>NZ_PQMB01000001.1 GCF_002918555.1 Citrobacter amalonaticus
GATACGGCAGGTCGCAAAATGGCGCGATAAAGGCATTAACCTGCGCGTCGCGGTCAACATTTCCGCACGTCAGCTGGCCGATCAGRCCATCTTCACCGACTTAAAACAGGTACTGCATGACCTGAATTTTGAGTATTGCCCCATTGATATTGAGCTGACGGAACGTTGCCTGATTGAGAATGAAGAACTGGCTCTTACTTTTATTCAGCAATTCAGTCGGTTAGGCGCACAGGTTCATCTGGATGATTTTGGTACCGGTTATTCGTCACTTTCTCAACTTGTGCGGTTCCCTATCGACGCCATAAAACTCGATCACGACTTTGTCAGGGACATTCAGAAGCAACCCGTTTCTCAGTCGCTGGTGCGTGCTATTGTCTCTGTCGCACAGGCATTAAATTTGCAGGTCATTGCCGAGGGCGTTGAGAGCGCTAAAGAAGATGCTTTTTTAACCAAGAACGGGGTAAATGAGCGGCAGGGCTTTCTGTTTGCGAAACCGATGCCAGCAGTCGCTTTTGAACGCTGGTATAAGCGCTATCTGAATAAGAAAATGCGCTAAGCCGGTCAGAAATGAGGACGAACATTCAGAACATATCTGGTTGTAATTACGGAATATATGATATTCCGTAATGGTTCCGGTTAATCCTGTTTCTCCTCTTCTCTTTTGATGTTATTTTTTGCATCATTAATTCCAGCCTCATTTCGATGAAAGGATAATGCCTATGTCTGATATCAACGCACAGCGCGTTGCCGAACGCATTGATACCGTACTGGATATCCTTGTCGCTGGCGATTACCACTCTGCGATCCGTAATCTTGAAATTCTTAAGGCGGAGCTGTTAAGTCAGGCGAAGGAAGACGCTGATTCCCCAGCCAGCAACCCCAGGGCACCCTGGGAGATTTGAACGTTTCATGCACGGTCTGAACGCGGGTACGCCCAGAATCAGGACCGTGCGTTATTAATCGACTCCACGGTTCCACACCGTAATAAAAATTAATGCTATGAATTCGCGACAACAGACAATTTTACAAATGGTGATCGATAAAGGTCAGATGAGCGTGGCTGAACTGGCTAAGATCACCGGTGTTTCCGAAGTGACGATTCGACAGGATCTCAACACCCTTGAAAAACAGAGTTATTTACGCCGTGCACACGGTTTTGCTGTCTCGCTGGATAGTGAAGATGTCGAAACGCGGATGATGACGAATTACACGCTCAAGCGGCAGCTGGCGGAATTTGCAGCGTCGCTGGTTAACCCCGGTGAATCGGTCTTTATCGAAAACGGCAGTAGCAATGCGCTGCTGGCGAGAGCCCTCGCGGAGCAAAAAGATGTCACCATCATTACGGTCAGTAGCTACATAGCCCATTTGCTCAAAGAGACCCCCTGCGAGGTTATCCTGCTGGGCGGGATCTACCAGAAAAAGAGCGAAAGTATGGTTGGGCCGCTCACTCGTCAGTTTATTCAGCAGGTTCACTTCAGTAAGGCATTTATCGGTATTGATGGCTGGCAGGCCGACACGGGCTTTACCGGGCGCGATATGATGCGCTCCGACGTAGTCAACGCCGTTCTGGAAAAAGGTAGTGAAGCCATTGTCCTGACGGACAGCTCAAAATTTGGCACATTACACCCCTACCCGCTTGGCCCGGTAGAGCGATTCAGTCGCGTGATTACTGATTCTAAAATCAGCGCCAGCGCGCAAATGCACATGGAACAGAGTGGGCTGACGGTAAATATTATCGACGCTCAGTAAACCCATATTTTTTCAGGTGATTAGCCAGCCGGCATATCACCTTTCCTCTGAGATGATTCTTATCTGCCAATTAAGACTATTTACCTGTCGTTTGCAGAGTAAAGTCGTAAAATTAATGTTAGCGATATAACAGGAAGTGACTATCACCTGCGTGATTAAAGTACCCCTGCGCAACACGGTTTTGCGGAAAGACTCTTTAATGTGCTTCTTTATTAACTATAATTAAAGAGAACTGGATCCCGTGAATCATTAATTCAGGAGAAAGTATTATGTTTGTAACGAGCAAAAAAATGACCGCCGCCGTACTGGCTATTACTCTGGCAATGTCTCTGAGCGCCTGTTCTAACTGGTCTAAACGCGACCGTAACACCGCAATTGGCGCGGGCGCTGGGGCTTTGGGTGGTGCAGTCTTAACTGACGGCAGCACGCTGGGTACGTTGGGTGGTGCCGCAGTCGGTGGCGTCATTGGCCACCAGGTAGGTAAATAATCGTAATTGATCTACGGTTGACCGGCTCGACACAATAATACGATTATTTTTTGTCTGTAATACAACATATATACTCTACATAATTCGGGTTGCGGGACAAAAGCCCGCAGGGGCGAGGTTAACAGATGGGACGGGTAACAAAGCCAACGCACCAGCAACGCGAAGTATGACGAATATATACAGTTAACAAAAAGCCACGGTACACATAATACCGTGGCTTTTTTCGTCAACCGCCAGCCAGCTTAACCTTCATGCCTTTGGCTTCGAGGAACGATTTAATCAAATCACGCTTATCACCCTGAATTTCAATAATGCCGTCCTTTACCGCGCCGCCGCATCCGCATTTTTTCTTCAGCTCTGCGGCTAATTTGGACAGTTCCGCATCAGCAAGGTCAATGCCGGTAATCAGGCAAACGCCTTTCCCTTTCCTTCCGCTGGTCTGACGCTGAATACGTACAATACCGTCACCTTTCGGACGCACCAGAGTCGCTTTGGGTTCATCAATTCGCCCCGTCTCTGTGGACCAGACCAGGCGGCTGTCAGAGTCTTTCATCAGGCACCTCGCTTCAGCGACGCATTAATCGTTTTCAGGGTCTGCGCTGGATCGTCTGACCGGGTCACCGGACGACCAATCACCATATAATCGACACCTGCGGCCAGCGCCTGCTCTGGCGTCATGATACGACGTTGATCGCCAGCCTCGCTACCCTGTGGACGGATACCTGGGGTGACCAACTTAAATTGCTCACCAAACGTCTGCTTAAAGCGCACCGCTTCCTGCGCTGAGCACACCACACCGTCCAGCCCGCACTTTTGCGTCAGAGCGGCCAGACGCTCTGCATGTTCCGCAGGTGACAACGTCACCCCCAGGTCCAACAAATCGCTGGCTTCCATACTGGTTAATACCGTTACTGCGATCAGAAGCGGCGCATCTTTACCAAATGACATCAGCGCTTCCCGCGCCGCTGTCATCATGCGCGCCCCGCCCGATGCGTGGACGTTAACCATCCATACGCCAAGATCCGCTGCCGCCGCAACTGCATGGGCCGTGGTATTCGGGATGTCGTGAAACTTCAGGTCCAGAAAGATATCGAATCCGCGCTGCTGTAGATCACGAACCAACTGTGGTCCAAATAGCGTAAACATCTCTTTGCCCACCTTCAGGCGGCAATCACGGGGATCGATTCTGTCGACAAATGCCAGTGCTTTATCGCGGTTATTATAATCCAGAGCAACAACGACAGGAGAATCGGTAACAGCGCGGGAAGAAGATGAAGCAGTAAACGTCATAACCAGACCTTCTTTAAGATGGGCGCCAGATGCGGCGCAATATGGGTAAACGGCGTGCATTCTACCCGGGGTAGCGAAGAATTAACAGACGCGATTCCCCTCTGCCAGACAGTTCTGGCACCGAAGCCTGAGTTTACGCTAAAAAAAAGCAATAAGGATGTTGTAACTAAATTTGCGTTTTTTTTGAAATTACAGACCATCCATTCCACGAATCGGCTTAATCGTTGACCAGGCGCGGCAGGAGGGACAGTGCCAGTACATGGTGTAAGCCGTAAAACCACACTTAGAGCAACGATAGCGCGGTTTACTGCGTACCTGTTCACCCACCATATCACGCAGCACCATCAGGCTCTCTTTTGCACGGCCCTCTTCGGCTTCATTCAGGTGGTAATCCATCAACTTATGGAATACACGCATGGTTGGATGACGCTGCAGCTGACGGGTAATGTAGATCTGTGCGGTTTCAGTTCCTTCCCGGGCTTCCAGAATATCGGCAAGCATTAGCTCAGCCGCTGCGCCAGTATTCTCTTCTACCGCACGGCGCAGGAATTCTGCCCATTCGTCATTTTTGCCCAGCTGTTGATAGCAGGTCTGCAGCATCTCCAGCGTCTCGCTGACCAGCTCTTTATCCTGGGAAATCACGCGCTGCAAGCTTTCCACCGCTTTCGCATAATCCCCTTTCGCCATCAGAACCCGGCCCATCATAATGGAAACCCTGGCGCTGTTTTTATCTGCTGCGGCCCCTTTTTTCAGCAGCGCCATGGCGCGATCCATATCTTCACTGCCCATTTGCTGCAAGGCAAGCTCACAGTAGAAATGGGCGATCTCAATACGCTGTTTATCTTTACCAAGCTTCACCAGCCGCTCAGCAACGTCAATCGCCTTCTGCCATTCGCTGGTTGCCTGGTAAATTTGCAGAAGCTGCTGTAGCGCCCCAACGCGGAAATCAGTTTCATCCGTCAACTGGTTGAACATGTCTTCCGCACGGTCATACAGGCCGGCAGCCATGTAGTCGCGCCCCAGTTGCTGAACGGCCAGCAGACGTTGCTCGTAGGTCAGCGACGCACTTTCCATGAGGGTTTGGTGGATACGGATAGCGCGGTCGACTTCGCCGCGCGAGCGGAACAGGTTTCCGAGAGTGAGATGAGCCTCAACGGTGCCGGTATCCTCTTTCAACATATCGAGGAACAGATCCACCGCTTTATCTTGTTGGTTACTCAGGAGGAAGTTAACCCCGGCGACATAGTCACGCGACAGGCGATTAGCTTCATCCTGTTTTGTTTGTTGCGCACTTCTGCGACCCATATACCAGCCATAAGCTGCAGCAACAGGTAAGAGCAGAAACAACAACTCCAGCATAGCGGATTATTCCTTCACAGCCGAAGAGTCGGCAGTGACTGCAATGTCGGTCGCTGGGGTGAGTTTAGTTTCCAGCCGCTTGATTTTACGTTCAGCCCGCGCCAGAGAGACACGTACGCGCAGCCAGAACAGACCGCAAATCAACCAGCCAATGGCGAAACCGGCAGCAAATAATACGGCCAGTAAGGTGGAGATACGATACTCCCCCTGCGCCAGCAGATAATTGAAGGTCACCTGTTGATCGTTTTGCGCGCCCAATGTTACCGAAATAACAAAAATCGCCAACACCAGTAAGAAAATGAGTAAATATTTCACATTACTTCCCGTTATGTGGTTTAAGCGAATAAATCGTGTTCAACTTACCGCATTCAGCCCTTTAAATTACCATTTTCACGGCGTGTGCGAAATGGGAAAGCTCCCTGCTATCTCATGATTTAAGGGCAAAGTGCGGAAATTCAACGGTGGTCAACCTTCTTGTTCTCGATCTGCAATCTCTTGCCTCTCTTCTGCTGGCGGCGATAAAGGGCCACAGATTCGCTGCGCCAGCCACGTTGCAAGTGTCACCAGAACCCACGAAATAAGCGTGGCAACCACTAAATCACGCGGCCAGTGCATTCCCAGCAGCAGACGACTCCCCATCACACCGGTTGCCCAGACTAACAAAATAGCAATCGTCACGGTACGCCTGCGCGGCCATAATAACCCAACGGCTAATAGCCCCCAACTGGCTGCAAACATAGTATGTCCAGAAGGAAATGCAAACCCGGTCTCTTTTTGCCAGTGCTGACGTAAGAAAGGCGCAATATTTTGCTCAGCAGAAAGCTGTTCTTTCACTAACTGACCGCGTTCCTTACGCTTTAAAGTGTAGAACTCATCCACCGGGACATGGTGCGTTTTTTCCAGCCATATGACAAACGGACGCGGTTCCTGAACCCGGTCTTTTACCCAGGATTTCAGCCCCTGACCCACTAAAATTGCGCCCGCCAGAATCATAAACAACACGACGGCGGCTTTTAAGCGAAAGCGTAAACACCAGAGAAACCAGGCACAAAGGATGACATGCGTAATAATCCCCCAGGGCTGAGTTACCGTTTCAGTGATCCAGTACAACGCTTTTAACCACCAGGTATTCTGCCCTGGCTGCCAATTCCAGCCCGAAATCCACACGGCTACAGGCATGATAAGAAGCAGAGCTGCCCCCACCGTCGTACGCTTTGCTATTGAGAGCATGACCACCCCTTTCGTCGATAAGTCTCACAATCATAACTGAAAATTACCCAGGCCGTAAAAATTGACAGATTTGTGCCATTCGGTTGTCATTCACACGGCGGCGATTAGGTGAAGTCCGTTGCCTTATGGCAAAATAAGACCATACAGAAGCCTGACAGACGATGGCACCAGCATTATCTGGAGAAATACATGCAGCTTAAACGAGTGGCAGAAGCCAAACTGCCAACCCCATGGGGTGATTTCCTGATGGTGGGATTTGAAGAACTGGCAACCGGACACGATCACGTCGCCTTAATTTTTGGCGATATTTCAGGCCAGACCCCCGTGCTGGCTCGGGTCCACTCTGAATGTCTGACCGGAGATGCACTTTTCAGCCTGCGCTGTGACTGCGGTTTCCAGCTTGAGGCAGCGCTGACGCATATTGCTGAAGAAGGCCGTGGAATTCTGCTTTATCATCGCCAGGAAGGTCGCAACATTGGTCTGTTGAATAAAATTCGTGCTTATGCGTTGCAGGATCAGGGATATGACACGGTTGAAGCTAACCATCAGTTAGGTTTTGCCGCCGATGAGCGCGATTTCACGCTGTGTGCAGATATGTTCAAACTGCTCGGCGTGGACGCTGTTCGCCTGCTCACCAATAACCCCAAAAAGGTGGAAATCCTGAGCGAAGCGGGAATTAATATTGTTGAACGCGTACCGCTGATTGTCGGGCGTAACCCAAATAACGAACATTATCTGGATACCAAAGCCGAGAAAATGGGGCATTTGTTAGGCAAATAGCGATGCGTTTAAAAAGCCTGCATTTTTCAATGCAGGCTTTTTTTGCTATTAATTCAGCATATTACGGATTACATAATGTAATATACCGTCGTTCTGGTAGTAGGTTAACTCCGTTGCGGTATCAATACGACAACGGCAAGGGACCACCTCCTTGCTGCCATCGGTCCTGGTCAGCGTCACCGGCACCGTTGCGCCTGGCTTGAGATTTTGCAAATCGGCAATATCAATCGCCTCTTCACCGTTCAGCCCCAGCGTCTGGCGCGTGACGCCTTGCGGGAACTCCAGTGGCAGGATCCCCATACCAATCAGGTTGGAGCGGTGAATACGTTCAAACGACTCCGCTATCACAACGCGAATACCCAGCAGGCGTGGCCCTTTTGCCGCCCAGTCACGGCTGGAGCCGGAACCGTATTCTTTACCGGCAATCACCGCCAGCGGCGTGTTGTCCTGCTGATAACGCATGGCCGCATCATAAATAGCAACCACTTCCGTTCCTGGCAGGTGACGCGTCATGCCACCCTCCACGCCCGGCACCATTTCGTTTCGGATACGGATATTGGCAAATGTACCGCGCATCATCACTTCATGGTTCCCGCGTCGTGAGCCGTAGGAGTTAAAATCTTTACGCTCAACGCCGTGGCTTTGCAAATAGCGCCCTGCCGGGCTGTCCGGCTTAATGGTACCCGCAGGCGAGATATGGTCGGTGGTAACGGAGTCACCCAACATAGCCAGAATCCGCGCGCCATGGATGTCCTGCACCGGGGCTGGCTTAACCTGCATATCGTCAAAAAACGGCGACAGGCGAATGTAGGTAGAGTCATCCTGCCAGCGGTAGGTATCTGAACGATCAACATGAATCGTTTTCCACTCAGGAGTACCTTCGAAAACTTCTGCGTACTCTTTGTGGAACATTTCCGAAGAGACGAGCTCAACAGCGCGGGCGATCTCTTGCGCGGACGGCCAGATATCTTTCAGATACACCGGGTCGCCTTTGTTATCATGTCCCAGCGGATCTGTTGCCAGATTGATGTTCATATTTCCGGCCAGCGCATAGGCCACAACCAGCGGAGGTGATGCCAGCCAGTTGGTTTTTACCAGCGGGTGGATACGCCCCTCAAAGTTACGGTTCCCGGAGAGCACCGCGCCGACCGTCAAATCCCCTTTCCTGATAGCCGTTTCAATCGGTTCCGGCAGCGGGCCTGAGTTACCGATACACGTGGTACACCCGTAACCCACCAGATTGAAGCCAAGCTCGTCGAGATACGGCGTGAGTTTCGCCTTCGCCAGATAGTCAGAAACGACTTTGGATCCCGGTGCCAGCGAGGCTTTCACCCATGGCTGACGTTTCAGCCCCAGCGTTACCGCTTTTTTAGCCAGCAGGCCCGCGGCCATCAGCACGCTGGGGTTTGAGGTGTTGGTACAGGAAGTGATAGCCGAGATCACGACCGCGCCGTCGGGTAACTGATACTGGTGACCGTTCAGAACATAATCGACCGGCTGGCGGTCCTTCTGCGCCGCATTTAGCTCAAGCTCACTACTGGCAGCAAATGCTTTCGGCACATCGCCCAGCGCAACACGATCCTGCGGGCGTTTGGGTCCAGCGAGGCTCGCCTCGACGTCGTTCATATCCAGTTCTAACGTGCTGGTAAAAACCGGTTCATCACCCGAATTTCGCCACATCCCCTGCGCCTTCGCGTAGGTTTCCACCAGCTCGACCTGATCCTCACTTCGTCCGCTCAGGCGCATGTATTCGAGGGTCACGCCATCAATCGGGAAGAAACCGCAGGTTGCCCCATATTCAGGCGACATGTTGGCAATAGTGGCACGATCCGCCAGCGGCAGAGAGTCCAGACCATCACCGTAGAATTCAACAAATTTGCCGACTACCCCGTGCTTACGCAGCATCTGGGTGACGGTCAATACCAGGTCAGTTGCGGTAATACCTTCACGCAGTTTTCCTGTTAATTTGAAACCCACCACGTCAGGGATCAGCATTGAGACGGGCTGGCCCAACATCGCGGCTTCTGCTTCAATGCCCCCCACGCCCCAGCCCAGAACGCCAAGGCCGTTGATCATCGTGGTGTGGGAGTCAGTCCCCACCAGCGTATCCGGGTACGCAATCCACTCGCCGTTTTGCAACTCGCTCCAGACCGCTTTGCCCAGATATTCAAGGTTAACCTGGTGACAAATCCCGGTTCCAGGCGGCACGACGCTGAAGCGGCTAAATGCCTGCTGTCCCCATTTCAGGAACACATAACGCTCATGGTTACGCTCCATTTCCAGACGCACGTTCTCTTCAAACGCGTCGTCGTCGCCAAAGCGATCAACCGTAACCGAGTGGTCAATAACCAAATCAACGGGCGACAGCGGGTTCACTTTTGCAGTATCACCACCAAGGCGTTTCACCGCCTCACGCATGGCAGCCAGATCCACCACCGCCGGAACACCGGTGAAGTCCTGCATTAAGACACGTGCCGGACGGTAGGCGATTTCGCGATCGGCATGGGCATTTTTCAGCCAGCCTGCCAGCGCGTGGATATCGTCTTCAGTAACAGAATCGCCGTCCTGCCAGCGCAGCATGTTTTCCAGCAGGACTTTGAGAGACTTGGGCAGACGGGTAATATCGCCCAGTGATTTTGCAGCCAGCGGCAGACTGTAGTAATGGTAGGTTTTGTCTTTGGCCTGCAGCGTATCCTTACTGGCTTCTCGTAGGGTTGACGACATAACTCCTCCTTAATGACAGGGTTGGATACCCTGAATCTCCTCAGGGTTAGTATTAAAGATAACACAAACAAAACGTAACGTTTTGATAACAACCCAAATTGATAAAAGAGGAAAAACCGTGCAGATGACTGGGCTAAGAAGCAAAACCTCGCCGCAGCGAGGTTTTCGATCAGTTTACAACAATCCAGATAAGTTCGGCCCAGAATAGCAGCGATAAAGAAAACGCCCCGATCCACGACCAATATTTCATATTTGCAGTAAGCATAGATGGCACCGACATAAGTTTAATTCTTAGTACTGAGAAAATCTCAGTGCGTTATTGCTGCGGTGTATAAAGAAATGGCGTGCAGCGTATTAATACCGGGCACGCAAAAAATGATAATAAAGGTGGTACTAATTATTGTTTCTGTTCTTCATCTTCATCAAATGAATCAATAAAAGCGCGCTGCTGTTCAGTAAGCTTCCATGAAGTCGGAATACCCGTAACAGACTTGTTTTTCTTATCCTGCACGCTGTCACGGCGCTGACATGTTTGATCCGAAGGTTGTACGGGTTGCCAGGAGGCCATCATTTACCCCCACACTTTCCAGATTAACAGCGCAACCACCACCCAGAACAGCGCGGAGCCGAGAAAAACAGTAAACCATGCTTTGCGTTTCAGTTCGGGGTCCCTGCGTGGTTCCTGGTTTCCGGAAGGCATTGCTGACCTCATACAATCGGTATCACTTATCATTTAAGCACCAACAATCGGTACAATTAATCATCAGATGAGACAAATCCTAATGAAACTTTAGCCAAAAATCCAGTGAATTTACGAATCGTTTCCAGTGAATAAATCAATCTTTTGATCGGAAATAAATATCTGGCAGGTGAAATTTGCGAGGTGGGTAATTAGACGCTACTTTATGACCGTTTTCCCCGATCATGAAAAGATGTTTATTTTTACAGATGCGATTTAATACAAATTTCGGTATCTCCCGATCGCAAGAGATACCGAACAAATAACGGCAGTGACTACTTTTCGGGTAATTTGATATCGTTAAACATGGCTTCGATTTCTTCATTCGAACGCAGCGCCACCGCCGCATCGACCACGTCACGCGTCAGGTGAGGCGCAAAGCGTTGAATAAAATCATACATATAGCTACGCAGGAAGGTACTACGGCGAAAACCGATTTTCGTGGTGCTATGGCTGAAAATGTCATGCGCGTTCACACGCACTAAATCAGGATCTGAAATCGGATCCACCGCCATACTGGCAATCACGCCGACCCCCAGCCCCAGACGAACGTAGGTTTTAATCACGTCAGCATCGGTTGCCGTAAACACAATACGCGGCGTCAGACCGGCCCGGTTAAAAGCCGTATCCAGCTCGGAGCGACCGGTAAAGCCGAAAGTGTAGGTGACCAGTGGATACTGCGCCAGCTCCTCTATCGTGACTGACCCTTTCGCCGCCAGTGGATGCTCCGGCGTGACGACAATTGAACGATTCCAGTGGTAGCACGGCAGCATCACCAGATCCTCATACAGGTGTAACGCCTCGGTGGCGATCGCAAAGTCGGCATTGCCTTTAGAAACCGCTTCTGCGATTTGCGTTGGCGATCCCTGGTGCATATGGAGTGAAACGCGGGGGTAGCGCTCAATAAAACCTTTGATAACGTTTGGCAGGGCGTAGCGCGCCTGGGTGTGGGTCGTTGCAATATAGAGTGACCCCTTATCGGGCCAGGTATGCTCGCCCGCCACAGACTTAATAGCGTCGACTTTAGACAGAACCTCACGCGCGATGCGAATAATCTCCTGACCAGCTGGTGTAACCTGGGTCAGGTGTTTACCGCTGCGGGCGAAAATCTGGATGCCAAGCTCGTCCTCCAGCATGCGAACCTGCTTGCTGATGCCCGGCTGAGAGGTGTAAAGTCCTTCGGCTGTTGAGGAGACATTAAGGTTGTGATTAACCACCTCAACAATATAGCGAAGCTGCTGTAATTTCATGTTAAACCGTCCAGATTAGCGCCATCAGATCATCGTTTGTACGCAGGCTTTGTGAGCTGCTAATACGATTTAATAATAAGAAAGTCATAAACTATAACCACTATATCATTTCTGTTCTTACTGTACAGACACGTTAAAAAAAGGGCCGCTTGCGCGACCCTTTAAATGCAATGACAACAGGTTGTTGTTATTTCTTACCTTCTACCCATTTGCCATCCACATAGAAGGCAGACCATCCGGTCGCCTTTCCATCTTTTTCAGCTGCGACATACTGCTGTTTGGTTTTACGGCTAAAACGCACCAGCGTCTTATTACCTTCCGGATCCTGCTGAGGCGCATCGGCCAGGTAACGCAGCTTTTCCGGCAAACGGTCGCGGAAACGATGAAGTTCTTCCACAAGCGGCGCACGCGTTTCGCGTGATTTCGGGAAGGTATTCGCAGCCAGGAAGACCCCGGCGGCACCGTCACGCAGCACGAAATACGCATCCGATTTTTCACACGGCAGTTCAGGCAGCGGCACCGGATCTTCTTTCGGCGGCGCCACTTCGCCGTTACGCAGGATCTTACGCGTGTTTTTACACTCGTCGTTGGTACAAGCCATGTACTTACCAAAACGCCCCATTTTCAGGTGCATTTCTGAACCACATTTCTCGCACTCCACGATCGGACCATCGTAACCTTTGATGCGGAACTCACCCTCTTCGATTTCATAGCCGTCGCAGGTCGGATTGTTACCACAGACATGCAGCTTACGCTTCGGATCGATAAGGTAGCTGTCCATCGCCGTCCCACATTTCTGACAGCGGCGCTTCGCACGCAACGCGTTGGTTTCGGCATCGTCGCCTTCCAGCACGTTCAGTACTTCGTTTTCCGGCACCAGGTTAATGGTGGTTTTACAGCGCTCTTTCGGGGATAACGCATAGCCGGAGCAGCCGAGGAAAACGCCGGTACTGGCGGTACGAATGCCCATTTTGCGACCGCAGGTCGGACAGTCGATGCTGGTCAGCACCATCTGATTCGGGCGCATCCCGCCCTCTTCCGGATCTTTCTCAGCCTTATCCAGCTGCTGAGTAAAATCGCTGAAGAAATGATCCAGCACGGCTTTCCACTCGGCTTCGTGGTTGGCTACCTGGTCAAGACTGTCTTCCATCTGCGCGGTAAAATCGTAGTTCATCAGTTCCCGGAAGTTCTCTTCCAGACGATCGGTGACGATTTCACCCATTTTTTCCGCATAGAAGCGACGGTTTTCAACGCGAACGTAGCCACGATCCTGAATCGTCGAAATGATCGACGCATAGGTGGACGGGCGACCGATACCGCGTTTCTCAAGTTCTTTAACCAGAGAAGCTTCGCTGAAGCGTGCTGGCGGCTTGGTAAAGTGCTGGGCTGGCGTCAGCTCTATGAGCGTCAGCGTGTCCCCTTTGTTCACCGCTGGCAGCGTACGGTCTTCATCACCCTTACGCAGGGCCGGCATGACCTTCGTCCAGCCGTCAAAACGCAGAATACGACCGCGTGCCTTCAGGCGGAAATCCCCCGCGCCAACGGTCAGCGTGGTGGAGTCGTACTGCGCTGGCGTCATCTGACAAGCGACAAACTGACGCCAGATCAGCTGATACAGTTTTTGCGCGTCGGCTTCCATGTCCTTCAGCGCTTCCGCCAGAACGGAAACATCAGAAGGACGAATCGCTTCGTGCGCTTCCTGCGAATTCTCTTTACTGGCGTACTGATTCGGGCTTTCCGGGAGATATTTTTTACCAAAATTATCGCCGATATAGCCACGAACCATGTTCACAGCATCCTGGCTCAGATTGGTGGAGTCGGTACGCATGTAGGTGATGTAGCCCGCTTCATACAGACGCTGCGCCATCATCATGGTTTTCTTCACACCGAAGCCCAGACGTGTACTTGCCGCCTGTTGCAACGTGGAGGTGATAAACGGCGCGCCAGGCTTGCTGCTGGTCGGCTTATCTTCGCGTTCCAGAACGCTATAGCGCGCTTTTTCCAGCAGGCTTACCGCAGCCAACGTCTGCTCGCGATTAACCGGACGGAAAGGCTTATCGTTCTGATGCGTTACCTGCAACGGCAGTGCATCACCGGACGGTGTATTCGTACTGGCGTCAATTTCCCAGTACTCTTCCGGGACAAACGCTTTAATTTCGCGCTCACGCTCAACGACCAGGCGTACCGCCACGGACTGGACGCGCCCCGCCGACAGGCCACGGGCGATCTTCTTCCACAGCAGCGGAGAGACCATGTAACCCACCACGCGATCCATAAAACGACGCGCCTGCTGGGCATTAACCCTGTCAATGTTCAGCTCACCGGGCTTATCGAACGCCTGACGAATCGCGTTTTTGGTAATTTCGTTAAACACCACGCGGCTGTAACGCGCGTCATCACCCCCGATCACTTCCCGCAGGTGCCATGCAATGGCTTCCCCTTCGCGGTCAAGGTCGGTTGCGAGATAGATATGATCGGCCTTTTCAGCCAGTTGTTTCAGTTCAGAGACGACCTTCTCTTTGCCGGGAAGCACTTCGTAGTGCGCATCCCAGTCATGCCACGGGTCGACCCCCATACGATTGACGAGAGCGCCACGTTCATCCTTTTTAGGCTTTTTAGCCGTTTTGGTGGAGGTAGAGTCGGCGCTCTTTTTAGCTGCTGAGCCACTGGTCGGCAAATCACGGATATGACCGACGCTGGACTTAACCACGTAGTCACTACCCAGATACTTGTTGATCGTTTTGGCTTTTGCCGGGGACTCAACGATGACAAGAGCTTTACCCATATTCACCTTTACCTAATTTGATTCTTCCAGGAATGCGTCGCACGTTGATTCACCTTCCACTGGCGACGAGACACCGATATGGTCTCTGCGACGGCGGATATCAACCCCTTGTTCCAACTCTGTACACGAAATAGTCAGGTGACTGAGTTATCAGGCTTTTTGGCCCCACAGGCGCTATAGCACGACGGAATTTCGGTCGAATGTCAAGCAAATCTGTTGCCAGATTGACGAAAGCGTCACACTGTACCTGATAAAATTCGTTACGCAACTTTATTAGCATGCAAAAACAAATCTCGCCAGTTATCCCCCCTTGACTCACCGCTACGCTTCATCATGGAATATTTGCCCATAAGCGACGCTCAGCGTAGACTAATGTCCTTGTTTAAGGAGTCAATAATGCATAAAGACACTCAACCTATCGATCGCGAAACACTGCTGAAAGAAGCCAATAAAATCATTCGTGAGCATGAAGACACGCTGGCGGGGATTGAAGCCACCGGTGTGACGCAGCGAAATGGCGTACTGGTCTTCAGCGGAGAGTACTTTTTAGACGAGCAAGGGTTACCCACCCCAAAAAGCACTGCGGTGTTTAATATGTTTAAACACCTGGCTCACGTGCTCTCTGAGAAGTATCACCTCATTGATTAATGCAAAACGCGAGGCTCCAGGCCTCGCGTTCTTGGTTCACATTAGCGGTTTTTGCCCCCGCTGCCACCAGCGTAACAGCAGACGGTCGGCGCTTTCCGCCGCACTGCCGGTGAAACGGTCCATCAGTTTCTTACGCTGCATGTAACGCACGTTCAGCACTTCATGCCCTTCCATCAGGCTGAGGATCACCTCATCACTGGTATTCACTTCATCCACCAGCCCTTTTTCCAGCGCCTGTTGACCATACCAGTGCTCACCGGTTGCGACCTGTTCAATGTCCAGAACCGGACGCATGCGATGAACAAAATCTTTAAACAGATGATGCGTTTCATTCAGGTCTTCGCGGAATTTCTGTCGCCCCTCTTCCGTGTTTTCGCCAAGCAGCGTCAGCGTTCGTTTGTATTGTCCTGCGGTGTGCAATTCAATATCAATATCTTTGCCTTTCAGGAAACGGTTGAAATTAGGGATCTGCGCCACGACGCCAATAGACCCCACGATGGCAAACGGCGCGGAGACAATTTTATCGGCCACACAGGCCATCATATAGCCGCCGCTCGCCGCCACTTTGTCGACCGTGACGGTCAACGGGATCTGCTTGTCACGCAGACGCTGGAGCTGCGATGCGGCCAGACCATAGCCGTGTACAACGCCGCCAGGACTTTCCAGGCGAACCACCACCTGATCCTGCGGTTTAACCACCGCTAACACTGCGGTTATCTCTTCACGCAGCGCGCTGACCTCATGCGCATCCATGCTGCCCTTAAAATCCAGTACCCAGACGCGGGGTTTGTCGGAAGACGGGCTTTCCCCCAGCTTCGCTTTGGCCTTAGCCGCCTTCGCCTCCAGTTTGTGTTTTTTCTTTTGTTCTTTGTGCCAGAGCTTCTGTTGATGGCTATCCAGTAGCGCCATCGCCAGTTCGTCCTTCATCTCTTTATATTGTTCGCTGAGATTCGTTACCCGCAGTTCGCCCCGCAGGCGTTTGCGCTGAGCAACATTCACGATAATGATGGCAATCGCCGCAATAGCGCCCACAACAGTGACGATTTTAGCCAAAAACAACCCATATTCAGACAACAATTCCACACGTCCCACCTTGGTTAAACAACACAACTGCGGTTCAGTTTACATCAGCGATCCTGAGTCGTCTCGCAGAGATATTCAGGGATAAAAAGTATGACAAAGTGTTCATTTTGCGGCGTTATCACCGTTGACTGATTGAAAAAGCGCAGGGTTTCAGGCATAAACCCGAAAAGTTAACGAAAAGATAACTGGCAGGGTGACCGATCGCGTCACCGAGGAGTAGCCGTGCATTACCAACCAAAACAAGATTTACTGCGGGATCGCATCATTCTGGTTACCGGTGCCAGCGATGGCATTGGTCGCGAAGCCGCACTCACCTATGCTCGCTACGGTGCAACCGTCATACTGATGGGGCGCAACGACGAGAAATTACGCCAGGTTGCCCATACCATCGCCCACGAAAGCGGCAGCCAGCCACGATGGTTTACCCTTGACCTTTTGACCTGCACATCGGCGGAATGTCACCAGCTTGCGCAGCGTATTGCTGCGCACTATCCCCGCCTCGACGGGGTTCTGCATAATGCCGGACTGCTGGGTGACATCGGTCCAATGAGCGAACAGGATCCGCAGATCTGGCAGGATGTCATGCAGGTCAACGTCAATGGGACGTTCATGCTGACTCAGGCGCTGCTTCCTTTATTACTGGCGTCCGATGCCGGTTCGCTGGTCTTTACCTCATCCAGCGTCGGTCGTCAGGGGCGTGCAAACTGGGGGGCCTATGCCGCCTCAAAATTTGCGACCGAGGGAATGATGCAGGTGCTGGCAGATGAATATCAAAACCGCCCTCTGCGGGTTAACTGTATCAACCCCGGTGGAACGCGAACCGGTATGCGCGCCAGTGCTTTTCCGGGCGAAGATCCGCAAAAGCTCAAAACCCCTGCCGATATCATGCCACTTTATTTATGGCTGATGGGCGACGACAGTCGTCGCAAAACCGGCATGACTTTCGACGCCCAACCGGGCCGTAAACCAGGAATTGCCCAATGAGTGAAGAACGCTATCAGCAGCGCCAACAGCGCGTAAAAGATCGGGTGGATGCCCGGGTCGCACAGGCCCAGGACGAGCGTGGCATTGTTATTGTCTTTACCGGCAACGGCAAAGGGAAGACAACCGCCGCATTCGGGACGGCGACCCGCGCTGTCGGACATGGTAAAAAAGTGGGTGTGGTGCAGTTTATCAAAGGCACCTGGCCCAACGGCGAACGTAATCTGCTGGAACCGCATGGCGTAGAATTTCAGGTCATGGCGACCGGATTTACCTGGGATACTCAGAATCGTGAATCCGACACGGCGGCCTGTCTGGCTGTGTGGGAACAGGGTAAACGAATGTTAGCCGATCCTGGTCTGGATATGGTTGTGCTGGATGAGCTGACTTATATGGTGGCCTATGATTATCTGCCGCTGGAAGCGGTGATCGACGCCTTAAACAACCGTCCGGCGCAACAAACGGTGATTATCACCGGTCGTGGCTGCCATCGGGATATTCTTGAACTTGCGGATACCGTCAGCGAGCTTCGTCCCGTCAAACATGCCTTCGAAGCGGGGGTGAAGGCGCAGATGGGCATCGACTACTAAAAAAGGCCCCTGGGGCCTTTTTCCTGTCAAGCTTACGGGTCATTAACCGTTGTTGTTACGACCACCTGAACGGCGACCACCGCCCATCTGGCTGTGACGTTTAACGGCACGACGGATCTGGTTAGCCTTCATGCGGCGGCGGTCTTTTTCCACCGCCACTTTAGAGGTGGTTTCGGGTTCCAGCTCCACCAGTTCACGCAGGTAGTTGGTCTGCGCAAGATCCAGTTCCGTCCAGCCACCGCGTGGCAACCCTTTCGGCAGTGGTATATCACCGTAGCGAACGCGAATCAGACGGCTCACCTGCACGCCAACCGCTTCCCACAGGCGACGAACTTCACGGTTACGCCCTTCAGTCAGCGTCACGTTATACCACTGGTTAATGCCTTCACCGCCGGTAAACTTGATGGTTTTAAACGCCGCCGGACCATCTTCCAGCTGCACGCCACGGCTCAGGTCGCGCAGCTTTGTTTCATCAAGCTGACCAAATACGCGCACTGCGTATTCACGCTCAACTTCGCGACTCGGGTGCATCAGGCGGTTCGCCAGTTCACCGTCGGTGGTAAACAGCAGCAGACCGCAGGTGTTAACGTCCAGACGTCCGACCGCAATCCAGCGCGCACCGCGCAGTTTAGGTAAGCGATCGAACACAGTTGGACGCCCTTCCGGGTCGTTACGGGTACACAATTCGCCTTCTGGTTTGTAATAGGCCAGAACGCGACAAATTTGCTCCGCAGACTCTTTCACGGAGATTAGATGACCGTCGATACGGATTTTCAGCGCCGGCGTCACTTCAACGCGATCGCCAAGCTTTGCGATTTTGCCGTCAACGCTCACGCGTCCAGCTTCAATAATCGATTCGATTTCACGGCGGGAGCCGTGGCCGGCACGCGCCAGCACTTTCTGTAACTTTTCGCTCATAGAGCTTCCTTTAGTGTCGCCTTCCCAGGCGTCGAACAGGAGAATCAATGGCGCTTTGTCACGCCATTTTAAGGCCGCGTAGTATACAGAGTTGTGCCCTTATAAGAAAGGTTTTACATCACCCACGCCTTCACGCAAGACCACCGGAGAATCATCGGTCAGATCGATAACCGTTGTCGGCTGTTGACCGAGATAACCACCGTGAATAATCAGATCCACCACTTTCTCCAGGCGATCCTTAATCTCTTCCGGATCCGACTCGGTAAACTCACTGCCAGGCAACATCAGCGAAGTCGAGAGCATTGGCTCACCAAGCGCTTCCAGAAGCGCAAGAGCAATGGGATTCGACGGTACGCGCAGCCCGATGGTTTTACGTTTTTCCTGCAACAGGCGACGCGGCACCTCTTTCGTCCCTTTCAGGATAAAAGTGTAATTGCCCGGCGTGTTGTTCTTGATAAGACGGAAGGCAACGTTATCAACAAATGAGTACGTCGACAGCTCGGACAAATCGCGGCACATCAAGGTGAAGTTGTGACCATCCGGCAGCTGGCGAATACGGCAAATGCGGTCCATCGCGCTTTTGTCTTCAATTTTACAACCGAGCGCGTAGCCGGAGTCGGTTGGATACACAATCACCCCGCCTTTACGCACAATCTCAACGGTCTGGTTGATCAGACGTTGCTGCGGGTTTTCAGGATGAATATAAAAAAACTGGCTCATACTTCCCTCACTGTGGTCTGGGGCTGTTCCCATAACTGCCATACACCTTCAACGCCCGCTGGCAGCCAGAGTTTGCGACCCAGTTCAATCCATGGGCAAGGTTGATGAAAATCAGACCCCTGTGATGCCCATAGATGATTCTGTCGCGCTAGCGTCGCCAGCTGGGTACGTTCATTGGGCGATTGCTGGCACTGCGCCACTTCCATCGCGTCTCCGCGATGGTCGGCAAAATGCGCAACCAATCTTTTCAGCCACTTGGCGCTAAGGTCGTAACGCCCCGGATGGGCCAGCACCGCCTTACCGCCAGAATGATGAATCACATCAATAGCTTGTTCTATTGTACACCACTGTGGCGGAACGTAACCGGTTTTCCCACGGGCAAGATAATTTTTAAAAACATCGGCCATCGTCGTCGCTTTTCCACTTTCCACCAGAAAGCGGGCAAAATGACCACGGGTCACCCCGCCGCCATTCGACAGCTTCAGCGCCGCCTCCCATGCGCCGGGGATATGGGCTTTCTCCAGCCTTTCGGCAATCAGCCGCCCGCGCGTTTGTCGTCGTTCCGTCTGCTGCGCCAGAAAATCCCGCAATCCCGGATTATCAATATCGATATTGAGTCCTACGATGTGAATTTCATGATTTTCCCACACCGTCGAGATCTCCACGCCGGCGATCAGGTTGAGCGCCAGGCCTGAACGTGAAATTTCATCTCTTGCTGCCGCAATCGCGGCGGTGGTGTCATGATCGGTAATCGCCAGCGTGCCAACCCGCATCTCTACCGCACGGTGTACCAACGCTTCTGGCGTCAATCGCCCATCAGATGCCGTTGTGTGACTGTGCAGGTCGTAAATCACTGCGTAATTCGTGTCGCTCAAAGCGAGCTCCCATCTCAATAAATGTACTTTCACGTACATCATAACGTTTCCGGGAAATTTACTGAAATCAGGTGTTGACAACAGACCATCGAACTAGTTAACTAGTTAACTAGTACGCAAGTTCACATGAAGAAGGTATCTGAGATGAAAGCAGCATATGTAGTGAAAGGTTGGTGGCGCACTTCCTGATTTCGGGCAGTGTATTCGCATGCTTACAGCAACCAGATACCCGGCCCGCCAAATGCGCGGGCTTTTTTTTGAACAAAATTAATGAGAATAACGATGCAAACACCAAAACCCACACTTGAACTCCTGACCTGCGATGCCGCCTACCGCGAGAATCCGACGTCGCTGTTTCATCAGGTCTGTGGCTCACGTCCGGCTACCCTGCTGCTGGAATCAGCCGATATTGACAGTAAAGATGATTTGAAAAGCCTGCTGCTGGTCGATAGCGCGTTGCGAATTACCGCGCTAGGTGACACCGTCACTATTCAGGCATTGTCTGACAATGGCACATCCCTGCTGACGTTGCTGGATGCGGCGTTGCCCACAGGCGTCGAAAACGAACGACAGCCTACGAGCCGGATTTTGCATTTTCCTGCCGTTAGCGCGTTGCTGGATGAAGATGCCCGTCTGTGCTCACTTTCCGTATTTGATGCCTTTCGCCTGCTCCAGGAACTGGTCAATGTGCCAGCCGACGAGCGCGAAGCCATGTTCTTCGGTGGTCTGTTCGCTTACGACCTCGTTGCAGGATTTGAAGATCTGCCGCAGCTCGAAGCCGACAACCGCTGCCCGGATTACTGCTTCTATCTGGCGGAAACGCTAATGGTGATCGACCACCAGAAAAGAAGCACCCGCATTCAGGCCAGCCTGTTTACGCAGAATGACGCGGAGAAACAGCGCCTGACCGATCGTCTCGCTCATCTCAGCCAGCAGCTGAACGAGCCTGCGCCGCCGCTGCCAGTGGTTTCCGTTCCACAAATGCGCTGCGAGTGCAACCAGAGCGATGAAGAGTTTGGCGCCGTAGTGCGTAACTTGCAGAAAGCGATTCGTGCGGGAGAAATTTTCCAGGTGGTACCGTCCCGTCGCTTCTCTTTGCCCTGCCCGTCACCTCTGGCAGCCTACTACGTGCTGAAAAAGAGCAATCCAAGCCCGTATATGTTTTTTATGCAGGATAACGATTTCACCCTGTTTGGTGCTTCCCCGGAAAGCTCACTCAAATACGACGCGACCAGCCGTCAGATTGAGATCTACCCGATTGCCGGAACGCGCCCACGCGGGCGTCGCGCCGACGGCTCACTGGATCGCGATCTCGACAGCCGTATCGAGCTGGAGATGCGTACCGACCACAAAGAGTTGTCCGAGCATCTGATGCTGGTTGACCTGGCACGTAACGATCTGGCACGCATCTGTACCCCCGGCAGCCGCTACGTTGCCGACTTAACCAAAGTTGACCGTTATTCCTTTGTGATGCACCTCGTCTCCCGTGTGGTCGGCGAACTGCGCAGCGATCTGGATGTGCTGCACGCCTACCGTGCCTGCATGAATATGGGCACGCTGAGCGGTGCGCCGAAAGTTCGCGCGATGCAGCTGATCGCCGAAGCGGAAGGCCGCCGCCGCGGGAGCTACGGTGGCGCGGTCGGTTATTTTACCGCCCATGGCGATTTGGATACCTGCATCGTCATTCGCTCCGCTCTGGTTGAAGACGGGGTTGCCACCGTGCAGGCCGGTGCCGGGATTGTGCTGGATTCTGTTCCGCAGTCTGAAGCCGACGAAACCCGTAATAAAGCACGCGCCGTTCTGCGCGCTATCGCCACCGCGCATCATGCACAGGAGACTTTCTGATGGCTGATATTCTGCTGCTCGATAATATCGACTCATTTACTTACAACCTGGCGGATCAGCTGCGTACTCACGGTCACAACGTGGTGATTTACCGTAACCATATTCCTGCACAGACCTTAATTGAGCGTCTGGCAACGATGAAAAACCCGGTGCTGATGCTCTCTCCGGGTCCCGGCATTCCCAGCGAAGCCGGCTGTATGCCGGAGCTGTTGACCCGGTTACGCGGCAAGCTGCCAATCATTGGCATCTGTCTGGGTCATCAGGCGATTGTCGAAGCGTATGGTGGCTATGTGGGCCAGGCAGGTGAAATTCTGCATGGTAAAGCCTCGAGCATTGAACATGACGGTCAGGCGATGTTTGCCGGTCTGGCGAATCCGCTACCGGTAGCACGCTACCATTCACTTGTCGGCAGCAACGTCCCGGCCGGGCTGACCATTAATGCCCATTTCAACGGAATGGTGATGGCGGTGCGTCACGATGCGGATCGCGTTTGTGGTTTTCAGTTCCATCCGGAATCGATTTTAACCTCCCAGGGGGCGCTTCTGCTGGAGCAGACGCTGGCCTGGGCCCAGCAGAAACTGGAGCCGGGCAATACGTTGCAGCCCATTCTGGAAAAACTGTACCAGGCACAGACGATGAGCCAGCAGGAAAGCCACCAGCTTTTCTCCGCCGTGGTTCGCGGCGAGCTGAAACCCGAACAGCTGGCCGCCGCGCTGGTTAGTATGAAAATTCGCGGTGAGCATCCGAATGAAATCGCCGGCGCCGCCACCGCGCTGCTGGAGAATGCTGCCCCGTTCCCGCGTCCTGACTATCTGTTCGCCGATATTGTCGGTACCGGCGGCGACGGCAGCAACAGCATTAATATCTCTACCGCCAGCGCCTTTGTTGCGGCGGCCTGTGGTCTGAAGGTGGCGAAACACGGCAACCGCAGCGTCTCCAGTAAATCAGGTTCTTCTGATCTGCTGGCGGCATTTGGTATCAACCTGGATATGAACGCGGATAAATCACGCGAGGCGCTGGATGAGCTGGGCGTGTGCTTCCTGTTCGCACCTAAATATCACGCCGGGTTCCGCCATGCGATGCCGGTACGCCAGCAGCTGAAAACCCGTACGCTTTTCAATGTACTCGGCCCATTGATTAACCCGGCGCACCCGCCGCTGGCGCTGATTGGCGTTTACAGCCCGGAACTGGTGCTGCCGATAGCAGAAACGCTGCGCGTATTGGGTTACCAGCGCGCCGCGGTAGTTCACAGCGGCGGAATGGATGAAGTTTCCCTGCACGCGCCCACTATCGTGGCGGAACTGCATGACGGTGAAATCAAAAGCTATCAGCTGACGGCGGAAGACTTCGGCCTGACGCCATACCATCAGGAACAATTGGCTGGCGGCACCCCGGAAGAAAACCGTGACATTTTAACACGCTTGCTACAAGGTAAAGGCGATGCCGCCCATGAGGCCGCCGTCGCTGCCAACGTCGCGATGTTAATGCGTCTGCATGGTGAAGAGGATCTCAGGACCAATGTGCAAACTGTTCTCAATGTTCTGCACAGTGGTTCCGCTTACGACAGAGTCACCGCACTGGCGGCAAGAGGGTAAATGATGCAAACCGTTTTAGCGAAAATCGTCGCAGACAAGGCGATTTGGGTAGAAGCCCGTAAACAGCAGCAGCCGCTGGCCAGTTTTCAAAATGATGTTCAGCCAAGCACGCGTCACTTTTATGACGCCCTTCAGGGCGCACGCACGGCCTTTATTCTGGAGTGCAAAAAAGCCTCCCCCTCCAAAGGGGTGATCCGTGACGATTTCGACCCGGCACGTATCGCGGGCATCTATAAGCACTACGCCTCGGCGATCTCAGTACTCACCGACGAGAAATATTTCCAGGGGAGCTTTGATTTCCTGCCTGTCGTGAGCAGTATTGCGCCGCAGCCGATTCTCTGTAAGGACTTTATTATCGATCCTTACCAGATTTATCTTGCGCGCCACTATCAGGCTGATGCCTGCCTGTTAATGCTTTCCGTGCTGGATGACGAACAATACCGTCAGCTTTCCGCCGTTGCCCACAGCCTGAAGATGGGCGTGCTGACAGAGGTCAGCAACGAAGAAGAGCTGGAACGTGCTATGCGGCTTGGGGCAAAAGTCGTCGGCATTAACAACCGCGATCTGCGCGACCTGTCGATTGACCTGAACCGCACCCGTCAGCTGGCGCCGAAGCTGGGCCACGGGGTGACGGTGATCAGTGAATCCGGGATTAACACATACGGCCAGGTGCGTGAGCTCAGCCACTTCGCCAACGGCTTCCTGATTGGCTCTGCGCTGATGGCGCACGATGACCTTAACGCAGCGGTTCGCCGCGTGCTGCTTGGCGAAAATAAGGTCTGCGGTCTGACCCGCGCTCAGGATGCCAAAGCGGCTTATGACGCAGGCGCGATTTACGGCGGCGTTATTTTTGTTCCCTCCTCGCCGCGCTTCGTCACCCTGGAGCAGGCTCGCGAGGTGATGGCTGCCGCACCGCTACAGTACGTCGGCGTGTTCCGTAATACCGATATTGCCGACGTCTGCGAAAAAGTGAACGCTCTTTCTCTGGCAGCTGTCCAGCTGCACGGCAGCGAAGACCAGGCCTGGGTCGATGCCCTGCGCGCCGCGCTGCCTGAGCATGTGCAAATCTGGAAGGCGCTGAGCGTTGGCGTCACGATCCCCGCCCGCGATTATCAGCATGTTAACCGGTACGTGCTTGATAACGGTCAGGGGGGCAGCGGTCAGCGTTTTGACTGGTCGCTGTTGCAGGGGCTATCGCTGGATAACGTTTTGCTCGCCGGTGGATTAGGCGCAGACAACTGCGTGGAAGCGGCGAAAACCGGCTGTGCCGGTCTCGATTTCAACTCTGGTGTAGAGTCACAGCCGGGCATCAAAGATGCACGCCTTCTGGCCTCGGTCTTTCAGACACTGCGCGCATATTAAGGAAGAAAAGATGACAACATTACTCAATCCCTACTTTGGTGAATTTGGCGGCATGTATGTGCCACAAATTCTGATGCCCGCCCTGCGTCAACTTGAAGAAGCATTCGTCAGCGCGCAGAAAGACCCTGAATTTCAGGCTCAGTTTACTGACCTGTTGAAAAACTATGCCGGGCGTCCAACTGCGCTGACCAAATGCCAGAATATCACCGCCGGCACCCGCACCACGCTGTATCTGAAGCGTGAAGACCTGCTGCACGGCGGGGCGCATAAAACGAACCAGGTATTGGGCCAGGCGCTGCTGGCGAAACGGATGGGCAAAACTGAAATTATCGCTGAAACCGGCGCGGGCCAGCACGGCGTTGCTTCGGCGCTTGCCAGTGCGCTGCTCGGTCTGAAATGCCGTATTTATATGGGTGCAAAAGACGTTGAGCGCCAGTCGCCGAACGTTTTCCGTATGCGTCTGATGGGCGCTGAGGTTATTCCGGTACACAGCGGTTCCGCCACGCTGAAAGATGCCTGTAATGAGGCGCTGCGCGACTGGTCCGGCAGCTATGAGACCGCGCACTACATGCTCGGTACCGCAGCGGGTCCGCACCCGTTCCCGACTATCGTTCGTGAATTCCAGCGTATGATCGGTGAAGAGACCAAAGTGCAGATCCTCGAAAAAGAGGGACGCCTTCCGGATGCCGTTATCGCCTGCGTAGGGGGTGGCTCTAACGCTATTGGCATGTTCGCTGATTTCATTGACGAACCCCAGGTGGGTCTTATCGGAGTGGAGCCAGGCGGGCACGGAATTGAATCCGGTGAGCATGGCGCACCGCTCAAACACGGGCGTGTCGGGATCTATTTCGGCATGAAGTCGCCGATGATGCAGACCGAAGATGGGCAAATTGAAGAATCCTATTCAGTATCCGCAGGCCTTGATTTCCCTTCCGTGGGACCACAGCATGCGTATCTCAACAGCATCGGGCGCGCGGATTACGTGTCAATAACCGATGATGAAGCGCTGGAGGCGTTTAAAACACTCTGCCTGCATGAAGGGATTATCCCGGCGCTGGAATCCTCTCACGCGCTGGCCCATGCGCTGAAAATGATGCATGAGAACCCGGAAAAAGAGCAGCTGCTGGTGGTGAATCTCTCCGGTCGCGGCGACAAAGACATCTTCACCGTACACGATATTCTGAAAGCACGAGGGGAAATCTGATGGAACGTTATGAAAACCTGTTTGCCAGGCTGAACGACCGCAAGGAAGGTGCTTTTGTTCCCTTTGTCACATTAGGTGACCCAGGCGTTGAGCAATCGCTGAGGATTATCGACACGCTGATTGAAGCCGGTGCCGACGCGCTGGAATTAGGGATCCCTTTCTCTGATCCGTTAGCCGACGGTCCGACCATTCAAAACGCGACGTTGCGGGCCTTTGCCGCGGGCGTCACGCCTGCTCAATGCTTTGAGATGCTCACGCTGATTCGCAAAAAGCATCCCACCATTCCCATTGGATTGCTGATGTACGCCAACCTGGTGTTCACTAACGGCATCGATGAGTTTTACGCCCGATGCGCAGAGGCTGGCGTGGATTCAGTCCTGGTGGCCGATGTGCCGGTGGAAGAGTCCGCACCGTTTCGCCAGGCGGCGTTGCGCCATAATATTGCCCCGATTTTCATCTGTCCGCCAAATGCGGATGATGACCTGCTGCGCCAGATTGCCTCCTGGGGTCGCGGTTACACCTATCTGCTGTCGCGGGCTGGGGTAACGGGTGCGGAAAATCGTGCCGCCCTGCCGCTGCATCATCTGGTCGAAAAGCTGAAAGCGTATCATGCCGCACCGCCGTTGCAGGGATTCGGCATCTCTGCGCCCGGGCAGGTCTCTGCGGCCATTAGCGCAGGTGCTGCCGGCGCGATTTCTGGTTCGGCGATTGTGAAAATCATTGAGAAAAACGTCGACAAGCCAGAGCAGATGCTGGCTGCACTTAAAGCCTTTGCGGAACCCATGAAGGCTGCCACGCGCGCGTAACGCCCGTCTCTGCCGCCAGCGCTTTTCTGGCGGCATATCCGATTTTTTCATCACGCGGTGAACCTTCAGGTGCGCAAACGTTCTGTCGCAGAAGATTGTTGGTCACGATCATTCCTCCCCTCAGCTGAATTACTTAAAAGAGTGCATCCGGGAACAGGATTTGCGGTAACAGGGACGAGAATGAATGATGGCAAAAAAAAAGCTGACTGCGAACAGTCAGCTTTTTAACGTTGAAGATGTGCTTAAAAACGATAACCCGCGGAGAACATAAACACCCACGGATCCAGACGCACGCTGTCACTGTATCGGCCTGCAGGCAGAACCGTACCGTTGGATTTATACTTAGCGGTCGTATCAATATCCATATACCAGACCGACATGTTGATCAGCCAGTCGCGGTTAATCAGATAATCCATACCGACCTGACCCGCCGCACCCCAGGAGTCTTTCAGACTCAGATCAGACAAACCCGCGCCTTTTCCGTTGTCATTAAAGTCTTCGTTAAAGAAGGTGGTGTAGTTCACACCCACGCCAACGTACGGACGCAGTTTGCTGCTGGAATCACCGAAGTACCACTGCGCCATTAACGTTGGTGGTAAATGGTGAACGGTAGCAATATCACCGGTTACGGCTGTTCCGACCTTATGGCGGAATGGCGTCGCGGCCAGCAGTTCAATACCGATATTGTCGGTCGCCATATAGGTGAACGTCAGGCCGAGCTGCGTGTTGTTACTGACATTAAAACCGCCCAAATGACCCAGCGTCCCCCCCGCCCCTTCAGTCGGCCTTACTGTTGCTGACCCCGCACGAATGAAGAACTCGCCTTCCTCATGCGCGAAAGCGTTACCAGAGAGAAGAGTTGTTACTGCCAATGCCGCCACTGTTAACTTTTTCATATCCGCTCCATCGTTATGGTTATAACTGCGTGACGAATATACCTACATTGAAGTAGTAAGTGATCCAATCTGGATCACATTACGCCCTGTAATTTAACATTTATTAATCCAGATCAAATTAGAACTTGCATCCAGAATCCTGGTTAAAGTAATTCAGATCAAATTTGACATATTTCCGCATTGAAAATATTAGCAGCCCCCTCTTGTCCCCGAATCAAGACCGCGATGTCGACAATCTTCCCGTTCAGTTTACTGACGTCGTTATCCCCTTTTGCGCGGTGTGGCAGACGCCAGCCAAAATGGTCTCGCTGTGCAACACGTTCTGGCACATCAGAGGAAGACGTAAGAGGACGATTTACGAGAACTTGCCGGGAATTGGCTATGCCCGGCAAGGATGATGAGATAAACAAAGCCTGTAATATTGCCCGCGCCGGGATGAATTACCTCTGCTTTACAAAGATATGCTTTTCCATACAAGCCTTGATGCTGCCACTGTAGGGTTATCCAGGGTACAATTGCCCGCTAATCAACATCTGCAAAACTCAAGGAGAGTGCATGTCTATCACGGCGAAGTCCGTATACCGTGACACGGGGAACTTTTTCCGTAATCAATTTATTACCATCCTGCTGGTATCGTTGTTGTGCGCGTTTATCACAGTGGTGTCAGGGCATGCCTTCTCACCCAGCGACGCGCAGATTGCGCAGCTCAGTGAAGGGGAGCATCTTGCGGGGAGCGTCGGGCTGTTTGATCTGGTGCAGAATATGACGCCTGAGCAGCAACAGATCCTCTTACGAGCGTCTGCGGCATCAACCTTTTCAGGATTAATCGGTAATGCTGTCCTGGCGGGCGGCGTGATATTAATGATTCAGCTGATTTCGGCGGGACATCGGGTTAGCGCGCTGCGGGCTATTGGTGCCAGCGCACCGGTTTTACCTAAGCTGTTTATCCTGATTTTCCTGACAACGCTGCTGGTGCAGATCGGCATTATGCTGGTCGTCGTGCCGGGGATCCTGATGGCCATCCTGCTCTCACTTGCGCCAGTCATGCTCGTTCAGGACAAGATGGGCGTATTTGCCGCTATGCGCAACAGTATGCGTCTGTCATGGTCTAATATGCGACTGGTGGCACCTGCGGTAATTAGCTGGCTGCTGGCAAAAACACTGTTGCTGCTGTTTGCCCCTAACTTTGCTGTATTGACGCCAAACGTTGGCGCGGTGGTGGCGAATACGCTGAGCAATTTAATTTCTGCCGTGTTGCTCATCTATCTGTACCGCCTGTATATGTTAATTCGTCAATAACCCCTGTGCGCGTCGGTGGCTCGCTTCCCCGACGCGTTTGATTACGGAATCGAAGAATGAAGCAGTTTCTTGATTTTTTACCGCTGGTCGTCTTCTTTGCTTTTTATAAGATTTACGACATCTATGCCGCAACCTCCGCGCTGATTGTCGCCACGGCGATCGTGCTGATCTACAGTTGGGTTCGCTATCGCAAAGTTGAAAAGATGGCGTTGATCACCTTTGTGCTGGTTGCCGTATTCGGCGGTCTGACTATTTTCTTCCACAACGATGAGTTTATTAAGTGGAAGGTCACCGTGATTTACGCCCTGTTTGCCGGTGCTTTACTGATAAGTCAGTGGGTGATGAAAAAACCGTTGATTCAGCGCATGTTGGGTAAAGAACTTACGTTGCCTCAGGCCGTCTGGTCAAAACTGAATCTGGCCTGGGCTATCTTCTTTATTCTCTGCGGTCTTGCCAATATCTACATTGCGTTCTGGCTGCCGCAAAATATCTGGGTCAATTTCAAAGTGTTTGGCCTCACCGCGTTAACGCTGATCTTTACCCTGCTCAGCGGCGTGTATATCTACCGCCACCTTCCACAAGAAGACAAATCATAAGAGCACAAACCAGGCCTGCGGGCCTGGTTTTTTTGACGCTGCACTTTTCCCTGCATTTCCCTGCACAGATTGCTTGAATCATGAAGATTTTGTGGAGATTGCCTCCCCTTTATTGTAATGAGAATGGTTATCATTGATATTCCGTATCGCATTTTAATAATACGGATATCAGTTAATGAATAAGATAACAAAAATAAATCCGCGCCCTCTGGCGCTGTTGATTGCCACTGTGTTAAGCGGAAATGTCTTTGCTGCTGATGATGACATGATGAACGACGGTGAAACCATGGTGGTACACACCACTGCGGAAGAGGCGCTTAAACAGCAGCCGGGCGTGTCTGTTATCACCGCTAAAGATATTGAAAAATCACCTCCGGTGAATGACCTCTCCGATATTATCCGCACGATGCCCGGTGTAAACCTGACGGGTAACAGCGCCAGCGGCAGCCGTGGGAATAACCGCCAGATTGATATCCGTGGGATGGGGCCAGAAAATACATTGATCCTGATTGACGGCATTCCCGTGACGTCAAGAAACTCCGTGCGCTACAGCTGGCGCGGAGAGAGAGACACGCGTGGTGATACCAACTGGGTTCCTGCTGAAATGGTTGAGCGTATCGAAGTACTGCGTGGCCCTGCCGCCGCACGCTACGGCTCTGGCGCGGCGGGCGGCGTGGTGAACATCATCACTAAACAGCCCACCAATGACTGGCATGGTTCTTTATCGCTGTACACTAACCAGCCCGAGAATGACAAAGAAGGTGCCACCAGGCGCGCCAATATTAACCTCAGTGGTCCGCTTATTGACGACGTACTGACCATGCGTCTGTACGGGAATATCAATAAAACCGATGCGGATGCCGCCGACATCAACACGCTGCAAAATGGATCATACGCCGCAGGCCGCGAAGGTGTGCGTAATAAGGATATTAATACCCTGCTCTCCTGGAAACTGACGCCGGAGCAGATTATCGATTTTGATTACAGCTATAGCCGTCAGGGGAATATTTACGCCGGGGATACCCAGTACAGCAACGGTAACCTTAGTCCGGGCGATTTAGTCAGCTCTTTATATGGCGATGAAACAAACCGGATGTATCGCCAGTCCTGGGGATTAACGCACAACGGCATCTGGGACTGGGGACAGTCTAAATTCGGCGTCTATTACGAGAAAACCAATAATACCCGCATGCAGGAAGGTTCGACCGGTAAAGTGGAAGGGATGATTAACAATACCGATTACGCCACCAGCCGCCTTGAATCTTATCGTTCTTCCGGAGAGCTGAATATTCCCCTCTTCTGGATAGTCGACCAGACGTTAACTCTGGGGGCGGAGTGGAACCGCGATGAGCTTGACGATCCGGCCTCAATGCAGGCAACGGATAACGCCGGTACCATAATTGGTGACGTTTCAGGTGATCCCGCGAATCGCAGCACAAAAAATAGCGCTACCCTGACTGGCATCTATCTGGAAGATAATATTCAGGCCCGCCCGGGCACCGACATCATTCCGGGTATTCGTTTTGACTATCATAACGAATTCGGCAGCAACTGGAGTCCGAGCCTGAATATGTCACAAGAATTAGGTGATATGTTTAAGCTGAAAGCCGGTATCGCCAGGGTCTTTAAAGCGCCAAACCTGTACCAGTCCAGCAAAGGTTATTTGCTTTCCACACGCGGCAATGGCTGCCCTAACACCATCACCACGGGCAGTTGCTATCTGTTAGGTAATCCGGATCTCGACCCGGAAATCAGTATTAATAAAGAGGTCGGCCTCGAATTTAATTATGAGGGCTGGGATGCTGGCATCACCTGGTTCCGGAACGATTATAAAAATAAAATCGTTGCCGGTACCGACATTCTTGGTTATGCCTCTAACGGCAACAATATTCTGCAATGGGAAAACGGCGGTAAGGCGGTTGTCGAAGGTCTGGAGGGCAATGTGGTGATCCCATTGTTGCCGGAGACCTTAAGCTGGCGAACCAATGCCACTTATATGATCAAGTCTGAGAGTAAAGATACCGGTAATCCACTGTCTATCATCCCTAAATATACGATCAATAGCATGCTGGACTGGCAGGTTAACGACAAGCTATCCGCCAACGTGCACTGGACACAGTATGGTCGTCAGAAACCGCGTGAATATGCTGAAATTCGCAATGAAAACAGCGGAATGTCAGACAAAGAGATCGGCGCCTATTCCATTGTCGGTATTGGCGCTAACTATCAGTTTACGAAGAATCTGCGACTGAATACGGGCATCAGTAACCTGTTCGATAAGCGAATTTATCGCGAGAACGACGGTGCCTCTACCTACAATGAGCCGGGACGTGCCTACTACGCGGGCGTCACTGTGTCCTTCTGATCGACCAGATGCCCGCCTCGCGGGCGTCTCCCCTCTGTTCTCCATGCCGAAATCATAGTAGCATCGCGCGGTTATCTTTCTTTATAGTCGGTTCAACAATGACAACAACAAATAGCGCCCCGCAGGGCGAACTGGTTTTACGCACTCTGGCCATGCCTGCCGACACCAATGCGAATGGTGACATTTTTGGCGGCTGGCTGATGTCTCAGATGGATATTGGCGGCGCCATTCAGGCCAAAGAAATTGCACACGGCCGGGTGGTGACCGTGCGTGTTGAGGGAATGAGCTTTCTGCGACCTGTCGCGGTTGGCGATGTTGTGTGCTGCTATGCGCGCTGCGTTAAACGTGGCACCACGTCTGTCAGCATCAATATTGAAGTCTGGGTGAAGAAAGTCGCCTCAGAGCCAATTGGGCAACGTTATAAAGCGACCGAAGCGCTGTTCATCTATGTAGCTGTGGATCCAAACGGCAAGCCCCGCCCGCTTCCGGTTCAGGAATAGTAAAAAGCCTCCAGCAATGGAGGCTTTTTTGCTTCTGGCGTAACGTCACTCGATCTGGGTGGTGCCATTAATACGAAAAACGATATTCACCACAATGCCGGAACCCGGTTTACCCGTTTCATAGCGCCATCTGCGCATCGCATTTTTTACTTCACGCTCAAACATATTGGCAGGCTGTGCGGACAGAATCTGCACGTTATCCACGCGTCCGTCTGACGTTACGTCGAATTTCACTTTAACACGCCCTTCAATTCTCAGCGCCTGAGCGCGTGGAGGATATTGCGGCTGGTTACGGCTTAATGCGCGTGGGCCGGAAGGCACGCTCACCGCCGGCTTGCTGCTTGCAGGCGCGGTGCTGGTGGCTGGGCGCGCAGGTGCCGTATTCTCAAACGGCGATGCCGGGCGAGGCTCAGCCGGTTTCACATCGCGTTTCGGCTGTTCCTGTACCTTTTTCACCGGTTTAGGCTTCGGCTTAGGCTTTGGCTTCGGTTTTTCAATCACCACCGGCGCTTCTTTTGGCGGCTCGGGGATGGGTTCTGGCTCTGGCTCAGGTTCGACAACAGGTTCCGGCGGCGGCTGAACCGCCTGTGGTGGCTCCAGATCGGCTGGCGCGACCATTGTCACAGAAATAGGCTGCGCAGGGGCAGGCAGTTCAATAACCTGATGTACCGAGGAGTACAACACCCCCGCAATTAAGGCACCATGGATGCCAATGGCGAGAAGTGTCGGCCAGGGAAAGCGGCGAGGTAAATCAAGGGTCATTGAAGTCATAATCATTTCAGTTAAAAAACCAGGCCTCGATTTTAAATGCAAATAGCAATCATATTCAATAAGCCAGCACGGTAAGCACACTTTAAAATGCAATTTTGTCCTAAAAAATCCCGGTGAAACGTGCGGTCTTAACAAAGCCGTTATCTTTGCGTTGCAGTTATGAGTCCTTTCAAATAACGTACTTTACAACTCATACCGAACAAGGAGCTCTACCCGTGCTATATGTCATCTACGCTCAGGACAAAGCAGACTCTCTCGAAAAGCGCCTTTCCGTGCGCCCTGCCCATCTCGCGCGCCTGCAGCTTCTCCATGATGAAGGACGACTGTTAACCGCAGGCCCGATGCCAGCCGTCGACAGTAACGATCCCGGTGCCGCAGGTTTTACCGGTTCGACGGTCATTGCTGAATTTGAATCTCTCGAAGCGGCCCAATTTTGGGCAGAAGCCGACCCCTACGTTGCTGCGGGCGTTTATGCGAACGTGTCGGTGAAACCCTTCAAAAAGGTATTTTAGATTTAAAAAATATCTTTATATTTCAAACAAATAAAAACCATCTAAAACTCCAGCAGAGGGCGCATTTAGGTACACATTAATCTAAACGTCCTCTCTTTTTGCTACCACCTGTACTTTCAGTCTGACATATGGCAGGAGGTTTCTATGTGTAATGCTTTTCACCGTTAATGACGCGTGAAGATTACCTTGCCCTGTTCGCTGATGAATCAAAACGCGACATTCCATGCGACCCAGAACCCATCGGAAGTTACTGGTCCTCTTAACATTGCCATCAACCCTTGACACTGTTCATTTATACAGTTTAAATTTAACTGTATATTCAACCAGTAAAAAGAGGTTTTTATGTTTGTAGAACTCGTTTACGATAAGCGCAATGTTGCAGGTTTGCCGGGGGCAAGAAACATCATTCTTAACGAGCTGACAAAGCGCGTACACCGGATCTTCCCTGATGCCGAAGTGAGAGTTAAGCCGATGCAGGCCAACGCTCTGAATAGTGATTGCACAAAAACTGAAAAAGAGCGCCTTAACCGTATGCTGGAAGAGATGTTTGAGGAGTCTGACATGTGGTTAGTGGAGGAGTGATAAGCTATGGACAACATTATCATTTCTGGCGTCAGGATTTATTTCCCTAAGCCAGGTGAAAGGCTTCCTGTTCCTCCTGATAACACGCATAACTTTGCAGTTAAAGGAACCGTAGGTAAGCGGTGTTGCCTTCTGGGTTTCTTGCATAAAAACTGGCACGTTCTGGCTCTGCCTGAATATGAACATACCGGGGCTGCGATAATGGAAGCGGTCAGGCAAGGTAAGAAGCGCTGGCGCTGACCTTTATATTATTGCAGCGATTTAATTGCATGTTCTCACTATATCACCGGACAATCATCAAACTTATGCCACGTACCCAGTCTGTCCAGTCGCAGTGTATCTTTATGATTTTGGAGAGTTAACCCCAGTAAGGTCAAATTTAAATTGTTTAGCACCGTCTTGATAGAACTCTGCCTCAAGGATTAATTTTTTATGTTTTCGCAATTCTTTGATAAATTTTGTTGAATTATTGAAGAATATAACATCTGTTCTACCACCAGATGTTTCTGACATTGCATATTTTTGTATTTTACCGTCATCAAACTTCACATAAACATGGCAGCCACTATAAGAGTGGCAAAGGAACTGCCCTTTGCTAATCGCTATTATCGCCTCAGACAAAGCCAGGTCTTCAGCTTTTTGTCCAGCTTCAAGCTCAGTCTTTTTCGATCGAAGGATTAACATCAAATTTGACCCTCCGTTATACGGGAAATCAAAATCCACCGCATTGTCTGAATCAGTTTGTACAAACTTTTGAGCGGTGCCACGCATCTCATCTTTGTTGTACGATGAATACCAGTCAGCCGCTGATACATTCCCTGAGATAAATAAACCAACAAAGATCACAATAAGCTTCTTCATATCCGTATTCCATCAGTAAAAGATGGTCAAATCCTACCATCAGTTGACGGTGAGGTCAGCAGGTACGGCAAAAACCCACAGTTAAGCGGGTTTAGTGTATGCACTACGATAACGGTAAGTCGGCGAGCTCAGAGAGCTTGCAGTTACTGAAGGAGGCACTGATGTGATGCAGCCAGCGGTTAAGGTTCAAAGCGAGATGAACATCGACTTACTCGCAGGCAAGTCAGTAGATCATGAGTTTTTACTCAACCAGTAACTTATTCTTTCTCTGAAATCTCCCCTAAGTGCTTTTGGGAGATTTCTGGCGATTACATCTAACTGCGGTTGATAGTCTGCTATGAGGGTGTTGTTTGGCCTATCAACATTGGCAGCCTTAATTTTTTTAGCAAGCGCTTTGACTTTGAAATCATCTAATTGTGGATGACCGCTAAGGTTAGTGATAACCACAAAACCAGATATGTCAATCAGCTTATTTTGGGCTGGTCTTGCCTCAACATCACTCCCGCAGTGCTTACATTTTGCGGCTTCCGGCTTGATCATCTCTGCGCAAAATGGGCATTTCAACAGTCCTTCATTAAGTTGAGAACGCCCAACAGAGCTAATATTTTTCTTAATGATTAGTGAATGTATAAGAGCTACGAGGAACAACAGCGCACCGTAAAGCCACCAGCCAAAGAAGCCACGGCCTTTACTTTTCGCAATAGCTGCCGGGATACATCCGAGAATCGCGCAAAATATGATTAGTTCCACATCCCTGTCCTCAAAATTAACCATGAAGTGATGTTATCACAGGAGTAGAGCAAGACAATGCGGGGAAGATGTCATGCAAAACTCGTCGCCTGGCGGGTTAATTACCAGGAATAGCGCTGACTTTCTCAGCACATCTAATTGCTGTATACCCGTCACTGGCGGGAGAACGCGGATGCTGAGTTTATAGTCAGTTTTAGTTCTCAGTGAATTAGCAAGGTTCAAAGGATCGGCTAATGTCTGTTGCTCTTCTGGTGCCATATCAGAACATAGTCCCTTTTGATAAACACGGATTAAGCGCATATGAACACCGCCGTTTATTGCCTCAGGGATCTTAACAACAGATTTTATCTGCCAGTCCCTCGCATTAAGATAGCCACTATAAAACCCCAACCACTGACCGGTAGCAGAAGGCCTTAGCGTTACAGAACGTTTTTATGCGGAATTGTTCGAAATAAGCCGAATGACAATACAAAAAGGTATTTTAATACACGTTATCCTCAGGCTGCCGCTTTGTTGGCTGCGCGCCTCATGAACGAGGGGGTATTGAGGATGTATTTAAGCAGACAGACTGGCATCATTGGGCACCGCAGGCGGTGCCCTTTTTCACTCAGAGATCGTGGAACGCAAACAGCAGTGAATTACGCTGATGGTTGAGGATACACTTTCTGATGGAGTGGATACGCATATTCCGACGTGACTGCCCTTCAAGCCAGCGCGCCTTACGGCGACTGGCCTGACGCAGCATCCGCCAGCGTCCCACTTCCGGTCTACTACGCTTCATGATAACTACTCTTACAGTGCAAGAGTCGGCATTATACCCCTCCCCAAGAAGCAGACCAGCGCTTTTCCGGTGTTTTTATTTGCCAGATGAATCATGATGCGTAAACTCTTAACAATACGCATTAACAAGGATTTTTAATCTATGACAACCTTCTACACAGTGGTGAGTTGGCTGGTCATTCTGGGATACTGGCTGCTCATTGCTGGCGTAACATTACGCATACTGATGAAACGCCGCGCAGTCCCTTCCGCCATGGCCTGGCTGCTGATCATTTATATTCTGCCACTGGTAGGAATTATCGCGTATTTATCCTTTGGTGAACTTCACCTGGGCAAGCGTCGTGCCGAACGCGCCAGAGCCATGTGGCCCTCCACTGCCAAGTGGCTCAACGACCTCAAAGCCTGCGAACATATCTTCGCTGAAGAAAACAGCAGCGTAGCTTCGTCGCTGTTTAAACTGTGTGAACGACGCCAGGGAATCGCAGGTGTTAAAGGCAACCAGCTCCAGTTACTGACCGACTCTGACGATGTAATGCAAGCCCTCATTCGTGATATCCAGCTGGCGCGGCATAATATTGAGATGGTGTTCTACATCTGGCAGCCTGGCGGCATGGCCGATCAGGTCGCGGAGTCGCTTATGGCTGCGGCCCGTCGTGGAATTCATTGTCGGCTGATGCTTGACTCTGCAGGCAGCGTCGCGTTCTTCCGCAGCCCGTGGGCGGCAATGATGCGCAATGCGGGGATTGAAGTTGTCGAGGCGCTGAAGGTTAACCTGATGCGTGTATTTTTACGCCGCATGGATCTGCGCCAGCACCGAAAAATGGTGATGATCGATAACTATATTGCCTACACCGGCAGCATGAATATGGTAGACCCACGCTTCTTTAAACAGGACGCGGGCGTCGGTCAGTGGGTTGACTTAATGGCGCGTATGGAAGGCCCGGTCGCTACAGCGATGGGCATTGTCTACTCCTGCGACTGGGAAATTGAAACCGGTAAGCGTATTTTGCCGCCACCGCCGGATGTCAATATTATGCCTTTTGAACAGGCCAGCGGTCATACCATTCATACCATTGCCTCCGGGCCAGGTTTTCCGGAAGATCTGATCCACCAGGCGTTGCTGACCGCTGCTTATTCAGCTCGCGAATATCTGATCATGACCACCCCTTACTTCGTCCCGAGTGACGACTTACTGCACGCCATCTGTACGGCGGCGCAACGCGGTGTGGACGTCAGTATTATTCTGCCGCGTAAAAATGATTCGATGCTGGTCGGTTGGGCAAGCCGCGCTTTCTTCTCTGAGCTGCTTGCTGCCGGGGTAAAAATCTATCAGTTTGAAGGCGGTCTGTTACATACCAAGAGCGTGCTGGTTGACGGAGAACTGAGCCTGGTCGGCACCGTAAATCTGGATATGCGTAGCCTGTGGTTAAACTTTGAAATCACGCTGGTGATTGACGATGCCGGATTTGGCGGCGATCTCGCGGCAGTTCAGGACGACTATATTTCCCGGTCCCGCCTGCTTGATGCCCGTTTGTGGGTAAAACGCCCACTCTGGCAGCGGATCACGGAGCGACTGTTTTACTTCTTTAGTCCGTTGCTGTAAAACGTGCCCCATAGACGGTAAACAGGTAGTCATTATGGATATGGATCTGAACAATCGCCTGACTGAAGATGAAACGCTTGAGCAGGCTTACGATATTTTTCTCGAACTGGCGGCCGATAACCTCGATCCGGCAGATATTATTCTGTTCAACCTGCAGTTCGAGGAGCGCGGCGGCGCGGAGTTATTCGATCCGTCGCAAGACTGGCAGGACCATGTCGATTTTGACCTGAATCCTGACTTTTTTGCCGAGGTGGTCATTGGTCTTGCGGACACGGAAGACGGTGAAATTAACGACATCTTCGCACGTGTGTTGCTGTGTCGTGAGAAAGACCACAAGCTGTGTCATATTCTCTGGCGAGAATAAGTATAAAGCCGCAAACGCGGCTTTTTTTTAATCCGGCAACTGAGTACCACAGCGATTACAAAACTGCGCGCTGTGCTCGTGCTGCCCTTGCTGGCAGGACGGACACCTCCGTTGCTGATTCCGTTTCTGAAATGCCGTGCTCATATGGGTCGTAATCAGCCCGGTTGGGATCGCAATAACCGAATAACCAATCAGGATCAGGACCGAAGCCACAATCCTTCCCAGCGGAGTGTGCGGAGTGATATCGCCATAACCTACCGTCGTGACCGTCACAATAGCCCAGTACACGGATGCGTTTAGCGTCACAAACCCATATTTTGGCCCTTCAATCAGATACATCAGCGCGCCAAAGATAATCATCACAATGGCAATAAACGAATAAAACAGTATCAGCTGATGCCGGGCGCTCATAATAGCCCCCCAGAACACCCGCAGCGAAGGCATAAAACGCAGCAATTTCAGGATGCGTAACACGCGAATTGCCCGCATGGCGCGCCAGGCAAACACATATTCCAGGCTGATTTCCGGCCACATCCACATCACGTACATCGGCAATACGGTGGCCAGATCGATAAATCCCCAAAAACTGAAAACATATTTCGCCGGATCAGGCCAACTGAATACCCTTAGCAAGTATTCCATTGTGAATACCAGCGTCACGATTAACTCGAGCCAGACAAAAATATGCCACTCATCGAACGTCAGGTGATATTGCGTCCCAACGCCGGATTCAACAAAAATAATGAGCACGCTGAGCAGCGCAAACAGTGCGCACAGCGTCTCAAAACGACGCCCCGAATGTGTGTTCAGATCGAACAAACGATGGTAAAGACCGCGACGAACGGATGAAATGGATGGGGACACGTTAACCTCGCAAAAATAAGGGCTGACGTAATGCCAGCCCTTCACCAGATTATAACGGGTCTACTTTCAGGCAGGAAACTGCATGTCGGAAACTGCCTTCAAGTACTGGCCGCGTTTTTGCACACTCTGGTCCGGCAATCGGACAGCGCGTGCGGAATACGCATCCCGATGGCGGATTGATCGGCGACGGCAACTCCCCTTCCAGCAGCTGAATGGTTTTATTCTTCTCCAGATCGGGATCGGGAATCGGCACCGCTGACATCAGCGCTTTGGTATAGGGATGCAGCGGATTATGGTACACCTCATCATAAGTCCCCAACTCCACGGCATGTCCCAGATACATCACCAGTACGCGATCGGAGATATGCTTGACGACCGCAAGATCGTGAGCAATGAAGATCAGCGACAGTCCCATTTCACGCTGCAGCTGCTGCAACAGATTCACCACCTGCGCCTGAATCGACACATCCAGCGCGGAAACCGGCTCATCACAAATAATCAGCTTTGGTTCAAGGATCAGCGCGCGCGCAATACCAATACGCTGACACTGACCGCCGGAGAACTCATGCGGGTAACGGTTAATCAGATTCGGCAGCAGCCCCACCTTCATCATCATCGCTTTCACCCGGTCACGAACTTCCTGACGCGGCAGCTTAGGGTGGTAGGTACGTAGCGGCTCGGCAATGATTTCACCGATTGTCATACGCGGATTCAGGGACGCCAGCGGATCCTGGAAAATCATCTGAATATCATTGCGCACATCGCGCCACTCATCAGGCTTCATGCCCAGCAGATCTTTGCCTAACCAGGCAACGCGTCCGTCAGTGGCTTTAACCAGACCAATAATCGCCCGGGCAAAGGTGGATTTACCACAGCCCGATTCCCCCACCACACCCAGCGTTTCCCCCTCGTACAGGCGCAGGGTCACGCCATCGACAGCCTTCAGCGTCTTCGCGGGTTGCCAGAACCATTGCTTCCCGTCTTTGATATCGAAATGAACTTTCAGATCGGCGATTTCGAGGAGGACTTTGCGTCCTTCGGCGAGCGCATTCATAGCAGTTCCTCCACCGGTTTAAAGCAGGCGCGCAGACGACCCGGACTGAACTCCTCCAGCGGGGGAGCGCTATTGCAAATCTCCATCGCATGTGGACAGCGCGGCTGGAACGGACAACCTTTTGGTAAGCGCAGCAAGTTCGGTGGATTGCCTGGAATCGTCAACATCTCATCCCCTTCGGCATCCAGACGAGGCACCGCGCTGAGTAGCCCGATGGAGTACGGATGCACAGGCTGATAAAACACGTCGCGTGCCTTGCCATATTCCATCGTACGTCCGGCATACATCACCAGCACTTTGTCACAAATGCCTGCCACTACCCCGAGGTCGTGGGTAATCATGATAATGGCGGTATTGAACTCACGCTTAAGCTCGTTGAGCAGAGTCATGATCTGTGCCTGGACGGTCACATCCAGCGCCGTGGTGGGCTCGTCGGCAATCAGCAGCTTCGGCCTGCACAGCAACGCCATCGCAATCATCACCCGCTGGCGCATACCACCAGAGAACTCATGTGGATACATTTTCATGCGCTTACGCGCTTCCGGCATTTTTACCGCATCCAGCATCCTGACGGATTCTTCAAAGGCCTCGGCTTTACTCATCCCTTTGTGCAACATCAGGACTTCCATCAGCTGCCCGCCCACCCGCATATAAGGGTTCAGCGAAGTCATCGGGTCCTGAAAAATCATCGAGATTTGTTCAGCACGCAGCTTGTTCAGCTCTCGCTCCGGCAGATTCAGGATTTCACGACCGTTAAAGGTTGCGGAACCGCCAATACGACCGTTCCCCGCCAGCAGCCCCATCAGGGCAAACGCGGTTTGCGATTTCCCTGAGCCTGATTCGCCGACAATCCCTAATGTCTCCCCGGCGCGCAGAGAAAAGTTTAAGTTGTTCACCGCGGTTACATCCCCGTCGGGGGTGCTAAACGTCACGCGCAGATCTTTCACGTCCAGCAGTGCGTTAGCCTGTTGTTGCGCGAGCGGCGCGGTTGAGGTTTCAATGACACTCATGGCTGCACTCCTTAACGGTCTTTCGGGTCGAGGGCATCACGCAGGCCATCGCCGATAAAGTTAAAACAGAACAAAGTCACGACAAGGAATCCGGCCGGGAACAGCAGCAGCCACGGTGAGACCTCCATCGAGTTGGCGCCATCGCTTAACAGCGCGCCCCAACTGCTCAACGGCTCCTGGGTGCCTAACCCGAGAAAGCTCAGGAATGATTCAAACAGAATCATGCTCGGTACCAGCAGCGAGGCGTATACCACCACCACGCCTAACACGTTCGGCACAATATGACGGACAACAATACTGCCGGTTGAAACACCGCCGACCTGAGCGGCTTCAATAAACTCTTTCCGCTTGAGGCTTAAGGTTTGTCCACGCACGATACGCGCCATATCCAGCCATGACACCATCCCAATCGCCACAAAAATCAGCAGGATGTTTTGTCCAAAAAAGGTCACCAGCAGAATCACGAAGAACATAAACGGGAAGGAGTTGAGGATTTCCAGCAGGCGCATCATCACGGAATCTGTTTTTCCGCCCAGATAGCCGGAAAGCGAGCCGTACAATGTACCAACGATCACCGCAACCAGTGCCGCGGCAATCCCCACCATCAATGAGATCCGCCCGCCGATGGCCACACGTACCAGCAGGTCGCGTCCGGAGGAGTCAGTACCGAAGTAGTGTCCAGATTCCATATCCGGCGCGCTGGACATCATTCCCCAGTCGGTATCGAAATAGGTAAACTGCGACAGCATCGGCGCCAGCGTCACAAACAGGGCGATAAAGATGAGGACGATCAGGCTGGCTACCGCCGCCCGGTTATGCATAAAGCGACGACGAGCATCCTGCCACAGGCTGCGTCCTTCGACCTCCAGCTTTTCACTGAAATTCTCCAGCGTCTCGCTGTTTTTCTTACTTAACATCATAGCGAGCTCCAGTATCAGTAACGAATTTTCGGGTCAATGACGGCGTATAACACATCGACAATAGCGTTAAACACAATGGTCAACGCACCAACCAGAATGGTCAGACTCAGCACCAGCGAGTAGTCACGGTTCAATGCGCCATTAACAAACAGCTGGCCGATTCCTGGCAGCCCATAGATGGTTTCAATCACCATTGAGCCGGTAATAATGCCAACAAACGCCGGTCCCATATAGGAGAGAACAGGCAACAGTGCCGGTTTCAGAGCGTGGCGGAAAATGATCCGTTTCATTGGCAGCCCTTTTGCCCGCGCGGTACGAATAAAATTGGAGTGCAGCACTTCAATCATCGAACCACGCGTAATGCGGGCGATACTGGCGATATAAGCCAGGGATAACGCCACCATCGGCAGGATCATAAATTTCAGCGCCCCACCGTTCCACCCGCCGCCGGGCAGCCATTTCAGAGTGATTGCGAATATCATGACTAACAAAGGCGCGACCACGAAGCTGGGGATAACAACCCCGGTCATGGCGACCCCCATCACCGCGTAATCCCAGCGCGTGTTTTGTTTCAGCGCCGCGATCACCCCTGCGCTCACGCCAATGATAACCGCGAGGAAAAAGGCTGCCGCCCCCAGTTTTGCAGATACCGGGAAGCTTGAGGCCACCAGATCGTTGACGGTGTAATCTTTATATTTGAAAGAAGGCCCAAAATCACCGTGCGCCAGCTGTTTCAGATAGCTGAAGTATTGCGTACTGATGGGATCATTCAGATGGTATTTCGCTTCAATATTTGCCAGTACTTCTGGCGGCAGCGCACGTTCACCGGTGAAAGGGCTACCCGGCGCAAGGCGCATCATAAAGAATGAGATCGTTATAAGAATAAATAGCGTCGGAATTGCTTCCAGACAGCGACGTAAGATAAATTTCAACATTGCCCGTACCTTCTGGCGTGTGCCTTTACACCTCTTTAAGCGAATCATCCGCAAAAGAGGTGTGAATAGTGCGATGAAAAAAAAGACACTGTGGGGTAAACCCTGTTTACCCCACGCTTTGCCATTAATGCTTGATAATATACAAGTCTTTAACGTGGATATTATCCATCGGGTCTTTACCGCTGTAGCCACCTACCCACGGTTTCACCAGGCGCGCGTTTACATAGTAATACACCGGCACAATCGCAGAATCTTTATCCAGCTGTTGTTCCGCTTTGCTATACAGTTCAGTGCGTTGCGCTTCGTCGGATGACTTCAATGTATCAGCAATTAGCTTGTCAAATGCCGGGCTCTTATAATGTGCAGTGTTGTTTGAACTGTCAGACAGCATGGTGTTGAGGAAAGAGGTTGGTTCGTTGTAATCCGCACACCAGCCTGCACGGGCGACATCAAAGGTTCCCTGATGACGGGTATCCAGGAAGGTTTTCCACTCCTGGTTTTCCAGCTTCACATTGGCACCGAGGTTTTTCTTCCAGATAGAAGCAACGGCGATAGCCAGTTTTTTATGCAAATCGGAAGTGTTATACAGCAGGCTGAACGTCAATGGTTTGTCCGCGGTATACCCGGCGTCAGCCAGCAATTTTTTGGCCTCTTCGTTACGTTTTTCCTGTGACCACGTGAACCACTCAGGCTCAACCAGTTTGGCATCATCAGTGTACGGCGGCGTGTAGCTATAGGCTGGCAGGTCACCCTGGTTTTTCACTTTGTTGACAATGATGTCGCGATCCAGCGCCAGTTTCAGCGCGGTACGCACGCGCACATCGGTAAACGGTGCTTTCTGGTTATTGATTTCGTAATAGTAGGTGCACAGATACGGGTCAACGTGAACTTCGTTCGGGATCTCTTTTTTCAGCTTCTGGAACAGTTCAATCGGCATGTTGTTATAAGTCATGTCGATTTCACCACTGCGATAGCGGTTTACGTCGGTCACTTCAGAAGCAATTGGCAGATAGGTTACCTGGTTGATGACGGTTTTGGCGTTATCCCAGTAATTTGTATTACGCTCAAGAACAATACGCTCGTTCACTACCCAGTCTTTTAATTTGTAGGAACCATTGGTGACGATATTGGCAGGCTGAGTCCATTTCTCACCGAATTTTTCAACAACGGCTTTAGGAACAGGTGAAACAGACGAGTGAACAAGCAATTTATAGAAATACGGAACCGGTTCGCTGAGGGTGACTTCAAAAGTATGATCGTCAAGGGCCTTCACGCCCAGATCGGTGATTGGTTTTTTACCGGCGATAATGTCATCAATATTGACGATATGGCCATACTGCAAGTAGCTGGCGTACGGCGAAGCGGTATTGGGATCGGCCAGACGCTGCCAGCTATAAACAAAATCTCCTGCCGTTACCGGCGTGCCATCTGACCATTTAGCGTCTTTACGCAGATGGAAGGTCCAGACTTTAAAATCCTTATTTTCCCACTTTTCAGCCACGCCCGGCGACGGCTTGCCGTCGACATCGCTGATTAATAAGCCTTCAAATAAATCACGGCTAATATTGGATTCCGGTACACCTTCGATTTTATGCGGGTCGAGGGACTGAACTTCCGAGCCATTATTACGAACCAGTGTTTGTTTCTCTGCCAGTTGAACACCTGCGGGAACGACCGCAGCCGTAGCGACATTTCCTGCGACAAGCGCAGTGATAATCCCTGCGGCGATTAAACTTTTTTTTGCGTTGTTGATCATTGTGTATGTACTCCCTCGTTATAATTACTGGTTTTTTAACCAGCCTGATAATCCTGGATTAGGATTTCTGTACAGCACCGGAGACTTTCTGCTGTCAGATCGTTCGACTACCTGCTATCACCAACCTTATTTATTCTGGCGGTTCGAATGACCACCTTACGTCGGTTCTTTACTCTGTGCCTCCCCTGTCAGAGACACATTGTTATTCTGCCGCGATATCTTGTTGAAAATAATTCTCATCAACGTGAAATCTGCTGCCAAATATCTGGTCGGAAAGTATCAAATGCGTTTCTCATCCGCCAATACATTTTACAAATTTGTTACGCAATTCTCTTTTAGAGAAAAAAAACCACGATAACGGAACGTATCGCAATCGAGAGTTGCAATATAAACACATAAAAAACAATAAGATAACAATAAACACCCTGTTCTGTGCTCTTATGGGTCTGCAGGAGCGGCAGATGCACATAAATTTAACAATTGGCTATTATTTAGCACATTCATCTGAAGGAGTGTTGAAATAACTAATATCATTTCAATAATCCTTCATCAAGCCTAAGAGTATGATGTTAACAAAATAACATCCAAAGGAATGGGAAGCTGGACTTCGGACTCAATAAATGGCTTAAAAATCAACAGAGAGCAGGAGAGTAACCGTCATCGTGTTTTGTTATTAACACGACGACAGATAGAAATAGTCAGAAAAATTACGGATATTAATAAACGGAGCACATGTGGCTCCGTTTCAAATGAAAGGTGTCAGCTTACAAGCCCAGGGAAAATGGCTTTAATTCCCGTTACGATGAATTCAATCCCAAGTGCCATCAATAATAACCCCATAATACGCGTTATGACGTTGATCCCCGTCTGGCCTAATACGCGAACCAGCCACGGCGCCATGCGGAACAGCCCCCAGCAGCTGAGCGCAAACAGCGCAATAGCCACAAAAAAACCAAGCAGATACAGAATGCTGTGGTAACGCGTTCCCCAGACGATCGTCGAACTGATGGCACCAGGCCCAGCCATCAGCGGTAACGCCAGTGGCACAACCCCCACGTTTTCACGGATAGCCGTTTCTGATTTTTCCTGTTTGTTCTGCTTATCCTCCCCCAGCTTTCCACTGATCATCGACATCGCAATGGTCACCACCAGGATCCCGCCAGCGATTCTGAAAGAATCAATAGAAATACCGAAGAGTTGCAAAATGCCATCGCCGAGGAAAAGAGAGATCCACAATATAATGGCAACCGACAGGTTAGCAGTAAGATTCGTTTTGTTTCGCGCCACCGCCGTTTGATAGCTGGTCATGCTGATGAAAACAGGAAGAATCCCGACCGGGTTGACTAACGCAAACAACCCAATGAAAAACTTGAAGAAGACAGGAAAATCAAAAAGCGTTTGAATCACGGTTAGCTCCGAAGCGTTAGCCGGATAAAGTAAATGAAAAAAAATAGTGACATACTCTAAACAATTCAGGTTGCGGGACAAAACGGCGTTGTCACTTTGAACAGCGCTTGCGCTGGCCCCAAGGGGCGAGGCTCAGGGATGGTCGACCAACAAAGCCCGCACGTCCGCAACGTGAAGTATGACGAGTACAAAACCGTGCTGAAGATACGCCTTTTATCAGCATTTTTCACCTACCAAAACGCAAAATAGCGACCACTCCTCAGTGTTATCAATATGTTTTAATTATGCTAATGTATTCAATATTCACCACTACAATGTATACACACTTAACGTAAAAGGCTAAAAGCCCCTGCTGAAAGGTGTCAGCTTTGCAAAAATTTGACGCAGATCACGTAAATGCTACTCAGAAGTGAGTAATCTCTCTTACGTACCTGAACATAGCGCGTTAGAGTTAGTGAACGCGAATGCCTAAGCTCTTTTAGTAAATCAAAACATAATGAACGTTAAGTAACAGATTGATTTTCAAACCTTTATGTAAAGTTATGTCGTTCTGTCTATACTCTCGTACCGGGCAGATGATTTACTAAAAAAGTTTAACATTATCAGGAGAGCATTATGGCTGTTACTAATGTCGCTGAACTTAACGCACTCGTAGAGCGTGTGAAAAAAGCCCAGCGTGAATATGCCAGTTTCACTCAAGAACAAGTAGACAAAATCTTCCGCGCCGCCGCTCTGGCCGCTGCAGATGCTCGAATTCCCCTCGCTAAGATGGCCGTTGCTGAATCCGGCATGGGCATCATCGAAGATAAAGTGATTAAAAACCACTTTGCTTCCGAGTACATTTATAACGCATATAAAGATGAAAAGACCTGTGGCGTGCTGGCTGAAGACCACACCTTCGGGACTATCACCATCGCTGAGCCGATCGGTATCATCTGCGGTATCGTTCCAACGACTAACCCGACGTCTACGGCGATCTTTAAATCTCTGATCAGCCTGAAGACTCGTAACGCCATTATCTTCTCCCCGCATCCGCGTGCTAAAGAAGCGACCAACAAAGCTGCTGACATCGTTCTGCAGGCTGCGATTGCTGCGGGTGCGCCAAAAGATCTGATTGGCTGGATCGATCAACCTTCCGTTGAGCTGTCTAACGCGTTGATGCACCACCCGGACATCAACCTGATCCTTGCGACCGGTGGTCCGGGCATGGTTAAGGCGGCTTACAGCTCCGGTAAACCTGCTATCGGCGTTGGCGCAGGTAACACGCCAGTTGTTATCGACGAAACCGCTGATATCAAACGTGCTGTGGCTTCCGTACTGATGTCCAAGACCTTTGATAACGGCGTAATCTGTGCTTCAGAACAGTCTGTTGTCGTTGTTGATTCCGTATACGACGCCGTTCGTGAACGTTTCGCCAGCCACGGCGGCTACATGCTGCAGGGCAAAGAGCTGAAAGCGGTTCAGGACGTTATTCTGAAAAATGGCGCACTCAACGCCGCTATCGTTGGTCAGCCAGCCTACAAAATTGCTGAGCTGGCAGGCTTCTCCGTACCAGAAACCACCAAAATTCTGATCGGTGAAGTGACCGTGGTTGACGAAAGCGAACCGTTCGCTCACGAAAAACTGTCTCCAACGCTGGCAATGTACCGCGCGAAAGATTTTGAAGACGCGGTAGATAAAGCGGAAAAACTGGTAGCAATGGGTGGTATCGGTCATACCTCCTGTCTGTATACCGACCAGGATAACCAGCCGGAACGCGTTGCTTACTTCGGTCAGATGATGAAAACCGCGCGTATCCTGATTAACACCCCGGCTTCTCAGGGTGGTATCGGTGACCTGTATAACTTCAAACTCGCACCTTCCCTGACTCTGGGTTGTGGTTCCTGGGGTGGTAACTCCATCTCTGAAAACGTTGGTCCGAAACACCTGATCAACAAGAAAACCGTTGCTAAGCGAGCTGAAAACATGTTGTGGCACAAACTTCCGAAATCTATCTACTTCCGCCGTGGCTCTCTGCCAATCGCGCTGGATGAAGTGATTACTGATGGACACAAACGTGCGCTCATCGTGACCGACCGTTTCCTGTTCAACAACGGCTATGCAGACCAGATCACCTCCGTGTTGAAAGCGGCTGGCGTCGAAACTGAAGTCTTCTTTGAAGTTGAAGCTGACCCGACGCTGACTATCGTACGTAAAGGCGCAGAGCTGGCGAACTCCTTCAAACCAGATGTGATTATCGCTCTGGGCGGTGGTTCCCCGATGGATGCGGCGAAAATCATGTGGGTGATGTACGAGCATCCGGAAACTCACTTCGAAGAACTGGCACTGCGCTTTATGGACATCCGTAAGCGTATCTACAAGTTCCCGAAAATGGGTGTGAAAGCGAAAATGATTGCTATCACCACCACTTCCGGTACCGGTTCTGAAGTCACGCCGTTCGCCGTTGTGACCGACGACGCAACCGGTCAAAAATATCCGCTGGCTGACTACGCGCTGACCCCGGATATGGCGATTGTCGATGCCAACCTGGTAATGGACATGCCGAAGTCCCTGTGTGCTTTCGGTGGTCTGGATGCGGTAACTCACGCCCTGGAAGCTTACGTTTCCGTGCTGGCTTCTGAGTTCTCCGACGGTCAGGCTCTGCAGGCGCTGAAACTGCTGAAAGAAAACCTGCCAGCGTCCTACCATGAAGGGTCTAAAAACCCGGTAGCACGTGAGCGTGTTCACAGTGCAGCGACCATCGCCGGTATCGCGTTTGCTAACGCCTTCCTGGGTGTGTGTCACTCCATGGCGCACAAGCTGGGTTCTCAGTTCCACATTCCTCACGGTCTGGCGAACGCCCTGCTGATCAGCAACGTTATTCGTTATAACGCGAACGATAACCCGACTAAACAGACTGCATTCAGCCAGTACGACCGTCCTCAGGCACGTCGTCGCTACGCTGAAATCGCCGATCATCTGGGTCTGAGCGCTCCGGGCGACCGTACTGCGGCGAAAATCCAGAAACTGCTGGCATGGCTGGATGAAATCAAGGCTGAACTGGGTATTCCTAAGTCTATCCGTGAAGCTGGCGTGCAGGAAGCTGACTTCCTGGCTCACGTTGACAAGCTGTCTGAAGATGCTTTCGACGATCAGTGCACCGGCGCTAACCCGCGCTACCCGCTGATCTCCGAGCTGAAACAGATCCTGCTGGATACCTACTACGGTCGTGAGTACTCTGAAGGCGAAACTTTCGTTAAGAAAGAAGTGGTTGCCCCGAAAGCAGAGAAAAAAGCGAAGAAATCCGCTTAATCTGATATTTGCTAAGTTCTGACGAAAGCGGCCTCAATTGAGGCCGCTTTTTTTATCTCTTTATTTGTCATATCAGAGAGCGTAACGCTTATCAGATATGCGCTATTACTCGTGGCAATAGCTTTCCTGAATGGTGGTCAGAGAGCCCACCTCAAGCGCTTCTTTGTAATGTTTACGACACACCGAGACATAGCGTTCATTCCCGCCAATGACGACCTGCTCACCTTCGTTGTAAGGCCTTCCTGCTTGATCCAGGCGCAGTACCATGCTGGCCTTACGTCCACAAAAGCAGATTGTTTTTAACTCAACCAGTTTATCTGACCACGAGAGTAAGTATTGGCTGCCACCAAATAATTCGCCACGGAAGTCGGTTCTTAAACCATAGCAAAGAACCGGGATATCCAGTTGATCAACCACTTCCGATAAGTCATAGACCTGCTGACGGGTCAGGAACTGACATTCATCCACCAACACACAATGTATAGCCTGTTGCTGATTTTCCGCACGGATCTCTTCCAGCAATGATGAATTTTGGTTAAACAATTTTGCAGGCGAAGACAATCCTATACGTGAGCTGACTTTCCCCGCACCATAGCGATCGTCAATTTCCGCCGTATATACAACGGTACGCATCCCACGTTCCTGATAATTGTATGAAGACTGGAGTAAAGCAGTCGACTTACCTGCATTCATTGCTGAATAGTAGAAATATAGCTGTGCCATCGGCCACAGGACCTCACCTGAGTGAAATATAGAAAGTACGGAGTGTATCATAATTTACGGGCCTATCGCCGCCAGGCAGGTGTGAGAGGTTGTATATACGTCACATAGCGAACACATGTTTGTTCGCGGTGGGATAACGCCCTGATAAAGAAAAAATGTGATAACGGGGTGAGCAAAGATCGAGCAATGATACACATTCCGTCACAAATTGTGCCTCAGAAATTCATCAATCTGGCTTATCATCTGGAAACAAAATGGAAACCCTGTACTTATTGTTACTGTTCTTCATAACGGCTCGAATGTAATAGCGGATTCCGGTATGCGAAACTAATACAAAAGGTTGAAATCACTGCAAAGCGATACTATTTTGCGGCGATAAAATGTGACCTGAATCTGGAATTTTTACTCCTCCGCCAGGAGTATCCCCCCGACCAATAAGCTCATTTTAGTCCCTCTGCTCAGGCAAAATTTAAGGCACGATATATATTATGAGCAAAAAATAAATCGCAATTTTGAATTCCTTACATTCCTGGCTATTGCACATCTGAATTTAACGCTCTATTATTACCTCAACAAACCACCCCCAATATAAGTTTGAGATTACTAAAATGAGCGAAGCACTTAAAATTCTGAACAACATCCGTACTCTTCGTGCGCAGGCAAGAGAATGCACCCTTGAAACGCTTGAAGAAATGCTGGAAAAATTAGAAGTTGTTGTTAACGAACGTCGTGAAGAAGAAAGCGCGGCGGCCGCTGAAGTTGAAGAGCGCACTCGTAAACTGCAACAATATCGTGAAATGCTGATTGCTGACGGTATTGACCCGAATGAACTGCTGAATAGCATGGCTGCAGTTAAATCTGGTACCAAAGCGAAGCGCGCAGCACGTCCGGCTAAATATAGCTACGTTGACGAAAACGGTGAAACTAAAACCTGGACTGGCCAGGGTCGTACACCGGCTGTGATCAAAAAAGCGATGGAAGAGCAAGGTAAACAACTGGACGATTTCCTGATCAAGGAATAATCCGTAATTAGTTTGCTTACAATCCCGCCACTGGCGGGATTTTTTTTGTCGCTTATCAGGCGACCTCCCCCATCAGAGTTATGCAAAAAAAAACGGCGCTGAGCTAACAGCACCGTTACACAAAAAAAATTATAACGTACGGTTACTTCTTAATACCCATCTCTTCTTCGAGCCAGGCCTTAAATTCGTTGCCAAGCGTATTATGACGAATGCCGTATTCCACGAAAGCCTGCATGTAACCTAATTTATTACCGCAGTCGTGGCTTTTCCCTTTCATATGATAAGCTTCAACCGTTTCTTTTTCGATCAGCATATCAATCGCATCAGTTAACTGAATTTCATCCCCGGCGCCCGGAGGGGTTTTCGCCAGCAGAGGCCAGATATCTGCACTAAGAACATAACGCCCCACTACCGCAAGGTTTGAAGGCGCGACATCGGCTTTCGGCTTTTCAACAACGCCAACCATTGGCACACTCTCACCCGGTGCAAGCTCAACGCCTTTGCAATCCACAACGCCATAGGCGGTGACGTCTTCAACCGGTTCCACCATAATCTGGCTACAGCCTGTCTCGTCGAAACGACGAATCATTTCAGCAAGGTTATCGCGGGATAAATCAGATTCATATTCATCAAGAATTACGTCAGGAAGAATAACGGCGACTGGCTCATCCCCCATAACCGGATGCGCGCACAGAACGGCATGACCCAGACCTTTTGCCAGCCCCTGGCGCACTTGCATAATAGTTACGTGCGGTGGGCAAATGGATTGTACTTCTTCGAGAAGCTGACGCTTAACGCGTTTTTCCAGCATTGCTTCCAGTTCAAAACTGGTATCAAAGTGGTTTTCGATGGAGTTTTTCGAAGAGTGAGTTACCAGCACAATTTCAGTGATGCCAGCAGCAATACATTCGTTCACGACGTACTGAATTAATGGCTTATCAACCAGCGGCAGCATCTCTTTCGGGATGGCTTTCGTTGCCGGCAACATCCTGGTTCCTAATCCCGCTACCGGGATAACGGCTTTTTTGACTTTCGAGTTAATGGCAGCCATTTAAATTCTCCTGGACTGTTCATGTATTGAACGTGTTCATCAATCTGTATCGCATCCGAGTATATCAGCACTGACATCAGCTCCAGGACTGAAAAGGACGCGCGTTGGTATAATTAAGACAAATACGTATAAATCTGGAGCCGATGGTAACACTGGCAGAGAAAACAAGGGTAAGGCAATTTATCGCCCTCCTCTCGTTTGTTCATTCCGCAGACAGCATCAGACGAAGACGCCCTCCGGCTCCCCAAATTTGGCACTGCCAGGACTCGCAGCGCTGGCTTAATTGATTAAGGTAAGTATTGCCTAATGTCCCCAGCGGTACTCCATTGCTGATTTGAACATTATGGGTTCCCGTATTTAATGTGGCGTTCAACCCGGCAGAAACCAGAATCAGATTCTTTAACCCGCTGTGATAATAACCAACTAATAGTGGGAATTGCCCCGGTAAATTGGCCTGCCTGAGCAGATGGTTAACCTGTTTCAATAATGCGTCCAACTCAGGTAAACGCTGATTCTGGTGCGCAAGCTGCTCCTGCAACAAACCATTAAATAACGCCCGCAGCAACAACGCAGCCAGAACGCCATTATCCCCGGCTCGCGTAACATCCAGACAATAAAAGGCGAGGTCGTTATCGGACAGGGGTGCGATATCAAGAACCAACCCCGGCTTATCAGCGGCGACAAGCTGGCGATAATTTACCCGACAATGTGAAATAACCTGCTGGACTGGCGGCTGTAACTCCTGCAGTAATTTTGCCGCCGCCGCAGGATTATCGACCATCGCATCCCAGTCGCGAAAAAGACGTTCTTCTTCCTCAACTCTGGAATTAAACATGTTCGGATAAAGACAGGCAAAAACGGTTTCCCGAAGCCTGTTAAGATCCTTCACCGGCTTCAGCAGAACATCTTCAACTCCCAGACGCAGCGCCTTCGCGATGTCCGCCATATTTTCTGTCGCGGAGATCACCAGAATTGGCGTCCGATCGCCACGATTGCGCAAATGCTCCACCAGCTCAAGGCCGTTCATCACAGGCATCGCCAGATCGCAAATCATCAGATCAGGGACAAAATCCGCTAATACTTCCAGCGCCTCCAGTCCGTTTGTCGCCTGTGCTGTTATCGCTCCCAATGAGGAAAACCACGAATCCAGAAGCGAGCGAAACACCGGCTCATCTTCAACAATAAGAATCTGTTTTCCAACCAATGGCTGCGTCATGTTCTCTCCCCTGACTGGCTTTAATCAATAGTGGCACGCTATTGCCACCCTCGCCTGTCAGAATTTGCTTAAGTGTGCATTTAAAGGTGCGTCAAACGTCGGTACGTACCAGAGGTAAGAGTTCGTCCATCTTTTTCTCTACCGCCAGTTGGCCTGCCGCAATCGCGGCGTCGGCACGATGAAAATCCAGAGTAGAGATCTGCGGACAAAACGGTTGAATCAGAATATCAGGGGGATCGCCAGCCATACGGTTACGTTTAAGCCGATTTTCCAGAACCTGAATCGAGGTCGTCATGATTTCCATCGCCGTTGGCGGGGTCGCGACGCGACGCGCGGCAATATTGCCGAGACGCTCCTTTAACCGCGCGCGCCAGGACAATCCCTCACCATCGTTTTCGGGGCTGTCATCACTGACATTCAGAGAGAGCAAATCTTGCTGCATCAGATGAGCGTCGTGCTGCAAATCAACCGCAATCACGATATCCGCCCCTAAAGCCCTGGTCAGCGATATCGGAACCGGATTGACAACACCACCATCCACCAGCCAGTAACCATTATGGCCAACGGGGGACATTAAACCTGGAATACTACAGGAAGCACGAACGGCAAGATGCAGATCGCCTTCGGTAAACCACAGTTCACGACCGGTGCTCAGATTCGTTGCTACCGTGGCAAAACGTCGGGAACATTGTTCAATTTCGCCTACCGGCATAATTTCACGATACTGATTGAAGACCCGCTCGCCGCGAAGCAAACCGCCCCTGCGCCAGGAGAGATCCATCAACCGCAGAACATCCCAGTAGCTGAATGAACAGACCCACTCTTCAAGAGCGGGTAATTTGTTACAGGCATAAGCCGCTCCCACCAATGAACCAATGGAACAGCCTGCAACAATATCAATGTCAATGCCCATATGTTTCAGGGCCTTGATAACACCAATATGCGACCAGCCGCGAGCAGCACCGGAACCTAGCGCCAGCCCTATTTTTATTTTTCTCATTTTCCCTGCAAACTTCCCCTGGCTCGCGGACATGGCAACATCGCCCCCGCTCAGTTAACATAGTGCTACCCAGGCGACTTATACGCCTTTTTTTATTTCAGGAAGATGATTTGTGTCTCAGCTTTGTCCCTGTGGTAGCGCTGTCGAGTATAGCCTATGTTGCTACCGTTATGTGTCTGGTGAACAAGTAGCGCCCGATCCGTCACACCTCATGCGTTCTCGCTACAGCGCTTTTGTGATGAAAGACGCAAATTACTTAATCAGGACCTGGCATCCGAGCTGTAATGCTGGTGCCTTCCGCGATGATATTATTGCTGGTTTCGCCCATACCGAATGGCTGGGATTATCCATTTTTGAACATGCCACTTCTGAAAAAGAAGCGACCGGATACGTCAGCTTTGTCGCCCGCTTTCGCGAGCAGGGTAAAACCGGCGCAATCATTGAACGTTCTCGTTTTTTAAAAGAAAACGGTGAGTGGTACTATATTGACGGAACACGCCCGCAGTTTGGACGAAACGATCCCTGCCCTTGCCGGTCAGGTAAAAAATTTAAAAAGTGCTGCGGCTAGTCAATGACCGACGGTACTTAGCAAACACTCTCAACAGGATCCCCCTTGCAATGCATGCACTACAACGAAAAGTTCTGCGCACTATCTGCCCTGACCAGAAAGGTTTGATCGCGCGTATTACCAATATTTGCTACAAGCACGAACTGAACATCGTGCAGAACAATGAATTTGTTGACCATCGTACCGGACGCTTTTTTATGCGTACCGAACTGGAAGGCATTTTCAATGATTCCACTCTGTTGGCCGATCTGGACAGTGCATTACCGGAAGGATCGATTCGCGAGTTGAATCCGGCCGGCCGTCGCCGCGTGGTGATACTGGTCACTAAAGAAGCTCACTGTCTTGGCGACCTGTTGATGAAAGCCAACTACGGGGGACTTGATGTAGAAATCGCCGCCGTTATTGGCAACCATGAAACCCTGCGCTCGCTGGTGGAACGTTTTGAAATTCCTTTCGAACTGGTGAGCCATGAAGGACTCACCCGTGAAGAACACGATCGGCAGATGGCGGATGCCATTGATGCGCATCAGCCTGATTACGTGGTGCTGGCGAAATATATGCGCGTTCTGACGCCAGAGTTTGTGAAGCGATTCCCGAACAAGATTATCAATATTCACCATTCGTTCCTGCCCGCTTTTATCGGTGCCCGTCCATATCATCAGGCCTATGAGCGCGGCGTTAAAATAATTGGCGCAACGGCGCACTATGTGAATGACAATCTGGATGAAGGCCCAATCATCATGCAGGATGTGATTCATGTGGATCATACCTACACGGCAGAAGATATGATGCGCGCAGGCCGCGACGTTGAAAAGAACGTGTTGAGCCGCGCCCTGTATCAGGTGCTGGCGCAGCGCGTATTTGTCTACGGCAACCGAACGATTATTCTTTAATCGACAGATAAATGAATTGGTTACCTTTACATCTTTACGCGTAAAAATCAGGCAACCAGTGTATTTTTATCAACGGAATACTTTACAGTGGCGCGTCATTTGATATGATGCGCCCCGCTTCCCAAAAGGAAGCCGACAAATCAATTAGCATTACCCCGTGGTGGGGTTCCCGAGCGGCCAAAGGGAGCAGACTGTAAATCTGCCGTCATCGACTTCGAAGGTTCGAATCCTTCCCCCACCACCAATATTTCGCATTACTTCTACAATTTGAATTACCCCTGGTGGGGTTCCCGAGCGGCCAAAGGGAGCAGACTGTAAATCTGCCGTCATCGACTTCGAAGGTTCGAATCCTTCCCCCACCACCATCTCTATCTGTTGCACTCCAGCCAAATCACTCTCCTGTTCTCTCTATTCTGCCCATGTGGGGAAGGATGAGAAGCTTCGACTAAGGTTCGATTCGAGCGCCAGCGAGAAAGCGTTGCCGCAGGCAACGACCCGAAGGGCGAGGCGCTATGCGCCGAGTAATCCTTCCCCCACCACCATCTCTTATCTGTTGCACCCCAGTTAAATCACTCTCCTGTTCTCTCTATTCTGCCCATGTGGGGAAGGATGAGAAGCTTCGACTAAGGTTCGATTCGAGCGCCAGCGAGAAAGCGTTGCCGCAGGCAACGACCCGAAGGGCGAGGCGCTATGCGCCGAGTAATCCTTCCCCCACCACCATCACCTCATATAGCACCAGCATCCAATCCATCTGTAATGCCCCATACCCTACCCTCGATCAAGCCTCAATTCGGGTCGGCAATTTGCCTGATGCGCTATGTTTATCCGGCATTAGTCGTAAAAAAACCCTGCCGGAGCAGGGTTCAGCAACACGCAACGTCGTCTTAGCGACGGGCGCGTACGACCTGATACTTACGCGTCAGATATTCGACCGGCGCGCTCCAGATGTGTACCAGACGGGAGAACGGGAACAGCAGAAACAAGGTCATCCCCAGAACCAGGTGCAGTCGGAAAATAAACGCAACGCCCTCGAGATGCCCGGACGCGCCACCGTGGAAGGTGACCACAGACTGCGCCCAACCTACCAGTTTCATCATCTCGCTGCCGTCCATATGCTGAGCCGAGAACGGAATAGTCAGCAGTCCCAGCGCGCACTGGATCACCAGCAGAGAGAGAATCAGGATATCTGCCCCGGTCGTGGTGGCTCGTACGCGTGGGCTGAACAGACGGCGCTTCAGCAGCAAGATCCCCCCCACCAGCGTCATTACGCCACAGGTGCCACCCGCAATCATCGCCATCTTCTGCTTCACGTCAACGGGCAGAAAAGCCTCATACATCCAGTGCGGCGTCAGCATTCCCAGAAAATGACCGGCGAAAATACCTAAAATCCCAAAGTGGAACAGGTTGGAAGCCAGATTCATTCCTTTGCGATCCAGCATCTGGCTGGAGGCCGCACGCCAGGTGTACTGACCATAGTCATAACGCAGCCAGCTACCAATCAGAAATACCGAGCCCGCAATATAGGGATAGATGTCAAAGAAGAACATGTTAAGGAAGTGCATTAGTGCTGTCCTCCGTTGGTGATATTCAGGTATTGCGGTGCAACGGCCCCGGCAAAACGACGCTGGTGAGCAGAGATTTCAGACTCGCCGCAGCCCTGATCGGCAAAGAATTTCACCTGCTCTTCTTCCCAGACCGCATCGAGGGCCTGAGGCGTATCATCGCGGACTTCATCCGCAATTTTTTCTGCCACTTTGTCACTGTCGATAGCGGTATTGGCCAGCTTCAGCAGCAGGTTGAACAGCACTGCGTAACCGCTTTCACGCTGTTGCAGGCGCGCGCTGAGTAACGCCAGAATCGGCGCGATATCCTGCAAACCGCCCAGCGCTTCATTTTTCGGCAGTTGCGCCAGATACTCCAGGTACAGCGGCAGATGGTCCGGCAGCTCACGGCTGTCGAGCTGTAAACCGTGCTGCTCATACTGAGCCATCAGGTTAACCATCGCCTGGCCGCGATCGCGGGATTCACCGTGTACGTGTTCAAACAACAGCAGAGACGTCGCACGACCACGGTCGAAAAGCTCGCTGTAGCGTGCCTGAACGTCCAGCATGTCCTGCGCGGTTAAATCACGCAGGAAGATCCCCAGAGCATGGGCATCTTCTTTTTCCAGGTTTTCAGATGACGCGAGTGCATCGAAAAGTTCCTGCTGATGCTGCCACAAGGCAGCATCCGGGTACTCGAGCAGACGCGAAACAATGACAAGTTCAATCATTGGTGCGGCTCCGTTTTGCTGGTTACATCGACAGCGTCGATGCGGCGGCTGTTGAACAGGTTAAATTGGCTATCAGAACCGTGGCAGCCGTCACCGAAGGTAAAGCCACAACCGCTTTTTTCCGGGAACGCATCACGCGCCAGTTCACGGTGGCTGCCCGGTACCACGAAACGATCTTCGTAGTTGGCAATCGCCAGATAACGATACATCTCCTGCGCCTGCGCTTCGCTCACCCCCACCTCTTCCAGCGCACGGGTGTCAATTTTACCGTCAACGGTTTCCGCACGTTTGTAGTGGCGCATGGCGAGCATACGTTTCAGCGCCAACAGTACCGGCTGCGTGTCCCCTGCGGTCAGGAGGTTTGCCAGGTACTGTACCGGAATACGCAGGCTGTCCACGTCCGGCAGAATACCGTTACTGCCCAGCTCGCCTGCATCTGCCGCAGACTGGATCGGTGACAGCGGCGGCACGTACCAGACCATCGGTAAAGTGCGATATTCCGGGTGCAGCGGCAGCGCCAGCTTCCAGTCCATCGCCATTTTGTAAACCGGTGACTGCTGTGCGGCATCAATGACGCTCAGCGGAATACCATCTTTCAGCGCCTGTTCAATAACGGCCGGATCGCTGGGATCGAGGAACACGTCCAGTTGACGCTGGTACAGATCTTTCTCGTTCTCAGTGCTGGCTGCGCTTTCAATGGCATCAGCGTCGTACAGCAGCACGCCGAGGTAACGGATACGTCCCACGCAGGTTTCGGAGCACACGGTCGGCTGACCCGCTTCGATACGCGGATAGCAGAAAATGCACTTCTCAGATTTCCCGCTTTTCCAGTTGAAGTAGATCTTCTTGTACGGGCAACCGGTGATGCACATGCGCCAGCCGCGGCATTTGTCCTGGTCGATCAGGACGATGCCATCCTCTTCACGCTTGTAGATAGCGCCGCTTGGGCAGGTTGCCACACATGCCGGATTAAGACAGTGCTCACACAGGCGCGGCAGATACATCATGAAGGTGTTTTCGAACTGGCCGTACATCGCCTTCTGCATGTTCTCGAAGTTCTGGTCTTTGGCGCGTTTTTCAAACTCGCCGCCCAGAATCTCCTCCCAGTTCGGACCGCTGGTGATTTTATCCATCCGCTTACCGGTAATCAGGGAACGCGGACGGGCAATCGGCTGATGCTTGCTTTCCGGCGCGGTATGCAGGTTCTGGTAGTCGTAATCAAACGGTTCGTAATAATCATCAATACCCGGCAGATGTGGGTTAGCGAAGATTTTACCGAGTAGCATCGCGCGGTTGCCCATGCGCGGCTGCAGCTTACCGTTGATTTTACGGATCCAGCCGCCCTTCCATTTTTCCTGGTTTTCCCAGTCATTCGGAAAACCAACGCCGGGTTTACTTTCCACGTTGTTAAACCAGGCGTATTCCATACCTTCACGGCTGGTCCAGACGTTTTTACAGGTCACTGAACAGGTGTGGCAGCCGATGCACTTATCAAGATTCAGCACCATGCCGACTTGTGAACGAATTTTCATTTTACGCTCTCCTGTACCTGGTCATTGCCTTCGCCGTCCAGCCAGTTAATGTTCTTCATCTTACGTACAACTACAAACTCATCGCGGTTTGAACCGACGGTACCGTAATAGTTAAAGCCATAAGCCAGCTGCGCATAGCCGCCGATCATATGGGTCGGTTTCGGCGTAATACGGGTCACGGAGTTATGAATACCGCCGCGTTGCCGGGTGATTTCTGAGCCTGGCAGGTTAACGATTCGTTCCTGGGCGTGGTACATCATGGTCATCCCCGCCGGCACGCGCTGGCTTACTACCGCACGCGCGGTCAACGCACCGTTGCTGTTGAAGACCTCAATCCAGTCGTTATCTTCGATACCCAAATCTTTGGCGTCGGCTTCGCTCATCCAGACAATCGGGCCACCGCGGGACAGCGTCAGCATCAGCAGATTGTCGCTGTAGGTAGAGTGAATCCCCCACTTCTGGTGTGGCGTCAGGAAGTTGAGCGCCTTCTCCGGATTACCATTGGATTTCTCCCCCATCACGGCTTTCACCGAACGGGTGTCGATTGGCGGACGGTAAACCAGCAGGCTTTCACCAAAATCACGCATCCACTGATGATCCTGATACAGAGACTGACGCCCCGTCAGCGTGCGCCATGGGATCAGCTCATGAACGTTGGTGTAACCTGCGTTGTAGGAGACGTGCTCATCTTCCAGGCCAGACCAGGTCGGGCTGGAGATAATTTTGCGCGGCTGCGCCTGAATATCGCGGAAGCGGATTTTCTCTTCCTCTTTATTGGTTGCCAGATGCGTATGGTCGCGACCGGTAAATTCACTGAGCGCAGCCCAGGCTTTCACCGCCACGTGACCGTTGGTTTCCGGCGCCAGAGTGAGGATCATCTCTGCCGCATCAATCGCGGTATTCAGCATCGGCTGGCCTTTGGCCGGACCGTCTGCTTTGGTGTAATTGAGCTTACGCAGCAGATCCATTTCGCTCTGGGTATTCCAGGCAATCCCTTTCCCGCCGTTACCGATTTTCTCCATCAGTGGTCCGATGGAGGTAAAGCGTTCATAAGTTGCCGGATAGTCACGTTCAACGGTCATGATATGCGGAGCCGTTACGCCCGGGATCAGGTCGCATTCGCCTTTTTTCCAGTCTTTCACATCGAACGGCTGCGCCAGTTCAGCGGCAGAGTCGTGCTGAATGGGCAGCGTGACCACATCCGTTTCTTTCCCCAGGTGACCCACACACACTTCAGAGAATTTCTTCGCGATGTCTTTGTAGATTTCCCAGTCGCTTTTGGATTCCCAGGCCGGGTCAACGGCGGCAGACAGTGGATGAATAAACGGATGCATGTCCGACGTATTCATGTCGTCTTTTTCATACCAGGTGGCGGTCGGCAGCACGATGTCGGAGTAGAGGCAGGTGCTCGACAGACGGAAATCCAGCGTCACGACCAGATCCAGCTTGCCATCCAGACCGTTATCCTGCCATTCCACTTCTTCCGGCTTCACGCCGCCCTGCTGCCCAAGATCTGTCCCCTGAATACCGTGCTCGGTACCCAGCAGATATTTCAGCATGTACTCGTGACCTTTACCGGAAGAACCAAGCAGGTTAGAACGCCAGATGAACAGGTTACGCGGATGGTTTTTGCCGTTTTCCGGCTGCTCTGCGGCAAAGCGAAGAGAACCGTCTTTCAGGGATTTGACAGTGTAATCCACCGGCGTCATCCCGACTTTTTCCGCTTCACGTGCGATGTACAGCGGGTTGGTTCCCAGCTGCGGGGCAGACGGCAGCCACCCCATACGTTCAGCGCGAACGTTAAAGTCAATCAAATGGCCGCTGTAGCGGGATTTATCCGCCATCGGCGACAGCAGTTCCTGCGCCGTCACCGTCTCGTAGCGCCACTGGCTGGAGTGGTTATAGAAGTATGACGTGCTGTTCATATGGCGCGCCGGACGCTGCCAGTCGAGGGCAAACGCCAGCGGCTGCCAGCCGGTCTGCGGGCGCAGTTTTTCCTGTCCAACATAGTGCGCCCAGCCGCCGCCGCTCTGACCGATACAGCCGCAGAACACCAGCATATTGATAAGCCCACGATAGTTCATATCGAGGTGATACCAGTGGTTCAGACCGGCACCGACGATGATCATCGAACGACCGTGCGTTTTGTCAGCGTTATCAGCAAATTCACGGGCTATACGGGCGATCTGCGCACGCGGGACACCCGTGATTTGCTCTGCCCACGCCGGAGTATAGGCTTTGATATCGTCATAGTTGGTTGCACAATTTGCGTCGTTCAGGCCGCGCTCCAGACCGTAGTTGGCCATGGTCAGGTCATAAACGGTTGTGACCAGCGCGGCAGAACCGTCCGCCAGTTGCAGGCGTTTTACCGGCAATTTGTGCAACAGCACATTTTCCAGTTCAACTTTATTGAAGTGCTCGCTGCCTTCGCCGCCAAAGTACGGGAAGCCGACTTCAGCAATCTCATCATGACTCCCCAACAGGCTAAGCTGCAATTCTGCTTCCTGACCTGTCGCACCGTCGCGCTGTTCGAGATTCCATTTACCTTTCTCACCCCAGCGGAAACCGATAGATCCATTCGGGGCGATCATGTCACCGTCAGTATTCATCGCGACGGTTTTCCATTCCGGATTATTTTCCTGGCCCAGCGCATCCACCAGATCGGCTGCGCGAAGCATACGGCCTGCCGCATAATACCCCTCACGCTCTTCCAGCAGCACCAGCATCGGCATGTCGGTGTAGCGCCGAACATAATCGGTAAAGTATTGACCTGGATTGTCGAGGTGGAACTCGCGCAGAATGACGTGGCCCATCGCCAGTGCCATTGCCGCATCGGTACCCTGCTTCGGTGCCAGCCACAGATCGCAAAGTTTTGCGATTTCAGCGTAGTCCGGGGTCACCGCAACCGTTTTAGTGCCTTTATAGCGAACTTCCGTGAAGAAGTGAGCGTCCGGGGTGCGGGTTTGCGGTACGTTAGACCCCCAGGCGATGATGTAGCTGGAGTTGTACCAGTCAGCAGATTCCGGAACGTCGGTCTGCTCACCCCAGGTCTGCGGAGACGCTGGCGGCAGGTCGCAGTACCAGTCGTAAAAACTCAGGCAGGTGCCACCAATCAGGGAGAGATAACGGGCGCCGGAGGCGTAAGAAACCATCGACATTGCCGGAATCGGCGAGAAGCCAGCCACGCGATCGGGACCGTAGGTTTTCACGGTATAGACGTTGGAAGCAGCAATCAGCTCATTGACTTCCTGCCAGGAGGAGCGGACAAAACCGCCACGACCACGCGCTTGTTTGAAGCTTTTGGCTTTGCCAGCGTCTTCAATGATGGAGGCCCAGGCGTCGACCGGATCGCTGTGCAATTTCTTCGCTTCACGCCACATCTTCATCAGACGCTTGCGCATTAGCGGATATTTCAGACGGTTAGCGCTGTAGAGATACCAGGAGTAACTTGCCCCACGCGGGCATCCACGCGGCTCATGGTTAGGCATATCCGGGCGGGTACGCGGGTAGTCCGTTTGCTGGGTTTCCCAGGTGACCAGACCGTTTTTCACGTAGATTTTCCAGCTGCATGAACCGGTGCAGTTCACCCCATGAGTTGAGCGCACGATTTTATCGTGCTGCCAACGCTGGCGATATCCATCCTCCCAGTCCCGGTTAGTTTCGAGAAGCTGGCCATGCCCATCGGCAAAGGTTTCGCCCTTCTGCTTGAAGTAGCGAAACCGGTCCAGGAATTTACTCATCGGTTCTCTCCTGTTGGAGCCTCACGGCTCTCTGATAAATCGACATTGCTTAATTGGGAGCGAAAGTAACGCGCTGAATGGGCGTGAGAATTGATAACGATCAAGGCTGGAAGGGATGAAAATAGCGGGTAGTTTTTTACATACTCCTTTTTGGGGAGACGAGAAAAATGATTAACTTTATGATTATATTCGTTATTTTCAAAAACAGTTATTCTGTGAATGTTAAGTTCTTTACAAGTGGGTATTAAGGGGTATCCCCCCTGGTTGACCCTTTCATGACACGGTGGTCACAGGCCATCGTTACGATAAATACAAAAGTATGTTGTAACTAAATACAGATGAAAAAAAGCGCGGTTTAACTCCGCGCAAAGGATAATCAACCCTGGACGCCATCCTTCAGGCTGCCTCTGCGTTAGCGTTGTCAGCCCGGTCACTGACTTACGTGAACTCCGGGGAACTGACTTCCCTTCCGCCTTGATGCGGCCTGAATGATATTGTGTATTTACGCTATTGTTATTTTTTAGAATGCCGTCCGTATACCAGCCAGGTGATGACCACGCAGGCGATATAGAAAACAAGGAACACTTTCATCGCGCCTGTCGGGGAACCGGTTAACGCCAGAGAAGAACCAAACGCTTTCGGGATAAAGAAGCCGCCAATCGCGCCAATCGCGGAGATAAAGCCCAGCGCCGCGGCCGTATCGGTTGCCGCTTCACGCATCGCTTTCTCTTCACCGCCGCCCTCTGCTTTCACGCGATCCATCGTCAGCTTGCGGAAGATAATGGAGATCATCTGGAAGGTTGAACCGCTCCCCAGTCCTGCCGTCAGGAACAGAGCCAGGAAGACAGCAAAGAAGGCAATAAAGCTGCCGCCTGTACCGTTGGTCGGTAAGGTCAGGAACAGCAGTCCGCTGAAAATTGCCATCAGGACAAAGTTAACCAGCGTGACGCGAGTACCGCCTAAACGGTCAGAGATTGCGCCTCCCGCAGAGCGTGCCAGCGCGCCAACAAACGGTCCGAAGAAGGCATAATGCAGGATCTGCACGTCCGGGAACTGGGTTCTGGAAAGCATCGCGAAACCCGCAGAGAAGCCGATAAATGAGCCGAAGGTCGCCAGATACAGCAGGCTCATGATCCACAGATGCCCCCGTTTAAGTACCGGCAATTGCTCCTTCAGCGAGGCCTTTGAGGTGGCCAGTTCGTTCATGCCGAACCATGCAGCCAGTGTGAAGATGGCCAGGAACGGCACCCAAATCCAGGCGGCGTTCGCCAGATAGAGCTGAGAGCCGTCCGGTTGTTCGACGCCGTGGCTGCCGAAGATAGCAAAAATTGAGAGGGAAACGACCAGCGGCGCAACCAGCTGCATCACGCTAACGCCCATATTTCCCAGGCCACCGTTCAGCCCCAGCGCACCACCCTGCTTCTGCTTCGGAAAGAAGAAACTGATGTTTGCCATACTGGACGCAAAGTTCGCACCGGCAAAACCGCACAGCAGAGAGATCAGAATGAAGGTACTGTACGGCGTGGAGGTATCCTGTACGGCAAAGCCCAACCATACGCAAGGCACGATCAGGATCCCGGTACTGAAGGCAGTCCAGCGACGCCCCCCAAACAGGGGCACCATAAAGGAGTAAGGCACACGCAGCAATGCGCCAGAGACAGAGGGCAACGCTGTCAGCATAAACAGCTGATCGGTTGTGAAGTTAAATCCTACTTTAGGCAGATTCACCGCCACAGCACTAAATAACATCCACACGCAAAACGCCAGCAGCAGACAGGGGACGGAAATCCACAGGTTACGGCTGGCGATACGATGACCCCGCAGCTTCCAGAATGCCGGATCCTCCGGTCTCCATTCTGTAATGACTGCGCCTGACGCCCTTTCGGGGACGGATGAGTGACTCATAGACACCTCTGATACTTGTTTCGATGCCTGCAACCTTAGGGTTTACGACCGAAGGTAAGTTGATATAAATCAAAGGAAAAGAGGTCATTATTGGCGGCGTAAATTTATCATCCTCCCAAGTGAGTAGCCTTTGTCGGCTAAAAAGATGTGGTTTTTCACGGTGCTGTGAATCCTTACTCCTTACCTCCAGGAATGCGTCATACTCATGGCAATTAAGGGGTAGCTCGTTGTAGGTATGGGTATACTCCGGGCGATCGTTGAGAATAGCGCCAATACCGATGCAACTCCGGCAACACCCTCATTCATTAAGGCTTCCCATGACTGCGAGACGGGAGTCTGAAGGAAGAAGTCATCATGTTTAAACGCTGTCTCTCCCCGCTCACTCTGGTTAACCAGGTGGCGCTTATCGTCATGCTTTCCACCGCGATTGGGGTGGCCGGGATGGCTGTTTCCGGCTGGCTGGTTCAGGGCGTACAGGGCAGCGCCCATGCGATCAACAAAGCGGGCTCGCTGCGTATGCAGAGTTATCGTCTGCTGGCGGCGGTACCGTTGGGTCAGCACGAACGCAAGCTGCTGGATGAAATGGAGCAGACGGCGTTCAGCCCTGAACTGACTCAGGCGGCGGCGCACGACGGACAGCAGGCGCAGCTGAAAGCACTCCAGGATTACTGGCACAACCAGCTGGCGCCAGGTTTGCAGCAGGCCCCCGATCGTCAGGCGGTGGCCGCAGATGTGGCCCGCTTTGTCGCCGGGCTGGACCGGCTGGTTTCCGCTTTTGACCATACCACCGAGATGCGAATCGAACGCGTCGTGATGGTTCATCGGATCATGGCTATCTTTATGGCGTTGTTGCTGGTTTTCACTATTATCTGGCTCCGCGTGCGTCTGCTACAGCCGTGGAAACAACTTCTGTCGATGGCGAGTGCCGTCAGTCAGCGGGATTTCACCCAGCGCGCCCACATCAGCGGGCGTAATGAGATGGCCGCGCTGGGAACGGCGCTGAATAATATGTCGGCAGAACTGGCTGAAAGCTACGCCGTGCTGGAACAGCGGGTCCAGGAGAAAACCGCCGGGCTGGAGCATAAAAATCAGATCCTCTCCTTCCTCTGGCAGGCTAACCGCCGTCTGCACTCGCAGGTGCCGATGTGCGAGCGTCTCTCCCCGGTACTGAACGGACTGCAAAATTTAACGCTGCTGCATGATATTGAGCTGCGCGTTTATGACCTGGAAGATGAAGATAATCATCAGGAATTTACCTGCCAGTCCAGTGTCAGCTGTGATGACAAAGGCTGCCATTTATGCCCTCGCGATGCCCTGCCTGCGGCAGAGGGAGGCACCACGCTGAAATGGCGCTTAACCGACAGCCATACCCAGTACGGCATCCTGCTGGCGACGCTCCCGACCGGTCGCCATCTGAGTAACGATCAGCAGCAGCTGGTGGATACGCTGGTCGAGCAACTTACCGCCACCCTCGCACTGGATCGCAATCAGGAACGCCAGCAGCAGTTGATTGTGATGGAAGAGCGTGCAACCATTGCGCGCGAACTGCATGATTCTATTGCACAATCGCTCTCCTGTATGAAGATGCAGGTTAGCTGTTTGCAGATGCAGGGAGACGCGTTACCGGAGCCTACCCGCGATATGCTCGCTCAAATCCGTAACGAGCTGAACTCTTCCTGGGCGCAGCTGCGCGAACTCCTCACCACCTTCCGTTTGCAGCTCACGGAACCCGGACTGCGCCCCGCACTGGAGGCCAGCTGCCAGGAGTACAGCGCGCGATTTGGTTTCACGGTGAAGCTGAATTACCAGCTGCCGCCGCGCCGGGTCCCTTCGCACCAGGCAATTCACTTACTGCAAATCGCCCGTGAAGCGCTGAGTAATGCTCTTAAGCACTCTCATGCTGATGAAGTTATCGTGACGGTGATGCAAAACGGCAAGCAGATCAAACTGACAGTACAGGACAATGGCTGCGGCGTGCCTGAAAACGCCGAGCGTAGTAACCATTACGGCATGATTATTATGCGTGACCGCGCGCAGAGTCTGCGCGGCGATTGTCAGGTACGCCGTCGCGAAACCGGCGGTACCGAAGTGGTTATCACATTTATTCCCGAAACACATTTTACAGAGCTCCAGGGAGAGACATATGAGTAATCAGGAACCGGCGACTATTTTGCTGATCGACGATCATCCGATGCTACGAACCGGTGTCAAACAGCTTGTCAGCATGGCCCCCGACATCACCGTCGTCGGCGAAGCCAGCAATGGCGAACAAGGTATTGCGCTGGCTGAATCACTGGATCCGGATCTGATCCTGTTGGATCTGAACATGCCCGGTATGAACGGTCTGGAAACCCTGGATAAGCTACGCGAAAAGGAGCTGTCAGGGCGCATTGTGGTGTTCAGCGTCTCGAATCATGAAGAAGATGTTGTCACCGCCCTGAAGCGCGGCGCAGATGGTTATCTGCTCAAAGATATGGAGCCGGAGGATCTGCTCAAGTCCCTGCAACAAGCCGCCGCAGGTGAAATGGTATTAAGCGAAGCGTTAACCCCGGTACTCGCTGCCAGCCTGCGCGCAAACCGTGCCACCTCTGACCGCGATGTCACCCAGTTAACCCCACGTGAACGCGATATCCTGAAATTGATTGCCCAGGGGTTACCTAACAAAATGATTGCCCGCCGTCTGGATATCACCGAAAGCACCGTGAAAGTCCACGTGAAGCATATGCTGAAAAAGATGAAGCTGAAATCACGGGTTGAAGCCGCGGTATGGGTGCATCAGGAACGCATCTTCTGATTACTCCTCCGGGAGCAATCTAAAGCGCGGATCGTCATTCGGCATCGCCATAAACGGCTCGGTCAGCGATAGCGCGATCTCATTGGAAGAGACACGCTGGCCTTTTTCATCCTCGATAACCACCGACAGCCGCCAGCGGTTTGTCGCCCCTTCACTGCTGTCCCATGCTGGCATGATGATTGTCCAGCCCTCGACAGCGTTAGCACTGGCTCCGGCAGTCAGGCTCAGTGCCCGGGTATCTCCTTGCCACGTCACGTGTCGGATGCCGTGCAAACTGCGAACCTGCAATTTCAGCGGCACAGTCTCACCCGACCGCAGATCCCACGGCGGTGTCGCCAGAAAAACGGTTAACGTTTTGCGTTGCCGGTATTCCATGGTCGGCAGATTATTGCGCTGCGGATTATCGTACCGGCTGCCGCGCAGAGATTGACTCTCTGCCACTTCGCCTGCCGCCAGCTGTTTGTTTAGCGGCACGCCAAAGCGATAGTTGAGATTCAGTCCGAGATTATTCTGACTGACGCCGCTCTCCCCTTGCTTATGGGCGGCGGTGACCGTGACCAGCGGCACAGGGGTATAATTCAATCCCAACTTTACCGCGACGGGATTGTGGTAGCCGGTTCCGGAATCAAACAGATCCACGCTGTCGCCAAAATACTGCTCGACGCTGACGCTGGTATTAATATGCTGCCAGAACGGCATCCGCATTTCAGCCGTAACATCGTAGCCGCGGGCCATTCGCTGTTCCAGGGTCGCCGTATGCGTTCGCCACGAGGCAAGAGGCTGATAATAGTTAGCGGATAAGCGCAGATATTCGCCCCATGCCTCTGCGCCCAGCCCGGCACGTTGCAGATTCTCATCCAGCAGGTTGTCATAAAAGGTGTTGTAACCCACCAGCCAGCCATCTCGCACCCAGCGTTGACCCATGCCCAGGTTACCGACCAGCCCGTCATCCTGCTGAGTCAGCCCCAGCTGGCTCCAGGTGAGATAGCGTTGATTATCCTGCCAGGGAATAAACCAGCTCCCCCGGCTGCCATTGAAATTCCCTTCATTATCAACCCTGACATCCACGCTGGCCTTACCCCACGGGGAAAGCCAGGACTCCAGCTGCTGATTGACTTCGGCGCTCACCGCATCGCGTACCTTACCAAAAGCGAACTGCTTTGCCTGTTCGCCGGTATCCAGCCCGTTATCGGTCATACTCGCCTCGCCAAAGGCTTTGACCATCTCGGCAAAATGTTTTTCCCCGGCACGCGATTCCGGAGCCATGCCCAGATCGGGCAGACCATCATGATTATTGTCGAAGGGGTTTTCTGCTTGCTGAACAAACGACGATTGTCCACTGGCGGTACCGCCTGCCAGCAGCAAGAGTAATGGGAGAGAGATTAAACGCAAAACAATACGGCTCAAATCGTTAGCGGCTTCTTACAACAGTAAATTCTGGTATCACAACCCTAAACGATACCCGTTCAGCCGCTATTTTGCAGCTTTTTCTCGCGCTTTCAGGAATTACCTTACTGTTACCCGGCTCTCAGCCTGGTCAGACTTTCATTGGTAACGCCCCGCCCGCGCGGTAACATAGTTGGCTGACCAATCAATCATCCCCACCAACAGGAGTTAACATGCAAAAGATTGTGATCATCGCGAACGGGGCGGCCTACGGAAGCGAGTCGTTATTTAACAGCCTGCGTCTGGCTATCGCGCTGCGTGAACAGGATGGTGACCTCGACCTGCGTCTGTTTTTAATGTCAGATGCCGTCACAGCAGGACTGCGCGGTCAGAAACCTGCCGAAGGCTACAATATTCAGCAAATGCTGGAGATCCTGACGGCGCAAAACGTACCGGTAAAATTATGCAAGACCTGCACCGATGGGCGCGGCATCACCACTCTGCCGTTAATTGACGGCGTTGAAGTGGGCACGCTGGTCGAACTGGCGCAGTGGACCCTGACTGCTGATAAGGTACTCACCTTCTGATTGTCCGTTTTCAGGCAAGCTCGCTGAATGCGCCGAATATTTCCGAATTTAATCTTATGTGGGCGCGAATTTGCCAAAAGTTAGCGCGCCCATTAAATGTTTTTTAGGGATTTTATCATTATTGTTTAATCGTAATGCCATTTTTTGATCAAAATCAGCATCCCGAACCTCACCCTTTGGTGTTATGCCATGAGTGAAATGTGAACAACATCACGCAGCACTTTCGTAAGGAAGTACGTTGTTTTCAAGAACGGGGTGAAAAATGGCATTAGTGAAGGCAAGTTTGAAGTTATTTGGTGGGGATACGGTCGTTGTGCGCTGTTCTGAGCGCTGCCATATCCACCTGATGAGCGAAAAAACTCACGTCAAAGACACGCAGACCGACATTTTAAGCGTGCAGGATCGTGATAACGCATGGCTGACCGTACCGTACACCGGCATCTGGAACGTGCTGATTGACAGCCACAGCCAGTCGCTGGAGCATTCTATCAGTTACATCGCAGCCTGAATTCTTGCCCCTGTTTTCAGGGGCAATGTTTACGCGAAACCGGGACGCAGCACGCCTTCAGGCAGGCTGTCTCCTAGTAATCCCCGGACACTCGTCACCAGATCGTTCAGACATTCATCCTGCATCCCCAGCTTAATCAGCTCTTGCTCCAGCGAAAACAGATACTGTGCATTGGTGCCCAGCGGCCCGCTGGCTGCTGCAATAAGCGGGGCGATAATCTGCGCACGCGTATCCGACTCGTACAACGGATGGCGCGGATCCATAATAAACACCAGGGCATTAACGGTACGACCATCATCCAGCGCCAGCTGGCACCAGGTGGGTAAATAACAACCGGTGATCATCTCCCGCTTCCAGAGCAGGGTTAACTCCTGTTCGAGTGACGCATCCGGCAGACGGTAGGCCACACCGGTGGTGCGCCCCCCCTCTTTCAGCGCCAGCATTCGACCGGGCTGACATGCGGTACCGCGCCCGGCGGTAAGCCGTAAACAGAAGGCCCGATGCCACCCTACCAGCGTACCGGTACAGGACTCTTCAAACTCCAGCGCCGGGTTCCACATCAACGATCCATAACCGAAGATCCACACCGGTCCATCATCTGGTCGACAGGCGAGCATGGCAGCCAGTGAAGCCGCTCGTTGTTCCGCTGACCATAAGAGTGATTCTTCAATAGTACCGAATGCCGTTTTACAGTCAGCATTCATCAAGAAATCACGCGTTAACACCTTACACCTCCACCACTGCATACTTCCCTGCGACAACTTTTTGACGCCTTCCGGGCCTTTTTACTGCTCATTTTGAAACCAGTATCAGGACAATATGCAATTAGCAGAACGCTTGCAAGGCAACAAAGGCTCAACGGAGCACAATTCATCAACGCATTCACCGGGCTGCATCAGTAAGACATTCAATTTCCAGCGCTTACTTTTTCTTGTGCCATTTGTCATCATCTCCTTTTTCATAATCATTTTTCACTGCCGCCCACGCGACTTTATGCGCAGTCTCTTCCCGACCAGCATTATCACGGCGATCGGACTTCTCTTTGTATTGCTCCCAGGCACTCCTGAACGCTGCTATATAAATATCCTGAGCGTGAGCAGGCAGAACATGTTGTACGCTTTCCGGCAGATCGCTTTTTGATTTATACGGCATTGCAGACTCCTTTTTTGGGCTAAACCCTAAGTGTGGTCAATGTTGCCCGATTCTGCTAATGGCGCAGCATTTCTGTTTTTTCATTCCTCTAACATACTGTTAATTCAGCATTCTATGAACAAGACTCTCATTTTTATTCATTTGAATGAAAAATTTTAATGATGCCGTAAAATTTCGTAAAATATCACCTGTAACACCGCGTTTTCTGTTATTTTCCCCAATCTTTATTACATTTATAATTCGAAACACCTGCACAAGACAGCGATGGAGAACCACAATGACACATGCACATGAGGCGGTGAAAACCCGCCACAAGGAGACCTCTCTCATTTTCCCGGTTTTGGCGCTGGTAGTGCTGTATTTATGGGGAAACAGCCAGTCACTACCTGTGGTCATCGGCATTAATATCCTTGCCCTTATTGGTATTTTAAGCAGCGCATTTAGCGTTGTCCGTCACGCAGACGTATTAGCCCATCGACTTGGGGAACCTTACGGCTCACTTATCTTAAGTCTTTCCGTTGTTATTCTCGAAGTCAGTTTAATCTCAGCGCTGATGGCGACCGGCGATGCCGCGCCGACGCTGATGCGCGATACGCTCTATTCAATCATCATGATTGTTACCGGCGGTCTGGTCGGTTTTTCCTTACTGCTGGGCGGACGTAAATTCGCCACGCAATATATGAATCTGTTTGGGATTAAACAGTATTTGATCGCGCTGTTCCCGCTGGCAATTATTGTGTTGGTTTTCCCGATGGCGTTACCGGGCGCGAATTTCACTACCGGGCAGGCGCTGCTGGTGGCGTTAATCTCCGCCGCGATGTACGGCGTGTTCCTGCTGATTCAGACCAAAACACACCAGAGTCTGTTTGTCTATGAGCATGAAGATGACAGCGACGACGACGACCCGCATCACGGGAAGCCCTCCGCACACAGCAATATCTGGCATTCGATGTGGCTTATCGTGCATCTGATTGCGGTTATCGCGGTGACCAAAATGAATGCCAATCCGCTGGAGACACTGCTGACCGAACTGAATGCGCCAGTTGCATTTACCGGTTTCCTGGTTGCCCTGCTGATCCTTTCTCCGGAGGGATTAGGCGCGCTGAAAGCCGTTCTGAATAACCAGGTCCAGCGAGCGATGAATTTGTTCTTCGGGTCTGTGCTGGCGACAATTTCCCTGACCGTACCGGTAGTGACGTTGATTGCCTGGGCGACGGGTAACGATCTGGTCTTCGGTCTGGGTGCCCCCGAAATGGTGGTGATGGTGGCCTCACTGGTCCTGTGCCACATCTCGTTTTCAACCGGACGCACCAACGTGCTCAACGGCTCGGCACATCTGGCGCTATTTGCCGCTTACCTGATGACGATATTTGCCTGATCAACAGACGAAAAAAACCCGCAGTGGCGCAATGCCGCGGCGGGTTTATTTATTACGGCGAGACTCAGTTCTCGGTATCAAGTTCCGCGAAATTTTTAACCAGATCGTCAATCGCTTTCATCTGCACGAGGAACGGTTCGAGCTTGTCGAGCGGCAGCGCAGACGGACCATCACATTTCGCATGGGCTGGATCCGGGTGCGCTTCGATAAACAGCCCTGCCAGACCTACCGCCATACCGGCACGCGCCAGCTCGGTAACCTGACCACGACGACCGCTGGACGCCGCGCCAAACGGGTCACGGCACTGAAGCGCGTGGGTCACGTCGAAAATAACCGGCGAGTTACCGGATACTTTCTTCATGACGCTGAAGCCCAGCATATCCACAACCAGGTTGTCGTAGCCAAAGTTAGCGCCACGGTCGCAGAGGATCACTTTATCATTACCGCCTTCATGGAATTTATCCACGATGTTACCCATCTGGCCAGGGCTTACGAACTGCGGTTTTTTCACGTTGATCACCGCGCCGGTTTTCGCCATCGCTTCCACCAGATCGGTCTGACGCGCCAGGAAGGCCGGCAGCTGAATCACATCCACGACGTCAGCGACAGGCTGCGCCTGGCTGGCTTCGTGAACATCGGTAATCACTTTAACGCCAAACGTCTGCTTCAGTTCCTGAAAGATTTTCATCCCTTCTTCCAGGCCCGGTCCACGGTATGAGTGGATAGAGGAACGGTTGGCTTTATCAAAAGAGGCCTTGAATACGTAAGGAATGCCCAGTTTCTGAGTCACCGTTACGTAGTGCTCACAAATGCGCATCGCCAGATCGCGGGATTCCAGCACGTTCATGCCGCCAAACAGCACGAATGGCAGGTCATTTGCCACGTTGATGTCGCCAATGCTAACCACTTTTTGTTTCATAGGATTGCCTTAAACATTTAGGTAAGTAACGATTACACGTCATACTTCATGTTGCACATGCGTTGGCGACGAGTGACTCGATCCATCCCTGAGCCTCGCCCTTACGGGCCGCCGCAAGCGGCGTTCAAATCTGTTCCAGACAAATTTGTCGTTCACCCCGGTCACGAGCTTGTGTACGCTCCCGGGAGTTTCTCTCTTGCCGCCTTCCTGCAACTCGAATTATTGAGTGTATAAATTAATGCAGAACAATCTGTTTGTGCGAGATGTTATTAATCTGCGCACGAATCATTTCGCTGATCGGGTCTTCCGGACACTGCTCAACAAAATAACTTAAATCCGTCAGCGCAACATGCTCACACTCCAGCTGCGCATAAATCAGCCCGCGATCGCGTATTTCATACGGATCTTCCGGGTTAAACTGCAATAATGCCTCGCTCGCGCGCAGGGCCAGCTCCATCTGCTGCTCTTCCATGAGAGATGATTTCAGCGTATCAAGCAGTTTACGAATCACTTCCGCATTATCAGCCTCATCGAGGTCTTCGTTAAACAACTCAGCGACCGGACTGATATTGCCTTTCAGCCAGACGTCCAGCATATGCTCATTCAACGTTTCACCGTTAAATGGGTTAATCAGCCACATTTCCCCCTCCAGCGACTCAATACGTAAAATGAGCTGCGTGGGGAAGATGACCGGAACCAGCGGAAGATCCAGACGATTGGCGACCCAGAGTAAAATCGCGCCCAGCGACACCGCGCTGCCCTGGCGATTCTTCAGAACCTGATCAAGCCATAATGCGTCAGAAAGGCGATAAACTCCCCGGGTATCGGTGAAGCCCCATTCGCCGTAAAACAGTGCCAGCAATTTTTCCAGTTGCTCATCCTGAGACAGGAACTGGCTAATTTCTTCTTGCGCCAGGCAGACCAGACGCTCCAGCTCGTCGTACACAGACTGGGAAGGAAAATCCAGACGGATGGATTCAGAGGCCAGGATCATCCCGTCGCACAGCGGCGCTTTATTAAATTCGAAATCAGCTAACGATCTCATGACTTACCCCAGTAACGGTAACTTTGTGGTGGCGAGTTTAATGATGATGTACAGCACCACCAACGCCAGCGGGAATGCGATGATACGCGCCTGCTGACTGTGCGCCCGACGATAATCGAGCGCAATAAAACCCAAAACGATATAGATAATAACGCCAAACAGCTTTTCAGTCAGCCATGACCCCTGTTCGGTGAATGGCAAGATGTGCGTTTTAAGCATCAACCCTACCCCGCTCAGCAGTAACACACTATCGATAATCGGCGGCACAACCCGCGTCCAGCGGGCCGTGGCCAGCGGATGATGGATATAACGCCACCAGTAACGCAGAATAAACAGGCCAACAGACAACACGATGCTGGTTAGATGAACATTTAGCAGCAACATAAAGCTGTTCATCAGGCGATCCGCCCGAGAGTAATACGTTCGTTGTTACCGTAATCCCGACAGGTTTCTACCGCCCGATATCCTGCCTGCGTGAAAGCATCCCTGACCGCCTCCCCCTGCTGCCAGCCATGCTCCAGCAGTAAAAAGCCGCCCGGCGTAAGGATGCTGCGCGACTGCCCGATAATCTGCACGATGTCCGCCATGCCGCGATCGCCCGCAACCAGCGCCGACAGAGGCTCGAAGCGCACGTCGCCCTGCATTAAGTGCGGATCCTGTTCGTCAATATAGGGCGGATTGCTGACAATCATCTCGAACCGTTCTCCCGCTAACGCGCTGAACCAGTTGCTTTGCAGGATGCGGACATTACCGATCGCCAGATGCTCCGCATTGCGACATGCCAGCGCGACGGCGTCTGGCATCCGGTCTACCGCCGTCACGTCACAGTCAGGACGCTCGCTGGCGAGCGCCAGCGCAATGGCTCCGGTGCCGGTACCCAGATCGAGAATACGGCACGGTTCCACGGGCAAACGCGCCAGCGCCTGCTCGACCAGACACTCCGTGTCCGGGCGCGGGATCAGCGTGACGGGGGACACAAACAGCGGCAACGACCAGAATTCGCGAACGCCGGTTAAGTGCGCCACGGGTTCGCCTCGCCTGCGGCGCGCCAGTAACGCGTCAAGTTGCTCACGCTGGGCGTCGGTTAAGGCTGTTTCACCGAATGCCAGAATAAACGTTCGTCCTTTACCCGTGACAAATTCGAGCAGAACCTCAGCGTCACGCCGCGGGCTTTCGCTCTCCTGTAGCTGGCTTATCGCCTCACGCAACCAGTGCTGAAAATCCATTATTCCTGCTCAGACAACGCAGCCAGCTGGTCGGCCTGATATTCCTGAACAATCGGCTCAATGAGCATGTCCAGCTTGCCTTCCATTGCTTCATCCAGCCGATAAAGCGTCAGGTTAATGCGGTGATCGGTCACACGGCCCTGCGGAAAGTTGTAGGTACGGTTGCGATCGCTGCGATCGCCGCTGCCCAGCAGGTTGCGACGCGTGGAGGCTTCCGCCTGCTGACGCTTCGCCACTTCAGCGGCGCGAATGCGGGAACCCAGTACAGATAGCGCTTTCGCCTTGTTTTTATGCTGTGAACGCTCGTCCTGACACTCCACCACGATCCCGGTTGGCAGGTGGGTGATACGGATGGCTGAATCGGTGGTGTTAACGTGCTGCCCACCGGCCCCTGAAGAACGGAAGGTATCAATGCGCAGGTCGGCCGGGTTGATGTCCGGCAGTTCCGCTTCCGGCAGTTCCGGCATAACAGCCACGGTACAGGCAGAAGTGTGAATACGTCCCTGCGATTCCGTTGCCGGTACGCGCTGGACGCGATGGCCGCCAGACTCAAATTTCAGTCGACCGTATACGCCGTCGCCGCTAATTTTGGCAATGATCTCTTTATAACCGCCATGCTCGCCGTCACTGGCGCTCATGATCTCCACGCGCCAGCGACGCGTCTCAGCATAGCGGCTGTACATACGAAACAGATCGCCCGCGAACAGCGCCGCCTCATCGCCGCCGGTTCCGGCGCGAACTTCCAGGAACGCATTGCGCTCATCGTCCGGATCTTTCGGCAGTAACAGCACCTGTAACTGCTGCTCCAGCTGTTCACTTTTATCTTTTGCTTCGCGCAGTTCTTCCTGCGCCATCTCACGCATTTCAGGATCGTCGAGCATCATCTGTGCCGTTTCGATATCATCCTGAATCTGTTGCCAGTCCGTAAAACAGCGAGAAACATCGCTTAATTGCGCATACTCACGCGACAACGCGCGAAAACGTTCCTGGTCTGCGATGGTTCCCGCATCACCCAGCAGCGCCTGAACTTCTTCATGGCGTTCGTGCAGGGCTTCCAGTTTGGCAACGATAGAAGGCTTCATAGGCGTAAATGCACCCTGTAAAAAAGAATGGTGTGCTGCTACTCCAGCCCGAGGCTGTCGCGCAGAATATTCAGGCGTTCATTATCCCCGTCACGGGCAGCCTGTTGAAGAGATTTGGTTGGCGCATGGATCAGGCGGTTGGTCAGTTTCCATGCCAGATCCTGCATAATGGTTTGCGCATCGCCACCCTGTTCAAGTGCAGCCAGCGCTTTGGCAGTCAATTCATCTCGCACCTGCTCAGACTGACTACGATATTCACGGATGCTCTCGCTGGCGCTCTGCGCACGCAGCCAGGCCATGAACTCGCTGGTTTCCTGCTCAACGATGGTTTCCGCCTCCACCGCCGCCGCTTTGCGCTGCGCCAGATTGTGCGAAATGATGCTTTGCAGGTCGTCCACGCTGTACAAATAGGCGTTCGCAAGTCGGCCCACTTCCGGTTCGACGTCACGCGGTACCGCAATGTCGACCAGCAGCATCGGCTGATTACGACGGCCTTTCAGCGCGCGCTCCACCATTCCCTTACCGATAATCGGCAGCGGGCTGGCGGTGGAGCTGATAATAATGTCGGCTTCCTGTAAACGCGCGTCGATATCGCTGAGCGAAATCACCTCTGCGCCCACTTCATCTGCCAATACCTGCGCCCGCTCGCGGGTGCGATTCGCGATGATCATCTTCTGCACTTTATGTTCGCGCAAATGACGTGCCACCAGCTCAATGGTCTCTCCTGCGCCAACCAGCAGCACGGTAACCGAAGAGAGCGACTCAAAGATCTGGCGGGCAAGAGTACAGGCGGCGAAAGCCACAGAAACTGCGCTGGCGCCGATTTCTGTTTCAGTGCGCACACGCTTAGCGACAGAGAAGGATTTCTGGAACATGCGCTCCAGCGCGCTGGCGTTCAGGTGGCCTTTTTGCGAATCCGCAAACGCTTTTTTCACCTGACCAAGAATTTGCGGCTCGCCCAGCACCAGCGAATCCAGCCCGCTGGCAACGCGCATCAGATGGCTGACCGCGTCGTTATCCTGATGCCAGTAGAGGCTATTACGCAGATCGTCTTCGTTCAGATTATGAAAGTCACATAACCAACGAATCAGCGCCTCTTGCAGGTTATCCTGCTCTTCAACGCTGAGATAAAGCTCTGTGCGGTTGCACGTCGACAGCACCACCCCGCCCTGCACCATCGGCTGCGCAAGCAGGCTATCCAGCGCCTGATCGAGCGTGTCCGGCGAAAACGTTACGCGTTCTCGCAGCGATACAGGTGCCGTTTTATGGTTAATGCCAAGCGCTAAAAGGGTCATGTCTGCGGGAGTAGTACCAGCGTTGATATGGTTAGTCTGCTCGCATCATACAGGATGCGCGTGGTCAATAAAAGAGACAGCCCCTTCTGGAGTCATTGTCAATGGCCGCTAATTTTATGATTTAAGACAACTTGAACGTAGACGATGCCACCGCGCGGCGCTAGCATTAAGAGTTATAACTGCAACGTATCTCAAGGATTTGTCATCATTATGACCCTGCCTGACTTTCGCCTGATCCGCCTGCTGCCGCTGGCAAGCCTGGTCCTCACCGCCTGTACGCTCAACGCGCCGAAAGGTCCCGGTAAAAGCCCGGACTCACCCGAGTGGCGTCAGCATCAGCAGGATGTTCGCAATCTCAACCAGTATCAAACCCGTGGCGCGTTTGCTTATATTTCTGACGAGCAAAAAGTTTACGCACGTTTCTTCTGGCAGCAGACCGGTCAGGACCGCTACCGCTTACTGTTAACAAACCCGCTGGGCAGCACGGAACTGGAGCTGAACGCACAGCCGGGCAATGTCCAGTTAGTGGATAACAAAGGCCAGCGCTACACCTCGGACGACGCAGAGGAGATGATACGTAAGCTGACCGGGATGCCGATTCCGCTCAACAGCCTGCGTCAGTGGATCCTCGGTCTGCCGGGCGATGCCACCGATTATAAACTCGATGACCAGTATCGCCTGAGCGAAGTGAACTACAGCCAGGACGGTAAAAGCTGGAAAGTCGTCTACAGCGCGTACGACAGCAAGACGCAGCCAGCAATGCCAGCCAATATGGAACTGTCCGACGGCGGCCAGCGCATTAAGCTGAAGATGGATAACTGGATTGTGAAATGATGACCCACTGGCCCTCTCCGGCAAAACTGAATCTGTTTTTATACATCACCGGGCAGCGTGCGGACGGTTATCACACGCTGCAAACCCTGTTTCAGTTTCTCGATTATGGCGACACGATAGGTATTGCGCTGCGTAGCGACGGCGAGATTCACCTGCTGACGCCGGTGGAAGGTGTCGAAAACGAAGATAATCTGATTGTTCGTGCGGCGCGGCTGTTGATGGATAGCGCATCCGGTAGCGGCCGCCTGCCTGCCGGAAGCGGCGCGGATATCTGCATTGAGAAACGCCTGCCAATGGGCGGCGGACTGGGCGGCGGTTCGTCGAATGCGGCAACGGTGCTGGTGGCGTTGAACCATCTGTGGCAATGCGGCCTCTCTGTCGACGAGCTGGCGGCAATCGGCTTAACGCTGGGTGCGGATGTTCCGGTGTTCGTGCGCGGACACGCCGCCTTTGCCGAAGGCGTGGGAGAAATCCTGACGCCGGTTAATCCCCCGGAAAAATGGTATCTGGTAGCCCATCCCGGAGTGAGCATTCCTACCCCGATTATTTTTAAAGATCCGGATCTCCCGCGCAACACGCCAAAAAGGTCAATAGAAACGTTATTAAAATGTGAATTCAGCAATGATTGTGAGCTTATCGCAAGAAAACGTTTTCGCAAGGTTGATGCGGCGCTTTCCTGGCTGTTAGAATACGCGCCGTCGCGCCTGACTGGTACAGGAGCCTGTGTCTTTGCTGAATTCGATACAGAGTCTCGTGCCCGCCAGGTGCTTGAGCAAGCCCCGGAATGGCTTGAAGGCTTTGTGGCGAAAGGTGTCAATCTCTCCCCATTGCATCAAGCGTTGCTCTGAATCATTCGGGTTTCAGGAAGATGGCGAGATGAAGAATTGCCAGGAGCATACGGCAGTATGTGCCTGGTCTGAGGCATCGACGTCAACGCACATGAAACGTAAATGATGACGAGTAAGCCGGGCAAGCTGAGTTTCGGTGACAACGTCACCTTGTTCCAGACGTTGCATCGCGCTCTTTAATACACCGCCTGGAGAGGATCCTGCCTGGCCCGCACAGTTTTCGGCAGATTCTTTCCACCAATGGACGCATGCCTGAGGTTCTTCTCGTGCCTGATATGAAGCTTTTTGCTGGTAACGCCACCCCGGAACTAGCACAACGTATTGCCAACCGCCTGTACACTTCTCTCGGCGACGCCGCTGTAGGTCGCTTTAGCGACGGCGAAGTCAGCGTACAAATTAATGAAAATGTACGCGGTGGTGATATTTTCATCATCCAGTCCACTTGTGCCCCTACCAACGACAACCTGATGGAATTGGTCGTTATGGTTGATGCCCTGCGCCGTGCTTCCGCAGGCCGTATCACTGCCGTTATCCCTTACTTTGGCTATGCGCGTCAGGATCGTCGTGTGCGTTCCGCTCGTGTACCGATTACCGCGAAAGTTGTCGCTGACTTCCTGTCCAGCGTCGGCGTTGACCGCGTACTGACCGTTGACCTGCATGCTGAACAGATTCAGGGCTTCTTCGATGTTCCGGTTGATAACGTATTCGGTAGCCCAATCCTGTTAGAGGATATGCTGCAGCTGAATCTGGATAATCCGATTGTCGTTTCTCCGGATATCGGTGGCGTCGTGCGTGCCCGCGCTATCGCCAAGCTGTTGAATGACACCGACATGGCGATCATCGACAAGCGTCGTCCACGCGCTAACGTTTCTCAGGTGATGCACATCATCGGTGACGTTGCGGGCCGTGACTGCGTACTGGTTGATGATATGATCGATACCGGTGGTACGCTGTGTAAAGCAGCTGAAGCGCTGAAAGAACGTGGTGCGAAACGCGTATTCGCTTACGCCACTCACCCGATCTTCTCAGGTAATGCAGCAAACAACCTGCGTAACTCTGTGATTGATGAAGTCGTTGTCTGTGACACCATTCCACTGACCGACGAGATCAAAGCACTGCCGAACGTGCGTACGTTGACCCTGTCGGGTATGCTGGCCGAAGCGATTCGTCGTATCAGCAACGAAGAATCTATCTCTGCCATGTTCGAGCATTAATCGAGCCTGGTTCAAAAACCCGCTGCGGCGGGTTTTTTTGTCTGTAATGATTAATTTGTCCCACAAATCATTCAGGTTGCATCGAGGCAGCAAGTGAATGCGTTCCCGGAAGCGTACAGGTAGTACGTAACAGAGACAATTGAACGCAGCCAACAAGACGCAGCCCGAAGGATGACGGGAAATGACTTAGGCCTCCTTCACCTGCCATTTAGTTGACAGATGATGCGCTCATGGATGAAACATTATTGTGAACAGATTATTTTCCTCACATGTGATGCCTTTCCGCGCCCTCATCGACGCTTGCTGGAAAGAAAAATATACCGCTTCACGGTTTACCCGTGATGTGATTGCCGGGATCACCGTCGGGATTATTGCTATCCCGTTGGCCATGGCACTGGCGATTGGCAGTGGCGTTGCGCCGCAGTACGGTCTTTACACGTCCGCCGTGGCAGGGATTGTGATTGCATTAACCGGGGGCTCGCGCTTCAGCGTCTCCGGTCCGACCGCCGCGTTTGTGGTGATCCTGTATCCCGTGTCGCAGCAGTTCGGACTGGCTGGCTTGCTGGTCGCGACATTGATGTCGGGGATTTTCCTGATCCTTTTTGGCCTGGCGCGTTTTGGCCGCCTGATTGAATACATACCCGTATCGGTCACCCTGGGCTTTACATCAGGGATTGGTATCACCATTGGTACCATGCAAATTAAGGACTTCCTGGGCCTGCAGATGGCGCATGTCCCTGAGCACTATTTGCAAAAAGTAGGGGCGCTGTTCATGGCGCTCCCCACCGTTAATCCGGGTGATGCCGCGATTGGCGTCGTCACGCTTGGGATACTGATTTTCTGGCCGCGTCTGGGCATTCGTCTGCCTGGTCACCTCCCCGCGCTGCTGGCTGGTTGCGCGGTGATGGGGATCGTTAATCTGCTGGGCGGTCACGTCGCAACGATTGGTTCTCAGTTCCACTATATTCTGGCTGACGGCTCGCAGGGTAACGGCATCCCACAACTGTTGCCGCAGCTGGTGCTGCCATGGAATCTGCCGGATTCAGAGTTTACCCTGAACTGGGATTCGCTGAGCGCCCTGCTTCCGGCGGCGTTTTCGATGGCGATGCTGGGTGCCATTGAGTCTCTGCTGTGCGCCGTGGTGCTCGACGGCATGACCGGCACCAAACACAAAGCTAACAGCGAGCTCATCGGCCAGGGGCTGGGAAACATTGTCGCGCCGTTCTTTGGCGGCATCACGGCAACGGCGGCGATTGCCCGTTCAGCGGCTAACGTGCGTGCCGGGGCGACGTCCCCCATCTCTGCGGTGATCCACGCGATTCTGGTGATCCTCGCCCTGCTGGTACTGGCACCGTTGCTCTCCTGGTTGCCGCTTTCCGCAATGGCCGCGCTTCTGCTGATGGTGGCGTGGAATATGAGTGAGGCGCATAAGGTGGTGGACCTGCTGCGTCATGCGCCGAAAGACGACATCATTGTTATGCTGATGTGTATGTCGCTGACGGTACTTTTTGACATGGTGATTGCCATCAGCGTCGGTATCGTGCTCGCCTCTCTGCTGTTTATGCGTCGAATTGCCCGGATGACCCGCCTGGCGGTGGTGAACGTTGAAGTACCGGATGATGTACTGGTACTGCGCGTTATTGGCCCACTCTTCTTTGCGGCGGCCGAAGGGCTGTTTACCGACCTGGAAACGCGTATTGAGGGTAAACGTATCGTTGTTCTGAAATGGGATGCGGTACCCGTGCTGGACGCCGGTGGGCTTGATGCGTTTCAGCGTTTTGTAAAACGGCTGCCGGAAGGCTGCGAACTACGGATCAGTAACCTCGAGTTCCAGCCGTTACGGACGATGGCGCGTGCAGGCATCAAACCGATCCCCGGACGCCTGGCGTTCTTCCCTAATCGCGACGCGGCGCTGGCTGATTTATAACGCGTCTCCGTTACCGGTTTGTCTCTGTGCAAACCGGTAACACTTCCCGTGTCGGCAGTGGTTACCCCGCCTGGATGACTATTATCCCTTTTTCGAATCCAGCCCGCGTCGAGCCCCCGGTGATTTCATTTACGCCAGACGAGATGACCCGCGCCGACATTCCTGCGGTTCAGCTATTTCTTGTTGAATATCTCAATTTGTTCTTCAATGCCGGCAGAACAAAACCTTCCGCGGATGAGAATATCGTCAATCCTGAACAGCAGTATATTTTGCAGAAAAGAAATTTGTTAGTTTGCGCGTGGAACAAGCGGGAATATGGGAAGAATATTTCAGCCAGTCAGCCGCGAAGCTGACTGGTTATATCCCTGGCGATGACTTAGCTGTGACGACGATTGTCGTTGCGACGGCAACGTTTATCGTAATGGCGGACCCACCAGTAACGGTCGCTCACCTGTTCATGCCCGCCAACGCGAGCACCTGCCAGCCAGAGAATGGCCCCCACAAAGATACTGAGAACTGCACCATGTGCGAAAAATTGTGGCAGGTTAAACTGCGGCAGCTGGTTTAAAATAGAGTAACCAACGCCCACGACCATAACCACTAATCCCAACCCCATGAGCACGTTACCGAGTAACGAAGCGTTTTTGCGTTTCATATGTCACCTCCGGAACCTTGGGTTGCTTCAGGGAATACCCCTAATCCTTATGTGTAAAGTATAGACACTGCGCCAGATTGTTAGTGCGCGAACGATCACAATTACAACGCTTAATTCAACAAAACTTTACAAATAAGCCACTGAACAGTCATGATTTCCAATAGTTCATTTTGGCAATTATTCATTTTCATTAATAAGTGACGCTGTTTTTTGTCAAGCGCGGCCGCAGACAGTAAACTACGCGCCAGTTACAGACCTGGACAGGACAAAAAAACGTGACGATTAAACTGATTGTCGGCCTGGCAAACCCCGGCGCGGAATACGCAGCGACGCGCCATAATGCTGGCGCATGGTATGTCGATCTGCTGGCGGAGCGTCTGCGGGCGCCCCTACGGGAAGAGCCGAAATTCTTCGGCTACACCTCGCGTGTCACGCTTGAAGGTGAAGATGTTCGCCTGCTGGTACCCACCACGTTTATGAATCTGAGCGGTAAAGCGGTTGGCGCAATGGCCAGTTTTTATCGTATCAATCCCGACGAAATTTTGGTGGCGCATGATGAACTCGACCTTCCCCCCGGCGTGGCAAAATTTAAGCTCGGTGGCGGACACGGGGGACACAACGGCCTGAAGGACATCATCAGCAAGCTCGGCAATAACCCGAACTTTCACCGCTTACGCGTTGGAATCGGCCATCCGGGCGATAAAAACAAAGTTGTCGGCTTTGTGCTGGGGAAACCGCCTGTATCTGAACAGAAGTTAATTGACGACGCCATTGACGAAGCGGTGCGTTGTACCGAAATTTTGTTCAAAGATGGCCTGACAAAAGCAACCAGCCGTTTGCATACCTTTAAAGCGCAATAAGCAGTGATGTGCGGCATTTTTGCCGTACGCTGTGTATAATAGGCAAAGTTATTTCCATTTCTACAATCTGTTTTCTACAACGGGTTGATTATTAAGATATTAAGGTGATTTAAATCATGGGATTCAAATGCGGTATCGTCGGTTTGCCCAACGTTGGGAAATCCACCCTGTTCAACGCGCTGACCAAAGCCGGCATTGAAGCGGCAAACTTCCCGTTCTGTACTATCGAGCCGAATACCGGTGTTGTACCAATGCCCGACCCGCGCCTGGACCAGTTGGCTGAGATCGTGAAACCGCAGCGCATTCTTCCTACCACGATGGAGTTTGTTGACATCGCCGGTCTGGTAAAAGGCGCGTCAAAAGGTGAAGGTCTGGGTAACCAGTTCCTGACCAATATCCGTGAAACTGAGGCTATCGGTCACGTCGTGCGCTGCTTTGAGAACGACAACATCATCCACGTTGCGGGTAAAGTTAACCCGGCAGAAGATATCGACGTTATCAATACCGAACTGGCGCTGGCGGATCTCGACACCTGTGAGCGTGCAATTCATCGTGTGCAGAAAAAAGCCAAAGGTGGCGATAAAGATGCTAAAGCTGAGCTGGCCGCGCTGGAAAAATGTCTGCCGCACCTCGCTGAAGCAGGCATGTTGCGTTCTCTGGACCTGACTGATGAAGATAAAGCGGCAATTCGCTATCTGAGTTTCCTGACGCTGAAACCAACCATGTACATCGCCAACGTCAACGAAGACGGTTTTGAAAATAACCCTTATCTTGACCAGGTTCGTGAAATCGCCGCTAAAGAAGGTTCTGTTGTCGTTCCGGTGTGCGCAGCCGTAGAAGCGGACATTGCTGAGCTGGATGACGAAGAACGCGATGAGTTCATGGCTGAACTGGGTCTGGAAGAACCGGGACTGAACCGCGTGATCCGTGCTGGCTACAAGCTGCTGGATCTGCAAACCTACTTTACCGCGGGTGTAAAAGAAGTACGCGCATGGACGATTCCTGTCGGCGCGACGGCACCGCAGGCGGCAGGTAAAATCCATACCGATTTCGAAAAAGGCTTTATCCGTGCTCAGACCATCGCGTTTGAAGACTTCATCACCTATAAAGGTGAACAAGGTGCAAAAGAAGCCGGTAAGATGCGCGCAGAAGGTAAAGACTATATCGTTAAAGATGGCGATGTGATGAACTTCCTGTTCAACGTCTAAATCGTTTCTGCCGTCTCATGAGGTTTCACTGAATCTCATGAAGGCTGAAAAACCCATTAAATCCACGCACCTGCGTGGATTTTTCATTTCATAGAATCTCAACTCATCTCGTAACAACGCTGTCAAACATGAGTACAACATTCTTCCATCTTCATTTTAAGTGAGTTCAATAACGGTATAATAATTAAACAAGACCCCGTTATGCTCACCGATACGCAAAGCCGCACAGTCACTATCGCTGTTAATAAAAACATGTTTTAAAAAACAGTATTGACCGCAAGTCTTAAATAAGTAAATTAGTACTCAGCAGCACAATGAAAGTGGTTAGTCAGTTAGTGAATTGAAAGAAGTTCCGGGTTAAGCCATTTTGCTTTACAGGCCACGAAGTTTGTTGTTTGGGATGTAGTTAGCTTTCAGGCCTCGTAGTGATTGTGCTGATTCGCAAAATGGTAGTGTTAGCGCGACGATGTAAGGCCTTGTTTTTTTTAGTCAATGCTGATGGTTTCGTTTTTTTGATGGTAACCGTATCAGCAAAGGGCAACGCATCAAAGAGTATATGTCGCGATGGGGGATGTGCTTGTTTAAGTTGCCACGCTGAGGTTTTGAAAGCGCAGGCGGTGTATAACGAGATAAATAGAGGGAGGTTTTTTAGTATTAATGCCCAATATTATCTGTAGTGAACGGGTACATTTGAAAGCAGTATAAATAGCAGTATCACTTTATTAAGTCCATTAATGTTAAATCTGAAGTCTGTAGTACCTTAAAAGCCCTGGCTGCAATGGTCAGGGCTTTTAAGATTACTGACCCCTTTGAATTGTAAGTTTTCCCAACAGATTACTGACAAAAATAATCTTGCTTATCAACTCATATGGGTCCACTATGCGTCATCGGTTTGGCATACAGACCTTATGAAAGCAGTTTTAGTAAAGCAGTCCTCATTTCAAGCGTTATCCTTAGATACTCTTCTGCATGAGCCTCCTCCTAAGTGCCCAATAAGACCTCATCTGCAAGCAGGCCATGTTCGCCACAACATGTGGCTCAAGAAAATTAAAGGAAGTATCTATGTCGAATAAAATGACTGGTTTAGTAAAATGGTTTAACTCTGACAAAGGTTTCGGCTTCATTACGCCAGCTGACGGCAGCAAAGATGTTTTTGTTCATTTCTCTGCCATTCAGAGCAACGATTACAAAACGCTCGACGAAGGCCAGAAGGTTGAGTTCTCGATTGAGAATGGTGCCAAAGGTCCGGCTGCCGGAAATGTTGTCGCGCTTTAATTGCCGATAACGACACAGACGCTTACGACAGCGATGACGGCATTGGCCTGAGCAGATAAGTGAACGTGATAAAAAACCCGCCCTGAGCGGGTTTTTGTGTTTCATGGATGACATGACGATCATTTTACTGCAGTTGCTGGACTGAAAAAAAGAAACTATAGCCCTCTTCCAGCAACCAGATAAAATACGGTCCGTTATTACCATAAGCTACAATAATATTAATTTTAGATAATCAACGGCACGTTTGCTGACAATTATGAGCAAAGGTTTACTATAGGCCTGTCTTTTATTAGCAGGAAAGTAAAATGAAAAAAACAAATGGGTTGATAATTGTTGCCCTTGCTTTCACACTGGCGTCATGTGCTTCAATTCCTGAGAATATCAAAGGTACTAATCAACCAGATATTCAAAAAAACTTTATCTCCGTGCATAACCAACCGGGATTATATACCGGTCAGCAGGCCCGCTTTGGGGGTAAAGTCATCAATGTGATTAACACCAAAACGGATACATTACTGGAAATCGCCGTTCTGCCACTGAACAACTATGCTAAACCGCAAATAGACGCGAGCTATCAGGGACGTATTCTGGCCCAGCAGAAAGGTTTTCTCGAACCGGTAAACTACAGAAACCACTTCGTTACTATTTTGGGAACAATTCAAGGAGATGAGTCAGGATTCATCAACAAAGTCCCGTATAACTTTGTTAAAGTTGATTTACAGGGTATTCAGGTCTGGCATTTAACAGATACTGTTAACACTACCTATAATCTCTGGGATTACGGTTACGGTGCGTTCTGGCCTGAGCCGATGTGGGGAGGCCCCTACTACACAAATACAATAACCGAGGTTACTCCTGAGCTCGTAAAATAATCCCGTAGTAAAATGGCGCTAATCTATCGCGGAATTTGATTCAGGTGAAACATCCTTATCATCTTCCGTGTTTATCTTATTGCGCCTTTCTGCTGAATGCGATCTTTCGCTTAACACGCATTCTTCCTGTTACATATAATTTTACCCGCTACCACTTGAGCGAAAAAATGGGCTTTAGCCGTCTCATGCCTGAGCATCTTTTGTTATTTACCGATAACTCTCCCACCCTGCATGCAATAAAAGAACATTTGTGTTTACGATTTATTCAGGGATTACTATGAACAGAAAATGCTTACTGTTGATACCATTATTTTTTAGTAGCATCATCATCACCGCCTGCGATAATAAACCTGCAGTAAAAACCACCACCATGGAGCCCGAGGTCGGCGTTGTTACCTTAGCGCCCTCCTCAGTGAATATTAAAAGTGAACTTCCGGGTCGGGCGGTTTCATTCGAGATCGCCGAAATCCGCCCTCAGGTTGGTGGGATCATCATAAAACGCAACTTTATTGAAGGTGATAAAGTCAGCAAAGGAGAGTCACTGTATCAAATTGATCCTGCCCCGCTGCAGGCAAGACTGGATTCAGCCAAAGGCGCGCTGGCAAAGGCACTGGCGACGGCCAATAATGTCCGTCTGACATTAAATCGGCAGTCAGCGTTAATAAAATCCAATTACGTCAGCCGCCAGGACTACGACACGACGCGCTCACAGCTTAATGAAGCACAAGCCAATGTCGCCGTCGCCAAAGCGGATCTTGAGCAGGCCACCATCAACCTTCGTTACGCTAATGTCACCTCGCCGATTGATGGCATCAGCGGTAAATCCTCCGTGACCGTAGGTGCCCTGGTCACCGCAAATCAGGAAAACGCGCTGGTCACCGTTCAGCGGCTGGATCCGATTTATGTTGATTTAACACAGTCAGTACAGGACTTCTTACGCCTGAAAGAAGAGAAAGCCAACGGCAAAATTGCCCAGCAACAAGGCAAAATCCCTGTTGAGCTGATGCTGGAAAACGGCAAACCCTATCGCCATACCGGCACGCTTGAGTTTTCCGATCCCGCCGTCGATGAGACCACCGGATCGGTGACGTTGCGCGCCGTGTTCCCCAATCCTGAAGGTGAAATTTTACCCGGGATGTATGTCACGGCGTTGCTGGACGAAGGCAGCCAGCAGAACGTTTTGATGGTCCCCCAACAAGGGATTACGCATAACGAACAAGGAAAAGCCACCGCGCTGATCCTTGACCAGCAAAACCTGGTGCAACTGCGCGAAATAAACGCCGTGAAGGCCGTTGGCAATCAATGGCTGGTGACCGCAGGATTACGCCCCGGCGATCGGGTCATTGTGTCCGGATTACAAAGAATTCGTCCGGGAATCAAAGCCCGGGTCCTCCCTTCAAAACTGAACACTCCTGACGCGGTAACTGAACAGTAATATTTCAGGTATTAAGGACAATTTCTTCATGGCCAACTTTTTTATTGAGCGCCCGGTTTTCGCCTGGGTGCTCGCCATTATCATGATGTTTACGGGCGGTATCGCGATAATGAACCTGCCGATCGCCCAGTATCCACAAATTGCTCCCCCAACCATTACCATCAGCGCTGCCTACCCTGGGGCAGATGCAAAGACCGTTGAAGACTCCGTGACTCAGGTGATTGAACAGAATATGAATGGTCTTGATGGCCTGATGTATATGTCATCCACCAGCGATGCGGCAGGTAATGCGTCGATTATCCTGACCTTCAAAACGGGCACGTCACCCGATATTGCACAGGTTCAGGTACAGAATAAACTGCAGCTGGCGATGCCTTCTTTACCGCAGGAAGTACAGCAGCAAGGGATCAGCGTTGATAAATCCAGCAGCAATATTTTGATGGTCGCCGGCTTTATCTCTGATAATAACAGTCTGAGCCAATATGATATTGCCGACTATGTGGCCTCGAATATCAAAGACCCGATAAGCCGCACTGCCGGGGTGGGGAGCGTACAGTTATTCGGTTCGCAATACGCCATGCGCATCTGGCTGGATCCGCAAAAGCTCGACAAGTATAACCTCACACCTCAGGACGTCATTACCCAGCTCAAAGTTCAGAACAACCAGATATCGGGCGGGCAGTTGGGAGGCATGCCTCAGTCAGCCGATCAGCAGCTAAATGCGTCGATAATCGTCCAGACGCGCCTGCAAACAACCGATGAATTTGGCAAGATCTTCCTTAAAGTTCAGCAAGATGGATCCCAGGTTCTGCTGCGTGATGTCGCGCGCATTGAGCTGGGTGCGGAAAATTATGCCACGGTTGCACGTTACAACGGAAAACCCGCCGCCGGGATTGCAATTAAACTTGCCGCTGGCGCGAATGCCCTGGAAACATCCCAGGCGGTCAAACAAGAGCTGAACAGATTATCGGCCTGGTTTCCGGCCAGCATGAAAACCGTTTATCCCTATGACACCACTCCGTTTATCGAGATTTCGATTCAGGGTGTTTTTCATACTTTGATCGAGGCAATCATTCTGGTATTCCTCGTCATGTATCTGTTTTTGCAAAGTTTCCGCGCGACGCTTATCCCCACAATTGCCGTTCCGGTAGTTATCCTTGGCACCTTTGCGATACTCGACGTCGCGGGTTTTTCGATTAATACGCTCACGATGTTTGGCATGGTGCTGGCGATAGGGTTGTTAGTCGATGATGCTATCGTGGTAGTTGAGAACGTAGAACGCATTATTGCCGAAGAACACTTGTCACCAAAAGCGGCGACGCACAAAGCGATGGGCCAGTTGCAGAGAGCGCTGGTCGGTATTGCCGTTGTGTTATCCGCCGTATTTATGCCGATGGCATTTATGAGCGGAGCAACGGGTGAAATTTTTCGTCAGTTTTCTATCACCTTAATCTCCTCCATGCTGCTGTCGGTGTTTGTGGCGATGAGCCTGACGCCAGCACTCTGCGCCATGCTGTTAAAAGCCCACAAGGGAGAAAAAGCAAACACACATTTTTTGTTTACCCGTTTCAATCACTTCATGGAGAAATGTACTCAGCACTACACGGACAGCACCCGTAAACTGCTACGTTGCACAGGCCGTTACATGGTCGTGTATTTAGTGATTGGCGCGGGCATGATTGTGCTGTTTTTACGTACCCCAACCTCCTTTTTGCCTGAAGAAGACCAGGGGGTATTCATGACTACCGCGCAATTGCCTTCAGGCTCAACGATGGTGAACACCAGCAAAGTGCTTGGGGAAATAACGGATTACTACCTGACGAAAGAAGAGAAAAATGTCGCTTCGGTTTTCACCGTAGGCGGATTTGGTTTCAGCGGCCAGGGGCAAAACAACGGTCTGGCGTTTATCAGCCTGAAACCGTGGTCAGAACGCGTTGGTGAAGAAAACTCAGTTACCGCCATTATTCGACGGGCGATGATGGCCTTAAGCACCATCAATAATGCCGTCGTTTATCCGTTTAATTTACCCGCAGTTGCAGAACTGGGGACGGCTTCAGGTTTTGACATGGAGCTGCTGGATAACGGTAACCTGGGGCATGAAAAAATGATGCAGGCCCGAAACGAGCTTCTGGCGCTGGCCAACCAGTCGTCCGGTGAGGTCGACGGGGTGCGCCCGAATGGTCTGGAAGATACACCGATGTTCCGCATTCATGTCAACGCCACGAAGGCAGAAGCCATGGGCGTTGCATTATCGGATATCAATCAAACTATCTCCACGGCGTTCGGTAGTCGCTATGTCAATGATTTCCTGAACCAGGGGCGCGTTAAAAAAGTGTATGTCCAGGCCGATACGCCGTTCCGTATGTTGCCGGATAATATCAATCACTGGTACGTACGTAATGCCTCCGGCGCTATGACGCCGCTTTCGGCCTACTCATCCACCGAGTGGACCTACGGTTCTCCCCGCCTTGAACGCTACAACGGTCAGCCTGCAATGGAAATTCTGGGCCAGCCAGTCGAAGGGAAAAGCAGCGGCGATGCGATGAAATTTATGGCATCGCTGATAAATAAACTGCCCGCGGGCGTCGGCTATGCCTGGACCGGTCTGTCTTATCAGGAAGCGCTGTCCACAAACCAGGCGCCAATGCTGTACGGCATTTCGCTGATTGTCGTGTTTCTGGCACTGGCGGCACTGTATGAAAGCTGGTCGATACCATTCTCGGTAATGCTGGTTGTGCCAATCGGGGTGGTTGGCGCTTTGCTGGCAACCGACTTGCGCGGCCTGAGCAATGATGTTTACTTCCAGGTCGGCCTGCTCACCACCATGGGGCTCTCGGCTAAAAACGCCATTCTGATCGTCGAGTTCGCCGTCGAGATCATGCAAAAGGAAGGAAAAACGCCGCCTGAAGCCGCAGTAGAGGCCGCACAAATGCGCTTACGCCCTATTTTGATGACGTCACTGGCCTTTATCTTAGGGGTTATCCCTCTGGCAATAAGCAACGGCGCGGGCTCTGGCGCGCAAAATGCCGTCGGTACGGGTGTTATTGGTGGGATGCTGGCCGCGACAGTGCTGGCGATCTACTTTGTTCCGCTGTTCTTTGTTCTCGTTGAAAACATGCTGGCGCGATTCAAAACGCGGCGCTGATTCCCTGCCCTCGTACGTGAGAATCCCTGGGATAAGTTTATTAAATCCCGGGGATTCTCAATGCTCTCTTCAGAAACAGTTTCATTCACCTTCAGTTCTTCATTTCATTACAGCGACGATATTGTGATTACGTTAAGAGTGGCATTCTCCACCACACTTGAGTCCCTGTGCTCTGCGGGTAATCAATGCCTGGTGGCGCTTCGCTGATCAGGCCTACGGGTGTTAGCGGGCCCTGCTATCCAGCGAATTTCTCGTGGATAGCAGGGTAAACAATACGGGGATTTTTTCTTGTTGGGGAACAACTGAGACAGGTACAGAGGTTGTCAATTCTGACTCATGCCAGGCTATCAAAACGGGTAATCAATAGTGCAGACCGGAACCCTTCAGATTTACGACCAGTTCGCCCAATTTAGCATCAGGATGTTGATGACACATTTTAACCATCTTCGGTACAGCGACAGTTTCCACCTCGTGCAGGGGGACATAATCATCGCCTCTAAAGTCCGAATTTTTATTAACAATCACAAAGGCATTTGCTGTCATGTATTGCCGACTCATATCAACGAATTCTTTACAGGTCATATCTTGTGGCGCCGCTTCCGTTGCCTGTGTAGCAAAAGCACGGTTCACCGGCGCCATAACAGAGGTCATAAGAATAACGGCAGAGACAATCAATTTAATCTTCACAATGCGCTCCAGAAGTAGCATTAATTTTTATCGGCGAGTTTTTCAGTTTGTACCAATGTTGCATTTCTGCGCAGACTGATAAAAGCCAAAGAACTAAAGATCATCTCAACGCCAATAAAGATGGAGGTAAACACATAAGAACGGTCGGGATCCATATTCAGCCACACGGCTGCAATAAGCAGGTCAAAAATACCGATAAAAATATTCCATCCATAGCCCGGACTGCGGAACATTTTGACGCCGGAAGCAATACGAAAAATACCGCCAAGAATAAACAGGCAGCAAAAAACCATTGCCAGTGAATTCATACCTATCACAGGATTTTCGAGGAAACAGTATCCCAGCAGCAACCATGCGATAGCAAAAAAGGCATAGGTAAACCCGGCTTTCAGCTGCTTTTTACCCAAGGAAAACAGGCTATAAATAGAATAGAAGCCACACACCAGGAACATAAAACCTGTTGCATAGCTTAAGTAAACACCTGCAGCGACTGGATAGATTAAGCAGCAGATGCCGCAAACCAACAACAGCACGGCCATGATTGTGGCGTGTCTTTTATAATGAAATAGTGTTTTTTCATTAAATGCTTTCAGGCTACGCTGATTAAAAACAAACATACATCCTCCGTTACATAGAAACGCAATGTAACCTGCTAATAAAAGAATAATATTCACTTAATACATCTCACTTACAATGGAATGATAATACTTTCACAGCGAATTCGTATATAAGAACAAAGGAATGTCATTATCCGTATAATCCTACACGCGTCAGACGTCTGACACTTGTAAGATTAAACGCTCATTATTCTGTCCTGACTCTGATTCCACTCGTTGAGTTTATTTAATATTCTTATTTCGTTTGGTGACATATGCCAAATTCATTCAGGAGAAAGTAATGAAAAAGATTATTCTTGCAGGTCTGCTTGCAACCATGATGGGCTCAGCGCCGGTACTGGCAGCTACCACTACCACGCCGGCACAAACTGCTACCGCCAATGTACAAAAAGAAGCTGCCGATATTATGCAGGTCGCAGTACAAGGTGCAAATGCGATGCGTGATATTCAGCTTGCCCGTCTGGCCCTGTTTCATGGACAGCCTGACAGTGCTAAAAAGTTAACCGATGACGCCGCTTCCCTGCTTGCAGGTGACAGCCACGACTGGGCGAAATTTGTAAAAACTGCGCCTAAAGCCAGGATGATTGACGATCAGTACGTGATTATTAACGCTACGATTGCGCTGTCAGAAGACTATATTGCCACCCCGGCTAAAGAATCCGCTATCAATACAGCGAATGGCAAAATGGCTAAAGGCGACTGGAAAGGTGCTGTGGATACCTTGCAACTGGCGGGGATCAGCGTGCTTCAGACCCAATACCTGATGCCCCTGAATCAGACGCGTAAAGCTGTTGCCAGCGCTCAAAAACTGCTGTCTTCAGGTAAATACTATGAAGCAAACCTTGTGTTAAAGGGTGCTGAAGAAGGTATTGTGATGGATAGCGAGATGCTGGCCGCAGGCCAGTAATACTCAGCACTGCGGAGTGTTGAACCAGGACTTTCTCTCCTGATCGGATCGCTACGGCGACCCGATCGGGGGGGTTAATGACTAATCAGACTGTCGATCTCAATCTCAATTTCCCGCATGACGGCAACAATCTTCTGTAATGCTTCCTGGCGTATTGCCAGAGGAAGATCGTCATGTCGCATAGATTCAAAAGGTTCGCATAGCGTCTGAAGAGCAGTAATGCCCAGAATTTGCGCCGAACCATGCAACCGGTGAAGGGCTCGCAAAAACAGCCGGGGTTCATCTTGCTCAACGGCTTTCTCGGCCGCCTGTAAATCGCTAAACGTTGCCTCGCGAAATGTTTCGAGTATCTCGTTCATTAATGCGCGATCGCCGCCGGTATTTTCCGTCAGGACATTGAATTTCAAATGCCGGATTGCGCAAGGAGACGAATAACCGGTTTCGATTTTGCTCAATTCATGCGTCAGTGTCTGAATCGACACGGGCTTAAACAGACACAAATTCATGCCGTTTTGCAGACACCTGTCGCGTGACTGTGGGAGCGCGCTGGCCGTCAGTCCCCATATTTGTAAATGAGGCTGCTGACGACGCAACGAAGCCGCAAGATCAAACCCGTCCTTCTTCGGCATATTCACATCGGTTATCAACAGGTCGTATGATGTTTTAGCCAGTCTGGCTTCGGCTTCCTCACCATCACACGCTTCATCCACGCTGTAACCAATGGCGTTCAACTGCCGCTTAAGCAGCAGGCGATTGGTCGGGTTGTCATCTGCTATCAAAATAGACAGACACGGCAGCGGCAACAGCGCACCCGGCGTGTCGCCATCCGGTAAAATTGACTGGCGGGCAGTCTCAACCGGCAGCGTTATGGTAAACGTGGTTCCTTGCGCCGGGACGCTCATCAGCTCCAGCGTACCGCCCATCAGCGTTACCAGCTCTTTGCAGATAAATAACCCCAGACCAGACCCCGTTTGTTGACGCCCACAGCGCCCCTGAGCGTAGCGACGAAACAGCCCGGCCTGCTCCTCTTCGCTAATCCCGCAGCCGGTGTCGCTAATGGCGATGGTCAGGGTACCGTGATTCTCCCCATCAGGTGTTAAACGGGCCGTCACATGAATGCTGCCCTGCCCGGTAAACTTCAGCGCATTGCCCACCAGGTTGGTGAGAATTTGCCGCAAAGCCTGCTGATCGACAAATACCCGCTCGTTTGCCGGCAACTGGCTAAGGCAAGCAAGCGTAACGCCTTTCTGCCTGGCTAAGGCATCGAAAGAGTGACACTGCAATTCAATGAGCTGCGAGAGATCCGTCCATTGAGGAACAACCTGGTATTTACCAGACTCAATCTTATCAACGTCCAGAATCTTACCGATCAGTCCAAGCAATGACTGGGCCGTCGCCCCGGTAAGAGCAATCGCCTCTTTTCGTTGTGCCGGGCTGAGTTCTGAGCTCGACAGTAATTCCAGAAAGCCCACAATCGAGCTGACAGGGGTACGTAATTCATGGCTCATGCTCGCAAGAAAGCGACTTTTGGCCCTGGTTGCTTCAATCGCTTTATTCTTTTCGGTTTCCAGTTCCTGAGACAATGCCTCTTTGAGATGAAGCTGCTCTTCCAGCAGCCGCTGCGATTGTTTTCTTTTATTTACCTCACGGGAGAGAGAGATCCCCCAGATCAGACTAATCGCTATCAGCAACAGCGCAAACACCACCAGTTGATAGAACTGTTTGCTGTACCGACTCCAGATATCGACCTGCGTATTAGAAATTTTCGACCACTTCTCCGTCATCTGCAAAATCTCACGTGGCGGTATCGCCTGCAGCGCTTTATCCATTACGGACTTCAACATGGGCTCGTGAGGAGAAATCGCAAAGTTCACCGACGCGCCAGGCATATCCGGAAGCCTGAAAAAGTGCATATTTTTCTGGTAGTCATGATCGACCATGAACCTTGCCGACAATTCGGTAGCAATTGCCGCGTCAACCTTGCCATCCCTGAGCATAGTCATCGCGACGCTGCCAGTATCAGCCTCAACCCAGGTGGCCTGCGGGTAGCGTTGTTTCAGGTCACTTTCCAAAACATGCCCGGCGGGCAACGCAATACGGATCGGTGTATTCAGTAACGAGTCAGCCGTTTCATCAAGGGAAGTGATAATCACAAATGCCACATTCATCAGCGGATCGCTAAAGGTCGAACTGGGCTGATTTTGATTAGTCAGGGTGATAGTGGGATACATATCCCATCGTTCGCCGCTTAATTGTTTTGTCTGTTCACTTTTGGTGTTTGCCAAAACCGGCTCAATATCAATCCCCGTTTGCAGATGAATAATATTCAGCAATTCGCCAAGAATTCCGCGTAACTCGCCGCTGCGATCGACAAGCGTATAAGGCGGGTAATCTGGATTGATAAGAATGCGAATAGTATGTTTCTTCTTCAGCCACGCTTTTTCCCGATCGGTAAAAGGAACAGGCGCATTCAGAAAAGCAAGGTTACCGCGGTTCAGCCAGTTCTGCATGATCTGCATATGAATTTCATTACTGATTGACGTAACGAAACCATCAAGAATATTTCTTAATACCGGCTGGTCGTCCCTTACCACAAAATAATTATATTGCTCTTGTTTATCAAAGTAGTGCGTAATAACCAGTGATTGCGAAAAATATCGGGAGACACAATGACTGCTGGTGATATTGTTACCAATATAATATTGGTTATCACCGTTCATTACCGACGCCATGGCCTGATACTCGTCGTCGTAAAATGAGACTTTAGCTTCAGGAAAAGCATCCTGGATAACATCAAGAAAAGGACAATCCCGCACACACGCGACGCTCACCTGATGCTCCGAGTTCAGCGGCAGCATGGTGTTTTTTAGCGAGGTCACGAGCGTCGGCAACGTAGTCAGTAATGCCGAAGTGCGCAATAAATGCCCGCCGACATCCTGTCGCCGGGACAGCTGAGTTATCAATGTATCTACATCGTTACTGGCAAGTGCGGCCAGCGCTTCTTGCTCATTATCATACTGCTTTATAACAATTTTTAGATTGAGATTCTTTTGCATTAGCGCAAGATAATCCGCGTTGACTCCCCGATAATATTCACCGCTATTTTGATAAACAATAGGGGAGACTTCCGGTAACCAGGTGCCAACAACCAGGTTTTTTTTATGCGCCAGCCAGTTTGTTTCTTCCCTGTTCAGGCCGATATGTTGTACTGAGGTATTATAGTTACTTTTTAGCTCAACTTGTCGGGCTGAGCTTACACCCGTAGAAAACCCGATGGTAAATATGACCATCAAAAAAATAAACAAACGTTCCAGCATTACTCTATCCTATTTTATTTCTTTGCGCATAATCATAAATTTCCATTAATGATGAACAATCTAATTTCTCCATCAAACGGCTTTTATAGGTGCTTACCGTTTTATTACTGATATTCATTTTGCTGGCAATCGTGCTGTAATCCATACCGTTAAGAATATAACGCAACACTTTCATTTCCTGGGTCGACAACGTATCAAGCTTATCCTGTTCGCTGACAGATGAGCCAGTAAAATGCTCAAGGGAAAAGGGAAAATAGCTATAACCATTTTTTGCTGCTTCGATTGCGGCAAGAATATTATTCATACCTTCTTTTTTACTCACAAATCCGTTGGCACCGTATTCAGCGCTACGTTTGCCGTAAAAAAATTCATTTTTGGCTGATATGATAATGATTACACCCGTATAGCGCCGCTTTCGCAGTTGCTCCAGCACTTCGATGCCGCTGATGCCCGGAATATCCACATCAATAATCAGCAGCTCCGGCTTAGTTCTTTCAACGGTTTGAACCACGTGCTCCCCGCTGTCAAGCTCGGTGGTTACGGTAATACCATTAGTATCGAGTAAGTTGCGGATGGCTATGCGAGCTAATGGGTGATCGTCAACGATTATCGCGTTCATTGCGTATAAGAATCCCGATAAATAAAGAGAGGCGATGGCTATCGAACAGGTGAGCCTTGAGCATTATAATTTATACAAATAAGGATTTATCAGATAAATCCTAACACATTCACCCGTGTATTTTATTGGTTTTTTATAAAAACGAAGAATAATGCCTAAATGCAACACTGTATTTTACAAATTTTAAACCTTGAGCCTGTCTGAATATCAAACCCTTAACACAATCAAAGGGAATATTCCTACACGTGTAGGATAAATCTCTCATTTATTATGATTCATTCTTATGACCGGGGTCATATAACCTGGGGACCGATCATCACAACTACGAAGGTGCGAGTAGCTACTGCTAACAGATTGCCTAAGTAAAAAGGCCAGGGAGCGATAGATCATCGTCCCTGGCCCTGAAAACGGCTTAATATTGACGGGTTAAGGTAATGCCTCACCCCCTCTGACCGGAGCTTTTAAGCCTGTTTTAAAGCCCCGGGTATTTCAGCGATATAAATTGCCGGTACACCTTCAAAATCGCTGGTAAACAGCACCCCATCATCGCCAGGGGTAAATGAAGGATGGGGATGCGTTATCTGACGATCGCCGTCTAACACTTTCCATGAAGAATTGTGTTTACACAATTTTTGCGCCGACTTTGTCTTTGTATTCAGCACGTAAAGGAAAGGATCGTTTTCAATATCGTAACTATCGGCATCGGCCACATCAACCGGAGCATCAGCGCCATCGCCAACCATCAATGACCCATCGAAGTTACTCATCAGGTGAGAACAAGGAGGCATCACCATCACTTCTTCGTTTTCCAACGTGTCAGGATTTACCTTGTAGATGACGCGATCGCGCTGACCTTTAAAGTAAGAAACATAGGCCATAGCGCTCCCGTCAGGGATCCAGAACTCATGAGTGCAGGACTCGCCCGGCGCATGTTCTTTAACTTTACGCACATTGCTGCCTGCTTCGTCCACCAGCCACATACGTGCATCAACCAGATCGTGTGGACCTTCATGACAAAAGCCTACGGTTGAATCATCAAAGGGACGATAAATAGGATGCCCCAGCCACGCCTGATCCTGGTGGATCACTTCCAGCTCGCCCGTATCAATGTCCACTTTGATTAAGCGGCAGGTTGGCCTGGTATGGTAAAAATCAGCAAACTTTTCCCAGGAGGTCAGCGGTTGCCAGTCGCGTTTTAAAATTTCAATCCCCACAAGCTTAGTGCATGCTGAGTTTGCAACCCACGTACCGTAACCTTTCCATTCTTCATCAACGGTATAAATCACCCGCTCTTCCAGTGTTTCAAGGTCGACTTTCATCAGGCAACGCTCGTTTTTCACATAGAAGAAGGCGCTGTCGTCTGTGGCAATAAATCCGCCAAAGGTGTTATCGCCCTCACCTTGCGTCAGTTGAACAGCCTGTCGGGTTTCCCGATTCAACAAGTAGTAGTTTCGGTTACCATCAAAATCGCCGGCAAAAAGCAGCTTTGTTCCGTCCTGGGTAAAGCACTTCTGGTAGAAGTAGTTGCGATGGCAGATAACATCAGTGGGAGTTAAACGCGTGACCTTGACCCCAGTATCACTATCAATAAGGGTTTCAAAGTTGAGCGTAATCACATCACCTTTAGCCATAATAAATCTCCAAAAAAGGCTGCCGAAGCAGCCATTAACAGTCAAATTATTGGGAAGTTTTCAGCACGTGTTTTGCTGGCGCGTCAATCTGCGCACTTTTTCTGAGTCCATAGCCAACCGCGAAGACGGTTGCCGCACAGGCCAGGAATAACAAACGGCCCCAGAGTGGGTTAGGAATCAGCATCATCAGTGAGAGGCCTGCGGCCATGTAAATCACCAACGTTCCCAGTTTTGCACGCTGCATACGGTCCACAATGTCCTGGCCTTCTTCAGCCACGCATTCGGTATCAACATCGTTGAAAAACTCGTCGGTAGATGCTTTGACGGTATCGCTCTCTTCCCGGTAGAACAGCATGGTCAGGCAGAAGAAACCTGCGGTGAAGATAAGGTGGGCAGCAATCGTAATGATCGTGCGCAGTTCGCTGATTTCTCGACGGGTGATCTCTTCCACACCGAACCAGCCCATAACAACCTCTGGTGTGAAGATTGTCACCACTGACCAGGACACAAACATCCCGACAATCACCGTTGCCCATGGTGCCCATTTCGGTGTTTTACGAATAATAATGCCCAGGAACAGCGGAACCAGAATCGGCGACTGGAGGAGCGTTGCAACCTGCATCATCAGATCGAACAGGCTAAGATGCTTCAGCGAGTTAAAGAACTGAGCCATCATAATCACCAGAATACCGTTCACCAGACAGGCAATCTGACCTGCGCGAAGCTGCTCTTTGTCGTTGGCCTTGCCCTTACGCACAATATTTGAGTAAAAGCTGCGCACAAAGATGCCGGAGTTACGGTTCAGCGCAGAGTCCATAGACGACATGGTTGCCGCAAACAGTCCCGCCATCAGCAGGCCCACCGTGCCAAGCGGCATGGCTTCACGCGCAAAGACCAGGTAGACCGCATCGCTGGCTTTAGCGCCCAGCGAGGAATATTGCGTCGCGGCGTCCGGGTACAAAATGGCAGAAGCCCAGGGCGGAATAAACCAAATGATCGCGCCAAACACCATCATGGCAAGCGCCATTACCGCCGCTTTGCTGGCATTTTTGGAGTCTTTGGCGTTCAGGAATCGGTAGGATTCCTGCATGTTGTTGACACTTTGTAGCTGTTTTACCACAAAGAACAGGAAGGTACAGACCATCAGCAATGGATAGTTCATATCCGGGCCCATGAAGAAGCCACCCGGGAAGTTTTGAACGATCTCAACCGGTCCCCCCACCAGATACAGCGCCACGCCGCCGCAGGCGATGGAGACAACAGCGACCACCAGCGTCTGAATGAAGTCAGAGGCAACAACGCCCCATGCACCGCTCAACATGGAAATAGCCAGAACAGCCAGCCCGGTTATCCAGATGGTGGTCACAATATCAGCGTTGAACACCGCAGACGCAAATACGCCCAGGCCATTGAGCCACACGCCAGCGTTGATAACGCTAAGAGGAATAATTATCCAGGTGAAAAACTGCTCGTTGGTACTGCCAAAACGACGTCTTACGGCTTCGGTCGGGGTATCAACACGCATCTGGCGAAAGCGACGTGCGAAATAAAAGTACGCAAAAACGTACGCCACCATATTACCGACAAACACCGCCAGCACGGCAAAGCCATCGTTAAAGGCTTTGCCTGCGGCACCGGTAAATGTCCAGGCAGAGAACTGGGTCATGAATGCCGTCGCCCCCACCATCCACCACAACATTTTGCCGCCCCCGCGGAAATAGTCGCTGGTACTGTTACTGGCCATCTTTTTAAAGATCAAGCTAATTGCCACCATAAGGGCAAAATAGCCCGCTATGACAAAATAATCGTAGTTCACAAAAAAACTCCTTGAAACGATGTTTTAATATAAATGAATCATCTCACCAAAAATAATCAAAAACAGAGATAAAAATCAAAACAACGGTTCATTTTTTAGTGTTTGATATCGAGCCGTGATGAAGATCACAGCCTTACATCTTGTATTTCACCTCATTTCGCCTTCGGAGGCGCAAAGTTGCTGCTTTTCGCAGCAATTTCACGAGGCCATACAAAACAGAAGAGATGCTTACCCTGTGCGCCACATCGCAGGAGACCTTGCTTTAGCTGTAGTTTTTTTGAACGGTGATGGATGAATGTTGACTGATTCAGGTCATCAGAGTACGGGCTTTTACGGAACAAATGGTTGAAACGTTTGTTATCGATCGTTGCGGGAAGCGAAGAAGTTCACATACTGCGCGTTGTCTTTCTGCATCGAAACGATACTGGCTTGGGTGCCTGAAACCGACTACTGCCGTGGCGCTGGCCTTCTCGCTCCGTGCCCGCACATCCTGCCGAAGAGTCAAACTGCTCGTTATTTTTTTGAAAAGCTGTTTCATAAAAATTATACTACGGGTTTGTGTATGCGCTGATGCGGGTGAGATAAACACCTGCACAGCATGAATACTATCACCATTTTCATGCAAAAAAGAACATTCTGCCCCTCTAAGCAATGGGTGGCATCTCGCAGAAAGGCACCCCCTGATGCGGAAATGGTTTAGCCGGAGCGGCTGGTAGCCCGGCGCTACTTTTGTCCCCGCTGAAAAATACAGAAGCATGAGTTCAACTTAAGGTTTGTTATGGGCACTTCCGTTACCCCCAATATCTTTGACTTTTTTATCCGGATAGATCCGTTTGATAAACTGCCCCCTGCGGTGGTCAAAACGCTGGCGAATTCAGTAAAAATAAAATACCTGGTCAAAGGCGAAACCATCAGTTTCAGCGCGCTGTGCGAACAACGCTACCTCTATATCATCCGCACCGGTGCCATTGAGCAACGCACGTCTGGCGGGGAGCTACGCGCCCGGCTGGGGCAGGACGATCAGTTTGGCTTCACCTTCCTTGAACCGTTGGCTAATACGGAAGATGGTTATCAGGCACAGGCTATAGAAGACTCACTACTCTACCTGGTTCCCCATTCGGTACTAAAGCAGGTAAGCGAAGCACATCCTGAATTTGCCGATCACTTCGCCGCACAGGCTAATGTGCGGCTAAGTTCGGCTGTAAACTTTGCCTGCCTCAAAGAGGAGAAAGGACTGTTCTTTCGCAAGGTGGGGGAAATTGCCAGCGAGAATATCACCATCGTAGAGATGGACGATTCTATTCGTAGCGTAGCCCAGGCAATGTGCGGTAAACAGCGCAGCTCCTGTGCCGTGGTGATGAAAGACGGTGACATTGTCGGCCTGGTGACAGACCGCGATATGACTCGCTCGGTTATTGCTGCTGACAAGGACACCCGCGCCCCTATTTCGAGTGTGATGACGCCGAATCCGATCCTGATTGAGGATGACGCCAGGGTGATTCACGCCATTTCGCTGATGCTGCAATATAACATTCGCTGCCTGCCCGTCGTGCAAGGAAAGCAGGTTAAAGGATTACTCACCACCACTCACCTGGTGCACAATCACCGTACCCAGTCGCTGTTTTTGATTGAGAAGATAAAATATACCTGCTCGCTCAATGCGCTTGCGGCGCTGAGAGAAGAGCGTCAGACCATCTTTCAGGCGCTGGTTGAAAGTGGCGTCAGTGTTGAAATCCAGGGGCATGTGATGTCGATGATCATGGATGCCTTTACCCGCCGCATTATCCAGCTTAATGAGGAGTTGCTTGGTCCGCCGCCCTGTGATTATGCCTGGCTGGTCGCAGGTTCGCACGCCCGCAACGAGGTGCATATGCTGTCGGACCAGGACAGCGCCATCGTCATTGCCGATAGCATGACCGAAGATCACCGGCTCTATTTTCTCCAGCTTGCTATGCGCGTATGCAACGGGCTGGCGGCATGTGGCTATCCGCTGTGTGAGGGTAAATATATGGCTGCATCACCCAGGTGGTGCCAGCCGGTACACCGCTGGAAGGACTATTATACGAAATGGGTCGCCAGTCCAGAATACAACAAGCTATTGAGCATCAGCGTGTTCCTTGAAATGCGCGCCATCCACGGTAACCGCGATCTGGTGGATGAAATCCAACAGCATCTGCACGAATGTATCAAGAAAAGACCCCAGTTCATCCCTGCACTGGTGCGGGATGCCATTGAGACTCAGCCACCGCTTGGCATATTCAATCATCTGGTGCTCGAAAAAGGCGGACAGAACAGCAACACCCTGAACATAAAAAAATATGCGCTGAATTTGATTATCGATCTGGCGCGCATTTTCAGTCTGAAAGCGGGCGGCTCTCTGACCGGCACCGAAGAACGCTTTCGCTACGCCGCCCAGCACGGCACGCTATCAAAAGAAAGTGCGGAAAACATTATTGGCGCATATCGATTTATTACGCAGGTACGCTTTCGCCATCAGCTTAATGCGATTCTGTCAGGCAACACGCCTGATAATCAGATTGCCCCGGATGAGTTCAGCAGCTTTGAGCGCAAGCATTTAAAAGACGCCTTTAAAATCATCACCGAGCTTCAGGACATCGCCAAACTCAAGTTTCTTAAAGGAGCATAGTGATAATGCGTTGGTTAAAACCCTGGGAGGGCACCCGTACGCCAGAGCAAAAACGCCGCAAAATTATGCCATCCCCCGCATGGCCTGATGCCCTGAAGCATTATCTCCGGCAGCCGCTGCCTGATGAGACGCTTCCGATCACTCAGATGCACTTTGTGGCTCTCGATTTTGAAACCACGGGACTGAATGCCGCTGAGGACAAAATTCTGTCAATGGGGATGGTCGATTTCACTCTGGAAGATATCGACATTGCCAGCTCAGAAGAGTTGTATATCAACCACAGCGAATTTATCAGACCAGAGACGGCCAAAGTTAACGGTCTGACGCCCCAGTCTCTGGCGCAGGGAATCGCGTTAGATGAAGGCATTAACCGTCTGCTGGAAAGAATTCGCGGTAAGGTCATCGTCGCGCACAGCAGCAATATTGAAAACGCGTTCATTCAGGCTTACTTTTCCAGCCAGTATCAGCTTAAAGAGCTACCGACCTGTTTTATCGATACCCTTTATATTGAACAAAAATTCAGTTACGCCGGTATAAGCCGCGCCCATTCGAGCTATCAGCTTGACGATCTGCGCCGCCACTATAATCTGCCTGAATATCTTCTTCATTCAGCGGCAAGTGATGCCCTCGCCTGTGCCGAACTGTTTCTGGTACAAAGCAAAAAAATCGATGCTCTTCCCGGAATTAGCCTGAAACGGCTGATGCGATAGGATTTGCATCGGGAAGATCGGTGATTAGGGTAAAAAACTAAAAAATCCAGCTTCCGACCGGGCAGCCAAATTGAGTAAACCACGACAGCACGGAGGGATTAGCGTTGCCAGACCACGCTAAGGGGGGCGGGCGTTCAATACGTGACTCTGCGGGTTTCAAATCGCGTCCTTTCGCCATTAACAGGCAGGCCCCCCGCATGAGTAAGGGCCCCCTTACTCTTTTTTTAAATAACATACCAGCGACTGCGATTCTGCCTTTATGAAGCGGCGGCGTTCCCATTTCATTAAATATGATATTGATTAAATCCTGACAACGAGCATACAGAATCTTTGCTGATGGATACTCTTCACCAGCTAATTTCTTTTGCAATAGATGCTGATATAGATGTTACATCTTGTGGCACCGGTGATAGCGGATTTCAATCGCCTCTGATGTCATTTTAAGGAAAATAATAATGAGCAGCTAAATTGCAATTCAGAAAAGAAATAACGGATAACGGGTTTTTTATTCATTATTAACGGATGGCATCGTTCCCATTCTGCCACGTCATACGGATCGGGGTGGCTTGCATCTGACGTGGCGACGAACTGACGCTATCAAATCTTCCTGTTCAGCTTATCAAGAAGGCGTTTACGCTCATCTTCGGGAAGCTTCATGATTTGCACCGCCAGTTCAGAAGCATCAGGTCCCTGCGACGTAAGATCTTCCTTTACCCGCTTCAGCGCCTGTTCCATCAGCAATGTCCGCGAAGCCGGTGACATGTTGCGAAACAGCTGTATCCAGAGACTCAGCTGGCGATCGCTGTCCACGAGAGCAAAAGTATCTCCCCTCACCCGGTGTCTCTCATCATCAAGGGACATCGTGGCAGCGCTGATATGGTAAACCACACCCTTTCCGGCTGTCCGTTTACGCCTTATCTCCGGATGCAGACTGGCCAACTTTTCCAGACGCATCCTTGCGCCGCGAGGAGTACCTGGCATCCCCTGAATTCGGGTGAATTCCTCTGCTGTCAGCCAGTCTTTTACCTCTTCAACAGAAGCTTCAGGTTGGTTTTTTTTTGCCGATGTTGATGTCTTGCCGCTCATATAAATTTCACCAGATATCAATGCGTTAATACAAAACCTCACAAATAGATACTAAAAATACTTGAAAGGTATCTATTGTTCGCATTTAATACCCATGTACTGATTCCATGGAGTTAATACTGTGCGTAACTCAACAGCATCGCAGAAAAAGCAGAGCAAAGGAAGTTCAGGGAACTGGCATCGTGCCGATATTGTGGCGGCACTTCATAAGCGTGGCCTGACGCTGGCATCACTTTCACGGAGTCACGGTCTTGCACCACGCACATTAAATAATGCCTTAGAGCGTCATTATCCCAGAGCTGAACGTATTATTGCCGGGGCTCTGGATACCATACCGGAAACATTGTGGCCGGAAAGATATGAACTTAAAACCGGACAGAAAAGCAAGTAAAGGATACAGTTATGGTAACCACCATCACTGCAATAACGGAATGCCTTAAGTACTTTTTCAGTTCTCTTTATCGCCAAAAATTCGTTAAAACCTTGCGCCTGGACGCGTGCGGCGAGCGCAAACGTCAGCCGCTGGTGCGTTACGAGCAGCCTGTCCTGGCTGACTTCTCTAATCCCTCCCGGTCAGAAAACCAGACTGAATGCTTCCGTGCTGGCCCTCTCCAGCCCGGGGAAATCACCGTAAATCCGCTTTCAGGGTGGTCTGTTTCTTTGTGAAAAAGCGCAGGCCGCTGGTTCCGGGAAAAATCACTAAAACATCCGCATCATTTAACAGGGAATTAAGTAATGAACAGAAAATTGATCGCCTTATTAATGGTAGCCATAACCCTTCCAGCTGCGGCAACGCAGTACGTCAAATCCGGAGCAGTTCTTACCCTGAATCCGGCAGAGGATAATGCTGAATTCAGCGTCAATGCCTCAACAGAAGATGGTTCTGGCGTGTGCAATATGGATGGGACTGCAAAACCAATAGATGCAGGTGAAAATCAGAAACGTCGCTGGGTCTGGAATGACAACGCCAGCCCGTGTGTTGCAGTGTTCGGTGAAATGAATAATGGTAAGGCCAGCGTTATGACACGCGGCTGCGAAGGGTATTGCGGCGCCTCCGCAACAGGCACAATGGATGGACTGTTTAACCCGAAGTCATAAGCAGCCGGTAAACTACACATGAACAGAACAATGCTTCTGGTATGGATAGCCGCTAGTTTGCTGGCGGGTTGTGGTGAGAAAACGTCCGAACAATAAGTCATAAGTCAGGGCTGGATGTCTATCAGTGCGCGGCTGATTTGACGTTTACCAAACCAGACCTGAAAGATTCATTGCCAATAACTTATCAAATTCAAAAAATGGATGAGGATAATGGGCAGTTTTTTATAAATGTATCTGGTCTGTAGTCATCTCAGCCAGCCTCAGGGATCCTTTTGGGTGAAATAATTGATTTTTTATCCCAAAAGGATATCTCATCACAAAGATCATCCCGTTGCTCCCCGCCATGAACGGTCAGTTTTGTATAAATTTACTTCTATATCAATTTATTGTGATACAGCTACGTGTAGGATATACACAGAACAACATCATTCTGCGGGTTATATTGTTGAGTTGATTACGCCACAATTAAACCTGGTTGATAAACGAAGAGTCTGGCTATGTTATATACAAAGCGTCCCATTCCTAACCTTGAACTGGATTTATTACGCACTTTTGTTGCCGTTGCTAACGGCAACAGCTTTGCCGCTGCGGCAGAATCGGTACACCGTACTCAGTCTGCCGTCAGCCAGCAGATGCAACGCCTGGAGCAATTGATTGGTAAAGAATTATTCAGTCGAAACGGGCGCAATAAGGCGCTGACTGAACATGGTGTAAAAATGCTGGGATATGCGCGACGTATCTTGCGGCTGAATGATGAAGCCTGCCTTTCTCTGATGTATGAAGACGTGGACGGCGTGCTGCGGATCGGTTCACCTGATGATACCGCCAATACGATTCTTCCCGATTTACTATCCCGCTTTTCGAAATCCTATCCGAAACTGGCGATTGAAATTGTTGTCAAGCGTAGTCCGTTCCTGATGGACATGCTGAAAAATGATGATGTTGATATGGCTATTTCAACCGTTGATGGTGTTGATTTTCCAGGTTTTGTACTGAGAACATCGCCATCACTGTGGTTTTGCGGTCAGGGCTATAAATTTAACCCTGATGAGCCATTGCCACTGGTATCGCTGGATGAACCCAGCACCTACCGGAATATGGCGATCAATCAGCTTGATCAGGCTGGGATCCCCTGGCGAATAGCCTATGTGGCAACAACACTGTCCGGTGCAAGAGCTGCAGTCGCTGCCGGACTTGGGGTTATGGCGCGTTCAATTGAGCTTTTAGGGGATGACCTGCGTGTGTTGGGAGAAGCCGACGGTTTACCCAAGTTACCTGACATTAAATTTAATTTGTACATGCGTCGCAACAGTCCGCAGAAAGCAGCGAAAGTGCTGTTTGAATCGCTGCTGGGAGAGAACCATGAGGTCTGGCGACCGATGCAAACAGGCATCACTGCTGAATCCGTGAGCCTGCCATCAAGATGAATTGTTGCTGAGCGCTTCTATTTAAGGTCAACAGTTTTTGTCAGCCACTGCGTCAGCTCAGTTACCGGATGATTTTCGATATCCGCAACCAGCTGTATCACCTTTTCAGTTGCCAGAGGCGTCAGGATCCCCTTGACGTTGTTGCGGAACTTTTGTTCAACATCGCTCGTTGTCATGGGATTCTCCGGGTTGCCGTAATTCACATTCAGGCGTCTTGTCACTTCTCTTCCGTCCTTCAGGGTTACGGAAATCAGACCGGGGAAGTATGCAGGAAAAGGGATTTCTCCTTCTTCGCAATAGCGATAAGACACTTTCCGCGCCAGTTCCAGCACGTCGGTTCTGACCAGTTGTTCCACAGAGAATGATTCCAGGCTCAAACCGTCATCGATCATGCCTGACGCGACCAGATAAGGCAGGCTGAATTTAGCTGCATAGGGTGTCCGGGGGGCAAACTTGTCATCTGTTGGTTCACAAATCAGAGCTGAAGCAATCGGATCAACAACACAGAGAATGTGCTTAACCTCTTCGGGCCTGATGCCGTCCCTGAGTAACATACGGGCGCAGTCGACAGTGGCATGAGCAAAGTGACAGCATGGATAAGGTTTAACCGAGACGCGCATGATTTCCCAGCGCTCGCCCAGCTCCCGGCAGACATCTGCTGCATCTATCTCGCTTTGTATACCGTGTGTCGCGAATAAACCGAAACGGCCTTCAAAAACAGAGAGTGGCCCGGTCATCCCGGCGTCTGCCAGATAGGCTGACAAAATACCGGAATGCGCCGCCCAGCCTGCGTGAAAACATTTGGCTGAAGAGCTATTCGTCAAATATTCAGCAATCCCGGATGCCTGACTGCCCGCCAGACCCAGGGCATGGGCGCAGGCCACAGGCGACAAATTCAGTAGTGAAGCGGCCCCGCTGACTGCACCAAAGATGCCAGCAATGGCGGTTGAATGAAAACCGCGTTTGTGGAATGTCCCCCTGGCGGCAAGCCCCACGCGAGCAGCGATTTCCCAGCCAGTGACATATGCAGTAAGCATCTCCCGACTGCTCAGATTCAGGTCTTCTGAGAGCGCGATCGCCAACGGTACCAGAACCGCACTACCATGCGTAATGGAGTCTGTATGGGTATCATCAAAGTCCAGCACGTGCGCGGCTATGCCATTGGCCAGTGCGGCGTAAGCGGGCGACAGCGTACAGGCGCTTCCCCATACGCGACATTTACCTTGTGTATTGGGCATCTTATGCAGACCGTTCCGCCCATTGATAGCGTTGTTTTGTACTGTGCCAGCCAGTGCCACGCCGAGGCTATCCAACAGGTGAAGCTTTGCCCGAGAAATAACATGAGGCGGAATCGCATCAAAATGTTTAGAGGAAATAAACTGGCTCAGTTTTTCGCTATAGGTCATTGTATTAATTCCAGGATATGAAAAGCACGGGAGTGTCACCAGACAGGACGGCTGGCTTCAACCCAATGAGAATAAAATCATGCCATGCTGGAGTTTCGGTCTTTACGGGACCTTCAGATCCCGTAAAGAAAGAGGACTAGCTGAGCCAGCCGCAGGATTTGGCTTGAGCAATAATTTTGTCAACCTGTTCCGGGGCATTACCAACATAGGTGGTGGGATCGAGAACGGCTTCAAGTTCTTCTCTGGTCATCGCGGTGTTAATACGAGGATCTTCGGACAACGCCTGAGCAAAAGTACCGCCCTCTTCCAGACCCTGCATTGACGCTTCATACACCAGTTCATGAGCTGTTTGCTTCCCAACTTTCTCTGATAGTTCAAACATGACGCGCTCTGCCAGCATAAAACCACCGAGAATATCGAGATTTTTACGCATTTTGTCTTTTTTAACGTGTAAACCGGCCAGGGTGAACTTCATGTTATCCAGAATGACAGAAAGCATCAGACAGATTTCCGGTAAAACCTTCCACTCCATTTTCCAGATAGCGCCGTCACGTTCATGCTGGTGCTTCATCAAATCAAGTAAAATCGCGACATTACCTTTCAGAGTGTTACTGACGCAGGCTGCATTCTCCGTTATTGCTGGATTACGTTTATGCGGCATGGTGGAAGAGCCAACCTGACCTTTACCGAACGGCTCAGCCACTTCGTCAATTTCATTGTGAGCCAACAACAGGATTTCATTGGCGATCTTGCCCAACGTCGCCCCAACCATCCCCAGCACCATGCCGTATTCACAAAAGCGGTCACGGGCGGGTTGCCATGATATCTCTGGAACGCCCAGCTGAAGCCGCTTCAACACGCGCTCTTCAAGTTCATCAGCACGTTCACCGAAAGAGGCTTTAGTGCCGACGGCTCCCACAACGCTACCGACGAATAAACGTGGCTCCAGCTGTATCAGTCTCTCGTGGTGGCGCATTAGCTCAGCAAGCCAGATCGCTGTTTTATGTCCAAACGTGACGGGAATAGCCTGAAGTGCCAGAGTACGACCGGCCATAGGTGTATTACGGTGTTTTTCTGACAGTTCCAGTAAAGAACGACAAATCTCCTTTAGATCACGCAGGATAATTTTATGGGCCATTCTGAACTGCAGAACCATGCCTGTGTCCATGACATCCTGAGTGGTTGGCCCAAAGTGTACATACTCACCAAACCCACCTGAACAGGCATCTTCCAGAGCTCTGATCGTCGGTACCAGTGGATGTTTGGTCAGACGAACCTGTTCCAGAATAAGCCCCATATCCAGACGTTCAAGCCTGGCACAAGCAACAATTTCATCGGCCGCCGCTTGCGGAATAATCCCCATTTCAGCCTGCTCTACAGCCAGAGCGGCTTCATAGTCCAGCCACATTTGCATGCGAATATCATCGGAAAATATCTGACGCATTTCTTCAGTAGACCAAAGATTTTTTAGCAAAACGGAGTCAAAAACGCTGGTTGACATACATTTATCTCCAGATAATAAGTGTTCTTTAAAAAATATTTACTGACGTTTTCACATATTCAGGCACAACTGCACGTTTATATCCGCGCAATAAAAGTCGATATTTACATCAATAATCCGTAAGACCAGGACATTATCAAGGCTTTTAAATCGAAGATGCATTAATAATATTTAAGCGTTATTAAGCATTATTAATGTTAACTAAGAGCAACTCAAAAAAACGCCAAAAAATACCACACACCAAAATACTAATCATTTGTTTTTTAAGTAAAAAACTTGAAACTTTAATTATTCTTTAGTCTGGAAAAATAAAATTAATGTTTGAAAATAAGATCGCGATCAATTTTTGAATGCTTGTTGGTTTTTAATCTAATTTGTAGGTGGTAGCGTCAAAAAGAGTTCAAAGTCATAAATTAGTTAATGTTCCAAATATCCAGGCTTAACTTACTTCAGATGTTTAATGGTGGATCATTGGTCAACCCGTATCACATCGAATGCTTTGTATAAGGAAAAAAATAATGTCAAAAGAACGTAAAACTCGAATTATTCATGGTGGTAGAGGCGTCGCTCGAAATATTGGTCCGGTAAACCCGCCAGTGATGAGAGCCAGTACGATTATTTTCGACTCCATTGCAACATGGCGGGATGCCCGCACGCGCAGAGAAACAGAACGCCTTTTAAGCTATGGCGCTCGCGGCACAGAAACCGCATTTGCGCTGGAGGAACTTGTTACTGAGCTGGAAGGAGGCTATCGCGCTCAATTGTTCCCTACCGGGCTTGCGGCCATTGCAGTGACCACAATGAGTTACGCCCATGCGGGTGGTCACGTACTGTTTGCGGACTCAATCTATGAACCGGTACGCAAGATCGCCCGTAGTTTTTTGACGCCAAATAATATTAGTTATGATTTTTTTAAAACTGACGGGAGTGATTTCGAGGCCAAACTTCGCCCGGAAACGCAGCTGGTTTTTGCTGAATCACCGGGTTCTCTGCTCTATGAAATGCTGGATCTGCCGAAACTCTGCAGTATTGCCCATGCACACAATATTCCGGTCGCCGTTGACAATACCTGGGGTTCTGCCTGGTTATATAACCCGCTGGAGCTGGGGGCGGATATTTCTATTATCGCCGCAACCAAGTATCTGAGCGGTCACTCTGACGTCATGATGGGCATCATGGTGGCCAACGAAAGCGCATGGAAAAAGATTGGCGCTCTCCCGGAGGCAATGGGCCAGATTAGCAGTCCTGACGATGTGTCTCTGGTACTGCGTGGAATCAGAACACTGGGTACCCGACTCGCTGCTCATGGACAAAGTGCAATGACCGTAGCTCAGTGGCTACAGGAACGTCCGGAAGTGGAAAAAGTTTATTTCCCGGGACTCGAAGATCATCCCCGACATGATTTGTTTAAGCGTGACTGTAAAGGACTTAACGGTCTGCTGACCATTGAACTGAAATCACAGTATACCCAGAAAAATACGGAAGCTTTTATTGATGCGCTGGAGCTTTTTGGTATAGGGGCCTCCTGGGGCGGATTTGAAAGCCTTGTGTTACCCGCCAATGTGAAGGGCGCTCGCTCTGCAACTGACTGGAATCAACATGGTCAGTTTATTCGATTCCACATTGGCCTTGAAGATGTCAATGATCTGCTGGCCGATCTGAACCAGGGATTAAATAAACTGAATGCCTGACATTCGCTGGCGTGCAATCTATCTGCACGCCATCCCAAAATTGTAAAACGTCGTGGATATGGGGAAATATTATGCTTGGCGTTATTCTTGCAATCATTGTAACCGGATTGGTTATTTTTATGCTGGCGAAAGGATATAAACCTCAGCCCGTATTATTATTGGGTGGACTATTACTGATGGGGCTTACGGTGATGTTTAATCTGGGAACATTATTACCGGAGAAGACCACTACCCACTTTCAATTTTTTGATATATTCAAAGTCTTCAGTGATATTATGAGCACCCGGTTAGCCGGACTGGGTTTGACGCTAATGGCCATCGCGGGTTTTTCCCGTTATATGGATCATGTCGGAGCCAGCAAGGCGCTATTTGCTGTATTTGAAAAGCCGTTGAGATCGGTTCGGTCACCTTATATGCTGCTGATCGTTGCTTTTCTTGTGACCCAGGTATTGGTTATTTTCATTCCAAGCCATGCCGGTTTAGGTATGTTGTTGATGGTAACCATGTACCCTATTCTGATTCGCACAGGGGTAAGTCCATTATCCTCACTGGCCGTCATTGGAACCTGTCAATTTATCGATCATGGTCCCGGTTCAGGCAATGTCATCATGGCGGCTAAGACCGCAGGCATTGATCCTGCTACGTACTTTGTTTATCACCAGTTACCCGTCACTGTGCCTGTGATTATTGCAGTTGCTATCGCACACTTTATCGTTCAACGCTGGTGGGATAAACGCGAAGGCTTTGTATTCACGAAGGATACGCTGGATAAAATCGATGACAATGATCATGCCCGGCCCCCGCTGATTTATGCCTTATTGCCGGTGGTACCGCTCGTGCTTATCATCGGTTTTAGCCCAATATTCAAGTCATTCATCAAAATAGACGTTACCACCGCGATGATCATCAGTACTGTCGTCGCCCTTATATTTGAATATTTCCGCCTGAAAAGTGCAAAAGCCGTAATGGATAGTTTTATGTTGTTCTTTGAGGGAATGGGTAAACAATTTGTACTGGTGGTATCGCTGATTGTCTGTGGGGAAGTCTTTGCCAATGGTCTGCTCCATATCGGTGCCGTGGATACAATGATAACTGCGGCACAAAATGCAGGATTCGGTGTCGGATCTATGATCGTTGTGATGAGTTTCATCCTTGCACTTGCTGCTTTCCTGATGGGTTCCTGCAACGCTGCATTTTTCTCTTTCGCAGCTCTTACCCCTAAAATAGCCGCCTTTCTAAAAGTGGATGTAGTCACGCTCATTCTGCCCATGCAAATCATGACGAGTTTTGGCCGGACAGTTTCACCGATAACAGCCGCGATTGTCGCCATCGCGGGTATTGCTGGCGTCTCTCCTTTTCAGGTTGTTAAACGCACGGCAATACCTATGGGAGTCGCAGCCATTGTGAATCTGGTAATGACATTTATATATTTAGGATAGCGATGAAATTTACGTTTGATTGCGTGAAATCATCGTCACCTGTGGCAAGGAGTCAAAGAAGATTAAATTATAAAACATCAGCAAACGCGTTCCAAAACGCTATCGCCTTTGAAAGAGGATTTGTTGAAAATAAACGCTCAATATATATCTGTATGTTTTATTGAAAATAACGTTGCATCCCGCAGACGAGCGTGCAATATGAATGTGACTGAAAAAAGGCAATAATATAAAAATGGGTAGCCAGAATATTCGTTCAGATAACTGTTCGATTTTCTGGCATACCTGATTTCAATAAGGAGCAGGCAATAATAATAGACCGAAGTAAAAAGATTCGCAGACGCCCATATCTGTCCCGGAAAATAAGTTATGGGGAGCGCAAACTCAGCGATCGCTGGAACATTATCGTATTTCCACTGAGATAATGCCTGTCGCGCCCCCTGACGATAAATGCAGACCTGGGGACCACCAGCGCTCCCCTGCTCTTATACGCCAGATTGTTCAACTCGACAAACTGAACTGTTGAATAAACCGATCGATGGTCTTGTTATCTTCGTGAGTCAGCGTCCAGCCCGGTTTTCGGCAATAATCATCGGCAATAATCCCCCGACGGTGCAGGATGCTTTTCTCAACCTGAATAATATACTCACAATGCTGCATCCAGCGCTGAATATAGGGTAACAGCGCCGCAGAGACGCAGAAACCCGCGAGGAACATCTTTATGCATTTTCTGGCAACGCTGTTAACGCGCATTCAGTTCCGCACCGTCAACATTGAGTGTTAACGTCCGTGAGGAATATCAATGCTGATGGGATCCCCCGTCTCAACAAGTGCCAGAATGCCGCCATCGCTGACTTCCGCTGAAATGTACCCGACAAACAAACCACACAATGACCGTGCTTCTGCGTGCAGAATAAAGAAAACATTTATTCCCTTTATTTTCTGTTCGTCTTAAAGTGTTCTTAAAAATCAATGCCAATGTAATCTATAGCACATTAAAAAATAAGCGCATTCACTTTTCTTACTCACTGAAAATTGATGATTACCTGAGATAATTTATTCATACAGGATTTTTCAAAATAATGAAAATGTCATATCCACTGAAAACTATTCAACAAAGCAATTTTGCCTGCCCGCATTCCATAATAGAGAAAAGAAATGAGACAGGTACACCCCTGAAACGTTGTACATCTGTGCATAACTCCCAGGAAAATCTTTCACTGAGGAACAACACTGAGGTAAAAGCTGCTAATATCATTAAAAATTTCTTTAGAAAAACCATTGCTGCTCAGAGCTATAGTTATATGTTTTCCAACGGTGTTTACTTTAAAATAGCCGACATCGATCTTGAAGAACCTGTGGCAGATAAGGCCCCATTGAGTACACTTGAGCATCTTGATAAGATTTCCCGAAGTTATTTAACAAGCATAAAAGAAAAAACGCAGAACTTAACGCCGAATGAAAAAGAGTTGCTGAGCAAAGTGGTTGACGCCAAATGGCACTTCAGACACCAGAGTAGTTCAAATTTGTCTGACGGACACCTGAATATTTTATCATTGAAAAAAACACAATCTGACGGGATACTGACCGGGAAAAATACTTTTCCTCAGGATATGGAATATTTAGCCAACCATGATTTCGTATTCTTTGCCGTAGAGTTTTCTGATGATGAGGCGCAACTTCCACTGAACACCCGGTTTGGTGCTCTCGATTTTGGCGCGAATGCCTATATCCTTGATGAGCAGTTTCCTTATGGATATCTGACATTAACAGACCATTTCTACAACAGCATACCCTGTGTATCTCAGTATGAACATGCTGATTTTGCGTCCCGGTTCTCCGAAGTGAGAAATGAAGTTCAGCGTAAAATACATGGAGAAAAAGGGACATTTGATGTCCCTGTTTATAGCGCGAAGAATATGAAACTCGCCCTGGGATTGCATCTTATCGATTTTCTGAGACAGTGTAGCGATGTTGATTTTAAAAACTTTGCCCTGAACGAGAATCTGGATAGTAAGGGACTGGACAGAATTCTTAATTTTGTGTTCCAGCCTGAATTTCATGTTCCGAGAATGGTAAGCACAGCGCACTTCAAAGAAGTCGAACTGAGAGAAATGAGCATGAAAGATGCCATTAAGGCCGCTAACATTCAGGCGCTTTCTCGCCATATACATAAAAAAGATGATGCAAACAAAGCCATGCGTCTGGCAATTGAATGCGCCATGCCAGAGGTTACTGAATATCTTTTTTCAAAGTTTGAATTCAGCTGCGAAGATATGATAAAAATGACATCTGACGATAAAGCTTATGATATAGAGTGCAGACTGACCAATTACGCGGCAGATATTTCGATATTAAAAAATTTTCTGGAGCGCGGACTGGTCGATCCCAACAAGATATTCATAAAAGGCAGACGTGGGAACACAATGCTGGACAACGCGATGAAAATTGATAATCAGGAAATGATTGACGTATTGCTTAATTTTGGCGCAGTGAGTGGCAAAGATCTGATTACCAATATATTATAAATTTCTTGTTGGCCTGATATGCGCCAAACAATTCGAGTTGCGGGAATCCAACGCACCAGCAACCTGAAATATAACGAGTATAGGCGTAGCGCCATCGGACATATCAGGCTTTGTCAGCAGTCTGAAAAATCCACGCAACCGCGTGGATTTTATCGGGTTTGTCACAGATGCACAGCTGGCTCCTGGCCCGCAAACTGTCCTTTTTGCAGATCCTGCACAACCGTATTCATCCTCTCTTCATTCAACTGGTAGAATTTGATCGAAATCGCGGTCAGCAGATAGAACAACGCTGGCAACAAAGTAAAGAGCAGAACCACACCCTCAACTGAGTCCGCAGACTGAGTGGCGCTATTTGTCACATAGCCATAATACGCCAGTACCCAACCGATAATCGCCCCGCCAACGGCAACCCCCAGTTTGATAACAAAGATATTTGCGGCGACGTTCATCCCGGTAATGCGGCGTCGGGTTTTCCATTCCCCGTAGTTATTAGCGTCGGTAATCATTGACCATTGAATGGCGCCATTTCCACCCTGAATGATTTGGACCGCCAGATGAACCAGTAATGGAATAATCCAGTACTCGATCGGCAGAAAATAACAGAGCACACCCAGGCCAGCATTAATAATATTGATCCAAAATGAGAGTTTAATTTTGCAAAAGCGTGTTCCGAATGGTTTTACCAGAACCGAGCCCAACATGGAGGCAAACATCCCGCCCAGCATAAACCAGGTGATAATATCCGCCCCCTCGTTCAGTACGATATTGACGTAATAAACAACGGCACCGCCGCGAATAACGACCGCCACCAGCATCATAAAATTATATACGGATAAAATGCGCCATTGCTCATTCTTAAAGAGGATTTTCACATCGCGGGCAATATTGAGATTTTCCTCTTTGATTGGCTGTACGCGCTCTTTGGTGGTCAAAAAGCAGACCAGGAACATGATGCACCCTATCACGCCGAACAGCGCCATTGCCACCTGAATCCCCGTCGCACGGTCTCCCGGGAAGAGGTAGTCGGCAACCGGCAGAATAAACGCCGTTCCCAATGCCCCGCCAACAGGGGTAATCGCAAAGCGCCAGGATTGCAGCGACAGGTTCTCATGCGGATCAGAAGTGAGCGCCGCGCCCAGCGAGCAGTAAGGAATATTAATCGCGGTATACATTAAGGTCATAAATATATAAGCCGCAACGGCGTAAACAATCTTGCCGTTATCTGAGAAATCTGGCGTGGAATAAACCAGTACGCAGCTGACCGCAAATGGCACACAGATTGCCAGCAGCCATGGGCGAAAACGTCCCCAGCGGGTGGAAGTGGCATCGGCAATTGCCCCCATGACAGGATCGGTTATTGCATCCAGCAGACGCACCAGCAGAAACATGGTTCCCATTACTGCGGGCGGTAAGCCATAAATATCGGTATAGAAATAAGCGAGGATAGCAACAGAAGAGTCGAAAACAATATGGCTTGCTGCGTCACCAAGGCTGTAACCTATTTTTTCTTTTATGGGTAATCGTTCCACTTCAGACATAATTCATCCTTATTAAAAATGACCTTTCACAAAATGTTTGTGATTCGTGCATTTCTTCACAGATGTATTTAACGGTCTATTATGATTTTTCATTCAATTCTTATGTTTTTTATCTTTTGTGATCGCGCTTACCTGGTAAACAAAGAATTCCATGCTGGTATAATTTTGATGAATATTTATTTGCCATTCCCCGGCATTTATTGCGTAACAGAAAACACGGTTGGTGCAAAAAATGACGGTCAGAAAGCGCACGTCACCCGATCCTGGTCTAAGGTTTTGTCATGGTTGAATACCGTTTACTTCGGTACGCCGCAAAGGAGAATGATCGATGATAAAACCTGCTTTTCGCCACAAGGACGCATTGTCTCTGGCGATAAAACTGGCTGTAACCTGCGCCTTTCTGAGCGTTGCCTCACTTTCCGCCAATGCACAAGACCAGCCGATCGCACTGCCGCAACCCCCGGATATTCTGCTCGGTCCCCTGTTTAATGATGTACAAAACGCCAAACTGTTCCCGGATCAGAAGACCTTTGCCGATGCGGTACCCAATAGCGATCCGTTAACGATCCTCGCGGATTACCGGATGCAAAAAAATCAGACCAGCTTTGATTTACGCCACTTCGTTAGCGTCAATTTCACGCTGCCTGAAGAGAGGGAAAAATATGTGCCTCCCGAAGGCCAGTCTCTGCGCGAACACATTGACGGTTTATGGCCGGTTTTAACCCGCTCAACACAAAGCGCCGAAAAATGGGATTCGTTATTACCGCTGCCGGAATCGTATGTCGTGCCAGGCGGACGCTTCCGGGAGGTCTATTACTGGGACAGCTACTTCACCATGCTGGGCCTTGCCGAAAGCGATCATTGGGATAACGTCGCCGATATGGTGGCTAACTTCGCTTACGAAATTGACACCTTCGGTCATATTCCGAATGGCAACCGCAGCTACTACCTGAGCCGCTCTCAACCTCCGTTTTTTGCCCTGATGGTGGAGTTACTGGCCCGGCATGATGGCGATGATGCGTTGAAGAAATATCTCCCACAGTTGCAAAAAGAGTATACGTACTGGATGGAAGGCGTTGAGACCCTCGCTCCTGGCGCGCAGAACAAGCGCGTGGTTAAATTTGCCGATGGCACCATTCTGAACCGCTACTGGGACGATCGCGACACCCCACGTCCGGAATCGTGGGTTGAAGATATCGCCACTGCCAAAAGTAACCCGAACCGCCCGGCTACGGAAATCTACCGCGATTTGCGCTCTGCCGCGGCCTCTGGATGGGACTTCAGCTCGCGCTGGATGGACAATCCCGAACAGCTCAGCACCATTCACACCACCCGCATTGTGCCGGTCGATCTTAACGCTCTGTTATTCAAAATGGAGAAAATTCTCGCCCGCGCCAGTAAAGCTTCAGGTGATGAAGCGTTAGCCCAGCAGTATGGCACCCTGGCCGATGCCCGGCAGAAGGCGATTGAAAAATATCTGTGGAATGATAAAGAAGGCTGGTACGCCGATTACGATTTGAAAAGCCACAAAGTCCGCAATCAGTTAACGGCGGCGGCGCTGTTCCCGTTGTATGTCAATGCGGCCTCGAAAGATCGGGCTGCGAAAGTGGCGGCCGCCACCAAAACACACTTGCTCCAGCCCGGCGGCTTGTCTACCACCTCGGTGAAAAGTGGGCAGCAGTGGGATGCGCCTAACGGCTGGGCACCGTTACAGTGGGTCGCAACCGAAGGACTACAAAATTACGGGCAGACCGATGTTGCAATGGACATCAGTTGGCGATTCCTGACCAATGTGCAACACACATACGATCGCGAGAAGAAACTGGTGGAAAAATATGATGTCAGTTCCACCGGAACCGGCGGTGGCGGCGGTGAATATCCGTTGCAGGACGGCTTTGGCTGGACCAACGGCGTAACGCTGAAAATGCTCGACTTAATCTGTCCAAAAGAGAAACCTTGCGACAATGTCCCTGCGCAAAGAACAGCCGCTGCGCAAGCAGAACCGACAGCGCCACAGAAACAGACGGCTCCCACGCAATAACGCCTTCTGCCTCCTTCCTCTGAAATCCGCGCCCCGGCGCGGATTTTTTTGCGCAGCAGCCCCGTCTCCCGCATGGTTATCCATCATAATTCAATAAGTTAAATTATTTCTCATCAGACATTTGATGCTGAACCTGTTTTTAATCGTTACGCATATCAACATAAGGATACGCTGGCGTTCTCTTATTCAGACAGAACGCGTTTCCCGGCACGATTGGCCTGGCTGATTTATTTATCGTTGAGAAAAAAACACGCATTTGTATTAAGTTCTGTCACGAAATGCCGATATACAACTGAGAGTCTGTCTGGCATCCTGGAGTGAGTGTGAGCCATTACAATGAGCAGTTCCTGAAGCAAAATCCATTGGCGATATTAGGTGTTCTTCGCGATTTAAGCAGAGGGCAGGTTCCTCTGCGTGTCTCCTGGTCCGGTGGACAATTCATCAGCAAGATCCTTGAGATCACGCAGGACAGGCTGGTAATGGATTTTGGCAGTCAGGATAATGCAAACCTCGCCGCGCAACATGCCACTGAGATAACGATCACCGCCGAAACGCAGGGCGCGAAGGTTGAATTCACCCTTGAACAGCTACAACGCTGCGAATTCCTACAGCTTCCGGCCTTTACTACCCCGCTTCCCCAGTCGCTGTGGTTTATTCAGCGGCGAGAATACTTCCGTATTTGCGCCCCTTTACAACCTGATTACTACTGTTCAGCCAAACTTCCCGACAACAGTACGCTGCGTTTTCGCCTGGTCGATTTATCGCTGGGCGGCATGGGGGCGCTGATGGAAGAAGCCAAACCCGGCGAACTGGAGGAAGGGATGGACTTTTCGCAGGTCGAGCTGAATATGGGGCAATGGGGCATATTTCATGTCGATGCCCAGCTTATCTCGATTAGCGAACGTAAGGCGATTGACGGAAAAAACGAGACGATTACCACTCCCCGCCTGAGCTTTCGTTTTCTCAACGTCGGCCCGGCGGTGGAGCGGGAATTACAGCGGATCATCTTTTCGCTGGAGCGCGAAGCGCGGGAAAAAGCGAATAAGGTGCGCCACTAGTTACATCACATCCAGCGCCCGCTGTAGTTTCCAGATGTAGCGAGGCGCCTGCGGGGCTGGGTGATTATCAACAACGTGTTCAAAAAACTCATCGGCACTCAACTTGTTAATCTTATCGATCGCCTTTTTGCGATCGGAAGAGAAGGTCCGCAATAGCGCGCCTGCGCCATTGGCATACGACACCACCAGAGCATACTGCATCACCTGTTGATCTTTTATTCCGGCCAACGAACCGTTTTCCAGAATGCTCAGATACGCAGCTCCCATCGAAATATTACGTTCGGGATTTTTCAGTTCGCTGGTGGTCGGTTCGCCGCTCCAGCCCATCCGCCGATAAACATCGCGCCCGGAGGTCGAGGCTTTGAGCTGCATCAGCCCCACCGCGTTTGATTTACTGACAACGTTCGGATTCCCCCCGGATTCGATGGCGATTATGGCAGTGATTAGCTGCGGACTCACACCCCAGGCGGCTCCAGCCTTTTCACTGATCGGCATCCATTGCATCGCACGTTTTACCGGAACTTCAGGGTTCCACGGGGGATTTTTATAATCCTGCTTAGCGCTACAGCCAGCCAGTAACACAATCAAAAAAGCAAACCATCTCAATTTCACGTCATCTATCCTTATAGCCGGAACTTGTCGCTGCGGTGACAACGACGTACTCATACCCTGAATAATTCGAGTTGCAGGAAGGCCGTCAGTGAGTCAATACAGCCAACGCACCGGCAACTTGAAGTATGACGGGCATAAGCGGCATGATATACATTTGCATTCTATTGTCAGCAAGGAATTGCCATGTCTGTGTTTCATCTCATCGCGCCATCAGGTTACTGTATTAATCAGCAGGCGGCGCAGCGAGGGGTTCAGCGTCTTACCGAAGCGGGCCATACGGTCAATAATTCAGCGGTCATTCAGCGCCGGAATCAGCGGTTCGCCGGGACAGAGGCGGAGCGTCTGGGCGATGTGAACGATCTCATTAATCTTACCGCCCCTGACACGATCGTGATGGCGGTACGCGGTGGCTACGGTGCCAGTCGCTTACTGGAGAAGATTGACTGGCAGGCGCTGAGCGCACGCCAGCAAAAGGATCCGCTGCTGATTTGCGGGCACAGCGATTTCACGGCTATTCAGTGTGGACTGCTGGCACAAGGCAACGTCATCAGCTTCAGCGGCCCGATGCTGGCGGCAAACTTTGGCGCTGAAGAGATGAATGCTTTCACTGAGCACCATTTCTGGCTGGCGCTGCGCCATGAGCAGTTCACGGTCGAGTGGCCTGGATCGGGTCCGGACTGCGATGCGGAAGGAACGCTGTGGGGCGGCAACCTGGCAATGCTGATCTCACTGATCGGCACACCGTGGATGCCGAAAATTAAAAACGGCATTCTGGTGCTGGAAGATATCAATGAACATCCTTTCCGTATTGAGCGTATGCTTTTGCAGCTTTACGATGCGGGTATTCTCAACCGCCAGAGCGCCATTGTGCTCGGCAGTTTTAGCGGCAGCGCGCCCAATGATTATGATGCCGGTTACAATCTCAATGCGGTCTGTGCCTTCCTGCGTTCCCGTCTCTCTGTTCCACTGATAACCGGGCTTGATTTTGGTCATGAGCAACGTACCGTAACGCTGCCGATTGGCGCCCACGCGGTGCTGAAAAACGGTGGAAATTGCACCCGGCTCACCCTGACGGGTCATCCGATACTCAGAAAGTAAAAAAAGCGGCGTCACAGGCTAAGTAAAACACTGTTCCTGTTGATATTATGTTAGGGTTAATTAATAAGAAACAGCATAATTAAGGAGTAACCGACCGTTGGATGCCGCAACTATCATCAGCCTTTTCATTTTGGGGTCCGTCCTCGTTACCAGCAGCATTTTACTCAGTTCATTTTCGTCACGGCTTGGCATCCCTATTCTGGTCATTTTTCTGGCGATTGGTATGCTCGCCGGCGTTGATGGTATCGGCGGTATCCCTTTCGACAACTACCCGTTCGCGTATATGGTCAGTAACCTTGCGCTGGCGATTATTTTGCTTGATGGCGGGATGCGCACCCAGGCCAGCTCTTTTCGCGTTGCATTGGGTCCGGCGCTGTCGCTGGCGACAATTGGCGTTCTGATCACCTCCGGGCTCACCGGTATGATGGCGGCCTGGCTGTTCCATCTGGATTTAATCGAGGGTTTGCTGATTGGCGCGATTGTTGGCTCTACCGACGCGGCGGCGGTGTTCTCGCTGCTCGGCGGCAAAGGACTCAACGAACGTGTCGGCTCAACGCTGGAAATCGAATCCGGTAGTAACGATCCGATGGCGGTATTCCTGACCATTACGCTGATAGAGATGATTCAGCAGCACGAAGCCGGTTTAAGCTGGATGTTTGCGGTACACATCATCCAGCAGTTCGGTCTGGGCATTGTGCTGGGATTAGGCGGCGGCTACCTGCTCCAGCAGACAATTAACCGCATCGCCCTGCCGCCGGGACTCTATCCGCTGCTGGCGCTGAGTGGTGGGATCCTCATCTTTGCCCTGACCACCGCGCTCGAAGGCAGCGGTATTCTGGCGGTCTACCTGTGCGGCTTCCTGCTCGGGAACCGTCCGATCCGTAACCGTTATGGCATTCTGCAAAACTTCGATGGCCTTGCCTGGCTTGCGCAAATTGGTATGTTCCTGGTGCTGGGGCTGCTGGTTACGCCATCAGACCTGCTGCCGATCGTGATTCCGGCGCTGCTCCTCTCGGCATGGATGATCTTCTTTGCCCGCCCGCTGTCGGTGTTTGTCGGGCTGTTGCCCTTCCGTGGGTTTAATCTGCGCGAACGTATTTTTATCAGTTGGGTCGGGCTGCGCGGCGCGGTGCCCATCATTCTCGCCGTCTTCCCGATGATGGCAGGTCTGGAACATGCCCGTCTGTTTTTTAACGTTGCATTTTTCGTGGTACTGATTTCACTGCTCTTCCAGGGAACATCGCTCTCCTGGGCAGCCAAAAAAGCCAAAGTGGTGGTGCCGCCCGTTGGCTGGCCCGTTTCCCGCGTAGGGCTGGATATTCATCCGGATAACCCCTGGGAGCAGTTTGTCTACCAGCTCAGCGCCGACAAATGGTGCGTTGGTGCGGCGCTGCGTGACCTGCATATGCCACGGGAGACGCGTATTGCCGCGCTGTTTCGCGACAACGTACTGTTTCACCCCACGGGCAGTACCCGGCTGCGCGAAGGTGACGTGTTGTGCGTCATTGGCCGTGAGCGCGATCTCCCGGCGCTTGGCAAACTGTTCAGCCAGTCGCCGCCTGTGGCGCTGGACCAGCGTTTCTTTGGTGATTTTATTCTTGAAGCCAGCGCAAAATATGCTGACGTGGCGCTTATCTATGGCCTTGAAGACGGGACGGAATACCGCGATCAGCAGCAAACGCTGGGGGAAATCGTTGAGCAACTGCTGGGAGCCGCGCCGGTGGTGGGCGACCAGGTTGAGTTTGCCGGGATGATATGGACCGTCGCAGAGAAAGAGGACAGCTCGGTACTTAAAGTCGGGGTGCGCGTGGCGGAAGATGAGGCGGAATAGCCGCCTCAGAAAAAGTTACACTGTCACTACCGGGACGCGTTGCGCCAGCGAGCACATCAATTCATAGCCAACCGTCCCTGCCGCGGCGGCGACATCGTCAATCTTAATCTCCTTGCCCCAGAGTTCCACCGGTGTTCCTATTCCGGCCTGCGGGCAAGGCGTTAAATCCACCGCCAGCATGTCCATTGACACCGTCCCAACCGTGGTCGTTCTGACGCCGTCCACCAGCACCGGCGTGCCGGTTTGCGCATGTCGCGGATAACCGTCAGCGTAACCTGCCGCCACTATGCCGATCCGCTGCTCGCCGCTGGCGGTATAACGCCCGCCATAGCCAACGCGATCGCCCGCTTTAAGCGTCTGTACGCCGATTATCTCGCTGCTCAGCGTCATCACCGGCTTCAGCCCGGTATTGGCGATATCGCGCCATTGTCCGGAAGGCGACGCGCCATACAAAATGATACCGGGACGCACCCAGTCGAAGTGAGATTCAGAATGCCAGAGCGTGGCCGCCGAATTCGCCAGCGAACGACGGCACTCAAGCCCTTCCGCCGCCTGTGAAATACGCACCATCGCCTCCTGAATGCCATCCGGGTGCTCCGCATCCGCGAAGTGGGACATCAGCGTCATCTCCCCAACGTTTGACATCGCCCGCAGCTGTTGCCAGACGGTCTGAACGCGTTCGGGCAGAAAACCTAATCGGTTCATGCCGCTGTTCACCTTCAGATAGACATCCAGCGGCGCTTTGAGACGCGCATTCTGGAGTGCTTTGAGCTGCCAGTTACTGTGTACGCAGGTGGTCAGTCGCAGCGTGTCATAGACCGCCAAATCTTCGGCATGGAAGAAACCTTCCAGCATCAAAATCGGCCCTTTCCATCCACGTTCGCGAAGGTTTATCGCTTCTTCAAGATTGAGCATGGCAAAACCATCGGTAGCACCAAGGGCATTCCAGACACGCTCAATGCCGTGTCCATAGGCATTGGCTTTTACCACCGACCAAACGCGGGCGTCCGGGGCGGCCTGGCGTACAATGGCCAGGTTTTGTTTCAGCGCCTGCAGGTCAATGCTGGCCAGTGTCGGGCGGGTCATCTTGTGTCCTTATTTAGTTATGAGCGCCATGCAAATATTGTGCGCGTGATGGCGTAAATCCACGGCTGTAACGTGCCACACTGAGATCATCGTAAGGGATAGCCGGTGTGCGACCAGAGAGAAGATCGCTCAGCAGTTGCCCTGAGCCGCAGGCCATCGTCCATCCCAGCGTACCGTGACCGGTATTAAGCCACAGGTTTTTGAAACTCGTACGCCCCACTACCGGCGTACCGTCTGGCGTCATTGGGCGTAATCCGGTCCAGAATGTCGCCTGCTCAACGTGCCCACCACGCGGATAGAGGGAGCGCACCACCATTTCCAGCGTTTCACGACGCGGCTGAAGCAATTCGGTATTGAAACCGACAATTTCCGCCATTCCTCCCACGCGAATACGCTGGTCAAAACGGGTAATCGCAACTTTGTAGGTTTCATCAAGGATAGTTGAAACCGGTGCGCCATCCTCTTCAGCCACCGGAATCGTTAACGAATAACCCTTCAGCGGATAAACCGGAATATCAACGATCCCTTTGAGCATTGATGTTGAGTAAGAGCCAAACGCCATCACGTAAGCATCGGCTTTGATAATCTCGTCACCACACTTAACGCCGTAGATCTGTCCCCCTTCACAGAGCAGTTTTTCCACCGGGGTGTTGAAGCGAAACGTCACGCCGGTCTGTTCGGCCATCTGCGCCAGACGTTGGGTGAAAAGCTGACAGTCTCCGGTTTCATCATTGGGCAGACGCAGCCCCCCGGTCAGCGTATGCGCCACCTCTGCCAGAGCAGGCTCCACCTCAGCAAGGCGGTTTGCCTCCAGCAACTGATACGGCACGCCCGCATCTTCGAGCACGGCAATGTCACGGGTTGCGTTCTCATACTGTTGCGCCGTGCGGAAGAGCTGTAAGGTTCCCCCCTGGCGCCCTTCATACTGAATATCGGTTGAAGCCCGCAGCGCCTTCAGGCAGTCACGGCTGTATTCCGCCAGACGTACCATCCGTCCTTTGTTTTCCATGTAATGGCTGGTGTCGCAGTTGCGTAACATCTGCCACATCCATTTCAGCTGAAACGGGGTCCCGTCCAGTCGTACCGCCAGCGGCGCATGGCGCTGAAACATCCATTTAATCGCCTTGAGCGGAACGCCCGGCGCCGCCCACGGCGCGGCATAGCCCGGAGAGATCTGTCCGGCATTCGCCGCACTGGTTTCCAGCGCCGGGCCGGATTCACGGTCAATGACGGTGACGTCATGTCCCGCCTGACTCAGATACCAGGCGCTGGTTACGCCAACCACCCCACTTCCCAGTATGACAACTCGCATAGCCACTCCGTTAACAGTAAAAGAATAATCATCTGATTACATCTTGATAACTCAGATGAAAATATTATTCAACATATGGCTTTTTTATGGTGACACATCTCACACATACCTGTTTCAGTAAGGATATCTTTGCTTTGGGATCTCCTGCTACGCGTAATCTTTATCCAGCATAAAGTAGCGTTAACACCCTGTTTTTTGGCACTCTGGCAATGATAAATCGCAAAGAAAAATATTCTTCATGAGCACGATTTTTAACAAGGTGTTCTATGATTGAAATGAGGTGCTCCAGACAGAGAGTGCCGCCAACAATGAGGGTGCGCGAATGGCTACGATTGATTCCATGAACAAGGACACCACACGGTTGAGCGATGGACCCGACTGGACGTTTGATCTGCTGGATGTCTATCTGGCAGAAATAGACCGCGTCGCAAAACTCTACAGGCTGGACACCTACCCGCACCAGATAGAGGTGATTACCTCTGAACAGATGATGGACGCTTACTCCAGCGTCGGGATGCCGATTAACTATCCTCACTGGTCATTTGGCAAAAAGTTCATCGAAACCGAACGCATGTACAAGCACGGTCAGCAGGGACTGGCCTACGAGATTGTCATTAACGCCAATCCCTGTATCGCTTATCTGATGGAGGAGAACACCATTACGATGCAGGCGCTGGTCATGGCACATGCCTGTTACGGCCACAACTCCTTCTTTAAAAACAACTATCTCTTTCGCAGCTGGACAGATGCCAGCTCGATTGTTGACTATCTGATCTTCGCACGTAACTACATTACCCAGTGTGAAGAACGCTACGGCGTCGATGAAGTGGAAAAATTGCTCGATTCCTGCCACGCCCTGATGAACTACGGCGTGGATCGCTATAAGCGGCCACAAAAAATCTCTTTGCAGGAGGAGAAAGCCCGGCAGAAAAGTCGTGAAGAGTATCTGCAAAGCCAGGTGAATATGCTGTGGCGCACGCTGCCGAAAAAAGAAGAAGAGAAGACCGTGGCCGAAAGCCGGCGCTACCCGTCAGAGCCGCAGGAGAACCTGCTCTACTTTATGGAGAAAAACGCCCCGCTGCTTGAGCCATGGCAGCGCGAAGTTTTGCGTATCGTACGTAAAGTGAGCCAGTATTTTTATCCGCAAAAACAGACGCAGGTGATGAACGAGGGCTGGGCAACATTCTGGCACTACACGATCCTTAACCATCTGTACGATGAGGGGAAAGTGACCGAACGGTTTATGCTGGAATTTTTACACAGTCACACCAACGTGGTCTTCCAGCCCCCCTATAACAGCCCGTGGTACAGCGGCATCAACCCATACGCACTCGGTTTTGCCATGTTTCAGGACATCAAACGTATTTGCCAGTCGCCAACGGAAGAGGACAAATACTGGTTCCCGGATATCGCCGGTTCCGACTGGCTGGAAACGCTGCACTTTGCAATGCGCGATTTCAAAGACGAAAGTTTTATCAGCCAGTTCCTGTCGCCGAAGGTGATGCGTGATTTCCGTTTCTTCACCGTACTGGACGACGATCGCCACAATTATCTGGAGATATCGGCCATCCATAACGAGGAAGGCTACCGGGAGATTCGTAACCGTCTGTCGTCACAGTACAATCTGAGTAACGTCGAGCCGAATATTCAGGTCTGGAATGTGGATCTGCGCGGCAACCGTTCTTTAACATTGCGCTATATCCCGCATAACCGCGCGCCGCTGGATAAAGGCCGCACAGAGGTGCTCAGGCACGTACACCGGCTGTGGGGATTTGACGTCACGCTGGAGCAGCAAAATGAGGATGGCAGCGTTGAATTGCTGGAACGCTGCCCGCCGCGCATCAACAGTCTGTAAGAGTAAAAACCCCCTCGTGATGAGGGGGTTATTTTTTAGCGGCCCTGAATCGCTAAATCGCCGGGCAAATTCTTCTGCATCCGGTGCCAGATCTCACCACTATCACGACCATAGCGGCGCACTGTTTCATATACCTGATCCTGAGCCCCTTGCAAACACAGCTGCGACAGCTTGTGGTAGAAGCCCAGCGCCAGGCTACGCGCCTCTGGATTGGCAAAATAGTGGCGACCGATACGCGTGTATAACCCTTTCATTCCGTTGAGGATCAAGCCATAAATCGGGTTACCGGAGGCAAACGCCAGCCCGCGAAAAATGTTGTAATCCAGATCGGCAAAGGCATCGGCGTGATCGGCGACTTCAGTCGCCGTCGCCAGAACTTCCAGCGCTTTATCCGGATGTTGACGAAACGCGGTGCGGATGAAAATAGTGGAAATATTAGTACGTACCGACAGCAGATTATCGATCAGCTGCGGAACGCTTTCATGATCGAGTCGTGCCAGGGTTTCCAGGATATTCAGCCCGGACGTTTCCCAGAAGTTATTTACCTTCGTTGGTTTGCCATGTTGAATGGTCAACCATCCATCTCTTGCCAGACGCTGTAACACCTCGCGTAATGTGGTACGCGTGACCCCAATCAGCTCGGAAAGCTCACGTTCTGCTGGCAAGATAGTGCCGGGAGGGAAGCGGTTATTCCAGATACTTTCAATGATGTATTCTTCCGCGAAACCCGCCGGGCTCTGCGCCTTAATGACCATAGTGAGATTTCCATTACACAGCAAAACATAGTTACACTTATCATACCAGACGGGCTACAAGGCCGATAGCAGACACAATGAAGAAAATGTGGATCAAGGCTTCATTTTCTGGATATCGCACACCTCCGATAAGCGATGCTTGCCTGCGCCCTGCCTGACCGCTAAGCTTTGCGCTCAAACATAAAAACACTATTTCATAATTAAAGGTAAGGGAAACCACCATGGAACACTCCTGGGGTCGCGCCTTCTGGCGCAACTTTTTGGGCCAGTCGCCAGACTGGTACAAACTCGCACTGCTGATTTTCTTAATCGTTAACCCACTGGTGTTTATCATCAATCCGTTTGTCGCTGGCTGGCTGCTGGTCGCGGAGTTTATTTTCACGCTGGCGATGGCGCTTAAGTGTTATCCCCTGCTGCCAGGCGGTCTGTTGGCTATCGAAGCGGTTATCATCGGAATGACCAGCGCCGCACACGTGCGCGAAGAGGTCGAGGCGAATCTCGAGGTCTTATTACTGCTGATGTTTATGGTGGCCGGGATCTACTTTATGAAGCAGCTCCTGCTCTTCATCTTCACCCGCCTGTTGCTCAGTATTCGCTCCAAATCCATGCTTTCACTCGCTTTCTGCCTCGCTGCCGCGTTCCTCTCCGCCTTTCTTGATGCGCTGACGGTCGTTGCGGTGGTCATTAGCGTCGCCGTGGGTTTTTACGGTATTTATCACCGCGTCGCGTCATCACGCACTGATGACAGTGATTTGCAAGATGACAGCCATATCGACCAGCACTACAAAACGGTGCTTGAGCAGTTCCGCGGGTTTCTGCGCAGCCTGATGATGCACGCCGGCGTCGGTACGGCGCTGGGCGGAGTGATGACCATGGTCGGCGAACCGCAGAACCTGATAATCGCCAAAGCCGCCGGATGGCATTTCGGCGACTTCTTCCTGCGTATGTCTCCGGTCACCGTTCCGGTATTGATCTGCGGGGCGATGACCTGCGTGCTCGTCGAGAAACTGCGCTGGTTTGGCTATGGTGAAACGCTGCCGGAAAAAGTACGCGATGTGCTGCAACAGTTTGACGATCAGAGCCGTCAACAGCGTACGCGCCAGGATAAGCTCAAGTTAGTGATCCAGGCCATCATCGGCGTCTGGCTGGTTGTGGCGCTGGCGCTGCATCTGGCGGAAGTGGGGCTGATTGGCCTGTCAGTGATTATTCTGGCCACCTCGCTCACCGGGGTAACTGATGAACATGCGATTGGGAAAGCGTTCACCGAGTCACTGCCGTTCACCGCGCTGTTGACGGTCTTTTTCTCGATTGTGGCGGTGATTGTCGATCAGCATCTTTTCTCTCCGATTATCCAGTACGTGTTACAGGCATCGGAACATGTGCAGCTGACGTTGTTTTACCTCTTTAACGGCCTGCTCTCTTCTATCTCTGACAACGTGTTTGTCGGTACGATCTACATCAATGAAGCAAAAGCGGCGATGGAGAGCGGTGCTATCAGCCTGAAACAGTATGAACTGCTGGCGGTGGCGATAAACACCGGCACCAACCTGCCTTCCGTTGCCACCCCCAACGGGCAGGCCGCCTTCCTGTTTTTATTGACCTCCGCGCTGGCGCCGCTGATTCGCCTTTCCTATGGTCGAATGGTGTGGATGGCATTGCCGTACACGCTGGTACTGACCCTCGTGGGCCTGCTCTGCGTCGAGTTCACCCTGACGCCGCTCACCGAATGGATGACGCAAAGCGGCTGGTTATCTACAGTTTCATAACAACTTACCGGGCAGATCGCTGCCCGGTTTGGTTTTTTGCCTGATAATTATCCAATTACACAATATTTCATTTTCCTCTAGTGGCGACAGAAACGAATTGGTTTACACTGCGTGTCTCTACGCATATTGCAGGGAAATTATTATGTTGCGATTTTTGAACCAGTGCTCACGGGGTCGGGGCGCATGGTTACTGATGGCATTAACCGCCCTGGCGCTTGAACTGGTAGCGCTGTGGTTTCAGCATGTCATGTTGCTTAAGCCTTGCGTGCTGTGTATTTACGAACGCTGTGCGCTGTTTGGCGTGATGGGCGCAGGGCTGGTCGGGGCCATCGCCCCCAAAACCCCGCTGCGCTATGTGGCGATAGTTATCTGGCTCTACAGCGCCTGGCGTGGCATACAGCTGGCTTATGAACACACCATGATTCAGCTTCACCCTTCCCCGTTCATGACCTGTGACTTTATGGCTCGCTTCCCGAGCTGGCTGCCGCTCGACAAATGGCTGCCGCAGATTTTCGTGGCGTCCGGGGATTGCGCACAGCGCCAGTGGGAGTTTTTAACTCTGGAAATGCCACAATGGCTGCTGGGCATTTTTGCGGCCTATTTCATTGTTGCGATACTGGTGGTGATAGCCCAGCCTGTTAAACCGAAAAGACGCGATCTCTTCGGTCGCTAATCCAGAACGCTCCCGACCGGGGGCGTTTTTTTTACCCTGACGGCGTTGCCTGCTGGCATTTATAAGATATATTCCCGTGAGCAGCAGCGTTACACGGGCGATAACGGTGATCTCCTCACTCGCCAGTACTCACAAAGCACCTTACGGTGGCTGAGTCATCATAGAACACAGGAGTGAGTATGTTTTTTTACATCATGCCTGAAGCTAATGATGTCGCGCGCTCAGGAGAGGCGTAGCCTTCTCCTGGACGTTCAGAGGCTTAGTCAGCCCAGGATGGCTTGTTCAGAATGTGGTCCTGCCAGTCGTTGACTTCAGACTCTTTCACCGCAATATGGCGCACGGAGATACGTTCACCGTGCATTGCCGCTTTGGAGCCGGTGAGCAGCGGATGCCACTCAGGAAGCCCCTTCCCTTCCGCCAGTAGCCGGTAGGCGCAGGTCAAAGGTAACCATTCAAATGTCGGCAGGTTATCGCGCGTAAGTTTGATACAGTCCGGCTCGTATTCAAATCGGCGTTCATAGTTACGACACTGACAGGTTTTGATGTTCAACTGACGACATGCGACGTTAGTGAAGTAGATTTCATCGGTATCTTCATCCATCAGCTTGTGCAGGCAGCACTGGCCGCAACCATCACACAACGACTCCCATTCGGCATCCGTCATGTCATCCAGGGTTTTACTTTGCCAGAAAGGTAAATCGCTCATCAGGGTATCCGCCATTGCAATAAAGCTGCACCTTATAACCAGTCTGGCACGCTGATGCAAGTTTTGCCGCCCCAAAGAGGCGGCAAGCCGGGCTTACAGTACGCGGGTGGTCAGAGAGTGACCATTAAAATTAACGACCAGCTCATCGCCGCTTCTGAGCGGACCGACGCCTTCCGGCGTTCCGGTCAGCACTACATCTCCGGCCTTGAGGGTGAAGAACTTACTCATATAGGCAATAAGCGGAACAATTTTATGAATCATATCCGCGGTGGTTCCCTGCTGGCGAACTTCGCCGTTCACTGTCAGACCCAGCGAAGTGTCCTGCGGGTCGCCGCTAAAATCAGCGACAGGAATAAATCCGGACAACGGGCATGAATTATCAAAGCCTTTGGCTTTTTCCCACGGCTGCCCGGCTTTCTTCATTTTGCCCTGGATGTCGCGCAGTGTCAGATCGAGCGCGACACCGTAACCTGCAATGGCCTTGCGCACGTGCTCTTCTGTCGCCTGACGCAAGGTCGAACCGATCAACACCGCCAGCTCAACCTCATGGTGTACAGACCCCATATCGGTCGGAATAGCCAACGGCTGACGCAGGTCGCATAAGGCCGTCTCAGGTTTTATAAAAAGTACTGGCTCATCGGGCGTTGCGCTGCCCATTTCTTTAATATGATTAGCGTAGTTACTGCCCACGCAAACCACTTTACTTACCGGGTAATCCAGCAGCGCCCCCTGCCAGTTATGATGTTGATACATACTATTCCCCTAATGTAATCGTGGATTAAAGAACCCGCCCCGACAGCGCAGAACCCAGCCGGATGCCGTTTATTTTTTTGCGTCTGGTTTACTTTCCGTCGCTGCACAAAGATGCTGTTTGAGTAAATCGTCCGGCGGCGGAGGAAGCTGTAAATAATACCCTTGCTCAGTTAACGCCTGTTTTACTTTATCAAGATCGGCATTAACGAGTTTCTTACGACCATCCAGTGGCAAAATCATCGCCAGTTGCGGTTGACCAAATCCTTTCATCAGTTCTTCAGGAACACGAGAAAAATTGTCTTTTTTTTCGACATACAAATAGGTCTGGTCGCGTTTACTACTTCGATAGATCACACAAAGCATACTTTTTACTCTGAATTAATGGGATGGTGACTTGCCTCAATATAATACTGACTATAACATGCCTGCTGGACTTCGGAATATCACCCCGTACTGGGAAAGATAATTAGCAAATTGAGTAAGGCCAGGATGTCAAACACGCCAATCGAGCTTAAAGGCAGTAGCTTCACCTTATCAGTGGTTCATTTGCACGAGGCAGAACCCGAGGTTATTCGTCAGGCGTTGGAAGACAAAATCGCTCAGGCACCGGCTTTTCTAAAGCATGCGCCGGTGGTCGTGAATGTGAGCGGCCTTGAGACTCCGGTAAACTGGCCGGTGTTACATAAGGTGGTTGCCTCCACAGGCCTGCGTATTATTGGCGTCAGCGGCTGTAAAGATGCCGGACTTAAGGCCGAAATTGACGAAATGGGCCTTCCTTTACTGACTGAAGGTAAAGAGAAAGTGGTGCGTTCTGCACCTGTTGAGGCTCCGGCCCCCGTCGCGCCGCCGCAAAACGTTACCCCCGTCACAAAAACGCGATTAATTGACGTACCGGTTCGTTCCGGTCAGCGCATTTATGCACCACAATGTGATCTGATTGTTACAAGCCACGTCAGCGCCGGCGCAGAGCTTATCGCTGACGGCAATATTCATGTCTATGGCATGATGAGAGGCCGCGCGCTGGCGGGAGCAAGCGGCGATCGGGAAGCGCAAATATTTTGTAGCCATCTGACGGCAGAACTGGTGTCTATCGCAGGTGTTTACTGGCTGAGTGATAAAATCCCGGCAGAATTTTATGGCAAAGCGGCCCGTCTGCGACTGGCAGAGAGCGCTTTGACCGTTCAACCGTTGAATTGATCCCTTTTTAACAAGGAATTTATATGGCACGCATTATTGTAGTTACTTCGGGTAAAGGGGGCGTTGGCAAGACCACCTCCAGCGCGGCCATCGCTACTGGTTTGGCCCAGAAGGGAAAGAAAACTGTCGTTATTGATTTTGATATCGGCCTGCGTAACCTCGACCTGATCATGGGTTGTGAGCGCCGCGTCGTTTACGATTTCGTCAACGTCATACAGGGCGATGCGACGCTTAATCAGGCGTTGATCAAGGACAAGCGTACTGAAAACCTCTTTATTCTTCCCGCGTCGCAAACACGCGATAAAGATGCGCTGACCCGTGAAGGCGTCGCGAAGGTTCTTGATGATTTGAAGACAATGGGTTTTGATTTTATCGTCTGTGATTCCCCGGCAGGCATTGAGACCGGTGCGCTAATGGCACTCTATTTTGCTGACGAAGCCATTATCACCACCAACCCGGAAGTCTCCTCAGTGCGTGACTCGGACCGTATTCTGGGTATTCTGGCGTCAAAATCACGCCGTGCCGAGAACGGTGAAGAGCCCATTAAAGAGCATCTGCTGTTGACCCGCTACAATCCAGGCCGCGTGAACAAGGGCGATATGCTCAGTATGGAAGACGTACTGGAGATCCTGCGGATCAAACTGGTGGGTGTAATCCCGGAAGATCAGTCAGTGCTGCGCGCCTCTAACCAGGGCGAGCCGGTGATTCTCGACATCAATGCTGATGCGGGTAAAGCGTACGCAGATACCGTGGAACGCCTGTTGGGAGAAGAACGTCCTTTCCGCTTCATCGAAGAAGAGAAGAAAGGTTTCCTCAAACGCCTGTTCGGAGGATAAGTTATGGCATTACTGGATTTTTTTCTCTCGCGGAAAAAGAGTACGGCTAACATCGCAAAAGAGCGTCTGCAGATCATTGTCGCGGAGCGCCGTCGCAGTGACGCTGAACCGCACTATTTGCCGCAGTTAAGAAAAGATATTCTTGAGGTCATCTGTAAGTATGTACAAATTGATCCTGAGATGGTGACAGTGCAACTTGAACAAAAAGACGGCGATATTTCTATCCTCGAACTTAACGTTACGTTGCCGGAAGCCGAAGAGTCAAAATAAGCCGTTTGTAGTAAAATTCCTGGATTTAAAAAGGCAGAATATTCTGCCTTTTTTATTTTATGTGCTACACCATGAATATATACATCAATTAATCACCGCGTATTGGTTTTATATACAGTGGTTTTTAAAGTCGCCGTGCGATCGTTATTCCGGAGAAAACTTAGGGTAGCGCTGCGAGAAATAGAGGCGAAGAAACTCGACGGTAATACGTACTTTGGCAGAAGCAGCGAGACGAGAAACATATACTGCCCAAATATTCGCGGGTTGATAATAGTCCGGTAATATTTGCACCAGATGCCCGCTGGCGATGTTATCGCACACGTCCCACCAGGAGCGTAATGCAATGCCCTGTCCGTCCAGACACCATTGATGCACAATCTCGCCATGATTGGACGACAGCGGTCCCGTTACCTTAATCGTGTGTGCCCCCTCTTTACTGTTCAGCTGCCACAGGCCAAACGGATGATCGCGCTCCTTAATCACCAGGCAGGGCAACGTTGCCAGCTCATCGAGCTGCTTTGGCATGTGATGTCGGGCAATGAACTCCGGTGAGGCACAGAGAATACGGTAGTTGGTTGCCAGCTTGCGGGCAATCAGATTGGGCGCGATGTCATCCCCGATGCGAATATCCAAATCGACGCCCTCTTGCGCCAGATCGACCAGCCGGTCCTCGACGTCAAAACGCAGTTCCAGCTGCGGATACTGTTTCGCCAGCGCCGACAGTGCAGGTGCGACAACCCGCCGCCCAAAACCAATACTGCTGATGATACGCAACATCCCTTGCGGCACCTGACGTGCATCGGACAGTTCATCCATCATCTGATCGACATCGTGCAGAATACGCTGCGCCCATTCGTAAATCCGCTCCCCTTCTTCAGTGATGGTCACCCGTCGGGTCGTTCTGTGCAGCAAAACCACGTTCAGCGTCTGTTCCAGTAGTGCAATACGCTTACTCACCCAGGCCGGAGAGGCGCCCAGCTCCTGGGCGACAGCGGCAAACCCGGCGCGTCGGGCGACCAGCATAAAGACGCGCAAATCATTCAGCAGCGGCAGATTATTCATGATTCGTGTTTTATGTTTCTACAGTTGAAGTGATTAACTGTCAGTCAGTCAATTATAGGATGTCAGGTAAGTCAATTTTCCCCACTGATAAGTGAGACCTGGGATGAAGAAAACCTTTCGTATTGCGGCAATTCCTGGAGATGGTATCGGTAAAGAGGTTTTACCTGAAGGAATCCGCGTGTTGCAGGCGGCCGCCGAACGCTGGGATCTGTCGCTTAGCATCGAGCAGATAGAATGGGCCAGCTGTGATTACTACGCGCGCCACGGGCAGATGATGCCCGATGACTGGCATCAACAGCTAATGCACTTTGATGCCATCTATTTTGGCGCCGTTGGCTGGCCAGAGACCGTACCCGATCACGTCTCGTTATGGGGATCGTTGCTGAAGTTTCGTCGTGAGTTCGATCAGTACGTCAACCTGCGCCCGGTTCGTCTCTTCCCTGGCGTACCCTGCCCGCTGGCGGGCAAGAAGCCAGGCGATATCAATTTCTGGGTCGTGCGCGAAAACACCGAAGGTGAATACTCATCGCTCGGCGGCCGGGTAAATGCCGGAACAGAACATGAGGTGGTGATTCAGGAGTCGGTCTTTACCCGTCGCGGCGTGGATCGCATTTTGCGCTATGCGTTTGAACTGGCGCAAAGCCGCCCACGCAAAATCCTCACCTCCGCAACCAAATCAAACGGGCTGGCCATCAGTATGCCCTGGTGGGATGAGCGCGTGGCAGCGATGGCTCAGCACTATCCGCACATTCGCTGGGACAAACAGCATATTGATATTCTCTGCGCACGCTTTGTGATGCAGCCGGAACGTTTTGACGTGGTGGTCGCCTCAAACCTGTTTGGCGACATCCTTTCGGATCTGGGACCGGCCTGTACTGGCACGATCGGCATTGCCCCTTCGGCGAATTTAAACCCGGAACGCACCTTCCCTTCACTGTTCGAACCCGTGCACGGATCGGCTCCGGATATTTACGGTAAGAACATCGCCAATCCGGTCGCCACTATCTGGGCTGGCGCGATGATGCTTGATTTCCTCGGGGATGGCGATGCCCGTTACCGGGCAGCGCATGACGGAATTATGGCCGCTATTGAGAAGGTTATCGCCGGAGGTCCGAAAACGCCGGATCTGAAAGGCACCGCCTCCACACAACAAATGGCAGAGGCTATCTGTCAGGCATTGAGCCAATAATCCCTGACAACAAAACGGGAGCGCCCGGCTCCCGTTTCCACTCTTTACTGCGGATATTCCTGTAACAAATTATGCAGCTTTTCCGCCATCAACTCCGCACGCCAGCCGGAGATGAGCTCCGGGTGTGAGTGCTGCGGCTTTAACTTCCAGTGCCAGTTGAGGAGCTGGTTAATCTGGCGACGTGAGGCCAGCAGTTCTGCACTCACGTTGTGGGCTGCACTGACCTCTGCAACCAGCGCCTTAATCGCTTTAAAAGCTTTGCGGTAGCCCGGCATATCCATCAGATTCAGCAGGGGTTCAGGTAACGCCTCTTCCGGCAGCGCCTGTGCTTTTGCCACCAGTGAGATCAGCGTCTTCCCGTGGAAACGAATTTCGCTCCCGGAAAGCCCCAGGCTGTCCAGTTCACCCAGGCTGCCGGGCATGTAACGCGCCACGGCCCACAGGTGTTCTTCACGTACCACGAAATTAACGGCCAGATCGCGCTCACGCGCTTTGCGCAGACGCCAGTCGGCCAGCAGTTGCAGGCAGGCCAGCTGGCGGGTACGCAGCTGCCAGGCGTTGGTGATATCGCGCCAGGCATCTTCTGGCGCCAGGATCTCCTGACGCCGGTTCTGCATCAGGCGGCATTCGTCCAGCGCCGCGGGCAGCCAGCCAGAGGTTTCCGTTTCAACCATCAGCTTACGGGTAATGGGTAACAGGTACCAGACATCCGCCGCGGCATACTCGCACTGGCGCTCGGTTAGCGGGCGCGCCAGCCAGTCGGTACGGGATTCGCTCTTGTCGAGCGCCACGCCGGTGTACTCTTCCACCATTGACGCAAATCCCCACGACAGCGGACGCCCACAAAACGCCGCCAGAATTTGCGTGTCAATCAGCGGCTGCGGCAGCTCGCCAAAGGTGTTAAGAAACACTTCCAGATCTTCACTGCCCGCATGCAGAAACTTGGTGATGGCTGCGTCACGCAGAATAGCCTTCAGCGGCGACCAGTCGGTAATGCCGTGTGGATCGATAAGCGCAAGATGCTCACCATCAAACAGCTGGATCAGCCCCAGTTGGGGGTAATAGGTGCGCGTACGGACGAACTCCGTATCAAGGGCAATTGCCGGAAAGGCACGAACAGCTTCGCACAGGCTCGCCAGCGCGTCGTCCGTGGTGATCATTTGGTAATTCAAATCGTGTTCTCTTAGGTTTGCGCCAAAAAAACGCCGGATTCACCGGCGCCTTATGATGACTGACTTATAACCAGGTTCTTAACGTTCAGCCTTTATTGTCCACTCTGCTGCACGCTTCGTCACGTAATTCTCGTCGCAAAATTTTACCAACATTGGATTTCGGCAGCTCGTCGCGGAACTCCACCAGCTTCGGAACCTTATAGCCCGTCAGCTGACGGCGGCAAAATGTCACCAGCGCTTCATCGGTAAGGCCCGGATCTTTTTTCACCACAAACAGCTTAACCGCCTCACCGCTGCTGCCGGATGGTACCCCTACCGCCGCAACTTCCAGCACGCCCGGATGCTGCATCACCACATCTTCAATTTCATTCGGATAGACGTTAAAACCGGAAACCAGAATCATGTCCTTCTTGCGATCGACGATACGCAGGAATCCTTCATCGTCCACCACCGCAATGTCACCCGTATGCAACCAGCCGCCTTTAATGATTTCGTCGGTGGCATCAGGGCGTTGCCAGTAACCCAGCATCACCTGCGGCCCCTTAACGCACAGTTCGCCGGGCTGATCCGGTGGCACTTCGTTATCATCATCGTCCACCAGTTTGGCTTCGGTTGACGGAACCGGTAAACCGATACTGCCGCTGTGATAATCGATATCGTACGGGTTAACGCTGACCAGCGGCGAACACTCGGTCAGTCCGTACCCTTCCAGCAGATACTGTCCGGTGAGTTTCACCCAACGCTCGGCCACCGCCTGCTGTACCGGCATACCGCCGCCCGCCGAAAGGTGTAACGTAGAGAAATCCAGCTGCTGGAACTCTTTGTTATTCAGGAGCGCGTTAAACAGCGTATTGACGCCACTCATCGCCGTAAAAGGATATTTTGCCATTTCTTTAACAAGCCCCGGAATGTCTCGCGGGTTAGTGATCAACAGATTCTGACCACCCAGCTCAATAAACAGCAAACAGTTCATGGTAAGGGCAAAAATGTGGTACAGCGGCAGCGCGGTAACCACCAGCTCTTTACCTTCGTGCAACAGCGGTCCGTAGGTGGCTTTCACCTGCTCAAGGTTAGCCAGCATATTGCGGTGGGTCAGCATCGCCCCTTTCGCCACGCCGGTTGTACCACCGGTATACTGCAAAAAGGCGAGATCCTGACTGACCACTTCTGGCTTTACATACTGCATGCGATAACCTGCGTGCAGCGCCCTGCGAAAGGAGATCGCATCCGGCAGATGGTATTTTGGTACCAGCCGCTTGATGTACTTCACGACGAAATTCACTACCGTGCCTTTTGCCGTAGAGAGCTGATCGCCCATCCGGGTCAGGATCACATGCTTAACGGCGGTGTTCTCAACCACCTTTTCCAGGGTATGTGCAAAGTTGGAAACGATCACAATCGCTGCCGCACCGCTGTCGTTGAGTTGGTGTTCAAGCTCACGCGGGGTATACAGCGGGTTGACGTTAACCACAATCATGCCAGCGCGTAAAATACCAAACAACGCAACGGGATACTGCAACAGATTCGGCATCATCAGGGCAACACGATCGCCTTTTTTAAGCCCCAGACCTTGCTGCAAATAGGCTGCAAATGCCCGACTACGCTCCTCCAGCTTGCGGAAAGTCATCACCTCGCCCATGTTAACAAAGGCAGGCTGATCGGCATAACGCGTTACGGCATGCTCAAATAATTCCACCAGGGACTGATAACGGTCAGGATTGATCTCCGCAGGAACATCTGCGGGATAACGGTTTAGCCAAACCTTCTTCAAATCATCACCTCTAAAATGCGTGTTCGTCGTCATCTCAACCCCAGATAATAAACATACCGTTAACATAATATTAACTCAGCGTACCAGTTTATTAATCACTCAACTGAAAGGTTGCGAAGCACGTCACTATTTATTTTTCTTATATCCGTATGAATGCAGAAACAGCGGACCAGCCGCTGTTTCTTTTAATTATAAAACAAAGAGTTACTCAGTTACGATAGTCTGAACCTGCGCGGGGCCAGGGTTATACCATCCCCACCCACCATAGCCATACGGCCAGCCGCGTCCGCCATAAAACCACGGATCGACAGGCTGCGGAGGCAACACCACCTGCTGGGTAAGCCGCCAGCGCTTATAACCATTGACCTGCATAGTCATAAACTTGTACGGCGTATTGCCCACTTTGCCATCCTCCGTCCCGGTGATGGGGCCGACGACGGTCACCAGCTGTCCACGAAAATCAACCGGATCGAGGAAGCCATTCACATTGGCAAAAATTCGCCCACGGGAAGGTTCCCCCAGAACCGGGCGCGCTCCGCTATCAAGCGGCACGGTGGCAATTTCCAGACGGGTTTTGCCCTGCTGGTTTTGAATATCCACCACTTTCCCGCCAAAACGCGCTTCCTGACCCACATAAAGCTGCGGAGCATTCATCACCCGCGCCAGATCCTGCTGCGGCGTTGGGCTGGAGCCCTTAATCGCATCCGGAACGGTAACGCAACCGCTCAGCATCAGCGCAATCGCGCCTGCCAGCATGCCTTTAATCATCTGTTTTTGAACCGCCATGATGCGACTCCTTTTTCTCAGCGCATATCACTGAGATTCATTCTTTACCGGGAAGTTTCTTCCATGCGACGTTGTTACGCAAATAAACCGGTTCAGCCTGCTCAACGGCGACCGTTTTACCTGTCGCCAGCATCTGGCAGGCGATGGGTAACATATCTTCCGCTGCCGGTAACAGGACGTCACCGTCGGTCAGCGTCAGGCCACATTTGTCACCCAGCGTCGGCCAGGCGGGCCAGCCGGTACCAACGGTCACCCATTCTCCACAGAGCTGTCCGAGACGTTCAGCGACCTGTTCAGGTTTCAGTACCGCTTCGCTCTCTTCCCCGTGCCAGATGCCGTTTTCATCGCGCTGATATTCCGCCCAGTAGACTTCCCCCATTCGAGCGTCAATAGCCGCCAGCACGCGGGTGGCGCCGGTTTTACGCCAGGCGCCCTGCGCCATCGTAGCGAGCGTGGAGACACCGATCATCGGCAATTCCGCTCCCAGCGCCAGCCCCTGAGCAATGCCAATACCGATGCGCACGCCGGTAAAACTGCCCGGCCCGCGGCCATAGGCCAGGGCATTAATATCAGTCAGGGTGACGCCACCGGTGCTCAGGATCGCCTGAACCATTGGCAGGATTCGTTGAGTATGTTCTCGTGGGCAAAGCTCAAAATGAGCATTGATAGTACCGTCATTCCACAGAGCAACAGAACACGCTTCTGTGGCGGTATCGATAGCCAGAATTCGCATGGGTCTTCGTGCTTAGATCAATAAAATGGCGCGCATCTTATCATACTCCGTAACAAATTACTCTGCAGAAGCGACAGCGAGAAAGCGAACGGCGCGGGCAATATCCCGCGTACGCGGTGCCGGCGGCAAGCTTGCCAGAAAGGTGGCGCCATACGGACGCATCACCAGCCGGTTATCACAGATAACCAGCACCCCGCGATCGTCAGCATCGCGAATCAGGCGCCCGACGCCCTGCTTAAGCGTAATAACCGCATCTGGCAACTGAACGTCTTCAAACGGATCGCCGCCACGCAGACGACAGTCTTCCATTCGCGCCTTCAATAGCGGATCGTCTGGCGAGGTGAACGGTAGCTTGTCGATGATGACCAGCGACAGCGTATCCCCCCGCACGTCCACCCCTTCCCAGAAGCTGCTGGTGGCCACCAGCAGGGCATTACCCGCGCTGACAAATTGTTGAAGTAGCTGGCCTTTGCTGGTCTCTCCCTGTAACAAAACGGGAAGCGTCATGGTGGCACGGAACTGCTCCGCCAGGTCGCGCATCATGGCGTGCGAGGTGCAGAGCATAAAGCAACGGCCGTTGTTGGCTTCGATGAGCGGTCTTAACATTGCCGCCAGCTGTCGGGCGGCGCCTGGCTGATTGGTTTGCGGCAGATTGCGCGGTACACAAAGCAGCGCCTGTCGTGTGTAATCAAATGGGCTGGGTAACAGCATTGATTCTGCCTGCTCAATCCCCAGCCGCGCCGTGAAGTGGTGCAGATCGTCATTAACCGACAGCGTGGCAGAGGTGAAAATCCAGCTACCGGGCTTTTGCTCCATCACTTCCTTAAATTTGTCCGCCACGGTCAGCGGCGTGAGCGCCAGAGTGAAGTTGCGCGACGTACATTCATACCAGTAGCTGTAGCCGGGCTGGTTAATCTCTTTTAAACGTTTCAGCCGCGCACGGTACTGCGTGGCGCGTTCAAAGGCGGCATCAAGCAGCGCTGAACGTCCGAGAGAGAGTTTTGCCACGTCATAACAAAGCTCCAGCGTATCGTCGAGCAGCAGGAACGCCCGCTGCACTCGCGGGTCCGCCAGCAGCTCACGCAGGTTGCCGCGGTATCCTGGCTCCCCCAGCTGCAAGCGAAAATCCTGAGCGCTCTGGGCGAGACGATCGGCACACTTTTGCAGTTGCTGAGTATCCTTCAGCTCGGTGCGGTAGGCGATAGTGATATCTTTCGCCAGATCCATCAGCTGACGGCTGGAGAGCGACTGACCAAAATACTGGCTGGCGATATCCGGTAGCTGATGGGCTTCGTCGAAAATCATCACGTCGGCCTCCGGGATCAGCTCACCGAAACCACTCTCTTTGACCACCATATCGGCCAGGAAGAGATGATGGTTCACCACCACCACATCGGCATCCATCGCTTTTTTACGTGCTTTCACCACGAAACAGTCTTTATAAAGCGGACAGTCGCTGCCCAGACAGTTGTCGTTAGTGCTGGTGACTAACGGCCAGGCCTGCGAGTCTTCCGCAACGCTGATACAGGTACTGATATCGCCGTCTTCGGTCTGACCGGACCAGGAGCGCAGGAGGATCACATCACTTAAGGTTTGCACGGGCAGATCGCCGCCCGCCAGCGCCTGTTGCTCAAGGCGTTCCAGGCACAGGTAGTTAGAGCGCCCTTTCAGCAGAGCCAGACGCCCGGTAAATTTCAGCGCCTTTGCAACCGTAGGGAGATCGCGGCTGTAGAGCTGATCCTGCAACGCTTTCGAGCCGGTCGAGATAATGATCTTCTTTTTGGCACGCAGCGCAGGCGCCAGATAAGCATAAGTTTTTCCGGTTCCGGTACCCGCTTCCACAACAAGAGGTTGCGATTTTTCAATAGCCTGAGCGACAGCAACGGCCATCTGGCGCTGTGGTTCACGCGGTTTGAATCCCGGTATCGCTTTAGCCAGCTGGCCATCTTGTGCAAAATCGTCCGTCACACTACCCCCTGTTGATTTGAACAGGGATTATGTCAGGACACAGGGGCTTACGCCAGTTGTAAGAGGTGACGGCGGACTGACAATGTGGCAGTCTTGCCGCATACAGCTAACCATTAATGAGGAAAGAGGAATGACTATCCTTCGTATTGATGCCGAAGATCGTTGGTCTGACGTGGTGATCCACAACAACACGCTCTGGTACACCGGCGTGCCGGAAAACCTCGACGCCGATGCGTTTGAACAGACAGCCAATACCCTGGCGCAGATTGATGCAGTACTGGAAAAACAGGGCAGCAACAAGTCACGTATTCTTGATGCCACCATTTTCCTTGCCGATAAGAACGATTTCGCGGCAATGAACAAAGCCTGGGACGCGTGGGTGGTTGCCGGACACGCCCCGGTACGCTGCACCGTGCAGGCCGGGTTAATGAACCCGAAATACAAAGTTGAGATTAAGATTATCGCGGCGGTATAAACCGACGTTATTCGTCCTCATCTTCAAAACGCGCCATGATCCGCTCCCCGGTATGGCTGGCGCGTATTTCCGCAGCAACCTGCATAATCGCCTCTCCGCTGCTCATTCCCTGTGACATTAGCATATGTATGCGTTCTACCGCCTGTTGCTGCTGCTCATGACTAAGTGAAGGTAATCCTGCAAACATCATTAACTCCTGCTAAATTATTGACGCTAAGAGCGGCCCCATCAGGCGCAGACACGTTGAACGCGGAGCGCACGCAGCCTCCGGAACGTACGCGAAGTACATCAGGATGGTGAATACTGTCCAGGTTCAAAATGGCAAACAAAATAGCCTGATGGGATAGGCGCTAATTATTTCATGCTACCCGGCACATAGCCAGTAAAGTCAGGATCAATGAAGAAGTTAATTTCCACTGTAATCACACTCCCCTGGCGCCAGGACGCCGCAGAGCACTACTTCGCTCCTCTGAGCCATTTACCGTGGGCAATGCTGCTCCACTCCGGCCATGCCGATCACCCCCATAGCCGCTTTGATATTCTGGTGGCCGACCCCGTTTGTACCCTGATAACACGCGGGGAAGAAACGCAGTTCAGCGATGAATGCGGTACCCGACTTTCGACCGACGATCCGCTCACCTTGCTGCATGACGCGCTGATTTCACGGAATATCCAGCCGTCCTGCCACTGTGATCTCCCGTTTCAGGGCGGGGCGCTCGGTCTGTTTGGTTACGATCTGGGACGACGTTTTGAGGCGCTGCCCAATAACGCCAGACGTGATATTGATTTACCGGATATGGCGGTCGGCATTTATGACTGGGCGCTGATTGTTGATCACCAGCGGCAAACCGTTTCGCTCCTCAGCCATCATGACGTTCAGGCAAGATACGACTGGCTGGAAAGTCAGCAATCTCCCGCACGCGTTCCTTTCGCGCTCAAAACCGACTGGCAATCGAATATGACCCGCGAGCAGTATGGTGAGAAATTTCGTCAGGTACAGGCGTATCTGCACAGCGGCGACTGTTATCAGGTCAACCTCGCCCAGCGTTTTCAGGCACGTTTTCAGGGGGATGAGTGGCTGGCCTTTGTTCAGCTTAATCGCGCCAACCGCGCGCCCTTTAGCGCCTTTATACGCCTGCCGGATGGCGCAATTCTCAGCCTCTCCCCGGAACGGTTTATTTTACTGGATGACGGGCAGATCCAGACCCGGCCAATCAAAGGGACTCTGCCCCGGCTGAACGACGATCAGGCAGACCGTCTACAGGCGCAGCGGCTGGCGCATTCACAGAAAGATCGCGCAGAAAATTTGATGATCGTCGATCTGATGCGTAATGACATCGGTCGCGTTGCCGTGCCTGGTTCGGTAAAAGTCCCTGAGCTGTTCGTGGTTGAACCCTTCCCCGCCGTGCATCACCTGGTCAGCACCGTCACCGCTCGCTTAGCGAAAAGTCTTCATGCCACCGATTTGCTGCGTGCCGCATTTCCGGGAGGCTCAATTACCGGCGCGCCTAAAGTCCGGGCGATGGAGATTATTGATGAACTGGAACCGCAAAGGCGCAGCGCCTGGTGCGGCAGCATTGGCTATCTGAGCTTTTGCGGCAATATGGATACCAGCATCACCATTCGTACCCTGAGTGCCGTAGACGGACAAATTTACTGTTCCGCAGGAGGCGGCATCGTTGCAGACAGCCGGGAAGATGCGGAATATCAGGAAACCTTTGATAAAGTGAATCGCATCCTGCAACAACTGGAGAACTGAGACGTGGACAACAGCAACCTGACACTTGATGACTTTTTATCGCGCTTCCAGCTTTTGCGTCCGCAGGTAAACCACGGGGCACTTAATCAGCGTCAGGCCGCCGTTCTTATCCCCGTCGTACGTCGCCCACAGCCGGGCCTGCTACTCACCCAACGCTCCGTTCATCTGCGAAAGCACGCCGGTCAGGTCGCCTTTCCTGGCGGCGCGGTGGACAGCAGCGACGCCTCGCTAATCGCGGCGGCACTGCGCGAAGCCGAAGAAGAGGTCGCAATTCCTCCAAAGTCCGTTGACGTGATCGGCGTTCTGCCGCCGGTCGACAGTGTGACCGGATTTCAGGTCACCCCGGTGGTGGGGATCATCCCGCCCAATCTGCCCTGGCGCGCAAGTGAAGATGAAGTCTCAGCCGTTTTTGAGATGCCGCTGGCGCAGGCCCTGCATCTGGGACGTTACCACCCGCTGGATGTTTACCGTCGTGGCAACTCGCATCGCGTATGGCTGTCCTGGTACGAGCATTATTTCGTCTGGGGAATGACCGCGGGTATCATTCGTGAACTGGCGCTGCAAATTGGCATGAAACCCTAAGCACTACCGGGCATATCGCCCGCTTTCCACGAGAAGCTATACTTATCTTTACTCGCTGAAAACACAACCTGAAACTCCCGTCGCAATATTAGTAAAAAAGCGGTTACTCATTAGTTTAATTCATGTGAATAGTTAAGCTGGTACCCGCGTTCCCTCTTACACTATGCGCTGTTATCACATCGTTACCGGAAAGCCCGGTCACCCTGTCAGGAGTATTATCGTGATTAGTCTATTCGACATGTTTAAGGTGGGGATTGGTCCCTCATCCTCCCATACTGTAGGGCCTATGAAGGCGGGTAAACAGTTCGTCGATGAGCTGGTCGAAAAAGGATTACTGGATAATGTTACCCGTGTCGCCGTCGACGTGTATGGTTCACTGTCGCTCACGGGTAAAGGTCACCACACCGATATCGCCATTATTATGGGTCTGGCAGGTAATGAGCCTGCCACCGTGGATATTGACAGTATTCCCGGTTTTATCCGCGATGTGGAAGCACGCGGACGCCTGCTGCTGGCGAACGGTCAGCACGAAGTGGATTTCCCCCAGGATAACGGGATGCGTTTTCACAATAGCAATCTGCCGTTGCATGAAAACGGTATGCAGATCCACGCTTACAACGGCGAAACCGTTGTTTACAGCAATACCTGGTATTCCATCGGCGGTGGTTTCATCGTTGATGAGGCGCATTTTGGGCAGGATGCTGCAAATGAGGTCAGCGTGCCTTATCCGTTTAAATCGGCTACCGAAATGCTGGAATATTGCAACAGCACTGGCCTGTCGCTCTCCGGGTTGGCAATGCAGAACGAACTGGCGCTGCACGATAAAAAAGAGATTGAAGAGTACTTTGGTCACGTCTGGCAGACCATGCAGGCCTGTATCGATCGTGGGATGAATACTGAAGGCGTACTGCCGGGTCCTCTGCGCGTGCCGCGTCGTGCTTCCGCGCTGCGCCGGATGCTGGTTTCCAGCGACAAACTTTCCAGCGATCCGATGAACGTGATTGACTGGGTGAACATGTTTGCGCTGGCCGTCAACGAAGAGAACGCCGCAGGGGGGCGTGTGGTTACTGCCCCCACTAACGGTGCCTGCGGTATCGTACCTGCGGTGTTGGCTTACTATGATCACTTTATCGAGTCCGTCAGCCCGGATATCTACACCCGTTACTTCCTGGCGGCAGGCGCCATCGGCGCACTGTACAAAATGAATGCCTCCATCTCCGGGGCAGAAGTCGGTTGTCAGGGGGAAGTCGGCGTGGCGTGCTCCATGGCGGCAGCCGGTCTGGCGGAGCTGCTGGGAGCAAGCCCGGAGCAGGTTTGCATCGCTGCAGAAATCGGTATGGAACATAACCTGGGATTGACCTGCGACCCGGTCGCCGGACAGGTACAGGTTCCGTGCATTGAACGTAACGCGATTGCGTCGGTGAAGGCCATCAACGCAGCCCGGATGGCAATGCGTCGCACCAGCGCCCCGCGCGTCTCGCTGGATAAAGTTATCGAAACGATGTATGAAACCGGCAAAGATATGAACGCCAAGTACCGTGAAACGTCCCGCGGTGGACTGGCAATTAAAGTTCAGTGTGACTAAGAGCCTGACCCGGCAGGCGTTATTGTCGCAGGCAGTTTGAACACGGACAGCGCGGAGAAACCGGAGCGTACACGGAGTACGTGACCGGGGTGAGCGACAAATTTGTCAGGAACAGATTTGAACGCTGTTTGCGCTGGCCCCGAAGGGGCGAGGCCCAGGGATGGGCTGAGTAACAAAGCCAACGCACCAGTAACCTGAAGTATGGCGAGTATAAATCGTTCGCTCAGAATATCTAATGCCCAATCTTCGCCCATCTGCAACGGATGGGCGAATTTTCAGTTACTTTCTCGTCTGCATCAATTTTCCCCACTACACTTGCTCTGTTGTGGTTGGCTTTTGTTGCCAACAGCTTAACGGGCGGCACGCATGCAAACAGCACAACGGATCATCAAAAGATATCGCCGAAATCGACTGATTGTGTGTACGATTTGTGCAATCGCCACGCTCGTCCTGACATTAGGAATTCGATTTATTTCGGAGCGAAACATAAATCAGCAACGTGCGATCACCTTTGCCAGCCATGCCGTCCATGAGCTGGATGAGATCCTGCGTCCCCTGCAAACCAGCCGGGATATTCTGCTGTCGCTCATCGGCCTTCCCTGCTCTGTCGCCCATCTGCCCCTGCGCAAACAGGCCGCCAGACTTCAGACGGTACGCGCAATCGCCCTGATTCAGGACGGGATCCTCTATTGCTCCAGCGTGTTTGGTTACCGCAATATACCGGTGCATCAGCTGCAGCCCACGCTGCCCGCGCCGGAAGCCCAACTGTTACTGTCAACCGATCCTGTTCTCCTGAAAGGTACGCCCATTCTTCTCCAGTGGTACCCCTCGTCACCGGATGGTACGGAAGGTGTACTGGAGATGGTGAATATCGATCTGTTGATGAAAATGCTGTTTCAACCGCAGCAGGCACAGATCACCAGCGCCAGCCTGACCGTTGGCAATCGTCACCTGCTGTATGGTCACGGTGTCGTGGAGACGTTACCGCTCCCGGACAGGGAAACCCGTTATCAGGTGAGGTCGCAACACTTCCCTTTCACTATCAGCGTCACGGCACCTGGCGCCAGCGCCCTGGCATTGCAGCAGTTACCTTCCCAGCTTCCGCTGGCCGTTCTGCTCAGCCTGCTGGTGGCCTATATCGCCTGGCTTGCGACAGCCAGACGGATGAGTTTCTCCTGGGAAATTAACCTCGGCCTTGCGCAGCGTGAGTTTGAACTGTTTTGTCAGCCACTTCTGAATGCACGAACAGAACAATGTATGGGCGTAGAGATACTCCTGCGCTGGAACAATCCGCGTCAGGGATGGATCTCCCCGGATGTGTTTATCCCTATTGCTGAGGAGCAGCATCTGATTGCGCCGTTGACCCGCTACGTCATTGCGGAAACCATTCGACAACGGCACGTTTTTCCTGTGAGCAGTCAGTTCCATATTGGCATCAACGTTGCCGCCAGCCACTTTCGTGATGGCGTTCTACTGAAAGATCTCAACCAGTACTGGTTCAGCGCACAGCCAATCCAGCAGCTGGTGCTTGAATTAACCGAACGCGACGCGCTGCTGGACGTGGACGCTGAGATGGTCAATGCCCTGCATCATCAACACATCAAGCTGGCGATTGACGATTTTGGTACGGGCAACAGTTCGCTGTCATGGCTGGAAAAACTGCATCCGGATGTCCTGAAAATTGATAAGTCGTTTACCAATGCCATTGGCACCGACGCGGTAAACTCAACGGTTACCGACATTATTATCGCACTGGGACAGCGGTTGCATATTGAACTGGTGGCGGAAGGGGTAGAAACGCAGGAGCAGGCGCAGCATTTGCGGCATCACGGAGTGCATTTATTACAAGGATATTTATATGCGCGACCTATGCCACTACAGGATTTTCCGCAATGGCTGTCGGGCAGCATGCCGCCGCCCGCCCGGCATAACGGGCATATGTCACCCGTTATGCCCCTGCATTAAAGAGGCGATTATTCCTCTTCGTCAGACGCAGGTTGCTCTTTAACAATACGAACCAGATCCACACGATAATCATTGGCTTCAATAATCGTGATACGCAGCGGTGCAACGTCAATCACATCCCCCACCTGCGGGATATGCCCGTTGGCCGCTATCACCAGCCCCGCTACCGTGGCGATATCTTCGTCTTCGTCGACCAGATTATCGACGGCCAGCGCTTGTTGCAGCGCATGCAGATCGGTTCCGCCTTTGACCAACCAGCTGTCGCCATCGCCCACGATTTCCGGCGTCTCATCGGCATCCGGGAACTCACCGGCAATGGCCTCAAGGACATCCAGCGGCGTTACCAGCCCCTGCACCACGCCAAACTCGTTGGTGACGATAACGAAGCTGCCGCGAGCACGGCGCAATACGCCCAGCAGATTAATCGGATCCAGCGTTTCCGGCACCACGATAGCCGGAGAGGCAGAGGCGATCGCCGCCACATCAACGCCCTCTTCCAGCGCCACCAGCAGCTCTTTTGCCCGGACAATACCGATTATCTCATCCAGCTCGCCGTGACACACGGGGAACAGGCTGTGCGGTGAAGAGAGCAGCTGCTCGCGGATCTCATCCACGCTGAGATCCGCATCTACCCAGCTAATCTCGCCACGAGGCGTCATAATGCCGCGCAGGGAGCGCGAAGCCAGAGTCAGGACGCCATTAATCATATAGCGCTCTTCCTCGGCAAACGCCCCTTCCGGAATCGGCACGGTCGCCTGGCTGTCAGGTTCATTCTGCGCCATCGCCTGGCGTTTCCCCCCCATCAAACGCAGAATTGCGTCAGCAGTACGGGCTCGCAGCGGCAGCGTGGATTGATGGCGAATAAAGTTGCGCCGTGCAATCTGATTAAACACTTCGATGATGATCGAGAATCCGATTGCCGCATACAGGTAACCTTTCGGAATGTGGAAACCAAAACCTTCAGCGACCAGGCTCAAACCAATCATCAGCAGGAAGCTCAGACAGAGCACCACCACCGTGGGATGTTGGTTGACGAAACGCGTCAATGGTTTCGACGCCAGCAGCATCACCGCCATCGCAATCACGACTGCCGCCATCATCACCGGCAGATGGTTAACCATGCCCACTGCGGTAATGACCGCATCCAGCGAGAACACGGCATCGAGGATCACGATCTGTGTGACCACAACCCAGAAGCTGGCATAGCCTTTTCCGTGTCCGGAGTCATGTTCGCGGTTCTCCAGTCGTTCATGCAACTCCGTTGTTGCTTTGAATAACAGGAAGATCCCCCCCAGCAGCATGATCAAATCACGTCCTGAGAAGGTGAAATCCATCACCGAGAACAGCGGTTTTGTCAGGGTGACCATCCACGAAATGATGGACAGTAAAATCAGACGCATAACCAGCGCCAGAGACAAACCGATCAAACGAGCTTTATCACGCTGTTTAGGCGGCAGTTTGTCAGCAAGAATCGCGATAAAGACCAGGTTATCTATACCCAGCACAATTTCGAGAACCACAAGCGTGAGCAAACCCGCCCAAATTGAAGGGTCCATTAAGAATTCCATGACACGCTCCTGCTTACGGAATGGCTAAACGGCGCCCAGGAAGACGCAGGCGATAAAGCGATGTGCAGACTGAGTTTGTGGCAAAAATTGCCAGAATGGCAGGCGCAATACGGCCTGAAGATGAAATGACGTCGGTGACGATCCATACGGCGGGCTACTGCCCTATACTCCTTACTAATTAAACGGAAGCTAAACATAACAGAGACAATGTCTTTTTAGCAACGATTTACCTTCATTTGCAATCAGTTGTAACTGGCATATTTTACACTACGAAATTTCTCACAGGCGAAAGCTAAATTACGGATCTTCATCACATAAAATATTTTTTTCGATATCTAAAATAATTCACGAAAATCATAGATTTTTCATTGTAACCCTTATCTGAATCGATTCGATTGCGGGCGACGATTCAGAACACAAATTCATTCAGGATGCATCAAGGCGGCAAGTGAATGAGTCCCGGCGCGTACATCAATATGTGACTGGCGCGATGGAGCGCAGCCAACAAAGAGGCAGCATGAAGGGTGAAGTGCATACATCTGTCACGTTGATGTGTTGACAATAATAAAGGAGGTAGCAAGTGACCATTGCTATTGTTATAGGCACACATGGTTGGGCTGCAGAGCAGTTACTTAAGACAGCAGAAATGCTGTTAGGCGAACAGGAAAATGTCGGCTGGATCGATTTCGTTCCAGGCGAAAATGCCGAAACGCTAATCGAAAAGTACAACGCTCAGTTGGCTAAACTCGATACCAGTAAAGGCGTGCTGTTTCTCGTTGATACATGGGGAGGCAGCCCATTCAACGCTGCGAGCCGCATTGTCGTCGACAAAGAGCATTATGAAGTCATCGCAGGCGTAAACATCCCAATGCTGGTGGAGACGTTTATGGCCCGTGACGACAACCCGAGCTTTGATGAGTTGGTTCAGATCGCCGTTGAAACCGGTAGTGAAGGCGTGAAAGCGCTGAAAGCCAAAGCGGCAGTTAAAGCAGCACCTGTTGCCGCAGCGCCAAAAGCGGCGGTACCGGCTAAGCCTATGGGTCCTGGCGACTATATGGTTATCGGTCTTGCCCGTATTGATGACCGTTTAATTCATGGCCAGGTGGCAACCCGCTGGACGAAAGAAACCAACGTTACCCGCATCATCGTTGTCAGCGATGAAGTGGCTGCCGACACCGTTCGTAGAACCCTGTTAACCCAGGTGGCACCTCCCGGTGTTACCGCACACGTAGTTGACGTTGCCAAGATGATTCGTGTTTACAACAACCCGAAATATGCAGGCGATCGCGTCATGCTGCTGTTCACCAATCCAACCGACGTGGAACGTATTGTCGAAGGCGGTGTGAAAATCACCTCCGTCAATATCGGCGGTATGGCTTATCGTCAGGGGAAAACGCAGGTTAACAATGCGGTTTCCGTCGACGAGAAAGATATCGAAGCCTTTAAAAAGCTCAACGATCGCGGTATCGAGCTTGAAGTGCGTAAGGTTTCCACCGACCAGAAACTGAAAATGATGGATTTGATTGCCAAAGTGGCGAAATAACCACCCGGCATTTACTTAGCTTTCACACTTAAGTCTGTATAGCAATAGGAGAAGTACAATGGAGATTACCACTCTTCAGATTGTGCTGGTGTTCATCGTCGCATGTATCGCGGGTATGGAGTCGGTACTCGATGAATTTCAGTTCCACCGTCCGCTGGTGGCCTGTACGTTGATTGGCATCGTTCTCGGGGACATGAAAGCCGGTATTATCATCGGCGGTACCCTGGAAATGATCGCTCTGGGCTGGATGAACATCGGTGCCGCCGTGGCGCCTGATGCCGCACTGGCTTCCATTATCGCTACCATCCTGGTTATCGCGGGTAAACAAGACATCGGTGCCGGTATCGCGCTGGCTATCCCGCTGGCAGCAGCAGGCCAGGTACTGACCATTATCGTTCGTACTATCACCGTCGCATTCCAGCACGCGGCGGATAAAGCGGCCGAAAACGGCAACCTGACGGCCATCTCATGGCTGCACGTCTCTTCCCTGTTCCTGCAGGCAATGCGTATCGCTATCCCGGCGGTTATCGTTGCAATCTCTGTCGGTACCAGCGAAGTTCAGGGCATGCTGAACGCAATTCCGGAAGTGGTCACAGGAGGTCTGAATATCGCTGGTGGCATGATCGTGGTGGTTGGTTACGCGATGGTCATCAACATGATGCGTGCAGGTTACCTGATGCCGTTCTTCTACCTCGGCTTCGTCACCGCAGCATTTACTGACTTTAACCTGGTTGCTCTGGGTGTGATTGGTACCGTTATGGCCATCCTCTACATTCAGCTGAGCCCGAAATATAACCGCGGATCCGGTGTGCCAGCTCAGGCTGCTGGTAACAACGATCTCGATAACGAACTGGACTAACAGGTGAGCGAAATGGTTGATATGACTAAAACTACCACCGAGAAAAAACTCACCCAGAGTGATATTCGTGGCGTGTTCATCCGTTCTAACCTGTTTCAGGGTTCATGGAACTTCGAACGTATGCAGGCGCTGGGTTTCTGCTTCTCTATGGTGCCAGCGATTCGTCGCCTGTATCCGGAGAACAACGATGCGCGCAAACAGGCTATTAAACGTCACCTGGAATTCTTTAACACCCATCCTTATGTCGCAGCACCGGTGCTTGGCGTTACGCTGGCGATGGAAGAGCAGCGTGCGAACGGCGCAGAGATCGACGATGGTGCCATCAACGGTATCAAAGTCGGTCTGATGGGGCCGCTGGCTGGCGTGGGCGACCCGATCTTCTGGGGTACCGTACGTCCGGTATTTGCGGCGCTGGGCGCCGGTATCGCGATGAGCGGTAGCCTGCTCGGCCCCCTGCTGTTCTTTATTCTGTTTAACGCAGTGCGTCTGCTGACCCGTTACTACGGCGTGGCTTACGGCTATCGTAAAGGTGTCGATATCGTTAAGGATATGGGCGGCGGCTTCCTGCAGAAACTGACTGAGGGGGCGTCAATCCTCGGCCTGTTTGTCATGGGGGCGTTGGTTAACAAGTGGACGCACGTGAATATCCCGCTGGTAGTCTCCACGATTACCGGTCAGGATGGTCAGACTCGTGTCACTACCGTGCAAAACATTCTCGACCAGCTGATGCCGGGTCTGGTACCCCTGCTGCTGACCTTCGCCTGTATGTGGCTGCTGCGTAAGAAAGTGAACCCGCTGTGGATTATCGTTGGCTTCTTCGTCATCGGTATCGCCGGCTACGCTGTCGGTCTGCTGGGCAAGTAACACGGTTGTATACTACCGGGGCCTTATGGCCCCGTTTTTTTATCCGGAGGAGTAATGACTATCACGGACCTGGTGCTGGTTCTTTTTATTGTCGCGTTGCTGGCTTACGCTATCTACGATCAGTTCATCATGCCCCGCCGCAATGGCCCCACCCTGCTTTCAATCCCACTGCTGCGTCGCGGGCGGGTAGATAGCGTTATTTTCGTCGGGCTAATCGTTATTCTCATCTACAACAATGTCACCAGCCACGGAGCGCAAATAACCACGTGGTTATTATGTGCGCTGGCGCTGATGGGCTTTTATATTTTCTGGATCCGCGCACCGAAGATTATCTTTAAACAGAGTGGCTTTTTCTTCGCCAATGTATGGATAGAATATAGCCGCATTAAAGAGATGAATTTATCGGAAGATGGTGTTCTGGTTATGCAACTGGAACAACGACGCCTGCTCATTCGCGTACGAAATATAGATGATCTGGAAAAGATATATAAACTTCTCGTTTCATCTCAATAAATTACAAACATAGCCTGCGCTATATTTTTGTCTGTATGTCTGATGATAAACATAGCAAAGGCTATATAGCATACCGTTCTGAATGTTATTTATTTTAACGTCCTGGCAATAAATAAATCTAAATGAAAATCGTTTTCAACTGGAAGTCAAATATTATTTCGCCTTTGTTGTTTTATATTCTCAAAATATGTTAAGGTTGCGCCGTCATTTGGGGAGTAGCCGATTTCCAGACTCCGGAAATGTACGTGTCAACATACTCGTTGAAAAACGTGGCACGTACGGTCTGAACACCCGTTCAGTCAGGCGAGACCATATGCACATCTACTGCTATGCATTCCTGCACAATGCTTTTGTGGGTATGTATGTTTACTGGGGGCAGTGATGTGTTTTATGGAAACCCCGGTCAGGACGCTGTTATGAATATCACCGCTACTGTTCTTCTCGCTTTCGGCATGTCGATGGATGCTTTCGCTGCATCAATTGGCAAAGGTGCCATGCTCCACAAACCCAAATTCTCTGAAGCTTTGCGCACCGGCCTTATTTTCGGCGCGGTAGAAACCCTGACGCCGTTGATCGGCTGGGGAATGGGAATGCTGGCAAGCAAATTCGTGCTGGAGTGGAACCACTGGATAGCCTTTTTTCTGCTGCTCTTCCTCGGTGGACGCATGATCGTTGAGGGCATTCGTGGCAACAGCGATGAAGACGAAGAGCCGCTGCGTCGTCACGGCTTCTGGCTGTTGGTGACGACCGCCATCGCCACCAGTCTGGATGCAATGGCCGTGGGCGTCGGTCTGGCGTTCCTGCAGGTGAATATCATCGCAACTGCGCTGGCCATCGGCTGCGCCACCCTGATTATGTCTACGCTGGGCATGATGGTAGGCCGTTTTATCGGCCCGCTGCTGGGCAAACGTGCGGAAATTCTCGGTGGGGTGGTACTCATTGGTATCGGCGCCCAGATCCTCTGGACGCATTTTCACGGTTAGCGTCTGGCGCAGACGGTCAGTCCACACGCTGCCAGACGTGAAGGCTAAAGTCCGTCTGGCACTCAAATACTTCCTGTCCCGCAAGCTGTTGCCAGACTTCCGGTTTTGCCCGCCAGGCAAATGGCGTCATCTGCAATAGCGCAACCGCTTCACCGCCGCTCAGCGCCATTGGATAAGCCAGTTCGACGCTTTGCTGGAGAGTAAAACCGGTCAACTGTTCCGCGTGCGGCGCGTGCAGCCGCACCTCATCGTAAATCAGTCCCTTAAGCTCCATCAGATGGCGCGGCCCCGGCGTGGCAGTAATAACCCAGCCCCCCGGTTTCACCACTCTCGCCAGCTCCTGCGCTTTACAGGGAGCGTAAATGCGGATAATCGCATCCTGCGACTCATCAGCAAAAGGCAAGCGATGGCTGGAGGCGACACAAAAGGTCACCTGCGGATAGCGCTTTGCTGCCGCTTTAATAGCCACTTTGGCGACATCTAAACCGAAGGCAGTAACCCCCTGCAGCACATCGGCGAAAGCATGGGTGTAGTACCCTTCGCCACAGCCAATATCCAGAACCGATACAGCGTCTTCCGTCAGACGCTCTTTCAGGCAATTAACGATGGCATCTCGTAACGGCTGATAGTGACCGGCATCAAGAAACGCCCGGCGCGCCTGCATCATTTCAGCGCTGTCGCCCGGATCGCGGGAACGCTTATGTTGAACCGGCAGGAGATTAACGTACCCTTCTTTCGCCACGTCAAACTGGTGACGCTGTGGACAGATATAGCTATTTTTCACCTGCGCAAGAGGCTGGTGGCAAAGAGGACAGGAAAACGACATGACAACTCCGGCAGGTAACATAAGGGCGCAAGTTTAACGCGAATTGCGCCCAGGGAGAATAACTTAGAGTGATGGGGTTGAGGCGCTGTTATTACCCAGAACCAACAGGTGCCCGGAATCGGCGGGCATCCCATCCGGCTTTACATTCTCCAGTCGCAGAACATCCCCCATTATCTGGCTGAAAACCGGTGCCGAAACTGCGCCACCATAATAGGAGCCGTTTTGCGGGTTATTGATCACCACCACCAGCGCGAATTTGGGATCGCTCGCCGGTGCCACGCCTGCGGTATAGGCTACATATTTATCAATATACCGCCCGTCATCACCGATCTTCTTTGCCGTCCCGGTTTTGACGGCCACGCGATAATCTCTCACCGCCGCTTTTGTGCCACCGCCGCCGGGGAGTGCGACACTTTCCATCATGTGCTCCACCTGATGCACCAGACTGGCTGGCATCACCCTGCGCCCCATGACGGGCGGATCGATACGGGTAATAGAAAGCGGTCGATAAATACCAAAGCTACCAATGGTGGCATACACATGCGCCAGCTGTAACGGTGTTACCATCAGCCCATAACCAAAAGCGAAGGTTGCACGATCCAGATCGCTCCAGTAGCGGCGCCGGGGCATTAATCCGCGACTCTCTCCGGTAAGCCCCAGCCCCGTAGGTTGACCAAAACCAAAGCTTTTATAAGTATCTGACAGTCGCTGAACTGGCATGGCTAAAGAGAGATGAGACACACCCGTATCACTCGATTTTTGCAAAATCCCCGTCAGCGACAGCTCAGGATAAAATCCAACGTCGCGGATCCGATGCCCGTCGAGGTTAAACGGATGGGTATCAATAACGCTGTCAGGCTGCACAATCCCCTGCTGTAAAGCCGTCATGATGACCAACGGCTTAACGGTAGACCCCGGCTCGAAGGTATCGCTGATAGCACGGTTGCGGAAATCATCCACTTCGGCCCCTTCACGGTTATTTGGATTGAAGTCAGGAAAACTGGCCATTGAAAGAATTTCACCAGTATCAATACTTACCAGCACCGCCGCGCCCGATTCTGCTTTATTCCATCTGACGGCGTTGTCCAGGGCATCCTCCGTGACGGTCTGCAAACGTTCATCGATGCTGAGTTGTAATTGATGAGCCGGTACCGGGTTCACCTCTGTGATATTTTCGATAACGTGACCAAATTTATCTTTGCGGACTAGGCGAGTACCGGGTTTCCCCATCAGCTGCGCATTGAAGCTTTTCTCTATCCCTTCTATCCCCTGACCATCAATGTTGGTAAAGCCAATCAGGTTGGCGGCAACATGTCCCGCAGGATAAAAACGACGAGACTCCTCTCGCAGGTTAATTCCCGGGAGATTGAGTTTATCAACCCACCCGGCCTGCTGAGGTGAGATCTGACGCACCAGATAGATAAATCGTCCTGACGGATCGCGATTAACGCGCTCAGCTAACGTATTCAGGGAGAGGTGTAACGATGAGGCCAGCGCCTGCCAGCGTTGATTATAGCCAACGCCCCCTTTGCTCAAAATCGTTTTGGGATCGGCCCACACGGCATTCACCGGCACGCTGACCGCCAGCGGGCGTCCTTCCCGGTCAGTGATCATACCGCGTGGGGAAGCCGTTGTGATTTCACGCAAAGAGCGCATATCCTCTTGCCTGACAAGATTCGTCGGCGTGACAATCTGTAACCACGCCACGCGTCCCAACAGCAGCCCCATGCTCAGCAGAATAGCCGCACAAAGCAGAGCAAATCGTATGGGCATGAAATGAGTCGCAGCCCCGTCGCTTTTCTTCTTCACCTTTACTCCGGCAAGGTCATTTCTCAGGTGATTGATTTAACTGGAACAGAGACAGGAAAGCGGGGAAAACAGTGCTAATAACATCGCGGCTTTGCAACAAATCGCTAACGGACGCGCATATTGCAATATTTTGAAAGAAACTGAATTAAAAAGCCCCGCTTTGGCGAGGCTTTATATCTGAGGTTGATGCGCCGGAACGCTTCAAATCAGTGGTGTCGATCAGATAGCTGTTACGTTAACAGCAGCCGGACCTTTCTGGCCGTCCTGAATTTCGAACTCAACGTTCTGGCCTTCAGCCAGCGTTTTGAAGCCATTACCCTGGATAGCGGAGAAGTGTACGAACACATCTTTGCTGCCATCAGCCGGAGTAATGAAGCCAAAACCTTTAGACTCGTTGAACCACTTAACTTGACCTTTAATCTTTGCCATTTGCAAAATTCCTTAGAGTGTTTTCTTCGCCCGCAGGCATAACATAGATGAAACTGAGACATTACTGCTTGCGGCACTAATATAAGGTTCGGCAGAGAAGCGGTATTCAACGACAACGTGTTTACTCAGGACTTCTTTACTGAAAATGCCACACATAAACAGAACTGTACCTCGTTTAACCCAAAACGTGTTATCACATACTACGTAAATTATGGCAAGCCATTTTTAAACGTGTCTCGATCAGCCGCACAAATCCCGTGAGTCATCAAAGATAATCTGCACAGTTATGCGCCAGGTAATCGAATGATATATTCTCGCGTCTCAACCTCAGCACCGCCAGGCGCACGCCTTGTTGGGTGCATTTTCTACCATAGCTCAATAACTTCGGTTGTTCCAGGTCACGTGTTCGTCTTATCGATACGCCCTACGGATAACACAAATTATGCTGAACAATGCATAATTTGTCATAACGCAAAAAACGTCATTTGTTTAAAAAGCGGTTCGTTTTCAGCCGTTTTCATGTATCTGAATAGCCCTTCCTCTTTTGCACTAAAATAATGAAAGAATGATGACAGTGCACATAAAAAGTGAGAGAAACGTTTCGCTATTAATGAAAACGACAGCTATCACAAAAAACAATCATATTATTGGGCTATAAATAATTTAATATCGGCGTAATACATACGATAAGCCATTAGGCGTTCGACAAAATAACGAAGAACGTAAAGAGAAGGCCACTTACGGCAATCCTGCACCAGAATTGGGCACCGGGGATAGCGGAGCTGCCTGCTCGCTCAGCAGGCAAACCCACGCCGGACAGTCATTAACGTTCAGCAACCAGACGAATAATACCTTCATCTTCCTGTTGCTGAACTTTCGCTGCGGTAGTCTCTTCTGCCGCTTTCTCTGGTTCGTTGGCTTCGCACAAACGACGCAACAACGCATTTTGTCGCTTCTGCTGATCCAGCAAAGACTCAAGCAGTTCAATCTGCTCGTTTGTGCGCGAACTGGCACGGTTCACAAAGAACCACAGCGCCAGCCCAACCGCGAAAACCACCGCCGATACAAGTAAAGACGCAAAGTTAAGCGCGCCAGAATTCAGGACTTCATTCATTTCACCACCTCAATGTAGAGGGACCATTCTACCACTGCTACAGAGGAAGGAAATCGACTGATGAAAAAATGCTATCACCAGGGGATGAATCTGTTGATGGTACAAATTCCGTTGAAAAATTGTACATCCTGATCGCACATAATGTTGAACACCTGCGCCCACAGCAACAGGCATACAAGCACAACAATCATCAGGATGACCCATCGAAACTTTTTCACTTCACTCTCCGCATCAACATCTTATGTCATCAAATTATCATGCGTTACCTAAACCGGGGCTAACTGTAGAGGCATTACCTCTTTTTAGGAATCATTCACTTGTATCAGGCAATGTACCAGCTAATATTAATCCAATTAAAGAAGAATAGAGGTTGAAATGCGTTTGATTATTCGCGCTGTTGTTTTGTTTGCTCTGGTATGGATAGGTTTGTTGCTGAGTGGTTATGGTGTCCTGATTGGTAGTAAGGAAAATGCAGCAGGACTGGGTCTGCAATGTCAATATCTGACCGCCCGGGGCAGCGCCACGGCGCAATACGTGCATACAAACAGCGGTATCATCGGCTTAACGGACTGCCCTGTATTGCGTAAAAGTACCGTCGTTATCGATAATGGTTAATATTGGTACAATATTAACCCTGTTATGCCGCTTATTTAATCTGATATTCCCGTTTAAACTATTTCAGAATGTCGCCCCATTCTGAAATAGTTATACTCTAAATAATTCGAGTTGCAGGACAAAACGCGTCGTCGTTTTGAACAGCGCTTGCGCTGGCCCCGAAGGGGCGAGGCCCTGGGATGGGCCGGGTAATAAAGCCAACGCAACTGCAACTTGAAGTATGACGAGTATATTCAGTATTAAATTTACTTTAGCCTGAATAACATAAAAAAACCTGTCGATGGATATCCGCGACAGGTTTTTATTATATAAAGCGCTCTTAAATTCAGAATGGATAGTCGTTATAGCCCATCTGTTCAGAAATTTTACGTGCAGCGGTATGCAGCATGGCGACATACTCGTGCAGTCGCTCCTCAGAGAAACGCAGCGTCGGGAAGGAGATACTCAACCCAGCGATGACCACGCCAAAACGGTCGAAAACCGGGACGCCGATGCAGCGTAATCCCTCTTCCTGCTCCTGGTTATCCTCGCCATAACCCTGCTCGCGTACTTTATCGAGCAGCGGCAACAGTTCTTCAGTACTGGTAATTGTACGGTCAGTGCTGCGTTTATACTCCACGCCCTCAAGGATCTGTTTCACCTCATCGCGATCGCGCCACGCCAGCAGCACCTTACCAATTGCGGTACTGTAGAGCGGGTTACGGCGACCAATGCGCGAATACATGCGCAGGTTATACATGGAGTCAATTTTATGGATGTAAACGATACTGTCTTCATCCAGTGCGCCAAGGTGCACCGTTTCTTTCGTCAGACGGGAAAGTTCGCGCATCTGAATATCCGCGCTACGAATCAGATCGACGTTTTGCAGTGCACGGGCCCCCAGTTCAAACAGTTTCAGCGTCAGAGAATACTTTTCTGACTCACCTTCCTGCGCCACATAACCCAACGTTTTCATGGTCTGTAAAAAGCGATAAACGGTGCTCTTTGACATCATGACGCGTTGCGACAGCTCGGTAATCCCTATTTCGCGCTCTTCACCCAGCGCCTGCAGAATGCCAAAAACCTTCAGCACGGAAGATACAGAATCAGGTTGCTTATCCAGATCTGCAATAGCCATTTATCACCTCATTGCGAGTGTTTTATAAAAATCAGAACCGGTTTTTATTATAATTTCCCGCCAGGATGGTCGCAATCCATCTTTGCTCATTTAGTTACAAATCTGCGACATAACGCTGATAATCAATGCTAAAATCATTATTCTGATCATTATCCCCGAAAGACAAACACTTCCTATGCAAAAAATCCAGGCAGATGGTCTACCCTTGCCCCAGCGATATGGCGCCATTTTAACCATCGTCATAGGCATTTCTATGGCGGTACTGGACGGGGTCATCGCCAACGTTGCCCTTCCAACAATCGCGACAGATTTACATGCTACGCCCGCCAGCTCGATTTGGATTGTAAACGCTTATCAGATTGCGATAGTGGTTTCATTACTGTCATTCTCTTTTCTCGGCGACATGTTCGGTTACCGACGCATTTACAAAGGTGGGCTGATTATCTTTCTCCTGGCCTCTCTTTTTTGCGCATTATCAGACTCATTACAGATACTGACGCTGGCACGCGTGGCGCAGGGCTTTGGCGGCGCGGCGTTGATGAGCGTTAACACTGCGCTGATCCGCCTCATCTATCCACAGCGTCACCTTGGTCGCGGTATGGGCATCAACTCCTTTATCGTTGCCGTCTCTTCGGCTGCCGGACCGACAATTGCAGCGGCCATTCTCTCTGTTTCCTCATGGAAGTGGCTGTTTTTGATTAACGTACCGTTAGGCATCATCGCGCTGCTTTTAGCGATCCGCTTCCTGCCGCCAAATGCGCCACGCAGCAACAAACCTCGGTTTGATCTACCCAGCGCCGTGATGAATGCCCTCACCTTTGGACTGCTCATTACCGCACTCAGCGGTTTCGCTCAGGGACAGTCATTGATACTGGTTGGCGCTGAACTTACGGCGTTGGTTGCGGTAGGGTTTTTCTTTATTCGCCGTCAACTTTCGCTCCCCGTGCCGCTGTTACCGATCGATTTGCTGCGCATTCCCCTCTTTTCACTCTCCATTTGCACCTCGATATGTTCGTTTTGTGCGCAGATGCTGGCAATGGTTTCCCTGCCCTTCTTTTTGCAAACGGTCCTGGGACGTAGCGAAGTTGAAACCGGCCTGCTGTTGACCCCCTGGCCTCTCGCCACGATGGTAATGGCGCCATTAGCCGGTTATCTGATAGAGCGAGTCCACGCCGGGGTGCTGGGCGCGCTGGGGATGGCGATTATGGCGACAGGGTTATTTGCGCTGGTGATGCTCCCGGCATCGCCATCAGACAGCAATATCATCTGGCCGATGATTTTGTGCGGTGCGGGATTTGGCCTGTTCCAGTCGCCCAATAACCATACCATCATTACCTCCGCACCGCGTGAACGCAGCGGTGGTGCAAGCGGTATGCTGGGCACCGCTCGTCTTCTGGGACAAAGTACCGGTGCGGCGCTGGTCGCGCTGATGTTGAACCAATTTGGTGACAACGGTACTCACATGTCCCTGCTGGCTGCGGGCATTCTGGCGCTCGTCGCGGCCGTAGTGAGCGGTTTACGCGTCACGCAGCCCCGCGTGCGGGCATAAAAAAGCGCGTCCGTAGACGCGCTCTTGTCATACTGCCCGCGATCGGCTTATTTCAGATATTCCCCACTGCGCAGCGCTTCAATACGCTTATCCAGCGGTGGGTGGGTCATAAACAGTTCGCTCAGCGATTTGCCTTTACCGTTAATGCAGAACGCCATCATGCTGGAGGCTTCCTGTGGCTCATAGCTGGTTTTCAGGCGCTGCAGCGCGGCAATCATTTTCTCACGACCAACCAGTTTCGCTGAACCGGCATCGGCATGGAATTCACGATGACGTGAGAACCACATGGTAATGATGCTTGCCAGAATACCAAACACCAGTTCCAGTACCATCGCTACGGCAAAGTAGATCATCGGGTTGCCGTTACTGCTTTCACCATCGTCACGGTTGCCGCCGAGAAAACCGGCTGCGATCTGCGCCAGAATACGCGAGATGAAGATAACGAAGGTGTTCACAATCCCCTGAATCAGCGTCATGGTAACCATGTCACCATTCGCAATATGGCTGATTTCATGGGCGATAACGGCTTCCGCTTCGTCCGGACTCATGTTTTGCAGCAGCCCGGTACTCACCGCGACCAGCGACGCATCACGACGGGCTCCGGTCGCAAAAGCATTAATATCCGGTGCGTGGTAGATAGCCACCTGCGGCATAGCGATACCGGCCTGACGCGCCTGCGTTGCTACCGTGTTCATCAGCCAGCGTTCTCTTTCATTGCGCGGTTGTTCAATCACTTCCCCGCCAACAGACCTTAACGCCATCCACTTAGACATCAGCAGCGAAACGAAGGAGCCACCAAAACCGAACAGCAGCGCCATGATCATCAGGCCTTGTACGCTGCTCGACTGTATCCCTGTCAGGCTCAGCACCAGCCCGAAAACGACCATTACGGCCAGGTTCGTTAGCAGGAAGAGCGCGATTCGCATCATAATTTTCTTTTAACCTCAACTTAACAAAACGCACTATGCGATTACCCACATCGTATGGGTCGTGCGCTTATTTTCAAGCATGAGTGGGCTGTAAGTCACCAGAAAGACACAACTTTACATTTTATAGCATCAGACTGACGCCAAAATGCGAGTGTTAAAAAAACAGGCACAATTTCTTGTGCCTGCTTGACGTTATTTACTGAGAGCGGGTTTGTTCCGCTGGCCTCTCTTTCTCAAGATGCGCCAGGTCAACTGCTATCTTCACTGTCTCATCAAGATACGGATCCGGCTCCTGATAATCTTTTGGCAGATCGTCCAGTTTCTTCAGCAGCGGTTTTCCTTCTCGCTTAAAGCGATCGTTAACCCGCGCCAGACGCATTGCATCATCTTCGTTATTTTCTTTCTCACGCACCGCGTAATTCAGAGAGGCAATATTGCGCTTTTCCTTCATCGCATTGAAACGGGCAATATCCTTCATGATGTACTGGAACTCAGGGTCGTTCGCGATACGCGCGTTATGCTCCTGAAGCAGCTGCGGACCAAACGGTTTGAGATCGCCAGACTTCACGTAGGCGGCAGCATCAATGCTGTCCCACGGCAGAGCGTTGTCCTCAAACTTCTCGCCAGTTTCCGTCTCTTCATTACCCGTCGGCATCATGATGTCCGGCGTAACGCCTTTGCGCTGCGTACTCCCGCCGTTCACACGATAAAACTTCTGGATGGTGTACTGCACAGACCCCAGTGCAGGCCATTCCGGACGCAGCATCTGATCGTAGATACGGTTCAGAGAGCGATACTGCTGCACCGTCCCTTTGCCAAACGTCGGTTCACCCACGATCAACGCACGGCCATAATCCTGCATCGCAGCGGCAAAAATCTCTGAAGCTGACGCGCTGAAGCGATCAACCAGAACCACCAACGGACCTTTGTAATACACAACGCCGTCAGTGTCGCTGTCTTCACGGACTTTACCGTTGTTATCCCGCACCTGCACCACAGGACCCGACGGGATGAACAGGCCGGAGAGCGATACCGCTTCCGTCAGCGCTCCGCCGCCATTGCTACGCAGATCGATAACAATACTGCTGACGTTCTGTTTTTCCAGTTTCTGTAGCTGAACCTTGACGTCATCCGTCAGACCCACGTAAAAACCTGGAATGTCCAGCACGCCGACCTTCTCTTTGCCGACGGTTTTCACCGACATTTTGACGGCGCGGTCTTCGAGACGAATGCGCTCACGGGTCAATGTGACGGTACGGGTTTTGGTTCCTTTACCGGCAGGCAGGATCTCCAGGCGAACCTTGCTGCCTTTCGGTCCTTTGATCAACGCCACAACGTCATCAAGACGCCAGCCAATCACATCGACCATCGCTTTTCCGGTCTGGCCTACGCCAACAATACGATCGCCTACGCTAATCGCCTTGCTCTTGGCCGCCGGGCCGCCTGCGACCATCGAGTTAATCACCGTGTAGTCTTCATCCATCTGTAGCACAGCGCCAATACCTTCCAGAGACAGGCTCATTTCAGTATTGAATTGCTCAGTGTTGCGCGGAGACAGATAGTTAGTATGTGGATCGATTTCACGTGCGAACGACGTCATCGCCAGTGAAAAAACATCTTCACTGTTGGTTTGCGCGAGACGGCGGATCGCGGATTTATAACGACGCGTCAGAGTTTCACGAATTTCTGCATCGTTCTTACCCGTCAGCTTAAGGCTCAATTCATCGAATTTAACCTTCCCGTTCCACAGCGCGTTCAACTCAGCCTCATCTTTCGGCCAGGGCGCTTTGCTGCGGTCAAGGTTATAGGTGTCATTCCCGGTGAAGTCCATCGGACGCGCCAGCACGGATAATGCGTACTGATAACGCTCGAAGCGACGTTTTTGCGCCAGATTGTAGAGATCGTAGAAAACCTCAAGCTTGCCGGAGCGAAGTTCATCGCCCAGTTGCCCTTTCTTTTTCGCAAACTGCTCCACATCGCTTGCCAGCAGCACGTTATGGCTGTAATCCAGCAAATTCAGGTAGCGGTCAAAAATTTTGGCTGAAAAAGCCTGATCGAGATCGAACTGACGATAGTGGGAACGCGTAAAACGTGAGGTAACACGTTCACTCACGGTCGCGTGCTGCGTCTCTTCCTTCAGTACAGGAATTTGGTCGGCACGCGTAATATCGTCCACAGCGAAGGACTGGCCTGCTATTGCAAGCAGGCCAGCTAACGCGGTAAGCCTAAAAAAAGTGTTCATGCCAGGCCTGGCCTCCGTTTCAGAACACCAGGTGTTCTGCGCGTACAATCAAAGACATACCCGAATTCAGCTGTACACGGACGCCGTCTTTGGTGATTTCTAACACGGTGGCATCCATCGCATTATTACCTGCTTTCACCTTCAGAGACTGCCCTACGGTCAGAACTGAAATATCAGAAACCGGAGTGTGCTGCTCTTCGCGAGGCGCACGCGGCGTTTTCGCTGCGGGTTTTTCAGCACGCGGTTTACGCTCCGCCGCCTCTTTACGACGAGGAGTTGCAGGACGCGGTTTACGTTCGCGACGCGGGGCATCTTCTTTTTCGCCTGCCGCTGCGGCCGCTTCGCGTTTCTTCGCTTGCTGTTCTGCACGCTGGGCCTGGACGCGAGCTTTGGCTTCTTCAAGCTGTTTACGTGCGTGCTCTACGTGCTGTTCATCCAGCTCACCGCAAGGGTTGCCGTCGAGATCGACACGTGTCGCACCCGGCTTAACGCCATACAGGTAACGCCAGCTTGAAGTATAAAGACGTAAAGCGGAACGTAGTTGCGTTTTGCTAAGGTTCATTTCACCTTCAACACGCTCTACCAGATCCTGAAAAATGCCAATTTTCAGTGGGCGCGCTTCGCCTTCCGCACTAAAACATTGTGGAAAGCGTTCGGCCAGAAACGCGATAACTTCTTTACTGCTATTCAACTTAGGTTGATTTTCCATGAAATTTCCTGATTACAACGGACGTAGCCAACAAGCCGCAGGCATGAACAGGCGTCATTATAATGACGCCATCAGTAATTGCTACGTTATCCGTTGATTATCCTGCGATGGTCGCAAAGAATTTTTTGTAATCCGTCATTGCAAGCACCGTTTCAAGCTGTTTTACGAGCTGACGAAGCCCTTGTTCATCTTCGTCTGTGAAACGGCCGAACGCCGTACTATCGATATCCAGCACACCAATAATTTGCTTATCGACGGTTAGCGGCAGCACGATTTCAGCATTGCTGGCGGCGTCACAGGCGATGTGACCGTCGAAGGCGTGAACATCCTCAACGCGCTGAACCTGGTTTTGCGCCACAGCCGTGCCGCAAACGCCGCGTCCAACCGGGATCCGCACGCAGGCAATTTTGCCCTGAAACGGACCTAACACCAGCGTATCGTTTTCGAGCAGGTAAAAACCGGCCCAGTTCACATCAGAAAGACGTTCGTACAACAAGGCGCTGGTATTCGCCAGCGTTGCCAGAAAACTGGTCTCACCTGCCATTAATGCCTGAAAATCGCGATTGAGATCCGCGTACAGCTCTGCTTTGGTCATTATATAATCACTTAGTTGTCTTACAATAAAACTGCCAGCTTATTAAAATAAGCATTAAATGCGTTAATGCTCAAGATCATTCCCATGATGAGTTAAGATTACATAATTCTAACACTTTGACTCGTGATACATGGCCCTCAACTCTCCACACATCACAACGACGAAAAAAATAACGGTCAGGTCCATCGGCGAAGCGCTCCCGCGCGATCACTATCAGCGTTGCCCACAGTGCGACATGCTGTTTAGCTTGCCGAAAATGCGCTCCAGTCAGAGTGCATATTGCCCCCGCTGCCAGGCCAAAATTCGCGATGGTCGGGACTGGTCATTGACGCGGCTGGGTGCAATGGCGGTGACCATGCTGCTGTTAATGCCTTTTGCCTGGGGCGAGCCGCTGCTGCGTATCTGGCTGCTGGGTGTGCGGATTGATGCCAACGTCATGCAGGGTATCTGGCAAATGACTCAGCAAGGCGATCCGCTCACCGCCGCAATGGTGTTCTTTTGCGTGGCGGGCGCCCCTTTGATACTGGTGACCGCAATCGCTTATCTGTGGCTCGGCAATATCCTCGGTATGAATTTACGCCCGGTGCTGCTGATGCTGGAAAAGCTCAAAGAGTGGGTCATGCTGGATATCTATCTGGTTGGGATTGGCGTGGCGTCGATTAAAGTACAGGACTACGCTTTTCTGCGTCCGGGCATTGGACTCTACGCATTTGCCGCGCTGGTGGTTCTTAGCATTCTGACGTTATCGCATCTCAATGTGGAACAGCTCTGGGAACGCTTTTATCCACAGCGTCCGGCCCGACGACCGGACGAGCAGCTTCGGGTTTGCCTCGGTTGCCACTTCACCGGCTATCCGGATTCTCGCGGGCGTTGCCATCGTTGCCATATCCCTTTGCGCTTGCGCAGAAACCAGAGCATTCAGAAGTGCTGGGCAGCGCTGCTCGCCTCGATAGTCTTCCTTTTACCTGCTAATCTGATGCCAATTTCTATCATTTACGTCAACGGTGGACGTCAGGAAGATACGATCTTTTCCGGGATTATGTCACTGGCAAACAGCAATATCGCCGTTGCCGCCGTGGTATTTATCGCCAGTATTCTGGTGCCTTTTACCAAAGTCATTGTGATGTTTACTCTGCTGCTCAGTATTCAGTTCAAATGTGAGCAGGGTTTGTCTACGCGTATACGACTTCTGCGGCTGGTCACCTGGATTGGTCGCTGGTCAATGCTGGACCTCTTTGTTATTGCATTAACAATGTCGCTGATAAACCGCGACCAGATACTCGCTTTTACTATGGGACCGGCTGCGTTTTATTTCGGCGCAGCGGTAATATTGACTATTCTTGCTGTGGAATGGCTGGACAGCCGCTTACTTTGGGATGCACATGAGTCAGGAAACGCCCGCTTCGCAGACTGAAGCGCAAATTAAAACCAAACGTCGTATTTCACCTTTCTGGCTGTTACCGGTTATCGCTTTGCTGATTGCGGGCTGGCTGGTCTGGAACAGCTATGAAAATCGCGGCAATACTGTAACCATTGACTTTCAGTCTGCCGACGGCATCGTGCCGGGACGTACCCCTGTTCGCTACCAGGGCGTTGAAGTCGGCACGGTGCAGGATATCAGCCTGAGCAAAGATCTGCGCAAGATTGAAGTCCGCGTGAGCATCAAGTCGGATATGAAAGATGCCCTGCGGGAGGAGACGCAGTTTTGGCTGGTCACGCCGAAGGCATCACTGGCAGGCGTTTCCGGACTGGATGCGCTGGTCGGCGGGAACTACATCGGTATGATGCCCGGTAAAGGCGAAGAGCAGGATCACTTTGTGGCGCTCGATACCCAGCCCAAATACCGTCTGGACAACGGCGATCTGATGATTCATCTGCACGCGTCGGATCTTGGCTCGCTCAACAGCGGCTCGCTGGTCTATTTCCGTAAAATTCCGGTAGGTCGGGTTTACGACTACGCGATCAATCCGAATAATCAGGGTGTCACTATTGATGTGCTGATCGAGCGGCGCTTTACTAATCTGGTTAAAAAAGGTAGCCGTTTCTGGAACGTCTCCGGGGTGAATGCGGATGTCAGCCTCAGCGGCGCAAAGGTGAAGCTTGAAAGCCTGGCCGCGCTGGTCAATGGCGCAATTGCCTTCGACTCCCCCGACGACTCCAAACCTGCCGCGGCGGATGATGCGTTTGGTCTGTATGAAGATCTGGCCCACAGCCAGCGCGGCGTCATCGTTAAGCTTGAGCTGCCGAGTGGCGATGGTCTGAAAGCGGACTCCACTCCGTTGATGTATCAGGGGCTCGAAGTAGGTCAGTTGACGAAGATAGACTTAAATCCGGGGGGAAAAGTCACTGGCGAAATGACGGTTGATCCCAGCGTGGTCACTTTACTGCGCGACGGCACTCGCATTGAATTGCGTAGCCCGAAACTTTCTCTCAGCGATGCGAATATCAGCTCACTGCTAACAGGTAAAACATTTGAACTGGTCCCGGGCAAAGGTGAACCGCGCAGTGAGTTCATCGTGGTTCCCGGCGAGAAGGCTCTGCTTCATGAGCCGGAAGCAACCACATTTAACCTGACCGCCCCGGAAAGCTACGGTATTGACGCCGGACAGCCGCTTGTGCTGCACGGAGTGCAGGTCGGACAGGTTATCGAGCGCAAGTTAACCAGCAAAGGCGTGACTTTTCTCGTTGCTATCGATCCCCGGCATCGGGCGTTAGTCCAGGGTGACAGCAAATTTGTTGTTAATAGTCGTGTTGATGTCAAAGTTGGTCTTGATGGCGTGGAGTTCCTCGGCGCCAGCGCCAGCGAATGGATTAACGGTGGGATTCGGGTCCTGCCGGGTACAAAAGGCGAGATTAAACCCAGCTATCCGCTATATGCCAATCTGGAAAAAGCGGTTGAAAACAGTTTGAGCGATCTCCCGACCACCACGCTCAGCCTCAGCGCCGACACGTTACCTGACGTCCAGGCCGGTTCCGTTGTGCTGTACCGCAAGTTTGAAGTGGGTGAAGTGATATCCGTTAAGCCGCGTGCGGACGCCTTCGATATCGACCTGCATATTAAACCGGAATATCGCAATCTGTTAACCAGCAACAGCGTATTCTGGGCGGAAGGAGGCGCTAAAGTTCAGCTTAACGGGAGCGGCCTTACCGTGCAGGCCTCTCCGTTGTCGCGCGCGCTGAAAGGTGCTATCAGTTTCGATAATCTCAGCGGCGCCAGCGCCAGCCAGCGTAAGGGTGATAAGCGGATTCTGTATGCCTCAGAAACGGCCGCACGTGCGGTAGGTGGCCAGATCACGCTGCATGCGTTTGATGCCGGAAAGCTGGCGGCGGGTATGCCAATCCGCTATCTCGGGATCGATATTGGTCAGATTCAGACGCTTGAATTGATTACCGCCCGCAACGAAGTACAGGCTAAAGCGGTCCTGTATCCAGAGTATGTGCAGACCTTCGCCCGTAGCGGCACCCGTTTCTCAGTGATCACTCCGCAGATATCCGCTGCTGGTGTGGAACATCTTGATACTATTCTCCAGCCATACATCAACGTTGAACCTGGCCGCGGCAATCCGCGCCGCGACTTTGAGCTGCAGGAAGCCACCATCACCGATTCGCGCTATCTCGACGGGCTGAGCGTCGTTGTGGAAGCGCCAGAAGCGGGTTCACTGAGTATCGGGACACCGGTGCTGTTCCGGGGAATCGAAGTGGGAACGGTAACCGGCATGACGCTGGGGACGCTGTCTGACCGCGTGATGATTGCCATGCGCATCAGCCAGCGCTACCAGCACCTGGTGCGCAATAACTCTGTTTTCTGGCTGGCATCGGGCTACAGCCTCGATTTCGGCCTGACGGGTGGCGTGGTTAAGACCGGGACCTTCAATCAGTTCATCCGCGGCGGTATCGCTTTTGCAACGCCTCCCGGTACGCCGCTGGCACCAAGAGCTCAGGCAGGTAAACACTTCCTGCTTCTTGAGAGCGAACCCAAAGAGTGGCGTGAATGGGGAACCGCTCTGCCACGCTAATGTTCCCGCTCCGGCGTGCTCGCGCCGGAGCATTTAGCCCCGTCATACGTCAAAATGCCTGAGCGTTGGCGTTGTCACTCAGCACTGCGGGACCGCTGCAAGCCGCGTTCTAATCTGCTCACGACAGATTTGTCCCCCACTGAAAACCGCCTTCCTGCAACTCGAATTATTTAAGGTATATGCTACACTGCGCGCCTGTTTTATTGCCGGTGATACACAAGTGGCCTATTTCCCCGATGCCTTCCTGACGCAAATGCGTGAAGTCATGCCTTCTGCGCTCTCTTTTGATGATTTTCTCGCAGCCTGCCAGCGCCCACTGCGGCGTAGTCTTCGCGTCAACACATTGAAAATTTCTGTAGACGATTTTCTCGCATTAACGTCCCACTACGGATGGTCGCTCACACCGATTCCCTGGTGTGCCGAAGGTTTCTGGATCGAACGCGACAATGACGCTTCGCTCCCGCTGGGCAGTACCGCAGAGCACCTGAGCGGCCTATTTTATATCCAGGAAGCCAGTTCAATGCTGCCAGTTGCCGCCCTTTTCGCCGATGATACTTCTCCACAGCGGATTATGGACGTCGCGGCTGCTCCGGGATCTAAAACCACGCAGATCGCTGCCAGAATGGGCAATCAGGGGGCGATTCTGGCCAACGAATTTTCCGCCAGTAGGGTGAAGGTTCTGCATGCCAACATGAGTCGCTGTGGGATCGGCAACGTAGCGCTGACTCATTTTGACGGGCGCGTCTTTGGCGCAGCCTTACCAGAAATGTTTGACGCGATCCTGCTGGATGCGCCCTGTTCTGGTGAAGGTGTGGTACGCAAGGACCCGGACGCCTTAAAGAACTGGTCCGTCGAAAGCAACCTTGAAATTGCCGCCACGCAGCGCGAGTTGCTCAATAGCGCGTTCCACGCTTTGCGTCCGGGCGGCACCCTGGTCTATTCCACCTGCACGCTCAATCGGGATGAAAACGAATCGGTCGTGGAATGGCTGCTGGAGACCTGGCCGGAAGCTGTCGAAATTTTACCATTGGGCGATTTATTCCCGGAAGCAGAACGCGCACTCACCGACGCGGGATTCCTGCATGTCTTTCCACAGATTTATGATTGCGAAGGTTTTTTCGTCGCTCGTCTGCGTAAGACGCAATCCATACCTCCCCTGCCGGCACCAACATACAAAGTCGGCAAATTCCCCTTCAGCCCGATGAAAAATCGTGAAGCAGAAAACATCATCCTGGCCGCAAATGCGGTTGGCATACAGTGGAATGAAAATCTCCACCTCTGGCAACGTGACAAAGAGGTCTGGCTGTTTTCAACAGAGATTGAACCCCTTATCGGCAAAGTTCGTTTTTCCCGCCCCGGCATCAAACTGGCGGAGACCCATAACAAAGGCTATCGCTGGCAGCATGAAGCGGTGATTGCTCTGGCCAATCCTTGTCACGACAACGCATTTGAGCTTTCCTCGCAGGAAGCCGAAGAGTGGTATCGCGGGCGCGACGTCTACCCACAACGTTCGCCAGCCACCGACGATGTGCTGGTTACCTTCCAGCATCAGCCCATCGGACTGGCAAAGCGGATCGGATCGCGACTAAAAAACAGCTACCCCCGTGAACTGGTTCGCGATGGCAAACTGTTCACCGGTAATGGCTGAGACGTATAAAAATACCGCATTTTTTTACTGGCGCTTTTGCCTGCGTTGACTACGCTGAAAAATGGACAACCTAACTGGTCATACCACAATCAGCGAATAAACGGAGAGCACGATGATGAAAACCAGTGTGCGCATTGGCGCCTTTGAAATCGACGATGCCGAGTTACGCGGCGAATCGCCGGGAGATCGAACGTTAATTATACCCTGTAAATCTGACCCGGATTTATGCATGCAGCTGGATGCCTGGGATGACGAAACCAGTATTCCCGCCCTATTGAATGGTGAACATTCCGTCCTGTTCCGTACCCACTACGATCAAAAGTCTGATGCCTGGATCATGCGTCTTGCCTGATTCAAAAAGAACCCGTCGCCCTGGCGGGTTATTTACTCCTCTGATTTCCCGCTTACGCTAACCTCTCCTACACTATCGGTATGGCAGTACAATTTGAGGATGGAATGTTCACGCTGGTACTTTTTGTTTGCTATCTGGATGGGGGTTGTGAAGACATCGTGGTGGATGTTTACAACACGGAGCAACAGTGTCTGTACTCAATGGAAGATCAGCGAATTCGCCATGGCGGCTGTTTTCCGGTAGAAGATTTTATTGATGGATTCTGGCTTCCCGCACAGCAGTATAGAGATTTTTGATGCCTGTAGCTGCGCCAGCCTCAGCTTTTTGCCCAAAACAGCAGGTGTCAGGATATGGGGTTAGCTGAAAAACTTACAGAAGACCTCCCTTTGAATACCGCAGCCAATAACCAACCAGATAAAGTCTGTCATGACGTCAATTTATACCAACTAATATGTACTCTAAATAATTCGAGTTACAGGACAAGACGCGTAGTCGTTTTGAACAGCGCTTGCGCTGGCCCCGCAGGGGCGAGACCCAGGGTTCGGCCGGGTAATAAAGCCAGCGCATCTGCAACTTGAAGTGCGACAAGTATAGACTGGCGATGACTTGCAAACAGGATAGAGCCGATGGCATTCCTGTGGTAACGGTATTATCAATTCTAAGAATACAGCAATATCAATACTCTTCGTGCGTCCTTTGCTTATCTTTCCTGGTTGTCTCTCCAGACTCATTTTGATATATATTAGTTAATCGACATTTATCAGAAAAATATGCTATTAAAATTAATTTAGTTAACGTTTTTGTCTGTCTGCGACAGGTTAAAAAAATTAAACAATGCAGAGAACGCTCTGAACATGAACAATATTCAGCAAGTCATTATGCAGGCATTTATTGTTGCGACGCAATTCACAACCAGGACAACCACTCACCATCATTGTTGATTTCATTGATATAAATCAATTTTCTTTACATTCAGTTACGCGAAAGTAACGACAGTGTAAATGGGTTGCGGAAATTATCTTATGTCGTTAAAAAATCTCACTGGCAAGACAGTGATAAAAAATATCCGATTTTCATACACTTTACTCAAACAAATTGAGCAAGTCATGGAAAAGGAGAATACCCGGAACTTTTCTGCATGGGTTAAAGAAGCATGTCGTGAAAAAGCCCTGCAATGCAATAGTTCCAGAGAAGTAAAGAAAACAAAAAATTAACTATTTATAGCTGTGATTAAAATGAAAAGAAGCATATTTGTTAGTAAGTACACCTTTATCCTGATATCACTTGGGAATGTTATCTATTTCATTTTGAACTATCATTTTTTGGACGCTGTATTGATCACCCTATTCTATGTCGCACTGATTTTTACTCCCGTCATTCTTATCCTGCGAGCCTTTTCTACACAGCATGAGTAAGTCATTACCTTAACACCCTCATGCACAACTGAGATAGCCCACCAGGTGGGCGGAGTATTCATTGACAAAGTAAAATCATGACACAAGCATATAAAAATCAAAGGTACGAAATATTTCTGAAAGATTAAATTTTTATACACATTTTCTTTTATATTGCCATTGGATATCATTTTATTTATTTCGATAACAAAATAATTAATGTCATCACATTTGTTATTGTCAGGTAAATCAGGGCAATTATAATTCCACCACTTTATTTTTAATAACACTGATACCGTCTTATACGGTAACTGTGGCCTGTCAGCGACTGGGGCTGGCGAGGTGTCCAGGCGATTGAGGTGCACCCGGTATCGCGTCCATACAACCAGTGGTTCACGCGGAGAGGAATTTGCTCAGAAAAACCAGATGCCACGGCGCTGTGATTTTTTTGTTTTTAAAATGTTAAATTATTTTTTGTTGTGGTATAACGGAAAACGATCGGATACGCAAATTCGAGAGTTTCGGGAAGATTTCTGTAAGCATTTGATATGGCTTACAAATAAAAAGAGACCGAATACGATTCCTGTATTCGGTCCAGGGAAATGGCTCTTGGGAGAGAGCCGTGCGCTAAAAGTTGGCATTAATGCAGGCTAAGTCGCCTTGCCCTTTAAGAATAGATGACGACGCCAGGTTTTCCAGTCCACTACGAAAGCGGTCGGAAAAAAAGGACGATTGTCACTCACTGATACGTCAAAACCGCAAGATCTTCGGCCTGAAGCTTGCGGTTTTTTATTGGAAATCAAAAGGATATTTCTGGTAATTAACAGAGCTTTTCCGCACGTTCAATAAACGACGTCAGGCTCATTTTTTCGCCGGGTTTAGCCGGGTCGTCGATCTGAATGATCGAGATGGGTTGAGCGTTCGTTTTACCGCTTTCAACCTGCTGCTGCGCAATGTCATTAAGCGGATATTGCACCAGAGTGCCTGGGTTAATCACATACAGCGCCTTGCCCGGTCGACAGGTTAGCATCACCTCTTCGCGATTAAACGCCCACTTATCTTTACCCACTTCAAAACGGCTCACGGTAATAACCTGAGGCGCGGCCAGCGCGGCGCCGGAACTTGCCAGCAGTAGCAGAGAGAGAATAATTTTTTTCATAATTTATGCTAATCCATCAAAACGGCTCCAGGGTCGCGAGCAAACTGATCGTCACTAACACCACGGCTCCGATGCTCCATTCGAGCTTTGTCATCCAAATAAAATAGAGATTTGCGCGCCGACTATCCTGACGCATGCGTGGTACGAGAACATACCGATTCATAAGCGCAATTGCCACCATTAGCGCCACAAGGACACATTTGAGCAAAAGCAGCGCCCCCCACGTGGTGTGCCAGAAGGGAGAAAAGCCACGAATAAAGACAACGTTGGCAATGCCGGTGAGTAATACCCCCGCAACAGCAAAATGGCCATAGCGGGAGAATCGCATCATGGTGTAGATTGCCTGCTGGTGCCAGCGGCCTTGCGCCATTCGCATGCACCAGATAACCGGCAGCAGACCACCAAACCAGGCAGCCGCGCAGATAAGATGCAAAGCATGATTTATCTGCTGAAAGGCCCCAACAACCCCCACATTTAGCGTTGCATGCCCTACCCCTGCCAGCACGATAAATTGCGCTATGGAAAGCATCAGCAACAGACGCGGCAGGCTGCGCGGCACAATTAGCGCCGCCGCCAGCGTCACCAGCGCAAGAACAATCTGCCATATCCAAACGGCACCAAACCGGGTTTGCAGCACTGCCCCCCAGACTGAAACGGAGAAAACATCCGTCCAGCCCGATCCCATAAGCCCTCCCTGTATTGCCAGCATCACCAGCGCACTGATAAAACTCCAGCAGGCAGCATGTTGTTGCAAACGCAGGAATCGGCGCAACATCAAACGGCGCATTGATACAGGCGCCAGCCAGGCGCTGTAAAGCGCGCAGCCGAATAGCAACATCAGCGCGATGAAATGGATGAACCGTAGCGCAATCCAGGTTAACGTCAGCATGATCACTTCACGCTAAAAGTATATTGTCCTTTCGTTTTGTGCCCGTCGACAGACACCACGTACCAGTCAACCGTATAACTCCCCGAATTAAGCGATTCATCAAGGGGGATTATCATTTGCGTTTCGTCCTGTTGATTACGCTTTGCTGGCTGCGTTTTAATCTTTTCCTGCTTTGGACCGGTGATTGTCGCACCGCTAAATCCAGGTTCAATCCCTTCAGAAAAATTTAACGTCAGAGCCTGAGGAGCAGAGCTGACCTCCGCTTTAGCCGCGGGATATTGGCTCGTGAGATGCGCATGGGCCCAGGCAACAGGTGCCGTCATGGTGGCTGCGAGGGCCAGGATTGCATAGCGTAAAGAATGTGCAGTGAAAACCATATTAACTATTCCTTTTTGTTATGTCTTAGTTACAGAGAATAACCTTCTATAATGAACGAGTCGAGAATCATCATTTCCGGCTTGCCATTAAGGCGTACTCTTAGTAACTTTTGCCCGCCATTGAAAAGGAGAAGCGCATGAAAACAAATCTGGCTCAACTTGAACAAGCTGAAATGGATAAGGTAAACGTTGACCTGGCCGCCGCGGGCGTGGCGTTTAAAGAGCGCTACAACATGCCGGTAGTTGCGGAAGTGGTTGAGCGTGAACAGCCGGAACATCTGCGTAGCTGGTTTCGTGAGCGCCTGATTGCCCATCGGCTGACGTCCGTTTCCTTGTCTCGCTTGCCTTACGAGCCGAAACTTAAATAACACTGATATAAAGTTACACTTTCTTACATATTGGATGCTACTGCATAAGCGGATTCTTAATCTATGCTTAAGAGAGGATTGTAGACAATATGAAAAGGAAGTCATTATGTCGCACTGGAAAATTGCTGCTGCACAGTACGAACCACTAAACGCCACCCCAGCCGAGCATGTCGCGAACCACCTGCAATTTATAGAGGTAGCCGCCAGCCAGGAATGCGAGCTGTTGGTTTTTCCATCATTGTCGCTAATGGGGTGTGGCGATCTGAAGCGTTCTCTCCCTGCCCCGCCCGATGAGTCTCTGCTGCAACCTTTGGCCTATGCCGCGGCTTCTTGCCGCATGACAATTATTGCCGGTCTGCCTGTTGAACATAACAACCGTTTTGTCAGGGGGATTGCTGTATGCGCACCATGGATGACCTCCCCACGTCTTTTTCATCAAAGCCATGGCGCCTGTCTTGCCAGGCATCTGAAAGCCATCAGCGTCGTTGACAAGCAACCTGAAGGTATCGATATGGACCCGGCCTTCTCTCTGTTTACCACCTGTCAATGCGTCGCAGAGCCGGAGTTGCTCGCCTCAACGTCAAAATTACAAAGTTTCTCACATCAGTATGCCATCGCCGTATTGATGGCCAACGCCCGGGGCAGTAGCGCCTTATGGGATGAAAGAGGGAGACTTATTGTGCGTGCCGACCGCGGTTCACTGTTATTGACAGGTCAGCATACGCCTCAGGGTTGGCAAGGTGATATCATTCCATTACGCTAGTCGTTTTCGGTCTGGAGCTTGTCATGTTGCGCATTATCGATACAGAAACCTGTGGCCTGCAGGGCGGCATCGTAGAAATTGCCTCTGTGGATGTGGTTGACGGTAAGATTGTTAATCCCATGAGCCATCTGGTTCGACCCGATCGCCCTATCAGCGCGCAGGCGATGGCAATTCACCGCATTACCGAAGCCATGGTCGCCGACAAGCCGTGGATAGAAGAAATTATTCCGCACTACTACGGTAGCGAATGGTATGTGGCGCACAATGCCAGTTTTGACCGTCGCGTTTTGCCGCAAATACCTGGCGAATGGATTTGCACTATGAAGCTCTCGCGGCGCCTGTGGCCAGGGATAAAATACAGCAACATGGCGCTGTATAAATCACGCAAACTCAGCGTCCAAACGCCCCCCGGTTTACACCATCACCGCGCGTTATATGACTGCTATATCACGGCGGCATTGCTGATTGATATCATGAACACCTCTGGCTGGACCGCGCAGCAGATGGTCGATATTACCGGTCGTCCCGCATTGCTCACCACTTTTACCTTCGGTAAGTATCGCGGTAAAGCGGTGTCAGAGGTTGCTGAGCGAGATCCGGGCTATCTGCGCTGGCTGTATAACAACCTTGACAGCATGAGCCCGGAGCTGCGCTTAACGCTTAAGCATTATCTGGATAATAATTAAGACTCAGCCTGCCCTGGCAGGGTTCCCTGGGCAAGAGCAATGAGGAAGGTATATTCCAGCGCCACGCCTTCATATGACTTAAAGCGTCCTGATTTTCCGCCGTGCCCGGAGTCCATATCGGTACACAGTAGCAGCAAGTGGTTGTCCGTTTTCAGCTCACGCAGCTTTGCGACCCATTTTGCCGGCTCCCAATACTGAACCTGGGAGTCATGTAACCCCGTGGTGACCAGCAGATGCGGATAAGCCTGCGCTTTTACGTTATCGTACGGGCTGTAGCTTTTCATATACGCATAATATTGCGGATCCTGCGGATTCCCCCACTCCTCAAATTCTCCTGTTGTGAGCGGAACAGATTCATCCAGCATCGTGGTGAGCACATCCACAAACGGCACCTGGGCAATGATACCGTGAAAAAGCTCAGGGCGTTCGTTCACCGCTACCCCCATCAACATCCCGCCGGCGCTGCCCCCCATCCCGTAACAGAATGAGGGCGAACCATATCCCTGATTCAGCAGGACATCGCAGGCATCGAGGTAGTCGTTAAAGGTATTTTTCTTCTTCAGGAATTTGCCATCTTCATACCACTGTTGGCCCAGCTCACCACCGCCGCGCACGTGCACAATAGCGTAAACAAAACCGCGATCCAGCAGACTCAACCGGCTGCTGCTGAAGTCCGCGTCCATACTGGCACCATAAGAACCATAGCCGTAAACCAGCAGCGGATTTTGCCCACGGCGAAAATGTTTCTGGTGATACACCAGTGAAACGGGAACCTCAACACCGTCGCGCGCCACAATCCACAGATGTTCACTGCGATAGTTAGCGGCATCAAATCCGGGAACCTCAGTCTGCTTAAGTACACGACGTTCACCGGTATCCATATCAAGTTCAAACAACGTATCCGGGGTCGTCATCGACGAGTATCCATAGCGAAGACGGGACGTTTCCGGCTCTGGATTATAAGCAAGCCAGGTGACATAAGCGGGATCGTCGAAGGCAATCCCCACCACTTCACGCGTTTTACGGTTAATTTGTCGCAGGCTGGTGAGTCCGCGTTGACGTTCTTCCACCACCAGCCAGTCGGTAAAGAGCGTAAACCCTTCCAGCATAACGCTCTCTCTGGGTGGAATCAGCTCTTCCCATTGCTGCTCGTCGCGCACGCGGGTGCGGTACAAACCAAAGTTTTTCCCATTACGGTTAGAGCGCAGATAAAATTTGTGTTGATAGTGATCCAGACTGTACTCGTGATCTTTCCGTCTCGGCAGGAAGATCAGTGGCTCAGCATCCGCCAGCTCCGCGTCCAGGAGTCGCGCTTCACTGGTGGTGGCGCTGGCCAGATAGATCACGACATAGTGCTGCGAAGTGGTCTTATGTAGGCTGACGTAAAAGGTGTCGTCTTTTTCTTCATAGACCAGCTCATCACGGGTAAACGGCGTGCCGACAGTATGCCGCCACACCTGATACGGCAACAGCGTGACGGCGTGCTTACGCACGTAATAGAACGTTTGTGAGTCATTTGCCCAGACCAGTTCCGGCTCTACATTATCCAGCAGTTCCGGATACCAGTTACCGGTTTCCAGATTACGAAAGCGGATCCCATACTGACGGCGGGACAGATAATCCTCCGCCAGCGCCATGATGGTGTTATCCGGAGAAATCGCCAGCCCACCCAGGGTATAAAACTCGCTGTGCGCCGCCCGCTGGTTGCCATCCAGCAATGTCTCCCATTCATCCCACTCTTCACTGAGCGCCGACTGGCGCTGCCAGACGGCATATTCGCACCCCGGCTCATAAATATGCCGATAGCGATAGCCGTTCTTCACATAAGGAGCGGAGACTTCTCTGGGCGGGATACGGTCGATAATCTCCTTCAGCACGCGATCCTGTAGCGCCTGCTGCGAAGCCATCACCTGATGTCCGTAGGCATTTTCCTGTTTCAGATAGTCAAGAACGTCAGGCTGCGAACGGGTATCGTCCCGCAGCCAGTAATAGTTATCGACACGTGTATCGCCATGAAAGGTCATGGTGAAGGGAATACGGTTAGCTTTTGGTAGCATCTCTTTGTTCTTTTGCTCAAACATTCTTTAATGGTGGCAAAAGTCAGTCATGATGCAAGCGAAACATGCTCTCCGCTATTCTGACAAGGTGAGTTTTTGCTGCTTCAGATCCTGTTCAATACCGTCGCGAACATCCTGAGGGATCTTCAGCGCATCGCCCAGCGCATTCAGATAACTTCGCTCCATAAAGTGGTCAATCTCAATCGCCGCGCAGCTCAGGAAATAAATTTCCAGCGCCTCTTCTTCGTTGCGGATCCCCTGTGCCAGACGCTGCGGGTCAAGCGGTTGTTCAATAGCCTGCTCAATCAACGCACGCCCCTGCTCTTCCACTCCCGCTTCACGCAGTTGCTGCTCGATGGCCGCACGCTCTTTTGCATCAATATGACCATCGCTTTTCGCTGCAAAAACCAGCGCAAGGATCAGTCGTTCCGTACGTACGTCCAGTGGCGTACTTTGTGCACCAAACTGCGGTTCATCCTGATGTGCTGCACGCACCTTATCCTTGTATTTATTCCACAAAACGGTACCCGCTACCGCGCCGCCCCCCACCAGCAGCGCACTGGTGCCATATTTGGTCAGTAATTTACGTGAAGATTTATTGGCAACCAGTAAACCGGCCAGGCCACCTAACGCACCGGGCACCAGCAGTTTACTTAATCCTTGTTCGCCTGAAGATGATGAAGAAGATCCTTTCTGTCCGAGAAGAGATTGTAATTGATTCAGCCAGCTAGCCATTTTGCCCCTCGAGTAATGACGATGAATCGTCAAAGCATACCCGAGGGGATGTCAAAAAGTGTCTGCGTTGGCAAAAGATGCGAAAATAGTGCGGCTAGCGGGGCTGATACTCCGCCGTGCCTGCCTTACAGTCGACCTTCACCTGATAATGAATATCCGCGCTTTTCCCACGAACGGTAAGCGGCACCGTCCATTGGTCATCTTTGCCGGTGATATCCCTGGAAGTAACCCACACAACGGGATCGACCTGACCGACCCGCTTTTGATCGTCTGCCCAGCGGACAATGCGATTCTGTTGATAATCGCGTTTCACACTCGCGGCAATACCATCCGCATTCAGGCCCTCACAGCCAGGAAATTTAACCGTCTTACTTTCCGTATTTGCAGCAAAGGCCGATACGCTGGCAGATAACAGCATCAGGCTCCACAGAACGCCACTTGTTTTATTCATACTTTTTTCCTTTAGCACAATGATTCAGGAAAAAGCATGGTACAAAACGTCAGGAGCGCAAGTCTGGGTCAGGCAGCCTGGGTATCTTCGTCATCAGAGCGTTCATTTTCAACAACCTGGGGCGATGGGAGCTTACCGGTTTTAAGAATAGAGCTCAGTACATCTTTCTGTTCAGCCAGCCACAGAGAAAGCGCTTCACGCTGTTCGTCTTCCATCGCGACGGGGGACTGTTCCAGCCAGGTGTCGAGCAGATCTGCCGTATCAAGCATTTTGTCGTAAGCATCGGCTTCCTTTTTGCTGGTAAATGACATCTTTTCCTCACCTTCCCGAATGACTACGTATTTAACTTCAACCGCCATTTTGCAGCCTCACAACATTACTGTATTTATGTACAGTATATTACTTTTCAGGCTTTAAATCAACCTGGCAATAAAGACAGACGCAAACGTTTTCGTATATACTGCCGCCGAATTTATCAGGGGATACTTTTTATGACGTTATTAGGCACAGCGCTGCGTCCGGCAGCGACGCGGGTGATGTTATTGGGCTCAGGTGAACTGGGCAAAGAAGTGGCCATTGAGTGCCAGCGTCTGGGCATTGAGGTGATCGCGGTGGATCGTTATCCCGACGCCCCGGCCATGCACGTAGCCCATCGTTCTCATGTCATTAATATGCTCGATGGCGAAGCGTTACGTCGTGTGGTTGAACTGGAAAAACCGCATTATATCGTGCCGGAAATTGAAGCTATCGCCACGGACATGCTGGTTACGCTGGAGCAGGAGGGTCTGAATGTCGTGCCCTGCGCCCGCGCGACTCAACTGACCATGAATCGTGAAGGCATCCGCTGTCTGGCCGCCGTTGAGCTGGGCCTGCCGACGTCCAGCTTCCGCTTTGCCGATAGCGAGGCAAGCTTCCGCCAGGCTGCGGCTGAAATTGGTTTTCCCTGCATTGTGAAACCGGTGATGAGCTCTTCCGGAAAAGGACAGAGCTTTATCCGCAGCGCCGAACAGCTGTCACAGGCGTGGGATTACGCCCAACAGGGCGGCCGTGCGGGCGCAGGCCGCGTGATTGTGGAAGGTGTGGTTAAATTCGACTTCGAAATTACCCTGCTGACCGTCAACGCCGTCGATGGCGTCCATTTCTGCGCGCCGGTTGGACATCGCCAGGAAGACGGTGATTATCGTGAATCCTGGCAGCCGCAGCAGATGAGCGCACTGGCGCTGGAGCGGGCACAGGATATTGCCCGTAAAGTGGTGCTGGCTCTCGGAGGTTACGGGCTGTTTGGCGTTGAGCTGTTCGTGTGCGGCGACGAGGTTATCTTTAGCGAAGTCTCCCCGCGACCGCATGATACTGGCATGGTCACACTGATTTCGCAGGATCTCTCAGAGTTTGCCCTGCACGCGCGGGCGTTTCTTGGCCTGCCCGTTGGCGCCATCCGTCAGTATGGCCCTTCTGCCTCCGCCGTTATCCTGCCGCAGCTCACCAGCCAGAATGTAACGTTTGATAACGTGCAGCACGCGTCAGGCGCGGGTTTACAAGTGCGTTTATTCGGTAAGCCAGAGATCGACGGAAGTCGTCGCTTGGGCGTCACGCTGGCGACCGGAGAGAGCATTGATGAGGCGGTTAAGCGTGCGAAGAGAGCTGCCGGACAGGTGAAAGTCTCCGGATAAAAAAAGCCCGGTGATGCTGTGGCATACCGGGCCTGCAAACGCAATGCCCGATATTATTATCGGGCATTTTTTGCTTACTGCTTCGCGCCTTCTACCGCTTCGCGAGCCAGCTTAGTGATGCGATCGTAATCGCCCGCTTCCAGCGCGTCAGTCGGAACCAGCCAGGAGCCGCCAATGCACAGCACGCTTTTCAGCGCCAGGTAATCACGGTAGTTCGCCGGGGAGATACCGCCAGTCGGGCAGAAACGTACCTGAGAGAACGGACCCGCAATGGCCTGCAGCGCTTTCGTACCGCCGTTAGCTTCTGCCGGGAAGAATTTAAATTCTTTCAGACCGTAGTCCATACCCAGCATCAGTTCAGAAACGGTGCTGATACCCGGAATCAACGGAATGGTACCTTCCGTAGCCGCTTTCAACAGAGGCTCGGTCAGACCTGGGCTGATTGCAAATTGCGCGCCCGCTTCTGTTACTTCCGCCAGCTGTTGTGGGTTCAGTACGGTACCTGCACCCACGATCGCGTCCGGCACTTCCCTGGCGATCGCACGGATAGCATCCATCGCGCATGCGGTACGCAAAGTCACTTCCAGTACACGCACGCCACCTGCAACCAGCGCTTTTGCCATTGGCACCGCGTGTTCCAGTTTATTTACCACAATCACCGGGACAACCGGGCCGGTGGTCAGGATTGCTTCTGCACTTGTTTTCCAGTTTTTCATCAGAGTTTTTCTCTCGCCTGATTACAAAATCGAGCCTATTCAGGTAGGCATTATTGGTGCAGCCAGTCTGGACACGGACAGCGCGAAACAACCGCCACGTACACGCAGTACGTGAGGATGATTCGCAGCGCTCACCCTTCAGGCCGCCGCAAGCGGCGTTCAAAACTCCGTCGGGTTTTGTGTGAGCACTGCCCAGGTTCAAAATGGCAAACAAAGTCGCCTGATGAAACAGGCTCTTGTTCGTCTTAAAAAGTGATACAGGTCGCGCCCTGTTCCGCACCGGACAGTTTCTCGCGCAGCGCGCTGAACATCTCACGGCCTGTACCTACACGCGATGCGCTCAGATCAGGAATGTGAGGCTGGCGAGCGGCAAGTTCCGCTTCATCAACCAGTAGCGTTAATTCACCTGTCTGTCCGTTCACACGAATGATGTCGCCATCGCGTACTTTCGCCAGCAGCCCACCATCGTAGGCTTCTGGTGTTACATGGATTGCTGAAGGTACTTTACCTGAAGCACCGGAAAGTCGTCCATCGGTAACTAACGCAATTTTGAAACAACGGTCCAATAATACACCAAGAGGCGGCATGAGTTTATGTAATTCTGGCATTCCGTTCGCTTTTGGTCCCTGATGCCGCACCACCACGACGCAATCTTTGTCCAGCAGACCCGCCTCAAAAGCGGGCAACACGTCATGTTGACTTTCAAAGACGACGGCTGGCGCTTCAATCACCTGATTTTCAACCGGAACGGCGGAGGTTTTCATCACCGCACGTCCGATGTTGCCGCTCAGCACTTTTGTTCCGCCATGGTGTGAAAACGGTTTATCAAAGGTGGCTATGACATTGCTGTCCAGCGATTTCGCGGCACCTTCACGCCAGTCCAGTTCCCCGTTGTTCAGCCAGGGTTCAGAGGTGTAGCGAGAAAGCCCAAATCCGGCCACGGTATTGACATCCTCATGCAGCAAACCCGCATTCAGTAGCTCACGCATAAGAACCGGCACACCGCCAGCCGCCTGGAAGTGGTTGATATCGGCCGGACCATTCGGATACAAACGCGCCATCAGCGGCACCACGTCAGACAGATCGGAGAAGTCATCCCAGTTGATCAGAATGCCCGCTGCACGCGCCATCGCCACCAGGTGCATGGTGTGGTTGGTTGAACCACCGGTCGCCAGCAGTGCCACAATACCGTTGACCACTACTTTCTCGTCGATCATTTTGCCCATCGGCATCCACTCATTACCGTTACCGGTCAGGCGGGTGACCTGGCGGGCGGCGGCGGCGGTCAGCGCTTCACGCAGCGGCGCATCCGGATGAACAAAGGAGGAGCCAGGCAACTGCATCCCCATGAACTCCACCACCATCTGATTGGTATTCGCCGTACCGTAAAAGGTACAGGTTCCCGGGGCATGGTAAGAGGCAGCTTCAGACTCAAGCAGCGCCTGACGGTCTACTTTACCTTCCGCATAAAGCTGACGGATCCGTACTTTCTCTTTATTGGGTAAACCGCTCGCCATCGGACCAGACGGAACAAAGATGGATGGCAAATGACCGAATGACAGCGCCGCCATTGCCAGCCCAGGAACAATCTTGTCGCACACGCCGAGGAACAGCGCGCCATCAAACATATTGTGTGACAACCCTATCGCCGCAGACATGGCGATCACTTCACGGCTAAGCAGGGAGAGTTCCATCCCGTCCTGCCCCTGAGTGACCCCATCGCACATCGCAGGAACGCCGCCCGCGACCTGGCCGACAGCGTTCACGGAATGCAGCGCTTTACGGATGATATCCGGGTAATGTTCGTAGGGCTGGTGCGCAGAGAGCATGTCGTTGTAAGAGGTGATGATCCCAATATTGTTACGCAACATGCTTTTCAGCGATGCTTTGTCGTCAGGCTGACAGGCGGCAAAGCCATGCGCCAGATTGCCGCAGGCCAGTTGCGAACGATGAACGGTCGACGTTTTCGCTTGCTCAATTCGGGCGAGGTAGGCTGAACGAGTTTGATGTGAACGTTCGACAATGCGTTTTGTTACGCGTAACAAATCTGGATTCATAAAGGCTCCTGAAATTTATCTGTCAGCGCTGCCGTTTAACAAAGAGTTTCAGGAAAGTTAAATATTACTGAATCGCCTGTTAGCTGGTGCGCCGGGGCAAAATCGCTTCAGGCAGTGTAATAAAAAAAGCCTCGCGGGTGAATCCACACGAGGCTTAAAAGTGCAAAAATTGTTCTACAATCTGTGTTAGATCATGTTACCGGTAAAATAACACATCAGGAGTAGATGAAATCTTACTCAAACTCGTTCCAGGAACGACCATCACGGGTAATCATCGCCACAGACGCAACGGGTCCCCACGTGCCCGCCTGATACGGTTTCGGCGCATCGTTGTCCATCGCCCACGCTTCAGTAATGGAGTCAACCCACTTCCATGCTTCTTCCACTTCATCGCGGCGAACGAACAGCGCCTGAATACCACGCATGGTCTCAAGCAGCAGACGCTCGTAAGCGTCGGCAAGGTGCGTTTGATTGAAGGTTTCGGAGTAGCTCAGATCCAGTTTGGTGATCTGCAGGTTGTGCTTATGATCCAGCCCCGGCACTTTGTTAAGCACCTGGATATCCACCCCTTCATCAGGCTGCAGACGGATTGTCAGCTTATTCTGTGGCAGATCCTGCCATGACTCTTTGAACAGGTTCAGCCCTGGCGTTTTGAAGTAGACGACAACTTCAGAACATTTAGTCGGCAGACGCTTGCCGGTACGCAGATAGAACGGTACGCCAGCCCAGCGCCAGTTGTCGATATCCACGCGGATCGCCACAAAGGTTTCGGTGTTGCTGCTCTTGTTTGCGCCCTCTTCTTCCAGATATCCCGGCACTTTTTTGCCCTGAGCGAAGCCGGTGGTGTACTGACCGCGCACGGTTTTTTCACGCACGTTAGAGCGATCGATGCGCCGCAGTGATTTCAACACCTTCACTTTCTCATCGCGAATACTGTCGGCGGTCAGGTCAGACGGCGGCGACATTGCGATCATGCACAGGATTTGTAGCAGGTGGTTCTGGATCATGTCACGCATCTGACCTGCCTGGTCAAAATAACCCCAGCGGCCTTCAATCCCGACCTCTTCTGCCACCGTAATTTCTACATGATCGATCGTGCGATTATCCCAGTTGTTCACAAACAGAGAGTTGGCAAAGCGCAGCGCCAGCAGGTTGAGTACCGTCTCTTTACCCAGATAGTGGTCGATACGGTATACCTGGCACTCCTCAAAATACTCGCCAACCTGGTCGTTAATTTCACGGGACGTCGCCAGAGAGGTGCCCAGTGGTTTTTCCATCACTACGCGTGCCGGTTTGGCGTTAAGCTTCGCCTCGCCCAGCCCTTTACAAATCGCACCGAAAGTGCTCGGCGGCATTGCAAAGTAGTTGATGGTGGTACGGTTTTTTTGGTCCAGCATTTTGCCCAGACGGGTGAATGCGGCGGTATCGTTAACGTCCAGATTGCAAAACTCCAGGCGACCGCTCAGGGTATCCCACAAACCTTCATCAATTTTTTCTTTCATGAACGTTTCGAGCGCTTCGCGAACCACTTTGGTGTAGGCATCTTTATCCCAGTCGGCACGCCCTACCCCAATGATGCGGGTTTCCGGGTTGATCTGACCGGCTTTTTCCAGTTGATACAGGGAAGGCAGCAATTTACGACGCGCCAGGTCGCCTTTCGCGCCGAAAATGACCAGGTCACATGCCTGGGCTGTTTGCGTTACCGCCATGTCATTCTCCTTAGTTAGCTAACCCGGTACTTATGCCTGGGTATACTTGTAATTTTATTACAGTGCACTGTACTGCTTTTACGTAATTCCGGAAACAGCAAACGCTTAACCGCCCGTGCTGTTACGGAAAACAGCGTGTTTTTCGGCGCAAGACAGCGCAAAATGGATAAAAAAGCGGTCGTTTTTGTACAAATGATCACCTGCCAAAATCAGACAGCGATCATGTAATGAAAAAAAACAACGGCTATTGTGTCCATTTTGCCCCACAGGCGGACCTCCGGAGGTAATATCTACCAAAATTGCCTCTCGATTTCCTGTATTACTGAAATCGTCGTTACCCATGAGTTATCGACATCATGAATATGCTGGAAAAAATCCAGGTACAACTGGAACATTTAAGCAAGTCAGAACGCAAAGTCGCCGACGTCATTCTTGCCTCTCCCGATCGTGCTATTCATTCGAGCATTGCCCTGCTTGCCCAGGAAGCTAACGTTAGCGAACCTACTGTAAACCGCTTCTGTCGCAGCATGGAAACCCGCGGGTTCCCTGATTTTAAACTGCACCTGGCACAAAGTCTGGCAAACGGTACTCCTTATGTTAATCGTAACGTGGATGAAGATGACAGCGTAGAGTCCTACACCGGGAAAATCTTCGAGTCCGCGATGGCCACTCTTGACCATGTTCGCCAGTCGCTGGATAAATCTGCGGTTAACCGCGCCGTCGATCTGCTGACCCAGGCGAAAAAAATTGCCTTCTTTGGCCTGGGTTCTTCCGCCGCCGTGGCCCACGACGCGATGAATAAATTTTTCCGCTTTAATGTACCAGTGATCTACTCCGATGATATCGTCCTGCAACGAATGAGCTGTATGAATTGTAGTGATGATGACGTGGTTGTGCTCATTTCTCACACCGGCAGAACGAAAAGTTTAGTGGAACTGGCACAACTGGCGCGCGAAAACGATGCGATGGTCATTGCGCTCACCTCCGCCGGTACTCCACTGGCGCGTGAAGCAACGCTGGCAATTACGCTCGACGTACCGGAAGATACAGACATTTATATGCCTATGGTCTCTCGACTTGCTCAACTGACCGTGATAGATGTGCTGGCAACTGGATTTACTTTACGCCGCGGGGCAAAATTCAGAGATAACTTGAAGCGTGTCAAGGAAGCGCTCAAGGAATCGCGTTTTGATAAAGAATTACTCATTAAGAGTGATAACAGCTAAAAGCAATAACAATGTTCTACCCTTTTCCTCATCCGGGTGCGTTCATTTACTACCGTTAAGGTCTCAGAACGACCGGATCAATGTTCACGCAACACCAAGTTGTTTCAGTCAACGGAGTATTACATGTCCAGAAGGCTTCGCAGAACCAAAATCGTTACCACGTTAGGCCCGGCAACTGACCGCGATAACAATCTTGAGAAGATTATCGCTTCGGGTGCCAACGTTGTACGGATGAACTTTTCTCACGGCTCGCCTGAAGATCACAAAATGCGCGCGGATAAAGTTCGTGAAATTGCCGCAAAACTGGGGCGTCATGTGGCGATTCTGGGGGACCTCCAGGGGCCTAAGATTCGTGTTTCGACCTTCAAAGAAGGCAAAGTATTCCTGAATATCGGGGACAAGTTCCTGCTGGACGCTAACCTGGGTAAAGGTGAAGGCGACAAAGAGAAAGTGGGCATCGATTATAAAGGCCTGCCGGCAGACGTTGTTCCTGGTGACATCCTGCTGCTCGACGATGGTCGCGTGCAGCTAAAAGTCCTGGAAGTTCAGGGGATGAAAGTCTTTACCGAAGTCACCGTTGGCGGCCCGCTTTCCAACAATAAAGGCATCAACAAGCTGGGCGGCGGCCTTTCTGCTGAAGCGCTGACCGAAAAAGACAAAGCGGATATCCAGACTGCTGCGCTGATCGGCGTTGACTACCTGGCCGTTTCCTTCCCGCGCTGCGGCGAAGATCTGAACTACGCCCGTCGTCTGGCGCGCGATGCGGGCTGCGATGCAAAAATCGTGGCTAAAGTCGAACGAGCAGAAGCTGTCTGCGATCAAAATGCAATGGATGACATCATTCTCGCGTCTGACGTGGTGATGGTGGCGCGTGGCGACCTCGGCGTTGAAATTGGCGATCCGGAACTGGTTGGCATTCAGAAAGCGCTGATCCGCCGCGCTCGTCAGTTAAACCGTGCCGTCATCACGGCGACCCAGATGATGGAGTCGATGATCACCAACCCGATGCCGACGCGTGCAGAAGTTATGGACGTGGCGAACGCCGTGCTGGATGGTACCGATGCGGTAATGCTCTCGGCAGAAACGGCGGCGGGTCAGTATCCGGCTGAAACCGTTGCGGCAATGGCGCGTGTGTGTCTGGGTGCGGAAAAAATCCCCAGCATTAATGTCTCTAAACACCGTCTGGATATTCAGTTCGACAATGTCGAAGAAGCCATTGCAATGTCCGCGATGTATGCAGCGAACCACCTGAAAGGCGTGACCGCAATCATCACCATGACCGAATCTGGTCGTACCGCCCTGATGACCTCCCGCATCAGCTCCGGGCTGCCGATTTTCGCGATGTCGCGTCATGAGCGCACGCTGAACCTGACCTCACTGTACCGTGGCGTGACGCCGGTTCATTTTGACAGCGCGGTTGACGGTGTGGTTGCAGCCAATGAAGCCGTCAACCTTCTGCGTGACAAAGGCTATCTGGTATCCGGCGACCTGGTCATCGTGACTCAGGGCGACGTGATGAGCACCATTGGCTCGACTAACACCACGCGTATTCTGACCGTTGAGTAATAAACAGAAACGGTAAACCAGGAGCCTCTCTTTCGAGAGGCTTTTTTTATTTGATGGGGTATAAGTCTTTACGCTTGTACGGCTGGATCTCTCCGGGCCTGCGGGTCTTAAGCAGCTTTAGGATCCAGGTATACTGCTGCGGATGCGGGCCGACAAAAATCTCTACCTCTTCGTTCATCCGTCTGGCGATGGTGTTATCGTCCGCCGTCAGTAAATCGTCCATTGGCGGGCGTACCTGTATAGTCAGTCGATGCGTTTTACCGTCATAGATCGGGAAAAGCGGTATCACCCGGGCGCGGCACACTTTCATTAACCGGCCAATCGCCGGTAGGGTTGCTTTATAAGTGGCGAAGAAATCCACAAACTCGCTGTGTTCCGGGCCGTGATCCTGATCCGGCAGATAGTATCCCCAGTATCCCTGACGTACCGACTGAATAAACGGTTTGATACCATCATTGCGCGCATGCAGGCGACCACCAAAGCGACGACGCACCGTATTCCAGACATAGTCAAATACCGGATTCCCCTGATTATGAAACATTGCCGCCATCTTCTGACCTTGAGAGGCCATCAGCATTGCCGGAATATCAACGCCCCAGCCGTGTGGCACCAGAAAGATCACTTTCTCGTTATTGCGTTGCATCTCATCAATAATTTCACGCCCCTGCCAGTCAACTCGTGACTGAATTTTCTCCGGGCCACGCATCGCCAGCTCTGCCATCATCGCCATAGCCTGCGGGGCTGTGGCAAACATTTCGTCAACGATAGCTTCGCGTTCCGCTTCACTGCGCTCAGGAAAACATAAAGACAGGTTAATCAGCGCCCGACGACGTGAGCTCTTCCCCATTCGTCCGGCAATTCGGCCCAGTTTAGCCAGCAAAGGGTCACGAAAGGACGCCGGTGTCAGCGCAATCCCCGCCATCGCCGCAACACCCAGCCATGCGCCCCAGTAGCGCGGATGGCGAAAGGATTTTTCAAATTCAGGGATATATTCAATATTATTTTTTTTGGTTTCCATGCTTACCCGGTGCCTGATGACGCAAAAATAAATCTGTTGATAGTTTAGCGGCGCACTCCACGACGCACAAAATAAAAAAGCCGGCACACATCGCGTACCGGCTTTAAAAGCGTATTAATTAATCAAAGCGTAATTGCGGCAGAACTTCTTTCACCTGCGCCAGATAATCACGACGATCGGAACCAGTCAGCCCTTCGGTACGCGGCAGTTTCGCCGTCAGAGGGTTAACCGCCTGCTGGTTGACCCACACTTCATAGTGCAGATGCGGGCCGGTTGAACGTCCGGTGTTTCCTGAGAGCGCAATGCGATCGCCACGCTTAACCTTCTGACCCGGTTTCACCAGCAGCTTACGCAGGTGCATATAGCGGGTGGTATAGGTTCGACCATGACGAATAGCGACATAATAGCCTGCTGCGCCGCTGCGCTTCGCCACCACGACTTCACCGTCGCCCACGGAAAGCACTGGCGTTCCCTGTGGCATCGCGAAGTCCACACCTTTATGCGGCGCAACGCGCCCCGTGACCGGATTCAGGCGACGCGGATTAAAGTTGGAGGAGATGCGGAACTGTTTCGCCGTCGGGAATCGCAGGAAACCTTTCGCAAGGCCAGTACCGTTACGATCGTAAAACTTACCGTCCTCAGCGCGGATTGCGTAATAGTCTTTACCGTCGGAGCGCAAACGCACGCCGAGCAACTGACTTTGCTCCCGCCTGCCGTTCAGCATTTCACGGGACATCAGCACAGAAAACTCATCGCCTTTTTTCAATTTGCGGAAGTCCATCTGCCATTGCATCGCCTTAATCACTGTGCTGATTTCAGAACTGGTCAATCCGGCATCTATGGCGCTGGAAACAAAACTCCCGCCAACCGTGCCTTTCATCAGGCTGTTGACCCAGTCGCCCTGCTGCGTTTCGCTGCTCATCTTAAAGCCGTTAGCGGCCGTGCGATCGTAGGTGCGCGTTTCGCGACGGGACATTTCCCAGGTCAGACGCTGTAAATCACCATCAGCCGTCAGTGTCCAGGAGAGCTGTTGACCAATTTTCAGGTTACGCAACTCTTTGTCCGCTGCGGCCAGCTGGGCGATATCACCCATGTCAATACCGTACTGATTAAGGATGCTACTTAGCGTATCGCCTGTGGAAATAACATATTCATGCACCCCCGCCTCACCTGAGGTTTTATCATCCAGCTCATCTTGCGGAATTGCTTCATCTTCTTGCGCAGCCTGATCGATTGGCTCACTGGCCTCAGGTAGCAGAGAACGAATTTCGCTTTTTTCCAGCTCAATAGTTTTAACAATAGGGGCTGCGTCGGGATGGTAAACATATGGCCGCCAGACGGCGACGGCCAGGGTGAGAACAGTAAGCGACCCCAGCATAACGCGGTGGGGTCTGGGCAGATTATTAAACGCCAGGGCGACAGAGCGGGCTATCTGTTGCACGTAATCACTTCCTCATTAATCTCCTTTCAGGCAGCTCGCATACTGGTTCGCTAATTGAGTCAGAAACGCCGGATAGCTCGTTTTTCCCAGTTTGATGTTCGTCCCGAGGGGATCCAACGTTCCCATTCGAACGGATGTCCCTCTCGCAACGGCTTCAACGACCGCTGGCCTGAACTGTGGCTCAGCAAAAACGCAGGTTGCTTTTTGCTCAACCAACTGTGTTCTTATTTCATGTAAACGCTGCGCACCAGGCTGTATCTCAGGGTTGACGGTAAAGTGACCGAGTGGGGTAAGTCCGTAGTGTTTTTCGTAATAGCCGTAAGCGTCATGAAAAACGAAATACCCTTTGCCCTTGAGCGGTGCGAGCTCGTTACCTACCTGTTTATCGACTGCGGCTAATTGTGCCTCAAAATCCTTCAGGTTGGCGTCAAGTTTGGTTCGACTTTGCGGCATAAGTTCCACTAATTTTTGATGGATTGCAACCGCTGAGGCCCGCGCTATCTCTGGGGAGAGCCAAAGATGCATGTTGTAATCACCGTGATGGTGATGTACGTCACCTTTTTCGCTATGCGCATCACCGTGATCGCGATCGTCATCATCATCGTCCCCCCCTTTCATGAGCAACGGTTTCACGTCCTGTAACTGCGCAATCGTTACCTGTTTATTCTGGGGGATATTGCTGACTGACTTCTCCATGAACGCTTCCATTTCCGGGCCGATCCAGACGACTAAGTCCGCGCCCTGCAAGCGTTTTACATCAGATGGGCGTAATGAATAATCATGTTCTGAAGCCCCATCCGGCAGTAACACCTGGGTATCAGTTACCCCATCAGCAATCGCCGAAGCGATAAAACCAAGAGGTTTAAGAGAGGCAACCACAGCGGCACTGGCAACCTGTGTTGCGCTCCCCAGGAGAGCGGCGGATAATGCTGCGAAAAGAAACGTTTTATTATGTAACATAATGCGACCAATCATCGTAATGAATGCGAGAATTGTGATATTATAACATCCTATAACTTCTGCAAGACTAAAATTGACATGACGACTTTGGTTTCACTGGAAAACGTCTCGATCTCTTTCGGCCAGCGCCGCGTCCTGTCTGACGTTTCGCTGGAGCTCAGACCTGGGAAAATTTTAACGCTTCTCGGCCCTAACGGCGCAGGAAAGTCAACGCTGGTTCGGGTCGTTCTTGGGCTGGTAGCCCCCGATGAAGGCGTGATCAAGCGTAACGGCAAATTGCGTATCGGTTATGTTCCACAGAAGCTTTACCTTGATACGACGCTGCCGCTTACCGTCAGTCGTTTTCTGCGCCTGCGTCCCGGCACGCATAAAGACGATATTATTCCGGCCCTGCAGCGCGTGCAGGCCGGACATCTGAATGATGCTCCCATGCAAAAACTGTCAGGAGGGGAAACGCAGCGCGTTCTGTTGGCCCGTGCGTTACTTAATCGGCCGCAGCTACTGGTGCTTGATGAACCAACGCAAGGCGTGGATGTTAACGGCCAGGTCGCCCTGTACGATCTTATCGACCAGCTACGCCGCGAGCTAAACTGTGCCGTATTGATGGTTTCTCACGATCTGCACCTGGTAATGGCGAAGACCGATGAAGTGCTGTGCCTGAATCACCACATCTGCTGCTCCGGAACGCCAGAAATTGTCTCTATGCATCCGGAATTTATCTCCATGTTTGGCCCTCGAGGGGCGGAACAACTGGGTATTTATCGCCATCATCATAATCATCGCCACGATCTCCAGGGTCGTATTGTTTTACGTCGGGGAAATGGTCACTCATGATTGAATTACTACTGCCCGGCTGGCTTGCCGGGGTCATGCTGGCCTGTGCTGCTGGGCCGCTGGGTTCGTTTGTCGTCTGGAGAAGGATGTCTTATTTTGGCGATACGCTGGCGCATGCTTCCCTGCTGGGTGTTGCTTTTGGGCTGTTGCTGGATGTCAATCCGTTCTACGCCGTTATCGCCGTCACGCTGCTGCTGGCGGCAGGCCTGGTATGGCTGGAAAAGCGCCCCCACCTCGCCATTGATACACTGTTAGGTATTATGGCGCATAGCGCTCTGTCGCTTGGTCTGGTGGTTGTCAGCCTGATGTCCAACATCCGGGTGGATTTGATGGCTTATCTGTTTGGTGATTTGCTGGCCGTAACGCCGGAAGATCTGATCTCCATTGCTATCGGCGTGGTTATCGTGCTGGGTATTTTGTTCTGGCAATGGCGCAACTTACTGTCAATGACCATCAGCCCGGATCTGGCGTTTGTCGATGGCGTGAAGCTACAGCGCGTTAAACTACTGCTAATGTTAGTGACGGCATTAACAATCGGAGTGGCGATGAAATTTGTGGGGGCGCTGATTATTACGTCATTGCTGATTATTCCTGCCGCAACTGCGCGTCGGTTTGCCCGCACGCCGGAGCAGATGGCAGCCGTCGCCGTAGCGGTGGGCATGATTGCAGTGACTGGCGGACTGACGTTCTCTGCCTTTTACGACACCCCGGCGGGTCCGTCAGTGGTACTGTGCGCTGCACTGCTGTTTATCTTCAGCATGATGAAGAAACAGGCGAGCTGAGGATATCTTGCCCGGTAGCGTAATGCTTTCCGGGCAAATATCATCACGGCATTTCCGGAGGAGTGATGCCAAAGTGGTTCCACGCACGGACCGTAGCCATTCGTCCACGCGGCGTACGCTGAAGAAACCCCTGCTGAATCAGATAGGGTTCTAGCACATCCTCGATGGTTTCACGCTCTTCACCAATCGCCGCCGCAAGGTTATCTAATCCAACGGGTCCGCCAAAGAATTTATCAATCACCGCCAGCAACAGCTTGCGATCCATATAGTCAAATCCTTCAGCATCGACGTTAAGCATATCCAGCGCCTGAGCGGCAATATCCTCTGAAATGGTGCCGTCGTGCTTCACCTCAGTAAAATCACGTACTCGTCTGAGCAAACGGTTGGCAATACGCGGCGTACCGCGCGCGCGGCGGGCGATTTCCAGTGCGCCCTCTTCACTCATCTCCAGCCCCATAAAGCGGGCGCTACGCCCGACAATATGCTGAAGATCGGGCACCTGGTAAAACTCCAGACGCTGAACGATACCGAAGCGATCGCGCAGTGGCGAGGTCAGAGAACCTGCACGGGTAGTTGCGCCAATCAGGGTGAAGGGCGGCAGATCAATTTTAATCGATCGCGCCGCTGGCCCTTCGCCGATCATGATATCCAGCTGGTAGTCTTCCATCGCCGGATAGAGCACTTCTTCCACGACCGGCGAAAGACGATGGATCTCATCAATGAACAGCACGTCATGAGGTTCAAGGTTGGTGAGCATGGCGGCCAGGTCACCCGCTTTTTCCAGTACCGGGCCAGAGGTGGTGCGCAGGTTCACCCCCATTTCGTTTGCAACGATATTGGCAAGTGTTGTTTTACCCAGACCCGGCGGACCAAAAATCAGCAGATGGTCGAGCGCGTCACCGCGCAGTTTTGCCGCCTGAATGAAAATTTCCATCTGCGAGCGCACCTGAGGCTGACCAATATACTCCTGGAGCATCTTCGGGCGAATGGCGCGATCGGCAACCTCTTCCGCGATAGTGCTGCCTGTTGAAATCAGACGATCTGCTTCTATCATCCTTTACCTCATAACGCGGCGCGGAGCGCTTCGCGAATCAGTGTTTCACTGCTGGCGTCAGGACGAGCGATTTTGCTCACCATGCGACTGGCTTCCTGAGGCTTATAACCCAGCGCCACCAGTGCCGCAACGGCTTCCTGCTCGGCATCGTCCGTTGCCGGGCTGGCCGGAGACGTAAGTACCAGATCGGCTGCTGGCGTAAAGAGATCGCCATGCAGACCTTTGAAGCGGTCTTTCATTTCGACAATTAAACGCTCAGCGGTTTTCTTACCAATGCCCGGCAGTTTCACCAGTGCGGCGGGATCCTCCCGCTCAACGGCATTCACAAACTGCTGCGCCGACATACCGGAAAGGATCGCCAGCGCCAGCTTCGGGCCGACGCCGTTGGTTTTAATCAGCTCTTTAAACAGGGTTCGTTCCTGCTTGTTATTAAAGCCGTACAACAGTTGGGCGTCTTCGCGCACCACAAAGTGGGTGAAGATAATCGCTTCCTGCCCGGCTTCCGGCAGCTCGTAAAAACAGGTCATCGGCATATGCACTTCATAGCCTACACCGCCCGTCTCCAGAAGAACCAGTGGGGGTTGTTTTTCGAGAATGATGCCTCTGAGTCTGCCTATCACACGACGCTCCTGCGTTATGGCTTATGATATAAGCGTGTATCATAAAAAAATGCTGGATAGATATCCAGCGAGATTTTTGCAACACCAACGATTCTCGAAGCTGTACGCAATTTTACCTTTCTGTTTCTTCTGTTATTGCGACTTATACGCACTGAGCAACAAATACTCTAAATAATTCGAGTTACAGGACAAAACGCGAAGTCGTTTTAAACAGCGCTTGCGCTGGCCCCGCAGGGGCGAGGCCCAGGGATGAGCCGGATAATAAAGCCAACGCACCAGCAACGTGAAGTGTGGCGAATATATAAAGAGGTATTATCAATTAATATTGGTTCGGTCGAAACATTCAATGAATTATTGAATAGCAATCCTGATGCGAAATGACGTTTCCGGAAGCGTTGGTTTCTGGGTAACATTCTCCGGGAAAGGCCAGCAAGTTTGTGGCATCACAACGCATTGTCCCTAGTACAGGCGAGCCATCCCGAAGAGATGATTCAGCCGCAGAACGCAACTGCGGCTGAAACGGTATGACTTAACGTAACCTTCCGCGTGCCAGGTTGAGGCGGCTTTCGCTCATCTGCATCGCGTTCTGGCTGACGTGGCAATGGGTAATCGCAATCGCCAGCGCATCTGCTGCGTCTGCTTGCGGATTGGCAGGGAGCTTGAGCAAGGTTCGCACCATATGCTGAACCTGGCTTTTCTCCGCACTACCGATCCCGACGACGGTCTGCTTTACCTGTCGCGCTGCGTACTCAAACACAGGGAGTTCCTGGTTTACCGCAGCGACAATCGCCACACCGCGTGCCTGCCCCAGTTTAAGAGCGGAATCCGCGTTCTTTGCCATAAAGACCTGCTCGATGGCAAAGTAGTCCGGCTGGAACTGAGTGATGATTTCCGTCACCCCGGCGTAGATGAGCTTCAGGCGGGAGGGTAAATCATCCACTTTGGTACGGATACATCCGCTCCCCAGGTAGGTCAGTTGCCTGCCCACCTGGCGGATGACACCATAACCGGTGATGCGCGAACCTGGGTCAATGCCGAGGATAATAGACATTACGCGTCTCCGGTTATAACAGGTTTAAACCACGTCATTCTAACGTAGCCGCTACCTCATCAGAAATCTCACCGTTGTGGTAGACTTCCTGCACATCGTCACAGTCTTCCAGCATGTCGATCAGACGCAGCAGTTTTGGCGCCGTTTCGGCATCCATATCCGCTTTCGTCGACGGGATCATGGAAACTTCAGCCGTATCCGCTTTCAGTCCGGCCGCTTCCAGCGCATCGCGCACTTTACCCATCTCTTCCCACGCGGTGTATACGTCAATCGCACCATCGTCGAAGGTCACAACATCTTCGGCACCCGCTTCCAGCGCGGCTTCCATGATGGTGTCTTCATCGCCCTGCTCGAAGGAGATCACCCCTTTCTTGCTAAACAGATAAGCCACCGAGCCGTCGGTGCCCAGGTTACCACCACATTTGCTGAACGCATGACGAACTTCAGCAACGGTACGGTTACGATTATCAGACAGGCATTCAACCATTACCGCAGTACCACCAGGACCGTAACCTTCATAGATGATGGTTTCCATGTTCGCATCATCATCACCGCCAACACCACGCGCAATCGCACGGTTCAGAGTGTCGCGGGTCATGTTGTTGGCCAGTGCCTTATCCACTGCCGCGCGCAGACGCGGGTTAGCATCCGGATCGCCACCGCCCAGCTTGGCCGCGGTCACCAGCTCACGAATGATTTTGGTGAAAATTTTACCGCGCTTAGCATCCTGCGCCGCTTTACGATGTCTGGTGTTGGCCCATTTACTATGACCTGCCATAAATATTTCCTCAAAAAGCACGCCCTCTCAGGCGATGTTAATTACAAATTCTTCAATCGCCTGCCGGTTGCTCCACGACTTAGTAAGCGCCGCCGCAGCAGGTGCCTCAAGCCATTGGTACGTCAGATGCTCAGTGAAGACCACCTGACGCTCGTGCGGCAGCGCAAGACAGAACCAAAATTCTGTATTACGCGTCACACCCGGCGCATAGCGATGACGTAAATGTGAAAAAATCTCAAACTCCACCGTGCGCTGACAGTCGATTAAGGTCAGTTGCTCTGATGCAACGTCGATGGTGACCTCTTCCTTTACTTCACGCATGGCGGCCTGCGACGCGGTTTCCCCCTCTTCAAGGCTGCCGGTGACCGACTGCCAGAAATCAGGATCGTCGCGTCGCTGTAACATCAGCACTCTCCCGGTGTCCTTTGCATAAATCACGACTAACACCGAGACAGGCTGTTTGTATCTCATATCAGTTATTCTCGGCCTTCTTAACAACCTGAATGCTCAGTTCCGCCAGCGCTGCTTCGTTAGCAAAGCTTGGCGCTTCGGTCATCAGACACGCCGCAGCGGTAGTTTTCGGGAATGCGATTACGTCACGGATGTTGTCGGTACCGGTCAGTAGCATAGTCAGGCGGTCCAGGCCAAATGCCAGACCGGCATGCGGCGGCGTACCATATTTCAGGGCATCCAGCAGGAAGCCGAATTTCTCACGCTGCTCCTGTTCATTGATACCCAGAATGCCGAACACGGTCTGCTGCATGTCGCCATTGTGAATACGCACAGAGCCACCGCCCACTTCGTAACCATTGATAACCATATCGTAGGCGTTGGCGACCGCATCTTCCGGCGCGGCTTTCAGCTCAGCGGCGGTCATGTCTTTCGCAGAGGTGAACGGGTGGTGCATCGCGGTCAGGCCGCCTTCACCATCGTCTTCAAACATCGGGAAGTCGATAACCCACAGCGGCGCCCATTTGGACTCGTCAGTCAGGCTCAGGTCTTTGCCCAGTTTCAGACGCAGCGCACCCAGCGCATCCGCAACCACTTTCTTGTTGTCGGCGCCGAAGAAAATCATATCGCCGTCTTGCGCAGCGGTACGTTCCAGAATCGCTTCCACAATCTCCGCGTTCAGGAATTTCGCTACCGGGCTGTTAATCCCTTCCAGACCTTTCGCACGCTCGGTGACTTTAATGTAAGCCAGGCCTTTCGCGCCGTAGATTTTAATAAAGTTGCCGTAGTCGTCGATCTGTTTACGGCTTAAGCTGGCGCCACCCGGCACGCGCAGAGCCGCCACGCGTCCTTTCGGATCGTTCGCCGGGCCAGAGAAGACCGCAAACTCTACGGATTTAAGCAGGTCGGCAACGTCCACCAGCTCCATCGGGTTACGCAGATCCGGTTTATCTGAACCGTACCGACGTTCAGCCTCAGCAAAGGTCATGATGGGGAAATCGCCCAGGTCCACGCCTTTCACTTCCAGCCACAGATGACGGACCAGCGCTTCCATCACTTCACGCACCTGCGGTGCGGTCATGAAAGAGGTCTCGACGTCAATCTGGGTGAATTCAGGCTGACGGTCAGCACGTAAGTCTTCGTCACGGAAGCATTTCACGATCTGGTAGTAACGATCAAAGCCAGACATCATCAACAGCTGTTTGAAGAGCTGCGGAGACTGCGGCAGCGCGTAAAATTTACCTTTATGAACGCGCGAAGGCACCAGGTAGTCACGCGCACCTTCCGGCGTGGCCTTAGTCAGCATCGGGGTTTCAATGTCGAGGAAACCGTGATCGTCCATGAAGCGACGTACCAGGCTGGTGATCTTCGCACGGGTCTTCAGTCGCTGCGCCATCTCCGGACGACGCAGATCCAGATAGCGGTACTTCAGACGCGCTTCTTCAGTGTTGACGTGGTTGGAATCAAGCGGCAGAGAGTCTGCGCGGTTGATGATAGAAAGGGAGGACGCCAGCACTTCGATTTCACCGGTCGCCATCTCGCTGTTAATGTTTTTTTCGTCACGCGCACGCACGGTGCCCGTAACCTGGATGCAGAACTCATTACGCAGTTCAGAGGCCAGCTTTAACGCGTCCGCACGATCCGGATCGAAAAATACCTGCACAATACCCTCGCGGTCGCGCATATCGATAAAGATCAGGCTACCAAGATCACGACGACGGTTGACCCAACCACACAGAGTCACCTGCTGCCCCACGTGGGACAGACGTAGCTGTCCGCAATATTCTGTACGCATGAGATATCCCTTAACTTAGCTGCAGGCGGATGTCGCCTGCCTCGCAGGTGACGAAGTCGCAGCTTTAGCTGAATGTCACAACTGAATGAAAAAAGGCGGCTATTATACTGGAAATTCTGCCGCACGATAAGTCCGGTACTGACTGTACGCCTGTTTCCTGGACGGGCATTGCGTATTCTCACAAAAAATAACAAAAAAAGTCGCCCCTTTCACACAGAATCGCGATTAAGGTGTAACGGGATACATTCTTTATGGGAGTCAATATGCTGCAACTTAACGCTAAAACAACCGCTCTGGTGGTGATCGATCTCCAGGAAGGGATCCTGCCCTTCGCCGGAGGCCCCCATTGTGCGAAGGATGTGGTTGCCCGTGCTGCGCGCCTGGCGGAAAAATTTCGGGCCAGCGGTTCTCCTGTCGTTATGGTACGTGTGGGCTGGTCTGATGATTACGCCGACGCGCTGAAACAGCCGGTTGATGCACAGGCTCCGGCAAACGCGCTGCCAAAAAACTGGTGGGACTATCCGCAAGCGCTGGGTAAAACGGACGGCGATCTGGAAGTCACCAAACGCCAGTGGGGCGCTTTCTACGGCACCGATCTGGAACTGCAGCTGCGCCGCCGCGGTATCGACACCGTGGTGCTGTGCGGGATCGCGACGAATATTGGCGTAGAGTCCACGGCGCGCAATGCCTGGGAATTGGGTTTTAGCCTGATTATTGCTGAAGATGCCTGCAGCGCCGCCAGCGCTGAACAACATCAGGGGAGCATGGAGCATATTTTCCCGCGGATTGCCCGCGTGCGCAGCGTGGAGGAGATTGTCAGCGCATTATGATTTATCTGGGTCTTCCACAGTGGTCGCACCCCAAATGGGTACGCCTCGGTATTACAAGCCTTGAAGAGTATGCCCGCCACTTCAACTGTGTGGAGGGTAATACTACGCTGTACGCGTTGCCGAAAGCGGAGATTGTCGAGCGCTGGCAGGCACAAACGACAGACGCGTTCCGCTTCTGTTTTAAATTCCCGGCAACGATTTCTCATCAGGCCGCATTGCGCAACTGCGACGATCTGGTGCAAGAGTTTTTTACTCGCCTGTCGCCGCTGGAAAACAGAATCGGTCAGTACTGGTTACAGCTGCCTGCCGCATTCAGCCCGCGCGATCTTCCTGCCCTGTGGGCTTTTCTCGATGCGCTACCCCCCTCTTTCACCTATGGTGTAGAAGTACGCCATCCGGTTTTCTTTACCAAAGGGATCGAAGAACAGCAGCTCAACAGCGGTTTACATCAGCGCGGGGTAAACCGGGTGATACTGGATAGCCGTCCGGTTCATGCTGCCCGCCCGCATAATGAGGCGATTCGCGAGGCGCAGCGTAAGAAACCTAAAGTCCCCGTCCATGCGGTAGTCACCGCAAAAAATCCGATGGTACGCTTTATCGGCAGCGACGATATGCGCCAGAATCAGGCTTTTTTCACCGACTGGCTTAAAAAACTACCGCTCTGGGAACAGAACACCACGCCATATCTTTTTTTACATACGCCGGATATCGCTCAGGCCCCGGAGCTGGTTGATACCTTATGGAATGGTCTGCGCGTCGTGTTGCCAGCGCTCGGATCTGCACCGTCTATTCCACAACAATCTTCTCTTTTCTGAAATTGCCACCTATCATAGTCGGTGCTATCAGCCATTTTGTTCACTCCGTCATTCGGGTTGCAGGAAGGCGGCAACGGAAAGACAAATTCGACAGCAACGAATTTGAGCAGCCGGAGACAGTCTTCGGTGGGGGCACGGACGACCCGAATATCAAACAGCCAACGCACAAGCAATTTAAAGTATGACGAGTAAAGGGAGTTTGTATGGTAAGCGCGCTTTATGCCGTTTTGGGTGCGTTGTTATTGATGAAGTTCTCTTTTGATGTTGTTCGCCTGCGGATGTTATACCGCGTTGCTTATGGCGACGGCGGGTTTAGTGAACTCCAGAGCGCAATTCGTATTCACGGCAACGCGGTGGAATACGTTCCCGTTGCATTAGTGTTGCTGCTTTTTATGGAGATGAACGGCGCTGAAACATGGATGGTGCATATTTGCGGCATCATTCTGATCGCCGGACGACTGATGCATTACTATGGTTTTCACCACCGTCTGGTCCGCTGGCGACGTTCCGGCATGAGCGCCACCTGGTGCGCATTGTTGCTGATGGTGCTGGCGAATCTCTGGTATATGCCCTGGGAGTTGGTTTTCTCCCTGCATTAGCGCACAATACGCCACTTTATTTTTCCCGGATTTTTAACGTTATGTCTCACCGCGACACGCTTTTTTCTGCGCCAATCGCCAGTCTGGGCGACTGGACCTTCGATGAACGGGTAGCTGAAGTCTTCCCGGATATGATCCAGCGCTCCGTTCCCGGCTACTCCAATATTATCTCCATGATTGGCATGCTGGCCGAACGCTTTGTACAACCCAATACGCAGGTTTACGATCTGGGCTGTTCTCTGGGCGCGGCGACGCTCTCGGTGCGTCGCAACATTCATCATGACAATTGCCGGATTATCGCTGTCGACAACTCTCCGGCGATGATTGAACGCTGTCGCCGCCATATCGACGCTTATAAAGCGCCGACCCCGGTTGACGTTATTGAAGGCGATATTCGCAACATTACTATCGAGAACGCCTCGATGGTGGTGCTGAATTTTACCCTGCAATTCCTTGAGCCACCTGAGCGCCAGGCGTTGCTGGATAAAATTTACCAGGGGCTGAATCCCGGCGGCGCGCTGGTGCTGTCTGAAAAATTCAGTTTCGAAGACGCTCACGTTGGCGAGCTGCTGTTCAATATGCATCACGATTTCAAACGCGCCAACGGCTACAGTGAACTGGAAATCAGTCAAAAGCGCAGTTTGCTGGAAAATGTCATGCTGACCGACTCTGTCGAAACCCATAAGGCGCGTCTGAGTCAGGCGGGTTTTGAACACAGCGAGCTGTGGTTCCAGTGCTTCAACTTCGGTTCTCTTGTGGCGCTAAAAGCTGAGGCTGCCGCATGATTGATTTTGGTAACTTTTATCAGCTGATCGCGAAGAACCACCTCTCCCACTGGCTGGAAACCCTGCCAGCGCAGATCGCCACCTGGCAGCGCGATCAGCATGGCTTGTTTAAGCAGTGGTCAAATGCCGTCGAGTTTCTGCCCGAGCTGACACCGCATCGCCTGGACTTACTGCATAGCGTTACCGCCGAAAGCGATGAGCCGCTCGGCGAAGGCCAGCTTAAGCGTATTGATACCCTGATGCGCAACCTGATGCCCTGGCGCAAAGGTCCATTCTCCCTCTATGGCGTCAATATTGATACGGAATGGCGTTCAGACTGGAAATGGGATCGCGTGCTGCCGCATCTGTCCGATCTGACCGGTCGTACCATTCTGGATGTCGGCTGCGGCAGCGGTTACCACATGTGGCGCATGATCGGCGCAGGGGCGCATCTGGCCGTCGGTATTGACCCCACCCAGCTGTTCCTGTGTCAATTTGAAGCGGTGCGTAAGCTGCTGGGAAACGATCAGCGAGCGCATCTGCTGCCGCTGGGTATCGAGCAGCTTCCGGCGTTAAATGCGTTTGATACCGTCTTTTCGATGGGCGTGCTTTACCATCGTCGCTCTCCGCTGGAACACCTCTGGCAGCTGAAAGATCAGCTGGTGAAGGACGGCGAACTGGTACTGGAAACGCTGGTAGTGGAAGGCGATGAAAACACCGTGCTGGTCCCCGGAGACCGCTATGCGCAGATGCGCAATGTCTACTTTATCCCTTCCGCGCTGGCGTTGAAAAACTGGCTGGAAAAATGCGGATTTGTTGATGTGCGGATTGCTGACGTGTGCGTTACCACCACTGAAGAGCAGCGTCGTACTGAGTGGATGATCACCGAATCGTTGGCCGATTTTCTCGATCCAAACGACCAGAGTAAAACGGTTGAAGGTTACCCCGCCCCGCTGCGCGCCGTGCTGATTGCACGTAAACCGTAGTCTTTTTTACCGGTTAGCACTGTTTCTCCAAAATAGTTCAGGTTGCAGTTGCAGACCGAAATATGCAGGAGAAAGATAAAAAAAGGCCCCTGTTGAAATGGCAGGGGCCTGGTACGAGCAAGCATCATATTGGGCGACATGATGCAACGGTAAAAATCAGTTGGCCTGATGGCGTACGATCGCTCCTTTCATTTCAGCCACCGCCGCGCCATCGACTCTGTAGCGGGAATATTCATCCGCCTGCACGTCTGCTGACATCGACAACCCAGGGTTACGATAACGCATCGGCGAAGCGAGGAAGGTTCCGGCGGAACTGTGTACTTCCTGTACCCCGGCATCCAGGAAATTCTGCAGGTTGCCTGCACGAACCCCCGCTCCGGCCATAATGATTGGAGCATCGGCCTGCGCAATAAGTTCCATAATTTTTGCTAAACCTTGCACAGCGTCAGATTTTTGCCCTGACGTCAGCACCCTGGCGACCCCCAAATCGGCCAGATTCTTGAGTGCAGTTAATGGATTAGCACACATATCAAAGGCACGATGGAAAGTGACGGCCAGAGGACCCGCAGCGGCCATAACCTGCGCCATACGGGGCATATCTACGTGCCCCTCAACGTCTAACACCCCCGTAACCAGCCCAGGAAAGCCCAGCTCCCGGACGGTGCGGATGTCTTCCAGCATGGCGGCAAACTCACCCTCGCTGTAGCAGAAGTCCCCCCCACGCGGACGGATAATAGGATGCACGGGAATCGAAACATGCTGGCGTACTGAGCGTAGCACGCCCAGTGAAGGGGTTAACCCCCCTTCTTTCGGCGCCGCGCACAGTTCAATGCGATCCGCGCCGTTTTGCTGCGCCGTCAGCGCACATTCCATGCTGTAACAACAGATCTCCAGCAACGTCATCTTCACTCCTTTTGCTGTTCGCTGGCCACAATGTCTTCAATTGACCAGGGATGAAACTTAATGGTGACCTGACCGTCGGTAACGGCCAGCGTCGGATTGGGTAAACGCTCGCGCTCCCCGTGCGGCGAACTGGTTTTGACGAAAATCCCCGGCTGACTAAGCCCCTCATCGGAAAGCAGCGCCAGTGCGCGGGCATTTAACGTGTCAGGCTCCCCCGGCAGAACAATTTCAATATGCTCCCACCCTTCATGAGGATAGCGCTTCTCCCCCGGCCACGGTAATTCAACAACGGAAAACGACCAGTGCTCAACACAAACCGGCGCATGCAGTTTAAACAGGCAGATCGGCCTGCCGTTGATGATGTTTTCTGACAACAGCTCAGCGCACTGTTCAAAACCACGACGCCAGCGCTCTGCAGTCGCATTCTGATGACAGCGCAAAGAAATGTGATCGGCGTCAAGTTGTGCGAAATCCAGACCGAGACGGGTGGAAAGTTCTCTTAACGCCAGGGTGAATCGCGGTAAATCTGCGGAAATATCATGCAGTTCGTCGATGGATTGCCAGTTCGCCATACGGTGGACTCTTATTGCTGTTTAAAGCCGCTAATTTACTCTGTTGGCCTCCGGCAACCAACCGCAGATTTCAGGATCTGCTGAATGCATGTTTATGCACTCTTTCTCCGCTTATTTTCTGCGCGTTCTACAGGCCCCGCGATGCTGACGCCCGCGGGCATTTGCAGTATACTCCCGCCCTAAATTCTTAAACTGGTGCGGTGAACGACGACCCGCTTCATAAACGTAAGGTATTCCGGTGAATATTCAGGCTCTTCTCTCAGAAAAAGTCAGTCAGGCCATGATTGCTGCAGGCGCGCCTGCAGATTGCGAACCACAGGTTCGCCAGTCAGCAAAAGTACAGTTCGGCAACTATCAGGCCAACGGCATGATGGCAGTTGCCAAAAAACTGGGTATGGCCCCCCGACAACTTGCAGAGCAGGTGCTGACTCATCTGGATCTCAACGGTATTGCCAGTAAAGTGGAAATCGCCGGGCCTGGCTTTATCAATATTTTCCTGGAACCGGCATTTCTGGCCCAGCACGTTGAGCAGGCGCTGGCCTCTGACCGTCTGGGCGTGGCAAAACCGGCGAAACAGACCGTGGTCATCGACTACTCTGCCCCTAACGTGGCAAAAGAGATGCACGTCGGCCACCTGCGCTCGACCATCATCGGCGACGCTGCGGTGCGTACGCTGGAGTTTCTTGGTCACCACGTGATCCGCGCTAACCACGTCGGCGACTGGGGTACCCAGTTCGGTATGCTGATTGCGTGGCTGGAAAAACAACAGCAGGAAAACGCCGGTGAAATGGCGCTGGCTGACCTCGAAGGCTTCTACCGTGATGCCAAAAAGCATTACGACGCCGACGAAGCGTTCGCCGAGCGGGCGCGTAACTACGTGGTGAAACTGCAGGGCGGCGACCCGTACTTCCTCGATATGTGGCGTAAGCTGGTCGACATCACCATGACGCAAAACCAGATCACTTACGATCGTCTGAACGTCACGCTAACCCGCGATGATGTGATGGGTGAAAGCCTGTACAATCCGATGCTGCCGGGCATTGTTGCCGACCTGAAAGCAAAAGGCCTCGCCGTTGAGAGCGAAGGCGCAACCGTGGTGTTCCTTGATGAATATAAAAACAAGGAAGGCGAACCGATGGGCGTCATCATTCAGAAAAAAGATGGCGGCTATCTCTATACCACCACTGACATCGCCTGTGCGAAATACCGCTATGAGACGCTGAATGCGGACCGCGTGCTTTATTACATTGATTCCCGCCAGCACCAGCACCTGATGCAGGCCTGGACCATCGTACGTAAAGCCGGTTACGTCCCGGATTCCGTACCGCTGGAACACCACATGTTTGGCATGATGCTGGGTAAAGACGGCAAGCCGTTTAAAACCCGTGCGGGCGGTACGGTGAAACTGGCCGACCTGCTGGACGAAGCGCTGGAGCGCGCGCGTCGTCTGGTGGCGGAAAAGAACCCGGATATGCCGGCGGATGAGCTGGAAAAACTGGCCAATGCCGTAGGTATCGGCGCAGTGAAATATGCGGATCTGTCTAAAAACCGTACCACTGACTACATCTTCGACTGGGACAACATGCTGGCGTTTGAAGGTAACACGGCACCCTATATGCAGTATGCCTATACCCGCGTACTGTCCGTGTTCCGTAAAGCCGATATTGAAGAGAGCGCCCTGGCTGCCGCCCCGGTTATCCTTAGCGAAGATCGCGAAGTCCAGCTGGCGGCCCGTCTGTTACAGTTTGAAGAGACGCTGACCGTTGTTGCGCGTGAAGGGACGCCGCACGTGATGTGTGCTTACCTGTACGACGTTGCCGGTCTGTTCTCCGGCTTCTACGAGCACTGCCCGATCCTGAGTGCAGAAAACGAAGAAACGCGTAACAGCCGCCTGAAGCTGGCGCTGCTGACGGCCAAAACGCTGAAGCTGGGTCTGGATACGCTGGGTATCGAAACCGTAGAACGCATGTAAGTTTACCCTTAGATTGGGCCTGAGCCGGAATACGGTCTCAGGCCTTTTTTATTGGCGTAAACCATCCTCTGTAACAACTCACAAGGAATGACACATTTCCGTAGAGAGATGGAACATCTTTTGCCTGTCATATCGTTGCCGTCTCCGTATCATAATGCGGCAAATTAATCGGGTACGGGCCAATGACATTCAGAGATTTCGAGGCGGAAGAAAAGCTCTTCCACAGACGCGTAGTGGTGGCCTTTGGCCTGGTGGTCATCTGCTTTGGCATCCTGATTTACAATCTCTACAATTTACAAATCCGTCAGTATCAGTATTACGCAACCCGCTCGAATCAAAATGACATCAAGATGCTGCCGGTGGCACCGACCCGCGGCATAATCTACGATCGCAACGGTATCCCGCTGGTGCGTAACGTCACCTGGTACGATATCTCTGTGATGCCGTATAAAATCCACGATATGAACGCCCTGCTGCGGCAGCTTGCCCCTGTCGTTGACCTGAGTGCAGATGATATCGATCGGTTTCGCCATGCCCTGAAGGCTGGCAGCCGCTATCGTCCGGTCGTGCTAAAAAACGCGTTGACCGATGTCGAGATTGCCCGTTTTTCTGTCAACCAGTTCCGCTTTAGCGGCGTCACCATCAGCAGTTATGAAGACCGCCAGTATCCCTATGGCGCTGAACTGGCGCACGTCCTCGGCTATGTCTCAAAGATCAACGACAGCGACCTGAAGGTGCTGGATAAAAAAGGAATTGCCGAAAACTATGCCGCTGACCACAATATCGGTAAGCAGGGGATTGAACGTTATTATGAAAATGAGCTGCACGGGAAGACCGGTTATCAGGAAGTGGAAGTGGATAACCACGGACGTATCATCCGTCTGCTCAAGGATGTTCCTCCTGTCGCCGGGAAAGATATTCATCTGACGCTGGATCTGCACCTGCAGGAATATATTGAAAGCCTGTTGGTGGGACAGCGCGCAGCGGTGCTGGTGGAAGATCCCCACGACGGCGCTGTGCTGGCGATGGTGTCCAATCCCAGCTACGATCCCAACCCGTTTGTCAAAGGCATCAGCTATCAGGACTACAACACGCTGTTGCAGGATAAAGACCTGCCGTTAATTAACCGGGTGACTCAGGGACTGTATCCTCCCGCTTCAACCGTTAAACCGTACATGGCAATGTCGGCTCTGCTCAACGGCGTCATCACGCCCAAAACCACCTTCTTCGGTGCGCCCACCTGGACGCTACCGGGAACCAGGCGCCATTACCGTGACTGGAAAAAAACCGGCCACGGGATGCTGGATGTGACCAAAGCCATTGAAGAATCAGCCGATACCTTTTTCTACCAGGTCGCGTATATGATGGGGATCGACCGTATTAACACGATGCTCAGCCAGTTTGGATACGGGAAACCTAGCGGTATCGACCTTAATGAAGAATACAACGGCCTGTTGCCCAGCCGTGACTGGAAACAGCGGGTACACAAAAAGATGTGGTATCAGGGCGACACCATTTCCGTCGGCATCGGTCAGGGATACTGGATTGCCACGCCAATCCAGATGGCGAAAGCGATGGTGGCGTTAATTAATAATGGAAAAGTGATCTCTCCTCACCTGCTGAAGGATGTGGAGTCGGGGAAAATAATTATCCCCTATCACCCCCCCGTCGCCCCGGCGCAAATTGCTAATCCTTCTTCACCATACTGGGGGCTGGTACGCCAGGCCATGTTCGGGATGGCCAACGCAGCAAACGGTACCGGCTATAAATTCTTTCATACCGCCCCGTATGGGATCGCCGCCAAGAGTGGCACATCGCAGGTATTCAGTCTGAAAGAGAACCAGACCTATAACGCGAAGATGATCCCCATTCGCCTGCGGGATCATGTTTTCTACACCGCCTTTGCCCCCTACAAAAATCCGCAGGTAGCCGTGGCGCTGATTCTGGAAAATGGCGGCAGCGGCGGTGTCACCGCCGCGCCGGTCATGCGACAAATCCTCGATCATCTGTTTGCCACTCAGTGAGAGAACAGCATAAAATCTCAGGTTGAGCCTGCCAGCCAGACTCTGCGGTAATTATCAATCAGCTGAGTCGCCGCATGTCAGTGGCAGTCTCAGCGCCGAACCGCTCACCCAATATATAAAACATAATCCTTAGTCGGTTCGTCTATCCGCATAGATTTTAGGCCTGGATCACTACGCCTTCGTACAAGAGCAATTGTTCAACGGGCATTATTTGCTTCACTCAGAACGGAAAAATTTAGTGCCCATTGTTGAGTCTCTACGTATCAATAATGCACATATACAACATCCCAGATAGTGATATATCTATTAACGTACAGTGCATGGATATTTTTAAGCATCACTGAAATAATAATTTTCACATTCTTTAATAATAAACGGGGTGAATATGTTAATTTATAAAGATGAAGTAACCAATAACTGGGATAATGTCGCCAGTGTATCTGCGGTTGCCATTTTAAGTAATAATAACACGACAAACTATGGAACACTTTTTTTGAATGAAAATCATCGATTACCCGTGACGGTTCTGCTCTCATTTCAACTCAAGAACACCAGTTTATCCGGGCCAACAGAACAGGAGATAGAGGATGCGCTAACCTTTATAAACTATGTTGATGAATCCGAGATCGCAGACCTCTCATTCTACACAGAAAATAGCGAGGATTTTGATTCCACGTATAATATGTATTACTATCAGGATGCGGAGAGTGTTTCCAGGAAAGCTACCCCCAATACTGCATATCAATATGAAATCAGCTATCAAATAGTACCTGTAGCCAATATTATGGTGGGTGAGCGTTACAGGTTAGCCATTAAATTAGTCGCAACAAAATCTGATGGTTCAACATTTACTTTTAACTCCGGTTCTGGGGCCAGTTCAGTTCAGGCAGAGTACGATCTTAATTTTGTGCCTGAAAAAGTCTATTTAAAGCCTGTGGATGGTGCAGTATCAACACTTTCATACCATTATCTAAAATGGCAGGAGGCAAAAAATATTCCGTCCATGTTCACTAAATATGGTAATCCAGACTTCAATAATCTCACCGCAGATTTATATCATATCACCATTGATCCGGCATTTATTGATGGATTCTCATTTCATTTTAATGATTTTTTTGAAATTAGTGGTTTTAAAGTATTAAGCACTTCAGAATGTAGCAACTCCTGGTTTCTCCCAAGCTATCATACAAATAAAAAAGAAAGTGTAGAATTCAATGATTTTTTAGAATTAATTTTCTGGACGTATGAAAACAAATACCGGGGGGATATAAATAACATTATGCTCACAAATAAAGGAATAAATAATGGAACTACTATAGCATCGATCATAATCATTAATAAAGATGGATATTGTAAATATGCAGGATATGTAACAGTCACGGAAGATATTCCTGCCCCAGATTATAATTTCACGCTAGTACACACAGCCACAGATTTCCAGCATACGGGTGATACCAGAGCAACATTTGGCGATAGCCAATATACCGTTCCGCTGATTGATAACTATGGAAATAACATTAAAGTTACTGTTGGTATAAATTCAGACGCGTCAGCTTTCATTCAGGAAGTAAACTAATCTCCACTATGCATGTAAAATAAAAGTCGCTTCAGGTATCTGAAGCGACCGTTCTACAATGGATGCTTCAGAGGCTTATCATGTCAAAAAACTATTACACTCACACCCCAAATTTTATCAGTTCCGCGTCTGAAGATGTTGATCCACGAACTCGTTTATTTGGATTTCAGCATCACCTTGGAATAGTCACTGGTAATAACGGAATGGGTCCTGAATTAGAGTTAACAATGAGTTACTCGCCAACCACGTCGAAGGATTATTATTTACTTGGCATTGGCGTTTCGCCTGGACTAACAACATACGACAAAAATAGTTTCACACTCAATATTAACACTGGTGAACAATACATAACCAGTGAGAATGTTGATTCAGATGATGATTATTTTGAAATAAAGCAGTGCAAGATAAAATCATTCATCGCAGAAAAACTGGACAAAAATAATTATCGCATTATTGACCATGATGGTAACACAACCAATCTGCAGGACGTGAGTAGTGGTGTATGTCTACCTGTCAGCATTTACTCCCCTCTTGGTCGGGGACTTTATCTGGAATGGAACTATGATGATTACGGACGTATTTATCTGCAAAGTGTTACGGATGATAATAGTGATACGCTTTATTATTCTGAATATGACAAGAATAACAAAGGGCTGATAATTAAATTTTTACCCGAAAGTCAGGAACACGATGAGAGCTATACATTAACATTCTCTACCAGTAACGGATATCTGACTCATGTGGCTCATTCTGCGCTCTCATATAACACGGGCTGGAATTACACATATACCGATGTAGGCGTCAGTGGTTTATTAACGCTGACCAAAATTCAAACCCCAACGGGTTTAACAAAAGAAGCTGTTTACAACGGGGGATTAACCAACTGTATTATGATGTTCCCTGATGGGTCCGGGCAGGCTCCCTTACCGGCAGTTACACAGCTTACCGTTACACCTGGATTCAATCAGCCACCGCAAATTACCACCTTCGCCCCGGTCGAAGGCCCATTCAAGAACTATCTTGGATGGGGTGGACAGATGGGAGCCGCCTGGTCTCCCGACAGCGATAATTTGTATAATGTCCTGGATGAGAATTATCAATACCAGACAGTAGAAACACTTGTATCCGGAGATCCTGACGAGGCGGACATCGTCACCACCTACATTTACAATAGCTATCATCTGTTGCTCTCCAGGGTTACGACGCAGGCAGAAACGACCTATCAAGTGGATCTGACTTACTACGCTTTGCCCGGAAACAGTTTTGATCAGCAACCACCGCAGTTTCAGTTCCGTAAATTACAGAAAGAAACGTGGTCAAACGATGAGGGCTCTTATAGTAAATATACGGGTTCCACGTACGATGAAGACGGTAACCTGACTAAAAAAATTGACTTATGCGATGCCGACGGCGCGGCTACGGTTAACAGCACTATCACCGATTCAGTTTACTATAGCGTCAATGGAGAAAGTGATAGTGCCGATATGTCCGCGGGTTGTCCGGCTGATCCCGTGGGCTTTCCTCGCTGGTTAAAAAGCGAAACCATCACCTCCCCGGTAGTGAGTGGTTATGATGATGTCCCAGTTATCACCACCCTGTATCGCTATCAGAAGTTTGACGTTCTCAGTAGTGCTATACCGCTAAGCTACGCTATTTTTCCTGTGCAAGAAACGCACACCAGTTCTGCAGCCCCCTCTCCATCTGGGCGTTTATTGAGCAAAATCATGTCGTATTATGCCGATTCATCATCATCAGATTATGGACGTCCGCTTCAGCAGCAGCTAAATACTTACGACATTAATGATAACAGTGGCAACACATACTACAGCCAGGCTATCCATTTCAGTTGGCAGATAACGGGAGATATGCTCAGCCAGAGTCAAATTATCACTACACATGACGGCAATACTGTTACCAATTCAATGACCAGTTCGCGTTTAACACAACGCGTATGGTCTGTTACTGATGCAGCAAAAAATATTACTGAAATAACCTATGACCCGTTGGGTCGGGTGATTTCTGAAGTTCGCAATAAGGGGACTGAATATGAATCAATCAATACCTCTTCATATTATCTTGAAACCCTGAATAACAGTATCTCTGCGATTTATACCATCAAGAGTGACGATCTCGGAAATGCTTCCCGTATTGATCATGACAGTATGGGACGGCTGATTAAACATCAGCGAAATGCACCTGATTTTAATGCACCTGATACCTGGAGCATTATCAGTACCACAAACTGGGATAGTTTTGGACGTCAACACGATTCGACCAGTCAGGACTATACCGATCCCAGTATAGACAATATTAATGCAAACTATAGTGTGACGGCTCAGGCTCAATTCGATCACTGGGGGCAACAGTCACTTACTATACTCTCTACCGGGCAAAATCAGTTCAGCGCTAACAACCCGGTATTAAGATCCACTCGTTCACAACTTCAGGTTGCTGACCAAAGCCTGCTCCTGGGTTCTGCCCTTTCAGAATATAATGTTTTCGACACCTTATGGAGACAAAGTACTCTGGATAGCAGTGGAAAAGTTTATGCACAATCTATTTACGAATATGACGGACTGGGTCAGCTACGAAAAGAAACGGATCCGCTACAACGAGTAACAACTTACACCTACGATCCTTTTGGTCGAATAGCGACGAAGACATTACCAAATGGTGATGTTCTGGGATGGACTTACGAACCTTTTTCTTACGCCGCACTTGCAAATCAAATTAAACTTAATAACAGAGTTATGGGATCGCGGACATTTGATGGGCTGGGACGGATATGGAATACAGCCAGCGGCGGTCGTCAGAATTCTGCAACCTATAGTGGTGAAAAGACGGTTCCGGACACCGCGACCAACGCCCTGGGGCAGACACTTAGTTTTTCCTATATCAGTGAACTCAATAATTCACTTCATACGGTCAATGGCGCAACGATTTCTCAGAGCTACGCCTATGAAAAGAAAACTGGCCGTTTGCAGGCAATGAAAGAATCAGGTAGTCGAAGCAACACATTCAGCTGGTATCCTTCGGGACAAGCATATGAACCCACGTTTACCAATACTGCTGGCGTCGTTCGTTCAACCTCCACCAAATGGACATTGATGGGGCAACCTCTCAGCTATCGGGATGTTGGTCTCAGGGAGTCATCGTTGCACTATGACGACTTTGGTCGTCTGCACGTTTATGAGGATCCTCAGGTTACGATAACGTTGACGCCAGATCCTGCAGGGCGTTTATCCACGCAGAAGGTGGAGGCTAAAAATAATTCTGATTCACTGCTTACGACCCTTTACTGGGATGATTTCAGCCGCGAGCAAGGACGAGAAATTAAGCCATCTTCAGGAAGCACTCTTTATATTGGGCAAACCTTTTATCTTAATAATCAGCTTGAGACCCGCACGATCACGTTAAAAGGGGAAACTGAAAAGGACGATATTATTCTGCGCAATGAGAGCTTCCTTTACGATGAAAGAAGTCGTTTGACTAAATATACCTGCATCGGCAGCGAACTACCGGTAGATGCTTACGGTAATTCTTTTACTGAACAACATTTTGAACTGGACAGTTACAGTAATATTTTGTCATGCCTGACCACACTTAGTGATGGAAGTGTTGATACCGCCATATTTAATTATGAAAATGAGAAAGACCCCTGCCAGCTAACATCAGTCAGCCATTCACTTTCCGGTCTCTATCCTGATTATGTTGAACTGCATTACAACGATGCGGGTTACATGACTACAGATGAAGCGGGACGAACACTAACTTACGACGAAGCTGGACGACTGACCAGCGTCACGGGAACTGACGGAGGTAGTGAATATGCTTACGATGCGTTTAACCAGCTGGTGATGCAGTCTCTGGGTAATCAGGATATTTGTGAATTGTATTACAATGGTGAACGATTAATGAGCGAAATTAATACCAACAAAAATCAGATCACCCGCAATATTCCAGGCGTGTCAGGAACATCAGCCATTAGCACAGAACCATTATAATGTTCTGTAATCCAGGGCTGCCGTAAGTCGGCCCTCAAAGACGAGGAATATATTATGACATTGCAATTAACCGGGAATTATTCCCTGGGTAGCCCGTTGCTTTCCCTCTCTGGAGGCGTCAGTACCCGATTTAGCTGGAGCCCATTTGGTGAAACGGCTCAACGGGACGGCGACGCAACAGCATTACCCGGGTTCAACGGGGTGCGTGCTGACCCACTCACCGGGGTTTCCCATCTGGGGAACGGCTACCGGGCTTATAGCCCTGCCCTGCATCGCTTCACCTGTCCGGACAGTGAGAGTCCATTTGGGGTTGGCGGTATCAACCCGTATGCCTATTGCGAGGGGGACCCGATTAATAATACTGACCCGAGCGGACATGGCCTGATCACGCTGATGCTGCGTATCATTACCCGCGTGGCGGTACGTCTTTCCTGGATGCTGGAAACAACAGCCGGAACGGTGGTGAGTACGTCTCTGAAGATAGAAACCGGACTGGCCTTAGCCAGCCTGGCGACAACGGGTATTGCTGCCGGCGTGGCGAAAGCACAAGGTCACACGAAAGTGGCTCAGTCTCTGGGATGGTCGGTACTGGGACAAGTTGGTGGTTTCGTTGTCGGAGCAACACTGGGGCATTTGTTTCAAAAGACATCCGGACTCATCAAAAAGGTTGTCAGACCCGCCTCCACAATTAGTGATCCAGAAAACTTCAGACTCCGTCAGAAACTTTTTTGCTTCGAAAATATTCCGGGACTCGATCCTGATATCGAACTTACACGGTTTACTAAATTGGCGAATGATTTTAATGGAGAGGGTTCGTCCTTACTCGATCTTCATGGGACTTTAACTGCTGATGGAAAGTCTGCTCAACTTTTTGAACATCCAGTTTTTAAGGAAAAAAAAGGGGCTACTGGTATTGATGATATTTTGGATATACTGGAAACACTGGCTATAGATCTTGCTGAGAATAGAGGACAACTCGATATTGTCACATGTGAAGCTGGAGGATTTACCCAGGATATCCCGACGCTGGGGGATGAACTAAGTGCAGGATTTGACAGGACAGTCATTACCTATGGAACTCGCGGAAAAAATGCATCTGTGGGTGTTATAGAACGTGCCGTATTGACATTTCTTCACAAAGGTTTAAACAAAAATATTTTTCGGGTGCGAATGTTGAACAATGAGCTTCCACAGAATAAAGTCAATGCGTTAAAAAATAAACACCATCCGGATCGGTCAAGGGACAGATTATCACGAATGATTTATAATCGGGTTTAGTGTCATCGGTAATATAACATGCTGAGGGCTGCCGTAAGTCGGCCCTCAAATATGAGGAACATAGCACCTGCCAGAGGGGGAAACCGGTAAGAAATAAATGGGTAAGATATATGGATGATCATCTCCATCGATAAATAAATTTATAACGTATATATTTACATTACGCAATTCGTGATGAGGCCACAAATTAATTGACTGATGTTTTTTCCTGCGGTCCTTTTTCTTAACAGATACATAGTCATTTTATGTGTCATAAAATAGCTTATTTTAATATTATCATTTATTTTCAGGACATCCAGAAAAGAACGGGTTGCGATCAAGGCACCATGCCCTTGATTTACCTCATCAATAATATTTATTATATTTTTATAATCTATTTTCACATGTTCTTTTTCTGGAAATTGACAATTCAGTTTCTCATTAATATATTTATTATACTGGAAATTATGATAAATCACGGTAATGCTTTCGAAACTGTTGGAATCATCAGGCTTTGATACTAAAAAAATATCAAAATCATAATCCTGACTGTATGCGTTATCTATTTCAAGATCGGTAATGGAGAATAATATATCATAAAAATTTTTAAATGATGTAAAATTCTCAATATTATCAAGATCAATAAAGCCAACACTCACATCAATATCATTATTTATAAAAATATTTTTAATACTATTAACCATAGAGACTGGAATGTCTGCCGAAAATGCTACCCTGTGTATTTTCCTGTCTATTTCCTCCCTGGCATTTCTTTCTATTTCCAGCAGTTCTTCATACAGAGGAGCGATTCTGTTATAGAGTTTTGTACCTTCTTCACTGGGTATCATTCCCGCTTTACTTCGAATAAAAAGCTCGAAACCAAGATAAAACTCTAAATCTGCAATGGCTCTGCTCATCGGTGTTCTGGATATATTTTCCTTTTGCGAGGCACGTGAAACGCTACCTTCAGCCATTACAGCCATAAAATATTTCAACTTAGTTGAGATAAAAACATTCATTTCCCTCTCCACATTGAATTTAACCGTATTTATCTATCCTGGCAAAAATAGTAAAACGATAAAACAATAAATATGTGTTTTTTTGTAACAGCTAAAACTTAGTGGAAATGAAAAATATAATAAAGCTCGAATGATCACATATCAAAAAATAATAATAAAAAGCATTACAAACAGGAGGCGCTGCGTTTTTTGCCCGATGCAGCAGCCGCCTGTTGGCGGACGTTTTCAAAGGGAGTTTTCCAGTCGGACTGAAGATGTCAGTCGGAGGCGGGTTGAATCTGCCCTGAGAGAACCTGATGCAGGTTCTCTCAGGGTATAGCCATCAAAAATACTTACGCAGATACTCGGTCAGGCAAAGCATCGCCATCGCCTGGCCGTACGGCATTGAGGTCAATGGGATATTGCGGTAGAAATCGAGATCGTGCCCCATCCCCGTACCAAATGAGGTTTGCAGCAGTTCACCTTCCGGCGAAATGTGTTTAACAATACCTCTGATGGCCTTTTCTGCGACCTCCGCGTATTGCGGGTCCACATAGCGTTTGCGCACAGCTTTCAGGATACCGTAAGCAAAACCCGCCGTTGCCGAGGCCTCCAGATACGACTGAGGATCGTCGAGCAGCGTATGCCATAATCCGCTTTCATCCTGACCGTTTGCCAGCGCGGCGATTTGCGCATTGAGCACCTGGAGCAGATAACGGCGCACCGCGCTCTTTTCTGGTAAATCAATCAGTTCCAGAAAATCCGGGATCACAATGGTGAGCCAGCTGTTGCCGCGCGCCCAGCGCGCGTTGGCAAAGTTATGGTGTCCATCGTAGCTCCAGCCGTGGAACCACAAACCGCTCTCTTTATCCATCAGATTCTGCACGTGCAGCAAAAACTGATAAGTCGCCTCTTCCACATAATCCGGGCGGTTGAGCAACTTGCCAATTTTCGCCAGCGGCAGCACCGTCATCATCAGCGTGTCATCCCACATTTGCTGATGATTCTCTTCCGCCAGCGTGATGTGCTGCATTCCGCCATGATCGGTACGCGGCATCTCATTCATCGCCCACTCGGCCCATGTGTCGAGCCACGGCAGATATGCCGGATTACGCGTCTCTTCATAACGGTACGCCAGGGTCAGAAACGGCGCCATGGTGTTGACGTTTTTGGTGGTCGCGCCTTCCGCAAAACGATCCGTAAACCAGTTGTCGATGATATCGCGCATCGTCTCATCACCGGTCTGCTGGTAGTACTGATACATCCCATACAGCCCCACACCGTGCGTCCACTCCCAACCGGCCCACCCTTTGGTATCAATCACGCGGCCATCATCCAGCCGTAGCAGAAATTGACCACTCTCATCCCTGATGTTCACCAGATTGTTCGTCACCGTCTGAATCAATTCTTTCAGCGCTTCCCGGGAGATAAAACGCTCCGGCTGACGTAATAATGGGCTATGTTTGACGGGCCAAACTTTCATCTCTTTAACCTCTGTTGTATGTCGAATTCAATGTTGCGCCCTGCTTCAGCGAAGGTGCAGCAGGTTTATTACGGTTCAGGTAACCAATATTGTTGTTACCCCACAGCGATTCATAAGGCATCCCGGAGAGCATCTCGACGGTGGCACGCGCCTGGGGCGTAATATTTTCCGGCATGACGTGGCCTGATTCGCGCATTTTTGCCGTCTCTTCGCGCAGGGTGCTGTGAGTGTGTAAATTCAGTTTGAAGCGCAATGAAACCAGGAAGCCACAGGCCAGAACCAGCAGCGTACCGCAGCTTAAAATCAGCAGAATGGTATGGCTGACCGATTCAGGTTGCGTACTCTGTCCCGACACGAAGCCCGACATCTGCATCACAATCCCGACCAGCATCACCGCGCCAGCCTGAGACGCTTTACGCGTCAGGGTCATGATCCCCGCAAAAATCCCTTCACGGCGTTGACCGGTGATCACTTCATCCACATCGGCGATATAGGTATAGGTGTTCCATGGAACATAGTTGATCCCGCCGCGTCCCAGTCCTGCAACGGCAGACACCAACAGCAACAGGGAATAGATATCACTCAGCCCCGCATAATAAAGAACGGCATAAGAGAGCGAGCTCAGACCAAACAGCACCACCACCATTCGGTAAGACGGCGCAGGCCCAAAACGAATACAGAGTGGGATCATGGCGATAACCGCGATGAACTGGAAGATAGCCATCGTTCCGAGCAAATTTGACGCCATAGAGGCTTCCTGCATCAGGACAAAAACGACGTAATAGGTGAAGACCGCGTTGAATACGTCCTGGGCAATATATCCCCCCAGATACATCCCCAGATGCTGGCGGAAGATTTTGATGCGTAACGTTGAGCTAAGCTCCACGAACAGACGGTTCATACTCTGTTTAAACGTCAGGTTCTTCTTCTCTTCTTCGGCACGCAGCGCCGCTTCCGTCCACTCTTCACGCGGGCGTTCCCAGGTGAAGAACCACACAAACGTCAGCATCAGCGCACACAGCACCGAAAACACGATACTGGCGTAGAAGAATGAGATCGGGTTGTCTTTACCAAACGCGGTCAGCAGGATCCCCGGCAGGAATGAGGCCAGAATGGCGGACATCTGCGCCATGCCGATGCGGGCGCCGGAGAATTTGGTCTTCTGTTTGAAATCATCGGTCATTTCCGGCACCAGCGTCTCATAAGGCACCAGGATCATGGTATAGACGATATCAAACACCAGATAGGTCAGCAGGTAGTACCAGAAGCTCATATCGCCAACCCACATCAGCGAGTAGCTAAAGACGCACGGAATACCCAGCAGAATAAAGAACTTGCGACGACCAAAGCGTTTGCCCAGCCATGTCGAACCAAAGTTGTCGGTCAGAAAGCCCATTAGCGGACTGACAACCGCATCCAATACCCTGGCCGCCGCGAAGATAAATGTCGCCTCGATAGGCGTCAGCCCGCAGAAGGTTGTATAAAAATAGAGTAGCCATGCCGCCGTCAGGGCCGTCGTTCCGGCCCCTAAAAAGTCGCCTGAGCCATAGGCGAAATAATTCACTAACCCAATTTTCCGTGATTTCATTGCTCTTAACCCTGCAAATTGTTGGGCCCCTGACATCCTGGTTTCGCCAAAGGGAGTTTTTACACGGCTACAGTAAAAGCATCAGGAAAGTGAAACCTTTTCTTTTTTGCCACCTGCGAACGTGAAATGGCAAAAATGCAAAGAGTCCGGCAACACGTGTCACTGATTTATAAAACAGTGTTTCTATTCAATCAAAAGCACAGGTCAAAAATGCGAATCCGCCAGCAATTTCCTCTGTGTTCTCCATAATTCAGGTTGCGGGACACGCTTGTCAGGAACGAATTTGAACAGCCAAAGGCTGCCTTTGGTGAGGGATAAGGATGAGGCGGGTCACAGAACCAACGTCCCCACCGCCTGAAGTATGACGAGGATGCTGGCTGTACGAATGGTGGAGAGTTAGCGAGAGTCAGAGATAGTTAGCGATAGTTCACAATCACCTGATTACTCAGGACTTTCAGTGCCGGGATCAGGCGACCACCGCCGGGAACTTCCCAGATAAAGTGCATGGGTTCTACCGCAGGAACATGACTGAAAGCGAGGGTGGTGCCACTCTGCCCGTCCAGCTCCACGCAGCGAGACTGCGAGCATAAACGCACCCGTAACCCCGCCGGTGTCGGGCCAATTAGCTCATAGCGCCAGGCCACCAGCGTCATCAAGCCGGAAACCGGCTGGCCGGGTGAGAGTGGCGATGAAGACATTGATTCACCGCGATAATTGAGGGTAACGCCCGTACTGCTGGCCTGCCACGCGCCATCTTCCGCGGCGTGTGCTGCAAGCGGCAACAGTAACAGCCAAACAAACTTACGCATTATTTACCTCCAATGGTCGCCGTCATACGAATGTTACGGTTATCGGAAAGCTCCATATTCGACAGCACCGCCAGCTGCGGCAGGCTCCGGCGGAGAAAGCGCGACAGCAGTGGACGCAGCGCATGGTTAACCAGCAGCACCGGCGGCGCCCCCAGCATCTCCTGGCGTGACAACGCTTCCTGCGTCTGCGCCAGCAGGCGATCGGCCAGACCAGGCTCCAGGCCGCCACCGCCCTGCAACGCCTGGAGCAGCAAACGTTCCAGCGACGCGTCGAGGCCAATGACGTTCACTTCTTCATTGCCGGGGAACCATTGCTGAGTGATGGCTCGCCCCAACGCAACGCGCACCACGGCAGTCAGTTCATGCGGATCGCTTTGCAACGGCGCATGTTCCGCCAGCGTTTCCAGAATCGTACGCATATCGCGGATTGGCACTTTTTCACCCAGCAGGTTCTGCAATACCTTATGCAGGGTGGTGAGCGTAACGACGCCCGGCACCAGATCTTCCGTCAGTTTCGGCATCTCCTGCGCCACCCGGTCCAGCAGTTGCTGCGCCTCCTGACGGCCAAACAGCTCTGCGGAGAACTGACCGATGAGATGGTTAAGATGCGTTGCCACCACCGTACTGGCCTCCACCACGGTAAAGCCCTGAATCTGCGCCTGCTCTTTCAGGGCGCTCTCGATCCAGATCGCCTCAAGGCCAAAAGCCGGATCGACGGTTTGCTCGCCGGGCAACGTCCCCGCCGCCGTGCCCGGATTGATTGCCAGCCAGCGCCCTGGATACGCATCGCCACTGCCGATCTCCACCCCTTTCATCAGGATGCGGTAGCGGGCAGGCTGTAGATCCATATTGTCGCGAATGTGGACGACGGGGGGCAGGAAGCCCATATCCTGGGCGAATTTCTTGCGGATACTACGAATGCGGCCCAGCAGCTCGCCATCCTGCTGAAAATCCACCATGGGGATCAGACGATAGCCAACCTCCATCCCCAGCGAATCCTCCAGCTGAACGTCATTCCACGTTGCTTCCACCACCGAATTATTTTCCGGCATTTTCACCGGTGCTGGCTCAGCAGACGCTTTTTGCTCACGCCCGCGCACCCACCAGGCCAGGCCTAATAACGCAGCGGTAAACAGCAGGAAGACCAGGTTGGGCATCCCCGGAACAAGCCCCAGCAGACCCAGGACTGCCGCACTAAGCAACATCACTCTGGGGTTACTGAACAGCTGCCCGACCATCTGCTCGCCCACATCCTGGTCAGTACTGACGCGGGTTACGATAACGCCCGCGGCGGTGGAGATAACCAGCGCCGGGATCTGCGCCACCAGGCCATCACCGATGGTCAGCAGGGTATAACTTTCCGCAGCATGTCCCATGCTCATACCGTGTTGCAGCACGCCCACTAACAGGCCGCCCACCACGTTAATCACCATGATTAAGATCCCGGCGATGGCGTCACCACGCACGAACTTACTCGCACCGTCCATAGAGCCGTAGAAATCGGCTTCCTGAGTGACCTCCGAGCGGCGTTTTTTCGCTTCGTCTTCACCAATCAGACCGGCATTCAGGTCGGCGTCGATCGCCATCTGTTTACCCGGCATCCCGTCGAGGACGAAACGTGCGCCCACTTCCGCGATACGTCCGGCACCTTTGGTGATCACCATAAAGTTAATGATCACCAGAATCACAAACACCACGATCCCGATAGCAAAATTACCGCCGACGAGAAAGTGACCAAACGCTTCGACGACCTTACCCGCCGCCGCCGCGCCGGTATGCCCTTCCATCAGAATGATGCGGGTAGACGCCACGTTCAGCGCCAGGCGTAATAAGGTGGTAAAGAGCAAAATGGTCGGGAAGGCGGCAAACTCCAGCGTCCGTTGGGTGAACATCGCCACCAGCAGGACCATGATCGACAGGGCGATATTGAAGGTAAACAGCAAATCGAGGATGAACGCGGGCAGCGGCAGCACCATCATCGACAAAATAAGCAGGATGAGGATCGGCCCGGCAAGAATTTGCCATTGCGTGGATTTCATGTTGCCGGGCAGGCGCAGCATCGCGACCAGATTAGCCATCAGTATTCTTCTCGTTCATAAAATCCAGTGCGTCAGGCACAGGAAGATTTGCAGGTTGCGGTGGACGTTGACCGCCGGCGAGTCGCCAGCGTTTAAGTTGCCAGACCCAGGCCAGGACTTCCGCCACGGCGGCATACAGTTGCCCAGGAATTTGCTGACCAATCTCAGCGTGTCGATAGAGCGCCCGCGCCAGCGGGGGCGCTTCCAGCGTGGGGATCCTGTGCTCTGCCCCAATTTCGCGAATACGCAGCGCCACCAGCCCCGCGCCCTTGGCCACCACTTTTGGCGCACTCATTTTGTTTTCGTCATATTGCAACGCCACCGAATAGTGGGTCGGGTTGGTGACAATCACGTCGGCTTTGGGGACATCGCCCATCATGCGCCGCCGCGCCGCCGCCCGCTGCATCTGTCGGATGCGCCCCTTAACGTGTGGATCGCCCTCGCTCTGCTTAAACTCATCGCGAATATCCTGACGTGACATACGCAGCTTTTTCAGATGGCTGAAGATCTGGAAGAAGACGTCAAATCCCACCATTGGAAGAACGCCCAGCACCACCAGCAGTGCGCATAATCCGACCAGATCCAGCGCATTTCCCATCGCCGCTCTGGGTGATTCCGCCATCAGTCGCATCATCTCCGGCCAGTTATGCCAGAGATAAAAACCGGTCACGCTGCCGACCAGCGTCGATTTCAGCACCGCTTTGAGCAGCTCGGCGCCGGTCTGCGCCGAGAATAAACGTTTGATACCCGGTAGCGGATTCAGTTTTGAAAATTTCGGCTGCAGCGACTTACCGCTGAAAATGAGCCCGCCAAGCAGCACCGGAGAGATCAGTGCCACCAGCACCACGCCGGTGATAAGCGGCAGGAGCGCCAGCATCGCCTCTTCAATCAGCAAAATAATCTGCCCGAGGATCAGATTCGGGTCGTTGACCAGGCTGTGATCAAACCGTAACCCCGCAGAGAGCATGGCGGATAACCTGCGCGCCAGCGACTCACCGCCAATCCAGATAATGCAGACCCCCACCAGCAGTATCAGCATTGAGGTAAGCTCTCTGGATCGGGGGACCTGCCCTTCTTCCCTGGCTTTCTCAAGTCGATGGGGGGTGGGGGCTTCGGTTTTGTCGTCGTTCTCTTCAGACACGCATCAGTTCCTGAGCAGGCACATAAGCAGGAATGATGCCAGAACCGCAATGGGTCAATGGGCAGAGTAAACGGTAAAAAAGGCGGGGTTTATGGCTTTAAGGCAGACAGCCGGAGGGCGGCGCGCGCCCTCCGGCAAAATGAACATCAGAACCCCAGGCTGTCCAGCAGATCGTCGACCTGGTCCTGACTGGCTACCACGCCCGCTTTGGAGGTGTCCACCTGCGGGCCGTTGAGCAGGCTTTCGTGCTCGCGTTTCGGGCGAGCCCCCTGTTCGGGGATATTTTCCAGCAGCACCATCAGGAGCTGACGTTCAATTTCCTGAATAACATCCATCATGCGTTTGATCACCTGACCCGTGAGGTCCTGAAAATCCTGCGCCATCATGATGTCCAGCAACTGCGCATTGGTGAAGCTGGTATGCCCCGGCACGTCGCCAAGATATTTGCGCGTATCGGTGACCAGTTCGCGGGCATCGGAAAGCGCAATCGGGTTTTCAAACCACTCATCCCAGCGTTTGGTCAGCGCCTTCGCCCCTTTTTCCATTTCATCCTGGTGCGGCTGCGAGGCTTCCACGCTGTTGAGCGCACGCTCGGCCGCCTGCGCGGTCATCTGAACCACGTAATCCAGACGGTCCCGGGCATCGGGAATCGCCTCCGCGGCTTCGGCAATCGCCTGATCCAGCCCCAGTTCACGCAAACTGTCGCGCAGCATTCGGGTCAGACTGCCGATGCGCGCAATGATGTCTCCTGCTGAACGCTCATCAACAGGCTTTATTTGTGGTTGCATCATCATAAGCCCCTCACATGCCCAGTTTTTCAAAGATTTTGTTGAGCTTCTCTTCCAGCGTCGCCGCCGTGAACGGTTTGACCACATAACCGCTGGCGCCCGCCTGAGCCGCGGCAATGATATTCTCTTTCTTCGCTTCCGCGGTCACCATCAGTACCGGCAGCGAAGCCATGCCACCGTTCGCACGAATGGTTTTCAGCAGCTCAAGACCGTCCATATTCGGCATATTCCAGTCAGAGATGACAAAACCAAAGCCCCCCGTCTGGAGCTTGTTCAGCGCGTCAACCCCATCTTCCGCTTCTTCAACGTTGTTAAATCCCAGCTCTTTTAGCAGGTTACGCACGATGCGCCGCATGGTGGAAAAGTCATCCACAACCAAAAACTTAAGCTCTTTATCCGCCATCTAAAATTACTCCCGATTCAAATACGTATTGCCTGTCCGGCACTGATTTTCGCCAGCATCTGCTGGCTTACCTGGCTAAGATCGACCACTTCGCTCACACCACCCATATTGATGGCCTCGCGCGGCATGCCGAACACTACACAACTTGCTTCATTTTGCGCGATGGTCCAGGCTCCGGCCTGATACATCGCTAACATACCGGCCGCGCCATCGTTGCCCATCCCCGTCAGGATCACCCCAACGGCGTTGCGCCCCGCATGTTTCGCTACCGAATGAAACAGCACATCAACCGATGGCCGGTGCCGGTTAACCGGCGGACCATCGTGAATTTTGATTTGATAGTTCGCCCCGCTGCGCGCCAGCTCCATATGCTTATCGCCCGGTGCAATGTAGGCGTGACCGGGGAGGACACGCTCACCGTCTTCTGCCTCTTTTACGCTAATCTGACACAGTTTGTTCAGCCGCTCGGCAAAAGAGCGGGTGAATCCCGGCGGCATATGCTGGGTGATGATCACCGCCGGACTGGAGAGCGGTAGCGGTTGCAGCACGTGTCGAATCGCCTCGGTGCCACCGGTGGAAGCGCCAATCGCGATCAGCTTTTCTGAACTGAGCAGCGGCCCGGCCTTTAACGTCACGGGAGCCGCCACAGGCTTATGCGCCGTCAGACGCGCCCGTGACGCCGTGCGAACTTTCTCGGCGATCGTCTCGCTGTAGGCCAGCATCCCTTCACGGATCCCCAGCTGCGGTTTGGTGACAAAATCGATGGCGCCCAGCTCCAGTGCCCGCAGCGTCACTTCGGACCCCTTCCCGGTCAGTGAGGAAACCATCACCACCGGCATGGGGCGCAGACGCATTAATTTTTCAAGAAAATCAAGGCCATCCATCCGTGGCATCTCAACATCGAGCGTCAGCACGTCTGGATTGTATTTTTTGATTAAGTCACGGGCCACCAGCGGATCGGGCGCGGTGGCGACCATCTCCATATCGCTATGGCTGTTAATAATTTCCGTCATGATCTGGCGCATCAACGCAGAATCATCGACCGACAACACCCTGATTTTACTCATGCTTTATCCTTACTTAGCGCATACACCGTCTGTCCGCGCAGGCTAAAGTCGCGCACGAGGTTGCTAAAGTTCTCTGAGTGACCGGCAAACAGCAGTCCATCAGGCTTAAGGAGAGGAACAAAACGATGCAGAATGTCCTGCTGCGTCGTTTTATCGAAATAGATCATTACGTTACGACAAAATATTGCGTCAAATGGCCCCGGTACGTTGTACTGCTTGTCGAGCAGGTTGACGCCAGAGAATTCAACGTGGCTGGTCAACTCCTGACGCACGCGCACCAGCCCTTCATGCGGCCCGGTCCCGCGCATGAAATAGCGCTGTAGCTGCTGTGGCGACAGCGTTTTCAGCTCGCTAAGGCGATAAATTCCGCTGCGCGCTTTCTCCAGCACTTCGGTGTCGATGTCGCTGGCAAACACTTTCCAGCGTCCCGCCCCCGTCCCGAGCGTGTCAGCCAGGGTAATGGCAATGCTGTAAGGTTCCTCTCCGGTTGACGCCGCCGCGCTCCAGACGCGGTACTCCCCTTTGCAACGACGCGCATGTTCGGCCAGCACCGGAAAGTGATGGCCTTCGCGAAAAAAAGCAGTCAGGTTCGTGGTCAGCGAGTTAATAAAAGCCTGCCACTCCGCACTGCTCTGGTTAGCTTCCAGGATGCTGAGATAGCGGCCAAAGTCATCCAACCCCAGCGTTCGCAATCGACGCACCAGGCGGTTGTAGACCATATCCCGCTTGTGGTCCGCCAGCACGATCCCCGCCCGCTGGTAGATTAACTGACATATCCGACGAAAGTGCGCGTCGGACAGCGCAAGGCGCTGGGTCATCTGTAACAATAATGACGTTTGCCCTGTAGGCAGAGATGAAGTCATGGCGCCTTCTTTATCACTTTCATTGTACAACTGACGCGGCCTGCGGCTGCGTCGATTCTGGTTGTGTTACGGCCTGTTCTTCAGGCTTAAATATCGTCTCTGTTTCGCACCCGGCGCGGTGGCGGCTTGCCGGGCCACCGTCATCCACGTTTGACGATCATCAGGCGGCGAAGGCCGCGCGAACGATGACGGTCAGAATGTTTCCCAATGGGTATCGTGCGGCGTGTTTACCGATGGATTCGGTAAGGGGCGCGGCGCATCCGCGACGGGACTGACTCCCCGTGGTTTTATTGCCAAAGGACGTGCGGCAAGGCGAAACGCAGACACGGCCTGGGTTAAACGGCTGGCCTGTTCTTCCAGCGCGGCGGCGGCAGTGGCAGACTCCTGAACCAGCGAGGCGTTCTGTTGTGTCACGCGATCCATTTCTGAAACCGCCAGCGCCACCTGATCGATACCCCGGCTTTGCTCATCAGACGCAGAGGCGATTTCGCCCATGATGTCGGTTACGCGGGTCACGGCATTCACGATGTCGTTCATGGTTTCACCGGCGCTTTCCACCAGCACCGAACCGGTATCGACGCGGGAAACGGAATCTTCAATTAATGCTTTAATCTCTTTTGCCGCCTGGGCGCTACGGCTGGCGAGATTACGCACCTCCCCTGCAACCACGGCGAATCCACGCCCCTGCTCACCGGCTCGCGCCGCTTCAACCGCCGCGTTCAGCGCCAGGATATTGGTCTGAAAGGCAATCCCGTCAATGACGCTGATAATGTCGGCAATTTTCTTTGAACTGTCGGCAATCTCGTGCATCGTTTTCACCACGCCGTCTACGACTTTGCCGCCATGCTGGGCGGTATCCGACGCGCTGCGGGCCAGTTGCGACGCCTGACGGGCGTTATCCGCATTCTGTTTCACGGTTGCGGTGAGCTGTTCCATGCTGGCGGCGGTCTCTTCCAGCGCCGAAGCCTGCTGCTCGGTACGGGATGAGAGATCGGTATTTCCTGCCGCTATCTCGCTGGTGCCGGCGTAAATCGCGTCGGATCCCTCCCGTACCTGCGTCACGGTATCAATCAGCGAACGCTGCATATGATCAACGCTGCCTGCCAGTTCACCGATCTCATTACGTCCGGCAACGGTCAGCTTGTTGGTCAGGTTGCCGCCGGCGATTTCACGGATATGCGCAATAACCCGGGCCAGTGGATTGAGCAACATCTGGCGAATGCCGTACCACACCACCACCAGTATCGCGACCAGCACCACGGCCAGAATAGCCAGCTGCCACTGGGCGAAGCGATAATCCCGCGCGCTTTGATCGAATGCTTTGCTGTAGAGTTTTTCGCTCACGCTGGCATATTGCCCTAACGCTTCCCTCATCGCGTTCTGCATCCCCTGGGTTGGCTGTGCAAAGTACGCATCCATGTTGCCGTTTTCCAGAAACTGAATCAGTTCGGTCAACGCGGCAAAGTACTGCTGATATTTCTCATCCACCGTGGCGCTGGCCTGCGCCATTTCCGCCAATGGCTCTATCGCTTTAAAGTTTTTGTAATGCCCGGCGGCCTGCGCCAGCGTGCTTTTCGCATTTTTCAGCAGCTCATTTTTGGCGCTACTCTGCTGGTTAGAGGCATCCATGATCATGCGCACCGAAGAGCGGCTCAGGTTGATGCGCGTCTGCAACATGAGGTCCCATGTTGAGGTCAGTTCACTCTGCTGCTGGCGTAAATCGTTTGAAATAACAAAACTTTGTTGGTTCTGCTGTAATGACGAAAATAACAGACCACCGGAAACAAGCTGTAGCAGTGCGAAAACCCCCAGCACCATCATCAGCATTGTGACAACGCGGATACGGTTAAACATAAGGCACCTTCCTGAAAACGAGTTATCAACGTTATCGGCACCCTGGATGAGAACTTTACATTTGCGAAAGGGAAAAAAGATTCAGAAGGCGATATCCACTACCACGGTATCGGTATAGGTTCCGGCGGGGGGCGTTGCCTGAGTTTGCAGGATCCGGGCGGTGTAGTTGTAGGTCCGCATCAGGCCATCGGAGCTGACTGATGATGCGCCACTGCTGGCCCAGCGCTCGCTGCCAATGCTGCCCCAGCGGCTGGTGGTGCTGGCTTTATAGATTTCATAACTTAATCGATTACTGCCGCTGGCCATATTTCTGACATTGCCGCTGGCGTAACTACCGTTGTTAATCCCGATGGTATAGTTGCTGCCTTTGGTGCAGGTCACTGAAACCATCTGCGAGATGGACGGAAAATTTTTCACTAACGGCGCGCTGCCGAAGTTCACGTCCGGTGCCGTGATGGTAATGCAATCGTTGGTTACCGTGAGATTGAGTGGCAACGTTGCCGGCAGCGTACCGGTTTGCGGCGTAATGCAGGCCCCCAATAACCCAACCTGACAAATATTGTAAGCGACGCTGAAATTGAGTGTGACCTGATACGGCCCGGCACTGACGTTTTGTCCGGTGACGGTGCGAAAATAGAGCGGTAGCGTGTAGCGTGATGAGCCGAGCAGCGCCAGCAACGTGCTGCCGCTCCAGGTATAGCTGCCGTTAATCGCAATTTCACTATTGCTGGCGCAGCCTGACTGCGAACACATCCTGACCGGGATGGTGTCCGGTACGCTGGTATCGTCGGTCCGCTTCAGCGTGGCCCGGCTGCTGGCCTGCACCGTAGCGCCGGTGTAAGTCAACGTCACGGTGTCGTTGTTCAGTAGCCCCAGTACAACGTCACACTGCACCACCAGGGTGGCGCTCGTCGCCTGCTCCGTGCTGTTTACCGTAAAAGAAGAGACGCTGCCAAACGCGCCGCTGGTGGTACTGACGGAACACGCCGCCCACCCTTTTGCGGACAATATGAGTAAAATCAACAGGTACAATACTCGCCGCATCATACGCCATCCTCGCGGCAGACCAGCGGCCCGTACGTTTTCAGCTTATGAGCCGGATTGGGCGTCAGGGTTAACGTGACCCGACAGCGTTTTCCCTCCGGTGTGACGACCTGCAGCGGATTGACAGCATCAAGATTTTCCAGCCAGACAATCCCGTCATACCCCACCACGGCGGTTCCTCTCTCCCCGCGCATCACCTGGCTGGCGACGGGTAATACCCGTCCCTGTTCATCATGCAGAATGAGACTGGCCACCTGCTCCTGCTCCATGGGGAAATCAACGAGATAGCCGCTCAGACGTCGCAGTGCGACCTTGCGTTCGGTCTCTTTCAGACGGGTGTCGGCAGGCAGGTTAAGCGTATTGATACTGTAGCGGGCAGGATAATAGGCAGAGACTCCGCTAATTAACAAATACCCGTGTTCGTTGGTTTTCCCCACCGGCTGATTTTCATAATTGACCGGGACATTGGCCTGCCCATCGGTACTGACCACAACAAACGCATCGTTAATCTTATTGGCGGCAAACAGCTGGTTATCCATCAGCACCAGCGAGCCCATCGCCTCCCCCCACCAGGTCATCTGGTCGCTTTCACCGTAAGTCCCCCCCTGAAGTTCAATACTGTTATTGCGCCAGCCCAGCGTCGCCTGTTGATAGTTACTGTCCTGTGACTGTCGCGCCCAGGCCAGATTCCAGCTCAACCCACCGTCTGTCGGCATGGAGTGGTTGTAGTTGATGCGCTGAGTCTGTCCCGCGTCCGGCGTTTTTTCCATGCTGAAGGCGGCACTGTCCCGCTCGCCCAGCGGAATTTGCACCGACATCGCCAGCGTCCAGTCGCCCTGCTGCTGGTCACGGCTGGCCGCCAGATAGAGGCTGCTGCTTCCCCACAGGTTGCGGCTCCAGGAGAGGTTCAACAGCTCTGTTTTTTGCGCATCAAAACTGCGGATGCCAATCCAGGCCGCGCCAATATTGCCGAACGTCCCCATATTCACGGTCAGCGAATACTGATCGCTTCGCTGGCTGAGCGACGCCAGAGGCTGATTATCGTCATCCGTCATCGCCGACCGATCGTACAGCGCCAGATTGCCAAAACCGCGCTCACGCCGGGTGTGCTGCGTCGCCACGCTGAATGCCGCCGTGTTGTACTGATATCCCCAGTTGATCTGGTTGCCGCGGTTACCGCGCATCCGGCTTTCACTCCATGCGCCGTTCACCACGCCAAATTGCCCCAGTTTAACCAGCGCCCCGCCCCCGCCCAGCGCCAGGGCTTCGGCACCTTCGCCGTGTCCTTCGAGCGTCAAAAAATCCGTCGCGCCATAGCGATACGTTGCACTTCCCACCGCCGGGCCGTAATCAAAATTCTCAATGCCATAGTTGCGTCGCAGGCTGCCAACCGTCAGCGCGCCATCGCTGATGCCGGACCTGAGCAGATTGCTGGCGACATAGAATGGCAACGTGGTGCTCACCTGCCTGCCCAGTGCATCACGGGTAACCAGCACGGCATCACCCGCACCGTTAATATAGGGCAGATTGGTCAGTGTAAAAGGGCCGGGCTGTAAGTTGGTTGACCCCGCACGATAACCGTTGATAAACAGATCGGCTGCCGTCGGTACTGCCGCCTCACCGGAGAATTCCGGCAGCGGCCAGGTCACCAGGTCGGGACGGAGTGTGAAATCCCGCCCCCAGGAAAGACCGCCGACGCGCACGCTATTGCTCCAGCTCAGCGCGTCGCTTATCACATCACCTGCCCGCCACTGGGTGGCATTTTCTTCTTCTGTCACGGTAAAAACCGTGTCATAGCGGACATACCCCTCCTGCTGAGTGTCGCTCCCCGCCAGATTCTGGCGCACATATCCTGTCGAGGAGAGCGAACCGGCATCATTGAAAACGCGCAGCTCATGCCAGAGTGAAGCCTGCCCCTCTCCCTGCTGCGTATGGCTGGTATAGAAGTCATAGTTGAACAGCGCGCCGCTACCGTTTTGCGCGACGCTTTCCGCGGCTTCGCCGCCAAAGGGGGTAATGCGCGCCGGGAGCCAGTCACGCGGGACGGTCAGCAACAGTCGCTGACCGCTGCTGTCATACTCAGCCTTAACCTGCGCCATCCGCGAGAGGTTTATCTCTCCGGGCGGCAGCTTATCCGCGGGCAATCCGGCCTGCTTAAGATCGGCGCTGGCAACAATATAATCGCCGTCTCTGTGGATAACCGATATCACCTGCTGCGTATCGTAATGGTTAACGATTAGCCCCAGATGAAAGACCGCTTGTTCATTGATGCTGCGGGCATCAGGCGGCGGGGGTAACGCATCATCCCCCGGTTCTGCACGGCAAAGCGTGGTGCTGGTTAATAGCGCTGTCATCACCACGCCGCTCAATTGGCGGGACCAGACTGCCATTTGCCATCCTGAGAGTTAATGGCAGCGGTTAGCCCATCGGGACGGGTCGCGCCGGTCGGCAGCGGCCAGCGCCGGAAACTGCCCGGCAGAACATAGCCCAGCAGCCCATCTGCCATGGTATGCCGGGAACCGCCCTGGCGCAGCGAGACTTCGCTCAGCCGGACATGAACATCGCTCTGATTACTGACCTCCAGCTGCGGTTTGCCATTCTCCTGCACCACGCGCCAGTGCAGCTGAGAGGCGTTGACTCTGGCGTGATGTTCACCTTCCTGCCATGTCGCAATCCCCTGACCGTAAACAAACAGCGGCAGCGAATAGCGCATCTGTACCTTCAATCCCATCTGCGCCTTATCGGGACTGCCCGTCTGCGGAATTTCATCCACAATAATCCGGTAAGCCTGTTCAATGCCGGTCGGCACGGCAGACTGTTTAATCAGCCGGATCAGTTGCTTACTGCCCTTATCAATGCGGACAATGGGCGGGCTGGCAACCACATCCTGTTGGTTTTGATAGCGTTCAAAACCGTCATTTTGTTGCCAGCGGACGATTCTCACCTGCATCGTTGCAGGCTCAGTGCCTTCATTCTGGATCCACAGCTCCGTGGCGTGACTGTCGGCCGCAAGCCACGGATCGATAGGCCAGAGTAATACCGTGGCGGCCCCCTGCGCTCCCGTGGAAAAGAGCGTCCCGGCAAGCGTGAGCAGCGCAAATGATGACATCATTTTTTTCATCGCAATTCTCCCTGACTACCATGACAACGTCACGGTAAGCTGATCTGAATAACTCCCTGCCGGGCTGAACCCGGTCAGAAACGCGGCGCCAAACAGCGGTATTGCGATATTGTTGCTGTCGCTATAGAGCACCGAAATTGTCTGGTTAACGCCTATCTCACTGTTCGCCGCCAGTGAGGCGGTGCGATACAAACGGTATGCCACCCGTTCCGTTCCGCCAGCACGAACCATATTGCGCACCGTGGTGTAGTTGCGTCCGCCGTCAATGCTCATACTGAGCGCCACGCCCGGAGTACAGGCCAGGGACAGCGCCGCGTTCGGCACGAAACTGGTATTAACCTGCTGCGTCACCACCCCGCTGTAGCTGCCGAAGTTAAGGGTTCCCAGCGCGCCGCCGCTGCCGGTGGTTACCGAACATCCCGGCGTAATCGTGGCGCTAAGCTGGAAAGATTGGGTGGTCACCGCCTGTAGCGGAAATACCGCGCAAGCCATGACCGCGAAAAAAAGACGTAGCCGTCCCCCGCTCCCGCTCAGGAAGCCCGCTGGCTGGTTGCTCATCGGTTGTTGTCAGTAAATAACGCTGACGTTGATGGTATCGGTATAGGTTCCGGGCACCACGGTGACGCTGTTGCCTCCGCCCTGAATCCGACCGTAGAGCGTGTAACTGTCCACGCCCCCGCTGGTGGAGGCTTTAGGGATTGGGGTGTTGTTGCTGATGATGTTGCTAAATCCGCCGTCGCTGTACAGGCTGTAGGCCACCCCTTGCGTGGCATCGGTTGAACTGATCAGATAGCGGCCCGGCGTACCCGGCGTGCCGACAACGGTGCCGGGGGCTGTGGCGTTAGTATTGCCCGTAATTTGCACCGTGTAGCTGGCGGTGGTGCATTGAATAGTAAAGCTGTTTCCACCGCTGGCACCGGTGAGCTGGGTGGTCAGCGTGGCGAAGGTGGCGGGATGCGTGCCGAAATCGAGAGTACCAAAGTTAATCCCGTTTTGGCTCGGTGAACCGTTAATCAGGCAGCCATTGGTTAACGTTAGCGTTGCGCCAATGGTACCGCTGCTGGTCACGGCAAATGCCACAGGCGCAGGGAGCAGTAATGCGCCGATCGTACCCAGCAGCAGGGATATTTTGTTCATCATGCCACCTCCAGAAATCGCAACTTCCGACAACCTTCCTGACCGCCTGCAGACGGTCTAAAGGCGCAGACAAGATATAACGAACTGATATCCTGAAATTTAGATTACGCCAGAGAAAACAACCACTGCCGCCGTGTTCAACCATACGGGTGGGTGATTGACATAAAAAGATTATGTACATCAAAACGTTAACATCATTTATTTGCTAAACCTGCGCAATTTCTGGAGGATATATTCATTCTTATGTGATCTAAGTCACATATTCATGCCCGATGGACACAACAAAAGCGCTAATTAATTAAAAATTCTGCATCCCTTAAGACATTAATGGAATGGTGAACCTCCAGGACCTGGGGATCCGCAAGAAACGGCTGAAGCCAGCTTCACGGTGGCTAACAGGTGTCTGAAAGGTTTTTCCCCGTATTGCAGGGCGACGGTGAACAGCGGAAATCATGAAGGGTTGCCCGATGCGGGTCATCAGCAAGCGGCGTCACCGCAAACGGAAGCCCAGGCGTAAAACTTACCGGATGGGGAGAGCGCCACCATCCGGTAAACAGACTTATGCGACGTGAGAGGCGGCAACGTCCAGCAGCGCCATTTCGTCGCTGTTGAGTAATTTTTCAATGTTAACCAGAATCAGCATCCGCTCGCCAAGTGCGCCCAGCCCGGTCAGATATTCCGTAGAGAGGGTCACGGCAAACTCTGGCGCCGGACGGATCTGCTCTGCGGTCAGTGACAGCACGTCAGAGACGCCGTCAACCACGATGCCCACCACGCGCTGTCCCAGATTCAGGACAATCACCACGGTGTTGTCGTTGTAGTCCACGTCGCCCTGGCAAAACTTCACGCGCAGATCGACAATCGGGACAATCACGCCGCGCAGGTTGGTCACCCCTTTGATAAATTCAGGCGTGTTGGCAAGGCGCGTGACCTGATCGTAGCCACGAATCTCTTGTACTTTCAGAATGTCGATGCCGTACTCTTCATCCCCCAGCGTAAACACCAGGAACTCCTGTCCTGACGGCTCGCCGGCCAGTTTGGTTACATTAGTCATACCGGTCATAATTTACCCTTTCTCACTCAATCAGGCGGCGGTGATCGCCATACGTTGTTCGCGGTTTAAGCCCTGAAGTGCGGAGACGTCCACAATCAGCGCCACGCTGCCGTCACCCAGAATCGTTGCGGCGGAGATGCCAGGAACCTTGCGATAGTTGCTCTCCAGGTTCTTAACCACCACCTGGTGCTGACCAATCAGCTGATCGACCAGCAGCGCGTAGCGACGTCCGCCACTTTGCAAAATCACCACGATGCCCTGGGTGGCCTCCGTTTTCGCCCCTTCCACATCAAAGACTTTCCACAACTCCACCAGCGGCAGGTATTCGCCGCGAACCTCCAGCACGCGTTCGCCCCCGGCCAGCGGGTGCAGATCGTCTTCGCGCGGCTGCAACGATTCCATTACCGCGTTCAGCGGCAGAATAAACACCTCGTCCGCCACGCGAACCGACATGCCGTCGAGGATCGCCAGCGTGAGCGGCAGCAGGATACGAATGGTGGTGCCGGTCCCCTGTTTTGACTGGATCTCAACGTGACCGCCCATCTCCTGGATATTACGTTTCACCACGTCCATCCCTACGCCGCGACCGGAGACATCGGTCACCTGTTCGGCAGTGGAAAACCCTGGCGCAAAGATCAGCATTCCAACTTCGTCATCGGTCATGTTTTCATTGACCGCCATGCCCTGGGAGATGGCCTTCGCCAGAATCCGTTCACGATTCAGACCGGCACCGTCGTCAGTCACCTCAATGCAGATGTTGCCGCCCTGATGCTCTGCGGAAAGGATCAGATTCCCGACGCTATTTTTGCCGGATGCAAGACGCTTTTCCGGTAGCTCAATCCCGTGATCGAGGCTGTTACGCACCAGATGGGTAAGCGGATCGATAATGCGCTCGATCAGGCTCTTGTCGAGTTCCGTTGAGCTACCGACCAGCGTCAGCTCGACCTGTTTATCCAGCTTGCCCGCCAGGTCACGCACCAGCCGCGGGAAGCGGCTGAAGACGTACTCCATCGGCATCATTCGGATTGACATCACCGACTCCTGCAAATCGCGGGCGTTACGTTGTAACTGCCCCATGCTGGTGATGAGATCGCCATGATTTACCGGGTCGAGTTCACTGGAACGCTGCGCCAGCATGGACTGGGTGATCACCAGTTCACCCACCAGGTTGATAAGCTGATCGACCTTTTCCACCGCCACGCGAATACTGGTGGACTCGCTGGCACGAGCCGGTTTTTCACGTTCGGCGCGCCCGCCATGCGCTTCGTTAGCCGCCGCTTTGGTCACCGGCGCGACAGCGACCGGCGGTGGCGCGGGAACCACTGCGGGTGCTTCATCGCGTACGGCTGGGGCTGGCGCCGTCACTCTCTCGAAGGCGATTTGATCGGCTTCAATCACGAAACAGAGCACCGCGATAATGTCGTCTTCCGAAATGCTGCCATCGAGGGTTGCCGACAGCGAGTCGCTGCCTTTTACCACCTCCGTCAGCGTCGCCAGATTGGCTAACTCCTCTTCCAGCAAACCCACTTCATTTGCCTTCAGACGGGAGAGCACGATGCGCAGTTTGCTCTCTTCCGGGCGGGTGTCTTCTGTTGCGCGCTCCTCTGCTTCAGCACTATCCACCACGCTCAGTTTGGCCGAATTCACCACCACTGGCGCCGTTTCACCTTTCGCTTCCAGAGCGAGCTGGCGTAACGCATTGCAGATATATTCAAAGCTTGCGGCATCCGGCTCTTCCGAGCTTTTATAGGCGTCGAGCTGTTCCTGCATAATATCTTTCGTTTCCAAAAACAGGTTGATAATGTCGGTATTGAGCTGCATCTCACCGCGCCGGGCCTCATCAAGAAGATTTTCCATCAGATGGGTGGTTTCCTGCAGGATGGTAAAACCAAAGGTGCCCGCGCCGCCTTTTATGGAGTGCGCCGCACGAAAAATGGCATTCAGTTGCTCAGAGTCTGGCGCCTCAGGCACCAGGTCCAGCAGATGTTGCTCCATGTCAGCCAACAGTTCGTCAGCTTCATCAAAAAATGTCTGATAAAAATCGCTAATATCCATGCTCACGCTATCACCTCGGATTGGCTGGTGGCGATGTGGGAACGCTCGCCTGCGGGTTCGCCTCAGGCTGTTGTAATACACTTACCGGCTCATTCTGGCTTTCAGCGTTTTCATGCAAAATGGCCTGTTCCGCCTGCCTGTTCAGCACGAGCAGGCTGATGCGGCGGTTGATGGCGTCATCAGGTCCCCGGTCGCCGAGACGCATCGTGGCGGCCATGCCGACCACCCGTAATACTTTCCCTTCATCCAGGCCGCCCTGCACCAGTTCACGGCGCGACGCGTTGGCGCGGTCGGCGGACAGTTCCCAGTTGCTGTACCCCTTTTCACCGCTGGCGTAGGGATAATCATCCGTATGCCCGGAAAGACTCACGCGGTTAGGAATACCGTTCAGCACCGGCGCAATTGCCCGCAGAATGTCGCGCATATAAGGCTCAACGTCGGCGCTACCGGTCTTGAACATCGGGCGATTCTGGCTGTCGATAATCTGAATTCGCAGCCCTTCCTGCACCAGATCAATCTTCAGGTGCGGGCGCAGCGCCCGCAGCTTCGGATCGGATTCAATGAGCTGGTCGAGATCGCCGCGCAGTTTGCTCAGGCGATTTTGTTCCATCCGTTTTTTCAGCTCATCGATGTTCGGTTGCTTATTCACTTCCCCCTGCTGCTGGGTGTAGTCATCCCCGCCGCCGGGAATGGGACTCTGGCTGTTTGAGATCCGGTTTCCGCCCGTTATCGCCGTTGCCAGGGGGGTACGAAAATATTCGGCAATCTGAATCAATTCTTTAGGGCTGGAGATAGAAATCAGCCACATCACCAGGAAGAAGGCCATCATTGCGGTCATAAAGTCGGCGTAGGCAATCTTCCACGAGCCGTGCGCCCCGCCTTTGTGCCCTTTATGTTTCCGGCGTTTTACGATAACGACAGGATGCGCCTGATTCTTCATGCTTCCTCGGTGGTCGTCTGCTGTTGCTGGTTCGGATTTCTCACCGCCCGGACATGCTCTTCCAGTTCAAGGAACGAGGGGCGTTCGCTGGAGTAAAGTGTCTTACGACCGAATTCGACGGCGATCGGTGGCGCATAGCCGTTCAGGTTCGAGAGCAGCGTGACCTTGACGCACTGCATCATTTTGCTGGTTTCGGCGCTCTTCTGGCGCAGCACGCTGGCCAGTGGGGAAATAAAACCGTATGCCAGCAGAATCCCCAGGAATGTCCCCACCATGGCATGCGCAATGAGCGCGCCCAGTTCCGCCGCAGGACGGTCAGCAGAGGCCAGCGCGTGCACCACGCCCATGACCGCAGCCACGATGCCAAATGCGGGTAAAGAGTCGCCCACCGCCGCCAGGCTTTCAGCCGGGACTTCCGCTTCCTGCTCATGGGTCTCGATTTCTTCGTCCATCAGCGCTTCAATTTCGAAAGTATTCATGTTGCCGCTGATGATGAGACGCAGGTAGTCGACGATAAATTCGAGCATCGTCGCATCGGCCAGGATCCGCGGATAGCTGGCAAAAATCTCACTCTCTTTCGGGTTTTCAATATCGCGTTCCAGCGAGAACATCCCCTGCTGGCGGGACTTCGCCATCAGGCGATACAGCAGCGCTAACAGATCCATGTACATGGTTTTGGTGTATTTCGACCGACGAAACAGCAGCGGAAGCGCCTTCAGCGTCCCTTTAATCGCTTTACCGTTATTGCCGACGATAAATGCCCCAATACCCGCGCCACCGATAATAATCAGTTCTGATGGCTGATAGAGTGCTCCCAGGTGTCCGCCGGTCATGACATAACCACCGAGCACTGTACCAAGAACGACCAGGTAACCTAATACGATAAGCACGACATCATCCTTCCACTGTTGACCATGACAGGATGCGCAGTCGTGGGTTAACGCGAACGCGGGGTAAAAAAAAGCAGCGGTAATCGCTTACCGCTGCTGGAGTGTTTCACCCACACCGTGTCGGTTAAACAGCCTGTTCGATCTGTTCATCCAGCAGTTGTGGGATAATATCGGCAGCATCCTGGGAAAGTTTACGTCTTTTTACGGCGCGAGAAGGCGGCTGACATAAACTACAGGCAAAGCTGCCAGGAGGCTGGTGGGCGTGGGTAATGAAATTTCCGCCACAGCAGCTACAGCTCGACAACTGAAGCAATCCGCTCTCAACAAAACGCACCAGCGTCCAGGCTCGGGTCAGCGCCAACAGCGGCCCCTCTTCCGGTTGCGGACACTGTTCAAGGTACAAACGATAAGCCTTAATCACCGCGTCCACGCCGCTGCACAAACCGGTTTTAAGTAAAAACTGCCAGGCATTGCAAAACATGGAAGCATGGATGTTTTGCTCCCAGGTCATAAACCAGTCAGTAGAAAACGGCAGCATCCCTTTCGGCGGAGGGCTGCCGCGTAGCTCTTTGTATAATTTGATGAGACGACCACGACTGAGCTGTGTTTCGCTTTCAAGCATTTGCAAACGGGCACCCAGAGTGATCAATTCCATCGCCAACTGGATATCACGAGCTTCCTGAACAATGCTTTTTTCACTCATCATCAAGCCCTCTTCTTGCGGGATGCTTCATCAGCCTGGTTAACATCGTTTAACAGGCGTGTTGAAAGCATAATGCCAGTATGGATTTGCTGAAGATCGTCGACCCGGGAATCCTGAGTCAGACGGGTGATTGTCTGATGGCTGTCAAAACGGAAGTGGCACACAAGTTGGTTCGTTTCGGCCAGTTTGACCATCTGAGGTAAGGTCAGCGCACCCAGAGAATTGGCCATCTCTTCGTTGATGCCGAGACGAAACATGGCGGACGCTTTGTCCTGAACAATCAGACGTTGTGCGAGGAGTAAATATGACAAATTGATGTCATAAATGTGTTTCAGCAACTCGGATGTATGCATTATTCCCATCCAGAATAACCAACTTTATTTTTATGCGGCGAAACCGCACCCCGTGATGTCGCCGGGAATACCCGGTAAAAAAAACCCAAAAGGTCAAATACATAGCCGCACTCAGGCTCGGAAACGCACGGTTTAAGCCTTCCTGTACAGGAGGCTATACCGTCAACACGTTTACATGGTTTCTTACAAATACCTAAGATTTTTCCTAATTCGACGCAACTCTACTCGTCAGTCCCATCACATACAACAAACCCACGTAGCGATTTTGAAAAATATGTGATCAACATCACATAAATTAACCTAATTATTAACATTAATCCATCAGTTGGGCTTTTATTTTGGTGGGTTATTGAGCATCAAATCAGAATGCGCATTTTCTGAGCAGTACGAGTTCAGAGAAAAAATACCAAAAAAAATAATTCCACAATCTAAAAATAACGGGATGAAAAGATAAGTGAATTATAAATTTCTCATTTAGAAACAGAATTAAATAATTTAGTTAAAACAATATGTTAAAAATTAAAACTTTAAATTTTATAAAGTAAAATATTCATAGCATGTTATTAATAACGCTAATGAATTTATTAAACGTTTATTTTATTGATCGTATAATTTGATTTAAGTACCGCGTAATTGCCTATAAAACCAGAAATACCGCCCCGAAATTAATAAGCATGATTTATATATGTGTATATTTGTTTTTACATTATTGTAATATTAAGAGTCTGGTCCGATCGCCGTAACTGATGCAGACAGTTTAAGCACGGACAGAACAAAGCAACAGGAGCGTACACGGCATACGTGAAGATGATTCGCAACGCTCACCTTTCGGACCGCCGCAAGCGGCGTTCAAAACACGGTTGAGTTTTGTGCGAGTGCGGTCCTGGTTTAAAATGGTAAGCAAAATAGTTTCATAAGCCAGGCGCTAAGCATTGCAGTCGCAACACGATCGGAGTAATGCTGAAGTTCCCTCTCATACTCTTGCAAATAAGGAGCGAGTTATGAGTTACACCAACATACTTGTCGCCGTCGCCGTCACTCCTGAAAGCCAGCGGTTGCTGGCAAAAGCCGTTTCTATCGCCCGTCCGGTCAATGGTCGCATCAGTCTGATCACCCTCGCCTCCGACCCGGAACTCTATAATCAGTTTGCCGCGCCCATGCTGGAGGATCTGCGTGCGGTAATGCATGAGGAGACTCAGGATTTTCTGCAGCACTTAGCCGCCCAGGCAGACTATCCGATTGAGCACACATTCATTACCTACGGTGAGTTGAGCGAACACATTCTGGACATCTGCCGCAAGCACAAGATGGATTTAGTGATTTGCGGCAACCATAACCACAGCTTCTTTTCGCGAGCCTCCTGCTCAGCGAAAAGTGTGGTTGGCGCAAGCCAGGTCGATGTGTTACTGGTGCCACTGGCGAGAGATTAAGCCAGCTTAGGGAACGTCGCCACTTTCTGGCGTTGCTGACTTTCAGCGCTCGCAGGCGTGATGGCTTTCAGGTCGCTAATAAAGCGCTCCTGCCAGTGGTTGATGTCGTTTTTAACGATGACTTCCAGCATCTCTGCGTGGCGAGAAATACGCTCAGCAAGCGGCATGGTTAGCGCACGATCCATCGCGGCAGCAACCTCATCCCGATCGTAAGGATTGACGATTAACGCCGAAGTCAGCTCATTGGCCGCACCGGCGAACTGCGACAGGATCAGCACCCCGGGGTTGGCAGGATCCTGAGCGGCAACAAACTCTTTCGCGACCAGATTCATACCATCGCGCAACGGCGTAACCAGGCCAACGTCTGAATAGCGAAACACCTTCATCAGCAGTTTGCGATCGAAATGCTGATTGAGATAATAGAGCGGCGTCCAGCCCAGCTGCCCATATTTGCCGTTAATTCTCCCTGCTTCGGTTTCAAGCTGATGACGAATATCCTGATAGGCCTGGACGTCGCCACGGGAAGTGGGCGCAATCTGCGTATAGCGAATTTTACCGTGATGCCGGGGATAATGTTCCAGCAGCGCCTCATAAGCCTGAAAACGTTCAGGCAGCCCCTTAGAGTAATCCAGGCGTTCCACGGAAAAGATGTTCTGTACATTCTTCAGTTCGGCTTTCAGTTGCGCCAGTTTAGGGGGCAACGGGCCAGCAGCCTGTTGTGCAATCTCAGCAGGCTCAATACCGATAGGATAGACTTCAGTGTGAAACGCTTTGCCGTACGCCGTGTGGCTGCGCGTGCCGCGCGTCGTCACCCGGGTCTGTCCGGCCAGGCTGTCGAGAAACGACAGGCGATCGTTTTCCGTCTGGAATCCCAACAGGTTGAAATCGCAAAGCTGTTCCAGCAATACGTCCGACGGCGGCAAAGCGTTGAAAATCTCCGGCGTCGGAAAAGGGATATGCAGAAAAAATCCGATACGGTTATTCACGCCGCGCCTGCGCAGTTCGCTGGCAAAGGGCAGCAGGTGATAATCATGCACCCAAATCATGTCATCATCTTTAAGCAGCGGCAGCAGCTTGTCCGCTAACAGGGCGTTGACTCGCTGATAGCCCTCCCAGGACGAACGCTGAAAGTCCACCAGATCCAGACGATAATGGAATGCCGGCCATAATACGGCGTTGGAGAACTGGTTATAGTACTCTTCATGATCTTGTTCACTAAGATTAAAAGAGGCCCAGGTGATGTTCCCCCTGGTCACTTTTTTTAGCGGTTTATCTTCGTCACCCAATTCGCCACTCCAACCAAACCACAGCCCACCGGCGGCTTTCAGCGCGCCCAGCACACCGACCGCAAGGCCGCCAGCGCTGGTTTTATTGTCCGGGGGAGCAATTCGATTAGATACTACGACTAAACGACCCATAGCCATCTCTCCTGTCACTCATTACTTTTTGTTTTTGTTGTCGATTATTGATATTTTCCAGCCAGCGCCAGACGGCAGGTACGTCCGCCAGCCGCCATCTGGCCTGGGTTTCGCCCGCGCCGATTTTTATACTTAGCCCACAGGCCTGGTTCACCACGTTAAAACCCGACTCATCGGTCAGGTCATCCCCCAGAAATACGGGAATACGTCCCGCAAAGGGGGCTTCTTGCATAAACGCGGCAATCGCATCCCCTTTGCTGATCCCCTTAGGCTTGATCTCCACAACGCATTTCCCTTCCTGTAACGCCAGCTGAGGCCAGGTCTGGATAATGCGGCGGGCCAGGTTAAGCAGCGCGGCTTCATGCTCCGGCGCCTGTCGATAGTGCAGCGCAAAAGCCATCCCTTTGGTTTCAAGCTCCGCTCCCGGCAAATTCGCCAGGGCGGTACTGAGCTGGAAGCGAATTTCACGTTCAACCGCCTCAGGCAGATGCACGATATGCGTCTTACCGTTGATGTCACGGCGCTCTGCTCCGTGTACTCCAGCCAGGGGGAAGTGAAAGGGTTTCGCCAGCGCATCCAGCTCAATCATTGAGCGCCCTGAAATCAATGCCAGAGCACCTGCATTGTGCTCTGCAAGATTGTTGAGTAACTGCAGGATTGCCTGCGGAACGACGACCTGGTCCGGGTGCGGCTTTATCTCCGCCAGGGTTCCATCCAGATCGAAAAAGTAGGCATAGTTTGCTGACAACTCAGGGATTACAGTTAACGGCTCAGCCACCCTGTTATCCTCCTTATCACTGTTTTTGCGCCGCGCGGATCGCGTCGCATAAGCCATGTAAGTATAGACAGTGTGACATCGCTCGCCATTTAGAAACGTCAACGCCAGCCAAAGTAGCGGCTGGCGTTGATAAGAAACTAGACTTAAAAGTTGGGTTTAAATCATGAAACGCTATGCTACACGGTACGCTTCGCTTTTTGCTTGTAACGGTCAAAGATCACCGCCGCCAGCAGGATTAACCCGCGAACCACATACTGCGCAAACGGAGAAATATTCAGCAGGTTCATCGCGTTCTCGACGGTGCCCAGAATGAGTATCCCCGCCACCACATATGAGATTTTTCCGATGCCTCCTTTAAGGGAGACCCCCCCCAATACGCAGGCGGAAATCACAATTAACTCATAACCGATCGAGGTCATTGGCTGTCCGCTCGTCATCCTGGAGGCAAGAATAATCCCTGCCGCAGCAGAAACCAGACCGGAGAGAACAAAGATAATGATTTTGGTTCGCACCACCGGCACACCGGCGAGCCGCGCCGCCTCTTCATTACCGCCGATCGCCAGCGTATTGCGGCCAAACGTGGTTTTGTTGAGCAGCAAACCAAAGATGATAAGGCAGGCCACCGTCAGCCAGATTGGCGCAGGCAGACCAAACCAGTTAGCGTAACCCAGAGCAAAGAAGCGTTCATCCTCGATCCCTACCGCTTTTCCGTCAGAGATGATGTAGGCCAGCCCACGGACAATCTGCATGGTGGCAAGCGTGGTGATTAACGCATTAATTTTTAAGCGCGCAATCACAAAACCATTGACCAGGCCGCAGAGCACGCCCAGTAACAGCCCGGCCCCAATGCCAATCCACAGGCTTTCCGTCACGTTGATAACCACCGCCGTTGTGACCCCGGCGCAGGCAATCACGGACGCGACGGAGAGGTCAAAATCGCCGGAGGCCAGACAGAACAGCATCCCGCAGGCCACCATACCCGACATGGAGATGGCAAGCCCTAACCCCTTCATATTGATGAACGAGGCAAAGTTTGGCACAAAGATCGCACAGGCCAGAAACAACACAGCAAATACCACCAGCATGCCGTACTGATCCCAGATACGACCCAGGCTTAACGGCGACTTCGTTGCGCCGGATGTAGTTACAGAAGACATCATAGACTCCTTACTCAGGCGACAGCCTGGCTGACTTTAGGCATTGCGAGGCTCAGCGCCTGGCGTTCATCCGCCTGTTCATGAAGCAATTCACCGGCGATCTCGCCTTCGCGCATCACCACAATACGATCGGCAACGCCGAGGACTTCCGGCAGGTCGCTGGAGGCAAACAGCACCGCCACACCGCGCGCCGCCAGGGCGTAAATCACGTTATAAATTTCGTGCTTCGCGCCAACGTCAATCCCACGCGTGGGTTCATCCAGTAAAATGACCTTCATCTCTTCCGATAACCAGCGCCCCAGAATCGCCTTCTGCTGATTACCGCCGGAGAGATTCATAATGAGCTGCTCAGCGCCTGGCGTTTTAATATTCAGGGAACGGATATGGTGCTCGGCATTTGTCTCCTCCCAGCCGTTGTTGATCACGCAGCCCCCCAGCAGATGCCTGCGCCGCGCGCTGATATTGATGTTATCGCGCACCGAGTGCACCGGAATGATGCCTTCCGCTTTCCGGTCTTCCGGGCACAGCATCATCCCCGCCGCGATCGCATGACCGGGTTTACGAATGTCGATCGCGTTTCCATCGATATACACCTGCCCTTCCGTGATACGCGTGCCGCCAAACAGCCCCTTCATCAGTTCACTGCGTCCGGCACCGACCAGGCCAAACAGCCCGACAATTTCCCCACCCCGCACTGAAAGGCTAACCGGCGTGCGCACGCCCGGCGCTTTCACTTCGTGCAGGCGCAAACGCTCGCTCCCGTAAGGGCGGGGCTGCCAGCCGTATATATCACCCAGATCGCGTCCGACCATCGCCTGCACCAGCGTGTCGTGGTTTACCTGCGCCATATCAGAAAACGTTTTGACGTAGCGACCATCTTTAAAGACGGTGATGGCATCACTCAGGGCAAAGATCTCTTCCATACGGTGCGAAACATACAAAATGATCCGTCCTTCTTTGCGCAGTTCGCGGATCACCCGGAACAGATTTTCAATCTCCCTGGCGGAGAGTGAGCTGGTCGGTTCATCGAAGGCGATAATTTTGGCATTCCGCGCCAGCGCCTTGGCGATTTCCACCATCTGCCACTGACCAATAGAGAGATATTTCAACGGCGTATCCGCTGGTATATCCATTCCCAGATGTTGTAACTGCAAACCCGCTTCATAATTGAGTAGCGTACGGTTCACAATCCCGCCTTTATGCGGGAGCTGGCCGAGATAGATATTTTCCGCGACGGTCATTTCCGGCACGAGATGCAGTTCCTGGTAAATAATCGCGACACCGGCATTCAGCGCAGCCGTGGTGTCCGCAAAGGAGACCTCCTGCCCGCGAATGACCAAAGAACCCGTGGTTGGCGCATAGTTACCGCTGAGAATTTTTAAGAGTGTCGATTTCCCGGCGCCATTTTCCCCCATCAGCGCATGTACCTGACCGGCATAACAGTCGAAGCTGATATCCGAGAGCGCCTTAACTCCAGGGAAAGTTTTTCCAATGCCGCGAAATGAGAGATACGGGGTAGACTGTTGCATAACGTCTCCGTGAATCAGAATCATTCAGATTGTTTGCCGAATGGCCTGACGCCATCCGGCATGTCACGCCTTGCCGCCTACTTGCCGCCTAAGCCTTTCTTCGCCAGCTCTTCTTTGAAGTTGTCACGGGTGATCAGTACCACGTCGGTCACTTCGGTGAATTTTGGCGGTTCCGCGTCTTTGGTTACCCAGTTGTAAAGCATTTCGCTGGATTTATAGCCATGCACGTCCGGGCTTGGCAGCAGGGAGCCGTAGAAACCGGTGGCCTGTGCCTTCGACAGTTCACTCACCGCATCAACCCCGTTAATGCCGATACCGATAACGTCCGGCGCTTTAAAGCCCTGCCCTTCCGTCGCACGTACGCCGCCGAGTACCGTGTTATCGTTCATGCCGACAATCAGCCAGTGTTTCACTTCCGGGTGCTGAACCAGCATGGAGTTGGCCGCATCGAATGCGCCCGGAATATCGTTGGATTTCGTTGGTACCTGGTAGATCTGTTTTTCCGGGAAGCCCGCGGCTTTCAGCGCTTCCATTGAGCCAGAAGTGCGACGACGCGCCGTATCCAGTTCGTTGGAGGTAATCGCCATGACGGCGCTCTCTTTCACATCCCAACCGCGTTTTTGCATCTCTGTGTACAGTTCCTGCCCCTGACGTTCGCCAATTTTGGTCGCGGCCATCATGACCAGCGGCACGGTATCCATCGGGTTACCTTTGGCGTTGACGAACTGATCGTCAACGGCAATGACTTTCATATCGTAGCCACGCGCTTTCGCGACAATGGCCGAACCGAGTTTCGGGTCTGGCGTACAGATAACAAATCCCTTCGCGCCGCTGGCGGCCAGGCTGTCGATCGCATTCAGGGTCTTTTCACCATCGGGTACAGCAATTTTTATCACCTCAAAGCCCAGGTCTTTCCCGGCTTTATCGGCGAATTTCCATTCCGTCTGGAACCAGGGTTCCTCCGGTTGTTTCACTAAAAAACCCAGCTTCATGTTTTCGGCGATAGCGGATTGCGACATAACAGCAGCCAGACCGATGGCTGCCAGCGCTTTAGTAAATTTATACATAGTTAACTCCAGCTTTAACGTCATTTTATGTAGGGTAAAATCGGACGCTCATTTGTAATTCAGACGAAAAACAAGGCATTACCCTTTTTCGTCAGATAATTTCTAATGCTGGAATACGTTTTAGCGGGAAAATGATTCTCCATAGGAGAGCAATATCACATCGCAGAATTACAGTAATTGCGTACATAAATTCAGTGGAAAATGACATAACAGAAGCGGTAATTGTCAGACAAATAGGCAGGGGAATAGCAGATTAATCCATAACGTCAGCCCGCAAATCCTGTTCCCCGAATACCCGCGTATTCGGGGAGCGGTTATTTACCAGGCATAATAAATATGGTCGGCGTGATCGCGAACAGGGGTTTCGTCCCCAATAAGTCGGGCAGAGAGGGTCAGCGCAAAATCAAAAACATGTCCTAATCCCTTGCCACTGATCAGATTGCCGTCTTCAACCACTGGCGCATCAACATATTCGCCGTCGTTCACATTCTGCCAAAGGTCGCCAGAACAAACGTAGCGACGCCCCTTCAGCAGTCCGTTGCCACCGAGTACGCGCGCAGCGGCGGAGCAGATCGGGCAAATCAATTTACCTGCGCTGTCATGGCGGGAGACAAAATCAATCACCTGCGCACTGGCAGCCAGATTCACACTCCCCTGCGGCCCCCCCGGTAAAACAACGGCGTCGTACAGCGTATCCAGACGCCCTGTCAGAGTATTATCCGCCACCATCGGGATATCGTGATAACTCACCACGGCACGAGATTCGGCACAGGCCAGCGTTTCAACTTCAATATGCAGTCGGCGCAAAATATCGATCGTGACAATGGCTTCAGCTTCCTCAAAGCCTGGCGCCAGCAGAACTGCTACCTTTTTCATTTACCACTCCTCGGTTCACTCGTCCCCATCACACCAAAATAAACATGGGTTTCTTCGGTGAGATATGAATATTCACTAATATGATCTGGCGCAAGTATTGCGGATAATTTGGTCAGAATAACGTTGCCAGATAATTATTTTTTCAATTCAGAGATGATTATCGAAAATTCGATTCTAACACGTAAAATGATCCATTTTTGTGATATGAAACATCATTTCAAAATAATATTATGTTGTTAAATCCTATAGAATCAATCAGATATATGGATATCTATTATATTAGCGAACTTGCACACCGAATCCACTTCCATAAGTAAAGTGTAAAAAAATATAAACACATAAAGTTAAGGATTTTCTCATTAAAAGATTACCACTATGCTTATTTCGCAAGAGTCAGGAATTGACTACTGGATCACATAAAGGACCGGCAGAACGGATTTACTCTGCTAACAGTATTGATTGTGCGGACAATCGTCACGCACATCATCTTTTCTGGAAATAAGGATATTGGTATGGCTGCATCAGGCATTGTCTATAAACTAAACACCTCAATGAATCTTGAGTTTTATGCTTCCAATCTCTACCTTCATCTGAGTGAGTGGTGTTCCGAGCACAGCCTGACGGGCACGGCAACGTTTCTGCGAACCCAGGCTCAGGGCAACATCACGCAAATGATGCGCATGTTCAATTATATGAAAAAAGCAGGCGCCAACCCTGTCGTTAAAGCCATCGATGTGCCGGGCGATGAACTCAATTCACTGGAAGATCTGTTTCAAAAGACGCTGGAAGATCACCAGCAGCGTTCCAGCACGCTTTCGCTTCTGGCAGATGAAGCCAAAGCCGTGAATGATGCGCCAACCATGGATTTTCTCAATACCCTGGAAAAAGAGCAGCAGCAGGATGGCCTGTTATTACAAACCATCCTTGATGAAGTGCGCAGTGCGAAACGCGCAGGACTGTGCATGGCGCAAACCGACAAGCATTTGCTTAACGTTGTCCACTACCAGCAGCACTAAACACCGTGTCGCCGGATGACGCTGCGGCGCCTTATCCGGCTGACAGGCGCATCATATTGCCTGCTTTATCACTGGCGGGCTCCACATTAATCGCTTCCTGAGGCTTAACGTCTCCTGCGGAAAACCCGCAAGTACGTCACGATACCTGCGGCACCCACCTCACCGTCTGGCGACAGGGACACGTTCGTCACCTGACGCTTCCTTCGCCTGAAGACGCACAGCCGGATATCCTCGCCTGGAAAGATGCCTCCCACTTTTGGGAGGCATCATAAAAATTTGTTTCTATTATCTGAAACAACGGTTTATTTTAATGAGCTTCGCCCTGCGGCGTGAACTTCAGTTCAATGAGCGCGATCGCTTTTTGGATGGCACGCCGAGTGACAGGATCGGACGCGGCGGGATGACTGGAGAAATCGATACTTTTTAGCTGACTGGACATTTTTTCACGTACTTCGACGGGGGCAATCACGTCGATAACATCCAGAATTTGTTTGATAACCAGCTGGCAGGCGACAACATCAGAGACCAGTTCCTGATCGGCATTCAATGGCTGGGACATGCTAAGCTCCTGAAAAAAGAGAAAGGTTGCAATACTACAGATTCAGGCGCAAAAACGATAGCCGCACAGCGGGCAGTGTGAATTGCAGACATAAAAAAACCTGCCGAAGCAGGTTTTTTTATCAGAACATAGCGCCTGGCGGTACGTCTTTGAAAGTTTTGCAATAATTTTCAAACATGCTTTTCAGGATTTTGCGCAGTGTCATAGCAGGACTCCAGTTTTTTGTTGTGCAGGTGTTATTGCCTATGCGCATATAATATGACAATCATCACAAAAAACAACCATTATGTGATATACATCACACTTTAAAATTAACAAATTTTTTCCATTTACACCTGTTTTTCTGCTAAATCAGCTAGCTACATCACTATCAGTTCCAGTAAATTTTTATAATTTTTTTTGAATGGCAAGCAAAAAATGAGCGAACACGTAGCAACAGAGAGCAAGCGGGGCGTTTCCCCCGCCGCATTGCTCGTCGCCGGTGCCTTCTTCATGGAGTTTATTGACGGAACGGTCATCGCAACCGCCCTGCCCGATATGGCCAAAAGTTTTGGCGTGCAGGCGGTCGATCTCAATATTGGTATCAGTGCCTATCTGATCACGCTGGCGGTATTAATCCCCGCCAGCGGTTGGATTGCCGATCGCTTTGGCGCCCGTAAAGTTTTTACCCTGGCGCTGGCGATATTTACCCTGGCATCGATCTTCTGCGGTCTGTCCACCAGCCTGGAGGCCTTTCTGTCGATGCGTATTTTACAAGGCGTCGGTGGTGCGCTGATGGTGCCTGTAGGACGTCTGGCAGTGCTGAGAACCACGCCAAAACATCAATTGATTACGGCTATCGCCACCTTAACCTGGCCCGCGCTGGCCGCGCCGATTATTGGTCCTCCGCTCGGCGGGTTCATCACCAGCTACGCAAACTGGCGCTGGATTTTCTTTATCAACGTCCCGCTCGGTTTGCTGGCTATGGTGCTGGCGCTGCGTATTATCCCGAACATTAAGGATGATGAGCGTCGTCCGTTTGATTTACCCGGCTTTCTGGCGACGTCTGTCGCAATGGTCAGTCTGGTATATGCAATGGAGTTACTGGGAGCACAGCACCCCCAGGGCTGGCTGACCGCTGGGCTGTTGGTTACTGGCGCACTGACCTTCCTGTATGCCCTGCGTCATTTCCGTCGGACGGCTTTTCCGATGATTCGACTGGATGCCATGCGCGTCCCGACGTTTCGCGTCACAATGTACGGCGGGTCGCTGTTTCGCGCCTCTATCAGCGCAGTGCCTTTTCTGCTGCCGCTGATGTTCCAGGTCGGTTTTGGCATGAATGCGTTTCAGGCGGGTTCATTAGTGCTGGCGGTGTTCGTTGGGAACCTGACGATCAAACCGGCGACCACGCCGCTAATACGCTGGCTGGGATTTAAAAAATTACTGCTGATTAATGGCGCGCTGAATGTGCTGGCGCTGCTGGCCTGCGCACTGCTTACTCCCGCCACCCCAGTGTGGATGATTTTACTGGTGCTGTACCTGGGCGGCGTATTCCGCTCTGTTCAGTTTACCGGTATCAGTACCCTCGCCTTTGCTGACGTTCCTGCCGCGCAAATGAGCTATGCCAATACCCTGTTCAGTACCGCGACGCAGCTGGCTGTTGGGCTTGGTATCTCATTGGGGGCGATTGGGATCCGCATTGGCGCAGATATCAGCGAATGGCTGAATATCACCGCAGTTCCGGGCATTAGCTTCCGTCTGGCTTTCGTGGCTATTGCGCTTATTTGTCTGGTGGGAATGATTGATACATTAAGGCTGGCGGGCAATGCCGGTCATGCGGTATCGACCAAAAAGTGATTTGCTAATGCCGGATGACGAGCGCCACCCGGCACAGACTCATAAATTAAGCGAGGATTTCGCGTACAAACGCTTCAATCTCTTTGTTCTGGCAGTTTTCAAAGAAGCACTGCTGGAAGCGCGGACCAGAAACTGCGGTTTTCACGAGCTCCGGATCGATCGCACGCAGCGTATCCAGATAGTTCTCTTTCACCACAGCGGCTTTCACCTGATTGAGGATCCCGGCGTTACGTACCTGCGGCTCTTTACGCTCTGGCGGATAACCTTCACCATTACGGCCGGTAAACGCTTTTTCAAAAATGAAGCGGACGTTCAGCTCTGCCCCCCAGCCAAAACCTTTCGCAAACGGCAGCGACAGCGCGTTACCGTTGTTGATCTGGGCGAACAGGAAGGCATCAGCAGGATCAATGCAGTAACCGCACACCACGCCAGGGTGAATGTTCAGCGACATCAGCGCACCCTGCCCGGTACCGCAGCCGGTCACAACAAAATCAACCGCTTTGGAATTCAGCAAAATGCTGGCCATGATGCCAAGATGAATATACGTCAGGTGGTGGTCATTCTCGTCGCTCATCCCAACGTTGAAAACCGGGAATCCTTTTTCATCAGCGACCGCTTTTAGCTCATTATGAATGATGGCGTTTTTGCTGGCCTGGCTGTTTTCCATCATCAGTGCAATTTTCATTCTATATTCTCCTGAATGCGATGCGGGTACTCCCGCCGTGAGTCAATGACGTTCAGGTAACATTACTACTTAACAAACATACTTTCAAATTAATTGAAAAATGGTTTTAAAAAATTGAGATAGCTTCACACTTTTACCGAATGGCCACGCGTCGTTGTGATTAATCAGCGTGGATCTGTAACCTATTCAGGCTATTGAGTATCTGCTACATCCATTAAGATAATCCATCACCGAACTTGCAGAGCGATATCATGAAGACCTTATTCCTTACCCTCTCACTGATGCTCCTGACAGGATGCAGCGTCACGCGGCAGGCTCAGGTTAGCGACGTCGACACCGCGAATGGGGTTGTCCGTCTCAGTTATGGCCAGGCTATATTGCAAAACGCGCATACGGACGGCTATCTCGCCCAGGGCACCGCAAATCGTGAATGTCAGCAGCAGGGCTATGCCACAGCCATCAGATTCGGTCAGCCAGTCGAGACCTGCAGCGTTTTCGCGGGTTCACTATGCCTGAACACTAATATCACGATTTCTTACCAATGCCAGGGTGTGGCGGTCGTGCAAAGCGCTTCCTACTCTTATTAATTCTCCAGGCCAGCTATTACGACTGGCCTGAAATTCACGACAATAGCGTTAATGCGTTTTATTCCCATTCGTATTTTTAATAATTAAATTTATTATTTTACCTTTTGCAAATAATTAAATAACAAATTATAGTGGCGCCACAACAACATATCACCAACGTTCGTGGAGCAGAACCATGCTGAAAACAGAAATGATTGATAAATTGAATGAGCAAATGAATCTGGAATTATATTCTTCTCTGCTCTACCAACAGATGAGCGCGTGGTGCAGCTATCATAGTTTTGAAGGGGCGGCAGCATTCCTGCGCCGTCACGCACAGGAAGAGATGACGCACATGCAGCGCCTGTTCGATTATCTGACCGACACGGGCAGTCTGCCACGCATTAATAACGTTGCCTCTCCATTTGCAGAATATGATTCTCTGGATGCGTTATTCCGTGAAACCTATAAACACGAGCAGTTAATTACCCAGAAAATTAACGAACTGGCCCACGCAGCAATGACCAGCCAGGATTATCCAACCTTTAATTTCCTGCAGTGGTATGTTGCGGAACAGCACGAAGAAGAGAAATTATTTAAATCTGTCATTGATAAATTAACGCTGGCAGGGAAAAGCGGTGAAGGTCTGTACTTCATCGATAAAGAGCTGTCGACTCTTGATACGCAAAATTAATTTCAAACGGTGAGGCTTGCCCTCACCGTTTTCTTAATGACGGCAGATCTTGCTTTCATGTGTAGAAAATCCGTCATCCTGCGCAATAAACTTCCCTTTTGCCGCCAGAAAAGCCACCAGCTCTCCGGCTGTCATATCCGACGCCGAGCAGGTATGAAAACGCGTCTCTTCACCAAAGCGCGCTTTAATCGCCGCCTCCAGGCTGGCCTTAGAATACTTTTCGCCAGACTCAATCATCATCTTCAGTACGTTATGACCGTGGACAGATTCCATCGTTCCTCCTCAATAAAGTTCATAGCCTAATGCGAAGAGGTGAACGCTGCTTTGCGCTAACGCAGGTAACTGCTATACCTCACCTTCACTAAACTCGTAAAGATAAATATACAAGCATTGTAACGGTCATTTGACGAAAATAGCGTAATGCCTTAACCTGCGCCGCAGATATAACCTTTGAATATCTCTGGGGCAGTAGAAAGCGTGAAAAACAGAACTCTGGGAAGTGTTTTTATCGTGGCGGGAACCACTATTGGCGCAGGTATGCTGGCAATGCCGCTTGCTGCCGCCGGTGTCGGATTTAGCGTTACGTTAACGTTGCTGATTGGGCTGTGGGGGTTGATGTGCTATACCGCACTGCTGCTTCTGGAAGTGTATCAACACGTTCCGGCGGATACCGGACTGGGCACACTGGCAAGACGTTATCTTGGACGATACGGGCAGTGGGCGACCGGCTTTAGCATGATGTTTTTGATGTACGCCCTGACGGCTGCCTACATCAGCGGCGCTGGCGAGCTACTCGCCTCCAGCATCAGTGACTGGACCGGCACAAACATGTCACCCACAATGGGGGTTCTGCTGTTCACTATTGTTGCCGGCGGCGTGGTTTGCACAGGAACTTCGCTGGTCGATCTCTTTAACCGCTTTTTGTTCAGTGCAAAAATCATTTTTCTGGTGGTTATGCTGGCATTGCTAATGCCACACATTCACAAAGTTAATCTGCTCACCCTTCCGCTGCAACAAGGGCTGGCGCTTTCCGCGATCCCAGTGATTTTTACCTCTTTTGGTTTTCACGGCAGCGTTCCCAGCATCGTCAGCTATATGAGTGGTGATATTCGCAAGCTGCGCCGGGTATTCATCACTGGCAGCGCGATCCCCCTGGTGGCCTATATTTTCTGGCAGTTGGCAACGCTTGGCAGCATCAACTCAACGACCTTTATGGGACTTCTGGCCAACCATGCCGGATTAAACGGTCTGCTACAGGCGCTGCGGGAAGTTGTCGCCTCGCCGCACGTGGAGCTGGCCGTGCATCTGTTTGCCGATCTGGCACTGGCAACATCATTTCTCGGTGTTGCGCTGGGACTTTTTGATTACCTGGCAGATCTTTTCCAGCGCCGCAATACGGCCTCGGGACGTCTGCAAACCGGCGCAATTACCTTTCTGCCTCCGCTGACCTTCGCCCTCTTCTATCCGCGCGGTTTTGTGATGGCATTAGGTTATGCAGGCGTCGCGCTGGCGGTTCTGGCGCTGCTTATTCCTTCGCTGCTGGCCTGGCAAAGCCGTAAACACAACCCGCAGAGTGCGTATCGTGTCGTGGGCGGCGCTCCGGCATTAGCGCTGGTATTCCTGTGCGGGATTGTGGTGATCGGCGTTCAATTCTTTATTGCCGCCGGACTGCTGCCCGAAGTGGGTTAAAAAGAACAAAGGGGCTTAACGCCCCTTTCTTTTAGTGCAGGCAGCACTGCTTAAATTTCTTACCGCTTCCGCACGGGCAGGGATCGTTACGTCCGACCTTCACGTCGGCTTTTACCGGCATTTGTACCGGTGTCTCCTGCGGATGCGCCATCCAGTAAGCATGTAAATCCAGCGCCGCAAGACGAATTGCCTCCACGCTCTGTTCAAACTCTTCCGGAGACAGTTTTTCAACGATCTCAAAGTTTTCTTCAGTGCCGTGCAGAGCGATGACATCCAGCGCTGGCCGTAGCGTATCCGGCAGCGCGGACCAGTCAGAAAGCGCCACGCCGCGCATGTAGCCAAAACACCACTCTTCGACGATGGTCAGTTCATGTCCATCGATATCACGCAACCCAAACAACGGTTCAAACTGTTCAGGAAAATCATTGAGCCGGTCGGCGGTGTCGGCCATATGCTGAAACGCAAGGTTCATAAAGCGCGTCATCTCCTTCTCAGAAGACCAGCGAGGAACGTGCTGCGCCCCACCCCAAACGGCCACCAGCCACTGCTCTGGCTCAATTTCACGCGGAGAACTCAGTACCGCTGTCAGCAGCCCATCCAGCTCCGACACATCCAGAATTGCATGATCGGTGTTGTACTTGGTCAGCACATCATCCAGCCATTCCAGTTCGCTTTCGTTTAACGGTCCCGTTTTCATTTCGCTCTTCCTCAGTGAACACCCACTATCGTTGACCATCTTACATGGTGAATGGGGTGACGGATACTTCCGGGGGGATGAGCAGTTCACAAAACCACTCAATTGAAATATCAGAAATAACAGGCACAAAAAAACCACCCGTAGGTGGTTTCACGACACTGCTTATTGCTTTGATTATTCTTGTCTTTCCCATGGTACCCGGAGCGGGACTTGAACCCGCACAGCGCGAACGCCGAGGGATTTTAAATTCTACGCAGGATCAATGAGTTACATAGCAGTGCATTGCGAAACTTTGCTGTAATTGTTTACTCATTTTACTGTAATTGGCAGTAAATAGATAGACTTGGATAACTTTGAGGACAGAATCTGCACAGGTAAGTCCCCCTCTCACGGAGGCCTACCTGTCCTTTGCTATATCTATATGGCTGCAAAGTTACGAGTTTGACTGGAAATCTTCAATTATCTTCTGATTGTAATCATCCAGATACTTTTGCAGTTCATCCCTGTCGATCAAACGTACCAAGGCTGATTCAGCTAATTCTTTGGCAGAGCGTGTGAAGTAGGAATTAGTCACTACCATCGCCTCATCACAACCATAGAACGTTTTAGCCGAGATCACCTGCTGCACCGCCGAGTTACCTACAGAACCAGAATAATTTTTCGCCTGAATAACCATATCCTTACCAAATCGAGTGACGAAAAGATCTGCACCCTGATCTTGCGTTCTCTTGGTTTCTTTGACGTCATAACCCATAGTCTGGAATATTTCCACAAGGAAATCTTCGAACTGGAAACCATCCATTGCATCAACTAAATACATGGTGACGAATTTATTAGGGTTAAAATGCTCAAGGCGTGTAGCTAATCTATCAACCAGAATATCAAAATAAATACGTTCGCACACTGCCAAGTATTTTTTAACTTCCTCAAATAAAACCAAAGGGACACCAGGCGTGGCCTCTGCTTTTTCATTGAATTCTACTGATGAGAACTCTATATTATTACTCCATATATAGAATAGAAATAATGAAAGATCTGCCCGAAAAGTGGTGCCCGCTTCCTCAATCCATGACTTCAAGGATTCAGTAAGTGTAGATTTAATATGCCGTTTAACTTCCTTAGCGAAACCATAATAAAGAGCGTTAAATGACGTGGTAAGGAGTAATTTATCTAATAGCTCAGGTAACTCCTCAAGCTCATTGAACCCTTTTCTGACCAACACCTCACGGAAAAGTTGTAATTCGGAGTATGTGCCATTATCTGTTGAGAAATCTGCTTCAGATTTATTATTATGTGAGAATCTGGAAGTGTAAATGAAGTTAGTAAAATATGGATCTTTTAAATTGGAGTATTTTTCGAGAACATTTTCAAGCAATTGATTAAGCTGAGTTTGTTCTTTCTTTTTCCCAAATAGATCTTTAAGAACACCCTTTGAACGATACTGAAATTCGGGATAAAACGATGGATTCAATGGTGTCATACGTTGTATATCTATTGCTTGTGAGGTCGATGATGCTGAACCCCATGCAGACGTTTTTACAGGCGAAACTCCACTACACCATGGACAATTAATCTCAAAAGTCGTTCTACTGCAAGTATCACACTGATAAATCATTTGAATATTCTCCTTTTATTCCAATATCTGTCTATTCGGCGCTTCAATTACCAGCCTAATAATCCACAATTTAAAAAAATCGTCATCACTCAGTCATATTACTTTATGTTCTTATTTTTGAGTCCATCCACTTAGTCATATCCTTAAGAAGAACCAGTGCATCTTTTTTGCTTCTCGTATTCCCCCAAAAACTCAGTTCAAGCACTTTCCCCTTCCCAGTAATTGATACTTCATAGTCCTCAGGGCTAGCTGTTGGAATGAAATCTCCAGCACTTAAAGCAACTCTTATTTCTTCTTTTAGTGCATTAACTTCAGGGTAATCATCTGAATGTATCCATCCATATACGTAGAACTCAGCTTCATCTCGTCCATCCTCTGAAGGGCGATAAACTAACGTAATTCCTGTTTTACCTTGCCCCCAGCATCCCGGCATCAGATGAATTGCTTTATAGTAACCCTTCCAGTTATTAATACCTGTTGCAATATGAATATCAGGCAATACCTCTGAGACAACCGATTTAGCTTCCTCGGTGATAGCATTTTGGTACATTTCCAGCAGTTGAACCGATTTTATCAAAGCTGAGAAATTTTCAGTGACAAACTCCACATTTTTATCAGATACCTTATCCATACTAACCTCACTCAATTTTTTAAGATGACTTAAAAACTCCTGATAAAAAACAGTCCACTTGCTGAACTCTTGATTCATCATCTCCAACCCCAGACGTCGAATGGCGGTTTCCAGCAGCAGTGAATAATTGATCAGTTGCCAACCGTCTACGCCTTTAGCACTGTTACCGTCAGGCTTTAATATACAGCGAAATAGATTTTGATTGTTGCCGCCGTAACTATCAATGAGACTTACATAGCTGGGAAAAGGATTATATGTATCAGCCAAAACTTTATGCTCAATACCTATGATGAATTCATCATGTCTGATAAGAATATCAAGATATTTCCCATCCTCTGTTCTGGCCTCTCTCATTAATTCCAGAGAGGTGAAATCAATTTCATCAACATCGAGGGAATCATCCAGGCAACATAACAATGCTTTTAGCAACCATGGCGGCACCATTTTCTGGGCTCCCATAAACAAAGCCATCAAATCCGTTGTTGGGTTTTCGAGATATCCGGAACCTCCCAATTCAAAAAAATTGAATTCAACATCATCCTCAACCGAGATGCCTTTCAGTTGTTCAATAAATTCGATAGCCAACGCTTCAGAATGCAATTCAACCTCCCTTTAACAATCATGTTTACTATGCCATTTGTTTGATATTTTAGTTATTGAAAACTGTCACTGTTAATCAATATCCATGCAGAAAACTCAAACATTATTCATTAATCCTCTTGCGGGCAATATCTATCTCTATCGCCATTTTAATTTCATCTTTCTGGGATTCTATAATCCTGATATCTTTTTCCATACTTTCAATTAAAGCATTAAGTGTTTTTCTTTTTTCAGGGTCACTTTCATATTTTAACTTTACCTCCGGCTCAATCATTTTCATTCTTATTGCATGAATTTGTTCGTTAAGAGGTTTTGTTTTTTCATTTATGATTCTGTTTTTCTCATTGAACCAGTGCATGCCTTCATTAAAACGTTCCAGCCCGACATTTGTATCATTGAGCACCCTGGCTACAACATTTGATACTTCTCCTGATTTACTCTTTCTTTTACCGAGAAGTTTCATTAATAATCCAGAAACAACAATCACCGGAATAGCCACATAAGTTAAATAGACACCAACATAGCTGACAGTTAGTAATGTCAGGACATAAAGAATCAGAGTGGTATAAAAAACATACTTCGATAGCGAATACATAACTTCCCCGGTTAGTTTCTAAATGAAAATCAGCCCCAAAATCACATATCCGCCAACAACATCCCAGCCATACCATCCAGTCGCTTCTTAACCTTTTCCCAGCCCGGCATAACCTGCCCCATCAGACGGTAAAACTCCTCGCTGTGGTTGTGCTCAGCCACATGGCATAACTCATGCAACAAGACATAATCGATGCATTCTGAGGACGCTTTCACCAACCACGGATTTAAGGTCAGACAGCCTTTTGCAGAACAGTTACCCCATTGCGTTTGCATCGCCCGCAAACGTATCGGCGGACGCTCATTAACCCAAAGGGTCTGCGGTATCAGTAAATCTAGCCTGCGCTGAAAGACATCTCTGGCACGATCCCGATACCATTCAGCCAGCAATGCTTTAACTTTTTCAGCCGATTTGTGTCTGACAGTCACTTCCAGACGCCCACGCAACATTTTCACTTGTTGCGGTACATTAGCGTCTTCTGTCACTTTCAACTGATATTGTTTACCGAGATAATAATGACTTTCTCCGCTGACATACTGACGCGGAACAATGTGCGTCTGTTGCTCCCTGAAATCACGCAGTTGCTGATATATCCAGCGCCCTCGTTTTTTCAGCGCAGACAACACCTCGCGCTCAGGTGTTTCTGGTGGTACAGAGGCAACAACACGACAGTCCGGATGCACCTTGATGAGCACCCTGCCCTTAACGACCTGACGCGAAACACACTGTACGACGATGACCTCATCACCATAGACAATGCGTATTGCTTTCATTGCTGGCGACTCTTTTTCACTCATGATTTCATTAAACCAACGCGCAGTATCTGGATGATAGTTTCCACAATACGGTTTACCTGGTTCATTCCGGCACCTATTTCCCGGCAGGCCGTAAACAGCAGCGGTAAGAGATTTGTCTTGACTGCTTTCTCGATATCCTGAGGGTTCAGGGAGTTTTCTTCCACTGCTTTCACGATGATACTGTCCAATTCAAAAGCCAGCTTCGTCCACTTCTCCTGCACCTGAATGTCGTTAATCGCAAAAACCTCCGGTAGCTCTTTTTTAAATACACCGTAATACGCCTGAGCATGCTTGTTTACCGCCAGTGCATCCGGGATATCGCTGAGCTTACGGGCTTCAACTTTTTCTTCAAACTCACGGAATAAGAGATACTGTTTCAGTGGGTGGTCGAATAGTTTTTCGGCCTCTTCGATAGCAATACGCAGGAGTTTTGAAAAAGCCTCCTGAGCATACGGGTCATCACGCAACTCCTGCTCAATCATCTTCGTCACACGGGTTTTAATGATGTCGGTTTCATTGCGGGTTTTATTGTTGTCCCACTCTTCGGGCTTTTCGCTCTTGCCCATTTTACCGACTTCATACACACCATCCGGTTCACGAACCTCAACGCCGGTGACATGCTTATCCAGCAGTTTTTTCACCTGCTCAGCGTAGTCGTCATAATTGACCTGCTCTCCACTTACCTGCATCGCCCACTGGCGAAGGCTGGACATCTGTTTTACGGTTTCTTTATAGAGATTTCGGTCTTGTTCCGTAAAACTCTTGTCGGTGAAGAAGGTGGCGGACTGTAGTGCTATTTTCAGACACCCGGCAAAGGCCGTTAACGCCTCGAAGAAATCATCACGGGTTTTCTGATGGATATCGACCATCTCTCCGTCACGTTCTTCCATTTTTGGCACCAGTACTGCACGTAATTGCTCAGTATCATTCTTGTTTTTGACACCGGCAAATATGGCCCACAGCTGGGTATACAGATGCGGCAGCCGCTTGTATTCAGAACTCATCGCGCTGTACAGCCCGTCAATATCCTTGATGTCGTATCCTCCCTGCGTTCGGGAGGCGAGATCCTGATATTTACCGATCGTCGTGTCCAGTTCAGCAAGAATGCCGCGATAATCAATCAGCAGGCCAAACTTTTTCAGTGGATGCAGTCGGTTTACCCGGGCAATCGCCTGGATAAGATTATGGGATTTAAGCGGTTTGTCGATATACAGCACGGTATTTTTCGGTTCATCAAACCCGGTGAGCAGTTTATCGACGACAATCAGCAATTTAAGTTTATCATCGGTATCGAAACGACTGATGATATTGCGGGTATACACAGACTCCTCCTGCGTGCCGACATTATCCTTCCACCATTTCGTCACTTCCGGCAGTTTGCTTTCATCCACCTCGGTATTCCCTTCGCGGGTATCCGGCGGGCTGATAACTACAGCTGACTCAAACAACCCAGCTTCATCAAGATACTTTTTATATTTGATGGCGGAGATTTTGCTGTCGCAGGCAAGTTGCCCTTTCAGCCCCTCATCAATATTTTTCGAGAAGTGTGTGGCAATATCGAGTGCGATAAGTCGGATGCGGTCATCTGCACTGTAGACCTCACCTTTACGGGCATATTTACGTTTAAGGTCGGCTTTTTGCGCTTCGCTTAATCCATCGGTAATACGGTCAAACCAGGCATCTATTGCCCGATCGTTAACCTCAAGGTCAGGAATACGTTCTTCATACAGCAAAGGTGTAACGGCTTTATCTTCTACCGCTCGCTGCATGGTATAAGCGTGGACAATCGGCCCGAATTTATTGGTGGTCTTATCTTCTTTTAGCAATGGCGTACCAGTAAATGCCACAAAGGCGGCGTTCGGCAGTGCCAGTTTCATTCGCACATGGTTCTCACCACCCTGGCTACGGTGTCCTTCATCAATCAGTACGATGATATCGGGGCTGGTATTGACGCATTCAGGCAATTTTGTCGCTGAGTTAAATTTCTGGATAAGGGTAAAGATTATACGTTCTTTACCAGAGCCAATCTGCTGTGCCAGTTTCTGACCTGAGGTCGCCATCGCTTTGGCCTTATCATCCTTCCCGGCCAGTTCGCCACCTGAGGCAAAAGTGCCGCTGAGCTGCCCTTCAAGGTCCACACGGTCCGTCACCACCACAATACGACACTGCTTCAGGCTGTCATGAAGAATCAGCGCCTTGCTGAGGAACACCATGGTATACGATTTACCTGACCCCGTGGTATGCCAGATCACCCCACCTTCCCTGCCCCCATCCGGCCTACGAGTACTGATGCGTTCCAGCAGTCTTTTAATGCCGAACACCTGCTGATAGCGAGCGACTATCTTCCCGGTCTTTTTATCAAACAGGGTGAAGAAGCGGGTCATTTCCAGCAGACGTTCCGGCGACAGCAGGCTGATAAGCAGTTTATCCTGCCCGCTGACGGCCAGTTCACCAGCGGCGATTAACTGCTGATACCAGTTGAGATCGCCTGCCGGGCGATGCTCAAACAACGCATCAATTTGTTCAGTCGATAAATGACGGTTACGCAGAGCATACATCTGCGCGTCAGTAATATCTTCTTCACGCCATGCCGCCCAGAATTTCATTGGCGTATGGCAGGTACCGTAACGCCCGTCATGCCCGTTAATCGACAGCAATAACTGGCTGTAGGCAAACAACTGCGGGATTTCATCGTTGAGCTGGTTGCGGATACTCTGGGATATCCCTTCGTCAATGGTTGGCCCTTTCTTACCGTGACCTGCAGGGCTTTTCGCTTCAATGACAGCCAGCGGAATACCATTAACAAAACAGACAATATCCGGTCTGCGGGTTTCGACACCGCCTGATCGCAATACCGTAAACTCTTCAGTAAAATGGAACTGGTTATTTCCCGGGTGTTCCCAGTCAATCAGCGCAATGGTAGGGTTCACCTTCTTGCCATCGACAAACTCGGTGACGGCAATACCGTAGAGCAGATGGTTGTACATCCGCTCATTGGCTTTCAGCAACCCTTCATTCAGTGCCGGTGAACAGACCTGTGATATCAGGTTATCCAGCGCTTTTCCCGATAACTGGCAGACTTTACCACCCGCCATAAAGGAACGCTTCGACAACTCCTCACGGAGAACCGGACGCAGTATTACCTCATCCTGTTTATAGCCCCGGTAATCCATAATCTGTTTCGGGGGTATAAACGTCCAACCTAGGCTGGACAGTAGCGTCAGCGCCGGGATTTTGGCGCTGTATTCTTCCTGGAATTTTGGCGTGTACGTCTGGTTCATTGGCTTTCCTTGTCCTTCACATTAAGCGCTAACAGATTCTTTTTCTTCCACTTTTACTGGCACGGAGACACGACGTTTGCCGGTCAGCAACTGCTGCATCAGGGCTTTTTTCTCGTCTTTCAGGCAGGCGAGTTTTTTCTCCAGCGTAGAGATTTCGGCGTCAGCAGCGGACAAGACGGCGGCGATCTTTTGTTGTTCTTCAAAGCCAGGAACCGGAACTTTTAATGAAAAAAAGTCCGAAGGTTTTACATTTAACAAGCCATGAGCCCGACCACCTTCATGAGCGATTTGAGACAAACTGTTATTCAAAAGGCCTGACTCAAAATAATGCTCCCAATAGTCACCGAATGATTCTTTGGGTGTAGAAAGTTCAAAACATATATACAGAGTTGTTACTACTCCCTCTGGGTATCGATTTAATCGTTTTATTGCGCCCATCGGATAACCATTAGAGTAACTTTTATTATATGCAAACTGTCCTTTTTTTAATAAGAAATACCCATCAAGGGTATCTGATGCCACTGTTTTCTTGAAAAAATCCTCCTGCTTAATCAAACCATGTTGTCCAGAAATGGTTACAACATTAGTGCTCTTTCCATTGTTTTTGGTCGTAACTCTCTGAAATAATTTCGATAAGGCATACAATCCCCAAATTTCAGAAAACCTTGTACCATTATCATCCAGCAAGCGTTTCTTCCCGGTAAGCAATTGCTGCATCAGAGCTTTTTTCTGCTGCTGACTGTTGGCAAGAAACTTTTCCGTCACCGAAATCGCCTTATCCCAGGTTGATAGGATTTGGGCTATTTTCTTTTGTTCAGCAACAGGCGGGGTAAGCACAAATTGATTATCAATGTCTTTTTTTTGAACATGTAATAATGTTGATTTGAAACCATGAGCCTGCGCTTCAATTTTTTGAGTTATATGCAATAAAGCTAAATACAGCCAGTGTCCATGAACATTTTCATTTGCAAATACCTTGTAGATATGCTGATTCAAAACACCTTTTGGCCCATTCCAAATGAAAGGACCGAAGGATACACCTTTTGTACCTGCCCAGGAAAATAGTAACTGCCCTGGTTCAACCAACCATTTATCCTGAGGAACACCTGAAAAATAGTTATAATTATCGCTTCCATTCAAATTTTGAATTCGAATGATAGGGAGACCTTGTGTATCCCACTCATGTGGCTTGAAACTATTACCATTTTGTAACTTACAAATATCTGACACTTGGAGAAGCGTCCACCCCTTAGGCACCATAACCCAACTCCTTCAGATAACCCGCCATCTCCGTTTCCAGATTCGCCAGTTCCACCTTCAGTTGCTCACGTTCAGCACGCACGGCCAGTAAATCAATCTCGTCTTCTTCCTCGAAAGTATCAACATAACGTGGAATATTAAGGTTGTAATCGTTGTCCTGAATTTCCTTCAGGCTCGCAAGATAGGCGTATTTCTCGACGTTATCGCCATCGCGATAGGTGTTAACGATCTTCTGGATATTTTCTGCGCTGAGCTGGTTCTGGTTTTTGCCCGCCTTAAATTCACGGCTGGCGTCGATAAACAGCACCTTGTCATCCACTTTCTGTTTTTTGAAAATCAGAATCGCAGCAGGAATACCTGTACCGTAGAACAGTTTTTCCGGCAGGCCAATGACGGCATCCAGCAGATTTTCATCAACCAGCTTCTGGCGAATTTTACCTTCGCTGGAACCACGGAACAGCACACCGTGTGGCACCACCACGCCCATCCGACCCGTTCCCGGTTTAAGGGTTTCGATCATATGCGAGATAAAGGCGTAATCTCCTTTAGTCTTCGGCGGTACACCGCGACGAAAACGGCCAAACTTATCGTTCTCGGCCTCGTCATGGCCCCACTTATCGAGGCTAAACGGTGGGTTAGCGGTCACGATATCAAACAGCATCAGGTCGCCATTTTTATCGAGCAGCTTCGGGTTACGAATGGTATCACCCCACTCGATTTTATGGTTGTCTTCCCCGTGCAGGAACATATTCATTTTCGCCAGCGACCACGTGGAGCCAATCGCTTCCTGACCGAACAAAGCATAGTTACGGCTGTCATGCCCGGAGACAATCTTACGCCCACACTTCATTAACAACGAGCCAGAACCACAGGCAGGGTCACAGATGGTGTCACCCGGTTGCGGATCAAGTAGTTCAGCAATCAGGTCCGAGACCTCCGGAGGGGTATAGAACTCACCGGCCTTCTGTCCACCGCTGGCAGCAAAGTTTTTGATCAGATATTCATAGGCATTACCAATGACGTCCAGCGTACCGACACGGCTCGGCTTCAGGTTGAGATCTTCACCGGCAAAGTCTTCCAGCAGCTGACGCAGGATGGTGTTCTTCTGTTTTTCTTCACCCAGACGGTCAGTGTTAAACGAAATATCCTGGAACACACTTTTCCCAGCATCTTTCAGTTTGGTGCCGTTGGCTTCTTCGATTGCATGCAGCGCCTGATCGATACGCTCACCGTTACCCGGCTCATGACGGCGCTCATAAAGTGCGTAAAAACTGGCGCTTTTCGGCAACACGAAGCGCTCATTCGCCATCATGGCTTCAATCAGCTCCGGCGCATCACCATACTGTTCTTTATAATCATCATAGTGATCCTGCCAGACATCTGAAATGTACTTGAGGAACAGCATGGTAAGGATAAAGTCTTTATAGGTATCAGCACTGATGGTGCCACGGAACGTATCACACGCGGCCCACAGGGCTTTGTTGATCGTGTCCTGACTGATTTTGTCGTTCATGAATCATCCTGGTCTAAAGAAAAAGCTAGCGATGCAGGGCTTTGCATCTTAAAAATTGCGGTAAATGATACCGTAAGATGCCTCCCCTGACACGCCAATATCGCAGCATTCACGTTTGCATCATCCCCGTAATATCGACATGAGACAGACTGACACAACCTGGCTCGTCACTCGCTAAAAACCAATTATCTTAGTAAGATAGCATCCATATTAGCCATGGTGTAAAACTGCCGTTGGGGTAATGATGATCCATATATCACCCGTTCTGGTGTGTGAAGCTGACATGATCCATAATCGGCAACGTTGATGCCCTTTGATTGTAATGGTGGCCGTCAATGTGATTCCCTTGTTGACTGGAGGTCTCCGGATAGTATGAGTATTGCTAATTGCGTTATCGGCCCACTTTACGATGAGCAAATAAAAAAAACACTCATGTATGCTGACCATAAATTCAAGCGGCTAGTGAATACACGAATCTCGTTACTCGAACATTTATCACCCCACTATGACTTATCTTCCATGTTCAGCTATGAGTTGGAGGGAAGAGTTTTCCGGATTAAATTGATCAAGCCTGAGATTAAATTATCTCGCCAGCAGTTAATCTTCTCCTCACATTTTTTAGAGCCGGACTTTCTAAAAGAATATAAAAAACACATCTCAAACACCCTACAAAAAACAATTAAACAGTGCATTAAAAAATACAAACAAAAGATCAAAGTCGAGCATTCCATTTTAGATTACATATCAGCATCGCCACGCAATACTTCGAGTTATGTATTACATGAGATAGTTTCTCAATGTGAACATTGCGATGAAATTCGCAGTATTAAAAATGATATATTGCTTGATGAACTAACGTTGAATAGCCGGATTACAAACATCTCTAGATACATTAAAAATAGCCAAGACAAAATCGTCGAACATATAGAGTTCTGCACTCATAAATTTGTCAATATAAGCCGTAAGAATCGTCACATTTTCAACAGCACCACAATCTCTGGCAGAAAACCTAACATCACTGGTGTTTTACTTTGCCTTTCAGAATTGATAAGCAACCTGAATATTTACCCGACTGAAATCAATAATATAAGCAATGCCATAATATTAAGCATTGTATACTTTGTACTTCAACATCTTCAATCCGGAAGAGAAACAGAAAAAACCATAACCTCTCCAGCACTGGATTTTATCCCCACCATCATCGCACCTCATGTTTTCTATCTGGCAAAACGCGAGAAATCCTCTCAATATAAATACATTGAGAAAGAGTATCTCCTCGGCCAGTTACTCATATTTTTGATGTATAAAACAGTTTACTACTCGATTCATAACATCAGGGTAAGCCATAAGCACTTCTATAACGATATAAAACCAAAATTAATGGCATTAAAAAAAGAAAGCTTATTAAGCACCAATTTCATGAAAAATCGAAGTGAGATTAGAGGTGAAGTCTTTGGTGATGTTGGTAGTATTGAGGCTGATTTGAGGGAAGTCAGCACATTGATTCATCGGCGGAAGGCATTATTTATTTCCTTTTAACTTTAAAACGATAAAATACAAATTAGAGACTGAATAAATTTCAGCCTCTCATATAGTTAATGAGTTTCAACTTTAACATGTGAGAAATCATTCAATCTGGGCCTTGTGGACATTAATCCTCCTGGCAACATACGACTTCAAGTTTCAGCCTTGTATAGGCATCATCAATAATACAGGATTGTGTGCTGCTCGCATGTATCATTCTGTTATTAATACCGCTCATCAGGGATAACTCGTATTGAATTTAAAAACCATCAAATCTCAAATTGTTCATATTTTGACCATAAAAATTAATCGGTTATTATTCGCAAATAATGATTATAACACATTGATTTTAAACACCTATAATCATTCCAACTACAGATAACTAGCTTTTATTTATGGTATATGTCCAGGCAGAATCAAGCTTGCGCCCTCTGCCACTCACGATTTAGGATTTCCTCGCTAACACAGTATGTTTCGTTATCAACCCATGTATTAATTCAAATGAGGATAAACAATGTTCGAGAAAATGAAAAACAATATAACCCGTGCACCAGGGAATTTAACCATACTTCATCAGTACCAAAAAGACATTGATCACCTGTCTAAATTATATTCTGAACAGTCATTACTAGATCTAATGACGATTACCGATCCCAATCAAACATTGCAAATGAAACCTGCTGTAGACATTCTCCATGTACTATCACCATCAGCAGCTACCGCTAACCATATTAATTTCTTTCAGCACATTCCTGTGTTAAAAAAATGGTTAAAAAAGGAATGTGCTGATTTTTATCTACTGGCTGTATATTTCTATGCACGGCAATCCCGTAAAAATGTCATTCCGAAAAAAATCTGTAGACAACTGGATGCATTTATTGAAACTGAACTTTCATCTACGGTTAATGGTAATAATAATGCCGAACTCCTTTCTTGTTTTCTAAACACGCTGGATAAAATGTGCAATACTTTAACATTTATAGACCCCGCAGTTACGGAACAATCAGGTCAAGTAGCAATGCTTGATTTCAGCGCAAAAATATGTACATACACTGCAGAAATCAGAACTTTTTTGAAGTCTGAATACTGGCTAAACAAACTACCTAAGGATATTAACATTCCAGCCATTGATCTATCCTGGCTTGTGTTTTGCTATTTTTGCAGTGAATATCTCTTTGTATTTATCCAAACGACTATCAATAAAATGAAAGCCGAGAAGATCATTCAGGAGGATTACCTCTATCATCCTAAAATGATTGCATTGGTCATTTTATCTATGCTGCCTTATGAAGTCATTCATAACGATGGATCACTGAATAAGTTTAAAACGCCTTTAACCAGCCCTGATGAGTTCATAATCAAATCAATTTGCATTAAAGATAAGCAAAACACTACGGGGCATAAAAAAGATATCGAACAATTGCTTCGTAAGACATATATCTACATTGCATTACTCTTAAACCCTGAGTGGGCACCATCTTCCAAGGAGTTGATTTCCTTTTTATCAGGAAAGTCCACAGTGATAAGTGGTTCACTGAACTTCCAGTCAACGTCCAGTGGTCTGGGTGTTCAAACTAATAATATAACTCTTCTTAAGAATGAGGTTTATTTCGAAAAAATAACGAGTAAAGTCGTGAAGTCGTAATTCATTAATATTATGGCAGCATGGCATCGTGTTGCCATTATATCAGAATCTGCGTTTTTTCACCTGATGAACTGTGAAAGCTGTAACTGGCAGACTATAACCTCACATCGTATTTTTCCAGTGTCATTTACAGGAGAAATACGATGCCTATTCTGGATCTGCGTTTCAGCAACAAATCACTTCACCAACTTCCCCATCCCCTCACGGGTTGTCAGGAATACCGTGATATTCAGTACCAAAACCTGCGTGCACTGGTATATCCAAAACGAATCACGCTGGCCTTTCGCGCCACCATCAACAATCAACGTATATATGAAACACTGGGTGAATTCCCTCATCTCTGCATTGAGGATGCCCGTCAGCATGTGATGAACCTGCTTGCCGATAAAAATCGCCTTGCTGTTCAGTCCCGTAGATATACTATTGAACAGGCCATCAATGATTTGTGGCTACCGGATTTGCAGTTGTATAAAAAGAGTCCTCAATCAGAGCTTTCAAAACTCAACCTTTACGTTCGCCCGTTCTGGGGCAAGCGGCAGCTTCGCGACATCACGGCAGGGGAAATAGAACAATATGCTGCTGGCTTACGGGAAAAATTACGTCCGTCAACAGTAAACCGTATCCTCGCAATATTGTCCAAAATATGCTCTCTGGCAGTACGTGCTGGATGGATCACACATTCCCCGATGACACATGTCCGCTATCTGAAAGAAAATAACATTCGCTATCGCACACTATCAGCGACAGAAATCCCGCGCTTTATTGACGCGGCAACAGCGCTGCAAACACCGGCAGCTGATTCTATATTGCTTGCTCTTTATACCGGGATGCGTATTGGAGAGGTATGTACCCTGAAATGGGAGTACTGGCACCCGGATATGCATCAACTCATACTGCCTGATACAAAGTCCGGACACCCTTTCACCTGCCCACTTGCACCTCCAGCCATTGCAGTTGTCCAGTGCCAGCAAGACCTGATGCTCAGCAAAACTTACATTTTTCCACAACTAACCGACAATGCCCGCCCTCTGGCATATCCGCGTGCAACCTTTGCCCGTATTTGTCGGGATGCCAACATTGATAACCTGCGGATGCATGACCTGCGCCGTACCTTTGCCACACGGGTACTACAGGCGACCGGGGATATTGCAATCGCTTCCCATCTGCTAAATCACCATTCACTCACGGCGACCCGTCGCTACGCTTTTCACAATGCAGCGACATCGCACGCAGTGGTTTCTCAGGTCATAGAAAGTTATGACACGAAAAAATGAACCTATGATCTGTGATTCGTGATTGATGCAACACTCGTTTAAGGACGGTATTGTCATTGCATGCTTCTGCAGGGCCCTGCATTAAGTCATCACAGAATGTGGATTGATATTAAATCCGCGTGGCTTCTTCTTCTCTGAAACCGGAGGTTTATGTATTTAACCATTAAGCAGTTTGCGGAAAGATTTAATCTTTCCGCATCCACGGTTGCGTCAGATATATCGCGCAACCCAGGAAAACTCCCGCCCTTCATCAGAATTGGGCGGGCTATACGATTCTCTCTTGACGATATTGTTGAGTGGGAAAATGCACATCGTCAAAACAAACTTAAAGGTGATATAAATGGTTACTAAGAACACAGCAAATAATGCTAATAATGCACTGAATATTCTTCCTGAAGCAGCAAACACAGCTGTAGACAACGATGAAAAGTATCTAACCTTTTTATTAGTTTTCGCTATCACGATTATGGGCAACTTAGTAAAGCTCATCGGTACAGATGGCTTTATACTACACACCTACACCCTGCAGGACACTGCTACTGCTCGTGCTGTTTTTAATGAATTAGACAAGCGTCTCAAAAATTTCAGTCGTCAGGAGGAGATCTACACCACCGACGCCCTCGCCTTTCGAATGAAACACATATACGGTGTTACCTTGTTCGAACATGATGGTAAATCTATCCTCAGCCTTTTTGATAAGAAGGGCTATCCGGTATTGAGTGAATCAGGAGAACCAGGTTCTCTTGATGATATGTATAATGAAATTAAAGCCCGACTGCATGGCGGCTACGCCTCAAAAAAGTTTCTTCAGTTACATGAAAATTGTCTGTTATCTGCACGCGTCACCCCATCTGTGGAAAAGACGCAACGTGGCATCCTGATTAAAGCAGGCAGGAACCTCGTTTCATTTATCCATGCAGATGATGAATCACACAAAACCGATATTTTCAAATCTGTAGTAAATGTTATTAAATCTTGATTCTTTATGCCGGGACACAGCTCCCGGCATTTTTTCGGAGTTAACTATGAGCCATAATTTGCAGGATATCCTCGCTGCCGCCTCGGGGTATCAGTCCGTGACTTCAGAGCCAGCGCTCAATCTTAAAAGACCTAAAACACTTGATGATTATCCTGTGATGCCACCTGCATCAAAAAACGTGTCTGTGATTTCAAGCGACCTGACGCTCCATATCGGTTTTGATACCGAATATGTTTTCAACCCTGAAACACGACAGAATGATATTCTGTCATATCAGAGTTATGTCGTCTTACCCGATAACACTGGTATATCGAACATTATCTATCCACCTGACTCACAGAAAAAATCCCGACTGTCTTTTAAGGATTTTCTCTTTCAAACGATTGCTCCACTTCTTGAAACGGGTGTGATTACAGAATGGCCTGGTACAATTAATATATATGCGCATTTCATTCGTGCGGATATCACCTCCTTTACCAATTTCTGGTCAGACTACAAAATTCTTCTGAAAGGAATACGCGGTACTGTCAGCAGCTTCAAAAATCGTTACGGCATCGATTTCGATGAACAGCAGGAACGTCGCGTAAAGACTGAACAGATAATGTTTGACAAACGAACTTCCCCTCCGCGTTGCAGTAACGTAGCTTTCATCGATACACTGCTTATCACTCCCGGGGGTATGGGTCTGGCTGAATGTGGTGAATTACTGGGACTTTCCAAACTCACCATTCCTGCACCTTATTCCATAACCAATATGCGTGAATATCTTCTGGGCGACAGAGCAGGGTTTGAAGCCTATGCTCTGCGGGATGCCGAGATTGCGGTTCGTTATGCTTTACAGGTACGCAATTTTTGCGTCCGGGAGCTGATGATTGATCGTGTCCCCGCCACCATCGGGGCGATGGCAGTTTCACGGTTCACCAAAACACTTAAAGAAAACAATATGTCTCCTGAAGTCTGCCTTGGGACACACATTAAAACCCGTGAACTCTGGCTCACGGAGAAACAGGCATTCCGGACGATTAAAAACCCCGCCAGCGTTCCTTCAAGAGAGTTGTTTGAAACGTTCCCGATCAACTGTTACCACGGCGGACGCAATGAGTGTTTTATGATGGGGGTTACACCGTCAGATCACTGGTATGACTACGATCTGGCTGGAGCGTATACCACCGGGCTATTAGATATCCTCACACCCGATTACGGGAACATCCGCCTCAGTAAAAATCCGGACGATTACTGTGGGCATGTGATGGGATTTGCGCTTGTCACATTTCGGTTCCCGGAATCAGTTCCCTATCCCAGCCTGCCGGTTCGGACCGATCAATATGGGTTATTCTTTCCATTAAGTGGCGAATCATGGGCAACGGCACCTGAAATCGAACTTGCTCTGTCGCTCGGGGCAGATATGACGATCCATAATGGGATCATCGTCCCCTGGATCTGTGCCACCTCAGCACATAACTGCGAATCAACATCGGTGTTTCTTCCCTTTGTTCAACAGGTCCGTGAGAACCGTAATCGCCATATTAAAGGTTCTCTGGAGGAGAAATTCTGGAAAGAAATTGGCAACTCGCTTTATGGCAAACTTGCTCAGGGTCTTCGCGCCAAAACCGCCTTTGATACTGCCCGTGGATTAAACAGATCCCTCCCACCATCATCGGTTACTCAGCCATTCTTTGCTGCGCATGTGACGGGATTTATCCGCGCCGTTGTCGGGGAACTCATGAATACTTTGCCTTCTGATTCATCGGTTGTCAGCGTCACAACCGATGGCTTTTTGACAAATTGCCCACTTAACAAGATAAACATGAGCGGTCCACTGTCTTCCCGCTTCCAGTCGCTGTGCGATATTGTTGATCCGGGTTCATCAATGTTGACATGTAAGCATGAGGTCAGCCAGCTTATCGCCATGAAAACCCGGGGGCAGTTAACCTATAGAGCTATTCAGGGAAAACCGGTTGTTCATGCCAGGGCTGGCGTTAAACCTCCTGCCGATATTCCACGCAGTGACTATAACGACTATATGGTAGATCTTTACCTTAATCGTTTACCCGGTCAGACGTTATCCCGAAGTACGTTGATATCAACGCGTGAGATGTGGCTGTCGGAAAGCGATCTGATATCCCGTGAACAGGATATCCGTCTTAATCTGGAATTCGATTTCAAACGCCAACCCGTACAGCCCGCCATGAATGAAGGGCATTTACTGATGTCTTCCCGCCCGTGGGATAATATGGAAGAGGCTCTGCAGCAACGCTCCCTTTTCGACGACTGGCGGCAAACTCATACACTGAAGACCCTGGCTGACTGGGATGACTGGTGTGATTTTCTCTATTGCCGGACGGTGTTTTCTGATATGAAACTAAAAGTCGGAAGCAAACGTAGTGATGATATTTTAGTCAGACTATTTCTCCGGGCGCTGACTCAGTGCCAATGGGGGCTGATGCTGAAAGATAAAAAAAGTTATTCCTGTAAAGAGGTTGCTGAATGGCTGACGTCAGAAGGTTATTCAGTAACGGTGTCTGATGTAAAAAATGCGGTAAGAGCAAAAATACCCCAAATAAAATTTAGTTCTGTAACATCGCGAATGAAGTCACTGATTGATACCATAGCCCGTAAATATCCGACATTCTGTCTTCCAGTGTGATAACCGTTAAATCACCCCCAACTCCTTTAACAGAAGTTGGGGGCTTAATCATAGGCAATCGGTATCAAAACAGTGAAATAACTGCCGCGCGTCAGGATGGCCATTTACATGATAGATCCGCATGGCATGACAGGTGATACTCTGGAGATTAGCCGCTAGCCTTTTCCCCATATTCACCAGTATGCCGTGTGGTATTTTACTGCTTGTACTGTTTACTGTCAGAGTAAAACAACATGTTTCAACGCTGACCTCAATAAAATCATTCCCAAATAATGTACTGACAACCTGCCTGATTGTTTCTTCATAATCTGTCAAATCAATAATATCACGCCATCTCGCATGTACGAGTTGATACTTTCTGATATGTAAATACATAGAATCACCTTTATGTTATTTCAACTAAAATGATGTTCTCCTACATTATGAAAATAATAATCACCATTATAATTGTTGATAACCTCTCATCACAGACTGCAACCTTCGTATATTACGTGTCCCCTTGCCTCTCCGACTTGATGGCAAAAGTGCATGGTCAAATATGCAGCAAAAACAGGTCATGTAGAGGTCAGGATGATAATCATCACCCTGAACGTAAAAATACACATGGACAGTATGAGTCCACATACTATTCAATAAGGTCAGTCATGCTTTAATATATTGATAATTAATGATTTAATTTTTTTCTTCACCGCGGTAAAAGTGGACTCATCCTGTCCGTTGCTTTGCTGAAAATATACCCTTCGCTGGCATTAACCGGATAAACAAATGGGTAAGCACGATAAACTTGGATATCGACTTGGATTGATTTTAACTCGCCTGAACAATGGTGAGTCACTAGCCGTCCGGGAGTTATCTGAGGAATTTAACGTTTGCGAAAAAACTATCCGTCGTGATATTACTCAGCGTCTGTCCTACCTTAGTCTGATTCGACAAAATGGTCGCTATCGCCTGTCTGACGGTGTTCTCGGTCAACGCAGCAATGCTGATTTACGTCATTTTACGCGCATCCTGGGTATTGAAGGGCTGTTCCCTCGCTGGGATGACAGACTACTGAGTATTTTGTTAGGCAACACGAAAAACAATCCGTTTCTGATAAAACAACGCCCATACGAAAACTGCGGATCATTCATGTCAATTCTGAATGTATTATCCGACGCCATCCTGTCACAGAAGAAAATAAATTTTATTTACAACGATAAAGAGTTTCGGGCTGTTGAGCCATACAGGCTGGTTAATGACAAAGGATTGTGGTATCTCGCTGCCTCCCATGAAAGTACATTAAAAAGCTTTGTTATCTCATCTGTCAAAGACGTTTGCATGAGTAATATCGCTTTCAGGATAACCCCCGAAATTAATGAAAAAATAGAAAAGACAGATGGTATCTGGTATAGCGAAGACCTTATCGAAGTTCTCATTTCAGTTTCCGCACATGTTGCTCCGTGGTTTACCCACCGTCATCTATTGCCAGGACAGGAAATAATTCATACTTCCCGGTCTGGCGATTTACTGGTGATATCGCGTGTAACACACACAGATCAGATAATGCCTTTAATGAAATACTGGATACCGGATGTCGAAGTAATACAACCTGCCTCAATCCGTCAACAACTTGCTGAAGATATACAATCCGCACTGAAACGTTACACCCAGCCAAGTAACGCCCCGTAATGACACGGATAATATAATTTTCATTGAGTGCTATTTTTGTAAGCTAAAAAAATGGAGTTACCATGAAAAAATGCCCGGTTCTTCTTGTTGTATCAGGGTTTCTGACCGAAAATGATATGTCATGGTTTAACCGAATTAAAGAAGGGTGTGGCCTTGATGTCAGATACTATAAATGGGAATCGGCAAATCTACTATCCATATTAAGTTCTGACATAGCGAAAAAGTGGGGGTTATATACTCTCCTCCCCCTGAGAATATCTCCTTTATTGTCATCAATCTCCATCCCATTTAAAGCGCGTCAGGCCTGGTATAATGCAACGAAAGCAGCAGTTAATAACAGAGAAAAATTAGCACGCGTAATAAACGAGATATACGTTGAAGAAAAGCGTAATGTGATCATAATGGGTCATTCTTTAGGGACTCGATTAATAAACAATACATTACCCTATATTAAGAATGATAATATTCTCTTAACAATCTCTATGGCCGGAGCCACCCCAATAACATGTTATACAGAGAACATAATGAAAATGGCTTACGGTTCAAAAATGGGGCATTTAAATATCTACAGTGAACATGATAAAGTGCTTAACACGATATACCCTCTCGTTGAGTCAGTAACACCAATTGGGGTTCGGGAGGTGAGATTCAGACCTGCTCGGATAATCAACTGGAAGTGGGATGTTGGTCACACTGAATATATTACTTCAAACAGAATTGATTCATTAACACACTGGTTAAATGTTACCTGTGCCGATTTAGCTGATCCAGCCGTAGAAATCACTGACGACGACATGAAATCATTTCATGATATTATTAATCTTGCGAATTCAACACATCATAAAAACACTATCGTACCCAAATTAATATCACTTGAGTAGTTATAAAAAAGATTGCATTATAACGGGAGTGTATATTAACTCCCGTTACGTTTCATATTTTATAGTATTGATATGGATTCGATTAAAAATTTCGTCTAACTCGTTCCCTTATCAAACTTGCCAGCCTTACCCTTCCAGGTGAAATAGTTTCCGTTACAGTTTCAACTCTCAACAAATCACGCTGTCCGGTTCGGCGACTGACCGCGAAACGCTGACATATATCATTAACCGATACCGTATTACCGGTATACAGTTGAAGTAATATCCAGCACAGCCTTTCTGCGATCCTTTCACCGCGAGCTTTATACATCTGTGAAACCTTAAGTTATCGCCAACGCATGACATAAACCACATAAAAATAAACATAACTGACTGTATTTATGAACATTTCTTACCGGTGTAATACTGCCGTTGGGGTAATGGATTAACCGTTATCACCCTGCTACTGGAGAATGCTCCATAGGGGGCAAAAACCACGAGGAATCTGAGATCCCCCGTGTCTGCACATGTTTATGCGAACAGTCCGGTAAAATAAACATCATCCCCATGCTGTGATGCACGCCACATGCAGAAGATTACAAAGCCGCCCGCTTTCTTCCTGTTCATAACGGGTCAACAACTTTCCACAGTTACCGTTACCCGGTAAATCCCCATAGAGAGATATTCCATAAAATTACTCTCCCACAGGGACCAGAGTTCATTCTTCTCAGATGCCAATGAAATATCTCCAATCAGATAATGGGAGACGTAATGACCCGACCAGCAAAAGTCTATTTCTTTTTCCAGTTCCGGGTAAACTCGCCCCATGTAACTAAAGTCTGTGACATAATCGAAATACCATTCGTTATCCTGACGGATGAATCGCATTTCAACCGGATGAAATCCGCCGGATTCTGCACTGTAGTCCGGGTCAAGAAAATTAATGACCACTGTCCTTACCGATGTTTGCTGAGATTGTTCTGCCAGAAGCGTAGCGATGTGCTGCTTAAATAATTTGGTGACAGGCAGAGTTAATCCTGCCTGTATTAAGACATACTGGGTTTGCATAATGAATATTCCTGAAAAAGATGAATGGTGGTGAGTAGCTGTTTCTGGTTGTATGAACGTACGGATAAAGAATTAATCCTCCTTGATCTATTCTCGATCACCAATTTTGCTGAGTGTTTTCAGTCTTACCCGCCAGTCAGCATATAAAACATGCGTAAATAATTTCTCCGGATGCGCCTCCAGCAGGCATATATCTGGCGAGCGTAGAACAGCAGCCAGAAAACCAGCATTATTGGCACTAGCCCCTTTAAACAGCGGTCTGAATACACCAGATGTGAAGCCCGTCGTTGGTTGTACTTCGAGCACACTTTCAATTTTAGAAAGTGAAATCCAGTCCTTAGAGAACAATCCTCCGCTGCCATTTGCCAGAAGACGCAGATAAATTTCATTATCCGTTTCAGACATTGCCAGTTGCCATGTCAGCATACCACTGGCTTTAGGACTAATTTTTTCCGCCTGTCCTGATTCAATGAGCAGCTTATAACTCTCTTCAGGTAATATTTGCTCATCTTCAGTGCTCCCTTTTTCAACATCACCTAAATCATTATTCAACTCCAGCTCATCGTGTTCATTATTATTTTTTCCTGACTTTGCTTTTCTCATTTTCTTCTCCTGATTTTAATCTGATTTATAGACGGGATTCCGCCATAGGCATTAATGCACCAATCCCGCCCAGAGAACAACTGGGATGAAACAACAGATAAATACCATTTCCGTTATCTTCTGTAATAGATAGCATCAAGTAATATTCATCTGTCAGACGGACCACGAACTCGGGGTTTGCAATTAAATGATGAATTACATCCAATACGTGTCGATTAATATCTTCAGTAACATCCCCGGGTTCAATGTACATTAATGTCACACCGACCTCTCCCCAGAAATTCATTGCGGAAGATTCATCATCAAATGGGAGTATCAGCTCTTTTCTCAGGACAGTCATAACTGAATCGGGAAGTAATAGCGACGGCAGGTCTTGCCAGTTGGAGACAAATTTCATTGAACAATCCTCATAAACAAAAACCCCGATACGTTTTAAGTATCGGGGTTATACAGACAGAAAAATAATTTGGAATTTCCTTCAGAGACCATCTATATCCGCTCATAATATCCACACGATTTACAGACCAGCACTGGTGCATTATTTCTCTCTCGCTGCTCCAGGAATCCGAAGATACGTTTTATTGCCCTGATGATGTCTTTGAGCAATTCCGCCAGTTGTTCCGGGCTGATATAACCCGCTGACGTTGTCAGGAACCGATCATCGTGAGTCAACGCATCTATCTTTCCGGCTGTTTCTGTAACTATGTTTCGGCTACCGCACTTAGGACATTTTAACGGCATAATCATTCTCCACGTTTTAGGGGTGCTAAAATCACTGTTCTTTACCGGTAGTAACGGTGTTCAAAAGAAGGTCTGTTACGCCCTGTCCGGTCTGCCGCATACGCTCTGGTGTCAATTTTGCGTAGCGCTCCGTGCTTTGAATACTCGCATGTGCCAGCTGGGCTTTAACGTCATACAGACTGTACTGCCCACTTGAGACAAGTAATGATGCGACAGAATGGCGCGTGGTGTGGAAACAGACTTCACTTTTATCTATCCCGCACTCTGCCAGTATTTTTTCATAGGCCCAGCGGGGTTCAGATATCGGTTTTCCATTGTCCTTTATGGCGAACAGATAGGGATTACTGCCAACCCGTGGGATCGAATCAATAATTGATAATGCGGCTTCGCTAAGATATACAGTCCGGCTGCGACCATTCTTTGTATAAGGAATGAACAAGGACCTGTTATCTCGATCAACATGTTTGTGCATGACGTTAAGCATTTCTGATTTGCGGGTACCGGTTAACAACAGCATCGCTATCAGTCCCCCAGCAGCCTTATTGGGATATCGTGCCGCAGCGTCGAGGATTCTCCTGATCTCATCAGCGTCAAAAAAGCGCGTCCGCTGATTATTCTCCTTTAGCAAAGGGATCTTATCGGCTTCATTCTTCTCCAGGACATCCTGTCGTAGCGCATAACGCCCCATAGTTTTCAGAATAGCCAGTGCCCTGTTACAGGTAGACGGTGCATACTGCTGGCCGTGAATACGGCCCTCAAGCATGTCAAAAAGCACCTGCTGGATCTCCCGGGCCCGAAGGTCGCAGTAACGTATCTTCCCCAGACGAGGTTCAATGTATTGCGTGAAACGCTGAACATCCTTATCCCAGGACTTTTTATGGCGTTTGATGAACGGAACATAGGTCTGGTGAAAAAACTCACTAAGTGTTGGCATCGCACGATAATTATCGCGTTCTGCTTTAGGGTCATGTCCCAGTGCAATCGCCTCCTTGTGACGACGAGCTATCTGACGGGCTGTCCCCACATCGATTTCAGGGAATCTGCCAATACTGATACTTTTTTTGGTACCGTGGAATGTGTAGCGCAGGAGGAAACGTTTGTTACCCGTTCGACCTGAGAGACATTTGAGGCCAATAACTTCGGTATCAGATACCTCAAGCTCTGTAGATCTGGTATCTGTGTTTGCCGGAAGGGCCTTGATGGATGAATTGGTGAATCGGAAGGATTTTTGCATATTTATCCTCATGTATCTGATTGATATCATAAAAATAATATATATCTGAAAGTGTATTTATTACGGGATAGGATTGAAGAATGGAAAAGCTATTAGACGCGTACAAACGGATATTGCAGGAAGTTGACGCCCAGTCATTTAACCTGAATGAGGATAAATACTCAGGCGTATTTTTACCCGTACCCTTTGAAGAATACTGGCACTCACCGGTAAAAATCATGCTGGTTGGACGTGAAACCGCTGGCTGGAATACGCTGAATGGTAAGAATACGATATCACGGATGCTGGGACTTATACCTGACGTCACCATCGGGCAGGTGGTTGAAGAGGCTTTAGATCGTTACAGGAAACATCTTCCGGTACAAAGTGATGGCACCACGAACCTCAAATCACGTAGCCGCTTCACGCAGTATCATTTCCGGCTGGCCCGGGAGCTTAATATTCCTCCTCAGGCTATCGTGTATGCCAATCTACTGGCGTGGGATTACGATGGGCTGACCCCTCTCACCCGACCTGTAAATGAAGTGCAGGAAGTCATATTAGCCTCACTGAAACTGCTGGCGGTACAAATTAAACACCTTGAGCCTAATTTCATCATCTTTGCATCTGGAGCCCAGAGAACAGACTACATCATAAAACAAGTGCTTACTGAGCTAGGCGGCTATGAGACTTCTTCAGTCATTCCGGGGAAGCTATGGGAGTTCAAAACAGGTAATGCAATCTGTTTCAGAATTGCCCATCCAAGGGCTATGCGCGGACACCAGAAGTACAGAGATGAGGTGATTGCACGAATTAAGCAACTTTGTACTCAGGGTGGCTAGAGCATTACAGCTTGCTCAGCAGGGCCCCCTTCTCCCGGAAGAGTACCGGAAAACAGGCAAAGCGGCCTGGTTCTCTATGCTGGAGGCGACACGTTCGATTCGGCATTGCCAGGCTGGAGATTGCAGCTCATTGCACCCCGTGAGCACAGGATATGCACAGGACGTGAATTTCAGGCACAAAAAAACCACCCGTAGGTGGTTTCACGACACTGCTTATTGCTTTGATTATTCTTGTCTTTCCCATGGTACCCGGAGCGGGACTTGAACCCGCACAGCGCGAACGCCGAGGGATTTTAAATCCCTTGTGTCTACCGATTCCACCATCCGGGCTCGGGAAGAAAGTGGAGGCGCGTTCCGGAGTCGAACCGGACTAGACGGATTTGCAATCCGCTACATAACCGCTTTGCTAACGCGCCGAATTCTTCAGGCTTTTCAGCCGGACACCCGCATAATGCCGGTGTTTTTAATTTGGAGCGGGAAACGAGACTCGAACTCGCGACCCCGACCTTGGCAAGGTCGTGCTCTACCAACTGAGCTATTCCCGCAATCATCAAGGATTAAGTTAATCACTTGATTTCATTATCGTCTGGCAATCAGTGCCGCCGTTCGATGCGTTGCATTCTACTTACCTGGCGCAATGAGTCAATGATATTTTTCGCCGCACACGTTCGTTTGCTGAAATTTGCGGCGAAACGATCACTGTTCAAGCAAATCCCCGCGCGCGGCGCTCAGATACTGAAACATTGACCACAGCGTCAATACCGCAGCCACGAAGAACAGGGCGATCCCCGCGTACTCAACCCAAATATTCGGACGCCACAGCAGCCACGCCAGCGCCGCCATTTGCGACGTTGTTTTTACTTTACCGATCCAGGAGACCGCCACGCTGCTGCGTTTGCCGAGTTCGGCCATCCATTCGCGCAGCGCAGAAATGATAATCTCACGGGCAATCATCGTCGCGGCAGGCAATGTCACCCACCAGCTGTGGTAATGCTCCGTGACCAGCACCATCGCAATGGCCACCAGCACCTTGTCAGCAACCGGATCGAGGAACGCGCCAAAACGCGTACTCTGGTTCCAGCGACGCGCCAGAAAACCGTCAAACCAGTCGGTCACGGCCGCAATACAGAAGATAAGCGCAGTGACAAAAGGAGCCCAGGTAAATGGCAGATAAAACACCAATACAAAGAATGGGATCAGAATGACGCGAAACAGCGTGAGCAATGTAGGGATATTAAATTGCATAGTGACGGGTAACTATCTGTTGTCAGAGAAATTACCCCTATGTTGCTACAGAGACCTCAATGTTTCAACGAGTAGAAGATCTTTTCTGCCAGACCTTGCGAAATACCTGGCACTTTTGCAATTTCCTCAACGCTTGCGTTACGTAATCCTTGCAAACCGCCCATATATTTCAACAACATTTGTCGACGTTTTGGACCAACGCCTTCGATAGTCTCCAGCGTGCTGGTGTTTTTCACCTTCGCCCGTTTTTTACGGTGACCGCCAATGGCATGATCGTGCGACTCGTCGCGAATGTGCTGGATAACGTGTAGCGCGGGCGAGTCCGGCGGCAGGCTAAAGCCCTCCCCCTCCGGTTCAAAAAACAGCGTTTCCAGACCGGCCTTACGGTCGGCGCCCTTTGCAACGCCCAGCAGCAGAGGATGGTTTTTATCCCACGGCACATCCAGTTCAGCGAATACGGTCTTCGCCTGCCCCAGCTGTCCCTTACCACCATCGATCAGGATCACGTCCGGAATCTTACTTTCTTCAATCGCTTTACCATAACGCCGACGCAGTACCTGATTCATCGCCGCGTAATCATCACCCGGAGTGATACCGGTAATATTATAACGACGATACTCTGCACGCAGTGGACCATTGGCGTCGAAAACCACACAGGAGGCCACCGTCTGTTCGCCCATCGTATGGCTGATATCGAAACACTCCATCCGCTTAACCGCCGGAAGTTTCAGTACCGTCGCCAGCGCGATCAAGCGCTGGGTGATGGTTGAGTGCTGGGATAATTTGGTTGTCAGCGCCGTCGCGGCATTCGTGCGTGCCAGTTTCAGATAACGCGCGCGATCGCCGCGCGGTTTGGTCTGCACATTAATGCGTCGTCCCGCCAGCTCAGACAATGAATCGGCAAGCAGTGTCTTATCGCTCAGATTAAAATCAAGCAGGATCTCGCCCGGAAGCGTCCGCATCTGACTGCCCTGCAGATAGAACTGACCAACGAAGGTTTCAACCACTTCACCCAGTTCTGTTCCACCAGGCACTTTCGGGAAATAGCTGCGGCTTCCCAACACTTTCCCCTGCCGGATAAACAACACATGCACACAGGCCATTCCGGCATCAAAGGCCACGCCAATCACATCCAGATCGTCCCCGGTATTAGAGACAAACTGTTTTTCCGTCACCCGACGTACGGCCTGGATCTGGTCGCGTATGCGTGCGGCCTCTTCAAACTCGAGACTCTGGCTGGCCTTTTCCATCCGCGCGATCAGCTGGGTCAAGACCTGATCGTCTTTACCTGATAAAAACAGCCTGACGTATTCCACCTGTCGTGTGTATTCGTCCTCACTGACGAGCCCGGCCACACAAGGGCCAAGACAGCGACCAATCTGATATTGCAGGCAAGGACGCGAGCGATTGCGGTAAACGCTGTTCTCACACTGGCGGACGGGGAAAATTTTCTGCAGCAGCGCCAGCGTTTCGCGCACAGCGTAACCATTAGGGAACGGGCCAAAGTATTCGCCTTTGGCATGCTTCGCACCACGATGCATCGCCAGACGCGGGTGGGTATCGCCGCTGAGAAAGATAAAGGGGTAAGATTTGTCATCGCGCAGTAACACGTTGTAGCGCGGCTGATATAACTTGATGTAGTTATGTTCCAGCAGCAGCGCTTCGGTTTCGGTATGCGTCACCGTTACGTCTATCTGTCGAATGAGCGCAACCAGCGCTTCCGTTTTACGCGATGCCAGATTACTGCGAAAATAGCTGGAAAGCCGTTTTTTAAGATCTTTGGCTTTCCCGACATAAATAACCGTACCACCGGCATCATACATACGATAAACGCCGGGTTGGCTGGTCACGGTTTTCAAAAACGCTTTTGCGTCAAACTGATCGCTTACTTCACTCACTGGCTTGTCAACGTCTCCGCATTACACAGGCCGTGGCGAATTGCCAGGTGAGTCAACTCAACGTCACCATGAATGTTTAGTTTACTGAACATACGATAGCGATAGCTGTTCACCGTTTTAGGACTGAGATTCAGCTGTTCCGAGATCTCATTAACCTTCTGGCCTTTGGTGATCATCAGCATAATCTGCAACTCACGCTCAGACAAACTGGCAAACGGCGTTTCCGTTTTTTCAGGTTCGATCTGACTCAACGCCATCTGCTGAGCGATGTCTGACGCAATGTATCGCTGCCCGGAAAAAACCGAACGAATTGCGCTAACCACTTCCTGGGGCGCGGCGCCTTTACTCAGATAACCTGCGGCTCCGGCCTGCATAACTTTAGCGGGTAACGGATTTTCAGTATGGACGGTCAACATAATCACTTTAATATCGGCCGTTGAGCGGGCAATTTTACGCGTCGCTTCCAGACCACCGATACCCGGCATGTTCATGTCCATCAATACAACATCGACGGCGTTTGCGCGACACCATTTTACTGCATCCTCGCCGCAGCATGCTTCGCCGACAACTTTAATACCCTTTATGTCTTCCAGAATGCGTCGTATCCCTGCGCGCACCAGTTCGTGGTCATCAACAAGAAGAACGTTGATCAAAGGAATATCTCCAGAATAGGGATAACGCTACTGATAGTGAATCGACCATATATTAGCGGTTTTTATCTCAACTTTAAAACGTAAAAAATGCCAGTCTTCCGATTTCGCTCTCGTTTTTGGAAATTAGACTGTACATTTTGTGGAAACCTCCACTACTTGCAGCAAGTTACGTTCGCAATTATTGGTAAGGCGTTTCAGAATAGTGACAAAAAATTCACTTGCATTTCCCTAACTGATAAATAGAAAAGCAATTTTGTAACAATAATTAACGATTCAAACAGATGAAATACGCCTCGACTGCAGGAATTATATCCACTTAACGCATTGTTTATTTTCATGCCGTCGGCGCAATGCGCGAACAAAAAACAACCAGTGCTATTTTTAGCATTGCTTATGGTATACTCCGCCGCCTTAACTTTCGTCATCGCACATTTTCAATGAAACACAACGAGGAAAATAAATGAGTACGCCTGATTTTTCCACCGCCGAGAATAATCAAGAACTGGCTAACGAAGTCAACTGCCTGAAAGCCATGTTAACGCTGATGCTGCAGGCGATGGGGCAAGCCGATGCAGGACGCGTGATTCTTAAAATGGAAAAACAGATCGCGCAGATTGAAGACAACGCGCAGGCCGCAGTATTTTCCAGCACTGTTAAGCAAATTAAACAAGCTTACCGCCAGTAATAAAAACCGGCTGGAAGCGACAGCGCTCTCAGCCGGTTTTTGCGTCTGACACGCAGAACGTTTACCCTTTCAAATCAGCCCTGTCGCCGCCGCATAGCAGGCAATCTGCGTCTTATTTGGGGCATTAAATTTCTTCTGCATATTCTTCTGATGAAAGTTGACGGTGTTTTCCGATATCGACAGAATCATCGCGATTTCAGACGATGTTTTTCCTTCTGCGGTCCATTTCAGGATCTCTTTTTCCCTCTTACTGAAACGCATTTCCGGCGTCATCACCATGTCGTCTTCCAGCCGCAGCAGAACGGCCAGGCTTTCACGAACCAGCAGCTGCAGCCTCAGTTCCACCTCATCAGGCGTGAACGGCATTCTGCTCTGTGTGCCCGCACGTGAGACGGAAAGAAATCCCTGTGCCCGGTTTGCTAACATGACACATTGTGTCACCCCCTTGCGCAAGCCATGCGCACGGGCCGCATCCCACATCACCTGCGCTTCGCTAAATAGCGCATCGTTCCACGGTAAATGGCCCTGACGAAAGTTTTCCGGCTTTAATACCGGGTCAATCGTAAAATAGTTCTCGGCTTGATAATGGGCAATCCATGCGTCGGGATAGGTCGAACGCAGGGAAATTTTGGGTCGCGTAAACGGCACGGGATGACGGACACAGAGCGCGTAATAATCAAATTCCAGCCGTTGAGTCTGACGCTGTAATTCACTGTAGACATCCCCTGCCGTCAACATTTCCTGGAAACGCAGCAGCATCGTCCGTCGCCAGGTAAAAAAGTCATTATCCTGCATACTGATAAGTCACGCCCCTGAGAGTGATAATCATTATAATGAATAAAACAAACTAACACATAAACATAATTTATCTATACAAAATATCTGTCAGAGATTTGAGCCATTTCAGGGACACGACCAGCGGCAGACGATAAGCGTAATAACCATGCAGAGCCTGTCCATAATTATGCAAAATCATCCGAAACGAATCCATTCCGGATGATTTTGCAGGCTTATTTATTGCAACAGAAATTTCTCCAGAAACTGACGCGTTCTCGGTTGTTGAGGATTGGCAAATAATGCTTTTGCCGGTCCATGTTCCACAATTCGGCCCTGATCCATGAATATCGCCCGATCTGCCACATCGCGGGCAAAGCTCATCTCGTGCGTTACGATGACCATCGTGCGTTTTTCCTCTGCCAGCTGTCGGATGGTGCTCAGTACCTCCCCCACCAGCTCAGGATCGAGCGCAGAGGTTGGCTCATCAAACAGGATAACCTCCGGACGCATCGCCAGGGCGCGGGCAATCGCCACCCGCTGCTGCTGCCCGCCGGACAAGCGACGTGGGTAGCTGTTCTCTTTCCCTGCCAGACCGACCTTCGCCAGCAACTCACGCGCACGGGCTGTCGCCCCCTCTTTCGCTTCGCCTTTGACAATGACCGGACCTTCTATGATGTTCTCCAGCACCGTCCGGTGAGGGAACAGGTTGAAGCTCTGGAACACAAATCCCACATGCTGGCGCAGCTGGCGAATCAACCCTTTTTGCTGACTGAGCGAACGCGCAGTGTCGATGGTAATCTCTCCCACCTTAATGGTTCCGGCTTCCGGCTGTTCCAGCAAGTTGATGCTGCGCAGCAGCGTTGTTTTGCCCGAACCACTGGGACCGATAATCGCCACAACCTCACCGGGTTTCACATCCAGATCGATACCATGCAGGACGGTCTGTCCATGAAATTTTTTCACCAGGTTTTTCACTTCGATAGCACTCATTTCGGCTCTCTCTCCTGGCGGTTAAGTTGATTTTCAAAGTAGTTTTGCAGCGACGACAGCACCGTTGCCATAATCCAGTAAATCAGCGAAGCCGCCAGATACATGGTAAAGACTTCCAGCGTGCGCGAGGTGATCAGCTGCGCCTGCCGGAACAGTTCCGGTACCTGAATGGTTGCGGCCAGCGAAGTATCTTTCACCAGACTGATGAAACTGTTACTCAGCGGCGGTAACGCCACGCGAGCCGCCTGGGGCAAAATGGCGCGCCGCATTGTCTGCCACGGGGTCATCCCGATACTGGCTGCCGCTTCCCACTGGCCTTTGTCGATGGAAGAAATGGCCGCACGCAGCGTCTCTGCGGCATAGGCTGCCGTGTTCAGTGACAGACCAATCATCGCAGCCGGGATCGGATCCAGCTCGATACCAAACTGCGGCAGACCGTAATAGATCATAAACAGTTGGGCGATAAGCGGTGTGCCGCGAAAGACGGAGATATACAAACGCGCCAGCCAGCGAACCGGCAGCAGCGGCGACAGGCGCATCAGGGCGAGGATAAACCCCAGCAGCAGGCCGAAAAACATCCCGCCAATACTCAACTGAAGGGTAAATACCGCGCCTTTGAGCAAATATGGCAGAGAATCAATGACCAGTTGGATACTTTCTTGCATGAGCTTATCCGTGATTACACGTGAGGATGGTAGGCAAACAGCGCTGGCGCCCCGCCGGTATGAACAAACAAAATCGGCCCTTCATCTTTAAAGCGCTTCTGACTAATCCCCTCAATCAGACCGGCCATTGCCTTCCCGGTATAGACCGGATCGAGCAGAATACCCTCCAGGCGCGCCAGCAGCTTCACGGCTTCCATCCCCTCATCGTTTGGCGTACCGTAACCCGGTGCAAAATAGTCGTCCCACAGCAAAATATCCGCCGTGGCGGTCAGTTCAAGCGCGTTTGCGACGGCCTGTTGCAGGGTGACGACCTTCGGCTTTTGATCGGCAACCTTTCGCGACACGGTCACGCCAATCAGTTCCACATCCGGCATCAGTTGTTCCAGCCCCACCGCCAGTCCGGCATGCGTCCCGGCGCTGCCGGAGGCAACCACTACCGAAGAGAGCGCGACTGCGCCTTCACACTGCTGTGCAATCTCCAGCGCGCTTTCCACATATCCCAGCGCACCTAAAGCATTCGAACCGCCCACCGGAATAACATACGGACGATAACCCTGTGCTTCGATGCGGGTCGCCAGTTCCTGAAGCTGTGCATCCGGTTCGTTCAGCGCATCGCACATCTCGATTTGCACATTGAACAGATCCAGCAGCAGCCGGTTACCGTTGGTCAGATAGTTTTGCGCAGTGGTGCCAATCGGGTTTTCCAGCAGCGCGACGCAATGTAAACCCAGCTTCGCCGCCACGGCCGCGGTCTGTCGGACATGGTTAGACTGAATCGCCCCGGCGGTAATCAGCGTATCTGCGCCTTCACGCAGGGCGTCCGCCGCCAGAAACTCCAGCTTGCGCAGCTTGTTGCCGCCCATTGCTATTGGCGTGACATCATCGCGTTTAATAAAAATGTCGCGCCCCAGATAGTCAGAAAAGCGTGGCAGATATTCGAGTGGCGTCGGAGCACCGATAAATTCCAGGCGTGGAAAGCGCGTTAAGTTATGCAGTGGCATGCAACCTCCGTTATTCATTGTTGTGATGCTCTTGTTATTATGCATGTACAAAACAGATGCAATAAAAAAGGCGCTAATTAAAGCGCCTTTTTTTGTCATTCAGCGGATTATTTGGTCACATCCGCCCCAAACCATTTCTCAGACAGCGCCTTCAGGGAACCATCTTTCTGCATTTCAGCAATGGCCGCATCCACCGCCTTCAGCAGATCGTCGTTGCCTTTGCGCAACGCCACGCCAGACTCCTGACGGGAGAAGGCTTCCCCCGTCACCGCCAGCGTGTCTTTGGTTTTCTTCACCAGATCCAGCGCAGCCAGACGATCGACCAGGATCGCATCGATACGGCCTACGCGAAGATCCTGATATTTCGTCGGATCGTCATCGTAAGTGCGGATGTCCACGCCGTCTACATTCTGGCGCAACCACTCTTCATAATTGGTTCCCAGACCGACGCCCACTTTTTTGCCTTTCAGGTCTGCCGCCGTTTTAATGGTTCCTTCATTGCCTTTTTTTACCAGCGCCTGAATACCGGAAACCGTGTACGGGGTAGAGAAATCATATTTCTTCTTACGTTCGTCAGAGAGGGTGACCTGGTTGATGACCACATCAATACGTCTGGAGTCGAGAGAAGCCAGCATACCGTCCCATTTGGTGGGCTTCAGCGTTGCCTTAACCCCCAGATGTTTTGCCAGCGCTTCGGCGAATTCCACTTCAAAACCCGCCAGCTTGCCATCATCGCCCTGGTAGCTGAACGGAGGATACGTTCCTTCCACGCCGACCAACAGCGTGCCGCGCGCTTTAACTTTATTTAACAGGCCTTCATCGGCAAAGGTCTTCACGCTCATTCCCGCGACAAGTGCAACAGCCATCATCCCCATCAACGCCTGACGTCCCAGAAGTGCTAATTTCATAGTTACCCCAAAATATTGTCATTAATGATTGTATTGTAGAGGGTTAATTCGCATTCACAAACACGACTCCGTTATATCTTATACCCTAAATGACAGGCGTTGCAGGACAAAACGACCACGCCGTTTTGTCCCGCAACGCGAATTAGTGAGGGTATATATTCATTTTTAATATATATCAGAAGTCGCCGTAAAGGAGGATTTCAGTATCAGTTCGGGATGCGTATGCGCCTTATACTGTTCGTACTTACGCAACGCAATGCGATAGTTGTTAGTGCTGGTTTCTGGTAACCATGGAGCCAGGTTTTCATCCAGAAATCCCTCTTCCAGCAGGTCATGGGAGATCTTTTGTTTACTAAGATGGTTACCCAGACGGCGCAAACGAACAACATATTCACGCACGGTGCCGTGGCTCATTTCGGTTTGTTCGAACAGGAATTGTTTGAAGCCGACAATATCAAAGAAGTCGCACTGCTCTTTGCAGTGCAGATCGCCGCAGAAACGGCACAGCGCGACCCACTCTTTGCGCTCCTCTTGCCATTGCGCTTCATCCATCAGCGTATCCAGCCGGGAAATCGCAATCTTGTTCACAATTTTTCCCTTGCGTACTAACGTGATGCGGTCGAGCTGCTTCTGGCAATGGGCGCAATGCGTCTGGCTGTGTTTAAAATCTTTAAGGTAGCGGCTTAGTGGCCGTCTTTTAGATTGCTGCACCGTCATGAGAACTCCTGGTATTCAATACGTTGTGCGGCATTTTTCAGCGACGACAAAGCCGCCTATAGCTTACCCAGTTTAATGCGTAACCGTTTTATGGCCTGACTGTGCAACTGGCTGACCCGCGACTCGCCCACTTCCAGCACCGCGCCAATCTCTTTGAGATTGAGCTCTTCCTGGTAGTAAAGCGTTAGCACCAGCTGTTCACGTTCGGGAAGTGCTTCAATCGCATCCATCACGCGCTGGCGTAAATTGCTCTCAAGAAGCTGTTGCAGCGGGTTTTCCTGCTGATTTTCGTCCGTCACCAGCTCGATACTATCGCCATGCTCTTCCCGCCACTCGTCGTACGAAAAGAGCTGGCTGTTATTGGTATCGAGCAACATCTGACGATACTCTTCAACAGGGATAGCCAGACGTTCCGCCACTTCAGTTTCCGTTGCGTTACGCCCTAACTCCTGCTCCAGTTGTCCCATCGCCTGCGCCACTTCGCGGGCATTTCGCCGGACGCTACGCGGAACCCAGTCCCGGCTGCGTAGTTCATCCAGCATCGCCCCACGAATACGCTGCACTGCGTAAGTCGTAAATGCCGTTCCTTGCAGAGCGTCATATCGGTCGACTGCATTCAATAACCCGATGCCGCCCGCCTGTAGCAGGTCGTCCAGTTCTACGCTCGCAGGCAAGCGCACCTGCAGGCGCAATGCTTCGTGACGCACCAGCGGTACATAACGCTGCCACAGCGAGTGTTTATCCATTACACCTTCAGCGGTATACAGTGAATTCACGATAAACAGCCCTGCGTTAAATGAGTTATCGGCATGATTATCCGTTTCTGGAGGGCGTTCTATCGGAGGAATAAGGCTATAAAAGAAGGGTTATTTTACTTATGTAGCCAGACACACTTTTCTAATGAAAAAAAAGGACGATAGAGATCAGAGAGATAGCAGGCAGGGAGGCACTTCTGTGCCTCCCATACAAAATTATGATAATAAATGAATCATCGACAGATCGTCCCCTGATCTTACCGTCTCGATATACTGGTGGAAATGCGCGGCCACTTCGCGGTTGTGCTGACTGCGGGAATGGAAGCTGTAAACAATGTTTGTCACATCATCCCACTCCAGACGTCCGCGCTCGCGGGCGCTGGCGGCGATGAGCAATTTAATAAAGGCGTATTCCGCCACAATCATATACAGAGCGCGTAATGGCTCAACCTCTGGCTGGTTGGGGAAGTTATTTTCCCAGATCTTATAGAGGATAAAATTTCGCAGAGCATAGGCACTGTGCTGCCGATCTTCCTGTAGCAGTTTTTCCAGCCGCCTTTCCGTTTCGCTGACGCGTTGCTCCATCGCAACGCCCTCTTCTGCCGTGAGCGTACGCAATAAGCACTGGATGTATTGATCCAGGATGACGCTACCGCGGCTGAGCGGCAGGGAACGGAAGTAATTCTGCATCTGCAGGACCAGCGAGACTTTGACTTTACCGTCGGTGTTAATTCCGCGAAGTTCCTGCGCCAGCTCGCCGGACCGGAGCTGTTCAACCAGCGTGACATACACCTGCTCAAGTTCGGCGAGGGCGTCATCATCGATTCGGGTGAACTTCTGCGTCACCATCATAAATTTGATCAGCGCGTAGAGCGCAGCCTCCGGGTGAACTCCGGCGTGGTTAATGATGCTCAGACAAAACAGATTCAGCAGTTTCTGCTCGGGCTGAAATACCGGTGCGGTATTGAACTGGGGTTGAATCACCGTTTTATCATTAATGACCATAGCATCGGGATCGTTCAGGATCCGCGAGGTCACTTCCGGACAGGCGAGACTGAGGGTATTTCTGACTTCATGTTTATAGATATGCTGAGCGCGTGGAAAAACCGAGCAGGTCCGGCTCAGCGCTTTTGCCCCCAGCGTTTTTTGTACCAGACATAAACGCTCCTCATCCAGATAAGGACAATTTCCCAACGTTGACGGCAGTTTTATCTCGCCCCAGTGATTCACATTTTTTTTAAGCAGGATGATATTTTCTTTGGCGATTTTACGAATCGTCTCGTTTTTACTGGATACGTATTTATTGGCCGTCGCCTTATCCAGCGTAATTTTCCAGCCCTTACAGCAGTGGTCCCGACATGAGGAACCACTACAGGAAAAGGTGGTGACAAAGTGGGGTTCGGTGACGGTAATTTCTTTCATTGCACAGGCTCCTGAATTAAAAAAGGCAGCTTTCGCTGCCTTAATTGTGTACGACTTCCTGATACGTTAATCGCTTGATTAACGCAGTAAAGACAGTACGTTTTGTGGAACCTGGTTGGCCTGAGCCAGAACAGAAGTCCCCGCCTGCTGCAGGATCTGCGCGCGAGACATGTTGGACACTTCGGTCGCGTAGTCGGAATCTTCGATACGGCTACGTGCTTCAGACAGGTTGTTTACGGTGTTGCCCAGGTTGGTGATAGCAGAGTTGAAACGGTTCTGTACCGCACCCAGATCGGAGCGCAGTGCGTCAACCTGTGCCAGAGCGGCGTCGATTTTCTGCAGCGGGTTATCGGTGGTTTTAGCCGCGGCTTCAGCCAGTTCAGGCTGGGCTTTAAAGTCATGACCCGCAGCCTTGCTCGCGTTATAGGTTTTACCATCAACAGTGATAACTTCCGTTTTACCGTCTACGCCACCCAGCTGGTTTACAGCCGTTTTAGATGTTCCGTCTGCGGCAACATAGTTAGTCACTTTGGCTGAAATCGCACCGGTGGATTCGTTGTAATCTGCGGCATAATATTTATCACCCGCTTTCAGGGCATAGCCACCATCAATTGTCTTACCGTTTTTGTCGGTATAAGACATCTTGACGAGTTCTGCCGCATCCGCATCCGCAGTGGCAACGCCGCCCGCTTTCAATGCATCTTTAGCAGCAGCGGAGACGGCGACAGGTGTTTCAGTTAATGCCTGAACTTCAGTTTTGGTTGTCGCGCCGGCAGGCATTGTCGTTGGAGTCGCGCCAGTAGCCAGAGAAACGGTACCATCGTTTGCCACCGTGACTTCATAATCACCGTTTTTGGCAGTATCACCACCAGTGAAGCCACCGATCGTAACAAAATATTTATTACTATCCGCGTCAAACTTAACTGCACCACCTGTAACAGTCGCGGTCCCTGTTGTACCACCTGTCGCCGCTTTAATAGCCGCATCATCAAGACCAGTTGCGTCCAGAGCGGTACCATTGTTGGCGTACGTTTTGGTCGTTACGCCTTTACCTTCCACATCATAGGCTTTCTGCACGTTCAGTGAATCCAGACCCAGGGTCTGAGAGTTGATCTGTTTCAGATCGATATCAATGGTTTCACCGTCGTTAGCGCCAACCTGGATGGTCAGGGTATTGTCTTTCGCCAGCACTTTTACGCCGTTGAACTGAGTCTGACCGGATACACGGTCGATTTCGTTCAGACGCTGGGTAATTTCCGCCTGGATGGAGTCCAGGTCAGACTGGGAGTTGGTGCTGTTCGCGGACTGAACGGCCAGTTCACGTACACGCTGCAGGTTGTTGTTGATTTCGTTCAGCGCGCCTTCAGTGGTCTGCGCGATAGAAATACCGTCGTTGGCGTTACGGGAAGCCTGAGTCAGGCCTTTGATGTTGGAAGTGAAGCGGTTAGCAATCGCCTGACCTGCAGCATCATCTTTTGCGCTGTTGATACGCAAACCAGAAGACAGACGCTCGATGGCGGTGCCCAGTGCGGACTGAGATTTGTTCAGGTTATTCTGGGTCAACAGCGACAGGCTGTTTGTATTAATGACTTGTGCCATGATCTTTTCCTTATCAATTACTACTTGATGTTATTGGGCTGTTGCCCACGGTTTCTCACCGTAACCCTTGTATCGGCACCTTAAATTCGAACTTTAGATAATTTTTAGCTTCCGCTGACTTTTTTCTTAGCCCACGAAATAACCACTTTATTAGCCATTAATCTGCGCATTATTTTCACGAAATTATCATTAAACTTTGCCATCAGATTGCCGATAAAGCGCTTATCTACTGTTTGCAATCATAAGGAAGAAGGCCATGGCTTCAATTTCATCACTGGGCGTCGGATCTAACTTACCGCTGGACACGCTGCTGGCTAACCTGACCACCTCTGAAAAAGGACGTTTAACCCCTATCACGACACAGCAGAGCGCAAACACTGCAAAGTTAACGGCCTACGGCTCGCTAAAAAGCGCGTTAGAAAAATTCCAGACCGCGAACACCGCGTTAAATAAAGCCGATCTGTTTAAAACCACGGTCGCCTCCAGTACCACCGAAGACCTTAAAGTTAGTACAACCGCAGGGGCGGCTCCGGGGACGTATAAAATTACGGTCAATAATCTTGCCGCAGCACAATCCCTGGCAACCGATGCGACCTTCGCCACCACCAAAGAACAGCTTGGCGACACCTCGGTTTCCTCACGCACCATTAAAATTGAACAACCAGGACGCGAAAAACCGCTGGAGATTAAGCTCGATAAAGGCGACACCTCCATGGAAGCGGTTCGTGACGCGATCAACGATGCCGATAGCGGAATTTCCGCCAGTATCGTGAAAGTCTCTGAAGATAAGTATCAACTGGTACTTACCGCAGCCAGCGGCACTGACAACACGATGAAGATTTCTGTTGAGGGGGACAGCAAACTTAACGATTTACTGGCCTATGACAGCACCACCGGCACCGGCAATATGAAGGAGCTGGTAAAAGCGGAGAACGCTGAGCTTAACGTCAACGGGATAGACATCGTTCGTCAGAGCAATACGGTGACGGATGCGCCGCAGGGTCTGACGTTAAATCTGACGAAAAAAGTGACGGATGCCACCGTGACCGTCACGAAAGATGACGCGAAAGCAACCGAAGCCATTAAAGGCTGGGTGGACGCCTATAACTCTCTGGTTGATACCTTCAGCACTCTGACAAAATACAATGAAGTCGAGCCCGGCGAAGTATCCAGCGATAAGAACGGCGCGCTTCTCGGCGACAGCGTGCTGCGCACCATTCAGACCGGCATTCGCGCTCAGTTTGCTAACAGCGGCAGCAACTCTTCGTTCAAAACAATGGCTGAGATTGGCATCACTCAGGACGGAACGACCGGTAAGCTGAAAATTGATGATGATAAGCTGGCTAAATCCCTGAAAGACAACACGGCATCCGTGCGCGAGTTGCTGGTCGGCGATGGCAAAGAGACCGGGATCACCACCAAAATTGCGACCGAAGTGAAAGGTTACCTGGCCGATGACGGCATTATCGATAATGCGCAAGACAATATTAACGCCACGCTGAAAAGTCTGACCAAACAATACCTGTCGGTCAGCAACAGCATTGATGAAACGGTCGCTCGTTATAAAGCCCAGTTTACCCAACTGGATACCATGATGAGCAAGCTCAATAACACCAGTTCTTATCTCAGCCAGCAATTTTCGGCGATGAGTAATTCCTGATAACACGAGGTAGACATGTATTCCGCGAGCGGTACTAAAGCGTATGCGCAGGTTGGCGTGGAGAGCGCCGTGATGAGTGCCAGTCCACACCAGCTGATTGAGATGTTATTTGACGGCGCAAACAGCGCCTTAGTACGCGCTCGTTTGTTTATGCAGCAGGGTGAAACCACCGCCAAAGGCGAAGCCATAAGCAAGGCGATCAACATTATCGACAACGGCCTTAAAGCCGGTCTGGATCAGGAGAAAGGCGGTGAGATAGCCGCCAATCTTTCCGATCTTTACGACTATATGGTTCGCCGCTTGTTGCAGGCTAACTTGCAAAATGACATTCAGTCGCTCGAAGAAGTTGAAGGGTTACTCAGCAACATTGCAGATGCCTGGAAACAGATCTCACCCAAAGCATCTTCCCAGGAGTCTCGTTAATGACCTTAGACGTGGAGTTTATCAACCGTTGGCAGCGCATCGCGCTGCTGAGTCAGTCGCTGTTAGAGCTTGCACAGCGTGGTGAGTGGGACCTACTACTGGAACAGGAAGTTACCTACTTACAAAGTATAGAAACGGTCATGGAAGCACAAACTCCACAGGGCATTACGCGAAGTGTCCAGGATCTGGTTGCTGGCTATATCAAGCAGACGCTGGATAATGAGCAGATCCTCAAAGGCTTGCTACAACAGCGCCTCGACGAACTGAGTCATTTGATCGGCCAGTCAACCCGCCAGAAATCGCTGAATAACGCTTACGGTCGCCTCTCCGGTATGCTTCTGGTACCTGACGCGCCAGCCGCACCACAATAATGTCCCGCCACGTTGCAAAAAATCTTCCATACTCCAGAGGTCGGCTTGTCGACTTCTGGAGCAAGGAAGATGAAAAACCCCACGTTGTTGCAGTACTTTCACTGGTATTACCCCAATGGCGGCAAACTCTGGTCTGAACTGGCTGAGCGCGCTGATGGCCTCAATGATATCGGTATCAATATGGTCTGGTTACCGCCTGCTTATAAAGGGGCGTCGGGCGGGTATTCAGTCGGCTACGACTCATACGATCTGTTTGATCTGGGTGAATTTGATCAGAAAGGCTCCGTCGCCACCAAGTATGGTGATAAAGCTCAGCTGCTGGCAGCAATCGACGCCCTGAAAAGAAATGAGATCGCTGTACTACTTGATGTGGTGGTGAACCACAAAATGGGCGCCGACGAAAAAGAGGCGATACGGGTTCAGCGAGTCAATGAAGATGACCGCACGCAAATCGATGACGAGATCGTGGAGTGCGAAGGCTGGACGCGTTACACCTTCCCCGTTCGCGGCGGGCAATACTCACAGTTTGTCTGGGATTTTAAGTGCTTTAGCGGGATCGACCACATTGAAAATCCGCATGAAGATGGCATCTTCAAAATCGTCAACGACTACACCGGTGAGGGCTGGAACGATCAGGTTGATAATGAACTGGGTAATTTCGATTATCTGATGGGCGAGAATATTGATTTCCGCAACCATGCGGTAACCGAGGAGATAAAATACTGGGCGCGCTGGGTGATGGAGCAAACCCACTGCGACGGTTTTCGTCTCGACGCCGTGAAGCATATTCCGGCGTGGTTCTATAAAGAATGGATCGAGCACGTTCAGGAGGTTGCGCCAAAACCGCTGTTTATCGTTGCCGAGTACTGGTCGCACGAAGTGGACAAGCTGCAAACCTATATTGACCAGGTTGACGGCAAAACGATGCTGTTCGACGCCCCGCTACAGATGAAATTCCACGAAGCCTCCCGCCAGGGACGCGACTACGATATGAGCCAGATCTTTACCGGCACGCTGGTAGAGGCCGACCCGTTCCACGCCGTCACGCTGGTTGCTAACCATGACACCCAGCCGCTACAGGCTTTGGAAGCCCCCGTTGAAGCCTGGTTTAAGCCACTGGCCTATGCGCTGATTCTGTTGCGGGAAAACGGCGTTCCGTCGGTTTTCTACCCGGACCTCTACGGCGCGCACTATGAAGACACTGGCGGCGACGGCGAGACTTATACCATCGACATGCCGATCATTGAACAACTTGATGAACTGATCCTTGCCCGCCAGCGCTTCGCCCACGGCATACAGACGTTGTACTTCGACCATCCCAACTGTATCGCCTTTAGCCGCAGCGGCACGGATGACGATCCCGGCTGCGTGGTGGTGCTCTCCAATGGGGATGATGGCGAAAAAACCATTAATCTCGGGGAAAATTATGCCAATAAAACCTGGCGTGATTATCTGGGGAATCGGGAAGAGAGCGTGGTTACCGACGAAAACGGAGAGACGACATTCTTCTGCAACGGCGGCAGCGTCAGCGTGTGGGTGATTGAAGAGGTCATTTAACAAAAACCCCGGCAGTAACATCCTGTCGGGGTAGCCTTTTTACGGCAGCGGCGTCGCCAGCGGCGCTTTTTCTAATGCAGCGGCGCATTCTACCGTTGGGCGATCCACACGCTGCAGGGTCATGCCGTCATACTCAATCGTATTCCCTTCGCGTTCGATCTCATAAAGCTCACGCTTCATTGTTACGTTCGTCAGATCGCCGGAGAGCATGGTGAGTTTTCCCGGCAGCGCAATAACGCGCTGCCATTGACGACAGTCAAGCGTATCGCCCTCTTTGGTTACCACCAGACTGGCGATGGCTTCAGGACTCACCAGCTTGCGCTGCGGACCCGTGGTCTGCCAGTAGCCTTCCAGTCCTGCCGGTGCCGGCGTCTTCACAACATCTTTATAATTTTCCACCTCGGCGCAGCCGGCTAATACCAGTAGCGCGCCCACGATTGCTAATTTTTTCATCATTCATCCTGCATGCGAAGAAAAGTGGATTGTGGCATTAAAGCCCTGATGTCGCCAGCCTTTACAGAAACCGGCCTCAATTGATCCATCCGGTATTACCGCTTATTAGTAGTGGGGCAAAACCGGTGGGCGGTGTAATATTCGCACTTCTTATTTCACACCTTCTGAGTTCAGAGGCTAAACACATGTCATGGCAACACTTCAGGCAGGCCTGGTTAATCAAATTCTGGGCGCCAATCCCTGCGGTTATCGCGGCGGGCATTCTCTCCACTTACTATTTTGGCATCACCGGCACCTTCTGGGCCGTGACGGGTGAATTTACCCGCTGGGGCGGGCAAATCCTGCAACTGTCTGGCATTCATGCCGAAGAGTGGGGGTATTACAAACTGATTCATCTGGAAGGAACACCGCTGACCCGCATCGACGGGATGATGATTATTGGCATGTTTGGCGGCTGCTTTGCCGCTGCGCTGTGGGCCAACAACGTCAAACTGCGCATGCCGCGTAGCCGTATTCGTATTATGCAGGCGATTGTTGGTGGCATGATTGCCGGTTTCGGCGCACGCCTGGCGATGGGCTGCAACCTCGCCGCTTTCTTCACCGGGATCCCGCAGTTCTCTCTGCATGCGTGGTTCTTTGCGCTGGCCACCGCCATTGGCTCATGGTTTGGCGCACGTTTCACTCTGCTGCCGGTGTTCCGTATACCGGTTAAAATGCAGAAAGTCTCCGCCGCCTCGCCGCTGACGCAGAAGCCTGATCAGGCGCGCCGCCGCTTCCGTCTGGGGATGCTGGTCTTTATCGGCATGATCGGCTGGGCGTTATTGACGGCCGTGAATCAACCGAAGCTGGGGCTGGCAATGCTGTTCGGCGTCGGGTTTGGTCTGCTGATTGAACGCGCGCAAATCTGTTTCACCTCTGCCTTCCGCGATCTGTGGATCACCGGCCGCACCCATATGGCAAAAGCGATCATCTTCGGGATGGCGGTGAGCGCAATAGGTATTTTCAGCTACGTGCAGCTTGGAGTGGAAGCGAAAATCATGTGGGCAGGTCCTAACGCGGTCATCGGCGGTCTGCTGTTTGGTTTTGGCATCGTGCTGGCGGGCGGTTGCGAAACCGGCTGGATGTACCGCGCCGTAGAAGGCCAGGTACACTACTGGTGGGTAGGATTGGGCAACGTTATCGGCTCGACCCTTCTGGCGTACTACTGGGACGACTTTGCCCCCGCGCTTGCCACCAACTGGGATAAAGTGAACCTCCTCAACACGTTTGGCCCGCTGGGCGGCCTGCTGGTCACCTACCTGCTGCTGTTTGCCGCGCTGATGCTGGTAATCGGTTGGGAAAAACGTTTCTTCCGTCGCGCCGGGTTGACCCCTGCTAAGGAATCCGCATGAAAAATATCGTTCCTGATTATCGTCTGGATATGGTTGGTGAGCCCTGCCCCTACCCGGCCGTCGCCACGCTGGAGGCGATGCCACAGTTGAAGAAAGGTGAAATTCTGGAGGTGGTGAGCGACTGCCCGCAGTCAATTAATAACATCCCGCTGGATGCGCGCAACCATGGTTATACGGTGCTGGATATTCAGCAGGACGGACCAACCATCCGCTATCTGATTCAGAAGTAAACCGCATCTCCCGCGACCGCTGGCCGCGGGAGAGAATACCGGCTGACTAAGCGCCTGGTCCTCCAGGCGTCATTGGCGCAGGCAGTTTGAACACGGACAGCGCGGAGCAACCGGAGCGTACACGGAGTACGTGAGGATGGCGAGAACTGCCCAGTTTCAAAATGGCAAGCAAAATAGCCTGATGGGCCAGACTCTAAACCTGCATGGACATCACTTCCTGATACGCTGACACCAGCTTGTTGCGCACCTGAATTCCCATCTGCATCGACACCGAGGCTTTTTGCATATCGGTCATCACATCGTTGAGCGCTATACCGGGTTCACCCAGGGTAAACTTTTCCGCCTGCACCCGCGCCGCATTCTGCGTGTCGCTGATCCTTCCTAACGCCGCATGAAGCTCACCGGCAAAGCTCACGGTCGGTTGCGGTAATGCCTCTTGCGTCCGGGCGCCCGTTGCCGTCGCCTGGAGCTGACTGATAACGCCTTCGATCCCCTGTATTGCTGACATGCTTATCCCCTGGATGGTTTTTTACACAGCAGAGACTACCAGCTTGTCAATGAGATAAAGGCGCTAAATAACGATAAAAAACCACGGTTTTTAGCGCATAGAAAAAATCGAAACCGCAAATAATGAAACCGTCTATTTTTTGAGTTTGCTGACCCGGGAGTGAGTCTTGTTCCACTTTGCAAAAAAAGCCGTCCACAATCGGTCACGAGGTGCGAGATGAGTGCGACTGCATCAACTGCAACCCAAACTAAACCTCTCGAGTGGCTTAACCGTCTGCGCGCGAATCCCCGAATTCCGCTGATTGTGGCCAGTTCTGCTGCCGTTGCTATTGTTGTGGCGATGGTACTGTGGGCGAAATCACCTGACTACCGCACCTTGTTCAGTAATCTGTCCGATCAGGATGGCGGCGCCATCGTGACCCAGTTGACCCAGATGAACATTCCTTATCGCTTCGCTGAGGGGAGCGGCGCGATCGAAGTCCCCGCGGACAAGGTGCATGAATTGCGTCTGCGCCTGGCCCAGCTTGGGCTTCCAAAAGGCGGCGCAGTGGGCTTTGAATTGCTGGATCAGGAGAAGTTCGGCATTAGCCAGTTCAGCGAACAGGTAAATTACCAGCGCGCCCTGGAGGGCGAACTGGCCCGCACCATCGAGACGCTCGGCCCGGTAAAAAGCGCCCGCGTGCATCTGGCGATGCCGAAACCGTCCTTATTTGTACGTGAACAAAAATCCCCTTCGGCTTCCGTCACCGTGAATCTGGAACCCGGTCGCGCGCTGGATGAAGGGCAAATCAGCGCGGTTGTGCATCTGGTTTCCAGCGCCGTCGCCGGTTTACCGCCGGGTAACGTTACGCTCGTCGATCAGAGCGGTCATCTGTTAACCCAGTCAAATACTAACAGCCGCGATCTGAACGACGCCCAGTTGAAATACACCAGCGATGTTGAAAGCCGCGTCCAGCGTCGTATCGAATCGATCCTGTCGCCCATCGTCGGCAACGGTAACGTTCACGCCCAGGTGACCGCGCAGCTGGATTTCGCTAACAAAGAGCAGACAGAAGAGCAGTATCGTCCAAATGGCGATCCCTCACAGGCCGTGCTCCGTTCACGCCAGCTTAACGAAAGTGAACAATCCAGTTCGGGTTATCCCGGCGGCGTACCTGGCGCACTGTCAAACCAGCCTGCCCCTGCTAACACCGCGCCGATCGCCATACCGCCGACGAATCAACAGAATGCGCAGAACGGACCAAACGCCCAACAGCAACAGCAAACGACCAGTAGCAATAATAATAACGCCGGACCGCGCAGCACTCAGCGTAACGAAACCAGTAACTATGAAGTCGACCGTACTATCCGCCACACCAAAATGAACGTGGGCGACGTACAGCGCTTGTCGGTAGCTGTCGTGGTTAACTACAAAAACCTGCCGGACGGCAAACCGTTGCCGTTGACCGCCGATCAAATGAAGCAGATTGAAGATCTGACCCGCGAGGCGATGGGCTTCTCTGACAAGCGTGGCGATACCCTGAACGTGGTGAACTCACCGTTTAGCGCAGCAGATGATACTGGCGGCGAGCTGCCATTCTGGAAAAAACAGGCCTTCATTGATCAGCTGCTCTCCGCAGGTCGCTGGCTGCTGGTCGCGCTGGTGGCCTGGCTGCTGTGGCGCAAAGCGGTTCGTCCACAGCTGACTCGCCGTGCTGAAGAGGCGAAAGTCGCGCAGGAGCGGGCGCAGATTCGTCAGGAGACAGAAGAAGCAGTGGAGGTTCGTCTCAGCAAAGATGAACAAACCCAGCAGCGCCGCGCTAACCAGCGTCTGGGGGCTGAAGTCATGAGCCAGCGTATTCGCGAAATGTCAGATAACGATCCGCGCGTCGTGGCGCTGGTCATTCGCCAGTGGATGAGTAACGATCATGAGTAATACCCTTACCGGCACCGATAAAAGCGTCATCCTGCTGATGACCATTGGCGAGGACCGCGCGGCGGAGGTCTTCAAGCACCTCTCTCAGCGTGAAGTCCAGTCCCTGAGTGCGGCAATGGCCAACGTTCGTCAGATCTCCAACAAACAACTAACCGATGTGCTGTCAGAGTTTGAGCTGGAGGCTGAACAGTTCGCCGCCCTCAACATTAATGCCAACGAATATCTGCGTTCCGTACTGGTGAAAGCGTTGGGTGAAGAGCGCGCCGCCAGCCTGCTGGAGGATATTCTCGAAACCCGCGATACCGCCAGCGGCATTGAAACGCTCAATTTCATGGAGCCGCAAAGCGCCGCCGACCTTATTCGCGACGAACACCCGCAGATCATCGCCACCATTCTGGTACACCTCAAGCGTGGCCAGGCGGCCGATATTCTGGCGTTGTTCGACGAACGCCTGCGCCACGATGTGATGCTGCGTATTGCCACCTTCGGCGGCGTACAGCCTGCCGCGCTCGCGGAACTGACCGAAGTTCTGAACGGTCTGCTCGACGGTCAGAATCTCAAGCGCAGCAAAATGGGTGGCGTAAGGACGGCAGCGGAAATTATCAACCTGATGAAAACCCAGCAGGAAGAAGCGGTCATTAGCGCCGTGCGCGAATTCGACGGCGAGCTGGCGCAGAAGATTATCGACGAAATGTTCCTGTTCGAAAACCTGGTGGACGTGGACGACCGCAGCATCCAGCGTCTGTTGCAGGAAGTGGATTCCGAATCGTTGCTGATCGCTCTGAAGGGGGCGGAACAGCCGCTACGCGAGAAGTTCCTGCGCAACATGTCGCAACGTGCCGCCGATATCCTGCGCGACGATCTTGCCAACCGTGGCCCGGTGCGTCTGTCGCAGGTGGAAAACGAACAGAAATCGATTCTGCTTATCGTGCGTCGTCTGGCAGAAACCGGCGAGATGGTGATCGGCAGCGGCGAGGATACCTATGTCTAACGAGCTGCCGTGGAAAATCTGGACCCCGGACGATCTCGCGTCTCCCCTGGCAGAGTTTATCCCTGCCGGACAAAGCGAAGCGCTGACAGAAACAGAAGAGGAAGGCGACGAGCCGGAATTGAGCGCTGAACAGCAACTTGAGCTACAGCTGGCGCAACTGAAAATCCAGGCTCACGAGCAGGGCTATAACGCCGGTCTGGCGGAGGGCCGTCAGAAAGGCCATGAACAGGGCTACCAGGAAGGCATCGCGCAAGGTCTGGAGCAAGGGCAAGCGCAGGCACGCTCACAGCAGGCGCCTGTTCATGCCCATATGCAGCAGCTGGTAAGCGAGTTTCAGAACACCCTTGATGCGCTGGACAGCGTAATCGCTTCACGCCTGATGCAAATGGCGCTGGAGGCGGCGCGTCAGGTGATTGGACAGACGCCTGCGATAGACAACTCGGCATTGATTAAGCAGATCCAACAGCTGTTACAGCAAGAACCATTGTTCAGTGGTAAGCCTCAGCTTCGCGTTCACCCTGACGATCTCCAGCAGGTGGAAGAGATACTCGGCGCCACACTCAGCCTGCACGGCTGGCGTCTGCGCGGCGACCCGACGTTGCATCACGGCGGCTGCAAAGTCTCTGCCGATGAAGGCGATCTGGACGCCAGCGTCGCCACCCGCTGGCAAGAACTCTGCCGTCTGGCAGCGCCTGGAGTCGTCTGATGACCTCACGCCTGACCCGCTGGTTGAATACGCTGGATAACTTCGAGGCAAAAATTGCGCAGCTTCCGGCGGTACGCCGCTATGGACGCCTGACCCGCGCCACCGGGCTGGTACTGGAGGCGACGGGTTTACAGCTGCCGCTCGGCGCTACCTGCGTGATTGAGCGCCAGGAAGGTACTGAAACCCACGAAGTCGAAAGTGAAGTCGTGGGTTTCAACGGTCATCGACTGTTTTTGATGCCCCTGGAAGAGGTGGAAGGGATTTTGCCTGGCGCCCGCGTCTACGCCAAAAAAATCGCCAGCGAAGGACTGCAAAGCAGTAAACAGCTGCCGCTCGGTCCGGCACTGTTAGGTCGGGTACTGGACGGCAGCGGTAAACCGCTCGACGGACTGCCCTCCCCCGACACCGGCGAAACGGGCGCGCTGATCACCCAGCCGTTTAACCCGCTCCAGCGCACGCCGATTGAGCATGTTCTTGATACCGGCGTGCGTGCGATCAACGCCCTGTTGACCGTGGGACGCGGCCAGCGCATGGGGCTGTTTGCCGGTTCCGGGGTGGGTAAAAGCGTCCTGCTCGGCATGATGGCCCGCTATACCCGTGCCGACGTCATTGTCGTGGGGTTAATTGGCGAGCGTGGACGCGAAGTCAAAGATTTCATCGAAAATATTCTCGGTGCGGACGGGCGTGCACGTTCGGTCGTCATCGCCGCTCCGGCTGACGTCTCTCCCCTGTTGCGTATGCAGGGTGCGGCGTATGCCACCCGAATCGCGGAAGATTTTCGCGATCGGGGGCAGCACGTGCTGCTGATTATGGATTCCCTGACCCGTTATGCGATGGCGCAGCGTGAAATCGCCCTGGCGATCGGCGAGCCACCGGCAACCAAAGGTTACCCGCCTTCGGTGTTTGCCAAACTCCCGGCTCTGGTTGAGCGTGCCGGGAACGGCATTCATGGCGGCGGCTCGATCACCGCCTTTTACACGGTGCTGACCGAGGGTGATGACCAGCAGGATCCGATCGCCGATTCCGCGCGTGCGATCCTCGACGGTCATGTTGTGCTGTCACGCCGTCTGGCCGAGGCCGGGCATTATCCGGCGATTGATATCGAAGCGTCGATCAGCCGCGCAATGACCGCGCTCATCAGTGAACAGCACTATGCCAAAGTACGCCATTTTAAACAGCTGCTGTCGAGCTTCCAGCGTAACCGCGATCTGGTCAGCGTGGGGGCATATGCCAAAGGCAGCGACCCGATGCTGGACAAAGCCATCGCGCTCTGGCCGCAGCTGGAGGCGTTTTTACAGCAAGGGATTTTTGAACGGGCAGACTGGGAAGATTCTCTCCAGGCACTGGATCTCATTTTCCCGACGGGGTGATAACCCACAGGAGTCATCGTCATGGCAGAACATGGAGCACTGGCAACACTCAAAGATCTCGCCGAAAAAGAGGTGGATGACGCCGCGCTGTTATTAGGTGAAATGCGCCGCGGATTTCAACAGGCTGAAGAGCAGCTGAAAATGCTGATCGAGTATCAAAATGAGTACCGGACTAACCTGAATACCGATATGAGTCAGGGAATTGCCAGCAATCGCTGGCTCAACTATCAGCAATTTATCCAGACGCTGGAAAAGGCGGTCGAACAACATCGCCAGCAATTAACGCAGTGGACGCAGAAAGTTGATGTTGCGCTTAACGGCTGGCGTGAGAAAAAACAGCGGCTACAGGCATGGCAGACTTTACAAGACAGACAAAGCGCGGCGGCCCTGTTGGCTGAAAACCGCCTGGACCAGAAAAAAATGGATGAATTTGCTCAGCGTGCTGCAATGAGGAAACCTGAATGATCACTTTGTCCCAACTGCTTACCCCTGATGCAGAGCTTACAACCGGCCTTCAGGCCGGTAAATCAGCGGATTCGGCGCAGGATTTTCTGGCGCTGCTGGCTGGCGCACTGGGTACCGGCGATGTCCAGGGGAAAGATGCCCCGCTGTCGTTTGCCGATCTGCAGGCGGCCAGCAGTAAACTGCAAAAGGGTTTGCTGAAACAAGATGGCAACGCGCCGCATAGCCTTACGCTCAACGACCTGCTGGCGGCTCAGGACAATCCCCCTGATGCGGTGCTCAAGGGGCTGGGTGACGCACAGCAACTGCTGTCGACGCTGACGCCGTCGCAGAAGAGCAGCGCCCTAACCGCGCTGAACAAATCCGTGCAACAGGATGAACAAAATAGTGCGCTCAGCGATGAGGAGCTCGCCAGCCTGAGCGCATTATTTGCCATGTTGCCCGGCCAGCAGCCTGTTGTGCCCGCAGATAAAAGCCTGGTCACCGGGGGCAGTGCTTCTCTGACTACGCCATTGCGCCCTGCTCCGAAAGCCGCCTCGCCAGACATGGCCGACACGCTGACAACGGGCGACTCAAGAAAAGGCAAAACGGATACAGCCCTACCGGGCGTAGCGACGGATACCGCTTATGGTCAGCCATCAGCCCCTGCAGTGGCTGCCGTGGCCGTCGCTGCAACCCATGCTGAGACAGAGAGCACGCCCGCTCCGGTGACGCAGGGTGTGGCTATGACCAGCGTTGGCAGTCAACCAACGCACGCGCAGCCGCTGCCAGCCGCCCCCGCGCCGGTATTAAGCGCCCCGCTGGGCAGCCATGAATGGCAACAGTCGCTCAGTCAGCACATTACCTTGTTTACCCGTCAGGGCCAGCAGAGCGCCGAGCTGCGTCTGCATCCGGAAGATCTGGGCCAGGTCCATATCTCCCTGAAGCTTGATGATAACCAGGCTCAGTTACAGATGGTTTCCGCTCACAGCCACGTACGCGCCGCGCTGGAGGCCGCCCTGCCGGTTCTGCGCACACAGCTTGCTGAAAGTGGGATCCAGCTTGGACAGAGCAATATAAGCAGCGAGAGTTTTGCCGGACAACAGCAGTCCTCATCCCAGCAACAGCAAACGGCCCGCACGCCTGCCCAGGAAACGCCGTTAGCTGACGGCGATATCGATCTGGCCGTTCCTGCCTCATTGCAGTCTGCGGCGCGCGGCACTGGCGCGGTCGATATCTTCGCCTAACGCCAGAGGTAGCATGATTATCCGCGTCTTTTCCACGCTTTGCCGTGGATAAGACACGGGATAATCAGCCAATAAGCTGTACCGAAACAGGAAGCCCGTATCAGATGACTGATTCCGCGATGAGCAAAAAGAGTAAGCGCAAAATTTGGATCCCGTTGCTGGTGTTAATCACCCTCGCGGCCTGCGCCACCGCAGGCTATAGCTACTGGCGCCTGCAACAGAAGGCCGACGCCCACGTCAAAGCGGAACCGCCCCCCCCACCAGCGCCGGTATTCTTTGCACTGGATACTTTCACCGTTAACCTGGGCGATGCGGACCGGGTGCTGTACGTCGGCGTGACGCTGCGCCTGAAAGATGAGGCGACCCGTTCCCGCTTAAGCGAATATCTGCCGGAGGTGCGCAGCCGTCTTTTGCTGCTGTTTTCTCGTCAGGATGCCGCCGTGCTGTCCACCGAAGAGGGCAAGCAAAAGCTGATCGCGGCAATCAAAGAGACGCTTGCCACTCCGCTCGTTGCCGGGCAACCCAGGCAGGAAGTCACCGACGTTCTGTATACAGCTTTTATTCTGCGGTAAAGACATGGGCGATAGTATTCTTTCTCAGGCTGAAATAGACGCGCTGCTCAATGGAGACAGCGAGACTAAAGACGAACCGACTCCGGGTATTGCTGGCGAAAGCGATATTCGCCCTTATGACCCCAACACCCAGCGCCGCGTGGTGCGTGAACGTTTGCAGGCGCTGGAGATTATCAATGAACGCTTTGCACGACAGTTCCGCATGGGGCTGTTTAACCTGCTGCGCCGCAGCCCGGATATCACCGTTGGCGCGATCCGCATTCAGCCCTATCACGAATTTGCGCGTAACCTGCCGGTACCGACCAACCTGAACCTGATCCACCTGAAGCCGCTGCGCGGTACCGGGTTAGTGGTGTTCTCACCGAGTCTGGTATTTATCGCCGTGGATAACCTTTTCGGCGGCGACGGTCGTTTCCCGACCAAAGTAGAAGGCCGCGAATTTACCCATACCGAACAGCGCGTGATTAATCGCATGCTGAAGCTGGCGCTTGAGGGCTACAGCGATGCCTGGAAAGCCATCAACCCGCTGGAAGTGGAGTATGTGCGTTCCGAGATGCAGGTGAAGTTCACCAACATCACCACCTCGCCGAACGATATTGTCGTCAACACGCCGTTCCACGTTGAGATTGGTAACCTGACCGGTGAGTTCAATATCTGCCTGCCGTTCAGCATGATAGAACCGCTGCGCGAGTTGCTGGTCAATCCCCCGCTGGAAAATTCGCGCCATGAGGATCAGAACTGGCGCGATAACCTGGTGCGGCAGGTTCAGCACTCAGAACTGGAGCTGGTTGCCAACTTTGCCGATATTCCGCTGCGCCTTTCTCAGATTTTAAAACTCCAGCCCGGCGATGTGCTGCCGATAGAAAAACCTGACCGCATTATTGCTCATGTGGACGGTGTGCCGGTGCTGACCAGCCAGTATGGCACCCTTAACGGTCAGTACGCGCTACGCGTGGAACATTTGATCAACCCGATTTTGAATTCGCTGAATGAGGAACAGCCCAAATGAGTGACATGAATAATCCGTCCGATGAAAACAATGGTGCATTGGACGATCTGTGGGCTGACGCGTTGAACGAGCAAAAAACGACTCCGGCGAAAAGCACCGCTGACGCGGTATTCCAGCAGCTTGGCGGCGGCGATGTGAGCGGTACCCTGCAGGATATCGACCTGATCATGGATATTCCGGTAAAGCTGACCGTTGAGCTGGGCCGCACCCGGATGACCATTAAAGAATTGCTGCGCCTGACGCAGGGTTCTGTCGTTGCTCTGGACGGTCTGGCCGGTGAACCCCTGGATATTCTGATTAATGGTTATCTGATAGCCCAGGGTGAAGTGGTGGTCGTTGCCGATAAATACGGCGTGCGGATTACCGACATCATCACGCCGTCCGAACGTATGCGTCGCCTGAGCCGTTAACCATGAAACCCCAGGCCACAGTACAGCAGCCTTCAGCCGTACCCGACTCACCGCTGATGCAGGTGAGCGGCGCGCTACTGGGGATCATCATCCTGATTCTGGCAGCGGCCTGGATAATTAAACGTCTGGGCTTTGCGCCCAAAAACGCCAGTACGCGTGGTCTGAAGGTATCCGCCAGTACGTCACTGGGGCCACGTGAACGGGTGGTGATTGTCGATGTGGAGGATGCGCGGCTGGTGCTCGGGGTTACGACAGCACAAATCAATGTGTTGCATATCCTTCCGCCTGCGCCCGCTGAGGCTGAACCGCTCCCCCCTTCCCCCGGGGATTTTCAGTCCATCATGAAAAATTTGCTTAAGCGTTCCGGGAGATCCTGATGCGTCGCTTGCTATCCCTTACGCTTACCGGGCTGTGGTTGCTCAGCCCGGCCGCATTCGCTCAACTGCCAGGTCTGGTAAGCCAGCCGCTGCCAGGCGGCGGTCAGAGCTGGTCGCTCCCGGTGCAGACCTTAGTCTTTATCACCTCGTTGACCTTTATCCCCGCCATTTTGCTGATGATGACCAGTTTCACCCGCATCATCATTGTTTTTGGCCTGCTGCGTAACGCGCTGGGGACACCTTCCGCGCCGCCAAATCAGGTCCTGTTAGGCCTGTCCCTGTTCCTGACGTTTTTCATCATGTCGCCGGTCATTGATAAAATCTACGTCGATGCGTATCAGCCCTTCAGCGAAGACAAAATTTCAATGCAGGATGCGCTGGAGAAAGGCGCGCAGCCGCTGCGCGAATTTATGCTGCGTCAGACGCGCGAAGCTGACCTCGCGCTGTTTGCCCGTCTGGCAAATAGCGGCCCGCTACAGGGACCGGAAGCCGTACCGATGCGTATCCTGCTCCCCGCGTATGTCACCAGTGAACTAAAGACCGCATTCCAGATAGGCTTCACCATTTTTATCCCGTTTCTGATTATCGACCTGGTGATTGCCAGCGTACTGATGGCTCTTGGGATGATGATGGTTCCCCCGGCCACCATCGCACTCCCCTTCAAACTGATGCTGTTTGTGCTGGTTGATGGCTGGCAGCTGTTGGTCGGTTCCCTTGCACAAAGTTTTTACAGTTAGAGGGACAAGATGACTCCTGAATCCGTCATGATGATGGGCACCGAAGCGATGAGAGTCGCCCTTGCCCTCGCCGCACCTCTGCTGCTGGTCGCCTTGATCACCGGTCTTATCATCAGCATTTTGCAGGCCGCCACGCAGATAAACGAAATGACGCTTTCGTTTATCCCTAAAATCGTGGCGGTGTTTATCGCCATTATCGTTGCCGGTCCATGGATGCTTAGCCTGCTGCTGGACTATGTGCGCACCCTGTTCAACAACCTGCCTTATATCATCGGGTAATCCAGGCCCATGCTACAGGTGACAAGCGTAGAGTGGCTCCACTGGCTGAGCCTGTATTTCTGGCCATTATTGCGGGTACTGGCGCTCATCTCCACGGCCCCCATCCTGAGCGAGCGATCGGTTCCCAAACGCGTTAAGCTGGGGCTTGGGATTATCATCACAATCGTGATCGCCCCGTCACTGCCGCCAAACAACGTGCCGATTTTCTCTTTTGACGCCCTGTGGATGGCGATGCAGCAAATCCTGATTGGCATCGCGCTCGGTTTTACCATGCAGTTTGCTTTTGCCGCAGTGCGAACGGCAGGCGAAATTATCGGGCTACAGATGGGGCTTTCCTTTGCGACATTTGTCGATCCGGCCAGCCATCTGAACATGCCGGTGCTCGCCAGAATCATCGACATGCTTGCCATGCTGCTGTTTCTGACCGTTAACGGCCACCTGTGGCTAATCTCGCTACTGGTGGACACTTTCCACACGTTGCCCATTGGCGATAATCCGGTCAACAGCAACGCGTTCCTGGCATTAACGCGCGCGGGGGGGATGATTTTCCTCAACGGGCTGATGCTGGCGCTGCCGGTCATCACCCTGCTGCTCACGCTCAATCTGGCGTTGGGCCTGCTAAACCGGATGGCACCCCAGCTCTCGATATTTGTCATTGGCTTCCCGTTGACGTTGACGGTTGGCATTTCGCTGATGGCGGCGCTGATGCCATTAATCGCGCCTTTCTGTGAACACTTATTTGGCGAGATTTTCAATTTACTGGCAGATATTGTAAGCGAGCTGCCGGTTAATAATAGCCCATAACTTTTGTCATGTTTTCCTAAGGATTATCTTAAAAATAAATAATCAAAACATCTACCAGAATATATCTGCCGCGCCTTATTAGTTTTTACTCTACTCACATAACGCAACATTTACTTTACTTTAAGATAATTCCAGGCAAATTATATGTAACTTTACGGGATAGTAAGTCCGCCTTAAAACTCGCGAAAGCGTTACCCAGGGCGATTAATAGTATTCCGTTTAGTTTTGAAGAATTATTCAGGCAAGGGGAATTATCGTTACGCATTGAGTGAGGGTATGCTATGTCAACGATTATCATGGATTTATGCAGTTACACCCGGCTGGGGTTGACCGGGTATCTGGTAAGCAGGGGGGTGAAAAAAAGGGAAATCAACGACATTGAAACCGTTGACGAACTCGCTGTCGCCTGCGATGCACATCAACCTGATGTGGTGTTTATTAATGAGGACTGTTTCATCCATGAGCCATCTAACAGTCAGCATATAAAGCAGATCATTAATCAGCATCCCAATACGTTATTTATTGTTTTTATGGCGATTGCCAATGTCCATTTCGATGAATATTTATTAGTAAGAAAAAACTTATTGATCAGCTCAAAATCAATCAAGCCGGAATCCCTCGATGACATTCTTGGTGATATCCTGAAAAAAGAGGCTGATATTGCCAGGATAGTTAATTTACCCACGTTATCTTTAAGCCGAACGGAATCGAGCATGTTACGTATGTGGATGGAAGGCCAGGGAACCATTCAAATCTCGGATCAAATGAATATTAAGGCGAAGACCGTATCCTCCCACAAAGGAAATATAAAACGAAAGATAAAAACGCATAACAAGCAAGTTATCTACCATGTTGTGCGTCTGACGGATAATGTGACAAACGGCATTTTTGTCAACATGCGCTGAGACAACCTGACGGGTGGACTGTCCACTCGTCAGGTTTAAACCGCGTTACTCTACCTTTTCCACAAAGATACCATCCTGATGCCCTGACTCATTAAAGAACCAGATCCCGAGCGGGTAATCTTCCAGCGAAACCAGGTACATAGTGCCTTCACTAAACTCTTCGATTGCCAGTACCACGCCTGGGCGACGTGGACCGCCGTCCGTTTTGACTGTGACCCGATCATTCACCTTCATTGTTATCCTCCTGTGGCTTTGTGCCAGTGTAGAACAATTTTTCTGTGCTGACAGCGCCCACCGGGTGTGAATGGTGGTTTTCTCTACGGTCTATACTTAATAAATATCCGTAACGGGTAAATGAGGTGTTGAGGATGAAAACCGCGAAAGAGTATAGCGATACCGCCAAACGCGAAGTCAGCGTCGATGTTGATGCACTGCTGGCAGCGATTAATGAGATCAGCGAGAGCGAAATTCACCGTAGCCGCGACGACCCGGAAAGAGTCAGCGTTGATGGCCGCGAGTACCATACATGGCATGAATTGGCAGATGCGTTCGAGCTGGACATTCACGACTTTAGCATCACAGAAATTAATCGCTGAATGCCAATAAAAAAATCCCGACTCCGCAGGGAGTCGGGATCAAACTTGCTTATGCAAGAAGCACTTGAAAATTCGTTACACCAGGAAATCTGATGTGCGGACTACCATATACGCTATTTTTTGCTCAGACAAGTGAATATTTTTGTGCTGAATGATTAAGACCACTAATGGTTACGTCATCCATTGAACCGGTTTCAGCGATAACCCCACGTCCTGTCGGGATCGGTTCCACGCATCCCACGTGTTATGCGTCATCCTGGTTTAGGATTATTCCTGGAAAAAGTTATTCATCCCGACTGCAAACACGGTTACGTCCTATCTGTTTTGCCTGATACAACCTGCTGTCTGCGATTGACTGTAACTGTTCAAAATCATAATCGTCAGTTTCCTCCGCCCCGCTCACGCCAAGCGACGCGCTGACACGTATCGTGGTGCTTTTTGCCACCAGGATCTCTTTATCATTCAGTCGCCGACGGATGCGTTCTGCAATACGTTCGGCCTGAGCCAGCGAGGTTCCCGGCAGGACAACGCAAAATTCCTCGCCCCCAACCCGTCCGGCAATGTCCTGGGAACGCAGCGTGCCGCTGATTAAGCCCGCGGCATGAGAGAGGACGCGGTCGCCAGCCTGATGCCCAAAGCGGTCGTTGATACTTTTAAAATGGTCTAAATCAATCTGAATCACCGAAAACGGCTGATGCTGTGTCCGACAGCGCGCGGCCTGCGTGCGTGCCTTTTCAAACAGCGCCCCCCGGTTGTAGAGACGAGTCAGCGGATCGTGCCATGCCTGCCACTGCAGCGAGCTTTGCAGCACAAACATATTGCTCACCATATGGCGGATTACCGCCCAGGAGATCAGCAACATCGCGGTAAACAGTACCCAGAGCAACGACAGCGCAATACTGATACTGCCGAAATCCCCCTGAACCCCTTCGCTTAATGTGTGCACACGCACCAGTATGCCGTCAAAATGATCCAGCCGCTCCCAGCTGATATAGCGACTGCCCATGCGGGTACCGCCCTGGGTATCATGCTCGATATCGTTTGCCAGCTGCGCCAGCTCGCGCTCATCAAAGATGTTAACGTTACGCTGCTCTGGTGTGGAGGTTGTCAGCAATTTGAGTTGGCTGTCATAAAGCTGGTACTCCCCTTCAATATCTTTATCAATGGCATCTTCCAGAAATCGCTTCATTGAAGAGACGGGGATTTCCAGCGCCAGCACGCCGTACCAGTACTGGTTATTATCCAGCGGTACGCTCACGATGACCTGCGGCTGTTCGCCGCTCTGAACAGGCAGGGAGGTGAACCAGCGGACGCCGCGCATCCGGTTCTGCCGCTGCGACTGGCCGCTGAACCATGGCTGAATAACAAAGTGGTAATACCGATTGAGAATTTCACTGTCATAGGCGCCAGGCTGTGTGGAGACATAAAATCCAGAACGCGAGATATACATCGCCTGCGAGGCCAGCGATACAGGAGACTGCGCCAGACGCAACAGATAGCCTACCTCCATAGCGGCGATCAGTTCATTGTCTAACCTGTCGATGTCGCGGGAGAGGAATTTCGCTTGCTCGACAAAAGCATCAGACACTCCGTACAGCGGCAAAGTGCGGCGCGTATCCAGCTCAAGACGCCAGAAATGCTCCTTCCGCACCTGCTGGAAATGCGTTACCGCCTGTTGCAGAACGGAGAAATCGAGCGGCGTCACCAGCGCTTCATGCATTCCGTTACGTAAAAACAGCAATTTATCGACATTGAATTGCAACTGCTTATCGAGGGCGTTAGCGACATTTTCCAGATGATTACGCTGACTGGAGATATAAGCCTCCTCCAGCACCACCACTTCACGCCAGGTAAGCAGCGTTGAAAAAACCATCACCACAACAAAACAGATATTTACAACGTGACCGGGTCCAAAACGTCGAGCCAGCCTTTTCAGCCAGCGCCAGTTTTCCATCGTTGTCTCGTACGGCACTCTGACGACTCCCTGGGAGTTATTGTTTTAATCCTGGCATAACGCAATCGCTACGCGGCAGTAATTTTATGAATAACAAAACGCCCGGCCAGAGCCGGGCGTTTTGTTATTCAGGCATCGTCCCGAGAACGCCTGCTATCTCCGGCAACAAGATCGCTCTCATGGAAGGCTTCTCGCTTAACGCCAAAACCATCGTACCAACGACATTCAACCATGCCGCTGGCATAACCCGTGACAATCATACGCGGACCACCCTCTTTGGTGGTAACTTCCTCACTGACCATAAAGACCATACCTGCCTCCTGTATCGAGTGAACTTTTTCACCTTAGCCGAGGATGGCCGATTTTGCATTAGGAGCCGAATGGCATTTAGTGCGATATCCCACGAATTCTCGTAACCACTTTCACTAACCCAACGACCGCGAAACCAATGATAAATCCCAGCACCAGGTTGAGAAGCGTCGGCAACATAAATGCGATAGCACCGCTCTGCTGCTGGGCAAAATCGCCTATCGCGTGATGCAATGGCGCGATACCGTGGACGACAATCCCACCGCCGACCAGAAACATCGCCAGCGTACCAATCACGGAGAGCGATTTCATCAGCCACGGCGCAACAACCAGCAGCCCCTTCCCTAACGCCTGGGCCATCACGTTGGCTTTATCCGCCAGCCAGTAACCCATGTCATCCAGCTTTACAATAATCCCCACCAGGCCATACACACCGATAGTAACCAGTATCGCAATACCTGACAAAACCAGTACCTGATTCAGCAACGGCGCATCTGCAACTATCCCAAGCGTGATAGCCACAATCTCAGCCGAAAGGATAAAGTCGGTTCGCACCGCCCCTTTCACTTTATCTTTTTCAAAGGCAAGGGGATCCTTCGCCGCCAGCGCCTCCAGACGCTGCTGGCGCTCTGCCGGATCTTCCTTGTGCTTGCGAGACGCCAGCGTATGCAGCACTTTCTCTACCCCTTCAAAGCAAAGAAACGCGCCACCCAGCATCAGTAACGGCGTAATAGCCCAGGGGATAAAGGCGCTGATCAGCAGCGCCAGCGGCACCAGAATGACCTTATTGATCAGTGAACCTTTCGCCACGCTCCAGACCACCGGCAGTTCCCGGTTTGCCCGAACCCCGCTGACCTGCTGCGCATTCAGCGACAGATCGTCGCCTAAAACCCCTGCCGTTTTTTTCGCTGCCAGTTTCCCCATAACGGAGATATCGTCCAGAAGTGTGGCGATATCATCCAGCAACGTCAGTAAGCTACTTCCTGCCAAAATAATTCCCTCAGTGTTTTTCTTTTTGAAGTGTAAGTATGAAGTAAAAAGCTCACATCGGAAATGGGCTGCGTGCGTCAACAACTATTTAACATCATCAGGTAATTATAAATCTCGCAAGCCCTGGCGTTTTGACGTTTACTATGTTGCATCTTTTATGTCGACCGTGAGGGATTATGCGTTTCAGGCAGTTATTACCCCTTTTCAGCGCACTGTTCTCCCTGTATATCATTTGGGGTTCAACCTATTTTGTCATTCGTATAGGGGTGGAGAGTTGGCCGCCGTTGATGATGGCCGGAGTGCGTTTTCTGAGTGCAGGCGTTTTATTAACAACTTTCTTACTTCTTCGCGGACATAAGCTCCCTCCTCTGCGTCTGCTACTCAACGCTGCGCTGATTGGCGTTTTGCTGCTGGCCGTAGGAAATGGGCTGGTCACCGTCGCCGAGCATCAAAATGTCCCCTCCGGCATCGCGGCGGTCGTGGTGGCGACGGTTCCGTTGTTCACGCTCTGTTTCAGTCAATTCTTTGGCATCAAAACCCGCAAGCTGGAATGGCTGGGGATTGCGACTGGACTTGCGGGTATCATCATGCTCAACAGCGGTGGCAACTTAAGCGGTAATCCGTGGGGCGCGCTCCTTATCCTGATCGGTTCAATAAGCTGGGCATTTGGTTCCGTTTATGGCTCCCGCATAACGTTACCGGTTGGCATGATGGCGGGTGCCATTGAGATGCTGGCCGCTGGCCTTGTGCTGATGTGCGCCTCGTTGCTGAGCGAGGAAAAACTGACCACGATGCCATCGCTGTCGGGTTTTCTGGCGGTCGGCTATCTGGCGCTGTTTGGTTCGATTATTGCCATCAATGCCTATATGTACCTGATCCGTAACGTCAGCCCGGCGCTGGCAACCAGCTACGCATATGTCAATCCGGTGGTTGCCGTTCTTCTGGGAACAGGCCTGGGCGGCGAGCGGCTGGTATTGATCGAATGGCTGGCGTTAGGGGTGATCGTTTTCGCCGTCGTGCTGGTGACGCTGGGGAAATATCTGTTCCCAGCCAAACCGGCACTCTCCAGCACCAGAGCAGAATAAAGCCTACAGTAAATGAATGCCCTGAGAGTCGATCTGCGCCGTATTTCCACCGCCGCAGATCCACTCCTCCAGCCGCTCTGCCAGGGCCTCATCGGCCAGTTTTTCCCGACCGCGTAGCGCACATTCCCAGACGACTAAGATGCGCCAGCCAAGCTCGCGTAATCGCAGCGTATCGCGCCGGTCGCGCTCGACGTTCTTACCAATCTTTTGCAGCCAGAATTCGGTGCGCGTTGCCGGAACCTTAAACAGATAGCAGCAATGGTGATGCCAGAAACAGCCATGCGTGAAAATAACACAGCGATATTCATCCACCACAAAGTCCGGACGACCGGGAAGCGTCGCATCCTGAACGCGAAACGCGATTCCCAGTTCCGTCAGCACGCTGGCGAGACGTTTTTCAATCGCCGTATCGCGCGTCGCAATGGCGCGCATGTTTTTGCTGCGCGTGGCCTTATCGTGAACGTCCGCCATGCTGACTCTCTTGCTGGCGTCGCGCAACGACCTGGTTAATCTTAGGTTCCAGCAGTTTTGCCACTGCGGCAAACACCGGAACGACAACAGAGTTACCAAACTGACGGTAGGCCTGCGTATCTGAAACCGGGATGCGGAACCGATACGCCTGCGGCGACTCGAACCCCATCAGCCGCGCGCACTCTCTTGGCGTTAAACGACGCGGACGATGCTGTTGATTCAGCGGGTCGTCAAAATTCATCTCGCCGACCGCCATATTCCAGCCGCGATCGATCAGGATTTCCGCGCCATCTTTGTAATAGCGTGCCGACAGCGTCCGCGTCACGCTCTGCGGATTTTGGGGATAAACCATTCCGTAACCAAATCCGTTCCCCCTGGCCTGATGCTTTTTGGCATAGCGGTACAAATACTTCCACAGTACCGGCGTCAGCACATATTTTGCGTCAACCTCAGGTTCGAGCAGCTCTGCCAGCGTAACGCGACGCTCAGGATAGCAAGCGGGAATATCACGCAGCGTAAAGTCCTGTTTCAGGTTGAGATCGCGCCGGAACCCCACCAGGACAATACGTTCACGGTGTTGCGGTATGAAATATCGACCATCAATGATCTTCGGATCGTCCGGCCCGTTATCCGCGGCGTCCGCCACGTCATAGCCCAGCTCATCCAGAGTTTGCATGATGATACGGAACGTTTTGCCCTGATCGTGACTCTTCAGGTTTTTGACGTTCTCAAGAACAAAAATGGGGGGACGTCGCGCATCAATGATCCGCACGACGTCAAAAAATAGCGTCCCCTGCGTGTCGCAGGCAAAACCGTGCGCGCGTCCCAGGGCATTTTTCTTCGATACCCCCGCCAGCGAAAAAGGCTGACAGGGAAAACCGGCCAGCAGCACATCGTGTTGAGGAATATGCTGGCGAATGTGTTCCGCCGCCTGTTGATCGCTGACGCCTTCACGGTGGCTCAGCGTAATATCACGGATATCGTCATTAAAGTGGTGTTCAGCCGGATCGCAATAGTAGTTGGCTTTATAGGTACGAACCGCGTGCTTATTCCATTCGCTGGTAAATACGCACTGGCCGCCGATTGCCTCAAAGCCACGACGAATGCCGCCAATACCGGCGAAGAGATCGACAAAGCGAAACGCGTAGTGCGGATGATGCGCGGGCGGCTCAGGTAACAACGTCCTCAGATGTGCCAACTCATTCTCGCTAACGCGGTGCCACACGGAGGCGGCAACCACACGTTTCAAGATAGCCGGACTCCAGTGATTCTCTCCAACCCCATTCAGCTGCGCCACCAACGTTTTCACGTCATAGATTTCCAGTAATTTACCCAGCATCGCCTGAACTGCGACTGCGGTATTGTCTGCTGTCAGGTCATGGGAGCCTGTGACTGAAAGATTTTGCTGCATATATTCAACCAGCTAAAAGAGAGTGCCGTCAGGTTAACATAAAATAGGGGTCACGAGGGGTCAGGGGTAAAGGTATGAATGACTGACCGATCCAGCCCTGCATACTCACCTTTTAATTCTGCGCTGAGTTTCGCCATAAAGGTGACCAGGAATTGCGCATTGTGCCGGGCTAATGCTTTTCCGCGCTCAGTTTTCATGGTTTTCGGTAACGTGAGTAACTTTGTCTGAAAGTGATCGAGGGCAAACTGTTTATCGTTAAGCTCTCGTTGTGTGGCAAACGGATCTTCGGCATCAAACAGTCCAGCGCCTAATGCTCCGGAGATGGCAAAGACGCGTGCCAGCCCGATAGCGCCCAGCGCCTCAAGCCTGTCGGCATCCTGGACAACTTTTGCTTCAGGCGTAACAGGAGGAATATTCGCGCTAAAGCTATGTGCCTCAATCGCGTGACTAACCGCCTGCAGGCGGTCATCCGGAAAAGCAGGAAATTCATGGGTTAATATGCGCCAGGTTTCCGCTGCGGCCAGCGATGACGAGCGGTGACGTTCAGGATGATTTTTCGGCAGACTGACAATGTCATGAAAATAACATGCCGTCAGGACCACCAGCCAGTCGATATTTTCATCAGCACTCAACTGTTGGGCAGTTGCCCAGACGCGACGAAAGTGAAAAATATCATGAGCTGCATCCTGTTGTTGATGATTCTCCTGCAGCCACCGCTCAAATTGCATTTGCCAGTGTTTAAGATCCACATTGCCTCCTGTCCGCTAAGGAGCGTTACAGTAGCAACTTACGCTCATCCTTTCACCCATGATTGTTGCGAGGCCGCGTGTACCATGCGATGCCACCGAGCATCACTCCGACAACCCCCAATACCATAAAGCCCAACAGGGCGCCTAACCACTTCCCGGCGGTCGATCCTAAATCACTTTCAAATCCGGCAACGGGAACGGCATTAAGGAAGCTAACCACCCACGCGTAACGAACCATTGCCCAGACAAAGTAGCCGCAAAAAGCGTAGAAAACCCACAATGCCAGTTTGCCTCCCAGGCTACGGGTTGCTTTTTCTTCCATAGTGGTCAAACGTAACTCCATTTTTGTGATGTAACTCAAACGACATAATTTCATACATTATGTGATTTTTATCACATTTTCACGCGTAACGTGTCACTGTTCAACACATACTCATTTATTCTGCATATAGTTTGATCTCGGGCAAAAGGACTCAGCTTCCCGAAATCACCGGGTATCTTGCCAGCAGGCCGGGAATACTTCTGTTTTTCATCACAGAAGCATTCCTGACACTAATAACACGAAAAGTCCGCAATACGAATGTTCCTTTTATTCAGGCTGTGTCATTATCACACCGTTATTAGCCTTTTATCGTCAACTACTTATTTTTACCCTCATTTACCGGCATTTTGCCGGTTTTTTTTGCCTTACCATCAGCAACACAAATGAATTTTAATAATTTATTTCAAAAACAAATTATATTATCACCTTAAATAAATAAAACTGAATACATACAAAATTGAAATAAAAAACATCAATAAGATGAATGCATTGAAATCAATACATATAAAATGAATTACAAATTATCGTTTTGAAACATTCTGAAATACTTTAAATTCATTTGTTACATGTTATTTTTAAAATAATATGAACTTAATAGAATAGTATCCAAATGTGCTCTTTTGGATAACAGCACTTATTCATACATTCATGAAATTTATTGTCATAAGGGAATACATAATGAAAAGAAAAGTACTGGCAATGCTTGTCCCGGCGTTATTAGTTGCTGGCGCGGCAAATGCGGCTCAAATTTATAACAAGAACGGCAATAAAGTAGACATCTACGGTAAAGTTACCGCCCTGCATTACTTCTCTGATGACGCCGGTGATAATGGCGACAAAACCTACGCTCGTCTGGGCTTCAAGGGTGAAACTCAGATCAATGACCAGCTGACCGGTTACGGTCAGTGGGAATACAACTTCAACGGTAGTAATCCTGAAAGCGCTCAGAAAGGCGACAAAACCCGTCTGGCGTTTGCTGGTTTGAAATTCGCTGAATACGGTTCTTTCGACTACGGTCGTAACTACGGCGTAGCTTACGACGTTGGCGCATTTACCGACGTTCTGCCGGAGTTCGGTGGCGATACCTGGACTCAGACAGACGTGTTCATGACCGCTCGTACCACTGGCGTTGCTACCTACCGTAACACCGACTTCTTTGGTCTGGTTGACGGCTGGAACTTTGCCGTTCAGTACCAGGGCAAAAATGACAGTGCTAGCCCTGCTTTCCCGAAAGGACGTGATGTAATCAAATCCAATGGTGATGGTTTCGGCCTGTCCACCAGCTACGAGTACGAAGGTTTCGCTGCTAGCGCCGCTTACGCAAAATCCGACCGTACTGATGGTCAGGTCACTTATGGTAACAACCAACTGAACGCATCCGGTGACAATGCAGAAGTATGGGCTGCAGGTCTGAAATACGATGCGAACAACATCTACCTGGCAACTACCTACGCTGAAACCCAGAACATGACCGTATTCGGTAATGATCACATCGCTAATAAAGCGCAGAACTTTGAAGTTGTGGCTCAGTACCAGTTCGACTTCGGCCTGCGTCCTTCCATCGCTTACCTGAAATCCAAAGGTAAAGATATGGGTCGTTTCGATGACCAGGATCTGGTTGAATACGTTGAGGTCGGCGCAGCCTACTACTTCAACAAAAACATGTCCACCTACGTTGATTACAAAATCAACCTGCTGGATAACGATGACAAATTCTACGAAGACAACGGTATTGCTACCGACGATATCGTCGCTGTTGGTTTAGTCTACCAGTTCTAATCACCATAACCTGTAGCGTAGCCCGTCGAAATACGGGTTACGCTACAACAAGCCTGAGTTCAGCTTATATACTGCTCAGAGCCAGCTCTTTTCTGGCTTCAGGAAAAGAGAGGAACCACAAGGCGAAGCCCTCCAACATACAGCACAGACCATGCCCCCGCAGAAAGTAAACTCACTGAATACACCATCGCAAGGCGAAGTCGTAACATCCCCGCCACCAGCGGAACAATGTAGCGTAATACAGCAATGAAACGGGAAGTAAACAGGACCGGCACAGCCCCGTTATGCAGTCGACGGCGAATGCGCACCATGTTATCGGCATGACGGGACATTGCGCGGCCAAGCCAGGGAATGTGCGCCATCATCATACCAAGATGATAACTGACAATACTGCCGCTCCATGCTCCAGCCATAATTGCCCCCCCTGTCACCCAGGAAGGAAGTGTCGCCTGACTCAGAGAAATGCCTGCAATGAGCATCACCGATGCTGGCGGTAATAGCGACGATATCAGGAAAGTTGATTTCGTGAACGCGATCGCGAAAAGAAGCGCCCCCAGGCTGACTGGATGAAGCGCAAAATGATCCATCAGGGCGTTAATCCACTCCATCAATCCTCCGACACCGTTTCACCACCAGGCGCTATTTAATCGCAAGGAGGCTCAATCGCACCTCAACACTGGCGCAGGTATTACGATAAAAGTGATGGCGGATAGCTCCGCTTCAGCGCTAACTGCCTGAACTATCGCGAGGAGAGGATCGCGAACGCTTATAGATGCTGCGACCTGACGCAAGTGCAATTCAGAAAATATTAATAATATTTGATGGTCCTCTTCTCAGAAGAGTGACTTAACGTTCTGAAAAAACGTAACAAAGATACACTCTGATTTTAGCTAAAGCCGCTATGCTCTCCATAGCTGATGAAAACAATAATGAAGTTAGATTTAAAATAATTCTCATGTTTTTTCCCACCTCCAGCAAAAAAGAGAGGCATTTACATATCATTTGTATTAAGTCGGCATAATAAACCTCCCTAATGAAATTTAAATCCGTCACTCCCCGTATAAAATAACTTCCCTGATATCCTGCGGTAACCCTTAATCGTAACACGCATTTTTATTACAACCAGTCCGCCACCTGACGCGGAGAAATCAGACAAACAAAATATAATCATTAAATTGATGCAAATCAAATTGGTCCGGGAATAATAACTCAATTATGTAATAGTCATTTATTTAACTATTCAGTAAAAATTACAAATGGCGCAAGTGAATAAAAAACACTATTGACATCAATTGGAATGCGGTTGATAAGATATATATAAAATAGCAACCTTTTAACATGATAAATGTGACGGATAAAAATCATGATCAGACGCCTTATTACAAAAATAACAATGTTTGCGGCAAAAAGTGAAGAGAATCAGAGCAACCCAACCCAGTCCGGCATGGCTCATGTAACACCCCCTACGCAGGAGGTAAGCTATGATCCTCAAAGTCACATTTTATGCAGTAGCATCGTCTCTGGTATCTCAACACTAAAGCTAATAAGAGAATCAATCATTACCACGCATGAGAAACTCAGCGTCGAAAAAGACAAAATCACAGAGTTAAACAAACAAAACAGTCTGGCAATGCATTCCGTTGAATCACTGGCTGTTGAAATTAATAATGCGGGAACAAAGTCATCCGAAATAAAAGATAAAATGACTGAATTTAAATCTTCATTACAACAGATAAATAATCATATAAAAGACATACAAAAAATAGCCAATCAAACCAATTTAATTGCGATTAATTCAGCGATTGAGGCCGCCCGCGTCGGTGAATCAGGAAGAGGATTTAGCGTCATATCAAAAGAGGTGCGGGAACTGGCTGAGAATGTAAAAATTTGCACCGATCAGATTTTTTCCCAGACGGAAACCCTGCAAAAAAATGGCCTCAGTGTAGATGTTTCTATAGAAAGCCAGCTCATCATTATTACTAACATCGTTAAGCATATTAATGAAGTTGTTTACTCCATAAAAATTATAATTGAAAAATCAGCTGCGATGAAATCCATAATCGATTACATAAGCAACCTGCTCTTTCTCAGTATCATAAAAATGGATCATGTCATCTGGAAAATGGAACTATACAAGAACCTCACGAATAAAAATTACGCGGAAGAAATGACGTCATACAGTAAGTGCAGGCTGGGCCAGTGGTATTACAGTAATGATGGAAGATGTTTCTCCCATTTGATGGGATACAAAAGCCTTGAATCTCCTCATCAAATGCTACATGACTCCGGAGTGCTTGCTCTTGAATATTCTCAGTCCGGGGAGCATGAGCTTATGTCTCTTGCGTTGAAAAGAATGGAACAGGCCAGCGATGAAGTGATGAATCAACTAGAAATTCTCGGTGTCGATATGTTCAGGGAACTATAAAAAGTACCATACAGCAGTTTATGAAAAAAACGTTTCATATCAGATTATCGAAAACGAAACGATGAAATATTCAAAGGAGATTATTAGTGTTTACACTTCTGGATAAAAATGACAATGCAGTAATCGTACTACATGAAATTTATGGAATAAATAATCATATAAAAAGTTTTTGTGAAGAATATCATAAATCAGGATTCGATGTATATTGCCCAAACTTTTTGAATCGTGAAGAACCCTTTTCATACGATCAGCATCCGCAGGCTTTCGATTACTTTATGAAATTCTGCGGGTTCGACACATCAACTGTCTTTAAACTGATCGCTGAACTGAAGGAAAAATATAAAAAGGTCATCATCGTTGGATTCAGCGTTGGTGGCACAATCGCCTGGCTTTGCTCTGGCAATACGCTGTGCGATGGTGTTGTCAGTTTTTATGGCAGTCGAATTCGTGACTATACTGACAACATCCCTGTCTGCCCTACCCTTGTGATTCAGGCGAAGTATGAAGAGGCATATGATCCATATTTTCTTCAGCATAAACTAAGTCAGTACTCGTTAGCATCTTTCCATATATTCAACGGCTACCACGGATTTTGTGATGCATGCAGTAAAACATTTAATCCACAGGAGGCGGAAAAAGCCATAGCCCTTTCTCATGAGTTTATAAACTCAATCATTAAATAAACCGGTTAATATTTCATATAATAAAATCACTACATTTTTAAACAGCTAAAAAACGATCGGTGTAACATTTGTGTAATGGGGTCTGTTACTCATTATGCAAATGCAAAACATAAACTTTTATACCTGTATAAGAGATGCGCTATGTTGCTTCACGTTCCTGCTGTATACACAGACACTCTCTCTATTGGATTTAATTTATAAAGTTCAAACAATCAGGCATAACACTCATAACATACCTGAAAATAATACCAGGCATCCCTGGTATTTTATTTTTGATATCTGAAATATTAAATTTCAGCGCAGTTAAACTTTCGGGTTTACAGATCGAAGGTTTAACTTTTTACAAATGGTTAATAGAAAATGCCGATAATCATAGTATGAAAAATAAAGCCAACAATGAGTGGCAGGGCTGTACGTTTAACCACTTCGAACGGAGCAATATTTGCTCCGCTGGAAACCGCTATCACCACGCCGGACACAGGTGATATCGCCCGCCCCATATGGGAGGCCTGTTGCATGGGCAGGATCATTGCAATGGCATTAGCTCCCATACTGGCAGCTATCTGAGGGATTAGTTCAACAAAAGCCAGAAACGGTGCATTGCCCGATCCCATAATGACTGCGGCAGCCAGCGTCACCAATGCAAATACAACAGCCATCGCAAACGGCGGTAACCCAACATGCTCTGCCATCATGATCAGTTGATCAATTGCGCCTATAGCTTTAATCCCATGCGCAAACACGCCTGCAGCGACCAGTAACCCAACCACTCCGGTAAAGGCCGTTCCCATTCCTTTCAGAAAATGGGTAAAACCATCACTTACTGCTTTCAGATCAAAATTTCTGCACCATTCAACCATCATGCAGATAGCCATTGAGATCAGGACAATCGTGATGATATTCAGATTAATACCACTGGCAAACATTTCTGATGATCCTACAGCCATCAGTATTGGCAGCATTGGGAGTAAGGCATAATAAGCGGGCGCCTTTCCTGAATCAGTGACCGCTGTTGTACCAATTTCATGAGGTAATGTTCCAGCTTTACGATCACAGTACTGCTGCCAGAAAAAATGGCAGATACCGACCACCACCACAGTTGCCAACGCAGCAGGCCCCTGATGGTATACAACGTACTCCACCACATCCATATTGACAGCTTCCGATCCCCGGATGGCATCAATAGCCGTAGGGGTATATGCCACCCCAAGCGAAGTGGCGATCACCCCTGCAGCAGAGGCCGCAGAAAGCCCTAATCCGAGCATAATAGGGAACATTGTGCCCATCAATAAAACGGCAAGCCCGGTAGCGGAGGGGATGGCCAGCTGAAGGAGACTGGCGAACAGATAAGAGAAAAAAAGCAAAATATAAGGGGAACGTAACGCCCCCAATGGACGGGTCACCACCCGAACGACCGCTTCATTCGCCCCGATATGATCCATATAATGAGCGAATCCCATCAGCGCCATAATCATCAGCCCAAGATCAGCGGCTCGGGTACTGAATAAGTTACGCATTACTTCGAAAGGATCGAGAAAAGCAATCCCTGTGCCAGCGACCCCCTTCGGTAGTACAGTGCCCCATCCTGTGAGCCAGGTACATAACATCAGTACAAGCCCCGCAATGAAAAGCACCGGTTCAGCACGATATCCTTTCAGAATTAAACGAGCGACCATCACGATAACAAGCAGGGCAATAAAAACCTGAATCATGACTGACGACTCCCGGCAGCAAACTCATCAAAAGTTTCCTGAACGACAGCAACGACCACGTCACTGGCGGCCTGGAGGGAACGCACCGGAAGATATTCATAAACAGAATGGAAATTATGAGCCCCGGTAAAAATGTTCGGGCAGGGTAAACCTTTTTGTGAAAGAACGGCACCGTCATACCCCCCGCGCATCGCCACGGGTGCCGGAACGATCCCACATCGCTTATAGGCACGTAAGGCTATATCAACAGGATAATGGGCCTCTCCCTGAAGGCTATTGAACACATTTGCATATCGATCGGTCAGATGGCAGACCACGCTACCCTCCCCCCAGAGTGCACACGTGCTTTCTGTCAGCTGGCGAATAAATACCATCCGGGACTGATAGCCTTCTTCACTGAAATCCCGTATATCAAGTTTGAGTACCGTTCGGGCACTGTTTCCCTGTAACTGCTTGACCCAGTAGTAACCCTCGCGGCCTTCCGTATACTCCGGCGCTTCTCCCCCCGGTAGCATAGAAATGAATTTGTGCGCCATCAGGAGAGAATTCTTAAGCTTGCCTTTCGCTGACATAGGATGTGCAGACTGACCGGTGAAAATTATTTCAGCGTCACCGGCATTCCAGTTTTCATAAACGAATTCACCAATACCACAGCAATCAAGGGTGTAACCAAAATCAGCACCAAAACCAGAAACATCGAAGGCTTTTGCACCGCGTAATCCCTGCTCCTCATCCGGTACAAAGCCGACCTTCACTTCACCGTGTTTTATATCAGGATGCGAAATCAGGTACTGCAGGGCATTCATGATGGCAGCGATAGCCGCTTTATCATCTGCCCCCAGAAGACTGGTGCCATCGGTCACAATAAGGTCATCGCCAATATAATTTTTCAGCTCCGGAAATTCACTCTCACGCAGATAAATGTTCAGTTCCGGGTTCAGACATAGATCTCCTCCTTTATATGGCTTTCGCTGTGCTTTTGTATCTGCAGCCTGTTCAGCACTGGTATCCAGATGACCAAAAAAAGAAACGATGGGAATGTTTTCGTCCGTGTTCGCAGGGAGAGAGGCCGTAACAATAGCGTTATCCCTGAGGATAATGTCCTTCATTCCTAATGCTTCGAGTTCGGAAACCAGTAGCTGCGCAAGAACCATCTGACCGGGTGAAGATGGCATAATCCCATTGGCACCATTTTCACGCGAAGTGGTGGTGTTGATTTTTGTATAATTAATAAACCGTTCGACAATATCCATTGTGATATTTCCTTCGATATTCGATTGAAGTCTGTTGGTTCAGAGTGATGTGTACACTCCGTTTGGATCAGAGAATAGTTAAAAACTAGTGGTCATCCATGAACACTAGTTTAGTAACATAGGTATTGATAACGAGAAGAGGTATTTAAACAGGCATTTTTTCTTTTAAATCTCGGGCGTTCTCCTTGATTTTCATGTTTACAGTTAACTCTATGGCGCCAACTTAATCAAGTGACAAGAAAAGTACAATATAACAACTGATTAAAACACGCTTCGCTTACTATTCTCAGAGCTAAAATTAACCATGCAGGAACAGAAAATCCATGATCCATCTCACATTAACTCAAATATTTTATTTTTTGTTAATGCACATATTTTATAAAAACATTACATCATCTTCATTATTCAGAGCTGTATTTAAAAATAAACCAATAATTCGCACACCAATAACCACTTAGCGTTAATATAGATATCTGGCTATCACAGCACTGACTAATAAAAATCATCATCCGGATCCTGCATCATCCACCATGCTTTATATTAGCAATGCTAATGCCAAATAATTACACTAATTAAAATGAGAAACTGTTCGCGAAGACTGGTCATACCAATAAAGGTTGACTCACATCAATAAATACAACGCTATACCTTTATTTATTTTTTGCACCTTGTTATAGATACAATCATAATAACAATAACTCTCCTGTCTGCTGTGTATTAAGCAGCCCTCTTAACAGAGAGGCTGCTTTTATTTTTCGCACCTCTAAAAGTGATATGAAATTTAGAATAAGGCAGATTAATACTGTTAACATATGCCATTAATCTTTACATAATGCCTGACTGCGCATTCCATGACCTTAAAACGAAAAACATTTCAGATTACCAGGTCTGAGGTCAGAACATCAGAAACTCAGTAGTCATTAGCCCGAATCTCAGGTTGGGGTGTATGGCCGGAAGGTACAAATAAGTCCTGCACTGAAGCGAGAAATGTGATTTTAAACGTAGCGCCAGGTGTCTGTCTGACGCTATTTTTTCTTATCAGATTTTCTCAACGGGACTTAGGTCACTGATAAAAGATATGGTAAGTGCTTGAATAGTGGCGGAGAGAGGGGGATTTGAACCCCCGGTAGAGTTGCCCCTACTCCGGTTTTCGAGACCGGTCCGTTCAGCCGCTCCGGCATCTCTCCGTTCTGGTAGTTGCCATGATGCCAGGTAATTTGGCATTTTAACAGACCCTGTCCCTTCAATTTTGTTCAAGTGACGAGTTTGCGAGCAAAACGATGATTAAGTGGCCCTGGAAAGCACAAGATACAACGCAAAATGAACTCTTCCCCTGGGAGGAAGCCTTTGCTATTCCCCTTCTGGTGACGCTTAATGCGCAGGAGCAAGCCCGATTAATCGCACTGGCCGAGCGGTTCTTACAGCAAAAAAGACTGGTCGCACTTCAGGGGTTCGAACTCGATCCGTTAAAAAGTGCGCGTATTGCGCTCATTTTTTGTCTGCCAGTCCTTGAGCTCGGCATCGAATGGCTTGACGGCTTTCATGAAGTGCTTATCTATCCTGCGCCGTTCGTGGTTGATGATGAATGGGAAGATGACATCGGTTTAGTGCATAACCAACGTGTCGTTCAGTCAGGTCAAAGCTGGCAACAGGGTCCCGTCATCCTGAACTGGATCGACATTCAGGACTCCTTTGACGCTTCAGGATTTAACCTGATCATTCATGAAGTGGCGCATAAACTGGATATGCGTAATGGCGATCGCGCCAGCGGTATTCCGTTTATTCCACTGCGTGACGTTGCGGGTTGGGAACACGATCTGCATGCGGCCATGAATAATATTCAGGATGAAATAGATCTCGTCGGCGAGACCGCATCCAGTATAGATGCGTACGCTGCCAGTGACCCGGCGGAGTGTTTCGCCGTGCTGTCAGAATATTTTTTCAGTGCGCCAGAGCTGTTTGCACCACGTTTTCCTGCACTGTGGCAACGGTTCAGACAGTTTTATGATCAGGACCCGCTACAGCGACTGCGGGATAATCAGGAAGAAGATAATCAGCAGTCATCTCAGGTACACTAATTCGCTGTTTTGAGGATTAATTAACCACTTGAAATAGAATGCTAATTTTACTGTTGACACCGTGTATTGAGGTCAGTATTATGCGCCTCGTTCAAACGATTCCTCTGTAGTTCAGTCGGTAGAACGGCGGACTGTTAATCCGTATGTCACTGGTTCGAGTCCAGTCAGAGGAGCCAGATTCAGAAAAGCCCGCTTTTTAGCGGGCTTTTTGCTTTCTACGACTGACAACTAAATGTGATTATCCGTCAAATTTGATAATCAATTGCGGGTTCATCCGACTCCATCACCTGACGTTTTATCTCATCGACTGACAGCCCCGCATTGCATAATTCAATAAAGCGCCAGACATAATTACGTTGAAGCTGCCCGCGTTTCAGCCCAAGCCAGACGGTATTGGCGTCAAACAGATGCCGGGTATCCAGTCGAACCAGAGAGCCATCCTCATACTCGCCGCCAGATTGCTCAGCGACTAACCCAATTCCCAGCCCAAGTGCGACATAGGTTTTAATCACATCGGAGTCCTGAGCGCTTAATACAATATCCGGCTGTAGCCCCTTACGCGCAAACGCCTCATCAATACGCGAGCGCCCCGTAATCCCCTGTCGATAGGTAATCAACGGCCATTGTGCGATAGATTCCAGGGTTAACGGAGAAACCTGAGCAAGCGGATGATCCGCAGGGACCAGCAAGCTGTGGTGCCAGCGAAACCAGGGAAAGGCAACCAGAAGCGGCTCGTTGCTCAAACGCTCACTGGCAATGCCGATATCTGCCCCACCGTTTTGCAGCAGTACCTCAATCTCTTGCGGCATCCCCTGGATCAACTCCAGGCGCACCTCGGGAAACAACTCGCGAAATGCCTTGATTACGCCAGGCAGACTGTAACGCGCCTGCGTATGCGTCGTCGCAATTGTCAGCACGCCGGTTGTGTCATTGATAAATAAATCGGCAAGCCGACGAACATTGCTGACCTCGTTCAGAATACGTTCGGCAATGACCAGTAACGCTTTACCTGGCTCTGTCATCCCGAGCAGGCGCTTGCCCCGTCTGATAAATATTTCGATGCCAAGCTCATCTTCAAGCTCACGGATATGGCGGCTTACTCCCGACTGTGAGGTATAGAGCATGTTCGCAACTTCCGTCAGATTGAACTCCCGCCGGGCTGCTTCACGGATAATTTTTAGCTGCTGAAAATTCACTCTTCGCTCCGGATCCATCAGACATTACGCTATTGTTAAAGTCTGATGTCCGGCATAACAAATAATAAAAACCTGCATCTTATTCCTCTAAGGAATAACGGCTAGCTGACCAACTGCAGCGCACGATTCTCAACGGCCGGGCTACCTACCAGAGACAGCAATATCTCTTTTACCGCCTGCGCCTGCGGCGATAAGCTACATCTGGCCGACATATTTAAAGATAGCGACAGACTCATGGCTGGCGTGGTGATGCGCGCCATCCAGCCGTTTGCCGCCCCGCATAAAGAACGCGCGGCCGATTCAGGCAATACGGTAACGCCCATTCCACTGGCAATGGCCGCCGTTAACGTCGCAATCGACTCAATTTCACCAATCACTTTTGCCGTTAAGCGACGTAATGAAAAAGCTTCATCGACGCGCGAACGAACCGCGCTGTATTCCCGCGGGAGGAACAGATTCATCTGCGCTATCGTGGTGAGATCTACACTCGGTCCAGGGCACTCGGACGTCCCGACAAGAAAGAGATCCTCTTTCAGTAATGGTTGACTGCTGATCCCGGCAACCGGAGAACGTTCATAAAGTACAGCCATATCCAGCTGACCATTCAGTAACTTCTCGTTTAACCCAGCCCCACTGTTCTCATGCAGATAAACCAGCACGTCCGGCAGTTCTGTACGCACGGCCTGGAGCAGCGGCATCGTCACGGAGGACGCGGCGGTACCCGGCGCAAGACCAATCGACACTTTCCCGCTTAATATTTGCCCCGCATTGTTGACGGCCAACTGCGCCTGCTCACATTGCCGGAGGATCGCCCGTGCATGGGTATAGAGGATTTTTCCTGCTTCAGTCGGCATGACGCCACGTTTGGTGCGAATCAGCAGTTGCTGATCGAGTTCTCCCTCCAGTGTCGCAACCTGCTGGCTCAGCGCGGGTTGTGCAATGTGCAACACTTCAGCAGCCTGAGTCAGGCTACCAATATCGACAATTTTTACGAAGTATTTCAGACGTCTGAAGTTCATACTGCCTCCTGTCCCGAATGCCAGAACCAATGCTGGCAGTTATCTCAGAAAGGAGTAGCAAAATACTTGCCAGTTTCAGTGCTGCACTGTTTTTAACGCTAATTCCCCGTCAAATAAGAGATTATAATTACTGAACCCCCTGCCCCTTCGCACCAGCACTTTCCAGGCTGCCCCATCAGAGATAACTACGCACTATTATGGGGCGTGATTATCAGAAGATCGAAAGTTCGCCGCTTTGCTGATTTTGTCAGCAAACGAACGCACAATCGCATTTCCCCCTTTGACAACCCCCATCTCCATCGCTAATATGCGCCTCGTTCAAACGATTCCTCTGTAGTTCAGTCGGTAGAACGGCGGACTGTTAATCCGTATGTCACTGGTTCGAGTCCAGTCAGAGGAGCCAAATTCCGATTCTTACGCTTCCCTGTGTGTCTTTATTCGATTTAGATTCAACAGGTTAGCGTAGAAATCTTTCCCGATGCGTATTCAGTTTTCCCTCCGCATCCGGTTGATTGGGGTCAGGCTGTTTCAATTATGGAATGCCCCATATCTCCCTTAATGATTCAAAAATCCACAGTTTAAAACCTTCTTCCAGACCTATAAAACGCTCCCATTCGCACAATCTGTTCAATCCTGGCAGTTTACGTATCTGCCCAAAAAACCAAAACCTGATACCGCTTTCCCCTGCACGCCGATAGCCCCTGAGTTTTGTCGGGCCTGCAACGATACCTGAGCGCCAGGGCGTTAGCCGTTGAGGTGTCGTGTGGCTGCAGTTGTGCTTTCTGAATAATCCCCCAACTACATCAATGGGCTGGTACCGGTCGAAAGGGCTGCTTACAGGCTGGAGCTTACTTCATGGTAAAGAATGCAGATTAGAGGAAACTATACGATTAGCTGACCGGCTTGCGGAGCGGTCAAAGAAAAAAGGGAGCATGGTTGATGTACACAGGCGCAGGCAGACGAACAACATGCCATTAACGACACTATCGCTGCGATGCCGGATTTAAACACAGGAATTCCATTTCCAGTTATGCCAACTGACCAGGCCATGAGATAGATTCAGTCAGGCTCAGCTGATGATTTTAGATAGCGCCCTTTATGATGTGACTGGCGTAATCAGGCATATAAACTGATGGGATATTCTGAAAATTCCCTTCGCCCACCCCTGGGTGTAAAATATTCATTGCACTTCCCATTTGGGCAAAAAATCGTTTCCTCTTTGCGCCAGTCGCGGTAGTCTCATAAAAGCTGACAGAGTGCCAGCCGCAATGTGTACAATTTTATTTCCATTCTAATAACTAAAAATGAGTACAGACAGGATAACTATGGACTCCACTCTTATCTCCACACGCTCTCAGGAGGAGACCCCTTCGCTTGGCCGTGCCCGACGCGCGGCGCTGGGCAGTTTTGCTGGCGCAGTCGTCGACTGGTACGATTTTCTGCTCTACGGCATCACCGCTGCGCTGGTCTTTAACCGTGAGTTTTTCCCCCAGATTAGTCCGGCGATGGGGACACTTGCGGCATTTGCCACGTTTGGCGTTGGATTCCTGTTCCGCCCACTCGGTGGCGTGATTTTTGGTCACTTCGGCGATCGACTTGGCCGTAAACGCATGCTGATGCTAACGGTCTGGATGATGGGCATCGCTACCGCCTTAATTGGCATTCTGCCCTCCTTTGCCACCATAGGCTGGTGGGCGCCAGTGCTGCTGGTCACACTACGGGCTGTTCAGGGATTTGCCGTCGGCGGTGAATGGGGTGGTGCGGCCCTGCTATCGGTGGAAAGCGCGCCGGAGAATAAAAAAGCATTCTACAGCAGCGGCGTCCAGGTCGGCTATGGCGTAGGTCTGTTGCTCTCTACAGGACTGATTTCACTTATCAGCATGACGACCACCGACGAGCAATTCCTGAGCTGGGGCTGGCGTATCCCGTTCCTGTTTAGCATTGTGCTGGTTCTGGGCGCGCTGTGGATCCGTAACGGCATGGAAGAGTCAGCCGAATTTGAGCAGCAACAGCAGGAAGATAAGCCCGAGAAACAACGCCTGCCGGTGATGGAAGCGCTTATCCGCCATCCGGGCGCGTTTTTAAAAATCATCGCCCTGCGCTTGTGTGAGCTTCTGACGATGTACATCGTCACCGCTTTTGCACTTAACTATTCCACGCAAAATCTTGGGCTACCGCGTGAGTTATTTCTCAATATCGGATTGTTGGTCGGCGGACTTAGCTGTCTGACCATCCCCTGTTTTGCCTGGCTGGCCGACCGCTTCGGGCGTCGCCGCGTCTATATTACCGGCGCACTGATTGGCACACTCAGCGCATACCCGTTCTTTATGGCGCTGGAAGCACAATCAATATTCTGGATCGTTTTCTTCTCAATTATGCTGGCCAACATCGCCCACGACATGGTGGTCTGCGTGCAACAGCCGATGTTCACGGGCATGTTTGGCGCGGGATACCGTTACAGCGGTGCAGGTGTGGGGTATCAGGTTGCCAGCGTGGTTGGCGGTGGGTTTACGCCATTTATCGCTGCTGCCCTGGTCACCTTCTCGGGTGGAGACTGGCACAGCGTTGCCATTTACCTGTTAGCTGGCTGTCTGATTTCGGCCACCACCGCATTAATGATGAAAGATAAGCAACACGCTTAACCTCTGTGCGAAGGCCATTCGGTCTTCGCACTTTCTTCCTCAACGTCTGACTTTTGTTTCATATTCCTGTGACATATTATCGGGAAAGCAGTACATCTGTGGAACAAGGAGACAGACATGCAAAACAAGGGCTCCAGCCTGACCCCTGCACAGGCGCTGGACAAACTGGACGCACTGTATGAGCAGTCAGTGACTGCTCTGCGTAGCGCCATTGGCAAGTATATTGAAAAGGGGGAACTCCCCAACGAAACAGCCCGCAATAACGGTCTTTTTGTTTACCCATCGCTTTCTGTCACCTGGGACGGTAGCGCGACGAACCCACCCAAAACCCGGGCCTACGGGCGCTTTACTCATGCGGGTTGTTACACGACAACCATTACACGCCCGGGGCTGTTCCGCCCTTATCTGGAAGAACAGCTGACGTTGCTTTATCAGGGTTATGGCGCACATATTTCCGTGGAACCTTCGCAGCATGAGATCCCCTACCCGTACGTGATTGATGGTTCAGAACTGACGCTGGATCGCTCAATGAGTGCCGGATTAACGCGCCATTTCCCCACAACTGAACTGTCGCAAATTGGTGATGAAACCGCCGACGGCATCTATCACCCGGTCGAATTTTCACCGCTGTCGCATTTTGACGCCAGACGCGTTGATTTCTCGCTGGCGCGCTTACGACACTATACGGGTACTCCGGTAGAGCACTTCCAGCCTTTTGTCCTGTTCACTAACTACACCCGCTACGTGGATGAATTTGTGCGCTGGGGATGCAGTCAGATCCTGGACCCGGACAGCCCTTATATTGCGCTCTCCTGTGCGGGTGGGATTTGGATAACCGCAGAAACGGAAGCGCCGGAAGAGGCCATCTCCGATCTGGCATGGAAAAAACACCAGATGCCTGCGTGGCATCTGATCACCGCTGACGGTCAGGGAATTACCCTGGTCAATATTGGTGTCGGTCCATCAAATGCCAAAACCATTTGCGATCACCTGGCGGTACTGCGCCCTGATGTCTGGTTAATGATTGGTCACTGTGGCGGCCTGCGCGAAAGTCAGTCAATCGGCGACTATGTGCTCGCCCACGCTTATCTGCGTGACGACCACGTGCTGGATGCGGTTCTTCCGCCGGATATTCCTATTCCGAGCATTGCAGAAGTTCAGCGTGCCTTGTATGACGCCACTAAAATGGTCAGCGGAATGCCTGGCGAAGAGGTCAAGCAACGTCTGCGCACCGGGACGGTCGTCACCACCGATGACCGCAACTGGGAGCTACGCTACTCTGCTTCCGCATTGCGCTTTAACCTGAGCCGGGCCGTGGCCATTGATATGGAAAGCGCCACGATTGCCGCTCAGGGATATCGCTTCCGCGTTCCTTACGGCACGCTGCTGTGCGTCTCAGACAAACCTTTGCACGGTGAAATCAAACTGCCTGGTCAGGCCAACCGTTTTTACGAAGGCGCAATCTCTGAACATCTGCAAATTGGTATTCGGGCGATAGACCTCTTGCGCGCCGAAGGTGAGCGCCTGCATTCCCGTAAGTTACGCACGTTTAACGAACCGCCGTTCCGATAAGGCCTGAATGAAGGTATCTATGAATAATACAACGCCCCTTTCCGCCCTGCGCAGCTTGCTGCTGGCACAGGGACTGGACGGAATGATCGTGCCACGCGCCGATGCTCACCAGAGCGAAGACTGTACGCCGCACGACAATAAACTGGCCTGGCTGACCGGCTTTTCCGGCTCTGCCGGACTGGCACTGATATTACGCGACCGCGCGCTGATTTTCGTTGATGGCCGCTACCAGGTGCAGGTTCGCGCAGAGGTTGACCTCCACGATTTTGAAGTGCATCACCTGCATGATGAGCCTCTGGCTGATTACCTGCAGGAGCATGTTTCTGCGGGTTCCCGTATCGCTTTTGAACCACTATTGATGGTCAACAGTCAGTACGAAGCGCTTGCAGCCACTCATTGCAAACTGATTGCCCTTGAGAACGATCCGTTTGACGAGGTGTGGAAAGACCGCCCCGCAGCGCCCTGTGGCCCCATCCGCGAGATGCCAGTTGACATAAGCGGCGAAAGCAGCGCGCAAAAACGTCTGCGCGTCGCCGCTGAACTGGCAAAACATCGGGTTGATTATCTGGCAATTACGCTGCCGGATAATATCGCCTGGCTGCTGAACGTCCGGGGTTCGGATCTCGCGATGGTTCCTGTCCCGTTCTCCTTTGCCCTCCTCCACAGCACAGGCGAGCTGGAATGGTTTGTCGACAGCAGAAAAACTGAGTCATTATCTGACACGCTCCTGAGCACGCTGACTCTCTCTTCACCGGAAAACTTTCTCCCACGCTGCCAACAGTTGGCTAACGGAAAACGATTCCTGGTGGATAAGGACTATGCACCTGTCGCACTGCGTTTCGCCATTGAGCAACAAGGGGGCAACGTTGTCTGGTCACCAGACCCAATCACCCTGATGAAAGCTAACAAAAACGAGATTGAGCTGGCCGGTTATCGCGAATGTCACGAGCAGGACGGTGCTGCGTGGGTCAATTTTTTAGCCTGGCTGGCGCATGAGGTTCCGCTGCGTGAAGCCGCGGGTAATCCTGTTACCGAACTGGAAGCCCAGGCAAAACAGTTAGCTTTTCGTCAACAACAGCCCGGATTTCTTGAGCAAAGCTTTGGCACAATATCCGCTGCCGCAAGTAACGCCGCTATGTGCCACTACCACTCAAGCGAAAAAACCAACACGCCTATTACCACGCAGGCGATGTATCTGAACGACTCAGGTGGTCAGTATGAGAACGGCACCACGGATACGACCCGCACCATCGCCTTTGCTCCGCAACACGCGCAGCGTCGGTTGCATTACACCGCGGTGCTTAAAGGCTTTTTATCACTGATATCGCTGCAATTTCCGAGCGGAAGTCAGGGGCATCAACTGGATGCCTTTGCTCGTCGGGCGCTGTGGGAGCTGGGGTTGGATTTTGATCATGGTACCGGGCATGGCGTGGGGCACCAGCTACTGATTCACGAACAGCCGCATCGCATTGCGAAAAAGGTCAATCAATGGCCTCTGACCGCGGGTAATATCATCACCATTGAGCCGGGATACTATCTTGCCGGGCAATATGGTATCCGCATTGAAAATCAGGTTGAGATTATCGAAAGCCGCCCTGGATTCTGTCAGTTTTCGTCGCTGACCCTGGTCCCTATCGACTTAAGCCTTGTGGAGCTGCATTTACTGAGCGAAACAGAGAAACAGTGGATTGACGACTATCACCAGCAGGTGCGAGAAACATTGTCTCCGCGGGTGAATAGCGACGCACGTCCGTGGCTGTTCGCCGCAACAGCCCCCATACGCGTCCAGGTAAACTGAACAATCGCAGAAAAGCCAGGAGTAAGACAGTGCCATATGCACACCTCAGGGTGGTATTGCAATAAGCGGTGCAGAAGGAGGCGACGTGAGCAGGTAGTCGCTTAAATCGGGCGGATTATTGCGTAAAACAGCGGCTCCCCGCAGTGGAAGCCGTTGTCATGCCGCCCTTTAAGAACGCGTAGCAGAACAGCTTTAAATCGGACACCTCTGACGGGGTGTCCGATTGATTGAATGTTAACGGACTTCGGGATCGAAGCGCGAATTAGGCCGGGTGGGACAGTCTCGTGGGACCGGAATCAGGCTCTTCAAACTCACGACAAATCAGAGTGATGTTCTCCACTGGGATAGGTTCTTTCGTTAACCCACACCAGGGCTGACCATCCTGATGCTGATGAAAGCGACAGAAACGGCACTCGCCGAACATCCGTACTCCCTTACATTTCTGAAGCTGGCGCAAAGCATCGAGAAACCCGTCTCTGAGCTCTGCTTCTGGAAAAGGTAATCCCCGCAGCACATCCATCTGATTCCCGGGTTTTACTTCACGCATAATGTCTGCGGCGTGGGGAGTAAGCACAAGATGAACGACGCGTTTGTCCCTGATATCACTCTCTTTTCGTATCCAGCCTTCACTTTCCAGCTTGCTCAGCGACTGTGACACTGTGCCTTTTGTCAGGCCAAGATATTCTGCCGTAGCGATTGGCGTATTCGAATAACCATTACATTGTGCCAGATAATGGAGGATCTGGACCCAGATGCCGGGTAAGCCTTTCAGTTGCGGATGTTCCTGCATGGCCCTCATCTGTAGGGTCACCAGCCGTTCAAGAATATCAAATAGTGTCATAAAACCTGCTGCATTCGCGTAAAGCCTGCCAATGAAAGTTCTCATTAACGCCGGATATAAATAGTATCGATTCAAAACAATATTGACAAGTCTGAGAAGCTTCACTTAGAATCAAGTGGTATCGAATCGATACTATATAATTTTAAAACATGGAGAGTCATCATGAGTAAAAAAGCAATTTTCTTCCACGCAGGTTGCCCGGTATGTGTAGATGCAGAACAGCAAATCGCACTGGCGTTGGATCCCGCTCAATACGTTGTTGATATCGTTCATCTGGGTGAAGACAAAGCACGCCTGGAAGAAGCCATTGAAGCAGGCGTGAAATCCGTTCCCGCACTGTTGCTGGATGGCGGCATCCCATTACACATCAATTTTGGCGCGTCGATCGAAGAGCTGCGTTAAGAGAAACGGATGAACTGGCCGGCGCGGATCATACGCCGCTGCTTTGCGTCAGGGCGTTTCCAGCGTGGTATCAGGAAAACGAAAGCTGTCAGGTAACGTTAATTAATAAAAATAACCCGCATTGAGATGCGGGTTTGGGAATCTATCATGAACGATATCCGTTACCCCAGGGCTCCAGCCCTGAATGTTGAACACTGGTTCAATACCCCGGATGACATTTCCCTGGAATCGCTGCTGGGAAAAGTTGTGGTTATTGAGTCTTTTCAGATGCTGTGTCGAGGTTGCGTCTCGCATGGGTTACCCCAGGCTTCACGCGTCTATGCGCAATTTCCACAAGATAAAGTTGCGGTTATTGGACTGCACACGGTATTTGAACATCATGATGTCATGACGCCCCCGGCGCTGCTGACATTTATCTCGGAGTATCAGATTCCATTTCCTGTTGCTGTAGATATGCCCTCCCGGACGAGCGATATCCCTCTAACGATGCAGGCTTACGCCATGCGCGGTACTCCAACGCTCACGATTATCGATCAGCAGGGCTATATTCGGCAGCAATATTTCGGTCAGGTCAGCGATCTGGCGCTGGGGGCAGAAATTGGCGCACTCCTGAATCAATCACCGTCCACGCTTGAGACACATAAAAATAGTACGCCTTCCGGATGCAGCGATGGTCAATGCATCATCTGACCGGTAAAAAATGAACGAACACTCTGAGCATTTTATTCAAAAACGAATAGCGCATTTTAGATTCGTAAGCATTGTCCACTTACTCTAAAAAAGAGATCCACGACGACCCAATCGCTGTTTTTATCACTCTACAGGATGTTTATTCGCAGAAACATACGAAAAGCCGTTGCGACCGCATATTGCGCAAGAGGTTTGGGAGAGCAATTACTAGTCAGGGATTGGGGACAGAATGCCCGGTAATTGACCCTCTCCGGTTAAGCCACCAAAAACGAGGGATATCAAAAAGCCCGTTGGGTATGCCGGTGAGAGTTAGCGCACGCCAGACTGAGATCTGAATTCCGTGTGCTGGTCAGGAAGAAAGCAAAAAGCCCGCTAAAAAGCGGGCTTTTCTGAATCTGGCTCCTCTGACTGGACTCGAACCAGTGACATACGGATTAACAGTCCGCCGTTCTACCGACTGAACTACAGAGGAATCGTTTGAACGGAGCGAATATTAGCGACGCTCAATCCCGTTGTCAAAGCCTGATTGCACAATCACGATCGTTTGCCGAAATATTCTTCATTTCGCCGCTTATTCAGACACAACGGACTGTTTTATGCACTTTTCATGTTCAGGACGTGGGTACTTCCACAGCCACTTACCCGTGACCATTCGCCAGTAAAATAGTCCAGCACGTACCGCCCAGTCGAAGAACATTCCCAGCCAGACTCCCACAACGCCCCAGCCGAGCAAAATCCCTAATGTGTACCCCGCCACCACGCGACAGCCCCACATGCCAAGCATTGAGACCCACATTGCATAGCGGGCATCGCGCGCGCCTTTAAAACCAGCGGGCAGAACCCAGGAAGCAGCCCAAATCGGCATAAATGCGGCGTTAAGCCAGATCAGGATGACAACCACATCTTTTACGTCCTGATCGTGGGTATAAAATGACGCCATCAATCCGGCGAACGGTGCGCTAAGCCAGGCAATCGCGGTTAAACCAATTGTTGAGAGCCAGAACACGTGGCGTAACTGAATTTCAGCCTGCCCGACCTGCCCGTTCCCCAGTCTTCTACCGGTGATGATTGTTGAGGCAGAACCCAGCGCATTTCCCGGCAGGTTGATCAACGCAGCAATAGAGAAAGCGATAAAGTTACCGGCAATCACGCTGGTCCCCATCCCCGCGACAAACATCTGCGTGAGCAGCTTCCCGCTATTAAAGAGGACGGATTCGATACTCGCGGGGATACCGATCCCCATCACTTCCCAGATGATGGCAAAGTTGAGCGGCCTGAAATAGCTCTTCAGGGGAATACGCAAAGCAGGATTAAAACCGATCGTCAGGACACCGATAATTGCAACGGCACCAATGTAGCGTGAAATTGTCAGACCGAGCCCTGCCCCAACAAAACCAAGTCCTTGCCAGGAGAAAACTCCGTAAATCAAAATGCTGCTGATAATGATATTCAGGATATTCATCCCGCCATTAATTAGCAGGGGAATTTTGGTGTTCCCGGCCCCGCGCAGCGCACCGCTCCCAATCAACGCTATCGCCGCTGCCGGATAGCTTATCACCGTCAGTTCCAGATAGGTCAGCGCTAATGCTTTGACTTCCGGCGTCGCCTCACCAGCGACAAAATCAATAATTTGCTCACCAAAATAGTGAATCACTACCGCCAGTATGATGGCAAAGAGCGTCATGATCACCAGAGACTGTCTGGCCGCCGCTCTGGCACGGCGTCGATCGCGCTTGCCCAAACTGAACGCCACCACCACGGTAGTCCCCAGATCGATTGCGGCAAAAAAAGCCATGATAACCATATTAAAGCTATCGGCCAGCCCCACGCCGGCCATTGCCTCTTTCCCCAGCCAACTGACGAGGAAGGTACTTAACACTCCCATCAGCAGCACACAGGTATTTTCCAGAAAGATAGGTACAGCAAGTGGGGTGATTTCACGCCAGAAGAGAACTTTGTAACTCTTGCGTTTAGCGTACCAGGGCGTACGGGCGACGGCCTGACGTAGGGCTGCGGAGACGTTCAAAGTGGACCTTAGAGAAAAAAGTTGAAACCTCATTTCAAATTATCAAGGAGAATGCGAAAAGCTGCAAAGTTTTTCCATAAAAAATGTCCGGAAATGCAACAAACTGTTGAGAGAAGCACCAATTACGCCGAATAAAAGAAATCGGGTTTGACAAAAGATTTTTCGCCGCTAAGATAAGCCTCCACAACGATTCCTCTGTAGTTCAGTCGGTAGAACGGCGGACTGTTAATCCGTATGTCACTGGTTCGAGTCCAGTCAGAGGAGCCAGATTCAGAAAAGCCCGCTTTTAGCGGGCTTTTTGCTTTCTTCCTGACCAGCACACGGAATTCAGATCTCAGTCTGGCGTGCGCTAATCCTCACCGGCATATCCCAACGGGATTTTTGATATCCCTCGTTTTAGGTGGCTTAATCGGGAGCCCCACGGTTCGCAGAGAAAATGGTGCCCCCAGCTCTGGCGTTAACCAATATCGCTATCCGCAGGATCAATCTCACCTTCTTTTCCAGTCACTGCACCAAAACTGAGTAATACATTAATCATTTCCTGGTTTTTATATTTTATTGCATTGTCCAGCATGGTACTCCCTTTGTTTGCTTCCACGAATGTTTTGTTAGGATCGATCAGCCCTCGCGCCAGAAATTGTTTTAATACAGAAGCATCAGCGGAATAATCACTTAACATGTATTCCAGATCATAAACATCAGAATATGGTGAAATTTTCATCACATCTTCACGATTAATTTCAAAATTTGAAAAAATATATTCAGCAATATCTGGCTTACCATAATAAATGACCCAAAACAGGGCGCTAATTGCATCATCCTTGCTATTTATATGGGCGGTAAGCACCCGCATATTAGATGCGCCGATCGCTTCTTTTACACTTATCTCTCTCAGTTTGACCTCTTTAAAGTGCGTTGTACTTACCATTCTGGGTACATGGAATTCAGGCTGAAACACAAAATTAAGAACCCTGTCCAGGCCCTTACTATCCAGATTCTCATTCAACGCAAAGCGTTTAAAACTGACATCACGACTCTGTCTCAAAAAATCGATAAGATGCAATCCCAGGGCGAACTTCATATCTTTAGTGCTATACATGGGAACATCAAATACACCTTTTTCTCCATGTACTTTACGGTAAGTCTCACTTCTCACTTCGGAAAACCGGGAAACAAATCCTGCATGTTCATGCTGAAATGCAGGCGGTATTGTATTATCAAAATGATCAGTTAATGTCAGATATCCATAAGGAAACTGGTCATCAAGAATATAGGCATTAGCACCAAAATCAACATCTGTATGCCGGGTATTAAGCGGAAGTTGTGCCTCATCATTAGAAAACTCAACGCCAAAAAACACAAAATCATTATTTGCCAGACACTTAATATCTTGTGGCTTAGTATTTCCCCCGGTAACCACCCCGTCATATTTTAATTTTTTTTGCGACAAAATATTCAGATGCCCATCAGACAAATTTGAATTACTCTGGTGTCTGAAGTGCCATTTTGCATCAACAACTTTTCTCAATAGTTCTTTTTCATCCGGCGTTAAGTTGTGCGTTTTCTCTTTTATTTTCACCAGATAACTTTTCGAGATATTGTCAAGATGATGAAGTGTACTCAATGGGGCTTTATCTGCTGTTGGCTTTGCAAGATCGACGCCTAATTTTTTAAAATTAGCGCCTTCAGAGAACATATGGTTATAGCTCTGCGCAGCTATAGTTTTTTTAAAGAAATCTTTGATAACATTAGAGGCATGTACAGCGGAATCATTCTGCAATGAAATATTCCCCTGTGAATTATGCACGGAAGTACAATCTTTAAGAATATGTCCCTGCTCTCTCTGTGCTGTATTTCCTGCAGGGTGGAAGTGAGCAAAATTATTATGGGGAACATTTTCCAATGGGCGTGTTGGTTTCATTATTTTTGAGTCCTGTGTAAAAGTCATTTTTACAGCCATTATTCATAAGTAATGGAAATAAACTTCGAGCATTAGTTCCTGACCAGCTATAATTCATTGCCAGCATAAATTTTTAGTAGTAGTTTAAAATAAATCCAGATTAAGTAACATAAAGATTTTCTTTATTTTCTGCCCTCTGTCCATATTTCATATCTACGAGCATTTTTTGGTAGTTATTGTTCTCAGATATACAATACCATTGGTAATTAATCACCAATCGTCCATTTTCCATACCCTTAATAATTTAAGTTGCAGGACATAACGCGTAGTCGTTTTGAACAGCGCTTGTGCTGGCCCGAAGGGGCGAGGCCAAAGGCCGAGTAACAAAGCCAATACGCATAAAGCATGAGAAGTATAAATATTTTTTAATTTACCAGAGGATATAAATATGGCCATAAGTTCAGTCAACACCAATTATTACTCAAGAATATCTGTACCATCCACTCAGACAGAAAAGGATGAGTTAAATTGCCATAGTAAGCAGATAAAAAAAGAGATCAGAACCGTTAAAAATTCGTTAATCCAGACAGGCAGTGCTATAAGATCGGTGAGCGAAGCCATTAAAACCGATACTTCACTGTTGAAGAACTTACAATCTGTCTCTGTAGAGCATGGTAAAGATGCTTCCGTACGTCTCAAAGATGGCAAATTTAAGTACGGTCAGGCGAGTAATTTTCTGAAGAATATATTACATGGAAGTCGTTACCAGACTGAACGTGAAGACGCGGCAACAAAACTTAATATCCGTAAAAATGATGTTTCAGTTTCTGCCGCCACATCAATCCTGAAGGAAAAAGTAAAAAACGAGAATGAAGAATTGCAAGTTCTGAAGCAGAGTCTCAGACTTGATGAAACGAAGCTAACCCACCTCCAGGATAAGAAATATGAGATCGGCGATAAACTGGAAAATATCGCTAAAAATGAATTTAACGCGGTAAAAGCTAAAGAGAAAGCGAAAAGTACAATAGAAGTTTTCTCTGCTATTTACCAGAACAAAGAGGGTTGTAAAGCATTAATTTCTGAATCTCGCGTACAGTCGGGTTATCAGACCACCGCAAGCGACCTGAATGGCAAAAAAATCATCTCTGAATGTAAAAAGATTCATGGTGATGACATCTTTAGCCGCGGAAATAACGCGCTAAAATTCTCCATTCTGACAGGAGCCAGCGATATTCCAGAACTTGTTAAAAAAGCGGAGAAAGCCTTCTATACCCCAACGGACAAAAATATTGTTACTTATCGCGGACAGGGAATGACTGAGAAAGGTATCAGTACATTAATCCAGCAGTTTGACATGAATAAAGAGAACAACAAGGAGAGCATTTACAAGTCTGGACAATTTTTTTCCACTTCCAGAGATCATAACCTTGCCCGTGAATATGCAGACAACAGTCAGGACAAAGTTAAAGTCATGTTCAAAGTGAAGGGAAACAGCAGCACCGCGTTATCTGTCCCAGGTGGACTGTCTTTTCACAGCAATAAAAATGAAAGTTTATACTCCCCTCTGGCTCATTTTAAAGTGACAGGCATCGCCACAACCTCTGGCATCTACAATATTACCTTAGAAGAAGTTGCCGGGATGAATAACGCCCCTCTGTTGCCATATTAACATCAGGCTCCAGTAAAAAATAGCGACGGGTTAATGATAAACCCGTCGCTATTTCAAAATTGACGCTTCAATAGCCGATATGAAGATCTTACCATCAGGCCATATTACTATAGTGCATAATTACCCGGGAAATAGATGAAAGAGTGGTAAATTTCTCCAGCTCATCATCATCAATAGCGACATGGAGATCCTCTTCAATTGAGGTCAGAAGATCAATCAGATCGACAGAATCAAAATAGAGGTCATAGAGAATATGGCTGTCAATGGTGAATGATCCTTGCGGCAGCGATTTTATCTTTGCCACCTCGGATAATAAATACTGATTTACTTTTTCTATGCTGTTCATTTACTTGTCCCTGATAAATTAACGTGGTACGCGACGATGTAAACCATCGACTGTTAGGGTGACAGGTGATTTAGGGTGGCCATTTTCATCCAGATAAGGGCTGTATGGTCTGGTTCTCCTGACATCAGATACGCTTTGTGGGCCAGTCTCTTCCTTGCCTGATGCGGATGATATCGCATTATTTACAACAGTCTGTTCATTACGAACAGCCTGTGTATCTCTGGTTCTGTCATCAGAAGTCGCAATCCGATCGCGCACGACACCTGATATTGCACTTTCACTTAACGCATTTACAGATGAGGTATTAATCTCCACTTCCCGCACCACCGATGTTTTTACCAGATTCTCCGACTGAGACTCTTCCGGCAAAGCGTTTACGCCGCGTTTTTGCTGACGTCGCGCGACAGCATTATTAAATTCCAGCTCCCTGTTACGCTGATTAAGCATAATCGAGGCGGTAGAAATAAACGTCTTCGTCTCTTCTGCATTATCAGACAGCGGAAGTTCGCTGGTTTCCGGTAGTACAGGTGCCAGCTGGCTTTTCGGATTAGCCGGTGTTCCCGTCGTCCGCGTTAATTGCGCTGCCTGGCGGGTAAATGACGCCGAATCACTGCCAACGCGATTTGGGCGAAGTAGTCCACGCTGGCTTAACGTAACTGGACCTCCGCTACGTTCCTGTTTTGCAATGAATGTGTCGACAGGAGGAACGGGCCTTGTTGACACTGGGATCGCCTGTAGTCCCGCAGGGGTTTGCGCATTATGACTGCCGATGCGCTCAGAGAACTGTAAACGATTGTCGAGCGATGTTGAACGCGCGAACAACGGTTGCAGGCTGTCGGTGACGGTCACGCCTGCCGGCCCATTGTTGCTGCCAATTGTGATATTGCCGTCGGTACTCTCTTCCGCTTCATTCACCGACGAACCGGAGACAACCGTGCTGTTACGCACATTATTCGTATTCGCGTATATGTTGATGTTATTGCCGTTGTGCGCGTTATCTGTTGCCACAGTATGGGGTGAGGCTGGATTTCCCGGCTCCTCTGCCGCTTCAGGATGCACAACCGATGAGGGACCGCGTGCTCCGTCCGGCTCATCAGTAGCGCCAGAAGGCAGCAGGTTCGCCGGCGGTTCACTCACATCAGCGCGGTCATCAATATCCGTAATGTTAACGATGTCCCCAGCGCCATCTACATCTCTGATGTTAACAACATCGGTAACGTTAACAATATTGGCATTATCGCCAGGTCTGGAGACTGTCACGCCAGCCATTTCTGGCACCGGGCGTGGTAATCCCCCTTCCGGAGGAAGGCCGGAACCAGAATCAGTACGGGCGTGACCTGCGCCCATTATCAGTATCTGGACATTATGCGGCTGCGCTGAACTCCCCTGAGCATGCTGACAAGTGTGAATATTGAAATGGTAGTCATTATAAATATGGTAAACGTTATTAGCATCTTTTATTATTTGTTCAAACCTGCCGCCAGGTTGATTAGCAAATTTATCAGCAAGTTTGTCGGCAAATTTATCCGCAACCTGCTCAAGTTTGTCCCCCAGATCTACATGTACTATCGGATTACCGATATTACTCAGATTTATAATCGGTGCGGTTCCTGCCGGAGGGAAAGGACCATTGGTATTATCTGGTGGCATTACGGGATCGGCCGGAATATCAATATTCTCCGGTCGCACTGGCGGCAGAGCATTATTTCCTGGCGGTACTGGCGCATCAGGTGTATCTGCCGCCGGTTTTCCCACCTGACTTAAAATCTCACGCAGATAGTTGGGGAAATTCAACGTTGAATTGACATGAACTGTTACTATCTTCAAAAAATCAAGTCCTTCCTTACCTAGCGAAGAAATATTTTCGGCAGCAGCACGCATATTTTTTCACCCTTGAATGCGCTCTCATCCAAAAATTCAGGGTCCGCCGAAATATCAATGCCAAAATGCGCTAACACCTCGGCACATCGCTTATCGACGTCTTCCTTAGCTATTTTAGCCAGCGCTTTTGCTGTCTTAAATTCCTCTTTTATAAGCAGCATCAGTTCGTTAACGGCTTTCAGGTAATTATTGCGCTCTTTGTTTTTATGGTTAACTCTTGTATTCTGTTCAAGAGTAAATTCGCCACGGGGATTTTTGTTACCCTCTTTTATTGCATGAAGCCAGTTATTGACCCGTTCCTTCAATTCACCCTGCCGTGGGCTTTCAGGAGCGAGGCCAAGATTTGCCAGATAGACTACTGTGGCAACGTTTTCCAGATTCTTCTTTTGCGTCTTGTCTCCCTTGTCATAAGCCGTTTTAAAATCATCGCTTAATGCTGACATGACATTGATAGCAACACTTTCACGATACCGGTCGCGATACTCGAGCAAACCAAACTTAGGCGTATCACCTTCCGCTTTTGCGGGCCTAATCTCAGGGGCCGTACCAACGGCCCGCAGGCTACGGGCAAGCCCGGTAAGATCTTTACCAGGAGCAACTGGCTGGTGTACAACCTGGTCAACTGGGGCAGGACGGCTTAACTTACATGACATCGCATTCACCCTTAACAAAGATTTTATCAATAAAACTATCAGGTATTGGGAACGTATAAGCGTTCAGGAGCAGGCGACCAGCAGCTCTGATGAATTCCGGGGTAAATGTCCCACGGTACGCATGCGAAGTCGTCGGATGGAGGAGACGTTTTATCCTCAAGGTGCCTTTAGGAAGGTCAGAATTTAAAATTTCACATGCAAATAAATCTCTCTTTAGTTCTTTTGCTCGCAGCTTAAATTTCCCGTAACTCAAGTCATCCTTAAAAGTCGCCAAAGCCTGCTCACGCGACAGAGAGGTAGAAAATTTTTCAGCCGCCTCAGCAATGATAAGAGAACAAATCTCCTCCCTGAATCGAGAAGTGACAGTATCGTGATAATTCACTAATACCTTTGCAGAATTATCATATTCGGCCTCCCTAATTGATTCGAGTAAGTACCGTTCACCTGCTTTTAGCATTAACTCTTGTTGCGCTTTTGTTGTTGTCTCTGAAAGGGTTTTATCATAGCTTGAGGAATACATATGTTTCGTTATCCGGGCAAACTTTTGGGAATGATGATTACCTTCACGCTGGCTGGTGATATCATGAATGCCATCCCAAACCACGTTTTTCGAATCACTAAAAAAATCCGATGCCCAGCGCGGGATCATTATACCGCTATTAACACCATTCCAGTTTTTGATATCGGAGATAAAGAAGGATAACGCGGCAAAGGCATCCTGGGCCGTGATCTTGACATAGCGTTCATCTTTGATAAATTCCCCCAGGAGGCTTTCAATGACTTTTTTGGCAGGCTCCGGATTATCGCCATTCAGGTATTCCATAACAAACACTGCCAGTTTTTTATTCAACGAATTTAAATTATCCTGAAGTGTCACTGGGGTTCCACCAATAATCTTCTCTAAATTATGTTGATGGTAAACAGGTTGTCGGAATGAACTCGATGTTTCCGACGCCATGCCAGAGAACATCAAAGATGAATTAGAAACCTGCCTGAAAGGCATAGGCGCAATATTGGTTGTTCTTAGCGTCCTCTCCATACCCGCTGGCGCCCCTGCGTTTGACATATACGACGTGGCGCCCGAATAATCGTTTCTGTAAACGGGTAGCGCGTAGCTGGATACGTCTCTGATATCATTCATGGTGACTCCCTAAGGCAAGATTTATCAAATTCTCTTTAAAGCACCTTCAGTGCCAGAAATTTATAGCTGAAAATCATAAAAATACGCATCAGGTATAAATTAAAAAACCTCAGAAAATAGTTATTCTGAGGTTTATGAATCATCAGCCAAAAACGAACAGAATGAAATTAATAAAAATTTATACTATCGATTTATACTATCGTGGCGTTATGCTTTCATATTACTTGCAAAAGCACCCGCCAGCTCGGAATCAGTACGACGAAGTTCATTCAACAGGTTCATCATATTAGCCAGCAACTGCTGTGATTTTTGTGCCTGCTGACGTGACATTTCAACAGCACCGTCCATGACTTTAGCTTCTGAACGCTCTTCGGTCTCTTCTTTCTGCTCAATATTGTGCGCAAGGCTACCTGAGCCATCCGCGATATTGGCGCTCGTCGTACCAATGGCGCGCTGCGCGTCAATCTGAGCGGTTGTCAGACGAGTACGCGCTTCACCCTGCAAGAATGCGGTGTTAAAGGCATCGCGATTGCTGATGGTTTCATCCAGGTTGCGAGCCGCTACCGCCTGATGTTCAGCTTTCATGGTGCGTTCGTGACGTTGCAGTTCAGCAATGCTGCCATCTGCCTTTTTCACCGTAGTAGACGATGCCGCGATATCGCTCAGATCCAGGCGATCGTTTTTACTGGCGTTCAGTGAGTTTTGCATCTGACGAACCTGAAAATCGGCTTCGTGCATACCTTTCAGGTTATCATTAATATTGACCTTGGTGGCAGAATAGTTATTAACCGATTTTTTCGTCGCATAACCGGTGCTGGCCATATTGATCGAAGAGGAAATAATGCTCTTAGAGAAAATAGCCAACCCTTGCGCTTTTTGCGCTTGCGCCGCATTCATGCTGCTGTTTTCACTCATGATGCCAAAAGTGCTGCTCAGTTCGATATCAGCAATTGATGCCTGATTCGCTAATTCAATGAGCATACAAATCAGACTGGCCTGCTGAGAGCTTTTGGGTAAAACCATGTTTACCGTCGCCGGGTCGCCAGGCTTTGCCAGCGCGGTTTCAAGAACCTGCTGCGAATCATTAAGCAATTGCTTAAACTGCGGACTGCGCACACCAGAAAACATATCAATATCGTTGCTGCTTCCTTTAAGGCTTCCAGAAAGATGCTGAGTAATGTAATCAGAGATTGCGGAGTCGGTTACGCGTAATCCTTTAATCTGGGCGCTGTCGGCCTCCGTCGTTTGCCCTGTTAAGGGAATATTAAGCGAAGGGAAAAGATTATTGATGGTCGTATTCATTATTTTGTCCTTATTCGATATTCTGAGTCATCTCAAATATAATATCCGTCATACTTATAGTTGCAGGCGTGTTGGCTTTATCTCTCGCCCCAGCTTTGTGCCTGGCCTCTTTGGGGCCACTGCCAGCAGCTTCGCCGCCGTCCTGCAACTCTAATTATTTAGGGTATACACTGATAATAAGATTTCCCTGGCGTTAACCCTGAAAAAAGCACAACCGCAGCGTTGCACTTTTATACTCGTCATACTTCAAGTTGCAGGTGCGTTAGCCTTACTGCAACTCGAATGATTTAGAGTATATTCACAATAAAACGAGTAAAGCGTTAATCATTAAGCTCTGGTATGAGAAAATATGAAGCGGCCTACCTGCTGCTCTTCACCTGCCATATCCGCCGCCGTCGTCATGAGCATATTCATATTTTCGATAGAACGAGTGTATGAATCAGTTACGCTGTCAGTGAAAAGCTTCATACTCGCCGAAGCCGAAAGCATTCTGGTAATATCAGCCATCATTTCACTTACACGTTTTTCCAGGGTTCCGGCGGCAATATTACCGGAAGAATCCACACTCACATCGACAAGTCTGAGAATATCTTCAGAGAGATTAAATTTATTACCAAGCGTTTTAATATTGGCTTCATCGCTGAAAAATTCTTTCATAACGTTGAGTTTTGATTTCGCCTGGTTGCCCACTAACTGATTCAGGGCGTTAGAGACTGATTTCATCACTTTAGAAAGTTCAGCACCAATATCATCGGCAACATTCTTGACGCCAGAAATAATCGGCTTAGCCGCCTTCGCCAGCGCGCTGATTACCGTATTAATAACTTTCTTAAGCATCGCGCCAATAACGTTCATCAGTTTATCTATTGGCAGCTTCTTCGCCACCACCGCAGCAGCAACCGCCGCAACGATCAGTACAACGATAGCTATCACGGTAGCAATGATTTCAGCAATATCGTTTTTAATACCCAGTTTCTCAAGCACTTGTGAAACAGCATTCGTGATGGCCTGGATAATCGGCATTAATACGTGTTCGACAATAGGTTTGAGCGCCGCGGCAATAAAGGATTCGTTACCCGTGACTTTCTGATAAACGGTATCTGCCACCATTAATGCGATACCAATTGCAGCAAGCGCCAAAGACGCCCCGCCGGTGAAAACCGCAGCAACTGTAGCGACGATAGTGACGATCGCACCGATAATCTTACCGATACAACCCATCGTTTCTTGCATGCGTTTTGATTTTTCCTGCTGCTTCTCAACTTCTTCAGCGTCGTTTGCCAGTTTTTCCTGCTGCGCAGCCTGAACTTTCTGTGAGAACTTCAGGTTCAGTTCCATCGTTTCTTCTGTTGACTCGCCAATAATCGCGATCAGCTGCGCCATCAGCAGAGCTGGCGTTCCTGCGGCTGTTTTTAAAGAAGTATTGAGACTGGCGTTAACGGCGGCCGCATTTTTGTTAAGCGAATCCAGGTAATTAAGGCTCAACTGAAGCTGAGCGGATTTTTGCATCAGATCTGTTGTCGCCACGCCCAGTTTATCTTGCGCAACTTTCAGATTAGCCTGTTGAACGCTAAGAGAAGATTGCTTTTGTGAAATCTGTGAATTAACACTGTTCAGCTGTGATTTCAATTTCGCAGCATCTTCAGCTGATGTACGGGGATCGTTGAGTTGTTTCTCAATCTCAGCTCTGGACTGCTGAAGTGAGCGAATTTCCTGGCTAAGCTCGGCGATGCGCGACTCTGCGGCATTGACGTCCTTCATTGCTTCAGTTTGAGCAATTTTTGATTCCGTATACGCTTGCTCTTCTGACTCAATATGATTCAGAACTTCGTTGCTGGCAGTCGCATTTTCTTTACTGTACTTCGTGTACATTTCAGCACGAGCTTGTAACTCGTCGATACTTTGTTCACCCAGCAAAACGATCAGATTTGCCATCAATTCGTTATAGGTCTCCAGTGACCCCTTTTTTTCAGTTTCAAGGCCTCCGCTGACCGTATTTTGTGCCGACGACGTTAATGCCGGCGTTGTCGCAGAAGATGTCCGGAGTGGTGCACGCAAAGATGGCTTCAGCGTATCGCTGCTGTTCTGTGATTTGTCAAACTGAGTAATAACTTTATTTTCAACGATCTTGCGCGCAGCATCCATCTGATCGCTGCTTAATTTTACCGCTTCGGTTTTCGCCGCTGCGCTGATATCCTGCTGGTCGATATTGTTAGAATACGCAGACCGGGGAAGTGGGTTATTTGTTATTCCATTCATTATCTTCACTCTCTTCTTTTGCGATGACTTCGCTGAGATTTTTTATACAATCAATCGATTCCAGATACGCTTTCGCTTTTTCGACTAATTGCACATCCTGTTCATGCTCAATAACCAACTCAAAGCATTTTTTTGCTCTGCCAATATACCGTAATTGCATATTGCATTGCCCTGCCTCAAACATACACCGGTAATCGTCTTTGCTGAGTGCAAAAGCAACAGCATATATATCAAGCGCTCGTTGGTATTGTTCTTTCAGCTGGTAAACTGCTCCCAAACCAAAGGCATAGTCAGCATTGTAGAGATCATACATAAAAAGAAATTTAAAAAACTGCTCCGCCAGATCCAGTTTCCCCTGGGCGTAGTAATCATAAGCGCAGGTATAGAACCCTTCCATGAGGTTTTCAGGGAGCGCATGCATCTGCTTCCTTGAAGCCCCCGTTTTCATAAACTCCATCAATAGCTCATCGCTATCTCCGATATTAAAACTGTTCAAAAGCTCTTCAGGGCTAACGTCTTTATTCACAACTGCTCTCCTTCCCCACACGATCATTCATGACAGACTCACTTTCTCACTCAATGCCTGGAGTGATGATAGGCCATTAGCGCTACGCCTGTCGGTCTTACGCAAGTTGCGTAATATGTTGAAAACAACTACGTTGTTTTGTCCTGAACTCAAATTATTCAGGCGATAGTGCCCGTCCCGTTAACGAAACCAACGGGACATTATTTCTGCTTATGCAGATATTCATATAAATAAAAATTCACTTGAGCTTCAGGAAGTGCACATCCATGTGCTGAGTGTTCAGGCATTTAAAATATTACGGGTAAATTCACCGTGGATGAGCCTGCCATTAATAGCTATTAATGGCAGACAAAAAATCGAGATATCTGATGGTTAGCCCATGACAGGCGGCAAAGGCGGTGGAACAGGGATCCCTTTGCTATCGCGTTTAACCTTCGCCTGGGCCTGTAATTCTTCCGCTTTAACTTTCTCCAGCGCCTCTGCTTTAGCCTTCTCCTGAGCCTCAACTTTAGCTCTGTTTTCTTCCTCCTGCTTTTTAATCCTGGCCTCAGTGCGGGCATTCAGATTTGCCTCAGCTTGCTTGTGAAGTTCAGCACCGTTCTTGCTATCCGCTTTCCACCTGGCAATATCCCCCTGGCCAGGAAGGCTATCAGACCCTTCGCCCGGCGTTCCATTTCTCCTGCTGGCTATCATCTCATGAAATAGCTTCAACTCATCAGCCAGAGATTTTGTCGCCTTGATTATTTCTGTTTTAGGTTCCTCCGCAATATTAGCCGCAGGTTTGTTCAGCGGTGCGGTGGGCATCATAGGCGGTGGCAGAGGAATACCTTTCTTGTCGAATTTAAGTTCGGCCACAAAACTCTTTGCTTTTGCAGCCTCAGCTTCCTGCTGCGCAAGCGCGGCCTTTTTCTTTGCATCCGCCTCTGCTAGTGCGGCCTTATTCTTATGAATTACCTCTAGTTCTGCGTCAAGCCTGGCTTTACTTTCCTTTCGTTCTTGTACGGCTTCTGGGCTTACGTACTGCTTTTTCGCCTCAGCAATTTCTCTGGCAACTCTATACTCTGAGCTGTTGTCCGGCTGACCAGGCATATCATTTTTACCCACAATGCCAACGCGTCTTTCCCCAAGCCTGTCTCTTAAAACCTTCATAAGCTCGCTGGGAGCGTCTTCTTTAGATGGTAAGCGTTTATACTCTCTATCTCCTGTTGGTTGCAGGGGTTTTGCCTTTTTTATTGCCTCTGCTATAGATGCCCATGCTTTGTTATTGACAGCATCCTGCTGCTGCTCGGCTTTCGGTGCAACTTCCTTTGATGAAACGTCAGAAGTACCATTCTCCTGTATCTCTGCGGTTGCTGGTGATTTTGCTGGCTGAGACGGCGGTTGCAGAGCAGATCCCTGCTGATTGTTCTGTGCATTTTCCGATCGCAGTGGCGTGGATTCGGTTTTAGCTGGCGCGTTGTCCACTGGCGGCTGTGGCGCTGGCCCCTTGTTATGTTGCGGCGCATTTGCCGGGCGCAGAGGTGTGGATTCGGTTTTAGCAGGCGCGTTATCCACTGGCGGCTGTGGCGCTGGCCCCTTGTTATGCTGCGCTTTGTTTGCTGACGGCGATGATGAGGCAAGCGGCGTGACCGAACCAACGCTCTCACGGAACGGCACGTTATTCGCGGTTTTACGCTCAGCCAGACCATTCGAACTGACATTTTTGTGCGCCGAAGTTTCTGCCCTGGTCGGGGACGAAGGAGTTATCTGAGATCGGATCGCGGTAATAAATTGCAGCAGAGCACGAACCCCTCTGGTGACAAAATCTTGATTTTTATGAGGTGTCTTTGCGTTTTGCTTGACATCTTTTAGGTCTTCGCTAAATTTTGTTGCGTTCGTTTTTGTTGATGCTTCATTTTGTATCTTTGTATTTGTCAGTAAACCAGGATCTACTGCCATAGTTTGATGTATTTTCACCTTGCCATCCTCGCTCGTTAAATTCCTATACTGATTAAGGATAACGCTTATAAAGATTATTACGATTCCAAAAAATGCTCCTGAAGAAAGGTATTATCAATTAATAAAAGTCAATATAAATATTCTTTTATGGCAATACAAGAAAAAACAAATTATTTCTTACAATCCAAATTTTCACACCACCAGAATCATTAGAGGCGGAGAAAATATATAATCATCCGCGGTTCAGACAGAGTCAACATAACCCACAAATAAGCGTTCCTTCCGGACTAATGAATTCATAAGCACTATTCTGTGCGCTAATATCTTTAAAGTAAAAACAGATGAGCGATATATATAAATCATTTCTCTTATTTTATGCTATGCTACGTCTGGATTGTGAGGACTTGTCATGCTGAAGTGCTTATAATCATTGCGATGATATGGCTAGTCTAGGAAGGTAAAACATGATCTCGGTTAATAAATCTTTTCTTCGGTCAATACAGGATAATGCACTTACCTCGACTGAAAAAGATGTTGAATCTGCAAATGACAGATCATCTGTCTCTGTAAAAAATACGTCGCTCCGCGCTGAGTTATCAGATGTGAAAAACGTATTTAAATCATATAGTAGTGCCTCTTCCCAGGAGTCTTTGCGTACAACAAAGGGGCTTCTCGCTGAAGATTTTCAGAGCAAAAACATTTCGCCGGCTAGTGATACCGTGGCCGCCAGCGGCGAACAGTTGCACATCAATGCTCAAAAACGCATTGATGATATTGTTAAAGTACTGCTGCCTGAGATTGATGTTTCATATCAGGTTGCCCGCACTGCCTGTGATAACATCGACACTAATGATTTATCAAAACTTGATAAAATGAAAAAATATGTTACGACGGCTTATGAGCAGAAGCGGAATTTGCAGGATGAGGCAATCTCCTTGTTTCTACAGATGAATGTCGTGACTAATGATATCAATCATAACCCTGACGCGGAACAGTCTACACACAAACTCTTCGCTTTGATCTTCAATTTGTCCTGTTCGTATGATGATGTCGTTAAATTGCTTGATAGTGCAAAGGTTACAGACTCTTTTTTAAAATTTGCCAGTGACGAAAGTAATCAGTCTGAACTTACTGATTTGTATGGGGCGTTTGGAAAAAACAGTAGCAATTCATTAGAAAATGAAATCATGCAGACCATAAAATAGAAGTTAAAAATATATCATTGATATCTTCCGGGCTGGACAAGCAAAAAGGTGACTATATAGTCACCTTTTTATTGCGTATCCTGTCCGCATAAGGGCATAAAAATTGCCTGCAAAACGATTTACAGGCAATATTAAAACTACTTGTTATTATTTTCCGAATGGAGAAAGCACTTTGCGGATAATGTTCTTTTGCGGCTTAGCAATATTTCCAGGGGTTAACGCACTTCTGAATAACGCATCCGTTGTCTCTTTATGCCATTCCATCAGAGTGACCAATCCTGCAAGTCCTTTATCAAAATAACGTTCATCATGCCGGGTGGAGAGGATATCCGATCTAATCTGCTTATAATCACTCCAGAGCTTCTCCCTTTCTGATTCAGGCGTCTTATCGTGTTTCTCCTTAAATAGTAAGTCGAGTTCACGATTACTGCTTGTCCCAGGAGTGAGCACATTTTTCATTAATGATAATAAATTACTACGATTCTCATGGACGAAACGTTGCCAGACCGGCTGCTCCTCTGGCTTTCCGCAGAAATAGTTAAAGCGCAGCATGAGATAATTCAGGGTATCGGTTCCCATTTTTTGCGCCAGCACATCGGTTCGGCTGACTCCGCCCCCCAGGCTGATACCGCCGCCAACGATCCCTGATGTGCCTGACAGATTCGTCGTCACATTTGCACTCTTCAGGGACTGCAAATATGTCACCTGGTGCGTATAATTCCGCTTTTTCTCATCGCCATTCGACCAGTCCGGGGAGAAGTAACGCACAAGGATCTTTATTCCCTGGCTGGCATCAGCTGTCGAGCTGAAAGCATTGGCCACCGCAGAATGCAAGTCTGACAGCGCAACTCCCGCATTACTGGCAAACTCTTTTGTTAGCTTGTCCAGTAAATTTGCCAGTGTGACGTTTCCTGTCAGCGTAATTTCAATATCCCGATATTCCCCGGCACGTATACGATAGGGGTTATCGACATGCTTATTAATGACAGCAAGGCTAACTTTTCCACCGCCGCGTATAGTGCCATTCCCCAGGCTGGCGTTAAGATCTGCGGTGACGGTATGGGAATGGTTGTTAATAGTCACGACGTTGGCGAATGAGAGTAACGGCGCTAACTTTCGTTTATCATAAGTAAACTCTGGATTAGCGATTTTATTATTAACCTGCGACATCAATTGCCGGATTTCAGCAGTATCGCTGTCAGCAACGTCTCCGGAAGGAAGTCGGGTAGCCAGCGTTGCCAGGATCACCTCTGCACACTGAAGAAAACCGTACCGCCCGGACTCTTTAACACCCCAGGCCTGCTCAAACGTGTGCTTGTTCTTGCCCTCAGAGTTCTTACCGGCGCAATATTTTTGCACACACTGGCTATATTCCTGCACTGTTTTATTCAGTGAGTTCACCGCATGACGGATATCATCATTCGACAACGTATCGCTGATTTTTTTACCTTTTAACTGCTCGCTATTGTTGAATACTGCTGAGAAAGCCTTTGAATAACGCTGACTCAGTGTGTTCAGATTTTCGATATGCTGAGCTTCGCATTTATTGCTGGTAATATGCGTAAACATATTTTTGAGAAAATCGACTTCTATCGCATTTTTTATAAAATCATACTGCAAGCGGGCACCGGCGCTCGCTAATGATGAAAATTGCGCATTGGCTCGTATATTAGCACTATAGCCTGTCGCATTAATCCGTTTAGGGATCACGTCAGCCTGGAATGGCATCGGGCTTTTGCTTTCAACTTTTTTACCTGTCAATGCTCCCCAACGTTGTTCAAACAGCGTCTGGTTATTTTGCGCCTGTCGCTGATGATGAAGCAGAGTGTGTTTACGGGCAAAAATCGCATCTCTGATACCCTGATTTTTATAGGTAAATAATTTATGCGAAAATTTTTCCCGGCAATACGCATGGGCACCGCCGGTGTAGTTTATCCCCGTGGAGACCATTTTTTTGGCAGAAACTTCACTCCCGAGCTGTACCGCGATTTCGTCTGTGCACCCTATCTCAGCATTAACACCCAGTGTCACCTGATACTTATTTTCTTTCGTGAAGCCAACAATACCCTCATCATCCGTGTCGGTGGTACAGGTGCGCGTGTAGCCCAATTTCCCCGAACCTTTGATCGCCGTGATGTTATCAGCAATACTGCATCCGCAGCTAATCTGCACTCCGGCTGAGACACTTTTATTCTGCGCAGTGCCTGGATTGGAAAATGTTTCGATTTCCCGCTTATAAACCTGTGAGTAATTTTTCAAATTCTCGGTTAATAAGCAAGAGTATATCAATTTTTCAAGATAGCGTATGGCTTTTGCCGCTTCATTCTTTTTGCCATCCGGAATAGTTTTACGCAGGTTATACAGATCGTTTAGTACCTGCTTCGCTTCCTGCCTGTCAATATATACGCCCTTGTCAGAAGCATTAATCCGTTCAATTAATGATGCTAACTTCGTCTCTGCTGCACCATGAACAAGGTGTGTCGCGCTGGACAATAACTCCTGCACCCCAGTACGAAATATTTTCTCGCCATCATTAATGACCAGCGAAATCCCTGAAGACTCAGAAGGAGTAGTCGCGACATAGGGGTGCTTTGACTGGCTTATAGCAGTAATATTTTTGCTAACCAGAGAATCGTCTTTATGCCTGTAAGGAAGCGCGACTACGGCTTCTGGAGTATCTATCCGGAACTTACCTGGTGTGAAGGTGTTTCTGTTTGAAAGTATCTTGTTCATGAAATCTCCTGCAACAAGTTAATTATATTAAATAGGCGCGCCTCTTTTGCTAATCCATACTTACTTCTATGGTTAACTATGCGTAATTCTGGCGCAATAGCTCCATAAATTTCCCAAGATTATCATCACCAGGATACTTAGCCTGAACATTATCCAGGTAATTATCACAAAGATCCTTGAGCTTTTGCTGCTCATCTCTGGTAAAAATTACACAATTATCTGTTTCTTTATTTGCCTGCGTGATACGTAAAGCAAAAAGATTGACGTTATTATCTTTTGATACAACAAAATAATTTGCGCCAGACAGATTATCGGGTAAGGGAACCCCGGAACATAACGAGTAAAATTTGCTTTTATCGGGATGGGCAAGACAAACATCATCATATACATTCTGATCCACCGGGTTTTCTCGCTCCTGCGAATAGATGGAACACAAATTGACCGAAGGATGGTTGAGTAATGCTGGAACGGTATGCACCCGCGATATCACAGTGTCATAACTTCCGGCATCGCTGGCAACAGAGTTTGATAGCAAAGACGGCGTGCGCAGAGCATCCGAATGGCAAAGCGGCGTCGGGGGATTGGCGGTGGTAAAAATAATATCGGCGCGCGCCACATCACCTGATTCAAGCGAGCTTAACAGTGCCTCCTCAAAAATACCCTGTAGCCCTACCGCCACCGGCCGGATCGATCGGTCGTCTTGCTGACACGCCCAGTTCCCCGTCTTTTCCACGGCATCCAGACATGTCAGCAAATTATTACGATGCTTCTGAATATCTTCTGGTCGTGCATCCGCTGGGATACCCGGCAATTTATGCAGGTTTTCAGTCAACTCCCTGGCTTTATTGATTACCGGATTGTTACTTTGCAGAACAACGGATGGCGCATGAGAACGATTGATTTGTGATACATATGCGCCAGAATTTATCGCCGCTAACATGTGAAGTTTCTCCTGTTCATTTTACATAAAGAAGTAAAACCATCTTGAGCAGGAGCAAGATAACAATAAGTAAGCAGGTTATATATTAGACAAATATTTAGTTAGGTTAACTTCTCTTCACTAATCGGTTTCACGAATCGTTTGTACTTTCTGGCGTATCTCCTGCTCCAACAATTCTATGATATTCTCATTGCTGAAACGTTCTTTCTGCCTGACCCCATCGCGGTAAAATGCGCTTTTATTCTTCCCACCGGCGACGCCCAAAGATGAAATCAGCGCCTCACCTGGGCCGTTTACTACACATCCGATTATCGAGACATCCAGTGGCGTAATGATATCCTCAAGGCGCTGCTCCAGTTCATTGACCGCATTGATAACATCGAACTCCTGCCGGGAGCAGGTCGGACATGCTATAAAATTAATCCCTCTGGAGCGAATACGTAACGACTTTAATATATCAAAGCCGACTTTTACTTCTTCAACCGGATCGGCCGCCAGCGACACCCGCAGCGTATCGCCAATTCCTTCGGCCAGCATCATGCCGATGCCTATCGCCGATTTTACCGCTCCGGCACGAAGCCCGCCCGCTTCCGTAATCCCCAGATGAAGCGGCTGCTCGATTTGTCTGGCCAGCAGGCGATACGACTCTACCGCCAGGGAGACGTCAGAAGCCTTAACGCTAACCTTAAAATCCGGGAAGTTATTGCGGTCAAGGATATCGACATGGCGCATCGCTGACTCCAGCAATGCCTGCGGCGTAGGTTCGTGATATTTCTCCTGGATATCCCGTTCGAGGGATCCCCCGTTAATGCCAATACGGATGGGTATGTTCTTATCGCGGGCGCAATCTATCACCATGCGAATGCGCTGTTCATTGCCGATATTTCCAGGATTGATACGCAGACAATCAGCGCCGTACTCAGCCACTTTAAGTGCAATACGATAATCAAAATGAATGTCGGCAACGACGGGTAAAGTCACTCGCTGGCGAATGACCTTAAATGCTTCGGCAGCATCCATCGTCGGGACAGAAACTCTGACAATATCAACACCAACACGCTGTAGCGCCAGGATCTGATTAACGGTAGCGTCAACATCACAGGTTGACGTATTGGTCATTGACTGCACGCTGATTGGCGCATCGCCACCGACGGCAACCGTCCCTACCTGTATTTTCCTCGACAGCCTGCGCTGACGAATAGTGCTCTGATGATGCATAATAGTCTCTCATAAATAATCTATACCCTAAATAATTCGAGTTGCAGGACAAAACGCGTAGTCGTTTTGAACAGCGCTTGCGCTGGCCCCAAAGGGGTGAGGCCCAGGGATGGGCCGGGTAACAAAGCCAACACATCTGCAATTTGAAGTATGACGAGTATAAATAACGCAAGGCGATCTCCCGCGCTTACGCGAGGGAGATCCATAAATAAAATTCTGTTCTGATCAGGCGTCCAGACTTTTAACGTAAGTGACAAGCTGGATATTATTCGTGATATTTAGCTTCTGCATTGCGTTGTGTTTATGAACGGCAACCGTTGCGACGGAGCGGCAAAGTTTTTCGGCGATGTCTTTGAGGCGTAGTCCGGCGACATACAAGCGGATAACCTGAAGCTCTCTTTCCGTGAGTTCCGCCATTACAGGCGAATGCGTAGACTCTGTCTCCGCCCTGGCGAGTAGCATTTCAATGTAAGGTGATAACCAGGTTTTATTGCGTCTGGTCGCAGATATTGCAGAGGTGATCTGCTCTGCAATATTATCTCGTTTGCTCAACAGACAAGATACACCTAGCTGTAGCAACTTTTGCAATGTCCAGGCACAGCGAACATCAGTAAAAATAAAAATATTTTTTACTTTTCCTGAGTCGATGATTTTTCTGACAAGTCGAAAGCTGTCATCGTTGGATCCTTGCGTAAATGAAAAATCAGTGAGCAAAACATCCAAAAGCTCTTTATTCTTACTGAGCATCTTGAGTAGTTCATCTCCGGAGGAGCAACACTGAACCACTTCAACATGCTCAATACTGGCAAGAACGGTCCGCAACCCTATTTGAACCACCGGTTGTTCATCTGCGATAGAAAACCTGATTTTTTTATTTTCATCCTGAAACATAACTTGCACGCCCTAGCCTTGATAAAACACTGGCAAATATTCTATTGCCACAATAAAAAATACAAGAAAAATGTGAAATAAAAATAAAATATCACTATAGCTCATGAATTTTGCGCATATAAAAATGAACAACCTTTACTAAGCAACAAAATTTAATATATTTTTATAGGTTATATGTCCTTACCACTCAGGAGTATACATTGGACTGCTCGGATCAGTTTTATCACCCAGCATAGCTTGTATGCGAAACTGAGAAATCATTATAGACATGACACCATTTCTGGCTGCAATCTCTTTTTCTGTCAACTCTTTCTTCTTCTCAACAGTTTCATCGCTGCTGGTGGTTTCATCGGTTTTAGCCGCTTCATCTGTCCGAGGTGCTTTATCGGCTTCAGCAGTCAGAACTTTTGAAAGATCGCATAATTCACTTAATGGCTTTACAGCGGTGATATCGGAATTTTGATTGCTCACATTTGTACATACTGGAACGGCTGCGACACGCATAGTATTTACCTTAGGGACGATTAACGCAGGAATTCTTTATCAGTCTGATAAAGCGCATCCATCGTAGAGGACAGAATTTTGGCTAAGTTATTAAACACGGTATTCGCCTGTGAGTATTTTTGCGCAATAATCTGCGTATCACTTTCAATGGTACTGCATGAGCTATTTACACCATTTTGCCACTGGTTGAATCGTGCTGTACTTACGCTTGAAGGTAACTGACTGGTAGAATTGAGGATATCGTACATTGGTGCCAGATTAGCGTAAAATGAATACCCGCCACCGGTTTGCGAATAAGGTAAACCAAGTTGCTCCTGCCAATATTCAGCCTTTTCCTTTGTATCGACAGTCAGTATGGGCGTAGTACTCCATTTATTAATTACTTTATTGATCTCAGTCTTAATAGCAGGAATGTTAAGCTTAATCTCATCATCACTACTACTCATGTTGTTAGTCAGAGAGGCTTTAAACGAGTTAACGTCCTGCATATAAAGCTGATATTGCTCTGTGACCTGAGCATAGATGTCCATATAATTGGTCTGCATATAACCGAGTGCTTTACAGACTTCATCATAGATTTCCCAGTCAGTGAGCACATCATCTGAGTATTTTTGCGGATTGTTGCCGGATGAAGCAAGCAGAGGCTGGGCCGCTTTCAAAACGGTCTGCGCCGGAGTCGTATCAATCATCACGCCCAGAGACTGCTGGGAAGCACGCCAGTTCTGAGCATAGGTCTGTAAATCCGAGGCTAATTTTTCACATACCTGATTAATATTATTTACAGATGTTTGCTTGCTGACTTCCGCTGCTGCTGCGTTTGCCTCTTTTCCATTGGTTGCATTTGAAAAAAATGCCTGCCGACCTACATTTAATCCCGTTGTCATCGTCATCAGTTATAATCCTTTCGTTTATACAATGCCGTTTGTATAAGGCGCGTTTTTTACCAACCCATATACCAGAGCGAAAAACTAACATTCTCCTGATATTATTGCTTTCAGAAATCGCTCTTACCGCATGATAAATGATTACTGTTATAGCGACATGTAACATTCCGTACATAACGACGAGTTGACTTAAATGGCGGAACCTTATTGTCATACTGCGCCACATTACCTATACCTGCATGATAGGCCGCCAGCACCAGCTCCAGATTGTTATCATATCGGTCACCCAGCTCAGCCAGATATTTCACGCCCAGACTAATATTGATCTCAGGATCAAATAAATGCTCGCGTTTAATATTCAGTCTCTCACCTTTTGCCAGCTCTTTTGCGGTGGCGGGCATCAATTGCATAAGTCCAAGCGCGCCCTTAGATGAGACAGCATTTTGCTTATATCCCGACTCTTCTGAAATAATGGCATTAACAAGATGTGGATCGACATTATAGCGCTCAGCCTGCTCTCTTACGTAACGCGTAATTTCAGGCCTATGCATTACATTTGATTTTTGCCCACGCGTTCCGGGCTTACCGGCAACTCTGATGGCAGAGTCTGCTTTTTTCTTCATCTTCTTCCGGATACTGGCCGCAAGAGATGAGGGAACCATGCAAGGCTTATATTCTGGACCTCTTTTCATTGTCGAAATCCGGATAATCTTTTGCGGATCGGTGTAGCAGTACGACTTAGCCCATGCGAGGTTGCTCATAGCCGGCATGGTTGCCAGCAGGATAAAAATCCATCGCGCTATAGACATAACACGTCCTTTTGTTAATTTTTAGTTACTATTTTCTGTCCCTGAAGTCTCAGTATCTTGAGGAGCCTCTGGCTCTATTTTACCCGCATTCTCAACTTGTTCCAGCCAATTTATAATCTGCATGAGAGAAACCAGATGGGTATTCTCAACCAGCATGAACGGCTGCGCAGTCTTATAGATAGCCCTGGCTAATGAGATATTCCTTAGTACAGGTACATTATTCGCTTCTGCATATTTTATTACGGCAATCGCTTTGGCATTTTTCTCAACCAATGAAATAAACGGCGTAGCCATAAATCCGCTATGATAGAAAATACCAATAGCAATATGCGTCGGGTTTGCCAGAATGAATTTAGATCCACGGATATCTGACTTCGTTTGTTCAGACAGCATCTCCTGATGCACTTGCTTACGTTTGCTTTTTATTTCCGGATTGCCTTCATTATTTTTATACTCTTGCTTGATTTCCTGCTTAGTCATCATCAGATCTTTGATGTACAAAAAGAACTCTGCCAGGGCATCAAAGGCGATGACCACCAGGATGGGGATCAGCATATAGAGAACAAGTAAAGGCAGCAGACCACGCCAGATAGCGATAAAATGGGTCAGGTCGCTATACGGCAAAGAAAATATTCTTTGATGGTACTTTATAACAAAAATAACGATGCCGCATACCGCCATAAACAGGAACATAATAGATTTTATGCTATCTTTAAGCGATCGCATGCTGAATATTTTTTTAAATCCAGAAACAGGATTAATACTGGAGAAGTCGATACGGATAGCTTCTGATGCAAAGTGAAAACGTGTTTGGATCATCGTTAATAAAACGGCAAGAAAGATCGAAACGCCAACAATAGAAGCGATGATCCGTAGTGCGGTGATGCAAACCATCTTTGTATATTCTTCCAGCGATAATTCTACAAAGCCGGTACTGAATATATCAAAATAAAAAGTCAGGTCGTCACCAGAAAGTGTCAGGTAAACAAAACCCGCGATCCCCATCAAGGACAGAAAGCCGACAAAATCCCGGCTAATAAAAATCTGCCCCTTTTTAGCCGAGTCTTCTTTTTTCTTCTCTGTGGGTAGTTCGGTTTTCTGTTCCATATATTATTGCACGGTCATTCTGAGGAAAGATAACAATTTCATCTCCAGCAACCTGGGCGTCAGCACTGATGTCATATAAATGAGTAAGACCAGGAAGGCAATGAAGCTTTTTATTGATAATGCCACTGAAAAAGCATTCAACTGTGGTGCAAAACGCGACAGTACGCCAATTGAAATTTCTATCAGAAAAAGGGAGACAACAACAGGGCCAACCAGGATCACTGCCGACGACATCAGGGTATTAAGTAAGGAAATTATTTTTACAACCAGGGACCATTTGAACGCGAACATTTCATTAAGAGGAAAAATAGTATATGTTTCATAAACGGCTTTGACAATAATTGCCATCCCGTCATTAATAACAAAAATGGCTGAAAAGTAAAAGTTCATAAAAGAGGCCATGAACGATGCATCCACACCGATGCCAGGGTTCATGGTACTACTGATTGTCGCGCCACGCTGGTTATCAATGATTTCCCCGATGGCCAGAACAATCCAGAAAGGTATTGCAAAACAAAATCCGCACATCAGGCCGACAATGATCTCTTTGAATACGACCGCAAGGAAGGGCATATCGATAATATCTGCATACTGCCCTGCCAGAAGGGGCAAAAAGCCGATGACGATAAAAATGATGATCACATTTTTTACAATCATTCCCCCCAGCATTTGGCTGTTTAAATAGGGTAGCAGCAGGAATATTGGCAATAGTCTTGCCATCCCATAGATGGTCGTAATAATTATCAGATGAAAGTCAGCGTAATAATTCAAGAAAATAATTCCTAGCGAACCTTGAAAGCCAGACTGAGGACTTCAACTGCGTAATTTCGCATGGTTGAAATAAACCAGGGCGCCGTCATAAACAGGCAGCAACAAACGACCAGTAGCTTAACGCCAAACGGCAACGTTTGTTCCTGAATATGCGTAATTGCCTGTATTAATGCAACCAATAGCCCAACGCCGGTCGCCACGAGGACCGGTAGCGCTGATAATAACAGGATCAGATACAGTCCTTTATTACTGATATAAAAAATCATATCCATGTTTACTTTACCCTAACCTTTCCATAAACTTGAATATTGCATGACCATCCCGGTTGCAACTTTTGACCAGCCGTCAATAGCAACAAACAATATCAGCTTAATAGGCAATGATATTGTAACGGGGCTCATCATCATCATTCCCAGCGCCAGCAAAATATTAGAAACAACCAAATCCACAACAATAAAAGGCAAATAAATATAGAAACCAAGGATGAAGGCATCTTTGATTTCACTTAACGCATAGGCCGCCAGCAAGGAAAAAATGGATGCGCTTTCCGCCGTGAGCTTCTCAGGCCCTTTCCTGTCTTCGCCCGCTATCTTCTTCTGCTGGGTATAGATATCATCAAAGAATTTCAGCAGGGGTTTATCTGAGAATTTGAATAAATAACGCTTGTAGTCGCTTAACCCTTCATCAACAAAGTTTCGTACCGAGTCAACCTGATGAAAGTCCACCCCCTCCGTGACAGCGTAATCGTATACTTTTGTCGCAATGGGAAACATAACAAACGCAGCCAGCAGCAGTGCAAGCGAGTTCAACGTGAGTGTTGATGGCACCTGCTGCAAGCCAATCGCATTTTTAATCAATGAGAAAACGATCGAAAACTTAATAAAGCATGTACCGCCAGCAATCAAAAAGGGCAACAGCGTTGCAAAACTGAGCATACCTATTAAGGCAATATCATTTGTTCCCCACATGATACTCCCCTTACACCGTTCCGTTTATGCTGTGTATTTCTACGGCCAGTTTGTCATCCACACGGACCAGTTCGCCATTCGCTATAACATGCTTGCCAACGCGCAGACTCACGTTAACCTGCGAGCCATCGCTATGCAGTGGTAAACGTGAATTCACTTGCATATTCTGGAGTTCTGCCAAAGTCATGCTGCGTTCTTCAAGGAAGAACGTCACCTTTAGTTCAAGGTTATCAACCGCCAGGTGACTCGCTTCAATGAGTGTTGTATTATCTTCCACTCTTTCTGTATCGTATTCATCCATTGATTCAACAATCATATTGTCCTCTTCGATTACAAATTCCATGATTAATTTATTCGCCACGATAATATTAAAAGTGGGTATATCCAGTATTAACAAGTCGCCGCAGTTTAAGTTAACGATATCTCTGTAATGAATTTCGGTATAACCCAAAATAATTTGTGCCTGTAATTCAAGATTCGACCAGTTTGCTTCGTTTTCTTTCTGCGGTAATGCCGGTACATCAATATCCGTAAGCCCGGCCCAGATAAATGCTTCGGTTGGGGCCATAGAGACCAACGGATAAGCAATCTGCCTGTTATCCACAATTTCTTGTACGGTAAAATCCCTGACAGGTTGTAAAGATACCGGCATCGATAATTGATGACTGAAAAAATAACGCCGCGCTAATCCAACAAGCAGGGTTTTATCAATTATTTCTACAGGCAGAGCCTCTACGCCTGCTGAGCAATGGCGTAAAAGATTATCCACATCACAATACAAATTCACGACGCGATCGTTTAATGTTGCTGCAATATGAATCAATGTCTGTTGAGGTGGCGATGTCAGCGTCAGATAACTTTTTCCCGCAGCCTGAGCATATCTTTTTAATGACTCTTCGCGAGTGCTCACTTCACGTAGCGTAAGGGAACTCATCATTCGCTCTCTTCTTCATCATTATTCTGCTGCGAATTCTGGCCCTGCTCCTGATCCTGCGAGGTTGCCCGCTCTATCTGCACGTAAGATAATCCATCCTGTTGCTGTTGCCTGGTTAATGCGCTGTGAACAGTCTCGTTAGACGGAATAATCGTAACCTCGTTGGTTGACGACATGACATCGTGGAAAACCAGCTTAGCCGTATGCGTGTTATTGTCTCCCCAGCTTTTAAAATGCCAGGTCATTTCTGAGCGCGAAATATCGCCATTATTCATCACGTTTTCGGCAGGAGAATTGCCGTCTACCGTCGGCTGTCCCTGAAGCATCGCCTGCGTAAAGGGGGTTTCTCGCCTCAGCGTGCCGTCATGGTTATTTATCGCGGGAATCGTCTGTAATATTCCTGCCTTGTCGCGGTCGGAGAATAGCTGACCAAACGTATTCCCCTCCGCTTCAGGGATCTTCATATCGGATTCCCGCGATTCGCCTTGCAGTTCCGCAGCTGGCGTAGCCAGATTTTGTGCAGATGCGCGCTCGCTGGCGAGTGCGTTCGCCTTTGCCGCCACCGCTGATGCAGCTACTATTTCTGTCAGCTTAGAGGAATCTGTTGTTCCTTCCGCCTGCTTTATGCGTGTTGCCGTTATTACCGAATCGCTATTTAGCGACATCGCTGGCGTTGTGAGCAACTTGCCCTGTACAGCCTGCTGCATCCGCTCAGAGACCGGCTGCATCGACGGCAACGAAGCCAGCCCTAATCCGCCAGCAACAATATCTTCATCTTCCTGGGCGTGCTGATCTTTTTTGAGCTTATTGCCGCAACGCTCTGCGAGAGACACGACAGGTTCATTATCCTGATCGCCCAATCTACAATATTCAGAAGCCAGTTTAATATTTATTGAATTGTCCACGTCGCACACTCTTCAGCCGCTTTTTCATCTCTATGGATATCTTTTCTGATGCGCATTTTTTTCGCGTTATCGGACATCCATTCCCATTTCTTTTTTTTCTTCTCATAATGCAAACGCAGTTTAATAAAATCGTCGCGTCTCTCGGTCAGTTGCTCCATCGAACTGGTTGTTTCCTGCACCTGGAGTTGTAAATCTTCATGACGCGACAAAATAAGCGCTTCTTTACGCTTTAGCGTATATATTTCCCGTTGCGCTACCGCTTTACCGAACGTTTCCGCCCACATCATTCTGAGCTGTCGCTGCATATCTTGTGCTTGTTCATGCATATTAAGCAGTTGTTCTTTTAGCTCTGTAAGCCTTTTTTCACAGACGGTGATTTTGGCAATAGTGCGGCTACAGTGCTCATCGTAAAAGCGTACCAGGCGTTTAGATTGCATATAACAGCTCCAGCATCTCGTCAAATTCGCTACGCTCGCTCATCGCCTGCTTAACAAATCGCTCAATCACCGGTCGCTTATTAATGACCTCATCCGTTTCCGGGTTTTCGCCCGGCGTATATTCCCCTAAATCGAGCATCAGCTGAAGCTCATCCAGGCGTGCAACATATTCACGAATCTTTGCCGCCTGCCGTAACAGGCGCGGATCGCAAATAGAAGAAACAACCCGGCTGGCGCTGCGAAGAACATCAATTGCCGGAAAATGGCCTTTACCGCTCAGCTTTCGTGACAGATAAATATGTCCGTCGAGAATGGAACGAATTTCATCGCCTATCGGATCAACATCGTCTTCTTCTTCAAGCAGCACGGTATAAAATGCCGTAATGCTCCCCTGATGCGTGGCTCCGCTGCGTTCAAGGATCCGGGGTAACTCTTCAAACACAGAGGCAGGATATCCCCGGCGGGCGGGCATCTCACCGGCAGAGAGCGCCACGTCGCGCAATGCACGCGCATAGCGGGTCATAGAATCCACCATCAGAACCACCGATTTGCCATTATCACGGAAATATTCGGCAATGGTCGTCGCGATCAGCGCAGCGTTACGCCGCTCTACCGCCGGGCGGTCCGAGGTGGAATAGACAACAATGGTACTGGCGCGTTTTTCAGGAGGGATCCCTTCGGCCAGGAATTCGGTCACTTCACGTCCACGCTCCCCCACCAGGCCGATAATATAAACATCGGCTACCGAATGGTTGATAATCATCGACATCAAAGAGGTTTTACCTGCGCCCGCGCCGGCAAAGATGCCGATACGCTGACCAACGCCGCAGGTCAGCAGGCCGTCAATCACGCGAATGCCCGTCTGGAAGATCTCCCTGATAGGCCGACGTTCACTGAAATCTGGTGGAAAACTGACGATAGGTCGCTGCGTGGAAAAAGCCGGTGCGGCTTCCGACTGTTCGCCAAAACGCTGACGCACGTTGCCTTCACAGTCGATCACGCACCCCAGCAGCGAGTCATTCAAAGGAACCGAAAACGAGGTCCCAGTAGGGACAATAATGTCAGACGTGGAGATGCCGCCCGGCGATCCCAGCAGGCTTAATGTCACACCTTCATGACCGAGACCAATAGTCTCGGCCTGACCGATCGGCACGCGGGATTGCAGAGAACGATAGAGGTAGCAGCGCTCACCGACAAAAGAAAGCTTCAGCGGCGCAGTAATAATGGAACCAGTCACTGTTGATATTTTTGCATTGCAAGTGAAAAAATCGTGAATGGTCAAATCATCCATTATTTTAATACCTCATAGTATCCTTTCATTATTTCAAAGAAACTTTCCAGCGCGATACCAAATCTCTCACCGTTTTCCATAAATTCAGGATTAACAATAGCGCGCAGTTCATACCATTCCGCACCCGCAACCAGATGGAGCTGACCATTAGCTGCCCATTGATATTCAGCAACTAAAGACTCAATAATCCTGGGTGCGCATGCAACCAGCACATCAGGATTAACGGGAGCCAGCTGGCTCCATAAAATGACATTATCGTCAACAAACGATATTAGTAGCGTTGGCGAAGAATCAAACGTCAGCTCAATAGTTGAATGGTGATCGATGTCCGCGATAATACTCGGATCGCATCCCAGATAGTCTAAAGCTTCTTTTAGAATTTTCACTAGTTCGACCTGGTACATTACATACTCCTTTATAGTGTTTTAACGACGTTGATCTTCACTGAGTCAGAAATCTCACCAAAAGAGAGCACCTCTAACTCTGGGTACTGTGCATCCAGTAATCGCCTGGCATAGCGGCGAATATCGACGGCCGCCAGGACAACTATCTCTTTTAACGGATAGTTAATAGACTGTATGCCCTGATTAAATGCGTTCATAACATACTCATTATCTTCCGGATCAAGATTGATAAATGAACCTGTTGACGTATTACGGATACCTTTACGGATCCGGCTTTCTGTTTCCGGAGACAAGAGCAGAACCGACAGATGGTTATTGACAGCGAATTTATCTGAAATATAGCGCGCCAGTGCGCCGCGCACATGCTCTACAAGCAGTATGGTATCGCGCTCTTTACCCGCCCATAATGCCAGCGCTTCGAGAACAACTTTCATATTGCGAACGGAAATTTTTTCTTTCAGCAGTCGCTGGAATACCTCAGCAACACGCTGTACCGTCGCGTGACGATAAGTCTCTTTGAGCAATTCCGGATATAACGCTTCCATCTTATCAAGTATATTTTTCGTTTCCTGTATGCCGAAAAATTCCGCGATATTTTGTGAAATAATGGACTGAACGCACAGGCTCAGCTCATTTTCTGCCGTGCGTGTCATCAGATTCAGCGCCTGCAACTTAGGCAGGTCCTCATTTTTCACCCAGTGACTCTGTATGTTTGAAGAGGTGAAGACTTTGATATCAACATCCATCATCTCTATCGCACTGTTCCACTGGAGAATCTTGCTATAGCCAAAGGCAATAGCAAACTCGCTTGCCAGAACTTCGTTAATGAGCAGATTGACGCCATCGCTGCGATCGCCCGCCATTGCATTAATCCTGATATCCGGCAACTGAATACCAAAGTTAACGTAGAAATCACGCTTTAGCATTCCGGTCAGAGATTTGACCTTTTTCTCATTAAATATCTCTTGCGGTACTAAAATGAGAATTGGCAGGGTTTCCGGAAGCACATTGTCCAGCTCAAGAAATTCACTGTCACTGCCATCCTCTTCACCCTGGCTACGTGAAAATGGCGCCATAAAGGAAGTGTTTCCGGCGGCGAGTTGCTGCTCCGCTTTACGCTTATAGGCACGGTAGCCGTAGAGACCGAAAAATAATAATGATAACGTGAAAAATACCGTCAACGGGAAACCGGGCAACATCCCCATTAGCAGCGTAATTACGCCCGTCACCAGCAGGACAAAATCACGGCTAAAGATCTGTTCAATGATATTATTGCCCAGGTTTTTGCCATCCTCACTCACGCGGGTAATAACAAAGCCGGTACCAATGGAAATTAACAACGCCGGGATCTGCGCGACCAGCGCATCACCGATGGTCAGAATAGTATAGATATCGGTAGCGTCGGAAAAGGACATCCCCAGGCGTCCCATACCGATTGAGATACCCCCTAAGAAGTTCACAAAGATGATAACAATGCCAGCAATAGCATCACCTTTGATGAATTTCATCGTCCCGTCCAGCGCACCGAAAAGCTGGCTCTCTTTTTCCAGTATTGAACGGCGTTGCTGCGCTTCTTCCGGCGCGATGGTTCCGGCGCGCAGATCGGCGTCGATACTCATCTGTTTTCCCGGCATGGCATCAAGAGAAAAACGGGCGCAAACTTCTGCGACGCGTTCAGAACCTTTCGTGATAACGATGAACTGAAAAAGGGTAATGATGGAAAAAATGATCAGGCCGACAATGATATCACCGGCGATAACAAAATTACCAAACGTATTTATAATATGACCGGCATCCGCCTGGATCAAAATCATCCGGCTGGTACTGATCGACAACGCTAACCTGAAGAGTGTCGTAATTAACAGCACTGAAGGTAGTGCTGAAAACTCAAGCACTCTTTGGATGTAAAAAGTACCGATAAACAAAAGTATTGAAATACTGATATTCACCGCCAACAGGATATCTATTAACCATGTTGGCAATGGAATAATAAGCATAGCAAGGATAACGACCATCAAAATTACCAGAAACAGTTCTGGTCGTTGTGATAATTTATTAAGCATCTTCGCAAACATATTCATACTTGCCTTACTGATATGCCATACTGCATTTAACTGCGGTATATGCACAATTCATGAGGTTACTAAAGTCTATATTTTTTATAAATAAGCAATAATATACTTTATTGTGATATACAAGATATTGTTCATTTTCCTGCAAATCATACTGTTTCGCCTGGATAAAGTCATAAAACCGGTCAGGGGAAATCCATGTCTCCACAAGGGCCATGTACATACCATGAACCGAACTCACCCACATGACCATGCCGCAGCACTCAAGCTGTAATTGCCCGCCATCATATAATTTTTCAAACTGCTGTCTGAATGCGGCATCATCATCATTCATAGCTAATATTCTCTCTCGATGTCGCCGTAAATTTGCTCATGAAAATACTCAATTCCTGATCAACGGCATTTTTGATTGCCGTGCAATCCTGCACCGTATTAGAAAAAAGAAAATGAGGTAGTGCGCGTACAAGTCCTTGCACCACATGCAGGAAATTCACCTTATCTTCTCTGCTGTGATATTTCATACAGCGCTGCATAAAATCAGCGGTAAGGCCACCACACTCATCCGTATTACTCATTATTGAGATAAAGTAATCCAGCACTATCGGCTGTGATTTTTCCCAGGTCGCATTCAGTATGCCAATATTTCTTATCCCGCGCATAAACGAAATATCAGCTGATTTGATTACGCTCAGGATGAATGACGTATCCAGCAGCGCACCAAACTCCTGATAAGAGCATGACGGATCGTGCGAATTAATATCGCAGTGCAAAGCCTTAACAACATATTCCAGCGCCATGTGACGCTTTTCAATACCGGCTTTTTCAATCAATTCTTTATAGATATCAACAGGCTCCATATCCTGGGAGATAAAATCTCGATACAAGTTACGCATAATTTCTGCGTTAAGATTCAGCAATGAACCATAGGCATCTGTTTGTTGCTGAATATTTAACCCGGATTTTGCTTTCTTCTTTTCCGGCCCGGACATCAGAAGTTGATACGTATCTTCCAGCAGAGTCAGTGAAACATCTACTAATTCATCTTCAACTTCAACGCCGCTGTCAGACGCTTTTTTCTTCTTCTGAATAAATGCCTGTAATAATAAAGCCACATCCGTGGGATCGTTGTACATCTGTGACAAAACAAACAGCAATTGCTTAGCTGTCATACAGGCATCTTTAGCATAGCTAATGATTTTTTTAATACTCTCTGGCTTTTTTTCTTCCAGCACACTGGCATATTTTTTTTCCGTGTCGCTGCTGGTTGCGGTATTTTTATCAGTGCGGCGGTTCTGAAGCATTGAACTTAATAAAGCGGATAGATCGTCCGCCATAGCCAGCGCAACGGAAGTAGTTGAATAATTTGCTTTTACTTCAACATTATCTTGCATTCTGACTAAGTCATCAACAAGTTCATTTACGTTTGCAGTTGCTGCAGATTGTGATAATGCTGAAATATTTATAGCCATGATATGTTACCTGACGCTGCTCTGCGTGCTTTTGCCCGGATTAACAATGTTATAGTTGGCATCAAACTTATTGATGGCGTCCCAACCTTCATTGATATATTTATTAAGATCGCTGTTTTCACTATCGAGATCGTTCAGGACTTTCGGCTGAATAAGAAAAATGCGAACCGTCTTACTGACCGTATTCGAGCTGTTTTTAAACAAATTTCCGACAAAAGGAAGATCGCCTAATAGCGGAATTTTCGAGACGCTATACTGAACCTGATCGCGGGTATAGCCGCCGATCATCAGGCTCTGCCCTTCCGTCACTCGCGCCACCGTGTTAATCGTTGTATTACCCACCACCGGAAGATTATCCACGACCTCTGTCGTACCATCCTGCGAAACGCTGGTACTGCCATCCATAATCTCAAGAGCCATCTCAATAATTTTATTATCGTCAGAGATCATCGGTGTGACGTTAATCGTTGTGCCGTAAGTCACTGTTTGCAGGTCAACATTGTTTTCACCCGCCAGCCGGACATAAAAGTTTTTGCTATTGTCAAACAACGCAGGCATATTTTCCTGCGCTAACAGAAAAGGCCGCGAAACAATATTTGCCTTATTATTCTGACTTAACGCCGAAACCTCAGCGAGAAAAAAATTCTGTTGTGCCGAAGAGATAATGCTCCCGGTATTGAATAACCCGGCAATTTCATCACCGATCTTAAACTGTCCGCCCCAGTTTACGCCCATCGAGTCAAGATCGTCCTTGCTGATATCCACAATCCATAGCGACATCTCGATTTGCTTGCGAGGAACGTCTAACGACGCAATCAAATCTTTGATCATATTGACTTGCGCACGCGTCCCTTTCACTATCACACTATTACGCCCGGTAAAAGCAACCACCTTTACGTTATCATTCAGTTCATCATAATCTGAGCGTTCAAAGCGCGCACTTTGACCTAAAGGCGCAGAGGACGTCCCCGTCTCAGAATTATTTTCCACTGACTTACGGGCCGCTGCAATTTCCTTTGGTTTATTAGAGCTCGACAGCATCGTATTGATGACCGTTGCAATACCCGGCACCGTAATATTACGCTCGCGATAGGCATAGCCCCGGTCATCAACAAAAGCATGACGCAGTTTGATCGTTTCAATGACCTGCTGCTGGAGATCCTCATCCGGATTATCCTGCATCAGGCTGGCAATCGCCGTAATAATATCGACATATTTGGGTGGCCCGGAAATATAGAGCGACTCCGCATTGTAGTTCATTCTCAGCGGATAGCGGCTATCGTACAGCGAGTTCTGACGTAAAAAACTGACTAAATCACTAAAGTTGCGTCTGGAAAGCTGGACTACGGCAGTCGTGGCTTCAGATGCCTCATAGACATAAAAAATTGAACCGTCAAAATAGGATATCAGTCCCAAATCAGCCGTAACCCTGGTTAACGCTTCTAACGGTTTGGCCAGATCGAAATTACCGGTTACAGAATATTTTTTTGCCTTAGCGCTGGCAATAATCGGCTTTTGCAGCTTTGATGACAGCGCCTTGAAAAGATAATCAACGCCTTTATCTCTGGCGACATAGGTATTTTCGCCAGCTTTCTGATTCTGCGTCTTCGTTGTTGTCGCCGCTTCCGTCGGCGCCAGCGGTGCCGCCAGTGTTGTTACAGCTCCAGAACCTTCGCGGGCATGGATTAGACTACTTTGGCAACTACAGAAGACAACCAACCCGCCTAACAGGCCCAATTTATATTTTCTGGAGATTTGTGAAAACATTCCTGACTTCATCCATATAAGTGTTTAATATCACATCCCTGTCCTGCGCACTGGTGAACAGACGGAGAGCCACATTATCATTCGTTATAACGATGGTGACGATCTTAAGCTGTATAAGCCTCGCCCATATTGCTGACAACGCGCTGTATTTCGTTAAGAAATCAGGATCGTGTAATGAGAAAAGCGCGATCTCAATAACATCCGCATCATCAGCTATAATGCCCATACCGTCATTTTCCATTCATTTTCCTGATTGCATAGGGTGAAATACCCAGCACTGACTTAAATGTTGAACAGACATGTGCGGACGACGAATAACCATTTTTTAATGCGATATCCGTGATACTACTGTCATCTTCAATAATATCTAATATAGTCTGCGCCAGACGCCATTCGGACATTTTTGTCTTCGCTGAAGAACCAAGATACCGTTTAGATATTTTGCGAAAATAAGAGTAAGACAGCCCATATGTCTGGCACAGCGTGTTTATCTTTTCATTAGAGCATCGGTTCTTAATGAGATAACTGGTCAGGAAATAGGACTCCTGCCTGCGAATGTGCGCCAGCAACTCTGGATAATCATCCCGTGCATTACCCATTAAATAGCAACAGATAAACCAGTAGATAAGCTCATCATAAGAGGTAATATCAGCGTTGAGGAAAAATTCTTTATCTTTATTATCTCCCGGCACCTGCTGACTTTCGTCTAAAAAAGCCATGATTTCACACAGCGGATGCATAGACAAACAGAGATACTGTACATCCTCAGGAAATGACAGCCAAAGTTGTTTCTCCGTAAATACCAGCGAGATAACCTTCCTGTGAACAGCGGTGACACAATATCTGGCACCGTTTTTTGTCACATATTGGGTTATCTGCTGATGTTGTTCCGTTGAGGAGGCTTTTACAAGCAACAGGCTATCAGCATTAAGTTCAACTTTTTCAGATGTGTTCTGCCAGCTAAATGCTTTTTCCATCAATTACACTCCTTTGCTGGAAACACTTATGCTGCCAGTGTCTCTATCTTTACCAGCATAAAACTCTCCGGCGCATATTTTCATATAAGCCGCCAGATCGGCGTCCGTAGACTGGTAGGACACTTGTTGCTTATCAGCATTGAAACTGACGCTTAAATTATCACTCTTCTCAACCGCGATGGCATATTGCGTTACGCAGGCGCTCATTTTTTTCTTTAATGCTTTCAGTTGAGGCTTAGCCAACTCAGACGAGGTACCGGAAGACAGCGTCCCTTCAGTTTGCGGCTCGGTGTTATAATGCGTAACACAGCTACTTAACAGAAATGCTAATGAAGTAACTGTCAACGCACGCCCTAAAAAGGTTACTGCTGTTTTGATTACATACATGTTGTCATCCCTGCATCGTTTCGCGACATCCTGCCACGTCAGTGTTTCCGGCGCTCTCATCCAATGATTTCGCGGCGTATTTGTGCGCTGATAATATTTTATTCGTACATAAGGATCTCTAAATAAACTTTTATTAACTCGACCTGTACCAGTGGCTAAACTTGCGCTTTCATTGCGGTCATTACGGCGCGAATCGTTCTCGATGCAATACGCCAGCGGATCACGATAGTAGCGTAGCATATTGCTATTCCTGATATTTTGGACGACGTGGCACAGGTCATATTTAACTTATGCAACAAGATATTGTTTTAAAGATCCTTTCCGGGCCGATGTTTGGTGTTGACGTCGAACTGCCGGATGATAATGTTCATCTCTTTTTTTGCGATAGTGACGCCATTGAACAAAGCAATGCCGGAAGCGTTTATCAATACGCGATAAATACGCTGCTGATCCCCTGCGCTAAAGGGGCTAATGAAAAAATTCTTTTACGCCTGAGCAAACAAGAAAGTGACGATCACACTGATGGCGTTACGGAAGCGACAGCGCAGCGGATACCGCCCGAAGACCTTCAGACAGAGGCAGCAGTCAGTGAAATCGCCGCAGATGACGACAGCGATATCGTCGGTGAAAACAGCAAACTGAATGCTGATAGCCAGCGTGTCGATATCATCCCGGTGCCCCTGAACCAACCGGTAAATATTGGTCATGCGGTAATTGCCCTGAAGCCGGCTTGCGAAGAGTGGAGCAAAGAAGTCACACAATATTATTACCCTGTATCTGCGCAGAATAATGATGCCCAGGCGCAGGTTATACCGGTTCCGGTAGCAGAACAAAAACGGCGGTTTGCATTCAAATATGCGTTCGGTGGTCTGATTTGTCTGGCTGGCGCAGCGGTGCTGTTTGCACTTTTTACACCGAATAAAGTAGGGACGCTCAAAGAGACGCTCAGCCCAATCAACCCGGGCATCAGTCAGCATAAAAGTGGCAAAATCTATGTTCTGACCCAGACTCAGCCGGAAGCAGTATGGGCAGAAAAAGCTTTACGCAAAAGTAATCTGTCGGCCAGCAATATCAATGTTATTGCAGAAACCGTTGAGCTGGCGCGAATGAAACGCATACTTTCAGAACACGTTATTCCCTTTTTTAATGTGAAATACAACGCGTCGACATTTACGCTCAACCTGCAACTGAGCCAGGAGCGCAGCGCCGGCAGGCAGCACATTGATAAAACAGTTCGGGATTTACTGATTAAAGAGTTCCCCTATCTGACGACGATTAATATACAGCGCATTTCTGATAATGAAGTTCTCGCAAATGCGGCGGAGCGCCTGAAATCAATGGGGCTTTATAGTCAGAAAGACATTGCGGCAAATCATGTCACCTTCAGCATAAGTGGCGAAGTGGACGATGTGCAGCTGGGTACTTTACGCCGTCAGGTGAATGAATTTTACGATCAATATGGCGACCAGTATGTAAAATTTGTCGTCAATTTAAATGAAGATCCGCTACGCAACCGGACATTTAAAACCGGTGTCGATAGCTATGTGGTTATCCCTGGTAACCATTGGTTATATTCAGATATTTTTACAACCCGTTAATATAAAGAGTGAGGTATTCATTATGGCAGTAACAAAAACTCCCGTCATTACGCCAGTTGATGGTGGCGAAAACAACCGTTATATCGAGCAGACGTCCAACAACTTTGAAAAGGGCGTTGTCTCCCTTCAGGAAAAACTGACCAATGCGCTGACCGCCCTGCAGGCAGACGCTTCCGACCCGAAATTACTGGCAGATTATCAGTCGGCGCTTTCGGCTTATACGCTCTTCCGTAATGCTCAGTCAAACGTAGTAAAAGCGTTCCGTGATATTGATCAGGCGATTATCGCTAACTATAAATAATCTCTGGAGCTAACTATGTCATTCAGCCAAATAAATGCTATCGGGAGTCTGGATCGATATTCTGCCGACACTCGAATAGCAGAGGCGGAATTTCCCAGTGTTTCAATTGTTTCCCTGGAAGATCGATTCAAAGAGGCGATTTCAAATCAGGCGGTGACAAATCAGTTTACACGGGACAAAATTTATTCTGCTCTCAATGATCCTAATGTCACCAGCGATCCGGCAAAACTGGCTTACTGGCAACAGCAACTTTCTGTCTATACACTGGACATCAACTTATGTAGCACGCTGGCAAGAAAAGGTGTTGCTGCGATTGAAACTTTGGTTAAGACATGATCAGAAAGCTGTATCCCAGAGTTTTTCTCATTCTTTGCCTGTTCATATTAAGTGGATGTGATTCGGAGCTGGTATCAAACATCTCCGAACGCCAGGCGAATGAGATCATTGCGCTTCTTGAGCAAAACAACATAGATGCGCAAAAAATTAAAGGCGATAAAGGCGTTTTTTCCGTCCGCGTTGACAAAGGTTATATGAGCGATTCGATAGAATTGCTCAATACCTATAATTTGCCATCCGCTGACCATGTTGAAATTGCCGGACAGTTCCCTTCAGACTCGATGGTATCAACCCCATTAGGAGAGAAAGTACGCCTGATTTCAGCGATAGAACAAAGACTGGGACAGACGATTCAGGAGCTGGATAACATTACTACCTCCAGAGTTCATCTCAGTTATCCGCTCAAGGGAGACTCTGATGAAAGTCTGATACCGCCATCGGCATCCGTGCTGCTTATCTATAAAAATGCCATCAACGAGGCAGAGTATATTGATAAAATTAAACGGCTGATTAAAAACAGCCTGAGCACGATTCAATATGAAGATATTTCCGTTGTTATCTTTAAGAAAGGTGATGCTATCAGGCCCAGTAAAGCAGCGCAATCAACGCCAGAATGGGTATTTGCTGTGGCGGGGTTGTTAGCTGTTTCTGTCTGCGTATTTTTTGCTTTGTTTTTATTCCGCCAAAGAAAAACAATCGCGCACGCCAAAGACAGTGACGGTAAACCAGCGTGACTGGGCATAAAAGTCTATTTTCTCTGCATTAAGAACCTGGTCCCGTCAGGCCTGCTGGACCAGGTTCTGAAAGCCTGACCCATCAGGCTCTAAGTTGATATCTGATAAGGGACTCATCATGCGCCACTACACAACGTTGATTGATATTATCTATAATCCAGCCAGCTATTGCGATAATAGCTGGCTGGATTTTCCCGGCAATCCTGCCGCAGATATCAACGCCTTACCTGCTTATTTAAAAAATCATTTGCTCCTGGCTCATTCAGAGCGACGCGCGCTGCCGGAAAACGCGACAGAAGAGACGCAGCCTGTCACTCTTTTCATTCAGAACTGGAACAAAATACAGCGTGCCGCTTATATGACAGGCCTGAAGCTGTTTTCTGCCCATATCCTTAACGCCCCTTTGTACATGAGAAAATTGACGCATAAAGAGAGAGCATTTCTTTGTCTGCCGCTCTCCTTTTCAGTCCCCGTGAGCAATTACGTCCAGACTGAACTCAGCGATGAGCATATCACTCAGGCAGGGGCCAATTTTATTTACTCCCTCGCCGCAGAGGTACTACCGTCCATTTTAATTGAGCGGTTACCGCTAATTTTCCCTTCATCATTTAGCTTTGAAAAAGTGTCATGTGGAAACCCTTACAGGTCGCTTTCGGCATTAAAATGGGCTTTTGATTATGCTTAAAAAAATTACCGTCAGGAATATTCCGGGTGTCAGTGCCGGAAAAATCATTAAGAACAGAGATATCATCAGCTATCAGACATTTAATCAGATCTACGATCACGCTCAGCGCCATGCCCGCACAACCATACGGGATGCGGAAGCTGTCGCTAACGATCTTCACAGTCGCGCATGGACGGAAGGTTATGTCTCAGGTATGACGTTTGCGATTCAGGATCTGGCAAAGTTTGTTCATGACCATGAAAATAACAAGAATCATCTTATTACCAGCGCGCTGGAAACCGTAACGGTCAAGCTGAAAGAATTCTTCGATCATGAAGAATCGATTTGCCAGTTGTTGAATGTTCTGGTCGAACGCCTGACAAAAGAACTTCAGGATCCCGGCAGGGTTATCGTCACGGTTCCGGAAAAATTGCACCCGCACAGTCACAAAGTTAAGCATATATTTGATAATGCCGGGCTTGCTGCTGAAATAAAAAAATCCCCGCACGCGACTATTGTGGTTGAGTATGGTAAAGAGATCTGGACTTATGACCTGAACCAGGTTGCAGATAATCTGGCGCGCACGGCGATAAAAAAAGCATTAGACTCCAGCCAGCTTAATGAAGAGTGTGTCGTGAGCAGTCTCGATGCGCTACAAAACATACGCGATACCCTGGATTCTTACCTGAGCAGCTCAAGATAGTCAGTCTGTCGTAAACGGGATACGCATACCATCACGTCAGGGCTTCCCCGGCTTGATGGTTATTCCGAACCTGTGTCCAGGCTATCTGCACCGCCAACGCAAGCGGAAAGCGCGTTGCACAGATAGTGCGACTTGCGCTTTTTGCGGCGAGCATCGCAGAAAGGAACCCCGCCAGTCAGCGGGGTTGAGGCAGGTCAAACTTCCTTACCGTCCGGCAGTACGATGTTGCTGGCGGCTAATTGCCCCATATTGTGATACATCGCGCAGGCAGCTTCGACAACTGGCATGGCCAGTGCGGCGCCGCTGCCTTCCCCCAGACGCATCCCCATGTTGAGGTAAGGGTCCAGTTCCAGATGCGCCAGCGCAATCTTCGCGCCCTTTTCTGCCGAGAAATGCGAAGGGATCAGGTATGGTTTGATTTCTGGTGCAATCTGGCACGCCGCCAGCGCGGCGGAATATGAGAGGAAGCCATCCAGCAGCACCGGTAATCCACATGAAGCGGCCCCTAATAACACGCCCGCCATTCCCACCAGATCAAATCCACCGACTTTCGCCAACACGTCAACACCGTCATGCGGATTGGGCTGATTCACCGCGATAGCCCTGCGCACCACATCCACCTTATTGCCAACACGAGAAAGCGGCAGATTCGCGCCAATACCGACCACGTCCCCGGCATCGCTCCCGGTCAGCACGCTGACGATTGCCGCCGCTGGCGTGGTGTTTGCCATGCCCAGCTCCCCAACGCCAAACAGCGTAACTCCGCTCTGCGCCAGTTCACGAGTATAGCGAATGACTTCCAGCAACAGCTCTTCTGCCTGGGTACGGCTCATGGCCGGACCGGTGGCAATATTTCCACAGCCGCGGGCCACGCGCATATTCACGACGCCAGGAACAGGATCGGCATCGATACCGACGTCAATCACATGCACTTTTGCTCCGGCCTGCGCGGCAAGAACGCAGACCCCCGTCGTACCGCGGGTCATATTCGCCACCTGAATAGCGGTGACTACCTTAGGCGAAACCGCAACCCCTTCATCCCAGACGCCGTGATCGGCGCACATCACCAGCATCGCTTTCTTGCCAACGTGCGGCTGCCCGTTAAGACCCGGCATCCCCGCCAGTTGAACGGCAAGCGCCTCCAGCCTTCCAAGACTTCCCGGTGGTTTTAATAAGCCATCGATATGTTGCTGTGCACGAGCCATCGCCCCACCGTCCATCGGCGGAATTTCGCGGAGTAAAGAGGTTAACGTCTGCATAAGGGTTCTCATTATGTTGGCTGACTCAAAGCAGAGCCAGCAGGAATATCAACTCGCCAAGTTCTATTGCCGCACCCAGCGTGTCGCCGGTTTGCCCACCTAATGTGCGTTTTAACAATTGCCCAAGAATAAAAATCACCGCCAGGGTGACTACCATCGCCGCCACACCATGCATGCCAGGCAACAATACCGCCGCCAGAATTGCCGCAAGGCCCAGCGTAAAGCAGGTTTGTTTGCCGTTGACATGACCAATAAACACGTTACCCAGACCCTCTTCGCGGGCATAACGATGTCGATACATCAACAGAACAGCGGTACCCCGACTCACGGCACACGCGGCTGCCAGCGCAGCCAGCATCGGCGTGCCGCGTAATGCCAGCTCACTGATAACCAGCACCTTTGCCAGCAGCACGAAAATCAGCGCCAGTCCACCGTGGGTGCCCAGACGACTGTCGCGCATAATCTCCAGCATGCGCTCCCGGCTACGGGCAGAAAACACGCCATCGCAGGTATCCGCCAGACCGTCGAGATGAAATCCTCCTGTCATCAGCGCCAGCGCTAAAACAGTGAACAATGCCGCCAGCGGGAGGCCGCACCAGGAATGGAAAATCATAAACACCAGCCCGCCCAGCGAGCCAAGCAGCAGCCCAATGACAGGAAAGGTGATAATACCGCGTGAATACTGTTCAAAATCCAGCCCCTGGGACCAGCGATGGGGAATGGGCAAACGCGTGATAAAAGAGAGCATCGCCCAGAACAACTGACTCATTTAATTTTGACTCCAATACCCGATACCACCAGCCAGACCTCGTCTGCCGCCGCCGCCAGACGCTGATTCACGCGTCCGGCGATATCCCGGAAATGCCGCGCAAGGCGATTTTCCGGCACTATGCCCATCCCCACCTCATTGGTCACCAGCACCACCGTTGCCGGGCAGCGCTGACAGGCCGCAATCAACGTGCGGATCTCACCCTCAATCGCCTTTTCCATTGCCGCGTAATCCCAGCTATCCGGGTCACTGTCGCCGCCAGACGCAAACAGCAGGTTAGTGACCATCGTCGTGATGCACTCCAGCAAAATGGCTTCTTCTGGGTGATTATCTGCCGTTATCAGCTCATCAAGATGCTGCCAGCGCTCGGCGGTACGCCAGTGCGCGGGACGACCATCGCGGTGATGCTGAATTCTTGCAGCCATCTCTTCATCAAAAATCTGTGAAGTGGCGATGTACAGCACCTGCGGCGCATCAGCGATCAGCGCCTCAGCATGACGGCTCTTACCGCTGCGAGCGCCGCCGGTAACCAGAATCATCATACGGGCTCCCGGTACTGCTGCATGATGGTATAAATTTTCTCAATATCGATGTGTTGCCGCATCGCATCCGCCAGCAGATCAAACTGCTGCAATTTATATTGCGCGTAATGAAAATCAGAATCCAGCGGCGTCAGTCCCTTACGAACACGCAGCCCGTTCACCAACGCACGCGTAAACTCATCGCTGTCGAACAGACCGTGAAGGTAGGTTCCAAACGCCAGGCCATCCGCCGTCACCGCGCCATCGGCAATGCTCTCTCCATTTTTCTGCAGCTGCATCACTGACTGGCAATCCTCGCCCGGCGTCGTTTCCCCCATATGGATTTCATAACCCCGGACCGGCAGCCCTGAAGCAGCAGAGAGCCATGCGGGCAATGCAGAGGACATTACGGCATTAACCTGGGTGGTGGTTTTGGACTGCGCGAAATGGGTCACGATACTGAGCAGCCCAAGTCCCGGCTGCGTACCCAGCCCCGACTCCACTTCATCGATAATGGTGTCGCCCAGCATCTGATACCCCCCGCAGATCCCCACGATCGGTACATTCTGCCGGTGGGCCTGCAATACGGCGTGAGCCATCCCGCTTTCACGCAGCCAGACCAGATCGCCCAGCGTATTTTTGCTGCCCGGCAGGATCACCAGATCGGCGTCGGCCAGCTCCTGTGGATGACGGACATAGCGTACGCGGACGTCCGGCTGCGCCGCCAGCGCGTTAAAATCGGTGAAATTGGAGATGTGCGGGATCTGCACCACCGCAATCGTGATGTCGCGCTTCTCTGTGCGCAGGTATTTCCCTTTTTGCAGCGCCACGCCATCTTCATCTTCGAGATCCACATCCAGCCACGGCATCACACCCAGCACCGGTACGCCGGTCAGATTTTCAATCTGCTCAATGCCGGAGTAAAGCAGCGCCACGTCACCGCGGAATTTGTTGATGATCACCCCTTTCACCCGCGCCCGTTCGCTGTCGTGCAGAAGCGCCAGCGTGCCGTAGATAGACGCAAAAACGCCCCCTCTGTCGATATCCGCCACCAGGATCACCGGGCATTGCGCCATTTCGGCCATCCCCATATTGACGATATCGCGATCGCGCAGGTTAATCTCCGCCGGGCTGCCCGCACCTTCGAGGACCAGCACATCGTGTTCCTCGGCCAGACTGTTATAGACCTTCAGGATCTGCTCACGCAGCTGCGGCTTATACTCGTGATAGCTGACGGCATCCATATCGGTCGCCACCTGTCCCATCAGCACCACCTGGGCTTTGCGGTCGCTGGTCGGTTTCAGCAGCACCGGATTCATCCGCACATCCGGCGTAATTCCCGCCGCTTCAGCCTGGAAAATCTGCGCCCGCCCCATCTCTTTACCCTCCGGCGTGATGCCCGAATTGAGCGCCATATTCTGCGACTTAAACGGTGCCGTCCGCAGGCCATCCTGATAAAAAATGCGGCACAGTCCCGCCACCAGCATGCTCTTGCCGACGTCAGACGCCGTTCCCTGCAACATAATCGCCTGCGTCATGAGATCTCCTTTATTGCTTCATTTCTCATACAACTGAAAAATTCATTTTCTGTTTTACATAACGGCAGACCCAGCTGCACGTGCAGTTTCACCAGCCAGGGCTGAGTCAATCCGGCCTCTTCAATCAGTTCAGTACGGGTAAAGACCTCGCCCGGCGAGCCATGCGCCAGCACTTCTCCATGACGCAGAACATAAACAGCATCGCTGACTTCATAAATCAGATCGATATCGTGGCTGGAGATCACCACGTGGTTCCCCTGCGCTACAATTCGCCTGATGATCTCAATCATCTGCGCGCGCCCTGAAGGATCCAGCCCCGCCGTGGGTTCATCGAGCAACAGGTATTTCGCCCGCAGTACCAGCGCCCCCGCAATGGCCACCCGTTTTTTTTGCCCGTGACTTAAGCACTGGATTGGCTGCTGGCGAAAATGTTGCGCATCGACCAGCGTCAGCGCATCGTCCACGCGCCGGGCAATCTCATCCTCCGCCACGCCTAAATTACGCAGACTGAAAGCAATATCACTGTCGATATCGGTATAAAAGATTTGCTGATCGGGATCCTGAAACACCGTCGCCACCTGCTGGCGTAGCGCCAGCAGGCCGCGCTTACTGTAATCCAACGGTTTTCCCTGCCACAGAACCGCGCCCTGCTGCGGGCGCAGCAATCCACTCAAATTCATGAACAGGGTGGATTTTCCACAGCCGTTGGCTCCCACAAGTCCGGTGACGGCATAAGGGGTGAAATCCAGCGTCAACCCTTTGAGTACCTGCGCATCCTGATAACGAAACCAGAGATTGGTGGTGGCAAGCATGGTGCAATTCCTTAGAGGTGAAAATCACCCTGATACAGTTTGATATCCAACGTGGTGACCATCTGCTGATAGCGAATAAGCACCCGGGTAAAAAGTAATCCAACCAACATCGCCAGAGAGCGGTAACTTTTTGGCAGGCTACGATAACCAAAACGCAGCGTCTGCGCGCGATGAATAGCCAGCGCTTCATCCAGCAGAATAAAAATAAAACGCCAGGTGAGCAGGATCTGCTCGGTCAGCAGTCGCGGCACGTGCGCCCGTTTAAGCAGCACAATCAGCTGCGGAAACGGTAAATTCAGCACCAGCCAGAACGTCGCCGCCAGCGCGGCAAGGCTGCGCCAGAAGGTTTCATTGGCGGTGACCCATCCTGAAGAGGAAATGCCCAGCCAGTAATGACCTATCGGGAAGCTCGCCACCAGGGTGTGCGGGTCGCGGCTTATGCTGAAGAGAATGGTCAACACCCCCACCAGCAGAAAGCCAACCGGCAACGCCATCCAGCGACACCAGCGTAAAAAAGAAATACGCAGCAGCCAGCAGGTTAGCGTTGCGGTAAAAGCCAGCTCAATGCCCTGCCCTGTCGGGGGCAGGGTAAACGCCAGGATCATCAGCAGCAGCCAGAACAGAAATTTGCGCTCCGGGGCGACGTGAAACCAGCGGCTCTGGTAGCTAAGCCTGTCAAGCCCGGTCATCACGGCGTTGTCTGCCTTTGGTATAGCCAAGAATATAGAAAATTACCGCCGCGCCAAATGAACCCTGCAAGGTAAACAGCAGGCTTTCAATTTCACCACTGGCGGGTTCGTACAGCGGCTGGAACCACGGTTCATAATGAGGCGCTACCACCTGAATTTGGCTTTCCGCCTCACCATCCGAACCACCAAACTCGCCACCGTGATCGATAAAGAACGGCAGGATCACCAGGGCTATTACCATCGCGAGCAGCATCAGCGTCTTTTTCATCTTAGTGTCCTTGTGCGGTTATCAGCTGGCGTTTGGTCAGTTGATCGTAAATCATCACGGTTAACAGTCCCTCAGCAATAGCAATCGGAATCTGTGTCAGACAGAAAATGCCCATAAATTTGACGATGGATCCCATCATGCCCGTTCCGGGATCCGGGAAGGCGATCCCCAGCTGCACAGAGGTCACAAAGTAGGTGACCAGATCCGCCAGCATGGCACAAAGGAAAACCCCGACATCACGGCGGATCCCCGCACGGCAGGCCATTTTCCACACCATATAGCCGACAACCGGTCCGATTACCGCCATCGACATACCGTTAGCGCCCAGGGTGGTTAAGCCTCCGTGCGCCAGCAGCAAGGCCTGAAACAGCAGGACAACCGCGCCGAGGATCGCGACGACACCAGGCCCAAACAAAATCACCGCCAGCCCGACCCCGGTCGGATGCGAGCAGCTTCCGGTCACAGACGGAATCTTCAGTGCCGACAGCACGAAAATAAACGCCCCGCACAGTGCCAGCAGCACCTTCTGATGGTTATCTTCCTGCACAATGCAGCGAAGGCGCACCAGCCCGTACCACAAGCACGGTAAAAAGAGCAGCCACCATGCCAGCGCCCACATCGGCGGTAAAAAACCTTCCATGATGTGCATCGCAAACGCCTGCTCCGGAACGACCATCAGCAATAGCGCCGCGGCCAGGCCACTGAAAGACAGCTTTTTCAGCTGTTGTTCGAGCTTCATTGTGCATACTCCCACTGTTTGTTGACCAGAATGGTCGAGAAATAAGGCAACGGCAGATCGTCGCTAACCTCGTTCAGATGCCGCCAGCACTGCTCGCCGGGGAGCGTCGCTTCTGACATCATCAGCGCGCAGCCCAGTAAACCGGCCTGTTCCAGTAACGCTTTGATGCGCGTAAACCGGCCATAGACCTTCATCAGCACCAGGCTGTCGTGATGTTTTAGCGCCTGTGCAATCTCAGCTTCCGGCGCAGTACAGGAGATCACCGCCAGCGACTGCTGTTCCATCGCCAGCGGCGTTTTTGAACGTGCGGCAATGGCGGCAAAAGAGGTTACTCCGGGAACGATCTCCAGCCATTGCGGATTGCCGATACGCTGAAGCAAGAACACCCAGGTGCTGAACAGCATGGCGTCGCCGAGCGTGATAAATCCCACCTGCTTACCGGCCTCAACCTCGCTGACCAGCGCAGCGGCCACTTCGTCCCAGACCGCTTTTTTTTCAGCGCTGTCGGCGCTCATCGGAAAATGACAGCAGCGAACGTCTGTTTGTTCGCCAACATATTCACGCACGATAGAGAGCGCCAGGCTATCCCCTCCTTTCCGCCCTGCCGGGGCGTAAAGAATATCCAGCGAACCGAGGATCCGCGAGGCGCGGACGGTAATCAGATCGGCCGCCCCCGGTCCGGTACTCAGGGCATACAGTTTGCCGCTCATGCCGCTTCCTCCATCGCCATGCTCAGCGCCTGCTGCAAATGGGCGACAAACATGGCGCGCACCGCCGGATTTTCCCCCAGCCCACTCAGCCACGGCGTCGCAGAGATCCCCGCGGCGTTGAACAAGGTTTTCCAGGAGTCCTCCTCATCCGAGGCCATGTCATTGATGGCGTGATCGCCCGCCACCAGCATCAACGGCATCAGATGTACGGCGGTGATGCCCTCCTTCCAGAGGCTTTCAATCAGGACATCGACCTCCGGGTAGCTCTCCACCGCGCCAACGCGAGCCGGAAAACCCTGCGCCATCATCATATGATCAAGGCAGGCATAGGCCGCAAAGGCGTGATGGCTGGCGCCGTGGCCCATAAACACCACTTTTTCCGTTGCCGCAAGCGTCGGCATCTGCTGTTGCAATGCCAGCATCAACTGCGCGTAATCATCGTGACTGCTCAGTAGCGGTGCACCCAGCGTCAGGCGGGTGAACAGCGGTCGCATACTCTGCACTTCGCGGACGATTTTTTCATATTCATCGCCGTTAATAATGTGCAGAGACTGAATCGCCACATCCTGATATCCCTGCTCTGCAAGCTTTTGCAGCGCCTGTAGCGGTGTATCAATCTCAATGCCGTCGCGCTGTTTAAGCTTGCGAATGATCATCCCGGAGGTAAATGCCCGAAACAGCCTGCGATCGGGGCAACTTGCCGCCAGTTCACGCTCGCAGGCCACAATGTTCTTCTCGCAGGTATCGTGATAGCTGGTGCCAAAGCTGACCACCAGAAGCGCCTTTTTCATCTCTGACTCCTTAAGCAGCGGCCTGCCAGCGTGCTAAACGCTCGGCAAATGCGGCCTGACTTTCCAGTAACTCTTCTCCCGTCACCAACGGCGCCGGGCGTGTAATCACGATGCAGGGGATGCCTGCATCCAGACAGGGTTGGACCTTTTCCTGATAACCGCCTTCCGCACCGGAAGCTTTGGTAATCATCACGTCAGCCCGACACTGACGATAAAACGCGGCATTAAACGCAGCGCTGAATGGCCCGCACATCGCGAAGATCTGTCCGACGCCAAGGCCAAGCCCGGCACACTGTTCAATCACATCGGGTACAGGCAGCACGCGGGCAAGCAGCGTTTTCTCCGGCAGCCCCGCGCACCAGCGCGGCAGATCCTTACTGCCAGTGGTCAGCAGCACGCGCTCGCCGAACTGCCTGGCGACGTCGCAGGCCGCTTCAATTCCCGGCACCTTATAGAGCAACGGATGCGTCAGTCCGCTGAGCTGTTCGGGGCGCTGATAGCGGCTTAGCAACACGCCTGTCGCTTCGCAGGCCATCATGATGTTGCGACTCACCACTTCGGCGTACGGATGCGAAGCGTCAATGATCCAGCGTGTCCTGTTCTCCCGTAGCCAGGTAACCATCTGCTCCTGCTCCATGCGGCCACAGCGCACCTGCCCTTTAATATCGCCAGCCAGCCGCAGCCCGGTCGGGGTCGCCACCGACAGGGTATAGGCCACATTTGCCGCGTCCAGCTGCTGGCAAAGCGCGCGGGCATCGCTGGTGCCGCCCATGACCAGCACGTCGCCCTCATTCACAGCACGTAACCCCGAGGGGTGATCATCAGACCATCCTGCACGTAGGTGGCTTTGTTGCCGACGATCACCAGGCTGGTCATATCCACCGGTTCAAAATCCATTTCACCCAGCGTGGTCAGCCATTTTTCCTGTTTTTTCCGACCGGCCGACTTCACGACGCCCACTGGCGTTTGTGCGAGTTTACTGGCGGAGAGTAGTTCAAAAGCTCGTGCCAGATGGCCTTCACGACCCCGGCTGCGCGGGTTATAGAAGCAGATCACAAAGTCCGCTTCCCCGGCGGCGAGGATGCGTTTTTCAATAACCGGCCACGGCGTCAGCAGATCGCTCAGGCTGATGTGGCAGAAATCGTGCATCAGCGGCGCACCGAGCAGAGACGCCGCAGCAATACTGGCGGTCATGCCGGGAATCAGTCGAACTTCAACGTCCAGCTTCTGTTTGCTGACCAGTTCCAGCACCAGCCCCGCCATGCCATAAATACCGGCATCACCGCTGCTGATAAGCGCCACGTTATGCCCGGCCTGCGCCAGTTCAATAGCCGCGTGACAACGTTCAATCTCTTTACACATGCCGGTTTTGATCACCTGCTTGTCGCCGGTAAAGGCTTTCACCAGATGGGTATAGGTTTTGTAACCAACCACGATTTCTGCCGCCTGCAGCGCCTCTACGGCTTCCATGGTCATCATGGCCTGCGAGCCTGGGCCAATTCCAATTACGGTTAACATCAGTGTGAAACTCCCAAAGTAATAGTGACGCCCTGCTCACGCAGGGTTTCGCCTGATAGTTGCCCATGACTCAGCAGCCAGGCTGCCGGACCGGAGACGCTCCCAACCCCAACCGTCTTGCGGACAAACGATGACGTGGGGAAACGATGTTCGTGCTCGCGCAGCACGTCAGCGGTAAAGGTTTCAAACGGTACGCGCCAGCAGGAGGCAAGCTGGATCAACCCCTCTTCGTCTTTTTTCAGCGAGACGCTACCGATCGCCTTCAACGCCAGCGGATCGAACCGCTGGGCTTCAAGCTGACGCGCAAGCAGCGCAGCCAGTAACGGGAACGGGGTATCGCGTCGGCAGCCAATTCCCGCCACCACGCGCTGGGGCACCAGCTTCCAGTGCCGGACCGGAATTTCAGGTAATTCATTGCGCAGCGTAATACACACCAGCGCGTCCAGTTCGGGAAGCTGTTGCAGATCGGTCACGGTAATAAATCCCCGTCGATCGCAATGGCTGACATCTTCTGTCAACGCCTCATCCCACCACAGACCCACCCGCTGCTGGCTTACCAGCATCTGGTTGACGATTTTTACCGCCGTGCGGAAGTCGGTCATTCGGGCATTCAACTGGAATGCGAGGGTATCCAGCGCCGCCATCTCATTAACGTCAGTGGCGGTGGTGATCACCGGATCGGCTCCCAGCATCCCCGCCAGATAGCGGGTCAATGCGTTCGCACCGCCGGCATGACCAGAGAGCAAACTGATGACATGCTGACCACGTTCATCAATGACCACGACCGCCGGATCGCTGAATTTGTCATTAACCAGAGGAGCCAGCACGCGCACGGCAATCCCGGTGGCGCCAATAAAAATCAGCGCGGAATAGGTCGCGAATGCCTCGCGGGCTGCCCGGGCAAATCCACCGTCAAACGACGTGAAACCCTCTTCCAGCAGTTTTTCACTGGTAAAACAGGTTAACGGCAGCATCGCCGACAGACGCTTCGCAAGCTGCACGCCGCCGGGAGTCAGACAAAACAAAGCTATGGATTCAGGCTTTACGGTATTCATGGCTAAAGTCCGCCGCATAGAGTTTTGAGTAGTGATACTCATCCCCAAGGAAATTCCCGACCAGAATGAGCGCTGTTTTACGGATCCCCGCGTCGCGCACCTTGTCGCCAATATCGGCAAGCGTGCCGCGCACGGTCTGACTTTCAGGCCAGGTCGCTTTATAGATAACGGCCACTGGCGTGGTTACCGGATAGCCGCCTTCGATCAGCCGTTCCGCCACCCGATGAATGCGCTGAACAGAAAGGTAAATCGCCATAGATGTCTGATGGCTGGCGAACGACTCCAGTTGCTCACGCTCCGGCACCGGCGTACGACCTTCGAGGCGGGTAATAATCAGACTCTGAGAGACTTCAGGAACGGTATACTCGACCCCAAGCTCCGCCGCTGCGCCAAGGAAGGCGCTGACGCCAGGGACCACCTGCCAGGCGATTCCGCGTTTGGTCAACTCCTCGCCCTGCTCACGTACGGAACCGTAGAGTGAAACGTCCCCCGTTTGCAGACGCACAACCGTTTTTCCGGCTTTGACTCCTGCTTCCATCAGGGAGAGGATCTGCTCCAGATGCAGTTCCGCACTGTCGTGGCACTCCGCCCCTTCCGGGCAATACTCCAGCAGTTCGGTGTTGATCAGCGAACCGGCATAAATAACCACCTGCGCCTGTTGCAACAACCGGTAACCCTTGAGGGTAATCAGCTCACGGTCACCAGGACCTGCGCCGACAAACCACACGCTACGGGGATCAAACGTCTCAGACATGGTGTTCTTCCTTCTGACAGGCAATAACAAAAACGGGATTGTTCGGTTTGAAGTAGTGGCCGGTGCCAAGCGTGGCGAAGGTTGATATCTGCATTTGCAAACAATCCACCCCCGCTACGCCAGCCTGCTCCAGGTGGGCCAGCGCGGTATTCAGGTTTTCCAGTAAGATAAAGGTCATCACCAGACGACCGCCGGGGTGTAACTGGCGCATGGACCAGTCGATCAGCTCGTTAAGATGACCGCCGCTGCCGCCCATGAATACCGCATCGGCTTTTTCAGTCATCATCATCGGCGCAACGCCCGGCAGAATGTCGATGTTGCTACAGGCAAAATGTTGACGGTTTTCATCGAGCAATCGCAACGCCGCAGGATTACGCTCAATTGCCGTCACGTGCAAAGAGGGAAACTGCAGCGCGGCTTCAATCGACACGCTCCCGGTACCGGCCCCAACGTCAATCAGATGACTGGCACGGTGCAGCTCAAGTTTTGAGAGGACAAGCGCACGCACCGCCTCTTTGGTCATAGGGACTTTCTCACCGCGCAAAAAAAGCTCATCTTTCATCGAGGATCACCACTGCGTTCATCTCATATTCGGCACCGACCTCACTGACGGGCAGCCAGTGGAGTCGTTCGTTTTCCATCGCCAGGTTTTCGCCTATCACCATCCAGCGATATCCTTTTCCGCGCGCGACCAACTGCGCGGCGATCTCTTTCGGTCCACACTGGCCGTCAGTGACCATCGCCACTTTGTTATGGCGCGCCAGTTCATCAAAATTAACGCTGCGCCCGTGGCTGCTGGTGAGCCACATCTCGTTCATATCGATTCCCGCCTGCGCGCACAGATACTGCACCGCGCTGATCCCAGGAATGATACGTACGCGCTCAAGCCCAAAATGCGCCACCATCCGCGTGCCAATGCCGTAAAACAGCGGATCGCCGGAGGCCACAATCACCACGTTTTTATCCTGCCGGGATTCAATCCACGCCAGCAGTTCAGGAATGTTGGCGCCAAGAGCAAATTTCTCGCCGCAAAATGCCGGAAACTGCGCCAGATGGCGTTTACCGCCCACCAGCGCATCCGCGTTCTCAACGGCATCGCGTGCGGCGGGCGTCATCAGGTGCAAGCCCGCAGGTCCCATTCCGACGACCGTTAACATTGCATCTCCCGGACGATCGCTTCGAGCGGGCGATTGCTCCCCAGCACCTGGTTATCGAAAGAGAACATGATGGCGTCGCAGGTCGGCGGATTTTTGGTAAAGCGCAGCATCTGCATGACGCGCTGGCAGATACGCTCCGCAAGATGGTCGTAGATATGCTGAAAACCGTATGCGTCGATATGCTCCATTGCCGCTTCGGTGGTATCGCAGTCGCTGACTAAGGCCAGTAATTCCAACGGCGCACCGAGCAGCGCCAGATGTGCCACCAGCGTTTCCATGCGCGCATCGGCAATATGGCTGTGAGTATGAAAAATCCCGGCGGCAATTTTGATGAGTTTGCCCGGATGCCCCACCAGTACAACCTGGCGATAACCCATGCGCACCGCTTCTTCAATCATGTAACCGACGAAATTACTCATGGTGACGACAGCATCGCTCCCGATGCCCATCTGTTCGCGAACAAAACGTTCGCCATGATTCCCCGGCACCAGCACCACCCGCTCCAGCCCGGCGGCGCGTTTAATCTCAAGCTCCAGAGAGAGCGAACGCTTCCAGCTCTCCTCTGACATCGGCGTCACAATACCGGTTGTGCCGATAATCGAAATCCCGCCCAGAATGCCGAGGCGTGAGTTATAGGTTTTCTGCGCTCGCACCTCACCTTCAGGGGCAAAGATTTCAATGTCAGCCCCTCGCGCAGGACCTATCGCCTCACGGACGGCGGATTCGATGGTGTGACGGGGGGTACGGTTGATGGCCGCGCTGCCGACGGGCAGCCCAATTCCTTTACGCGTAACGGTGCCCACGCCTTCACCACCCAGTAGCGCTATTTCACCGCTGTCATTAAGCGTCACGCGGGCAAAAATCAACATACCGTGCGTGGCGTCGACATCGTCGCCACCATCTTTACGGATGGCGGCGATGGCCTGCTGCCCTTCGATATGCGGCGACTCAACGTTCAGGCACAGCGTGACGCCGGAAGGCGTCACAATGGAAACCTGATGGATGAGATGCTGGCGTAGCACCATCAGCGCGGCGACTTTGGCCGCCGCAGTGGCGCAGGAGCCGGTGGTGTAGCCTTTACGCAACGCTTTCCCGTTATGCCATACCGGGGCATCGAAGGTCTGATCGCTCATCGTGCCCCCTGCAGGTGATAAAGCATGGCGTTAACAATCGCCGCCGCCACGTTGCTACCGCCTTTGCGCCCACGTGCCGCGATGGCGGGCAAATTGCTGTGCGTCAGCGCCTCTTTCGATTCCTCCGCCCCTACAAACCCCACCGGCACGCCCACCACACCGTTGACGGCAACATCATGCTCAAGCAGGCGGAACAGCGCCGTTGGTGCATTGCCAAAGACAAACACCTTCTCACTTTCTTCCGTCACCGCGATGTCCACCGCCGCCATCGACCGGGTGATGCCCTGCGCTTTCGCTTGCGCCACCACCCGCGGATCGCTGATGTAGCAGCGACATTCGCCGCCAAATTTGGCCAACAGCGTTTTGTTGATCCCGGAAAGCGCCATCGTGGTATCGGTATAGATAACGGAGGGGCGGCTCAGCGCCAGACAAAGCTTTTCCAGCACATCGTCGGAAAACCAGAGAATATCCAGCCAGTCAAAATCAGCGGTGGTATGAATCACTCGCTTGATAATCGCTTCATGCAGCGGACTGACGAACTGATACTCCGGGCGCGTTTCACGAACGATCTCGCCAATGATGTCGAAACTTATGGCTTCAATCGCCTGGGGTTGCTGGATGTATTGCATTATCTTTTGTCCTCAGGCCAGCCCCACCATCAGCCAGCGCACAGCAATAAACAGCGCCAGAGCCAGGGTGGAAGCGACCCACATCAGTCGAATCGTTTGAGAAATGTCATCTACAGAAATCGTGCGCTGCGCATCGCCAATCCAGGGTTTTTCCACGCGCTCGCCAAAATAGTCGTTAGGTCCGCCAAGGCGAATGCCTAACGCACCGGCAACGGAAGCCTCTGCCCAGGCGCAGTTCGGACTGCTGTGGTTGTAGCGGTCGCGCCAGCCAACATGCAGCGCCCGGAAACCCTCTTTGCGACACAAAAACGCGGCGGCGCTCAGCAATAACCAACTGAGACGTGCAGGAATGTAGTTCGCCACATCGTCCAGGCGAGCGCTGACCATGCCAATCGCCCGGTATTTTTCATGTTTGTAGCCAACCATTGAATCGAGGGTGTTAACGGCTTTATATGCCATCGCCAGCGGGGCGCCACCCAGCATGAGGAAAAACAGCGGCGCAATGATGCCATCGACGGTGTTCTCCGCGACGGTTTCCACCACCGCCCGGTTAATCTGTTCGGGCTGAAGTTGCGAGGTATCGCGACCCACTATCCAGGAGAGTTTTTCACGGCTCTCATCGAGGGAACCTGCGCGCAGCGGCCGCTCAACCTCCTGTGCCGCTTTCGCCAGGCAGCGTCCGGCCAGCACGGTGAAGATCATCCAGACTTCAACCGCCCAGCCCAGCCACGGATGAATCATCCCCGCCAACGCCAGAACGCCCCATGCGACGATCCAGGTCATCCCCACCACCACCAGCCACATCACGCCGCCGCCAATACGTAGCGCTTGCTCGCTATGGCAGTAGCGACGAACAACGCGCTGCACGGCATTGATAAGATGACCCATCCAGCGTACCGGGTGGGGCCAGGTTTGCGGGTCGCCGATAATGAAATCGAGCAGCCAGGCGACACACCATGCAAGCAGAGTCATAACGCCTCCTTTGCCGCCGCCAGCCAGCGATTTAACATCCGGGGACGCTGTACAAAATGAACGTGCAGATAGCTGGCGAAGGTATTGCCAACCTGCCAGCCGCCGGACCACTCCTGTAGCGTAAGTCCATCTCTTACTTTACGGCACGCCAGTACCGCTGGCGTTTCGGGGGTAAAATCAGAGTAGTGGAATTCATGTCCGCGCAGCACTTCCCCCGTATCCGCCAGCAGCGTTGGCTGGCAAGCCTGCGCTTCACAGTAACCAAAACGGGTCAGTCGTTTACCCATTTTGCTGTGACCGGGAATGATATTTACCATGCGATGCGTTTCACCCTCGGCATCTTCAAGCGAGCTACCGAGATACATCAGCCCGCCACACTCCGCGTAAATCGCCACGCCGCGCTGATGCGCCGCGCGCAGGCTTGCCAGCATCGTCGTGTTTTGCGCCAGCATTGACGCATGCAGTTCCGGGTAACCGCCGCCTAACCACACCATCTGGCAGTCAGGTAATTGACGATCGCGCAGCGGGCTAAAACGAACAATATCAATGCCAGTTCGCGCCAGCAGCGCAACGTTATCCGGATAATAGAAGTTGAACGCTTCGTCATCCGCCAGTGCCAACGTCAGACCTTTACCCGCTTCTTTTTCCGGTAATTCTGGCCATGTTCCGCGCGGGAGAGTCTGCAACCGACTCAACGCCAGCAGCCGATCGATATCCAGCGTACGCTCAAGGGTTGCGGCAAAATCCTGCCAGGGTTGCGCCTTCACAACAGATTCGCGGGCGGTGACCAGCCCCAGATGGCGCTCAGGCAGAGAAACACCCTCGGTGCGTGGAACATAGCCGAGCACGGGAACCAGGCAGTATTGTTCGATAGCGGTTTTGAGAAGCTGAAAATGTGATTCGCTGTTGACGCGATTAACTATCACGCCTGCAATATTCAGAGAGGGATCAAAATGCTGAAACCCCATTACCGTGGCGGCAATCGAGGTGGAAACGGCTTTCCCATCAACCAACAGGATCACCGGACAGCCGAGCTGTTTTGCCATCGCGGCGGTGCTGCAATAATTCGGATCGGTGCCGTAGCCGTCATACAGCCCCATCACACCTTCGATAACCGCAATATCCGCCTGCTGCATCAGTTCGCAAAACAGCGCATTGAGTATCGGTTCTGCAAGCATGAAGCTGTCGAGATTACGGGAGGCGGTACCGCTGACTGCCGTATGCCAGCCAGTATCGAGATAGTCAGGTCCGACTTTGCACGGTTGAACGTGTAAGCCACGCTGCTTTAACAGACTCAGCAAGCCCAGTGTTACCGTGGTTTTACCACAGCCGCTTCCGGTACCTGCCAGAACAAACGCGTACTGCTTTGCCGCCATGACCCTGATCCTGTTCAGGGTGGTAGGGTATATACTCGTCATATTCAGGTTGCTGGCGCGTTGGCTTTGTTACCCGCCCCATCTGCGGGCCTCTGCAAGCAGCGGCTCCCCCCACTCACCTGACTTCAGTACACTCCTGGGGTCACTGCTTTGCCGCCTTTGCGCAACTCAAATTATTCAGAGTATAGATGCATGAACATGCATCAAAACAACCCACTTCCCACCGAAGTTGTTGAACGTGACCGACAGGTAGGTCTTCTGGCTTAGCGTCCTCCTCGCCCGCCCTTCCCAATCTTGCGATCAGTGGTCTTCACGGGGTCGTCAGCATCACAGCAGCGGGGGCTGCGGGGGATTTTCACCCCCTTCCCTGACACAAATGTGTCAAACCTGTCGGCTTAAATTATGAGCGATCGGAATCCCTCATAATTACAATTAAATTTTAATGACTATGTGCTGTTTATTACACTATCGCAATAAACTACTGGCGTATATTTGCTATGAGGAAGATTAATAAAAATCACTCACAACGACACTGTATCTCATCACAAAAATAAAAACTGGTGCAGTTTATCCTGCAAATGACATTATTTTGTTGCGCTATGACAATTTATTGCACTGCCAAGTGCTTTTTTCATTTTATAATGACTGACATAGATAAATATATCAAAAATCGGCAATAACAAAATATTGCTATTTAAGAGCCTGACCACCAGGCGTAATTGGCGCAGACCGGTTGAACACGGACTGCGCACAGCCACCGGAGCATACACGCAGGACGTGATGATAATCGGTATTCTCATCCTTCGGGCTGCAGGCGGCGCTCAAAAAGCTCGCGTTTTGTGCGAACCCTGTCCAGGTTCAAATGGCAAGTAAAATAGCCTGATGGGCCAGGCTCTAAGCTGATTCGGTCGGCAAATTTTCAATAACCTGTTGGCGATACGCCTGCGGTGTCACCTGATAAGTTTGACGAAACACCTTGCAGAAATAACTGGTTTGCGAAAAACCTAAATTACGCGCAATGCTGGCAATACTCCAGTCGCTGTGACAAAGCAACTCTCTGGCGCTGGCCATACGCTGTTGATTAACCCAGGCATTGAAACCAATACCCTGATATTTCTTGAACAATTTGCTGAAATAATAAGGGCTGAGGTAAACATGAGAAGCCACATCTTCCAGGCGCAGTTCATCCGACAGATGTGCATCAATGTAGCGCAGCGCTTTCTTCATTTTGCTGTCATGGGGGTTGGGTCCACGACTCGGACGAGCGGATTCCGCCTGCTGGACCGTATCTTTTATAACAACAAAATTAAGCTGTTTTTTCAGACAGTTTTCCACTATCAGCTTCAGCAGGTCAGCAGACGCTATCACGCGAGAATAGTCCATCTCGGGGACATTTCGGAACTCATTAAGCAGTTCCGGATCCGCCTGCCAGCGGTCATCGACGCTCAGAATATCTACCAGGTCAACATCGCTGTCGTCACGTAAGCGTACCTGACCACACAAAACGAACCCGACCAGATGACCGGCAATAACAAGAGGGATAGAGAAATCGGTTAACCCTGCGTGGCAGCGGTAAATACAGGGCTGATCTGATTTTGACGCTTCAAGTCCTCCGCAGCGATCGCTCATACGGCATCGCGTACTGTGCTGAGGATGTTGACGCATCAGCTGGCAGAAGGGTGTGAAATTAAACAGCTCAGAAATTTCATCACCGTGAATATTGACGACCACAACCGCCAGACTGGTGGCTTGTGCAAAATCCTGTGCGATTTTATTAATGAGTTCTGAGTTCAGTGTGCTCGCAGAAATCATGATAAAACCCCTCAGTTAATCCATAGTTGTAATAAAAACATTTTTTTTACATCTGCCTTTTCACATCATTATTCATCCCTGGTAATAATGACTGGCATGAAGTGACAATATCAAAAGTCTCCCACCTGCGGGAGACTTTTTAGCCAGTTCGGAAAGCAGATCACGAAATAAAAATAACTAACGTGATAATAGCGATCCGTACGATCTTTATGCGTCTTTTTCCTCAATCTTACAGGTATTACAGGGTAAATTTTTACCGATTAAGTAACGATAAATTGCAGCACCGGCACAAGCACCAATAACAGGAGCAACGATCGGTACAATAAAATAGGGAATATCCCGTCCTCCGGTCATCGCAATGTCACCCCATCCCGCCATCCATGCAAACAGCTTGGGTCCAAAGTCACGCGCCGGGTTCATCGCAAATCCGGTAAGCGGGCCCGTTGATGCGCCAATAACGGCAACCAGAATCCCGATTAATAAAGGTGCCAGCGCGCCTTTTGGTACCCCATTACCATCATCCGTCAGCGCCATAATCAGGCCCATCAAAATAGAGGTGATCACAATTTCGACCATTGCCGCCTGCCATACGCTGAGCGCTGCGGCAGGATAGGTACTAAAAATGCTGGCCAGGTGCAGGCTTTCCACACTCCCGCGCACCATGTTTTGCGCTGCTTCATACTCCGTAAATAAACTACCGTAAAGCAGGTATGCCAGAGCCGCACCGCCGAAAGCACCGGCAACCTGTGCGATGGTATAAGGTAATACTTTGCGCCCAGGAAAACAGGCAAACAGCCATAACGCGACCGTGATCGCCGGGTTCAGGTGCGCGCCGGAGATACCGGCCGTCAGGTAGACAGCCAGGGAAATCCCAAGACCCCAGATGATGCAGATCTCCCATAATCCCAGGCTCGCTCCCGCAACCTTCAGAGCGCTCAGGCAACCGATACCGAAAAACAGAAACAGTCCGGTGCCCAGAAACTCGGCAATACATTGCGCTTTAATTGAATCATTCATTGTGACACCTTCTTAGAAGAGTTCGTGTCTTGACCAGCAGACTCCATGCTGGCAGTAGAGTACAACGGTCACTACTATAAAAAGACCCGTCCGCAAATTGTTGGCGAACTGAGTAAAACGCCCTCTGAAAAATCGTGCTGGGATAGTAAATTCTTGTCATCAATTTATGAGTCAGAACAAGAGCGGCGGGTCATCCGGTTATTAAAATACGATCGCCATAATAATAAATTATTGTCATGAGCATATTTTCATTTTCAAATCAGCATCACATAATCATTTTTTGCGCGTAACAAAAGACTTTTCCTTTGTCACCCACAAAAATGTAAATATGGAATATCAATCGCCAAATAATCACATCACAATAAAATAAATTCACCTTTAAAATCATAGCAATAAAATAAAAAATAGCAATTTTATACTATTACCACTCCACTATTTTCTCCTGTTTAACATCAAGTCAGCCATTCTTTTTCCTCGCTTCTTTCTATAGTCATGAATATCGGGAAAACCCAGGCGAGGTCTTTATGCAACAAGAAGCGTTAGGAATGGTAGAAACCAAAGGCTTAACTGCCGCCATAGAGGCCGCAGATGCAATGGTGAAGTCGGCCAATGTCATGCTGGTCGGCTACGAAAAAATTGGTTCAGGGCTGGTGACCGTCATCGTTCGCGGTGATGTTGGCGCAGTAAAAGCAGCGACAGATGCAGGTGCCGCCGCCGCGCGTAACGTGGGAGAAGTGAAAGCCGTACACGTCATTCCGCGCCCTCATACCGATGTAGAAAAAATCTTACCGAAGGGAATTAACCAATGAGCAGCAATGAACTGGTGGAACAGATCATGGCGCAGGTGATCGCCCGTGTGGCGACGCCAGGGCAAACGGTCATCCCTGATACCCCCCATCCAAAACGAGAGACGGCTATGGCAGAGAAGAGCTGCAGTTTAACGGAATTTGTAGGCACCGCAATTGGTGACACCGTCGGTCTGGTGATCGCGAATGTAGACAGCGCCTTACTGGAAGCAATGAAGCTTGAAAAACGCTATCGCTCCATTGGCATCCTGGGCGCACGCACCGGCGCAGGCCCACATATTATGGCTGCGGATGAAGCAGTCAAAGCAACCAACACCGAAGTGGTCAGCATTGAACTTCCTCGCGATACCAAAGGCGGCGCGGGTCACGGTTCGCTGATCATTTTAGGCGGCAACGATGTCTCTGACGTGAAGCGCGGAATCGAAGTTGCGCTCAAAGAGCTCGACCGCACCTTTGGCGACGTGTATGGCAACGAAGCCGGACACATCGAGTTGCAGTACACCGCCCGCGCCAGCTATGCACTGGAAAAAGCGTTTGGCGCACCGGTTGGCCGCGCCTGCGGCGTGATTGTCGGCGCTCCGGCTTCTGTAGGCGTATTGATGGCGGATACCGCGCTGAAATCCGCCAATGTTGAAGTGGTGGCCTACAGCTCTCCGGCCCACGGGACCAGCTTTAGCAACGAGGCCATCCTGGTTATCTCTGGCGACTCCGGCGCGGTACGTCAGGCGGTGATCTCCGCGAGAGAAATTGGCAAGACCGTTCTTTCGACCCTTGGTAGCGAACCGAAAAACGATCGCCCGTCCTACATCTGATATCCGTGAGGCTGATTCATGAGATCGAAAAGATTTGAAGCACTGGCGAAACGCCCTGTGAATCAGGACGGCTTCGTTAAAGAGTGGATCGAAGAAGGCTTCATTGCGATGGAAAGCCCGAACGACCCGAAACCGTCGATTAAAATCACCAACGGTACCGTCACCGAACTCGACGGCAAAGCGGCTGGCGAGTTTGACCTGATCGACCACTTTATCGCCCGCTACGGTATTAACCTGGCGCGCGCCGAAGAAGTCATGGCGATGGACTCCGTAAAACTCGCCAACATGCTGTGCGATCCCAATGTGAAACGTAGCGACATCGTTCCGCTCACAACGGCGATGACACCAGCCAAAATTGTCGAAGTGGTTTCGCACATGAACGTGGTTGAGATGATGATGGCGATGCAGAAAATGCGCGCCCGTCGTACCCCTTCTCAGCAGGCGCACGTCACCAACGTCAAAGATAACCCGGTACAGATCGCCGCCGACGCCGCTGAAGGCGCATGGCGTGGGTTTGATGAGCAAGAAACGACCGTTGCAGTGGCGCGCTATGCCCCCTTCAACGCCATCGCTCTGCTCGTCGGCTCCCAGGTCGGTCGTCCAGGCGTATTAACCCAGTGTTCACTGGAAGAAGCGACTGAACTGAAGCTTGGTATGCTGGGTCACACCTGCTACGCCGAAACCATTTCCGTCTATGGCACTGAGCCTGTCTTTACCGACGGTGACGATACCCCGTGGTCAAAAGGTTTCCTGGCCTCTTCCTACGCCTCCCGCGGGCTGAAAATGCGCTTCACTTCAGGTTCAGGCTCAGAGGTACAAATGGGTTATGCCGAAGGCAAATCCATGCTTTACCTGGAATCACGCTGCATTTACATCACAAAAGCCGCTGGTGTTCAGGGTCTGCAAAATGGTTCCGTAAGCTGCGTGGGCGTACCGTCCGCCGTACCGTCTGGCATTCGCGCCATCCTGGCGGAAAACCTGATCTGTTCTGCGCTGGATCTGGAATGCGCCTCCAGTAACGACCAGACCTTTACTCACTCCGATATGCGCCGTACTGCGCGCCTGTTGATGCAGTTCCTGCCGGGTACCGACTTTATCTCTTCCGGTTACTCTGCGGTGCCGAACTACGACAACATGTTTGCCGGTTCGAACGAAGATGCCGAAGACTTTGACGACTACAACGTTCTCCAGCGCGACCTGAAAGTTGATGGCGGGCTGCGTCCGGTGCGTGAAGAAGACGTTATCGCCATTCGTAACAAAGCCGCTCGCGCACTTCAGGCCGTTTTTGCGGGTATGGGCTTACCGCCGATCACTGATGAAGAGGTGCAAGCCGCGACCTATGCTCACGGTTCAAAAGATATGCCGGAACGTAACATCGTTGAAGATATCAAGTTTGCACAGGAAATCATCAATAAAAACCGTAACGGTCTGGAAGTCGTGAAAGCGCTGGCCCAGGGTGGATTTACCGATGTCGCTCAGGACATGCTCAACATCCAGAAAGCCAAGCTGACCGGGGACTATCTGCATACCTCCGCCATTATCGTCGGCGACGGACAGGTGCTCTCTGCGGTCAATGACGTCAACGATTATGCCGGTCCGGCAACAGGTTATCGCCTGCAGGGCGAACGCTGGGAAGAGATTAAAAACATCCCTGGCGCACTTGATCCCAACGAGCTTGGCTAAGGGGTGAACAATGGAAATTAATGAAAAACTGCTGCGTCAGATAATTGAAGATGTTCTGTCCGAGATGCAGACCAGCGATAAGCCAGTCTCATTCCGCGCCCCGGCATCGGCGGCACCTGCCGCACCCGCTGGCGAAAGCTTTCTGACCGAAATCGGTGAAGCAAAGCAAGGCACCCAGCAGGACGAAGTGATCATTGCAGTAGGCCCGGCGTTTGGTCTTTCCCAGACGGTCAACATTGTCGGTTTATCGCACAAAAGCATTCTGCGTGAAGTGATCGCGGGTATTGAAGAAGAAGGCATTAAGGCACGCGTCATTCGCTGCTTTAAATCCTCCGACGTGGCGTTTGTCGCCGTTGAGGGGAATCGCCTGAGCGGTTCCGGCATCTCTATCGGCATCCAGTCTAAAGGCACCACGGTTATCCACCAGCAAGGGTTGCCGCCGCTGTCAAACCTGGAGCTGTTCCCGCAGGCACCGCTGCTGACGCTGGAGACCTATCGCCAGATTGGTAAAAACGCCGCGCGCTATGCGAAGCGTGAATCACCACAGCCAGTACCAACGCTGAATGACCAGATGGCACGCCCGAAATATCAGGCGAAATCCGCCATTCTGCACATTAAAGAGACGAAGTATGTCGTAACGGGCAAAAACCCGCAGGAACTGCGCGTGGCGCTTTAATAAGGATCCCTTTATGAATACCGATGCAATTGAATCGATGGTTCGGGACGTGTTGAGCCGCATGAACAGCCTGCAGGGCGACGCACCTGCCCCGGCTGCGACAGTGAGCAGCTCAACGCATACCGCAAAAGTAAGCGACTATCCGCTGGCGAATAAACATCCGGAATGGGTCAAAACAGCGACCAATAAAACGCTGGATGAACTCACGCTGGAAAATGTCCTCAGCAACAAAGTGACCGCCCAGGATATGCGTATCACGCCGGAAACGCTGCGTATTCAGGCGGCGATCGCCAAAGATGCAGGACGTGACCGTCTGGCGATGAACTTTGAGCGTGCGGCAGAGCTGACCTCCGTGCCTGACGACCGGATCCTTGAAATCTACAACGCCCTGCGCCCGTATCGTTCCTCAAAAGAAGAGCTGATGGCCATTGCGGACGATCTGGAAAGTCGTTATCAGGCGAAGATTTGCGCAGCTTTCGTGCGTGAAGCGGCAATGCTGTATGTCGAGCGTAAAAAACTCAAAGGCGACGATTAATTTTCTCCCGATAGTCTGAAGTTAGTCTGAAGTACGACGAGAAAAGGACGGATTATGCGATATATAGCTGGCATTGACATTGGCAACTCATCCACAGAAGTCGCGCTGGCGACGCTTGATGAGGCTGGAGCGCTCAACATTACCGGTAGCGCACTGGCAGAGACCACCGGAATTAAGGGCACATTGCGTAACGTGTTCGGCATTCAGGAGGCGCTCACGCTGGCGGCAAAAAATGCAGGTATCAATGTCAGCGATATTTCGCTCATCCGCATCAACGAAGCCACACCGGTGATTGGTGACGTGGCGATGGAGACCATCACCGAAACCATCATCACCGAATCCACCATGATCGGCCATAACCCGAAAACGCCGGGCGGGGTCGGTCTGGGCGTGGGTGTAACCATTACGCCGGACGAGCTGCTAACCCGTCCGGCGGACACGCCTTACATTCTGGTGGTGTCATCGGCATTCGATTTCGCCGACGTCGCCACCATGATTAATGCTTCCGTGCGCGCGGGTTATCAGTTAACCGGCGTTATTCTGCAACAGGATGATGGCGTGCTGGTCAGCAATCGTCTGGACAAACCGCTGCCCATCGTTGACGAAGTGCTTTATATCGACCGCATTCCGCTGGGTATGCTGGCCGCGATTGAGGTCGCCGTTCCCGGGAAGGTGATCGAGACACTTTCCAACCCTTACGGGATTGCAACGGTTTTTAAGCTCAATGCGGAAGAAACCAAAAATATTGTTCCCATGGCGCGGGCATTGATTGGCAACCGTTCCGCCGTGGTTGTGAAAACACCGTCGGGTGATGTGAAAGCACGCGCCATCCCCGCCGGAAATATTGAATTGCAGGCGCAGGGCCGCACCTTGCGGGTCGATGTCGCCGCAGGTGCCGACGCCATTATGAAGGCCGTCGGCGAATGCCCGAGGCTGGACAACGTGACCGGTGAAGCTGGCACCAATATTGGCGGTATGCTGGAGCATGTTCGTCAGACAATGGCGGAGCTGACCAACAAACCGAGCAACGAAATTTTTATCCAGGATCTGCTGGCCGTCGATACCTCGGTTCCCGTCAGCGTGACCGGCGGTCTGGCCGGTGAGTTTTCGCTTGAACAGGCCGTGGGCATTGCCTCAATGGTCAAGTCCGATCGCCTGCAGATGGCGATGATCGCCCGCGAAATCAAACAAAAGATGGGCGTTGACGTTCAGGTTGGCGGCGCTGAGGCCGAAGCGGCAATTTTAGGCGCGTTAACCACGCCGGGAACCACCCGTCCCCTGGCGATTCTGGATTTAGGCGCAGGCTCTACCGATGCCTCCATCATCAACCCGAAAGGGGACATTATCGCCACCCACCTTGCAGGCGCTGGCGATATGGTCACGATGATCATCGCCCGCGAGCTTGGGCTGGACGATCGTTACCTGGCTGAAGAGATCAAAAAGTACCCACTGGCAAAGGTGGAAAGCCTGTTCCATTTGCGTCACGAGGATGGCAGCGTCCAGTTCTTCCCCACCCCACTGCCGCCAGCGGTATTTGCCCGCGTGTGCGTAGTGAAACCCGATGAACTGGTTCCCTTGCCTGGCGATTTAGCGCTGGAAAAAGTCCGCGCCATTCGCCGTCGCGCCAAAGAGCGAGTGTTCGTCACAAACGCCCTGCGCGCGCTGCGCCAGGTAAGCCCAACCGGCAACATTCGCGATATTCCTTTTGTTGTTCTGGTCGGCGGCTCCTCTCTGGATTTCGAAGTTCCGCAACTCGTCACGGATGCGCTGGCACATTATCGGCTGGTGGCGGGGCGTGGAAACATTCGCGGTACCGAAGGTCCGCGAAACGCGGTCGCAACAGGCCTGATCCTTTCATGGCACAAGGAGTTCGCCCGTGGACAGTAATAACAACACGCCGGCAATTGTCATTTTAACCATCGGCGACAGCATCTCTGCCTGGAATGACGTCCTGCTCGGTATCGAAGAAGAAGGCATTCCCTTCGTTATCCAGCCACAGACGGACAGTGATGTGACCCGGTGCGCCTGGAAGGCGGCACGTCAGTCGCCGCTGCTCGTCGGCATTGCCTGTGACAAAGAAAAACTGGTTGTGCATTACAAGAATTTACCCGCATCAGCGCCGCTTTTTACGCTGACGTATCGCCAAAATAGCCTTGACCGACGGAGTACCGGAAACAACGCGGCAAGGTTAGTCAAAGGGATCTCTTTTCGGGATCTGAATAGCTAAGCAACAGGAGAATCGCAGTATGAATAACGCACTGGGACTGGTTGAAACAAAAGGGTTGGTCGGGGCGATTGAGGCCGCGGATGCCATGGTGAAATCCGCCAACGTGCAGCTGGTCGGCTATGAAAAAATCGGCTCCGGCCTGGTGACCGTGATGGTTCGCGGTGACGTTGGCGCAGTAAAAGCAGCCGTTGACGCAGGCAGCGCGGCAGCAAGCGCGGTAGGGGAAGTGAAATCCTGCCACGTTATTCCGCGTCCGCACAGCGACGTTGAGGCCATTTTACCGAAGTCAGCCTAAAGCGAGCACAGAAGGAGCACAGCGTGAAGCAATCACTGGGATTACTTGAAGTTAGTGGTCTGGCATTAGCCATCAGTTGCGCGGATGTCATGGCGAAAGCCGCTTCCATCACGCTGGTTGGCCTCGAAAAAACCAATGGTTCAGGCTGGATGGTGATCAAAATCACCGGTGATGTGGCATCCGTGCAGTCCGCCATCATCACCGGTGCCAGTTTTGCCGACCTGCAAAATGGTCTGGTGGCACAAAAAGTCATCGCCAGGCCTGGAGAGGGGATCCTGTCCCGAGCGACGGTAGTTGAGCCTTCGCCCGCGCCTGCCCCAGTCCAGGAGCCTGAAGCTGAAGTCGTTGTAGAAGAGTCAGTACCGGAAGCAGAGCCTGAAAACCGGATCATCAGTTGCAATCTGTGTCTGGATCCGGCCTGCAAACGTCAAAAAGGCGAACCCCGGTCACTGTGCCTGCATTCAGGTTTATGAGGTGACGCGTAATGGATAAACAACTTCTGGAAACGACAGTCAGTAAGGTACTGGATGAAATGCGGGAACGCCCTATTCCGTTGGGCGTTTCCAATCGTCATATTCATCTCAGCGCTGAAGACTATGCGTTGCTTTTTCCAGGTCAACCTATCAGCGAGAAAAAAGCGCTACTGCAGCCGGGACAGTATGCCGCTGACCAGACCGTCACCTTAGTGGGGCCAAAGGGTCAGTTAAAAAATGTCCGCCTGCTGGGACCGTTGCGTAAATCCAGCCAGGTTGAAATCTCCCGTACCGATGCCAGGACCCTGGGCATCGCAGCGCCGCTGCGGATGTCCGGCGATCTGGAAGGAACGCCGGGCGTACGTCTTGTCAGCCCGTTTGCCGAACTGGATTTAGCCTCGGGCGTGATTGTCGCCCAGCGCCATATTCATATGTCGCCGCTGGATGCGCTGATTCTGCGCGTGGCACACGGTGACAAAGTCTCTGTTGCCATTACGGGCGATGAGCGTCGGCTGATTTTCGATAACGTCGCCGTTCGCGTCTCGCCGGATATGCGTTTTGAGATGCATATCGACACCGACGAAGCCAATGCCGCGGGTGCTGATAACCCACAGGCGTTCGCCACACTGGTGGCATCGCGATGAACGGCGAACTGTTGCAGCGAATTGTCGGGGAAGTGGTCTCCCGTCTGCAGCGCCGTGCCGAAAGCACGGCCACGCTCAGCGTCGCGCAACTGCGGGAAACGGATCCCCGATCCCTGTTTTGCCGGTATTCATCTCTGCGCATCCTGCAGGTTGACCTGCCTCTGCTTGAGTCCATTGCCCGGTGTGATTCAACAGATACTGCAGCGGCAATCCTGCACGAAGCGCTGGCATCTGGACTCTGTATACAGCTGTCGGTGCAGCGTCGTTTGCTACCAATGCTACCGGTAAAAAAACTTGCCCGCTTGCCCCTGGCCTTCTTTGATGAACGGGGACAGGCCATCATTCTGCATCCGGTCAGGTTGTTAAGTTATGCCGATGTCGCTCGCCTCCACGAAGGAGCGTTGGTGCTGCACCGCAAATGTGTCGTTACCGCCCTGGCACGCGAGGCGGCAGCCGCGCGGAATCTTCAACTCATTAAGCAGGAGTGAACCATGCATCTGGCTCGCGTTACAGGCGCGGTGGTATCCACGCAAAAATCATCTTCCCTGGTAGGGAAAAAACTTCTGCTGGTGCGTCGGGTGAGCGCTGACGGAGAGCTTCCGGCGAATCCAACAGCCGGAGACGAAGTCGCGGTTGATTCCGTTGGCGCTGGCGTTGGCGAACTGGTGCTGCTCAGCAGCGGTTCCAGCGCCAGGCACGTTTTCTCAGGGCCGAACGAAGCCATCGACCTGGCCGTGGTCGGCATTGTCGACACGCTTTCTCGCTAAGGGGGGGTTATGGCAATTTATACCCGTACGGGCGATGCTGGCACAACCGCCCTCTTCACCGGACAACGCGTCAGTAAAACACATCCGCGCGTTGAAGCCTACGGTACGCTCGATGAACTCAATGCCGCCCTGAGTTTGTGCATCTGCGCCACAACCTGCGAACAACATCGCACTCTGCTGGAATCTATCCAGCTACAAATATTCTGGTTCAGCGCCGAGCTTGCCAGCGAAAGCGAAGAACCTGCGCCCGATCGGCGCTATATCAGCTCGGAAGAGATCGCCGCCCTGGAAGCCGCGATTGATACCGCTATGGGTCGCGTTGCGCCACTGCGCAGTTTTATCCTGCCAGGACGCTGTGAAGCCGCCGGTCGACTGCATTTTGCCCGCACGCTCGCCCGTCGCGCTGAGCGTCGCCTGGTCGAGCTCTCAACGGAAGCCTCCGTCAGACATGTACTGATGCGTTATATCAATCGACTCTCAGACTGTCTGTATGCGCTGGCACGTGCCGAAGATCACGACGCCCACCAGAACAACATTATTCGGGAGGTCACGAAGCGTTATCTGGCTTCGAACGATCGCTCCCCATCGGTGAAGGAATCCGCAATGTCCCTCTCTTTTCAGGATCTCCATCAGTTGACCCGTTACGCCGTGGAGCGGGCGCAAATATTACAGGTTCCGGTTGTCGTCAGCATAGTGGATGCCAACGGAACCGAAACCGTGACGTGGCGTATGCCTGACGCTCTGCTGGTTAGCAGTGAACTGGCCCCAAAGAAAGCATGGACCGCAGTGGCAATGAAAACGGCCACGCATGAGCTTGCTGCAGCGGTACAGCCAGGCGCGCCGCTTTACGGACTGGAAAGCCATATGCAGGGGAAAGTGGTCACCTTTGGCGGCGGCTATCCGCTGTGGCGTGACGGATTGCTGATTGGGGGTCTTGGCATCAGCGGAGGAAGCGTTGAGCAGGACATGGAAATTGCACAAGCCGCAATCGCGGCAATTAACGTGAGAACACATCAATGAATACTTCTGAACTGGAAACCCTCATCCGTAACATTTTGAGCGAACAGCTGGCTCCCGCCAATGCGGAAGTCAAAGGGAACGGTATCTTTCAGTCCGTTGGTGAGGCGATCGATGCCGCTCACCATGCCTTCTTACGTTATCAGCAGTGCCCACTTAAAACCCGCAGTGCCATCATTAGCGCCATTCGCGAAGAGCTGACGCCTCATTTGTCTGCGCTTGCCGCTGAGAGCGCGGCAGAAACGGGAATGGGCAACAAAGAGGATAAATTACTTAAAAACAAAGCGGCGCTGGATAACACACCGGGCATTGAGGATTTGACCACAACCGCGCTGACCGGCGATGGCGGCATGGTGCTGTTTGAATACTCGCCATTCGGGGTGATAGGTTCCGTGGCGCCGAGTACTAATCCGACAGAAACCATTATCAACAATAGCATCAGCATGCTGGCTGCCGGAAACAGCGTTTACTTCAGCCCACATCCGGGGGCAAAAGTTGTCTCACTCAAACTGATTGCGATGATCGAGGATATCGCTTTCCGCTGCTGCGGAATTCGTAATCTGGTGGTGACCGTTGCCGAGCCGACATTTGAAGCCACCCAGCAGATGATGGCGCACCCGAAAATTGCCGTTCTGGCGATTACCGGCGGTCCGGGTATTGTGGCTATGGGTATGAAAAGCGGGAAGAAAGTCATAGGCGCTGGTGCGGGCAATCCACCGTGCATCGTCGATGAAACGGCCGATCTGGTGAAAGCGGCGGAAGATATCATCAACGGCGCCTCCTTTGATTACAACCTGCCCTGCATCGCGGAGAAAAGCCTGATTGTTGTAGAGTCCGTGGCAGAGAAGCTGATTCAGCAAATGCAAAGCTTTGGCGCACTGCTTCTTAATCCGGCAGAGACAGAAAAACTGCGCGCTGTCTGCCTGCCTGAAGGCCAGGCCAACAAGAAACTGGTTGGCAAAAGTCCCTCAGCCATGCTTGAAGCAGCCGGAATTGCCGTTCCGGCAAAAGCGCCGCGCCTGCTCATTGCCGTGGTAAAAGCAGACGATCCCTGGGTTACCAGCGAACAGTTGATGCCGATGCTGCCCGTAGTCAAGGTGCCGGATTTTGACAGCGCGCTGGCGCTGGCGCTGAAAGTTGAAGAAGGCCTGCACCATACCGCGATCATGCACTCACAGAACGTTTCACGCCTGAATCTGGCCGCCCGCACTTTGCAAACCTCCATCTTTGTGAAGAACGGTCCATCCTATGCAGGCATTGGCGTCGGCGGCGAAGGTTTCACCACCTTCACCATCGCCACGCCTACCGGTGAGGGCACCACGTCAGCGCGAACTTTTGCGCGTTCTCGCCGCTGTGTGCTGACTAACGGTTTCTCAATCCGCTAACGAGGTAGTGATGAAAACCTTTTCACTGCAAACACGTTTGTACAGCGGATCAGGAAGCCTGAAGGTGCTTGGCCGTTTTACGAATAAACATATCTGGATTATCTGCGATGGATTTCTGGCGCGTTCTCCACTGATCGACACGCTGCGCGATGCGCTGTCGACGGACAACCGCATCAGTATCTTTAGCGAGATTACCCCAGACCCAACGATCAATACGGTGGTTCAGGGAATTGCGCAAATGCAGTCCCTGCGTCCTGACGTGGTGATTGGCTTTGGCGGTGGCTCGGCGCTTGATGCGGCAAAAGCGATTGTCTGGTTCAGCCGTCAGTTTGGCATCGAAATCGAAACCTGCGTGGCGATCCCCACCACCAGCGGAACCGGTTCGGAAGTCACCAGCGCCTGCGTCATCAGCGATCCGGATAAGGGGATTAAATATCCCCTGTTTGATAATGCGCTTTATCCGGATATGGCAATCCTCGACCCCACGCTGGTGGTCAGCGTTCCCCCGGCGATCACTGCCAACACCGGCCTGGACGTGTTGACTCACGCGCTTGAAGCCTATGTTTCTTCGCGCGCCAGCGACTTTACGGATGCGCTTGCAGAAAAAGCGGCCCAGATTGTCTTTCAGTATTTACCCGTGGCGGTGAATAAAGGTGACTGTCTGGCAACACGAGGCAAAATGCACAACGCCGCGACGCTTGCCGGGATGGCCTTTAGCCAGGCGGGACTTGGGCTGAATCACGCAATTGCACATCAGCTGGGCGGACAGTTCCACCTGCCGCACGGTCTGGCGAATGCCCTGCTGCTCGCTTCGGTGATCCGCTTCAACGCCCACGATCCGCGAGCGGCAAAACGCTATGCCCGATTCGCCAAAGCCTGTCATCTGTGTCCGGACAGCGCAAATGAAGTAGCCAGCGTGAATGCGCTAATTCAGCACATTGAAAAACTTAAAAAAGCTTGCGCGATCCCGACGCTGGCCGACGCACTGAAAGAAGGTAAGCTGAGCTGGTCGCAACGCATTCCGGCGATGGTTCAGGCGGCGCTGGCCGACGTAACGCTGAAAACCAATCCACGCACCGCAGATGCGAATGCTCTTGGGGAACTGCTTGAGGAGTTGTTATGAATACGACCCTGAATACAGAATCCCCTCATTATGATGCGCAGACCATTCGCGATGCGGTTCGCGCCGCGGGTGTGGTCGGTGCCGGAGGGGCTGGTTTTCCTGCGCACGTCAAACTACAGGCGCAGGTCGATACCTTTCTGGTCAACGCCGCTGAATGTGAACCGATGCTGAAAGTCGATCAGCAACTGATGGTTCAGCAGGCTACCCGCCTGGTTCGCGGGGTACAGTATGCGATGACGGCAACGGGCGCCAGTGAAGGCATCATTGCGCTCAAAGAAAAATATCAGCCTGCTATCAGCGCCTTAACCCCGCTCCTGCCTGCACATATCAGACTGCATATCCTGCCTGACGTTTACCCGGCTGGTGACGAAGTGCTGACTATCTGGATGGCAACGGGTCGTCGCGTTCCGCCTGCCGCACTCCCCGTCAGCGTGGGCGTGGTGGTCAATAACGTCCAGACCGTGCTCAATATCGCCAGAGCCGTTGAGCAGCAGTATCCGGTTACGCGCCGGACGCTCACGGTCAACGGGGCGGTTGCGAAGCCGCTAACGCTGACCGTGCCTGTCGGGATGTCCCTGCGAGAGGTTCTGGCGCTGGCGGGCGGAGCAACCGTGGACTCCCCTGGATTTATCAACGGCGGCCCTATGATGGGCAGTCTGATTACCTCGCTGGATAGTCCGGTGACGAAAACCACCGGCGGCCTGCTGGTTCTGCCGAAATCGCATCCTCTGATACAGCGTCGTTTGCAGGATGAACGCACCATACTGTCGGTAGCGAAAACCGTGTGCGAGCAGTGTCGTCTGTGTACCGACCTCTGCCCGCGCCATCTCATCGGTCATGAGCTATCACCACATTTGCTGGTACGCGCCGTCAATTTCCAGCAAACCGCCACCCCGCAACTGCTGCTCAGCGCCCTGACCTGCTCGGAATGCAACGTCTGCGAAAGCGTGGCGTGCCCGGTGGGTATCTCACCAATGCGGATTAACCGCATGCTTAAGCGTGAACTGCGGGCGCAAAACCAGCGCTATACAGGACCGCTCAACCCCGCCGATGAAATGGCGAAATATCGCCTGGTGCCAGTTAAGCGGCTGATTGCCAAACTGGGACTTAGCCCGTGGTACCAGGAAGCACCGCTCTCAGACGTCGAGTTCACCACGGAAAAAACGACATTGTTACTGCGCCAGCATATTGGCGCCAGTGCCGTTCCCTGCGTGCAAAAAGGCGATCGCGTTGTTCGTGGTCAATGCGTTGCCGACATGGCGCCGGATGCGTCAGGCGCCCCTGTTCATGCCAGTATTGACGGCATTGTCAGTGACATAACAGAACTGGCCATCACCGTTGTAAGAGGTTAACCATGTCTCAGGCTATAGGTATTTTAGAACTCACCAGCATCGCCACAGGGATGGAAACCGGCGATGCAATGCTGAAAAGCGCCAACGTTACCCTGCTGGTCAGCAAAACGATTTGCCCGGGTAAATTCCTTATCATGCTGGGAGGCGACGTCGGTGCCGTTCAGCAGGCCATTGAAACCGGCACATCGCTTGCCGGAGAAATGCTCGTCGACAGCCTGGTGTTACCCAACATCCATGCCAGCGTGCTGCCCGCAATCAGCGGTCTGAATAACGTTGAGCAGCGTCAGTCCGTGGGGATCGTCGAAACCTGGAGCGTAGCGGCCTGCATCAGCGCGGCTGACCGGGCGGTGAAAGCCTCAAACGTCACATTAGTGCGCGTACATATGGCGTTCGGTATTGGCGGCAAATGTTACATGGTGGTCGCCGGAGATGTCTCTGATGTAAACAACGCCGTTATCGTTGCCAGCGAGAGCGCGGGTGAAAAAGGATTACTGGTCTGGCGTTCCGTAATTCCACGTCCGCATGAAGCCATGTGGCGTCAGATGGTGGAGGGATGATGGAAAGACAGCCACCCACGGATCGCATGATCCAGGAATATGTTCCGGGTAAACAGGTCACGCTGGCGCACCTGATCGCCAATCCGGGGAAAGATCTGTTTAAAAAGCTGGGATTGCAGGATACGGTTTCCGCCATTGGCATCCTGACGATTACGCCGAGTGAGGCGTCTATCATCGCCTGTGATATTGCCACTAAGTCGGGCGCTGTGGAGATCGGCTTTCTCGATCGTTTCACCGGCGCGGTGGTATTGACGGGCGACGTCTCCTCTGTCGAATACGCACTGAAACAGGTCACCCGAACGCTGGGTGAAATGATGAGCTTTACCGCTTGTCCTGTCACACGGACCTGACGCCATGAAACGTATGATGTTAGTTGGCCCAAGCCAGTGTGGAAAGACATCGCTCACCCAGTGTATGCGTGGGGAATCGCTTCACTACCAGAAAACGCAGGCGATCGTCTGGTCGCCAGCCACCATTGACACTCCGGGTGAGTATATTGAAAACCGTTGCCTGTACAGCGCGCTGCTGGCAAGCGCCTGCGAGGCAGATATTATCGCTCTGGTGCTTAACGCCGACGCCCCGTGGTCGCCTTTCTCTCCCGGATTCACTGGCCCGATGAACCGGCCGGTTATTGGTCTGGTCACCAAAGCGGATTTAGCAAACACAAAACGTATTTCACTCGTGGCAGACTGGCTGGCGCAGGCCGGCGCTGAAAAAGTCTTCATCACCAGTGCGGTGACGAACAGCGGATTTGATGAAATATTCTCCTTTCTGAATTCAAAGGAATCTCCATGTCTCACAAAATAATGGCCATTAACGCGGGCAGTTCATCCCTTAAATTTCAGTTACTGGCAATGCCGCAGGGAAGTGTAATCTGCCAGGGACTGATTGAGCGTATTGGCATGTCTGACGCGCAGGTTACCATCAAAACGCCAGCACAGAAGTGGCAGGAGACATCCCCTGTCGCCGACCATCGTGAAGCGGTAACCCTGTTACTGGAAAAACTGCTCGGTTACCACATCATTACCAGCCTGCAGGAGATCGACGGCGTGGGCCACCGCGTGGCGCATGGGGGGGAAACGTTTAAAGACTCTGTGCGCGTCACCGATGAAACGTTAGCGGAGATCGAGCGCCTTGCTGAACTGGCTCCGCTTCACAATCCGGTCAACGCGCTCGGCATCAACGTGTTCCGCCAGCTATTACCCGACGCCCCCGCCGTTGCCGTTTTTGATACCTCTTTTCACCAGACGCTGGACGAGTCCGCTTATATCTACCCTCTGCCCTGGCGCTATTATGCAGAACTGGGTATCCGTCGCTACGGCTTTCACGGCACCAGCCACAAATACGTCAGTACCACTCTGGCAGAAAAATTAGGGGTGCCGCTCAGCGCCCTGCGCGTGGTGTGTTGTCATCTGGGTAATGGCAGCAGTATTTGCGCCATCAAAGGTGGGTGGTCAGTTAATACCTCAATGGGATTCACCCCGCAGTCCGGCGTGATGATGGGAACCCGCAGCGGTGATATCGACCCCTCTATTTTACCGTGGGTTGCCCAGCGTGAAGGCAAAACCCCTCAACAACTTAACCAACTGTTAAATAATGAGTCTGGGCTGTTAGGCGTTTCTGGCGTATCGTCTGACTACCGCGACGTTGAACAGGCCGCAGCGAGCGGAAACCGCCGGGCAGAACTGGCTCTCACGCTGTTTGCTGAACGTATCCGCGCAACCATCGGCAGCTATATTATGCAGATGGGCGGTCTGGATGCGCTGGTCTTCACCGGCGGTATTGGTGAGAACTCAGCTCGTGCCAGGGCAGCAATTTGCCACAACCTGCATTTTCTGGGGCTGGCCGTTGACGAGGAGAAAAACCAGCGTAACGCCAACTTTATCCAGGCAGAAAACGCGATGGTCAAAGTCGCCGTCATCAATACCAATGAAGAATTAATGATTGCCAGAGACGTAATGCGTATCGCCCTGGCGGAGACGGAGACGCTGGCCGTTTCGGCCTGATACTGCCACACCGCAAATTGCGGTAAATCATGGCAATAGCGCAATCGCCATGACACTATGCGCCAAGGATTGCTGACCAGAAAGGTGAAAACGTGGCTGTTGCGCAGTGTCCCGCATCATGCGGAGAACTCATTCAGGGCTGGATTTTGGGCAGTGAAAAACTGGTCTCCTGCCCTGTCGAATGGTACAGCACCGTTGAAGTCTGCAACGGTTCACCGCGGGCTGATGAGCGTCCCCTTTCACGTGCTATGGTCAACCGGTTGTTACAGCACTGGCACTATCCGGCGCAGATGACCCAGGATATTCGCATTGATGTCCATTCAACGATCCCTGTTGCTAAAGGGATGGCCAGCAGTACAGCGGATATTGCCGCCACCGCTGTTGCCACTGCGCACCATCTGGGCCATCCGCTGGATGAAAGCACGCTGGCTGCGCTTTGCGTTTCGCTTGAGCCCACTGACAGCACCGTGTTTCGCCAGTTAACCCTTTTCGATCATAACGACGCCTCCACACAAATTGCCTGCGAAGCGCAGCCCGAACTGGATCTGTTAGTGCTTGAAAGCCCGGTGACCTTACGTACGGCGGATTATCATCGTATCCCGCGTCAGGCGGGGTTACATGCGGGCGCCCCCGCACTTAAACGGGCCTGGGAAAAGGTTCAGGAAGCCTGCATCAGCCAAAATCCTTACCGAATGGGAGAAGCGGCCACGCTGAGTGCGATCGCCAGCCAGGCGCTGTTGCCGAAGCCAGATTTTGATGCCCTGCTGTCATTAATGGAAGAATGTGATTTATACGGGGTAAACGTGGCGCACAGCGGCAGCGTTGTCGGTCTGATGCTGGACAGAAATCGTCATGACGTTGAGTACGTCCAGTGGCTGCTGGCACAGAAGAAACTCAATGAACACTGGCCTGAACAACATTTGTTACGGATGGTTTCTGGCGGGGTTGACGTCCTGTAAGGGGGACATTTCCCCCTTATTTTCAGGAAACGTTACTCTGCTTTCGCATCGCCGTTTTTCATTTCGCCCATCGCTTTCAGCTTTTTAGAGATGTCGCGGCGTTCTTTGGAGATCTCAGCATTTTTGATGATGTAATCATCAACGCGATCTTCATAGTCGCTTTTCATGCTGGCGATGATGCCCTGGATCGCTTCCACGCTCATACCCGGCTTAATGTAATCGCTCAGATTGTCCAGCAGCAGTACGCGCTTCTGGTTGTCACGGATCTTTTTCTCAACGTCCTGGATTTCGCGTTGCAGCTTGTTCTTACGACGGAATAGACGAACAAATTCCAGCACGTCCTGGAAAGATGGTTTGTTAGTTTCCATTTATACACCCCTGATAATGTGAGATTCGGATTCGTTTAAACAACGTATAAGTGATGGTTTACATTACTTTTTGCCGCTGCCGATGACAATGCTTTTATACCCGTCATACTTCAAGTTACCTGTGCGCTGGCGGAGCGCCCCGGCCCATCGTTGAACCTCGCCCTTACGGGCCGTTGAAATCTGTTCCAGACAGACCTGGCGTTCATTCCTGTCACTTACAGATGTAAGCGTCAGGGTTCGTCTCACTTGCCGCTTTCCCGAAACTTGTATTATTAAGGGTATTTCCTTGCGTCCATCATACCCTTAATCCTTGCTGAATCGAAGCAGCCGCTATGCCATCCCTCTCGTCTGCTGTTTATTTGCGCAACGCCCGGCAGATTAAATGCGACAACAGCTCAAGTTGCCGCGCTGTTTCCATGCTCAACCAAACATAGCCATGTATCGGCGTTTCAGCGACATTGATTTCACGATACTCACCGATCAACTGGCGCAGCTCTTCCACGGTGTCATTTAGTTTTTCTGTATTAGCGAGAATCGGTTGCGGATTCCCCTCATACAGCGCATGAACAATCGTCAGCAATGTCTGCTGCGTCATTTGCTGAGTTTCACGCAGAGTATGGGCGTTCAGCATGACGAAATGGCTGGCGCGCGTAGCCCAGTGGGCATTGATTTGCAGCTCAAGCATACAGACCAGATTACGGTTAATCGTCTGAATGGCTTCAAAAATGGATTTCTGAATATGTGTCTCTTTGCTTGCCGGGGTGATTAACCCGCGCATTTTAACCACATCGCCCAGCAGCTTTTGCAGATGTTTGTCCAGTCGGGGCCGTTCCAGCAAATTCGGCGAAAGCGCCGCCTGATAGACGCGGTTGTATGCCGCCATGCAGTTCGCCAGCTGAATACGCCAGTGCAAAAATGCGCGCTGAGGCCAGATCCCGGTAAAGAGCATCGCCAGCAGCGAACCAAGAATGACATCTCCCCCGCGCCATAACGCCGTGTTCATGTCGCCTGCCGGCGCGCCAACCACAACGGCAAGGGTGATACCGATGAGCAGAGCCTGATAAGGTTTTTTACCTAATGCCAGCCAGCCACACAGGAACATAGCTGCGGCGCACCAGATGAGCATCAGCGGTAATGAGAAGAGTTCCAGACGCAGCGCCACCAGCCCCAGTGCTGACCCTAAAATCGTGCCGCCAATTCTCTCAAAGGCACGCGGCACTACATTTCCCCAAAAGGAGATTGGCCCCATGATCACGACCAGCGTAATGAGCGGCCATGTACCTTCAGGAATATTAAACAGACGAACCAGCAGGAAAGTGAGGATAAACGCCAGCGCAATGCGGATGCCATGCACAATACGATAATGGCGGTATAAACGAATTTCAAAAGGGCTTAGCGACTTGTCTGCACGCACCTGGGCACTCCGTCAGAAGGGCAAAACACAAATTGTACCCACAAGTGACAGCGGAGCAAACAGGACATCAACCCCGCCCACTCCGGTTACTGAGACAATGGTTATTTCGGCTCTACAGCGATGTACATTTCAAGATCCCAGTACCCATCTTTTGAGCCATCGTTAAGGTAAACCTCAAAGCAAGGCTTCATTGACATCTGGTACTGACTGTCTTCCATCAGGCTATTAAAAAATGCGTGCCAGGGCGTCGCAAAATCATGGTTTTCAACACGAGCAATGGCGACCGCATACTGACCGCCAGCAATTTCACCGCGCGTCACTCCTTCGCTGTTTTCCGGAATGACAAAATCGTCCGGTACAGATACAACCGTATCGCAACGCAGTTTTTCAGCCGGGACTTCGTCCGGATTGTCATAATACACAGCAATCCACTCCTGCGGGACAATCTGCTTATTACCGACCCACATCATGAGCTGTTCAAAACCCTGCTTCACCGTCTGTTCCCAGGGACCGACCAGGTGAAAACCCGCGGTTGTGCGTCTGTCTGCCTGTTTAATCTCGTAGTTCATATTGCCTCCACTATTACACTGTATTTATATACAGTGTAATTCAGCCCTTACGACAGCCACAAGGAAATCATGATTATTATGTGAGCAGACCCGCACTCCTGCCAGTCTGCTGTCAAAGATAATCAGGCTTTGTGATGGAAGTAATCACTGAGTCGGGAGAACATTCCTCCCTTGCCAATCGCTTCCAGCGTTACCAGCGGCCAGTGCGCGACCAGCTTGTCCCGGTCATAGAGTTCAATCTCCCCTACCCTCTGGTGCGCGGCAATCGGCGCGTTCAGTTCTTTGGTATCAAGAACATATTTTGCTTTGATATTCGGGATCTCCGCTTTCGGCAGCACCATCCAGAAATCCTGCCCGGTCCCCAGGGCAATGTTCTCTTTATCGCCATACCAGATACGCTCAGCGCCTACCTGCTTGCCGCTGCGCAATATTTGCACCGTATCGAAGTTTTGCTGTCCCCACTGCAGCAGTTTCCGCGCCTGGTCCTCACGGCCTTTTGAACTGTTAGCCCCCATAACGACCGCAATAAGACGTCGCTGACCGTCAACCGCTGAAGCAATCAGGTTAAAACCGGCACCGGAGGTATGTCCTGTTTTCAGGCCGTCAACATTCATCGTTTTATCCCACAGCAACCCGTTACGGTTTTGCTGGGTGATCCCATTCCAGGCAAGACTCTTCTCGCTGTACATATGATAAAACTCAGGTTCACCGTGGATAATGGCACGAGAAAGCACGGCCAGATCGTAAGCAGAGCTGTGTTGTCCCGGCGCATCAAGCCCGTGCACCGTTTCAAAATGCGTATCCCGCAGGTTTAACTTTTGCACATAGCTGTTCATCAGCGCCACGAACTGTGGCTGCCCACCTGCGATGTAATCAGCCAGGGCCACGCAGGCATCATTGCCGGAATCAATAATCAGTCCGCGGCTGAGATCACGAACGGAGACACGCTCCCCTTCTTTGAGAAACATCAGAGAAGATCCGACGAACACCGGGTTGTCTTTCGCCCATGCGTCGCGGCCTACCGTCACCATATCGTCAGGGCTAATACGATGACTGTCGATGGCGCGATCGACGACGTAACCCGTCATCAGTTTGGTCAGGCTCGCCGGATTACGCTGCTGATGTTCATTACCGGCGGTAAGGATCTGCCCTGTGGTGTAATCCATGAGCACCCACGAACCCGCTTCAATCATGGGAGGTTGTGGAGAAAAACGAACAGCCTCAGCCGCGGAAGCGGAAGAAAGAGTCAAAGCGAATAAAGAAGCGGCAATAAACAGACGGCGTTTCAACAGCGTATCCTCTGGAGTGTTAAACAGGGGTTCTTTTTACGGAAATCCTGATAAACGAACAGGGATAAATTGCAAGGAAATGTGACACAGAGCACACATCCATAATACCCTGTTGATCGTCTCACCTTTGCCATCCGGTGATTTGTTATAACGCCAATGAAAGCCGACCTGATATTTGGTACTCTTAAACGTTCTGGCGCGCGTTAACAGAGAGTAACGGAATTAGCATATCTATGAATGACGGTAAGCAGCACCCCACCTTCCTGTTCCATGATTATGAAACCTTTGGCACCCACCCGGCGCTGGACAGACCCGCACAGTTTGCGGCCATTCGTACCGATAGCGATTTCAACCTTATCGGTGACCCTGAGGTTTTTTACTGTAAACCCGCTGACGACTATCTGCCGCAGCCGGGAGCGGTGCTCATTACCGGCATCACCCCGCAGGAAGCACGGGAAAAAGGAGAGAATGAGGCCGCGTTTGCCGCTCGTATTCACTCACTGTTTACCGTGCCGAAAACCTGCATTGTGGGTTACAACAACGTTCGCTTCGATGATGAAGTGACGCGCAATGTTCTCTACCGAAACTTCTACGATCCCTACGCCTGGAGCTGGCAGCACGATAATTCCCGCTGGGATTTACTGGACGTCATGCGCGCCTGTTATGCACTGCGTCCGGAGGGGATCAACTGGCCGGAAAATGACGATGGGCGGCCAAGCTTCCGTCTGGAACATCTGACAAAGGCTAACGGGATCGAGCACAGCAATGCACACGATGCAATGGCTGACGTATATGCCACTATTGCGATGGCGCAACGGGTAAAATCGTGCCAGCCCCGCCTGTTTGATTATCTTTATACTCACCGTAACAAACACAAGCTGTCCGCGCTGATTGATGTCCCGCAGATGAAGCCACTGGTGCACATTTCCGGCATGTTTGGCGCATGGCGCGGCAACACCAGTTGGGTTGCGCCGCTGGCCTGGCATCCGGAAAACCGCAACGCGGTGATTATGGTGGACCTGGCCGGCGATATTTCCCCCCTGCTTGAGCTGGACAGCGATACCCTGCGTGAAAGGCTCTACACTGCCAAAGCCGATCTTGGCGATGACGCAGCAGTTCCGGTAAAACTGGTGCACATAAATAAATGTCCGGTGCTGGCACAGGCGAATACATTGCGTCCGGAAGATGCCGACCGTCTGGGTATTAACCGCCAGCATTGTCTTAATAATCTGAAAGTCCTGCGCGAGAACCCGCAGGTCCGCGATAAGGTGGTCGCTATTTTTGCCGAGGCGCCCCCTTTCACACCATCCGATAATGTGGATGCCCAGCTCTACAACGGCTTCTTTAGCGATGCTGACCGGGCGGCCATGAAGATCGTGCTGGAAACTAACCCGCGCAATTTACCCGCGCTGGATATCACCTTTGTTGATAAACGCATTGAGAAACTGTTGTTCAACTATCGGGCACGTAACTTCCCCGGCACGCTGGACGAAGCAGAGCAACAGCGCTGGCTGGATCACCGCCGTCAGGTCTTCACGCCTGAATTTTTGCAAAGTTACGCTAACGAGCTGCAAGCGTTATCCCAGCAATTCGCTGATAACAAAGAGAAGTTAACGTTGCTAAAAGCGTTATGGCAATACGCCGAAGAGATTGTCTGACCGTTAATCCCTCCGCCAGCAGGCGGAGGGTTCGCATTTACGCTTTCTGTACCGTGATACTCCAGGCCGCATCACCGACCTGCTGGTAATCGGTTATGGCATGTCCCTCTTCAGCGGCCCATTGCGGAATAGCTTCGGTTGCCTGGGTACAGTCAAATTCAATCACCAGTTCATCGCCGCTGGCCATTTCAGCCAGCGCCGCTTTTGCTTCAATAAGTGGAAACGGACAAACCTGCGTCACCACATCCAGTTTTCTAATCGCCATAATTCAATCCTTACGCTTAATTTGCCGCAGCAGCAGTCAGTCTGGCCCTGCGCTGTGGTCTGACATACACAATCCATGACGCGGTCCAGACACCAAGAATCATAAAGACCAGGCCGATCCAGCCTTGCCAGGTCATCATCGCCGTCATCACCAGACCGTTACCGATTGAACAGCCCCCGGCAATGCTCGCACCAAACCCCATCAGCAGCCCGCCAAAACCGCTGCGCAAAGTGGTTGCCGCATCGGCAGCACGAACGCGGAATTCCCGGCTGGCTTTCGCCGCAATGAACGAACCGAGGAAGATGCCCAGTACCAGGAACACCCCCCAGTTAAGAAACTTACTGTCGCCTGCCACAAGGAATTGCAGAATGTTCGCAGTAGGTGATGTGATACCCAGCCCAAACATCCGCCCGGTGGCCTCGCTCAGTGGCCATGCCAGCAGGGCAATCAGACCAATCAGAACGGCGGTGACAAACGGATGCCAGCGCTTTTCAAACAGAATATGCGCCAGACCGGTACGACGCGGCGGCAAGGTGGCGACGTTCAGCTTTGGTTTTCTCAGCTCTTTCGCCACCACCCACAGCGTCACCACCAGCAGGACAGCAATGAGCGGCCACACGGACAGATTCAGCGTGTCAGCAATGGAATTATGTTCAGTACTGTAGATTTTCAGGGTCTGATTCAACCCGCTGGCATGCGAAGAGCGCATCACCGCACTCATCACCATGTATGTAAACAGCGCAATCCAGCTGCCGATAAGTCCTTCCCCCGCGCGATACCAGGTACCGGTGGCGCAACCGCCCGCATAAACAATCCCGATGCCAAAGACATAGCCTCCCGCAACGGTTCCCAGCCACGGAAACGCACCCGCATCATAGCTGAGCAGTCCCATCTGGATCAGGCCGAACACGCCAACGCTTTGCACAGAAATTGCAATCAGCAACGCATAAAACATACGATTGTTCTTCGCAATATACATGTCACGAAAACCGCCGGTCAGGCAGAATCTTCCTCGCTGCATGACAAAGCCAAGCAGCGCGCCGCAAATGAGCCCGCTTATAATCATTGAAAACATAAATTAATTAGCCAGAAGTCTATTAGTCAGGAAATTATTCATGACTCACTGGCTCAGAACCAATAACCAAATTCTCTAATTTAGAACTAACGGTTATTACTATTGGCTGGAAATAAAACGGAGATATAAAAAAACCGGAGAACAGGTCTCCGGTTGGGAAGCTTGCCGGATGGCGACACCAGCGCGTCATCCGGCCTACAGCCATTCGCAATTACTGCGCGATATCTTCGTACTGCGGTACCGGATTGCGGAAGCTTTTGGTCACGCAAGCCAGATACACCAGACCAATACCCGCCCAGATCAGCCCCAGAACCATTGAGCTTTCTTCCAGGTTGATCCACAGAGCGCCGACGGTCAGCGCACCACAAACCGGCAGAACCAGGTAGTTGATGTGGTCTTTCAGCGTCTTGTTGCGTTTTTCACGGATCCAGAACTGTGAAATCACAGACAGGTTCACGAAGGTAAACGCCACCAGCGCACCAAAGTTGATAAGCGCGGTTGCCGTAACCAGGTCAAATTTAATGGCCAGCAGAGCAATGGCCCCCACCAGCAGCACGTTCCATGCCGGAGTACGCCATTTCGGATGTATATAGCCGAAGAAACGCGTCGGGAACACACCGTCACGGCCCATCACGTACATCAGACGCGAAACACCTGCATGCGCTGCCATACCGGAAGCCAGCACAGTTACGCTGGAGAAAATCAGGACGCCCCACTGGAAGGTTTTACCCGCCACGTACAGCATGATTTCCGGCTGCGACGCGTCCGGATCCTTAAAGCGAGAGATATCCGGGAAGTACAGCTGCAGGAAGTAAGATGCACCGATAAACACCAGACCACCAATCAGCGCCGTCAGGAAGATCGCCTTTGGAATCACGCGTTCGGCGTCTTTGGTCTCTTCAGACAGAGAAGAGATCCCGTCAAAGCCGAGGAACGAGAAGCACAGGATCGTCGCGCCGGTAATCATCGGCACCACATGCGCGCCTTCAGACCAGAACGGACGCGTACTGGTCAGCGTACCAGCACCTTCGCCGTGTGCAACGCCATAGATAATCAGCCCAACGATAACCGCCACAATCCCCATCTGCAAAATTACGATCAGGGTGTTGAAGTTCGCTACAGTCTTGATACTGCGCAGGTTAGAGATGGTCATAAAGGCCACCAGCGCGACAACAAAGATCCACGACGGAACCGACGGAACCAGGGCTTCAAAGTAAATTTTCGCCAACAGAATGTTGATCATCGGCATGAACAGGTAGTCCAGCAGTGATGACCAGCCCACCATAAAGCCAACGGTCGGGCTGATGGATTTCTGGGCGTAGGTATACGCAGAGCCAGCGGACGGAAAACGGCGTACCAGTTTACCGTAGCTCAGCGCAGTAAAAAGAATCGCGATCAGCGCAAAGGCGTACGCCGTTGCAACATGACCATCAGTGAGGCCCGAAACGATACCGAACGTATCGAACAGCGTCATCGGCTGCATATAGGCAAGACCCATCATTACAACCGGAATCAACGTAAGCGTTTTACGTAATTCCACGCGAGAGGTGTTTGGAGTAGCGTTATGCGACATGGTCATTCCCCTTCACGGCGAATGCCGTCGCGTAAGCAAAAAATTGCCCCATTTTCTGGATTCCTCAGCGACAACAACTGTCGGTTTTTAGTAAATATCTATCCGGTACGAAGCCCGGCCTCTTTATTGAATGATTGGTTTGATGCAAAAAAATAACCGACGCGTATGAAAACGTCGGTTAATCTCATTTTTTGCAAGCGGCGCATTGTGCACCAAACTGGAGCCAAATGACAAGAGAATGAAGGCCTTGTCGTTAAAAATTTTTTCTTAACCGCTTGATTTACCAGCAACGGATTTTGTATAGACCGCAGCAATAGCACTATTTGCTAAAACCGCATCCCGCCACCAGACGTTTGCAAGCCCGGAGGTCTGTTCATTCCAGCCAATCCACACCGGTTCAAACAGAATTTGAGCTTCGACATTCTTCTCAATCAGCGCGCCGCTTTCAAGGAACCGTTGTGCCAGATAACGCGGCAAATATCCGCATCCCAGCCCGCTGATCTGTAGCTCCAGCTTGGTCTTAAAATCAAAAACCGTAATGGCCTCCTGATCGTCAAGAAGCTGGGATGCCGTCGAACAGGCCGGATGGGCGCTGTCTCCCACGACAATGGCGCGAAAGCGTTTAACCGTTCGGCGGCTCAGCGGCTCCTGTTCCTGCGCCAGCGAGTGGTGCGGCGCCACGGCAAAAACCAGCTCAAGGTAACCAAGACGGGCAAAACCAAAATCACTTGAGGAAGGCGGTTCGCGCATCGCGCCAATGATAATATCCGCCCGTCCCTGCGTCAGCGCTTCCCAGGAGCTCCCCAGCACACCATTAATAAACTTCAGACGCGTAACGCTGTGATGCTGATAGAAGGATTCAATAAGAGGGGCAAGGAGTGAAAAAGGAAAGGTATCATCAACGCCAATAACCAGCTCATTCTCCCAACCTGCATGGAGTTTAATGGCCTGCTTTTCCAGCTCATGGACGCGGTGCAGAACTTCCCGGCCTTTCTCTAACAGCATCTGACCTGCCCGGGTGAATTTGGCGCGGTGTCCGCTACGATCCAGTAATTGAATATTAAGATCGCTTTCCAGCCTGTGGACGGTATAGCTAAGGGCCGACGGCGTCTTGTACAATTTTGCTGACGCCGCCGCAAAGCTGCCCTCTTTCTCTAATGTGTCAAGAATGATCAAAACGTCCAGCAGTGGTTTCATACACGCCCCCTTCCGGTATGTGGCGGTATCCTGCTGGCATCGCCCCTCATTCCATCGGCATCACCAGCGGATCGGGATACTGGTATTCAAATCCCAGTTCATTACAAATCCGGCTGCCATCAATAATCTTACCTTTACCGTTGTCCGCGTCATCAAGGAATTGCGGCGGCTCCATTCCAAGCATTCGCGCCATTTGCGGGTAGAAAACCTTGCGTGCAGGATGCACAGGCGCACATATATTATAGATGTGTCCCCCTTTCGGTGCCTGTAACAGCAATTCAATGGCGGAGATCACATCCTCCAGATGGACAAGATTGACACCATGTTCACCATCAGGCGCAGTTTTACCCGCAAAAAAGCGTCCCGGATGACGTCCCGGCCCCACCAGCCCGGCAAGGCGCAGAATATCAACGGATGTCCCCGGCAAATTATGTAACCAGTCTTCAAGCTCTTTCAGCACGCGACCGCTGGCCGTAACCGGCTGACATGGGGTGGACTCTTTAATCGTCCCCTGGGCTTTGCCGTATACGGAGGTGGAGCTGGTGAAGATAATTCGCGGGATACGATACGCCAGCGCACTGTTAATCACTTCCTGCACTGCCTGCAAATAAAAATCCTCACCGGGACCGCTGCGCCGGGCGGGAAGCGTCACAATCAACGCATCCACGTCCATGAGTGCATCAAGGTCGTCCACTTCACACACCAGTTCCGGCTCCAGGCGGAGCGGATAGCTTTCGATGCCGCTCATGCGGGCCGCTTCCACCCCATCGAGCGTGGTTTTGCTGCCGGTAACCTGCCAGCCTCTCGCCGTCAGCGACATCGCCAAAGGCATGCCTAACCAACCTAAACCGACAATTGCGACCTTTTTCATCCTTTCTCTCCTGGCTTATGCGTCATATATAAGGCTACGCCAGCCTGCTATGCCTGACAATTCATACTATAAATATGAATTAAAAAAAGCGCTTGCTTTATGTCGCTAAAGTGGTTTAGGTTAAAAGACATCAAATGAATAAGCATTCATCGAGAATTTTATGACACGCGTTCAATTTAAACACCACCATCATCACCATCATCCTGACTAGTCTTTCAGGCGATGTGTGCTGGAAGACATTCAGATCTTCCAGTGGTGCATGAACGCATGAGAAAGCCCCCGGAAGATCATCTTCCGGGGGCTTTTTTTTGGGTGCGCGATTCAGACCGGTTCAGACAGGAAATAGCCTGATGGACCAGGCTTTAAGAGGAAAATAAAATGTTAGACAATACCCGTTTACGCATAGCTATTCAGAAATCAGGTCGTTTAAGCGATGATTCACGCGAATTACTGGCTCGCTGTGGCATTAAAATTAATTTACATACTCAACGCCTGATTGCGATGGCGGAGAATATGCCCATTGATATTCTCCGCGTGCGTGATGACGATATTCCGGGCCTGGTTATGGATGGCGTCGTCGATCTGGGGATCATCGGTGAAAACGTGCTGGAAGAAGAACTGCTGAACCGCCGCGCTCAGGGCGAAGATCCACGTTATTTTACCCTGCGTCGCCTCGACTTTGGCGGCTGTCGCCTTTCCCTGGCAACCCCGGCTGATGAAGCCTGGGACGGCCCGGCAGCCCTTGATGGTAAACGCATTGCGACCTCTTATCCGCATCTGCTTAAACGTTACCTCGACCAGAAAGGGGTCTCTTTTAAATCCTGCCTGTTAAACGGCTCTGTTGAAGTCGCACCGCGTGCGGGACTGTCTGATGCCATTTGTGACCTGGTCTCAACCGGCGCCACCCTGGAAGCCAACGGTCTGCGTGAAGTTGAAGTAATCTACCGCTCTAAGGCCTGCCTTATCCAACGTGATGGCGAAATATCTGACGCTAAACAACAGCTTGTCGACAAATTACTGACCCGTATCCAGGGCGTTATCCAGGCTCGCGAATCGAAATACATTATGATGCATGCGCCTGGCGATCGTCTGGAAGAGGTGATCGCTCTGTTGCCTGGCGCTGAACGCCCGACGATTCTGCCGCTGGCAGGCGATCAGCAGCGCGTGGCAATGCACATGGTCAGTAGCGAAACCCTGTTCTGGGAAACAATGGAAAAACTGAAAGCGCTTGGCGCCAGCTCTATTCTGGTGCTGCCCATTGAAAAGATGATGGAGTGACGACCATGAGCTTTAGCACAATCATTGACTGGAATAGCTGCAGTGCTGAACAGCAGGATGAACTGCTGATGCGCCCGGCAATTTCAGCCTCAGACAGCATCACCCGAACCGTTAGCGAGATCCTGGACAACGTCAAGGCCCGCGGGGACGACGCGTTACGCGAATACAGCGCCAGGTTTGATAAAACAAATGTGGCAGCGCTGAAGGTAACCGCTGAAGAAATGGCGGCCGCCGGGAGTCGTCTGAGCGACGATCTTAAACAGGCGATGGCCGTCGCGGTTAAAAATATCGAAACTTTCCACAACGCACAAAAACTGCAAACGGTAGATATTGAAACGCTGCCAGGCGTGCGCTGCCAGCAGGTAACCCGCCCGGTGAAATCCGTGGGTTTGTATATTCCCGGTGGTTCAGCCCCACTCTTCTCCACCGTCCTGATGCTGGCGACACCAGCACGCATTGCCGGTTGTGAGAAAGTGGTGCTGTGCTCGCCGCCGCCAATCGCTGATGAAATCCTCTATGCCGCGCAGCTGTGCGGCGTGCGGGAAGTGTTCAACGTCGGCGGCGCACAGGCCATTGCCGCCCTGGCTTTTGGCAGCGAGTCGGTTCCAAAGGTGGATAAGATTTTTGGCCCCGGCAACGCATTTGTGACGGAAGCAAAACGACAGGTGAGTCAGCGTCTCGACGGTGCTGCTATTGATATGCCTGCAGGCCCTTCTGAAGTGCTGGTTATTGCCGACAGCGGCGCAACCCCCGATTTTGTTGCCTCTGACCTGCTTTCCCAGGCGGAGCACGGCCCCGATTCGCAGGTGATTTTACTGACGCCGGATGCCGATATCGCCCGCCGTGTCGCGATAGCCGTTGAACGCCAGCTCGCAGCGCTACCGCGCGCAGAAACGGCGCGTCAGGCGCTGAGCGCCAGCCGTCTGATTGTGACGGAAAATGTAGCACAGTGCGTCGCCATTTCTAACGTGTACGGCCCTGAGCACTTAATCATTCAAACCCGGAACGCCCGCGATCTGGTGGATGAGATAACCAGCGCTGGTTCCGTATTTCTTGGCGACTGGTCACCGGAGTCCGCTGGCGACTATGCCTCCGGCACCAACCACGTCCTGCCAACCTATGGTTATACCGCTACCTGCTCCAGTCTCGGGCTGGCCGATTTTCAGAAGCGAATGACCGTCCAGGAACTGTCGAAAGAGGGCTTTGCCGCCCTGGCGTCGACCATTGAAACACTGGCGGCAGCCGAGCGTCTGACCGCCCACAAAAATGCCGTCACCCTGCGCGTTAACGCCCTGAAGGAGCAAGCATGAGCACTGAAAATATTCTCAGCGTCACCGACTTAGCCCGTGAAAATGTTCGCAATCTGACACCGTATCAGTCCGCCCGCCGACTGGGCGGCAACGGCGACGTCTGGCTGAATGCCAATGAGTTCCCGACTGCGGTAGCGTTCCAGCTCACACAGCAGACGCTCAACCGTTATCCGGAGTGCCAGCCCAAAGTCGTTATAGAGAATTACGCTCAATACGCCGGAGTGAAGCCAGAGCAGGTTCTGGTCAGCCGGGGCGCGGACGAGGGTATTGAGCTGCTGATTCGCGCCTTCTGCGAACCCGGTAAAGATGCGATCCTCTATTGTCCTCCAACTTATGGCATGTACAGCGTCAGCGCGGAAACCATCGGCGTCGAATGCCGCACCGTTCCTGCGTTAGCAGACTGGCAACTGGATATGCAAGGCATCTCTGACAAACTGGACGGCGTGAAGGTGGTTTATGTTTGCAGCCCCAATAATCCAACCGGTCAGCTTATCAATCCACAGGATCTGCGTACGCTTCTTGAACTCACCCGCGGCAAAGCCATCGTGGTGGCTGACGAAGCCTATATTGAGTTTTGTCCACAGGCGACGCTTGCCGGCTGGCTTTCTGAATATCCGAATCTGGTTATCCTGCGCACCCTCTCCAAAGCCTTCGCGCTGGCGGGGCTACGCTGCGGATTTACCCTGGCTAACGAAGAGGTGATCAACCTGCTGCTGAAAGTAATTGCCCCTTACCCGCTTTCCACGCCGGTTGCCGACATCGCCGCTCAGGCACTCAGTCCTCAGGGCATTAATGCGATGCGTGAACGTGTGGCGCAGATCCTGGCTGAGCGTCAGTATCTGGTTAACGCGCTGAGCGATATTCCCTGCGTGGAGCAGGTGTTCAGTTCAGAAACGAACTATATTCTGGCTCGCTTCACCGCCTCCAGTTCTGTATTTAAATCTCTGTGGGATCAGGGCATTATCTTACGTGATCAGAATAAACAACCTTCTTTAAGCGGCTGTCTGCGTATCACTGTTGGAACCCGCGAAGAGAGCCAGCGCGTCATTGACGCCTTACGTGCGGAGCAAGTATGAGCCAGAAGTATCTCTTTATCGATCGTGATGGAACCCTGATTGCCGAGCCGCCGAGCGATTTTCAGGTGGACCGATTTGACAAGCTCGCGTTTGAACCGGACGTAGTGCCCGTTCTGCTGAAGCTGCAAAAAGCCGGCTATAAGCTGGTGATGATCACTAATCAGGATGGATTGGGTACGCAGAGCTTCCCACAGGCGGATTTCGACGGCCCCCACAACCTGATGATGCAGATTTTCACCTCTCAGGGCGTGTTGTTTGATGAAGTGCTGATCTGCCCGCATCTGCCTGCGGACGAGTGCGACTGCCGGAAACCGAAAGTGAAGCTGGTTGAACGCTATCTGGCTGAACAGGCGATGGACAGCGGCAACAGCTATGTCATTGGAGATCGCGCCACCGACATCCAGCTTGCAGAAAACATGGGGATTACCGGTTTACGCTATCACCGCGAAACGCTGAACTGGGCAACTATCGGCGAACAGCTGACCAAACGTGACCGCTATGCCCACGTGGAGCGCAATACCAAAGAGACGCAGATTGACGTTAAAGTCTGGCTGGACCGCGAAGGCAGCAGCAAAATTAACACCGGCGTCGGTTTCTTTGATCACATGCTGGATCAGATCGCAACCCACGGCGGCTTCCGTATGGAGGTCTCCGTGAAAGGCGATCTCTATATAGACGATCACCACACGGTTGAGGATACCGGTCTGGCGTTGGGTGAAGCATTAAAACTGGCGCTGGGCGACAAGCGCGGAATTAATCGCTTTGGATTCGTGTTGCCAATGGACGAATGCCTGGCTCGCTGCGCGCTGGATATCTCCGGTCGCCCACACCTTGAATATCGCGCTGAGTTTACCTACCAGCGCGTGGGCGATCTCAGTACCGAGATGGTCGAACACTTCTTCCGTTCACTTTCTTATACCATGGGCGTGACCCTGCACCTGAAGACCAAAGGCAAAAACGATCACCACCGCGTGGAGAGCCTGTTCAAAGCGTTTGGTCGTACCTTGCGCCAGGCGATTCGCGTTGAGGGCGATACCCTTCCCTCCTCGAAAGGAGTGTTGTGATGAACGTGGTGATCCTCGATACCGGCTGCGCCAACCTGAACTCGGTGAAATCTGCCGTGGCGCGTCACGGTTACGATCCGGTGGTCAGCCGCGACCCGGAGATTGTTTTACGGGCAGATAAGCTGTTTCTGCCTGGCGTTGGCACGGCACAGACGGCGATGGATGAGTTACGCGCACGCGATCTGATTGAGCTGATTAAGGCCTGTACCCAGCCGGTACTGGGTATTTGCTTAGGAATGCAGATTCTTGGTCGTCGTAGCGAAGAGATGAATGGTGTTGACCTGCTGGGTATCATCGACCAGGACGTGCCGAAGTTGACCGACGTTGGCCTGCCCTTGCCACACATGGGCTGGAACCGCGTCTGTCCGCAGGCCGGAAATCGCCTTTTCCAGGGCATTGAAGACGGCGCCTGGTTTTACTTCGTCCACAGCTTCGCCATGCCGATCAATCCCTGGACCATCGCCCAGTGCCATTATGGTGAACCGTTCACTGCGGCGGTGCAAAAAGATAATTTCTTCGGCGTGCAGTTCCACCCGGAGCGTTCGGGTGCCGCAGGCGCGCAGTTGCTGAAAAACTTTCTGGAGATGTGATGATTATTCCCGCTTTAGATTTAATCGACGGCACCGTGGTGCGTCTCCATCAGGGCGATTACGGTCAGCAGCGTGATTACGGCAACGATCCGCTACCGCGCCTGCAGGATTACGCCGCTCAGGGTGCCGACGTATTGCACCTGGTTGATCTGACTGGCGCGAAAGATCCGGCCAGACGGCAGATCCCACTGATTAAAACCCTGGTGGCCGGTGTGGACGTGCCGGTGCAGGTTGGCGGAGGCGTACGTACGGAAGGCGATGTGGCAGCCCTTCTGGAGGCTGGCGTTGCCCGCGTGGTGGTCGGTTCCACGGCGGTAAAATCACCTGAAATGGTGAAAGGATGGTTCGGGCGTTTTGGCGCCGACGCACTGGTGCTGGCGCTCGATGTACGCATTGACGCGCAGGGCAATAAGCAGGTCGCGGTCAGCGGCTGGCAGGAAAATTCAGGTGTCTCGCTGGAAGCGCTGGTGGATACCTATCTGCCGGTCGGCCTGAAACATGTCCTGTGTACCGATATCTCCCGGGACGGCACGCTGGCAGGCTCCAACGTTTCGCTGTACGAAGAAGTCTGTGCGAAATACCCTCAGGTAGCGTTTCAATCCTCCGGAGGAATTGGCGGAATTGAAGACGTTGCAGCCCTGCGCAATACCGGGGTACGCGGAGTGATCGTCGGGCGTGCGCTGCTGGAAGGGAAATTTACCGTTAAGGAGGCTATCCAATGCTGGCAAAACGTATAATTCCTTGCCTGGACGTTCGTGATGGCCAGGTCGTGAAAGGTGTACAGTTCCGTAATCACGAAATTATCGGCGACATCGTCCCGCTGGCTAAACGCTATGCCGAGGAAGGCGCAGATGAGCTGGTGTTTTACGATATCACTGCCTCCAGCGATGGTCGCGTGGTGGATAAAAGCTGGGTGTCACGCGTGGCGGAAGTCATCGATATTCCTTTCTGCGTGGCGGGCGGGATTAAGTCGGCGGACGACGCCGCTAAAATCTTGTCCTTCGGGGCGGATAAAATTTCTATTAACTCCCCTGCCCTGGCCGACCCCTCGCTGATTACGCGACTGGCTGAGCGCTTTGGCGTACAGTGCATCGTGGTGGGCATTGATACCTGGCATGATGCAACAACCGGCAAATACCATGTCAATCAGTATACCGGTGATGAAAGCCGCACCCGCGTGACCACTTGGGAGACCCTCGACTGGGTTTCAGAGGTGCAAAAACGCGGTGCCGGGGAAATCGTTCTCAACATGATGAACCAGGATGGCGTGCGTAACGGCTACGACCTGGAACAACTGAAAAAAGTGCGTGAGGTTTGCCACGTGCCGCTGATTGCGTCGGGCGGCGCGGGAACTCAGGAACACTTCCTTGAAGCCTTCCGCGATGCCGACGTCGACGGGGCGCTTGCCGCCTCCGTCTTCCACAAACAGATAATCAATATTGGTGAATTAAAAACGTACCTGGCAACTCAGGGCGTGGAGATCAGGTTATGTTAACAGAGCAGCAACGCCGCGAACTGGACTGGGAAAAAACCGATGGACTGATGCCGGTTGTTGTCCAGCATGCGGTATCCGGGGAAGTGTTGATGCTGGGATATATGAACCCGGAAGCCCTGGATAAGACCCTCGAAACCGGTAAAGTGACGTTTTTCTCACGCACTAAACAGCGCCTGTGGACCAAAGGTGAAACATCCGGCCATTTCCTGAAGGTGGTCAACGTTGCGCCGGATTGCGATAACGACACGCTGCTGGTGCTGGTTAACCCGATTGGCCCGACCTGCCACAAAGGCACCAGCAGCTGCTTTGGCGATACCAGCCACCAGTGGCTGTTCCTCTACCAGCTTGAGCAACTTCTGTCTGAGCGCAAAACTGCCGATCCGGCGAGCTCCTATACCGCAAAACTGTATGCCAGCGGCACCAAGCGAATCGCGCAAAAGGTAGGGGAAGAAGGCGTGGAAACTGCGCTGGCTGCGACGGTGAACGACCGCTTTGAGCTGACCAACGAAGCCTCTGACCTGATGTACCATCTGTTAGTGTTGTTGCAGGATCAGGAGCTTGACTTAACCACCGTGATTGAGAATTTGCGTAAGCGCCATCAGTAAACATTCTGACGTAAAAAAACCGGGCGATGCCCGGTTTTTGTCAGTCGGAAAAACGGTGTACAACAGCCAATTAATTCGCTTTCGGCTTGTAATTGCGCAACGCGTTTCGTCCCAGAACCACACCGCTACCAACCATCCCGCCCAGCAACACAGCCAGAATAAGCGTAATCGCCTTTTTCGGGCTATCACGACGGATCGGCAACGTCGGCTTCATCACGTAGCGATAAGCGTGAATGGAATCGGTATCAACTTTCAGGGTGTCAATATCCAACAGGTTTTGTTTGGTCTGGAAATAGTTCTGTGAAAACACCAGCGGTCGCGTGGATTCATGCTCAATCATTGACTTCAGCGCCTCGCTACCCAGCAGGAACAGAGTGTCCTGGGTAACATCCTGAGTTTGCTGCACCTGAGGTTTAGTGATATTCGCCTGTACAGCAAACTTCAGCGCTTCCTGAATCTGTTTAATACGCAGCGCTTTCTGTTCCTGCGACACCGCCTCCTGCGTTTTCAGGGAATCAGTCAGCGTGCTGGTTTGTAATTTGATGTTGTCCGTAAGGTCAGTCTTCAGCTCTTCAGAGACATTTTCATCAACCTTTTGAATATATTCAGAAAGTTGTCTCTGCGCGCCTTCAGCTGTTTCTCCCACATAGGAGACGACCAGAGGCAACGATTGACCTTTTACTGACTGCTCAATGGTCAGTTTCTCTGGTTTTTCCTGATTATCCAGCGTTTCAGCTAATGCTGAAAACGTCGTACTAAACCGGCCGATAAAGCTGGCCTGCACATCGGTAACCTTAGGCGCATTGTTACCGTATAGCACGCTCACCGCATTATTATAAGTAGCGATTTGCCCGACATCGGGTTGTGTGATAATTGCTGTCGAGGTCCATTTCTCTTTTGCAATTGCCAGGTAACCTACAGCCAGTGCAAGAGCAACGATAATGCATACAATAATTGTCACCTTACCACGCCACAACTGGATAATTAAATCAATCAGATCAATCTGTTCCGGATCATTATTGCCCCCGGTAATATTACGACTTTCCACTCTCATCAGAACCTTAAAAAGAAGATTACAACCGGGTACAGTGTAGTCATAAACGCTCTTAAAGCTATAGGATTAATGATAATATTTAAGGAAAGTTGCAAAAATTTTAGCTACGGGGTAAGGCTATTTTATCGGGCCAAAAACAGCTTAATCACTGCCAAAGAGATCCCGGGTATACACTTTATCCTGAACGTCCTGAAGCTCAGTAGCCATCCGATTTGAGATAATAACGTCGGCCTGTCGCTTGAATGTGGTTAAATCTCGCTCAAGTCGGGAGTTAAAAAAAGCCTCAGCGTCCAGTACTGGTTCATAAATAATCACTTCAACGCCTTTAGCCTTTATACGCTTCATAATCCCCTGAATCGAAGAGGCGCGGAAGTTATCAGAACCACTCTTCATAATAAGGCGATAAATCCCAACCACCTTCGGTTTTCTGGCGAGAATCGCATCCGCGATAAAATCTTTACGGGTGCGGTTAGCATCAACAATTGCGGAAATAATGTTGTTAGGCACTGACTGATAATTCGCCAGAAGTTGTTTGGTATCCTTCGGCAAACAGTAACCGCCATAACCAAACGACGGATTATTGTAATGGTTACCGATACGTGGATCGAGGCATACCCCTTCAATTATCTGGCGGGTATTTAATCCTAAGCTTTCTGCGTAACTATCAAGTTCATTGAAATAAGCAACGCGCATTGCCAGGTAAGTATTAGCAAAGAGTTTAATCGCTTCTGCTTCGGTCGAATCGGTAAACAATGTCGGGATGTTCTGTTTTATCGCGCCTTCCTGCAATAAAGCAGCAAATTTTTCTGCACGCCCGGAGCGCTCGCCAATCACAATACGCGACGGGTGCAGATTGTCATAAAGCGCTTTACCTTCCCGCAGGAACTCCGGAGAGAAAATTATATTTTTCGTTTTAAACTTCTTACTCATTGCCGCTGTAAAACCAACGGGCACCGTAGATTTGATGACCATCACTGCATCAGGATTGATTTCCAGTACATCGTGGATAACGGACTCAACGCTGGAAGTGTCAAAATAATTTGTTGTTGGATCATAGTCGGTTGGCGTTGCGATGATGACGTAATCAGCATTTCGGTAAGCAAATTGCTTATCAATAGTAGCCTTGAAGTCGATTTTTCCTGACGCCAGAAATTGCTGAATTTCTTTGTCAACAATAGGAGAGATCCGATCATTCAACTTCTCAACGCGCGCAGGAATGATGTCTAACGCGACAACCTCATGGTGTTGAGCGATAAGCAGTCCATTTGACAGACCAACATATCCGGTTCCAGAAATGGTGATTTTCATTTCACGCTCTCAGAATTAACTTAATTATGAATCATGATGTTTTCGCATCCTGATAAGGAATAAAAGTTTTAACGCCCCGATGAATACAGGTCAACGAAGGTGAAAACAATTCAGATTTTCTTTATCAGGATAGACTAACTTTATTAAGTTAAGATTAAGCAATAGAAATAAATCAATAAGAATTGAGACAAAAAAAAGCCCGGTTAAAAAACCGGGCTCATCAGCTTTTGAAGAATTAATCCATCCATTCAGTATGGAAAACACCTTCTTTATCAGTGCGCTTATAGGTATGTGCACCGAAGTAATCACGCTGCGCCTGGATCAGGTTCGCAGGAAGAACTGCTGCGCGATAGCTGTCGTAGTACGCCACTGCCGCAGAGAATGTCGGTACCGGGATACCATTCTGCACTGCATACGCCACGACATCACGCAACGCCTGCTGATACTCATCGGCAATGTTTTTGAAGTATGGATCCAGGAGCAGGTTGGCAATGCCCGTATTTTGAGCATAAGCATCGGTGATTTTCTGCAAGAACTGGGCGCGGATAATGCAACCAGCACGGAAGATCTTCGCAATCTCACCGTAGTTCAGATCCCAGTTGTACTCATCAGAGGCGGCACGTAGCTGTGAGAAGCCCTGAGCATAGGAAACAATTTTCCCCAGATACAACGCGCGGCGAACTTTTTCGATAAATTCTACTTTATCAGAGGCTAACTGAGCTTTCGGCCCTGAAAGAACTTTGGATGCGGCAACGCGCTGATCTTTCAAAGAAGAAATATAGCGAGCAAACACTGACTCGGTGATCAGGGACAGCGGTTCACCGAGATCCAGAGAACTTTGGCTGGTCCACTTACCGGTGCCTTTATTGGCTGCTTCATCAAGGATCACGTCAACCAGATATTTACCGTCTTCATCTTTCTTAGTGAAGATATCTTTGGTGATGTCGATCAGATAGCTGCTCAGTTCACCGTTATTCCACTCGGTAAAGGTGCTGGCAAGCTCTTCATTACTCAGATTCAGGCCACCTTTCAGCAAGGAATAAGCTTCAGCAATCAACTGCATGTCGCCGTATTCAATGCCGTTATGCACCATTTTCACATAATGGCCCGCACCGTCGGCACCAATATAAGTCACGCAGGGCTCACCATCTTCAGCAACGGCAGCAATTTTTGTCAGAATCGGCGCAACCAGCTCGTAGGCTTCTTTCTGACCACCAGGCATAATGGAAGGCCCTTTCAGCGCGCCCTCTTCACCACCGGAAACCCCGGTACCGATAAAGTTAAATCCCTCAGCAGAGAGTTCACGATTACGGCGAATGGTGTCCTGGAAGAATGTGTTGCCACCATCGATGATGATGTCACCCTTATCCAGATACGGTTTCAGGGAATCAATAGCAGCATCAGTGCCCGCCCCGGCTTTCACCATTAACAGGATACGACGGGGCGTTTCGAGAGATTCAACAAACTCTTTTACCGTGTAATAAGGTACCAGCTTTTTGCCTGGATTCTCGGCAATCACTTCTTCAGTCTTTTCACGGGAGCGGTTGAAAACGGAGACGGTATAGCCACGGCTTTCGATGTTGAGCGCCAGGTTGCGCCCCATCACAGCCATACCGACGACGCCGATCTGTTGCTTGGACATTACATACTCCTGTCAGGGTGTGGTCACCGCACGACTTGTGCGCGGCTTGAATGTGACTTAGATGTTAACTCATGAGCGAAGTAGATGGATAGCACTTAAATGTACAAATAACTAATAATCAATTCATGGCATGCAGATATTGCTGACGGACGATACTCCATCGATAACGTCTGGTTGCAATTTCAAGCATTTTTTCGCCGATATCATCTGGGAAACAAGGTTCACAGATGACCTGAATAAGTGAGTCAACATTCTGGAAGTAGAGAGCCTGCTCTTCCGTTGTGGCACGATTATAAGCACAATCAAAGCATAATATTGGCTTTGAAAAATGCATCATTTCAACTAAAGAAGGATTCGTTCCTCCCGCTGAGTGCCCATGAACATAAAAACGACACTCACCACGAAGTACAGACAGTTTATTGATATCGTAAATCGGATCCAGAATAGTTATATTTTCGAACGTTGAATATTTTCTTTTCAACATACGTCCATATTCGCTTGAATCCCAGTTACCTACAAACACAAGTTTCACATCGGTTTGCGAGAAAGATTTAAGTATAAGATGAACATTATTTTCTGGTTCAATACGACATAATGCGAAAGCAAAGTCTTTTGCATCTATGTTGGCATTAGATTGAGAAACCGCATGATCACCACCATAAGCGATAACCAAGCTTTCTTTGTTATACTCCTCTCGAACATAATCCGCGATAGCTTTGTTATCGGAAATAACGACGTCAGAAAACTTGACAGCTATACTTTCAGATAATTTGAGGAACCGCCTCGCAAATTTCCCCCACTTCGCTCGCCGCCATTCCAGTCCATCAATGTTTGTAACAACTTTGCCACGATAAAAAAGTTTGAGAACCGGCATAAAGATTGCACCAGAAACACCTAGTACTAATATTGCTGCTGGGCGATAAAAAAGGCACATTATCAAACATAAAATATCATAGATTATACTATGAATCCCATTTGCATTAAGCGGTACATATGCTAATTTTGCATTTTTATAAGATTTTATCTTTTTCTCATATGCTTTACTTGAGCAAAAAACCAAAAAATCCTGACTAGATTTTTCATTACTCGAGTTATTGTCTTCTGATACTAAATTTTCAACTAACGTTTCAAATCCACCATAATTTGCAGGAACCCCCACAACGCCAACAACAGCATACTTAGGCCTAATACTCATTTCCATTTTATTTTTCCACTTTGTCATAGCCATACACTATGCCAATTAATACAAAAAAGAACAAAGATAACTTAGGTACTTCAAATAGTGGACCGCTTAGAAAGTAAAACGGCGACAGAATAAAGAACCAGTAACATGCCTTAAAGAAAATTTTCTCTTTGAAAGAAATATCCCAGTGCAAAATAACATTAACTTTCTTAACCAGAAAGTATAATGCTACAAAATAAAAGACTAGCCCCGGCACTGCATATTTATAAAGTAAGTACGCATACAATGACTCAAGATAGATATCTTTACCAGAACCAACGCCTACAAATGGGTTATCATGAATTTGTGCGATACTAAATAAGATTTGGTTAATTCTGGTATTAAATGAACCAATACCATCGCCAGAAAAATCAAGCTGACCTGACAACAAAAAATCAACGCCATAAATAATATAATAAAATTTTGTTGCAAATGTATCCCAAAATGAAAAAATCGCCCCACAAACGATGATGGCTACAATTGCAAGTGATAGCAATATATTTGGTTTATTTATCCTTTTCAGCATGAGGATGCTGACCAAAAATATTGAAATTAGAGCAGACATCATCACAAACATGCGACTTTGAGTCAGAAGAATCATAGAAAATATCGCCAGCATCATTAAAAATACTGAAAATAGTTTCGTATCAGATGGGTTTTGCAGAGAAGAAATAAATTTCTGAAGATAATATAAATAACCAAAAAAAAGAAAAAAAGCCAGGTGATAGGTGGTGTTAAAGATAGATGATAGTTTGTCGTCGAGAATCTCCATTGATTCTCTTTTATAAAGCAAGTAACTTATCGAAGGTACCGTTAGTTCTATTATCCCGACTATAATTGAAACGATAACTAACCAAAAATATGTTTTATAAAAAGACTCTACACTTCGGTTTGAGCATCTCACATAAACATACCCCATTAAGATATAAACACCAAAATACAATACTTTTAATGAGGATGTAAAGGAAGAAAAATTGACATTATCTTCATTAGCTAATGCAATACTTGTCATCATTAAAACAATAAAGAATGATAACATAAAACTTAAGAGAAATTGAATTTTCATCTTAAGAACCCATGGTAACATTACTGCAGGAATTAGACTGATGAACAACACATGGTACATCATTCCGCCAGTAGTCCCGGGGAAAATTGGCGCTGCTATTGAAACGAAAAAGCATGCAAGAAAGAGCGAAGAATATATTTTTTGAACAGTTGCCATTTAATTAATCCGTTTGATGAATAAATCAAATACGGAGGAGATTTTATGTTTTAAAAAACTATCGACAGGTAAAGTTTCATGAATATTACTATTCCCGGAACACTCAATCAGTCTTTTTATATTTTCATTTAAATCATTAGTGGAATTATAATTTACAACATATTCACATGAGAACTCATAATCAATAGAAGTTAAGCATGGTTTATCATTTTTAATGTATTCGTACATTTTAAGAGGTGAACCATCATGGCTTCTTTCAGCTAAGTATGGCAACAACCCAATCTTAAAGGTACTGATGAGCTGAGGTAGTTCAGAGTAATTAAATTTACCATGAAATACCACCCCCAATTTGGAGAGTTCTTCGACAACAGACTTGTTATACGCTTCTCCATATATAATCACAGAATGATTTTTTACTAATTTTTGAACAAAATTCACATCAAATTTATCGGTTATAAAGCCGACAAATCCAAAGTCATAGATATGGTTATCAGAGATACTTTTTGAGATCTTATCTGAAAATCGACTAGTAAATACTCCGTTCGAAATTACTGCAGATTCAATTTTGCTATATCTGGTAATTGCTTTACTAGCTTCAATAGTTACAGATGTCATAAAATTGTAATATTCAGCCACATACTTATATTTATCATCAACTAATTTTTTGTCCAACTGGCTATAACAATTATGCTTGGTAAAATTATCAATCATATCATACCAGTAATAGACCTTTTTATCCTTGATGACAGGAATGAGTGCCATTGGAGTAAAGTCGATAACCAACAATGGCAAAGCCTTAGGATCTTTTAAGTAATCGTTAATATAGTCATTAACATTATCAGTATAACAATTGACTGTCCATGCTCTTTTTTTCAATGGGCCAAATAAATCAAAGCTTGTTTTATCAATGACATTGATATCCGGGTAATTATTTATTTTTACTCTTTTATTTAGAATTCTTTCATAAACACTAACCGGTCTATTTAATACAGTAATATCTTTAACTGATTCAAAACGTGAAAATATTTCAAGAAACTGAAGATCACGAACAGCTGAGCCAAACTCATGCCAAAAATATAAATCGCGATAAGGTATATAAAGTATGTTAATCATCTCAATTCTCAAAAACATGATGCTATTGGCAATTTGCAAACAGCATCACAAAAAACTAAAGTGTAATAACCTTAATTCCATCGATATCAGTAAGTTTTGATTTCAAATCGTATACAAACCCATTAGGTTTAATTCTTGTAATCAGAGAATTATCACTCAAGAATGTCTTGTGAGGAACAATCAAAGCGACAACATCGTAAATATCATTAGTTTTAGAAGAGAGCACATTCATGTGATATTCTTTAAAAAACTCCTCAGCATCAATAAGAGGATCATAAATATCGATTTCAATGTTATATTTCTGAAGCGCTTTTACAAGCTCAACCACTTTTGTGTTTCTGATATCAGGACAATCCTCTTTAAAAGATGCTCCTAAAATGAGTAATTTTGATTTTGGCACATCTATAGAGTTCATCGCCATATGATCAATAATTTGCGAACAAACAAACCCAGCCATACTGTTGTTTATTTCTCGAGCCGATCGCATCATATCAGGCGCATAATTATATTCATTTGCTTTCTGAAGTAGATAATAAGGATCAACACCGATGCAGTGACCACCAACGAGACCTGGCTGTAGCTTTATAAAATTCCATTTAGTTCCTGCAGCTTCAAGCACATCAAATGTGTTAATGTTCATTTTATTGAACATCATAGCAAATTCGTTCATCAAAGCAATGTTAACATCGCGCTGCGTGTTTTCAATGACCTTTGCTGCTTCCGCAACACGGATGGATGTTGCTGGAAAAGTGCCAGCTTGAATAATTGATTTATAAAGTTCATCAACAATTTTTGCAATTTCATTTGTTGAACCAGAAGTTACTTTTTTAATTGTTGTTAAACGATTTACTTTATCACCGGGATTAATCCTTTCCGGGCTATAGCCTGCAAAGAAATCTTCATTGTATTTAAGCCCAGAAGCGCGCTCAATTTCAGGAATACAATCATCTTCTGTTGCGCCTGGATATACTGTTGATTCATAAATAACAATATTGCCTGGTGCGATTACCTTACCTAACATCTGACTAGCTTTGATCAAAGGTGTTAAATCAGGTTTGAAATGTCTGTCGACAGGAGTCGGAACTGTAACTATATAGATATCTGCAGCTTTAATATCATTCAAATCCGTTGTGTATTTGAGTCTGGAAGCTTGCTTCAGTTCTTCAGAAGTACATTCCTTTGTGACATCAACGAATTCTTTCAGCTCACTAACACGATTAGCATCGATATCAAAACCTGCTGTTTCATACAACTTTCCAAACTCAACAGCTAACGGTAAACCCACATAGCCCAGACCAATAATAGCTATTTTTTTATCAGATAAATTCATTCCAGTCTCCATGATTTTATTTCTTTCGCATTGCTGCATTGTGAGTAATCTCAACTAGCTTTCGCGTCTTCTCAGCAATCGCGGATATTGACCAAATTTTTGTAATTTCTGCTTTATTACTAACTTTATCAATAGTCGACAAAGTTTTTACGTTGATGTTTTGATCCAAGGTTAAATAACTAATATTATTCTCATCGAGCCACATGCACAGAGGGTTTTTTTTATTTAAAAGAATAAATTTCTCCATTGCCAGGCCAGCAATAATATTCCCTAACGCCTGCTGTCTGATATGATTAAATATTAGCAGCTCACAAGATGATAAAATCTCATTGTATTCTTTTTTATCCAGAAAAGTCATTAATGGTATGAAATTTTCACCAAAGAAGGCAACACCAATATCTTTTATTTTTTTCGCATATGCGAGATCGCCATAGCTAAGCGGACAATATATCTTCCGGAATTGCCAATCTATATTCGACTGAATAAATTCAAATGCCTCAATATGGTTATTTTCCGGTGTTGCACTATTGCCAACAAGTATATTACAAGAATGAAATATTTCATGGCTACATGTGTTATAATCTTCCTCTAATGTACCATAACTCCAGGATAAAAATTCACACGAAAACCATGGATTAGCGTCACGTATAAGAGAAAACTCAGTGCTGATTACCGGAACGAAATAATCAATGTATGTGGTAATTCTTCGAGGAGGGTAGATTTTATTTAAAAATTTTCTCCTTGCAACTCTATATCCCCCTTTTAACAATTCCATGATAGTTATGTTTTTTTTCTTTTTACTATCGTTAAAAACCGACTTTGTATGATTGAGAATCATTCCATGTGGATAATATTTTGACAGAAAGTATGAGTAATAATCATATCCCCATCCACACCAGACAACAACTAAGTCACGAGGTAGTTTAGTTAAGATAAATTTATCTAATAAAGAATGGAATATTACAATACTAATGTCATGCGCCTTGATATAAATATTTAAATCATTTTTTTTTATCGTATCAGGCTTCCAACCCTTGATATAATTAAAATTATCAGGGTTCTCAAAGCAGATATATTTGTTATTTATCCCAAACCTTTCGAAATCACGATGCACCATGTTTGAGAACTTATCGTCAGGAACAACATGTAGAGTGTTAAGACTTTCCATTTTCTTCCATTTTTATCTGCAAACTGAGGAGATCTCTTTTTCGATATTTGACAACCTTTGCAGGTTGACCTGTGCAGATTACAAATTCAGGCATGTCATTCTTGACAAGAGATAATGCTCCCACAGCGACACCTTTTCCAAGAGTGATACCTGGTAAAATTATACTACCTGAACCAAGTAGGACATGTTCATGCAATATTACAGATGCAGAATAAACATTAGTGTATTCGCTGGGGATAGTAGGATTAGACATGAATTCACCAGAAAAATCATCACTACTAGAATAAATTGACACTCGAGAAGAGATATTACAATAATCTGATACTATAATACTTCCGGCACCTATGAGCGAAGAATAGACTGCAATATGAACATTTTTACCAATTTCTATGCCACCGAGGCCTGCAGAGAAAACACAGAAATCATCAATTCTTACATTATCACCAAGAGAAATTTGTTCAGTTTTATAAAAAGAAGCTTTGGTTGATACCTTTACATTTTGACCTACAGATTTAAACCCCAAAGACTTGAGTTCTGCGTCTGAGTAGTATCCCATATTAACCCCGGAGTAATCTAATTATAAAATCTTGCTCTTCAGTGGTCATACTAGCAAATATCGGTAGACATAGTATGCGGTCAGAAATATGATTTGCCACTTGCAAGTTTTGTATAACTGAAGATTTTATTCCACGATACATTGGCATGTTACTGATTAATGGATAAAAATATCTACGAGATAATACCCCATGATTTTTCAGATGGGCATATAGCTCATCTCTGGACTGAAAATATTCATCTTCAATAATGACTGGAAAATAAGAGTGATTGCTATTTGACAAGGCAGATAATTCAGGAACCTTTATGCCCTTGATCCCTGCAAGTTCACGACGGTATTTTGAATCAATTTTATGGCGTGCAGCCATCGCTTCTGAAATATGTTTCAACTGCAACAAACCAAATGCGGCATTCACTTCACTCATTTTGCCATTTATACCAGGTGCAGTGACAGTGACTTCATCAGCAATACCAAAGTTTTTTAACCTGTCAATTCTCTCTTTAGTTTTGATATCATGAGAAATAATAGCACCACCTTCAAAAGTATTAAAAACTTTAGTTGCATGAAAACTCAGGATTGATAGGTCACCAAAATTCAGCAAACTGTCACCTTTGTAATTAATGCCAAACGCATGCGCAGCATCATAGATCACACGTAAACCGTAGTTATCAGCAATTTTCTGAATACGCTCTACATCACACGGATTACCGTAGCAATGTACAGGCATAATTGCAGTTGTTTCAGGAGTTATAGCTTGCTCAATTTTATCTGGATCAATGTTGAAAGTCTTCTCATCTATATCAACAAAGACAGGCTTGAGGGAATTCCACATAATTGAATGACTGGTTGCGACAAATGAATATGGTGTTGTAATGACTTCCCCTGAAATACGTAGTGCTTGTAACGCTGTAACTAAAGCGATAGTCGCATTGTTAAATAAAGAGATATATTTAACCCCAAGATATTTGCACAATTCTGCTTCAAGTTGCTGATGGAACGGACCATTGTTAGTCAGCCACTGATTTTCCCAAATTTTTTCGAGATATGGTATAAATTCATTGAGTTCAGGCAAAAATGGTTTTGTTACTGGAATTTGCTTTGACATTATAACTCCTGACAATAATTTAAATAATCAGATTTTATGCTTTTTTAAGGTCATAATAGATTTGATATTTTCTTTCTGATAAACTGCCAAATATATTATATAAATGAAAACAAAGGCACTTAGAATGACAATATTATTAAATAATCGTAGCTGCCCATCATTAACTAACACCAAGGATATGATAAAACTTATACTTATCAACCATGATGGTAATAACGCCTTCAACTGAACGCTAAAACCTATAGCAGATAACTTCCCAGTATAGTATAAATTGATAAAAAGAGCACAATAGGAATTAATAGCTATCCCATAACATAGCGCTGTTACGCCATGCGGCAAGGTAATTAGCAATATAATTGTAGCTATTATTTTCTTAATAATCTCGAGTTTTAAAAACAAATCAGATCTGCCTTTGACCTGCAAGAGATTAAGATTTATTGCATGTAACGGATAAAGTAAATATCCAGCACACAAAATAGAAACCATTACGCCTGCTGGCTGCCATTTTTCCCCAACGAGTAAATTTAGCAACGGTGTTGCCACAATTGCCAACACTGTCATTACGGGGAAAACGATAAGGCATGATATGCGGATAATATTAAGATATTTCTTCTCAAGTTCATCCACGTTATTTTGAATATTACTCAGCAATGGATACGATACACGCTGTATAATATTTGTCATGGTCATAGCAGGAACACTTGATAACTGATTGGCTTGAGAGTAATGACCTAAACGGGTAGCATCATACCATTTACCAATAATTAATGGATAAATGTTTGCATATATTGATTCAAGAAGAGAAGATAGCAACAATTTATACCCAAAACCAAAAAGCATTTTAAATGAGTCAACGGAAAAGCCTGTTTTTGGTACCCAAGGGGCTAAAATATTCAATAATAATACATTTATTATTGAAAGCATTAATGTTTGTGATACTAAGGCCCATACCCCAAAATCAAAGTGATATGCTAAAATAATTGCAATGATGCCGCTAATCATTGCTGCAGTAATTGATGCTTTTGCCTGTGCCTTGAAATTAAGTGAAACACTGAGTCTCACCCTTTGTACTACACCTAGCGAATTTATTGGAACGACAAGACCTAACCAGCGTGTTAGCGACGTTAACTCAGGTTTGTTGTAAAACTCGGCAATTAAAGGTGCGGTTCCCCACAGAATACCATAGCAAATTAAAGCTATTATTCCGTTAAAGATAAAAACCGTCGAGTAGTCGGATTCATTTCTGTCGGTTTTCCTGATAATCGCTGAACTGAATCCACTATCAACAAAAACCTGGCTGATGGCAATAAAAACAGCCAACATACCAATTAAGCCAAATGCCTCTGGACCTAATCTTCTGGCTAATACCAACATAATCCCTAGCTGTACTACTTGAGTAATTATGCGGTCAATCGCGCTCCATATAAAACCGCTCTTAACAGACTGAGTTTTCATTAAATATTATCTGAGGCTGCTAAAGAAAGGTAACATTTTGTCTTTCTCTGAGAGAACAATATTGCCAGTCTCGCGCCAGGCGATTTTTAGATCAGGATCGTTCCACAAAATCCCTCTTTCGCTATGAGGGTGATAGTAATTCGTCGTTTTATAGACAAATTCAGCACTCTCGCTCAGCACCTGAAATCCATGAGCAAATCCTTCAGGAATCCAAAGCTGTCGCTTGTTTTCTGCGGAGAGATTAATTCCTACCCATTGCCCAAAGGTGGGTGATGTTCTACGAATATCAACTGCAACATCATATACTTCACCGGCAATACAACGGACTAACTTTCCTTGGCAGTAAGGTGCGAGTTGATAATGAAGACCGCGGACAACACCTTTTGTGGATTTTGAATGGTTGTCCTGTAGAAATCCAACATCACGTCCTACGATTTCAACAAAAGTTTGCTGATTAAAACTTTCAAAAAAGAAACCTCGATCATCACCAAACACTTTTGGTTCGAGAATCAATACATCTGGAATATCAGTTCTTACTACATTCATTGCCTAGTAACCTTTGACCATTTTTAACAGATATTGCCCGTATGCATTTTTTTTCAGCGGCTCTGCCAATTTCTTGACCTGTTCTGCCTCAATGAAACCTTTACGATATGCAATCTCTTCCGGGCAAGATACTTTTAACCCCTGACGCTCCTCGATCGTTGCAATAAAATTACTTGCCTCAATTAAACTTTGATGAGTACCTGTGTCAAGCCAGGCATAACCACGCCCCATGATCGCAACAGATAAATCTCCTTGTTCCATGTAGATGCGGTTAATATCGGTAATTTCTAATTCCCCGCGGGCCGAAGGTTTTAATTTTTTTGCAATTTCAACAACACTATTATCATAAAAATATAAGCCTGTAACTGCATAGTTACTTTTCGGCTCCAGAGGTTTTTCCTCAAGACTGATTGCAGTCCCTTGTTTATCAAATTCAACAACACCATAACGTTCTGGATCGTTGACATGATAAGCAAATACGGTTGCACCACTTTGCTGATTAACTGCAGCGTCCATTAATTTTGGCAAGTCATGACCATAGAATATGTTATCACCTAGCACTAAGGCACAATCATCATTGCCAATGAACTCTTCACCAATAATAAATGCTTGTGCTAATCCATCAGGACTCAGTTGCACTTTATATTGAAGATTCAATCCCCATTGGCTACCGTCACCCAAGAGTTGTTCGAACCGTGGCGTGTCCTGTGGTGTACTGATGATAAGGATGTCCCGAATTCCCGCCAGCATAAGTGTAGAGAGCGGATAATAAATCATAGGCTTATCATAAATGGGCAAAAGTTGCTTACTAACGGCCATTGTAACTGGATAAAGGCGAGTGCCTGAGCCACCAGCTAAAATAATCCCTTTACGCATTTTCATATAATCATCTCTTTGTGAACTTAATACCCGGCGCCGGGAATTAAAACAAGCATCAATCTTTAGTAAGTGTAAACAATTCCATAAGCATGCGCTTTACACCAATATCCCAATGGGGTAATACCAGTTCAAAACTATTCTGGAATTTTTCCGTGTTCAAACGCGAATTACATGGTCGTTTTGCTGGGGTAGGATAGGCACTGGTTGGCACCGCATTTAGTCTATTGAGAGACAACTCAATACCTGCTTTTCTTGCTTCATCAAAGACAAGAGAAGCATAGTCATACCATGTCGTTGTTCCACTTGCTACAAGATTATACAACCCCGCGACAGAAGGATTTTTTATCGCTACACGAATCGCATGAGCAGTCGCATCGGCCAACAACTCTGCTCCGGTGGGTGCACCATATTGATCGCGGATTACAGATAATTCAGTACGCTCTTTCGCCAGACGCAGCATCGTTTTAGCAAAATTATTACCTTTTCCGGCATAAACCCAGCTTGTGCGGAAAATTAAGTGGTTAGAGCAATGCTCCTGTAATGCTTGCTCACCCGCTAATTTGGTTTCGCCATAGACATTCTGCGGTGCAGTAGCATCCGTCTCACGCCACGGACACTCTCCTGTTCCCGGGAAAACATAATCCGTTGAATAATGTACCACCAATGCGCCAATTTCAGCAGCGGCTTTGGCAATTGCCTCAACGCTGGTTGCATTGATTAATTGTGCGAGCTCAACCTCTGATTCCGCTTTATCTACTGCAGTATATGCAGCCGCATTGACAATCACGTCGGGACGAAGTGTATGGACTGTTTTTGCCACCGCTTCGGGATTACTGAAATCTCCGCAATAGTCGGTGGAATGGATATCCAAAGCGGTCAGGTTACCCAACGGTGCAAGTGCGCGTTGTAATTCCCATCCAACTTGTCCGGTTTTCCCAAAAAGAAGTATATTTATCACTTACGCTCCCCGTAATTCTGTTTAATCCATGTTTGATAAGCACCATTTTTAATATTTTCAACCCATCGGGTATTTGCCAAGTACCATTCAACCGTCTTCCGAATCCCGCTTTCAAACGTTTCTTCTGGTTTCCAATCTAGCTCCCGACTTATTTTATCTGCATCAATGGCATATCGACGATCATGGCCAGGGCGATCTGCTACATAGGTAATTTGCTCCCGATAGGAATTTGCTTTAGGTACGATCTCATCTAACAAATCACAAATAGTATATACGACATCGAGATTTTTCTTCTCATTATGACCACCGATATTGTAGGTCTCACCTGGGGTGCCCTGAGTAACCACGATATATAAAGCACGGGCGTGATCTTCAACATACAGCCAGTCGCGAATCTGATCGCCTTTGCCATAAATTGGCAATGGTTTTCCTTCCAGGGCATTAAGAATGACCAGTGGAATTAATTTTTCCGGGAAATGATAGGGGCCGTAGTTATTGGAGCAATTCGTAACAATAGTTGGTAATCCATAAGTGCGCATCCATGCGCGGACTAAATGATCGCTGGAAGCTTTGGACGCAGAATAAGGACTACTTGGCGCATAAGCCGTTGTTTCTATGAAAAGCGGTAATTCTGCATCATCAGCCATTTCATCCGGATGCGGTAAATCACCATAAACTTCATCTGTGGAAATATGATGAAAACGGAAATAAGATTTTTTCTCATCATTTAGTGAATTCCAGTAATTTTTTGCTGCTTCAAGCAAGATATAAGTGCCAACTATATTCGTTTCAATAAAATCTGCTGGCCCAGTAATTGAGCGGTCAACGTGACTTTCCGCCGCCAGATGCATCACAGCATCTGGTTTGTACTGTTTGAATATTCGTGCCATTTCTGTAGCATCGCAAATATCAACATGCTCGAAAAAATAACGATCGCTACCTGAAATTTCGGCAAGAGATTCAATATTACCCGCATAGGTTAATTTATCGATGTTAACTATGGTATCGCTGGTATTCTTTATAATGTGACGAACAACGGCAGATCCAATAAAACCTGCGCCACCAGTAATAAGTATTTTCACATTTTATTCCGAATAATATTAAGAGCAGCGTAACTTTTGCTGGTTCTCAAATTGAATGTTCGAGGTATTACGCACGCTACCGCCCCTGGCTCTACAGCTACCAGTGCACTGTGTACATGTCAAAAATGTAGGAAGTATACTCCGAAGAACAACCTTCAGAATCTTACTCAAACGCTAATTGTCTTACCAAATGCGGTCAGAAACAAGAAGAAATGCCACAAATGAGTGACTAAATTTAGTGATTAACTGCTTGTTATTATTAGAATTCTATAAATAAAAACGACAGGAACATTCTTTGCACGTAGCCCTGACTAAGTGCAAAGAATGTCCACTGCCGTTCTCATTTTATCGCCTGACTGCAAACGCTCAGTTAAAGTTTACTCGTTAAGCAGCTTCTCTATCCCTTTACGGAACTTCGCTCCTTCCTTCAGATTGCGTAGCCCGTACTTCACAAACGCCTGCATGTAGCCCATTTTCTTACCGCAGTCGTAGCTGTCGCCCGTCATCAGCATCGCGTCAACAGACTGTTTTTTCGCCAGCGCAGCTATGGCATCCGTCAGCTGGATACGGCCCCAGGCACCGGGTTCGGTTCTTTCCAGTTCTGCCCAGATGTCTGCCGACAACACATAGCGACCTACCGCCATCAGATCGGAGTCAAGCGTCTGCGGCTGATCGGGTTTTTCGATAAACTCAACAATGCGACTGACTTTACCTTCATTATCCAACGGTTCTTTAGTCTGAATAACAGAATATTCTGAAAGATCGCCCGGCATGCGCCTGGCCAGCACCTGGCTACGGCCCGTTTCTTCAAAACGCGCCACCATCGCGGCAAGGTTATAACGCAGAGGATCGGCACTCGCGGTGTCGATAATGATATCAGGCAAAACAACCACAAACGGATTGTCACCAATCGCCGGGCGGGCACAAAGAATAGAGTGGCCCAGGCCCAGAGGCTGCGCCTGACGCACGTTCATAATAGTGACGCCCGGAGGGCAGATAGACTGTACTTCTGCCAGCAGCTGGCGCTTAACGCGCTGCTCAAGAAGAGACTCTAACTCATAGGAGGTGTCGAAGTGGTTCTCGACGGCGTTCTTGGACGCATGTGTTACCAGGAGGATTTCTTTGATCCCTGCAGCCACAATCTCGTCAACAATGTACTGGATCATTGGCTTATCGACGATCGGTAACATCTCTTTAGGGATTGCCTTGGTGGCAGGCAACATGCGCATCCCCAGACCAGCTACCGGTATAACTGCTTTCAAATTCGTCATTATTTCATCCACCTGTAAAATGGTTGCTGAATTATAGCTCTTTCACTTGTTTTATCCAGCATGAATTACATAGCTACTGTACGACGGATCCTACGCTTCTAAGTTACAGATTGCAGTAGTATTAATCTTAAGTACGGTTTCATTTCGCCAGGTATGGTTACAAAATTATCCCCTCCCCTCCGGTAGCCGAAAGTTGATCGTATCCACATTCACTACCTGGTGGTTAACTCTGTCGATGTCAACCGAACTTTGCCCTTTCTCATTGACAGCGTGGACATTTGCCAGCGACAGCAATGTGCCCTGTTTAGCCATAAACTTACCGCGCACATCTTTACGCAGATCGAAGTGCATCGTCAGCGCAGGCCCCACAGTAGAATCCTGCATTACCTTGATATTGCGCAGAAAAAGATGTTGCGGCTTATTATGAAGCTCAAGCGTCGCCCGCTTCATTTCGATATTGGTCAGCGCGACAAACGAGGTTGCATTGCCGGATGAAATTTGGATGCCGCGCAGTTTATATACAAGATGTGTGTTATCCAGATGAATATCATTTAATTTAAAATTCTGCGGGATAGATAAATATTTCCCTTTCACGACGCCATAACCGATTAACATTCCTGCACTGTTAACCATATCGATATTTTCAATCACAAAATTATCGCAGCCATAAATGGCAACCGTGGCGTTGTCGATACCGGCTTTTTTACTGAAATCCGGTGTGATATTGCGCGCTTTAACATTACGAATGATAAAGTGTTTCCCGTTCTCCACGTGCACCAGTTGTCGACAATCCGTGCCGGTGATATTCGCCACCACGAAGTTCTTTACGGTCTGCCGTTCGGGATAAGTGTTATCGTAGGTGCTCCCTGCCAGGCCAATGCCAATTCCCCAGTTGACCTTGCCATTGGTACAGTTGATACGCTCAATCACATGGTCAGATATCAGAATATTGCTGTCGTTTATCGCTACATTCCACTCAATGGCATCCCCCTGCAGGTCGCTGAAACGACTGTTGGTGATATGCGCACCGTCCACCTGGTTGTGGAAGCCCTGGCGTAAAATGGCGTAGTTCGCCTGAGTGACGGTGATGTCATCTATCACCAGATTTCGCATCACCCTTGGCTTCTTACCGCCAATGTAGATCTGCGTTACCGGGCCAAAACCGCTCATCGTCAGGCTTTTAATTACACAGTCTGACCCCCGCACATCCAGCGTGATATTATGCAGGCTCCCCCCCTTCGCCCCTGTCACTTGGCAACCGTCCTGCAAGACAAATCGTCCACGCCCGTTGCCGCTCAGACGACCCCGCACCTGCAACGTTTTTCCAGCCGGAATGAAGATACCGGTGTTAATGTTCTCACAGACCAGTCCGGCAGGAATCACGACGGTTTGCGCCTCGTCAAAGGCCTGTTTAAATGACGCAATCCAGTCTTTGGGATTGTAGTCCTGAATATTAACCGTTTTGCCAGCCCCAAGCGCTCGGGCGAGGGGAGAATGGAAGAGAGGAAGAGTGGCAAGCACAGAGCTTGCCGTCAGGAAGGTGCGTCGGGAGAGTTTATTCTCTGGCATACAACCTCATTCAAATTGTTTGCAACAGGCAAGCCAGCCGTTTATTGATCACCTGCTGGTTAAAATCGTGTTCAACTTTTTCGCGGGCGCGCAGCACCACCGGTTTCAAGGTTTCGCTGTCGATATGGCTGAACGCCACCAGCTGTGCCGCCAGCGCCTGCGCGTCGTTCTCCGGCACCAGCCAGCCGCTTTGACCGGCATCCACCAGTTCGGGAATACCGCTGTGTACGGTAGAAACCACCGGGATGCCCACCGCCATGGCCTCCATTAGCGCGACGGGGATCCCTTCCATATCGCCATCAGCACCGGTAACCGAAGGCAACAGGAAGAGATCGGCCTCTTCCAGCATCGCCTTCACCTCGTGGCTGGGCCTGAAGCCAGGCATCTCGATAACATCGTCCAGCAGGAACTGCTCGATCAGCGTGCGTAAACGCCTCTCCCACGGGCCAATCCCCAGGATGCGATAACGGAATGCAACCCCCTGCGCCTTCAGCTGGCGGCAGGCTTCAATCGCCACATGCAGCCCTTTCTTCTCGGTAAGGCGCGCAACAGAGATAATTTCCAGCAGCGTCCCCGGCGCTTTAACCGGACGATGGGTGAAACGCGTCATATCCACCCCCATCCGCGAGACGGCGATCTTCTCAGGCGGACATCCCATCCCTTTCAGTCTTGCCGCCCATAAATCGCTGATGGGCAGCATCAGATCGCCACGCCGAAAGAGCTGCTGATACTCTGGCGTGTAGTGGTTAAGCACTTCCCGGCTGGAAATATCAATACCATGGAAGATGGTGGCAATTTTGCCCTTAAGCACCCCCAGCTCGCGCAGTTTTGCTGCCGTTACCCCCGCCGGGCCAAAATGGGCGATAAATACATCCGCACGAATGGGGTCAGCCACCTGCCCACAAATGGAAGAAAGGATCAGATTGCGCGATTCGTCGCCATAACGAGAGACATTCAGCGCCTTCCAGGTTGCGATACGATGGAGTCCAGGCAGCGTTTTGACCGCGCGATGGCGAAGCTTTGCCAGCCGTCCCGATGGCTCATCCTGCAACCAGCGGGTTTTTGCCTCCAGCCCATATTTTGTCCACGAGGCGTGAGTATGGTGCAAATCCCCCTTCTGCAACGCGATAATCTCCACCTCAAATCCCATATCAATAAACGCGGTGATTTGATTCAGTACGAAGGTTTCCGACGACAGCGGAAATTTCAGTAAAAAAAAGCTGACCTTCATTTCCCCTCCCTGATACGCGTCAATACGGATTGCACCATCTGCAAACCTTGCGCCCGTTCACGGCTGACAGCATCCCACATCCGCTCGCTTAGCGCAGGTAGCTGGCCCAGCGTATCGGCAACCATCGAGTCCAGGCTCCCATCCAGAAGGTGGCGAATATCGATAGCCATTTCCGGCATTCCCAACTGCTGCATGATCCCTGCCGATTTATGCTCATAGTTAATCGCAATAGCCGGTGTATCAAAATTCATTGAGATAATGGCGGAATGCAGACGTGTCCCCACCGTCAACGCACAGGCTCCCAGAATTTTCCCCATCTCCAGGTCATTAAACTCATCCATCACCACGTGGTAGCGTGACGAATCGCTGACGTGTTGACGTAAATTCAGCGCCACCATGCGGTCGTCTTTGTTATAGCTGTCAATGCCGGTACAGGTGGAAAGCGCAATCACCTGGTAGCCTTCGTCCAGAATACGATTAACCACCCCGGCAAACGCTTTCTCATAAGCTTGCTGAGTGGTTCCCAGGCGCTGATCAAATGGCGCCAGCTCACGCAGGGTAATCGCCACCGTTCTCTGTTTTGCCGCCACATCCAGCCAGTGCTGCACCGCATAGCCCGACTCAACGTCATCACGGTGATGGTCGACCAGCCACGCGGTATCAATGCCGTGTTCTACCTTTGCGGTAGTGATATCGCTACGCTTCATCAGCTCCAGGCTGACGGGTTCGCGCAGAATCAGCGCGTCGCAGTGACCAAAAACATAGTTCGCCAGCTTATTGAACTGCGCGTCCTGGAAAGGACCAACGCTGTGCCCCATCATGTACAACGGTTTTTTTGCCATAAAGGTACACAGGGCATGTTCAAACTGCGGAACACCGTAAAGATCGACAAAGAACGACCCGCCAACCTGGATGATGGCGTCATAGCCCGACAGCAGCCGGACAAAATCAGTGAACCCCTGTGCAATAGCGATATTGCGCAGTTTACCGGTATCCGTAACGCGGGAGAGCAGCACCTGATGTTGATAGCGACGACGCAGCACCTTTTTCACCCGCCCCATCATGCCGGCAGCATTGTGATGCCGTTTCATCTGTAAAAAGAGCGGGTCGCCCATCACCGGGCGATTTAAAAGCCAGGAAGAACTCACCGGATAACGGCTCATCACGTCCACTTCCGCATCTGGCTCAAGGTGGTTAATTGCATCCAGGAGGCCACGTAAAATAGCGCTGTCGCCACGGTTGCCACAGGTATGGTTGCCCAGAATGAGTAATTTCATCATAACCTCAGAAGTTTAAAATTGTTGCCGTAGGGACAATTAGCTGGCTCGTAAAAGGGTTTTCATTTTTTCGCTGCGGCAAAACTGACGCTTTACCTCCACCACCAGCGGATGGCGCGAGAGCACAATCATCACGGCAAAGGCCAGTGCGCCTGCGGCAATCTGTACGGACAGCAGCCACCCCAGCGGCAAATGCCCCTGGAGGGCGATACCCAGACCGTAGCTCACCGCGAGGGTGGGAAGAGAGAGATAAAACGGCAGCCACAGACTGAGGATGTACTGCCGATAGCTGGAGCCCAGCACCGGTTTAATCATCACGAAGTAGCTCAGAATGGTGTTAACGATCTGCACCAGCAAAAAACCCAGCGTCACGCCAGTTGCGCCAGCCAGATGTCCGCCCACAATAATGGCCGGAATAAACAGAAACGTTTTGAAGACGTTAAATTTGAAGCTGATATCCACACGCGCTTTCGCCATCAGCAGCGAGCCAATCGGGTTGCCGACGGCACGCAGTAACCCCACCACGCACAGCAGTTGCAGTACAGGGATAATACTGTTCCACTTTTCACCAAAAACCAGCGGCACAACGTTATTGGAAACCACCATCAGCCCGAGCAGTGCCGGGAAGTTAATCATCCCCACCACAGACAGCAGCTTGTAAAAGTTAATGCGCAGCTTCTCTGTGTCATCCTGAATTTTGGCAAAGGCCGGAAACAGCACGCGGGTGATGATGGGGTTGAGCTTCATCGGCGGCACCACCGCCACGTTATACGCAAGGTTGTATCCCCCGGCGACGCCCGCGCCGAGAATACGCGCCAGCACCAGCGTCGACAGGTTAGTGTTAACGTAGTTGATGATACTGTCCGCCGTCAGCCATGCGCCGAAACGCAGATTGGATGAGACGGACGCCAGTGAAAAATACAGTCCCGGACGATAAATTTTGCGCCCAAAGTAGCCAAACAGCAGCGTGCGCACCGCACTGTTAACCAGATAGCCAAGGATCGCCGTCATCGCCAAAGGCCAGAAATGGGCGCTGACCACCGTAAAGGTAAATCCCGCCAGAACTGAAGAGGTCTCAATCATCCCAATCTTGTTGAACTCCAGCTCCTTTTGCATCAGCGCCCGGAACTGCTGTCCGTGAGGGATCACCACAAAAACCAGCGACAGCGTTTTGATCAGCGGCGCCAAATCGGGGTTATGCAACACGCTCCCGATAAAATCGCTAAGCAGAAACACGCCCGCACAAACCACTATGCCGAGACCGACGTTCAGCCAGTACAGCGTGGTAAGTTCAGGATGGCTAATCTCTTTGCGCTGAATAATTGAGTTGGCGATCCCAAAGTCCGATAACGTGTCAGCCAGCGCAATAATCACCAGCGACACGGTCAACAGACCAAACTGGTGATTGTCGATAATGCGGGCCAGAACGGTCATCTGAATCAATCCAAGACCGATGATGATCGCCGTGGCGATGGCGGACCATTTCGCGCCGCTGATGGTTTTTTCTCGTAAACTCATGATCGTTCCTTAATAGGCCGCTTTGTTAACAAAGCCTTTGAACACCGTCAGAAAAACGATCCTGATGTCAAACCACAGGCTCCACTCGCGGATATACTCCAGATCGAACTCCACCCGCTTTTCCATTTTCTCCAGCGTATCGGTCTCCCCGCGCCAGCCGTTGATTTGCGCCCAGCCGGTGATCCCTGGTTTTACCTTGTGGCGCAGCATGTATCCCTCAATAAGCTGACGATACTGCTCGTTATGCGCCACCGCATGCGGGCGTGGACCGACGATAGACATGCCACCGGTCAGCACATTGATAAACTGCGGAAGTTCATCCAGCGAGGTGCGACGCAGAAAATTACCGACTCGGGTAACGCGCGGATCGTTTTGCGTCGCCTGGGTGACCACCCTGTCGTTCTCCATCACCTTCATCGAGCGGAACTTCCAGACCTTGATCGGCTTCCCGTCCATGCCATACCGGGTCTGGCGGAAAATAATCGGTCCCGGCGAGCTGAGTTTGACCGCCAGCGCGATACCGCACAGCACCGGGGAAATCAGCAGCAGAATCAGCGAGGCCAGCACAATATCTTCCGCCCGCTTCAGCAGGCGATTGATCCCCGACAGCGGCGTGTCATACAAAGGAACCACCGGTACGCCGCTCACCTCTTCAATGCGGGAATGCAGAATGTTGAAAGTGAACACATCGGGAATGAGGATCACCGAACAGGTGGTGTCGGCCAGTTCACGCACCAGTTTTTTCACCTGCGCACCGTCACACATCGGCATTGCGATATAGACGTTATGAATGCGTGAGGCTTTGGCGTCTTCAATCAGCTGTTCAAAGTTGCCCGCCCAGTCTGATGTCACGCCACCGGGTTTCGGATCGTGATACACCCCTACCACCTCAAAACCCAGCCAGGGCTCATTGCGGAAGCTGTCCAGCAGCGCCTGGCCCGCGGGTAAATCCCCCGCCACCGCCACGCTACGTTTGTTATACCCACTGTTACGCAGCCAGCCAGCGCCATAGCGAATAAACGAGCGACAGAAAACTAACCCCAGGCTGGAAAGCAAATACCACGCCAGCCAGGTGGTGAGGCGGTTATCGAAATCCTTATTGAACGCGACCAGCCCTGCGCTGAATACCAGGCTCAGCGTCCAGTTTTGCAGGAGCAGCGTCAGTTCAGTGAAAATTTTGACGCCGCGCCAGGAACGATAAAAATCGGTCATGCCGCCCAGCATCTGAAAGACAACCAGCGTAATCAGCGCCACCAACAGGTGCATGTACAGGAAGGGCAGTCCACTTATCTTGCAGACAATCCACAGCCCACCAAACATGATGGTGATATCTGAAAAGCGTTGCACCATAGAGATTAACGATGCATTGGTTTTGGTTCGCTCGCGCTTTTTTAGATTAGTCATCGTTGTTCCTGTTATTAACCCCCCTTACCCGCTGGCGGGTAAGGGAAGAGCTGATCTTACTGATTCAGCAACGTCAGCAGAGTGCGCGTTCGCGCTTCCATCAGCGGAATATCACCGCGCGATTCCACATTCAGGCGCACCACCGGCTCGGTGTTGGAAGAGCGCAGGTTGAAACGCCAGTCAGCAAACGACATGCTGATGCCATCGGTTCTGTCCACCGCCAGCGCGTCACCGGCAAAGTGCTGCTCCACGCGCGAAATCGCTGCCGCAGGCTCGTCCAGCTTGCTGTTGATTTCCCCGCTTGCCGGGAACGCCGCCATCCGGTCGCGTACCAGCTCACCCAGCAACTGCCCTTTCAGACACACCAGCTCCGCCACCAGCAGCCACGGGATCATCCCGCTGTCGCACCAGGCAAAATCACGAAAATAGTGATGGGCGCTCATCTCGCCGCCGTAGATGGCCCCCTCTGACCGCATTCTCTCTTTAATAAAGGCATGACCTGTTTTGGACATGATGGGGATCCCGCCAGCACGCTCGACGATCTCAACTGTGTTCCAGGAAAGACGCGGATCGTGGATAATTTTGGCTCCCGGCTGTTTTTCGAGAAACGCCTCCGCCAGCAGCCCGACAATGTAGTAGCCCTCGATAAACTGGCCTTTTTCATCAAACAGGAAGCAGCGGTCGAAATCGCCGTCGAAGGCAATCCCCATATCCGCCCCGTGCTCGATCACCGCATTGCGGGTATCGGCGCGGCACTCCGGCAACAGCGGATTCGGGATCCCGTTCGGGAAGTTGCCGTCCGGCGTGTTGTGGACTTTGATGAACTCAACCGGCACGCCCAGCGCCTTAAAGCGCGCTTCGATGGCATCCACCACCGGGCCGGCCGCGCCGTTGCCGGAGTTAATGACCAGCTTCAGGGGAGTGAGGTTTTTAACGTTGATGTAGCCCAGCAGGTGGTCGATATAAGTTTCACGCAGGTTGATCTGTTTGTAGCCACCGCGTTTTGCTTCGCTGACGGGAGGGAAGTCATTGGCTTCCGCCAGCCGCTGGACGTCGCGCAGACCGGTATCCCCGCTGATGGGACGCGCGCCCTCACGCACCAGCTTCATGCCGTTGTAGTCCATCGGATTATGGCTGGCGGTCACTTCAATACCGCCATCAACGCCCAGATGGAAGGTGGCAAAATAGATCTCTTCGGTACCGGACATGCCAATATCCAGCACGTCGACGCCCGCATCCTGCAACCCCTTCGCCAGCGCCAGCTTCAGCGGCTCGCTGGTCAGACGCACGTCACCGCCGAGCACGATGGTTTTTGGTTTCAGGAACTCGCCATACGCACGGCCAATCCGCCACGCAATCTCTTCATTCAGCTCTTCGCCTAGCCTGCCGCGAATATCGTAGGCTTTAAAACAGGTTAATTTCGTCATGTTTTTACCCTTCTTCAGGCAACAGTTGGCCCTCTCCTTACTGGAGATATTTTTAATAAAGTTGATAACCATTAGATTTCGCGTCGCAGGAAGGCGGCGACTGGATGCATCCCCGGGAGCTTAGTTAACTAAGTGACCGGGTGCGCAAAGGAAGCCAACGCATCTGCGGCGCGAAAGAGGGTGGTTAGCGTTAAACCCGCCCGTAGCGATCCTGAAATCGCACCACATCATCCTCTTCAAGGTATGAGCCGGAGCGCACTTCAATCAGGTCGAGTGGAATTTTTCCTGGATTCTCCAGGCAGTGCGTTGCGCCCAGAGGAATATAGACAGACTCATTTTCACCAAGCAGTCTGATATCGCCGTCAATGGTGACTTTTGCCGTCCCCGCCACCACCACCCAGTGCTCGGCGCGGTGATGATGCATCTGTACGGAAAGCCCCTCGCCCGGCTTAACGGTAATGCGTTTGACCTGGTAGCGTTCGCCCGCGTCGATAGAGTCATATTTCCCCCACGGGCGGTAGACTTCGCGGTGGATATGGTGCTCATGACGGCCATCAGCTTTAATCTGCTCCACCACTTTTTTCACATCCTGTACCGCATTCCGATCGGCGATCAGCACCGCATCTTTGGTCTGTACCACGACCAGATCTTTTACGCCGACGGTGGTGACCAGCCCGGATTGCGCATAAACATAGCTGTTTTCGGTCTTATGGCTAATGACGTCCCCGTGATGCACGTTTCCCTCTGCGGTGTGGGCGCTGATTTCCCACAGCGAAGACCAGGAGCCGACGTCACTCCAGCCCGCGTCCATCGGCATCACGACGGCGTCAGCCGTACGCTCCATCACCGCGTAATCCACCGACTCTTCGGGACAGGCCAGGAAGGCGTTCTCATCTACGCGGATGAAATCAAGATCCGGATCGACCACGCTCATTGCTTTTTCGCAGGCGGAGAGAATATCGGGACGGTACTTTTTCAGCTCTTCCAGATAACGACCGGCGCGGAACAGGAACATCCCGCTGTTCCAGTAATAATCACCGCTCGCAACACAGGACTGTGCGGTTTCCAGATTGGGTTTCTCAACAAACTGCGCCACGTTAAACGCCACGGCATCCTGCTCGCCGGGGCTGACATCGCCGCGGCGAATATAGCCATATCCGGTTTCCGGCAGATCCGGGACGATGCCAAAGGTCACCAGCTTACCCGCTTCAGCGTATGGCATCGCATTACGCACCGCATCCCGGAATGCTTCTTCGTTGGCGATGATGTGGTCAGCCGCCAGCACCAGCATTAGCGGATCGCTGTCCGGGTTGTGTCGCTTGGTCGCCAGCGCGGCCAGGGCAATGGCTGGCGCGGTATTCCGTCCCGCCGGTTCCAGAATGATGTTTTCGGTCAGTTTATTAAGCTGACGCAGTTGCTCAGCCACAATAAAACGGTGCTGCTCGTTGCAGATCACCACCGGGCTTTCGCACTCCACGCCGTTCAGACGACAAATCGTCGTTTGCAGCATGGAGAGATCCCCTTTCAGGCAGAGGAACTGTTTTGGATAGAGCACGCGGGACAGTGGCCACAACCGGCTACCAGAGCCACCTGCCATCACGACCGGATACAAAGTGGTTTGACTCATGATTTATCCCCGTATATCTGCAATAAATTGGCTCAGCACGTTCTCTTTCTCGAGGGTGCGTTCGGCATATTCACGTGCCACCGTGTTCTCTTTTGGCATGGCGAGCGCCTGTTCGATTCCGCTCACCAGCGCAGAAACCGATTCAGGCTCCACGCAAACGGCAATTCCCGGATAGCTGTCGCACAGCTGGCCTAATTCTGTTTCGGCTTCCGCCGTAATCACCGCGTTTCCGCCCACCGCCAGAATGTTAGTCAGCTTGGACGGCAGCACCGCATCCGCCGCGCCGCGCTTTTGCACCACCAGATGGCAATCGCCCATCTTCAGCAGCGCAGGCAGTGCCTCATAGGACTGAAGCGGGAAGAATTTCACGCTGCTCAGGCCGCGTTCGCTGACCATCTTCTCCAGCCGCGCTTTGCCGCCGCCCTGCCCGACAATCACGAAAATAAGCGGTTGGGCGCTGAGCTGAACGGCCGCGTCAATAACATTTTCCAGTCCCTGCTTTTCGCCAATATTGCCGGAGTAAAGAATGATTTTTTGATCGGCAGGCAGGCCGAGCTGAGCGCGTAGCGCCTGCGCGTTACCTTCGGTCACATCACGAAAACGTGCCACTTCCGACCAGTTAGGGAAGAAAATCAGTTTTTCCGCCGCCACGCCCTTCTCCTGCGCTTTATTCATCATCGAACGCGAGATGGTCGAGACGTAATCGACGTTATGCAGGCCGCTGCGCTCAAAGCCGCTGGCCAGTTTCGCCACCTTACCGCCCTTGCCTTTGCCCGCCATCCCCAGGCCAAGCATCGCGTCCACTTCATAATCCTGAATGTGCAACAGCGTACGCGCGCCGGAGAGTTTGCCGAGCAGGCGCATACCTGGCGTGCAAAACAGTGTCGGCACCACGCCGATAATGCGATCCGGCTTCCAGCGACGCTGCGCCATCAGCGGGAAAAAGCTGCTCAGGGCAAAGCTGCCCAGATGCAGTAATCTTTTCAGCGTGGACGGCTGTTTCGGGACATACAGCGGACAGCGCCAGACCGTCGCCACGCCGTCTTCACGGCGATAGCGCCAGCTGGAGTAGCGCTCGCCCACCCTCCACTGCGGGTAGTAAGGCGGCGCGGTAATGACCCGCACGTCATGCCCCTGGCGCGCCATCCACTCGACCATTTCGCCGGTGTATTTACCGATACCGGTGAGTTCAGGCGAATAGTTGATTCCGTACACCAAAATCTTCATACACTTCATCCTTCAGCCTGATTCTGCGTTGGCGGCGTCTGCTCACCCCAGTCACTTGCTTCAGCAAACGCCTGGGGATTCCCGGACTTACCGCCTTGATTCAGGCTGAATGATTTCGTGTAACATCCCGGCGCCCCGGCCTGATGCTCCGCGAGGAAATAGGCCCGACTGTTGTCATGGACGCTGTCGCTTGCCAGTAACGCCTCAGGCGTCAGCCAGCGGTAGTCGTCATGCTGAGAATCAGGCAGACGCAGGTCTGCTTCACTCACCTTCAGGCGAAAACCGAGCACCACATAGTGAGTGGTGAAATCGGTGCCCGAAAAGTTATCGTCATAGAAGTGCTGCCAGACCCCAAAAAACTGGCCTGCTGCCATCGGCAGTCGCAGGCCCAGTTCCGCCAGAGTGAGACGTTCAAAGGCCGTTGCCAGCGTCTCATCCTTCTGCACGCGCCCGCCGGGCACAAACCAGTAGCCCTGCGCCGGGCGGTTGGTTCGTTTCCCCAGCAAGAACTCGCCGCGCTCGTTCTCCACAATCAAATCGATCGAGATGAGCGGCGCGGAACGCACTACCGTGGCAAAATCTTCCTGACGTAAAAACATGCTTACCCCCGGAACCGGTGCTGATTCTCAAGGAACCACTGGTACGTGCTGGCCAGGCCAGCCTCCAGCGAAATTTCGTGATACCAGCCGAGCTGATGCAGACGGGTGACATCCAGTAATTTGCGCGGCGTGCCGTCCGGTTTGGTTGCGTCAAACACCACGCGGCCTTTGTAGCCCACCACCTGTGCAATGGTCTGTGCCAGCTCGCGAATGGTGCAGTCCACGCCGGTGCCAACGTTAATGTGCGAGAGCATCGGCTGGGTGTTCTCCTGCCAGACTTCACGATCCAGCTCCATCACGTGGATGCTGGCCGCCGCCATATCGTCCACGTGCAGGAACTCGCGCATCGGCGTGCCGCTGCCCCATACCACCACGTCCGGGGCGTTCTCAACCGTCGCCTCGTGGAAGCGACGCAGCAGCGCCGGGATCACGTGCGAGTTGCGCGGGTGGAAGTTATCGTATGGCCCATACAGGTTAGTCGGCATGACCGAGCGGTAGTCGCGGTCATACTGGCGGTTATAAGATTCGCACAGTTTGATCCCGGCAATCTTGGCAATGGCGTACGGCTCGTTGGTCGGCTCGAGCGTGCCCTGTAACAGTTCGCTCTCCGCCATCGGCTGTTGCGCCAGCTTCGGGTAAATACAGGATGACCCCAGGAACAGCAGCTTGTTCACGTTGTGCCGGTGCGCCGCGTGAATGATGTTGCTCTCGATCATCATGTTTTCGTAAATAAAATCCGCCGGGTACGTGTTGTTGGCGACAATACCGCCCACTTTTGCCGCTGCCAGATAGACCTGATCGATACGCTCCGCGGCGAAGAATTCGTGCACCGCTTTGCCGTCGAGCAAATTCAGCTCGTCGCGGGTACGTAATACCAGCTCCACGTCGCCGCGCTGCTCCAGCTGGCGCCTGATTGCAGAGCCCACCATCCCGCGATGACCGGCAATAAAAATACGTTGTCTGTTCATTCTCAGGACTCCAGCGCGATGGCGACCTCGTAGCCGTGCGACCTCAGCAGAGAGTGCTTCTTCGCCGCTTCCAGATCTTTTGCCACCATCTCAGACACCATTTCCGAAAGCGTGATTTCCGGCTTCCAGCCCAGCTTTTCATGCGCTTTGCCCGGATCGCCCAGCAGGGTTTCCACTTCGGCCGGACGGAAGTAGCGAGGATCAACGGCGACAATCACATCACCCGGCTTCACGCCCGGCGCATCATGACCGGTCACAGAGACCACGATCCCCTTTTCTTCCACGCCTTCACCTTCAAAGCGCAGTTTGATACCCAGCTGCGCCGCCGCCATTTCAACGAACTGACGCACGGAGTACTGCACGCCGGTGGCAATCACAAAGTCTTCCGGCTGTTCCTGCTGTAACATCATCCACTGCATTTTGACGTAGTCTTTCGCATGGCCCCAGTCACGCAGGGAGTCCATGTTGCCGAGATACAGGCAGGACTCCAGCCCCTGAGCGATATTGGCAATCGCACGGGTGATTTTGCGGGTCACGAAGGTCTCACCACGGCGCGGAGACTCGTGGTTGAACAGAATGCCGTTACAGGCGTACATCCCGTAGGATTCGCGGTAGTTCACGGTGATCCAGTAAGCGTACAGTTTGGCAACGGCATACGGAGAGCGTGGGTAGAACGGGGTGGTCTCTTTCTGCGGGATCTCCTGCACCAGGCCGTACAGCTCAGAGGTGGAGGCCTGATAAAAACGGGTTTTCTTTTCAAGGCCGAGGAAGCGGATCGCCTCCAGCAGGCGCAGCGTCCCCATGGCATCGACATCGGCAGTATATTCCGGGGATTCAAAGGAGACCGCCACGTGGCTCATCGCCCCCAGGTTGTAGACTTCATCCGGCTGCACTTCCTGCAAAATACGGGTCAGGTTGGATGAATCGGTCAGATCCCCGTAGTGAAGATGGAACTTCGGATTGCTGGTATGCGGATCCTGATAAATGTGATCCACGCGTTCGGTATTGAACGAAGACGCACGACGCTTAATACCATGAACTTCATACCCTTTTTCCAGCAGAAGTTCTGCCAGGTAAGAACCATCCTGCCCGGTTACGCCAGTGATGAGAGCGACTTTTGACATTTTATTACCTCTTAATTGATCCCATTAGGGTGTAACGTTTTAACGCGTTCACGCGTTGCCACTGCGGGATTGCCACGGCAAATCACATTTGCCGGTAGCGATTTAAAAACACTGCTTCGGGCGCCGACGACGGTGCCATCACCGATTGAAACGCCAGGCGCAACGAATACATCCGTCGCCAGCCAGCATTTCTCGCCAATCACAATGGGCGCGGCGTTAATATCAAAATGAAGGCTGGCGTGATCGTGACTGCCGGTGCACAGATAACTTTTTTGTGAAACCACCGAGTGCGCACCAATCGTAATATCACCTAACGTATATAAATTGACGTCATCTCCAACCCATGCGTAATCACCCAGGGTTAATTTCCACGGATAGGTGATTTTTACCGACGGGCGAATTACGACGTTTTTTCCTATTTTTGCGCCAAATAAACGTAGCAAAAAAGCGCGCCAGCGATACAGTATCTGCGGCGACCAGGCAAATAATGTCGCCTGTACCGCCCACCATAATTGTACTTTTATTGCATTGCCGCCCCGGAATCCTTCAGGCACGGAGAAACCGCTGAGATCCTGCATCATTCATCCTTATTTACCCTATGAATTTCAAAACCCGACGGACGTTCAGACTTTGTTATATAAGGTTTTGCTTTTGCTGGTCGTGCGCAGACGTAAATACCATGACAGCTCGGCAAAAAATCCCGGCACACGTAATATCTGACGCTGAACTTTTTTCGCATCCCGGCATAATTCCAGATTATTCGTTGTAGACACGCCACCCATTGAAAATTCAGAAACCATACCGTTTAGTTTTTTAAAGGCATATCCCGCTTTATACATTCTGGCCGCCAGGGCGTAATCGGAAGACACCTTGTACTGCAAATCGTATTGCCAGACTTTCAGTCCCGTCACAGGGAAAAATATTGCCTGATGACTTGCCGGCAGGCTGTGATAAATATACCAGCCAGGTTTGGCGCTACGCTTAATTTTATGGCCATCGCCAAAATCGAGTAACGCATCGCCGGTCACCATAACGTCATCATTCTGTGTTCGTAGCTGACGCACAAAGCGCGCAGCCTCGGGATGGAAAATATCGCCTGAATTGAGAAACAGGGCGAACTTACCGCGCGCCATTTCAATCCCTTTGTTCATCGCATCATAGATGCCGTTATCCGGCTCGCTGACAAAGCGTAAGTGATACTCGCCATTGAGATTGTCAAGAAACGCCCGGGTGCCATCGTTTGAACCACCGTCCACCACGATCCATTCAAAATCGATGTCGCTCGCCTGCGCCAGATGCCTTAATGAGGCGTGCGTTTTGATGATTCCCTCAAGGTTACGAAACGCGACGGTGATAATGCTGAGTAACATGTGAATTACCTCGTGATACCCGTCATACTTCAGGTTGCAGGTGCGTTGGCCTTCCTGCAACTCGAATTATTCAGGATAAATTCAGCGCTTTGCGCAAAATAAATGGACAAACGATTAAAAAAGCATATTCCGGGCTAAATATTGAACCGGTAAAAAACAGCGAGACCGGCGTAAAAAGATAGAGCTGCACCCGAAAATTCTGATTATCGCCAAACGCATTCAACGTCATTTTTAGGACTTTCCACATGTACCACAACGTCAATATCACCGCGAACCATGAGAAATAAATAATCAGCAGATACAATCCATTGTCTATGGTTTTCCCGACATCCGCACCGTTAAAAATTCCGAATGATGCGACATATTCATAAAGTGAGCCAAATCTGACAACGCCATCAATATGGGTTAAAGAATACCCCACCATCACCAGCGGACCGATAATACGATAATATGATGATGACCCTTCCGTCCCTAAATCACCGAGTCGCGTGGAGATATAAGGAAAGGCAAATATCATCCCTGTTAAAAATACGGCTAATGAGATTATCGCCAGCGGTAACTTTTTCTTGATCGCATCCTTATTCAGATACTGAAACGCCCACTCCAGGAGAGCAAACAGGATAAAGGTCATAACACCTGAAAACGATCCCGACAATATTATCCCTGCCAGAATCATAGCATCGGCTTTAGGCGTTTTGATACCAAACTGTTTTATACTGAGCCAAATTGAGATTAATGCCAGAGCGAAGAATGCGGGTTCAAAATAGAGTGCGGTGGTTCGCTTACCGCCAAATTTAATAAAGTTCAGCACATAGCTGTTACTGTAAATAAGATATTTCGAAATTCCTTCCATCAGGCTGCTGCCGCCGGTCAGGATAATCTGCGCCATCTCGGCGGCGGCCAGCATCACCACCAGCGTCACCACCAGATAGAAAAAGCGCAGGATCTTACGGTAGTTATGCGGCGAGATGGTCCTGAAACGAATACTCCACACCATGCCGATGATAATGACAATATAGACAAACAGCATGGTTGAGGTGACGTATTTACCGGCATCCAGTGACTGACCAAACAGATAATTAAATGCCGTCAGCGCCGCGCCCACCCCCAGCGCAATCATCAGTTTTTTGACGCTGATACGTTCAAGGAACAGCAGCAGCAGAACGGGAAGAAAGGTGACGATAGTGATGGGAAAACTTTCACCCAGTTGAGCAATTTTGACGTTGACCAGTAAGTAGATCAGCGGTAGCAGCAGGTAGCTACAGATTCTGATAGAACGAGACATACTCCTCCAGCATCTGTTGACCGCTGTACGCCGCGCGACTCCGCTCGCGAAACGCGGTAAGCGTGGTGTCAAAAACGGCCTGGGCAATTTCCGCTTTTTTCAGCTTTACCAGTTGCAGTACCTCATCCTCGGCAAATGTTTTTCCTCCCGACTTGCGCAGCACCTCGCGTGCCGCCTCGCTATGGGTGGCAATCACCGGAACGCCAATTGACAAGGCTTCACACAAAATCAGCGGATAGTTATCGACCCTGGAACTGAACACCAGCGCGTCCATCTGATTAAGCGCGCTCATTAATTTGCGTTTATCGGTTTCAAAGCCGTGGTTGATAACGTTTTCCCCGGCAAACGGAGAGAACTTGCCGAAAGTATGCAGCTCCACTTTCTCACCCGCCGCCACGATCTCGCGTACCAGCTGCGGGTTTGTTTTGCCGTCATAACGCAGATCGTGCGCTACCACCGCAATTTTCGATTTGCCCTGACTTTCACTCATCGGGGCCAGCTCGGCCAGAATCGCTTCGGTCGCCACGTCAATCCCGTTATTAACGATCCGACAGCGACCGGCCCCGTACAGGCTGTTAAATGCCTCTGCCACATGCTGGCTCGGCGAGATAAACTGACAGCCCAGTGCCAGCATATTGCGGAACAGCTGACGTTTTCCGCTAACCAACTGATGCGCCCTGTCCACCTTCACCGGCGGATAGTTGCTGAGCGTCGGGCACGTCTGGCAGCCGCTTTTCCAGCCCTCACACCCATCGGTAAAGGCGCAGCGCCCGGTCACGCTCCAGTGATCGTGCAGCGTCCAGACCAGTTTTACGTCCCGCTTGTGGTTTTTAACCCGTTCGCAGAACGTCACAACGTCGGCCAGGTTCAGCCAGTAGCTGTGCAGTACATGAAAATGCAATACCAGAGGACCCGGCGTGCGGGTGACCGTGCGATACAGATTATTGAGGTTGCCAAACAGATCGCGGTTGAAAAGACGAAATAGCGCAATATTCGCCGCCGACGTCAGACGCGGCGTTTGCCTGATGACGTGCGGATAATGGTTGTGACTCTCGCTTTTCTTTCCGCCCTTGCCGTACCCGTAGACAAATTGTGAATTCAGCCCTTTTTGCAGCGCGCGCTGATGCAGATCCAGTGCCACCCCTGCCGCACCGCCTTCCGCCAGCCGCACGTTAAATTGTAAAATATTCATTTAATGACCTTTACCCGCGCTTTTTCGCCCACCACCAGCGCATTATCCGGGATGGTGTCGAGCACCACGCTGCCTGCACCAATCGTGACGTTATTACCCACGGTAATGTCGCCAATGATGACCACGTTGGCCCCCAACTCCACGCCGTTGCCAATCACCGGACAGTCCAGACTGTCCGCCCCCCGATTACCAATCGTAACGCCGTGACGGATAGTAAAATCATCCCCCGCGACCACGTGTTTATTGATAACCACCGCATAGCCATGATGGATGGTGAACCGACGACCAATGGTCGCCGCCGCCTGAATTTCATAGCCGAAAAAGCATTCGGTCATGATGCGATACAGCACCAGCACCGGTGCCGCCCAGAGATTGTTCAGCGCGCTCTTTTTGCGCCAGACGGAGCAAAAATGGGCAACGCGATACGCCAGCACCATGCAGCACGGGCGCAGACTCCAGCTGTTTGCGCGCAGATCCTCCAGCATCCTTAGCGCCCCCGTAATCCGTCAGCCAGGCGCTTGCCATTACGCACTGAGAAGAGCGTCAGCAAAGTGCGCCAGGTCATGCGTTTGTTGCGGATCTGATAGAGCGTAAACAACTGGTACTTTTTACTGCCCCGATCGAACTTATCTTTGTGTTTACGGTAGAAGTGGAAGTAGCCGGAGAATTTTTTCGGCGACGAGGTGATCTGCATTTCGCCATGATTGATATGCAGGATCTGGGTTGCCTCGTCCACCTTCCAGGGTTCACCGTACTCCACGACCATACGTAAAAAGATGTCATAATCCTGAGCCGCAGAAAGGGAGGTATCGAACAGACACTCTTTGAAGCGCCACGCCCAGGTAAAAACCTGGTTGCCAATAATGTTGCGCTTGTAGAACAGACGGCGGGAATACGGTGATTTCGGATACAGCGGCAGGCTGGCTGGCTGTGAATAGACTTCCCCTTCGCACACATAGTCATTGGCATACAGAAACGCATGGGTGACCAGCTGCTGCTTATGCTCCAGAAAGATGCTCAGGCGGTCTGGCGTCCATTCATCATCATCATCAATTCCAGTGATGTACTGCCCACGGGCCTGCATAATGGCCTGGTTACGCACCGCGCAGGCGCCGGAATTCACCGCGTTATGGGTGTAGCGCACGCGCGGATCGTTCAACCCTGTCACAAACTGCTGCAATTGTTCATACGAAGAGGAGCAATCATCAACGATAATCATCTCCCAGTTCGTATAGTCCTGACGCAGGACCGATTTAATCGCACGGATCGCCAGCTGTTGCCTGTTCCAGGTTGGCATATAAATTGAGATCAATGGATTGTCTGTTGTCATGCTTATTTCCCGGATAGTGCCGGATGGCGGCCTGCAGTCACCCGCAATCTTGTCGGCTCTGCAGGCCTGATCATCAGGCAAATTATTATTTGGAGTCTGATTGGTATTCGTACTCGTAGTACCCGTAATCCTGGTACCCGGTGGCGCGACGGAAGATGGAGTTGAGGATCACCCCTTTGACCTGGATACCGTTTTGTTCGAAGCGGCTGAGACTGGTTTCCACCTCTTTGAGGGTGTTAACCGCATAGCGCGCCACCATCAGCGTGGTTCCGGCATGGCGGCCCACAATCGCCGCATCGGTAACGGCCAGAATCGGCGGCGTATCAATCAGCACCAAATCGTATTGGCTGCCTGCCCAGCGGATCAGCTCGCCAAAACGCTCGCTCATCAGCAGCTCAGAAGGATTGGGCGGTATCTGACCGCGGGGGAGCAGATCAAAATGGGGAATGGAGGTCGGTTTTGCACAGGCGGCAATATCGCCTTTACCAATCAGAATTTCGGACAGGCCGTTGACGTTGTTGGTGCCCAGCAGTTCGTGGGTATACCCTTTGCGCATATCGCAGTCGATAAGCAGCACGCGTTTATGAGTCTGGCTGATCACCGCCGCGAGGTTGGCACAGACAAAAGTCTTGCCGATCGAGGGGCTAACCCCGGTAAGCATGAGCACATTATTTGGCGCCTGCATCATGGCAAAGTGCAGGCTGGTGCGCAGGCTACGTACCGCTTCAATCGCCAGATCCGTCGGATTCCCCACCGCCAGCAGCTGGCTCTGCTTATAGCGCTTAACCCCCTTAATGGTTTTGACATTGTCACGCGCCTTCTGCCACTCGGAAAGCGGAATACTGGCGTAAACGCTGATGCCGTTCTCTTCGAGCACCTGTGGACTTTCAATTCCGCGATTCAGCAGTGAGCGCAGCAGTACGCCAACCACAGAGAGCATCAGACCAAGAATAATACTGCCGAGGATGATTAACGCTTTCTTCGGCTTCAGCACGCCAGGCTGGGCAATCGCCGGGTCAACGATGCGCACATCGCCGACGGTGCTGGCCTCGGTGATTTTCAGCTCCTGCTGTTTGTTGAGCAGCTGCATGTAGACCTGCTGACCTGATTCCACGTCACGGGTGAGACGCACGATCTCCTGCTGCGTTTTCGGCATCGCCGTCACACGCCCGTTCAGTTTGGCTTTCTCATCCTCCAGCGCTTTACGTTTTTCCAGCAGCGTGCGGTAAGCCGGATGCGCTTTGGTGTACAGCTTGGAGATTTCAGCCTCTTTAAAGGTCAGTTCGTTAAGCTGAGCATCAATATTGACCATCGAATCCAGCACCGCTTTGGCCTCAAGCGGTAAGTCCACCGAATCCTTATCCTGACGAAAGGCGTTCAGCTTATTTTCCGCGACGTCCAGACGGTTACGCACCTCCGGCAGCTGCTGAGCCAGAAACGCCAGGCTTTTCGCCGCTTCCGCAGATTTCCGCTCAACGTTCTGCTCCAGATAATTGCGGGTGATGCTGTTGAGAATGTCACGGATCTGATCCCTGTCTTCACCGGTGAACGTCAGGCTTAACACGCCGGTATCTTTCCCGTTTTCTGTGACGGTAAGGTTGTTTTGCAGATTATTGATCATCCCTAGCGTGGAGAATTTGGCGACGGTGAATTCACTGTTCGGGCTGGCATGGATACCGCTGACCGTCATTGTCACGCCATCTTTATTCAATAATTGCCCGACCTGACCACGAGCGCTAAAGCCGCCATCACTGGTCAGTTCATAGCTTTTGTCATTCAGCACCTTAAGCGTGAAGACCTGCTCGTTCATCTCCTTTGGACGGGTGAACGTTGTCACTTTTACCGTGTCGTTCTGACGCCCCATCAGCCGATCCCAGCCTGCACCAAACAGCGGGAAGGTGTTTTTGGTCACGGAGATATCAAGGTCGAGATCGTCAACGGTTTTGCCAAGCACGAGTCGCGACTGAATCAGCTGAATTTCCGCCTCTGATGCTGGCGGTTTGTTCGCCAGCGCGGAGCCAATATCCTGTACCAGTGAGTTACCGGAGTTTTGTTCAATCTGTACCAGCGCATCGGCGCTGTAGATTGGGGTGGCGAAGAGCGTATAAACCACCGCACACAGGGCAAAGACGCAGGTAATCCCCAAAACCCACCATCGCGCCTCGATAACGGTGCCGACCAGACGACCGATGTCGATTTCATCACTGCCCGTTACCGGAGCGGCAAGCTGTTTTACTTTTTCTGTCATTGTTTTACCTGCTCTGCGTTCAATGCCTGCGCCCACTGGCGAGCAGACCTTTCAAGTAATGTGTACACCGCTTCAAACGCCTCGCGACTTTTGCGATACGGATCGGGTATTTCACGCTCGCTGTCCCAGTGGCCGAACAACATCACTTTCCCGCGCATCTCTGGCGCCATTGCACACAATTTGTCGATATGGCGTTTTTCCATCGTCAGGATCAGGTCATAGTCGCGACACATGCGTCCCGATATCTGGCGGGCGCAGTGTCCTTCAAGCGAGAGGTTGTGCGCAGCCGCGACGTTGGCTGCCGACGGGTCAGCGCCTTTCCCCACCAGCGCGCCCAGCCCCGCGGATTCAACCGTCAACTCCGGGTGATAACTTTTCAGCAAACGCTCTGCCGTCGGGGAACGACAAATATTCCCCACGCAGACCACCAATATTTTGTTAAACATGATGATTACCAGGTATGAATGTCGCGTGCCGTATCCGTCATATAGCGAACACCGCTAATGGTCGGCAGCAACTGATTGATCAAACGATTCCAGCGGGCAACCGGTGCGGTCGTGACATACACGACGTCATACGGCTGGAGACGGAATTCCGTCGCCATTACCAGAGAAGTAGCATCGGACATATCAAGCTGATAAATATTGGCAATCTTGCCGTCGCGTCCCCCCTGGCCTTTCAGAGGACGGATCACAAAGATGCCGCTGGCATTGGAGGTGGTCAGATCGATGCCTTCAGCATTACCCAGGGCTTCGGTCAGCGTCATACCGCTAAAGTCCATTTTGAGGGTGCTCTGTTTCTTCACTTCGCCCATCACGAAGACTTTCAGATCGTCATTGCGCGGTACGAACAGAATATCGCCCGGATAGAGCAGACGGTTCTGGCTAAGGTCGCCGTTTTGCATCAGCGCCTGCAGGGAGATACGTTGTTCCTGGCCATTATGCGTCAGCACCACGTTGCGCCAGTCAGCGGCTTCAGTCAGCCCACCGGCAGCATTAATGGCATCCAGAACGGTTAACGGTACGTTGGTAATCGCCTGCTGGCCGGACTTATTCACCTGCCCGGAGACATATGTCTTCTGCGAGCGGAAAGCGGCGATATTAACGTCTACCTGCGGGTCGGCGATGTACTTCGCTAAGCGGCCGGTAATATCACTGCGAATTTCACCCAGCGTCTTACCGACGACGCTGACTTTGCCGATGTAGGGATAAAACATCGTGCCATCCGGCTGAACCCAGTTGCCGGCATCGCTGGAGCTGCGGTACTGACCGGCTGGAGTGGTCAGTTCCGGATGGTCCCAGACGGTCACGTTGAGAACATCGCCCGGCCCTACGCGATACTGATAATCTGAGATCTCCCTTTCCAGTGACATATTAGGCTGTGCCACATTAGGTCGCGGACGTAATTGCTCGACCAGACGTGGCGTCAATGGATAAACATTCACCATCCGGTCAAGGTCGAAATTAGCGTCCTGCTGCTTAATCACATCTTTCCCTGAAGTGGACATATTGCTACCCGGAAGAACGGTGCAGCCGCTTATCAAGCTTACCGATACCAATAATGGCATCAATTTCATTTTGGATTTCATCATTGATTATTTATCACTTTGGCAGAGTAATTATCCTGTGCAATTTAAATAGCGACTTCGCCGTGCACATTTATACCCGTCATACTTCAGTTTACAGGTGTGTTTGTTTCCCGACCCATTCCTGGGCCAGCGCAAGCGTTGTTCAAAACGAGGATGCCGTTTTGTCCCGTAACCCGAATTATTTTGGCTATACATTGCAGTTAATTGAAAAGAAATTTAACTGGCATCAGTCCTAAAAAAATTGAATTCATCCGCAGGCTATTGACAGAATAATTTATGCTCATCTTCAGGTGGTCAGACACGCTACCGCCCCTGGCTTTTTAGCTACCAGTACACTGATTAATTAAAATTTTTATGCAGCCCATACGCTACTCTTTCCGATAAAGACAGATACGATGGGGTACCAGGGAGTCATACAATAATAGTCTGACCTAAATTCACAGTTTATTTTTACCACCATTAATGCTGAAAGAATTGTTACAGCTAACGTAATAGCAGGCAAGGTAACAAACCTGCTATTATCTGTTTTTAAGAATAATATTAAGCCTGGTAAAATACATTTTTTAGGAATTACTTGATGTTGACAAAAAATATTTAAGACACCTGCCCTGCGATATATCCGAAATATATTTATCGCTAAAAATCGTTCCTGCCAGAAACTATAAGGCTATTTTTATCAGCTCATGACGCTAACAGGCTGATATAAAAGAGAGGAAAATTCGCCCCTGGCATTGCATTTTCCGTCAGCTTTATCCATGATCGAAATGTGACAATTTTCATGTAGACTCTTAATAATTCGGGTTGCGGGACAAAACGGCGTCCTCGTTTTGAACAGCGCTTGCGCTGGCCCTGAAGGGGCGAGGCCGAAGGTTGAGTCACGCGGCAACGCACCAGCAACCTGAAGTATGACGAGTATAACCAAAGGTATTGCACTTACTATGGAATGGATTGCCGATCCATCAATCTGGGCCGGGCTGATCACGCTCATCGTGATCGAATTAGTCCTCGGCATTGATAACCTGGTCTTTATTGCCATCCTCGCGGAGAAACTGCCTCCCGGCCAGCGCGATCGCGCGCGCGTCACCGGGTTACTGCTCGCCATGATTATGCGCCTGCTGCTGCTGGCATCCATCTCGTGGCTGGTAACACTGACCAAACCGCTCTTTAGCGTCCATGAGTTAAGCTTTAGCGCACGCGATCTGATTATGCTGTTCGGCGGCTTCTTCCTGCTGTTTAAAGCCACGATGGAGTTGAACGAACGGCTGGAAGGTAAGGACAGCGATAATCCGACCCAGCGCAAAGGGGCGAAATTCTGGGGTGTCGTCGCGCAGATCGTGGTGCTGGACGCCATCTTCTCTCTCGACTCGGTGATTACCGCGGTCGGGATGGTCGACCATCTGGCGGTAATGATGGCTGCGGTGATTGTGGCTATCAGCCTGATGCTGCTCGCCAGCAAGTCCCTCACCCGCTTTGTCAACGGTCATCCAACCATCGTCATTCTCTGTCTCAGTTTCCTGCTGATGATCGGCTTTAGCCTGGTGGCGGAGGGGTTTGGTTTCCATATTCCGAAAGGTTATCTGTACGCAGCCATCGGCTTCTCGGTCATGATCGAAGCGTTAAATCAGCTGGCAATCTTTAACCGTCGTCGTTTCCTGTCTGCCAACCACACGTTGCGCCAGAGAACGACGGAGGCGGTCATGCGTCTGTTGAGCGGACAAAAAGAGGACGCCGAACTGGACGCTGAAACAGCCTCTATGCTGGTGGATCATGATAACAGCCAAATCTTCAATCCGCAGGAACGGCGAATGATTGAACGGGTGCTGAATCTTAATCAGCGTACCGTCAGCAGCATCATGACCTCCCGGCATGATATTGAGCATATCGACCTCACCGCACCGGAAGAAGAAATCCGCGCGCTGCTGGAAAAAAACCAGCATACGCGCCTGGTCGTAACCGGTGGGCACGATGAGGAAGATCTGCTGGGCGTGGTCCACGTTATCGACCTGCTGCAACAGTCGTTACGCGGCGAGCCGCTCAATCTGCGGGCGCTGATTCGCCAGCCGCTGGTGTTCCCGGAAACGTTGCCGCTGCTCCCGGCGCTGGAGCAATTTCGAAATGCGCGCACCCACTTTGCTTTTGTCGCGGATGAATTTGGTTCTGTGGAAGGCATTGTGACCCTGAGCGACGTGACGGAAACTATCGCCGGTAATCTGCCGAATGAAGCGCAAGAGATTGATGCGCGCCATGACATTCAGAAGAACCCGGACGGCTCCTGGACGGCGAACGGCCATATGCCGCTGGAGGATCTGGTGCAGTTCATACCGCTACCGCTTGATGAGAAACGGGAGTATCACACCATCGCCGGCCTGCTGATGGAGTATCTGCAGCGCGTGCCAAAAACAGGTGAAGAGGTTCAGGTGGGAGATTACCTGCTGAAAACGTTGCAGGTCGAGAGTCATCGCGTGCAGAAGGTGCAGATTATTCCATTGCACGATAAAGAAGAGTTAGATTACGAAGTGTGATTAAGCGCCTGGCCCACCAGACCTAAGTGATGCCGGATGGCCTTAAAACCGCCATCCGGCCATAACGATCAGAGTTTATCCAGCAACGTCTTCACATCTTTACCGTTACGGGTGTCTTTATTACGATCCGCCCAGTCATTCAGCCGACGTTTTGCTTCATCCTGAAGATGCTTACGCAACAGCTGATCGACCTGCAAGTTGTAATTCAGCGCCTCCCAGTTTCCGTAAACCCGTAGCGGCACCGGCGTCTCTTTCAGGAAATCAATCAGCTTACCTTCCCCTTTCCAGCCGTCCAGCACGCGCACGTTAAACCGGGTATCACAGTTTTGCTCAACCAGATTCAGGGTGCCTTTACCGGTCAGCGCCAGCAGCGCAGACTCACCGGACATATTGTCCAGGGTCAGATCGCCGTTATCCAGCACCACATCGGTCGTAAAGCGATCCAGACGGGTGGCGTTGTCGAAGTTTTGCATCGACTCCACGTCGCCGCCGCTGCGCGACACCGCCTGCTGCACCAGCTGCTGGAAGTTCATTCCTTCCATCCGCGTGTCTTTCATTTCAACATGCGCCTGGCCCTGCCAGGTCTGGCGGAACGCCTGCGCATCAATGTCTGCGCCAGAGAAATCCCCCGCCAGCGACATCTTACCGGTCAGTGAGATCGGATAATTGAAGGCCGTCAGAATCGAACCGATCTCGACATCTTCAAGGCGTGGATGAAACTCCACACGCGGTTTGACCCGGGTGGCATCCAGTGTCCCCGGCAGCGAAATGGAACCGCCGTCCAGTTTGCCCTGCAGTTCAGCAATCTCCAGCAGCCCGGACTGGTTGGTCATCCGGGTGGAAACCTGGGAAAAGTTCATCCCCCGCCAGCGAACGTTGTTCGCCTGTAGCGAAATATCCGCCGAGAATCCCTTCAGTCCCTGATAAGCAGGTTCATCCATGCGGGATGAGATAACCGGACGCGGGAGCGACGCCTGGCTCTGCCCCTGCTGCACTGTACCATTAGCCCCATTGAGACTTTCATCGTGCGCAATAAGGTTATCCAGATTTAACTGGTCAAACGTCAGCCTGAACAGCCATTCTGGTTTGTCCGCCAGCGTCACCTGCGCCTGTCCGGTCAGCGTGCTGTCATTCGCGGTTAAGTTAAGCTGATTGAACGACAGTTTTTTTTGTTCTTCCTGCCACTGGGCCTGTAGCTGCCCCTGGCCCTGGATCCCCTGCTTTGGTAAATCGGCGCCCTGCAGATGCCAGCTCAGCTGCTGAATCCCCGCAGTGAGGTTATGCGGGTAGTCGGAGGCATCAACCGTGCCGTTCAGCGCAAGGGTGAGGTCACGCTGATCGCGGTTAACGCGTCCTGAGAATTCGAAGGAACCACGATGCTGCTGATCCTGCTCCATTTGCAAACGGATATCACGAACGGTCACCTGCTCATCGTCTTCATGCTGGAACACCAGCACGCTGTCCGCCACGCGCAAACTGACAATATCAAACGACCAGCCGCGGTCTTCGGCAACATCCGGCAAGGTATTGTCCTTCGGCGCAACGGGCGCGTCTTCGCTGCGTACCGCCTCGGTTTGCGGCGTCAGCTGGATCACCGCCCCTTTAAGCATTACCTGCTTAACGCTGAGCTGATGGCTCAACAGCGGCCACAGCGCAACGTCGAGACGCATATTATCAGCACGAACTAACGGTTCGCTGGCGCCCTGCGCCGTTAATACCATGCGACCGGAGAGAATACTCAGCTGAGGCCACACATGCCAGCGCAGGGGACCGTCAAGCTGCAACTGATATCCGCTGCGCGCGGCGACCTGCTGTACCATATAGGTACGAAAGTCGTTCGGATTGACTAACAATACTAACGCGGAGAAGCCGGCCACCAGCACGACCAGCAAAATCATCAGCGTCGTCAGAAATCGTCTCATTCTATCCCCAGTGGAGCAGACTCAGTCTTTATCAATCCGGCTGGCGACGGCGCCCTGCTGATCGCGGTATTTCGCATCCTCACGGCGGTTGTACGGCCGCGCCGCAGGACCCGAAAGCGGTTCAAAACTCAGCGCGCCAATCAGCATACCGGGGCGCAGGGCCAGCGGTAATTTTCCGGAGTTATAAAACTCAAGCACGATGCAGCCCGACCAGCCCGGATCGATACGGTGGGCGGTTACGTGCACCATTAAGCCCAGGCGTGCCAGCGAAGAGCGACCATCCAGCCAGCCGACCAGATCCGCCGGAAGGGTGACGGACTCATAGGTCACGGCCAGCGCCAGTTCACCCGGATGAAGGTAAAACGCCTCGCCATCCTTAAGCACGATCTCGTCGCTCATCACGCGATCGAGTGCGGCGCTGACTTCATGCTTCGGCCCGCTCAAATCGATAAATGCCGCCGTATGGCCGCTGAAAGTGCGAAATTTATTGCCAAGACGCACATCCACCGTCGCGCCGTTGATTCGCTCTACGGGCGGACGAGGGTTGATCGACAAACGGCCTTCATCAATCCAGGCTTCAATATCTCGGTCACACAGACGCATGGCACTTTCTCCTTTCGGGCATCATTTTCTTAACGTATTGTCCGTTAAGGGCAATCCAGGTTATCACTGAACGGTACACAATTTGCCGGGCTTATTCAAAGAACTGACTGATTTTCGCTTTCAGAATATCGATAGCGATGCGGTTTTTACCCCCGCGCGGCACAATAATATCCGCATACTGTTTGGAAGGTTCAATAAACTGCAGGAACATTGGCCGTACCGTTTTCTGATATTGCGCCATCACGGAGTCCATCGAACGACCGCGCTCGTTAACATCCCGTTTGATACGGCGCATCAGGCAGATATCCAGCGGCGTGTCGACAAAAATGGAGAAGTTCATCGCCTCACGCAATCGCGCGTCCGTCAGCAGCAGGATACCTTCCAGAATGATGACTTTCTTTGGCTCGACGCGAACAGTCTCTTTCATGCGAGTATGTTCTACATAACTGTAAACCGGAAGTTCAATTGCGGTTCCGCTTTTCAGCGCTTGCAGATGCTGAAACAGCAGGCTGTGATCCATTGCGTTCGGATGGTCATAGTTGGTTTTGACGCGTTCTTCCATCGACAAATGGCTTTGATCTTTGTAATAGCTGTCTTCGGGAATAACGCCAATATGTTCGTCACCGACTTGTTCACGTAACTCGCGATAAAGCGTACTGGCAATAAGACTCTTGCCGGAAGCCGATGCGCCAGCAATACCGATAATGACGCACTGATGAGACTGATCAGTCATAAATTTAGCGACCTGAATAACCTGGATGTTAGGAAGGGCGACGCCGAAGCGTCAAACGCCGGCAATTATACACAAATTCACTCAAGATGCATCGAGGTGAAATGGCAGTCCGTCAATTCCCTTTCGCAAATTAAAATGGTCATTTTTAAGGCGACTGCGGAATTTCTCCCCGGCAACGGGAATTAATCGCCAGATAACGTCAAATTATGAGCAACCAGGATATAAATTGTAAATTGTTTGTACTAGCATAAACAAAGACCAACACTGACGCGTCCTGGTTTACTGTGACGTTCCCGGCCATTCGGATACAGCGGTAATGAGTAAACAATTCCAACATGTTTTAGTTACCCTGCCTCATCCTCTACTGCGTCTGGTCAGTTTAGGACTGGCGGCATTCATCTTCACCCTGTTCTCGCTGGAATTGTCGCAGTTTGGTTCGCATCTGGCTCCGCTGTGGTTTCCGACATCGATTATGATGGTGGCGTTTTATCGTCATGCCGGGCGCATGTGGCCGGGGATTGCGCTGGCCTGCTCGCTCGGAAATCTCGCCGCCTCTTATGCGCTTTTTTCTGCCAGTTCGCTCAATTTAACCTACACCACCATCAATGTTATTGAAGCGGCTGTTGGCGCGATTTTGTTGCGGAAGTTACTGCCCTGGTACAACCCGCTGCAAAATCTCAATGACTGGGTTCGACTGGCCTTCGGTAGCGCCATCATTCCACCGTTAGTCGGCGGCATCCTTCTCTGGCTGGTGTCAGGCGAAGAAAACCCGCTGCGCGCATTTTTGATTTGGGTGCTGTCAGAATCGATTGGCGCGCTGGCGCTGGTGCCGCTGGGCCTGTTGTTTAAACCCCATTACCTGCTTCGTCATCGCAATCCACGCCTGTTACTCGAAACAATACTGACGCTGATTATCACCCTCGCCCTCAGCTGGTTCTCCATGAAATACGTGCCGTGGCCATTTACCTTTGTCATCGTGCTGCTGATGTGGAGCGCGGTGCGCTTACCGCGGATGGAGGCTTTTTTAATCTTCCTCGCCACCATCATGATGGTGTCGCTGATGATGGCGGCAGACCCAACGCTACTGGCTAGCCCAAAAGCGCATATCACAATGAATCTGCCGTGGCTGCCCTTTTTAATGATCCTGCTACCCGCCAATATCATGACTATGGTGATGTACGCCTTCCGCGCCGAGCGCAAGCACATCACCGAGAGCGAAGAACGTTTTCGCAACGCCATGGAGTATTCCGCCATCGGGATGGCTCTGGTCGGTACGGAGGGACAATGGCTCCAGGCGAACAAGGCACTCTGCCATTTCCTCGGCTACAGCCAGGACGAGCTTCGCTCACTCACCTTTCAGCAGCTAACGTGGCCTGAAGACCTGAACAGCGACCTCGAACAGCTGAACATGTTGATACGTGGCGACATTAACAGTTATTCGCTGGAGAAGCGTTACTACACTCGTCAGGGAGAGGTAGTCTGGGCGCTGCTTGCGGTTTCACTGGTTCGTCATTCTGACGGGACACCGCTCTACTTTATTGCCCAGATTGAAGATATCAACGATCTCAAGCATACCGAGTGGGTCAATAAACGGTTGATGGAGCGCATTACGCTCGCCAACGAAGCGGGCGGTATCGGTATCTGGGAGTGGGAGCTCCAGCCCGACGTGATCAGCTGGGACAAGCGCATGTTTGAACTTTATGACGTCGCCCCGCATATCAAACCCACCTGGAAAGTCTGGTACGACTGCGTCATTCCGGAAGATCGCGAACATGCAGAGAAGGTGGTCCGCGACTCGCTGGCCGCTCGCCTCCCTTTCAAGCTTGAGTTCCGCATTGCGGCAAAAGACGGCATTCGCCACATTCGCTCGCTGGCAAACCGGGTACTGAATAAAGAGGGCGAAGTGGAACGCCTGCTCGGTATCAATATAGACATGACCGAAGTTAAACAGCTCAACGAGGCGCTGTATCAGGAAAAAGAACGCCTGCATATTACGCTCGACTCCATCGGCGAAGCGGTGATCTGTATTGACGTTGATATGAATATCACCTTTATGAACCCGGTCGCCGAGAAGATGAGCGGCTGGCAACAGGCGAACGCCATCGGCGTGCCGCTGCTATCGGTACTGCGTATTACCTTTGGTGATAACGGTCCGCTAATGGAAAATATCTACAGTGCGGATATGTCACGCTCGGCGATTGAGCAGGATGTGGTACTCCACTGTCGCAACGGCGGCAGCTACGATATCCATTACAGCATCACGCCGCTCAGTACCCTGGACGGCGGCAACATTGGATCGGTCCTCGTCATCCAGGATGTCACCGAATCACGTAAAATGCTGCGCCAGTTGAGCTACAGTGCGTCACACGACGCCCTCACCCATCTTGCGAACCGGACCAGTTTTGAAAAACAGCTAAAACAATTACTGCATACGGTCAGTACTTCACGCCAGCGTCATGCCCTGGTATTTATCGATCTCGATCGTTTTAAGGCGGTAAACGACAGCGCGGGCCATGCTGCTGGCGATGCGCTGCTACGCGAGCTGGCATCGTTGATGCTCAGTATGCTACGTTCCAGCGACGTACTGGCGCGTCTGGGGGGCGATGAGTTTGGCCTGCTGCTGCCAGAATGCAATATTGAAAGCGCCCGCTTTATTTCTACGCGCATGATCAATGCGATCAATGATTATCATTTTATGTGGGAGGGGCGTCTGCACCGCATTGGTGCCAGCGCCGGGATCACGTTGATTGATGAAAACAACCATCTCGCCACCGAGGTTATGTCGCAGGCGGACATTGCCTGCTATGCCTCTAAAAATGGCGGGCGTGGCCGCGTCACCGTCTATGAACCGCAGCAAGAGGCGCAACATACCACGCGTGCCATGATGTCGCTGGATGAACAGTGGCACATGATTAAAGATAACCACCTGCTGATGGTCGCCCGAAGCGTGGCGTCGCCGCGTATTCCTGAGACTTGCAGCTTCTGGCTGGTTTCGCTACGTCTGTGGACCAGCGAAGGCGAAGTGATGGAAGAGCAGGCGTTCCGCGCAGGCTTAGCCGACCCGGCGCTTGACCACGCGCTGGACCGTCGCGTCTTCCATGAGTTTTTCCACCATGCGGCAGCAGCCGTCGCGAGTAAAGGGCTGAGCCTGGCCCTGCCCCTTTCTGCCGCCGGGTTGAGCAGCACAACGCTTATTGATGAGCTGCTTAATCAGCTGGAACGCAGTCCGCTGTCAGCGCGTCTGCTGCACCTGATTATTCCGGCTGATGTCATTATTTCGCAAGCGACCGAGGCCGTACCTGGGTTGCAAAAGCTGCGTCAGGCGGGCTGCCGGATTATCCTCAGCCACATTGGGCGGGACCTGCAAATCTTTAACCATCTGACCCCTGGGATGGCCGATTACCTGCAGCTCGACGGCGAACTGAGCACCAGCATTCAGGGTAATTTGATGGATGAAATGCTGGTGTCGATCGTTCAGGGTCATGCCCGGCGGTTGGGGGTAAAAACCATCGCGGGACCGATACAGACCCCGCTGGCGATGGACGCCCTTTCCGGGATCGGGGTGGATCTCATCTATGGCGATATTATCGCCGATGCGCAACCCCTGGATCTGCTACTGAACACCAGCTATTTCGCCATCAACTGACGGCTGCCAGCCGTCGGTGTACCAGATATGCAATAACGCGTATGAACGCCAGGGCTTCCAGCGCTCAGCGTAGCGACGAATCTGCGCCGGCGTCATGCCGGGAAAACGTTGCTTGATCAGGTAATCATCCGGCAGAAAAACATCCTTCGCCTGCCAGCCGCGAAGCGCAAAATAGCTGGCCGTCCAGCGCCCGATTCCCGGAAAGGACTGCAATGTCTTCATTCCCTGCTCGATGTCCGCAGGGGCGGTAAAGGTAAATTCGCCATTCAGCGCGGCTTGCGCCAGATGGATGAGGGCTTCAGCACGCTTTACCGGCATCCCCAGCGCTTTTAACTCAAGCGGATTGGCATTGACCAACTGCTGCGGCGTGGGAAAACAGACATACTCTGGCGCATCCGCAAGCACGTCGCCATAGCGGCTGGCGACTTTAGCGGTCAGCTTCGCCGCCATCGATACGCTCACCAGCTGGCCTAAAATCGCCCGGACGCCCTGCTCGAATGCATCAACCGAGCCGGGCAAACGTAATCCCGGACGTGCCGCGCCTAAGTCGCCCAGCGCCTGAGTCACCCGTAACGGATCGCAACCTAAATCAAATAAGCGTTCAACTTTTTCCAGGCAATGGTGCGCAACGGGCAGCAGCCCCTCGGTTAGCGTGACGTTGAGCGTCTGGTTTTGCAGGTCGGGCATAACGGTTACCCTTCCACGATGTTCGCCAATGGCCAGGCTTCGCGTGTAGTGCAGTTCGCCAATCGTCTCAACGCCCTTTACGGCACGAGCCGCGAGAAAACCCAGCATCCACGGCCAGTCATACGGCGGTTGCCAGCTCAAAGTAAACATTCCGACTCCTTTTCAATAATTCTTTCGCCTGTACCCTGAATAATTTAAGTAGCAGGAGTGCCAACGCGCCTGCAACCTTAAACATGATTGATATACGTTAATCTAACAGGACGCCTTGCCTTTATATTCCAGTTGTCGCCCGGATGACATTTCGTTAAAGTCTCGCCCCTTCTTCACCGGCATGGGGATTATTAAAGTGTTTATTGGTTTTGACTACGGTACGGCCAACTGTTCGGTTGCCATCATGCGTGACGGACAACCTCAGTTACTCAAAATGGAAAACAACAGTACGCTGTTACCTTCAATGCTTTGCGCACCGACGCGTGAAGCCGTAAGCGAGTGGTTGTATCGCCATCACAACGTCCCGGCAACGGACGCAGAGACCCAGGCGCTGCTGCGTCGCGCAATGCGTTATAACCGCGAAGAAGATATCGACGTCAACGTCAACAGCGTGCAATTTGGTCTTTCCTCTCTCGCGCAATATATTGACGATCCGGAAGAAGTTTACTTCGTTAAATCACCGAAATCGTTCCTGGGGGCCAGTGGTCTTAAACCACAACAGGTTGCATTATTCGAAGACTTAGTCTGCGCAATGATGTTGCATATCCGTAATCAGGCACAAAGCCAGCTGCCAGAAGCCATAACCCAGGCGGTCATTGGGCGCCCAATCAACTTTCAGGGTTTAGGTGGCGAAGAGGCCAACAGCCAGGCGCAGGGCATTCTGGAGCGTGCGGCAAAACGTGCCGGTTTTCAGGATGTGGTGTTCCAGTATGAGCCCGTCGCCGCCGGTCTGGACTATGAGGCAACCTTACAGGAAGAGAAACGCGTGCTGGTCGTTGATATCGGCGGCGGGACCACGGACTGCTCGCTGCTGCTGATGGGCCCCCGGTGGCGTCAGCGCGAAGATCGTGAATCCAGCCTGCTCGGACACAGCGGCTGTCGCGTTGGCGGCAACGATCTGGATATCGCACTGGCGTTTAAAACCCTGATGCCACTGTTGGGCATGGGGGGGGAAACCGAAAAAGGTATCGCCCTGCCCGTATTACCCTGGTGGAATGCGGTGGCGATTAACGATGTCCCGGCACAGAGTGATTTCTACAGCAGCGCAAACGGTCGCATGTTAAACGATCTCGTCCGCGATGCACGTGAGCCGGAGAAAGTGGCGCTGCTGCTTAAAGTCTGGCGTCAGCGCCTGAGTTATCGTCTGGTGCGAAGCGCGGAGGAGAGCAAAATTGCCCTGTCTGCACAGCCCGAAACAACCGCCACGCTGCCCTTCATCAGCAATGCGTTAGCCACCGCCATCAGCCAGCAGGGGCTGGAAGCGGCGCTCGACCAGCCGTTGACGCGTATTCTCGAACAGGTACAGCTGGCGCTGGATAACGCTCAGGAAAAGCCGGATGTGATCTATCTGACCGGCGGCAGCGCCCGTTCACCGCTCATTAAAAAAGCGCTCACCGCGCAGCTGCCTGGCATTCCCATTGCCGGGGGCGATGATTTCGGTTCCGTTACCGCCGGGCTGGCGCGCTGGGCGGAGGTTGTTTTCCGCTAAGCGGCTCGCAAGCGCAGTCGCTGCGAATTGACATTAGTCAGAGCGTGGCTTATTTTCAGGAGCGAGGGTAAGGGAGGGGTCCCCCCTCCCCCTGGTGTCTTAGTAAGCGGGTAGGCTAATGACTAAGAGTATCACCAGTCTGATGACGTACTTCATCATAACCCTTTCCTTATTTTGGCCCCTTCCTCGGGAGGGGCTTTCCCGTATCAGCATCCTGCTGAAATTTTTGGCTTACCTCCGTATTGCCATGCCGCCACTCTAACGCACTCTTCAGCCTTCCTCATTTTCACCGATAATCGTTGCGTAACGCCTCGCAAAGCCCGTCAGCATTCAGACGAATCCAGACAGTGTTTCATAATTCCTCCATTTTTCTCCCTTGTTGCCTGACTAAACTAGTATCATTCCGCGAAACGTTTCAGGATGAGAAACTCATAACGATGAAAGGCAGTGATAAATCCCGCTGGGTGATAGCAATCGTGGTAGCCGTGGTGGCTGTCGCGGCATTCTGGCTCTGGCACAGCCGCAGCACTCCAGAAAGCAAAGCGCCAGGTGCGAGCGGGCAGGCACAGCAGCCTGCCGGTGCGGGTCGTCGCGGTATGCGCTCCGGCCCACTGGCGCCCGTCCAGGCCGCTACCGCCGTTCAACAGGCCGTTCCTCGCTATCTGACCGGGCTGGGTACCATCACCGCCGCCAATACTGTCACCGTGCGCAGCCGTGTGGACGGTCAGCTTATGGCGATCCATTTCCAGGAAGGGCAGCAGGTTAAGGCGGGCGATCTGCTGGCCGAAATCGATCCCAGCCAGTTCAGAGTGGCGCTGGCTCAGGCGCAGGGGCAGTTAGCGAAAGACAAAGCCACGCTGGCGAATGCCCGGCGCGATCTGGCGCGGTATCAGCAACTGGTAAAAACCAATCTTGTCTCCCGTCAGGAGCTGGACACCCAGCAGTCGCTGGTCAGCGAAGCTGAAGGCACCCTAAAAGCGGATGAGGCAAGCGTCGCCAGTGCGCAATTACAGCTCGACTGGAGCCGTATCACCGCCCCGGTGGACGGTCGGGTGGGTCTGAAACAGGTGGATATCGGTAATCAGATCTCCAGCGGAGATACCACCGGTATTGTGGTTATCACGCAAACGCATCCCATTGATTTGATCTTCACTCTGCCGGAAAGCGATATTGCCACCGTAGTGCAGGCGCAAAAGGCCGGTAAAACGCTGGTTGTTGAAGCCTGGGACCGGACCAACTCACAGAAACTGAGTGAAGGCACCCTGCTGAGTCTGGACAACCAGATTGACGCCTCCACCGGCACCATCAAAATTAAAGCGCGTTTCAATAACCAGGACGATACGCTATTCCCGAATCAGTTTGTGAACGCCCGAATGCTGGTGGATACCGAACAAAACGCGATAGTCATCCCTGCCGCCGCACTGCAAATGGGCAACGAAGGCCACTTTGTCTGGGTGCTGAACAGCGAAAACAAAGTCAGCAAACACCTGGTGAAACCCGGGATTCAGGACAGCCAGAAGGTGGTGATTAGCGCCGGGATTTCCGCGGGCGATCGCGTGGTCACGGATGGTATAGACCGCCTGACGGAAGGGGCAAAAGTGGAAGTGGTGGAAGCACAAACGGCAACCGCAGCGGAAGATAAAACCCCTGCCCGCGCTCCCGGCCAAAAAGGAGCGCGCTCCTGATGCAGTTGTTACCTCCTGGCAGCACGGGCGGCCCGTCCCGCCTGTTTATTATGCGTCCTGTCGCCACCACGCTGCTGATGGTGGCGATTTTACTCGCCGGGATTATCGGCTATCGCTTCCTGCCCGTTTCCGCCCTGCCGGAAGTGGACTACCCCACGATTCAGGTCGTGACGCTGTATCCGGGTGCCAGCCCGGATGTGATGACCTCCGCCGTCACCGCCCCGCTTGAGCGTCAGTTCGGACAGATGTCCGGCCTGAAGCAGATGTCGTCGCAAAGTTCCGGCGGCGCATCCGTGGTGACGTTGCAGTTCCAGCTTACCCTGCCGCTTGATGTGGCTGAGCAGGAGGTACAGGCAGCCATTAACGCCGCCACCAACCTGCTGCCGGGCGATCTGCCTAATCCCCCCGTTTACAGTAAGGTAAACCCTGCCGATCCGCCGATCATGACGCTCGCCGTCACTTCGAGCGCCATGCCGATGACGCAGGTAGAAGATATGGTGGAAACCCGCGTAGCGCAGAAGATTTCCCAGGTCTCCGGCGTCGGGTTAGTTACCCTTTCCGGTGGGCAGCGCCCGGCGGTACGGGTGAAGCTCAATGCCCAGGCCATCGCCGCCCTCGGTCTGACCAGTGAAACCGTCCGTACGGCCATTACCGGTGCTAACGTTAACTCAGCAAAAGGCAGCCTTGACGGTCCGGCCCGTGCGGTGACGCTCTCCGCAAACGACCAGATGCAGTCTGCCGACGAGTATCGTCAGCTTATTATCGCCTGGCAGAACGGTGCGCCGGTACGTCTGGGTGATGTCGCCACCGTTGAACAGGGCGCGGAAAACAGCTGGCTCGGCGCGTGGGCGAATAAAGAACAGGCCATTGTGATGAACGTCCAGCGCCAGCCCGGCGCCAACATCATCTCTACGGCAGACAGCGTTCGGCAGATGCTGCCGCAATTAACAGAAAGCCTGCCAAAAACCGTTAAGGTCACCGTGCTTTCTGACCGCACCACCAATATTCGCGCGTCGGTGAGCGACACTCAGTTTGAGCTGATGCTGGCCATTGCGCTGGTGGTGATGATTATCTACCTGTTTCTGCGCAACGTTCCCGCCACCATTATTCCGGGGGTTGCCGTCCCCCTGTCGCTGATTGGTACCTTTGCGGTAATGGTATTTCTCGATTTTTCAATCAATAACCTGACGTTAATGGCGCTGACTATCGCCACCGGTTTCGTGGTGGATGATGCGATCGTGGTTATCGAGAACATTTCACGTTACATCGAAAAAGGCGAGAAACCGCTGGCGGCGGCGCTTAAGGGCGCTGGCGAAATCGGCTTTACCATTATTTCCCTGACCTTATCGCTGATTGCGGTACTGATCCCCTTGCTGTTTATGGGCGACATTGTCGGACGATTGTTTCGTGAGTTCGCGGTTACCCTGGCGGTGGCTATTCTGATTTCCGCCGTGGTATCGCTGACCCTGACGCCGATGATGTGCGCCCGTATGCTCAGCCAGGCGTCGCTGCGTAAACAGAACCGCTTCTCCCGTGCGTCGGAAAAGATGTTCGAACGGACGATCGCCGGATACGGTCACTGGCTGGCAAAAGTGCTCAATCACCCGTGGCTGACGCTGAGCGTGGCGCTTGGCACGCTACTGCTGAGCATTATGCTGTGGGTGTTTATTCCTAAAGGGTTCTTCCCGGTTCAGGATAACGGCATCATTCAGGGCACATTGCAGGCTCCGCAGTCCAGTTCATTTGCCAGCATGGCGCAGCGCCAGCGTCAGGTCTCCGATGTCATTCTCGGCGATCCGGCAGTGGAAAGTCTGACCTCGTTCGTCGGCGTGGATGGCACGAATCCGGCGCTGAACAGCGCGCGTCTGCAAATCAACCTTAAGCCACTGGACGAGCGCGACGACCGCGTGCAAAAGGTGATAACCCGTCTGCAGGCCGCGGTGAGTAAGGTTCCCGGAGTCGAACTCTATCTGCAGCCAACGCAGGATTTAACCATCGATACCCAGGTGAGCCGCACCCAGTATCAGTTCACCTTACAGGCCACCTCGCTGGATGCGCTCAGCACGTGGGTACCGCAGTTAATGGAAAAACTGCAACAACTCCCACAGCTTTCTGACGTCAGCAGCGACTGGCAGGACAAAGGGCTGGTGGCCTGGGTGAACGTTGATCGCGACAGCGCCAGCCGTCTGGGGATCAGCATGGCGGATGTCGATAATGCCCTGTATAACGCCTTTGGCCAGCGGTTGATCTCTACGATTTATACTCAGGCCAACCAGTATCGCGTGGTGCTGGAACACAACACCGAAAATACGCCAGGGCTGGCGGCGCTGGATACCATTCGGTTAACCAGCAGCGATGGCGGAATTGTGCCGCTTAGCGCGATCGCCAAAGTGGAGCAGCGCTTTGCCCCGCTCTCGATCAACCACCTCGATCAGTTTCCGGTGACCACGATTTCGTTTAACGTGCCGGACAACTATTCGCTGGGTGACGCAGTACAGTCGATTCTCGATGCGGAGAAAACGCTCAACCTGCCGGTGGATATCACCACGCAGTTCCAGGGCAGCACCCTTGCCTTCCAGGCGGCGCTGGACAGCACCATCTGGCTGATTGTCGCGGCGGTGGTGGCAATGTATATCGTGCTTGGCGTGCTGTATGAAAGCTTTATTCACCCCATTACCATTCTTTCTACCCTGCCAACGGCCGGGGTCGGCGCTCTGCTGGCATTGATGATTGCCGGCAGTGAGCTGGATGTGATCGCCATTATCGGCATCATTTTGCTGATTGGTATTGTGAAGAAAAACGCCATCATGATGATCGACTTTGCGCTGGCCGCCGAGCGCGAGCAGGGGATGGCGCCGCGTGAGGCTATTTTCCAGGCCTGCCTGCTGCGTTTTCGCCCGATCCTGATGACCACCCTGGCGGCCCTGCTGGGCGCGCTGCCGCTGATGCTGAGTACCGGCGTCGGGGCGGAATTGCGCCGACCGCTGGGGATAGGCATGGTGGGTGGCTTACTGGTCAGCCAGGTGCTGACGCTGTTTACCACACCGGTCATTTATCTGCTGTTCGATCGTCTGTCGCTGTATGTGAAAAGCCGCTTCCCACGCCAGGAAGAGGAGGTGTAAATGAAGTTTTTCGCTCTCTTCATTTATCGCCCGGTGGCGACAACGTTAATTTCTATCGCCATTACCCTGTGCGGCGTGCTTGGATTCCGGCTGCTGCCGGTCGCCCCGCTGCCGCAGGTCGATTTCCCGGTGATTATGGTCAGCGCATCGTTGCCGGGCGCATCGCCGGAGACGATGGCGTCGTCGGTTGCGACCCCGCTGGAGCGCTCGCTGGGGCGCATTGCCGGCGTCAGCGAAATGACGTCGAGCAGCTCACTTGGCAGCACGCGCATCATTCTCCAGTTTAACTTCGACCGGGATATCAACGGCGCGGCGCGTGATGTGCAGGCAGCGATCAATGCCGCGCAAAGCCTGCTGCCGAGCGGTATGCCAGGCCGTCCAACTTATCGCAAAGCCAATCCCTCCGATTCGCCAGTTATGATCCTGACGCTGACATCGGAGACGTATTCCCAGGGCGAACTGTACGATTTCGCCTCCACCCAGCTAGCGCAAACCATCGCGCAGATCGACGGTGTCGGTGATGTGGATGTGGGCGGTAGCTCCCTGCCGGCGGTGCGCGTGGGCCTGAACCCCCAGGCACTGTTTAATCAGGGCGTGTCGCTGGACGACGTTCGGACCACCATCAGCAATGCCAACGTACGTAAACCTCAGGGCGCCCTGGAAGACAAAACCCATCGCTGGCAGGTACAGACCAATGACGAACTGAAAACTGCGGCGGAATATCAGCCGCTGATCGTGCACTATAACAACGGCGCGGCGGTACGTCTGGGCGACGTCGCCTCTATTGTCGATTCGGTACAGGACGTGCGTAACGCCGGGATGACCAACGCGAAACCGGCCATTCTGCTGATGATCCGCAAACTGCCGGAAGCCAATATCATCCAGACGGTGGACAGCATCCGGGCAAAACTGCCGGAGTTACAGGCAACGATCCCCGCGTCAATCGACATGCAGATAGCCCAGGATCGCTCCCCGACGATCCGCGCCTCGCTGGAGGAGGTGGAGCAGACCTTAATTATTTCCGTGGCGCTGGTCATCCTGGTGGTTTTTTTATTCCTGCGATCCGGGCGTGCAACCCTGATTCCTGCCGTGGCGGTTCCCGTATCGCTGATTGGCACCTTCGCGGCAATGTACCTGTGCGGCTTCAGTCTGAATAACCTGTCGCTGATGGCGCTCACCATCGCCACCGGTTTTGTGGTAGATGACGCCATCGTGGTACTGGAAAATATCTCCCGTCATCTGGAAGCGGGAATGAAACCATTGCAGGCAGCGTTGCAGGGTACGCGGGAAGTGGGTTTCACCGTACTCTCAATGAGCCTTTCGCTGGTGGCGGTATTCCTGCCGCTGCTGTTGATGGGGGGATTGCCCGGCCGGTTATTACGCGAGTTTGCCGTGACTCTCTCCGTTGCCATTGGCATCTCCCTGGTGGTTTCGCTCACTCTGACCCCGATGATGTGCGGCTGGATGCTCAAATCCAGCAAACCGCGCGAGCAGACGCGCAATCGCGGCTTTGGTCGCCTGCTGGTGGCGCTGCAACAAGGGTACGGTAAGTCGCTGAAATGGGTACTGAACCACTCCCGTATGGTGGGCCTGGTGCTGCTTGGCACTATCGCATTAAATATCTGGCTCTACATCTCGATCCCAAAAACCTTCTTCCCGGAGCAGGATACCGGCGTGCTGATGGGCGGCATTCAGGCCGATCAGAGCATCTCCTTCCAGGCGATGCGCGGCAAGTTGCAGGACTTTATGAAGATTATCCGCGAGGATCCTGCCGTGGATAACGTTACCGGCTTTACCGGCGGTTCACGCGTCAACAGCGGGATGATGTTTATCACGCTGAAACCACGCGCAGAACGTAACGAAACGGCCCAGCAGGTTATCGACCGCTTGCGGATAAAGCTCGCGAAAGAACCGGGCGCGAATCTGTTTCTGATGGCGGTGCAGGATATTCGCGTCGGTGGTCGCCAGGCCAACGCCAGCTATCAGTACACGCTCTTATCGGACGACCTTGCCGCGCTGCGCGAATGGGAACCGAAAATTCGCAAAGCGCTGGCCGTTCTGCCCCAACTGGCGGACGTAAACTCTGACCAGCAGGACAACGGCGCCGAGATGAATCTTGTCTACGATCGCGACACCATGTCGCGTCTTGGAATTGACGTTCAGGCCGCAAACAGTCTGCTGAACAACGCCTTTGGGCAGCGGCAAATCTCCACCATTTACCAGCCGATGAATCAGTATAAAGTGGTGATGGAAGTCGATCCCCGTTACACCCAGGACATCAGCGCACTGGATAAAATGTTTGTCATTAACAGCGACGGTAAAGCCATTCCGCTGTCGTATTTTGCGAAGTGGCAACCCGCCAATGCGCCGCTGTCGGTGAATCATCAGGGATTGTCCGCAGCATCGACCATCTCCTTTAACCTGCCGACCGGCTCCTCGCTTTCCGAAGCCAGCGACGCGATAACCCGGGCGATGACCCAGCTTGGCGTGCCCTCAACCGTACGCGGCAGCTTTGCAGGAACCGCGCAGGTTTTCCAGGAAACCATGAACTCACAGGTGATCCTGATTATTGCGGCGATCGCCACGGTCTATATCGTGCTGGGCATTCTGTACGAAAGCTACGTGCACCCACTGACGATTCTGTCCACGCTTCCCTCTGCCGGGGTGGGAGCATTGCTGGCGCTGGAACTCTTCGATGCCCCGTTCAGCCTGATCGCCCTGATAGGGATCATGCTGCTCATTGGCATTGTGAAGAAAAATGCCATCATGATGGTTGATTTTGCGCTTGATGCGCAGAGGCACGGTAATCTGACGCCGGAAGAGGCCATTTTTCAGGCATGTCTGCTACGTTTTCGCCCGATAATGATGACCACCCTGGCCGCGCTGTTTGGCGCGCTGCCGCTGGTGCTGTCCGGTGGGGATGGCTCTGAACTGCGCCAGCCGCTCGGGATTACGATCGTCGGCGGTCTGGTAATGAGCCAGCTTCTGACACTCTATACCACGCCGGTGGTTTACCTCTTTTTTGACCGTCTGCGGCTACGTTTTTCACGTAAACCAGGAGAAACGGTAACAAGTTAAATGACAGAACTTCCCAACAGCACCCGCTGGCAGCTTTGGATAGTGGCATTCGGCTTTTTTATGCAATCGCTGGATACCACTATCGTTAACACCGCCCTTCCCTCGATGGCGACAAGTCTCGGGGAAAGCCCGTTGCATATGCATATGGTCATTGTGTCGTATGTGCTGACCGTCGCGGTCATGCTCCCGGCCAGCGGCTGGCTGGCTGACAGGGTCGGCGTGCGCAATATCTTCTTCACCGCCATTATTCTGTTCACGCTCGGTTCGCTGTTTTGCGCCTGGTCCGGCACGCTTGATGAACTGGTGATGGCGCGCGTGCTACAGGGGGTCGGCGGCGCGATGATGGTGCCAGTCGGCAGGCTGACGGTCATGAAGATCGTCCCGCGCGAGCAGTATATGGCGGCGATGACTTTCGTCACGCTGCCCGGTCAGGTTGGTCCCCTGCTCGGCCCGGCGCTGGGCGGGATCCTGGTTGAATACGCCTCATGGCACTGGATATTCCTGATTAATATTCCGGTGGGCATTATCGGCGCCATTGCGACGTTAATACTGATGCCCAACTACACCATGCAGACCCGGCGTTTTGACCTCTCCGGCTTTTTGCTGTTGGCTTTCGGCATGGCGTTCCTGACGCTGGCGCTGGATGGCAGTAGAGGTACAGGGTTGTCGCATCTCGCCCTTGCCGCGCTGGTTGCCGCCGGTATCGTGGCGATCCTTCTGTATCTGCTACATGCCAGAAATAACGTCAGGGCGCTGTTCAGCCTGAATCTGTTTCGCACGCATACCTTTTCGCTTGGTCTGCTTGGCAGCTTCGCCGGACGCGTCGGGAGCGGCATGTTGCCGTTTATGACACCGGTTTTCCTGCAAATTGGCCTTGGCTTCACACCATTCCATGCCGGGCTGATGATGATCCCGATGGTGTTGGGCAGTATGGGGATGAAACGGATTGTGGTGCAGGTGGTAAACCGCTTTGGCTATCGCCGCGTGCTGGTAGCCGCCACTCTGGGCCTGTCGCTGGTGACCCTGTTGTTTATGACGACCGCACTGCTCGGCTGGTACTACGTTCTGCCCTTCGTTTTGTTCCTGCAGGGAATGGTTAACTCAACGCGTTTTTCATCGATGAATACCCTGACGCTGAAAGATCTACCGGACGAATTCGCCAGCAGCGGCAACAGTCTTCTGTCGATGATTATGCAACTGTCGATGAGTATCGGGGTGACTATCGCCGGGCTTCTGCTGGGCATGTTCAGCCAGCAGCACGTTGCCGTTGCCAGCGACAGCACGCACACGGTCTTTATGTACACCTGGCTTTGCATGGCGTTGATCATCGCACTACCGGCAATCATTTTTGCCCGAGTGCCCAACGACACGCATAAAAACGTTGTCATTTCGCGACGCAAGAGGAGCTCGTAATGAAGTTCTGGCGACCCGGTATCACCGGCAAACTGTTTCTGGCGATTTTTGCCACCTGCATTGTGCTTCTCATCAGCATGCACTGGGCCGTTCGCGTCAGCTTTGAACGTGGCTTTATCGATTACATAAAACACGGTAACGAACAGCGGCTACAGCTGCTCGGAGACGCCCTGGGCGAACAGTACCAACTGCACGGTAGCTGGCGATTCCTGCGTAATAACGATCGCTTTGTTTTTCAGATCCTGCGTTCGCTGGAGCACGACGGCGACAGTGATAAGCCTGGTCCAGGTATGCCGCCACACGGCTGGCGCACCCAGTTTTGGGTAGTTGACCAAAGTGGCAACGTGCTGGTCGGCCCGCACGGTCCGGTCCCTCATGATGGAACGCGCCGCGCCATTAACGTCAATGGCAATGACGTGGGCGCGGTGATTGCCTCCCCCGTTGAGCGTCTGACGCGCAACACGGATATTAATTTCGACAAACAGCAGCGACGTACCAGCTGGCTTATCGTCGCGCTCTCAACCCTGCTGGCGGCGCTGGCCACTTTTCCCCTGGCGCGCGGATTACTGGCTCCGGTCAAACGCCTGGTGGAGGGTACCCATAAGCTGGCGGCGGGCGACTTCACCACCCGCGTGACCCCAACCAGTGCAGACGAGTTGGGCAAGCTGGCACAGGACTTTAATCAGCTCGCCAGCACGCTGGAAAAAAACCAGCAGATGCGCCGCGATTTTATGGCCGATATCTCCCATGAGCTGCGCACCCCGCTCGCCGTGTTACGCGGCGAACTGGAGGCTATCCAGGACGGCGTGCGTCAATTTACACCAGAATCTGTGGCCTCCCTGCAGGCGGAGGTCGGCACGCTGACCAAACTGGTGGACGATCTGCATCAGCTTTCAATGTCTGATGAAGGTGCGCTGGCATATCAAAAAACCTCAGTGGATCTGATCCCTCTACTGGAAGTGGCAGGCGGCGCATTTCGCGAGCGTTTCGCCAGCCGCGGGCTGACGCTGAAGTTTTCACTGCCGGACAGCGCGATCGTGTTTGGCGATCCCGATCGTCTGATGCAGCTTTTTAATAATCTGCTGGAAAACAGTCTGCGCTACACCGACAGCGGTGGCAGCCTGCATATCAGCGCCGGACAGTCAGATAAAAAGGTCTTGTTAACCTTTGCCGACACCGCACCTGGCGTGAGTGACGAGCAGCTGAATAAATTATTCGAACGTTTTTACCGTGCAGAAGGTTCCCGCAACCGGGCCAGCGGCGGATCGGGCCTGGGACTGGCCATTTGCGTCAACATCGTACAGGCGCATAATGGCCAGATCCGGGTAGCCCATTCGCCTTTTGGCGGCGTTAGCATTACAGTAGAGCTACCGCTGGAACACGACTTACAGAGAGATGTATGACTGAGTTACCCATTGATGAAAACACGCCGCGCATCCTGATCGTGGAAGATGAACCCAAACTGGGACAGTTGCTAATCGACTATCTGAAAGCCGCGAGCTATGCTCCAACGTTAATCAGCCATGGCGATCGGGTACTGCCGTATGTGCGACAGACCCCACCCGACCTGATCCTGCTGGACCTGATGCTGCCAGGCACTGACGGTCTGACATTATGTCGGGAGATCCGCCGTTTCTCCGAAGTGCCCGTGGTAATGGTGACAGCAAAAATCGAAGAGATAGATCGCCTGCTGGGGCTGGAAATTGGCGCTGATGATTACATCTGCAAACCTTATAGCCCGCGCGAAGTTGTCGCCCGCGTAAAAACCATTCTGCGCCGCTGCAAGCCACAGCGTGTCCTGGAGCAGATGGACGCCGATAGCCCGCTGATTATCGATGAAGGCCGCTTTCAGGCCTCCTGGCGTGGGAAACTGCTCGATCTCACTCCAGCGGAGTTCCGTCTGCTTAAAACGCTTTCTCATGAGCCAGGGAAAGTCTTCTCCCGCGAGCAGTTGCTCAATCATCTCTACGACGATTATCGCGTGGTGACTGACCGCACAATTGACAGTCACATCAAAAACCTGCGCCGCAAGCTGGAATCTCTTGACGAAGAACAGTCGTTTATTCGTGCGGTGTATGGCGTGGGATATCGCTGGGAAGCCGATGCCTGTCGGATTGCCTGACGGTACTTCCCTTTACCTCTCCCCCCCACGGCGCTACAATGCCCGCCCTTAATGTGGGGGCACTCCCCTAACCGCTTCATCAGGTGAAGCGGATCTGACCTGTCATCAGAACGAGAAAATTATGTTTAAACCGGAACTCCTTTCCCCGGCGGGAACGCTGAAAAATATGCGTTATGCTTTCGCGTATGGCGCAGATGCCGTCTATGCGGGCCAACCGCGTTACTCTCTGCGCGTGCGCAACAACGAATTCAATCACGAGAACCTGCAGCTCGGCATTAATGAAGCCCATGAGCTTGGTAAAAAATTCTACGTGGTGGTCAATATCGCGCCGCATAACGCAAAGCTGAAAACCTTCATTCGCGATCTCAAACCGGTAGTGGAAATGGGGCCCGATGCGCTGATCATGTCCGATCCGGGTCTTATCATGCTGGTGCGTGAAAACTTCCCGGATATGCCGATTCATCTCTCTGTTCAGGCCAACGCGGTAAACTGGGCAACGGTTAAGTTCTGGCATCAGATGGGGCTGAGCCGTGTGATTCTCTCACGTGAACTGTCGCTGGAAGAGATTGAAGAGATCCGCCAGCAGGTACCCGATATGGAGATTGAGATCTTCGTTCACGGCGCATTGTGTATGGCCTACTCCGGCCGCTGCCTGCTCTCCGGTTATATCAACAAGCGCGACCCGAACCAGGGAACCTGCACCAACGCCTGCCGTTGGGAGTATAAGGTGCAGGAAGGGAAAGAAGATGTGGTGGGCAACATCGTTCATAAATACGAACCGATTCCGGTGCAAAACGTTGAGCCGACGCTGGGTATCGGCGCACCAACCGATAAAGTTTTCATGATTGAAGAAGCCCAGCGTCCGGGTGAATACATGACCGCGTTCGAAGATGAGCACGGCACCTACATCATGAACTCGAAAGATCTGCGAGCAATTGCCCACGTCGAACGTCTGACTCAAATGGGCGTACACTCGCTGAAGATTGAAGGCCGTACTAAATCCTTTTACTACTGCGCGCGCACCGCTCAGGTCTATCGAAAAGCCATTGATGATGCTGCCGCAGGTAAACCCTTTGATACCAGCCTGCTCGAAACACTGGAAGGTCTGGCGCATCGCGGTTACACCGAGGGCTTTTTGCGTCGTCATACCCACGACGATTACCAGAATTACGAATACGGCTACTCAGTATCCGAACGTCAGCAATTCGTTGGGGAATTCACCGGTGAGCGTAAGGGCCTCCTTGCCGCCGTCGCCGTGAAAAACAAATTCTCGCTCGGCGACAGCCTGGAGCTGATGACCCCGCAGGGCAATGTGAATTTCACCCTGGAACAGATGAATAACGCCAAAGGCGAGCCGATGCCCGTTGCGCCTGGTGACGGTTACACCGTCTGGATCCCGGTACCGCAGGATATGAATCTGGATTATGCGTTGTTAATGCGCAATTTTTCAGGTGAATCGACGCGTAATCCCCACGGTAAGTAGTTAATCCGGGTTATTTTTTACAATGGGATGATTCTTAGAAATTGATCACATACCGCTTCGTTTAATGAGGGTATTATCCATCCTGCTGAAAAACATAACCCATAAATGCTAGCTGTACCAGGAACCACCTCCTTAGCCTGCGTAATCTCCCTTACGCAGGCTTATTTTTTCCTGTAATCCACTGAAATAAATGGATTTGTTTCAGGTCACGTCCACATATTGACCACATCGAATAAAAGAAACCACGCAATATCGGGGGCTCTTTTTTCACATCAAGAGCTGTTGTTGCCTTGCCCAGGTCGGGTGAGGTAAAACCAGAACTACTTAGACCGGCTTCACAATGAAGTGCTCGACCGTCTTGGTCGTGACGAACGTGCAGCTACAATTAATATTTGTGTACTGGTGATAACGCTCCTTTGTCGTATCGGTAATCAGCTTGTGGGTGCAGGATGGTCATCAGAGAAAATGGCAGGCAGCACAAACGTGGTATCAACTCACAAACCTGCTCGTCAACGGAAGGAACCCACCAGATGCGTGAACGCCTGGCACGGGAGAAGCCAGTCGGTGACAATCCCACCGGACTGCACACGGCAGCGACCCGCATCAAGATCAGTCTCGATGATGACGCCAGTGCAGATCGGTGCGGATCAGATAGTGCAGCAGGCGGGCCATATCTTGCATTTTTTTCAATGTGTTCATGAAAAAGAGAATGCAATTGATGGGGATCGATAGCCAACCCATTAGTTGGTCAGAGAGTTAGTACAACATGATATGAAACCATCGAAAAAATAATGCAATATCCCAATAGATTAAATTGAGGTCCAGGGATGAGAGTCTGTAAATGTTAATGGGGGGAATAATAGCATCATGTGTTAAGCTTTAATAAAGTTGACTGCGACAGAAATTTGTCAAAGTTTTTAAAAGATATCATCTAACTGCCATGTTGCCAGATAATGTATTCCGTCAATTCAAGACTTGCCATCAGTGCCTGTGATGACAAATCCATAGAAAAATGAAGTATCTCGCCCTATATATTACTTTCTATTTCTATTGACTTGAGATAGTAATTGAGACAGGGAAGGGAATTTTCTTCTAAGATTTTTTAGCTCATCATTTGAGAATGTTATATCTGGTAATGGGTCAGTGTAGTCTTCATTCCATTCAATAAACTTGTGAATGGCATAGATTGATGATTCTGCGATAGGCTCACGATCAAAAATATTCCATGAGTTGAATTTTTCAACCCCATCGCAGTAGTAACTCCATGCAAAATCTTTGATCAGATTTCTAAACTTAGATCTCCAATATTCTTTTTCCTCAAGAAATGATTCTTTGTGTGAGTCCATAATGATCTTATTGCCTAATCGTTCAGCTATTCCAATGAGTCTGGCTGCTGTCAACCATGTCATTCTGTCATTTGGTGGAGCTTCCTGTCCATTTTTAGGCTCAAAAGTTTCAAATGCGCGCTTCAAATACTCTTTGGCATCCTTAAAATAGTCCTCAGACATATGACGTCTTAAATTATAAATCAGCGTGGTAAGGGTTGCCATTGCTGCTAACAGAGCCACAAAACCAACGTAATGATCGCCTTCGGCATTTATGAATAATCTGACTAAGAAGAAAGCAAAAAAAGCAAGGCAAAATAAACAAAAAAAGTAAAAAATGATATTTATAAATGAAAAGGGCCTTAGCCATCGCACCATCTTTTTAAATTTTTCATAAAACTGGCTATCAACAAAATCATCCGCCATATTTTCAAATAACTCACGCATATTAGCTATGTCTCTCCGTTAAGTTCTCTAAGGATGATATCGGCAATCATTCTAGTATCTTTACTATTAAAGTCCATTGATGAAGGAAATGAAACCCGATCTACCGGCAGGACAGGCAACGCATACATTACGTCACAGCTTCGCCACCCATTTCATGATCAACGGGGGAGCATCATCACCTGCAACGAATCCTGGGTCATTTGCGAATTGTGCAGACAATGATCTATGCGCACTTTGCCCCGGAATACTTGCAGGGCACGATCTCACACAATCCTTTGAGGGGTGGCCTTGAGGCCCAGAGTGTCCACCGACGGGTCACTAAATATGGCTTTCAATGGTCTTATGTGCCTCACAAACCCGCATTGCACCATTGAAAGCCAGTACCGACAAGGGGCGTACACGCCCTTTTGGATAAATATTCATTTTTCAGCCTGTTCTGACCCCTCTTTTCCCGTTCTGCTATACACTTTCTTCTTATCTGACAAAAACATAAAGGCATAGAAGGATGGCTAATTTCCCCGCCAGCTTACTGATTCTGAATGGCAAAAGTACCGATAACCAACCCCTGCGCGATGCCATCACGCTTTTGCGCGATGAGGGGATGGAGATTCACGTGCGTGTCACCTGGGAAAAAGGCGATGCCCGACGCTACGTTGATGAGGCGCGCCAGCTTGGCGTTGCGACGATCATTGCGGGGGGTGGTGACGGTACCATTAACGAAGTCTCCGCAGCGCTGATTCTGTGCCAGGGGGAGTCTGTTCCAGCTCTCGGCATTCTGCCGCTCGGCACCGCTAATGATTTCGCCACCAGCGCAGGTATTCCGCAGGAGCTGGATAAGGCTCTGAAGCTTGCCATTGCCGGAAACGCCGTTGAGATTGATATGGCTCAGGTCAACGATAAAACCTGCTTTATCAATATGGCAACGGGGGGTTTTGGAACACGGATCACCACCGAAACGCCTGAAAAACTGAAAGCTGCCCTGGGCGGCGTCTCCTATTTGATCCACGGATTAATGCGGATGGACACCCTGAAACCTGACCGCTGTGAAATCCGCGGCGAGAACTTTCACTGGCAAGGTGATGCGCTGGTGATTGGCATTGGGAATGGGCGCCAGGCCGGAGGAGGTCAGCAGCTCTGCCCGGAGGCGTTGATCAATGATGGATTGCTGCAATTACGCATTTTTACCGGCGAAGAACTTCTGCCCGCGCTGTTTTCCAGCCTGAAACCGCAGGAGGAAAACCCCAATATTATCGACGGGGCTTCATCATGGTTTGATATTCAGGCTCCACATGAGATCACCTTCAATCTGGACGGGGAGCCGCTAAGCGGACAGTCATTTCATATCGAGATCCTGCCCGCCGCGCTGCGCTGTCGGTTACCCCCGGACTGCCCGCTGCTGCGTTAATCCCCTCGTCATACTATTCATCCCGCTCTCCCGCGCGCTTTCGCGGGAGTCACGCAGATTGCCGCGAATTAAACGACAATTAACTGGATATGCGTATTTATTAACGACGCTTTATCCCGCTCGCTAATCGCGTCATCCGTAATAACGCAATCAATCTTCTCTATTGGCAGAACCTGGTTGTACCCGCGACGGTTAAATTTGGTCGAATCCAGAACCGCAACAACGTTATTCGCGGCGCAAACCATAGCGCCGCTGATGGAATACCCTTCGTTGAACGTGGTTATACCATTAACCGCATCAATACCATCAGCGCCAACAAACATGATATCGGCATTAATATCCTGCAAAGAGCGTTCAGCAATAGCCCCATGCATGGAACGCGTTTTATGGCGTACCGTTCCGCCACACACAACCAGGGTAATATCTTTATTTTCTGATAACGCAAAGGCCGCGGGCAGACTATTCGTAATAACGGTGATATTTTTTGCCGTCATTAACTCTTCAGCAATTAGCATCGTTGTACTGCCGCTGTCGAGAATGATGGTCATCCCTTCATTGATCATTTTTAACGCGGCCTGGGCAATTCTGTTTTTTGGCGCACTGGCTAACTGAAACCGCTCCTTAAACCCGATCTCCTGCATTTCCGTCTCGACATTGCCGGTCGTTATTTTTGCGGCCCCGCCGTGAAAGCGCGTCACTACCCCTTTTTTTTCAAGAAAGCGCAAATCGGCGCGGATCGTCGCTTCAGAGGTGGAGTAAATGTTCGAAAGATCCTGAACCAGCACCGTGCCCTGTTCGTTCACCTGCTGAATAATCTTGTTCCTTCGTTCGAATGAATTCATTGTGATTTACCCATTTTCAATTGCGCATAGTGTAAACGAAGGGAGGCTAATGGTGAATGATGAATGGTTTGTTTTGGCTACCCTGAAGAGTTCGGGTCACAAGATAGCCAACGCACCCACAACCTGAACGATGACGAGTGCAGGGCCGGCGTGATACCGGCCCGAACCGTTACGGAATAAGGAGTACCTTGCCTGGCATCGGATTGTGCGCGATCTCCTGTATCTCCTGCACAAAACTTTCAAACCCACCCTGATGAGCGATCAGCGGCTCAAGGTTTAACCGACGCCCGGCCAGTAATTGCGTCGCCGTCTCCCACTCCACGCCCGGCCAGGGCTGAGAGTAGTTCATCCAGCTACCGATGAGGGTTAACTCTTTACGCAGGATTTTACCAAACGTGGTCGGACTCAGATTCAGATCCTGATGTAACGTGCCCACCAGCGCCAGTTGCGCATGAGGTCCCGCCAGTTCGACGGCAAGCGATACCGTTTGCGGCACGCCGGCCGTTTCCAGAATCAGCTGATCGAAACGTATTTCATGCAATCCCGCCTGGATCTCACTGACGGCCTGTTCCCGGGAATTCCAGGTGTGCGTTGCGCCCAGTGACTTCGCCAGCGTGAGCTTTTCGGGATTGATATCAATCGCCGTCACGCTTCGCGCCCCCAACGCCGCGGCACATTGCACAGCCAGCAGACCGATGGTTCCGGCCCCGACAATAATCACGTTTTTATCCTTACAGCCCTGCGCGAGGTGAAAGGCATGTAATCCCACGGTGATGGGCTCAATAAAAGCGCCCTCTTCAATCGGCATATCAGGGGGCAGGACAAATAAATTTTTGCGATTAACCACGATATATTCAGCAAATCCGCCATCCCGCCGTGAGCCGATAAAATCATATTTCACGCAAAGTGAGTAAAAACCTTTCTGGCATTCAGAACATTCAAAACAGGGTAATAGCGGAACGCAGGCAACGGCATCACCAGCGTGTAAATCTGTCACACCCGCCCCCAGTTTTTCGACAGTCCCGCTGAATTCGTGCCCCAGCGTTATGGGATAATAATGAGCCCCGTTTTTAAATAAGCGCGGGAGATCGGAACCACAGACTCCTGAGCTGGCGATTTTAACCAGCACATCATCCTCGTGGTTAATTTCAGGCATGGGCCGTTCTTCAAGGCGAACGATGCCGTCAGTATCATTAACAACTGATTTCATTGACAACTCCTGAGATATTAAGGGGGAGACTTTCCCCCTTATTTAACGATTATTTTGCGGTAGTCATTTTCTCTTGCGCAATAAAGCCACGGGCACGCCGCCAGGTCATCAGAATTCCGACCAGATAAATTGCGCCGATGATGATAAAGCCGGGAATATTTTGCGGTGAAAATATCTGAATTAATAACCAGGTTACCGGAGAGCCGCCCTGATCCAGCGATGCGACCATCCCCCCGGCTTTCAGCGTACCGGCATTTGCCGCCAGTTGTGTATGCAGGCCGATGGTTTGCGTTGCAATCCACAGCGTCATGCTCATGATGATAATGCCCGATATCAACGTACGGAACAGATTGCCCCGATGCACACCGACCGCCATTGCGACAAAGAAACCGATGGTCGCCAGATCGCCAAAGGGCAATACCTGGTTACCCGGCACGCAGACCGCAATCAGAATGGTCAAGGGAATAAAAATCAGGCTGGCAGAAACAACGGCGGTATGGCCCAGCAGCAGGGCCGGATCGAGACCAATTAAGAACTCCTGGCCGCCAAATTTCGCCTGCAAGCGGCTTCGCGCCTGTTTAGCAATCGGCGTCAGTCCATCCATTATCGGTTTAATCACGCGAGGCATAAGCAGCATCACCGCTGCCGTTTTAACCGCCAGTTGCAAAACGCCCTTAGCGTCATACCCTGCAAGAACCCCGATGATCAGCCCCATCACAAAACCCACGGTAACAGGTTCACCGAACGGACCAAACTTACGCTGGATATCATCGGCGCTGAACTTAATCCGGTTAACGCCGGGTATTTTTTCGATAATGGCATCCACCAGCACGGCTATCGGGCCAAGATATGCCGAGCTACCGTGCGGAATGGCAATACCATCAAGTTCAAAATAATCCCGCGTATCGCGGGCAAACCAGTCACCCAGCTTGTATACAAAGGCGGCATGAATAACGACACCGAGAATACCCACCAAATAAGAGCCGGTAGCAAGATGGAGCATTGCGCCGGTGAAGGTCATATGCCAGATATTCCAGATATCGACATTAACCACTCGCGTCATGCGGGTCACGAGCATGAGAATATTCACACCAATTGCCACAGGTATGGCGATCAGGGCAATCTGCGACGCCCAGGTCATCGGCGAAGAGCCAGGCCAACCGATATCCACAACATGAAGATTAAGGTCAAAATTTTCCGCCATCGCCTTTGCTGCCGGGCCGATGGAGTCCAGCATCAGGCCAATAACCAGCCCAATCCCCACAAACCCAATCCCGATATGCAGCCCGGATTTAAAACAGTCCCCGATTTTCATTCCCAACAGTTTTGAGAAAATGATGATCACGATTGGCAACATGACCGTTGGGCCGAGATCGAGGATATAGCGCATTACGTCCGAAAACATAGCTCACCCCTGTAAGATATCCAGAATTTTATTCTGTAATGCTTCTATGCCCACACCAGAAATAAATGGCATCCCGTGTACTAATGGAATATCGCCAAACGCGCGATCAACCCTTGCGGTAGTACAAATGAGATGAGCGCCATCCATATAGGTTTCAATTTCATTTACCCGACACTGGATAAGATCAATATCAATACCGTGGGCACGACATAACTCTTTTATCTCTTCTGCGGCCATCGTCGAAGTGGCAACCGCCCCGCCGCAGGCAACTATTATTTTGCGTTTCATGGAAATTCCTTTTTATACTTTAAATAATTCAGGTTGCGGTAAGGCGGCAACGCAGGGTGAGGCCCGGATTACAAAGAGAATGCGTCCGCAATCTGAAGTATGACGAGTAGATATATTTCGTCCTTCAGTCCTCACCTGCTGCCCTGATGCTTCCTGAATAATTTTGTGTATATATTGAAGGTAGATGTTCTATTTATCAGTAAGTAAAACATTGTCTCTGAAGTACGTCAGTAATTCTTTTTCTGGTAATGTAATCAGGGTTTCAACCACCTCCGTTTGTTGTAGTTTGCCAAACAAACATCGTAATAATGTTAATTGTTCCGTCGGATTTTCAACAATGAGTGCGATAATTAAAGAGACTGCGACTTCATTGTCATCATCCGCCTGTTGAAAGTAGACCGGTGTCTCTGTCCTTATCAGATAAATAGCCGGTGACCTGGCGTGAATCGCTTCACAATGAGGGATCGCAACCGCATAGTTATCCAGCATAATACCGGTTGGATAACGCGCTTCCCGCGCAATAAGCGCAGCAGGATACGTTTCATGTACGACGTTCATTTTCAGCATTTCATCGCCAATATGCGTTAATACCGCCGTACGATCGGCAAAGGTTATTCCGGTACGAATAAATAAATGAGTCATAAGCATCTCGATTATACTCGTCATACTTCAAGTTGCTGGTCGCGTTTCAGCGCAGCCTTGTTTTAGTCAAGCGTACATCCATAACGATAAGCACGTAATACGTCATAAATCTTGTCGGTAATCAGTGCATGAGGCGTCTTCTGTAACTCTCCCGCCAGAACACGTTCAAATTGTTTAGGCAGATATTGGCTAAGCATCCCCAGGGGGATATCAACGTCATTCAGCCGGGTAATCATCGTATCCATACACTGCTTAATGCGACTATGCGGCCAGTAATAACGAATGCGATCCGAAAGGCTGTAATGAATATCGCGTAACGATTCGCTGAACAGCGGATGATAATATTTTTTCCAGTACTGAGGCTCATTCAACATCACTTCATCAATTACCTCCAGACTGCCGCTGCGGTGTTCCGGGGCAATAAGCTCATTTTCAATTTTCGCCAGTGCAAAAATCGCTTCGCGTAAAGCGAACGTTAGCGCAGGTCCTGTTTTCAGAATGGCAAAATGATCGCGAACTAATGACCGGTAGGCGTCTCGCGTTTGATAATCCGTTGAATGCGCTTCGAATACCATTTTTGTCCCTTCGATCCAGGCAGAAAGTTCAAGGGCGGCCTGTGGGACATAATGGATAACCTTGCTGTGATCAAACTCCACGCCAGGCTGTACAACAATGGCAATGACCCGGGATAACGCCTCAGCTAACCCGGCTGCGATAAACGCTTTCTGATGCGTACGCAATGTATTTGCCGCATCTTCCGCACGGGTGACATGAACGGCGTCAATTGAACTGGACTCACCGCCGGGTACCGGCACTTCGGTACCAATGATGTAAGTGAGTTGCTCCCGGTGCGCGTTTGTCGCGACCTCCTCTGCCGCTTTGCACAGTATGGCGGCACGTTGCGCAACGGTTTCAGGAGCCAGCGGAACCGGGTCGCCCAGACAAGACATCGAAGCATCCAGATGAATTTTGCAAAAACCCGCGGCCACATACGCTTTCACCAGATCGACAGACTTTTCCATCGCCGACTCAGCGCCTTCATTTTGCCAGCAGTTAGGGCCAAGATGATCGCCCCCAAGAATTATCCGTTCACGCGCAAAACCCACTTTATCCGCAATCGCGTAGACAAAATCGCGAAAATCCGCAGGCGTCATCCCGGTATAGCCGCCAAACTGGTTTACCTGGTTGGAAGTTGCTTCAATGAGCACGTTGCGGGAACTGACAAGATCAAATGTCAGCGCAGCTTCGATCACCAGGGGATGGGCTGAACACACGGAGCAGATCCCAATGTGCTCACCCGCTTTATGACGCGCAATAAGTTCTTTCATCATTTTTTCCTTGTTAAATTAAACAGAGACTCTAAATAATCCGCGTTGCGGGACAACGCGACGACGTCGTTTTAAACGGCGCTTACGCCTTCCCCTCGCAGCCGCAATCTGCAATAACTTTTTCCACCACCGCCGTCATGGCCTGTTTGGCGGGTTGCAGATAGTCCCTGGGATCGGTGGCCTGCGGGTTATCCTGTAAATAACCTTTCAGAGAGGACGAAAACGCGTTTTTTAATTCCGTGGCAACATTGACCTTGCAGATCCCTGAATCAACCGCTTTACGAATGGCTTCTGATGACAACCCCGAAGCGCCATGCAGTACCAGCGGCACGCTAACCCGCTCGCGAATCGCATCAAGGCGACCAAAATCAAGCGCCGGTGCTGCCGCATACATTCCATGAGCAGTGCCAATCGCCACGGCCAGCGAATCAATGCCGGTCGCCAGCGCAAAGTCGCCGGCCTGTGAAGGCGATGTGTATAAAGCCTCCCCGCTGTCGACGTACAGATCGTCCTCCTGCCCTCCAAGCTGACCGAGCTCAGCTTCAACGCTGACGTCATAGCAATGGCAAAACGCCACGACCTTTTTCACGATCGCCACGTTGAGCTGATAGGCCAGGGATGACGCATCGATCATGACTGAGCGCACGCCCTGGCAAACCTTCTGTGCAATATCTTCATGGTCGGTGTGGTGGTCGAGATGAATAGCCAGAGGGTGATGGAAATGCCTTGCCATTGCGGCGGCCAGCGCGACCAGATTTGCGGTTCCGGCATGCCTGAAGGTGCCGGGGGTTCCCGCAATAATAACGGGCGCACGGAGTCGGGCTGCGGTTTCCGCCACCACCTGCATGGTTTCTAAGTTGTGAATATTGAACGCCGGGACGGCATATCTGCCACGCTGTGCTTGCTTAAGCATCTGGTTTGTCGATATCACATACATAAACTTTCATATCCTATCGATTACTTTCGAATTCAAAATATATTGAAAGCATTTGTTTATAAATGTCGTGATTTCGATCATAAAAATGAACATGCGAAAAAAGTGGCGTGCTTCAGAAAGGAAAACGCATGAGCGCAGATGCGGATAAGGGCAAAAAAAACGGCTTCCGTTTCGGGAAGCCGCTGGGGATGGAGAGGAATGCGGTCAGGCGATAGTGACTTTGCTGTCCAGATAGACATCCTGAACGGCATTAATTAATTTCACACCTTCGGACATCGATTTTTTGAAGGCCTTGCGCCCAAGAATCAACCCCATGCCGCCCGCACGCTTGTTGATAACCGCGGTACGCACCGCATCGCTGAGGTCAGTTTCTCCGCCTGCGGCACCTCCCGAGTTGATCAGCCCGGCACGGCCCATGTAGCAGTTGGCTAACTGGTAGCGCACCAGATCGATAGGATTCTCGCTGGTCAGTTTGCTGTACACCCGATCGTCGGTATAACCGAAATTAACCGCTTTGTAGCCGCCGTTATTTTCCGCCATTTTCTGTTTGACAATGTCAGCGCCAATCGTCGCCGCCAGATGGTTAGCCTGCCCGGTCAGATCGGCAGATACGTGGTAATCCACGCCGTCTTTTTTAAACGCCGGATTACGCAGATACGCCCATAATACGGTAACCATCCCCAGTTCGTGCGCCCGCTCAAAAGCAGCGGAGATCTCCTCTATCTGGCGGCGAGACTCTTCCGAGCCAAAATAGATAGTCGCCCCTACCGCCACCGCGCCAAGATTAAACGCCTGTTCGACGCTTGCATACAACGTCTGGTCGAACGTATTGGGATAGCTCAGGGTTTCGTTGTGGTTGAGTTTCATCAGGAAAGGAATGCGGTGCGCGTAGCGACGGGATACTGATGCCAGCACCCCGTAGGTGGAAGCCACACAGTTACAGCCCGCTTCAATGGCCAGTTCGACAATATTCTTCGGATCAAAATAGAGTGGATTTGCCGCAAATGAGGCACCCGCGGAGTGTTCCACCCCCTGATCAACGGGCAGAATGGACAGATAACCTGTTCCCCCCAGACGGCCCGTGTTATACAACGTCTGCATATTACGCAGTACCGTCGGCGGACGGTTATTATCGATCATCACACGATCAACGTAGTCATGTCCGGGAAGGTAGAGCTGGTCAGAAGGAATGGTCATACAACGATGCTGTAAAAGGCTGTCGGCGTCTTTGCCAAGCAACTGCGCAATATCAGTCATAGCTATGCTCCCGTAATTTCCGCTTGAAAACCGGAATGTGAATTGTCCTGACCCGCTTTTGCGGGCAGCAATAAGCCTGGTACCGACCGCCCCTTTTTTCCAGGTTTAGCGCACTTTTCAGCGCTCTCTGCTGGCACGATTCACTGACAAAAAAGTGTTACACCGGTCAAGATTTCACCTTAAAGGTATTTAAAAGGTATTATTAAGTAGTACTGTCGTGACATACCTTACCTGTCATGAAGGATTTAAAGATGAAAACTACAGTGAAACTGTCGTTCATGATGTTCGTTGAATGGTTTATCTGGGGCGCATGGTTTGTTCCGCTATGGCTCTGGCTGAGTAAAAGTGGCTTTAGCGCAGGCGAGATCGGCTGGTCCTACGCCTGTACCGCCATCGCCGCCATCCTTTCACCGATCCTCGTTGGCTCGCTGACCGACCGCTTTTTCTCGGCGCAAAAAGTCCTGGCGGTGCTGATGTTCGCCGGCGCCGTGCTGATGTATTTCGCCGCGCTGCAAACCACGTTCGCCGGATTCTTCCCGCTGTTGCTGGCCTATTCACTCACCTATATGCCAACCATCGCGCTGACCAACAGCATTGCTTTCGCCAACGTGCCGGACGTTGAGCGCGATTTCCCGCGCATTCGCGTCATGGGTACTATCGGCTGGATTGCCTCCGGTCTTGCCTGCGGATTTCTGCCGCAGATGTTGGGCTATAACGACATCTCACCGACCAATATCCCGCTATTGATTACCGCAGGCAGCTCTGCGCTGTTGGGCGTATTTGCCTTCTTTTTGCCGGACACGCCGCCAAAAAGTACCGGCAAGATGGATATCAAAGTGATGCTGGGGCTGGACGCGCTGATCCTCCTGCGTGATAAGAACTTCCTCGTCTTTTTCTTCTGCTCGTTTCTGTTCGCTATGCCGCTGGCGTTTTATTACATCTTCGCCAATGGTTACCTGACAGAAGTCGGCATGAAAAATGCAACCGGCTGGATGACTCTCGGCCAGTTCTCTGAAATTTTCTTTATGCTGGCTTTGCCGTTCTTCACCAAACGTTTTGGTATCAAAAAGGTATTGTTACTTGGTCTTATCACCGCAGCGATCCGTTACGGCTTCTTTATCTTTGGCGGAGCGGAAGAATACTTCACTTACGCCCTGCTGTTCCTGGGGATTTTGCTGCACGGCGTCAGCTACGACTTCTATTACGTCACGGCCTATATCTATGTCGACAAAAAAGCACCTGTGCATATGCGTACTGCGGCACAAGGGCTTATTACCCTCTGCTGCCAGGGGTTCGGTAGTCTGCTGGGTTACCGTCTTGGCGGGGTGATGATGGAAAAAATGTTTGCTTATAAAGAGCCGGTTAATGGTCTTACCTTCAACTGGGCAGGCATGTGGACATTCGGGGCGGTGATGATCGCCGTGATTGCCGTGTTGTTTATGATTTTCTTTCGCGAATCTGACAAAGAGATCGCTGCAATTAACGTGGACGATCGCGATTCTGCGTTGACACAAGGGGAAGTAAAATGAAAGCAGAACGTATTCTCGGTGCTCTTTACGGGCAGGCGTTAGGGGATGCGATGGGGATGCCATCGGAACTGTGGCCTCGATCCCGCGTCAAGGCACACTTTGGCTGGATTGACCGCTTTCTGCCGGGGCCAAAAGAGAATAATGCGGCCTGCTACTTTGACCGCGCGGAGTTTACTGATGACACCTCAATGGCGCTCTGTCTGGCCGATGCCTTGCTGGAGCGCGAAGGCGAGATTGACCCAGACCTGATTGGTCGTAATATTCTGGACTGGGCGCTGCGTTTTGACGCCTTCAATAAAAACGTTCTTGGACCAACGTCGAAGATCGCGCTTAACGCCATTCGCGACGGTAGACCGGTTGCGGAACTGGAGAATAACGGCGTGACCAACGGAGCTGCAATGCGCGTCTCGCCGCTGGGATGCCTGCTCCCGGCACGCTGTGTGGACACCTTCATCGACGATGTGGCCCTCGCCTCCAGCCCAACGCACAAATCGGATCTGGCTGTCGCGGGTGCCGTCGTGGTGGCATGGGCCATTTCTCGCGCTATCGACGGCGATGCCTGGTCAGAGATAGTGGATTCACTGCCGGCCATCGCCCTGCACGCACAGCAAAAGCGGATCACCACCTTCAGCGCTTCGCTTTCGGCACGTCTTGAGATCGCCCTCAAAATTGTGCGCAATGCAGACGGAGTCGAAACGGCCAGCGAACAGCTGTATCAGGTGGTCGGCGCGGGGACCAGCACCATCGAGTCAGTTGCCTGCGCTATCGCCATGGTTGAACTGGCGCAAACGGACCCCAACCGCTGCGCCATCCTCTGCGCCAACCTCGGCGGGGATACCGATACTATCGGGGCGATGGCGACCGCGATTTGTGGCGCATTGCACGGCATTCGTGCCATCGATCCGGCCTTAAAACAGGAGCTGGATACCGTGAACGCGCTTGATTTCACACGCTATGCTACCGCGCTGGCGCGCCTGCGCGAGCAACGGGAGGTCTTATGAGCGCTTCACGTTTACCCGATCTGTTGCCAATACTGACGACCCGCCAGCCGGTGACGGTGGTTGGCGCTGCGGTCATCGACGTGATTGCCGATGCTTACGCCCTGCCCTGGCGCGGCTGCGATATCGAGCTTAAGCAGCAGGGTGTCAACGTCGGCGGCTGCGCGTTGAACATCGCCGTGGCGCTGAAACGCCTTGGTATTGAGGCCAGCAATGCGCTGCCGCTTGGTCAGGGCGTATGGGCAGATATCATCCGTAACCGCATGGCGAAAGAGGGATTACAGAGCCTGATTGATAACGCCGAAGGGGATAACGGCTGGTGTCTGGCTCTGGTGGAGCCGGACGGCGAGCGAACGTTTATGTCCTTCAGCGGTGTAGAAAATCAGTGGAACACCGACTGGCTGGCACAGCTGGTGGTTCCGCCCCGCAGCTTCATCTATTTTTGCGGTTATCAGCTTGCTTCACCGTGTGGCGAGCTGCTGGTGCAGTGGCTGGAAGGGCTGAACGAGGTCACGCCGTTCATCGATTTTGGTCCGCGGATCGGCGATATTCCGGAGGCCATGATGACACGCATCATGGCCTGCCAGCCGCTGGTCTCGCTCAATCGTCAGGAGGCTGAAATTGCTGCCGAACGCTTCGGCTTAAGCCGCGACGTGGAACAGTTTGGTCCGCAGTGGGTGAAACGGTTCTCGGCACCGGTAGTGGTGCGCCACGACAAAGACGGCGCATGGTATTTCAGTGCTCAGGCGTCGGGCTGCGTTCCCGCATTCCCCACAACGGTGGTCGATACTATCGGTGCAGGAGACAGTCACGCTGGTGGGATGCTGGCCGGACTGGCGTCTGGCTGGTCACTCGAGGACGCCGTTCTGCTGGGAAATGCAGTGGCATCCTGGGTGGTGGGACATCGCGGCGGCGACTGCGCGCCGTTTCGCGAGGAGCTACTCTTCGCACACGGAGACATACAGGTCGCCGCGACACGTACTCAATAAGCCGTTGCTGGTGGTCAAGCGCCACCAGCCTGATTGCCTCTGAGCTTAACCGCCAGCTACTCTTCGCACACGAAAACGTACAGGTCGCTGCGGCAATAGCTGATGCTGTACTCAATGGGTCGTTGCTGCTGGTCAAGCGCCACCTGCTTGATCACCAGTACCGGCACTTTATTGTCCATCTGAATATGTGACTGGAACTCGGCATCCGGCATCCGCGCACTGACGCGAGAGCGTGTGCGCTGTGGGTTAATATTCTGACTGCGGAAATAGTCGTACAGCGAGATGCCGATGGCATCCGCATCATGAATGAGATGCGCCGGAACCCACGACTCTTCAATCGACACCGCATCTTCATCGACATAACGAATGCGCTTGAGCAGAAAAACGTCGCTTCCTGCGTCGACGGCCAGCTGCTCCGCCACCTCATCCGGGCACTTCACTACCCGTTTGTTAACCCACAGGGTATCCGGCTTTTTCCCCCGCAAAACAACCTGCTGAGAAAAACCCCGCGCCTCTTTGAGCGAATATTCGAAGATATTGTTGATCTGCGTACCGTAGCCCCGGGCGCGAGTAACGACGCCCTCCTCTTCCAGCGCCTGCATCGCTTTACGCACTGTAATACGCGAAACGCCGGTCAGCTGGCTCAGGTCACGCTCGCCGGGCAAAATATTGCCATGCTCAAGGCTCCCACTGCGCACGGCATTCTTTACCGTCTCGGCAAACTTAATATAAAGCGGCGTATTATCACCCGCAGAAATACGTTCGTTCAGTTGCGCGATAAGCCGGGTATGTGCTTGTTCCATGAGTATTTTTCCTGACTGCAAGACTACAACCAGTATATACGCAAAATCATTCGACATGCATCGCCGCGGCAGGCGAATAAGCCCCGGGGCGTACAATGCATACGTGACAGGGCTGAATAGCATCTGCAATTCGCAAAAAGACCGCGTTAAAGAATAAGAGGAATTACCACCACGCGTGGAAATGATGGACAGGTCCAATCCCCTGCCCAACCTCCAGCGTATCTGCCTGGGACAATGCGGCGGATAACCACATTTTCGCCTCCTGTACGGCGTCAGCCCAGTTCGAATGTCGTGGACGCAGTGCCGCCAGCGCGGCTGATAATGTACACCCGGTACCGTGAGTGTTTTTGGTCATCACTCTCGGTGCCGTAAAACGCTGTTCTCCCTCACGGGTAAACAGCCAGTCCGGGCTGTGTGCATCATCCAGATGACCGCCTTTCATCAGCACCGCGCCACATCCCATTGTCAAAAGCTCACGGCCCTGCGCTAACATCTCTTTTTCCGTACGGGCATGAGGCGCGTTCAGCAGCGCCGCGGCCTCCGGTAAATTAGGGGTGATGATCGAAACCAGCGGCAACAAACGGCTTCGCAACGTTTCAACCGCAGACGGAGAAAGCAGCGGATCACCGCTTTTCGCCAGCATGACCGTATCGAGTACCACATTTTGCACCCGGTGACGCTGCAACCGCTCTGCTACAGCTTCCACAATATCTGTTTCCGCCAGCATACCTATCTTGGTGGTATCGATGCGAACGTCGCTGAAAACGGAATCAAGCTGAGCGGCAACAAAGTCAGGTTCAATGCGATACACAGACTGCACGCCACGCGTATTTTGCGCGACCAGCGCGGTGATGACAGAGCATCCATAGGCTCCCAGCGCTGAAAAGGTTTTCAGATCCGCCTGAATGCCTGCCCCACCGCTCGGATCGGTACCTGCAATGGTTAATGCGTTAATCCGCGTCATGCCGCCACCTCTCTGTCCAGGTTGTAAAGCGCATCAAGAAAAGCCGGAATAAAGCTGCCCGGCCCCTTGCTGTCTTCGGTTGCCCGCAGTCCGGCCTGTTTCATCCAGCTACAGGCTGAGGCCACGTTATCCAGCGTATTTCCGGGAATTGCGCAGCTTGCGGCTACAACGGCCGACAGCGCGCATCCGGTGCCCACCACACGGGTCATTAACGGATCGCCTCCCGCAATGCTGACGGTCCGTTGCCCGTCCGTCACGTAATCCACCTCTCCGGTAACGGCCACGACGGTTCCCACCTGACGCGCAAGCGCCTGTGCGGCGGGTAAGGCTGCCGTCACCGTGTCGGTCGTATCAACACCTCTGCCTCCGGCTGACATGCCCGCCAGCGCAAGGATTTCTGAGGCGTTACCGCGTATTGCGGTCGGTTGAAATGCCAGCAGTTCCAGACAGAAGTGGCGGCGGAAATCGAGCGCTCCAACGGCGACCGGATCGAGCGTCCAGGGCGTGTGGACAGAATACGCCCGCTCCACGGCCTGGCGCATCGACCGGGCGCGCCCAGCGGTGAGTGTCCCGACGTTGATTAGCAGGGCGTTGGCCATCCCGACGAACTGAGCGGCCTCTTCAGGTTCAACCACCATGGCGGGCGAAGCCCCCAGAGCCAGCAGGGTATTCGCTGTAAAGCTTTGTACGACATCGTTAGTCATACAGTGAGTTAGCGGGGAGAGCGTGCGAAATTGTTGCAAGGCATGTGTCGCGAGTGCGCGACTGTGCAGGTCAGGCTGCATAATTAAGCTCCTGCCCGCGCGAAGAAGGGACACGAGCAGTGTCAGACTTCCCTACGCTGGCATTATCCAGATCAGGTAATACGGGTATGTCTCAGCCCTTACTTAAAAGGGGCACCCCGAGTCAAATCACATAAAAACAAACATTTACATGGAGATGTTTGTAATAAATTAGTTTAACCATGCCTGGAACCCGGACGCAAGAAGTTTCGAACCATCCCGCTATAAACGACAGGCCATCCTTGTCCCGATAAGAAACGTTTCCCGATCGTCCACTTCCGACATTGCTGATAAAACATCGCCGTTTATAGCCTTTCTGAAGGAGTTAATTTTCAATGTTCAGATATAACACTTCAGAAACAGCAGCCTCCGTGGGTTCTGCTGGATGCGGCGTCCGTTACCTGACGTTCAGTTGTCAGTGACGGGTAGCCAACGCGATGCCGTTTGCTCACATTTATGTTTACATTTTTTACGAAATCACGGGAACACTAACAAAATTGTGCTTGTCAGACGTATTATGCGATGGGAATGATACATGACTGTTTTTTTGATGACCCGGATAAGTGGAGAGAACATGGGTATGAAGAATAAGATATTGCTGAGTGCACTACTGCTTGCGACCAGCACGGTCTGGGCGGCGCCAGCCACCACGGATTCGGCAAATACCTCGGGAATATCGCAGTACGAGTTAAGCAGCTTTATTGCTGATTTCACCCATTTTAAACCCGGAGATACCGTTCCGCAGATGTACCGTACCGACGAATACACTATCAAACAGTGGAAACTGCGAAATCTGCCGGCACCGGATGCCGGAACACACTGGACCTATATGGGCGGTGCCTATGTGCTGATAAATGATACTGACGGTCAGATCATTAAAGCTTATGACGGTGAAATTTTTTATCACCGCTAAAAAAAGCCCCCTCGCTCCGGAGGGGGAAATGCAGACATTTTTAGTTTTATTATAATAAACCTCGCATGGATTCTTAATTAGTCATATTTCACATAAATTAATGCCACCGCTCCGGGATTGCCCGGTTTGACTTTTTTTATCGTAGACATAATAACTGGCAACGATGGGGATCGTGACGGTATTATTATTTACTTCCCCGCCCACTTTATCGACTTTCAATAGCGCTGATGCGGTATTCTGTTCAGCCACACGCGAAATATTCACAACTTTATTGTCATTCTCCCGTATAAACCCAACACCATTATTCTCATTACCGCGTAAAATAAAATTACTGCTGGAGAGATAAACAGGCATTTTTCGCGATGTCTGTTTACGATCGCCAAAAAGATTATCGCATTGTAACCGAATACTCTCTGCCGAATTTTTATTTGTCACTTTCCCGGGCGCGGAGAGTTCTGATAATGCTATATCGGGCAGGACAATATCAAGGTTTTCCGGTTTACAGGTCGTTTGTTTCCGGTTACCCCGCAATTCGGTTTCACTTTTACTTTGTGAAACATCCAGCATCAGGTGATTTTCACGATATGGCGTCAAATTATCGTAAACCACGGTTCCTTTTGCGTTAGTGGTCCGATATTTTTGTTCATTGACATATGCCCCTTCCAGACCCGGCGCTTGCATAATCGCGAAAGTATCAGACAGCCGGCTGAACAGGTTCATCTTCTTTTCAGAAAGCTGCCTGTAACAATAAAAGAAGTTTAATTAATTTTAAAAAATTAAGTATATTCACCGCATCAATATACATTAATGCGGTGAAGCGTGAGGACTCAGACAGCGCGGAAAGCAATTTCCCCAGGGATAACTTCCCCCTGCCAGTAAAGCTGCGCTGCGACACGGTCTGCCAAATCACGGTAAATTGCCGTGAATTCGCTATCAGGACGGCTGATAACGGTCGGCGTGCCGCGATCGAGGTCTTCACGCAGGCTAATATGCAGCGGCATTTGTCCCAGCAGCTGAGTGCGATACTGCTCAGCCAGTTTCTGCGCGCCACCGGTGCCAAAAATCGGCTCATGGTGACCACAGTTGCTACAAATATGCATACTCATATTCTCGACAATCCCCAGAACAGGGACGTCAACCTTCTCGAACATGACAATGCCTTTTTTAGCATCGATCAGCGCAATATCCTGCGGCGTCGTCACCACGACGGCCCCGGTTACCGGTATATTCTGCGCCAGCGTCAGCTGAATATCGCCGGTTCCTGGCGGCATATCCAGAACAAGATAATCCAGATCCGGCCATAGCGTCTCCTGCAACATCTGCATCAGCGCCTTGCTGGCCATCGGACCACGCCAGACCATCGCGTTATCATCGGTCACCAGATAACCAATGGAGTTAGTCGCCAGACCGTGGGATACGATCGGCGCCATATGCGTACCGTCCGGAGAGGTCGGTCGCTGGTTTTCAGCGCCAAGCATCGTTGGGATAGACGGGCCGTAAATATCGGCATCCAGAATCCCAACCTTTGCGCCCTCTGCCGCCAGCGCCAGCGCCAGGTTGACGGCGGTCGAAGATTTACCCACGCCGCCCTTGCCGGAGCTGATGGCAATGATGTTCTTCACACCATTAATACCAGGCTGGTTTTTGACACGTTTAAGCGTGGCGATATTATGCGACAGTTTCCAGTCGATGGCTTTTGCCCCGGTGATACGCAGCAGGTCGGCGCTACATTGCTCTTTTAACACCTCAAATGCGCTGTGCCAGACGAACGGCATCGTCAACTCCACGTGCAGGGTGTCATCCATCCAGGCAACGTGGTGCAACGCTTTCAGCGTCGTCAGGTTATGCTTCAGGGTTGGGTGCTGAAAATTCGCCAGCGTCCCGGCAACCATCGCGCGCAGGGTCTCTGGTGTTTTGGCCTGGGATTGTGGGTTCATCCCGACTCCTTTTTTGTAGTTCTGAAAAATACGATATGAGGTTCTGGTTTACCCCAGCAGTAACGATTATTCATTTATACTCGTCATACTTCAAGTTGCTGGTGCGTTGCCGCGTTACCTGGCCTTCGGCCTCGTCCCCGTGGCGCCGCTGCAAACAGCGTTCGCCCAACCCGAATTATTGAGAATCCAGGGATTAATGCCCTTAATTCTTGGCGTAGTTATGCCCTTTCAGGTAACATCATAGCCCCCTTTTAACAGAGAAGAAGTAATACCTACTATGACTCAAGTCGCGAAGAAAATTCTGGTAACGTGCGCGCTGCCGTACGCAAACGGCTCTATCCACCTCGGCCATATGCTGGAGCACATCCAGGCTGATGTCTGGGTCCGTTACCAGCGAATGCGCGGCCACGAGGTTAACTTCATCTGCGCCGACGACGCGCACGGCACGCCAATCATGCTGAAAGCTCAGCAGCTTAGCATCACGCCGGAGCAGATGATTACCGAAATGAGTCAGGAGCATCAGACTGATTTCGCAGGTTTCGACATCAGCTATGACAACTACCACTCCACGCACAGCGAAGAGAACCGTGAGCTGTCCGAGCTGATTTACACGCGCCTGAAAGAGAACGGGTTCATCAAGAACCGTACTATCTCTCAGCTCTACGATCCGGAAAAAGGCATGTTCCTGCCGGACCGTTTCGTGAAAGGCACCTGCCCGAAATGTAAGTCTCCGGATCAATACGGCGACAACTGCGAAGTCTGCGGTGCGACCTACAGCCCAACCGAGCTTATCGAGCCAAAATCCGTCGTCTCTGGCGCAACCCCAGTGATGCGCGACTCTGAGCACTTCTTCTTTGATCTGCCGTCCTTTAGTGAAATGCTACAGGCCTGGACCCGCAGCGGCGCGCTGCAGGAGCAGGTTGCGAACAAAATGCAGGAATGGTTTGAGTCCGGCCTGCAACAGTGGGATATCTCCCGTGATGCCCCCTACTTCGGCTTTGAAATTCCGAATGCGCCGGGCAAATATTTTTACGTCTGGCTGGATGCGCCGATTGGCTACATGGGTTCTTTCAGGAATCTGTGCGATAAACGCGGTGACAGCGTCAGCTTTGATGAATACTGGAAGAAAGATTCCGCCGCCGAACTGTATCACTTTATCGGGAAAGATATCGTTTACTTCCACAGCCTGTTCTGGCCGGCCATGCTGGAAGGCAGCAACTTCCGCAAACCGACCAATCTGTTCGTCCACGGCTACGTGACGGTTAACGGCGCGAAGATGTCTAAATCCCGCGGCACCTTTATTAAGGCCAGCACGTGGTTGAAGCATTTTGATGCTGACAGTCTGCGCTACTACTACACCGCGAAGCTCTCTTCCCGTATTGATGATATCGATCTGAACCTGGAAGACTTCGTGCAGCGCGTCAATGCGGACATCGTTAACAAGGTGGTCAACCTGGCCTCCCGTAACGCTGGTTTCATTAATAAGCGTTTTGACGGCGTTCTGGCCGCTGAACTGGCCGATCCGCAGCTCTATAAAACGTTCACCGACGCAGCGGCTGTCATTGGCGAGGCGTGGGAAAGCCGTGAGTTTGGCAAAGCCGTTCGCGAAATCATGGCGCTGGCCGACGTCGCTAACCGCTACGTTGACGAACAGGCGCCGTGGGTGGTGGCGAAACAGGAAGGGCGCGATGCCGACCTGCAGGCGATCTGCTCTATGGGCATCAACCTGTTCCGTGTACTCATGACTTATCTGAAACCGGTTCTGCCAACCTTAACGGAACGTGCTGAAGCGTTCCTGAACACAGAACTGAACTGGGATGCGGCAGAACAGCCGTTGCTGGGTCACAAGGTCAACACCTTCAAGGCACTGTATAACCGCATCGACATGAAGCAGGTTGAAGCGCTGGTTGAAGCCTCAAAAGAAGAAGTCAAAGCGATGGCGGCTCCGGTTACGGGTCCCCTTGCTGACGATCCGATTCAGGAAACCATTACGTTTGACGATTTCGCGAAGATCGATCTGCGCGTGGCGCTGATTGAAAACGCCGAATTCGTTGACGGTTCCGATAAGCTGCTGCGCCTGACGCTGGATCTGGGGGGCGAGAAGCGTAACGTCTTCTCCGGTATTCGCTCCGCCTATCCTGACCCGCAGGTGCTGATTGGACGTCACACGGTCATGGTCGCCAACCTTGCACCGCGTAAAATGCGTTTCGGCATCTCTGAAGGTATGGTGATGGCAGCAGGTCCGGGTGGAAAAGATATCTTCCTGTTAAGCCCTGATGAAGGCGCGAAGCCTGGTCAGCAGGTGAAATAAACATGCCATTAAGCGCCGCACTCGCGGCGCTTTTTTTATGCCCTGCGCATTCGCTCAGCTGAATTCAATTCCACTTTCAGATTGTTTAAATATCCTTATACCCTTTACCCTGAATAATTCGAGTTGCAGGACAAAACGCGTAGTCGTTTTGAGCAGCGCTTGCGCTGGCCCCGCAGAGGCGAAGCCCAGGGATGGACCGGGTAATAAAGCCAACACACCTGCAACTTGAAGTATGACGGGTATCTATCCTGTCGCTCTTCTGCCTGACCTGTACGCTGTGCATTATTTTTCGGACATCAGATTTTTCATAAAATGGAGTTTTACATGAAAGTATTAAATACGTTTTTTTCGGTCGTCCTGGCATCAGTTCTCGTATTCTCTCTGGCTGGATGTGGAGATAAAGAAGAGAGCAAAACATTCAATGCCAGCATTAACGGCACCGAGATCTCAATCACCTATACCTACAAGGGTGACAAAATTCTCAAGCAGACGTCTCATAGCAAAATCAACTACGCGTCCGTAGGGGCAAAAACAAAAGAAGAAGCGGCGAAGATCCTCGATCCCCTCAGTGCAAAGTACCAGAACATTCCCGGCGTGGAAGAGAAGCTGACCTACAAAGATAGCTATGCTGAGGAAAACGTCTCCGTTGATATGGCGAAAGTTGACGTTAAAGCTCTGCGGAGCGTAATGGGCGCGGCGGTTTCTGGTGATGACAGCAAAGAAATCAGCATGAAGCAAAGCCAGGCGGTTCTGGAAAGCGCTGGCTTTAAAGAAGTGAAATAATCACACGGCGACCAGGCATGGTGCGTGGTCGCCTTTCCTCTTCAGGTTCAGAACCTTTCTTACTTAGCGTGCTCACGCGCCGCCAGTCCACGCAGGAAATAGCGCAGAAACTGGTCGCCACATTCGCGGAAATTTTTATGTTCCGGTCCACGCATCATCGCCGTAATCTCCGGCATTGAAACGCGGAACAGCTGCCCGGCGAGAATAGCCAGAATATCGTCAGTCTTGAGTGAGAACGCAATACGTAACTTTTTCAGCACGATGTTATTGTTAATACGACGCTCCGGCTCAAGCGCGGGCGCTGACTCATCCCTGCCCCGTTTTTCGTAAATCAGCCCGTTGAGGAAACAAGAAAGAATGATATCCGGGCAGCGCTGAAAGCCCTCTTCCTCTTCTTTACGTAACCAGATGGCAATTTGTTCCGCCGTGGCTTCGGCATTACCCAACGCCAGGATACGGACCAAATCGTTATTATTTGCTTTCAGGATGTAGCGCACGCTACGCAGAATGTCGTTACTCAGCATGGGGCCTTCGACTGTTGATGAGGCAAAACGCCATTTTAGCAGTCTTTTACAACCCAATCGCCTCTTTTAAACTTTTCAGATAGCGACGACTCACCGGAACCGTCAGTCCGTTGCGTAAAATCAGCTCAGCCTGACCATTATCTTCCAGCCTAATCTCCTGCAGATGCGCCATATTAACCAGATACTGACGATGGCAGCGCAGCAGCGGCGTCCGGCTCTCCAGCGTTCTGAGCGTCAGTTCCGTAAAGCCTTCCTTACCTTCATGGCTTGTGACATAGACGCCACTCATCCGGCTGCTGACAAACGCCACGTCATCCATTTGCAGTAACCAGATACGGCTATGCCCGCTACAGGGGATAAATTTCAGCGCCTGCTGGTTTTCCGGCAATACCGAAATATCCTGCTTGCTGCGCTCCTGGCGCAGTCGATGGAGGGTTTTCTCAAGCCGGTGTTCTTCAATTGGCTTGAGCAGGTAATCAAACGCATGTTCCTCGAAGGCTTTGATGGCATATTCGTCGAACGCCGTCAGAAAGACGATCCAGGGACGGTGTTCCGGATCCAGCATTCCCACCATCTCCAGCCCGCTGATGCGCGGCATCTGGATATCCAGAAACAGCACATCCGGACGCAGTTTATGCACTGTGCCAATGGCTTCTACCGCATTCGAACATTCACCAACGATTTCAATGTCGCTCTGTTCCTGTAACAGGATCCGCAGATTTTCCCGCGCTAACGGCTCGTCATCCACAATCAGCACTTTAATCATGCGTTTTCCTCCAGGGGAAGTCGTAAGGTTATACGGGTAAAGAGATCGGGTTCACAAGCCACGCAGATACCGTAATCATCGCCAAATCGTTCGCGCAGACGCTTGTCCACCAGGCTCATGCCTAATCCGCTGGCGTTAGTGACAGGCTGATACAGACCGGCGTTATCCTCAATCTCCAACATCAGATGCTGCCCCTCCTGCCGGGCAGTAATCGTCACAACCCCCGTTCCCAGCAGCTGCGAAGTGCCATGTTTAATCGCATTTTCCACAATCGGCTGGAGGGTGAACGCGGGGAGATGTTGGTGCGAAAGCGCTTCAGGGATGTTTAACATCATCTGCAACCGCGACTGAAAACGCGCCTTTTCAATCTGCAAATAGGCGTTAACGTGCTCAATCTCGTCGGCGAGCGTCACAATCTCTGAAGGGCGCTTTAAATTCTTACGGAAAAAAGTGGAGAGATACTGCACCAGTTGACTCGCCTGGTCGCTGTCCCGGCGAATCACCGCTTTAATAGTGTTGAGGGCGTTAAACAGGAAATGCGGATTTACCTGCGCGTGTAAAAGTTTGATCTCCGACTGGGTCAACATGGCTTTTTGCCGCTCATATTGCCCGGCCAGGATCTGCGCCGACAGCAGCTGAGCGATACCTTCCCCAAGCGTACGGTTAATGGAGCTGAACAGCCGGTTTTTGGCTTCGTAGAGTTTAATCGTCCCCATCACTCGCTGATTCTCCCCACGCAAGGGGATCACCAGCGTGGAACCCAGTTTACATTGCGGATGCAGAGAGCAACGATAAGGCACTTCATTGCCATCGGCATAGACCACTTCGCCGGTTTCAATTGCCCGCAGCGTATAGCTTGATGAAATGGGTTTGCCTGGCAGATGATGATCGTCGCCGATGCCGGTAAATGCCAGCAGCCGCTCGCGGTCAGTGATCGCCACCGCCCCGATTTCCAGCTCCTGATACAACACCTGTGCCACCTTCATACTGTTCACCTCGTTAAAACCCTGACGAAGGATACCTTCGGTCGAGGCCGCCACTTTTAACGCGGTTGCGGAAAACGCTGACGTATATTTTTCAAACATCGCACGTTTGTCGAGCAAAATACGCATAAACAGCGCGGCGCCGACGGTGTTGGTCACAATCATCGGGGCGGCAATATTGCTGACCAGGTTGAGCGCATCCTGAAACGGTCTGGCGATCAGCAGGATAATCAGCATCTGCACCAACTCTGCAACGAAAGTAATGGCCCCTGCGGTTAACGGGCTGAAAACTTTGTCGGTGCGACCCCGACGCGTCAGTACGCTATGGACCAGCCCGCCCAACAGCCCTTCGACAATGGTCGATACCATGCAGCTAAATGCGGTCATCCCTCCCATAGAGTAACGATGCAAGCCGCCGGTTAAACCGACCAGCCCCCCGACCACCGGCCCGCCGAGCAGACCGCCCATCACGGCGCCAATGGCACGCGTATTGGCAATGGAATCCTCAATATGCAGACCAAACCAGGTGCCCATGATGCAAAAAATAGAGAAGACGATATAGCAGAGGAATTTATGCGGAAGTCGGACGGTAACCTGCATCAGGGGTATGAACAGCCGCGTTTTGCTCATCAACCATGCGATAACCAAAAACACGCACATCTGCTGAAGCAGCAGCAACACCAGATTAAACTCGTACATACCCACAGACCACACTTTGATTAAAACCGCGTAACATACATTGAGTACGCCAGGCTTTCCTTGACGTGTTGTAAAAAATTACGATTTCGTGAAGCTGATCGCGTAAAAGCCTTCCGTCAGGGCTGACCTTCACCGCGCAATGATTAAAAAACAGGCAAAACTACCTGGTTCGCAAAAGAGCGTCTAAAGTAAAACTGGGACCGCGCGAGCAAGGGTAAAAACATGGCGCTTTACACTATCGGTGAAGTGGCTTTGCTTTGTGATATCAACCCTGTCACATTACGTGCGTGGCAGCGGCGTTACGGATTATTGAAGCCACAGCGAACAGACGGCGGACATCGCCTGTTTAATGATGCAGATATTGACCGCATCCGCGAGATCAAACACTGGATTGATAATGGTGTCCAGGTCAGCAAAGTGAAAGTGCTGCTGAGTAATGAAAATGTCGATCTGCAAAATGGCTGGCGGGAGCAGCAGGAGACACTGTTGCACTATCTGCAAAACAATAATCTGCACAGCCTGCGCGTCTGGCTCAAGGAGCGCGGTCAGGATTACCCTGCCCAGACGCTCACCACACACCTCTTTGTCCCCCTGCGACGCCGCTTACAGTGTCAGCAGCCGACCCTTCAGGCTCTGCTCGGTATTCTGGACGGCTTACTGATTAACTACATCGCGCTCTGTCTCGCTTCCGCGCGCAAAAAACAGGGTAAAGATGCCCTGGTGGTGGGCTGGAATATCCACGATACCACCCGCCTGTGGCTGGAGGGCTGGGTCGCCAGTCAACAAGGATGGCGCGTTGATGTGCTGGCGCATTCGCTAAACCAGCTGCGTCCGGAGCTGTTTGATGGTCGGACGCTGCTTATCTGGTGCGGAGAAAACCAGACGCCGGCCCAGCAGCAGCAGTTGAATACCTGGCGCGCGGAAGGCCACGATATTTTCCCACTTGGCATTTAATGGTTCATTAACAGCTGTGCTTCTCTGTATAATGTTTTCGTTAACATAAGGAGCACAAAATGAGCGCAGCGAAAATCGGGGTCATCACTCTCTTCCTGCTGATGGCGATCGGCGGTATCGGCGGCGTCATGCTTGCCGGATACACTTTCATTTTACGTGCCGGGTAAGATGCTGAACTAACCGTTCAAACAGGCGATCCACAATGATTGCCGCCAGCGCCACCAGCAACGCTCCCTGAATCACATACGCGGTGTTAAATCCGCTGAGTCCAATGATGATTGGGGTGCCGAGCGTACTGGCTCCGACCGTAGAGGCAATGGTGGCCGTACCAATATTAATAATGACCGAAGTGCGGATCCCCGCCAGAATTACCGGCGCGGCAAGGGGGAGCTCGACTTTGCGTAACTGCTGCCAGCCGCTCATTCCCATGCCGCTGGCAACAGACATCACGCTGACAGGAATCGCCCCCAGCCCCGCCAGCGTCGCCTGCAGAATCGGCAAAATACCGTATAAAATGAGCGCAACGATCGCCGGTTCCTGACCAAACCCCATCACCGGCACCGCAATGGCCAATACCGCGACGGGCGGAAACGTCTGACCAATGGCGGCGACGGTTTCCACCAGCGGGCGAAACTCGGCTCCTTTTGGTCGGGTCACCGCAATCCCGGCGCTGACGCCAATGACGACAGCAAACACGCTGGACACCCCCACCAGCCAGAAATGAGCCAGCGTGAGCGCCAGAAAGCTCTCCTGCTGATACACCGGACGCGGCAGCTGCGGGAACAACGCGCTAAACAGCATCTGGCTATGGGGCAACACGGCGATCAGCACCACAAACAGCATGATTAGCCAAAGTAACGGATCACGTAATTTTTTCATGCGTTAAGGTCGGTGAAAGTAAATCGTGAAAGTGAAGCGTCCCGCAGGAAACCCCTTGCTGGTTGACCACAGGCAGTACGTCGCAACCGCAAGCGACAAAAACGGACAGCGCATCACGCAGCGTCATCTCTTCCATCAGCGCCTCGCCCTCCGTTTGCTCATGGCGACGCACATACTCAGCCACGCTGCGCAGCGACAGCAGCCGCACACCCAGCTCGCTGCGGCCAAAAAAGGTCCGCACAAAGTCGTTAGCCGGAGTCGTCAGCATCGCCAGCGGCGTTCCCTGCTGCACCACTTCGCCGCCGTCCATCAACACCAGATGCTCCGCCAGCCGCAACGCCTCGTCAATATCGTGGGTTACCAGCACAATGGTACGTCCAAGCAGACGGTGAATGCGGGTCATCTCCTGTTGCAGCGCCTGGCGGGTCACCGGATCCAGCGCGCCGAAAGGTTCATCCATCAACAATACCTGCGGATCGGCTGCCAGCGCCCTCGCCACCCCCACACGCTGCTGCTGCCCGCCGGAAAGCTGGTGCGGGTAGCGAGAGCGTAATCCCGCCTCCAGCCCCAGCAGCGCCATCAGCTCCTCCACGCGGTCGTCGATTCGCGCTCCGGGCCACTTTTGCAGTTGCGGTACGGTGGCAATGTTCTGCGCCACCGTCCAGTGCGGAAACAGCCCAATCGACTGAATGGCATACCCCATCCGGCGACGCAGTTCCAGCACGGGCAAACTGCGGATCTCCTCGCCGGCAAAGCGGATCTGCCCGCTGTCGTGCTCCACCAGCCGGTTGATCATTTTCAGGGTGGTGGATTTTCCCGATCCCGACGTGCCAATCAGTACCGAGAAACTGCCCTCACGAAAGTGCAGGTTGAGATCGCTCGCGGCCATTTGTCCGCCAAAGCGTTTGCTGACGTGGTTAAATTCAATCATTGTTATTCACCTTCAGCAGGGCTATCCATAAATCAAACAGCGCATCAATCAACACGGCCAGCACAATCACCGGGATCACCCCCAGCAGCACCAAATCAACGGCACTGCTGAGTAGCCCCTGAAACACCAGCGCGCCGAAGCCGCCGGCCCCGATCAGCGCGGCGATGACCGCCATCCCTGTCGTCTGTACCATCACCACGCGCAGGCTACGTAAAAATACCGGCAGCGCCAGCGGTAGCTGTACATGCCAGAAGCGCTGACGCGCACTCATCCCCATCGCCCTGGCGCTTTCCAGGACGTCGCGCGGAACCTGATTCAGTCCCGCTACCACCCCGCGCACCAGCGGCAGCAGGGCATACAATACCAGCGCGATCAGTGCCGGAGTCATTCCGGTTCCCGCCACGCCAAGCGTCCCCAGCCAGGGGAGCGCCTTGACCAGACCCGCAAGCGGGGCAATCAACAGGCCAAACAACGCCACGGAAGGGATCGTCTGGATGACGTTCAAAATCGCAAACACCGGTCCCTGACGCGCGGAGGAAAAATAGCACCAGACGCCCAGCGGCACGCCAGTCACCAGTGCAGGAATGACGGTGCCCACCAGCAGCGTCAGATGCTGAACCAGGGCGTCGTCAAACACCGCCTGACGATTCGCGTACTCTTTAAGCAGGGAGAGAGCGTCAAATGTTCCGCTAAACAGCAGCACCAGCGGCACGATGGCAATTTGAACATGCAGGATCCAGCGCCACAGCGGCGACCGGACGATACGCCTGATAGCATCGCTACAGGCCAGCAGGGCAAGCGCCAGCCCGAGCCAAAGCCCGCTTCCCAGACTGGTGCGAGCCAGGGGAGAGCCGGTTTGCGCCAGAGATGTCGCCGCTTTACCCGCGCTCCAGAACAAAATAAGGGTTAATAACTGCGCCAGAATAAGCGCCAGCATGGCGCCTTTTTTCCCCGGAATAAAACAGGCCGTACACAGTACGCACGCCGCACACACCAGCATCCACACGGTTTCCGGCCAGATATCCCAGAGCTGACGCCCCTCCCCCGTCACCAGCCGGTTTGGGGCATAGTTCACGAAGGGCAGCGCAGCGGCGACGGCCATCAGCATAACCAATAGCAGTAGCACGGGATTAACAGTAATTTTTGTCACACTACCAGGCCTTACGTCAGTTCCGTTACTTCACCCATCCCTTTTGCTTCAGATAATCTGCCGCAACTTTTTTCGCATCCAGCCCCTCAACGGCGATACTGGCGTTAAGCTGTTGCAACGTTTTCTCATCAAGACTGGCAAATACCGGCTGCAACCATTCGGCCATCTGTGGGTATGCTTTCAGTACCGCTTCACGGACCACCGGCGCTGGCGCATAGATAGGCTGAACGCCCTTCGGATCGCTCAGGGTTTGCAGGCCCAGCGCCGCGACCGGGCCATCGGTACCATAAGCCATCGCCGCGTTCACGCCAGAGGTTTGCTGCGCAGCCGCTTTGATGGTGACCGCCGTATCGCCGCCGGCCAGCGACAGCAGCTGGCTCTGGTTGAGTTTAAAGTCGTAGGCTTTTTCGAAAGCGGGCAGCGCATCCGCACGTTCGATAAACTCTGCCGACGCTGCCAGCTTAAAGGTACCTCCCTCTTTCAGAAAGCGCCCCAGATCGGCAAGAGAGGTGAGCTTATTTTTTTCGGCGAGATCGCGACGTACCGCAATGGTCCAGGTATTATTGGCTGGCGCAGGCGTTAACCAGACAAGCTTATTCTGCTCCGCATCCAGCTTTTTGACTTTCGCAAACCCCTCTTTCGCGTTTTTCCACACCGGATCGTTTTCATCTTTGAAGAAGAAAGCCCCGTTGCCGGTATATTCCGGGTAGATATCCAGCTCACCTGACGTGATGGCCCCGCGCACCACCGGCGTGGTCCCCAGTTGAACTTTATTGACCGTTTTCACACCGTGGCTTTCCAGCACCTGCAAAATGATGTTGCCGAGCAGCGCGCCTTCGGTATCAATTTTTGAGCCCACTTTTACCGCTGATGCGGCCTGTAAAGGCAAGCTCACCGCCGCCAGTAACGCCAGCGAGCCTCCCCAGAATGTTGAGATTGTCATGCTGCTTTCCTCATTCTTTTATATCCCTTTTCAGAGACTTGAGGGAAAAGCATAGTTGAAGAGTGCGCGTTTAACCTGGGAAATCGCGATTTTCTGGCAACCTCAATGGGACCGTCAGCAGGCTGGCGGTAAAATAGAGGATCGCAATCACCCACAGCGTTCCCTCCACGCCCAGCGGCCCGACGCAAACCGTGACGATAAATGGCCCGGCGAAATTGCTCAGGCCAGAGCCCAGATTCAGACAGGAAATGGCGGCACCTTTATTCTGCGGCAGCAGAGAAGGAATTAGCGCACTCAGCGGACCAAATGCTCCCAGACCAATAGCGTAAATGGTTAGCGCCAGGAACAATGCCACTTCGCTGTGACCAAACAGCTTCGGCGCATAGCACACCGCCAGTGACGCCACGCCGCACAGCGTACCGGAAAACCACATCACCGTATTGCGCCAGCCGATGGTGTCCCCCAGCCAGCCAAACAGATAGCTGGAGAAGATGTTCACCACGTTCACCATCCCCCAGATCGTCAACCATTCGGCGATACTGAAGCCAAAGCGGGGTAGATAGACCGGCATCAGGATCACCAGCGAAAACTTGCCAATGTCGTTAATGGTTTTCACCACCACCGCCAGACGCATTTTTGGTTCACGTGCCAGCACCACCGCCCCTTCCAGCAATGCCGCGCCCAGCGCCTGGTTCTGTTGCTGGCAGGGGCGATCGCGATTGAGCACCAGCGCGCAGAACGCACCGCACAAAACGAAGACAAACCCACTCAATAGCGTGGTCGTTTCACCATAACGGGCAATCATCAGGCTGGAATACCAGGGGCCAACAATGGTCATACCGACGCCAAAGGCTATCCAGAACCAGGAGACGGCGCGCCCCAAAATACGCGTCTCGCAGCGTTGGTTGATCCAAACCAGAAACGAGTATGCAAACAGCGGATACGCCACCCCGCGCAACGCGTAGCTGGCGACCATCAGCGGGTAGTTGTTCTGCGGCAGCGCGACGAAGATAAACGGCAGGGAGCCAATAAAATAGACCGCCGTCGCCATCCACATCAGGCGGCGCAGACCCAGCACGCCCGCCCCGATGCCGGAAAACCAGGAGACAACCGCCACGCACAGGCCAAAAATCGAGGAGAGCAGGCTGATGTCAAACGGTGAAAATCCCCGCTGCTGTAGCAGTGAGGCCAGCCAGCTTTGTTCAATCGTTGCTCCGGTAATAAACAGAAATACGCCAACGAATCCCCAGCACAGCTCGCGAGGTAATCCCATCCGCGCCCATAGCCCTTGTTGTATCACCAGGCTTTGTTCACTCATGTTGTTCTCATCCAGTATCGGGCGGGCATGACGGCCCGCCCCATTATTCAGGCGTTATGCAGTTGTACAGATTGCTGCTCTTTCAGGTGGCGAAGATTGACGTGCCCCACCTCGTTTTCTCCCCAACACTGCTCATACGGCAGGCCGGTCAGACTTTCGATTACCGCTTTGTTTTCTGCGCTAACGCTCTCCTTGCTTTCACCCCGTTTCAGGCGGGCGACCTCTTCATTGAGGATCGCATGAGTCCGGCCATTGACCTTGAACTGAAAGGCCGACCAGATCCCCCACAGCGTCAGAATCACCGGCAGGACAATCATAATTATCATGATCATGTTGATGGCGGACTCGGGCTGGCTGTTCTGCCCGGAGACAAAGCCCGACATTTGCAGCGCGGCGCCCACCAGAAAGATCGACAGTGCCTGCGAGGCTTTACGCAACAGACTCATAAAGCCTGCGAAGATCCCTTCACGACGATTACAGGTGAGGATCTCATCCACATCGGCGACAAAGGTGTAGTTGTTCCACGGAATGGCATAAATACCGCCCCGCGCCAGACCGGCAATGCCGGCCGCCAGGTAGAGCAGCACGATGCTAGTTGAACCGCTCATCCCGACAGCAGCGAACAGAGCGAAGGCCAGCAGCGCCAGCGCCCCCTGGGTGGCGAACGCTCGCGACGGCGAGAAACGCAGCGTCAGCCAGGTTGCCAGCCCCACGCCGAAAAACTGCAGGCCGTTGATCATTCCTAGCAGGTTTGACGCCATTACCGACGACGTCATCAGCGCGAAGACCACAAAATAGGTGAACACGGAGTTGAAGATATCCTGCGCCACCGATCCCCCCAGGTACATCCCCAGATGCGAGCGGAAGGTTTTGATTTTCAACGTCGAGACAAAGTCGTAGTAGATATCGTAAATCCGGGTCGCCAGCGGCGGTTTTTCCTGGCTATCGATTTTGCGCTCGTTCAGTTCAATCTCTTCCAGCGAGCGTTCCCAGGTTCCGAAGTAGACAAAAAACAAAACGACCATAAACGAGACGGTAAAAATCGCGCCGGCATAAAAGAATGAGTCAGCGGAGTCGGAGCCGAAATAAGAGACCAGTCGGCCCGGCAGAAACGCGGCGGCGAAACCGGCCAGCTGGGCAATGTACATGCGGGCGCTGGTCAGCTTCGAGCGTTTAGTGAAGTCAGAGGTCATCTCCGCAGAGAGCGTGTCATACGGGATGATAATCATCGAGTAGACCACTTCGAACAGAATATAGACCAGCAGATACATCCAGTAGTTAAAGCCTTCCACCCACAGCAGGCTGTAAACCGACACCAGCGGAATACTTAACAGCAGAAAAAAGCGACGGCGGCCAAAACGACGCCCCAGGCGGGTTTTGTGGAAGTTGTCAGAAATATAGCCCATCAGCGGACACATGATGACATCCACAATCCGCGCCACGGCAAACAGCGATCCGGCCTCAATGGGCGTCAGTCCGCAAAAAGTGGTCAAAAAGAACAACAGCCATGCGCTCACCAGCGTAAACGCGCCGGAACCGATGACATCCGCAAGGCCATAACAGACGTAGTTGTGCAGCTTTATATCCCGTGTTTTTTTTATCATTTTTATCCCCAGTGACTGATGATGACGGTCGCGTCCGTGTTCCAGTCCGCGGGTAGCGGCTGCGGACGACGAATATGGATGGCAGATAGCTGAAGCTCGCAGACGCCGCGGGCATAGAGGGCAGGCAGACCACCGGGATAGCGCTCAACGCCATGAGCACGACCGGTCTGCGGGTTCACGTTGTAGGCGTTATCCAGCCCCATTCCGGTGGGACGTTCAGGGTTGCAGGGAGGGCGGATGTCATAAAGCCCCTGCTCTGCGCACTCGCTGAGACATTGCTCAAAACACAGGCCATTGAACATGACATCGCGGATTTGCCCCGGCGTCTCGCAGTGCAGGTTGATGGCCCCCTCCGCACGACCGGAAAGATGACTGAAAGTCACCTGCTGGATAACGCCTGGCTCCACCTCTGGCGCACGATGGCGAACCGAGACAAACACCGGATCGGCTTTCCCCCAATGGCAGGGATGGGCATGGAGACAGTCAAACTGAATGTTGCTGAACGTCAGCTGCCGGAAGCGCCCGCCGTCACGTGATACCAGACCAATTCCACGGTTGGACTCAAACAGCGTGCAGTTGCTGACGGTGACCTGTTCAATATCGTCAAACGTCTCGGTGCCAATCTTGATGGCGCAGCTTCTGGAACGAATGATGCAGTTGTTCACCACCACATTGCGGATCGGCTGTCGCAGCGAAGCGGGTTTGCGGGTCGTCTTCAGGCAGATGCCATCATCCGCAGCGCTGAAATAGCTGTCGCTGATATGGACATGCTGGCAGCCGTCAATATCAAGGGCATCGGTGTTCGGCAGGGTCAGAGAGTTATTGATAGTGAGGTTATGGATAAAGACGTGGCGACAGCTCACCAGATGGGCGGTCCACATTGGCGAATCGCACAACGTGATATCGCGGATCCGGATCTGCTCGCAGCCTTCCAGCACCAGCAGCCGCGGTCGATGGTCTTTTGGCTGGCGATAGCCCTGTTCGTCGGCTTCGCGGCTAAACCATTCGGCAGCGACGCCGTCAATGTGCCCTTCTCCGCTGAGCGTAATGTGATGTCTGCCATGTGCATAAATTAGCGCCATCCGTGACAGTTCTGCGACCGTCATCGTTTCCACTTTTTGATAATCGGCGACGTTCGTGCTGGCACGCAGGCAGGCCCCGGCTTCCAGGTGCAGGGTAAAGTCAGAAGGAAGGATCAGCGTGCCGGTACAATAAACGCCGGGCGTAACCGTCAGCGTTCCCCCACCCGCGCGGTCAATTTCATCAATCAACTGTTGAAGCGTTGCAGTAACAACCGTATTTCCGCTGCGATCGAGCGAGACGTTATCTAAAGAGAGTTTCATAGCCATACCTGTCGCGAGAACAATGGCTGGCATTTAACGAGGTTTTATCGACAGGGGCGCGCGGTCAAATCCGGCTTTTTGGCGTAACAGTGAAGCGGTTCACGTCCAGTGGGCCAGGCGCGATTCAGACGTGACGGGACGCACAGAATGCCGGGGCTCTCTGCTGGCTATCGTGATGCAAGGCACATTTTTCGATGACCGGATAACAAAACTAACGCCGGTCCGGAAGAGGTCGCCAGAGGAGAAAATGAATATTGAGAAACGTCACATTTCACCCATTTTCAGGTTAAAACGTGCTTGCAAAACAGGGCGTATTGCCTACGCCCTGTTTCACCGGATAGCGTCGCAAGCGACTTATCCGGCCGGAAAACTGCGTTACAGCAGCTCGAATTCACCCTGCTTCACACGCGCGGAGTCAACGCCAATAAAGACGTTAAACTTGCCCGGCTCCGCATCGTACTTCATCTGCTGGTTCCAGAACTTCAGCGCCTCAATGTCAATGGGGAAGCTGACGGTTTGCGTTTCACCCGGCTTCAGTCTCACCTTCTCAAAGCCTCGCAGCTGTTTCACCGGACGGCTCATTGAGGCCGTCACATCCTGTACGTACATCTGAATGACCGTTGCCCCTTCACGTTTACCGGTGTTGGTGACCTGCACGCTGGCGGTCACCGTCCCGTCACGCTTCATCGTGGGTGCGGAGAGCTTCACATCAGAGACGCTGAACGTGGTATAGCTCAGACCATAACCAAACGGATACAGCGGGCCATTGGCTTCGTCAAAGTAACGCGACGTGTATTTGTTCGGCTTGTCGGCATTGTACGGACGCCCGGTATTAAGATGGCTGTAATAGACCGGGATCTGCCCGACAGAACGTGGGAAAGACATCGGCAGTTTGCCCGACGGGTTGTAATCGCCAAAGAGCACATCCGCGATGGCATTCCCGCCCTCTGTACCCGCAAACCAGGTCTCCAGAATCGCATCGGCCTGCTGGTCTTCTTTCACCAACGCCAGTGGACGACCGTTCATCAACACCAGCACCAGCGGTTTGCCGGTCGCCTTCAGTGCGGCTATCAGGTCACGCTGGCTCTGCGGAATGGTGATATCCGTTCGGCTGGAGGCTTCGTGCGCCATGCCCTGCGCCTCACCAACAACCGCGACAACCACATCAGACTGCTTCGCGGCGTTAACCGCCTCATCAATCATCGCCTGCGCAGAACGCGGATCCACTTTCACCGCCTCTTCATACTGGTTGAGGAAATCAACGATGCCCTTATCGTGAGTCACGTTTGCACCTTTGGCATAAATCACTTTGCCATTCTCACCGAGCGCGTTTTTGATCCCCGTCAGCACCGTCACCGACTGACCGGCAACGCCTGCGGCAGACCAGCTGCCCATGACGTCCCGCTGGCTGTCGGCCAACGGTCCCACCACCGCGACGGTACCCGATTTTTTCAGCGGCAGCGTGTCGAGGCGGTTTTTCAGCAGCACCAGACTTTCACGGGCCACGTCTCGCGCCTCTTTGCGATGCAGGCGACTTTCGGCATTGGTATCAACCGGATCGGACTCTTTCGCGCCCAGATGGCTGTACGGATCGTTAAACAGCCCCATATCATATTTCACGTTCAGCACATGACGTGCGGCATCGTCCAGTTCTGCCATGGTCACCTTGCCCGACTTGACCAGCCCCGGCAGATACTTGCTGTAATACTCATCGCTCATGCTCATGTTGATACCGGATTTGAGCGCCACGCGCACGGCATCTTCAGGATCGGCGGCGGTACCGTGCTTAATCAGCTCTTTTATCGCGCCGTGGTCGGAAACGGTGATCCCTTTAAAGCCCCACTTATCGCGCAGAATATCTTTAAGCAGCCAGCCGTCCGAGGTCGCCGGGGTGCCGTTGAGCGAGTTCAACGCGACCATCACCGCGCCGCTACCGGCATCCAGCCCGGCTTTGTACGGCGGCATATAATCGTTAAACAGGCGCTGTGGGCTCATATCCACGCTGTTGTATTCTTTACCGCCCTCCACTGCGCCATAAGCGGCGAAGTGCTTCACGCTGGTCATAACCGAGTAGCGATCGGCCGGGCTTTTCCCCTGCATCGCTTCAACCATCGTTTTACCCATCGTCGCGGTCAGATACGTATCTTCACCAAAGCCTTCAGAGGCGCGGCCCCAGCGCGGGTCGCGCGAGACGTCCACCATCGGCGCCCAGGTCATATTCAGGCCATCATCCGCCGCTTCATAAGCAGAAACGCGCCCCACGGTTTTTACCGCTTCCAGGTTGAACGAAGAGGCCAGGCCGAGGCTGATAGGGAACACGGTACGCTGTCCGTGCAGCACATCGTAGGCAAAAAAGAGAGGAATTTTCAGGCGGTTAAGTTCCATCACCTGATCCTGCATTTTACGGATATCCTGACGGGTGACCGTATTAAAGATCGCGCCGACCTGCCCGTCTTTAATCATCTCGCGGATCGCCTCTTTCGGGTTATCCGGACCGACGCTGATTAAACGCAGCTGGCCTATTTTTTCATCAACGGTCATTTTCTTGAGCAATTCGGTTACGAACGCGTCACGCGCTTCGGGCGTCAGCGGATGGTTGCCGAATAACGTCTCAGCCAGCGCTGGCTGCATTACCAGCCCTGCCGCGACACTTACAGAACATAGCCATTTCATGTTGCTTCTCTCTTTATTGTTAGCCCGATGTGGCGGCGAAAATATAACAAAAACCGAAGTTTGCCATAAGCCTAAACGCGAGGGGAGCAGAAAGCGAAGGTTATTCTCTGAATTTTCAATGCGGTCAACGCAGAGACAAGATGAATGAGAAAGCGTATTGTCATCCCAGGCGCTATGCTTACTGCTGATATTTTGTCCCACCACAAGGAGTGGAAAATGTCTTCCATTACAACAACTGATAATAAAACGTTCCTGAATGAGCTTGCCCGCCTGGTAGGCCATTCACACCTGCTCACCGATCCCGCAAAAACCGCCCGCTATCGCAAGGGCTTCCGCTCTGGTCAGGGCGATGCGCTGGCCGTCGTTTTCCCCGGCTCGCTGCTCGAACTGTGGCGCGTGCTGAACGCCTGCGTCACGGCTGACAAAATTATTCTGATGCAGGCCGCGAATACCGGGCTGACCGAAGGCTCCACGCCGAGCGGGAATGATTACGACAGGCAGATCGTGATCATCAGCACCCTGCGTCTCGACAAACTGCACGTTCTGGACAAAGGCGAGCAGGTGCTGGCTTATCCGGGTACAACGCTCTACTCACTGGAAAAAGCGCTAAAACCGTTTGGTCGCGAACCCCATTCCGTGATCGGTTCTTCCTGTATCGGCGCATCGGTTATCGGCGGGATCTGCAATAACTCCGGAGGTTCTCTGGTACAGCGCGGCCCGGCATATACCGAAATGTCGCTGTTCGCCCGCATCGACGAACAGGGCAAACTACAGCTGGTGAACCATCTGGGAATTGACTTAGGCCAGACGCCGGAACAGATCCTCAGCAAGCTGGATGACGAGCGCATCAGAGAGGAGGACGTCCGGCACGACGGGCGTCATGCGCACGATCATGACTACGTGACCCGCGTGCGCGATATCGAGGCGGATACCCCTGCCCGCTACAACGCCGATCCGGATCGCCTGTTTGAATCCTCCGGTTGCGCCGGGAAGCTGGCGGTCTTCGCCGTCCGTCTGGATACCTTTGAAGCGGAAAAAAACCAGCAGGTTTTCTATATCGGCACGAATCAGCCGGAGGTGCTGACCGAAATTCGCCGCCATATTCTGGCAACGTTCGAGAATCTGCCGGTTGCAGGCGAATATATGCATCGTGACATTTACGATATCGCCGAAAAATATGGCAAAGATACCTTCCTGATGATCGACAAACTCGGCACCGACAAAATGCCGTTTTTCTTCACGCTGAAAGGCCGCACCGACGCGATGCTGGAAAAAGTAAAAATTTTCCGCCCACACTTTACCGATCGCGCGATGCAGAAGTTTGGTCATCTGTTTCCGGGCCACCTCCCGCCGCGCATGAAGAACTGGCGCGACAAATATGAACACCATCTGCTGTTGAAAATGGCCGGGAACGGCGTGGCAGAAGCCCGGAGCTGGCTGACGGAATTCTTTAAAAGCGCCGAAGGTGACTTCTTTGCCTGCACGCAGGAAGAAGGCAACAAAGCGTTCCTGCACCGCTTTGCGGCAGCAGGTGCGGCAATTCGCTATCAGGCGGTTCATGCCGATGAGGTAGAAGATATTCTGGCGCTCGATATCGCCCTGCGCCGCAACGACACCGAATGGTACGAGCATCTGCCCACGGAAATTGACAGCCAGCTGGTGCATAAGCTCTATTACGGTCACTTTATGTGCTACGTCTTTCACCAGGATTACATTGTTAAGAAAGGGGTGGACGCCCACGCGCTGAAAGAACAGATGCTGGAATTGCTACGCCAGCGCGGGGCGCAATATCCCGCCGAGCATAACGTTGGGCATCTGTATGAAGCGCCGGAAACGTTGAGGCGTTTTTATCGTGAAAATGACCCGACCAACAGCATGAACCCCGGTATCGGTAAGACCAGCAAGCAGAAGTTCTGGAAAGAGCCTGAAGACGACCAGGCGCGACCGGCGTAACGCGAGGGCGTGACGCTGACTGGCCTGCGGGATAATCCCTGAGGCCAGGCAAGGCGTTCACGCCACCATCCGACGCGGTTTAATCGTTCTGTGCGGTTTGTTCTCCTGCCCCTGTGCCGTTAGCCGCCATCTGCGCGGCTTTCTGCTTTTTATAGCTCAGCGCGGCAGCCGGAACAGGCATCACTTTGCCGGTTTCTATCCACGTACGTAAGCGGCTGGCATCGGCAAAATGGGTGTATTTGCCAAAGGCATCCATCACCACCAGCGCGACCGGTTTATTGTTAATCAGCGTGCGCATCACCAGACAATGACCCGCCGCGTTGGTGAAGCCGGTTTTGGTCAGCTGAATATTCCAGTTATCGCGATAGACCAGATGATTGGTATTGCGAAATGGCAACGTGTAGGCAGGGTTCGCAAAGGTTGCCATATCTTCACGGGTGGTGCTCAGCTGACCAATCAGCGGATACTGTTTGCTGGCAATCAGCAGCTTCGTCAGATCGCGTGCGGTCGATACGTTATGAATCGACAGCCCCGTCGGTTCTACGTAGCGGGTGTGGGTCATTCCCAGCGCGTTGGCTTTGGCGTTCATCGCCTTGATAAAGGCGCTATAGCCGCCGGGATAATGGTGCGCCAGGCTTGCCGCCGCACGGTTTTCCGAGGACATCAGGGCCAGCAAGAGCATATCTTTGCGGCTGATTTCACTGTTCAGGCGCACACGCGAATAGATGCCCTTCATTTCCGGCGTCTGGCTGATATCAACCTTCAGTTTTTCATCCAGCGGCAGTCGTGCATCCAGCACCACCATCGCCGTCATTAATTTGGTTATTGACGCAATCGGACGCACCAGATCCGGATGGTTCGAGTAGATCACCTTGTTGGTGTTCAGATCAACGATCATTGCACTACCGGAAGCAATCTCCGGTTGAGACGCCGTCGCGGTGGTCGCCGCTTTCGCCACGGCCTGCGGCGCAAAAGGAACAGCCAGCATCAGGGCCAGGCTAAGGAATGAAACTCGGAATTTCAGCATGATGAGATTTCAGAAAATGATTCACACGCGTACAACGCGCACCGCCAGAGTCAGACTTTACTCAAGCTAGCTCAGGGATCATAGCGAGCTAATGACATTGCCGCCATAAGAGAATCGTGAGGAAATGCTGCACTGCCGATTTTTAAAACAGCAGTGCAGCCGGTTTACGTCCCTTAGAACAACCGGTATCCATATCCCCACAGGATCACGGTGAGTGCAAGCAGTACCTCCAGCACCAGTACACCAATGGCCAGCGTCGAACTGGAAAAGCTTAACCCTTCCTCTTTATTGATGCTCAGGAACGTTGGGATCCCCAGATACAGCAAATACCCGGTGTAAAGCAGCGCGAGGGTTCCTACCAGAGCGCACAGCCATACCAGCGGGTAGAGCGCCACCAGGCCGCTGAGAAACAGCGGTGTCGCGACATATCCGGCAAAAACCATACAGCGCGTAAGCGAAGGACGCTGCGGGTATTTTCGCGCCATCCACCAGATAACGCGCCCCATAATGGCAACCCCGCCCAACATCATCCCATAAAACAGAATTGCCAGGGCAAAACCGGTAAACAACGATAACGTCAATATGTTGCCATCGCCAAAATTCCAGCCAATCTGCGTGGTGCCAATAAAGGCGCAAACCACCGGAATCGCCGCCATTAGCAGGACATGGTGAGTATAGTGATGCGAGAGAGTTTCGTTCTCTCCTTTAATCACCTGCATTTCACGATCGGGATGGGAAAAAAGCCCCCAGACATGGTTCATACCGCCCCCTTGTTGTCATCTCCAGACCTTAACAGTTCAAGTATAATCCAGCTTTGGTTTATTTTTTGTACAACCGCAAAAATGACCCACCGCTAAATGTGCCGTGAACCTCCAACGATGATTCACAAGGTGTATGCTTAATATCAGGAGGTCATCCAGATTTATGGATATAAACAATCTTATTGCACATTATGGTTATGCCGCGCTGGTCATCGGCAGTATGGCCGAAGGTGAAACCATTACCCTGCTGGGCGGCGTGGCGGCACATCAGGGATTACTTAAATTTTCTCTGGTGGTTATCTCTGTGGCGCTGGGCGGAATGATTGGCGATCAGCTGCTTTATCTGCTTGGGCGTCGTTACGGTGGCAAAATTTTGCGGCGTTTCCCGAAGCATCGCGACAAAATCCGTCGGGCGCAGAAAATGATCCAACATCGTCCGTACGTGTTCGTGATTGGCACCCGGTTTATGTACGGTTTTCGCGTGATTGGGCCGCTGTTGATTGGCGCAAGCCATTTGCCGCCCAAAATTTTTCTGCCGCTGAATATCGTTGGCGCACTGGTGTGGGCACTGATATTTACCACCCTGGGCTATGTGGGGGGAGAAGTTATCGCACCGTGGCTGCACAATCTCGACCAACACATTAAGCACTGGATATGGCTGATTCTGGTGATTGTGCTGGTTGTGGCCGCCCGCTGGTGGTTGAAAAAGCGCAGCAGCAAAAACGCGGCCCGGTAGCGCGGTTGTCCACCGGGCGTACGCGTTAAGAAGAGCGATAACCGCCGCCGAGCGCACGGGTAAGCTGAATGGACGCATCCAGCCACTGCCCTTGTAAAATCAGGCCGTTACCCTGTTCGCGAAGCGCCGGTATTTTTGCCTGACTGACCCGGGAACCGGCAATAATTCCGGCATTAAAACGCGCCTGCGCCAGCACCACCACGCGCCGGGCATCGTTCTCAATCTGCTGCTGATGCTGATTCTTCCGGGCGAGAGTCCCGACCTGGCTTGCCGCACGCGCAACCTCGTTCACCGCATCCACCACCGCTTTGTTGTAGTTGGCAATCGACAGATTGCCCTGCGCTTGCGCCATATCCAGATTCGCGTTCAGTCTGCCGCTGTCGAAGATCGGCAGCGTAAGTCCGGCCGTCACCCCCATTTGCTGAGCGGAACTGCGGAACAGGTCGCTCAGATGCAGCGCGTCCTGTTGCAGAAAGGCCATCAGGTTGATATCCGGATAAAATGCCGCTTTTGCCGCATCGATGCTGCTGAGCGACGATTCGATATACCAGTGTGCCGCCTGCAAATCAGGTCTGCGCGCCAGTAATGAATAACCCAACCGGGCTGGTAACTGACTGGCAACCGCAGGCAATGCCACCTGATGCAGCGTCAGCGACGCGGACTGGGTATTCGTCAGGGCACTGAGGCGCGCCTCAATCACCGTCATTTTTCCGGCAACATCATTCAATTGTTGCTGAGTTTTACTGTCGTCAATATCGGTTTCAACCCCTTCCACGGAGGAGGTAATGCCGTTCTGATACAGCTGGCGATCGGTCGAGATAACGTTCTGCTGTTCTTTCTCAATCTGCCTGAGCACGTCACCCAGTGCGGCCTGCGTCTGCCACTCCCAGTACAAACGGGTGACGCCGCAGGCCAGCAGCTGAAGGGTCTGTTCACGCTCGGCTTCCCGCGCTTTCACGGCACCAATCCGGGCAGTCACCTCGGCGCGATTTTTGCCCCACAGATCCAGATCCCAGCCAGCGGTTAGGCCAAAAGTCCCGTTGGTATACCAGGGACCGGTTGTTCCCGTCGCGGGATCGCTGGCAGCAAACGGTCCCATCACACCTTCCGCCGACATTTTCTGGCGTTCCGCATTGGCAGAAAAATCAACCTGTGGGCCGTCCTGCGCCTCCACCGCTTTGGCCTGCGCCTCTGCCAGTTGAATACGTTGTTCTGCCACCTGCATATCAGGAGAATGGGCCAACGCGCTGTCAATTAAGCCATTCAGCTGGGGATCGTGATATTCCTGCCACCACTGACTGTCCGGCCACCCGTTCTTCAGTGCCGCCGGTAGTGCAGTATCAACCTGCGAAGCAGGCGTTTGCGGCGTCAGCGCCTGCCGGGTATCGTGCATTGGGGCACATCCCGCCAGCAGAATAAAAAGCGGAAAGTACGCTTTCACAGCGTGAAAAGAGTAACGATTCATGGGGGGTTCTGATAAGAAAAGGTGTGCGGAGATTACCCGTTATCGGCGATTATTTTTTAGTTACGCGTGGCAATACACCGGTGGAAATTAAAAGACACAACCAGAAAAACATATATTATATAAATAATATAATTGTGATTATTTTATTTAATTATGAATGGAGGCACGATGTCACAAAATATTTATGATGATCCGCATTTCTTCGCCGGTTATGCCACCCTGGATCGTTCGGTTAAAGGGCTGGACGGTGCGCCGGAATGGCCGTCGATTCAGGCAATGCTGCCTGAACTTGCAGGGAAGCGGATCCTGGATCTGGGCTGCGGCTACGGCTGGTTTTGCCGTTATGCCCGCGACAACCATGCGGCCCATGTTTTAGGGGTAGATCTCTCTGAAAAAATGCTGGCCCAGGCGCAAAGCATGACCAGTGGTGACGGAATTGATTATCGGCGTGAAGATCTGGAGACACTGGCTCTGCCACCTGCATCTTACGATTTGATCTACAGTTCGCTGGCACTGCACTATCTGCGCGATATCGATCGTCTGTTCGCCACCGTTTATCAGGCGCTAACGCCGGGCGGTATGCTGGTCTTTTCTGCGGAGCACCCGGTTTATACCGCACCGCTGACGCAGGGGTGGATCATCGATAAGACGCAGCAAAAATCCTGGCCCGTTAACCATTACCAGCAGGAGGGAGAACGCCTGAGTAACTGGTTTGCCGAAGGGGTGAAAAAGCAGCATCGCAAACTGGCCACCTGGATTAACGCGCTGATTACCGCCGGATTTGAGATTGTCCATCTTAACGAATGGGGCCCCACTGATGAACAGATCGCGGCAAACCCGGCGCTGGACGAGGAGAAAGAGCGTCCGATGGTATTTTTAATCAGCGTGCGCAAGCCGAAATAAGAGGATGTGCAGGCAGGTTTTCAGAGGCTTTCCTATACTTAATCTGAACTTACCAAAAAAGGAAAGCTGATGAAAATTTTACTCTGGATCATTTTAATTATTTTTCTGATTGGATTATTGGTGGTGACTGGCGTCTTCAAAATGATTTTTTGAACAAACGGCCACTCCGGTGGCCGATGTGTTCGCTAACGCAATTTAGCAATATCAATTGCCTGAATCGCCCGTGCGATATCCGGTGAATTATTTAACCCACGGATCTGCTGAAATAACGCAGTCGCTTCGCGGTATTCCTTGCGTAAATACCCCAGCCACTGCTTAATTCGCGCCACGTGATACAGTCCGGTATCCCCCTGCTTTTCCAGACGGGTATATTTCTGCAACAGCGCAACCACCTCCGGCCACGGCATCCGCGGGTCGTTATATTTCACCACCCGGCTGAGATTAGGGATATTCAATGCTCCGCGTCCGATCATCACCGCATCGCATCCGCTGATAGCCATACAATCCTGGGCGCTTTGCCAGTCCCGGATTTCGCCATTCGCGATAACCGGAATGGTAAGCCGCTGGCGGATTTCCCCAATCGCCTGCCAGTCAATGTACTCTGCCTTATAGCCCTGCTCTTTTGTGCGGCCATGCACCACCAGCTCGCTGGCGCCCGCCTGCTGAACGGCGTCGGCAATTTCAAATTTTCTGTCGCCGCTGTCCCAGCCCAGTCGCACTTTCACCGTCACCGGCAGATGCGCAGGCACCGCCTCGCGCATGGCTTTTGCCCCCTGATAGATAAGCTCAGGATCTTTGAGCAACGTCGCCCCACCGCCGCTGCCGTTCACCATCTTTGACGGACAGCCGCAGTTTAAATCGACGCCACAGGATCCCAGCGCCACCGCCCGGGCCGCATTCTCCGCCAGCCACTGCGGAAACTGTCCCAGTAGCTGCACGCGCACCAGGGTGCCGGAGGGCGTCCGGCTATGGTTATTGAGTTCCGGGCAGAGTCGATGAAACACTTTTACCGGCAGGAGCTGATCCACCACGCGGACAAATTCGGTGATGCACAGATCGTAGTCGTTCACTTCCGTCAGGAGCTCGCGCACCAGCGAGTCGAGCACACCTTCCATCGGCGCCAGTAAAACACGCATATCGTCACCCGTAAAAAAAGAGGCGCTATGGTAGCGCCTCCGTGCGGGAGATTAAAGTGGCTCAGCGCGGAAGAAGACAGTTATCTTCTTTCCAGCCGTACAGCCATTCCATGGCGCGGTAAAATTCCGCCTGGGATTTCCCTTTCCACAGCAGATTACGCACCTGACGCTCCACGCCTGCCGCGTGATAAACGCGCCCCATTTCGCGGGTAGACCAGACGATACGCGCCGTACGCGGAATGCGCACAGACTCATACAGGGCAAAGGCATCTGCCGCATCGCCATCGCACTCCTGTAGCGCCTTGCCCAACGTCACCGCGTCCTCCAGTGCCATGCAGGCACCCTGCGCCATATATTGCGCCACCGGGTGCGCGGCATCCCCCACCAGCGTGATGCGATCGGTGCCCCATTTCTCAACCGGCTCACGGTCGGCGGTTGACCAGCGACGCCACGACGTGGGTTTATCCAGCATCTGGCGCGGACGCGGGTGGATCCCGGCAAAATAGGAGAGGACTTCCTCTTTACTGCCATCCTTCACGCCCCACTCCTCCTGCTGGCGACTATGGAAAGTCACCACCAGGTTGTACTGTTTGCCTCCGCGCAGCGGGTAGTGTACCAGGTGACAGTGCGGTCCGGCCCACAGCACTGGGGCGTTAATGCGCAAATCTTCCGGCATCTCATCGCAATCAATCACGGCCCGGTAGACCACGTGTCCGGTAACGCGTGGCGCATCGCCAATCAGACTCTGACGCACCACCGACCTCACGCCGTCGCAGCCCACCAGGATATCCGCCGTCCAGCTGTTGCCCTGCTCATCAAACACCGTCACGTCATCCGCCGTCTGGCGAATATCCACCACGTTGGCAGACGTGCGATAGTCAACATTGGGGTGAACCAGCGCCGCCTCCCAGACCGAAGCATGAATATCAACCCGGTGGATCACCGCATAAGGACCGCCAAAGTGCTCGCGAAACGCCTGTCCGGTTTCAATGCGTACAACCTCTTTCGCGTTTACCGCATCCATCAGGGTGATGTGATCGGTAAAAACGGCGCGCGCCCGGGCAACCTCTCCCACGCCAAGACTATCCAGGGCAGAAAAGGCGTTCGGCCCAAGCTGAATACCCGCACCAATTTCACCAATCTCGTGCGCTTTCTCCAGCAGCATCACTTTAATCCCCTGGCGGGCCAGCGACAGCGCGGTCGCCGCGCCGCCAATCCCACCCCCCACGATAATTGCGCGAGTCACTTTAGCCATTGTTATTCTCCTTATCAGGCGGAAATTTTGTCTTGCTGATTTTCGGGCGCCGCGGCGATAAATGCCGGAAGCGAGATACAGGCGTCATAGACCGCTTTGCAGCGCGGGTATCCGCTCAGATCGCAGCCCATACGTAACGCGTTCGCCCACTGCGGGATCAGACAGCAGTCTGCCAGCGTCGGCGCATCCCCCACGCAGAAAGATCCCGAATGACTCTGACGCAGCAACTGCTCCACCGCGCTTAGCCCTTGCTGGATCCAGTGCGCATACCAGCGTTTTTTATCTTCTTCACTGACCTTTAACTCTTCGCTCAGGTAGCGCAGTACCCGCAGATTGTTCAGGGGATGAATATCACAGGCGATGGCATAGACAATTTCCAGCACCCGGCTGCGCGCCGGGAAGTCGGCGGGCAGAAGCGGCGACCGGGGAAAATGACAATCCAGCCAGTCAGTTATCGCCAGAGACTGCCCGAGCGACTCCCCGTCGTCGGTGACCAGCGTCGGCACCAGCCCGACCGGGTTCATCCGCCGATAGGTCAGCTCGTTTTGCTGACCGATGCGAATATTGACGCCCACCGTCTGGTAACCGATACCTTTTAGTGCCAGTGCGATACGCACCCGGTACGATGCTGAGCTATTAAAAAAACTGTACAGCTTCATCATCCACCTCAGACAATCTTCACAGCGATGGGGGTTAAACCGTCCACATTTCCGGTGATCACATCACCTTTCACCACTGCGCCCACGCCCTCTGGCGTACCGGTGAAAATCAGATCGCCCGGTTGCAGTTCGAAAAAACCGGACAGATAGCTGATAGTTTCATTGACTGACCAGATGAGATGACGGATATCGCTGCGCTGGTGGTCGACGCCGTTTACCTGTAACCAGACAGGGGCATGGTTCACATCCAGGGTTTCGCTGACTTTATGCAGTGGCGCAATCGGTGCGGAGATATCGAACGCCTTGCCAATCTCCCACGGACGCCCCATCTGGCGCATCTCCATTTGCCGATCGCGACGGGTCATATCCAGACCGGTGGCATAGCCCCAGATATACTCGTGGGCTTTTTCGGGCGGAATATCGCTGCCCTTTTTCCCGATCGCCACCACCAGTTCAATCTCATAGTGATAGTTGTCGGTCTGCGACGGGTATGGCAGCTCCAGCGTCTGCCCCGCCGCCACCGGCACCACCGCATCGGCAGGCTTACAGAAGAAGAACGGCGGTTCGCGATCCGGATCAAACCCCATTTCACGGGCATGTGCGGCATAGTTACGACCAACGCAGTAAACCCGGCGTACGGGAAATTGTTCATCACCGCCAACCACCGGAACGGTAACAGGCGCTTGTGGCTCGAATACGTATTGCGTCATTTTCTTTCTCCCAATTAATAACGTGCTTCACGGAACAGCCCCAGGGCTTCCTGAACCGGTCTGTCCGAAAAACTGAATAAGACGGTATCTTCAGTGGTCTGGAACGACACGCCATGCCAGGTCGGCGCCACGAAGACATCTTTGGCGGAAAAGTTAAAGGTTTCGTTGCCAACGGTGACCTGCCCGCGCCCTTCCACGACGTGGTAGATGGTGCTGTCCGTGGTGCGCGCCATCCGTGAGGAAAAGCCTTTCGGCAACAGTTGCAGGAAGGTGCCCATTGATGGCATCGGATAACCGCCGGTGACCGGATTGACGTAGCGCATCTTGTAACCGTCCCACTCGTCGGCTTCGCCCATGCGGGTCAGGTCATGCAGCGCTTCCCGGCTGCGATCGTAGCGATAGTTGAAAATCGGCGATGAGTTACCTTTCTGATGACGCAGCGGCAGCATATTGGCCGCATAGCGCGGTAAATAGTCGCCCTCCTGACGCGTTACCGGCTGCTGATCCTCCGGATAGTCCTCCGCAAAGCCGCAGCCCAGCAGATTCACCAGCGGCAGATCCAGACCGTCCAGCCACACCACGGGATCGGTGCCTGGGTTGCCGTGATCGTGCCAGCGCCACTGCGGCGTCAGAATAAAGTCGCCTTCGTGCATCCAGGTGCGTTCACCATCCACTGCGGTAAACGCCCCTTTCCCTTCGACAATGAAGCGCAGCGCAGACTGGTTGTGGCGATGGCTCGGTGCCACCTCGCCCGGCATGATCAGCTGCAATCCGGCATACAGCGTCGGGGTGATTGAAGAGTGCCCGCGGAGCATCGGGTTTTCCAGCACCAGCACGCGGCGAATCGCCTCTTTGGCGCCAATCAGGTCGCCGCTTTCCAGCAGCAGCGGGCGGATCTCCTGATAGTTCCAGTATGCAGGCGCGCAGTTTGCATTCGGCGTTTGTGGTACCAGCCGGTGCAATGACTCCCACAGCGGGGTCAGGTTCTGCCCGGAAATGTGCTGGTAATACTGCTGGCGGCTGTGTTTAACATCCTGATTGAGTTCAGACATAGTGATTCTCCTTAACGACGCCTGCGAGAGGCAAGGCGTCCGGGACAGAGGCCGACTGGCGAACAACAACCGTCAGCAGGGTTAGCATCACCGCGCTGATGGCCGCCGGGACGGCGATAATGAAAAACAGGTTATCGAATGAGAAATTCATCGCCATCATCACGCCGCCGGAAAGCGAGCCGACAATCGCGCCACAGCGGCCAATGGCATTGGACCAGCTGACGCCCGTCGCCCGGCTTTGCGTGGGATAGAGCGTGGCGGTTAAGGCATTCAGGCCCACCTGCGAACCGCTGATACCGATACCAGTGCCAAAGATAGCCAGCGCCATCAGCCACAGGCCGTTTTCGCTCAGGCCAATCATGACGATACACACCGCGCCCAGCGCATAGCTCACCGCCAGTACCCGGAACGGATTGTATTTATCCATCAGCACCCCCAGCGCCAGCGCACCCAGCGTGCCACCAATCTGAAAAGCAGCGGTAACCCAGGAGGCATGTTGCAGGTCAATCCCGCGATGGTTAAGCAGCGTTGGCATCCAGCTTGAGAGCAGATAGATGATCAGCAGGCTCATGAAGAACACGACCCATAGCATCAGGGTTATGGGCAGCTGTCGTCCGGCGAACAGCTGGCGAATACTGCCTTTGGCAATAGCGGCGGCTTCATTGAGATAAAAATGGCTATCCTCGTAGCGTTCGCGGGTGATGGCGCTGACCGTTCTGGCAATGACGCTTTGCGGCAGCTGGCGACGAACCTGCCAGCGTGGGGATTCCGGCAATGCAAACAGCAGAGCGACAAAAAGCATCAGAGGCAACACTCCGCCAACCGCCAGAATGCCGTGCCAGCCAATCACCGGCACCAGCTGTGCGCTGACAATGCCGCCCATTGCCGAGCCCAGGGTAAAACCGCAGAACATCAGGGTGACCAGCGCGCCGCGCCGCCGCGCTGGCAGATATTCCGACGTCATCGTGATGGTGTTTGGCATCGCGCCTCCCAGCCCGAGTCCGGTGAGGAAACGTAAAATGACCAGCGTTTGCAGATCCGGCGAGAAAGCGGAGAGCAGACTCAGCGCGCCGAACAGCGCCACGCAGAGTTCTATCACCCGTTTGCGACCAAAGCGGTCAGAGAGGGGGCCGCAAAGCAGTGCGCCTGCGGTTAATCCCAGTAATCCAGCGCCAAACAGCGGCGCCAGATCGCTGGCGGTCAGCTGCCAGTGAGTGCGAATATCGGGTGCGATGAAACCAATGGCTGCGGTATCAAAACCGTCAAGCATGACCACCAGAAAGCAGCAGATGATAACGCGCCACTGCGTTTTGCCGACTGGGGCGGCGTCGATCAGTGCTTGTAGATCACGTCGTTGAATCATAGTGAATGCCTCGGTGCAGGGAGAGTAGATGTCTCTATTGTTTTAGGTATGTTACGACTTTGTATGTTCGTCGATAAAATGTACAATGGCTTTTCATGCAGAGACATAACCTGGGGGTTATTGCAAATGGCAAACTGGGCGCAGAAACTGAAACTGCATCACCTGCAAATGCTGGTCGCACTGGGCGAACAGGGGAATCTGACCCACGTTGCCCGGATGATGAACATCACCCAGCCCGCCCTGTCAAAATGGTTATCACAGCTCGAAGATGAGATTGGGATCACGCTCTTTGAGCGGCACAGTAAAGGGCTGCGCCCCTCTGAGGGCGGCAAACTGTTACTTCAGCACGCCCAGCGTTTGATCAATGATATGGAACGTTCGCAGTATGAAATTGCCCGTTTCAAGCAAGGCGGGCTGGTGGGAAGCCTGAAGATTGGCTGCTCACCCGTGGCGACCGACTGCGTTTCCCAGGCCATTCTGCATTTGCTCGATGAAATGCCGACTCTGCATCTGAATATCGAAGAGAAAGTGATGAACCCGCTGCTGCACGATTTACTCGCAGGCTCTGTGGATGTGGTGGTGGGTCGCGTCGGTGGCCGGGCGCTACAGCTGCCGCTCAGCTATCAGGTGCTCTACACCGAACCGGTCTGCTTCGTCGCCCGTCCTGACCATCCCCTGGCGCAATATCCACTCCTCACCTGGAACGATCTCGCCGACTGGCGCTGGATTGTCTGGCCGACCGGAACGCCTATCCGTATCAGTATTGATAACGCGCTGGTCGATAATGGCGTCATGCTGCCGGAAAATACCATCGAATCGGCATCAATGAACGTCAGCACTAACCTGCTGCAAAGCAGCGATATGATCTCTATTCTTTCTCTACGGCTGGCACTGCGTTATGCCAGCCAGGGGCAACTGGTGATCCTGAATCTGCCAAAAATAGAGCAAAAAGGTAGCGTCGGCGTTTTCTGGCGAAATAATGAAACCCCGTCTGCCGCCCTGAACCGCTTTTTGCACTATCTGGCACGCGTTTAGCACTACCGATTTTGCACATTGCCTGATGTTCCCGTTGTCTATTTCCACTATGCTCAGAATTCATGATGTGATCGGTAGCACGTTTTTAAGTTTAATTGTATGATGAATAAAAACTCATCAAGGGTTTCAACTATGAGCAAAACACTGAATATCATCTGGCAATATCTACGCGCTTTCGTGCTGATTTATGCCTGCCTGTACGCGGGTATTTTTATCGCGTCCCTGTTGCCTGTCGCCATCTCAGGCAGCATCATCGGCATGCTGATTCTGTTCGTTTTGCTGGCGCTGCAAATCATTCCCGCCAAATGGGTCAATCCGGGTTGCTACGTGCTGATTCGTTATATGGCGCTGCTGTTTGTGCCAATCGGTGTGGGGGTTATGCAGTATGTTGACCTGCTGCGCGCGCAGTTTGGCCCGGTGGTAGTGTCCTGTGCAATCAGCACGCTGGTGGTTTTTCTGGTCGTGAGCTGGAGTTCACATCTGATTCACGGCGAGCGTAAAGTGGTTGGTCAGAAAGGATCAAAAGAATGATGGCGTATATCTGGTGGTCACTGCCGCTGACGCTGGCGGTTTTCTTCGGCGCACGTAAACTGGCCGCGCGTTATAAATTCCCCTTATTGAATCCGCTGCTGGTGGCAATGGTGGTGATTATCCCCTTTTTGCTGCTGACCGGGATTCCTTACGACCACTACTTCAAAGGCAGCGAGGTGCTAAACGACCTGCTGCAACCCGCCGTTGTGGCGCTGGCCTATCCATTGTACGAACAGCTCCACCAGATTCGCGCCCGCTGGAAGTCCATCATCACCCTCTGTTTCGTCGGTAGCGTCGTCGCGATGGTAACCGGAACCGGCATCGCGTTAATGATGGGCGCAACCCCTGAAATCGCGGCCTCAGTACTGCCAAAATCTGTCACCACGCCAATTGCAATGGCGGTGGGCGGTAGTATCGGCGGGATACCGGCAGTCAGCGCGGTGTGCGTGATTTTCGTCGGTATTCTCGGTGCCGTATTTGGTCACACGTTGCTCAATGCCATGCGCATTCGCACCAAAGCGGCCCGCGGCCTGGCAATGGGGACCGCCTCTCACGCCCTGGGCACCGCCCGCTGCGCGGAGCTGGATTATCAGGAAGGAGCATTCAGTTCACTGGCGCTGGTAATCTGCGGAATTATTACATCCCTGATGGCACCGTTCCTGTTCCCCCTTATTCTGGCGGTGTTCAACCACTGAGTACCGGGCTTCTCAGGCTATTTTGCTTGCCATTTTGAACCTGGACAGTGCTCGCCATCCTCACGTACTGCATGTACGCTGCGGTGGCTCCGCGCTGTCCGTGCTGAAATGACCTCCGCCAGTGACGCCCACTGGAACCGGATGCCAAAATTTGCGATTTGTCGCACATTTTTCGACAACGTTTCATAAGTTGCACAATTGATGAGATGTAGATCACATATAAAGCCGTATCAGGCCCGTAAACTACGTTTCCATTACATTGTTATGAGGCAACGCCATGCATCCACGTTTTCACACTGCGTTTAGCCAACTTGCGGATAATTTGCAATCAGCGCTGGCACCGATTATCGCAGATACGCATTTTCCCGCTTTGCTGACCGCTGAGCAGGTCTCTTTGCTCAAAGATGCAACGGGACTGGACGAAGACGCGCTGGCATTCGCTCTGCTGCCGATGGCGGCGAGCTGTGCACGTACTCCGCTGTCTGACTTCAACGTTGGCGCTATCGCACGCGGCATCAGCGGCATCTGGTATTTCGGTGGGAATATGGAATTCCCTGGCGCAACCATGCAGCAGACCGTTCATGCGGAACAAAGCGCAATCAGCCACGCCTGGCTGCGCGGTGAAAAAGGCCTTGCCGCTATCACCGTTAACTACACTCCCTGCGGGCACTGCCGTCAGTTTATGAATGAACTGAACAGCGGGCTGGATCTGCGTATCCATTTGCCGGGACGCCCACCGCATACGCTGCGCGACTATCTGCCGGACGCGTTTGGGCCGAAAGATCTGGATATTAAAACGCTGTTGATGGATGACCAGAATCACGGCTTTGCGTCAGAAGGTGATGCGCTGACCCAGGCGGCGATTGCCGCAGCTAACCGCTGCCATATGCCTTACAGTCGCTCGCCATCCGGTGTGGCGCTGGAGTGCAAAGACGGGCGTATTTTCACCGGCAGCTATGCGGAAAACGCCGCCTTTAACCCGACGCTGCCTCCGCTACAGGGCGCATTAAACCTGCTTAGCCTTAACGGGTATGATTACCCGGACATTCAGCGCGCTATTCTGGCGGAAAAAGCCGATGCCGCGTTGATTCAATGGGACGCCACCGCCGCCACGCTGAAAGCGCTGGGCTGCAATAACATTGACCGTGTGCTTCTCGCCTGATCGCTGACTGCGGGCAAAATGCCCGCTAACGCCTAAAATCCCCCCAATCAGACGCCTGTTTCTTGCGCTTCGACAGCGGGTACAGTAGCCTGATTGAAATTTCATCCAGCTATCGAGTTTTCTGCATGGTAAAGCGTGTTTTCTACAGCCTGTTAGTCCTGATCGGCTTACTGCTGTTGACTGCGCTTGGGCTTGACCGCTGGATGAGCTGGAAAACCGCCCCCTATATTTACGATGAGTTGCAGGATCTCCCCTATCGCCAGGTGGGTGTGGTGCTCGGCACCGCAAAATATTACCGAACCGGCGTGATCAATCAGTACTACCGCTACCGTATCCAGGGGGCGTTAAACGCCTACAACAGCGGAAAGGTAAACTATTTATTGCTCAGCGGTGACAATGCGTTGCAGAGCTATAATGAACCCATGACGATGCGTAAAGACCTGATTGCCGCCGGCGTTGACCCCGCGGATATCGTGCTCGATTACGCCGGATTCCGCACGCTGGATTCGATAGTACGCACCCGCAAAGTGTTTGATACCAACGATTTCATTATTATTACCCAGCGGTTCCACTGTGAGCGCGCGCTTTTTATTGCGCTGCATATGGGGATCCAGGCCCGGTGTTATGCGGTACCGTCTCCGAAAGATATGCTGACGGTTCGGGTCCGCGAATTCGGCGCTCGCTTTGGCGCGCTGGCTGACCTGTACCTTTTCAAACGCGAGCCCCGCTTTTTGGGCCCGTTAGTTCCCATCCCCACCATGCACAAGGTTCCGGACGATGCTCAGGGTTACCCGGCGGTAACCCCGGAACAACTTTTAGATTTGCAGAAAAAACAGGGCAAATAAGCGACAGGGGTCAGATCTGCAACCTGAAGTATGACGAGTCTATACGAACGCCTTTGATGACAGGATATTAAGAATGAATGACAAAACAATTTTTATTGCAATCGGCGTACTGATGATCGTTGCCTGGACCTTCCGCGAAGGAATGAAAGCCTTGCGCTCCGGCACAGTGGAGAAAACGGTTAAGGGAGCCAAAGAACCACTCATCATCTCCCGGACGACACAAGCAAACCTTTACTGGAGCTATGTCATCACCTGGTTTGGTGTCTCAGTTGGCACGCTGCTCGCCGGTATCTGGCTCGTGTTTATTAAATAAAAAACCGGCACAGACTATCCCGTACCGGTTTTTTGTCATGATGAATTACTTCTTACGCGCGTACTTCAGGGAGTCCAGCGCCACGGCAAAGATAATAATGCCGCCCTTAATAATGTACTGCCAGTAAGGGTTCACGCCAATATAGGTCAGCCCGTAGTTGATGACGGTGAAGATAATCACACCGGTCACCACGCCAAAGACCGTTCCGACGCCCCCGCTGAACGACACACCGCCCACCACGCACGCCGCAATCGCATCCAGCTCATACATAAAGCCGAGGTTGTTGGTGGCCGAGCCGATACGTCCGGCCTCCAGCAGCCCGCCGAAGGCATAGAACACGCCGGACAGCGCATAAATCACCAGCAGGTTTAATGCGACGTTAACACCCGAGACTTTCGCCGCCTCCGGGTTGCCGCCGATAGCGAAAATGTTTTTACCAAAGCGGGTTTTATTCCACAACACCCAGACAAACGCCACGGCAATCAGCGCATAGAAGGTGATATAGGAGAGACGGAAACTGCCTAACGCAATAAAGCCCTGGGCAAAGGTCGAAAATCCGCTGTCAAAACCAGAAATAGGCGAAGCGCCGACAAAATCGTAATACAGCGAGTTGATCCCATAAACGATAATCATCGTGCCGAGCGTGGTGATAAAGGGAGTGACGTTCAGATAAGCAATGATGATGCCGTTAACCAGACCGATAATGGCGCCAATAACGCAGACAATCAGGATAACCACGAAAATCGGCATCGTCGCCATTTCCGGAAACACCTTATTGGCGTTTTCCATCGATTGCAGCAGCGTCGCGGCCACCACCGCCGCCAGCCCCACCTGACGCCCGGCGGACAGGTCGGTCCCCTGGGTGACGATAAGCCCGGCGACCCCCAATGCGATAATAATACGCACCGATGACTGGGTCAGAATATTACTCAAGTTGAGCAGACTTAAGAACGTAGGGTCCTGGAAAATAATAATCGCCAGCAAGACTAAAAGAACGACGTAAATACCGCCCTCTTTCAGATAAGTCAGAAAACTTTTCTTATTTAACGCACTCATGAGGAGCCCCTGATCTTAAAGGTGCAAAGACGCAAGACGCAGAATTTCGTTTTGCGTCGTTGTTTTGGTATCAACAATTCCGGCAACAAGACCGTTGCTCATGACCAGAATACGGTCTGTAATCCCTAACAATTCCGGCATTTCCGAAGAGATGATAATAATTCCCTTCCCTTTCTTCGCCAGCTCCGCGATCAACTGATAAATTTCAAATTTCGCGCCGACATCAATTCCGCGCGTGGGTTCATCGAGCATGAGGATTTCCGGCTGGGTTAACAGCCAGCGACCAATAATCACCTTCTGCTGGTTGCCGCCGGATAGCGAGCCAATTTGCGTCCGATGGCCCGGCGTTTTTACCCGCATAGAATCAATGACCCATTGGGTGTCACTCTTCATGCGAGAATTATCCAGCAGACCCACTTTATTTTTGTAGTTGTGGATATTAGAAATTAAGGAGTTAAAACCAATATCCAGATACGCATAAATCCCCGTTGAACGACGCTCCTCCGTCACCAGTGCGAAGCCGTGGTTAATGGCTTCATTCGCATTATGGTTATTAATCTTTTTGCCGTGCAGCGTAATGGTGCCCGATGATTTCTCACGAATACCAAACAATGTTTCCACGATATCGGTGCGTTTTGCGCCAACCAGACCCGCAATACCGAGAATCTCACCCTTATGCAGATCAAATGAGATATCGCGAATCGACGGCTGACGTAGCGATGTCAGGTTACGCACTTCAAGAATCACCTCACCGGGCTTATTTTCCTTATCCGGGAAGCGCTGGTTCAGCGAGCGGCCAACCATCATGGCGATGATCTTATCCATATCCAGCCCTTCCAGCGGCTGCGTGGCAATCCACTGACCGTCGCGCAACACCGTGACTTCATCGCACAGCTGAAAAATCTCTTCCATTTTATGCGAGATATAGACAATCCCACAGCCACGCTCTTTCAGCTTACGAATAATAGTGAAAAGATGATTAACCTCTTTCTCCGTTAATGACGAAGTCGGTTCATCCATAATCACAATTTTAGCGTTATAAGAAAATGCTTTGGCAATTTCAATCATCTGCATTTGCGAGACGGATAAAGTCCCAACGCGCGCACGCGGATCGATATCAATATCCAGCTCGTCAAATATCGCCCTGGTATCACGATACATTTTATCCTGATCGACAAACATTCCTTTGGTGGGATAACGTCCCAGCCACATGTTATCCATCACGGATCGTTGTAATACCAGGTTTAATTCCTGGTGAACCATCGAAATCCCATTCTCCAGCGCTTCTTTAGCAGAATGAAAGTCGATCTCTTTGCCCTGAAATAAAATACTGCCGGAATCTTTTTGATAAATGCCGAAAAGACATTTCAATAATGTCGACTTACCCGCGCCATTCTCTCCCATTAAGGCATGAATTGAGTGCGGACGGACCTTTAAATTGACATTATCAAGTGCCTTAACGCCAGGAAAGGACTTGTTGATGCCGCTCATTTCCAACAAATATTCGCCTGACGACTGACCTTGAGTGCTGACCATAATGATACTTGGCCTCTTTAGTATTGCTGATAATCCACAGGCCAAATCAGGCTTGTGGATCGCAGCCATTTCACGGTTTAAGGGCGCAACAGAATTGCGCCCGCAGACACAGACTTATTTATTGGTGAATTCAGCCAGGTTGTCTTTATCCACACCAACATACGGAACGCGAACAATCTTGTTCTCGATTTTCCACTGAGTGCCATCCGCCGCACCCTTGCCTTCCGCCAGGTTTTTCGCCAGATCGAAAGTGGCTTTCGCCTGGTTGTTAGCATCGTTAAGCACGGTACCCGCCATCGCCCCCGATTTCACCAGCGCCAGCGCTTCAGGTAGCGCATCCACGCCAAACACCGGAACGCTGCTCTTATTGTGGGCTTTCAGCGCCTCTACCGCCCCCATTGCCATCGCATCGTTATTGGAGATAACCACTTCAATTTTGTTCGCATTTGGACCGGAGAGCCACGCGTCCATCTTGTCTTTCGCCTGAGCGGTATCCCACATTGCGGTATCTAACTGGAGTTGCTGAGTTTTAATGCCTTTATCATTCAGCTCTTTGATAACGTAAGTGGTACGGGCTTCGGCATCCGGATGGCCCGGTTCACCTTTGAGCAGCACATACTGAATCTGACCATCTTTATTCAGATCCCAGCCCGCATTCGCCGCCCAGTGTTTAGCAATCAGATCGCCCTGGATAATGCCGGACTCTTTTGAATCCGTACCGACGTAGTAAGCCTTGTCATAGCTGTCCAGCGCTTTGCGGGAAGGTTCTTTGTTAAAGAACACGATCGGCACATTCTGACCACGCGCTTTCTCTATTACCGTCCCTGCCGCAGCCGGGTCAACCAGGTTAATGGCCAGCGCTTTCACGCCTTTTGCCAGCAGAACGTCAATCTGGTCGTTCTGTTTGGACTGATCGTTTTGTGAGTCATTCATCAACAGCTGAACGTCTGGTGCTGTCTTGCCGTCTTTTTCAATCGCCTTACGCACCACGGACATAAAGTTATCGTCATACTTGTAGATTGTTACACCAATACGGGTATCAGCAGCGTGCGCGGTCGCGCCGAATAACATGCTTGCCATCACAGCTGAAAGGGTCAACACCTTCTTATTCATGGTATCTCCGGTTTTATTATGCAGGGTAGTGCTTGAGATAAACGCCCGGCGGGTTGCTCGTCATACTTCAACTTACAGGTGCGTTGACTGCGCTCGCTCACCGAAGACTGGCTCTGGCGGTGTAAATTCGTGCCAGACGAATTTGTCACTCCATTACCGCGTGATTCGGCCTCACCCCTTCAGGGTCAGCGCAGACGCTGTTCAAAACGTCATAGCGTTTTGTCCTGTAATTCGAATTATGGAAAGCACGCAACGTTAAATAGATGTTACTTCTCGCCAAAGCTCACTTTAAAAAATCGGTCTTCCGTGGTTGGGTAACGCTCCAGAATCGGGCTTAAATTATCGTTTAATGCGCGTAAACCTCGGTAAAAGTGATTATTCACTGTTACATAGTAGTTACAGCGCCGCAAACGCTGCCATCATAGCGACGACAATGTTAATAAACTGTGAATTTACTCACAGATTGAAAGCGGTTACATCCCGTCATTTGATCAGTTAGTGATCGACGCCGCATTCTGCTTTAGCGCGACAGAATGACGCCGCACAAGCGTTGGCATAAAACAGTGCGTCGCCGATAAATCCAGCGTCCCGGCAGCGCCCTGTAGCGCCAGCTCCGTCGCCATTTTTGCCATAGAAGCAATGGGATAACGCACGGTTGTCAATTGCGGATCGGTGTAGCGCGCAATGGGGATATCATCAAAACCAATGATAGAAAGGTGTAACGGAATGGCAATGCCATTGTCTTTTAACGCCGTAAGGGCGCCTGCGGCCATACTGTCGTTGTAAGCGAAGACGGCGCTCAGCTGCAGGTTACGTCCCAGCAGCTCAACCATCGCCGACTCGCCGCCCTGCATGTCCGGCGTCCCGGTGCCAACCCAGCTTTCTGCTGGCACAATTCCCTGCTCTTTCAGGGCGCTCAGCCAACCTTCTCTGCGCATGTCGTCATCTTCTATGCCGTGGCTGGAGGCCAGATAGCCGATGCGCTGGTGCCCGTTATTGAGCAGCATGCGGGTGGCCATTTTTGCGCCACTGATGTTATCCAGACAGACGCAGCGGTGGGCATAACCCGGCACGATACGGTTGATCAATACCATACCGGGAATGTGATCCATAAAGTCGCCAAGTTCGCGATCGCTCAAGGCTTTGGAGTGAACAATCAACGCGTTACAGCGCTGGCGGATCAATACCTCAATCGCATGGCGCTCCTTTTCCGCTTCGTGATAGCTATTGCCAATCAGCACATATTTCTGATGCTGTTGGGCAACCAGATCCACCGCCTTCACCAGCGCGCCAAAGAAGGCATCGGAAACATCCATCACCACGACGCCAATGGTATCGCTCACCTGCGTTGCCAGCGCCTGGGCATTTGCGTTCGGGCGATAGCCTAACCGCGTAACCGCCTTCATTACCGCTTCACGCGTATCGGGGCTGACCAGCGGGCTATTGTTCAGCACGCGGGAGACGGTCGCCACAGAGACGCCAGCCTGACGTGCCACATCACGAATGGTGATCATATTCACTACCCTGTTTGAAATTGCAGTGGCTCACTGCACGACTGGCGGCTATTTTGTCAGCGCATGGGGAAGGACTACGTGAGTATGGTCACAAGGATGGAAACGTTTACATCCGTTTTGTTAATGATTGTGATCCAGATCGTTATCTGGATGTATTGGATAATGATACCCCTGAAGCACGCAGGGTTAACTGACGCCACAGCCACTCTATCGGTCCCTGCCGACAGAAACGCAGCCAGATGACAGAGAAAAGAAGGTTTGCCAGCCAGACCGGAACCACAAATAGCAACAGCTCCGGACGATCAAATTTCATGAATAAACCGAACGAATAAAATAGCGTGGTGCAGATGAGAGTCTGGAGCAGATAGTTGGTAAGCGCCATTCGCCCAACACAGGCGATGGCCAGAACGATTTTCAACCGGCTAAGCTGCGGCCAGAAACCAAACATTAATGCCGCATAGCCAATCGACTGAAACGGCGCGCCAAGTTCGCGCGGCGCCTGCAGCAAAAATGCACACCAGCGGTATGCCCACCCCAGATGCCACTGGGCAATCACCGCGGGCAGATTGATTAGCAGACCAACGGCGACCAGCAATACCCCCGTCCGGCGGTAGTGTTGCAGACTGTACTGCCCTTTCAGCCAGCCGCTGCGCATCAATGCCGCACCCAGCAGCATCATGCCCGCCAGCTGCCAGCCGTACTGCGCCCCGATGGCCAGCAAACTGTTGGACAACGCATCAACACGATTGCTGATGGCCTCCACCCCGCCATTCACTTTCCAGTATTTTTCGTACAGCAACGCGGAGGCATCAGGCGTCCAGGCGCGGCTGGTTTCGCCACCCGAGATTGTCCCAAGCAGCAACAGCACGCCAATGCCCACCAGATAAAGCAAGACGCCCGTATTAAACAGGCTCTTCACCGACGGCGCGTCACGCACCAGTCGCCAGCAGATAAGTCCAACCAGGCCATATGCCAGCAAAATATCGCCATCCCAGAACAGCAGAGCGTGGATAAAGCCCAGCAGCACCAGCAGCGTGAGCCGCGACCGGATCCAGCGTTTACCTCGCGGCAGCAGCATTTGCAGGCCAGCGCCAAACAGCAGCGCAAAAAGGGTGAGAAATTTAACCTGGGCAAAAACATCGAGGATCGCCCATGTCCAGGCATCCTGCGAAGTGATTGCGCCATACCAGGCCGGATTAAGGTAAGCGGCCTTTGGCAAACCAAAGGCGCTGATATTCAAAAGCAGAATACCAAGGATGGCAACGCCACGGACAAAATCCAGCGTGACATTACGCTCCATAGCTTCCGGCCTTATGAGTTGTGGTGACGCACGGCGCGCAGGAACTCCTGGCGTGTATTCTGGCTGGATTTGAACAGTCCACCCAGAGAGGTTGTCGTGGTGGCGCTGGTCGCATCGCGAATGCCGCGCGCTTTCACACAATAGTGCACCGCGTCGATAGAGACCGCCACGTTATTGGTACCAAGCAGCGTTTGCAGCGCGGTCAGGATCTGCTGAGTCAGACGTTCCTGCACCTGCGGACGCTGGGCAAAGAACTGCACAATGCGGTTAATCTTCGACAGCCCAATCACCGAATCTTTCGGAATGTAAGCGACCGTGGCCTTACCGTCGATCGTAACAAAGTGGTGCTCGCAGGTGCTGGTCAGCGTGATATCGCGCACCGTCACCATTTCATCGACCTTCATTTTGTTTTCAATGACGGTGATCTTCGGGAAGTTGGCGTAGTCCAGGCCGGAGAAAATCTCATCGACATACATTTTGGCGATACGATGCGGCGTTTCCATCAGGCTGTCATCGCTCAGATCGAGATTCAGCAGCTGCATGATCTCGGTCATATGGCCGGAGATGAGGCGTTTGCGCGTTTCGTTATCCATCTCATGCACGGGCGGGCGCAGCGGCGTTTCCAGCCCCCGGGCAACCAGCGCCTCATGAACCAGGGCCGCTTCTTTACTCAGTGATGGCATTTCTTCTTCTCCTGCAGGTGTGACGCCTCTGCCCTGCATGGGGCAAAGTTATTTGACTGGATGACTGCCTGATTATTGTGCGTGAGCCCGCGCACATAATCCAGTATTCACAACGATAATTATTGAAATTGTCGCTGCCTTTCAGCGTACGGATTTTACTCGCTGTCCGGGAGGATGAATCAGAGTGTTAAGGTAAAGTTGTGCAGATGATGCAGCATGTCAGACTAATGCGGAAGTGAAAGTTACTCACGACACCATGAATTATCTGTATTATGGGGAGTTTGCGAACACATTCAGGTTCAATACAACAAGGAGCCCCGCATGGAAATGCTCGAAGAGCACCGCTGTTTTGAAGGCTGGCAGCAGCGCTGGCGACACGCCTCCGCCACGCTGAACTGCACCATGACATTCAGCATTTTTCTCCCGCCTCCGCGTGACAACACGCCGCCCCCGGTGCTGTACTGGCTTTCCGGGTTAACCTGCAATGACGAAAACTTTACTACCAAAGCGGGTGCGCAGCGGATTGCGGCAGAGTTGGGGATCGTCCTGGTCATGCCTGACACCAGCCCGCGCGGCGAGCAGGTCGCCAATGATGATGGTTACGATCTGGGCCAGGGTGCCGGATTCTACCTTAACGCGACGCAGCAACCCTGGGCGGCTCATTACCGGATGTACGACTATCTGCGTGATGAGCTTCCGGCGCTGATTCAGTCCCGGTTTAACGTCAGCGATCGCTGTGCGATTAGCGGACATTCGATGGGCGGTCACGGGGCGCTGATCATGGCGCTGAAGAATCCAGGCAAGTACGTCAGCGTGTCGGCCTTTGCCCCGATTGTGAATCCAGGTCGCGTGCCGTGGGGAGAGAAAGCCTTCACCGCCTATCTCGGTAGCGATAAAACCGCGTGGGCCGAATGGGATAGCTGTGCGCTGATGTATGCCAGCAAACCAGAACAGGCCATCCCAACGCTGGTTGATCAGGGCGATAGCGATCAATTTCTGGCCGATCAGCTACAACCTGCCGTGCTGGCAGAAGCCGCGCGCCAGACTACGTGGCCAATGACGCTGCGAATTCAGCCTGGTTATGATCACAGCTATTACTTCATCGCCTCCTTTATTGAGGATCATCTGCGTTTTCACGCGCAGCATCTTTTGAAGTAAAGTCGGGGGGCATCTGCCCTCCTTTTCTCCTTTATTTCTTCATGTTTTCTTCATCTTTTCTTCAGATTTACACTTACCTATCCCATTGACTTAAAAGGTTTTCCCTTACAAACAAACTAAACACAAATGATTTCAATTATCATTTGTGTTTACAAAGATTCATTCTTTTGTACAATTCCCCCCGCTTCATTACCGCAAAGAATACTTAAAAGACAAATACATACACTTGTCATGGCTTTACACATGACGCGAAGTTTGACTCATTTAACGGAATGACAAAATGACTATACCTCACGTTAAGGCCGTTGCCGTCGCAGTTTGCACGGCATGCCTCCCATCGCTCGTTCATGCTGCCGATCAGGATACCGTTGTTGTGACCGCTACGGGATTTGAGCAGAAAATTCAAAACGCCCCTGCTTCCATCTCCGTTATCACCAAACAGCAGCTTGAAGATAAAGCCTACCGCGATGTTACCGATGCGCTGAAAGATGTGCCCGGCGTAGTGGTGACCGGCGGCGGTAGCAGCAGCGATATCAGCATCCGCGGGATGGCGTCACAGTACACGCTATTCCTGGTCAACGGTAAACGCATCAGTACCCGCGGCACGCGTCCGAACAGCGACAACGCCGGGATCGAACAAGGCTGGCTGCCGCCGCTGGAGTCTATCGAACGCATCGAGGTTATTCGTGGCCCGATGTCATCGCTCTACGGTTCGGATGCGATGGGCGGCGTGATTAACGTGATCACCAAAAAAGTTTCTAACACCAAAGGCTGGACCGGCTCATTGCATGGCGATGCCACCTTCCAGGAAGACCGGGATTCCGGTGATTTATACCAGACCAACGCTTATGCCTCTGGCCCACTGATTGATGGATTACTGGGGGCAAAAGTCACCGGACTCCTGTCTCGCCGCGCGGAAGACAAAATCGTCAATGGTTACAACGAGCAGCGCCTGCGCAACGGCGGCTTAACGCTTAACTTCACGCCGGATGAGAAGAATGATATTGACTTCGATATCGCACGTGAATTGCAGGATCGTGACAGTACCCCTGGCAAGTCAATGGCGGAAGAAAGCTGCCGCAACGGTAGCTGTAAGCCAAACAGCAAAAGCGAAAACCGCTATGAGCACACCACATATTCACTGACCCACAGCGGCTATTACGACGACTTCAATACTACCAGCTACGTTCAGCAGGAAGAGACGAACAACCCTGGTCGCCAGATGAAGTCTTACAACACCATCTTTAACAACCAGAACCAGATCTTCCTCGGCGCGCATACCCTGACGTTGGGGGGTCAGTATCGTTATGAAAAACTCAGCGATAACGGTAACCAGCTGAAAGCCTACGAAGATGTGAACAAGCTGACTCGCTGGAGCTGGGCGCTGTTTGCTGAAGATGAGTGGGCAATGACCGACAGCTTTACGCTGACCGGGGGTATCCGTATGGATAAAGATGAAAACTACGGTGACAACTGGACGCCACGCGGTTACGGCGTCTGGCACCTGACCGATCGGTGGACCTTAAAAGGCGGCGTCTCTGCGGGTTACCGTGCGCCGGACCTGCGCCAGTCCTCCCCGACCTGGGGCCAGGTAACCGGCGGCGGTCGTCTGAACGGTATTATTGTGGGGAATGCAGATCTGAAGCCAGAAAAGAGCCTGAGCGAAGAGCTGGCCCTGTTGTGGGATAACGGCGACAACCTCAACGCTGGCGTGACGCTGTTCAATACCGATTTTAAAGATAAGATCACCGAAGTGCGTCGTTGCAACAGCAGTTCAGACCCTGCGTGCACTATCGGCGGAGAAACCTATGACTTTGTCAGCGACCGCGTCAACGTTGATAAAGCCAATATGCGCGGCGTGGAATCCACCTTTGGCTGGAAGATAACCCGCGATCTCAACTGGACGGCGAACTACACCTATACCGAATCTGAGCAGAAAAGCGGTCAGTTCTCTGGCAAACCGTTAAACAAAATGCCGAAGCACATGTTTAATACCACGCTGGACTGGCAGGCAATGCAGGATGTGGGCTTCTGGAGTCGTTTGAACTTCCGCGGCAAAACTTCCGAATATCTGAGCCGTACGTCCATGTCTCAGGGAACGCCTTCTTACACTCAGGTTGACGTGGGTGTTCGCTATAACGCCTACAAGGATCTGCTGTTAACCGCAGGTGTCTACAACGTTCTGGATAAACAGATCGACTACGACACCTATGACACTATTCTCGATGGCCGCCGTTATACCGTTGGCGTAACCTGGAACTTCTAAGTTCAGCACCACGACAAAAAGCCCCGAGACAACAAATTTCGGGGCTTTTTATCCCCTTTGCCGGACTCTGGCAGCTGGCGCTGATGCGATGCCGCTGCGTTAAAGAGGCTGCCGCCCGGAAAATCAACCAGGAACAGGCAGGGATCGCTCAACGACAATCCCGTAATTTTGCTGGCAATATGTCCACATTTTCGCCCGGCATAAATTCCGGAGCATGCAGTTATTGCTGCTCGCCAATCATCATTCTGGCCGAATCAAAAAGTGCCAGTACGTGTGAATATCCAGCTGCCGCTCTTCCACCATCATCAGGGCAATAATGTCCCCCCAGCAGAAGCAGTGACTGTTCAAACAAACTGGCCATTGGCTGTTGCGAGACAATTTCATCCGGTAAGCACAATTTGCTGGTCACCGGAATACGTAAAAAGTGGTCACAAACCGCTTTCATTGAGCTGTCAGGATTAGCGCCAATATGAACAACGGCGGCCTTAAACATTTTGGCTTTTCTGGCAATTCCCAGCGGAAACCATGTCTCACCGCTACCGGAGCCGACAATGAGCAGATCATTCTCCGTGATGGCAGGCTCGGTAATTTGTCCGACAACAACGGTATTGATTCCCGGATGAGCCAGACGCTTTGCAATCGCCTGTAGCGATAAAAGTACCGGAGAACTTACGTGCGGTTTCGTCTCCGGGCGGTCATGGGGTGAGACAGCCCTGGATGATTAACTCACGGGATATGACGCTCGGCGAAATTTCCCGATAAAGCGCAATGAACCATAAAAAAAAGCCAGTCCGCTGCGCCGCGGACTGGCTTCTTTTATTCAATCTGCGTTTTTAATGCGTCTTCTTCACGCGCTCAGGGAAGTGCATTTCACTGTAGCGAACAAAGTGTGTTCCCTTCGTCAGCTTGTAGCCAAACCAGATAATCAGGAACAGCGGAATACCGATATAGGTTGCCGCAACGCCACCCCAGTCGATGGTGTCTTTCAGAAACGCTTCATAGTTCTGACCCAGTGTGATGATCAGGCACAATACGAAGGCGAAAATCGGTCCCAGCGGGAAGAAACCGGAGCGATATGGCAGTTCACTCACGTCGCGCCCCTGCAGCACATAACCCCGACGGAAACGATAGTGGCTAATGGCAATCCCCAGCCAGGCGATAAAGCCCGTCATACCCGAGGTGTTCAGCAGCCACAGGTAGACGGTCTGGTTACCAAACATAGAGGTCAGGAAGCACAGACCAGCAACCACCGTCGTGGCATACAGCGCATTGCGTGGAACGCCGCCACGCGACAGTTTAGAGAAAATACGTGGCGCTTTGCCATCGCAGGCCAGGGTGTAGAGCATACGGGTTGAGGCGTACATCCCGGAGTTACCCGCCGACAGCACCGCCGTCAGGATAACCGCGTTCATCACCGCCGCAGCGGAAAGCAAACCCGCATGCTGGAACACCAGGGTGAACGGGCTGACGCTGATGTCTTTAACATCGTTACGCAGCAGACTCGGATCGGTGTAAGGAATGATCAGGCTGATAATCAGGATCGCGAACACGTAGAACAGCAGAATTCGCCAGAAAACCTGACGCACGGCACGCGGAATGTTCTTCTCTGGATCTTCAGACTCACCCGCAGCAATACCGATAAGCTCGGTCCCCTGGAAGGAGAAGCCGACAATCATCGCCACGCCAATCATCGCCGCAAAGCCGCCGGCAAACGGCGCATCGCCCGTCGTCCAGTTGCTCCAGCCCACCGGCTCCACGCCTTTAAAGATGCCGATAATCATCATCACGCCAACGACGATGAAGATAATGACGGTCGCCACTTTAATCAGTGAGAACCAGTATTCGGCTTCACCAAAGCCTCTGACCGAAATGTAGTTCAGCAGGAAGATCACGCAGAGGAATAACGCACTCCAGATCCAGCCCGGCGTGTCGGGGAACCACCAGCTCATCACCAGCTGCGCCGCTACAAGGTCAACGGCGATCGTTACCGCCCAGTTGTACCAGTAGTTCCAGCCCAGCGCGAAGCCAAAACCTTCTTCAACATAGTTCTGACCGTAGGTGGCAAACGAACCGGATACCGGCATGTATGCCGCCAGTTCGCCGAGACTGGTCATCAGGAAGTACACCATCAGGCCAATCAGAATATAAGAAAACAGCGCGCCGCCCGGACCCGCCGCAGAAATAGTTGCACCAGATGCAACAAAGAGACCCGTACCAATGGAGCCGCCAATGGCAATCATTGTCAGGTGACGCGCCTTCAGTTCACGACGTAGCGTGGGCGCTTCTGTGGTTTTAGTTTCGGAAACCATGTGAAAATGCTATCCATCCAAAAAATGAGGCAAGATTGTAGCAGACGAAACGCGTTCCTTCCGGCACAAATACGCTGTTATAAGAGACCTTCATGACTGGCCGCGGATTATAAGTAACGTGTAGGCCGGAGAAGACGTTTTAACGTCATCATCCGGCAAAGGCGCGATGCCTTATCCGGTCTGCGAAGTTATTCGCAGTAACTCAGGAAACGCTGTAAAGCATTGGAGAGATGTTTTTGGCGATGATGAATACGCCATAGCGTACGAACCAGACGCGGGAGCGGCACCGCAACTTCACTTAATGTCCCGGCCTGAAGCTGTTCTTCAATCACGCGCCGTGACAAACAGCTGATACCCAGTCCATGACGAACGGCGTGCTTAATGGCCTCAGAGTTTCCCAACTCCATCGCCATCTGAAACTTCGGCAAATGCGACAGCAGCAGATAATCGACAATTTCACGGGTGCCGGAACCGCGCTCGCGCAGGATCCAGGGGGCGGCGGCCAGTTGCTCAAGCGTTACCGGTCCCTGCGCCAGCGGCGAAGACGGCGCGGTCAACACCACCAGCTCATCTTCCAGCCAGGGTTCGGAGACAATTTCCGTATTGTGGCACGGACCTTCTATCAGGCCGATATCCACCCGAAAATCGAGTACCGCATTGATGACATCCTGGCTGTTACCCACGCTCAGCTCCAGCGGCAGATCAGGATAATCATGACGATAGCGGGCAATAACGCCAGGTAACACGTAGTTTCCGATGGTGCTACTGGCATAGACCCGAATAGCGCCATTATCTTTGCGAAACAGCTGTTCTATCTCAACAGTCTGCTCCAGCAGCGCCAGCGCACGCGGATACAATAAACGCCCATGTTCGTTAACCACCAGCCGTTTGCCGACGCGGTCAAACAGCTGTACGCCGAGCTGCCCCTCCAGATCGGTAAGCGCGGCGCTGACGGCAGATTGCGACAACGCGAGCATAACCGACGCCTGAGTCGTCGAACCACTTTTGAGGACTTCCGTAAACACTTCTAGTTGTCGCAGGGTGATGTGCATTGTCGCTTACCACTTATAAAGATTAATTATAAATATATAATCAATTTTATTTTTAAACCAGTTCGCCGTAACATTTTGCCCATATAAAGGAGAAGGTTATGACAGAACTCACTTTACAGAACCATCGTCGTACAGTGTGGCATTTTATTCCGGGGCTCGCCCTGAGTGCAGTAATTACCGGGCTCGCCCTGTGGGGAGGCTCCATTCCCGCCGTGGCGGGGGCGGGATTCAGCGCCCTTACCTTAGCCATTTTAGTCGGAATGGTTATTGGCAATACCGTCTATCCACACATCTGGAAAAGCTGTGACGGCGGCGTGATCTTTGCCAAACAGCACCTGCTGCGCCTGGGGATCATTCTTTACGGTTTTCGTCTGACTTTCGCACAGATTGCCGACGTCGGCATCAGCGGGATCGTAATTGACGTTCTGACGCTTTCCAGCACCTTTATGCTGGCCTGCGTCCTCGGGCAGAAGGTGTTCGGTCTGGATCGCCATACCAGCTGGTTGATTGGCGCGGGCAGCAGTATCTGTGGCGCAGCGGCGGTGCTGGCAACAGAACCGGTGGTAAAAGCTGAAGCCAGTAAAGTGACGGTCGCCGTGGCTACCGTTGTTATCTTCGGCACGCTGGCTATCTTCCTTTATCCTGCAATGTACCCGTGGCTTTCGCACTGGTTCAGCCCGGAAAACTACGGGATTTACATTGGTTCAACCATGCATGAAGTGGCGCAGGTGGTCGCTGCCGGTCACGCCATTAGCCCGGATGCAGAAAACGCGGCGGTGATTGCCAAAATGCTGCGCGTGATGATGCTGGCGCCGTTCCTTATCCTCCTGGCGGCACGTGTCAAACAGCTCTCACCGGCAACCGGCGCAGAAAAAAGCAAAATCACCATTCCGTGGTTTGCCGTGCTGTTCATCGTCGTGGCGATCTTTAACTCGTTCCACCTGCTGCCGAAGGCCGTCGTGGACATGCTGATTACGCTGGATACCGTACTGCTGGCGATGGCGATGGCCGCACTGGGACTTACCACTCACGTGAGTGCGCTGAAGAAAGCCGGGGCGAAACCGTTGCTGATGGCGCTGATGCTGTTTGCCTGGCTGATTGTCGGCGGTGGCGCGATTAACATCCTGATTCACCACCTTATTGCATAATTAGCTACATCCCTGACCTGTTAACCCGTTATTATTGGCAAGTATCAATTTCCGCATCCGCAAAATTTTTCAGGTTGTATCAAGGCGGCAAGTGAATGACGAATTTGTCGCTGCGTTGCCGCGTAACCCGGCCTTGTGGGGCCAGCGCAGGCGCGGTTCAAAACGACGACGCGTTTTGTCCTGCAACTCAAATTATTTAGCGTATAGCGGGTTAACAGGAGTCTTTCATGAAATACATCGGAGCGCACGTTAGCGCTGCGGGCGGACTGGCCAATGCCGCCATTCGCGCCGCTGAAATCGACGCAACTGCATTCGCGTTATTCACTAAAAATCAGCGTCAATGGCGCGCCGCGCCGCTTACTACTCAGATCATTGATGATTTTAAAGCCGCCTGCGAAAAATACCACTTTTCGTCTGCGCAAATCCTCCCGCATGACAGCTACCTGATCAACCTCGGCCATCCGGTTCAGGAAGCGCTGGAAAAGTCGCGCGAGGCCTTCGTTGATGAGATGCAGCGCTGCGAACAGCTCGGTTTATCCCTCCTGAACTTCCATCCGGGCAGCCACCTGATGCAAATTTCCGAAGACGAGTGTCTGGCGAAGATCGCAGAATCGATCAATATCGCCCTCGCTCAAACTCAGGGAGTGACCGCCGTCATTGAAAACACCGCAGGTCAGGGCAGCAATCTCGGTTTCAAATTCGAGCATCTCGCCGCCATCATCGACGGAGTGGAAGACAAATCTCGCGTGGGGGTCTGTATTGATACCTGCCATGCGTTTGCTGCCGGTTACGATCTGCGCACCGCCGACGAATGTGAGAAGACGTTTGCCCATTTTGAGCGCATCGTTGGCTTTCAGTATCTGCGCGGGATGCACCTGAACGACGCCAAAAGTACTTTCGGCAGTCGCGTTGACCGTCACCACAGCCTGGGTGAAGGTAACATTGGTCATGACGCGTTTCGCTGGATCATGCAGGACGATCGCTTCGATGGTATCCCGCTGGTGCTGGAAACCATCAATCCGGATATCTGGGCAGAAGAGATTGCGTGGCTGAAAACCCAGCAAACAGAAAAGGTGGTTGCGTAATAATGAACGACAGGGAAAAACAGATACTCAAGATCCTGCGCCGCAATCCGCTGATTCAACAAAACGAAATTGCCGATATTTTGCAGATCAGCCGCTCGCGCGTGGCGGCCCATATCATGGACCTGATGCGTAAGGGGATGATTAAAGGCAAAGGCTACATCCTCACCGAGCAGGAATACTGCGTGGTGGTGGGGGCAATCAACATGGATATTCGCGGCGTGGCAGATATTCATTACCCGCAGGCCGCCTCCAACCCTGGCAGCATTCACTGTTCGGCTGGCGGCGTGGGGCGCAATATCGCCCACAACCTGGCGCTGCTGGGGCGCGATGTTCATTTGATCTCTGCCGTTGGCAGCGACTTTTATGGCGAGACGTTACTGGAACAGACCCGTCAGGCTGGCGTGAATATCTCCAACTGTATTCGCTTGCACGGACATAACACCTCCACCTATCTCTCTATTGCCAATCAGCAGGAAGAGACGGTCCTGGCGATCAACGACACTCACATCCTGCAACAGCTAACGCCGCAGCTGCTGAACGGTTCGCGGGATTTGATTCGCCACGCGGGCGTGGTGCTGGCGGACTGCAACCTGACGCCGGAAGCCATTGAGTGGGTCTTTACCATTGCCGATGATATTCCGGTGTTTATCGATACCGTTTCCGAGTTCAAAGCGGCGAAAATGAAGACCTGGTTTTCGCGTATCCACACTCTGAAACCCACGCAAAAAGAGCTGGAGATCCTTTGGGGTCAGCCCATCGCTTCTGATGCCGATCGCGTTCAGGTAGTGAACGCCCTGCATCAGCAAGGCGTACAGCAAATCTTTGTCTGTCTGGAAGATGAGTCTGTCTTTTGCAGCGAGAAAAACGGCGAGCAGTTCCTGCTCACGCCGCCTGCGCATACGGTGATTGACAGCTTTGGTGCCGATGATGGTTTTATGGCAGGTCTGATTTACAGCTTTCTGGAAGGGAGTAATTTTCGCGACAGCGCAAACTTCGCGATGGCCTGTGCCGCGCTTTCTCGCGCCAGCGTCAGCATTAACAACCCTACTCTCTCTGTGGATAACGCTATCTATCTGCTGCAAACGGCCCAGGCGTAATGCCTGGGCACACCATCGTTCCGGCTACGCTAAACCAATAAAGAATCCGGCTATCGTGGCGCTCATCAGATTAGAGAGCGTCGCCGCGGCCAGCGCCCGCAGCCCCAGTTGCGCAATCTCTGGGGCGCGGTGTGGGGCAACGGCAGAGAATGCCCCCACCACCACGCCGATGGAACCAAAGTTGGCAAAACCACACAGGGCAAACGAGATTATCGCAATGGTCTTCACATCCAGCGTGCCGCCCGTCTGTAAATAGGGTGAGAAGTTGAGATAAGCCACAAACTCGTTAATCGCCAGCTTCTGCCCTATCAGGCTGCCTGCCAGCGTCGCGTCGCTCCAGTCCACGCCCATCAGCCAGGCCAGCGGCGCCAGAAGCCAGCCAAAGATCCCTTCCAGCGTGGCGTGACCAAAACCAAACCAGCCGCCAATCCCACCGATAATCCCGTTGATCATCGCAATAATAGCGACAAACGCCATCACCACCGTCGCCACGCCGGCGGCGATTTTCAGGCCGGTCATCGCGCCGCTGGCTGCCGCTTCAATGATGCTTTTTGGCGGCGTTTCGGTAAATGACAGGTTTTCAAAAGTTACCTGCGTTTCCTCCGTCGCCGGACTCAGCATACGGGCAAACAGAATACCGCCGGGGATCGCCATTAAGGATGCGGCCAGCAGATATTCAATGGGCACGCCCAGACCCGCGTAACCGATCATTGTGGAACCGGCGATTGAGGCCATCCCGCTGCAAATGGCGGTAAACAGCTCATTACGGTTAAGACGATCGATAAACGGTTTTACAATCGCCGGGATCTCGTTTTGCCCGAGAAAAATGGTGGTGACCGCAACAAACGATTCGATCTTACTGATATTCAGCGCTTTCTGGAAAATGCCGCCGAGAATGCGGATGAGCCCTCCCATTACGCCGATGTAATACAACAGGCTCACCAGTGCGGTAATAAAAATAATCGCTGGCAGTACGCGAAAGGCAAACACAAATCCGGCACCATCAAAAACCTGATCCATTTTCGGTCCCACCAGCGAACCAAAAATAAAGGCGCTTCCCGCGTCGCTATAGGTCATCACCTTGTGTACCCCCAGCGCCGCCTGTTCGGCCAGCCATTTGCCCGGTGGAAAGTAGAGCATCACACCGCCAATGGCAAATTGCAGCACCAGCGCCGCTCCTACGGTACGCAGGCTGATACGTTTTTTATTTACTGACAGCAGGAACGCGATTGCCAGTAATACCGCCATTCCCAGAACACTTCTCATTATATCCATAATGATCTTCCCGTCATGCCAGGTCTTAACGCGTTATGGGCGACCGCTCACTGCCCATCAGATTTTCATAGGCCTGTGCCGCGACGGCACGGGCCTGTCGTGGCGTCAGATATATTTGCACACACACTCTTCCACTAAATCCCAGAACCATGCGGTATCAATCGTGATACCCACCTTCGCATTCGCCGGTTTTCCTGACACGCCCAGCTCGTCGCAAACCGTGCGGCCATAGCACGGGCCGCTGTTGACATCGACTTCGACATACATGTCCTGGGTTTTGATCCCCTGGGGATTGATGAGATAACCGATACAGGTGGCATCGTGCACCGGGCCACCGGCCAGACCGTAATTTTCAAACTGCGTTTTAAGGGTAAAATTCATGATATCGCTGAATAACTGACCTGCCGGACCTCCCACCTTTTCCATCCGGGCAATAATATCGGCGGTACAAACGGTCTGATTGGTCAGATCCAGCCCCATCATCACCAGCGGCACCCCGGAGGTGAAGACCACGCGGGCCGCTTCCGGGTCGGCGAAGATATTGAACTCGGCGGAAGGGGTAAAGTTGCCGGTACCGTATGCGCCGCCCATCAGGACGATCTCACGGATTTTCGGCACAATTTCGGGCTGCATACGCATCGCTACGGCAATGTTCGTCAACGGTCCTACCGGAACCAGCGTGATGTCGCCATGACTTGCCATCAGCGTGTCGATAATATATTTCACCGCATGGGTAGTCTCCGCTTTACGGGTCAGCGGTTCAAATACCGGGCCATCCAGACCTGACTCACCGTGGATATTGTCCGCCACAATCTGTTTGCGCATAATCGGTTGCGGCATTCCGGCATAAACCGGCACATTAATATTGAGCTTCTGACAAACATTTAATCCGTTAACTAATGTCTTATCCAGCGTCTGGTTTCCGGCAACAATCGTAATACCCAGGAGATCAATTGCCGGATGTCGGGCCGCCATCATCATGGCAATAGCGTCATCATGGCCCGGATCGCAATCCAGAATTATTTTTCTTTTTTCCATTTTTTATTTCCTCTGTTCGCTGTTACGTTATTTTTTTCTTATCAAAGAAAACCAAAGCGGGTCGTTGATTGAATCATAACGACAGAAAACGTATGCTGAATATGAGAAATCTCATACCGGGAAACCATTGTGAAAGAAATCCAAAATGACGATCTCAGGCAGCAGCTGATAAGCAATTCTGGCTATACAAAATGCTTTTCTGTTGATGTCGCGCATGATACCCGGTTGTTTCATGTGGCGGCCGGAGACTACATTGTGCGGGAAGGAAACCGGCCAGCCTGGCTGTTTTATCTGGTTCGCGGTCGCGCCAGGCTGGACGCCACGTTACCGAACGGGCGCGTGTCGTTAATCGACTTTTTTGGCGCGCCCTGTTTTATTGGGGAAATTGAATTAGTTGATGCCGATCACGAACCGCGCGCCGTCCAGGCCATTGAAGAATGCTGGTGTCTGGCGCTACCGATAAAACAATATCGTCCATTGTTATTAAACGATGCGACTTTCCTGCGTCAACTTTGTGTCGCATTAAGTCGTAAAAATTATCGAAATATTGTCTCACTGACCCAGAATCAGTCATTTCCGCTAATTAATCGTCTGGCCGCTTTTATTTTACTGACACAGCATGGTGATATTTATCACGAAAAACATACTCAGGCGGCGGAATATATGGGCGTGACCTACCGTCATCTATTATATGTCATCGCACAATTTACGCGGGAAGGTCTGCTGTTAAAACAAAAGAACGGCTATGCCATTAAAGATAAAAAGCGCCTGACTGCCCTGGCGCTTGAGATGGATCCGGAAAATAGTTTTACCCGTTTATTGCACTAACCGGTGCGCCAGCAAAACCTGGCGCACCGCTATTTCAGGCAAGACCAATAAAGAATCCGGCTATCGTGGCGCTCATCAGGTTAGAGAGCGTCGCCGCGGCCAGCGCCCGCATCCCCAGCTGGGCGATTTCCGGCGCACGCTGCGGCGCAATCGCCGAAAATGCCCCCACCACCACGCCGATGGAACCAAAGTTGGCAAAACCACACAGGGCGAACGAGATGATCGCAATGGTCTTCACATCCAGCGTGCCGCCCGTCTGTAAATAGGGTGAGAAGTTGAGATAAGCCACAAACTCGTTAATCGCCAGCTTCTGCCCTATCAGGCTGCCTGCCAGCGTTGCGTCGCTCCAGTCCACGCCCATAATCCAGGCCAGCGGCGCCAGAACCCAGCCAAAGATCCCTTCGAGCGTGGCGTGACCATAGCCGAACCAGCCGCCAATCCCGCCGATAATCCCGTTGATCATTGCGATAATGGCGACAAACGCCATCACCACCGTCGCCACGCCAGCGGCGATTTTCAGGCCAGTCATCGCGCCACTGGCTGCCGCTTCAATGATGCTTTTTGGCGGCGTTTCGGTAAATGACAGGTTCTCGAAAGTGACTTTTGACGCTTCCGTCGCCGGACTCAGCATACGGGCAAACAGAATACCGCCAGGGATCGCCATTAAGGATGCGGCCAGCAGATAATCAATCGGTACCCCCATCCCCGCGTAACCAATCATCATCGAACCGGCAATAGAAGCCATTCCACTACAGATAGCGGTAAACAGCTCGTTGCGGTTAAGACGATCGATAAACGGTTTTACAATCGCCGGGATCTCGTTTTGCCCAAGGAAGATGGTGGTGACCGCAACAAACGACTCGATTTTGCTGATGTTCAGCGCTTTCTGGAAAATACCGCCAAGAATACGGATGAGCAGCCCCATCACACCGATGTAGTAAAGCAAACTGATAAGCGCAGTCACAAAGATGATGGCGGGCAGTACGCGGAAGGCGAAGATAAATCCGGCGCCGTCAAACAGCACATCCATTTTTGGCCCCACCAGCGAGCCAAAGATAAATGCACTTCCTGCGTCGCTATAGGACATCACCTTATGCACGCCGAGGGCGGCCTGCTCCACCAGCCATTTCCCCGGCGGAAAATAGAGCATGATCCCACCGATGGCAATTTGCAGCACCAGCGCCGCACCGACGGTACGCAAACTGATTTGTTTTTTATTTACTGACAGCAGGAACGCGATTGCCAGTAATACCAGCATACCCACAACACTTCTCATTATATCCATAATGATCTTCCCTTCATGCCAGGAAACCCGGCGTAAACGCCAGGTTTTGGTATGGTTGATGTTCGCGGGCGACCGCTCTCTGCCCGTGAGGTGTAATCACGCGAGGCGTTGGTACTCCTTCGCAATCTCGCAGGCCAGTACGGCGTTATTAAACACCAGTTGGATGTTGGACTTCAGGCTGTCGCCACCGGTCAGTTCTGCTACACGCGCCAGCAGGAACGGCGTGCTCTCTTTGCCCACGACGCCCTGCTCTTCGGCTTCCTTCACGGCCTGGTCGATCGCGGCATTAATTTTCTCTTCCGCCATCGCAAACTGTTCCGGGATCGGATTGGCCACAACCAGACCACCGTTCAGACCGGTCTGCCACTTCACCGCCATCGCGCGGGCGATTTCTTTCGCGCTGTCCAGACGAATGCTGACGTCAAACGGACTGGTGCGGCAGAAAAATGCCGGAAGCGCTGTGGTTTGATAACCAATGAGCGGCACGCCGAAGGTTTCCAGATATTCCGTGGTTAACCCGAGGTCGAGAATAGATTTCGCACCGGCACAAACCACGGTGACATTGGTATGCGCCAGCTCCTGTAGATCAGCAGAAATATCGAACGTGTGTTCCGCACCGCGGTGTACCCCACCAATACCACCGGTCGCAAAAACCGTAATTCCGGCCAGTGCGGCAATAATCATGGTGGATGCAACGGTAGTCGCACCATTTTTTCCGGCAGCAACAACAAACGGTAAATCACGGCGACTGACTTTAGTTACGCTATGTCCTTCACGACCTAATAATTCAATCTCTTCTTTACTCAGGCCCACTTTCATTACGCCGCCAATAATGGCAATAGTTGCCGGAACAGCGCCATGCTTACGAATAGTTTCTTCAACTTCAATTGCCGTTTGCGCATTCTGCGGGAATGGCATACCGTGGGAAATAATGGTAGATTCCAGGGCGACAATGGGTTTTTTACTGTTTAAAGCTTCCTGTACTTCTGGCGAAATTTGTAATAATTCAGAGGAAAGGGTTAATTCAGACATTCTGTGTTCTCCACTAACGATGTAACATTCGCAACAGACAAATCAGGGTTATTGGTATATTCACAGGCAAGCGCCATTGATGAACAACCCTGCGCAAATCGAACCGAATCTATAAACGGCAGACCGTCAACCCAGCAGGCAGCAAGCCCCGCCATCATGGCATCACCGGCGCCGGTCACATTAATGACGTTGGTTTTAAAAGGTCGCGACCAGCCGTTTTCGCCGTTAATATCGCTGTAATACACGCCGTCGCCTCCCATGCTGAGAACCAGGCGATTCAGACCATGTTCATGGAACCACGCGGCGACCTTTCCGACATCATCACGCCCGGAGAGAGCAATGCCGCTGAGGGTTTCCGCCTCCAGACGGTTAGGCTTCAGGGTATGGATGTTGCCAAGCCGCTCGCGTATTTTGACGCACTTCCACGCCGAAACCGGATCAACAAACACCGGAACATCGCCCGCATTTTCCAGCACCCAGGCCAGCGCTTCTTCACTGATATTGCAGTCAGCGACAATCACCTTCGCACCGCGGATAAAATCCGTATGCTGCGCTAAAAATTCCGCCGAAATGTGTTCGGTAATACTCATATCATTGATAGCCACCAGCATTTCGCCAGTATTATCGAGCAGGGATAAATAACTTGATGTATTTTCCCCTGGCACAATCAGACATTTATCAACATGTACACCGGACTGGTTTGTTTGCGCCAGTAATGACTGCCCATAGAAATCACTGCCGACGGCGGTCAATAACCATGAATTTTTTCCCAGCAGCGCCAGATTATGCGAAATATTACGTCCCACGCCGCCCGGAGTGAATTTAATCTTTCCCGGATTCGAATCTGCATAATTTAAAGAAGCATGCGAATACCCGGCAACGTCCATATTGGCAGAACCAATAGTTACTATGTATTCCTTTTCACGCATAGCACGTCCTCTGGCAATAAATTGCCATAACAAAGAGTTCGTTAACAATAACTCCCGGCACAACCGGAATTATTAGAGCACATGTTCACTATCAAACATGTGTTCATGATATGCCTGTTTTTGACAAAGTAAATCCATTCGCAAGCGTCAAAGCGAATAGATATGAACAGAATCACAATTTTTTATAGATACAGTTTGCAACGGAGGAAAAAATTGAGAGGGAGGACACAAACCTGGGAAATAAAAAAAGGGCAGAGATCGCTCTCTGCCCTGGGGATGAACCTGAACTTATGCCGCTTTGCCGACGACGTCCTCTTCCGGACGCTTCAGGAAGGCATACGCCAGACCAGCAACCAGCGTACCGGCAACAATCGCCAGCAGATATCCCAGGACCGGGGTAATCGCCCCAGGGATCAGCAGTACAAACAGACCGCCGTGCGGCGCCATCAGCTTCGCGCCTACCGCCATAGAGATAGCCCCCGTCAGCGCGCCACCGACGATACAGCACGGCAGGACACGCATCGGATCACGCGCCGCGAACGGGATAGCCCCTTCGGTAATGAAGCACAGCCCCAGTACCAGCGCGGCTTTGCCCCCCTCCTGCTGCGCCTTGTCGAATTTACGACGCGCAACCAGAGTGGCCAGGCCCAGCGCCAGCGGTGGCACCATACCTGCCGCCATAATCGCCGCCATCGGCGCATAGGTCTGGGTACTCAGCAGGCCGACGCCAAACGCATATGCCGCTTTGTTCACCGGGCCGCCCATGTCGGTACACATCATACCGCCGAGAATTGCGCCCAGCAGAACCGCATTCGCCGTACCCATTGTTTGCAGCCAGTGGGTCAGCGCTTCCAGGATGCCCGCAACGGGTTTACCGATGAGATAAATCATTGCCAGACCCACCACCAGACTGGAGATCAGCGGAATGATCAGGATCGGTTTCAGGGCCTCCATACTCTGCGGCAATTTCAGCTTCGTGCTGATCATCTTCGCGACGTAACCGGCAAGGAAACCGGCGATGATGCCGCCGATAAAGCCAGACCCCGTGCTCACCGCCAGCATACCGCCGATTAGACCAGGCGTCAGGCCAGGACGATCCGCAATGGAAAAGGCGATATAACCGGCCAGCACGGGCACCATCAGCGCGAAGGCCGAACCGCCGCCAATCTGCATCAGCGCCGCCGCCAGCGTCCCCTCTTCTTTAAACGCTTCAATACCAAAAGCGAAGGAGAGCGCGATACACAGACCGCCGGCAACCACCATCGGCAACATGTAGGATACGCCTGTCAGCAAGTGACGATAGGCTCCCGCACTCTCTTTTTTACCGTCAGCCGTCGCCGTCTGCGCTTTGGCTGAAGGTTGGTACAGCGTCGCTTCAGCCACCGCTTTGTCCAGCTCCTGCGCCGTTTTCTTCAGCGCCAGGCCCGTTGAGGTGCGGTACATCGGCTTACCGGCAAACTTCGCCAGATCCACTTCAATATCCGCCGCCACAATCACCAGATCCGCTTCCGCTACCTCTTCCGGGGTGATGGCATTGCCAGCCCCGACGGAACCACGGGTTTCAACTTTCACCCACCATCCGCGTTTTTTCGCTTCGGTTTCAATCGCTTCAGCCGCCATAAAGGTGTGCGCCACGCCGGTCGGACAGGCGGTTACCGCGACCACGCGTTTTGGCCCCTTGCTGGCGACAGACGCCGCAGCCTGCGGTGCGCTATAAGGTGTAGCGTGACCTTTCGCTTCGCTGAGGAACAGTTCAGGATGAGCAACCGCACGTGCGATGTCGCCCAGCCAGACTTTTTTCCCCTTCAGCGCGCTATCGTCAGGAATGGCGTTGCCCAGCACAATGGCCAGCTCCGCGTCATTCGGATTGTCGATGATTTCCAGATTTGCTTTCTGTGCCGCCACGCCGAGCAGGGTCTTCGCCATGTAGGCGCGAGCCTGGCCGAGGTTAGCGTCAATAATCAGCAGCGTTTTCATTATGCCTCTCCTGCTGTCAGTTAAACGGTTTTAAGTCGACGCGCGCCATCATCGCGGCCAACTGAGGACGATCGGTAATGCCGACATTACTCTGGCTCACCGCAAGAGCAGCAACCGCAGTCGCCAGACGCAAAGTATGTTCACTGGATTCACGCATCAGCAGACCGTAAATCAGACCGCCAACCATAGAGTCCCCCGCGCCTACGGTGCTCACCACATCAACAGAAGGAGGTTTTGCAAGCCATTCACCCGAAGCGTTGACCCACAGCGCCCCTTCAGCACCCAGCGAAATCACCACGTGGGCAATCCCTTGTTCACGCAGCGCGTGCGCCGCTTCGATCACATCTTTCATTTCCGGCAGCTTACGACCCGCCCAGATTTCCAGCTCGCGGCGGTTCGGTTTCACCAGCCACGGCGCTGCTTTCAGACCTGCCACCAGCGCTTCACGGCTACTGTCAAAGATAATACATGGGCACTGACTGCGCAGACGCGTCATCCAGTCGGTAAACGCTTCCGGGCTGACGCCGGTCGGCAAGCTGCCGCTGACACAGACCATATCGAACTGACCGAGCCAGCTCAGGGAATCATTAACAAAACGCTCCCAGTCAGCAGGCGTAACGTCAAATCCAGAGAAGTTAAAGTCGGTCACTTCCCCATCTTTTTCAGTCAGCTTGACGTTAATACGGGTACGGCCCTGCACAACCTGAAAACGGTTGGCAATGCCCAGCTCGCTGAACAACTGCTGGAAACCATCCTGGTTGTCTTTGCCCAGGAAACCGCCAACCGTCACATCGATCCCCAGATCTTTTAGTACTTTAGCAACGTTGATGCCTTTACCCGCCGCATGCAGACCGGTGGTTTTCACCAGGTTCACTTCGCCGCGTTCAATTTCCGGACAAAAACCCACCAGATCGTAGGCCGGATTCAGGGTGATAGTTGCAACACGTCTGCTCATTACGCGCCCTCCCCAAGACCGGAAACAATCGCGTCGCCAATGGCTTTCAGCGCCTGTTCAGCATCAGCACCCTGGGCGGTAAAGCGCAGGCGATGGCCTTTCTTCACGCCCAGCGCCACCACTTTCATCAGGCTACGTCCGTTTGCCGGTTTGCCTGTTCCATCAAGGTTTGTCACGGTTATTTCACTGTTAAATTGTTTAATCGTATTGACCAGCATGGTGCCCGGACGGGCATGCAGGCCGTGCTCATTACGCACGACGAACTCAGCGTTCAGCACATCGTCAGTCAGCGCATCATCACTGGTCAGCAACGCCAGCACGGTAGCGGCATCGGCTTTCAGCAGGCGGTCAGCTTTATTGTCCAGCAGCAGACCGCTCAGGCGTCTGAGCACCGCAACCGGTTGATCATCATTCATTGCCACGGTGACCAGCATCGCGACCTGCTCGCCTTGTGCATCAAACGCGCTTACCGCACGGCTAACCGCAACGGCGCTGCGCAGGTTGCCTGCCGCGCTGTCGTTCAACCAGATCCCCTGGCCCAGATTCATCGGCTGCTCGTTGATCGCTTTAGTGACAAACTGAACGTCAACGGCGCCCACTTCTTTCAGACGTGCAGCGTTGTGCGCCTGTAGCGTCACCAGATCGGTGGCGACAACATCCAGCGTCAGCGTCTCGTTATCCAGCTTCAGCTGTTCGCTCTGTTTCTCACCCATCAGCAAAGCGCGCAGCTCTTCGGCGGTGGTGGCAGATTTCAGCTGTTCAGCGACGGAGTCGTCGCTCAGCACATGCGTCAGCTGACGTAACAGCCCGAGATGCTCATCGGAGCTGGCAGCAATGCCGATAGCGACATAGGCCACCTGCCCTTCCCCCCAGGTGACGCCCTGCGGGAACTGAAACACCTGCACGCCGGTCTTAAGCACCTGATCGCGGGTATCGGTCGTTCCGTGCGGAATCGCGATGCCATTGCCGAGAAAGGTGGATGTCTGCTGCTCGCGCGCCAGCATGCCGTCTACATAGCCATCCGCCACGTTGCCCGCCTGCACTAATGCAGCGGCGACCTGCCGAATAGCCTCTTCTTTGTTTCCGGCCTGCTCGCCCGGATGAATGTCCTGAACAGATAACTGGAACATGGTTCTCCTCTCTTGCCGAATTGAAACGATTCAGCTTCTATGAGAAAAAATGCGCTGATCTGGGTCATAACTGATAACAAGACAGCGCTGAAACGTTTCAAGAAGTCTTGCTCTTTCTGCTTCAGCACGCAAGGAAAGTCGTAAAATTGATTGCAAAACTTAGATGTAAAGCACATTTTTTCTCCGGTAATCCTTCAATGCTGACGCTCTGAAAATCTTCAGCCGTTGAGTTTCAGCAGCGTCAGCATCCCTGATTAAGCGGAATGAAATACGATTTTGATTTTTCGTGACGATTTTGATTTGGATATCTGTTTATTTTCTGACAAGCAGCGTAAACTCCGCGTCTCTTCAAATCACTGATATAGAAACATGCATAACGCCCCCGTTGCCGCTACGCCAAAAACGTTTGACCTGACGTCCACTGCGTTCTTGATCGTCGCATTTCTCACCGGTATTGCCGGTGCGCTGCAAACGCCAACCCTCAGTCTTTTTCTGACTGACGAGGTACACGCCCGGCCAGGAATGGTGGGGTTCTTCTTTACCGGTAGCGCGGTGATCGGCATTCTGGTCAGCCAGTTTCTGGCAGGCCGTTCGGATAAAAAAGGCGACCGCAAAAAGCTGATCGTCTTCTGCTGCATCCTGGGGATGCTGGCATGCCTCCTGTTCGCATGGAATCGAAACTATTTTATTTTGTTGTTCATTGGCGTCTTCTTGAGTAGCTTCGGCTCAACGGCAAACCCGCAAATGTTTGCCCTCGCCCGCGAACATGCCGATCGCACCGGTCGCGAAGCGGTGATGTTCAGCTCAATTCTGCGTGCCCAGGTGTCGCTGGCATGGGTAATTGGCCCGCCCCTGGCCTACGCGCTGGCCATGGGATTCAGCTTTACGGTGATGTATCTGAGCGCGGCGGTGGCCTTTGTAGTCTGCGGCGTGATGGTGTGGTTCTTTTTACCCTCCATGCGCAAAGACGTACCGCTTGCCGCCGGAACGACAGAAGCGCCGCGTCGTAACCGTCGCGATACGCTGCTGCTGTTCGCAATCTGCACCCTGATGTGGGGCACCAACAGTCTGTACATCATTAACATGCCGCTGTTTATCATCAACGAACTGCATCTGCCGGAAAAACTGGCCGGTGTGATGATGGGCACCGCTGCCGGACTGGAAATTCCGACCATGCTTATCGCGGGCTATTTTGCGAAGCGTCTGGGTAAACGTCGGTTAATGTGTATTGCCGCAGCCGCCGGGCTCTGTTTCTATGCTGGTATGCTGTTCGCCCACTCCCCTGCGGTGCTGTTAGGTTTACAGCTGCTGAACGCCATTTACATCGGCATTCTTGGCGGGATTGGCATGCTTTATTTTCAGGATCTGATGCCCGGTCAGGCAGGCTCAGCCACCACCCTGTATACAAATACGATTCGCGTGGGCTGGATCATCGCCGGAACGCTGGCTGGTATCGCGGCGGAAATCTGGAGCTATCATGCGGTGTTCTGGTTTGCACTGGTGATGATCGTTGCCACGATGCTCTGTCTGGTACGCATCAAGGATGTTTAGGGTGCCGTCAGCGCTTCCAGTTCAATAAGATACGTCATCGCCTGCGCTCTCGTCTGTCCGCACATGTCACGGGCTGGCTGTAATCCGGCGCAAACCTTCGGGCGAAGCGCGGAGCCAAACAGTTTACAGCGCTGATGCTCGTCAAGCTGAATACACGGCGTATTGGCCGGCTTGCCGCCAGGCATACCGGGGATAGGTGTAGAAATAGAAGGGGCGGTGCAACACGCCCCGCAATCCGGACGGCATTCCATAAAGGTATTTTCCTGGTTATTCACCATCGGACTGTAGGGAACGATCAGTATACACAAAAGCATCAATTCCGCTTGCCTGAATGACCCGGCGCGAGTAGTTTGACGCGATATTTTAGATAATCTCCACAACAGGATCTTTTCGATGCCAAGAGCGAACGAAATTAAAAAAGGTATGGTACTGAATTACAACGGCAAACTGCTGATTGTGAAAGATATCGATATTCAGTCGCCAACCGCCCGTGGTGCCGCAACGCTGTACAAAATGCGTTTTTCTGATGTCCGTACCGGTCTGAAAGTTGAAGAGCGTTTCAAAGGTGACGACATCGTTGACACCGTAACCCTGAGCCGCCGTGGCGTTGATTTCTCCTATATCGATGGCAACGAATACGTGTTCATGGATAAAGAAGACTATACCCCGTATACCTTCACCAAAGACCAGATTGAAGAAGAGCTGCTGTTTATTCCTGAAGGCGGAATGCCGGATATGCAGGTACTGACCTGGGACGGCCAGCTGCTGGCGCTGGAGTTGCCGCAAACCGTCGATCTGGAGATCGTGGACACTGCACCGGGCATTAAAGGCGCATCCGCCAGTGCGCGCAACAAACCGGCCACCCTGAGCACCGGTCTGGTGATCCTGGTTCCCGAATACCTGAGCGCCGGTGAGAAAATTCGCATTCACATCGAAGAGCGCCGCTATATGGGCCGCGCAGACTAACTTTTCTGCTGCGACACCGGTGAAAAGGGACAGCATTTGCTGTCCCTTTGTTATTTTCAGCCCAGGCTGCTGAGGTAAAAATCATCCACCAACAGAGATTCCAGATACAGCTCATCCTCACGCATAAAATGCGTTATGACGTTAACCGCCTGAGGATAAACCCCCTCTTCGTCCCGGTGTAAACAACTTTCCCGTAGCAGGGGTGCCCAGCACATAATGTGATGATGCAAAAAGTAATATTGCGCCGACAGCGTCTCCTTTTTGGCAACCATTCTCGCCATCAGTGCCAGCTGTACAGCAATATGGTCGACAGGCTCATTGTTCTGCGGTGTCAGCCCATACTCGACTAACAGCACATTCATTTCCCTGCGTTCTTCAGGCGCCGTCGTATGCGGATAATGCCCCGCATAGGGAGAAACGCCGCCGGGAGGTGCCAGCAAAAACAACGAGGCATAATCCGCCGCCAGCTCCAGCTGTCGGCTTTCACGGCGCAGCGCCCGAACGAGACTACGTTCCAGGTTTTTGACATCAACGGACAGCCCTGGGATAGCCGTCAGCGACGCCAGCCACTTTCGGCTTTCCCCACTTTCCAGGCGGGTGAGCTGCTCCTCGTCCAGCTCGCGGAACAGCAGTTGCGAAAACCACTGGTACACCGCCGCCCGCTGTTGATGAATGTGATTATGCTGCACTTGCCCCCTCCTCTTTCACAACCTCCGGCCCGCCGAAGCCCGTGACCTGCGGGGCATTCTCCTGGTACCGCTCTACCTCGACCAGCACCGTATGCGCTGAAGGCCCCTGCGCCAGTTGTGATGTCCCGATATCCGCACTCAGCACATTCGGATCGCCATAAGTGCATAATGTGCCCGCTTTCCCGCCTTCCTGCGGCGAATACCACGCGCCTTCGTGAATCCGGACGACGCCAGGCGCGTAATCCAGACTGATCGCCACCCCTGCCAGCACCTGGCCTCTGGCGTTAAACACGCGCGCGATATCCCCGGCTTTCAGGCCACGTGCGCGGGCATCCGACTCGCTCATGTACAGCGGCTCTCTTCCTGCCACCACCCAGGTGTTGCGAAACGCATCGCTGGAGCAGAGCTGGGAGTGCAGACGCTTATCCGGATGGCAGGACTGCAGATGCAGTGGATACTTATCTTCCTTGCCAGAATGACTGCGCTCAAACGGCTCCATCCACACCGGATGTCCGGGACAGTCCTGATACTGGAAGCCCGCGATGGTTTTGCTGTAAATTTCAATCAGACCAGAGGGTGTTCCTAACGGATTGATATCCGGCTGCTCGCGAAATTCTCCGTGACGCACCCACGGCTTCCCGGCAGGATATTCAATGTATCCTTCGCCCTGCCAGAAGCTCTCGAAGTTCGGCATACTCACGCCAAGGGACGCTCCCGTTTTCGCGCCCTCATCATAAATGGCTTTTATCCACTGCATTTCATCCCGCTTTTCGCGGTATGCCTCTTCCTGACCAAAGCGTTTGCACAGACCGGCAAAGACATCAAAATCATGTCGCGCCTCAAACTGCGGTTTAACCACCTGACGTATCGCCATCAGCCCTTTATTCGAGTGTGTACCGAACTGCTCAACGTCATTACGCTCAAAGCGCGTGGTCACCGGCAGGACGATATCTGCAAAACGACAGGATGCTGTCCACTGATGATCCAGAACCACCACGGTTTCCAGCTTCTTCCACGCCTCGATCATCCGGTTACGATCCTGCTGGGCATGGAACGGATTGGCGGCGCTGAAAATCGCCATTTTAATATCAGGGAAAGTTAATGTTTCACCGTTGAAAGCGATCTTTTTGCCTGGCGCCAGCAGGCAATCGATCATCCGCGAGGTAGGAATATGCTCTGAAGCGCCGCGGAAATCCGCTTTGTATTTAGCGGCCGGGGGGTTGTTGATGCTCCCGAGGCCGGACAGGACGGGACCGGCAGAGGTGACCGTCCCGCCCCCGTTATAGTGCCAGCCAAAGCCCACACCGCCGCCAGGCAGACCAATTTGTCCGGTCATGCAGGCCAGCACCACCAGCATCCACGGATATTGTTCGCCATGGTGCATACGCTGCACGCACCAGCCGCCCATAAATTGCGTGCGCCCCTTCACCAGCAGGCGGGCAAAATCGCGGATTTGTTCCGCCGTCAGACCGCAGATTTCCGCCGCCCATTCGGCATTTTTCGGCTGCTTGTCGCTTTCTCCAAGCAGATACGGCAAAAACTGTTCAAAGCCCACGGTATAATCGTTAATGAACGCCACGTCGTACAGTTTTTCTTCGTACAGGGTATGCGCCAGCGCCAGCAATAACGCGACATCGGTTTGTGGACGCAGCGCCAGCTGCTCACAGCCAAGATAGTTTTGCGACTTGCTACGCACTGGATCGACGCTGATAACGCGCATCTTACCCTGCGCAACCGCCTCTTTAATCTGCTGCCAGTAGCCAAACGCATCGTGATCGGGAACCAGGAACTCGATCTGCAGATTCTTGATCGGATCGCAGCCCCACAGCACGATGGTTTGGGTATTTTCGATAACCAGCGGGAGCGACGTTTGCTGTTCATAGACTTCAAGCGACCCTATTACGTGAGGCAAAATCACCTGCGCCGCGGCTGCCGAGTAGTCGCCGACGGTCGTCACATAGCTACCGTGCAAGCCGAGTCCCCGATCCATCGCGCCGCCGGCCTTATGATATTTGCCAACGATTTGCCAGTCCGCCAGCCCGGTAAAGACGCCTGAAGATCCGCAGGTCTTTTGTACACGCTCCAGCTCTTCATAGAACAGATCCAACGCCTGATCCCAGCTCACACGGACAAAGCGGTTATCGCCGCGCTGGTTGCGATCTGACTTTTCACGCTTGCGCAGCCAGTCCAGCCGCACCATCGGGTAGCGCACGCGCGATGGGTTATAGACCACCTCCCGAACGGCATTGAGCATATCGCAGGGGTATTTATCGTGTTTGAAAGGGCGGGTATCGACCCATTCACCGTTCACGACTTTGGCTTCAAAAGCGCCAAAGTGCGAGCCTGACTGGATCCATTGCTCCGGGTTTTCACCTGCTGCCCAGACCTTTGAGATCAGTGGATTCGGCCCTAAAGCGCTGGCGGCACCGACTGCCAGCATTCCGCTTAAAAACCGTCGACGTGACGGATTAAAATCATGAATATCCATAAATTATCCTTCTGGATTGGTAGATTGAGGTACATCGCTGGCGTGTGTCTGGAGATATTTCAACAACGTACGGTCTTCCACCGGATTAAGCCGGTAGTAGGTGGACATGGATTTCAGTCCGGCGATCCAGCCATTCGCGGAATAGCGGGTCGGCGGCGGCGTGCTGTGGCAGGCGCTACAGGTGGATTGCAACATCTGATCGGCATATTGCCAGAGGGGGTCAATATTGTCGGTAAAACCCTCCGCAGAGCTCCAGGCCATTACGCTGACCTGCTGCCACTCCTGATGTGACTCCGGATCAACCTGAGTTTGCTGAACCTTCACGTTGCTCATCAGCGAGGCATCTAATACGGCAGCGAAAACGCGTTTACCCATATACTGGGTAATCACCCGTCCACGTCCTTTGCTTTCCCGCCAGCCGGTCAGCTCTATCTGAACGTTTTTCCCTTCTCTTTTCAGCACACGCACTTGTGTTGCCGGGTACAGCATGGCTTTACCTGCCGGACTCTCTGCTGTCGCAGTCAGTGATTTTTCGCCTAACGAATACAGCGTCGTCGCCGTGGGTAACTGCTCACCCTGACGCTGCAGCTGCTTGTAACGATCGCGAAAACCGCTGCTCATATCGGGTTTGTGATGGGCAATGCCTTTGTGGCAATCAATGCAGTTACTGTCTTTTACCGCCGCCGCGGTCATTTGTGCCGCCGCATTCGCAGACTGTTTAGCGTGGTCCATCGCTTCATAGCGGTGACACGATTTACAGGCGGCAGAATTATTGGCGCTCATCCGCGCCCATTCCCGCTGCGCCAGTTCCGCACGCTTAAGACTGAATTTTTCAGGTGTCTCGATCGACGGTGAGATAAGGGTGTGGTACAGATCGTTTAACGCTTCTGTCTTACGCACCAGGGTCGGAACAATACCCGGTGGAATGTGGCAATCCTTACATTCTGCGCGAACGCCAGAGGCATTCCGGAAATGCACGCTGGTTTTATATTCCTCCCCCGCCGTCCCCATCGAATGGCACGATAAACAAAATTCAGTCGTGCTGGTGTAATGTACGCCCTGCCACGTTCCCCAAATGGCGATGGCCATTGCGACTGCCCCGCCGAATGCGCCCCAAAGTGCGCTTTTTCTTATCCACGACATACTTGCCTCCATTATTTTAATAGCGACACGCTAAGGGATATTAAAAATCAAAAATAGAGACACTGAAGGCGGGTTGTAGGAACAGCACCTACTCTATGAGGCGCATCAAAATAGTGGCAAACAGAAAGTCGTAATATGCCGACACTATTTTAATAAGGAATTTCTCATGCTGGCACTGTCTCTCAACAGAGAAAACCGCACTCCACTGCAATTGCAGATATTCCAATTTTATTTCCAGGCTATTCAGCAGGGAGATTTGCTTTGCGGGGACAAACTTCCCTCTATCCGTGAGCAAGCACAGGCGTTAAATGTCGCCAAAATTACGGTGATTATGGCGTATGAAAAGCTTATGACGGCAGGTTTTATTAAGAGCCGACAGGGTGTCGGCTACGAAGTGATCTTTACGACGCCTGTGCGCTGTCCACCAGTACACGTATCTGCTGCAGAAGGCTCTCCGCCAGCAAAGCCCAGACCTGCGGGAGCTTCCACCGATGTCTACGGTGAGATGGGCCGGGAGGTCTATTGCCGGATGGGCGTTCCCGATCCCAATGCCTTCCCCTGGTCAAGCTGGCGTAAATGGAATAATGCCCCCAGCGTCCTGAAGGAACAATTATTGACTCGTTATCATTCACCAAATGGATTGTTTTCATTGCGTGAGCAAATGGTCAGATATCTTAATTTGTCCCGGGGCATTATTACCCGCGCAGAGAACATTATTATTACTAATGGGATTCAGGAAGGGTTATCGCTGCTCAGCCAGATATTTATTATTCATCATGCGGTATCTCAGAAAAAAAAGTGTCATGTTGTGACCGAGTCCCCTTGTTATTCTGGCGCATGGCACTTGTTTAATTATTACGGCGCAGATATTACCCCCGTGGCAGTAGATAACCATGGGCTACGCACAGATAATTTACCAGAGCATGAAACCCAGCTTTGCTATGTGACGCCAGCGCATCAATATCCGATGGGGAATGTCCTTTCGTTAGAACGGCGAAAGTCATTACTGACGTGGGCACAGCGCGTTGGCGCCTACATCATTGAAGATGACTATGACGCCGTGTTTACCTACGGAGCGAACCCCCTTCCGGCACTGAAGGCCATGGATTATCACAATCGGGTTATCTATATGGGGACATTCTCAAAAACGCTGGGACCGGGAGTGCGTCTTGGCTATCTCGTTTGCCCTGATGAGCTTCTGTCAGCCGTCCAGAATATGAAAGCGCTCAATAACAACGGCAGCCAGTGGTTATTACAGCAGTTTTTAGCCGAACTCATGCAAAACCAGGTGTTTTATACCCATCTTGGCAAGCTGGTCTGCAACTATGCAGCACGTCTTACGCTATTGCGCGATGGCCTTTCCGCTCTGTTTCCTGAGGGGAAAATCAATGGCGCGACGGCGGGTCTGCATCTCTCCTTACGCCTTGCCAGATCCCCTGAGGCGATCGCGAAATGGCAAGCGCACTGTCTGCAGGCAGGTATTCGTTTTGACACGCTACAGGATATTGAAAACGGCTCAGAAGACGCCTGGCGGAAAGAGAACCGCGACGCAGTCATGTTTTTCGGCTTTGGCGGGTTGCAGATACAGCAGATAAGCAGGGTGCTGACGGTACTGGAGCAGGCATTATTACAGCCCTGACGATGAACAGGGATCGAGCCTGCCGCTCAATCCCTGTTGGCGACATTACAGCAGATCGCGGTACTCCGTTTGCTTCAGTTTTGTTTCGTCTCACCTTATAAGTTGTTATACCAGACAGGCATTAATTCAGGACGCTCACCCTCCAGCCTTTCACTCTCCGCCCGGCGAAAGCGAGAAGATTGATTGATCCAGGTCACACTCCCCGGATAAATACGGCACACCAATTCAATTTGTTGTCATATAACTTTACACTGGCATTGTTAATTATTGGTTAATCAGGTGTGTATTTAATGACAACAATTGCCTCAGCAACGCTGCCGAAAGACGTACAAACTCCACGCTACGACCGCCAGCAGCTGCAAACGCGAATCGTACACTTTGGCTTTGGCGCTTTTCATCGCGCCCATCAGGCGCTACTCACCGACCGGGTACTGAACGCACAGGGCGGCGACTGGGGCATTTGCGAGATCAGCTTGTTTAGCGGCGCCCCGCTGATGAGCCAGCTTCGCGCACAGGATCATCTGTATACCGTGTTAGAGAAAGGTGCCGACGGCAACCAGGCCATTGTTATTGGTGCGATCAATGAATGTCTGAATGCAGAGCTGGATTCCCTGGCGGCGATCGTGGAAAAATTCTGCGAGCCGCAGGTGGCGATTGTTTCTCTGACCATCACCGAGAAAGGCTACTGCATTGACCCGGCAACAGGCGCGCTTGACCTCACCAACCCGCGTATCATCCACGATCTCCGGCATCCGGACGCGCCTCACTCAGCGCCGGGGATTCTGGTGGAGGCGCTGCATCGTCGCCGCGAGCGGGGATTATCGCCCTTTACCGTCCTTTCCTGCGATAACATTCCGGATAACGGGCAGGTGGTTAAACATGCCGTACTGGGAATGGCGGAGCAGCGCTCACCCGAACTGGCCGCGTGGATCGAAAAGCACGTCAGCTTTCCGGGTACCATGGTTGACCGTATTGTCCCGGCCGCCACTGAAGAGTCTCTGCAGGAGATTGCCCGTGAACTTAGCGTTACCGACCCCTGCGCCATCAGCTGTGAGCCCTTTATCCAATGGGTCGTGGAAGATCGCTTTGTCGCCGGTCGACCGGCATGGGAAGCAGCTGGCGTACAGATGGTCAGCGATGTCTTACCGTGGGAGGAGATGAAACTGCGTATGCTGAACGGCAGCCACTCTTTCCTCGCGTATCTGGGCTACCTGGCCGGATTCCGGCATATTAACGACTGTATGCAGGATAGCGCCTTTTGTGAAGCGGCATACCGCCTTATGATGCAGGAGCAGGCGCCCACCCTGCGTATCACCGGAGTAGATATACCGGGATACGCAGAAAGCCTGATCGCCCGCTTTACCAACCCGGCGCTGAAACATAAAACCTGGCAAATTGCGATGGATGGAAGTCAGAAACTCCCGCAGCGAATGCTCGCGGGTATCCGGATCCATCTCCAGCGTCAAAGCGAATGGCCGCTGTTGGCATTAGGGGTTGCGGCCTGGATGCGTTACGTCAGCGGCGTGGATGATGCGGGCGTAGTTATTGATGTTCGCGACCCGCTGAACGACAAAATTCGTGCCATCGTCGAAACCAGCAGTGAACACGATCGCGTTGCTGCCCTGCTCTCCCTGCAGGAAATTTTTGGCACTGATTTACCACAAAACCCACAATTTGTTCAGGCCATTATGCTGGCGTGGCAGCGTCTTACTCAGCATGGCGCTTACCAGGCGATGGTTGAGACGTTAAAAATTTAACAATTTCTGCTATTAACACGGACGAAGTTCTTCTTCGTCCGCCCTTTCCTTCTCTTTTCTGCTATTTTTAGCCAGGATTATCCGCAACGTTACTGTATTACTCTCTTCTGGAGCAGATGTGACTAAAACTAACCTCATTACCGGTTTCCTCGGCAGCGGTAAAACAACCTCAATTCTGCATCTGCTTGCTCATAAAGATCCGGCGGAAAAATGGGCGGTACTGGTTAATGAATTTGGCGAAGTGGGTATTGATGGTGCGCTACTCGCTGACAGCGGCGCTCTGCTCAAGGAGATCCCCGGTGGCTGCATGTGCTGCGTCAACGGGTTACCGATGCAGGTTGGACTTAATACCCTGTTGCGTCAGGGAAACCCCGATCGTCTGCTGATAGAACCAACCGGGTTGGGTCATCCCAAACAGATCCTCGACCTGCTGACCGCCCCCGTTTATGAGCCGTGGATCGACCTGCGCGCGACGCTGTGTATCCTCGATCCGCGTATGCTGCTGGATGAAAAAAGCGCAACTAATGATAACTTCCGCGATCAGCTTGCTGCGGCCGATATCATTGTCGCGAATAAATCCGATCGCGCCTCGGCAGAAAGCGAAAGCGCCCTGCAACGCTGGTGGCAACAATCTGGTAATAATCGCCAGCTGATCCATACCGTGCAGGGCAAAATTGACGGTCAGTTGCTGGACCTGCCGCGTCTGAATCGGGCTGAACTTCCGGCAAGCACCGCACATTCTCACAGCCACGCCGAAAAAAGAGGGCTTGCCGCACTGAGCCTGCCTGCGCAACAGCGCTGGCGTCGAAGCCTGAACAGCGGTCAGGGCCATCAGGCATGCGGCTGGATTTTCGATGCCGATACCATATTTGACACGATTGGCCTGCTGGAATGGGCGCGCCTTGCCCCCGTCGGGCGGGTGAAAGGTGTGATGCGTATTACTGAAGGACTGGTGCGTATTAACCGCCAGGGCGATGACCTGCATATTGAGACGCAAAACGTCGCACCGCCGGATAGCCGTATCGAACTCATCTCCAGTACGGACATCGACTGGAACATGCTGCAATCCGCACTGTTGAAGCTTCGTTTAGCTGATAACGCGTAAGGTTGCCTGCGATTAATTCATCGACGATATGACTGATATGAAAACCCGGCTACCCCTGATACTTCTGCTCAATATTGCAGGTCTGGCACTGTTCCTTTCCTGGTATATTCCCGCTAACCACGGATTCTGGTTTCCTGTCGACTCAGGGATCTTCTACTTCTTTAACCACAAACTGGTCGAGAGTCCGTCTTTTCTCTGGCTGGTAGCTATCAGTAACAACCGGGCTTTTGACGGCTGCTCGCTGCTGGCGATGGGCTGCCTGATGCTGAGCTTCTGGTATAAAGAGACGCCCGTTGGTCGTCGGCGGATCGTCATTATCGGTCTGGTCATGCTGTTAACGGCTGTGGTGATTAATCAGCTGGGCCAGGCACTTCTTCCGGTGAAACGCCCCAGCCCGACGCTGACCTTTGAGAATATCCATCGCGTAAGCGAACTGCTGCATATTCCCACGAAAGATGCTTCCAGAGACAGTTTTCCGGGCGATCACGGGATGATGTTGCTTATTTTTTCCGCGTTCATGCTGCGTTATTTCGGAAAAACAGCAGGCCTTATCGGCCTTATTATATTTGTGGTTTTCGCGTTTCCGCGCGTGATGATTGGCGCACACTGGTTCACTGATATCGTAGTCGGTTCACTGACCGTCGTGCTGATTGGTTTACCCTGGTGGTTGATGACACCATTAAGCGATCGCTTAATATCCTTCTTCGACCATTACCTTCCGGGTAAAAACAAACAAATTTTAAACAAATAACGCAGAGAAATTAACATCGCCATCCTGACTCATTCTGAAATCTGATGGCGATTTAAAGCAAATAATCACTTTGATTGTCATTTTTTGTCATCAAATTCATGATAAAAATGAATGAATTGCATATTTTCTCGCCTTTTTGTACTTAATTTAACCTTTGCCGTTTTTTTACTTTTCGTATCACATTTTCTTATAAAAAATCAGGCAAAATCACTCGCAATGGCAGGAACGATAGGGTAATCTCAAACACGTTTTACCTCGCCGGGTAATTATTCTCAATGCGAATAAATTTGTGCGTTCTGCCACACTTTTGCGCTTCAGGAATTGTCTCTTCGCGCGCGGGTAATTAGTCTCGTCACGTTTGGCAATTTTTATAACGATATTTATCGTTAAGGACTTCAAGGGAAAACAAACAACATGGTCAAATCTCAACCGATTTTGAGATATATCTTGCGCGGAATTCCCGCGATAGCAGTTGCGGTTCTGCTTTCTGCATGTAGCACGACGAACACCGCAAAGAATGTGCATTCTGAGACGCATGCTGTGGTTAAAGATAACTCTTCACTGCAAGCCTCTCAGGATGAATTTGAAAATATGGTGCGTAATCTCGATGTCAAATCGCGGATTATGGATCAGTATGCTGACTGGAAAGGTGTGCGTTACCGCCTGGGCGGCAGCACCAAGAAAGGTATCGATTGTTCCAGCTTTGTGCAACGTACCTTCCGTGAACAGTTTGGTTTAGAACTACCGCGTTCAACTTATGAACAGCAGGAAATGGGAAAATCCGTTTCGCGCAGTAATCTGCGTACGGGCGATCTGGTTCTGTTCCGCGCGGGCTCAACCGGACGTCATGTCGGCATCTATATTGGCAACAATCAGTTTGTCCACGCCTCAACCAGCAGCGGCGTCATTATCTCCAGTATGAGTGAACCTTACTGGAATAAACGATATAACGAAGCGCGACGGGTTCTGAGCCGTAGTTAATCGTCAAATTGCTATCCCTTGGCTATCCTTGACGAGCGAAATACGAGAGCACTGTTTTTCAGCAGTGCTTTTTTCCGTTGTATACCTGATACCCCGCAGAAAAGTATGACTACACGAAGTAATCCAGGCTATAGTCTTGTAAATTAATCAGTTTAACGCCAGTAGCCCGTTCAGGATAAATCCAGCAATCATGCTCACAGCCGCCTCGCCTTCCGGTCGAAAAATCTTGCTCACCTGCATTCTTTCGGGGGTCGTGATTGCTTTAATTGTTAGCAGCTTACAGTTTTTCGTGTCGTGGCATAAGCGAGAGGCAAAGTACGATACCTTAATTACCGATCTTCACCATTATCTGGACAGCTATTTCGCGGACCTCAAAGCAACCACCGACATTCTACAACCGCTGACCTTCAATACCTGTGAACAGGTTTCTGCTGAACTTACCTCTCGCGCGGCATTCAGTCTCAATGTCAGGGCTTTTTTGCTGGTAAAAGATACCCGGGTATTTTGCTCATCCGCCACCGGACCAATGGATACGAAGTTAAATGAACTGATCCCCATCTTTGATATCAACAAAGCAATCGATATGGCGATCCTGTCCGGTACGCCAATGATGCCCGATAAACCCGCGATGGTAATCTGGTATCGCAATCCGCTGCTCGTCAGGAGCGGAGTATTTACCTCGCTGAACATCAATCTGACGCCTTATCTTCTCTATACATCCCGGCAGGAGGATTTTGACGGCATCGCACTGATTGTCGGTAATACCGTGCTGTCAACCTTCTCTGACCACCTGCTGACCGTTGATGAACTGCCCACCCAGCCTGCGCGTGAGGCGAAGGTTGCCGGCGTTCCGCTCACCATCAGACTCTATGCGACAAACTGGATTTGGTCTGATTTATGGTACGCCCTGCTGCTGGGGGGAATGACCGGTACGATTGCTGGCCTGCTCGGTTATTACATTCTGACCACTCGCCTGCGACCCGGCAGAGAGATCCTGATGGCTATCAAGCGCGAGCAGTTTTATGTGGTGTATCAGCCAGTGGTGGACACCCGATCGCTGCAGGTGACAGGACTGGAAGTGCTGTTACGCTGGAAACACCCGACATCCGGCGAAATCCCACCGGACGCGTTTATCCATTATGCAGAAGCGCAGCAGATGATCGTGCCGTTGACACAGCACCTCTTTGAGCTGGTGAGCCGTGATGCCCCCTCGCTGCAAAAAGTACTCCCTGCCGGAGTGAAATTTGGTATCAATATCGCCCCTGACCATTTGCATAATCCCTGTTTTAAAGAAGATGTACGGCGCTTAAATGACGCATTACCGGCAAATTATTTCCAGGTTGTTCTGGAAATTACCGAACGCGATATGCTTAAACAAAATGAAGCGTCTAAGCTCTTTGAATGGTTACATTCCGCGGGCTTTGAAATTGCGATTGATGATTTTGGCACGGGTCATAGCGCTCTTATCTATCTGGAACGTTTCACGCTGGATTACCTGAAAATTGATCGCGGCTTTGTTAATGCAATTGGTACAGAGACGGTGACCTCTCCGGTACTGGATGCCGTACTGACGCTCGCAAAGCGCCTCAATATGCTGACGGTGGCTGAGGGGGTGGAAACCCCCGAACAGGCCAGATGGCTTCGCGAGCACGGGGTGAATTTTCTCCAGGGCTACTGGATTAGCCGACCGCTTCCCCTTGATGATTTTGTCACCTGGCTTAGTAAACCACACGCTGTGAAGTGGTAAGCCATGCGCACATCCCTTATGATTCAGGCATGACATCGACCTGACGGCGTCAGGTGATAACAAAAGGAATAACCTTGCAGATGATCGCGCGCGTAATGCTGCTGTTTCTTGCTCTGTTCACTTTCAGTGTCCAGGCCCAGGCAATCAAGGAAAGCTACGCCTTTGCAGTATTGGGTGAACCAAAGTACGCCTTTAATTTTGATCACTTTGATTACGTTAATCCTGCCGCGCCAAAAGGCGGTCAAATAACGCTGTCTGCGATTGGCACCTTTGATAACTTTAACCGTTACGCGATGCGCGGCAATCCCGGCGCGCGTACCGAACAACTGTACGACACGTTGTTTACTACCTCCGACGACGAGCCGGGCAGCTACTATCCCCTGGTGGCCGAAAGCGCACGTTACGCCGATGACTATTCGTGGGTCGAAGTGGCTATTAATCCTCTCGCACGATTTCATGACGGCACCCCTGTTACCGCCAGCGATGTGGCCTTCACCTTCCATAAATTTATGACCGAAGGCGTCCCTCAGTTTCGTCTGGTCTACAAGGGCACCACCGTCAAAGCGATTGCCCCGCTCACGGTACGCATTGAATTAGCCAAACCAGGCAAAGAAGATATGCTCAGCCTGTTCTCGCTCCCCGTCATGCCTGAGAAATACTGGAAAGACCATAAACTCAGCGATCCGCTGGCGAAGCCGCCTCTGGGCAGCGGGCCGTACCGCATCAGCCAATGGAAAATGGGGCAATATATTGTCTATTCGCGCGTAAAAGACTACTGGGCGGCCAGTCTGCCGGTGAATCGTGGGCGATGGAACTTTGACACCATCCGTTATGATTACTACCTCGACGACAACGTGGCTTTTGAAGCGTTCAAAGCCGGTGCCTTTGACCTGCGCCTTGAGAACGATGCCAAAAACTGGGCAACGCGTTACACCGGGAAAAACTTCGATAACCATTACATTATCAAAGATGAACAGAAAAATGAGTCGGCACAAGATACACGCTGGCTGGCCTTTAATATTCAACGCCCGGTCTTCACGGACAGACGTGTACGTGAAGCGATAACGCTGGCATTTGATTTTGAGTGGATGAACAAGGCGTTGTTTTACAATGCCTGGAGCCGGGCAGACAGCTATTTCCAGAACACCGAATACGCGGCAAGGAATTATCCCGATGCGGCTGAGCTGATGCTGCTGGCGCCAATGAAAAAGGATCTGCCGCCGGAGGTCTTCACCCGGATCTACCAGCCGCCGGTGTCAAAAGGCGACGGTTACGATCGCGAAAACCTGCTCAAAGCCGATGCTCTCCTGAAGGCTGCCGGCTGGGAGCTGAAGGGACAGCAACGAATCAACACCGCCACCGGTAAACCGCTGAGCTTCGAACTGCTGCTCTCATCAGGCGGCAACAGCCAGTGGGTTTTACCGTTCCAGCATAACCTGCAGCGCCTCGGCATCACGATGAACATCCGTCAGGTTGATAACTCACAAATCACCAACCGTATGCGCAGCCGCGACTATGACATGATGCCAAGGCTCTGGCGCGCAATGCCGTGGCCCAGCTCAGATCTGCAAATCTCATGGGCCTCCGAGTACATTGACTCCAGCTATAACGCCCCCGGCGTGAAAAGCCCGGTGATTGATAAGCTCATTGCGCAGATCATCGCCGCTCAGGGCGATAAAACAAAACTGCTTGCGCTTGGCCGGGCGCTGGACCGGGTGCTGACCTGGAACTACTACATGCTGCCGATGTGGTATATGGCTGAAGATCGGCTGGCCTGGTGGGACAAATTCGCTCACCCGGCTGTTCGTCCTGTTTACAGCCTCGGTCTGGACACCTGGTGGTATGACGTTAACCGGGCGGCAAAACTGCCCGCATCCAGACGACAGGGAGAATAAATGGGCGCCTATTTGATCCGCCGCCTGCTGCTGGTGATCCCAACGCTGTGGGCCATTATCACTATTAACTTCTTTATTGTGCAAATTGCGCCAGGCGGCCCGGTCGATCAGGCGATTGCCGCCATTGAGTTTGGACAAACCGGCGCGTTACCAGGCGCTGGCAGTGAAGGAATTCGCGCCAGCCATGCGCAAACCGGCGTTGGCAACATCAGCGACAGCCATTATCGCGGCGGCCGGGGTCTCGATCCAGAAGTCATTGCCGAAATCACTCAACGCTATGGGTTTGATAAACCCCTCCACGAGCGCTACTTCAGGATGCTGTGGGACTACGTTCGTTTCGATTTCGGCGACAGTCTGTTCCGCAGCGCTTCGGTACTGAAATTAATCAAGGACAGCCTGCCCGTCTCCATCACCCTGGGACTGTGGAGTACATTAATCATCTACCTGGTGTCGATTCCGCTCGGGATCCGCAAGGCAGTGCATAACGGTAGCCGTTTTGACGTCTGGAGCAGCGCATTTATCATCATCGGCTATGCCATCCCGGCGTTCCTGTTCGCCATCTTGCTGATCGTCTTTTTTGCCGGGGGCAGCTATTACGATCTCTTCCCTTTGCGTGGACTGGTTTCGGCTAATTTTGACACTCTGCCGTGGTATCAGAAAATCACCGACTATCTGTGGCATATCACCCTGCCGGTGCTGGCCACGGTCATCGGCGGCTTTGCCGCATTAACGATGCTGACCAAAAACTCATTTCTGGATGAGGTCCGCAAGCAGTACGTGGTGACCGCGCGCGCCAAAGGCGTCAGTGAAAAGAATATTCTGTGGAAACACGTGTTTCGCAACGCCATGCTGCTGGTGATCGCAGGCTTTCCCGCCACCTTTATCAGCATGTTTTTCACCGGTTCGTTGCTTATCGAAGTGATGTTCTCGCTCAATGGGCTGGGATTGCTGGGCTATGAAGCCACTGTCTCACGTGACTATCCGGTGATGTTCGGCACGCTGTATATCTTCACCCTGATTGGCCTGCTGCTGAATATTCTGAGCGATGTCAGCTATACGCTGGTCGATCCGCGTATTGATTTTGAGGGACGCTAATGGCGCGATTAAGCCCCGTCAACCAGGCCCGCTGGGCCCGTTTTCGTCATAACCGTCGAGGATACTGGTCCCTGTGGATTTTCCTGGTCTTGTTTATCCTGAGCCTCTGTTCCGAGCTGGTGGCGAACGACAAGCCGCTGCTGGTGCGTTATGAAGGAAGCTGGTACTTCCCACTGGTAAAAAACTACAGCGAAAGCGATTTTGGCGGCCCGCTGGCAACCAAAGCGGATTATCAGGATCCGTGGTTACAGAAACAGCTTGAAAATAACGGCTGGATCCTCTGGGCGCCGATTCGTTTTGGCGCCAGCAGCATTAATTTTGCCACCGATCAGCCGTTCCCTTCCCCGCCTTCGGCACAAAACTGGTTGGGTACGGATGCGAACGGTGGCGACGTTCTGGCAAGGATCCTCTACGGTACGCGAATTTCTATCCTGTTTGGTCTGATGCTCACGCTGTGTTCAAGCGTGATGGGCGTGCTGGCGGGTGCATTGCAGGGATATTACGGCGGCAAAGTGGATCTTTGGGGACAACGCTTCATCGAAGTCTGGTCAGGAATGCCCACCCTGTTTCTGATTATTCTGCTTTCCAGCGTCGTACAGCCCAACTTCTGGTGGCTGCTGGCGATTACCGTGCTGTTCGGCTGGATGAGTCTGGTGGGGGTGGTGCGCGCTGAGTTTTTGCGTACCCGTAACTTCGATTATATTCGTGCCGCCCAGGCGCTCGGCGTCAGCGATCGCAGTATTATCCTGCGGCACATGCTGCCTAACGCGATGGTCGCCACGCTGACCTTCTTACCGTTTATCCTGTGTAGTTCCATCACCACGCTGACATCGCTGGATTTCCTCGGGTTTGGTTTGCCGCTGGGCTCGCCTTCTCTGGGTGAACTGCTCCTGCAGGGGAAAAATAACTTACAGGCGCCCTGGCTTGGGATCACCGCCTTTCTGTCGGTAGCCGTTTTACTCTCTCTGCTGATCTTTATCGGCGAAGCGGTACGCGACGCATTCGATCCCAATAAGGCGGTGTAAGATGACGCAACCTTTGCTGAATATAGAAAATCTGTCGGTTGGATTTCGCAAGCAGGACAACGTGCGTACCGTGGTGAACGATATCTCTCTGCGCGTTGAAGCTGGTGAAACGCTGGCGCTGGTAGGCGAATCCGGCTCAGGGAAAAGCGTGACCGCGCTGTCGATCCTGCGCCTGCTCCCTGCGCCTCCGGCGGTGTATCTCGCCGGAGACATTCGTTTCCACGGCGAATCACTGCTCCACGCCAGCGAGCAGACGCTGCGCGGCGTGCGGGGAAATAAGATCGCGATGATCTTCCAGGAGCCGATGGTTTCATTAAACCCCTTGCATACGCTGGAAAAACAGCTCTACGAAGTGCTGTCGCTGCACCGGGGTATGCGCCGGGAGGCGGCGCGGGCGGAAATCCTGAACTGCCTGGATCGCGTCGGGATTCGTCAGGCGACAAAGCGTCTGGGTGACTATCCGCATCAGCTTTCCGGCGGTGAACGCCAGCGCGTGATGATCGCGATGGCTTTACTGACGCGTCCGGAGCTGCTTATTGCTGATGAACCCACTACCGCACTCGACGTCTCGGTCCAGGCGCAAATTTTGCAACTCCTGCGTGAACTGCAAAATGAGCTGAACATGGGGATGCTGTTTATCACCCATAACCTCAGTATTGTGAAAAAGTTGGCGGATAGCGTCGCCGTGATGCAAAACGGCCAGTGCGTGGAGCAAAATCGTGCCGCGCCCTTGCTCGCTGCCCCTGCACATCCTTACACGCAGAAATTGTTAAACAGTGAGCCTTCCGGCGATCCAATCCCGCTGCCGACTGAACGGTTGCCGCTGCTGGAGGTCAATCAACTGCGCGTTGCGTTCCCGATTCGTAAAGGAATATTAAAGCGAATTGTTGATCATAATGTTGTGGTCAAAGGTATCAGCTTCAGCCTGCAACCCGGCGAAACGCTGGGGCTGGTGGGAGAATCCGGGTCGGGGAAAAGTACGACCGGGCTGGCGGTGCTGCGACTGATCGCCTCACAGGGCAGTATCGTTTTTGACGGTCAACCGCTGCAAAATCTCACTCGCCGCCAGCTGCTGCCGGTCCGTCACCGTATTCAGGTGGTGTTTCAGGATCCGAATTCTTCTCTGAATCCACGGTTAAGCGTGCTGCAAATTATTGAGGAAGGATTGCGTGTCCACCAGCCTGCCCTGTCAGCCGAACAGCGTGAAGCGCAGGTCATCGCGGTAATGCACGAGGTGGGGCTGGATCCCGACACGCGCCATCGCTATCCGGCAGAATTTTCCGGCGGCCAGCGCCAGCGCATCGCCATCGCCAGGGCGTTGATTTTAAAACCGTCACTGATTGTTCTTGATGAGCCAACCTCATCGCTGGACAGGACCGTTCAGGCCCAAATCCTGGCGCTGCTGAAGTCGCTACAGCAAAAGCACCGGCTGGCTTATATCTTTATCAGCCACGACCTGCACGTGGTGCGATCGTTATGTCATCAGGTGATTGTGCTGCGGCAAGGCGAGGTAGTGGAGCAGGGACAATGCGCGCGCGTATTTACCGCACCGCAACAAGAGTATACGCGTCAGCTGCTGGCGCTAAGCTGACGCTCAGAACGGGTTGTTATTGGAAAAAGGTTCAGCGATTGCGACACCAAAATTTTTCAGGCGACAGGTTGCGGCGAACTCATCCTGGCGATTCACAAACAGGCAAGGCTCACCTTCACATTCCAGCACCGAGCAAGGCACTTCAATATCGCTGAGCGCCTGACTGAGCTTGTGCATCACCGGCCAGGCACTGTCGCCATCCGGACTCAGCAGTTTTAACGCTACCAGGCTGTTTTCGACACCCTGACCGTTTTGCGGAATCGGTTCAACCTTTGAACCCGCAAAACCCGCTGACCAGCGATAGCACTGCGGTAAGCGATGAACGATTGAGAGTTGTACTGTATTCACTTTTTTTCCCCGGAAGCAAAATCACTTCACAATTTATTTACATCAATTTTAACACATCATCAACAATCCGTCCTTAAACAGATTCCAAACGCTGATGTATTGCCCCACGCAGCCTTTCTGGCATTTCTTAAAATAATGTTTAGGCGTGAACACATTGGCGGCTATATGTACCCGTTTCTGCGATCTAACTCAACCTTTTTAACTACAATGATGTGACTTTTTACATAAATTGATTTTACATAAAATAAACATATATCGAAGAAAAGAAGAATTCGACGTTGATATACGTCAACAAAGGAAGCCTTCCGGCTTCCATGTTGTGTATTTGATCACCGTTTTTTCGGGCGAGTGGCGTACAGACAGAAGAGAATGGAGCTGGCGGCACAAAATGCAATCGACCAAATCATCGGCCAGGCCGAGTTAAAGGTCGCCAGCGACAGCAGCGCGCCGACAATGGCGCCAATACCAAAACGGAAAGTCCCGGCGAGCGAAGATGCCGTCCCCGCCATATGCGGAAACTCATCCAAGATAACAGCCATCGCATTCGATGAAACCATTGAGACACAACCGACAAACGCGGCAACGCCCACCACCAGCGCCCAGAAACCAAAACCAAACCACGCGCTGAGCACCATCCAGATAGCCATCGCGAACTGGATCCACAAGCCTGCGCGAAACATGTTCAGCGCCCCAATGCGACGCACAAATCGGCTGTTGAAAATAGTCATCACAAACAGAAACACGATATTCAGCGCGAAGTAATAGCCAAAATCCTCCGGCGCAACGTGGTTAATCTCAATGTAGACAAACGGCCCGGCGCTGAGGAACGAGAACATCCCGGCAAAGCTAAAGCCGCTCGCCAGCATATAACTCAGTACACGTTTATGGCGAAACAGCGAGGCAAAATTTCCGATTGTGGTGCGAAGATGAAACGGTTGGCGGCGCTGGGGCGGCAACGTCTCTTTAATCAGGGTAAAAATCATGACCGAAGCCAGGATTGCCGCCACGGCCAGGATCCAAAAGATATAGTGCCAGCTCAGCCACACCAGCACCCATCCGCCAATAATCGGTGCCATTAATGGCGCAATAGTCGTCACCAGCATGACAAACGACATCATGCGGGAGAACTCTTCCTTCGGATAAATATCCCGCATCAGGGCGTTGATCACCACGCTTGCCGCCGCTGCCGCCAGGCCGTGGAAGAAACGCATAACGATCAGCTGTTCGATAGTCTGGGACAGGGCACAGGCCACCGCTGCGGCGGCAAACACCAGCGTCCCGCCGAGTATCACCGGCTTACGTCCAAAGCTGTCCGCCATCGGGCCATACAGCAGCTGTCCCAGCGCGAATCCCAGAATATAGGTGCTGAGGGTCATTTGCGCACTGCCCGCAGGGACCCCAAACTGTTCGGAGATCACCGGCAGCGCCGGAAGATACATGTCAATCGACAGCGGCATGAGCATGGCCAGCAGGCCAAGAATAAAGACAATGGCAAATGAAGAGTGCTGCCGGGTGGTCACAAATGGGCTCCTGAATTTAGTCAACTGGAGGTTAAAAACCTGGGCTAAACGCTGGCAATTTCTGCTTCGGTCAACGGGCGATACTCCCCAGGAGCGAGGTCATCATCAAGGATAATTTCGCCGATACGTTCGCGGTGCAGTTCAACAACGTGATTTCCCACGGCAGCAAACATACGTTTGACCTGATGGTAACGCCCTTCGCTGATGGTCAGACGTACCTGCGTCGGGGTTATCACCTCCAGCACCGCGGGTTTGGTCAGATCTTTCTCGTTGTGCAACTGCACGCCTTTGGCAAACTGCGCAGCGGTATCTTCCGCTACCGGTGATTCCAGAGTGACCAGATACGTTTTTTCGCAATGATGACGCGGGGAGGTGATCCGGTGCGACCACTGACCGTCATCGGTCATCAGCACCAGGCCGGTAGTGTCTATATCCAGACGCCCTGCGGCATGCAGCTTATGCGCGACCGGTTCATCAAGAAACCAGATAACCGTCGGATGATCCGGGTCGTCCGTTGAGCAGACGTAGCCCTGAGGCTTGTTCAGCATGAAGTAGCGCGGGCCGTGTTGCTGAACCAGCGTGTTACCGTCGTATGCCACATCATGTTCTGGCAACAGTTTGAACGCGGTGTTTTTGACGATGTCACCATCCACGGTAACACGATTAGCGCGGATTTCACGCCCGGCAATAGCACGGCTGACGCCGAGTTGCTGAGCGATAAATTTATCAAGTCGCATGAGTTTGATTTTGCCTGTAAAAATACGAGAATCGGGAATATGTCCGAAAAGTGGGGCTGCAAGCCGTCCAGTATAACGGGCTGACAACATCCCTCAAGGAAAAATGATTCGTGGCATACTATAACGCGAATCCAGGATTATCCATCATCGTGAGACCATGATTTTTACACTCCGCCCCTATCAGCAAGAAGCCGTGGACGCCACGCTCAACCATTTTCGCCATCATCGCACACCTGCGGTTATTGTTCTGCCGACCGGGGCGGGCAAAAGCCTGGTTATCGCCGAACTGGCCCGCGTGGCGCGTGGGCGCGTGCTGGTACTGGCACATGTCAAAGAGCTGGTCGCGCAAAATCATGCGAAATATCTTGCGCTGGGCCTTGAAGCCGATATTTTTGCCGCAGGGCTGAAGCGCAAGGAGAGCCACGGGAAAGTCGTATTTGGCAGCGTCCAGTCAGTCGCGCGTAATCTGGATGCCTTTCAGGGGGAATTCTCTCTGCTGATTGTTGATGAGTGCCATCGCATCGGCGACGATGAAGAAAGTCAGTATCAGCAAATCCTTACGCACCTGACCAAAGTAAATCCCCACTTACGTCTTCTCGGCCTGACGGCCACCCCTTTTCGTCTGGGTAAGGGTTGGATCTATCATTTTCACTATCACGGCATGGTACGCGGCGATGAAAAAGCGCTGTTTCGCGACTGCATCTATGAGCTACCGCTACGCTATATGATTAAGCACGGCTATCTGACCCCGCCGGAAAGGCTCGACATGCCGGTGGTGCAATATGATTTCAGCCGCCTGCAGGCGCAGAGTAACGGTTTGTTCAGCGAGGCTGACCTTAACCGGGAGCTGAAAAAACAGCAGCGCATCACCCCGCATATCATCAGTCAGATTGTCGAGTTCGCGCAGACGCGCAAAGGCGTGATGATATTCGCCGCCACCGTTGAGCACGCAAAAGAGATTACAGGTCTGTTGCCTGCCAGTGATGCCGCGCTGATTACCGGCGAAACGCCCGGCGCCGAGCGGGACGAACTCATCAAAGCTTTTAAAGCGCAGCGTTTTCGTTATCTGGTAAACGTCGCGGTGCTGACCACCGGCTTTGATGCCCCGCATGTCGATCTGATTGCCATTCTGCGTCCGACCGAATCAGTCAGTCTTTACCAACAAATTGTTGGTCGGGGCCTGCGTCTGGCCCCCGGTAAGACCGATTGCTTAATTCTGGACTACGCCGGTAACCCTCACGACCTCTACTCACCGGAAGTCGGCAGCCCGAAAGGCAAAAGTGATAACGTCCCGGTGCAGGTTTTTTGCCCCGCCTGCGGTTTTGCCAACACGTTCTGGGGAAAAACGACGGCTGACGGTACGCTGATTGAACATTTTGGCCGCCGCTGTCAGGGCTGGTTTGAAGATGATGAAGGCCATCGCGAGCAGTGCGACTTCCGTTTTCGCTTTAAAAATTGCCCGCAGTGTAATGCGGAAAATGATATTGCCGCCCGCCGCTGTCGGGAATGTGACACCGTACTGGTCGATCCGGATGATATGCTGAAAGCCGCGCTTAAGCTCAAAGATGCGTTAGTGCTGCGATGTAGCGGCATGACAATGCAATACGGTCACGACGACAGAGGCGAATGGCTGAAGATCACCTACTACGACGAGGATGGCGCAGATGTCAGTGAGCGCTTCCGCCTACAGACGCCCGCCCAGCGTACGGCGTTTGAGCAGCTGTTTATCCGACCACATACCCGCACACCCGGCATTCCGCTACGCTGGATTACGGCAGCCGACATTCTGGCGCAGCAGCCGCTGCTACGGCACCCGGATTTCGTTGTCGCCCGAATGAAAGGTCAGTACTGGCAGGTACGCGAAAAGGTATTTGATTACGAAGGCCGCTTTCGCCGGGCACATGAATTACGTGGTTAATCGTACTTTTGATTGATGTAGCGGCCGTTTGCGTATAGAATCTCGACCGCTTTTGCATACGCAAAGCAGATCACTTACCTGTTGCTGGGTCGCCTGTAGCAGGAATTATTAAAGAGAGATTTTAATGTTTACTATCAACGCAGAAGTACGTAAAGAGCAGGGTAAGGGTGCGAGCCGCCGCCTGCGCGCCGCTAACAAGTTCCCGGCAATCATCTACGGTGGCAAAGAAGCCCCAATTGCTATTGAACTGGATCACGACTCAGTCATGAACATGCAGGTTAAAGCTGAATTCTACAGCGAAGTTCTGACCATCGTTGTTGACGGTAAAGAAGTAAAAGTTAAAGCTCAGGCTGTACAGCGTCACGCTTTCAAGCCGAAGCTGAGCCACATCGACTTCGTTCGTGCGTAATCGCTGACGAGTTGAAGAAAACCCCGCTTCGGCGGGGTTTTTTTATGTTTTATGGCTGTCGCCTGCGCCTGCATCCGGTACCTCTGCGGCTGTGGCGCCACGCTTATCAGGTCGGCGGCGACATACCACCGACCGTAGCCCGTTAATTTCCGCCTGAAGTCCGACGTTGCAGCTGATCGCGCAGATTCGGCGGCGTGCCTTTAATGGTGAGCGTATCCGTCGCCGGATCCCAGAAAATCCTCTCGCCTAATAGCATGGCGTCAAAATTTATGGTTAACCCACCACCGCTGCCCGCATACCTGGTTAGCTGACGCAGCGTGCTACGGTCAGCCGGGAAGCTCTCTTCCAGCTCATAGCCCTTTTCCGCGGTAAATTCGCTGAAGCTCACCTCGCTGACGCCGGAAAGCTCTTTCGACAGCGATTCCAGTTCAATCTCTTCACCTGCCTGTAGCTGCTCGTTGCAGTAGCTGTATACCTGCTGGCGCACATTCTGACGCTCTGCTTTATCAAGCTGCGCTTCGGTAGTGAAGTCATCAACCGCCTGTAACAGACCCCGGTTTTGCGCTTTCGCGTTCAGACCTTCGCTGGCGCCGAGGAAATCCATAAAGAAGTCGGCCACTTTGCGCCCTACCCGCCCTTTCAGGAACGTCAGATAGCGGGTAGATTCCGGGTTCGTTTCCCATTCCGTCAGATCGATACGCGCCACAATATCGGCGTGATTGATATCCAGATAGTGCGTCGGGTTGATATCCAGGTTCTCATTCACGCGCATGCTGCTTAAGTTATTCAGCACCGTCACCAGCAGATACTCCACCGCCAGATAACGATAATGACAGAACAGCACAATGCCGCCATCCGCGAACGGATATTTAGCCAGCTCATCGCGTAAACGCCCGGTCGCCGCACGACTAAAGGCAAGAAAATCTTCCTCGCCCTGACGCTGCAACCGCAGCGCTTGCGCCAGTTCACTCTCTTCGCTGAACAGGCCGTACGCTTTGTTTTTTGCGCTGTAAACCCGATGTAGCTCAGCAACCATATCGACAACGGTGTTTGTCGGCTCCAGTAATGAATCGCGCAGGACCAGCTCAAGGTTTTGCTCATCACGCTTGATAAGCTGGTGCAGGGCAATCTGGTTGATATCCAGACTCATGATAAACTCTCCTTTAAGACCGGGCGGTATTCAACCACCACCCGCGAAGCGGCGCAACAGATACTGCACGTGATAAGCGGGCTGAATCCCCTAATTATTAGGAAAAAATGCAGAAAAAAAACTGTTGCTACGGTAATATGTTGCCCTTTCATGAACAAACTGATTCCGATTTATGCCACAAATCTCCCGCTATAGTGACGAACACGTTGAACAACTGCTCACCGAGATGCTCAACGTACTGGAAAAACATAAGGCCCCGACCGATCTTTCCCTGATGGTGCTGGGAAACATGGTCACCAACCTTATCAATACCAGCATTGCCCCGGCTCAGCGCCAGGCGATTGCGAACTCTTTTGCCCGCGCATTGCAGTCCTCGATTAACGAAGACAAAGCGCATTAAGGGGAACAAACAGAAGTTTATGGTAACTCATCGTCAGCGCTACCGTGAAAAAGTCTCCCAGATGGTTAGCTGGGGACACTGGTTTGCACTGTTCAACATTCTGCTGGCTATTGTGCTCGGCAGCCGTTACCTGTTTGTCGCAGACTGGCCGACAACGCTTGCGGGGCGAGTTTACTCTTACCTGAGCATTGTCGGGCACTTCAGTTTTCTGGTGTTTGCCACCTATCTGCTGATCCTGTTTCCCCTGACGTTTATCGTCATGTCCCAGCGGCTGATGCGTTTCCTGTCAGCTATTCTGGCGACGGCGGGAATGACGCTGTTACTGATTGACAGCGAAGTCTTCACCCGCTTCCACTTACATCTTAATCCTGTCGTCTGGGAACTGGTGATAAACCCGGACCAGAACGAAATGGCGCGTGACTGGCAGCTCATGTTCATCAGCGTGCCGGTTATCCTGCTCATTGAAATGCTGTTTGCGACATGGAGCTGGCAAAAACTGCGTAGCCTGACGCGCCGTCGCCATTTCGCCAAGCCGATTGCGGCCTTCTTTTTTGTCTCATTTATTGCTTCGCATGTGGTGTACATCTGGGCCGATGCCAACTTCTATCGTCCGATCACCATGCAGCGCGCGAATTTACCGCTCTCTTACCCCATGACGGCGCGCCGCTTTCTGGAAAAACATGGCCTGCTGGATGCGCAGGAGTATCAGCGTCGTCTGGTTGAACAAGGCAATCCTGAAGCAGTTTCGGTGCAGTATCCGCTGAGCGAGCTGCGGTATCGCGATCTGGGAACTGGTCAGAACGTCCTGCTGATTACCGTGGACGGTCTGAACTATTCGCGCTTTGAGAAGCAAATGCCACTGCTTGCCGGATTCGCCGGGCAGAACATTTCGTTCACGCGGCATATGAGTTCAGGTAATACCACCGACAACGGTATTTTTGGCCTGTTCTACGGCGTCTCGCCAGGCTATATGGACGGGATTCTGTCTACCAGAACGCCAGCCGCGCTGATCTCGGCGCTGAATCAGCAGGGTTATCAGCTGGGTCTGTTCTCTTCAGACGGCTTTAACAGCCCGCTCTACCGTCAGGCGCTGCTGTCAGACTTCTCAATGCCGAGCGTACAAACGCAGTCGGACAAGCAAACGGCCGATCAGTGGATCAACTGGCTGAAGCGCTATGAGCAGGAAGATAACCGTTGGTTCTCGTGGGTCTCTTTCAATGGCACCAACATCGACAACAGCAACCAGAAAGGTTTCGTCAGGCAATACGCACGCGCCGCTGGCGGCGTCGATATGCAAATTGGTCGGGTGCTCGACGCGCTGCGCGATTCCGATAAGCTGAAAAATACGGTCGTGATTATTACCGCTGGTCGCGGCATTCCGCTGACGCCGGAAGAGAACAACTTTGACTGGTCGCGCGGACATCTCCAGGTACCGTTAGTGATTCACTGGCCGGGTACGCCAGCACAGCGCATTAACAGTCTGACTGACCATACCGACGTGATGACCACGCTGATGCAGCGCTTGCTGCACGTCAGCACGCCTGCCAATGAATACTCACAGGGTCAGGACGTGTTCAACGCGAATCGTCGTCACTACTGGGTAACCGCAGCAGATGGCAGCACGCTGGCGGTGACAACGCCGGAAATGACGCTGGTGCTGAACAATAATGGTAAGTACCAGACGTATGATTTGCACGGCGAGAAGATTAAAAACGAGAAGCCTCAGCTCAGTCTGCTGCTACAGGTACTGACTGACGAGAAGCGTTTTATTGCTAACTGATTAATTATAAATCAGTTAGCAAAGTGTCCCCTTGCATTCGGTGTGGAAAGCGGTAGTATTAGCACCCACAAGTCGGCACGTAGCGCAGCCTGGTAGCGCACCGTCATGGGGTGTCGGGGGTCGGAGGTTCAAATCCTCTCGTGCCGACCAAAATTCCCCAAAAAAACCAACCACTTACGGTTGGTTTTTTTATGTCTGTTTTTTATACGGGGAATTACCGGGGATAAACTGGGGTAAAACTCTGTCAAATTATCCCCTCAACCTGTCCGTAAACCCTTTCCTGAATTCTTTGGCTTTTTATCAGAACGCCTAAAACGATGCCCTGGAACTGGTTATATACACAGTAAAAAGATATAGCTATGTTTGTCGAACTCGTTTACGACAAGCGCAATGTAGAAGGTTTACCAGGGGCAAAAAACATTATCCTGAATGAACTTACCAAACGGGTACACCAGATCTTCCCTAAGGCGCGTCACTACCTGGCATTTGTATAACTTCTGTTACTTACTGCCCGCACGCGCTGCGCCTTCTTAATCGCGATATTTCAGTGAGCGTCACAACTACTCTGACTGGTTTTACTTCTGCGGACAACCATCAAACTCCCCTGCGTGATTCGAAAGTCATTAATGACTGATTCATCAAATTCCAGCCATCATTAATGATAATAGTTCTCATCCGATAAGGTCTTGTGATAGAGTCTTGCCGTAGAAATGCGTTTCAACTACTCAAGGTTACACGTCTTTAGGGTTTACTCATTTATTGCTATTAGCACTTGGCTTTCGATAAGGACAGATAATGACCAGGAGTTTCTTCTTCAGCAGAATTCTTCATGCAGCATTATTTTTAGGGGTGATCTATATCTTTTCTGCATATCCAGGCTACGATGACATTTATTACAATTTATATTATCCAGTATATGCCATCCCAACCATCATGCTATATTCTCTTTCAGTTAAATGTGCCGAGTGGATTGCTCCGGGAATATCAAATCGAGCAAGCTGGAACTGGGGCGCTGGATTGATCTGCTTACTTCTGGCCATTCCAATCGGCATCATTTATCTTGTGGCTTCATTCATATCAAGAAAAAATGATTAGTTCCTTAAAGGAATAATTTGTCATGTAATGTTCTCATTAGTTTGTCATCAATCAACGCCCCTGTAAGGAACATTATCAAGCTGAACCCAAGTATCCCCAAAGGACTGGCAGTAAGCGCCGCAAAAGTAAAAGCGACAAATGCTGATGCAGCCATTCCCGCGCCCAGGACCTCTGCTTTCACAAAGAATTGTCTCCAGTCACCCGTTTTATTTGAATTAATAAATGCATTAACTAATCCCATTTCATCGATGAAGTAACTTACACCAGCAAGTCCTTTACTAAATTTTGCCAGGCTACTCGCCATTAGATTACGATCAATTGATTCCAGAGCTTTACCAATGGCCTGGCGATCCTTGACGCTGAATTTTTTATCCATGGATGCTTTATACTTATTGAAGGCTGCCATGGCTTCATCCGCACTGCGGATTCGTTTTCCTTTCGCGCCATCAGCTAGCTCCAGAGCAATTTTTGACTGCTGTTCTCCAAACCGCTTTGCTAACTCTTTATAGAAATCGGCAGTCGCTTTAATGGCTTTTTGAATTTCATCATTGGCTTTTTTCTCAGCATCATTACGTTTAGCCAATCCATCAGCGGTAAGAACTCTGGTGAAAGAAACATAAACAGGAGTGCGGTTGCTGCCCTTAGGGAACCAAACGATAATATCATCTGTTCGTTCTCCGACCGTAGCCCCTGACTGTCGTAATTGACCGTTCTCAGAAGAGGCCAGATAGTATTGTTGTTGTTCTGTAACACTGCCATTATTAATATAGAATTCTAAAAATCCCAGCAGTCCAGGCATCCGACCAACATAGAAATTTTTACCTCGTTGTTTTGCTTGAATGACAGGAAGATTATATGAATTCCCCTTTGCTCCAACTACTGAAAGAAATTGTTTACCATCATGTACGTCATCAAGGATACGTGAATGTACCTTGATGCTTTTCGGCGCAGCCGAATTAATGTTCATCTTTGTCCCCGTCATCAACTCAGCAGGTAAAATTGTAACTACTGGGTTAATAGATGTAAATTCTGTAACTTCAGATGGAGCTACCTTGAATGACCAAAAATCTACACTAAGGAGGATATCTGGTTGGCCTGCATTAACACCATTTTTAATTTTATTCACTGCATTAATAGTTTCTTTTCTTGCTTTCTGAGGAGAAAACTCCCACATTCCATCAACTGATGGCTTCCATCCATTACCAGTTAATGGATCAAATTTTCCGCTTTCAGTAATTAATTCTATATAGTTCTGGATAGAACCATTATTATTTTTTGGCCAAACTGTCAAAGTATCATTTCCCCAACTTCCATTTGTCGGCCATCCCCATGAAACCCCACTCCATACAAGGCCAGTCTGAGGTGGAACACCATTATTATAGTTCGTTTCATCTACCATAATTAATCTCCTTTTATACAACACATTATTAATATTGCCGGGTGTTTATAGCGGAGTAATTTATTAACGTGTCTAATTTAACCAGTGTAAAAAATGAATACGTATCAGCCAAAAAGTCTAAATGTTAATTTTTACTCTAATCCGGCCCATGAAACTGTATATAAATACATATGTACACTTATACAGCAAAAACAGAATCACGTCAACAGAAATGAGAATCGTTATCAATTACTTTTTTAGTAAACGAGATTGAGACTGTGTTAATGGATATAGTCTGCTACACAAGTTCTGCAGGGAGTTTACGCTTACGGATACTCGCTTTCTGAGTGGTATCAAGAATCAGAGAAATCCACTCAAGAGAAATAGCACGCTGAAAGCAGGAAAACGAAGCAGGTTCAGCCCATGTACGGGTATTGTCAAGCCAGGTCGAAAGCATAAAAAGCCCCATCAGATAATTGATGAGGCTAATGTCGTCTACCTGCCGGATCGTTCAACCAATCATTTTGCTTAACCGATCGGTGTTAACCGTAAGGTTGGTTTTTTTATACCTGAACATCTCTTCCGGCACCGCATCTTCCACAGGTTTTACTACGTACCCATGCACAAATTGGGGTAAAATTTACTCTCTCATCAACGCAGTGAATCTGATCGATTTTCGCGTTGAAAACAATAACGATACTAATAAGTAGTCAGGAGACTAATATGCCTGAAGCAACGCCTTTTCAGGTGCTTATTGTGGATGACCATCCGCTTATGCGGCGCGGTATTCGTCAATTACTGGAACTGGATCCAACCTTTGATGTCGTTGCCGAAGCGGGCGATGGCGCCACCGCGATCGATCTGGCAAATCGCCTCGACGTTGATGTGATCCTGCTTGATCTGAATATGAAAGGCCTGAGCGGGTTAGATACTCTGAATGCACTGCGTCGGGATGGCGTTACCGCGCAAATTATCATCCTGACCGTCTCAGATGCTTCCAGCGATATCTACGCGCTTATCGACGCGGGCGCTGACGGCTATTTACTGAAAGACAGCGATCCAGAAGTACTGCTGGAGGCAATCCGCACAGGTGCAAACGGCGGTAAAGTATTCAGCGGCCGCGTCAGTGAATATCTGCGTGAGCGTGAGCTGTTTGGGGCAGAAGAAGATCCATTCAGCGTATTGACCGAACGCGAGCTTGATGTCTTACACGAACTGGCTCAGGGACTGTCAAATAAACAGATTGCATCGGTGCTGAACATTTCGGAACAGACGGTGAAGGTGCATATTCGCAACCTGCTGCGCAAGCTCAACGTGCGTTCCCGCGTGGCGGCTACCATCCTGTTTTTACAGACCCGCGGAATGCAATAGATTGCAGGATGCCTGAATGATTTTCGGGCCTGATGCTCACGTCAAACATCAGGCCCGATAAACGCAGCGTCGTCGGCAATCAGGCGCTTACTCTGCCTGTGGCGACAGTTGCTGCATCGCCTGCGCAATACTGCGTTCAATCACCGCCCGACGGGTATCGTTGGCGGGCAGTAGCTTCAGCATCATCTCCCACGCGGCAACCGCTTCGCCAAAACGTTGCTGCTCAAAAGCATTAAACGCATACATACTGAGCACCCGAACGTTGGCATGGTCGCTTCTCACCAGCTGGCGCAATAACTCGCCACCCAGACGGTTGTCATTCGGATCGGAGGAGCGGGTGAGCGCTTCCGCGTAGCCCAACGCGGCGTCGCTATTTTTCGGATCCAGCCGGTAAGCATTGGCGTAGGCTTCCGTCGCCGTGCTGGCGTTACCTAATACCATTCCGACACGACCAAGCATAATCCAGCCTTCAACGTTGCCTGGTTCGTTTTGCAGACGCGTACGCAGGCCCAGCGCCAGACGTGCCATCTCCTCCTCATTAAGCGGCTGCGCCTTCGGATCCAGCGCGCGCTCCAGCAGCATCGGCGTCTGGGCAGTCGCCTGCTGCCAGATTTTTACCTGCTTATAGTTACCGGTTTGATAGTAGCTTACCGCCCCAACGATAAGAGCAATCACGATCCCCGGAATGTAAATGCCGAACCCGGCATGTGTTCCGTCAGCAGGGACGTCATCAGGGAATTCTTCCTGCTTCAGCCGCACCCGGCGGCGAGAGCGGGCGAAAATAATCCAGCCGCCGGTTACGATGGCAGCCACTGGCAGCACCCACAGCAGAATAGTCAGCGGGGTTAGCGGCGGATCGTAGGTGACGAAGTTGCCGTAGCGCGCCACCATGTAATCGACGATCTCTTTATTGTTTTTCCCTTCCTGCATCAGTTCGTATACCTTCTGACGCAGGTCGGTAGCAATCATCGAGTTGGAATCGGCAATGCTGTTGTTCTGGCATTTCGGACAGCGCAGTTGCTCCGTCAGCTGGCGGAACTGCTGTTCCTGAGCTTCATCCTTAAACTGCATTACGTCAATGGTCGCCAGCGCCGAACTGGAGAGCAGCAGCATCAGTACACCCAGTAAGAATCTCATTGTGCAGCCTCCTTACTGTATTTTTCCCATAATGGCCTGATTTCTCCCTCCCATACCCGATCGTTGAGATCGCCGGCATGGCGATAGCGAATGATCCCGTTCCCGTCGATCAGGAAGGTTTCCGGTGCGCCATAGACGCCTAAATCCAGCCCCAGCATACCGTCACCATCAAACAAACTCAGCGCGTAAGGATTACCCAGTTCTTTGAGCCAGGTAATGGCTTTCTGACGATCGTCTTTGTAATTCATCCCCACCACGCGAATTCCCTGCGCGGAGAGCTTATTCAGGTACTGATGCTCTGCGCGGCAGGTAGGACACCAGGTCGCCCAGACGTTCAGCAATACCGGCTTGCCCTGGGTCAAAACATCGGCCTGATAATGCTGGCCAGGGTTTTCCAGCGACTCAAGCCGGAAGGTCGGCACCGGCTTGCCGATCAGCGCCGACTCCAGGTTGGTAGGATCGTCCCCTTCCGCGTTCCGCGCCAGCTGCCACAACAGCGCTGCGGCAATCAGCAGGAAGATAATAAAAGGAATCAACAGTACGTTGCGCTTCATACAGCCTCCGGCGCCTTGTTCTGGGAAGTGGTTCGTCTGCGATAACGCGGATCGCACAGGCATAACAGCCCGCCCAGCGCCATCAGTAAGCCTCCTGCCCAAATCCAGCGGACAAACGGTTTGTAATACAGGCGTACCGCCCACGCCCCGTTCTCCAGTTCTTCACCAAGCGCCGCGTACAGGTCACGAGTGATCCCACCATCGATCGCCGCTTCCGTCATCATTGAACTGGTGCTGTTGTAGAAGCGTTTTTCCGCGTGCAATACCGCCTCCGGTTTACCGTCTCGCGTCACGCCGATAACCGCCACGCCGCCACGATAGTTTGGCCCCGTAATATCTTTCACTTCGCGGAAGGTGAAGCGATATTCATGAATATCCACGCTATCACCCGCTTTCATGCGAACATCTCGCTCAACGCTGTAGTTCTGGCTAAACGCGATACCGACGATGGTTACCGCCAGGCCAACGTGACCGGCGACCATGCCAAAATAGCTGAGCGTCATTTTCGTTCCGCGCGAAACGCGCTGTGCGACTTCAGCCATTGCCAGTACAAATACCCAGCTGGCCATCGCCAGGCCGACCACCGTCATCGCGACAATCTTGTTCTCAAACAGCCACGGCAACAGGAGCGACAGCACAAATGTACTCACCAGCGCAATAATCAGCAGACGTTGCAGCTTACGTGGGCGATCGCGCCCCCAGCGCACCAGCGGACCAATCCCCAGAAGCAGCGCAAACGGCGCCATCAGCCAGGTAAACATGGTATTAAAGAACGGTTCGCCAATGGAAATACTGCCCAGCCCCAGCTGTTTGTGTACCAGTGGCAGGAGCGTACCGAGCAGCACCACCAGCATGGCGGCAATGAGCAGCACGTTGTTGCCAAGCAGCAGCGATTCACGCGACCAGAGCGCATTATTCACCCGCGAGCGAACCTTGTGCCCGCGGGTGGCGAACAGCAGCAGCGAACCGCCAATCACCAGCACCATAAAAGCGAGAATAAACATCCCACGCGAAGGATCCGAGGCGAAAGCATGCACCGAAACCAGTACGCCGGAACGCACGAGGAAGGTCCCCAGCAAACAGAGTGAGAACGCGCTGATTGAAAGCAATAGCGTCCACGCTTTAAAACTGGCGCGCTGCTCCGTGACCGCCAGCGAGTGTACCAGGGCGGTTCCGACCAGCCACGGCATGAACGAGGCGTTCTCTACCGGATCCCAGAACCACCAGCCACCCCAGCCCAGTTCGTAATACGCCCACGCTGAACCCAGCACAATCCCCAGCGTCAGGAAGATCCAGGCGGCCAGCGTCCAGGGGCGAGAAAAACGGGCGAAGGTGCTGTCCAGACGCCCACTGAGCAGTGCGGCAATCGCAAACGCGAACGCCACCGAGAAACCAACGTAACCCATATACAGCAGCGGCGGGTGGAAGATCAGCCCCGGATCCTGCAACAGCGGGTTCAAATCGCGCCCTTCAATGGGGAAATCAGGCAGCGTTCGCGCGAACGGGTTGGAGGTAAACAGGATAAACAGCAGAAAGCCAACGCTGACCATCCCCATCACCGCCAGCACGCGGGCGACGATATCCAGCGGCATTCGTTGACTGAATACCGCCACGGCAAACGTCCAGCCGCTCATCAACAGCACCCACAGCAGCAGAGAGCCTTCGTGCGCCCCCCAGGTTGCCGCCACGCGATACCAGACCGGTAGCTGCGTGTTGGAGTTGCTGGCAACGTAAGTTACAGAAAAATCGTTTACCACAAACGCATGAATCAGCACCAAAAAGGCGCCCATCACCAGCACAAACAGCAGCCAGGCAAAGGGCCGTGCCGAAGCCATCATCCGCGTATCACCACGCGCCACGCCCCAGAGTGGGTAAACGGAGAGCAGAAGCGCCACGCCGAGCGCCAGGCACAGCAGCCCGTTGCCAATTTCAGGCATCATGATGATTTATCCTTATAAACGCTTTCCGGACGACGGTGATTTTCCTGCATCGCTTTTTCCACTTCTGGCGGCGTATAGTTTTCATCATGCTTGGCGAGCACTTCTTTGGCCTGGACATGATTTTTTTCGCCAAGCTCACCCTGTACCACGACGCCCTGCCCTTCGCGGAACAGATCCGGCAGGATGCCTTCGTACGTCACATCCACCACGCCTTCCGCGTCATAGATGCTGAAATTCACCTTCAGGGAGTCCGAATCGCGCTTCACGCTGCCCGGCATCACCATGCCGCCGACGCGCAAACGCTGGCCCACTTCCGGCAGCTGATGCGTTTCACGCTTACCGTAGAGAATCTCGCCCGGGGTATAGAACAGATCGATATTGGAGCGCAGCGCATACAGCACCAGCGTCACGGTCAGGGCCAGACCCGCCAGCACCGCGAAGGCGACCCATAAACGATTTTTTCGCCGGATATTCATGCTGCCTCCTGCTGCGCCTGCGCCGCACGCATGCGGGCTTCTCGCGCACGTTGCTGCGCAATATCACGTAAAATCGCACGATGCTGCATCGTACTTTGTACCACCAGTATTGCCATGGGAATAACGGTCATCGCGACCGCCAGCCAGACATAAAAGGCGTAGCCGCCCATAGCAAAGAAATCACTCCAGGATGCAAATGCGCTGGTCATTGGCGGCCTCTTTTTAAAATCAGTTCACTCACCCACGGGCGACGTTTTTCCATTATCAGAATCAGGTTACGCATACGCATCAGCGTCAGCGTGATAAACAGCAGCAGGCAGCCGATGATCGCCAGGCGCAGTGGCGTGCGCATCGCCGGATCAATGCTTTGCTGCATTCGGGTAGACCCCTGATGCAAGGTGTTCCACCACTCTACCGAGTAGTGAATAATCGGTAAGTTAACCACGCCAATCAGCACCAGAATACCCGCTGCGCGCCCGGCGAGACGACGATCGTCAAAGGCGTGCCACAGCGCAATCGCGCCGACATAGAGAAACAGCAGCACCAGCTCAGAGGTGAGTCGGGCATCCCAGACCCACCAGGTTCCCCACATCGGTTTGCCCCAGGCAGAGCCGGTTACCAGCGCAATAAAGGTAAACACCGCCCCCACCGGCGCCATCGCCGCCAGCGCCAGATTGGCCATTTTCATCTGCCAGACCAGACCAATGAACGCCGCGACGGCCATTGAGGCGTAGATCCCCATAGACCAGATCGCCGCCGGGACGTGCAGATAAATAATGCGATAGCTGTCCCCCTGCTGATAATCCGCAGGCGCAAAACCGAATCCCCAAATCCAGCCCGCTGCCAGCACCGCTGCACTGGCAACACCTAACCACGGGATGAACCAGCCGCAGATCTGATAGAGCCGCGAGGGAATCGCCAGTTGATGAAGTGTTTTCCACATATTCAGTCACCAGACTCAAACAAAACGAATGTAAACTGCGCTACTGCAAACTGATGCGTAACGCTGCCGCCGTCGCAAAAGGACTTAACGTTGCGCTGCCGACCAACAGCGCGCCCAGAATCGCCATGTACCCCTCAACGGGCAGGTGCATGGAGGCCGCATCCATCGCGGCGGTAGCAAAAATCAATAACGGGATAGTCAGTGGTAACACCAGAACGCTCAGCAGAACGCCGCCGCGTTTGAGTCCAACCGTTAATCCAACGCCCGGCGCCCCGAGAAAACCCAGCGTCGGCGTGCCCAGCAATAAGGTCAGCGCCATAATTTTCCAGCCGTACACGTCCATTCCCAGCAGCAGCGCCACCAGCGGGGAGAGGACCAGCAGCGGCAGCCCGGTCACCATCCAGTGAGCCATCACCTTCGCCAGCACCACGGCCGGTAACGGTAAGGGCAGCAGCATCAGCTGTTCGAGACTGCCGTCCTGCAGATCGTCGCGGAAAAGACGCTCCAGAGCCAGCAGTGAGGAGAGCAACGCAGCGACCCAGATAATACCGGGAGCAATACGCGCTAACAATTGCGGCTCCGGCCCAATGCTCAGCGGAAACAGTGTAATAACAATCAGGAAGAACCAGAGCGGATTAGCAATTTCCGCACTATGACGGAATGCAACCCGCAGTTCGAGACGGAAAATTCGCCACATCATTGCCCTGCCCTCTCGCTGGTCAGCGCAATGCGGCGGATTTTGTCCGTTGCAACGTTCATCGGCTGGTGAGTGGTCAGGATGACAATCCCGCCCTGCTCAGTGTGCTGAGCCATACGCTGCGTCAGGCGCTCCACGCCGTTCACATCGATGGCGGTAAAAGGTTCGTCGAGGATCCAGAGCGTAGCGCGGGTGAGCCAGAGACGTGCCAGCGCCACGCGACGCTGTTGTCCGGCTGAGAGTTGATTAACGGGAATATCTTCATATCCGGCAAGTCCAGCCTGCGCCAGCGCCTCCAGACACCGTGCGGTATCGCCGTCCTGATGAAAAAAACGCAGGTTCTCCAACGCCGTCAGCCGGGTTTTAATCCCCGGCTGATGTCCAATCCACAACAAATTTTGATGGTAGCTGTCCCGTACGTGATGCAGCGGTTGCTCCTGCCAGCATACGTCCCCGGCGTCAGGGCGAGCGAGCCCGGTGAGCAACCGCAACAGGGTGGTTTTCCCTGCGCCATTGCCCCCGGTGATTTGCACCCATTCCCCCGCTTTCACGTGGAATGACAAACCACTAAACAATATTCTGTCATCTCGCTCACAAAGTAATTCTCTGGCTTCAAGCATACCTGATTATCGACATCCTGTTAAAAGCCTGGTTTGACTTCTCGCATATCCGGGAGCTTATGCGCGATCCCTTTATGGCAGTCAATACAGGTCTGGCCGTCTTTCACTGCCTGATCGTGCATTTTCGCCGCGACGGTTTTTTGGGCAGTTAAATCCATAAACTCGAAGTTATGGCAGTTACGACACTCCTGAGAGTTATTATCTTTCATTCGTCGCCATTCATTCTGCGCCATTGTCAGACGATGGTCTTCAAATTTCTGTGGTGTATCGATCAGACCCAGCGCTTTTGCATACAGTTCTTTGCTGGCTTTAATCTTACGGATCATCTTCGGACCGAACTCATGCGGTACGTGACAATCAGGGCAGGTTGCACGCACGCCGCTACGATTGTTGTAGTGTACGGTTTCCATGTATTCCTGGTAGACCGTATTACGCATTTCGTGACAGCTGATGCAGAACTCTTCGGTGTTGGCCTTTTCCATCCCGGTGTTGAAACCGCCCCAGAAAATTATGCCGCCAACGAACCCGATTAACAACAGCGTACCCAGCGCCAGGCGGCTGGGGCGACGCCACCACTGCCAGATGCGCTTAATCCAGCCTGGTTTACGGTTAGAATTTTCCAAAATGACCTCCCGAGCCTATTCCAGTAGGCGTACATTGTTGCAACCAGCCTGGACGCGGACAGCGCGGGACAATCAGAGCGAACTTGCAGTACGCGAGGATTGTGAACATTGTCCAGGTCCGGAATGGCAAATAAAATAGCCTAATGGGACAGGCTCTCATTTCCCGTAACCTTTCGATGGAGTAAAGGTATTACCCACAATCGGCGCGGCGTCAGCCTGCGGTACGTGGCATTGCAGACAGAAGTAGCGACGCGGAGCCACTTCGGCCAGCACTTTGCCATCGCTGTCCATAAAGTGCGTCGGGCTGATGCGAGGCGCGCCGGTAGTACGGTAGCTCTCCACACCGTGGCACTGCAGGCAGCGGTTGGTATTGGTAGTCACCTGATAACCATCAACGCTGTGCGGGATCATCGGCGGCTGGTTAACATAGTTCAGCGGCATACGTTCCTGCTCTTTCTGCATGCGAATCGCCCCTTCCTGCGTTCCGGAGACTTCCGGAGACTGACTGAGATCCACTCCATTTGCTGCCCAAACCGCGCCGCTCACCACCAGGGCCAGCAGGGCCGTCCATTGACACAGCACTTTTTTCAGGTCATGGCTTTTCATGATTTCGCTCCCGAACTCCATCGTGTAGTTATTGTAAAAACATCCTCAGAACAGACATCGACACAGCGACCGCAGGTCATGCAGTCACGGCTGGTCACCTGCACCGGGCTTTGCTCATCCAGCACCGGCGCACGTAGCACATGCGGTTCCGGGCAAACATGAAAACAATCCATGCAGCGGTTACATTTCTGTCTGTCAATCGCTGCAACCGTTAACGCACCTTTACTCCCTATCGCGCCGTACAGTGCGCCTAAGGGACAAAGATGCCCGCACCAGCCGTGTTCAACGACCAGTAAATCAAATAAAAACAGAGCGATAATCAGCAGAGCACCGCTACCGAATCCCATCACCAGGCTTCGTCCGAGCAGGGAAACGGGGTTGATCCATTCCCACAACAGCGTTCCTGTCAGCGCTGAACCTGTCAGCACCACGACCAGGAGGACGTACCGTATATGGCGAGGGATCGTCGCGGACTGATTCAGGTCAAACCGTCTGCGCAACCCGTTAGCTAAATCGGTAACAGGGTTTAGCGGGCAGACCCAACTACAGAACAATCGCTTTCCTGCCAGTGCATACAGCACCGTAATAATCACAGCCCCCGTCAGCGCAACCGTGGCGGGCAGATGTCCGCTCGCCAGGCTTTGCAGGGTAATGAGCGGGTCGGTCAGTGGGATGGTATCGAACAGCAGGCTGCTGCTGTAATTCCCATGCAGGATCCAGACACCTAGCCACGGACCGCTAAGAAACATCCCCAGCACCACCAGTTGACTGATGCGACGCAGTACCAGCCAGCGGTGACTGCGCCACCAGCCTTTTTTCGCCTGGGCTTCACGCCCGACGTCACGTTTACGGTTTGCCATCTTTCCCCTCCAGCCAGCCGAAGCGGTAATGGTGCCCCAACTCCCCTTTCGCCAGAGACAGCGGCAAAACTTTTATTGCCGGCTGCTCCAGGACGCAGACCTTCTCGCATTTGCCGCAGCCGGTACAGGCGTCGCTGTGTACGGTTGGCAAAAATCGTGCGTGCTTACCGGTACGCATATTGCGATCCAGCTCCAGCGTGATGGCCTCATCAATTTTCGGGCATTCGCGGTAACACACGTCACAGCGCAATCCCTGGAAGTTAAGACAGTTCTCCTGATCCAGCAGAACCGCCAGCCCCATACGCGAATCATCAATGGATTCGATTTCCCGATCTAACGCCCCGCTGGGGCAGACTTTGGCGCACGGAATGTCTTCACACATTTCGCAGGGGATATCACGAGCAACAAAGTAAGGCGTACCAGCCGAAAGCCCGGAGGCCAGCGTCGCCAGTTTCAACGTGTCATAAGGGCATGCCTGGACGCACTGCCCGCAGCGGATGCAGGCGCTGGCAAACGCATCCTCACTCAATGCGCCAGGCGGGCGCAACCGCACACCGGTTGCACGTGCGGTTTGCTGTTGTAACCCCAGCGCCACGCCAACGGCAACCAGCCCGCCCGCTGTGCGAACAACATCGCGCAGGAAGCGGCGGCGGCCATTTTGAGGTTTCGCTGACCGGGACATGACGGCTTACACCTTCGCCAGTTTAACGGCACACTTCTTGAAATCCGTCTCTTTGGAGAGCGGATCCGTCGCATCCAGCGTCAGGTTATTCACCAGCTGTGCGGCGTCGAAGAACGGCATATAGACCAGCCCCTGCGGCGGTCGGTTACGACCACGCGTTTCCACGATTGAAATCACTTCGCCACGACGGGAAATCACTTTCACCTTATCGCCACGACGCAGATCGCGTGATTTTGCATCCAGCGGATGAATAAACAGTACCGCTTCCGGGAACGCACGGTGCAGCTCAGGGACGCGGCGCGTCATGCTGCCGGTGTGCCAGTGCTCCAGTACGCGACCCGTGGAGAGCCACAGGTCATACTCTTTGTCCGGCGCTTCCGCCGCGGGTTCGAACGGCAGCGCGAAAATCACCGCTTTGCCATCTGGCTTACCATAGAATTTGTAACCCTCACCTGCTTTCACGTACGGGTCATTCCCTTCGCTGTAGCGCCACTGTGTCTCTTTACCGTCAACCACCGGCCAGCGCAGGCCGCGTGCTTTGTGGTAATCGTCAAACGGCGCCAGATCGTGACCGTGTCCGCGACCAAACCAGGCATACTCTTCGAACAGCCCTTTTTGCAGGTAAAAACCCAGCTCGCGGGATTCATCATTCAGCTGATCTTCCGCAATCTCGCTCAGCGGATATTTCGTCACTGCAGGCGTTGCAAACAGTACGTCGTACAGGGTTTTGCCACGCAGTTCCGGTTTTTGCGCCAGTAGCTCTTCCGGCCAGACCTCTTCCGTTTTGAAACGACGCGCAAACTGCACTAACTGCCACAGATCCGATTTCGCCTCGCCTGGCGCGGTAATCTGCTGATGCCAGAACTGGGTGCGGCGCTCGGCGTTGCCGTAAGCCCCCTCTTTTTCAACCCACATCGCGGTTGGCAGGATAAGATCCGCTGCCAGCGCGCTGACGGTTGGGTACGGATCGGAGACAATGATAAAGTTACGCGGATCGCGCCAGCCCGGCATACGCTCTTCATTGATGTTCGGGCCTGCCTGCATGTTATTGGTACACATTGTCCAGTAGACATTCAGCTTGCCGTCTTTCAACGCACGATCCTGTGCTATCGCATGCAGACCGATTTTTGCCGGAATGGTCCCGGCAGGAATATTCCAGTGTTTCTCACAGATTTCACGATGCTTATCGTTGGTCACCACCATGTCCGCAGGCAGACGGTGGGAGAAGGTTCCCACTTCACGGGCGGTACCACAGGCAGAAGGCTGACCGGTCAGGGAGAACGGTCCACAACCCGGCTGGGCAATTTTTCCCGTCAGCAGGTGGATGTTGTAAACCAGGTTGTTGGCCCACACGCCGCGCGTATGCTGGTTAAAGCCCATCGTCCAGTAGGAGATGACCTTCTTATTCGGATCGGCATACAGTTTTGCCAGCTGTTCCAGCTGATCTTTCGGCACGCCGGTCATTTCGGCGGTTTTATCCAGCGTGTACTCGGCAACGAAGGCTTTGTAGTCTTCAAAGCTCATCGGCTCGGAGGCATCGGAACCCGGGTTTTTCGCCGCTTTTTCCAGCGGATGGGTAGGACGCAGGCCGTAGCCGATATCCGTAACCCCTTTACGCAGGTTGACGTGCTTGCTGAAGAAGTCCTGATTGATCGCATCGTTCTGAATGATGTAGTTCGCGATGTAGTTGAGGATCACCAGATCGGTTTGCGGCGTGAAGATCATGCCGTTATCCGCCAGCTCAAAACTACGATGCTGGAAGGTGGACAGTACGGCGACAGTCACATTTTGGTCAGACAAACGACGGTTGGTGATGCGCGACCACAGGATCGGGTGCATCTCCGCCATATTGGCGCCCCACAGGACAAACGCGTCAGCCTGCTCGATATCGTCGTAGCAGCCCATCGGCTCATCCATACCAAAGGTACGCATGAAGCCCACTACCGCTGACGCCATGCAGTGACGCGCGTTCGGGTCGATGTTATTGGAGCGGAAGCCTGCTTTGAACAGTTTGGCGGCGGCATAGCCTTCCCAGATGGTCCACTGGCCGGAACCGAACATCCCGATGGACTCCGGGCCTTTCTCTTTCATGGACGTTTTGAATTTCTCTTCCATGATATCGAACGCTTGATCCCAACCGATCGGGGTGAAATCGCCATCTTTACTGTACTGACCCTCTTTCATACGCAGCATCGGCTGCGTTAAGCGGTCCTTTCCATACATGATCTTTGGCAGGAAGTAACCTTTGATGCAGTTAAGACCACGGTTAACCGGTGCCTCCGGATCGCCCTGGCAGGCCACAATACGACCCTGCTGAGTTCCGACCAGCACACCACAACCGGTACCGCAAAAACGGCACGGCGCTTTGTCCCACTTAATGGCTTCCTGCTGGCCCACAACCGCGCGGGCCACGCCCGGCACGCTTAGCCCGGCAGCCGCCGCAGCGGCCGCAACGGCGTTAGCTTTCATAAAGCTACGACGACTGAGTTTCATGGTGTTTCCTCACCTTGCTCATCCTGCTGGTGATAAACCAGCGACACCGCCAGTACGCCCGCAACGTTGCGCACCGACTCAATTGTTTGCATCAGCGTTTCGCTGTGTTCTGCCTCAACCACCACAATCAACTGACCGCTTTCCCTGTCACTCACGGCGACTTCACAGCCTGGAAATTCGCTCAGTTGTGTGCTGATATCCTGTAAATGCTGGCCTTTGGCCTGAACGATCAGGCTGCAGACCTGCCAGTTAGTGTCCATGGTTGTACTCCGCAGTAATGGCTGATACCGGACAGCTGGCGGCACAAGCCCCGCATCCGTTGCACGCCTGATTGTCGAGTTGTGGTTGATATATACCGGACAGCGTGGGACGAAAAGTAATCGCCAGGGGTTCACAACTGTCCTGACAGCGACGACATTCCACGGACTGATACGCCAGACAATCTTGCCCGATAGTGAAATCCAGCTCCCATGCCCTAGTGTGGCGCGGAGAAAAAAGGGATTCCGGGCAAGCCTGCGCACAGGCGTAGCAGAAGCTACATTCGTTTTGGGTGAAATTGATAACCGGATACCCACCCGAACCGCGTTGCAGAATGGCGTTTTCACAGGCCTGTATGCAGGCGTCGCAGCGGGTACAGTGACGCAGAAAGTGGGTCTCTTCGCCAGACCAGGGCGGACGGATCCCGATGCTGGCGTTGCGCCAGCTGCCGGTCAGTATGCCTCGACGGGATAGATCAACCATGACATTGTCCTTCCAGATACAACGCTCACCCAGGGCGGGTTAAAAATCGCACAACAACTACTCATTCATTATTATGATTGGTAAGATATTTCAGGATGTGTGGCAGATGCATACCCCGATTGGGGTAAATGCGGGAGTGGGATCAAAAGAGTGTGTATTTAGCCCGTTTTAACGTGCTTTTGCTCACATTTCAAAGTGTTATGTAATTATTTATATAACGAAGATTTAAAAAGAGAATAATCTTATTGGCAGAAATATATTCAGCATATAAAACCATTAAAATAAAAAAAACCAACCTGGCACTCTTTAAATATAAGTAAATGTAGATTAATAGGCGAAATGAATATGTTAATCTCAGGCCAAACCGTTCATGAGACAAAAAGGAAAAACTGTGAACAATAAAATGAAGACAATTGTCCCTGCCGTTCTGTTCGCCGCTTTCGCCAGCACCTCTGCGTGGGCAGCCAACAACGACGCCAGCGCGCAGCCTCTGGAAAAAGTCGCGCCTTATCCGAAAGCGGAAAATGGGATGAAGCGTCAGGTCATTCAGTTAACCCCACAGGAGGACGAATCTACCCTGAAAGTGGAACTGCTGATTGGTCAGACGCTGGAGGTTGATTGCAACCAGCATCGCCTGGGTGGAAAACTGGAAAGTAAAACGCTGGAAGGCTGGGGATATGACTACTATGTGTTCGACAAAGTCACCTCCCCGGTTTCCACGATGATGGCCTGCCCGGACGGTAAAAAAGAGCAGAAATTCGTGACGGCTTATCTGGGTGACGATGGGATGCTGCGTTATAACAGCAAGCTGCCAATTGTGGTCTACACCCCGGCCAACGTGGAGGTGAAATTCCGGGTCTGGAAAGCGGACGAAACCGTGCAGAACGCCGTAGAGCGTTAATTCAGAACGCCTGATGACAGCGTAAATGGCTTATCAGGCCGACACAGAGCAACGTGCAGGCCTGATAAGTGAAGCGCCGTTGGCAGTGCGATTACAGCGCGATATCCGCCACTTCTTTGCGCTCTGGCTGCGGCTGAGCCTGCGGTTTCAACTGCGGTTTTGGCGCGGCATCCACCACCTGCGGCTTGTCATATTTCAGCCCCAGCACTTCGCTGGTGTACTGCAACTCTTGCTCCGTTGCCTCCACGTCGCCGTTCAGCTTTGTTCCATAAGACGGAATAATCGCCTTCAGCTTCGCCTGCCACTCCGGCGTCGCTACTTTATCTTTGAACACGGTTTCCATCAGATGCAGCATGATCGGCGCAGCGGTAGACGCGCCCGGTGATGCGCCCAGCAGCGCCGCAATGGTGCCCTCTTTATCGCTCACCACTTCGGTCCCCAGACGCAGCACGCCGCCTTTATCCGCATCACGCCTGATGATCTGCACGCGCTGGCCCGCCTGCCATAAACGCCAGTCCTCTTTTTTCGCCTGCGGATAGTACTCCTTCAGCGCTTCAAAACGATCGTCATCACTGAGCATCACCTGCCCTATCAGATATTTCACCAGATCGAAGTTATCCATCCCGACGTTAACCATCGGCATAAAGTTCGACGTGGTGGTCGAACTCAGGAGATCCCACAGCGAACCGTTTTTCAGGAATTTGGTTGAGAAGGTGGCAAACGGTCCGAACAGCACGACGCGTTTGCCATCCAGTACGCGGGTATCAATGTGCGGAACAGACATCGGCGGTGCGCCAACGGAGGCCTGACCGTACACCTTCGCCAGATGGCGATTAACCACCTCCGGGTTTTCGGAGACCAGGAACTGCCCGCCTACCGGGAATCCGGCGTAATCTTTCGCTTCAGGAATACCGGACTCCTGTAGCAACTTAAGCGCCGCACCGCCAGCACCGATAAAGATAAACTTCGTCTTTATCGTATGCTCCGCTTCGCCGCTTTTCAGATCGGCAACGGTTACAGTCCAGGTGTTGTCAGCATTGCGTTTAAAGCCCCGCACTTCGGTGTTCAGCTTCAGCGCAAAGTTTGGTTTTTTCTGCAACGATGCAATTAACTGGCGCGTAATTTCACCGTAGTTGACGTCAGTGCCGATCTCCGTACGGGTTGCGGCGACCTTCTGCTGCGGATCGCGACCTTCCATCACCAGCGGCGCCCACGCTTTGATTTGCGCGTGGTCTTCGGAGTAACGCATTCCACGGAACAGTGTGCTCTGCTGCAACGCGGCGTAACGGGCGCGGAGGAAATTCACATTTTCATCGCCCCAGACAAAACTCATATGCGCAACCGTATTGATGAAGGTACGGGGGTCATGCAGCACGCCGCTGTTGACCTGATGCGCCCAGAACTGGCGGGAAACCTGGAAGGCTTCATTAATTTCGACTGCCTTTTCAATACTGACAGAGCCATCGGCCTTCTTCGGCGTGTAGTTCAGCTCCATCAGCGCAGAGTGCCCCGTACCGGCGTTGTTCCAGCCGTTGGAGCTTTCCTGTGCCACACCGTCAAGGCGCTCGACCATGGTCATAGACCAGTCTGGCTGAAGTTCCTGTAAGTACGTCCCCAGCGTGGCACTCATGATGCCGCCGCCAATTAACAGAACATCCGTCTCCTGCTCTTCGGTCGCTTTCGCTTTTGCCGCCATCGAGACAGCATTCAGCCCCACGGCCATTGAGAAGAGCATGGCAGTCACTTTTTTCATAATGTTAATGCCTTACTTTTAGTATCGTTTTTTGCTTTTTTGCAGGTGAAACTCGAGCGGCATTAACGGTAACACTTAAGTTAAAATATTTAAATATTGTTTATAAATTATATTAAATTTTTAAAAATATTATGAATAAGTTGATTTTTTATAGGGTTATTAACACTATTTTCTGGAAACCGATCGTCAGGCAGGGGCCATCTGCGCCTGCTGGTTCGCGAGACGCTGGCGGGAAATCCGTGTTGTTCTGTCATGCGGCATCTAACGCTAACGAGCGGCTACATCAGAAAAAGCGTCGCCAGCCCAAGAAAAATAAAGAACCCGCCGGTATCCGTAATGGCGGTGATCATCACGCTTGAGCCGACCGCCGGGTCGCGCCCTAGCTTGACCATTGTCATGGGGATGATCACCCCCATCAGCGCCGCCATCAGCAGATTAAGCATCATTGCCAGCGTCATCACTGCGCCAAGCGGCATATCATCATACAACCACCAGGTAACGCCGCCCATTATCCCGCCCCAGACAAGGCCATTGACCAGCGCCACGCCCATTTCACGCAGAATAAGAAACGTCAGGTTACCCGGCTGGATATTCTGCAACGCCAGCGCACGGACAATCATGGTGATGGTCTGATTTCCGGTGTTACCGCCAATCCCCGCCACGATGGGCATGAGTGAGGCCAGCGCTACCAGCTGTGAAATGGTATGCTCAAAGCCGTCAATAACCCGCGAGGCGATAAATGCCGTACACAGGTTGATCGCCAGCCACGCCCAGCGGGTTTTTACCGCTTTGGGAACAGGGGCGAACACATCCTCTTCCGTACTCAGGCCGCCCATCCGACGCAGATCGTTATCCGTCTCTTCGTACACCACATCGACGATTTCATCGATGGTCAAACGCCCCATCAGTTTTCCGGAAGGATCGACCACGGCAGCACTTACCAGGTTGTCACGTTCGAAGGTGCGCGCCGCGTTTTCCGCAATATCTTCCGGGGCAAACGTCAGCGGATCGTCATCCATCACTTCGCTGACTTTCTTTTGGACATCATTAAGCAAAATACAGGTCAGCGTCAGTTCGCCGACGAGGATTTTATTGCGGTTGATAACAAACAGTTTATCGGTATTCTCCGGCATCTTTCCCAGACGCCGGAGATAGCGCTGAACCACCTCCAGCGTTACGTCCGGCCGCACGGTGATAACGGCAAACTCCATGATCGCACCGACGCGATTTTTCTCGAAATGCATCACCTGCCGAACGCGGGCCCGCTCTTCCGGCGGTAACCGGGAAAGTAGGCGGCCAGTCAGGTTACGCGGCAGGTGCTGAACCAGGTAAATCTGTTCATCGATATCAAGATATTGCAGCGCATCCAGCAGCTCCCGGTCTGACATTTCGTCGATCAGGTCGTCCCAGACGTTCTCCGAGGCCTCAAGCAGCACGTGGCCACGTTTTTCACTATCAATCAGCCGCCATAATGCATGGCGTTCTTCGGAGGGCAGCGCTTCGAGGGTATCGGCCAGATCGGGCGGCGGAAGATGAGCAACCAGCACCCCTACCTCAGCAATATCGTCGGCCAACGTACCGACATCATATTGCTCAGCCAGGGTCAGCTTGCCTAACAGTGTGGAAATAATAGCTTTATCGGTGGTGAGCAACCAGATAAGGCGCGCACGCTCTTCATCGCGCAATCTGGCGCTGTTTTTATGTTTTGGCAGCATAAGTGATCAATCCATGGAATAAGATGCCATCAAGCATGGCTCCAGCTTATGTAAATAACAATAAACGTTGAAACTGAATGGATAAAAAAACGGCAAGGATAGTGATAATTCGTCGCCGGATGGCGGTTACCCACGATCCGGCCCGGCAATGAATCCATTATGTTGTTCGCGCTACCGCATCGCGGGATGCAGCGTCACGCTCATCTCCTGTCAGCTCGCTCAGCTGGCCGTTGCGCATTTCAAGCAGACGGTCAGCATGAATGAAGTAGTGATCATCATGGCTGATTGCGAAAATCGTTTTCCCCATCTCCTGCATGAGCGGCAGCAGCACCTGGTAGAATTCGCGGCGGAAATGCGGATCCTGGTCGGCGGCCCACTCATCCAGCAGGATGATGTCGCGCTCTTCCGCCAGCGCCAGCAGCAGCGCCACACGCTTTTTCTGCCCTTTCGATAGCTTCAGATTCAGAATACGTCCGTCATTCAACTCAAGCTTGTGCGCCATTTTCAGGTGCTCCAGCCATTTTTCGACCAGTGCAGGATCCGCCGGTTTTCCTTCTGGCCCCAGCAGCTGGTCAAACAGCCAGACATCGGTGAACACCGCCGAGAAAAGCTTACGATAATCTTCCGGTTTCTGTGCCGATACCGGTTTACCGTCAAGCAGGATCTCTCCGGATTGGGGCTGGTAAAGCCCGGTCAGCAGCATCGCCAGCGTTGACTTCCCGCTGCCGTTACCGCCGATCAGAAACAACAGTTCGCCGCGGTGAATCGTCAGATTGACCGGCCCTACGGAAAACGCATTATCCTGATAGTGGAAAACCACGTCACGCAGCGTCAGGGTTTTCCAGTCCGGGAACGCCTGCGGGCGCGGAAATTCTGCTTTAAACGGCGCGAGCGCAAACTTGTTCAGCTTGTTAAACGCCACCTGCGCGGTGAGCAGCGTGGGCAGCGCACCGACAGCAGAAAGCAGCGGCGTGCGCAGGAACAGCAGCGTCAGTGAGTACGTCGCCGCAACGGCGGTGTCCGCCCAGCCGAGGCTATTCGCCATCCAGAACACCAGCCCGATAGCGCCGAGCATCATAATATTCGACCAGTTTACTGCGCTCAGATGGAAGGTGTCGGCGCGAATAATATGGTGGCGGTACTCTTTGGCATCCGGAACATACAGGTGACTGAAGATATGCTCTGCACGTTCGCGGTTGAGGGTCAGCTCTTTGCGCCCCTCCAGCACCGTCTGGTAGTCGTTATACAGCTTATCCTCAGTCTCTCTGAGGGTCGCCATATGCCTGTAAACCCGCGCCACCAGCACAAATCCGCCCCAGATGGTTATCGCCATCCAGATAGCCGTCACCAGCAGCATTTTCGTCGAGAGCATGGCCAGATAGACCGCAGATCCGAGGGTCAGGATGATTCCCTGTACCAGTTCCGGCAGACGGACAAAGGCGATGGTGATGTTACGAATGTCGCTGGTCAGGCCGGCCAGCAGCGAGGCGCTGCCCAGTTGCTCAATCCGCTCGACGTGGGTATCGAGAATACGTTTAATGAATTCACTGCGCAGACGGTAAACAAAGTGATGCCCAAGCGTAGTCAGCGCCAGCTGCGATCCCAGCGTCACCGCCATCAGCAGTAACAGTAGCCCCAGAAACTCTGGCAATACCATCAGCGTGGTATCAACCGTTTCAATCAGTCGCTGATTGATAAAGGCTATCAGCCCAATCCCCAGCGCTGCGCTGGCGAGGCTGAGCGCCATTACGCTGATAAATGGCCAGCGATACTGCCGCCAGACAAGAAGAAGTAGTTCCATTCAGACAACCCGGACAACGAAAAACAAGCCCGCAGTTTAAACATCTCGCCGCACACAGCAATAATAATTCTTATTTTTATTCTTTATTACCCGCCTGGCGGAAGGTCAGATTATAGCGGCAGTCGGCGGTCAGAGGGTGAAATCCGGTTTTAAGCGGCTGGATCCCATGATAACGAAGCCGCGACTCGCCGCCCCAGACCACCACATCGCCATGCTCCAGCAGCAGACGTTTTAGCGGATCGCTACGCCGCAGCCCGCCAAACTGAAAAATCGCTGGCAGACCTAAAGAGACCGAGACGATTGGCGCACGCAGATCCGGCTCATCTTTATCCTGATGCAAAGAGAGCTTTGCCCCTGGCGTGTAGCGATTTATCAGACAGGCATCCGGCTGAAAATCCGGGTAACCGGCAGCCGTTGCCGCCTGATGACACAGGTGAGCAAACGACGCAGGAAGGGCTGGCCACGGATGGCCTGTGAGCGGATCGACAGAAGAATAAAGATACCCGTACCGATCGGTGGTCCAGCCAAGTTTTCCGCAGTTGGTCATCGCCACCGACATGGTATATCCGCCTGGCGTAACCATCTGACGAAACGGCGACTGCCGGGCTAGGATGTCAATCTCCTGCACCAGCTCTTGCGCGGTGCTGAAGGCAAAACGGCGCAAAATTAACGCGCCAGGGGCCAGCGGCTCCTGCCAGGGTTGCGTATCAGCAAAAAGATCCAGCATCAGCCCTCCTCACTCGCTGCCTCACGTTTCAGGAGCTGCGCTTTACGCGCCACGCCCCAGCGATAACCTGACAGTGAGCCATCACTGCGCACCACCCGATGACACGGAATCACAATTGCCAGCCTGTTGGCACCACAGGCGCTGGCGACCGCCCGAACCGCCTTCGGTTTACCCAGCACATTCGCCAGCTGCTGGTAGCTCACTGTTTCGCCGCATGCGATAGTGCGCAATGCCTGCCAGACCTGCTGCTGGAAAGCGGTTCCCTGAATATCTAATGGTAGCGTTAACGGCGCATTCCGCGCGTTGATACTGGCGATCACCTGACGAACGCGCTGTTGAAAATCCGGATCTGCCGGGGCGTACAGGGCGGCCGGAAAGAGTTGATGCAGTTCGGCAACCAGCGCGTCATCGCTATCGCCGAGTAAAATGGCACAAATCCCCCGCTCGCTCTCCGCCACCAGGCAACGTCCCAGCGAGCAGTCCACTACCGCATAGCGGACGGCAAGATTATCACCGCCTTTACGAAACTGTTTTGCCGTCATGCCCAGCGCGGCATCGGCCGTTCTGTAATAGCTGCTGCTGTTGGGAAATCCGGCATCAAAGACCGCTTGCGTCACGCTGTCGCCTTTCACCAGCGCCTCACGCAGACGACGGGCCCGGAACGACTGCTGCCATGCTTTCGGCGTCATCCCGGTGGTCGCTTTGAACAGGCGATGCAGATGAAATGGACTCATCGCCACCTCTTGCGCCAGTGCCTCAAGGGTGATGGGTTTATCCTGCTCCAGCAGCTGACAGGCGCGGGTGATTTTATCCAGACGGTGCTGCTGCGCATTTTGTTTATCCGGCTGGCAGCGCTTACAGGGACGATACCCGGCAACCTGCGCTTCGTTCGCACTGGTGAAGAATGTGACGTTTTTACGCAAGGCATGTTTTGCCCGGCAGGACGGACGACAGAAAATGCCCGTTGTCTGTACCGCGAAGACAAACTGACCGTCGGCGTCCGGATTACGTTCCAGCACCGCCTGCCAGCGTTGTTCATCATCTACTCGTAAAGCGTTTTTCATTATGGACTCCTTCGTTAAGCATAGCGCTTAGTCTCAGTCTGTCCGCAACTCACCCCAGGAAAACCCGCAATCTTGCTTTTTAATTTTTATCGCTGATAAGAAAGCTTTTAAACTGCGGTGACATCCAGGTTTTAAATCCGTCGCTCTCTTTGGTGATCATATAAACCGCCAGCCCTTCGCGACGGGCCACCTCTTTCGCCTTCTGCGCGCCAAGCACCATTAAACCGGTATCCCAGCCGTCGGCTTCCAGGGCGGTCGGTGCAATCACCGTCACCGAAACCAGATTGTGCTCGATCGGCCGACCGGTTTGCGGGTCGATCACATGGGAAATACGTTTCCCCTCAAGCTCATAGTAGTTGCGATAGCTTCCGGAGGTGCTGATGCCGTGACCATTAATGTCGACAACCGCCTGCACCGCATTTTCCTGATCCGTCGGTTTCTGAATCGCCACCCGCCACGGATGCCCTTCCGCATTCATTCCGCGGCTGTTCAGGGCTCCGCCAACCGAGACCAGATAACGGGCAATGCCTTCCTGCTCCATGAGACGCGCCAGATGATCCGCCGCGTATCCCTCGCCCACGGTTGAGAGGTCAACATACAGCTCAGGGATATTTTTTTGCAGATACTGCTGGTGAGATCCATTAATGACCGTCAGGTGTTGAAGCCCGGTTATCGCCTTCGCCGCATCGATTTGCGCTTGTTCCGGCACCTTAACCGGCTGCTTATCCGGACCAAATCCCCACAGATTCACCAGCGGCCCCACGGTCACATCCATCGCGCCGCCCGTTTTGTCACCAATGCGCAGCGCGGAGGTCACAATATCCGCCATGGCTTCACTAACAGGCCAGGGAGAGAGGCTCTGCGAGTGGTTAAAACGCATCAGCGCAGAATCATTTTTCCAGGTTGAGAGTAGCTGATCGTCGGCATCCAGTTGAGTCTGAATCCGGGTCTGTAATTCCGGGGCCAGCTTAGCATCGACCCCAACCACGCTGACACGCCAGAAGGTGCCCATCGTCTTCCCTTCGAGCACCGTTGTTTCAGGTGCAGAGGCGTTAGCGGATTTCGGGGCTTCATCACACCCAACAAAAAAAAGTGTGGTGGCTAATAGCGCTATACGAGCGAACGTCATTTCCATACGTAATTATCCTCATGCGAACGGGCGCAAGAGTACACCAAAATCCACTTTTTGTACGCTGGAATTGGGCACAAAAAAAGGCCCCGCAGGGCCTTTTGACGATTCAGGAAAGAATCAGAACTGATAAACCAGGCCCAGCGCAACGATGTCGTCGGTGCCAATATTTGCATCATTAGTGAAGCGGTTATCGTCCAGCAGGTTGATTTTGTAATCAACGTAGGTGGACATGTTTTTGTTGAAGTAGTAAGTCGCGCCAACATCAACATATTTCACGATGTCCCGATCGCCGTAGCTCCCCATGTCTTTACCTTTAGACTGCAGGTAAGCGACGGACGGACGCAGACCGAAATCGAACTGGTACTGAGCAACCACTTCGAAGTTCTGCGCTTTGTTAGCCCAGCCCAGTTCGCCCGCACGCGTTGCGTTATAGGTCTGGGTGTACTGTGCTGCCAGGTAAACGTTGTTAGCGTCGTATTTCAGACCACCGGTGTAAGTCTCAGCGCGATCGCCAGTACCGAAGTTAAGCTTGTTCTGCTCGTCAGTACGTTTGGAGCTGGTAACTGCAGTACCCAGAGAGAAGCCTTCACCGATATCATAAGTGATAGATCCGCCAACGCCGTCGCCGTTCTGTTTCAGCGCTTCACGACCATTGTTGGTCACACCGGTCATGCCCTCGCCAGACGGACTACCATTTTTACCCTGATACTGCAGGGCAAAGTTCAGGCCATCAACCAGACCGAAGAAGTCGGTGTTACGGTAGGTCGCGAAGCCGTTACCACGCTGCTGCATGAAGTTGTCAGCGCCATAGGTATCACCGCCAAATTCTGGCAATACGTCGGTCCAGGAGGTGACATCGTAAACAACGCCGTAGTTACGACCGTAGTCGAATGAACCGGCATCGGCGAATTTCAGACCAGCGAACGCCACACGGGTCCAGGAGTTATTTCCACTTTCAGCAGAGTTCCCCTGAATCTGGTATTCCCACTGGCCGTAGCCGGTCAGCTGGTCATTAACCTGAGTTTCGCCTTTGAAGCCGATACGCATGTAGGTCTGATCGCCATCAGCGCTTTTATCATCGGAGAAATAGTGCAGACCGTCGACTTTACCGAACAGGTCTAATTTGTTGCCGTCTTTATTGTAAATTTCAGCCGCATTTGCTGCGCCTGCTACCAGCAGAGCCGGTACCAGGAGGGACAGTACTTTAACTTTCATGTTATTAACCCTCTGTTATATGCCTTTATTTGATTTTTTATGCCACTGCGTACTGATTAACCCTCATTAATCAGTCGGCAACTTCATTCTCCTCAAAATGACAGAATAATCCAATACGAATATGATACGAAAACTTTTAAGATGTTTCATTCATGCCAATAGCTGTTTCAAAATGTAAAATCAGGGGAACTTTTTTAGAGAAACAGAAAGACAAAAATAAGCATCAATTAACAAGAAATAATGATATACGTTTTAAAACATGTAGTTACAAATACAAATACCGTCGCACTGAATGTTAAAACAAAGTTTTCACTCGCAACTAAAATAGTGTTGCTATCATCATTAACTTTATTTATTACCGTCATTCGTTTCTGAATGTCTGTTTACCCCTATTTCAACCGGATGCTCTGCATTCGGTTTTTTTTTACCCTTATCTTACCTCTCGATTTATCATCATTTGTTACCCCTGAAGAACAATAACGGTAATTTATCATTAAGTTTGTTTAATCAAACTTATAACTGTCTGAATATTTTCCTGTTATTAAGGATAATTTTATGGCACACCCGGTAAATATTTGTACTCGCCACCTGAATTTGTACACTTTCACAGCGTAACAACGGCAACAGCGTCACTGGCGAAAAATGCGCCACGGTGGCGCGTAGAGAGTCTGGAAATTCACACCGTTCCCTTTATACTGCCCTTTCACCTTTTGCGTTGTTTTAACAGGTCATAACCACGAATGAGTCAGTCTGATACAACGGCCACGTCCCGATTCTCCCTTCTGCCGGGAAGCATTACCCGTTTCTTTTTACTACTGATCATTGTGTTGCTGGTGACCATGGGCGTCATGGTACAAAGCGCCGTCAATGCCTGGCTGAAGGACAAAAGCTATCAGATCGTCGATGTCACTCATGCGATTCACAAACGGGTGGATACCTGGCGTTACGTCACCTGGCAAATCTATGACAACGTTGCAGCCACCGCGAATCCCTCCACCAGCGAAGGATTACAGGAGACGCGTCTGAAGCAGGATGTTTACTACCTTGAAAAACCGCGACGCAAAACGGAAGCGTTGATTTTTGGCTCCCATGATAGTTCCACGCTGGAAATGACCCAGCGCATGTCGACGTATCTGGATACCTTGTGGGGGGCGGAAACCGTACCCTGGTCAATGTATTACCTGAATGGACAGGATAACAGTCTGATTCTGATCTCCACGTTACCGCTTAAAGATCTCTCTTCCGGATTTAAAGAGTCGACGATTGGCAACATTGTCGACTCGCGCCGAGCGGAAATGCTGCAACAGGCTAATGCGCTGGATGAGCGAGAGAGCTTTTCCTCGCTGCGTCGGCTGGCCTGGCAGAATGGGCGCTACTTTACGCTACGAACGACTTTCAACCAGCCGGGTCATCTGGCGACGGTGGTCGCGTTTGACCTGCCGATTAACGATCTTATTCCGCCCGGGATGTCGCTGGACAGCTTCCGTCTCGAACCAGACACCTCACCAACAACGGCCCGTACCAGCGATAAAGAGTCACCGGACAGTGTGAGCATCAGCTTCAACAGTTCCAAAATTGAGATTTCATCATCGCTGAACTCAACGGGTATGCGCCTGGTCTGGCAAGTTCCATTCGGCACGCTGCTGCTGGACACGTTACAAAATATTCTGCTACCGCTGTTGCTCAACATCGGCCTGCTCGCCCTGGCCCTGTTTGGTTATACCACTTTTCGCAATCAGCCCGGGCGAACGACGGAGGTCCCCCCCGCAACGGCGGCTAACAATGAGTTACGTATACTGCGGGCGATTAACGAAGAGATCGTCTCCCTGCTTCCGCTTGGTCTGCTGGTTCACGATCTGGAGGTGAACCGCACCGTCATCAGCAACAAAATCGCCGATCACCTGCTGCCACACCTGAACCTGCAAAATATCACCAGCATGGCGGATCAGCATCAGGGAGTGATTCAGGCAACGGTCAACAATGAGCTTTATGAAATTCGCTTGTTCCGCAGCCAGGTCGCCCCCCGGACGCAGATCTTTATTATTCGCGATCAGGACAGGGAGGTTCTGGTTAACAAAAAACTGAAGCAGGCGCAGCGGCTGTATGAGAAAAATCAGCAGGGTCGCGCTGCCTTTATGCAGAACATCGGCAACACACTGAAAGATCCCGTACGCGCGCTCGCCGTGAGCGCAGCAGAATTAAATACGCCGGAGAGCCAAAAGCTCGCCAGCCAGGCCGATATGCTGGTACGCGTCGTCGATGAGATTCAGTTAGCGAATATTCTGGAAAACGACAGCTGGAAAAGCGAGCCAACGCTCTTCTCGATTCAGGATCTGATTGATGAAGTCGTCCCGGAAGTTCTCCCGGCGATGAAGCGTAAAGGTCTACAGCTGCTGATAAATAACCCTCTGAGCGCCAGCGACGAACGTCATGGTGATCGCGAGGCCCTGCGACAGATTTTACTGTTGCTAATGCAGTATGCGGTAACCACAACCCAGATTGGTAAAATCACGCTGGAAGTGGAAAGCGATGAATCCGTTGCGGAACGCCTGACTTTCCGTATTCTCGATACCGGCGAAGGGGTGACGCTCAGCGAAATTGATAACCTGCATTTCCCGTATATCAGCGAAACGCAGGGCGACCAGTATGGCAAAGCGGATCCGCTGGCCTTCTGGCTGTGCGATCAGCTGGCGCGCAGGCTAGGCGGTCATCTGAATATTAAAGCGCGCGATGCGCTAGGCACTCGTTACATCGTTCATGTTAAGATGACTCCCCACGACCAACATGTGGAAAATGAAGAGCGTCTGCTGGACGATGTCAGCGTGATGATAGACGTCACGTCGAATGAAGTGCGCAATATCGTACTTCGTCAGCTAGAAAACTGGGGAGCGACTTGCCTCACGCCGGATGAAAGAGTCCTGAGTCAAGAATATGACCTCTTTTTAACTGATAATCCGTCTAATCTTACTGCCTCAGGGTTGCTTTTAAGCGATGATGAGCCAGGCGTGCGGAAAATGGGTCCTGGTCAGCTGCGCGTCAACTTCAATATGAGTAACGCGATGCAGGAAGCGATACTACAACTGATTGAAGAGCAACTGGCACAGGAAGAAATTCCTGAATCCCCTCTCGGGGGAGATGGAAATGCCGAGCTTCATGCCAGCGGTTATTACGCGCTATTTGTAGACACAGTTCCGGATGATGTTAAGAGGTTGTATACTGAGGCAGCAACCAGTGATTTTTCCGCGCTGGCACAAACGGCTCACCGTCTGAAGGGTGTGTTTGCCATGCTAAATCTGGTACCCGGCAAGCAGTTATGTGAAACGCTGGAACATCTGATTCGTGAGAAAGATGCTCCAGGTATAGAAAAATATATCAGCGACATTGACACCTACGTCAAAAGTTTGCTGTAGCAAGGTAGCCTACTACATGAACAATATGAACGTAATTATTGCCGATGACCACCCGATTGTACTGTTCGGTATTCGCAAATCACTTGAGCAGATCGAGTGGGTGAATGTTGTTGGCGAATTTGAAGACTCCACAGCACTGATCAACAACTTACCGAAATTAGACGCGCACGTGTTGATTACCGATCTCTCCATGCCAGGAGATAAATACGGTGACGGGATCACCCTGATCAAATACATCAAGCGTCATTTCCCGAGTCTGTCGATCATTGTTCTGACGATGAATAATAATCCGGCGATCCTGAGCGCCGTGCTCGATCTGGATATCGAAGGGATTGTACTGAAACAGGGTGCCCCGACCGATCTGCCGAAAGCGCTGGCCGCCCTGCAAAAAGGCAAGAAATTCACGCCGGAAAGCGTCTCTCGCCTGCTGGAGAAAATCAGCGCGGGTGGGTATGGCGACAAGCGTCTGTCACCGAAAGAGAGCGAGGTACTGCGCCTGTTCGCTGAAGGTTTCCTGGTCACCGAAATCGCCAAGAAGCTGAACCGCAGTATCAAAACTATCAGCAGCCAGAAAAAGTCGGCAATGATGAAGCTGGGCGTCGAGAACGATATCGCCTTGCTGAACTATCTCTCATCCGTGACCCTGAGCCCAGCCGACAAAGACTGACCCCATTTAACACCGAAATGCCTGATGGCGCGCAGCCTGAAGGCCTACAAATAACACATCGTTGTGCATTTTCTGTAGGCCGGAGAAGTGAAAGCGCCATCCGGCATTTTTTATGCCCGCGTTTTCCTGACCCGCTCCGCATACACCGCCAGCGTCTGTTTCAGCACATCTAACGTCACCGGCTTGGACAGACAACTATCCATACCCGACTCAAGGCAACGCTGCTTCTCTTCCGCCAGCGCGTTAGCCGTCACCCCAACTACCGGCAGCGTCAGCCCCAGCTGGCGAATACGCTGGGTCAGCCGGTAGCCATCCATATTGGGCATATTGACGTCGCTTAAAACAATGTCGATATGGTTTTTACTCAGCACATTAAGGGCATCAACGCCATCATTCGCGGTCTTGCACTGATACCCCAGCGATCCAAGCTGATCGGCCAGCAGGCGACGATTGATCGGATGATCGTCCACCACCAGGATCATCATATCGTCGTTAGAGGTCAGCATTTTCTCCGGCGCAGGCAGCGCTGCGGAAAGCTCTTCGCTGCTCAGTTCAATGCTGTAGATCCGCGCCAGCAGCGCCGGGAGTTCATGCGGAGACGCCACGCTATGGACCCACTCGCCTGGCGCTCTTTCCAGCGGGATGCCAATATGGCGACGGCAGAAGGTGACAGCCGCTCTCCCCTGCCATTTCTGCTCAAGCGCGTCATCGGTAATCAGTACGTCGTCCGCCGATGGCTCCTGCCCTTCATAGCGCAACACGTCCACATCACTACGTTGCAGGCTGGTTTCGATAAAATGACACAGCGATGCGTTACGCACGGCCAGCCAGCAGCGCGTCCCGGCCAGCCCTTCGACGCCTTTTTTCACCGGGTACTGCGCGCCATACAACGGAATGCGTAGCGTAAACTGGCTTCCCATGCCCGGCTCGGAATCGACAGAGATATCGCCATCCATCATGCTGATCAGCTTCTCGCAGATAGCCAGCCCCAGCCCGGTCCCCTGGAAATTGCGCTGCACGCCGGTTCCTACCTGGAAGAAGGGATCAAACAGGCGCACCACTTCTTTAGCCGGTATCCCTACTCCCGTATCGCGGACACGAATGCTCAGGTAGTCGCCATCGCAGCGCACGTGCAGAACGATACAGCCGATATCCGTGAATTTAATCGCATTACTGAGCAGGTTGGAAATGACCTGCTGCAAACGCATCGGATCGCCATTGAGCGCAACCGGTACATTCGGATCGATAAAGCAGTACAACCCAAGCTGCTTACGCACCACCAGCGGCAGATAGTTGGCGGTAATGTGATTCATCACCTCTCTGGGTGAGAACTCACGTGGCTCAATCTTCAGCTGTTCAGATTCAATTTTCGAGAAGTCCAGAATGTCGCTGATGATCTTCAATAGCAGGCTTGACGAGTTATTCATCGCCGTGACCAGCCGGTCGACCCCTTTCGGCAGCTCTTTCGTTTGCAGCAGGTCGAGGTTACCGATAATGCCGTACAGCGGCGTGCGCAGCTCGTGGCTCACGGTTGCCAGGAACATCGATTTTGACTGGCTCGCCTGCTCCGCCGCCTGCGCCATTTCCTGTAAAGACTCTTCCATCTTGACGCGCGCAGAAACATCAACCAGCACGCAAATGGCTACGTTTTCATTGCGATAGCGGGAATGAACAAAGCTGATTTGCAGGTTGGTATTATTGCTGGTCAGCACATCCACAAAGTTAACCTGCTGGCCACAGATAATCTGGGTTAATCGTTGCCGATCCTCATGGGTGAGCATATTCAGATAAGTATGCGCCAGCTCATTACTGAGGATATTTACGCCATCAATGGTGCGCAAAATACAGATCCCCACCGGGGCAGAGGCAACAATTTTACGGTTGAACTGTTCATGCTCTTCCAGTCGTTGGGCATCGCTTTCCGCCGGAATAAAAATCCGCCGTTCATACATACGTGCCAGCGTGAACAACGCCGCCCCGACCAGGACGTTCAGTACAATCGCGTTGAGGATAAGCATCCGGATACGTTCAAGCACTAAATCAACGGGCACCGAGTAGACGATGCTTAATGACGACGGCGGCAGGTTTTTCTTTAACACCAGTTCACGAAAGCCGGGCGTGTAACCGAACCAGGAACGCTCCTGCATCCAGCGCGGCTCTGCTTTGATACTACTATCCGGCCCGGTCAGCGAAATCAGGGCATGACCGTTTTCATCGAGGATGGTCACTCCCATCGGCAGGTTGCCCGGCGTAAAGAAGTTTTCCATGCGAATCGACTGCTCAACGCCGACCATCGCCTGCAGGCGATTGGCAAGATAAACCGGCGTCAGCGCATAGAAATAACCGATTCCAGGACGCGGCCCCTGGTCAATCCAGAAAATGTTATTACCGGTTTCATCCTGCGGCGTATTGCGGTATTTCACAATTCTCTCATGCAGCGCTTTCAGGGCGCTGTCGCGTTCCACCGGCATATCGCGCAGACCAAAGTTCGCCATGCACAGATTGTCGCTGCCGATCAAAAAAACGCGATTCAGATCGTAAGCCGCAGAAAAGTTGTCGCGCCAGTAGCGCATAAACCACGCCAGCGATTCCAGCGAACCGCGCCAGGCGTTGCCCATTGCCGCACAGTCAGAATCGGCAAACAGCGGCTCAAAGGTCGGCACCACGGTTTTATCATCACGCTCCCGCGAGGCCATCATCACGCCGCCTTCCATTATCAGGCGATTCTCAGCGACATATTTCAGCTCTTTCATCACATCAGATGTGCGCTGAATATAGCGCTGAGCCTGATCGGAACTGAGGTTAAACTCCTGGCGGATCTCAGATTCCTTCTGGTGCAGCGCGTTGACAATGTAAAATACCGAAACAAAGGCAATCAGCAGCCAGATCAATAGCGCCAACGCTCTGAAGAGGTAGCGTGAAACTTTCAGGGTTGTACGAAAGGAAGCAAGGTATTTCAAAAGGGCGATGCTCCGCCTCAGGCGATAAATAGAGTGTGGTTAAGGTAGCGGTAAATGCCCGACGTCGCAATGCCCTCTCTTTGCGGGAATATGATACTCCGCTGAGAAACCTGCGCCTCACCCCCCGATAATAGGCGTTTGCTGAAAGGACCACACGGATGTCTGCATGCGCTACCTGAGACGAATGTACCCACGCCGCTTACGCAATCAAATGATTCTGATGGCTATCCTGATGGTCATTGTGCCAACGCTTTCTATTGGTTATATCGTAGAAACCGAAGGCCGGTCAGCGGTGCTGTCTGAAAAAGAGAAAAAATTGTCAGCGGTTGTACACCTGCTCAACGAGGCGCTGGGCGATCGCTTCGCTCAATTCGCCGGACTTCCCCGCGAGGAGCGTATCCGCGCGCTGAATGCGGAATTAGCGCCAGTAACCGAAGGGATCACCCGCGCTTTTCCAGGGATCGGAGCCGGCTATTACAACAAGGCGCTGGATGCGATTATCACCTACGCCCCTTCAGCGCTGTATCAAAACAATGTAGGTGTCACCATCGACGTCGACCATCCCGGAAGAGAGGTCATGCGCACCAACGCGCCGGTGGTGTTTTCCGGCAGACAGGTGCGCGGCGATATCCTCAATTCCATGATCCCGATAGTCCGCCATGACGAGGTGATCGGCTACATCTGGGCGAATGAGCTGACGGAAGATATTCGCCAGCAGGCCTGGAAAATGGATGTCCGTATCATCGCCGTTCTGGCGGCAGGTCTGATTAGCAGCCTGTTGCTGATCGTCCTCTTCTCGCGCCGTCTTAGCGCCAATATCGACATCATCACCGACAGCCTGCCAACGCTTGCGCAAAAGACCCCGGCGCAATTACCCGAGCTGCCGGGCGAGCTGGGGCAAATCAGCCGCAGCGTTAACGCTCTGGCGCAATCGCTGCTGGAAACCAAAACGCTCAACGATCTCATCATAGAAAATGCCGCCGACGGGGTTATCGCTATCGACAGGCAGGGAAATGTCACCACGATGAATCCCGCGGCGGAGATGATCACAGGCTACAGGCTGGATGAACTGGCCGGGCGTCCCTACGCAACGTTATTCGCCGATCCCCACTTCTCCAGCCCCGTGCTTGACACTCTGGAGCACGGCACCGAGCATCTGGCGCAGGAGGTCAGTTTCCCTGCCCATGACCGCACAATAGAGCTTAGCGTCACCACCAGTCGTATCCACAACGCCAGCGGCGAAATGATTGGCGCTCTGGTCATTTTCTCCGATTTAACCGCCCGCAAAGAGACGCAGCGCCGTCTGGCGCAAACCGAAAGACTCGCCACACTGGGCGAGCTGATGGCTGGCGTGGCCCACGAGGTGCGCAACCCGCTTACCGCGATCCGGGGCTACGTGCAGATTATCCGCCGGCAAACCAGCCTGCCGGTGCATCAGGAGTATCTGTCGATCGTCCTGAAAGAAATCGATTCGATTAATAAAGTCATCCAGCAGCTGCTGGATTTCTCCCGCCCACGACAAAGCCAGTGGCAGCAGGTACCGATCAATGCCCTGATCGAGGAGGCGCTGATCCTGGTACAAACCTCCGGGGTTCAGGCGCGGATCGACTTCAATACAGCGTTCGATACAACGCTCCCTTCGCTCGTTGCCGATCGCGAACTGCTCAAGCAGGTGCTTCTGAACATGCTCATCAACGCCGTACAGGCGATAGGCGCACGCGGCGAAATCCGCATCCGGACCTGGCGCGACACGCCGACGCAGCTGGCGATCGCAATTGAAGACAATGGTTGCGGCATTGATACGGCCCTGCAGAAAAAGATCTTTGATCCCTTCTTCACCACCAAGGCGTCAGGAACCGGACTAGGGCTGGCGCTCAGCCAGCGCATCATCAATGCGCACCAGGGCGACATCCGCGTAACCAGCCAGCCCGGATGTGGCGCGACCTTTATCCTTATTTTACCGATTAACCCGCAGGAAACCTCGTCAGAATGAAAACCCGCTACCGTATTCTCATCGTCGATGACGAAGATAACGTTCGCCGTATGCTCGCCACCGCGTTTTCGCTACAGGGGCATGAAACCCACTGCGCCAGCCACGGTCTGGCGGCGCTACAGATTTTTACCGACGCCCCGCCTGACGTGGTGTTGATGGATATTCGTATGCCGGAAATGGATGGTATTGAAGCGCTGAAAGTCATGCGCACCCGGCACCCGCGAATCCCCGTTATTCTGATGACCGCCTATGCCGAAGTGGAAACCGCAGTAGAAGCGCTACGCAGCGGCGCATTTGATTATGTGATTAAGCCATTCGATCTGGATGAGCTTAATTTGTTGATTCAGCGCGCCCTGCAACTGCAGGCGATGAAGCAGGAAATCCGCAGCCTGCATCAGGCATTGAGCACCAGCTGGCAGTGGGGACATATCCTGACCAACAGCACGGCAATGATGGATATCTGCAAAGATACGGCGAAAATCGCGCTTTCCCAGGCCAACGTGCTGATCAGCGGGGAAAGCGGCACCGGGAAAGAGCTAATTGCCCGCGCTATTCACTATAATTCGCGGCGGGAAAACGGTCCCTTTATCAAAATAAACTGTGCGGCGCTGCCGGAATCACTGCTGGAGAGTGAGCTGTTCGGTCACGAAAAAGGGGCGTTTACCGGAGCACAAACTGTACGTCAGGGGCTGTTTGAACGAGCCCATCAGGGAACGCTACTGCTGGACGAAATAGGTGAGATGCCGCTGGTATTGCAGGCTAAGCTGCTGCGCATTCTCCAGGAAAGAGAGTTTGAACGTATTGGCGGTCATCAGACCATTCAGGTTGATATCCGCATCGTGGCTGCCACCAACCGTGATTTGCAGGCAATGGTAAAAGACGGCACCTTCCGCGAAGATCTGTATTACCGGCTGAACGTCATCCATCTGACGCTTCCTGCGCTTCGCGAGCGGCGGGAAGATATTCCCCTGCTCGCCAACCATTTTTTGCAAAAATTCAGCTCAGAAAATCAACGGGATATTATCGAAATCGATCCCGCCGCCATGTCGCTACTCTGCGGCTGGTCGTGGCCGGGTAACATTCGTGAATTATCCAATGTGATTGAACGCGCGGTGGTTATGAGCACCGGTGCGGTGATTTTCGCGGAGGATTTCCCCGCCCCGTTCCGCCACCCGACAAGCCACTCCACCGAGGCTAAACCGACGCAATCAGGTGAACGCAACCTGAAAGAAGAGATTAAACGTGAAGAGCGACGAATCATTATGGAGGTGCTGGAGCAACAGGAAGGAAACCGGACGCGCACCGCATTGATGTTAGGCATCAGCCGACGTGCGCTGATGTACAAATTGCAGGAGTACGGTATCGAACCGGCGGGTCTCTGATACCAGAATTTGCTATGCAGAATTTTGCGCACTGTGCAAAATTCTGCAACCTTCTCAACGCATCCCCCTCATCCTGACATCATAAATTAATCTTTATATTCAGATAGTTAATTATTTTATTTGCGATTTGTCCGTTCTGGCATCCCGCTTGCTATTCCCTTCGTGCACCCAAAATGGAGTATGCAAAAGGGAAACATAATGAAAACAAAACTGATTACCTTACAGAATGCCTCAGACTTCTTTCGTGACGGCATGACCATCATGGTTGGCGGCTTTATGGGGGTAGGCACTCCCCCCCGCCTTGTTGAAGCCCTGCTTGAATCTGGCGTCAGAGACCTGACGCTTATCGCCAACGATACCGCCTTTGTCGATACCGGTATTGGCCCGCTCATTGTTAATGGTCGCGTCAGCAAGGTTATCGCCTCACATATCGGGACTAACCCGGAAACCGGTCGGCGAATGATTGCCGAAGAGATGGAGGTTCAACTGGTTCCGCAAGGCACCCTGATTGAACAAATCCGCTGCGGCGGCGCAGGACTGGGCGGTTTTCTCACTCCAACCGGCGTCGGCACCGTCGTCGAAGACGGCAAGCAAACCCTTCAGCTTGACGGCAAAACCTGGCTGCTGGAACGTCCGTTACGCGCAGATTTAGCGCTGATCCGCGCCCACCGCGCCGACCCGCTCGGCAACCTGACCTACCAGCTCAGCGCCCGCAATTTTAACCCACTCATTGCTCTCGCCGCTGACATTACGCTGGTTGAGCCTGACGAAATGGTTGCGACAGGCGATCTCCTGCCCGACCAGATTGTCACCCCAGGCGCGGTTATCGACCACATCGTCATCCCACAGGAGAGCAAATAATGGATGCTAAACAACGTATTGCGCGCCGCGTGGCGCAGGAACTGCAAGATGGCGATGTCGTCAACTTAGGAATTGGCCTGCCGACGATGGTCGCAAATTATCTGCCGGACGGTATTCACATCACGCTGCAATCTGAGAACGGCTTTCTGGGGCTGGGGCCGGTCACGACCGCGCATCCGGATCTGGTGAATGCCGGGGGCCAGCCCTGTGGAATTCTGCCCGGTGCGGCAATGTTCGACAGCGCCATGTCATTTGCGCTGATTCGCGGTGGTCATGTTGACGCCTGCGTTCTCGGCGGTCTACAGGTGGATGAACAGGCGAATCTCGCCAACTGGGTCGTTCCCGGCAAAATGGTGCCCGGCATGGGAGGCGCAATGGATCTGGTCACCGGCGCGCGTAAAGTGATTATTGCGATGGAACATTGCGCGAAAGACGGCTCTGCGAAGATCCTGCGTCAGTGCACCATGCCGCTGACCGCCCAACATGCCGTGCATATGCTGGTCACCGAGCTGGCTGTATTCCGCTTTATCGACGGAAAAATGTGGCTGACTGAAATCGCCGAAGGGTGTGATCCTGAAACCCTGCGGGCAAAAACGGAAGCGCACTTTGCGATTGCCGCCGATCTGGCGATCCTGCGGGGTGACGCATGATTGGTCGTATCTCACGCTTTATGACGCGAGTTGTCAGCCGCTGGCTTCCCGACCCGCTGATCTTCGCAATGCTGTTGACCCTGCTGACGTTCGGTATCGCCCTTTGGCTGACGCCGCAAACGCCGGTGAGCATGGTGAAATTCTGGGGCGACGGCTTCTGGAACCTGCTGGCGTTTGGTATGCAGATGGCGCTGATCATCGTAACCGGCCATGCGTTAGCCAGTTCCGGGCCGGTGAAAAGCCTGCTGCGTACGGCGGCATCCGCCGCCAAAACCCCCGCTCAGGGCGTCATGCTGGTGACTTTTTTTGGTTCTGTCGCCTGCGTGATTAACTGGGGATTTGGTCTGGTGGTCGGGGCGATGTTTGCCCGTGAGGTGGCCCGGCGCGTGCCGGGTTCCGATTATCCGTTACTGATTGCCTGCGCCTACATCGGGTTCCTGACCTGGGGCGGCGGTTTCTCCGGCTCAATGCCTTTGCTGGCGGCAACGCCTGGCAACCCGGTCGAACACGTAGCGGGGCTCATTCCTGTCGCGGATACCCTGTTCACCGGATTCAATATTTTCATCACGCTCGGCCTGATTGTGGTGATGCCGTTTATCACCCGGATGATGACGCCAAAACCATCTGACGTTGTCAGCATCGATCCGAAACTGTTACTGGAAGAAGCTGATTTTCAGAAGAAACTGCCGCCAGATGCGCCGCCATCTGAAAAACTGGAAGAGAGCCGCATTCTGGCGCTGATCATCGGTGCATTAGGGATTGCCTATCTGGGTATCTACTTCGCCGGGAAAGGTTTCAACATCACCATCAATACCGTCAACCTGATGTTTATGATTGCCGGTCTGCTGCTGCATAAAACGCCGATGGCCTATATGCGCGCCGTCAGTGCTGCCGCACGCAGCACCGCCGGAATTCTGGTGCAGTTCCCCTTCTACGCCGGGATCCAGCTGATGATGGAACACTCCGGACTCGGCGGTCTTATTACTGAATTCTTCATCAACGTCGCCAACAAAGACACCTTCCCGCTGATGACCTTCTTCAGCTCTGCGCTGATTAACTTTGCCGTGCCATCCGGTGGCGGACACTGGGTTATCCAGGGACCGTTCGTCATGCCTGCCGCTCAGGCGCTGGGGGCGGACCTCGGCAAGTCGGTGATGGCCATCGCTTACGGCGAGCAGTGGATGAACATGGCGCAACCGTTCTGGGCGCTACCCGCGCTGGCCATCGCCGGTCTCGGAGTACGCGACATTATGGGCTACTGCATCACCGCCCTGCTCTTCTCCGGGATCATTTTTGTCATTGGTCTGACCTTGTTCTGACGACAATCCCCTCACTTTTAAGGAACAGAAGATGAAAAACTGTGTCATCGTCAGTGCGGCACGTACCGCAATCGGCAGCTTTAACGGCGCACTGGCCTCCACCAGCGCTATTGACCTCGGCGCAATCGTCATTAAGGCGGCACTTGAACGTGCGCAGCTTGACCCCCGGCGCGTGGATGAAGCGATTATGGGCAATGTGCTGCAGGCGGGGCTGGGACAAAACCCGGCCCGTCAGGCACTGCTCAAAAGCGGCCTCGCCGAAACGGTTTGCGGTTTTACCGTCAACAAAGTATGCGGCTCCGGCCTGAAAAGCGTGGCGCTTGCCGCACAGGCGATTCAGGCCGGACAGGCGCAGGCGCTTGTTGCAGGCGGGATGGAAAATATGAGTCAGGCACCGTATTTGCTCGATGCCAAAGCCCGCTGGGGCTATCGCCTCGGTGACGGGCAATTGTCAGACGTTATTCTGCGCGATGGTCTTCTGTGCGCGACTCACGGCTATCATATGGGCATTACCGCAGAAAACGTGGCCCGGGAATACGGCATCAGCCGGGAGATGCAGGATGAACTGGCCCTGCTTTCACAGCGTAAAGCCGTTGCCGCAATAGAGTCTGGCGCATTCCAGGCTGAAATTGTGCCGGTCAGCGTCACATCCCGCAAAAAAACCGTTATTTTCGAGCGCGACGAGTTCCCTAAGGCCGACTCCACCGCAGAAGGTCTTGCCGCATTGCGTCCGGCCTTCGATAAAGCGGGCACGGTGACGGCAGGTAATGCCTCAGGGATCAACGACGGTGCAGCGGCATTAGTGATAATGGAAGAATCTGCCGCACTGGCGGCAGGGCTAAAACCGCTTGCGCGTATCAAAGCGTATGCCAGCGGCGGCGTCGCCCCGGCGTTGATGGGCATGGGGCCGGTTCCCGCCACGCAGAAGGCACTGCAGCTGAGCGGCTTACAGCTTTCTGATATCGATCTGATCGAAGCCAACGAAGCGTTTGCCGCACAGTTCCTTGCCGTCGGTAAGACGCTCGGTTTTGATCCGCAGAAGGTGAACGTGAACGGCGGGGCTATCGCGCTCGGACACCCTATCGGCGCCAGCGGCGCGCGCATTCTGGTGACATTGCTGCACGCCCTCTCCGCACGTGATAAAACGCTCGGACTGGCCACACTATGCATCGGCGGCGGTCAGGGCATTGCGATGATAGTGGAACGAATGAATTAAACTCTGCGGTCCCTTCGGTTAGACACAAAGTCATTCAGGATGCATCTGTCGGGTAAGAATGGCGAGTCTCAGGGATGAGACGAGTCATTCACCAACCAGCACAGAGGCTGCCTGAAGAATGAAGTGTATACTCGCCATACTTCAGGTTGCTGCTGCGCTGGCTTTGTTACCCGGCCTGTCCCCGGGCCTCGCCCCTTCGGGGCCAGCGCAGGCGCTGTTCAAAACGACGATGCCGTTTTGTCCCGCAACTCGAATTATTTAGAGTATATATGTCATAATAAACAAAACCGACCGGGGGACCTTAATGAACATTATCGAACAACTTCAGTTATTGGTAAAAACAGGTTCGCATACCGAACAAACTATTAGCCGTTACATTCTTGCTACATTATCGGCTGCGGAAAAACTGACGTCGACGGCAATTTCAAAAAAGGCCCATACCAGCCAACCTTCTATCGTCCGTTTTGCTCAGGCTCTCGGTTATACCGGATTTACGTCATTTAAATATGATCTCATTAAATGTTTGCGTAGTCAGCCTGAAGTACTGCTTCCGGCTCAGGCGAGTAAAAACAACGCTATTCCTGGCGAGTTTATTAATAATAATAATCCTGCGGCACTCAATACATTTTTTGAAATTATTAATTCCAGCCGTCATCTTTATTTCTGTCATCCACGGGAACTGAGTTCTTTACTCAGCGAGATCATTCAGGATTATAGTGATATTGGTAAGGTTTGTATTCCCGTGGAGTATAAAAACGCCCATTTGCTGCTGGCAAATAGCCTGACAGATTGTGATTCGGTGATCCTGCTGCCGGGACTCAAAGAGGAGCCGGATAATCAGCTGATTACATTGATTCGCGAGCACGAAGCGGCTTCGCTGGCTGTCGCCTGTCATCAAAGCGGAACGTCACTGGCCGATGTGACGCTGTACACCCCGCAGTCCAGCGCCAGTCCACTTAGCTTCGCCGCACTGAAAGTGTCATTACACACGCTTTTTTTCCATGCGCTGCAATACTGCTACCTGAATATGAATAATGAAAAAACGTCCCATAAGCGATGATAATTGGCCAGGGTCAGGGGGAATATAAAACCCGGCCTTAATCAGAGAAGTTAACGTCAAAAAATGCTTATGAGACGTATACCCAATGGATTTCGGGTTGCATCAAGGCGGCAACGCAGCGAGTCTCCCGGAGCGTACATGAGTGCGTGACTGGGATGGGCCGGGTAACAAAACCAACGCATCTGCAACCTAAAGTATGACGAGTATAAAAATTAAATTTATTGCAGATGAATAACCGTTCCTGTTGATAACGAGTGATGCACCGCTTCACAAATTAATGTGGCCTGCAACCCGTCATCTGCGGTTGCCAGATAAGGTGTATCAAATAATATATGCTCTACAAAATCATGGATTGGCTGAATACCGTATCCACTGGCCCTGTTATTAACGTAATTTATAAAGTTATAATTTGGCGTTGCACTACGTTGTGGCGTAAACATTTCATAGCCGCGCAGCTGCGCATCGGCACGATAATAATTATTCTCGGTGATCACAAAACTACGGCCATCATTCGCTTTGGGAAAGGAAGGGGGTAAACACCATCCCACTTCAACGGTCCACTGCGCCCCATTGTCAAACGTCACAAAGGACTGAATGGTGTCCCAGGTATCGATGCCTTCCGCAATCAGCTTCTTTTTTTGCCCAATCGCGTAGACGCTCACCGCATTGGCGCCGTTCATGTAATAGCGAATTAAATCAAAACAGTGTGTGCCAAGAAAATGGACGGGAGAGCTCTCATTCGCCCACGACAGCCAGTTTTTCGGCACGTCGATAATATCATCCATGCTCATATAGCCGCGCAGCACCTGACCGGTTTCGGGCTTCAACAGTTCATGATGGATATGCTGCGCCATCCCGTCCCAACGTTTATGGTAATCGACGCCAATTTTCACGCCCCACTCGTCGGCACAGCGGATAATTTCCCGACATTCCGCGGACGTTGTCGCCATCGGTTTCTCAATCAGCACATGTTTACCCGCCTTGATTGACTCAATTGTGGCATCAAAGTGGAAAGGGTCCGGCGTGGCAATCGACACCAGATCGACCTCCGTGGCGGCAAACAATTCTGCGAGCGAGCCATAGCCGGGAACATCAAATTCAGCCGCGACCTTTTCGCGGATCTGCGGATTTATCTCGCAAAAACCCACCAGATTAACCAACGGGTTATAGTGATAGGCGTTAATGTGATGTTTGCCGTAAATACCAGCCCCAACTACGGCGGCATTGATTTTGTTCATGACACAATTCCTCAGTTAAACAAGCCAAAAGAGAACAGGTAGCCGATGGCAACCGCCAGCGGGGCGGTGATCATCCGTGAAAGCAGGAAAGAGGGAACCCCAAGCCGAATGGTTTTTTCTTTCGCCTCCTGCATGGAAAGCCCGACGGGAATAAAATCAGCGCCGACCTGTACGTTGATAGCGAACAGCGCCGGTAACGCCATCAGGGGCGAAACCACCCCGCTACCGATTAACGTCCCTACCAGCACGCCCACGACCTGTGCAATGGCTGCGCCGGGCGCCAGAATGGGAGAGATAAACGGCAGACCACAAATAATGGCAATCACAAACAGACCGGTTAACGATCCGGCAAGCGGTGACAGTGCATTCCCGGTCCACTGACCAATCGCCGTTTCCTGAACCAGGGCTATCAGAACTGAGATAAAAGCCATAAACGGGATAACATTTTTAATACACAGCTCCACTGACTCACGCGCAGAGGAGTAAAGAAGGCTGACAAAGTTACCGATGCTCGTCGCGAAACGGGTCATCAACTCCAGCGCCGTATTGGCTACTGAACCGCGCGGATTTGCGTCTGCACGAGGACTGGCCGCGGTCGGGGCGCTACCTGCGGGCAATGGCTCGACAAGATCAACAACGTCACCGGCATTAACCGACTGATTAATGGTTTCAATCAGCGAAAGTGAGTCGCTGCAGACATCCGAAATGTAGATATCCTCAGTGATGTACTTCGCCAGGGGCCCCATTGCCCCGGTAGGGAGCACGTTGATCGTCTTGATTCTTTTTTGCGGATAGATGCCACAGCGTAAGGACCCCCCGCAGTTGATCACCACGCAGAGAATTTTCTTGTCATCCGGCATTGCATCAAAGCCGTTAACAACCGGCATCTCCAGCATTTCGCCCAGCTTTTTGGCAACCGGATCGATAGTTTTCCCGGTCAGAGACAGGATCACTTTGCTGGTATCACGAGATAAATACATATCGTCGCCAATACCTGAATGACCTTTTTTAATCAGTACCGTTTTCATTGGTTTTCCTCATTATTGTTAATGGGCCAATCAATTCATTAATCGCTGGGGAACAATGACTCTTTACGTGTAATGATCCATAGGCTATTGGTTTTTCTGCCCCGTCAAATACCACCGTCATATGACCAAGCTCGCATAAATTTTGCCATGCGGCATCGCCCCAGCAGGTTATATTCCAGCGCTGGTTATTCATCTGTAATACATAGTCCGCTATTTTTTCTGGCGGGGCGGTATCACAGACAATATTCTTAATAACCAGCACATAGTCGAGATAATCTTTCGGGGCCAGCTCGTTAAATGTTATCAACATGCCATTAAGCAGCCCCTCTTCCACTTTCCTTCCAGCCTTTACAACGTCAGCCGAAAATAATACTTTCATTGTTTTCCCTTATTGCTGATTAAGTTCGCGCTTCTCCAGTCTGGTGAAGATATATTCGGTTAGAAAACCACGGATAAAGCCGAGTAAAATGCCAGCGGCGATATAGCGCAATGCCAGATCGGCAACGGGCAGGTCCAGTCGGGTAATCCCCGCCGCAACCCCCAGCCAGATAAACAGCTCCGATGGCACAATGTGCGGAAACAACGAAGTCAGCGGATGTACAGTGCTGCCCAGCGCATCCTGGTACGCCGGCTTACAGCGTTCCGGTAAAAATTTGCCCATTGTCAGCGCGCCAGGGCTACTGAGGAAGAACCAGGCAAAACTGGGTAAAATCCCATAGGTCAATATTTTGGATTTCCCCATCAGGGTTGCGACTTTTTCCATTCGCTGTTGACCAATTAACTTCATAATGAAATTAACCGTCAGAATTAACGTTATCAGCATCGGAATGGTACTGACGATCATCCCGGAGAATATCTTGCCCGCGCTCTGGAAAAGATGGATAAAGCCTTCCGCTATTTCAACTATCATAGTTAACTCCCAACGCCGAGGTAAAAGTATATTCATCCATCAGAAAGGAACTGACAGATAAAGGCAGCCAACGCTTTTGTCTTTAACGCTTCAGGTCTTTTTTAAATAGTTTTCAGTTCTCCTGTTCGCAATGAGTCTTATACTTTAAATAATTCGGGTTGCGGGACAAAACGGCATCGTCGTTTTGTACAGCGCTTGTGCTGGCCCCGAAGGCCGGGTAATAAAGCCAGTGCACCAGCAACCTGAAGTATGACGAGTATATAAATTTGTTATCTTCCAGAGGCAAGTTAACGGTAAAAGACTGAACAAACAGTGAGCACCTTCACAAACTAATAATTATTCATTAATTTGTGTATTTTTATACATGACATACATGGATACCCATAAATGCGTAGCAACAGAGCGTAAAATAAATCTTCAGGACGTAAAAAAGGGAGGCTAAGCCTCCCTTTTGTGCAGTATTTACAGCAGAAAATTACTCGTCAGCGTCGTCCGCTACGTCGTCGTCACTTTCCGCTTCCGGGGCAATATCGTCATCCCCTTCTGCGACGCTACCGTCGATAGAATCAAGTTCTTCATCATCAACCGGTTCAGCAACGCGTTGCAGACCCACAACGTTTTCATCTTCCGCTGTGCGGATAAGGATCACGCCCTGAGTATTACGACCCACCACGCTGATTTCCGACACGCGAGTACGCACCAGCGTCCCCGCATCGGTGATCATCATGATCTGGTCAGCATCGTCTACCTGCACCGCGCCGACCACGGAACCGTTACGTTCGGTAACCTTGATAGAGATAACGCCCTGGGTCGCACGCGACTTGGTCGGATACTCTTCAGCAGCAGTACGCTTACCGTAGCCGTTCTGCGTAACGGTCAGGATTGCACCCTCACCGCGCGGAACGATCAGGGAAACCACAGAGTCCTCACCCGCCAGTTTGATACCGCGCACGCCGGTCGCCGTACGACCCATTGCACGCACGGCGTTCTCTTTAAAGCGCACCACTTTACCGGCGGCAGAGAACAGCATGACTTCATCAGAACCGGAGGTCAGATCCACGCCAATCAGCTCGTCACCGTCGTTCAGATTCACCGCGATAATACCGGCAGAGCGCGGACGGCTGAATTCGGTCAGCGCCGTTTTCTTCACGGTACCGCTGGCGGTCGCCATAAAGACGTTCACGCCCTCTTCGTACTCGCGTACCGGCAGGATGGCGGTGATACGTTCATTCGCCTCCAGCGGCAGCAGGTTAACGATCGGACGACCACGCGCACCACGGCTCGCTTCCGGCAGCTGATAGACTTTCATCCAGTACAGACGACCACGGCTGGAGAAGCAGAGGATCGTATCATGGGTGTTGGCCACCAGCAGGCGGTCGATAAAGTCTTCTTCTTTAATACGTGCAGCTGATTTACCTTTCCCACCACGACGTTGCGCTTCGTAGTCGGTCAGCGGCTGATATTTGACGTAACCCTGGTGAGACAGCGTTACAACAACATCTTCCTGGCTGATCAGGTCTTCGATATTGATATCAGCGCTGTTGGCAGTGATTTCAGTACGACGTTCATCGCCAAACTGATCGCGAATTAGCTCCATCTCTTCGCGGATCACTTCCATCAGGCGATCGGCGCTGCCCAGAATGTGCAGCAGTTCTGCAATCTGTTCCAGCAGCTCTTTGTACTCATCGAGCAGTTTTTCATGCTCCAGACCGGTCAGTTTTTGCAGACGCAGATCCAGAATCGCCTGTGCCTGCTGTCCGGTCAGGTAGTACTGGCCGTCACGCACGCCGAATTCTGGCTCCAGCCACTCCGGACGCGCGGCATCATCACCGGCACGCTCCAGCATCGCAGAAACGTTACCCAGCTCCCACGAACGCGCGACCAGCGCCGCTTTCGCTTCTGCCGGGGTCGGCGCACGACGGATCAGTTCGATGATCGGATCGATATTCGCCAGCGCAATCGCCAGTGCTTCAAGGATATGCGCACGGTCACGCGCTTTACGCAGTTCGAAAATGGTACGACGCGTCACCACTTCACGACGATGGCGCACGAACGCTGAAATGATGTCCTTCAGGTTCATGATCTTTGGCTGACCGTGGTGCAGCGCAACCATGTTGATACCGAAGGAAACCTGCAGCTGAGTCTGGGAATAGAGGTTGTTCAGCACCACTTCCCCGACCGCATCACGCTTAACTTCAATCACGATGCGCATCCCGTCTTTATCAGACTCGTCACGCAGCGCGCTGATGCCTTCAACGCGTTTGTCTTTCACCAGCTCGGCGATTTTCTCGATCAGGCGCGCTTTGTTTACCTGATACGGAATTTCGTGAACGATGATGGTTTCACGACCGGTTTTGGCGTCAGCTTCCACTTCTGCACGCGCACGGATGTACACTTTGCCGCGACCGGTACGATAGGCTTCTTCAATACCGCGTCGACCGTTGATGATCGCCGCCGTCGGGAAGTCCGGACCCGGAATGTGTTCCATCAGCCCTTCAATGCTGATGTCTTCATCGTCGATATAGGCCAGACAGCCGTTGATCACTTCCGTCAGGTTGTGCGGCGGAATGTTGGTCGCCATACCCACTGCGATACCGGACGAACCGTTCACCAGCAGGTTAGGAATTTTGGTTGGCATAACGTCTGGAATACGTTCGGTGCCGTCATAGTTATCGACGAAATCAACCGTTTCCTTTTCCAGGTCAGCCATCAGCTCGTGAGCGATTTTCGACATACGGATTTCCGTATAACGCATCGCTGCGGCGGAGTCGCCATCGACAGAACCAAAGTTACCCTGACCATCCACCAGCATATAACGCAAGGAGAATGGCTGCGCCATACGAACAATGGTGTCGTAAACGGCGGTATCACCATGAGGGTGGTATTTACCGATTACGTCACCAACAACACGGGCAGATTTTTTATAGGCTTTATTCCAGTCATTGCCCAATACGTTCATGGCGTAAAGTACGCGACGGTGTACCGGCTTCAGGCCATCTCGGACATCTGGTAACGCACGGCCAACAATGACCGACATCGCATAATCCAGATAAGAGCTCTTCAGCTCCTCCTCAATGTTGACCGGTGTAATTTCTCTCGCAAGGTCGCTCATCTAACCGCTATCCCTCTACTGTATCCCGGATTCAAAGGTCGCAAATTATAACACAACCGCAGGGTTATAAACCAATTTGGTTTACTAACTGATATACTTTGCTGTCTTGCTAAACTGAGGAGTAGAAGTCCCCATGAATGCCGAAAAACCGCCGGTAAACCACAACGTTGACCACGAAGAAATTGCCAAGTTTGAAGCAGTCGCGTCACGCTGGTGGGACCTGGAAGGCGAATTTAAGCCGCTGCATCGTATAAACCCGCTGCGCCTGGGCTACATTGCGGAGCGTTCTGGCGGTCTGTTTGGTAAAAAAGTGCTCGATGTCGGCTGCGGCGGCGGCATCCTGGCCGAGAGCATGGCGCGTGAAGGCGCGACGGTCACCGGGCTGGATATGGGTTCTGAACCGCTGCAGGTGGCAAAACTGCACGCTCTGGAAAGCGGGATTCAGGTTGATTATGTGCAGGAGACGGTGGAAGAACATGCGGCTAAACACGCCCATCAGTACGACGTCGTAACCTGTATGGAGATGCTGGAGCACGTTCCGGATCCGCAATCGGTGGTCAGGGCCTGCGCACAGTTGGTCAAACCGGGCGGCGACGTCTTTTTCTCGACCCTTAACCGTAACGGCAAATCCTGGCTGATGGCCGTTGTGGGCGCAGAATACATTTTGCGCATGGTGCCAAAGGGCACGCACGATGTGAAAAAGTTCATAAAACCCGCCGAGCTGTTGAGCTGGGTCGATCAGACAGTGTTACAGGAACGTCACATTACCGGTCTGCATTTTAACCCCATCACTAACATCTTTAAGCTTGGCCCCGGTGTTGATGTTAATTATATGTTGCATACAAGCGCAAAAAACGCCTGACGTTAGTAAAAAATCTTATAAAGATTGTGTCTGGTCATAAGGCACAATCTTTACCTTCGATGAAGAAATCAGCACTCGATCAAATTTTCTATTTTTTTTATGAATTATTGACATCCCCGCCAGCCCTTATAAGACGCGCACTTAGCGATTCTTACCCTTTTGCAACCTCAAATTAACCTCAAAATCAACTCTTGTACTGAAAAGATTCCCTACTAGAATACTCACCATATAGCGTTTTCATTAACACCCAACCCCTATATATAGTATTTATCCACAGAGTTAGTCACAAGCCGACATTGTGGATAATACAGGGGACATTTTTCTTTCACGGACAGGTAAAAAACCCCATGAATCAGAGTCTGCTGGTGACAAAGCGTGATGGTAGTACAGAGCGCATCAATCTCGACAAAATCCACCGCGTTCTGGATTGGGCGGCAGAAGGACTGAATAATGTATCGATTTCTCAGGTCGAACTGCGCTCCCATATCCAGTTTTATGACGGTATCAAGACGTCCGATATCCATGAAACTATCATTAAAGCCGCCGCAGACCTGATCTCCCGCGACGCGCCGGACTATCAGTACCTGGCCGCCCGCCTGGCGATTTTCCATCTGCGTAAAAAAGCCTACGGTGAGTTCGAGCCGCCTGCGCTTTATGACCATGTAGTGAAAATGGTGGAGATGGGCAAATACGACAATCATCTGCTGGAAGACTACACGGAAGAAGAGTTCAAGCAGATGGACTCGTTCATCGAGCACGATCGCGATATGACCTTCTCCTACGCTGCCGTTAAGCAGCTGGAAGGTAAATATCTGGTGCAGAACCGCGTGACCGGTGAGATCTACGAAAGCGCCCAGTTCCTTTATATTCTGGTGGCGGCCTGCCTGTTCTCCGGCTATCCGCGTGAAACACGCCTCGATTACGTAAAACGTTTTTACGACGCGGTTTCGACGTTCAAAATTTCTCTGCCGACGCCCATTATGTCCGGCGTGCGTACCCCTACCCGCCAGTTCAGCTCCTGCGTACTGATTGAGTGCGGCGACAGCCTGGACTCCATCAACGCAACCTCCAGCGCGATTGTGAAATATGTCTCCCAGCGTGCCGGTATCGGCATTAACGCGGGCCGTATTCGTGCGCTCGGCAGCCCGATTCGCGGTGGCGAAGCGTTCCATACCGGCTGTATTCCGTTCTACAAACACTTCCAGACCGCGGTGAAATCCTGTTCTCAGGGCGGCGTACGCGGCGGCGCGGCGACGCTGTTCTATCCGATGTGGCATCTGGAAGTGGAAAGCCTGCTGGTGCTGAAAAACAACCGTGGCGTCGAAGGCAACCGCGTTCGTCACATGGACTACGGCGTGCAGATCAACAAACTGATGTACACCCGTCTGCTGAAAGGCGGCGATATTACGCTGTTCAGCCCGTCCGACGTTCCGGGGCTGTACGATGCTTTCTTCGCTGACCAGGACGAATTCGAGCGCCTGTATGTGAAATACGAGAACGACGACAGTATCCGCAAGCAGCGCGTTAAAGCCGTTGAACTGTTCTCTCTGATGATGCAGGAACGTGCCTCTACCGGACGTATCTACATCCAGAACGTGGATCACTGCAACACCCACAGCCCGTTCGATCCGCAGGTCGCCCCGGTACGCCAGTCCAACCTGTGCCTGGAGATCGCCCTGCCGACCAAACCGCTGATGGACGTGAATGACGAAAACGGTGAAATCGCGCTGTGTACCCTCTCCGCATTCAACCTGGGCGTCATCAATAGCCTCGACGAGCTGGAAGAGCTGGCAGTGCTGGCGGTACGCGCGCTCGACGCGCTGCTGGATTATCAGGATTACCCGATTCCGGCGGCCAAACGCGGGGCAATGGGTCGCCGCACGCTGGGCATCGGCGTGATTAACTACGCTTACTGGCTGGCGAAAAACGGCAAACGTTATTCCGACGGCAGCGCCAATAACCTGACCCACAAGACGTTTGAAGCCATCCAGTACTATTTGCTGAAAGCCTCTAACGAGCTGGCCAAAGAGCAAGGCGCGTGCCCGTGGTTTAACGAAACCACTTACGCCAAAGGCATTTTACCTGTCGATACCTACAAGAAAGATCTGGATGCGATCGTCAGTGAAGCGCTGCATTACGACTGGGAAGCCCTTCGCGAATCCATCAAGACCCACGGCCTGCGTAACTCCACGCTCTCTGCCCTGATGCCATCCGAGACCTCTTCGCAGATCTCCAACGCCACCAACGGCATTGAGCCGCCGCGCGGCTATGTCAGTATTAAGGCCTCGAAAGACGGTATTCTGCGTCAGGTGGTGCCGGATTATGAGCATCTGGGCAACGCTTATGAGCTACTGTGGGAGATGCCGGGTAATGACGGGTATCTGCAACTGGTCGGCGTGATGCAGAAATTTATCGATCAGTCGATATCTGCCAACACCAACTACGATCCGTCACGCTACCCGTCCGGGAAAGTGCCGATGCAGCAGCTGTTGAAAGACCTGCTCACCGCCTACAAGTTTGGGGTGAAAACGCTGTACTATCAGAACACCCGTGACGGTGCGGAAGATGCTCAGGACGATATGGTGTCTTCCATTCAGGACGATGGCTGCGAAAGCGGCGCATGTAAGATTTAATCTTTTGCCGGATGGCAGCATAAATGTCTTATCCGGCCTGCAAAGCAATTCGCGGTATTGCAGGCCGGATAAGCAGAGTGTCATCCGGCGTTACCTTCCAGACAGGACTCACTTCAATGGCATATACCACTTTTTCACAGACGAAAAATGACCAGCTTCTGGAACCGATGTTTTTCGGCCAACCGGTGAACGTGGCGCGTTACGATCAGCAAAAATATGACATCTTCGAAAAACTGATCGAAAAGCAGCTCTCTTTCTTCTGGCGTCCGGAAGAGGTTGACGTCTCCCGCGATCGTATTGATTACCATGCGCTGCCCGAACACGAAAAACATATCTTCATCAGCAACCTGAAATATCAGACTCTGCTGGACTCCATTCAGGGACGCAGCCCGAACGTGGCGCTGCTGCCGCTGATCTCCATCCCTGAGCTGGAAACCTGGGTGGAGACGTGGGCGTTTTCCGAGACCATCCACTCACGCTCTTATACCCATATCATCCGCAACATCGTCAACGATCCGGCGATTGTGTTTGACGATATCGTCACCAACGAGCAGATCCAGAAACGTGCGGAAGGGATTGCCAGCTACTACGACGAACTGATTGAGATGACCAGCTACTGGCATCTGCTGGGCGAAGGCACGCACACGGTGAACGGTAAAACCATCACCGTCAGCCTGCGGGCGCTGAAGAAAAAGCTCTATCTGTGCCTGATGAGCGTTAACGCACTCGAAGCCATTCGCTTCTACGTGAGCTTTGCCTGTTCGTTCGCTTTTGCCGAACGTGAACTGATGGAAGGTAACGCCAAAATCATTCGTCTGATCGCCCGTGATGAAGCGCTGCACCTGACCGGCACCCAGCACATGCTGAATCTGCTGCGCAGCGGCGTGGACGACCCGGAGATGGCGGAAATTGCCGAAGAGTGCAAACAGGAGTGCTACGATCTGTTTGTTCAGGCTGCACTACAGGAAAAAGAGTGGGCAGACTATCTGTTCCGCGACGGTTCGATGATCGGCCTGAACAAAGATATTCTTTGCCAGTACGTCGAGTACATCACCAATATTCGTATGCAGGCTGTCGGACTCGATCTGCCGTTCCAGACCCGCTCGAATCCCATTCCGTGGATTAACACCTGGCTGGTTTCGGATAACGTACAGGTCGCTCCGCAGGAAGTGGAAGTCAGCTCTTACCTGGTCGGCCAGATCGATTCGGAAGTCGATACCGACGACCTGAGCAACTTCCAGCTCTGATGGGACGCGTCACGCTTCGCATCACTGGCACACAGTTGCTGTGCCAGGATGAACACCCTTCCCTGCTCGTCGCGCTCGAATCGCATAATGTTGAAGTGGAATATCAATGTCGCGAAGGCTACTGCGGCTCCTGCCGCACGAGGCTGCTCGCCGGTCAGGTTGACTGGATAACCGAGCCTTTAGCGTTTATTCAGCCGGGTGAAATTTTGCCCTGCTGTTGCAGGGCAAAAGGGGATATTGAAATCGAGATGTAGTGCAGGTTACAGCGCGTAGTAGAAGGCTTTCACCTGCTCCCAATCCGCCTTCGGGATCGGATCCAGATACTTTTCCAGCTGTCTGAAATCGTGGTTAGCCGCCTTGTGGCGGCGAAGACGGCGACGCGATTTTTCCAGATCGAGAAACCCCGCCTCCACCACGCCTTCAGTTTTAACGTAAATATGCCGCACATAGCAGCAGCCATGCTGGCGGTTAACGCTGTGCATTTTTTTGAACGCCAGCGCAACCGCTTTGAGCATCGCGTTGCGCACGTCATCCGGCCAGGGAGTGACGGCATGGCGTTTATACCAGTCAGCAATACAGATAAACCCTGCCATATCTTCCGTGACCAACAGCGCGCGCCACTCTCCCTCAACCTTCATCGCCTTACCGTAGACGATTTTCGGCACAATCACGCCAGCCTTTTCCAGCTCTTTGATCACATCAATTTCGCGCACGATGGTCGGACGCCCAAACGGATAACGCACGGAGTGAAAAAGATGCTGAGTCATTCGCTTTACGTATAGTTTCTGGCCATTGCGCTCGACACACTGCACACCACTCATTCCCTTACGACGATAGTTAGGTTCTTCAACCCAGTCGCCTTCCGTCGCCCACCACTGGCTAAATTCATCGTCTTTTACTGCCAAACTCATACGATACCGTCCGTTATAGTGCCTGTAGAAACATTCAGACGGTAAATATAAATGTTTCTCTTAAGGAAATCTTAAGCTATTTATGTTTGTTCCCGGACTTATATTGCTAAAAGCTGCGGCGGTAAGGGATTTTCCCCTCATCTGTGCGGTGTAAATCTCTACGACGAGGGGTAGTAAAGGCAGGAAATAAGCCGGATGGCGGCGTAAGCACCATCCGGTCAGACTTTTACTCTTTTTTCAGAAACATCACGGCTTTATCGGGGAAGTCGGTGAACAGCCCGTCAACGCCCGCCTGGTGATACAGAATCTCATACAGCTGATTAACGTCCGTCGCATAATCAGGAAGCTGGTCAGCACGTACGGTATACGGATGCACCACCATCTTATTCTGGTGAGCATCTTGTACCATGCCGGTCAGCGCAATTTTCCCTTTCTGTGACGACTCATCTACCAGCATATGGTAGTCCGGTCCGATGCCGTCCGCATATTCCGCGACCTGCTTCATCGCCCCCGGCTTAAACATCCAGTCGTAGCTGTAATTTACCCAGCTACCGTCCGGCTGTTTCTGCTGCGTCTCATTCCAGTCGGTATACGCAATCAGCTGTACCAGATTGAGATCCATCCCCATCTTCGGTTCCAGCTCATTTTTAATGCGCTTAAGCTCAGCCACATCAAAACATTGCAGATAGACCTTATCCTGCTTGTTGGTGTAGCCGTACTTTTTCAGCACTTCCAGCGTTTTTGCCGCAATGTCCTTCCCTTCCTGGTGGTGGAACCACGGCGCTTTAATTTCTGGATAGATGCCGATATTTTTGCCCGTTGAGTGATTCAGCCCCTGAACAAATTCAATCTCCTCTTCGAAGGTATGAACCCGAAAGTCAGATTTACCCATCGGGAATCGTCCCGGATAACTCTGTACCTTCTTACCGTTTTCAATGTCGAACCCTTCGGTGAACTTCAGGGATTTAATTTCGTCCAGCGTAAAGTCAATGGCGTAATAGCGCCCGTCTTTACGCCCCCGGTCCGGGAAACGTTCGGCGACATCGGTTACCCGGTCAAGATAATGGTCATGCAGGACGACCAGCTGGTCGTCCTTTGTCATCACCAGATCCTGCTCCAGATAATCTGCGCCCTGTGCATAGGCCATCGCTTTCGCTGGCAGCGTATGTTCAGGCAGATATCCGCTGGCGCCACGGTGAGCAATCACAATCTTATCGCCAGTATCGGCGGCAACCGCGCTGCTTCCCATCACCATTCCGGCCATCATCAGCGCCATGCTCAGGTTTTTCAGCGTCGTTTTCATCCGGTTAGCCTCCGTTGCGTTTCAGCAACATCTGATCGTGATGACGTTTTTCCCCGATCATTACGACCACCAGCAGGATCACCGCGAGGATGCTACCGCCGATCATCACCATAAAGCCGCCATCCCAACCGAAGAAGTCAACGGTATAGCCGACAATGGCGCTCGCCGCTACGGAGCCACCGAGGTAACCAAACAATCCGGTGAAGCCCGCCGCCGTACCCGCCGCTTTTTTCGGTGCCAGCTCCAGCGCGTGCAGGCCGATCAGCATTACCGGGCCGTAGATCAGGAAGCCGATGACGATCATGCAGATCATATCAACGTTTGGATTGCCAGGAGGGTTCATCCAGTAAACGATAGTCGCGATAGTCACCAGCGTCATAAAGAACACACCGGTTGCGCCACGGTTGCCACGGAACACCTTATCCGACATCCACCCGCACAGCAGAGTGCCCGGAATCCCCGCATACTCATATAAGAAGTAGGCCCAGGAGGATTTATCCAGCGCAAAGTGCTTCACTTCTTTCAGGTAAGTTGGTGACCAGTCGAGAATGCCGTAGCGCAGCAGATAGACAAACACGTTGGCAATCGCGATGTACCACAGCAGTTTGTTCGGCAGCACGTACTGCATGAAAATCTGCTTCGCAGTCAGCTCTTCTTCTGCTTTTTCGTTGTAATCGTCCGGATAATCGTTTTTGTACTCTTCAATCGGCGGCAGACCACAGGACTGCGGCGTATCGCGCATCAGAGCGAAAGCGAAAATCGCGACCAGGATCGCGCCAAACGCAGGCATATACAGCGCGGCCTTCCAGTCATTGAACCAGGCCATACCGAGCAGGAACAGCAGCGGAGGAATACCGCCCCCGACGTTGTGCGCGCAGTTCCATACCGACACAATCCCGCCACGCTCTTTCTGCGACCACCAGTGCACCATCGTACGACCGCACGGCGGCCACCCCATTCCCTGGAACCAGCCGCAGAGGAACAACAGCACGAACATCACCGCAATGCTCGATGTCGCCCATGGCACAAAGCCCATAAACAGCATGACTGCCGCAGCAAGAATCAGACCCGCAGGAAGGAAAACGCGCGGATTCGAACGGTCAGATACGGACCCCATGATAAATTTCGAAAATCCGTAAGCGATAGAGATTCCCGACAGGGCAAATCCCAAATCACCACGAGAGAATCCCTGCTCAACCAGGTATGGCATCGCCAGATGCAAAGTTCTTGCGCACCAGATAGTACGCGGCATACCCAAAGAAAATCCCCAAAAAAATCTGCCAGCGCAGCCGACGATATGTCGGATCGATCTCCGCAGCAGGCAAGCGCGCTTTGTGTGGCGCGGGTTTAAATATACTCATCATAATGTCGCCTCCGTGGCCCGTCTCTTTTAGTAGTAAACACCGCAGTTCGTGCAAACAACCCCGTTGTTCCTGGTGTGGCCGCGATGTTAAGTAAAGATTCATGCCGTTAATGTGAATTACAGCACATATTGTTACAGATTTATGACAAATGTTCAGAAAGGCGCACGGAATCACGTTTCATTTTCGAATAGCGAGCGATTATGCGCGAAATCAAACAAAACATGTTTTTTCTGTGGCTAAATGATAAAAAACGAACTGTGAGGGAAAACAATGAAAATTCGCGACTCGCAAACAGGTGACGTGATAATCATTGGTGGAGGTGCCACAGGCGCAGGGATTGCCCGTGACTGTGCGCTGCGTGGACTGCGCGTCATCTTAGTTGAGCGTCATGACATCGCCACCGGCGCCACGGGTCGTAACCACGGCCTGCTGCATAGCGGTGCCCGTTACGCCGTTACCGACGCGGAATCAGCCCGCGAGTGCATCAGTGAAAACCAGATTCTGAAACGTATCGCTCGTCACTGCGTCGAACCGACGGACGGTCTGTTTATTACATTGCCCGAAGATGACCTCTCTTTTCAGGCCACCTTTATTCGCGCCTGTGAAGAAGCCGGAATTCGCGCTGAGGCCATTGACCCACAGCAGGCGCGCCTGATCGAACCTTCGGTCAACCCTCAATTGACCGGGGCGGTGAAAGTACCGGATGGCACCGTTGATCCGTTCCGTCTGACCGCAGCCAATATGCTTGATGCCAGAGAACATGGTGCCATTATCCTGACCGCTCATGAGGTTGTCGGCCTTATTCGCGAAGGCGCGACCATTACCGGCGTACACGTCCGTAATCATCTCACCGGCGAAACGCAGATTCTGCACGCTCCGGTGGTGGTGAACGCTGCCGGGATCTGGGGCCAGCGGATTGCGGAATATGCCGACCTGAACATCCGTATGTTCCCGGCGAAAGGATCGTTGCTGATCATGGATCACCGTATTAATCAGCATGTGATCAACCGCTGCCGTAAACCGTCAGATGCCGACATTCTGGTGCCCGGCGACACCATTTCGCTCATCGGTACCACGTCCACACATATTGATTACAACGATATCGACAGCAACCGCGTGACCGCCGAAGAGGTCGATATTCTGCTGCGTGAAGGCGAGAAACTCGCCCCTGTAATGGCAAAAACGCGCATCCTGCGCGCCTACTCCGGCGTGCGTCCGCTGGTGGCAAGCGACGATGACCCAACCGGGCGTAACGTCAGCCGCGGCATCGTGCTATTCGATCACGCCGAACGCGATGGCCTGGAAGGGTTTATCACCATTACCGGCGGAAAGCTGATGACCTACCGGCTGATGGCGGAATGGGCAACCGACGCGGTCTGCCGCAAGTTAAGTAACAGCCGTCCCTGCGTTACGGCTGAGACTCCGCTGCCGGGTTCGCAGGAATCCGCTGAACATACGCTGAAACGCGTTATCTCCCTGCCTGCGCCATTACGCGGCTCGGCGGTGTACCGCCATGGCGATCGTACACCGGCATGGTTAAGTGAAGGCCGCCAGCACCGTAGCCTGGTGTGCGAATGCGAAGCCGTCACCGCGGGCGAAGTCCAGTACGCGGTGGAGAACCTGAACGTGAACAGCCTGCTGGATCTGCGCCGCCGTACCCGCGTGGGGATGGGGACCTGCCAGGGGGAGCTCTGCGCCTGCCGCGCCGCCGGTTTGTTGCAGCGTTTTAATATCACCACTTCCGCACAATCCATCACTCAGCTTTCTGATTTCCTGAACGAGCGCTGGAAAGGCGTTCAGCCTGTTGCCTGGGGGGACGCGCTGCGCGAAAGCGAATTTACGCGCTGGGTTTATCAGGGGTTATGCGGTCTGGAGAAGGAACAGCACAATGAGATTTGATACGGTCATTATGGGCGGTGGCCTTGCCGGTTTACTCTGTGGCCTGCAATTGCAGAAAACCGGCTTACGCTGCGCGATTGTCACCCGTGGTCAAAGCGCGCTGCATTTTTCTTCCGGTTCACTGGATCTGCTTAGCACATTACCGGACGGTCAGACGGTGAGCGACATCGCTACCGGACTGGATGCGCTGCGCGTACAGGCGCCAGAACACCCTTATACCACGATCGGCACACAACATGTCCTGGCGCTGGCCCAACAGGCACAGGCACTGCTGGCAGAATGTGGCACAAACTTACAGGGCGATGTCGGACAGGCACATTTACGCGTCACGCCGCTGGGGATGCTGCGTTCAACCTGGCTCAGTTCACCGGAAGTCCCGGTCTGGCCGCTTGCCGCAAAGCGGATTTGCGTGGTCGGGATCAGCGGGTTAATGGACTTTCAGGCCCATCTTGCGGCGGCCTCCCTGTGCCAGCGCGGTCTGAATGTGGATACGGCGGAGATTGACCTGCCCGAACTGGACGTTTTACGCGATAACCCTACCGAGTTTCGTGCCGTCAATATCGCGCGTTTTCTGGATAACGAAGACAAATGGTCATTGCTGTATGACGCCTTGCTGCCAATAGCAAAAACGTGCGAAATGATAATGATGCCTGCCTGCTTTGGTCTGGCAGATGACAGCCTCTGGCGCTGGCTCAATGAGCGCCTCCCCTGCTCGCTCACGCTGCTCCCCACCCTGCCGCCTTCGGTGCCGGGAATGCGTCTGCACAATCAGCTTCAGCGGAAGTTTGTTCGCCAGGGCGGGATCTGGATGCCGGGCGACGAGGTGAAAAAAGTAACCTGCAAAAATGGCGTGGTGAGCGAAATCTGGACCCGCAACCATGCCGATATTCCTTTGCATCCGCGTTTTGCGGTGCTCGCCAGCGGCAGTTTTTTCAGTAGCGGGCTGGTGGCTGACCGTGAAGGCATTCGCGAACCCATTCTGGGGCTGGATGTTCAGCAAACGGCAACCCGCGCCGAATGGTATCAACGTGATTTCTTTGATGCGCAACCCTGGCAGCAGTTTGGCGTCACGACGGATAATGCGCTGCGTCCAAAACTTGCCGGGAAAACGGTGGAAAACCTGTACGCTATCGGCTCTGTGCTTGGCGGATTCGACCCGATAGCCCAGGGATGCGGAGGCGGCGTGTGCGCAGTCACTGCTTTACATGCCGCGCAACACATTACAGAACGTGCAGGAGGTCAGCAATGAGCGATACCCGTTTTGAAAGTTGCATCAAATGCACGGTGTGTACCACGGCCTGTCCGGTCAGTCGCGTAAATCCGGGCTATCCGGGCCCCAAACAGGCCGGACCGGACGGAGAACGTCTGCGTCTGAAAGACGGCGCGCTGTATGATGACGCGCTGAAATATTGCATCAACTGTAAACGTTGCGAAGTGGCCTGCCCGTCAGATGTGAAGATTGGCGATATCATCCAGCGCGCGCGCGCGAAATACGACACGACGCGCCCGTCGCTGCGTAATTTTATCCTGAGCCACACCGATCTGATGGGCAGCGTCTCCACCCCGTTCGCACCGGTGGTGAATACAGCCACAGCGCTGAAACCCGTGCGGCAGCTGCTTGATTACGCATTGAAAATCGATCATCGCCGTACGCTGCCGAAATACTCTTTTGGCACCTTCCGCCGCTGGTATCGCAGCGTCGCCGCGCAGCAGGCGCAGTATCAGGATCAGGTCGCCTTCTTCCACGGCTGCTTCGTTAACTATAACCATCCCCAGCTTGGTAAGGATCTCATTAAGGTTCTGAATGCGATGGGTACAGGCGTGCAACTGCTGAGTAAAGAGAAGTGCTGCGGCGTACCGCTGATTGCGAACGGCTTTACCGACAAAGCGCGTAAGCAGGCGGTCATTAACGTCGAATCCCTGCGCGAAGCCATCGGCGTGAAAGGGATCCCGGTCATTGCCACCTCCTCAACCTGCACCTTTGCGCTGCGCGATGAGTATCCCGAAGTCCTGGATGTGGATAACTCAGGGCTGCGTGAACACATTGAGCTGGCGACCCGCTGGCTGTGGCGAAAACTGGATGAAGGGAAAACGCTACCGCTGAAAACGTTGCCGCTGAAGGTGACCTACCATACGCCCTGTCATATGGAAAAAATGGGCTGGACGTTATATACGCTCGAACTGCTGCGCCGGATCCCCGGGCTGGAACTGACGGTGCTGGACTCCCAGTGCTGTGGGATTGCCGGCACCTACGGCTTCAAAAAGGAAAACTATCCGACATCACAGTCTATCGGCGCTCCGCTGTTTAAGCAGATTGAAGAAAGCGGCGCGGATATCGTGGTCACCGACTGTGAAACCTGTAAATGGCAGATTGAGATGTCGACAAGCAAACGCTGTGAACATCCCATTACGCTGTTAGCAAAAGCGTTAGGTTAAAAGCCGGAGCCTGGCCCGTCAGGCATAACGCGGCCAGGCTCCCGGTGGCGCTGTGCTAGCGGGCATTTTTGCGTATGCCGTTGCACATAACTGAATACGTTGCAGCCGGACGTATTTATCTCTGACTCCTCCACGCAAAGAATCAATTCCTCGAATGCAGCCCGCGTCATCCGTGGGTACCGTCACGCCATCTTCTCCCTCTGGTGACGGACTACCATGGCTAAATCAGCAACATCAACACCGCATGATGCGGTTTTTAAAAAGATAATTTCTTATCCTGAGAATGATTATGTGAAGCACACAAACCCAACACTTACAGGCTGTAACCAGATTGCTGTGGCAATCGTCAAATAAATTAGCCTTCAGGTTAATTTTAAATGGTTATGAATTAGCCTATGAGCTAACATTTATTTGGAGTGGGCGGCCCTATGTTTAGCGTTGTTTATCACCCTGAGGCCAGGGAAGAAGCAACTGCATTACCCGTAAAAATTCGGGTTAAGTTCGACCGGCTCATTAGTAAGCTGGAACATAACGCCCGGTTGTTGCGGGAGCCGGATACGAAACCCCTTGGCGATGGACTTTTTGAGATCCGCACGATGGGTACTGAAATAGCCAGAGGTATCTGGCTATACCATAAAGGCAACACTATCATCATGCTCCGCGTTTTCATCAAGAAATCACAGAAAACGCCAGCAAAAGAAATCGAACTCGCCAAAAATCGGTTAGCGGAGGTACTTAATGAAACTGGTAAGCCATAAAGAACTGCATAACGAATGGATGCAGAATGATGAGTATCGTGCTGCATGGCGGGAAGAAGAACGCAAGGAGATGCTCAGAGAACTACTTGCAGAATGGCGGAAGCATAACAACCTGACGAAAGCTCAGGTTGCCGAACGTATGGGGGTGACGCCTCCGGTTATTTCCCGCCTTGAAAATAACATTACCAAAGCCAGTATTGATACATTGACTCGCTACGCCTACGCCTGCGGCATTAAAAAACCAGTCATCACCCTGTATTGATTAACCCGTTGCTCCGGAGCCGGTCTGTTGGAGAAAATCATCTCCGGGAATGTTTCGTGGTAAGAATATTATGTGGATTAATAAAACATCAGACGGCGCACGGGAACTCAAGCTTCATCTGTCAACTTCACATCAGTTTCCGCTGGGGATATCACGGTCGTATCTGACGACGTGACAGAGCATAACCATCAGGAGCTGTTTCAGGCCCGATGGCGCTACACCACCGGGCCCGATATTAGTAACTGCTTTTCAACGTTTGCGCAGTCTGGCCTGGCTTAAACATTGCCAGCCTGCGATCCAGCGCTTCGGTATAAAGCATGGTATCAACGCCTACCGCGACAAAATTCGCCCCCCACTGCAGGCATTTTTGCGCCATTGCCGGATCGACAGCGAGGAAACCCGCCGCTTTTCCGGCAGCGCGGATACGGCGAATGCTCTCCTCAATGATCCGCTGCACCTCCGGGTGTCCGGCATTATCCGGATAGCCCAGCGACGCAGAAAGATCCGCCGGACCAATAAAAACACCGTCAATGCCTTCGACATCCAGAATCGCATCCAGATTATCCAGCGCCGCTTTACTCTCAACCTGTACCAGCAGGCAAAGCGATTCATTGGCCCGTGCCATATAATTGTCGATACGTCCCCAGCGCGCCGCCCGTGCCACGCTGGCGCCGACACCACGCTCGCCGAACGGTGGATAACGGGTGGCGGAAACCACCTGACGCGCCTGCTCTGCGCTGTCGACCATCGGGACAAGCAGCGTCTGTGCGCCAATATCCAGCACCTGCTTAATCAACGCCTTACTGCCTTCCACCGGACGAACCACAGGCTGGCTGGCATAAGGCGCAATCGCCTGCAGCTGATGGTAGAGATCCTGCACCGTGTTCGGCGCGTGTTCTCCATCAATCAACAGCCAGTCATAGCCCGACGTCGCCGCAATCTCAGCCATGTAAGAGGTGGTCGAACTGAGCCACAGGCCGATCTGGACTTCCCCTTTCAGCAGGCCTTCTTTGAAAGGGTTTGATAACAATGCGTTCATAACGATCCTTACAACGTAGATAAGATTAATGATGCGCAGCGCCCGTTTGTGAAACCGAACGGTTTACACTCAGCGTAAAGATAATGAACGAGCCAATAATCGCGACCCCCGCCAGAGCCAGCAGACCTGCCGCATCGCTGGCAAACATCGTTTCCGCTTTGACGCGCAGAATGGGAGCAATAAAGCCGCCGACGGCACCAAACAGGTTGACGAAGCCAATCCCCGCCGCCAGTGCAGTACCAGAAAGAAGTTGCGTTGGCATCGTCCAGAACACCGGCTGTACCGCGATGAAACCGACGGCCGCTACGCACAGCGCCACTATCGCCAGTACCGGTGAAACCAGACCGGACAGGCCAACGCCGATCCCTGCCGCCAGTAGCGTCAGCGCGGCAACATTACGCCGGTCGCCGGTGCGATCGGAGTAGCGGGGAATAAGCCAGGTACCAAACAGCGCCGCCACCCACGGTATTGCCGTCACGACCGAAGCCGTAAAGCCCACTTTTGTCCCTAACAACGCAGCAACCTGAGTTGGCAGGAAGAAGATCAGGCCATATACCGCCACCTGGATCGTCAGATAGATAATCGCCAGTTGCCAGACACGACCATTACGCAGCGCATCCGAAAGGCGTGAAGTGACCTTTTTCTCTTCTTCACTTGTCAGCTGGCTAATGAGTACTGCCTTTTCCTCCGCGCTAAGGAAACGCGCCTGCTGCGGGGTATCATCAAGCCAGAAGAAGGTAAAAATACCCGCGCCTACCGCCAGTAAACCTTCGATAACGAACATCCAGAACCACCCCGGATGCCCCATAAACCCGTGCATCTCCAGCAGCGCGCCAGAAAGCGGCGATCCCAGGGTTAATGCCAGCGGCGCCCCCATGTAGAACAACCCCATGATGCTGGCGCGGTTGCGCTGTGGGAACCACTGGGACGTCAGGTAGATCATACCGGGGAAGAAACCCGCCTCTGCCGCACCCAGCAGAGTACGGATAATCAGGAACTTCGATTCAGTATCCGCCCAGGCCATCGCCGCAGAGAGGAATCCCCACAACAACGTGGTAGTGCCAATCCAGGTTCTGGCGCCAAATTTACGCATCAACAGGTTGGCAGGAACGCCCAGAAAGGCGTAAACCACAAAGAAAATCCCCGCGCCCAACGCATAAGCTTCGTTGCTCAGACCGGTATCAATCTGATAGGTCTCTTTGGCAAAACCAATATTCGAGCGGTCAAGAAACGCCAGCACATACAGCGCCAGCATAAAAGGAATCAAACGGGCGCGGTTTTTCTTCACAACGCCGTCAAGTAACGTGGTACTCATAGCAAAATCCTCAATAAAATGAGGGCGTTGCCTAAATTCCGGCAACGCACAGGTCATTAGTGGCTATAAGGGCGCTTCAGATTGCAGTCGCGGTTAAGCTCGACGCCAAATCCCGGATTATCGAGCACGGACTTATGAATGCGCCCATTGACCGGCACAGGTTCGTCCAGCAGGATGGGGTCAAACTGCGGACGCATCGTTGAACAGTCAGGGCTGGTCATCAGGAACTCGCTGAACGGGGTGTTGGTGAAAGTGATCACCGCGTGGTGCGAGTAAACCGAGGAACCATGCGGCACCACCAGCTGTCCGCGCGATTTAGCAATAGCGGCAATTTCCACCAGCGTGGTTAACCCACCGCACCAGCCCACATCCGGCTGCATGATATCGATGCCGGTTTCTGAGAGCGTGCGGAAGGACTGCAGCGTCCCGTGGTGTTCACCGCTGGTGACCATCATCCCCGCCGGGGCGTTACGTTTTAGCTCGCGATAACCTTCATACTGCTGCGGCGGCAGACACTCTTCGATCCACTTCAGGTTGGACGGTGCGCAGGCATGGGCCAGTTTGGTGGCATAGTTCACGTCCTGACTCATCCAGCAATCGAGCATCAACCAGAAATCCGGACCGCATTTCTCACGCATGTCGGCTACCATTGCCGCATCTTTGCGGATCCCCGCATCCCCATCGTGCGGCCCCCAGTGGGTCGGCATTTTGCCGCCAATAAAGCCCATCTCTTTCGCCAGATCAGGACGCGCACCGGTCGCGTAGAATTGAATTTCGTCGCGTACCGCGCCACCCAACAGTTTGTAGACCGGTAAACCCACCACCTTGCCAAACAGATCCCACAGCGCCAGATCCACGCACGAGATGGTGTTCATCACCAGGCCGCCGGAGCCGGAGTAGTACATCGTTGCGCCCAGCATCTGGTCGTGAATGAGTTTGATGTCGCTGACGCATTTCCCTTCAATAAAACGATTGAGATGTTTTTCAACGATGAAGCATCCCATCTCTCCTGCTGTCGAAACGGCAAAGCCTGTCTGTCCGTTCTCGGCTTCCACTTCAACAATCAGTGTCCCTAATACGTTGATGCCAAAGGACTGGCGCGATTGCTCATATTCACGATATTTGCTCATTGGCGTGGCGATATGATCGTCAATCCAGTGGTTAGCGCCTTGATCGTGATAGTCACCGCCGCCGGCACCTTTATCCGCCGTAGCGCCACCGGTAAACCAGGCACGAACGTGTTTAATTTTGGGTAGGGTCATGATGTTCTCCTTTCTATGAGGCGAGTGAGTCGAAGGGACTTTTCCATCCCAACAGGCGTGAAATATCTTTGGCGCAGGCAATCGCTTTCCCGGCCAGATAGTCACGGTTCTCTTCGTTGATTTGTAAGCGGGTACCCACCACCGAGATCGCGGCAGTCAGTTCATTACTGGCATTAAAAACGGGAGCCGCAACGCAGCGGACATCCGGATAATCTTCGCCATTATCAAAGCTCCATCCACGTTGTCGAATACGCTCCAGCTCATCATTCAACTGCTGTGGCCTGGTGATGGTGGTCGGTGTTGCCTGTTCCCATATCAGCTGTTCAATAATGGCTTTCCGTACGGCGGCAGGTTGCCAGGCCAGCAGGCACTTGCCGATACCAGAGCGATACAGCGAAAGGCTTTTACCTTCATGAGAGCGCACGCTGATAGTGGATGACGATTCCACTTTCAGGATGTAATACGCGCTTTCGTGGTCGATGATCCCCAGATGGCACAGCAAACCGGTCTCATCCATAAGCTGTGTCAGCCGCGGACGCGCCAGTTCACGCAGATCCATCTTGCTCAGCGCATGCCCCGACAGTTCGACCAGCTTGGTCCACAGACAGTAGTTCTCCTGGTGATCGATACTGATAAAGCGCTGACGCTTCAGCTCATTGAGCAGGAGGTAGGCGGTACTTTTTGGGATCCCCAGAGTTTCAATGATCGTGGCGGCGCTGCATGGACCGACTCGCGCAATGAGATTGAGAATTTCGATCGCCCGGGTAAGAGCGGGAACTTTGCTTGATTCCAACATACTGGACTCCAGTCTGAGATACTGGAATCAGTGTGATCGGTTGGCATGGTTTAAATTGTGAAGTGCATCAAATCCCCTCGTTCTTCCAGAGGGCTGGAGAAATAACGCGCAGAATTGTGATGTAAAGCACGGATTTTTTTACAGAGAGTACAACAGGCTGGACTGGTGACGGGAAGGCCGGGATGCCTTCCCGGAAGAAGCGATAGCGTGCGCTATCGGCAAATGACGCGCCTGGCCCACCTGGCGCGTCATTGTTGCGGGCAGCTTGAACCCGGACAGCGCGGAGCAACCGGAGCGTACACGGAGTAGGTGAGGATGATTCTCTCCCCTCCCCCTTCGGGCCGCTGCCAGCGGCGTGCAAACGCTGTCGGGTTTTGTGCGAGCACGGCCGGGTTCGAAATAGCCTATGGGCCAGGCGCTAAGACGACAACGTCAGTGATTCAACCACCTCAATCCAGCCATGTTCAGTGGCGATATCCTGACCATTCAACCAACGACGCAGCATATTGAGCGCCATCATCGCACTGACCTCCTGACGCGTCTGCAAACTGTAGCGCGTCACGCCGAAATGCACGCGCAGCGCAAACGTTCCGTCCGGCGTCGCCAGCGCAAAATTAAGGTGTTCGTTTTCCAGTCCGGAGACCGCCAGCGCCAGCCCGGCATAATGATTGCTGCGACGTTCCGTGATCCAGTGCGCGGTCTGCGCCAGGGTCTCTTCCTGGGAGGGCACCACCTCGCTGGCCAGTAGCGGAGTCCCCGCACGTGACAGCTGTAGCGCCAGCAATCCCGCCGTATACTGCTCGCTTAACGTCAGACTGAGCTGCCTTTCCTGCAGTTTCCGGGCAATTTGCGCAGGCAAGCCTTCGGTTCCCTCAAAGATCATGCTGTGTCCGGCAACCCGCTTCACTTCCTGCCACAGCGCCTGCATCGCGTCACGCCGGGCGTACGGTCCGGTGAGCTTCAGTTCAATAATCGGCATTGATGAGCGATATCCCATCGTCACCCCTTCCGGCAGCGGCAGCGAGTCCAGACTTTGCGCCAGATCGCTCTCCGAACGTCCAAAAGTGGTTAAACGCAGGCACAGCGGCGGCTCGGCGAGCGAAAAACGCTCACGTAAACGCGGCAGAATTTCGTATTCGACCATCACTTTAAATTCAGATGGGACGCCCGGCGTAAAGAACATCAGGCAGCGGTTGAGCTGGACGGCAAACCCGCAGGCGGTACCTACCGGATTATTGATAAACTCCGCGCTGGCAGGGAGTTCAGCCTGCTTGCGGTTGCTTGGCGCCATCACGCGTCCGCGCTCACGGAAATAGCGTTCCATCTCAGCAAGCCAGGGCTCATGCAGCACCAGCCCCTCGCCTTTTGCGGTGGCAGCAGCCAGCGCGCTTAAGTCATCGCCGGTCGGACCCAGCCCGCCGTTAACAATCAGTACATCGGCATGCTGGCTACGCTCACGCAACACAGCAACAAGATCATCCAGGTTATCGCCCACCGTATTACGACGGGTCAACGGCAATCCCTGGTTGAAGAAAAAATCGGCCAGCCAGGCAGCATTCGTGTCGACGATTTGCCCGTGCAACACTTCATCCCCGGTGGATAACATCTCCACGTTTAACATCGTGTTCTCCTGCTTTTGTCATGGAAACACTATAACGCAAAGGGGGATGTGGCGTGGAAGGAAAAAATCCTGAAGGCGATAAAACCGGCACGGCAGGCCGCCGCGCCGGTGAAAATCAGAAGCTGGCGTTAACCCCTACGAACGGGCCGTCCGCAATCGCATTATCACGATTGCCGTCTTTACCGGCCAGATTCAGATAGCGATAACCTGCTTCAATGCTTAACGGACGCATGATGGTCCAGCGCACGCCAGCATTCGCCTCTTCATAGCTGTCGATACCGCTGGAAAGCGAGTCCGGGGAGTAGTAGTACTCGCCAAACAGACGGAAGCTGTCGCCAATTGGCCATTGCAGTCCCCCGCCAACCGCAGCGGCATAACCTTCATCACCATCGTTAGGATTAGTGTAAATCCCTTTGCCGCCAACGGTCGCCAGCAAGGGTCCCAGCGGGATGTTCAGACCCAGCCCCAGCCCTGCAACATCCCCATCGTCATCGTTATGCATCCAGTTACCGCTCAATGCCAGCCCCGTCGATTCGGTACCCAATCCCACACCAATGTTGGTGTAATCTTTGCCAGCCTGACCGTTGATACTGATTGCGTGAGCCGATGCAGAGATGAGCAACATTCCGGCCAGTCCTGCTAATACGTTTCTTTTCATTTTAACCCTTTCCTGCAAGCAAATAGATAAAGCGCCCCAAAACTGCAGAATTGTACTGCCAGATACAAAGGAATCAATGCGCTAAAAAAGCGATCTAATAACATTATGTAACTAAATACTACTCTGAGCGGTTCACCAAACCTCGTGTAAGAAATAAAAATAATCGCTTTAACGAGGCCTCTGGCTCCCGTATTCTTTAATTTCACCTCAACATGGAAGGAGCTGGTCGTGCGTCAGAGAACCATTGTTTGCCCGTTGATTAAAAATGAAGGTTGCTATCTGCTATGTAAAATGGCTGATGACCGTGGCGTCTTTCCCGGCCAGTGGGCGCTTTCCGGCGGCGGCGTTGAGCCCGGCGAGCGTATTGAAGAGGCATTACGCCGTGAAATCCGGGAAGAACTGGGCGAGCAGCTTGTGGTAACGGAGATAACCCCCTGGACTTTCAGTGATGACATCCGCACCAAAACTTACGCTGACGGGAGCCAGGAAGAAATTTATATGATCTATCTGATCTTCGACTGCATCAGCGCAAATCGTGAAGTACAAATTAACGAAGAGTTTCAGGCTTATGCGTGGATAAAACCTGAAGATCTGGCAGGTTACGATTTAAATGTCGCAACGCGTAAGACCTTAACGCTGAAAGGCTTACTGTGAAAAGGGATGACAGCCAGGCATGGCTGTCATCCCCGAAACAAATTTTATTGTCATTTTGCAATAAATTCACCATCAAGAAACAGTTTGCCATTCTCAGCATGCATCACCAGTCCATCGAGATAATCGGGAGTAAATTTAACGCCACGTTTATCTTTTGCGATATATGTCAGACAGTGGTTATGGGTAAATGCCACGATATTATTATTGGCAGATTTTTTCAGTATCGCATTAATCGAACCATAAATGCCGCTGCCGCATTCCATCAGTTTTTTATCAACCGTCAGTTTTTTACCGCCAGAAAACCAGGTCGCGGACTGGATAGTACGAACCGTATTGCTGGAATAGAGTTCAAAATTTTTGATATCCGCGCTGAACGCTTTTCCTGACGCACGGGCATCCTGCGCCCCCTCCACGGTAATCCCTGTTTTATCTGACAGGCACGCATTATCTGAACGGTCACAGCGCTCAGCGTGGCGGAACAACACGATCACCGGATGCTGAGTGGCAAGCAGGGCCAGCGTCTTGCTGTCAATTCGCGGCAGTCCATTGCTGCTCCATGCATGTTGAGCGCCAAACCCAGCCAAAATGATGAACGCGGTCACGAGAATAGCGACATATTTCTTCGTTTTTACGACACTGATAGCAGATGCAAGCACGTTAATCTCCACCCTGAAAAACAGGTTGGCGATCCCTGGCGCGCAAAACGGATAAAAGGATCCGTCGCGATAAAAAGGATCGCAGCATAAAATAAACAGATTTAGATGAGCGCAAAATGCCCTAAAATTTTTGCAAAAGCAAAAAATATATATGCAAAAGTCAAAAAAAACGTCTATTTATACGCTACATTAATTTCTTAAGGTTAAGTTAATATTCTATCCTTATCCTGTATGACTAAATGAAATAATTAACACTGTACTCTCCTTTTCATTATTCAATGAATTAGCGAGTAACGGAATTTAAAATGGCTATACTCGTCATACTTCAAGTTGCTGGTGCGTTGGCTTTATTACTCGGCCCATCCCTGGGCTTCGCCCTTTCAGGGCCGCTGCAAGCAGCGTTCAAATCTGTTCCTGACAGATTTGTCGCTCACCCCAGTCACGTACTCATGTACGCTCCAGGGGACTCGCTGCGTTGCCTCCTTCCCGCAACTCAAATTATTTAGAGTATAAAGGAAATATGATGTCTGACTTTTTGCCTTTCTCACGTCCGGCGGTAGGTGCTGAAGAACTTGACGCAATCAAGGCGGTTCTCAGTTCTGGATGGATCACTACCGGCCCGAAAAACCAGCAACTGGAAGAGGCATTTTGCCAGTTAACAGGAAACCAGCACGCAATCGCGGTCAGCTCCGCCACCGCAGGTATGCATATCGCCCTGATGGCGCTGGGAATTGGTGCAGGCGATGAAGTGATTACCCCCTCCATGACCTGGGTTTCCACACTGAATATGATTGTTTTGCTGGGCGCAACCCCAGTTATGGTTGATGTCGACCGCGACACGCTGATGGTGACTCCTGAGCAAATTGAAGCGGCGATAACGCCCCGCACTAAAGCGATTATTCCCGTTCATTACGCCGGCGCACCTGCCGACCTGGACACCATTTACGCCATCGCTGAACGTCACGGCATTCCGGTAATCGAAGATGCGGCCCACGCGGTTGGTACGTACTACAAAGGCCGCCACGTCGGCGCACGCGGCACCGCAATTTTCTCTTTTCACGCCATCAAGAATGTGACCTGCGCGGAAGGCGGGCTTGTCGTCACCGATGACGAAAAGCTCGCCAGCCAGTTACGCAGCCTGAAGTTTCACGGACTGGGCGTCGATGCCTATGACCGCCAGACCTACGGTCGCGCTCCGCAGGCGGAAGTTCTCGCGCCGGGCTACAAATATAATCTGACGGATATTAACGCCGCCATCGCCCTGGTGCAGTTGAACAAGCTTGAGATGCTTAACAGTCGCCGCGCCGCCATTGCAATACAGTATCAGCAGGCTCTGGCAGAGCTCCCGTTTCAACCGTTAAGTCTGCCGCCGTGGCCCCACGTTCACGCCTGGCATCTGTTTATTATTCGTACCGATGAAGAGCGCTGCGGCATCAGCCGGGATGCCCTGATGGAAACCCTGAAGGCTCAGGGAATTGGTACAGGTCTGCATTTCCGTGCGGCACATACGCAGAAGTATTATCGCGACCGCTTTACAACCCTGTCGCTGCCAAACACCGAGTGGAATAGCGCACGCATCTGCTCATTACCGCTTTTCCCCGATATGACTGCTGATGACACCGCTCGCGTCATCGCCGCGCTTCGCCAGATTGCAGGAAAATAACCATGTTTGAAGTCGCCCCGATTAAGAAAGTTTCGGTGGTTATTCCCGTCTACAATGAACAGGAAAGCCTGCCAGAATTGATAAAGCGCACCACCGCCGCCTGCGAGAAGCTGGGAAAAGAGTATGAAATCCTGCTGATCGACGACGGCAGCAGCGATAACTCAGCACAGCTGCTGGTCAGCGCGTCAGAGGCGAAAGACAGCCATATTGTGTCGATTTTACTTAACCGTAACTACGGCCAGCACTCTGCCATCATGGCCGGTTTCAGCCACGTCACGGGCGACCTGATCGTCACGCTGGATGCCGATCTCCAGAACCCGCCGGAAGAGATCCCGCGTCTGGTCGCTAAGGCCGACGAGGGGTATGACGTGGTCGGGACCGTGCGCCAGAATCGCCAGGACAGCCTGTTCCGTAAGACGGCGTCGAAGATGATCAACCACCTGATTCAGCGTACCACCGGGAAAGCGATGGGTGACTATGGCTGTATGCTACGCGCCTACCGCCGCCACATTATCGATGCCATGCTGAATTGCCACGAACGCAGCACGTTTATCCCAATCCTGGCGAACATCTTTGCTCGCCGTGCGGTGGAGATCCCGGTGCACCACGCTGAACGTGAATTCGGCGACTCAAAATACAGCTTTATGCGCCTGATTAACCTGATGTACGACCTGGTGACCTGCCTGACCACCACGCCGCTGCGTCTGCTGAGTCTGCTCGGTAGCGTGATTGCGGTGAGCGGTTTCACCCTGTCCGTGTTGCTTGTCATTCTCCGCCTGACGCTGGGTCCACAATGGGCGGCGGAAGGTGTGTTCATGCTGTTTGCCGTCCTGTTTACCTTCATCGGCGCACAGTTTATTGGGATGGGATTGCTCGGGGAATATATCGGGCGTATCTACAACGATGTCCGCGCCCGCCCCCGCTATTTTGTTCAGCACGTTATTCGCCCGGAAAGCTCGCACACTACAGAGGAAAAACACGAATGAAAGCCGTCGTCTTTGCGTATCACGATATGGGATGTCAGGGAATACACGCTGTGCTGGACGCAGGTTATGAAATTGCTGCCATTTTCACCCATGCCGACAATCCAGGGGAAAAAGCCTTTTTTGGCTCCGTTTCCCGCCTGGCGGCGGATGCCGGGATCCCTGTCTACGCCCCGGATGAGGTCAATCACCCGATCTGGATCGAACGCATCAGCCAGCTTGCGCCGGATGTTATCTTCTCGTTTTATTACCGCAATCTGCTCAGCGAGGAGATCCTGCGTCTGGCTCCCGCCGGCGCATTCAACCTGCACGGCTCGCTGCTGCCGAAATACCGCGGTCGCGCCCCGCTGAACTGGGTGCTGGTCAACGGCGAAACCGAAACCGGCGTCACCCTGCACCGAATGGTGAAACGCGCCGACGCGGGAGCGATTGTCGCACAACAGCGCGTCGCAATTTCCCCGGATGATGTGGCGCTCACCTTGCACCACAAATTGTGCCAGGCGGCCCGACAGGTGCTGGAGCAGGCGCTGCCGGCGATCAAAAATGGCAACACGCTGGAGATTGCCCAACGCGAAGATCTGGCAACCGTGTTTGGTCGCCGCACTCCGCAAGACAGCTTCCTTGAATGGAACAAACCAGCCACCACGCTGCATAATATGGTGCGTGCTGTTGCCGATCCCTGGCCAGGCGCGTTCAGCTATGTCGGCACCCAGAAGTTCACTATCTGGTCATCCCGCGTTCACCCACAAACTCAGGCGGTCCAACCCGGTACCGTTGTCTCCGTGTCTCCTCTGCTGATTGCTTGCGCAGAAGGCTCGCTGGAGATAGTCACCGGACAAGCCGGCGACGGCATTACCATGCAGGGCTCACAGCTGGCACAGGTTCTCGGTCTTGTTGCCGGTTCTCGTTTGAACAACGCATCGCTTACCACCAGCAAACGCCGGACCCGCGTGCTGATCCTCGGCGTGAATGGCTTTATCGGCAACCACCTGACTGAGCGTCTGTTGCGTGAAGACCATTACGAGATCTATGGTCTGGATATTGGCAGTGATGCGATTAGCCGTTTTCTCAACCATCCACGCTTCCATTTTGTGGAAGGTGATATCAGCATTCACTCAGAGTGGATCGAATATCACGTTAAAAAATGCGACGTGGTGCTACCGCTGGTGGCCATCGCCACCCCGATTGAATATACCCGCAACCCGCTGCGCGTCTTTGAACTGGATTTCGAAGAAAACCTGAAAATCATTCGCTACTGCGTGAAATACCGTAAGCGCATCATTTTCCCGTCAACGTCTGAAGTTTACGGCATGTGTACTGACAAGGTTTTCGATGAGGACAGTTCTAATCTGATCGTCGGACCGGTAAACAAGCCGCGCTGGATCTATTCGGTCTCCAAACAGCTCCTGGACCGCGTAATTTGGGCATATGGCGAGAAGGAAGGACTTCGCTTCACCCTCTTCCGCCCGTTTAACTGGATGGGGCCGCGCCTTGACAGCCTGAATGCCGCACGTATCGGCAGCTCACGCGCCATCACGCAGCTGATCCTCAACCTGGTAGAAGGTTCACCGATTAAACTGATCGAAGGCGGCAAGCAGAAACGGTGCTTTACCGACATTCGCGATGGTATTGAAGCGCTGTACCGTATTATCGAAAACGAAGGTGGCCGCTGTGACGGCGAAATCATCAACATCGGTAATCCGGACAACGAAGCGAGCATCCAGGGGCTGGCTGAGATGCTGCTTGAGAGCTTTGACAAACATCCGCTTCGCCCTCACTTCCCGCCGTTTGCCGGTTTCCGGGTGGTCGAAAGCAGCAGCTATTACGGAAAAGGTTATCAGGACGTCGAGCACCGCAAACCGAACATTCGCAATGCAAAACGGTGTCTGGACTGGACCCCTGCGATTGAAATGCGCGAAACGGTAGAAGAGACGCTGGACTTCTTCCTGCGCAGTGTCGATCTTACGGAACACTCATCATGACAAAAGTGGGCTTGCGAATTGATGTCGATACCTTCCGGGGGACGCGCGAAGGCGTGCCCCGCCTGTTAGCAACATTGAGCCGATATAATATTCGGGCAAGTTTTTTCTTCAGCGTGGGGCCGGACAATATGGGACGCCATCTCTGGCGTCTGGTGAAACCCCAGTTTCTGTGGAAGATGCTGCGTTCAAATGCAGCATCGCTCTACGGCTGGGATATTCTGTTGGCGGGAACAGCCTGGCCGGGTAAAGAAATTGGCCGCGCGAACGCGGAGATTATCCGTGCGGCGGCCCGCGACCATGAGGTCGGGCTTCACGCCTGGGATCATCATGCCTGGCAATCCCGTAGCGGTCACTGGAGCGAACAGCAATTGGTGGATGATATTTCCCGCGGTATTTCCGCTCTGGAAGCCATCACCGGGCAACCGGTCACCTGCTCCGCGGTTGCCGGCTGGCGCGCCGACCAGCGCGTCGTTCTGGCGAAAGAAAAGTTCAATCTTCGCTACAACAGCGACTGCCGGGGTATTTCACCGTTTCGTCCGGTTTTCAAGGCAAACCATGCTGGCACACCACAAATCCCGGTGACGCTGCCCACCTGGGATGAGGTTGTGGGCCGTGAAGTGCAGGCTGGCGATTTCAACAGCTACATTCTCTCTCGTATGCTGCACGACACGGGAACACCAGTGTATACCATTCATGCCGAAGTCGAAGGTTGCGCATATCATCACGATTTCGAAGATCTTCTCCGGCAAGCGGCAGATAAGGGAATGATCTTCTGCCCACTTGGCGACCTGCTGCCTGAAACCCCGGAGACATTGCCCATTGGACAAGTTGTTCGCGGCAAAATAGCGGGAAGGGAAGGTTGGTTAGGCTGTCAGCAACAGGTGAGCATCACACGATGAAGAAAACTCGTTACTCTCTGATCCTGATTGCATTTATTGCGCTCTGGTATGTCATTCCTGTTAACTTCCGTCTGCTATGGCAGCCGGATGAAACGCGCTATGCCGAAATCAGTCGCGAAATGCTGGCGTCCGGTGACTGGATCGTCCCGCATTTCTTAGGGCTACGTTATTTTGAAAAACCCATTGCCGGTTACTGGCTAAACAGCATAGGTCAGTGGGTATTTGGCGCGAACAATTTTGGCGTTCGCGCTGGCGCTATTTTCGCAACGCTAATGACCGCAGCGCTGGTGGCCTGGCTTGCCATGCGCTTATGGCGGGATACGCGCACCGCGATACTCTCCGTTTTTATCTTCCTGTCGCTGTTCCTTGTTTACGGTATCGGTACCTACGCGGTACTCGATCCGATGATCGCACTCTGGCTAATGGCCGGGGCCTGTTGCTTCTGGCAGGCAATGCAGGCAAAAAGCTGGCAAGGAAAAAGCATGGGATTTCTGCTCCTGGGTCTGACCTGCGGCATGGGCGTTATGACCAAGGGCTTCCTCGCGCTTGCCGTTCCGGTGATCAGCGTCCTGCCCTGGGTGGCTGTCCAGAAGCGCTGGAAAGATCTGTTCCTCTATGGCGGACTGGCGGTCGTGAGCTGCATCGCCACCGTCCTGCCGTGGGGAATGGCGATTGCGCAACGTGAAGGCGATTTCTGGCATTACTTTTTCTGGGTTGAACATATCCAGCGTTTTGCGATGGATGACGCCCAGCACAAAGCGCCGTTCTGGTACTATCTGCCGGTACTGATAGCCGGAAGCCTGCCCTGGCTGGGTCTGCTTCCCGGCGCGTTGAAAACGGGCTGGCAGGCGCGCGATGACTCACGCAGTTCGCTGTATTTGTTAAGCTGGATAGTCATGCCGCTGCTCTTTTTTAGCATTGCCAAAGGTAAGTTGCCGACCTATATCCTCTCCTGTTTCGCACCACTCGCAATGCTAATGGCGCGTTACGGTCTGAGCGCGGCAGAGAAAGGGTACGCCGCGCTACGCATTAACGGCTGGATCAATATCCTGTTTGGGGCGATCGGCATTATTGCGACAATAGTGGTCTCCCCCTGGGGGCCTATGAAAACCCCGGTCTGGGGGCATATCGAAATTTACAAAGTGTTCTGTTCACTGGGCATCTTTTCCGCCTGGGCATTTTTCGGCTGGTATACGCTGACAAACACGGAAAAAAGCTGGATCTTCGCGGCGTTGTGCCCGTCAGGGCTGGCACTCCTGTTTGGTTTCTCCGTGCCCGACAGAGTTATGGAATCAAAACAGCCGCAGTTTTTTGTCGAAATGACCCGGGAAAACCTTGCGCCAAGCCGCTATATTCTCACCGATAGCGTCGGTGTCGCCGCCGGTCTGGCAGGAAGCCTGAAGCGGGACGACATCATGATGTACGGACAAAAGGGCGAGCTGAAGTATGGGCTTAGCTACCCTGATGCGAAGGGGCGTTTTGTCAGTTATAGCGATTTTACACAGTGGCTCAGCCAGCACCGTCAGGAGGGAATTATTACGCTCGTACTCTCAATTGCGAAGGATGAAGATATCAACCATCTTGCCATCCCCCCTGCGGACACGATTGATAATCAGGGGCGCCTGGTCTTGATTCAGTATCGTCCCAAATGATCTGGCTGGTCCTGGTGCTGGCGAGCCTGCTCAGCGTGGCGGGACAACTGTGCCAGAAGCAGGCCACTCTCCCCGTGCCGACAGGAGCGCGGGGACGGCACATCACGCTATGGCTGGGACTGGCATTAGCCTGCCTCGGTCTGGCGATGGCGTTGTGGCTGCTGGTGCTGCAAAACGTCCCCGTGGGGATAGCCTATCCGATGCTAAGCCTCAATTTCGTCTGGGTCACCCTGTCGGCATGGAAAATCTGGCACGAGCCGGTGGCGGCGCGCCACTGGTTCGGCATTGCATTGATTATTACCGGTATTTTTATCCTTGGGAGTGCGGCGTGATGGGATTACTGTGGGGATTGTGTAGCGTGATTATCACCTCAGTCGCCCAGTTAACGCTGGGGTTCGCCATGACGAAATTACCGCCAATGCAGCACCTGTGGGCGTTTATCCACGCCCTGCTCTCCTTTGAGGCGGGTACGCTTCCGCTCTTTGCCGGATTAGCAGGCTATCTGCTTTCTGTTTACTGTTGGCACAACGCGTTACATCGCCTCGCGCTGAGTAAAGCGTATGCGCTGCTGAGTCTGAGCTACGTCCTGGTGTGGCTTGCCTCAATGGTTTTGCCCGGATGGCAGGGAACATTCTCGCTGAAAGCCCTGATGGGGGTACTCTGTATTATGGCCGGACTGATGGTTATTTTCTCGCCTGCGGCACAAAAAACGCGTTAAGGGCAGTGCTCAGACTTTTCCATGACGCTGGCTTAACCGTTCCCACTCCTCGCTGGTGTAGTTTTTGGCATCAAGAATCTTCACCGTCCGCCCTTTTTCACGGTTAATGCAGTACAGAGCATCTTTCATTGGAGAGAGGATATCACCCGGATTAACCGCGATATCGGTTTTGACTTCCGCAATCATTTTCAGTGAGCCACCGGCATCACTCAACACGAGTACCTGCTCCCCTGATTTTTTGTCGTAACACGACTTTTTTACCAGCCACTCCATTGCTTACCTTTGCTCGCTGAGAACTTTCACATTAAGTTACACATTAGCAGATAAACAAAGGCGCAATGACAATGAATTGGCAGAAATGAGAAGCGAACTTAATGTTTTATTGAGCTTTTTTCCTCTGAACCCAGTCTGTTAACGCCTGACGAGAAATCTTGATGCCGCCATTTTTCAGTTCAGCAGGAAGTCTGAACCATTGTATCGGCTGCTGAAAACGGGCCAGCTTACCCTGCACCCATTCGCTAATGTCGACGTCCCCTGCGTCAGCGGTATATTCAACAACCGCGACGGGGCGCTGACCAAACTCCCGGTCCGCAACCGGTACAACAAAAACCTGTAACACCTGCGGATGCCCCGCAATGACCCTCTCCACCTCTTCCGGCTGGATCCCTTCCCCACCGCTAAAAAAGAGGTTATCCAGACGCCCCACAATGGTCAGCTTACCTTCAGCCAGCACACCACGATCGCGGCTGGCAAACCAGCCTTGATCATTGAGCAGCGGGATCAGGCGGCCGTTACGCCAGTAGCCTTTCGCCATGCTGGCAGCGCGGATCCAGACTTCGTCATTAACAATCCGAACCTCTCTGCCGGGTAGCGCAGAACCGACATCCCCCAGACCATCAGCTTCTTTTGCACACACGGTGGAGGCAAATTCCGTCAGTCCGTAGCCGCACCAGCAGCGGATCCCCTGCGCTCGCGCCTGCACGGTCAGGTCGACCGGAATCGCCGCCCCGCCCAGCAACACCGCTTTCAGCGCAACTGAAGCATGGTTGACCAGTAGCCGCCAGAGCTGCGTCGGGACAAGTGAAGCATGGGTACACCCTTCCAGCATTTGCTCCAGGGGTTGCTTCTCACGGACCGTCATCCGGGCGCCGGCAAACAGCCAGCGCCACATAATCCCCTGACCGGAAACGTGAAACAGCGGCAAAGAGAGCAGCCAGTCATCCTCTGCGCCAAAGGGGATCAGCGACAATACCCCCTGTGCGCTGGCAAGATGAGCCTGACAGGTATGGACGGCGGCTTTAGGTAGCCCCGTGGAACCGGAGGTTAACGTCATTGAGCTTAAACGCGCCGGTTGCCAGCTCGCGGCATATCCGTCAGCGCTTTCCTGCATCTGCAATGGACGTAGCGCCAAAAAGGTATTCTCGCCTTCCAGCACCAGCGCAAACCGCAGCGTCAGGTCGGGTAAAAGCACATCAAGAAGCGCCTGGGGAAGCTGCGGATTGACCGGCAGGATTCTGGCGCCGCACTGCAACAGCGCCAGCCAGGCCAGCAGCGTGTCCGGTTGATTCCATGCCCGAAGCATCACGCCGCTGCCTTCCGTCACGCCCTGAGCGGCAAAACTCCCCGCCAGGGCATCAATACGCGCGCAGAGCGTGCGCCAGCTCAGCACCTCATCATTCAGGCGTAAGGCTGGCGCATCTCCACGAACCTGCCGCCAGTGACGCCACGGCCAGTCAGGAAAGGTCATAACAGTCGTTCCAGCCGTTCTTTATCAACGCACGGCAGCGTACTGTCCGGCCAGCGCCGCACCTGCTGCGTCTGCATCAGGCTCAGCGTGTCCAGACCGGGAATCGTCTGCGGCGTCAGCCAGGCAGCGATACGCGCCAGCTGAGTGAGGCCAAGGCTCGATTCGATGGAGGAGCTGATCACCGCCGTCAGTCCCAGCGCATGAGCGGTCTGTACCTGCTCACGAACCTTATCCAGCGAACCGGTTAGCGTGGGTTTGATCACCACCGCACTGACGCCCTCTTCTGCGACAAAAGAAAAGTCGTCTTCACGCAGGCTCTCATCCCAGGCAATTGCAATCCCCGTTTCGCGGGCAAAAGCGCGGGAATCATCGCGGGTTTTGCACGGTTCTTCGAGAAAAGCAATGCGGGAGCGATGCTCCGGGTTGACGTACTTCGCAAACTGCTGTGCCTTCAGCGGCGTCCAGGCACGATTCGCATCCAGACGTAACCGCAGTGCCGGAATGGCTTCCAGCAGCAGGTTAACGACCATCCCGTCACGAACCGCTTCGTACAGACCGACTTTGACCTTCGCCACTTTCTCGCCCGGCATATCAGCCAGTTGCAGCACCAGATCGTCCGGGTCGCCGGTACACAGCGGCGCGGCGCGGTAGTCTGCCGCCTCGGGCAACGTTCCAGCCATCTCCGCCAGCGCACAGCTCACGCCAAAGGCGACCGAAGGCAGCTGCGATGGCGCATCACGCCCCTGTAGCCAGCCATCAACCCAGCCCAGCAGTTCGGCCTGCGCCTCTTCCCAGGTTTCATGGCTGAAGCCCGGAAGCGGGGAGATTTCTCCCCACCCTTCGCGCTCGCCGTCCTGGAGACAGACATACAGCCCGTCGCGGGTTTTTAACCGCCGATCGCGCAGAACCACCCCCGCGTCCATGGGGATCTGCCAGCGGTATACCTGCGCGCTACGCATTACGGATTCCGTTTAAATTTGCTGAAATCAGGCTGACGTTTCTGGTTGAAGGCGTTGCGGCCTTCCTGACCCTCTTCCGTCATGTAGAACAGCATGGTGGCGTTGCCCGCCAGCTCCTGCAATCCCGCCTGACCATCACAGTCGGCATTCAGCGCAGCTTTCAGGCAGCGCAGCGCCATCGGGCTGTTTTGCAGCATTTCGCGGCACCAGCGCACGGTCTCTTTTTCCAGGTCAGCCAGCGGCACGACGGTGTTGACCAGCCCCATGTCCAGCGCCTGCTTCGCGTCGTACTGACGGCACAGGAACCAGATTTCACGCGCTTTTTTCTGGCCGACGATACGCGCCATGTAAGAAGCGCCCCAGCCGCCGTCAAAGGAACCCACTTTCGGACCGGTCTGGCCGAAGATAGCGTTTTCCGCCGCAATGGTCAGATCACACATCATGTGCAGCACGTGACCGCCGCCAATAGAATAACCGGCTACCATTGCCACTACCGGCTTCGGACAGGTACGAATCTGACGCTGGAAATCCAGCACGTTCAGGTGGTGTACGCCAGAGTCATCCTGGTAGCCGCCGTAATCGCCGCGAACCTTCTGGTCGCCGCCCGCACAGAACGCTTTATCGCCTTCGCCGGTCAGGATAATCACGCCGACGTTGTCGTCATAACGTGCATCCGCCAGCGCCTGAATCATCTCTTTGACGGTCAATGGACGGAATGCGTTGCGCACCTGCGGACGATTAATGGTGATTTTAGCCATACCGTCAGTAGATTTTTCATAACGAATGTCCGTATACCCTTCGGAACAGTCTTGCCATTCTACCGGTGCGTAAAGCATTGTTTCATCAGGATAGATCATAGTGTGTCCTTTAGTCAGAGACGCAAAATTCGAGCCAGGCTGTCAACCACGCCTGCGGGGTTTTCCCGATGCGCGTTGTGTCCGGCGTTATGAATCACATGGCAGGTGACCGCCATTTCCGCCGCCAGAGCGCGGAATTTACTGTCACGTTCGCCACATAAATAATAAAACGTAAACGTGCGCGCGTGGAGCGCGTCACGTAAATCAGGTTGTACCGCCAGCGAGGTCGATTCGAGCATCGCCGCCAGCGTTTCGCCATTGTTCCGGCTGCGCAGGGCGACCAGCGCTTCTCTTTGCACTGCATTAAGCGAGGCAAAAACCGGCTGCCGATACCAGTCGTTGAAGACATCCACGAGCGATTCACGGCGAAAACGCTCCGCCCAGCGGCTGTCGGAGAGCTGGCGAGCCTTACGTTCAGCGTCACTTTGCAGCCCCGGATGTCCACCTTCAACCACCAGCCCACAAAGTCCGGGCATGTCCTGACAGGCCGCCATCATCGCCACTCTGCCGCCGAGGGAATATCCTATCAGCCAGTAGTTAAGTATGTTGTAACTATACAGGGTATTACGCAACATTTCGCACACATCCGCAAAGCCGCTGACGCCAGTTTCAGCAGAACCGCCGTGCCCCGGCAGGTCGATATACAGTCGCGAGAAATCGGGAAACTGCTCACCGATCTGCTGCCATTCCCGGCAGTCCCCGGAAAAACCGTGCAGAAAAACCAGCCAGGGTGAACCTGGCTGAGCTTCATTTGCCTGCGCATGCAGGATCACAGATGGCTTACCTGCGCCAGCAACTGTTGCAGGGTTTGCGCCCCGTCAGTCTCGTTAACCACCAGCTCTATCACCGTGGTGGCCGGTGTCCGCCATGCGCCAGCCAGCGCAGCGTCCAGCTCATCCCAGCTTTCCGGGCGATGATACGTGAGATTAAACATGGCGGCCGCATGTTCAAAATGGACATTTTGCGGCATCAGATAAAAACGTTCACGTTCGCTTTGCGGCGTGGGTAAAAGCGAGAAAATCTGCCCGCCGTTATTGTTCACCACAATCAGCACAAACGGCGCAGACACCTGGCGCAACAGCGCCAGCGCGTTGAGATCGTACAAAGCAGACAGATCGCCCACAATGGCCAGCGTCGATTTGGCGCTGGCACGCTGAACGCCCGCCGCCGTCGAGATTAAACCATCGATACCGCTGGCACCCCGGTTGCTGTAGACCGGATAGCCCGCGGGCAGCTGCGACAGCGCGTCTATCAGGCGGACCACCAGACTGTTGCCCACGAACAGCTGCCCCTGCTCCGGCAGATAGTCGCGAATACGGTGCGCCAGCTGTGCTTCGCCAAACGTATCACGACGCGCAGCCACCGCCTGCCACGACAGCTCCGCAAGGCGCGGGATGTCGACGCACCAGGGCTGGCGTTTTTCTGCCGGATGCAGCGCCAGCCAGTCGGCGACCTTCGCCACCAGCCTGCGCCCGCGATGATGCGCGGGATCCAGGCAGCCTTCGATGTTGTCGATAATCCAGTACTCTTCCGGCTCACAGCTTGCCTGCCACTGCAGGAGACGTTTTCCGGTCAGGCTGCTGCCAAGCTGGACGACAATCTGCGCACGCTGTAACTCGGTTATCGCTTTTGCATTTCCCAGCCAGAGATCGGCACAGGGCAACGGCTGACCGGTTTGTGACAGCACGTCGCCAATCAGCGGCCACCCCAGCGTTTGCGCCCACTGAGCGACTTTTTTACCCTCTTCCGCGCTCATGCGACCGGCAACCACCACGCCGCGCTTTTGCCGCCAGAAGAACCAGTCGCGTTGTTTAACGCTCTCCAGCCGACGCGCTACGTGCAGCCAGGGTTTGTCGTCCTGCCACCAGTCCCCAGGACGCTGTTGCCAGGCCAGACCGGTTTCGTCCATCTCTCCATACAGCGGCTCCGCGAACGGGCAGTTAATATGTACCGCCCCACCGTGCAGCGCGGCCAGGGCGTTGTCGATCGTCGAAATCAGCCAGCTTGCCGGGATATCCTGCGTCGGGCGCGGTAGCGAAAGCGTTTGTGATGGATGCGAGGCAAACATCCCCGGCTGACGAATGGCCTGGTTCGCACCACAGTCAATCAGCTCTGGAGGCCTGTCCGCCGTCAGTAAAATCAGTTTTTCACCGGTCAACCCTGCTTCAATCAGCGCCGGATAGAGGTTCGCTACCGCCGTACCGGAGGTAACAATGACCGCAACAGGCTGTTGACTGACCTTTGCCAGACCCAGCGCCAGGTGACCAAGACCCCGCTCATCAAAGTGAGTGTGATGAATAAAGGCCGAGTTTTCCGCCGCCGCCAGTGTGAGCGGTGTCGAGCGAGAGCCAGGGGCAATGCAAACATGCCTGACGCCGTGGCGAGTTAATGCTTCCAGTATGACCGCCGCCCAGCGTCGGTTAAATGCGCTTACTGACATAAGTTGTCCGGTATCAATATTGCGACCAAGAGCCTGACCCATCAGGCTATTTTGCTTATCATTTCGAACCAGGTCCGCGCTCGCCATCCTCGCATACTGCATGTACGCTCCGGTGGCTGCGCGCTGTCCGTGTTCAAACCGTCTGCGCCAATTACGCCTGATGGGACAGGCTCCAAGTATAAAGATAAGAAATAATGGATCATTGATATGAGTCGGGAATCAGGTTTCCATCTGTAATAAAGTACGCAGACCCGCCGCTTTGTTCTCAATTTCCTGCCATTCCTGCTCAGGATCTGAACCGCGAACAATCCCCGCCCCTGCGTACAAGCGCACCACGTTTTCAGTCACTTTGGCCGAACGTAACGAGACGCAAAATTCACTTTGTTGTAATGAGAGATACCCGGCTGAACCGGCATACCACTCACGTTCAAAAGGTTCATGCCGGGCAATAAACGCTCGCGCCCGTTCACGAGGGATCCCCGCGACCGCCGCCGTCGGCTGAAGTTGCATCAAACAGAGCAGATCGTCCGCCTGGTTCAACGCCGTCCAGATACAACGCCGCAGGTGCTGCACCTTACGCAGTCTGAGAACCTGCGGCGGCAGCACATCAAGTGAATGCGTACAGTTTTGCAGACGCTGGCAGATGTCTTCCACCACCAGCATGTTTTCCCGCTGGTTTTTATCATCCTTCATCAGCCATTCGCCCAGTTGCCAGGCCTTATGGTCATCGGGATGGTTCGCCACCGTTCCCGCCAGCGCTTCTGTTCGCAGTGCGTCATCACGACGCCGCCAGAGGCGCTCAGGAGATGAGCCGAGAAATGCGCACCCGCCATTGAAAGCCATATAGAAATGATAGCAGTTCAGGTTCAAACGACGGCTGGACGCCATCACTGCCGCAGCATTTACCGGGCGAGAAAACTGCAAGTCGGTGGCCCGTGCCAGCACCACTTTCTCGAGTTGCTCTTCGGCAATGGTTCGCGTAGCCCGTTGAATCAACCCGACCCAGCCACGTTTATCCGGCCAGTGTTTTTCATCGGTTAACGTCAGACGTAACGCAGGCAGAGGCCTGACGCCAGCCAGCGCGGACAGAAAGGTTGCCGCCAGAGCGGCATCTTCTCGTAACGAAACCTCACTGCACAGATGCAAACGTAATATCGCCACCCCCGCGCTGCGCCGCCACTCAAGACGCGGCAGAAGTAAATGGCCCTGACGCGGCTCAAACGCGTTCAGCCCCCAGATCCGCAGATCGGGCTGCTGTTCATGCTGGCGAAGAAACTGCTGCGCCTGCTCAAGGGAAGAGAACGTTTTAACGGCGCCAAGTACGGCCGCTTCTTCGTCACCGTTACGTTGTTGCCAGTAGAATTGCGGGTAACAGGGCTGGCTTGCCAGCCAGCTCAACGCATCGAAAGCATCGTTAAGGGGGAAAGGGACGTCAAAGACACGAATTCCAGGTGCGGCCGGTATCGCGCGCGACAACAAGCGCGACAGATTTTCCAGCGCAGTAGTGAGTGAATACACGCGGACCTCTCCCTGTTAAAAACCTCGCATTATACGGGGTACTGCGGCAAAAGCAGTACCCTCATTTAGGGAGGAAAGGCGAATCCGCTCAGATTATCGCCGGGCAAGCAGGAGTCCCAGCACCAGGCCTACAGTTGCACCCACGCCAATTCCCTGCCAGGGTTTTTCATGAACATAGTCGTCTGCACGATAAGCCGCCTGCTTTGCGCGATAGTAATAGCTGTCCGAAGCGTGGCTCACACGGCTCTTAACCTCTTCCAGCGCCTGTTCCGCTCGTGCCTTTAGCTCAATATATTTTTGGTCGGCAGGATCGCCGGAGGAGCGCAGAACCTCTGCTAACGTTTCACTCAGAAGTTCCAGGTCATCATCGATACGTGAGTCGCCAAATTGATATGACATATTTGTTCTCCATTAGGGTAAACCTGCCCATAACTATAGACAATAGTTATGGGTTACGCCCGATTCGCTTCGCGCACCATGCCGATATGCGCAATGCCATCCTCGTCGTAAACGTCAGTCACCGGCACAAAACCAAAATAGGCGTAAAAGGCTTGCAGATGCGCCTGCGCCCCCAGATATAACGCCTTACCAGGCCAGTGCTGCTCACAAGAACGTAGCGTTTGCGCCATTAGCTGCTGACCCAGCTTCGCCCCGCGCAGCGCCTCGCTGACAATTACCCGACCAATGACAACGGGCTCTAATTCGTCGGCGCTTTTCAGAATCCTCGCATACGCCACCAGTTCGTCATTATGCCAGCCAAGGATATGCCGGTTTTCCCCCGCCAGGTCATCGCCGTCAACATCCTGATAAGGGCAGTGCTGCTCCACCACAAATACCTCGCAGCGCAGTTTCAGTAAGGCATACAGTTGCGGGACCGTTAATTCTGAATGATGAAGATCTTGCCAGATAATCATAGAGCGCTCCTTTTCCGTGTTAGCCTTATACTAGTCCGGTTACTTTTCAAAAGTGTAATGAAATAATGGAATTCATATTCTTAGGCACCTCCGCAGGCGTTCCCACGCGGACGCGAAACGTCACGGCGATGTTGTTAAATCTGCAACACCCGACCCACGCAGGGCTGTGGTTGTTTGACTGCGGCGAAGGCACCCAGCATCAGATGCTGAGTACCGCCTTTAATCCCGGCAAGCTCGATCGCATTTTTATCAGCCATCTGCATGGTGACCATCTGTTCGGTTTACCGGGGCTGCTGTGCAGCCGCTCAATGGCCGGTAACGTCCAGCAGCTAACAATATACGGCCCGAAAGGGATCCGTGAATTCACCGAAACGACCTTGCGTCTCAGCGGATCCTGGACCGATTATCCGCTGGAGATCATCGAAATCACCGCAGGTGAGATTGTCGACGACGGCCTGCGTAAAGTAACGGCGTACCCGCTGGAGCATCCGCTGGAGTGCTACGGCTATCGCGTCCAGGAACATGACAAGCCCGGTGCCCTGGATGCCAGTGCGTTAAAAACGGCGGGGGTGAAGCCAGGCCCTCTGTTTCAGGAGCTGAAAGCCGGAAAAACGGTGACGCTGGCAGATGGTCGCATTATTAACGGTGCGGATTTCCTGGGTCCCTCCACGCCGGGTAAATCGGTGGCGATTTTCGGGGATACCGCCCCCTGTGCTTACGCGGTGGAACTGGCGAAAGGGGTCGATGTCATGGTTCACGAAGCCACGCTGGACACCGCAATGGAAGAAAAAGCCAACAGTCGCGGCCACAGCTCCACGCGTCAGGCCGCGCTTCTCGCGCACGACGCCGGAGTGGGTAAACTTATCATCACCCATGTGAGTTCCCGCTACGATGAACGAGGCTGTCAGCGCCTGCTCGAAGAGTGTCGCGCCATCTTTCCCGAAACCGAACTGGCAAATGATTTTGCCGTTTTCACGATTTAGCGCTTCATTTTTTATCCTCTGTGCCGATAACTGTTTAAAGGTTAGCCTTCACACTGAGGACCGCATGGACAATTTCCAGAAAGATATTGATGACAGGGCGAACCTGACCCTGTCTAACCGCTTTGAACTGCTGTTGTTTCGACTCGGTACATCGCTCCAGGAACAGAAATCAGAACTATTTGGCATTAACGTCTTTAAGTTACGCGAAATTGTGCCAATGCCCACATTCACGCGCCCGGCGGGGATGAAATCGCCACTGCTGGGAATGGTTAACATCCGCGACCAGGTCATCCCGGTTATAGACCTCCCGGCAGTCGCCGGTTGCAAGCCAGAGAGTGGACTGAATATTCTGTTAATCACTGAATATGCCCGTAGCGTTCAGGCGTTCGCCGTGGAGTCAGTAGAAAACATTATGCGCCTCGACTGGCAGCAGGTGCATACGGCGGAGAAAGCCGTCAATGGTCGCTATATCACCAGCATTGCCTGCCTGGATGAAGATAAAGAGACCAATAATCTGGCGCTGGTGCTCGACGTTGAGCAGATTCTCTACGATATCGTACCGTCGAGCCACGATCTGCGCGCCACAAACCTGAAGGCCAACAAGTTCAATATCACCCCTGGGGCGGTGGCGATTGTGGCGGAAGATTCTAAAGTTGCCCGTGCTATGCTAGCGAAAGGTCTGAATGCGATGGAAATCCCGCATCAGATGCACGTGACCGGAAAAGATGCGTGGGAGAAAATCCAGCGACTGGCCAAAGAAGCCGAAGCGGAAGGCATACCGATTAATGAGAAGATCGCGCTGGTGCTGACAGATCTTGAAATGCCAGAGATGGATGGCTTCACCCTCACCCGCAAAATCAAAACCGACGAGCGACTGAAAAATATCCCGGTGGTGATCCACTCGTCCCTTTCCGGTAGCGCGAACGAAGATCACGTACGTAAGGTTAAAGCGGATGGCTACGTGGCGAAGTTTGAGATTAACGAGCTGTCTTCGGTGCTTAAGGAAGTAATGGAACGCGCGGAACAAAGCGCCAGCGGGTCGCTGGTAAGCCGTCAGTTGCTGAACTAAGTTTTTGGCAGGACATAAAAAAACCCGCGATGCGGGTTTTTTTGTTTCTGCATTTCGCTTACATCAGCGGCATCGCTAACTGCACAATGCTGATCAACGGTTGCGGGTAGACACCCAGAATCAATACCAGCAGCGCCGAGATGAGTACCACGATACCGCCCGCGCTGTACTGCCAGTTAGATGGCGCATCGCGATTCAGCTGCTGCGGCGCACTCAGATAGAGACTCACAGCAACGCGCAGGTAGTAGTACAAACCAATCGCCGAGCCAACCACCACGGCAGCCACCAGCCACCACAGGTTAGCCTGCACACCGACAGCCAGCACGTAGAACTTACCGATAAAGCCCAGGGTCATCGGGATCCCCGCCAGAGACAGCATCATCACCGTCATTACCGCAGCAAGAATCGGACGATGCCAGAACAGACCGCGGTAGGAGAACAGAGAATCCGCATCCGGACCACGGTACGGGCTGGACATCAGGCTGACCACGCCGAACGCGCCAAGGCTGCTGAACAGGTAGCCTGCCAGGTAGACACCCACCGCTTCCATCGACATCTCACCGCTCTGCAGAGCGATCAGCGCCACCATCAGGTAGCCGAGGTGAGAGATAGAGGAGTAACCGAGCAGACGTTTGATGTTGGTCTGGCTCAGCGCCATCAGGTTACCAAAGATGATAGACGCAAAGGCAATCACACCCAGCACTATGCGTACTGCTTCGCTGTCGCCAACCGGCGCGTACAGGAACAGACGCATCACCACACCGAAGATAGCGATTTTGCTCGCCGTCGCCAGGAAGGTGGATACCGGAGCAGGGGCACCCTGGTAAACGTCCGGGGTCCACAGGTGGAACGGCACCAGCGAGAGCTTGAAGCCCAGGCCAACAATCATCATGCCAAAGCCCGCCAGCAGCAGCGGCTCGTTCAGCATACCGTCGCTGAGGCTCTTACCGATCGCAACAAACGACAGGTTGCCGGACTGCGCGTACACCAGCGCCATACCGAACAGCAGGAAGGAAGAGGCGGCGGCAGACAGGATGGTATATTTGATACTGGCTTCCAGCGAGCGTTTCTGACGGAAAGCGTAACCGACCAGACCAAACAGCGGCAGAGAGATAAGCTCGATACCGAGGAACAGCGCCGCCAGGTGGTTGGCGTTAGCCAGAAGAATACCGCCCAGCGCGGCAATCAGCACCAGCAGGTAGAACTCTTCCCGGTTGTCGTCGTAGCCTTCCAGCCACGGGTAGGCAAAGGTACAGGTGGCAAGACTCGCCAGCAGCACCAGCCCGGTGTAGAGCATGGCAAAACCGTCGACCCGCATCAGCGGGGTGACGTCCATGGCGCCAGCCTGGCCTACGAACCAGAGCGAAACCAGCGCAGCGTTAAGCCCAATGACCGACAGCGTGGCATTGAGGAAGTGATTGCGTCGCCACGCAATGGAGAGCATCACAACCACCACCGTCAAGCCGACGATCAGCAGCGGTAGCAGCGCAATCAGGTGTTGTGGAGTTATTGTCATGGCGATTTACGGCCTTGTAGTAGTAACGGAATTAACAAACCACTGCTGGATGTTGCTCATCGCAGAATGCGAGGTATCCAGAATCGGCTGCGGATAGAAGCCAAGCAGTACCAGGAGCACGACCAGCAACAGGATGATAAACAGCTCACGCAGCGACATCCCTGGCAGTTCAACACTGGCAATCTGGCTCTTCGCCTTACCAAAGTAAGCGCGATGCAGCATCGCCAGCGAGTAAACAGAAGCAAATACCAGACCAAATGTCGAGATCACGGTAATGACCGGAACCACCTGGTAGCTGCCGAACAGAATCATAAATTCGCCAACAAAGTTACCGGTACCCGGCATACCCAGCGTACACACTGCGAAGAACATCGACAGCGCCGGCAACCATTTCATTTTGCCCCACAGGCCGCCCATCATACGCATATCACGGGTATGCAGGCGTTCGTACAGCTGACCACACAGAATGAACAGACCGGCTGCGGACAGGCCGTGCGCGATCATCTGAATAACCGCACCCTGGTATGCCAGCTGGCTACCGGTGTAGATGGCAATCAGCACGAAGCCCATGTGGGATACGGAGGTGTAGGCTATCAGACGTTTGATGTCGTACTGATTAAAGGCCATCCACGCGCCGTAGAAGATGCCGATAACGCCAAGCCACATTGCAACAGGTGCAAACTCCGCCGACGCGTTCGGGAACAGCGGCAGGGAGAAGCGCAGCAGACCGTAGGCCGCGGTTTTCAGCAATATACCGGCCAGGTCAACGGAACCTGCTGTCGGCGCCTGAGAGTGCGCATCCGGCAACCAGCCGTGCAGCGGAACCACCGGCATTTTCACCGCGAAAGCGATGAAGAAGCCCAGCATCAGCAGGTATTCCACGCCGTGGGACATCGGAGTATTCAGCAATTCTTCATAGTTGAAAGTCCACACGCCGGTCGCTTTGTAGTGCACAAACACCAGCGCCAGGATGGCAATCAACATCACCAGACCACTCGCCTGGGTATAAATGAAGAACTTGGTTGCTGCCGTGATACGCGTTTTACCGTCAGAGGCTTTATGCCCCCACAGCGCGATCAGGAAGTACATCGGCACCAGCATCATTTCCCAGAAGAAGAAGAACAGGAACATGTCAATGGCAAGGAACACGCCGATAACGCCACCCAGGATCCACATCAGGTTCAGGTGGAAAAAGCCCTGGTATTTTTCGATTTCATTCCAGGAGCAAAGTACCGCCAGAACGCCAAGCAGGCCGGTCAGCACCACCATCAGCAGCGACAAGCCATCGATAGCTAAATGGATAGAGATGCCAAAACGCGGGATCCACGGCAGGACAAATTCAGACTGCCATTGAGGAATACCGGCAGATTGCGTCAGTGAATAGCAGCCCTGCATCCACAGTTGCAGGCCAAGCGCCAGCGTCAGCCCCATGGTAATCAGCGCGATCCAACGCGGCACCTTCACGCCAAAGCGTTCGGTCTGCCAGCACAGGAAGCCACCGATAAAGGGGATTAATATCAACCAGGGTAATAACATAGCTAAGTATGTCCCTTATATTTACTCCTGCTCAGGCTATCTCACTCGTCAGCCCAAATCCCGGCAGTGCTCGCAATCCTCACGCACTTCAGTACGCTCCGGTTGCTCTGCGCTGGCGGTATTCGGTCTGACTTCGCCGATGACGCCTGTACTTCAGGAACAGATTTTCAACGAATTCTAAAAATTATTTTGGGTTTGTAGGCCGGATAAGCGTAGCGCCATCCGGCAGTCGTTCATCCAGCCAACAAACTCAACGCAGTACCATCAACAGAGCCAGCACAACGACGGCACCGATGCTCATTGATGCTACATACCAACGCAGATAGCCGTTCTCGCTTAACAACAGGCCTTTACCTGCAAAGCGGGAAAGGATCGCCGGAATGTTCATCATTGCGTTCAGCGGATCGCGTTTCAGCAACCATGCAACGCCCAGGAACGGCTTGACGAACACTTTGTCGTACAGCCAGTCGAAGCCCCAGGCGTTATACCACCAGGTACCCAGCAGACGGCCTGGCGCACTGTTGGCAATCGAGGTCACCAGCGTACGTTTACCCAGCCACAGCCATGCAGCGATCAGAATGCCTGCAATCGCGACGATACCGGAGGTAATTTCCAGCGTCATCACGCGACCATGCTCAAGCTCGGTCGTCGCAGGCAGTACCCCCTGCAGCGGTGGCACAATCAGTGCGCCAACGAAGGTGGACAGGATCATCAGCACAATCAGCGGCAGATGATGCGTAATCCCCTTCCCTGCGTGAGCGTGAATTTGCTCTTTACCGTGGAACACGATGAAAATCATACGGAAGGTGTACAGAGAGGTCATGAACGCACCGACCAGACCTGCAACCATCAGGTTGATATGACCGTTCGCCATCGCACCGGCCAGAATCTCATCCTTACTGAAGAAGCCTGCGGTAATCAGCGGCAGAGCCGACAGCGCCGCGCCACCGATCAGGAAGCAGAGATACACCAGCGGAATAGACTTACGCAGGCCGCCCATCCTGAAGATGTTCTGTTCGTGGTGACAGGCCAGGATAACCGAGCCGGATGCCAGGAACAGCAGCGCTTTAAAGAAGGCGTGCGTCATCAGGTGGAAAATCGCCGCATCCCACGCCTGAACCCCGAGAGCCAGGAACATATAACCAATCTGGCTCATGGTGGAGTATGCGAGAACGCGTTTAATGTCGGTCTGTACCAGCGCAGCAAAACCAGCCAGTACCAGCGTGATAGCCCCGATAATCCCCACCAGATGCAGGATTTCCGGCGTCATCAGGAACAGGCCGTGAGTACGTGCAATCAGGTAGACACCGGCGGTAACCATCGTCGCGGCGTGGATCAGCGCGGAGACAGGCGTCGGGCCCGCCATCGCGTCAGCAAGCCAGGTCTGCAACGGCAGCTGTGCCGATTTACCTACCGCACCGCCCAGCAGCATCAGCGTCGCCCACATCAGCATGTTGTTACCATCTGCAAAGTGAGCAGGTGCCAGTTCCACCATTTCGCGGAAGTTAAGGGTGCCCAGCTCGTTGTAGAGGATAAACAATGCGAAGGCGAGGAACACGTCACCCACACGGGTCACCACGAAGGCTTTCATGGCCGCGGCGCCATTCTTCGGATCGCTGTAATAGAAGCCGATCAGCAGATAGGAGCACAGGCCCACGCCTTCCCAGCCGAGGTACATCAGCAGCAGGTTATCGGACAGCACCAGAACAACCATGCTGGCAATAAACAGGTTGGTATAAGCGAAGAAGCGGGAGTAGCCCTCTTCACCGCGCATGTACCAGGAGGCGAACATGTGGATCAGGAAACCCACACCGGTCACCACACTGAGCATGGTCAGCGACAGGCCGTCCAGCACCAGGTTAAAACCGATATTGAAATCGCCGACAGACATCCACGTCCACAGCGGCTGGCTGAAAGCCTGCTTGCCGTTAGCGAAGAAGTCAACGCCGACAAAGGCGGTAACCAGCGCGGCCAGACCAATGGAGCCGACGCCCACGGTCGCAGAGAGGTTTTCCGACCAGCGACCGCGAGAGAACGCCAGTAATACAAAGCCAATCAATGGCAGAATAATGGTTAAGGCAAGCATGTTCATCCGCGCATCTCACTTACTGAATCGATGTTCAGGTTCTGGCGACGGCGATGAAGTTGCAGCAACAGCGCAAGTCCGATGCTCGCTTCCGCAGCCGCAAGGCTGATGGCGAGAATGTACATCACCTGACCATCGGTCTGGCCCCAGTAGCTTCCGGCGACCACGAAGGCCAGCGCGGAGGCGTTAATCATGATTTCCAGCCCGATCAGCATAAACAGCAGATTGCGGCGGATAACCAGGCCGGTTAAACCCAGCACGAATAAGACAGCCGCGAGGATCAGTCCATGTTGTAAGGGGATCATGCGTGCTCCTCCGTTTTTCTTTTCGCGCTGTCGTCCTTACGGTTGCTCAGCACCTCACCCGAGCGCTCTTCGCGACCGACGTGGAAGGCGACAACCAGACCGGCCAGCAGCAGCATAGACGCCAGCTCAACCGCCAGTACATAAGGTCCAAACAGCGTAATACCGACCGCTTTTGCGCTAACTGGCGTGCCGTCGATACCCTGGTCGTTAACACCCAGAATGGCATAAACAATAACCGCCAGCATGATGGCCGACAAAATCGCCGGACCAATCCACACCTGCGGCTTCAGCCACTGGCGCTCCTGCTCGATTTCAGAACCACCGAGGTTGAGCATCATGACCACGAACACGAACAGCACCATGATGGCGCCCGCATAGACGATAATTTCCAGCGCACCTGCGAAGTAAGCGCCCAGCGAGAAAAACACCCCGGAAATCGCCAGCAGCGAAATAATCAGGTACAGCAGCGCGTGCACCGGATTGGTGTGGGTGATAACTCGCAAGGTTGCGAGAATGGCTATCAGGCCACAGATATAAAAAGCGAACTCCATTGCCCCTCTCCTTACGGTAACAGGCCCTTGACGTCGATAGGCTTGGCTTCGTTCTCTGCTTCGCCCTTATCTTTGCCGTCGATTGCCATACCTGCCATCCGGTAGAAGTTATATTCCGGGTATTTACCCGGACCGGAGATCAGCAGATCCTCTTTCTCGTAAACCAGATCCTGGCGCTTGTACTCACCCAGCTCAAAGTCCGGAGTAAGCTGAATCGCCGTCGTTGGACAGGCTTCTTCGCACAGACCGCAGAAAATGCAACGTGAGAAGTTGATGCGGAAAAACTCCGGATACCAGCGGCCGTCTTTGGTCTCTGCTTTCTGCAAAGAGATACAGCCGACCGGACAGGCTACCGCACACAGGTTACAGGCAACGCAGCGCTCTTCACCGTCCGGATCGCGCGTCAGCACGATACGACCACGGTAGCGCGGCGGCAGGTAGACCGGCTCTTCCGGATACATTTGCGTTTCGCGTTTCGCGAACGCATGCAGGCCGATCATCCAGATACTGCGTACCTGGGTGCCGAAACCTACGAGTAATTCTTTTAAGGTCATGGTCTTTGTGCCCCTTATTGCGCCTGCCAGAGAATGACAGCCGCCGTTACCAGCAAGTTGATGAGCGTCAGCGGCAGGCAGATTTTCCAGCCGAAGGACATTACCTGGTCATAACGAGGACGCGGTAACGACGCACGAATCAAAATGAACATCATCATGAAGAACGCGGTTTTCAGCGCGAACCAGATGAATGGCGGTAAGAACGGGCCCTGCCAGCCACCAAAGAACAGCGTCACCATCAGTGCAGAAATCGTGACGATACCGATATATTCCCCCACGAAGAACAGACCGAATTTCATACCGGAATATTCGATGTGGTAACCATCGGCCAGTTCCTGCTCGGCTTCCGGCTGGTCAAACGGGTGGCGGTGACATACCGCCACGCCCGCGATGGCAAAGGTGACAAAACCAAAGAACTGCGGAATCACGTTCCAGATGTCAGCCTGGTTATTGACGATGTCGGTCATATTGAATGAACCGGCCTGCGCCACCACGCCCATCAGGGAAAGCCCGAGGAACACTTCGTAGCTCAGCGTCTGCGCAGACGCACGCATCGCACCGAGCAGCGAGTATTTGTTGTTGCTCGACCAACCGGCGAACAGCACCGCATACACCGCCAGACCCGCCATCATCAGGAAGAACAGGATCCCGATGTTCAGGTCAGCAACCACCCAACCCGGACTCACCGGCACGATGGCGAAAGCCAGCAGCAGCGAGGTGAAGGCGATCATCGGCGCCAGGGTAAAGATGACGCGATCCGAGAATTTCGGGATCCAGTCTTCTTTAAAGAACATCTTGATCATGTCCGCCACCAGCTGGAGCGAACCGCCCCAGCCAACGCGGTTTGGTCCATAACGGTTCTGGAACAGACCCAGCAGGCGACGTTCGCCAAAGCTCATGAACGCCCCGCAGGTGACGACCACCAGCAGGATCACCACCGCTTTGATGATGGTCAGCAGGATATCGATAAGCTCAGGTGTAATCCAACTCATTGTTGTGCCTCCTGCAGATCCTCAAGACGCGCACCTGCCAGAACTGGCGCGATACCCGGCATACCCATCGGTAAGCCCACCTGCCCTGCCGTCAGTCCTTCAGAGATCTCAACGAGCAGCGTGACCAGATTGCCTTCGTAACTAAAGGAGACGAGGGTACCCGCATTCACGCCCAGCTTCGCGGCATCGGCCGGGTTTAGCTTGATATACGGCTGCGGCATGCGGCTCTGGAACACTGGCGCACGCTGAGACATCTCATCGCTACCAAACAGATGATAGTACGGCGCGATACGCCACTGACCTTCCTGTGCCTGGAAACTGGCCGGAACGGTAGTGAAGTAATCCAGCCCCCCTTCCGTCGCCTCGATCAGACGCACACCGGGATCGCCATGACGCAGTTTGCCACCCACCTCATCCTGGAATTTGTTCCAGGCCTGCGGGGAGTTCCAGCCTGGCGCCCAGGCAAACGGGATCTGCGAACGCGGAGCATCCGGCTGGTTGTTCCCTTCCATCGAGAAGGCGAACATCGTGTCTTTGTCCTGCGGCTGGCGCGGTTCATGAACGCTGATGTTCGCACGCATGGCGGTACGCCCGCTGTAACGATGCGGCTCACGCGCCAGTTTCTGTCCACGAATACGGAAGCTCGCGTCCGGCGCGGCATCTTTAATCCCGGCCAGTTCCGGTATCGCGGCAATTGCGGCATCGATAACGTGGTCAAGCTGCGTCCAGTCCACTTCGCGGTTCTGCACGGTACTGTGCAACGAGTGCAGCCAGCGCCAGCTTTCCAGCATAATCGTGCTGCTGTCGTAGTACGACGGGTCATAGACCTGGAAGAAACGCTGTGCGCGGCCTTCGTTGTTAATGACCGTCCCGTCGCTCTCAGCAAAGCTTGCGGCGGAAAGTACCAGATGCGCATTTTCCATGATTGCCGTACGCTGATGGTCAACGACCATGACCAGCGGCGCTTTTGCCAGTGCGGCATTCACACGCGTGGCGCTTGCATGGCGATGAAGATCGTTTTCCAGCACAACCACCGCGTCAGCTCGTCCCGTTTCCAGCTCGGTCAGCGCATCATCAAGCGAACCGCCGCCCATAATGCCCAGCCCCATGCTGTTAACAGAACGCGCAATCATGGTGATACCCACGTCTGCGCCACGGCCTTTCAGCGCTTTCGCCACGTTAGCAGCGGCCTGAATCACTTCGGCGCTACCGGCGTTGGTACCGGAGATAATCAGTGGTTTTTTCGCCCCGGCAAGTGCCTGAACGATCACGTCGATTTTGTTTTGCAGATCGCGGTCGATGCCGTCAACCGCCGGTGCGTTGTTGTCCAGCGCATGGGCAATGGCGAAACCTAAACGCGCCTGATCTTCAACCGGTGCGCGATAGGTCCACGCAGCGACATCATCCAGGCGGGTGTCATCGACGTTGGTTACGAACAGCGGGTGCTTGGCACGCTGGCCGATATTAAGGATTGCCGCAATCTGCCAGTCAGCCACTTTCTGAGCCGCCGCCATCTCACGCGCTTTACCTTTCACCGCCTGACGTACCGCCAGCGCAACGCGTGCGCCGGTCTGGGTGATATCTTCCCCCAGCACCAGAACCGCATCGTATGACTCGATTTCGCGCAGCGCCGGGGTATGAATACCACCGTCACGCAGCACCTTCAGCGCCAGTTGCAGACGTTCCTGCTCGCCCTGGGCAATACCGGTATAGAAGTTATCCGCACCGACCAGTTCACGCAGCGCGAAGTTACTTTCAACGCTGGCACGCGGGGAGCCGATACCAATCACTTTCTTCGACTGACGCAAAATATCTGCCGCGCCCTGCATCGCCTGTTCGGCGTTCAGCGTGATCAGGTCATCGCCACGACGCTGTACCGGCTGACGCGGACGGTCTTTCAGGTTCACGTAACCATAGCCAAAACGACCGCGGTCGCAGAGGAAGTAGTGGTTAACGGTACCGTTGTAGCGGTTTTCAATACGGCGCAGTTCGCCATAGCGCTCGCCCGGGCTGGTGTTACAGCCGATGGAACACTGCTGGCAGATGCTTGGCGCAAACTGCATGTCCCATTTACGGTTGTAACGCTCGGAGTGCGTTTTATCGGTGAAGACGCCGGTCGGGCAAATTTCTACCAGGTTACCGGAGAATTCGCTTTCGAGCGTACCGTCTTCCGGACGACCAAAATAGACGTTGTCGTGTGCGCCATAGACGCCCAGATCCGCGCCATCGGCGTAATCTTTGTAGTAACGTACGCAGCGATAGCAGGCGATGCAGCGGTTCATTTCGTGAGAGATGAACGGCCCTAAATCCTGATTACGGTGAGTACGCTTCGTGAAGCGGTAGCGACGGAAACTGTGGCCGGTCATCACGGTCATATCCTGAAGGTGGCAGTTGCCGCCCTCTTCACAGACCGGACAATCGTGCGGGTGGTTGGTCATTAACCACTCCACCACGCTTTCGCGAAACTGTTTCGCTTCTTCGTCGTCAATAGAAATAAAGGTGCCTTCGGTGGCCGGTGTCATACAAGACATCACCAGGCGACCACGCGTGTCTTCCGCGTTTTGGTATTGCTTCACCGCACACTGGCGGCAAGCACCGACGCTTCCCAGCGCCGGGTGCCAGCAAAAGTACGGAATATCAAGGCCGAGAGACAGACAAGCTTCCAGCAGGTTGTCCGCCCCGTTGACCTCATATTCTTTGCCGTCTACATGAATCGTAGCCATAGTCAGCATGCTTCCAGTTATCTTAGTCAGGGACTAAGCGTTAATCGAAATTCATATCGCGATACAGGCTCACGCCTGCAATCACCAGCGCTCTTTCAGCAGGTTCGGCTGAATACCACTAATCAAATGGGTATTGCTGAAGGTCTGCCTGATGCCAGCTTCGAATTCTTCGCGGAAATATTTAATGGCGCTCTGCAGCGGTTCCACCGCACCCGGTGCGTGCGCACAGAAGGTTTTACCTGGACCGAGGAAGCGACACAGTTGCTCAAGCGTCTCGATATCCCCAGGCTGGCCTTCACCACGCTCCAGCGCGCGCAGAATTTTCACGCTCCACGGCAGGCCGTCACGGCACGGCGTACACCAGCCGCACGATTCGCGGGCAAAGAACTCTTCCAGGTTGCGCACCAGCGACACCATGCCAATCTCGTGGTCAACCGCCATCGCCAGCGCGGTACCCAGACGGCTACCCGCTTTACCGATGCTTTCAAATTCCATCGGCAGGTCGAGGTGCGCTTCGGTCAGGAAGTCGGTACCCGCGCCGCCTGGCTGCCAGGCTTTAAATTTCAGGCCATCGCGCATCCCGCCCGCGTAATCTTCAAGGATCTCACGCGCGGTGGTACCAAATGGCAGTTCCCACAGTCCCGGATTCTTCACGCGACCGGAGAAGCCCATCAGCTTGGTGCCCGCATCTTTGCTCTTCGAAATGTTCTGATACCACTCCACGCCATTAGCGAGGATCGCCGGAACGTTACATAACGTTTCAACGTTGTTCACGCAGGTCGGTTTGCCCCATGCGCCAGAGGTCGCCGGGAACGGCGGCTTGGAACGGGGGTTAGCACGACGACCTTCGAGAGAGTTGATAAGCGCCGTCTCTTCACCGCAGATGTAGCGCCCTGCCCCGGTGTGCACAAACAGTTCGAAGTCAAAACCGGTGCCCATGATGTTTTTGCCGAGCAGACCGGCTTCGGTGGCTTCAGCAATTGCGCGACGCAGATGGACAGCCGCTTCAATATATTCACCGCGCAAGAAGATGTAACCACGGTACGCTTTCAGCGCAAACGCGGAGATCAGCATACCTTCCACCAGCAGGTGCGGCAGCTGTTCCATCAGCAGACGGTCTTTATAGGTGCCCGGCTCCATCTCATCGGCGTTACACAGCAGGTAGCGGATGTTCATGGATTCGTCTTTCGGCATCAGGCTCCACTTCAGACCGGTGGAAAAGCCTGCGCCACCGCGCCCTTTCAGGCCAGCGTCTTTTACCTGATTGACGATCTCATCCGCAGACAGACCGGTCAGCGCCTTACGTGCGCCTTCGTAGCCGTTCTTGCTACGGTATTCGTCCAGCCAGACCGGCTGTTTGTCATCGCGCAGACGCCAGGTCAGCGGATGCGTTTCGGGAGTACGGATAATATCTTTCATTTATACCGCTCCAGCAGTTCAGGAATGCCTTCCGGGGTCAGGTGAGCGTGAGTATCCTCATCGATCATCATGTTCGGCCCTTTATCGCAGTTCCCCAGGCAGCAGGTCGGCAGCAGCGTAAAGCGACCGTCAAAGGTCGTCTGCCCCGGCTTGATGTTGAGCTTTTTCTCCAGTGCGGCCTGGATCCCCTGGTAACCGTTGATGTGACACACCACGCTGTCGCAATAGCGGATCACGTGACGGCCCACCGGCTGGCGGAAGATCTGGCTGTAGAACGTGGCAACACCTTCGACATCGCTGGCCGGGATCCCCAGCACGTCAGCGATCGCATGGATCGCGCCGTCCGGCACCCAGCCACGCTGTTTCTGAACGATCTTCAGCGCTTCAATGGACGCCGCACGCGGGTCTTCGTAGTGGTGCTTCTCGTGCTCAATCGCTTCACGCTCTGCCGCACTCAGCTCAAAAGCCTCGGTTTGTGGTTGTTGATTCTCGTGCATAATTAGCGGTCCACATCTGACATAACAAAATCGATACTACCCAGATGGACGATCAGGTCGGACACCAGGCTGCCGCGTACCGCCACCGGGATCTGCTGCAGATGCGCATAGCTCGGGGTACGAATACGGGTACGATAACTCATGGTGCTGCCATCGCTGGTCAGGTAGTAACTGTTAATACCCTTGGTCGCTTCCACCATCTGGAAGGACTCGTTCGCCGGCATGACCGGGCCCCACGAAACCTGCAGGAAGTGGGTGATCAGGGTTTCGATATGTTGCAGCGTACGCTCTTTCGGCGGCGGCGTGGTCAGCGGGTGATCCGCTTTAAACGGCCCTTCCGGCATGTTATTGAGGCACTGCTCAAGGATACGCAGACTCTGGCGCAGCTCTTCTACTTTCAGCATCACGCGGGTATAGCAGTCGGAGACACCGCCGCCAACCGGCACCTCAAAGTCGAAGTTTTCGTAGCCAGAGTACGGACGTGATTTACGCACGTCGAAATCGATACCGGTCGCACGCAGCGCGGCGCCCGTGCAGCCCCAGTCCAGCGCTTCTTTCTTACCGTAAGCGGCAACGCCCTGCGAACGTCCTTTCAGGATGGTGTTGCGCAGTGCGGCTTTCTCGTAGGAATCCAGACGCTTCGGCATCCAGTCCAGGAAATCGCGCAGCAGCTTGTCCCAACCGCGAGGCAGGTCATGGGCAACGCCGCCAATACGGAACCAGGCCGGGTGCATACGGAAACCGGTGATCGCTTCCACTACGTCATAGATTTTCTGACGATCGGTAAAGGCGAAGAAGACCGGCGTCATCGCGCCGACGTCCTGAATAAACGTGGAGATGTAAAGCAGGTGACTGTTGATGCGGAACAGCTCAGAGAGCATGACGCGAATCACGTTGACGCGATCCGGCACGGTGATGCCCGCCAGCTTTTCCACCGCCAGCACGTACGGCATTTCGTTCACGCAGCCGCCGAGGTACTCGATACGGTCGGTGTACGGGATATAGCTGTGCCAGGACTGGCGTTCGCCCATCTTCTCAGCACCACGGTGGTGGTAGCCGATGTCCGGCACGCAGTCGACAATCTCTTCGCCATCAAGCTGGAGAACAATGCGGAATGCACCATGTGAAGACGGGTGGTTAGGGCCGAGGTTGAGGAACATGAAGTCCTCGTTTTCGGTGCCGCGCTGCATGCCCCAGTCTTCCGGTTTGAAGGTCAACGCCTCCATCTCCAGATCCTGTTTCGCTTTGGTCAGCTCAAACGGATCGAACTCCGTTGCCCGCGCCGGATAATCTTTCCGCAGCGGATGGCCTTGCCAGGTTGACGGCATCAGCAGACGCGTCAGGTGCGGGTGACCGTCGAATTCAATACCAAACATGTCCCAGGTTTCACGCTCATACCAGTTGGCGTTCGGGAACACTTTAGTGAAGGTCGGCACGTGCAGATCGTTTTCAGACAACGCCACCTTGAGCATGATGTCGCGATTGCGCTCAATGGAAATCAGGTGGTAGAAAACGGAAAAATCCGCGGCGGGTAACCCTTCGCGGTGTGTGCGCAGACGTTCGTCCATACCGTGTAAATCAAACAGCATGACGTAAGGCTTTGGCAGTCTCTTTAAGAAGTCGCCCACTTCCAGTAATTGTTCACGCTTGACCCAAACAACGGGTACACCCGTCCGGGTCGCCTGAACGGTAAAGGCATCCGGCCCAAAACGGTTGCGCAGTTCGCCAATGACCGGATCGTCAAGGTGATCCCTGGTCTGCCATGCGGCTTCTTGCGCGGTTAAGTCGGTCATATTTTTCACCATTGCAAATGGTCCGTGGTGACTGTCGACAGGGCTTCGCGCTATTTATCCACTTTATCCTTCATGCTGACGCGTTGATGCAACCTGAATGATTTTGTGTATATCTAATAATAAGCGAAGTTAAAACGCCGCTGCCGACAGGCGCAAATTAAATCTCGTCTGGTGTACGCAGATTGGTGACTGCGATGCGTTCGCCGCGCTTACGCTCGCGCTCTGACTGCATATTGGCGCGATAAACGCCCTGATCGCCAACCACCCAGGAGAGCGGACGACGTTCCTTACCAATAGAATCCTGCAACAGCATTAACGCCTGCATGTACGCTTCAGGACGCGGCGGGCAGCCAGGGATATAAACATCCACCGGGATAAACTTATCAACGCCCTGCACCACAGAATAGATGTCGTACATACCGCCGGAGTTGGCGCATGCGCCCATGGAAATAACCCATTTCGGCTCCAGCATTTGATCGTACAGACGCTGGATTACCGGCGCCATTTTGGTAAAGCAGGTACCCGCTACCACCATCAGGTCGGCCTGACGCGGGGAAGCACGGAGTACTTCTGCGCCAAAACGCGCCACGTCATGTACGGCGGTGAATGAGGTCACCATCTCTACGTAGCAGCAGGAAAGGCCGAAGTTATAAGGCCAGATTGAGTTCTTACGACCCCAGTTAACCATGTCATGCAGCTTACCCATGAACACGTTTTTATTAACTTCTTGCTCCAGGGGGTCGGTTACGATCTCCTGTTTTTGCAGGGGGTAACGGTCATTCTCACCGTTAGGATCTATGCGGGTGAGCGTATAATCCATCTTAATGCCTCGCGGTTAGCGTTGACGGTTAGCGATACTGTTTTCCGGGTTCATACGCTCGCGGCGTGAACGTGCGGGCGTCCAGTCCAGCGCGCCAATACGCACCAGGTAAACCAGACCTGCCAGTAACACAAAAATAAAAATTGCAGCTTCCACAAAGCCAACCCACCCGCTTTCACGAATAGAGGTTGACCATGCGTACAGATACAGTGCTTCAACGTCGAAGATAACGAAGAACATGGCTACCAGGTAAAACTTGGCAGACAGGCGTAAGCGAGCGGTGCCGACCGAGTCGATACCTGATTCAAACGGGACGTTTTTCGACCTCGCGCGTGCGCGACCGCCCAAAAACCAACCGCCGATCAACATCAGGCAGCACAGGCCAATGGCGACAATAAGAAAGATTGCGAATGCCCAGTGATGAGCGATGACTTCAGTGGATGTTGACATACTCATTGCTTACTCATCAAAAGTGACGCCAAATTCTCTGCTCTTTTCGGCAAATGAACGCCACATCGATTCATGGGGAGGAATAAAAAAAACCTTACAATCACTGTAGAAAACGATTTATACAGCCAATTGATGGGGTTTTTTACTCCTTTCTATAACCTTTTGTCAACTTTAACAAAAGTTCCTTCACATTAATTTACATGACCACAACACCATTAACATTTAATGCTTTTTAGCCGTAAAACCGACTTTACGAAAGCCAAAGTTTGGATTGTTGAATCGTGTCCGTTGCGAAGTAAAAGGGTAATACCCGCCTATTTTGACAGGAATTCACGCTGATTCCTCCCCCTAAATGAGAGTATTTTCTTGATCTGCGACACGCTTTTGTTAATTCACCCTAAAAAACAGCAACAATTTCTCTTGTTTTTTAACATGGCAATTCAGCTACGCTGTAACTGACGCCTGTAGGCGTAACGTTGAAGCGGCACATTTTACCTGCTGATTTACAGCGTTTTTTGTCTTGTCAAAATGACGTCTCTCCGATATTAGTACAAAAAAAGAGCCACTGACTGTTTTTCCAGCATCAGTGGCTCTTTTTTACATTTACATTTTAAGACTTATTTTGTGATGCGTTACTCAAAATCACCTTCGACCAGCACAGAGTCATCTCCGCTTTCCGAAGTCAAATGACTGTACTGCCACGGATTTTGGTAGGTATTCATCGCCTGATAGATAACCTGCGCCAGCTCATTTTTGCTTGCTGGATCGCAACACAACAGATATTCCGTATCAGGTAACGGGGGTAAACCATCCACGGCCCCCAGTACGCGCAAATCCGGACTCATCATCTCAACCGGACGCGCCGTGACGCCAAGACCCGCTTTCACCGCCGCACGAACCGCAGACAACGTGGAAGCAACATAGGCCAGACGCCAGGGAATGTTCGCCGCGTTGAGCGTCGCCAGAACCACATCGCGGAACGGGCTCGGATCGTCTAACAGCACTAACGGTACAGGTTCTCCTTTTTGCAGCACATATTCTGCTGCGCAGTACCAGTGAGTGGGAGATGTACGCAGATTCAGACACTCAAACGCCCCTGGGCGATTGGTCGTGACAATCAGGTCCACTTCCTGCGCCTTCAGCATATCCACCATAAACGCATTACGCTTGACCCTGACATCCAGCGCAAGTTTCGGATATACCGAACTAATCCGGTTAAGCAGGAAAGGCAGTATCGTATCGGCGGATTCATCGGAGGCGCCAATAGTTAACACCCCCTGAAGATTACTGAACATTAATGATGAGCAGGCCTCATCATTAAAGCGCAAAATTTTTCTGGCATAACCCAGAAGCTGAATGCCGTGTTCAGTCAACAGTTTGTTACGGCCATGACGGGCGAAGAGTTCCTTCCCCACGAGTTGCTCGAGACGCTGCATTTGCTGGCTAACCGCGGACTGAGTACGACACACCGCTGTCGCCGCCGCCGCAAACGTGTTCAGATCGGCAACAGCAACAAAGGTTCTCAGCAGATCGAGGTCGAGGTTAATTATCGGACGATTTGCATTTATCATATTTTATCACTTACTGGCGGCTCATACTGAGCATGTTCAATGCTGTGCATACAGAAACAAGCAATTCCATTTGTAATGTGCTTCCCTTGCAGTACCCCCTGTGACAGGCGGCTGAATGTAAAAATGTATATCACGTTACTGGTGAAATGCTACCCACTTTTCCCTGCTATAATACGTGCCGTCACCATACTGGATATTTCATTGAGGAAATACTCATTCATTATGATGTCTGCCGATTTCTGCAATTGGTAGATATGTAAATTTTGTAAAAAACGTAAATAGAGACATAATGCTTTGCGATTTTAGAAAAAATCATAAAAAACAATTATGTAAAACCAAAAGCCGTCACAGACATTTGCAAAGTACGTATACTGCAGGCCATTTCATCCCGGATATCTTAACCTAAAACCTTTTTATTTATAAGTATTAATGCGAATAATCTGATGCAAAGTTTTGTTATCTTAATCAAGGTAATCCTGTATTATTAATGTCTTTAGTAAAGACTTTCTTAATATTAAATAATAATTAATTAGAGACGCAATCATTCATTAATTATGCTTAACATTAGATTCACACTCCAGTGTTAGCAACCCACGCCGATAATAGTAACAAGGTTAAATCTTTCACTATTTGCGAAATAATGAATACCGTCACGCGGGACAAGACCTTTTTTTCGCAAAACTTTGACGTTTCGTTAACAAGACGATCCACCAAAGTAAAAGCCAAAATAAAGAATAAAAAACCATACAATTATAATTATTAAGATTTTTCAACCAATAATTTATTCATTATTAAGTCACTCACTGCGTGTCGATCTGCCACGTATGAGCAAAATCTTCTTCTGTACACCCTTCAAAACTCACCGCCGGGGGAGTACATTGTTCTGGGCTGACTTCCACGGCAGGGAGTGGCGATAACAGCAAAAGGTCAAGGTTCATGTCCCCCATTGAAAAATCCAGCAAATTAGAAAATGTCTGTTATGACATTCGTGGCCCCGTTCTGAAAGAAGCAAAGCGTCTGGAAGAAGAAGGCAATAAAGTTCTGAAACTGAACATCGGTAACCCGGCGCCTTTCGGATTTGACGCACCTGACGAAATCCTGGTGGATGTCATTCGAAATCTGCCAACCGCCCAGGGATATTGCGACTCGAAGGGGCTGTATTCTGCGCGTAAAGCGATCATGCAGCATTATCAGGCACGCGGGATGCGCGATGTCACCGTTGAAGATATCTATATTGGCAACGGTGTCTCAGAGCTTATCGTGCAGGCCATGCAGGCATTGCTGAACAGTGGGGACGAAATGCTGGTACCGGCGCCGGATTACCCGCTATGGACGGCGGCAGTCTCGCTCTCCAGCGGAAAAGCCGTGCACTATCTTTGTGACGAATCCTCAGACTGGTTCCCGGATCTGGATGATATTCGCGCTAAAATCACCCCACGTACGCGTGGCATCGTCATCATCAATCCGAACAACCCAACAGGGGCCGTCTATTCCAAAGAGCTGCTGATGGAGATTGTTGAGATTGCGCGCCAGCATAATCTCATTATTTTCGCCGATGAAATCTACGACAAGATCCTTTATGACGATGCCGAGCATCACTCTATTGCCGCGATGGCGCCGGATCTGTTAACCATTACCTTCAACGGTCTGTCTAAAACCTACCGCGTTGCAGGTTTCCGTCAGGGCTGGATGGTGCTGAACGGCCCTAAAAAACACGCTAAAGGGTATATTGAAGGCCTTGAAATGCTGGCTTCAATGCGCCTGTGCGCTAACGTCCCGGCACAGCACGCGATCCAGACCGCGCTGGGAGGCTACCAGAGCATCAGCGAGTTTATTTTACCCGGCGGGCGTTTGTATGAGCAGCGCAATCGGGCATGGGAGCTGATTAACGAAATCCCCGGAGTCTCCTGCGTGAAACCACGCGGCGCGTTGTATATGTTCCCCAAAATTGATGCAAAGCGCTTCAATGTTCATGATGACCAGAAGATGGTGCTCGATTTTCTGCTACAGGAAAAAGTGCTGCTGGTACAGGGGACGGCGTTCAACTGGCCGTGGCCGGATCACTTCCGCATTGTGACGCTGCCGCGAGAGGATGACCTGGAAATGGCCATCAGCCGTTTTGGAAGATTCCTCTCAGGTTATCACCAGTAATCCTGAAATCAGGCTACTCCGGTAGCCTGATTTGCATCTTGTCTCCGCGCCCCCCACAATGAAACCTGTCGCAGTGAAGACAAAAGGTAACCTATGAAGCAGAGCCATTTTTTTGCCCATCTCTCCCGCCTCAAACTCATTAATCGCTGGCCTCTGATGCGCAACGTGCGCACGGAAAATGTCTCCGAACATAGCCTGCAGGTCGCCATGGTTGCCCACGCGCTGGCAGCCATCAGGAACCGTAAATTCGGCGGTCAGCTCAATGCTGAACGCATTGCGCTGCTGGCGATGTACCACGATGCTTCTGAAGTGCTGACCGGCGACCTTCCTACTCCGGTGAAATACTTCAATTCGCAAATTGCACAGGAATATAAAGCCATTGAGAAGATCGCCCAGCAAAAGCTGGTAGATATGGTTCCTGAAGAGCTGCGGGATATCTTTGCCCCGTTGATTGATGAACACGCGTATAGCGAAGATGAAAAGTCGATCGTTAAGCAGGCCGATGCGCTTTGCGCCTACCTGAAATGTCTGGAAGAACTTTCAGCTGGTAATAATGAATTTCTGCTGGCAAAAACGCGGCTGGAAAAAACGCTGGAGTCACGACGTAGCGAAGAGATGGACTATTTTATGGAGGTGTTCGTACCAAGCTTCCATCTCTCGCTGGATGAAATCAGCCAGGATTCGCCGTTATAACGATTGTTGCCGGATGGCAGCTGACGCCGGTAAGCGCAGCGCCATCCGGTCCCATCAGAACGGAAACAGCAGCGGGATCATCAATACACACACGACCATCACTATAATCGTGAATGGGACGCCCAGTTTGATAAAATCACTGAAACTGTAATTGCCGGGCCCAAGAACCAGCGTGTTAACCGGTGACGACACTGGCGTCATAAACGCGGCGGAAGCGGCCATCGCAATTGCCATCGCAAACGGATAAGGCGATACGCCCATTGTTTTTGCCGCCGCCAGCGCAATAGGCGCCATCAATACGGCTGTTGCGGTATTGGAGATAAACAACCCAATTGCTGAGCACAGCACAAACAGACAGCCCAGCATCATGTATGGCCCGTAGCCCCCGCCGACATCCATGAGTCCTTTAACGATCAGATCGACACCGCCCGTTTTTTGTAACGCGAGGGCAAACGGCATCATGCCGACAATTAAAATAATACTCGGCCAGTGAATGGCTTTATAGGCGCTTTCCGCATCGATACAGCGGAATTTCCCCATCAGCAAACAGGCAATAATCGCGGCAATCGGGTTGGGAATTTCGTCAGTCAGCATCAGCGCGACCATCAGCACCAGACAAAAAATCGCATGGGGCGCCTGGCTGTGTGCCGGTGAGGCTTCACTGACCTCTTCCGGCAGATTGAGAGCCACAAAATCGCGCCCTTGCTTCGCCAGCATACTGATGAGTTTCCAGTTACCAACGACCAGAATAATGTCGCCCATCAGCAGCGGTTCATCGGAAAGCGAACCTTCCTGCGCCACGCCGTCGCGCTTAAGGCCCACAACGTTCAGCCCGTAACGGGTACGAAAGCCAATTTCACGCACCGATTTTCCGATCAGCTCCGACTCAGGTATTAACGAAACCTCCGCCATCCCGACATCCAGCGCCTGATCGGAGAAATACTCACCGCGCAGCACCATCGGTTCGAGTAATTGTTCGCTGCAAAACTGTCTCAAATCAACGTCCGCTGCCGACATATCAATCAGCAACACGTCACGGGCGCGAAATTCCGACACCCCATTGACGTTCACAATCACCCGCCGAAAACGCCGCCAGCGTTCAACGCCGATGACATTCGCCCCATAGCGTTCACGCAGCTTAAGATCGTCGAGTCGCTGTCCCACCATCGGCGAACCGGGCCGGATAGCCAGGCGGCGCGCGCGTCCGGTCAGACGATACTCTTTGATTAAGTCACGGAAGGTACGGCGTTTCCAGCCGTCACGCTGCTGTGCAGGGTTATCCCCTTTAAGCATAAATCGCATCAGCAGCATATAGATAATGCCCAGCACCAGAACCACCAGGCCAATTGGCGTTACGCTGAAGAAGCTGAATCCCGCATATCCTTCGCGCAGCAACTCACTGTTGACCACCAGGTTAGGCGGCGTCGCCACCAGGGTCATCATACCGCTAATCAACCCGGCAAAGCTGAGCGGCATCATCAGGCGCGAAGGTGAGATCTGCATACGCATTGACACGCTGAGCACCACCGGAATAAAGATAGCCACCACCCCGGTTGAACTCATGAAGGCGCCAAGTCCCGCAACGGTCAGCATCAGCAGAACCAGCATTTTAACCTCACTGCTGCCTGCCACTTTCACCAGCCAGGCACCCATTACGGTGGCCACGCCAGTACGTACCAGCCCATCGCCAATAATAAACAGGGCGGCGATCAGTACAACGTTAGGATCGCTAAAACCGGAAAAGGCCTCGGAGAGGTTAAGGGTTCCACTGAGAACAAAAGCCACGATGACAAACAAAGCAACCGCGTCCATACGCACTTTGCCCGTCGCAAACATGATAACGGCAACCGCTAATAAGAAAAGAACCCAAATCAATTCACCGTTCACAACATATCCTTGTTAAATGAGAGGGATGGACTGATTCTGCCATAAAAAAGCCCCGAGGAGACGGGGCTAAATCATGATCAGGCATTTCTTAGAACAACCACGTCGCCATTTGGCTGTTTGGTCACCGATATTTGGTCCAGACGGGTTAGCGCAAAGTCAACCTCATCCAGGCGCGGCGTCTCCTCTGGCGCATTAACGGCAATAACGTGGCACCCCGCCGCCAGCCCGGAAAGCACTCCCGCAGGCGCATCTTCCACTACCGCGCACTCACCCGGTGCCAGGCCAAGCAGCTGTGCGCCCAACAGATAGGCATCCGGCTCCGGTTTTCCTCTTTTTACCCGCTCGGCAGTGACAAACACTTCGGGGGCAGGAAGGCAAGCCACCCGATGACGCGCGCGCGCCACCGGCATTGACCCGGAGGTGACAATGGCCCACGGGATCCCGACTTTATTAAGGTGATTAAGCAGTTCAATTGCCCCCGGCAGCGCGGTAATCCCGGCCGTCCCGGTCGCCTCAATTTGTTCCAGACGCGTAAACTCGGCGGCAATCTCTGCCTCTGACTTGCCCGCCATAAAATGGCGCAGAGAAGTGATTGCCTGCTTGCCATGAATAAATCCCAGCACTTCATCATGAGCAAGACCGAAACGATCGGCCCAGTTGCACCACGCTCGTTCTACCGCTGGTAAGGAATCGACCAGCGTTCCATCCAGATCAAACAGAAAGCCTTTGCACTGCACACTCACCTCCTCAGGCATTAATGATTTGATTGATTTCGTTCGAACTCAGGTGATACTGACGCGGGCAAGCGTGCCATACGCTCAGCATCCGCTGGTATTTTTCCCACATCGGGGTCTGGGCGTTGAAGCCGTGAGTACCGGCATCAAAATGGGTATAGCGCCCTTCTACATTGACCATAAAGCGAACATAACCCAGGTATCGCGCTTCTGTAGCAGCATCAAAGCCCAGGAACGTTACGCGGCGCTCATCAATGGTTTGTGCATCTTTCAGGTTAGTCCAGGATACATGCAGCGCGTGGTACATCTCCATAATGTCGATCACCGTACGGCAGGTTTCTTCTTTCAGTTCACCAAACTCACGATCCAGCTCGCGCATCTGCAAGCCATAACCGCGTTCGATAATCGTCTGCAGTCGACGATAACGTTCAGCGTTGGTCGGATCGAGCATAGTCATCATTTTATACTGATTAGACAAAATCAGACGTTGAGCGTTGGTCATTTCCATTTTGGGACTCCTGTATCACTCTGGTACTGCAAAAAAAAGAAGGCATCAGTGTGCCTTCTTTTATATGCGTAATCAGGGGGCAATTACAAATCATCAAGGAAAGTTTTATCCAGTTGTTTGAAGGCGCGCTTAAGCGTGTCAGCTAACGCCTGATAATCCGGCTTTCCTTCAACCGGCGTCAGTGCCTGTCCGGCTTCCTGTAATTTACCGCGAACTTCATAAAACCAGTTCAGGATGGTCGGGGGCAGCGGTGTAACCGAACGCTTACCCAACCACCATAGCCCCTGCATTGGCAAGCTGAGTGCAAACAGCGCGGTGGCTACCGCGGGTCCCAGCTGACCGCCCAGCGCTATCTGCCAGCACAGGGTAAAGATGGCGATCGGCGGCATAAAACGAATCGCGTAGCGGGTCATGCGTATTACACGATTTTCGACAAAGACCGGCGCCAGGCGCTTTTCCATCGGCCACGTCTTTGAGTAGTGCTGCCCCCGGCGAAACAGACTAAAAAAATTTACGGAGCGATTATCCGGCATCGACATGGCTTACCTCAACTTCACATATAAAAATTCAAAAAATTGTGCAAAACAACAACTACGAGGGACAACGTTCAAAACATTTTGTCTTCGATACCCACTATCGGGTATCCTGTATCAGCCTGTAGAAGGCCTGTAGTCCAAAATCATTGAGTCGTCAAATTTACATATAGTATGCCATTGGCTGAAAAATACGCAAAATGGCATAGACTCAAAGGTATTTATTCCATCATGTCAAAAAAGATTAGTGGGCATGATGTTAATCATAAATGTCAGCGTCATCATGCGCTACGCTTTATGGCTTCCTGACGTTTTTTTAGCCACGTATCAATAATAGGTACTTCCATGTCGAGTAAGTTAGTACTGGTTCTGAACTGCGGTAGCTCCTCACTGAAATTTGCAATCATCGACGCAGTTAACGGTGAAGAATACCTTTCTGGTTTAGCCGAATGTTTCCATCTCCCGGAAGCACGCATCAAATGGAAAATGGATGGCGGCAAACAAGAAGCGGCTTTAGGTGCAGGCGCCGCTCACAGTGAAGCGCTGAACTTTATCGTTAATACTATTCTGGCACAAAAACCAGAACTGTCTGCGCAGTTGACCGCAATCGGTCACCGTATCGTACACGGCGGCGAGAAGTATACCAGCTCCGTGGTCATTGATGACTCTGTTATTCAGGGTATCAAAGACTCTGCTTCTTTCGCGCCGCTGCATAACCCGGCTCACCTGATCGGTATCGCTGAAGCGCTGAAATCCTTCCCGCACCTGAAAGATAAGAACGTTGCCGTGTTTGACACCGCGTTCCATCAGACTATGCCGGAAGAGTCTTACCTCTATGCCCTGCCGTACAGCCTGTACAAAGAGCACGGCGTACGTCGTTACGGCGCACACGGCACCAGCCACTTCTATGTGACTCAGGAAGCCGCAAAAGCGCTGAACAAGCCGGTTGAAGAGTTGAACATCATCACTTGCCACCTGGGCAACGGGGGTTCCGTTTCTGCTATTCGTAACGGTAAATGTGTTGATACCTCCATGGGCCTGACCCCGCTGGAAGGTCTGGTGATGGGTACCCGCTCTGGTGACATTGACCCGGCGATCATCTTCCACCTGCACGACACCCTGGGCATGAGCGTTGACCAGATCAACAAAATGCTGACCAAAGAATCCGGTCTGCTGGGCCTGACTGAAGTCACCAGCGACTGCCGCTATGTTGAAGACAACTACACCACCAAAGAAGACGCCAAACGTGCGATGGACGTTTACTGCCACCGTCTGGCGAAATACATCGGCTCTTACACTGCGCTGATGGATGGTCGTCTGGATGCCGTGGTCTTCACTGGTGGTATCGGTGAAAATGCCGCGATGGTTCGCGAGCTTTCCCTGAGTAAACTGGGCGTTCTGGGCTTTGAAGTCGACCACGAACGTAACCTGGCCGCGCGTTTCGGCAAATCTGGTTTCATCAACAAAGAAGGTACCCGTCCTGCGGTGGTGATCCCAACCAACGAAGAACTGGTTATCGCGCAAGACGCGAGCCGTCTGACCGCCTGATTTCACACCGCCAGCCATAACGCTGGCGGTGCTGTTTTGTCACCCGCCTGATGTCGGCGGTAACGAAAGAGGATAAACCGTGTCCCGTATTATTATGCTGATCCCTACCGGAACCAGCGTCGGCCTGACCAGCGTCAGCCTCGGCGTCATCCGTGCTATGGAACGCAAAGGCGTTCGACTGAGCGTCTTTAAGCCAATCGCTCAACCTCGTGCCGGTGGCGATGCGCCCGACCAGACAACCACTATCGTTCGTGCAAACTCTAATCTGCCCGCGGCTGAACCGCTGAAGATGAGCCACGTTGAGTCTCTGCTGTCCAGCAATCAGAAAGATGTGCTGATGGAAGAGATCATCGCGAACTATCACGCCAGCGCGAAAGACGCTGAAGTCGTACTGGTTGAAGGCCTGGTCCCAACCCGTAAGCACCAGTTCGCGCAGTCCCTGAACTACGAAATCGCCAAAACGCTGAACGCGGAAATCGTCTTCGTCATGTCCCAGGGTACCGATACGCCGGAACAGCTGAACGAGCGTATTGAACTGACTCGCAGCAGCTTCGGCGGCGCAAAAAATACCAGCATCACCGGCGTTATCGTCAACAAGCTGAACGCCCCGGTTGATGAGCAGGGCCGTACTCGCCCGGATCTGTCTGAGATTTTCGACGACTCTTCCAAAGCGCAGGTGATCAAAGTCGATCCGGCTAAACTGCAGGAGTCCAGCCCGCTGCCGGTTCTGGGCGCGGTGCCGTGGAGCTTTGACCTGATCGCAACGCGTGCAATCGATATGGCGCGTCACCTGAACGCCACCATCGTTAACGAAGGCGACATCAACACCCGCCGCGTGAAGTCAGTGACTTTCTGCGCGCGCAGCATTCCGCACATGCTGGAGCACTTCCGTGCAGGTTCCCTGCTGGTCACCTCCGCTGACCGTCCGGACGTACTGGTTGCCGCTTGCCTTGCCGCGATGAACGGGGTGGAAATTGGCGCCCTGCTGCTGACCGGCGGCTACGAAATGGACGCGCGCATCAATAAACTGTGCGAACGCGCATTCGCTACCGGCCTGCCGGTATTTATGGTGAACACCAATACTTGGCAGACCTCCCTGAGCCTGCAGAGCTTCAACCTGGAAGTACCGGTTGACGATCACGAGCGCATTGAGAAAGTTCAGGAATATGTCGCTGACTACATCAACGCTGACTGGATTGACTCCCTGACGGCGACCTCTGAGCGCAGCCGTCGTCTGTCGCCGCCAGCGTTCCGTTATCAGCTGACCGAACTGGCGCGTCAGGCCGGTAAACGCGTCGTGCTGCCGGAAGGTGACGAACCGCGTACCGTTAAAGCGGCAGCTATCTGTGCTGAACGTGGTATCGCAACCTGCGTGCTGCTGGGTAACCCGGAAGAGATTAACCGCGTTGCGGCGTCGCAGGGTGTTGAGCTGGGTGCGGGCATTGAAATCGTCGATCCTGAAGTGGTTCGTGAAAGCTATGTCGCTCGCCTGGTTGAGCTGCGTAAGAGCAAAGGTATGACCGAAACCGTCGCCCGCGAACAGCTGGAAGACAACGTGGTTCTCGGTACCCTGATGCTGGAGCAGGATGAAGTTGACGGACTGGTTTCCGGCGCGGTTCACACCACGGCGAACACCATCCGTCCGCCGCTGCAGCTGATCAAAACGGCACCGGGCAGTTCCCTGGTTTCTTCCGTGTTCTTCATGCTGCTGCCGGAACAGGTTTATGTTTACGGTGACTGTGCGATCAACCCGGATCCGACCGCTGAACAGCTGGCAGAGATCGCGATTCAGTCCGCAGATTCCGCCATTGCTTTCGGTATTGAACCGCGCGTGGCAATGCTCTCCTACTCCACCGGCACTTCTGGCGCGGGTAGCGACGTAGAAAAAGTCCGTGAAGCGACTCGTCTGGCGCAGGAAAAACGTCCTGACCTGATGATCGACGGCCCGCTGCAGTATGACGCTGCCGTCATGGCTGACGTTGCGAAATCCAAAGCGCCGAACTCTCCGGTTGCAGGTCGCGCGACCGTGTTCATCTTCCCGGATCTGAACACCGGTAACACCACCTACAAAGCGGTACAGCGTTCTGCCGACCTGATCTCCATCGGGCCGATGCTGCAAGGTATGCGCAAGCCGGTGAACGACCTGTCTCGTGGCGCGCTGGTAGATGACATCGTCTACACCATCGCTCTGACCGCGATTCAGTCTTCCCAGCAGCAGTAATAATCTGCCCCCGTTGCGCGGCTCCGGCTGCGCAACTCCGATCCGGAAATAGTGATATTTCCGGATTTTTTATGTCTGCCATTTCCCTGCGCAAACCTGAATTATTTGCTTAGATGCGCTGCGTCAATGAATAACTATTCTCCTCTTCGCATACTTAGCCTCTTTGCCTTGCAACAGGGATAGTCTTTAATGTCTGCAGTAACAGAATCACAGCCAGCCAAAAAATGGGCGATGCCCGACACGCTGGTCATCATCTTTTTCGTCGCCATTTTAACCAGTCTTGCCACCTGGGTTGTCCCCGTCGGGATGTTCGACAGCCAGGAGGTGCAATATCAGGTCGATGGCCAAACGAAGACCCGCAAAGTGGTCGATCCGCACTCTTTCCGCATTCTCACCAATGAAGCCGGTGAGGAGCAGTATCATCCGGTTAAGTTCTTTACCACCGGTGACGAAAGTCCAGGCCTGATGAATTTCCCATTCGAAGGATTAACTTCCGGCTCTAAATTCGGCACCGCTGTTGGCATCATCATGTTCATGCTGGTGATCGGCGGGGCATTCGGTATCGTCATGCGTACCGGCACCATTGATAACGGCATCCTCGCCCTGATCCGCCATACACGGGGTAACGAAGTCCTGTTTATCCCGGTACTATTCATCCTCTTCTCGCTGGGCGGCGCGGTATTCGGCATGGGGGAAGAGGCGGTTGCCTTTGCGATTATTATTGCGCCGCTGATGGTGCGGCTCGGTTACGACAGCATCACCACCGTTCTCGTCACCTATATCGCCACCCAGATTGGCTTTGCCAGCTCCTGGATGAACCCCTTCTGCGTGGTTGTGGCGCAGGGTATCGCGGGTGTCCCCGTGCTCTCCGGTTCCGGCCTGCGCATCGCCGTATGGGTGCTTTCCACGCTGATTGGGCTCACGTTCACCCTGGTCTACGCCTCACGCGTGAAAAAGAACCCGCTGCTGTCACGCGTCCATGAATCTGACCGCTTCTTCCGTGAGCAACAGGATGAAGTTGTCGAACGACGCTTCACCCTCGGCGACTGGCTGGTGCTAATCGTCCTGACCGGAGTGATGATTTGGGTCGTCTGGGGGGTCATTGTCAACGCGTGGTTTATCCCTGAAATTGCCAGCCAGTTCTTCACGATGGGCCTGGTGATTGGCATTATTGGCGTGGTTTTCCGACTCAACGGCATGACGGTCAACATTATGGCGTCGTCATTTACTGAGGGGGCGCGGATGATGATCGCCCCTGCTCTGCTGGTCGGTTTTGCCAAAGGTATTCTGTTGCTGGTAGGCAACGGCGAAGCAGGTGATGCCAGCGTGCTGAACACCCTTCTGCACAGCATCGCCAACGGCATCAGTGGTCTGGATAACGCCGTTGCCGCCTGGTTCATGCTGCTCTTTCAGGCCGTTTTTAATTTCTTCGTTACCTCCGGTTCCGGACAGGCGGCGCTGACCATGCCGCTGCTGGCGCCACTGGGCGATCTTGTCGGCGTAAACCGCCAGGTTACAGTGCTGGCCTTCCAGTTTGGTGATGGCTTCAGCCATATCATCTATCCAACGTCCGCCTCTTTAATGGCGACGCTGGGCGTTTGTCGGGTCGACTTCCGCAACTGGCTGAAGGTGGGAGCAACGCTGCTGGGACTGCTGTTTATTATGTCCAGCGTGGTGGTGGTTGGCGCTCAGATGATGGGATATCACTAAAAAAAGCCCCCTTGCCACTGTGTGGCAAGGGGTAACTCTTACAGCAGCGATTTCGCTGCTTCAACAATCGCCGCGGCGGTGAGTCCGTATTCTTCCTGTAAGAAATCCTGCGTCCCGACCTGACCATAACGTTCTTTGACACCAACACGACGCATCGGCACCGGACACGTTTCCACCAGCACTTCGGCGACCGCAGAACCTAATCCGTTATGAATGCTGTGGTTTTCACAGGTCACAATCCGCCCGGTTTTCTCGGCGTAGTTCTTCACCAACATGCGATCGACAGGCTTAAGAGTAAACATATCGATGACCGCCGCGCTTATCCCCATACGCTCCAGCTGACGTGCGGCTTCCAGCGCTTCTGCGACCATAATCCCGTTGGCAATTAGCGTGACATCATCACCTTCACGCAGCACATTCCCTTTGCCGATAGTAAATGTCGATCCTGGCGCGTAAATACTCGGCGCCTGCTTACGGATTGTGCGTACCCAGTAAAAGCCATCAAGCTCGATAAGCTGGCGTAAGATATCGTCAAACATTACCGCATCGGTCACTTCCAGCACCACCGAATGCGCCAGTCCACGCACAATCCCCATATCTTCAAACGACATATGCGTTCCGCCGTTGTGACAGGCGGTGACCCCGGCATCCGAAGCGATCACTTTGACGTTATTGCGCTGATAGTCCAGCGACATAAACAGCTGATCGAAACAACGGCGGCTGGCGAATGCGGTAAAGGTATGCACAAATGGCTTGCGCCCCGTCAACGCCAGCCCCGCGGCTGTCCCTATCACATTGGCTTCCATGATGCCGCAGTTAATGACGTGCTGCGGGTAATCCCGCGCCACGCTGTCCATTGCCATCGAACTCATCAGATCGGCTTCAAGAGCAACAATCGGGCTTCCTGCTGCCGCGGCTTTCGCCACAAATCCGGCATATACCTTGCGCATCTCTACGCTATCTTTTTGTCCTGCGGGCGCGAGCTTAATCATGCGTGGCCTCCAGTTGGCGAAGGGTGTCGTTCAGCGCCTGTCTCATTTCGTCCGTCAGGCGCAGATGATGGGAATTACTGAGCTGTTCCAGATACGGCACGCCCTGGCCTTTGATACCGTCAAGAATGACCACGCGCGGACGCGCCTGCGCCTCCGGAACCGGCTGAACCACGGCCAGCAGACCTGCGATATCATCGCCTTTCACCGTCAGCGCCTCAAAACCAAACGCCGTGAATTTGTCCTCAAGACTGAACGGGCGAATAATGCCATCCAGTTCGCCATCCAGCTGTTGTTTGTTCCAGTCAACAAACACCGTCAGGTTATTCAGCCGGTGGTGCGCAATAAACTGAAATGCTTCCCAGCACTGACCTTCGTTCAATTCTCCATCGCCAACAATGCAAAATACCCGGTTCGGACGCTTTGCCAGCTTATGCGACAACGCCATACCTGCGGCGATCGATATGCCCTGCCCCAGCGAACCGGTAGTGGCATCTACGCCACGTGTTTTAAGCCTGTCCGGATGGCTGGGCAAGCGGGTGCCGTTTTGATTTAACGTATCCAGCTCTTCAATCGGGAAATAACCTTTAATCGCCAGCGTGCTATACAGCGCGGGTCCCGCATGGCCTTTGGACAGCACGAAATAATCCCGATCCGACCAGTCCGGGTCGGTCGGGTCGATTTTCATCACCGCGCCATACAATACCGCCAGCGTTTCCACAACCGACATACTGCCGCCGAAATGGCCAAAACCCAGGTGCGTCAATGATTTCAGAGTGGCAATACGGATCTCCCGCGCCAGCTGTGTTACTTCATTCACATTCATGATTTAGCTCCGTTGTTTTCCGGCGAATCACCTGCTCCCGTTCTGTTTTTAGCAAAAACGTTCCACGCAACCAGCAGCACGAACACTGCCACAACCAGCCCCGTAATGGCGAAAGGCGACAGATAGCGGGCAAGGTTACCGAGCACAATGCCAATCGCGCCAAAATCGGCATCTGAGAAGGTGGTGTTGGCAAAGCCGATGGCGCCCAGCACCGGCAGAAGGAGTACGGGAAGGAAGGTGATCAACAGGCCATTAGCAAAAGCCCCGATCATTGCGCCACGGCGTCCGCCGGTGGCGTTACCAAATACCCCTGCGGTTGCCCCCGTGAAAAAGTGCGGCACGACGCCGGGCAAAATAAGCACCAGCTTCATCTGCCCAAGCAGGAACAGCCCCACCAGACCACCGAGAAAACTGAACAGAAAACCGATCAGTACAGCGTTAGGGGCATAGGGATAGACCACCGGACAGTCAAGTGCCGGGCGGGCGTTCGGCACCAGTTTTTCAGAGAATCCGGTAAACGCCGGGACAATCTCCGCCAGAATCAGGCGTACCCCTTGCAGAATGATAAACACCCCGGCAGCAAAGGTAATTGCCATAATGATGGCGTAAACCAGGTAGTTCTGACCGCCGCTGAAGGTGCTTTCAACGTATTCCCGCCCCGCGCTAATCGCCATAATCAGATAGATGATCATCATGGTCAGAGAAATAGAAATCGAACTGTCACGCAGGAAGCTTAAATTCTTCGGCAGATTCATCTCTTCCGTCGAACGGGAACCTTTACCGCACACGCTTCCAATCCAGCCTGAAAGCACATATCCCAGCGTCCCGAAGTGACCAAAGGCAATCTCATCGTTACCGGTGATACGTCTCATATAGCGCTGCGCCAGCGCCGGGAAAAAGGCCATCACCAGGCCCAGAATCAGCGATCCGGTGAAGACCAGCCCGATACCGTCAAACCCCGCGACGGTCAGGATGACGCCAATCATGCAGGCCATATAGAACGTATGATGCCCGGTCAGAAAGATATATTTCAGACGCGTGAAGCGGGCGACAATAATATTGGCTACCATCCCAAAAGCCATAATAAGCGCTGTAGAAGCACCGTATTTTTCCAGCGCAATCGAGACAATGGCTTCGTTATTGGGGATAATGCCCTGAATATTAAAAGCGTGCTCAAACATCCCGCCCAATGGGTTTAATGATCCCACCAGCACGGTGGCACCACCGCCAAGAACAATAAACCCCAGAATAGTTTTAATCGTGCCTTTGACGACATCAGAAAACGCTTTTTTCTGCGCAACCAGACCTATTAAGGCAATTAACCCTACCAGCACAGATGGCACTTTCAGAATATCAACAACAAAATTTAGCGTTTCAAGGATAAACATATCCACCTCGCTTTATACTCGTCATACTTCAGGTTGTGGGTGTGTTGGCTTTCCCACAACTCGAATTATTTAGAATATATGCACATTTGCGGTCAAACTGGCGTAATGCCGTTTGAGTGATTGCGTATATACCGTTATTGTTTATCGAACCAGGCGCGCAGCTGCGCTTCGAGTTCATTGATATCGATAATGTTGTTAATCACGACCAGCTGGGTATCGGGTACGCTGGCGCTGGCGGCAATGTCTTTAGCCATAACAAACAGATCGGCGGCCCCCGGCGTGGCTGAGGAGAGATCGGAATGTTCAACCTCGGCATCAATATTAAGTTTTTTGAGTATTTTTTTAATATTCATTTCGACCATAAAACTGCTGCCAAGGCCAGATCCACAAATAGCCATTATTTTCATTATTATCACCTTTTTTAAGTAGAGTATGCCCGCATTACGCTTGCGCATAATGTTTCACAAAATTTAGTCCGAACTTAAATCAGAAGCGTGAAATGATGTTTTTAATTTCCTCCCGGGTGGTAGCGCGATGTAATTGCGCAAGGTCCTCATCACTTGAAAATAATTCTGCCAGGGCAGAAATCATGTCGATATGGCTATGTTTATCAGGTGCAGCCAGCATAATAATAATATCAACAGGGTCAAATTCCCCGGCACCAAATGAGACACCCTGATTTAATTTCAGCAGCGATAGCCCTAAACCTTTTGCCCCCTCTTCCGGTCTGGCATGAGGCATCGCAAGGCCCGGCGCCAGCACGTAATAAGGGCCAGACTCATGGTGCTGCCTAACGATGGCGGTGAGGTAATCAGAGGTAATGACTCCCGCATCAAGCAACGGCCCGGCGCACAGTGCCAGAGCCTGCGGCCAATCCTCAACGCTTTCGCGTAACATAATGGTTGTATCCGTTAACCAGGTTTTCAGCACTTTTCCTCCTCCGCTTTTACGCAATATGGGCAAACTTTATTCAACCACTGAAACCATATCCGTGACTGATATCACAAAGATAGCGCTATCAAAAGTTATCGTTCAGATATGTGATAGCGCTATCAAAACGCGTTTACTGAGTGAAATCACAGCAAAAAAAGCGATTTAAGGCGTATACTGCCTGTTACGTGAAGCAAAGAACGACAATAAAAAAGCAGTTCAAATGGTTGTAATTAAGCAGGAATTTGTATGTCTCTAACCCGAAAACGGCGTAGTACAGGTAAAGTGACCATCGCCGATGTCGCTCAGCTTGCTGGCGTAGGCACCATGACCGTCTCCCGTGCATTACGCACGCCTGAACAGGTTTCCGATAAACTCAGAGAAAAAATTGAAGCGGCAGTCCATGAGCTTGGATATATGCCTAATCTCGCGGCAAGCGCGCTGGCATCAGCTTCATCACGGACTATTGCCATGGTTGTTCCTAATCTGGCAGAGGCGGGTTGTTCGGAAATGTTCGCCGGGTTGCAGGAAATTTTACAGCCAGCCGGGTACCAGATCATGCTGGCCGAGTCCCGTCATCGTCTTGAACAGGAAGAAAAACTGCTGGAGACGCTGCTGGCCTCCAATATTGCTGCCGCGATACTGCTCAGCGTCGAACATAGCGATACCGTACGACACTGGCTGAATAATGCGTCAATTCCCGTCATGGAGATAGGGGCTATTCGTAGCGATCCCATTGATATGAATATCGGCATTGATAACGTGGCGGCCATGTTTGAACTGACTGAAATGCTGATTCAGCGCGGCTACCAAAACATTGGCCTGTTATGCGCCAATCAGGAACAGTGGATTTTTCAGCAACATTTGCAAGGCTGGTATAAAGCGATGTTGCGTCATCATATGTCGCCAAATCGGGTGATTAATGCCGCCCTGCCGCCTGGCTTTTCTACCGGGGCTTCGCAGCTTCCCGAATTTATCCTCGCCTGGCCGGAGCTGGACGCGCTGGTCTGCGTGTCGGATGAGCTGGCCTGCGGCGTACTTTACGAGTGCCAGCGGCGACGGATTAAAGTACCTGACGATCTGGCTGTCGTGGGGTTTGGCAACAGCGATGTGAGCAAAGTCTGCCAGCCGCCGCTGACCACAATGGCCGTGCCGCATCGTAAGATTGGCCTTGAAGCAGGCCGCGCATTACTCGCGAGAATTCAGGATGGAAACTGGAGCGATCAAAAACAGATCGCCTCCAGCTTATGCGTGCGGGACAGCTGCTGAGACTTTACTCCGCCTCTTCCTGCTTTTCATGTTGAGTCTCTGACTTCGCCGCGGACTCATTTTTGGCGTTGCGGGTCATCCACAGCGCCAGCGCTTTTAATGAATCGGGCGTGAACTCATCGCAGCGTGCGGTAATTTCTTCCGGTGTGAGCCAGCATACTTCACTGACCTCTTCTTCCTGCAAAGCAAAAGGCCCGTGGGAGACGCAGCTGAACAGCGCGCCCCAGACGCGGCAGTTTTCATCTTCAAAATAGAACTGACCGTGCTCGGCAAACGGGACGCCTGCAATACCTAACTCCTCTTCCGCTTCACGGCGGGCGGAGTCCAGCAGTTGTTCATCGGCCTGCACGACACCGCCTGCGGTGGCGTCTAACATGCCGGGTAAAAAGTCTTTTGTCTCGGTACGCCGCTGCACCAGAATTTTGCCCATTCCGTCATGTACCACGATATAAGTCGCACGATGACGCAGGCACTGCGCTCGCATCTGTTCCCGGCTGGACTGTGCGATGACCTCATTATCTTCGTTCACAATATCCACCCATTCAGTACTTGCCAAACGACGCTGTTCCACCATCAGGAAACCTTCTTTTTCCGGCGCTCTTACGGCGCATTCACATTGTGGGGTAAATTACGAATTAATCGTCACCTGTGCAATGATACGTTGATCATTGAGTGCGATTACACTTAAAACATTATCATCCAGAATGCCGTAGCTTGCTGCATATCCGCCTTTCGGAATGCTCACCGAACCGGGATTAAAGTGATAAACCTCACCACGTTTCTCCGCTACGGGAAGATGAGTATGACCATAGACCAGCACATCTTCAGCCTGTAATGCCGGCAAATTATCCGGCCCGAAAAGATGGCCGTGGGTCAGGAAAAACCGCTGATTTTCCAGCAATACCTGCTGCCACGGCGCAGTCATCGGAAAATGGAGCAGCATCTGATCCACTTCGCTGTCACAGTTTCCGCGTACCGCAATAATTCGCGACGCCTGCTCATTCAGACGTTCAGCAACCTGTGCTGGCGCATACCCTTCGGGCAGCGCATTTCGCGGGCCGTGATTTAACACATCGCCCAGGATCACCAGCCACTGCGCGCCGCTGCGGGCAAACAGTTCAAGCACGCGTTCTGTCGCCGGTAATGACCCGTGAATGTCTGATGCAAACATCAGTTTCATCACTCACTCCTCGTCGTAAAAAACCCGTCTATGATACTGGATTATGGATGGTTTATCAGCCTGAACGCTTCGCGGAAAGCGCAATAAAACGCTGGACAGATGCACGTTGCCACTGAAATGCTGCATATTCCGCCAGCCGTTCAGGAACATCGTCACCGTTCAGCACCAGGCGGTTAAGCATCAGCGCCAGGTCGGTATCGGCAATACACCATTCGCCGAACAAATTCGGCAACCCACCGGAGAGTAAATTCTCTGCGATGGCATACAATTTTTCCGCACTGGCTTTCCCTGCGTCACTCAATGGCCCCTTTTTCACCCCGCCGAATACCACATTGGTCGGACGCTCTTCACGAATGGGCATTAAATCGCTGCGGATCCAGGCCTGAACCTGACGGGCACGCGCACGTTTTTCTCTATCAAGAGGGTAGATACGCTCCCAGGTCGGCGGCGCAAAACGGTCTTCCAGATACTCGGCAATCGCGGACGACTCACTCAGTTCAAAATCATCGATTTGCAGTAACGGGACGCGTCGCGTCAGGGCATATCCTTGCCAGTGCGGCGTTAAATGTTCCCCTCTGTTGAGGTCAACCGTTTTCAGGGTAAAAGACAACCCCTTCTCCTGAAGAGCCACCCAGACGGACAGTACGTAGGGGGAGAAAAAATCGGCGTCGGTCCAAAGCGTGATCGGGTGTTTGCTCATATCATCCTCATTGTCGTGCGGTTTTTTTCTCAAAATATAGCCCCAAAAGATTTCGATTACGTTGAGGCGGTACGTCTGTAAATCCCTGGAGCACTGATAACGATGTAGCCGGGGCGGAACGTTGCTTGATACAGACGCAGCCAACAAAAATACGGCGTGAAAGATGAAGGGTATAGCGTCTTTCTCGCGCTGTCACCTGAACTAAACTCACACTGTGCAGGAGGCTTTCTATACTTGTGTTTGTCTGCGACCAATAAGTGACTTTCAGGAGCTGAAATGATCGACCTCTACTACGCCCCTACGCCCAACGGACACAAAATAACGCTGTTTCTGGAGGAAGCTGAGCTGGACTATCGTTTGATTAAAGTTGATATCAGTAAAGGCAATCAGTTCCGCCCCGACTTTCTGGCGATCTCCCCCAATAATAAAATTCCGGCAATTGTGGATCACGCCCCAGTCGATGGCGGTGCGCCGCTCAGCGTCTTTGAATCCGGCGCAATTCTGCTGTACCTGGCGGAGAAAAGCGGAAAGTTACTCAGCGGAGAGTTACGTGAACGGCATACCACCCTACAGTGGCTGTTCTGGCAGGTGAGCGGATTTGGTCCAATGCTCGGACAGAATCATCATTTCAACCATTTTGCCCCGCAGGCAATTCCCTATGCTATCGAACGTTATCAGGTGGAGACTCAACGCCTGTATAACGTGCTCAACAAGCGGCTGGAGAACGCCCCCTGGCTCAGCGGCGAGCACTACAGTATTGCCGATATCGCCTGCTGGCCATGGGTGAATGCCCACCAGCGTCAGCGCATCGATCTGGATATGTATCCGGCGGTCAACAACTGGTTTGAACGTATTCGCACGCGCCCTGCGACGGAGCGCGCCATGCTGCAGGCACAGCATACTCATGAGAGAGCGAAAGGATAACGTACGATAATTCTCGTGTATCATGCCAACGTTACTACATGGAGGAAACCTGCAATGTCACAACCTGACGCCATTATTCGTATAAAAAACCTTCGGTTACGTACTTTTATCGGAATCAAAGAAGAAGAGATTAACAACCGCCAGGATATTGTCATCAACGTCGCTATTCACTACCCGGCGGAGCATGCCCGCACCAGCGAGGATATTAACGATGCGCTGAACTATCGCACCATCACCAAAGCCATCATTGGGCATGTGGAGAGTAACCGGTTCTCCTTGCTGGAAAAATTAACTCAGGATGTGCTCGATATCGCACGCGAACATCACTGGGTCACTTATGCTGAAGTCGAGATCGATAAACTTCACGCACTGCGTTACGCCGATTCAGTATCAATGACCTTGAGCTGGCGACGCTAGCGGCAACGACGGGAGGCGACATGAACATACTGGTAACCGGTGGTACAGGCCTGATTGGACGCCATCTGATACCGCGCTTGCTGGAGCTGGGCCATCAGGTGACGGTAGTGACGCGTAGTCCTGAAAAGGCGCGTCAGCGTCTGGGTTCCCGAATTGCAATCTGGCAGGGACTGGAAGGGCAGCATAATCTCAATGAGATTGACGCCGTAATCAATCTGGCGGGAGAGCCGATTGCTGACAAACGCTGGACCGCACAGCAAAAAGATTTGCTGTGCCAGAGTCGCTGGCAAATAACCCAACGGTTAGCAGATTTGATCAACGCCAGCGAAGCGCCGCCAGCGGTGCTGATTTCTGGCTCGGCAACCGGCTATTATGGCGATCTGGGGGAAGTCGTGGTCACGGAAGAGGAGCCGCCGCATAACGAGTTTACACATAAGCTTTGCGCCCGCTGGGAGCAAATCGCCAGCAGCGCGCAAAGTGACAGAACGCGCGTTTGTCTGTTGCGTACCGGCGTTGTTCTGGCGCCAAAAGGCGGCATTCTGGCTAAGATGACCCCGGCATTTCGTCTGGGTCTGGGTGGCCCCATTGGCACAGGCCGTCAGTATCTGGCCTGGATCCATATTGATGATATGGTCAACGGTATTCTCTGGTTGCTTGATAACAATCTTCGCGGCCCGTTTAATATGGTTTCCCCTTATCCCGTACATAACGAGCAGTTTTCTCACGCGCTGGGACATGCGCTCAACCGCCCCGCCATTTTACGCGTTCCGGCTGCGGCTATCCGTCTGTTGATGGGCGAATCGTCAGTACTGGTGCTGGGAGGACAACGTGCCCTGCCTAAACGGCTGGAGGCAGCCGGGTTCGCTTTTCGCTGGTACGATTTAGAAGAAGCGCTGGCGGATGTACTGCAGTAACTTTTTTCCCTCGCCATTCCTGTGATAACGTAAGTTGTTTTCCGGAATGGCGATGTTATGGCAACAATAACGACTTCAAGACTGATCCTCACCCCTTTTCAACCTACAGACTGGCCTTTCTTTCTCGCCCTGCGTGAAAGTCCGCAGATCATGCGTTTTATGGGTAACATTGCTCCGGAACGGGACACTCGCCTGCTGTTTGCCCGACGTCTGGCCGCGCAGCACACCTTCGTGATCCGCCAGCGGAATGATGACACCCCGCTGGGCGATATCGGCCTGCAGATAAGCCATCGCCACCCACAAGAAGCAGACCTCGGCTACACCGTGATTGTGCAGGCGCAGGGCAAAGGGATCGCCAGCGAAGCCGTGCGCGCCGTCTGCGAGTATGCCTTCAGCCAGGCAGGGGTGACGGCGATCAATGCCTGGGTCTTAGCCGACAATACGGGTTCCGTACGGGTGCTGGAAAAGGCGGGTTTTGTCCGTACCCAGGTTCTGGAAAAGGCGTATGAGGTGAATGGCGTGCGCTATGACGACTGGGCGTATCGCCTGGAGCGCGCGCCAGTTTAAAGCCCCCGGCAGCATTACGCCGCCGGGAGCACAATTATTTCAGCGAACCTTTCAGGAACTGCTGTAAACGTGGGCTTTGCGGGTTGCCGAACACCTGCTCCGGCTCGCCCTCTTCTTCGATTTTCCCCTGATGCAGGAAGATAACGTGCGTGGAGACATGGCGGGCAAAGCCCATTTCATGGGTCACTACCACCATCGTTTTTCCCTCTTCCGCCAGCTGCTGCATAATGCGCAGCACTTCCCCCACCAGCTCGGGATCGAGCGCCGACGTAGGTTCATCAAACAGCAGAACCTCAGGTTCCATCGCCAGCGCACGGGCAATGGAAACGCGCTGCTGCTGACCGCCGGAGAGATGCACGGGATATTTTCCCTGGGCACGCTCATCAATTCCCACCTTCGCCAGGTATTTTATCGCCCGCTCGCGCGCCTCCGGTTTGCTTAATCCCAGAACCTGAATCGGCGCTTCCATCACGTTCTCCAGCACCGTCATATGGCTCCAGAGGTTAAAGTGCTGAAACACCATCGTCAGACGCGTGCGCAGTAAACGCAGCTGATTTTTGTCCGCCACTTTGAGCTGACCATCTTTATCGCGCACCAGAGTGATATTCTGGCCGTTAACCACGATCGACCCTTCGCTCGGTTTTTCCAGAAAGTTAATGCAGCGCAGGAAGGTACTTTTCCCGGAACCGGATGAGCCGATAATGCTAATCACGTCTCCGGCATTGGCCTGCAGTGATACCCCTTTCAGCACTTCATGTTCGCCGTAGCGCTTGTGCAAATCGATAACGTTTAATTTATTCTCAGACATCGTATTCTCAGTGCGTTGAAGAAGGTTTCACATGCTGCAACCAGCGTTTTTCCGCCTTACGGAACAGGCTTATCAGAACATAAGAGATCGTTAAATACAGCACCGCCGCGATACCAAAAGCGGTAAACGGCTGGTAGGTGGCTGAGTTGATATCACGGGCGATTTTTAGCAGGTCCGGCACCGTCGCCGTAAAGGCCAGCGCGGTGGAGTGCAGCATCAGAATAACTTCGTTGCTATAGGCGGGCAGCGCGATGCGCAGCGCCGACGGCAAAATGATGCACCGGTACATTTTGAACGAGGAGAAGCCGTATGCCCGCGCGGCTTCAATTTCTCCGTGCGGCACTGAACGAATCGCACCGGCGAAAATCTCGGTGGTATAGGCACAGGTATTCAGCGTCAGCGCCAGCACGGTACAATTCAGGCCGCTTCGGAAGAACGCATTAAGAAACTCGGTGCCCTTCACAATTTCCAGGGTATACATCCCGGAATAGAATACCAGCAGCTGCACGTACAGCGGCGTGCCGCGAAACACGTAAGTAAACAACCAGATGGGAAACTGAATAAACTTATTGCTGGAGACGCGGCCAATCGCCAGGAACAGCGCCAGAATGCCGCCCATCACCACCGAGGAGATCAGCAGCCATAGCGTGATAGCTACGCCGGTAAAACGGTAGCCATCGGTCCACAACAGGGCTTTCCAGTACTCCTGAATAATCTCAATCACAGGTCAGCCCTCTTCACACCTACAGAATAGCGACGTTCGAGGAACAGCAGCACGCCATTGGATACCGTGGTAAAGGCCAGGTAGATGAGTCCGCAGACAATGGCGAAATAGAACGGCTCCCAGGTGCTTTTCCCGGCAAGCTGGGTGGCTTTCACCACATCTTCCAGGCCGAGCAGAGAGACCAGCGCCGTCGCTTTGAGAATAACCTGCCAGTTGTTGCCTATTCCCGGTAAGGCGTAGCGCATCATCGCCGGGAACATAATCCGACGGAAAATCTGCGAAGACGTAAAACCGAATGCCGTGGCGGCTTCAAGATGCCCCTTAGGGACCGCCATAAACGCACCACGAAAGGTTTCAGTGAAGTAAGCGCCGTAGATAAATCCCAGAGTGATGATACCCGCCACCATAGGATCGATATCAATCTGGCTGATGCCCATCGCATCGGTGACCGTATTGAGCGCAATCTGCAAACCGTAGAAGATCAGCAGCATTAACACCAGATCCGGTACCCCGCGAATCAGAGTGGTATAACCTTCGAAAATAAGCCCCGTCACCCGGTTTTGCGAGAGTTTAGCTCCCGCCCCGATGAGGCCGATCAGGACGGCCAGTACGACAGAGCTTAAGGCCAGCTCCAGCGTGACAATAGCGCCCTGTAAAATAACACCTGAAAACCCGTACAACATGCTGCCTGTCCTGTCGTGTGTGGTGAAGTAAGAAGCCTCTTTTGACATCATGACCGGCCACGCTGATGCCTGATGGCGCTACGCTTATCCGGCCTGCGCGGATATCGTCGCAGGCCGGATAAGGCTGGTCGGTCACAAATCTACGGGCTTTATCAACACCTGCGGCAATTAACCGCCGTAAACATCAAAATCAAAGTACTTTTTCGCCAGCTTCTCGTAAGTACCGTCAGCACGCATGTCAGCGAACGCTTTATTCAGGGCTTCACGCAGTTCGTTATCCTCTTTACGCAGCCCCATACCGGTACCAACGCCGAACAGTTTCTCATCTTTCACCGACGGACCGCCGAATTTGTAATCTTTGCCCACCGGCTGCTTCAGGAAGCCTTCGCTGGCCGCGACTTCATCCTGGAACGCCGCATCAATACGTCCGGCCGTCAGGTCAGAATAGATATTGTCCTGGCCCTGATAGGAGACAATCTCAATGCCTTTCGGCGCCCAGTGTTCATTGCCGAAGGTTTCCTGAGTCGTGCCTTGCAGCACGCCGACACGCTTGCCCTTCAGGGACTCAACGGTTGGCTGAATAGTGGAATCTTTGGCGACAACCAGACGAGAGTCGGCTGCATAAAGCTTGTCGGTAAAGGCGATTTCCTGCTGACGCTTTTCAGTGATGGAGAGCGAAGACATGATGGCGTCGATTTTCTTCGCTTTCAGCGAAGGGATCAGCGCGTCCAGCGGGTTTTCGACAAAGGTACATTGCGTGTTGATACGTTTACACAGCTCTTTTGCCAGTTCGATATCAAAACCGACTAATTCCCCCTGAGAATTTTTGGATTCAAACGGGGCATAAGTCGGATCGGTACCAATACGAATTTTCTGCGGAATTGCCGCAAAGGCTGCGGTAGCACTGGAGAAAGCCAGAACCAGAGAAAGAGACAACACCAGTTTTTTCATAACTATCCTCAACAGACTGTCTTTTATAGGGGATCTTTACAGGATCAGGTGCAGTTATCGTGCCATTAATCGGGCCGACAAGGCAAAGTATTCTGCCCTGCCAGCCGATTTATTTTGCATGAAAAGCGCTTAAGTATGCAGTCATACGCACTTCGGCAACGATAATTGCACCATTACAGTGCATCAGCAGCATGATGCACCGTAATGAGACAGTAAATTCCCGTTTTGCGTATCAGTCGCCGTAGACATTAAAGTCAAAATATTTTTTCGCCATCTTGTCGTAGGTGCCATCTTTACGCAGATCGGTCAACGCTTTATCAAAGGCAGCTTTCAGCGCGGTATCCTCTTTACGCAGACCGACGCCGGTACCATCACCAAAGTACTTTTTGTCTTTCACCGAAGGACCGGCAAAGGCATAGTCTTTACCGGCAGGCTGTTTGAGGAAGCCTTCACTGGCGGCAACTTCATCCTGCAATGCGGCATCCAGACGCCCTGCCGTCAGGTCGGAATAGATGAGATCCTGGTTGGCATACGCGACAACATCCACACCTTTACTGCGCCAGGTATCATTGGCGTAAGCTTCCTGAGTTGACCCCTGCAGAACACCCACATGCTTGCCTTTCAGCGCATCCAGCGTTGGCTGAATGGGTGACCCCTTCGCCGCAATCAGGCGTGAATCGGCCGCGTAGAGCTTGTCGGAGAAGGCGATTTCCTGCTGGCGCTTATCCGTTATGGAGAGCGAAGAGATAATGGCATCTATCTTTTTCGCCTTTAACGACGGGATCAGCGCGTCAAAGTCGCTGGCGACCCAGGTACATTTCACCTGCATACGCTTGCACATCTCATTGCCCAGATCGATATCAAAGCCGACAAAATCGCCTTTGGCATCTTTAGAGGAGAAAGGTGCGTAGGTCGTATCTGTTCCAATACGTACCGTCTGTGGAAGTGCTGCATAGCTGGTTGCCGTTGCAGACAGTCCCATCAGCAAAGACAGAGCGAGAATCGACTTCTTCATACATAACCCTCAGGTAGCGTGATCTTATTATGTTTTACGTTGTGTTGTGTGTTTGCAGGCTTCTTCATGCAGGTCTTATGCCATTTTCGCGCCGATGAGGATATTCGACGTTAAATATGTTAATAAAACGTTGCAATATTATCCTGATGTTGAAGATAGCAGGTCTGACGGTTGAGCCGCAGCGTTTCGATACGTTTTGGCCAATTAAATGTTGAGGATATGATCGCGGTTACAAAATTGCCCTCAAACAGGGCAATGGCAATAAAACGGTATGCTGAAGAGGCAACTACGCCCCCTGCCAGCGGGTGAAAAGATCCTGTGGAAGGGAGATAGCAAACTGGTCAAGTACGCGATTAACGGTTTGATTAATCACATCATCAAGTGACTGCGGCCGATGATAAAACGCCGGAACTGGCGGCATGATTATCGCCCCAATTTCCGCCGCCTGGGTCATGAGGCGCAGATGACCTAAATGCAGCGGCGTTTCACGCACGCACAGCACAAGAGGACGGCGTTCTTTCAGCACCACATCCGCCGCCCGCGTAAGAAGACCGTCGGTATAACTGTGTACAATGCCGGACAGGGTTTTAATTGAACAGGGCAGAATAACCATTCCTGCGGTCTGAAACGATCCTGATGAGATGCTGGCAGCAATATCCCGCGCATCATGAGTGACATCCGCCAGCGCCTGCACTTCACGCAGGGAATAGTCGGTTTCCAGGCTGAGCGTCTGTCGGGCCGCCTGACTCATTACCAGATGCGTTTCCACATCCGCCACGTCACGCAGCACCTGCAGCAAACGCACGCCATAAATTGCGCCACTGGCGCCGCTAATCCCTACAATGAGTCGTTTCATTTTTATCGCCCACGCTTTAATCCAGGTCAACTGTGCAGGATTTTGCGCACAGTTGCAAACCAGGGTGCCCGCCACACTGGCACCCTTACGGGGCAACACTTAACCTTCGTTATGCATTTCCAGGTTTTCCACCTCGTTCTGACGCTGTACCGCTTTGGCATCGTCATTACGCAGTGAATCAAGGAAATCGAGATAGGACTGGTCGACATCTTTAGTGACGTACACGCCGTTAAACACCGAGCACTCAAACTGCTGAATATCCGGGTTTTCCGTACGAACAGCGTCGATCAGATCGTCCAGATCCTGGAAGATAAGACCGTCGGCACCGATGATCTGGCGAATTTCATCCACTTCACGTCCGTGGGCAATCAGCTCGTTGGCGGTCGGCATGTCGATACCGTAAACGTTCGGAAAACGAATTTCCGGTGCCGCTGAAGCCAGATAGACCTTTTTCGCCCCGGCTTCACGCGCCATTTCGATAATTTGTTCTGACGTGGTGCCACGGACAATGGAGTCGTCCACCAGCAGCACGTTTTTATCACGGAACTCCGCCCGGTTGGCGTTCAGCTTACGCCGTACTGATTTACGACGCAGATGCTGCCCCGGCATGATAAAGGTACGGCCCACATAACGGTTTTTCACAAACCCCTGACGGTACGGTTTTCCAAGAATACGGGCAATTTCCAGCGCGATATCGCAGGAGGTTTCCGGGATCGGGATCACCACATCGATATCCAGATCTTCCCATTCACGGGCAATTTTCTCACCCAGCTTAGTCCCCATATTGACACGGGCGCTGTAGACAGAAATTTTGTCAATGAAGGAGTCCGGACGCGCGAAGTAGACATACTCAAACAGACACGGGTTGCTGACCGGGTTATCTGCGCACTGACGGGTGAAAAGCTGGCCTTTCTCCGTGATGTAGACCGCTTCGCCAGGTGCAACATCGCGCAGGAATTCAAAGCCCAGAGTATCCAGTGCCACGCTCTCGGAGGCCACCATATATTCAGTACGGCCATCGCCAACATCGCGTTTACCCAGCACCAGCGGACGAATGCCGTTCGGATCGCGAAAAGCGACCATCCCGTGACCGATAATCATCGCCACACAGGCATAGGCTCCGCGGATCTGACGGTTGGTGGCGGCAATCGCGGCAAAAATGTTATCAGCCTCCAGCGGATAGTGACGGAAGTTATCCAGTTCGCTGGCGAAGATATTAAGCAGGATTTCAGAATCAGAGGTGGTATTGATGTGGCGGCGTTTTTCCTCAAACAACTTTTTACGCAACTCGTGAGCGTTAGTCAGATTGCCGTTGTGAGCAAGCGTGATGCCGTACGGTGAGTTAACGTAAAAGGGTTGAGCTTCGGAGGCACTTGAGCTGCCAGCCGTTGGGTAACGCACATGGCCGATGCCCATGTTGCCCTGCATACGCTGCATATGGCGAGCTTCAAACACATCGCTCACCAGCCCATTGGCCTTACGCAGACGGAAGCAATTATTCGCATCAATGGTGATGATGCCCGCAGCATCCTGACCACGATGCTGAAGCACCGTTAACGCGTCATAAATCGACTGGTTTACCGGCATAACACCGGCGATACCGACAATACCGCACATACGTCTTTTCCTCGTTAAGAGCCTGGTTCATTAGGCTAATAAACCAGGCTCTAAGCCACATCTCAGAGCGCTTATGCTCTGGGCAAGAAACTTGACGAGCTTTGCAGATAGTCAAAGAACCATCTGATGATGAAACTGAACTCCGGGATAAGTTGCGACTTGCTCCAGTCCTCACTTTTCGACAGACCGGTGAAGGTATCGAGAAAGAACAGAATGGCAGCAACAATCAACACACCACGCAGCGCCCCGAAACAGACCCCCAGTACCCTGTCGGTACCCGACAGGCCGGTTTTCTCGACCAGCTGACCTACCACATAGTTAACGATAGCGCCGACAATAAGCGTCGCGATAAACAACACCGCGATGGCAATTCCGTTTCGAATCAGTTCGTCTTCAAAGCCCGAAAACCAGACAGACAGGTAAGTGTAGTAATGGCTGGCGACAAAGAAAGCACAACCCCATGTCACCAACGATAACGCTTCACGAACAAAGCCACGGATCAGGCTAACCAGACAGGAGAAAGCAATCACCGCGATAATGGCGTAATCAATCCAGACCATATGTGTCCCACGATTTTACGCCCTGTCGTCCTGTTCGGGGCGCATTCTAACAGAAAAAGAAAACGTTTGCGTAGGGATTTCCTTCCCCCGCGTAAATAAAAATGGCGCTGAAAAAATATTCAACGCCATCAAACTTTTTGCCTCTTCAGGCATTGCCGGATGGCGGTGTAAGCACCTTATCCGGGCGACAGAAATATCGCGCGACGAAGCAACATACCACCAGGCAACGATGCCGGTTAGTTAGGGCTGTAGCCCATCACCACCCCGCTCAAACCGGAGATCTGCTGCAGTTCGCCCAGCGAATTTTTCAGCTTGTCTCTGGAGGCATCTGGCCCTACGAGAATACGGGTGATTTTACCCTGCACTGGCGTTGACGGGGAAGTATATACCCGGAAGCCTGCGCTACGAAGTTTACCCACTATCTCATTGACCTTGTCGGCATTTTTGAGCGCGCCAAGCTGCACCACATACGCTTTCCCCGTCGGGGCGGGCTTCTCTTCGGCTACCGGTTTCGGCGCCGGAGTTGTGTCAGCCTGCGGTTTTGGCTGTGGTTTAGGCTGCGGCTTTGGTTTCGGTTGCTCAACCGGAATCGGGTCAGGCTCAACGTGGTTCGTTGAGACATAGTGTGAAGGATCCAGTGACGGTGCCGCCGCATCGCCTGCACGAACCTCTTCCGCAGCCCCTTCCGGTGGCTGAGTGGGCAACGCCTGAGTGGCGGCAGGCATCATATCGGGTTCATCACGATCGCCCGGTTTCGGCACCAAAGGGATCGCCGCAAACTCATCCTGATAATGTTTTTTCTGCCCGTCGAGCAACCCGGGAAGCACAATCACCCCGAGCGCGACCAGCACAATCGTGCCGACTAAACGATTCTGAAATTTACTCGCCACCGATTCTCCCCGTGTCCATCACTTCCATGACATGTGCGACGGTGTGAAACGATCCACACACCAGCACGGTATCTTCTGGTTTTGCGTCCGCCAGCGCGGCATGCCAGGCAAGCGCAACGCTGTCATAGACATTACCTTTACCCAGATGTTCCAGCAACTGTTCTGCCGTTGCGCCTCGCGGCCCTTCCAGCGGTGCACAATACCAGTCATTGACCACGCTTTTCAGCCAGGCCAACGTTCCCGCAATATCCTTATCATGTAGCATACCGATAACAGCAAGTACTCGCCCATTTTTCGGTAACATTTTCAGACGGCCAGTCAGATATTCCGCTGCGTGAGGATTATGCGCGACATCGAGAATAACCCGCGGCGATTCGCTCACAACCTGAAAGCGTCCCGGTAAAATCGCCTGAGCGATACCGTCGCGAATGGCCTGCTCGCTCACAGTCAGCCCACTGGCGCGCAGCGCGGCCAGGGCCGTCGCGGCGTTAGGCTGCGGCACCTGTGGCAGCGGCAGGTTCGTCAACGTACCGTGACTGTCGGTAAAGTTCCAGCCGTCGCCTGAGACCTCATAATGCCAGTCCACGCCGCAACGCTGTATAATCGCCCCGGTCTCTTGCGCCACATCTGCGATGGTGTAAGGCATTTCCGGTTCGCCGACAATCGCAGGCTTTTCGTCACGGAAAATTCCGGCCTTCTCACGGCCAATGCTTTCGCGATCCGGTCCCAGCCAGTCGGTATGATCGAGTGCGATGCTGGTCACCACGGCGACATCCGCATCCACGATATTTGTCGCATCAAGCCGTCCGCCAAGCCCCACTTCCAGGATGACCACATCCAGTTTAGCCACTTTAAACAGCCACAGCGCCGACAGCGTACCGTATTCAAAATAGGTCAGGGAAATGTCGCCGCGAGCGGCTTCAATCTCAGCAAACGACGTCGTATGCGCCAATTCCGGCAGCTCTTTTCCCTCTACGCGCACACGTTCGGTATAACGCACCAGATGCGGCGAACTGTAAACCCCAACTTTATATCCTGCCGCAGTGAGCATGGACTCAAGCGTACGACAGGTGGTTCCTTTACCGTTAGTTCCGGCAACGGTAAACACAAACGGAGCCGGCTTCAGCACGCCCAGATTCGCCGCCACTGTACTTACGCGCGCAAGGCCCAGATCGATGGGTTTACCGTGCAGATTTTCCAGATAAGAAAGCCACGAGGCCAGGGGCGACGCGGCTTGAGGTATGCGTTTATTGTCCATGATGCCTGTAATTTCGTTACGTTGAGAAAAGCAAAAGGGCAGCGCCTGTGGCCCTGCCCTTTTCAGCAATCAGGCCTCGGGTTCCTGATCGGGTACCGGTGGCACCTCGACGCCTTCGCGCGGGGCATCCGGATTTGGCGCGGGCAGATTCATCAGCTTCGCCAGGACGCTTGCCAGTTTAAGGCGCATCTCAGGACGGCGGACAATCATATCAATAGCGCCTTTTTCAATCAGGAACTCACTGCGCTGGAATCCCGGCGGCAGTTTCTCACGTACGGTTTGCTCAATAACACGCGGGCCTGCAAAACCAATCAACGCTTTCGGTTCCGCGATGTTCAGATCGCCCAGCATCGCGAAGCTGGCGGAAACGCCACCCATCGTTGGGTCGGTCAGCACGGAGATATACGGCAGACCACGCTCCTGCATTTTAGCCAGTGCCGCAGACGTTTTCGCCATCTGCATCAGCGACATCAGCGCTTCCTGCATACGCGCACCGCCGGAAGCAGAGAAGCAGATCAGCGGGCAGTTATCTTCCAGCGCCTGCTCAACGGCACGCACAAAGCGTGCGCCAACCACAGAGCCCATAGAGCCGCCCATGAAGGCAAACTCAAACGCCGCGGCGACGATCGGCATACCGTGAAGCGTGCCTTTCATTACCACCAGCGCGTCTTTCTCACCGGTTTCTTTTTGTGCGGAAGCCAGTCTGTCTTTGTACTTCTTGGAATCGCGGAACTTCAGAACATCTTTCGGCTCAAGCTCGCTACCCAGTTCCACAAGAGAACCTTCATCTAACAGGCTATGCAGGCGATTGCGCGCCGACATGCGCATATGATGGTCACACTTCGGACAGACCTCAAGATTACGTTCCAGCTCAGCACGGTATAAAACCTGACCGCAGCTATCACATTTGGTCCACACCCCTTCAGGAATGCTTGCCTTGCGGGTGGGAGTAATGTTGCTTTTAATTCGTTCAATCCAGCTCATTTATGACCTTTCTGCCTGAACCTGGTCCGATACACTTCATCCTTCAGGTTGCCTCTTTGTTGGCTGCCTTTGCTTACTTCAGTCACTTACTTATGTAAGCTCCCGAGGATCCACTCCGTTGCCGCCTCGACGCAGACTGAATGATGTTGTGCACACGTCAGCGTTGCTGTTAAGGGGCGCATAATGCCATTTTTGCCCCCAACAGACCATGAATGTTGCACATTAAAACATAACAGCCCGAAACTTTGGATAAAAAAGTGGTCGAACCGGATAGTTTGTTTCTATTTTTGTGCTCTTGTTGCTGCACGTTTGTGACGAACGATCTCAATGACGCCCGGCAATATGGAAACCACAATAATCGCAACAATCAATAACTTGAGATTATTCTGAATCATAGGGATCGTGCCAAAGAAATAGCCGGCGTAGGTGAAGATCAGCACCCAGAGCAGCGCGCCGATAACGTTATAGGCCGCGAAATGACGATATGACATATGCCCCATTCCCGCCACAAACGGCGCAAACGTTCTGACAATTGGCACAAAACGGGCGAGGATAATGGTTTTACCGCCATGTTTTTCATAAAACTGGTGGGTTTTATCCAGATAGCTACGACGGAAAATTTTGGAATCCGGATTGCTGAATAATTTCTCGCCAAACAGCCGACCAATTGTATAGTTCACCGCATCACCGACAATCGCGGCAATCAGCATCAGGACAACCATCGTATGCACGTTAAGATCGTTGGTCTCCAGCGACGCCAGCGCACCTGCGACGAACAGCAGCGAATCCCCCGGCAGGAACGGCGTGACCACCAGACCGGTTTCGCAAAAGAGGATCAGGAACAAAATGGCATACACCCAGACGCCATACTCCGCGACCAGCTCCGCCAGATGCACATCAATGTGCAGAATAAAATCAATGAGGAAGTAAATCAGGTCCATAGTTGCCTATACCTTGTACGACTCAAATTAGTCCGCCAAAAATAGCGGGCCCATAGGGGGTTTGGGAAGGTCAAACCGGTCAGGGTAATCTACCGCAACCAGATACAGCCCTTCCGCCTTCGCCGTTGCCGCTGCAAGCGTTCTGTCCTTCGCCGCCAACAGCTCTGCTATCCAGCTCTCCGGCTGGTTGTGGGCGCCTACTTCCATCAGGCTACCGACAATATTCCTGACCATATGATGTACAAAGGCATTCGCTTTGATATCGACCACCACATAAGGGCCGTGACGCGTCACGATTATGTGCATCACGTTACGCCACGGCGTGCGCGACTGGCACTGCACGGCGCGAAACGACGTGAAATCATTTTCGCCAATCAGACACTGAGCCGCCCGATGCATACGTGCCGCATCCAGCGGTTCATAATAATGCGTGACACCTTTACCTAACACCGCCGGGCGCAGTCGATGATTGTAGATGATGTAGCGATAACGGCGAGCCGTGGCGCTAAAACGGGCATGAAAATCTTCTGGCACCGCTTTAACCCAGCGCACGGCGATGTCACCCGGCAAATTCGCATTTACGCCCAGCGTCCACGCGGCGTCTTTGCGCAGCGCGGTGGTTTCAAAATGCACCACCTGCCCCGTACCATGAACGCCCGCATCGGTCCGCCCGGCGCAAAATACGTTGATCGGCTCGTTGGCAACCTGAGAAAGCGCCTTCTCAAGCTTTTCCTGCACGCTGCGAACTTCATTCTGCCGCTGCCAGCCATAATACTTGCTGCCGTCGTACTCAATACCCAGCGCAATTTTACAGACTGGCCGTTGTTGCTGGTCAGACATTAGTACAGGTACTCCTGCACCAGCTTTTCAGCAATTTTTACCGCCATGAGCGCGCCGCCGAAACGTACGTTATCGGCAACCGACCAGAACTGGATCTGCTCCGGCATACCGTAATCATTTTGTACGCAGCCGACGGAAAGCTGTGGATTCCCGGAGGCATCGCCCACCTGAGTCGGGAAATCGCTCTCTTCAGACAATACGATATCTTCACCGCGGGCAAAGGCATCGCGCGCCTCTTCAGCCGACAAAGGCCGCAGCGCTTCAAAATTCACCATTTGCGCGTGACCATAAAACACCGGCGACTGCACGCAGCTCGCGGAGACCATCAGCCCCTCATCCTGCAAAATTTTACGCACTTCATCAACGATTTGGCGCTCCTCGCGCACGCTGCCTTCACGATCCGGCAGCAGAGGCAGCATATTGAACGCCAGTTGGCGACCAAAGAAATCATCTTCGTCGACAGGAATGCCGTTGAGCAGCTTCGCGCTCTGCCCGGCCAGCGCATCCACCGCTTTTTTACCCCGCGCAGAGGCAGAAAGCAGACAGGTCACGGCGATACGCGAAAGCCCGCCCTGATCGATCAGCGGCTTCAGCGATGCCAGCAGCTGGCTGGTGAGGCTGTTCGGCACCGCAATCACATTACGGTTACGGTAATCCGCCAGGACAAACGGGTTCACTTCCGGCACAACCAGTGGGACATCCGGCTCGAGGGCAAACAGACCGCTGGAGTCGATCACCAGGCAACCGGCATTGGTCGCCTCTTCGACCCAGGCTGCCGTCGCTTCCACACCGGCAACAAAAAACGCCAGCTGCGCCTGGGTCCAGTCAAATTCAGCGGCATCCTGAACGATGACGGACTTACCACCAAAACGCAGATGTTCACCTGCGCTTTCATTACGTGCCAGCGCATAAATTTCCCCAACCGGGAACTGGCGTTCAGCCAGCGTTTCGAGCAGGGCTTCGCCTACGGCGCCCGTCGCGCCCAGGACGGCAATGTTCCAGCCTTCAGACATGGTGGTTTACTCCAGAAAAACAAAAGCATCCCTGCCGATTATTCAGCAGGGAGCATTAAAAAGACATTAACGTGTCGGGTGATGAACAGCGTTAAAACCCAGTTTACACAACAATGTAGCCGCGTCGGCATCGTCACACATCACATACAGCGACGACCACTCACGACGCTCAAGGTAATTTTTACGCAACTTATCAAATTCACCCGGAATTCCGGCGACTTTACGCAGCGGCGCATCATCGCGGCGCACATCATACACCAAATGCACCAGCCTTTTCAGCGTCGGCTGATCCAGCGGACCGTGCAGGGTAATGCGCCCAAACTCCGGTGCTGGCAGCAGCGTGTCCAGCGCGACATGCTGCTCGCGGCCAATAAAAGCACTGTACGCTTCAAAAACTTGCGTGGTGCCACGCGCCTTGCCTTCCAGCGTATAGCCCGCGATGTGCGAGGTGCCGATATCGATTTTATCCAGCAGCGCGACGTTAAGATCCGGCTCCCCCTCCCAGACGTCCAGCACCACGCTCAGCTGCTGTCCGGCATTGAGGCGCGCCAGCAGTGCGGCGTTATCAACAACCGGACCACGGCAGGCGTTAATCAGAATACTTCCCGGCTTCAGGCGACGAATAAGCGCCTCGTCGGCCAGATGCAAGGTTTTATACGGTCCCTCTTTAAACAGCGGCGTATGAAAAGTCAGGATATCCGCTTCCTGCACCAGTTCCTCCAGCGAGCGAAAATCGCCTTCATCACCGCCATCGGCACGCGGCGGATCGCACAACAACGTGCGGATCCCCAGCGCCGCCAGCCGGGCCTGCAGGCGGCCGCCGACGTTACCCACGCCGACGATACCCACGGTGCGGTCGCTTAACGCAAAGCCGTCACGTTCGGCCAGCATTAACAGTGACGAGAAAACGTACTCAACCACCGCAATGGCGTTACAGCCTGGTGCAGCAGAAAAACCAATTCCGGCCTGCTTAAGCCAGCCGTCGTCCACATGATCGGTCCCCGCCGTCGCGGTACCGACGAACTTCACGGGTTTTCCACCCAGTAGCGCTTCGTTCACTTTCGTGACCGAACGTACCATTAAGGCGTCGGCATCATCGAGTTCTGCTACGGGAATCGGGCGGCCAGAAACCGCTTTTACCTCGCCCAGGCGGCTGAATAATTCGCGGGCATAAGGCATATTTTCATCAACGAGGATTTTCACGTCTGTCGTACCTGCTTGAGAACGAGAGTTAACCGGGCAAGTGTGCCATAATCTCGTCGCCAGGCATACTTTGCATAGATTTATGGTTTTAAGGATTAGTGATGATGCAACCCATTTCCGGTACTCCCGCGCACCCTCCAGGTGAAGGCCAAAACCTGCCGTCTGTCGCAGGTGAACAGCCGCTTTCCACGCAACAACGCACGGTGCTGGAAAGGCTGATAACGCGCCTGATCGCCATGACTCAGCAACAGAGCGCAGAGGTCTGGGCCGGAATGAAACACGATCTGGGGGTAAAAAGCGATACGCCGCTTTTATCACGCCACTTTCCTGCCGCCGAACAGAACCTGAGTCAGCGCCTGGAGGTTGCCCAACAAAACCACGCCACCCGGCAGGTACTTTTCCGGCTTACAGAGCTACTGAATCAGGGAAATAACCGCCAGGCGGTCAGCGATTATATCCGTCAGCAATATGGGCAAACCGCGCTCAGCCAGCTCACGCCTGAACAGCTTAAAAACGTGCTGACCCTGTTACAGCAAGGTACGCTGTCGATCCCCCAGCCACAGCAGCGTCCGGCAACCGACAGGCCGCTCCTGCCTGCCGAGCACAATACGCTTAACCAACTGGTGACCAAACTGGCAGCCGCTACGGGCGAATCGGGTAAACAGATCTGGCAGTCAATGCTGGAACTCTCCGGTGTCAAAAGTGGCGAACTGATCCCGGCAAAACAGTTCACCCATCTGGTGACCTGGCTACAGGCGCGCCAGACCCTGAGCCTGCAGCATGCCCCCACGCTGCAGACGCTTCAGGCGGCACTGAAGCAGCCGCTGGAGGCGGATGACCTGTCGGCGTTAAAAGATTACGCCCAGCAGACGTACCAAATCCAGCCGCAAACCATCCTGACAACGGCGCAGGTGCTGGACCTGCTTAATCAGATCTTTTTGCGCCGCGTACAGCGCGAAAGAGAGTCGACCGAACCGCATCATATTCAGCCGATCTTCAGCCCGTTTGCGCCAGTGATTGAAACGCTAAAATCAGTCTCATTACGCCCCGGACTGCTGTTTACCGTGCTGCTGGTGACCCTGTTTATTTTTTGGCTGGTGAGCTAACCGCCCCGCCACGATTGCCATCGGTGATGAAATTATTCGGCTGCCGATGCGCTATTCACTTTGTTCGCGGCAATCACAAAGGGTAAATAGATGAGTGTTGAAACAATCAGGCAAAGAATACCGACAAGAAGTGCGAGCCAGTTCCCCCCGGTGCCGAAGAAAGCGATAAGCGGGCCTGGCGTCGTCCACGGAACGGCGTAAGCAATCGGTGGAATAATTTCCAGAGTGATAAAGAAATAACCGATCAGAGAATTCACAAACGGTACCAGAATAAAAGGAATAATCAGGACTGGATTCAGTACCACGGGTAAACCGAACATCACCGGTTCATTGATATTAAATAACCCCGGAATAAAGGCCATCTTTGCCAGATCGCGGTAATCTTTACGCCGTGAAGCAATGAAGATCGCCAGTAATAATCCCAGCGTCATTCCCGAACCGCCGCAGTTGGCGAAAGCGTCGTATATCCCACTCCAGGTGATGGGATAAGGCGCTCCCCAGGTGGCGCCATGAGATGCGGCGTATGAGAGGTTTTCCAGATTCGCCTCCGAAAAAATCGTCTCACGAATCGCGGCTACCGTATTTGGCCCATGGATCCCCAGCATCCACAGAAAGTTAGACACCACCCCGAGCACCAGCACGGTAACAATATTGGTACCCATATTTTTCAGCGGTGCCTGAATCAGCGTGTAGATCAAATCATTAAGGCCGTCCGGAGAAATTTTCGTCAACAGGTAATTGGCGACAGAAAATAGCATCATCACCAGGCAGATCGGCAACAGCACCTTAAATGAACGGGCGACGGCAGGCGGTACGGCGTCGGGCATGGCAATGGTAACTTTTGGATTTCTCGCCAGACGACAAAAAATTTCGCTGGATATCATGGCGACAATAACAGCGACAAATAATCCCTGCGGCCCAAGATATTTGGTGGTCATATAAGCCTGACCGTCAATGACGGTATAAGGGGTGTACACCACAAAAAAAGCGCCAATCGCCGTTAATCCACACAATAAATCATCCTGCTGAAAACTGATCGCAATATTGCGGGCAACCAGAAACGTAATCAATATCGCCATGATATTGACCGAACCGTTCATCACCGGCGTAAAAATTTGTTGCGCATCGGAGAGATGCGGAAAAATTGCGCCCAGATGCAGAAGGCTGGCGATAAAACCATCAGGAGATAAAATAGCAAAATTAATCAGTATAATTAGCGAACTGGCCATTACTATCGGGAACGATAAGATAAAAGCATCGCGAATTGCCGAAACATGAATCTGCGAATTCAATTTCATGGCCACAGGGACAAGGATTTTCTCCATGCCACGTTCAAAAGCATCCATAAAACTCATGGTATTCCCTAATTAATAGTTAATAATATATATGCCATTTTCATGGATATGAAATAACGCAACGTCGTCGCCACCTTAATAAAGGTAATTTTTCTTGTCTTCAAGGTTGATCACAGTTAGCCGTGGTAAAGTTGTTCAAAAATGACGATAAAAATGAACGTGTTGATTTGAATACAGCCACATAAAATGACAATGCCATGTTTATACAGGGATTTAAGAGGTGCAAAAGTGATTTATAAAAATATCGTTAATCTGCTCAAAAAGAGAATTAATAGTCCATCATACAATATTGGCGATCTTCTCCCCTCAGAGAAAGAACTGGCGGCGCTCTATAACGTTTCGCGTAATACCCTGCGTAAGGCGTTAAAAGAACTCGAAGAGGCAGAATTAGTTGAGCGTCGGCATGGTTCCGGCACATGGATACGCAGCAAGCATTTCCAGGCGTCGGTCGCCCATTTGGACAGCTTCAGCGAAATTGCCCGTAATGAAGGAAAAAATCCATCGAGCCAGATCCTCAAATTCGAACTGCAAACGGCCTCAGAGGAGATCGCCAAAGGGTTGCAGTTACAGCATGGCGATCTGGTTTATTACGCCAAAAGACTGCGCTTTATCAATAATATCGCCATGCAGTTAGAGGAGACCTGGCTTTCAGCGACGCGCTTTCCCGACCTGACCATCGCCCATATGCAGAAATCAAAATTTTCATATATAGAAAATGAATGTGGAGTCCAAATTGATGGGTGTTATGAGTCTGTTTTACCGATGTTGCCCTCTGCGGAACTGGCGAAATTATTGCATATCAGCACGCTGGACCCGATTATCAAAATATACACCCAGGCTGTCGACGAGCAGCAAAAACCCATCGATTATTCCATTCTCTATACCAACGTGTTCGAGTTTCAGGTGAAATACTACATTCCACGCAAAGCGGTCGCCCGTCTCCAGTTCCCGAAGACGGGCGAATAAACATTTATCGACGAAACGACAGTAACGTCACCAGCACTCCGGCAGCTGCGGAAATCGCTCCCGCGAGGAACACGGAAGGATAGCCAAAAGATGTGGCCAGAAGCCCGGCCAGCGGGCCTGTGACGGCGTAGGAGATATCCTGAAAGGCCGCGTAACCGCCCAGCGCCGTCCCGCGTACCTGCGAAGGAACGCGCTTTACCACCTCAACGCCCAGCGCCGGGAAGATAAGCGAACACCCGGCCCCGGTTAATGCCGCCCCCAGCAGCGCAATCCACGCCGTCGGTGCCTGCCATAGCAGGATCAGTCCCACCGTTTCCACCAGTAAAGAGGCAATAGCCACCTTAACGCCACCGAAGCGATCCGGCATCCAGCCAAACAATACGCGCATGACGACAAACGCGCCGCCAAATGCGGTCAGCGTAAAGCCCGCCATCGCCCAGCCGTGGCTGGCAAAATAGAGCGAGATAAAGGTGCCAATAACGGCGAACCCTACCCCCTGCAACGCCAGCCCCAGACCGGGCTTCCAGATAAGCCCGACCACGCTCCACAGCGATGGCCGCTCGCCCGTCTGAGTCGGTACCTTGCGAACCGTCCCGTTAAACGCCCATGCCAGCAGTGGAAGCCCCATTGTTGTCACTGCCAACGCAGCAAAACCATAATGGCTATGGATCAGCAAGCCCAGCGGTGCCCCGACTGCCAACGCGCCATAAATCGCCATTCCATTCCATGACATCACCTTGCCGGAACGCGTTGGCCCAACCAGCCCCAGCCCCCAGGTCAATGTCCCCGTCAGCAGCTGGCTTTCACCAAAGCCAAGGAGCAGACGCCCGACAATCAGCAGCGCAAATTTTACGGGCACGCTAACCGGCAGCAACGCTGCCAGCAGCCATGCACCACCCGCAAGAGCGCAGGCGAACATCCCCTGTAATGCAGAACGTTTGGCGCCGTACTGATCGGCCAGACGCCCGGCATAACCACGGGTTAATACCGTTGCCAGAAACTGAATACCGACGGCGATACCTACCATGGTGTTGCCATAGCCCAGTTCCTGGTGCACAAAAAGCGGGATCACCGGCAACGGCAGGCCGACCGTCATATAGGTCAGGAACACCGCAAAAGCGATACGAAAGAGCGAAAAATTCGCAGAAGGTTTTTTTTCTTGTTGGGTTAGTGCTGTCATGCGTTACTCCAGAATGCAGAGTAAGGCGAGGAGATACCACGCCCCCTCCACCTGACCATCAGGATTAAGGTGCGTTGGATGACGTTAAACGCTTACGCATTATCAGATAGACAATGTTGAATGCGAAGTCTGCCTGTGAGCCACTAAATTTGTCAACCCTGAAATCTCACCAGGCTGGATCACAAAGTCGACTTTTCGTCGAATAAAAAAGGAAATACCGCATCAATTCCTTTTGTGCCAAACAGTCCGGTCACCTGCTTGCGCTGCCCTGGCGTCAGCAGTCTGAACATCATATCCCAGATCTCTTTCGGTTCCGCTTCCTGTACGGAACGGCTCTCTAAGGCCAGCACCTTTTCAGTTTCTTTCAGGTAAGGACGGACATACAAAGGGAAAATGGAGATATGGAACTCCTCAGCCTTTGATTTGACACGTTTGCGCTTCACGCCCTCTTTGCCTTCACTGTACATGTTTAAACGGGAACGAACCGCAGGCGCGCTTCCTGGAAACCCCGGCAATTCAAGACATTCCTTTACCGTGAACCACTCTTTTGCCATTAGTTTCTTTCCTTTCTGCCTGTGGAATAAAAAATATTTTTTCTTTTGCGCGAAATTTCAGTTTTATTCTGGCAATATTCCAGTGACAAAAAAGAAAGTTACGTTCTTTTGTTACTCTGGTTTATACCCTGAAAAATATCGGCGCCGATAACACATTTCCTTAGGATTACAGAATGGAACACAAAAGCCAAGACTGGCATCGTGCAGATATTAAAAGTGCACTGGAAAAAAGAGGAATCACGCTCAGAGATCTTTCTCGTGCGGCTGGATTATCACCCGATTCACTGCGCAATGTATTTACCCGAAGCTGGCCCAGAGCGGAAAAGATCATTGCGCAGGCGCTCGAAACCTCGCCAGACGTGATTTGGCCGTCACGCTATCCACGCCAACAGCCGGAAGATAAAACAAGTAATACTGAATATTAAATAGATCGCTCGTGATTTATCGACCATATAAATTAATAAATATTTCAACTTAACGCATTGAGAATATTAATAGCACTATTTGCTATTTCCAATAGCGTAAATACTGTTAAAGCATCACGTAATTGCTATTACGTATGCTATTAACAGGAGTCGTTATGAGTTGGGATAAAAAGGTGGCGGTTAATTACGCCAAATCGCACGCGGGTTCACATTCACAAGGGCGCTGTGCGGAATATACCCGCAAAGCTGTTCAGGCAGGCGGTGTTACTCTTGGGCGTACTTACCATGCCAAAGATTATGGTCCGATGCTGAAAAACGCCGGTTTCAGCGCCATTGGCGCGCTTGAAGAGCCGCGCGAAGGGGATGTCATCATCATTCAACCTTATGCCAATGGAAACCCGAGCGGTCACATGGCGATATATGACGGTCATGACTGGTATTCCGACTTCAGACAGCGAGACATGTGGGCTGGTCCGGGTTACCGGACCGCAAAGCCGTCATACACCATTTACAGGAAGAAGTAATGAAAGCCTTTTCACTGATTGCTCTCATCCTGCTGATTTGTGGCTGTACACCTGCTCGCCGCGACAGCACGCAGGATGTAAAACAGTTCTATCTCTCGTGGATGAAGATCTACACTCAGGATCCGGATGCGCCCCGCGAAACGTCAGCATTACTACAACGCTATGTCGCAAAAGAGGTTATCGGGCGTCTGGCGCTGATTGATACGCTTTATGAGCAGGAGATCGTGCAAGCGGACTACTTTATGTATGTGCAGGATTACGCACCGGCATGGATCTCGCTGTTGCGGGTTGGACAGGCGCAGCCATTCCTCGGCGGTGAAAAACTGAGCCTTCAGTTAGGCACTGAGTCAGCCCCTATTCAACTGGAGGTTTATACCCGGTGGGAGGAAGGACGGTGGAAAATTTACCGTGTTCGGGACGCGGGTCGTCATTACGAGCAGCCCATTTACAATGCCGGAGAGATTACGCGAGCCAGAGCATGGTCCGCTGAAATCGCGCCGGAATACGAAAAAATGCCGAAGTAAACACGGTAAGAAGGGAGCCTGTTGGCTCCCTTCTTTGCATTCAATCTGAGACTTACGCCTTCAGCTTACGCATCACCAGCGTAGCGTTGGTGCCGCCGAAGCCAAAGCTGTTTGACATCACCGTCGTCAGTTCACGCTCGGTAGCTTCGGTCACGATGTTCAGACCTGCCGCCTTTTCATCCATCTCTTCAATGTTGATGCTCGGCGCAATAAAGCCGTGTTCCAGCATCAGCAGAGAGTAGATCGCTTCCTGCACGCCCGCTGCGCCCAGAGAGTGACCGGTCATGGCTTTGGTCGCGGAGATTGCCGGGCTGTTATCGCCAAACACTTCACGAATTGCCCCCAGCTCTTTCACGTCGCCGACTGGCGTAGAGGTACCGTGAGAGTTCAGGTAGTCAATCGGCGTGTCAACGCCGTGCATCGCCATCTGCATACAACGCACTGCGCCTTCGCCTGACGGTGCAACCATGTCAGCGCCATCGGACGTTGCGCCGTAGCCAACGATTTCTGCATAGATGTGCGCGCCGCGCGCCAGTGCGTGCTCCAGCTCTTCGACCACAACCATACCGCCGCCGCCAGCGATAACGAAACCGTCACGGCTCGCGTCATAGGTACGGGAGGCTTTGGACGGATCGTCGTTATATTTGGTGGACAGTGCGCCCATCGCGTCGAATTCGCATGCCATTTCCCAGCACAGTTCTTCGCCGCCGCCAGCAAACACGATGTCCTGTTTGCCCAGCTGAATTTGTTCAACAGCGTTGCCAATACAGTGTGCGGAAGTCGCGCAGGCAGAGCTGATAGAGTAGTTGACGCCGTGAATTTTGAACGGCGTAGCGAGGCAGGCAGAAACGCCGGATGCCATCGCTTTAGTGACCACATACGGGCCAACCGCTTTCAGGCCACGCGGGCTGCGCATTGCGTCAGCGCCAAAAACCTGAAAACGCGGGGAGCCGCCGCCGGAACCTGCGATCAGGCCAACGCGCGGATTGTTCTGGTAAACGTCTGCAGCAAGGCCAGCATCGGCCACGGCCTGCTCCATAGAAAGATAAGCATAGATGGATGCGTCGCTCATAAAGCGCACTACTTTGCGGTCAATGAGGCCATTGGTATCCAGTTTTACGTTGCCCCAAACGTGGCTACGCATGCCGGAGTCCTTCAGCTCCTGAGAGAAAGTGATCCCTGAACGTCCTTCACGCAGAGATGCCAGGACTTCCTGCTGGTTATTACCGATGCTGGAAACGATGCCCAAGCCAGTAATCACTGCACGTTTCATTCAATACCTCTGTAAGTCGCACTATAGTAAGTTTCGAGAGGCACAATAGCGTACACTTGTACGCCGAACAAGTCCGATCAGCCAATTTGTGCGGAAATTTGCGCCGCCAGGCACACATCGCTAAGATCGTGGCACAGCCTGTCAGACGAGTAACTTACGTGAAACAATACGCTATACAATCTGCCAACCTCGAATTCAATGCTGAGGGTACACCTGTTTCCCGAGATTTCGACGATGTCTACTTTTCTAATGATAATGGACTGGAAGAAACACGTTATGTTTTTCTCGACGGCAACCATCTCGCGGAACGTTTTCCCGACTATCCGCGTCCATTATTCGTGGTCGCCGAGAGCGGTTTCGGCACCGGGCTCAACTTCCTGACTCTCTGGCAGGCATTTGCCACATTTCGGGCTGCACATCCTGAGGCTACGCTACAAAGATTACATTTCATCAGTTTTGAAAAATTTCCGCTCGACCAGCGTGATTTAATCGCCACCCATCAACGCTGGCCGGAGCTTACCCCCTGGGCAGAGCAGCTTCAGGCCCAGTGGCCGCTGCCGCTGGCCGGTTGTCATCGCCTGTTGTTGGATCAGGGACGCGTCACGCTGGATCTGTGGTTTGGTGATATTAATGAGCTGACCGATCAACTGGATGAAACCCTGAATCAAAAAGTGGATGCCTGGTTCCTTGATGGCTTTGCTCCGGCCAAAAATCCCGATATGTGGACGCAGAACCTGTTCAACGCGATGGCGCGACTGGCCCGGCCCGGTGGCACGCTGGCAACCTTCACCTCCGCGGGATTTGTGCGCCGGGGCTTGCAGGAGGCCGGATTTACAATGCAAAAATGCAAAGGTTTTGGTCGCAAACGTGAAATGCTCTGCGGAACGATGGAGCAAGCGCTTACGCCCACCTCTCCCATGCCCTGGTTCGCACGCCGCGGAACCGAAAAACGTGAAGCGGCAATCGTTGGCGGCGGTATTGCCAGCGCCCTGCTCTCGCTGGCGCTACTGCGCCGCGGCTGGCAGGTCACACTGTACTGTGAGGATGAAAAACCTGCGCAGGGCGCTTCCGGAAACCGTCAGGGAGCGCTGTATCCATTACTCAGCAAGCATGATGCAGCAATCAATCTCTTTTTCCAGTCTGCCTTTACCTTCGCCCGCCGTCTGTATGATGCCCTGCCCGTTGAGTTTGCACACGACTGGTGCGGGGTGACGCAGCTTGGCTGGGACGAAAAAAGCCAGCAAAAAATCGCCCAGATTCTGTCGCTGGATTTACCCGAAGCGTTGGCCGTTGCTGTGGACGCAGATGAGGTCTGCCAACGCACAGGCGTTAAAACAGAGTGCGGTGGCATCACCTGGCCGCAGGGCGGCTGGCTATGTCCGGAAGCGCTGACCACCGCCGTGCTTCAGCTTGCCAAAAAGCAGGGACTACATACCCACTTTCAACATTCGCTGACCGCCCTTTCAGCACACGAAGCAGGCTGGCAGTTAACGTTCGCTAAGGGTAAACGGGCAGAACATCAGGTGGTGGTATTGGCGAACGGTTATCAAATCACGCGTTTTTCCCAGACGCAGGATCTGCCAGTCTACTCCGTCGGCGGGCAGGTCAGCCATATCCCCACCACGCCGGCGCTCTCGGCGCTGCGCCAGGTGTTGTGCTATGACGGCTATCTCACGCCGCAGAACCCGGCCCGTCAGCAACACTGTATCGGTGCGAGCTATCATCGGGGGAACGAAGAGACGGTCTACCGCGAGGACGATCAGCAGCAAAACAGACAACGGCTGATTAATTGTTTTCCCCATGCCGAATGGGCGGAGGAGGTGGATATCAGCGGCAAAGAGGCACGCTGCGGCGTCCGCTGCGCGACTCGCGATCATCTTCCGATGGTTGGCAATGTGCCGGACTATGCGCAAACGCTCACCCGGTATGCAAACCTCGCGGAACATAAAGAGAACGCTGAGCCAGCCCCCGTCTGTTCCGATCTATTTATGTTAGCGGCGCTGGGTTCCCGCGGGCTGTGCTCCGCCCCACTGTGCGCAGAGATTCTGGCGGCGCAAATGAGCGATGAACCCATCCCACTGGATGCCGGCACGCTGGCGGCGTTAAATCCGAATCGACTGTGGGTAAGGAAGTTATTGAAGGGTAAAGCGGTGAAAACGCAGGCCGGATCAGCGTGAGCGTCATCCGGCCTGCGGGCAATTATGGCTGCGTTGCCTTCTGGAACAAGGCGTCCCACATCTCCTTCACTAACGCCTGATCGCGCGGCGACAGTTCACCTGCCCCGATTGCTTTTTCCAGGCTGTTTGTGACGCTGGCATACACCGCTTGCGCGGAGTGGTCGTCGCCGCCTTCCAGTTCAGCGACGGCTAACGTCAGGTGGCCACGCAAATACCCGCTGGCAAACAGCTCATCATCGCTCGCATGCTCTACCATGTCATCGATTAATGCCAGAATGCGTGATTCAAACTCCGCGATCATCTTCTTTCCTCATTGTAACGTGGCGCTGGCTTCAGTTGAGCGCTTCCGGCCACGGGAACTGTTCCGCCTTAAGTTCAGGCGTGTGATAATAATTCTGTAGCGCTTTAATAAAACGGGCCGGACGTTCCGGAATACCGTGCTCCAGATACGCCATTACCTGCGCATGAACCCGACGCTGGAAGACCACGCGGTCCGGTTCGAAATTCCCTTCCAGGTTGTCGCAGCTGACGTTAAACGGATAACCCGCCGCCACGCAAAACAGCCAGTCAAAGGCCTGGGGTTTGACTTCCACATCTTCAAATTTGCCCTGAGTCTCGGCATCGCGTCCGTCCGGGCAATACCAGTAGCCGAAATCAACCTGCTCACGACGCGCTTTCCCCGCAATGCACCAGTGCGAAATCTCATGCAGGGCGCTGGCGTAAAAGCCGTGGGCAAAAATAATACGGTGATACGGGATCTCCGCATCAGCAGGAAGATAGATCGGTTCGTCGTCACCTTTAATCAGACGGGTATTAAAATCATCGGCAAAGCAGCCGTTAAAAATTTCAATTAACTGTTCGTAGTGGTGCGTACTGTTCATTAGTTCATCCCCAACCAGTGGAGGATCTCCTGTCCATGGCTATCATAAAGTAATTTGGCGCTCATCACTGCTGAGACGATGACGATCATTGGTCGAATCAGCTTTTGCCCCTTACTCAGCACCAGACGCGAGCCCATCCGCGCGCCAAGAAACTGACCAATTAGCATCACAAACCCAGTGGCCCAAATCACTTTACCGCCAATAATGAACAACAGCAGACCACCGACATTCGAAGTGGCGTTCAGCAGCTTAGCGTGAGCCGTTGATTTTGCGAGGTTATATCCACACAGTGTGACAAAAGCCAGCGCATAAAACGATCCCGCAGCCGGGCCGAAAAAACCATCGTAAAAACCGACGCATCCCCCGGCGATCAGGGCAAAAGGCAATCCGTAAAGCCGGCGCTGCCTGTCTTCTTCACCCAATTTAGGCATCAGTAAAAAATAGAGACCGATGCAGATAACCAGCACCGGCAGGATCTGGCGCAACACATTGGCCTGCACGTGCTGAACCAGCAGCGCACCGGCCATCGAGCCAAGAAAGGTCATCGCAATATTGAGCTTTTGATCCGCCAGGTTGATGACTTTACGCCGGATAAAATAGAGTGATGATGAGATGGATCCGCCACATGCCTGCAATTTGTTGGTTGCCAGCGCATTCGCCGGTGACATCCCCGCCGCCATCAGGGCAGGAATGGTCAGTAATCCCCCACCTCCGGCAATAGAATCAATAAAACCCGCCAATACCGCGACAAAGAACAGAATAAGCAACAGCAACGGGGAGACCATGAACAGGTCGATAAAATTATCCATCAGAGTACATGCTCATCCAGTAGCGCCTGGCAGGAAGGCGGCAGCGGCGGCGGTGTCTTCTTCTCAGGCTTAGTTGTTCCGGGTTTCGCTGGTTCGAACCAGCTTTGCAGCTCTGCGCCGCATCCATCACCCGGCGGAGGTAAAGGCTGATCTTCACACTCAAGGCTGTCAGCAGGGCAGCGTAATCGTACATGCATATGCGCACGATGCTGGAACCAGGGCCGCACTTTTCGCAACCAGTCGCGATCGGCTCCGGCATCCAGACAAAGTTGTTGCTTAATGGCGGGATTCACAAAAATACGCGTGACGTCGTTGTCTTCCGCCGCCAGCTTGATCAGACTGGAAATTTCCGGTTTCCACAATGACGGAACCACGTGTTTGCCATCCCGGGCAACCAGATCCAGCGCCTGAGGCCGCAGCAGTTGCGACTGCGTCCAGCGCGTTTTCGGCAACTGAAGAAAAATATCGACATCCAGCCCGGTCTGATGGCTGGCATGTCCACCGTTGAAGCGCCCACCAGCGGGCATTCCCATATCACCAATCAGCACGGTTCCCAGCCCCAGGTTGTTCACCTGAGTGCTGAGTCGCTGAATAAACATCACCAGATCCGGATGACCGAAATAGCGACGCTGGTCAGTACGCATCACCTGGTAAATTTCGGACTGCACGGGGAGCGTCGCCGCCCCGACAATGCATCCGTTTGAAAAACCGCCGATGGACTGGGCGCTGCCCGCCACCGGCTGGGTTATCTTCTGCCACGGCGTTGCCGCCAGACTGCTCGCGCTGGCAAGCAGGGCCAGCAATGCTATCGCGGTTTTTTTCATCTCTTACCAGCGTGGAATATCAGTCTTCACATCCGCATTTTGCGCTCGTTGACGTAGCAGGTGATCCATCAGGACGATCGCCAGCATCGCTTCGGCGATCGGCACCGCACGGATCCCCACACACGGATCGTGGCGCCCCCGGGTGATCATCTCCACTTCTTCGCCGAAGCGATTAATGGTGCGACCGGGTACCGTAATACTGGAGGTTGGCTTAAGTGCCATATGCGCAACGATCGGCTGACCGCTGCTGATACCGCCCAGAATGCCGCCCGCGTGATTGCTCTGGAAACCGTCTTTGGTGATTTCGTCGCGATTCTGGCTACCGCGCAGCGCCACCACATCAAAACCATCGCCGATCTCCACGCCTTTCACCGCATTAATGCTCATCAGCGCGTGGGCGATATCCGCATCCAGACGGTCGAAAACCGGCTCGCCAAGGCCCGCCGGCACATGGCTGGCCACCACCGTCACCTTCGCGCCAATAGAGTCGCCCTCTTTTTTCAGCGCCCGCATCAGTTCGTCCAGCGCGTCGATTTTATCCGGATCCGGGCAGAAGAACGGGTTCAGCTCAACCTGCTGCCAGTCTTTGATCTCAAGCGGAATATCCCCCATCTGAGTCAGACAGCCGCGGATTTCAATACCGAACTTTTCCGCAAGGTATTTCTTGGCGATCGCCCCTGCCGCTACACGCATAGCCGTTTCACGGGCAGAAGAGCGTCCGCCGCCGCGATAATCGCGCAGACCGTATTTCTGCTCATAGGTGTAATCAGCGTGGCCCGGGCGGAAGACATCCTTGATGGCGCTGTAATCCTGCGAACGCTGATCGGTGTTTTCGATCAGCAGGCCAATGCTGGTACCGGTGGTTACGCCCTCAAACACGCCGGAGAGAATTTTTACCTGATCCGGCTCACGACGCTGGGTCGTATAACGCGAGGTTCCAGGGCGGCGTCTGTCGAGGTCGTGCTGTAGGTCAGCCTCCGTCAGAGGAATCCCTGGTGGAACGCCGTCAACGATACAGCCGAGCGCCAGCCCGTGCGACTCACCGAAGGTGGTTACACGAAAGAGTTGTCCAATTGTATTTCCTGCCATCACGGCTCCGTTATATCTGTTGTGTTTGTGCGCGTGTTATTAATCTTTATAGAGGCTGAAATGTTCGCGGGCTGCAATCAGCTGGGCTTTGGTCAGCATAAAAACGCCATCCCCACCGTTATCAAACTCCAGCCACGTGAACGGTACATCCGGGTATTGTTCCATCAGATGTACCATGCTGTTTCCGACTTCACAAATCAGAATGCCGTCATCGGAGAGGTAATCAGGCGCATTGCCCAGAATACGACGGGTCAGCTTGAGGCCATCCGTACCGGACGCCAGGCCCAGTTCAGGTTCGTGACGATATTCGTTCGGCAGATCGGACATGTCTTCCGCATCAACATACGGCGGGTTGGTGACAATCAGGTCATACTGGACTTTCGGCAGGTCGCGGAACAGATCGGAACGAATGGGGGTGACATGGTGAATCAAACCATGCTCTTCAATATTGTGTTCAGCAACCGCCAGCGCGTCAGTGGAAATATCCACGGCGTCGACTTCTGCTTCCGGGAAAGCGTAAGCGCAGGCAATGGCGATGCAGCCGCTGCCAGTACACATATCCAGAATATGCTGCGGCTGTTCGCCGATCAGGCCAGCAAAGCGGTTGTTGATCAGTTCGCCAATCGGCGAGCGTGGCACCAGTACGCGTTCATCAACGTAGAATTCGTGGCCGCAGAACCAGGCTTTATTGGTCAGATACGCGACCGGAATACGCTCGTTGACACGGCGGATTACGCGTTCAACGATACGATGGCGCTCGCTGGAGGTCAGACGTGCGGTGCGCATATCTTCAGGGATATCCAGCGGCAGATAGAGGGACGGCAGCACCAGCTGTACGGCCTCATCCCACGGGTTATCGGTACCATGTCCATACCAGATATTCGCCGCGCTAAAACGGCTTACCGCCCAGCGCAACATGTCCTGAATGGTGTGCAGATCGCTCACTGCTTCATCGACGAAAATTTTATCCACGTACTCCTCCAGGGCATGCTCGCATTAAATTCGGCGGCTAGTTTGCCACGAAGACAGCGATAAATCAGCATTCACGCAGTCGCAGAACCGGAAAATTGCGTTTTTGGGGATCGAATTTCTGTTCCGTCGGGTAAACTAACGAAAAATAAAAGATGAGACCGCCTAATGAAAAAGAAAACATCGCTCAGCGAGGAGGACCAGACGCTGTTCCGGCAGCTGATGACCGGCACCCGTCAGATGAAGCAAGACACTATCGTCCACCGACCGCAACGTAAAAAGACAACAGAAGTCCCGGTCAAGCGACTGATTCAGGAACAGGCCGATGCCAGCCACTATTTCTCTGACGAATTTCAGCCACTATTGAATACTGATGGCCCGGTAAAATATGTCCGTCCTGACGTCAGCCACTTTGAGCTGAAGAAAATGCGCCGTGGCGATTACTCACCAGAGCTGTTTTTAGATTTGCACGGTCTGACGCAGCAGCAGGCCAAACAGGAGCTGGGTGCGCTGATTGCGGCCTGTCGTCGCGAGCATGTCTTCTGCGCCTGCGTGATGCATGGTCACGGTAAACACATTCTTAAGCAACAAACCCCCCTCTGGCTGGCGCAGCATCCACACGTTATGGCCTTTCATCAGGCCCCCAAAGAGTATGGCGGCGATGCTGCGCTGCTGGTGCTGATAGAGGTGGAAGAGTGGCAACCGCCTGAGCTTCCCTGAACGCTGAAAACAAAAAGAGCCGCAGATGCGGCTCTTTTTGACAGAAAACGATTAAATCGCCTTCGCCATCTTCAGATTACACGGGCTCATCTGCCAGTTGAAAACGCCTTTCCCGCTTTCATCAAGCGTTACGTTGGCAATAGCAGATGTGGTAAACATCGGCGGCGTTTCACCCGGGCAAAGCTCAGACACCAGGTATCCCACCAGAGGCAGGTGAGAAATAACCAGCGCCGACGCAACACCCTCATTGGCCAGCGCCTGCAGATAAGCACTGACCAGGCCAACATCGCCGCAGGGCGTCAACTCCGGCAGGACATCCACCCCGGCAGGCAGGTTCATGCAATCCCCTACCACATCCAACGTTTGTTCGGCTCGCAGGAACGGGCTCACCAGAACACGTTCGATGTCCACTTTTTGACCTTTCAGCCAGTTCGCCATAAGGCGGGATTCGTCACAACCACAGGGAGTTAAGGGACGAACCGAATCACTGGCGGCATCGAGGGCCGCGTCGCCGTGACGCATGATAAAAACTTGCATATTGCACCGCTTTTGTTAACCAGAATCACCCACATTCAAACCTAAAACCCAGTTGGCTATGGTCAGAATGCGGTGGCCGGCATTGTGCCTTATCCATTCACCGAATGAAACGCTGTTTTTTACCTCAATGGCGTAAGTATAGTCAATATCTGTTTACATCTTGACCAACACTCAGCTTTCCAGTGCGGATTTACCTTACTTTGACCTTATGATTTCAGGTCAGTTGCATACCCGTCCTGCTTTAAGTTGCAGATGCGTTGGCTTTATTACCTGGCCCGGACACGGACTTCAGTAAGCTCCCGGGGATTCACTCCCTGACCGCCTTCCTGCAACTCGAATTATTCAGGATGTCGTTGTTTTCCAAAAACGTTCACCGCGCTCCGCCATTTGCAATAAGACGTCACACGGTGTAAAGCGCGAGCCATAACGCGCGGTCAGCCGTTGCAATGTCGCAACCACTTCACCCGCGCCAGAAGAATCCATGTAACGGAACGGGCCGCCGAGAAACGGAGGAAAACCAATCCCAAACACCGCACCAATGTCGCCATCCCGCGCGTTGCGGATCACCTGCTCACCAAAACAGCGTGCCGCCTCGTTAAGCATCATCATTACGCATCGCTCAGCTATCTGCTGCGCGGACAACCGACTCTGCCCTTGCGCGCCAATAAGCGTATAAATTGCAGGGTCGACCTGTTTTTTGCTTTTACGCCCTTTCGCACCATAAAGATAGAAACCGCGACCATTTTTTCTACCTTTGCGATCGTCATTCAAAATTGAAGCAACAACATTTGCAGGCGCGCTAAAACGTTCTCCATAAGCCGCTTCCAGTACAGGTATAATTTTAGTCCCGGTGTCAATTCCGACCTCATCCAAAAGTTGGATTGGCCCGACAGGAAAACCAAACTTTACCAGCGCAGCGTCGATATTCTCGACACGCTCACCTTCAACCAGCATGCGAATCGCTTCATTCATATAAGGCGCTAAAATACGGTTTACATAGAACCCGGCCTTATCCCGCACCACAATCGGTGTTTTTCCCTGTTTTTTCGCAAGTAATACGGTGGTGGCGATAGTTTGTTCAGAAGTGGCGGCATGAGGAATAACTTCCACCAACGGCATTTTTTCTACCGGACTGAAAAAGTGCAGGCCAATCACCTGTTCGGGTCTGGCAGCCTTCGCTGCTATATCGCTAATCGGTAAAGATGAGGTGTTAGAGGCAAAAATGGTGTGAGGCGCGCAATTTTGCTCAACTTCCGCCACCATCTGCTGTTTTAACGACAGGTCTTCAAACACCGCTTCAATCACCAGATCGCGATGGGCAAAACCACGATAGTCGGTAGTACCAGAGATCAACGCCAGCAGTTTATCTCTTTCACTGCCCTTGATATGACGCCGCCGGACTTTGGTTTCAAGCTGATCCCAACTGTACTTCAGCGCATGATTGATTCCCTGAGTGTTGATGTCCTTGATACGCACTGGCAACCTGCCTTTACAGGCTGTCACCCAGGCGATCCCCCCGCCCATTAATCCACCGCCAAGAACGCCTATGCTGTTCAGTTGCGCTGGCGGCACATCACTGCCGGGATCTTTTCTCACATCCGTGCTGGCAAAGAAAATATTACGCAACGCCTGCGACTGAGGCGTCATTGCCAGTTCGCCAAACGCCCTCGCTTCCGCGTCATAACCGCTGCTGCACCCCTGCCCCAGCCCGGTTTCAATAACGTCGAGGATCCTCTGCGTTGCCGGATAGTTTCCCTGGGTTTTCTGCTCCGTTTTTTTACTCACCATGCGGAACAGCAGCGCGCGACCGAGCGGCCCCGCCAAAATACGCTCACGAACCGGCAGGCTGCGATGGGATGAACGATCCTGTTTCGCACACTCAACGGCGACATCCAACAGGACAGAATGCGGTACAACGTCATCCACCAGTCCAGCCTTGAGCGCCTGTTTAGCACGAAGTTGTTTGCCGGTGAGGATCATATCCAGCGCCGTGCTAATCCCTACCAGACGCGGCAAACGTTGGGTCCCGCCAGATCCCGGTAACAGCCCTAGCTGCACCTCCGGCAAACCGAGCACAGTTTTCGCATCATCAGTACAGATGCGGCTGTGGCACGCCAACGCCAGCTCCAGCCCGCCACCCAGACACGCACCGTGGATCGCAGCCACAACCGGAACCGGCAGGGCATGAATTTCGGCCATCAGCTGTTGACCCTGACGCGCCAGCGTTTCAGCCTCCTGTGCGCTTTGGCAGCTGCCAATCATATTGATATCCGCACCCGCGATAAAATTGTCTGGCTTTGCCGAGATAAATACGACTCCACGTAACGCTTTGTTTTCACGGATTTGTTTCAGGATAGCGCGAACCTGCGAGGCGAATTCAGCCTTCAGGGTGTTCATCTTCTCTCCGGGAACATCCACAGAGATAACCGCGACGTTATCCAGACGCACAGTGAGCGTAAAAGCCGATGCCATTTCCATTATTCCACCTCCAGAACCATTGCCGCGCCTAATCCCCCCGCCGCACAGGCGGTAACCAGGCCAAAGCCGCCCCCCCGACGACGTAGCTCATGCAGGGTTTGGGTGATCATCCTGGCACCGGTGGCGGCAAAGGGATGCCCGTACGCAATGGATCCCCCCAGTACGTTAAACTTGCTGTCATCCACTTCACCGGTTGCGTGCGTTCTGCCCAGCACCTCACGGGCAAAGCGCTCGCTGCCAAGCAGCTGGAGGTTCGCCAGCGTCTGAGCGGCAAAGGCTTCATGCATATCAATCAGTGTCAGATCGCCCATCGTTAACCCGGCGCGCTCCAGCGCAAGCGGCGTCGACCAGGCCGGTCCCAGCAGCATATCCTGCCAGACATCAATTGCGGTAAAAGCGTAGCTGCGCAGATAGCCCAGAGGAATTAGCCCCAACTCTTTCGCACGGGATTCGGTCATCAGGATCACGGCGGCCGCCCCGTCAGTGAGTGGCGTACTGTTAGCCGCGGTAACCGTGCCGTGTTTACGGTCAAAAGCCGGACGCAATTTGGCGTAATCAGCCAGCGTGGAGTTTCCCCGAATATTATTGTCTTCCGAAAGTGGAGTTTTGTAAGGCGGAGTGTAAGCCGTCATCACTTCATCGCTCAGCTTTCCTTCTGCCCACGCCTGTGCGGCGCGCTGGTGGGAGCGGTGTGCCAGGGCATCCTGTTGCTCGCGTGTGATACCGTAGGTTTTGGCCATTTGTTCTGCGGTATCCCCCATCCGCAACCCGGTGGAATATTCAGCGACTGCGGGTGGTACGGGTAGCAAATCGCGTAAACGCAGGCGGGAAAAAAGTTTGAGTCGCTGAGTAGTGGTACGCGCTTTATTCACATCCACCAGCACACGCGCCAGTTTTTTACTGACGCCAATTGGCAGCACCGATGAGGAATCGGCTCCCCCGGCAATTCCCGCCCGAATAGTGCCTGCCATCAGGCTCTCGGCTACGTTGGCAACGGCCTGAAAACTGGTAGCGCAGGCGCGACTGACGCTGTAGGCATCGGTATGCACATTCATCCCCGTACCCAGGACAATTTCACGCGCAATATTCGGTGCTTCCGGCATCTGGACGACCTGACCGAAAACCAATTGTTCGATGACTTGAGCAGGGATTTCACTACGGGCGAGCAGTTCCCCCACCACCATTTTTCCCAAATCGACAGCGGGAATGCCATGAAACACCGTCGCCTGACGGGCAAAAGGCGTACGCAATCCGCTCACAATGGCGATACGATCGCCCTGACGGGTTACCAGCGGTAAAGCCTGACTCATAACACTCCCCTGTAAAAATAAATAAGTGGTCTGACCTGATCACAGTCTTAACCAATTTTTTACATTTAGCCAAGCGGGGAGAAAAGAAAGTGAGAGCTATGACACAGTGAATAATCACTGCCTGTTACGAAAATGCTTCTGTCTGAATTTGACAGAAGCATTCAAAGCAAGGAGGGATTAACGCAGACCGAGCTGGAAAATCAGCGTTTCTGCTTCACAAGCAAAAACAAAATCGATATCCAGACGTACACCTTCAGACTCTTCAGTAAAGGTCGACGTAATCTTGCACGGTTCAGACTCCACGCCACGCGCTTTTTCAGTCAGCGCCGCCAGCGTTTCTTCTGCTTCTGCACGGGTTGCGAACACGCGGCTGTATGACGCGGTGCAATCGGAGTTGTCCATAATGGTGCCAACATCCATACAGCAGCAAACCGGGGTTTCATCAGCACTGCATTTACTCATTGTAGATTTCCTCTGTATTTTGCACCCAGGGTGCCAGATAAACGTTGAAGATATTTTACGCCTCTGAAATCTGCCTCTCCAGTTGTTAATTGTGCGAAATAGGATAAGTGACCGAAATCACACTTAAAAATGATCTAAAACAAAAATCGCCTAAACGGGTGAATGTAATAACCCACAATTTTGCCAGCTGGATCGCGTTTTCGAGATCACAATTGAAAAAACTTATAAACATACTTGCAACATTTAAGCTGGTCAGACCTATACTCACGCCACTGGTCTGATTTCTATGTTGTACCGCAGACCCTACACTTCGCGCTCCTGTTACAGCATGTAACATAGTTTGTATAAAAATAAATCAATTGAGGTTATGGTCATGAGCCAGAAAACCCTGTTTACAAAGTCTGCTCTCGCAGTCGCAGTGGCAATTATCTCCACACAGGCCTGGTCTGCAGGCTTTCAGCTAAACGAATTTTCTTCCTCTGGTCTGGGCCGGGCCTATTCGGGTGAAGGCGCCATCGCGGACGATGCAGGTAACGTAAGCCGTAACCCGGCACTGATCTCCATGTTTGATCGTCCAATGTTTTCTGCGGGGGCGGTTTATATCGACCCGGATGTAAACATCAGCGGGCGCTCCCCTTCTGGCCGTAGCCTTGATGCGGATAACATCGCCCCTACGGCCTGGGTACCAAACGCGCACTTCGTTGCCCCTATTAATGACCAGTTTGGTTGGGGTGCGTCGGTAACCTCCAACTACGGTCTGGCAACCGAATTCAATGACACCTATGCGGGTGGTTCCGTGGGGGGAACGACCGACCTCGAAACCATGAACTTCAATTTAAGCGGTGCATATCGCTTGGATGACGCATGGAGCTTCGGCCTCGGGCTGAACGCCGTCTACGCACGTGCCAAGATTGAACGCTATGCCGGTGACCTCGGTCAACTGGTGGCAGGCCAGATCATGCAGTCCCCTGCCGGGCAAACGCCGCAGGGCCAACAACTGGCAGCTACCGCTAACGGTATTCCGGGCGATACTAAAATTGCCCACCTGAGCGGTAACCAGTGGGGCTTTGGCTGGAACGCCGGTATTCTGTATGAACTGGATAAGAACAACCGTTATGCCTTAACTTACCGTTCTGAAGTGAAAATCGACTTTAAAGGTGACTACAGCAGCGATCTGCCACGCGCGCTGAATAGCTATAATCTGCCGATCCCAGCCGCCACCGGTGGCGCAACGCAGTCGGGTTATCTGACGCTGAATTTGCCTGAAATGTGGGAAGTCTCCGGTTATAACCGCGTGGCACCGCAGTGGGCCATCCACTACAGCCTGGCCTACACCAGCTGGAGCCAGTTCCAGCAGTTGAAGGCGAAATCAACCGGTGGAGAGACGCTGTTCGAGAAGCATGAAGGCTTCAAGGACGCTTACCGTATCGCGCTGGGTACCACCTACTACTACGATGATAACTGGACGTTCCGTACCGGTATTGCCTTTGACGACAGCCCGGTTCCGGCTCAAAACCGTTCTATCTCCATCCCGGATCAGGACCGTTTATGGCTGAGCGCGGGTACCACCTACGCGTTTAATAAAGATGCATCTGTCGACGTGGGCGTCTCTTATATGCATGGTCAGAGCGTTAAGATCAACGAAGGTCCGTATCAGTTCGAATCTGAAGGTAAAGCCTGGCTGTTCGGTACCAACTTTAACTACGCGTTCTGATTTACTTCAGGCGTAAAAAAAGGTGCGCTTTTTAGCGCACCTTTTTTATTTCCCTCAGGAAGTTACTCGGAGTCGATCTCTTTTAAGTCGTCCTGAATAGCCTGCGCATTCGGGTTTTCCTGCGGCTTGAGCTTCCCGCCATTAGCGATAAAATCATGGCGCTGGAAATAGGCCTCACGCACCATGATGTACGGATCGGAGGACTGGCGCAGCAGACCATCGGAATCAAGCAGCTGCGCGCGGGTTTCAATCCCTTCAATCGTCCATTTCCCGATTGACATCGGCCAGGTGAGCCAGGAAAGCACCGGATAAAGGGTATCCACCATATCGCCGCCGTCATCACGCAGCGTGAAGCTGCCGTAGAACGGGAGCTGCATATACGGCCCGTAACCTACGTCATAATGACCCAGCGTACTACCAAAGCGGTGCGGTTCGGCGCGCTGCAGTTTTGGATTCGCCATACCCGCAACATCAATAAAGCCGCCCATCCCTAAAATCGTGTTCAGGAAGAAGCGAGTAAAATGCACCATTCCCTGATACGGATCGCCCTGCAGGAAATAGTTGACCATTACCGCAGGTTCTTCGAGGTTACCGGTGAAGTTACTCAGACCATTACGGGCAGGCTGCGGAACATAATCACGCCACGCGACAGCCACCGGTCGGACGACATACGGATCCAACACATTAAAGTTGAAGTTGTACATGGTGCGGTTAAACCCTTCAAACGGGTCTGAACGCCCCTGCTGTTCTGTACCGGAACTCGCACAGCCCACAAGCAGTGTGGTCCCCAGCGCAAGCGCCGACAGGCGAAGCTTCATAAATGTCTCCCTGTAGATTATGGCTATCGCTGATTGCCATCCATGACGGAACGCTACCGTATCCGCCTGTTTAGGTGTGAGCGATTGTAACAGCACGTCGAACGATGTCTATATAGCCACTCTCGCTGATTTGATCATAGCCTGGTCACGTGGATACGGCGGTGCTTCTATTCTAACGATTTAGATAAAAATGGAATGACCATTTTTGCGATTTCACCGTTTCTCCAGCGTTGCAGGGAATAAAAGCCGCTACGCTTAAGCTATACGTGCTTAATTCAGGAACACCGGTATGAACGAAATCGAAAAAGAAAAAATAGATCAACACAGCGATGAACTGGAAGTTGAAAGCGAAGAGAAACAGCACGGTAAGAAAATTGAAGTCGACGAAGATCGACTCCCCTCCCGCGCCATGGCCATTCATGAGCATATCCGCCAGGAAGGCGAGAAAGAGATGGAACGTGATGCGATGGCATTACTCTGGTCAGCCATCGCCGCAGGTTTATCGATGGGAGCATCGTTGCTGGCAAAAGGGATATTTCACGTTGAACTGGAAGGCGTACCCGGTGGTTTTTTGCTGGAAAATCTCGGCTATACCTTCGGTTTTATCATCGTGATTATGGCGCGCCAGCAGTTGTTTACTGAGAATACCGTTACCGCCGTGCTACCGGTAATGCAGAATCCGACACTCGTCAATGCTGGCCTGCTAATGCGGCTGTGGGGCGTGGTGTTGCTGGGCAATCTCATCGGCACTGGCATTGCCGCATGGGCATTCGAATATATGCCTATTTTTGATGAGCAGACGCGCGATGCCTTCATCAAAATTGGTATGGACGTGATGAAGAACAGTCCGACAGAGATGTTTGCGAATGCAATTATCTCTGGCTGGCTGATTGCAACGATGGTCTGGATGTTCCCTGCCGCAGGCGCGGCAAAAATTGTGGTGATTATCCTGATGACCTGGCTTATCGCACTGGGAGATACCACGCACATTGTGGTCGGGTCGGTAGAAATTCTCTACCTGGTTTTCAACGGTATGCTGCACTGGAGCGACTTTATCTGGCCCTTCGCCCTGCCAACCCTCGCCGGAAACATCTGCGGCGGTACCTTCATTTTTGCCCTCATGAGCCATGCGCAGATCCGCAATGACATGAGCAATAAGCGTAAGGAAGAGGCACGGCAACAAGCTGAGCGTGGGGCAAAAAAACAGAAAGGCAAAGAAAAACAGACATAAATGGTGACTCTTTGAGCAGTCAGGTGGCACTGTACTTACTCCGGCGTTGGAAAAACGCTATACTCGTGCCGCTTCGTCCCCTTAGTTAAATGGATATAACGAGCCCCTCCTAAGGGCTAGTTGCAGGTTCGATTCCTGCAGGGGACACCAATTCATAGTTCGCCGCTCTCCGCATTAGTTCGCAAAATCCTTTACACAGCAAGCTACCAATAAAATGTCAGTTCGACATAGTTCGCAATAGAACGTTGACAGCCGCATACCTCGGCGGGTAAAAAACGAGTAAATAATTTTACCCACCGGAATTTTACCCATGCTTACCATCAAGCAGATCGACGCGGCAAAGCCGAAAGATAAACCGTACCGGTTACTCGACAGCAACGGCCTATACCTTTATGTGCCGGTTATTGGCGTTTCTGCGTAGTCTGCTGCCGGAGAGGGAAAGCCCATGATGTCACCTTTGATAAATACTGTTTATATATACAGTATTAATTCATCAGTTACAGAGTTCAAGCCCTTTGAAGTGATGTAATGGTAAGTAACTGGCGTGAGGTGAAATTTAGTCAGGCTGAAGATTACGACGAACAGCGTCAAGTTCACTTCTGATTAATTCTATCGCCCTCTTTCTTTCATCATCCTTGTCTATAAGAATCTTCAGTACAACCAGCGCATCCATCAACAGAGGATTCGTATCCAGAGTCAGGGTCTCCTTCAGATTTCCGTCCTCATCCACACCCCCATTCAGCCTCTTGATGTACTGAGGGTCGATTTTTTCCAGATCCTGTGCAATAAATCCCCGCCGTACTGATTTACCCTCATCATCTTTATAGCAGAACGTGACAGGCTGCATTGCCTTAACATTATCCCACGATGCCTTACCATCGCCGTAGACAACATCCATTTTAAACGTGATATCAGAGACAGCTGCCATGGTTATTTCACGCCAGCCCATCGATGCCCCGGCCTCTGTAGACTGAATGAACGCCCGGTTTTGTCTGACGGAAAAACAGAAACCTACATTGTCATTAATTTTTACTTTGACTCCTGAGTATGATGTTGCAGTGGGGGTAGTCCGTTTTAAGAATATCGTGTTCCTCCTCCCGCCGGAAACGACCACTTTGCACTCCCAGCGTCTCGGCCATAGAAAAGATCGCACAGCGACTTCCTCATTGAAGTAGCTGTGTCAGGGACCTGGCCTACGTACCCAGGGCATAGTGGTCACGGATACTATCCATTTCAGCCTCACTCCACGGCGCACTTTTCTTTTTTCGGCATCCGAGCTTATCAGCCATTAGCCTCACTGCGCCGGGCTTCCGTCCCAGCCGGACAGCAATATCCGCGACAGGTGTGGAAGAATCGTTATTTTCCAGAAAGGTTAAATCCCCAACGGTCCACCAGGTACGATGATTACGGTAACAGTCTGAATTACCCATATTTTTTAGCACTATGTTACTCTCATGCCTTCTGTTTTATTTCAGCATAGCGGGCTGCCAGTTGTTTCAGATGCATCTCCAGTTGAGGCCTCGCAGCGGCAGGTAAAGGTACTCCAGCAGGATTTTCTGACAATGCACGCAGTTGCTCTTCAGCCGGTATGGACAGGTTAAAAGACTGTCGGATGGAAAATACAACGGATTTCAGTTCGCTGACCGTCTTATATTTGCCCTTCTGCTCATCAAGCCCGTTCAGACGGTCACTCAGTTTTTGTAACGTTGCCATCCCCTGATTCCAGCCATTGAGTTGTTCTGTCAGTAATGCGGAAGAATTAAGTTGTTGTTGCCACTGTTGTATCAGAGGCTTAGCCTGCTCCGGGCACAATGCCTGAACCTGTTCGATGAGTTTTCTGCTGTATGCAATTTTCCAGTCAGACGGTAACTTACCCAGTCGGACAAGCTGCTGATGTGTGCGGGCGATAAGGTCCTGCGGTAACGGGGTCTGCTGACGCAACATCCCCAGTTGTTCAGACGTGAGAGGTGCAGGTAATGGCACCAGTGAGGCTGCAAGCTGGGTCTGTAGCGGATCTGACCGGTGAAGAAACTGCCAGCCCCACACTGTGGCGCTGGTTATCACCAGCATAGTCGTCCGTGGCTTCTACCGCACCATTCATCACGGTGGCAGGCAACATGATACCTGGCTGAATGTTCGGCCCGGTACTGGTTATACCATCGCTGTTTTCCAGCCGGACAGCACTGTTGTGCATCATAGTACGCAAGGTGTCGAGCTGGCTCAGATGCTTAAGCTCCAGACGTTGTCTTTCCAGCGCTTCCCTGTGGGCGCCTTCGGCGGCAAGCAGGGCTTCTTCCAGTAAAAGCTGCTGTTCCGCAAGGCGTTGCTTCTCCTCTTCCGCTTCGCGCTGCTGCTGGTCCAGCTCATCCTGACGCTGTTTTTCTTCCCGCATCTGACGCTTAAGCTCAGCCTGATATTCTTTTTCTTCCTGCGCGTTTTCCAGCAGGGCGACCTTATCCAGAAACTGCTGTTTTACGCTTTCCCAGTCGGCATTATCTTCAGGTACCAGAAAGGTGATTTTCTCGCTGATGGCCGCGTAAGCCGCTCTTTCCTTTCTTCTTTTAATCCTGACTATTTAATCTGAATAACGGATAAGGAACCTTTGCCATACCCGATTAATACTGGTTCCCTGAGCAAATCGGTAAATGGGTGTATCCGGGCTTGTTGGCCATGTAGAGAGGAGCGCATGTGGGCTGTCGGGGTTGTGTACTGACCGGTTCGTCGTTTTCTGCAACGGGTTGCGGTTTCTGCTTTTTAGCCGTTGTCACCTTTTTCGTCTGCGTTTTGCGGGTGGAAGTGGACGGTTTTGCCTGATTGCTGGCATCTGAGGAACCATACCCGGAACAGAATCGCTTCGACTGACTCAGGCTCCCGTCATTACAGACAAAACGACCATCCGATGTGCAGTGAGCTATGCCACCTTTTGAGCCTGAACAGGGCAGCCTTCCACGCGCAGCATCGGCTTGTGTCGTAAACAGTATTCCTGAAACCAAAAGGAAGATTAATTTTCTCATTTCCATATCCGTGATTTATTCCGTTACTTTGGGGCTATTTTCCCCGTCAGCCATTAACTGTTTCGCCAGGTTAATACGCAATAACTAACAAGCAAAAAGTAACTATTACTTATTCCGATTCTGCTATGAAAGAAGCGCGATAATCAGCCCAAAAAAATGAGCTCTCATCAAAACCCTGCCCAGGGAAGGATTAGGCTCAAGGCGGAGTAAAGGCCCAGCCGCTCACAGTACCTGACCACATATCTGACCTTACAGACGGGTAGTCGTGTCGAGATACTGCTGTTGCTTCAGATGCCTCAGCAGGACCCGTCCTTCCGGCATAAACTCGGTGCCGTAACGCACAAGTCCAATACCCCTGAGTTCAGCATCAATTGCATAGCGCAGTTCGCCCGGGACATTCTGCTCCAGCAGAACAACAGTTATTTTTTCAGCCGTGGCTCATATTTGAGCAAAACAGCCGACAGGGTACCCATCAGTTCATGGGCAGTCCCCGGCATACCCTGCAGGATTTTGGTCATATCGGGTAGGCCATAATCCGGCAGATGCGCCAGCGTGCCGGCACGGCAGTTAAGGATACGCTGCATATTGTCGAGTACAGACAGAATAACCTGGTTCTGCTCGCTGACCTGATGCAGGTCCAGGCCGCCGGTAAAGTTGCCGTAAAGCGTTTCATACAGTGAAGGACGGGGTGACTCACTCATCTTTCAGCGCCTGCAGGGTCAGCCGGTTGTTTCCCGCTTCGATGACGCGGGCTTTATCCGGGTCAAGGTCATCGCGGCTCAGTACCACGCGCCAGGTGTTGTTCTCCTGGTCCGGTGACATAAACATTCCCGCCACTGCCACGTACTGCGCATCTTTCTCCATCGGCATATCGACCGTCACCGCCCCGCCCGGCTGCAGGCGGATATCTTTTTCCGCCACCAGGTCTGCTTTAATAGCCTGGCTGTCAACTTTAAACAGTGACGGGTAGTCCGTGCTGTCGAAGGTCTTGCGGTCCTTCAACTGGTAAATACGCACCACCGTCGAAAGCGCAACCCCACCCGCATTGCTGTTAACGGCTTCCCGGGCGCGAATATCCAGATGCAGCGTTTTTACCTGCTTATAAAAAATCGATTTGGTCACAGCAACGGTACCGTCTGCCACTTTTTGAGTCAGCCCACAGCCCACCAGTATCAGTGTGATACCGGCGACCAGCGCGGCCAGCGGAAATTTACCAGCAATAATCGCCATCTTCATCGGTCTCCCTGCGGTGAATATTTTCCTGTAACCGCTCATAGCGGCCAAGATTGATGGTTATCGTTTTAGGGTGCGTGGCGGTGTTCACCGCATTCAGCGGCCGCATCACGGCAGTGCGCCCCAGTTGCACTGCGCCAGCTTCATGTCTGGTACTCATCGTCGCATCCGGCAGCAGACTGCGGTCGACGCACAGCTGCAGGCGGACATCGAGCCGCGAGCCAAGATACACATGCAGCAGCGCCATCAGGTCGGTGTGAAGTTCCCCGCCCGGCAACCAGCCCTGCACTTCAGCCGGGTCAGTGGTGGTCAGGCGCATCAACACCTGGCTGTTCACATCAGTGGCATAGTTGCCCATCACCGGGCGATTTATCAGGGTGACGGGCTGGCGCACACTCATGGTCAGGGGCTTCTTCAGCGGCACACGGCGTTTGTCGTGGTGCCAGATTTTCGCCTGCGTGTTGAGTGCCAGCAGACGTACCAGTGAAGCCATACCTTCAGCGGTACGCCCTGGCAGCAGCATGACCGGCAGCAGCGCCAGAAAGCGAGAAGCCGGGGTCGCGATGCTGTCCGTACAGCCGTCAATCCCTAGCCCGGTCAGCCCCAGCAGGTACTGAGAAGTTTTATCCTTACCACCTTCTTCAAAGGTCGCCGGGTAGGAGTATTTACGCCAGATACGGTAGTACTGGGCAATCAGCCGGTGGTTGAAGATATCAAGAAAATCGGCGGTGGCTTCATACCCTTCCCGCCGCCGGGTAATGTCATCAATGTAGTGCGTCGGTAGCGGGGACTCCACGCCGTAGAGCCCCATAAAGGTGATACGCACCGTCGGTGGCAGGTGCGGATATTCAGGCGACTCCACTCCCTTGATTTCGGAGGCCGGGAACCCCATCCCCGGATGAGGGCGGAAGCGCACCGGCTCATGTCGCACCTGCCAGGTGCTGCCGGTGACCGGTTTATCCGACTGGCTCTGCTCCAGCAACTGGCAGAAGCGGTAAAAATTCATGTATGGCAGCCGGTCGCCCAGCTGCGCTATCAGCCGGGCAGGCGCGGACTGTGGTTCTCTTTCCACCGGATGCATTTTCCTTCTGGCTGAACGATGAGGGTGAGCTGGTTGAACTGGTTCATATCGGCATACAGCGCAAAGAAACGGTTGAGCATTTCGCCGAACAAATGGATGTCGCCCTCCCCCGTAAACCCATTGCTGTCGAGGGTCACTTCGATATCCAGCCCCCGCAGCAGGTAGCCCTGCTCAAAACGTTGAAGGCGGTGGTGATCCACATGCTGAATCGCTTCCAGACGCCGGGTGTTCAGTTCATCTTCCTGCCAGTTATAGAGCGCCAGCGTGCCGCGAAGCACTTCGGCCGTGCTCATCATGTTCAGGAACCCTGACCCCAGATGGCTCAACACCCTCCAGTGGAAGCGGTCTTCAGCAGGCGGGTAAACCGGCAGCGTGGGCTTGCAGAGGTTGCGTACGGAAAGCTGGGTATCCACCACCTGCTCGCAGCGGTCCAGCAGCGTGCTCTGCAGCGCCCGACGCGGAAGCTGGCCGTTGGTCCCGGTGATTTGCAGCGACACAGCTTCGCGCTCAAACAGGCGGTCATCTTCCCACTGGTGACCTCCCAGGATAAGCCAGGTGTCATACAGTCCGGAGACACCCCGCTTAACGCGGGTGTGGTAATACCGGGGTGGCGCATGACGGCGCATCATCCCACCCTTGTGACGAAAGCTGCTGAACGGAACGTACTCTGCGTTACTGGTCCGGTTTGAGCCGGTAACCGAATCCACCGAATAAATCTCGGTATGCCCGTCCTGTAGCCGCTTAGGGCGCAGCAGGTACTCACTTTCAAGGCCCGTAATAGTGAGTGGGTCCGCCTCCAGGGTGAACAGGTTAATCACCGGTACGCAGTGGAGGCGAACGGCATCACCGGTGACCGGCAGGTCTGATGGCCACGGCGTACTGAACACGACTTCGATGTCGAAGTACTCCGCTCCGGCAGGCGGCGTAATGCCGTCCAGGCCGTTGAGGTGGACAAACATAAACTTGTCGCGGAAGGTGAAGTACTCCAGCAGAAGCTGGTAACCGCTGAACGCAGTGTCTCCTTTCGGCCACAGCCCATCCTCTTCGGCAAACCCTCCCGGTGAGAAATACCCGTCGAGGCGAATACGGTCGGTCTGGCCGGACAGACGCATATACAGGGCGGCCTGCCGTTTGGTCAGCATCAGATGCAGCTGGCTGCTGACAGGGGCATCCGCCCCGAGATACAGGCTCAGGCGGCGGAGGTCAGCACCGGACCAGTCTGCCTGGCTGCTGCAGGCAAAGCGCATCGTGAGCCGCGAGCGACCATCAGGTTCAGTGGTCATGGTGATGCCCGAAACGCTCAGGGGGTTGAGCATCACATCCCGGGTGGTACGGTAACGACAGACGGTGTTCTTTGGCCCTACCGGGCGGGAATATATCTCAAGGCCCGCAGGCACCACTTCCGCCATTTTCATGGCATGCAGCGCCGGGGTAAGTGCCACCACCGAGAGCGACGGAATGGTGCGCAGGTAGTGTGGCCAGAGCATGCTGACCAGACCTTCAGTCAGCTCCGGCAGGTCGTCGTCTATCTTTTCACGCAGGCGCCCCATTGAGAAGGCAAAGCCTTCGAACAGGCGTTCAACATACGGATCCGGTGTACCGGCCTTGTCGAGGTCCAGCATGGCGGCCCGGTCGGGGTGAGTTTGTGCGAACTCTTTCGCGGCTTCACGCAGATAGCGCATTTCCGCATCGAAATAGCGCAGGGTTAAATCTTCCATTTTGTTCATTTTCCTGTGGGTCTAACCGCAAAGCACGGCGGCACGGGCAGGATCGATTGCGATCAGCCCGGCAAATAACGGGTCCATTAACGGTGTAAGGCGTACTTTGTCAGCCTCACTGCGACCTGCTTTCAGTCTTAGGAGCTTCAGGTGGCGTGCGCGGACTTCAAACAGGAGCTCAGGCTCCCAGTCAGTGAGTGTGACCTCACCGGCCCGCTCGCTCAGCTCAGGGCAGATAAGCTCCGTGTCCGCCCCGGAGAGTTTATTGACCTCTTAATGCATTTGCTGGAAGTCATCATCATAGCCCGGGTCTTCGCCAGCGGGCGATTGCCCGGACAGCGGCTGCAGCCAGTTATCCCACTACACCACGCGCTCACGGGTTGCTACAAGTAATGGTTCCTGTTCTGCCTGACAGGCACTCAGTAACGTGTTCAGCATGCTCATCAGTAGACCTCCTCTGCATCGCTGGCGACCTGGCCTGATGCCACAGCGCCGGTCGTGCTGAAGATAGTCTCAGGCAGGCGGAAATTACGCAGTTTCAGCAATACCAGAGGTCCCTCTCCCGCTTCGGTACGCAGGGTGTAATTGAGCATGCGACCATCCTGGGCTTTCCAGCTCAGGCTGTAACTGCTTCCCACACCCGGATATGCCTTCACGCTGGCTTTATCAAGCAGGCGTATGAGGCCCCAGCTACCCGGAATATCCGCGTACTGGCGGGTGCCCGCCTGCGTGCTAATCCAGCTCAGGTTTGCACCGGGAGCTTCCGTATCCTCAGGCCAGGTGAAGCGCTTCCACGCCGGTAACTGATTCATGTAGGTCAGCTTCTGGCTGTCGATAATCATATCCGTCTGCATTACGCCACTGGCGGTGCCCGGTCGCAGCTCGAAGTTCATCCCGGCATTGCCTTCGGTGAAGGCCACATCTGAGATATGACTCAGGGTGTTGATGGCATTAAGGAATGCCGGGTTAAACGCCAGCCCCTGCGAGTTGATGCTGTCCGGCACCCAGCGATTGCCTTCTTTATGCAGCACGCCCTTAAGACGGGTCTGCAGGAACTGTGCGATACGCCCGGAGTCGGCATTGAGGTATTTAGCCAGCAGCGGCAATGAAACATCACTGCTGGCGTTGTTAAACGGATAACGGCCACCAAAGGCGCTGTTCCACTCAGCAACCACCGCCTGCTGCCACTGGGCATTGAGGCTGTCGGCCGCCGGGGTGAGTACCTGCAGCCAGGCCTGTTCCATCGGGTTCACAAACACCGTGCGACCAAAGCCGCTCCACTCCTGCCCCAGACCGGCGGCAATCAGGCTGCCATAGTCACGGGTTTCGGTGAGGTCCACGGCTTTGCCCTGGAATACCGTCTGGGCAATGGTCTGGATCATGGCCTGCGGGTCGGCGGCGTTGGTCACCTGCTGCAGGCGCAGACGGACCTGGGTCACGCGGGTCAGGTATGACTGCAGGCTCAGTACCTGTGCGCCGGTGCGGCTCTTGTCCATCAGCGCCAGCACCGGGCCAAAGGTCGCATCCAGCGGGCCATGCACACCGGCACTCTGGTCAATCGCATCCTTGTTATCACCGCCAAGCAAGTTTTTGGCCGATTTCACCAGGGAATCCGAAATGGCTTCACCAGTCTGCCCGGTGCGCCCCTGCACGTTCAGGGTGTTCATCAGCGCCACCAGAGGTGACTGACGCACATCGGCCATCAGGGTGAGCTGGTCAATAGAATCCGACAGCGTCGCGGCCCGGTTCCAGCGCAGGCTGTTCAAAAACTCCAGCCAGGCTCCGCTAAAGTCGGCAAAGTAGCGCTCCGTTAGCCGCTTTTTCAGGGCCTCAGGGGAGGTTTCATCCTGTTTACTCACCTGGCGTTTACTGTCAGTGAGTACCCAGTCGAGCTCATCCCGGCGGGCTTTCACCACTTTCTCGATGGCAGGCTGCACGGCCTGCTCCCAGGCCTGGCGAGTAAACATGCCCGGCACGATTTCCGTGGTGCTGAACAGGCGGGAAGCGTCAGTATCACCGGTCATATCTTCGAGGAGCATATCGACGTACAGGTGCGACACCTGGGAGAGCATCTTCTGGTACAGCGTTAATTCACTGTTACGCACGCCCATCAGGCGAACCAGCAGGGAACGCGCCTGGCTGACCATGTTTTCATCGGCACGTAACTTCCACTCAGGGTGCGCAACCAGCTGCGCGCCATAGAACGACAGCAGTGACGGGGCCACGCCCTGCCAGACGCCGCCTTTCACGCCATCACGATTCGGCCAGTCGTTCAGCAAAGCAGAGCTAAACCAGGCGGCGTCCATATGCTCAGGACGGGCCAGCATCAGGTAGAGCTTAAGCTGGTCATAAGTGTTTTTTGCCATCTGCTCACGCAGAGGACTGTCTGCCGGCAGGGCGTTAAAGGCATTCAGCTGTCTCTGCAGGTGTCTGGCTGCCGCATCCCGCAACAACGGAAGGGCGCTGTCCTGATAACGTGGCCAGAGTGCTGCCAGCAGCGCATCATTCTGACTCAGCCCGGCACGTTCATACCACGGCACACCATGCTCAGCACGGTACTGCAGACGAGCCTGCGTTTTCTGCAGTTCAGACAGGGCATGCAGACGCTGCTCCAGCGGCATATTTTGCCTGGCAGCAAGCGTTGCCTGGGCATTCGCGCCGTCAATCTGGCTGCGGTTCGTCACGTACGAGATGCCCATCCACACAGCCCAGCCCACCATCGTAAGCGTAGCGGCAGACGCCATCACCTTGCGCCACGGGATCCCCGGTTTAACGGGGCGCAGTCCGACAGGAAGCGTCCGGACAGATTCAGGCAGAACATCCCAGCGCTTGTCCATGCCCCAGTGATGCGGCACGGCACGTTCAGCACCGGCAGAAGGCTGGCTGAACACCACGCCAGCCAGCGGCAGCGGACGATACGGATTGAGCATCACCGACAATGGCGCGGTCAGGCTCTCCGGTTCACGAATGAGCTGGTCGGTAAGCATCAGCAGGAAGTTGTGTTTTACATCATCGCAGGTTTGCAGCAAACCCTGAGAAGTCAGTTCCGGCGTCAGGGCTGAAAGCTGTTCAGCCAGACCTTCAGGACCGCAACCGGCAGGCAGCAGACAGCCAGTGGCCTGTACAATGCGACCATCCGGCTGACCGGCACGCGGGTGCAGGGACCAGACATAAAGCGGGAGTTTCCAGCCAAGCATTTCCATACGCGCGCTGATGGCATGAGACAGGGAGTCCATGGTGCTTTCAGACGGTACCGGTAATGACTGCTCCAGCCCCGGCGCTGACAGCTGGTCAAAGGCTGAAGTGACCCACACCAGACCATCCACCGGACGGCGGCGCAGTTTGCGCAGGGCGGTCAGCCAGGCACTGTCCGCAGGGGTGTTGAGGTCACCGCCCCACAACAGCAGCGTGCCACGGTCTTCCTGCCAGAGCTGGCCCGTCAGGCCTGGGGTCAGTTGCTCCACTTCAGCGACTGTACCAGTTATCAGCAGAATGCGCGTTTTACGGCCCCAGCGACGACCGTAGAGGTTACGCATGGCGAGGCGGATGGTATCTACGGTGACGTTGCGTGGCGGGGTCCGGGCAACGCGGCCTTCATCGGATGGCAGAACGTTTTTGCGTTTTGCCTGAAAGCGTGACCACTGCTGTTTAATTGCAAGGCCGATGGCTTTACCGTGACGGAAAAGCAGCAGCAAAATCATCGCCACCACAAACCCCAGCACCTTCAATCCGTTGCTGTTCAGCCCAATGGCATCACCCTTTTTCCAGATGGCCAAAGCTACCGCCGCAGCAATCAGCGCTGTAATACTGAGACGTCCCCAGTTTCCACGCCACACTGAACTATCCTTCGCCATTCATCAGGTTCCCTGTAGTTACGGTATTCATATAACGTCGCTCTTTGTCAATGGATACCATCAGGCAGTCCTCTTTCATCAGGGCAGCAATATCGCTGACGACAGCTGCCAGAATCCAGGGTGAGAAGGGACCACTAAGTCCGGCATACCTTTCCAGCCAGTGGCATTGCTGTGGTTTCCATCTGCCTTCATATTTTTTCGCACTGACCAGCAAAGCGGAAAAATTATCTCCCCATGTAATACTGTCTCCGACAATCGCGTGCGTTTTGATGGCATGTGACTGGGTGGAGAAGAACATATCGAGCGCTTCATCCAATGCTTCTGTCGGCTCAAGTGACATGGGGCGTAGCAAGCGGGCGTGATGGCTAAGCTGATATTTAGTCGCCACATCATCCGAGGTCAGCAATAAGGCCGCGAGCGCATCGCTGTACTCCCTCTCTCCCTGAGTCTGGTGAACCAACAGAAGCTCAACATCCAGAATCGGGGATTTAAGACGTTCGCCCACCCAATCAAAAGATCTGGCTTTAAGGATCGTCAGCGGCGGTACGGGATAAGCCTGTCCGAATAACTGGAGCCAGCAAGTTGAAAATTCTCTCTGCAATGTCTCAGCAGGATCGTGTGAATCAGTCAGTAAGGTTGCGTGGAAAGGGAGGTCAGATAAGCGCTGTAATTCTGATATATCCAGGCCCCCAATCAATGCTGAAAAAGCATCTCCACCAGAGGGTAGCGTTATTTTCCGACAAAGAGAGCTACCCTGTTCGAGATCTTTGGGAGACTGCAAAAAGATTGATGGCGTCAGTCCATCAGGCAGGATGACTCGGCTATACAAGACCGCCAGATAACGCCCGGCCCAGGAGGTCCATTGCTGCTGCGCATAGTCTGCCTCATCTGATTCAAACTGATGCCGGTCCATTACGTGGTTATAAACCCAACCGCGAAGGCAAATCGTAATGAACCAGATAAAAATTGGGCTTCCGGAAACAATCCAGAGATTGAATTTTTGTAATGCTCCCAAAAAATGATTGGCGTGGAGAATAAAAAGCAGAGCTCCAGCAATAACAGCAATAAGGCCCACAATCAGCCACAAAACCAGTGAAGGTTCTTCTGGTTCTGCGGTGATAGTAGCTTTCTGACGCTCCCAGCTCATAAATTATCCTACTGAACAATCCGGCGCACTGGAGATAACATGGCAGCCGCATTCACATTCGCAGCCATCCACAACAACTTGTTTGCCATCAGATATCCATTCTGGTGATCCTTCGATAATGGCATTGACACCATGCCCCTCGACAGGACAATTAATTTCATCGCCAACAAGAGCCACTTTATTTCCGTTCACAATCATGGTCGAAGATGCAGATATAACCTCACCGCCGTGAGTAGTTTTATCTCCAAGCAATACAAATCCTTTACTCATAACACACCTAATAAATTAATGTATATTTTTTAATTGAGTCGACGAAATTGAATCCACCCGTTCTTAATCTGAGGCACAATATCTTCATCGAGAAATGCAGAACAAATACCGAGTTCACCGACGGCAAAAACTGTTGCAGGATAGCCGATTAATATATCTTTCCTGCTTGATGGGTCTGACTCCTCAACATCAGGAAGTCCCGTTTCCGCATAATTATTAGATTTCATATAGTTATTACAATCAACGCTGAATCCTTCACCATTAACTGCGTTTATCGGCACTACTTCCTCATTTTTTAATTGAACAACTTTTCCATTAAATTTTTTTCCAACAGAAACTCGTTCTTTTGAATCTTCGTTTAAAAATCGAATAGTATTTGCTAATACAATCATATCGTTGCCTAGAAACTTAGCATCAGCCCACCCTACAACATTTAAATCAGCATCACTGCTTTCATGATAAAAATACAACTCAGGTACATTGTCCTTGATTTCAACATATATTTCATTAGCCACAGCTAGTTCAGGCACAGGATTTAAAATATATTCGCCAGAATCTTTTCTTGGATTGTTTGCCAAAACACCATATTCCTTTAAAACTCCTTTATCCTTATAAACCCAATAGCCATAATACAAGCCATCTTTTATCTGAATGGTTTTAGCACAGGTAATTACTGGGAAGAATAAAATCATATAAAGAAAGATTTTTTTCATTGTACGATCTCCACATGAAATGCAGGTTCGCCATGATTTTTGAGTGGGCTTATATACTTCATTTTACCTGGGTTGTCTTTAACATATTTTGTAAGCGCTTTATCAAAAGCACGTTGTAAACTGGCTGGTAGTGATTTTTTACTCATATCGAATACATTTCGAAGAGCGTAAGCCTCCAGAGATACGCAATGCTTTGAAACAAGACGGCCATCCTGTTGTAAAATTTCAATTTTTTCCATCATCGCCTTCTTAACCACGCTTTCTTTACTTCTATCTGTACCTCCGGCATCAATCCCTGCTTGTACAACCTCCTTTCCTGGAGCTGCATAATAATCGAGTTGAGACTGTGTGCCTTTAGTACACATATTATCGTACATAGCATCTACTTGCTTTTGCACTGTACGCAGTGTACTTGTAATCGTGACCTTATGAACACCTGAGGATTTCATTATTTCTTTCATTATATCAAGGGATTGAATAGAAACTATAGTTTTTAAGTTCTCCGGAATTTTAGGTGAGAAAATTATGGCGGGTACAAAATCCCTATCAACAGAAACCTCTTTAGCCTTCCCCTCAGAAGTAGTCTGATGCTTTTCAGGCTCACTCTTATTTCTACTCGTTACGGACTTATCTGTTGTCGTAGTTTTAACGTGGATTATATTACTATTTTTCTCCGAGTCTGCGGACTTGCTTCCTTTTGGTAACACGATATGACTTCTCGAGTATTCAATTGCCGCTTTAGCATTTGCATTTTTAAGCCCAACACTTTTCAGAATTTCTTTTTTTGTTTGTTCTGGCACATACCGGCTAGTGTACCCGTGATTTTTATTACCATCAGGTATTTTTAGTTTAGCTCCAACCCTTAGCATATTTACGTTCTGGATTTTATTAATCCTCGCCAACTTTTCAACTGATACACCGTGCTTTTTAGCGACTGCAGATAATGTGTCACCTTTTCTAACGACATATATTAAAGTTTCAGGTTTTTCATTACCCTCCTTTTCACTAGAGGTTTTAGCCAATTCTTTATAATTATCAGAAAGAATAGTAAATACAACTTCAGAACCTGCGATGGCATTAACTGCTTCGGTCATCCCGTTTGAGTCAGTCACCCCTTTTATAAAGAAAAGAGATTTTTCATAATCTGACACTAAATTCGGACATGTTGAAACAGGAAACGGAGAAATAGCAGCAATATAATTTTTATTTTTGAATGCTGTATTATCCCCGGTTGACAGCTTAAATTTAGTGCTTACCTCAGTGTTTTTGAGCAACCCTTCCGTAACAGATAAGCGATCGGTTATATATTGCGCCCATTTTATCCCATCTGCACTTTTCTCACGTGTACCATCGAGATATTTTCCTAAACTATAGGCGCCATCATGATGTAACAAATAAAGCCATTCCCAGTATTCACTTTGATCTGATGTGTAACTCTCCATCACCTTCGATTTGTTAAGTAAAAAGGAATAAATTACCGCATAGCATCCTTTTTCAGCATCAAAAACTTCTTCATTACGAAGATCTAGCTGAAAACCAAGAATGTCTTCAGATTGTGTCAATGCATCTTTGATAAAACCAACCGTTCCTTGTGCTAAACCAGCCGCACTAGTAGTCCCCGCAGCCGCATCCGGGTTAAATCCAGATTCAACTTTAGCCGTTAATAATATATATGAGATTTCTTTATAACTTAATCCATAGCGGACAGCTATAGTGATTATCATATCTATAATAGCATTCTGAACATCTTTATCAGCATCTCCTGTTGTACGGCTGTTACCTCTTAGCTTTCGGGATGTATCTATATCCGGATAAAGTGATATTAAAGAGAATGGCTTAATCTGGTCATCAAAATATGTCTTTCCTTTTTTGGCATTCAAGTACTCATATAAATCAGACATACCATACCTCAGCGATTTCTAATAAATTCTATATTTGTATTATCGTATGGGTTTTTTATTTCTCGAGCTCTAAGCTCAGAAAGCTTGTTGCCTGTAATAAAGTTTCCTGAAAGATCAATAAATGGGGCGTCAATATAGGATAACAAAGAGCCCTTTACACTCTCTTCTTCATCCAACCCAAGATGGTATCCGATGACGACACTTTCATTGTCATAGCATTTCATTGTGGAGGGAGCCCAATCACCTGGCTTAACTACATCATTAAAAGAATACCCTTGTTTTTCCAGGAGTATTTTCTGATCGTTTGGGATATATGGCACAGGAAATAATTTATCATGCGTACCATTTTTTATTTCCAGTTGGTAACTTTTGCATATATTTTCCGTTGAGCTTCTTTGATTCACCTGACATTCGGCGCTAATCGTTACCAAAGCTGGACCACATTGCATTTGTGCTGATTTAGCACTCCATGAGGTACTAGCAAAAGAATAATATGGAATCAACCAAACGAATAAAAAAAATTTAAACTTAAAAGCAATGTCATTCACTTTTATTTCCCTCACAATTACTGCATTGACAACTATCGTCCTGGTATGACATATCTGAAAATGATGAACAATGAACTCTATCTACAATATTCTCACTATCGTACCAATAGTCACTTTGAATCATTTCAAATTCAAAAGGCTCATTCGGGTTTGATGAGTAAACTGGGACTGTTTCACCATTCTCGTCTGTTCTACCGAATAATTTCTGCCCGTTGCTCGATGTCAGCATGTATGCCGCAGCGGCAACAGGAACATCAGAATCAGACAATGCCGTGAATTTCCCGCTATATCCTGATGGTAGCTGCGGCATCGAACTACTCATACTAACACTTCCCATTTTCTGGGCATTAGCACATTTCCACAAGATATTGCCTTCACAGCCCAGAATAATATTTTTACCCTGCAACTGGATGAACGAGCCATCCAGGTTTTTCAGCACAACATCTTTCGCTGCGGTGATTTCGACTCCCCCTTCCGTACTTGTTACCGTGATATCCTGCTTCGCCAGCATCTCCAGCCCATCATCCTGCGCCTGGATTTCTACCTTTCCCTTAGCGGCAAACAGTTTCATCCCGGCTTTTCGGGCCAGCATACTCACGGCTTCACCCGCCGCTACCGTAAAACGCTTCAGTGCACTGATATCAGTGTTTTGTTGGGACATAATCCCCACGCTGGCACTTCCTGACGCCACGCGAACCGCTTGGGGGCTGGTGATGCTCACACCTTCTGGTGCATTCAGCACCATTCCGGGTTTAGCCAGTTCTTTCAGAGCGTCAGTCAGCTTAACCTGGCTCTGAATATCAGCAGGCAAAGCCTCTGCCGTTTCGGCTGCATCAGAAAGATTGCGGGCAATACTCAGTGCATTTTCAAGTTGAGCGATGGCCTCCTGCATTGATAACATCTTATCGCCAGCAGGCTGCTTATCTGCTGTGATGAACACACCATCACCGCCACGAATGGCTACATGCCTGTCGGTACGCAGTTCCGCACCTTCCCCACGCAGTTCTCGGGAAGCATCCACGTTATGCCCTAAATTAAGCTGGGTCTTGCCCCCGTACTCGGTACTCAGCTTAACGTGCTCTTCACCCCGCTTGTCCTCCATCCGCAGCTTGTTCAGGCCAGCGGTACGGATGACATTGCGTGTACTGTTGGCTTCAGTGACGTGGTCAACGTGGCGGGAATCGTGCAGGGCATGGGCTATGTACGGCCGGTCCGGGTCACCTTCGTGGAACGCAATAGCAACTTCGGTGCCCTGTATCAGCGGGAAGTGGAAGCCGTATTTATCACCGCCGTAAGGCTTGGCAAAACGCACCGGCATACTTTCCATGCCCTGACGCTTGTCGTCGCGGTCGGCATCAAATTTCACCCGGTACATGCCCGACGCATCCTGCCAGGCGTAGATGTCGTTCTCTTTGGCGCTGGTCACGCGGGCCGTCAGCGTGCCACTCACCACCGGGCGTTTTTTCGCGGCAGGACGCCAGCAGCGGTTCTCGTAGTAGGGCATCCCCTCCCACATTACGATAAGGGCATCTTTACGACTGGCTATATAGCCCGTGCGGATAATGATAATGCCGTTGTCCGTTTCTGATGGCAGTGTCGGCGGTACCACATGCTCACTGATGGTCAGCACCTGGGCCGGAGAAAGCAGGGCATCATTACTGCAGCCGCTGATAGTCGTCTGTCCTGACAGAAAACGCTCATGTTCAAGGCGTGCCCAGAAGTTGGCGGTTTCCGCTGAAGGTGCGATTTTATCGCCACGTTCAAGATGACGCGGCAGGTAGTGATAAACCTCACCGTAGGTCATACCGTCACCGTCGCCACGAGTCATGTCCGCCGGTACAGAAGTCAGGACATTCTGGGCTTCACGGTGATTGTAATCACTGGCGGTAACAGAGCGCTCAACCACGTTCTGTCGGACGTTAACGCCCCACACCGAGTCAGTAGCATTATCATTCATCCCTGACGGGCTGTTGAGCGGCAGAGACTTACCGAACGTCCATGCGCTCTGCTTGTCTGCGAAATGCACCACTTCGGTCTGGGTATCGGGCTGAAGGGTGAAAAAGTAGAAAATCCCCACTTCGGCCAGCAGACGCTCAATGAACGCGAGGTCATTTTCCTTGTACTGGTTAATCTGTTCACGCTTCGGATAGTCGGCTTTGAGGGTGAACTCATACTCCCAGCCTTTCAGGCCATGTTCCTGCAAAACATCGGCGACAACTTCCGGTACCGACTTATTAACGAAAAAGCGATGGGTACGGAACTGCTTGCGCAGCAAAGACAGGAACGGCTCAATAATAATCTGATACGTCGTCTGGTCACGTGAACCACTGATACGCTTAAAATGCGTCACCACACCATGCACCACTTTCTGCCCGGTCAACCCCATCAGCGGCCCTGTCCCCATGGTCAGCGTGGCCGGCTTGGTCAACAGTTGCGCTGAACTGATATTCTGATCGCTGCTGGTAAAGACAATCTGGTAGTAATAAAGCTCACTCATGAACTCCTTACCGCTGAAATTCTCCACATCGATATCTGCCGTGCAGGACGGAATATCCAGGCGGTAGCGGTTTACCCCGCCTTCAGTTAGCGCAGACAGGGGGTTCTTAAGCGTATCTGTCAGACTCATGATATTGACTCCATGGGATAACCTGCTGTCCATGACTTTCTTGCCGAAGGGAAAGTAACAGGTTTAATCAGGGGTACTCAGTGAGTACGAAAAAGGGTGATTGCGACTCCAGCCCCGACAGCACACATGAGGGCTTTTACCAGCAATACGGTTAATTCAAAGCTGTCCATCGCATATTCCCCATCATCGCTGATGGGAATAAAATACTTAACAAACATGTAAATAAAAGCATCAGGAAGAAACAGCATTTCTATTGTAACCAAAGAAATAAAAACAATTATTTTCATCGCCTTAGCTTCGTGTACTACTCGGAAACTCGAATTACTCCATAAGGCCTTGCGAATTCGCGTTCTGTCAAAGGAAAATTATACACTTGATTATTATTAACACCGACACCAACGACAAAACTTCTCGCTTCTTTATTATCCAGGATCGAATGAAGAACAAACTCCACAATATATTTATTACCATTTTCAAAATGGTAATAAGATGGAGGAATGCACAACTCACCATCAATAACCTTAAGACCAGGGGAGAAATCAAAGTCCTTTTCCTTTGAAAGTGTTCCTCGTAGATTGATCCCCATATCTACTGGCTGATAATTTTGTGCATTACTAATATTCACGCAAACATTATTACCCTTTCGGCTCGCCTGTGCAGTTTCTTCAAATCGCATTCTGTCACCTGGTCCAGGACATCCCGTCAGGATTGAAAGAGAAAAAAACGATAACAACAGAGAATTAATCTTAATAAAATAATTACGTCTCACCATGGAAATCCCCTCAGAGCATTTTTATATCCCTCACGTATCACCGACTCAGAAGTATCCCCATCGAGGGTAATATCGGGATATCTTTTATTTTCAAGGTGACTCCAAATTTCATAACCAAATGTTTGCAAAACAAAATTATCTGCAATTATCTGCGCCTGCTGCTCCATCGGATATTCGCTTAAGAGACGACCATCAAGGGTGTAACGATAACTCACCATCCAACTCACCAGCCCTCTGAAGATGACATTCATTCCTTTTGCACGCTGCCAGACATGCCCCATTTCATGGATAAAAAGATGTTGAAAATCGTCAGTTGTCTGTGAGAAATCATCGAAATATTGATTGCGGAAATAGATCTCTCCATTCGGAGTCATCGCCGTATCTTCATTTTGCAGATTAAAAGGCAGGTAACCTGCTCTGTGGATCCATATTTTCGAATAATCAATAGTGGATAAAAAAACAGATTGTGCCAGCCGTATCTCACCCGTCGTAAGTAGCCTGACACCCTCTTCTTTAATTCTGAATTGATCCTGAGTTTCTTCAGTCATGTTTAAACTCCAGCACAGTACCCTCTTCCTCATCCCAGCCAAGCGTCAGGGAGCGTGGTTTCTGCTTCGCCGCCATGTGGGTCAGCAGCTGTTGACTCAGCACCGGCAGAATTTGCTGGTTGAGCAGGCTGTCAACGTTGCGCGCGCCGGTATCCGGCAGCAGGCAGGCGGCGGTCAGCGCGTCATACAAGTTCTCATCAATATGCGTGGTCAGGACGATGTAAGCGCTTGCTGACCTGCTCCAGTTTCATCTGCACGATGGTGCGCATCGTGGTTTCGGCTAACGGACAGTAAATCACGGTCTGGAAACGAGCCAGCAGCCAGTACTCAGGCAGAATTTCCGCATGGGCGCGGGTCTGACAGAGCGAGGCAATCCCTCCCATCGCGCGGGCACAGTACGGATTCAGACGACGTAACAGGATGGCTGGATTTTCCATTTTCTCTCTCTTGATGGCTTCCGGGCACGCTACCGCCCTTCGCTGTTTCCCGTTCAGGGGACCAAAGCGCATATGGCCGGGCAGGCAGATTGTGGGGTTCTTTGCTCAACGCCCCTGCGGGCAGACGCTCAGCAAAAAAGCGGACAGGGAACTCTGCCCGCATCGGGCTTACGCGGTGGCGCGTTCGTTCCAGGAATCGGAATGAATGATGTTGCCGTCTTTGTAGGTCCAGGTGATTTTTTCGTAACGCAGCTCAATCTGCTCGAGGTGGTTGTGCTTCTCGAAAGAAGGATCCTTGACGTCGTGCATCACAGGGTTCACTTTCACCACTTTCACGTTTTCTAACTTCGTGTTGAAGTACTCCACTTCCTGGCCCGCGTCGTTGATTTTGTACCACTTGAATTCCGCAGACTTGAGGGTCTGACCGGTGGTCACAGCCTTGTACAGGTACGAGCTGGACGAGTCGATTTCCTTGGTGAACAGGAACGGGGTGTGAATACGGGTACCGGTCAGTTTGCCGGTGTTGTTGTCAGTCGGGATGTACAGGTTATGTTCCTGAGCGACAACTTCGATGCTGCCGTCACGATCCTGAACGTCCACAGACCCTTTAATGTCCGCACCACCGTCGTCTTTCAGCCAAAGATAAACAGGAATTGCCATCGGATTTACTCCATTAATGTTGAGAAACGTCATCATCCTGCGATGACGCCTGGGCGTTGCCCGGTATCTGGCAGGCATCGGCCTGCGGAACCAGACTGATTTCGACACGGCGGTTGAGCGCTCTGCCCTCCGGGGTGTCATTGGCTGCGACCGGGCGGCTCTCGCCATAGCCCTGCACCGCAAAACAGCTTTCCGGCACATCGCCGGTGTCCCGCATCCAGTCGCGCACCGCTTCGGCACGCTTCAGGGATAACGTTTGATTGAGTTTCGGGTTGCCGGTGTTGTCGGTATGCCCGCTGACCACAATCAGCCAGCCCGGCTTTGCCTTGATACCAACCAGAGAAGTCACCAGCATTTTGGTGGAGCCAGCCTTTAGGTCAGATTTGCCGGAATCGAACAGCGACATGCTGTCGAGGCGAATAGTTTTCGGACCCTGAATGATTTTCTTAATGACAGGTGGAGGCGGTGGCGGAGGTGCCCAGTCACTGATGGCGGCCTCAACGGGCGGAACCAGACGCAGTCCCTGATACAGACCCAGGCGATAACGCAGTGGCTCCCCACGACGCTGCCAGTCATCCAGTAATGCGCCATCGGCGCGCAGACGCTGCTGAGCGCGGAGTTTCGGCGCAACCGGCGTGCCGGTGAGATGGTGGTATAAGGCAAGATGGTCGCCAACATTGCGGATGAGACTCTGGTTGTTCATCCAGGACGCCAGCATCGCCAGCGCGAGGAAAATCCCGCCCACTAATCCGGCGTAACGCCAGAACACCATTCTGCGGCTGACGCCGCGTCGGCGTGGTAACGCCGGCAGCAGCAGTTCAGGCAACGGCAAAGGCTCACCGTTTCCGTTCACATCAGGCGGCAATGCAGTGACAGAGGCTATGTGTTGCTGCCAGAGGTTACCGGCAACACCGTTAACCGGCACCATGCACAACCCCTGCACGCAGGGCTTCATAACCGGCAGCTCGCCCCGTCGTACCGACAGCAGGTCATTCACAGCGGTATTCTGCCAGGCAAGCAGACTGTCCAGCCACAGGCCCTGGCTCAGACGGGAAAGACGTCCGTCTGACCCGGTCTCCCGGGTCCACTCCGTCAGTGACACATTGCCCTGACCGGGCTGATACACCTGGATACAGGTCCGTTGGCTTACGGTGGTAAACCAGACCGGCTCTGCCTCCGCGCAGGCCGCAGGTGGCGATATCCAGGTCACGGTCCACAGCGGGGGGATCGTGCCAAACGCCGCACGGCACTGGACGACAGCACGCTGCCAGCCCCGCAGAGACTGGGTAAAATCATCCCCTGATGTGTGCCGCTCAGGTACCACAGCCAGCATGACGGTGATTTGCGACACCAGTGCCGGGCGGATCAGGCTCAGGTGTTGAGCAAACAAGGGCAGCTGTTCTGCGTCTTTTACCCGCAGATACCAGCCCTGTCGGGTTTCACGATGCAGTGCAGACTCAGCGAACAGCGCGCTGTTATCGCCACACACCAGAATGACCGCGCCCTGAAAATCTTCCGGGGGCAGACTCTCGTCCACAATATCTCTGAGAGCCTGTGCCCGCAGCTGTGATGCCAGGCGCTGACGCCAGAACATCGCCCCGCACACCAGAATGACCAGCAGACTGAATGCCACACGGCTCCCGACCGACAGCGGCCAGAAGCCCAGGATAAGCCACAGCGCCAGTACGCCCGCCAGGGCGATTAACAGACTCCGGTAAACATCACGCATCCTTTACCCCGGTCTGACCGTCTGACTCACCAGTTCAGTGAGGGAGGAGGAGAGGAAGAACCACAGCGTCGCCAGTAGTGCCGCCCCGAGGACCCAGGAGATCCAGTACAGACGACGGCCGCCGCGCAGGCGGGATACCCTGACGACAATCGGTGCATCCTGCGAAAGCGTAAAGGCAGGCACCCGCTCACCTAACGCCCGTACCACATCTTCACGTCGTTCATCGTCTTCAGCCCGGTACTGTCCGACAAAGCCCAGTTGCAGGGTACGGTACATACAGGTCAGAATCGCAATGTCAGGTGCCGTTTCTTTAAGCAGATTGCGAATACGCTCCCATAACTCTTCGCCGGCATTCAGGGTGCCGAAAAAATGCGCCTGTAGCGGATCGCGCCGCCACGTCAGGTAGCCGTCGTCCGTGGTTCCCCGGTTGAGGACACTCTCATCAAGCAGTGCGCACAGGGCATACACCATATGATCACGGCTGATGTCGCTGTAACCTGCCTCCATGAGCATCGCTTTCGCCTGCTGTATCAGGCGGCAGGCCCGGCGATAGAGCCCTTCCCCGTCACGGACTTCCTGACCGCCCCGCAGCTGGCTGGCCATCAGCCAGCCCGGGTAGAAGATACGTTCTATCTGGCTGAGTTCGGATTTATTCATGTGCGTAGCACCGCAAAGAGTTCAAGATCCACATCCCCCAGTGAGCGCGGGGTATAGAAGGTGCAACTGCCCATCTCAAGCATCGCCCGTGCCGCCTCAGTACTCAGATCCAGCGAGAAATACTGATTCTCAAGACGTAACGGAATAGCGGCCGGAACATGCGTCAGAGGCTTGATAAGCATCCCGCTGAGGGCCACATTCACCACATCCGAAACATCATCAAAGCTGCCCGCTTTACACAGCTGCGGGAACTTCGTCTGAAGCTCATGGTTCGGCATGGAGGAGCGTACGGAAAGGTAAAAGTCCGCCCCTTCGCGCAGGCGCGCATCGTGCAGGACACCTTTCCAGATCTGGTCCTGATGCTCCAGGTGGATGCTCACCACCCGCGACGGCAGGCTCGCCTCCAGCAGTTTATCGAGCAGCGTGAGCAACGGTGGGAACACCCGTTCCGGTGCATCGTGCTGATATGCAGGAATGTCCCCGGCGTCGTGCTCCAGGGAGAACGTCAGCAGGCTGCCGCCCAGACGAGTCAGCTCGCGGTACAGTAACTCCGGGTGACGATCCGGTGTCTGCAGGAGTTCCGACAACACCGGCTCGGCGCTGTTCAGGGCATTGAGCAGCCAGAACAGGGACACATCCGCGACCGCAAAGTCCGCCATCCGCTCATTACTCTCACGGCGCATGGCCATCAGACGCTTACGTCGTGCCTGCAGGCGAACCAGCAGATCACCCAGTTCGGTGGTCAGCAACGGGCTTGCAGAAACGGAAAGCATCGGCGGAATGAAAGCCGGATCCCGGCTCCATTGCCCCTTTGCATTACGCACCAGACGGGCGACCGGACAGGTCAGGTATGCGGTATTTTCCTGAGTGGACAAACGCAGCGTGATGGCATTACGCAGAATGGCCAGTTCACCGCTTTCATGACCAGCAAGTTCCTGCACCACCACACGTTCCGCTTTCCAGCGACGCGGGCGTTCACTTTCCTGCCCGTTATCGAGGTTGCCACCACTGGCGCTCAGCAGCGGCAGCGCGGCAACCACCTCAACAGCCTCAGAGCCATTTGCGACGGATAAATCACAGACCGGCGGAAGATTATCTGCCAGATCCGTATCAACAATCGTGCCATCCTGGAAACGCACCACCAGACGGGTGGCATTCAGGCGCGACAACGCCAGGGCTGCATCATCAAACTCTGCCGCAACCACGCCCCAGGGATGAGAAATACCCATACGGGCGACCATGCTGGCAACGTGCTCACTCCAGCGGATCTGCTGCTGGAACTGTTGCGGGGCCAGAGCGGCCCCATCCTCCCAAAGCGGACGATAAATTTTCATCCCTGATTTCCCCTCACCTTACGATTTTGCTTTCGGCATCTGGGAAACCAGTGACAGATTGACGTCCATCCCTTCCACCTGGAAGTGCGGCACAGCGTAGAGCTTCATGCGGAAGAAACCGGGGTTGTCCTCAATGTCTTCCACCACCACCTTCGCGTCTCGCAGCGGGTGAGAGGCCTGCAGCTCATCGCCCGGATCGGTCATTTCGGTGACCAGACCACGAACCCAGGTGTTGAGCTCCAGCTCCAGCAGACGCCTGTCCTTGGTGGTGCCGATGTTTTCACGCTGAATAAGCTTCAGGTAGTGGGCGATACGCGACAGCAGGAAGATGTACGGCAGACGCGCGTTGATACGGCTGTTTGCCGTGGCATCGGCGGTATCGTAGAGTGCCGGCTTTTGGGTGGAATTGGCGCTAAAGAAACAGGAATAATCTCTGTTCTTATAATAGCTTAGAGGAATAAAGCCCAGATTCGCAAATTCAAATTCGCGGGTTTCCGGGATCATCACCTCACTCGGGATCTTCACCTGATTACCGGTGCCCAGATCGTAAAGATGGATAGGCAGGTCCTGAACGGCACCACCGGCCTGCGGGCCACGAATTTGCACACACCAGCCGTTGTTGATGAAGCTGCGCACCATGTTAGACGCAAAGGCAAACGAGGCGTTGGTCCACAGGTATTTGTCGTGATCCGGCCCCTTCACTTCCTCCACATAGTTGAAGCTACGCACCGGTAAGGTGTCCGGGCCATACGGCAGGCGACCCAGCACGCGCGGCATCACCAGACCGATATAACGGGAATCATCCGTCTCGCGGAAGGATTTCCATTTGATGTATTCAGCACGGTCAAAGTAGTTGCCGATATCCTTGATGGCCGCCACATCCTCCATTCTGTCTTTCAGGAAGAATTTCGGGCCGGCAGAGCCGATAAACGGCATGTGCGCAGCCGCAGACACTTTAGAGATATTGCGCAACAGCGCGACATCCTGCGCAGACGCATCAAATTCGTAAGCAGAAATCAGCGCGGCAATCGGCTCACCGCCCGGGGTGTCATACTCATCAATATAGGTATGTTTATACAGTCCGCTCTGGATGATTTCCGGGCTGTCTTCGAAGTCCTGACGCAGGTCTTCTTTGGACATATCCAGCAGTTCCACCTTCACGTTCTGGCGAAAATCAGTTTTGTCGACCAGGGATTTCACGCCGCGCCACAGACTTTCTACCGCCTGGAATTCTTCGCTGTGCATGACCGCATCAAGCTGACGGCTAATCTGGTAGTCCAGCTCAGCGATATGATGGTCAATCAGATTTTTGTCGAGTTTTTCAACCTTTGAGCCCGCTTTTGTCAGGCATTCCAGGAACACCTGCATCCCGGCCGTTAATCGTTCATCCGCAGTCGCATCCGACATCGCCTGCGCGTCCTGCCAGATGTCCAGCGCACTCAGCTCGGACACCGGATTCAGGTTGATTTTTTCAAACAGGGACGCATAAACCCCACCTGCAGCAGGACGTTCCAGCACCACACTCTCGCCACCCGCGGCATTCTCATTTTTTACAGACATCAACATCTTCCTTATTAATCCGTTAAATCATCGTGACCGTTATGACTGTTTCGGGGCCAGAGCAGACAGCTCTGAGCGAAGTTCTGCGCTTAACGCCGGGTCGAGCAGAATTTTTTCCAGCTCTTTACGAAAAGCCTGGTTGTCCAGCAGGTTAGCTTTTAAATCGCGAAGCAGATTGCGCATGGAAAGCATCGCCTTCAGCTGAGGTATTTGCCGGGAGACCTGCTCCGGTGTGAAATCTTTCATGCTCTGGAATGTCAGACTGATGTTGTCTTCGCTACCGTCATCAGCAAGCGTTTTTTTAACGGTCAGATTGACTTTTGGGGAATACCCGGAAAGCACTGAGTCGAAGTTATTTTTGTTCAGATTAACTTTTTTGCGCTCAGATAGCGGAGCAGACTCCTGACCATTACTGAAGTCGCCCGCCACCAGTAATTTCAGGGGGAGCTCCGTTTTCTTGCTCGCGCCCCCCGTATGCAGGTCAAGCTTTAGATTAATACGTGCCTTTGGCACTTCATTCTGGAAACTGTCAGCCATCTCATTATTCCTCGATTTATCGCGGCGCATAGTTTTCACACGAAACGTCTTTTCACGTGATATTAGAATAATGATCGACCAAAGATCAAATTTACCAATTTTTAATCCGCAATAAGGAAATTCTTAAGAATTTTTCACTAAATGTTAATAGTATATAGTGCTGACACAGCAGTAAAATGAACTATAATCATCACATGAAACAAACGTTTATGTCGCAGTAGTTAAAATTAACAGGAGGTTGTTAATAAAATGAGTTTGAATTGATATAAATCAATATTAAAAAAAATGAAAATACCCATATCTCTTGCAAAGATATGGTTTTAGATCAGAAAGAGATAAAAGGGGCAGCAAGTCATAGCCTTGCTTTAAATGGGAAACACGGCGATAACCATGAGGAAAGCGTCAGGAACATAATCGGGTTTATATCCCGACAGAGGGCGTTTCATTTACTGTCAAGACTGTATAGCAATCCGGTCAGGCGTCAGCATAACGGCAGGTTGTGCGTGGGTCTGGGAAACCGCCGTACAGGCAGACAAGTCACCATCCACAAGAAATTCAACTGGCGCAATCAGTTTGCCCTCATCAGAAAATCCATGGGTCAGGGCTGACTTTCTTACCAGTAGTGCATCAGTATCGCTGTACTCTCCGACCAGATGTTCGCCGTCCCGGTCATCATCACTGACCACTACCTTTATCCAGTCTCGTGATTTCAACTGCTCAATAGCGTAAGTCAGCCGGTATAAATCCGACTGAGCGGGTATCGGCCCGGAGCAGGATGACCGCAGAGACTTCACGCGGTTAAGTAAACTGGCAGCAAGGCCTTTGTTGCGCTCCTGCAGGACACCATTTTTCCAACCTGAATCACAATAAACTTCTTACCGCCACGACGCCTCCTGAAGAAACAGAGGTGTGTCGGGCTGCCAAAAAGAGGCTTACATCCGTTTTTCCAGCAGATGAGCCCTCATTAGCTCTGATGCCATTTGCGCATCTCCCTTTTTAATGTGAGCCAGAATTTCTCTTTGCTTCGCAGCCGTATCAAGGAAATACTGACGATCGTTGGCAGGTAACGATTCACTCGTTTTCTCAAAGTAGGTAATTAAAACATCAGAGAAAACCTGGAGAACGCGGTTGCCGCTCGCCTGTAGCAGGAGTAGATGAAAATCTCTGTCGTGACGATCGGCTTCCCTGGGATTGTCGGCATGTTCCTCAATCAGTCTCAGCTCATTTTCAAGTTTGGAAAGCATGGCCGGAAAAATCCTGCGCGTTGCCAGAGGAATAATGGCACATTCGATCAGGATCCGCGCCTCTGTGAATTCCGAGATATCAAAACCGGACAGATCAAACTGCATTAACAACTGATTATTTATGCTGTGCTGTCCGACATTTTTCAACACACTGCCCCGACGTGGGGAGCGTTCAAGCATTCCCATCTGAACAAGAGTGCTGAGCGCCTGGCGGACTTTGTATCTTGACGTATTAAAGCGAGCAGCAAGTTCAGTTTCTGTTTCAATACGACCATCCGCCTCCCGATTGGCATCATCAAGAAGATAATCTTTAATATTTTCAAATAGTTCGGTTTTCTTATCCATAAACACTCGCTAATTAAAGTGTCAACATATTCATTAGTATAAATAATATAAGAAGTTAGGTTACTTAATATACGGTTATGATAAAATCATAATACTTTATTATTCAAATTATATTAAGGCATTTGTTAATAAAAAGGAATTCATTATGATGTTGTTCGTCACTCAGTTTGCGATAGTTCTGACATGTATAGGGATAGGCGGGCGTTTTGGCGGGATCGGCTTAGGGGCAGCCGGCGGATTAGGACTTGCTATTCTGACTTTCGGATTTGGACTCCCTCCCGACTCACCACCGATTACCGTCATTTCAATTATTCTTGCTGTTATCACCTGCATCACCATTCTACAGGCCGCCGGTGGACTTGATTTATTCGTCACGATGGCGGAACGGATCCTGAGAAAATGGCCGGGCGCTATCACCTTTCTGGGACCCGCGGTTGCTTACCTTTTTACTGCTATATGTGGAACAGGATATGTCGCTTTTTCCGTTTATCCTGTGATTGCAGAAATTGCAGCTGATGCCAGGGTACGGCCAGAACGCGCCATGTCGATGTCCGTTATTGCCGCCAATTTTGGGCTCATTGCCAGCCCCGTCAGTGCGGTCGTGACAGGGACAATTGCCGTTCTTGCCGGATTACATGTATCTGCTTTTGATATCCTGTCAGTCACCGTTCCGGGAACTTTCCTTGGCTGTCTGGTTGGTTGCCTGTTTGTTCTTAAAAGAGGACATGAGCTCGAAAATGATCCTGAGTTTCAACGCAGGGTTGCCGAAGGTGAGTTTGAATCGGTAAAAGCGGAAGAGCGAACTGCCAGCATAGTGACAAAAGAGGCGAAGAGAGGATTGCTGATTTTCCTCACCGGTATCATCCTGGTCGTACTGTTGGGGTCCGTGCCTGAATTACGTCCCGTCTGGAATAGCGGCACCGGGACAGAACGCATGAGTATCCCGACAACATTGCAAATAATCATGCTGACAACGGCGTGTATCATTATGGTGGTATGCCGAATTTCACCGTCAAAACTCGACTCAGGTTCCGTTTTTAAAGCAGGCCTGGTGGGGGTCGTCGCCATATTTGGGTTGTCATGGATGATGAACTCCTTCTTTGAAGCCTGGCATGAATTATTTAATACCGCGTTTCACGGTTTTCAGAATCCAATTCTTTTCGGCATTATTGTGTTTGGTCTTTCCGCCGTGATTTACAGCCCGGCGGCTACCGCTGTGGCGCTATTTCCGGCTGGCGTATTAATGGGGTATCCAGCCGAAACCTTGATAGCCCTTCTTCCGGTAACCTGTGGATCGTTTATTATTCCGGGTGGTGCGCAGATTGGCTGCGTGGCGTTTGACCGCACCGGGACAACCCGCATTGGTAAGTATGTGGTGAATCACAGCTATATGTTACCAGGCCTGGTTACCGTACTGGCATCGACCCTTTTCTGCTTCCTCTTTTCCAGCATGTTGATATAGCGCTGAAAAGTGACTTAATTGCGTTAATACCTTTATTCGCAGCATCCTCTTCTGATTCAGAGCAGATGAGGATGCCAGCCGTTTAGTTCAGCGAACTACCACTGTCATTTCTCCCGGCGCGTACCTTACAGAATAACCTGAGCGATTAAGTAAGCAAATATCACCTGAGAGATGACCATTACAAAGCCTGGTCGAATATAGCTGTGATTAACAACAAAACGGCCAATTTTAGTGGTGCCTGTTCTGTCAAATGCAACACAACCGATTTGATTCGCCCCAGGGATTATGAAATCACCGCACGTGCAGGCAAAAATGGCAATCAGATAAGGAGCCGGAATTCCCAACGTAACGCCTAATGGCATGATGGCTGCCACCGTTGCTGCCGGGCTCATAATAACCAGGGAGAAGAGAAAAACCACTATCCCAAATAACATCGGTGCCCCGTTCACAATACCACCAAAAACCTTTATCAGTTCTGGCTGATAAGCATCAAAGAACGTTGCTGTCATCCATGAAACCCCCAGAATAGCGACCACCCCCATCAGACCTGCACGGAAGACAGATCCACTATTCAATGTATTACTGGGAACCTTACTGACAACCATAATAAATAAAGCCGCCGTCAGCATAACCATCTGAATAACCATTGGCGTTGATAATCTTTTGCCATCCCAGGAGGGGAGAAGTCCTGTAAACGAACCCAATATAAGTACCAGCACCACACCTAATGCAAAAATAGCGACCCCTTTCTTTGCTCCCGGTGAAGCAATATACTCTTTTTTCTGCTCGGTATGCATGAATTCATATTCACCAGCCGCTACGCGTCGTTGAAATTCAGGATCGTCTTCCAGCTCTTTACCACGCTTATAGACTGAAAAGCTGGTGACAATTGCGGCCATAAAGAACGAAGGGAGAGCAATTGCCAGTATTTGTCCAAGAGAAATGCCTGCATATTCATGCAGAATAGCCAGCATCCCTGCCGTTGCGGCACTCATCGGGCTGGCAGCAACCGCGACACTGGCTGCGATTACCGTTGCGGACAAAGCGCGTTCCGGGCGAACCTTTGCTTCTGCTGCGACCTCTGCGACAACCGGATACAAAGAGAAAGCAACATAAGTGGTTCCGCAGAATAAAGTAAATATTGAAGTTAAAATTGGTGCCACAAACGTAATTGCCTGTGGTTTTTTTCGAAGTAATTTTTCTGCCACACGGACAAGATAATCAAGTCCGCCTGCGGCTTGTAATACACTGACAGCACCAATGACACAAATAATAATTAGCATTGCAGTAATGGAGGGGGAGGATGGTTTGAGTCCAAAACCCAGAACTAATATAGCAACCCCTAGCCCACCACCCGCACCGAGTCCCATTCCACCGTAACGCCCCCCGATACCAATACAGGCGAGTACAATAAATAATTGTATAAAAAATAAAGTATCCATTTTTCACCTCAAAACCCCTCCCGGATATTGCACCCGGGAGGTATTGATTATTATGCGTGGGATTATTTTAAATATTCTTTGGCAATCTCAATCTGTTTTTTAACGGCTTCCGTTCCGGTTCCACCATAAGACATCCTTGCTTCAATACAGGCTTCCAGTGATATATTTTTATAAATATCACCTTCAATTTTCTCATCAAATGAATGGAATTCATCAAGAGTGAGCTCTTCTAACATTTTTTTATGTTTAATACAGTAATTAACTGCACTGCCAACAATATGGTGGGCCTCCCTGAATGGGATCCCTTTACGGACCAGGTAATCAGCCATATCTGTCGCATTTGAAAATCCTCTGGCCGCTGCACCACGGGTATTTTCGGACAGAATAGTCATTTTATCGAGCATAGGCGCCATAATTTTCAGGCTGGTCTGCAACGTATCCATAGAGTCATAGACCTGTTCCTTATCCTCACTCATATCAGTATTATAGGCGAGAGGGATCCCTTTCATAATGGTGAGCATGGCCATCAGGCTCCCATACATACGCCCCCCTTTCCCCCGCATTTTTTCAGCGACATCAGGATTTTTCTTCTGCGGCATAATACTGGAGCCGGTGCAGAAATCATCCGACAGCTCAATAAATTTAAAGTCCTGGCTGGAGAATAAAACTAATTCCTCTGATAAGCGGGTAAGGTGCATAAAACACATCGCTGCCGCAGCGGTGAATTCAACCATGTGGTCACGATCGCTGACAGAATCAATACTATTTTCAGTAGGTTTATCAAAACCAAGTTCATGGGCGGTGAAATCGCGATCGACAGGGAAAGTGGTACCCGCCAGGGCTGCCGCCCCCAGAGGACATTCCCCCATACGCCGATACAGGTCACCAAAACGTGTCCAGTCACGACGCAGCATCCAGTAATATGCCATTATCCAGTGGGATAAAAGAATTGGCTGACCTGTCTGTAAATGGGTATAGCCAGGCATAATCGCATTAATATTATTTTCAGCTTTGTTGATAATAACTTTTTGAAGATTAACGATATCCTTCTGGATCTCAAGAATGGTTGCTCTCATGTGCATTTTAGAATCGACAGTCGTCTGGTCATTACGGCTTCGACCTGTATGTAACTTCCCGCCCACGGGACCAATGATTTCTGTCATTCGTCTTTCGATAGCCATATGAATATCTTCATCAGCTGTATCGAAAACAAATTCACCTTCCTCAATCTCTTTATTGACCTGTCTTAGCCCGGCAATAATCGTCTTTGCTTCATCCTGCGTGATAATCCCCTGTCGACCCAACATTGTAGCGTGAGCAATACTTCCCTGGATGTCAAAAGGACAAAGACGTTGTTCCAGCATGATTGTCGCGTTATAGGCTTCGACCAGTTTATTTGTTGGCATATCAAAACGCCCGCCCCATAACTTTGTAGACATAAAGCCTCCAGCGTGGTTGTTGCAAAATAGTTAAAATAAATTCTGTCGGTTTTTAATTCAGTCTCAGGTTACAAAACAGCATTTATAATTGTCAACAAATGAGGTAATTAAATCGATTAATAAAGACATTAATTAGACTTATTAAATGTTACTGTTTATTAATATAAATTCCTCTTAAAAACGGATATAAATCACATTTATGCCTCTATAAAGCGCCAGACACATTCACTATTTTTAACCAGATTGCAATCCCCCCCTATAAATAGCCGACAACAGGCCCATTTTGTCGCCATTTTAGAATCAGAGCCTGGGCATATTGCTCTTGCGCAGCGACCGTTTTGAGTAGGGTGGCCCATTCATACCTTCTTACGCATAGATTCCGTTCTGTCTGGCATGACTTTTTTTTTGTTTTCCTGAATTTTCTAACAAAAAGTTTGGGATTACGCGTGATTCTGATCACTTTTTGTTCATTTATTGATTGCATACCGTCCATCTTTCTCGCTATACAATACAAAAAGTTTGTTTGTCTAACTTAAATTCAGGTTTCTATGGAAAGCATCAAAGAGAATTTAGACTTTTTCATTCCGATGATGGAAGGGATTGCCAACCAGTTTGGTGAGAATTGCGAAGTGGTGCTGCACGATCACTCGCAGGGGCTGGAAAGTAGCATTATTGCCATCATCAATGGTCATGTAACCGGACGCCAGGTTGGAGATCCCAGCAGCAATCTCGGCCTGGAGGTACTGCGCGGGAGCGACGTCAATGGCGATCGCCATAACTATTTTACCCAGACTCGCGACGGTAAGACCCTGCGCTCCACATCGGTCTACGTGCGCAACAGCAATAAACAGGTTATAGGCGCGTTGTGTATCAATCTGGATATCAGTGACATTTTGCTGGCGGAAAAAACCCTCAACAAAATCGCTGGTCGTCCGGACGCCACGCAGGTACGCCAGGGCGAGGTTAATGAAGTCTTTGTCAAAGACGTTAATGAACTACTGGATTATCTGATTGCTGAGTGTATGGCTCTGATTAACGTACCGGTGATCAGTATGACCAAACAGGACAAACTGAATGCTATTAAGTTTTTTGATGACAAGGGAGTTTTTCTTATAAAAAAATCCGGCGAGAAAATTTGCGAGTTTCTGAATATATCTAAATATACTCTCTACGCCTATCTGGGGGAGATCCGAGGTGAAAATACGATAATTGACGGTTAGCCGTCAGGAGGAAATATGTTAACCACCCCTTACGTTATGCTTGACCTGGATATCATGGAAAGGAATATTACTGCCATGACCTCCGGCCTGCTCCGTAATAATATACAACACTGGCCACATATTAAAACGCATAAATCGGTTCGTCTGGCAAAACTGGAGCAACGACTGGGGGCCAGCGGTATTACCTGCGCCAAACTCTCTGAGGCAGAGATAATGGCCGCTGGCGGAATAACGTCCATTCTTCTGGCCTACCCCATAATTGGCGACGATAAATGTCAGCGGTATGCCGACCTGGCACGCAAAATAAATATCCGAACCATTGTTGACAGTCGGTCAGGCGCACAGGGCCTGTCACGGGCCGCAGTGAAGAATGGAATGACATTTAGCATTGATATTGCAGTTGATTATGGCGCTCACCGTGAAGGTATCCAGCCAGAAAATATACTGGATTTTGCGCGCGATGTTGCGGCATTACCTGGCCTGAGAATCGACGGGATCTTTACCTATGCCGGGACAATTTATCAATATCATAACGAAGCGGATATTCGTCAGGCGGCGCGTGATGAAGCGGCATTGTTAATTCGCTGTCGGGACGAACTTAATGCGCATGGTTTTGAGATAAAAACATTATCCGGTGGTTCAACCCTTTCTTCTTTTTATGCCGACGAACTGCAGGGGATAACTGAGTCCCGGGCCGGTAACTTTATTTTTGGTGATATGAATGCCATTAACGCCGGGATTTATACACCGCAAGATTGCGCCCTGACGATTTGTGCAACGGTGGTGAGTATTCCCCTGCCCGGTTATGCCACCGTGGATGCCGGAACCAAATCGCTCACTTCCGATCTCTCTGCCACACCGGGATCCTATGGATTGATCCAGGAGAATCCAGACGTACATTTAGTGAAGCTCAACGAAGAGCATGGCTATTTACGTTATGACCCAGAGAAAGTTTCTCTGACCGTCGGTGAACAAATTCATATTATCCCTAACCACTGCTGTGTCGTGGCCAATCTGGTGGATGAAATATATGGCTTCCGTAATGGAGAATTCAGCGAAACGATCACCGTCGATGCTCGCGGAAAAAGTTATTAACTAATCGGGATTATTAATATGTCTGATATTGAATTAACTGCCGATGACAGGCAGGAGCTGCTTACGCTCCTTTGTAGCCTGATACAGCATCCTTCAGAAAACCCTCCGGGCAATGAAAATGCCGTAGCACTGTTTATTGCCAGTATATTGCGCAGTGAAGGTATCGAAACTGAAATAGAGGAAGTCGCCCCCGGACGTCCAAATGTCATTGCCCATCTGAAAGGAATACAACCTGGCAAGCGACTGATTCTGAACGGTCATACTGATGTGGTGCCGTGTGGTGATGGCTGGTCAGTCGACCCTTTCGCCGCAGTCATTGACGGCGATTGCGTGATTGGGCGTGGGGCTGCAGATATGAAATCCGGCGTAGCCGCGATGATATATGCCGCCATTCTGATTAAACGCCGTCAGTACGCCTTTAAGGGTGAAATTACCCTTTTATTTAATGTTGACGAAGAACGCATTAATCTTGGGATGGAACATTTTGTCGCGCAAGGCGTAGAAGCCGATTTCGCCATTATTGGCGAACCCACCTCACTGGAAATTTGTGTGGCGCACAAAGGAGTAAGCCGTACCCGACTGACCACCCACGGAACGGCGGGCCACGCGGCAAAGACCCGGAACCCGGATAGCGCAATTGACAAGATGGCTCTTTTATTACCGAAATTGCTTGAAGAATGCCTGAGGGTAAAACAAAAATACCATCCGTTGCTGGGTAATGCTTCGATGTTGGTCACCACGATTAACGGCGGGAGTGCGCCCAATATCGTACCGCAGTCGTGCAGCATCGAAATTGACCGTCGGGTTCTGCCAGGTGAATTGCGTAATGAAATTAACAGCAGCCTCCAGGATGCACTCATGGTGGACGGTCTGAGTATGGAGCAGGATTATTCACTGGATAATTATCTCTTCATTCCGGCATCTTCAATTGAAGAATCGCATCCGCTGACAGAGACTGCCTGCCGGGTCGTGAATGCGATAACCGGTAATGCTAAAAAAACCATTTTTGACGCCACCTGTGAAGCCCCCTTCTTCTCCGTAGGCTGTCAAATCCCAACAATAATACTGGGTCCCGGTGATTTGTCTCAGGCCCATGTAAAAGATGAGTTCGTCCGTATTGAGGAACTGCACCAGGCAGCCAAAATATATATATCACTGGCATTAAACTTATTGAAATAAACCATCAGGAAAACTGTAATGAATATTGAAAATCGCTTAGCCGAACTGGGGATCGTACTCAGCCAACCCACTACGCCTGAATTTTCTTATATCCCTGTCAAGCAGGTTGGAAAACTATTATATACATCGGGAAATGATTGTCGGATAAACGGTGAACTTATTTACCAGGGGACACTAGGTGACGAGTTATCTGTCGAACAAGGCCAGGAGGCTGCCCGTCAGTGTATTATTAATATTCTTTCTTCACTGAAAAGATACCTTGGCGATCTGGATCGTATTTCCGGATGCATTAAGATGCTGGGATTTGTACAGAGCACAAATGATTTTAAACTTCAACCGCTGGTGATGAACAGTGCTTCAGATCTTCTGATAGCGGTATTTGGCGAGTCGGGTAAACATGCGCGCTCTGCTATTGGTACTAACACCTTACCATTTAATACCCCTGTTGAAATTGAATTAATTTTCGAAGTTAACGACTAAATTATATCACTATTACTATCTCCGGAAAGATATCCGGCCCCTCACCACACTTATTTTCACAATGCGAGTGTGGATAACATAACGAAAGGATAATATATGTCCAGTCAAGCAAGCTCTCGCCTGAAGCGTTTGCAAATTATGGCATTGTTGTTTTTGCTCGTGGCGGGTATTATTAATTTTCTCGACAGAACATCACTTTCTATTGCTAATACCACTATTCGCGAAGAAATGGGATTAACAGCAACAGAAATGGGGATGCTACTGTCAGTATTCTCCTTCGGATACGCACTGTGCCAGCTCCCTATAGGCATGGTAATGGAGCGATTTGGCGTTAAAAAAGTATATGGCTTCGGTATTTTTCTGTGGTCTGCCGCCCAGACTATGCTGGGGTTTGTCGGCTCCTTCAGCCAGATGATTGTCGCCCGTATTGTTCTTGGAATTGGCGAATCTCCGCACCTGCCCACCGGCGTTAAGGTGGTCAATGACTGGTACAACATCCGCCAGCGCGGTGTACCGATGGGGATTGTTAACATGTCGTCCACCCTTGCCCAGGCTCTGGCACCGCCCCTGTTGATTGCGATGATGCTCGCTTTTGGCTGGCGCATGATGTTCATCATTATTGGGATCAGCGGAATTATTCTGTCTGTCCTGTGGTTCATTTTCTATCGTAATCGCGAAGATGCAGGATTATCAGCGGCAGATATCGCACACCTTGAAGAAGAGTCATCGCCGTCCAGCAAAGCGAAAGTGACCCTGAAGGACTGGGCCGGATTATTCAAACAAAAATCCATGTGGGGCATGATTATCGGCTTTAACGGCGTAGGCTACATGGTATGGCTGTTTCTGACCTGGCTGCCCTCTTACCTGGAGATGTCCCGTGGTTTAAGCCTGGAAAAGACCGGCTGGGTTGCTGCTATTCCCTTCCTGTTTGGCGCGGCGGGTATGCTGGTAAACGGCATCATCGCCGACTGGGTGATGAACCGGGGCGCAGATAAGATGAAGAGCCGTAAATGGATGATCTGCCTGGGGCTGCTGTGCGCTGCTGGCTTTACGCTTCCGGCGGCTTACACAGAAAGTACCTTTATGGCCGTGGCCTGTATCAGCATGGCCCTGTTCTCCATTCACTTCGCGGGAACATCGGCGTGGGGTCTGATTCTGGTATCCGTACCGTCACGTCTGATTACATCCGTTAGTGGCATTCAGAATTTCGGGGGTTTTATTGGCGGATCTTTTGCGCCGATCATCACCGGTATGATTCTGGATAAAACCGGATCGTTTACCCTTGCGCTCGTCGCGTCCTCTGTCATCGCTTTTATGGCATCACTGGTTTATTTCTTCATGGTGAAAAAACCGGTGGTCGATCCGGCGACCATTAACTAACCAGACATAGACCGCCTCATCAGAAGCGGTCTTTGGTTACTCATTAACCGCCCTTATTCTGACCGCCAGTACAGCGTTGGCCAGTGATGGATTTTCCCCTGTTCCTGCAACTGAGAACAGGGGTTAACCAGCACCACCTCATCGGCAAAAAGACACAGTGGAAGATCGTTGATCGAATCGGTATAAAACGTCAGCTTACTCTCTGGTTCATTGCGCAACGCCATCCACGCTTTAAGACGGGCAATTTTCCCCTCCCGGTAGCTGGGCGTGCCGTCGATAATATTGGTGTAACGGTTATTCACAATATGAACATCAATGCCTGCCGCCTCTTCAATACCCAGCGCACGGGCGATCGGTTTCACCAGCAGGCTGGCCGACGCGGAGATGATCAGCATCTGCTGTTTTTCAGCTTGAAGTTGCTGAATCAGTTTCAGCGCCTGCGGATAAACACGCGGCATAACCTCGTCGCGAACCCATTGTGCGATGCGCTGGTCGGCCTCGGCGATGGTCATTTTCGCCAGCGGCGCCAGGGTGAGCGCCACATACTGGTGGATATCCATTTTACCTTCGGCGTAATCACGCATCAGGGAAGCTTCCTGCACTAAATAACGCGCGTCCTTCACCAGCCCTTCCCGCACCAGATACCTGCTCCACCATGTACTGCTGTCACCCGCAATCAGGGTATGGTCTAAGTCGAAGATATAGAGATGGCGCAACATCTGAACTCCATGGCTAAAAAAGGAAGGTATAGCGACAAGAGATGACAAGCGGATGAAGATCGGTTAAGACGATAGCGCCCCCTGCGGCGCTATCCTGGACTCCCTCGATCACAGAACCTTGCTTAAGAACTCCGCCGTTCGCGGGTTAGACGGCGAAGTAAATAGCGCTTCCGGGGTGCCTTCTTCCTGAATAATACCATGATCGATGAAAATCACCCGATCGGCCACTTCGCGAGCAAATCCCATTTCATGGGTGACAATAACCATGGTCATTCCTTCATTCGCCAGGTTCTTCATCACCTCCAGCACATCGCCCACCAGCTCGGGATCCAGCGCCGAGGTTGGCTCATCAAACAGCATGATTGACGGATTCATCGCCAGAGCACGGGCAATCGCCACCCGCTGCTGCTGCCCACCCGACAGTCGTGAAGGCCACGCATCCCGCTTATCGCTTAATCCGACTTTTTCCAGCAGCTGCTCTGCGCGACTCACCGCTTCAGGGTGAGACAGCCCCTGCAACATTTCGGGAGCCATCAGCAGATTCTGCAAAACGGTCATGTGCGGAAACAGATTGAAGCGCTGAAATACCATCCCTACGCTTTCACGCATTTTGTTGAGATCGGTCCTGCGGTCATGAACGGCAAAACCATTCACCACGACTTCTCCTTCCGTCACCGTTTCCAGCGCATTCATGCAACGCAAAAACGTACTCTTCCCGGAGCCGGACGGACCGATGATGCACACCACTTCCTGCGGGTTGATCTCGCAGTCAATCCCGCGCAGGACGTGGTTATCTCCAAAGTGTTTATGTAAATTTTTAATGTGGATCACTTTTACCAAACCTTTTTTCCAGACGGTTAACCAATTGCGCAAGCAGGAAGGTGAGTACCCAGTAGACCAGCGAAATCGTCAGATAGGGTTCCCAATAGGTCGCATAGGCGCCCGATACGGTACGCGCTGCATAAGCCAGATCGGCAAGCCCAATTGCGGAGGCCAGGGAAGAGTCTTTTACTATCGCGATGGCATTATTACCCAGCGGCGGGAGAATACGGCGGAAGGCCTGCGGGAGGATAACTTTACGCATGGTTTTCCACCACGGCATCCCCAGCGCGCGCGAGGCCTCCATCTGTCCTGGGTCAATCGACTGGATCCCCGCGCGGAAGATCTCGGATACGTACGCCCCGGCGTTCAGCGTGATGGCAACAATGCATGATAAAAACGCGCCATAACCTGAGCGCAACTCACGCGCCATGTCCGCGCTCATCATCCCGCTGGTGACCAGCATGCCGTCACGAGGATTAATAAACAATGGAACCAGCGCGAAATGGACGACCATAATCTGCACAAAAAGCGGCGTGCCGCGGAAGGCGCTGACATAGAAGCGAACCGGATACTGGACGCAGTAGCGAAGCGCATATTTCCAGAAGCCATGTTCGGCTTTTGCCATCCTGCCAAGGCCCAGCGTCAGCCCCCAAAGGGTCCCAAGGATGACACAGATAATGGTACATTTTATTGTCATCCATGCGCCTTCCATAAATAAAGGCGCATATTCCTGGATGATTTCCCAACGAAATCCCGTCATGGTATTACCCTGCAAAAAAAGCTGACGCATAAATTGCGTCAGCCTGAAACGAATGAAAAAAGAGCGTTATTCAGACGGAAGCGTTGGAACTTCGCTATCAAACCAGGTTTGGTAAATTTTAGCGTAGGTACCATCGGCGACGATTTTTTTCAACCCGGCGTTGATCTTCTGCTGTAGCCCGGTATTCCCCTTCGCAACGGCAATACCAAAATATTGACGTTCAAATTTCGCATCCGGCACCAGTTTGAACTGCTTCTCCGGATGCTGCTTGATGTAATACTTCACGACGCCCACATCGCCCACTGCGGCGCTGACGCCATCTTCAAACAGCTCCTGCAACATCAGGGGGGTGTTATCAAAACGCTTGATGGCGGTGCTGTTTTTCCCCAGTACGGAAGAGACAATAATGTCCCCGGTGCTGGAGTTAACCACCCCGACCTTTTCGTTTTTCAGAGAATCCAGGGAGCTTACGTTTGAATCTGAAGGCACAACTATCGACTGCTCGGCAGGAAAATAAGGGCTGGAGAAATCAACCATCTGTTTACGGTTATCAGTGATTGTGATCCCGGAGATAATAATATCGCGATCCCCGGAACTCAGGGTGGCGAAAATGCCTTCCCACGGCGTGTTGACCAGCCTGACGTTGAAGTTTTCTGCTTTAGCGATGGCTTTAATAATATCAATATCAAAACCTTCCAGCTGTTTCTGACTATTTTCGAACTCAAACGGGCGGTAAGTTCCACCTGCGCCGACAACGTAGGTTTCCTGTGCCGCAAATGCGGTTCCCGCCAGGGCCACCATCAGACAACCTGCTTTCATCCATTTACTGAACATGTCATTCCCCTTCTAATTTTTATGCACATTAATTGCATAAAAATACACATTATAATTTCTTTATGCAATCACTATGTGGGCGACTTGTATGTCCTGTGCGCCATGTCCCGCGCCATATCGACGAACGCGCGTGAAGCAGCGGTTCGCCACGCCCCTTTTCGCTGCATCAATACTGCCGTTCGCTCCAGTAACTGCGGCGTGAGGGCGATTGCGTTCAGATCGTCACTCTGCGCGGCAATGGCTGCCGGAAGCAGCGTTGACAGCGACGTACGACGTACCAGCTCCAGTACGGCGCTAATCGAGTTGGCCTCCATCAGCACCTGCGGGCGTACCCCCACCTGCCGACAATAGCGATCAATCTGTTCCCGGGTGGCAAATTCCGGACTCAGTAATATCAGCTTTTCACTATTGAGCACGTTTAACTCGACACTCTCTTGCTGTGCCAGTGGATGATGGTTCGCCACCACCAGCGCGAGGCTTTCGGTCAGCAAAGGCTGCGCGTCGATATCCTGAGAGTGAACTTCCTCGAAAGCAATGCCGATATCCAGTTCGTCATTAGCCAGCAGCGCTTCAATCTTATCCTGCGACATCTCCCTGATCTGTAACGTCACGTTGGGATAGCGACGGTAAAACGCGGCAATCAGAGGCCCGATAAAATAGGCAGTGAACGTCGGCGTGACGGCAACTCTCAGAGAACCGCGACTCAGATCTTCCACATCATGAATGGCGCGTTTGCCCTCTTCCAGTGACTGTAGAGCATGACGGGCATAACCCAGATAAACCTCGCCCGCGTCGGTCAGCCGGGTCGTGCGACCACTGCGATCGAATAACTGCATCCCCAGCGTCTCTTCCAGCTGTTTGATTTGCTGCGAGAGTGCGGGCTGTGAGACATGCAGCGCCGCCGCTGCACGGGTAAAACCCTGGTACTCTGCGACGGCCAGAAAATAGTGAATATGGCGGAATAACATGGCCTGACCTATAAGTATTTCCAATGGACTCTATTATAAATGAGTCTTTTATCTTATGGAATGAAGCGCGTAGCCTGTGTCCAAAGCATTGCAAGACAGAGGATTAATCGTGAAAGAGATTATTGACGGCTTCCTGAAATTTCAGCGCAACGTGTTTCCTGAACGGGCTGAACTGTTCAAACACCTGGCCACCCGGCAAAATCCGCGTGCGTTATTTATCTCCTGCTCAGACAGCCGACTGGTGCCTGAGCTGGTCACCCAGCGCGAACCCGGCGATCTGTTTGTGATCCGCAACGCGGGCAACATCGTACCGTCATATGGCCCGGAACCCGGCGGCGTCACCGCCTCAGTGGAATATGCCGTCGCCGTGCTTCGGGTAACGGATATTGTTATCTGCGGCCACTCCGATTGCGGCGCCATGACCGCCATTGCAGGCTGTCACTGCATGAATACCCTGCCAGCCGTTGACCACTGGTTGCGCTATGCGGATTCCGCCCGCGTGGTCAACGAATCACGAACTCACGGCTCGCTCCAGGAGAAAACCGCGGCGATGGTGCGCGAAAACGTCATTGCCCAGTTAGCCAATATCCAGACCCATCCATCAGTGCGCCTTGCGCTGGAAGAGGGACGCATCGCCTTACACGGCTGGGTGTATGACATTGAAAGCGGCAATATTGCCGCCTGGGACGGTGCAAACAGACGGTTTGTTTCACTGGCAGAAAACCCCGACACCTGCGCAGTATCTCAACGCCCGCAATCGGCAGCCTGAGCGAATTTTCTTAACCTGTAAACAGAGGTTCCAACATGATTCAGTCACTCATTAATCGCGATATTCGTCTGGCTCTGGCAGATCGGATCCTGCTTATTAAAGCCAAAAAAGATTTCACGTTTGCCCAGCTGGCTGACGGCACCGGCCTGTCTGAAGCTTTTGTTACCGCCGCCCTGCTCGGCCAGCACGCGCTCCCGGAGCAAGCGGCACGCCTGATTGGAGAGAAACTGGCGCTCGACAGCGATGCCGTTCTGTTGTTACAGACCATTCCGCTACGCGGCACTATTGACGATCGCGTGCCGACCGACCCGACGATATATCGTTTTTATGAAATGTTGCAGGTCTATGGCACCACGCTAAAAGCGCTGGTTCATGAGAAGTTTGGCGACGGTATTATCAGCGCTATCAATTTTAAGCTGGACGTGAAAAAAGTGGCCGATCCGGAAGGCGGCGAGCGTGCGGTCATTACGCTTGATGGTAAGTATCTGCCGACGAAGCCATTTTAAAAGAACAGAGCGATACGCCCACGCGTATCGCCCCTCCCCACACGGTCACAGGAGTACACGATGTCTTCACATGAACACTATCTGCAACAGGCGCTGACGCTGGCAGCCCGCAACGTTGAACAGGGTGGACGCCCATTTGGCGCCGTGATTGTGCGCAATGGCGAAGCGATAGCACAAGCTGTCAATACGATGCACCTTGATGACGACCCCACCGGTCACGCAGAGCTGAACGGTATTCGGACGGTTTCCGCGCAGTCCGGTAGCGCTGCGCTACGCGACTGCGTTGTCTATGCCAGCGGGCAGCCCTGCCCAATGTGCCTTAGCGCAATGTATCTTACGGGGGTGAAAGAGGTCTGGTTTGCCAACAGTAATGCCGATGGCGAACCATTCCGGCTCTCTACCGCCGCCATTTATCAGCAGTTGCGGTTACTTACTGAGCAACAGAGTTTACCCGTTCATCATCTTCCACAGCACAACGGCATTGCCCTTTATCAGCGCTGGGCCGAAAAACAGTCATGAATAAATCATCCCGCCCGGTCCTGATGTTGCTGGTTCTGGTACTGATTGGCCTGAATATGCGTCCGCTCCTGACTTCCGTAGGGCCGTTGCTTCCACAACTGCGCGCCGCCAGCGGGATGAGCTTCGCCGTCGCATCTCTGCTCACGGCATTGCCGATGATCGCAATGGGACTTCTGGCGCTGGCCGGTGGCTGGATCACCTTGCATATTCGCGAGCGCAACAGCGTGGCGCTGAGTTTACTGATGATTGCCAGCGGCGCGTTATTGCGCGAACTTGCGCCTCACAGCGGGCTGCTACTGAGTAGCGCCCTCCTGGGTGGAATCGGCATCGGCGTGATTCAGGTGGTTATGCCGACGGTGATTAAGCGCCTTTTTCCTCGTCGCATGCCGCAGGTCATGGGCCTGTGGTCTGCCGCACTGATGGGCGGTGGCGGACTGGGGGCCGCGTTAACGCCGTGGTTCGCCCGGCACAGTGAGGTATGGCACCAGTCGCTGGCATGGTGGGCGTTACCCGCCATGATTGCGCTGTTCGGCTGGTGGATGCAGAGTCGTACGCCAGAAACGCCGCACCACAGTGCGGCAACCAGCGCCACCCGCATCGTGCTCAATCCGCGCGCCTGGACGCTGGGCCTCTACTTTGGCGTGATTAACGGCGGTTATGGCAGCCTGATTGCCTGGCTACCGCCTTATTACATCCAGCAGGGAGAAAGCGCGCAGTTCAGCGGGACGCTACTGGCGTTAATGACCGTGGGGCAAACCGCAGGCGCGCTGATTTTGCCGATGCTGGCGCGCCACCGGGATCGCCGTAAGCTGCTCCTCTTCGCCCTTGCGCTACAGTTGACCGGTTTTTGCGGTTTTATCCTCTGGCCCGCACAGTTGCCGATCCTTTGGGCGGTCACCTGCGGCATCGGTCTTGGTGGCGCCTTTCCGCTGTGCCTGGTTCTGGCGCTCGACCACGCCAGCCATCCGGCGATCTCCGGTAAACTGGTCGCCTTTATGCAGGGTATTGGCTTTATTATTGCCGGACTCTCACCGTATCTTTCCGGTATTTTACGCAGTAAAAGCGGGGATTTTCTGCTCGACTGGACGTTTCACGCTGTCTGCGTGGCCGCTCTGATGCTGCTCACGCTGCGCTTTATCCCCGCTCGCTATCCGCAGGAGTGGTCGGTCACCGAATAAGGCGTATATACGCCTTACAGACCGGCATTAAAATTTATAATGCTCTTTGCTCAGGCCATATTTTTTCATTCTGAGATAGAGCTTTTTACGCGGGATTTGCAGGTATTCCGCAACTTCATTGATGCGCCCCTGGTGGATATTAAGCGCTTCGGTGATGATCTGCCGCTCAACGTCTTCAACCCTTCGGTCCAGAGGCGTCGGTTCGCCAACGTGCATTTGCGGGTTCGCCGCCTCCGCGAGCGGCAAGACGCCAACGGCAAACAGTTCCGCCGCATTCGCCAGTTCGCGCACGTTGTTTAGCCATACCCGACGCATCATCCCTTTCAGCAATTCATTATCCACGCCAGGAACCGGGTGATTCAGTCGCTGACAGGCTTTCTGTAAATAGTGATGGAACAGAGGCTCAATATCATCAGGTCGCTGTGACAACGGCAGGCAGCCGATTTGGGTCATGGCAAAACAGTAATAAAGCTCCGCCACAATGCGACTGGTGGATGCCAGCTCGACCAGCGAGGTATTGCCAATGCCAATCAGACGAAATGGACGTCGCTCCAGGCTCTGCAACTGCACCAGATGCTGCTGCTGTTCGCGCGTCAAATGTTCCGGATGGCTTAACACGAGCGTCCCGCCCTGCGCCTGTGCGATCAGCTCATCAAACTGGCGCACATTGTCAGGCGTCAGTTCCCGAAAAACCAGGGGGCCTTGTGCATTACGTCCTAACTGGTGCAGATAGCGCGCGCCGGTCATCCTTCCGGTTCCCGGCTCGCCATAAAACCAGACCGCAATATCCGTTTCCGCCAGTTGCTCCAGGCGTCGGCGATATTGACCGAGCCATTCACTGCGCCCGATCAGCTCAACCAGGAGCTTCTGCTGACAGTACTGGCGGCGGGCAATCACCGATCGCCTCTGGCGTAACGCCTCTTCCACCAGGGACAGCAGCCTGCCGGGATCCACCGGTTTTTGCAGGAAATCCCACGCCCCTTTCTTTACTGCGTCAACCGCCATCGGCACATCGCCGTGCCCGGTAATGAGCAAAATCGGCAACTGTTGATCATCCTGATGAAACAGCGTCATCAAATCAATGCCGGAACAGCCGGGCATACAGACATCGCTCAGCACGATACCGGGCCAGTCTTTCTGTACCCACTGTCTGGCATCAAAGGGATTGTTGCAGGCGCAAACCTGATATCCCGCCTGTTCAAGCAGCTGCGTGTAGGCATCAAGAACATCAGCATCGTCATCAATCAGCAGAATTGAACATTCATTACTCAACATCATGTAGATCCATCAAATTGAATTGCAGTACAACGCACGCATTACGCGTCAGCGTTGATGCCAGACGAAGCTCCCCTTCTATTTGCGTCATTAGCGAAACGCAAATAGAAAGGCCGATGCCAAGCCCAACATCTTTACTGGTGGTAAACGGTTTCAACAACGACGGCAGCAGGGCTTCCGGCCAGCCGGGACCGTTATCGGCAATCAGCACACAGAGCGCACCGCCCTGAACTTGCCAGCTCACCGTAATTTTTGCCTCCACCGGGCAGGCGTCGAGCGCATTGGCCAGCACGTTGACCAATACCTGCTGGATCCGCACTTCATCACCGCGAACCCAAACGCTGTCGTCAGGAAGTAATATCATCCCGTGCTGGGGCTTATGGCGCATCGCCAGCAGCTCCCACGCCGCGCTAAACGTCTGGCGCAAATCAACCGGATGCAGCGGCGTTTCCAGCTCTGCACGGCGGGTAAACTGACGTAACGAACGAATAATTGCATCAATACGGTTAATCAACCCTTCCGCTTTGGCTAAGGTTGTTCGCGCCTGATCGGCGTGCCCTTGTTCAATCGCCCTTCCTGCGGTGAACAGATACATCGACAGTGCGTTCAGCGGCTGATTGATCTCGTGGGCCAGCGTGGTCATCGTCTGCCCGACCACGGCCAGTTTTGCCGTCTGGATCAGTTCGTCCTGGGTGGCACGCAGATCCGCTTCAATCATTTTTCGCTCCGCGACCTCCAGCTCAAGCTGCTGTCGTTGAGCGCTAAGCTGTCCCAGCGTGTGGCGAAGCAAACCGGCGATGCGTCCCAGCTCATCACGTCCATAAACCGGTATACTGGCATCCGTTCGGCCTAACCCAATCTGTACTACCGCCTGATTCAGCGCGGTAAAACGCTTCACCAGCCGCGAGCGGATAAAGTAGTGGTTAAGCCCCCACGCCAGCAGCAGCGCCAGCAACGTCGCTACCAGAATCAATGCGCCACTGACGCGAACAATTTGCTCCATACGCTGATTGAACATCTGCATTTGCTGGTGGCTACTGCCAAGCTGGACCTCCAGTAATGCCCTGAACCGCCCAAGCGTCTCTTCTCTGGCCCGGCTGGCGTCCACTAACGCTTTTTGCGCCGTAACGTAGTCGCGCAGGGTGTCCGGCATCTTATTTTTCACCATCCCGACCTCCAGCAGCTCATCAATAGTCTGCCGCAGGGTGATGGTGCTTGGCCAGTCGTCCAGCGCACGGATATTTTCATCCGCCGTTTTCTTCAGGTTTTCGAGATAACGGATGTGCGTCTCGACCATCATCCCATCATCATTGCCGGATTTAAGCTCGTTAAGCCTGTCGCGGAGATCGTCAACGATTTGATTCTCGATACGGGCGAGGGTGTAGACCTGCTGCTGCTCATTCTGTACCTCGCGGGAGCGTTTCAGATATTGCGACGCATCGCCCTGCCGGGATTCAATCTGATCGAGCAATGTTCCCTGCTGCCAGGTGAAATCCTGTACCAGGGAATTCAGTTCAGTGTTGAAGTCATCATGCAGCCAGTCAATACGCGCCGACAGCTCGCTCACTTTTTCACGGACCAGGAACATGTTGTAGAGCGCTTTATCCAGTTCAGAAAGTAGCGCCCGACTGTCCTGTAAAATCACGACCAGCTGCTGGCGTTCCGGGGAGGATAACCCCTGACTGAGCCGCTCTATCTTATCCAGATGCTGAATAATCTGATTACGCAACTGGAGCCGGACAGTGGTATTCGGCGCCAGCAAAAACTCATTGAGCTGATCCACCACCAGATTAAGGTTCCCTTCAATCTGAAAAGCAGAGTGGATGCGGGGAAAATACTCATCCAGCGAGTAGCGTATCTGTGAGCTTTGCTCATGCCAGGAGTAGAGACTGACGCTACTGACAATCAGCGTCAGCAGCGCCCCCATTAAAAACGCCCCCCGCAGACTGCTACTGATACTGATTTGCCGCAGGCGTTGCAGCAGTGACCCGCTTTTCATTTCAGCTCTTCCAGTTTGTTGATCGCCTGACGCTGGTTATTAAGAAACCAGAGCTGCCACTCCATCATTTGCTGTTCCGCAAAGCTTTTATTGTCGAACCGGGCCAGCCAGGCCCCATCTTCGCTACTTGCCGCATCCACCGGAATGCGGGTTAACAGGGCGCGGATCTCAGGCAGCGGACGCTTCAGCCGCGCCTCCGCGCTGTGCAGCGCCCGCCAGGCATCTTTCAGCTGCGCAAGACGAAAGCTGATGGCGGTATCAAACATGCGCTGCACCAGCCGCTGTCGCTTCAGAATCAATTGATAATTTAACGGCGGTTGATTCATCAGCACCGCCTGTTGCGCCGCACGTGGGTTATCTGCCGCCAGGGGCGTAACCGGATATTTTCCCGTATTGGCATCGGCAAGGATCCGCTGCCCTTCCGGGCTTAGCAGGTAGCGAATAAAACGCCGCGCTTCGCCAGTATGCTGGCTGTTCTTAAGAACAGCCACATAGGTTGGCGAAACGGCTGACTGCGGAAAATAGGTGAAAGCCAGGTGCGGATCGTTCAGCAATAAATTGGCATAGTTATCAATCACCGGTCCCGCCACCCCCAACCCGCTTTTGATCTTATCCGCCACGCCAAAGCTGCGTGATGAGATAGTCACAAGGTTTCCGGCACTCGCCAGCAGCGTTTCCCACCCCTGCGTCCAGCCTTTTTGTTGTAACAGTGATTCCACCATCAAATGGTTGGTATCCGAACGCGACGGGCTGCTCATCAGTAACGTTCCCTGATACCTGGGATCGGTCAAATCATCCCAGTTCACCGGCGCGGGAAGATGTCTGGCCGCCAGCGCCGGACGGTTAATCAGTAAACCAAAGCCTGAAATTGCCACAGCGACAGACGTTGAACGGATGGATTCCGGCACCAAATGCTGGCTGACGGGCGGAGCACCATCGAAAGCGGCGAGCTTCTGATGCTCCTGTAGATGCTGGAGCAGCATCGGCGACGACGTCAGGATCAGATCGACATTTTCCGCATTTGCCGCGTCAAGCAACTGCTCCAGCGAAGCGCTGGTACGGTTGAGCGTGCGGATCATTACCGATCCCGGCTCCGTCTGCCAGCGTTGAATAATCCACGCGGTGGCACCGGGCGAAAATGTCGTTGCCATCACCAGTTCATTGCTTTGTGCCGCACAGGGTCCGAACGCTGCCCCCAGCAGCAGCGCGAGCGTTTTGCTAAGAATCCTGGCCTTGCGAAGAAACATGTTTGTGATCCCGTTCATAAATATCGATTTGTCGCAAAAATAGTATTGAGACAAAACTTACCCGTTTATAACGACTGGCTGACAAAAGAAGGCGGCTGCGGAAATATCCGCTTGAACGCCCGAAAATATCAGTCCAGATTACCAGAGAATGAACAGGGAATTTGTTAATATCCGCACAGGCCAGGGATAAAATCAGGTGAAAATTAATTCCCCCACGTTCCCATCATTCATAAAGAGTCAAAAATAACCTTTTAACTCATCATTTTGAGTCAATTTTGACACATTTCGTCGACTTGAGTTTCCCCACGGCTTATTTCACTCTTCATGTCGAAAACTCCTGATGTTCATATCAATATAAAATACAGGTGACGACATGTTATCAATATTAAAAACAGGGCAATCGGCGAATAAAGTTCCTGATGAAAAAATTCAGGCAACATATAGTCGATACCGTATGCAGGCGCTGCTTAGCGTATTTCTGGGTTATCTGGCGTACTATATCGTGCGTAATAACTTCACCTTATCCACGCCGTATCTGAAAGAGCAGTTAGACCTCAGCGCCACACAGATCGGTCTGCTCAGCAGCTGTATGCTCATCGCCTATGGGATCAGTAAAGGCGTAATGAGTAGCCTTGCGGATAAGGCCAGCCCGAAAGTCTTTATGGCCTGCGGCCTGGTGCTCTGCGCGATTGTCAACGTTGGGCTGGGCTTTAGTACTGCTTTCTGGATCTTTGCCGCACTGGTCGTGCTTAACGGTCTGTTTCAGGGAATGGGCGTTGGTCCCTCTTTTATTACTATCGCAAACTGGTTCCCCCGTCGGGAACGTGGTCGCGTCGGCGCATTCTGGAATATCTCGCATAACGTCGGCGGGGGCATTGTGGCACCCATCGTCGGTGCGGCGTTTGCCATTCTCGGCAGTGAGCACTGGCAAAGCGCCAGCTACATCGTGCCGGCCTGCGTGGCGGTGCTTTTCGCATTCATCGTTTTGCTGCTTGGAAAAGGCTCGCCGCGAGAAGAAGGGCTGCCTGCGCTGGAAGAGATGATGCCGGAAGAAAAGGTGGTACTGAATACCCAACACGCCGTAGCCGCACCGGAGAACATGAGCGCCTTTCAGATCTTTTGTACCTACGTCCTGCGCAACAAAAATGCCTGGTATATCTCTCTGGTTGATGTGTTCGTTTACATGGTGCGCTTTGGCATGATTAGCTGGCTGCCTATCTACCTGTTGACGGTTAAGCATTTTTCCAAAGAGCAGATGAGCGTCGCGTTCCTGTTTTTTGAATGGGCGGCAATCCCTTCCACCCTGCTGGCCGGCTGGCTCTCAGATAAATTGTTTAAAGGACGCAGGATGCCGCTGGCGATGATCTGCATGGCGCTGATTTTTGTCTGCCTGATCGGTTACTGGAAAAGTGAATCCCTGCTCATGGTCACGATTTTCGCGGCGATCGTGGGTTGCCTGATTTACGTCCCACAGTTCCTGGCCTCCGTGCAAACCATGGAAATTGTCCCCAGCTTTGCCGTCGGTTCAGCCGTTGGCCTGCGCGGATTTATGAGCTACATCTTTGGCGCTTCGCTGGGCACCAGTCTGTTTGGTGTGATGGTGGACAAAATGGGCTGGCACGGTGGTTTTTATCTGCTGATGGGCGGAATTGTCTGCTGCATTCTGTTCTGTTATCTCTCACACCGTGGTGCGCTGGAACTCGAACAACAGCGTAAAAAAGTTCAGCAAGAAGAAAGCACGCTGACACTGGCCGATGCACAATAAGCGTTAAACGCTAACACCTCAGGAAAAGAAAGTGCCAGCATACTGGCACTTTTAATCATAGAGACAGTTAATACAGGAGAAATATCTTAACTTAATATTTAATTCTCATTAATAGTACGGCAAATCAATTAACGCTTTCCGTATCCCACCATAAAGCGAATGATCAAACCACATGCCGGAGCAAGAAAAAGAAACAAGCCTGTGACCATTTCATTACCCGCAGTTAACCACATTGTAAAACAGTAAATTAAAGCCGCGAGGATAACCATGCCAATAAAAGACGTTATTGCCCGGGAGATGCCCATTACCTGACCGATATAACCACTGACGCCCACAATACTAAACGCCAGAAAAGCCCATAAGTAGATCATCGCAATACCTCCTGTCTGCTGCCAGAGCCTCTGTAAGTACTTACTCCTTCTACACTTTCTATTTTAAGATAAACCTTATAAACAAAGCAAACTCCATAACAATTGCACAACAATTTCGTTAACGATTTTTGCAACCGGAAAATGCCGTTTAGATTCTTTTATGTTATTAAAAACAATGAATTATAAGCAGACTCATGAAGCGGCTCGTGAACATAGAAATATTTACGCTTCTTGATTAATTATTTCTGGCTGATATTAATCCTCTGGTGATACATTACACAACCAGCATTCATGGATCTCGTGGTTTTGTCCTGACGTATTTTTACACTATTTACAGGAACCATTGTCGTACATGATGGCCTAATAATTAAAGTGTACCGCTGTAGACAATGAATCTTCTGCGATACAACAGTCCGTATCTACAGAAGGTGTTTATGTTTCCACAATGCAAATTTTCACGCGCGTTTCTGCATCCGCGCTACTGGCTTACGTGGTTTGGTCTTGGCGTACTCTGGTTGCTGGTGCAGCTCCCCTATCCTGTTTTGTGTTTCCTCGGTACGCGTACCGGCACGCTGGCACGCCCATTCCTGAAGCGTCGCGAATCGATTGCCCGTAAAAATCTGGAGCTTTGCTTCCCAAATCACTCACAGGAAGAAAGAGAGCGAATGATCGAAGAAAACTTTCGTTCGCTCGGCATGGCGCTGCTTGAAACGGGCATGGCCTGGTTCTGGCCCGATCGCCGCGTACGCAAATGGTTCGACGTTGAGGGCCTGGATAACCTGAAAAACGCGCAGGCGCAACACCGTGGCGTCATGGTCGTTGGCGTGCACTTTATGTCACTGGAGTTGGGTGGCCGGGTCATGGGACTGTGTCAGCCGATGATGGCAACGTATCGTCCACACAACAATCAGCTGATGGAGTGGGTCCAGACACGCGGTCGGTTGCGTTCCAACAAAGCCATGATCGGCAGAAACAATCTGCGCGGCATTGTCGGCGCACTGAAAAAAGGCGAAGCCGTCTGGTTTGCCCCCGATCAGGATTATGGTCCGAAAGGAAGTTCTTTCGCCCCCTTCTTCGCAGTGAAAAATGTGGCAACCACCAACGGTACCTGGGTGCTCTCCCGTTTGTCCGGCGCGGCTATGCTGACGGTGACAATGGTCAGAAAAACGGATAATTCAGGTTATCGCCTGTTTATTACGCCAGAAATGGAAGGTTACCCGGCAGAAGAAAGCCAGGCTGCCGCCTATATGAACAAGATCATCGAAAAAGAGATTATGCGTGCGCCTGAGCAATATCTCTGGATCCATCGACGCTTTAAAACCCGCCCTTTGGGTGAAGCGTCGTTATACATTTAAAAAGGCCGCAAGGCCTTTTTTATTGTCTCCCTCCCTCCGCCCTGCTTAATAAGCTTGATAAATATAGGGTTTTTTAGCGTCGCTGAATAACGATTTATTACCGTCAGAAATTATACTGTCGCCGAATCCCGACACTTGTAAGTTACTAAAAGTAAAAAAGAAAATGCCTCTTGTCTGACTCCATTTTTAGGCGTACATTAGCGCCGTCTGGAGCGATAAAGCACAGAATTCCGAGGTGATGCCAGACGCGCAAAACGAGAGAGTCTCCGTTTTGCCACCGCTGGCATCAGCTCTCTGTAATCAGGTAAGTAAATTCATTCAGGCGTATCAGTGACGACGCGGAGAGATGAAACGTGAAATATTTCTTTATGGGCATTTCATTTATGGTCATTGTCTGGGCCGGTACTTTCGCCCTGATGATCTAAATAAAAAGATGCAGCAAAAAAACAGGAGCCTTTGGGCTCCTGTTTGCATTTCTATTCGGCACTCTCAGTGGCTGACTTCGTGCCGACCGGCAGTAAGCCATCCGCACGGAACATCGATTTGATCCCCCTGACTGCCTGACGGATACGATCGCGATTTTCAATCAACGCAAATCGGACATGCGTGTCGCCGTAATCTCCAAAGCCGATACCGGGTGAAACACACACTTTAGCGTCATTGAGCAGCTTTTTGGCGAACTCCAGCGAGCCCATCGCCGCATAGGGTTCCGGGATTTTTGCCCAGACATACATCGAGGCTTTCGGCGTCTCCACCATCCACCCGGCTTCGTGCAATCCTTTAACCAGCACGTCCCGACGCCGTTTGTACTGCCCGGCGATGTCGCGCACACACTGTTGATCCCCCTCCAGCGCTGCAATGGCCGCCACCTGTAGCGGCGTAAAGGTACCATAGTCGTGGTAGCTCTTAATACGCGCCAGAGCGCTAACCAGCGTTTTGTTACCCACCATAAAGCCGATACGCCAGCCCGCCATGTTGTAACTTTTCGACAGGGTGAAAAACTCCACAGCCACATCGCGCGCGCCCGGCACCTGCATGATCGACGGCGCTTTCCAGCCATCGTAAACAATATCGGCATAGGCCAGGTCGTGAACCACCAGCACATCATAACGTTTTGCCAGGGCGACCACTTTTTCGAAGAACTCCAGCTCAACGCACTGTGCCGTTGGGTTTGACGGGAAACCGAGGATCATCATCTTTGGCTTCGGATAGCTTTCGCGAATCGCCCGCTCCAGCTCACTGAAAAAATCGACGCCTTCCACCAGCGGTACGGAGCGTACCTGCGCACCAGCGATAACCGCGCCGTAAATATGGATGGGGTAGCTCGGGTTCGGCACCAGCACCGTGTCACCGTGATCGAGTGTCGCCAGCATCAGATGCGCCAGCCCTTCTTTTGAACCGATGGTAACAATGGCTTCTGATTCCGGATCGATCTCCACGTCGTAGCGCTCCTGATACCAGCGGGAAATCGCCCGACGCAGGCGCGGAATACCACGAGAGGTTGAATAACCGTGCGTATCCGGGCGCTGCGCCACGGTACAGAGTTTTTCGACAATGTGAGGCGGCGTGGCGCCATCCGGATTCCCCATGCTGAAGTCGATAATATCTTCGCCACGCCGACGCGCAGCCATTTTCAGTTCAGCGGTGATGTTGAAAACATAGGGAGGGAGACGATCAATACGCGTAAAGCGACGTTCAGGGCGGGAGTCAGCCATAATATCCTCAGAGTAACGTTAGCGCCCGGACCGTCCGAGCGACGCTGCCACGATGGTGGCACGCTTAGAAAATAGCCTGATTATTTTCCTTCTGTCGAGAGGTAAGCGAAAATATTTTTCTGTAGCCAAAAGGGGATATTCAAAACTAAAACGGGAAGTAAAGTATTTTTCCATCGGTATATAATCACCATTATTTAACATTTTATTATTAAATACATTACGTTGTGTTCGGTTCTGGCGGACGAGATATTGTAAATACAACAATAACGCAACAATCCCCTTTTAAAAGTGTGGTTTTTCCTCATTACCCCCATGCTGCGGGCATACTGGCGATCCGGGTTCAGGTTACTTATCATAGTGTTTTATCCCTGTCGCAGAGTCATCCGTGCACGAAATATTCAATATGCTGCTGGCGGTATTTGACCGGGCAGCGCTAATGCTGTTCTGTCTGTTTTTCCTCATCCGCATCCGCCTGTTTCGCGAACTGTTGCACAAGTCAGCACACTCTCCCAAAGAGCTGCTCGCAGTGACCGCCGTTTTCTCGATGTTCGCCCTGTTCAGCACCTGGTCAGGCGTACCTGTTGAAGGCTCGCTGGTTAACGTCCGTATTATTGCCGTTATGTCGGGTGGCATTCTGTTTGGCCCGTGGGTGGGGATCATCACCGGCGTTATTGCTGGCGTTCATCGCTATCTTATTGATATTGGTGGTGTTACCGCCGTCCCCTGCTTTATTACCAGCATTCTGGCAGGCTGTATCTCTGGCTTAATCAACCGTAAAATCCCAAAAGCGCAGCACTGGCGAGTGGGGATCTTAGGTGGAATGCTGTGCGAAACGCTGACCATGATACTGGTCATCGTCTGGGCGCCCACCATCGACCTGGGGCTGGATATTGTCTCGAAAATAGGTATCCCGATGATACTGGGCAGCGTCTGTATTGGCTTTATCGTCATGCTGGTACAAAGCGTTGAAGGGGAAAAAGAGGCCAGCGCCGCGAAACAGGCCAAGCTGGCGCTGGATATTGCCAACAAAACGCTGCCGCTCTTTCGCCATGTGGATAGCGAATCGTTACGTCAGGTGTGCGACATCATCCGTCATGATATCCACGCCGATGCGGTTGCTATCACCAACACCCGGCACGTGCTGGCCTATGTTGGCGTGGGGGAAATTAATTATCGCAATAACGATGATTTCATTAGCCCGACGACCCGGCAGGCGATAAATTACGGGAAAATCATTATTAAAAACAATGATGAAGCGCACCGTACACCAGAGATCCACTCGATGCTGGTGATTCCGTTATGGGAAAAAGGCGTGGTAACCGGCACGCTAAAAATCTACTACTGCCATGCGCATCAGATCACCTCCTCATTGCAGGAGATGGCAATAGGCCTGTCGCAAATTATCTCTACACAGCTGGAGGTTTCCCGCGCCGAGCAGCTGCGGGAGATGGCAAATAAGGCAGAGCTGCGGGCGCTGCAAAGTAAAATAAATCCCCATTTCCTGTTTAATGCGCTGAACGCGATCTCATCGTCGATTCGCCTGAATCCGGACACCGCGCGGCAGCTCATTTTTAATTTGTCGCGATACCTGCGCTATAACATTGAATTAAAAGATGATGAGCAGATCGATATCAAAAAAGAGCTGTATCAAATCAAGGACTACATCGCCATTGAGCAGGCCCGCTTCGGCGATAAACTGACCGTTATTTATGATATTGATGAAGAAGTGAGTTGTTATATTCCGAGCCTGCTAATCCAACCGCTGGTGGAGAACGCGATTGTTCACGGTATTCAGCCCTGCAAAGGGAAAGGCGTGGTTACCATCAGCGTTGCCGAATGCGGTAACCGGGTACGCATTGCCGTCAGGGATACCGGCCACGGTATCGACCCAAAAGTCATTGAACGCGTGGAGGCGAACGAAATGCCCGGTAATAAAATCGGCCTGCTGAACGTGCACCATCGCGTTAAGCTTTTATATGGAGAAGGGCTGCATATTCGTCGCCTGGAACCTGGTACAGAGATTGCGTTCTCTGTGCCAAACCAGCGCTCTGCGGATGCCGTTCCGGCCACGTTATTGCTTTAACCCGGAGTTGATTTGTGAAAGTCATCATCGTTGAAGATGAATTCCTGGCCCAGCAGGAACTGAGCTGGCTGATTAAAGAACACAGCCAGATGGAGATTGTCGGCACGTTTGACGACGGTCTGGACGTGCTGAAATTTTTACAGCATAACCGCGTTGATGCCCTTTTTCTGGACATCAATATTCCTTCTCTGGATGGCGTACTGCTGGCACAAAACATCAGCCAGTTCGCCCATAAGCCGTTTATTGTCTTTATTACCGCATGGAAGGAGCACGCGGTAGAGGCCTTCGAGCTGGAAGCCTTTGATTACATTCTCAAGCCGTACCAGGAATCACGCATTGTCGGAATGCTGCAAAAGCTGGAGACAGCCTGGCAACAGCAGCAGGCAGGGACGACGCCAGCCGGATCCGTCATGCGGGAGAATGATACAATCAACCTGATCAAAGACGAGCGGATCATCGTCACGCCGATCAACGAAATCTACTATGCCGAAGCACACGAAAAAATGACGTTTGTCTATACCAAACGTGAGTCGTACGTGATGCCGATGAATCTCACCGAATTTTGCAGCAAACTTCCGGCTGCGCATTTCTTTCGCTGCCACCGGTCATTCTGCGTGAATCTGAATAAAATCCGGGAGATTGAACCCTGGTTTAATAACACCTACATTCTGCGGCTCAAAGACCGGGAGTTTGAAATTCCAGTCAGCCGGAGTAAGGTGAAAGAGTTCAGGCAGTTAATGCATTTATAGCGCGGGAAAGAGTAATGAAAGAGCCAGGCTTACCAGCAGACCAACAATTTTTTGCCGATCTGTTCAGCGGCCTGGTATTAAACCCCCAGCGTCTCGGCCACGTCTGGTTTGCCACCCAGCCCACCAGCTTACCCGGCGGCAGCTTATGCCTTGATTTTCCCCGCCTGGACATTGTGCTGCGCGGCGAATACGGCAATCAACTGGAAAAACGTCAGCATCACCTCAGCGAAGGCGAGATGTTATTTATTCCAGCCCGCGCCGCCAACCTGCCAGTCAGCGATAAACCGGTCATGTTGCTGGGTCTGGTCTTTGCTCCCGCCTGGCTGGGGGTGTCGTTTTATGATAACCGCACCACGTCCCTGCTGCGTCCGATCAGACGTATCGAGCTGCCACACCTGCAGCGCGGCGAAGGCGAAGCCATGCTCACGGCGCTCACCCATTTGAGCCGCTCGCCGCAGCAGCAGGACGTCATTCAGCCGCTGGTGCTCAGCCTGTTGAATCTGTGCCGGAACGTGGTGAGTACGCGCCCGGATTCACCGCTTCCACGTTCAGAATTCCTTTACCAGAGTATGTGCAACTGGATCCAGGACAATTACGCCCAGCCGTTAACCCGTGACAGCGTGGCGCATTTTTTTAATATCACGCCAAACCATCTATCCCGCCTATTTGCCCGGCACAGCACAATGAGTTTTGTGGAATATGTCCGCTGGGTACGTATGGCGAAAGCCCGAATGATTTTACAGAAATATCACCTGTCGATCGGAGAAATAGCGGAACGCTGTGGATATCAGGACAGCGACTATTTTTGTCGCCTGTTTCGCCGTCAGTTTGGTCTGACACCGGGGGAGTATAGCGCGCGTTTCCAGGGATAATGACCGGATGCCGACGCGCCGGAGTTACTCCATGACGCCGAAGTTCTGCCGATGAATGACGCAGAATTTCGGCACGGATTCAGCCTTAAACCTTGAGCAATTTCACCGTAGCATCCACGTCTATCTCATCTTCAGAAAAGATCAACGTCGATCCCTGAAACGTGGTGATCGCCAGTTTTTTTAGCGAGCGCATTTCACCTGGCTTAGCCTCTGATTTCGGCCTGATGCTGCTCATCAGTACCCCCACAGACAGCACCGCATTCTCTTTATCGATACGGGTATCGGCAGGCACTTCTTCGTGATAAACCAGATAAGACTTAATCGACGTCAGCTTCAGACGCTCGCCCGCGATATAGATGTATTTGCTTTCCGGAATAACCTTCACGGCATAGGCTGACAAACCTTTATTATTGGTCGTAGGCTCAAAAGTCACCGCCGCGTCTTTCTTAATCAGCTCAGGATTGGCAACCTTAATCACATGAAAATAACGGTTATCGCCGTTTTCATCTTTGATAAATCCAAAACCTTTATCTTTAAACCATGTTGTGATCGTTCCGTTCATCGCCATTACCACCTGATTAATTGTTTATACTCTAAATAATTCGAGTTGCAGGAAGGCACCCCCGCAGGGGCGATGCCCAGGGATGGGCCGGGTAACAAAGCCAACGCACCAGCAACCTGAAGTATGACGAGTATACTCAGTTTTTGCAGCGCGCAGTGTAAAGCACAACGCCTGCGCAGACTATGCCTTTGGCTTAAGTCTGGATGATAAATTTCGGCTATGCGAGCGAGGGAGAGCCCCCCGATTCGCCAGTCGTGGGAAAATTGGTTATTATCCGTTCCCCTTATCCATCCGGACAGCCTGATGTCTCCGATTGTCGATACTTTTATTGCCCCGCCCTGCCATGAGCAGATAGAGATTCTCTGGCAGGATGATCACCTGGTGCTTATCAATAAACCCAGCGGACTGCTCAGCCTCTCAGGGAAAAATGCGCAAAATCTCGATTCGGTGCATCATCGGCTGGTCCAGCGATTCCCCGGCTGTACTCTGGTCCACCGTCTTGATTTCGGCACTTCCGGCCTCATGGTCATTGCGCGTAATAAGGCGATTAATGCCGCGCTCTGCCACCAGTTCAGCCAGCGCACCGTCACCAAAGTCTACAGCGCGCTGCTTTGCGGACACCTGGCCGACAACGAAGGGGTGATAGACGCGGCAATTGCCAAAGACCCGGCGCGGTTCCCGCTGATGTCGATCTGCTCAATCCACGGTAAACCCGCCCGCTCCCGGTATCTGGTCGTGGAACGCTTTTATCACGCCCTGGAAGACGGAACCTTATTGCCGCTGACGCGAGTACAGCTCACCCCGGAGACCGGACGCACTCATCAGCTACGCATTCACTGTCAGCTGTCAGGACACCCTATTTTGGGCTGTGACCTGTATGGTGGTCGCCTGCTGCCAGGCACTGAGCAAACGCCACGGCTGATGCTTCACGCCAGTGAGTTGCAGTTTGTACATCCCATCAGCAAAGAGTTAATTAAAGCCCGTCATGCCCCTGCGTTCTGAAAGCGGTTTACCACATCAGATCGTCGGGGACTTTGAAATCGGCATACGGATCGTCCTCATCTGCCTCTTCCTGGCTTAGCGCACTATTTAAAACGATACTGTTTGCATCTCGCTGCGCAATTTTATCGGCCACGATCGCAGGGATAATCGCATATTCACTCTCACCACTGCCGTCAGCCACCAAACGCGCAATAGCAAGACGGCCGCTGATCAGCTGAGTCTGAGTCGCCTTATCGACGGCGACCTTTTTAATCACGTTATTATCGGTAAAGTTAAAATCAATATCGCCTCTTGAAACGGTAATCCTGTTCATTTCAATAAGTTGCTTCACCTGGGCTTTGTATTCTTTGGCTAATGCGGCTTGTTTTTGCTGCTCGCTGAGCTGCTTATCGCGCTCGAGCTGCGCTTTTTTATTTTCTTCAACCGCTTCTCTTGCCTCACGAGCCTGAACGCGTGATTTTTTAGCCGTTCTCTGGACTTTGGCCATTTTTTTGCTGCTCACTAATCCCGCTTTTAGCATCTGCTCTTGCAAGGTAAGTTTTGTCATTGTCGTATCTACACTCGCTGAAAAATTTGGAGAATTATACACGAAATTATTCGATTTTCAGGCAGGCGGTGACGCAACAAATCCCCGCCAGGTGACCTGGATAAGTGAGACGCTAACACAATTTAAACAAGCTGAGTGACTAACCCGAGATACGCTTTTACTGTTTCACCAGGCTCCTGACTGCGGCTTATAAGGACAAGATTAGCGGTTAAATCAGGTTCATTCAGACGGCGATAAACCAGGCCTGGAATATGTACCTGTTGCAAAGGCGCGGGGATCAATGCCAGCCCCAATCCGGTTGCAGCGATAGCCAGAGTGCTCAGCGTGCTTCCTGAACGATAAGCAATATGACAATTCGTCCCAAGCCTCTGCGTAAGCAGCACAAACAGATGCTCATGCGTGTCATGGGCTTCATAGAGAACAAGAGGTTGCCCGGCAAGCATTTCGATCGTTAAACAGGAATGCTTAACGAGGGAGTGATCCTCAGGAAGTGCAACGAGGATTTCCCAGTCACCAATGCTTCTGACGGCAATGTCGGGTACCGCAATATTACTGTGCGCCGGGGTATAACCCACATCCAGAAGTCCTGTAAGAATGGCATCGACTTGTTCCTGTGGGCCAACTTCCCGGATAGTCAGTTCTACATCTGGAAAGTTCTTATGAAAAAGGCGCAGGTCAGATATCAACTTCCCACTAAAGATGGCATTCCCGGCAAATCCCACGCGTAGCCGACCCGTTTCTCCGCGAAGAGAACGTTCCGCAGTACGCCTGGCGTGTTCAGCCTGCTCAAGTATCCGCTTTGCTTCAATCTGCATTAATAACCCGGCCTCGGTAAGCTCAACCCGGCGACTGGTACGGATAAAAAGCGCGCCTCCGAGTTCAGCCTCAAGCGCCTTAATTTGCATACTCAGCGCGGGTTGAACGATGTTAAGCCTTTCGGCGGCGCGACCAAAGTGGCCCTCCTGGGCGACAGCCAAAAAGTAACGCAGGTGTCGTAATTCCATATCCCTCCAGCAATCATAAAAAATGATTAATTAATAACATCCATATATTTTATCTTATCCATTTTATCCGCCAAACTGAATTCAATTGAACAACCGGAGCTAACTCAATGCACAATCAACTGAACGATCGCCAACAACTCAATGACCTGGTCAATGGCTGGATGCACCGGGATCTCGGTGAATGGGAGCAATTACGCGAGCTGTTCCATCCCGATGGCACAATTGAAATTACGTGGTTTGAGGGATTGGGCAGCGATTTTGTCGATGGTTCAAAGCGTATGGGGGCATCGGATTTACGTACAAAGCACCTTATCGCGTCTCCTGCTGTAACGTTCAATGCCGACGGGAATAAAGCAATTCTTGAAACTAACGCAATAATTATCGCTGAGAACGTAAAACTGAATATTGGCTGTGAATGCCACAACCGCTTTTATGATCTGGCAGAAAAGAGAGAGGGCGCATGGAAGCTGTTTCGTCGGCAGAGTGTTTACGACATCGGCACATTTACGTTCCCGTCAGGTCCAGTTGAGATCGACAAGAGCGTGGTCATCAAATACCCACGGGAATATGCTGCGCTGGCTTACTTACTGGAGCAGAGCGGATTTCCACTCGCACGCGTATTTGCGACCCGAGGTAGTGAGCTGGAGACAAAAATGAAAGCCGATGGTCAGCTCTGGCTATCAGCCTGATTTATAAATCCTTTGGCACCTGATTACCCTGTACCGCCGGTGAAAAGCCAACATTCACCGGCCTTGTTATGCCCGTCCAGAAGCACTACTCATTACCCCATTGGTTCAGGAACTCCGCAATCTCATCGATTCGTTGCGCCTCAATACCGGCTTCACTGGCCATCTCTTTCTGCGCATCCTCACTGATTTCCTCATTATTCATCAGGCGGGTTATCAGTAACTGAAAATAGCGAGCCAGGGGATCGCGCTCAGAATCCTTTACAGATTCTGCAGTTTCCGTCGAATACTCATCCACGATGTCATAATATTTCAGCGGTACGTCATTATTCATAAGCAATCTCCTGGTTTATGCCTGTCTTAGTCACTCAGTATCGTTCGGGCTTGAGGATACTATCCTTACCTCATTTTTGTCACCCATCCCGCGAGCAGGCGCTCTGATTCGCCTCGCAGCACTGTAATCAAATTCACGATAACAACGCGGATGAAAGGCTTAACCAGCAACCGTCTGCGTTAAACGGTTCGGTGAAGAATCAAGCCGGAATGCCTCAACTCAGCATCATGCCCTCAGCAGATTAATTGCACGGGCGATAATAGCCACGCCTTCCGTTTTACTCATCAATCAAACGGTCATGACAGACTGGCTAACATTATTTGTCAGGTCAGTGATTCAACGTTTTCCGGTAACCTCATTGCGCTATGAACGCAGGTACGATAATTCAGCTATTCAAACTGCGTATGGGATCACATTTAAACACTTCAATACGGTTCAGCATGTTGAACAAGGCATATTTTTCACTTCTTATTACCGATACCATTAATTTCAATAGCAAGAGGGATCCATTATGGTTCGCAAAGGGTGCAATTCATTAGTGCGTGCCGAAAAAATATTAACTCATATCGCATGGGTAGGTGTGGCGAGTTATATGGAACTATTAAAAGAATTACAGTATCCCAAGAGCAGCCTGCTTAATTTATTAAATGTGATGGTGGAGTGTGGTTTCTTAATTAAAAATAAAAACGGCCACTATGCGCTTGGAATAAAAAACTATGAGCTGGGCTGCCAGGCGCTACATCGCCAGAATATCTTTGAAGTGACGAAGCGTCCCATGCAAGAGCTGTCGCTGAAAAGCGGTCTGGTATGCCATTTAGGGGCGATGGAGAGCTACTCAGCTATCTATCTCGACAAGATTGAAAGTCCGAACTCAGTGCCGACGAAAAAAAGCTGGATTGGTAAAAAACTTGAATTACATATTACCGCGTTGGGCAAAGCGTTATTAGCATGGAAAACGCGGGAAGAGCTGGATTATTTTTTAGACGCGCTAACGCTGACGTCGCACACCAGCAACACATTTACAGATAAAAATTTGTTTCTGGAGGAGTTACAAAAAACGCGGCTTCGAGGTTGGGCCATAGACAACGAAGAATCAACCTATGGTGCGGTATGTTTAAGTATGCCGGTATTCAATATGTATAACCGGGTTAACTATGCGATTTCGCTTTCGGGCGATCCGGTGGTTTATTCAGGAAAAAAGATCGACGGTTATCTGGAACTGCTCCGTAAATGTGCTGAGCAAATATCATATGGGCTGGGATACAGAAACGAAAATGAGTGTTTACGAAAAGGAAAATGAAGGAATGAAAAAATTCAGTGGCATTATTCCACCCGTCTCCAGCACGTTTCATCGTGACGGAACCATTGATAAAACAGCGATGCGCCAGGTTGCCGACTTCCTGATTAATAAAGGCGTCGACGGACTGTTTTATCTGGGAACCGGTGGTGAATTCAGCCAGATGAATACCGCCCAGCGAATGGCGTTCACTGAAGAGGCTGTGGCCGTCGTCGGCGGGCGGGTTCCGGTATTGATTGGCGTCGGTTCCCCTTCTACCGACGAAGCGGTCACACTGGCGCGACATGCAGAAGCCTGCGGCGCTGATGCCGTTGTCGCCATCAATCCCTACTACTGGAAGATTGCCCCACGAAATCTTGACGACTATTACCAGCAAATCGCGCGTAGCGTCACACTGCCGGTGATCCTGTATAACTTTCCGGATCTGACGGGCCAGGACTTAACCCCGGAGATCGTGAAACGTCTGGCCCTGCAAAATGAGAATATCGTCGGCATCAAAGACACCATCGACAGCGTCAGCCACCTGCGCACCATGATCAACACAGTGAAGTCGGTACGTCCGTCGTTCTCCGTATTCTGCGGTTATGACGATCACTTACTGAATACCTTGCTGCTGGGCGGCGACGGCGCGATATCGGCCAGCGCTAACTTTGCTCCGGAGCTGTCCGTCGGCATCTACCGCGCCTGTCGCGAGGGCGATCTGGCAACCGCCGCCGCCCTGAATAAGAAACTGCTGCAACTGCCATCGATTTACGCCCTGGAAACGCCGTTTGTTTCACTGATCAAGTACAGCATGCAGTGTGTGGGGTTGCCGGTGGAAACCTGTTGCCTGCCCCCGATCCTTGAAGCATCACAAGAAGCCAAAGATAAAGTCCATGCGCTGCTGGTCGCACAGGGCATTTTACCGGTCTGAGGAGAAAATCATGTCTGTTCGCGATATTTTTACCGACGAGAGTCACGATATCTACACTGTCAGAACACATGCCGATGGTCCTGAGGGCGAACTGCCGTTAACGGCGGAGATGCTGATCAACCGCCCGAGCGGGGATCTGTTCGGTATGACCATGAATGCGGGGATGGGCTGGACGCCGGACGAGCTGGATCGGGACGGCATTTTACTGCTCAGCACGCTGGGCGGTTTACGCGGTGCTGACGGTAAGCCGATTGCGCTGGCGCTGCACCAGGGGCACTACGAGCTGGATATCCAGATGAAAGCGGCGGCAGAGGTGATCAAAGCGCACCGCGCTCTGCCCTATGCCGTATACGTCTCCGATCCCTGCGACGGGCGCACTCAGGGCACTACCGGCATGTTTGATTCGCTACCGTACCGTAACGACGCGTCGATGGTGATGCGCCGTCTGATTCGCTCTCTGCCCGGTGCGAAAGCGGTGATTGGCGTGGCGAGTTGTGACAAGGGACTCCCCGCCACCATGATGGCTCTCGCCGCACAGCATGACAAATCGACGGTGCTGATCCCTGGCGGCGCGACGCTGCCCGCCAGAGGTGGGGAAGATAACGGCAAGGTACAGACCATCGGGGCACGCTTTGCCAACGGCGAGTTGTCGCTACAGGACGCACGTCGTGCGGGTTGCAAGGCCTGTGCCTCCTCCGGCGGAGGCTGTCAGTTTCTGGGCACCGCCGGAACATCGCAGGTGGTGGCCGAAGGGCTGGGGTTGGCGATCCCGCACTCTGCGCTGGCCCCTTCCGGCGAGCCGGTGTGGCAAGAGATCGCCAGAGCCTCCGCGCGCGCGGCGCTGAACCTGTGCAAAAAAGGCATCACTACCCGGGAAATACTCACCGATAAAGCCATTGAGAATGCGATGATGGTCCACGCAGCGTTTGGCGGTTCGACAAATCTTCTGCTGCATATCCCGGCGATTGCCCATCAGGCCGGCTGCCATATCCCGACCGTTGACGACTGGATCCGCATCAATAAGCGGGTGCCCCGGCTGGTAAGCGTTCTGCCCAACGGCCCGGTTTATCATCCGACAGTAAATGCCTTTATGGCGGGAGGCGTCCCGGAGGTCATGCTACATCTGCGCAGCCTGGGTTTGCTGCATGAGGACGTTATGACCGTTACCGGCAGCACGCTGAAGGAGAACCTTGACTGGTGGGAGCACTCCGAACGTCGGCTGCGGTTCAAACAGCGGCTTCTTGAACAGGAGCAGATCGACGCCGACGAGGTGATCATGTCGCCGCAGCGGGCGCACGAGCGCGGCCTGACCTCAACGATCACCTTCCCGGTGGGCAATATTGCTCCGGAAGGATCGGTGATCAAATCCACCGCCATCGATTCCTCGGTGATTGATGAGCAGGGCATCTACTATCACAAAGGTGTGGCAAAAGTTTATCTGTCTGAGAAAAGCGCGATTTACGATATCAAACATGACAAGATCAAAGCGGGTGACATCCTGGTCATTATCGGCGCCGGCCCCTCCGGCACCGGAATGGAGGAGACCTATCAGGTCACCAGCGCCCTCAAACATCTGTCATACGGTAAACATGTTTCGCTGATCACCGATGCGCGTTTCTCGGGTGTGTCCACCGGGGCCTGTATCGGTCATGTCGGGCCAGAAGCGCTGGCGGGGGGGCCGATCGGCAAATTGCGAACCGGAGATCTTATTGAAATTAAAATTGACTGTCGCGAGCTTCAGGGCGAGATCAATTTTCTCGGAACCCGTAACGATGAGATATTACCCTCGCGGGAGGAGGCTACCGCCATATTAAACGCCAGACCCAGCCATCAGGATTTACTTCCCGACCCGGAACTGCCAGATGATACCCGGCTATGGGCGATGCTCCAGGCCATCAGCGGTGGAACATGGACTGGCTGTATCTATGACGTGAATAAAATTGGTGCTGCCCTGCGTGATTATATTAATAAGAACTGAAAGTTAAAAATAACAACATTATGACAACTGAATAATCCGACCACGCATTCATAATATACGCAGTCGGATTATGACGGCTCACTACCCTATTATGAGAGGACGTTATGCCACTAATTATCGTTGTGGCAGGGATTGCTTTACTCCTGCTTTTAACCATAAAAATTAAGCTCAATACGTTTGTTTCTTTAATTATTGTCTCGATTGCTGTCGCCATCGCCAGTGGAATGCCGTTAAATAACGTTGTCGCCTCGGTCGAATCCGGCCTTGGCGGTACGCTGGGCCATATTGGTTTGATATTCGGCTTCGGCGTAATGCTTGGACGCCTGCTGTCCGACGCGGGTGGGGCGCAGCGAATAGCTCTGACCATGCTGAATTATTTCGGTGAAAAGAAACTTGACTGGGCGGTGGTCTGCTCAGCGTTTATTGTGGGGATCGCACTTTTTTTCGAAGTCGGCTTAATTCTTCTGGTCCCCATTTTATTTGCCATCGCCCGTGAAGCGAAAATATCACCGATGTATATGTGCGTGCCCATGCTCTCTGGTTTACTGGTTGCGCACGGCTTTTTACCCCCACATCCTGGCCCGACGGTTATCGCCAGGGAATATGGCGCTGATGTAGGACTGGTATTGATATACGGCATCATTGTCGGTATTCCTACCTTTATTCTTTGCGGCCCCGTACTGAATAAATTCTGCCAGCGTATTATTCCTGATGCCTTTAAAAAAGAGGGGAATATTGCCTCCCTTGGTGCGACCAGACGGTTCAGCGAAAACGAAATGCCCAGCTTCGGCATCAGTTTCCTCACTGCGATGTTACCGGTGATCCTGATGGCGCTGGTCACAATTATACAGATGACCCATACCAAAAACGCCGCGGATTCAGGCATGTTTTACAATGTGTTGCTGTTCTTAGGCAACTCGACAATAGCCATGCTGATTTCACTGTTGTTCGCGATTTATACCATGGGTCTGGGGCGCGGGAAAACTATCCCTGAGCTAATGGACTCCTGTGGAAAAGCGATTGCCGGTATTGCCGGGCTGTTGCTGATTATCGGCGGCGGCGGCGCGTTCAAGCAGGTGCTAATCGATTCCGGCGTCGGTCAGTACATTTCCACCCTGGTCTCGGGTATGGATATCAATCCGCTTCTGATGGCCTGGGGCGTTGCCGCTTTCCTGCGAATTTGTCTGGGTTCCGCCACGGTTGCGGCGATCTCCACTGCGGGGCTGGTCATCCCACTGCTGGCAGTACATCCCCACACCAATCTGGCATTGATTACGCTGGCAACTGGCGCGGGTTCCTGTATCTGCTCCCACGTCAATGACGCCAGCTTCTGGATGATTAAAGACTTCTTCGGCCTGACAACCAAAGAAACGCTGCTGTCCTGGACGCTGATGTCAACGCTGTTATCCATATGCGGCCTGATATTTATTCTGCTTGCCAGCATCATTCTATAATCGCACCCTCTCCAGTGAACCGTGCAGCCGGTTCACTGGTTCCTCAGTGGATCGCAAAAATTGCTCGCGAAAGAGTGCCAGCTTTGCGTATTGGTGTGCGAAGTTTGCTAAACCAGGCTGGCAGTATTATTTCGACGGCGCAGGCCCAGCAAACCAGAGCAATCAGGCGGTCAAAACGTCAGCTCCGTCTCCAGTAGCGCCAGAATGCTTTCGGCATCCTGCGCGGCAAACAGCGACTGACGGAAGTTTTTATTCACCAGCTTACGCGCCAGCTGCGAAAAGACTTTCACATGATTGATCCCCTCATCCGCGCCCAGCGTCAGCATAATCACCAGCTCAACCTCCCCCATCTCCGACTGCCAGTCAACGGGCTTCGCAAGACGGGCAATACTGATGCTGGAGTGCCCTATCCACTGCGATTTAGTATGGGGGATCGCCACGCCGAACCCGACACCGGTGGTAACGATCTCCTCGCGTTGCCAGATATCTTCCTCCAGCTCAAACGGGCGATCGGTTCGTCCATTCACGCCGAGATTGCCGCAAAGGAACTGAATGACCTGCTCTTTGTTGGCAAGCGATTCCCCCACGAAGATATTTTCCAGCGCCAGCAGCGGACGGACATCTTTTTCCGGCGCAAACTGGTTCAACAACGCTTCAATCTCCTGAGCGCTGCGGCATTCGCAAGCCTGAAGCGCCAGCGCCTGACAGGCCTGACTGTCCAGTTGCCGAAGCTGGCTTTTGACGGCCGGAATACGCGGGCTGCTCATACTCAGCTCATCCAGTCCTAATCCCAGGAGCAGAGGCAGATAACGACTCTCGCCACCCAGCTCACCGCAAATGCCCACCCATTTACCGCGGTCGTGCGCCACGCGGACGATCTGCTGCAACATCCGCAGGAACGACGGCGTAATCGGGTTATACAGCGGAGAAACCCGTGGGTTATTACGATCAACGGCGTAGAGATACTGCGTCATATCGTTCGAGCCAATGCTGAAGAAATCCACTTCATCACAGAAATGGTCGATGATGTAACAGACCGAAGGTACTTCAACCATAATCCCCAACGGAATGGCAGCCGCGTGCCGTAAGCCTTCCGCTTTCAGCTCCGCGCTCGCGTTTTTCAGCTCGCTTTTCACCCATAAAATCTGATCAAGACTGTGCACCATCGGGATCATCAGCTGCGCGTTACCAAAGGTGGCAGCGCGCAGAATAGCGCGCAGTTGGCTGCGAAAGAGTCCGGCAAACTCCGGATAGATCCGCACCGCGCGATAGCCGAGAAACGGATTTTCTTCCTGGGGAATATTGAGATAGCGGATATTTTTATCACCACCGATATCCATTGTGCGAAAGATGACCGGCTTCTCTTCCGCCGCCAGTAATACCTGCTGATAAGCTCCTGTTCATCAGGCGCGCTGTCCCTGTCCATAAACAGCATTTCAGTGCGGAACAACCCAACGCCCTCAGCGCCGTTCGCGAATGCCCCTGGAGCCTCCAGGGCGGTGCCGATATTGGCCGCGATATCAATACGCCGGCCCTCTTTGGTCAGGGCGAGCTTCGCGGCATCACGCGCCTGCTGCTGCTGACGTTTATCCGCCAGCTTTTGCGCAATAGCATAATAGCCGCTCACCGCGGCATTGGGATTGATGGCCAACACCCCGCACTGAGCATCCAGTACCGCTGGCTGACCAACATAACGGCTGAGCGCCTCCAGCGGTAACCCACTCAGAACCGGAATGGCTGACGCCCGCGCCAGGATCAGGGTGTGGGAGGTGCGTCCGGTCTTCTCCAGAATCATGCCCGAAAGGTACTGTAAATCGAGACTCAAAAACTGGCTTGGTGTGAGATCTTCCGCAACCAGAATAGTCGGTTGCTTAAGCACCAGGATGTTGCGCGGACGTCGTTCTGGCCAGGTGATATGCAACAGCTGCTCGCTGATATCACGAATATCGCTCACCCGCTCGCGCAGATAATCACTTGCAGAAGCCAGAAGCTTGTCGCACACCTGCTCCATGTTAGTGATGATGGCGTCGCCAAGCCCTTTCTGCTGCCCGGCCATCAACCGACGAATATTCCCGGCAAATTCATCGTCCTGAATCAGCGAGAGATGCGCGCTGAGGATGGTTTTACTCTCGCCATGCCGTTCACGCAGCTGCTGGTTAAGCTGCTCAGCCAGCGTCCCCAGACTGTGCTCCAGCCGGGTGTTATCTTCAGCGCCGGGCGGAATTGCGCGGTAGCTTTCCAGGCTATCGTTTTGCCACAGGGTAATCACTCCAGTCCCCACGCCGCCGGCCAGAACATTGCCATACAGCAGATCCGGGTTGAGTCGAATCAGGGAACGCGGCAGCGGATGCGCCGCCAGTTCTGCCGCCGTTGGCTGGACGCTGTCGCTATCAATGAAGCGGTGCTGGAGATAATCCTCCAGCGTGCGTCTGGCCTGCTCTTCATCGCTGCCGCTAATGTTCAGGCTACAGCTGTCGTTGAACAGCGTGCTGGTGCCAATCAGCGCCAGCGAACTTTTCGCATCTGCCCGTGTATTTTGCCGATGGTTGATGAACGTGATTTCACTTTGCCACTGGCTGCACTGCTCTTTAAGCTCCCAGGCGGGGCGCGCATGCAGCCCATTCGGCAACGGGCAAAGAAATTGAATCGTTAACATAACAACTCCTGTTAGCGCGAGATCAGCACCTGAAATCCGTCAGATGAGCGACGGTCTCGCGCGTAAGACGTGTAATAAGCGCAGACAACAGTGCCTGGGTTTGCGTAATATCGCGGCAATCAGCAATGGAGGCGGCGCAATGCCCGTGACGGGTAGCCGGGCCGATCACCACGGTTGGGATCCCCGTTCCGCTCAGATGTACCGCCCCACCGTCAGTGCCGCCGTTGCTGAACATATCGAGCTGCAACGGGATGCCTTCCCCTGCGGCGACGCCTTCAATCCAGGCGGTCAGTTTTGGCGGGGCGATAAGTGATTTGTCGCTGAGCACCAGCATCGGGCCTTTGCCGGGCTGCCGGTGGTTTGCGGTGCCATAGTCAAAGTTTTTCGCCCAGCAGGCGGTATCCAGCACAATGGCCACTTCCGGGGCGACCGTCCGGGCCGCCGTTTGCCCGCCGCGTAGTCCCACCTCTTCGCTGGAGCTAGCCACCAGCCAGATCTCCGCAGGCAGTTCAGCGGCGTGCCATTCACGCAGCAGCGCCACCAGCAGATAGCAGCCAAGCCTGTCGTCAAAGGCTTTACCCATCACCCGCTGATGCGGCAAAACCTGAAACACCGTATCAAAGGTCACGCGATCGCCAGGACGGATCCCCGCCTGAATGACCTCATCGTAAGAGCGGGCGCCAATGTCTACCCGTAGCGCATTAACCTCATTGCCGTGGCGTTCGCCGTCGAGCAGGCCGGGAATTTTGCTCTCTTCCCGCGTGGTAATGCGTACTGGCTGGAGCTGACGGGCGGCCATCCGCACGTTGCCCACCGGGAGCACATCGATCGCCCCTTCAGCAGAAATACTGCGCACAATAAAACCCACTTCATCCATATGCGCGCAGATCATCACTTTAGGCCCATCCGATTCATTCAGGCGGATCAGCACCGATCCCAGACCGTCGAAACGCACCTCTTTGTGCAGGCGATCCGCTTCCTCCAGTAAGATTTGACGAACCTCCTGTTCTGAGGAGGCGATCGCGTCAGCCTCGCTCAGGGCTTTCAGCAGTGATAAATCCATTACGCCTCTCCCGTCTGTAACAATGTTTTCGGCATGCTATAGAGCACTTCAGCCCCCTGCGACGTCACCAGCACCACATCTTCAATGCGCACGCCGCCCTGGCCTGGCAAATAGATCCCGGGTTCAACGGTCAGCAGCATACCTGGCGCGAGCAGCGTCGCGTCCGTTGGTGAAAACCGTGGGTCTTCATGGACGTCGATACCAATGGCATGACCGGTGTTATGACCAAAATTATCGCCATAGCCCGCATCACCGATCACCTTGCGCGCGGCGGCATCCACCTCCAGACAACGCACGCCCGGGCGAATCGCCGCAATGGCGGCAAGCTGCGCCTGCAGGACAATCTGATAAACCGCAAACAGCGCGTTTGTCTCTGGCATCCCTGCGCCAGAGACGAGGAAAGTGCGCGTCATATCTGAACAATACCCCTGATACTGCGCACCGAAGTCCAGAGTAATAAGCTCACCTGCCGCCACGATTTTGTCGCTGGCTTTGCCGTGCGGCAGCGCCCCGCGCCTGCCGCTGGCGACAATCGTGTCAAAAGAGGCTTTTTCCGCGCCGAGCGTGCGCATAAACCATTCCAGCTCGGCGGCGATGGCGTTCTCAGACATCCCCGGTTTGATAAAGCGGCGAATATGTTCCGCACTCAGATCGGCAATCCGACAGGCTTCCCGAATGCGGGCGATCTCTTCCGCCGTTTTGATTTGCCGGAGCGCATCCAGCGATACGCCGGACAGCGCCGCGTTTAGTTCCCCCTGCCAGCGACGTGCGGTATCCCAGCTCACCTGTGCGCCTTCAAAACCGATCGTATGCAGATTTTCATCGCTGATAATCTGATTGACGATGACCGCCAGCGTCTGCTTCCCGTCCAGCAGGTGCAGTTGATAGCCGTCAGCGCGGGCCTGAACGTCAGCGTAATAGCGCGGGTCCACCAGAATATGCGCGCTGTCACGACCGATCAGCACATACCCGGATCCACTGGAAATCCCCAGATGCGGCAGCTTGTTCTGCCTTGATGATATCAGCACCGCATCCAGCCGTTGCCGCGCCAGCCACTGGCGCAGCGATACCAGTAATGTCATGTTGCCAGTCCTTATTTTCAGAGGCTATCGATCAGGAGCTTGCCTCTGCGGTACATCATCTGGCGCAGGAAGACAACCATCAGCGCCGTAATCACCGCCCCCAGCAAGATCCCCGCCATATAGACGCCAAGGTTGCTCACCAGCGGCCATGCCCAGATGGCCGACTCAGGGAACCACTGCACCGCCCCCAGCCAGACCGCGGTGGTGGAACCGACGATCGCCCCCACCATATAGGAAGGGATCGCCGTCATCGGACTTTCCAGCGCAAACGGGATAGCCCCTTCGCTGATCCCCATAAACGCAAGAAACATCGCCGTTTTTCCCTGCGGATAAAGCTGTGCGCTGAACAGGCGTTTGCCGGTTAAGCGTCTGTCGAGAAGCGTTGCCAGTCCCAGACCGATGGGGGGAATGACAATGGCGATAGACCGGGCGGTCACCGGCAGGACATGATCGGTGGTGAAGCTAAAGGCGACAAAGCCCGCCGCTTTGTTGATGGGGCCGCCGAGGTCGATAGCCGTCGCGGCAGAAATCCCCATCGCGTACATTAGCGTCCCTTTCTCTCCCGCCGCGGTCAGCAGCGTGCGGATACCGCCGTTAATCCAGCCGCCAAATGGGGTGATGACGTAATACATCGCCAGCATGACGAAAATGGCGGAGAGAATCGGGAGCAAAAAGGTGGTTTTAAATGCCAGCAGGAAATCAGGAAGCTGGATTTTTTGGTTCATACACTTCACCAGATAACCGGCGACGATCGAGATAATCAGCGCCCCGATAAAGGTTGAAGGTACCGGTGCGGTGGTTACCCATTGCAGGCTCGTCGGATCAAAATTCAGCCATGGTGTCGGCTGAGTGGACATCAGGCCACCGATAAAACCGGCAGGAAAGGCGAGCTTGCCGCCAATGGAGTTCGCGACAAACGCGGCAAACATTGGAATAGCGAAACTAAACAGCACGCCGCCGAAAGATTGCGACAGCCAGGCGAACTTCAATAATGAGAGGTCAAAACCGTCGAATTTTCCGCTGTTCAGCGCATCCATAATGCCGGTATCAGCAGGAATTTTCAGCCAGCTATAAGCGATCAGCTGAGAGAAGGCGAGGATCACCCCGCCCATGATTAACGTCGGCACCATGCGCGAAATACCCGACATCACATGTTGCGGTAATTCGCCCCAGAAGCTGTTGCGGGAGGCCTGAGGATTTTTAATTGCCGCCGTGGCACCTGATGCGCCGGGCACAACGGTTGCACTGCGTTTTTTAATGGCCATATCTGTGTCCCTGTCGACAATTATTGCTGTTCGGCGGCAATCATCTCTTCGATTTCTTTAATGATGCCCGCGGCGTTTTTAATCGCGTCCTGCAACGTGATTTCATACACATCACGCGTTTCAAAGCGTTCGTTATCTTCCGGCGTGACCGCGACGGAGTGGATGATTAACGTCGCCTCAGCGATATCCTGCGCGGTCAGGCGGTTCTGAATACCATCCGCCCCCTGGGTCTCAATCTTCACTTCATAACCCGCCTCAACCGCCGCCTCTTCCAGCGCCTGTGCCGCCATAAAGGTGTGCGCCAGCCCCATCGGACACGCACAAACTGCAATCAATTTTTTGCTCATAACAGACTCCCTGAAATAGTTGACGAAGGAAATTATGGCGGTGACACCCGGTGCAGCGTTACCAGACAAATAATGCTTTTACTGGACAAATAATTCCGTTAAATGGAAATGTGACGTGTGTCGGAACTGGAGTGACAGGCGAAAAAAAACCGCGTAAAAACGCGGTTTTAAGCGGGCAATGACTGATGGCGGCTGAATTACAAAATATGCCCCAACGTCTGGCGCATGTGCGCGCCGGAGCCAAGCAGACCAGGATTATCATGGACGATCAGATAGACCGGGATATCCTGAACGTAGGCTTTAAAACGCCCTTTGTCTTCGAATCCCCCGCGAAAGCCGGAGGCTTTGAAGAACTCCAGGAAGCGAGGAACAATGCCACCCGCAATGTAGACACCGCCAAAGGTGCCCAGCGTAAGCGCCAGATCGCCGCCAAAACGGCCCATAATGACGCAAAACAGCGACAGGGCACGACGACAGTCAGTGCAGCTATCCGCCAGCGCCCGCTCAGTCACATCTTTCGGCTGCAAGTTTTCCGGCAGACGCCCGTCAGCTTTCACAATCGCCCGGTACAAATTCACAAGCCCTGGGCCAGACAGCACGCGTTCCGCAGAGACGTGACCAATCTCAGCGCGCAATACCTCCAGGATAATCCCCTCTTCTTCACTGTTTGGCGCAAAATCAACATGGCCGCCCTCGCCCGGCAGGCTAACCCAACGTTTATCAACGTGAACCAGATGGGCCACGCCCAGCCCGGTCCCTGCGCCATATACTGCGATGGGCTTGCCTTCAACAGGTTCAGCGCCGCCAAACTGGATCAGATGCTCTTTTTTCAGCATCGGGATCGCCATTGATACCGCGGTAAAATCGTTGATGATCTCCAGATGATTGAAGCCCAGATTCTTTTTCATCTCCGCAATAGAAAATGCCCAGGTATGGTTGGTCATCGCCACCCAGTCCCCGGTGATCGGACAGGCAATGGCGATACATCCGTCTTCCACTTTGACGCTGTGTTCATCAAGATAAACCCGGACAACGTCTTCCAGACTGGGGTAATCCAGTCCTGAATAGGTTTTGGCCTGCGAGATTTCACCGCTGGCGATATCGCACAGAGCAAGACGCGCGTTGGTGCCGCCGACATCACCTACTAATGCATACTTTGTCATTCTTCTACTGCTCCGCTAAAGTCAAAATGAATCTTTGCCACACTGTAAATTCACGGGGGCATAACAACAACGCCAGAAAGGTGAGCTCCCCAAAAATATCGACCCGGATCACACAATTACTTTATCGTTTCAGCACCATTTGCAGCAATGCCGCCACTCTGGCTGTGCAAAATGCGCAGATGGATCTGAATTAAGGAACAAAACATGCTCCATCCGCGGGCCAGAACAATGCTGGTGTTATCATTTCCGGCGCTAATTATTGGTGTTGCCTCCAGTTTAGTATTGATTGTGGTTATGAAAGTGGCCTCTGTATTACAGAATTTGCTGTGGGAAAGGCTGCCCGGCAGCGTTGGCATCGCACCAGATTCGCCGGTTTGGGTTATCGCGATGCTGACCCTGACCGGGATTATGGTCGGCCTGGTTATTCGCTACAGCCCTGGTCACGCGGGTCCCGATCCCGCCACGGAGCCGCTCATCAGCGCCCCGGTTAACCCTGTCGCATTGCCGGGTTTGTTAATGGCCTTAATCATCGGACTGGCAGGCGGCGTCAGCCTTGGCCCTGAACACCCTATCATGGCGGTGAATATTGCGCTGGCGGTGACGATCGGCGGTCGGCTGTTTCCGCGTATCGGTATGCTCGACTGGACCATTCTGGCCTCTGCCGGAACCATTGGCGCCCTATTCGGTACGCCCGTGGCTGCGGCGTTAATCTTCTCGCAAACCATGAGCGGTTCTGACGACGTGCCGCTATGGGATCGTCTGTTCGCCCCGCTGATGGCGGCGGCGGCGGGCTCTCTGACCACCAGCATGTTCTTTCATCCCCACTTTGCTCTGCCCATCGCCCACTATACCCAGATGCGCCTGGTGGATATTTTCAGCGGCGCGGTGGTGACTGCCATCGCCATCGCGGCGGGCATGGTGGCGGTCTGGTGCTTGCCCCGTCTTCATCACCTGCTGCATCGGCTGAAAAACCCGGTACTGATTCTGGGGGCGGGCGGCTTTATCCTGGGTATTCTTGGCGTGGCTGGCGGACCGCTCACCCTGTTCAAAGGCCTTGACGAGATGCAGCAAATGGCATTCAGCCAGACGCTTAGCGCGACGGACTTTTTTATGCTCGCGGCGATCAAACTTGCTGCGCTGGTGATTGCCGCCGCCAGTGGTTTTCGCGGTGGACGCATTTTCCCGGCAGTCTTTGTGGGCGTGGCGTTGGGACTGATGCTACATGCCCACGTCGAAGCGGTTCCCGCCGCGATCACCGTCTCCTGCGCCATCCTGGGTCTGGTGCTGGTGGTCACCCGGGACGGCTGGCTGAGCCTGTTTATGGCCGCGGTAGTAATACCAGACACCACGCTTCTGCCGCTGCTGTGCATCGTGATGCTTCCCGCCTGGCTGTTGCTCGCCGGGAAGCCCATGATGATGGCCAGCCGTCGGGACAAATAGCTATCCGCCGTTGCGCGACTCCAGCGCCCGCGTAACGGTACGCAACAGATCCGGCAGATCGGCTTTCGGCAGCACGACTTCAATCAACGAAAGCCGCTGCGGATGTTCAAGACGCGCCAGCACCTCTTCAAGCTGAACCGCCTGCGTCACCCGCCAGCACTCCGCCTGGGATGACAGGCTCAGCGCCTGCGGTATCTGCGTCCAGTTCCATGCCGCAATGTCGTTATAGCGCTGGCTGGCTCCGTGAATCGCCCGCTCAACCGTGTACCCCTCATTGTTGAGCAGTAAAATCACCGGTGCCTGCCCGTCACGGAGCATTGAACCGATCTCCTGAATTGTCAGCTGTGCCGCACCGTCGCCAGCGATCAGCATCACCCGGCGTCCCGGACAGGCCGTCTGGGCGCCAAATGCCGCAGGCAGCGAATAACCTATCGATCCCCATAGCGGCTGCACCAGTACTTCAGCTCCGGCAGGTAGCGTAAGCGCCGCAGCGCCGAATGCAGCGGTACCTTGATCGGCCAGAATGATATCGTCAGGCTGGAGAAATTGCTGTACGGTGCGCCAGAAACGTTCCTGAGTGAGCGCTCCCTTATCAACCCGATACTCGCCAGCGCCGGGTCGACGCGGAGGTGGTGCAAAAGAGAGTTCCAGACACAGCTCCCGCAGCGTTGTCACCGCCTGCTCCATCGACAACCCGCTGAACCAGTTTTTACCAACGCGCGATGCCCAGGGCTGAACCTCAATCGTTTGTTCCTGCGCCAGTTGCTGGGTAAAACCGGCGGTCAATGTATCGACAAAGCGGGTACCGACACAGATTGTCGTATCGGTTTCTTCAATGGCCTGACGCACAAATTTACTGCTCGCGCCGCCGCTATATGTGCCGACAAAGCCCGACTGCTGTTCATCAAAAAGCCCTTTGCCCATCAGTAAGGTGGCATGTGCCATTGGCGTTTCGACCATCCAGCGGCGCAGCACCGGCTGCAGACCAAAACGCCGGGCAAGGAAATCCGCCAGCAGCGCAACCCGCCGACTGTTCATTAGCCGCTGACGCGCATGGTAGCGAAATGCCGTGATTACGGCTTCCGAGGATTCAGGCGATCTGACTATCAGCGGATTTACAGGTGGAATAGCCGGTCGTTTCGCCACATCGGCGGGCAGCATGAGATAACCTGGACGGCGAGCGCTTAACATGGCGCGCAGCACACGATCGATCTCATGACAGGCATTTTGCTCATCCAGAATCGCGCTGGCAGCCGTAACGCTCTGGCTTATACGATAAAAATGCTGAAAATCACCGTCGCCGAGCGTGTGATGCATCAGCTCCCCTCGCCGCTGGGCTCCGCTGCAAGGTGCCCCCACAATATGCAGCACCGGAACGTATTCCGCATAGCTACCGGCCAGGCCATTGAGCGCGCTCAGCTCTCCGACGCCAAAGGTGGTCAACAACGCGCCGGCCGCCGCGACACGCGCATAGCCATCGGCAGCATAAGCGGCGTTCAACTCGTTGGCGCAGCCGACCCAGCACACGTCGGTATGGTCGATCACATGGTCAAGAAACTGCAAATTATAATCACCCGGCACGCCAAACAGATGGCCGATGCCGCAGCCAGCCATTCTGTCGAGCAGATAGTCAGCGACGGTATAAGGGGTTTGCATGACAGCTTTCCTTCTGACGGTAACCTCATGTTGAGTATTGAAGAATGGGGATACCTGTCCAGGAAAGCCGAACGATTGTGGTGGAAAGCAGAATTTACAGCAATGAGTGGCGAAATCTCATTGAATTACGCTGAGTGTAACCGTATACACTTAAAGGCAAATTTTACTTTTGGGGGACAACATGGTTTATCAGCCTGATGAAAACCGCTATCAACAGATGGAATATCGCCGCTGCGGTCAAAGCGGAATCAAACTGCCTGCGATTTCCCTGGGGCTTTGGCACAACTTCGGTGATACCACGCATGTGGAAAACAGCCGCGCCCTGCTCCAGCGCGCCTTTGATCTGGGTATCACCCATTTTGATCTCGCCAACAACTATGGCCCGCCGCCGGGATCGGCGGAGCGGAACTTCGGCCGTATTCTGCAGGAAGATTTTTTACCGTGGCGCGATGAACTGATTATCTCCACCAAGGCAGGTTATACCATGTGGGAGGGACCTTACGGTGACTGGGGATCGCGGAAGTATCTTATCTCCAGCCTCGACCAGAGCCTGAAGCGGATGGGGCTGGAGTATGTCGATATTTTTTATCACCACCGCCCCGACCCTGAAACACCGCTGGAAGAGACGATGAAGGCGCTGGACCACGTTGTTCGTCAGGGAAAAGCGCTCTATGCAGGGATTTCCAACTACCCGGCAGATGTCGCCCGTAAGGCCATTGATATCCTCAACGATTTAGGGACCCCGTGTCTTATCCACCAGCCGAAATATTCCATGTTTGAACGTTGGGTGGAAGGCGGCCTGCTGACGCTGCTACAGGAAAAAGGCGTGGGCAGTATTGTTTTCTCACCGCTGGCTGGCGGCCAGCTAACTGACCGCTATCTCCATGGGATCCCGGCAGATTCCCGCGCGGCGAGCGGGAGCCGTTTCCTTAATCCGGAGCAGATCACACCCGAGAAGCTGGAGAAAGTTCGCCAGCTCAATACTCTTGCGGAAAAGCGCGGCCAGAAACTCTCACAGATGGCGCTGGCCTGGGTACTGCGTAACGATAACGTGACATCGGTACTGATTGGCGCCAGCAAGACGTCGCAAATTGAGGATGCGGTCGGGATGCTGGCAAACCGCCATTTTACTCCGACGGAGTGCGCTGAAATCGACGCAATTCTTAACGGTATAACGTAAATCGGTTCTTTAGCAAAACGTGCTCTCCATCCCTGGTTTAAGAGTTAAGGCGATGAAACGGGGCTTTACTGCCCCGTAATATTGCGTTAACAGGCCGGTTACGGCTTCGATCGTGTGTGAAGGAGACAAAGAATGTTCAGGTCACTGATTCTGGCGGCGGCCTTGCTGGCTTTTGCACCGCTTGCCGCAAATGCGGGCGAAATCACCCTGTTGCCATCGATAAAATTACAAATTGGCGATCGCGATAATTACGGTAACTACTGGGACGGCGGGCGCTGGCGCGACCGCGACTACTGGCACCATAACTATAAGTGGCGCAAAAATCGCTGGTGGCGTCATGACAACGGCTACCATCGTGGCTGGGATAAACGCAAAGCTTATGAACGCGGCTACCGAGAAGGCTGGAATGACCGTGACGACCATCGCGGTCGTGGGCGCGGCGGTCACGGGCATCATCATTAAGAAAAGGAACCTGCGGTAACAGAGAATTTTTAACAATGGCAAAGGGTTCCGTTCACCGTATGTTCATTGTTTCTCTGAAACCCTCATTCCCGTAACGGATAAGGGAGGCTCACCGTCTCCCTTGCCACCCAGGCTTCCGGCAGGAAAATCGTCACTTCGTGATCCATTCGCCTTATGTCGTCTTCCTTCGGATCGCTTCAGTACGCTGACTTTCCGTTCAATCCGTTTCGCTTTAATAAAAAATACCTTTGCGGCTAATCAATCCTTAAGTGACCAGCATTAGCCTGCAGGCTGCTTTTTTATGGTCAAATCCTGCGCTTTTTATTTTTCACTATTTGCCCTTGAGCAAAAATCTCCTGAACGTATCTTATCCTCAAGAGAATTCACGTCAGGATTAACTTATGAATGCTAATTTTAAGAATGAAATTCAGACATTCGGTCGATCGCTATTATTGCCGATCGCCGTACTGGCGCCTGTGGGGATGGTCATGGGAATTAGCGCTGCGTTAGGGCAGAGCTATATGATTGATAAACTCCCCTTTCTGGGCAATGAAATTTTCAGAGCGATTCTCTCTTCTCTGGGATTAATCAGCAGCGTCGTTTTTAATAATATTCCTTTACTGTTCGCGATGGGTGTCGCCTATGGCATGTCTAAAAAAGAAAAAGGGATTGCTGTATTTGCGTCCGTCGTGGCTTACCTGACTCTGCTTATCGCCATGCATGTGCATCTTAAGCTGGCGGGTACGCTGGCGAAAGAGGATATGGCTTTCGTCGGACAGGGGATGGTATTAGGTATTCAGACGCTGAAAATCGAAGCGCTGGGCGGCATTATTGCCGGGCTGCTGGCAGCTAAAATAACCGACCGTTTTTACCGGCTGCAATTACCTCTCGCTTTCGCCTTTTTCAGCGGTAAAAAATCCGTCGCGATCTTAGCCATCGCTTTTTCCATTCCCGTCGGCTTGATCATTCCTTTTATCTGGGATCTGTTTACCGCAGGTATGCGCGCCATATCAACAATAATGATGGCGCCCAACATTGGTGCAGGTATCTATATGACGCTCAATCGCCTGCTGATCCCGTTTGGCCTGCACCACGTCCTCAGTTCCACCGTGCGTTTCACCGCGGCAGGCGGTACGTACCTGATTGACGGGCAGACCTATGTCGGTATTTTGCCCGCTATCAATAAAATCCTGTTTGAGCTTGGTCCCACCCATCCGGCCTGGAAAGAGTATATGCCGACGCTCACCAGCTATCTTGCCTCATCACAAATGCTTACGACGCTGTTCCGCGTTCCGGCGATTGGTCTGGCGATGTACCACATGGCCTATTTCAAGAATAAGAAATTTGCTAAAGGAATGATCCTGACCGTGGTGCTGACCGCCATGCTGGGGAATATTACCGAACCGCTGGAGTTCTCCTTCCTGTTTATCGCGCCAAAACTCTTTATTGTCTATGCGGTACTCTGTGGCTTACTGACCATTCCACTGCAATTACTGGAAGTCTCCATCGGCTATATTCGCGGCACCATTTTTGATTTTGGTATTTTCGGTTTGATGTATGAACACACCCAATGGATTAATTTAATTATCCTCGGCGTGATTAACTTTGTTGTCTTCTATTTCGTCTTCCGCTTCGCGATCGGTAAATTTGATATTAAGACCCCAGGCCGCGAGAGTGAAATCGCTGACAGCACCTTACTGAACAATAAAGAGTACGACAAAGTCGCCGAACTGGTGATTCAGGGGCTGGGCGGGACAGACAATATCAAGCGTGTTGAAAACTGCGTGTCACGGTTACGTATTGATTTGAAAGATCAGAAAAAAATGGACATGGCCATTCTTAAAGAATCTGGCTCGCTGGGAACCTTTATCCCCTCCAGCAACCATGTTCATGTGGTATTCGGCCCACACGTAGAATTTGTCCGTAACGCGGTAGACGACCGCCTCGTCGGTGCGAAATAAATTCAAGGAGATAGTAATGCGTGCACTGTATGATTCAAAAAGCAAAACGATCGACGATCGAGGAATGAAATCTCTGCTCGCGCAGCCAGCGCGGGTGCAGTCATGGCTCGATGTTGAAGCCGCCCTGGCTCAGGCACAGGCCGGACACGGCATGATCCCCGCCAGCGCCGCAGTCAATATTACCGCTAACTGCCACGTGGATAAGATTGACCTGACGGAAATGGAACGCCTGCTGCGCGAGATTGGTCACGGCTTCGTTCCGGTCATCAAAGTGCTGGTCAAAGCCTGTGACAGTGAAAGCGGAAAATATGTGCATTACGGCGTCACCACGCAGAATATTCAGCAAACCGCACAGCTTTATCTGGCAAAGCAGTTCGATACCATCATGCAGGGTTTTGTAGACGATATTCTGCGTAACCTGGCAAAGATGGCATCTGACCATAAAGCAACGATTATGGCCGGACGTACCCACGGTAAGCACGCGCTACCCATCACCTGGGGCTATAAAGCCGCCGTGTGGATTGATGAGTTACTGAGCGCCCGGCAGCGCATGCGGGAAGCGGAAAAACGCGTCTTTACCGTGATGATGGGGGGAGCCGTGGGCGCCTTCCACGCGACCGGTGAAACCGGCCGCCGGGTTCAGGATAGCGTTGCCCAAAAGCTGGGAATGCATTCAATGGCGATTCCCTCCCGCAACTCGCGCATTTACCGCACTGAATACATCAGTAATTTGTGCCTGCTGGCGACGACGTTACACAAAATCGCCGAAGAGGTTTATCAGACCTCAAGCGAAGAGTTTGCCGAAGTTTCAGAAGCCTTCACTAAAGGCACCGTTGGCAGCAGCACCATGCCGCAAAAAGTGAATCCTAAACTGGCGAAGGGGATCATCGCCAACGCGCAGAAATTGTACTCAGTAATGACCTCCTGCCTGTATGTCAGCCCACGTCCCTTCGAAGCAGACAGCTCCGCTTACTTTATCTTTGACGGTAATATTCAGGAGAGCATGGAGTTAATGGCTGAGATTGTGATGCGAGCCGAAGAGTTGACGCGAACGCTGGTCATCAATCCAGGGCGTATGCGCCAGAATGTGCAGTTAACGCATGGTCTTATTAATAGCGAAAAAATCATGATGCAGCTGGTGGAAAGGCTGGGCAAAGATGCCGCACATGAACGCGTCTACCAACTGGCAATGCGCAGCACGCATGAAGGCATCCCCTACGCTGATGTGCTGCGTGATGACCCTCTTATTCGCCAGCACTTTAGCGATTCAGAAATTAATACGCTGCTGGATCCTGCTCACTACATCGGCCTTTGCGCAGAAATCGCCGAGGAAACGGCCGCTCGCGTATGGGAGAAAGACAATGGCTGATCCCCTGCTTTCTCTGGCAAGTGAACGCATTGTCACCCCGAATGGAATCGAAAGCGGCTATCTGCATATTGAAAGCGGACGTATTTCTGGCCTCGACAGTACACCGCGAGGGAAAATCGTCGATTATCGCCATGCCATGCTGATGCCCGGTTTTGTGGATATTCACGTTCACGGCTGGGGGAGAGGGTCGTTTGCCTGGAGAGGTGAACGCCGTTCTTTGCAGGCGATGAGCCGGGATCTGGTTAACGCTGGGGTTACCGCGTGGCTTGCAACATCAGCTACCCAGCCGGAAACGTTCTTGCTGGAGAGTCTTTCCACCGCCGCGGACTGGATTGCAGACGCAAAAGCGGAAGATGGTGCCGAAGCGGTGGGTATTCATATGGAAGGCCCCTTTATTAACCCTGCATACAGCGGAATGCAGAGCAAGGACGCGATTCAACCACCCGGTATCGAAGGGTTCAAACGCTATCAGCACGCCGCAAGGGGAAATATCCGTCTGATGACGCTCGCACCCGAACTGCCGGGCGCCCTGGCGCTAATCCGCTATTTACGCCAGTCAGGCGTCACCGTGTCAGCCGGTCATACCGACGCCACCTTTGATGAAACCACCCTCGCCATTGAAGCCGGTTTAACCCACTTTACCCATGCCTTTAGCGCCATGCGCGGGCTGCATCACCGGGAGCCTGGCGTGGTGGGGGCGCTGATGTACCATCAGAATACGTATGCCGAGGTGGCAAAGCAGAGCGGGATTACGTTGCGACCAGAAGTGTTCGACATTCTCTATCGGTTGAAAAAAGATCGTCGGTTGGTCATGGTCAGCGATTGTCTGGGATATGTGGATTTTCCCGAAGGATCTGAATTCCACCATTACCTGCGCCAGGAGACGTTTCGCATTCACAATCATTGTCTTGAAATCACCGACCACAGCGGAAAGACCCGAACGGTTTCACCCACGGAGTGGTCCGAAGTGTGCAAACTGGAGATGAGTTTTCTGGACTCCGTGAAAAATGTGGTCGACAGGCTGGAAAAAGGCTGGGTTTCAGCCGCGCAGATTGCCTGCCTTAATCCGGCAATCCTGGCGGGTGTTGACGCGAGAAAAGGCAGCCTGACGTCAGGAAAAGATGCCGATATTCTCGTGTTGGGTGCAGAATTAAACCTGGAAGCCGTCTGGTGTCGCGGCGTTTCGCAACCTCTGGCTAAATAAAAATATCACTGTAATGCGTATCAAGAAAAATTTTTAACGCCTCCTGGCTCATTCCCTGAACCTGCTGAATAAAGTCCTCAGCAGGTATTTTTGCGCGCGCGGAGGGAAGTCCATTTTCGCGTAATAACAGGAGATCGTCCTGCGTGAGCCAGAAATTCACTTTGACATAATCCAGCCCGGCGTACCGGAGATGACTCGATATCTTGTTTGTAAAGGTAATCAGCAGGTCGAATTCGAGCTGCTGAAGCCGCGCAATCTCATTGATGTTGATGCAGGCGGGGATTTCAATATGGAAGCGGGAGAAAAGCATCTCTTTAAAATAGCCGACCTTACTCTCTGACGAGTTCGTCACAATAATGACCCGCTTCTTCTTATCGCCAACAACCCGATTTTTGAGCGCATACTTTTTGATAATCAGCACCAGGGTTGCCAGGTGAATAGCAGAAAAGGTCGTTTGCCAGTGATGTTCAATCTCCTTCACCGCATACTGGACATGATCCCATAGCTCAGGATAGCGTCGCTGGACATCATGGAGCTTTTTATCATCGAACCAGAGATGAAATTTATTCTGGATGATGGCGGCATAGATAAAATTATAAATCTCCGCAAACCAGGCGTGCTGATTGTGAATGGTGTTCTCCAGACATCCGGCTAAAGCATGACAGGTGCGCTTAACGTAAGAGACCAGCCGGGCGTCGTATAATGTGAAGGGGCGATGAGTAAACGTCAGTGAAGCAATCAGCAGATCCAGACAGATATTTTCATCCGCATCAGGCAATACGGCATAAGGAAAGGTCGTCAAAAACTCAGCCGCCGAACTCTCCGTAATTCTGTGTCCCCTGCGGATACGGTGCAGGGCAAGGCTAAGATAGACCAGTAAGTATTTTCTGCCGTTATATCCCAGGGCAATGACCGGACTGATTTTCTCTTCGTAATAATCTGCCGCCTGGTTTATCTGTGCAGCACACTCATGAAGAAACTGTTCGGCAATCGAACGGCCTGTCGGCTCATTGGCCTGGTGGGCGATAAGTCGGTGATCCTCACCAATTTCAACCGTTTTTAATATCGTCATGCACGCCGCCAGCCGCAGCTGGAACTCATCCCCCGCAAGCCGGGAGCCCTTACGCGGGATACTTTGCACAATCAGATCGCGTTCCTGCACCAGGCTCATCATGACGGGATTATCATTTTTTACCGTTCCCGCACTGACATAAAATTTTTTGTAATAATCATTTTTATTCACGACATCGTGCAAACAGAGCGCCACAAAGAGATCCTTCACCCTCTCTTCTGCCGTAGTGATATAGCGATTAAACTGGACGCGCGCTAAAAACTGTCGGTATTCACTGTAGCCAATCCGGGTGGTAATAAACTGATTATCCTGATGTAGCTGTACATTTTCTGGCAGAAGTTCATTGAGCTCTTTCATTGTCCGTTTTAGCGTGGAGAGCGTTTTACCGAAACGCTGAACGGCCTCTTCAACGGGGAGCGGACTGTTGTCCTGGAGATATTTCAGGAAAGAGAGATCAAAGTGATTCATGAACGCCTGCCAGTTAATTATGCAGGGCACATAATAGAGGAAAAGCTCAAATAAAACCGTGACCCTTCGCGAGTCACGGTTGATTATAGCCCCATCGCCGTGCCTGCCAGCAGCCAGAGATTGAGCGCCACGACCAGTATCACAATGACCCAGCCAATCTGTTTAACCCAACGACGATTGACCAGATCCCCCATCAGCTTACTGTCGCTGGTGAAGATCAGCAGCGGCACCAGCGCCAGCGCGATACCAAAGCTCAGCAACACCTGACTCATCACCAGAATACGGGTGGGATCCAGCCCCATCAGAATAACAATAAACGAAGGGAGCATCGTCACGGCACGGCGCACCCACAGCGGAATATGGAAGCGGATAAACCCCTGCATCACCACCTGTCCGGCCAGCGTCCCGACAACCGTCGAGGAGAGACCGGCGGCCACCAGGCTTAAGCCAAAGACGGTCGCTGCCGCATGGCTGAGCAGCGGCTCCAGCGTCAGATAAGCCTGATCGAGATCGGCAATGCCAGTATGACCACTGAAGTGAAACGCGGCGGCGGCGGTCGCCATCATCGCCAGATTGACGAATCCGGCAATGGTCATCGCAATTGCCACATCCCATTTGGTTGCCGCGTAGCGCTGCTGACGTGAGCCACCATGCAGATGCTGGGTTAAAGACGAGTGCAGATAAATGACGTGCGGCATGATCGTCGCGCCCAGCACCCCGGCTGCAAGGAAGACAGCTTCGGAATCAGGCAAACTGGGGATGATCATCCCTTTACTCAGCTGTGCCAGATTCGGCTGCGAGAAAACCAGTTCGACAATATAGGCCGCCGCCACAAACAGGAGCAGTCCGCCAATCACTTTCTCCAGCGGCTTTTGCCCACGGCGCTGTAGCATCAGGATCAGGAAGGTGGCGATCCCGGTCAACACAGCTCCCTGCAGCAGCGAAACGCCAAGAATTAATTTGAAGCCAATCGCTGCGCCGATAAATTCGGCCAGATCGGTGGCCATGGCGATGATTTCCGCCTGCACCCAGTAAAACCAGACCACCGGGCGCGGATAGTGATCGCGAATTTGTTCCGCCAGGTTTTTACCGGTGGCAATGCCGAGCTTGGCAGAAAGCACCTGAATCAGCATCGCCATCAGGTTGGCCCATACCACCACCCACAGCAGTTGATAACCGAAGCTGGCTCCGGCCTGGATATTGGTCGCAAAGTTACCGGGATCGATATAACCGATAGCCGCGATGAACGCAGGTCCCATTAATGCGAGCCTCAACTTGCGCGCTGCCCGTCCGCTGCTACTCTCAACGCGATCGTTTGTCATCTTTTGCCTCGAAAACATAGCCTTTGCTATGTTTTATGCTATGCCTAATGAGAATAGTTATCAAGTGCGTTTAAAGGGGTAATAGTGATTGCTCTGATAGAGCAGAACTCTGGTTCGATGAGAAATTCAGGAATACGCTTGAGTTGTTTAATAATTGTAATAATGTTAGCACAATAACATAACTTTTCACTTCAGCTCCTAACATAACAGAAGTGTATTACAGATCACTATTTTTGAATCTCGTCACAGGACCTGATTATAGTGTGTGTTTGATCTCGTTTTCTTTGCTGCTGTTACATAGAATGTGCACGAAAACTAAACCTGCCTCATATTTGGAGCAAATATGGACCGCGTCCTTCATTTTGTCCTGGCACTTGCCGTTGTTGCGATTCTCGCATTGCTGGTAAGCAGTGACCGTAAAAAAATTCGCATTCGTTATGTTATTCAACTGCTTGTTATTGAAGTGTTACTGGCGTGGTTCTTCCTGAACTCTGACGTCGGTCTGGGCTTCGTGAGAGGCTTTTCCGAAATGTTTGAAAAACTGCTCGGATTCGCCAACGAAGGGACAGACTTCGTCTTCGGCAGCATGAATGATAAAGGTCTGGCTTTCTTCTTCCTGAAGGTTCTGTGCCCTATCGTCTTTATTTCTGCCCTGATCGGTATTCTTCAGCATATCCGCGTTCTGCCGGTTATCATCCGTGCAATTGGCTTCCTGTTGTCCAAAGTCAACGGGATGGGCAAGCTGGAATCCTTTAACGCCGTCAGCTCCCTGATCCTGGGTCAGTCTGAGAACTTTATCGCCTATAAAGATATTCTTGGCAAAATGTCCCGCAACCGCATGTACACCATGGCGGCAACGGCAATGTCCACCGTATCCATGTCTATCGTGGGTGCGTATATGACGATGCTGGAGCCGAAATACGTTGTTGCGGCGCTGGTTCTGAACATGTTCAGCACCTTTATTGTTCTGTCGATTATCAACCCGTACCGCGTTGACGCCAGCGAAGAAAATATCCAGATGTCCAACCTGCACGAAGGACAGAGCTTCTTCGAAATGCTGGGCGAATACATTCTGGCAGGCTTTAAAGTCGCGATTATCGTTGCGGCGATGCTGATCGGCTTCATCGCGTTGATCGCAGCGCTGAATGCGCTGTTCGCGACCGTTACCGGCTGGTTCGGTTACAGCATCTCCTTCCAGGGCATTCTGGGCTACATCTTCTATCCAGTCGCATGGGTGATGGGCGTCCCTTCCGGTGAAGCGCTGCAGGTGGGCAGTATCATGGCAACCAAACTCGTTTCTAACGAATTCGTTGCTATGATGGATCTGCAGAAAATTGCGTCCACGCTCTCTCCACGCGCAGAAGGCATCATCTCTGTCTTCCTGGTTTCCTTCGCTAACTTCTCCTCTATCGGGATTATCGCTGGCGCGATTAAAGGCCTGAACGAAGAGCAAGGTAACGTGGTTTCCCGCTTCGGCCTGAAGCTGGTGTACGGCTCTACGCTGGTGAGCGTACTGTCTGCGTCTATCGCCGCGCTGGTTCTGTAAGAGAACGCGGTCGAGTAAAAACCGGGGAAACTCCCCGGTTTTTTTATGCCTGTCAGGGTACTAACGGCTGAGGACGGCCAATCAGATAGCCTTGCAGATAATTCACGCCAAGACTTAGCAATAGCTCCCGCTGCTCTGCCGTCTCAACAAACTCCGCCACCACGCTTAATGATTTGGCTTTCGCCAGATCGGTGATCGATTTAACAATCATCGCATCCAGCGAATCAGTCATAATGTCTTTCACGAACACGCCGTCTATTTTAATAATGTCAGCCTGCAATCGCTTGAGGCGTTCGTAGTTGGCATAACCGGTACCGAAATCATCAATAGCGATTCGGAAGCCAAAAGAGTGCAACAGCTCAATATTGTGCATACTGGCTTCAGAGTTGGAAAATGCCTGCTCTTCGGTGATTTCGATAATCACGCTTTCTGGCGTAATGGCGTAGCGGGTAAACAGACGAATAATACGCGCTGCCGTCTCCTTTTGAAGCAACGTCAGCGGCATAAGATTGACCGAGAAGCGCGGACCGGTTTCAGTGGATGGATGGGCTGACAGCCATTTGAGCAGTGCCTCCACGACCTGCAAGTCGAAGCGGGCGCTGAGGTTAAACTGAGCAATCAGTGGAATAAACTGGTCCGGCATCATAATGCCGTTATCGCTCTTCAGGCGCGCCAGAATTTCATCATATCCCTTACCATGCGCATCACGTATAGGCTGCGCATAGAGGAGCAGATCGCCATTATCCAGCGACTTACGTATTTTTTGCAGCAGCAGAACACGCTCTGTCGTTTGTCCGGTCGCCACTTCAAGGCTGTTGGTTAGCGCCAGCACCCGATTGTTACTGCACGATTGTTCCGCAAGCCAGCTTAACTGACCGAGCAACGGTTGCAGCGTCTCTTGTTTGCCATTCCAGGTTCCCCAGGATGCGCCATAGCCCATGTCCAGCCCGCTGTTATTCCAGTAAATCTTGCGGCTATTGAGGACATCAACCATATGCTGCATCCGCGCTTGCGTCTCTGGGCCGGTTAGCACCAGCAGCAGTTCGCTACCCGGTAGCTGGAACACTTTTTCGTTCTCCTGCATCAGCGGTTGCAGAGCACGAACAACCGATCTTTTACAGTGAACACGCATCAGCATCCCGTAGTGTCGACTGAGAAATTCCAGGTTATCCAGTCGCAGGCAGCAGACGCTCTGCCCCACATCTTTTTGCAGAAACTGCTCCAGCGCACGCAGGTTAGGAAGGCGCGTCAGCGGGTCAGTCATGGCCTGCTGATGCCAGCGCCGGTTCAGCCATTCACTACGATAATAAATGCGCATCATATAAAGCAGACAGATGCTGAATGAGACCAGCACCGCGATGATAAACGCCAGCGAATACTCTGATCCAAACCCCTGCAGGAAATTCTGGTTCCAGGTCAGCAGACAGAGCGTTGAAATCGCCCAACTCAAGTTCAGAAACGGATAGCTCAATTTCCCCACGCCAAGCGTGAAGATAATAAAGAAAACGGGAACCAGGTAACCCGCAATATAGCTACTCTCCAGCGAAGAACACATCAGCACCAGCATCGCGGTAAGCGTTACGAGCCAGCTGAGCGTGAAACAACGGTTGTCTTTATTCAGGGCAGGCTGAATATTTTTGAGCCAGAATGCGCGGGCGTAGCGCAGATTTACGATCATCCGCATCGGGTAGTAAAAGAGCGGCGTGAAAATCAGCGCAGCGGAAATGAGACTCAGGACATCGACAATGGTAAAGATCGGTGCCGCAGCACCAAAAAATGTGGATACCGCGACCGGAAAAGCAAGATAGTATCCGGCCAGATACATCCCCATTTTCATACCAAATGGCACCACAAATCCAAACCAGAATACACGGACCCAAATTTTTTTATTCGGTATCCCATAGCGCCAACGCGACCCAAGCTGCCAACGCACGATCGCGCAAACGCCTAAAACAGATAATGCCTGACACAGCAGCAGCACCAATGACTGGGTAAATGGCAAATGAAGATTCCAGTAATTGGTCAAAAATAACCCAAGAACAACCGGGACTACCCCGTAACGGCCAAAGATAAAAATAACGGCTAACATCACGCACAGCGGTAGCCAGGCCAGATAGATATAGCTGGAATCAAAGGTAGTCGTTGGCGAAATCAGGCGGGAAAACTGGATTGCGACGACAGAGAGCGTGAACGCCAGAGCGAAAGTTTTAATATTTTTTATCAGGTTATGCTTCACTGGCATTGGTTCAATGCTCTCACAAAACGATATATAGGCGCACGAATAATAAGTTTATTCGCATTGCGAAGCAAACCTGTGCCACGTCGACGCTGGTGCATACTGAAACTGTATTACAAAAATGAAGAAAATGCAGAGATAAAAAAACCCCCGCTTCTCAGCGAGGGTTCAAATTTTGGTGGAGCTAAGCGGGATCGAACCGCTGACCTCTTGCATGCCATGCAAGCGCTCTCCCAGCTGAGCTATAGCCCCACGATGCTTTTACGTACCAAATTTATTGGGAGTAAATTTGGTGGAGCTAAGCGGGATCGAACCGCTGACCTCTTGCATGCCATGCAAGCGCTCTCCCAGCTGAGCTATAGCCCCGTCACGTAAAGCTTGTCGAGTTGACGGGCGGCATCATATGAATTCCCTTCGCATGTGTCAACGGCAAATTGATTTCATCGTTTCTAATCGCTGAAAAATCAGGCAAATGAAAAACATTGCACAACAACTCGCATTCAGTAGTTAAACGCGTCACGGTTTCCTCTAAAATGGTGCTATAAAATGAACCACTAATTAACCCCACGACTATTCAGGGAATCGTTATGTTCAAGGAACGGATGACGCCAGAAGAACTCGCTAATCTGACCGGCTACAGTCGGCAGACCATCAATAAATGGGTACGCAAAGAGGGCTGGGCGACATCACCTAAACCTGGTGTTCAGGGAGGGAAAGCGCGTCTGGTACATGTCAACGAACAGGTTCGTGAATATATCCGGAGTGCAGAACGTCCTGCCGAAGGTACACCGGACGCGTTTACTTCTCCGGGCGATGCTTCCCTGGAAACGCTGCTCATTACGCTTGCCAAAGAGATGACCCCAGTTGAACAGAAACACTTTACGTCTTTGCTTCTGCGTGAAGGGATTACCGGTTTGTTACAGCGCTTAGGGATTCGCGATAGCAAATAATATGAAAAGATTACGTAGTAAAATGACCACCGAAGAGCTGGCAGAGTGTCTTGGCGTGGCTAAACAAACCGTCAATCGTTGGATCAGAGAACAACATTGGGAAACCGAGAAATTTCCGGGTGTCAAAGGAGGTCGGGCAAGACTCATCCATATCGATGACCACGTGCGCGAGTTTATTCTGAATATTCCAGCCTTTCGCAACCACTCTGCGCTTTATCAGGCGGAAGAAACGCTTGCCGAATATAACCACGTTGTGCGCTCGCATGCGTATCGCCAGATTATGGATGCGGTGGAAAACATGACCTCAGCAGAGCAGGAAAAGCTGGCGATGTTTATTTCGCGCGAAGGTATTCGCAATTTCCTTGCACGTCTGGGTATCAATGAATCTGAATAACGGATAAAAAAAACGGCAGGATAAAATCCTGCCGTATTGCTATTGACGGGTTCAGATTTACTGCTGACTTTCGCGCTCAGCGATAAACGCCAGCGCTTTATTGATACGCTCAATGCTGCGGGATTTACCAATCGCATGTACCGTGACGTCTAAACCCGGAGACTGTCCAGCGCCGGTAACGGCAACGCGCAGCGGCATACCCACTTTGCCCATGCCGACTTCCAGTTCATCGGCCGTAGCCTGAATCGCGTGGTGGACGTTTTCTGCGGTCCATTCGGTAATAGCGGCAATTTTATCACGCACCACTTCTAACGGCTGACGTGCGACCGGACGCAGGTGTTTCTTCGCGGCATCCGCGTCAAACTCGGTGAAATCTTCATAGAAATAACGGCAGCTTTGCGCCATCTCTTTCAGCGTCTTGCAGCGTTCACCCAGCAGTTTCACCAGTTCAGCCAGCTGTGGACCGTTGCGGGTGTCGATATTTTCCTGCTCAATGTGCCATTGCAGATGCGTCGCCACATATTCCGGCGCCAGTGAATTAATGTAGTGATGGTTCAACCACAGCAGTTTATCAGTGTTGAACGCGCTGGCCGATTTGCTGACTGCCCCCAGGGAGAACAGCTTAATCATCTCTTCACGAGTGAAGATCTCCTGATCGCCGCTGGACCAGCCCAGACGCACCAGATAGTTCAGCAGGGCTTCCGGTAGATAGCCATCGTCACGGTATTGCATAACGCTTACCGCGCCATGGCGCTTGGAAAGCTTTTTACCATCATCGCCGTTGATCATAGAAACGTGCGCATAGACCGGCACTGGCGCATTCAGCGCTTTCAGAATGTTAATCTGGCGTGGGGTATTGTTGATATGGTCTTCACCGCGGATCACGTGGGTGATCTCCATATCCCAGTCGTCCACCACCACACAGAAATTGTAGGTCGGGGAGCCATCGGTACGGCGAATGATCAGATCATCCAGTTCCTGGTTGCTGAATTCGATCGGCCCACGGATCTGATCGTCAAAAATAACAGAGCCTTCCTGCGGGTTAGCGAAACGTACAACGCACGGTTCATCATCAGCGTGATGCTCGTGTCCATGGCGGCAGCGACCGTCGTAACGCGGTTTCTCACCTTTCGCCATCTGCTCTTCACGCAGCTGTTCCAGACGCGCTTTAGAGCAGTAGCATTTATATGCTGTGCCCGCTTCCAGCATCTCATCAATTACCGCGTTGTAACGATCAAAACGTTTAGTCTGGAAGTACGGACCCTCATCCCATTCCAGATTCAGCCAGTTCATCCCATCCATAATGGCTTCGATAGCTTCGGGCGTGGAGCGCTCAAGATCGGTGTCTTCAATACGCAGTACAAACTCACCACCGTGGTTACGAGCAAAAAGCCAGGAGTAAAGAGCAGTACGAGCACCGCCGACGTGCAGATAGCCTGTCGGGCTGGGCGCGAAGCGAGTTTTGATTTTCATGAAGTGGCCTTACGTTTATAAAGATGCCGACAACCGGCAAATCCGGGAAAATAATGGCCGTTATTCTATCACTCCCGCCTGATTCCTCAATCTTGTTCAGGCCAGAACGTTATGCTTTGCAATTTTCGTATAGAAATCATGCGCCACGGAATGATTTGCGATCGTTTTGCTTAAATTTACGACGAACGAACAATTTCTTTAGAAAATGCGTTGACTCATTTTCAACTCTCCCTATAATGCGACACCACACAGCGGGGGTGATTAGCTCAGCTGGGAGAGCACCTCCCTTACAAGGAGGGGGTCGGCGGTTCGATCCCGTCATCACCCACCAACTACTTTATGTAGTCTCCGCCGTGTAGTAAGAAATTGAGAAATGGGTGATTAGCTCAGCTGGGAGAGCACCTCCCTTACAAGGAGGGGGTCGGCGGTTCGATCCCGTCATCACCCACCACTTTCTCGCCAGCTGGATTTCTTACTGAAAATAGTGTGCAAAAAATGAAGTACCGAAGTGGGTGATTAGCTCAGCTGGGAGAGCACCTCCCTTACAAGGAGGGGGTCGGCGGTTCGATCCCGTCATCACCCACCACTTCGGGTCGTTAGCTCAGTTGGTAGAGCAGTTGACTTTTAATCAATTGGTCGCAGGTTCGAATCCTGCACGACCCACCAGTGTAAAAAGGCGCCCTAAAGGCGCCTTTTTGCTATCTGCGATTTATAAGATTCGAACCTGCAGCAGGTCGAGTCGAACGTAGTGAGACAACGGAGCCGTTTACGGCGACGGCCCGAAGGGCGAGCGAAGCGAGTCATCCTGCACGACCCACCAATGTAAAAAGGCGCCCTAAAGGCGCCTTTTTACACTGCAGCGAATTTAACGATTCGACAAAATTGTCGCGGATAATTTTGAACAACGCGACAGCTGTCGCCGAAGGAAAAGCAGGAACATAAGCAGTTAAAAGCAGAGAAGAACCATTTTCCCCTCTGATAACCATCAGCGTGAGCGTTATATCTGATACAGCGGATCCCGCGAGCGGGCAGAGGTCAGCGCACTGGCCTGCATACGAACCACGTTCCACAGCGCCTGGGCTGCGGTAGAGAGCGAACGGTTTTTGCGTCTTGCCAACATCAGCTGCCGCTCAACAACTGGCGTAAGCCGCTTAACCTGCAGGTGATTCCCTTGCGGCAACGGTAACGCCAGCGCGGGTAAAATACTGATCCCAATCCCCGCCTCTACCATCGGGAACAATGTCGCCGGATGGCCAATCTCCTGCACAATATCGGCATCAATGGAAAAATGGGCCAGCGCGGCGTCAATGAGCGGTCGGCTGCCGGAGGCGTAATCCTGTAAAACCAGCCGCTGCTGTTGCAGGTCCTGCCAGCTTACCCACTCCTGATGCATTAGCGGATGATCCTGACGACACAACAGCAGGAACGGCTCAGAGAGGATCGTCTCACATTGCAGGTCGGTAACCGCACCGGGATCGATAACAATGCCAAAATCCACCTCCCCCTGACGAATGCTCTCCAGCACCCACTGCTGCGGCCGGTCATGAAGGACAAAATCAATCTCAGGATAGCGCTGGTTACTCTGCGCAATACACTGCGGGATCAGATGCGCGGAAATCGTCTGACTGGCCGCCACGCGCACGGTACCCGTAAGCTGAGTTCCCACCCTGCCCGCTTCGCGTAGCGTGATATGCAGCTCATCCAGGACACGCTCCAGCCGGGTCGCCAGCTGCTGCCCCGCTTCCGTCAGAACCACTTCCCGCGTGGTACGATCCAGCAGCCTGACCCCCGTCTGGCGTTCCAGCTCCTTCACGCTATGGCTAACCGCCGACTGGCTCAATCCAATCATATCTCCCGCCCGGCTGAAGCTTTTTGCCTGAGCGACGGTAACAAACACACGAAGTTGACGCAGAGAGTAATTCATCGAATTTATTCATATATGGATGCAATAAATCAATTTTATTTCTCAAACAGAAAAACGCAAAATGTCAGTACAGATTTTCAGGAGCCTTTATGAAACTTTTTCGTATTCTTGATCCGTTCACGCTGACGCTGATTACCGTCGTTCTGCTGGCCTCTTTCTTTCCGGCCCAGGGCAGCTTCGTCCCGTTTTTTGAGGGGCTGACCACTGCCGCAATTGCGTTGCTGTTTTTTATGCATGGGGCAAAGCTCTCTCGTGAGGCCATTATTGCCGGCGGCAGCCACTGGCGACTGCATCTGTGGGTGATGTGCAGTACATTCATTCTGTTCCCGGTTCTGGGGGTTCTCTTCGCCTGGTGGGCACCCGTTAACGTCGACCCAATGCTCTACAGTGGTTTCCTCTATCTGTGCATTCTGCCGGCAACCGTCCAGTCCGCGATTGCCTTTACCTCTCTGGCGGGTGGGAATGTTGCGGCTGCGGTATGTTCTGCCTCTGCATCCAGTCTGTTAGGGATCTTCCTTTCGCCGCTGCTGGTTGGTCTGGTAATGAATATGCACGGCGCGGAAGGCAGCCTGGAGCAGGTGGGAAAAATCATGCTGCAACTGCTGCTACCTTTTGTTCTGGGTCATCTTTCGCGCCCGTGGATCGGCAACTGGGTCGCGCGAAATAAAAAATGGATTGCGAAAACGGACCAGACCTCAATTTTGCTGGTTGTCTACTCAGCGTTCAGCGAAGCGGTGGTTAACGGTATCTGGCACAAAGTGGGATGGGGCTCGCTGTTGTTCATCGTGGTGGTCAGCATTGTGTTGCTGGCAATAGTCATTGCCGTGAACATTGTTGTGGCCCGCAAATGTGGATTCAACAAAGCTGACGAAATCACCATTGTTTTCTGCGGCTCGAAAAAGAGTCTGGCAAACGGCATTCCAATGGCGAATATTCTGTTCCCGACATCGGCTATCGGTATGATGGTGCTGCCATTAATGATTTTCCACCAGATTCAGCTGATGGTCTGCGCGGTTCTGGCGCGTCGTTATAAGCGCCAGACCGAACAATTGCAGGCACGGCAGGAAAGCCGCGCCGCGAAAGCTTAAAGCGGCCGTTTCAGGGGCTGAACCAGCTGCGTCAGCCCCTCGGTTTTAATCAGCAGCGTGATTTGCATCAGCTCACCCAGTTTACCCTGCGGAAACTCATCCTTGCGGGCAAACCACAGCAAATACTCTTCCGGAACGTCAATCAACCGCTGCCCTTTGTACTTGCCGAACGGCATTACCGTATTGGCGATTTCAATCAGCTGCTCTTTTTCCATCTCAGACACCCAGTAAACGGAGCATTTCCGCCTCGTCGATCACCTCAATCCCCAGCTCCTGCGCTTTGGCAAGCTTAGAGCCGGCCGCTTCTCCGGCAATGACCAGATCGGTTTTCTTCGAAACGCTCCCGGCCACTTTTGCCCCCAGTTCCACCAGACGCGCTTTGGCGTCATCGCGGGACATCTGGCTCAGGCTACCGGTCAGTACTACCGTTTTTCCGGCAAATGGACTGTCGATCTCTTCGGCGTTAATGACGACCGGCGCAGGCCAGTGGATACCTTCCGCCAACAGCTGAGCAATCACATCACGATTACTCTCTTCAGCAAAGAAGTTAAACACATGCGTGGCAACTACAATCCCCACATCAGGTACCTTCTGCAACTCCTCAATCGTCGCGGCTTCCAGCGCCTCCAGGTTACCGAAAAATGCAGCCAGTCCGGCGGCGGTTGCCTCACCCACTTCACGGATGCCAAGGGCATAAAGGAAGCGGGCAAAAGTGGTCTCTTTCGCTTTCTCCAGCGCATCCACCACGTTTTGCGCTGACTTCGGCCCCATCCTGTCCAAACCGGTCAGCTTGCCTGCCGTAAGCCGGAACAGATCCGCCGGAGTGAGTACATACTCTTTCTCAACCAGCTGGTCGATGATTTTATCGCCCATGCCATCAACGTCCATCGCCCGCCGGGAAACGAAGTGTTTTAGCGACTCTTTGCGCTGCGCGCCGCAGATTAAGCCGCCCGTACAGCGGGTAACCGCTTCACCTTCCACACGCTCCACGTCGGAACCACATACCGGACAATGCGCAGGGAACTCAACGGGGCGCGTCTGTTCAGGGCGTTCGGAGAGCACCACGTTGACCACCTGCGGGATAACATCCCCGGCGCGCCGAATCACAACCTTATCGCCAATACGCAGGCCAAGACGTTCGATTTCATCCGCGTTATGCAACGTAGCGTTACTCACCAGCACGCCTGCCACCTGAACCGGTTCAAGACGGGCAACCGGCGTAATGGCTCCCGTACGTCCTACCTGGAACTCAACGTCGCGCACAAAGGTCATCTGTTCCTGCGCCGGGAATTTGAACGCCACCGCCCAGCGCGGCGCTCGGGCAACAAAACCTAATTGCTCCTGAAGCGCCATCGAGTTGACCTTAATTACCACGCCGTCAATGTCGAAACCCAGCGTCGGGCGGTCTTCTTCCACTTTGTGGTAAAACGCCAGCACCGCCTCTGGTGAATCACATAGCGTCACCCGATCGCTCACCGGCAGTCCCCACGCTTTGAACTGTAGCAGACGGCCCAGGTGGGTATCCGGCAGTTCACCGCCTTCCAGCACGCCCACGCCGTAGCAAAAGAAAGTAAGTGGTCGCTTCGCGGTAATGCGCGGATCGAGCTGGCGTAAAGACCCGGCTGCCGCGTTACGCGGGTTAGCAAACACTTTATTGCCGGTGCGGCGCGCCTCTTCATTGATTTTTTCAAATCCGGCCTGCGGGAGTAATACTTCACCGCGCACTTCCAGTCGGGCTGGAATGTTATCGCCATGCAGCTTTAGCGGAATGGCGCGAATAGTGCGCACGTTGGAGGTGATATCCTCCCCGGTGGTGCCATCACCACGCGTTGCAGCACTGACCAGCACGCCGTTCTCATACAAAATACTGACTGCCAGACCGTCCAGCTTCAGCTCGCAGCACCAGGTCAGCTTGTCGACGCTTTTCAAACGGTCCTGCACGCGCTTGTTAAACGCCAGGAAGCTCTCCTCATCAAACACGTTATCCAGAGAGAGCATCGGGACTTCATGACGAATCTGGCTGAAGGACGCCAGAGGAGCCGCCCCCACGCGCTGGGTCGGTGAATCCGGCGTAATCAGTTCAGGATGCTGCGCTTCCAGCTCACGCAGTTCGCGCATCAGGCGATCGTATTCCGCATCGGGAAGTTCCGGGGCGTCCATCACATGGTAAAGATACTCATGATGGCGAAGCGTGGTTCGCAGTTCTGTCAGTTGTTGTTCGATTGATTCCATATCGCACCATCAATGATAAAAAACCCCCGACAGGCGGGGGTTCAGAAAGGAAGTGTCGTACCTGTATTGTATCAGGCGTTCGCGTCTTTCACTTCGCGGATACGATCCTGATACTCACGTAATTTTTGCGGCGTCATCATTCTGCGCTGATCGTCGAGCACCACGCCACCGACTTCATCAGCAATGTGCTGTGCCGATTGCAACATCAGCTTGAAGTTTTGCAGCTCATCACCATAGGAGGGCACCTGCATAAAAATTGTCACGCCAGGGGTAGTGAAATCGGTCATTTCAGGATCAAACGTTCCTGGATTCACCATATTAGCCAGGCTGAACAATGCCGGGCCGCTGCCGTCCGGACTCAAATGACGATGGAAGATATTCATATCGCCAAATTTGAAACCGGCCTGCTGGATGCTGTTAAGCAGCACTTCGCCATTCAGCTCGCTGCCATGATGCGCGGCAACGTTCATGATAATAACCGCTTCTTTACGCTGTGGTTTTTCAACAACCGGCGTCTCTTCGACAACCGGTTCAGGCTGCGGTTGCGGCTCTGCAACAGGTTCCGCTGGCTGGAAAGCCTGAGCCGCAGGCTGTGGTGCGGGCGCGGCGGGTTGCTGAACAGGCTGGGCCTGTGGCGTGGTGGGCTGTTGCACTGGCTGAACCTGTGGCGTGGCGGACGGCTGCACCGGCTGCGGCGACGCTGCCTGTTGTACCGGCTGTTGATGCACCGGTTGCGGCGGGCGCTGAGCGTGCTGCGGTTGCACCGGCGCTTCGGACGGCGCGACCGGCTGACGCGGTTGCGCAGACGCATAAGGCGGCTGGTACTGATGTTGTGGCGACTGACGAGGGGCATCATGCTCCTGCGGGTTGCCGGGGGCATGATTCACGCGGTGAACACGAACTTCACCCACGCCTTCGTCAGCTTCGATGTCATCCTCATACGAATCGTCATCGTCGCGTTTTGATTTCATGCGTTTCAATGGACGATCGCGGAACATAGAAGATCGTTCTTTACGGCTGGTCCAGAAACCATGTACCAGTAAAGCGATTATGGCGATCGCGCCAACAATGATTAATATCAGACGCAAATCCTGCATCATTATATTCTCTGTTGTTCTAACACCTTGCCACCACGGCAAACATTTACTCACTAAGAGTATTTGCCGATTACGTCAAGTGCAAGTGTACTCTTAGCTTTCACAGCATAAAGATGAACGAAATCGTGCTTTTTGCTGTTTTTTCGAACATTTCCGAACTGTCCAGGTCTTAATAACCCTGTAAGATACGCAACGTTTAATAAGATTTATACATATAAGGAGCATGTCCTGACCATGGCGCCATCATCTGCAACGGTTCCTCGCAGCGGTTTTTACTATTTTTCTCAGGGATGGAAGCTGGTCTCACAACCCGGAATTCGTCGCTATGTCATTCTGCCACTTTTGGTCAACATAGTATTGATGGGCGGCGCGTTCTGGTGGCTGTTCACCCAACTGGACGTCTGGATCCCGTCGTTAATGAGCCACGTTCCTGACTGGCTGCAGTGGCTGAGCTATCTGCTATGGCCAATTGCCGTTATCTCAGTTCTGTTGGTTTTCGGCTACTTTTTCTCAACGCTCGCCAACTGGATTGCCGCACCGTTTAACGGACTGCTGGCGGAGCAGCTTGAGGCCAGACTGACGGGCGCAACGCCACCGGATACCGGCGTGCTCGGCATGATGAAAGACGTGCCGCGTATTATGAAACGCGAGTGGCAAAAGTTTGCCTGGTATCTGCCGCGCGCGGTTCTGCTGCTGATCCTCTATTTTATTCCTGGGATTGGACAAACCGTCGCCCCGGTTCTGTGGTTCCTGTTCAGTGCCTGGATGCTGGCCATTCAGTATTGCGATTATCCGTTTGATAACCATAAGGTGCCATTTAAAGAGATGCGTACCGCCCTGCGCACGCGCAAGGTGACGAATATGCAGTTTGGCGCGCTGACCAGTCTGTTCACCATGATTCCGGTGCTCAATCTGTTCATCATGCCGGTGGCGGTATGCGGTGCAACGGCGATGTGGGTCGATTGCTATCGTGTTAAACACGCGTTATGGAAATAAGGTCAATATGCGGCAATTACGCCGGGATGGGCCAGGCTCTTAGCAGTGGTATATGCCGTTTCTTATTCCATACTGATTTCCATTATTTCTTCATAGAATATAGATATGCGAAATCCTTACTTCCCCATATCTGTCTGACGGGTATGCTGGGAAGGTATCCCAATTTCATACAGTTAAGGACAGGCCATGAGTAAGATTTATGAAGACAACTCGCTGACTATCGGTCATACGCCGCTGGTTCGACTGAACCGTATCGGTAATGGACGCATTCTGGCAAAGGTAGAATCACGCAACCCGAGCTTCAGCGTCAAATGCCGTATCGGTGCCAATATGATTTGGGATGCCGAAAAACGTGGCATGTTAAAACCTGGTATTGAGCTGGTAGAACCGACCAGCGGCAACACCGGCATCGCTCTGGCTTATGTGGCAGCAGCCCGTGGCTATAAGCTAACGCTGACCATGCCGGAAACCATGAGCGTCGAACGCCGTAAGCTGCTGAAAGCGCTTGGCGCGAATCTGGTGCTGACGGAAGGCGCTAAAGGCATGAAAGGCGCGATTCAGAAAGCCGAAGAGATTGTCGCCAGCGATCCGGCAAAATACCTGTTGCTTCAGCAGTTCAGTAATCCGGCTAACCCGGAAATTCACGAAAAGACAACGGGCCCGGAGATTTGGGAAGATACCGACGGCCAGGTGGATGTCTTCATCGCTGGCGTCGGCACCGGCGGTACGTTAACCGGCGTAACCCGCTACATTAAAGGAACCAAAGGTAAAACGGATCTTATCACCGTTGCGGTAGAGCCTACCGACTCCCCGGTCATCGCTCAGGCGCTGGCTGGTGAAGAGATCAAGCCTGGCCCACACAAAATTCAGGGTATCGGCGCTGGCTTTATTCCTGGCAACCTGGATCTGAAGCTGATTGATAAAGTGGTGGGCATCACCAATGAAGAGGCGATCTCCACTGCGCGTCGCCTGATGGAAGAAGAAGGCATTCTGGCTGGTATCTCTTCCGGCGCAGCGGTTGCTGCAGCGCTTAAGCTTCAGGAAGATGAAGCCTTTACCAATAAGAATATTGTGGTTATCCTGCCTTCATCGGGTGAGCGTTATCTTAGCACTGCACTGTTTGCCGATCTCTTTACTGAGAAAGAATTGCAACAGTAATATCAGCATGTTAAAACCGCGTAAAAAAGCACCTTTTCAGGTGCTTTTTTGTGGTCTGGTTCAAAGTTTTACCCCTCCTGCCATTGATTCACCCCGTCTGGTCTGGTATTTAACCTGACTAATTATTTTGAAGCGCGAAATTAATCGTTACAGGAAAACTGCTAGCTGAATCGATTTTATGATTTGGTTCAAGTCTTCCTTTCGCGGCATAATGTTTAATGACGAACGTAACGTCAGCGGCCAGAAGTTGCCTGCAACGGATTGCGTAAAACACCTGGTGTGTCGCGCCCGTTTATGCCGGCGCTAACAATACAGGCTAAAGTTGAACCGCCAGGCTAGACTTTAGTTCCACAACACTAAACCTATAAGTTGGGGAAATACAATGTTCCAGCAAGAAGTTACCATTACCGCTCCGAACGGTCTGCACACCCGCCCTGCTGCTCAGTTTGTTAAAGAAGCGAAAGGCTTCACTTCTGAGATTACTGTGACTTCCAACGGCAAAAGCGCCAGCGCAAAAAGCCTGTTCAAACTGCAGACTCTGGGCCTGACTCAGGGCACCGTTGTCACTCTCTCTGCTGAAGGTGAAGACGAGCAGAAAGCGGTTGAACATCTGGTCAAACTGATGGCGGAACTCGAGTAAGTTTTCCGGGTTCTTTTAAAAATCAGTCACAAGTAAGGTAGGGTTATGATTTCAGGCATTTTAGCATCCCCGGGTATCGCTTTCGGCAAAGCACTGCTGCTGAAAGAAGACGAAATCGTCATTGACCGGAAAAAAATTTCTGCCGACAAGGTTGATCAGGAAGTTGAACGTTTTCTGAGCGGTCGTGCCAAAGCATCTGCGCAGTTAGAAGCGATCAAAACGAAAGCTGGTGAAACGTTCGGCGAAGAAAAAGAAGCCATTTTCGAAGGGCATATTATGCTGCTCGAAGATGAGGAGCTGGAGCAGGAAATCATAGCCCTGATTAAAGATAAGCACATGACGGCTGATGCAGCTGCGCATGAGGTTATCGAAGGTCAGGCCACTGCCCTGGAAGAACTGGATGATGAATACCTGAAAGAGCGTGCGGCTGACGTACGTGACATCGGTAAGCGCCTGCTGCGCAACATCCTGGGTCTGGCAATTATTGACCTGAGCGCAATCAAGGATGAAGTGATCCTGGTTGCCGCTGACCTGACCCCGTCTGAAACCGCACAGCTGAACCTGCAAAAGGTGCTGGGTTTCATCACCGACGCGGGCGGCCGTACTTCCCACACCTCTATCATGGCGCGTTCTCTGGAACTGCCAGCCATCGTGGGTACCGGTAGCGTCACCTCTCAGGTGAAAAACAACGATTATCTGATTCTTGATGCCGTAAACAATCAGGTTTACGTCAACCCGACCAACGAAGAAATTGAAAAACTGCGCGCCGTTCAGGAGCAGGTTGCAACCGAGAAAGTAGAGCTTGCGAAGCTGAAAGATCTGCCGGCAATTACGCTGGACGGGCATCAGGTCGAAGTTTGCGCCAACATCGGTACCGTTCGTGACGTTGAAGGCGCAGAGCGCAACGGTGCGGAAGGCGTTGGTCTGTACCGTACTGAATTCCTGTTCATGGACCGTGACGCGCTGCCAACTGAAGAAGAACAGTTTGCTGCCTATAAAGCCGTTGCTGAGGCCTGTGGCTCTCAGGCGGTCATCGTCCGTACCATGGACATCGGCGGTGACAAAGAGCTGCCGTACATGAATTTCCCGAAAGAAGAGAACCCGTTCCTGGGCTGGCGTGCCGTGCGTATCGCGATGGATCGTAAAGAGATCCTGCGCGATCAGGTCCGCGCTATCCTGCGTGCATCTGCTTTCGGTAAACTGCGTATTATGTTCCCGATGATTATCTCTGTTGAAGAAGTGCGCGCACTGCGCAAAGAGATCGAAATCTACAAACAGGAACTGCGCGACGAAGGTAAAGCGTTTGACGAGTCAATTGAGATTGGCGTGATGGTGGAAACACCGGCTGCGGCAACGATTGCTCGCCATTTAGCCAAAGAAGTTGATTTCTTTAGTATCGGTACCAATGATTTAACGCAGTATACCCTGGCAGTTGACCGTGGTAATGATATGATTTCACACCTTTACCAACCAATGTCGCCATCTGTCCTGACGCTTATCAAGCAAGTCATTGATGCTTCTCATGCTGAAGGGAAATGGACTGGCATGTGTGGTGAGCTTGCAGGCGACGAACGTGCTACACTTCTGTTGCTGGGGATGGGTCTGGACGAATTCTCTATGAGCGCCATTTCTATCCCGCGCATTAAGAAGATTATCCGTAACACGAACTTCGAAGATGCGAAGGTGTTAGCAGAGCAGGCTCTTGCTCAACCGACAACGGACGAGTTAATGACTCTGGTTAACAAGTTCATTGAAGAAAAAACAATCTGCTAATCCACGAGATGCGGCCCAATTTACTGCTTAGGAGAAGATCATGGGTTTGTTCGATAAACTGAAATCTCTGGTTTCTGATGATAAGAAAGACACCGGAACTATTGAGATTGTTGCTCCGCTCTCTGGCGAGATCGTCAACATCGAAGACGTGCCGGATGTAGTATTTGCTGAAAAAATTGTTGGTGATGGCATCGCTATCAAACCAACCGGTAACAAAATGGTTGCCCCTGTTGACGGCACTATTGGCAAAATATTTGAAACCAACCATGCGTTCTCTATCGAATCCGATAGCGGTATCGAACTGTTCGTTCACTTCGGTATCGACACCGTTGAACTGAAAGGCGAAGGCTTTAAGCGTATCGCTGAAGAAGGCCAGCGTGTGAAAGTTGGCGATCCGGTTATCGAATTCGATCTGCCACTGCTGGAAGAGAAAGCCAAGTCTACCCTGACTCCGGTTGTTATCTCCAACATGGACGAGATCAAAGAGCTGATCAAACTGTCCGGTAGCGTGACCGTGGGTGAAACTCCGGTTATCCGCATCAAGAAGTAATTCTTGCCGCAGAATAGAAGAATGGCGCCTGATGGCGCCATTTTTTTGGTTTGCTGGTCTGATAAGCGCTGCGCCATCAGCCCCCCGTGGCACTGCTGGCGGATGACGGCGTCAACGCCGACGGATTTACAACGCCGACGTCATAGGACGATAACACTTCTCACGCATCAGGATTTTCATCCCTTCCGGTCCACTCTCCAGCATCCGCTTTTCCGAATCTGACACCAGAAGCTCACACTGATAGCCGCCCGTAATGCCAAACATCGCCCGCGCCACGCAGGCATCTTCGAGCGCGTCCTGACCACAGGTTTCAAAATGACCGACCAGACGTCCGTTATGATGAACAACCAGACGATAACTCTTCATCGCGCCTCCCCTGCCGGTGGCAGTATCAATTCATCGCAGCCGCATTGCTGCGTCCAGGTCATCACCTCCAGAACGCGTTCAGCGGCATATTGCGTCGCCTTAGTCAGCGGGATGCCCTGAACAATTCCACTGATTAATTCCGCGCAGAACAGATCGCCGGTGCCTTTCAAATCCGTTTCCACACGCGGATGCTCAATCACATCCAGTGATTCGGCAGTCACCACCGCCACGTTAATCGTCCCGCAGGTTAGCCCTGGCGCACTGGTGATCACTATCCACTTCAGCGTGTCGGTCAGCATCGTTCTCGCTGCCGCAACGGCTTCTTCCAGCGTGCGGCACGGCTTGCCGCTCAGTATCTCAAGCTCAAAAACATTCGGCGTCAGCCCCTGGGCCAGCGGCAGCAGATGATGACGATAGGCCTCCGGTATTTCAGCTTTCACATACATCCCACTGTCGGTATCCCCCATCACCGGGTCAACCAGTACAGAAACGTCAGGATGAGTTTCGCGAACGGTTTTCAGCCACTGTGCGAGCAGGGCAATTTGCTCCGCGCTCCCCATATAACCGGTGGTCACCGCCTTCAGCTCGCGCAGCGCATCACGCTCGCTCAACGCCTGCAAATAGCCGCTGAACCAGTCGGCAGGGATAATGCCGCCATAGAACGTTTCATAATGCGGCGTATTACTGAACAGCACCGTTGGCACCGCCGTCACCCGCAACCCCCTTGCTTTGATGGCCGGAACCGCAATGCTGTTACCTACACTGCCGTACACGACCTGTGACTGAACGGCGACAATGTCGGTCTGTAAGGCCCGATGTTTATCGTCAAAGAGCACTGACTGTATTTCACTATCCTGCCCCATCACCTTCTCCTCTCACTGGACAGCGGGCTGGTGCCTCACTATTATCGTCATATGCTAAAATTCATTTTGTCATAGGTCAATAATGATCGACGGAAAAACCGCCAGCGAAATCTTCGACAGTATACGTCAGCACGTCACCAGCGGTATTTTACCGGCAGGTGAAACGTTGCCCCCGGTACGGGAACTGGCGTTACAGCTCAACGTAAACCGTAATACCGTTGCGGCGGCCTACAAGCGACTGGTCACCTCGGGTCTGGCGCAAAGTCAGGGTCGCAACGGCACGGTGATCAAGGCTCCGTCGGCACCTGCTGCGCTGGAAGGCGGGGATCCGCATACACCACTCATCGATCTCTCCGGCGGTAACCCTGACCCGGCTCGCCTGCCCCATCTGAACCGTTACTTTGCCAAACTTAAGTCAGGTCATCATCTGTATGGCGACGCGCCTGTCTCCCCGGAGTTGAAACACTGGGCCGCGCGCTGGATGCAGGATGCAATTCCTGACGCAGGCGAAATTGATATTACCAGTGGCGCAACGGATGCCATTGAGCGCCTGCTGAGTGCCCACCTTCTGCCGGGTGACAGTGTGGCGGTTGAAGATCCCTGTTTTTTAAGCAGTATTAATATGTTGCGATATGCCGGATTGAGGGCCAGCCCGGTGAGCGTCGGTAGCGAAGGAATGCAGCCGGAGATGCTGGAAGACACCCTCCGCAAAGGCGCACGGGCGGTGATTATTACGCCACGAGCGCATAACCCAACGGGATGCAGCTTAAGCGTCGCGCGCGCCGTAGCGTTACGGGAGATCCTCGCACGTTATCCGCAGGTGCTGGTCATTGTCGACGACCATTTTGCCCTGCTCTCATCATCGGCCTGGTATCCGGTGATTGCCGCAGAAACGCTACGCTGGGCGGTGGTTCGCTCGATGTCAAAAACCCTGGGGCCGGACCTGCGCCTGGCCATCGTCGCCAGCGATCCCGCAACTTCGGCAAGGCTACGGCTGCGGCTTAACTCCGGCAGCCAGTGGGTCAGCCATCTGTTACAGGATTTAGTCCATGCCTGTCTCAGTGATGAGGATTATCAGCAAACGCTGGCGCAGACCCGGTTGTTCTATGCTTCGCAGCAGCAAAAGCTGGCCAGCGCTTTACAACACGACGGTCACCCCCTCTCCCCCGGCGACGGCCTGAATTTCTGGCTTCCGCTGGAAACCCCCAGCCAGACGCTGGCTTTCAGGCTGGCAAAAGCAGGCTGGCTGGTACGCGAAGGCGAAGCCTTTGGCGTCAGGACCCCCGCTTACGGTCTGCGTATTACCCTGTCGACCTTAAGCGACAGTGATATCAACACGCTGGCGACTGACATCCATCAGGCGCTGAAACGATAACAGGAGAAAAAAATGCGAGTACATTTTGTTGTTCATGAGTCGTTTGAATCTGCTGGCGCGTACCTGCCCTGGGCAGAAGAACGCGGTTATGCCCTCTCCTGGTCCCGCGTTTATGCCGACGAGCCTTTACCGATAAATGCCGATGGGTTTGATATGCTGGTTGTCTTTGGCGGGCCGCAATCACCGCGCACCACGCCGGAAGAGTGTCCCTGGTTTGATGCGCAGGCAGAACAGCATTTAATCAACCAGGCGATTGCCGCTGGTCGTATGGTGGTGGGCATCTGCCTTGGTTCACAGCTGACTGGCGAAGCGCTGGGGGCAAAAGTTTGCCAAAGCCCGGAAAAAGAGATTGGTCATTATCCCATTACTCTGACCGAGGCGGGCAAGCAGCATCCGCTTATTGACCACTTTGGCTCTCCGCTGATGGTTGGTCACTGGCATAACGATATGCCGGGTCTCACCGATCAGGCCATCGTTCTTGCCACAAGCGAAGGGTGTCCACGGCAGATCGTGCAATACGGCAATTTCGTCTACGGCTTCCAGTGCCATATGGAGTTTACCCGCGAGGCGGTTGAAGGGCTGATTCAGCACTCTGAGCAAGAGCTGGAAGAGGCCAAAGGGAAGCGCTTTATTCGCTCTGATGCCCAAATGCGCGAGTGGGATTACCAGCAGATGAATGAAAAGCTCTGGCTGTTCCTGGATAAACTGACCCAGGCGTATTCACAAAAATAACGTCACCCGGCGTGCAACTATACTCTAAATAATTCGAGTTGCGGGAGAAAACGCGTCGTCGTTTTGAACAGCGCTTGCGCTGGCCCCGGGATGGGCCGAATAATTAAGCCAGCGCACCAGCAACCTGAAGTATGACAAGTATAAACGTGACATTAAAAGTCAGATAAACACGATGGATGAGTGACTTAAAAGGATATTTTGATGAAAAAAATCGCATGTGCCCTGTTTGCACTCCTGATGACGCTTTCGGCGTGGGCAAAGCTCAACGCGCACGAAGAAGCGCGTATCAACGCCATGCTTGATGCGCTGGCGCAGAAGAAGGATTTAGTCTTCGTACGCAATGGCGATGCGCATAATAGCGAAGAAGCGGTTTCCCATCTGCGCTTAAAGCTCGGCAATACCCGCAATCGTATTGATACCGCAGAGCAGTTCATTGATAAGGTGGCCTCCTCATCATCAATTACCGGTAAACCTTACATCGTTAAGATCCCCGGTAACAGCGATGAAAATGCCCGGCCTTATCTGCATGCGTTAATCGCAGAAACAGATAAGACGCTGTAAAACCTCAACAGCCTGTCTCATGACGCCGGGGTTAAATCCCCGCTCCCTGGCTGAAATGTTCTTCGCCAAAGACGCCGGTGGAAAGGTAGCGATCGCCGCGATCGCAGACGATCGCCACCACCACCGCACCCGGATTGTTGTTTGCAATCCGCAACGCACCGGCGACCGCGCCGCCGGAGCTGACCCCGCAGAAAATGCCTTCACGAACCGCCAGTTCACGCATGGTGTTTTCCGCGTCCGTCTGATGGATATCCAGTACCTCATCCACCAGCGAGGCATTGAAGATGCCCGGCATATATTCCGCAGGCCAGCGACGAATCCCCGGAATGCTGCTCCCTTCTTGCGGCTGCAAACCCACAATAGTGACCGTCTTAGGCTGCTCGCGCAGAAAACGCGATACGCCGGTGATCGTGCCGGTGGTGCCCATACTGGAGACAAAATGGGTGATACGCCCGGCAGTCTGCTGCCAGATTTCCGGGCCGGTAGAGGCATAGTGTGCGTACGGGTTATCGGGGTTATTAAACTGATCGAGCAGCTTACCCTCACCGCGTGAAGCCATTTCCAGCGCCAGATCCCGCGCCCCTTCCATCCCCTGCTCTTTGGTGACCAGAATCAGCTCTGCGCCATACGCACGCATCGCCGCACGCCGCTCCTGGCTCATGTTGTCCGGCATCAACAGCGTCATGCGATAACCTTTCAGCGCAGCAATCATTGCCAGCGCAATACCGGTGTTACCGCTGGTGGCCTCAATTAATACGTCACCCGGCCTGATCTCACCGCGTTTTTCCGCCTGCACAATCATCGACAGCGCGGCCCGATCTTTCACCGACCCCGCCGGATTATTGCCTTCCAGCTTGACCCAAATTTCGCTACCGTTGGCAGGCGTCATACGTTGCAGTCTGACTAATGGCGTATTGCCAATGGTTTGTTCTAATGTGTTCACGTTCACTGTCCTGATTTTCATAGAAAAAGCGGCCACGCGGGCCGCTTGCTCAGTGTGATGGCCTTAAGCTATCAGTCTGTGTAAGTCAGGTCTACCGATTCGGCGGGCAAATATCCCGTACAGGGGGATAAAAAAAAGCTCATGTTGATATGAGCCTTTTTTCTGCCTGGCGATACGCTGACGTCAGGCCGTTTCCGCCAGAGGGATGACGCCCGGCCCAGCGATACCTTCAATACGCAGGTCGCCGTTATACAGGCGCGCATTTTGCAGCCCCACGAACAGCCGCTCGCCGCGCTGCGGGGCGTCGTCACCCTGCATCACCACCGTCAGCGGTTCGTTGTACCACCCCAGCGGCTGGACAACCAATTGGGTGTAGTGGCCTTTTGGACTGGCCTCCAGCACCTGCACCGGCAGCGGCGAGTCAAGGCTGGTGCGACGACTGATATCCACTTCCCACGGGCGCAGGAACAGATCGACCGGTCCCTGATACGCCGGGGTATAGCCCAGCGGCCAGCGGTGTGCGCCAACGTGGAACTGTCCGCCGCGAATCATTCCCTGCAGGCGGTTCACTTCGCCCATAAACTCCAGCACAAAACGGGTTGCCGGTTCACGCCAGACCTGATCCGGCGCATCGGCCTGTTCAATATTGCCCTGGCTCATCACCACCACCCGATCCGCCACTTCCGTCGCCTCTTCCTGATCGTGTGTGACAAAAACGCTGGTAAACTTCAGCTCCTCATGCAGCTGCCGCAGCCAGCGCCGCAGCTCTTTACGCACCTGGGCATCCAGGGCGCCAAACGGTTCATCCAGCAGCAGAATCTGCGGTTCGACGGCCAGGGCACGCGCCAGCGCCACGCGCTGTTTCTGACCACCAGAAAGCTGCGCCGGGAAGCGATCCGCCAGAGCGCTAAGCTGCACCATCTCCAGCAGCTTCATCACTTTCTCTTTGATGGCGGTCGCGTTCGGGCGCTCACGGCGGGGCAATACCGTCAGGCCAAACGCGATGTTGTCAAACACCGTCATATGGCGAAACAACGCATAGTGTTGAAACACAAAGCCCACCTTACGTTCGCGCGCATGGAGACGGCTGACGTCGGTGCCGTGGAAGCGAATATGCCCGCTGGACTGGTGTTCCAGCCCGGCAATAATGCGCAGCAGCGTGGTTTTCCCCGAGCCGGATGGCCCCAGCAGCGCAACCATCTGACCTGAAGGAATATCCAGCGAGATATCGTTCAGCACCTGGGTGCGACCAAAAGACTTCTTAATATTGGCAATCTCAATGCTCATGATTTTCCTCCTGTTGCGCGCGTTTTTCCTGATTCTCCAGGCGCCATTGCAACATGCTCTTCAAAAACAGGGTAATAATCGCCATCAGCGTCAGCAGCGCGGCAGCCGTAAAAGAGCCGACGGTGTTGTAGTCCTGTTCCAGCAACTCAATCTGTAACGGTAACGACAGGGTTTCACCGCGAATCGAGCCGGAAACCACCGACACTGCGCCAAACTCGCCAATCGCGCGGGCGTTGGTTAACACCACGCCATACAGCAGCGCCCAGCGAATGTTCGGCAACGTCACGCGGCGGAACATCTGCCAGCCGGATGCGCCCAGCAAAATCGCCGCCTCATCCTCCTGACTTCCCTGGCTGAGCATCACCGGCACCAGCTCACGTACCACAAACGGACAGGTGACAAATATCGTCACCAGCACCATTCCCGGCCAGGAGAACATAATCTGTAAATTATGCTCATCCAGCCAGCCGCCTAATGGACCGTTGGAGCCATAAAACAGCAGATACACCAGGCCGGCCACCACTGGCGAAACGGCAAAAGGGATATCCAGGAGCGTCAGCAGCAGCTGGCGCCCCGGGAAGTTAAAGCGCGTCACCAGCCATGCCAGCAGAATGCCAAACACCAGGTTTATCGGTACCGCAATAAGGGCAATCAGCACCGTCAGCCAGATGGCATGCAGCATGTCCGGGTCGGCCAGATTCTGTAATACCGGCATCAGCCCCTTGCTGAACGCCTGTACAAAAATGTAGATCATCGGCACCAGCAGGATAAATGCCGATACCAGCATCCCGGTGCCAATCAGAAACCATTTTCCCCAGTCGATGCGGGGCGCGTCATAACGCTTCAATTGAGCAACAATCGCCATTAATGACCTACCACACGTCGACCAAAGCGACTTTGCAGAGTGTTAATTGAGAACAGCAGCAGCAGCGATGCCGCCAGGATCACGGAGGCAATCGCGCTGGCGGCAGGATAGTCAAACTCCTGCAGGCGCACGAAAATCATCAGCGAGGTCACTTCCGTTTTCCATGCGATGTTCCCGGCGATAAAGATCACCGCGCCGAACTCGCCCAGGCTACGGGTAAACGACAGCGCCACGCCCGCAATCAGCGCAGGCGACAGCTCCGGCAGCACCACTTTACGAAAGCTCTGCAAACGCGTAGCCCCCAGCGTTTCTGCGGCTTCTTCATATTCCGGTCCTAACTCTTCCAGCACGGGCTGCACGGTACGCACCACAAACGGAATACTGGTAAACGCCATCGCCACCGCGATACCAAGCCAGGTGTAAGTCACCTTGATATCAAACTTCGCCAGCCACTCGCCGTAAAAACCGTTCACCGAGAACAGTGAGGCCAGCGTCAGGCCCGCCACCGCCGTCGGCAGCGCAAACGGTAGATCCATCAGCGCATCCAGCAGCGTGCGGCCGGGAAAGCGGTAACGGGTTAAGATCCACGCCATCAGCAGGCCAAACACGCCGTTAAAAATCGATGCCACAAACGCCGAGAGCAGCGTCACTTTATACGCGGCCACCACCTGCGGGTTGGTAATCACGTCCCAGTATTGCGCCCAGCTCATCTCAGAAAGCTGTATCACCAGCGCACTGAGCGGCAGCAGCAAAATCAGGCAGACGAACAGCAGGCTGGTGCCCAGGCTTAAGGTAAAGCCGGGCAGCACGCGTCTGGAAGAGACAGCAAACATCACTTCCGCCCCGCCGCCAGCAGTTTGTCCAGTTCACCGCCGCTGGCAAAGTGGGTTTTCATCACCTCAGGCCAGGAGCCAAACTTTTCTTCCACGCGAAACAGCGCGGTCTGCGGGAATTTATCCTTCAGCTTGTCCATCACTTCCGGGTTGTTCACACGGTAGTAGAAACTGGTGATGATGGTCTGCGCCTGGGGGCTGTAGAGCCAGTTCAGATAGGCTTTCGCGGCTTTCTCTGTCCCGTTGGCCTGCACGTTTTTATCCACCCACGCCACCGGGAATTCGGCAAGAATGTTCGTTTTCGGGATAACCACTTCAAATCCCTGCGCTTCATACTGTTTACGGATGTTGTTCACTTCCGATTCAAAGCTAATCAGCACATCACCCAGGCCACGTTCAGCAAAGGTGGTGGTGGCGCCGCGACCGCCAGTATCAAACACTTCCACATTTTTCAGGAACTGGGTCATGAACTGCTCAGTTTTGGCTTTATCGCCGCCGTCCGCGTTATCCGCGGCGCCCCATGCTGCCAGATACGTGTAGCGCGCGTTGCCGGAGGTTTTAGGATTCGGGAATATCAACTTGACGTCAGAGCGCACCAGATCATTCCAGTCGTGGATATTTTTCGGGTTCCCTTTACGCACCAGGAATCCCATTGTGGAGTAAAACGGTGAACTACTGTTCGGCAGACGGCTTTGCCAGTCGGCCGGGATCAGCTTGCCTTTGTCGTGCAGGATCTGCACGTCGGTTACCTGGTTATAGGTCACCACATCCGCTTTCAGCCCCTGCAAAATCGCCAGCGCCTGTTTTGATGACCCGGCATGAGATTGTTTAATCGTCAGCTTATCGCCACCGTTGTCTTTCGCCCATTGTTGCTCAAACGGCGGATTCAGGGCGGCAAACAGCTCGCGGGAGACATCATAAGAGCTGTTCAGTAGCTCCGTCGCATGTGCCTGGCCGATCAGTAACAGAACGGCAGCCAGCGTCAGAGCGCTTTTTTTCGGGAAGTTAACGGCCATTGCGCACCCTTTCAATGTGATGATTTACTGCTGATCATCATATTTATAACGGCTATGAAAGGAGTAACGGTTTTATATACCGTTTGATGATTTGAAAGTTGAAAAGGGAATAAGAGAATCCCTCCCCACGCCGGGTGAGGAGGAGACCGGCGTCAGTCAGACGCCAACGCTAACACTTTCTGGCAGGGTACTGCCGCCATCAATCACGTTTTGCGTTCCTGTCAGATAACTGGACTCATCGGAGGCCAGGAATGCCGCCAGTTCACCCACTTCGAGCGGACATGCCAGACGACGTAGCGGAATCGCCTTCGCCATCTCCGTCAGTACGGATTCCGGATCGTCCGGGTTCGACTGACGCGCAATACTTTCCGCCATCGGCGTACGGACATAGCCAGGACAGATCGCATTCACACGAATGCCAGACTGCGCGTACTCCACCGCCAGGGATTTAGTCAGCCCAACGATTGCCGCCTTTGACAGCGCGTAAGCCGTTTCTCCTGGGTCTGCCACCATATCGCCGGTCACGGAAGACATCATCACAATGCGTCCGTCCTTGCGCGCAATCATCTCCGGCAGAACCGCCTTCGTGACGTTCCAGACGCCTTTAATATTGATATCGATATGGAAATCGCGATCTTCATCGCTCATGTCGAGGAAACTACCTAACCGGCAAACGCCAGCATTGTTGACCAGAATGTCAATGCGCCCCTCAATCTCCTTCGCGCGCCTGACTGCCGCAGCCACGGACGCCGGGTCCCGGACATCCGCATGAACCGCAGTGCAACGGTGACCGCGCCCACCGAGTTCATCCGCCAGCTTTTCAATCTCATCGGAGATATCCAGCAAGATTAAGTTTGCGCCGTGCCGTGCAAATACTCTGGCGATCCCTTCGCCGATACCCTGCGATGCGCCCGTAATCAGTGCCGTCTTGCCCGTGAGTTTACCCATTTCAATGTTCTCCTTTTGAAGATGGAGCCTTACACCCCATTAACACTGAAAATACAGTAATAACAAATAAGTGCTGAGGAATGGCTCACTCTTTCGGGTAAATCTTAGATAAAAAAAATCCCCGACGATGCGGGGATAGTCAGAATACGCGGGATAATTACAGCGCCATTAACCGATCCAGTGACGGGGCAAAGTAGTATCCACCGGTGACCGGCTTCGTGAAGCGCAGCATCGCGTCACGCTTACCGTCTGTGTCGCCAAACATACTCAGCAATTGCTGTTCAATGTTGTGCAGACGTGCGCAGTAAGCGCAGAAATAGAGACCGTGGACGCCGCTGGCGGTGCCGTACGGCAGGCTCTGGCGAACAATTTTCAGCCCTTTGCCTTCTTCTTTCAGATCCACACGGCTCAGGTGCGAGGTTACCGGACGCTCGTCGCCATCAATCTCTTCGTTAGCGTCCTTGGTACGACCAATCATCATCTCCTGATCGTGGATGCTCATGCGGTTAAGCTGCCTGAGGTTATGTTCCCAACGCTGAACGAAGACGTAGCTGCCGCCCGCATCCACGCCATCTTTGATCACCGCCACTTCACGACGCGTCTCAACACCTGCCGGGTTTTCTGTTCCATCGACAAAGCCGCTGAGATCGCGCTCTTCCACCCAGCGGAAGCCGTGGATCTCTTCCTTCACGTCGATGCAGTCGCCAAAGGCTTCCATTGCCGCCTGAGCGACAGAGAAGTTCACGTCCTGACGCAGAGAGAGAATATGAATTAACACATCGTACTGGGTCGCTGGCGCCAGACCTTTACCGTAAGGGATAAAGTCTTTCAGCTCTTCAGCACCCACGCCGCCGCTCAGGGCACGCCAGGTATTGTTGCCGAACGCCACAACCGCCCCCAGATGCGCATCCGGGAATTTCGTTTCAAAGGTCGCCAGTTTATCCGCGAAGACTTTGCTGGCCTTACGCAGCGCATCAACGTCACCTTTGACATTCGCTTCAATCCAAATCGCCGCACGGCAATGCTCTGGCAAAATGCCACTCTGAACCTGAGACATCATTCCTCCTGAAAAATGAGAATGCCACGCAATCGTGGCATTGATGACGGCTATTTTACCCTGTTTTTGCGCGCAGCGGTTTGTTCAGACGCAAATTACCGACGCCAGATAATTTTGCTCACTTTCCAGTCTTTCAGGGTGTCATCTGACGGCATTAAACCTTCCGGTCCTTTCCACTCTCCTGCGAAAATGTAGCTGATATGCTGGCTCCCTTCGGCTTTACACTCGACGGCGCTGTGGTCATCGCCGGAAGCTAACTCACAGTTACCGAACGCCTTGCTGTAAAGGTCGCTAAACGGCGTACCAATTTCACCCCCGGCGCTGGAGGGGATATCACTGTCCAGCACGTCAATGCGGCTGATGGTGCCCTGCTCGCCGTTGATGACCATCGCCACCTTGTCCCCCTTCATCGCCTCAAAGAAACGCACCACGTTGCCGTTGGCGGTTTTCATCCCGCTGCGCAGGCGATAGTCGCCGTCCAGCGCGTCGGCAATGGCCTGTTCATTCAGCGGCGTCGCGCCCGTTAATGCCCCAACGCCCTGCTCGGTGACTTTTGTTGATGAGCCGAACCAGTTCCACGGATTGGCAGCGGACCAGTTCACAGACGAGAGCGTCGAACAACCGGTCAGCACCAGCGGCATCGCACATAACATCAAACGCAGTAATTTCATTGCACTTCATTCCTCATCTGTACACAAAATCATTCAGGATGCAGTCTATATAACGGATTCTATCCGATCCAATATGCTAAGAGCCTGGTGGACCAGGCTCTTAATCATTGCAGGCTTTACTGTACCATCAATGTGTAAATCATTCTGCAATGCCTCCAGCGCTAATGCTTTTGCATCCGCTCAGTAAGGCATCCAGATCTGGATCATTCAGGGGTAAAACAGGCACGCAGTCGTTGATGGGTTAATAGCCATACCAGCGCGACGACATCCGCCACGACCAGCGTCAGGCCAATTCCGTTTACAGGGTCGCCATTGAACCACAGCACAGGCTGCCAGCAGAGCAGGACAAACTGAGCGCCAACCAACAGGCCATGTAGCGCACGCCACAAACGGGGAAACGTGTGACGACGTCCACTGAGCAAAAAAGCCAGCACAGCCGGGATACCAGGCAGCAGCCCCAGCCAAAAGTTATCGTGATCGGGATAAAACAGATTCAGAAGCGCGGTTCCCTGCTCGCGGGAAGAACCGGCAATAACAAACAATACCCAGGTGCGCGCCTGAAGCAGCAGCACGCACCAGAATAAAAAAGGGAGGCGTAGATTACCGTGACTATCATAGTCCGTGGGATGAAAATCAGTACTCTTCATCTTCAATCAGACGCTTGCCCAGACTCAGGATGTCTGAATGCTCATAGCCGAGACGTTCATACATACCCAGCACCACATCGTTGTCTTCACGCACCCTGATCTGAATTTTCGGGCAGCCGCGGGCAATCAGTTTTTTCTCCAGCCGGTTGAGCAGCGCGTTGGCGATCCCCCGCCCGCGAAACTCAGGATGCACGCCAAGATAGTAAGCCGAACCGCGATGACCGTCGTAGCCGCCCATCACCGTACCGACAACTTCGCCATTCACTTCCGCGACCAGGAACAGGCTGACGTCATGATTCACCTTACGTTCGATATCCATTTCCGGATCGTTCCACGGACGCAGCAAGTCGCAGCGCTCCCAGAGGGTAATCACCTCTTCGAAATCTTCCTGGCGAAATACGCGTATCTCCATGGTACTGGTTGCCTTTTCAGGGGGAAAACCCTGATTATACACGTCATCCTTCAAACTGCCTCATTGTTGGCAGCGCCCGGAAACGCCGGGCACAGCGTTATCGATGCCCCTGGGGATTGACGAGAGACATCCCGGTCTCACCGGCGGACAGCCAGCGGTAGTTGACAGTCCCTTGCCGCCTCGACGCACGTGGAGTGATTTAGGGTAAATGGCGCAAACAACCGATTTAGCCAATATCTGACGCGAAACGGCGAAAAAAATGGCATAATAGCAACCAGTCACGTACAGAATTGAAAAGTATACTCTAAATAATTCGAGTTGCAGGAAGGCGGCGACACAGGGAATCCCCAGGAGCTTACATAAGTAAGTGACTGGGGTGAGCGAGGAAAGCCAACGCATCTGCAACTTGAAGTATGACGAGTATAAAACAATTCTCAACATCTGCAGTCGTAATAGATTACAAGATACGATATATACCCTAAACAGTTCGCGTTGCAGGAAGGCGGCAAGTGAGTGAACGAATGCAGCCAACGCACATGCAACCTGAAATATGACGGGTACATCTGGACTTTTTATTTAACCATTCGGGCCGTATGAGCACTTTTAAACCCCTAAAAACTCTCACATCGCGCCGCCAGGTGCTGAAAGCCGGACTGGCTGCCCTGACGATCTCAGGGATATCCGCAGCCACAGCGAAAGAAGCGCCGCTCACAACCAGCAACGGTCACAGCAAGCCAGCGGCAAAAAAACCCGGCGGCAAACGTATTGTGGTACTGGATCCTGGTCACGGCGGTATCGACACCGGCGCCATTGGTCGCAACGGCTCACAAGAAAAGCACGTCGTTCTGGCGATTGCCAAAAACGTGCGATCAATCCTGCGCAATCAGGGAATTGATGCACGCCTGACACGCACAGGCGACACCTTTATCCCTCTGTACGATCGCGTCGAAATCGCCCATAAGCACGGTGCCGACCTGTTTATGTCCATCCACGCTGACGGCTTTACCAATCCCAGCGCGGCGGGCGCATCCGTGTTTGCCCTGTCTAACCGCGGCGCCAGTAGCGCAATGGCAAAGTATCTCTCCGATCGCGAAAACCGCGCCGATGAAGTGGCCGGAAAAAAAACGACCGATAAAGATCATCTGCTTCAGCAGGTATTGTTTGACCTGGTACAGACCGACACCATCAAAAACAGTCTGACGCTGGGATCGCATATCCTTAAGAAAATCAAACCGATTCATAAGCTACACAGCCGCAACACGGAACAAGCCGCCTTTGTGGTGCTAAAATCACCGTCAATTCCTTCGGTGCTGGTGGAAACGTCGTTCATCACCAATCCGGAAGAAGAGCGCCTGTTAGGCACCACAGCGTTTCGCCAGAAAATCGCCACCGCCATCGCCAATGGTGTGATCAGCTATTTCCACTGGTTTGATAATCAGAAAGCACATTCGAAGAAACGTTAATCATGAAACCCGATGCACAACGCGTGAAACCCTTCCTGCTTGCACTACAGGACTCTATTTGCCAGCAGCTCTCCGCCATTGACGGCACGGCGTTTGTTGAAGACAGCTGGCAAAGGGCGGCGGGCGGCGGCGGACGCAGTCGGGTATTGCGTGACGGCAGCGTCTTCGAACAGGCCGGGGTTAATTTCTCCCACGTTCACGGCGATGCCATGCCCGCCTCTGCCACGGCGCATCGTCCGGAGCTGGCCGGGCGCAGTTTTGAAGCCATGGGCGTGTCATTAGTGGTGCATCCGCACAATCCGTACATTCCCACCAGCCATGCCAACGTGCGTTTCTTTATCGCTGAAAAACCGGGGGCCGCGCCGGTCTGGTGGTTTGGCGGTGGTTTTGATTTAACCCCCTACTACGGCTTTGAAGAAGATGCCGTTCACTGGCATCGCACGGCGCGGGATTTATGTCTGCCTTTTGGTGAAGACGTTTATCCGCGCTACAAAACATGGTGTGACGAGTACTTTTTCCTGAAGCATCGCAATGAGCAGCGCGGCATCGGCGGGTTATTTTTCGACGACCTGAACACCCCGGATTTCGCCAGCTGCTTCAATTTTATGCAGGCGGTAGGCCACGGCTTTACCGATGCGTATCTGCCGATTGTTGAATGCCGTAAGGCGATACGCTGGGGTGAGCGGGAGCGGAATTTCCAGCTCTATCGCCGGGGCCGCTACGTGGAATTCAATCTGGTGTGGGATCGTGGGACGCTGTTTGGCTTACAGACCGGCGGGCGCACCGAATCTATTCTGATGTCAATGCCGCCGCTGGTGCGCTGGGAGTACGACTGGCAGCCGGAGGCGGGCAGCCCGGAGGCCGCCCTGAGCGAATTTATTCAGGTTCGCGACTGGGTTTAACCCCCCAGGCCGCGTTAGTGCCGGACGGCGGCTGCGTCGTATCCGGCCTGACCGGTTCGTAGATCGCTATCTGACGCAGCCGTTGATGCAGCGTCCATTCGCAGGCCGGATAAGACACAAAGCGTCGCCATCTGGCACAACAACCGCATATTACGCCCAATGGCGCATCCGTTGATGCAGCGTCAGCGACGGTTTCTCAGCAAACAGCTGCTGGTAGTCGGTGGCAAACTGCCCCAGATGCCAGAATCCCCACTGCATCGCCGCATCCTTGACCGTCGTACTTTGCGACCACGGGCTGATCAGCTCCCTGCGCACCGCATTCAGGCGGATCCGTTTGAGCCACGCGTTCGGGCCAATCCCAAGAATGATGTGAAACGCGTTTTGCAGCGTCCGACGGCTGACGTGCAGCTGATTGCACAGGTCAAGCACCGTCAGCGGTTCCGACATATTTTCCAGCACGTATTCGCGGGCGCGAGACAGCAGACGGCGATAGCTCTGATGGCTGATACTCTCTGCGGTTATCATCGGTTGCGCCTCTTCGAGCATCGTGCCCATCGCCAGCAGGAGATTATCCCCCAGAACTTTACGTACGGCGGTCTGCTGAAGGTTTTCCGGATTCTCGCTGAATGTCGCCAGCGCCTGCTGGACGAAACCCCAGAGCGCCGCTTTGTGCTGCTCTTTAACCTCCAGCGCCGACTGGTTACGCAGCATATGCAGCACTCTCTCCGGGTTATGTAAGAAGTTGGCCTGACGGGAAATCACATCTTCAGAAATAACGACGCCCAGGATGGTGTAATCATCTGGCGTGCTCAGCTCAAATTCGGTTCCTCCCGGGCGGGTGGCTATTTCGGCGCTACCGAGACACTGCGCACCGATAAACCCCTGCTCGCCTCGCGCCGCCGGAATACCAAACCAGAACGAATTGGGCCACACCAGACAAGACTGACGCAGCGCCAGACCAGTGTATTCACGGAACACCTGAATATCATCGAGCAGGATTTCCGTGAACTCGCCATGAAATTTTCCGGGGTGCAGCTGATCGTAAATCTGCTGCCAGGCGGTGATCGTCAGGGCGTGTTCATAGACATCCGTTGTCCGCCGCTGATGAACATTGTCTACCTCGACTTTCGGCGTGAGTTTAACGTCTTCGGGTAACGCTTCATGATAAAGATGGTGCAAGTTGACTGTACGGGTCTTTTTCATGATCTTTTGAGCCGGGTGTTTTACAACACCCGGTACCTCCGACTGGTTAATTTTTTAAGCGATAGCGACTACTGCGTTTACGCAACGCTCCATCAGAAAAGAGCTGTTCCAGCGCATTTCTGGCCTGTTCCAGTGGCCAGCCAAAGTGCGCGGCCACCTCCCCTGCCGTCATTCCCTGACGTACAGATGCCAACAACGCCAATAACGCTTCTGCATATTCAGACGTGGCGGGCACGTCTGGTACCTTCTCAGGTTGTTGCTTCGACGCACGCTTAAAACCGCCGATCAGCCACTGGGTGTCATCTTCCGGCCGACCAATCTCTTTGCGGCTGATAACGCGGCCTGTTCGCTGCGCTGCGGCGCTTCCGGCATCCAGCGCCGCACGACACGCCGCCAGATCGCCTTCTACCACCAGCGTTAACCTGCCGGGGTCGAGCACTTCATGGCTGAGCAGACGCACGTTAGCCGCTTTCAGCATGGCATCTGCCGCATCGACGGCGGCCACCATCCCGTCCACTTCCAGCAATCCCAGGGCATTGATCATCGCGACCTCCATTACGCACGCTGTACAGGGTTACGGGCAATATCGAGTACGGCATCGGTAAAGGCGTTACAGGCGGCTTTACAGGCGGCCTGGCTACCGGTCAGAAACGCCGCTGAATAGTTGGTTTCTGACGGCGGCGGCACATAGGTCACCAGCTGGACATCGGCCGATTTCATTGCGGCATCAATACCGTATGTGGCCTCCAGCGGCGGCGCCACCAGATAGGCCAGCGGATCGCCCAGCGCGATACCGGAAGTTGAGGAGAGATAAGAACCCGTGCGCGAAACCACATGCGCCAGGAACGCCGTATCTTCTGCATCGTTTGCCCACTGGAACGCCGCGCCGCTTTCGATGCTGGCCACCATCGCATCCAGCCCCGCACGGACTTCCGCCGGATTCGGGCCGCCCAGCATAATCAGGACTTCCCCGGCGGTCGGTGACGGCCCATGAGCCGCCCCGGCATACAGCGAACGACCATAGACCACTTCTACCATCGCCTGCTTCGTCGCTTCGTCTGCGGCAATATACGTCACGTCATCAGAATCTGCCGTGATGAGTCCGAGGCTACGTATATGCGGCGGTAATTTAAGTTCGCGTGCGAATCCATCGTTCACGGAGGCAATCACGCGCATCGCGGTGACCGAGGGTCGAATTAAATCTAATGCTGGCATGATGTCTCCTTAACGGGTCATGTTGATGCCTGAAGCTTTCTGCTCCAGCATACGTTTGGCTAAATCCACGATAACGGCTGCGGCCTCTACCGGCGGCGTACCGCCCTGGTGGATGTTGGAGATACAGGTACGATCCGCCTCAACGGTGGTCGCCACGCGCGGCGAGTACACGGCATAGCAGGAGAGGCTTTCTGACTGTCCCAGTCCCGGACGTTCCCCCACCAGCAGGATCACCACCTTCGCGCCGAGGATCTCCCCGATCTGATCTTCAATCTTCACCCGGCCATAACGCACGAAGAACGGCGTCCCGACCTTCAGTCCAGCCTGTTTCAGGCCAGAGAGCAGCGGCGGGAGGATCTCGTCATAGTTGGCGGTGATCGCATCCGTAGACAGACCATCGGAAATCACCACCTGCACATCCGGGCTCATGACGCACTGCGATTTCAGCGCCTCAATGGCTTCCTGGCTCAGACGGCGGCCCATATCGGGACGCGTCAGATACAGGTTTTTGTCACTGATTTCCGAACGCACTTCCAGCAGCCCCTGCGCCTTCACCCACTCTTCAGGAACCTCTTTCAATACGGTATCTTTCGAGCGGGAGTGATCCGCCAGAAAGCGCAGCAGCGCCTGGGTACGCGGGCGCGGCCCTGCACGACCGGTACAGACGCGTGCCGCGGTACTGCGGCGCAGTTCGGTCAGCACGTCTGCGCGATGCGGCTCCTCAACGCCAATCCAGGCTTTCGCTTCTGCCGATCCCAAATCCAGCGCACAGCTTTCGGCGGCGGAAGGCGCAGCGCACGATTGCGTTTCACAGGCAGGCGTCGACGCTGCGGGGGCCTGCGGCTGTCCCATTGACGCCATCACGCTGCGTACAATTTCTTCAATCTGTTTTTGATCCATTATTTGTCATCCCCGCGTCATCAGAAGAACAGTGACGGATCGCCCGCCCGTTTGGTCAGACGACCATTTGCCATAATGCCCATCGTTTCCAGCCAGCGTTCAAACTCCGGTGACGGACGCAGATTCAGCAGCTGGCGTACGGTCGCGGTATCGTGAAAGGCGGTGGTCTGGTAGTTGAGCATGATGTCGTCGCCGAGCGGCATACCCATAATGTAGTTACAGCCCGCGGTGGCGAGCAGAATCATCAGGTTTTCGTTGAGGTTCTGGTCAGCGTCAGCGTGGTTGGTGTAGCAGCAGTCGCAGCCCATTGAGATGCCGCTCAGCTTGCCCATAAAGTGATCTTCCAGACCGGCACGAATAATCTGGCGATCGTTGTAGAGATACTCCGGCCCGATAAAGCCCACCACGGTGTTCACCAGGAACGGATCGTAGTGACGCGCCAGACCGTAGTTACGTGCCTCCATCGTGACCTGGTCGGCGCCGAAGTTTGCCCCAGCCGAGAGCGCAGAGCCCTGCCCGGTTTCAAAATACAGGCAGTTTTCCCCGGCGATACGGTTAAACTCCGCGCCAACGGCACGCGCTTCATCCAGCATTGCCAGCTCGACGCCGAACTCTTTTAACCCCTTCTCACTGCCGCAGATACTCTGGAAGATAAGCCCGCCCGGCGCACCGCGACGAATGGCCTCAATCTGGGTGGTGACGTGCGCCAGAACGCAGCCCTGGGTGGGAATATTGAATTTGTCGATGACCCCGTACACGGTATCCAGCACGCGGCTTAAGTTCTCCACGTCATCCGTTACCGGGTTAACGCCAATAACGGCATCGCCCGCCCCGAAAGAGAGCCCTTCGTAGATTTGCGCGGCGATACTCTGCACGTCATCACGGGTGTCGTTCGGCTGTAAACGACAGCTGAAAGTGCCCGGCAGACCAATGGTGGTGTTGGCCTTTTTGATCACCGGCATCTTCTTACCGCCGTAGATCAGGTCCGCGTTGGAGCAAATTTTCGCCACTGCCGCCACCACTTCTGAGGTTAACCCCTTACGCGTGAAGGCAATGTCATCAACGGAGGTTTCATCGCTCAACACGTATTCGCGCAGATCGCTGATGCTCCAGTTTTTAATACGGTTATAGGCCGTTTCGTTAACGTCGTCCTGAATCAGACGCGTCACGCAGTCCTCTTCATAGGAAATCACCGGATTGTTGCGAACATCCGCTACCGTCATTTCCGACAACACCTGTTTCGCCGCCACGCGCTCCTGCGAACTTTGCGCCGCAACGCCCGCCAGCACATCCCCCGAACGCAGTTCGTTGGCTTTGGCCAGCACCTCTTTTACATCCTTAAACTGATAAACATTGCCGAACAATGTGGTCTTTAGTTTCATAAGTCGTTCCCTCAGGAAGGAAATGCGAGTGATTTCACCGTCACCGGCACAACCGATCCGCCAAAAAGAGGCGTACCAATGTCGATATAGTCCCCCGCCCGGACAACCACCTCATCGATGACCGCCAGCGGGAGCTGCTGTAATTGCGGGCGTAACAACATGCCCAGAGCCTTACCAAAATCCTGCCCGGCCACCACCAGCAGGGGATGCGGATTGGGAAAACGCGCGACGAATGCAAGCAGCGCGTCGATGACCGTGAGTAATGCGGCGTAACGCACCGGCAGCGAGGCGGGAAGCGCCAGCACGTACGCATCGGTCTGTGGATCCAGATCGAGCTGTATTAACGCCTGTTGCCAGCCGGCGACCAGATCGGTCTCATCTTGTGGGATCGCCACCGGCAGATTGCGCAGCGGAAGCGCCACGTCCGTAAGCCAGATAGTGCTGCCCGACAGCGACAGCGTATGCGCCCCGGCGCCAATCACCGTGGCGCGCACGGTTTGCGCCGGGAACTGCACGTTCAGCTCGCGCAGGCGCGGATGTTCATGCAGCGCCGTCGCTAACAGCGGCCCAATATCGGAAAAACAGAATGGGTCAGCGGGCTGGTTGCGGTAGCATTCGCCAACGCCGCCGGACAACGTAATCACTTCCGGCTTAACCCCCGTCGGCAACAGACCGGTCTGCATCAGCGCCTGCGCCAGCGGCGACAGCGTGCCGTCAATCACCTCCACGATCAGCGCCGCCATCCGTCGGGCCACCTGAACAAGCTGCGCCGCATTAAGGGTTCGGGCGTCGGTGCCTGGACCAGATACGTCATCAACAATCTTCTGTCCGGGCTGATGGGCATAAACCACGCGCCCCTGACCGTCGGTCTCCAGCAGGCGACCGCCGACGTTAAGACAGGCGGTACCGCTGACTTTACCCGCGTCAAACAGGGCGTAGTTCGACGTGCCGCCGCCGATATCAATATTCAGCACCCGGCACATCCGCTGTTCCGACAGGGTTTGTGCCCCGGCGCCGTGACCGGCAATCACCGATTCCAGGTGCGGTCCGGCGCTGGCGACCACGAAATCCCCCAGCGACTGCGAGAGCGTCATCACCGCCGGACGGGCGTTGCGGGTTTTCGCACTCTCACCGGTGATGATGATGGCCCCGGAGTCCACTGACTCAGGCGCAATGCCAGCGGCCTGATACTGAGCCAGAATCAGCGCCTTGAGTTCGGCCTCTTTTAACCCGCCCTGCTTATCAACGGGAGTGAAGAAGACCGGGCTTTGCCAGCTAATTTCGCGTTTGATGAATTCGTAGCGCGGCACCTGCGACACTGCCGCACGGTTCACCAGCTCCAGGCGCGAGAAGATCACCTGAGTGGTGGTGGTGCCGATATCGATACCGACGCTCAGTAGCTGGCGAGTCTTCACGATTGCGCCTCCGGGTTGGTTTCTGCTGGTGCCGGAACATCTTCGTCTTTCGGTACCAACAGCATAGCCACGCCAATCGCCGTCACGCCGCCAATCAGCTTGCCGACAATCATCGGGAAGATCATGGCGTTCATGTTGGCCGCGGCGAAGCCTAAATGGTCACCCAGTGCGAAGGCTGCGGAAACCGCAAAGGCGCAGTTGATCACTTTGCCGCGGGTATCCATATTCTTCATCATGCCGAACATTGGGATGTTGTTCGCCAGCGTCGCCACCATGCCCGCAGCCGCAATATTATTGATTTTTAACAGGTTACCGACGCTCATCAGCGGCTTTTCAAACCAACGGGTCAGCAGCAGCACCATCGGATACGCACCCAGCAGCACGCAGGAGATAGAACCGATAACTTCGATGGCGCGCATCACTTCACCCGGCTTGTCACCCGGTGCCATGAAGATAGGATCAAGACCCGGAATCAGTTCCCAGCCGAGCAGGAATTTGATCACCGCTGCCGCCAGACCGATGGTGATCAGCGCCACCAGGAATTTCGCGAAGATCTGGAAGCCGTTGATCATTTTTTCCGGGATGAATTTCAGTCCCAGCGCCACCAGCACGGCAACGATCAGCACCGGGATCATGTTCATCAGGATCAGCGCGAAGGTGAACTCCACCGGCTGCCCGTTGATTTCGACACCGGAGTACATCGCGATCAAACCACCCGCAATACAGCCAATCGGAATGGTGACGATCCCTGCCAGCACGCCCAGCGCCAGATAACGACGGTCAGACGGTTCAATAATCCCCAGCGCAACCGGAATAGAGAAGACCAGCGTCGGCCCCATCATCGCCCCGAGGATCAGACCAGAGTACAGCCACGCCGCAACGTCGCCGCCCGCCAGCTCTTTGGCGAGGAAGAAGCCGCCCATATCGCACGCCAGCAGCGTTCCGGCAAACATCGACGGGTTCGCGCCCAGCATTTCGTACAGTGGAATAATCACCGGCCCGAGCACATGCGCCAGTACCGGTGCCAGCGCGGTCATACCGACCATCGCCAGACCCAGCGCGCCCATCGCCATAAAACCTTCTTCAAACTGGCCGCCCGATCCCTCAATACTCTTACCGAACTTACCGAGGAAGCGTGCCGAACCGCCGAACTGCGACAGGATCCTGTCCACGGCGGCAATCAGCATAAAGAACATCATGATGTACATGATGATTTCGTTAATTCCCATAACCTTCACTCCCTGTCATATGTGTATTTATTGTGCCGCCGCATACAACGCGATAATGTCGGCCTGCGTGGCGGTGCGTGGGTTACTGCGAATACAAATATCCTCCAGCGCGGCCTGCGCCCATGCGCCGTATTGTTCGGGTTTTGCGCCAACGTCGGCGAGCCGCTTACTCTGGCCCACTTCCGCAATCAGTTCGCTTACCGCGGCGATCGCGTCACGATCGTCAGCTTTCTTATTGGTGAGCGCCCGCCCGATATGGCTGAAGCGTTCGCGACAGACCATACGGTTAAACCCCATGACCGTCGGCAGCAGCATGGCGTTAGCCTGCCCGTGTGGAATGTGCAGCTCCCCACCCGGCGGGTGCGCCATGGCATGGCACAGCCCCAGACCCGCGCTGGAAAACGCCATCCCCGCCATGCAGGAGGCGAGCAGCATGCTCTCCCGCGCGGCCAGGTCATGACCGTAGCCCACCGCTTTTGGCAACGATTTGCCGATCATCGCAATCGCGCCAATCGCCAGGCTGTCGGTAAACGGCGTCGCGTTCAGGGCGCTGTATGCCTCAATGGCATGGGTCAGCGCATCGATCCCCGTCATCGCCGTGATGTGAGGCGGAACTCCTTCGGTCAGCACCGCATCAAGAATCGCCACATCCGGCATCAACGACGCGTGTGCCAGTACCTGCTTGCGTCCGCTGACGGCATCAATGATTACCGTGACGTTGGTCGTTTCTGAACCGGTTCCGGCGGTGGTAGGGATCGCAATCAACGGTAAACGCGGGCGTAATGCGCTCTGTTCCGTCATCTCAGCCAGCGTCTGACCAGGGTTAGTCACCAGCAGCGAAACCGCTTTTGCCGCATCCAGTACCGAACCGCCGCCAAATGCCACCACGCCGTCGCACTTCGACTCGCGCAGCTGCGCGACCGCCGCGCAGACATCGGTAATGCACGGCTCACCCACAGGACATGGCCACACCGTCATCGCCACGCCTTTCATCGCCAGACTCCGTTCCAGCGGCGCGGTCATTCCCGCCTGATGCAGGTAACTGTCGACCATGACGAACATATGCGTCAGGCCGCGCGTTTGTGCTTCCTGTCCGCAGGTACTGAGCGCTCCCAGTCCACACAACGTAACCGGTGGAACGCTAAACGTTTTTACGCGTTGCAGATTCAGGGTATCGAATGCCTGAAAGAGCGCGGTCTGCAATTCAGCTTGCATAGATTCCTTCCGCTTTTTCTTTTCCGCTGTTGGCAATCGCCAGCGGGGTCATAAACAGGCTGTGCTGGGGTAAATGCACCGTTAAGTCCGGGAAGCGCTTACTGAACAGATCCGCCACTCCCGGCTGCATACAGGAACCGCCCGCCAGCCATAAATCGGCTATCCCTTGCCCTTCAATATGTCGGGCGACGATCTCCGCCATCTTTTCGTAAACCGGCTTTACCACGGGCCAGATGTCCTGCGCGTTGCTGCGCTTGATCTGTTCCGCCTCTTCCAGCTGAATACGGCGGTTCCCGGCAAGCGTCAGAGAGATGTGATGACCGCCGGTCGCTTCGTCCGCCGAGTACGTCACCAAACCCCGCTTCACAATCGCAATCCCGGTGGTACCGCCGCCGATATCCACCACGCCAGCGTTATCAAGCTGCAACAGGTCCGCCACCGCGGTCGGTTCGTCGAGCACATGACTGACTTCAAGCCCGGCAGATTCCAGCACGTTGATCGAGATTCGTGGGTCAGTTCCCGGTGGAAACGAGGTTGCCGCGTGGGTAAAGCGGCAACCCAACTGTTGTTCGAGCGTATCGAGATGGCGACGAACGATGGTCACCGCACCGAAGAAATCCCAGACGATGCCATCGCGCACGACGTCGGCCCAGTCCAGACAAACCGCAACCGGCTGGCCGTCGCTGTCGACAACCATCGACACCACATCGCAGGTGCCTAAATCAACGCCCAGCCACAGCGGTGATTCGCTGGCAGCGGGTGTCTGATTACACAAAGCCGCCGCTTTTTGCAGCCTGGGCGTCAGCCAGCGTTGTTCGTCGTGCGCCATGTCGTTCACTCCTTATACAATTCTGAAGGCGTCCACCAACACACAGCGACGCAGACGCACAAACGTGCGTGCGCTGGTCACCCCTTCCCCGGTTGGCGTGGTAATGGTCATCGTGGTCCAGCCTTCGCCGCCGAGTCCAAGACCGGCGATACACGGCCCGTTTTTGACGAAAATGCTGGTATCAATGGCATTCGCCATCTGGTTCATATTCTCGATATTGCGCGAGTGCATCGCCGCCGTATGGTGGCAGCCGCCCTCAAGCGTGACCGCAAGCGCAATAGCCTCTTCGACGTTGGCGACCCGCACCACCGGCAGCACCGGCATCATCAGTTCGGTGACGGCAAAGGGATGCGTGGCGGACGTTTCGACGAACAGCAGACGCGTTTGCTCCGGTACCTGCAGGCCAATCGCCGCGGCAATCTTGCTGGCGTTGCGCCCAACCCAGTCACTGCTGACGGTGCCTTTGCCATGCTCATCAATATTTTTCAGCAACACCGGCTGCAGCTGTTCAGCCTGGGCGGCGGTCAGTTTCACCGCCTGCTGGCCTTCCATCAGGCACATCAGTTCGTCGGCAACGCTATCGACCACAATCAGCACTTTTTCGTCGGCGCAGATGATGTTGTTATCAAACGATGCGCCTTTGACGATCGACTGCGCTGCGCGTGCCAGGTCAGCCGTTTCATCCACCACCACCGGCGGGTTACCGGCTCCTGCGGCAATCAGACGTTTATTGGTGTGTTTGCGCGCGGCCTCAACGACCGCTTCGCCACCGGTAACGACTAACAGCCCAATGCCGGGATACTTAAACAGGCGCTGGGCGGTTTCGATATCCGGGTTCGCCACGGTCACCAGCAGGTTTGCCGGTCCACCGGCGGCAACCACCGCCTGGTTGAGCAACGTAATCGCCCGTTGTGAAACGCCTTTCGCTGCCGGATGGGGCGCGAATACCACGCTATTGCCAGCGGCAATCAGGCTGATGGCGTTGTTAATTACCGTCGCCGCCGGGTTGGTAGACGGCGTCACCGATGCCACCACGCCCCACGGCGCATTTTCAATCAGCGTCAGGCCGTTATCGCCGGTCAGCACCTGTGGAGACAGACACTCCACGCCCGGCGTGCCGCGCGCCTGCGCCACATTTTTGGCAAATTTATCTTCGACGCGTCCCATGCCGGTTTCAGCCACGGCAAGTTCCGCTAATTCTCTGGCGTGTTTTTCGCCCGCGTCACGCAGAGCCGTGATGGCAAGCTGGCGCATCGCCACGCTCTTAAGTCCCTGCTGCGCCACTTTTGCTGCCGCGACGGCATCATCCAGGGAGGCAAAAACGCCCATTTCTTGAACGGGGCTGCCCGTCTGGCTGCTGTCTTTCATTTTCAGCAGCACCGCTTTGACCACCTGTTCAATATCCTGTTGATTCATGATGTTATGCCCTATTTGTGAAATACCACTTTTCCGCCAGCCACCACTTCATCGACGATGCCAATCACACACAGGTCGACAGGTGACATTTCGCTGCGGTGAGCCTGACGCGCTGAGCTGCCGCTAACCAGCAACACCCATTCCCCGGTTCCCGCCCCGATGCTGTCGATAGCGACGGCACACTGCCCGTCGGGATTTCCCTGGCCATCAATCATTTCCACCATCAGCAATTTGTCATGTGCCAGTCCCTGATGGCGCACGGTACAAACGATTTGTCCTGTGACGACTGCCAGTTTCATACCCGCCTCCGTGTGTTGTGTATTGCGTGCCGAAACGGTAGGCCGGATGGCGACGCATACGCGTCTTATCCGGCCTGTACGATCCGACGTAGCCGTCCAGCTTAGATGTTGCTGTCGCCCTTGAAGCTGATCGGGAACACTTCTTCCAGATCGCCATGCGGACGCGGAATAACGTGTACGGAAACCAGCTCACCAATGCGCTGCGCTGCGGCGGCACCGGCATCAGTTGCCGCTTTACAGGCGGCCACATCGCCACGAACCATTGCGGTAACCAGACCGCCGCCAATCTGCTTCACACCAACCAGCTTCACGCGAGCGGCTTTAACCATTGCATCAGAAGCCTCAATCAGTGCAACCAGGCCCCGGGTTTCAATCATTCCTAATGCTTCCATTGTGTTTTCCTCTCATTAAGGGGGTCCAGAACGGGACCGTTCATTCAACCAGTGTTTGTAAGCGGCAATCGCTGCTTACGTCAGTCTGGCGCGGCACTGCTGCCACCAACGCCAGTTCGATAATTTCCTGTACGCTACAGCCTCGCGAGAGGTCATGGAGCGGTGCGGCAAGTCCCTGAATCAGCGGACCAACCGCGCGATATCCGCCCAGACGCTGGGCGATTTTGTAACCAATATTTCCCGCTTCCAGCGACGGAAAGATCATCACGTTTGCCCGGCCCTGAAGCGGGCTGTCGGGCGCTTTCTGCGCAGCGACATCCGGTACGAAAGCCGCGTCAAACTGCAACTCCCCGTCCACAATGAGCTGTGGCGCGCGCGCGCGGACGATCTCTGTGGCCTGCTGCACATTGGCAACGTTGGGGTGACGGGCGCTGCCCTGACTTGAGAACGACAGCATCGCCACACGCGGTTCTTCCCCGGTAATCGCCCGCCAGGTATCGGCGCTGGCGAGGGCAATATCCGCCAGCTGTGCCGCGGTCGGCTGTGGCACTACGCTGCAATCGGCAAACCCCAGCGCCGTTCCGGTGTACTGCGGCAGCATCAGGAAGATTGACGACAGTGTTTTACACCCCGGCTGCAAGCCGATAATGCGTAATCCGGCGCGCAGCACGTTCGCCGTTGAGGAGAGGTTGCCAGCAATGCACACATCTGCCTCTCCGGCGCTCACCATCGCGGCGGCGAACATCAGCGGGTCGTTGAGCTTCCCGACAGCATCCGGCGGTGTTTTCTCTGCGGCACGCCTGAGCCAGCGCTGCGCAAACGCCTCGCGCATTTGCAGGTTGCTGTGCGGATCGATGATCTGAATGCCATCCATTGCCACGCGGTGGCTGAGGGCAAACTGGCGCAGGGCAAACGGGCTGGCGACCAGAACAGGCCGCGCCAGACCATGCTGTTGCAGGTAGTGCGCCGCTTTCAGTACGCGTTCGTCCAGCGCATCCGGAAAGACCACTCTGGCGGGGGCGCGTAACGCCAGTTCGCGGGCGCGTTCGATGATCATTGCTCACCTCCCAGTCGCTGCTGAATCTGAGCAACAGAGAGCGGGTGCTTCGCAACGCACAAAATCATCATCACGTAAACCGTACTGGAGAGGCGGTTCAGCGCCTGCAGGATATCCGGACGCTGCACTTCAAAACTGCGGGTGATAAAGACCTGTGCGGCGAGGGTTTCCGTCTCGCGTACTTTGGTTCGCAACAGATTAAGCAGCGCGGCATCGCGACCGTGGCTGGCCTCCGGCACCAGGTGATCGTGGTCAAGGTAGCGCAGCGGCTGATGGGAAAGCCGGTGCAGTTCATTCTCGGTAAGCCCGACGATTGACTGGGCCGCCAGCGGTTCATCCATCGCGTCGGCACGCATAATGTTGCCCAGGCGCGAACGAATGTCCGCAAGCCACGGCTGCCACGATTCCGCCAGCTCGATTTGAAGCCACACGGCCAGGGCGATGGTGCTGTCAAGCGCGGCGCGAAAGCCCAGACGCGGGGAGCTTTTGGCAACCATTTTGTCGGCTGTCAGATGGGTCAGGGTGTCAGGTTTTTTCGTGACCTCCTGATGGCACAACTCACAGCAGGCTTTCGGGTGCGTATCGCTGCTGGTCAAACCGTGCACCGGCTGCGGCTGCTGTTGCTCGTCGTCGACAAACAAGCTTCCCTGTTCATCAAGAAACTTGACGCGCAGGCGACGGCTTTCCAGCAACTCCCGGGCAGATGGCGTCAGGCGAGCATCGGCCGGGAGATGAATCTCTGCCCCCTCGCTGAGCGTGTGATTCGCTCTGAGCCATGCTTCGGTAATGAAATCCTTCATGCATCCGCCTTAGCAGGACTGCCAGTTCGCAGGCCAGGCAACGTATAAGAAGCGCACGGTCGTCGGTGTACCAAACTCGATGCTGGAGCCTTTCGGGATAAACATCACATCCCCGGCTTTAGCGATCAGGGTCTCGCCTTCATGACGCACGTGCAGCTCGCCTTCCAGAATCATGTCGATTTCGTCGTAGTTCAGCGTCCATGGGAAAAAAGCGTTATCCCACTGCATAAATCCGGCGGCCATACTGCTGCCGTCCTGGTCGGTAACCAGATCCGTTAAGCCGACGCAGTGCGGCTGCGCGCCGTCAAAGCGGCCAAACTTCACGCTGCTGCCGTCGATGACCTTCACGCCGCCTTTCCCGGTGACCGATTTAAAACCCGGCTGCATTCTGCCCTGTTCCAGCGACGTTTTTTCCTTCATCACTTTGTCCATCAGCTGCGCCACCAGGCTTTCGGTAAACTGCCCTTCCGGCAGCTGCGCGATGATGGTTTCACGAATGCGCTGACTTTCGGTTTTCCCCTCAGCCACCGCAGCTGCCGCCGGGGTGGCTTCGTCGCATTCAGCGATCGTGACGCCCAAAAGCTCCGCAACCTCACGCGCCTCCGGGGTAATGATGCTGGCGCGCAGAACAACCGATATTTCCTGTTCACCACGTGCGTGAGCCGCACGGATATCGTTAGCTGTGATAAGTTTCTTCACCTGCCCCTTCCTCCTGTTCTGTGTGAACCTGCCAGTTCAGTGTGAGCCTGCTCATCAGGCGTAATTGTTGCAGCCAGCCTGGACACGGACAGCGCGGAAGAACCGGAACGTACACGCAGTACGTGAGGATTCTGAGCACGGTCCTGAGCCAGGATGGTAAAAAAAAGCCTAATGAGCAGGCTCAAGTGCAACCAGATACTCCACCAGTTGCTGCACGCTTTGCGGATCCTGGCTATTAAGCGCGAAAATTGGCTCCTGGAACCCCATCCCGCGAAGTAACTGACGCGCGGCGGCGACGTCGGCATCCGGCATGTCCGTTTTGCTGATCACGGCGATATGTCGTTTACGGGTGCCAATATCCAGAAGTCCGGCAGGTAAGCGACTTTCTTTATCATTTGCCGCATGGACATAAATCAGCGTGTCCACATCCTGTAACGTAGTAATTAAGGCGTGATACCAGCGGGGATGGCTGAAATATTCCCCAGGCGTATCAATGTTGCCGCTTTCATTAAATTCCACGGCCTGCGTTTTTCTGGCGAGGGTATAATTTCCCTGTAACGCATTAAAAAGCGTTGTTTTTCCTGCACCCACGGTACCGACAAATGCAATACGTTCCATTCGCACCTCGCATTAACTTTTTGTCAGCTCACACAGCGTGAAATTTAATAAGCGTCCTAAACCTGCCACCGTCTGTAATAACGCCTCTTCCACCGCGCCGACGGAACCGTAGATCACCAGCGCCCCGCTGAATCGGTCGAGAAAACCGATATGGACATTGGCGGCTTTCAACGCTAAATCGCCTGCGATCATCGCGGTTTCACCCGGCGTCAGCGTCATAATGCCAATGGCACCCGCTTCGGGAACGCCAATCTTTTTCGCCAGTTCTTCACCTGGATGCGCAATGAGATGCGCCAGCGTGACCTGTTTGCCCGGCACAAATTCCTGAATGATGCGTTCTTTATCCATTGCTCACCGCCTGTGTTGAATCTGGGCGTATCGTGGCAATTTTTTGCTGGAGTAAATAACAAAATTCGGCAAGGTGATTTAAAAGGTGAAGAAGATCACCTTTAAGAGGAAATAAAAACATTCGTCATACGTTAAATTACAGGTGTGCTGACGCCCGGCAATCAGAATTATTTAGAGTAAGAGCCTGGCCCACCAGGCATTATTGTCGCAGACAGTTTGAACACGGACAGCGCGGAGAAACCGGAGCGTACACGGAGTACGTGAAGATTTCGCGCACTGCCTGGTTCAAAATGGCAAGTAAAATAGCCCTGATGGGCCAGGATTTGAGAAAGCGCGGGAGAAACCCGCGCCGGAATTAATTAAAGTGAAATTACAGCGGTTGCGTCTGAGCTTCCACAACGGCCAGTGCGACCATATTAACGATACGACGAACTGAAGCGATCTGCGTTAATACGTGAACCGGTTTGGCGACGCCCATTAACACCGGCCCAACCGTCACCCCTTCCGAACTGGAGACGCGGAGTAAGTTGTAACTAATACGCGCGGCTTCCATATTTGGCATCACCAGAATATTGGCAGAGCCTTTCAGCGGACTGTCCGGCATACGATCGTTGCGGATGCTTTCCACCAGCGCGGCATCACCGTGCATTTCCCCGTCAATCATCAGGTCGGGCGCTCGTGTTTTGATGAGTTCCAGCGCTTCACGCATTTTGCTGGATGACGGGCATCGGGAAGAGCCAAAGTTAGAGTGCGACAGCAGCGCCACCCTCGGCTCAATACCAAAGCGACGTACGGTTTCCGCCGCCATCACGGCGATCTCCGCCAGCTCTTCCGGTGTCGGATCGTCATTAACGTAGGTGTCGGCGATAAAGGTGTTGCCGCTTGGCAGCAGCAACGCGTTCATCGCCCCTGCCGTATGAACACCGTCACGGTAGCCAAAGACCTCTTTCACCACGCTGAAATGCTCATGGTAGTCACCGACGGTGCCGCAGATCATCGCATCCGCTTCACCACGCTGCACCATTATCGCGCCTATCACCGTCGTATTCGCGATCACCGCACGCTGCGCCTGCTCCTGAGTAATACCGCGACGTTTCATGATCTGGTAGTACTCGCTCCAGTACTCTTTAAAGCGCGGATCGGATTCATTATTGACGATCTCAAAGTCAACCCCGGCTTTAATCTGCAGCCCCAGTTTCTGGATGCGCATTTCGATAACGCTCGGACGACCAATCAGGATCGGTTTCGCCAGTCCCAGGGTGATCAGCTCCTGCGTCGCGTGGAGCACGCGCGCCTCTTCCCCTTCCGGCAGCACAACACGCTTCGGCGCCTTCCGCGCCTGAGAGAAAATAGGCTTCATGAACAGGTTGGTTTTGTAAACAAACTCGGTCAGCTTATCGATATAAGCGTCGAAGTCGGCAATCGGACGCGTCGCCACGCCGGAATCCATCGCCGCTTTCGCCACCGCAGGCGCGATCTTCACTATCAGGCGCGGATCGAACGGTTTCGGAATGATATATTCCGGGCCAAAACTCAAATCCTGATCGCCATAGGCTGAAGCCACGACTTCGCTCTGCTCCGCATGCGCCAGTTCAGCAATCGCATGCACTGCCGCCAGCTTCATCTCTTCGTTAATCGCCGTCGCGCCAACGTCCAGCGCGCCACGGAAAATGAACGGGAAGCACAGAACGTTATTCACCTGGTTCGGATAGTCGGAACGCCCCGTACAAATGATGGCGTCCGGGCGCACCTCTTTTGCCAGCGGCGGCAGGATCTCGGGTTCCGGGTTAGCCAGCGCGAGGATCATCGGCGCACGCGCCATCTTCTTCACCATCTCCTGCGTCAGCACTTTCGGGCCTGAACAGCCGAGGAAAATGTCTGCGCCATCAATCACGTCGTTCAGCGTACGTTTGCCATCATCCTCTACCGCATAGGCCGCTTTGGTTTCCGCCATGTTCGGCTCACGGTTTTTGTAGATAACGCCTTTGGAGTCACAGACCACAATGTTGTGCTTCTGCATCCCCAGCGCCACCAGCAGGTTCATACAGGCAATGGCTGCGGCTCCGGCGCCGGAAACCACCATCCGCACGTCGGAGATGTTTTTTTCCACCACCCGCAGACCGTTAAGGATCGCCGCAGTGCTGATAATCGCGGTCCCATGCTGATCGTCATGGAATACCGGTATATTCATGCGCTCGCGCAGCTTCTGCTCAATGTAGAAGCACTCTGGCGCTTTGATGTCTTCGAGGTTGATCCCGCCGAAGGTCGGCTCCAGCGCCGCCACCACGTTGATAAACTTATCCGGATCAAGCTCGTCCACTTCAATGTCGAACACGTCAATCCCGGCAAATTTCTTAAACAGAACGCCTTTGCCTTCCATGACCGGCTTACCGGCGAGCGCGCCGATATTCCCCAGGCCAAGCACCGCAGTACCGTTAGAAATGACCGCGACAAGGTTGCCTCGCGCGGTATATTTGTAAGCTGCCAGGGGATCTTTTTCGATTTCAAGACACGGCGCGGCAACGCCTGGCGAGTAGGCCAGCGCCAGATCGCGCTGTGTCGCAAGGGGCTTGGTCGGAGAAACCTGGATTTTACCTGGTACAGGAAATTCGTGGAAATCAAGGGCGCTTTGTTTTAACTGGTCATCCATCTTATTGTTCCTTTCACGTATCGTTCAAAAAAGTAGCGCGGGTAACCATTCGATACCCTGAATCATTCGGGTGCAGGAAAGCTAACGCACATGCAGCCTGAAGTATGGCAGGTATGTTGCGCCGCACATTATCACCTTCCCGGACGACGCAAACTTTGAACATCCCCAAACTCTCACCACTCAAATAATGAATTTGTAATTAACTCATAACAACCATGTTACCTGCTTGTGCCAGCAATACCATGCCCGTCTGCTATGCTTTTTTGTGGTACACCTCATGAATTTCGCAGAAGTGTGAATCAAAGCACTCACCTAACGCTTTACTTTTCAAGGAGTATTTCCTATGAACCAGTTAGACGGCATCAAACAATTCACCACCGTCGTTGCCGACAGCGGTGATATTGAATCCATTCGCCATTACCAGCCCCAGGATGCCACCACCAATCCCTCGCTGTTGCTGAAAGCCGCCGGGCTTGCCCAGTACGGTCATTTGATCGATGACGCGGTGGCCTGGGGCAAAAAGCACGGTAAAACCCAGCGGGAACAGGTGGCTGAAGCCTGTGACAAACTGGCGGTCAATTTTGGTGCGGAAATTCTGAAAAGCATCCCTGGTCGTGTCTCAACCGAAGTGGATGCCCGCCTGTCATTTGATAAAGAAAAGAGTATGCAGAAGGCCCGTCACCTGGTGGAGCTCTACCAACAGCAGGGCGTGGAGAAGTCACGAATACTGATCAAGCTGGCCTCAACCTGGGAAGGGATCCGCGCGGCGGAGTCCCTGGAAAAAGAGGGGATCAACTGTAACCTGACGCTACTGTTCTCATTTGCCCAGGCACGCGCCTGCGCCGAAGCCGGAGTGTTCCTGATCTCCCCCTTCGTTGGCCGCATTTACGACTGGTATCAGGCTCGCCAACCGATGGATCCGTACGTGGTCGATGAAGACCCTGGCGTAAAATCGGTCCGCAATATCTACGACTACTTCAAGCAGCATCGCTATGAAACGATTGTTATGGGCGCCAGCTTTCGCCGCACAGAGCAAATTCTGGCGCTGACCGGCTGCGATCGCCTGACTATTGCCCCCAATCTGCTGCAAGAGTTGCAGGAAAAAGAGGAACCGGTGATCCGCAAACTGGTTCCCGCTTCCCAGGCGCTGCCGCGTCCGACCCCCATGTCAGAGGCTGAATTCCGCTGGGAGCACAACCAGGATCCGATGGCGGTTGAAAAACTGTCCGACGGGATCCGTCTGTTCGCGGTTGACCAACGCAAACTGGAAGACCTGCTTGCCGCCAAATTATAAACGGAGTGATCTATGTCCCGTAAAGACCTTGCCAACGCCATCCGTGCGCTCAGCATGGATGCCGTACAAAAAGCGAACTCCGGTCATCCGGGCGCGCCAATGGGAATGGCAGATATTGCCGAAGTGCTGTGGAACGATTTTCTTAAGCACAACCCGACGGACCCGACCTGGTACGATCGCGACCGCTTTATTCTTTCTAACGGTCATGCCTCAATGCTGCTCTACAGCCTGCTCCATCTGACGGGCTACGACCTGCCGATTGAGGAGTTAAAAAACTTCCGCCAGCTGCATTCCAAAACGCCAGGCCATCCGGAGATAGGCTATACGCCAGGCGTGGAAACCACGACCGGACCGCTGGGTCAGGGGCTGGCGAACGCCGTCGGTCTGGCCATCGCGGAACGTACGCTGGCGGCGCAGTTTAACCAGCCGGATCGCGAGATTGTCGATCACTTCACCTGGGTATTTATGGGCGACGGCTGTCTGATGGAGGGGATTTCGCACGAAGTCTGCTCGCTGGCCGGCACGCTGGGGTTAGGCAAGCTGATCGGCTTTTACGACCACAACGGCATCTCCATTGACGGTGAAACCAAAGGCTGGTTTACCGACGATACCGCCAGACGTTTTGAGGCCTATAACTGGCATGTGGTACACGAAATCGACGGTCACGACCCGGAAGCGGTGAAAAAGGCGATTCTGGAGGCCCGGAGCGTGACGGACAAACCGTCGCTGATTATTTGCCGGACAATCATTGGTTTCGGTTCGCCAAATAAAGCCGGGAAAGAGGAAGCCCACGGCGCGGCGCTGGGCGAAGAGGAAGTGGCGCTGGCGCGGCAGAAGCTGGGCTGGCATCATCCTGCGTTCGACATTCCCAAAGAGATTTACCGCGCCTGGGACGCCAGGGAAAAAGGCGAAAAAGCCCAGCAGAGCTGGAATGAGAAATTCTCGGCATACCAGGAAGCGTATCCGGATCTGGCCGCAGAGTTTACCCGGCGAATGCGCGGTGGGCTGCCGGCAGAATGGGAAAAGGTGACGCAAAAATACATCACCGAACTTCAGGCCAACCCGGCGAAAATCGCCACCCGTAAGGCCTCGCAGAATACCCTTAACGTCTACGGTCCGCTGCTGCCGGAACTGCTGGGCGGCTCTGCGGATCTGGCCCCCAGCAACCTGACCCTCTGGAAAGGCTCCACCTCGCTGAAGGAGGATCTGGCCGGTAACTATATTCACTACGGCGTGCGCGAATTCGGCATGACGGCCATCGCCAACGGTATTGCACATCACGGCGGTTTTGTCCCCTACACCGCCACCTTCCTGATGTTCGTGGAATACGCGCGCAACGCGGCGCGGATGGCGGCGCTGATGAAAGCGCGACAAATCATGGTCTATACCCATGACTCTATCGGCTTAGGGGAAGATGGCCCCACTCACCAGGCCGTGGAGCAACTGGCAAGCCTGCGTCTGACGCCAAACTTCAGCACCTGGCGGCCGTGCGATCAGGTAGAAGCAGCGGTAGGCTGGAAGCTGGCGGTAGAACGCCATAGCGGACCGACGGCACTGATCCTCTCGCGACAGAATCTCGCCCAGGTTGAACGTACGCCTCAGCAGGTCAAAGAGATTTTCCGTGGCGGCTATGTGCTCAAAGACGGCGGCGGCAAGCCGGATATCATCCTGATTGCTACCGGTTCGGAGATGGAAATCACCTTGCTGGCAGCGGAAAAACTGACCGGCGAAGGCCGCAACGTTCGCGTAGTCTCTCTGCCCTCAACGGACATTTTTGATGCGCAGGACGAGGCGTATCGCGAATCGGTGCTACCGTCGAACGTCACCGCCCGCGTGGCGGTCGAGGCGGGCATTGCTGACTACTGGTATAAGTATGTCGGGCTGAAAGGGGCAATTGTCGGGATGACGGGCTACGGTGAGTCCGCTCCGGCGGAGAAATTATTCCCGTACTTCGGCTTTACGGTCGAGAATATCGTCGAAAAAGCGCATAACGTGCTTGGGGAGAGAGGCTAAGCCTGAAATGCCCGCTGGCCTAAGCTTACCGACCTGCGCCATCGGCATAATCCAGGCCGGAAAAGTCGCAGGCGAGGCCATCCGGCAACACATCAACGTGTGATCCATAACGTGGGCCAGGCGTCTGGCCCATGCCAGCTATCACAGCTGGGCTCTTCGGCATAGCGCACCAGACGAAAACGCTGACCGTCAAAACGCCAGCGTGTCTGAATGCCGCAGTCCGCGAGTCCCCGCCCTTTTGCCAGCGTCTCAAGCTCCCGCGACTTTTCGTCAAAAGTGGCGTTCATCAACTCCATATCATTGCTTTCTGCGCCACGGTTAAACGGCAGATGCAGGCGGACAGCGTGCGACGCCAGCGGTTTCTGCCGCGAGACAATCCACGCCAGTGAGATAGTATTGTACGCGCCAGCCTCACAGGCGATCATCATCAGCGCTTTATCGTCCGTCAGCGCGGTTACCCGCACGTCCCGGCGGGAAGGATCAAGTGAACAGCGAATGCCATTCATACGCCAGTTGCCGTAATCAAGAAGATCGTTGCGTTCTTCGAGGGAGAGCGGTACCGGCGTCGGGTTGACCAGCGCTACCTCCTGCAGGGCTGGAGCAGGAGGCACGCTAAGCGGCGGATCGTCACCTTTTTTAATCCATGCGGTTTCGTTTCCCACCCGCTGTTGCCGGGAGTCAATAAACAGCAGCGCCGCTTTTAATCCCGCTAAAGAGATAAGCTGTTTCCCGCCTTCCAGCGCGATCGCCTGCCCTTCCTGAATGGTCTGTAAAAATTCGCTGATGGTCGTGGCGTCGTCGGTCACCAGATGCCAGGGCGTGATACGCCAGTGTTCTCCGGCCAGAGAGAGCGGATTGCCATCCAGCAGCAGGCGCGGCGCGATAGCCGGGGCATTGGCATCAGGGGGATTCAGACCACCAGCATCAATACGTAGCGTGGCGTCGGTATACGCCCCTGCGCTGCGACTCAGGCTCATCACCAGCCCGTTATGTTCACCGGTATTACGCGCTGTACAGAAATTTTGATTATTACAGGTAACCTGCCAGTCAGAAAAAGCCTGTTGCGCCGGTGCCGCCCACAGCAGGCGGGCCGGCAGCAGACCGATCAGGAAAATAATAATAACGCGATAACGCATGGACCGTGCGAACCCCAAAAGTCACCTTCACAACACAGGTCGTATCTTCGTTGCGCGACTCAACAGGCTCAATCGGATTTGTCGGATAGGTAAGACTCGTCATACTCCAGGCCGCAGATGCGTTGGCTTCGTGACCCGAACCATTAATCCATTAAATGCGATGACTGCAAATAATGAAGCAATAACACGGTCTTACCATCCCGTATCTCACCTGATTTAATCATCTCCAGCGCCTGGGAAAACGGAAGCTCCAGGACTTCGATATCCTCATCTTCAACGCCGCCGCCCACGTTCGTCCGCTGGCTGGCGCTGTACTCGGCGATGAAGAAATGAATTAATTCCGTCACCCCGCCCGGCGACATATACAGCTCAAACAGCTTACGCACTTCACCCACTTCATAGCCTGTCTCTTCAATCGCCTCTTTACGGATGCAGACTTCCGGCTCATCGTTATCCAGCAGCCCGGCGCAGGTTTCAATCAGTTGACCGCTTTCATTGCCGTTAACCCACGTCGCGACGCGGAACTGGCGAATCAGCACGACCGTCTTTTTCGCCGCGTTATACAGCAGGATTGTCGCACCGTTACCGCGATCGTAAACCTCGCGTTTATGACGGATCACCTCACCGTTTTTACGCGTCAGATCGTAAGTAATATTGCGCAGGATGAAGTAGTTATCCGAAAGAACTTTATCTTTGATAAGGGTGATTTTTTGCGTCATACCGGCTCCACAGCGTAAGAAGAAAAATAATCTTACGCCGCGAGGCCGGTTTTGTCTGGTAGGGGATTAGTGAGATTTAACCGAATTTACGCCAAGCCAGTCGATAATTCCCTGCGCGGCATGTCGTCCTTCCGCCATTGCCGTCACCACCAGATCGGCGCCGCGTACGGCATCGCCACCGGCAAAAATTTTCGCGTTACTGGTCTGGTAACGGTACGCACTGTCGACGTTGGCCGCGATCCGTCCCCAGTTGTCCACCTTCACGCCGTGCGTTTCCAGCCACGGCATTCCGTGCGGATGGAAACCAAAGGCCATGATCACGGCATCAGCGGGCATGACAAACTCGCTACCGGCGATCGGCACCGGCCGACGACGGCCCTGGGCATCAGGTTCGCCAAGCTGCGTGCGCAGGAATCGAACGCCACAGACGCGTCCTTCATCATTCAGTTCCAGCTCCACGGGCTGCACGTTGAACTCGAAGTTCGCCCCTTCTTCACGGGCGTTTTTCACCTCTTTCTTCGAACCCGGCATGTTGGCTTCGTCACGGCGGTAGGCGCAGGTCACCCGGCTCGCGCCGTGACGCAGGGCAGTACGCACGCAGTCCATCGCTGTGTCGCCACCGCCCAGTACTACCACGTTCAGCCCGGCGGTATCAATAAACGGCTCTTGCGGAAGTTCGTCGAGGCCCATCACCTGTTTGGTGTTGGCAATCAGGAACGGCAGCGCGTCGTATACGCCCGGCGCGTCTTCGTTTGGCAGATCGGCCTTCATCGAACGATAGGTGCCGACCCCGACAAATACGGCATCGTATTCGTCCAACACGGCTTGCAGAGCAACGTCTTTGCCAACTTCACAGTTCAGTTCAAAATGGATCCCCATCGCGCTGAAAATTTCGCGACGACGAACCAGCAGAGATTTATCCAGTTTAAAAGCCGGGATACCGAATGTCAGCAACCCACCGATTTCCGGATGGCGTTCGTAAACCGTCACAGTGATTCCATTACGCACCAGAACATCTGCACAGGCCAGCCCCGCCGGACCCGCCCCGATAATAGCGACGTGTTTATCCACTTTCTGCACATCGCTGAGATCCGGTCGCCAGCCTTTATCCAGCGCCCGATCAGAAATATAGCGTTCGATATTACCGATAGTGACCGCACCATACTCATCGCGTACCGTACAGGCCCCTTCGCAGAGTCGATCCTGCGGGCAGACGCGCCCGGTTATCTCCGGCAGACAGTTCGTCTGGTGAGAAAGCTCCACTGCCGCATCAATATTCCCGGCCTTCACCAGCTCAATCCACTGCGGGATATGGTTATGCAACGGGCAAGTCCATTCGCAGATGCTGTGCTCACCGCACTTCAGACAGCGCGCGGCCTCCTGCTCGGCCTGGGCGGTACGAAACGGCAGATAGATTTCATCAAAGCGGGTTTTACGCGCCTCAATGGCCAGCTTATCCGGCTCTCCGCGCGGCGGCGTTGCCCGCATCTGCTCAACTTTACTCACCGTCCAGGGTTCCTGCGCCGTAACGCTGACATGCCAGGGCTGATTTTCCTGGCGTGCGGTACGCAACCGACGCGCTTTGGCAAGGTTGTTTAACGAGGCTTCGCTAACCAGATGCAGCGCATCAGCCGGACAGTTTTCCACGCAGGCAGGACCGGCTTCACGTCCGTGACACAAATCGCATTTGTGCGCCGTGGCTTTCACCTGATTTTTTGCAACAGGCGTCAGCACAATCTGCATCGTGCCAAACGGACAGGCGATCATACAGGATTTGCAGCCAATGCATTTTTGCTGGTTAACCTGTACGCTGTCGTTGACGCGGCTTATCGCCCCGTTAGGGCAGCTGCGGGCACAGGGCGCATCCTCACAGTGGTGACAGGTCACCGCGCTGCGCTGATGCTGCTGTTTAACGACCGTAATCCGGGGTTGATAATGACGTTGACTCAACACATGCTGCTCATCATTGTGAGCCATTACACAAGCGACCTCACAGGCATGGCATCCCAGACACTGTTGGCTGTTGGCCATAACAAAACGATTCATGGCGACCTTCTTTTTTGGTTGTAAAAACCTTATTCTTCGTATGAGTGTTGTTATTACCCGACAACGAAGTAAGTCGGCAATGTTCATTTGCCCAGGAAGCACAACTATTTCTACAGAACCTGTGGCAGATCAATTTATTTCATCGCAGATGAAATCATGTTTCAGTTAGCTGAACCATTTTATCATTTCACTATGAGCCTATTTCGCGGGGAACACGTGTGTGATCGTTAAACGCCCTGTCTCGGCCAGCCTGGCCCGGGCCTTTTTTTACATTGTGCTGCTGTCAATACTCTCAACCGGCGTGGCGCTTCTGACGCTGGCAAGCAGCCTGCGAGATGCCGAGGCGATTAACGTCGCGGGGTCGTTGCGCATGCAGAGCTACCGGCTGGGTTACGACCTGCAAAGCCAAAGCCCTCAGCTCAGCGCTCACCGCCTGCTTTTTCAGCAGGCGCTGAACTCTCCGGCCTTAAACAATCTGAATGCGTGGTACGTTCCGCAGGCGGTAAAAAGTCGCTATGCCCATCTGCATGCCAACTGGCTGGAGATGAACCAACGGCTGATCAAAGAGGATCTGGCGTGGTATCAGGACAACATCAACGACTATGTCGATAAGATCGACCTGTTCGTGCTGGCGTTGCAACATTACGCGGAACGCAAAGTGATGTTGGTGGTGGGTATCTCGCTGGCAGGCGGTATCGGGATCTTCACGCTGGTCTTCTTCACGCTGCGGCGTATTCGTCATCAGGTGGTGCAGCCGCTCAACCAGCTGGTCATGGCCAGCCAGCGTATTGAGCACGGTCAGTTCGACTCGCCGCCGCTGGAGACACATCTGCCTAATGAGCTGGGCCTTCTGGCGAAAACCTTTAACCAGATGTCGAGCGAGCTGCACAAACTGTATCGCTCTCTTGAAGCGTCGGTTGAGGAAAAAACCCACGATCTGCATCAGGCCAACCGCCGTCTGGAGGTGTTGTACCAGTGTTCCCAGGCGTTGAACACCACACAGATTGACGTCCACAGTTTCCGCCATATTCTGCAAATCGTCCGTGAACATGATGCCGCCCATTATCTGGAGCTTACCGTAGGCGATAACTGGCGCATCAGCGAAGGGACAGAGAGTGATTCCCTGCCGATGCAGATTTTGCCGGTCACTATGCAGGAGACGGTTTATGGCGAACTGCACTGGCAGAATGAAAACGTCACCAGCTCGCAGCTGCTGCTAAACAGCGTATCCTCCATGCTGGGACGCGGTTTGTACTTTAACCAGGCGCAAAAACACTTCCAGCAGCTCTTATTGATGGAAGAGCGCGCCACTATCGCACGCGAACTGCACGATTCACTGGCGCAGGTGCTCTCCTACCTGCGAATTCAGCTCACGTTACTCAAACGCTCAATTCCCGAAGATAATGCCCCGGCGCAGAGCATCATGGCGGATTTCTCCCGGGCGCTGAATGACGCATATCGGCAGCTCCGGGAGTTGCTGACCACATTCCGGCTGACGCTGCAGCAGGCCGATTTGCCGTCCGCACTGCATGAAATGCTCGAAACCCTGCAGGGGCAGACATCCGCCACGCTCACACTGGACTGTCGTTTGCCCACGCTGGCGCTGGACGCGCAAATGCAGGTGCATCTGTTGCAGATTATTCGTGAGGCGGTGCTGAACGCCATGAAACATGCCAACGCCAGCGAGATTGCCGTCAGCTGCGTCACCGCGCCGGATGGCAACCATACGGTCTATATTCGTGATAACGGCATAGGTATTGGCGAGCCTGATGAACCCGCCGGGCACTATGGGCTGAATATTATGCGTGAACGCGCAGAGCGGCTGGGTGGAACCCTGAACTTTTCGCAGCCCTCCGGCGGCGGAACGTTGGTGAGTATCAGCTTCCGTTCGTCAGCTGAGTCACCAGAAAGTCAGTTAACGTAAAGAACGGCAAAGCCCTGATATGCCTGATTTCAGACAGGACGGCGCCGAACGCAATCAAACGTTTTAAACGAGCTGGATAATTTACATTATCTCCTTTTTTTCTCCACGTTTGGTTCGTACCTTGCCGCTACAGTGAAACAAGTCATACCCGATATTATACGCAGAAAAACGAGGTCCCTTTTTAATGGCGAATTTCTTTATCGATCGCCCCATTTTTGCCTGGGTGCTGGCAATCCTGTTGTGCCTGACAGGTACCCTGGCCATTCTCTCTTTACCCGTTGAGCAATATCCCGATCTGGCTCCGCCGAACGTACGTATCACCGCCAACTATCCAGGCGCCTCTGCGCAAACCCTGGAAAATACCGTCACTCAGGTTATCGAACAGAACATGACGGGCCTCGATAACCTGATGTATATGTCTTCGCAAAGCAGCGGTACCGGCCAGGCGTCGGTGATGCTGAGCTTTGTCGCCGGAACCGATCCCGATGAAGCCGTGCAGCAGGTGCAAAACCAGCTACAGTCGGCCATGCGCAAGCTGCCGCAGGCGGTGCAAAATCAGGGGGTGACGGTGCGTAAAACGGGCGACACCAACATTCTGACCATCGCCTTCGTTTCCACCGATGGCTCAATGGATAAGCAAGATATCGCCGACTATGTCGCCAGTAATATTCAGGATCCGCTGAGCCGCGTGAACGGCGTGGGGGATATCGACGCCTACGGGTCACAATATTCAATGCGTATCTGGCTGGACCCGGCCAAACTCAACAGCTTCCAGATGACCGCCAAGGATGTCACCAACGCCATTGGTTCGCAGAACGCGCAGATCGCCGTCGGTCAGCTAGGCGGCACGCCTTCCGTCGATAAACAGGCGCTGAATGCCACCATCAACGCCCAGTCCCTGCTGCAAACGCCGGAGCAGTTTCGCGATATTACTTTGCGCGTTAATCAGGATGGGTCCGAAGTCAGGCTGGGGGATGTCGCCACCGTCGAAATGGGGGCGGAAAAATATGACTATCTCAGCCGCTTTAACGGCAATCCGGCCTCCGGTCTTGGAGTGAAGCTGGCATCGGGTGCTAATGAAATGGCGACCGCCGGGCTGGTACTGAACCGGCTTGACGAACTCTCACAGTATTTCCCGCACGGGCTGGAATACAAAGTCGCGTATGAAACCACCTCCTTCGTGAAAGCTTCCATTGAAGACGTGGTTAAAACCCTGCTGGAAGCGATCGCGCTGGTATTCCTCGTGATGTTCCTGTTCCTGCAAAATTTCCGCGCAACGCTTATCCCAACCATTGCCGTGCCCATCGTGTTGATGGGGACCTTCTCCGTGCTCTACGCTTTTGGCTACAGCGTCAATACCCTGACGATGTTCGCGATGGTGCTGGCGATCGGCCTGCTGGTGGATGACGCCATCGTGGTGGTTGAGAACGTTGAACGCATCATGAGTGAGGAGGGACTCTCGCCACGCGAGGCGACGCGCAAATCAATGGGGCAGATTCAGGGCGCACTGGTCGGGATCGCCATGGTGCTGTCTGCGGTATTTGTGCCAATGGCCTTCTTTGGCGGCACTACCGGGGCCATCTATCGTCAGTTCTCGATAACCATCGTTGCCGCAATGGTGCTTTCGGTACTGGTGGCGATGATCCTCACCCCTGCCCTGTGCGCGACGCTGCTCAAGCCGCTGCATAAAGGCGAACATCACGGCCAGAAAGGTTTCTTCGGCTGGTTTAACCGGATGTTTAACCGCAACGCCGAACGTTACGAAAAAGGGGTCGCCAGAATCCTTCACCGCAGCCTGCGCTGGATCCTGATCTATGTACTGCTGCTCGGCGGGATGGTGTTCCTGTTCCTGCGTCTGCCGACCTCATTCCTGCCACTTGAAGACCGCGGTATGTTCACCACGTCGGTACAGTTACCCAGCGGCTCAACCCAGCAACAAACCCTGAAAGTGGTGGAAGAGGTTGAAAAATATTTCTTCACCCATGAGAAAGAAAACGTCACGTCAGTCTTCGCCACGGTAGGTTCCGGCCCTGGCGGGAACGGGCAAAACGTGGCGCGTATGTTCATCCGCTTAAAGGACTGGGGAGAGCGCGATAGCACTACCGGCACCTCATTCGCCATTATTGAACGCGCAACTAAAGCGTTTAGTAAAATTAAAGAAGCTCGCGTTTTCGCCAGTAGCCCGCCGGCCATTAGCGGACTCGGCAGTTCGGCGGGGTTTGATATGGAACTGCAGGATCACGCTGGCGCAGGCCATGACGCGCTGATGGCGGCGCGTGACAAGCTGATTGAGCTCGCCGGAAAAGACAGCACCCTGACCCGCGTGCGTCACAACGGTCTGGATGACAGTCCGCAGCTACAGATTGATGTCGATCAGCGCAAAGCGCAGGCGCTGGGAGTTTCGATTGATGATATCAACGATACCCTGCAAACCGCCTGGGGTTCGAGCTACGTGAACGACTTTATGGACAGAGGTCGCGTCAAGAAGGTCTACGTTCAGGCCGCGGCAAAATACCGCATGCTGCCGGAAGATATTAATCTGTGGTATGTCCGCAACAACAGCGGCGGCATGGTGCCTTTCTCGGCTTTCGCCACCTCGCGCTGGGAGACCGGTTCGCCGCGTCTGGAGCGTTATAACGGCTATTCGGCGGTGGAGATCGTCGGTGAAGCGGCGTCTGGCGTCAGTACCGGGACCGCAATGGATACCATGGAGAATCTGGTGCGCCAGCTGCCGACCGGGTTCGGTCTGGAATGGACAGCAATGTCTTACCAGGAACGCCTCTCCGGGGCACAGGCGCCTGCCCTGTATGCCATTTCGCTGCTGGTGGTGTTCCTGTGCCTGGCGGCGCTGTACGAGAGCTGGTCGGTTCCGTTCTCAGTGATGCTGGTTGTGCCACTAGGGGTGATTGGCGCGCTGCTCGCCACCTGGATGCGCGGGCTGGAAAACGACGTCTACTTCCAGGTCGGATTGCTGACGGTCATTGGTCTCTCAGCGAAAAACGCCATTCTTATCGTGGAGTTTGCTAACGAGATGAACGAGAAAGGACACGATCTGCTGGATGCCACACTGCACGCCTGTCGCCAGCGTCTGCGTCCTATCCTGATGACCTCACTGGCGTTTATCTTCGGGGTGTTGCCAATGGCGATTAGCAGCGGTGCGGGTTCCGGTGGTCAGCATGCCGTCGGGACAGGCGTAATGGGCGGGATGATATCGGCCACCATTCTGGCTATTTACTTTGTTCCACTGTTCTTTGTGCTGGTGCGTCGCCGCTTCCCGTTGAAGCCGAAGCCGGAATAAGGCACAAAAAAGGCGACTTACTTAAAGTCGCCTTTTTCTGTCCTTTTCAGGATCAGGATTTCTTCCAGAAATTACTTACGAAGCATGACTTCAATAAAGTCTTTCCAGTTCCCCAGTTCACGTTCAATCATAACAACCTCTCTTATTATTATGCGTATTCTACAAAAATAACATCACCTGGTGAAGATAATTTAACCGATTGTTGTGATTACATCCTCCGGGAACATAGCGCTGATGCCGTTACTATGGCGCTATGCACATAAATTTTATGTGACTTACTGCAATATTTTGAAACATTCATACTCTATCTGGTACTTCAAAAATTTGAATAAAAAACAGCCACAAGCATATGGGAAAATGTTTAATCTGCCGCAGGTCGATTTATCAGGAACATTCAGGAATTATTATTCACAATACATTCAACAATGTTATATTTTCTGTTTACCACCCGATGACAAAATGTATTATCAAACACAGCAACGTTTATGACTAATTAGTCAGATTTAAAAGATAAGGATTCAAATGATCACCCTTTACGGCATTAAAAACTGCGACACGATAAAAAAAGCCCGCCGTTGGCTGGAGACACACGGCATCGACTATCGCTTTCACGACTATCGCGTGGATGGACTGGACCGCGAATTAGTTCGCTCTTTTATTAGCGAATTAGGCTGGGAAGCGCTGCTCAATACCCGCGGCACCACCTGGCGCAAACTTGATCAGGCGACCCGCGACTCAGTAGCCAGTGCGGATTCTGCCGCAGCATTGATGATCGAAATGCCGGCTATCATCAAACGCCCATTGCTCTGCGCGCCCGGTAAGCCTATGCTGCTGGGTTTTAATGAATCCAGTTATCAGCAGTTTTTTGATGAGGTGTAGTTTATGTCGTGCCCGGTTATTGAGCTGACACAGCAGCTTATTCGCCGCCCTTCCCTCAGCCCGGACGATGCGGGATGTCAGGCGTTGATGATTGAACGCCTGCGCGCGATTGGTTTTACCGTTGAGCGAATGGATTTTGCGGATACACAGAATTTTTGGGCATGGCGCGGACAGGGTGAGACGCTGGCGTTTGCCGGTCACACTGACGTGGTGCCCGCAGGCGATGCAGATCGCTGGATCAACCCGCCTTTCGAACCGACCATTCGCGACGGCATGTTGTTTGGACGCGGTGCGGCAGATATGAAAGGTTCTCTGGCGGCAATGGTTGTGGCCGCAGAACGCTTTGTGGCGCAGCATCCAAATCATAAAGGTCGCCTGGCGTTTCTGATTACCTCAGACGAAGAGGCCAGTGCGAAAAACGGCACCGTCAGGGTTGTCGACGCGCTGATGGCACGCAATGAGCGCCTGGATTATTGTCTGGTGGGCGAACCGTCAAGTACGGAAGTCGTCGGTGACGTGGTGAAAAACGGTCGTCGCGGCTCGCTGACCTGTAATCTGACCATTCACGGCGTGCAGGGGCATGTCGCTTATCCACACCTGGCCGATAACCCGGTGCATCGCGCAGCCCCCATGCTCAATGAGCTGGTGGCGATCGAATGGGATCAAGGAAATGAATTTTTTCCGGCGACCAGTATGCAGATTGCCAATATTCAGGCGGGTACCGGCAGCAACAATGTGATCCCCGGCGAGCTGTTCGTCCAGTTCAACTTCCGTTTCAGCACCGAGCTGACCGATGAGATGATTAAAGCGCGGGTTCACGCACTGCTGGAAAAACATCAGTTGCGCTATACCGTGGACTGGTGGCTCTCCGGTCAGCCGTTCCTGACCGAGAGAGGGAAGCTGGTTAATGCGGTGGTGAATGCGATTGAGCACTATAATGAAATTAAACCACAGCTTCTCACTACGGGTGGCACGTCCGACGGACGTTTTATCGCCCGGATGGGCGCGCAGGTGGTCGAGCTTGGGCCGGTCAATGCCACCATTCATAAAATTAATGAATGTGTGAACGCCGCCGATCTGCAACTGCTTGCCCGTATGTATCAACGTATCATGGAGCAACTCGTCGCCTGACGATTGTTCCTTAAGAGGAAATGCGCATGGACTGGCTGACGAAATATTGGTGGATCCTGGTGCTGGTGTTTTTGGTGGGTGTACTGCTGAACGTGATTAAAGATCTCAAACGCGTCGACCACAAAAAATTCCTCGCCAATAAGCCGGAGCTTCCCCCACATCGTGACTTTAACGATAAATGGGACGACGACAACGATTGGCCAAAGAAGGATGAACCAAAGAAATAGCCCGCAGGCCGGATAAAACGCGTCGCGTTGCTATCCGGCAATCATGCGATATCAATGCCGGATGGCGGCTTCGCCTTCTCCGGCCTACGGTTCGGTTCCGGCTTACATCATCTCGATAATATCGTCATCATCTGGCGTACTGCCGCTGAGCGCTTCATCAAAGTAGCGCTTCGGTACGGTATATTGCAGATGATTAAGAGCAAACTGCATACTGTGCTCGTCAATGGCGTGCCCTAAGTCTTCCACAATATCCAGCGTCACGTCGCCCCCTGCCCGAATGAGCGCATCCTGGGCGGCAACCGCGTGAGAAAGTTCAATCACCCGGTCTTCACCACCGTGAATCAGATGCACTGTCGTTGCGGTCGAGGCCGTTTCCGGCAGGCTGCCATAGCGTCCGTTAAAAGCAATCACGCGCGACGCCAGACCTGGCTCCGCTTTGACGCTCTCCAGCGCCATAATAGCCCCTTGCGAGAAGCCAATCATCGCCGTTGCCGCTGGCCCCACGCCGCTCTGTTTTTGCCAGTAGCGAACGGTTTCGATGAAAACCGGCATGATGGCATCAATCCGCGCCTGACGATTCTCTTCCGTCACCCCAGCAACGGAAAACCACTGACGCCCGGCGCCCGGACCGGATGGCTCTGCGCCACCGATACTGACAACCAGCGCGTCCGGAAAAACAGGAGCAAACCAGGAACCAATTTCGCCCATTGCAACCGGGTTATCCCCCACGCCATGAAACAGCAGCAACAGCTGTTGAGCAGGCTTACCGGGGCTTTGAACAACAAAATGATCATGTTTCATGGCGATCTCCTTAACGGTTAAGGTGAATTCTACGCCGCTGATTCGCAATGACCATGCCAGAAAATTGAAGGAGTTAGTGAAAAAATTGCCATTGCATAATGCGATCGCGTAACCGTCGCGTGCGTTCCGCATCCAGTGCCAGCAACGCCTGAGCGGCTTCTGCACGCTGAGCGGCCAGCAGCGCCTTTCGCCCGGTTAACTTCAGTGTTGCTGACAGTTGCGCATCGCTCACGTTATCCTGCAGGCGTCCCCGCAGCGCGGGTAAAGCAGACGCACTGCTGGCAAGCAGCCGGTTCAGACAACCTAATGAGGTGAGCAACGGGCGATGCGCGAAAGCAAATCCCGCCAGTGCATACCAGTCATCATCATCAAGCATAGTCGCTTTCAGCGGTTCAACCGGGATCGCCTCTCCATTCCACAGCGCCAGAATGTCCGCATCCCGCCGCAGGCGATAATGTTCATGCTCAGCCAGAGACTTGCCCGCGTCGCTCAGAGGCAACATCGCCATCGCGGTAAAGCAACCGCTGCTGGCTTCCCGATGGTTGCCCATCCGAACCAGGATAAAGCCACAGCGCTGCCAGAAGCGCCACAGCTCCTGCGTATAACCAAAGCTGACGGAGAGATAGTCACATTCGGCCTCTGCACGCGCCTGCGCAATCAGCTGCTGACCCACGCCCTCTCGCTGGCGGGCCGGATGTACCGCAATGCGGCTCACCCGAAGTCCGGTGAGCGTGGCGGCCAGGGGATTCCCGCCATGGGCGGCAAGAGACTGGGCGACGAGATTACCACGCGGTCGACGAAATCCGGCCCAGACCGCCTGACTCAATGGCGTTGAAAGCCCCCCTTCCTCCACCAGCCAGAGCGCGCCAGCGACCATTTTTCCCGCAGAGGCCTGAAAAAAAAGTTGTCCTGGCGCATCCATCATCCGCCGCAAATCGAGAGGTGAAGTCCGGTAATGTGCGCCAGAAAGCAATCTGTAAACTGCCAGAGGCGTTTGCGGATGCGTCTGCCAGGTATCCTGCTCAAAACGCGAAATAGCGATCTCCCCGTGGGGGGCAACAGCAAAGGCGTCATCATCAAACACCAGCGCATCGCTGACCATTTTCTCCAGCGGACAACCTTGTGCCCAGCGAATCGGCTGCTGAAGTTCAAAACGCGCAATCCGGGGAAAGCGGGCGCAGAACTTGAGTAAAAAACCGCGCCCGGTTCCCTCATAGCCCTGAACGGTGGTGGTCAACAAGGTTCGTGGAAAGCGCGCCACCAGACGATGTAAAAGCGGCGCAGGGAGCGCCGCGGCCTCATCGACAATCAGCCAGTCTGCCCTCTCTTTACCTTCCAGTAGCGCATCCGGGGCGAGAAAACGAAAACGCGCCCCGGCAAATTGCGCCAGCACGTCCGTCGCCGCCCTGGCGGGCGCAGTCACAATTGCCGTACCGTTAATACGAGAGATAAGCTGTCCGGCCAGCGCCGATTTGCCGCGACCGCGGGCGGCAGTCACAGTCACCACGCCGGTGGGCACAGGCAACAGCTTTTGCAAAATCACCGCCTGCTCCGGCTGAGGTTCACCGGTCGCGGGCCGCCAGTCAGGGCGCTCAGGGAAGCGGGGCCACACAACCGGCTGATTCTGCTGCCAGTGCAGCGATTCGCCGTCACGCGCAATGACCTGTCTGAAATGGTGAACAAAGTGGGGCGTCGGGATGGGCTGCGCGCAGTCGCTCCAGCGGAGTGAATCCGCGTCAGGATGGCTTTCCCAGCGTTCCCATGGGGGGGTCAGCAATACCAGCCAGCTTCCTGCCCGCAGGGTCCCGCTCAGGGCCGCGAATGCCGCAGCGTCAAACCCCTGGAGCGCATCAAAAACGGCATGACGAAATTCGCGTCCCAGCAGCGTTTGTAGCGCCTGCGGCGTACAGCCAGGTTCAGCGGGCGGCTGCGGCGAAACCCACAGCCAGTCGCCGGGTAACGCGTCCCGTAGCGCCAGGGCTTGCTCGTGGCACCATGAAGACTCACCGCTGAGCACCAGCAGACGGCGGATCCCTTCACGGGTCATTTGCGCGGTTAACGCGCTCAGCGCAGTGTTACCAGCCATCCCTGCCTCAGAATCTAGAAACCTTTACCAAAGGTATTACATTGTGCCGGGTTACCGCTATCAAAACCACGTTTGAACCAGGTATAGCGCTGCTCAGAAGTCCCATGAGTAAAGCTGTCCGGCACCACGCGCCCCTGGCTCTGCTGTTGCAGACGATCGTCGCCAATGGCCTGAGCCGCGTTGAGCGCTTCTTCCAGGTCGCCTGACTCCAGCACCCCTTGCTGCTGCATACTGTGCCCCCAGACACCGGCAAAGCAGTCAGCCTGTAGCTCCATACGGACGGACAGGCGGTTCACTTCAGCCTGAGAGGCATTCTGCTGCATCTGACGGACCTTTGGCTCAATACCCAACAGTTTCTGCACATGGTGGCCGACCTCATGAGCAATCACATAGCCCTGAGCAAAATCACCATCGGCACCCAGCTTGTTTTTCATGTCGTCATAGAAAGAGAGATCGATATAGACGGTACTGTCCGCCGGGCAATAAAACGGCCCCATGATGGACTGACCCGCACCACAACCGGTGCGCGTCGCACCACGGTACATCACCAGTTTAGGCTGTTGATAAGTGTGCCCCATTTTTTCAAACTGCTGTCCCCAGGTATCTTCCGTCGTCGCCAGAATCACCGAGGTAAATTTTGCTGCTTCATCATCATTTGGGCTGATGGAGTGTGATGATTGCTGTTGGGAAACTGGCTGGCCGGTCATTAATCCGGTGAGATCCACGCCATAATACCCCGCCACCAGCACCACAATCAGCAGGATGATGCCGCCTTTACCACTGGGCAAACGAAAACCAGGCCCGCCTATAGAAGGGCCGCCACCGGAGCTATTTCGTCTGTCTTCCACATTGTCACTTTCACGACGCCCTTGCCAGCGCATAATCACCTCAACTTTTTATTCATTATGATGATGATCGTAGGCGGTTCGGAACAGGATTACCATAAGAAACAGTAATCAAAATCGGCGGGATTGATGAGCCGGAGAGCGATCGCCGGCTCAGGGGGAGGATTAGTCTAACTTCACGCCCAGACGACGGGCAACGGTTTCATAGGCTTCGATTAGGCCACCCAGACTCTGACGGAAACGGTCTTTGTCCATTTTATCCAGCGTCTCTTTATCCCACAGACGGCTACCGTCTGGTGAGAACTCATCGCCCAGCACCACTTCACCTTTGTACAGACCAAACTCCAGCTTGAAGTCCACCAGGATCAGCCCGGCATCATCAAACAGCTTTTTCAGCACGTCGTTAGCCTTGTAGGTCAGCTCTTTCATACGCGCCAGATTTTCCTTGCTCACCCAGCCAAAAGTTTCGCAGTAAGAGTCATTGACCATTGGATCGTGCATTGCGTCATTTTTCAGAAACAGGTCGAACAGCGGTGGATTCAGTTCAATACCTTCTTCAATACCCAGGCGCTTAACCAGAGAACCTGCCGCACGGTTACGCACCACGCACTCTACCGGTACCATATCCAGTTTTTTCACCAGACATTCGGTATCTGAAAGCAGTCGCTCCATCTGCGTCGGGATACCCGCTTCAGCCAGTTTAGTCATAATGAAATGGTTGAATTTGTTGTTCACCATACCTTTACGATCAAACTGTTCAATGCGTGCGCCATCCCCTGCTGACGTATCATTGCGGAATTCGAGCACCAACAGGTCCGGGTTTTCCGTGCTGTATACGGTCTTCGCTTTACCACGATACAACTCAGCTTGCTTTTGCATCTTCATTACTCCTGGGTGTGAATTAACGATAAATATTGCGTTTTTCTGCCGACGCACACGTTTGCGTATCATATCAGAAAAAAAGGCTGGAGTTATCCAGCCCTTTATTTTTACTTACTGAACGCCGCCTGGAAGACGGCGACCAGCGCGTCGTTCTGGCTTTGTGTCAGGGTATGCCCCTTCGGATCGATAAACTGCAGACTGCTGCGGTTGTCTAAATCACCGACCTGCAGTTTGTAGTCACCGGATGACAGCCCCGGATCGGTTGCGCCCAGATCCTGCCAGCCGCTATCGGACAGCGGTTTATAGGTCACCGCAATGCTGCCCTGGGAACGGGTGCTGTCGGTCACTTTCATGCCCACTTTTTCCAGCGCTGCCGGGAGGCGTTGCCATACCACGTTAAACGGTCCACGGACGACCAGCATCGGTAAGCCCGTATCATCAGCCGCGCTCTGCACGTCCATCGTGGCGGTTGAGCGGTTCTGCGCCGCGTTCGCCGCATCGGTGGCGCTCTTATCCAGCCCTGCGGAGATAACGTTCATCATCTCTGCGCTGTAACGCTGCATGGATGCCGCATCGGCAACCGGCTTACCGCCCTGCTCAAGATTCACCAGTTTAACCATTACCGCCTGCTGATAGCCCTGCGGTTTCACGGAGATTTGATAACGACCACGATACTGCTCGTCTTCGTCCAGACGGTTCCAGTTAACCCAGTCGGTTGTCAGGCTCTGGCTGGCGTCGTCACGTTTGTCAATCGTATAATTTTTGGACTGAATCACGCTAACGACCTGTGGCCACAGCGTATTACCACGACCGTTTTCCACCAGCAACGTCGCGGTGTCCCCGGCAAACTGGGTACGCGCTCCGGTGACCAGCGCCAGAGGCTGGGCTGGCGGGCGAATATCCAGCGCTTTACCGACAGCACCGCTGCCGTTAGTCACCGGGATGTTGTAGTCGCCCGTCATCACCGGCAAAATCATTCCTGCCGGGGCATGAAGTTCAGCAAGCGGTGCCGCCTCCAGATAGGATTCATCACCGCTCACCTGGCGCTTGTAGCGCGAGTCCGAGCTACAGGCAGCGAGCAGCATAACAAGCGAAACTCCCGCAACCTTAGCCAGGCGCGACTTTTGTACTGAGTAAGCCATCAAATCTCCCTAAACTTTACAGCAAACCGGCATGCTTAAGCGCCGCTTTGACAATTTCACGCCCGTTATCGGTGATCGGCGTCATTGGCAGGCGCAGCGTGTCGGTCGCCACAAGACCCAACTCCATACATGCCCATTTCACCGGGACAGGATTGGGTTCGACAAATAGTTTGTTGTGCAACGGCATCAGACGCTGGTTTATCACGCGCGCCTCGGCAAAGTGCCCTTCTGCTGCCAGTTTGCACATTTCAGCCATATCACGCGCCGCTACGTTAGACGTAACGGAGATCACGCCATGCCCCCCTAACTGCATAAAGTCCATCGCGGTCGCGTCATCGCCGCTGAGCAGGATGAAATCGTCTGAAACCAGCTCTTTGATCTGGTGAACACGACTTAAGTTCCCTGTCGCCTCTTTAATTGCGACAATATTTTTCACTTTCGCCAGACGACCAACCGTTTCCGGCAGCATATCGCAGCCGGTACGGGACGGCACATTATACAGAATTTGCGGCAGGTCAGTATGTTCAGCGATGGCTTTGAAATGCTGGAACAGACCTTCCTGAGTTGGGCGGTTGTAGTAAGGGGTCACCGTCAGGCAGCCAACAATACCACTGTCGTTAAAACGCTGCGTCAGACTGATGGCTTCTGCGGTCGCATTTGCGCCCGTTCCGGCAATCACCGGAATACGACCGTCAGCCAGTTCCAGCGTCATCATCACCACATCGCCATGTTCATCATGACTTAGCGTGGCGGACTCACCGGTGGTGCCAACCGAAACGATCGCCGAGGTGCCGCTGGCGACATGATAATCAATCAGTTTTTTCAGGCTCGACCGACAGACATTACCTTTTTCATCCATCGGCGTAACAAGCGCGACAATACTTCCCGTGAACATTGGCCATCCTCTGTGCAAACATGTGTCTCAATGGTACGTTTGGTACGACAATAAAAGCAAGCGGACAGAGCCGTTCTGGTTGTTGTATACCGGTTTTTTTTATGCTTTCCTTATGATTACCTCACCTCTCAAAGGAAGAACAGGTTTGACACCGTCATCGCAACATTACCTGGTGATTACTGCGCTGGGTTCCGATCGCCCGGGAATCGTGAATACTATCACCCGTCATGTCAGCAGCTGCGGCTGTAATATCGAAGACAGTCGACTGGCCATGTTAGGGGACGAGTTCACGTTTATCATGCTGCTTTCCGGCACCTGGAATGCCATCACCCTGATTGAATCAACCTTGCCGTTGAAAGGCGCAGAGCTGGATTTATTGATTGTGATGAAACGCACCACCGCACGCCCGCATCCCCCGATGCCCGCCACGGTCTGGGTGCAGGTTGATGTCCCCGATTCACCGCATTTGATTGAACGCTTTACGGCTCTGTTTGACAGCCATCAGATGAACATCGCAGAACTGATTTCACGTACGCAACCTGCTGAAAATGAAAAGGTTGCCCAGCTACATATCCAAATCACCGCCCATAGTCCGGCGTCACACGATTCGGCAAATATTGAGCAAGCCTTTAAAGCACTATGTACAGAACTCAATGCACAAGGCAGTATTAACGTCGTCAATTATTCACAACATGATGAACAGGATGGAGTTAAGTAATGAATCCACTGAAAGCCGGTGACATCGCACCGAAATTTAGCTTGCCGGATCAGGACGGGGAACAAGTAAATTTGACCGACTTCCAGGGGCAGCGTGTTCTGGTCTATTTCTACCCGAAAGCCATGACCCCCGGCTGTACCGTTCAGGCCTGCGGCCTACGCGATAACATGGATGAGTTGAAAAAAGCTGGCGTGGACGTGCTGGGCATCAGTACTGACAAGCCGGAAAAACTTTCCCGTTTTGCCGAAAAAGAGTTGCTGAATTTTACATTGCTGTCGGATGAGGATCACCAGGTCTGCGAGCAGTTCGGCATCTGGGGCGAGAAATCCTTCATGGGGAAAACCTATGATGGCATTCACCGCATCAGTTTCCTGATCGATGCCGACGGTAAAGTTGAGCATGTATTCGACGATTTCAAAACCAGCAATCACCACGACGTCGTGCTGAACTGGCTGAAAGAGAACGCCTGATTATTTCCTACTGGCGCTGGTTGCCCGACCCCGGATCGGCGCCTTTACTTTTCCCTTCTCCGCTTCAGATGTGATCGCAATCACAAACGAAATTCTTGCCCCGACACTAATGCCGAAGGTGATTCACCTGAACGTTAATGACCATCACTTTTGTCTCCCCTTCGTTACCAGCCATTCTTAATTAGTTGAATTTATTGAATTTAAATAATGGCATCCTTTGTGCATAGCAAAGCTGAACGTTTTGTTTCTTTCTCAAGGAGCCGACATGAACCGCTTTGTGGTGGCCGATCCTCAGTGGTGTATAGGATGTAATACTTGTCTGGCGGCATGTTCAGACGTGCATAAAGCACAGGGTCTCCAGCAGCACCCCCGACTGGCAATGGTAAAAACGTCTTCGCAAACTGCGCCTGTTCTGTGTCGCCATTGTGAAGAGGCTCCCTGCAAGCAAGTCTGTCCGGTCAACGCCATTACGCGTCTCGATGACGCGATCCAACTCAATGAAACGCTCTGCATCGGCTGCAAACTCTGTGGTCTGGTATGTCCGTTTGGCGCCATTATCCCCTCCGGCAGTCGCCCCGTTAACGCCCCCGCGCAGTTTACTCATCAGGCTCAGGGGGCGCTCAACGCCGTGCCGGAAAGCGCTTCAACGCTCCATCCCTTTTTGCGTTGGGAAGCGGGCGTACAGGCCATCGCCGTAAAATGCGATCTCTGCTATTTCCTGCCGGAAGGCCCGGCCTGTGTACGCGCTTGCGTCACGCAGGCTCTGCATCTGGTCACTGACGAGCGCTTAAAACAACAGACAAAACAGAAGCAGCGTCTTGCCGCAGACTGTCTGAGCGACAGCGGACTGACCTCTCTTTCATTCACTTCGGAACAATGATAATGGATGCTCTGCAATTATTGATGTGGTCTGTGGCGCTGTATCTCGTTGGCGGGGTAGCGTCATTGTTGCTTTCTGGCCGGGATAAGAGCGCGATTAACGTCGCCGGTATCTGCGCCATGCTCGGCGGCATTGCCGGGATCGCCAGTGCGATAGCCCAGTTAAAATCCGCAGTGACGCTCGTCTGGCATACACCGACCCCTTTCCCTTTCGCCGCATTCAGCGTCCGGATGGACAGTTTCTCCGCCTTTATGGTGCTGGTGATATCCCTTCTCGTGACGGTCTGCGCGCTCTATTCATTGGCGTATATGCGTGAATACATCGGCAGGGGCGCTGCGGCGATGGGATTTTTTATGAACCTGTTTATCGCCTCAATGGTTGGGCTTCTGGTGATGGACAACGCGTTCTGGTTCATTGTGTTGTTTGAAATGATGTCGCTGGCGTCCTGGTTCCTGGTGATTGCAGAGCAGGACGAGGAGTCCATTCGTGCCGGGATGCTCTATTTCTTCATTGCACACGCGGGTTCCGTACTCATCATGATCGCCTTTTTCCTCTTCTGGCGAGAAACCGGTAGCCTTGAATTTGCCCTTTTCCGCCAGACCGCGCTGTCGCCAACGCTGGCATCCATCGTTTTCCTGCTCGCATTTTTTGGGTTTGGCGCGAAAGCCGGAATGCTGCCCCTGCATAGCTGGCTTCCTCGTGCCCACCCCGCCGCGCCATCACATGCTTCGGCGTTGATGTCAGGAGTCATGGTGAAAATCGGGATTTTCGGCATGATGAAAGTTGGGATCGACCTGCTGGGACAGAGCGGCATTCCTCTGTGGTGGGGCATTGTGGTGCTGGCGTTCGGCGCCGTCTCCTCGGTGCTGGGCGTGTTGTACGCGCTGGCAGAGCACGATATCAAGCGGTTGCTCGCCTGGCATACGGTTGAGAATATCGGCATCATTCTTCTCGGCCTTGGCGTCGGGATGATCGGGCTGTCGCTGCATCAGCCAGTCCTGGCGGCGATAGGTCTGTTGGGGGCGCTCTTCCATCTGCTCAATCATGCCCTGTTTAAAGGCCTGCTCTTTCTGGGCGCGGGGGCGATTATCTGGCGTCTGCACACCCGCGATATGGAAAAAATGGGGGCGCTGGCTAAACGGATGCCCTGGACCGCTGGCGCGTTTCTGATTGGCTGTATGGCGATTTCAGCCATGCCGCCGCTAAACGGTTTTATCAGCGAGTGGTATACCTACCAGTCGCTCTTCGCCATGACCCGCTTTGATGATATTGCGCTGCGTCTTGCCGGTCCCGTGGCGATTGTGATGCTGGCGATGACCGGGGCGCTGGCGGCAATGTGCTTTGTCAAAGTGTACGGCATCAGTTTCTGCGGCGCACCGCGCAGCGAAGCGGCTGAGCAGGCAAAAGAAGCCCCCTGGCCAATGACCCTCGCTATGCTGGCGCTCGCCGCGCTGTGCGTTTTAACGGGCGTTTTCGCCAGTTGGGTCGCGCCGCAAATCATGCTCGTCGTGCTTTCTTTTACCGCCAGTTCCGCGGTCCCTGCGGCCAGCGGCCTGACGCTAATCCCTGGCGAAATGCACGAGACGCTGCTTACACCTTCGGTCATTTTCCTGCTGCTCATCGCCCTGCCAATTTTGCCCGGCATATTCTGGTTGATAACCCGTCAACGTCGCGGCGCGTTCCGCCGTTCGGGGGACGCCTGGGCCTGCGGCTACGGTTGGGAAAACGCGATGGCCCCTTCGGCGGGCAGCTTTACGCAACCTCTGCGGGTAATGTTCTCCACGCTTTACAGAATGCGTCAACAGCTCGATCCCGGCGCAAGGCTCGCGGGAGGGTTAACGCACGTCACCCGCACGGCACAACGCACGGAACCCGTCTGGGATGAACACATTATTGCTCCCATCGTACGGATGACGCAGAAACTGGCGCGGCGCATACAGCGCCTGCAGAGCGGTGATTTTCGCCTCTACTGCCTGTACGTCGTCGCCACGCTAATCATTTTATTGTTGGCTATTGCCGTCTGAGGACACCGCCATGACATATCAACTCTCCGACGGATATCTGGTGATTTTTGCTTTGCTTCAGGCGCTCATTTTACTGGGGTTAACGCCGCTGTTTACCGGCATTTCCCGCCAGATCCGCGCCAGAATGCACTCTCGTCGCGGGCCGGGGATCTGGCAGGATTACCGGGATATCAACAAATTGCTGAAACGCCAGGAGGTGGCACCTGTCTCATCGGGACTGATGTTCCGCCTGATGCCCTGGGTGCTGTTAAGCAGCATGCTGGTCGTCACCATGACGTTGCCACTGCTGGTTCGCACCTCCCCCCTCGCTGGCGGCGGCGACATCATAACGATCATCTATTTGTTCGCCCTGTATCGCTTCTTCTTTGCCCTTTCCGGTCTGGATACCGGCAGTCCGTTCTCCGGCATTGGCGCCAGCCGCGAACTCACGTTGGGCATTCTGGTCGAGCCGATGCTGATTCTTGCTTTATTCGTTGTGGCGCTGATTGCCGGCTCAACGCATCTTTCCGCCATCAGCAATGCGCTGGCGTCAGGCTGGCTCTCCCCAATGGCGACGCTACTGGCATTAATGGCCTGCGCGTTTGCCTGCTTTATCGAGATGGGAAAAATTCCCTTCGACGTTGCCGAAGCGGAGCAGGAGCTACAGGAAGGGCCGTTGACCGAATATTCCGGGGCCGGACTGGCGCTGGTGAAATGGGGGCTGGGACTTAAGCAGGTGGTGATGGCCTCTCTGTTTATCGCGCTGTTTCTGCCGTTTGGCAGCGCCGAAACCCTCTCTTTCGGCAGTGTGCTGCTCTCTCTTGCGGTCACCCTCGTTAAGCTTTTAGTGATTTTTATCGTCGCGTCCATCGTGGAGAACTCGCTGGCGCGCGGGCGTTTTTTGCTGACGCATCATGTCACCTGGCTCGGCTTCAGCTTCGCCGCATTGTCGTATGTCTTTTGGTTAACCGGTCTGTAAGGAGCATCGTTATATTATGGAAACTCTTGCTCTGACGACACTGCTGCTGCCCTTCTTTGGCGCACTGGTCGTTTCGCTCTCGCCGCAGCGCCAGGCCGCAAAACTGGGCACGCTTTTCGCCCTGCTGGCGACGCTTAGCATGCTGTGGCTTGAAGCCGTTTTTTATCAGGCAGGGAAAGAGGCGGTCACCCTTCCCCTTGCCCGAATTGGCGATGTCGTGCTGTTTGGCCTCACCATCGATCGACTCAGCACGCTGATCCTGTTCGTGGTGGTGTTTCTCGGGCTGCTGGTAGCGCTCTACTCCACAGGATATTTAACGGATAAAAACCGCGAACATCCCCATAACGGCGGCAATCGCTACTACGCTTTTCTGCTGATCTTTATCGGCGCCATGTCCGGGCTGGTGCTCTCATCAACCATTCTCGGCCAGCTGCTGTTCTTCGAAATTACCGGCGGCTGCTCCTGGGCGCTCATTAGTTACTACCAAAGCGATAAAGCGCAACGCTCCGCGCTAAAGGCGCTGCTTATCACCCACATTGCGTCGCTGGGTCTGTATCTGGCGGCCGCCACCCTTTTCCTGCAAACCGGCACCTTCTCGTTAAGCGCATTGAGCGAACTGCAGGGAAACGCCCGTTATCTGGTTTATGGCGGGATTTTATTCGCCGCATGGGGAAAGTCAGCCCAGCTTCCGCTACAGGCGTGGTTACCCGACGCCATGGAAGCACCGACGCCGGTCAGCGCCTATCTTCATGCCGCATCAATGGTGAAAGTCGGGGTTTATATTTTCGCACGGGCCATTCTGGATGGCGGGAATATCCCGCATGTGATTGGCGGCGTCGGCGTTGTGATGGCGCTGATAACCATCGTTTATGGTTTCATGATGTATCTCCCTCAGCAGGATATGAAACGTCTTCTGGCGTGGTCGACCATTACCCAACTGGGCTGGATTTTTCTCGCCCTGTCGTTGGCCACCTTCGGATCGCGCCTCGCCTTTGAAGGCGGCGTTGCCTATATCGTTAACCACGCCTTCGCCAAAAGCCTGTTCTTTCTGGTGGCAGGCGCCCTTAGCTACAGCTGCGGGACGCGTTTATTGCCACGCCTGCGCGGAGTCTTACGCACCCTGCCTCTGGTCGGCATTGGCTTTTGCGTCGCCGCGCTGGCGATTACCGGCGTACCGCCATTCAACGGTTTCTTCAGTAAATATCCTCTGTTCGCCGCAGGGTTCACGCTTTCAAACCAGTACTGGCTTCTGATGCCGGCGATGCTCCTCGTGCTGGTTGAGTCGGTTGCCAGCTTTGGCTGGTTTATTTACTGGTTTGGTCGCGTCGTGCCGGGCGAGCCGAGTGACGAGGTTGCCCACGCGTCGCCGTTGCCTCTTTCAATGCGCGTGGTGTTGGTTGTACTGATCGTGATGTCGCTTGCATCCAGCGTCATCGCCGCTGCCTGGCTTCAGTAAGGAGTTGAAGGATGACGGGAACAATGATTGTCAATAATTTGGCCGGGCTGATGATGCTAACCTCACTCCTCGTGATCGGCATTAAAAGCTACCGCCTCTCTTGTGTTTTCTACGCCATCCAGTCGCTGGTGCTGGTGTCTATTTTTGTGACGCTATCCAGAGTCTTTGCGGCTGAACAATTACTTATGTGGTCCATCGGCGCGTTCGTCACCAAAGTGGTGATGGTGCCGTTAATTATGGCATTCGCCATGCGTAAATTGACGGTGAAGCAGACACCATCCGCGTTATTCGGACCTGCCATTATGGCGCTGCTGGCGGCGTTAATCGTCCTGCTGTGCGCCTTTGTGGTTCAGTCGGTGAAATTGCCGATGGCAGCCGATCTGAAACCGGCACTGGCGGTGGCATTAGGCCATTTCCTTCTTGGATTGCTGTGTATCGTCAGCCAGCGCAATATCCTGCGGCAAATCTTCGGCTACTGCCTGATGGAAAACGGTTCCCATCTGGTGCTGGCGCTTCTCGCGTGGCGTGCGCCGGAGCTGGTAGAGATTGGCATTGCGACCGACGCCATATTTGCCGTCATTGTGATGGTTCTGCTGGCCAGAAAGATAGGACGCACGCACGGCACGCTGGACGTGAACAACCTGACCGCGCTGAAGGGATAACGAAAATGAGTCATTCTGTCATCTTCACCTTACTGTTGTTGATACCGCTGGCCTGTTCGTTACTCTGCTTTGCCTGTCGGGTCACCGCCATTGGCACGTGCCGGATTGTTACCGCCTTACATACCATCGGCATTACGCTGTTGCTGATTCTGGCTTTCTGGACGGTCAGCGAAGCCCTGCGCGAGGGAGAAATCTTTGCCGCCCATCAGTGGCTGCACATTGACAGTCTGAGCGGATTATTTTTGGGCATTCTCGGCGCCATCGGTTTTCTCACGGGCATCTATTCAATTGGCTATATGCGCCATGAAGTGGAGCACGGAGAAATCTCCCCAAAAACGCTGTGTGACTATTACGGTTTTTTCCATCTTTTCTTGTTCACCATGTTATTGGTCGTCACCAGCAATAACCTGATCGTGATGTGGGCGGCGATCGAGGCCACCACCCTGAGTTCGGCATTTCTGGTAGGCATTTACGGGCAGCGCTCGTCTCTGGAAGCGGCGTGGAAATACATTATTATCTGTACCGTTGGCGTCGCCTTTGGTCTGTTCGGCACGGTGCTGGTTTACGCCAATGCCGCCAGCTTTATGCCCGATCCCAACCAGGCTATTTTCTGGACAGAAGTACTCAAAGAGGCGACACAGCTTGATCCAACGCTGATGCTGCTGGCCTTTGTGTTTATCCTGATTGGCTTTGGAACCAAGACCGGGCTTTTCCCGATGCACGCCTGGCTACCGGATGCCCATAGCGAAGCGCCCAGTCCGGTCAGCGCCCTGCTTTCGGCAGTCCTGCTGAATTGCGCCCTGCTGGTCCTGATTCGTTACTACATCATTATCTGCCACACGGTTGGCAGCGATTTCCCCAGCAAATTGCTGCTGATATTTGGTCTGCTTTCGGTGGCGGTCGCGGCGTTTTTTATTCTCGTCCAGCAGGATATGAAACGTCTGCTGGCTTACTCCAGCGTAGAGAACATGGGCCTTGTCGCCGTCGCACTCGGCATTGGCGGGCCGCTGGGCATTCTGGCCGCACTGCTCCACACGCTTAACCATAGCCTGGCGAAAACCCTGCTGTTCTGCGGCTCAGGCAATGTCCTGCTGAAGTACGGCACCCGTAATCTGGATGTTGTCTGCGGTATGCTGAAAATCATGCCGCTCACCGCCACGCTGCTGGCCGGTGGTGCGCTGGCGCTTGGCGGGATGCCGCCGTTCAATATTTTCCTCAGCGAGTTCATGACCGTAACGGCAGGTCTCGCTCGCGACCATCTCGTCATCACTATCTTGTTATTGCTGCTGCTGACGCTGGTGCTGGCCGGTCTGGTACGGATGGTGGCGCGAGTCTTGTTTGCCCATCCCCCGGAAGCGGTCAGCCGTGGCGAGCTGGGGTGGCTGACGACGGCCCCAATGGTCGTTCTGCTGGTGATGATGCTGCTTATGGGCATTCATATTCCGCAGCCCGTGAGCCGGATTCTGGAGAATGCCTCAGCCATCGTCCTGTCAGGAACGCAGGAAAAGCCGGTTCAGCTCAACGGCTGGCACGATTTTATTAACCCCACCCTCGCATCGGTACCGGAGAATAAAAGTGAACTATTCAGACAGCGTTAATCCATCGTCAACCTGCGGCGAAGGGTATCTGACCGCCGTAAAAGCGCAGTTCCCCGGCGCGGTGCTGGATGAAGAGCGGCAGACGCCAACGCAGGTGACCATCACGGTGAAAACCAACCTGCTGCCGGATATTGTGCACTATCTGTATTATCAGCATGATGGCTGGCTACCCGTTCTGTTTGGTAATGACGAACGTAGCCTGAACGGGCATTACGCCGTGTACTATGCGCTCTCCATGGAGGGGGTGGAAAAGTGCTGGTTAGTGGTCAAGGCGCTGGTGGACGCCAATAGCAGAGAGTTTCCCTCCGTCACGCCACGCGTTCCCGCGGCGGTCTGGGGTGAGCGGGAAATTCGCGATATGTACGGTCTCATCCCTGTTGGCCTGCCGGATCGTCGGCGCCTGGTTTTGCCGGATGACTGGCCTGACGATATGCATCCATTGCGTAAAGATGCCATGGATTACCGCCTGCGGCCGGAACCCGTAACCGACACAGAAACCTACCCCTTTATCAACGATGGCGATAAAGACGCGCGGGTTATCCCTATCGGCCCGCTGCATATTACGTCCGATGAACCCGGGCATTTCCGTCTTTTTGTTGACGGCGAACAGATTATCGATGCCGACTATCGCCTGTTCTACGTCCACCGTGGTATGGAAAAGCTGGCGGAAACCCGTATGGGTTACAACGAAGTGACCTTTTTGTCAGACAGGGTTTGCGGCATTTGTGGTTTCGCCCATAGCGTGGCCTACGCCACTTCGGTAGAAAATGCGCTGGGTATTGAGGTGCCGCAGCGAGCGCATACCATTCGCTCCGTTCTGCTGGAAGTTGAGCGTCTGCACAGTCATCTCCTTAACCTCGGTCTCTCCTGCCACTTTGTGGGCTTTGATACGGGCTTTATGCAGTTTTTCCGGGTACGTGAAAAGTCCATGACCATGGCGGAGCTGTTAACCGGCTCGCGCAAAACCTATGGACTAAACCTGATTGGCGGGATCCGCCGGGATATTCTGAAAGAACAGCGTCTGAAAACGCTGCAACTGGTCAGAGAAATGCGTGCAGAGGTCTCGGAACTGGTCGAAATGCTGCTCGCCACGCCAAATATTGAGCAGCGTACCCAGGGCGTCGGCATCCTTGACCGGCAGGTCGCCCGTGATTTCAGCCCTGTCGGGCCGTTAATTCGCGGTAGCGGCTTTTCACGGGATCTGCGATTTGATCATCCCTATGCCGACTACGGCAATATCCCCAAAACATTGTTCACCTTCGCGGGGGGAGATGTTTTTTCCCGGGTTATGGTCAGGGTCAAGGAGACCTTTGACTCACTGGCGATGATTGAATTTGCCCTCGATAACATGCCGAATACCCCCTTGCTTACTGAAGGTTTCAGCTACCGTCCGCACGCCTTCGCGCTTGGGTACGTTGAGGCTCCGCGTGGCGAAGACGTTCACTGGAGCATGCTCGGCGATAATCAGAAATTATTCCGCTGGCGTTGCCGCGCCGCAACCTATGCCAACTGGCCGGTACTGCGCTACATGCTGCGCGGAAACACGGTTTCCGACGCCCCCCTGATTATCGGCAGTCTCGATCCCTGCTATTCGTGTACTGACCGTGTGACGCTGGTCGACGTGCGCAAACGCCAGTCGAAGACTGTGCCATATAAAGAGATCGAACGTTACGGCATGGAACGTAACCGCTCGCCGCTAAAGTAAGGACAGAAAGATGCTGAAATTACTGAAAACGATTATGCGGGCCGGCGAGCCAACGGTGAAATACCCTTTTGCTCCGCTGGAAGTTTGTCCCGGTTTCAGAGGCAAGCCAGAGTTAGATCCGCGCCAATGCATAGCCTGCGCGGCCTGCACCTCTGCCTGCCCGGCCAACGCCCTGACCATGGAGACGGATGACAGTAACAACACCCGAACCTGGCAGCTCTATCTGGGGCGCTGTATTTATTGCGGTCGCTGTGAGGAAGTTTGCCCCACCCGGGCAATACATCTGACGGAAAACTTTGAACTCGCCGTCACCAGCAAAAAGGATCTGTACACCAGGGCGACGTTTCATCTGCAAAAGTGTACTCACTGCCAGCGGCCGTTTGCCCCACAAAAATCCATTGAAATGGCCGTGGAATTACTGACGCAGCAGCAAAATGCGCCGCATCTGGTGGAGACGCTGCGTCAGCAGGCAAACATCTGCCCGGAGTGCAGACAGTACGCTGCGCTGTCCCACGGCGACAGGAAAAATATTTCCTTTGCGATTAAGGAAACATCATGACGACATTGTTCGATACGCATCGCCACCACGCCACCCGGCCCGTACAGCTGGATGAGCAGGCGCAAAAAATGAAACAGCTTCTTTTACAGGATATTCGCCGTTCGGCTTATGTCTACCGGGTGGATTGCGGCGGCTGCAACGGCTGTGAAATTGAAATTTTTGCCGCAATTACCCCCCTGTTTGATGCCGAACGTTTTGGAATCAAAGTCGTCGCCTCGCCGCGCCATGCAGATATCCTGTTGTTTACCGGCGCGGTGACTCGCGCCATGAGAACGCCTGCGCTCAGGGCGTATCACAGTGCACCGGACCATAAAATCTGTCTCTCATATGGTGCCTGTGGCGTCGGAGGGGGGATCTTTCACGATCTGTATTGTGTATGGGGCGGAAGCGACACCATCGTGCCGATTGACGTCTGGATCCCCGGCTGTCCGCCAACGCCGGCGGCCACAATTCATGGTTTCGCGGTCGCGCTGGGGTTACTGCAACAGAAGATCCACGCCGTCGACTATCTGGATGCCGCTGCGGATTCCCCGCAACTCATATGGCCTCAAATTCCACCGACTCAACGCATCGCGGTTGAGCGGGAGGCTCGCCGTCTTGCCGGATATCGTCAGGGACGAGAAATATGCGATCGATTACTGACCGCGCTGACTCGCGATCCTTCAGGAAAGCAGGTCGGGCAATGGTTGCAGGACGCAGACGATCCCCGGCTGAATGACATTGTGCAGCAACTCTTAGTCATCATCAGGGGGGGTTATGACGGAACACAGCGGTGAAATCGTTTTCTGGACGCTGCGGCAGAAATTTATCGACAGCAGCGTTTCGATGCCTGAGAAAAGTCGTCAGGTGATGTATTACTCGCTGGCGATTGGCCATCATGTCGGGGTGATTGATTGCCTCAACGTAGCCCTGCGTTGCTCCCTGAAAGAGTACTGCGAGTGGCTCTCTCTGCTCACTGATGAACAGGCGCGGCGCAAAATGGCGGGGGTGTTAACGTTTGGCGAAATTGTGATTGATGCGACGCATACTTCTATGCTGACTCACGCCTTTGCTTCGCTGGCCGACGACGGCGCGGCTCCGTGGAAAGCGCTCAGCATCCAGTTTATTCATTTGCTGGATGATATTGTTCGTGAACCTGCAATTTACCTGATGGCAAAGAAAATCACGTGAGAGGGATAACATTACAAACAGAAAGGGTAAGGTATAGTGCCACGATGCCAGAAAAATCACCCTAAAGCGCCGTCGCCACGTGGAACGACCCTTCATTGAAAAGGACCGTTGATGACTATGTTTGACGAGGCAATTCCTGCCCCGCCGGAAGAAATATCGCTGGATGATCTCAACGATGCGCTGTTGCAATTTTTGAGTCAGCAGAATGACAAAGCCTCGCTCCTTCACGCTTTCATTCCGCTTCCCCCGCCCTTTAGCGCAGTTGAGCTTATTGAACTCCATTTTATTGACCGGGGGATTTGGTATCGCTGTTTCGAAGACGGTAGCCACGTGACGGCAACAGAAGCCTGGCAAGGTGAGTACGCCGGTTGTTCACAACACGTCGTGCAACCGGATGACCGGCTGATGGTCGAGCTTCGTTTTATTCGTCTCACTGGCCGCCCATTTACCCCGCAGGAGACGGTGCTGTTCAACTGGCTGACGCGTATTATCACTCCGGCTCTCGCCGCCCTGGTTGACAAGGTAAAGCAGGTAACCACCCTGCGCGCGGTGGCGAAAGAGTGCGACCACCATCGGGTGTTAGTGGATATCACCAATTCCGTGCTTTCTCATCTGGATCTGGAGGAGCTTATCGCCGATGTCGCCAATGAGATTCATCATTTCTTTGGGGTGACGTATGTCAGTATGGTGTTAAAAGACAGCCGACAGGCCGGTAAGTATACTCTCTGGAGCACCGACTTTTCCGCGGCACAACCCGAGCATCGCCAGTGCCTTTTGCCAGGAGAAAGCGAGGTACTCGCTCAGACGCTACGTGATAATCGGTATTGCCTCTATTGCCGGGCCGACGATCCGGCGCAGTGGCAGCATGATCCCCTGCTGCACATACTGAACGACCGCCAGCTTGACTCCGCCATTCTGTTACCGCTGACCTTTGGCAGCCATACGCCAGGGATACTTTTGCTGGCCCACGCCTCTGAAGGGGTATTCAGCAAAGAAAGCTGTAAATTACTGCAACATATCGCCGACAGAATTGCGATTGCCGTCGATAACGCCGACGCCTGGCGCAGCATGACGGACCTGAAAGAAAGTTTGAAACAGGAAAACCGCCAGCTGAGTGAGCAGCTTTTTTCCAGCCTTGGTCCGGGCGATATCATTTACAAAAGCCAGGCGATGGATGATCTGCTGCAACAGGTTGAAATTGTCGCGCCAAGCGACAGCACGGTGCTCATTTGCGGAGAAACGGGCACCGGGAAAGAGGTGATCGCCAGGGCCATCCACCAGCTAAGTCTGCGACACGATAAGCCGCTGGTGAAAATCAACTGTGCGGCTATTCCGGCCAGTCTGCTGGAAAGCGAGCTGTTCGGCCACGATAAAGGGGCTTTTACCGGCGCGATCAACACCCATCGCGGGCGCTTTGAGCTCGCTGACGGCGGCACGCTGTTTCTCGATGAGATTGGCGATCTCCCACTGGAATTACAGCCGAAACTTTTACGGGTGCTGCAGGAGAGAGAAATTGAGCGTTTAGGGGGAAACAAGACCATTCCGGTTAACGTCAGGGTGGTCGCCGCCACCAATCGTGATTTATGGCAGATGGTGGAAGACCGCGAATTCCGCAGCGATCTTTTTTACCGGCTCAACGTTTTTCCGCTGGAATTACCTTCCCTGCGTGAACGCCCGGAAGATATCCCTTTGCTGGCAAAATACTTCACGCAAAAAATGGCTAAGCGCATGAATCGCACCATTGACGCCATCCCCGAAGAAACGCTGCGTCAGCTGATGTCGTGGGACTGGCCTGGCAACGTCCGCGAGCTGGAAAACGTGATTGAACGCGCCGTGCTATTAACGCGCGGTACCCGCCTGAACTTACATCTTACTTCGCGGCAGACCCGCCTGCTGCCCGCACTGGGCGACGACATCCCGACGAAAGGTTCAATGGCGCAGATGTTAAATCCTCCGACGCCGGAAAACGATGAAGAAGAACGCCAGCGCATTATTCAGGTATTAAAGGAAACCAATGGCATTGTCGCCGGACCGCGCGGTGCAGCAACCCGACTGGGAATGAAACGCACCACCCTGCTTTCGCGGATGCAACGCCTGGGGATCGCCGCCCGCGAAGTATTATAAAATCCGGCAGGTGACGACAATCACAATTTTCACCTGTGTCTAAAAAGCATCCTGGTACGCGCTGTGCATATATTCAGGCGACACGGCATCTCTTAATGCGACCCAGGAGCCTCCTATGAAGAATGATATTTCTTTTGATTTACGTATGCCTGCTGAAATGGCCAAAATAGCGGAACAGGCCGGGGTTTATAAAGTTAAGAAGAAAAAAGAACTTACATTCTTTCTGGCTGTGACGGCAGGAGTTTTTATTTCAATTGCTTTTGTGTTTTATATCACCGTCACCACCGGCGCGATGCCTGCCAACTCGCTAACCAAACTGGCAGGCGGCCTCTGCTTTACTCTCGGCCTGGTTCTGGTGGTGGTTTGCGGTGCCGATCTCTTTACTTCGACAGTAATGACGGTCATGGCAAAAGCCAGCGGTTTAATAAGCTGGCGGCAGTTAATCATTAACTGGATTATCGTTTATTTCGGCAATCTTGTCGGTGCGCTCTTTTTCGTTTTTCTGATCTGGTTCTCCGGGCAAATCATGAGCAGCAACAGCTTATGGGGACTTAACGTCCTGCAAACCGCCGATCATAAAATGCACCATACTTTTATTGAAGCCGTCTGTCTGGGCACGCTCTGCAATTTAATGGTCTGCCTTGCCGTCTGGATGAGTTATTCAGGTCATTCGCTAACCGACAAAATCGTCGCGATGTTGTTACCCATCGGCATGTTTGTCGCCAGCGGTTTTGAGCACAGTATTGCAAATATGTTTCTCATTCCGCTGGGCATTATGATTCGTAACTTTGCGCCAGATGAATTCTGGCAGATGACACAGACGACTGCGGATAATTTTTCGGCGCTGACGGTGAGCAATTTTATTACCGATAACCTGATCCCGGTGACCATCGGCAATATCATCGGCGGCGGCGTACTGGTCAGTATTACCTACTGGATAATCTATTTGCGCGAACAGGATAGCTAAAAACACGCGGCACAATGCAGGGCGGGTTATTCAGCCCAGACATCGCACAACAGTCAGGCTGAATAACCCGCCATTCACTTAAGGATCGACCACCTGACCGTCCGGCCAGGCATGAACAACGGCTTTAATTAATGTCGCCAGCGGAATGGCGAAGAATACGCCCCAGAAGCCCCACAGACCGCCAAAGATAACCACGGAGAGAATAATCACCAGCGGATGCAGGTTAACGGCTTCGGAGAAAAGCACCGGGACCAGCAGGTTGCCGTCCAGCCCCTGAATAATCAGATAAACAGCAAAACAGCTCCAGAATTCGGGGCCCAGGCCAAACTGGAACAGCGCGACGCCAACAAACGGAATGGTCACCACAAACGCCCCGATATACGGAATCAGAACGGAAAACCCCACCAGCACCGCCAGCAGCAGCGAATAGTTCAGGCCAAACATCAGGAAGCCCAGCCAGGTCGCCACGCCCACCACCACCATCTCCAGCACTTTGCCACGGATATAGTTGGTTATCTGCTGGTTCATCTCTTTCCAGACCTGCCCCGCCAGCCCGCGGTTACGCGGCAGTACGCGGCGCACGGCATTGAGCATCTGCTCTTTATCTTTAACCAGGAAGAAGACCATCAGCGGCACCAGAACCAGATAGACCGCCAGCGTCAGCAGGCCAACCAGTGAGGCCAGCGAGTATTTTACGACCGAGTCGCCCATCGTGAGCATATGGGTGCGCATATTTTCGGCCATCGCATCAATAATACCGGCATCCATCAACGCCGGATAACGCCGCGGCAACGTCTCCGCAAAATCGGAGAGTTTATTGAGCATTCCGGGCATATCGCGAATCAGGTTGATCCCCTGCTGCCAGGCCACCGGCATCACGACAAACGCCATCAGCAATAAAATCCCGACGAAGACAACAAGCACGATGGACGTCGCCCAGCGGCGGGAACAGCCTATCGATTCCAGACGGGCGGTCGGCCATTCGAGAAGATAAGCCAGCACGATAGCCACCAGCAGCGGGGCCAGCAGTCCGCTAAAGAAAAAAAGGATACCAAAACCGGCAACCAGAATAACCAGCAAGGCGATCGCCTCCGGGTCGCTAAAGCGGCGGCGATACCATTGCATCAACATTTCGAGCATAAGAACCCTTAACTGAACCTTAAGACGGGATTGCTGGTAATAATTGTATCGAAATGTCACAAAAAAGACTTCGCTTTTTATGGCCCATTCGGGAAACTGAAAAGCGAATTGCCCGGGGTATTCATCACCAGATTTCGCAGGTAAACTGCCAACGCTTGCGTAATGGAACGATACTTCGCAGCATGGGTCAAATGACTATTCTTATAGAAAACAGGACAGAGGTTATGTTCAGGCAGTTAAAGAAAAACCTGGTTGCTACCCTCATTGCTGCGCTAACCATCGGTCAGGTGACACCCGCGTTCGCCGATTCCGCCGATACGTTGCCGGACATGGGAACCTCAGCGGCAAGCACGCTCTCCATCGGACAGGAAATGCAGATGGGCGATTACTACGTTCGCCAGCTGCGCGGCAGCGCGCCATTAATCAACGATCCACTGCTGGTTCAGTACATTAACGCGCTGGGAATGCGCCTGGTCTCCCATGCCGATTCCGTGAAAACCCCATTCCATTTCTTTTTAATTAACAACGACGAAATTAACGCCTTTGCCTTCTTTGGCGGTAACGTGGTTCTGCACTCAGCGCTGTTTCGCTACTCCGACAACGAAAGCCAGCTCGCGTCAGTCATGGCGCACGAAATCTCGCACGTCACCCAGCGCCACCTTGCGCGGGCAATGGAAGATCAGAAGCGCAGCGCCCCGCTGACCTGGGTCGGAGCCCTGGGTTCTATCCTGCTGGCGATGGCCAGCCCGCAGGCCGGGATGGCGGCTCTTACCGGTACGCTGGCGGGAACCCGTCAGGGGATGATTAGCTTTACCCAGCAAAACGAGCAGGAAGCGGACCGCATCGGTATTCAGGTATTGCAACGCGCCGGATTTGATCCGCAGGCCATGCCGACGTTTCTGGAAAAACTGCTCGACCAGGCCCGTTATTCCACGCGCCCGCCTGAAATTCTGCTGACTCACCCCTTACCGGAAAGCCGTCTGTCAGATGCGCGCAACCGCGCCAACCAGATGCGGCCGGCGGTGGTGCAATCGTCGGAAGATTTCTATCTGGCGAAAGCGCGTACGCTGGGGATGTACAACTCCGGGCGTAACCAGCTGACCAGCGATCTGCTCGATGAGTGGGCCAAAGGTAACGTCCGCCAGCAGCGTGCCGCGCAATATGGCAAAGCGTTGCAGGCGATGGAAGCGAATAAATACGACGAGGCGCGCAAAACGCTACAGCCGCTGCTGACGGCGGAACCGAATAACGCCTGGTATCTCGACCTCGCGACCGATATCGATCTGGGAGAGAAAAAAACCAGCGACGCCATTAACCGCCTGAAAAATGCCCGCGACCTGCGAGTCAACACGGTGTTGCAGCTGAATCTGGCAAACGCCTGGTTACAGGGCGGCCAGCCACAGGAGGCGGCGACCATTCTCAATCGCTATACCTTTAATAACAAAGATGACAGCAATGGCTGGGAACTGCTGGCGCAGTCGGAAGCGGCGCTGAATAACCGCGACCAGGAGCTGGCCGCGCGGGCTGAAAGTTATGCGCTGGCAGGACGCCTCGATCAGGCGATCTCATTGCTGAGCAGCGCCAGCGCGCAGGTTAAACTGGGAAGCCAGCAGCAGGCCCGCTACGACGCGCGTATCGATCAGCTGCGTCAGCTGCAGGAACGCTTTAAGCCCTACACGAAAATGTAACCAGGATTCACTATGTCAAAAGCCATAAAAATCTACCATAACCCCCGCTGCTCAAAGAGTCGCGAAACGCTGAGCCTGCTGCAATCGACTGGCGCAGAGCCTGAAGTGGTGCTTTATCTGGAAACCCCGGCTGACGCAGCGACCCTGTGTCAGATCCTGCACATGTTGGGGATGTCCAGCGCCCGCGAACTGATGCGGCAGAAAGAGGATCTCTACGCGTCGCTCAATCTGGCTGACAGTAATCTGAGTGAAGAGGCATTGATTCAGGCGATGGTGGAGAATCCTAAACTGATGGAACGCCCGATTGTGGTGGCAAACGGCCAGGCGCGAATCGGTCGTCCACCGGAGCAGGTACTGGAAATTATCGGCTAACCTTAAACCTGCCGCAGCCCTTGCTGGCTGCGGTAACTACAGCCTGAGGATCTCTTTTACGAAAGGGATCGTCAGCTTACGTTGTGCAGTGATTGAGGCGTGATCGAGCTGATCGAGCGTCATAAACAACGTCCGCATTTCACGATCCAGGCGCTTGAGCAGGAAACGCCCCACGTCTTCCGGTAATTCAAATCCACGCAGTCGGGCACGAAGCTGCAAAGCCTGGAGTTTGTCTTCGTCCGAGAGCGGTTGAAGTTTGTATATCTGCCCCCAGTCCAGACGAGAAGCGAGGTCGGGCAGCCCCAGATTCAGCTGACGCGGCGGACGATCGCCGGTGATCAGCAGCCGTGTTTTCCCCGATTCGAGGATACGGTTATAGAGATCGAAGATCGCCATTTCCCACAGAGAATCTCCGGCAACGCATTCAATGTTGTCGATGCACACCAGTGATAACTGCTCCATACCGTCGAGCACTTCCGGTACAAACCAGGTACGCTTATCCAGCGGTACATAACCCACCGCATCACCGCGCTGCGACAGTTCCGCACAGGCGGCATGCAGCAGATGGCTACGGCCCGCACCTTCGCGTGACCAGAGATAAATATACCCGCTATGTTCCTGACGCAGCACGTTTTGTAGCGCGGCCAGTAAAGAGGAGTTATCCCCCGGCCAGAAACTTGCAAAGGTTTCATCGTCAGGAAGATAAAGTGGCAAAGAGAGCTGTGCCGGTGTGTTCAGAGAGACCTCAGTTCAGGATTTCAAAAAATCGCGATGAGTTTACCACAGAATTCTGTTGCGTTAGAACCGGGCAGCGCACTGCCCGGGTTCATGTTATTGCTGTGGCGTATCCGTATCGCTGGCATCCAGCACAACTTCTTCCGGACGCAGGACGCTTATCAATTTGAAGATCAGACTCAGGCCGATCCCGACGATAGTCGCCAGCGCCATGCCTTTCAGTTCCGCCGCGCCAATGTGTACTTTCGCACCGCTGACGCCAATGATCAGAATGACCGAGGTCAGAATCAGGTTCTGCGCTTTGTTGTAATCGACTTTTGATTCGATCAGCACGCGGATACCGGAAGCCCCAATCACCCCATACAGCAGCAGCGAGACGCCGCCCATGACCGGCAGTGGAATGATCTGGATGGCGGCCGCCAGTTTGCCCACGCAGGAGAGCAGAATGGCGAAAATCGCCGCGCCGCCGATAACCCAGGTGCTGTAGACACGGGTAATGGCCATGACACCGATATTTTCACCGTAGGTGGTGTTTGGCGTTGAGCCAAAGAAACCGGAAATCACCGTCGACAGACCGTTGGCAAACATAGAGCGGTGCAGGCCCGGATCGCGTACCAGATCTTTTTTGACGATGTTCGCCGTGACCACCAGGTGGCCTACGTGTTCAGCAATCACCACCAGCGCCGCGGGCAGAATAGTGAGAATAGCAAACCACTCGAAGCGCGGGGTGTAGAAGGTCGGCAGCGCGAACCAGTGCGCCTGGGCTATCGGTGTGGTATCGACCACCCCCATGGCGAACGACAGCGCATAACCCGCCAGAACGCCAATCAGGATTGGGATAATTGCCAGAAAACCGCGAAACAGCACAGAGCCAAACACCGTCACCGCCAGCGTCACCAGCGAGATAATAATGGTTTTCGAATCCGGTGCCTGCCCTTCTGCTGGCAGTAATCCGGCCATCCCCGCAGCCACGCCCGCCAGCTCAAGACCGATGACGGCAACGATTGCGCCCATTGCCGCAGGTGGGAACATGACGTCCAGCCAGCCGGTTCCCGCTTTCTTCACAATAAACGACACCAGGCAGAACAGGAAGCCGCACATGATAAAACCGCCCAGCGCCACTTCGTACCCCAGCGGCAACAGCAGCAGCACCGGGGAGATAAAGGCGAAGCTGGAACCCAGATACGCCGGGATCTTACCTTTACAGATGAAGAGATACAGTAACGTACCGATACCGTTAAATAACAGAACGGTAGCCGGGTTAATATGAAAAAGAACAGGCACCAGCACGGTAGCGCCAAACATGGCGAACAGGTGCTGCAAACTAAGCGGGATTGTCTGTAAAAGCGGCGGTCTTTCACTCACCCCGATAGCACGGCGCGTCATAGTGTTTTCCTCTGAATGTGATTTGTTATTAGCAGTTGAGTTATTTTATTCAAAAAAAAGCCGACTCTTAAAGTCGGCTATTTATTAGTTATTCAATTACTTAGTACCAAAAATCTTATCACCGGCATCCCCAAGCCCCGGAATAATGTATCCGTGCTCGTTTAACCCCTGGTCGATTGATGCGGTGTACAGCTCGACATCCGGATGCGCTTTTTCCAGCGCGGCGATGCCTTCCGGCGCGGCCACCAGCACCAGGACTTTAATGCTGCTGCAGCCTGCTTTTTTCAGCAGATCGATGGTCGCGATGACGGAACCGCCGGTTGCCAGCATCGGGTCAACGATCAGCGCCATGCGCTCGTCAATATTGGAAACCAGCTTCTGGAAGTACGGTACCGGCTCCAGCGTCTCTTCGTTGCGGTACATCCCTACTACGCTGATACGCGCGCTCGGGACATTCTCCAGTACGCCATCCATCATCCCCAGACCCGCACGCAGGATAGGTACGACGGTGATTTTTTTGCCTTTGATTTGGTCGACTTCAACCGGACCGTTCCAGCCTTCAATGGTCACCTTTTCGGTTTCCAGGCCTGCGGTCGCTTCATAGGTCAGCAGGCTGCCTACTTCCGAGGCGAGTTCACGAAAGCGTTTGGTGCTGATATCGTTTTCACGCATCAGTCCCAGCTTGTGTTTGACGAGTGGGTGTTTGACTTCCACGATCTTCATACTCTTCTCCTTTCCTCAGACGAGTGGCAACCACAAAAAAATCGCCGGATTATACCGCTTTTCCTCTCTGGCGCAACACAACGCATGCATGATATGGATCAAGCAAAGTCATTTACGTTTGAGAAATGAGGATAAAAAAGCCCCGCACATTGGGCGGGGCTAAATAATAACCATCTGAATTTTAGAGCATTTCGGCGTTGTTTTTGATCACCTGCTGATACCAGGAAAAAGATTTCTTCGGATGGCGCGCCAGCGTCCCACTTCCGTCATTATTTTTATCGACGTAGATAAAGCCATAGCGCTTTTTCATTTCGCCGGTACCGGCGGAGACCAGATCGATACAGCCCCACGGGGTGTAGCCCATCAGATCCACGCCATCTTCTACCACCGCCTTTTTCATCTCGCTGATGTGCGCAGCCATATAGTCGATGCGATAGGAATCATCAACCGAGCCGTCAGCCTGTTGCACATCGATAGCGCCAAAGCCATTCTCCACAATAAACAGCGGCAGTTGATAGTGATCCCAGAACCAGTTCAGCGAATAGCGCAGGCCCACCGGATCAATCTGCCAGCCCCAGTCCGATTTCTGCACATACGGGTTGGAAACCAGACTCTTCGTCTCGTCATAATCCAGCTGCGGATTATCGTCGGTCGCTTTGGTGGCAAAAGACATGTAATAGCTGAAGCCAATGTAATCAACACAGCCCTGTAACAGCGCCGCACGGTCTTCGTCGGTGATGTCCAGTTCAAAGCCGCGTCGTTCGAAGTAGTTGAGAAGATGCTGCGGATATTTGCCGCGCACGTGGACATCGGTAAACCAGTAGCGCCGATGCATGGCGCTCATCGCCATCATCATATCGTTTGGCGCACAGGTCAGCGGGTAAATTGGGCACATGGCAATCATGCAGCCAATCTGCAACGTCGGGTTGATCTCACGCGCGGCTTTCACCGCCAGCGCGCTGGCCACCAGCTCATAATGCGCGGCCTGGTACATCACCGGCTCGCGGTCTTCACCCGGCAGATATTTCAATCCTGAGTTGGTAAACGGCGCAAAGTCTTCGTGGAAGTTGGCCTGGTTGTTGATCTCATTAAAGGTCATCCAGTACTTCACTTTGTGCTGATAGCGGGTAAAGACCACTCTGGCAAAACGCACAAAGAAGTCGATCAGCTTACGGTTGCGCCAGCCGCCATACCCGGTCACCAGAGAGTAAGGCATCTCGAAATGCGACAGCGTAATGACAGGCTCAATCCCATACTTCAGGCATTCATCGAACAGATCGTCATAAAACCGGAGCCCCGCTTCGTTTGGCTGCGTTTCATCCCCTTGTGGAAAAATGCGCGTCCAGGCGATGGAGGTACGAAAACACTTAAAGCCCATTTCTGCAAAGAGCTTAATATCCTCTTTGTAGCGATGGTAGAAATCAATGGCCTCATGGTTAGGATAATTTTTACCGGCAATCACGCCATCGGTGATCTCTCTGGGGACGCCGTGTGCCCCCGCCGTCATCACATCCGCGACGCTGATACCTTTACCGCCCTCCTGCCACCCGCCTTCGAGCTGATGCGCCGCAACCGCACCGCCCCACATAAAATTCGCTTTAAATCCAGACATAGTTTTTCCTTAGTGTTCAGACACAACGAAAAAAAGAAACCGGTTTCAGTATCATACTGAGCATTAACCAGAGCACTTTCAAGCGAAGTAATGTACCCGGTTTCATTTTCGTGGCGCAGGTCAAATTAAGAGGTTAACAAGCGCAAAGCGTTGAATAATTCGCCAGTTAAAAAGCAACACAAAGCAGGCTCGCAAACGTTTGCTTTCCCTGTTAGAATTGCGCCGAATTTAATTGTGACCGCAATCCACCCGTGGGGACTCAAGCAGTGACCGATAAAACCTCTCTTAGCTACAAAGATGCCGGTGTTGATATTGACGCGGGTAATGCTCTGGTTGATCGAATCAAAGGCGTAGTGAAGAAAACGCGCCGCCCGGAAGTCATGGGCGGTCTGGGCGGTTTCGGTGCGCTGTGCGCTTTGCCGCAAAAATATCGTGAACCGGTGCTGGTTTCCGGCACTGATGGCGTAGGCACTAAACTGCGTCTGGCAATGGATCTGAAACGCCACGACACCATCGGTATCGACCTGGTCGCAATGTGCGTCAACGACCTGGTCGTTCAGGGCGCTGAGCCGCTGTTCTTCCTGGACTACTATGCGACCGGGAAACTGGATGTGGATACCGCAGCCAGCGTGATTAGCGGTATTGCGGAAGGTTGTCTGCAATCGGGCTGTGCGCTGGTGGGGGGAGAAACCGCTGAAATGCCGGGGATGTATCACGGCGAGGATTATGACGTGGCTGGTTTCTGCGTCGGCGTGGTAGAAAAATCGGAAATCATCGACGGTTCCAAAGTGGCCGATGGCGATGTCCTGATTGCGCTGGGCTCCAGCGGCCCGCACTCTAACGGCTATTCTCTGGTGCGCAAAATTATTGAAGTCAGCGGTTGCGATCCTGAAGCAACAGAGCTGGAAGGTAAATCACTGGCTGACCATCTTCTGGCGCCAACCCGCATCTATGTGAAATCCATTCTGGAACTGATCGAGAAAGTTGATGTGCACGCTATTGCGCATCTGACCGGCGGTGGCTTCTGGGAAAATATTCCTCGCGTTCTGCCAGACAACACCCAGGCGGTGATTGACGAGTCCTCCTGGCAGTGGCCTGCCGTCTTTAACTGGCTGCAAACCGCCGGTAACGTCAGCCAGCATGAAATGTATCGTACCTTCAACTGCGGTGTGGGAATGCTCATCGCCCTGCCCGCTCAGGAAGTGGACAAAGCCCTCGCCCTGCTGAATGAGAAAGGTGAAAACGCGTGGAAAATCGGTATCATCAAAGCTTCTGATTCCGAACAGCGTGTGGTTATTGAATAATGAATATTGTGGTGCTTATTTCCGGCAACGGAAGCAATTTGCAGGCGATTATTGACGCCTGCAAAGAGAACAAAATTAAAGGCACCCTACGGGCAGTATTTAGCAACAAGGCCGACGCGTTCGGCCTTGAACGTGCTCGGGAGGCAGGCATTCCAGCCCATGTGCTGACTGCCGATCGGTTTGCCAGTCGTGAAGCGTTCGATCATGAGCTTATCCGTGAGATCGACGCGTATGTGCCTGATGTCGTGGTTCTGGCGGGATTTATGCGTATTCTGAGTCCGGCGTTCGTCGCCCATTACAACGGGCGACTGTTGAATATCCACCCTTCCCTGCTGCCCAAATATCCTGGCCTGCATACCCACCGTCAGGCGCTGGAAAACGGTGATGAGGAGCACGGCACATCGGTTCACTTTGTGACGGATGAACTTGACGGCGGCCCGGTGATTTTACAGGCGAAGGTGCCGGTGTTCGAAGGTGATGAAGAAGATGAGATCACCGCTCGCGTTCAGGCCCAGGAGCACGCCATCTATCCGTTAGTCGTCAGCTGGTTCGCCGATGGACGCCTGAAGATGCGTGACAACGCAGCCTGGCTGGACGGTCACCGTCTGCCGCCGCAAGGCTATGCCTCCGACGAGTAATCTCTCTGCGTTCCCCGAAGTCACTGATTTCCGGGGAGCAATTCCTTCCGCTATCTCGTTCGTCACCTCAATTCCCACCACAAAAAGCGTCGTTGCTCGCGGACAGAAGACGGTTTATTGTCATAGTTTTCTGGCACAGTTGGACATTAGAGCGTAATGCTCGCCATAATAATCAGGCAGTGTCCCGTGAATAAAACGGAGTATAAGTATTAATGGGTCAGGAAAAGCTATATATCGAGAAAGAGCTGAGCTGGTTAGCGTTCAACGAACGTGTGCTTCAGGAAGCTGCGGATAAATCAAACCCGCTGATTGAGCGGATGCGCTTTTTAGGCATCTATTCCAATAATCTTGATGAGTTCTACAAAGTTCGCTTTGCGGAGTTGAAACGACGCATCATTATTAGCGAAGAACAGGGTTCGAATTCTCATTCTCGCCATCTGTTAGGTAAGATCCAGTCCCGCGTATTAAAAGCCGATCAGGAATTCGACGGCCTGTACAACGAACTCCTGCTTGAAATGGCGCGTAATCAGATCTTCCTGATTAACGAACGCCAGCTGTCGGTTAATCAACAGAACTGGCTGCGTCACTACTTCAAACAATATCTGCGCCAGCACATTACGCCAATTTTAATCAACCGTGAAACGGATCTGGTTCAGTTCCTTAAGGATGACTATACCTATCTGGCCGTGGAGATTATTCGCGGCGATTCCACCCGCTATGCGCTGCTGGAAATTCCGTCCGATAAGGTGCCGCGTTTTGTGAATCTGCCGCCAGAAGCGCCGCGTCGCCGTAAGCCAATGATTCTTCTGGACAACATCCTGCGCTACTGCCTCGACGATATCTTCAAGGGCTTCTTTGATTACGACACGCTGAACGCCTACTCGATGAAGATGACCCGTGATGCGGAGTACGATCTGGTGCACGAGATGGAGTCAAGCCTGATGGAGCTGATGTCCTCCAGCCTGAAGCAGCGCCTCACCGCCGAACCGGTTCGCTTTGTCTATCAGCGTGATATGCCCAATGCGCTGGTGGAAGTTCTGCGTGAAAAACTGACCATCTCACGCTATGACTCTATTGTGCCCGGTGGGCGTTATCACAATTTTAAAGACTTTATTAACTTCCCCAACGTTGGCAAAGCCAACCTGGTGAACAAGCCACTGCCGCGACTGCGCCATATCTGGTTTGATAAAGAGAAGTTTCGCAACGGTTTTGACGCCATTCGCGAGCGCGATGTGCTGCTCTACTATCCGTATCATACCTTTGAGCATGTTCTGGAACTGCTGCGTCAGGCGTCATTCGACCCGAGCGTGCTGGCAATCAAGATTAACATCTACCGCGTGGCGAAAGATTCACGCATCATTGACGCCATGATCCATGCCGCCCACAACGGCAAGAAAGTGACCGTTGTGGTGGAGCTGCAGGCGCGCTTTGACGAAGAGGCGAACATTCACTGGGCCAGACGTCTGACGGAAGCGGGCGTACACGTGATCTTCTCTGCGCCGGGGCTGAAAATTCACGCCAAACTGTTCCTGATTTCGCGTAAAGAAGGCGACGATGTGGTGCGTTATGCCCATATTGGCACCGGGAACTTCAACGAAAAAACCGCGCGCCTGTACACCGACTACTCGTTACTGACCGCCGATGCGCGGATCACCAACGAAGTGCGTCGGGTGTTTAACTTTATCGAGAATCCCTATCGTCCGGTAACGTTCGACTATCTGCTGGTTTCACCGCAAAACTCCCGTCGTCTGCTGTATGAAATGATTGACCGGGAAATTGCCAATGCGCAACAGGGATCACCGTCAGGCATCACGCTGAAGCTGAATAATCTGGTCGATAAAGGGCTGGTTGATCGACTGTATGCGGCGTCAGGCTCCGGCGTGCCCGTAAATCTGCTGATTCGCGGCATGTGCTCGCTGATCCCAAATCTGGAAGGCATCAGCGACAATATTCGTGTGATCAGTATTGTTGACCGCTATCTGGAACATGACCGGGTCTATATTTTTGAAAACGGCGGCGATAAGCAGGTCTATCTCTCCTCCGCTGACTGGATGACACGCAACATTGATTACCGCATCGAGGTAGCCACGCCGCTGCTTGACCCACGTCTCAGGCAGAGGGTGCTGGATATTGTTGATATCCTGTTCAGCGACACGGTAAAAGCCCGTTATATCGATAAAGAACTGAGTAATCGCTATGTACCACGCGGCAACCGCCGTAAAGTGCAGTCACAGCTGGCGATTTACGATTACATCAAATCACTTGAGCAATCTGACTAGTATGCCAATACACGATAAGTCACCACGACCGCAGGAGTTCGCAGCGGTCGACCTGGGTTCAAACAGTTTTCATATGGTCATTGCCCGCGTGGTGGATGGCGCGATGCAAATTATCGGTCGCCTGAAGCAACGCGTACACCTGGCTGACGGGCTCGGCGAAGATAACATGCTAAGTGAAGAGGCAATGGATCGCGGATTAAGCTGTCTGTCGCTGTTTGCCGAACGCCTGCAGGGGTTTTCCCCCTCCAGCGTCTGTATTGTAGGGACGCATAGCCTGCGTCAGGCGCTGAATGCCACGGACTTTCTTAAACGGGCAGAAAAGGTTATCCCCTACCCGATTGAAATTATTTCCGGTAACGAAGAAGCACGTCTGATTTTTATGGGCGTGGAGCATACGCAGCCCGAAAAAGGCCGCAAGCTGGTTATCGATATCGGCGGCGGTTCGACTGAACTGGTCATCGGCGAAAACTTTGAGCCAAAGTTGGTTGAAAGCCGCCGCATGGGCTGCGTCAGTTTTGCACAGATCTACTTCCCCGGCGGGGCGATCAGCAAAGAGAACTTCCAGCGCGCTCGCATGGCAGCAGCACAAAAGCTGGAGACCCTGACCTGGCAATTCCGTATTCAGGGATGGAACGTCGCCCTGGGTGCCTCCGGCACCATCAAAGCCGCCCATGAGGTCCTGCTGGAGATGGGCGAGAAAGATGGCTTTATCACCCCTGAACGTCTGGATATGCTGGTCGCTGAGCTGCTCCAGCACCGCAGTTTTGATGCACTAAGCCTGCCCGGTCTTTCTGATGAACGCAAAGCCGTTTTCGTACCCGGCCTGGCGATTCTGTGCGGCGTCTTCGACGCGCTGGGTATTCGTGAGCTTCGTCTTTCCGATGGCGCCCTGCGCGAAGGCGTGCTGTACGAAATGGAAGGGCGTTTCCGTCACCAGGATGTACGTAGCCGTACCGCCAGCAGTCTGGCGAATCAGTACAACATCGACAGCGAGCAGGCAAGGCGCGTGCTGGAAACCACCATGCAGATGTACGAACAGTGGCAGACGCAACAGCCTAAACTGGCGCATCCGCAGTTGGAAGCGCTGTTGAAATGGGCGGCGATGCTGCATGAGGTCGGTCTGAATATTAACCACAGCGGTCTGCACCGCCACTCGGCATATATCCTGCAAAACAGCGATTTGCCGGGATTTAACCAGGAGCAGCAGACCATGATGGCGACGCTCGTTCGCTTCCACCGTAAGGCGGTTAAGCTGGACGAGCTGCCGCGTTTTACGCTGTTTAAGAAAAAGCAGTTCCTGCCGCTCATCCAGCTGTTACGTCTTGGCGTACTGCTGAACAATCAGCGACAGGCAACAACCACACCGCCGACGCTGGCGCTTATCACCGACGAAAACCACTGGACGTTGCGTTTCCCTCACGACTGGTTCAGCCAGAACGCGCTGGTTCTGCTCGATCTGGAGAAAGAACAGCAATACTGGGAAGCCGTTACCGGTTGGCGTCTCAGGATTGAAGAAGAAAGTTCACCTGTCGTTGCCGCTTAAGCGTCACAACCCGTCTGTTCAGGTGCCGGATACCGGCACCTTCTCTTCCAGAGCGTCATCTAACGACTTCGGCTCGCCAATCAGATGTCCTTGCAGATAATCGATCCCAAGCGATATGACCGCGTTGCGGATCTCTTCGCTATCAACACACTCCGCAACCACCTGCATTTTCTTCATTCGTGCCAGATGGCAAATTGAAGCCACAATTTGATAATCCAGGCTGTTGGAGATGATATTGCGGATAAAGCCACCGTCTATCTTCAGGATATTGGCATTCATATCTTTCAACCGCGCATAACCGGTACCAAATTCATCAATGGCTATCTGGCAGCCCAGCTGTTGCAGTTGCTGAAGCGTTGCCTGGGCCTGTTCTGCATTGGTCTGCACATTGCTTTCGGTGACTTCAAAAATTAGCTGCCACGCCTCGACCTGATATTTTGTCAGCAATTTACTGACGACAATCGGGAAATTGGCGCGGCAAACTGAGGTTGATGACAGATTAATCGCAAAACGTCGGGCAGGCATTTTCTCCCGATTCCGCACCATAAATTGCAGGGTATGTTCGATCACCCACAGATCAATACTCGATGACAGGCCAAATTCATGTGCGACGACCAAAAAGCTCTCCGGATTGATCGTCCCGCCATCATCCTCTTTAAGCCGCACCAGGATCTCGTGATAAATGTCCCCGCGCACCCCGGCAATAGGCTGCGCCAGCAGGCAAAAATCATCATTTTCCAACGCCTGTTGCAGTCGATTCATCATCGCCACTTTATCTTTTAAGTCATGCTGTCGATTCTTCGCCCCGCGTCGCTGCATGTTCTCTGGTACATTCGTGGCGATAGAGAGTTCCGCAACCATGCTTAACTCACCTAACAACAGATAGATATGGCTAACCGGGGAACGCACATAACAGTAGCTTACGCCAACCTGCGGCTGCATTGGCATCCCGTCCCAGATGAAACGAAATTGCTTAATATGCTGATCCAACGCCTCGATACGTTCCTGATGTCCTTCAGTATTCAGGCGTAAAACCAAATCGTTGCCGGACAACTGAAAAACGTGCTCATCCTGCTCCAGGAGAGGCCTAATCCACTGTGAAAGTTTCTGCTTATACTGAATACGCAACATGATGCCGTAGTTTTTCACCAGCAGTTCCATGCCGGGTACACGTAAAAAGCAGAGCACCGACCAGGGCGCCTTTTTAAGTTCACGATTTAACGCCCGTAAATTGGGAAGATGAACCACGGGATCAAGATAGGCGAGCCGACGGGCGCGGCTGTTGGCCATTCTCTGACGCGTTGCCAGCACGGACATGTAATTCACAATAAATGAAAAGACCAAATAGCTCGAAGAGGTAATCGCCAGCTGCGTGTCGTATCCTGAGTAATAAGGTATATAGCTATGGAAGTAGCTGATGCCTGTTATCAACACGAAGGCCCATATTAATGAGATCAGCTTATAACCATAGCGCATCGATCCCCACAGCATGACGGGTAACAGCAACGACAAGGTATAGTTCGTACTGAATATTGAACTATCCTCATTGAGCGGCATACAGAGCAGCACCATTAATGTCGTTAATACCGCGACCCAGATGGCGAACTCTTTCTTAGTAACTTTGCTATCAACCTGCTGTTTTAACTGAGAATAATAAGCAAAAAGGTATAATGGATTACGAATAATACGAATAATAAAATAGCACAACGGAATCCCTACAAGATTTCCTGTGAGCAGCGCCTGATAGTTAATTAACGTACTAACATTTAACGGAATAACACCCAACAAACTGGTTCGGCTGGCATACACACCTACGAAGGCGGCAAACTGGAAAAGCACTAAAAACAGCGTCGCCGGACAAAGTATTTGCCAAAATATTCGCTGCCCCATCAATCCGACATTGCCATGACTAATATTGCCACGCCTCGGTGTAAAAACGCGATACCCTCCCCAACTAAGCACTATCGTGATAATAAAGTGCGTAATAATTGAGAGCGTTTCAGGTAAGCCAACCTGCGGATATTTTCGGATAAAAATCGCCAGTGCGATGCCTGGCAAGGCTGCCCAACCGAAAAATAATGTCAGGCTAATCATTAGTGCTAACGGCAGGTAAAATAGAATAACATCACCTGAACCAATATGAGTATAGGTATTGGCGTTATACAATACAGGCAATAGCAGAGGCGGCAGGATGAGCGGTAGCGCCCACCATTTATCTCTGATTTTGATATAGGTTTTATTTAGTCTCATAGATGCTCAGCAGAAACCCTGATTCCTGAAGGGTTTTATCAGACAGGCATCCCACCTGACTTTTAACTAACGATGGCGAGTAAGCCATACCCAGAGCCTTGATTTTAGTTATCACCTGAAAGTTACAATTGATATATATCAACTAATTCCATCCTCATTAATCAATTATTACCTTTATTTCCCTGTGTTATCATTATTTTATTATTAATGTAAATACTATAATTATCTTTCATAACATATAGGAATAAATCAGCTGACGCAATTTTACATAATGAAGAATTGACCATCACCTTTCGGTATGCCTTAATGTACGCATCGCCCACGCGCTGGGTTTTTTCTAAGGATCCTTTTGTGAGTCAGGTTACCAGTATGCGAAAACGACATCGATTTAACAGTCGCATGACACGTATCGTACTGCTTATCAGTTTCCTCTTCTTCTTTGGTCGTTTCATATACTCTTCTGTGGGTGCCTGGTATCATCATCAGGACAAAAAAGAAGCACAGCGCTCCACTCTCTCTGTTGAAGCCCCTGCTCAACGTTAAATCGACATCAACAGACGGTTTTCATAAGACAGACCCGGCATCCCCACGCCTGTACGCTCGTTTCCTGAACGTATTATCACCCAGGAAACCATAAGACAGGCGCCCATAACACAACAGCAATGTGCTATCTGGTGAAACACATTCCTCCTTCACTGCTAATATTGATATCTTTTGTTAAATTCAACACTTCTTTTTTAGAAAAAAGCGGTACCATTATTTTCCCCTTCAGCTACTCTTGTGTATATTTTTCCTTCGGCATTCAATCATTTTCAGGATCTAAGCATGGATTTCAACCCAGTAGATAACAGCAATGGTGAGGAATTACCCGCATTTGCATTTTCTCAAAAGACGAAGTATTTATCCGCACAGCAAACGCTTTTCGATGCTCTGCTGCCGGCAGGAGAGCCATTTTCACAGCCTGCGCATTGGGTTCATCAATTTAGCCCTGATCAAGAAAATGCCAATATCATATTGTTAGATAAAGGAATTATTTCAATATGTCACTCCGGTAGCAATCTTTATATGTCTACTGCTTTTTCACCCTCGGTACTGGGGCTCATTGATGGATATGGCTTTTATTATAATATTCCCGGGCGCCCTCAGCATTATCTTTATGCCGAAACGGACTGTAGTGGATATTTCGTCCCCCTGAACAAATTTGTTGAAACGGCAAATACCCAGGAACTCTGGCATGATGTCGCCAGAACGCTGGCTCATCGACTCCTTGTGATGAGCGCCCGTGAACAGGAATTAGTGGGTGTAGATTCTTACCTCAAAGTCCGCGCCCTGATAATAGAGCTATGGACTTATCCAAAAGAGTATCGGATGCAAATCAATATTGTTAACTTTATTCAAAGGCGTACGGCCCTTTCACGCAGTCGCATTATGAAATTTTTGTCAGATCTGCGCATTGGTGGTTATATTTCTATTAATCGAGGTAAGCTGGAGTCTGTCCTCCAAAAATTACCGTCAGCATACTGATATTTTTACTGGCAATATTATAAACACACTATTTTATGCATAAAGCATGAGTATTTTTAGCAAAACATATTTAAATCAACGAGAAGACACAAACCTTATAACCCCACACAAGTCCCGGTCAATCAAAATTATGAAAGGTCGCCAACGGAGGATTCACGGGATAATGGTGATAAAATTATCTCGTAACGTACTCTGCACGAAAGAACGCCAGGTAATGCCAACCCGCCACCGGGCACATTCTCCCATCACCGGGAGCTGCGACACAAACGTGATTATACATTCCCGCATTCAGCAGGCGTAACTGTGCACAATTTAGAAACCGATCGGGTTATCAGGCCATTATCAGACGATTGAACAACAGCTGCTGGACGTTCTGTCGTTGTGCCAGGATCGCATGGGCAGTCACTAAGTCTCGCATCCCGGCGGGAACTGGCTAACTGTACTCTCAAACTGTGTCAGTATATTGCGATAACCAGGCACGGCTCGACATCAGCACGACGCAGGAAACGCGCTATTTTGTCGATGAAGTGGTTTAGCGGAGAAAATAAAAACCCCCTGTAAAAACAGAGGGTTGATTTAGAAAATGAATAGAAATGATTCGCTATGAGTTAGCCGTAAATCATTCCCACTCGATGGTCGCCGGCGGTTTACCGCTGATGTCATACACTACGCGTGAAATACCGTTAACTTCGTTGATGATGCGGTTGGAAACACGTCCCAGGAAATCGTACGGCAGGTGCGCCCAGTGTGCGGTCATAAAGTCGATGGTTTCAACCGCACGCAGGGAAACCACCCAGTCGTATTTACGGCCATCACCCATCACGCCAACCGAACGAACCGGCAGGAAAACAGTAAATGCCTGGCTCACTTTGTTGTACAGATCGGCTTTGTGCAACTCTTCGATGAAGATAGCGTCAGCACGGCGCAGCAGATCGCAGTACTCTTTCTTCACCTCGCCCAGTACACGAACGCCAAGACCGGGACCCGGGAACGGGTGACGGTACAGCATGTCATACGGCAGACCCAGCTCCAGGCCAATTTTACGCACTTCGTCTTTGAACAGCTCTTTCAGCGGCTCAACCAGACCCATCTTCATCTCTTTCGGCAGGCCGCCCACGTTGTGGTGAGATTTGATGACGTGCGCTTTACCGGTCGCGGAGGCTGCGGATTCAATCACGTCAGGATAGATAGTCCCCTGCGCCAGCCACTTCACATCTTCCAGTTTTAATGCTTCTTCATCAAAGACTTCAACGAATACGCGACCAATGATCTTACGCTTGGCTTCCGGATCGTTTTCGCCTTTCAGCGCGGTCAGGAAACGCTCTTCAGCCGGAACGTGAACAATGTTCAGACCAAAATGATCGCCAAACATATCCATAACCTGCTCTGCTTCATTCAGGCGCAACAGACCGTTATCCACAAATACGCAGGTCAGATTTTTACCGATGGCGCGATGCAGCAGCATTGCGGTTACAGAAGAATCCACGCCACCGGAAAGACCGAGGATCACTTTATCGTCGCCGACCTGCTCGCGGATACGGGCAACCGCGTCGTCGATGATTTTTGCCGGCGTCCACAGCGCTTCACACTGGCAGATCTCAAGAACAAAACGCTCCAGCATACGCATACCCTGGCGGGTGTGGGTCACTTCCGGGTGGAACTGTACGCCGTAGAAACGCTTTTCTTCGTTCGCCATGATGGCAAAGGGGCAAGTTTCGGTGCTGGCAACGGTCACAAAGTCTGACGGGATAGCCGTCACTTTATCACCGTGGCTCATCCACACGTCCAGCAGCGGCTTGCCGTCTGCGGTCAGTGAATCTTCAATTCCGCGGATCAGGGCACTGTCGATTTTAATTTCTACCTGCGCGTAGCCGAACTCACGTTCGCTGGAGCCTTCAACGTGACCACCGAGCTGCATTGCCATCGTCTGCATGCCATAGCACACGCCGAAGACCGGAACGCCGGCTTCAAAGACGTACTGTGGCGCACGCGGGCTGTTTTCTTCGGTTGTGCTTTCCGGACCGCCAGAAAGAATGATACCGCTTGGATTGAATTCGCGAATTTGTGCTTCCGTAACATCCCACGCCCACAGTTCGCAATAAACGCCGAGTTCACGCACGCGACGCGCAACCAGCTGAGTATACTGAGAACCGAAATCCAGGATAAGAATGCGATGCTTATGAATGTTTTCCGTCATTGACGCTAATTCCGAGGCAAGTGAAACAGATTAAATAAATCGCCCGACACAAGGTCGGGCGAAGAAAATCAGGAGCCCAGACGGTAGTTCGGGGACTCTTTGGTGATGGTCACATCGTGAACGTGACTTTCCTGAATACCCGCACCGCTGATACGTACAAATTCTGCCTTTGTCCGCAGCGCGTCGATAGTACCACAGCCGGTAAGTCCCATACAGGAACGCAGGCCTCCCATCTGCTGGTGAATAATCTCTTTCAGGCGGCCTTTATAGGCAACGCGACCTTCGATACCTTCCGGCACCAGTTTGTCAGCGGCGTTATCACTCTGGAAGTAGCGGTCGGAGGAACCTTTGGACATCGCGCCCAGAGAACCCATACCGCGGTAAGATTTGTAAGAACGCCCCTGATACAGTTCAATTTCGCCAGGAGATTCTTCAGTACCGGCCAGCATAGAACCGACCATAACCGCGCTTGCGCCAGCCGCGATTGCTTTGGCAATATCACCAGAGAAACGAATACCGCCATCAGCAATAACCGGAATACCGGTGCCTTCCAGTGCTTCAACCGCGTCGGATACGGCGGTGATCTGCGGAACGCCCACGCCAGTAACGATACGCGTCGTACAAATAGATCCAGGACCGATACCGACTTTCACCGCACTCACGCCAGCCTCTGCCAGAGCGCGGGCACCTGCGCCAGTCGCCACGTTACCGCCGATGATCTGCAGATCCGGGTATTTTGCACGGGTTTCACGGATGCGCTGCAACACACCTTCAGAGTGACCATGCGAGGAGTCGATCAGCAACACGTCAACGCCAGCCGCCACCAGCGCGTCAATACGTTCTTCATTCCCTGCGCCTGCGCCCACTGCGGCACCTACACGCAAACGTCCCTGCTCATCTTTACAGGAGTTCGGTTTACGCTCTGCTTTCTGGAAGTCTTTAACGGTGATCATGCCGAGCAGGTGGAAGAGATCGTCAACAACCAGCGCCTTTTCAACACGTTTTTCGTGCATTTTCGCCAGGACGACTTCACGGGCTTCACCTTCACGCACGGTAACCAGACGCTCTTTCGGCGTCATATAGACACTGACCGGTTGGCTCAGATCGGTAACGAAACGTACGTCACGACCGGTGATGATCCCCACCAGCTCGTTATCGTCAGTCACTACCGGGTAACCCGCAAAACCGTTACGCTCGGTCAGCTCTTTCACTTCACGCAGCGTGGTGGTCGGCAGCACCGTCTGCGGATCGGTTACCACGCCAGATTCATGTTTCTTCACGCGGCGGACTTCTTCAGCCTGACGCTCAATAGACATGTTTTTGTGGATAAAACCGATGCCGCCCTCCTGCGCCAGCGCGATTGCGAGGCGTGCTTCAGTCACAGTGTCCATTGCTGCGGAGAGCATAGGAATGTTCAGACGAATGTTTTTCGTCAGCTGCGTGCTGAGGTCGGCGGTATTCGGCAGAACGGTAGAGTGAGCGGGAACGAGGAGGACGTCGTCAAACGTCAAAGCTTCTTTAGCAATACGTAGCATGGGCAATATCTCTAACCTGGGGGTGGATAAATATTGCCGTGGCATTATACAGAGCGAAACCGATTGCTTCCACACTTTTTTGCAAAAAATGCTTGCGATCCCCTGTGGGCGGGTTACTATCGATTGAATAACCTGCTGATTTAGAATTTGATCCCGCTCACATGTTATCCACTCAAACCGCCTCAATCTTTACCGTAAGCCGCCTGAATCAGACGGTTCGTCTGCTGTTAGAACAAGAGATGGGTCAGGTCTGGATCAACGGTGAAATTTCTAATTTCTCGCAGCCCTCATCCGGGCACTGGTACTTTACTTTAAAAGACGATACTGCCCAGGTTCGCTGCGCGATGTTCCGCAACAGTAACCGCCGGGTGACCTTTCGTCCGAAACACGGCCAGCAGGTGTTGGTCCGCGCCAACATTACGCTGTACGAACCGCGCGGCGACTACCAGATTATCATCGAGAGTATGCAGCCAGCGGGTGAAGGTTTACTGCAGCAGAAATACGAACAGCTAAAAGCTAAACTCCAGGCCGAAGGACTTTTTGACCAGCAACATAAGCAACCACTCCCTTCACCTGCCCACTGCGTTGGGGTAATCACCTCAAAAACCGGTGCTGCGCTGCACGATATTCTCCACGTTCTGAAGCGCCGCGATCCGTCTCTGCCGGTGGTTATCTACCCAACCGCCGTTCAGGGTGATGATGCGCCTGCCCAAATTATTCGCGCGATTACGCTTGCGAACGCACGCAACGAGTGCGATGTGTTAATCGTCGGGCGCGGCGGCGGGTCGCTGGAAGATTTATGGAGTTTTAACGACGAACGGGTGGCGCGAGCAATTTTTACCAGCCGCATTCCGGTGGTGAGCGCGGTCGGCCATGAAACCGACGTCACCATTGCTGATTTTATCAGCGACCTCCGCGCCCCAACGCCGTCTGCAGCAGCAGAAATCGTCAGCCGTAATCAGCAGGAGCTACTGCGCCAGATCCAGTCCGTCCAGCAGCGTCTCGGCATGGCGATGGACTATTACCTTGCCAGTCGTAGCCGCCGTTTTACGCAAATGTTCCATCGCCTGCAGCAGCAGCATCCACAATTACGCCTGGCGCGTCAGCAAACGGCCCTGGAACGGCTGCATCAGCGGATGAATCTGGCGATAGACAATCAGCTTAAGCGAACCCACCAGAGACAGCTCCGTCTGGCTCAGCGCCTGAATCAGCAAAATCCGCAACCTCATATTCACCGTATGCAGAGTCGTATTCAACAACTGGAATACCGGCTGGCGGAGAATATGCGCGCACGACTTAGCGAGCAACGTGAACGTTTCGGCAACGCCGTCACCCATCTGGAAGCGGTCAGTCCGCTGGCAACGCTGGCGCGCGGCTACAGTGTGTCTACCGCGAAGGATGGCCAGGTCATGAAGAAAGTAAAACAGGTCAAAGCGGGTGAGTTTATGACGACCCGACTGGAAGACGGCTGGGTGGAAAGTCAGATAACCGACGTTAAGCCAGTAAAAGCGCCACGGAAACGCAAGCCCGCAAGCCAGTAACCGCATTATTCGTTAATAAGGGCAAACTCAACGCGTTTTTTTGAAATAAGACCGTGACCATTCTGGCAAAAATAATCTACCGCGCCGCACGCTTTTAAAACCTGCAGGGGATGATGGCAATCAGGGCATCGTGCTTCAAGAGCGAAGTCTTTATTACACGTCGCACAATGCGCGATTTCGCCATTGCGTTCCAGCGAGTTTTGACAGACGGGACAGATGAGTTCCATCCAACCTCCTCACATTCCGGTTGATGATCCCCTCCCCGAATGGGGAGGGGGAAAGTCTGGTTACTTACTTTTTTTAATGTGTTTGATCAGTCGTTTACGCTTACGCATCTGAGTTGGGGTCAGCGTATTGCGTTTGTTCGCATACGGGTTTTCACCCTCTTTGAACTGAATACGAATCGGCGTTCCCATCACTTCCAGCGATTTGCGGAAGTAGTTCATCAGATAACGCTTGTAAGAATCCGGCAGGTCTTTTACCTGGTTACCGTGAATCACCACAATCGGCGGGTTGTAGCCACCAGCATGAGCATACTTCAGCTTCACACGACGTCCACGCACCAGCGGCGGCTGGTGATCTTCAGCAGCCATCGTCATGATACGGGTCAGCATCGCGGTGCTGACGCGGCGGGTGGAACTGTCATACGCTTCGCGTACCGATTCAAACAGGTTACCCACACCGCTACCGTGCAGCGCGGAAATGAAGTGCACACGTGCAAAGTCGATGAAACCCAGACGGAAGTCCAGCGTCTCTTTAACCTGCTCTTTCACTTCCTGCGTCAGACCGTCCCATTTGTTGACCACAATGACAAGTGAGCGCCCACTATTGAGAATAAAGCCCAGCAGCGACAAATCCTGATCGGAAATCCCCTCACGAGCGTCAATTACCAGCAGTACAACGTTGGCATCTTCAATTGCCTGCAACGTTTTGATCACTGAGAATTTTTCTACCGCATCGGTAATTTTTCCACGCTTGCGCACGCCCGCAGTGTCTATCAACACATACTCACGCTCATCGCGTTGCATCGGGATGTAGATGCTATCGCGCGTGGTTCCCGGCATGTCATAGACCACCACACGCTCTTCGCCGAGGATACGGTTAGTGAGTGTGGACTTACCTACGTTCGGACGACCGACAATCGCCAGCTTGATCGGCAGATCCTGCGGATTGAAATCATCTTCCGGCTCTTCTTCACCGTTCTCTTTTGCTTCGAACTGCGCCCAGTACTCCGCATCTTCATCAACTTCTTCCTGCGGCGAGGTATCGTCCATCCACGGCAGCAGCACGTGTTCCAGCAGGCTCAACACGCCACGACCATGAGAAGCGGCAATCGGGTGGATCTCCCCCAGACCGAGCGCATAGAAATCCACAATCGCCTGATCCGGATCGAGTCCATCGGTTTTGTTGGCAACAAGGAAAGTCGGTTTTTCACGGGAACGGAGATGCCTGGCGATAGCTTCATCGGCTGGCATCAGGCCAGCACGCGCATCCACCATAAACAGCACCACATCCGCTTCTTCAATCGCCAGCAGCGACTGTTCAGCCATTCGGGTTTCCACACCGTCTTCGGTGCCATCGATACCGCCAGTATCAATGCAGATAAACTCGCGGCCTTCAATCTCCGCACGACCGTACTTACGGTCACGAGTCAGACCCGGGAAATCCGCAACCAGCGCATCCCGGGTACGGGTTAGACGGTTAAATAACGTGGATTTTCCGACGTTAGGGCGCCCGACAAGCGCGACCACAGGTACCATGTTTAAAGCCTCATTTTAAAAATCATCAGACAACAGGCGTCTTTTTTACGCCGTTGTTAAAAACAGTAAAACGGCCCCTGCACCAGGAGCCGTTTTTTAAAGCGAACGACCGGAACGATTAACGTGTAATGGAGTACACGGTACCGTCTTTCGCCTGGATCAGCAGTTTGCCGTCGGCAGAGACCGGTTCAGTCAGGAAGCCGGAACTGTCAACTTTCTGCTGGGCCACAAAGCGACCATCTTCAACGTTAATCCAGTGCAGGTAGCCTTCGCTATCACCAACCACCAGATTACCATTGTACAACGCCGGAGAGGTCAGCAGGCGGTGCAGCAGATCGCTTTGCGTCCACAGCGTTACGCCGCCATCGGTCGTCAGCGCCAGCACGCGATCATTCTGATCAACCAGGTAGATACGATTACCATCAACAATGAAATCATTCACCGAGCCCAGCTCGCGTTTCCACATAATCTGACCGCTGCGCAGATCCAGCGCCGTCAGGTTACCATTATAAGCCAGCGCATAAACGACGCCATTGACGATAACCGGCGTCGTGTCAACATCGCTCAGGCGATCAATTTCAGTAGATCCGGTCGCCTGAGAGATACGCTGTTGCCAAATCATCTGGCCTTGCTGCATCAGCACGGCGCTGACGCGACCGTTATCGCCGCCCACAATCGCTGCACCGAATGCGGTCGCCGGAGCAGACTCGCCGCGCAGTGACAGAGAAGGCATATCCAGGTTAACGGTCCACTTAATCGCACCATCGGCCTCGTTAAGCGCCTGCAGCTGACCGTTGCTGGTATGAATCAGTACCAGACCATCGCTGATGACTGGACGAGAAAGCGCTTCACCCGCCACTTTCGTCTGCCACGCCACGGTGCCGTCGGAGGTGTTCAGCGCATACACCTGCGCTTTTTCACTGCCGATATAGATGTGACCACCAGAAACAGCCACGCCGCCGGAAAGCAGCGCAGGTGCGCGGGAGAACCAGCCATCTTTCTCACCCAGATTAACGGACCAGACCTCTTTGCCATCATCTGTGTTCAGCGCTTTCACCAGGCCTGCGCGGTCTGCGGCATAGACGACGTTATCCGCAAGAGCAGGATGAAGATTGGAGTAGAACTCGCCAATCCCGTTCCCTACAGACGTGCTCCATGCTGTAGACGGGGTAAACTGGTTTTCAACCACCGGTAATGGGGACATTTTTACAACGTCTTCTTCGCCACTAAACAGTGAGCAGCCGCTCAACAGGGTAACAGAAAGCAGTCCTGGCAGAAGTAATTTACGCAATTGCATCGGGTCCCTCTCAGATGGACAAATTATTGATTTTCATCTGCATCATTTCGCTCAGCGCTGGGGAGGCGTTGCTCTGCACGCCAGCTTCCCATGCGCTACGCGCGCCTTGTTTATCGCCTTTACTCAGCAACGCTTCGCCACGCAGGTCAGCCACAATGGCCGCCCACCCCTCACCTTTAACGGTATCGAGGGTTTTCAGCGCGGTGTCCACCTGCTTAAGCTGCACCTGAACGCGGGCAAGACGCAGATTGATCACGGCTTTGAGATTCTCGTCGCTCGCGGCTGCCAGTCCTTGTTGTAGCTGGGTTGCGGCTTTCTCAAGTTCATTTTGGTCAACAAACTGCTGCGCAAGCTCCATAGAAGCGAGCGCGCCGTAAGTATTTTTATTCTCTGCGGCAAATTTCTCCGCCGCAGTCAGGCTTTCCGGTTTCCCTGCGCTAATCGCAGAGACCGCATTTTGGTATGCCAGAGAAGCAGAACGTGCGGATTCAGTCTGATGACTGGTCCAGTAGCGCCAGCCAATCAGAGCGCCAACCCCTAAAATCACCCCAACAGCCAGTGCTTTGCCGTTTTCAGCAAAGAAACGTTTAATTGCATCAACCTGGTCGTTTTCGTTCTCGTAAATTTCCACGCTGTCCTTCTCCTTAGCCCAATAACGTGCGCAAATGCGTCGCAACGCGGTCCTGCGCGACTGCCGTTTGCTCACCGGAGCGCAAATCCTTCACTACAACGGTACCGTCAGCCACTTCGGACTCACCGAGAACCAGTGCAACGCGGGCGCCCCACTTATCGGCGCGGGCAAACTGTTTCTTAAAGTTGCCGCCGCCGTGGTTTGTCATCAACTTCACGCCAGGGATTTCATCACGCAGACGTTCCGCCAGTGTCATTGCCGCAGACTGCGTATCCGCACCTGAAGCGACCAGGTATATATCGACAACAGGATCGGCATTAAATTCCGGATTCACGGCCTGAACTAACAAAACAAGTCGTTCAAGGCCCATTGCAAAACCTACCGCCGGCGTCGCACGACCGCCTAATTGCTCCACCAGACCATCATAACGACCGCCCGCACACACGGTACCCTGTGAGCCCAGGCTGTTGGTCACCCACTCAAAGACGGTACGGTTGTAGTAGTCAAGACCACGCACCAGGCGCTGGTTGACGGTATAGGCAATCCCCGCCGCCTCCAGTAATTTGCACAACCCGGCAAAGTGCTCGCGAGAGTCGTCGTCCAGATAGTCGCCCAGAGCAGGCGCATCATTGAGCAGCGCCTGCACGTCCGGATTTTTGGAATCCAGTACGCGCAGCGGATTGGTGTACATGCGGCGTTTGCAGTCTTCGTCCAGCTTCTCTTTATGCTGTTCAAGGAATGCCACCAGCGCATCGCGGTAGCTGGCTCGTGCATCAAGTGAACCAATGGAGTTCAGTTCAAGACTGACGTGTTCAGCGATACCTAAAGCACGCCACCAGCGCGCAGTGAGCATAATCAGTTCCGCATCAATATCCGGCCCCTGAAGACCAAATACTTCGACACCCAGCTGATGGAACTGACGATAACGTCCCTTTTGCGGACGTTCGTGACGGAACATCGGCCCGATGTACCACAGACGCTGTTCCTGATTGTACAGGAGACCATGCTCGATGCCGGCGCGTACACAGCCCGCCGTCCCTTCAGGACGCAGGGTCAGGCTGTCGCCATTACGGTCCTCAAAGGTATACATCTCTTTTTCAACCACGTCAGTGACTTCACCGATCGCGCGTTTGAATAACGGGGTCTGCTCTACAATCGGCAAGCGGATTTCACTGTAACCGTAGCTGCCGAGCACGTTTTTGAGTGTGCCTTCAATGCGCTGCCAGATGGCGGTTTCGCCAGGCAGGTAATCGTTCATGCCGCGAATGGCTTGAATGTTTTTTGCCACGTTTATTCTCTTTCTGAATATAAAAATGAACCCTCAGCGCTTCCCTAAACGATACGGGAGCCATGCGGGTTCAATCATACACGGGAAGCACGCCGCTTCCCAACACGTTATTATTTTTCAACCTGCTGTACGTCAATACGACGGGCTTCATCCAGGATACTCGCTTTCGCGCGAATACGGGCCTCAAGCTGCGTAATCATATCCTCATTGTCGAGGCGATCTTTACGCACGCCGTCTTCATACAGGCCGCTTTTCTTATTGCCGCCCGTCACGCCCAGCGTGGAAACCAGCGCTTCGCCCGGTCCATTTACCACGCAGCCGATGATCGAAACGTCCATTGGCGTGATGATATCTTCCAGACGCTGCTCCAGCGCGTTCACCGTACCGATGACGTCAAATTCCTGGCGAGAACAGGTCGGACAGGCGATAAAGTTTATCCCGCGTGCGCGAATACGCAGCGATTTCAGAATATCGAAGCCCACTTTAATCTCTTCCACCGGATCGGCCGCCAGAGAGACACGCAGCGTATCGCCGATCCCTTCGGATAACAGCAGCCCCAGGCCGATCGCCGATTTCACCGCACCGCTGCGGGCGCCACCGGCTTCGGTGATCCCCAGATGCAGAGGCTGATCGATCTGTTTGGCCAGCAGGCGATAAGACTCCACCGCGAGGAAGACATCAGAGGCTTTAACGCTGACCTTGAACTGATCGAAGTTCAGACGATCGAGATGATCCACGTGGCGCATGGCGGATTCCAGCAGCGCCTGCGGCGTCGGCTCGCCGTATTTTTCCTGTAGATCTTTTTCCAGCGATCCGGCATTAACACCGATACGGATGGGGATATTTTTATCGCGAGCGCAGTCCACCACCATGCGGATGCGTTCTTCATTGCCGATGTTGCCCGGGTTAATGCGCAGACAATCGACGCCGTACTCCGCCACTTTCAGCGCAATACGGTAGTCAAAGTGGATATCGGCAACCAGCGGGACAGAAACCTGCTGTTTGATGAGCTTAAATGCCTCTGCGGCATCCATCGTCGGCACAGAGACACGGACGATGTCTGCGCCAACGCGTTCCAGCGCTTTGATCTGATTGACCGTCGCTTCCACATCCGTGGTTCGCGTATTGGTCATTGACTGTACAGCGATGGGAGCCCCATCGCCAATCGGCACATTCCCAACGTAAATGCGTGTCGATTTTCTACGTTGAACTGGAGCCTGGTTATGCATGAAAAATCTCCCGCGTTACCCGTCTGTTACTGCGCCGGTGATTGTTCGGCATTAACGGTAAGACGTGCAACCTGGTTAGTTCTGATAAAACGGCTCAGATCGACTGGTTTTCCTTGATACTGGATCTGTACCGCAGCCGGAGCGCCAATTTTAAGCTTATACGGCGCCTGACCGGTTAGATTTAAAGTGCCATCTTTACGCTGCATACCGCTGAATAGCTTTTTCCCTGTGGCGTCAGTGACTTCCAGCCAGCAATCAGCCGTAAAGTTCATCACCAGCGCATTTGGATCAGCCGCAGGGGTCGCAACACTGGCCCGATCGTCAGGCAACGGTGCGGCAACGCCTGGTGCTGCTGGCGTCGTCGGGGTGGTGGTTGCAGTATCAACGTTCGCCTGGGAAGGTGAAACAACAGCATTCTGCTGTGGATCTACGGCAGGTGCAGTCGTTAAGGGCGTTGTGGTTTGCGCAGTATCCGCAGGCGCTGATGTAGTACTCTGGCCTGCCGGTTCACTGGTATCCAGCGGTACGCTTTGTGAATTATCGCCGTTAGCATTCAGTTCCGCAGAAGATTGATCGGCCATTGTGGTGATCTCTTCCTGCTGTGCCTTATGGTTTTGCCACCACCATGCACCAGTCAGGCCAACGACCACAAACAGCACCAGCCAGGTTAAGGTCATTAACCAGCCGTCGGGTTTCTTACGGCGTTTGCCTAAAGAAAAACTCTGCATCGGCGCCACGTTGGCAGGGCGTATCGGAGCCTGTTTTTCCAGCCCGGGCAGCAGTTCTTCTTCTGGAATATGCACCAGGCGCGCATAAGAGCGGATGTAGCCGCGCAGGAATGTTGAAGCAAGGTCCGCAGGCGCCTTATCTTCTTCAATATCACGTACTGTGGAAACCTTCAGGCAAAGTCGCTCAGCGACAGCCTGCTGGCTGAGTCCAAGTTGTTCACGGGCATTACGCAGACGAACGCCGGTGGTTTGTGCTTCATTTTGGTCGTGAGTGGCTTCAGTATTCATTCGCTACAGCTGCTGCTACGTAAATTGGGTTCAGGCGCCGGTGAGCCATAATGCCCACCCACACCGCGAAACATCTGGTCAGTTAACCTTAGTTGCCCAGTATAAGCCTGTCAGGTTTCTCATGACAAAACAGCTTAAACCCCAAGGCTATAAACTATTGTTGCACCGCTACATACTGCCCTAAAGTCGGCGAAAACGCACCGTTATTATTGACCAGACAAGTGCAACTTAAGACCTCATTCAAATAACCTTGCGCCACGGTACAATAAATAACGGTGGCGCGGTCAACATCAAACCGTTTTGATGTCGATAGACTCACCCTGCATACGCTTGCGCAAAGTGCGTTTGGTACGGTCAATAACATCCCCAGCAAGCTGACCACAGGCGGCGTCAATGTCATCACCACGGGTTTTACGCACAATGGTGGTGAAGCCATAATTCATCAGCACTTTAGAAAAGCGATCGATGCGACTGTTAGAGCTACGCCCGTACGGTGCGCCAGGGAACGGGTTCCACGGAATCAGATTTATCTTACACGGCGTGTCTTTCAACAACTCCGCAAGCTGATGCGCATGTTCAGTACCGTCATTCACGTGATCGAGCATGACATACTCAATGGTCACCCGGCCCTGGTTGGCATTGGATTTCTCCAGATAGCGACGAACCGCCCCGAGGAACGTTTCGATATTGTACTTCTTGTTGATGGGTACAATTTCGTCACGAATTTCGTCATTCGGCGCATGCAGAGAGATTGCCAACGCAACGTCGATCATGTCGCCAAGTTTGTCCAGCGCCGGGACAACGCCGGATGTTGACAGCGTCACGCGACGTTTAGAAAGACCAAAACCGAAGTCGTCAAGCATGATCTCCATCGCCGGAACGACGTTGGTCAGGTTAAGCAATGGCTCACCCATCCCCATCATGACCACGTTGGTGATCGGACGCTGACCGGTTACTTTCGCAGCGCCAACAATCTTCGCCGCACGCCACACCTGGCCGATAATTTCAGAGACACGCAGATTACGGTTAAAGCCCTGCTGCGCCGTAGAGCAGAATTTACACTCCAGCGCGCAGCCTACCTGTGAAGAGACGCACAGCGTGGCGCGATCGTCTTCCGGGATGTACACCGTTTCAACGCGCTGATCGCCAACGGCAATCGCCCATTTAATCGTGCCATCTGAGGAGCGCTGCTCTTCAACCACTTCCGGCGCACGGATTTCCGCCACCTCTTTCAGCTTGCCACGCAACACCTTGTTGATATCGGTCATATCATCAAAGTTATCGCTGCAATAATGGTACATCCACTTCATCACCTGGTCGGCGCGGAAGGGTTTTTCGCCTAATTCTTTAAAAAACTCGCGCATCTGCTGACGATTCAGATCCAGCAGATTAATTTTTCCATCTTTGCCAGGAATTACCGGGGTGATGCTTTCAGGCGTGACAATTTGTTCAGACATAATCTATTCCGGCCTCGTTATTACACGTTATGGCCCCTGGAGGGTTGAAAAAGAAGCGCCCCGGTGAGCGGTGCTCGTCCAGGGGCGCTGCATTGTACAAATTCTGGCGCAAGGATGCCACGTCTGCACGAGACATTAGCAAAAATAATATTTGAATCGATAATTAATCTCCAAAGGATTTCGCGTTGCAAAAAGGCGGCAAGTTCGTGACAAATTCGTCGGGAACGAATCTGAACAGTCGAAGGCTGACCTTCGGCGAGAGACATGAATGAGCCAGGTAACTCGCAGCCAACGTATTTGCAGCGTGAAAGACGAAGGAGATTAACGGGTGCGCGGGCACACCTCGCCTTCACCGAAGAAATAAGCGATTTCACGTTTGGCAGACTCCAGAGAATCTGAACCGTGAGTACCGTTTTCAGTGAAGCTGTCAGCATAGTCTGCACGCAGGGTGCCGGCCAGGGCGTTAGCTGGGTTGGTTGCCCCCAGCAGGTCGCGATGGCGCTGAACCGCATTTTCGCTTTCCAGAACGGAAACCACGATCGGACCAGAGGTCATGAACTCTACCAGGCCATCAAAGAACGGCTTACCGTCGTGCTCAGCGTAAAAACCGCGCGCCTGCTCAACGGTCAGGTGCAGCATTTTAGTACCAACAATTTTGAACCCTGCTGCTTCAAAGCGCGCAAAGATACTCCCAATAACGTTTTTTGCCACCGCATTTGGTTTGATGATGGAAAAAGTACGTTCAATAGCCATGATTACCTCTGAAAGATGTTCTGTTGTTGTTTTCCCCTTCATACTTCAAGCCGCAGGTGTTTTGGTCTTCCTGCAATTTGAATGATTCAGGGGATATGTCTGGACGACCTGGCGCGGATTATAAAGAGCATCCGCGCTGTTGACTATTGATGAAGGTAACATTTTTTTAAAATAAGATGAGCATTGGCAACAAATTATCTCAGTATGGTCTACTGCAGAGTCAATCTCACCGTAGCCACCTGCCCGACATCGTCCATAACCAGCAGCTGATAGTCCCCTTTTTCTGTAAGGCGTAACGTGATACTCCGCCCACGCTCATCCAGCGGTTCGCCGTTGAGAAACCACCAGCGCGCTCCCGCGCCACCACTGCTCAGAATGGATAAACTCGCCTGCGAAGCGCCGGGTAAACGTTTCACAATCGCTCCATCACGCACGCCTGTCAGCTGTAGCGGTAAGGGAGATTCCTGCCTCAGCGGCGGACAGGAGGCGGACGCTGCGGGCAAACGCGCGGCGCGACGTTCAGAAGCGGGCAGCCAGGGTTCCAGCGGCAGCGGCCAGACAATCAGCGTCTGTTCAAGAGCCTGCGGACAATCCGCGGCCACGCGTTTTCCAGACGTATCCAGCCAGACGGGAAAACGGATCCCGCTGACCCCCTCCTGCTCCGGTAACAGTAATGTTGGCGGCTGGCTGCCATCCAGCAACCAGGTCGTCAGACGGCGACGGCAGTTGCTGTCTCCGGCGGGCAACGACTGTCCGCCCGGCCAACAGATAACACCACGGCTCACCGACTCAGGACGTGGATCTTCAGGCTGCTGCGTTGCCCGCGCCTGGAGCAGATTATTGACCTGGTTCAGGAGCGGTATTGCGCTGGCAAAACCAAATTGCCCGACAACGGGCGTTCCATCGGGCCTTCCGGTCCAGATACCAATCACATAGCGGGCATTAATCCCCATCGCCCACGCATCGCGATAACCGTAGCTGGTCCCTGTTTTCCACGCCAACGGCACAATGCGCGGCAGGGTATTATCCGGCAGAGGTTGCGCCTCGTCGGCCATAATTCGCCGGATGATCCACGCCGCACCGGTCGACATCAGCGGGCGTTCAAGCAGAGGGTCACCCGGCTGCAAACGCAATTTGCCTGCTTTACCATGACGGGCAAACGCACTGTACGCCGCCGTCATATCAGCAAGCCGCGCTCCCGCCCCTCCCAGAATCAACGACAGGTTCGGCGCCGCCCCGGCAGGCAGATACAAGGGCAATCCAACGTGACGTAATTTTGCGGCAAAACGTTTAGGGCCATACGCCTCAAGCACCTGTACCGCAGGCAAATTCAGCGAGCGAACCAGCGCCTCACTCATGCTGACTGGCCCATGAAAACCACTGTCGAAATTGCCCGGACGATAATCCCCGGTACGACGCGGCACATCCTGTAATAGCGAAGCGGGATGAATCAATCCCTCGTCCAGCGCCAACCCGTAGGCGAACGGTTTGAGCACCGATCCCGGCGATCGCACCGCCTCGACCATATCTACGTGGCCGAAACGCGTATCGTCATTCATATCGACCGATCCCACCCAGCCGCGCACGCTCATATCGGTATGATCGACAACGATCATTGCCAGCGAACTGCGTGCCGGGAGCCGCGCTTTCCAGTTTTGCGCCAGCTCCTCCAGCTGTCGTTGCAGGCCCACATCCAGCGTCGTCACAATCTTGTTACTTTTACTTTTGCCAAGCATCATCCGTGAGAACAGCGGCGCAAGTTGCGGCATCTGGCGGGGGGCCAGCCAGACAGGTTCTTCGCGGGACTCCTCTACCTGCTTATGGGGCCAGACTCCCTGTGTCGCCATCCGTTCCAGTACTTTGTCACGGGCGGCCTGCGCTCGCTCCGGCCAGCGATCGGGGCGCAGGCGGCTCGGTGCCTGCGGCAGTACCGCCAGCAAAGCCGCTTCAGAATAACTGAGCTGCGCCGGTGGTTTTCCCAGATAAGCCCAGCTTGCCGCGCCCACCCCCTGCAACGTTCCGCCGAACGGCGCACGATTAAGGTAAAGCGTCAGAATATCGCGTTTGGAGAGATGCCATTCGAGCTGGAGCGCGCGCCAGAGTTGACGGAACTTGCCGCCAAACGTACGCGGATGCGGATCCAGAAGTCTTGCGACCTGCATGGTCAGCGTGCTGCCGCCAGAAATTACGCGTCCGGAAGAGACGTCCTGCCAGGCAGCGCGTAAAACAGAAAGTGGATTGATCCCCGGATGTTGCCAGAACCAGCGATCTTCGTAGTTGATCAGCGCGTCGAGATAGCGGGGCGAGACATCTTCAATCGTCACCGGATAGCGCCAGATGCCCTCCGTGTCAGCAAAGCGCCACAGCGGCGTCCCGTCGCGGGCCACCACCACGCGAGCCGGATTCACTTCCCTGAGCGGGAGCGGCCAGATTTTATCTGCCGCCCAGGCGGCAGCAATAATAAGGAGCGGTGCGGCTGCCAGCCAGAGCCAGCAGCCACGCTTACGGCGTAAACGGATCATTTACGGTTTAACAATCAACAGATCCTCAGTTGAACCGGTTGCTCGCCATTGCGGAACATACATCGACTCCACCTGCGGCATCGGCAGCTGATATGTACCCGGCGTAACCGCTCGCGCCAGGTAGACAAGAGTAACCGGCTGACCGTCATTCACGGCTACCGCCGCCACGAAGCGATCGTCACGGAACTCCATATGCTGAATATCAGCCTGCTGCATCTGACTCAACAGATTCTGCACTTCGCTGCCGCTGTCCTGCAAACTGGCGCTACCGTTCGCCAGGTTCTGGTTTTCCAGCTCCAGCCCCGCAGGCAGCAGGTCCACCACCAGCGCATCCGGCACATTTTGACTGGCTTTCACCTCCAGCCAGACCAGCACCAGCTCGCCACTGCGCAGTGAGTCCAGCGATTTGCTGCGCCCATCGGTTCCCAGGATCTGGCGCTCAATTTTCAGCACATTGCTCGCAGGTGCAGGGACTGAGTGCGGATAACCACTCACATCCAGGCGCAGCCACAGCGGCTGACCGCCATTATTGGTGACCTGCAGCGCAGCCAGTTCGTCGGCATCCAGGTTACGGGTTTGCGCTTTATCCCCCGACAGCGGCTGCGCTGAGAGCGAGGTTTGCACCTGCCAGTTACCCGGCAGATCCTCCAGGGAACGGGCGGCGAGGAACAGCGCGTTGCTCTCCTGGGTTGACAGCCAGCGCTGGCCAAAAGCCTGCTCAGAGAGCGTATTTAACAGGGCGTTTTGCGCGTCTGGCTGCTGCTTGTTCTCTTCCAGCAACGATAACATCAGCGCGTTATCGCGAAGCGCGCTACCGTAATCCGCCATCCATTGACGTTCATCATTACGCGGCGTCTTGAGCGCCAGCGCTATGGCCTGCTCACTGCGATTCGCATCGCCCATATTTTTCAGCGCAATCCCCAGTTGCAGCAGCGGTAAGCCTGAAGTGGCCTGCCCGCGACGCTCCCAGATTTCACGCAGTACGCCAAGCGGCGCTTTCTGCTGACGCGCCAGCACCAGAGCGGCATACGCCTGAACGGCAAACTTGCTCGCCTGTGTATCATCGCTGTAGCGAATCGACATCATGCCCGGATCCTGCAGATAGCGCAGCAGACGTTCGTTACCCTGGTTAATCGCCTCTGTCGGGACGCTATAGCCTTGCTCGCCAGCGCGAACGAGGAAGTCCATCACATAAGCAGTAAGCCAGTACTCTTCCGGACCATTTTTATCCCACAGCGCAAAACCACCGTTATCACGCTGCATTTGCAACAGCCGTGAAATGCCCGTATCCACCGCGGCGCGACGTTTGTCATCCGTATCACCCGCAATACCCAGCGCTTTTAGCTGCGCGGCATTCGTATAAAGTGACGGGAACAGGCCGCTGGTGGTTTGTTCCAGGCATCCATATGGGTACGCCTTCAGCTCTCTGATATAACGCGCGAGGTTCAACGGCGGCTTGCCGCTGAACAGCAGCTGCCCCTGCACCGTCACCGGCGAGAAGTTTGTCAGCTCATCAGCGGGCATGTTCCACGTTTCGCCCGGCTGGAGCATCACGCCGTTATTGACCGTCTGCGCCGGGAACGCCGGACGTACGCCTATCTTCCACTGCTTATGCTGTGCACCGATGGTTTCTCCCGGCAGTTCCAGCCCCGTCAGCGTGGCCTGAAGTTCACCATCGCCAAAGCCCTCTTTCGCCCGAACGGGGATGAACAGCGTGGTACGCACGCCCGGCGCGAGATTTACCGGAGCAGGCTGTTCGCTAATCAGTTCCAGTAATCCACTGGCCGCCAGCGCAACATTGATGGTCTGCGGACGATCGGTCAGGTTGGTCACGTCCAGCACCAGACGCGAGGTATCACCGCCGGCCATAAAGCGCGGCATATTCAGTTCAGCAATCACCGGGGCAGCCACGACCACTTTGCTCTCGCTGTTACCGAAATCATCCGCTGTCCACGCCTGCGCCATTACCCGCAGTTCACCGTTGAAATCGCCAATCGGCAGGGTTACCGTCCCTTCGCCTTGTTCGTTCAGCGTGACCGGCTGTGCCTGCTGCGCCACGATATTGACGTGATTCACCGGTGGTTTACCGCCACGCTTCAGCTCGTCCCCATCGCCACCAAAGCGCAGCGCGGCCAGACGTCCCTGGCCTTCAATGACCTGACCGTAGATATCATAAATATCCGCGCCATAGCGTTTTTGCCCGAAGAACGCCTGCCACGGGTCTGGTGTAACGTAATCGGTGATATTCAGTACGCCGCTGTCTACCGCCGACACCAGCACGTTAACCTGTTTTGGCAGCTCGCCGTTTTTACTGGTGGCCTTAATCCTGACGGTCAGCGGTTGGTTCGGACGCATTTTGGCTGGCGTTTCCAGCGCCAGATCCAGACGACGATCTTCATCCCCCAGCGGCAGATGCAGCAGGCCGACGGCCCGCTTTGGCGTAGCCGAACGGGCTTTGTCGCCAGGACGCACCACCAGTGCGCTCAGATACAGGTCATGACGGTTCCAGTTTTTGTCGACCGGAACAGAAAGATCCAGACCGTTGGCCGGGACATCAATTTCCTGCCACCACAGCGGACCTTCGCTGGACTCCACCATCGCATAGCCTTTACCGGCCGCCGGTGCTGCGATATGCAGTTTTATGGTATCGCCAGGGCGGTAGGCCGGTTTGTCCAGCTTCAGCGTAACGCGATCCGGACGTGCCGCCCCGCTGCCGTCGCTGTTATCCTGCCAGCTGTAACCCGCCCAGAAGCGGACGCTGCTGACGGCATCGTTCGGCGCTTTCACCTCCAGACGATAAGCGCCCCACTCTACCGGGAAGGTCACTTTACCGGTTTCATCCGCTTTCAGATCCAGCGTCTGCTCACCTTCCACCAGATCCTTTTGATCGAAACGGGACGCCCAGCCTTCGCTCTCCGACCAGTTCCAGTAGTAGTCACGGCGCTCACGAATCAAACGCACCTGCAGACCGGAAACAGCGTGTTTAGCGCCCTGCGCATCCGCATATACAATGTCGAAAGAGGCGTTGCTGCCTTCATCGACGCCAGGCTGATTAACCGTCGTGTCCGTGCGATAGTCATACACCGTCTTCGAAGCAAACTGTGGACGAATACCCGGCAGAGTCTCCGCAGGCCAGATGGCCTGTTCCGCACGACGGGTTACCGGACGACCGCCAGACTCCAGCAGGCTGGCCTGTAAAACCACCTGTAACGGCGAGTGGGTATCACGCCACTGGCTTTCAGTGCTGACCTCGCCGCGTCCCCGATCGTTCAGCGTCAGCTGCACTTCATCCAGACTACGTGAGAGATTCTCTTCGGCAATGTTACCAAACTGGAAACCCGGCAATGCGGATACTGCTTCACGCAGAGGGCGCAGGAACAGCTGGCCCTGCAGCGCATTGCCATTGGCGGGCGCGCCATAGAGGTAGTAGCCGACTATCGAAAATTTCACCTCATCAGAGGGGGCAAGCGGCGTCTTCTGCCCGCTGAGATTGAGCGCCATCCGCTCAGGCATAAAATCTTCGACATGGAAGTCCCACATCCGCGATGGGTTGTCGCCGGTGTTGGCACGAATATGCCACATCCCCGTTGGCGCCCCGCTGTCCAGCGGATAGGTGAAACGATACAGGCCGTTCTCTGGCTGGCTGACCACCGTACGTAATACCTGACCGTCCGGCTTCACGACCTCCAGCTTGACGGGCTGATCGGGCAGCGTTTTGCCGTCGCTGTCGCGCAACACTCCGTTGAGGATCACCGTTTCCCCGGGGCGATAGAGATCGCGCGGACCAAACATAAAGAACTGCTTGCTGTAACCGGGTTCGCCCGCGATATCAAATTCGGCTAAGTCCAGCGCCGGTAATTTCAGATCCAGCAGCGTGGTCTGTCCGTCTTTACGCGCCAGCAATAGCGCCGCGTTTTTATCATTTTCCAGCTGCACGTGCCCCTGAGCGTCACTGGTAGCCTGCGCCAGCGTCTGCCCTTTTTCATTCAGCAGGACAACATCAATGCCCTGCTGCGCAGCGCCGTTTTCCAGGCTCTGGGTAAAGACATCAAGGCGATTCTGGTAACGGTGGGCCGAGACGCCAATATCGCTCAATGTAAACAGCGTGGCAGCATTGCTGTATTCGTACTGCCCGGCTTTGGTCATAACCGCCACATATACCCCTGCCTGCTGCAACGGCTTGATCTCGCCAATCGGCAACAGAAGCTTCTCGCGGGTATTACGTGCAGGATTCAGATCGAAACGCCCGGTGTACACCAGATCGGCCATTTTCAGCAGCGTTTCCGACTCCCAGTTTGAGAGTGAATTGCGGTATTCCCACTGACTGACAAATGCTGCCAGCGACTCAGGCTTCACGCGGAAGAAGTTAACATCTACGTTATTAACGTTCAGCGCCATTACCGGCAGGCCTTCCACCACTTTTCCCGGCAGCAGCGAGCCGCGACTGGCGAAGCCTACGCCTGGCTGCACGTCGCGGGTGGTAATGGTTTTTTCATAATTGATGCCAAACGTCGCGCTATTCAGCGCTTTCAAATCACGCTCTACGGTAACCACCAGGTCGCGATTGGGCTCCAGATGGCGTAAACGCAGCTCTTTCAGACTGGGGGAAAGCTCCCAGGCCCCATCGACTTTGCCGCTTTTCTTATCCACCAGATGAACGGTATGGGCAAAATCCTGTTCAGGATCCAACGGGACAGAGAAGGTCAGCACCAGGGTTGCCGCACCGTCCAGTTGTACCTCAGAGGCATCCAGCAAGGTAAGCGCTTTGCCCGTGCTTTGCTGCGCCAGCGTCCGGAGTTGTGCAGGATCTTTGTTGGCAGGCGCGGTCTGCGGCGCTTGCGTATCGTCTTGCGCGACCGTCGGTGTGTTATCGTTATTGTCGCACCCTGTCAGCGCCAGCATAAGTATGCAGGCGGCTACGCGTATGTGTTTCATTTTTCATCCCTGCCACAGTGGCTCGTTAGCAACGTAGAGTTACCATTATGCGTGAGTTTTTACGTTGTGTAAGTCTGTATCCTGTTTGCGTCGTCTCAATTTTCATGAGAAATGTGGTTTCGCCTGACAAATCAGCCTCTTTTACTTGTTCCTTTTCAGTAAACATCCGACAATTTGTCACTAATCTGGCAAAAAATGGAGACCCCCATGTCTACCTCCTGGTTTGTCGCCGCCGACTGGCTGGCAGAGCATATCGACGATCCGCAGATTCAAATTATTGACGCCCGTATGGCTCCCCCGGGACAGGAAGAGCGTGACGTCGCGCAAGAGTATCGCAGCGGGCATATTCCTGGCGCCGTGTTTTTCGATATTGAGGCGCTCTCCGATCACACCTCGCCGCTGCCGCATATGATGCCGCGCCCGGAGGCGTTTGCCGTCGCCATGCGCGAACTGGGCGTAGACCAGGATAAACACCTGATCGTGTACGACGAGGGAAACCTGTTCTCCGCGCCGCGCGCATGGTGGATGTTACGTACCTTTGGCGTAGAGAACGTCTCGATTCTGGGTGGCGGACTGGCGGGCTGGCAGCGCGACGAGCTGTTGCTCCAGGAAGGTGATGTGACATTGCCGGAAGGCGAATTTGACGTAGCATTTACGCCGGAAGCCGTGGTGCGGGTGACCGATGTGCTGCTGGCCAGCCATGAAAAAACCGCACAGATTGTCGACGCCCGCCCGGCGGCACGTTTCAATGCAGAAGTTGACGAGCCGCGTCCAGGTCTGAGACGTGGTCATGTGCCGGGTGCGCTGAACGTACCGTGGACGGAACTGGTGCGTGACGGGGAGCTGAAAACCACAGACGAACTGGATGCCATCTTCTTCAGCCACGGGGTGAGTTTTGACCGGCCAGTTATTGCCAGCTGCGGCTCCGGCGTCACGGCGGCGGTGGTTGTGCTGGCGCTTGCCACGCTGGACGTTCCCAACGTTGCGCTGTATGACGGCGCATGGAGCGAATGGGGCGCGCGTGGTGATTTGCCGGTCGAACCGGCTTAAGTTGCCATGCCGGATGGCGCTGACGCTAATCCGGCACTACAGTGCGGATTGATCCGGATGACGTAACGCCATCCGGCTACCGGGATCAGATAATGCGGTTGGCTTTAAAATCGCGCAGGAAGCCACCCCAGCGACGTTCATAGAACGGCGCGATGTGCTCGGTGATAAAGTGACTAATGCCCTTCTCCCCTTTCTTCACCTGACAGATATCAATCGGCTCATCGCCAGGCAACGTGTCCGTCGCCACGCTGCCCGCCGCATGAATGATCTCCTCAATATCGCCATCCGCCTCAATACCAATCAGCAGATTAGGTTGCGCATCCGCACTCTCTTTAATGGCGCAAATAAAAGCGCGCTTTACCGGTTTGATGGTTTTAAACAACGTGGTGAGTGAATCAATCATCTGCGCGGGCGGCTGCGCCACTTCAGAGAGGATGAGCGACTCGCCGCCCTCCAGCACTTCCTGCGTGCTGAGCGGGCTACCCTCTTCCCCCACCAGCAGGCTGATTTCACGCGGCATAAATTCTTTGCCCGTCGGCAGTCTGGCATTGAGGAACAGCGTCTCGCCGAGCGTCATTTCAAACAGCGTACGTACCGGCATGACGACAAACGCCTGCTCATCTTCCACCGCCTGCTGCAACGCCTCAGGCGAGGTAAAAAATGGGATCACGGTGGTGCCGTCTTCTTTTTCCCAGTGCTGAAGATCTAACGCGCTGTCTTCAACGATCGCTTCGCCTTCGGCGGCAGTGCCGGGCACCCAGACGGTAGATTCCAGTAAGGTACGGAAAAACGCCGGACGATGCGCAGGTTCGGTCGCCGCCAGCTCCAGCAGGGTCTCTAATTCGTTTTTGGTTTCGGACATAAGAACCACAAATTTAATGAACAGGTGTACAACTTCCAGGGCGGGTAAGCGAAACACCCGCGCCGTTAATTTGCCGGATGGCGCTATCGCTTATCCGGCTTACATTTTTATGCGGTCAGCAGATTCGCAATGGTACGCACACCCAAACCGGTCGCCCCGGCAGACCATTGCTCAACCGGAGCTTTACGGTAGGTCGCCGAGCAGTCGATGTGCAGCCAGCCTTCGTGATAGTTTTCCACAAAGTGCGACAGGAATCCCGCCGCCGTGCTCGCCCCGGCCGGATACGCCGCACTGCCCGTATTGTTCAGCTCCGCAAAGTTAGACGGCAGCTGACTGCGATGGAATTCCGCCAGCGGCAGGCGCCAGAACGGTTCGTTTTCCGCCGCAGCGCTCGCCAGCAGACGCCCGGCAAGCCGATCATCAAAACTGAACAGCGCGTGATAGTCATTACCCAGTGCCGTTTTCGCCGCGCCGGTCAGGGTTGCGGCATCAACGATCAGCTCCGGTTTTTGCGCGCTGGCATCAATCAGGCCATCTGCCAGCACCAGACGCCCTTCCGCATCGGTATTCATGATCTCCACGTTCTTACCGTTACGATAATGAATGATATCGCCCAGTTTGAACGCATTGCCGCTGATCAGGTTATCCGCGCAGCACAGATAAAGTTTGACGCGCGTATTCAGGCCACGGGTAATCGCAAACGCCAGCGCGCCGGTCACCGTTGCCGCGCCCCCCATGTCGGACTTCATGGAGTCCATAAACGCGCTCTGCTTGATGCTGTAGCCGCCAGAATCAAAGGTGATCCCTTTACCCACCAGGCATGCGTAGACCGGCGCTTCTTTATCGCCCGTCGGGTTGTAATCCAGCGCCAGCAGCACCGGCGGACGTTCCGAACCACGGCCCACGGTATGCAAACCCATGTAGTTTTGCTCGCGCAGATCTTCGCCTTTAGTAATGCGATACGAGACATGATCGCAGGCCACGCTGCACAGCAGATCCACCGCACGCTGGGCCAGCTGTTCTGGCCCCAGCTCTTCTGCCGGTGCGTTAATGGTATCGCGTACCCAGTCAATAATGGTCAGGCGGTTATTCAGCTCCTTCTGTGCCGCGTCATCCAGCTCCGGCCAGTCGATCTTACGAGTCCCTTTCGGGGCTTTATAGCCTTGCCAGAACGCCCAGCAGCGGTCTGCATCCCAGCCTTCGCCCGCCAGCTGTACATGTTTGATAGTCAGCCCGTCGATTTTCCGCGCCGCGCGCTGGATCAAACCGAGGTCGTCTTTACCGGTCAGGTGCAGAGTAATGCCGTCGTTATTGATGCTGTATGTCGCTTTCTCTCCCCAGCGGGCATCGGCAGGTTGCGTGGAAAGGGTAACTTTCATAGCTTCGGTCATTTTATTTATCCTTATTAGCAAACGGGCCACCCTTTGGCAGCCCGTTAGATTTTTTTCGCTAAATGATTTGCGTTGCTGGAAGGCGGCAAGTAAGCAAATCCCCTGGAGCATAGATGACTATGCGACTGGAGTGAGCGAACGCGGCCAACGCATCTGCAACGTGGATCATAACGCGAAAATTATTCGGCTTCGTCTAACCAGACTAGCAGAATCGCCTCCAGAATTTTTTCACTGGATGCGTCAGGATTGTCGTCAAAATCGTCCAGCTCGCAGATCCACTGATGCATGTCAGTGAAACGAACGGTCTTCGGATCGAGGTCCGGGAACGCGTCGTACAACGCTTCACCGATTTCGCGACTATCGGTCCACTTCAGTCCCATACTACCCTCTGTTAATGCTCACGCGCATGATTGATTGTGTAACGTGGGATTTCGACCACTAAATCTTCTTCAGTGACCCGCGCCTGACAGCTCAGGCGGCTCTCCGGCTCCAGTCCCCAGGCTTTATCCAGCATGTCGTCTTCTTCTTCCGTGCTTTCCGGCAGGGAATCGAATCCTTCGCGGACGACGCAGTGACAGGTGGTGCAGGCACAGGATTTTTCACAGGCGTGCTCAATTTCAATGCCGTTGCGCAGCGCAACGTCGAGAATGGTTTCACCGGTCTGTGCTTCCAGAACTGCGCCATCCGGACAGAGATCCTGATGAGGCAGAATAACAATCTTTGGCATATTAAACCTCGTCCACGGAATGGCCTTTCAGCGCGCTACGGACCGACTGGTCCATGCGACGAGCGGCGAATTCCTGGGTTTGTTTGTCTACGTTTTTAATGGCTTGTTCTATGGCATCAACATCATTGCCCTGCGCCACGTCGCTCAGTTGCGCAGCGGCCTGGTCAATGCGCTGACGCTCTGCGGCGCTTAGCAGCGCGGCATCAGCAGTAAGCGCACCGGTTAAGCTTTCCAGCACGCGCGCTGCTTCGACTTTCTGCTCTGCCAACATGCGGGCTTTTACATCCTGTTCGGCAAAGCTCATCGAATCCTGAATCATAGAGGCGATTTCGCTGTCGGTCAGACCGTAGGACGGTTTAACCTGAATAGACGATTCGACACCGGTCGATTTTTCCATCGCCGTGACGCTCAGCAGGCCATCCGCATCCACCTGGAAAGTGACGCGAATATGCGCCCCCCCCGCCGGTAACGCCGGAATGCCCCGCAGCGCGAAGCGCGCCAGTGAACGGCAATCCTGTACCAGTTCGCGCTCGCCCTGCATCACGTGGATGGACATCGCGGTCTGACCGTCTTTAAAGGTGGTGAAGTCCTGCGCGCGCGCCACCGGAATGGTCGTGTTGCGCGGGATAACCTTCTCCACCAGACCGCCCATGGTTTCAAGCCCCAGCGACAGCGGGATCACGTCCAGCAGCAGCATTTCGCTGTCCGGCTTGTTACCGACCAGAATATCGGCCTGAATCGCCGCGCCGATGGCAACCACTTTATCCGGGTCAATCGAGGTCAACGGCGGACGCCCAAAAAACTCACCTACGCGTTCGCGCACCAGCGGCACGCGCGTGGAGCCGCCAACCATCACCACTTCCAGCACGTCCTGTGCCTCAACGCCCGCATCTTTCAAGGCGCGACGACAGGCCAGCAGCGTGCGCTTAACCAGGGCGGCAATCAGGTCATTAAACAGCTCGCGGGTCAGCTCGCCTTTCCAGCCAGCGACGTCAACGGTGACGGAACTGGCATCACTCAGCGCGATTTTCGCGGCGATAGCGGCATCCAGCAGCTCACGCTGTACGCGGTTATCACTACGATCGGCAATTCCCGCCTGCTCACGGATGTAGTCCGCCAGCAGATGATCGAAATCATCACCGCCGAGCGCTGAATCGCCGCCCGTCGCCAGCACTTCGAACACGCCGCGACTCAGACGCAGAATCGAGATATCAAAGGTTCCGCCACCAAGATCGTAAACCGCGATGACGCCCTCTTTACCGGAATCCAGGCCATAAGCAATCGCCGCGGCGGTGGGTTCGTTCAGCAAACGCAATACGTGCAGGCCCGCCAGACGCGCGGCGTCTTTGGTACCCTGACGTTGTGCGTCATCAAAATAGGCAGGAACGGTAATCACCACGCCGTCCAGTTCGCCAGAGAGCGATTCGCTTGCCCGCGCCGCCAGCGCTTTCAGAATATCGGCGGAAACGCGCACCGGGTTGAGTAAACCCGCCACCGTTTCAATCATCGGCAGACCATTTTCACTCGCCTGGAAACGGTACGGCAGATGAGGATAACGCGTCTGGATATCCGCCAGCGAACGCCCCATCATTCGTTTAACCGAGCTGATGGTGTTCGCGGTATCGAGTGCGGCATTGGTACGCGCCGCGTAGCCGACGGTGTGGCCCTGCTGCTGATAGTGAACCACTGACGGCAACAGGTGACGACCATCATGATCGGCCAGCGTTTCAGCCTGGCCGCTGCGTACGGTTGCAACCAGAGAGTTGGTGGTGCCTAAGTCTATGCCCGCTGCCAGACGACGCTGATGCGGCGCAGCACTCAGACCAGGCTCACTAATTTGTAATAAGGCCATAATTGCTTCCGAATATTAAAAATCGAGCAGCTTTTCTTCGAGTTGTTCTGCTGAGCTGCGCAGTTTATCGAGAAAACGCAGCTTACGCACGGTATCCGCCGCCACGTCCCACGTCTCGTTATCCAGCTGTTCCACCATCAGCTGATGGCGGGAATCAAACATCTTTTTCACGCGCTGGAGAAAACCTTCCAGCCGCGCTTCATCCTTCGCCTGTTCAATCTCGTCAAGCTCTTCACGCAGTTCCAGCTGTTCCATCAGAAAAGCGGTATCGCGCACCGTGTGCTGCTCGCTGGCAAGTGAGAAACCGTGGAGCGAAAGCAAGTATTCCGCCCGCATCAAAGGGTGACGCAGCGTTTGCCAGGCCTGGTTGATTGTAGCGGATTGCTGTACGGCGGCGAGCTGCTCCGCCTGCGTACCGCTGGCGAATTTATCAGGATGAAACTGACGTTGTAGATCCTGAAAACGTAGGCTCAGCGCCTGCGTATCGAGCTGATAACGGGCCGGTAAGCCAAAGAGGGTGAAGTAGTCCATAACATTCTCAGGGGTAGCCTGGTAGAACAAACCCCACGCGTAGCAAAACCACGGTGGGGTTATACCGTCATACTTCAGGGTGCAGATGTGTAAGCTGCATTCATTCACTCCAGCCACTTACTCAGGTAAGCCCCTGGGAATTCATTCGCTTGCTACCTTCCTGCAACCCGAAGTCTTCAGGTATAACAAAAGGTACGCGCTACACGTGGAAGCTTTCGCCGCATCCACACTCGTCTTTCACGTTCGGGTTGGTGAATTTAAACCCTTCGTTCAGACCTTCTTTCACGAAGTCGAGCTGCGTACCGTCCAGAAATTGCAGGCTCTTGCCGTCGACCACAACTTTAACGCCTTTGTCTTCAAACACGGTGTCTTCCGCAGCCGGTTCATCAACAAATTCCAGTACATAAGCCATACCCGAGCAGCCCGAGGTTCTTACGCCCAGACGCAGGCCAAACCCTTTACCACGGTTTGCCAGAAAGGTATTTACTCGCGCTGCTGCACTGTCGCTAAGTGTAATCGACATAACAAAACCTCAACTATCTCGTTATTTTGCTTCACGTTTGCTTTTGTAATCCGCAATCGCGGCTTTTATCGCGTCTTCTGCCAGAATAGAGCAGTGAATTTTCACCGGCGGCAGTTCAAGCTCGTCTGCAATATCGGTATTTTTAATCGCCTGCGCTTCATCCAGGGATTTCCCTTTTACCCATTCGGTAACCAGAGAGCTGGAGGCGATGGCGGAACCGCAGCCGTAAGTCTTGAAACGCGCGTCTTCAATGATACCTTCATTGTTGACTTTAATCTGCAACTTCATCACGTCGCCACAGGCCGGTGCACCCACCATCCCGCTGCCCACGTTCTCATCGCTGTTGTCAAAGGAACCCACGTTGCGGGGATTCTCGTAATGATCGATTACTTTTTCGCTGTAAGCCATAATGAATTCTCCTTATGTGTACCCTAAATAATTCGAGTTGCAGGAAGGCGGCAAGGGAGCAAATCCCCAGGAGCGTACATAAGTACGTGACTGGGGTGAGCGAGTGCGACCAACGCATCTGCAACTTGAAGTATGACGGGTATACCGATTAATGATGTGACCATTCGATGCTGTTCAGGTCCACGCCCTGCTTGTACATTTCCCACAGCGGAGAAAGGTCGCGCAGACGGCCGATGGAGTTACGAACCAGTTCGATGGTGTAATCAATCTCTTCTTCGGTAGTAAAACGACCTAAAGAGAAACGAATAGAGCTATGCGCCAGCTCATCGGTCATCCCCAGCGCGCGCAGCACGTAGGATGGCTCAAGGCTTGCGGAGGTACAGGCTGAACCAGAGGAGACCGCCAGGTCTTTCAGCGCCATAATCAGGGATTCGCCTTCAACGTAGTTAAAGCTGACGTTGAGAATATTCGGTGCGCCCTGCTCGAGGTCCCCGTTGAGGTACACCTCTTCCATATCTTTCACGCCGTTCCACAGACGGTTACGCAGACCGCGCAGACGCGCCATCTCAGTTTCCATCTCTTCTTTGGCGATACGGTAAGCTTCGCCCATACCGACAATCTGGTGAACCGGCAGAGTACCAGAACGCATGCCGCGTTCGTGACCGCCGCCGTGCATCTGCGCTTCAATACGGATACGCGGTTTACGACGCACATACAGCGCGCCAATACCTTTCGGACCGTAGATTTTGTGCCCGGAGAAGGACATCAGGTCCACTTTCAGCTGGCTCAGATCGACAGGCAGTTTACCCACGCTCTGAGTGGCGTCAACGTGATAGATGATGCCGCGCGCACGGCACATTTCGCCGATGGTCGCGATATCCTGCACCACGCCAATTTCGTTGTTCACGTGCATGATGGAAACGAGGATAGTGTCATCACGCATCGCCGCTTCGAGCTCTTTGAGATCGATAATCCCGTTACGCTGCGGCGCCAGGTAGGTTACTTCAAACCCTTCACGCTCCAGCTGACGGCAGGTATCCAGCACGGCTTTGTGTTCGGTTTTGCTGGTGATGATGTGCTTGCCTTTTTTCTGATAAAAGTTGGCTGCACCTTTAATCGCCAGGTTGTCAGATTCCGTCGCACCGGAGGTAAAGACGATTTCACGCGGATCGGCACCGACCAGATCGGCAATCTGATTACGGGCGATATCGACCGCCTCTTCAGCCTGCCAGCCGAAACGGTGTGAACGGGAGGCCGGGTTACCAAAGGTACCGTCCAGGGTGAGAAACTGCATCATTTTCTCGGCAACACGCGGGTCCACCGGCGTGGTTGCGGAGTAATCGAGATAAATCGGTAATTTCATTGCTCTATAAACTCCGTACATCGCTTCAATGCAAGGAATCAGGCAACCGGCTGGATGTACGGCCGTGTTAACGGGACGCGAGCACCCCGGCCTGATTCTAAAAACCTTATAATTTTTACCCTAACTGTTTTGCGGTGCAGCAGCGCCCCGAAACAGGACGGCTAAATTAAGCGCGTAACTTAACGTCGATCGCCTCTTGCGTACGGGTGCTACGTGGCGTGTCATGGGTGTGCTGACGATCGGACACATCCAGAACTTCCTGGTTATTCACCAGTTCACCTAATGTAATATTGTTGAGGAAACCAGTCAGACGGTCACTCAGATCGCGCCACAGCGCATGGGTCAGGCACTTATCGCCGCCCTGACAACCGCCTTTGCCCTGGCAACGGGTCGCATCAACCGACTCGTCAACAGCGCTAATCACTTCGCCAACGGCGATGCTGCCTGCGTCTTTGCCCAGCAGATAACCGCCGCCGGGTCCACGTACGCTGGAAACCAAACCGTTTTTACGTAAACGGGAGAACAGCTGTTCCAGATAAGAGAGGGAAATTCCCTGACGTTCAGAAATATCAGCCAACGGTACCGGGCCCGCTTCGGAGTTGAGCGCAACGTCCAGCATTGCGGTCACGGCATAACGCCCTTTAGATGTCAGTCTCATGTCTTACTTAACCTCAAACTCGCCCCTGCCCGGGGTTTTTTATTGTAAAATGGGGATATTGCATAGCAGGGCCAAGTCTGACATTCCCGACTAAATCAGTCAACTATTTACTTGACTAATTTAGTCAGGTATTTAACTTTCAGTGCGCTCATCACGACTGCCGGATGGCGCGACCGTTTATCCTGTCAGTGAACCAGATCGCTTGCAGGCCCGGTAAGCGATAGCGCCACCGGGCAAACAGACATTACTGCTCTTTATTCTTCTGCTCGATTGACGCCAGAATACCGCGCAGGATGTTCAGTTCCTGGCTTTCCGGACGGGCACGGGTAAACAGACGACGCAGTTTATTCATCACCTGACCTGGGTGGCTTTCACGAATAAAGCCCGTTGCCAGCAGGGTTTGCTCCAGATGACCGTAAAAACGTTCCAGATCGTCCACCAGTGGATACGGCGTCTCTTCATGTTCTGCCGTGCCGCGATCTTCCTGCGTCGCCAGCCAGGCCATCCGGACTTCATAGGCGATGACCTGCACCGCCATCGCCAGATTCAGCGAGCTGTACTCCGGATTAGCGGCAATCGCGACGTGATAATGGCACTTCTGTAGCTCATCGTTCGTCAGGCCCACGCGCTCACGGCCAAAGACTAATGCAACCGGCGCGTTTGTCGCTTCTGCCACACTTTTCAAGCCACACTCACGCGGATCCAGCATCGGCCACGGCAGCGTACGCGAACGTGCGCTGGTTCCCACCACCAGACTGCATCCGGCCAGCGCTTCGTCAAGCGTATCGACGATCTGTGCATTACCGATCACGTCGCTGGCGCCTGCCGCCAGCGCGATGGCCTGGGAGTCGGGCTTGACCAGCGGATTCACCAGCCACAGATTGGTTAAACCCATCGTTTTCATAGCGCGGGCAACAGAGCCCATATTGCCGGTGTGCGACGTTTCGACCAGCACGATTCGAATATTTTGCAGCATTGTCTTTCTTCAGCTAAAGATTATTCGGACATATTATCATAAAACGAAGACATATTCCGATCTCACTGCTATACTCTGCGCCGTTTCTGTTTCCCCCGTTCTTTAACATCCAGTGAGAGTGACCGATGCAACATCCAATGTTGACCATCGCCGTGCGCGCAGCGCGCAAGGCGGGTAATGTAATTGCCAAACACTACGAAATGCCGGACAGCGTAGAAACCAGCCAGAAAGGCAGCAATGATTTTGTGACCAACGTCGATAAAGCCGCAGAGGCAATGATTATCGAAACCATTCGCAAATCTTACCCGCAGCACACCATCATCACCGAAGAGAGCGGTGAGCATAAAGGCGAAGATCAGGATGTTCAATGGGTTATCGATCCACTGGATGGCACTACCAACTTCATAAAACACCTCCCGCACTTCGCGGTTTCTATCGCAGTACGCATTAAAGGCCGTACTGAAGTCGCGGTGGTCTACGATCCCATGCGTAACGAACTGTTCACCGCGACCCGCGGTCAGGGCGCACAGCTGAACGGTTACCGTCTGCGTGGCAGCACTGCCCGCGACCTGGACGGCACCATTATCGCCACCGGTTTCCCGTTCAAAGCGAAACAGCACGCAACCTCTTACATGAATATTCTCGGCAAAATGTTTACCGAGTGCGCCGACTTCCGCCGCACCGGTTCCGCTGCGCTGGATCTGGTTTACGTTGCCGCAGGCCGCGTGGATGGGTATTTCGAAATTGGCCTCAAGCCATGGGATTTCGCCGCAGGTGAGCTGATTGCCCGCGAAGCAGGCGCGCTGGTGTGCGACTTTGTTGGTGGTCATAACTTCATGACAACCGGCAACATCGTGGCAGGTAACCCACGCGTAGTGAAGGCCATGCTGGCGAACATGCGTGAAGAACTGAGCGATGCGCTGAAGCGCTAATTCGTTTTTGCCCGGCGGCGCTACGCTGACCGGGCCTGAGGGGATTGTCGGCCGGATAAGCGCAGCGCCATCCGGCGATGGTTAAAACGGTCGCAATCCCCTGCCGACGGGTACTGCACTGACCCACATCACCACCGCCGCTGCGATCAATATCGCGCCCCCGGCTAACGCCAGCGTTGTCCCACCAACCTGTCGCCATAATACCGGCGCCCGATCTCCGCTGAGTCTGCTCGCCAGCGTGCGGAAACTGTGCACCAGCAGAGCAAGCGAGCTAATGGTCAAAGATGTCCCTGCGGCCATCGCAAGGGCTGATGCCATCCCCCAGCTAAATACGCCCACCACCTTGCTGAACAGCAGCACCATGATTGCCCCGGAGCAGGGACGCATTCCCATTGACAGGATAATCATCAGCCGCGCGCGCCAGTCGTCGCCACTCTGTAACTGCTCCGGATTCGGCAGATGCTGATGCCCACAGCCGCAGTTTGCATGATGTATATGCTGCGGCGTAAAGGCGGTGAACTTCGGCCTGCGCAGCAATACACGTAATTTTTTCACCGCCCGCCAGCACAGTAAAACGCCCAGCACACCGACTAACGCATAGCTCCCCTTTTCCAGCCAGAAGCTGCTCAGATGGAGCTGTCTTGCCGGAAGCTGCAATATTGTCAGTACCACCACAACCAGCACAATTGCCACCAGCCCCTGCAGTAATGATGACGCCAGCGTCAGCCCGATACTCGATTTCAGTTTTGATGGATGGGTTGCCAGCCAGGTGGTAATCACCACTTTCCCGTGGCCGGGTCCCAGCGCATGGAGCACGCCATAAATAAAGCTGAACAGCAGCAGCGTCCCCCCTGCCTGGGCCGGATTCGCCGCCACGGCCTTGAGCAGCGCGCTCATCTGCTGATTCACTTCCCGCTGCCAGAGGATGCTCTGAACCATCACCTGTGGCCAGGCGTGCCATAGCCAGATGCCTCCCGCCACTGCCAGCAACAAAAATAAGGCCAGCGGCCACAACGACAGCCAGCGACGAGGACGCGATGTGTTTTGTGCAATCACTGACATGTCAGCGTCACCTTCTGCGCGAACTGTTTCCCCAAATCCATATCCTCCGGCGGCGCGTCTTCTTTATCCAGCGACTGTGCAAAGCTTAGCGTATCTTCACTCGGCGTTGGCGTATGTACAGTTATCGTACAGCGCTTGTTCAGGGCCGGGGCCAACGTCGCGTCCCGATCGTCGTTGTAACTCATATCCACATAGTACGAAGGATCGAAAGTTGAGAAGGTATAGGTTTGTCCGTGCAGCGGCTGCGGCTCGACTAACGGCAGAACAAACGTCAGCACTGCCTGATGCTCATCGCGCTCCATACCGTACTCCGTTGGACGATTTTTAAACTTAACCCTTTGCCCGTTGTGCCATATCTCAGTGAAATAGTGCTGCCCGAGCACATTTGCCATCACTTCCGCCGCCAGTTTTTTCCAGATTTCCGATCCCGGTTTGGCATTACCCGCATCATAAAGCAGATCGGCGGAGGTGAGTTCGTCCATCGTCCAGCGCATTTTCAGCGCCACAAACTGGTCGTTTTCGCTCACTACCTGGGTTTGGAGACGGATAAAGCTGTGAGGATGCGCACTGACACCGAAAGACAGCACAGCGAGAAAGAACGTTATAGCGATGCGATTAACGCGTTGCATGAACTCTCCACGGTTAAAATCCAGACCGCCATCCGCGGCGGTCTTTACGAGACTGCCGTGAGAATATCATTGAACGTGAAATCCCGGGCAGCGATTTCCAGCCTCGATTCAGTTCTCAATTTTGGAAATTTCTTCTCTGGCAGAAGCCACCCACGCCCGATGTTAAACCGTTTCAGACGCCTTAATTGATAATCAATTGTTAATTGATAGTTATTAAATGATGATTATTTAACAAGAAAATGGAATGACTCTTGACGCTCGCCCTCAAATAAAACAATTTTTTAACTAAATATTAATCATAAAATAACAACAATGGCTATTAGTCACATTTTCACAACTTGATATTCATTCCCTCTTCCCTTCGTTGTTAATCTCGCGTCGTGACATACCCTGGTCCCTGGAAAAGGTACAACTATGAAATTCAAACTCGCATTACTCAGTGCAACCCTGGTTTCTGCATGCATGTTGTCCGGTACATCCTTTGCGGCAGAGAAGTATGAAATTGCAGTAGTGGCGAAAGTCACCGGTATTCCCTGGTTTAACCGGATGGAAACCGGCGTCAACGAAGCAGCGAAAAAGCTGGATGTGAATGCTTATCAGACCGGCCCTTCCACACCGGACCCTGCTCAGCAGGTAAAGGTGATTGAAGATCTGATCGCCAAGAATGTGAACGCCATTATCGTGGTTCCTAACGATGCCAAAGTCCTTGAGCCAGTGCTGAAAAAAGCACGCGATAAAGGGATCGTTGTCCTGACGCATGAGTCTCCGGATCAGCAAATTGGTCAGTGGGATGTTGAAACCATCGACAGTGAAAAATATGCACAGGCCAACGTCGATGAGCTGGCAAAAGAGATGGGCGGGAAAGGTGGCTATGCCATTTACGTCGGCTCGCTGACCGTACCGTTGCATAACGCCTGGGCGGATTACGCCATTAAATACCAGAAAGAAAAATACCCTGAGATGTTCGAAGTGACCTCACGTTTGCCGGTCGCTGAAAGTATTGATAAATCCTACTCCACCACCCTGGATTTGATGAAAACCTATCCGCAAATGAAAGGGATCGTTGGCTTCGGCTCCCTCGGCCCAATCGGGGCAGGCCAGGCGGTACAGAAAAAACGCGCCAAAGATAAAATTGCCGTGGTCGGTATTGCGATGCCTGCCCAGGCCGCCCCTTATCTGATGCGCGGCGACATCAAAAAAGCGCTGTTGTGGGATCCGAAAGATGCCGGTTATGCGCTGGTGACGGTGGCTGACCAACTGTTACAAGGCAAAGAGGTCACCCCGGAGCTGACGATTGACGGTTTAGGGAAAGCCGACGTCGACATGGACAAGAAAGTGATCCGCTTTAACAAGATCCTCGAAGTCACGAAAGACAACGCGCAGTCGCTCGGTTTTTAAGGCATTACGCCAACCCAGGTAACCCTGACGCCGGCCGTCTGGTCGGCGCACTCTACAAAATTAACACTCAGCGTCCAGCCGGACGCTCGCAGGGGTATTGTCCATGACAGACACCACCGCATTTATCACTCTTGAGAATATCAGCAAGCAATTCCCGGGCGTGCTGGCGCTGGATAATGTGAATCTGACGCTGAAAAAAGGGGAAGTTCACTGTCTGGCAGGTCAAAACGGCTGCGGCAAAAGCACCATTATTAAAGTGATCTCCGGTGTATATCACCCTGAAAAAGGGGCGCAAATTCAGCTCGACGGTAAGCTGTTTCACCATCTGACGCCGCAGCTTTCCTCGCACTACGGCATTCAGGTTATCTACCAGGATTTGTCACTGTTCCCGAATTTCAGCGTGGCAGAGAACATTGCCGTTAACCGCTACCTGCCCGGCGGCGATATCTGGGTACGCCGCGGCGCGATGAAACAGCAGGCGCTGGCCGCCATGAAACGTATTGGGGTGACCATCGACCCGGATAAAAAAGTGGAAAAGCTCTCCATTGCCGACCGTCAGCTGGTTGCCATTTGCCGGGCGATTGCCGCCGATGCCCGTCTGGTTATCATGGATGAACCAACCGCATCCCTGACCCGCCAGGAGGTTAACGGCCTGCTGCGGGTGGTCAACGAACTGAAAGCCGCCGGGATTTGCGTGGTATTTGTCAGCCATCGCCTTGATGAAGTCATGGAAGTGGCCGACCGCATCAGCGTGATGCGCGACGGCAAGCTGGTCGGCACTTTCCCTGCCAGCGAACTCGACAGCCATGAGCTGGCCTTCCTGATGACCGGTCAACGGTTCCACTACAGTCCGTTGCCAGAAAAACCCCCGGTTGAACAGGAACCCATGCTGGAGCTGCGCAACCTAAGCCGCAAGGGGAAATATCACAATATCAACCTGTCGCTGCGCAGCGGCGAGATCGTCTCTATCGTGGGTCTGCTGGGCGCCGGGCGAACTGAGCTTTGCCTCAGCTTGTTTGGGATGACGCATCCGGAAAGCGGCGAAATCCGCATTAACGGGCAGCGTGTCAGACTACGTAATAACCACGATGCCATTAAACACGGGATCGGCTACGTCTCTGAAGATCGTCTGACGCAGGGGCTGATCATGGATCAGTCGATTTACGACAACACCATCGTCACGGTGTTCGACAAACTGCATACCCGCAGCGGCCTGCTCGATCACCGCAAGGCGCAAAAGCTGGTTGCCGATCTGATCCGCGAACTGAACATTAAAGTTTCCGATCCGCAGTTGCCGGTTAAAACGCTTTCCGGCGGTAATGCCCAGCGTATCGCCATTGCCAAATGGGTGGCGACCAGTCCACGGATCCTGATTCTGGACTCCCCGACGGTGGGTGTGGACATCGCCAACAAAGAGGGAATTTACCAGATCGCCCGCGACCTGGCGGAACAGGGAATGGCGGTGCTGATGATCTGCGATGAAATCCCGGAAGCCTATTACAACAGCCACCGCGTGCTGGTGATGCGTCGCGGCGAACTGGTGGCAGAGTTTAACCCTCATCGCTGTCGCGAAGAGGAGATTGCTGAGGTGGTCGAGGTAATCAATGAATAACGTGCATCTTTCCCGCTTAATCGGACAACATGAATTCTGGCTGGGGCTGTTGGTGGTGGCGCTGGCGGTTGGGCTGAGCATCAGTACCGATGAGTTTCTCTCGCTCGGTAACCTGACGGATGTCGCGACAAGCTACGCCATTCTGGGCATTCTCGCCTGCGGGCTGTTCGTGGTCTTAATTTCCGGCGGCATCGACATTTCGTTTCCTGCGATGACCGCCATCGCCCAGTATGCCATGGCGAGCTGGGTCATTGCCCACGGCGGCAACTTTGCGCTGGCGCTGATTATCGCTATGGCGGTGGGTCTGGCGCTGGGGCTCATCAATGGTTTTCTGGTCTACTGGCTGCGCGTTCCGGCAATCATCATTACCATCGCCACGCTGAACGTCTATTATGGCCTGCTGGTTTACGCCACCAAAGGCACCTGGCTGTATGGTTTCCCCGACTGGTTTATGAACGGCATTAACTGGTTCTCGTTCACCGCAGCGGATGGTTACGATTACGGCATTACGCTGCCCCTGCTTTGTCTGGCGGCGGCGATCGTGTTTACCGCAGTGCTGATGAACTCCACCCGCCTTGGCCGCCAGATTTACGCCATGGGCGGCAACCGTGATGCGGCCTCGCGCCTGGGGCTGAATTTGCTGAAGCTCCACTTCTACGTCTACGGCTATATGGGCATTCTTGCTGGTGTTGCCGCCGTGGTGCAGGCGCAGATCACGCAGTCCGTTGCGCCAAATTCCCTGCTTGGGTTTGAACTGACGGTGCTGGCGGCGGTCGTGCTGGGAGGTACCAGCATGACCGGCGGTCGCGGCACGTTAACCGGCACGCTGCTCGGGGTGATCCTGCTGGCCTTTTTACAAAACGGCCTGACGCTGCTCAGCGTCTCCTCTTACTGGCACACCGTTTTCAGCGGCACCATTATCCTGGTCAGCATTAGCGCCACGGCCTGGAATGAAAAACGCAAACTGGCAAGGGAGCTTTGAGATGAAAACATTCGCCAGATTTTTCCCCGGCGACGCCATCATTCGCCTGCAGTGCATCATTATTATTGTGGTCGCGCTGGCTTTTTCCGTCCTGCTCGGCGGTCGTTTTTTCAGCGTGGCTAACTTCCAGTCCATCGGTTCACAATTACCTGTTCTTGGCATGCTGGCGCTGGGAATGGGCATCACCATGTTGACCGGCGGCATTAACCTGTCGATTATCGCCGGCGCCAATGCCTGTTCACTGGTGATGGCCGCGGTGATTGTCACTCATCCGGATAATCCGCTGTTCCTGGTGCTTGCCCTGCTGGCGGGACTCGCCGTCGCCGTGGCGATTGGCACGCTCAACGGCGCGCTTATCGCCTGGGTTGGCGTCTCTCCTATCCTCGCCACTCTGGGGACGATGACGCTCATTTCCGGTCTCAATATTCTGCTCTCCAACGGAACGGTGATTTCCGGTTTTCCGGCGGCTATTCAGTTCCTCGGCAACGCCACTCTTGCCGGTATCCCGGTGGCGCTGTTGCTCTTTTTATTGGTTGCGCTACTGCTGTGGGTACTCCTGGAGCACACCACGCTGGGACGCAGCCTGTATCTGGTTGGCTCTAACGAGCAGGCGACTCGCTACAGCGGCGTCAGTACCGTGCGGGTGCAAATTTCCGTCTACGTCATTTCCGCGCTGCTGGGCTGGGCGGCTGCCATTTTGATGATGGCGAAATTCAACTCCGCAAAAGCCGGATACGGTGAATCATATCTGCTGGTGACCATCCTCGCTTCCGTGCTGGGCGGCATCAACCCGGACGGCGGCTTCGGACGCATCATCGGTCTGGTGCTGGCGCTGATTGTGCTACAGATGCTGGAGAGCGGCTTTAACTTGCTGGGGATCAGCAGCTATCTGACGATGGCGCTATGGGGCGCGGTGCTGATCCTCTTTATTGCATTACAGAATCGTAAAGCCTGATTTCAGGAGAAAAAATGATGGCGAGTTATTTCATTGGTGTGGATGTAGGAACCGGAAGCGCCCGTGCTGGCGTGTTTGACCTCAACGGCAGAATGGTCGGCCAGGCCAGTCGTGCCATTGAAATTTACCGTCCGCAGGCCGATTTTGTTGAACAGTCTTCAGATAACATCTGGCAGGCGGTATGCAACGCCGTGCGCGATGCCATCAACCAGTCGGATATCAATCCCATTCAGGTCAAAGGACTGGGATTTGACGCCACCTGCTCGCTGGTGGTGCTGGATAAAGAGGGTAAGCCGCTGACCATCAGCCCTTCCGGGCGCAGCGAGCAAAACATTATCGTGTGGATGGACCACCGCGCCATCACCCAGGCAGAGCGTATTAATGCCCTGCACCATCGGGTGCTGGACTATGTCGGCGGGATTATCTCCCCGGAAATGCAGACGCCAAAACTGCTGTGGCTGAAGCAGCATATGCCCAACACCTGGGCTAACGCCGGATACTATTTTGATCTGCCGGATTTTCTGACCTGGCGGGCGACCAACGACGATACCCGCTCGCTTTGTTCCACCGTCTGCAAATGGACCTATATGGGCCATGAGGATAAGTGGGATGCCAGCTATTTCCGCCAGATTGGGCTGGAAGATTTGCTGGAGCACGATGCGGCAAAAATCGGCCGCTATGTCAAAACCATGGGAGAACCGCTGGGTCACGGCCTGACCCAGCGCGCCGCCAGCGAACTGGGCCTGATACCGGGCACGGCGGTGAGCGTATCGATTATCGATGCCCACGCCGGCACGCTTGGCACGCTTGGCGCCTGTGGTGTTTCCGGCGAGGTCGCGGATTTTGACCGCCGTATCGCGTTAATTGGCGGTACCTCCACCGGCCATATGGCGATTTCCAAAGAGCCGCGTTTTATCGGCGGCGTCTGGGGACCGTACTATTCCGCCGTCCTGCCGGAATACTGGCTTAATGAAGGCGGTCAGTCGGCAACCGGCGCGTTAATCGACCATATTATTCAGTCGCACCCATGTTATGAAACCCTGCTGGCGCAGGCCAAAACCCAGGGACAGACGATTTATGAAGTGCTGAACGCGCTGCTGCGGAAAATGGCCGGTGAACCGGAAGATATCGCGTTCCTGACACGCGACATGCATATTCTCCCCTACTTCCACGGCAACCGTTCGCCGCGCGCCAATCCAACCTTAACCGGGGCAATGACCGGTCTGAAACTTTCTCGTACGCCAGAAGATATGGCGTTGCAGTATCTGGCGACCATCCAGGCAATTGCGTTAGGGACGCGGCATATCATTGAAACCATGAATCAAAGCGGCTACACCATCGATACCATTATGGCCAGCGGCGGCGGCACCAAAAATCCGATCTTCGTTCAGGAGCACGCCAACGCCACCGGCTGCGCCATGCTGTTACCGGAAGAGAGTGAAGCGATGCTGCTGGGCGGCGCGATGATGGGCACCCTTGCCGCTGGCGTGTTTGAAACCTTCCCGGAAGCAATGTCGGCGATGAGCCGGATTGGCAAAACGGTCACCCCGCAGACCAACCGCATCAAGCAGTACTACGATCGTAAATATCAGGTGTTCCACGAGATGTATCAGGATCATATGAAGTACCGCCAACTGATGCAGGGGGAAGCATGAATCCCTCATGGCAGCAGGCCACCCGCGTCTGGCAGTTATACAGTGAGGCGCTGGCGGGTCTTGAGCATCATCTGAATGAGGCGCAGTGGCAGGCGCTGATGGCGGAACTGCGCGGCTGTCGGGGCAAAATCGTGGTCACCGGCGTGGGTACCTCCGGCGTGGCGGCGCGAAAAGTGGCGCATATGCTGGCCTGCGTCGAGCGTCCGGCGATCTACCTCAACGCCACTGACGCCGCGCATGGCGACCTGGGTTTTTTACGCGACGACGATTTGGTGATCATGCTTTCGCGCGGCGGCAACTCTGATGAACTCACCCGGCTGCTGCCGGGGCTGGGAGCGAAAAAGGTGCCGGTCCTCAGCGTCACGGAAAACCCGGACTCCGCCATTGCCAGAGCCTCTCGCCTGGTTATCTCTACGGGCGTGCAGCGGGAAGCAGACCCGCTGAATATGTTGGCCACGACGTCAATCATTCTGGTGCTGGCGATTTTTGATGCCGCCTGCGCCTGTCTGATGAACGAGAGTGGTTATTCGAAAGAGACGCTTCTGGCGGTCCATCCTGGCGGCGATGTGGGATTAAGCCTCAGTCAGGAACATAAGGTCTGAAATACCCCGGTACCGTTCACATTGACGGTGCCGGGCCTGCAAGTAAAAGATAAAACAGTGAAAAAAAGCGTTAAAGCGCTGCGTTTCACTCTCTTCATCTCATCCTCACGATAAAAATTCTGTGACGCTCGCCAATATTCCTGGCGGAAAGCTTTTCATTCACCATTTCTATGAGCAAACTTTAGCTATTCTTATCAAACATACATACGGGAGAGCTGACGGATGATGACAACCCTTGCTCCGCCATCTGTACTTTCCGGTCCCCAGCGCCGTTGCCAGGTACTGCTGACGCTTTTCCAACCGGGGCAGGCTGCCACCACGGAAACATTCAGCACGCTAAATGGCGTCGATGAAAACAGGTCCCGTGACGATATTCTCGAAACGGGTCTGGAGATCCAACGTTATCATCGACTGACCATCACCACGAGTCAGGACGGCGGCTACCGGATTGAAGGAACAGCAATCAATCAACGCCTTTGCCTTTTACACTGGTTAAGACGCAGCCTGCGGCTTTGCCCGGCGTTTGTCAGCCAGCACTTTACTCCAGCGTTAAAAAGCGAGCTGAAACGGCAGGGGGTCCCGCGCACGCTGTATGATGACACCAACCTGCACGCGCTGATTAACCTTTGCGCACGCCGGTTACAAAAGCCGTTTGAATGCCGTGATGTGCAATTTTTGCGCCTGTATCTGCAATATTGTCTGCTGCAACATCATGCGGGAATCGCGCCTGAGTTTAATCCACTGCAGCAGCGGTGGGTTCAGTCCTGCGCAGAATACCCGGTTGCTCAGGAAATTGGTCGCCACTGGCAGCGACGAGTCATGCAAACGGCCCCGCTTAATGAGTCGCTGTTCATGTCCCTGCTGTTCTCCATGATCCGCATTCCCGATCCGCTTCGCGATAATCACCCGCAGAATCAGCAACTGCGTATAGCCATCGCCCGTCTGGTGCTCCGCTTTCGTGAGATGGGGAACGTCCGTTTCACCGATGAGCAGGGGCTGAACGACCATCTCTATGTTCATCTTGCTCAGGCGCTGAACCGTAGCCTGTTCGCTATTGGTATTGATAACACACTGCCGGAAGAGTTCTCCCGCTTGTATCCACGCCTGATGAGCACCACGCGCAGAGCCATGCGCGGGTTTGAAGAAGAGTATGAGATTGAATTTTCAGAAGAAGAAGCCGGACTGGTGGCCGTGATTTTTGGCGCATGGCTGATGCAGGAGAAAGATCTGCATGAAAAGCAGGTCGTCCTGCTGACGGGAAGCAAGCCTGAGCTGGAGACGCAGATTGAGCAGCAGCTGCGAGAGCTTACCCTGCTGCCGCTCAATATTAAGCATCTTCCGCTACACAGTTTTCAAAAAGAAGGGGCCCCGCGTAATGTGGCACTGATCGTCACCCCTTACAGCACGCTGCTGCCGCTTTTTTCACCGCCGTTGATTCACGCCGAGCAGACGCTGACGCCGCATCAACAGCAGCAGATCCGCAAAATGCTGGAATCAGGCTGATGCGGCCACTTTAGGCCGCAGAACCATTGCCGGGAGTGCCACCAGCGCCATCACCCAGAATACGCCGTGCCCCAGATGCTGATATAAGAAACCCGCAAACACGGTCATCACGGCGATACTGCCGCCCATCGCCACGGCTGAATAGACCGCCTGCAGACGAATCACTTCACTTCCCTGGCGTGCGGCAATGTAACGCATCGCCGCCAGATGGCAGACGGTAAAGGTGCCGCAATGCAGGATCTGCACCACAATCAGCCACGGCAGCGCGGTGGTCCAGCCCATCAATCCCCAGCGAATCACCCCGCACACGGCGGAGAGCAGCAGCAGATCGCGCGCGCTGAAGCGGCGGAACAGCCTGTTGCTCAGAGCAAAGATGATCACCTCTGCGACGACCCCCAGCGACCATAAATAGCCCACCGCCGAGGCCGAATAGCCCGCCCCCTGCCAGTAAATCGCGCTGAAGCCGTAGTAAGCGGCATGGGCTCCCTGCAACAGGCAGACGCAGGCGAGAAAACGCCAGCTTTGGGCAACCAGCGCGCGCCAGGCGGGCCATCCGGCACTCTCATGCTGGCGGCTTGCCCCCTGCGGTAAAATGGCCGGACGCAGTAGCATACCTGACAGCATCGACGCCACGCCCAAGCTCAACATCACCAGAATAACCCGGTAATCAAACAGGCTGATCAGCTTCCCGGTCAGCGCCGAACCGATGACAAAGGCAACCGATCCCCACAGCCGCACCCGGCCATAATCCATGGTGAACTGTTTTTGCCAGGTGTTCGCCAGCGCATCGGTTAGCGGTACCAGAGGAGAGAAAAAGAGGTTGAAGCCGATCATGACCACCATCAGCCATGCCACGTGCGTCCCCGCCCAGAAAGCAAGCGCAAACATCAATGCCAGCAGGGCCAGAATGCGTAATGCAGAAATCAGCCGGGAGGGATCGCTCACCCGTGGGGCGATTAACAGGCTGCCGAGAAAGCGGGCCACCAGCCCGGCGCCAAGCAGTAGTCCGATGGTCTCTGGCGTGAGTCCAAGACCTTTAAGCCAGACACTCCAGAAGGGGAGAAAAATTCCGTAACTAAAAAAGTAGGTGAAATAACTAAGCGCCAGCCAGCGCGTGGAGTGTAAGACCATGATTCCTCCCGATTAGAGGGAGTAGTCTGGCAATAAACGCTCAAAGCTGCAAGTTGACGTTATTCCTGCCCGTTTCCGGGCAGGGGCTTAACAAGAATGAATATTCAGGGTCATCTTTTGCCGCATGCTTTCGCCGTATGCCAACAGGGTTAACTGACCAAAATCCGGGCGATGGTGATCGTCAGGCGCATGGCTCATGGGTTCAAAACAGAAGAAATCAAAGGCATATCCCTTATCAAATGCCGGATCGGAAACAAAAACAAAATAGCAGGGTGCCGACGGTTCGGTGGTCATGGAAAGCGTATACCCCCGTTCTGGCTGTTGAATTGTCGCGGTGCCATCCCAACCGGAGAAACCATTATTCACCCAATGTTCGGGCAGCGGAGCAGGCTGATTAAAATCCAGCGCCTGCGGCAAGCTCTCCTGATGTGCGCCGGTTAGCCAGTGCTCTTTCTCAAGCCAGTAGCCGGTGGCATGAGCCTGTATCCGGGTTCCCGGCGACAGCGGGAAATAGGGATGCCAGCCCAGGCCAAACGGTAGCGAATCCCCCTCATTGGTGACGATCAGTTCAACCTCAACCCCGCTGGCGTTCAGGGTAAAAACCTGCTGCGCCGTATAAAGATAGACTCCCTGCCGATGGATATACTCCAGCCTAAGCTGCGTCGGAGAGTGTGCCACGCCGCGCCAGCGATTCAGCCAGCCATCGCCGTGAAGGTAATGGCGGTCCCACTCAACGTTAGGTTGCAGCTGATGCTCTCCCGCCGGTGAGCGAAACCGATTCCCGCTCACCCGGTTACCGAATGGCACAAGGGGAAAACAAGACGATTCCACCGCAATTCCGCTTTTCAGGCCCGGGCGCAGCACGGGGATCAGTTCCCCCTGATGTTGCCACCACAGTCCCTCAATCGTCCCGCCCTGCTCCGCAACCTGAAGCCGCAGATCGCTATTTTCCAGCGTATAAAGCGTCATCTGGCCCCCTTAATCCGGAAAGTTAATAACCACTTTGCCGCACTTCCCGCTCGCCATCAGCGCATAGGCTTCCCCCGCCTGTTCAAGAGAAAAACGATGCGTAATCGCACTGTGCGGCCAGAGCTTCCAGTCGGTCAGATCGCGGGCGCATTTTTCCATATGGAACAGGCTGGTTACCCAGGAGCCAATAATACGCCGCTGGTGATGCATCAGGTCGGCACTCACTTCAAATTCAACTTTCCCGGTTTCACCGATATAGACAACCCGCCCCCAGTCCGCTGTCGACTGCAATGCCAGCAGACGACCCGCTGCATTACCGGAACAATCCAGCGCCACATCCGCGCCGCCGTGCGTCAGTTCGGCAATCAGCGCCGGTAGATTCTCCGTCGTGGCCAGGAATCCGTTGTCCATCACGCCCAGCTGTTTTGCCGTCGCCAGGCGCTCCGGCAGCATATCGACGCCAATAACGCGCTTCGCCCCACGCCCCTTCGCCAGCATCATGGCCATCATGCCGACAGGTCCGAGGCCGACAACCAGAACGTTGTCACTGCCGGACACTTCGCCACGCAGAATACCTTCGTAGGCTGTCCCAACGCCGCAGCTAATAAACGCCCCGTCTTCATAGCTCAGGGCATCCGGGAGATGAATCAGGTCTTTCTCTTCCGCTAATAAATATTCAGCATGACCCCCGTCGCGCTGCCAGCCGTAGGCGGCTTTGCCCTCCCCGGTACAGGAGATCGGAAAACCCCGTCGGCAGTTGGAACAGAATCCGCAGCCGGAAATATGGTAAACCAACACCCGGTCACCCGCTTTGAAATGTCGGCAGCCAGCTCCGGTTTCAATAATTTGTCCACAAGGTTCATGACCGTTAACAAACCCCTGATACAATGGCTTATCCGGCGCAGCAGCAGTCCCCCGGTGCTGATGATAAATATAATGAACATCGCTCCCGCAAATTCCTGATGATTTCATTTTAATGAGAACCTGATTGATCCCTGGCGTTGGCACAGGAACCTCTCTGAGTTCAACGGTGGAATTTCCCGGTAAAAAAGCAGCCAGCATTGTTTTCATCATTCCCTCTACACAAATTAATAAATATTAATGTTTAAGTTTACTGTTGCGTTGGGTCAGCAATATATTCGCCAGCACTGCCACCACAATAATTAATCCGCGAACAACCTGCTGGAAGAAAGAGTTAATTCCCAGCAGCACCAGTCCATTACCAATAAGGGTAATCACCAGTACGCCTAATAAAGTGCCAAACAGTGAACCGCGACCGCCGGACAGCGCGGTGCCTCCGACCACAACCGCCGCAATGACGTCAAACTCCAGGCCATTTGCCGCCCCCGCATTACCTGAGCCAAGCCTGGCGGCCAACAGAATCCCGGTAATGGCAGCCAGCAAACCGGAGAGCGTAAAAATCAAAATACGCACCCGCTTAACGTTAATCCCGCAAAGCTGCGCGGCGGTCGCATTCCCGCCAGTGGCAAAAACGGAGCGACCAAACGCAGTCTTGCGGCTGATAAAGACAAAGATGACGAACAGAATCAGCATAATGAGTGCCGACACCGGGATGCCAAAAAGCTGCCCACCGAGCCATTCCAGCACCTCATTTTCATCAATCGGTACCGGCAGCGCGTTGGTCATAAACAGTCCCATACCGCGTAAGGCGCTCCACAAACCTAATGTGGCCACGAAGCTTGGAACGCTAAATACGCCACGCAATACGCCAGCAAGCGTGCCCAGCGCGGCACCCAGAATTAACACCATCAGGCAGGCAAGGCTAAGCGGCACCTGAAACTGTAACAGGAAGGCCAGACAGACGGAGATAAACGCCACCATCGGCCCAACGCTCACGTCTATCTCACCGGAAATAATAATGAGCGTCATTGCCCATGCGGCAATCCCAATCGTCGCGGCATCCCGGAGGACGTTCATTTGGTTATTTAACGAAATAAATCCTGGCGCGTTAAATGAAAAAACCAGATATAAAATAGCAATAACCACCAGCAAACCAATTTCATTAATATGATTGCTAATAAACTGCTTTGGTGCGGTACTTTTGCCTTGCGGCAGCGTTAATGATGAGGCAGACATCTGTTAGTTCCTCAATAAACGTAATGGCTAATGCGTGGATAGAATGGCCGACATTAATTCATCGACATTAACAGGGGCTAAAAGCTCGCGGGTAAACTCGCCGTTTTGCAGCAGCAAAATACGATCGCAAACTAAAGGCAGTTCTTCTATTTCGCTGGAAATGAAGATGACGCTTTTTCCTTCTGCGGCCAGCTCGCGCACGATACGATATATCTGCTGTTTGGCTTCGATATCGACGCCGCGCGTCGGCTCATCAAGGAGCAAAATTTCGCTTTCGGCATACACCCAGCGTCCAATGACCACCTTTTGCTGATTGCCGCCCGATAACGTCCCGATTGCGGTCTGCGTATTTGCCGCTTTTACCGTCATCCTGCTCATCACCGCCGCCGTCAGCGCCTGGATCCGCTGCCAGTTCAATACGCCACGCTGACTCACCTTGTGTCGGTTGGTCATTACCGTGTTTTCATCCACGCCCAGTAGCGGAATGATCCCCGCTTCTTTACGGTTTTCCGGGGTATAGCCCACGCCGCTTTTGAGCATTGCGGCATAATCAGGCTGCGAAACATTCACGCCGTTCAGCGTGATTTCTCCGCGGGAAAACGACTCTAATCCAATGATTGCCTTGAGTAATTCGCTACGGCCAGATCCCAGCAGCCCTGCAATCCCCAGTACTTCGCCCCGGTGCAGCGTAAAGCTAATATTATGCAGCTTTGGCGGGTGGCATAATTGCGCAACCTGCAGAACCGGAGTCGTTAGCGAGATGCCGGGTTTAACCCGCGGGAGGTCGATATGTTCCCTGCCCAGCATCAGCGATACGATTTCCTGAGTGGTCGTGCTCTCCAGCGTAACATCCCCGGCGACCTGACCATCACGCATGATCGTTGCGCAAGAGGCGATACGGCGGATCTCCTCCATGCGATGACTGACATAAATCACGGCGACGCCCAGCGCTGACATCCGTTTTACCGCGTTGATCACCAGCTCAACTTCCGCATTAGCCAGCGAGCTGGTCGGTTCATCGAGAATAACCACCTGCGGCTGGCCTTTCATCACGCGGGCTATCTCCACCAGCTGCTTTTGTGCCGGACTCAACGTCCCGACTAAAGCATCGGGTGGAACATCAACACCGAGAGCCGCCAGTGCCTCTGTCGCCTGGCGAGCCATCATAGTCTGATTAATCATGCCATTACGACGCGGCCATTGACCAAGACAGAGATTTTCAGCAACCGTCAATCCCTCAACCAGACTCAGCTCCTGGTATACGGCTCTGACACCCAACTCCGCTGCGCGCCGCGTCAGCGTGGCATCGCTGCCCTCAAGGCGGGTTCCACCCAACCAAATTTCGCCGCTATCAGGACTCTCACTGCCGGTCAGCATACGAATGAGCGTGGACTTTCCCGCGCCATTTTTCCCCAACAGCGCCCGAACCTCACCTTTTGAGAGCGTAAAATCCACGTTATCCAGCGCCACGACGCCGGGATAACGCTTATTTCCTGCGACTATTTTCGCGACCGGTGTCGTCGTTTTTTCACTTGCTGTCATCACATCTCTACCTCAGTTAACGGACAGGAGTCATCAGGGCAGACCGTCGACATGCGTAGTCAGCCACTGCTTACCATCTTCAGATTTAACGTAGGTATCGATGTCCACAGGGATGATTTTGTTTGCCTGTGGGGTTTTATTAATCACATTCATGGTTTGTGCGAAAACGGCATTGCCCATTTTCTTACCCGAAATGTCGACAACGGCTTTCAGCACCTGATAGCTTTGCAGTTCCTGAGCGATTTCCGTTGTCATATCCGAGCCGAACACGGCAATTTTGCCCGCTTTCCCCTGATTGCGGACCGCTTTAACCGCTCCCAGCGTCGCCCCGCCAGACTCCCCCATAATGGCGTCCAGACTGGATGAGGAGATAATCAGCTTTTCGCCTACAGAGATGGCTTTATCGAGAACAGTTCCTTCCTGATTCGCGACAATCTGCATCCCCGGAACGCGTGCTTTTAGCGCCTCTTCAAAGCCTTTTCGCCGCTGCACGCAGACCTCGAACGCTTCACAGTTGATTATCGCAATTTTTGGGGCGCTGATTTTTTGTGCAATAAAATAATCAGCCGCGGCCTCCCCCAGCTTTTTACCAAATTCAACCGGATCGCCAACCAGGTAGGCAGAGACATACTTGTCCACGCCTTTCTCATTGATACAGGTGTTGTAGCAAATCACCGGAATACCGGCTTCACTGGCCCGGCGAACCGCGCGGCTGCTGCCGTTTTCTGAAACGGCAGAGAGAATAATGGCGTCCACGTTGCGCGCAACCAGCGTATCGATAAACGAACTCTCTTTGGAAATATCGCCCTGAGCATTGGTTTCAATGAGCTGAATTTTCGCCTGATTCTCCAGTGCCGCATCCTGAACGCCCTGACGTACGCCAGCGTAATACCCCTGAGTATCAAGGTAGATTGCACCGACGGTAATCTCTTTCTCTGCGCTAAAGCCGGGGAATGAAATACTCAACAACGTTAACAGTAAACATGAAAAAAATGAGACTACCTTATTTTTAGACATACGTGCCTCCTGTAGGGTCAGGCATTTATTGTTGTTTAGCTTCGGCGGAACATAAGCGTGCCGCCGGGCGATTTCACATATTCTAAACATCCCGAAGAAAGCGGCGGGTCAGGCCGCTCAAAGATTACAGTAAACGTTCTTTAGTTAATGAGGTGCAGCACGAAGGGCATTGTCTGTCGAAACAGCGCCGCCTTCGCCCAGGCGGGATTGAGCGCTTCCAGCTCAGATAGCGCCTGCTCGTATCTTGATCCACCGCCCAGTCCTGCCGTCGCCAGAGAGCGCACAAGCAAACATTTCTCCTGATGCTGCTTTTGAATATCGGCATATAGCGAGAGGAGATCGGGTTGGGATACCGCGAAGAAATCGGCCTCCACCTGCTCAGCCTCCATGTGTTGCGACCATTGCAGCATATCGTTGAAAAGCTGGTGGCTGGCCGCGAGTTCACCCGTCATCCGCAAGGCAATACCTTGCCAGAAGAGGTAATCCACCGGCTGATCGTTGTAGTAGCTATGAATGTTGATAGTCCGATCGCCCCGCGCAGCTTTCTGGAAACACTCGACAGCACGCTCTTCCATACCCTGCTGCCGGGCGCAAATCCCCAGCCAGAACCAGATATCGTTATCGGTCTGACCCGGCAACCGTCCTTCGCTAAGGTTATCCGGATAGTGCAGCGCGGCTGTCAGCAACGCTTCAGCCTGCTGCGGACGCTGTTGCTGAATATGCTGCCAGGCTCGCAAAAGGTGATTGATAATAAACTGACTGGTTATTTTTCCTTCGCCACCTTCCCAGGGATGAAACTTACGCGAAGAAAGGATCCCGGCCGCGCGATCCGTTTTCCCGGCGAGATGCCAAAGATGCAGCAGCTCCGCCGTTAAATCGTCACGTTTCAGTGCCGTAGCGAGATTTGCCTCCAGCCGGGCAAGGCGTTTGCCTGGCTCTGCGGCAGTGAGCTTATCCAGCAGATCGCGCTCAAACAAAAGACGAGCGTCTTGCGGTTGTTGCTCACACGCTTTATCCAGATACGCCGTCGCCAGACTGGCATCAGACAGTTTATTCCACGCATGAATCGCCAGCCCTCGCCAGGCATCAGCAAAATCAGGAGCCATCTCCACACAACGCTGCCACAGGTGAGTCGCTTTCTCATCGTTACGCCGACTGTAGTGGAAGCAGGCGAGCAGGTGCTGAGCAAAATAGCACTCTGTGACATTTTCCAGCGCCGCCACTTCCGGCAGCAGATTGGGAAAACGCACAAAGTCAGGAAACACCTCGCGCGCACGGTTTATCAGCGCAAGGCGCTCATTCCCCTCGCTCAAACTGGCTTGCAAATAGAGCGGTAGCGTTTTCTGGCAGTTAAGCGCGGTCAGGACGGCTTTCGCCCGCTCAGTCATTCCCCAGTCCAGCAACAATCCGGCGGTCTGCAAGGCGTTAATATCCCGCGACTGGCAGACGCCCACCCAGCGGGCCATGTCCGATTCGGCTGCAGAGATCGTCGCTTTCACCCACCAGAAAGTGGGATTCAGCGGATAGTCGCGCAGCAGGTTTTCGGTCTGTTGCAGCGCCTCGTCGCGACGACCGGTGAGGTGCAGTAATAATGTTTCGAGAGACAGCACATCCTGGTTGGTCTGACACGCCAGCAGACTCTGCCGACAAAAATTCAGGGCATCATCGTAACGCTCATTTCGCGTAGCCAGCCTGGCAAGCCCATAATATCCGCCCGCTTTGCTGTTACCACTCCACACTGCCCGCCAGAAATCCTCCTGCGCATCGTGCCATTGCTGTAACCGTTCTCTGGCGCTGGCGCGGATCAGGCTTGCCTGCCCGCACTGCGGGTTTTTGTTCAGGCGATGCGCACGCGCCAGCGCCTGAGTGGCATAATCGCTCGCTCGTACGTAGTCGGCGCGATTATATTCCAGCATCGCCAGCGCCAGATTGCAGCGGTAATCCAGTGGATCCAGCTCAAGGCCGCGAAGGTAATAGTCGAAAGGTGAACGGCTGGCGTGGTGATATTGCTCCAGATGCTGGCCGATAAACCACGCCTCATCCACGCTGCCGATCTCATCCGCACTTAGCGGGGCTTTCGCCACTTCCGGCAGCGGTATCTCCTGCGGCTGATGTTCCTGATAACGCAATACGCTCCTGCCGTGGCGATCGGACAGCGTTATCGTCAGACGAGCGGGGTTAATCCCGGTTAACGTCCCCTGAATAACGGCGCATGGCATCAGCTCAATCACTTCATCCAGCAGCGGCTGCGGGTTCCCCTCTTCGCAAAGGGTAAGACGGTGGGCGGAAAGAGGAGAAATGGCATACACACCCCAGGCAATCCCCTCGTCATCACGCTGTAGTTTAATCACCGCATCACGCGAGGCGTTCTGTACCATGCCCAGCGAGTGGTAAGGCAGGAAGTATTGCTCAAAACGCTTTTCTTCAAACGGGTCCAGCCAGGTAAAATCCGGCTGGTTATCGGCAAAAATACCGGTCATCAGTTCGATATAAGGCCCATTCTCATCGGTCAGATTTTTATCCCATGCCTGACCAAATTCGCTATACCCCCAGCTCCACTGTTTTTTCCCCGGCGCGATATGATGATCCGCAACATGCAGCAGCCCGCCATTTTCGTCATGGCACCAGGCGCCGACAAAATCGTATTCTGACTTTTCCGCCATGTAGGAGGTCGGTACCGGAACATTTTTATAGCGAGAGATATCAACACCCGCCGAATAGTCCACCTTGTAATACGTTCCGGTGGCGATCGGGAAGGCTGAAACCGCACGTTTGCCGTGATCAAACACCGCGGTGACATCCGGTGGAAAGACGCTTTGATGCCCGTCGCCGCCTTTCACTGCCGGATTCGCCCACCATAAGAAATGACGTGGCGTGGCATTGCTGTTGTAGACGCGACTGCCAATCTCCAGCGCTGCACGTTCCGGGCGCAGAGTAAATCCGGTCATCACCTGTAGCCCATGCATCGGCTCCGTCTCGCCAACCCACACTGTTTTTGAGCCATCGTCATTTTCGCTAATCGTAAAATCCACCGGCATATACGTAGTGGGCCGATGGTGCTGCGGCCAGTTGAACTCGATGCCCCCGGAGATCCACGGACCAAGCAGCCCCACCAGCGCGGGTTTGATAACGTCATTGTGATAAACGAAATCACGCTGCCTCACCTTATCCCATGCGCGATGCACGCGGCCCCCGAGCTGGGGCAGGATCATGATTTTGATATAATCATTTTCCAGCCATACCGCCTGCCAGGCCTTTAACGTTTTATCCTCGCTCAGCGTATCCGTCACACCGTAGGGATATACGGCCCCGGAAGACCCCTGATAAACCCGATTCTCCAGAAACATGGGATGTACATCCTGCGCCCCCGTTTCATAGGTCGGAATATGTACCGTCTCCTGCCAAACGTTTACTGAACTCATAACGCCCTCAAAGTTAACAAGACATACTGGAGTGAAATAATGAGAGCAGTGTAATGGACAGAATTACGGGTTTTACGCACAATAATCACGCAATTTAGTTAACAAGGTTTAGTGTATGAAAGCCTGCATTAACAATCAGCAAATTCGCCATTACAACAAGGGTGTGCTGCTGGAGTACCTGTATCGCAAGAAACGAGCCAGCAAATCGACCCTCGCCCGACTGGCACAAATCTCGATTCCTGCCGTCAGCAATATTCTTCAGGAGCTGGAGGAAGAGGGACGCGTCGTAAATGTACCGGACGACCGTCTGTCACGCGGCCATAGCAGCGGCGCCTGGCTTATCGCCCCGGAGGGTGACTGGACCTTATGCATGAACATCACGCCAACCAGTATCGAGTGCCAGCTTGGCAACGCCTGTCTGAGTCCAAAAGGCGACGTTGAATACCATGCGATTGACGCCCCCCATCCCCAGGCATTACTCGCGGCCATTGAGAAATGCTGGCATCAGTACCGTAAAAATTGGCCTAATCGAAAAATCAATCTGGCGTTGGCGGTTCATGGACAGGTTGATGCGGGAACGGGCGTATCGCAGACGATGCCGCAGGCGCCCTGGAAACAGCCCGTGGAGTTGAAATACCTGCTGGAAGAAAAACTCAACGTGCGCGTCATGGTCGATAACGATTGTGTGATGCTGGCGCTGGCGGAAAAATGGCAAAATGACGGTCAGTATCGGGACTTTTGCGTCATCAATGTCGATTATGGTATTGGCTCCTCATTTGTTATCAACGACCAGGTATGGCGTGGCAGTCTCTACGGCAGCGGACAAATCGGGCACACGATTATCAACCCTGATGGCGTAGCCTGCGATTGTGGTCGATACGGTTGTCTGGAAACCGTGGCGTCCCTCAGCGCGCTAAAAAAACAGGCGAGAATGTGGCTAAAAACGCGCCCCGATCTCGCTGATAATCCTGAAGCGCTAACCATTGATGCCTTAATTGAAAAATGGCAACAGGGGGATTTACGCCTTCATGCCTGGGTTGAAGACTCGGCCAACGCTATCGGGCTTAGTCTCTACAACTTCCTGAATACCTTAAATATAAATAATATTTTGTTATACGGTCGCAGCTGTGGCTTTGGGGAAGAGTGGCTGAATATCATCATCAGGCAGACGGGATTTAACCCCTTTGATCATCGTGACGCGACTCGCACCAGAGCAACGCAAATCGGCTTTGGCAAGCTGAGCCGCGCACAACAGCTGATGGGAATTGGTTATCTGTATGTGGAGGAGCAACTACAGACGCTTCGTTAATCGCTGAGGTACGTGGCAGAGCGCAATTTTGTGTATTACGTTTAAATCACACGTCTCTCATAACGAGCTGATTATGAACACACTACGCTATTTTGATTTTGGATCTTCCCGTTCTCTGTTGCTGTTGATTGCCCGAATTGCACTGGTTTTGTTGTTTATTATTTTTGGCTTTCCTAAACTCACCGGTTTTGACGGTACCGTGCAGTACATGACCTCATTGGGTACGCCAGCGCCGACGCTCGCCGCCATTATCGCCGTGGTCATGGAAGTTCCCGCCGCGATTCTGATTGTGTTGGGCTTTTTTACCCGGCCACTGGCAGTGATATTCGTTGTCTATACGCTGGGTACGGCGGTCATCGGGCATCACTACTGGAATATGAGTGGTGAAGCGGTTGGCCCAAATATGATTAACTTCTACAAAAATATCAGTATTGCGGCAGGCTTCCTGCTGCTGGCGATTGCCGGTCCGGGGGCGATTTCTCTCGACCGACGCTGAGTGACCAACCCTGATATAAGTTGACCGTTTTTTGTCTGTAAACGCCTGATGAACTTCATCGGGCGTTTTGTATTTCAGGACCAGTTTACTCTTTTTTAATATTCAGCCCGTTAAGCACAAATAAACCCGACGGTCACAGCAAACCCCGTCATGCTGTCTGGCGGCAAGCGCTTTTAGAGAAGAGATTAAACATGGAGAGAAGAAAATGAACGATTTAAAGATAGTGCTGGCAGTTCTTTTATTATCCGGATGCGCCGCCCGGACGGCTAATCCCCCGCCCTCTCAGTCGCCTATGGATGAATGCAGACAGGCACAGCAAAGCGGCGATTCCATCGCCAGCGCAGAGAAGTGTGGCGCTATCATGCGCGACCAGTAGCCTGAAATAACAAAGCCCACGCGAAGTGGGCTTTAGCAATAATGCCTGTTAAGGCTTACGCGTAAACCGGGAAGCGCGCGCAGATTTCCAGGACTTTCCCTTTGATGCGCTCAATAACCGCTTCATCATTGATATTGTCCAGAACGTCACACATCCAGCCAGCCAGTTCTTTAGCTTCTGCTTCTTTAAAACCACGGCGCGTAATAGCCGGAGAACCGATACGGATGCCGGAAGTCACAAATGGGCTTTTCGGATCGTTCGGCACGCTGTTTTTGTTTACCGTGATATTGGCACGACCCAGCGCAGCGTCAGCTTCTTTACCGGTCAGGTTCTTATCAACCAGGTCCAGCAGAAACAGGTGGTTTTCAGTACCGCCGGACACCACTTTATAGCCACGGTTCAGGAACACTTCCACCATCGCTTTGGCGTTTTTCGCAACCTGCTGCTGGTAGACTTTGAACTCTGGCTCCATCGCTTCTTTCAGCGCCACCGCTTTCGCCGCGATAACGTGCATCAGCGGACCACCCTGCGCACTAGGGAAAACGGCAGAGTTCAGTTTTTTGTACAGTTCTTCATCGCCACCCTTCGCCAGGATCAGGCCACCGCGCGGGCCAGCCAGGGTTTTGTGGGTGGTGGTGGTGACAACGTGAGCATGGGGAACCGGGTTCGGGTAAACACCGGCGGCTATCAGACCGGCGACGTGCGCCATGTCCACGAACAGGTATGCGCCGATGCTGTCTGCGATTTCACGCATTTTTGCCCAGTCAACCACACCGGAGTAGGCAGAGAAGCCGCCGATGATCATCTTCGGCTTGTGGGTCTGAGCCTGCTTCGCCATGTCTTCGTAGTCAATTTTACCGGACTCATCAATACCATAAGGGATGATGTTGTACAGTTTGCCAGAGAAGTTAACCGGGGAGCCGTGAGTCAGGTGGCCGCCTTGCGCCAGGTTCATACCCAGAACGGTATCACCCGGTTGCAGCAGCGCGGTGTAGACCGCGAAGTTAGCCTGAGAGCCGGAGTGTGGCTGAACGTTAGCGTAGTCTGCGCCAAACAGCTCTTTTGCGCGATCGATAGCCAGCTGTTCCACGATATCCACATATTCACAACCGCCGTAGTAGCGCTTGCCCGGATATCCTTCAGCGTATTTGTTGGTCAGCTGAGAGCCCTGTGCCTGCATAACGCGTGGGCTGGTGTAGTTTTCGGAGGCGATCAGTTCGATGTGCTCTTCCTGACGTACTTTTTCCTGCTCCATAGCCTGCCACAGTTCGGCATCATAATCGGCAATGTTCATTTCACGCTTTAACATCCGCATCTCCTGACTCAACTAACGATAAAATTTTCGGCCTTAAAAGGCGGTCCGTAGGACAACGGCGAACAGTATAACTGAATCACTCTGCGATAACAGGTCTTGACAAAGGATTTTACGCAAACGATTACCTTCACGGCACGCAAGGCTTTGGCGAATGAAGACCTTATGAGTTTCAACGGATTTCTTTTCAGGTTTGTGATGCAGATTTTTCACGTTGTCACCCTAATTACACAAAGTGACAAAGAACCATTTACAGTGCAGGGGTATTTTTATAAGATGCATTTGATATACATCATTAAAAATTCACATAAAGGAAGAACGTATGCTTGACGCCCAAACCATCGCGACCGTAAAGGCCACCATTCCCCTGCTCGTTGCAACGGGTCCTAAGCTGACTGCCCATTTCTACGATCGCATGTTTACGCATAACCCTGAACTTAAAGAAATTTTTAACATGAGTAACCAGCGTAACGGCGATCAGCGTGAAGCCCTGTTCAACGCGATTGCCGCCTATGCCAGCAATATCGAGAATCTGCCTGCCCTGCTGCCTGCGGTCGAGAAAATAGCCCAGAAGCACACCAGCTTTCAGATCAAACCGGAACAATACAATATTGTGGGCACCCACCTGCTGGCGACTCTCGACGAAATGTTCAGCCCCGGTCAGGAAGTGCTGGATGCATGGGGTAAGGCTTACGGCGTGCTGGCGAATGTCTTTATCCATCGTGAGGCCGAAATCTACAGCGAAAGCGCCCGTAAAACCGGCGGCTGGAAGGGCACCCGCGCATTCCGCCTCGTGAAGAAAACCCCGCAAAGCGCGCTGATAACCAGCTTTGAATTTGAGCCTGTCGACGGTGGCCCGGTCGCAGAATACCGTCCGGGTCAGTATCTGGCGGTCTGGCTGAAGCCGGAAGGTTTCCCACATCAGGAAATTCGGCAATATTCCCTGACCCGGAAACCCGACGGGAAGGGCTATCGCATAGCGGTTAAGCGCGAAGACGGCGGTCAGGTTTCAAACTGGCTGCACAATCATGCTGACGTTGGCGGTGTGGTGCAGATTGCCGCCCCTGCTGGCGATTTCTTTATGGATGTGGCAACCGATACGCCGGTAACCCTGATTTCTGCTGGGGTGGGCCAAACCCCGATGCTGGCAATGCTCGACACACTGGCAAAAGCGGGCCATACGGCGCAGGTCAACTGGTTCCATGCGGCGGAAAATGGCGACGTGCACGCATTTGCAGATGAAGTAAACGCGCTGGGCAAAACGTTACCGCGCTTTACTGCACATACCTGGTATCGTGAACCGACCGAAGCCGATCGCGCCAAAGGTGCCTTTGACAGTTCCGGTCTGATGGATCTGAACAAACTGGAAGGGGCAATCAGCGATCCGGCCATGCAGTTTTATCTGTGCGGTCCGGTCGGTTTCATGCAGTTTGCCGCGAAGCAGCTGGTTGGGCTGGGCGTGAAAAACGAGAACATTCACTATGAATGCTTCGGCCCGCATAAGGTGCTGTAAGTAAAATCCCCTCCCCATGCGGGGAGGGGAATAAATCAGATTGCCGCGTCGTCTTCTTCACCGGTACGAATACGAATGACGCGCGCCACGTCAAAGACGAAAATTTTACCGTCGCCGATTTTGCCCGTCTGGGCAGTACGAATAATGGTGTCGACGCAGGTATCCACGATATCGTCAGTCACTACGATCTCAATTTTCACCTTCGGCAGAAAATCCACCATATATTCTGCGCCACGGTACAGTTCAGTATGCCCCTTCTGACGACCAAAGCCTTTGACTTCGGTGACCGTCATCCCTGTGATACCCACCTCCGCCAGCGCTTCACGTACATCATCCAGTTTGAAAGGTTTAATAATCGCATCAATCTTTTTCATGGTGGGTCCTTAAACTCTTGCCTGTCTGCGGCCTCGTAATCGATGGCTCACAGTACCATATTCATTCAAATTGTGGGGGACTACTCTTTAAAATCATTTGCCTCTAACTCGTGGCGAGAAAGGAGTTTATAGAACTCCGTCCGGTTACGCCCCGCCATTCGCGCCGCATGAGTGACGTTGCCTTTGGTGATTTGCAGCAGCTTACGCAGGTAGTTGAGTTCAAACTGGTTACGCGCTTCAACAAAGGTCGGCAGCGCGGTGTTCTCCCCTTCCAGCGCCTGCTCCACCAGCGCGTCGCTGATCACCGGCGAGGAGGTCAGCGCCACGCACTGCTCAATCACATTCACCAGCTGGCGCACGTTGCCCGGCCAGCTGGCGGTCATCAGTCGCTTCATCGCATCCGTTGAGAAGGCGCGCACGAACGGTTTATGCCGCTGCGCCGACTGGCGTAGCAAATGGTTTGCCAACAGCGGAATGTCTTCCGTACGTTCGGCCAGCGCCGGGATCTTCAGGCTTACCACGTTGAGGCGATAATACAAATCTTCGCGGAACTCGCCGCGGGCCATCGCTTTTGGCAAATCGCGGTGGGTCGCCGAAATAATCCGCACGTTAATATCGATATCCCGGTTGCTGCCGAGCGGTCTGACCTTGCGCTCCTGTAACACGCGCAGCAGCTTGACCTGCAACGGCGCGGGCATATCGCCAATCTCATCAAGGAACAACGTCCCGCCTTCGGCCGCCTGGAACAGCCCCTCGCGATTGCTTACCGCGCCGGTAAACGCCCCGCGCGCGTGGCCAAACAGTTCGGACTCCAGTAGCTGTTCCGGCAGCGCGCCGCAGTTAATGGCTATAAACGGCTTGCCGCCGCGCGGACCGGCATTATGAATGGCCTGAGCGAAAATCTCTTTCCCGGTACCACTTTGTCCATTAATCAGCACGCTAACGTCAGACTGCGCCATCATTCGCGCCTGCTCCAGCAGACGCAGCATCAGTGGGCTTCGGGTGACGATAGATTCACGCCAGCGGTCATCCGTTGCCGGGGCCGATTGTTCCAGCGCGTCATCAATAGCCTGGTACAGCGCATCTTTATCGACCGGTTTCGTCAGGAAGCTGAAAACGCCTTTTTGCGTCGCCGCAACGGCGTCAGGAATGGAACCGTGCGCGGTCAGAATGATCACCGGCATTCCCGGCTGAACTTTCTGGATTTCGCTAAACAGCTGCATGCCGTCCATTTCATCCATGCGCAGATCGCTGATCACCAGATCCACTTTTTCGCGGTTCAGCACACGTAACCCTTCCTGCCCGCTTTCGGCTGTGACCACGCTGTAACCTTCGCTGATGAGCCGCATACCCAGCAGTTTCAGCAGACCCGGATCGTCATCCACGAGCAATAAATGCGCCGGTTTACGACTCATTATGGCGTTACCTCATCTTGTGACGGCGCAGGCGTTGCCTCGTCTGGCTTATCAGTGCCGTGCGCCGCGTCGGGGTTATAGTTCCCGGCAGGCTTGCGGGTGGAAAGCTGGCGTTCAATATCGGTCAGATTCTCCAGCTTGCGGGTGGTGAGATCGAGCTGCGACTGGAGGTGCTGATGCTCCTGGCGCAGGGTGTCAAGATCGCTATCGGCCGTTTGCTGTAGCTTACTGTAACGCTGACGCTCTTCCGAAAGCTGCAATTGCAGTGTTTGCCCATCCCGCCAGAGCTGATACAGGGGGCGCACCTGTGCCGGGATCTGTGAACTGAAAGTATCCATTCGGTTCACAATATCGCGGCGTTCGAGAGGCGTAATTTTGGCGTCTGCCAGCAGGATCCCCCGCTTAAAGCTGTTCTGCCAGCCGTCATCCGCCAGCGCACGAGCCTCATTACGCGACTGCACCGGCAGCAGACGATTAGCACAATCTATCGCCCGCAGCCAGTAAAGTGGATTGCTCTCGGTTGTTTGTCCCTGCACTGCCCAGATATCAGTACATTCAATGGAAAGGGAGTCCGCCTGTTGATACGTCGGGATTTTTTCCTGTGAAGTATCGCCATTCGTCTGACTGGCGATGTGCGGAGCACAACCCACCAGCAGCAGACAAGGAACCCCCGCCAGCATCAACCGACGGGGAAAAATTCGTTGAAAAATGTGCACAAAAACGTGTGGCATATTCACCAGACTTAGCTTGATTTAGAACCGGCCTGTTAGGCTATTTTGCTTACCATTTTGAACCTGGGCAGTGCCCGCACAAAACCTGACAGCGTTTTGCACGCCGCATGCGGCGGCCCGAAGGGTGAGCGTCGCGAATCATCTTCACGTACTCCGTGTTCGCTCCGGTTGCACCGCGCTGTCCGTGTTCAGACTGTCTGCGCCCGTCAAGCCTGATGGACCGGGTTAGTTTTCGACGCAGAAAGCGGCAGCGCTATGCGAAAGCAAACTTCTTGCATATTCTCTTCATCCAGATACAACTTCCCCTGCATACGGCGAATACAATCTCTGGCAATGCTCAACCCCAGCCCGCTGCCCTTCACCGCCCCTTTGCGTTGGAGGCTCCCCTGAAAAAAAGGCTCGAAGATCATCGCTCTTTCCGCTTCCGGAATCGGTGCGCCGGTATTGATAACATCGATATACACCGTGGAGCCCTGCAAACGGCTACGGATGCAAATGTTACCGGATTCAGCACCATAGTGCACCGCATTGGAATAAAGATTGTCCAGCACGCTCATCAGCAACATCGGCTCAGCAAGGCAGCGCTTTGCCTGCAGGTCAATCCCGGTATGCATCATTTTAGCGCGGGCAGGTAAACTGTGAGCGGAAACCACCATATCGACCAACGGCTCAATCTCCACGCTCTCCAGCTCCACGGCAGAATCTGCCAGCTTTCGGTTGTAATCAAGCAGTTGTTCTATCAGTTTTTGCAGGTTACGGCTGCTGTTATCAAGGATGCCGACCACCTCTTTTTGCTCCACCGTCAGCGGGCCAACAACCTGATCGGCAAGCAGTTCGGTGCCTTCGCGCATACTGGCTAACGGGGTTTTCAGCTCGTGGGAAAGATGGCGTAAAAACTGATGGCGCTGAGATTCAAGCCAGGAGAGACGTTCGCTCAGCCAGATAATGCGTTGCCCGACGGAGCGCAGCTCGCGCGGCCCGGTGAACGAAATCGTGTTTCCCAGCGTTCTTCCTTCTCCGAGACGATTGATCATCCGCTCGATGCCCTTGACCGGCCCGATAATCATCCGCGTAAAAAGCAGCACCATCGCCAGACTCACCAGAAACAGCACCAGCGCCTGCCAGCCAAAGAACTGCCCGCGTTCAGCAATCTCTTGCTGCAACTGCTGGCCCCGGGAGAACACCACGGTACGCGTCGCCTGCACCATCTCAGTATTGGCATTGGCAAAGGCTTCCAGACGTGCGGCAGCGACAGAATCTGGCCCGCTGTTTTTGCACTGTAACCCGGCGAGATCGTTTAAATCCTGGCGCAGCGCCTGATAAAGTTTATCGTCCGGCAAAACGCCCGCGTGGGCATCCAGCATTTCGCTGTAGCGCTTACGCTGGCTCTGGTACACCTTCGCCAGGGTGGGATCGTCAAGGACGCAATACTGGCGGTAGCTTCGCTCCATCTCCAGAGCGGCGTTGGTCATGGCTTCGCTACGCCGGGCGTCAACGAGCGTCGTGCGGTTGGTCAACGCGGCCTGGGCGCTTAAGGTATTCAGACTCTGCCACGCCTGCCAGGCCAGCACCAAAAGCGGCAGCAGGATCAGAATAAATGCCAGCATAACCAGCTGTCGTAAAGACCGGGGGAAAACAGACCAGCGCTTCAAAGCGTTACTCTCATCGGACATGAATATCAGGATGCTAACCGAGGGAAAGTCCAGATACAACAAAGCCGGGATAAACCCGGCTTTGTTGTGAAATAAGGCGGTGCCTAACTCCACGTTTCGCCCGATGGTTGATAAAGCAAAGCTATTATCAGAAGCTGGACGGCAGGCACCTTGTTGTGCGTCATTCGAAGTTTATGTAGCGCGTCCCGAAGGGGCTGACATAAGAGGGTGAATGAGCCACTGCCCGTTATTATGCAGCAAACGTGCCAACATTGAAAACATATTATTATTCTATTGATTTAAATGAATTTATTAATATTTTTGTATAATTACCAGGGCGAGCAAAATTTAACCAAACCGTCGCCTTTCGGAGACACTTAAAACTCACATCACACCAGTCCATATAAATCAATAAGTTAAGCGTCTCTTATTGACGACAACCTAAACAGACCGTTGTCGCAAATTCCCGACATACTGCGGCAGGTAAAGCCAGGTTTACTAGCCATCGAATGCCCCGACTGTCGACGCGTCGGCAGATAATATTCGAGAGTGCCGGACTGCCCGGCGCCCCCTGCGGCAGGAAGCACTGCTCAGGATGCTGGGGCAGCCGCCGGATGCGCCAGCCCTGTCCCTCAGATAAACGGGGCCAGAAAGCAAAACGCCCGGGCAATCTCTGCCCGGGCGTGTATTTAATGCGCTGGATTAACCCAGCTGTTTGCGGGCATTACGGAAGATCCGCATCCACGGGCCGTCCTCGCCCCAATTTTCCGGATGCCAGGAGTTGCTGACCGTGCGGAAAACGCGTTCCGGGTGCGGCATCATAATGGTCACGCGACCATTTTCCGTCGTGACGGCGGTAATACCATTCGGCGAGCCGTTCGGGTTAGCCGGATAAGTTTCGGTCACTTTGCCAAAGTTATCGACATAACGCAGCGCCACCAGACCTTTGCTCTCAAGCGCGGCCAGATGTGCATCGTTGCGGACTTCAACACGCCCTTCCCCGTGAGAAACAGCGATTGGCATTTGTGAACCCACCATCCCCTGTAGCAGCAGAGACGGGCTCTGCGTGACTTCCACCAGGCTAAAGCGCGCTTCAAAACGGTCAGAATGGTTACGCACAAAGCGTGGCCACAGCTCGCTTCCTGGGATCAGCTCACGCAGATTCGACATCATCTGGCAACCGTTGCACACGCCGAGCGCCAACGTCTGCGGACGATGGAAGAAAGTCTCAAACTCATCGCGAACACGATTGTTGAACAGGATGGATTTCGCCCAGCCTTCCCCTGCCCCCAGCACATCGCCATAGGAGAAGCCGCCGCACGCCACCAGCGACTGGAAGTTCCCCAGACCAATACGACCGCCGAGCAGATCGCTCATATGGACGTCAATGGCGTCAAAACCCGCACGGTGGAAGGCTGCCGCCATCTCCACATGAGAGTTAACCCCCTGCTCGCGCAGCACGGCGACCTTCGGACGCGCACCGGTGGCAATGTATGGCGCGGCGATATCTTCATTGATATCGAACGACAACGTCACATTAAGACCCGGATCGGCATCGTTGGTTTTGGCGTTGTGCTCCTGATCGGCACACTCCGGGTTATCCCGCAGACGCTGCATCTGCCAGGTCGTTTCGGCCCACCAGGTACGCAACGTGGTGCGGCTTTCGCTGAACACGGCATGACCGTCCGCTTCAATCACAAAACGATCGCCGGACACCGCCTGCCCTAAATAATGTACGCAGTCGCCCAGGCCAAATTGTGCCAGCAGCGCTTCCACCGCGTCACGATCGTCTTCGCGAACCTGAATGACCGCGCCCAGCTCTTCATTGAACAGCACAGCCAGAGGATCGTCATCAAGCGTTGCGATATCAGCCTGAATACCGCAGTGGCCAGTAAACGCCATTTCAGCCAGGGTCACCAGCAAACCGCCGTCGGAGCGGTCGTGGTAAGCCAGTAGCTTACGCTGCGCCACCAGCGCCTGAATGGCGTCATAGAAGCCTTTCAGTTGCCCCACATCGCGTACGTCAGCGGGTTTGTCGCCAAGCTGACGATACACCTGAGCCAGCGCCGTGGCGCCCAACGCGTTATGCCCCTTGCCGAGATCGATCAGCAGCAGGGCGTTATCTTCGGTAGAAAGCTGCGGCGTAATGGTATGACGTACGTCTTCCACGCGGGCAAACGCGGAAATCACCAGCGACAGCGGGGACGTCATTTCGCGCTGCTCGTTGCCTTCCTGCCAGCGGGTTTTCATCGACATGGAGTCTTTGCCAACCGGAATCGTCAGGCCGAGAGCGGGACAAAGCTCCTCGCCCACCGCTTTCACCGCTTCATACAGACCGGCATCTTCCCCCGGATGGCCGGCTGCCGCCATCCAGTTTGCGGACAGCTTGATACGTTTAATATCGCCAATCTGCGTTGCCGCGATATTTGTCAGCGCTTCGCCAACGGCCAGACGCGCGGAGGCGGAAAAGTCCAGCAGTGCCACCGGCGCACGCTCGCCAATTGACATCGCTTCACCATAGTAGCTGTCGAGGCTGGCGGTGGTCACCGCACAGTTAGCAACCGGCACCTGCCACGGACCAACCATCTGATCGCGCGCCACCATACCGGTGACGGTACGGTCGCCGATGGTGACCAGGAAGGTTTTCTCTGCCACGGTCGGCAGATGCAGCACGCGGTTCACGGCGTCAGCAACCGTGATATCCGCACGGTTTAACGCATCACCCTGCGCCTTCAGCGTCTGCACGTCGCGGGTCATTTTGGGGGTTTTGCCCAGCAGCACATCCAGCGGTAAGTCAATCGGCTGGTTGTCGAAATGGCGATCGTTGAGCGATAAATGTTGTTCTTCGGTCGCTTCGCCAATCACCGCGTATGGCGCGCGCTCACGGCGGCACAGCTCATCAAACAGCGGCAACAGGTCAGCGGCCACTGCCAGCACGTAGCGCTCCTGGGATTCGTTACACCAGATTTCCAGCGGGCTCATACCTGGCTCATCGCTGAGGATATCACGCAGCTCAAACCTGCCGCCGCGCCCGCCGTCACTGACCAGTTCCGGCATGGCGTTAGAAAGGCCACCCGCCCCCACGTCATGGATAAACAGGATCGGGTTGGCGTCGCCCAGCTGCCAGCAGCGGTCGATCACTTCCTGGCAGCGGCGTTCCATCTCCGGGTTATCGCGCTGCACGGAAGCAAAGTCGAGATCCGCATCGGACTGACCGGAGGCCATTGAGGAAGCTGCCCCCCCGCCGAGGCCAATATTCATCGCCGGACCGCCGAGAACGATCAGCTTCGCGCCAACGACGATCTCGCCTTTCTGCACGTGATCGGCGCGAATGTTGCCGATCCCGCCCGCCAGCATGATCGGTTTGTGATAGCCGCGCAGCTCTTCGCCGTTGTGGCTGTTCACTTTTTCTTCATACGTCCGGAAATAGCCGTTCAGCGCCGGACGACCAAATTCGTTGTTAAACGCCGCGCCGCCCAGCGGGCCTTCGGTCATGATATCCAGGGCGGTAACAATACGCTCCGGCTTACCGAAATCTTCTTCCCACGGCTGCTCAAAGCCCGGAATACGCAGGTTGGATACGGAAAAACCGACCAGGCCGGCTTTTGGCTTGGCTCCGCGCCCCGTCGCGCCTTCATCACGAATTTCACCACCAGACCCCGTCGCCGCCCCCGGCCAGGGGGAGATCGCCGTCGGATGGTTGTGCGTTTCCACTTTCATCAGGATATGGGCAGGCTCCTGGTGGAAATCGTAGCGTCCGGTGGCGTGGTCGGCATAATAACGACCGACGTCAGAGCCTTCCATTACCGCTGCGTTGTCTTTATACGCAGAAAGAACGTGATCCGGGGTGGTTTCGAAGGTGTTTTTAATCATTTTAAACAGCGACTTCGGCTGCTGTTTCCCATCGATAACCCAGTCAGCATTGAAAATCTTGTGACGGCAGTGCTCAGAGTTCGCCTGGGCGAACATGTACAGTTCGATGTCGTTCGGGTTGCGCCCCAGCTGAGTGAACGCATCCTGCAGGTAATCAATTTCATCGTCCGCCAGCGCCAGACCAAGACGCAGGTTAGCGTCAATCAGCGCCTGACGGCCCTCACCCAGCAGATCCACACAGGAAACCGGCGCTGGCTGATGATGAACAAACAGCTTCTCTGCATCATCCAGTGAAGGGAATACCGTCTCCATCATGCGGTCATGCAGCACCGCTGCAACCTGCTGCCACTGTTCAGCCGTCAGTTCTGAGGCCTCAACATAGTACGCGACGCCGCGCTCAAGGCGGTTAATCTGTTGCAGGCCGCAGTTGTGGGCAATATCGGTCGCTTTGGAAGACCAGGGGGAGATGGTGCCAGGACGAGGCGTAACCAGCAGCAGCGTCCCTTCCGGGGTATGGCTGCTTAAGTTCGGGCCATATTCCAGCAGCCGGGCAAGCTGCGCCTGCTCATCGCCACTCAGCGGCGCATTCAGATCGGCAAAATGGACGTACTCAGCGTAAATATTGTGGACCTGGAGGTTGGCAGCCTGAAAGCGCGCCAGCAGTTTGTTAATACGGAATGCCGACAGTGCAGGCGAACCACGCAGAATTTCCATCATAAGTCTCTCGTCTTCTAAGCTTTCGGTGTGCCCAAGTGGGGAAACGGGCGTCATTATAAAGAATCTGGCGCGCTGACGAAACCGTTTGCGTCGAAATAAAATCCACAGCAATTTTTGCCATACGATGCGACCAATGACTGTAATTAGTTGCCAACTGGCGGAAGTTTACGCAAAATGCCGCTCATTAATGAATAATCCTGGTCTTTATATTGACATCAACAGCCTGAGGCATCGCACGGTTCAGAGAATTAACTAATTGAAAAAATTAAAGATTAATTATCTGTTCATCGGCATATTGACGCTGCTGTTGGCAGCGGCCCTCTGGCCATCCATCCCCTGGTTCGGAAAAGCCGACAACCGCATCGCCGCGATTCAGTCGCGGGGAGAACTGCGCGTGAGCACCATAAACTCGCCGCTTACCTGGTCCACACTCAACGGTAAAGACTATGGACTGGATTACGAACTGGCCCAACAGTTCGCCAGTTATCTTGGTGTGAAGCTGAAAGTCACCGTACGCCAGAACATCAGCCAGCTGTTTGACGACCTGGACAACGGCAATGCCGACCTGCTGGCTGCGGGTCTGGTTTACAACAGCGAGCGCGTGAAGAATTACCAGCCTGGCCCCACCTATTACTCTGTCTCCCAGCAGCTCGTTTACAAGGTCGGACAGTATCGTCCCCGTACGCTGGACAGCGTGAGCGCGGATCGGCTCACCATTGCCCCAGGGCAGGTGGTGATCAATGACCTGCAGGCGCTAAAAGAGAGTAAATTCCCCGAACTGGGCTGGAAGGTTGACGCCAGAAAAGGGTCGACAGAACTGCTTGATGCGGTGATTTCCGGCGATCTGGATTATACCATCGCCGATTCTGTCGCGATCAGCCTGTACCAACGCGTACACCCTGAGCTGGCGGTGGCGCTGGACGTTACCGATGAACAGCCCGTGACCTGGTTTAGCCCGCTGGATAATGACAACACGCTCTCTGCCGCCCTGCTCGACTTCTTCAACTCTATAAATGAAGACGGGTCGCTGGCGCGGCTGGAAGAAAAGTATCTGGGACACGGGGCCGACTTCGATTATGTCGATACCCGCACCTTCCTGCGCGCGGTGGATGCGGTATTGCCGGAACTGAAGCCACTGTTTGAAAAACACGCTCAGGAAATTGACTGGCGACTGCTGGCCGCCATCGCCTACCAGGAATCACACTGGGACGCCCAGGCAACGTCGCCAACCGGCGTGCGCGGGATGATGATGCTGACCAAAAATACCGCCCAAAGTCTGGGACTGACTGACCGGACCGATGCGGAACAGAGCATCAGCGGCGGCGCGCGATATCTCCAGGACATGATGAGGAAAGTGCCGGATACCGTGCCGGAAAATGAGCGTATCTGGTTCGCACTGGCGGCATACAATATGGGCTATGCACATATGCTCGACGCCCGGACGCTGACGGTTAAGACGAAGGGAAACCCGGACAGCTGGGCCGACGTTAAACAACGCCTGCCGCTGCTCAGTCAGAAACCGTATTACAGCAAACTGACCTACGGCTACGCACGCGGACACGAAGCCTATGCCTATGTGGAGAATATCCGTAAATATCAGATAAGCCTCGTGGGTTATTTGCAGGAGAAAGAAAAGCAGAAAGCGGAAACGATGAAACTGGCGCAGGACTACCCCGCCGTATCGCCAGATGAGTTCGATAATGAGAAGTTCCCGCTCTCCTCATTTCTTTCGCAAACATCATCAAACTATCTGACGCACTCTCCTTCTCTGCTGTTCTCAACGCAGAAGAAGGAGGAAAAATAAAGAGATGATCTTGCCGGATGGCGACGCTAAAGCGTCTTATCAGGCCTGCGATGATTGCTTCAGCGCCTTAATTTCCTGACGCCGCATACGGAAGAAATCGCTGAGTAGCGTGGCGCATTCTTCACGCAAAACGCCTTCGGTCACCTCCACCCGATGATTCATTCCAGGGTGATGCAGTACATCCATCAGTGAACCTGCCGCGCCGGTTTTTGCATCACGAGCACCAAACACGACCTGCTTAATACGGCTATGCACCATTGCGCCGGCGCACATCACGCACGGCTCCAGCGTCACGTACAGCGTGGCATCGATAAGACGGTAGTTTTGCAGCACCAGTCCCCCCTGGCGCAACGCCATAATCTCCGCATGTGCAGTGGGATCGTGGTGACCAATCGGGCGATTCCAGCCTTCACCAATAACGCGATTGTTATGCACCAATACCGCGCCAACCGGTACTTCTCGTTCGTCCCAGGCGCGCTTCGCCAGCGTTAACGCATGACGCATCCAGTATTCGTGGCTAAATTCAACATCAGACAATGGGGCTACTCCGGTAATAAAAGCGGGCGCATTATATACCTGTCCTACACCAGGTTGCATGTGCGTTAGCTTTCCCGCAGCGCGAATGATTCAGGGTAAACCCAGGCGCTCTGGTTTATTCGAGTTGCTGGAGTTCGCCCCGGGGCGTGACGCGCCAGCGATGTTCACAGAAATAGAGCAGCGGATTATCCTGCTTGCTGTCGCTGTAACCACTGTAAAGGCGCAGCGGCGCGCCAATCTGACGCTCCAGCTGTGTGACCTTCTCATGCCCCAGGCAGCGCATAGTCAGCAGCCAGCCGCCGTAGCCGCGCTGCATCTGACTGGCGATCAGATTAACGCGCGGCAGCCACGGCGTATCAAAATAAACCTGCTCCACCAGCGACTGCGGGGAACCGGTAATCAGCCAGATATCGGCATCAGAGCTTAACAGGTAGGTCGTCAGACGCTCCTGCACCAGTGGAAATGCCGTGACGTTATCGCGAAACCAGCGCACAAAGTCGGCCTGATGCGCCTTCAGACGCTCTTCGCTGCGACCAAACGTACATCCCCAGAGCAGCAAACTCATCGGCCAGCGAGCGGCACGTCCTTTTATTAGCAGCGCCACCGCAATAACCGGTAACAAAGGCAGCACAAGCAACGCATTCAATGGCTGGCGACGGAGTAAATAGCGCAGGAAACTACCGAACATGTCCTGCTGATGTAATGTACCGTCCAAATCAAAAAATACGACGCGACGCTCCTGACTGATCAAACCTTACTCCTCTGGATCGTTGAACCCCAACAGCCAGGTAAACAGAAACCCGGCGATAACCGCTACCAGATAGCCTAACAGATAGAACATCACTTTTCCGGTAACAATCGTCAACGCCAGCGGTAATCCTGAAATGCCAAAGGTGATGACCGTCGCCACTTTCCAGTAGCCGATCAGCGCCCCCCCCACCGCACCGCCCAGACAGGCGCCGATAAACGGTTTACCCAGCGGGAGGGTCACCCCAAAAATCAGCGGTTCGCCAATGCCGAGCAGTCCCACCGGCAGCGCGCCCTTAATCACTTTTTTCAACCGCGCATTGCGGGTTTTCATCAGTACGGCAATCGCCGCGCCAACCTGCCCCACGCCGGCCATAGAAAGAATAGGAAGCAATGCGTTGTAACCGTGAGCCTGCACCAGTTCAACATGAATCGGCACCAGCCCCTGATGCAATCCTGTCAGCACCAGCGGCAGGAAGCTACCCGCCAGCACTCCGCCGACCAGAAAACCGCCACGGTCGATAGCCCATGCAGCGCCATGCGCGATAGATTCAGAGATCCACCCACCCAGCGGCTGAAGCACCACAATGGCAATCGTTCCGGTGATGATGGTGGTCAGCAATGGATTAAGGATCAGCTCCAGCGACCCCGGAAGCACCTGGCGAAATTTACGCTCGATCCAGCACATCAGCGCCACCACCAGCAGCACGGCAATTACGCCACCGCGTCCTGGCTGTAGCGCCTCGCCAAACAGCGTTATCTGAGCCAGCTGCGGGCTGGAGAGAATTCCCGCCATCACGCCGCCCAACGCCAGCGAGCCACCAAATACTTTGGCGGTGTTAACCCCCACCAGAATATTCATAATGGCAAACACCGCGCTGCCGAAAATGCCCATCAGCCCCAGCATATTGGGGTAATGGGTGGCAAAGTCACCGACGATATCCGGACGTTTGAGAATGTTGATAATGCCGGTAATCAGGCCGGAAGCGATAAACGCAGGAATAAGAGGAATAAAGACGTTTGCCAGCTTACGCAGCGCGTCGCTCATTGGCGCTTTATACTTCGCTTTGGCCTGAGACTTCGTTCGCTCCATGTCGTCGATATCAGCCCGTTCACCGCCATTCGCCAGCAGCGCTCGCATCGCCTCCACCACCTGTGCCGCTCTGCCTGGCCCAACAATCAGCTGATGCTGTGCCCCCTGCTTCACATACCCGCTGACGCCAGGCAACAGTTTAAGACGTGGGATATCAAGCCGTCCGTCATCCTTTACTTCCACCCTGACGCGGGTCATACAGTTTTCCAGACGCAGAATGTTATTTTCTCCGCCTATTCCCAGCAAGATCCCGCTGGCAAGCGCCGCCGTCTTATCCATAAATACCTCTTTAAAGTTCTAACGCTGCCCGCAAGAATCCCTGGTGGGCGGAGAGCTTTTCTCTGGCCGCAGTCGCGTCCAGTCCGGTAAGCGCCATCAGGATGGCAGGTTTTACGTCAAAATCGGTTTGTTTGAGTAACGTTTCAGCGTCTTCCCTGCTAATACCGGTCGCTTCCACCACCATCCGACCAGCACGGTCGATCAGTTTGACGTTGGTGGCTTTCATATCCACCATCAGGTTCTGATACACCTTGCCGAACTTCACCATGGCACCGGTGGAAATCATATTGAGCACCAGCTTCTGCGCCGTGCCTGATTTTAATCGCGTTGAGCCGGTGAGCGCCTCTGGCCCGACAACCGGTGAAATGGCGATCTCCGCCTCCTGGGCGACAGGAGAATCAGGATTGCAGGAGATAGCCACCGTCGTACACCCTGTCGTACGGGCATATTTCAGACCGCCGATAACGTAAGGCGTGCGTCCCGATGCCGCCAGTCCAACCACCAGATCTTCAGGTGCAAGAGCAAGAGCCTTAAGATCGTCTTCGCCAAGCTGCGGGCTGTCCTCCGCCCCTTCCACGGCTTTCAGCAGCGCGCCGGGACCACCGGCGATCAATCCAACCACCAGCCCATGCGGCACGCCAAACGTCGGTGGACATTCGGAAGCATCCAGCACGCCAAGACGTCCACTGGTGCCAGCCCCCATATAAATAATGCGTCCTCCCGCCTTTAAAGCATCGGCAGCGGCGTCCACCGCACGCGCAACTTCCGGCAACGTGGCTTTTACTGCTTCCGCTACCAGCGTATCCTGTTGGTTAAAACGCTGAACCAGCTCAATGGTGGAGAGCGCGTCGAGATCCATTGTCTGCGGATTGCGGGTTTCTGAAACTAAAGTACCGAGATTCATTTTTATTCCTCAGGAATTTTTAATTCATATTAAGCGCCCATCATGGAATATTATATTCATCCGGGCGAGTGAAATTTTGTTTTGCAATCGCCATCACGTTTTCGCCAGGAGAGAGCATGAACTGTTTGAATCGCATTCGTCAGCGTTACCAGGGACTCGCACAGAGTGATAAGAAGCTCGCGGACTATCTCCTTGCCCAGCCTGATAATGCACGGCATCTCAGCTCGCTGCAGCTTGCTGCCGAAGCCGGCGTCAGCCAGTCCAGCGTCGTTAAATTTGCGCAAAAACTGGGATTTAAAGGATTTCCGGCACTGAAACTGGCGATTATCGAAGCGCTGGCCAGCAGCCCGAATCCCCATTCTGTGCCGGTACATAATCAAATCCGTGGCGACGACCCCATGCTCATCGTCGGGGAGAAACTTATTCAGGAGAACGTGGCGGCCATGCACGCCACGCTGGATGTCAACAGCGAAGAAAAGCTACTTGAAGGCGTGGCGATGCTACGTGCCGCACGCCGTATCGTCCTGACTGGCATCGGCGCCTCCGGTCTGGTTGCGCAAAACCTTGCCTGGAAATTAATGAAGATTGGTTTTAATGCCGTCGTTGAGCATGATATGCACGCCCTGCTGGCGACGGTGCAGGCGCTGGCGCCGGACGATCTGCTGCTGGCCATTTCTTATAGCGGCGAACGTCGGGAGCTTAATCTGGCAGCGGATGAAACATTACGCGCCGGCGCGAGTATCCTTGCGATCACCGGATTTACGCCCAACGCCCTGCAACAACGCGCAACCCGCTGTCTTTATACCATCGCCGAGGAGCAGGCCACGCGCAGCGCCGCCATCTCTTCGACACATGCGCAAATGATGCTGGCCGACCTGCTCTTTATGGCGCTGGTACAGCAGGATCTGGCACATGCCCCGGAGCGCATTCGCCACAGCGAGGCGCTGGTAAAAAAACTGGTCTGAGCAAAGAATGCGCGTATAATGCCCGCCCGGTTTGTGATATTTGAGAGTTTCCTGATGGCCCTGTTAATCACCAAAAAATGTATCAACTGCGATATGTGCGAACCCGAATGCCCGAATGAGGCGATTTCAATGGGTGACAGCATCTACGAGATTAACAGCGACAAGTGTACGGAATGTGTTGGTCATTACGAAACGCCAACCTGCCAGAAGGTGTGCCCAATCCCGAATACGATTCTGAAAGATCCGGCACATGTCGAAACGCAAGAGCAGCTGTGGGATAAGTTTGTGCTGATGCACCACGCGGATAAGCTTTAACTCTCGATAATCACCGTGGCGCAGGCATAGTGGCGCTCATCGGCCAGCGTCACATGCATATACGCAACGCCCAGTTTTTCAGCCAGCGTTAACGCCTCTCCCCATAGCCGCAAGCGTGGCTTGCCCAGATCGTCGTTAAACACCTCAAACTGATTGAACGCCAGACCGTTGCGGATGCCCGTCCCAAACGCTTTCGCCGCCGCCTCTTTTACCGCAAAACGTTTAGCAAGAAAACGCACGGGCTGCTGGTGGTTTTCCCAGATAGCCCACTCATTATCGCTGAGAACTCGTCTTGCCAGACGGTCGCCGGAGCGGGAGATGACCGCCTCAATGCGGGCAATCTCCACAATATCCGTCCCCAGTCCCAGAATCGCCATTAGCCGCGTGCTTCCAGCATCAGACGCTTCATTTCAGCCACTGCCTCTTTCAGACCGCTCATGACGGCACGTCCGATAATGGCATGACCGATATTCAGCTCGTGCATCTGTGGCAGCGCAGCAATCGCTTTCACGTTATGATAGGTCAGGCCGTGGCCTGCGTTCACTTTCAGCCCCAGGCTTGCCGCAAAGGTTGCCGCTTTCGCAATACGAGCCAGCTCCAGTGCCTGCTCAGCGTCGGTTTTCGCATCCGCATAGCAACCTGTATGAATTTCGATGTACGGCGCGCCCACTTCCGCAGCCGCTTTAATCTGCGTCTCATCGGCATCAATAAACAGCGACACCTGAATACCGGCGTCAGCCAGACGTTTGCAGGCATCACGCATCTTGTCGCGCTGGCCTGCCACATCCAGACCGCCTTCAGTGGTCACTTCCTGGCGTTTTTCCGGTACCAGACAACAAAAATGCGGCTGCGTTTCAACGGCGATCGCCAGCATCTCTTCGGTTACCGCCATTTCCAGATTCATCCGCGTATCCAGCGTCTGACGCAAAATGCGCACGTCGCGGTCGGTGATATGACGACGGTCCTCACGCAGGTGTACCGTGATCCCATCAGCCCCTGCCTGCTCCGCGATAAACGCCGCCTGAACCGGATCCGGATAAGCGGTGCCGCGTGCATTACGTAAAGTGGCAATATGGTCAATGTTGACGCCTAACAGTAATTCAGCCATGACAATCCTCGTTAATCATTATCCCCGTCATACTTCAGGCTGCAGGTTTATTGGCTTTACTCGCTCACCCCAGTCACATACTCATGTACGCTCCTGGGATGTATGAGGGACATCCATGTCCCTCACCGAAGGCAGCCTTTGGCTGTTCAAATTCGTTCCTGACGAATTTGTCCCCGTGTCGCCGTGTTACCCGGCCTTCGGCCTCGCCCCTTCGGGGGCCAGCGCAAGCGCTGTTCGAAACGACTACGCCGTTTTGTCCTGCAACTCGAATTATTTAAGGTATATTCGTTTTTACTGCACGTTTGGGTATAAATTGCCGAAACAGCTCCCGGCTTTTTAACGGCTTGCCCCCAAGATACGGCTTTAGCGCCATGCGGGTAAAGCGTTTCGCGGCGCGCAAGGTATCAACATCCGGAAATTCACGGGATTCAAGCGCTTTTAAGTGCCGCCCGGTAAAGGTGTTGTTATCCATCACCACGCTGGCGATAAAGCCCTTTTCTTCGCGGTAGCGGTAGGTCATCGTATCATCCACCGATTCGCCGCTACCTGCACAATGGGTAAAATCCACGCCATAGCCCAGATGCCCTAACAGGGCCAGTTCAAAACGACGAAGCACGGGTTCCGGCGTGCCGGTCGTGCCCGCCAGCGCCTGAATACAGTGCAGATAATCGAAAAAGAGTTCGGAGAAGCGCGTTTCATACTCGAGCACGCGTGAGAGTAGCTCATTGATATACAGGCCGCTGTAAAGCGTGATGCCGCTCAGAGGAAGTGCCAGAGAGACCGCTTCAGCGCTACGTAAGGTTTTGACCTCACCGCGCCCACCGAAGCGGATCAGGAGTGGCGTAAAAGGCTGCAAAGCGCCTTTCAGGTTAGAACGTCTGGAGCGAGCGCCTTTGGCGACGAGGCGCACACGCCCCGACTCTTCCGTGAAGACGTCCAGCATCAGGCTGGTTTCGCTCCAGGGGCGACTGTGAAGCACGAATGCGCGCTGCCACCCTTCCATCATACTCGTCGCCTTTCAGGTCGCACTGAGGCAATATTAAAGGTCGTCTACGTAACCGAGACTGCGAAGCGCTCGTTCGTCGTCGGCCCAGCCGGATTTCACTTTCACCCACAGTTCCAGATGAACCGGGGCTTCAAACATGTCCTGCATATCCTTACGCGCTTCAATACCGATCGTCTTGATTTTGGCCCCTTTGTTGCCAATAACCATCTTCTTCTGCCCTTCGCGCTCAACGAGGATCAGCCCGTTGATGTCATAACCACCGCGCTCGTTAGAGACAAAACGCTCGATTTCAACGGTGACGGAGTACGGCAATTCTGCGCCAAGGAAACGCATCAGCTTTTCACGGATGATTTCTGACGCCATAAACCGCTGAGAACGATCGGTGATGTAATCTTCCGGGAAGTGATGGACAGCCTCCGGCAGGTGTTTACGCACGATACCCGCAACAGTATCGACGTTCATCCCTGTTTCTGCGGAAACAGGCACGATATCGAGAAAGTTCATCTGGCTTGCCAGGAACTGCAGGTGCGGCAGTAGCTCAGCTTTATCCTGCACGTTATCCACTTTGTTAACGGCCAGAATAACCGGCGCTTTACCGTCACGCAGTTTGTTGAGCACCATATCATCGTCCGGCGTCCAGCGAGTGCCTTCTACGACAAAAATCACCAGTTCAACGTCGCCGATGGAGCTGCTCGCCGCTTTGTTCATCAGGCGGTTGATGGCGCGTTTTTCTTCCATGTGCAGACCGGGGGTATCGACGTAAATCGCCTGATATACACCTTCGGTATGGATCCCGACAATACGGTGACGCGTGGTCTGCGCTTTACGGGACGTAATCGAAATCTTCTGTCCAAGCAGCTTGTTCAACAACGTGGATTTGCCAACGTTCGGGCGACCGACGATGGCAATAAATCCGCAATAGCTTTTATCTTCGCTCATTCCAGCTCCAGTTTTTTCAGCGCCTGTTCGGCGGCAGCCTGCTCCGCCTTGCGGCGGCTTGAACCTGTGCCTACCACCGGTTCACTCAGGCCGCTAACCTGGCAGTGGATTGTAAATTCCTGATCGTGCGCTTCACCACGCACCTGAACCACCAGATAAGACGGCAGTGGGAGATGGCGACCCTGCAAATATTCCTGCAAACGCGTTTTCGGATCTTTTTGTTTATCACCCGGACTGATTTCATCCAGGCGGGTCTGGTACCAGTTAAGGATCAACCTTTCAACAGTTTGAATATCGCTGTCGAGGAATACACCACCAATTAACGCTTCTACGGTATCGGCCAGAATAGACTCACGACGGAAGCCACCGCTTTTGAGTTCGCCAGGGCCTAAACGCAGGCATTCCCCTAAATCAAATTCACGGGCCAGCTCCGCCAGCGTATTACCGCGCACGAGCGTGGCGCGCATACGGCTCATATCCCCTTCATCCACTCGCGGAAAACGGTGATACAGCGCATTGGCGATAACAAAACTCAAAATAGAGTCACCCAAAAACTCTAAACGCTCGTTATGTTTGCTGCTGGCGCTGCGATGGGTTAATGCCTGCTGCAACAGCTCCTGATGATTAAAAGTGTAGCCCAGCTTCCGTTGAAGCCGATTAATTACGATGGGGTTCATGCGATACCAATAAATAAATGCGTCAACAAATACAGCACACGAAACAGACCTGATATACATGGCATCCTGCCAGCCGCGTTGATGCAGCTTCAATACGCTTGTATATGGGGGAACCAACGCTGTTTCGTGTGCCGTGGCGACCAGAGGGCGCCAACCTGAAACTTCGGGGGATTATTCTATACACAACGACCGGGGATGTCGTTAGTCAGGGGAGATTTATCGAAGAAATAATTCACGTTGCCGCCATAATGACGGCAACGTGAATAAATATCCATTAATGGATACCGCCAATACGGCTTAAACGAACGCCAGTCGGCCACTCGCCTTCTTGTTTATCAAAACTCATCCAGATCGCCGTCGCCTTACCCACCAGATTCGCTTCCGGTACAAATCCCCAGTAACGGCTGTCCGCGCTGTTATCGCGGTTATCACCCATCATGAAGTACTGTCCCGGAGGAACGATCCAGGTTGCCGGCTGCTGGCCTGGCTGACGGTAATACATCCCCACCTGATCCTGCGCAATCGGCACCATCAGAATACGGTGCGTCACTTCACCCAGCGTCTCTTTACGCCCGGAGAGCCGAATCCCGTTATCTTTGGTTTCATTCAGCGGAACTTCGAAGAATCCGCTGCTGGCTTCCCCGCCGTTACGACGAGCAAACGTCTGCACGAAATCGCTCGGCTGAACATCGCTATAGGTCACCGGCAACGCGTTTTCACACGCCTGACCAGAGCTGCATCCCGGCTGAATCGTCACCTCTTTCGCCACCGGATCGTAAGTCACCTTATCGCCCGGCAAGCCCACCGCACGTTTGATGTAATCCAGACGCGGGTCTTCAGGGTATTTAAAGACCACGATATCACCACGTTTCGGGTGGCCCGTTTCGATCAGGGTTTTCTGGTAAATCGGATCTTTAATTCCATAGGCGAATTTCTCCACCAGAATAAAATCACCGATTAGCAGAGTCGGCATCATCGAACCGGACGGGATCTGGAAGGGTTCATAGATAAATGAACGCACCACCAACACGATCGCCAGAACCGGGAAAACTGACGCGCCGGTTTCCAGCCAGCCAGGCTTGGGCGCAACTTTTTTCAGGGTCGCGTCATCCAGCGTATCACCAGCCGCCGCTTGTGCAGCAGCCTGGCGCTCCCGACGTTTTGGCGCGAAAACAAATTTATCCACGCACCACAAAATGCCCGTCACCAGTGTGGCAATCACCAGAATCAGGGCAAACATATTCGCCATGCCAACAACTCCTTAAGGATTATTTGCTGTCTTTACCGACATGCAGAATGGCGAGGAATGCTTCCTGAGGCAGCTCAACGTTACCGATTTGCTTCATGCGCTTCTTACCTTCTTTCTGCTTCTGCAACAGCTTTTTCTTACGGCTGATATCACCGCCATAGCACTTGGCCAGAACGTTTTTACGCAGCTGCTTAACGGTGGAACGCGCAATAATGTGCGTTCCGATCGCCGCCTGAATCGCAATGTCGAACTGCTGACGTGGGATCAGATCTTTCATCTTCTCCACCAGCTCGCGACCACGGTTCTGGGAGTTATCCCGGTGAGTGATCAGCGCCAGCGCATCAACACGTTCGTTGTTGATAAGAACATCAACACGCACCATGTCAGACGCCTGGAAGCGTTTGAAGTTATAGTCCAGCGAGGCATAACCGCGCGAGGTTGACTTCAGGCGATCGAAGAAATCGAGCACCACTTCCGCCATTGGGATTTCGTAGGTCAGCGCGACCTGATTACCGTGGTAAACCATGTTGGTCTGTACGCCACGCTTCTCAATGCACAGGGTGATCACGTTACCGAGATACGCCTGAGGCAGCAGCATGTGGCATTCAGCAATCGGCTCACGCAGTTCGTAGATGTTATTCAGCGGCGGCAGTTTAGACGGGCTATCAACATAGATAGTCTCTTTCGCCGTGGTTTCCACCTCGTACACGACCGTCGGCGCGGTGGTGATCAGATCCAGATCGTATTCACGCTCCAGACGTTCCTGAATGATCTCCATGTGCAGCAGGCCGAGGAAGCCGCAGCGGAAGCCGAAGCCCAGTGCGGTTGAACTTTCCGGCTCATAGAACAGAGACGCATCGTTCAGGCTCAGTTTGCCAAGCGCATCGCGGAAACCTTCATAGTCATCAGAGCTGACCGGGAACAGGCCCGCATAAACCTGCGGCTTCACTTTTTTAAAGCCTGGCAGCGCTTTCTCTGCCGGGTTACGCGCCTGCGTTAGCGTATCGCCAACCGGTGCGCCAAGAATGTCTTTAATCGCACAGACCAGCCAACCGACCTCGCCACACTTCAGCTCGGTCCGGTCAACCTGTTTTGGCGTGAAGATCCCCAGACGGTCTGCGTTGTAGACCTGCCCGGTACTCATCACTTTGATTTTGTCGCCCTTCCGCATGGTGCCGTTTTTAATGCGCACCAGCGAAACAACGCCCAGATAGTTGTCAAACCAGGAGTCGATGATCAGCGCCTGTAGCGGCCCTTCCGGATCGCCTTCCGGCGGCGGGATATCGCGCACCAGACGTTCCAGAACGTCGGTCACGCCAACGCCGGTTTTCGCAGAGCAGCGTACGGCGTCGGTCGCATCAATACCGACAATGTCTTCAATCTCTTCAGCAACGCGCTCAGGATCGGCGGCAGGCAGATCAATTTTATTAAGTACCGGCACCACCTCGAGATCCATTTCCATCGCGGTGTAGCAGTTAGCCAGCGTTTGCGCTTCAACGCCCTGCCCGGCATCAACCACCAGCAGCGCCCCTTCACAGGCTGCCAGCGAGCGGGAAACTTCATACGAGAAGTCAACGTGGCCTGGCGTGTCGATAAAGTTAAGCTGATAGGTTTCGCCGTCAGACGCTTTGTAATCCAGCGTCACGCTCTGCGCTTTGATGGTAATACCGCGCTCACGTTCAAGATCCATCGAGTCGAGAACCTGCGCTTCCATTTCACGGTCAGACAGGCCACCGCAGATCTGGATAATACGGTCAGACAGCGTCGATTTACCGTGGTCAATGTGAGCTATGATCGAAAAGTTACGTATGTTCTTCATATAGTGTAATTATTGTGCCTTACGCCTGCCTGGGCAGGCTCTGAGAAGTCGCTGTTCTGAGCTTAACGTCTGTTTAACTGAAACGCCGCATTCTACACTACAACGCTGAGGCGAGGAAATGTTCATACAGCAAGGATAGCGGGAACTGGAAACGACTTAGCAATATCGGTGAAAGTTTTGCCGGATGGCGGCAAAAACGCCGGCTCCGGCATGATGGTGAGTATCCAAATCAGGCCTGATAAACCCGGCCGAAAGTATCAGGACGTTTCACCAGAAGAGGTTTCAACGCGAACCAGACCAGGCGGGAGAGCAACGTTGAGAATGACCGGCTGCCAGGCCTCACGTTCAGCAAGTTTACGCGAATATCCTCGCGCAATCAGGAATCCGCCCACGCCCCCAAGCACGGCACCGCTTAACGCAGCAAGGTCGGAACCAAACAGCACCTGAAACAGCGAAGCGATGATGAACAGTCCCGCCAGCGGCGACATGTAGACCAGCATCGCCGAACCCAGCAAACTGCCCTCAGCAATACCCAACTCAACTTTTTGCCCAGGGATGAGTGGTTCATCGCTCGGCACCACGATCGTGTGGGTGGTTTGCGGACCCAGCTTGTTCAGCACCCGGCTGCCGCAGCCAGCCCGGGATGCGCAGCTGCTGCATGAGGCTTTCACGTCGCAGCTGACCATCGCCTGACCATTCTGCCAGGAGACCACCGTCGCCCACTCTTTAATCATTGCGCCGCTCCGAACTTGATATTGTCCGCAATGCGCTTGGCGGTCTGCGGCGGCAGTTCGCCGACAATAGTGATCTCAACGTTGTCACGCACGCTGGTGCTGACCGTTCTGCGACCGGTGCGCAGTATTTGATCGGTGCTGGCCTGCGTTGCACGGTTGATGTTGACTGAGAAGCTGAACAGCCCGTCAGAGTAGAGGCGTGATTCGACAGGCAGGTTGTCCATTGTAGGTAACGGACGACGGCTGCTGGAGACCTCGCTAAAACCTTGCGGCAGCCAGGACGGACTCCAGTTGAATTTGCTTTTCTCGCCTGCAGGCACGGAGAGTAGCGGCGGCAGGCTCGCCTTCGCCAGCGTCTGCATGCTGTTACCCACATCCTGATTTATCGTAAAAGCGATCACCCGGAACTGTTCCAGCGTTTCGCCATCGCGATCAAGGAGATCCACACGCATCGGCAACCTGGTTTCAGTATCCATCCACACGATGTAGCTGTAACGAGTTCCGTCACGCGCCACAACGCGGATCACTTCACACAAGCGGTCTGCAATACGGGTTCTGCCCACCGAGATAAAATCGTAATACGGAGCAAGGCGCTTGAAATCGGCATAGATGAGAGATGGCAGGGAATCAACGATGTAGTCGCCATTCAGGGTGAACGGTTCGAGTCCCGGTTCAAAATAGCTGATTTCATTACCACGCTGTACCACTTCCCGGCGTGGGCCATCCATTTGCAACAATTGCGCAAGCGGACGGTTATCCAGGCGAGCATGGCGATAGCGAAGAGATTCAACGCCTTGTTTATTGATGCTGACGAAAGACAGCTCGTAAGTAAGTGACTGGCTGGCCAGATTCATCTGCTGCAATAACGCCCCGGACGCAGGATTGGCCGAGGCGTTAACAGAGAAGAACAGGCTACCCGCCACAAGTGACATGGCAAACCAAAGTTGCTTCATTACTGCGATTGCGTTCCTAAAGTTTGAATTCCTGGCACCTGTACAGCGGCTTGCTGTGTTTGCGCCTGCTCAAACTGAAGCTGTTCGGAGTGCAGTCGACGTTGCAGTTCGTAATCCTGCAACATGGCGTTAATGCGACGACGCTGCTCCTGTACCTGCTGCTGTTGCCCGTTACTTGCCGTGGCGTCAGAAGGTACTCCCAGGCTCACCGGACTGGCTTTACCCATCATCGGTAAGGTGTTGAATACCGGTGTTTCAGGCTGCCGGGACGTTTCAGATTGTCCATTATAGTGCTGGACGCCAACAATAACTGCAAGCGATACGCACGCCGCCACGCCCATTTGGGTCAGCTGCGCCGCCCACGGACGCACTTTCTTCCAGAACGGCATCTTCTGCCACTGGTGCGGTGCTGGCTGGGCTTCAGGAATCAACGGCACCGTATGGCGTACTGGCTCATCTTCAATGGCGGCCATTACGCGAGCGGAAATATCAAAATGGAGCACGTCAGGCGTATCACCGCGCATAGAATCGCGGATCAAATGATACCCTTCCCAGGTTTTTTGCATTTCCGGGTCATGAGCCAGTTCATTGAACAGCTCACTATCCAGCGTTTCACCATCCATTAAAGCGGAAAGTTTTTCTTTCTGCATGCCTAATACCTTTTCCAGTATCCCGCTATCGTCAACGCCTGATAAGCGGTTGAACTTTATTATCAATAGCTTCCCTCGCTCGGAAGATACGTGAACGCACCGTACCCACCGGACAATCCATGATAGCCGCTATCTCTTCATAGCTTAGACCATCAAGCTCCCGCAAGGTTATTGCCATGCGTAAATCTTCCGGGAGGGACTCAATAGTTCGGAAAACTATCTGTCTCAGTTCTTCTGACAACATTAAGTTCTCAGGGTTCGAAATTTCTTTCAGCGCACCGCCACTTTCGAAGTTTTCTGCTTCAATCGCATCCACATCACTGGAAGGTGGACGACGCCCCTGAGCAACCAGGTAATTTTTCGCGGTATTGACCGCAATACGATACAGCCAGGTATAGAAAGCGCTATCTCCCCGGAACGAGTCCAGCGCACGATAGGCTTTAATAAACGATTCTTGCACCACATCGGGAACGTCACCCGACGGCACATAGCGGGAAACCAGACTCGCCACTTTATGCTGGTAGCGCACTACCAGTAAGTTGAAGGCTTTCTGATCTCCCTTCTGGACCCGTTCAACCAGGACCTGGTCCGTTAACTGCTCGCTCATCCGAGGTAAAGTCTCCCCAAACCAAATTTCCACGCGCTATCGAAACGCCACTCCATTAGCTGCACTACGAGCAAGCAACTGGTTAGAGTGTCTGGTTTTCGTAAAGTTCCGTCGCGCATCTGTTTTTGTTTGTCATGTTTGTAGACCGGTTTTATATCTCATTATATACCCTAAATAATTCGAGTTGCAGGAAGGCGGCGACACAGCGAATCCCCGGGAGCGTACACGAGTACGTGACTGGGGTGAGTGAGGAAAGCCAACACACCTGCAACTTGAAGTATGACGGGTATAAGTCTACAGAATCTGAACAACGCACTATCTATTTAGAAATGCCCATTTAACCGCCTGAAGAGTAACCCAACGGCCTTTTTATTTCATCACATAATCGGACGCTAACAATCTGCTACACAAAATATTTTCCTTCTTTTATATCCCGTATCGCTCAATCGCGATGTTTAGCCATTGCGACACCAACAAAAATAAATGGTGCTTAATCGCACAATACGGTGCTATGCTCGTCATACCGTGTTTAGTAAATTAAACAAAGCTCATGAATACCACTCCTGAACTGTCTTGTGACGTGTTGATCATTGGTAGCGGCGCTGCCGGACTCTCTCTTGCGCTGCGCCTGGCCGAAAAACATCAGGTCATTGTCCTGAGTAAAGGCCCCGTCAGCGAAGGTTCCACCTTCTACGCTCAGGGCGGCATTGCCGCCGTTTTTGATGAAACCGACAGTATTGACTCTCATGTTGAAGACACGCTGATTGCTGGTGCCGGAATCTGCGATCGTCATGCGGTTGAGTTCGTCGCCAGTAACGCCCGCTCCTGCGTACAGTGGCTTATCGATCAGGGCGTGCTGTTTGATACCCACGTCCAGCCCAACGGTGAAGAGGGCTACCACCTTACCCGTGAAGGAGGGCACAGCCATCGTCGTATTTTGCATGCCGCCGACGCGACGGGTAAAGAAGTTGAAACCACGCTGGTCAGCCAGGCGCAAAATCATCCCAATATTCAGGTGCTGGAACGCAGCAATGCCGTTGATTTAATCATCTCCGATAAAATCGGCCTGCCGGGAACGCGCCGGGTCGTCGGGGCATGGATCTGGAACCGCAACAAAGAGGCGGTCGAAACCTGCCATGCTAAATCGGTGGTACTGGCGACCGGCGGCGCGTCGAAGGTGTATCAGTACACGACGAATCCGGATATCTCTTCAGGTGACGGAATCGCCATGGCCTGGCGCGCAGGATGTCGCGTAGCCAACCTCGAATTTAACCAGTTCCACCCAACCGCGTTGTATCACCCGCAGGCGCGTAACTTTTTGCTCACCGAAGCGCTGCGCGGTGAAGGCGCGCACCTCAAACGCCCGGACGGCACGCGCTTTATGCCCGATTTTGACCAGCGCGGCGAACTGGCCCCGCGTGATATCGTCGCCCGCGCTATCGACCATGAAATGAAACGCCTTGGCGCGGACTGTATGTTCCTCGACATCAGCCATAAGCCGGAAGCGTTTATCCGCCAGCATTTCCCGATGATTTATGAAAAACTGCTGGGGCTGGGGATCGACCTCACGAAAGAACCGGTTCCCATTGTTCCTGCCGCGCACTACACCTGCGGTGGCGTTATGGTCGATGATTTTGGCCGTACCGATGTTGACGGGCTGTATGCTATCGGTGAAGTGAGCTATACCGGGCTGCACGGCGCGAACCGGATGGCTTCGAACTCGTTGCTGGAGTGCCTGGTTTATGGCTGGTCAGCGGCAGAAGATATAGACCGACGAATGCCTTACGCCCGCAGCGTCGCGACGCTGCCCGAGTGGGATGAAAGCCGGGTAGAGAATCCGGATGAACTGGTCGTGATTCAGCATAACTGGCACGAGCTGCGCCTGTTTATGTGGGACTATGTCGGAATTGTGCGCACCACCAAACGACTGGAGCGCGCCTTGCGTCGTATCACCATGCTCCAGCAGGAGATCGATGAGTATTACGCTAATTTTCGCGTGTCGAATAACCTGCTGGAATTGCGCAATCTGGTACAGGTTGCCGAACTGATCGTGCGCTGTGCAATGATGCGCAAAGAGAGTCGCGGCCTGCACTATACGCTGGACTATCCCGACCTGCTTACGGCGTCCGGCCCGTCAGTTCTCTCGCCGTTAAGCACTCACATAAACAGATAAAACGCCTGGGTCAGCGCCGTGTAACCTTCAGAGTAACGCTGGTCTGGCCCACGAATCACCAGTCTGTCGCTAAAACACTCCCCGGCCTGTGGGGAGAAAGCCAGCAATACCCGATGCGGTAAGCGCGCTTCGGTTTCCGCAACATCCGTCCGCAAGCGTAAATGCCAGCCCATGCTTAACGCCTGCTGCGTGAAGGTATGACCAACCTGTTCTGGCAGCACAACGCACAAAAACCCCTCTTCCGTAATGCATTCCGTCGCGCAGGCCAGCAACGTTTGATGATCAAGCGTTGTGGTATAACGAGCCTGCTCGCGCTGTGGCGTGGCACACTCCACTCCCTGCTCATAGTAAGGGGGATTGCTAATGATCAAATCAAAACGCACCGTTTGCCTGGGGATCCACTGTTGAATATCTTCTGTATGCACCTTCACGCGTTGTGGCCATGGCGACTGGGCGATATTTTCCTGAGCCTGGGCAGCGGCGTCGCTGTCCAGCTCAACGGCATCAATAATGACCTGTTCATCAGTACGTTGCGCCAGCATCAGGGCCAGCAGCCCACTGCCTGCGCCGATATCAAGAATTCGCTTTACACCCGCCACCGGCGCCCATGCGCCAAGTAAAATGCCATCTGTCCCCACTTTCATCGCACAGCGATCGTGCGCCACAAAAAACCGTTTAAACGTAAATCCATTACGACGAAGGACAGATGTAGACTGGGACATGAAAAAATAACCTTGCAGGAAAAACGGCGACAGAGCCACGTGAAAACAATACCTGAGAAGCGATATCCATACAAACAGATGAAGATTGCCGCCGTAACGTCTATAATCAGCGCCCCACACAGAGGTAGAACATGACTGTAACGACTTTTTCCGAACTTGAACTCGACGAAAGCCTGCTGGATGCCCTCCAGAGTAAAGGTTTCACTCGCCCGACCGCCATTCAGGCTGCCGCTATTCCGCCTGCGCTCGATGGCCGTGATGTACTCGGTTCTGCGCCGACAGGCACCGGTAAAACGGCGGCATATCTGCTGCCAGCGTTGCAGCACCTGCTCGACTTCCCGCGTAAGAAATCCGGTCCGCCGCGTATTTTGATCCTCACGCCGACTCGCGAACTGGCGATGCAGGTTGCCGATCACGCGCGTGAACTGGCGAAACACACTCATCTGGATATTGCCACCATTACCGGCGGCGTCGCGTACATGAACCATGCGGAAGTGTTCAGCGAAAACCAGGATATCGTCGTCGCTACTACCGGGCGTCTGCTGCAATATATTAAAGAAGAGAACTTTGACTGCCGCGCGGTAGAAACGCTGATTCTCGATGAAGCCGACCGCATGCTGGATATGGGCTTCGCCCAGGATATCGAACACATCGCCGGTGAAACCCGCTGGCGTAAGCAGACGATGCTGTTCTCAGCCACGCTGGAAGGCGATGCGATCAAAGATTTTGCCGATCGCCTGCTGGAAGATCCGGTTGAGGTTTCTGCGAATCCTTCCACGCGTGAGCGGAAGAAGATTCACCAGTGGTACTACCGCGCCGATAATTTCGAACATAAAGTCGCGCTGTTAAAGCACCTGCTGAAACAGGAAGATGCGACCCGCACTATTGTGTTTGTGCGTAAGCGTGAGCGCGTACACGAGCTGGCAGAAATGCTGCGCTCGGCCGGCATCAATAACTGCTATCTCGAAGGCGAAATGCCGCAGATCAAACGTAACGAAGGCATTAAGCGTCTCACCGATGGCCGCGTTAACGTACTGGTTGCCACTGACGTTGCGGCGCGCGGGATCGATATTCCCGATGTAAGCCACGTCATTAACTTCGACATGCCGCGCAGTGGAGATACCTACCTGCACCGCATCGGTCGTACGGGTCGTGCGGGGCGCAAAGGTATTGCCCTTTCGCTGGTCGAAGCACACGATCACCTGCTGCTGCTGAAAGTCGGCCGCTACATCGAAGAACCACTGAAGCCGCGCGTCATTGATGAGCTTCGCCCAACGACACGTGCGCCAAGCGACAAGATGACCGGGAAACCGTCGAAGAAAGCGCTGGCCAAACGCGAAGAGAAGAAAAAAGAGAAAGATAAGCCACGCGTGAAGAAACGCCACCGCGACACCAAAAATATTGGGAAACGTCGCAAGCCGCGCGGGACGGACGCAACAGCGCAGAATACCGAAGAATAAGGCAAACGCCGGGAAAACCTCCCGGCGTTTTCATCTTTACGGGTAAGGGAAACCTGCCATGAAGAAAAAAGAGTTTGTTACTCAGGATCTGCTTAGCAAAATCTACCAGCAACACAGCGACGGGCTGCGCAAACTGCCTCCGGAACGCCAGCTGGCACAGGAGTATGGCGTGTCGCGCTTTACCATCCGTCAGGCGCTGGAGAAGCTCGCCAGCATCGGTGTGGTACGCATTGTGCAGGGTTCCGGCATCTGGATAAACGAACAAACCCGTAGTAACCCGCTGGTTTACAACTCGATCACTGAAAAGCGCTTTGATCAAATGCGCTACCGAATGATTAGCCTGCATAAGAAACGCCCGGACCGGGAAGATCAGCAGATTTTCGATCTCACCGACGACGACTTTGTATGGCAGTTTTGCCGCCTGCGCTTCGTCGATGAGGTCGCCACACAGATTGAGATCTCCCGAATGCCCGCCGCCATGTTCAGCGATCTCAACCAGCAGGCGATCGAACACTCGCTACAGCAGTACGTACTGACAAAGGGCTATCCGATCTCCCATCTGCTGACCAGCTACCGGGCGATCGGCGTGAGCCGTGAGCAGGCAACGCTCCTGGGCTGCAAAAAAGGCATCCCGGCGATGCATATCAATAACCGCGGGATCCTCGACGGCGGTCGGGTCTATGAGATTAGCGACATCATTGATATCAACTACTCCTGCACCTACGTGATCCCACACAACCGCGACAACCTCGCCTTTCGCCAGCTGCCGCCAGGTTGATTCAGGGTGTGTGCATCGTACCGTCAGGCAGACGGCTCTGCGTCCATTCGTGCTGACGATACGTTACCGGATATGCCAGCGCCATCTGTTCGTCAAAGCCGACGCCAATGCCTGGCATGATTGGCGGATAGATAAAGCCGTTTCTCACCTGCGGAGCACCAGGGAAGATGGCATCAGTGGTGGCGGATCGCGGAATAAATTCCTGGATAGCGGCATTGTGCAGATGGATGTTCAGATGGGTATTCACCGCCACGCCGATGGGTGTCATGTCCCCCGGACCGTGCCAGGCCAGACGAACGCCAAAGGCCTGGCACAGCACCGCCAGCTTCAGCGCTGGGGTGATGCCGCCAATCTGCGAAACATGGCAGCGGATAAAATCAATCTGTCGGTTAACGATTAAATCGTGCCACTCCGCCGGGTTGTTAAACAGCTCGCCCATCGCCAGCGGCACGCTGCTCTGCTGGCGAATCTGCGCCAGCCACGGGCTTTGCTGCGGCGGCAGAATATCTTCGATAAACCATGGCTGATAAGGCTCCAGCTGTTTCGCTAACTGTAGCGCCTGCTGTGGAAACAGCCGCTCGTGGACATCATGCAGGATGTGAAAACGGTGGCCGTAACGCACGCGCAGCAAGTGGAACATCTCCACTGTATTACGCACATATTCGTCCTGATCGAACCAGGCGCCAGGCGTTGGGTTATCCGGGGTATGCATTTCCCGTGGCGTACCACCATAAAAACCCAACTGGCAGCGAATGTGGCGATAGCCCTGCTCCAGCAGGGCATCAACGGAGGCAAACAATTCATCCGTCGTCTCGCCGCTGGCATGGGTATAAGCGGCAATGGCGTCGCGGGATTTGCCGCCCAGTAGCTGATACAGCGGCATACCGGCGAGCTGCGCTTTGATATCCCACAGCGCCATATCCACGCCGGAGATAGCGTTATTCATTAGCGGGCCGTTGCGCCAGTAGGCATTGACGTTCATCATCTGCCAGAGATCTTCAATGTTGTTCGCATCGCGGCCAATCAGCAACGGCTGCAAATATTCATCCACCAGTGTCTTCACCGCCAGCGGGCGCTGCTGGAAGGTCGCGCAGCCCAGGCCCACCGTTCCGTTGTTGGTCGTCACCCGTACCGTCACCAGATTATGGCGGTCCGGACGGGTGATAAAACACTCAATAGCAGTAATCAGCGTAGGCTTCACAGAAGGCTCCCAGGAGAGAATAAAAATAAAATCCTTATTATCTTCACTCTATTTTCAAGTCCCGGTAAACCTTTTTATTAAATAATTTTTTTGGTCTGCAAACAGAGCCATTTATATTTAAAAAACGGACCAATTCATATAAAACCAACCAAACAGCGCCGTACCAACCGGAAATTGTGATTATCATCATATTTTATTGGTTTGTTTTTATTGAATTGCTTACTTACCATTCAGCGGGAAAAGAAAACAACAAACTCACCGCAGGAGCCGTTATGGGGACGCAAGAAGCTATCAGCAGAATTATTCGTCTGGTAGGTGGTCAGAAGAATATAAATAAAGTCTGGCACTGTATGACCCGGCTACGCTTTGATTTGATTGACGATAACAAAGTGGCACTGGATGAGATTAAGAAATTACCCGGTGTATTGGGCGCGCAGCGACAAAGCGATCAGTTTCAGATAATCATCGGTCCGAAGGTCAACAGCTGGTATGAGCTGCTGCGGGATACCTTAGGCACCGACAGCCAGGCGGCCAGCAGCGGTAAAAGCAAAGAACGCAAAAGCCTGGTATCAATGTTTATGGATACCGTATCCGGCGTATTTGGCCCAATCGTTCCGGCCATTGCGGGCGCCGGGATGATCAAAGGTTTGCTGGCGGGACTTATTGCGCTCAAACTGGTGTCGCCGAAGAGCGATACCGTAATGATCATCGATCTTATCGCCAGCGGCGTGTTCCATTTCCTGCCGTTTTTCCTTGCGGTTTCAGCAGCGAAAATCTTTAAAACCAACGAGTATCTGGCCGCCACTATTGCCGCCTGCCTGATGTACCCGACGCTTATTGACGCGGCAAAAGCGCTGGCAGCGCATCAGGCCGACGCCGCCTCCGCCCTGTGGCTGCTCAACGCCATTCCGGTTTCGGTCTTCAACTATGCCTCCAGCGTGATCCCGGTAATTTTCTCCATTCTGGCGCTGAAATACATCCATCAGGGGGTCGACAAGATCATGCCGGAGGTGCTGAAAACCGTCTTTACGCCGACGCTGACGCTGTTCCTCGCCGCGCTGGCGGCACTGGTGGTGATTGGTCCCACCGGTATCTGGCTGGGCAAAATGCTGGCATGGCTTATTGAGGGACTGTTTGGCGTGTCGGCGAGCTTTGCGGGGTTGATTGTCGGCGCGATTCGTCCGGTAGCAGTCCTCACCGGGATGCACCATGCCATGACGCCTGTCGCGCTGCAAAACTTCAGCGACCGCGGCTACGACATGCTGATGCCAATGATGTTTATGGCCAACATGGCCATCGCCGGGGCAACCTTTGCTATCTGGCGGCTGAACAAAGAAAATCGCACGGTGACGCTGTCTGCCGCTATCTCCGCACTGCTGGGGATTACCGAGCCGGCACTGTTCGGCGTGCTGACGCGCTACAAAAAAGCGTTTATCGCGGCCACCGTTGCCAGTTCACTGGCTTCAGCGTTTATCGCTTTCTTTGGCGTGCGCCTGTATGGCTATATTCTATCGAGCATTTTCAGCCTGCCCGCCTATATTGGCCCCTGGTTTATCTTCGCGATTTCCGGCGTAGCCATCGCGCTGGTTCTCTCCTTCACGCTGACCACTATTCTGGTGGGTCGCGAGCAGGAAAAGTAAAAAAAATCCCCCCACAGATACCCTGTGGGGGGATTACTTCCCTGGTGCCGGAAAAAGCCCGGCGCACTCATTTTTCAGCCTGAGAAATTACAGGCTTTCGGTAAAGGTACGAGCAATAACGTCGCGCTGCTGTTCCGGCGTCAGTGAGTTAAAGCGCACCGCGTAACCAGAAACACGGATAGTCAGCTGCGGATATTTTTCCGGATGCTTAACAGCATCTTCCAGCGTTTCACGACGCAGAACGTTAACGTTCAGATGCTGACCACCTTCCACGCGAACTTCCGGTTTCACTTCCATCGGGATTTCACGATATTCGATGTCACCCAGTTTGTTTACTGCGACAACTTCATCTTCAGCAAAACCGGCTTTCGCCACGATGCAGCGTGCTTCGCCTTTTTCGCTGTCCAGCAGCCAGAAAGAGTTCAGCAGATCGTCGTTAGCGGCTTTAGTAATCTGGATACCTGTAATCATGTAATGCCTCCCCGGCAAATTTATTTGATGATCATGACTGGCCTGAGCATGGCCAATTGGTAAAACCATTGTTGCTTGAGTGTATATATACCCCTCAAACACCCTTGATTCTTTGATTTAAATCAATAAAAACCACACCACAAAGAGGGTGATGAGTGGATTTTATTGTTTTACATCAACTTACGCCCTGTGCGGCACTAAACTTTTTACATACAATTTCAACTCTCGTTAAGGTGTTGCTCTCTTTGTGACACGCAGCGTTTTGCGCCATAGAAAGAAGCAGTTAAGCTATGTGAATTGAAAATTCGCAGGAGAGCGAGATGGCCACCGAATTAACCTGGCATGACGTGCTGGCTGATGAGAAGCAGCAGCCCTACTTTGTTAACACACTTCACACTGTTGCCGGAGAGCGTCAGTCCGGGATGACAATCTATCCGCCACAAAAAGATGTGTTTAACGCTTTTCGCTTCACTGAGCTGGGCGATGTTAAAGTAGTGATTCTGGGGCAGGACCCTTATCACGGGCCTGGTCAGGCGCACGGGCTGGCGTTTTCTGTTCGTCCGGGCATTGCCACGCCGCCCTCGTTACTGAATATGTATAAAGAGCTTGAAGGGTCAGTACCTGGTTTTACCCGCCCTGCTCACGGCTATCTTGAAAGCTGGGCGCGCCAGGGTGTGCTGTTGCTCAATACGGTGCTGACGGTACGTGCGGGCCAGGCGCATTCGCACGCCAGCCTGGGCTGGGAAACGTTTACGGATAAAGTGATTAGCCTGATTAACGAACACCGTGAAGGCGTTGTCTTTCTGCTCTGGGGCTCACATGCGCAGAAGAAAGGGGCGATTATCGATAAGCAGCGTCATCATGTGCTGAAAGCGCCACATCCGTCACCGCTGTCGGCCCATCGCGGCTTCTTTGGCTGTAACCATTTTGTCCTCGCCAACCAGTGGCTGGAACAGCATGGCGAAACCCCCGTCAACTGGATGCCGGTATTACCAGCTGAAAGCGAGTAAAACAATGCCAGCGATTCGCTGGCATTTTGCTTACTGACAATTTATCTGCCCTGTTTTGCCGGATGGCGTCGCAAGCGACTTATCTGGCCAGGGAAACGCAATTGTTTGCGCCGATCAAATAGTTCAGGCTTTATTCTGGCGCCACCATTCTGCAAGCAGCACTCCGGTCTCCACCGAAACGTTGAGGTTTTCAACCTTTCCTGTGCCGTCGATCTTCACGCACAGATCGTTCGGATCGCGTGCGGCATCCGGCAGGCCATCCAGTTCCTGACCCAGCACCAGCACCATTTTTGCCGGTAGCGCCGTGTTGAACAGCGGCTTACCGCGATCGCTGGAGGTCGTGACAACGGTGTAACCCGCCTGGCGGAAATCATCCAGTACATCCACAATGCTGTCACCGGTAATCGGCTGAACGTGTTCCGCGCCACCTTCGGCAGTACGAATCGCCGCGCCGGATTCCAGCAGCGCCGCATCCTGCACCACGACCCCTTTCACACCAAAGTGCGCACAGCTACGCATCATACCGCCAAGGTTGTGCGGGTTAGAAACGTCTTCCAGCGCCAGAACGCAGTCCTGCTCCGCCGCCTGATTTACCCACTGCTTAACCGTTGTGCCGTTACGCTTTTTGATCAGGAAGCAAACGCCGCCATGATGTTCCGTGCCGGAGGCTTTCGCCAGTTCGGCTTCATCAACAACATGGTACGCTTTGCGGTTTGCCGCCATCCAGCGTAATGCTTCTTTAAAACGTGGGGTAACGCTCTGAATAAACCATGCGCGAACAATCGCGTCCGGACGGCTCTGGAACAGGGCCTGGCAGGCATTCTCACCGTAAACGCGCGTCTCTTCCGCACGCTGACGACGAATGATCTCCGGGTCGATAAAGCTTTTACCGCTGATCCCGCCGTGATCGGCTTTCTCTGACGTTTCATCACCCGGCGCGCGGGAAACGGTACGCCACGGAGAGTCTTCACGCTTACGGTCACGGCTCTGAGTGTTTCGTTCATCGCGGGCGGGGCGACGGCCACCGTCTGCACGAGACTTTCCTGGACGTCCTCCCCCTTTCCCGGTACGCGGGTTCTGGGTACGTTTATCAGAATCATCATCACTGCGGACATACATCACTTTGACCTTGCCGCTTTTGTTTTTCAATTCATCGTTCATGCTTTTCTCCACCAGCGCTGCGCGAAGCGCGCAGATTACCCGATGTGTCTCCGGTTAGCCATTATTTCATTTAAAAGCTTACGACTATTGTACTCATTGAATAAAACGCATTGTTGTTTAAAACAGTCTCACCGATAATAAGTAACATATTGGAAACATATTGGCAGGGTTGCCGGGAATTCCATCCATTCATCCAGAGGTTAGATATGAATACCGTTTGTACCAGCTGCCAGGCCATCAACCGCATCCCTGACGACAGGGTTGAAGATGCGGCAAAATGCGGACGCTGTGGTCACGACCTGTTTGATGGGGAGGTGATTAATGCGACCGGTGACACGCTGGATAAATTACTGAAAGACGATCTCCCTGTCGTCATCGATTTCTGGGCTCCCTGGTGCGGACCGTGCCGTAACTTTGCCCCTATTTTCGAAGATGTTGCCGAAGAGCGTAGCGGCAAAGTGCGCTTTATAAAAGTCAATACGGAAGCAGAGCGTGAGCTAAGCGCCCGCTTTGGCATCCGCAGCATTCCGACCATCATGATTTTAAAAGAGGGTCAGATTGTCGATATGCTCAACGGTGCGGTACCCAAAGCGCCGTTTGATAGCTGGCTGAACGAATCACTGTAATCTTCACGGGGCGCATCTTGTGCCCCGTTTTCACCTCTGCGACAATAGCGTTTTTCAACGCACTCTTCCATGACTGATAACGCTGTTCTTCGACTCCGCGCCGAGCGCCTCGCGCGCGCCACGCGTCCTTTTCTCGCCAGAGGCAACCGCATTCTTCGCTGCCAGCGCTGTTTGCTACCGCAGAAACTCTGCCTGTGCGATACGCTCATTCCCTCACACGCAACGAGCCGTTTTTGCCTGGTGATGTTTGATACCGAGCCAATGAAACCCAGCAATACAGGTCGGCTGATTGCGGATATTTTGCCGGATACCACGGCCTTCCAGTGGTCACGAACCGAACCACCGCAGGCGCTGCTTGCTCTGGTGCAAAATCCAGATTATCAGCCGATGGTGGTATTCCCGGCCTCCTATGCGGGTGAAGAACGAGAGGTCATTTACACGCCAGTGTCAGGTAAACCGCCGCTGTTTATCATGCTTGATGGAACCTGGCCGGAGGCGCGAAAAATGTTCCGTAAGAGTCCCTATCTTGACAACCTGCCGGTGATCTCTGTCGACCTGTCGCGCCTTTCAGCTTATCACCTGCGCGAAGTCCATGCCGAAGGGCAGTATTGTACTGCCGAAGTCGCCATCGCCTTGCTCGATCTGGCTGGTGATACCGACGCGGCAAACGCGTTAGGCGAACACTTTACTCGTTTTAAAACACGCTACCTGGCAGGAAAAACACAACATCAGGGAAGCGTCACAGCAGATCCGGCAGAAAGCGTTTAAAATCATTCGGTCACTTCTGCGTAAGGGAAACCGATATGAGTCAGCGAGGACTGGAAGCGCTACTGCGACCAAAATCGATAGCGGTAATTGGCGCGTCGATGAAGCCCAATCGTGCGGGTTATCTGATGATGCGTAACCTCCTGGCAGGAGGCTTCAATGGACCGGTCTTACCGGTAACCCCCGCCTGGAAAGCCGTATTAGGCGTTCTTGCCTGGCCAGATGTCTCCAGCCTGCCCTTTACGCCTGACCTTGCCGTACTCTGTACCAACGCCAGTCGTAATCTGGCACTGCTGGAAGCGCTGGGAGAAAAAGGCTGCAAAACCTGCATTATTCTTTCGGCCCCGGCCTCTCAGCACGACGCACTGTTAGCCTGCGCTGCACGTTACAAGATGCGCCTGCTCGGCCCTAACAGCCTAGGGCTACTCGCCCCCTGGCAGGGACTCAATGCCAGCTTTTCACCGGTTCCCATTAAACGTGGCAAACTGGCGTTTATCTCTCAGTCCGCCGCGGTATCCAATACGATCCTCGACTGGGCGCAGCAGCGGGAAATGGGCTTCTCTTACTTTATCGCCCTTGGCGATAGTCTTGATATTGATGTCGACGAGCTGCTCGATTATCTGGCTCGTGACAGTAAGACCAGCGCGATCCTGCTCTATCTTGAACATTTAAGCGATGCACGCCGCTTTGTCTCCGCCGCACGAAGCGCCTCGCGCAATAAACCTATTCTGGTGATTAAAAGTGGTCGTAGCCCGGCAGCGCAGCGTTTACTCCATACCAGCGCCGGGATGGATCCCGCGTGGGACGCCGCCATTCAGCGTGCCGGTTTGCTGCGCGTGCAGGATACCCACGAGCTTTTCTCCGCAGTTGAGACCCTCAGCCATATGCGCCCTTTACGCGGAGACAGGCTGATGATCATCAGTAACGGTGCCGCACCTGCCGCGCTGGCGCTGGATGAGCTTTGGTCACACAACGGTAAGCTGGCTACGCTGAGCGAAGAGACCAGCAAGAGGCTGCGCGAAGCGCTCCCCGACCATGTTGAGATCGCTAACCCACTGGATCTGCGTGATGACGCCAGCATCGGGCATTTCAATAAGACGCTGGATATCCTGCTCGCCAGTCAGGATTTTGACGCCCTGATGGTAATTCACTCCCCGAGTGCCACTGCGCCAGCTACCGAATGCGCCCAGGCGCTGATTGAAACGGTGAAGCATCACCCGCGGGGTAAATTTGTCTCGTTACTGACGAACTGGTGCGGGGAGTTTTCCTCGCAGGAGGCGCGCAGACTGTTCAGCGAAGCCGGACTGCCAACTTATCGAACGCCCGAAGGCACGATTACCGCCTTTATGCATATGGTGGAATACCGCCGTAACCAGAAGCAGTTACGGGAAACCCCGACGCTGCCCGACAGTCTGACGGCCAATACCAGCGAAGCGCACCACCTTATACAACAGGCAATTGCCGATGGTGCAACCTCGCTGGATACCCATGAGGTTCAGCCGATTCTTCAGGCTTACGGTCTGCACACGCTCCCCACCTGGATTGCCAGCGACAGTGCAGAAGCCGTACACATCGCCGAGCAGATCGGATACCCGGTTGCTCTGAAACTCCGCTCCCCTGATATTCCGCATAAATCGGAAGTTCAGGGAGTTATGCTTTACCTGCGCACGGCCAGTGAGGTTCAACAGGCAGCCAACGCGATTTTCGATCGCGTTAAAATGACCTGGCCACAGGCACGGATCCACGGCTTACTGGTACAAAGCATGGCCAACCGTGCGGGTGCGCAAGAACTGCGGGTGGTGGTCGAGCACGATCCCGTTTTCGGCCCGCTGATTATGCTGGGCGAAGGCGGTGTCGAATGGCGTCCAGAAGAACAGGCAGTCGTGGCGTTGCCACCGCTGAATATGAATCTGGCGCGCTATTTGGTGATCCAGGGGATTAAGAATAAAAAAATCCGCGGCCGGAGTGCGCTGCGCCCGCTGGATGTAGCCGGTCTGAGCCAGTTACTGGTGCAGGTCTCGAACCTGATTGTCGATTGCCCGGAAATTCAGCGTCTGGATATCCACCCGCTGCTGGCCTCGGCTGGCGAGTTTACGGCGCTGGATGTGACGCTGGACATCGCTCCGTTCATCGGCGATAACGAAAGCCGCCTGGCTGTCCGTCCTTACCCTCAGCATCTGGAAGAGTGGGTCGAGCTAAAAGACGGTGAACGTTGCCTGTTCCGTCCAATCCTCCCTGAAGATGAACCCCATCTCCAGCAGTTCATCTCACTGGTGACCAAAGAAGATCTCTATTATCGTTATTTCAGTGAGATCAATGAATTTACCCATGAAGATTTAGCCAATATGACGCAGATCGACTACGATCGGGAAATGGCATTCGTCGCTGTCCGACGCGTTGAGCAAAGCGAAGAGATCCTTGGCGTAACGCGCGCGATCTCCGACCCGGATAACATTGATGCTGAGTTTGCCGTACTGGTTCGCTCAGATCTCAAAGGGTTAGGATTAGGACGTCGATTGATGGAAAAATTGATTACTTATACACGCGATCACGGATTGCAACGTCTGAATGGCATTACGATGCCAAACAACCGCGGCATGGTGGCGCTGGCGCGTAAGCTCGGGTTTAGCGTCGATATCCAGCTCGAGGAGGGGATCGTTGGGCTGACGCTGGATCTGTCCCAACGCGAGGAATCGTAAGTAAGGTACTGGAAATGTTGACCACTTTAATCGGGACTGGTGTTATCATTGCTCGCTTATGTCGTCTGCATAGCACAGAGGACCCTTCAATGAACAGAGAAGAAATGCACTGTGATGTTGTCAAAATTTAAGCGTAATAAACATCAACAACACCTTGCCCAACTACCTAAGATTTCTCAATCAGTTGATGATGTCGATTTCTTTTATGCTCCCGCTAATTTCAGGGAGACTCTGCTGGAGAAAATAGCCAGCGCGAAGCACCGCATTTGCATCATCGCCCTATACCTTGAGCAGGACGACGGTGGCAAAGGCATACTTAACGCGCTCTACGAGGCTAAGCGGCAGCGTCCTGAGTTGGATGTCCGGGTGCTTGTCGACTGGCATCGTGCACAACGCGGACGTATTGGCGCAGCAGCATCCAACACCAATGCCGACTGGTATTGCCGGATGGCCCATGAAAACCCAGGTGTGGACGTTCCGGTCTATGGCGTCCCCATTAACACTCGTGAGGCGCTTGGCGTTCTGCACTTTAAAGGCTTTATCATTGATGATAGCGTTCTTTACAGCGGGGCCAGCCTGAACGATGTCTATCTGCATCAGCATGATAAATATCGCTATGACCGTTACCAGCTCATCCGCAACGCGAAGATGGCGGACATCATGTTTGAGTGGGTTACCCAAAACCTGATGAACGGTCGCGGCGTTAATCGTCTGGATAACACACAACGCCCGAAAAGCCCGGAAATCAAAAATGACATCCGCTTGTACCGTCAGGAATTGCGCGATGCGGCCTACCATTTCCAGGGCGACGCAGACAACGAGCAGCTGTCCGTTACGCCGTTAGTCGGTCTGGGAAAATCCAGCCTGCTTAATAAAACTATTTTTCACCTTATGCCCTGCGCAGAGCATAAGCTCACTATCTGTACTCCCTATTTCAACCTGCCTGCACTGTTAGTGAGAAATATCATTCAACTGCTGCGCGAAGGGAAAAAGGTAGAGATCATTGTTGGCGATAAGACCGCGAACGATTTTTATATTCCGGAAGATGAACCGTTCAAGATCATCGGGGCGCTGCCTTATCTTTATGAGATAAACCTGCGCCGCTTCCTGAGCCGTCTGCAGTATTACGTCAATACCGATCAGCTGGTTGTTCGCCTGTGGAAAGATGATGACAATACCTATCATCTGAAGGGCATGTGGGTTGATGATAAGTGGATGCTGATCACCGGCAATAACCTTAATCCTCGCGCCTGGCGCCTGGATCTGGAAAATGCTATTTTGATCCACGATCCAAAAGGTGAGCTGACAGATCAGAGAGAGAAAGAGCTGGCACTGATCCGCACGCATACCACCGTAGTGAAGCATTACCGCGATTTACAGAGCATTGCCGATTATCCGGTGAAAGTTCGCAAACTCATCCGCCGCTTACGTCGTATTCGAATCGACAGGCTAATCAGCCGCATTCTGTAACTAAAACCCCGTCCAGTACGGGGTTTTTCTTTGGAGGTACCGGTGCGCACTTTGCTTCTTTTCTCAGCGTTAGCTCTTTCAGGCTGTAGCCATATGGCGAATGACCGCTGGAGCGGTCAGGATAAAGCCCAGCATTTTATCGCTTCTGCCATGCTGTCAGCGGCAGGAAATGAGTATGCCTACCATCAGGGGATGAGTCGGGATCGCAGCGCCGCTTTCGGGTTGATGTTTTCCATCAGTCTCGGCGCATCGAAAGAGTTCTGGGACAGCCGCCCCGCAGGGAGCGGCTGGAGCTGGAAAGATTTTGCCTGGGATGTCGCTGGCGCAACGACCGGCTATGCCGTCTGGCAAATGGCACATTACTAGAGACGCAACCCTTTACCTTTACGATGCAGCATCAACGAAACCAGGAACGCCAGCACCGACATCGCGGTGACATACCAGAAGAATGAGCTCTCCATACCGACGGATTTCAGTGACAGCGCCACGTATTCCGCAGAACCGCCAAACAGCGCATTTGCTACCGCGTAAGAAAGGCCAACCCCCAGTGCGCGGACCTGTGCCGGAAACATTTCCGCCTTCAGGATCCCGCTGATTGAGGTATAGAAACTGACGATTAATAAGGCGCACATCACCAGACCAAATGCAGCGTAAGGTGAAGTCACATTCTGTAGCGCGGACAAAATCGGTACGGTGAAAAGTGTCGCCAGCGCACCAAAACAGAGCATGGAGGTCCTTCTGCCTATTTTATCTGACAGCGCGCCAAACAGAGGCTGTACGAGCATATACGCAAACAGTGCCGCAGTCATAACCCCACTGGCGACGTTAGCGTGCATACCTGCGGTATTGACCAGATATTTCTGCATGTAAGTGGTAAAGGTATAAAAACACAGCGAACCCGCCGCAGTGAAACCCAATACCATCACGAACGCTTTGCGGTTACGCCATAACCCTTTCAGTGAACCTGCCTCTTTTAGCGCACGTGTCTCTTGCTTAGACGTTTCATCCAGTTGACGTCGCAACCAGAGCGCCACCACTGCCAGCACAGCCCCCAGCGCAAACGGAATACGCCATCCCCACGCCCTCAGAGCAGAATCTTCTAACGTCTGTTGCAGGACCACCACAACCAGCAGAGCCAGTAATTGTCCGCCAATTAATGTGACATACTGGAATGAGGCATAGAACCCTTTACGTCCCTCAACAGCAACCTCACTCATATAGGTTGCGCTGGTGCCATATTCCCCCCCTACGGATAACCCCTGAAACAGGCGGGCCAGCAGTAACAAAGCCGGAGCCCAGGTGCCGATAGTGTCATAACCCGGCAAGCAGGCAATAACTAACGATCCCAGACACATCATGCAAACGGACAGTAGCATCGATTTCTTACGGCCATGTTTATCTGCAATCCGACCAAACAGCCAACCACCAATTGGACGCATCAGGAAGCCAGCAGCAAATACCCCGGCGGTCTGTAACAACTGAGTGGTGGTATTTCCTGAAGGGAAAAAGATGTGTGCAAAATAGAGAGAACAGAAAGAGTAAACATAGAAATCAAACCACTCGACCAGATTCCCGGACGACGCGCCAACTATTGCCCATACGCGTCGACGGGTGTCACTGCCTGTCAACGACTCGTTCGCCGTTACACTGCTATCAGCCATTAGAATTGTACTCCTGCCATGCTCTCAGCCCGAGCCTGTCTGTTGTGTTTTTTGTATTTTCCAGTAAACCAAATGTTATATAATTGTTATATATAATTGTGTGACAGGGGTCGAGGTTTTAATTAGCAGAGGAACGATTTCGGATTATACGGAGGAGTAAAAACGCAAAAAGGCCATCCTGACGGATGGCCTTTTTACTTGTTTGATGCCTGGCAGTTCCCTACTCTCGCATGGGGAGACCCCACACTACCATCGGCGCTACGGCGTTTCACTTCTGAGTTCGGCATGGGGTCAGGTGGGACCACCGCGCTGTTGCCGCCAGGCAAATTCTGTCTGTCAACACGCATTCCTGCGCATCAACTAATCTGTATCAAACTGAATATTGTTTCTGTCTCTCATCCGCCAAAACATCTTCGGCGTTGTAAGGTTAAGCCTCACGGTTCATTAGTACCGGTTA
>NZ_PQMB01000010.1 GCF_002918555.1 Citrobacter amalonaticus
ATAGGCCGGGTGTGTAAGCGCAGCGATGCGTTGAGCTAACCGGTACTAATGAACCGTGAGGCTTAACCTTACAACGCCGAAGATGTTTTGGCGGATGAGAGACAGAAACAATATTCAGTTTGATACAGATTAGTTGATGCGCAGGAATGCGTGTTGACAGACAGAATTTGCCTGGCGGCAACAGCGCGGTGGTCCCACCTGACCCCATGCCGAACTCAGAAGTGAAACGCCGTAGCGCCGATGGTAGTGTGGGGTCTCCCCATGCGAGAGTAGGGAACTGCCAGGCATCAAATTAAGCAGTAAACTGATGTAAAAATCAGTGGTTGTATAAAAATTCGGTGGAGCGGTAGTTCAGTTGGTTAGAATACCTGCCTGTCACGCAGGGGGTCGCGGGTTCGAGTCCCGTCCGTTCCGCCACCCTAATTAGGGGCGTAGTTCAATTGGTAGAGCACCGGTCTCCAAAACCGGGTGTTGGGAGTTCGAGTCTCTCCGCCCCTGCCAGAAAATAATCCTTAGCATCTGCTAAGGATTTTTTTTGCCTGAAAAACAGCGCCCTGGTAACCACTCAGTAGCACCGGTCCCGGCATCCTTGCCAGTACGCAATACCTCTTAATCTTCCAGTACATTCGTTTTTAAAAGATCGCGGATCAATGCGTATTTATCACTATTCTGCAGCCATATTGCATATAAAGGACGCGAAAGTGTCGCACTGTCAGCAACGGTATGTAAGCCGCCTTTTTCCCTGGCCCAGTTTACTGGTAGCCAACTACAACCATTAAGAAGAGAGAGTTGCTGTCGGGCAAGTTCTGCAGAACTCGTAGTGAGCATCGGAACTTCGTCAGCAGCAATCAGACCAACCTCATGTTGCTGAAAGTCAGGACCCCATTCCAGACGTAAGTAATTTAGAGACTCTTTCATTGTTGAAGGGTTTGTGCAATACAATGCCAACGTGAAATGTCCCAGTAACTGACTGCTGAACTCATCCATTTTGGGTGCTTCTGTGGTGATCAGCAGATCAAGCTGACGTTCATGTAGCTGCTTAACCAGTGACTGACGCTGCGCAATTCTGGCTTCAAATTGCAGGCAGGTTTGCGGATCCTGAGACTGGTACAGACGTGCCAACCAGCCATTAAGCATACATTCCCACAAGGAGGCGCTTGCACCTATAGAAAACTCATTATGTCGTGACGTGTGGGCGACCTCCTTGCGTGCCGCCTGCCATGTGTTCATCAGTGTTTCCGCATAGGGCAAAAGCTTTTCACCGGCGGCGGTTAAGCGGATATTGTTTCTGTGCCGGGTGAAAAGATTCACTCCCAGCTGATTTTCCAGTTGCCTTATTCGAAAACTCACCGCCGACTGAGTCAGGTAAAGTGCTTCTGCTGCCCGGCCAAAGTGGCGCGTCCGGCTAACTTCCAGGAAAGTTTTTAACAATTCCGTATCCACAGTACTCTCCGCAAAATTATTTGTCGTTATGATTTAAATGTTTTGTTTTACACTCTGTCAAGCGTAACTAATACTCCGCGCCATAAATAGCTCGGCCAAAGAATTAGGAGCGTGCAGGATGGCGGAAAGCTTTACGACGACTAATCGATATTTCGACAACAAATATTATCCACGCGGATTCTCTCGTCATGGTGATTTCACCATCAAAGAGGCACAACTGCTTGAGCGTCATGGTTATGCCTTCAATGAGCTGGATCTGGGCAAACGCGAGCCGGTTACCGAGGAAGAGAAGCTCTTCGTTGCAGTATGCCGTGGTGAACGTGAGCCGGTGACTGAGGCGGAACGCGTCTGGTCCAAATACATGACGCGTATAAAGCGTCCAAAACGCTTTCACACCCTGTCTGGCGGTAAACCGCAGATGGAAGGTGCTGAAGACTACACTGAGTCTGATGACTGATAAAAAGGGCGAAAGCCCTTTTTTTATGTCAGTAACTTCTGCAAATGGATAAGCATTCGATCAACCGCCCGATAGCTGACGGCTTCCTTCAGATGCTGACGCGTAATATGTTCAGCGTGCTCCAGATCGGCAATGGTTCGTGCGACTTTCAGCAGTCGCTGCCAGGCTCGTATAGATAGTCCAAAATGGGTGAGCGTCTCTTCCAGCCATTGTGCATCTTCAGGATCTAACTGACAGAATGCGCGGATCTCTCGATTATCCAGATGAGCATTGAGTTTGCTCTGACGTTCGTACTGGCGCTCCTGGGCAATGATGACGCGTTGTTTGACAACGGCACTACTCTCACTCTTTATCTCCGCATGGCTGAGTATACCGGGAGGTGGCAGAGGGATTTCCAGTGAAAGATCGAAACGGTCGAGGAAGGGGCCGGAGAGCCGATTGAGATAGCGTAGCGTCTGCTCAGGGGAACAACGATTATGGTTTCCCTGATAATGCCCTGTTGGACTGGGATTCATTGCAGCGATCAGCTGAAAACGTGCAGGGTAAGTGATCTTAGCCCGGGTACGCGAAAGATGGATTTGCCCGGATTCAATTGGTTCACGTAGAGCATCCAGCGTGCGTCGTTCAAACTCTGGCAGCTCATCAAGAAATAAGATGCCATTATGTGCCAGAGAAATTTCACCTGGAGCGGGTATTGAACCGCCTCCTACCATTGCGGCTAACGAGGCGCTATGGTGAGGTGAGCGAAAGGGGCGTTGTTTCCACTGTCGCTGCACGCTGTCTACACCGATAAGACTGAGGATGGCTGCGCTTTCCAGTGCCTCTTTGTCATTGAGTGAGGGTAGCAATCCGCTGAGGCGGCTGGCGAGCATTGTCTTCCCTGTTCCTGGCGGGCCAATAAGTAGCAGGTTGTGCCCACCCGCCGCGGTAATTTCCAGACCCCGCTTGCCCTGTTCCTGGCCGATAACATCGCTGAGATCGTTATAAGGTGCCGACGACATTGCTGTGAAGGGCGCTGGTCTTGCGAGCGCCAGCCTCCCTTCCAGGAACGCACAGACGGTTTGCAGATGATCGGCGATCAGGCAACCTTCTTCACTGATAAGCCCTACCTCTGTCTCGTTCTCTTTAGCGACGATAATTCCCCGTCCGGCGCGAAGGGCCTCTGTTGCGCTGGAAATGGCGCCAGGAACGCCGCGTAATGCGCCTGTAAGCGCGAGTTCGCCCACCAGCTCATATGCGTCTAATTTATGGGTTGTAAGTTGCTCAGACGCCACCAGGAGTGCGACAGCGATAGGTAAATCATATCTCCCTCCTTCTTTGGGCAGATCTGCCGGGGCAAGATTGATAGTGATTTTCTTCGCTGGAAATTCATATCCGCTATTAATAATGGCGCTACGTACCCGATCTCTGGCCTCTTTGACCGTCGTTTCAGGCAATCCAACCATGATTAATCCCGGCAGGCCATTGCTGATATGTACTTCGATGGTAATGGCTGGTGCATGGATGCCAAGTGCGGCGCGAGTGTGAACGATTGACAGTGACATAGACCCTCCTGGTGTCGCTATTCTGTCGCAACAGATCGCCGCCGTATCCTGTGAAATTGCTATTTTTAGATGCAGATTCCTCAATTTTTAGTGTAAATGAGAAACTCTGAAAATTTCCTGGAAACCGACTCGCAAAAAAGACAATGAGTAAAGAAATGCTGAAAAAAGTCGATTATTACCGTACAGAAAATGAATTTTTTTCATTTTCTTTTTTTTGTATAAAAAACAATGAGTTTTTCCAAAGCCGTTATCTCTGTCAGAAAAATGAAAATAAAAAATTCTTGTGCTATCAGCAAAATCTATGGTAACTCTTTAGGTATTCCTTCGAACAAGATGCAAGAAAAGACAAAAATGACAGCCCTTCTACGAGTGATTAGCCTGGTCGTGATTAGCGTGGTGGTGATTATTATCCCACCGTGCGGGGCTGCACTTGGACGAGGAAAGGCTTAAAAATCAAGCCTTAACGAACTAAGACCCCCGCACCGAAAGGTCCGGGGGTTTTTTTTGACCTTAAAAACACAACAGAGGAACAGATAATGAATAACAGCATAAAATTCTGTTTCTCCAGATTTACGGCGGGGAACTAACTATGAATGGAGCACAGTGGGTGGTACATGCGTTGCGAGCTCAGGGGATCGAGACCGTTTTCGGCTATCCCGGTGGCGCAATTATGCCTGTCTACGATGCGTTGTACGACGGCGGCGTGGAACACCTGTTGTGTCGACATGAGCAAGGTGCGGCAATGGCTGCCATCGGTTATGCCCGTGCTACCGGTAAAACGGGAGTCTGCATTGCTACTTCCGGTCCCGGTGCAACCAACCTGATTACGGGGCTGGCAGATGCGTTGTTAGATTCCGTGCCAGTTGTTGCGATCACTGGTCAGGTTGCTGCTCCGCTTATTGGTACTGACGCGTTTCAGGAAGTGGACGTGTTAGGCCTGTCGCTGGCATGTACCAAACACAGTTTCCTGGTTCAGTCACTGGAAGAGCTGCCGCGAATCATGGCGGAGGCGTTCGAGGTGGCAAATTCAGGCCGTCCAGGTCCGGTTCTGGTTGATATCCCGAAAGATATCCAGTTAGCCAGTGGGATGCTGGATCCGTATTTCACCACTGTCGAAAGCCAGGCGACTTTCCCACACGCTGACGTTGAACAGGCACGCAAAATGCTGGCTCAGGCGCAAAAGCCTATGCTGTACGTGGGTGGCGGTGTGGGAATGGCGCAAGCGGTTCCGGCCCTGCGTGAGTTTATCGCCATAACGCAAGTGCCGGTTACCTGTACGTTAAAAGGTCTGGGCGCCGTTGACGCTGATTACCCGTACTATCTGGGCATGTTGGGGATGCACGGCACCAAAGCGGCAAACTTTGCGGTACAGGAGTGCGATCTGCTGATTGCGGTGGGGGCGCGTTTTGATGACCGTGTGACGGGTAAGTTGAATACTTTTGCGCCACACGCCAGCGTGATTCATATGGACATCGACCCGGCTGAAATGAACAAGCTGCGTCAGGCGCACGTGGCGCTGCAGGGCGATTTGAATATGCTGTTACCCGCTTTGCAGCAAACGGTAAATATCGATGAATGGCGTCAGCGTAATGCGGATCTGCGTACTGAACATGCCTGGCGTTACGATCATCCCGGCGAATCTATTTATGCGCCATTGTTGCTGAAACAGTTATCGGACCGTAAGCCCAAAGATTGTGTCGTGACGACGGATGTAGGCCAGCATCAGATGTGGTCCGCGCAGCATATGACTTACGCTCGCCCGGAGAATTTCATCACCTCCAGCGGCTTAGGCACGATGGGATTTGGTTTACCTGCCGCCGTCGGGGCGCAGGTTGCGCGACCTGACGATACCGTTATCTGTATCTCCGGTGACGGCTCTTTCATGATGAATATACAGGAGCTGGGCACCGTAAAACGCAAGCAGTTACCGTTGAAGATAGTCTTACTCGATAACCAACGGTTAGGGATGGTTCGACAGTGGCAGCAGCTGTTTTTCCAGGAGCGATATAGCGAAACCACCCTTACCGATAATCCCGATTTCCTCATGTTAGCCAGCGCCTTCGGCATCCCTGGCCAACACATCACCCGTAAAGACCAGGTTGAAGCGGCACTCGACACCATGCTGAACAGTGATGGGCCATACCTGCTTCATGTCTCAATCGACGAACTTGAGAATGTCTGGCCTCTGGTGCCGCCTGGCGCCAGTAATTCTGAAATGCTGGAGAAATTATCATGATGCAACATCAGGTCAATGTCGCGGCTCGTTTTAATCCGGAAACGTTAGAACGTGTTTTACGCGTAGTGCGCCACCGTGGTTTTCAGGTGTGTGCGATGAATATGGAAGCCGCAGGTGATGCGCAAAATATAAATATCGAATTGACCGTTGCCAGTCCCCGGTCGGTCGACTTACTGTTTAGTCAGTTAAGTAAACTGGTAGATGTTGCACACGTTGCTATCTGCCAGAGCACAACCACATCACAACAGATCCGCGCCTGAGCGCAAAGGAAGAAAAATGACGACGAAAAAAGCTGATTACATTTGGTTCAATGGTGAGATGGTTCGTTGGGAAGACGCGAAAGTTCACGTAATGTCCCACGCTCTGCACTACGGTACTTCGGTATTCGAAGGGATCCGTTGCTACGACTCTCACAAAGGGCCAGTGGTGTTCCGTCATCGTGAGCATATGCAGCGTCTGCATGATTCAGCCAAAATTTATCGTTTCCCGGTTTCTCAGAGCATTGATGAGCTGATGGAAGCCTGCCGCGATGTGATCCGTAAAAACAATCTGACCAGCGCCTACATCCGTCCGCTGGTATTCGTGGGCGACGTGGGTATGGGCGTTAACCCGCCAGCTGGTTATACCACCGATGTGATTATTGCCGCGTTCCCCTGGGGGGCATACCTGGGCGCTGAAGCGCTGGATCAGGGAATCGATGCAATGGTCTCTTCCTGGAACCGTGCAGCACCAAACACCATCCCGACCGCGGCGAAGGCTGGCGGCAACTACCTCTCTTCTCTGCTGGTCGGCAGCGAAGCGCGTCGCCATGGTTATCAGGAAGGTATTGCCCTGGATGTGAACGGTTATATCTCTGAAGGTGCGGGTGAAAACCTGTTTGAAGTGAAAGATGGCGTGCTCTTTACCCCGCCGTTTACCTCCTCTGCACTGCCGGGCATTACTCGTGACGCGATCATCAAGCTGGCGAAAGAGTTGGGTCTTGAAGTGCGCGAACAGGTGCTGTCCCGTGAATCACTGTATCTGGCGGATGAAGTCTTTATGTCCGGTACCGCAGCGGAAATCACGCCGGTCCGTAGCGTAGATGGTATCCAGGTTGGCGAAGGTCGCTGTGGCCCGGTCACTAAACGCATCCAGCAAGCATTCTTTGGCCTCTTCACCGGTGAAACTGAGGATAAATGGGGTTGGTTGGATCAGGTTAATCAATAAATATGCCCGTCATATTTCAATCTGCATGTGCGTTGGCTGCGCTCGTTCACCCCAGTCACTTACTTGTGTAAGCTCCAGGGGATTCTTTCACTTGCCGCCTTCATGCAACTTGAACTATTCAGGGGATATAAGAAATAAGATGGGACGGCACGCACCGTCCCTCTAATGAGACAGACACTGGGAGTAAATAAAGCATGCCTAAGTATCGTTCCGCCACAACCACACATGGCCGCAATATGGCAGGAGCCCGCGCGCTGTGGCGCGCAACCGGAATGACCGATGCCGATTTTGGTAAGCCGATCATCGCCGTCGTGAACTCGTTTACCCAGTTTGTACCGGGTCACGTTCACCTGCGAGACCTGGGGAAACTGGTTGCTGAGCAGATTGAAGCCTCCGGTGGCGTTGCCAAAGAATTCAACACCATTGCGGTGGATGATGGTATCGCCATGGGCCACGGGGGCATGCTTTACTCACTGCCGTCTCGCGAGCTGATCGCCGACTCAGTTGAGTACATGGTGAATGCCCACTGTGCGGATGCGATGGTCTGCATCTCCAACTGCGATAAAATTACCCCTGGAATGCTGATGGCGTCGCTGCGTCTGAATATTCCAGTGATCTTTGTTTCCGGCGGCCCGATGGAAGCCGGTAAAACCAAACTTTCCGATCAGATCATCAAACTCGATCTGGTTGACGCGATGATTCAGGGGGCGGACCCGAAAGTTTCTGACGATCAGAGTAATCAGGTTGAACGCTCCGCCTGCCCGACCTGTGGATCGTGCTCGGGAATGTTTACCGCAAATTCAATGAACTGTCTGACTGAAGCACTGGGCCTGTCGCAGCCGGGCAACGGTTCTCTGCTGGCAACTCACGCCGATCGGAAAGCGCTGTTCCTCAATGCAGGCAAACGCATCGTTGAGCTGACCAAACGTTACTACGAGCAGGACGATGCTTCCGCGCTGCCGCGCAACATCGCCAGCAAGGCGGCGTTTGAAAATGCCATGACCCTGGATATCGCGATGGGCGGCTCCACCAATACCGTTCTGCATCTGCTGGCAGCGGCGCAGGAAGCGGAGATCGACTTCACCATGAGTGATATCGACAAGCTTTCCCGCAAAGTACCGCAGTTGTGTAAGGTCGCGCCGAGTACGCAGAAATATCATATGGAAGATGTGCATCGTGCGGGCGGCGTGTTAGGGATTCTGGGGGAACTGGATCGCGCCGGGCTGCTGAACCGCGATGTGAAAAACGTACTGGGTATGACTCTCCCGCAAACGCTGGAGCAGTACGACATCACGGTAACGCAGGACGATGCGGTGAAAAAAATGTTCCGCGCCGGTCCGGCAGGCATTCGTACCACGCAGGCCTTCTCGCAGGATTGTCGCTGGGATTCGCTGGATGATGACCGCGCCGAAGGCTGTATCCGTTCGCTGGAACATGCCTACAGCAAAGACGGTGGTCTGGCCGTGCTGTACGGTAATTTTGCTGAAAACGGCTGCATCGTAAAAACCGCGGGTGTGGATGACAGCATCCTGAAATTTACCGGTCCGGCCAAAGTCTATGAAAGCCAGGACGAGGCGGTAGAAGCGATTCTCGGTGGCAAAGTGGTGGAAGGCGATGTGGTCGTTATCCGCTACGAAGGGCCGAAAGGCGGTCCGGGGATGCAGGAAATGCTCTACCCGACCACCTTCCTGAAATCGATGGGGCTTGGCAAAGCCTGTGCGCTGATCACCGACGGTCGTTTCTCCGGCGGTACGTCTGGCCTCTCAATCGGCCACGTTTCACCGGAAGCGGCCAGCGGCGGTAATATCGCGATCATCGAGGATGGCGACATGATTGCCATCGATATTCCAGGTCGTGGTATTCAACTGCAACTCAGCGATGCGGAAATCGCCGCACGTCGTGAAGCGCAGGAGGCCCGTGGCGACAAAGCCTGGACGCCAAAAGATCGTCAGCGTCAGGTCTCTTTTGCGCTGCGTGCCTATGCCAGCCTGGCGACCAGCGCAGACAAAGGCGCGGTTCGCGATAAATCGAAACTGGGAGGTTGATGATGGCTGAATCTCAACCTCTGTCTACCGCCCCGGAAGGGGCGGAGTATCTGCGCGCGGTGCTCCGTGCGCCGGTATATGAAGCAGCGCAGGTTACGCCGCTGCAAAAAATGGAAAAAATATCTTCGCGCTTCGACAACGTTATTCTTGTGAAGCGTGAAGACCGTCAGCCGGTTCACAGCTTCAAGCTACGTGGTGCGTACGCCATGATGGCCGGGCTGACTGAAGAGCAGAGAGCGCATGGCGTTATCACCGCTTCGGCGGGCAACCATGCGCAAGGCGTGGCGTTCTCCTCCGCACGTCTTGGCGTAAAGGCGCTGATCGTAATGCCTGTTGCGACGGCCGATATCAAGGTGGATGCAGTGCGTGGCTTTGGCGGAGAAGTGTTGCTGCACGGCGCGAACTTTGATGAAGCGAAAGCGAAAGCCATTGAACTGGCGCAACAGCAGGGCTTTACCTGGGTGCCGCCGTTCGACCATCCAATGGTGATTGCGGGTCAGGGCACGCTGGCGTTGGAGCTGCTCCAGCAGGATGCGCATCTCGACAGGGTTTTTGTTCCGGTTGGCGGCGGGGGTTTAGCGGCTGGCGTGGCGGTATTGATCAAACAACTGATGCCGCAAATCAAAGTCATTGCCGTTGAAGCGGAAGATTCGGCCTGCCTGAAAGCGGCGCTGGATGCGGGGCATCCGGTGGACTTACCGCGCGTCGGGCTGTTTGCCGAAGGGGTAGCGGTAAAACGCATCGGCGATGAAACCTTCCGTTTATGTCAGGAATATCTTGACGATATCATCACCGTCGACAGTGATGCGATTTGCGCGGCAATGAAAGACTTGTTCGAGGATGTGCGCGCAGTCGCGGAGCCTTCGGGAGCGCTGGCGCTGGCGGGGATGAAAAAATATATCGCCAAGCACAACATTCGCGGCGAACGGCTGGCGCACATTCTTTCTGGCGCTAACGTCAACTTCCACGGCCTGCGCTATGTGTCTGAACGCTGCGAGCTGGGTGAACAGCGCGAAGCGCTGCTGGCGGTCACCATCCCGGAAGAAAAGGGCAGCTTCCTGAAGTTTTGTCAGCTGCTGGGAGGCCGTTCGGTAACGGAATTTAACTACCGCTTTGCCGACGCGAAAGATGCCTGCATCTTTGTTGGCGTTCGTTTGAGCCGTGGGATGGAAGAGCGTAAAGAGATCCTTAGCCTGCTGCATAACGGCGGCTACAGCGTTGTCGATCTCTCTGATGATGAGATGGCAAAACTGCACGTGCGCTACATGGTGGGTGGGCGTCCGTCGAAACCCTTGCAGGAGCGTCTCTACAGCTTTGAGTTCCCTGAATCTCCCGGTGCACTGCTGAAGTTCCTGCACACGTTGGGTACTCACTGGAATATCTCGTTATTCCACTATCGTAGCCATGGCACCGACTACGGTCGTGTACTGGCGGCATTTGAACTGGGCGAGCACGAACCTGATTTCGAAACCCGGCTAAACGAACTGGGTTACGACTGTCATGATGAGAGCAGTAACCCGGCGTTTCGGTTCTTTCTCGCAGGTTAGTGATTATGATGACCGGAAGAAAGTGCCCTTCCGGTCATCCGTCAGAATTGCATAGACAGCAGATCGGCAGGTGCGATAATGCGCTGAAAACCTCCTCAGTGAAAAGGGTAAGCAGATGGCAGGACGCTTTCAGGGATTTGCACAAGAAGGGCTCAATTTTCTTCAACAAGTACGGATCGAAAACGATAAGACGTGGTTTGAAGAGCACCGTTTTATTTTTGATCGCAGCGTCCTCACGCCGTTTCGTGCGCTGGTGGAGGATTTAGCGCCGACGATGCTGGAGATCGATCCGCAGCTGGAAACCCGATCAGCTATCGGCAAAACCTTATCGCGCATTCACCGCGATACCCGCTTCTCGCACGATAAATCTCTTTACCGCAGCCGGATGTGGCTGACCTTTAAGCGTTCCGCGAAGAACTGGACCGATGCACCCGCGTATTTTTTTGAAATCAGTCCGGATACATTGCGTTATGGACTGGGTTATTACCGTGCCAGTAAGCCGACGATGGATCTGTTTCGCCACACGTTGAAACAGCGTCCGAAGCAGTTTCTGGACGTCGCCGGGAGTTGCCGTGCTCCGTTTGAGCTGGTGGGGGAGAGCTATAAGCGGCTGCTTGTGAAAGACCTTGAACCGACGATCTCAGACTGGTATCACCGTAAATCTTTTGCCGCGATGGCCACGGATAACGACATCGAAAAACTCTTCCACGCCGATCTGGTCACGCTATTGGCCGACGGGTTCCGCCAGCTGGAGCCGCTGTACCAGTGGTTGATGACGGTAGAAACGATGAAGCAGATCGACCCGGCGGATTTATAACGTTCATTTCCCTTCTTCGATTTTCCTCTCCAGCACAATCTTCCAGAAGGCGTCAATCAGCGGCTCATGTAGCCGCTTTTTAGGCGCGCAGACGCCCAGTTCAAACGGCGTTTTCTCGTCGCTACGCTCCAGAATCATTACGCGATTACGCACCGGTTCGGGGCTGTTTTCCAGCACCACTTCCGGTAACAGCGCCACACCACAGCCCAGCGCCACCATCGAGACCATCGCCTCGTGCCCCCCCACCGTCGCGTAAATCGACGGATTACTGATTTTGTGGCGACGGAACCACAGCTCAATGCGGCGACGGACCGGCCCCTGATCGGCCATGATAAACGGCACTGTTGCCCAGTCGGGTTTATCTACAGAAACCTGGTTGCGTACCGGGCAGGGGAGCGCCGGGGCGATCAGGACCACTGCCAGATTTTCCAGCATGGAAAATGCCACCGCGCCCGGCAATGTTTCCGGTTTCCCGGCGATCGCTAAATCGGCTTCTCCCGTCACCACTTTTTCCATCGCATCAGCCGCATCGCCGGTGGTGAGTTTGATTTCTACGGATGGATGTTCGGCGCGGAAGCGGTCGAGAATCGGCGGCAGATGGCTGTATGCGGCGGTTACCGAGCAGAAAATATGTAGCTCACCTGACAGGGATGGCCCTTGTTGATCGATGGTGTGGCGCAGTTGCTGATACTGCAACAAGGTTTGTTGTGCGAAAACGCGTAACTCTTCCCCCGCTTCGGTTAGCGTCACCGTACGGTTGTCGCGCACAAACAGCGGCTGCCCGAGGTCCTCCTCAAGGCGCTGGATTTGACGCGAGAGCGTGGAGGGGCTGACGTGCATCGCTCGTGCACTACGGCCGAAATGGCGGCTTTCCGCCAGATGCAGGAAGGTTTTCAGATCGCGTAAATCCACAGACAGGTCTCCTGTTTTCTACGTTGCATAAATTGCAATGTGACGTTGTGAATATATCAATTTCCGCAATGAATTTCCTGTCATATAGTGGGTTCAATTTCGCAAAAGCGAACCGAACAATAAATTACTCGTCGTCTTTCACATTGCAGGTGCGCTATCTGCGTCAACTCACTCCAGTCACTTACTTGAGTAAGCTCCTGGGGATTCGCAGACGTGACGCCTTACTAAAACGTGAAATCCATAGAGTAATAAAACAACACAACACACGGAGTACACCATCATGGCTAACTACTTTAATACACTGAACCTGCGCCAGCAGCTGGCACAGCTGGGCAAATGTCGCTTTATGGGCCGCGACGAATTCGCCGATGGCGCAAGCTACCTTCAGGGTAAAAAAGTGGTCATCGTCGGCTGTGGCGCGCAGGGTCTGAACCAGGGGCTGAACATGCGTGATTCCGGTCTGGATATTTCCTACGCGCTGCGTAAAGAAGCGATTGCTGAGAAGCGCGCTTCCTGGCGTAAAGCGACCGAAAACGGCTTCAGGGTGGGTACCTACGAAGAGCTGATCCCGCAGGCTGACCTGGTGGTTAACCTGACTCCGGACAAACAGCACTCTGACGTTGTGCGTTCCGTTCAGCCGCTGATGAAAGATGGCGCGGCGCTGGGCTACTCTCACGGCTTCAACATCGTGGAAGTGGGCGAGCAGATCCGTAAAGACATCACCGTGGTGATGGTGGCGCCGAAGTGCCCGGGTACGGAAGTACGTGAAGAGTACAAACGTGGCTTTGGCGTGCCGACGCTGATTGCGGTTCACCCGGAAAACGATCCCAAAGGCGAAGGCATGGCGATTGCCAAAGCCTGGGCTGCGGCAACCGGTGGTCACCGTGCCGGTGTGCTGGAATCCTCCTTCGTGGCGGAAGTGAAGTCTGACCTGATGGGTGAGCAAACTATCCTTTGCGGTATGTTACAGGCTGGTTCTCTGCTGTGCTTCGATAAGCTGGTAGAAGAAGGCACTGACCCGGCATACGCGGAAAAACTGATCCAGTTCGGTTGGGAAACCATCACCGAAGCGCTGAAGCAGGGCGGTATCACGCTGATGATGGATCGTCTGTCTAATCCGGCGAAACTGCGTGCTTACGCGCTGTCTGAACAGCTGAAAGAGATTATGGCGCCGCTGTTCCAGAAACATATGGATGACATCATCTCCGGTGAATTCTCCTCCGGCATGATGGCTGACTGGGCGAATGACGATAAGAAACTGCTGACCTGGCGTGAAGAGACCGGTAAAACCGCGTTTGAAACCGCGCCGCAATATGAAGGCAAAATCGGTGAGCAAGAGTACTTTGATAAAGGTGTTCTGATGATCGCGATGGTGAAAGCGGGCGTTGAGCTGGCATTCGAAACCATGGTCGATTCCGGCATCATCGAAGAGTCTGCTTACTACGAATCACTGCATGAGCTGCCGCTGATCGCGAACACTATCGCCCGTAAGCGTCTGTACGAAATGAACGTGGTTATCTCCGATACCGCAGAATACGGTAACTACCTGTTCTCTTACGCGTGCGTACCGCTGCTGAAAGAGTTCATGACCACTCTCCAGACCGGCGATCTGGGCAAAGCGATTGCCGAAGGTGCGGTAGATAACGCGCAGTTGCGCGATGTGAACGAAGCAATCCGCAGTCACGCTATCGAGCAGGTAGGTAAGAAACTGCGCGGTTATATGACGGATATGAAGCGTATTGCGGTAGCGGGTTAATTTCCCGTCGTCTTTCAGCTTGCAGATGCGTTGTCTTCGTTCGTACAGCCCAGTCACAGAGTTTCTATGCTCCTGGGCTGTACTCGCTTGCCGCCTTCCTGCAAGCTGAAATCCATAGGGAAATTTATCGCGTAGGCCGGGTAAGGCGAATCTGCCACCCGGCTTTTTAGTTGCGATACAGCACTTTAATGATGTGGTAACCGAACTGGGTGTGCAGCGGACCGGTTGGTTCCAGCACCGGGCAGGAGAAGACCACTTTATCGAATGCCGGGACCATCTGGCCCTGACGGAATTCACCTAAATCACCGCCTCTTTTGCCTGACGGGCAGATAGAATGCTTCTTCGCCAGCTTGCCGAAGTCGGCGCCATTCTTGATTTGTTCCAGAAGCTCCAGTGCCAGCTTCTCTTCTTTTACCAGGATATGCAGTGCTGCTGCGTTTTTGGCCATTATTTCGTTCTCATGTCTCAAAGGTTGCCCGCCACTTTATCACTCCTCAGGGTGTCAGACATATACTCTTCGCCATCGCAGGACAGATGTCCCATCCGGTTTAGCGAACCGGGAGGTGGACATCATTTTTATCTGTCGTATTGCAGGAGGAGCGGGACAGGGGTCCTGTCTTTGCGTCTGGGGGAAGAGATAACATGAACACAATGAAAAAAGCAGATTTTTCAGGTGACTGGCTTACCGGGTTAACTCAGGTGGTACGCGATCCCGTGCTGTACGAGCTGCTCAAATACTGCCCGCTGGAGGTTATGCAGAACTGGCGTTTTGAGGATATTCCGCGCGGTGGGCTCATTTGTCGTCAGGGTGAAATCTGCCGACAGTTTTCGCTGATCGTGTCTGGTGAGGTGGATGTCTTTTACGAGGCTGAAGATGGTCGTCGTTATCGACAGGCGCATTACTGTAAAGGCGACATGCTGGGCGAGCTGGAGATTTTTGCGTCACGACATTACATCTGCTCGGTAGTGGCAACAGGTAACGTGCAGTTGTTAAGTCTGTCGCAGGAATATTTTAATCGCTGGCTGGCGCTGGATAACCATTTCAATCAGCGGATGCTGCGCTTTTTCAGTCAGCAGTATTATCAGCTGTCGAAAAAGGCCAGCAGCGACAATTTGTACTCGCTGCATCAGCGAGTGTGTCAGGTATTATGGCAACGATATCAACAACATGAATCGACCTCGATTTTGCTGGATAAGCAGAATCTCAGTCAGGAGTTTGCGGCGACGACACGGAGTATTAACCGCATTTTGCACGATCTTAAATCGCTGAAAATTATTGATACCGACGGTGAGCGGATCGTTCTGATGTCTCCTGAAAAACTGAAACAGGAGGCGGAGATCTGAGAACCCCGGCGTCCTGAGGAGACGGGAGATGCAACCCCATATTCGATTAAGCAAAAGCATGACCAGCGCACAGTATGCGTTATTACCTGGCGATCCAGAGCGGGTGGATCGGATAGCGCGTTTTCTGGATGACCCTGAAATGTTGGGACAAAATCGGGAGTTCCGCGCGGCGCGCGGCTGGTATCAGGGCGTTGAAATTCTTGTACTCTCGACGGGAATCGGCGGGCCCTCTACTGCCATCGCCATTGAGGAGTTACGCCAGATTGGCGTCAACACGCTGATCCGTATCGGTAGCTGCGGGGCATTGCAGGACGCGCTGGCGTTGGGCGAGGTAATTATTGCCAGCGGCGCGGTCGCGGATGATGGTACCAGTAAAACCTATGCGCCTGTCAGTTATCCGGCGTGCGCGGATCCCCTGCTTACGGCAATGCTGATGCAGCAGGCTAAGCAGATGAAGATTCCCGCCGTTTGCGGGCTGGTTCGCAGCCACGACAGCTTTTACACCGATCATGAGGCTGAACTGGATGCCGAATGGTCCGGCCGCGGTATTCTGGGTGCGGATATGGAAACCGCCGCGTTGATGACTGTTGGTTCATTACGTGGACTTCGCACGGCATCGCTACTCAATGTGGTTGTCGCTCACAACGGTTGTCTGGGCAACAGCATCAACAATTATGTTCAGCAGGAAACGCTGTGTCAGCTGGGTGAAGAACGGCAGATTTCCCTGGCGCTACAGGCCATTTATTCCGATAGTCAGCAAGGAGAGCAATGATGGACTTTTTCAGTATTAACAATGTGATGGTCAATATTCCTCTCGGTGAAGGCGGGTATGCGCTGTCGTGGATTGAGGCTATTGGTACGATCTTTGGTTTATTGTGCATCTGGTGCGCCAGCCGGGAAAAAATCATCAATTACCTGTTTGGTCTGATTAACGTAACCCTGTTTGCCGCTATCTTTTTCCAGATTCAGCTGTACGCCAGCCTGCTGCTTCAGGTGTTCTTCTTTGCCGCGAATATCTATGGCTGGTATGCGTGGAGCCGCCAGAATGAGGCTCAAGAGGCGGCGCTGAAAGTGCGCTGGCTTTCCCGGCAGCAAACGCTGGTACTGGGTGGCGTGTGCATTGTCGCCATCCTGCTGATGACGCTGTTTATTGATCCGGTGTTCGCCATGCTGACTCGCGTTATGCTTGCGCTGCTGCAAACGGTGGGGGTTCAGGTGGCGATGCCTGAGTTACAACCGGATGCGTTCCCGTTCTGGGATTCCACCATGCTGGTGCTGTCGATTGCGGCGATGGTGTTGATGACGCGCAAATATGTGGAAAACTGGCTGCTGTGGGTGCTTATCGACGTTATTAGCGTCGTTATTTACGCGGTTCAGGGGGTCTACGCGATGTCGCTGGAGTATGTCCTGCTAACGGCGATTGCGGTGATGGGCTCTTACAGTTGGATCCTGAGCGCAAAACGTAACGGTTATACGCCGCTTGCCGCCAGCGCACCCTGATTTATCTTTTCCTGGCTGCCTGAAGGGGCAGCCTGTTACTCCCTCGGCCTCGCTTTCTGCTACAATCCTTCCCCCGTTCGAAGATTGAGCAATATTCCCATGCGTTTAAACCCCGGCCAACAACACGCTGTCGAATTCGTCACCGGACCCTGCCTGGTGCTGGCGGGCGCAGGTTCAGGTAAAACCCGCGTGATTACCAATAAAATTGCCCACCTGATCCGTGGCTGCGGCTATCAGGCGCGTCATATTGCGGCGGTAACCTTTACCAATAAAGCGGCGCGCGAGATGAAAGAGCGTGTCGGACAAACGCTTGGCCGCAAAGAGGCGCGCGGTCTGATGATCTCCACTTTTCACACGCTGGGGCTGGAGGTGATCAAGCGCGAATATGCCGCACTGGGGATGAAGTCGAATTTCTCGCTGTTTGACGATACCGATCAGGTGGCACTGCTCAAAGAGCTGACGGAAGGTCTGATTGAAGATGACAAGGTTGTGCTGCAACAGCTGATCTCGACGATTTCCAACTGGAAAAACGATCTGAAAACGCCTGCTCAGGCGGCGGCTGGCGCAAAAGGCGAGCGTGACCGTATCTTTGCCCACTGCTATGGGTTGTACGATGCGCACATGAAGGCGTGTAACGTTCTCGATTTTGATGACCTGATTCTGCTACCGACGCTGCTGTTGCAACGTAATGAAGAGGTGCGCGAGCGCTGGCAGAATAAAATTCGCTATCTGCTGGTGGATGAATACCAGGATACCAACACCAGCCAGTACGAACTGGTGAAGCTGTTGGTTGGGCAACGTGCGCGTTTTACGGTGGTGGGCGACGATGACCAGTCAATTTACTCCTGGCGCGGCGCACGTCCGCAGAACCTGGTGCTGTTGAGCCAGGATTTCCCGACGTTGCAGGTGATCAAACTGGAGCAGAACTACCGCTCATCCGGACGTATTCTGAAAGCGGCGAACATTCTCATCGCTAACAACCCACATGTTTTTGAAAAGCGTCTCTTTTCTGAGCTGGGTTACGGTGCGGAACTCAAAGTGTTGAGCGCAAATAATGAAGAGCACGAAGCCGAACGCGTAACCGGCGAGCTGATTGCCCATCACTTTGTGAATAAAACGGACTATAAAGATTACGCCATTCTGTATCGCGGTAACCATCAGTCGCGGGTATTCGAAAAATTTCTGATGCAAAACCGGATCCCGTACAAAATTTCCGGCGGGACGTCATTCTTTTCCCGGCCTGAAATCAAAGATTTGCTGGCCTATCTGCGCGTGCTGACCAATCCGGATGATGACAGCGCCTTCCTGCGTATCGTGAATACGCCGAAACGGGAAATCGGTCCGGCCACGCTGCAAAAGTTGGGCGAATGGGCGATGACGCGCAATAAAAGCCTGTTCACCGCCAGCTTTGATATGGGGCTTAGCCAGACGCTGACAGGGCGTGGTTATGATTCACTGACCCGCTTTACCCACTGGCTGGGGGAAGTCCAGCGTCTGGCTGAGCGTGAGCCGATCGCTGCCGTACGCGATCTTATCCACGGGATTGATTATGAATCCTGGCTGTATGAAACGTCGCCCAGCCCGAAGGCGGCGGAAATGCGCATGAAGAACGTCAACCAGCTGTTTAGCTGGATGACCGAAATGCTCGAAGGCAGTGAACTTGATGAGCCCATGACGCTGACTCAGGTGGTCACCCGCTTTACCCTCCGGGATATGATGGAGCGCGGAGAGAGCGAAGAAGAGCTGGATCAGGTACAGCTTATGACGCTGCACGCCTCAAAAGGTCTGGAGTTTCCGTACGTGTTTATGGTCGGGATGGAGGAAGGATTCCTGCCGCACCAGAGCAGCATTGACGAAGATAATATCGATGAAGAACGCCGCCTGGCCTATGTAGGGATTACTCGTGCGCAGAAAGAACTGATCTTCACACTGTGTAAAGAGCGGCGTCAGTATGGCGAACTGGTGCGCCCGGAGCCAAGTCGTTTTCTGCTGGAACTGCCGCAGGACGATCTTGTCTGGGAGCAGGAACGTAAAGTGGTGAGTGCCGAAGAACGGATGCAGAAGGGGCAGGCCAGCATCGCCAATATACGGGCGATGATGGCGAAAGCAAAAGAGAAGTAGTCTTGTAGGCCGGATAAGCGTAAGTGCTATCCGGCAGCCAGCATCTAATGAACTTCCAGAGGCCAGTGGACATAGCTTTGCCACTGGCTTTCCTGATCGATCAATTCTTTACCCAACGGGTGATGTTCCAGCCAGCCTTCCGGTAGCGTTAACGTCAGATTCTCGTCATGTGCCTGTAACGTGATATGAGGTACCAGATCGTCCCGGCGACGGCTGGCGAAAATGATCGCCAGTCGCAGCAGACGGCACAGATGTTCCGCCACGCGTGGCGGGACCGCATTCTGCTGGTGAAGGGAAGAGAGGTCGATCGGGTTGGTCTGGTTTAACAACAGAGTGGCTAACAATTTCTTCTGCGCGGGGGTGAATCCCGGCAAATCCAGATTGCGTACCAGCCAGGCCGCATGCAGCGGTGCCTGCTTGTATTCAACGCTCAGACCAATTTCATGCAGTTGACATGCGCTTTGCAGAATATCGCGACAAATCGGTTCAAGATGCCATGCTTTTTCTACTTGATTGAGAAAAATTATCGCCAGATTCGCCACGCGATGCGCCTGATCGGTATCAACCATAAACCGACGCTGGATGTTGCGTAGCGTCCGGCTGCGTATATCCTGATCAACCGCCAGATGCAGCATCCCATAGACCAGCCCCTCACGCAGTGCGCCACCAGCAAGAGTCATACACTGAATGTTCAGTTCGGTGAAAATGGCAATCAGAATCGCCAGCCCACTCGGGAACACTAACGCGCGTTCCAGCGTTAAACCTTCAATCTCCAGCTCTTCCAGACGTCCGCAGTGGATTGCCCGCTGTTTGAGTTGCTGTAGTTTGGCAAGCGTAATGCGCTCGTCCATCCCCTGCGCCATCATGATTTCCTGCAACGCCTGGACGGTACCGGAGGCGCCTACGCAGACTTTCCAGCCGTGATAGCGCAATTCGTCAGCGACCGGACGCAGCACCTCACGCGCGGCTTTTTCCGCCTCGTCGAAGTTTTCTTGCGCCAGATTGCGGTCGGTAAAATAGCGTTCAAGCCAGGTGACACAGCCCATGGAGAGGCTAAACAGGGAAGTGGTTTGTGCTCCGGTGCCGGTAACCAGCTCTGTGCTGGCCCCACCGATATCCACCACCAGACGCTGGTCTGCGCCGCCGGTAGTATGAGCAACCCCTTGATAAATCAGCCGGGCTTCTTCTTCACCGCTAATTACCTGGACAGGACAGCCGAGGATCTCTTGCGCTTTGGCGATAAACTCACCGGCGTTGACGGCAATGCGTAATGTCGCAGTGGCGACCACGCGGATTTGCGGCTGCGGAATATCCTGCAGACGTTCAGCAAACAGACGCAGGCATTGCCATCCGCGCTCCATTGCCTCAGCAGAGAGCACATTATCGCTGTTCAGGCCAGCGGCCAGACGCACCTTGCGCTTAATACGCGTCAGCGTCTGGATACTTCCCGCCACCTCGCGTACCACCAGCATATGAAAACTATTCGAACCTAAATCAATTGCGGCGTACAGCGAGGAAGTGCTTAGCATATTTCTTAACCTGAACGACGGCGATTACGCGGAGCGCCAGTACGACGCGGGCCATTGCCAGGGCGTGAGCGCGTGAGGCGCAGCGGCTTCGGCAGATCGTTCATCAGCGCGTCCGGATTGTACTTGCTAACCGGAATTGAGTGGCCAGTATAGGTCTCAATTGCTGGCAGGTTCAGCGCGTACTCTTCACAGGCCAGGCTGATAGAGTGACCGCTTGCGCCAGCACGGCCGGTACGGCCAATACGGTGAACGTAATCTTCGCAATCGTCCGGCAGATCGTAGTTGAAGACGTGCGTAACGGCTGGAATATGCAGGCCGCGTGCCGCAACGTCGGTTGCAACGAGAATATCGAGATCGCCGCGAGTGAACTCATCCAGAATACGCAGACGTTTTTTCTGTGCGACGTCGCCAGTCAGCAGACCGACACGATGGCCATCGGCAGCCAGATGACCCCAGATATCTTCGCAACGATGTTTGGTGTTGGCGAAAATGATCGCACGGTCCGGCCACTCTTCTTCGATCAGCGTTTGCAGTAAACGCATTTTCTCTTCGTTAGAAGGGTAGAAAAGCTCTTCTTTAATACGGTGACCCGTCTTCTGCTCCGGTTCGACTTCAACGTATTCGGCGTTGTTCATCTGTTCAAAAGCCAGTTCACGAACGCGGTAAGAGAGGGTAGCGGAGAACAGCATGTTCAGGCGCTGATTAGCAGACGGCATGCGGCGGAACAGCCAGCGGATATCTTTAATAAAGCCTAAATCGTACATGCGATCGGCTTCATCAAGGACGACAACCTGAATTGCGCCGAGGTTAATGTGGTTCTGTTTCGCGTAGTCGATCAGGCGACCCGTGGTGCCGATCAGAATATCGACGCCGCTTTCCAGCACCTTCAGCTGTTTGTCGTAACCGTCACCACCGTAAGCGAGGCCTAATTTCAGGCCTGTGCTCTGCGCCAGCGGTTCGGCATCGGCGTGGATCTGCACGGCTAACTCACGCGTTGGCGCCATAATTAGCGCACGCGGTTGGTTCACCTTGCGATCGGCGATCGCGGGATGAGAGAGAAGATAATGAAACGTTGACGTCAGGAACGCCATCGTTTTTCCGGTACCGGTTTGCGCCTGCCCAGCAACATCACGACCCGCCAACGTTAGCGGAAGGGCCAGTGCCTGAATGGGTGTACAATTATGAAACCCTTTAGTTTCAAGGGCTTCAATCACCTGTGGGTGCAGGGCGAAGTCGGAAAACTTCTGTTCTGTTAAATGTGTTTTGCTCATAGTGTGGTAGAATATCAGCTTACTATTGCTTTACGAAAGCGTATCCGGTGAAATAAAGTCAACCTTTAGTTGGTTAATGCCAGATACAAAATCATTCATGAGGCATCAAGGCTGCGAGTGAATGAGTCCCTGGAGCATACATAGTACGTGACTGGGACGAAGAGCGCAGCCAACAAAGAGGCAGCTTGAAGGATGATGTGCATACACCAACACACCAGGCTTTTTCCTGTGGAGTTATTATGAGCGATAAAATTATTCACCTGACTGACGACAGTTTTGACACGGATGTACTCAAAGCGGACGGGGCCATCCTCGTTGATTTCTGGGCAGAGTGGTGCGGACCGTGCAAAATGATCGCCCCGATTCTGGATGAAATCGCTGACGAATATCAGGGCAAATTGACGGTTGCTAAACTGAACATCGACCAGAACCCAGGCACCGCGCCAAAGTATGGTATCCGTGGCATCCCGACTCTGCTGCTGTTCAGGAACGGTGAAGTGGCTGCAACCAAAGTGGGCGCTCTGTCCAAAGGTCAGCTCAAAGAGTTCCTTGACGCCAACCTGGCGTAACAAAGATGTCTCTTGTTCGGGCGCCCAGGATTCCTAATTGACTCGGATGACTGGACGCCCGACTTGAGTCGTGCTAAGTTAGTGTTGACTTCGAATTAAACATACCTTATTAAGTTTGAATCTTGTTATATCCAATGCTTCCCGTTTTTTCTCGCGCGAGAAGTAGACAGATTCCTGGCTTATCATTCAATCCGTCTTGTCGTTTCAGTTCTGTGTACTTTCCTGTGACCAGACAGCGAACAGACATGAGTTGATGGCCATAAACAGGCATGGATGATCCTGCCATACCATTCACAACATTAAGTTCGAGATTTACCCCAAGTTTAAGAACTCACACCATTATGAATCTTACCGAATTAAAGAATACGCCGGTTTCTGAGCTGATCACTCTCGGCGAAAATATGGGGCTGGAAAACCTGGCTCGTATGCGCAAGCAGGACATTATTTTTGCCATCCTGAAGCAGCACGCAAAGAGTGGCGAAGATATCTTTGGTGACGGTGTGCTGGAGATATTGCAGGATGGATTTGGTTTCCTCCGCTCTGCAGACAGCTCCTACCTCGCCGGTCCTGATGACATCTACGTTTCCCCCAGCCAAATCCGCCGTTTCAACCTCCGCACTGGTGATACCATTTCTGGTAAGATTCGCCCGCCGAAAGAAGGCGAACGCTACTTTGCGCTGTTGAAAGTTAACGAAGTTAACTATGACAAACCAGAAAATGCCCGTAATAAAATCCTTTTTGAGAACTTAACCCCGCTGCACGCAAACTCTCGTCTGCGTATGGAACGTGGTAACGGTTCTACTGAGGACTTAACGGCGCGCGTACTGGATCTGGCATCTCCGATCGGTCGTGGTCAGCGTGGTCTTATCGTTGCACCGCCGAAAGCCGGTAAAACCATGCTGTTGCAGAACATTGCGCAGAGTATTGCTTACAACCATCCTGACTGTGTGCTGATGGTGTTGCTGATCGACGAACGTCCGGAAGAAGTGACCGAGATGCAACGTCTGGTTAAAGGTGAAGTCGTTGCTTCAACCTTTGATGAACCGGCATCTCGCCACGTTCAGGTCGCAGAAATGGTGATCGAGAAGGCGAAACGTCTGGTTGAGCACAAGAAAGACGTTATCATCCTGCTTGACTCCATTACTCGTCTGGCGCGTGCCTACAACACCGTTGTTCCGGCTTCCGGTAAAGTTCTGACCGGTGGTGTGGATGCCAACGCCCTGCATCGTCCGAAGCGTTTCTTCGGTGCGGCGCGTAACGTGGAAGAGGGCGGTAGCCTGACGATCATCGCAACCGCGCTGATCGACACCGGTTCGAAAATGGATGAAGTTATCTACGAAGAGTTTAAAGGCACCGGTAACATGGAGCTGCACCTCTCCCGTAAGATCGCTGAAAAACGTGTCTTCCCGGCGATTGACTACAACCGTTCCGGTACCCGTAAAGAAGAGCTGCTTACCACTCAGGAAGAGCTGCAGAAAATGTGGATCCTGCGCAAAATCATCCATCCAATGGGTGAAATTGATGCAATGGAGTTCCTCATTAATAAACTGGCAATGACCAAGACCAATGACGACTTCTTCGATATGATGAAGCGCTCATAAATCGGCTTTAAACTAAAAAACGCCACGTAAATACGTGGCGTTTTGCTTTTAGGTCTGTAATCTTAACGGTAGCGTAACAAAAGTGCGAAATGACCCATATTTATTATGCGCTTTGTTCTGAATTTGAATATTTGGTCAATAATTATACAAAACAGAGGTTTTGGAACGGAGTTTCCCTTCTGAATAAAGGTCTTCGTGGTTATACTTCTACTATTAATTTTTTAATTGTCTCTGAGAGCACGCATTGTGAATTTACTGACAGTAAGTACTGATCTCATCAGTATTTTTTTATTCACGACACTGTTCCTGTTTTTTGCGCGTAAGGTAGCAAAAAAGGTCGGTTTAGTGGATAAACCCAACTTTCGTAAACGCCACCAGGGGCTGATTCCGTTGGTTGGAGGGATCTCAGTTTACGCAGGAATTTGCTTCACTTTTGGGATTGTTGATTACTATATTCCGCATGCGTCTCTCTACCTTGCCTGCGCTGGCGTGCTGGTTTTTATTGGCGCGCTGGACGATCGCTACGACATCAGCGTAAAAATTCGCGCTACGATTCAGGCTGCTATCGGTGTGATTATGATGGTAGTCGGTAAGCTCTATCTCAGCAGCCTGGGCTATATTTTTGGCCCCTGGGAGATGGTTCTTGGTCCTTTTGGCTATTTCCTCACCCTTTTCGCCGTTTGGGCGGCGATCAATGCCTTCAATATGGTTGATGGTATCGATGGTTTACTGGGGGGATTGTCCAGCGTCTCCTTCGCCGCAATGGGGCTGATTCTGTGGTTTGATGGACAAACCAGTCTGGCAATCTGGTGTTTCGCGATGATCGCTGCCATTTTGCCTTACATTATGCTCAATCTCGGTGTGCTGGGCCGTCGCTACAAAGTCTTTATGGGTGATGCCGGCAGTACGCTGATTGGTTTTACGGTTATCTGGATCCTGTTGGAAACCACCCAGGGCAAAACACACCCTATTAGCCCGGTTACCGCGCTGTGGATCATCGCTATTCCGCTGATGGATATGGTGGCGATTATGTATCGGCGGTTGCGTAAAGGCATGAGCCCCTTCTCACCGGATCGTCAGCATATTCACCATTTAATCATGCGTGCAGGGTTTACTTCCCGCCAGGCGTTCGTTCTGATTACGCTTGCTGCTGCAATTCTGGCCTCAATTGGCGTGCTTGCAGAATATTCTCATTTTGTCCCCGAATGGGTCATGTTGGTACTCTTTTTGCTAGCATTCTTCCTTTATGGATATTGCATTAAGCGTGCCTGGAAGGTCGCAAGATTTATCAAACGTGTGAAGCGTAGACTACGCAGAAGCCGTGATAACAATCCAAATTTAACCAAGTAAATTGAGGGTGCGATGACACAACCATTACCGGGAGAACAGGCCGTGGGCGCTGAAAATGAACTGGATATTCGTGGGTTGTTTCGTACCTTGTGGGCTGGAAAGCTGTGGATTATTGGGATGGCGCTGTTGTTTGCTCTGATCGCGTTAGCGTATACCTTTTTTGCGCGTCAGGAGTGGAGCGCGACTGCCATCTCGGATCGTCCAACTGTCAACATGCTGGGCGGCTTTTATTCCCAGCAACAATTTTTGCGTAATCTGGATATGAGAACCAGCAGCGCACAGGTCGATCAGCCTTCAGTGATGGATGAAGCCTATAAAGAGTTTGTTATGCAACTGGCGTCCTGGGATACCCGCCGGGAGTTCTGGCTGCAAACTGACTATTATAAGCAGCGCATGGTGGGGAATAGTAAAGCCGACGCGGCGATGCTTGATGAGCTGATCAACAACATCCAGTTCACGCCAGGCGATTTCACCCGTGCGATTAATGACAGCGTGAAGCTTATCGCTGAGACTGCGCCAGACGCCAACAATCTGCTGCGTCAGTACGTCGCGTTCGCCAGCCAGCGCGCGGCCAGCCACCTGAATGATGAATTAAAAGGTGCGTGGGCGGCGCGTACCGTGCAAATGAAGGCGCAGGTTAAACGTCAGGATGAGGTCGCGAAAGCCATCTTCTCCCGCCGCGTTCACAGTATTGAGCAGGCGCTGAAAATCGCCGAACAGCATAATATCTCCCGCGCCGCTACGGATATCCCGGCTGATGAACTTCCGGACTCGGAACTGTTCCTGCTTGGGCGCCCGATGCTGCAAGCGCGTCTGGAAAATTTGCAAGCCGTCGGGCCAGCGTTTGATCTCGACTATGAACAAAACCTGGCCATGCTGAACACTCTTAATGTTGGTCCAACTCTGGATCCTCGTTTTCAGACCTATCGCTATTTGCGTACACCGGAAGAACCGGTAAAACGCGATAGCCCACGCCGTGCGTTTCTCATGATTATGTGGGGTATCGTCGGCGGACTGATTGGTGCAGGGGTTGCCTTGACTCGCCGTCGCACAATCTAGCAACACAACTGCAGTGAGAGGCTGGGCTCTCACTGCCTATCCGAAGAGAATCAATGTGAAAGTATTGACTGTATTTGGCACGCGACCGGAGGCCATTAAAATGGCTCCTCTGGTTCATGCGTTGGCAAAAGATCCTGATTTTGAAGCCCGGGTATGCGTTACGGCGCAGCATCGTGAAATGCTCGATCAGGTATTAAACCTCTTTTCTATTGTGCCTGATTACGATCTCAATATTATGCAGCCAGGCCAGGGGCTGACGGAAATTACCTGTCGTATTCTGGAAGGATTAAAACCTATTCTTGCCGATTTCAAGCCGGATGTGGTGCTGGTTCATGGCGATACCACGACGACCATCGCGGCCAGTCTGGCGGCCTTTTATCAGCGTATCCCTGTCGGGCATGTGGAAGCGGGATTACGCACAGGGGATCTCTGTTCACCCTGGCCGGAAGAGGCTAACCGTACGTTAACCGGCCATCTGGCGATGTATCATTTCGCGCCGACAGAAAACTCACGGCAAAATCTGTTACGTGAAAATATCCCCGATAGCCGTATTTTTGTGACCGGCAACACCGTGATTGATGCGTTAATTTGGGTACGCGATAAAGTCCTGGGACACGATGCTCTGCGCTCGGAACTGGAGGCTCAGTATCCTTTTCTCGATCATAATAAAAAGATGATCCTGGTGACCGGTCATCGCCGTGAAAGCTTCGGGCTTGGTTTTGAGCAAATCTGTCATGCGCTGGCAGAGATTGCCGCCACGCACGACGATGTACAGATTGTCTATCCGGTACACCTGAACCCTAACGTGAGTGAACCGGTGAATCGCATCCTTAGTCATGTTGAAAATGTGGTGCTGATTGAGCCGCAGGATTATCTGCCCTTTGTCTGGCTAATGAATCATGCCTGGGTGATTCTTACTGATTCCGGTGGAATTCAGGAAGAGGCACCTTCACTGGGTAAGCCGGTGTTAGTGATGCGTGAAACCACTGAGCGTCCGGAAGCGGTCAGTGCCGGTACCGTACGTCTTGTGGGGACTGATTCGCAACGTATTGTGGAAGAAGTCACCCGTTTGCTGCATGACGAAAATGAATATCAAACCATGAGTCGTGCCCATAACCCGTACGGTGACGGGCAGGCATGTGGTCGTATTTTACAGGCGTTGAAAAACAATCGGGTGTCGCTATGAGTTTTACGACCATCTCTGTTATTGGATTGGGGTATATCGGGTTGCCAACGGCAGCGGCTTTTGCTTCCTGCCAAAAACATGTTATTGGCGTCGATGTTAATCAGAATGCAGTAGATACGATCAATCGTGGCGAAATTCATATTGTGGAACCCGATTTGGGGAGGGTCGTCAGGACGGCGGTTGAGGGGGGATACCTTCGTGCAACCACCACGCCTGTTGACGCTGATGCCTACCTGATTGCGGTACCCACGCCGTTCAAAGGCGAGCATGAACCTGACATGGTTTATGTTGAATCGGCGGCGAGATCCATCGCACCTGTGCTGAAAAAAGGGGCGCTGGTGATCCTCGAATCCACCTCTCCGGTGGGGGCAACCGAGCAGATGGCGGCGTGGCTGGCGGAAATGCGCCCGGATCTGACGTTCCCGCAGCAGGCTGGCGAACAGGCTGATATCAACATTGCCTACTGCCCTGAACGCGTTCTTCCCGGGCAGGTGATGGTCGAACTGATTAAAAATGATCGCGTCATTGGCGGGATGACGCCCGTATGCTCTTCACGTGCCAGTGAACTGTACAAGATTTTCCTGCAAGGTGAATGTGTGGTGACCAATGCCCGCACCGCCGAGATGTGCAAGCTGACGGAGAACAGTTTTCGCGACGTGAATATTGCATTTGCGAATGAACTGTCGCTCATCTGCGTCGATCAGGGGATTAACGTCTGGGAGCTGATTCGTCTGGCCAACCGCCATCCCCGCGTGAACATTCTCCAGCCTGGTCCGGGCGTTGGCGGGCACTGCATTGCCGTCGATCCGTGGTTTATTGTGGCGCAAAACCCTTTACAGTCACGGCTGATCCGTACTGCGCGTGAAGTTAACGACGGTAAACCACACTGGGTTGTCGATCAGGTAAAAGCCGCCGTTGCGGATTGCCTGGCCGCCACCAATAAGCGAGCCAGCGACGTGCAAATAGCCTGCTTTGGCCTGGCGTTTAAGCCAAATATTGATGATTTGCGTGAAAGCCCGGCGATGGGCGTCGCGCAGAGCATTGCGCAGTGGCACGTTGGTGAGACGTTAGTCGTAGAGCCGAATGTTCATCAGCTACCGAAGAAGCTGGAGGGGCATTGTACCCTGGCAAGGCTTGATGACGCGCTGGCAACGGCTGATGTGCTGGTAATGCTGGTCGATCACAACGAATTTAAAGCAATTAAAGGTGATGCGGTTCACCAGCAATTTGTGGTTGATACGAAAGGAGTCTGGCGCTAATGAAACGAATTCTGGTTACCGGTGGCGCGGGATTTATCGGCTCTGCGGTTGTACGGCATATCATCGAAGAAACCGCAGATGCGGTTGTGGTGGTGGATAAACTCACCTATGCCGGAAACCTGATGTCGTTGGCGCCGATCGCGGAGAGCGCGCGTTTTGCCTTTGAAAAAGTGGATATCTGCGACCGGGCATCGCTGGACGGGATCTTTCAGCAGTATCAGCCGGATTATGTGATGCATCTGGCGGCAGAAAGTCATGTCGATCGCTCCATCGATGGTCCGGCCGCATTTATTGAAACGAATATCGTTGGCACCTGTACGCTGCTGGAAGCATCCCGCGCTTACTGGAGCGCATTATCCGGTGAGAAAAAAGCAGCGTTTCGCTTCCACCATATCTCCACCGACGAAGTGTATGGCGATCTGCATTCCGCGGATGATTTCTTTACGGAAACCACGCCGTATGCGCCAAGCAGCCCGTATTCCGCCTCTAAAGCCAGCAGCGATCATCTGGTGCGTGCCTGGTTGCGCACTTACGGTCTGCCAACGCTGGTGACAAACTGCTCTAACAACTATGGCCCTTATCACTTTCCGGAAAAACTGATTCCGCTGATGATCCTCAACGCGCTGGCGGGTAAACCGTTGCCGGTGTACGGCAACGGGCAGCAGATCCGCGACTGGCTGTATGTGGAGGACCACGCCCGCGCGTTGTACTGCGTGGCCACGACGGGCGTTGTGGGGGAGACGTACAACATCGGCGGTCACAACGAGCGAAAGAATCTGGATGTGGTTGAGACGATTTGTAGCCTGCTGGAAGAGCTGGCGCCGAATAAACCGCAGGGCGTGACGCAGTACCGCGACCTGATCGCTTTCGTTGACGATCGGCCTGGTCATGACTTGCGTTATGCTATTGACGCAGCAAAAATTGCGCGTGAGCTCGGCTGGATACCACAGGAAACCTTTGACAGCGGAATGCGAAAAACCGTGCAGTGGTATCTGGCGAATGAGGCCTGGTGGAAGCCCGTACAAGACGGCAGCTATCAGGGCGAACGTTTAGGTCTGAAGGGCTAAAAGCCCGTATCATTAGGCTATTTTACTTGCCATTTTGAACCAGGGCAGTGCGCGCACAAAACCCGGCAGCGTTTTGAACGCCGTTTGCGGCGACCTGAAGGGTGAGCGTCGCGAATCATCCTCACGTACTGCGTGTACGCCCCGGTTGCGACGTGCCGTCCGTGTTCAAGCTGGCTGCGACAATCACGCCTGATGAGCCTGACTATGGCTCCCGGAGGAAGGAACGTATGAAAGGTATCATTCTGGCGGGTGGTTCAGGCACCCGCTTGCACCCCATTACGCGCGGCGTATCGAAACAGCTACTGCCAGTCTATGACAAGCCGATGATTTACTACCCGCTGTCGGTATTAATGCTGGCGGGAATTCGCGAAATTCTGATCATCACCACCCCGGAAGATAAAGGCTATTTTCAGCGGCTGCTGGGGGATGGTTCCGAATTTGGCATCGATTTGCAGTATGCGGAACAGCCCAGCCCGGATGGACTGGCGCAGGCGTTTATCATTGGTGAAACGTTCCTTAACGGCGAGCCATCCTGCCTGGTATTGGGCGATAACATCTTCTTTGGTCAGGGTTTCAGCCCCAAATTACGCCACGTTGCGGCGCGCACGAAAGGTGCAACGGTCTTTGGTTACCAGGTGATGGATCCTGAGCGGTTTGGCGTGGTGGAGTTTGACGATAATTTCCGCGCCATTTCGCTGGAAGAGAAGCCGAAAGAGCCCAAATCCAACTGGGCGGTGACCGGCCTCTATTTCTACGACAACAACGTGGTGGAGTATGCGAAGCGCGTGAAGCCTTCTGAGCGTGGAGAGCTGGAGATTACCTCTATCAACCAGATGTATCTGGAGGAGGGGCATCTGACGGTTGAACTGCTGGGGCGTGGTTTTGCCTGGCTGGATACCGGAACCCACGACAGCCTGATTGAGGCGAGCACTTTCGTGCAAACGGTTGAAAAACGGCAGGGATTTAAAATCGCCTGTCTGGAAGAGATTGCCTGGCGTAACGGCTGGCTGGACGATGAAGGCGTGAAACGCGCCGCCAGTGCGCTTGCCAAAACCGGTTATGGCCAATACCTGCTGGAGCTGCTCCGTGCTCGTCCGCGCCAGTATTGAACCGCTGAGCTGGGAAAGTACGTTCTTTGGCGTCGATAGCGCCATTGTGCGTATCGATCCCTGCGCGCCAGTATTGACTGAAGCTGAACTACAGCCCTGGTCACGGGTGCAGGTAAAAATCCCTGCTGCGCGGGCAGATGAGTTAGATGCGCTGCAACGGCTGGGCTTTTCGCTGGTGGAAGGCGAGGTGGACTTCGTATTGTCGGTTACGCCTGCTGACGAAATATCTGGCGCGGAAATTGCACGTCTTACGGACATTCCCGTTTTGCGCCAACAGGCAGCGGAGGCCTTCGCGCAAAGCCGCTTCCGGGCGCCGTGGTATGCGCCGGACGCCAGCGCACGTTTTTACGCGCAATGGATTGAGAACGCGGTGCGTGGCACCTTTGATCACCAGTGTCTGATCCTGCGTGACGGGGTCGGTGATATTCGTGGTTACGTCTCGCTGCGGGAACTTAATGATACCGACGTGCGAATCGGTCTGCTGGCCGGGCGTGGCGCGGGAGCTGAGCTGATGCAGGCGGCGCTTGGCTGGGCGCAGGCGCGTGGTAAAACAACATTGCGGGTGGCGACCCAGATGGGCAACACCGCCGCGCTTAAACGATATATACAGAGCGGTGCGAATGTGGAAAGCACCGCATACTGGTTATACAGGTGACAAAATGATTCCATTTAACGCACCGCCGGTGGTGGGAACTGAACTCGACTATATGCAGTCTGCAATGGGCAGCGGCAAGCTGTGCGGCGACGGAGGATTTACGCGTCGATGCCAGCAGTGGCTGGAGCAGCATTTTGGCAGCGCGAAAGTATTACTCACGCCATCCTGCACGGCTTCGCTTGAGATGGCGGCATTGCTGCTGGATATCCAGCCGGGTGATGAGGTCATCATGCCGAGCTACACATTTGTGTCTACCGCCAATGCTTTCGTGCTGCGCGGGGCGAAAATTGTCTTCGTCGATATCCGCCCGGATACCATGAACATCGATGAAACGCTGATTGAAGCGGCGATCACCGATAAAACGCGTGTGATTGTACCAGTACACTATGCCGGTGTAGCTTGCGAAATGGATACCATTATGGCGCTGGCGGCAAAGTACAACCTGTTTGTGGTGGAAGACGCCGCGCAGGGGGTGATGTCCACGTATAAAGGTCGCGCGCTGGGGACAATGGGGCATATTGGCTGCTTCAGCTTCCACGAAACCAAAAACTACACGGCGGGCGGGGAAGGTGGTGCGACGCTGATTAACGACCGTAAGTTGATTGAACGGGCGGAGATCATTCGTGAAAAAGGCACTAACCGCAGCCAGTTCTTCCGTGGTCAGGTGGATAAATATACCTGGCGCGATATTGGTTCAAGTTATCTGATGTCCGATCTTCAGGCAGCATATCTGTGGGCGCAACTGGAAGCGGCAGAGCGAATTAATCAGCAGCGTCTGGCGTTGTGGCAGAACTACTATGACGCGCTGACACCGCTGGCGCACGCCGGGCGCATTGACCTGCCCTCCATCCCGGACAGCTGCGTGCATAACGCGCATATGTTTTATATTAAGCTGCGCGATATTGACGATCGCAGTGCGCTGATTAACTTCCTGAAGGAAGCGGAAATCATGGCGGTGTTTCACTATATCCCGCTGCATGACTGTCCGGCTGGCGACAAGTTTGGCGAGTTTGCCGGTGTAGATCGCTACACCACTAAGGAGAGTGAGCGTTTGCTGCGTCTGCCGCTGTTCTACAATCTGTCGCCCGTCAATCAGCGTACGGTTATCGCAACCTTGCTGAATTATTTCTCCTGATATGTCGCTCGCGAAAGCGTCCCTGTGGACGGCGGCCAGTACGCTGGTAAAAATCGGGACTGGGTTACTGGTTGTAAAACTGCTCGCCGTGTCGTTTGGACCTGCGGGTGTGGGCCTGGCGGGAAACTTCCGTCAGATGGTCACGGTGCTGGGGGTGTTGGCCGGTGCCGGGATCTTTAACGGCGTCACCAAATATGTCGCCCAGCACCATGATGATCCGATGCGATTACGCAAGGTGGTTGGCACGTCCTCCGCGATGGTGCTGGGATTTTCCACGCTGATGGCCGTGTTCTTTTTGCTGGCGGCGGCGCCTGTCAGTCAGGGGCTGTTTGGTCATAGCCACTACCAGGGGCTGGTGCGCTTAGTGGCGCTGGTTCAGATGGGGATTGCCTGGGCCAACCTGCTGCTGGCGCTGATGAAAGGTTTTCGTGATGCCGCCGCAAATGCGCTATCGCTGATTATCGGCAGCCTGGTTGGCGTTGTTGCCTATTACGGCTGTTACCGTCTTGGCGGCTATGAGGGCGCGCTGCTTGGTCTGGCGCTGGTGCCTGCCCTGGTGGTTATCCCGGCAGCGATTATGCTCGTCAGGCGAGGCGCAATCCCGCTGAGTTACCTGAAACCTTCGTGGGATAAGGGGCTTGCCGGGCAGCTCAGCAAATTTACGCTGATGGCGCTAATTACGTCCGTCACGCTGCCGGTGGCATATGTGATGATGCGAAACCTGCTGGCAGCGCACTACAGCTGGGATGATGTCGGTATCTGGCAGGGGGTGAGCAGTATCTCTGACGCTTATCTGCAATTTATTACCGCGTCATTTAGCGTGTATTTATTGCCGACGTTGTCGCGGCTGACCGAAAAGCGCGACATTACGCGCGAAATCGTAAAATCGCTGAAGTTTGTTCTGCCTGCGGTGGCGGTGGCGAGTTTTACCGTCTGGCTGCTGCGTGATTTCGCCATCTGGCTGCTTTTTTCCGCCAAATTCACTGCCATGCGCGATCTGTTCGCCTGGCAACTGGTCGGGGATGTGCTGAAGGTTGGCGCGTATGTGTTTGGCTATCTGGTGATCGCGAAAGCATCGCTACGGTTTTATATTCTGGCTGAGATTAGCCAGTTTATTTTGTTGACGGCATTTGCTCACTGGCTGATCCCTGCGCATGGCGCGCTGGGCGCGGCACAGGCGTATATGGCAACCTATGTCGTCTATTTCTCTTTCTGTTGTGGCGTGTTTTTACTCTGGCGTAGGCGGACATGACTGTACTGATTCACGTACTGGGATCGGATATCCCTCACCATAATCAAACCGTACTGCGGTTTTTCAATGATGCTCTGGCTGAAAAAAGCGAGCACGCACGCGAGTTTATGGTTGCGGGTCAGGACGTTGGGTTGAGTGAAAGCTGTCCGGCGTTATCAATCGATTTCTACGATGGAAAAAAGGCGCTGGCCGGGGCGGTAATCGCCAAAGCGAAAGCGAACCGTCAGCAGCGTTTCCTCTTCCACGGGCAGTTCAACACCGCGTTGTGGCTGGCGCTGCTTAGCGGTGGCATTAAGTCCAGCCAGTTTAACTGGCACATTTGGGGGGCCGATCTGTACGAGGTCTCCAGCGGGCTGAAATTTCGTCTGTTTTATCCGCTTCGCCGTCTGGCGCAAAGCCGGGTGGGCTGCGTCTTCGCCACGCGTGGCGATTTGAACTATTTCTCCCATCAACATCCTCGCGTGCGCGGGGAGTTGCTCTATTTTCCTACGCGGATGGATCCTGCGCTCAACGAGATGACGAACGATCGCTCGCGTGAAGGGAAAATGACAATTCTGGTGGGTAACTCCGGCGATCGCAGTAATGAGCATATTGCGGCATTACGTGCGGTGCATCAGCAGTTTGGCGACACGGTGAATGTCATTGTCCCGATGGGTTATCCGGCGAATAACGAGGCCTATATCAATGAAGTGCGTCAGGCTGGCCTGGCGTTATTTAGCGCGGATAATGTAAAAATCCTCAGCGAAAAGCTGGAGTTTTCTGCCTATCTGGCGTTACTGCGTCAGTGCGATCTGGGCTACTTTATTTTTGCCCGCCAGCAGGGAATCGGCACGCTGTGCCTGCTGATTCAGGCAGGGATCCCCTGCGTGCTTAACCGTGAAAATCCCTTCTGGCAGGATATGGTGGAGCAACATCTTCCTGTGCTGTTTATCGGCGATGATATTAATGAACAGGTGATTCGTGAGGCGCAGCGCCAGCTGGCCTGCGTGGATAAAAGCGAGATTACGTTCTTTAGTCCAAACTATCAGCAACCCTGGCTCAGGGCGTTGCACATCGCCGCAGGAGAGACCGTATGAGCCTGATGCAGTTTAGTGGCTTGCTGATGGTCTGGCTGCTTTCTTCTCTGTTTATTGCCACGCTGACCTGGTTTGAATTCCGTCGCGTGCGTTTTAACTTCAACGTTTTCTTTTCACTGCTGTTTTTATTGACCTTTTTCTTCGGATTTCCGCTGACCTGTGCGCTGGTCTTCCGCTTTGACGTTGCCGTTGCGCCGCCGGAGATATTGCTGCAGGCGCTGCTTTCTGCCGCCTGTTTTTATGCTGTCTACTATGTGACCTATAAGACGCGCTTACGTAAACGAGCCTCTGACGTCCCGCGCGCGCCGCTTTTCACCATGAACCGGGTCGAAACCCATCTCACCTGGGTGATTTTGATGGGGATTGCGCTGGTGAGCGTTGGCATCTTTTTTATGCACAACGGTTTCCTGCTGTTCCGGTTGCACTCCTACAGCCAGATCTTCTCCAGTGAAGTTTCCGGCGTGGCGTTAAAGCGCTTCTTCTACTTCTTCATTCCGGCGATGCTGGTGATTTATTTCCTGCGTCAGGACAGCAAAGCCTGGCTGTTTTTCCTTGTCAGCACCGTCGCGTTTGGCCTGCTAACTTACATGATTGTGGGCGGGACACGTGCGAACATCATCATTGCGTTCGCCATCTTCCTGTTTATCGGCATTATTCGCGGCTGGATCTCGCTGTGGATGCTGGCGGCTGCGGGCGTGCTGGGGATTGTAGGCATGTTCTGGCTGGCCCTGAAGCGCTACGGGCTGAACGTGAGCGGCGATGAAGCGTTCTATACCTTTTTGTATCTGACCCGCGATACCTTCTCACCGTGGGAAAACCTGGCGCTGCTGTTGCAAAACTACGACAACATTGATTTCCAGGGGCTGGCACCGATTGTTCGCGATTTTTATGTCTTTATTCCTTCCTGGCTGTGGCCGGGACGACCGGGTATTGTTCTGAACTCGGCAAACTACTTTACCTGGGAAGTACTGAATAACCACTCTGGCCTCGCCATTTCACCTACGCTGATTGGTTCTCTGGTGATCATGGGGGGGGCGCTGTTTATCCCCCTTGGGGCGGTGGTGGTTGGGTTAATCATCAAATGGTTCGACTGGCTGTATGAGTTAGGTAACCGCGAGACGAATCGCTATAAGGCGGCGATTTTGCACAGCTTCTGCTTTGGCGCAATCTTCAACATGATTGTGCTGGCGCGCGAGGGGCTGGATGCCTTTGTCTCACGCGTGGTCTTCTTCCTTGTGGTTTTCGGAGCCTGTCTGCTGGTTGCGAAACTTCTTTTCTGGCTTTTTGACAGCGCCGGACTCATCCATAAACGAACAAAATCACAGCCCCGGGCACCGGTTGAAGGATAGTAATGACAGATAATACCACTGCGCCGATATACACATTACGCGGTTTACAACTGATCGGCTGGCGAGATATGCAACACGCACTCAGCTACCTGTTCGCCGACGGGCGGCTAAAACAGGGAACGCTGGTGGCGATCAATGCCGAGAAGATGCTGACGGTGGAGGACAACCCGGAGGTGAGGGCGCTGATTGAGGCTGCGGAATTCAAGTATGCCGATGGCATCAGCGTGGTGCGTTCGGTGCATAAGAAGTACCCGCAAGCACAGGTCTCCCGCGTCGCCGGGGCCGATCTCTGGGAAGCATTAATGATGCGGGCGGGCAAAGAGGGCACGCCGGTGTTCCTCGTGGGTGGCACACCCGAAGTGCTGGCGCAAACGGAAAAAAAACTGCGTACGCAGTGGAACGTTAACATTGTCGGCAGTCAGGACGGGTACTTTACTCAGGAGCAGCGCCAGGCACTGTTTGAACGCATTCGCGCCAGCGAGGCGCAGATTGTGACGGTAGCAATGGGCTCGCCGAAACAAGAGATTTTTATGCGCGATTGCCGGGAAGTTTATCCGCTGGCGTTGTATATGGGCGTGGGCGGCACTTATGATGTCTTTACCGGACACGTTAAGCGTGCGCCTGAAGTATGGCAGAACCTCGGCCTGGAATGGTTGTATCGCTTATTGTCTCAACCGAGCCGCATTACCCGTCAACTGCGCCTGCTGCGCTACCTTCGCTGGCATTATACCGGTAACCTGTAACCCTCCCTTTTTTAGACGGGCAGCGCATTCTGTTTAATGTGCTGCCCCGACCCCTTCTCCTGTTTGCTTTTTACACAAAACATACATTTTTTTAATGCTTCATTTGCCATTTTGCCAAATTTAAGAAACCATTCGCATCGCTTGATGTACCCATAACAATAACCGGCGCTACCGGAACAATGGCAAAACACGACAAGAGGATTTATGGCAGAGAATCAATCTGAGCTTCAGCGTGGGCTGGAGGCTCGGCATATCGAATTAATTGCCCTCGGGGGCACCATCGGCGTTGGCCTGTTTATGGGGGCTGCCAGTACCCTTAAATGGGCGGGACCGTCGGTGCTGCTGGCGTATATCGTCGCCGGGCTGTTCGTCTTTTTCATCATGCGTTCGATGGGGGAGATGCTGTTCCTTGAACCTGTAACCGGTTCATTCGCCGTTTACGCCCACCGTTATATGAGTCCATTCTTCGGCTATCTCACCGCATGGTCATACTGGTTTATGTGGATGGCCGTCGGGATTTCGGAAATCACCGCCATCGGAGTTTATGTGCAGTTCTGGTTCCCTGACATGGCGCAGTGGATACCCGCGCTAATTGCCGTTGGTCTGGTCGCGCTGGCAAACCTTGCCGCAGTACGTCTGTATGGTGAAATCGAGTTCTGGTTTGCGATGATCAAAGTTACGACCATCATTGTGATGATTATCGTCGGACTGGGCGTGATTTTCTTTGGTTTTGGTAACGGCGGCCAGGCGATTGGTTTTGGCAACCTCACCGGGCACGGCGGCTTCTTTGCCGGTGGTTGGAAAGGATTCCTCACCGCATTGTGTATCGTCGTTGCCTCCTATCAGGGCGTGGAGCTGATTGGCATCACCGCCGGTGAAGCGAAGAATCCGCAGGTTACGCTGCGTAGCGCTGTGGGTAAGGTGTTGTGGCGTATCCTGATTTTCTATGTGGGTGCTATTTTTGTTATCGTCACTATCTTCCCGTGGAATGAGATTGGCAGTAACGGTAGCCCGTTTGTTCTGACTTTTGCGAAAATCGGGATCACCGCTGCGGCAGGCATTATCAACTTTGTGGTACTGACCGCTGCGCTTTCCGGCTGTAACAGCGGTATGTACAGCTGCGGGCGCATGCTCTATGCGCTGGCGAAAAACCGCCAGCTGCCTGCGGCGATGGCGAAAGTGTCCCGTCATGGAGTGCCTGTGGCGGGGGTGGCTCTCTCTATCCTGATTCTGCTGGTAGGTTCATGCCTGAACTACATCATACCTAATCCGCAGCGCGTTTTTGTTTATGTCTATAGTGCGAGCGTACTGCCGGGGATGGTGCCGTGGTTTGTGATCCTGATTAGCCAGCTGCGCTTTCGTCGAGCCCATAAAGAGGCCATCGCCAGTCATCCTTTCCGTTCTATTTTTTTCCCGTGGGCGAATTATCTGACGATGGCGTTCCTGATTTGCGTACTGATCGGCATGTACTTTAATGAAGATACCCGTATGTCGCTGTTTGTCGGTATTATCTTCCTGTTCGCTGTGACGATCGTTTATAAGGTTTTTGGCCTCAACCGTCACGGCATTGCGCAGAAAGCGGGGGAATAAGCAACAAAACGCGCAAAGCGTAACCAAACGCGCATTTTATTTAAAAAGGCACTAGACAGCGGGGTGTGAAGTCCGTATTATCCACCCCCGCAACGGCGCTAAGCGCCCGTAGCTCAGCTGGATAGAGCGCTGCCCTCCGGAGGCAGAGGTCTCAGGTTCGAATCCTGTCGGGCGCACCATTAATCCGGTGCTGGAGCTGCGGTGGTTTCGATACCGCGTAAAAAATTTGTAGTGGTGGCTATAGCTCAGTTGGTAGAGCCCTGGATTGTGATTCCAGTTGTCGTGGGTTCGAATCCCATTAGCCACCCCATTATTAAAAGTTGTGAAATGCGAAGGTGGCGGAATTGGTAGACGCGCTAGCTTCAGGTGTTAGTGTTCTTACGGACGTGGGGGTTCAAGTCCCCCCCCTCGCACCACGACTTAAAGAATTGAACTAAAAATTCAAAAAGCAGTACATCGGCGAGTAGCGCAGCTTGGTAGCGCAACTGGTTTGGGACCAGTGGGTCGGAGGTTCGAATCCTCTCTCGCCGACCAATTTTGAACCCCGCTTCGGCGGGGTTTTTTGTTTTTAACATCCTTCTGAATCCACCCGGTATATTCTGTTGCCTGTCTGAGACATCCACACTTTCTGTTGTCGCTATTTGGTGACGGTTAACAGACTGATTCAATAAGATTTTATGTATTTTGACGAGAGATGTCGTTACCTGACGACAGCGGTCTGAGCTATTCCTCAGCGCTACGGGGCGAATTGACGTAACGTCATGAAATACCAGCAAGGTAAAAATTCTTAATCCTTATTTTTAGCAGTGCAATCCTGGCATGCAATGTGCAATAATATACAGGTAGATGCTCATTCCATCTCTTATGCTCGCCATAGTGCTTCATAAACTCAGGAATGATGCAGAGCCGTTTACGGTGCTTATCGTCCACTGACAGATGTCGCTTCGGCCTCATCAAACACCATGGACATAACGTTGAGTGAAGCACCCATTTATGTTGTCATACAGACCTGTTTAACGCCCGCTTCATCAGGAGTGGGCGTTTTTTTACATCTAAAAACTGCGCCCATCCATTTTTTATGGCTATCAAATAAACCTGTAAAGGAGCGAATTGCGGAATTTGTTCATTACTCATCTGATCTAGTATAGAAAAACATCAGCCTGAAAATGAGCTATTTTGATAAGGAAACCCAATGATCGCCGGAAACTATTCCCGATATCAACTAAATACAGCGCAGTTTAATAATTTATTTACAGACAACGTAAATATAAGGACGCTTGATGTACTGAGTCAATCAGCAGCCGACGGCAACCTTGATTGTATTGATATGTTGCATAACCTTGCCCTGCGCCATGATGATGTGGGTAAAAGGGCTGAGAATATCCTTTTTGATTTGTTTAGTGGGAAAACCCAGGGGAAGTCGGGGGTTGTCGAAGAAATTCAGCAGGCCAGTATGAAGTTATATGAGACGGCCTGTAGCGCTAAAGAAAAAAATAATGAAGATATGAAGAAATTTCATTCGCCATCTAAACTACTGTACATGGCGGGTTCTGCGATAACCAATATAGCGCAGAAACAGGATATATCCGCCATTTTCAGTGAAGGGGAGATCGCTCAGTCACCGTTCGAGCAGCTTGGACAGATTGATTTATGGAGTAACGCCCGTATGCTGCCGACCGATGAGATAAATGCCGCCATAAGTGGTTTAACGCAGCATGTGGATAAATTGTCATTAAATTTTCCAGTCGGACTTATTGAACCGACAACAAAATCAAATGTTTTATCTGAGATAATTTCTGAAAAGATGAAAACGAAAACAAATATTGATAAAACTGAGATTTTCCCGGTTAACACCGGAGGCCATTGGGTGTTGTTTGTTTTGTATAATGATGAGTCTGACTGTAATACTAAGTGCGCTATATTTAACTCTCTGAGTGAGTTACATGAAGATACTAAAAGCAATTTTATTGCTTCAGCAAAAAGAGCCGGGGTCTCTGAAAAAAATATCGATTTTATGCATGGGGATATGCAAAAAAATGTGCCAAACGGATGTGGAATATTCGTGATTAAGGCGGCAGAAGCACTCTCAATTATCCCTGAAGATAAACCGGTAGAGACGCTGAAAGCGTTTACTGATAGCTTCGCCAGATTATCAGAAGAAGATCAAATGTTATTTAATATACAGAACCGTCGTCAGTTGTATGAATATAGTATTCTGTAGGTGCGCATGGCAAAGCGCGGAAGAAGGATTTCAGGCCCGATCGGCGACACGCGACCGGGCCTGCAGGTTACTGCGGGGGATTGTTGTTTTGCAACGTCAGCATCAGTCCGTCACGACGCATGGTGGCCGCTTCTTCCGGCTGATGCAGTCTGTCGAGCGCATCGGCGAGCCAGGCGTAGTCGTAGGCATCCGGACGCTGCTTCAGCGCTGCACGGAAGGCGAACGTGGCTTCCTGCCATTCACCGTGTTTCATTAACGACTGACCGAGCGTGCTCCACAACAAGGGGCGATCGCCAACGGTTTTAATCTGCTGACGCAGCACTTTTTCCAGCTGTTCCGGGTTATTGGTCTTCAGACGGGGAATGGGCAACACCAGACGATCGTCGTACTGACGCTTCAGTCCGTCGATGATGATCTGCTGCGCCATATCATGGTCGTCGCATTCGATCAGGTGTTCTGCCATAGCCACCTGTAGCGGCACCCGATGGCGAGTTTTACGGCTCTGGTTTTTCCACCACTCACGTAAACCTTCGCTACCCTGATCGGCGCGAGCCTGGTTCATCAGACCAATCCACGCCTGCTGTTCCAGCATTGCGCGATGTTCTTCATCGCCAACGTTGGCTTTCGCCATTGACGGAATGATATCCAGCAGTGAACTCCATGCGCCGGTGCGGATGTAGGCCTGCTCCGCCAGACGCAGGACTTCCGGGTGACGCGGGGTGACTTCCAGTAATTTATCTATCCCGTGGCGCGCAGCATGGTCCTCATTGCGTGCCAGTTGCAGACGTACGCGGACAATCTCCACCGGAATGGTGTCATTGCCAGCCAGCTCCGCGGCACGTTCCAGATGCTGATTCGCGCGCGCTTCATCCCCACGCTGTTGGGCGGCTTCGGCAGCCAGCAGGTAGTTAACCACCGGCTGTTCAGCATGATCGGCATTTTTCGCCATCAGCTTCTCAACCTGCTGGTAATCACCTTCCGCCAGCTTCAGCAGTGCCTGTTCTGTCTGCTTACGCGCGCGACGGCGTTTACGACCAACAAACCATCCGCGAGTGTGCGCACCGGTACGGAGAATTCGCCGCAACAGCCACTCAATGGCGAACAGCACCACCAGCAGAACGATCAGGATTATCACCAGTCCCGTTACGCTGGTTTCGATATTGTAGTTATCGGTCTGGATCAGGACATAGCCCTGATGACCGGCGATCATTGGACCTAAAACAATCCCGGCGATCAATAACACAAAGAGCAACAATACTTTCAGCATCATTATTCTCCTTGCGGCGCGGCTGTCTGCGCAGCAGCAGCAGCAGGGGCAGGGGGCGCTTCAGTCGCAGAGGCCGCCGGTTGCGCCAGCAGATTACGCACGCGAGTTTGCATCAGTTTTTCGAGGATCGCCTGGCTTTGCAGCGTTTCCGGCACATCCATCGTGATGCTCTGCTGGCTCAGCTTATCCACCTCGTCAAGGAACGCTTTTGTCGTTGCATCATCGGTATCGTAGTACGCGCGAACCCATGTGGAGACATTATCCAGCGCCTGACGGTAAGTCTCTTCCTGATGGCGTGGCACCGCTTGCGCCGCCACTAACAGGCGAGAGCGGATGTTCTCTCGCAGGTAGACATCCTGGTTTGGCGCCAGCAGCGGAACGGCGGTTTCATCACGACGTCGAATCGTGATGAAATTATCCATAAAGTTCTGCCAGCTTTTTTGCAGATTGACGCGCCATTCGCTGATTGAGCTGGAAAGCTCGGTGCTGTCGGCGTCCATAGGGGAATCGTCGGTATTGTTATCAGCCAGACGCAGGTTATCGATCTGATTAGAAAGCTGATTTACCTTAAGGATGATGCCATCGTAGTCAACCTGTGCGACGGCGGAGAGGCTGGCGATATCATCGGTAATGGCGCGACGCGCAGTAATCAGGCTCGGATCGTTCATATCCGCCAGGCTGGCGTCCGCGCTCTTGAGTAGCGCAGCCGCAGTGGTGACGTCCTGATCGCTCCATAGCTTGCGACCGGCCAGTTTCACCAGAAAATCGGCCTGAGCCAGTAGCCAGGTTTTTGCGTCACTGCCGGAAATAGTGGCGACTTTCTGCTGAACGTCATCCAGCTGTTTCGCCAGTGCGGCCTGCTGGCGATTCGCTGCCTCCAGCTGCGTTGCCTGCTGTTTAATCACGCTTTCCAGCTCGGCCTTTTGGCTCTCTTGCGTTTTCTGTAACGCCGTTAACTGGCTGGCCAGCGCGTCGCTGGTGGCATTTTGCTCGACCGTTTGCTGTTTTCCCCAGCCATAAAGCCCAATACCTGCCGCCAGAGCAATGGCGATAGCAACCGCACTGAGGACCAGAGCAGTACTGTTTTTACTCTTCTTTTCGGTATTGGTATTGGCTGGCTGTGGCGTGGTTTCCACGGCCTCCCTGGTCTCTTCAACCACGGCGGAGGATTTTTCTTGTTCCGTCATTATGGCTTCCCATATGAGAGTTATTGTAATGCGCGCAATAGCGCATCGTTGTCGGCGTTATCGGCGACCTTAATGTCTTGCCAGCCCAGTTCCTGGGCGAGGTACGCCAGACGCTCACTGACGACCAACAGCCGACAGCGTAGTAACCAGTGCTCACGATACCATTGCGGAATCAACGACCAGAGCTGCTGCAACATCTCACCGCTGGTGACAACCACCGTCGTCACCCCATGAGACTGCCAGCGCATCGCCTCTTCCGCGCCTGCGTAATGTTTTGCACTGCGTTGATAACATTCACAAAAAGTCACATCGGCTCCGCGTGACGTCAGGGTTTCGCCCAACAGTTCACGTCCACCGTTGCCACGTAATATCAGTACACGTTTGCCCGTAATTTTTTGTAATTCAGGTAATTGTAGCAAGACTTCGCTAATTTCCCGATCCAGAGGGTAGCGAATGTCGCGCCCGCTGACGGTATGGAGAGCGAGCGCCGTGGTGCGACCAATCGCAAAATAGTGTGGCAACGTGGGCCAGGCTTGACCTTGCTTTTGCAACTGAGCATGGGCAAAAGAGACAGTATGCTGCGAGAGTGCAAACACTAAATCATTAGCGGTGAGTGTTGCCAGCTGGTCGGCAAGCGTTGCCAGTTGCCGACCCGGTGTAAACTCGATGAGCGGGAAACTCCAGGCCTCCTGCCCCAGTGTGCGCAGACGGCTCACTAACTCTTCCCCTGCGGGAGACGGGCGGGTGACCAGAATACTCATGCGGGCGCTTCTCCGTTATAAATCTCGGTAAGAATAGCGCGGGCACCGTTATCCAGCAGCTCTTCCGCCAGCGAAATGCCCATCTGCTCTGCATCCTGCGGTGAACCCCGACGCTCTCCACGTACCATTAGCGAGCCGTCCGGTGCCCCAACCAGCGCACGGAGCCAAATCTCTCCCTCGATCATTTCGGCATAACTGCCAATAGGGACCTGACAGCCGCCTTCCAGACGGGTATTCATTGCCCGCTCGGCCTTAACCCGCAGGGCGGTCACTTCGTGATTCAGCGGCGCCAGCAGCGCCTGAGTGCGCGCATCATCGAGCCGACATTCAATACCGACGGCCCCCTGGCCTACGGCAGGAAGGGAGATCTCTGGCGGCAGCGCAGTGCGAATACGTGCTTCCAGCCCCAGACGTTTTAAACCGGCAACGGCCAGGATAATGGCGTCGTAGTCGCCGTGATCCAGTTTACTCAGACGGGTACCGACGTTGCCGCGCAGCGAACGGATGATGAGATCCGGACGGCGTTCGGCCAGCTGGCACTGACGGCGTAAGCTGGAAGTCCCAACGATACTGCCTGCGGGCAGTTCATCGAGATTGTTGTATTTATTAGAGACAAAGGCATCACGCGGGTCTTCGCGTTCGCAAATAGTGACCAGACCCAGGCCTTGTGGAAACTCGACCGGCACATCTTTCATGGAATGCACCGCAATATCGGCGCGTTTTTCCAGTAGCGCGACTTCCAGCTCTTTCACAAACAAGCCTTTACCGCCTACTTTCGCCAGTGGGGTATCAAGAATTACGTCGCCGCGCGTCACCATTGGCACCAGCTCTACAACCAGCCCAGGATGGTTTGCCATTAAGGCGTCTTTGACATAATGTGCCTGCCAGAGCGCAAGGGGGCTTTGGCGTGTGGCAATTCTTAAAACATTGTCTAACATGCTTGTTACCGTCATTATCATCCATGGAACATCCTAACATCCTTACAAGTGGGATGTCAGTGTTACGGTCAATCGTGATTAAGAGGATAAGGCGTGGCATCGTCACTGGCAGTGAAGAATGACGAGAAACGGCCCTACCGTATTATGAGATTTACACGCTGTGAATGGTGCTACACTTGTATGTAGCGCATCTTTCTTTACGGTCAATGAGCAAGGTGTTAAATTGATCACGTTTTAGACCATTTTTTCGTCTGTACCCCATAAAAATGCAGATGAAAAAGGTAACGGTTATTTTTGACATACGGTTTATCCCGAGTGGTGACGGTTGCCAGTGAGCGCATGCGCTGCAGCAATCGACAACATGACGGGTAGCAACATCAGGCGATACGTCTTGTACCTCTATATTGAGACTTTGAAACAGAGACTGGATGCCATCAATCAATTGCGCGTGGATCGCGCGCTTGCTGCCATGGGACCTGCTTTTCAACAGGTTTACAGTCTGCTGCCGACATTATTGCACTATCACCATCCACTGATGCCGGGCTACCTTGATGGTAACGTACCCAGAGGCATTTGCTTCTACGCGCCTGATGAAACCCAACGCCACTACCTGAATGAACTGGAACTGTATCGCGGTACATCCGTGCAGGATCCGCCAAAGGGTGAATTGCCGATCACCGGCGTCTACTCGATGGGCAGTACCTCTTCAGTGGGGCAAAGCTGTTCTTCTGACCTGGATATCTGGGTCTGTCACCAGTCCTGGCTTGATAGCGAAGAGCGCCAGCTGTTGCAGCGTAAATGCAGCTTGCTGGAGAGCTGGGCCGCCTCGCTTGGGGTGGAAGTCAGCTTCTTCCTGATAGATGAAAACCGTTTCCGCCATAATGAAAGCGGCAGTCTGGGCGGTGAAGACTGCGGCTCTACGCAGCATATTTTGTTGCTCGACGAATTCTATCGCACCGCTGTGCGCCTTGCCGGTAAGCGTATTCTGTGGAATATGGTGCCGTGCGACGAAGAAGAGCATTACGATGACTATGTCATGACGCTCTACGCACAGGGTGTGCTCACGCCAAACGAATGGCTGGATCTCGGCGGATTAAGCTCGCTCTCTGCCGAAGAGTACTTTGGCGCCAGCCTCTGGCAGTTGTACAAGAGTATTGACTCCCCTTACAAAGCGGTATTGAAAACGCTGCTGCTGGAAGCGTACTCCTGGGAATATCCCAATCCGCGCCTGTTGGCGAAAGATATTAAGCAGCGTCTGCATGATGGCGAGATCGTGTCGTTTGGTCTCGATCCGTACTGCATGATGCTGGAGCGCGTAACTGAATACCTCACGGCGATTGAAGATCCGACGCGGCTGGATTTGGTGCGTCGATGTTTTTATTTAAAAGTGTGCGAAAAACTGAGCCGCGAACGCGCCTGCGTTGGCTGGCGTCGTGAGGTGTTAAGTCAGTTAGTCAAAGAGTGGGGATGGGACGATGCCCGTCTGGCGATGCTGGATAATCGGGCAAACTGGAAGATCGATCGGGTTCGCGAAGCGCACAACGAGCTACTCGACGCCATGATGCAGAGCTACCGTAACCTGATTCGCTTTGCGCGCCGTAACAATCTTAGCGTTAGCGCCAGTCCGCAGGACATCGGCGTTCTTACCCGTAAGCTGTATGCCGCGTTTGAAGCACTGCCGGGCAAAGTGACGCTGGTGAACCCACAAATTTCACCGGATCTGTCTGAACCTCACCTCACTTTTATTCATGTGCCGCCGGGTCGAGCCAACCGCTCAGGCTGGTATCTCTACAACCGCGCGCCTGACATGAATTCGATTATTAGCCATCAGCCGCTGGAATATAACCGTTATCTGAATAAGCTGGTGGCGTGGGCCTGGTTTAACGGCCTGCTGACGTCGCGTACCCATCTGTTTATTAAGGGCAACGGCATTGTAGATTTGCCGAAATTGCAGGAGATGGTGGCTGATGTGTCGCATCACTTCCCGCTGCGTTTGCCCGCGCCGACGCCGAAAGCGCTCTATAGCCCGTGTGAAATCCGTCATCTGGCGATTATTGTTAATCTCGAATATGACCCGACGGCGGCGTTCCGCAATCAGGTGGTGCATTTTGACTTCCGTAAGCTGGATGTCTTCAGCTTCGGAGAAGAGCAAAATTGCCTGGTCGGCAGCGTAGACCTGCTGTATCGCAACTCGTGGAACGAAGTTCGTACCCTGCACTTCAATGGCGGGCAGGCAATGATCGAGGCGTTGAAAACGATTCTGGGCAAAATGCATCAGGATGCTGCGCCGCCGGACAGCGTGGACGTGTTCTGCTACAGCCAGCATCTGCGCGGTTTGATTCGTACTCGCGTTCAACAGCTGGTGTCAGAGTGTATTGAATTGCGCCTGTCCAGTACGCGCCAGGAAACCGGGCGCTTCAAGGCGTTGCGCGTCTCTGGTCAGACATGGGGATTGTTCTTTGAACGTCTGAACGTGTCGGTACAGAAACTGGAAAACGCCATTGAGTTCTACGGGGCGATTTCGCATAACAAGCTGCACGGACTCTCTGTGCAGGTTGAGACTAACCACATCCGGTTGCCGTCAGTGGTGGATGGTTTTGCCAGTGAAGGAATTATCCAGTTCTTCTTTGAAGAGTCGGGTGAAGAGCAGGGCTTTAACATCTATATTCTGGACGAGAGCAATCGGGTGGAGGTGTATCACCACTGCGAAGGCAGCAAAGAGGAGCTGGTACGCGACGTCAGCCGCTTCTATTCCTCTTCGCATGACCGCTTCACGTACGGCTCCAGCTTTATTAACTTTAACCTGCCGCAGTTCTACCAGATTGTGAAGGTCGATGGGCGTGAGCAGGTGATTCCGTTCCGCACCCAGTCAATTGATAACATACCGTCCGCCAGACAGGACAACGACGCGCCGCTGCTGCAACAATATTTTTCGTGAATTGTCTTGCCCGGTGGCGCTACGCTTACCGGGCCTGGGGTAGGCCGGAAAGGCGAAGCCGCCATCCGGCAAAAGATTTAACGGAAGCTCACCGTTTCACCTGCCTGCTGCGTTGCCGCCTGCTCCAGCAGATCCCAGAAAGTCTCGCCGCTGCGGTCGCAGATCCACTCGTCGCCTTTCAGATCGAAATGGTAGCCGCCCTGTTTGGTCGCCAGCCACACCTGATGCAGCGGTTCCTGACGGTTAATGATGATTTTGCTGCCGTTCCCGAAGCTGAGAGTCAGCACACCGCCATTGATTTCACAGTCGATATCGCTGTCGCCATCCCAGTCGTCCAGACGCTCTTCAATGGTCAGCCACAGGGTATCGGCCAGGCGATGAAATTCACTGTCGTTCATTGTTGTTTCCCGTTTTTTAGTGATGGCGAGAGTATAACCTGAAAGAAATCGCGTTGCAGTTTTCAGCCAAACTCTTGCTTTTACGCCTTCTCCTGCGATGATAGAACGCAGAAAGTATGAACTTTACAGGCAATCCATAATGAAAAATGTGTTAAAGCCACTCGCTGTACTTCTTACTCTGTTCAGCCTGACGGGCTGTGGGCTTAAAGGTCCGCTCTATTTCCCGCCGGCTGACAAGAACGCGCCGCCGCCGACGAAGCCAGTTGATTCGCAAACGCAGTCAACGACGCCCGATCAAAACGATCGCGCAACGGGAGATGGGCCTTCCCAGGTTAATTACTGACGGTGTGTTTCTGCACCCGCGTGAATGGAGTAAATGATGCAGTTCTCTAAAATGCATGGCCTTGGCAACGATTTTATGGTCGTCGACGCGGTAACGCAGAATGTCTTTTTTTCACCAGAACTGATCCGTCGCTTGTCTGACAGGCATCTGGGCGTAGGATTTGATCAGCTGCTGGTTGTCGAACCACCTTACGATCCTGAGCTGGATTTTCATTACCGTATCTTCAATGCCGACGGGAGCGAAGTTTCGCAGTGTGGTAATGGCGCGCGTTGCTTCGCCCGCTTTGTTCGTCTGAAAGGGCTGACCAATAAACGCGATATCCGCGTCAGTACGACTAACGGTCGCATGGTGCTGAGCGTAACGGATGACGAACTGGTGCGGGTCGATATGGGTGAACCCAACTTTGAACCCTCGCAGGTGCCTTTTCGCGCTAACAAAGCGGAAAAGACTTATATTATGCGAGCCGCCGAACAGACAATATTGTGCGGCGTTGTTTCAATGGGAAATCCACACTGCGTGATTCCGGTTGATGATGTTGACACTGCGGCGGTTGAAACGCTGGGGCCGGTTCTGGAAAGTCATGAGCGCTTTCCCGAGCGCGCCAATATCGGCTTTATGCAGGTAGTGAAACGCGAACATATCCGTTTACGCGTCTATGAACGTGGGGCAGGAGAGACTCAGGCCTGTGGCAGTGGCGCATGCGCTGCGGTTGCGGTGGGCATTCAGCAAGGTTTGCTGGCAGAAGAAGTGCGCGTGGAATTACCGGGTGGTCGCCTTGATATCGCCTGGGAGGGTCCGGGTCATCCGTTATATATGACTGGCCCGGCGACACATGTCTACGACGGGTTTATTCATTTATGAAACAGCCAGGGGAAGAACTACAGGAAACGCTTACTGAACTTGATGACCGGGCGGTCGTCGATTATCTGTTGCAAAACCCTGAGTTTTTTATCCGCAATGCACGCGCCGTTGAGGCGATACGCGTCCCTCACCCGGTGAGAGGCTCAATTTCGTTAGTCGAGTGGCATATGGCGCGCGCGCGTAACCATATCAATGTTCTTGAAGAGAACATGTCACTGCTGATGGACCAGGCTAACGCCAACGAAAGCCTGTTCTATCGTCTGCTGCATCTGCAAGGAAAGCTGGTCTCTGCCAGCAGCCTTGACGATATGCTGATCCGTTTTCACCGCTGGGCACGCGATCTGGGGCTTGCCGGGGCGACTATACGCCTGTTCCCGGACCGCTGGCGGCTCGGCGCGCCGTCGAGTTATACCCATCTGGCGTTAAGCCGTCAGGCTTTTGAGTCGCTACGCATTCAGCGGCTGGGCCAGGAGCGCCATTATCTTGGTCCGCTGAACGGTCCGGAATTATTGGTCGTGTTACCAGAAGCGAAAGCGATTGGCTCTGTGGCGATGTCCATGTTGGGACGCGATGGCGATCTTGGCGTGATTCTCTTCAGCAGCCGCGATGTACATCATTATCAGCAGGGGCAGGGAACACAGCTACTGCAGGAAATTGCGCTGATGCTGCCGGAGCTGCTGGGGCGCTGGATTGAACGCGTATGACCGCCCTTTCTTCAGATGTCGCACGATTTTTGTGCTATCTCGGCGTGGAGCGCCAGCTTAGCCCCATTACGCTGCTGAATTATCAGCGTCAGCTTGATGCCATCATTGCGTTTGCCGAAGAAACCGGTCTGCAAAGCTGGCAACAATGTGATATTGCGACGGTACGCAGTTTTGCAGTGCGCAGTCGCCGTAAAGGACTGGGGGCGGCCAGCCTGGCGCTGCGTCTTTCCGCTCTGCGCAGCTTCTTTGACTGGCTGGTCAGCCAGGGCGAACTAAAAGCCAATCCGGCGAAAGGCGTTTCCGCGCCGAAAGCGCCGCGCCATTTGCCCAAAAATATCGATGTGGATGATGTTAATCGCCTGCTGGATATCGACCTCAACGATCCGCTCGCCGTACGCGACCGGGCGATGCTGGAGGTGATGTACGGCGCAGGGCTGCGTTTGTCGGAGCTGGTGGGCCTGAATATTAAGCATCTGGATCTCGATACCGGTGAAGTGTGGGTCATGGGGAAAGGCAGCAAAGAGCGTCGTCTGCCCATTGGCCGTAATGCGGTTGCGTGGATTGAGCACTGGCTGGATCTGCGCGGGCTGTTTGGCTCTGACGAAGACGCGCTGTTCCTCTCGAAGCTCGGAAAACGGATCTCCGCGCGTAACGTGCAAAAACGTTTTGCCGAATGGGGCATTAAGCAGGGGCTGAATAGCCACGTGCATCCACATAAGCTGCGTCACTCGTTTGCCACGCATATGCTGGAGTCGAGCGGCGACCTGCGCGGTGTTCAGGAGCTGTTGGGACACGCCAACCTCTCCACCACGCAAATCTATACTCATCTTGATTTTCAACACCTGGCCTCGGTGTACGATGCGGCGCATCCACGCGCCAAACGGGAGAAATAATGCGTTTTTACCGGCCTTTGGGGCGCATCGCTGCGCTCACCTTTGACCTGGATGATACCCTTTACGACAACCGTCCGGTGATCCAGCGTACCGAGCAGGAAGCGCTCGCGTTTGTTCAGAACTATCACCCCGCGCTGCGGACATTACAGAATGCCGATTTGCATCGCCTGCGCCAGGTTGTGCGGGAAGCAGAACCTGAAATTTATCATGATGTGACCCGCTGGCGTCATCGCGCGGTTGAACGCGCCATGTTGAACGCCGGGCTGTCGGCAGAAGAGGCGGTTGCGGGCGCCAATGCGGCGATGATGAACTTTGCGAAGTGGCGCAGTCGGGTCGATGTTCCCGAGGCGACGCACAATACCTTACAGCGGCTTGCGAAGAAATGGCCGCTGGTGGCGATTACTAACGGTAACGCCCAGCCTGAGCGGTTTGGTCTGGGGGATTACTTTGAATTTGTATTACGCGCCGGTCCGGATGGTCGCTCAAAACCGTTCAGCGATATGTATTTTCTTGCGGCCGAAAGGCTGAATGTCCCGATCGGTGAGATCCTGCATGTGGGCGACGATCTGACGACCGATGTCGCCGGGGCGATCCGTTGCGGTATGCAGGCCTGCTGGATTAAACCGGAAAATGCCGATCTGATGCAGACCAATGACAGTCGTTTACTGCCGCATCTGGAAATTTCGCGGTTGGCATCTCTGACCTCGCTGATATAATCACCAGCAGTATTGTATAAATTAACAGTATGCCCTGGCCGTGACTGCCGTCGGGCATCTTACTTTCGGCGGTGCCAATGGACGTTTCTTACCTGCTCGACAGCCTCAATGATAAACAGCGCGAAGCGGTGGCCGCGCCACGTAGCAACGTTCTGGTGCTGGCAGGGGCAGGGAGTGGTAAAACCCGCGTCCTGGTGCACCGTATCGCCTGGTTGCTGATGGTTGAAAATAACTCGCCATATTCGATTATGGCGGTGACCTTCACTAACAAAGCGGCGGCGGAGATGCGTCACCGTATCGGTCAGATCATGGGCACCAGTCAGGGCGGCATGTGGGTTGGCACCTTCCACGGGCTGGCACACCGCCTACTTCGCGCACACCATATGGATGCCAACCTGCCGCAGGATTTTCAGATCCTCGACAGTGAAGATCAGCTGCGCCTGCTCAAGCGCCTTATTAAGGCCATGAATCTCGACGAGAAGCAGTGGCCGCCGCGTCAGGCGATGTGGTACATCAACAGCCAGAAAGACGAAGGCCTGCGTCCGCATCATATTCAAAGCTACGGCAATCCGGTTGAACAGACCTGGCAAAAGGTCTATCAGGCCTATCAGGAAGCGTGCGATCGCGCCGGTCTGGTGGACTTTGCCGAGCTGCTGCTGCGTGCGCACGAGCTGTGGCTCAACAAACCGCATATTCTTCAGCACTACCGCGAGCGTTTCACCAATATTCTGGTGGATGAGTTCCAGGATACCAACAACATTCAGTACGCGTGGATCCGCCTGCTGGCGGGCGATACCGGCAAGGTGATGATCGTCGGCGATGACGATCAGTCCATTTATGGCTGGCGTGGAGCGCAGGTGGAAAATATCCAGCGCTTCCTTAACGACTTCCCCGGCGCGCAAACCATTCGTCTGGAACAGAACTACCGTTCGACCAGTAACATCCTTAGCGCGGCGAACGCCCTGATTGAAAATAACAACGGGCGTCTGGGTAAAAAGCTGTGGACCGACGGCGTCGACGGTGAACCGATTTCGCTCTACTGCGCGTTTAACGAGCTGGACGAAGCGCGTTTTGTGGTAAACCGCATTAAAACCTGGCAGGACAATGGTGGCGCGCTGGAAAACTGCGCCATTCTTTATCGCAGTAACGCCCAGTCGCGTGTGCTGGAAGAGGCCTTATTGCAGGCCAGTATGCCGTACCGTATTTATGGCGGTATGCGCTTCTTCGAACGCCAGGAGATTAAAGACGCGCTCTCTTATCTGCGTCTGATTGCCAACCGTAATGATGATGCGGCGTTTGAGCGTGTGGTGAATACTCCGACGCGTGGGATTGGCGATCGTACCCTGGACGTGGTGCGTCAGACCTCGCGCGATCGCCAGCTTACGCTGTGGCAGGCGTGTCGAGAACTGCTACAGGAGAAAGCGCTGGCCGGTCGTGCCGCCAGCGCGTTGCAGCGCTTTATGGAGCTGATCGATGCGCTGGCACAGGAGACGGCTGATATGCCGCTGCACGTGCAGACCGACCGGGTGATTAAAGACTCCGGCCTGCGGATGATGTACGAGCAGGAAAAAGGTGAGAAAGGCCAGACCCGTATTGAAAACTTAGAAGAACTGGTGACGGCAACGCGCCAGTTCAGCTACAACGAAGAAGATGAAGATTTGATGCCGCTACAGGCATTCCTCTCCCATGCGGCGCTGGAGGCTGGCGAAGGACAGGCGGATACCTGGCAGGATGCGGTGCAGCTAATGACGCTACACTCGGCGAAAGGGCTGGAATTTCCGCAGGTGTTTATCGTCGGGATGGAAGAGGGGATGTTCCCCAGCCAGATGTCGCTGGATGAAGGCGGACGCCTTGAAGAAGAGCGTCGTCTGGCTTACGTCGGCGTGACCCGTGCGATGCAGAAACTGACGCTAACCTATGCCGAAACGCGTCGTCTGTACGGCAAAGAAGTGTATCACCGCCCGTCACGCTTTATCGGCGAGTTGCCGGAAGCGTGTGTGGAAGAGGTCCGTCTCCGGGCTACCGTCAGCCGCCCGGTGAGTCATCAGCGGATGGGGACGCCGGTCGCGGAAAACGACACCGGTTATAAACTCGGTCAGCGCGTGCGTCATGCGAAGTTTGGTGAAGGCACCATCGTCAATCTGGAAGGCAGCGGTGAACATAGCCGGTTACAGGTGGCGTTCCAGGGGCAGGGAATCAAGTGGTTAGTTGCGGCGTATGCTAGGCTGGAAGCGGTCTGACCGCCTTTACCATTGCCGGATAAGGCGCAGCCGCCATCCGGCAAACTGCCGCTTAATATTCTGAAATCATAGATAAATAATCCTCCTCTGCTAACCTTTCTGCATAAGGGGAAATTATTACTTTTTCGCGTTCCGTTGCGTGTTGACGGCAAATTTTTGCTGGCGTAACATGCGCGCACGATTACGCTAAGAGGACATTCGCCTTGGACACACCCAGTAGATACTGGCTCATTATCCTGTCATCCAGGATCAACTCCTAAGGCTATCCCTTTTTGCTGATAGCCTTAGCGGTTGTCAGCGACCTTCTCCACTTTTCCGTCGCGCTGAGTCAGGCTGTTTAATGGTCTGAAACCCATATTGTTTCTGTGTGCCCACCGAACTGTCCGATATTTTTAAGCATTGGGAGTCCCGGTCATGCTGAGCGCATTTCAACTGGAAAATAACCGACTCACCCGGCTGGAAGTCGAAGAGTCACAAACCCTGATTGACGCTGTGTGGGTCGACCTGGTCGAGCCGGACGATGACGAACGTCTGCGCGTACAATCTGAGCTGGGCCAGAGCCTGGCGACACGCCCTGAGCTGGAAGACATCGAAGCATCCGCGCGTTTCTTTGAAGACGAAGACGGTTTGCACATCCACTCCTTTTTCTTCTTCGAAGATGCGGAAGATCACGCCGGTAACTCCACCGTGGCATTTACCATTCGTGACGGTCGTCTGTTCACTCTGCGTGAACGTGAGCTTCCCGCCTTCCGTTTGTATCGTATGCGTGCCCGTAGCCAGGCAATGGTTGATGGTAACGCCTATGAGCTGCTCCTGGACCTCTTTGAAACCAAGATCGAACAGCTGGCGGATGAAATAGAGAACATCTACAGCGATCTGGAAGAGTTGAGCCGGGTGATTATGGAAGGGCATCAGGGCGATGAGTACGACGAAGCGCTTTCCACGCTGGCGGAACTGGAAGATATCGGCTGGAAGGTGCGCCTGTGTCTGATGGATACCCAGCGTGCGCTCAACTTCCTGGTGCGCAAAGCGCGCTTGCCGGGCGGACAGCTGGAGCAGGCGCGTGAGATCCTGCGCGATATCGAATCCCTGCTGCCGCACAACGAATCCCTGTTCCAGAAGGTGAACTTCCTGATGCAGGCGGCCATGGGCTTCATCAATATCGAGCAGAACCGCATCATCAAGATCTTCTCGGTGGTATCCGTGGTGTTCCTGCCGCCGACGCTGGTGGCATCCAGCTATGGGATGAACTTTGAGTTTATGCCGGAGCTGAAGTGGAGCTTTGGCTATCCGGGGGCGATTATCTTTATGATCATCGCGGGTCTGGCGCCATATCTTTACTTTAAACGTAAGAACTGGCTGTGATATTCCGCCCGGTGGTGCGACGCATACCGGGCCTGTCGATCCCCCAGGCCGGATAAGGCGCAGCCGTTATCCGGCAAAGAGGCATTACATTTTCATGCGGGTTCTTCGCTGGGTATAGATAGCATCCGCAACAAATATTGCCAGCGCCACCCAGATAAAGGCGAAAGTCACCATCTTATCTGCGCCCGGCACTTCACCATAGAACGTCACCGCCAACAGAAACATCAGCGTCGGGCCGATATACTGAAAGAAACCCAGTGTGGAAAGACGCAGCCGCGTTGCCGCACCGGTAAAGCACAGTAATGGAATGGTGGTCACCACCCCGGCGGCAATCAGCAGCAGGTTGAGAGACGTTGCGTTCTCTCCCATGTGGCTGGTTGGGCTGTCGGCAATGCCAAACAGGTAAATAGCGGCAACGGGCAGGAGCCACAGGGTTTCAACCAGCATGCCGGTCTGCGCTTCAACGGCAATCTTCTTACGCACCAGTCCATAAAACGCGAAGCTGAACGCCAGCCCCAGCGCGATGACGGGCAGCGAGCCGAATGTCCAGAGCTGAACGAGTACACCGCAAACCGCGAGAATCACCGCCAGCCACTGCATCCGACGAAAACGTTCGCCGAGGAACATCATACCCAGCAAAATATTCACCAGCGGGTTGATAAAGTAGCCCAGGCTGGCCTCCAGCATGTGATGGTTGTTTACCGCCCAGATAAATAACAGCCAGTTACCGCCAACCAGCACTGCGGACAGCGCCAGCAGGAAGATCTTCTTTGGCGTTTGCAGCAGTTTTTTTACGTTTGACCACTGACGGCTAATACTGATTAACACCACCATAAAGAAGAAGGACCAGATCACGCGATGCGTCAGGATCTCGTCAGCGGGAACATAGTAAATCAGCTTGAAGTACGCCGGTGCGATACCCCAAATAAAATAGGCGGCAAGAGCGAGTAATACGCCCTGCCGCGTTTGCTTTGCATCCATCGGGAAAACTCATGTCAGAAGTGTAACAACAGTCTACCTGTTTTCACCCCACCATATAAGTCGCGGTTGCACTGGCAATATACAATTGTTCTTCGTTGTGCAGCTCCACGCGCGCCACGGCAACTTTATTCCCGGCACGCAGCAGACTGCTGGTAGCCGTAAAGCGATTTCCTCTGCCGGGACGCAGGTAGTCAACGCGCAGATCGATCGTTCCCATTCGCGACATACGCTGGCGTAACTCATCTTCGCTGATCGTTTCGTGGCGGGTTAGGGTACTGCCAACGCAGACCAGCCCGGCGGCCACGTCCAGCGCGGAGGCGATGACCCCGCCATGCAGAATGCTTTGCGCCCAGTTGCCTACCATCATTGGTTGGTTGTTAAAGGCCAGTTGGGCAAATTCCTTTTCATAGCGTTCCAGCTCCAGCCCCAGTGCCCGGTTGAATGGCATATGATACACAAACATCTCACCCACTAATTTCAGGGCTTGTTCAGCAGTTAATACAGCAGACATACGATCCTGACACTCCATACCCGTCATGCTTCAGGTTGCAGGTGTTTTGTTACCCGGCCCATCCCAGCGCCTCGCCCCTTCGGTTCCGGCGCAAGCGCTGTTCAGGACGACTACGTGTTTTGTCCTGCAACTCGAATTATTTAGGATATATGGTTAATGAAATGTTTATTTTATGCTTCTTGTTTGTTGTTTTCTACTTTAAGACGGGATAACTAACGAGGTTGTATGTAAGTATGTAGAATAGTTGCCAGTCAATTATACAATTCAAAAATAGATAGTTAAGGAGAACACTACCAATGCGGTCGATTCTGGGTTGGCTGTTACCTGCTGCAATGCTTCCCGTGGTTGCGTATGCGCAAGAGGCCACCATCAAAGAGGTTCATGATGTGCCTGCGGTGCAGGGCAGTATTATCGCTAATATGCTGCAGGAGCATGATAATCCTTTCACTTTGTATCCTTACGACACCAACTACCTCATCTACACCAATACCAGCGACATGAATAAAGAGGCTATCAGTAGCTATAGCTGGTCTGACAATGCGCGTAAAGATGAGGTGAAATTTCAACTCAGCCTGGCGTTTCCGCTCTGGCGCGGGATTTTAGGGGCGAACTCGGTACTGGGTGCTTCTTATACTCAGAAATCCTGGTGGCAGCTCTCCAACAGTGAAGAGTCTTCACCGTTTCGCGAGACTAACTATGAGCCGCAGTTATTCCTGGGTTTTGCCACGGATTATCGCTTTGCCGGGTGGACGCTGCGTGATGTCGAAATGGGCTATAACCATGACTCGAATGGCCGTTCCGATCCAACATCGCGTAGCTGGAACCGTCTGTATACCCGCCTGATGGCGGAAAACGGAAACTGGCTGGTGGAGGTGAAACCCTGGTACGTCATCGGCAGCACCGACGATAACCCGGATATCACCAAATATATGGGCTATTACCAGCTTAAAATCGGTTATCACCTGGGGGATGCGGTGTTAAGCGCGAAAGGGCAGTATAACTGGAACACCGGTTACGGTGGCGCGGAGCTGGGGTTAAGCTATCCGATGACGAAGCACGTTCGACTCTATACTCAGGTGTACAGCGGTTATGGTGAATCGTTAATCGACTATAACTTTAATCAGACGCGTGTCGGCGTGGGCGTTATGCTGAATGACATCTTCTGATTGGACAATGATTGTGTTTTAAACATTGCAGTTTCTCTCTCAGGCGCTGAAAATAGCGCCTGTTTTGATTTACAGCTAACGGGGTTAATGTGGCGCAGGCGGAAGTGTTGAATCTGGAATCAGGGGCCAAACAGGTTTTGCAGGAAACCTTTGGCTACCAACAGTTTCGCCCGGGTCAGGAAGAGATCATTGATACCGTGCTTTCAGGGCGCGACTGCCTGGTGGTGATGCCAACCGGTGGTGGGAAATCCCTGTGCTATCAGATTCCTGCGCTGCTGTTAAACGGGCTGACCGTTGTGGTCTCTCCGCTAATCTCCCTGATGAAAGATCAGGTTGACCAGCTGCTGGCGAACGGTGTGGCGGCGGCGTGTCTGAACTCGACGCAGAACCGTGAACAACAGCTTGAGGTGATGGCGGGGTGTCGCACCGGGCAAATTCGCCTGCTGTATATCGCGCCTGAGCGCCTGATGCTGGATAACTTTCTTGAGCATCTGTCGCACTGGAACCCCGTATTATTAGCGGTTGATGAGGCGCACTGTATTTCGCAGTGGGGGCACGATTTCCGCCCGGAATACGCCGCACTCGGACAGCTTCGCCAGCGCTTCCCCGCCCTGCCGTTTATGGCGTTAACCGCCACCGCCGATGACACCACCCGGCAGGATATCGTCCGTCTGCTAGGCCTCAACGATCCTTTAATTCAGATCAGCAGTTTTGACCGCCCGAACATTCGTTACATGCTGATGGAGAAGTTCAAGCCGCTCGATCAGTTGATGCGCTATGTACAAGAGCAGCGCGGTAAGTCAGGCATTATCTACTGCAACAGTCGGGCGAAGGTGGAAGACACAGCAGCGCGTCTGCAAAGCCGTGGTCTTAGCGCTGCGGCGTATCATGCCGGGCTGGAAAACGACGTCAGGGCCGATGTGCAGGAGAAATTCCAGCGTGACGATCTGCAAATCGTCGTGGCGACCGTGGCGTTTGGTATGGGGATCAACAAACCTAACGTGCGTTTCGTCGTGCATTTTGATATTCCCCGCAACATTGAATCCTACTACCAGGAAACCGGTCGTGCCGGGCGCGACGGCCTGCCTGCGGAAGCCATGTTATTTTACGATCCGGCGGATATGGCGTGGCTGCGCCGCTGCCTGGAAGAGAAGCCCGCCGGGCAGTTGCAGGATATCGAACGGCACAAGCTGAACGCGATGGGCGCATTTGCCGAAGCGCAAACCTGTCGCCGCCTGGTCCTGCTCAACTATTTTGGCGAAGGGCGTCAGGAGCCGTGCGGCAACTGCGATATCTGCCTGGATCCGCCGAAGCAGTACGATGGTTTAAACGATGCGCAGATTGCGCTTTCCACGATAGGCCGGGTTAACCAGCGTTTCGGTATGGGGTACGTGGTGGAAGTGATTCGTGGTGCGAATAACCAGCGTATCCGTGAGTTGGGCCACGATAAACTCAAGGTTTATGGCATGGGGCGGGACAAAAGCCATGAACACTGGGTGAGCGTTATTCGCCAGCTCATTCACTTAGGCCTGGTGACTCAAAATATAGCCCAGCACTCAGCATTACAGATGACGGATGCAGCACGTCCCGTTCTGCGCGGCGAGGCTCCGCTCCAGCTGGCGGTACCGCGCATTATCGCGCTGAAGCCTCGTGTCATGCAGAAATCCTTTGGCGGCAACTACGATCGCAAGCTGTTCGCCAAATTGCGCAAGCTGCGTAAAGCGATTGCCGATGAAGAGAATATCCCGCCGTATGTGGTTTTCAATGATGCCACTCTGATTGAAATGGCCGAACAGATGCCGGTATCTGCGAGTGAAATGCTGAGCGTCAACGGCGTGGGGATGCGCAAACTTGAGCGTTTTGGCAAAGAGTTTATGGCGCTGATCCGCGCGCATGTCGATGGTGACGACGAAGAGTAGTCAGCCGGGCAAAAAAGTGCCAGGATGGTGATTCACTGAACTATCCCCCGCGAGCCAAATATATGTTAATGCTATTTCTCACCGTGGCTATGGTGCATATCGTTGCGCTGATGAGTCCTGGCCCCGACTTTTTCTTTGTCTCTCAAACTGCTGTCAGCCGCTCGCGTAAAGAGGCGATGATGGGCGTGCTGGGTATCACCTGTGGTGTGATGGTCTGGGCTGGCGTGGCGCTGCTCGGTCTGCATCTGATCATCGAAAAAATGGCCTGGCTGCATACCATTATCATGGTGGGCGGTGGCCTGTATCTGTGCTGGATGGGCTACCAGATGCTGCGCGGCGCGTTTAAGAAAACAGATGTTGCCAGCCCCGCGCCGCAGGTTGAACTGGCGCAAAGCGGTCGCAGTTTTTTAAAAGGTTTGCTGACGAATCTGGCAAATCCGAAAGCGATTATTTACTTCGGCTCGGTGTTCTCGCTGTTTGTCGGCGATAACGTCGGCACTGCCGCACGCTGGGGCATTTTTGTGCTGATCGTCGTCGAAACGCTGGCGTGGTTTACCGTGGTTGCCAGCCTGTTCGCACTGCCGAAAATGCGTCGCGGCTATCAGCGTCTGGCGAAATGGATAGACGGTTTTGCCGGCGCGCTGTTCGCCGGGTTCGGCATTCATTTGATTATTTCGCGCTGATTTACCCGTAAGCCGGATACGCGGTAGGCCTGTCCGGCACTTACATCAGGCATGTCTGGCCGATGCCAGCATCGCGCCTACCAGCATAAACAGCGATCCAAACACTTTGTTCAGCGCTTTCATTTGCTTCGGCCCTTTGATCCACGCGGCTATTCGCTGCGCCAGGGTTGCGTAACCGATCATCACAATCACATCCACCACAATCGTGGTTATCCCAAGGATGATGTACTGCATCAGCTGGGGCTCTTTGGGCATGATGAACTGCGGAAACAGGGCAGCAAGAAAGACAATGCTCTTCGGGTTGGTCAGGTTCACAAATACCGCACGTTTAAACAGGCGTCCCCGCGACTGGGCATGAGCCAGGGTGTTGAGATCAATTGCACCTGCGGCGCGCCACTGCTGGATACCCAACCAAATGAGGTAGGCGGCGCCCGCCCACTTCAGGACTTCAAAGGCGATAACTGAGCGTGAAAAGAGCGTTCCCAGACCTATGCCTACCAGCACGATATGAATGCCAAGCCCGGCCTGTAGCCCCGCGATGGATGCCGATGCGCCACGATAGCCGTGGTTAATGGATGTCGTCATGGTGTTGATGGCGCCAGAGCCCGGAGAAAGGCTTAAAATTATGGATGTCAAAAGGTAGGCGAACCACCATTCAAAGGTCATGAGAACTCCCGGGTTGTTTAAATTTGTAGCCTAACATATTCGTCTGGAACGAATTTGAACGCTGTTAACAGCGCCCGTAAGGGCAAGCCCCTGATGGGCCGGGTTATTGTCAGCACATCTGTAGCTTGAAGTATGACGGGTATATGCCACAATACGCTACTGTCACACTAATGTGTCAGGCACCATAAAAAAAACGATTTTTACCTGGTAAACGAGGCTGGATACCCGATGTTTCAGCAGCAAAAAGACTGGGAAACAAGAGAAAACGCGTTTGCAGCTTTTTCCATGGGGCCACTGACAGATTTCTGGCATCAGCGGGAAGAAGCGGAGTTTACGGGAGTGGACAATGTCCCGGTTCGCTTTGTCCGCTTTCGTGCAGCAGAAAACGATCGTGTGATTGTCGTCTGCCCTGGGCGTATCGAAAGCTACGTAAAGTATGCGGAACTGGCGTATGACCTGTTTCATATGGGCTTTGATGTCCTTATCATCGACCATCGTGGACAGGGGCGTTCCGGACGTATGTTGCCGGATCCGCACCGGGGGCATGTCGATAATTTTAATGACTATGTCGACGATCTGACCGCTTTCTGGGAACAGGAAGTGCAGCCGGGTCCGTGGCGCAAGCGTTATATCCTGGCGCACTCAATGGGTGGTGCAATTGCCACTCTGTTCCTGCAGCGTCACCCGAATCAGTGTGATGCCATTGCGCTTTGTGCGCCGATGTTTGGTATCGTAATGCGCCTTCCTTCGTTCATGGTTCGTCATATTCTCGACTGGGCGGAAGGGTATCAGAGTATCCGTGAAGGTTACGCGATGGGGACCGGACGCTGGCGGGCATTGCCGTTTGGCATGAACGCGTTAACCCACAGTCGACCGCGCTATCGGCGCAATTTACGTTTTTACGCGGATGAGCCGACGCTTCGTGTCGGAGGTCCGACGTACCATTGGGTACGAGAAGGGATCCTGGCAGGTGAGCAGGTGCTTGCGGGGGCGGGCGATGACGCCACGCCAACCCTGTTAATTCAGGCTGAAGAAGAGCGCGTGGTGGATAACCGTGCGCATGACCGTTTTTGTGAAATCCGCGCCGCAGCGGGTCACCCTGTTGAAGGGGGGCAACCGCTGGTCATAAAAGGCGCGTACCATGAGATCCTTTTTGAAAAGGACGCTATGCGCTCAGTCGCGCTTAACGCCATTGTCGATTTTTTCGACAGGCATAACTCACCAGCGGAAACCGCTTTGCTTAGAGGTTAAATTTTCCTATGTACCAGGTTGTTGCGTCTGATTTAGATGGCACGCTGCTCTCCCCCGACCACACGTTATCCCCTTATGCAAAAGAGACGCTGAAACTGCTGACTGCGCGCGGCGTTAATTTTGTGTTTGCCACAGGTCGTCACTACATTGATGTTGGGCAAATCCGCGATGGTCTGGGCATTAAGGCCTACATGATCACCTCTAACGGCGCGCGCGTACACGATACCGACGGAAATCAGGTGTTCGCACATAACCTTGATCGTGACATCGCCGCCGATCTGTTTGGCGTGGTGCATACCAACCCTGATATCGTGACCAATGTTTATCGTGATGACGAATGGTTTATGAACCGTCATCGCCCTGAAGAGATGCGTTTCTTCAAGGAGGCGGTATTCCACTATGAACTGTTCGAGCCGGGATTGCTGGAGCCGGAAGGCATCAGCAAAGTATTTTTTACCAGTAATGCGCATGAAAAATTGCTACCGCTGGAACAGGCGATCAACGCCCGCTGGGGCGATCGCGTGAATGTCAGTTTCTCGACCGTGACCTGTCTGGAAGTGATGGCAGGTGGCGTTTCCAAAGGCCATGCGCTGGAAGCGGTGGCGAAAAGAATGGGCTACGACCTGAAAGACTGCATTGCCTTTGGCGACGGCATGAACGACGCTGAAATGCTCTCAATGGCGGGTAAAGGCTGCATTATGGGTAATGCCCACCAGCGCCTGAAGGATCTGCATCCTGAGCTGGACGTGATAGGTATCAACGCCGACGACGCGGTGCCGCACTATCTGTGCGATCTCTTTTTAAAGTGATTGCTCTTTAGTTGACCAGATGTCAACTAAACTCTCCGCTACAATGGATGTTTCCGGTTCTGTGAGACATCCATTGTGGCGTTACTGATTATTACCACGATCCTGTGGGCCTTCTCCTTCAGTCTGTTTGGCGAGTACCTTGCTGGTCATGTTGATAGCTATTTCGCCGTACTGGTTCGGGTTGGGCTGGCCGCATTGGTATTTTTGCCGTTTCTGCGTACCCGCGGGCACAGCGCCAAAACGGTTGGCCTGTATATGCTGGTGGGGGCGATACAGCTTGGCATCATGTACATGCTGAGTTTCCGCGCGTATCTCTGGCTGACCGTTTCCGAACTGCTGCTGTTTACCGTCCTGACACCGCTCTATATCACGCTGATTTACGATCTGATGAGCAAGCGTCGTCTGCGCTGGGGCTACGCCTTCAGTGCGCTGTTGGCGGTGATTGGCGCGGGAATTATTCGTTATGATCAGGTCACGGATCACTTCTGGACCGGCCTGCTGCTGGTCCAGCTTTCCAATATCAGCTTTGCTATCGGGATGGTCGGTTACAAAAGGCTGATGGAAACGCGTCCGATGCCGCAGCATAACGCGTTTGCCTGGTTTTACGTGGGGGCCTTTCTGGTGGCGGTTATTGCCTGGTTCATGCTGGGTAACACGCAAAAGATGCCGGAAACATCGCTACAGTGGGGCATTCTGGTCTTTCTTGGCGTGGTGGCTTCGGGGATTGGCTACTTCATGTGGAACTATGGGGCTACGCAGGTCGATGCAGGGACGCTGGGTATCATGAATAATATGCATGTGCCTGCGGGACTGCTGGTTAACCTGGCGATCTGGCACCAGCAACCCCACTGGCCGAGCTTTATCACAGGCGCGCTGGTGATAGTGGCTTCACTGTGGGTACATCGCCGCTGGGTCGCTCCGCGCTCCGTACAAACGGCAGATGATCGCAGGCGTGGTTCCGCGCTGAGCGAATAAACGCTTCGGTAACCGGCTGGCGCTGCTCGCCGTCGCGCACGGCGGCGTACAGACGGCTCCACAACCCCTCTCCCAGGGTTTTGGTCACCACCAGACCCTGGCGCTCAAAACTCTCCACTACCCAGTGCGGCAGGGCGGCGATGCCCATTCTGGCGGCAACCATCTGAATTAACAGCAGGGTGTTATCCACGCTTTTCAGCGACGGACTGACGCCCGCAGGCTGTAGAAAATGTCGCCAGACATCCAGTCGGCTACGCTGCACCGGATAGATCAGCAGCGTTTCACTGGCTAAATCTTCCGGCGCGATCTGCCTTTTGCCAGCCAGTGGATGATCGGGGGCCAGCACCAGCCGCACCTCAAAATCAAACATCGGCGAATAGTGCAGTCCGCTGCGCGGCAGGATATCGGAAGTCATCACCAGATCCAGTTCATCCTGCTGTAGGGCGGGCTGGGGATCGAACGTCACGCCGGATTTGAAATCCATCTCCACCTGCGGCCATTTCGCGCGGAAATTTTCCAGCGCAGGGGTCAGCCACTGAATACAGCTATGACATTCAATGGCGATGCGCAGGCGAGTCTGCTGCGGCTCATTACAGGCCTGCAACGCACGGCTAATCTGCGGCAGCACCTGATTTGCCAGCTGTAGCAAGATTTCGCCCTGTGGCGTGAAGCGCAGCGGCTGGCTTTTTCGCACAAAAAGTCGAAAGCCAAGGCGTTGTTCCAGATCGCTGAACTGGTGAGACAGGGCGGATTGGGTCTGATGCAGCGTCGCGGCGGCGGCTGCCAGTGACCCGGTGTTCCGCAACGCCTGGAGCGTTTTCAGGTGTTTAATCTCGATCATGAAAGTCCTTCACTTCGGCATGAACAAATTGCGCTTGAGGAATATACAGTACCTGTCAATTATAGATGTGTAAACATCCAGACGTCTAAAATCCGTCGTCTTTTAAATTGATGGTGCGTTGGCTGCGTTATCCCACCCCGGTCACTTACTTATGTAAGCGCCCGGGGATGAGCAAACTTGCCGCCTTCCCTGAATTTAAAATGCTCAGGATTTACATATAATTAGAGGAAGAAAAATGACAATTATTAATCACACCCTCGGTTTCCCTCGCGTTGGCCTGCGTCGCGAGCTGAAGAAAGCGCAAGAGAGCTACTGGGCGGGCAACGCTTCCCGTGAAGAACTGCTGGCGGTGGGGCGCGAACTGCGCGCCCGTCACTGGGATCAGCAAAAGCAAGCCGGGATCGATCTGCTGCCGGTGGGTGATTTTGCCTGGTACGACCATGTTCTGACCACCAGCCTGCTGCTTGGCAACGTGCCGGCTCGTCATCAGAACAACGACGGCGTTGTCGACATCGACACCTTGTTCCGCATTGGCCGTGGTCGCGCCCCAACCGGCGAACCCGCAGCGGCGGCGGAAATGACCAAATGGTTTAATACCAACTATCACTACATGGTGCCGGAGTTCGTTAAGGGCCAGCAGTTCAAACTGACGTGGACACAGTTACTGGACGAAGTGGATGAAGCGCTGGCGTTGGGTCATAACGTGAAGCCTGTCTTGCTGGGACCAGTGACTTATCTGTGGCTGGGCAAAGTGAAGGGCGAGTCGTTTGACCGTCTGAGCCTGCTGAAAGATATTCTGCCGGTTTACCAGCAGGTACTGGCCGGGCTGGCGAAGCGTGGTATTGAATGGGTACAGATTGATGAGCCAGCGCTGGTGCTGGAGCTGCCGCAGGAATGGCTGAGCGCTTTTAAACCGGCCTACGACGCGCTGACAGGCCAGCTGAAGCTGCTGCTGACCACTTATTTTGAAGGTGTCACGCCGAACCTCGACACCATCGCCGCGCTGCCGGTGCAGGGTCTGCATGTTGACCTGGTCCACGGGAAAGATGAGGTCGCGGAACTGCACGCGCGTCTCCCGGCCGACTGGCTGCTGTCTGCGGGTCTGGTGAATGGCCGTAACGTCTGGCGTGCCGATTTAACGGAAAAGTATGCGCAGATTAAGAACATTGTCGGCAAACGTGCGCTGTGGGTGGCCTCGTCCTGCTCCCTGCTGCACAGCCCGATTGACCTGAGCGTGGAAACCCGTCTGGATGCGGAAGTAAAGAGCTGGTTTGCGTTCGCCCTGCAAAAATGCGGCGAGCTGGCGCTGTTGCGTGATGCGCTGAACAGCGGTGATACCGGCGCGATTTCTGAATGGAGCGCGCCGATTCAGGCCCGTCGTTACTCCACCCGCGTCCATAACGCAGCGGTAGAGAAACGCCTGGCCGCAATTACTGCCCAGGATAGTCAGCGTGCCAGCGCTTACCCGGTTCGTGCCGAAGCACAGCGTGCGCGCTTCAACCTGCCAGCCTGGCCGACCACCACGATCGGTTCGTTCCCGCAAACGACGGAAATCCGCGGCCTGCGTCTGGATTTTAAAAAGGGCAACCTTGACGCGAACCACTACCGTACCGGTATCGCGGGGCACATCAGGCAAGCGATTGTTGAGCAGGAGCGTCTGGGGCTGGACGTGTTGGTGCACGGTGAAGCCGAGCGTAACGACATGGTGGAATATTTTGGCGAGCATCTGGACGGTTTCGTCTTTACTCAAAATGGCTGGGTGCAGAGCTACGGCTCCCGCTGTGTGAAGCCGCCAGTGGTCATTGGCGATGTCAGCCGTCCGGAACCGATCACCGTGGAGTGGGCGAAGTACGCACAGTCTCTGACCGACAAGCCGGTAAAAGGGATGCTGACCGGCCCGGTGACCATTCTCTGCTGGTCCTTCCCGCGTGAGGATGTCACCCGCGAAACCATTGCCAAACAGATTGCGCTGGCGCTGCGCGATGAGGTGGCAGATCTGGAAGCGGCAGGCATTGGCATTATCCAGATCGACGAACCGGCGCTGCGCGAAGGCCTGCCGCTGCGCCGTAGCGACTGGGATGCCTATCTGCAATGGGGGGTGGATGCTTTTCGCATCAACGCGGCGGTGGCGAAAGATGATACCCAGATCCACACCCACATGTGTTACTGCGAGTTTAACGACATTATGGACTCCATCGCCGCGCTGGATGCAGACGTGATAACGATTGAAACCTCACGTTCAGATATGGAGTTGCTGGAGTCGTTTGAAGAGTTTGAATACCCGAATGAAATCGGGCCGGGCGTGTACGACATTCACTCGCCGAACGTCCCGAGCGTCGAGTGGATTGAAGCGCTGCTGAAAAAAGCAGAGCAGCGTATTCCGGCTGAGCGTCTGTGGGTGAACCCGGACTGCGGCCTGAAAACGCGTGGCTGGCCGGAAACCCGCGCCGCCCTGGCGAACATGGTTAAAGCCGCGCAGAACCTGCGTCAGGCGTAATTATTATCGCGGAGGCGAGAGCCTCCGCTTTTCTAATTTAAACTGGCATAAAGAGCCGGTTTTTTTAAATAGTCAATACACCACTGGCACACTTTCCCCATGCCGTCTGCGCGGGCAGCAAGGAATAATTTTGTCGCATGTTTATGCTCACGCATCGGTTTTTTCAACAGTTTGCCACTGTTTAGCAGCGGGAGCGCTAAATGGTGTGGGATATAACCGATGCCGACGTTTTGTTCGATAAGCGCAATTGCCGTGACGAAGTCTGGTACGAACAGCGGTTTTTGTCCCTCCAGCAACCATGCCTGTAGCGGCGTAAAATTTATGGAGGTATCGCGAATGCACACCGCCGTGTACTGGCGCAGCTCAGCGTTCTCCAGCGGGTGGCGCTCACTGGCGAGTGGATGCTGCGGGCTGACGACAAAATCCCATTCAAGCTGACCAACAGGTTCGCTGATAATACCTTCAGTGCTGGGGACCGCATGTGGCGCGCCAATCACCAGATCGGCGCGTCTGCTGTACAGCGCATCCCAGCAGCCATTGTAGACCTCAAGGCAGACCGTCAGGGCGGTAGAGGAAAACTGGCGCTCAAAATCGCGGATAAACGCCACCAGCAAAGAAGAGGGAATAATATTGTTCACCGCAATGGTCAGCTCGCGCTCGACGCCGTCATGGATCAGGACGGTATTACGTTTCAGCGCCTCCATATCTCCGAGAATGGTCTTGCTATGTTCAATAAAATAGCGACCCGCCGCAGTGATTTCGATATATCGACCTTTGCGAATAAATAGCGCCACCCCCAGGCTTTCTTCCGCTTTTCTGATGGTGTAGCTGATGGCGGAAGGCACCTTATTTAATTGCTCTGCGGCGACGGTGATGCTCTGATGTCCGGCGACCAGATGGATGACACGAAGAGTTTCGTCAGAGATGAACATAAGGTTTCCTGGTTGGCATAGAGCGGCTGAACCACTGCGGGTTCAGCCGTAATGATGACGCCAATTATACCCAGGAGCTAGCGATGTTGACCCAATCGACTTAACAGTATGTAAGCGACACAAGCCACAACAATCGAATCTACTGAAGGAATACTGGTCAGGGTGAAAAGCCCTTTTACTGTCATAAAGCCAACGGTGGCGCCCAGGAACCAGGCAATGAACGTCAGTACTTTGATCTGGGGTTCTTGCGTCAAAACCGCTTCCTGGTAACCGTTTCGGCGATACAGGAAAAAGTCGGCAATATATATTCCTGCCACCGGCGGCGTCGCGATTCCCAGGAACAGCAGGAATGGGATGAACCACGCCATAATATCCAGACTGCCGACAATTGCAGAGAGCACGCCCAGAGCGACAGTGATTTGCCATTTAGGAAAACGGGTCAACAGCGTTGAAACCACTAACGTACCCTGAAACATATTTCCGGCGTTACCCGTGACGCAGGCAAAAATCAGCAGCAGCGCGCCAGGCAGTACGGCGCCAAATATTGCCATGGCTCCCAGCAGAGAGCCCTGGCCGCTGAGCGCGCTGGGCGTTGCACCGGCCCAGTAGAGCAACGGATAGGCGATTAGAAACGTCACGCCAGCGGCGATAAGGGCATGTTTGCGGTTATGCACGAAGCTACCAAAGTCAGGTAACGTGGCGACCAGGACGATAATTGTGCCGACAACGGTTGAGACAGCAACGCCTGTATTCATGCTGACAACTTCCGCAGGGGCGGTAACCTCACTGTGCGTGACAAGATAGAGGATATAGCACAGTACCAGGGCGATAACCGGCACAGCGATCTGCGCAACCTTGCCAAGTACGGCAAAGCCGAATGCCGTTGACGCGACAAATATCACGCAACCCGCCATTACCAGCAGAGAGACGGGGAGTTGTACGCCGTGTTGGGCCAGTAAATCATGTACAGAGTGACCAAACATATTTGCAGTGACGGCAATCCAGCCAAACAGACTGATAGCCATCAGGATATTAATGGCAATCGCCCCTTTTTCACCGAAAGCATATTTCACAATTCCGTATGTCGGCAGGCGGGCTTTTTCGCCAACGCTAATCGTGATAGCGGCAAGGATGGTCAGGATTAACCCCCCTGACACCACCACGGTGACCAGGATGCTGCGGGAGAGTTGGTTGCCGAGGCTTGAGGATGAAAGCAGAACGGGGGTCACGGCGATCCCCAGCAAAATCATGGCAATTCGCAAACCTGACGCAGTATCAATACTTTCTTCTGTTTTACGCATATCTTATTCCCTCTGTTAATGCGCATTACACGGTATGAAAATGACCTGTGTATGTGCGCCAGCTTCCCGGTTCGGTAATTTCCCGTTGTCCTTCTGTTAGCCAGTTTTCCGCCAGTACGCCCAGAACTTCACTGCCGTCCTCGAGTTTGACCTTGCCTATTGCCAGCCCGGCGGGCTCGCTCAGCAGTAGCTCAGCAAAACTGGCCAGCGGTAACCGCCATATTTCCAGCGCGACGTGCGAGCCGCCCTCTGTCACGCGGATCATGCCTGGATGGCGGTCATTGATGCTCCACAAACGGTAGTGAGCGTCAGTGCGGTCTTCACGGACAAAGATCCCGCCTGCTTTTTGCATATTTTTATTGAGTTCCAGGCCGCGCATCAGGGTTCCGTTGACGGCCAGTAGAGTGGTAGTTGTCATCCTGTTCTCCAAAAAAAGCTAAAGGGTTATCCATGTGCCGTTCTGATGGGCCAGCGCAGATTTGATAGCTTGCGGGCTGGTGATCAGACCGCGGGCATTTTTCCCCTGCTGTCGGCTGGCATTCATGAAATCGAGAATCGCCTCAACTTTGGGCTGCATACTGCCGACGCCAAACTGTCCTTCCCGCAAGAGTTTCTGGGCCTGCGCGATGCTGAGCGTGTCCAGCCATTGTTGTTGCGGCGTACCGAAATGAATCGCTACTTTTTCCACGCCGGTAGGGATAATCAGCAAATCCGCCTCCAGCTGGCTGGCAAGCAGCGCGGAAGCGAGATCTTTATCAACCACCGCCTCAACACCTTGCAGCTGTTGCTGCGCATCGCGCACAACGGGGATCCCGCCGCCGCCGCAGGCGATGACGATATAGCCTTGTCGTACCAACTGCGTGATGGTGTCTCGCTCGATGATTTCCAGCGGTTTTGGCGAAGGAACGGTGCGCCGCCAGCCGCGTCCTGCGTCTTCCATTAGCGTCCAGCCCAGCTGCTGCTGGCGTTCTCGTGCGGTGCTTTCATCCAGAAATGCGCCGATGGGCTTACCCGGATTAGCAAAGGCATCGTCATGCTGGCTGACCAGCGTCTGCGTGATGAGCGTCACCACCGGCTTATGGATACCCCGGCGCACCAGCTCGTTATGCAGCGCTTTCTGGAACATATAGCCGATAGCGCCCTGAGTATCTCCGACCGCATAATCCAGCGGGACCGGAGAGACTTCCCTGCTTGCTAACTCGGAGCGACGCAAGATAAAGCCTACCTGCGGGCCATTTCCATGAGTCAATACCAGGTCCCATCCCGCCTCGACCATGTCGGTAATGTGCCTGACGCTCTCTGTTACGGCCTCGTACTGATCGGGAATACTGTTGCGCCGATCGTCCTGAATCAGCGCGTTGCCGCCCACGGCAACGACAGCCAGAGGTTTGTTCATGATGTCTCTCCGCTTGCGACGGTTTGCGCCAGTGTGGCAATGGCATCAACAAAACAGCGCATTGGGGCAGTTGTAATCCCCGCGCCAATCTGACCGACACCGGCCTGTTTATGGGCAATACCGGTATTAATGATCGGTAAAATGCCCCGGTCGGCTACCTTACGCGCATCAATTCCTGCCGCCGTCGGGGCGAAATTGAGCGCTGGCAGCGTAAATGCCGGGTTGCCGCCGAACGTGATTGCCTGCATGAGTCTGCTGTTATTGGTGGCATCCGTTGGTGTTCCACCGACAAATTTCACAATCGCCGGGGACGAGGCCATCGCAAAACCGCCAACGCCTGCGGTTTCGGTAATCGCGCTGTCACCGAGATCGGCCGCTGCGTCATCCACGCCGTAGCCGGGGAAAAATAACCCTTCCACGGCATTGGCCGGCGCCTGAAACCACTGGTCGCCCGTACCCGAAAGACGAATGCCAAAATTCACGCCGTTACGGGCCATGACGGTAACCAGGGAGCTGAAGGGGACACTGGCGGCAGCGTCCATCATTGCTTTGCAGGCCGCCATCGAAAGGTTAAGGAAGAAGTGATCGTTACCGGTAACAAAGGTCACCGCTCGCTGCACATGTTCCGGAGGCAGCTTACAGGACAGCAGTGCAGGCAGCAGACGCTTGATAAGCAGACCTGTCGCGGCGGCATTTCGGTTGTGAACTTCGTCGCCCATATGCAGCGCCTGGGCCATCAGCGGTTTCAACTCCAGCTCACCAAGTTGAATGACTGCCGCTTTCAGTGCCGGAGCCAGTTCGTCGCGCATCCAGGATAAGCGGTTGAGCACTTCATCGTTGTTTGCGCCGAAACGTAATACCTTGCCCAGCCCTTCGTTAAAATTGCTGAAGGTGCGCTGACCGTTGGTTTTGTTCTTAATCACCCATAGTGGCATCGACGGACTGATAATTCCCGCCATTGGCCCGACGGCGTGATAGTGGTGGCACGGTTCAAGGTCGACTTCTCCCGCCACTATGCGGCATTCCGCCTCTTCGTGAGTGGAGGCCCAACCTTCGAACAGCATCGCGCCGACGATGGCGCCTTTCACCGGGCCGCACATGTTTTCCCAGGCGATTGGTGGCCCGGAATGGAGAATAAGCTTACGCTCAGCCATTGCCGGAATCGCCTCGTGGGCCTGCATCACATCGACCAGTACCGGTTGGGCGCTAAGGTAGCGTTCCATGGCAATTTTATTCGCCTGCTCAACCTGTGGATGACGTAATAAAAAGGCGAGTTCCAGACCGACATTCACATTTCCCTGTGCGGGCGGCTGCCAGCTCAGCGCTATCGCTTCGCCGCCGACTTTCTGAATATTGCTGGCGAAGCTCTGTAACCCGGCGTTTACGACTTTAAGCGGCTGCTTAAACAAGGTATTCATGCGCTTGCTCCCTTTTTCTGAATCTGAATTTGCGCCACGATACTGGCCCATTGCGCCGCCTGGGCATTGCAGTCAGCGATAATGATCCCCGCTTCCTGTAAAGCACTGACCTGACGGCTTCTTTGCTGCGGGTCGTTCTCTGTTCCGCAAACGTGGGCAATCAGCAGGGGAGCTTGCCGTGGGTCAATCCGGGCAAGCTGTTCGAGTAATTCGGCTGCCGGTGCTTCTGATGCACCGTAGCCCAGCACCAGATCGAACAGGGCAACGGCAGTCTGAGGATCGTTGAGTTCAGCGAGCAGGCGCTGATTGCGTAGCGTCGGGTCGATCATGGGATGTGGCTTACCCCGGGTAAAATCGTCATCACCCATGTCTATCAGCGTGTGACTGTGACTTTGCCAGATACTGGTGAGCTTATGGTTGCCTGACACGGGTGTGTTTGACGCGGCGGTAAAACCGTGTTGCTGACAAATAAGTTGCGCCTCATAGCAGAAGGTTCCTCCGGCAAACACGCCGCGGATCGCCTGGCGGGTTGGGGACAGGCGCTGACTGGCTTGTTGCAGCGCATTAAGAGCCTGCTGTGAAGGCTGAGATTTCGTCTCCGACAATGCGCGTTTGTTGAGCAATGCGACGGCAAGGTCGGCGGCGCTGGCAAGGGTCGTCGCTGCGGTTACGTTTGGTCGCGTGACGGTTTGCGGGTCGGCCCCGAGGAAATTAACGACGACCGGTTTGCCAGCAGATTGCGCCAGTTGCAGAATTCGTTCGGCTACCGCAGGGGAAGGCGGTTTGGAGATCAGCACAATGACATGGGTCGCTTCGTCTTCTGCCAGGGATTGCAAGCCAGACAGCATTGAGATCCCGCCGATATCTTCGCTGAGATCGTGGCCGCCTGTGCCGAGTGCCTGAGAGATCCCGGCACCCAGCTGGTCAATGCGGCAGGTGACCTCCTGTATTCCTGTGCCGGAGGCGCCCACGACGCCGATATGGCCGCGGTTAACCACGTTAGCGAAACCTAAAGGGATGCCGTTAATAATGGCGGTTCCACAATCGGGTCCCATAACAAGGCGGTGACGTTCGCGAGCGAGGATTTTGATCGCTTTTTCTTGCTCAATGCTCACGTTATCGCTGAAGATCATGACATTCAGGCCAAGATTAAGCGCTTTAATCGCTTCTGCTGCGGCATAGTCGCCAGGCACTGAAATCAGCGCCAGATTGGCGTCGGGGTCTTTCTCCAGCGCCATTTCTATGCTCACTAAATCCGGTGCTTTGATGCCATCGTCGCCTTCTTCTTCCGGCTTATTGGTCAGCTTGTGTTCTGCGATGTCCAGCGCTTCGGCGCAGATGTCATCTTCTCCCATCACCGCAATGACCAGGTCGTTTGGTCCTGCTTTCACATCATCGCCAAGCCCTGCATCACGAAGCTGCTCAAGATTGGTTGATGTTCCCATAACCACTGAGGCCTGCTGAATGCCAGGCAGCGCGCTAATTTGCGCGGAAATCTGCATCAGAGATACGGAATCCTGATAGAGGTTGCTGAAAACTTTATGCTTTACTTTCATTTGGTTAAGTCCATCTTTTATCACCCGAACCCAGAATTTGGGTACAGAGAATCCGCGTAGCGATGCGCGCTACGAGAACCTTTTATTCATTTAATGGTGTGCGTTCAGTGTTCTCATGCCGTGAAGTAAACCGGCGAGGCAGTCGACGCCTGATGTCGCACCAAATTGCATGACCTGTTCTGCACAGGCGATAACCGTTGTTGTCGGCGCGTCAGCATTAAGCTGTTTGAGCAACTCGCAGATGAGTTGCGAAAAATGTCCCCGCAGTGCGCCACGTAAATAATGCTGGCTGATGTCCGTAGTGTGCGGCAGCTGCCGTTCAATAGCCTGTTGTAACCTGGCGTAGTGAGCCGCAAGCATCGGTGGCAGCTTCCATAGCCAAAGCGCAGCCAGATAACCCAGGAGATAGTCATCACCATCCGGCGTTAACCCCTTACCGTAGCCAATCAACCGGGGTACCTGATCTTCAAGCTGTTTCGGTGACTCCTGTGGCCTTAAACCCTGATGCAGGATATTCCCCTGCCACTGCAACGCGCTTCCAACCTTATGCTCAAGGCAAAACAGCAGCAGTTGAGCATCCAGCGTCTTGTAGTGACGCTGAGGCCACAAACCTGTTTTCGGATCCCGCGAAGCACGCCGGAGCTGGGGTTGCCACACCGTGGCCCTGTTCAGGTCTATACGAAAGCGCTGGGCTATCACTACGCCATGGGTTAACCGAACTGGCCCGCAGCCTGCGGTTTCACGCCGCCAGTCCCACTGCTCTGGCAGCATGACCCGTGCTGCATCCGGCAGATTTTGGTACTTCTTTGCGCACAGCAGCGTAAGGTGCGTTCCCTCTTCCGAGCGCAGGTTCAGGGCATGTTGAAAGGCACTGTGAACCTGCAAAACGTGCCGCTCTTTCGCCGGGAAGAGATACCCTAACGAAAGCGCAGAGAGCGCCGCCGGCGTCATGACGTCAGCCTTTCAGCCCTGCAATAATGGCATCAGCGTGACTCACCCAACCGAAAATTGCGCCCTGAGCTTTGATCATCTCCAGCGCATACTTCTGGAATTCCGGAAAGTAGGAACCCACACAATCTTCAGGGATGATGCATTCATAGCCGCGATCGTTGGCTTCCCGTACCGTCGTCGTCACGCATACTTCAGTTGTAACGCCGCAGACAATCAGGGTTTTGATGGCGTGATTTTGCAAAATCAGATGCAGATCGGTCTGATAAAACGCGCCTTTGCCGGGCTTGTCGATAACCGGCTCGCCCGCGACGGGGTACAATTCAGGGATAATGTCGTGACCTGCTTCACCTCGTACCAGGATGCGTCCCATGGGGCCGGCTTCACCGATAAAGGTTTTACCGCCGCGGGTGAGTTTCGCCGCCGGGCAGTCGCTAAGGTCGGCACGGTGTCCTTCACGAGTATGAATCACCAGTAAGCCTTTATCCCGTGCGGCGGCCAGAACCTCTTTGCAGGGTTCAATTGCGCTTCGAACCAACGAGACATCGTTCCCTAATGCTTCACCAAAACCACCGGCCTCGACAAAATCACGTTGCATATCGATCATCACCAGCGCGGTGGTTTGCGGATCAAAAGGCAGAGCGAAAGGTTGGGCCTGAAAAGTGTGTTGCGTCATGATCTATCTCCTGTTCACAGAATAAGCAATTCGCTGGGGCTATGACTGAGTATTCAGGAGAATAGCGACGTTAAACAGAAAAATAGTTTGGCGCTGAGCAACGAAAATTTTGCATTCGACAGGCAGGGTAACGGCAAATGTGAAGGCGGTCATAACACCGTCTTTAGCAGCAAAAAAATTGATGCTGTGGGTCGATGTGATTAAAAAAATGGTTGCAAGAGTGTGATGCAATACGGGGTTCTACGCCGGAACCGCCGAAATTTCCGTTATCCCAGTTTTAGCCCGGCAACCAGCGCATCCAGGTCAATAATTTCATTATTGTTCTGAAAGGTATAATGCCCGTTCAGCAAAATGTGCTGCCAGGCCACCGGCGATATCCGGGTCAGAGCCTCAATGCCCCTTTCGTTACCTTCGGCTTCCAGTCGTTCCAGTAATCGTGACAGGATCGCGGAGTTATAATAAACAATCGCGTTGGAGATCATCCTCAAGCTGTTTCATATGGAAAAACATCGCATCCACCAGGTTGTCACTGAACTGGCGATAGCGAACCCAGGCATAACACAGCAGGTAAAGGCGGGTCTGCTCCGGCTTCAGGTTGCGAAGATCGTAAACGGTATAGAAATTTGCCAGACTGGCGTAGTACAGCAGGTTTTGCTGCGAAATATTCAGTGTCGGCATGTCACAGGCTTTATGGTGCAGCGGCTCCAGGATAGCCCGCTTTTCCCGTTCGTGGACCATCTGGCGCCAGCCAAAGTCACGTGCATCCTGCCTGAGGACCGCGAGCCGGGAAAGGGTATCATCACGTTCAGTCAGTTTGTTCAGGTCAGCAATAGTTGCATCATCAAGCTGTTCCGTCAGTATACGCCCCAGCCGCTACCTTTCTTCAGAAAGAACCCGGCTCACCAGATCCTGAAGCGTGGTATAACCGGGCCGGATAATTTTATGTTCGTTGAGCCAGATAATCAGCTCCGTGGCAACAAAACCGGGGGTTACATCCCTGTGTACAATGTGGGCGGCCTGCTGTTCAAGCTGTGAAGACAGCGAAGATGACCACGGGCGGTAACCAAACAGTGTGCATATTTTTTCGCGCTGAGCATAGCGTTCGTGCTTAGTGAGAGGCTGATCCTGAAGTGACTCCCCCTGGAAATAACGGCTCAGAACAAAGTTGCTGTCGTCCTTAACATCATTCCATCCGAAGCGGAAAAACAGGTGTTTAGCTTTAAAGTAAGCGATCTGAAGGATGCAATAAACTTGAGCATGAAGCCCCTGACGACTACAGGCCAGCGCCAGTTCAGACTCATTCAGCGCCAGGAACTCCAGCCGCTGTTCATCATCGAAATCGGGAAGGCCATACAGTGCTCCTGCTCGGCACTATTTAAAATCGCCAGTCGTTCGCTTTTGCCTGTCACTTTGCCGCGCGTTGTCATCCTGACCCCGATTAATCATGTCCGTAAGAGGATCGTTCTGCGGACAGTAAAATTTGAATTTGCGCTTCAGATAAAATCACTGCTGACGTTGTCTCATATCACTGGTACGATATCAATCTCTTTGACGGCCCCTTATACGTACATATTTATGACTGAAATTCGCATTGGCTATGCCCGGTGTTCAACTGACCGCCAGGATCTGGCTGCACAGCAGGAAGTCCTGGTCAGCCTGGGCGTCTCCCCGGACCGGATTTATACGGATAAGGGATTGACCGGTTCAAATCGCCAGCGCCCCGGACTGGATCAGGCGCTGGCGGCCGTTCGTCAGGGAGACACGCTGGTCGTACCTAAGCTGGGCAGGCTTGCCCGTTCAGTTCCTGATGCCTGGGAAATTGCCGATGCACTACAGGCACGTGGTGTGAAACTGGCTCTCGGTACAAGCATCTATGACCCGGCAGACCCGATGGGCAAAATGTTCTTCAACGTGTTAGCGACCTTTGCAGAGTTTGAAGGTGACCTGATACGCCTGCGTACTCGCGAAGGGATGGCTATCGCCAGGGCAAAAGGGAAACTGCGGGGGAAGCAGCCGAAGCTTTCAGATAAGCAGCAAAAAGAGCTTTGCAGGATGCACGGAAGCGGCGAGTACTCAATCAGCGATTTGGCTGAATTATTTTCCGTTTCTCGACCAACTGTTTACCGGACGCTTTCACGTGGGAAAAAATGAAAAACTGGATCTAATGAAAATAAGCAAGGAGCATTTATGTACGGCAACAATGAAATTATCAGTTATTTACAGGCAAATAAGATTCTTGCGTTAAAACTCGACCACGCATTAACGGGCGTAGGAAAGGCTGTATCAAATCAGATTGAAACGATCGGCGCAGGTGCAACGCGTGCACTTTATTATACATCCTGCTTTACTGATGAATACCAGGACGTATGTCAGCAGCAAAAGTCTGAAGACATTCGGTTCAAAAATGGTGTTATTTATCTTCTTCGGCATGGCAACGTTGCGTATGACATGCTAAAAATATATTTTGAGGAAATATTTAAATATAAAACATCAGAACAGCTTGAACGTATTAAACAGATGCTTATGGCTGTTAATATCCATATTGCCGCAAGCTCACTCACAAACATGGGATTTGCTTTAGCAACGGCATCATTTGTTGCTGCAGGCATGAATCTAAGCCTTGAACTCAGTGCCCTGGTAGGGCGAAGAACGGGACAGGTTGTTGGGGCTATTGGCTTATATGGTGTTGTGCAAAAAGCAGCAGATAGTGCGCGTCGTCTTCATATTACTCATCCAGAGTACTACTCATCGCTATATGCTCAAGAGCTGGAAATGATGTATTTCCTGATAGAGCCATTGTTTGAATGGGCTGGGGCGTTTAAAGCCCAATGGGTATCGGATGATGAAATTGCAGACATTATAACCAGGATGATTCGATAACCATGATGAATCTTGTCAAAAGGTTTTTCAGGCGGATGTTCAGGTCACTGGTTTCGATGTATGGCCCGGCCGTACTGACAATCATATTCGCTTTAGTTCAGGGGGTGTTATTCCCAGATAGCCCAATCTGGCTTATCCCTTTATTTTTTGTGTTTGTGATGATTGTTTTATCTATATATGAGATTGTAAATTTCAAACGTTAAATTATCGTAAGTTTTTATAAGGGAATAATATGTCTACTCCCGCTCATTTATGGCTTGAAGATGAAAATGGATCGCCGATTGTTGGCAGTTGTTTAATGCCCCTGCGTTTGGGTTCCATCGAATTAAAATCATTTTCGCATGGCGTAACCATTCCAGTAGATCCCAGTTGGGGCAAACTTACAGGAACGCGCGTTCATAGCCCGATCACGATAGTGAAAGAGTTTGATCAGACAACACCACTCCTGTACCGCGCTGTCTGCGAAGGCCGGACCATGAAAAAGGCGACAATCAAGATGTACCATATTCTGGAATCAGGCATCGAGGCAGAGTATTTCAATATCATTCTTGAAAACGTCAAGTTCACAACAGTTGCGCCGTATCTGGCTCCTAACGGTATGAGTAGCACCCACCTTGAAACGCTCGAATTGCGTTATGAGGCGATCACCTGGAAGTATACGGAAGGAAATATCATCTATCGTGATTCATGGAACGATCGTTGCTGCGCCTGATAACTAGGGGCATCAGAGGAGGCAAATACCTCCTCTGGCACTAACGAGGAGAGAAAATGGTCGACTTAACTGCTGAACAACGACAGCTGGCGAAGATAGTTCATGATTATGCCTGTCGGTTTCCTCTGACAGAAAATGGTGATGCTCAATTATTGCAGGGCTGTTATGACTATATGGATGCCTTTAAACGGGTGATGGACAGCGCCTCAAAAGTCCAGATGGACTACATTTGCCTTCAATACCCTGGATATTTTCGCTTTGCAAAATGGATGGAAAGGCTGGCTCAGGGTATTGCTGATGGAGTCATTGAGGTACCGAAAGATCACTAAAAACAACGGACCGGAAATTTCGGCGGTTCCGGCGTAGAACCCCAATACGCTTATTTCTCGCCGGGATGCCCTGACCGGAGCCAGGGCCAGCAACTTATTTCTTACTACCGTACTGCGCAAACCACGCCAGCATTCTCTGCCAGCCATCCCGGGCGGACTCTTCGTGATAACTCGGGCGATAGTCGGCATTAAAGGCATGACCCGCATCGGGATAAACAACGATTTCTGCTTTGGCATTGGCGGCGCGCAGCGCCTGGCGCATGGTTTCGACGGTGTCCTGTGGAATGCTGTGATCCTGGCCGCCATATAACCCTAAGACTGGGGCGTTCAGATCGGTGGCGATATCAACGGGCTGTTTTGGTGAATTCAACGTCTTATCGCCCACCAGTTTTCCGTACCATGCCACGGCGGCTTTTAACTGCGGATTGTGCGCGGCATATAGCCAGGTGATACGCCCGCCCCAGCAAAAACCGGTTACCATCAGACGGTGAGCATCGCCGCCGTTGCGGGAGGCCCAACTGGCGACGTGGTCCAGATCGGCCAGTACCTGGGTATCGGGCACTTTAGCGACCAGGCCGCTTAACAGCGTTGGAATATCGGCAAAATCGTTAGGATCACCTTCGCGGAAATAGAGTTCCGGCGCAATCGCCAGATATCCCTCCAGCGCCAGACGGCGGCACACGTCGCGAATATGTTCATGCACGCCAAAAATTTCCTGCACTACAATGACCACGGGAAGCGGGCCTTCGCTGTTTTTCGCACGCGCGTGGTAAGCGGGCATATCATCGCCCTGTGAAGGAATAGAGGTAATGCCTGCGACAATGGCGTCGTCCGGTGTGTGAACGGTGGATGAGGCCAGGGGGGAAGCCGCAGGTGCAAAGCCAGATTGTGGTGTTGTTGTCATGGTATTCTCCGTACCCTTATGAAAATAGCGCAATGTTAACTATAGACAGCGTCTGACAAATCACATTGCCCTAAGCTGCTTATCTTTTATGCAATGGCAATCTTTAATTGTGATTTGAGTCACTATATGGCGGTAAATCTATGCAAGTTATTTACATCATGGTGATGGGTGTCACGAAATTATCTTTATTCCTTCGGTAAAGTGTCTTTTTGCTTCTTCTGACAAAACCGATTCACAGAGGAGTTTTATATGTCCAAGTCTGATGTTTTTCATCTCGGCCTCACTAAAAACGATTTACAAGGGGCTACGCTTGCCATCGTCCCTGGCGATCCGGAGCGTGTGGAAAAGATCGCTTCGCTGATGGATAAGCCGGTTAAGCTGGCAGCCCATCGCGAATTCACCACATGGCGTGCTGAGCTGGACGGTAAAGCTGTGATTGTTTGCTCTACCGGTATCGGCGGCCCCTCCACCTCTATTGCTGTAGAGGAACTGGCGCAACTGGGAATTCGTACCTTCCTGCGTATCGGTACTACGGGGGCAATTCAGCCGCACATTAATGTTGGTGATGTACTGGTGACCACCGCATCTGTTCGTCTGGACGGCGCGAGCCTGCACTTTGCACCGATGGAATTTCCGGCAGTGGCGGACTTCGAATGTACCACCGCGCTGGTTGAAGCGGCGAAATCAGTGGGTGCGACCACTCACGTAGGGGTCACCGCCTCTTCAGACACCTTCTATCCAGGCCAGGAGCGTTACGACACCTTCTCCGGACGCGTGGTGAGCCGTTTCAAAGGCTCCATGGAAGAGTGGCAGGCGATGGGCGTAATGAACTACGAAATGGAATCCGCCACCCTGCTGACCATGTGCGCAAGCCAGGGTCTGCGCGCGGGGATGGTTGCGGGAGTCATCGTCAACCGCACCCAGCAGGAGATTCCGAACGCCGAAACGATGAAGCAAACCGAAAGCCACGCGGTGAAAATTGTGGTAGAAGCGGCCCGCCGCCTGCTGTAATTTCCCCTGTGTCTGAGGGGCCGTTGGCCCCTCAGACTGCTGACAAACGACGTCGCGCTCGTTTGCCGGATGACGTCAAAAGTGATTTATCCGGCCTGCGAAACACCGTGTTTTCAGCATATTCGGACTTTAACTATCGCGTTTTACTTCCTCCGCCACGGTATTGATCAAACAGCCAATCTGCTCAATCTCGACTTCCGTGATATCGCCGGGTTTGAGAAACAGCGGCGGCTGGCGTTTTTTACCGACGCCGCCCGGTGAGCCGGTCAGAATAACGTCTCCTGGCTGCAACGGACAGAACGCGCTGATATAGGCAATGAGTTCAGGGATCGTGCGCACCATATGTGCCGTGTTGTCTTCCTGCACAACCTTGCCGTTTAGCCGGGTGATAATATTCAGCGTTTGCGGATCGGCAAGTTCGTCTGCCGTCACCATCCACGGACCGAAACTGCCCGTCGATGGCCAGTTTTTCCCGGCGGTAAACCATGCGTGCTGCCAGTCGCGTACCGATCCATCCATATAGCAGCTGTACCCGGCGACGTGCTCCAGCGCCGCGCTGGTGGGAATATGACGTCCGGCTTTGCCGATAATGACCGCCAGTTCGCCTTCATAATCGAACTGCTCGCTGAGGTGTGGTTTTATCAGCGGACAGCGATGACCGGTCTGCGAGTCGGCAAAGCGGATAAACAGCGTCGGAGCGGGGCTTTCCTCATTAAACTCCTCGCGCTTTGCCTGGTAGTTCATGCCGACGCACAGGATCTTTTGCGGGTCGGGGATCACCGGAAGAAATGTCACTTCATCGAGAGCATAATCCGCAGAGCGGTCGTAAAGTCGTGGGTGATCGATATCACCCAAATGCGCCAGGAAATATTTTAATGAAGAATAGTGGGGAAAGCGCTTTTTCAAATCGATAATCCCGTCCTCAATGATAATCCCATAATGCTGAACATGATTAATAGAAAAACTGGCTAACTTCATTTTCTGCTCTCTTGATAAAAAGCCTGATGACATAAATTTATCCGGTAACATACACTTATCGACTGTCCCATCAGGCTATTTTGCTTGCCATTTTGAACCTGGGCAGTGCTCGAAATCCTCATGTACTACGTGTACGCTCCGGGTTCAAACTTATGTTTATTGCCTTTAATGTAATCACCCCAGACAACCAGTACTGGAATATTTTTCAACTGGCTCAGAACGGCGGCCCCGGATAAATTTCCGGATATTTCGCCCATGAGGCGCGGCCACGCTCTACCGCATCGCTGATATAAACGTCGTGTCCGGCGGTAACCCTTTTAATTCCACTTTCTCGCTGCCGGTATGAAATCCACCGATAGATTTAATCGTTAATGATGCAGAGGCCAGGTTGACTGAGAGAGCCAATACAGCCAGCAGGCTTATTTTTAAAAAATATGCGCCATTTTTTTTGCCAGAGTCATTCATAATTATTCTCCATTTAATAATGATGTAGCAGGGGGACTGCGTAATATTTAATTCATGAAGAGTTGACCTTTCGGCAGACAGGCCAGGAGTGCGGTGATAAATAATATTTCTTCAAGACCCGCAAAGCTAAAACCGCGGGCAGCCAGGTTATCATCCAGTATCTTAAATTCACGGTTTCCTTCCTCGCCCAATACGCCGCCTTTCCACAATAAACGCTGCGCCTGATCCTGAACCCAGCCTTCTTTGCTTTTCCAGGCGAGGATATGCAGTAAGGTTTGCGGCAACGCGATAGCCTCGCTATGGCCGTCGCGGATCAGGCGACAATACACGGGTAATGTTACGCTACGGATGATTTCTGTTGCGGGTATCGGCGGCCAGTGTGGGTGGCGGCGAACAAAACGGGCAGCGCAGTCGCAGATCTGGTGTTGCGTGAGCGGCTCTTTTTTCGCCATCATGGTTCCCATCGTCCTGGCAAAAATTTCACTTATCGGGAGCGGCGGCGCGTCATCTACCGGTGCGAATTCGTGTTCTCCGTCCTCAAACGCGGCCAACAGATGTGATTCCGCCAGCGTCTCACCGCCGTTATTAAGCAGCGTTAAGGTGGGGGTGAGTGCGGACAGATGCGCCAGTGCGCTGCGGACAGCGTCCATTATTTGTGCCGTGGTTGTGCTTTCCATTCTTTTTTCCTTATTTGTAAAGGGGGGCTAATCGCCGCCCCGGATCCGGTCATTACAGGGCGGTGATGTATTTGAGCATCACGCCAGCGGCGATAGCGGAACCAATCACCCCGGCGACGTTTGGCCCCATCGCATGCATCAGCAGGAAGTTTTGTCCGTCCGCTCCCAGACCCACTTTGTTTGATACCCGCGCCGCCATCGGCACCGCCGAGACGCCTGCGGAGCCGATGAGCGGGTTAATCGGATTACGGCTGAAGAGGTTCATCAGCTTCGCCATCAGTACCCCCATCGCCGTGCCGATAGCGAAGGCGATCACCCCCAGCAGCAAAATGCCCAGCGTCTGCGGTTGCAGAAACTTGTCCGCCACCAGCTTGCTCCCCACCGACAGGCCGAGGAAAATGGTCACGATATTGATCAGCCCGTTCTGCACCGTGTCGCTCAGCCGTTCGACCACGCCGCTTTCACGCATCAGGTTGCCGAAGCAGAACATGCCCAGCAGCGGCGCAGCGTCCGGCAGCAGCAGCGCCACCAGCAACAGCAGCAGTACCGGAAACAGCATCTTTTCCCGCTTGCTGACCGCACGAAGCTGTACCATGCGGATTTTTCGTTCTTTCTCGCTGGTCAGCAGCTTCATGATTGGCGGCTGAATCAGCGGCACCAGCGCCATATAGGAATACGCCGCCACCGCAATCGCCCCGAGCAGCTCCGGTGCCAGCTTACCGGAGAGGTAGATCGCCGTCGGACCGTCCGCCCCGCCGATAATGCCGATGGAGGCGGCCTGCGGCAGAGTGAAGTGGATGATCCCTAAGTAATTCAGGGCCAGCGCGCCGATCACCGTGGCGAAGATGCCGAACTGCGCTGCCGCCCCCAGCAGCAGAGTGCGCGGGTTGGCGAGCAGCGGACCAAAATCAGTCATTGCGCCGACGCCCATAAAAATCACCAGCGGCGCGACCCCGGAAGCAATCGCCACCTTATAGAACAGGGCCAGCACCCCGGGCGAATAGCCCATATCCACCGCCAGCATTTCCATCTGGTTTTGCACCGACGGCAGCGCCAGAGCCAGCGCCTGCTTAATCGCCGCCACGTCCGCCGCGCAGTTAAGCTTTGCGGCGATTATCGCCAGTTGCCCGGCGTCGTGAGCGGCGAGCAGGCTTTCCAGCGCGGTCATCGCCAGCCCGGCCTGCGGAATGTTAGCCAGCAGGCCGCCGAAGCCAATCGGCAGCAGCAGTAAGGGTTCGAACTTTCTGGCGATGGCGAGCCACAGCAGCAGCAAACTGACCAGCAGCATAATGGCCTGTCCCGCCTGCAGGTGCATCAGCCCCGAACCCTGAATCAGGGCGTTCAGACTTTCCATTTCCATTCTCCGTTACGCCAGTTGCATCAGGGTGTCGCCGACGGCCACCGCATCACCGGCTTTCACCGCGATGGCGCGAACCGTTCCGGCCTGCGCGGCGCGAATTTCGGTTTCCATCTTCATGGCTTCCAGAATCAGCAGTACATCGCCTTCCGCTACGCGCTGGCCGTCGCTGACCACCACCTTCCAGATATTCCCCGCCAGCGGCGCGGCGACGGGCGTCCCGACCCCCGCCGGGACCGCAGCAGCCTGAACCGGCGCGCCGAGCTGGCTGATGTCACCGCCTTCGCTGACCTTCACCACAAAAGCCTGGCCGTCGACTTCAACGGTATAGATGCCAGGAGAGGCTGCGGCCTGCGGTCTGGCGGCAGGCGCGGCGTTTTCCACCTGCGGCAGCGGTTCAAAGGCCGCCGGATTATGGCGGTTTTCGAGGAACTTCAGCCCGATTTGCGGGAACAGCGCCACGGTGAGCACATCGTCAATAGCGTTTTGCGCGAGTGTGATATTTTTCTGCGCCGCCTGGCGCTGCACGTCCGCTTCCAGCCGCACCAGCTCCGGCTGCAGCAAATCCGCCGGACGACAGGTGACGGCGGCGCCACCTTCCAGTACCCGGGTCTGCAACGCGGTGTGGACCGGGGCTGGCGTGCGGCCATATTCACCTTTCAGGATCCCGGCGGTTTCTTTGGCGATAGTTTTGTAACGCTCGCCGGTGAGCACGTTGAGCACCGCCTGGGTGCCAACAATCTGCGAGGTTGGGGTCACCAGCGGGATAAAACCGAGATCATCGCGTACGCGTGGGATTTCCGTCAGCACGGCGTCCAGTTTGTCGACGGCGTTCTGCTGTTTAAGCTGGCCTTCAAGGTTGGTCAGCATCCCGCCAGGCACCTGGGCGACCAGAATTCGGCTGTCGGTGCCTTTCAGCTGGCCTTCAAAGGCGTGATACTTTTTACGCACTTCGCGGAAGTACGCCGCAATGTTCTCCAGTTTGTTGAGATCCAGCCCGGTATCGTGGGGGGTGCCCGCCAGGGTCGCCACCAGCGCTTCGGTAGCCGGATGGCCGTAGGTGCCGCTCATGGAGGAGATCGCGGTGTCCACGCCGTCAACGCCTGCTTCAATGGCTTTCAGCAGCGTCATCTCTGCCATACCGGTGGTGGCGTGGCAATGCAGATGCAGGCGCACGTTGAAGCGCTTCTTGATTTCGCCGATCAGCTCATACGCCGCCTCTGGGGTAAGAATGCCGGACATATCCTTGATAGCGATGGAATCGACGCCGGTTTCCAGTAGCTGCTCGGTCAGATCCAGCCAGGTCTGCAGGGTGTGGACGGGGCTGGTGGTGTAGCTGAGGGTGCCCTGAGCATGTGCGCCGTGGCTGCGTACCGCCTGTAATGCGGTCTGCATATTACGGGGATCGTTCATGGCGTCGAAGACGCGGAACACATCTATGCCGTTTTTGACGGCGCGCTCGACGAAGCGTTCCACCACGTCGTCGGCATAGTGGCGGTAGCCGAGCAGATTCTGCCCGCGCAGCAGCATTTGCAGGGGCGTTTTCGGCATCGCCTTTTTCAGCTCGCGCAGGCGAACCCATGGGTCTTCGCCAAGAAAGCGGATACAGGCGTCAAAGGTGGCCCCGCCCCAGCACTCAAGGGAGCCGTATCCCACGTCGTCAAGACGGGCGGCGACGGGGAGCATATCGTCGAGGCGCAGACGGGTGGCGAACAGCGACTGGTGGGCGTCGCGCAGGACGACGTCAGTAATGGCAACGGTCATGGTTTTCTCCATAAATCAGTAGTGAAGCGAGCGGTGATGGTGCAGGGTGGCGGCAATCACCGGTTTCAGGCGTGCGAAGTCATCTTTAGCCGCGCTGGGGGCAGGCTGAGCAGGCGTCGGGGCTGGCTCCGGGAAAAAGCGGTTCACGGCGACGGACATCCCGCGAATAGCGAAAATCAGGATAAAAAGAAACGCCAGCACAAACCCCATGCCGAGAAACATCAGGGTGACGCCTTCGCTTAAAAGCAAACTATTGTTCATCGCGTACTCTCATAAGGTGCACAGCAACGGCGGTGGGCGGTTTTCTCCGAAGTGGAGAGGCAATCATTCCAGGCCTTCCCTGGCCCTTCGGATACGACTGTTCCACCGTCGCGACTGTGCGTATGGGTTAAATCATTTGCTGAAAAATGACGTTATTGGCTTTCCCGGTGTACTGAGCAAGCTGGCTGAAGTTCAGATAGCGGTAGGTATCCACCGCGGTGTTATCTACCTGTGACACATAGCGCTGATACTCCTCCGGCGTCGGCAGTTTGCCCGTCAGCGCCGCGACCGCCGCCAGCTCTGCTGAGGCCAGATAGACGTTTGCGCCAGTCCCTAAACGGTTCGGGAAGTTGCGCGTTGAGGTTGAAACCACCGTCGCCCCTTCCGCCACTCTCGCCTGGTTGCCCATGCACAGTGAACAGCCGGGGATCTCCACCCGCACACCGCTTTTGCCGAACACGCTGTAGTAGCCCTCTTCGGTCAGCTGCGTCGCGTCCATCCGGGTTGGCGGCGCCATCCACAGACGGGTCGGCAACGTGCCCTGATGGGCGTCCAGCAGTTTGCCCGCCGCGCGGAAGTGGCCGATGTTGGTCATGCAGGAACCGATAAATACTTCGTCGATTTTCTCGCCCTGCACGTCAGAGAGCAGGCGCGCGTCGTCCGGATCGTTCGGCGCGCAGAGGATGGGCTCTTTGATCTCCGCCAGATCGATCTCGATCACCGCCGCGTACTCCGCATCGGCGTCCGCTTCCAGCAGCTCAGGTTCCGCCAGCCATTTCTCCATCTCCTGCACGCGACGTTCCAGCGTGCGGCGATCGCCGTAACCTTCGGCGATCATCCATTTCAGCAGGACAATGTTGGAGTTCAGGTATTCGATAATCGGTTCTTTGTTCAGCCTGATGGTGCAGCCCGCCGCCGAGCGTTCAGCAGAGGCGTCGGTCAGCTCAAACGCCTGCTCCACTTTCAGATCCGGCAGGCCTTCAATTTCCAGGATGCGGCCAGAGAAGATGTTTTTCTTACCTTTCTTCTCAACGGTCAGCAGCCCCTGTCTGATGGCGTACAGCGGAATAGCGTGAACCAGGTCGCGCAGGGTGATGCCCGGCTGCATGTTGCCTTTGAAACGGACAAGCACCGATTCCGGCATATCCAGCGGCATCACGCCGGTGGCGGCAGCGAACGCCACCAGCCCGGAACCCGCCGGGAAGGAGATGCCGACAGGGAAGCGGGTGTGGGAGTCGCCGCCGGTGCCGACGGTATCCGGCAACAGCATCCGGTTCAGCCAGGAGTGAATGACGCCATCGCCCGGGCGCAGCGCCACGCCGCCACGGTTCATCATGAAGTCCGGCAGCGTGTGGTGCATATTGACGTCAACCGGCTTCGGATAGGCTGCCGTGTGGCAGAAGGACTGCATCACCAGATCGGCAGAAAAACCGAGGCACGCCAGGTCTTTCAGCTCGTCACGGGTCATCGGGCCGGTGGTGTCCTGAGAACCGACGGAGGTCATCTTCGGCTCGCAGTACGCCCCCGGACGCACCCCAGGGACGCCGCAGGCGCGACCGACCATCTTCTGCGCCAGCGAGTAGCCACGATTGCTTTCGGCAGCGTCTTTCGCTTTACGGAAAACATCACTGTGCGGCAGACCCAGCGCCTCGCGCGCTTTAGCGGTCAGGTCGCGCCCGATAATCAGCGGAATACGCCCCCCGGCTCGCACTTCGTCGAAGATCACGTCGGTTTTCAGCGTAAAGCTTGCCAGCAGCTCTCCGGTCTGATGGTTGCGCACGTCGCCCTTGTACGGGTAAACGTCGATCACATCGCCCATACTGAGCGTTGAGACGTCCACTTCGATCGGCAGCGCGCCGGCGTCTTCCAGGGTGTTGTAGAAAATTGGCGCGATTTTGCCGCCGAGCACCAGCCCGCCGCGGCGCTTGTTCGGCACGAACGGAATGTCCTCGCCCATAAACCACAGCACCGAGTTGGCGGCGGATTTACGCGAAGAACCGGTTCCGACCACGTCGCCGACGTAAGCCAGAGGGAAACCTTTTTTCGCTAATGCTTCTATCTGTTTAATCGGACCAACGCTGCCTGGCCGATCCGGCTCGATGCCTTCACGGGCGTTTTTCAGCATCGCCAGCGCGTGCAGCGGGATATCCGGTCGCGACCACGCCTCTGGCGCCGGGGAGAGATCGTCGGTGTTGGTTTCACCGGTCACTTTAAACACGGTGACGGTCAGCTTTTCGGCCAGCGGTGGACGGCTGAGGAACCATTCAGCCCCGGCCCAGGAGCGCATTACCTGCTGCGCAAATGGGTTACCCGCTCTGGCTTTTTCTGCCACATCGTGGAAGCTGTCGAACATCAGCAGGGTATGGGAGAGCGCCTTCGCGGCGATGGGGGCCAGTTTTTCGTTATTCAGCGCCTCGATCAGCGGCTGAATATTGTAGCCGCCCTGCATGGTGCCGAGCAGTTCAGTGGCTTTTTCCGGGCTAATCAGCGGGGAGGTCGTTTCACTTCTGGCGACGGCGGCGAGAAAGTCGGCTTTAACGTAAGCGGCTTCGTCAACGCCCGGCGAAACGCGATGTGTCAGCAGATCTAACAGGAACGCCTCTTCGCCCGCGGGTGGGTTCTGTAGCAGCCCGGCGAGCGCGGTCATTTGGCTTGCATCTACAGGTTTGGGCACAACCCCTTTGGCGGCGCGCGCCGCCTGATGTTTACGGTAGTCGTTCAGCACGATAGGCTCCATTGAAAATGAGAAAGATGGGAGAGAAACCAAGTGACGATCAGCAGATCGGCGCTGCCGCCGGGGCTGAGATGGCGTTTGATACACTGGTCATCAAATTGCCGAATGGCGGCAAGGTGCTCGCGATGGGAGGTCGGGACCCTCGCCAGCAACTCTCGCGCGGTGTGCTGTATCCAGTTAAGCCCTGATAAACCGCCGCGTGAAGCAACATTGGTGTCTTTGTTATGGGCTATCAGCACCAGCAGCGTGTTCAGCAGCGCCAGCGAGGGAGGAAGCCCCTCCTTCTGACACTGGCGATAGTGCGGAAGCGCCAGATTACACACCAGCGCGAACCCGGACTCCGCCTCGCCGCGCGCGCCGCTAAGACCCATATTCAGCCACAGGCGTTGCCCCGCGGTTTTCGCCTGCTCTGGCGATAAGATATGTAGCTCGCGCGCGACCAGCCCGCGACAGATTTTCGCCACGGTTTCGCAAAGCGCTTCTGGCTGTTGCGGATGGTGCAACTGGTAGTGGCGACCCAACGCGGCGCAAAGCAGTCCGAGTGAGAAAATGGTGCCTTTATGGGTATTGATGCCTTCTGTGGCGAGGTACATCTCTCTTTCACAGGCCAGCCCTAAAGAGCGCAACCCTGGCAGGATATGGGCTTCCGTCATGCCTGCGGTTTGTGCGCCATACAAAATGAACTTGGGTAGCCACCTGGCGATAGCGCTGGCGCTGCGATGAAAATCCATGAGCGTCATATCTCTGTGCGCGCCATTGTTACGGCGATCCACGAGTCCCGGCTTGGGCGTCAGATTGACTTCCGTCATCATGGCCAGCCAGCCCAGGTGAGCGTAGTGGCTGCAAAATGCAGACAGGGCGGGATTATTGAGGGCAACAAGCATTAATTTGCGCCTCCATCCGGATCAGCAATGTGTCAGTGCTGTGTCTGCGTGTGCGGGCGCATTCGCTGGCCGGGCGTTCGCAAATCAGGCAGCGGCGCGGCGGGGCGGCGAATGTTTGACGCGAAAGCGGACGACCGTCTTTTTTGATGACGTCCAGATCCCATAAGCGCCCCAGCGGGTGGCGCTCTTCCAGCGCCACCAGCGACAGTTTAAGTTGCAGGGCATCGACGTTCAGCGCGATAAGGCCGTAACCGCCAAGCGGCGTGGCGCTGACCTGCTCTGCCAGCAGCGGCCATGCCATGTCGCTAATCAGCTGCTGCAAAGACTGCCAGCCTTCGTTAAAAATACGTCGTGTCAGTACGCTGTCTTTAATTGCGCCTGGCGCCAGCACGCTAAATGAGAGAAGCGGCGTGGCGTGACGGGCAAGCCACAGCTGCTGCTGTAGCTGACGCGCTTCGCGCGCGAGCAGTACCTCATCAAGCGACAGCGCCTGCTGACTGGCGAGCCGGGAAGGCAGTAATGTCATTACTCAGTCCTTCACCTGATAAACAGTATCAATGACTGAACCGTCCCGGTAACGCACGATGGCGACCGGATTGTCGGTAAAGGCGACAGGATTGGCTTCACCGGTCAGCTGCCGGGCGCGGTCGCGTAGCCACTCGATAGTGACCAGCTCGATCCCCGCCTGCCGGAGTCGCTGCGCCAGTTCCGGGTTCGCCGGATTCACCACCACGCCGTGATCCGTCACCAGCACGCTGATGTCGGAACCGGGGGTGATGCGCGTCAGCACCTTATCGACGACGGTCGGGAGGCGTCCGCGCACCAGCGGCGCGACAATAATCGACAGCGCCGCGCTGGCGGCGGTATCGCAATGCCCGCCGGAGGCACCGCGCAGCACGCCATCAGAGCCGGTCAGCACGTTGACGTTAAATTCGGTATCGATCTCCAGCGCGCTGAGAACCACCACGTCCAGCCGATCGACGGCGGCACCTTTGGAACTGAAATTGGCGTACTCGTTGGCGCTGATCTCAATATGACCGGCGTTGCGCGCCAGCGACTGCGCCGCGCAGCGATCAAAACTCTGCACGTCCAGCAGGCTGCGAATGTAGCCCGCTTCATACAGATCGACGATAGTGGCGGTGATACCGCCCAGGGCGAACGAGGCGCGGATATTACGCCGCCGCATTTTCTCGCCGAGAAAGCGCGTAACCGCCAGCGACGCGCCGCCGCTGCCGGTTTGCAGAGAGAAGCCGTCGCGGAAATAACCGGAAGCCTCAATTACCCGCGCGGCGTTTTGCGCAATCAATAATTCGCGCGGGTTAGAGGTCAGGCGGGTGGCGTCAGCGCCGATTTTTTCCGCATCGCCCACCTGCCCGACCTGCACGATAAGGTCAACCTGATCCTGATGCAGGCTGGCGGGATGCGCAGGGTAAGGTTTGACGGCTTCCGTCAGCAGGATGACGCTGCGGGCATACTGCGCATCGACCATTGCGTAGCCCAGCGAGCCGCAGCAGGCTTTGCCTTCGCTACCGCTGGCGTTGCCGTGTTCATCACAGACCGGCACGCCGAGGAATGCGACGTCAATGTTGAGTTCGCCGCTTTTAACCAGATGCACGCGCCCGCCGTGCGAGTGGATCTGCACCGGGGTCGTCATCAGGCCGTGAGAGATCGCCTCTGCCAGCGGGCCGCGCAACCCGGAGGTGTAAATCCGGCTGATAACGCCGTTGTGGATATGTTCGATCAGCGGCGCGTGGCAGGTGGTCAGTGAGCTGGAAGCCAGCGTCAGGTGCTTAAAGCCCATCGCGGCGAGCGTGTCGATAACCTGATTCACGGTGAGATCGCCGCCGCGAAACGCGTGATGGAAAGAAATGGTCATCCCATCCTGTAAGCCGCTACGGCGGACGGCCTCTTCCAGCGAAGCGCACCGTTTGCCCTGCTGCGCCTTTTGGCGGCGCTGCTGCTGTTTGTTGTGTTCCTGGAATAGCGGATAGTGTGGTGTCGAGTTCATCATGTTCATACCTTATTCTTCCCGGATACCGGAAACGTCTGCGAGGGAGAGCACCCGACGCGCGCGGGCAATGACCGGGCTGTCGATCATCTTGCCGTTGAGGGAAACCACGCCCAGTCCGGCCTGCTCAGCGGCGTCTGCCGCATCGACAATGCGTTGCGCCTGTTCGACATCCTTGCAGGTGGGGGCGTACAGAGAATGCAGCAGGGCTATCTGGCGTGGATTGATCAGCGATTTGCCGTCAAAACCGAGCTGTTTGATATGCGCCGCTTCCTGCAAAAAGCCGGCTTCGTTATTGGCGTCGGAATAGACGGTATCGAAAGCCTGGATCCCTGCGGCGCGCGCGGCCTGCAGGATAGTGCAGCGGGCAAACAGCAGCTCGATGCCGTCGGCTGAGCGTTCTGTACGTAAATCGCGGACGTAATCCTCCGCGCCAAGCGCAATACCGATCAGCCGCGGCGAGGCGCTGGCGATGGCGGCGGCGTTAATGATGCCCTGGGCGGATTCGATGGCGGCGAGCAGGCCGGTGCTGCCAGGGGCGCGGCCACATTCGCGTTCAATGCGTGAAATCTCGTTGGCCATCGCCACGACGTCGTCAGCGCTGTCGGTTTTAGGCAGGCGAACGATATCGACGCCTGCACTGACCACCGCGTCGAGATCGGCGAGCCCCCATTCGGAGTCCAGTGGGTTAACGCGAACGATGGTTTCGATATCGCGATACAGCGGGTGTTGCAGCGCGTAATGGACCAGCAGCCGTGCGGCGTCTTTTTCACGCAGCGCCACGGCATCTTCCAGATCGAACATCAGCGCATCGGCGGGATAGATAAACGCATTGCTGACCATTGCGGCGTTGGCACCGGGGATAAACAGCATACTGCGACGAAGGCGTGGTTGGTGGGCGTGGTTCATTGCGCTTCTCCTGTTGTTACTGGCAGGGGGAAGCCCGCTCTTACCAGGGCGCACATCAGGCGGGCGCGCAGTACGCAATCCAGTGCGCCCTTGTCTTCGACAGCGACGTCAATGCCGGTAATGTGATGGTCTGTCAGAACGTTGTGGACGGTGGCGCGGATCGCGTCGCCAAACTGCTTTTCTACGCTGCTGGCGATGACGATAGCGACGGATTGCGCATCAGGCGCTGGCGTGATGCGTACCAGAACATCGCTGGATTCCAGCGTTCCGGCTATGGCGGGGATAATTGTGTTCATAACGTACCTGTACTCGTGAGTTTTTTGTCGCACGCCGTCGCCACTGAGGAGGCGGGTCGACGGCGTTGTAAATAGCGAAGCGTGGCTGGGGGCACGAGCGGCGCGACAGCGGCGAGATCGCCCTGGTTAAACAGCGCCCGGACGGTGGATGCCGAGATGGCGCGCTTCTGGTGCATCAGGCGCGGTATCTCCACCCATTCAATTCTGGCGAAGGGAAGCGTCGGCGTGGTCAGCCAGTGGCGCATTTCCTGGTTATACGCTGCCGTCAGCGGGCAAAACGGTTCGCTGCCGACAAAGCGATGGGTAATGCCCAGGGCGGGCGCCAGATATTGGCGAAACAGGGTAATGTCGATTTCGGCGTGGCAGTGCCGGACGACAGCGCTCTCCTTCAGAAAATAGGCCGGGAAGGTGGCGCGGGAGATGACATACTGCGAACCGGGGTGGATCGTCAGTTTATCGATCCCGGCGGAGGCTTCGCGCACCAGGCGCAGCCTGTCCTCGAAAGGAAATGTGGATTTGTCTTCGTTGACCAGAAAAACGTGCAGCCAGTCGCACTGTGCGGCGGCGTAGCGGATGAGGTGCAAGTGTCCCAGCGTACAGGGGTTGGCGTTCATCACGATAGCCCCGATTTTTTTACCGGGGCGGCGTAATAAAGCCAGCTGCCCGGTATAGCGAGCGAGCTGCGTGCTGTTTTCCATAAAAATCATTACGCCGGGAATATGCACCAGCGTGGTGAAGCCGCAGGAGCGAAATGCTTTTTCGTTTTCCGGCTTTGTGTAAACAAATAAATCACGGCGGCCTTTTTCAAAAGCCAGATAAATTAATTCAGTGATTAGGCGTAATAATATTCCTGCTCCGCGTAGCGAAGGCGTAATGGCGACACATTTAATAATATTGCCATCAAGCCCACCGCAGGCGATTAATTGATTACGCTGATATAGCGTAACAAATTCGCTGATTCCGGAATCAATTTGCAATCCATTTTTATGAAGGAATAATGCCAGCTGATTAACGCGATCCTGTTGGGTCGCGTTAATATACATAACGTCGATGTCAGTAAACATTTCTTATCCTTAGAGCCAGACTCATCAGGTTATCGTCTGACGGGCAGGTTCCTGGTTAACGGATTTCACGGTGATTCCGGTCATCAGCCGTCATTAAAAGATTAGCGTCATGACGGTGACACTCAGTAATGCAAAGAACACGCACAGCGGTACGGCTTTAAACAGCAGCTCCGGGAACATGGCGTTGCGTTCCTCTTCCGAGGTGCAGGAGCCCAGGATCAGGCTACCGCCGGAGGAGAAGGGCGAAATCGCGGTGGCCTGCGCACCGATGACCGTCACGGTGAACAAAATAATAGCGCTGACGCCGCTGGCTTCGGCAATTGACGGGATGACCGGAAACAGCGCCGGACAGACGACGCCGAGCGTGCTGCTGAAGAAGGACATCATGCCGCCGATCAGCGCCAGCGCGTAGGGGACAATGGCATTAGGCAGGCTGCTGCCGACCCAGCCTGCCAGCATATCAATGGTGCCCGCTTTAATGGCGACCTGGATCAGCATCCCTACGCCGCAAATCATGATCAGCGTATTCCAGGGAACGAGGGCGATCGCTTTTTTCTCATCGCCCAGCTTCAGGAACAGCGCGATGACAGCAAACACAATGGCGACCAGGCCGACGTCGATTCTGCTGTTGATAAAGGTAATGAACACGCTATCGCTGTTGAACAGATGCAGCACCGGGAAAATCAGCACCACCATCAGCATGGCGAAAATCAGCGCCAGGTTGATTTTCTGTTTACGCTCAAACGGCTCTGGCTTTTCAACCTGGAAGGTGCTGCTGGTGATGCGCTGGCCTTTGCCGGTCAGGGTAATCAGCAGAGCAATGACCAGCAGCGGCAGGATAAATGAGACGATAAAAATGGTGGCGACATACTGGAAAGACTGGGCGTGATAACCGGCGTCGTCAATCAGACTGCGAAAAACAATGCCGCTGGCGCTGGTCATAAAGTTTGCGCCGCCGAGCGCGCCGTAGTTGACCGCCACGGCACCAATCAGCTTACTCATGCCGGTTTTCCGGCACAGCAGCAGCGTTAACGGGGCGAAGAACGCCAGTACGGTGAAGAATCCTGCCCCCAGGCTGGCGACAAAGGTTGCGGCCAGATAAATAATAAACGGCAGCATTGAAGGAAAATGGCGGCAGGCATACAGCAGGTACATCGCCAGTTTTTCTAACGTGCCATTAATTAATGCGAAATTATAAAAAAGAGAAACGGCAAAAATAACAAAGAAAATACTGATCGGCCACGACTTGACGACTTCGCTGGCCTTCATATCCAGCAGGAAACAACCTATCAGGTAGGCAAAAACAATAGCGAAGAAGCCGGTATTAAGTTTTGTTTTGTAACCAAGAGTAATTGCAATGGCAATTGCTAATATAACAATCACACTAATATTCATATTATGTCCTTGTACTACCGTAACGACCGACCAGCAGAGAAGACGGCCGCCAGGCAGTTTTCGTTTTTTTATTTATGTAGGGTATTCCGGATCCCTTGTATTGGGTTAATACCGGTTATTTTTGGTGAATCAATTGTTCTGCGCTGGTCTGTAAAATAATGTCGCGTTGTTCCTCAGTTAGCGGCCATTGTTGGAATTCATGACAAACTTGCGGGTAGCTCATACGATCTTCAAAACGGGTATGCGGCCAGTCGCTTCCCCACAGCAGGCGATCGGGACTAAATGCCGCGAGAAGAGGCGGCAGCAGTGGCAGGATATTTTGCGCGCTGTTCTGACAGGAACCGTTGCGGTAGCTGGCGGATATTTTTACCCAAACCCGGCGACTTGCCGCGAGCGTTAGTAAATAGCGGAACCCTTCATCCTGCGCTTTGTCCGTTTCTGAAGGCAACCCAAAATGGTCGACCACCACTTTTACGCCGGCAGCGAGTAAAGGCCCGATAAGCGGCGGGAGATCTCTTGCGCTGCGGTGCAGTTCGACATGCCAGCCCAGATCGTTGACGTGACCCAGCAGCGTTTGCCAGGCGGCAGTCTGAAAGTCCGGTAGCGGTAGACCTATCAGATTCAGGCGAATACCGATGACGCCGGCCTCACGCATTTCCTGCATTTCGGCGATCGTAATCGCGGTATCAACCACCGCCACGCCGTAGAAGCGGCCTGGATAACGACGCAATGCTTCCAGCATGTAATGATTATCGGTGCCCAGAAAGCTGGGTTGCACCAGGATCCCTGCATCGATGCCATGCTGGTCAAGATGGTCAAGGTATTGCTCGGGTGTTGCGCTGTAATCAGGCACGTAGCGGCAGTTTTCGGCCAGGGGTAAGCCCAAAGCAAAAACGTGGGCATGGGTATCAAAACGCATCGTGAATTATCCTTTTAGTAAACATAGCGATACAATTGTCATATCATTCCTGTGTGTAATGGAATGTATCCTATGCCTGTATAGTTGACTATTCAACTTAAACTTGACTATGCAACCAAAAGATCAGGAAAATTTGTACATGGCTCACAATTCACCGATTTACATTCGCATTCAGGACAAAATTCGGGAAGGGATTGCTGATGGAGTGTGGAAGCCTGGCGAGCGTCTTCCCTCTGAAAATGAACTGGCAAACCAGTTTTCGACCACCCGTGCGACGGTGGTGCACGCCATGCAGGGGCTCTTGTCGGATGGGTTGATCGATCGCATTCGCGGCAAGGGGACGTTTGTTAAGGCGTCGCCAATCGTTACCCAGGTTCGCACGCAGGAACTGGGTTTTTTTGAAAAAGATCTTGAGGGGAGCAATCTTACCGTTGAATACCGCTTGCTGGAGTTTGCTCCTGCGCCCCTGACTCCTGCCCTGCGAAAAAACTTACAGTTGGGGGAGAAGGCTAAAATTTATCGCCTGATGCGTCTGCGTATTGTCAACGGGAAGCCGCTGGCGCTGGAAATACGCTACCTGGAGGCCTCTCTCGCGGTGTCATTGAGTCATGAAAAGCTGGCGGTAATGGCGATCCAACCGCTGATAGAGCAACAGTTGAATGTGAAGATTGGCACTATCCATAACCAGGTTCGCGTGACGCTGCCAGGGACTGAGATCGCCAGCGTACTGGAGATCAAAAAAGCCCGACCGGTGATGGTTCGTCGCCATACTTGTCTTGCCCAGGATCAAACGCCCGTGCTGTGGGGCGAGACGTTCTACCGGGAAGAGTATGAAATTCAATACAGCTCGTACCGGGGAAAATAACCCCTTTTCGTGTGCCGGGCAGGGGCAGCCCCGTTGGTGTTTTGCGTCTAACCATCACTCCGTAATTAAGATGTTCGATGCCCTTCTGTCAGGGCAGACATGCTAACCCTGTGCGCAAGCCAGGGGTTGCGTGCGGGGATGGTTGCGGGAGCCATCATCAACCGCACCCGGCAGGAGATCCCGAACGCCACGCGGTGAAAATCGTGGCAGAAGCGGCCCGCCGTCTGCTGTCATTCTCCCTTTTTGCAAAAAGACCGACGCGTTCGGCCTTGTTATTTTGCGTAGCGCCTCGCAGGAAACTCCTTTCAAACTGGACGTTTGTACAGCACAATTCTATTTTGTGCGGGTAAGAACCTGAACCACCAGGCAAAATAACCAATGGGGTCAGGTTCTGCGTTGTTAGTCAGGAGGCATTGTGGATATCCCGGTCATGGTTTATGCGGTTATTGCGCTGGTGGGCATCGCCATTGGCTGGCTGATTGCCAGCTATCAGCATGCGCAACAGAAAGCCGAACAACTGGCAGAACGTGAGGAGATGGTTGCGGATTTAAGCGCGGCAAAACAGCAGGTTGCTCAAAGTGCACACTGGCGGGATGAATGTGAGCTGCTGAATAATGAACTGCGAAGTCTGCGCAGTATTAATACCTCCCTGGAAGCGGATCTGCGTGAGGTCACCACGCGTATGGAGGCCACGCAGCAGCATGCGGAAGATAAAATCCGCCAGATGATCAACAGCGAACAGCGTCTTAGCGAACAATTTGAAAATCTGGCTAACCGAATCTTTGAACAGAGCAACCGCCGGGTAGACGAACAAAATCGGCAGAGCCTCCATGGGTTGCTGACGCCGTTGCGGGAACAGCTGGACGGTTTTCGTCGACAAGTGCAGGAAAGCTTTGGCCAGGAGGCGCGGGAACGTCATACGCTGGCGCATGAAATCCGTAATCTTCAACAGCTGAATGCGCAGATGGCGCAGGAAGCGGTGAACCTGACGCGCGCGCTGAAAGGCGATAACAAAACCCAGGGCAACTGGGGGGAAGTGGTGCTCACAAGGGTGCTTGAAGCTTCCGGCCTGCGCGAAGGCTATGAGTATGAAACGCAGGTCAGCATTGAAAATGACGCGCGTTCGCGAATGCAGCCAGATGTAATTGTGCGTTTACCGCAGGGGAAAGATGTGGTGATCGACGCAAAAATGACGCTGGTCGCCTACGAGCGTTACTACAACGCAGAAGATGACTACACGCGTGAAAACGCCTTGCAGGAACATATCGCTTCGGTGCGTAACCATATTCGCCTGCTGGGCAGAAAGGATTATCAGCAGCTTCCGGGTTTGCGCACTCTGGATTATGTGTTGATGTTTATCCCCGTCGAGCCCGCGTTTTTACTGGCGCTGGACAGGCAGCCTGAACTGATTACCGAAGCACTCAAAAATAATATTATGCTGGTAAGTCCAACGACTTTGCTGGTGGCCCTGCGTACTATTGCGAATCTGTGGCGCTACGAACATCAAAGCCGCAACGCCCAGCAAATTGCCGACAGGGCGAGCAAGCTATACGACAAAATGCGCCTCTTTGTGGATGATATGTCGGCGATTGGGCAGAGCCTGGACAAAGCGCAGGACAACTATCGTCAGGCGATGAAAAAACTCTCTTCAGGCCGTGGTAACGTACTGGCGCAGGCAGAAGCCTTTCGCGGTTTGGGCGTGGAAATTAAACGCGAGATTAATCCGGAACTGACTGAGCAAGCCACAACGCAGGATGACGAGTATCGTCTACGTTCGGTCCCGCAAGAGGGACAGGATGCGGCTTACCCCGATGATGACGAGATAAAGCAGCAGACACGCTAACCCGTCAGGGGTAGCTGAAGCAGGCAGAAGGGTGGGGCAATGCCTCCCAATCTGTTACACTTCTCAAACATTTTTTTGATGAGCAGGCACTGAGATGGTGGATAATTCACAAGAAACGACGCACTTTGGTTTTCAGACCGTCGCTAAAGAGCAGAAAGCGGACATGGTGGCCCACGTTTTTCATTCTGTGGCCTCAAAATACGATGTCATGAACGATCTGATGTCTTTTGGCATCCATCGTTTGTGGAAGCGTTTCACCATCGACTGCAGCGGTGTGCGCCGGGGACAGACCGTTCTGGATCTGGCCGGTGGTACTGGCGACCTGACAGCAAAATTCTCACGAATGGTTGGCGAAACGGGCAAGGTGGTATTGGCAGATATCAACGACTCTATGCTTAAAATGGGGCGTGAAAAACTGCGTAATATCGGTGTGATTGGCAACGTTGAGTATGTTCAGGCGAACGCCGAAGCTCTGCCTTTCCCGGATAATACCTTTGACTGCATTACCATCTCATTTGGCCTGCGCAACGTCACAGACAAAGATAAAGCGCTACGCTCCATGTTCCGTGTGCTCAAGCCTGGCGGTCGTCTGCTGGTGCTGGAGTTCTCCAAACCGATCGTGGAACCGCTGAGTAAAGCGTATGACGCCTACTCTTTCCATATTCTGCCGCGTATTGGCTCAATGATTGCCAATGATGCAGACAGCTATCGCTATCTGGCAGAGTCGATTCGTATGCATCCCGATCAGGATACGCTGAAGGCGATGATGCAGGACGCCGGGTTCGAAAGCGTCGACTATTACAACCTGACGGCGGGTGTGGTTGCCCTGCATCGTGGCTATAAGTTCTGACAGGAGATCGGGGATGCCTTTTAAACCCTTAGTGACTGCAGGAATCGAGAGTCTGCTCAATACGTTCCTGTACCGCTCGTCCGCGCTGAAGTCTGCCCGCACGCGTCTGTTGGGCAAAGTGCTGCGCGTGGAGCTAAAAGGCTTTTCGACATCATTAATTCTGGTATTCAGCGAGCGTCAGGTTGACGTGCTGGGGGAGTGGGCGGGCGAGGCCGATTGTACGGTAATCACTCACGCCAGCGTGTTACCCAGGCTGCGCGACCGCCAGAACCTTGCCGCGCTGATTCGTAGCGGCGAACTGGAAGTGCAGGGCGACATTCAGGTTGTTCAAAATTTTGTTACGCTGACCGATCTGGCCGAATTTGACCCTGCTGAACTTCTTGCGCCTTATACCGGTGATATCGCCGCTGAAGGGATCGGTAAGGCCCTGCGCGGTGGCGCTAAATTTCTCTGCCACGGCATTCAACGTCAACAGCGCTATGTTGCCGAAGCAATCACTGAAGAGTGGCGTATGGCGCCCGGACCGCTCGAAGTCGCATGGTTTGCCGAAGAGACAGCCGCCGTTGAGCGTGCTGTGGATACGTTGACCACACGCCTGGAAAAGCTGGAGGCTCAATGACGCCAGGTGAGATTCGGCGCCTCTATTTCATCATTCGCACTTTTTTAAGTTACGGACTTGATGAGCTCATCCCTAAGATGCGTCTGACGTTGCCGCTTCGGTTGTGGCGCATGACGCTGTTCTGGATGCCGAACCGGCATAAAGACAAACCGTTGGGAGAGCGACTGAGGCTGGCTCTGCAAGAGTTAGGACCGGTATGGATCAAATTTGGCCAAATGCTCTCGACCCGTCGTGACCTTTTTCCTCCTCATATTGCCGACCAGCTGGCGCTGCTACAGGACAAAGTCGCTCCTTTTGATGGCCGGCTGGCAAAAGCGCAGATTGAAGAAGCGATGGAGGGATTGCCTGTTGAAGCCTGGTTTGATGATTTTGATATCCAGCCGTTGGCGTCAGCGTCGATTGCCCAGGTCCACACTGCCCGGCTGAAATCAAACGGCAAAGAGGTCGTTATTAAGGTTATCCGTCCGGATATTCTGCCGGTTATCAGGGCGGATCTTAAACTCATCTATCGTCTTGCCCGCTGGGTACCGCATTTACTGCCGGATGGGCGGCGTCTGCGGCCAACGGAAGTGGTGCGTGAATATGAAAAAACACTGATTGATGAGCTGAACTTGCTGCGCGAATCGGCCAACACCATTCAGCTGCGCCGCAATTTTGAAGACAGCCCAATGCTCTATATTCCCGAAGTCTATTCTGACTATTGCAGTGAGAATATGATGGTGATGGAGCGTATCTACGGGATCCCGGTTTCTGATGTGACGGCGCTGGAGAAAAACGGTACCAATATGAAACTGCTGGCGGAGCGGGGCGTCCAGGTCTTCTTTACCCAGGTATTTCGCGACAGTTTTTTTCATGCGGATATGCACCCCGGTAACATCTTTGTCAGCTATGAGCATCCGGAAAACCCGAAGTACATTGGTATTGACTGCGGTATCGTCGGCTCCCTGAACAAAGAGGATAAACGCTACCTGGCGGAAAACTTCATTGCGTTCTTTAACCGGGACTACCGTAAGGTAGCAGAGCTGCATGTCGATTCCGGTTGGGTTCCACCGGATACCAATGTTGAAGAATTTGAATTTGCCATCCGTACGGTGTGTGAGCCGATTTTTGAAAAACCGCTGGCGGAAATCTCTTTTGGTCATGTTTTGTTGAATCTTTTCAATACGGCGCGCCGGTTTAATATGGAAGTGCAGCCGCAACTGGTATTGTTACAAAAGACATTGCTGTATGTTGAAGGGGTAGGCCGCCAGCTTTATCCGCAACTGGATTTATGGAAAACGGCGAAGCCTTTTCTGGAATCATGGATTAAAGATCAGGTGGGTATTCCGGCTCTGGTTAGAGCATTTAAGGAAAAAGCCCCGTTCTGGGTCGAAAAAATGCCAGAACTCCCTGAACTGGTGTACGACAGTTTGCGCCAGGGCAAATATTTACAACACAGTGTTGATAAGATTGCGCGCGAGCTTCAGGCGAACCATGTGCGGCAGGGACAATCCCGTTATTTATTGGGAATTGGCGCAACGTTGCTGCTAAGTGGGACATTCCTGCTTATCAATCGTCCTGAATGGGGGTTAATGCCCTGCTGGTTAATGGCAGGTGGTATTGTTTCCTGGATTGTAGGCTGGCGCAAAACTCGCTGATTTTTTCATCGCTCAAGGCGGGTCGCGTAACGTATAATGCGATCTAATTAATTCATCATCTATCACAGAGGAACATGTATGGGTGGTATCAGTATTTGGCAGTTGTTGATCATTGCCGTCATCGTTGTGCTGCTGTTCGGCACCAAGAAACTCGGCTCCATCGGTTCCGATCTTGGTGCGTCTATCAAGGGCTTTAAAAAAGCAATGGGCGATGATGAGCCTAAGCAGGATAAAACCAGTCAGGATGCTGATTTTACTGCTAAGTCTATTGCTGACAAGCAGACCGACGCGCAACCGGAAGCCACGAAAACTGAAGACGCAAAGCGCCACGATAAAGAGCAGGTGTAATTCGTGTTTGACATCGGTTTTAGCGAACTGCTACTGGTTTTCATTATCGGCCTCATCGTCCTGGGGCCGCAACGACTGCCTGTTGCGGTAAAAACGGTAGCAGGTTGGGTTCGTGCCTTGCGTTCTCTTGCAACCACCGTTCAGAACGAACTGACTCAGGAGCTGAAGCTTCAGGAGTTCCAGGACAGTCTGAAGAAGGTGGAGAAAGCGAGCCTGACAAACCTGACGCCTGAACTTAAAGCATCAATGGATGAACTGCGCCAGGCCGCTGAGTCGATGAAGCGCTCTTATGTCGCGAATGAGCCGGAAAAGGCAAGCGATGAAGCCCACACCATTCATAATCCGGTGGTGAAAGGGAATGAAGCGGAACATGCAGGTGTGACGCCCGCAACCGCCGAAGCGCAGGCCAGTTCACCGGAGCACACGCCGGAGACCGTTGAAGTTAAGAAACCAGAGTCGATGGAAAAATCTTCCGTAAACGCGATGGATGCTGAACCGAAATCTGTTGCGCCTGTTACTGACTCCTCCCCTTCATCGAGTGATAAACCGTAAACATGGCTGTAGAAGATACCCAACCGCTTATCACGCACCTGATTGAGCTGCGTAAGCGTCTGCTGAACTGCATAATCGCGGTTATCGTGATTTTTCTGGCATTGGTCTATTTTGCCAATGACATTTATCACCTGGTTTCCGCGCCGCTGATCAAACAGCTGCCGCAGGGCGCGACGATGATTGCCACCGACGTGGCTTCGCCGTTCTTTACGCCAATCAAGCTGACCTTCATGGTGTCGCTGATTCTTTCAGCCCCGGTGATCCTTTATCAGGTTTGGGCGTTTATTGCCCCGGCGTTATATAAACACGAGCGTCGCCTGGTTGTACCGCTGCTGGTCTCCAGTTCATTGCTGTTCTACATCGGCATGGCTTTCGCTTACTTTGTCGTCTTCCCGCTGGCGTTTGGTTTCCTTGCCAATACGGCACCGGAAGGCGTACAGGTATCTACCGATATCGCCAGCTATCTCAGCTTTGTCATGGCGTTGTTTATGGCATTCGGCATCTCGTTTGAGGTGCCGGTGGCTATCGTCTTGCTGTGCTGGATGGGCATAACGACACCGGAAGATCTGCGCAAAAAGCGTCCTTACGTGCTGGTTGGCGCGTTTGTGGTGGGCATGTTACTCACCCCGCCGGATGTGTTTTCGCAAACGCTGCTGGCAATACCGATGTATTTCTTGTTTGAAATTGGGGTGTTCTTCTCCCGTTTCTATGTTGGTAAACGACGGATGCGTGATGAAGATAATGAGGCCGAGGCAGAAGCTGACGCTGAGAAAAGCGAAAAAGCAGAAGAATAAATTCAACCGCCCGTCAGGGCGGTTGTCATATGGAGAGAGGCATGTTTGATATTGGTGTGAATTTAACCAGCTCACAATTTACCAAAGACCGTGATGATGTTGTGGCGCGTGCGTTTGCCACAGGTCTGAACGGCATGCTTATCACCGGCACTAATCTGCACGAAAGCCAGCAGGCGCAGATACTGGCACGCCAGTATCCGCGTTGCTGGTCAACGGCGGGCGTACATCCGCATGACAGCAGTCAATGGCAACCATCAACCGAAGAGACGATTGTCGCCCTGGCAGGCCAGCCAGAGGTGGTGGCAATCGGCGAATGCGGCCTCGATTTTAACCGTAACTTTTCTACGCCGCTGGAGCAGGAATGGGCGTTTGAAGCGCAGTTGCGTATTGCCGCGGAGCTACAAATGCCGGTCTTTATGCATTGTCGTGACGCCCACGAACGTTTTCTGACATTGCTGGAACCCTGGCTGGAAAAGCTCCCCGGCGCGGTACTGCACTGCTTTACCGGCTCGCGTGAAGAGATGCAGGCGTGCGTGGCGCGTGGGCTCTCTATTGGCATCACGGGGTGGGTGTGCGACGAGCGCCGAGGTCTGGAACTGCGGGAACTGCTGCCGTTTATTCCGGCAGAGAAGCTATTGATTGAAACCGATGCGCCGTACCTGCTGCCGCGCGACATGTCGCCGAAACCAGCCTCAAGACGTAATGAACCGGCTTATCTGGCGCATATTCTTGAGCGCATCGCGCACTGGCGTGGGGAAGATCCGCAGTGGCTGGCTGCCACAACGGATGCCAATGTCAGAAAGCTGTTTGGGATAACGTTCTGAGTAAGATTAAATCTTACGGAAGCCGGTATTCTTCACGCTCTGCTTAACCTCTTTATTCAGCAGGTTGAGCAGGAGCATTGAACGCGCTTCGCCGTCCGGTTCGGTGAAGATGGCTTTCAGCCCTTCAAACGCGCCTTCGGTGATGATCACACTATCGCCGGGGTACGGTGTCTCCGGATCAACGACGCCTTCAGGCTTATAAACCGAAAGCTGATGGATGACGCTGGACGGAACCGTGGCAGGCGAGGCGCCAAAGCGGACAAAGTGGCTGACGCCGCGCGTGGCGTTGATCGTTGTGGTGTGGATCACTTCCGGATCGAACTCCACAAACAGATAGTTGGGGAACAGTGGCTCACTCACTGCGGTACGTTTTCCGCGCACCATTTTTTCCAGGGTGATCATTGGCGTCAGGCAGTTAACCGCCTGTCTTTCGAGGTGTTCCTGGGCACGCTGAAGTTGCCCGCGTTTGCAGTACAGTAAATACCAGGATTGCATAATGACTCTTATCCGCTTGTTCGGGCGCAAGCATAGCAAAAGCCATGCACTAAGTTAATTATACTTGTCATACTTCGGGTTGTGGATATGCTGGCTTTGTTACCCGACCTTCGGCCTCACCCCTGCGGGACCAGAGCGCAAGCGCAGTACAAAATGACTACGCCGTTGTGTCCCGCAACCCGAATTATTTTGAGTATACCCTTCGTATTTCAGGCAGCTTCTTTGCCGGTTGCCAGAGTTCACGCTAATTTAACAAAAAGACAGCATCACGGTGATGAACACCGTATAATGAGTCGCTTGCAAAGAGGCCATAATGGACGCCATGAAATATCACGATTTACGCGACTTTCTGACGCTACTTGAACAGCAGGGCGAGCTTAAACGCATCACGCTCCCGGTGGATCCCCATCTGGAAATCACGGAAATTGCCGACCGTACTTTGCGTGCCGGTGGTCCTGCGCTGTTGTTTGAAAATCCCAAAGGCTATTCGATGCCGGTGCTGTGTAACCTGTTTGGTACACCGAAGCGGGTGGCGATGGGGATGGGGCAGGATGATGTCACTGCGCTGCGGGAAGTCGGTAAGCTGTTGGCGTTTTTAAAAGAACCGGAGCCACCCAAAGGGTTTCGCGATCTGTTTGATAAATTACCCCAATTCAAACAGGTGCTGAACATGCCGACGAAGCGACTGCGTGGCGCACCGTGCCAGCAGAAGGTGTTCACCGGCGATGAGGTCGATTTAAACCGGATCCCCATCATGACCTGCTGGCCGGATGACGCTGCGCCGCTTATCACCTGGGGTCTGACGGTCACGCGCGGCCCACATAAGGAGCGGCAGAATCTGGGTATTTATCGTCAGCAGTTGATTGGGAAAAATAAGCTGATCATGCGCTGGCTTTCCCATCGTGGCGGAGCGCTGGATTATCAGGAGTGGTGCGCCGCGCACCCCGGTGAACGCTTCCCGGTTTCTGTGGCCCTGGGGGCCGACCCGGCGACGATCCTGGGGGCGGTCACGCCCGTGCCTGACACGTTATCAGAATATGCCTTTGCCGGACTGCTGCGTGGCACCAGGACTGAGGTGGTTAAGTGTCTCTCTAACGATCTCGAAGTCCCTGCCAGTGCTGAAATCGTGCTGGAAGGGTATATCGAGCCGGGTGAGATGGCGCCAGAAGGGCCCTATGGCGACCACACAGGTTATTACAATGAAGTGGATAACTTCCCGGTGTTTACCGTCACGCACGTTACCCAGCGTGAAGATGCGATTTATCACTCTACCTATACGGGGCGTCCACCGGATGAACCCGCGGTGCTGGGTGTCGCGCTAAACGAAGTGTTCGTGCCGATTCTGCAAAAGCAGTTCCCGGAAATCGTCGATTTTTATCTGCCGCCGGAAGGGTGTTCCTATCGACTGGCCGTTGTGACGATAAAAAAACAGTACGCCGGGCATGCCAAACGCGTCATGATGGGCGTCTGGTCTTTTTTACGCCAGTTTATGTACACCAAATTTGTTATTGTCTGCGATGATGATGTTAACGCACGTGACTGGAACGATGTGATTTGGGCGATTACCACTCGTATGGATCCGGCGCGGGATACGGTACTGGTTGAGAATACGCCAATTGATTACCTGGATTTTGCCTCGCCAGTCTCCGGGCTTGGTTCAAAAATGGGACTGGATGCCACAAACAAATGGCCTGGCGAAACTCAACGCGAATGGGGACGCCCCATTAAAAAAGATCCTGACGTAACCGCGCGTATCGACGCGATTTGGGATGAACTGGCCATTTTTGATAACGGTAAAGGCGCCTGAGGCGCGATCGTTTGCCCTAAACACCCGACAGAGGGAGCGCATGACAACCTTAAGCTGTAAAGTGACTTCGGTAGAGGCTATCACCGATACCGTATACCGTGTTCGTTTAGTGCCAGACGCGGCATTTACCTTTCGTGCTGGTCAGTATTTGATGGTCGTAATGGATGAGCGCGACAAACGTCCGTTCTCGATGGCCTCCACACCGAATGAACAAGGTTTTATCGAGCTTCACATCGGTGCCTCTGAAATCAACCTTTACGCGATGGCGGTGATGGATCGTATCCTGAAAGACCGGGAGATCGTGGTTGATATCCCGCATGGCGAAGCCTGGTTACGTGACGATGAAGACCGCCCATTAATTCTGATTGCTGGCGGTACCGGCTTCTCTTACGTGCGTTCAATCCTGCTGACGGCGCTGGCGCGTAATCCGAACCGCGATATCACTATTTACTGGGGAGGTCGTGAAGAGAAGCATCTCTACGATCTGTCAGAACTTGAGGCGCTTTCTGTGAAGCATCCTGGTTTGCGCGTCGAGCCTGTGGTTGAGCAGCCGGAAAGCGGTTGGCGTGGCCGTTCGGGTACCGTGTTAACCGCGGTATTGCAGGATTTCGGGACGCTGGCAGATCATGATATCTATATTGCCGGTCGTTTTGAGATGGCGAAAATTGCCCGTGAACTGTTTTGCAATGAACGCAGCGCACGTGAAGACCGCCTGTTTGGCGATGCGTTTGCCTTTATCTGAGCAATAAAAAACCCGCCCCTGACAGGCGGGAAGAACGGCAACTAAACTTTCTCTCTTCGCCATGGCCACGCTTCATTGCGTTGGCTGCCTTCGCTCACCCCCGGTCACAGAGTCGTTATCTATGCTTCCGGGGATGTTGAGCCTTGTTCTGGCAGCAATGGCTTTGAAAAACTATTTTGTCGGCCGGGTAAGCGAAGCGTCCCCGGCACTGCTGGATTAAACCCGCTCAAACACCGTTGCGATGCCCTGACCTAATCCGATACACATCGTCGCCAGACCAAACTGTACGTCTTTGCGTTCCATCAGATTCAGCAGCGTGGTGCTGATACGTGCGCCAGAACAGCCCAGCGGATGACCGAGCGCGATCGCCCCGCCGTTGAGGTTGATCTTCTCATCGATCTGCTCCATCAGCCCCAGATCTTTAATACATGGCAGGATCTGCGCAGCGAACGCTTCGTTCATCTCAAACAAACCGATATCGCTGGTAGTCAGCCCCGCTTTTTTCAGCGCCAGCTTTGAGGCCGGAACCGGGCCGTAACCCATGATGGATGGGTCACAGCCAACCACCGCCATTGAGCGAACGCGGGCACGAGGTTTCAGGCCCAGTTCACGCGCACGGCTTTCACTCATCACCAGCATCGCCGCTGCGCCATCAGAAAGGGCAGAGGAGGTACCGGCAGTGACCGTTCCGTTAACCGGATCGAACGCCGGGCGCAGGGTGGAGAGCGCTTCAACAGTCGTTTCCGGACGGATAACTTCATCGTAGTTAAACTGCTTCAGCACGCCGTCGGCATCATGACCGCCGGTCGGGATGATTTCATTTTTAAATGCGCCAGACTGCGTGGCTGCCCAGGCGCGAGCGTGTGAACGTGCGGCGAAAGCGTCCTGCATTTCACGGCTGATACCGTGCATGCGGGAGAGCATCTCTGCTGTCAGCCCCATCATCCCCGCGGCTTTCGCCACATTACGACTCAGCCCCGGATGAAAGTCGACGCCGTGACTCATTGGCACGTGACCCATATGCTCCACGCCACCGACCAGGCAAGCCTGCGCATCGCCGGTCATGATCATGCGCGCCGCATCGTGCAACGCCTGCATCGATGAACCGCACAGACGGTTAACGGTCACCGCCGGAACGGAGTGGGGGACTTCCGCCAGCAGTGCGGCGTTACGGGCGATGTTAAAGCCTTGCTCCAGCGTCTGCTGCACGCAGCCCCAGTAAATGTCATCAAGCGCGGTTGGCTCCAGCGCCGGATTACGCGCCAGCAGGCTACGCATTAAATGTGCGGAGAGATCTTCTGCCCGCACGTGACGAAACGCGCCCCCTTTCGAACGGCCCATCGGGGTGCGAACTATATCAACAATGACAACCTGTTCCATTGTGACTCCTTAAGCCGTTTTCAGGCTGCCAACCGGGCGGGCTGGCTCAACCTGGGGATAATACGGTTCGTTATGGCGCGCTTTATCACGCAGTCCGGCCGGAACTTCATACAGCGGACCAAGGTGCTGATACTGTTGCGCCATATCGAGATATTTTGCGCTGCCGAGCGTGTCCAGCCAGCGGAACGCGCCGCCGTGGAATGGCGGGAAGCCCAGGCCGTAAACCAGCGCCATATCGGCCTCTGCCGGGCTGGCAATAATGCCTTCTTCCAGACAACGCACCACTTCATTGACCATCGGGATCATCATGCGTGCGATAATCTCTTCGTCGCTGAAATCGCGCTTCGCTTTGCTGACGTCGCTTAACAGGCTGTCAACGGTGGCATCTTCTTCTTTCTTCGGCTTGCCCTTGCTGTCTTCTTTATAACGCCAGAATCCGAGACCGTTTTTCTGCCCGAAACGGTTAGCATCAAACAGGGCGTCGATCGCATCGCGATAATCTTTCTGCATACGCTGAGGGAAGCCTGCGGACATTACCGCCTGTGCGTGGTGCGCGGTATCAATGCCCACCACGTCCAGCAGATAAGCCGGGCCCATCGGCCAGCCAAACTGTTTTTCCATGACTTTGTCGACTTTGCGGAAGTCTGCGCCGTCGCGCAGCAGCTGACTGAAACCGGCAAAATAGGGGAACAGCACGCGGTTAACGAAGAAACCGGGGCAGTCATTAACCACAATCGGCGTTTTGCCCATCTGGCTTGCCCAGGCGACAACCTTAGCGATGGTTTCATCCGAGCTTTTCTCGCCGCGAATGATCTCAACCAGCGGCATCCGGTGCACCGGGTTAAAGAAGTGCATCCCACAGAAGTTTTCCGGACGCTTAAGCGCGCTGGCCAGTTCGTTGATTGGGATGGTGGAGGTATTCGAAGCCAGTACGGTGTCCGGGCGAACCTGATCTTCGGTTTCCGCCAGTACCGCTTTTTTCACTTTCGGATTTTCAACGACCGCTTCAACCACCACGTCCACGCGTTCAAAACCGCTATAGTCCAGCGTTGGGTGGATGGTTGAGATCACCCCAGCCATCTTCAGGCCGTCTATTTTGCCGCGTTCAAGCTGTTTGTTCAGCAGCTTGGCCGCTTCGCTCATGCCGAGCGTCAGTGATTTATCGTTGATATCCTTCATGATTACCGGCACGCCTTTCCAGGCCGACTGGTAAGCGATGCCGCCGCCCATAATGCCCGCGCCCAATACAGCCGCTTGCTTTGGCGCTTCAACATTTTTGGTGAGCTTTTTGGCTTTGGCTTTCACGAACTGATCGTTAAGAAAGATACCGACCAGCGCGCGAGCCTCGTTGGTATGCGCCAGCGGAACAAAGCTTTTATTTTCCAGATCCAACGCGTCGTCACGACCAAAACGGGCGGCCGCTTCGATGGTCCGTACGGCGGTCATCGGAGCCGGATAATGTTTGCCCGCCGTCTGTGCGACCATCCCTTTGGCGATGGTAAAACTCATCGTGGCTTCAATTTTGCTAAGTTTCAGCGGTTCCAGCTTCGGCTGGCGTTTGGCTTTCCAGTCAAGGTTGCCGTTAATCGCCTGACGTAAAACCGCCATTGCGCCTTCAAGCAGTTTCTCTGGCTTCACCACACCATCAACCAGGCCGATCTTCAGCGCCTGATCGGCACCGACATCTTTCCCGGCGGCAATGATTTCCAGTGCGCTGTCTGCGCCGAGCATACGCGGCATACGTACTGAGCCGCCAAAGCCCGGCATGATGCCCAGTTTGGTTTCCGGCAGGCCAATACGCAGATCTGGCGTTGCCAGACGGTAGTCAGTTGCCAGTACACACTCGCAGCCGCCACCCAGCGCATAGCCATTTACCGCGGCAAGGGTCGGAACGGGTAAATCTTCCAGACGGTTAAAGACGCTGTTGGCAAAATGCAGCCACTGGCTCAGTTGCTCTTCAGGCACGAGGAACAGTGAAAGGAATTCGGTGATGTCGGCACCAACAATAAAGGCTGCTTTGTTAGAACGCAGCAGCAGCCCTTTTAAATTCGGTTGTTTTTCCAGCACGTCAAGCGCATGGCCTAGGCTGGCAACGGTGGCCGTGTCGAGTTTATTGACTGAGCCAGGGGCATCGAACACCAGTTCGGCGATGCCATCTTCCAGCCAGTCGAGGTACAGGGTGTCGCCTTTGTAAAGCATGTCAGTCTCCTGAATCCGCAAGGTGATCTGGTCATACCAGATGAGCTAAAGTGTGTATTTTATGTTAAAGAAATGCAAATGAATGATTAAAGAAATGACGGCGCGATCACGCTCGGCAGAAATCACGCACTCACAAAGTGATGTGCTAAGATGCGGGGACTTCGGGTCAAAAAAACAGAAGGGTAGAAAATGGAATCACTGGCCGCACTCTATAAAAATCATATCGTTACCTTACAGGAGCGGACGCGTGACGCGCTGGCGCGCTTCGAGCTGGATGCCTTACTTATTCACTCAGGCGAACTTATTAACGTCTTTCTCGACGATCATCCGTATCCATTTAAGGTCAATCCGCAGTTTAAAGCCTGGGTTCCAGTGACGCAGGTTCCTAACTGCTGGCTGCTGGTCGATGGCGTGAATAAGCCGAAACTGTGGTTCTGGCTGCCGGTTGATTACTGGCATAACGTTGAACCCCTGCCCACCTCCTTCTGGACGGATGAAGTCGAGGTGATTGCTCTGCCGAAAGCCGACGGCATTGGTAGCCTGCTGCCTGCGGCACGCGGCAATATTGGTTATATCGGACCGGTTCCGGAGCGTGCATTGCAGCTGGATATTGCGGCCAGCAACATCAACCCGAAAGGGGTGATCGATTATCTGCACTATTACCGTTCCTGCAAAACTGAATACGAACTGGCCTGCATGCGTGAAGCGCAGAAAATGGCGGTAAGTGGTCACCGTGCCGCGGAAGAAGCGTTCCGTTCCGGCATGAGCGAGTTTGATATCAATCTGGCTTACCTGACCGCAACCGGTCACCGCGATACCGATGTGCCGTACAGCAACATCGTTGCGCTCAACGAACATGCTTCTGTTCTTCACTACACGAAGCTGGATCACCAGGCTCCGTCTGAAATTCGCAGTTTCCTGCTGGATGCCGGTGCGGAGTACAACGGTTATGCGGCAGACCTGACGCGCACCTGGTCGGCGAAAAATGACAATGACTATGCGCAGCTGGTGAAGGATGTTAATGATGAGCAACTGGCGTTGATCGCCACCATGAAGGCGGGCGTCAGCTATGTGGATTACCACATACAGTTCCATCAGCGCATCGCGAAGCTGCTGCGAAAACATCAAATCATCACCGGGATGAGTGAAGAAGCGATGGTTGAGAACGATCTTACCGGGCCGTTTATGCCGCACGGTATCGGTCACCCGCTTGGGCTACAGGTCCATGATGTTGCTGGCTTTATGCAGGATGACAGCGGCACGCATCTCGCTGCGCCGTCGAAATACCCATATCTGCGCTGCACCCGGGTGCTCCAGCCGGGAATGGTGCTGACCATTGAGCCAGGTCTCTACTTCATTGAATCTCTGCTGGCGCCGTGGCGTGAAGGACAGTTCAGCAAACACTTCAACTGGCAAAAAATTGAAGCGCTGAAGCCATTTGGGGGTATTCGTATCGAAGACAACGTGGTGATCCACGAGAACAACGTTGAAAATATGACGCGGGATTTAAAACTGGCGTGATGGACAGTTGGTTAATTCCTGCGGCGCCGGTCACCGTTGTTGAAGAGATCAAAAAGAGCCGCTTCATTACGCTTCTCGCCCATACCGATGGCGTTGAAGCGGCGAAAGCCTTTGTTGAGTCAGTAAGAGCCGAACACCCGGACGCCCGTCACCATTGCGTGGCGTGGGTGGCGGGTGCGCCGAATGATTCACAACAGCTTGGCTTTTCAGACGATGGTGAACCGGCAGGAACGGCAGGTAAACCGATGCTTGCGCAGTTGATGGGCTGCGGCGTTGGCGAGATTACCGCGGTAGTGGTGCGCTATTATGGTGGTGTTTTGCTTGGCACTGGTGGGCTGGTGAAGGCTTACGGCGGTGGCGTAAGTCAGGCGTTGCGTCAATTAACGACACAGCGCAAGACGCCATTAACCGAATATACTTTGCAGTGTGAGTACAGCCAGTTGGCAGGTATTGAATCACTGTTGGGGCAATTTAGCGGCCAGGTTGTTTCCAGTGATTACCAGGCATTCGTTCGGCTCAGGGTGGCGCTTCCTTATGCGAATGTGAACGAATTTTCAGCCAGGCTGGCGGATTTTAGCCGTGGTTCATTGCAATTGTTAGCGATTGAAGAATAATCCCCACCTTATTTTGAAGAACTAAGGAAGCGGCAGAGATGCATTTTCGTGCCATTACCCGAATTGTTGGACTACTGGTCATCTTATTTTCGGGGACAATGATCCTCCCCGGGCTGGTAGCTCTCATCTACCGTGATGGGGCGGGACGTGCATTTACGCAAACCTTCTTTGTCGCTCTGGTGATTGGCTCCATGTTGTGGTGGCCGAACCGTAAGGAGAAGGGCGAACTCAAATCCCGCGAAGGATTTCTGATTGTCGTGCTGTTCTGGACGGTGCTGGGCAGCGTGGGTGCGCTACCGTTCATCTTCTCGGAGAGTCCAAACCTCACCATTACCGATGCGTTCTTTGAGTCATTCTCCGGGTTAACCACAACCGGCGCGACTACGCTGGTGGGGCTGGATTCACTTCCCCATGCCATTCTCTTTTATCGTCAGATGCTGCAATGGTTTGGCGGGATGGGGATCATTGTGCTGGCGGTGGCCATTCTCCCGATTCTCGGCGTTGGTGGGATGCAGCTCTATCGTGCAGAAATGCCGGGTCCATTGAAAGATAACAAAATGCGTCCGCGTATCGCTGAGACGGCGAAAACGCTATGGCTTATCTATGTTTTGCTGACAGTGGCGTGTGCGCTGGCGCTGTGGTTTGCGGGGATGCCCGCGTTTGATGCCATAGGACACAGCTTTGCCACTATCGCGATCGGTGGATTCTCGACGCATGATGCCAGCGTGGGCTTCTTCAATAGTCCAACGATCAATACCATCATTGCTATCTTCTTGCTGATCTCAGGCTGTAACTACGGTCTGCACTTCTCTTTGTTAAGCGGGCGCAGTCTGAAAGTCTACTGGCGCGACCCGGAATTTCGCATGTTCATTGGCGTCCAGTTGACGCTGGTGGTCATCTGTACGTTGGTGCTGTGGTTTCATGATATCTATAGCTCGGCGCTGACCACGCTAAACCAGGCTTTTTTCCAGGTCGTGTCGATGGCGACAACAGCAGGATTTACCACAGACAGCATTGCGCGTTGGCCGCTCTTCCTGCCTGTGCTGCTGCTGTGTTCTGCATTCATCGGTGGTTGTGCCGGTTCAACGGGTGGGGGGCTGAAGGTTATCCGTATCCTCCTGTTGTTCAAACAGGGGAACCGTGAGCTGAAGCGCCTCGTGCATCCAAATGCGGTTTACAGTATTAAACTGGGTAATCGTGCATTGCCGGAACGCATTCTCGAAGCGGTTTGGGGTTTTTTCTCGGCGTATGCTCTGGTATTTATTGTCAGTATGCTGGCAATTATTGCTACCGGCGTGGATGACTTCTCTGCGTTTGCTTCCGTGGTTGCTACACTGAACAACCTCGGGCCTGGACTGGGGGTTGTTGCCGATAATTTCGCCAGTATGAACCCCGTAGCGAAATGGATCCTGATTGCCAACATGTTGTTTGGTCGTCTGGAGGTCTTCACTTTGCTGGTACTTTTTACCCCGACCTTCTGGCGTGAATAATGGAGTAACACGTGAAAACACTGATTCTTTTCTCAACCCGGGATGGACAAACACGCGAAATCGCCTCGTATCTGGCTTCAGAGTTAAAAGATCTTGGCGTCTGGGCAGATGTCGTAAACCTGCATCGTACAGAAGAGCCGGACTGGGCAAGTTACGATAGTGTGGTGATTGGCGCTTCTATTCGTTACGGTCATCACCATAGCGCTTTCCAGTCGTTCGTAAAGAAACACGCCACGCGGCTGAACGGTATGCCAAGTGCGTTTTACTCCGTTAATTTAGTGGCGCGTAAACCGGAGAAGCGAACGCCACAGACTAACAGCTATGCGCGCAAGTTTCTGATGAACTCGCAATGGCGGCCTGACCGTTGTGCCGTGATCGCTGGCGCACTGCTTTACCCACGCTATCGCTGGTATGACCGTTTCATGATCAAACTGATAATGAAGATGTCGGGGGGCGAAACGGATACCAATAAAGAAGTGATCTATACCGACTGGGAACAGGTAGCGAGTTTTGCCCGTGAAATAGCTCAGTTAACCAGCAGGACGTCGACAAAATAAGCGGAAAGAATAAAAAATACGCACTCGGGAAATTATTTTAAATTTCCCCTTGTCAGCCTGAAATAACTCCCTATAATGCGCCTCCACTGACACGGAACAACGGCACGCAAGCCGCCGGGTCAGCAGGGTCCTCCCGGCGAAAGCCGCCGACGGATACCGGAGAAAAGCAAAATAAATGCTTGACTCTCAAGCGGGAAAGCGTATTATGCACACCCCGCGCTGCTGAGAAAATGCGAAGCGGCACTGCTCTTTAACAATTTATCAGACAATCTGTGTGGGCACTCAAAGTGACATGGATTCTTAATGTCTTCGGACAATAAATGAATA
>NZ_PQMB01000011.1 GCF_002918555.1 Citrobacter amalonaticus
CATCAGGCTTGCGCCCATTGTGCAATATTCCCCACTGCTGCCTCCCGTAGGAGTCTGGACCGTGTCTCAGTTCCAGTGTGGCTGGTCATCCTCTCAGACCAGCTAGGGATCGTCGCCTAGGTGAGCCGTTACCCCACCTACTAGCTAATCCCATCTGGGCACATCCGATGGCAAGAGGCCCGAAGGTCCCCCTCTTTGGTCTTGCGACGTTATGCGGTATTAGCTACCGTTTCCAGTAGTTATCCCCCTCCATCGGGCAGTTTCCCAGACATTACTCACCCGTCCGCCACTCGTCAGCRAAGCAGCAAGCTGCTTCCTGTTACCGTTCGACTTGCATGTGTTAGGCCTGCCGCCAGCGTTCAATCTGAGCCATGATCAAACTCTTCAATTTAAGTTTGATGCTCGTAGAATTAAACTTCGTAATGAATTACGTGTTCACTCCAGAGACTTGGTATTCATTTATTGTCCGAAGACATTAAGAATCCATGTCACTTTGAGTGCCCACACAGATTGTCTGATAAATTGTTAAAGAGCAGTTGCGACGCGCTTCAACGCTCTGTCGCGAGGTGGCGTATATTACGCTTTCCTCTTTCAGAGTCAACCCTGAATTTCAGGATTTTTCTCTTCAACCGGCCCGGCTGTTTGTGTGAAGTGATTCACATCCGCCGTGTCGATGGAGGCGCATTATAGGGATCCCATTTTATTGCACAAGCCTTTTTTCGATCTTTTTTTCTGTTTGTTGATTTTTCACCCCTTTCGTTCCATTCATGCGCAATTTGGCTGATTTTTGATAGCTGAATCACTTGCGCAAGGCCAAAATCACGACCAAAGTCTTCATTACTGTTCTCTTTACTTGAGGTAAACATGTCTGACGTATTGCGCCCTTATAAAGATCTTTTCCCACAGATCGGTCAACGGGTGATGATCGATAGCAGCAGCGTTGTCATTGGTGACGTGCGTCTGGCGGACGATGTTGGGATCTGGCCGCTTGTCGCGATTCGAGGTGATGTAAACTATATCGAAATCGGTGCGCGCACCAATATCCAGGATGGCAGCGTGCTGCACGTCACTCATAAATCAACGTCCAATACTGAGGGTAATCCCTTAATTGTGGGTGAAGATGTGACAGTGGGGCATAAAGTCATGCTCCACGGCTGCATTATCGGCAACCGTGTTCTGGTCGGGATGGGCTCGATCCTGTTAGATGGGGCGATCATTGAAGATGACGTTATGATTGGCGCGGGGAGCCTGGTACCACAAAACAAACGCCTGGAAAGCGGCTATCTCTATTTGGGCAGCCCGGTAAAACAGATCCGCCCGCTGAATGACACAGAGAAAGCCGGATTGCAATACTCTGCGAAAAACTATGTGCAATGGAAAGACGAATACCTCGATCAGGAGAACCAAACCCATCCTTGATCGTTTTCCTGCTGGGTCTGGATCAACACTTCCGCTTCTTCTTCCAGATCCCAGCGATTTTCCCGAAAGTAAGCTAACCACTGTTCAGGATGATCTCCACCGAAGCGGCGCGCCAGCGTTTCTCCTTTAATTGCACACATCAGTTGCATGCCATTTACCAGCGCAGGAAAGCAAACCGCGTCTTTATCCGCACGCCACTCCTCCCTGTCCGGAAACTGAATCGCCTGGTTCATGCCGACAGTTCCTGTTGCAGCCGCACAATCACTGGCTCAATCTCCGGCAACACGCCATGCCAGAGCAAAACGGCATGGGCAGCTTGCCCCACCAGCATTCCCAGGCCGTCGGCATAACGTTTTCCCCCCTGCTGCACACACCAGGAAAGAAACGGCGTATTCCCTTTTTGGTAAAACATGTCATAGCAGCAGACAGACGAATGAACGAGCGATGCAGGAATCGACGGAATTTCACCGCTGATCCCGCTGGAAGTTGCATTGATGATCAGATCAAACTCATATCCATCCAGCTCATCCATCCCCACAGCCTGAACGCTCCCGGTATGGGCGAAAATCTGCGCCAGTTCCTCAGCGCGAGAAGCCGTTCGATTCACAATCGTCACGGCGCAATCCATAGAAAGCAACGGTAACAATACGCCACGAGATGCGCCTCCCGCCCCGATGAGTAAGATACGCAGTCCGGGACGGATAAAAGCGAGACGTTTAAGATCGCTCAACAACCCTATTCCGTCGGTGTTATCACCGAGTAATCGACCGTCATCCAGCAATTTGAGTGTATTGACTGCACCAGCCAGTGCCGCGCGCTCTGTCAGCTCATCGGCACGTGCAAATGCCTCTTCTTTGAAAGGCACTGTAATGTTCGCGCCTTTTCCTCCCTCAGCAAAAAAAGCGTTGAGGGTATTAATGAAGTCATTAACAGGAGCCAGCACTCGCCCGTACGGATGAGCAATATTCAACTGCTGAGCAAATTGCTGATGAATAAACGGCGACTTACTGTGCGCGACAGGATTACCAAAAACAGCGTAGGTTTCCATTATCTTACCCCTGTCGAAACAGTTTACCCGTCAGGGCGTCGCGAATTTCAGAAGGGTTCAACCGACCACCGGTTTCACCGACAACCACCGGGAAATCTGAACCAAACTGATTGTGCACTTCTTCCACCGTACGACAAGGTGGTAATCCGCTCAGGTTAGCGCTGGTTGAAACCAGCGGCTTACCATAAGCCTGGCACAATGCAACCACCAGCGGATGATCCGTGACACGAACCGCCAGGGAATCAAAACGGCCGGTCAGCCAGCGCGGCGTTGTTGCAGGAGCAGGAAAAACAAACGTAACCGGGCCGGGCCAGCACGCAAATACCGCCTCTCGTTGAGCATCCGTCAGCATACTGTCGTCAATATAGGGCTTGAGTTGTTCGAAGCTCGCCGCAATCAAGATTAACCCTTTATCCACAGGGCGCTGCTTTAGCTTCAGCAGACGGGTAACCGCTGTTTCGCTGTCCGGGTCGCATCCGACGCCGAAAACAGCCTCCGTTGGGTAAGCGATGACATTTTCTTTATTCAATACCGCCACCGCAGCAGCGATGGTGTCTGTTGGCAGGATATTATTCACTTTTTTGTTCCACCGGAACCGGCTTTCCACATTGTTTACTGGCGCAAAAGTACTTCACACCCTGCGCAGTTTTCTTTTCGATGAGTAGCGGATAATGACACTCAGGACACTCCCCCGCTACCGGTTTGAAGTTAATGACAAACTGGCACTCCGGATAGCGATCGCAGGAGTGAAAAGTTTTACCATAACGAGAACGCCGTTGAACCAGGTGGCCCGTCTGGCACTGGGGACAGGTAATGGCGGTTTCATCAGGCTTGTCGATGAGTTCGGTATGCTCGCACGCAGGATAATTACTGCAGCCGATGAACATACCAAAACGTCCCTGCCGCAGCACCAATTCTGCGCCGCAGACAGGACAAAACTTTCCCTCCAGAACTTTGACAATGTGTCCGTCTGCTGACGACTTCAGCGAACGGATATAGTCACATTCCGGATAGTTCGAGCAGCCGAGAAACGGTCCATGTTTCCCGGAGCGTATAACCAGCTCAGCCCCACACTGTGGACAGGGCTCATTTTTACGCACCGTGAACAGTGCAGATTTAGCCATAATAATTCATGCTGTATTAAGGTTGATTAATGCAGCATACCTTCATTCACTTCAAAGAGTAATTCTTCCATTTGCTGATATGCATTTTCACACCCTGGAATGTTGAACAAAACCATCAGGATCACCCACTTCAGGTCTTCCAGGTCGAATTCTGCGGTATCCAGCGCGAGCACGCGTTCAATCACCATTTCCCGCGTTTCGAGGTTTAGCACCTGAATCTGCTCCAGGAATAACAAAAATCCCCGGCAACTGGCATCCAGGCGATCGCACTCTTCTGGAGTATAAATACGAACAGAGAGAGGGTCGGAAGCAAGCTGCATGGGTTCAGCAAGTCCTTCCTGGTAGTCAGCAAGTTTTTCCAGCCACAGTAGCGCGTTGTAGATGTCTTCACGCTCAAAACCAGCGTCGGTAAGATCCCGTTCAAGTTTGTCCTGATCCACACGCAGTTCAGCCTCATTGTGGATGTATGTCTCAAACAAATACATTAGTACGTCGAACATGGCATGCCCTCCTCAATCGGACATAGCCGCCGGGTACAGCTGCGATCCATCCTGCTAACTCCAGTTCGAGCAGTTGAGCCACGACCTCTGGCACAGGTTGGCCGGCACGTTCAGCGACGACGTCAACAGGTGTTACCTCATCTCCTACGTTAGCCAGGAGCTCAGGAAATGGCAATGCCACGACTTCTCGTTCCGGTGAATAAAATGAATTTTCAGGCACATCTGGCAGCCATTGCAGTCCATATTGCAAATTTTCCAGTATTTCCTCTGGTGCCGTCACAAGTGTGGCCCCTTGTTTAGCCAGCCAATGAGGACCTTCACTTCCCGGATTTCCTACCGGCCCCGGTAAAACAAAAACATCACGCCCCTGCTCCAGCGCACAACGGGCGGTAACCAGTGAGCCACTTCGTAGGGTTGCCTCAATCACCAGCACACCTTTACTTAAGCCGCTGATAATGCGATTTCTGCGCGGGAAATTTCGCGCAAGTGGATATGTGGTCAGTGGGAATTCAGAAACCAGCGCCCCTCCCGCTGCCAGCAAATTTTCAGCGAGTCGGACATGATGTCGTGGATAGATGGTTTTCAGGCCGTTCCCCAGAACCGCGACCGTTATCCCTTTAACCTGAAGCGCGGCCTGATGCGCCACACCATCAATGCCCCTCGCCAGTCCACTGGTAATGGTCACTCCGCTGGCCGCTAGTTTTTCACAAAACAGCCTTCCCCAGCGTTCGCCATACCATGAGTGGACGCGACTACCCACCACAGCGAGCTGGAAATGATTAAGACATTCGGGCTCGCCAGCAACAAAAAGAGCCCCCGGATAATCGTCAATAGCGTGAAGCTGGGCAGGATAGTTATCGTTGTCAGCAATGAGCAAATGATGTTGAGGGTTCTCAAGCCAGCGCAACGTATCTTCCAGATCTTTATCAGGAAACGTTAAAAATCGCTCAGCCTGCCGCCCAGAGAGCCCGGCATGTCGAAGTACCATGTTATCAATATGGGACTGAGTCATCAGACAGTGAGCGATACGAACCATCTCATCACCGTACAATTCGCTGATGCTCATCAAACGTAGCCAAATTTCCGTACGGGTCATCCTTATCCCCTTGCCACAAGCAGTCCTGGCAATCTTTGCGATTGGTCACTGATGCTGTCAATCAGAGGGGGATTTGTCTAGAATAGTGGTAATAATCTTTCCAACTCCTGAACACAACTCTGGATAACTATGTCAGTTTTGCAAGTGTTACATATTCCGGACGAGCGCCTTCGCAAAGTCGCGAAACCGGTAGAAGAAGTAAATGCAGAAATTCAGCGTATCGTCGATGATATGTTCGAGACGATGTACGCGGAGGAAGGTATTGGTCTGGCAGCAACCCAGGTCGATATCCATCAACGTATCATCGTGATTGATGTTTCAGAAAACCGCGATGAGCGTCTGGTGCTCATTAATCCGGAACTGCTGGAAAAAAGCGGGGAGACCGGTATTGAAGAAGGTTGTCTGTCTATTCCTGAGCAGCGGGCTTTGGTGCCGCGTGCTGAAAAAGTGAAAATTCGCGCACTCGATCGCGAAGGTAAATCTTTTGAGCTGGAAGCCGACGGTCTGCTGGCCATCTGCATTCAACATGAGATGGATCACCTGGTTGGGAAGCTGTTCATCGACTATCTGTCGCCACTGAAGCAACAACGTATTCGTCAGAAAGTTGAAAAACTCGATCGCCTGAACGCCCGGGCTTAAGGACAAGAACTAACGTGCCAGATTCACTACGAATTATTTTTGCGGGTACACCTGACTTTGCAGCGCGTCATCTCGACGCGCTGTTGTCTTCTGGACATAACGTCGTTGGCGTGTTTACCCAACCAGACCGCCCTGCAGGACGGGGTAAAAAGCTGATGCCTGGCCCGGTGAAAATACTGGCTGAAGAGAAAGGCATACCTGTATTTCAGCCTGTCTCGTTACGTCCGCAAGAAAATCAGCATTTAGTTTCTGAGCTACACGCAGACGTTATGGTTGTTGTGGCCTATGGTCTGATTCTGCCAAAGGCGGTGCTGGATATGCCGCGCCTGGGCTGTATTAACGTTCACGGTTCCCTGCTTCCGCGCTGGCGCGGAGCAGCGCCAATTCAACGTTCACTCTGGGCTGGCGATGCCGAAACGGGCGTAACAATCATGCAGATGGATGTCGGTCTGGACACGGGCGACATGCTTTATAAGCTTGCGTGCCCAATCACCGCAGAAGACACCAGCGGTACGTTGTACGACAAGCTGGCGATCCTGGGACCGCAGGGGCTGATTGAAACACTAAAACAACTTGCCGCAGGCACTACAAAACCGGTTGTACAAGATGAAGCACTGGCCACCCATGCAGAAAAGCTCAGCAAAGAAGAAGCGCGTATCGACTGGACGTTATCTGCGGAACAGCTGGAGCGCTGCATCCGTGCCTTTAATCCCTGGCCAATGAGTTGGATAGAAATTGATGGTCAGCCAGTAAAAGTCTGGCAGGCGTCAGTGATTGAGTCGGCAACCAACGCCGAACCAGGAACCATCCTTGAGGCGACAAAACAAGGTATTCAGGTTGCGACCGGCAACAACATTCTGAATCTCCTTTCGCTGCAACCTGCGGGGAAAAAAGCGATGAGCGCCCAGGATCTTTTAAATTCACGCCGGGAATGGTTTGTTCCTGGCACCCGTCTGGCCTGACGGTCACTTCTTAATACGCCCGGTGTTGCCGGGCATTTTTATTTTGCGCTTATGAAAAAACAACTCAATTTACGCAGTCTGGCAGCACAGGCTGTTGAACAGGTTATCGAACAAGGGCAGTCGTTGAGCAATGTGCTCCCGCCACTACAGCAAAAAGTATCGGATAAAGACAAAGCACTGCTTCAGGAACTTTGCTTTGGCGTATTGCGTACGCTTTCGCAGCTGGACTGGCTTATCAACAAGCTGATGTCCCGGCCGATGACCGGGAAACAGCGTACCGTGCACTACCTGATTATGGTGGGCTTTTATCAGTTGCTGTATACCCGCATTCCGCCTCATGCAGCGCTGGCAGAGACGGTTGAAGGCGCAATAGCCATAAAGCGCCCACAGCTTAAAGGATTGATCAATGGCGTATTACGTCAGTTTCAACGTCAGCAGGAAGAGCTGTTGGCCGAATTTTCCCGTAGCGATGCGCGCTTTTTACATCCTTCCTGGCTACTGAAACGCCTGCAAAAAGCATATCCCTCAAACTGGGAAGAAATTGTTGAAGCCAACAATCAACGTCCCCCCATGTGGCTGCGCGTGAACCGTATACATCATTCGCGCGACAGCTGGCTGGCATTGCTTAAAGATGCAGGTATGGAGGGTTTTACTCATCCTGCTTACCCTGACGCCGTACGCCTGGAAAAACCCGCTCCAGTGCATGCTTTACCAGGATTCGAAGAAGGCTGGGTTACGGTTCAGGATGCCTCCGCTCAGGGCTGCATCAGTTTCCTTACCCCGAAAAACGGCGAACATGTTCTGGATCTGTGTGCCGCTCCTGGCGGTAAAACAACGCACATTCTCGAAGCGGCTCCTGAGTCGCAGGTGTGGGCCGTCGATATTGATGAGCAACGTCTCTCCCGCGTCTATGACAACCTGAAACGCCTGGGGATGAAAGCCACCGTTAAACAGGGTGATGGTCGTTATCCAGCGCAGTGGTGCGGTGAGCAGCAATTTGATCGTATCCTCCTGGATGCTCCCTGTTCTGCCACTGGCGTTATTCGCCGTCATCCGGACATCAAGTGGCTGCGCCGCGATCGGGATATTGCTGAACTGGCTCATCTACAATCTGAAATCCTGGATGCGATATGGCCGCATCTCAAATCCGGAGGAACGCTGGTTTACGCCACCTGTTCTGTATTACCGGAAGAGAACAGTCAGCAAATTAAAGCCTTTTTGCAACGTACAGCGGATGCCGTGCTTAGCGAAACAGGTAACCCGGAGCAACCTGGTCAGCAAAATCTACCGGGTACTGAAGAAGGTGACGGCTTCTTTTACGCTAAGCTAATCAAAAAGTGATGAGATAACGGGTCGCGATTGATGAAAATTATCATACTGGGTGCAGGACAGGTCGGCGGTACGCTGGCTGAGAACCTGGTCGGTGAGAACAACGACATCACGGTGGTTGATACCAACGGAGAACGTCTGCGCAGCCTGCAGGACAAGTTTGATCTCCGCGTCGTACAAGGGCATGGTTCTCATCCCCGCGTGTTACGCGAAGCGGGTGCGGACGATGCCGATATGCTGGTCGCCGTCACCAGCTCAGATGAAACAAATATGGTCGCCTGTCAGGTGGCCTACTCGCTGTTCAATACACCAAACCGTATCGCGCGTATCCGTTCCCCTGATTATGTTCGTGACGCTGACAAACTGTTCCACTCCGAAGCCGTTCCTATTGATCATCTGATTGCACCTGAGCAGCTGGTTATCGATAGTATTTACCGCCTGATTGAGTATCCAGGCGCGCTGCAGGTGGTGAATTTTGCTGAAGGCAAGGTCAGTCTGGCGGTCGTGAAGGCCTATTACGGTGGACCATTAATCGGTAATGCACTGTCGACAATGCGGGAACATATGCCGCATATCGATACTCGTGTCGCGGCCATTTTTCGCCATGACCGCCCAATTCGTCCGCAGGGATCTACCATTGTGGAAGCCGGCGATGAAGTCTTCTTCATCGCCGCATCACAGCATATCCGCGCGGTAATGAGTGAACTTCAGCGTCTGGAAAAACCATACAAGCGTATTATGCTGGTTGGTGGCGGTAATATCGGTGCTGGCCTCGCGCGTCGTCTGGAAAAAGATTACAGCGTGAAGTTGATCGAACGAGATCAGCAACGAGCTGCCGAACTTGCCGAGAAACTGCAAAATACGATCGTCTTTTTTGGGGATGCTTCAGATCAGGAACTTCTTGCAGAGGAGCATATCGATCAGGTTGATCTGTTCATCGCCGTAACCAACGATGATGAAGCTAACATTATGTCAGCGATGCTCGCCAAACGTATGGGAGCCAAAAAGGTGATGGTGCTCATTCAGCGCCGGGCCTATGTCGATCTGGTGCAGGGCAGCGTCATTGATATTGCCATTTCACCGCAGCAGGCAACGATCTCTGCGTTACTCAGCCATGTGCGCAAAGCCGATATTGTGGGTGTGTCTTCATTGCGTCGAGGCGTAGCAGAGGCAATAGAAGCCGTTGCTCACGGAGATGAAAGTACCTCACGCGTTGTTGGCCGGGTAATTGACGAAATTAAACTTCCGCCGGGAACGATAATCGGGGCAGTGGTTCGCGGTAACGACGTAATGATCGCCAATGATAACCTGCGTATTGAACAGGGTGACCATGTCATTATGTTCCTGACCGATAAAAAGTTTATTACCGACGTTGAACGCTTATTCCAGCCAAGTCCTTTCTTCCTGTAATTTTTGAGGGTGCTGAAACCGCACCCTTTTCAATTCCCTTTTAATATCAAGGTTTAATTTATTTTTCTAAAGAGAATATCAACAAATGGAAAATCTCTTAACATTTGTTAAACTTATAAACGTCAGCTGCATAGGGAGAATAAAATGAGCATTATTAAAGAGTTTCGCGAATTCGCGATGCGCGGGAATGTTGTGGATTTGGCGGTGGGTGTCATTATCGGTGCGGCATTCGGTAAGATTGTTTCATCACTGGTTGCCGATATCATCATGCCACCGCTGGGTTTATTAATTGGTGGGATCGATTTTAAACAGTTTGCCTTTACGTTACGCGATGCGCAGGGAGATATCCCGGCTGTCGTTATGCATTATGGTATGTTTATCCAGAACATCTTCGATTTTATTATTGTTGCTTTTGCCATCTTTATGGCAATTAAGCTTATCAACAAACTCAATCGTAAAAAGGCTGAAGAACCTGCCGCACCGCCTGCACCAACAAAAGAAGAAGTACTGCTTACAGAGATCCGCGATCTGCTGAAAGAACAGAATAATCGCTCTTAACAGGCTACTGAAAGCAGAAGGCCAGTGGTAAAAAAGTGATTCACTTTCTTGCCACTGGCCTCCCAGTTACTCCGGTTACCATGCTTACCTTTACGCAGATAGCTCCCTTTCCCTTTCTTGTTTTTTTCAACACGTTGTCTGAACAGTGGGTCATGCAGTAACGCCTCTATGGCATTGTCCTTTATCTGCCCTTTCATATGCTGATAACGACTCATAATAGCTCCAGTTTGTATGGTTTAACGGCGCAAGTTTAGTCCCGCCAGATTAATAAATCAACCACCCGACTTTACTCCGCTGGCCCCCTGCTCCAGCGCTTCCAGTATCGAGCAGTACACACTACTGTGTGCAGTTCCACAGCAGGCATCATTCAGACGTTGCAATGAGCGCTGCATGCTTTGCAGTTCGGCAATTCTGGCTTCAACCTCTTTCAGTCTCTCCTGAACAATCCCTTTAGATTCCTGGCAGGTGTGATGCTCTGGATCAACGCGGATCGACAATAGTTCACGGATCGACTCAAGCGTAAAACCAAGTTGTCGGGCATAGCGGATAAATTTGAGACGCTGAAGATCGTTTTCCGTATACAACCGAAATCCTCCTTCCGTGCGCACCTCATGTTCCATCATTTGCTGCTTTTCATAGTAGCGGATGGTATCAGGAGTCACTTCCGCCAGTTTTGCCAGTTCACCAATGCGATACATACAGGCTCCATTAATTGTTATCAATCTTCTGCAGCAGTTTGTCTGCATACTCGCCGCGTAAAAATTCGGTGCTTAGCCCAGCCTGACGCAACTTCATTTCGAGGAGAGATAATCGGCGACTCAATTCTGGGTACTGCGGATCATCTTGCCGAACGCCTTTAAGTAGATCCAGCAGCTGAATGGCTTCTTTGCGCTGTTCAAGTTCTGGCGGAAGACAGCCCGCATTTTTCAACAGGCGATAACCCGCGCGGAGTTCCGCTGGAACATACGAGTCATCATCCAGAATCAGCGGTTCGCCGCTGCCAGAGAGATTCTGAAATTCTCCCTTCGTCTGTGCATCAATAATATGACGCTCCGCCCACTGGTCCAGTAACCACATAAACGCTCCAGGGATGAACAAAAAGAGTACAGATATTGTAGATAAGTGAGGGCGGGGCAGATATAAAAAAACCCGCCGGAGCGGGTTTTTTTACGTTACCACAGATTACTCTGCAGCAGCTTCTGCTTTCGACTCAGAACGATCAACCAGCTCGATGTATGCCATCGGCGCGTTGTCGCCTGCACGGAAGCCACACTTCAGAATGCGAGTGTAACCACCGGCGCGGCTCGCAAAACGCGGGCCCAGCTCGTTAAACAGTTTTGCCACGATCTCGTTATCACGAGTACGGGCGAATGCCAGACGACGATTAGCTACGCTATCAGTCTTGGCAAGAGTAATCAGCGGCTCAACTACGCGGCGCAGCTCTTTCGCTTTAGGCAGGGTCGTCTTGATGATTTCATGACGAACCAGTGAACCTGCCATGTTGCGGAACATAGCCTGGCGATGGCTGCTGTTGCGGTTCAGTTGACGACCACTCTTACGATGGCGCATGACCTTATCCTTCTCAGTAAAACCTTAACCTGTGATCCGGTTACTCGTCAGCGATGCTTGCCGGTGGCCAGTTTTCCAGGCGCATGCCCAGAGACAGTCCACGGGAAGCCAGCACGTCTTTAATCTCAGTAAGAGATTTTTTACCAAGGTTAGGCGTCTTAAGAAGCTCAACCTCAGTACGCTGTACCAGATCACCGATATAGTGGATAGCTTCTGCTTTAAGGCAGTTAGCAGAGCGGACAGTCAATTCCAGATCGTCAACAGGGCGCAGCAGGATCGGATCGAATTCTGGTTTCTCTTCTTTCACTTCCGGCTGACGTACATCACGTAAATCAACAAAAGCTTCCAGTTGTTCAGCCAGAATGGTCGCCGCACGACGAATCGCCTCTTCAGGATCGATTGTGCCGTTGGTTTCCATTTCGATGACCAGCTTGTCCAGGTCGGTACGCTGTTCTACACGCGCTGCTTCAACATTGTAGGCAATACGCTCTACAGGGCTGTAGCATGCGTCGACCAGCAGACGGCCGATTGGGCGCTCATCTTCTTCCGAATGAATTCGGGTAGAAGCCGGCACATAACCACGACCGCGCTGAACTTTGATACGCATGCTAATAGACGCGTTCTCATCGGTCAGGTGGCAGATCACGTGCTGCGGCTTGACGATTTCGACATCACCGTCGTGGGTAATGTCGGCTGCAGTCACAGGGCCAATGCCAGATTTATTCAAGGTAAGAATAACTTCATCTTTACCCTGAACTCTCACCGCCAGCCCTTTCAGGTTGAGCAGGATCTCCAGGATATCCTCCTGAACGCCTTCTTTGGTGCTGTACTCATGTAGTACACCATCAATCTCAACCTCGGTCACCGCGCAACCCGGCATCGATGAGAGCAGAATACGGCGCAGTGCGTTACCCAAAGTATGGCCGAAGCCACGCTCTAAAGGCTCAAGGGTCACCTTGGCGTGCGTCGAACTCACTTGCTCGATATCTACCAGGCGCGGTTTTAGAAACTCTGTCACAGAACCCTGCATTGTGTCCTCTCTTTGGTACTAAGCTTTACTTGGAGTAAAGCTCGACGATCAGGTGTTCGTTAATGTCCGCAGACAGATCAGAACGCTCAGGCTTACGCTTGTACGTACCTTCCATCTTGCCAGCATCAACTTCCAGCCAGGTTGGCTTTTCACGCTGCTCAGCCAGCTCCAGAGCGGCTTTCACGCGAGACTGCTTCTTCGCTTTCTCACGAATGCTAACAACGTCATTCGGACTAACCTGATAAGAAGCGATGTTAACAACACGACCGTTTACCATAATCGCTTTGTGGCTAACCAGCTGACGTGCTTCTGCACGAGTGGCACCGAAGCCCATACGGTATACAACGTTGTCCAGACGACCTTCCAGCAGAGCCAACAGGTTTTCACCGGTGTTGCCTTTCAGACGTGCTGCTTCTTTATAGTAGTTACGGAACTGACGCTCCAGCACACCGTAGATACGGCGAACTTTTTGCTTTTCACGCAACTGCACACCATAGTCAGACAGACGCGGTTTACGCGCACCGTGCTGGCCAGGAGCTTGTTCAATTTTACACTTGGTATCGATCGCGCGAACGCCAGACTTAAGGAATAAGTCGGTGCCCTCACGACGGCTCAGCTTGAGCTTAGGACCCAAATATCTTGCCATTTTCTTTCTCCAACAAACCTGGAAAACGAAGCGTTATACGCGACGTTTTTTCGGCGGACGACAACCGTTATGAGGGATCGGAGTCACATCAGTAATATTAGTGATGCGGAAACCAGCGGCGTTCAGAGCACGAATAGTTGATTCGCGGCCTGGACCCGGACCTTTAACCATAACTTCCAGATTCTTGATACCGTATTCTTTTACGGCGTCAGCGCAACGCTCTGCTGCAACCTGAGCTGCAAACGGAGTGGATTTGCGAGAACCACGGAAACCGGAACCACCGGCTGTTGCCCAACCCAGCGCGTTACCCTGACGATCAGTGATAGTCACGATGGTGTTGTTGAAAGAAGCATGGATATGAGCCACGCCGTCAGAGACTTGTTTTCTTACACGCTTACGTGCACGAATTGGTGCCTTTGCCATTATTCAATCACCCCGATTATTTCTTGATCGGTTTGCGCGGACCCTTACGGGTACGTGCGTTGGTCTTGGTACGCTGACCGCGAACCGGAAGACCACGACGATGACGCAAACCGCGATAGCAACCAAGATCCATCAGGCGCTTGATGCTCATGCTGATTTCACGGCGCAGATCACCTTCAACGACAAATTTAGCAACTTCGTCACGCAGTGTGTCGATTTGTCCTTCAGACAGCTCACTGATCTTAACATTTTCAGCGATACCCGCTGCAGCCAGAATGGCTTTAGAACGGGTCTTACCGATGCCGTAGATCGAAGTTAATGCGATCACAGCATGTTTCTGATCAGGAATGTTAATGCCTGCTATACGGGCCACTATGCACTCCTACTATTTAATATGTACGCACCATGCTGAAAAGCCCGTTTTCAGGATACTCAAATGGAAACGTACAGACATACAAAAGATTGGCTGGCTAATCTAGCCAGCTCAACCCAACTTTGCAAGAAAAATATGCGAAAAAATCAGCCTTGGCGCTGTTTATGCTTCGGCTCGGCACTGCAAATCACACGGATGACACCATCACGCTTAACGATTTTGCAGTTACGGCATAATTTCTTGACGGAAGCACGAACTTTCATTTTTACTCTCCGTAACTTCTCGGGCACCCAATTAACGGCCGTAGCCTTTCAGGTTCGCCTTCTTCAATGCAGACTCATACTGACTGGACATCATCAGAGTTTGCACTTGAGCCATAAAGTCCATAATCACGACAACAACGATAAGCAATGAGGTCCCACCGAAGTAGAACGGTACTTTCATTGCATCACGCATGAACTCCGGGATCAGGCAGATAAAGGTAATGTAAAGCGCACCAACTAAAGTCAGGCGAGTCATTACTTTATCGATATACTTCGCCGTTTGCTCTCCCGGACGAATTCCTGGTACAAATGCACCGGACTTCTTCAGGTTATCTGCTGTTTCACGCGGGTTGAAAACCAACGCCGTATAGAAGAAACAGAAGAATATGATTGCAGACGCATAGAGTAACACATAAAGCGGTTGCCCAGGCTGCAAATACAGCGAAATTGTTGTCAGCCAGTTCCAACCAGTCCCGCCCCCGAACCATGACGCGATGGTTGCCGGGAACAGAATAATACTGGAAGCGAAGATTGCCGGGATTACCCCCGCCATATTCACTTTCAGCGGTAAATGTGTGCTCTGTGCAGCATAGACACGACGACCTTGTTGACGTTTCGCGTAGTTTACCACAATGCGGCGTTGACCACGTTCAACAAATACAACAAAGAACGTCACTGCAAATACTAATACTGCAACCAACAGCAACACGAGGAAGTGCAGGTCGCCTTGACGCGCTTGCTCGATAGTATGGGCAATGGCTGGCGGGAGTCCCGCGACAATACCGGCGAAGATAATGATAGAGATACCGTTACCGATACCACGTTCAGTAATCTGTTCGCCCAACCACATCAGGAACATCGTTCCTGTAACCAGACTTACAACAGCGGTGAAATAGAATGCAAAGCCTGGATTCATCACCAGGCCCTGCATACCAGGCATATTCGGCAGACCGGTAGCAATACCGATCGACTGGAATATCGCCAGCACCAGAGTACCGTAGCGGGTGTACTGGCTGATCTTACGACGACCAGACTCCCCTTCTTTCTTGATTTCTGCCAACGTTGGATGAACCACCGTCAGCAGCTGGATAATAATTGATGCCGAAATGTACGGCATAATACCCAGGGCAAAGATAGAAGCACGGCTGAGAGCACCACCAGAGAACATGTTAAACATTTCAATGATGGTGCCTCGCTGTTGCTCAAGCAGTTTGGCAAGTACAGCGGCATCAATACCAGGGATCGGAATAAAAGAGCCAATACGGAACACAATAAGCGCACCGATAACAAACAGCAGTCTGCGTTTCAGCTCGCCTAAGCCACCTTTGGCACTTTGAAAATCTAATCCCGGTTGTTTAGCCATCTGCTACTTATTCCTCGATTTTACCGCCAGCAGCTTCGATAGCAGCACGAGCGCCTTTAGTAACACGCAGGCCACGAACAGTTACCGGAGTAGTGACTTCACCAGCCAGGATCACTTTCGCGAACTCGATCTGGATACCGATAATGTTTGCTGCTTTCAGCGTATTCAGGTCTACAACGCCGCCTTCTACTTTCGCCAGGTCAGACAGACGAACTTCGGCTGTAATCGCTGCTTTACGAGAGGTGAAGCCGAATTTCGGCAGACGACGGTACAGAGGCATCTGACCACCCTCGAAACCGCGACGTACGCCACCGCCAGAACGAGACTTCTGACCTTTGTGACCACGACCACCGGTTTTACCGAGGCCAGAACCGATACCACGACCCAGGCGTTTACCCGCCTTTTTAGAGCCTTCGGCCGGAGACAGAGTATTTAAACGCATCTCTTACTCCTCAACTTTAACCATGAAGGAAACCGCGTTGACCATACCGCGAACAGCAGGAGTATCCTCGCGCTCTACGGTGTGACCAATACGACGCAGACCCAGGCCAAGCAGCGTTGCCTTGTGTTTCGGCAGACGACCGATTGCACTGCGGGTTTGAGTAATTTTAATAGTCTTTGCCATGGTTTATTTCCCCAGAATTTCTTCAACGGATTTACCACGCTTGGCAGCGACCATTTCTGGAGAATTCATATTTTCCAGGCCATCAATAGTTGCACGAACCACGTTGATCGGGTTGGTGGAACCGTATGCTTTAGCCAGAACGTTATGAACTCCAGCAACTTCCAGAACGGCGCGCATTGCACCACCGGCGATGATACCGGTACCTTCGGAAGCTGGCTGCATGAATACACGAGAACCCGTGTGAACACCTTTAACCGGGTGTTGCAGGGTGCCGTTATTCAGCGCGACGTTAATCATGTTGCGACGGGCTTTTTCCATCGCCTTCTGGATCGCTGCTGGAACTTCACGCGCTTTACCGTAACCAAAACCAACGCGACCGTTACCATCGCCAACTACAGTCAGAGCTGTGAAGGAGAAAATACGACCACCTTTAACGGTTTTAGATACGCGGTTTACCGCGATCAGCTTTTCCTGCAGTTCGCCAGCTTGTTTTTCGATGTGAGCCATCTTACACCTCTACCTTAGAACTGAAGGCCAGCTTCACGGGCAGCATCTGCCAGTGCCTGGACACGACCATGATATTGGAACCCGGAACGGTCAAAGGACACATCTTTGATGCCTTTTTCCAGAGCGCGTTCAGCGACAGCTTTACCCACAGCTGCAGCCGCGTCTTTGTTACCGGTGTACTTCAGTTGTTCAGCGATAGCTTTTTCTACAGTAGAAGCAGCTACCAGAACTTCAGAACCGTTCGGTGCAATTACCTGTGCGTAAATATGACGCGGGGTACGATGTACCACCAGGCGAGTTGCGCCCAGCTCTTTGAGCTTGCGGCGTGCGCGGGTCGCACGACGGATACGAGCAGATTTCTTATCCATAGTGTTACCTTACTTCTTCTTAGCCTCTTTGGTACGCACGACTTCGTCGGCGTAACGAACACCCTTGCCTTTGTAAGGCTCAGGACGACGGTAGGCGCGCAGATCTGCTGCAACCTGGCCGATCACCTGCTTATCAGCGCCTTTCAGCACGATTTCAGTCTGAGTCGGACATTCTGCAGTAATACCTGCTGGCAGCTGATGGTCAACCGGGTGAGAGAAACCTAAAGACAGGTTTACTACATTCCCTTTAACCGCTGCACGATAACCTACACCAACCAGCTGCAGCTTCTTAGTGAAGCCTTCGGTAACACCGATAACCATTGAGTTCAGCAGGGCACGCGCGGTACCAGCCTGTGCCCAACCGTCTGCGTAACCATCACGCGGACCGAAGGTCAGTGCATTATCTGCATGTTTAACTTCAACAGCATCGTTGAGAGTACGAGTCAGCTCGCCGTTTTTACCTTTGATCGTAATAACCTGACCGTTGATTTTTACATCAACGCCGGCAGGAACAACGACCGGTGCTTTAGCAACACGAGACATTTTTTCCTCCGATTAGGCTACGTAGCAGATAATTTCGCCACCAAGACCAGCCTGGCGCGCTGCACGATCAGTCATAACACCTTTAGAGGTAGAAACAACTGCGATACCCAGACCCGCCATAACTTTCGGCAGCTCATCTTTACGTTTATAGATGCGCAGACCTGGGCGGCTGACACGCTGAATGCTTTCTACAACAGCTTTACCCTGGAAATACTTAAGAGTCAGTTCCAGTTCCGGCTTGGTGTCGCCTTCAACTTTAAAATCTTCAATAAAACCTTCTTCCTTCAGCACGTTGGCAATTGCCACTTTCAGCTTGGAGGAAGGCATGGTGACCGCAACTTTGTTCGCGGCCTGACCGTTACGGATACGGGTCAGCATATCCGCGATCGGATCTTGCATGCTCATCTGTCTTTACTCCCGTGATTCAATTGGTGACAATTACCAGCTAGCCTTTTTCAAGCCTGGCACTTCACCGCGCATGGCGGCTTCACGCAGCTTAATACGGCTCAACCCGAACTTGCCCACATAGCCATGTGGACGACCTGTTTGACGGCAGCGGTTACGCTGACGGGACGGGCTGGAATCACGCGGCAGAGACTGCAGCTTCAGAACAGCATTCCAACGATCTTCGTCAGAAGCGTTCACATCAGAGATGATTGCTTTCAGTTCAGCGCGTTTCGCGAAGTATTTATCAGCTAAAGCTACGCGTTTTACTTCGCGTGCTTTCATTGATTGCTTAGCCATTTAGTAACCCTACCTTACTTGCGGAACGGGAAGTCAAAGGCAGCCAGCAGAGCACGGCCTTCTTCGTCAGATTTCGCAGTAGTGGTAATGGTAATATCCAAACCACGAACGCGGTCGACTTTATCGTAGTCGATTTCTGGGAAGATGATCTGCTCACGGACACCCATGCTGTAGTTACCACGACCGTCGAAAGACTTAGCGGACAAGCCACGGAAGTCACGGATACGCGGTACAGCAATAGTGATCAGGCGCTCAAAGAACTCCCACATGCGTTCGCCACGCAGAGTTACTTTACAGCCGATCGGATAGCCCTGACGGATTTTGAAGCCTGCAACTGATTTGCGTGCTTTGGTGATCAGCGGTTTTTGACCGGAGATTGCTGTCAGGTCAGCTGCTGCGTTATCCAGCAGTTTCTTGTCAGCGATCGCTTCACCAACACCCATGTTCAGGGTGATCTTCTCGACCCGAGGGACTTGCATGACAGAATTGTAGTTAAACTCAGTCATGAGTTTGCTAACTACTTCGTCTTTGTAGTAATCATGCAGTTTCGCCATCGTACTACTCCAAATTACTTGATAGTTTCGCTGTTAGATTTAAAGAAACGGACTTTTTTGCCGTCTTCGAATCTAAAGCCTACACGGTCAGCCTTGCCGGTTGCCGCATTGAAGATTGCAATGTTAGAGATCTGAATAGCTGCTTCTTTCTCTACAATGCCGCCTGGTTGGTTCAGAGCCGGAACCGGCTTCTGGTGCTTCTTAACCAGGTTGATACCTTCAACGATGACCTTGCCGGAAGACAGGACATTCTTAACTTTACCGCGCTTACCTTTATCTTTACCGGTTAACACGATAACTTCGTCATCACGACGGATTTTCGCTGCCATGATTCGCTCCTTAGAGTACTTCTGGTGCCAGAGAGATAATTTTCATGAACTTCTCGTTACGAAGTTCACGAGTTACCGGCCCAAAAATACGCGTACCGATAGGCTGCTCACTGTTATTGTTTAAAATAACGCATGCATTACCATCGAAGCGAATGACAGAACCGTCCGGGCGACGAACACCCTTCTTGGTGCGCACCACTACCGCCTTCAGCACATCACCTTTTTTGACCTTACCACGCGGAATTGCTTCTTTGATGGTGATCTTGATGATGTCGCCTACGCCTGCGTAGCGACGGTGCGAGCCACCCAGAACCTTGATACACATTACGCGACGTGCACCGGAGTTGTCGGCGACGTTCAGCATAGTCTGTTCTTGGATCATTTTAGTGCTCCGCTAATGTCAACTACTACTGAGACCCGAAATCAGGTCGTTAAAAAAGCCCCATATCGGGGGCGCGGCATTATAACACCGCTCAAACGATATGGGTAGAAAAAATAAACGGCTCATCGCTGAGCCGTTTATTCGTATCGAGAATGGGTACTGTATTACAGAACCGCTTTCTCTACAACGCGAACCAGCGTCCAGGACTTAGTCTTGGACAGCGGACGGCACTCACGGATTTCAACCTTGTCGCCGATACCGCATTCGTTGTTCTCGTCATGTACGTGCAGTTTGGTCGTACGCTTAATGAATTTACCGTAGATCGGGTGTTTCACAAAACGTTCGATAGCAACAACAATGGATTTCTCCATTTTGTCGCTAACAACGCGACCTTGCAGAGTACGGATTTTATCGGTCATTACGCACCCGCCTTCTCAGTCAGTAAAGTCTTAACGCGTGCGACATCACGACGCACTTGCTTCAACAGGTGAGACTGTTGCAGCTGGCCACTTGCAGCCTGCATACGCAGGTTGAACTGCTCACGCAGCAGGTTCAGCAGCTCGGTGTTCAGCTCTTCAACGCTCTTCTCACGCAGCTCTTTTGCTTTCATTACATCACCGTCTTAGTTACAAAGGTGGTTTTAATCGGCAGTTTCGCTGCTGCCAGCTTGAATGCTTCACGGGCCAGCTCTTCCGGTACGCCGTCCATTTCATACAGGACTTTACCCGGCTGAATCAAGGCAACCCAATACTCCACGTTACCTTTACCTTTACCCATACGCACTGCCAGCGGCTTTTCAGTGATCGGTTTGTCCGGGAATACACGGATCCAGATCTTACCTTGACGCTTAACTGCACGGGTCATAGCACGACGTGCTGCTTCGATCTGACGGGCAGTCAGACGACCACGGCCAACAGCTTTCAGACCGAAGCTGCCGAAGCTAACATCCGTACCCTGCGCCAGACCGCGGTTACGGCCTTTGTGCATTTTACGGAATTTTGTACGCTTTGGTTGTAACATCAGCGACGCTCCTTATTTACGGCCTTTACGCTGCTGCTTTTTAGGTTGAGCAGCCGGTTTTTCCGGTTGTTCAACAGCAGCCATACCACCCAGGATCTCGCCTTTGAAGATCCACACTTTAACGCCGATTACACCGTAAGTGGTGTGCGCTTCAGAGGTGTTGTAGTCGATGTCAGCACGCAGAGTGTGCAGAGGTACGCGACCTTCGCGGTACCATTCGGTACGTGCGATTTCCGCGCCGCCCAGACGGCCGCTAACTTCAACTTTGATACCTTTAGCGCCCAGACGCATTGCGTTCTGTACAGCACGCTTCATAGCACGACGGAACATAACACGACGTTCCAGCTGAGAAGTGATGCTGTCAGCAACCAGTTTTGCGTCCAGTTCAGGTTTACGAACTTCGGCGATATTGATCTGTGCAGGAACGCCAGCGATATCCGCTACGACCTTACGCAGTTTTTCTACGTCTTCGCCTTTCTTACCGATAACGATACCCGGACGAGCGGTGTGAATAGTCACACGGATGCTCTTAGCCGGACGCTCGATAACGATACGAGATACGGACGCTTTAGCCAGTTCCTTAGTCAGGTACTGACGTACTTTAAAATCGCTGTCCAGGTTGTCAGCGAATTCTTTGGTGTTCGCAAACCAGGTAGAGTTCCATGGTTTTACAATACCCAGGCGAATACCATTAGGATGTACTTTCTGACCCATTGCTAGTCTCCAGAGTCTCAGCGATCGGACACAACCACAGTGATGTGGCTGGTGCGCTTCAGGATGCGATCTGCACGACCTTTTGCACGCGGCATAATGCGCTTCATGCTCGGGCCTTCGTCTACGAAAATTTTCGTAACTTTCAGATCGTCAATGTCAGCGCCATCGTTGTGTTCAGCGTTAGCAATGGCAGATTCCAGGACTTTCTTAACCAGTACAGCCGCTTTCTTATTGGTGTAGGTCAGAATATCCAGAGCCTGCGACACTTTCTTACCGCGAATCAGGTCTGCAACAAGGCGAACCTTCTGAGCAGAAGAACGAGCATGGCGATGTTTAGCGATAGTTTCCATCTCTTCCTCCTACCTTATTTCTTCTTCGCTTTTTTATCAGCAGCGTGGCCGCGATAAGTACGAGTCGGTGCGAATTCACCCAGTTTGTGACCGACCATTTCATCGGTTACAAATACCGGAACGTGCTGACGACCATTATGGACAGCGATGGTCAAACCGATCATGTTAGGAAAGATCGTTGAACGACGGGACCAAGTGCGCAGGGGCTTCTTGTCTCCGCTTTCCACCGCTTTCTCTACCTTCTTCAGCAAGTGCAGGTCAATAAAAGGACCTTTCTTGAGAGAACGTGGCATGGCTTATCCTCTAAAATTATTTGCTACGGCGACGTACGATGAATTTATCAGTACGCTTGTTGCTGCGGGTCTTCTTACCTTTGGTCTGAACGCCCCACGGAGTTACCGGGTGCTTACCAAAGTTACGACCTTCACCACCACCATGTGGGTGATCGACTGGGTTCATCGCCGTACCACGAACGGTCGGACGAATACCACGCCAGCGTGCAGCACCTGCTTTACCCAGAACGCGCAGCATATGCTCAGCATTGCCAACTTCGCCCAGAGTTGCACGGCAGTCTGCTTCGACTTTACGCATTTCACCAGAACGCAGACGCAGGGTGACATAAGCACCGTCACGAGCAACGATCTGAACGTAAGTACCAGCGGAACGTGCCAGCTGACCGCCTTTACCTGGTTTCATTTCTACGTTATGAACAGTAGAACCAACCGGGATATTGCGCATCGGCAGGGTATTGCCTGGTTTGATTGCAGCATCAACGCCAGACTGAATCTGGTCGCCAGCTTTCAGGCCTTTAGGGGCCAGGATGTAACGGCGCTCACCGTCTTTGTACAGAACCAGCGCGATGTTCGCGGAACGGTTCGGATCGTACTCAAGACGTTCAACAACTGCCGGAATACCATCTTTGTTGCGCTTAAAGTCAACAATACGGTATGCCTGCTTGTGGCCACCACCGATATGACGAGTGGTGATACGGCCATTGTTGTTACGACCACCGGATTTGCTGTTTTTTTCCAGCAACGGAGCAAAAGGTTTGCCCTTGTGCAGCTCAGGGTTAACCACTTTAACGACGTGGCGACGACCCGGAGATGTCGGTTTACATTTAACAACTGCCATTGTATTACTCCTCCGACTTACTCAGCGCCGCCAACGAAGTCCAGGTTCTGGCCTTCCTTCAGGGTGACGTAAGCTTTTTTCCAGTCGCTACGACGACCGATACGCTGTCCGTGACGTTTAACTTTCCCTTTAACAACCAGGGTGTTAACGACTTCGACTTCGACTTCAAACAGTTTCTGCACAGCAGCTTTGATTTCTGCTTTGGTCGCGTCTTTAGCAACTTTGAGAACGATGGTGTTAGTTTTTTCCATCGCAGTAGACGCTTTTTCAGAAACGTGCGGTGCACGCAGCACCTTCAGCAGACGTTCTTCACGAATCATGCCAGCATCTCCTCAACTTGCTTAACAGCATCAGCAGTCATTACGACTTTGTCGAAGGCGATCAGGCTAACCGGGTCGATACCAGTTGCATCGCGTACGTCAACCTTATGCAGGTTGCGCGCAGCCAGGAACAGGTTCTCGTCCAGCTCACCGGTGATGATCAGCACATCTTCCAGAGCCATGTCTTTCAGTTTCTGAGCCAGCAGCTTAGTTTTAGGCGCTTCAACAGAGAACTTCTCGACAACGATCAGACGATCCTGACGTACCAGTTCGGACAGAATGCTTTTCAGCGCGCCGCGGTACATCTTTTTGTTAACTTTTTGACTGTGGTCCTGCGGACGAGCAGCGAAGGTCACGCCACCAGAACGCCAGATCGGGCTCTTGATAGAACCTGAACGCGCACGGCCGGTACCTTTCTGGCGCCACGGCTTTTTGCCTGAACCAGTTACTTCAGCACGAGTTTTCTGAGCACGAGTGCCCTGACGAGCTCCAGCTGCATAAGCAACAACAACCTGGTGTACCAGCGCTTCGTTGAAATCACGACCGAAGGTAGTTTCGGAAACAGTCAGCGCGCTCTGCGCGTCTTTCAATACTAATTCCATTGCTATCTCCTCACGCCTTCACAGCTGGTTTAACAATCAGGTCACAGCCGGTTGCACCCGGGACAGCACCTTTAACCAGCAGCAGGTTGCGCTCAGCGTCAACGCGTACTACGTCAAGGCTCTGAACGGTTACGCGCTCGTTACCCATCTGACCTGCCATTTTCTTGCCTTTGAACACTTTGCCCGGAGTCTGGTTCTGACCGATAGAACCCGGAACACGGTGAGACAAGGAGTTACCGTGAGTCGCGTCCTGGGTACGGAAGTTCCAGCGCTTAACGGTACCTGCGAAACCTTTACCTTTAGAGGTGCCAGTTACGTCAACTTTTTTAACTTCAGCAAAGTGCTCAACACTGATGCTCTGACCTACGGTGAACTCTTCGCCTTCAGCAAGACGGAATTCCCACAGACCACGACCAGCTTCTACGCCAGCTTTAGTGAAGTGGCCTGCTTCAGGTTTGGTCACACGGTTAGCTTTTTTAGCACCGGTGGTAACCTGAACGGCACGATAGCCGTCGTTAGCCAGGTCTTTAACCTGAGTAACACGGTTTGCTTCAACTTCGATAACGGTTACTGGGATAGAAACGCCGTCTTCAGTGAAGATACGGGTCATACCCACTTTTTTACCGACTAAACCAATCATTGTTTCAACCTCTCAATCGCTCAATGACCTGATTAACCCAGGCTGATCTGCACGTCTACACCGGCAGCCAGATCCAGACGCATCAGAGCATCAACGGTTTTCTCGGTTGGCTCAACGATGTCAACCAGACGCTTGTGAGTGCGGATTTCGTACTGATCGCGCGCGTCTTTGTTGACGTGCGGGGAGATCAGAACGGTGAAGCGCTCTTTGCGGGTCGGCAGCGGGATCGGACCACGGACTTGCGCACCAGTGCGCTTAGCAGTCTCGACGATTTCCGCGGTTGATTGATCGATCAGACGATGATCAAACGCTTTAAGGCGGATACGGATTCTTTGGTTCTGCATGAGACCAGAGCTCCAATTATTTATAGACGAAAATAATTACTCCTCACACCCATTACGATTGATGGGGGAGTGTAATCGTTCTTACGTAGCCCCCTGATTGGGAGCATTGTTTGACGGTAAACCGCCACAGTTCATATCGAACTACCCGTCAGATTCGACAGGCTGGCGTATTATACGTATAGCCGGTGCGGATGCAAGTGATTATGGCTATTTGCCATCGATTTCTCTCAGCGCTTGTTGCACACGTGACCGCAATACATCGCCATCCGGCGCTTCCTGCCCGGACGCTTCATTATATGGTATCTCTTCCAGCATACTGTCACCCTCTTCGTTCTGGGTGGGTAAATCAATGCGTATCGGCAGAGGCTTCCGCTTAAAAATGTAATGCACATCCGAGAGTTGATACGTCTGAGAATCGCTCGCTCCCTGCGTGACGGTTGTCGGATGGCGCACCAACCAGACATAATGTCCGTAGTAGCCGCACATTAGCATCAGGCTAACCCACAACAGCCAGCAACCGGAACGCAGCGCCTGCCGCCCGCGGCAACTCGACACTGTTTTCACGTCAATGGGTTGATAGATGTGCATCATCACACACGCTCCTTAGATGGCGTATGTGTTAGCACAGGTATCGCCTCATTGATTAATACCGGCGCGTCTCCAAGGCTCTGACGTAGCCTTATCAAAGTCTCTTTTCCCGGTTTACCATCCACAGGCAAATTCTCCCGCTGCTGGAATACTTTGACCTTCTCGATTAACCATGGCGTCCATGAGCCTGATTTATCACCGGGAACGCCCAGCGCGCGGCTCAGCATCGTATCAAACCAGATGATGGTTTCCGCCGGACTCTTTTCACCGATCTGCATTTTCCCATCAGGCGTTAAATTGAGCATCAGGGTATAATTTCCCTGCCAGTGCTTCGTCAGCCACTCCTGGCTGACGATCCAGGTTTTATTATCAATGATAAGATCCAGCTCGTTTCCTGATACACGCATCACAACACCGTAGACCGGTTGTTTATCGATATTCAAATGCGCGATCCACGGCAACCCGCGCCTGATGAGGTTATCTAAACGTTCCTTGCCGCTTTCACACACCAACTCAGCGCGATCGGCCTGGTCACACCATGCCTCGTCATGCGCCGTGTCGAATCCCCAGACGCTGAATAATTGCTGCATGGCGTCGCGTAATCCTCCCCGTGCGCCGCCAATATCCGGCAGGTTTTCCCTTTTTTGCGTCATCGTCGCCGTTAACCCGGCGGGCACAGGAAGCTGAAGGGGAAAAACGTCGACCGCCAGCCAGCCGAACGTCAAAGCCAGCGCAGCGTAAAGTCCGGGCAATATGCCCTTACGCAATACGCAAGGGCGGAGAGTAAATGTTTCCAGCAACAATTTTTCCTGTTGAGCGGTTAACACATCCGCCTGTCTGTCCGTTGCCATTTTTCTCGCCGCCCGGGCGATGCGCCCCAGCAACGCCAGGTTTCCCTGAACCGCCCGAACCGCTTTGCGCACAAATTCATGACGCATCCGCACAGGCTCGCCATCCGCCTCACGCAGTTGCTGTTGACGCATAAAATCAAGATATTCGTCGTCCGTCGGCGCAGCGATGACCGCCGACAGCGTAACACGCCGTTTCAGTCGTCGGTTCCGCCTGAGCGCTTCGCCACCCACCAGCAGCAAGCTGGCGCCAGCGTCAAATGAAGCCGCCAGATGACGGAAATTATCGACAAATGCCGGGAGATGTCTGGCGAGCGCGTCAGCATTATCAATGACAATTATTATTGGTTGCGCAGCCGGACTAAGGGCAGGCATCAACGTTGACCAGAAACGGCTAATTCTTACATCTCGCCAGTCTGGCTGGAGTTTTCCGTGTGTACACGCCGTGTGTGTCAATTGACAGAAACCAGAGAAACCGGTAGCGGTAAACACCACCACCCTGCCGGGAAAATCCTTACCTGACTGATAAATAAGCGTCGATTTACCACACCCCGGTTTGCCGCATAATACGCCCACATCGCCAGCACCCAGCTCATGAATAAAGATATTCTTGATAAGGATATGTTGCGAAAAAGAGTAATTTGCATACGGTAATTCGCGTTCAGCCATCGATAAGTTCCAGTAATTGATGCGGGCATTTTAACTCATTCTGTGTCAGGTAAATATTATCAATTTTTATATTTGAATTAAGCGACATGTTCCGACGATTAAATTGAAAACATGAAAGTAAGCCTATATCATGCTTCTCCCGAAAAGAACAGGCATGCTAATAACAATGGATGTTATCGCGAAGCAGTTTACCTTTATATTTAAGAGAAAGCGTACCAATGTGCTGTACTGCGTTCTGTTTTTTGTCAGTGTCATTGTTATTATTCATTCGTTATATGTTTATAGGGTATTTATTGATTCAAGCAATGCGAAAAGCAAAACCAGTCACTCAATAAATGCCGTTGTCCTCAGGCTGCCAATGAATTTACCGAAAAACAGTAGGGGAAATGCGCCTGATAATAAAGAAGATGTTTCAATTAAAAATTCAACGCTCAATCTCCAGCTAAATGGCATTATTGCGAGCACGCTAAAAACACGTTCACAGGCTATTATCACCATTAATGAGAAAGCAAAATTTTACAGTACCGGAGATAAGCTTGACGATCTCCCTGACGTAAAAATTACGGATATTGATAATAATAGCGTGACGGTTGATAGCAATGGCTCCCGGCAACGCATCGTTTTTATTGATGAGCCTGATATATCCTCTAGGGTGCCGGCACCATCGCTGCCACATGACAGCGCGCCACATTCCCTCAGCGACATCATTATTACTAACTTTTTCTATCAGCAGGAAGCGCTGCAGGGCGTCAGATTAAACACCCGTGGCCCGGTTGTACGTTTTATAGCAACCGGACTCAGGCCAGGCGATATTGCGATCAAGATGAACAACCATCCGCTAACTCAGGAAGCGTCAGCAAAAGCGGCACTACAGGAATTTGTAACCTTAAACTCTGCCCAGTTCACCGTGATACGAAACGGTCAGGAAGCGCTGGTGAATGTATCCGTTACTGAGAATGATTAACCTTAAGGACGACAAAATTGCGCAAAGGAATTAAAAAAACGGCTGCATGGATACTGGCGCTACAGTTTTGCTTCTTTCCATTTCAAACCATGTCAGCGCAATATTCGGCAAACTTCCAGGATGCGGATCTCCGGGAGTTTATTACCTCGGTCAGTAAGCAAATGGGCAAAACCATTCTGATCGATCCGTCCGTCCAGGGAAAAATCTCCGTTCGCAGCTTTGACAGTTTCAACGAGGAGGAATACTACCAGTTTTTTCTCAGCGTTCTCGATATCTACGGCTACTCGGTTATCACCCTGGATAACGGCCTGCTGAAGGTTGTTCGCTCCGTAACGCTTAAGACCGCGCCGGGAAAAGTATTGGCACAGTCGCAACCGGCGGTCGGCGATGAATTTATCACCCGCGTCGTGGCGCTGAAAAATGTCCCGGTACGCGATCTGGCGCCGCTATTACGCCAGATGATGGACAGCGGCGGCATCGGCAACGTCGTGCACTATGATCCTTCTAATGCGCTGTTGATCACCGGCAAAGCCAATATAGTCAATCGCATCCTTGAGGTTGTGAAACGGGTCGATGTTATCGGTACTCAGGAACGTGAGCTTATCAAACTGCGCTACGCCTCGGCAGTTGATTTATCTGACGTAATTAACAGCCTGATTCGCGAAGAGTCAAAGGAAAACCCAACGCAGATCCTGCTGCCTAAAATTGTCGCCGACAAGCGCACCAACGCCCTTCTTATCAGCGGGCCGGACAATGTGCGCCAGCGGATGAAATCTTTAATCACTAAACTGGATATCGAACAGACCACGCAGGGCAATACCCGCGTGTTCTATCTGAAATACGCCAAAGCCACTAAAATCGTTGAAGTGCTGACCGGCGTGTCAACCAAACTGACGGAAGACAAGCAGGCGTCTTCGCAGAGCGTGTCTACCCCTTCCCGGGATGTCTCGATTAACGCCGATGAACAAACCAACTCGGTGGTGATTACCGCTGACCAGAGCACCATGCAGGAGCTGGAAAAAGTCATCGCTCGTCTGGATATTCGCCGCGCACAGGTACTGGTTGAAGCCATCATTGTGGAAGTCCAGGATGGCAACGGCCTGAATCTTGGCGTGCAGTGGGCCAACAGCAAGGTCGGCGGTCAGCAGTTTACCAAAACGGGGCTGCCTATTTTCGACGCATCAAGAGGCGCGCGCCAGTTTGATAAAAACGATTCGATGACCAGCGACAACCCTGTCGCCAGCGCGTTAAGCAGTTTTAACGGCCTGGCGACAGGCTTCTTTGAGGGGGACTGGAGCGTCTTGCTCACCGCGCTCTCCTCCGACAACAAAAACGATATCCTCGCCACCCCCAGCATTGTGACGCTGGATAACAAAGAAGCATCGTTTAATGTTGGTCAGGATGTGCCGGTGCTTTCCGGCTCGCAAACGACCTCCGGCGACAACGTCTTCAATACGGTCGAACGTAAAACCGTCGGCACCAAACTGAAGGTCACACCGCAAATCAACGAAGGCGACGCGGTGCTGATGGAGATCGAGCAGGAGGTGTCGAGCGTCGATACCGCTTCCGGTAACGCCAGCGATCTTGGTCCGACGTTCAACACCCGCACTATCCAGAATGCCGTGCTGGTCAAAAGCGGCGAAACCGTGGTGCTGGGTGGCCTGCTGGATGATTCAAGTAGAGAGCAGGTTTCCAAAGTACCGCTGCTGGGCGATATCCCTGTTCTCGGACAGCTATTCCGCTACACCTCAACGGAAAATACGAAGCGCAATTTGATGGTCTTTATCAGGCCGACCATTATTCGCGACGACGAGGTTTATCGTTCGCTCTCAAAGGATAAGTACACCCGATTTCGTGATTTACAGCAGCAGCGTATTGATAAGCAATCCAGTGGATTGCTTGGCGTGAAGGATGAAGAACGCCCGATGCTTAAGGAGCTGAATTTCGATGTGCCGTCCGACGCGCCCAACGGCCTGCCATCGCGCAACCCCTTCCGGGAATGATCCAACATGACTGACTTATGGACGCGCATTCCGCCCCCGCATCCCCTGCCGCTTAATTACGCGCAGGGGCAAAAATTTGGTATCGCGGTCGCGGTGGATGAATTGTTCTACCGCTCCGACACGCCGCTGGAAAACGTGCTGGAGGCCAGCGTTGCCTGCCAGCGCTTCAGTCGCCTGACGCCAGCGCAATTTGACGACCACCTGGAGCAACTTTTCCAGCACGGCGCCGGAGAGTCCCGGCAGATTGCCCAGGATATCGATCAGGAGATCGACCTGACGGCGCTGAGCGAGGAGTTACCCGACAACGCCGATCTGCTCAGTGATGAAAACGACGCACCGGTTATCCGCCTGATCAACGCGGTTCTTCATGAAGCCGTGAAGGAAGGCGCGTCGGATGTGCATATCGAAACCTTCGAAAAATCGCTGGTGGTGCGTTTTCGTATTGATGGCATCCTCAAGCCAGTCCTTCAGCCCGCTAAAAAACTGGCGCCGCTGCTGATTTCACGTATCAAAGTAATGGCGCGACTGGATATTGCCGAAAAACGACTGCCGCAGGATGGGCGTATTTCCCTGCGCCTCGGACGCAAAAATATTGACGTCCGCGTTTCGACGTTGCCCTCGCAGTACGGCGAAAGAGCTGTATTACGCCTGCTGGATAAAAACAGTCTGCGCCTGACGCTGGAGAATATGGGGCTATCGGCGGTGGATAGCCTGCGGCTGAAGGGTTTAGTACAGCAGCCGCACGGCATCATTCTCGTCACCGGCCCGACGGGGTCGGGGAAAAGCACCACGCTGTATGCGATTCTCGCCGAGCTGAATTCCCCCCAGCGTAATATCCTGACCGTCGAAGATCCCATCGAGTACGAGCTGGAAGGCGTCGGACAAACCCAGGTAAACAGCCGGGTGGATATGTCTTTCGCCAGGGGACTGCGCGCTATCCTGCGCCAGGATCCGGACATCGTCATGGTCGGCGAAATTCGTGACGCCGAAACCGCGCAGATAGCGGTTCAGGCATCGCTCACCGGACATCTGGTGCTTTCCACCCTGCACACTAACAGCGCTTGCGGTGCGATCACCCGATTACGGGATATGGGCGTTGAACCTTTCCTGCTCTCGTCATCGCTAAGCGGCGTTATCGCCCAACGCCTGGTGCGCCGCCTCTGTCCGGCCTGCCGTGTGCATACTCCCATTCCTGACTCTCAGAAACCCCTCCTGCACGCGCTCGACCCCACCGCTCAGACAATCTGGCAGGCTTGCGGATGCGGCGAATGTCGGGGAACTGGCTACCAGGGGCGACTGGCGATTCATGAAATTATGCTGGTGGATAAAACTATGCGCAGCATCATCCATCGCGACGCCGATGAACATGCCCTGGAACAGTGCCTGCGCCAGCAAAGCCGGAGCCTGCGGGAGAACGGCCTGCTGCGCGTGCTGGCAGGCGAGACCACGCTTGAGGAAGTCTTGCGCGTCACCTCTGCGCAAGAGGATACGCGATGAAATATCAGTGGCAGGCAATGGATGACAGCGGCACGACTCACCGTGGAACGCTGGATGCCGCCAGCAGCAAAGAGGCGCGCGAGGCGCTGCGCGCCCAGGGCCTGCACCCGCTGGTGTTAAATGAGAAAAAGGTCATTTCGCTGTTCCGGACGGTAAAAAAAACGCCTCGTTTACGGCTTAGCGGCAGTGAACTGGCGCTGTTCACCCGCCAGCTCGCCACGCTGGCCAACGCCTCGCTACCGCTTGAAGAGGCGCTGTTCGTTATTGGCCGGCAGAACAAAAATAATAAACTGGGGCTGGTGCTACACGACCTGCGCGAACGGATCCTCGCCGGACATACGCTTTCCGAATCGCTGGCCGCCTGGCCGCGGATCTTCGATACCGTTTACCGCACGCTGGTGAAAGCCGGTGAAAAAAGCGGACAGCTCGGCTGTGTGCTGGAAAAGCTGGCTGACTACAATGAGTTACGCCAGGCAACACGCAGTAAACTCATCCAGTCAATGGTGTACCCTTCCCTGCTGACCAGCGTGGCGATCGCCGTCGTCGCTATCCTGCTCACCACCGTAGTGCCCAAAATCGTGGAGCAGTTTCTGCATATGAAAGAAGCGCTGCCGATGTCCACGCGCGTGTTGCTGGCAATCAGCGATGCCATGCGCCACTACGGACTGTGGGTCATCGCATTGCTGCTGATTGCCTTTTTCCTGTTTCGCCACTGGCTCACCCGCCCCGGCAAACGCCATCTGCTTGACCGCTGGCTTCTTGATTTCAAACTCAGTCGCGCCCTGCTGCGCGCTATCCACTGCGCCCGTTATCTGCGCACCCTGAGCATTCTCAATATCAGCGGCGTTCCGCTGCTGGAAGGGATGACGCTGGCAACCGAAGGCATCGGTAACCGAGAAATTAGTCAGCGGCTGGGTCAGGCCGCGGAGCGCGTGCGCCAGGGGTCAGGCTTTCATCTCGCCCTGGAAAAATGCGATCTCTTCCCGCCGATGATGCTCTACATGATTGCCTCCGGGGAAAAAAGCGGCCAGCTCAGCGAGCTGATGGCGCGCGCCGCCGACCAGCAGGAAACACTGCTACAAAACCGCATTGCACTGACGCTGGCGCTGTTTGAACCCGCGCTGATTATTACGATGGCGATGATTATGCTGTTCATCATCATCTCGGTTCTGCAACCCATTTTGCAACTCAACTCATTGGTAAGTTAAGGATAAAACGTGAATAGTGATGCACATAAGCAGCGAGGATTTACGCTGCTTGAGATGATGGTGGTGCTGGTTATTTTGGGCATCCTCGCAAGCCTGGTCGTCCCCAGTTTAATGGGCAATAAAGACAAAGCCGATCACCAGAAAGCCGTCAGCGACATCGTGGCGCTGGAGAATGCGCTGGATATGTACAAACTGGATAACTATCGCTATCCGCTGACGGCGCAGGGGCTAAAGGCGCTGGTCGAAAAACCGACCGCCAGCCCAATCCCGGAAAATTACAACGCGAAGGGATATATCAAGCGTCTGCCACAGGATCCCTGGGGTAATGAGTATCTGCTGGTTAGCCCTGGTGAACACGGCGATTACGATATTCTCTCCGCAGGTCAGGACGGTGAACCCGGCACCGCTGACGACATTACTAACTGGGAACTGGGTAAAGCGAAATAATCGGAATGAGGCAGAAGGGATTCACGCTACTGGAAGTCATTCTGGTGCTGACGATTATCGCGCTTGGCGCCTCGCTGGTGATGATGACCTACGGGCGACAAAATGATATCGCGAAAGCGATTACCGCAGCCGAACAGCTGGCGGCTCTGACTGAATATGCCGCTGACTGGTCAACCATGGAGGACCGCAGTACCGGTATTGAGATCCGCGAACAAGGCTGGCGCATTGTCACACCGATTGGCAATCGCTGGCAGACGCCAACCCGGTTCTATCGCCTGGCGACCGAGGGCAAGTGGGAAAATGACTGGCAGGTGGCTCTGTTCCCGGCGTCGCTCGCCAGGCAATCCGTCGGCACGCCGCAAATTCTGATTCACCCGGACGGTGAAATTACGCCGTTTACGCTACACATCCGCAGCCGTAAAAATAACAGGCTGCTGTTCACGCTCGCCAGCACCGGCGGGCTGCCGCTGGTGCTCACCCGAGGCGAAAGCCGATGAGCCAAAGGCAATCAGGAATGACGCTTCTGGAAGTGCTGCTGGCGATATTCATTTTCGCCACCTGCTCCCTCGCGCTACTCAACAGCCTGCACGGTCAGGTTAGCGCCACCGCAAAAATGGAAGAACAGGTGCTTGCCGGTTGGGTAGCGGATAATGTGCTCAAAACCTATCAACTGGCCGGGCAGAGCCCCGCTAAAACCGCCACGGGCAGCAGCATAATGGGTAAACGCCGCTGGGCCTGGTCGTTGACAGTCTCACCCGCCGATGCTTCTGGCCTCAGCACCTGGACAGCAGACGTCGCTCTTGAGGACAAACAGCAGATCCGCCTGCAGCGCTTTATCCCCTCGCCGCAAGGAGGACCGCAAAATGTCTCCCCGCCCTGAGAAACAGCGCGGCTTTACCCTGCTGGAAGTTTTACTGGCTATTGCCCTGTTCGCCACGCTCAGCCTGCTGACGGCGCAGATGCTGACGACGACAATTGACAGTAACGAGCAGACCAAAAAGCATCAGCAGCGTTTTTCCGCCATCGTGCGTACCGTCAATTTGCTGGATAAAGATATCCGACAGCGGGTGCCGGTAACCGAATTGCAGGGCGAAAAAGAGACTCTGATGCTGACGACAGCCAGCAGTAACCGTTATCCTGGCGCCTGCTGCGCGCCCGATATCCAGCGAGTTCAGTGGTATCTGCAGGATCATACTTTATACCGCACGCTCTGGCGCTACCCGGAAGATAGAACCCCGGCCATCACTCAGCCGATGCTCAATGGTGTGAACGCCTTCACGTTGCGTTATTACAACAGTAAAGAGAAAGCGTGGATGGATACGGCGACAGCCCCATCTCCTGGCGCGATGGAAGTCACTCTTAAACTTGCTGATTCCGGCACGATAACTCGTCTGATGCTGTTACCAGAGAACCGCCAGCCAGGAGAACAGCAATGACCCGGCAAAAGGGCGTGGCGCTACTGGTAGTACTGATGATCCTGGCAATTATGGCGGCGCTGGCCAGCGAAATGACCGTGCGCTACCAGATCAACCTCAAACGCACCAGCTACACCCGGATGCGGCTACAGCAAAACTGGCTGGCAGAGCTGGCTGAAAGCCAGGCCATGCGTATTCTTGAACAGGATTTGCGGGATAATGAGAAATACCTCACTCGCGAGCAGCTCTGGGCGCAGCCGCAGCGTATTCAGCTCGCCAGCGGCGACGTTGTTAGCTGGCAGCTATCTGACGAGCAGGCCTGTTACAACATTAATGCGCTGATTAACGCCCCGATCGATCGAATGAAAGAGCCGCCCGCCAGCGTGAGCGTCTTTCTTGCGCTGCTGGACAACGTTGGCGTCACCAATGCCCAGGCTGAGGCGCTGGTTGATGCTATCGCCGACTACGTCGATAACGACGATATTCCACGCGCCTCCGGTGCCGAAAATGAGTATTACCAGACAAGTAACGACCCCCACACCATTGGCGGACGACGTATCTGGTCAATCAGTGAGCTCAAACAAATCAAAGGGATGACGCTTTCTCTTTACCAGCAAATCTCCCCGCTACTCTGCGCGCTGCCTGATGATGAGCTAAAAATCAACATCAACACCCTGACGCGCCGGGATGCACCGTTGATTGCGGCGATGCTCAGTAATGCTGTCACGCCACGCGAGATTGAACGCTTTTTTGATACCCCGCGCAAAGGACGCAAAATCAGCATTGAGACGCTGTTAAAGACATTCGATAAGGATAATCCAGCTCATAAGCTGTCGCAGACCACATTCAAAAGCATTGCGGTGGCGACCAGTCGTTACTTCCGCCTTGAAACGACTATCGAACAGGGCGATAGCGCCGGGAGCACCGTCAGCCAGCTGGAATACGATCCCAAAAGAAAGGCTCTGTTTATTACAGCCCGCAAAAGCGTGGCGCGCGACCATTAAAGGGAACTAAATGACGCCAGACACATTACTGCTACGTCCGCTGCCGGGAAAACTGGAATGGTGCGCCCCCATAGGGACACAGCCTCCGGTTATTGTTGAACAGGCGGATTACCTCCAGCCGAACGCGCTGGCCGACCTGCCGGATGCCGGTAACGCCTGCCTTTTCCTGTCGCCTGATTATTTCTGTTTTCGTCGCGTCGAATTACCGACGGAAAACTACAAAATCAGTGAACAAACGCTGGGCTGGCTGGTGGAGGACGCCGTTGCCGGGGATACGGACAGCCTGCACTGGACGGTTCTCGCCAGAGAGGAAAACACGCTCCATCTTGCCGGGATCGCCAGGACCACGCTGAACGATCTATTGACGACTTTCCGCACTGCTGGCGTGACGTTGACGCATATCGTTCCGGATGGTTTCTGGCTGCCGTATGTCACGGATAGCTGGAGTCTGCTAAAACAAGATGAGCGATGGTTAATCCGTTACGACGCATGGAAAACAGGCGTGCTGAGTGAGGCACTGCTCACGCATTTACTCGCCAGCCATACAGAGCAGAAAATCATCAGCGCCAGCCCGCTTCCGGTGCCTCACGCTCATGTCGAATACCTGGACTGGCAGCCGCCGCTGGCGTGCGCCTGCAATGGCGATAATATTCAGGACATCAACGTATTACACGGCAGCTTCCGCCCGTTGCCCCCGACACAACCGACCCCGCGTCTGCTGAAATATGCCGCCATAGCGACATTTACCCTGGCGATAGCGCTCTTCTCAGGGCTGAAGGGGGTGATGCTCTGGCAGCTTCATCAACAGAAACAGGCGCTCTCAGCGGAAGGTGCCATCCTGTGGAGCCGCTATTTCCCGGGGGATAACCGCAACAGCAATTTTAAATATTTCTTCGAATCGTCCGCCAGGGATCGCTATCCGGATGTGCTGACGTTACTGGCTCAGCTTCAGACCCGATTAAGCACATTGCCGGGGCTTACCATCCGCGAGGTCAGCTACCGGCTCGAACAACGTCTTTTTACCCTGACGCTCAATGTTCGCGATCCGGAACATCTTCGCCGCTTTATGGTGCAGACAAACGACGAATTTATCCTGACTCAACAGCCAGAAGGGACGACAGATAGCGTCCGGCTGACCCTGAAGGAGCGCAAATGAATAGCTGGTGGAGCGAAAAAAACGGCAGAGAGCAACGCAGTCTGATATTTCTCGCCGTTTTCTGTCTGCTGGCGGGATTCTGGTACGGCGTGGTTCAGCCCCTGGATAACGCTATTGCACAGCAGGGGCAGGAAAATGACCGTCTCAGGAGTGAGATCCAGTGGGTAACTGAGGCAGTTCAGCGTCGCGGATTAGTTGCCAGTAGACCTGGCATAAAGACCGATCCGGCGCTGATACAACATAGCGCGCAGCAGGCAGGTTTGAATATCAGCGTTGTGCCATCCACTCCCGATCATTTTGCGATCACGCTTCCCGTTGTCAAAACCGAACCATTATTTGCGTGGCTTAATGCCCTACAAAATGAGGGAATACAGGTTTCGCAATTCGCATTTAGCGCACGCCCGGTTGCCGGAGAAATTACGGTGGAAACTCTTGAACTCTACTCTAAATAATTCGAGTTGCGGGACAAAACGGCGTAGTCGCGTTGAACATCGCTCACGCTGACTCCGCAGGTCGGATCACAAAGCCAACACACCCATAACCTGAAGTATGACAAGTATATACCGGGCAGGAAAATGACTGAGATACATAGCATCGCGACAATGGCGCTTGTCGGGCTGATAGTCGGCAGCTTTATGAATGTAGTGGTTTATCGACTGCCGATCATGATTGAGCATCGGCACAGCGAAAAATGGAATATCGCCTGGCCTCCGTCGCACTGTCAGCACTGCCAGCACAGGCTATCGATGCGTAACACTATTCCGCTATTCAGTTGGCTGTGGCTGCGGGGTCGCTGCCAGGAGTGCGCGCAGCCCATTTCATGGCGTTACCCGCTGACTGAACTGGCGTGTTCTTGCGTTTTTGCGCTTATCGCTGTATTTGTCCCTTCAATGTCAGATACGATTGCCATCATGACGCTGTTCTGGTTTATTTTCGCGCTGGCGCAAATTGATCTCCGGACGTACCTGCTGCCGGATGTGCTGACGCAGCCGCTGCTCTGGCTCGGTCTGGTGTATCACAGCGTTTACAACAGGGAGATGCTACCCGACGCGCTGTACGGCGCTGTCGCTGGCTATCTGACGCTATGGCTGGTCTGGTGGGGATGCAAAATACTCGCGGGTAAAGAGGGCATCGGTCTGGGTGACGCTAAGCTACTGGCGGCGATGGGTGCCTGGTGTGGATGGTCAGCGCTACCGCCCATTTTACTCGCTGCATCACTGCTGGGCATCGTCTGGTGGCTGATCCTACGCCTTACCCGAAGGACGTCGATACCGCTTATCGCATTCGGTCCGTGGCTTGGACTGGCAGGCTGGTTGATTTTCAGCGCGCAAACATCAGGTGTTATCGGGTACTGAAAGGAGCGGCATGCCTGCCGCTCTGCAAGGTTTGCGTCTACGCTCCGCGAATCTGTGCCTGAAGATAGTTCTGGAGTCCCATCTTCTGGAGCAGATCCAGCTCAGTTTCCAGCCAGTCAATGTGACCTTCTTCATCAGCAAGGATTTCGATCATCATATCCCGGCTAACGTAGTCATGGACGCTGTCGGCATAAGCAATAGCTTCACGTAGATTCTTCGCCCCTTCCAGCTCCAGACGCAGGTCTGATTGCAACATCTCTTCGACATCTTCGCCAATGCCCAGCTTGCCTAAATCCTGCAAATTGGGGATCCCTTCGAGAAACAAAATACGCTCAATATATTTATCCGCATGTTTCATTTCATCGATGGATTCATGGTATTCGACGTCATTGAGACGAGTGAGGCCCCAGTTCTTAAACATACGCGCATGAAGAAAGTACTGGTTGATTGCGACAAGCTCATTTCCCAATAGTTTATTGAGATAATTTATGATTTTAACATCACCTTTCATTTTATAGTCCCTCCGCTTCCACTCTTAGAGCGTAGATGGGGCTACCGGGATGTCAAAAAAAAGAGTGTGACTCAGGCGATCTCTTTAAACTCTGGCATTTGCATTAATTCATCCTGCATCACTTCACGTGCAGCCCGAACGCACTTACCACATTGATTTCCCACAGGAATGAATTTACGTAACTGCTGGAACGACTGAGGATGAAACTGACGTACAGCCTGACGAATTTTTTTATCACTTACACCATTACACAAACAAACGTACATGATCGCTCCCGTTCAATTTCTGCGCAAAGTGTAAATGAGAATAGTTATGATTACAATAGCACAACTCTATTCGTACATCAGGAGGAGGAATAAAAAATGCGAATAAATATGACAACCGCTAAATTACAGACAGCAAAAAGGGCGCCGAAGCGCCCTTTTTAAGCTCAAAGCTAATTAATCAATAATTAGCTCATTACTTTAGCAACAACGCCCGCGCCAACGGTACGGCCGCCTTCACGGATTGCGAAACGCAGACCGTCGTCCATCGCGATCGGGTGGATCAGGGTAACAACCATTTTGATGTTGTCGCCCGGCATTACCATCTCTACGCCTTCCGGCAGTTCGATGGTGCCAGTCACGTCAGTTGTACGGAAGTAGAACTGCGGACGGTAGCCTTTGAAGAACGGAGTATGACGGCCGCCTTCATCTTTGGACAGGATATAAACTTCAGATTCGAATTTAGTGTGCGGCTTGATGGAACCCGGCTTAGCCAGTACCTGACCACGTTCGATTTCTTCACGTTTGATACCACGCAGCAGAACACCCACGTTCTCACCAGCACGGCCTTCGTCCAGCAGTTTGCGGAACATTTCAACGCCAGTACAGGTAGACTTCGCAGTCTCTTTGATACCAACGATTTCA
>NZ_PQMB01000012.1 GCF_002918555.1 Citrobacter amalonaticus
CACTGGTGTTCGGGTTGTCATGCCAATGGCATTGCCCGGTAGCTAAATGCGGAAGAGATAAGTGCTGAAAGCATCTAAGCACGAAACTTGCCCCGAGATGAGTTCTCCCTGACTCTTAAAGAGTCCTGAAGGAACGTTGAAGACGACGACGTTGATAGGCCGGGTGTGTAAGCGCAGCGATGCGTTGAGCTAACCGGTACTAATGAACCGTGAGGCTTAACCTTACAACGCCGAAGATGTTTTGGCGGACGAGAGACAGAAACAATATTCAGTTTGATACAGATTAGTTGATGCGCAGGAATGCGTGTTGACAGACAGAATTTGCCTGGCGGCAACAGCGCGGTGGTCCCACCTGACCCCATGCCGAACTCAGAAGTGAAACGCCGTAGCGCCGATGGTAGTGTGGGGTCTCCCCATGCGAGAGTAGGGAACTGCCAGGCATCAACCAGGTGAAGAAGCCCATCCTGACGGATGGGCTTTTTTGCATTTTACTTTCCTCTCGGGTAACCCCTTCCTCCATAACACAAGCTATACCGCCGCAGATACGTTAAACTAAGCCTGATTTTGCATCAGGAAAGCGTCTATGAATCACTCCCTTAAAGCCTTGAACACCTTTGGTATCGATCAATATGCCAGTGAGATCGTCTGTGCCGAAAATGAACAACAATTGCTGGATGCCTGGCAAGCGGCCAACGCATTAAGCCAGCCAGTACTGATATTGGGTGAAGGGAGTAACGTTCTGTTCCTCGATGCCTTTCACGGTACAGTGATCGTCAACCGTATCAGGGGAATTGAGGTGACTGAACAACCTGAAGCGTGGTTAGTGCACGCAGGGGCAGGAGAGAACTGGCATCATGTGGTGCAGTATACCCTGCAACATGGTATGCCCGGGCTGGAAAATCTGGCGCTAATCCCCGGCTGCGTTGGTTCATCACCGATCCAGAATATCGGTGCCTATGGTGTAGAGCTTCAGCGGGTTTGTGACTATGTTGACTGTGTTGAACTCGCGACAGGTAAGCTTGTGCGTGTCAGTGCCGCAGAGTGCCGCTTTGGTTACCGTGACAGTATATTCAAACATGAATATCAGGACCGCTTTGCAATCGTTGCCGTTGGTCTGCGCTTGCCCAAGCAGTGGCAGCCGGTATTAACTTACGGCGATCTGGTGCGTCTGGATCCAGCAACGGTCACTCCTCAGCAGGTTTTTGATTCCGTCTGCCTTATGCGTACGACTAAACTTCCCGATCCGAAAGTCAATGGCAATGCTGGTAGTTTCTTTAAAAACCCGGTAGTCGCAGCAGAAATGGCCGAAGCATTGCTGTCACGGTTCCCCGGTGCGCCGCATTATCCTCAGGCGGATGGTTCGGTAAAACTTGCTGCGGGTTGGCTTATCGATCAGTGCCAACTGAAAGGGCAAACTATTGGTGGCGCAGCGGTGCACCGCCAGCAAGCTCTTGTATTGATTAACGTTGACAATGCGACAAGCGAAGATGTTGTGAAGCTGGCGCATCATGTTCGCCAAAAGGTTGGCGAGAAATTTAACGTCTGGCTGGAGCCGGAAGTTCGGTTCATTGGGCAGATGGGTGAAGTGAATGCTGTGGAGATCATTGCATGAAGGATAATACGATCCCTCTGAAGCTGATCTCATTATTAGCCGATGGCGAATTTCACTCGGGCGAGCAGCTGGGTGAAAAACTGGGTATGAGTCGTGCGGCGATCAATAAGCATATCCAGACGCTACGCGACTGGGGGATTGATGTATTTACCGTACCTGGTAAAGGCTATAGCCTGCCGGATCCTATCCAGCTGTTGGATGCCGAAAGGATTCGTGATGCGGTAGATTATGGCGATGTTGCCGTACTTCCCGTTATTGATTCGACAAACCAGTACCTGTTGGACCGAATGAGTGAGCTGAAGTCTGGTGATGCCTGTGTGGCAGAATATCAGCAAGCGGGGCGAGGGCGTCGTGGCCGTAAGTGGTTCTCGCCATTTGGTGCTAACCTGTATCTTTCTATGTACTGGCGCCTGGAACAGGGGCCAGCCGCTGCGATTGGCCTGAGCCTGGTGATCGGTATCGTGATGGCGGAAGTTCTCCAGAGGCTTGGCGCGGATAAAGTCCGCGTTAAGTGGCCTAACGATCTCTATCTGAACGATCGTAAACTGTCAGGGATTCTGGTGGAACTTACGGGCAAAACCGGTGACGCCGCGCAAATCGTAATTGGTGCCGGGATTAATCTGGTAATGCGTCACGTAGAGAACGACGTGATTAACCAGGGGTGGATCAACCTGCAGGAGGCAGGGATCACGATCGATCGTAACGTATTGGCCGCACGCCTGATTAACGAATTACACGAAGCGTTACAGGTATTCGAGCAGGAAGGACTGACTCCTTATCTTTCCCGTTGGGAAAAACTGGATAACTTTATTAACCGCCCGGTAAAACTCATCATTGGTGATAAAGAAATATTTGGTATTTCTCGTGGAATAGATACGCAGGGGGCTTTACTGCTGGAACAGGATGGTGCTATTAAACCCTGGATGGGCGGGGAAATATCACTACGAAGTGCAGAATAATAAAAAGGGGAGCAACTGCTCCCCTTTTTATTTATTTTCGTAATCTCACCTGTTCGACCGCATGATTTGCGCTTTTGGTCATTATCAGACTTGCTCGTTCACGAGTAGGGAGTATATTTTGTTTTAAATTCAACCAGTTGATTTCTTTCCACAACGATGTGGCAGTATTGACTGCCTCATCCTTCGATAATTTCGCGTAGTTATGGAAATATGAGTCAGGATCGGTAAACGCGCCTTCGCGGAATTTCAGGAATCGGTTGATATACCATGTTTGCAGTAAATCTTCCGGCGCATCGACATAAATAGAGAAATCGACGAAATCGGAAACAAATACATGATGCGGATCGTGTGGGTAGTCCATTCCGCTTTGCAGAACATTTAATCCTTCAAGGATTAATATATCGGGCTGCGCAACAGTTTTATCCCCATCAGGGATAACGTCATAAATAAGATGTGAGTAGACTGGTGCGGTTACGTTTGGTACGCCTGACTTGAGATCGGAGACGAACTTCACCAGACGATGCATATCGTAAGATTCCGGGAAGCCCTTCTTCTTCATCAGTCCACGATCTTTCAACTTCTGATTAGGGTGCAGAAAACCATCTGTAGTAATCAGCTCTACGCGGCGATGTTCCGGCCAGCGGCTCAGCAGCGCCTGCAGAACGCGTGCTGTCGTACTTTTACCAACCGCGACGCTGCCAGCGATGCTGATAATATAAGGAATGCGTTGTCCATTGGTACCCAGAAACTGTTCAAGGACAGCCTGACGACGCAGATTCGAACTGATATAGAAGTTCAGCAAACGCGACAAAGGCAAATAGATTTCTGCAACTTCCTCTAACGACAGGTCTTCATTTATACCTTTAAGCTGTGCGATCTCGTCTTCGGTCAGGGTCATTGGCACGGAATCACGAAGTGCAGCCCACTGGTTGCGGTCAAACTGTAGGTAAGGCGTCATTAACGTTTGCTCTTTTATACTCATAAGCATGTTTCTGGCTGCCATAGCAACATCGGGTTAGTGATAAAAACGAGAGTCATCCCCGGCATGCAATGGCATGTCACATTTCAGTTAATTTGGACAATGGGCAGGAGGGTAACACCAGATGAGAGGGAATAATAAGAAAAAATCTCACATAACAGCCATTCCCTGAAAAGCAATGTGACGGATATTCCAGATGTAAATGCTGTTGTTTTGATCACTGGAGCGTGCATAAGTCACTCCGTGATGAAGATCTGGTGAATCGTAGATGCCGAAATTTTATGCTGTACTGACTGAAAAGACGTCATTTACTGACCGTTTAGCACAAAATGTGAGCAATAGAACATTTTATGCAATTTTTTAGTTGCATGAGGTCGCAGCTCTCCATAGAATGCGCGCTACTTGATGCCGACTTAGCTCAGTAGGTAGAGCAACTGACTTGTAATCAGTAGGTCACCAGTTCGATTCCGGTAGTCGGCACCATCAAGTCCGGTGGGGTTCCCGAGCGGCCAAAGGGAGCAGACTGTAAATCTGCCGTCACAGACTTCGAAGGTTCGAATCCTTCCCCCACCACCACTTTCTGGCAGCATAATTGCTGTCTGGGCTGGTTAAAATATCAACCGGCTCAAGTGAAAAAAGAGACCTGTCTCTTTTTTTGTTACAGAAAGAACTGGGTAGCCGAGTTTCAGGATGCGGGCATCGTATAATGGCTATTACCTCAGCCTTCCAAGCTGATGATGCGGGTTCGATTCCCGCTGCCCGCTCCAAGACGTGCTGATATGGCTCAGTTGGTAGAGCGCACCCTTGGTAAGGGTGAGGTCCCCAGTTCGACTCTGGGTATCAGCACCACTTCACTTCTCCTTCCCGTTTCTCTCTGTGTAAATTTAAATATTCAACGATTCAGGCATATCGCCTGGTTGATGTGGTGATATCACCGATTTATCCGTGTCTTAGAGGGACAATCGATGTCTAAAGAAAAGTTTGAACGTACAAAACCGCACGTTAACGTCGGTACTATCGGCCACGTTGACCATGGTAAAACAACGCTGACCGCTGCAATCACTACCGTTCTGGCTAAAACCTACGGTGGTGCTGCTCGCGCATTCGATCAGATCGATAACGCGCCGGAAGAAAAAGCTCGTGGTATCACCATCAACACATCTCACGTTGAATACGACACCCCGACTCGCCACTACGCACACGTAGACTGCCCGGGCCACGCCGACTATGTTAAAAACATGATCACCGGTGCTGCGCAGATGGATGGCGCGATCCTGGTTGTTGCTGCGACTGACGGCCCGATGCCGCAGACTCGTGAGCACATCCTGCTGGGTCGTCAGGTAG
>NZ_PQMB01000013.1 GCF_002918555.1 Citrobacter amalonaticus
CCGGTGGACCCCGTCGATCCGGTAACGCCCGTAGACCCCGTTATACCTGACACCTCCACCTCCGTTTACGACAATGGCGTCACCCTTGACCGGGGCGCAAAAACCCTGACCTTTGCCTCGCTGGTCGTGAACGGCGTCACCTATACCAATACCACCTTCGCCATTACAAAACAGGGCGACGGCTACCTGCTGACCGCCCCGGACGGGAAAACCCTGACCGTGACCGGCCTGAAAGAGGCCAACAATACCCTGGTGATGCAGGGCAGTTACGGCGCTGACAACCTGTTCTGGTCGTACAACAGCGCAGGGGCGTTTACCCAGGCAAGCCCGGACACGAAGGTTATCAGCGGCGACGGGCAGCAGAAAACCGTTGATGGCAACTCCTCTGCGGGTGCGGCGGGTGAAACCGGCACTATTATCAGCGGCGACAAAAACAAAATTGATGTACCGGGCGATAACAGCGCCACCGGCGGCGGTACCGCCACTAAAGTGGACGGCGACGGCAACGAGATCGCTAACACCGGCGCTACCAGCGCCACGGGCGAAGGCTCCACCGGCGTGGACGTGACCGGTGATAAAAACAAAATCAGCAACGAAGGCGACAGCAGCGCGACCGGCGGCGGCACAGCTACCAAAGTCACGGGCGACGGGAACGAGATCGACAGCACCGGCAGCACCAGCGCAGCAGGGGCAGGCTCCACCGGCGTGGATGTCACCGGTGATGCAAACAAAATCAATAACGAAGGTGCCAGCAGTGCGACCGACGGTGCTACCGGTACGAAGGTGGCGGGTAACGGCAACGAGATCACCAACACCGGCGACACCGCCGCCGCCAGCACCGACAGCAGTAAACCAAGTACCGGGGTGGATGTGGCTGGTGACGGGAACACCGTTAACCAGAACGGTAAAATGGGGGTGGGTGATTATTCTACCGGTATGAAGGTCAGCGGCACCCGGAACACCATTAACCTCAGCTCAGAAGAAATTAAGGTTTCCGGCCAGCAGGCGACCGGGGTTGATGTTTCCGGCGACGCCAACACGGTGACGCTGACCGGCAATATGGTGGTGGATAAAGACCAGACCTCCCCGCTGGCGGCAGAGAGTTTCTTTACCCCCTCGACCGGGATTAATGTCAACGGCAGCAATAATACCGTGGTGCTGGACGGCCATCTGCAGGTGATTGCGGACACTGAAGTAGCCGGACATGGGTATGGGGCCTCCCCCGGAACCCAGGAAACTATTCAGGGTCTGGTGGTGACAGGGGATAATAACCGGGTTGATTTGCTGGGCGGGATAACGCTGACCGGCGAGAGTGACCAGCTTGCTGATGCCACTGCCGGAGACGCGATGGCTAATCAACGAAAAGGTGTCTTCGGAACATCCGTGATTAGCGTCGATGGACATTCATCTGTGTATATAAGCGGTGATTCCCGTATCGAGGGTGAGTTCGGTGCAGGACTTGCCCTCTATTCCGGCTGTCTGACGGCGCATATATGGAACTGGCGGACGGGGCGACCTTTACTTTGGATAATGCCCTTATTAATCGGTACTGGAATGATGATGACCGTTTAATTAATGTGTTATCGGGTTCAGCTTTTACCAACAGCGGGGAGATAACGGTCAGCGACAGCTCTCTGATATATGCTCTGGGTGCTGGTTCCTCAGCTATTAATAATAAGACAATTGAAGTCAACAGAACCAGCGCCGCACACACAGCAAATGTCGGTTCTGTTTCGGCGATGTTTGCAGAAGGTGGATCTGTTGTTACTAACAATGGTCGTATTATCGGTAAAATTCTTAATCAGGATGGTATCTTTAATAGTAATAATGAACGGAGGATATCAAATCCGGGGTGGATAAATAACGGCGTCATATCTCAGAATATGATGGAAGCCTTTGGTGCAGGTTCCCGTGGCATAAACAACGCCACAGGAGAAATTGAGGTCTACGGGCGTGGGAGCGCAATGGCGGCTGCTGACAACGCAAATATGGATAACTACGGGAAAATCACCACGGATGCTATGTGGAAAAGCGCCGATGATACGACCGAGCTGCCGGCTAATGTTCTCTCTTCTACTGTAAGGGATTTTGCCGTGGGTATGGATGCAGGGGCAGATAATAGTGGTAACTCCTATGGCCGTAACGCCACTGCTACCAACCACCAGGGTGCCACGATTACCATTAATAACGCCGGTGCCGGTATGGTGGCTTATGGAAACAACCAGGTGATAAACCAGGGCACCATTAATCTCGAGAAAAACGAGAACTACGATGCCAGCAAACCGCTGGTCGGAATGGCTGTTTATAAAGGTGGCACCGCTATTAACGACACCACCGGCGTGATTAATATCAATGCCGAAAACGGTCAGGCGTTTTATTCCGATGGTAATGCCGGCAACCGTATTGTCAACCGTGGGCAGATTACGCTGGGTGAACATGCGTCGACAGGGGCAGATAACAGCGCAGAGATTGCGTCAGCGGAATTTGCTGACGGCTCGATTCTGACGGGCACCACCACCCTCAGCAAAAATACGAGCGTGATGCCCGGCAGTACGGTCAGCAATACCGGCACGGTTGATGGCACCTCAACGCTGACAGTCGACGGCACCTATAACAACCAAACCGGTGCAGTCACCAGCGTGCCGTTAACCGTCAACGCCAGCGGTGTGGTGAATAACAACGGCACCCTCAACAGCGGCAACTACAAGTCTCAGACGCTGAATGTCACATCGGGTACCCTGAACAATACCGGTACGATTAACGGTTCGGTAAGAACCACCGGCAGCGCTAAAGTCAACAACAGTGGCACGATAACTCAGGGCTTCGATATTTCCGGCACCACCTCGCTGGTGAACAGCGGCACTGTCGCCAGTGGTCCGACAGGTTCTGGTGGTGATACAACGCTGATGTACCTGCGTGACTCGTCGGTATTGACCAACGACACCGCCGGGACAGTGATGCTGAACACCGCCAAAAACAGTATGTACCTGGCCAGTAAAAGTACCTTTGTCAACAAAGGCAGTGTGGAGATGAGCCAGGCTTCCAACGGCGGCGCCATCAACCTGAACTCTGGCGGCGGCGTGGTGATTAACCAGGGAACAATGACCGGCAATGGTGCCACCATGGTGAATGTCCGCTCTGGCGGAACCGCCTCTGCCACGACCGGCTGGATATGGAACCAGACCGGCGGCGTGATGGACTTTACCGCGGGTACCGGCAACAACGCGGTGGCCATTAATACCACAGGCAGCAGCGGCATCAAATCACTGAACGACGGCACCATTAATCTCCACGGCAACGGCGCCATCGGGATGAAGGGCAGTAACACCAGCCAACTGGTCAACAATGGCA
>NZ_PQMB01000014.1 GCF_002918555.1 Citrobacter amalonaticus
GTCGTAGTCCGGATTGGAGTCTGCAACTCGACTCCATGAAGTCGGAATCGCTAGTAATCGTGGATCAGAATGCCACGGTGAATACGTTCCCGGGCCTTGTACACACCGCCCGTCACACCATGGGAGTGGGTTGCAAAAGAAGTAGGTAGCTTAACCTTCGGGAGGGCGCTTACCACTTTGTGATTCATGACTGGGGTGAAGTCGTAACAAGGTAACCGTAGGGGAACCTGCGGTTGGATCACCTCCTTACCTTAAAGAACCTGCCTTTGTAGTGYYCACACAGATTGTCTGATGAAAAGTAAGCAGCAAGGCGTCTTGCGAGAGAGACTTCAGTGTCCCCTTCGTCTAGAGGCCCAGGACACCGCCCTTTCACGGCGGTAACAGGGGTTCGAATCCCCTAGGGGACGCCAGCGTTCAACTGATGAGGTTAAACCTCCAGGGGACGCCACTTGCTGGTTTGTGAGTGAAAGTCACCGGCCGTTATATCTCAAAACWGATTCTCAGGARTCWTGTTTGAGATATTTGCTCTTTAAAAATCTGGATCAAGCTGAAAATTGAAACGACACACAGAATYTGTGTGTTCGAGTCTCTCAAATTTTCGCAATCAGAAGATAACCCTGTAAAAGGTGAAGTGAGCCTGGTGAAGACAAGGCGTACCGCACGCAGCGAGCGCAGTGGACTTGATGTCCATGAGCATCGCGGGTACGGAACAACGCAGTATTCACGACGCGCAACGAACCGGACAGAACAAGACATCTTCGGGTTGTGAGGTTAAGCGACTAAGCGTACACGGTGGATGCCCTGGCAGTCAGAGGCGATGAAGGACGTGCTAATCTGCGAAAAGCGTCGGTAAGGTGATATGAACCGTTATARCCGGCGATGTCCGAATGGGGAAACCCAGTGCAATTCGTTGCACTATCGTTAAGTGAATACATAGCTTAACGAGGCGAACCGGGGGAACTGAAACATCTAAGTACCCCGAGGAAAAGAAATCAACCGAGATTCCCCCAGTAGCGGCGAGCGAACGGGGAGCAGCCCAGAGTCTGAATCAGCTTGTGTGTTAGTGGAACGGTCTGGAAAGTCCGACGGTACAGGGTGATAGTCCCGTACACCAAAATGCACAGGCTGTGAACTCGATGAGTAGGGCGGGACACGTGGTATCCTGTCTGAATATGGGGGGACCATCCTCCAAGGCTAAATACTCCTGACTGACCGATAGTGAACCAGTACCGTGAGGGAAAGGCGAAAAGAACCCCGGCGAGGGGAGTGAAAAAGAACCTGAAACCGTGTACGTACAAGCAGTGGGAGCCTCTTTATGGGGTGACTGCGTACCTTTTGTATAATGGGTCAGCGACTTATATTCTGTAGCAAGGTTAACCGAATAGGGGAGCCGAAGGGAAACCGAGTCTTAACTGGGCGTTAAGTTGCAGGGTATAGACCCGAAACCCGGTGATCTAGCCATGGGCAGNAGCTAAGGTCCCAAAGTCATGGTTAAGTGGGAAACGATGTGGGAAGGCCCAGACAGCCAGGATGTTGGCTTAGAAGCAGCCATCATTTAAAGAAAGCGTAATAGCTCACTGGTCGAGTCGGCCTGCGCGGAAGATGTAACGGGGCTAAACCATGCACCGAAGCTGCGGCAGCGACACTATGTGTTGTTGGGTAGGGGAGCGTTCTGTAAGCCGTTGAAGGTGGCCTGTGAGGGTTGCTGGAGGTATCAGAAGTGCGAATGCTGACATAAGTAACGATAATGCGGGTGAAAAACCCGCACGCCGGAAGACCAAGGGTTCCTGTCCAACGTTAATCGGGGCAGGGTGAGTCGACCCCTAAGGCGAGGCCGAAAGGCGTAGTCGATGGGAAACAGGTTAATATTCCTGTACTTGGTGTTACTGCGAAGGGGGGACGGAGAAGGCTATGTTGGCCGGGCGACGGTTGTCCCGGTTTAAGCATGTAGGCGGAGATTCCAGGTAAATCCGGAGTCTTGTTAACGCTGAGGTGTGATGACGAGGCACTACGGTGCTGAAGTGACAAATGCCCTGCTTCCAGGAAAAGCCTCTAAGCATCAGGTAACACGAAATCGTACCCCAAACCGACACAGGTGGTCAGGTAGAGAATACCAAGGCGCTTGAGAGAACTCGGGTGAAGGAACTAGGCAAAATGGTGCCGTAACTTCGGGAGAAGGCACGCTGACAGGTAGGTGAAGCGACTTGCTCGTGGAGCTGAAATCAGTCGAAGATACCAGCTGGCTGCAACTGTTTATTAAAAACACAGCACTGTGCAAACACGAAAGTGGACGTATACGGTGTGACGCCTGC
>NZ_PQMB01000015.1 GCF_002918555.1 Citrobacter amalonaticus
AGACTCTGGGCTGCTCCCCGTTCGCTCGCCGCTACTGGGGGAATCTCGGTTGATTTCTTTTCCTCGGGGTACTTAGATGTTTCAGTTCCCCCGGTTCGCCTCGTTAAGCTATGTATTCACTTAACGATAGTGCAACGAATTGCACTGGGTTTCCCCATTCGGACATCGCCGGTTATAACGGTTCATATCACCTTACCGACGCTTTTCGCAGATTAGCACGTCCTTCATCGCCTCTGACTGCCAGGGCATCCACCGTGTACGCTTAGTCGCTTAACCTCACAACCCGAAGATGTCTTGTTCTGTCCGGTTCGTTGCGCGTCGTGAATACTGCGTTGTTCCGTACCCGCGATGCTCATGGACATCAAGTCCACTGCGCTCGCTGCGTGCGGTACGCCTTGTCTTCACCAGGCTCACGTCACCTTTTACAGGGTTATCTTCTGATTGCGAAAATTTGAGAGACTCGAACACACAGATTCTGTGTGTCGTTTCAATTTTCAGCTTGATCCAGATTTTTAAAGAGCAAAACTTCGCAGTGAACCTTTTCAGGTACACTCTGAAGTTTTCTGTATTACGTTCCACAGTATGGTGGAGCTATGCGGGATCGAACCGCAGACCTCCTGCGTGCAAAGCAGGCGCTCTCCCAGCTGAGCTATAGCCCCATACGGTGTAGTTAAAACCTCATCAAATTTGCATCGCAAATTTGGTAGGCCTGAGTGGACTTGAACCACCGACCTCACCCTTATCAGGGGTGCGCTCTAACCACCTGAGCTACAAGCCTGTAGAGGTTTTTACTGCTCGTTTTTCATCAGACAATCTGTGTG
>NZ_PQMB01000016.1 GCF_002918555.1 Citrobacter amalonaticus
GGGGGAATCTCGGTGGTTGATTTCTTTTCCTCGGGGTACTTAGATGTTTCAGTTCCCCCGGTTCGCCTCGTTAAGCTATGTATTCACTTAACGATAGTGCAACGAATTGCACTGGGTTTCCCCATTCGGACATCGCCGGYTATAACGGTTCATATCACCTTACCGACGCTTTTCGCAGATTAGCACGTCCTTCATCGCCTCTGACTGCCAGGGCATCCACCGTGTACGCTTAGTCGCTTAACCTCACAACCCGAAGATGTCTTGTCTTCTGATTGCGAAAATTTGAGAGACTCGAACACACCGCTTTTCATTTCTTATTACGGAGAAATGAAACAGTGTGTCGTTTCAATTTTCAGCTTGATCCAGATTTTTAAAGAGCAAAACTTCGCAGTGAACCTTTTCAGGTACACTCTGAAGTTTTCTGTATTACGTTCCACAGTATGGTGGAGCTATGCGGGATCGAACCGCAGACCTCCTGCGTGCAAAGCAGGCGCTCTCCCAGCTGAGCTATAGCCCCATACGGTGTAGTTAAAACCTCATCAAATTTGCATCGCAAATTTGGTAGGCCTGAGTGGACTTGAACCACCGACCTCACCCTTATCAGGGGTGCGCTCTAACCACCTGAGCTAC
>NZ_PQMB01000002.1 GCF_002918555.1 Citrobacter amalonaticus
ACCGATGGCGCGACGAGTGAACGACAGGCATCCACCATGAGTGAGATAATGCTCAACAGCAGCAATTTTCTGCGCACGTGAATAGCGCTCCCTTGGCTTTAAATCTCTGGGTAAATCGCCCTTCTCTTCATAAATCTGAACCCAACGCCTGAGTTGCTTTGTGGACGGATATCCCAGCTCTCTGACAACCGCAGAGGTCTTTTTACCGTATCGGTAATAGAGTTCGACGGCCCGGATACGATCCTCGTATGAATGCATAAATTAACTCCTGACGGTCCAGGAATTCGTCCGCACCCCCTTTAACCCATTTAGTGATGTCACTTTTTCTGGCATAAAGGATCCAATCCTCAGGCTATGGAGACATCAGGATGCTTGTGACCATGTCAGATAAAGAACTCAGCCGGATCAATGTCATTCAGTCAGTTGTCGAAAAGCGTATGCGCCGTCGTGATGCCGCGCACCAACTTGCTCTGACCGAACGTCAGACGCAGCGTCTGATGAACCGCTCTCGTGAATCAGGTCCCGCTGGCCTGGCAAACCTTCGCCGTGGACCGCCCTGGTAATCACAGACTCCCTGAGTCACTGAAGCTGCGTATCCGATTTACAGTCTCTTCTGAGCGATTGCAGCACTTCTGAGGATGAGACTCATGACAGTATACGGAACGGATTTTTTGCTCATGAATGATGTGGATCCTTCAGGACGTTATCGACCAGTGTCTCACCACACGTCTTTCAGCCACCCGGCTTGAAATCTCTGACAGACATTGCCGACGGCTAATGAACCACTTTCATGTTTCTGGTGCAGCTGGTTTGACTCACGCCAGACGACGAAAGTCAGTCGCGAATCGACTGGATGATTCACTTCGTTTGCGGCATGGCGCTGCTACGTGAAAAATACAGCGACTTTGGCCCTGACATTAGCCGCACGCTGCGCCCTCTTACGAGAGTATTTTCCCCGCACAAGTTGTTGAGTTTGTCCTGAGCATTTTCAGTGTCGGGCCCCGTGAATGTTCAGAGATTCAAACCGCAGGCTACTATTCATTTTATGATCGATATCAAAGACGAATAGGGTCTGTGGTTGTAATGCTCGCCTGGAATTACTTATAAAAGGAGTTTTATAATGACCGTATTTACTTTCACCGGAGCTAAGGCTGGAGACCATACTTTTTCTGTAGTAAACGATATGCGTGAGCATATGTTTCCAGTGACATCAAACGATAAGGTTTTTTTTGACCTGATTATCAATAATGATCCATCGTTAAATCAGCAATTTAACTGGTCCCTTAAATGTAACCTGACGGGAGCTGTAAATGTAAATCAGGATGGACGTGTTTCATTTAATCGATTTGTAGGCGCAATGTCGGATGGAAAATGTATTGTAACCGCACAGCATAAAACGACGGGACAAGCCATAACTTATACGTTTGTACTGGAATATTATTTTGAGGAGTATCTTGATTCAAGCTATGGCTCACAGCCAGTTGACTGGACTTCTGCCGTCGAACTCAATGTTCATGGAATGTATCTTCCCGGCGCGGCACTTTTATCCTTAACTGATGAGACAGGTAATCCAACGCCAAGAAAACCGGGTCCACATTTTTACCAGGAATGGGGGCCGTGTGGGAGTTATAGTGAAAACTTTCTTGGGCTGTCGCGAGGTATGGTCTGGAGCAGGGATACCTATATAAATGACGCAAATAAAGCCATACGTGTTGATGTCGGCACCTCCGGTAAATCACATCCTCATTCTAAAGAATATGCGTTTATACCTCTTTTGGTCCGGTCTTATTCAAAAGAATAATCTTAGCTCTTAAATTAATATATTCTCCCGCCATGATTAGTGCAGTGCAAAGTAATAGCAGAATTCATCGGTATATTTAGCGTCCTGCTCACGGCGGCGGACACATGGAAGCGGCGGGAGAACCACAGCATTAACTTTGCGTTGCTGCTATTGGCGGTGAACGGAATGGCATTCCGCAGGGGCTGTGCTGGTGTGGTTCGGCCCCTTCTCTGTTATTCTGGTATCCAAAGAAATAAAAGTGTCGGAAATATTCACCTGCCTGACTCGTTTTCCTCTGTGTGACCTGTTGCCTCAGATGCTTCAGGCGTGTGATGTTAGTAGAAACCGCATAGTATGTTGTAACTAATGGAGGTATACAAAAAACCCGACCGAAGCCGGGTTAGCCTGTTAACACAGCGGTTTCACCGCATCACGCATCCCTTTTGCAAGAATGACATCAAGGTCGGCTGTGACCTGCTCTACCAGACCAACAACTTGCGTCAGATCCTGTTCCCAGTGCTCTTTCACCGACAGAACAGAAGCGACCAGCGTCCGGGTGTCAATCTGACGATCGCCATGCTGGCTCCAGAGTTGCTGATAACGCTCAATCCAGTGTGCATCATCCTGCACTGGATAGGTTTCGCCATGACGCTCACCCCGATAAAAGGCAATCAGCGCCGCTAACGCAAACGTCAGACGTGCCGGCAATTTTCCGTCTGCCTTCTGCCCTGCCAGTAACTGCGGGAGAATGCGAGTGCGATATTTAGTCATTCCATTCAGCGCAATCGACAGCAGCTGATGCTTGATGTACGGATTGCGGAAACGACCGGTTACCGCACTGGCGAACGACTCCAGCTCATCACGCGGCAGATCCAGCACCGGGATAATCTCTTCATAGATCGCCTTTTCAACAAACGCGCAAATTTCGCTATCGTTCATTGCTTCACCCACGGTATCCAGACCGGCCTGGAACGCGACCGGTACCAGAGCGGTATGCGCACCGTTAAGGATCGCCACTTTGCGTTCTTTATACGGTTTGATGTCATCAACGATCAGCACGTTCAGCGGATACTTATCAAGGCGCAGTTCAGATCCCAGCGATTTTGGCCCCTGAATCACAAACAGATAGAAGTGCTCAGCCGTATCCAGGAAGCTGTCGTGGTATCCGAGTTCGGCTTCAAGTTGCCCTACTTCATCACGCGGATAGCCGGTTACAATACGGTCCACCAGCGTGGAGCAGAAAGCATTCGCCTGATCCAACCACTGCACGAATTCAGTCGGAAGCGCCCACTCCTGTGCGTAGCGCAGAACCAGCTCACGTAATGCATCGCCGTTATAATCAATCAGTTCACAAGGAATAATGATCCAACCTTTATCCAGCGCCCCATTGAAATGGCTGTAACGTTCAAACAGCAGACGGGTCAGTTTTGCCGGATAACTTACCGCTGGCGCATCATCAAACTTATCACCTGCGTGATAACTAATCCCTGCTTCAGTGGTGTTGGAGAAGACAAAACGCATGTCAGGGTTATGAGCCAGCTTCAGGAACTCATCGTAATCACCGTATACGCTGATTTCGCGATTCACCGAACGGATCAAACGCGCGTCGCTGACCGCCTCCCCCTGCTCATTCAAACCACGAATGATAGTGGTATAAAGGCCGTCCTGCGTGCTGAGCGATGGAGGGAATGAACTTTCGATAGGTCTGACAATGACCACACCGGAATTCAGATCGGTATGTTCATTCAGCAGATCAACTTGCCAGTCAACAAAGGCGCGCAGGAAGTTTCCTTCACCAAACTGAATAATACGTTCAGGATAGTGAGCACCGGGAAAATCGCGACGATTTAGTGTTTTCACAATGGGTTCCCTTTTGATTAGTCATACAACCTGTTTTAATTGGTACGACAGGTTAGCAAACTTTAATACACTGAAACCCTGTTTTGATCAATTCGTGGCAACTATTTCCTCGCTTTCAGAGAAAATTGTGGTGCTGTTAACGTTTCATCCACCCGTTGCGCCCAATTCGGTATCACGCCGGCTCTCAGACAGCCGCAAGAGTGGTAGAACAACTCTGCTTCACTCCCCGCAGCTGGAGATTGTTATCACGATTAAGCCAGATCGCTTTCCGTGAGAGCCTGTTGTTGACGCTCAGAGGCGCTGGTGCGATTGCGCCCCTCTTTTTTCGAGCGATACAGACACTCATCGGCTTCAATCATCAGTCGGTTAAACAGTTCCGTCAGCGTCAGGGACGCCAGAACACCGTTGCCCAGGCCAATACTGACGGTGAGATAGATATTCTTTTGCCGCCAGTTGAAAGGCCGCTGTTCGACTGTCTTGCGGATTTTTTCCGCCAGCTGCATTCCTTCATCTGGATTGTTTGACGGCACCACCACCACAAACTCTTCACCGCCCATTCGGGCGACCAGTCCTTTGTCTCCGACAATTTCTTGTACATGCTGCGCAAACACGCTCAGTACCCGATCGCCGCACTCATGACCATAATTGTCATTGATGCTTTTGAAGTAATCGATATCAAGCAGCATCACGGTCACATGCCGCGAATCCGGATACTTCTGCGACTTAAGCGCTTCATACAGCCCGGAACGAGAGTAAACCTGAGTCAGAAAATCAAAATCAGCACGTAAAGAGAGCTGTTTCATCAATGAATTGATCGCCGCTACGCTAACCGCGACCATAATCGGACAAATTGCCATTGTCGCGATCCCAAGCCTTGCGGAAAACATTTGCGGTGTCGACAGCGGTGAGGCCACCGCAATATTAATCACCGAATTGGCAACCAGCACAATCTCCACCGCGCCGGTAAGAAAGGTTAACAGGCAGGTGACTTGCGGGGTATAGCGCACCGCGCACCAGATAAGCGCCGGCAGTGGAAAAGCCAGGCTACCCGCCCCACCAATCACCACCGACGCCAGCACCGAAACAATCAACGCGACCACCGGCATCAGTTGCTCAGGCTTTAAGCCTTTAATGGCTCCCGGCATCGTCAGCGTCAACATGCAGGGAACGATCAGGACTCCCGTCGAAAACTGCTCACTGAACCAGTCGGCGTACAGTGGCCAGAAGGTCAGACGATCTATCCCCACGGAACCTATCGCCCCAATCGTTGCGCACAGCAACGCGGCAATCAGACAATAATTAAATAAACGTAATGCGCTGACCGGCTCATATTTATTTTTCCCCAGACGTTTATCCCGCAGCACCAGTTGGGCTACGGTAATAATAAACACCATATTGGAGAAATTAATCACCAATGAAACCCATCCCCACTGAGTGGTTACCGCGTCATACGCCAGCATGGCAACATAGCTCACGGTATAATAATGCAGACGATTCAACCAGATATAGCGGGCAAATATTCCGGCTATCACGCCATTCAGCGGCCAGAAAAGAGAGAGTTCGTGAACAAGTCGAAGTTCAGCGCCAATAAAGTAAAACAGCGTGGTTAACGCAAAAATAGCGATGGCATTACGTAGCGGATTACCTTCCTGAAACAAACGGAAAGTGGTTATGTGGTGTGCTTGCATTAAATATCAATCCATATAATTGCCAATGGCAATTATCTCTACATAATAAGTTAATTCTTATAAAGGATAGCATGTTTCATTTGCAAAGGTAGTACACACTGCCACTACTGACATTTTTAACGAATAGCTCATTACCCGGAGTAAAATTATGGAAATAAGTTATTACGGCTGATTCATTTGAATCACCAGCCAGTGATGAATCACCGCCACCACATACTGCTGCTGTTCTGCACTCAGGGACTGCCCCTGCGGAATATGATGCCATTTTGCCAGACAGCCACGACAGCACGTCGCCGTCGCATGCTGGGCAATAAAAACCGGGTGACCGCGCATCGGGGTCTGTTTTCCATCATTCGCCGGAAATTCAGGAGCCAGACGTTTAGCCACAAAATCGGCAGCGTGTTGATCGATAACCTCCGCGCCTTTATCCCAACAGTACTGCCGCTCCTTTACGCCAAGCCGGAAACGAGAGCGAAACGGCGAGCGTGAAAGGCGGGTAAAAAGAGGTTCAAACGAATTCATCAATACACCGACCGGCCCATTTGCTGCGTTAATTGCTCCAGTACCGCGATCCCAGCCAGCGAATTGCCGGTCGGATCCAGCTCCGGACTCCAGACCGCGATCGCCATTTCATGCGGAACGATCGCAACGATTCCCCCGCCGACGCCAGATTTAGCCGGAAGCCCTACCCGCCACGCAAATTCCCCGGCATTCTGGTACATGCCACTGGTCGCCATCAGCGCATTGATCTGCCGCGCCTGCAGCGGCGTGACGACCGGCTCATCAAGATGAAACGCCTGCCCCTGATTGGCCAGAAAAACAAACGTTCGCGCCAGCTCCACGCAGTTCATCTTTAGCGCACAGTAGTGAAAATAGTTTTGCAGAACGGTGGTCACATCATGATGAAAATTACCAAACGACTTCATCAGCCAGGCTATCGCGGCGTTGCGCGCAGAGTGCTCAAACTCAGAGCGGGCCACCACGCCATCATAACTGATATCCGTCACCCCACTCAGCGCCCGCACCACCTCAAGCATCCGCTGTCTTGGGGCGCTCAGGCGTCCCTGAAGCATATCGCAGACCACCAGCGCTCCGGCATTGATAAACGGATTACGTGGGATCCCCTGCTCCATCTCCAGCTGCACCAGTGAGTTAAACGGTGAACCCGAAGGATCCTTCCCGACGCGTTGCCAGATCTCCTCTTCGGAATAGTGACGCATCGCCACCACCAGGCTGAGCACTTTAGAGATGGACTGAATAGAAAAGCGCTCAAGGGCGTCGCCGGCCTGCCAGAGCTGTCCGTCAACGGTACAGATGGCAATCCCCAGCTTCGCCCCCTCAACAGAGGCTAACGCCGGAATGTAATCAGCCACTTTCCCCTGACCAATCAGCGGACGAACCTGCTGCAAAATAGTCTCTAAAATTGAATTGTCCACGACGCTGGCCACCACAAACTCCTTGCCCGCAGGTCTGAAAGGCCTGCGAGTATAACAGAGCCGAATATGTCGCGTCAGGCGGAACGGCGAAATCGGGTCACGGCCTGCATCCGTTGATGAAATACAGACCGGAGTCATATTCCCCCTGACGCCCTGGAGATCAGATACGGTTTTTCCAGACCGTCTGGACATTGCAGAATTCATGCAGGCCAAAATGAGAGAGTTCGCGACCGAAACCGCTTTTCTTCACGCCGCCAAACGCTACGCGGGCGTCGCTGGCGCTGTAGCCATTAATGAATACCCCGCCACATTCAAGCCGCGCGGCCATCGTCCCGGCCAGCAATTCGTCGGCGGTAAAGACGGTTGCGGAAAGACCAAAATCACTGTGGTTAGCCAGTTCCAGCGCATGGTCGGCGCTTTTTGCCACGGTAATGGCGGCGACGGGACCGAAAAGCTCCTGGCGAAACGCGGTCATTTCTGGCGTCACGTCCCCGAGCACGGTTACGGCGTAATAATTCCCCTCGCCAGCCAGCTTTTCACCGCCCAGCAGCAGCGTGGCACCTTCTGCAAGCGTGGCCTGCACCTGCTGATGCAGTTCATCGCGCAGGTCAGCCCGCGCCATCGGCCCGAGATCGGTCTCATCACGCATCGGATCGCCCATTTTTAATGCGCTGGCCGCAGCAACAAAGCGTTCAGTAAACGCCTGCGCAATCCCTTCTTCCACAATAAAGCGTTTCGCCGCCGCACACACCTGCCCGGTATTCTGATAACGTCCGGCGACGGCGGCCTTAACCGCCAGCTCCAGATCGGCATCGTTCAGTACAATAAAGGGGTCGGAACCGCCGAGTTCAAGGACACATTTTTTCAGCGCGGCACCAGCCTGAGCGCCAATTGCGGCCCCCGCGCGCACGCTTCCGGTAACCGTAACGGCGGCGATGCGCGGATCGTCAATCATCTGACTGACACCACGGTTATCCGCATTCACCCAGCCATAAACACCTTGCGGAATATCAGCGTCCGCAAAAACCTGACCAATAAGCTGCGCGCAGCCCATCACGTTGGGGGCATGCTTTAACAAATAGCCGTTGCCCGCCAGCAGAATGGGGATCGCGCCGCGCAGCACCTGCCACAGCGGGAAATTCCATGGCATCACGGCCAGCACCGTCCCCAGGGGACGGTATTCAATCACCGCCTGATTGTTCTCCACCAGTGTGGGTTCAGGTTTCAGCATTGCCGGGCCGTGTTCGGCGTACCAGTCGCAGAGGTCGGCTGATTTTACCACTTCAGCACGCGCCTGCCTGATGGGTTTTCCCATCTCTTGTGTGATTGCCTGCGCCATCTCCTCACTGCGCGCCCGCAGCGCCTGGCCAACGTCGCGTAGTTTTTGCGCACGATGGGCAACAGTGGTCAATTTCCAGGCGGTAAGTCCGCTGGCAGCAAGGCTAAGCGTATTTTCTATCTCATGCTGAGTAGCCCACGGCATGGCCGTCAGTTGCTGCCCGGTAGTCGGATCCACCGAGATGGCGTGTGTAGTCGCAGTGACAGACATAATGTGTTCTCCATCGTGTGTAATGGGATACATCATGAGCACTTTTATTGTTTATGAAAAATGAATAATATTAAGTCAGTCATTCACAAAAAGAGAAAACCATGGATCTGACGCAGTTGGAAATGTTCAATGCGGTCGCCGAAACCGGCAGCATTACGCAGGCAGCCGCGAAGGTACACCGTGTGCCCTCCAATCTGACAACCCGTATTCGCCAGCTTGAGGCCGATCTCGGCGTGGATCTGTTTATTCGTGAAAGCCAGCGGCTCAGGTTATCTCCCGCCGGACATAACTTCCTCCGCTACAGCCAACAGATTCTGGCCTTAGTTGATGAAGCCAGAATGGTGGTCGCCGGTGATGAACCGCAGGGATTATTCGCCCTCGGTGCGCTGGAGAGTACCGCCGCCGTGCGCATTCCCGTGACGCTTGCCGACTATAATCAACGCTACCCCAAAATACAGTTTGCCCTGTCGACAGGGCCATCCGGCACTATGCTGGACGGCGTGCTTGCAGGGAACCTCAATGCAGCATTTGTCGATGGGCCGATCGCACATCCCGGACTGGAAGGGATGCCGGTGTATCGTGAAGAGATGATGATTGTCACGCCAAACGGACATCCACCGGTAACGCGTGCCAGCGAGGTCAATGGCCGCAACATTTACGCGTTTCGCGCCAACTGTTCGTATCGTCGTCATTTTGAGCGCTGGTTTCACGCCGATCGCGCCATGCCTGGGACAATTCACGAAATGGAGTCTTATCACGGAATGCTGGCCTGTGTTATCGCAGGAGCAGGGATCGCCCTGATCCCCCGTTCGATGCTCGAGAGTATGCCGGGGCATCATCAGGTAGAGTGCTGGCCGCTGGCAGAAGACTGGCGCTGGCTGGATACCTGGCTGGTGTGGCGTCGTGGAGCAATGACGCGACAGCTGGAGGCATTCATCGAACTGCTCAATCCCCCACTGCCGCTAAACGCAGGATAATTTTCTGAAATGCCCGCTTCCGGGCATTCTTTTTTTCCTGGCTGGAAATGAGATCTGAATCACAAAACGGTTGTATTTTCATCAGTAAACGTTTTAAGATCGCCTCCTCACCTTTTCGCAACTAACCCGACGTATTCTTATGACAACACAGGCTGTTTCCCGCAAAGTCGCGTGGCTACGGGTCGTTACGCTTGCCATCGCCGCTTTTATCTTTAATACCACTGAGTTTGTCCCGGTTGGGCTGCTTTCGGACATCGCGCAGAGCTTTAATATGCAGACCGCGCAGGTTGGGATCATGCTGACCATTTACGCCTGGGTTGTGGCGCTGATGTCCCTGCCGTTTATGCTGCTGACCAGTCAGGTTGAGCGGCGTAAATTGCTGATTTGCCTCTTTGTCGTTTTTATCGCCAGCCACGTGCTTTCGTTCTTTGCCTGGAGCTTTACCGTCCTGGTGATTAGCCGCATCGGTATCGCCTTCGCCCACGCCATTTTCTGGTCGATCACCGCCTCGCTGGCCATTCGTCTGGCTCCGGCCGGTAAACGCGCCCAGGCCCTTAGCCTGATAGCTACCGGTACCGCGCTGGCGATGGTTCTCGGACTGCCAATCGGGCGCATTGTTGGACAATATTTTGGCTGGCGCACCACCTTCTTTGCCATCGGCATGGGGGCATTATTCACCCTGATGTGCCTGATCAAGCTGCTGCCGAAACTGCCCAGCGAACACTCTGGCTCCTTAAAAAGCCTGCCGCTGTTGTTCCGTCGTCCGGCGTTAATGAGTATCTATCTGCTGACGGTAGTGGTCGTGACCGCGCACTACACGGCGTACAGCTATATTGAGCCATTTGTGCAGACCGTTGCCGGGCTGAGCGCGAACTTCGCCACGGTGTTATTGCTGGTGCTGGGCGGAGCCGGGATTATCGGCAGCGTGATTTTCGGCAAGCTCGGAAATCTGCATGCCTCAGGATTGATCAGCATTGCCATTGCGCTGCTGGTCACCTGTCTGGTACTTCTGCTACCCGCCGCAGACAGTGAACTGCATTTGGCAATATTAAGCATTTTCTGGGGGATCGCGATTATGATGATTGGCCTTGGTATGCAGGTGAAGGTTCTTGCCCTGGCGCCTGATGCCACGGACGTCGCGATGGCGCTGTTCTCAGGTATTTTTAACATCGGTATCGGCGCAGGCGCGCTGGTGGGGAATCAGGTGAGTTTACACTGGTCGATGTCAACCATTGGCTACGTTGGCGCGGTACCGGCATTTGCCGCGCTGATCTGGTCGGTCATTATTTTCCGCAGATGGCCAGTCTCACTGGAAGAACAGCCGCAGAAATCGTGATAAAGCGGCCCGGTAACGGTTTTACCGGGCCATATTACTAAGGGTACGTTTGGATAATTTCCAGCACGCCGTTAATAATAAACTGCACGCCCATACAGACCAGCAGGAATCCCATCAGACGGGAAATGGCCTCGATTCCCCCCTTGCCCACCAGACGCATAATCGCCCCGGAGCTACGCAGGGATCCCCACAGGATCACCGCCACCGCCAGAAAAATAATCGGCGGCGCAATCATAATCACCCACTCAGGAAATTCGCTGCCATGACGAACGGTGGAAGCCGAACTGATGATCATCGCAATCGTACCTGGCCCTGCGGTACTGGGCATCGCCAGCGGCACAAAGGCGATACTGGCGCCGGGCTCATCCTCCAGCTCGGCTGATTTACTTTTTGCTTCCGGCAATTCGTGCGCCTTCTGCTGCGGAAACAGCATCCGAAAACCGATAAACGCAACAATGAGTCCCCCCGCAATACGCAGGCCCGGAATTGAGATCCCAAAGGTGCTCATCACCAGTTGTCCGGCGTAGTAAGCCACCATCATAATGGCGAAAACATACACTGAAGCCATAAAAGACTGGCGGTTACGCTCGGCGCTGTTCATATTGCCCGCAAGCCCCAGGAACAACGCCACGGTAGTTAATGGGTTCGCCAGCGGCAGCAACACCACCAGTCCCAGCCCTATCGCTTTAAACAATTCCATCATAACGGCATTTCTTCCTGTTTCGACCTGATGTAAACGGCAAGTATAAGTGGAAAACCATCACGTTAGCCATTCCACGGCGGTAAGCATGCGTTATGCGTCCTGAGCATAACTGCTATTTATCATTAATTTATTAAAATGTGATCTGGTGCAACTTTATACCGTTTTAGCAAATCGTGTTATCCGCCAATTCATTCATTTGACTTATGATTGCCTGGGCAATATTATCTGCCGTAATTAATTACTTGCCAGGGCAACCATTGTGAAAAGCACCCGTGATTTATTCAACGAGATTATCCCACTGGGTCGCCTTATCTATATGGTTAATCAGAAAAAAGATCGTTTGCTAAACGAATACCTGTCGCCACTGGATATCACCGCATCGCAATTCAAAGTGCTCTGCTCAATTCGCTGTGCGGGATGCATCACCCCGGTTGAGCTGAAGAAAGTGCTTTCTGTCGATCCTGGCTCGTTAACGCGTATGCTCGACCGTCTGGTCTGCAAAGAGTGGATTGAACGGTTACCCAACCCGAATGACAAACGCGGCGTGCTGGTGAAGCTCACCGAACACGGCGCGGCAATTTGTGAACAATGTCATCAATTAGTAGGACAAGACCTGCATCAGGAATTAACAAAAAACTTAACGGCGGACGAAGTGGCAACGCTTGAGCATTTGCTTAAGAAAGTTCTGCCGTAACAGAAAAGAGGTATGACGATGTCCAGACGCAATACTGACGCTATCACTATTCATAGCATTTTGGACTGGATCGAAGATAACCTGGAATCACCACTCTCACTGGAAAAAGTGTCAGAGCGTTCGGGTTACTCCAAATGGCACCTGCAACGGATGTTTAAAAAGGAAACCGGCCACTCGTTAGGCCAGTACATCCGCAGCCGCAAAATGACTGAAATTGCGCAGAAATTAAAAGAGAGCAATGAACCGATTTTGTATCTGGCGGAACGGTATGGCTTTGAGTCACAGCAGACGCTGACCCGGACGTTCAAGAACTATTTTGACGTGCCGCCCCATAAGTATCGCATTACCCAAATGCATGGTGAATCCCGGTATTTGCTTCCCCTTAACCATTGCAACTACTAAATCGCCTGTCACGACGTAATTGAGGAAATCATGAAACTGCTCCCTTCTGCAATGCTGACGCTGCTGCTTGTTGTATCAGGTCAGAGCGTTGCAGAGCAATCCACCCAGCCCGCGACACAAAATAATCGGGACGCGATGATCGTGCCAACGGCACAGGAACAGTCGCCGTACGATTTGAATCATATGGGTTCGGGAAGCGACAAGTCCGACGAGTTAGGCGTGCCGTACTACAACAGACATCGCCTGTAATGCTTTTTGCCCTGCCACTGCGGGGCTTTTTTTAACTTCTCACCCGTGCCGTTCTTCTCAGGCGCAAGCCAAACACATTGATATACAGCCCTGCCATAATCAGTACCGTACCGAGAAACTGCAACCCACTCAGCGTTTCATCCAGCAAAACCGCCGCACTCGCCAGCCCCACGACCGGGACCAGTAACGACAGCGGTGCGACCCGCCAGGTCTCATAGCGTCCCAGCAGCGATCCCCAGATACCGTAGCCGACAATCGTGGCGATAAAGGCCAGGTAGACCAGCGACAGGATCGTTGTGATATCAATGTTTATGAGGCTCTGTACGATTTGCGTCGAGCCATCGAGAATCAACGAGGCCGTCAGAAACGGAATAATCGGGATCAACGCGCTCCAGACGACCAGCGACATCACTGGCGGGCGCGAGGCGTGCTGCATGATTTTCTTATTAAAAATATTGCCGCACGCCCAGCTAAACGCCGCGGCCAGGGTAAGCATAAAGCCGGTCATCGCCACATGCTGTCCGTTGAGGCTGCCCTCAATCAGGACCAGCACGCCAAATATCGCCAGCGCAATACCCGCCATCTGCTTCCCTTGCAGACGCTCACCAAAAGCAAAAGCGCCAAGTACGATGGTGAAAAAGGCCTGCGCCTGTAACACCAGCGAAGCCAGCCCTGCAGGCATACCGAATTTGATCGCACAGAAAAGAAAGGCAAACTGACCAAAGCTGATGGTCAGCCCGTAGCCGATCAGCAGCGGGAGCGGGATCCGCGGACGTGCCACAAAGAAAATCGCCGGAAACGCCACCAGCAGAAAGCGTAAACCTGCCAGCATTAGCGGAGGCATATTATGTAACCCCACCTTAATGACAACGAAATTAAGCCCCCACACCACAACCACCAGCAACGCTAACAGCCCGTCTTTACGCGTCATACTACCGCCCCTGCGATTATTAAATTTTTGTAAACAAGTTAAGCTACCGGAAATCATTGTCTGTTAACAGATCATTAATTCAGGTAGGTGGCCCGCGCATTTCCCGACAACATCTCCGGTGTACATCACATTTTTGCCGTGCTATTCCTTTACCCGTCATACTTCAAGTTGCAGATGCGTTGGCTGCACTCACTCGCTCCGGTCACTGACTTTAGTCAGCGCCCGGGGACTCACTCCCAGGCCGCCTTCCTGCAACTCGAATTATTTAGGGTTCTCATATCTAAAAAAACATAACGAAACGCAACGTCGGGCAAAAAATGAACGCAACACTGAGACGATCTACCCTGGCTTTACTCGCCTCATCATTGTTATTAACGATTGGACGCGGCGCCACGCTGCCGTTCATGACCATTTACCTCAATCGTCAGTACAATCTGAGCGTGGATCTCATTGGCTATGCGATGACCATTGCCCTGACCATCGGCGTAGTCTTCAGCCTGGGGTTCGGCATTCTGGCCGACAAGTTCGACAAAAAGCGCTACATGTTGCTGGCGATCTCCGCCTTTGCCTTTGGCTTTATCGCCATACCGCTGGTAGACAGCGTGACGCTGGTGGTGGTGCTGTTCGCCCTGATCAACTGCGCTTATTCCGTCTTCGCTACCGTGCTAAAAGCCTGGTTTGCCGACAACCTCTCTCCCGCCGCGAAGGCCCGGATTTTCTCACTTAACTATACGGTGCTGAACATCGGCTGGACCGTAGGGCCACCGCTCGGCACGCTGCTGGTGATGCAGAGCATCAATCTGCCATTCTGGCTGGCGGCAATCTGCTCGGCATTCCCGCTGGTTTTTATTCAGACATGGGTCAATCGTTCTGCCGCCAGAGATGCGGAGAACAGCGTGGCGTGGTCCCCCGCTGTTTTGCTGCACGATAAGGCCCTGTTCTGGTTCACCCTTTCCGCCTTCCTGGCCTCGTTTGTCGGCGGCGCGTTCGCCTCGTGCATCTCTCAGTATGTTATGGTCGTCGCGGATGGTGATTTCGCCGAAAAAGTGGTCGCCGTGGTTTTGCCAGTGAATGCCGCCGTGGTCGTTGGCCTGCAATATTCTGTCGGACGCCGCCTTACGCCAGGTAACATTCGTCCGTTAATGACGCTGGGGACGGTTTGCTTTGTCCTGGGTTTAGCGGGATTTATGATCTCAGGCGACAGTCTCCTGTTCTGGGGAGCCTCCGCCGCCATATTCACCCTCGGCGAAGTGATCTACGCGCCGGGGGAATACATGCTGATCGACAATATCGCCCCGCCAGGCATGAAGGCCAGCTATTTCTCCGCCCAGTCGCTGGGCTGGTTGGGTGCCGCGGTGAACCCTCTGGCAAGCGGGATCATTCTGACCTCCTCCCCCGCCTGGACACTGTTTGTGGTGCTGATTGTGGCTATCGTGATGGCATGGGTACTGATGCTCCAGGGAATGCGCGTCAGGCCCTGGGGACAACCGACAGCGTGCTAACTCAGAGGCGTTCCGTGCGGATTCATCACCTGCCCGGAACGCTCAGATAGCCACCAATCCTCGCACCCCTTCCGCTGCCATATTTTCACCACGACCACGCTGAATGATGCTGCCACGCGACATCAGCAGATACTGGTCGGCAAGTTCCGCCGCAAAGTCATAGAACTGCTCAACCAGCAGGATAGCCATGTCGCCACGGCGCGCCAGTTGTGCAATCACCAGTCCAATCTCCTTAATCACCGACGGCTGAATTCCTTCTGTGGGTTCATCCAGGATCAGCAACCGGGGGCGGCTGGCCAGCGCCCGTCCAATGGCCAGCTGCTGCTGCTGCCCGCCAGAGAGATCGCCACCGCGCCGATGTTTCATCTCTTTCAGTACCGGAAAAAGCGCGTATATTTCATCGGGCACCGCTTTGGCGTCACGCACAGGAAAGCGAGACAGGCCCATTAATAGATTCTCTTCGACGGTCAGGCGAGGAAAAATCTCTCGCCCCTGTGGTACATACGCCACTCCCGCCTGAACCCGCTGGTGCGGTTTACGCTGTGTGATATTTTTATCCTGCCATATCACCGTGCCGCCACGCGTGGGGATCAGCCCCATCAGACACTTTAACAATGTGGTTTTTCCTGCACCATTACGTCCCAGCAGGCAGGTGACTTCCCCGATCGGGGCGTTGAAACTCACTCCGCGCAAGATATGGCTGCCACCGTAATATTGATTCAGCTCATTCACCTGTAACATCCCTTCTCCTTAGCGACCCAGATAGACGTCAATAACCTGCTCATTCGCCTGCACTTCTCGCAGGCTGCCCTCTGCCAGTACACGCCCCTGATGCAATACCGTGACGCGATCGGCGATGGTTTCGACAAACCCCATGTCGTGCTCCACCACCATCAGCGAGTGTTTCCCCGCCAGCGTGAGAAACAGCTCTGCGGTGTATTCCGTTTCGGCATCCGTCATGCCTGCTGCGGGTTCATCCAGCAGCAGTAAATGCGGCTCCTGTACCAGCAGCATCCCAATCTCCAGGAACTGTTTTTGTCCGTGAGAGAGCAGACCCGCACGACGGTCCCGCTCAGCCCGAAGACGCAGAAGACCAAGCATATCGTCAATGCGATCGCGCTGTTCAGCCGTCAGACGCGCCCGCAAAGAAGCCCACACCGATTTATCATTTTTCATCGCCAGCGCCATGTTCTCTTCAACCGTTAACGCCTCAAAAACGGTGGGTTTCTGAAACTTTCGACCAATGCCCTGCCGGGCGATAGAGACAGGGTCGAGCAAGGTCAGATCGGTGGACTGATCGTAAATGGCTTTGCCGCTTTGTGGACGCGTTTTGCCGGTAATCACATCCATCAGCGTGGTTTTACCGGCACCGTTTGGTCCGATAATGCAACGCAGCTCACCTACGCCGATATTCAGCGTCAGGTTAGTCAGTGCCTGAAAGCCATCAAAACTCACGTTGATGTCCTCCAGTTGCAGCACCGGATCCGTTTGCTCACGGAAGCGGTCCCCCGGTAGCTGACGGGTAAAAAGTCCTTCATCTGGCTGCATTATTTATCTCCTTTGCGAAACAAGCCAATCACCCCACGGGGTAAAAACAGCGTTACGCCGATGAAGATCAACCCAAGAAATAACTGCCAGTACTCAGGCAAAATCACGGTAAACAGGCTTTTTGCCCCATTCACCAGTATGGCGCCAAAGATCGGACCAATCAGCGTCCCGCGCCCGCCGAGGGCCACCCAAATCGCGGCCTCGATCGAGTTTGTTGGCGACATTTCGCTGGGGTTGATAATGCCGACCTGCGGAACATACAGCGCCCCGGCCAGCGCGCAGAGGACGGCGGAGAGCGTCCAGACCAGCAGCCTGAAGCCTTTTGGGTCGTAGCCGCAAAACATCAGTCGGTCCTCCGAATCACGAATCGCGGTAAGGATCCGGCCAAACTTGCTGCGCGCCAGCGCAAAACCCAGCCACAATGCCAGAACCAGCAATAGCACGGTCATAAGAAACAGGGCGATCCTCGTCGTGGTGGCGGCGATCGGGAATCCGAGTAATGTGGTAAATCCGGTAAAGCCATTATTGCCGCCAAAGCCGGTCTCATTCCGAAAGAAAAGCAGCATGCCAGCAAAGGTCAGCGCCTGCGTCATGATCGAAAAGTAGACTCCTTTGATTTTCGAGCGGAAGGCAAAATAGCCAAATATCAGCGCCAGCAGCCCGGGAAGCAGCACAACCCATGCGAAAGCCCAGGCAAAATGCTGTGTTCCCCACCAGAACCACGGAAGTTCAGACCATGAGAGAAAGGACATAAACGCCGGTAACCCCTCTCCGGCAGCTTGCCGCATCAGGTACATCCCCATTGCGTAACCGCCCAGCGCAAAAAAGAGACCATGTCCAAGCGATAACATTCCGGCATAGCCCCATACCAGGTCCAGCGCCACGGCGACAACGGCATAGCAGAGGATCTTGCCAGCCAGCGTCAGCATCCACACGGAAATCGCCAGCGGATGATCGGCCGGCAGCAAAGCCAGAAATGGCAGAATAATCAGCGCCACCAGTACGGTGATGCCGAGCGCCTGACTCACGCGCGGCGCTTTGCGGGTCAGTGCTAAGGTCATTGGCATAGTCATCAGTCGGTTACCCTTCCTTTCAGTGCAAACAGCCCCTGGGGACGCTTCTGAATAAACAGAATGATCAACACCAGGATCGCAATTTTGCCGAGTACGGCCCCCATCTGGGGCTCAAGGATTTTGTTGAAAATGCCCAGGCCCAATGCCGCCGCCACGCTTCCGGCCAGTTGTCCGACGCCGCCAAGCACCACCACCAGAAAAGAATCGATGATGTAACCTTGCCCAAGCTCCGGGCCAACGTTCCCCAGTTGCGACAGCGCCACGCCCCCGAGTCCGGCAATTCCGGATCCCAGACCAAATGCCAGCATATCCACGCGCCCTGTCGGCACCCCGCAGCAGGCCGCCATACTGCGATTCTGCGTAACGGCGCGAACATGCATTCCCAGCCGCGTTTTATTCAGCAGCAGCCAGGTGAAGATCAGCACCAGCATGGCAAAACCCAGCACGACCAGGCGGTTCCAGGGCAAAATAAGATTGGCGTAAACCTGAACACCCCCGGAGAGCCATGCCGGGTTTGCCACCTCAAGGTTTTGCGCCCCAAACGTCATCCGCACCAGTTGAATCAGCATCAGGCTGATTCCCCACGTGGCTAACAGCGTTTCCAGCGGTCGGCCATACAGATGGCGAATCACGCCACGCTCCAGAATCATGCCGATGCCGGCGGTAAGCAGAAAGGCCACCGGAAGCGCCACTACCGGATACAGCGCCAGCCACTGCGGCATAAACTGCGCCATAATTTGCTGCACCATCCACGTACAGTAAGCGCCCAGCATCAGCATTTCGCCGTGCGCCATGTTGATGACCCCCAGCAAGCCGTAGGTAATTGCCAGCCCCAGCGCGGCAAGTAACAGCACAGATCCCAGCGATAACCCCATAAACGCCTGACCAAGCAGGTCGCCCAGCCACATACGGTGTTCAATCCGACGCAAACTCTCACGGGCGGCGGCTCGCACGCTGGCGTCCGGTTCCGTTTCCGCATCCGTGAACGGCTGCAGTCGCGACGACAGTTCAGGATCGCTGGCCTCACCCAGCAGGGTTACCGCCTGCCTGCGAATTTCTCCGGATGGACTCATCAGCTGCAGTCTGGCGAGCGCAATCGCCAGACTGGACTTCGCCTCGGTATCACTCTCCTGCCCCAGACGCTGTTGCAGGAACGGCAGTATTTCAGGTAACGCCTCTCGCTGTAACGTTCTGGCTGCGGCCCGCCTTTCTGTGACAACGTCACTTAATAGCAAATGCGTTGCCAGAGCGCCCGCCGTCAGATTACGTAGCCTGTTCGTCAGGCGTATTTGTTTAAGCTCACCAACGGGGTTCCCGGCACTGCCCAGGGCGATAATCTGCGCCCCCTTCGCCGTAAAGGCGTGTTTTTTATCATCAGTAAGCAATTTCTCCTGACTCAGAACCCTCAGCAATGGCAGGCGCGAAGCGTCAGGAGATGCGGCCCATTGTTCAAGCAAGGTGACCTGCTGCGCACGACTGGCGGCGGCAAAAGTATCTGCACTATTAGCCTGTGCAAAACACGGCAAAAGCCAGAGCGACAGCATGACACCGCAAATAAAACGTAAGGTTTTCATGACGCGTACTCCACAAGCGTGGCCCTCCCGCAGAAGGGCCTGCTGTTAGTTGCTGGCCGTTTTTACCGGTTGATCCGTCTTTTTGTCATTACCCGCAATGAACGGACTCCAGGGTTGAGCACGGACGGGTTCTTCGGTTTGCCACACCACGTTAAACTGACCATTCCCTTCAATTTCACCGATCATGACAGGTTTATGCAGGTGGTGATTGGTTGCATCCATGGTGAGTGTATAGCCGGAAGGTGCCGGAAAGGATTGTCCGGCCATCGCTGCACGAACCTTGTCGACGTCGGTGGTTCCCGCCTTCCTGACCGCCTGCGCCCACATATGCAGGCCAACGTAAGTGGCCTCCATAGGATCGTTGGTGACCACGGTAGCGGCATTCGGCAGCTTGTGTGCTTTGGCATAGGCGCGATAATCAGCGACAAATTTCTGGTTTGTCGGATTATCCACTGACTCAAAATAGTTCCATGCTGCGAGGTTACCCACCAGCGGTTTGGTATCAATACCACGCAGCTCCTCTTCGCCAACGGAGAACGCCACGACCGGGACATCGGTTGCTTTCAGGCCCTGATTTGCCAGCTCTTTATAAAACGGCACGTTTGAATCGCCGTTGATGGTGGAGACGACCGCCGTTTTGCCCCCCGCAGCAAATTTCTTGATGCTGGCCACGATGGTCTGGTAATCGCTGTGTCCAAAGGGGGTATAGACTTCTTCGATATCTTTATCCGCTATCCCTTTGGAATGCAGATAAGCGCGCAATATTTTGTTGGTGGTACGCGGATACACGTAATCAGTGCCAAGCAGGTAAAAACGTTTAGCGCTGCCGCCATCTTCACTCAGCAAATATGCCACGGCAGGTATGGCCTGCTGGTTTGGCGCAGCCCCGGTGTAAAACACATTGGGTGACATTTCTTCCCCTTCATATTGCACGGGGTAGAACAGCAGACCGTTCAGCTCCTCGAACACCGGCAGAACCGATTTGCGCGAAACGGAAGTCCAGCAGCCAAACACCACAGCGACGCGATCCTGACTTAACAACTGACGGGACTTTTCAGCAAACAGCGGCCAGTTTGAGGCGGGATCAACAACGACCGGCTCCAGTTTCTTTCCCAGTACGCCCCCCTTCGCATTGATTTCATCAATTGTCATCAATGCCACATCTTTCAGCGGCGTTTCCGAAATGGCCATTGTTCCGGACAGTGAATGCATGATGCCGACTTTAATGGTATCGGCAGCCTGAACGCTAAAACTCCCCCCCATCGCGACCACAGTGGCGGAGAGGGCGAAGGCTTTTAATAGTGTACGACGCTGCATAGTTTCACTCCTGAAATTAACTTGCTGTGCAATGAGAGTTAATTCAGGAGAGCAAGAACGATGCCAGATATGATGCTGGCCTGAAAACAGGGGACTTCAGGATCCTGACAGGGATAAAAAGAGGGAATGATCCAAAATGAAATAGCGCTGCATTATAGATGTGCAACGCTCTGTGCATTAATGAGGCGCTGACCGTGCCAGTTGCGCGATATTGGTGACGAGCGGGACGGTGAGCAGGCCCGAAAGAATTCGTTTTGCAGCCATAACGCGCAAAGCGTTTTTTTATCCAAAAAAAACCGCCGGATTAACCAGCGGTGAATGCTTGCATGGATAGATTTGTGTTTTGCTTTATACGCTATCAGGGCATTCCCTGCATTGATAACGAATCGTCTATTACCGTAGCACTGGCAATCTCAATGAAGGTTAAACGATTCAAAACTAAACTAACAAAACGACGGTTTATCGCTGGCTTTGACAGCGGCACGACATGGCATCGGACAGCCATGACGTTATTCCCCGTCAAGTCCGCGGTTTTTCAGCATCGCGGCAATCTGCGGCCGCTTTCCGCGCCAGTGCGGATAAAGCGTATCCAGATCCGAGCTGTTACCCCGCGACAAGATAGCCTCACGAAAACGCTGGCCGTTCTCGCGGGTTAGCCCGCCGTTTTCAACAAACCACTGGTAGCCATCATCGGCGAGCATTTGCGTCCAGAGATAGGCGTAATAGCCTGCCGCATAGCCACCGCCAAAAATATGCGCAAAATAACTGCTGCGGTAGCGTGGGGGAACGGCCTGAAGATCCAACTGTTCCGAACGCAGAGACTGCTGCTCAAAACGGTCCACATCCTGCGTGGCCTCCGCCACCGCCAGGCTGTGCCAGCGCATGTCGAGCAGCGCCGCGCTGAGCAGTTCCGTCATGTCGTACCCCTTATTGAACAGGCTTGCCTGGCGCATTTTTGCCTGGAGCGCGGCGGGCATTTTCTCTCCCGTTGCGTAATGGCGTGCATACCGGTCAAAAACCGTGGAATGACTGGCCCAGTGTTCGTTGATCTGTGACGGAAATTCAACAAAATCTCGTGGCGTATTGGTGCCTGACAGCGTGGCATAGCGCTGGGAAGCAAACAGTCCGTGCAGGGTATGACCAAACTCGTGGAACAGCGTGATAACGTCATCCCAGAGCAGCAGCGCCGGCTGCCCCGCCGCCGGTTTCTGATAATTGCAGACGTTATAAATCACCGGACGGGTTTCATTGAGCGTTGATTGCTCGATAAAATTTCCCATCCAGGCTCCGCCGCTTTTCGAATCGCGGGCATAGAAATCACCGTAAAACAGCGCAAGCCCCACGCCATCGTGATCGAAAATCTCCCATACCCGGACGTCAGGGTGATAAACCGGAATATCAAAACGTTCGATAAACCTGATGCCATAGAGCTGACTCGCCGTCCAAAAAACGCCTTCAGTGAGGACGTTATCGAGGGCAAAGTACGGTTTAAGCTGCGCCTCGTCCAGGGCATATTTTTCCTGCCGTACCTGCCCGGCATACCAGGACCAGTCCCAGGCTTGTACGGTGAAGCCCCCCTGTTCATCATCAATAACCTTTTGAATCTCAGCCTGCTCATTGAGCACGCGCTGACGGGCGGCCGGAACAATGGCGCGCATAAACGCGAGGGCGGCTTCCGGCGTTTTCGCCATCTGATCGGCTACCTTCCATGCCGCATAGTTCGGGAAACCCAGCAAATTTGCCTGGATGGCGCGAATTTCCACGAGTCGCTGAATAATCGCCCGCGTGTCATTGGCATCATTTTTCTCCGCGCGCGACCAGCCTGCACTGAACAACTTTTCACGGGTCTGACGGTCCCGCAGTGAGGTTAACGCAGGCTGCTGAGTCGTATTCAGCAGAGGAATCAGCCAACACCCGTCCAGTCCCTTCTCTTTCGCCGCCTCGCTGGCAGCAGCAACCTCTTCCGCGCTGAGTCCATCGAGTTGATGGACAGAATCCACCACCAGCCCACCGGACTTGCTCGCCGCCAGCAGCCGTTGGTTAAACTGACTGGTAAGGGTTGCTGATTCTGTGTTCAGTGCCTTAAGTCGCGCCTTATCCGCTTCATTGAGCCGTGCTCCGGCCAGGACGAACCGCTGATGGACAACCTCAATAAGCCGACGTGATTCGCTGTCAAGTTCCGGCGCATCGCGCTTCTGCCAGACAGCCTCTACCCGCGCAAACAGCGCACCGTTGAGCCAGATATCATTAGCCAGCGCGGCAAGCTCGGCGGAAAAAGCTTCGTCCAGTTTCTGCAACGCTTCGTGGGTATGCGCTGCCGTCATCGCAAAAAATACGCTGGTAACCCGGGTCAGTAATTCGCCACTCTGCTCCAGCGCCAGCAGTGTATTCGCAAAATCCGGCGCATCATTGTTGTTGACTATGGCGTCAATTTCCGCACGTTTTTGCCGCATCCCTTCATCGAAAGCGGGCCGATAGTGACTGATATCAATGAGATCAAAACGTGGCGCCTGATACGGCAGCAGACTGTGACTAAAAAACGGATTCGTTAACGACATCTTTCACTCCTGAAAACGATTTGTTCATCAGATTAAGCTTCCCTTCCCTGAACCGCAATCATGCAAACCAGGATTACCCCCATACGGAGTTCACATGCTATGGTAGTAGCACACAAAAAGCGTTGAGGAACAGTGAGATGATCGTTTTAGTAACCGGGGCAACTGCAGGTTTTGGTGAATGCATTACACGTCGTTTTGTTGAGAATGGGCATAAAGTCATTGCCACTGGCCGCCGCCAGGAACGCCTGCAGGAGTTAAAAGATGCGTTGGGTGATAACGTGCTCACCACACAACTGGATGTTCGTAATCGCGCCGCGATTGAAGAGATGCTGGCGTCGCTGCCTGCACAGTGGCGCGATATTGACGTCCTGGTCAATAACGCGGGGCTGGCGCTGGGTCTGGAACCGGCACATAAAGCCAGCGTTGACGACTGGGAAACCATGATTGATACCAATAACAAAGGGCTGATTTATATGACCCGCGCCGTTCTGCCGGGAATGGTTGAGCGTAATCGCGGCCATATTATTAATATTGGTTCCACCGCCGGCAGCTGGCCGTATGCCGGGGGCAACGTGTACGGCGCAACGAAGGCATTTGTTCGTCAGTTCAGCCTTAATCTGCGCACGGACCTGCACGGTACGGCGGTCCGCGTGACCGATATCGAACCTGGCCTGGTCGGGGGTACTGAATTTTCTAACGTGCGCTTTAAAGGTGATGATGCCAAAGCGGGTAAAACCTATGAAAACACCACCGCGCTGGCGCCGGAAGACGTCACCGAAGCGGTATGGTGGGTGGCCTCACTCCCGGCACACGTCAATATCAACACGCTCGAAATGATGCCCGTTACCCAGTCTTTTGCCGGACTTAGCGTCCATCGTGGTTAGTTTTTATACCCGACCTGCGGGTCGGGTATATCCCCTAAATAATTCGGGTTGCAAGACAAAACGCGTCGTCGTTTTGAACAGCGCTTGCGCTGGCCCCGATGGGGCGAGGCCCAGGGATGAACCGGGTAACAAAGCCAACGCATCTGCAACTTGAAGTATGACGGGTATAGCTTGTAACAAAAGAATGGTAGAATAGCAGCGTTAACCCACTAAAAAGTAAGAACGAATGACCGCCGAAACGCAACTCAATCCTACGCAACCCGTAAATCAGCAGATTTATCGCATTCTTCGCCGCGACATTGTGCATTGCCTTATTGCGCCGGGTACGCCGCTTTCTGAAAAAGAGGTTTCTGTTCGCTTTAATGTGTCCCGCCAGCCGGTACGCGAAGCGTTTATTAAACTGGCAGAAAACGGCCTGATCCAAATCCGCCCGCAGCGCGGCAGCTACGTGAATAAAATCTCGTTATCCCAGGTGCGCAACGGTTGCTTTGTGCGTCAGGCAATAGAATGTGCGGTGGCTCGTCGTGCTGCGTCGATGATCACCGACAGCCAGTGTTATCAGCTTGAGCAAAACCTTAATCAACAGCGCATCGCCATTGAGCGAAAGCAGATTAACGATTTCTTCGATCTGGATGATGATTTTCACCACAAGCTGGCGGCGATCGCCGATTGCCAGCTGGCATGGGATACCATCGAAAACATCAAAGCGACGATTGACCGCGTGCGCTATATGAGTCTGGATCACGTTTCACCGCCGGAAATGCTATTGCGCCAGCATCTGGATATCTTTAATGCGCTTGAGAAACACGATGGTGATGCCGTCGATCGCGCAATGACCATACACCTGCAGGAAATCGGCGAGTCGGTGCTGCTGATTCGTCAGGAAAACAGCGACTGGTTCAGCGAAGAATAATAGCGCCCTCCCTCTGACGGGGTGAGTTTCTCCCACCCCTGCATCTTCACAGCCAAAAAGCTGTGAGCTTGATCAAAAACAAAAAAAATCCTTTCCAGGAGGCGTATTTATATTACGCCCGTTACGTGGGGACTTAGCCCACGGGCCTGAACGGTAAGTTTGAAAGGAGAAAACACCATGATGACATACGATCGTAACCGTAACGCAATCACAACCGGCAGCCGGGTGATGGTCAGCGGCACTGGACACACTGGAATCATTAAGGCGATTAGTACCGACGGCCTTGATGCTGCGCAGATTCGTCGCAGCAAAACGGTGGAAGTGGAAGGTTGTGAAGGTAAGTTCGCGCCCGTTGAACTGATTCGTCTCGGCATGAATTAATGGTGTGAATGCCGCCCAAGGGCGGCATTATTGCTCAGTTTACTTCAACTTTGCGGCGTATTTTGCTACGGTCGCTTTCGCCCCGTCAGCCAGCAGTAACAGATACGCATCAGTCACTTTCTTCACGAAGAGCGCAACATGCGGCAGTTCGTTACCAAAAATCGCATCAATGCCCATCAGTGCCAGCACCCGGCTTTCGCCCTCTTCGCTCTCCTGTACGGCCTTCTGGATCGTCGGCAGCAACGGATCGTTGACGTCGATAGTATGGCCTTGTTCGTCAACACCGCCAACGTAGCGCATCCAACCTGCAACGCCCAACGCCAGCAAATCAAAGCTGCCGTTATGCGCCAGGTGCCAGCGAACCGAATCCAGCATACGCTGAGGAAGCTTCTGGCTGCCGTCCATGGCGATTTGCCAGGTACGGTGGCGCAGCGCCGGATTACTGTAACGCTCAGTCAGCCGATCGGCATAATGTTCAAGATCCACGCCCTGCACTTTCAGCGTTGGCGCCTGCTCCTGCAACATCAAGGCGCGAGCAGTCTGACGATAGTTCTCATCCCCCATGCAGTCATTGATATGCTGATAGCCCGCCAGATAACCCAGGTATGCAAGGAAAGAGTGACTGCCGTTGAGCATACGCAGCTTCATCTCCTCAAAAGGAATCACGTCGGCAACCAGCGCGGCCCCCGCCTTTTCCCATTCCGGACGACCTGCGGTAAAGCTATCTTCAATGACCCACTGACGGAACGGCTCGCACGCCACGCCCGCCGGGTCGCGTACGCCGGTCAGTTGTTCAATTTTATCGAGCGAATCTGCCGTTACAGCGGGCACAATACGATCAACCATCGTCGACGGGAAGGTCACGTTCTGCTCGATCCACGTTGCCAGTTCAGCATCAATCGCGCGGGCATAAGCCGTTACCACATTGCGCATCACATGACCGTTTTCCGGCATATTGTCACAGGACATCACCGTAAATGCCGGTAAGCCTGCTGCCCTGCGACGCGCCAGCGCTTCCACCACTACGCCGGGCGCGGTTTTCGGTTGCTCAGGATTTAGCAGGTCGGCGGCGATCATCGGATGATCCAGCATCAGTTGCCCGGTTGCCGGAGAGTGGCAGTATCCTTTTTCAGTAATTGTCAGGGAAACAATGGCAACCTGAGGCTCGCACATTGCGTTCAGCACGGACTCCAGACCGTCAATCTGGGCATGCAGCGCATTTTTCACCACGCCGACCACTCTCGCCGTCCACGCATCCGCCGACATTTCCGCTACGGTATAGAGATTATCCTGCTGCTTCAGATCGGCAATTTGCTGCTCGCCTCCGATCAGATTGACCTCGCAGTATCCCCAGTCACTGCCGTGCTCTGCGGCCAGAATATCGGTATAGACGCCCTGGTGTGCCCGATGAAACGCACCAAAGCCCAGATGAACAATACGCGGTACCAGCTTAGAGCGATCGTAGTCAGGAAGTGTCGCTTTTGCCGTTAAGAGCTTATTTTGCATTGTATGACCTACTTTTTAATGGAATCAGGACGGCTTCAGAGTACCGCCTGTATGGTTGTATGCGTTGACTTAAATTAAGTTTGCCGTAATTGGTATGACATCATTTTCAAGTTATGTGACACCTCTGACGTAACATCAGGAACATGCAACGATTAGCCCGTCGCGGCGGCTGGGTTCACGGTTTTAACCACTGGCGATCGGCTTCATCGACGAAAATTTACGGCGTGCGTTTGTTCCGTGGACCCTTTACGCCCTGGACAGGTGCCAAAAACGTCAGCCGCTGCAATCTTCATTTTTGTTCCTTATATCGTTAATGTGATGACAAGAATTTACCCGGCGCACAGACTACCATACAAGTATAACAACCCTAAAACCGCTTGCCAGTCACAAAAAAACGATCTATCGCCGCAACAACATCAGACCAATAAAAAGGCCGTCCCTGCCTGCACAGGAACGGCCTTTCAGAGGAACACGGGTGACTTAATTTGCCTGACGTACTGACCCCAGGGGCTGTTGCTGCGCACTCACTTCTGCGGCATCTTCCGGTAGACTCAGGTCGCGATCCTTCACTTCCGGCATCAGGAAAGCAGAAAGCAAACCAATCAGCGAATACACAATAATCATGACCAGAATCGGCAGCCAGGAGCCGGTCATGTTACAGAAGATCCCTGCCAGAACAGGACCAAAACCGACGGCAACCAGCCCACCCGCTTCTTTCGAAATCGCCATCCGCGTAAAGCGATTACGCGAACCAAAGATTTCGGCCATCGTGATGTTTTCCAGCGCGAACAGCCCCAGTACCGCAAAGTTATGAATGACAATCAGCGCGGCCATAATGACGCCAGGGCTGTAAGAGTTATCAACCACGATTGACAGCATCGGCCAGGCCAGAATAATTGCAGAGATATTCAGCAGAATATATGGCAGACGACGTCCATATTTATCGGACAGCCAGCCCAGCAGCGGAATGGTGATAAAACCGATGATGGAGCTAATCATCAGCGCATCCGTCGGGATCGATTTGTTGAACAACAGCGTCTGTACCAGATAACCGGCGAGGAAAGTCTGAATCAAGCCGGAGTTGCCCGCCTGACCAAAACGCAAGCCGGTAGCCAGCCAGAAGGATTTACTGGTGAACATCGCGCCCAGCGAACTCTCCGAAGACGGACTCTGTGCTGACGCATTTTCGCCATCATTGACTTTCTCAAATACCGGGCTCTCTTTGAGGTTCATACGCAGCCAGATGGCAAAAATCATCACCACCACACTTGCCAGGAACGGGACACGCCATCCCCATGCCAGTAGATCTTCTCTGTCAAGAGCGAAGAACATGACTGCCCAGATAGCCGTTGCGCTGAGGGTACCGCAGTTAGTCCCCATCGCGACCAGCGAAGAGATAATGCCGCGTTTCCCTTTCGGCGCATATTCCGCAAGCATCGTTCCCGCCCCTGATATTTCCGCACCGGCACCTAAACCCTGCACAATACGTAATGTGACTAACAGTACCGGAGCAAATATTCCAATCTGCGCATAGGTAGGTAATACGCCGATTAAGGTGGTACAAATCCCCATCATAGTAATGGTAATAAACAGCACCTTTTTACGCCCAATGCTGTCGCCCATCTTGCCAAAAATAAAGGCTCCGACGATACGCGCAATATAACCTGCGCCGTAGGTTCCCATGGCAAGAATAAGTGCCATCGCTGCCGATTGTTCGGGGAAGAATATCTCATGAAAAACCAGCGCCGCGCCTAATGAATATAACTGGAAATCCATAAACTCTAGTGCAGTACCGAGCCAGCCGGATACGGCGGCCCTGACTAAATCTTTTGTGCTTCGTTCGTGTTTAGCGTCTGTCATAGTGGCTATCTCTGAGAGGTAAATGCGTATTGTCAGGCACCCGATTTATCAGGTGCTTGCTCGCAAATATTTATTGTTATTCCGAAAAGGTAAGTAAAACCTTGCAACATTTACGCTGATCTTTCTCAAATAATTCGATAGCGTCGATAACACGATGATAATCAAAAGTATGTGTTATCAATTTATCCGGATCAATGCGTCCCTGTTGCAGCCAATTTATAACTGTGGCGAATTTATTAGCATTCAGTCTTGATGAGAAAATAGATAATTCCTTACCCGTAATCCCCTGCTGAACAATCTGGCACGGTTCGCTGGAGAAGCCCATCAACACAATTCTCGCTGCTGGTGAAGCCAGACTAATCGCTTCTTGCAGAATGGAGGGGTGGCATGCGGCATCCACGATCAGGGTCGGCTTAATTCCTTTTTCTTTTAAAAAGTCTTCTAATGATTGAAGACCATTATTAATAACCCAGTCCGCACCGCAACGCTTCGCCATTTCAAGGCGTTCATCAATGCGGTCGGCGACGATAACGGTTTTAACGTTATATACGCCTTTTAGCGCCTGAACGGTCGTCAACCCCATAGGACCAGCGCCATAAATTAGCGCAATATCTTTATCGCCCGGCGCTACTTGCCCGGTCACATTTGCCGCAATGGTAAAGGGTTCCACCATTACCGCATGTTTATCCGCGACATCATCTGGAATATGATATGCATTTTTAGCCGGAACAGTAACATATTCGCTGAAGCCGCCGTCGCGATGAACGCCAATAACGACTAATGAGGTACAGACGTTTGGTTTACCTATTGAACAAGGATAGCATTCGCCACAGCTAATAACCGGATCGACGGAGACGCGCTCGCCAATACGCTGTTGATTTACCCCTTCCCCAACAGCATCAATCAAACCGAAAAATTCATGACCAATAACGCGAGGATATTTGGCAAAAGGATTATGCCCGCGATAAATGTGACTGTCAGAACCGCAAATACCGGCGAGTTTTACTTTTACTCTGACTTCGCCAGGTGCCGGGACAGGTAATGGACGTTCTTCAATAACCAGTTCATTTGGTTTTCGAACAACTACACTCTCCATGTTTTATTCCTTGCATCTTATTAGTGATGGGGGAAATTTATTCCTTTAAATACTACCATACAAGTATGACGATCGAAAAACCTTCCGTCGATCACAAAAAATCAGAACGCTTATGCACGCCCCCATCCTGCAACAATGATCAACATCCCGCATAACGCAATCAGCGCTCCGGACCAGTCGTACACGCTGAGCCTGACACCATCGACAACGCGCAACCAGAGCAAAGCCGTGCAAACATAAACGCCACCATAGGCAGCATATACGCGCCCGCTTGCCGCCGGATGAAGGGTGAGCAGCCAGACAAATAGCGCCAGCGATACCCCGGCAGGAACGAGCAGCCACGCCGTAGCTCCCCGCTTAAGCCAGAGCCAGGGTAAAAAACAGCCAATAATCTCGCACAGAGCAGTGATAAAAAAGAGAAGTGTGGTTTTAAGCATCAGAATCATTCAGTGGGATCGTGTTCAGGTATCATACGACAGAATGATACTATCTTCTCAACTCCCCGGCGTGGGTATGCCTGATATCAGGAATCGTATACAATTTGGCTTACATCGTCGTTTTTATCCAAGAAAAAGGAACTTGCCATGAACAATACACTTAGCAAACGCCTGTGCCTGACGGCAATGCTCGCGCTGGGTGCCGTCGTGTACACCGGCACGGTGCAGGCTGAAACCAGCAGGCTGGTGATTGAGTCAGGTGACAGCGCACAAAGTCGCCAGCATGCGGCGATGGAAAAGGAACAGTGGGACGACACCCGCGGCCTGCGTCAAAAAGTAAATAAACGCACTGAGAAAGAGTGGGATAAGGCCGATGCAGCCTTTGATAATCGCGATAAATGTGAGCAAAGTGCAAACGTTAATGCGTACTGGGAGCCGAATACCCTTCGCTGCCTGGACCGTCGTACGGGCCGCACTATCGCCCCATAATATTTTGCAGAAAAAGTAAGTAAGGATTAAATATGACGAGCGCTCATCATGTCAAACTGCGCCCGCTTGAACGTGAGGATTTACGTTTTGTTCACCAGCTCGACAATAACGCCAGCGTGATGCGCTACTGGTTTGAGGAGCCTTACGAAGCGTTTGTCGAGTTATCCGATCTCTATGACAAACACATTCATGACCAGAGTGAACGTCGCTTTGTCGTTGAGTGTGATGGCGAGAAAGCCGGTCTGGTGGAACTGGTGGAAATTAACCATGTCCACCGCCGCGCGGAATTTCAGATCATCATCTCTCCTGAATATCAGGGAAAAGGTCTGGCATCCCGGGCAGCCAAACTGGCGATGGATTACGGTTTTACCGTTCTCAATCTCTATAAGCTGTATCTGATTGTCGATAAAGAAAACGAAAAGGCTATTCACATTTACCGCAAGCTGGGTTTTATGGTGGAAGGCGAGCTTATTCACGAGTTTTTTATTAACGGTGAGTACCGCAATACCATTCGCATGTGTATCTTCCAGCACCAGTATCTGGCAGACCACAAACCCCAGGCTCCGACGATGTTAAAGCCAACCGCACAATAATCCCCGGGAGCCTGAACCACCAGGCTCTTAGTAATAATCAATTGTATTCTTTATGGTATAAGTACGTGCCACGGGCGGTTTGACGCTTTCATCCACAATTACCAGCTGGCAGTCAACCGGATTCGCATGGCGATCGTATTCACAGGTCTGCTTAACGTTTCCCAATGGACGATTGTTAAGCAGACTGACCGCCGTATAATCCAGTTTTTTACGCGGATCGTTTGACGGTTTAGCATCAACAGAAAGTGTGTGATCCTGGCTGGTGGTTGTTTTACCCAACGGATAGCCTTGTGCATCGTAGCGGTACCGGACTTTCATCTCTTTTCCCGTCGCGGTGACCACAAAACCATTATCATCCGTGTCCCAGGTAACGCCTGCGGCAGGCAGTTCAGCCAGCTGACATTTTCCCTGCAAACGCACTTTTTTCTCCCCCGTTTGCGCATCCAGATAATAATTGGCATCCAGCACTAATGCCACGGCGGTATTATTTTCCAGGTCATGCAATTCCAGAGTATCGAAACACCCTTCCTCTGATAGCGTGCCTGTCACCCGCTTCGCCACCTCTCCGTTTTCATTCATGAGCGTCTGGCTGAAATCCTTCACCGGGCCACGCAGAGGATCGAAGTCAAACTCATTAGAAAAACTTGCCATTTCTGCCGTAAATGAAAGTGGGATATTCGCGTTATCACATCCGCTCAGCAAAACGCCGAGGGTTAAAAACAGAAGCTGTTTATTCACATATTCCTCAGGGTATAGAGATGTTTCTTAATCATATTAGCAAATACAATTGTTTACACTACAAATGCTATTATTGATTTGAACGTTCTCATTTAAGGAGCAGAGGATGAATTTAACCCGAGGAGTCCTGGCCTGCCTGCTGGTTACCGTATCGCCACTGGTGTTGGCTGCCCCAGAGTCATGTGAAAGAGTAAAGAGCGACATCGAACAGCGCATTATCAATAACGGTGTTCCCGAGTCCAGCTTTAGCCTGAGCATCGTACCCAACGATCAGGCCGACCAGCCTGATTCACAGGTTGTGGGACACTGTGCAAACGACACGCATAAAATTCTCTATACCCGTACGAATAACGGTAACGCTCCGGCAAACAGCACGTCGTCTCAGGACGACGCCCCCGCCGAACCACAGTAAATCTCGTCTCATTTACCCTCCGGTCACGGAGGGTAACCCACGTTTTGATATGGATTAATACCCCTTAACCCTAAAGGGGTAAACTCACTACATCATTAGCTTGTTATTAATTTCGATATAAAAGAAATTATATAGCGCATTGTGTGAGGAAGTGAGTTATGTCCGAAGTTGAGCAACATGGAGGCATTAGCCGCCGGACGTTAGTAAAATCCACTGCCATCAGTTCACTGGCGCTTGCCGCCGGTGGCCTGACGTTACCGTTTGGGATGCGTACCGCGGCGGCGGCAATCAGCCAAACAATGCAACCCGGTGAAGATAAGGTGGTCTGGGGAGCCTGCTCGGTGAACTGCGGCAGCCGCTGCGCCCTGCGGCTTCACGTTAAAGATGATGAAGTCTGGTGGGTAGAAACCGACAATACCGGCGAGGATATTTACGGTAATCACCAGGTCCGGGCCTGTCTGCGCGGTCGCTCTATCCGCCGCCGTATTAACCATCCGGATCGCCTTAACTACCCCATGAAACGGGTTGGCAAGCGCGGTGAAGGGAAATTTGAACGTATCACCTGGCAGGAAGCACTCGATACCATTAGCAATAGCCTGAAAAGTACCGTTGAGAAATACGGTAATGAAGCGGTTTACATTAACTACTCATCAGGCATTGTTGGCGGCAACATGACTCGTTCTTCCCCTTCTGCTTCTCCTGTCAGACGCTTAATGAACTGTTACGGCGGCTCGCTTAACCAGTATGGTTCTTACAGCACCGCGCAAATCTCCTGTGCCATGCCCTATACCTACGGCTCCAACGAGGGAAACAGCACCTCCGATATCGAAAACAGCAAACTGGTGGTGATGTTCGGTAACAACCCGGCAGAGACACGCATGAGCGGCGGCGGCATTACTTACTTCCTTGAGCAGGCCCGTGAACGCTCCAGCGCCCGCATGATCGTCATCGATCCGCGCTATACCGATACCGCGGCGGGACGTGAAGATGAGTGGATCCCAATCAGACCAGGAACGGACGCGGCACTGGTGGCGGGTATCGCATGGGTATTGATTAACGAAAACATGGTCGATCAGTCATTTCTCGATAAATACTGCATTGGCTATGATGAGAAAACCCTGCCCGCCGATGCCCCCGCCAACGGGCATTACAAAGCCTATATTCTGGGACAGGGCGATGACGGTATCGCCAAAACGCCGCAGTGGGCCTCTCATATTACGGGCATCCCGACCGATCGCATCATTAAGCTGGCGCGCGAAATCGGTAGCACAAAACCTGCCTGTATTTGCCAGGGCTGGGGGCCGCAGCGTCAGGCTAACGGTGAACTGGCCTCCCGCGCCATTGCAATGCTACCGATTCTGACGGGGAATGTAGGGTTAAGCGGCGGCAACAGCGGCGCGCGCGAGTCAACGTATACCATCACGATTGAACGTCTGCCGATGCTGGATAATCCGGTCAAGGCCTCCATTTCCTGCTTTAGCTGGACGGATGCGATTGTTCGCGGTCCGGAAATGACCGCGCTGCGCGATGGCGTGCGCGGAAAGGACAAGCTGGATGTCCCGATAAAATTTATCTGGAATTACGCGGGTAACACCCTCGTCAACCAGCATTCAGACATCAATAAAACCCATGACATTCTGCAGGATGAATCGAAGTGCGAAATGATTGTCGTCATTGAGAACTTCATGACGTCATCGGCGAAATATGCCGATATTCTGCTACCGGATCTGATGACGGTAGAACAGGAAGACATTATTCCTAACGACTATGCCGGAAATATGGGTTACCTGATTTTCATTCAGCCAGCAACGTCAGCGAAATTCGAACGTAAACCGATTTACTGGATCCTCTGCGAGGTGGCCAAACGGCTTGGAGATGACGTCTACCAGAAATTCACCGAGGGCCGGACGCAAGAGCAGTGGCTACAGTATTTGTACGCCAAAATGCTGGCGAAAGACCCTGCTCTGCCCTCTTATGATGAACTGAAAAAGATGGGCATATACAAACGCAAGGATCCCAACGGTCATTTTGTTGCTTATAAGGCGTTCCGCGAAGACCCGCTGGCAAATCCACTGAAGACGCCATCCGGAAAAATTGAAATTTACTCCAGCGAACTGGCCAAAATTGCCCGCACCTGGGAACTGGAAAAAGACGATGTGATTAGCCCATTGCCGGTTTATGCCTCCACGTTTGAGGGCTGGGACGATCCGAAACGCAGCGCCTTCCCGTTACAGCTTTTTGGCTTTCACTATAAATCCCGCACCCACTCCAGCTACGGCAACATTGATGTGCTGAACGCCTCTTGCCGCCAGGAAGTGTGGATTAACCCCGTGGATGCGCAAAAACGCGGTATTGCCAATGGCGATATGGTGCGAGTGTTTAACGAACGGGGCGAAGTGCGCCTTCCGGCGAAGGTTACCCCGCGCATTCTGCCCGGCGTGAGCGCGATGGGCCAGGGAGCCTGGCATGATGCCGATATGTCCGGAGACAAAATTGACCACGGCGCCTGTGTCAACACGCTAACGACGCTGCGTCCTTCGCCGCTGGCCAAGGGGAATCCACAACACACCAATCTGGTTGAAATCGAAAAAGTATAAACAGACGCTCCCGGTATGACGGGAGCGCAAAAAGGCAAATAACATTTTTGATATAAGCAGAGTGAGCACCTATGAAGATCACCACACCTGAGGCAATCATGGCGGCCAGTATCAGTCGCCGTAGTCTGGTGAAAACATCCGCGATCGGCAGTCTTGCTTTGGCCAGTAGCGCTTTCACCCTTCCTTTCTCCCAAATCGCCCGCGCCGCAGGGGGAATAACGCCCACGCCGGTCGATGAAAAAGCCGTCTGGAGTTCCTGTACCGTTAACTGCGGTAGCCGCTGTCTGCTGCGTCTGCATGTCAAAGACGATACCGTTTACTGGGTAGAGTCCGACACCACGGGCAACGACATGTACGGCAATCACCAGGTCCGCGCCTGTTTACGCGGTCGCTCAATTCGCCGACGGATGAACCATCCGGACAGGCTAAAATACCCCATGAAGCGCGTCGGCAAACGCGGCGAAGGCAAATTTGAACGCATCTCCTGGGACGAGGCGCTGGATACCATTGGCGATAACCTGAAGCGCATCCTGAAAGATTATGGCAACGAAGCGGTACACGTGCTGTACGGTACTGGCGTAGACGGAGGAAATATCACCAACTCCAACGTGCCTTATCGTCTGATGAACTCATGTGGTGGCTACCTTAGCCGCTACGGCAGTTACAGCACCGCGCAAATCAGCGCCGCCATGAGCTACATGTTTGGTAGCAACGACGGCAACAGCCCGGATGATATCGCCAACACCAAACTGGTGGTGATGTTCGGCAATAACCCTGCGGAAACGCGGATGAGCGGTGGTGGCGTGACCTACTACGTCGAACAGGCGCGTGAACGTTCCAGGGCACGGATGATCGTTATCGATCCGCGATATAACGACACTGCGGCAGGCCGTGAAGACGAATGGCTGCCGATTCGCCCAGGTACAGACGGCGCGCTGGCCGCAGCCATCGCCTGGGTGCTCATTACCGAAGATCTGGTCGACAAGCCGTTCCTCGATAAATATTGCGTCGGCTACGATGAAACCACCCTGCCAGCCAGCGCCCCGCGTAACGCGCACTATAAGGCGTACATTCTCGGCGATGGTCCGGATGGCATCGCCAAAACACCGCAATGGGCCTCCCGTATCACCAGCATTCCAGCGGATAAAATTATCCAACTGGCTCGTGAAATCGGCTCGGCGAAACCGGCTTATATCTGTCAGGGCTGGGGGCCGCAGCGCCACTCCAACGGCGAGCAGACCGCCCGCGCTATCGCCATGCTGTCGGTGCTCACGGGTAACGTCGGCATCAACGGCGGTAACTCCGGTGCGCGTGAAGGCTCCTGGGATCTCGGCGTGGAGTGGTTGTCCATGCTCGACAATCCGGTGAAAACGCAGATATCGGTATTTACCTGGACCGATGCCATCGATCACGGCACCGACATGACCGCCACCCGTGATGGCGTGCGCGGCAAAGAGAAGCTCGATGTTCCTATCAAGTTCATGTGGTGCTATGCCAGTAACACACTGATTAACCAGCATGGCGATATTGCCCACACTCATGAGGTGTTACAGGACGACAGCAAGTGCAAAATGATTGTCGGCATTGAACATTTTATGACCGCATCGGCGAAGTACTGCGACATCCTGCTGCCGGATCTGATGCCGACGGAACAGGAAGACCTCATTTCCCACGAATCCGCCGGTAACATGGGATATGTGATCCTCGGACAGCCAGCAACCTCACCGAAGTTTGAAAGAAAACCGATTTACTGGATGCTCAGTGAAATCGCCAGACGCCTCGGTCCGGATGTTTATCAAAAATTCACCGAAGGACGCACCCAGCATGAGTGGGTGAAATATCTGTATACGAAGACCAAAGAACGTAATCCGGAGATGCCGGATTATGAAGAGATGAAACAAACCGGCATCTTCAAGAAAAAATGCCCGGAGGAACATTATGTTGCCTTCCGCGCTTTCCGTGAAGATCCTCACGCTCACCCGCTGAAAACCCCCTCCGGGAAAATTGAAATTTACTCTGAGCGTCTGGCAACGATCGCCGATACCTGGGAGCTGAAACCGGATGAAATAATTCATCCTCTGCCCGCTTATACCCCCGGTTTTGACGGCTGGGACGATCCGATTCGTAAAACGTATCCTCTGCAGCTCACCGGATTCCACTATAAAGCGCGCACCCACTCCAGCTACGGCAATATCGACGTTTTGCAGCAGGCGTGTCCACAGGAAATCTGGATTAACCCTGTTGATGCAAAAGCCCGCGGCATTCAGCACGGCGATACGGTTCGGGTGTTTAACAATAACGGACAAATGCTGATCCCCGCCAAAGTTACCCCGCGCATCCTGCCCGGCGTAACGGCGATTGGTCAGGGGGCATGGTTAAAAGCCGATATGTTTGGCGACCAGCTCGACCACGGCGGCTCTATCAACATTCTGACATCCCATCGCCCTTCACCGCTGGCAAAAGGTAATCCGTCGCACAGTAATCTCGTTCAGGTTGAAAAGGTATAAGGAGTAACCGATGACAACCCAGTATGGATTTTTTATCGATTCCAGCCGTTGCACCGGTTGCAAAACCTGCGAACTGGCCTGCAAGGACTACAAAGATTTAACCCCGGACGTCAGCTTTCGCCGCATCTATGAGTATGCGGGCGGCGACTGGCAGGAAGACAACGGCGTCTGGCATCAGAACGTCTTTGCTTACTATCTCTCCATTGCGTGTAATCACTGTGAAGATCCGGCCTGTACCAAAGTTTGTCCGAGCGGCGCGATGCACAAGCGGGAAGATGGCTTTGTGGTGGTGGATGAAGATGTCTGCATCGGCTGCCGCTACTGCCATATGGCCTGTCCGTACGGCGCGCCGCAGTACAACGCGGCAAAGGGACATATGACCAAATGCGACGGCTGCCATGACCGCGTGGCGGAAGGTAAAAAACCGATTTGCGTGGAGTCCTGCCCGCTGCGTGCGCTGGATTTTGGTCCCATCGACGAACTGCGCAAAAAACATGGCGATCTGGCTGCTGNCGAGCGGCGCGATGCACAAGCGGGAAGATGGCTTTGTGGTGGTGGATGAAGATGTCTGCATCGGCTGCCGCTACTGCCATATGGCCTGTCCGTACGGCGCGCCGCAGTACAACGCGGCAAAGGGACATATGACCAAATGCGACGGCTGCCATGACCGCGTGGCGGAAGGTAAAAAACCGATTTGCGTGGAGTCCTGCCCGCTGCGTGCGCTGGATTTTGGTCCCATCGACGAACTGCGCAAAAAACATGGCGATCTGGCTGCTGTTGCTCCGTTACCGGGGGCGCACTTCACGAAGCCGGGCATTGTGATCAAACCGAATGCCAACAGCCGCCCGACCGGAGATACCACCGGTTATCTGGCGAATCCGAAGGAGGTGTAAGATGGGTAGTGGATGGCATGAATGGCCGCTGGTGCTGTTTACGGTACTGGGGCAATGCGTGGCTGGCGCGCTGATCGTCAGCGGACTTGGCTGGTTTGCGGCAAAAGACGACGCCGCCGCCAGGCAGCGTATCGTACGCGGTATGTTTTTTCTGTGGGTGGTGATGGGGCTGGGATTTCTGGCATCGATCGTGCACCTGGGATCTCCGATGCGGGCGTTTAACTCACTCAACCGCATCGGTGCCTCCGGATTAAGCAATGAGATTGCGGCCGGATCGATCTTTTTCGCCGTGGGCGGCCTCTGGTGGCTGGTGGCCGTACTGGGTAAAATGCCGGAGGTACTGGGTAAACTCTGGCTGCTGGTCAGCATGGTACTCGGGATCGTCTTCGTTTGGGCAATGACCCGCGTTTACCAGATTGACACCGTACCGACCTGGTATACTGGCTATACGACGCTGGCGTTTTTCATGACGGTATTATTAAGCGGGCCGCTGTTTGCGGCGCTGCTGCTGCGTGCATCCCGCGTCACCTTTAATGGAGCAACGTTTGCCAGTATTAGCGTACTGGCGCTGCTGGTCAGCGTGGCGGTGATTGTATTGCAGGGAATGTCGCTGGCGACCATTCATAGCTCCGTTCAGCAGGCCTCAGCGCTGGTACCGGATTACGCCTCTTTGCAGGTCTGGCGCGTGGTTCTCCTTGCCGCCGGACTGGGGTGCTGGATCTGCCCATTAGTGCGTCGTAAAGAACCTCATGTCGCCGGGTTACTGCTGGGGCTTATCCTGGTTCTTGCCGGTGAAATAACAGGCCGCGGCCTGTTTTATGGCCTGCATATGACCGTCGGCATGGCGGTTGCAGGTTAAAAAATTCGTGCGGGGAAACCCGCACTTTTAGGATGATTTTGATGACTGATTTTACACAACGTGACGATTTTTCCATGACGGCACGCGTGCTCGGCGCCCTGTTTTACTTTGCGCCAGAGAGTGCTGAGGCCTCTCCGCTGGTTGCGGCATTAACGTCTGATGACTGGCAGACACAGTGGCCGCTGTCACCCGCGACGCTGACGCCGCTGGCAACGGCGTTTAAACGCAGCAGTGATGAATCTCTTGCCGGGGCTTATCAGCGTTTATTTGTCGGACCTTATGCGTTGCCATCTCCCCCCTGGGGCTCTGTGTGGCTTGATCGTGAAAACGTACTTTTTGGTGAATCAACGCTGGCGCTGCGCCAGTGGATGCGTGAAAACGGCATCCAGTTCGGGATGCAGCAAAATGAGCCAGAAGATCACTTTGGTTCATTACTGCTGATGGCGGCATGGCTTGCCGAAAACGCCCGACACAGCGAATGCGAACAGCTGCTGGCGTGGCATCTGTTGCCGTGGTCATCCCGTTTCCTTGACGTTTTTACTGACAACGCCGGACATCCTTTTTACCAGGCCCTGGGTGAGCTGGCTCGCCATACTCTGGCGCAGTGGCAGACGCAGCTGCTGATCCCGGTCGCGGCAAAACCGCTATTCCGCTAATCCTCCTGAAGGCAGGTTTTCCTGCCTTATCTGATACCTGCACTTTCAGCCTCGTGTGACAACGTCACTTTTAATTCTCGTTTTTAAGACAATTCTTTACATACCCCGCTTATCCGTTATTGCATAAGGCCAAATCGCATCCGGGCATAAACAGTCCGGAAATCTAATTTGCGGCTTCGCTGGAATCCTTCCCAACCTGTTGCTATAGCTCAAAAGACCCTGCCGATACATGGCATAACAACATGCGACGATATTCGCCGCCATAACGCATGCAAACAGGGAGACACATCGCAATGCATACATCCACGTTGAAACGCGTGCTGGGCTTCAGCCTCGTCATTATTCTGATACTGGCGTTTCTGGTCTGGGGGATTGGACTTGAAACCATCAAATCACGTCAGGTTGATTTGCTCTATCTGGGTAAACAACACCTGATTTTAGTTTTTGCTTCAATGTTCTTCGCTCTGCTGGTCGGCATTCCAGCCGGTATTTTACTCAGCCGCCCTGCCGCCAGAGGATTTGCCGAATACGTTATGCAGATCTTTAATATCGGCAATACATTACCGCCGCTGGCGGTGCTGGCACTGGCGATGGTGATCATCGGTATCGGTGATACGCCCGCTATCGTGGCGCTGTTTCTGGCCTCGCTGCTGCCCATTGTGCGTAACACCTACACCGGCCTTTGCTCGGTACCGCCTTCACTGATTGAGGCGGCAAACGGGATCGGCATGACGAAATGGCAGCGCCTGCGTCAGGTGGAGCTTCCCGCCGCCTGGCCGGTCATGTTATCGGGGATTCGCATTGCCACGGCGATCAATGTCGGCACCGCGCCGCTGGCCTTCCTGATAGGCGCCAGCAGCTACGGTGAGCTGATTTTCCCGGGCATCTATCTGAATGATTTCCCAACGCTTATCCTGGGCGCAACTGCAACAGCCCTCTTCGCCCTCATCCTCGATAGTCTGCTTGCCTGGCTTGGTCGCTTACTGAGTCCACACACAGCCTGAAAACAATGATAAGAACAAGGAGCGCTAAATGAATCTGAAAAAGCATCTGCTGGGATGGCTCGCCGCAACGCTGTTTGTCAGCGCCCAGGCGCAGGCTGCCCCACTGATCCTCGCCACCAAAAGCTTCACCGAACAGCACATTCTCTCGGCGATGACCGTGCAGTACCTGCAAAAGAAAGGGTTCCAGGTTCAGCCACAGACCAATATCGCGACGGTGATTTCGCGCAATGCGATGATCAACAAGCAAATCGATATGACCTGGGAATACACCGGTACCTCACTGATTATTTTTAACCATATTAATAAGCGGATGAGCCCGCAGGAATCTTATGACACGGTAAAACGTCTGGATGCCAAACTGGGTCTGGTGTGGCTAAAACCCGCAGATATGAACAACACATACGCCTTTGCCATGCAGCGTAAGCGAGCCGAAGCGGAACACATCAACACCATGTCGGAAATGGTGGCCAAAATTGAACAGATACGTCAAACCAGTCCCGATAAAAACTGGTTACTGGGACTCGACCTGGAATTTGCCGGACGCAGCGACGGGATGAAGCCATTACAACAGGCTTACCGGATGCAGCTCGATCGCCCACAGATCCGCCAGATGGATCCAGGGCTGGTCTATAACGCCATCCGTGACGGCTTTGTCGACGCCGGTCTCATCTACACCACCGACGGCCGTGTGAAGGGATTTGACCTCAAAGTTCTGGAGGACGATAAGGGATTCTTCCCAAGTTACGCTGTCACGCCGGTTGTCCGTAAAGACACCCTGGATGCCAATCCGGGCCTTGAGGAGGCGCTAAACACCCTCTCCGGTCACTTAAATAACGACGTTATCAGCACGCTGAACGCAAAGGTCGATATCGAACACCAGTCACCTCAGCAGGTTGCACGTGAATTCCTGCAACAACAGAAACTGCTGTAAGGAGCACCTATGGATACGATTCACTATATGATTGATAACGCCGGATACCTGGCGAGCCTGACTTTTCAGCATTTGTGGCTGGTGGCGCTGGCGGTTGGCCTGGCCATTGTCATTGGCGTGCCGTTGGGGATCCTGATTGTGCGTCATAAATGGCTGGCGACGCCGGTACTGAGCGCCGCGACGTTGCTGCTGACCATCCCTTCTATTGCCCTGTTCGGGCTGATGATTCCGCTGTTTTCGCTGATCGGTCACGGAATTGGCGCACTGCCGGCCATTACCGCCGTGTTTCTCTATTCGCTGTTGCCAATCGTGCGTAACACCCATACCGCGCTCGACAGTTTACCCCCCGGATTACGCGAAGCCGGACGCGGAATTGGCATGACCTTCTGGCAGCGCCTGCGCTGGGTAGAGATCCCGATGGCGCTGCCGGTGATTTTTGGCGGGATCCGAACGGCCGTGGTGATGAACATTGGCGTAATGGCAATTGCCGCCGTAATCGGTGCCGGTGGCCTGGGTTTACTGTTACTCAACGGTATTGGCGGTAGCGACATTCGTATGTTAATCGCCGGTGCCTTAATGATTTGTCTGTTAGCCATTGTGCTCGACTGGTTGCTGCATCGTTTGCAGGTCGTGCTGACACCTAAGGGGATTCGATAATGATAAAACTGGAAAACCTCACCAAACAATTTTCACAGAAAAACGGCCAACCGCTTAAGGCCGTTGATAATGTCAACCTGAATGTCCCGGAGGGCGAAATGTGCGTACTGCTCGGCCCTTCCGGCTGCGGCAAAACCACGACCCTGAAAATGATTAACCGCCTGATTAAACCGAGCAGCGGGAATATCCTCATTAACGGGCAAAATACCAACGAGATGGACACGGTAACCCTGCGCCGCAACATCGGCTATGTGATTCAACAAATCGGTCTGTTCCCGAATATGACCATTGAAGAGAACATCACGGTGGTGCCACGAATGCTGGGATGGGACAAAGCACGCTGCAAAAGTCGCGCAGAAGAGTTGATGGAGATGGTGGCGATGGATGCGAAAAAGTTTCTGCACCGGTATCCGAAAGAGATGTCCGGTGGACAACAGCAGCGTATCGGCGTGATTCGCGCCCTGGCGGCGGATCCACCGGTATTGTTAATGGACGAACCGTTTGGCGCCGTTGACCCGATTAACCGTGAAGTGATCCAGAACCAGTTCCTCGAGATGCAGCGGGCGCTGAAAAAGACGGTGATGCTGGTCAGCCACGATATTGATGAAGCGCTGAAGCTGGGCGACAGGATTGCCGTGTTCCGCCAGGGACGGATTGTGCAGTGCGCCAGTCCGGACGAACTGCTGGCCAAACCCGCCAACGAGTTCGTGGGGTCATTTGTCGGTCAGGATCGCACCTTAAAGCGCCTGTTGCTGGTCTCTGCTGGCGATGTCACTGACAAACAACCTACTCTGACCGCGCGTCCTGGCACCTCTCTGAGCGAGGCATTTAGCATCATGGACGACAACGATATCCGTGCGATAACCGTGGTTGATGACGAAGGTAAACCGCTTGGATTTGTTAAACGTCGCGAGGCGCGTCACGCCATCGGCACCTGCGCCGATATGACGCATCCTTTCCGAATCACCGGTAAAGCGGAAGACAACCTGCGAATCGTGCTCTCTAAGCTGTATGAAAGTAATACCAGCTGGATGCCTATCGTTGATGAAGAAGGCCGCTATAACGGCGAAATATCCCAGGATTACATCGCCGATTACCTCAGTTCAGGCCGCACGCGCCGGGCGCTAAATATTCACGAAAACAGTTAACGTTGTGCCCGGCAGCGACGCTGGCTTGCCGGGCCTGCCACATTTGCGCACGCAGTGCTTTTGCTTCCCCCGCGGTTTCCCCGCAAAATAACAAAATCTTTCATCTTCCAGTCTGGCATCCCATGCACCGTCTGCACTCCTGGCCTGATTTACGTGCGATGTTTCGTCGCCTGTTGATTGCGGCGCTTATCGGCATTCTCGCCGCGCTGGCGGTTGCCGGGTTTCGTCATGCCATGCTGGTGCTGGAGTGGCTCTTTTTAAGCAATGACACCGGCAGTCTGGTTAACGCCGCTACGGGGCTATCTCCCTGGCGACGCGCCATCACGCCAGCTCTCGGCGGTCTGGCCGCGGGGATACTGCTGTGGGGATGGCAGAAAATCAATCAGCAGCGCCCACACGCGCCGACGGACTATATGGAAGCCCTTCAGACTGATGGTCAGTTTGACTACGGGGCAAGCCTGGTTAAATCGATAGCCTCACTGCTGGTTGTCGCCAGTGGCAGCGCAATTGGTCGTGAAGGGGCAATGATCTTATTAGCGGCGCTGGCGGCTTCTGCATTTGCTCAGCGCTTTACCCCACGGGCTGAATGGAAATTGTGGATCGCATGCGGTGCGGCGGCGGGGATGGCGGGCGCGTATCACGCACCGTTGGCGGGTAGCCTGTTTATTGCTGAGATCCTGTTTGGCACGCTGATGCTGGCCTCTCTGGGACCGGTGGTGATTTCCGCCGTCTTCGCGCTGCTGACGACCCATCTGCTGAGCGGCAGTGATGCCCTGCTTTATACGGTTCATTTCACGCGGGAATTGCATGCCCTGGAATATGCCATGATTGTCAGCACGGGCGTGGTTGCTGGCCTGTGCGGCCCGCTGTTGATGTGGCTGATGACCACCAGCCATAGCGGATTTTTAAAACTGAAACTGTCACCGCCGTGGCAGCTGGCGCTGGGCGGGCTTATTGTCGGATTGCTGTCGGTGCTCACGCCAACGGTATGGGGAAATGGCTATAGCGTGGTGCAGTCGTTCCTGCTTTCACCACCGCTGCTCGCCGCCATTAGCGGAATTTTCATGTGCAAATTACTGGCGGTGCTTGCCAGTAGCGGTTCCGGCGCGCCGGGCGGTGTGTTTACGCCGACGTTGTTCGTGGGGCTGTCGATTGGGATGGTGTCTGGTCGACTCTGGGGAGTCTGGATCCCCGGCTCAGATGAGATAACTATTCTGCTGGGGTTAACGGGCATGGCGACACTGCTGGCGGCAACCACTCATGCCCCGATTATGTCTACCCTGATGATTTGCGAAATGACCGGAGAGTATCGTCTGCTCCCCGGCTTATTGGTTGCCTGCGTGGTGGCGTCGGTATTGTCGAGAACGCTACGCCAGGATTCTGTCTACCGACAGCACGCTGCCGAGCATTGACAGACGGATATACTGACCCAGCTCGCGCTGCTCTGCTCGCGGCAGATACGGCAGCTCGCCAATCAACGGGGCTGGTAGCTTTTTACTCAACACATCAATGATCTCCGCATAGTGCGCAAGACCCGGATTGATTCGGTTTGCAACCCAGCCAATCAGCGGCAGCCCGTCGTTGGCAATGGCCTGCGCCGTCAGTAAAGCATGATTGATACATCCCTCCTGGATCCCGACAACCATCAATACCGGTAACTGTTCCTGCACCACCCATTCCGAGAGCGGACGCAGGTCGTTCATCAGGCTACGCCAGCCGCCGGTGCCTTCCACCACAACATGGTCAACCTTTTCCGTCAGACTGGCGAGTCCGTTAGATAACAGGGTGTAATTGATCGGACAACTGTGCGCCACGCTGCTTTCGTCTTCGCTAAGCGCAATGGGATTGACCGCCTCATAAGGCAACTCGAGGGTCGAAACGCTTTGAAGGACCAGCGCATCTTTGTTACGCATACCCTCCGGCGTCTCTTTGCTTCCCTTCGCCACAGGCTTATAGCCTGCCACGCTTTTACCACCCGACGCTAACGCTTGTAGTAATGCGCGGGAAACGACGGTTTTCCCCACAGAAGTGTCTGTACCTGTAATAAAGAAACGCTTCAGCATCACTAACTCCACCGTTATGCTTCGAAAATATAAGTCAGGAAAATAATACAGTGGAGAAAGTCTAAGGTATGCCCGTGGGGATCAGCTTGAGTTAGCGCAAATTTTCGTACAACAGTTTAAAATTGTTAACCCTGTAATAGACGAATCAACAAAGAACCGTTATACATCGCGTCCTTGACCAGCGCCGCGCCCGCCATGGTTCCCTGATTCGAAAACTGCGTGCTCTCTACAGCAATATGCTTACTGTAGGCGGGTAGCGCCTGTTGGCGAATGCTGTCAGCAATAGCCGGAAAGAGGATATCGGCCGCCTTACTTAATGGCGAACCGATGAGTATTTTTTGCGGATTAAATAAATTGACCATAATGGCAAGGATGCGTCCGACGTGCATCCCGACGCCGCTGATAATGTCCTTTGCCAGCAAATCGCCCTGCAATGCGGCCTGACACAACGAGTCAACCGTCAACGGCTGACCGTGCAGCATGGAGCTCATTGACTGATTAAGCCTGAGTTGCGTCAGTTCAAGCACGCTATCAATGCTGGCAATCGTCTCCAGACAGCCGTGGTTACCGCAATAGCACCGCTTACCGTACGGGTCAACCTGCGTATGGCCAATTTCAACCAGGCTGCTGCTCCCCGCGTGCAGCAGATGGCCGTCAGTGATCACGCCTGCGCCAACGTTATGATCGATCACCACCTGAATCACATCACGCGCCCCGCGGGATGCGCCGAAAAGCGCCTCGGCCATTGTCCAGGCGCTAATATCATGCTGAATATAGACCGGAACACCGGTATGTTTTTCTAACGCTTCACCCAACGGCATCTCTTTCACGTCATCATAAAAGGGCATACGATGCACGACGCCATTTTCCGTATCAATGATGCCCGGTAAGGTGATAGCAATAGAGGTCAGTCGCTCAAGCTTCTGCTGATGGCGAATGAAAAACTGATCGACCTGGGTGATAACGCGTACAAGTAGCGGTGTTTCGGCGCTAAGCGGTAATTCCTCACAGTCTTCCACCACCAGTTTGCTGCTGAGATCGCGCAGCGCCAGGAATATCTCTCCCCGACTGATGCGAATAGACAGATAGTGCCAGGCCTCAGTTTCGACCACCAGCCCAACGGCCGGACGCCCACGGCTACCCGCTTCTTTGATCTCCAGCTCCTGCACCAGATGTGCCTCAAGCATTTCGCGGACAATTTTGGTAATACTGGCCGGTGCCAGTTGTGCAAGACGGGAAAGATCGATACGCGACACTGGACCCAGCTGATCAATCAGGCGATAAACCGCGCCCGCATTGGTCTGCTTTATTTGATCGATATGTCCAGGCTGACTATCAGCAACCACCTCTGACTCCCTTTATTTTCGCGCTCCGAAATAATCTGTGGGTTATGGTGAAGCACTTCAATACACGGCGTCAACTTTTTACTTAGCCGTGTGATTTACCGCACATTTTTAGCCCTTATTTAAGTAAATTAAGCCCTTTTACTGCCGTCAGTAGCTGTTGGCGAAAACGACGGGCGGCATGGCTTTGCTCGTGGTGCTTAGGCCACACCAGCCACATTTCAGAGACGGCCTCTTCTTCCGCGATGGGCACCCAGCACATTTCACTGAGCTGTAGTCGTTTAAATGATGCAGGCAATATCGAAACCCCCAGCCCAGCCGCCACCAGACCGATAATCGTCATCGCTTCCCCAACCTCCTGGGCAATCACCGGCGTCAGGTTGTAACGACGCATAAGACCCAAAATTTCATCATACAACCCCGTCCCGACGTGAGGATCAAAGAAGACAAACGGTTCTTTTACCAGTTCGGCCAGCGTCACCACCGGCTTTTGTGCCAGGGGATGTTCCCGCGGGATCATCGCCATTAAAGGTTCATGGAGAACAACTTCCCAGGCCAGAGTGTCCGGAAGTACCGTATTGCGCATTAACCCCATATCGAGCGCGCCTTCACTCAGTGGGGCGATTTGTTCACGGGTATTCATCTCCCGGGTCTGCATATGCACATCGGGAAAATCCTGACGAAAGAGCGACAGCGTGTCGGAGACCGCTTTAATAAAAGGGGCTGATGAGGTAAAGCCAATCCGTAGCTCCCCTGCTTCGCCCTGGTGTAGCCGCTCAGCGCGTGCGGCTGCATCGTTCACCAGACCAAGAATCTGCCGACTGTCAGCCAGAAATTGTTTCCCGGCGGCGGTGAGCGCCACGCTGCGGTTGGTTCGCGCCAGCAAACGTGCGCCAATCTGCTGTTCCAGAATCTGGATCTGCTGGCTTAACGGCGGCTGTGAAATGTTTAACCGTGCGGCAGCGCGGCCAAAATGCAGTTCCTCCGCAACGGCCACAAAGTAACGCAGATGACGCAGTTCAATATTCATATTTTAAAAGTATTATTTGAGACTATTAATATATTAGACAGAATATTTGGATTTTCCTACCCTTACAAGAAAGGTTTATGCAAGGATTTCAAGTGAGTCGTACTACTACTGTCGATGACGCTGCAACACGCGATGTTGGCGAACAAACCGCTTCTCAGACCGTTCAGTTTATACAACGCGGTACGTCCCCGTTTATGCGCGTCACCCTGGCATTGTTCTCCGCCGGGCTGGCAACGTTTGCTCTGCTCTACTGCGTGCAGCCGATTCTGCCCGTGCTGTCGCACGAATTTGGGGTCTCTCCTGCCAGTAGCAGTATTTCACTGTCGATCTCAACCGGGATGCTCGCGGTTGGGCTGCTGTTTACCGGGCCGCTTTCCGATGCGATTGGGCGTAAACCGGTGATGGTTACCGCACTTCTGCTGGCCTCCTGCTGTACGCTCCTTTCCACAGTGATGACCAGCTGGCACGGCATTCTGATTATGCGTGCGCTCATCGGCCTCTCCCTGAGCGGCGTTGCGGCGGTGGGCATGACCTATCTGAGTGAAGAGATCCATCCCAGCTTCGTGGCCTTTTCCATGGGGCTGTATATCAGCGGGAACTCAATCGGCGGGATGAGCGGTCGTCTGATTAGCGGCGTTTTTACCGACTTCTTTAACTGGCGTATTGCCCTGGCGGCAATAGGTTGTTTTGCCCTTGCCTCGGCGCTGATGTTCTGGAAGATCCTCCCTGAATCCCGCCATTTCCGCCCGACGTCGCTCCGCCCTAAAACGCTGTTTATCAACTTCCGTCTGCACTGGCGCGATCGGGGTCTGCCGCTGTTGTTCGCGGAGGGCTTTTTACTGATGGGGTCGTTTGTCACCCTGTTCAACTACATTGGCTACCGGCTGATGCTTTCCCCGTGGGAATTAAGCCAGGCGGTTGTCGGGCTGCTCTCCGTCGCCTATCTCACCGGTACCTGGAGTTCGCCAAAAGCAGGGGCGATGACCACGCGCTACGGTCGTGGCCCGGTCATGATATTTTCGACCTGCATAATGTTGCTGGGACTGTTGATGACGTTGTTCAGCGCCCTGTGGCTGATCTTTGCCGGAATGCTGCTTTTTTCTGCGGGATTCTTTGCGGCGCACTCCGTCGCGAGCAGCTGGATTGGGCCACGGGCACGTCGTGCCAAAGGTCAGGCGTCATCACTGTATCTGTTCAGCTATTACCTGGGATCCAGCATCGCAGGTACGCTGGGCGGCGTATTCTGGCACAGCTATGGCTGGAACGGCGTCGGCGGATTTATCACGGTGCTGCTGGTGCTGGCGATTCTGGTCGGAACGCAGCTGCATCGCCGTTTACATGTCTGAACAGAGCCCCCGGACGCGACAGAGTGTCCGGGGACGTTTCTCATCCGGCAGTGGATGACCACCCTCCCGGAATGGAAGAACCCCCTGTCAATTCCCTGACGGCATCCAGCGCCAGAAGGGCAAAGAAAACCCAATAAAGTGGATTCATGGTACTGTTTTCGCTTGTTTTAATTTTGCGGGCGCAATTCTATCCTCTTCCTATTAAAAAAATGCTACCGGGATCGAAAACTACCCCTTATGGTAGGCGATAAACCCGCGTAAACAGCTGAAGAGGAACCATGAACAACAAAAGCTACCAACAGCTCACCCGCACCTTCCAGCGTCTCTCCCGTTTCTCCCATCTTTCTGCCATCGCCAGCTGGGATATGTTTGCCATGATGCCGCCTGGCGGCAGTGCGGCCAGGGGTGAGGCGCTGGCGGAACTGAGTGTTCTCGAACATCAAATTCTTACCGCACCGGATGTCGCAGGCTGGATAACCGCTGCCGAACAAGAAAATCTGAACGATGTTGAGCAGGCGAACCTACGGGAAATGTCGCGCCTGCATCATCAGGCAGCGCTGCTGCCGGAGGCGCTGGTAGAAGCGAAGTCCCTGGCAGGGAGTCGTTGCGAACATGCCTGGCGCAGCCAGCGCCCGGCAAATGACTGGCAGGGATTCTCACAAAATCTGAAAGAGGTTGTGAAATATAGTCGCGAAGAGGCAAAACTGCGTGCCGAAGCCAAAGGCTGTACGCCTTACGATGCCCTGCTGGATATTTACGAACCGGACATGACCAGCGCCCGGCTTGACGTTCTGTTTGCCGATCTGAAAAGCTGGCTACCTGCTCTGCTGAATAAGGTCGTGGATAAACAGGCGCAGCAATCGCTTATCGCACCGGAGGGGCCGTTCCCTGCGGCGACTCAGCGTGAGCTGGGGCTGGCAACGATGTCGATGCTGGGCTTTGATTTTAATGCCGGTCGTCTGGACATCAGCGCTCATCCATTCTGCGGCGGAGTGCCGGAGGATGTGCGTATCACCACCCGTTATGATGAGAATGAGCTACTGAGCGCGCTGTTTGGCGTTATTCATGAAACGGGCCATGCCCGCTACGAGCAAAACCTGCCGCGTCATTGGCTGGGGCAACCGATCGCCCTCGCCCGCTCAACGGCTATCCACGAATCCCAGAGCTTATTCTTTGAGATGCAGCTTGGTCGCAGCCACGCATTTTTACTCAGTGCGCCGTAAAGCCCCATCCTTCAGGTCGGGGATATAAGGCGCGGTTTTCTACCTAACTGTTTTTGTTTAAAATAATGGCATGAAACGACTACAAGCATTCAAATTCCAGTTAAGACCAAATGGTCAGCAGGAGCGTGAAATGAGGCGCTTCGCAGGTGCATGTCGTTTCGTTTTTAATCGTGCTCTGGCACTTCAGAATGAGAATCATGAGGCCGGGAATAAATATATTTCCTACACGAAAATGACCTCGTGGTTGGTTGAGTGGAAAAAAGCACCCGAAACGCAATGGCTTAAAGATTCTCCCTCGCAGCCATTGCAACAGTCACTGAAAGACCTTGAACGGGCCTACAAAAATTTCTTCCAGAAGCGGGCTGCTTTCCCCCGTTTCAAAAAACGGGGACAGAATGATGCATTCCGCTATCCTCAGGGCGTTAAGCTCGACCAGGGGAACAGCCGTATTTTTCTGCCGAAACTTGGCTGGATGCGCTACCGGAACAACCGTCAGGTCGCGGGCATTGTAAAAAATGTCAATGTCAGCCAGTCATGTGGCAAGTGGTATATCAGCATTCAGACAGAATACGAAGTATCTGAACCTGTTCACCTTTCAACATCGATGGTCGGGCTGGATGCAGGCGTGGCTAAACTTGCCACGCTGTCAGATGGCACAGTCTTTGAGCCTGTAAACAGTTTTCAGAAAAACCAGAAAAAGCTGGCTACACTTCAGCGTCAGTTAAGCCGTAAGGTTAAATTCAGCAACAACTGGCAGAAACAGAAACGTAAAATACAGCGACTGCATTCCCGTATCGCAAATATCCGCAGGGACTACCTTCACAAAGTCACAACGACCGTCAGCAAAAACCACGCAATGATCGTCATTGAGGATTTGAAGGTAAGCAACATGTCCAGGTCCGCAGCGGGAACGGTCAGCCAGCCGGGGCGCAATGTCCGGGCAAAATCAGGTTTAAACCGTTCGATACTGGATCAGGGCTGGTATGAAATGCGCCGCCAGCTTGAGTACAAGCAGCTCTGGCGTGGCGGTCAGGTACTGGCTGTTCCGCCAGCGTACACAAGCCAGCGTTGCGCGTGCTGCGGTCATACAGCGAAAGAAAATCGCCTGTCACAAAGTAAATTCAGGTGTCAGGCGTGTGGATATACAGCGAACGCCGATGTAAACGGCGCTCGTAACATTTTAGCGGCGGGACACGCCGTACTTGCCTGTGGAGGGATGGAGCAGTCAGGCCGCCCGTTGAAGCAGGAACCCACCGAAATGATTCAGGCGACAGCCTGAACGTAGCAGGAATCCACGTCCTTCAGGGCGTGGAGGATGTCAAAGCACTTAATCCCTGCCGTAAAACGGTATTTTGGTGATCAACCCGCCTTCGACACGCAGAACTTTATCGCCTGGAACCAGCGCGTGAAGCCGGGATATATTCGCGTGGATGCGGATGAAGTGAGCTATCCCGCCCACGTTATTTTACGCTATGAGATTGAACGTCAGCTTATCAATGGCGACATTGAAGTGGAGGATATTCCGGCGCTGTGGAATGAAAAAATGCAGAGCTGGCTGGGGCTGTCCACCGAGGGTAATTACCGGGACGGCTGTATGCAGGATATTCACTGGACCGATGGCGGATTTGGCTATTTCCCTTCTTATACCCTGGGAGCCATGTATGCTGCACAGTTATTCAGCGCAGCCAGTCGTGCGCTGCCGGATCTGAATAACCAGATTGCAGAAGGCAATTTCAGCGCCTTGTTTGACTGGTTACGGCAAAATATCTGGCGGCACGGTAGCCGTTTTACCACCGCACAGCTCATTACTCAGGCCACCGGAGAAGCGCTGAGTAGCCGCTATTTCCGCGCCCATCTCGAATCGCGCTATCTCTGAATTACCGTGCCGGGCCATTCAGCCCGGCATTGTACATCTCGTTACACGCCGATACCAATGACTCACGGAAACCCTCAATTTACAGCGATATAGTTATCTCAACGGCCCCGCAGTGGGGTTGAATGAAAAACCAAATCGAGGGTATGAGAATGAAAAAAGTATTAGCTCTGGTTGTTGCCGCTGCTATGGGTCTGTCTTCTGCTGCTTTTGCTGCTGAAACCACCACAACGGCGCCGGCCGCTGCGCCGACGGCGAAAGCCGCTCCGGCCAAAACGACGCATCACAAAAAACATCATAAAGCAGCAACTCAGAAAGCGCCGGAACAAAAAGCGCAGGCTGCTAAAAAACACGCTAAAAAAGCGAAAGCCACTACCGAACAGAAAGCGCCGGAGCAAAAAGCGCAGGCCGCTAAAAAACACACCAGGAAACACACCAGTCCAGCCGCTCAACCGGCAGCTTAAGTCCTGAACCCGTAATACAACGGCGCTGAACGCTTCCCCTGTTTAGCGCCGTCTTTTTCGGAGGGTAACATGGTGCGCCGTTATCGCTTTGAGTTCATTCTTATCACGCTTATTTTATGTGCGCTCATCGCCGCCCGTTTTTATCTTTCCTGATTGTAGTTCTCTGATTTTACTCCCACTTTTCTACCGTCCCGTCTATAGTATTTACTGAGGGTTTGCTTTTAATAATCATAATTACCCACCAGAGTGTGATATGCGTAAAACCGTTGCAGTAATACTGGGTTCTCTTTGTCTTTCTTCCGGTGCTGTTTATGCAGATAAGCCTGACAGCGATACGCCGGAAACCAGTGAAGTCAAAACGCTGTTTTTTGGCCAGGACGATCGGGTTCAGGTTGCCGATCCCACGCAATCGCCGTGGGATGCCATTGGACAACTGGAGACGGCCAGCGGCAATTTATGTACCGCAACCCTGATTTCACCACATCTGGCGCTGACGGCCGGACACTGCCTGCTCACGCCGCCAAAAGGCAAGCCTGATAAAGCGGTTGCGTTGCGTTTTGTCTCGCAAAAAGGGCTATGGCGTTACGAAATTCACGGAATTGAAGGTCGCGTCGATCCTGGCCTGGGTAAACGCTTAAAAGCAGATGGCGACGGCTGGATTGTTCCCCCTGCCGCGGCGCCGTGGGATTTTGGTCTGATAATATTGCGCTATCCACCATCCGGTATTACGCCGCTGCCGCTATTTGCAGGTGATAAGGCCGAGCTGACCGATGCGCTAAAAAATGTCGGGCGTAAAGTGACGCAGTCCGGCTATCCGGAAGACCATCTGAATGCGCTGTATACTCACCAGGACTGTATCGTAACAGGATGGGCGCAAAATTCAGTTCTCTCTCATCAGTGCGATACATTGCCCGGTGACAGCGGCTCGCCGCTGATGTTGCACACCGACGCCGGCTGGCAGTTGATTGGGGTGCAAAGTTCAGCTCCGGCGGCGAAAGATCGCTGGCGCGCTGACAACCGTGCAATTTCCGTTACCGGCTTTCGCGATAAGCTGGAAGCGCTGGCTCAGCAATGACGCTGCCCGCTGTTGCGGGCAGCACGGGGATCAGGCCAGTTTAATCATTACCATACCGGCCAACAACAGAACCACACCAATCCATCCCTTGTGATTCAGACGCTGCCCGAAGAGTACCCAACCGGCGGCAAGCGTAGCGGCGATCCCAAATCCCCCCCACAGCGCATAGGCAACTGAGAGGTCGATCCCCTTAACCGCCTGCGACAGTGCGCTAAAGGCAGCCAGCACCGCCACGAGGGACAGGATGCCGTAAAATTTACGCCGGAAACCATCGGAGAACTTCAAAAATACGTTGGCGGCGATCTCCAGTACGATCGCGACGGCAAGCCAGGCAGCGTGAACCCATTCAAACTGCTGCATGAGTCACCTCCTCCACCTGTTTTCGTGGTTTACGTGTGCCTGATTTGATCAACACGATACCCAGCACCAGCGTTATCAAACCAGCAATTTTCATTGCGGATAAACTTTCATCAAATAACAACACGCTAAACAGCGTAATAAATAAAATACCGATCCCTTCCCACAGCGCATAGGCCACGCCGAGGGCGATTTTTTTAACGGCAAAAGAGAGGAAAATATATGAAAGCGTAATCATCACCAGCATTAAAATAAATCCGGTGTTGCCATTGCTCACGCTGGCCCACTTCATCGATAGCGTTCCGGTAATTTCAGCCGCAATGGCCAGGCCTAATAAAATCCAGTAAAACATGATGCTTCTCCTGCTTGAGAATATAATCTCCGGGGCTTGCCGAAAGCAGCAAACCTGAAAATAAAATCAGTTAGCTAAGCGCAAAGCGCCAGCCTGGGCAGAAGAAAGGGACTAAAGCGCGTTACGCCAGTGCTGTTCGCCAGCAAGCAGGAAAGAGGAGGAGATGCAAACCAGAGTTGTGGTAGAAAAAAAGGTTCTGAACATATTGTCCATAATATTACAATTATCCGCAGTGTTGCTTCTCGTCATCGCGGATGATAATTGTCCTCGGTAGTTGAACACGCCTGATTTGTACCATAGCTTAAGAATTAACTCAAAACCTTTTCACTTCTTTACCTGAACTGTTTGATTTTTGCCAGGACCACATGACAGAAATCACATTATTATAGAAATAAGACAAATTTTTCAGGAATTAGCATGGCAAAACCAATCATCACGCTGAACGGCCTAAAAATCGTTATTATGCTGGGGATGCTGGTTATCATCCTTACTGGCATCCGTTTCGCAGCCGATATTGTGGTGCCGTTTATTCTGGCGTTATTTATCGCGGTCGTACTCAACCCTTTGGTTCAGCGACTGGTCATACTGCGCGTGCCCCGCGTGTTAGCCATCTCCTTGCTGATTATGGTTATTGTGCTGGCAATGGTGCTACTACTGGCCTACCTGGGGACCTCGTTAAATGAGCTGGCGCGCACGCTGCCGCAGTATCGCTCCTCGCTGGTCATTCCCCTGAAGAACATTGAGCCGTGGCTACAGCGCGCGGGCATTGGCGTCTCCGTTGATGAACTGGTGAAATACATCGACCCTAACGCTGCAATGATTTTAGTCACTAACCTGCTGGCCCAACTTTCAAACGCCATGTCATCGATTTTCCTTCTGTTGCTGACGGTCGTTTTTATGCTGCTGGAGGTGCCACAGCTACCGACCAAACTGCAACAGATAATGGTGCGCCCGACTGAAGGTATGGCTGCGATCCAACGCGCCATTGACAGCGTATCGCACTATCTGGTGCTGAAAACCGCCATTAGCCTCGTCACCGGCGTCGTGGTTTGGGGGATGCTGGTTGCGCTGGAGGTGCGGTTTGCCTTCGTCTGGGGATTGCTGGCCTTTGCGCTTAACTACATTCCGAATATTGGTTCGGTGCTGGCAGCCATCCCCCCTATCGCTCAGGTGCTGGTATTTGGCGGCTTATACGATGCGCTGGTAGTACTGGCGGGATTCCTTGTCATTAATCTGGTGTTCGGTAATATTCTCGAACCCCGCATCATGGGACGTGGGTTAGGACTTTCCACGCTGGTGGTCTTTTTATCGTTAATCTTCTGGGGATGGTTGTTAGGTCCGGTAGGAATGCTGCTCTCTGTGCCGCTGACCATCATTGTTAAGATTGCCCTTGAGCACAGTGATGGCGGTCAAAGCATCGCCATCCTGCTGGGCGATATGAATAAAGACTGAGAGACCGTGCCGCGTGGCACACATCCGGGAAATAAGGGCGGGTTAATCAATCACGCTTATCAAACCGGAAAAACCCTGCAATAAGTGCAAAAAAAAACGGCCTCCGCAGAGGCCGTTGGCTTTTTGTATCAAACGTTACAGCGATTTCAGAATCGCATCGACACTGGCTTTGGCGTCGCCAAACAGCATCTGCGTGTTCTCTTTGAAGAACAGCGGGTTCTGAACGCCAGCGTAACCGGTATTCATTGAACGCTTGAACACGATAACGTTCTGCGCTTTCCACACTTCCAGCACCGGCATCCCCGCAATCGGACTCTTAGGATCGTCCTGCGCCGCTGGGTTAACCGTGTCGTTTGCGCCGATCACCAGTACCGTATCGGTATCAGAAAAATCGTCGTTGATCTCATCCATTTCCAGCACGATGTCATACGGTACTTTCGCTTCCGCCAGCAGTACGTTCATGTGACCAGGCAAGCGCCCTGCCACCGGGTGAATACCAAAACGCACCTTAATCCCGCGCGCACGCAGTTTCTCAGTGATTTCCGCCACCGGATACTGCGCCTGGGCAACCGCCATGCCATAACCCGGAGTGATGATCACCGATTGGGCGTTTTTCAGCATTTCAGCGGTCTCTTCCGCCGTAATTTCACGGTGTTCGCCCGCTTCCTGATCGTCCCCACCTGAGGAGCCATCAGTACCGAAACCGCCAGCAATTACACTGATAAAAGAGCGGTTCATCGCCTTACACATAATGTAAGAGAGGATCGCACCAGAGGAACCGACCAGCGCCCCCGTTACAATCAGCAGATCGTTGCTCAGCATGAAACCTGCCGCCGCCGCCGCCCAACCGGAATAGGAGTTGAGCATAGAAACGACAACCGGCATATCGGCCCCGCCGATAGACGCCACCAGATGCCAGCCGAAGGCCAGCGCGATGACGGTCATTATCAGCAGCGCCAGAACCTGCAGACCAACGCTTTCGGTACGGACAAACACAATCAGCAGCAGGAAGGAGACCACCAGCGCAGCCAGATTCATCTTGTGACGGTTTGGCAGCATCAGCGGCTTCGAGGAGATCTTGCCGCGCAGTTTGCCAAATGCCACCACGGACCCCGTGAAGGTTACCGCACCGATGAAAATCCCCAGGAACACTTCTGTCAGGTGAATATTCACCAGAATCGGTTCCAGACCCGCTTCGTGATACAGGTAGCTGTTAAAGCCTACCAGCACCGCAGCCAGACCGACGAAGCTGTGCAGAATTGCCACCAGCTCCGGCATTTCGGTCATTTCAACTTTCTTCGCCAGACGAATACCAATCGCGCCGCCGATGATCATCGCCACCAGAATCCACGCAACGTTGCCGGTATCCGGACCAAAAATCGTGGCAATCAGCGCAATCGCCATCCCGGCGATACCGTAGTTGTTACCCCGCTGCGAGGTTTCATGTTTTGAAAGCCCCGCCAGACTGAAAATAAACAGGATCGCGGCAACAATGTATGCAGCTGTAACTAATCCTCCAGACATGTGTTACCCCTTAGTTTTTCCGGAACATTTTCAGCATGCGCTGAGTCACGGTGAAGCCACCGAAAATATTAATGCTGGCAATCAGGACCGCGATAAAGCTCAGGAAGCTCACCCAGCCGCCCTGACCAATTTGCAACAACGCCCCGACAACAATAATCCCTGAGATGGCGTTGGTTACGGACATTAGCGGCGTATGCAGCGCGTGAGAAACGTTCCACACCACGTAGTACCCTACAACACAGGAGAGTGCGAATACGGTGAAGTGGCCAAGAAACTCCTTCGGCGCCACATCTGCCAGCCAGCCAAAAAGAATAATGGCCAGCGCCATCAGCGCGTATTTGCGCCACGGCGATGCCGGTTGTTCCGCTTCTTTCGGTGCAGGAGCCGCTTTAGGCGCCGCCTGTGGCTGAGCAGAAACCTGAATGGGAGGCGCGGGCCAGGTAATCTCCCCCTCACGCACGACCGTCACGCCACGGATGACCACGTCGTCAAAATCCACGGAGATATTGCCGTCTTTTTCCTTGCACAGCAGCTTGAGCAGGTTGACGAGGTTAGTCCCATAAAGCTGAGAGGACTGCGTCGGCAGACGACCCGGCAGATCGGTATAGCCGATGACTTTCACCCCGTTCGCCGTCGTGGTGACCTGCCCCGCAACGGTATATTCGCAGTTACCGCCGTTTTGCGCCGCCAGATCGACAATGACGCTCCCCGCCTTCATGGAATCAACCATCTCACGCGTTATAAGCTTCGGCGCGGGTTTACCCGGGATAAGCGCAGTGGTCACAATAATGTCGACCTCTTTTGCCTGGGCGGCAAAGAGTGCCATCTCGGCTTTAATGAACGCCTCAGACATGACTTTGGCATAGCCGTCGCCGCTACCCGCTTCCTCCTTGAAATCCAGTTCAAGGAACTCAGCGCCCATACTCTGGATCTGTTCCTTAACTTCCGGACGGGTGTCAAAAGCGCGAACGATTGCCCCAAGACTGTTAGCCGCTCCGATAGCGGCAAGACCGGCAACGCCTGCCCCGATCACCATTACTTTTGCGGGCGGAACTTTACCTGCCGCCGTGATTTGTCCGGTAAAGAAACGGCCAAATTCATGCGCAGCTTCGACAATCGCGCGATAACCCGCGATGTTGGCCATTGAACTCAGGGCATCCAGCGACTGCGCACGCGAGATACGCGGTACAGAATCCATCGCCATCACCGTTACACTGCGTTCAGCGAGCTTTTGCATTAACTCTGGATTCTGCGCAGGCCAGATAAAGCTGACCAGCGTTGTACCCGCATTCAGCAATGGAATTTCGTGGTCTTCCGGTGCATTAACCTTCAGGATAATTTCCGACTGCCAGATGGCATTGCCGTCTACAATTTCCGCGCCGGCTTGCACAAACGCGTTATCGTCAAAACTTGCCAGAATACCCGCGCCGCTTTCGACCGCGACGGTGAAACCCAGTTTCAGCAGCTGCTCAACCGTCTTCGGCGTGGCGGCTACGCGGGTTTCATTGGTAAACCGTTCTTTTGGTATGCCAATTCGCATAATGTTCCCTTCCATCGGTATTTTTGATGATGGTTTGTCAACAATCGTGGAATTGCCTGCGCAATCTCACGGGAGAGGTCAACGTTACCTCAGAAAAATAAAACAGTAACAAACTCTCTATAACCTACTGAAAATAGCGCCTGCGATCTAGCGCCAAAAAAAGTATTTATCAGTAAATCTGCAAAACAGGAACGATTCAGCCTGCAAAGCGGAATAATGGTCTTGAATTCGTGACGGAGGGCCGATAATTCGCTCAGGCGAAGCGGCAAAACATGATTTAGCGCCATAACGGATCAACTAATTAACATTAAATTAACTTATGAAATTCAACTGTTTCATCAGTTTTAGCCTCCGGGCGCCTGTTTTTTGGACATATCACGAATTGTTATCGACCTTGTGACCTCATACATTATGATGAATGAAAAATCACGCAGACATTCACCGGATTTAAATGCAATAATCAGCCACGTTTCTAGTCAATAACAATACCAGTACCTGGTTTGCGCAAGGCGAAGGATTATTTTTATGAAGCTTAAGAACACTCTCCTGGCGTCCGCACTTCTTTCTGCGACTGCTTTTTCCGTAAACGCAGCGACAGAATTGACGCCGGAGCAAGCGGCAGCACTGAAACCTTATGACCGCGTGACGGTCACCGGACGTTTTAATGCTATTGGCGATGCGGTTAAAGCCGTCTCTCGCCGTGCAGATAAAGACGGTGCCGCCTCATTTTATGTTGTTGATACATCCGATTTTGGCAACAGTGGTAACTGGCGTGTTGTTGCTGACTTGTATAAAGCCGATGCCGAAAAAGCGGAAGCCACGAAAAATCGCGTCATCAATGGCGTCGTTGAATTACCGAAGGATCAGGCTGTTTTGATTGAACCGTTTGACACCGTGACGGTACAGGGTTTCTTCCGCAGCCAACCGGAAGTGAACGACGCCATCACCAAAGCGGCGAAAGAGAAAGGGGCTTATTCCTTCTATATCGTGCGCCAGGTCGATGCCAACCAGGGCGGCAACCAGCGTATTACTGCATTTATCTACAAAGAAGATGCGAAAAAACGCGTTGTGCAGAGCCCGGATGCCATTCCGGCCGATTCTGATGCGGGTCGTGCGGCGCTGGCAGCCGGCGGAGAAACCGCTAAGAAAGTTGAAATCCCGGGCGTTGCCACCACGGCTTCACCAAGTGCAGACGTCGGTCGCTTCTTCGAAACGCAGTCAACCAAAGGCGGGCGTTACACCGTCACGCTGCCTGACGGCACTAAGGTTGAAGAAGTAAACAAAGCCACTGCGGCGATGATGGTGCCATTTGACAGCATCAAATTCACCGGCAACTACAGCAACATGACTGAGATTTCCTATCAGGTTGCAAAACGTGCTGCGAAGAAAGGCGCTAAGTACTACCACATTACCCGCCAGTGGCAGGAACGTGGTAACAACCTTACCGTCAGCGCAGACCTGTATAAATAAGCAACACGTATAGCAAAATAAGGCGGCTATATGCCGCCTTTAGTATTTTTGGTCACAAATCTTTCCGCGATCGTTGCAAGCAGCCTCTTCTCTCCGTAAAATCCCGCGCCTTGAGTCGCTTTCACCATTTTTATGCGTTTTGTCATAATAATTATTCTCCAACCTTCGTTTTTGTCACTGGATTAGCATGGAAAAGAAACTGGGATTGAGCGCACTTACCGCGCTGGTTTTAAGCTCAATGCTTGGCGCAGGTGTATTCAGTCTGCCGCAGAACATGGCCGCCGTTGCAAGTCCGGCAGCCTTACTGATTGGCTGGACCATAACCGGTGCAGGCATACTGTTACTGGCTTTCGCTATGCTGATCCTGACGCGCATTCGCCCGGAGCTGGATGGTGGGATTTTTACCTATGCCCGCGAGGGTTTTGGCGAGCTCATCGGCTTTTGCTCCGCCTGGGGCTACTGGCTGTGCGCGGTGATTGCCAACGTCTCTTACCTGGTTATCGTCTTTTCAGCCCTGAGTTTCTTTACTGACACGCCTGAACTGCGCCTGTTTGGCGACGGAAATACGTGGCAGTCGATCGTTGGCGCATCGGTTCTGCTGTGGGTCGTGCATTTTCTGGTTCTGCGTGGGGTGCAGACCGCGGCCAGCATTAACCTTGTGGCGACGCTGGCAAAACTGCTGCCGCTCGGCCTGTTTATCGTGCTGGCCATGATGGCGTTTAAACTCGATATCTTTAGCCTGGATTTCACCGGTATCGAGCTGGGCGTCCCCGTCTGGGAACAGGTCAAAAACACCATGCTGATTACGCTGTGGGTATTTATCGGCGTGGAGGGTGCGGTAGTGGTTTCTGCCCGCGCCAAAAACAAGCATGACGTTGGACGTGCCACGCTGCTGGCAGTCATCGCGGCGCTGGGTGTGTATCTGCTGGTCACCCTGCTCTCGCTGGGCGTACTTGCCCGTCCGGAACTGGCCGGGATCCGTAACCCCTCGATGGCCGGACTGATGGTGAAAATGATGGGCCCCTGGGGCGAAATCATCATTGCCGCAGGGCTGATTGTTTCTGTCTGTGGGGCGTATTTGAGCTGGACTATCATGGCAGCAGAGGTTCCGTTTCTCGCTTCCACGCATAAAGCATTTCCGCGCATTTTCGCCCGGCAGAACGCGCAGGGGGCGCCGTCCTCCTCTCTTTGGCTGACAAACATCTGCGTACAGGTCTGCCTGGTCCTTATCTGGCTTACCGGTTCGGATTACAACACGCTACTGACCATTGCCTCAGAGATGATTCTGGTACCCTATTTCCTGGTTGGCGCGTTTTTGTTGAAAATCGCAACCCGCCCTCTCCACCAGGCGGTGGGTGTCGGAGCATGTATTTATGGCTTATGGTTATTGTATGCGTCTGGTCCAATGCACCTGCTGCTTTCCGTTGTACTGTATGCACCCGGGCTGCTGGTGTTCCTGTACGCACGCAAAACACATACGCATGATAATGTACTGAACCGGCGCGAAATGGTGCTGATTGGTTTGTTATTGGTTGCCGCCGTACCGGCGACCTGGATGTTGGTGGGATAACCGTTATCCCATCGTTTGGCTCTGAAGGAGATTACGATGAATAACAACCGCCCTCTGCCAATCCTCATCACCGGTGGTGGCCGTCGCATCGGCCTCGCCATTGCATGGCACTTGATTAACCAAAAGCAGCCGGTAATTGTCAGCTATCGCACGCATTACCCCGCAATTGACGGTTTGACCCGTGCGGGCGCGCTCTGCATTCAGGCTGATTTTTCATCGGACGACGGTATTCTGGCCTTCGCCGATAAGGTCAAGGAGAGCACCCACGGCCTGCGCGCGATAATCCATAACGCCAGCGCATGGATGGCAGAAAAACCCGGAACCCCGCTCTCTGACGTTCTGGCCTGCATGATGCAAGTCCATGTGAATGCCCCTTATCTGCTTAACCATGCGCTGGAGAGTATGCTGCGTGGTCACGGACATGCGGCGAGCGATATCATCCACTTCACCGACTACGTGGTCGAAAAAGGCAGCGATAAGCATATTGCCTATGCCGCCAGCAAAGCCGCGCTGGACAACATGACCCGCTCGTTTGCCCGCAAGCTGGCTCCGGAGGTAAAGGTTAACGCCATCGCGCCCTCTCTCATTCTGTTTAATGAGGGTGATGACGCCGGGTACCGCCAGAAGGCGCTGAATAAATCACTCATGAAAACCGCGCCCGGCGAAAAAGAGATAATCGATCTCATCGACTATCTTCTCACCAGCTGTTTTGTGACGGGGCGCAGTTTCGCCGTAGACGGCGGTCGTCATCTGCGTTAGTGCAGCTTGATCCAGCAGAAAATCAGCAGCCACGCGCTCAGCCCCCAGCAGATAACCGACCCGCCGAGCGCGACAGGTAGCCGCATGAAACCGGTGAAATACCACAGCGAAACGAGATAAACAAAATAGGGAATGATCGACCACATACTGAATACGATGGTCGTGCGCAGCGCTTCGATTCCTCGCTCACTGGCCACAATATAGTGGGCAATAAGCGCGAACGTCGGGAAAAGCGGAATTAATCCTGCGATATAATAGTTCTTTGTTTTTGCCAGCAAACCAATCAATACCACGACCAGTGCACCCAGGGCCGCCTTAATCACAAGTCCCATCACTTTGCCTTAACACCTTAATAACAATAACCTGTAGCATAACGGAAGCGCCCTCGTTTAGAAAAGAGTAATGGCAGGGAAAACGGCGGCGGTGTATGTTGACGTTTTGTATTTGTAATGAATGATATGAACACCATCGTATTTGTAGAAGACGATCCGGAAGTCGGCTCGCTGATTGCCGCTTATCTGGCAAAGCATGACATTGAGGTTATCGTGGAACCCCGCGGTGACATGGCTGAAGAGGCCATTTTGCGCGTCCGGCCGGACCTGGTATTGCTCGACATAATGCTTCCCGGTAAAGATGGCATGACCATTTGCCGTGATTTACAAGGTAAATGGCAGGGACCGATTGTGCTGCTCACGTCGCTGGATAGCGATATGAACCACATCCTGGCGCTGGAAATGGGGGCGTGTGATTACATTCTGAAAACCACCCCGCCCGCCGTGCTGCTGGCTCGCCTGCGTCTGCACCTCCGCCAGAGCGAACAATCGACACAAACCAAAGGCATCCAGGAGAGCACCGCCACACCGCACAAAACGTTGCGCTTTGGTGCGCTGAATGTTGATCCGGTCAATCGTACCGTGATGCTCTCCGGCAAAGAAATCTCGCTTTCCACCGCAGACTTTGAACTGCTCTGGGAGCTCGCCACCCATGCCGGACAAATTATGGATCGTGATGCCCTGTTAAAAAACCTGCGCGGCGTCAGCTATGATGGTATGGATCGCAGCGTGGATGTCGCTATTTCACGCCTGCGCAAAAAACTGCTTGATAACGCAACCGAACCTTACCGAATCAAAACGGTGCGCAATAAAGGCTATCTGTTCGCCCCACACGCATGGGATGATGAAGATAAGATTTAACTGAATCCGTTTCGGGTGAGTGAATGAAAAAGCTGTTTGTGCAGTTTTATCTCCTGCTGTTTGTCTGTTTTCTGGTCATGACCCTGCTGGTTGGTCTGGTGTACAAATTTACCGCAGAGCGCGCAGGCAGGCAGTCACTCGATGATTTGATGAAAAGTTCGCTCTATCTGATGCGTAGCGAATTACGTGAAATCCCGCCTCGTGACTGGGGGAAAACGTTGAAAGAGATGGATCTGAATCTCTCTTTTGACCTCCGCGTAGAGCCGCTGAATAAATACACGCTGGATGCGCAAACCATGCAGCGATTGCGGGAAGGCGATATCGTTGCCCTTGACGATCAGTACACTTTTATTCAACGCATTCCACGCAGTCATTACGTACTGGCTGTAGGCCCGGTTCCCTATCTCTATTTTCTCCACCAGATGCGTCTGCTGGATGTTTCGCTGATGGCATTTATCGCCATCTCCCTCGCCTTTCCGGTATTTATCTGGATGCGGCCCCACTGGCAAGAAATGCTCAGACTGGAAGCGGCTGCCCAGCGATTTGGCGAGGGCCATTTGACTGAGCGACTGCATTTTGACAACGGCTCCAGTTTTGAACGTCTCGGCATCGCATTTAATCAGATGGCGGATAACATTAACGCGCTCATTGCCAGCAAAAAGCAGCTGATTGATGGTATTGCCCATGAGCTGCGCACGCCGCTGGTACGTCTTCGTTACCGACTGGAAATGAGTGACAACCTCACCGAACAGGAGTCGCTGGGGCTGAACCGGGACATCGGCCAACTTGAGGGACTGATTGAAGAGTTGCTGACCTACGCACGGCTCGATCGCCCGCAAAATGAGCTGCATCTTAGCGAACCGGATCTTCCGGCATGGCTGACAGCGCATATAGAAGATGTACAGAGCGTGACCCCGGAGAAAACGGTCACCCTCCATCCGCTTACCGTGGGCAATTACGGCGCGCTGGATATGCGACTGATGGAACGCGTCCTGGATAATCTCCTCAATAACGCACTGCGTTACTGCCATTCAACCGTGCAGGTCAGCCTGTTGCTTGACGGTAACCGTGCAACGCTGGTTGTCGATGATGATGGTCCGGGTATTGAACCCGACGCCAGGGAGAAGGTATTTGAGCCTTTTGTGCGTCTCGATCCCAGTCGCGATCGCGCCACGGGCGGCTGTGGGCTGGGCCTTGCCATCGTCCATTCTATCGCTCAGGCGATGGGCGGCACGGTCATGTGCAGCGAGAGCGAGTCTGGCGGCGCACGCTTCAGCTTTAGCTGGCCACTCTGGCATCATATTCCGCAATTTTCCCCTGCCTGACCGCTATCGCACAGTAGTCAGATGCGGTGGAATGTGCTATACAACGAGTATGTTGTAACTAATATGGTGAACATATGGCGCGTTACGATCTCGTCGACCGACTCAATGGTACTTTTCGCCAGATGGAACAGGCGCTGGCGGCTCTGACAGAAAACCTTGAGCAACAGCCCATGCTTATTGCCCGGGTCTTCTCTTTGCCGGAGGTTAGCAAAGAGGATGAGCATAGCCCACTGGACAATATCGCGGTTAAGCAACATCTGGGGGAAGATGCCAGGACGCTGGCATTACGCCACTATCGTCACCTGTTTATCCAACAGCAGTCAGAAAACCGCAGCAGCAAAGCCGCCGTTCGCCTGCCTGGCGTGCTGTGCTTCCAGGTTGATCGTGCCAGTATGGCCGCGCTGGAGAATCAGGTACAGCAGATCAATCGGCTCAAAACCACCTTCGAGCATATTGTTGCTGTCGAGTCCGGATTAGCCTCCGCTGCGCGTTTCGAATGGGTGCATCGCCATCTGCCGGGGCTAATCACGCTTAATGCTTATCGCACGCTGACGGTGATTCACGATCCGGCAACGCTGCGTTTTGGCTGGGCAAACAAGCATTTTATCAAAAACTTACATCGTGATGAGGTGCTCGCACAGCTTAAAAAAAGCCTGACAACCCCGCGCAGCGTGCATCCATGGACGCGGGAAGAGTGGCAGGCAAAGCTGGAGCGCGAATATCAGGACATTGCCGCCCTGCCGCAGCAGGCCCGCCTGAAAATAAAACGTCCGGTGAAAGTCCAGCCGATTGCCCGCGTCTGGTACAAAGGGCAGCAGAAACAGGTGCAACACGCCTGCCCGACTCCGCTTATCGCGTTAATCAACAGCGATAACGGCGCAAACGTGCCAGATATTGGGGAACTGCTTAACTACAACGCCGAAAATGTCCAGCACCGTTATAAGCCTCAGGCGCAGCCATTGAGGCTAATTATTCCCCGGCTGCACCTGTATGTTGCGGATTAGCGTCCTGACTTCATGCTGCCGACCATCTGTTCCGGACGCACCCAGCTGTCGAATTCAGCGTCTGTCAGATAGCCAAGCGCCAGGGCAGAAGCTTTCAGCGTCAGCCCCTCTTTGTGCGCTTTTTTGGCGATTTCTGCCGCTTTATCGTAGCCAATGTGCGTGTTGAGTGCGGTCACCAGCATCAGCGATTCATTGAGCAATTGGTTGATCCGCTCGCGGTTCGGCTCAATGCCCGACGCACAGTGCTCATTAAAACTCTCCATGCCATCGGCCAGCAGACGAACAGATTGCAGAAAATTGTGGATCACCATCGGACGATAGACGTTCAGTTCGAAATTACCCGACGCCCCGCCCATATTAATCGCCACGTCATTCCCCATCACCTGACAGCAGAGCATGGTCACGGCTTCACACTGGGTCGGGTTGACTTTTCCGGGCATAATCGAGCTGCCAGGCTCATTTTCCGGGATCGCAATCTCGCCAATCCCGCAGCGCGGCCCCGAGGCCAGCCAGCGAACGTCGTTGGCAATCTTCATTAGCGATGCCGCCAGCCCTTTCAGCGCACCATGCGCGTGTACCAGCGCATCACAGGTCGCCAGCGCTTCAAACTTGTTCGGCGCGGTCACAAATGGCGCACGGGTGATTGCCGCCAGCTCATCCGCTACCCGGCGGGCATATTCAGGATGGGTATTCAGCCCGGTTCCTACAGCAGTCCCTCCCAGAGCCAGTTCCGCCACATGCTGCAGGCTGTTTTCAATGTGTCTGAGGTTGTGCCCGAGCATCGCCACCCAGCCGGAAATCTCCTGCCCGAGCGTAAGCGGGGTGGCATCCTGCAGGTGCGTACGACCAATTTTGACGATATCCGCAAACGCGTGGGATTTCTCACTGAGCGTTTGGGTTAACACTTTCAGCTGAGGGATAAGCTGGATACGCAGTGCCTGCAACGCGGCAACGTGCATCGCTGTCGGGAAAACGTCATTGGAGCTTTGACTTTTATTTACGTCATCATTGGGATGCACTTTGCGATCCATGCCGCGGACGCCGCCGAGCAGTTCACTTGCACGATTTGCCAGCACTTCGTTCATATTCATATTGCTTTGGGTGCCCGACCCTGTCTGCCAGATAGCCAACGGGAATTCATCGGGATGTTGATCTGCCAGCACTTCATCTGCGGCCCGCATAATGGCAGAGGCTTTCTCCTCCGTCAGCAGTCCCAGATCCGCGTTTACCTTTGCTGCTGCACGCTTGGTCAGCGCCAGCGCATGGATCAGTGAAACGGGCATTTTCTCCGTAGAGATACGAAAATGCTCCAGCGAGCGCTGAGTTTGCGCGCCCCATAGCTTGTCAGCCGGGACATCAATTGCGCCCATCGAATCTTTCTCACGGCGTACCGTTTCCATTACCTGCTCCTTATTCAACTTTTTGATTAGGTTATGTTTCGACATTGCCACCTGCCTGCGGTCTTATGAGTATCAACGATGGCAGGACAACCATTTGGTTGTTTGTGCGGTAAAAAAAACCGCCCCGAAGGGCGGCTGACGTTATTTAACGCAGCGTGCGCACTGCGACGTCTGAATCTGCTGGAAGAAGTCGTTACCTTTATCGTCAACGAGAATAAAGGCCGGGAAATCTTCCACTTCAATCTTCCAGATTGCCTCCATTCCCAGCTCGGGGTACTCCACACACTCAAGACTCTTGATACTCCCCTGCGCCAGCACGGCTGCGGGTCCCCCAATGCTGCCCAGATAGAAGCCACCGTGTTTATGGCAGGCATCGGTCACCTGCTGGCTGCGGTTGCCTTTTGCCAGCATAATCATGCTTCCCCCCTCAGACTGAAGCTGATCGACGTACGAATCCATACGTCCGGCAGTCGTCGGCCCCAGCGATCCCGAGGCATATCCTTCCGGCGTTTTTGCCGGACCGGCGTAATAGATCGGGTGATCTTTCACATACTGTGGCAGCCCTTCACCGTTATCCATGCGCTCTTTGAGTCTGGCGTGCGCAATATCGCGTCCCACGATAATGGTGCCGTTCAGTGACAGACGTGTAGAGACCGGATACTGCGAGAGCTGTGCGAGGATCTCTTTCATCGGTCGGTTGAGATCCACGCGCACCGCCTCACCCTCACCGGCTTTACGCAGTGCTTCCGGGATATATTTACCCGGATTATGTTCCAGCCGCTCGATCCAGATACCTTTTCGATTAATCTTCGCTTTGATGTTGCGATCCGCAGAGCAGGAAACCCCCATCCCGACTGGACAGGACGCGCCATGCCGCGGCAGGCGGATCACCCGGATATCGTGAGCAAAATATTTGCCGCCGAACTGCGCGCCTAATCCCAGATTCTGCGCTTCAGTCAGCAGCTCTTTTTCCAGTTCTACGTCGCGGAAGGCCTGACCATGTTCGTTGCCCACGGTGGGCAGCTCATCATAATATTTCGCCGAAGCCAGCTTGACGGTTTTCAGCGTTGCTTCAGCCGACGTGCCGCCGATAACGAAGGCGATATGGTACGGTGGGCAAGCCGCCGTCCCCAGGGTGCGCATCTTCTCCACCAGATAATTTTTCAGTTTGCCTGGCGTTAACAGCGCCTTAGTTTCCTGGTACAGATAGGTTTTGTTGGCAGAGCCGCCCCCTTTTGCGATACACAGAAATTTGTATTCGTCGCCATCCACGGTATAGAGATCGATCTGCGCGGGCAGGTTGGTGCCGGTATTGACCTCCTGGTACATATCCAGCGCCGCGTTTTGCGAATAGCGCAGGTTATCTTCGATATAGGTGTCATAGACACCGCGGGCCAGCGCAGCCTCGTCGCCACCGCCGGTCCACACGCGCTGACCTTTCTTACCCACGATGATTGCCGTGCCGGTATCCTGACAGGTTGGCAGAATCCCCTTTGCGGCAATGTCAGAGTTTCGCAGGAATTGCAGCGCCACGTACTTATCGTTTTCGCTGGCATCGGGGTCATGCAGGATATCGGCAACCTGCTGCTGATGCGCGGGGCGCAGCATAAAGGACGCGTCATGGAATGCCTGATGGGCGAGGAGCGTGAGCGCTTCCGGAGCGACTTTGAGGATCTCCTGCCCTTCAAACTCAGTGACACGGACGTGCTCACTGGTCAGTAAATAGTATTCGGTATCATCCTTTTGGAGGGGAAAAGGATCCTGATAATAAAAGGGTTTATTTGACATTGTTCTCTCACTTACTGCTCGGTCTGGTTATTTTCTGGGCCGATGTCCCGATGCCCTGTAAAAAGCGAGTTACACTATCCTACACAATTTTTTAACAAAAACTGAGACTAGTACGACTTTTTGCACGCAGAGGTTACTTCCCGCGGGTTTCTTGCTTTAATACCCGGATAAATCTCCACATTGAAACAGGGCTTGATAATGCAAAAACTCATCAACTCAGTGCAAAACTACGCCTGGGGAAGTAAAACTGCGTTAACGGAACTCTATGGCATCGCAAATCCGCAGCAGTTACCAATGGCTGAGCTGTGGATGGGCGCGCATCCGAAAAGCAGTTCGCAGATAGCAGACGCCAACGGTCAGACCGTCTCGCTACGTGAGGTGATTGACCACGATAAACCCGCGCTGCTTGGCGATGCTGTCGCCAGGCGTTTCGGCGAACTGCCGTTCCTGTTCAAAGTCCTGTGTGCCGCTCAGCCGCTCTCCATCCAGGTTCATCCGAATAAACGCAATTCGGAAATCGGTTTTGCCAAAGAGAATGCGGCAGGTATTCCGATGGACGCTGCGCAACGCAATTACAAAGATCCTAACCACAAGCCGGAACTGGTCTTTGCCCTGACCCCGTTCCTCGCCATGAACGCGTTTCGTGAGTTCTCAGAGATCGTCTCTTTGCTGCAACCCGTCTCCGGCGCACATACCGCAATCGCCCACTTCCTGCAGGACCCGAATGGCGAACGCCTCAGCCAGCTGTTTGCCAGCCTGCTGAATATGCAAGGGGAAGAGAAATCCCGCGCGCTGGCGGTACTGAAAGCCGCACTGAACAGCCAGCAGGGTGAACCCTGGCAAACTATCCGCGTGATTTCCGAGTTTTACCCGGATGACAGCGGCCTCTTCTCTCCGCTGTTGCTGAACGTGGTGAAGCTGAATCCAGGCGAAGCGATGTTCCTGTTTGCTGAAACGCCCCATGCTTATCTTCAGGGTGTGGCGCTGGAGGTAATGGCAAATTCCGATAACGTTCTGCGTGCCGGATTGACGCCAAAATATATCGACATCCCGGAGCTGGTTGCCAACGTGAAGTTCGAAGCGAAGCCCGCAAATCAACTGCTGACCACGCCGGTGAAAAAGGGTGCGGAGCTGGACTTCCCTATCCCGGTCGACGATTTCGCGTTCTCTTTGCATGACCTCTCGAACGAGGAAACAACGGTTAGCCAGTCAAGCGCGGCAATTCTGTTCTGTGTTGAAGGTGAAGCCCGGTTGCGTAAAGGCGAACAGAAGCTGGTGCTTAAACCCGGTGAATCGGCGTTTATCAGCGCCGATGAATCCCCAATCAGCGTCAGCGGCGTCGGACGTTTGGCCCGCGTTTACAACAAGCTTTAACAAGATACTGAATTTTATAACAACACTTGCTAAGCTTATAGACTCTCAATAATTCGAGTTGCGGGAAGGCGGCGACGCAGGGGCGAGGCCCAGGGATGGGCCGGGTAACAAAGCCAGCGCATCTGCAATTTGAAGTATGACGAGTATAGAAGGCTTATGACTTTGCCTGGCGGTTGCTCCGCCTGGTTTCATTTTATGGACAAACAACATGAAAAAATCGCTGGTAGCTGCGAGTGTGGTAATTGCGCTCGGTATCGTCTGGACAGGCGGCGCCTGGTACACAGGTAAGAAACTGGAAACCCATCTTGCTGAGATGGTAAAGCAGGCAAACGAACAGATTAAGCTCACCGCCCCTGAAGCTAACGTGGAGCTGAGCTATCAGGACTATCAGCGTGGCGTCTTCAGCAGCCAGTTGCAGTTAGTGCTCAAGCCCATCGCCGGGAAAGAAAATCCGTGGCTGAAAGCGGGTCAGAGCGTGGTCTTCAACGAATCGGTCGATCATGGCCCCTTCCCATTCGCCCAGTTGAAATCGTTTAACCTTGTGCCGTCGATGGCCTCGGTGAAAACCACACTGGCCAATAATGAAGTGAGCAAGCCGCTGTTTGATCTGGCCAAAGGCGAAACGCCTTTTGAAATCAACTCACGCATTGGTTACAGCGGCGACAGCCGTTCTGCCATCTCTTTAAAACCGCTGAATTACGAAAAAGAGGCGGAAAAAGTCGCCTTTAGCGGCGGTGAATTTATCCTCAATGCCGATAAGGATGGAAAGAGCATCTCACTTTCCGGTGAAGCACAAAGTGGTCTGATTGATGCCGTTAACGAATATAATCAAAAGGTTCAGATCACCTTTAATAACCTCAAAACCGATGGTTCCAGCACGCTGGCAAGCTTTGGTGAACGCGTCGGCGATCAAAAGCTGTCGCTGGAAAAACTAACGATTTCCGTCGAAGGCAAAGAGCTGGCGTTGCTGGAAGGCATGGAAATTACCGGAAAATCCGATCTCGTCAATGACGGTAAAACCATCAACAGCCAACTGGACTACACCCTGAACAGCCTGAAGGTGCAAAACCAGGATCTGGGTAGCGGTAAACTGACGCTGAAAGTTGGCCAGATTGACGGGGCAGCCTTCCATCAGTTCAGCCAGCAGTACAATGCGCAAACCCGGGCGCTGATGACACAACCGGATATAACGGAGAACCCGGAGCTCTATCAACAGAAAGTGACTGAGGCATTCTTCGGTGCGCTGCCGCTACTGCTGAAAGGCGAGCCGGTGATTACCCTCGCGCCGCTGAGCTGGAAAAATGCCAAAGGCGAAACGGCGCTTAATGTATCGCTGTTTCTGAAAGATCCGGCAACGAATAAAGAGGAGCCGCAAACGCTGGCGCAGGAAGTTGATCGTTCGGTGAAATCACTGGACGGGAAGCTGACTATCCCGGTGGATATGGCGGTCGAATTCATGACCCAGATTGCGAAACTGGAAGGCTACCAGCAGGATGAAGCGGCCAAACTGGCCAATCAGCAGGTGAAAGGTCTGGCGGCGATGGGACAGATGTTCCGCATCACCACCCTGGAAGACAACACGATTGCGACAAGTTTGCAGTACGCCAACGGTCAGGTGACGTTGAATGGTCAGCAAATGCCTCTGGATGAATTTGTCGGCATGTTTGGTATGCCGTCACTCCCGATGCCGGATGCGCCAGTAATGCCGCAGCCGTAATCACCATAACCCCCTCGCTGAGGGGGTTATTTTTGCACCACCAGTCGGGCCGAAATAGCCTGACTACGCAAATGACTCTCATCGTGCCCTATCCGCTGTAGCATCCGTTCCGCCAGGGTATAGCCGATTTCGCGCGCCGGCGTGCTGGCCCAGATAATGGGCAGGTCGTCGAGCGCGGATTCCGCCACATCGGCAAAAGCGGCCAACGAAATCTGTTGTTCAAAGTAGCGATCGACACCCGTTTCTCCACTCTGACGCCCCGCTCTCAGCAAGCCAAACCAGGCCCCCATCGCAATGGTTTCGTTGTAACACACCACCGCGCTGATGGTTGGATTATGGCGCAGCAAAGCGGTGATCGCTTCTGCTGCCAGCTTCTGGCTGGAAGCACACTCGATCACCCAATCACTATGAAAAGGTAAACCAAATTTGAGTAATGTCGCGCAGTAGCCGCCCACACGTTCAGCGCGGGTCAGGGACGAACTCTGTCCACCCAGCCAGGCAATCCGTTGATGCCCGTGACGAATAAGATGTTCCGTCAATAATTGCGCTGCCTGCATGTTGTCAGGCCGAACGGTGTCAACCTCATCAAGATAACTGGCGCGCGAAGCGAACACCACGGGGATCCCTTGGTCCTCCGCCAGTAAACGCAATGCGTCACTGCTTCCGGCCGCTCCCGCAATCACTACGCCATCCACGCCCTGGTTGAGCAACATCGAAAACCGCTGCGTCAGCTGTTCACCATCCTGTCCGCCATGCAGCAAAAAGACCATTCTGCCCTGCGTTTCCAGCGCCTCCGTCAACCCGGCAGTCAGTTCGGCATAAAACGGCGAAGATAAATCGCGCACGATAAGCCCAATCACCCTGCTCTGCCCACCGCGCAGCGCTGACGCCTGGCGATTACGCACAAAGCCCAGCTGCTCTATTGCCGCATTGACCCGTTCTCCGGTTGCCGTTGAGATCCGGCCTTTGCCGCTCAGTACCAGTGACACCGTACTGACAGACACACCCGCAGCCAACGCAACGTCATGGATCGTTATTTTTTTGGCTGTAGCCATGGAAACAAAAAACTCCCTGATAACGTGACGGATAAAACGTTTTATCAATCACTTATATTTATACGCCGAATTATCGTTCCATAATGTGATCCGCACCGCACTAAAATGAGGTAAAACGTTTTATCTTCTCTCTCAAATTACTGATTACGGATTTCTCTTCATAAGGAGTCGTTAGATGACGGCGAAAACAACACAAAAAATCACGCTGTGGGAATTCTTCCAGCAGTTAGGTAAAACCTTCATGCTGCCCGTGGCACTGCTTTCGTTTTGCGGGATCATGCTGGGAATTGGTAGCTCCCTGAGTAGCCACGACGTTCTCACCCTCCTTCCGGCGCTGGGTAACCCCGTGCTGCAGGCCATTTTTACCTGGATGAGCAAAGTCGGCTCCTTCGCTTTTAGCTTCCTGCCTGTCATGTTCTGTATCGCCATTCCTCTTGGACTGGCGCGCGAAAACAAAGGCGTCGCCGCTTTCGCAGGCTTTGTCGGCTATGCGGTAATGAACCTGGCCGTTAACTTCTGGTTAACGGCGAAAGGTATTCTTCCCACCACCGACGCAGCCATTCTGAAAGCCAATAACGTGCAAAGCGTTCTGGGGATCCAGTCCATTGACACCGGGATCCTCGGCGCAGTTATTGCCGGTATTATTGTCTGGATGCTGCACGAGCGTTTCCACAATATCCGTCTGCCGGATGCGCTGGCCTTCTTTGGCGGTACCCGTTTTGTACCTATTGTCTCCTCCGTGGTGATGGGTCTGGTTGGTCTGGTTATTCCGCTGGTATGGCCGGTATTTGCCATGGGGATCAGTGGTCTGGGTCATATGATCAATAGCGCAGGTGATTTCGGTCCGATGCTGTTCGGTACCGGCGAACGTCTGCTGCTGCCGTTTGGTTTGCACCATATTCTGGTTGCGCTGATCCGCTTTACTGATGCCGGTGGTACCCAGGAAGTCTGTGGGCATACGGTAAGCGGCGCCTTAACCATTTTCCAGGCGCAGCTGAGCTGCCCGACCACCCAGGGCTTCTCTGAAACCGCTACCCGCTTCCTCTCTCAGGGGAAAATGCCTGCCTTCCTCGGCGGCTTACCCGGTGCGGCGTTAGCGATGTACCACTGTGCCCGTCCGGAGAATCGTCACAAGATTAAGGGCCTGCTGATTTCTGGTCTGATCGCCTGCGTCGTCGGCGGCACCACGGAACCGCTGGAGTTCCTGTTCCTGTTCGTCGCCCCGGTTCTGTATGTTATCCATGCTCTGCTGACCGGTCTGGGCTTCACCGCAATGTCTGTTCTTGGCGTCACCATCGGAAACACCGACGGTAACATCATCGATTTTGTGGTCTTCGGCATCCTGCACGGTCTGTCCACGAAGTGGTATCTGGTACCCGTCGTTGCGGCTATCTGGTTCGCGGTCTACTACGTTATCTTCCGCTTCGCTATCACCCGCTTTAATCTGAAAACCCCGGGGCGCGATGTCGAAGTTGCCAGCTCCATCGAAAAAGCGGTTGCCGGTACTCCGGGTAAATCGGGTTACAACGTTCCGGCAATCCTGGCCGCACTGGGTGGCGCTGATAACATCGTCAGTCTGGATAACTGCATCACGCGTCTGCGTCTGTCAGTTAAAGATATGTCACTTGTTAATGTGCAGGCGCTGAAGGACAATCGCGCGATTGGCGTTGTACAACTGAATCAGCATAACCTGCAGGTGGTTATTGGTCCGCAAGTGCAGTCCGTGAAGGATGAAATGGCAGGTCTGATGAACACCGTTGAGGCATAAGGACAAGAGTATGTTCGATTTTTCAAAGGTTGTGGACAGACACGGTACGTGGTGTACCCAGTGGGATTATGTCGCTGACCGCTTTGGTACGGCAGACCTGCTGCCGTTCACCATTTCAGATATGGATTTTGCCACTGCCCCATGCATTCTTGAGGCGCTGAATCAGCGCCTGAATCACGGTGTGCTGGGCTACAGCCGCTGGAAGAACGATGAATTCCTGGGTGCTGTCGCCCACTGGTTTGCCTCCCGCCATAACACCATGATTGACGCAGAGTCGCTGGTATACGGCCCTTCCGTGATCTATATGGTTTCAGAACTTATTCGCCAGTGGTCCTCGGTTGGCGATGGTGTGGTGGTGCATACTCCGGCATACGATGCGTTTTATAAAGCTATTGAGGGTAACCAGCGCACCGTTCGGCCCGTTGCCCTGGACAAACGGGCTGACGGCTGGCACTGCGATATGGCGAAACTGGAAGCCGAACTGGCCCGTGCGGACAGTAAGATTCTGCTGCTGTGCAGCCCGCAAAACCCAACCGGTAAGGTCTGGACTCGCCAGGAGCTGGAGACGATGGCCGCGCTTTGCGAGCGTCACGGCGTGCGGGTTATTTCCGATGAAATTCACATGGATATGGTGTGGGGTGATCTACCGCATATTCCCTGGAGCAACGTCGCGCGCGGTCACTGGGCGTTGCTCACCTCCGGTTCAAAGAGCTTCAACATTCCTGCGCTGACCGGTGCGTATGGCTTGATTGAAGATGAAGCCAGCCGGAATAGCTATCTGGGGGCGCTGAAAGGACGCGACGGATTATCCTCTCCCGCCGTGCTCGCGCTGACCGCCCATATCGCGGCCTACGAGCAAGGCGCGCCGTGGCTGGACGCATTGCGCGATTACCTCCGGGAAAATATGCGTTATACCGCGGATGCCCTTAACAGCGCGTTCCCGGAACTGAACTGGCAGGTTCCACAATCCACATATCTTGCCTGGCTTGATCTGCGGACGCTGAATATTGACGACAACGCGTTGCAGGAGACGCTGATCCAGCAGGAGAAAGTCGCCATTATGCCGGGGTATACCTACGGAGAGGAAGGCCGTGGTTTCGTACGGCTCAACGCCGGTTGCCCGCGTGCCAAGCTTGAAAAAGGCGTTAACGGGCTCATTAACGCCATCCGTTCGATACGTTAATACAGGTTGCGCAATGATTAATTTCATTGCGCAACATAGCTTTTATCCCTGTTTTGTTTTTATAATGGTGCGCACTTTTATATTAAAAAAAGAGTGCGACCATGATTGATATCTCCCTTCCGTTAACTGACATTCACCGCCATCTTGATGGCAATATTCGAGCCCAGACAATTCTGGATCTTGGCCGCCAGTTCAATTTACCCCTCCCCGCGCAGACTCTTGAAACGCTCATCCCCCATGTTCAGGTTACGGCCACTGAACCCGATCTGGTGAGTTTTCTCTCCAAGCTGGACTGGGGAGTCAAAGTGTTAGCCTCACTGGATGCCTGCCGTCGCGTGGCATATGAGAATATTGAAGATGCGGCGCGCAATGGCCTGCATTATGTCGAACTGCGCTTTTCGCCAGGCTATATGGCCATGACCCACCAGTTGCCGATCGCGGGCGTCGTGGAGGCCGTGATTACTGGCGTGCGTGAAGGCTGTCAGGCTTTTGGCGTCGAAGCGCGCTTAATCGGGATTATGAGCCGCACCTTCGGCGAAGCCGCCTGCCTGCAGGAACTGGACGCATTGCTGGCACACCGTGACCAGATTACCGCTCTCGATCTCGCCGGCGACGAACTGGGCTTTCCTGGTAGCCTGTTCCTTTCTCACTTCAACCGCGCGCGCGATGCGGGCTGGCATATTACCGTTCATGCGGGCGAAGCCGCCGGACCGGAAAGCATCTGGCAGGCTATCCGCGAGCTGGGTGCTGAGCGTATTGGACACGGCGTGAAAGCGGTAGAAGATCGGGCGCTGATGGACTTCCTGGCGGAACAGCGTATCGGAATTGAATCCTGCCTGACGTCAAATATTCAGACCAGTACCGTACCTTCACTGGATGTGCATCCTCTGAAAATCTTCCTTGAGCATGGCGTTCTTGCCAGCCTGAATACCGACGATCCGGCGGTCCAGGGCGTAGATATCATTCATGAGTATAATATTGCGGCACCGGCGGCAGGATTAACCCGCCAACAGATTCGCCAGGCGCAGATCAACGGACTGGAAATCGCCTTCCTGAGCGATCGCGAAAAACGGGCGCTACGTGAGAAAGTTGCCGCGGCGTAATGCAATGAGCCGCTCCCGGGAGCGGCCCAGATGACTGACAGGCATCGCGCCTGTTTTGCCGGATGACGTCGCTTGCGGCTTATCCGGCCAGGGAAATCACTGTTTTCAGCATATAATGCAATTCACCGTGTCCCTGAAAAGCCTGCGCCATCGGGCATTTCAGTTTTTAGCTCAGGAGGCAAGGCACAGCGTCGCGCGGTGTTTCGCCGATTCAATACCCAGTTCAATAAGCTCCATAATTTGAATCGCCTGACTTGCCGGTACCGGATTTTCTCCGTTGCCGTTGAGCGCATCCCGGATCCCGGCGTAGTAGGCCGGATAATTTCCTGGTACGGTCAGTAACGTCTCTTCCACCCGTTCTTCGCCTTCCACGCGCGTTAAAACACCATCGCGCATGTCATAGCCCCAGTCCTCCTGCGGCAGGCGTTCCCCATTTTTCAGTCGTTCTTCCTGCGGGTCGAGCCCATATTTCACATAGCTGCCACGTGAACCATGAACAATGTAACGCGCAGATTCCGCAGCGGCCAGCATCGTGCCGTGCAGCACAATCCGGCGCTGGGGATAGGCGAGAATGGCGTGGAAGTAATCGGTTGACTGCGCGCCTGGACGCAGCTGCGCTAAATCCACCGTCATACTGACTGGCAAGCCAAACAGGTTAATCGCCTGGTCAAGCAGATGCGGCGCGAGATCGTACCAGATGCCGCTGCCAGGCCCACCCTGTTCCCGCCAGCGATCGCGAACCTGCGGACGAAAGCGGTCGAAGTGAGACTCAAAATACGCCACCTCGCCAAGCTTACCCTCGGCAAGTAATCCTTTAAGCGTCAGGAAATCACTGTCCCAGCGGCGATTATGGAATACCGAAAGCACGCGTCCCAGCGTTCTCGCCAGCGCATCCAGTTCGCGGGCTTGTGACAGTGTCACGGTGAAAGGTTTATCAACCACCACGTGCTTACCCGCTTCCAGCGCGGCCTTTGCCAGCGGGAAGTGCGTGTCATTCGGTGTGGGGATAACGATCAGGTCGATATCAGGAGCGTTAAAAAGGTGCTTAGGTTCAGAGACAACCTTCACAGAAGGCCAGTCCGTCTTCACCTTTGTTTCGTCACTGCTGGAGACAGCGGCCAGTTCCATACCTGGCGTCCCCACAATTAAGGGCGCATGGAAAGTTTTGCTGGCATAACCGTAACCAATTAGTCCTACCCGGATGTTGTCACTCATGTCTTTGCCTCTCGTTGCAGTCTGCAAACCATTTCACACCATCAACAAACAAGTCACAATAGTTTAATCCCCTGCCGGCGACTCAGCGTACGCACTGCCCAGCTTCAAAATGGCAAGCAAAATAGCCTAATGGGTCAGGCTCTAAGTCAACTAAATGCCACTTTTTCCGGGTTTTAGGTAAAAAAATCCCCGAAATCGTTCCCGTTGGACTTGCCGTCTTATTTATTGCTCAGTAACATTTACGCTCTGTGTTTATACTCTAAATAATTCGGGTTGCAGGACAAAACGGCGTGGTCGTTTTGAACAGCGCTTGCGCTGGCCCCGAAGGGGTGATGCCAGGGAAACCAGCACCTGTAACTTGAAGTATGACGAGTATATGGATAAATCAAAGAAAAGACGTCAGTGATGAACCGTATTATTGAGCTAACAGGTTGGGTTGTACTTGCAGTATCCGTCGTTCTTTTGGGTGTGGCCAACCACATCGACAATTATCAGCCGCCGGAGCCAACGGCCTCAGTGCAAAAGAAATAAGCCTTATGGCTTAAAAGGACAGGTTTAAACATCGGAATTTTTCAGAAAAAGCATACAATTTTATCTGAAAAAGACAAATCCGCCAGATCCTTAGCTTTCGCCTGTTGCCAGTGTCGATGAAGCGCGCTAACCTTTCCTCAGGCGTTGTCTGACGCCTGTATTATTACGTAAGAACTCTCTCATTTTGCCATTACTTACTGTCAAATTTTGCCAGTAAAATTAAGGTATTTTTTAAGTTCATAACTCCGTTAATATTATTTCGATACCATGGATCCCTGTTTATGACCGTTCAGGATTATTTATTAAAATTTCGCAAAATCAATTCACTCGAAAGTCTGGAAAAACTCTTTGACCACCTGCACTACTCTCTGACCGACGACAGCGACATTATCAATATGTACCGCGCCGCAGACCATCGGCGTGCGGAGCTGGTCTCTGGTGGCCGTTTGTTTAATATTGGGCAGGTTCCTAAGTCTGTCTGGCACTATGTCCAATAAAGGCAGTAGCGATCAACATTAAAATCTTTATAATAATTGCCCCAAAAAGAAGAGTGTATCTGTAAGCTAATTCAGGAGAACATATGACCGTAACACCAGCAGAGCGCATTGGAGGCTGGTTGCTTGGCCCGTTAGCCTGGCTGTTAGTCGCATTCTTGAGCGCCTCTTTGGCATTATTCCTGTATGCCACTGCACTCGCTACACCGCAGACACTCAGAACGCTCGGAGAACAAAGTACGGGCAATCTTCTCTTGTGGGGCGTCTCCTTTATCACTGCGATCGCGATGTGGTATTACACTCTGTGGCTGACTATCGCTTTCTTTAAACGCAGACGCTGCGTCCCTAAACACTATGTTATCTGGCTACTGGTGTCGGTGCTGCTGGCCGTTAAAGCGTTCGCCTTTTCCCCTGTACCGGATGCGTTGGCCGTACGCCAGCTGCTGTTTCCACTACTGGCCGCTGCGCTGATGGTGCCCTATTTCAAACGCTCAGCGCGCGTAAAATCGACGTTTGTGAACCCGTAATAACCTTACAGTTAACCTGTTGTCGCCTGCTGCATATTGACAGATAATGGGCGGCTTTTTTATTTCAGGCCGAAAAATGACTGATTACTTGCTACTGTTTGTCGGGACTGTACTGGTCAATAACTTTGTACTGGTTAAGTTTCTGGGCCTCTGTCCGTTTATGGGGGTTTCCAAAAAGCTAGAAACCGCAATGGGGATGGGGCTCGCGACGACTTTTGTTATGACGCTCGCATCTGTCTGCGCCTGGCTGATTGATACCTGGATCCTGATCCCGCTCGATCTCGTTTACCTCCGTACGCTGGCCTTTATTCTGGTCATTGCCGTGGTGGTACAATTTACAGAAATGGTAGTACGTAAAACCAGCCCCGCGCTTTATCGCCTGCTGGGTATTTTTTTACCGCTGATTACGACTAACTGTGCGGTACTGGGCGTGGCGTTGTTAAACATCAATCTCGGCCATAATTTTTTGCAGTCGGCGCTTTACGGCTTTTCTGCCGCCGTCGGCTTCTCGCTGGTAATGGTACTGTTCGCCGCTATTCGTGAACGCCTCGCGGTGGCAGATGTTCCAGCCCCCTTCCGCGGTAATGCGATTGCGCTGATTACCGCAGGTTTAATGTCTCTGGCCTTTATGGGCTTTAGTGGTTTGGTGAAGTTGTAATGAACGCTATCTGGATTGCCGTTGCCGCCGTGAGCCTGCTGGGTCTGGCGTTTGGCGCCATTCTGGGTTATGCCTCCCGCCGTTTCGCGGTTGAAGATGATCCGGTTGTTGAGAAGATTGACGAAATTCTGCCGCAGAGCCAGTGTGGGCAATGCGGTTATCCTGGCTGTCGCCCTTACGCCGAGGCCATCGGCAGCCAGGGTGAAAAAATAAATCGCTGTGCGCCGGGCGGTGAAGCCGTGATGCTCAAAATTGCGGAATTACTGAACGTCGAACCGCAGCCCATTGATGGCGATGAACAGGATGTGACCCCCATCCGCATGCTGGCAGTAATTGATGAAAACAACTGCATTGGCTGCACGAAATGTATTCAGGCGTGTCCGGTCGATGCCATCGTCGGCGCGACGAGAGCGATGCACACGGTGATGAGCGATCTCTGTACCGGCTGTAACCTGTGCGTGGATCCCTGCCCGACCGGATGCATTGAATTGCGTCCGGTCGCCGAGACACCCGACAGTTGGAAGTGGGATTTGAACACTATCCCCGTTCGCATCATTCCCGTGGAACAACATGCTTAAGCTATTCTCTGCCTTCAGAAAAAATAAGATTTGGGATTTTAACGGCGGGATTCATCCGCCGGAAATGAAATCCCAGTCAAACGGAACGCCGCTGCGTCAGGTGCCGCTGGCGACCCGTTTTGTTATTCCACTTAAGCAGCACATCGGCGCTGAGGGTGAGCTGTGCGTCAGCGTCGGCGAGCACGTTTTGCGTGGCCAACCGCTCACCCGTGGACGCGGTCGAATGCTGCCGGTTCATGCTCCCACTTCTGGCACCATTACCGCCATCGCCCCCCATTCCACGGCGCATCCGTCTGCTTTAGCTGAACTGAGCGTCATTCTTGATGCGGATGGAGAGGACCGGTGGATTGAGCGTGATGGCTGGGCCGATTATCGCAGCCACAGCCGCGAAGAGTTGATTACCCGTATTCATCAGTCTGGCGTGGCCGGACTGGGCGGCGCCGGTTTTCCAACCGGCGTCAAATTGCAAGGCGGTAGCGACAAGATTGAAACGCTGATCGTCAACGCCGCAGAGTGTGAACCGTATATCACCGCAGATGACCGTCTGATGCAGGACTGCGCCGCGCAGATCGTCGAGGGAATTCGCATCCTTGGGCATATCCTGCAACCACGTGAAATCCTGATCGGTATTGAAGATAACAAACCGCAGGCAATTTCAATGCTGCGCGCCATCCTGGCCGATTCTCACGATATTTCGCTGCGGGTGATCCCCACCAAATACCCTTCCGGCGGGGCAAAACAGCTTACCCAAATCCTGACGGGCAAGCAGGTGCCGCACGGCGGTCGTTCATCGGATATTGGCGTCCTGATGCAAAACGTTGGCACTGCGTATGCCGTGAAACGCGCAGTGATTGACGGCGAACCCATTACCGAACGTGTCGTCACCCTCACCGGTGAGGCCATCGCCCGGCCAGGTAATGTCTGGGCCAGACTGGGGACGCCAGTGCGCCATCTGCTCAACGATGCAGGGTTTTGTCCTTCCGCCGATCAGATGGTGATCATGGGCGGCCCGCTGATGGGCTTTACCCTGCCCTGGCTGGACGTGCCGGTGGTGAAGATAACCAACTGTTTGCTGGCCCCCTCAGCCAGCGAAATGGGGGAGCCACAGGAAGAAAAAGGCTGTATTCGCTGTAGCGCCTGTGCCGATGCCTGCCCGGCGGATCTTTTACCGCAGCAACTGTACTGGTTCAGTAAAGGCCAGCAGCATGACAAAGCGATCGCGCACAATATCGCGGATTGCATTGAATGTGGCGCCTGTGCCTGGGTTTGCCCCAGCAATATTCCACTGGTGCAGTATTTCCGTCAGGAAAAAGCAGAGATTTATGCTATCAGCCAGGAAGAAAAACGCGCAGCAGAAGCGAAAGCACGTTTTGAAGCACGTCAGGCTCGTCTCGAACGGGAAAAAGCAGCGCGTCTTGAAAGACACAAAAGCGCCGCCGCCCAGCCTGCCGCCAAAGATCACGATGCCATCGCCGCTGCGCTGGCTCGCGTAAAAGAGAAACAGGCACAAACGCTTCAGCCAGTGGTGATTACGGCCGGAGCGAAACCGGATAACAGTGCGGTTATTGCCGCCCGCGAGGCGCGTAAAGCCCAGGCGCGGGCAAAACAAGCTGAAACGCAGTCGGTGAGTGAGTCCGTCGATCCGCGCAAGGCCGCGGTAGAGGCCGCTATCGCCCGCGCCAAAGCGCGTAAGCAGGAACCGCAGGCACCCGCCGAAATCGCTGAACCCGTCGATCCGCGCAAGGCCGCGGTAGAGGCCGCTATCGCCCGCGCCAAAGCGCGCAAGCAGGAACAGCAGTCACCCGCCGAAACCGCTGAACCCGTCGATCCGCGCAAGGCCGCGGTAGAAGCCGCTATCGCCCGCGCCAAAGCGCGCAAACAGGAACCGCAGGCACCCGCCGAAACCGCTGAACCCGTCGATCCGCGCAAGGCCGCGGTAGAAGCCGCTATCGCCCGCGCCAAAGCGCGCAAGCAGGAGCAGCAGGCATCCGCCGAAACCGCTGAACCCGTCGATCCGCGCAAGCAGGAGCAGCAGGCACCCGCCGAAACCGCTGAACCTGTCGATCCGCACAAGGCCGCGGTCGCTGCGGCGATTGCACGTGCGCAGGCTAAAAAAGCAGCCCGACAGCAGGTTGTAAACGAGGATTAAATGGTATTCAGAATCGCAAGCTCCCCTTATACCCATAACCAGCGTCAGACATCACGCATTATGCTTCTGGTGTTAATTGCCGCGTTGCCCGGCATTGCCGCGCAGCTGTGGTTCTTCGGCTGGGGGACGCTGGTGCAGATCGTGCTGGCTGGCGTCAGTGCCGTTCTGGCGGAAGCCGCCGTGCTAAGGCTGCGTAAGCAGTCAGTCGTCGCTATTTTAAAAGATAACTCAGCGCTCCTTACCGGACTGTTACTCGCGGTGAGTATTCCGCCGCTGGCTCCATGGTGGATGGTGGTGCTGGGCAGCGTCTTCGCCGTAATCATTGCCAAACAGTTGTACGGCGGGCTGGGGCAAAATCCGTTCAACCCGGCCATGATTGGCTATGTGGTACTGCTGATCTCTTTCCCGGTGCAAATGACGAGCTGGCTACCTCCGCATGAAATCGCCGCAACTCCCCCGGATCTGTTTGATGTGTTGCAGGTGATCTTCACCGGGCACACCGCTGGCGGTGGCGATATAAACACTCTGCGGATGGGTATTGATGGCATAAGCCAGGCGACGCCACTTGATACCTTTAAAACCTCACTTCATGCAGGCCACTCTGTTGAGCAGATCATGCAATACCCGATCTACAGCGGCGTACTGGCAGGTGCCGGATGGCAGTGGGTAAACCTGGCGTGGCTGGTCGGCGGGATATGGCTGCTGTGGGTGAAAGCGATTCGCTGGCATATCCCGTTCAGTTTTCTGCTGTCGCTGGCAGTCTGCGCGACGCTGGGCTGGCTGTTCTCTCCGCAATCGCTGGCGTCTCCACAGATCCACCTGCTTTCCGGGGCAACGATGCTCGGTGCATTCTTTATTTTGACCGATCCGGTGACCGCCTCAACAACCCATCGCGGTCGTCTGATTTTCGGTGCTCTGGCGGGCCTGCTCGTCTGGCTGATCCGCAGCTTCGGCGGCTACCCGGATGGTGTGGCATTTGCCGTTCTACTGGCTAATATCACGGTTCCCCTGATTGACTATTACACGCGTCCTCGGGTGTACGGACACCGGAAGGGATAAACCATGCTGAAAACCATTCGTAAACACGGTATCACGCTGGCACTGTTTGCGGCAGGCTCCACTGGGTTGACCGCCGCTATCAATTTGATGACCAAAACCACTATTGCTGAGCAGGCCGCGATACAGCAAAAAGCATTGTTCGATCAGGTTCTGCCGGCCGATCGTTATAACAATCAGCTCCAGAACAGCTGCTACTGGGTTAATGCGCCAGAGCTGGGTAAAGGCGAACATCGCGTTTATATTGCCGAACGGGACGGCATACCGGTTGCGGCGGTGCTGGAAGCGACGGCCCCGGACGGTTATTCCGGGGCGATCCAGCTGCTGGTCGGTGCCGATTTCAGCGGCACCATCTTAGGCACCCGCGTAACGGAGCACCACGAAACGCCAGGGCTGGGTGATAAAATCGAACTGCGGCTATCGGACTGGATAACCCACTTTAGCGGTAAAAAAATCAGTGGTGAAAGTGACGACCACTGGGCGGTGAAGAAAGACGGTGGCGATTTCGATCAGTTTACCGGTGCGACCATCACCCCCCGCGCCGTGGTCAACGCGGTTAAACGCGCGGGCCTGTATGCGCAGACATTACCGGCGCAGCTTCCCCAACTTGCCGTCTGTGGAGAATAACCATGAGCGAAATTAAAGACGTCATTGTTCAGGGATTGTGGAAAAATAACTCAGCGCTGGTTCAGCTACTGGGGATGTGCCCCCTGCTGGCGGTAACCTCCACGGCCACCAATGCGCTGGGTCTTGGGCTTGCCACGACCCTTGTGTTAACCCTGACCAACCTGACCATCTCAGCACTGCGCCGCTGGACCCCGGCGGAAATTCGCATCCCTGTTTATGTGATGATCATTGCTTCGGTGGTCAGCGCGGTACAGATGCTTATCAATGCCTATGCCTTTGGTCTGTATCAATCGCTGGGGATTTTCATTCCGCTGATCGTGACCAACTGCATCGTTGTGGGACGAGCCGAAGCCTTTGCCGCAAAAAAAGGCCCCGCGCTCTCTGCTCTGGATGGTTTTTCTATCGGCATGGGGGCAACGTGCGCCATGTTTGTTCTGGGTTCGCTGCGCGAAATTATCGGGAACGGTACGTTATTTGACGGCGCTGACGGGCTGTTAGGCAGCTGGGCAAAAGTCCTGCGCGTGGAAATATTCCACACCGATTCACCGTTCCTGTTAGCGATGCTCCCCCCCGGAGCGTTTATTGGTCTGGGCCTGATGCTGGCGATGAAGTATCTTATTGACGAGAAAATGAAAAAGCGTCGCGCCGAAGCGGCAACAGCCGACGTTCCGGCTGGTGAAACAGGGAAAGCGTCATGAACAAAATAAAGCGGCTGGAGATCCTCACACGTCTGCGTGATAACAATCCCCACCCAACAACCGAACTGAACTTTACGTCGCCATTTGAACTGCTGATTGCCGTTCTGCTCTCCGCGCAGGCGACTGACGTTAGCGTTAATAAAGCCACCGCAAAGCTTTACCCGGTCGCCAATACCCCTGCTGCCATGCTGGCCCTGGGCGTCGAAGGGGTGAAGTCTTATATCAGGACGATTGGCCTGTTTAACAGTAAAGCGGAAAATGTCATTAAAACCTGCCGGATTTTACTCGAGCAGCATAATGGCGAAGTTCCGGAAGATCGCGCCGCACTGGAAGCGCTTCCCGGCGTCGGGCGAAAAACGGCTAATGTGGTGCTGAATACCGCCTTTGGCTGGCCAACCATTGCCGTCGACACGCATATCTTTCGCGTGTGTAACCGAACCCAGTTTGCGCCAGGGAAGAACGTTGAGCAGGTCGAAGAGAAACTGCTCAAAGTCGTGCCCGCAGAGTTCAAGGTCGACTGCCACCACTGGCTGATTCTGCATGGTCGCTATACCTGTATCGCCCGCAAGCCGCGCTGCGGCTCCTGCATTATTGAAGATCTGTGCGAATACAAAGAAAAAGTCGATATCTGAAGCACCCGGGATAAGACCGCTTATCCCGCTCAACTCATAACTTTTTGTTATCCACTCAAAACCGCCCCTCTTGCCGATGATGATGCCGCATCATCAGGTATCTCTAATGGATTATGCTTGAAATTAATCAGCTGCCCAGGTTAATCGTTTTTTTTATAGCTAAATTTTCTATCCATATGTGATCGAGATCAACTTGATAACCTGATGTTAATTATTTTTCATCTCCTGGTTAAATTTACAATCAAATGACCTGATGATGGCTTTTTGCTACAAAACATTACACTGTCTATTTTTCAGATAATGGCCTATATCACTGGATACAAGCGCAAATAGCAGAACATATCGCCATACACCGAATTTTCCCGCCATCCAACAGCGTAAAAAACTGCCTTTCTTCAATTAAAGAAATTTAACGCTGGATAACATTTACGGAACCCGTTTATTCTCCCATTCAGGATATATGTAACAGATTATTACAAAGGACTTGTCTGGAAGTGAAAGATAGTGAACATTACCTGCCGTTTCCCCTCCCACTATAACAATTGCACGGTTGCGCAAATGCAACACGTGACAGAACACCCCCGTTAATATGGGATGTAAAAAAAGAGGTAAAAGTGTCTACTGCAAACAATAAACCAACGGAAAGCGTCAGTCTTAACGCTTTCAAACAACCAAAAGCGTTCTATCTCATATTCTCGATTGAGCTGTGGGAACGTTTCGGTTATTACGGCCTGCAAGGGATCATGGCCGTTTACCTTGTTAAACAACTGGGTATGTCTGAAGCGGATTCAATCACCCTGTTCTCCTCCTTTAGCGCCCTGGTTTATGGTCTGGTCGCCATTGGCGGCTGGTTAGGCGATAAAGTACTGGGCACCAAACGTGTCATTATGCTGGGTGCTGTGGTGCTGGCTATTGGTTATGCCCTGGTGGCATGGTCAGGCCACGATGCCGGTATTGTTTATATGGGGATGGCGGCCATCGCCGTGGGTAATGGCCTGTTCAAAGCGAACCCCTCCTCCCTGCTTTCTACCTGCTATGCGAAAGATGACCCGCGTCTTGATGGCGCATTTACCATGTATTACATGTCCGTCAACATCGGCTCATTCTTCTCCATGCTGGCAACACCGTGGCTGGCTGCACATTATGGCTGGAGCACCGCGTTTGCGTTAAGCGTTGTCGGTATGCTGATTACCGTTGTTAACTTCGCATTCTGTCAGCGCTGGGTTAAGCAGTACGGTTCCAAACCTGACTTTGAACCCATCAACTTCCGCAATCTGCTGCTGACCATTGTGGGCGTGGTGGTGCTGATCGCCATCGCAACCTGGCTGCTGCACAACCAGCAGATCGCGCGCATGGCGCTGGGCGTTATCGCTCTGGGTATCGTCTTCATCTTCGGTAAAGAAGCGTTTTCCATGCAGGGCGCGGCGCGGCGTAAAATGATCGTGGCATTCATCCTGATGCTTGAGGCGATCATCTTCTTCGTACTGTACAGCCAGATGCCAACCTCTCTGAACTTCTTCGCCATTCGCAACGTTGAGCACTCAATTCTGGGGATCGCTTTTGAACCGGAACAGTATCAGGCTCTGAACCCGTTCTGGATCATCATCGGCAGCCCTATTCTGGCCGCCATCTATAACAAGATGGGCGATACTCTGCCGATGCCGACCAAGTTTGCTATCGGTATGGTGCTGTGCTCGGGTGCGTTCCTGATCCTGCCTCTGGGTACGAAATTCGCTACTGACGCAGGTATCGTTTCCGTTAACTGGCTGATCATGAGCTACGGCCTGCAGAGTATCGGTGAGCTGATGATTTCTGGTCTGGGTCTGGCGATGGTTGCACAACTGGTACCACAGCGTCTGATGGGCTTCATCATGGGTAGCTGGTTCCTGACCACTGCTGGCGCAAACATTATTGGTGGCTATGTTGCCAACATGATGGCTGTACCAGAGAACGTGACTGACCCGCTGATGTCTCTGGAAGTCTACGGTCGCGTATTCCTGCAGATTGGCGTCGCCACCGCGGTAATTGCCGTACTGATGCTGCTGACAGCGCCGAAACTGAATCGTATGACTCAGGACGACGCCCCCAGCGAAGATGGCTCCAGGGCCGCGACAGCATAAATTTCCGGGAAACTGATTTTCAGGCCGCTAACTGTGCGTTAGCGGCTTTTTTTTTACCTTAAGTCGCACTACCCTGTTTTAAACCTCAGCACAAAGGAGTTACCGATGAAACTGTTCTATAAGCCGGGCGCCTGTTCTCTTGCTTCCCATATTACCCTTCGTGAGAGTGGCAAAGATTTCACGCTGGTTAGCGTCGATCTGATGAAAAAGCGTCTGGAAAATGGCGATGATTTTTTCGCGATAAACCCAAAAGGACAGGTTCCGGCCCTGCTACTCGATGAGGGTACGCTTCTGACCGAAGGCGTAGCAATTATGCAATATCTCGCAGATGCCGTTGCGGATCGCCAGCTACTGGCGCCAACCGGCAGTATTTCGCGCTACAAAACGCTGGAGTGGCTTAATTATATCGCCACAGAGCTACACAAAGGTTTCACCCCGCTCTTTCGTCCTGATACGCCTGAGGAGTACAAACCAACCGCACGCGCCCAGTTAGAAAAGAAATTGCAGTACGTTAATGAGTCACTGAAGGACGATCAGTGGATTTGCGGTCAGCGTTTTACTATTGCGGATGCATATCTGTTCACCGTGCTGCGTTGGGCACAGCCGGTGAAACTCAATATGGAAGGGTTAAGCCACATTGCGGCTTATATGAAACGGATGGCGGAGCGTCCGTCCGTGGTGGCGGCGCTGAAAGCAGAAGGGATAAATTAACGGTTTTGCCGGATGACGAGGTTAGCGCCATCCGGCAAAAGTCAAAGCTGCGTCGCACTAAAATAGTGTTCAGGCTTAGCAATGCGATCCTGTGCCGCCACCACCTGCAGTTCATATTCCTGCATCTCTTTGGTCGCAATCATTATCTCATACACTGCCGCGGTAACGTGCTCCAGCGCCTGCTGTAGCGTTGCCCCCTGCAACAGTTTCACCAGCAGCAGTCCACTGGTCACATCGCCAACGCCCACCGGCTGGCGTGCGCCAAAATCCACCAGCGGACGGCTGATGTGCCACGCCTCATCCGCCGTCACCAGCAGCATCTCAAAACGATCCATACTGTAACCCGCACGGGCAAGATGCTTAACCAGCACAATTTCCGGCCCCTGAGAAATCAGCTCACGGGCGGCGAGCACGGCATCAGCCACGCCGTTCACCGGATGCTCGCAAAGAATTTCCAGCTCCACCAGGTTAGGCGCGATGATATCGCTGGCTGGCAGCGCATGTCGCACGTGGAATTCCGCAACGCCGGGCGCGACGATGCAGCCTTTTTCCGGATGACCCATCACCGGGTCACAGAAATATTTCGCCTGTGGGTTTGCCGCTTTTATCTGACGCACGATCCCCAGAATATGCTCGCCCTGTTCAGCGGAGCCGAGGTATCCACTCAATACAGCATCGCACTCCTGAAGCTTGTTAATATCCGCAATGCCCTGAACAATTTCGGTCAGATGGCTGGGCGGCATCACACAGCCGGTCCATTTGCCATACTGCGTATGGTTAGAAAACTGAACGGTGTTGAGCGGCCAGACGTTTGCCCCAAGACGACGCATCGGAAATTCAGCCGCGCTGTTGCCAGCATGACCAAAAACAACATGGGACTGGATGGCGAGGATATTCTTCATTTTTACCATAACCCTAAAAAAATAAAGGGGCGTGGTTTCCCACGCCCCTGATGACTTTTTATTATTTCCAGCAAATCAGGCAATAGTTCTTTTTACCACGACGCAACAGCGTGTAACGACCAAACAAAATGTCACTGTCCTGGAAGAAATATTCCGGATCAGATTGTTTTTCACCGTTGATAGTGACCGCGTTAGAGGCAATCGTTTTGCGCGCCTGCCCACGGGAAGGCTGAAGTTCAGAGTCCACAAGCGCCTGCATCAGATCCGCGCCCTTCTCCATCTCGATCATCGGCACGCCGTCCTGCGCCAGCTGTTCGAAATCCGCTTCGCTCAGGGAGCCCAGGTTACCGTTGAACAGGCTTTCGGTGATGCGTTTCGCCGCAACCAGACCTTCCTCTCCGTGAACCAGACGCGTCACCTGTTCCGCCAGCACATACTGGGCACGCGGGGCTTTACCGCTGTTCTTATCTTCCTCTTCCAGCGCATTGATCTCTTCAATGTCCATAAAGGTGAAGAACTTCAGGAAGCGGTAAACATCGGCATCCGCCGTGTTGATCCAGAACTGGTAGAATTTGTACGGGCTGGTTTTCTTCGGATCCAGCCATACCGCGCCGCCTTCGGTTTTGCCGAACTTGGTACCATCGGCTTTCGTGATCAGCGGGACGGTCAGACCGAAGACCTGATTCTGGTGCAGACGACGGGTCAGATCGATGCCGGAGGTAATATTCCCCCACTGGTCAGAACCGCCAATCTGCAACGCAACGCCGTGCAGTTTGTTCAGGCACGCAAAATCATAGCCCTGCAACAGGTTGTAGGAGAATTCGGTGAAGGAGATCCCCTGATCGTCACGGTTGAGACGCTGCTTCACCGCCTCTTTGTTGATCATCTGATTAACGGAGAAGTGCTTACCGATATCGCGCAGGAAGGTCAGCACATTCATGCCGCCGAACCAGTCGTAGTTGTTAGCCGCGATGGCGGAGTTTTCGCCGCAGTCGAAATCCAGGAACGGGGCAACCTGCTTACGGATTTTTGCCACCCACTCCTGAACGGTATCTTCGGTGTTCAATTTACGCTCAGCGGCTTTGAAACTCGGATCGCCAATCAGACCGGTTGCGCCACCGACCAGCGCCACAGGCTTGTGGCCTGCCTGCTGGAAGCGTTTCAGGCATAACAATGGAACCAGATGCCCCAAATGCAAGCTGTCAGCGGTAGGATCGAAGCCGCAATAGAGCGCGATCGGGCCTTGCGCCAGTCGCTCTGCTAACGCTTCCTCGTCCGTCACCTGGGCCACCAGCCCCCGCTCTTGCAATTGTTTAATCAAGTTACTGCTTGCCATCAAAATCTCCATGTATAAAACGACTGCACCTTTGCCGGTACACGACTTTTCGCCAGACGCGAAAGGCCTATAGAATAAAGCGCCAGCGCACACAGCGCTAGCGCTTAACACAACAAATTTCGGGGTTTAAGGGGCGAGGCGGTCAATTTTCCACGCGTTGTTTTCGCGCAGGTATAAAAAACGGTCATGTAAACGGTGCTCGCCGCCCTGCCAGAACTCCATTTGTTCGATGCTGACGCGGAACCCGCCCCAGAAGCTGGGTAACGGCACTTCACCCTGTTGGAACTTCTGCTTGAGTTCAAGGAACTTGCTTTCAAGAATACCGCGCGCGGAAATCCGGCTGGATTGTCTGGAAACCCATGCGCCAATCTGGCTGTCGCGTGGGCGACTGTGGAAATATTTCACGACCTCGAGGGTGGACAGACGTTCCGCTTTGCCCGTTACCATCACCTGCCGTTCTAACATATGCCATGGGAACAGCAGGCTGATGCGCGGATTTTTTTCGATCTGATGCGCCTTGCGACTGCCCAGGTTGGTATAAAAGACCAGCCCTTTTTCGTCATAGTGTTTAAGCAAAACGATACGCTGATACGGTTGACCATTCTCATCCACGGTCGCCACCACCATCGCCGTCGGATCTGCCAGTCTGGCATCACATGCCTGACCCAGCCAACGTTCAAACAGCGTTAAAGGTTCGGCGGGAAGATCGCGGCGACGCAGGCCGCCTTTGGTGTATTCGCGGCGGAGGTGCGCGATTTGCTGCAATTCGTCATTATCAGAAGACATGGTATTCGCTACGGATTGTCAGTGGGTGGCGCTATTGTGCGCCGCCCTGATGAAAATCTCAACGCCGCGGATTTTGTAACTGACAGTTATTCAGTACGATACGGTCACGTTTGTAAACCGTCGCACTCTCACCTTTTGACCAGAAAACATAGATGCCATCGGTATAGCGAGCGCCAGAGGCGGAGACACCCTGCTTCAGATTCAGCAGGGTATTATCATAGACAAAACTCGCCTCTTGTCGGGTATTGTTGATGTTAACGGTCAGCGGTTTTTCATCACACTGATATTCCAGCGCATCCGTTTGCATGCGATCAACAAACTGGTTGTAAACGCTACAACCGGAAAGTAACAGCGGCAAGCAGATAAGTAAGTGTTTTTTCATAGACGTTTCCTGACGACTCTCCTGGTGCCGGAGGGCGAAAATCCACCCTCCCTGACGTCCTGAGTGTAACGGCAGAAAGACGAAGAAAAATTCAGTTAACTCTGAGTTCGCGGATTTGCAGGGAAAATAGCGCCTAATACGCTGAGTTCCGAGGCGCCCGTTACCGATGGCAGATTACCCGGTAAACCGGCAAGCGTTCGCCACGCCAGCCAGGCAAACGCCAGCGCCTCCATATCATCACCGCTGATCCCGGCTTCGTCGGTGGTGGTCACCTCGGTTCCTGGCAACAAACCGGCCAGGCGGGTCATCAGCAGCGGATTGCGGCTACCGCCGCCGCAGACCATTAGCCGATCGCAGCCGCCGCTCAGTAATACTTGTTCAGCGATAGCGACCGCCGTCAGTTCAGCCAGCGTACGTTGTACATCACGCGCGGAAATCCCCGGGAACGCCGCGAGGTGACGCTCCACCCAACCATAGTTAAAATATTCGCGGCCTGTGCTTTTCGGCGCTGGCGCAGAAAAATAGGGATCGCTGAGCATGTTTTGCAGTAAAGGAACTATGACGGTGCCCTCGCTGGCCCACAAGGCATCTTTATCATAAGGCTTACCGCACTGACGCCAGATCCAGGCATCCATCAGCATATTACCCGGCCCCGTGTCATAGCCGCGTACGGGAAGTCCGGGAATCAGCAGCGACAGATTGGCAATGCCGCCAATATTGAGCACCATTCTCCGCTCGCCAGGATGCGCCAGCAGCGCCTGATGAAATGCGGGCACCAGCGGCGCGCCCTGCCCGCCCAGTGCAATATCGCGTCGGCGAAAATCGCCTACAACGGTGATACCGGTATGCGCCGCGATTTGGTTATTATCACCAATTTGTAAGGTATGCGGGGCGTCGCCGGTGGGTTCATGCCAGACCGTCTGCCCATGACAGCCAATGGCGACGATATCCTGCGGGCGAAGCTTTTGTTCGGCCAGCAGCGCGTTAACCGCATCGGCAAAAAGACGACCCAGCCGGGTATCGAGCTGACCAAACTGAGAAAGCGTGAGCTGCTGCCCCTGGCAAATATCCAGCACCGCCTGCCTGAGCGAAAGAGGGATAGGCCAGCTCAGACTGGCCTGCTGAGCGACCATTGACTCATCAATCGTTGCCAGTACAACATCAACGCCATCAAGACTGGTTCCAGACATTACGCCAATAAAGCGGCCCGATTTCATACATCTTCCTTTTTAAGCATGACTTAGCCCGTACACTCAACCATAAAGTTTTACCCAGTTCCACGTTTCATTGCTGAATTTTTGTCGATTTCAGCAGTCATAGCATCGGTATTGATAATCACAATAAATAGTTTGTTTATTTCTGGTTAAGCTGTTTGTTATTATTTTTTGCACATTGTTCAGGGTGAGTATGTGCTCTTAACGCACAATTGCCATATAATTTGACCATGAAGGATGCCGGGTGGCGTTTCATGGTGAACAGGAGATTTATTCAATGATTAAACGTGTGCTGATCGTTTCTCTGGCAGGCTTATCCTTAGCGGGATGTGCGAATAATGACAGCCTCTCTGGCGACGTCTACACCGCATCAGAAGCCAAACAGGTTCAGAGCGTCACTTACGGTACTATCGTTAACGTACGTCCGGTACAAATCCAGGGCGGTGATGACTCTAACGTCATTGGCGCGATCGGTGGTGCCGTACTGGGTGGCTTCCTCGGGAACACGGTAGGCGGCGGTACGGGTCGTTCTCTGGCGACCGCTGCGGGTGCGGTTGCGGGTGGCGTAGCCGGTCAGGGTGTGCAGGGTGCGATGAACAAAACGCAGGGTGTGGAACTGGAAATCCGTAAGGATGACGGCAACACCATTATGGTTGTTCAGAAACAGGGGAATACCCGTTTCTCGGCGGGTCAGCGTGTCGTGATGGCCAGCAACGGCAGTCAGGTGACCGTTTCTCCGCGCTAAGTAAATTCACGTGTGGTCGTACCATGACCACACGTCTCCCTTCTCTTTTTAGTTCTGAGACTGCAACTCAATAATATTGTGTTCAAGTCTGGCAATCAGCTTGATCAACAGCTCAATTTCCTGCGCTGAAATCCCTTCCAGAATCTCTCCCCGCGTTTTGTTGATCACCGCTTCCATGTCTGCGATTAACGGTTCAGCCTTTTCCGTTAGCTTAATGCGTTTCGCACGACGATCGCTCGCGCAGGTTTGCCGCGATATCAGCCCTTTATCTTCAAGCTGATCGAGCGTACGTACCAGCGACGGTTGTTCGATACCGATGGCTTTAGCCAGCTGTATCTGTGATTGATCCGGCGGCAGTTGGTGGATGTTATGCAGCGTTACCCAGTGTGTCTGCGTCAACTCCAGAGGTTTCAGGCGATGGTCTATCAAAGCACGCCAAATGCGCACCAACCGTGCCAGATCAGAACCTAATGGCGATTCCAATTTCATCTCCTTATAATTAGCTTGCTAAGATATTATACTGATTTTAGAATAGTGTGCAGCATTTGTATTGCTAAAACAAATGTATTGCTGCATTTGGTTACCCTCAGACATATTTTTAAGAAATTATGCGAAATGAGCGCACTCCGCATTGGTTTTTGTTAAAACTAAAGCATCGCTATCTGACGCAAAGGAATACGGCTTGTGACGTTTATGTTCAACGCAATGGGATTGCCCTTACAAGATTTGGTGATTGGCGCATCTGTCTACTTTCCTCCCTTTTTTAAAGCATTTGCGCTTGGATTTGTCATCTGGCTGTGCATCCATCGTCTGCTGCGCGACCGGATCTACTCCGGTGAAATCTGGCATCCCCTGCTGATGGATCTTTCCATCTTTGCACTTTGCGTCTGTCTGGCTCTGCTCTTATTGATTGTGTGGTAATTATGTCGCTGAAAACCATAAAATACTTTTCAACTATTCTGATTGCTGTCATCGCCGTTCTCGCGGGATGGTGGTTGTGGAATTATTACATGCAGTCCCCCTGGACGCGCGACGGCAAGGTACGCGCCGAGCAGGTCAGCATTTCACCTCAGGTCTCTGGCAGCATTACCGCACTCAACATCAAAGACAACCAATTCGTCAACGCGGGTGACGTACTCTTCGTTATCGACAAAACGCCCTTCCATATTGCGGAGCTGAATGCGCAGGCGCAGTTAGCGAAAGCGCAGTCCGATCTGGCGAAAGCCAATAATGAAGCAAATCGTCGCCATCATTTGTCCCGGGATTTCATCTCTGCCGAAGAGATGGACACCGCAAATTTGAATGTTAAAGCCATGCAGGCCAGCGTGGAGGTTGCCGAAGCGACCTTAAAACAGGCGCGTTGGCAACTGGCACAGACTGAAGTTCGTGCGCCCGTTGCGGGATGGATCACAAACCTCTCAACGCGAAGCGGAGACTACGCCACGACGGGTAAACCCCTGTTCGCCCTGGTCGACAGCCACTCTTTTTATGTAATGGGATATTTCGAAGAGACCAAACTTCGACACATTCATGAAGGAGCGCCAGCACAAATAACCCTCTACAGCGGCAACGTAAAGTTACAGGGTCACGTCTCCAGTATCGGACGCGCCATTTACGATCAGAGTGTAGAAAGCGATTCCGGCCTGGTTCCGGATATCAAGCCTAACGTCCCCTGGGTGCGTCTGGCGCAACGCGTGCCGGTCCGCATTGAGTTTAACGATCTCCCCCATAACGTTACGCTGGTCTCCGGAACCACCTGCAGCGTCGCTGTTGGTCAGTAAGCTAATGAAGCTTCCGCGTCTGTCCTTACACAACACGCCCTGGTTCAAGGCAACATCAGGACAATGGCGTTACGCGTTACGCAATACGATCGCCATGTGTCTGGCGCTGACCTTCGCCTACTATCTCAATCTTGATGAACCCTACTGGGCCATGACGTCCGCTGCCGTGGTTAGCTTTCCTACCGTTGGCGGCGTCATCAGTAAAAGCCTGGGACGAATCGCCGGAAGCCTGCTTGGTGCAACCGCGGCGTTAATTATCGCCGGCCACACGCTGAATGAGCCCTGGCTGTTTTTGCTCAGCATGTCGGCCTGGATCGGATTTTGTACCTGGGCCTGCGCGCACTTTACCAACAACGTTGCCTATGCCTTTCAACTGGCAGGATATACGGCTGCGATTATTGCCTTCCCGATGGTCAATACCATTGAAGTCACCCAGCTGTGGGATATTGCTCAGGCCCGCGTCTGTGAAGTTATCGTCGGCATCCTGTGCGGCGGCATAATGATGATGATCTTGCCCAGCACCTCCGATGGCACGGCGCTGCTGAGCGCATTAAAAAACATGCACGCCAGACTGCTGGAACACGCCAGCCTGCTCTGGCAACCGGAAACCACCGATGCAATCCGCTCCGCTCATGAAGGCGTCATTGGGCAGATCCTGACAATGAACCTGCTGCGGATACAGGCCTTCTGGAGCCATTATCGCTTTCGTCGGCAGAATGCGCTGTTGAACTCCCTGCTGCATAAGCAATTGCGTCTTACCAGCGTGATCTCCAGCCTGCGCAGAATGTTATTAAACTGGCCGACGCCACCGGAACATACCCGGGAAATCATTGAACAACTTCTGACCGCGCTGACAAAACCACAAATGGATAGCTACACGGTGGCGCGAATTATTGCCCCACTTCGTCCTCAGGACGGGCGTGATTATCGCCATGCCGCCTTCTGGCATCGCCTGCGCTACTTTTGCCGCGTCTATCTGGACAGCAGCCGCCAGCTACAATTAATTGAAAATGGCGCTCAGCCACAGCAAATGAAAGTATCTCGCGGCCCCGGACTGGCTCGTCATACAGACAACGCCGAGGCGCTCTGGAGCGGGTTACGTACCTTCACCACATTGATGCTGATTGGCGCATGGAGCATCGGCTCGCAATGGGAGTCAGGCTCCGGGGCATTGACGCTGGCGGCAATCAGTAGCGTCCTCTATTCCGTCGTCGCCACGCCGTTTAAATCCCTGACCTTGCTGATGCGCACGCTGATCTTCCTTTCATTGTTCAGTTTCGTAGTGAAGTTTGGTTTGATGGTGCAGATTAGCGACCTCTGGCAGTTCCTGCTATTTCTGTTCCCGCTGCTGACAACCATGCAACTGTTAAAGCTTCAAATGCCCAAACTGGCGGGGTTGTGGGGACAACTGATTGTCTTTATGGGATCGTTTATCGCGGTCACCAACCCCCCGGTTTACGATTTTGCTGACTTTCTCAATGACAATACGGCGAAAATTGTCGGCGTCGGGCTGTCCTGGCTGGCATTTGCTATTTTACGTCCGGGTTCCGATGCGCGAAAAAGTCGTCGGCATATTCGCGCCCTGCGCCGGGATTTTGTCGATCAGCTCAGCCGCCATCCATCACACAGCGAAAGCGAATTTGAATCGCTGACCTATCATCACGTCAGCCAGCTCAGTAATAGTCAGGATGCTTTGGCACGACGCTGGCTGTTGCGCTGGGGGGTGGTACTACTGAACTGCTCCCATGTGGTGTGGCAGCTTCGCGCCTGGGAATCACGCTCCGATCCCCTTTCCAGGGTTCGGGACGTCTGTATTTCGCTGTTGCGTGACGTGATGAGCGAACGTGGGGTTCAGCAGCGTCCGCTGGCCACCACGTTGCAGGAGCTGCAAAGGATTTGTGACACGCTGGCGCATCACCATCTGGGTGCCGCACAAGAACTGGCCGCAATCATCTGGCGACTGCACTGCTCATTGTCTCAGCTTGAACAAGCGCCGCCAGAAGGAACATTGACGCATTAACTACTTGATGACCCCACAGGCATAACGCGCCCCGCCGCCGCCAAGTGGTTTTGGCTGATCGGACATATTATCGCCACCGATATGGATCATCAGCGCTTTATCTTTAATTTCGGCAAGAGACTTCAGACGCGGTGCCGTCACGGCGTCTGTCGCCTTTCCGTCGTTATTAACCACCAGCGCAGGCAGGTCGCCAAGATGCCCGGTCCCTTCCGGACCTTCATGTTTACCGGTATTGTGAGGATCAAGATGCCCACCTGCCGCTTCGGCCGCGGAGGCTTTACCGTCCTTAATGGCGGGCTGACAGCTGCCGTTGGCATGAATATGAAATCCATGTTCGCCCGGCGGGAGAGCCTTCAGATCTGGTGTAAACGTCAAACCTTTATCAGTTTGTGTAATATTAATCGACCCTATTGACTGACCCACGCCTTGCGAAGTCACCAGGTTCATCTCAACTTTTTCACTGGCAGCCTGTGCGCCGGCACAGGCCAGCAGAGTTAACATTGCCAGACTTAATCGCTTCATAGGACCTCCGTCGAATATGTGTACCGCTTAAGTGTAACGCAGTGACGCCACTTTGGACGGCAGATCCCGGATTCAGCTTTTACGGCACATCGTAGCCCAGCGCCGCTTTACGAATACGGAACCATTGCTGGCGCGACATCATCAGCGATTCCGCTTCAATAGCCGCTCGCACGCGCTCGATTTTGCCCGAGCCAATAATCGGCAACGGCTGGGACGGCAGACGTAAAATCCACGCATATACCACCTGCTCAATGCCTGAGGCGTTTAACTCTTCGGCAATGGTCTCCAGTTCATTACGCAGCGGCGCAAACGCATCATCGTTAAACAAACGTCCGCCGCCGAGGCAGGACCAGGCCATGGGTCGGATTCGTAACTGTTGCAACTGATCGAGCGTGCCGTCCAGCAGCAACGGCTGATGTACCGGGGAGATTTCAACCTGATTGGTCGCCAGCGTAAACGGCACCCGGGATTGCAGGAGCGTGAACTGTGCCGGGGTAAAGTTGGACACGCCAAAATGACGCACTTTGCCGCTCTGGTGAAGATGTGTAAACGCTTCAGCCACCTCATCGGCATCCATCAACGGGTCCGGACGGTGGATAAGCAGCAGATCCAGATGGTCAGTGGCGAGATTCATAAGCGACTGTTCGGCGCTTTTCACGATATGGTCGCGATCGGTAATGTAATGCCCCAGCACGTTTTCCGGGCGAGCGGTCGTCGCAATACCGCATTTAGTGACGATCTGCATCCGATCACGCAGATGAGGAGCCTGTCTTAACGCTTCGCCAAACGCCGCCTCACACTGGTAACCCCCATAAATATCCGCGTGGTCGACGGTAGTTACACCGAGTTCCAGATGTTCCTCAATAAAACTCACCAACTGCCTGGCGGACATATTCCAGTCCATCAGTCGCCAGTAGCCCATCACAAAGCGGGAAAACTCCGGGCCTTGCGGCGCAATAGTAATACGCTGAACCATAACTGCTTCCTCGTGAAGTAAACTGCACCGAGTATATACAATTAGCAGGCTAAAAGAGTGAGGGTTGTTGAGGTTCTTCCGGCCCGGCAGGCTTACCTGCGCGTAATTTACGCTGCAGGCGTTGGCGGCATAACCGCAACACCTCTTGTTTTTGCGCATCGCTCATTTTTTGCCAGTTAAAGCGCTCATCGCGGCTACGGTAGCACCCGCGACAAAAGCCACGCTCATCAGACTGACAGATTCCCCGACACGGACTCTGGACGGGAAAAAACTCAAGCTGTTCTGCCACGTCCCCTCCTGATGCTGAATTCATAGTTCTATTGAAGACGTAAACATGATTTCTGACAAGCCATCTTGCATTAGACCGACTGGTCTATTACACTCCATCCCATGAACAAGCAAACTGAACACGATACCCGCGAACACTTACTGGCTACCGGCGAGCGACTCTGTATGCAGAGAGGTTTCACCGGCATGGGGCTAAGTGAACTGCTCAAAACCGCCGAGGTTCCTAAGGGATCGTTTTATCACTACTTTCGCTCTAAAGAAGCCTTTGGCGTGGCGATGCTTGAACGGCATTTCGCCGGTTACCATCAGCGTCTGGCGAACCATTTTGCGGCCGGTGCCGGAAACTATCGCGACCGCATCCTGGCTTACTATCAGGAAACCCTGAATCAGTTTTGCCAGCAAGGAATTATCAGCGGTTGCCTGACGGTAAAGCTGTCCGCCGAAGTGTGCGATCTTTCGGAAGATATGCGCACGGCAATGGACAACGGTGCCAGGAAAATTATGTCCATACTGGCGCAGGCGCTGGATAAAGGCCGCGACGAACAGTGTTTAACATTTACAGGTGAACCGCTACAGCAGGCGCAAATTCTTTATGCCCTGTGGCTGGGTGCAAACCTGCAGGCCAAGATTTCCCGTAGTGCCACACCGCTCGAAAATGCGCTGGCGCACGTAAAAAGTATCATTGCAGCGCCTGACGTTTGACGGGCGTTTTTATTTCACTCATGACTAGACGACCGGTCTATTTATACTTATACGGAACCCATTATGTCATCTGAAAAATTGTTTACCCCCCTGAAAGTGGGGGCGATCACCACACCAAACCGTGTTTTTATGGCGCCGCTGACGCGTCTGCGCAGCATTGAACCTGGCGATATCCCGACGCCATTAATGGCGGAATACTATCGCCAGCGCGCCAGCGCGGGTCTGATCATCAGTGAAGCAACGCAAATTTCCGCACAGGCGAAGGGCTACGCTGGCGCACCGGGGCTGCATAGCGATGAGCAGATCGCAGCGTGGAAAAAAATTACTGCCGGCGTTCATGCCGAAAACGGTCATATGGCCGTGCAACTGTGGCACACCGGGCGCATCTCTCATACCAGCCTGCAACCTGGTGGTCAGGCTCCTGTTTCCGCCTCTGCGCTCAGCGCCGGTACACGCACCTCTCTGCGCGATGAAAACGGCCACGCCACCCGCGTCGATACTTCCATGCCGCGCGCGCTGGAAACGGACGAAATCCCGGGGATTGTCAACGATTTCCGTCAGGCTATCGCCAACGCGCGTGAAGCCGGTTTTGACCTGGTAGAACTGCACTCTGCGCACGGTTACCTGCTGCATCAGTTCCTCTCTCCGTCTTCCAACCAGCGCACCGATCGGTACGGCGGTAGCGTTGAAAACCGCGCACGCCTGGTTCTTGAAGTCGTGGATGCCGGTATTAAAGAGTGGGGCGCAGAGCGTATTGGTATTCGCGTCTCCCCAATCGGCACGTTCCAGAATGTCGATAACGGCCCGAATGAAGAAGCCGATGCGCTGTACCTGATCGAAGAGTTGGGCAAACGCGGTATTGCCTACCTCCACATGTCTGAACCTGACTGGGCTGGCGGCGAACCGTACAGCGACGCCTTCCGCGAAAAAGTGCGTGCGCGCTTCCACGGCCCGATTATCGGTGCTGGCGCTTACACGCCAGAAAAAGCAGAATCGCTGATTGAAAAAGGTCTGATTGATGCCGTCGCGTTTGGGCGCGATTTCATTGCTAACCCGGACCTCGTGGCGCGGCTGAAAAGCAAAGCGGAACTGAATCCGCAGCGTGCTGAAAGCTTCTATGGCGGTGGCGCGGAAGGCTATACCGACTACCCTACCTTATAATCGCGCATTGATGGCGGCGTGAAAACGCCGCTATACTAAAACAACATTTTGAATGTACACCCAAAATAATTCAGTTGCCGGAAAATCAACACACCAGCAACCTGAAATATGACGGGTGTATTAGCCATTTTTAAGGGGAAAATGATGCGTCTACTCCATACCATGCTGCGCGTTGGCGACCTGCAACGTTCTGTTGAATTCTACACCAACGTGCTGGGCATGAAGCTGCTGCGTACCAGTGAAAACCCGGAATATAAGTATTCTCTGGCTTTTGTTGGTTACGGCGCGGAAAGCGATGAAGCGGTGATCGAGCTGACCTACAACTGGGGCGTCGATAAATATGAACCGGGCACCGCTTACGGCCATATCGCACTGAGCGTTGATAACGCGGCACAAGCCTGCGAACGTATCCGTCAGAACGGTGGCAACGTCACCCGTGAAGCCGGTCCGGTTAAAGGCGGCACTACGGTTATCGCCTTTGTCGAAGATCCCGATGGCTATAAAATCGAACTGATTGAAGAAAAAGACGCCGGTCGCGGTCTTGGTAATTGATCCCTGCCGGGCGCAGTCTCTCTGCGCCCGTTGTTTTACTGCATCCCGGCCTGATTTTTGGCATAATGCGCGCAGCAATTTTCCCGTATTAAGAGACTCAGATGTCCGATAACGCTCAACTTACCGGTCTGTGCGACCGTTTTCGTGGTTTTTATCCTGTTGTCATTGATGTTGAAACGGCTGGATTTAATGCCAAAACCGATGCGCTGCTTGAGATCGCCGCCATCACAGTGAAAATGGATGAGCAAGGCTGGCTGATGCCGGATACGACGCTGCAATTTCACGTTGAACCATTTGAAGGCGCAAACCTTCAACCTGAGGCGCTCGCCTTTAACGGTATTGACCCCACGAATCCCCTGCGCGGGGCGGTTAGCGAGTATGAAGCCCTGCACGCGATTTTCAAAATGGTGCGTAAAGGCATTAAAGATACCGGCTGTAGCCGCGCGATTATGGTCGCGCATAACGCCACATTCGATCACAGCTTTATGATGGCTGCCGCAGAGCGCGCCTCGCTCAAGCGCAACCCTTTCCACCCGTTTGTAACCTTTGATACCGCGGCATTAAGCGGCCTGGCACTGGGACAGACGGTGTTATCGAAGGCATGTCTGGCGGCGGGAATGGAGTTTGATGGCACACAGGCCCATTCAGCACTCTATGATACCGAGCGTACGGCCGTGCTGTTTTGTGAAATCGTCAATCGCTGGAAACGTCTGGGCGGCTGGCCCTTACCCCTGCCTGAACAAGCCTGATTGATTGCCTGATAACGCACGCTTATCAGGCATCCGTTCCCCCCTCCCCCGACACTGTATATTTGACCAGTATCAATGCGGACGGCTGATTTCCCGCTATTCTGTAAAAAGGGTTTGCGCCGCCAACGTTACAAAGGACAGGGAGAATGTCAGAAAAAAACGCACCGTCACCTCACCTGCCAGATATTTTCTCCCGGGCCACGCGCGACTGGTTTACGTCCGCATTTAAGCAACCAACGCAGGTTCAGTCGCAAACATGGGCCGTTACCGGAGCTGGTCAACATGCTTTGGTTATTGCGCCAACCGGCTCCGGTAAAACGCTGGCCGCCTTTCTTTACGCGCTGGATCGACTGTTTCGCGAAGGCGAGCAGAGAAACGAGACAACGCCAGCCGCAAAAGAGAAGAAAGTCACGCGGATCCTCTATATTTCGCCGATAAAAGCGCTGGGCACCGACGTACAACGCAACCTGCAAATTCCCCTGCAAGGGATAAGCGAAGAACGGAAAAAACAGGGTGCCCCCGATGTGGCTCTCCAGGCCGGTATTCGTACGGGCGATACCCCCACCCAGGAACGGACAAAGCTCAGCCGTAATCCCCCGGATATCCTGATCACAACACCGGAGTCGCTTTACCTGATGCTCACCTCTCGCGCCAGAGAGACGCTACGAGGCGTTGAAACGGTTATCATCGACGAAGTCCATGCGGTGGCAGGGACAAAGCGTGGCGCGCATCTCGCGCTCAGTCTTGAACGACTGGATGCCCTTCTTGGGCGTTCTGCACAGCGCATCGGCCTGTCGGCAACGGTTCGTTCCGTAGATGAAGTCGCGGCGTTTCTTGGCGGCGATCGCAAGGTCACCGTCGTGAATCCCCCCTCAGCCCGTCATCCCGACATCCGTATAATTGCGCCAGTCACCAATCTCGATGACGTACTCTCTGACAGTACCGGCACGGAGGATCTCATCCACAGCGGAAGAGAAGGTTCAATCTGGCCGCGCATCGAATCTGGCATTCTCGATCAGGTGCTTAGCCATCGTTCCACTATTGTGTTCACAAACTCTCGCGGACTGGCGGAAAAGTTGACGGCCAGGCTGAACGAACTTTATCTCTCACGCCAGCAGCACTCCCCGACCGTCCCAGCCGCACCCGTGCACTATGGCTCCTTAACCGGCTCCACCAGCAACCGCGGGCTGGACACGGATGTGTTTATCGCCCGGTCACATCATGGTTCGGTTTCCAAAGAACAGCGCGCGGTAACGGAAAACGCGCTGAAATCCGGTGAACTTCGCTGCGTGGTGGCCACGTCAAGCCTGGAGCTGGGAATCGATATGGGAGCCGTAGACCTGGTCATCCAGGTCGCCACCCCGCTTTCCGTCGCCAGCGGGCTACAGCGAATTGGTCGTGCCGGGCATCAGGTCGGTGGCGTATCAAAAGGTCTGTTCTATCCCAGAACCCGGCGGGATCTCATTGATTCAGCCGTCATTGTTGAGTGTATGGCCGCAGGACAGCTTGAGACGCTGACGCTGCCCCGCAATCCGCTGGACATTCTGGCGCAACAAACCGTCGCCGCAGTGTCTATGGAGGCCCTGAACGTTGACAGCTGGTATGACATCGTTCGCCGCGCAGCCCCCTGGAAGACGCTGCCGAGAAACGTTTTTGACGCCACGCTGGACATGCTGGCGGGGCGTTACCCCTCCGGTGATTTTGCCGTTTTCCGTCCGCGTCTCGTGTGGAACCGTGAAACCGGGCTGCTAACGGCCCGACCTGGGGCGCAGCTTATTGCGGTCACCAGCGGCGGTACCATCCCCGATCGCGGGATGTTCAGCGTCCTGCTACCGGAAGGCGAAGAACAGGCGGGTTCCCGACGCGTAGGAGAGCTGGACGAAGAGATGGTGTACGAGTCCCGTGTTAACGACATCATCACTCTTGGCGCCAGTTCATGGCGTATTCAGCAAATCACCCGCGATCAGGTTATCGTCACGCCCGCGCCGGGACGGTCTGCCAGACTTCCGTTCTGGCGAGGAGAAGGCGTTGGTCGTCCGGCGGAACTGGGAGAACGTATTGGCGATTTCATCCATGCGATGGAAGATAACCCCACCGAACAGCCACGTTCTCAGACGCTGACAGGCGACAATGTTCTCATCAATATTAAAGGGCTGATTGAGGATCAGAAAACGGCCACGGGCATTCTGCCCTGGAGCCGCCATCTGGTGCTGGAACGTTGCCGTGACGAAATGGGCGACTGGCGCGTTATTCTGCATTCACCTTATGGTCGGCGAGTGCATGCCCCGTGGGCACTGGCGATCGCCGGACGTCTCCACGCCATGTGGGGAGTGGATGCGTCGATTGTCGCCAGTGATGATGGGATCGTCGCCCGCATTCCGGACACCGAGGGCAAACTGCCTGATGCTGCTGTTTTCCTCTTTGAGCCAGAAAAACTGCGGCGTATTGTCAGGCAAGCCGTGAGCAGTACCGCACTGTTTGCTGCCCGCTTCAGGGAATGCGCAGCCCGCGCTCTGTTAATGCCGGGACGTACGCCGGGGCGTCGTTCCCCCCTCTGGCAGCAGCGTTTACGGGCAGGCCAACTTCTGGAGATCGCCGCCGGGTATCCGGATTTCCCCATTATCCTGGAGACAGCGCGGGAATGCCTCCAGGATGTCTACGATCTGGAAGCCCTTGATCGGGTTATGCGCCGATTAATGACGGGAGAGATCCAGATTTCAGAGGTCACAACCCCATCACCTTCCCCTTTTGCCACGGATCTGCTGTTCGGCTACGTCGCTGAGTTTATGTATGCCACCGACGCACCGCTGGCAGAGCGTCGTGCCTCAGTACTGGCGCTGGACAGTGAATTACTGGGCAACCTGCTGGGCCAGGGCGATCCGGCCGAACTGCTTGACCCGGATATTATTCGTCAGGTTGAGGATGAGCTTCAGCGTCAGGCTCCCGGTAGAAAAGCGCAGGGAATGGAAGGCGTATTCGATCTGCTTCGGGAACTGGGGCCAATGACCGTGGCGGATATTGCCGCAAGACATGAGGGGAGCCTGAACGACATTGACGTTTTCCTTCATAAACTTACGCTCGAGAAGCGCGTTTTTTCTGTCATTATCGCGGGTTCTACGCACATGGCCGGCATGGACGATGCCGCCAGACTGCGTGATGCGCTGGGTGTGCAGCTACCACCAGCACTCCCTGAGGCGTGGCTGAATCCAGTGAGTACCCCGCTGCGCGATCTTTTCCTTCGCTATAGCCGTACACACACCCTTTTTACCGCTGCGCAAATAGCGCAGACATTCGGGTTGGGTGTGGCGGTGGCAAAAGAACAGCTCCACACGTTACGGGAACAAGGCTTACTGCTTCTGTTGCGATCGGGATCCCCTTCCATTGAGGAGGAAGCGCAATCCGCAAGCTGGGTGAGTGAAGAGGTTTTCCATCGGCTCCGGATCCGCTCGCTACAGGCTGCCAGAGCGGCGACCCAACCGGTTAGCGCAACCCTCTACGCACGCCTGCTTCTGGAGCGTCAGGGGTTAATCTCTGCAAGCGATGGCAGCCCGGCACTGTACGTAGTAGCCTCACCGGGAGGTGCGCTTGAAGGAAATGACGGTGTCACGCGAATCATTGAGCAACTTGCCGGACTGAGCCTGCCGGCCTCACTCTGGGAAAGCCAGATCTTTCCCGCCCGCGTCCGGGATTATTCACCGGAGATGCTTGACGAGCTTCTGGCGACGGGTGAGGTTATCTGGTCCGGACAGAAAAAACGGGGGGATGATGACGGGCTCGTTGCCCTGCATCTGCGGGAGTACCTGGCGGAGACGCTCTCCCCGGCGGAAGACGACGACACTGCACTTTCAGAAACTCAGCGCAAAATCTTGTCTGTCCTCTCTAACGGCGGCGCCTGGTTCGCGCAGCAACTCAGCGCATTGCTCGTCTCTCCGGGGACAGAGTCTGTCGATGACGAATTGGTATCGCCAGCGGCCCTGCAGGACGCGCTTTGGGGGCTGGTCTGGAAGGGTTACATCACAACCGACATCTGGGCGCCATTGCGTGGTCTGTCGCGCTCCGCGGCAACGCGCCAACAGCCGCGGCGATCGTCCAGAATGCGTCGCGGACGGCCTGTATTCACCTCCCGTTCAGCTTTCGTCGCTGCGTCGGTTTCTTATAACACGCCGGCCCTTGCAGGGCGCTGGTCGCTTCTGCGAAGTGAGACGCTGAACGATACCGAACGGATGCTGGCCTGTGCTGAGAATATGCTCGATCGCTACGGCATAATTAGTCGCCAGGCCGTGGTTGCGGAGAATGTGCCGGGGGGATTTCCTGCCATGCAAACTCTCTGCCGGGGCATGGAAGATTCGGGTCGCATATTACGCGGGCGTTTTGTCGAAGGGATGGGCGGTGCCCAGTTTGCGGAACGGCTGACGATCGATCGCCTTCGCGATCTCGCCGCACCGGTTGCAGATAGTCAGGCCTTTACCGCAGTTGCCCTGTCTGCAATCGATCCGGCAAATGCCTGGGGCCAGTTACTGCCCTGGCCACCCCATCCGGCGTCCCTTATTCCAACGCGGCGTAGCGGCGCATTTGTCGTGATCTCCGGGGGAGAATTGGTGTTGTATCTCGCTCAGGGGGGGAAGAAGATGATTGTCTGGACGGACAACGATGTTATGCCTCCGCCTGACGTTTTCAGAGCGCTGACGACCGCATTGCGTCGTGAGCCAAAGCTGCGGTTTACGCTCTCAGAGATTAACGACAAGCCGGTAAGACAAACCCGTCTGTTTACGCTTTTACGTGAGGCAGGATTTTCAAGCTCACCGCAGGGGCTGGACTGGGGATAATGAGGACAAACTTGAAAGGAGCTTTCCCCAGGGTGAGAAAAGCTCCTCCGGCAGGTTACAAATTATTCAGCGTCTGGCTCTTCGGTCTTGTATTTTGCCGCAGTTTCTTTGATCAGCTGCTGCAACTCACCGCGCTGATACATCTCGATTACAATGTCGCAGCCGCCAACCAGCTCGCCATCAACCCACAGCTGTGGGAAGGTCGGCCAGTTTGCATATTTCGGTAATTCAGCGCGAATGTCCGGATTTTGCAGAATATCAACATAGGCAAAACGCTCGCCGCATGCGGAAAGCGCCTGAACGGCCTGCGCGGAGAAACCGCAGCTTGGCAGTTTTGGTGAACCCTTCATATACAGGAGAATCGGGTTTTCAGCGATCTGGCGCTGGATTTTTTCGATAGTAGTGCTCATTGTCTTGCTTCCTTAAACTTCTTTTACGGCAGTAGTCTGACATTGTAGCGGGTCAGGCTGGCATCGGAAAATAACATTTTCATCACCTTTCACTATTTTATCGTCTGAGGGAATAAGTTGCATTCTAAATGACGTTTATTCAGTGAATTGAAACGACAGGCGGGCTGATTGAGCTTTCGATGCTGTTTTTTTTTGCAGTCGACCGCGAAACGCAATTTTTAACAATAAAAGCTATTAACTTTCTCTGTTTCTATAGATTAGAATCATCAGGTTTTGTAAATCACACGCAGGCACTATAGACCTGCCTTAACAGAGGATTGCTCAGTGGCGCGGATAAACCGAATCTCGATCACGCTCTGTGCTTTACTTTTTACCACACTCCCCTTTACGTCAATGGCTCATGCTTCCAGGCAGGCCAGGGCTACCGTTGCCGATTCCCACATCACCAAAACGAAAACGGCAGATAAAAAGAAAAGCACAGCAACGGCTAAAAAGAAGACGACAGCCAGCAAGAAAACCGCTAAAAAAGTCACCAGTAAGGCCAGTAACAAAACCATCGCTTCAACGTCAAAAAAACGCACCACTAGCTCAGTCGCAAAAGCCAATAAAACCCCTGCCACCCGCCGCAGCAAATCTGCTCCCGCACAAACGGCTGCGGTTATCTGGACTGAAAAATGCACCCCACGCAAAGGGCGTAAGCCGCACTGTGTGAAGGTTAAAGGTGCCGCGCCTGCCACTATCGCCGACGCGCATAAAGTAAAGATGCAGAAAGCCACCAGTACAGCCATGAATAAATTAATGAACCAGATTGGCAAACCGTATCGCTGGGGTGGCACTTCTCCACGTACCGGCTTCGATTGCAGCGGTCTGGTTTATTATGCCTATAAAGATCTGGTTAAATTCCGTATTCCGCGTACCGCAAATGAAATGTACCACCTCCGCGATGCGGCACCGATCGAGCGTGGAGAGCTGAAAAATGGCGATCTGGTCTTCTTCCGCACGCAGGGTCGCGGCACTGCCGATCACGTCGGCGTGTATGTGGGTAACGGTAAATTTATCCAGTCACCACGAAGCGGTCAGGAAATTCAAATCACCTCTCTCAGTGAAGATTACTGGCAACGCCACTACGTCGGCGCCCGCCGGGTGATGACGCCGAAAACCATTCGCTAAAATCTTCCCCTGCAGTTAGTGCTGCAGGGGTAAGTTCTTCTTTTGTATCACCTTTCAATTTGCTACCCTATCCTTACACGCAATAAGGTTATTGTGTGTACTCATATTAATAATAAGGAGAGAAGCAATGTCGTTCGAATTACCTGCACTACCGTATGCCAAAGACGCACTTGCCCCGCACATTTCTGCTGAGACGCTGGAATACCACTACGGCAAACACCACCAGACGTATGTTACTAATCTGAATAATCTGATCAAAGGCACTGCGTTCGAAGGCAAATCACTTGAAGAGATCGTTCGCAGCTCTGAAGGTGGCGTGTTTAACAACGCCGCACAGGTCTGGAACCATACCTTCTACTGGAACTGCCTGGCGCCGAATGCGGGTGGCGAACCAGCCGGTAAACTGGCAGAGGCCATTGTCGCGTCTTTTGGCAGCTTCGCTGACTTCAAAGCGCAGTTCACCGATGCCGCGATCAAAAACTTCGGCTCCGGCTGGACCTGGCTGGTAAAAGGTAAAGATGGCAAGCTGGCTATCGTTTCCACATCCAATGCTGGGACACCGCTGACCACTGACGCCACGCCGTTGATGACCGTTGACGTATGGGAACACGCCTATTACATCGACTACCGCAATGCGCGTCCGGGCTACCTGGAGCACTTCTGGGCGCTGGTTAACTGGGAGTTTGTTGCGAAGAACTTTGCAGCGTAAATGTGATAACGCAGAAGGTCTCCCTTCTGCGTTTTAGTATCTTGATTAGTTTGCAGCATACCTCTGTTCAGACTGCTTGCGTGCCGAGATAAAGACCAGAAGCAGCGCGACGCCTGCCACAATAGCCCCCATCACCGGGACAAAACTGTAGCCCAGCCCACCCGAGATAACCGCACCACCGGCCGCCGCCCCCAGCGCATTCCCCAGGTTAAACGCCCCGATATTCACCGATGAAGAAAGCCCCGGCGCTTCATGAGCCACTCGCATTACGCGCATCTGCAAAGGCGGTACGACAGCAAAAGTCGCCGCCCCCCAAACCACCATGCTAATCGCGGCCCCCAGTTCATTACGTGCCAGAAAGGGGATCGCCAGCATGATGACCATGAGCAAGAGTAAAAAACCTTTCAGCGTACCGTTTACCGAACGGTCAGCAAATTTACCCCCCAAATAGTTTCCGATGGAGAAACCCACGCCGATCAGCACCAGCATCCCCGTAATAAAAGCGGGAGTGGCATGGGTGATGCTATGCAGAACCGGAGAGATATAGGTGTAGAGCGTGAACATCGCCCCTGCCCCCAACACGGTTGTCAGTAATGCAGAGATAACCTGCGGACGCAGAAGAACCGCCAGCTCTTTCTTCACTTCCGGACGCGTGCCTGCCACGCCTTTTGGTAAGGAAAAGTACAAACTGACCATTGAGATCACTCCCAGCACGGCGGTCGCCATAAATGACATCCGCCAGCCGATGGTTTCACCCAGCCAGGTTGCTGCAGGAACGCCGCCGATATTGGCGATAGTCAGTCCCATAAACATGGTTGCCACTGCGCTGGCTTGTTTATGTTTGGGGACCACGCTTGCGGCGACGACCGAACCGAGACCAAAGAATGCGCCGTGGTTCAGGCTGGTCAGAATGCGCGACAGCATTAAGGTGGTGTAATCCGGGGAAATCGCCGAAAACACGTTGCCGAGAGTGAAGATTGCCATCAGGAAAATGAGCGCGTTGCGTCGGGCACGGTGCGAAAGCAGCAGCGTCATTAACGGTGCGCCGATCATCACTCCAACCGCGTAGGCGCTAATCAGCATACCCGCTGCCGGAATTGAAACATCCATGCCGCGAGCAATGACAGGCAGTAAGCCCATAGGAGAGAATTCGGTTGTTCCAATACCGAATGCGCCGATAGCCAGCGCCAGTAAAGGATAATTGATTTTCATGCTTCAATTCCACGTCTTCGCGTTGCAACGCGACACTCAAATAAGAGCGAAAAGCATGACATCAATCACAGAAATAATAAAGTTAACAGAATTACAAAAGACTTTTGCTTATTTGATAACAATTGCGGGAAAGCGATGAGGGAGAGAGCTCTCCCTCAGGGTAAATCAGTGCAGAGCGGCGGTCAAACCACCCGCTACAATCAAAGCCAGCACAATAAAGGTGGTCACTAACGAAAATTTAAGATCGGTACTCATCAAGTTTTCTCCTTTTTATTCCCACACAAAAAGTGATATTGCGCATTTTTACACACTTGAATGCAAAAATCTCCCATGATTTAGAGTGATAACCGTTTTTAGCGCTTCCCCTTTTCATCAAGATCAGACAAAATTCCACGCTTACTTGTTTAGCGTACCGGCCATTGACCCCCTCCTGACGTTCCGTGTCTTTTATCCGGCGTACCGCAACCCTGATGTTGCGCTCGGGGTGTGTGAAGGCAAACGTTTACTTGCATATTTTTCAGGAGTTCAGGATATGGTCTGGAGTGAGATGTAATGGCAACAATTAAAGACGTAGCGAAGCGAGCAAACGTTTCCACTACAACCGTATCACATGTAATCAACAAAACGCGTTTCGTCGCCGAGGAGACGCGTAATGCAGTGTGGGCGGCGATAAAGGAGTTACACTATTCCCCCAGCGCAGTGGCCCGTAGTCTGAAGGTTAACCACACCAAGTCCATTGGCCTGGTCGCAACCAGCAGTGAGGCCGCCTACTTTGCAGAAATTATCGAAGCGGTTGAGAAAAACTGTTTCCAGAAAGGCTATACGCTGATCCTTGGCAACGCCTGGAATAACCTTGAGAAGCAGCGCGCATACCTCTCTATGATGGCGCAAAAGCGCGTGGATGGCCTGCTGGTGATGTGTTCAGAATACCCTGAGCCCCTTCTCTCCATGCTGGAGGAATATCGCCATATCCCTATGGTGGTGATGGACTGGGGCGAGGCCAAAGCTGACTTTACCGATACGGTGATTGATAACGCTTTTGAAGGCGGCTACATGGCAGGCCGTTATCTGGTGGAACGCGGCCATCGTGAAATCGGCGTCATTCCGGGGCCGATGGAGCGCAACACCGGCGCGGGTCGTCTTGCCGGATTTATGAAAGCAATGGAAGAAGCGCTGATCAAGGTTCCGGAAAACTGGATCGTACAGGGTGATTTTGAGCCGGAATCCGGATACCGCGCCATGCAGCAGATCCTCTCCCAGCACCACCGACCGACGGCAGTCTTCTGCGGCGGAGATATCATGGCAATGGGGGCATTGTGTGCGGCAGACGAGATGGGGCTGCGCGTGCCGCAGGATGTCTCGCTGATCGGCTATGACAACGTGCGTAACGCCCGTTTCTTTACGCCAGCGCTGACCACCATCCACCAGCCGAAAGATTCGCTGGGGGAAACGGCATTCAACATGCTGTTAGATCGTATTGTGAATAAGCGCGAGGAGTCGCAGTCGATTGAGGTTCATCCACGACTGGTGGAGCGCCGCTCCGTGGCTGACGGTCCCTTCCGCGATTATCGTCGTTAATTCTCCTCCACGGGAGCCTGTTCAGGTTCCCGCAACCACTCCTTGTTCAGCGTTTCGCTGTCCCCCAGATAGTCCAGCAGCCATGCCAGCGCCGGAGACATGTCGTTTTGTTGCCATGTCAGGCAGCAAGCCGCATCGGGAAACGGATTCTCTAACCGCAGCGCGACCCAGCGGCCATTATCCAGCCAGGGCTTGGCAAAATGCGTGGGGACCATACCGATGCACAGCCCCGCAGAAATACAGGTCGCCGCGGAGGCCCAGTCCGGCACCACCACCCGCTTTTGGTTATCCAGCAGCCAGGTAATGCGCTTTGGCAGCGTGCGTGATGTGTCCTCGCGCACCAGTGACGGCCAGTTGCGCAACGTATCGTCACTGAGTGGCCCAGGCTCTGACGCCAGTGGATGATGGCTTGCCACCACGCAACACCAGCTCAGCATTCCCATATCGCGAAAAGTGTAACGCCCCCCGACAGGAATAGCCTGCGTCGCGCCAATCGCCAGCTCAACGCGGCCATCAGACAGCGCATCCCAGACGCCATTGAACACCTCCTGAAAAACCAGCAGTTCAACGTCATCAAAGTGGCGATAGAAATCGACGATCATTTGCCGTGTACGCTCGGGTCTGACGATGATATCCACCGCAATCGCCAGCTGTCCGCGCCAGCCGTTGGCAATTTGCTGGCACTGTTGACGGGTGATCTGCATTTTTTTGATAACAGAACGCCCCTCTTTTAAAAACCATGCCCCAGCAGGCGTTAATTCCACATCGCGATGACGGCGTTCAAAAAGTGGCACAGCGAGCCACTCTTCCAGCTGGCGTACGGTATAGCTCACCGCAGAGGGCACGCGGTGTAACTCCTGCGCTGCGGCGCTGAAGCTGCCGTTACGTGCCACGGCATCAACAACTTCAAGTGAATATTCAGACCACATATCTTGCCTGCAATTTTTTTGAATCCAGTCACCAAATATTACCGTTTCACAACGGGAATTTCACTCCCTACACTCTGCGGCAGGACATTATTGCTTACGAAGAGAATGATTTATGCAACCAGGAAAAGGGTTTTTGGTCTGGCTGGCTGGCCTTAGCGTGCTGGGTTTTCTGGCAACGGATATGTATTTGCCCGCTTTCGCGACAATCCAGGCTGACCTGCAAACGCCAGCGTCTGCCGTCAGCGCAAGTCTCAGCCTGTTTTTAGCCGGTTTTGCCATCGCGCAACTTCTCTGGGGACCGTTATCTGACCGCTACGGCCGCAAGCCAATACTTTTGCTGGGACTTTCTGTTTTCGCCCTGGGGAGCCTCGGTATGCTCTGGGTCGAAAGTGCCACCGGTTTGCTGGTATTACGTTTTGTCCAGGCTGTTGGCGTTTGCGCTGCGACGGTGATCTGGCAGGCGCTGGTGACCGATTATTATCCCTCGCAAAAAATTAATCGCATCTTTGCCACCATTATGCCGCTGGTCGGATTATCGCCCGCCCTTGCGCCACTGTTGGGCAGTTGGATCCTGACGCATTTCTCCTGGCAGGCCATTTTTGCCACGCTTTTCGTTATTACCCTGATTCTGATGCTGCCAGCGCTACGTTTAAAACCGACAGCCAAAGCGCGCAATGACCGTCAGGATAAGCTGACGTTTGCCACCCTGCTACGTTCAAAAACGTACCGCGGCAACGTGCTGATTTATGCCGCCTGTTCCGCAAGCTTTTTCGCATGGCTTACTGGCTCCCCCTTTATTCTGAGTGAAATGGGTTACAGCCCGGCGGTAATTGGTCTGAGCTATGTTCCGCAGACAATTGCCTTTCTGATCGGTGGCTACGGCTGCCGGGCAGCGTTGCAGAAATGGCAGGGCCAGCAGCTGTTGCCGTGGTTGCTGGTGATGTATGCGCTCAGCGTTATTGGCACCTGGGCAGCCGGTTTTATTCCCCATGCCTCGCTGACAGAAATTTTGATCCCATTCTGTGTGATGGCGATTGCCAATGGTGCCATCTACCCCATTGTTGTCGCTCAGGCATTACGTCCGTTCCCACAGGCGACCGGTCGCGCCGCCGCCCTGCAGAATACCCTGCAACTGGGGCTTTGTTTCCTCGCAAGCCTGGTGGTCTCCTGGTTAATCAGCACCCCGCTGATGACAACCACCAGTGTTATGTTGGTAACCATTTTGTTAGCCGCTTTGGGATACAAACTGCAATCGCAACCCCGTGACGCCCATCAGCACAGTGAAAGCGTTGAGGTTGCCCAGGGCGAATCCCATTGATATATATATCAACAATGGATAGTTAGCTCGCTAACAATTTTCTGTTGAATCATCGAAAATTGAGGCCTATACTCAATTCCAGTTGTTAAATATTACGATAATTATGATGTGCTAACGGGAACGAGAGCGTTCCCGATTCACCACGGATGGCCGTTTCGGTAAGGGTTCCTCCCTTCCTCTGTTCTACGTCGGATAATAGACTCACAGAATTAATCTGCGAGATTTCTCACAAAGCCCAAAAAGCGTCTACGCTGTTTTAAGGTTCTGATCACCGACCAGTGATGGAGAAGCTATGAGTTCATCGTGTATAGAAGAAGTCAGTGTACCGGATGATAACTGGTACCGTATCACCAACGAATTATTAAGCCGCGCGGGGATTACGATCAACGGCCCCGCCCCGGCAGATATTCGCGTCAAAAATCCCGATTTTTTTAAACGCGTATTGCGGGAAGGGTCGCTGGGTTTAGGTGAGAGTTATATGGACGGCTGGTGGGATTGCGACCATCTGGATATGTTTTTTAGCAAAGTGTTACGTGCCGGTCTCGAAAATCAAATCCCACACCATTTCAAAGACACCCTGCGGATCCTCGGCGCCCGGTTGTTCAATCTGCAAAGCAAAAAGCGCGCATGGATTGTCGGTAAAGAACACTACGACCTCGGCAACGATCTGTTCAGCCGTATGCTCGACCCGTTCATGCAATATTCCTGCGCTTACTGGAAAGACGCCGATACGCTGGAGTCTGCCCAGCAAGCGAAGCTGAAGCTGATTTGCGAGAAGATGGCGCTGAAGCCAGGTATGCGCGTGCTGGATATTGGCTGCGGCTGGGGGGGACTGTCTCAGTATATGGCGTCTAATTATGGCGTCAGCGTCGTGGGCGTCACTATCTCAGCAGAACAGCAAAAAATGGCGCAGGAGCGTTGTGCCGGTCTGGATGTCACCATTCTGTTGCAGGACTATCGTGATTTAAACGATCAGTTTGACCGCATTGTATCCGTTGGGATGTTTGAGCACGTGGGTCCGAAGAACTACCATACCTATTTTGACGTGGTAGATCGCAATTTAACGTCGGACGGTCTTTTTCTGCTGCACACGATCGGTTCCAAAAAGACAGATAACAATGTTGACCCGTGGATCAATAAATACATTTTCCCGAACGGTTGCCTGCCTTCCGTTCGTCAGATCGCCAGTGCCAGCGAACCGCACTTTGTGATGGAAGACTGGCACAACTTTGGCGCAGATTACGATACCACGCTAATGGCATGGTATGAGCGGTTTCTCGCGGCGTGGCCGGAAATTGCCGATAACTATTCCGAACGATTCAGGCGGATGTTCAGTTACTATCTGAACGCCTGCGCAGGTGCATTCCGCGCACGCGATATTCAACTCTGGCAGGTGGTTTTCACTCGCGGCGTTGAACACGGCCTGCGCGTCCCTCGCTAATTCCCCTGGCCCCCGACGCATCGGGGGCTTTTATCCACGTTATACGTCGTCAGACATTTTACTCATTGCGCTCTCACGCGCAGCCAGTACCCGTTCAACGGTATCAACCACCGCCTGCGTCTGCGGATCGATTTCAATATTCACCCTCGCCCCCAGCTTTTTCTTGCCAAGCGTCGTTCGCTCCAGGGTTTCCGGAATCAGGTGCACACAGAAACGCGTTGGGGTGACTTCCCCGACCGTCAGGCTAATACCATCAATGCCAATGAATCCCTTATAGAGGATATATTTCATCAGCTCAGGCTCATGCACTTTGAACCAGATTTGGCGGTTATTTTCTGAGGTCAAAATTTTGGAAACGTCAGCGGTCGTCATAATATGGCCCGACATCAGGTGTCCGCCAATTTCATCGCTAAATTTTGCCGCCCGCTCGACGTTGACGAGATCGCCGACCACTAAATCACCCAGATTTGTAATGCGCAGCGTCTCTTTCATCAGATCAAAACTGATGTGATTCCCGTTTATTTCTGTCACGGTCAGGCAGCAGCCATTGTGCGCAACGGAGGCGCCGGTCTCCAGCCCGTCCAGCATGTATTCAGGTAACGCCACTACATGAGTGCGAAAATTAGGTTTTTCATCAATCGACACCAGCTTCGCGGTGCCCTGCACAATACCCGTAAACATACCTGTAACTCCTGAACTCAGTTAAAACATTCTGCCCAGCACAATAGCAGGTGAAAATTGAGGTTGCCAGCGATGCGCCACTCTGCGCTGTTTTTTCACTGGAGAATTACTTATTCCTCGCTACAATAGACTGATATTTCCTCTGCTTATTCTTCTTGCTGCCACTTAAGGCGGCTTTTTTAGTCTCGCAAAAAACAACAATATTGTGGTGTATACGTGCAAAAGTATGTAAGTGAAGCCCGTCAGTTATTAGCGCTGGCAATACCCGTGATCCTCGCGCAGGTTGCGCAAACAGCAATGGGATTTGTCGATACTGTAATGGCGGGTGGCTATAGCGCCACCGACATGGCGGCGGTGGCTATCGGTACCTCCATCTGGCTGCCTGCGATTCTGTTCGGACATGGGCTGCTACTGGCACTGACCCCGGTTATCGCCCAGCTTAACGGATCCGGACGCCGCGATCGCATTGCGCACCAGGTTCGCCAGGGATTCTGGCTGGCCGGCTCAGTCTCTGTGTTAATCATGCTGGTGTTGTGGAATGCCGGACACATCATCCACGCAATGCACAATATCGATCCTGCGCTTGCTGATAAAGCGGTAGGTTATTTGCGCGCCCTGCAGTGGGGGGCGCCAGGATATCTTTTCTTCCAGGTTGCGCGTAACCAGTGCGAAGGTCTGGCCAAAACCAAACCGGGCATGGTGATAGGCTTTCTTGGCCTGTTAGTTAACATTCCCGTGAACTACATCTTCATTTATGGTCACTTTGGCATGCCTGAGCTTGGCGGCGTTGGCTGCGGTGTCGCTACCGCTACGGTCTACTGGGTGATGCTCTTTGCCATGCTCTGGTACGTTAAGCACGCACGTTCAATGCGTGATATTCGCAATGCGAAAGGTTTTAGTAGACCGGATACCAACGTGATGAAGCGTCTGGTGCAGCTAGGCCTGCCGATTGCGCTGGCGCTGTTCTTTGAAGTGACGCTGTTTGCCGTCGTAGCCCTGCTGGTCTCCCCGCTGGGAATTGTTGATGTTGCAGGTCACCAGATCGCCCTCAACTTCAGCTCGCTGATGTTTGTTTTGCCGATGTCACTGGCGGCGGCAGTGACTATCCGCGTTGGCTACCGTCTGGGGCAAGGTTCGACGCTGGATGCACAAACCGCAGCGCGTACCGGTCTTGGCGTGGGGGTCTGTATGGCGTGCCTGACGGCGATCTTCACCGTCTCACTGCGCGAGCACATCGCCCTGCTCTATAACGATAATCCTGAAGTGGTCACGCTGGCGGCGCATCTGATGCTCCTGGCGGCGGTGTACCAGATTTCTGATTCCATTCAGGTTATCGGTAGCGGGATCTTACGTGGTTATAAAGATACGCGTTCAATCTTCTTTATTACCTTTACAGCCTACTGGGTCCTGGGGTTACCGAGCGGGTACGTTCTCGCGCTCACCGATTTGGTCGTGGATCGTATGGGACCGGCTGGCTTCTGGATGGGCTTTATTATCGGCCTGACGTCTGCCGCGATAATGATAATGTTGCGAATGCGCTTCCTGCAACGTCAGCCCTCTGCCGTTATTTTGCAGCGCGCTGCCCGATAAACCAACAATAGCCGCCTGATGGCGGCTATTCTCTCAACATTTTGCGTATTTCCTCCGCAATCGAGTGAAATCAGGAAGAAAATTACCATTTCCCTCTTGCCTCCTCCCGCCTCTGCCGCTAATATTCGTCCCCGTTGTCACCTACAACGTTGCGTTCATAGCTCAGTTGGTTAGAGCACCACCTTGACATGGTGGGGGTCGTTGGTTCGAGTCCAATTGAACGCACCATTTTGCGTCCGTAGCTCAGTTGGTTAGAGCACCACCTTGACATGGTGGGGGTCGGTGGTTCGAGTCCACTCGGACGCACCATTTCACTGTCCTGGTGATCTGGTGCTCAGTTTCATCCCTCTTCTGTTTCCCAAGTTTTCCTGAAAAATCACCTGTACCCATTGAGCGTTTATTCAAAATAAAACACGTTTTTTGCCGTAAGCGAAACGTATCGATGAACAACGCTGTATCAGGACTAAGAAAACAGAGAGCCCCCCTTTCGGAGCGCTCTCTGTCAGAGTGAATTACGCGCCTTGCGGCACGGCATGTGCGGTATTTTGCAGAACTGGCCCCGTGTACTTCTCAATCTGCAACTGCGACATTTGACCGCAGTTTCCCTGCGCCAGACTTGAGGAACCGATATCAAAGGTCAGGCAGTTGACGTTGCCATTCTTACACAACGAACCAGGCTGCGCCGGGTCTGCCGGATCAAACCACGCCCCTTCGCTGATACGCACCACCCCGTCGCGGACACGGTCGGTAACAACCGCACCGACCAGTATCTGGCCGCGATCGTTGAAGGCGCGAACCAGATCGCCATCTTTGATATTGCGGGCAGACGCATCCACCGGATTAATCCAGATCGCTTCACGATCCGCTACGGCATATTTCTCACGCAGTGGCGTATTGTCGAGCTGGGAGTGCAGGCGATTGATTGGGTGTCCGGTATTGAGTGAGAGCGGATATTTTGCCGCTTCCTCCCCGCGATACCATTCGTGTGGCGGCATCCAGGTTGGGATCGCTTTACAGTCCTCATAGCCCATTTTGGCAATCGCATCCGAATAGATCTCAATTTTACCGGATGGCGTCCCCAGCGGATTGAGCAGTGGGTTTTCACGGAAATCGGCAAAACGAATCCATTGCTTATTCTCTTCCGGAATTGGGAAACGAATGTAGTTATTGGAGGCCCAGAACATATCAAACGGCGGTAGCGCCACGCGTGCGTTACGCGCCTGGGTTTTCATCTCGTCATACATGCCTTTTAACCACAGCATCTCATCTTTACCTTCGGTAAAGGCGTCATGCACGCCGAGAATCTCAGCAATCCCCGCAAACACGTCAAAGTCGTTTTTGGCTTCATTCTGCGGCGGCACACACTGATGCAACGGGAAGACATAGAGCTGTGAATAATCGCCGCCCATATCCAGATCGTTGCGCTCGTAGGTCGTGGTGACCGGCAACACAATATCGGCATGTTTTGCGGTGGCCGTCCAGTAGGGTTCATTAACCACGATGGTTTCCGGATTCTGCCAGGCTTTCACCAGATTATTGGTATCCTGATGCTGATGGAACGTATTCCCACCCGCCACATAGACCATCCTGATATCCGGATAAGTGACCTTCGTACCGTTGTAGTCGATAGTCTTACCCGGATTGGCAAGCGCGTCAGCAATCCGCGCCACCGGGAATGGCGTAATGTCTTTCGCTGCGGGAGACGTCGGGCTACCCGCCGAGATCCCGGCCAGGATACCGCCGCGGGCAGTCGGACTGCCGCCAGAGGAGTAATGGTAACTAAAGCCAAAACCACCGCCGGGTAAACCAATCTGGCCCAACATTGAGGCCAGCGTCACCATCATCCAGTGAGCCTGTTCACCGTGGTGCTGACGCTGAATCCCCCAACCGCCCATGATCATGGTGCGATGTTTCGCCATATCACGCGCAAGTTGTTTAATAACCTCAGCATCCACACCGCTGATATCCGCCGCCCAGTCCGCGTCTTTCACCACGCCGTCTTCTTTACCGGTCAGGTACGCTTCGAACTTATCAAAACCCACGGTATAGGTATTCAGGAAATCCACATTGTGGAGCTTTTCTGCCAGCAGCGTATGGGCAACGCCCGCCATCAGTGCGCAGTCGGTATAACTATGCGGACCAATCCACTCAGCCCCCAGCATTCTGGCGCTGTCGCTATGTACCGGATCGATACAGATCATCCGGGTGCCTTTTTTCTTCAGCGCTTCAAAACCAGTCTGGCTTACGTGATCCGGTAAGTTCCAGCTATTTTTCAGTGTAATCATAGGATTACAGCCAATCATAACCACCAGTTCGGTATTCTCAATAACGTTTGGCCATGCGGTCTGTTGTTCGTAAACTTCAACTGAGCCGACGACATGCGGCATGATCACCTGCGCCGCGCCGGTCGAGTAGTCACCAGAATAGCCGACGAAACCACCGGCAAGGTTCATCATGCGCTGTAACAATGTGCGCGGATTATGGAACATTCCCACGCTCTTCCAGCCGTAGGAGCCCGCGTAGATCGACGAAGGTCCATGCTCTTTTTGCAGGCGACTAATTTCACCGGCCACCAGGTGCAAGGCTTTGTCCCAGCTCACCCGCACCCATTCATCGCGTCCGCGCAGCTCTGGCTTACCGTTTTGCGCGCCCCCTTCCAGCCAGCTTTTACGCACCATCGGGTATTTAATGCGGTTCTTTGCATACACCTGATGAGGCGCCATCGTAATCAGTTCGTTCGGGTACGGATCGTCTTTTATCGGACGGACATCAACCATTTTCCCATCACGGATAATCGCTTCAAACGCCCCCCAGTGGGCACCGGTGAGAATACCGCTTTCGGCCTGACGCAGTGCGACAAACTGAGGCAACGCCTGGCTTATCGCTTCTGCCAGCGCCGAGCGCGGCCACAGTCCCGCCAGCAGCGGTGCAGCCATTAGCGCGCCAGCTCCTGCCAGAAAACGGCGGCGAGTCAGTTCTGTTCCTGATTGCTGGCTCTTCTCCGCCATGTCGTAATCATTGTTCTTTTTCATCATGGCTCCTTATTTTTTATCCTGTTCAACCGCTGCTGGCATGTCACTGGCGTGTTTTTGTACATACTGCGTCAGGAGGCGTACCTGTTCCTGAGTGAGCGACGTACGACCGGACATCCCTTTAACCACCCCGATCCACTGGTTGGCATTAAAGCGATTCAACTCGGTTAAACCGTGGCATCCTGTGCAGTTGTTAGCCATAAGATCGGACGCATAGCTCCAGATTTTCTGCTGATCGCCAATCAGGTTCTTCGCTGGCAGCCAGACCTGCAAATCCACTTCATGCCAGACCTGTCTGGTCTCTTCGTCGGTTACCGTACTATTGACTTTCAGCGCCTTACGGGCCTCTTCACCCAGCAGCGCGCTCATAATACGTTTACCGCGTGCAGCGTAGAACGCCTCCGTTACGCCATCCTGCTGCCATCCCTGAACATTCGCCAGCACCATGTCACCCTCGCGCTTAACCACTTTCACTTCGGTTGAGGCCATCAGGTTGCCATCATTATGGTCACCCGCCTTCTCACTCAGCCAGAACGGTTGGGTCGCAATGGTGTACAGCGTTGTCGCCGTTGCCGGGGTTTTCACCGCCGCGTTAGCCAGTTCGCTGGCGCCAGCCGCAGCCAGGCCGCTCATATTCGGCAGAATATGCGCTACCCCTTTGTGGCAATCGATACAGGTTTGTCCTTCTTTGATCGCTACCGGGTGTTGCTTACGGGCTTCCGGCGTCTGTGCGAGTATATCCATCGCTTTATAATCGTGGCAGGACCGACAGGTCGCCGAGTCATTCTTTTTCAGATCGGACCAGACACTTTGCGCCATCGCCAGCTTGTGCGCTTCGTATTTTTCCGGGGTGTCGATTTTCCCGCTCATTTCGCCCCACACATCTTTCAATGCGCCAATTTTGGTCAACATATAATCGACAGGTTGGTGCGGTACGTGGCAATCTGCGCACTCCGCGCGAATACCTTTATTATTCTGGAAATGCACGCTGCCCTGATATTCTGCCAGCGGCTGCTGCATCGTATGGCAAGATACACAAAATTCGGTATCACTTGTTTTATGCATAATTGTTGCGGTGCCCGCCAACAGTGCGCCCCCAATGACGATGCCAATCAATAGTGTAAATAATATAAGTTTCCGTCTGCCAGAACGATTTGATGAAATTTTGCTCATTTTATTATTTGACCCTTCTTGTATGTATAAAAAGCACCAGACCTTGCCAGATGATCATCGTCATATAAATGAATTTACAACGATTGCCGTCATTTTCTAACCCAATAAATTCTTTGGAAATTTTTATAGTTCCGCACATAATAAGACCATTATGGACGGATGGTTTTTGAGCTGTAACACATTGCAAATCGAATAAACCTTCGCGCAATTGTTAAGATATTCGGATTATCTCAGGAAGGGATTGGTCTGTTTTTATCCAGTCGATATCAAAAAATGACACCTTCGAATAAATACCCCTACGCATAATGCGGTAAGTATAATAACTCTGAGGATATTCATACAAAAATATTTTTGTTTTTTTATTTTTAGCTACTCAGGAAAATTTCCCAATAATCTCCCCCGGAAATAATCAACCCGTCATACTTTTCCACAACGTTATTTTCTGGCGGTCCACCACGTCAGGTGGCCGCGAGGGTCTATTTTTTAAGTGGGTATCCGTCCATTGTACGAACAAGACTCATATTATTTCGCGGATTTGACGTCCGTCACCCAGCCTGGTAAATCCCAGGTCCCTCCCAGGCGGATATAACGGCACATCCCGGTAGTCGATTCTTTACTCATACGAAAAGTCTCTCCATCCCATATCCAGCTGGCCATCCCCCAGCAATCACCATGACCACGTCCCTTCTGCCCCATGATAATTTCGCCATCATGATAATAGGTGCCTGAAGCGGTAATAAGAACGGGCTGACCCTGAAGTTTACTGTCAGCCACCCAGTAACCATATCCCTCGTTATACGCAGCCCGCCAGCATAGCGCGGAGATCAAGACGTGTTTGCTATCAATCGGCATCAGGCCGATCGTTTCAGGTTCCTGCCCCTCTGAAGGCTGAATACGGTCACACCCGTCATTCTCTGTTAACGTTGCCAGGAGTTTAGGCTTCAGCACGGCAAGCTCCGGTGCGGTCAACGCTCTCTCTTCCCCTTTTTGCGTTTTCATTCTTTGAATAACCGGTGCAGGAATTGCGGCCTTCACGCTGCTTTCTGGCCTGTCGCCTTTTTGGGTTAACGCGCCCGACGTCCCGATTCGCCCCTGTGCCTCATCCATTTTTAACAGTACGGCATAAGCCCCTTCACCAGAAAGCAGGAACGTCTCAGACCCACCTCTGAACTCGACTTTCCCTGAGCCTTTCACCGCATTAATCAGATTTTGCGTCTGTTTTTCCGCTAATTGCCAGGTATCGTCTTTGGCGGGTTTCACCTCACCTGCCGACTGGTCATTTATCCAGAGGCTCAGTTCAGGAGGATTGCTGTCAGATTCAATTTCCGCCAGTCTCACCTCTGCGGTAACCGCGGTGCCACTCCCCGCTTTGCGCGTTAACAGGACTGAACCACCGGATCCTTCTTCATGGCTGTAGCCTGCGGCACGACAGGTCAGCGTATTATCACAAACCACTTCCCAGTCCTTGTAGCTGAATGAAACGCCGCTCCGTTCCGCCATCACCGGCGTGCTCACCATCACCAGCGTCAGCAATCCTGTCCGGACTCCGTTTTTCATCCTCTCTCTCCATCATGGGCAACGCGTTTCAGTCAGAACAGAATTTACTCCAGGTTAGCGGAGTGTCCAACCAGGCATTCGTTACGAAACCACGCTAATCGCTTTTTAAATGCATGAAAAAAGGGGCTAAAGCCCCTTTTGATTTGAATTACACCCGCCAGTTACAACGTGATTACGTCGAACTCAACTTCCGGATTCACATCTGCATCGTAATCAACTTCTGCAAAACCGAAACCAAACAGGCTGAGGAACTCCTGCTTGTAACCGGCATAATCAGTTTCCTGCGCCAGGTTTTCGGTGGTGATCAGCGGCCACAGGTCGCGACACGCCTGCTGAATATCGTCACGCAGCTCCCAGTCATCCATACGGATGCGCTGATTGTCATCAAGCGCATGATTATCGCCGTACAGGCTGGTTGTCATCAGGCGATTGATCTGCTCAATACAGCCCTCATGGATCCCCTGCTCTTTCATCAGCTTAAAGACCATTGAGATATACAGAGGCATAACAGGAATAGCGGAAGAGGCCTGCGTGACGACCGATTTCAGAACCGCAACATTTGCCGTCCCATTGACAGGAGCCAGCCGACCGCGAAGCGCGTTCGCGGCGCGATCGAGATCTTCTTTCGCCTTACCCAGCGCGCCGTGCCAGTAGATAGGCCAGGTCAAATCGGTGCCGATGTAAGAATATGCGACGGTTTTCACGCCATCCGCCAGCACGCCAGCGTTGTTCAGCGCATCCATCCACAGTTCCCAGTCTTCGCCACCCATTACGGTAACGGTATTGCGAACTTCTTCTTCAGTTGCAGGCTCAATGCTGGCTGTGGTGATTTGATCTTTATTGGTATCAATCGCCTTAGAGGTATAAACCTCGCCAATTGGCTTCAGCGCTGAGCGAACCACTTCACCGGTCTTCGGCATTTTTCTGACCGGAGACGCAAGGGAATAAACCACTAAATCAATCTGGCCCAGATCTTCTTTGATGAGCCTGATAACTTCATCGCGACATTCATCGGAGAACGCATCGCCGTTGATGCTTTTCGCGTACAGACCTTCACGTTTGGCCGCTTCGTCAAAAGCCGCAGAGTTGTACCAGCCTGCAGAACCTGGTTTAGATTCCGTTCCCGGCTTCTCGAAAAACACACCGATGGTGGCCGCGCCGCTACCGAATGCCGCAGATATTCTGGATGCAAGGCCATAACCTGTAGATGCACCAATGACCAGCACACGGGAAGGACCGTTAGCCATTTTCCCGTTTTTCTTTACGTAGTCGATTTGCCTTTCCACATTAGCTTTACAGCCAACCGGATGCGTTGTCGTACAGATGAATCCACGAATTTTAGGTTTGATTATCATAATGATGGCTAATTAAGTTTGCATATTTGCTGTCACGTGGCGCAATGATACCGTCTTTTCCCGCTCTGTAAAAATGATTAATGGTAAGACCTGCGCGCGCAACTGTTCTCACCACCTGAAAAGCCTTACACTGCCAGAGTTATGAGACGCTAAAGGAAAACAGTGATGGTCAAACTATTACAACTTCATTTCGCTTTTCAGGGTCCATTTGGTCACGATATGTCGGAGCAACTTCAGGGGCTGGCGGAGTCCATCAACCAGGAACCGGGTTTTCTGTGGAAAGTCTGGACAGAGAGTGAACAAAATCAAGAAGCCGGGGGGATCTATCTGTTTGAAAACGAAGACACCGCCCTCGCTTACCTGGCAAAACATACTGCACGCTTAAAAACACTCGGCGTCGAAGAGGTGATTTACAAGATTTTCGACGTCAATACGCCGTTAAGTCAGATTAATAAGGCTAATGTTGGGTAATAACATGATCTGAGGGGCGTCCCCCCTCAGATAATAAGTTGCGAATTCAGGCAATTCCCCGGAAAACACGATAATTATCAATTATGCGTCCTGCACATTCCTTAATCGCAATATTTTACAGGTAACATTAATTACCTCCCGAACAGAGTCGGTTTATTCCGCCATTTTTTGTTTCAACAGAGCATACAGCGCAATCTGCTGTTGCAGATGTTGTTCTGCCTGACTCTGCTGCGCTACAGACCAGGGTTGTCCTTCCGGTATGACAGATAATTGCCGCAGCTGTTCTTCCGCCGGAACAGCACGATTAAAAGACTGTGTAATCGCAAAAACCTCAGACTTCAGCTCGCTTACCGTCATGTACTTGCCGCGCTTCTCATCAAGCGCATTTAATCGCTGAGTGAGCTGCTGAAGTTGAGCCATTCCCTGATGCCAGCCGTTGAGCTTTTCAGCTGGCAGTACCGACGCATTCTGCTGCTGACGCCATTGCGTGGCGAGAGGCAATGCCTGTTCAGGCCAGAGCGCCTGCGCCTGCTGAATAAGTTGCTCGCCATAGCGAATGGTCCAGTCCGGCGGCAGCTGAGCCAGCCACTCAAGCTGATGGCGGGTATCCCGAATCCCGGCTTCCGGCGACAGCGGCGGCGGCTGTAAGCTATGCAACTGTTCAGCCGTCAGCGTCGGAGGTAACGGACTCAGCGACGCCGTCAACTGCTGCAATGCCGGATCGGGCTGATTCAGCATTTGCCAGCCCCACAGCGCCGTACTGCCCACCACCAGCACAGACAACGCGCCGGCAAGAAATGGCTTCCAGGGTTTTGCTGGTTGAGGGAGTTCGGTCATTACCTCCACATTTGGCTGGAATTCTGGCTGTGCCACGTATATCCAGCGCACGCTTTCTGTCGGTTCAGCAACGGACGCGGCGGCTGGCTGGGTGATCCCGATGTGGGGCAACTGAACGTTTTCCGTTATACCCTCACCGTTTTCCAGCCTGACCGCTGAGGTATGCATCAGCGTGCGTAAGGTGTCGAACTGGCTCAAATGTTTCAGTTCCAGCCGCTGCAATACCTCCCCCAGTTGCGTCAGGTGCTTTTCTGCCTGATAGAGCTGACTGAGGTCGGCATAACTGAGCGTCAGGGTCCGTATCACCTGTTGCAGCCGTTTACTCAGGGCGCTGAGGATCTCCATGCGTGCGTGCACCTGGGGGGGCCAGAGGTTTCCCCACTGGCGGGATATCAGCGCCTCCAGCAGTGCCAGCCCCTCATTCATCCCGTGCAGACCGGCCAGCTGCGTGCGCGCCAGCGTGTACCAGGCGACGGTTTGTAACTCCACGCCGTTTTGTTCAAACAGCGACAGGCAGAGTTTTTCTGCGTACCGCCAGTTAACGTCCGGACGCGCAGGATGGGTCAGTTTATTCAGCTCATCACGCAGTGAGGCGTAATCGGCAAGCGTGCGCGGGTCACCGCCTGTACGGAGGTGTCGTTCAGTTATCCAGGTCATAGAGTATGTCACTATCAGAAAAGAGTGATTGGGTTACCGGGGAGAGCGGGTATCAAGAAACTGCTGCTGTTTCAGATGGCGCAGCATAATTTTCCCTTCAGGCATAAATTCCGTGCCGTAGCGAACCAGGCCTGCCTCATACAGTTCAGCATCAATGGCATAGCGTAATTCTCCGGGCTGAGTCTGGGGAAGAATCACAACATCGACGCGTTTGAGGCGCGGCTCGTATTTCAGCAGTACGGCTGAAAACGTCGCTATTAGCTGGTGCGAGGTTCCGGGCATACCTTGCAGGATGCGGGTCATATCCGGCAAACCGTAATCGGGAAGATGTTTGATACTCCCTGCCCGACTGTTAAGGATACGCTGCATGTTGTCGAGCACCGACAGAATAAGCTGGTTCTCTTCACTCACCTGCGAAAGCGCCAGACCACCGCTGAAATTGCCGTACAACATTTCATGCAGAGAAGGACGCGACATTATTTATCCTCCAGCGGAATCAGCGTCAGGCTGTTGCTCCCGGCCTCCAGCACTCGCGGTTTATCGGGGTCCAGTTCCTCGCGTTCAAGCACCTGTTTCCAGCTCTCATTTGTCACATCCGGAGAACGAAATAACCCGACAACGGCCACAAATTTAGTCTCCGCCTCCATTGGCATATCCAGAGAGGCATCACCGCCAGGCTTGATGACCAGATCGCGACTTGCGAGCCGATCCTCCTTCAGCAGAGTGTCTCCTTCATTCAGCAGCTGCGGGTAGGTGATTTTATCGAACACCTTACGATCTTTAAGCTGGTAAACCCGCACCACCATCGGTACCGAGAGCGAATTGCTTTCTCTGGCGTCAGTATTCAGCGCTTCACGCGCGGTAATATCGAGATGCAGCACCTTTATTTTTTTATAAAAAACAGCGCTGAACGCCGATTTTGTGCTCTCGCTGACGCTCTGCGTTAAACCGCAGCCGCCCAGACTGAGTGCCAGCAACGCCCAGACCACAGTTTTAGTTGAATTTGTACGTAACACGGCGATTTCCTTTTGTCTGTGTTGCGGGTTGCAGTCCGCTGTAGTAACCCAGTTCGGTGGTGAATGTCTGCGGGACATCGGGCGGAACAACGTTATCTTCAACGCCCAGCACACCGTTCATTCCCAGCCAGAACGGTGCATCTCCCAGCGGAGGAACAGCCAGCAGCGCTGTTCCAACGGTTAGCGTGATCCTCGCCCTGAAGCGCCAGCCGAGGTAAACCCGCAACATAACCAGGAAATCCTGGTACAGCTGCCCATCCGGCTTCCAGCCCTGCGCTTCCTGCTCGTTGTCAGTTGCAAGCGCTATCAATAACTGGCTGTTGGCATCCATCGCCTCGTCGCCGAGCGGCGTATTGCCGTCAAGCAGAAAGTCCTCATCGCCATCAAACCCCAGCGGCTGGCTGACCGCCACCGGGCGCAGGCAGTACGGGCTTACTTTAACCCGGGTCTGTGGGGCAAGCAGTTGTACCATTGCCTGCATCCCCTCCTGGGTTTTCCCCGGCTGGCGCAGTACGCCCAGCAGCGCCAGAAAACGTGATACCGGCGTGGCAATATGATTTGCCGTACCGGGGATCCCCAGCCCCACCAGCCCCAGGAGTGACTGAGAAATGGTGTCACTGCCTCCGGCTTCAAACGTCGCCGGGTACGAGTATTTCCGCCAGATACGATAAAACTGGGTGAGGATGCGATGGCTGAAGATATCGAGAAACCCCTGTAGCGCTTCATGCCCTTCTCTGCGCTGGGTAATATCGTCCAGGTATGTCGTTGGCAGCGGAGAATCCACCCCGTACATCCCCATAAACGTCGTGCGAACAACGGGTGGCATTCCGGTGTTATCCTGATCGTACTCCACACTTTTCAGCTCACCGGCAGGAAATCCCATCCCCGGATGGGGACAAAAGCGCACCGGATCGTCCACCGGATGGATGCCACTCCCCAGCAGCGGTTTATCTTTCTGTCGCTTTTCGAGCAGCTGGCAAAAACGGTAGAAGTTTATCCGCGTCAGTTCAGACTCCAGACGGGGACTCAGCCGGGAATGCGGCGGTTGTGTTTTTCTTCCCATTCCATGCGTTCTCCGGTGGGTTGCAGGGTGATAATCAGACGATTAAACAGGTAGATATCGGTATAGAGGGCAAAGAAACGGCTTAGCATCTCACCAAACAGGCCGATATCGCCGGTCCCGGCAAAACCGTGGCTGTCGAGGGTGACATCGATCTGCACACCGCGCACCAGATAGCCCTGCTCAAAACGTTCGATTTCACTGTGCCGTACATCAATAATCGCCTCCAGCCGACGGCGGTTCATTTCGCTGTTTGTCCATTCGTATAACGCCAGGGTACCGCGCAACACCTCCGCGTTATCCATCATTGACAAAAAACCGCTCCCGAGATGGCTCAGCACCCGCCAGTGGAAGCGGTCGCGGTCCGGCGGATAACAGGGCAGCGTGGGCGCACAGAGGTTACGCACGCCGATGCTGACCGATGTTGTTTTCATCACCGTATCCAGCACCGTACTTTGCAGCGCCCGGCGAGGCAGCTGCCCGTTAGTACCGGTTAACGTCAACGACAGGCTCTCATCCTCCGGTACGGTATGGTTGTCAAACGCCTCGCCGCCAAGAATGAGCCACGTACTGTGCAACCCGGACGGTCCGCGGCGTACGCGGGTATGGTAGTAGTATTCCGGGGCATCGTGGCGCAGCATGCCGCCTTTATGACGAAAGCTGGAAAACGGAATATAGGTGTGACCACTGGAAGAGAGTACCGAATCCACAGAGTAAATTTCGGTATGCCCATCCTGGATGCGCATCGGGCGGAGCATATACTCCGTTTGCAGGGAATCGAGCGTCAGCGGATCAGATTCCAGTGGGAACAGGTTAATCACCGGCACGCAGTTCAGGCGCAGATGTTTTTCTGTGAAGCTGAAATCGTGTTCCCAGCGTTCTGCCAGCACGATATCAATTTCAAACCACGCCAGCGCAGCCGGGAAACGGACCTTTTCCAGACCACGCAGCCCGGTGAACATAAACTTTTCCCGAAAGGTAAAGTATTCCAGCAACAGTTGATAACCGCTGAAGCTGCTGGTCCCCTTCGGCCACAGCTCATCATCCTCACCAAAGCCCTCTGCGGTAAACCAGCCCTCCAGCGGCTGGCGATCCACCTCCCCTGGCAGACGCAGCCACAGCCGGGCAACGTTGGTGGTAAAGGCTTCATGCATCGCGCAGGCCAGCGGCGCGTCGGCGTTAAAATAGAATGGCAGAAGGCTGAGATCCAGACGACTCCAGTCGGCCAGATTGCTGCAGGCAAAGCGCAAATTCACCACCGAACGGCCATCCGGATCGGTGGTGAGCCGCGCCTCTTCCAGTGCCAGCGGCTGCAATTGAATATCGCGCGTTGTGGTGTAACGGCAGCGCGTGGCTTTTTCTCCAATGGGACGCGACAGCACCTCAAAGCCCTTCGCGATGGTCATCTGCTCTTTCAGCTCACGCCACTGCGGGGAGAACTCCACTATCGACATTGACGGGATAGTCCGCAGATAGTGTGGCCACAGCAGACTGACCAGCCCTTCGGTCAGCTCCGGCAAATCGTCATCCAGCTTTTCGCGGAGTCGCCCCATCAGAAAGGCAAAACCTTCAAACAGGCGCTCAACGTAAGGGTCCCGCGCCCCGGCTTTATCGAGGTTCAGCATCGCCGCCCTGTCCGGATGGGCCCGGGCAAACTCTTCACCGGCTTCAAGCAGGTAGCGCATTTCGGCGTCGTAATAACGCAGGGTTAAGTCGTCCATAATATTATGTTTTCGTTTGAGAATTCAGAATGTTCAGTTGCACAGTACCGCGGCACGCGCCGGGTCGAGGGAGATAAGACCGGAGAGAAGCGCATCCAGCTCCGGCTGGAGGCGTTTTTTATCCGCCTCGCTGCGAACCGCTCTGGTGCGCAACAATTTCAGACGGCGCGCTTTGACCTCAAACATCAGCTCCGGCGTCCACTGCTGTAGCGTAAGGCTTTGCGAACGGCTGTCGAGTTCACCCAGCAGATGCAGCGCCATTTCGTTTTTACCGTACTGCTCCGCAACGCGGGCCATCAGCAGCCGCATCAGCCACTGTTCCCGCGGTGAGGTCAACCCTGGTCGTGTCTGTAGCCAGTTCAGCGCCGCTTCAAAACCTTCGCTGTCGGCCAGCGCCAGCACTTCCGGCTCAAGCGTCAGAATACCGTCGGCATCCGGCACCGCCGCTACCGGCTCCTGCTGCCAGCCTGCCTGCGATTGCTGAACTTTCTCCACGATCCAGCTCTGTGTCACTTCATCAGCAAACGGCGTCCCGTCGTTAAACGCCAGCGCCTCCAGCCCCGGCAAACGCGCCAGCAGTCCCTGCAGATCCCGACAGATGATGTCTGCGCGCACACCGTCGCTGTCCAGTTTCACCAGCGCCTGCCAGGTATACCACTGCACATCCAGCCAGAGATGGTTCACCCCCTGGGCCATCAGCGTATCCGTCTGCTCCAGCAGTTCCGACCAGCTCTGTTGCAGGTACAGGCGTTTAAGATGCGCCCGGTGATCCGGTTTTGGCGGCACCAGACGCGTTCGGCCACTGGCGTCCAGCGGCGGCAATTCAGTCAGGGTATCCCAGCGCACGCTTTTCATCAGGTGATGTCCGGCAAGCCAGCCGCCTTCCTGATCGCGCAGGTATTTCGCCAGTACCTTCGCCTGATCCAGCAAATCTCGCCCCGAACTGACGGCGTTCATCACCGGCGCGGAGGCGGTTAATGGCGCACCGGGAAGATGTTCTTCGCGGCTGGTTTGCGGTACCAGGCTGCCTGCCCCGCCGCTTTGCACCAGCCGATTTTCCAGTGCCTGATACAGCGCGGAAAACTGCGGCCGGGCATCTTCATCAAAACGCTGTATTGCCTGTTCGGTCAGCATCAGCGCGCCAGCGATCCGCTGCATAACAGACAGGTCAACCTCAGGATACAGCGACAGGCTGTCGAGAAAGCGGCTGCTGCCCAGCCACTCCAGCGCCGATTTCCGACTGCGATCGCGCTGCGGCCAGAGCTGTACGCCAAAGTGCCGGAGCATACCCGCCAGCAGTTCCAGTCCTTCTGCCAGCCCGCGTTCCCCGTCGCGGTGCAGTCGCGCCCAGGCATAAAAAGTCACGACTCTTACATCTTTACTCACCGTGGTGAGTAATTTTTCCGCCAGCGTACAAATGAGATCGGTATCAATACCGCTGAGCTTATTTACCTCTTCGCGGATTTGCTGAAAATCGTCGTCGTATCCTGCATCGTTCCCGCAGGGATGGGCCTCACTCAGCGGCGCAAGCCAGCGATCCCAGTCGCTGACATGTCCCTGCGTCTGATTCAGTAACGCGTTTTCATCCACCGCACAGGCGCGGAGTAAACTGTCCAGGCTTGTCATTATTCCGCTCCGTCCATATTGGTGAACTCACCGTGGCTGTTCAGTAACGCGTCATCTGCCGCCGCATCAACGCTGAAAATTTTATCCGGCAGACTGAACCCGCGCAGATCCAGCAGCGCCAGCGGTCCGTCGCCTAACTGTGACCGCAGCACCCACTCCAGTCTGCGCCCGTCTGGTGCGCTGAAAGTCATCATCCACTGGCTGCGATCGAGCTGCCGGCGCTGACTTTGCTCCAGCCAGCGAATAAATCCCCAGGTTCCGCTGTAATCACCGAACAGCTGCGCCCCGGCGCTGGTTGATGTCCAGGTCAGCATGGTGCCTGGCTTGTATGTCTCTCCCGGCCAGCGGAAGGTCTGCCAGTCGGGCATCTGGTTAAAGTAGTGCAGTGTCTGCCCGTCAATCGTCAGCCGGGTATCCGCCACCTCCGGAACCGGGCGCGCCTGAAGCTCAAAGCTGATCCCCTGGCTGCCGTCGGTGAACAGAATATCTGACAGCTGACTCAGCTGATTCACCGCCCGCAGGAAGGCCGGGCTGAAGGTCAGTCCCTGGCTGTGTGCGCTATCCGGCACCCACCGGCTGCCCTCTTTATGCAGCACGCCGTTCAGCTCCGTCGTCAGAAAACGCTCAATCCGCCCGCTGTCCCTGCGGATAAACTCCGCCAGCATCGGCAGCGACGCATCGCTTTTGCCCGCCGCAAACGGGTAACGGCCATCAAACGCCGTATGCCAGCTGGCAACCACCACCCGGCTCCAGCGGTCGTTCAGGCTGGCAGCCGAAGGTTGCAGCACCCTTTCCCAGGCCTGGGTCAGCGGCCGGACAAACATCGTGCGTCCAAAGCTGCTCCACTCTTCCCCCAGGCTTGCCGCCACCAGGCTGCCATATTGCTGGGTGTCCGTGAGATCAATGCTTTTACCCTGGAACACCGTCTGCGCCAGCGTCTGCATCATCTCCCGCGGGTCGTTGCTGCCTGCCACCTGTTGCAGGCGCAGACGCACGCGGGTAATGCGGGTCAGGTACGTTTGCAGGCTCAGTGAGTTGTCTGCCGTCATCACGTTACTGGCTTTGTTTTTTCCCAGAAGCTGAAGCAGAGGCCCGAAGGTTTCATCAAGCGGGCCCTGCGGTCCGGCGGCACGCTGATCGATAGCCGGTTTCTCTTTGTTTTCAATCAGATCTTTCGCGGATCGGAGGAGAGAATCCGAAATCCCCTCGTGTTGCTGACCGGTCTGCCCCTGCCACGCGAGGGTGTTCATCAGTGCAATCACCGGGGACTGGCGCACGTCGCTCATTAGCGTCAGCTGGTCGGTCACATCCGCAATATTATTCACCGGTTCCCAGTGCAGGCTGTTCAGGAAACTGAGCCAGCTGCCGGCGAAATCGGTAAAATAACGTTCGGTCAGGCGCGCCTTCAGCGCTTCCGGAGACATCTCATCCGGGACTGATTTACGGCTGTCGCTCAGCACCCAGTCAATCTCATCCCGCCGGGAACTGACGGCCTTCTCAATCGCCTGCTGAATTTCCCCTTCCCACGCCTGACGGGTGAACATTCCCGGCACCACCTCTTCGGTGGTAAACAGGCGGCGGGCGTCGGTACCGCTGGTCATATCTTCCAGCGTCACATCGGCAAAATTACGTCGTACCGAGATGAGCATATTTTCGTACAGCGTGCTTTCCGCGTTGCGACGACCGATTTGCTGGAGCAGTACCTGACGCCCCTGGGCCACCAGCGTGGCGTCCGGGGTGATTTTCCACTGTGGCTGATGCGCAAGCTCGTTGAGGTAAAAGCGCCAGAGGTCCGGAGACAGACTCTGCCAGAGCCCGGTGGAGATCCCCTGCCGCGTCGGCTGCACCGTCTGCATTGTGCGGGCGTAAAACGCCCCGTCCACTTTGTCCGGATGCGCCATCATCAGCCAGGCTTTCAGCCGATCGTAACCCGCCTTTGCCAGTTCTGTGCGGCGGGCGCTGTCCGCCGGCGAGTTGACCAGAATGCTGAGCGTCTGTGTCAGCGCGGCGTTCGCCGGATCGCGGATCAGCCGGTTGTTCGCCACGCCGTACCAGGGGAGCATCGCGCTCAGCAAGGGCGAATTATGGTCCAGACCAAAGCGCTGATACCACGGCGCCCCTTCCCGGATCCGGTGCTGCAGGCGTCCGGCATCGTTACGTAACTCATGCAGAGCAGTGAGCTGGGCATCGGAGACTGCCGGCTGTTGCACCAGCGTTCGGGCTTTTTCCGCCACTGACACAATTTGTGCGCGGTTAACCATAAAGGAGATCAGTAAACCGGCCCCCCACAGCCCCATAAGCGCGATGACCGCCAGCGCCAGGGTTCTTTCCCGGGCCATTCCGACACGGTGCCCGCGAACGCGGGTACAGTCGTCAGTCACCCCCTGCCACACGGTGGGGATGGTCAGCGCATGCGGTAATGCGGGTAACCGGTCCTCCTTTGTCTGCGGCTCCTGCGGAAGGCTGAACATCACGCCGCGCAGCGGGACGCGCTGTTGTGAAGCGTACAGCCACGGCATCAGGCGCGATTTCCACTGTTCGCTGCCGCCCTGCTCAAGCTGCTGTGCCAGGCGCAGGAGAAAATCGTATGACGGATTGTCAGCAATCTGGGCAATCCCCTGCTCCCGCAGTTGCGGCAGCAGGCGGGTAAACTGCGTCAGCACCTCCTGTGCCGTGGCGCGCGCCGGAAGCGTTATCCCCACCGCCTGTTCTGTTCTGCCCGCCTGCGACCAGGCGCTGTCGCACAGCTGCCACAGATAGACGGGCGGCTGGTAGCCCAGCCGTTCCCCTGTTTTCTCCAGACCACGTAAATCGTTGTCGCTCATCTGCGGCGTCAGCGTTTGTTCAGAGCCGATAACGCGAATAATGCCATCCAGCGGACGGCTACGGCGCAGCTTGCGCAGGGCTTTAAATTTGTCGCTATCGGGTTCATCGGTGAGTGCGCCGCCATAGATCAGGACGGTGCGGTTGCCTTCAAGCCAGAGGCTATGTTTCAGGTCTGGAAGCAGTTGCGAGATGTCAGCCTCATTGCCGGTAACCAGCAACAGACGGACTTTGTAGCGCCAAAAGAAAGCGTAGCGGCTACGAAGATGGCTTTGAAATTTGAATGCGACTGGATGTATATCAATTTTATGATTATCTTCTTTTTTATCATGAAAATACGTTTCCCTACGAAACAAAAATCTAATCAATTGAATATAAGAAAAACGCCAGACATCACGCAGTATAATAACAACAAGTAATAAAATGACTATACCTGCAGTTGCTATAACCCGATACTCAGCTGGCACTGAATAATATCCAGCATTATTCCAAATATATGTAATTGATAGCATTAAAAATGAAAATATAAACAGAATTAACCCAATCATAAAAACCGCCACATGATTATGTTAGCAAACAGAAATAGCCTGAACTATAGGATTACCACCATTGCTTATTACTAACTGTTTCTTTTTGCTATTTCTTCCCCACTCTGAAGCTAATGCTAACAAATACCATTCCGAAAATTTATGTGCATGTCCAAAATATTCGTCAACATTAATTACTCTCGGTTTATCTTCCAATATATCATTTTCTATAAAGCTGCCTATCCCCATAGATAAAAACTCTTCTGAACCACTATACCATATGGCCTCTATTACTTCCGAATCGCTCCATTTAACCGCATCTCGCAAGCTATTCACACCTGAATATTTTAAAGACCTGTGCACCTTAATACTTACTTGTTTTTCATTGTTACCGTTAAACAAAAAAATCATTACGGACTCTGACCCTGTCCGTGAGGAGTGTTCAACCACGAATAAGAGCACTGGTGTACTTGTTTCGCTCCATTCATCCACCCACTTGTCAAAAAAATCAGGTTCATTATTAGTATCAATGATATTGACATTTTTACTCAAATTAAAACCTTCAAGGAATACAGAAAAACCACAAACAAAAAAAGAAAGTTCTTCTTTTTCTAAATTTGATAATATGAATATTCGGGAATTACTCAATACATCCTTACATGCTGAGGTGAATTTATAAAAAGCATCTTTAGTCCTGGCCAGGATCTTCTCTATATCAGGAGGGATAGCTTCATCGTTTTTATTTAATAATGCTGACTCCCCTCGCCATACAAGTTGCGCATTAGTCTCCGTTCCATTTTCGGTTAATAAAACAAAATGAGTAAGGTACAATCCTTTTTTCATATACTCATCAAACTCGGCAATGCATAGTTCTCTTTCTTTATTCCATGTTTTAGCATGTAGCTTTTTTCTTTCATATAAAGTAAATCTACCTACCAAAACAACGCTAAATAAAAACAAGAAAACTACAAATACATTCCATTTTGAAAATTCTAAAAAACTTAGCTTCATAAAAATAAAGATTGAGATAAAAACAAAGGATATGAAAAGGGAGATCCCTCCCCACAACCAAAAACGTGGTTTGGCCGGTATGCTAATTTCTTCAGGGGGAGAAAAAAACTTACTAAATCTCTTCATTTTACCCCTACATTAGAAAGAGAACTTATCAATGTGCATCCACAATTTGTTCTATGTCCATTAAAAGCAACTGGTATACCCTGCTCTGTAATCGACGAATCTCCTTCCACAATTTTGCTATTACCATGTTTTGGGCAAGAGACGGAGTCTCCCACTCTGGCAATACCTTTCCCCATTATTATACGTTTTTCAGAGGCGGTTAATACTGTTCCACCGCAGGTGGTTTTGTCCCCTAACCGAATGATACCTCGCATTTATTTCTCCTGTATTTTAAAGCCAGCCATTCGTATATTTTGCATGAATTTTCTCAATAGATATTTTAAACTATTAAGATACTTATGATTGTACTACCTTCAATAACAGTCAATAAGAACCAAATCAATTTAATACATCGAAATTAATATCCGACTGGTTATTAGCTTTTTATAGCAAAATTATTACTATCAAAATGATAAGGATCGTTATCTGCTATCTGACATTGTGCTTCAATTTCAACTGGCCATTGCGGAATTTTACTGGTACGCATTGAAACCCATCGCCCCAGTGACTCCAGTAATGACAAGGGGAACAGGATAACTTTCGCCAGTCTGTAACGATATTTATACGTTAATATTTCCAGTCCTGTTGTATAGGTTTCTTTTGTACGGGCAATGGGCAGATAATATTGAATGCTGTTTACAGCATTCTGCACGCCATCCTCATCCTCCATATAGCGTCTAATCAGTTCCCAGAAAGGCAACACTTCATGCTGGAAAAGGTCATACATCCCCAGTGTGAACATATCCTTCACCGTCAGACCATCCTCATCCAGAATCAGTCCACAAAGGTACCAGTGTCTGGCGGTAACTCCGTCAGGCTTACGCTGAACTAACGTGAAGAAAATATCATCCCAGTTATAGGTACTTACTGTACCATCCATTCTAAAAAGATGTACTTTTCGCTCTTTACGATTAAAACGAATGGGATAGTGTGTGAGTTTAAAGCACTCTGTTTTCATCCCAATATATATTATTATAAATGCCAGGGAGAAGATAAAATATATCTGCACCAGATCCCATATTAACCCTTTTCTCAGCAACCCCCAGGTAAACAGACCTAAAACACCAGAAAATAAAATTAAGAAAACAATCAAAAATACAGTAAGAAAACCTCTTTCTTTATAATGGACATCCGCAACTTCCAGATATGTTGAATTAATGCTGATAACCCCTTTTTCATCGCGTAACTCATGCGTTTTAAAGGGGTGACGAAAACTCGAAGTGACATGTCGATGTTCATAAAGCTCTGGTCTAGTGATCAGACGGTCAACGGTAAATTTGAGCAAAAACTCATTCAGTTTCCTCATTATCAATCCTCAGTCATTTCATATCAGCGAAGCATTATATATTTTTATTCATCTCAGCAGTACTGCTATCAAAACGATAAGGATCATTATCGGCTATCTGACATTGTGCTTCAATTTCAACTGGCCATTGTGGAATTTTACTGGTACGCATTGAAACCCATCGCCCCAGTGACTCCAGTAATGACAAGGGGAACAGGATAACTTTCGCCAGTCTGTAACGATATTTATACGTTAATATTTCCAGTCCTGTTGTATAGGTTTCTTTTGTACTGGCAATGGGCAGATAATATTGAATGCTGTTTACAGCATCCTGCACGCCATCCTCATCCTCCATATAGCGTCTAATCAGCTCCCAGAAAGGCAACACTTCATGCTGGAAAAGGTCATACATCCCCAGTGTGAACATATCCTTCACCGTCAGGCCATCCTCATCCAGAATCAGTCCACAAAGATACCAGTGTCTGGCGGTAAGTCCATCAGGCTTACGCTGTACTAACGTGAAGAAAATATCATCCCAGTTATAGGTACTTACTGTACCATCCATTCGAAAAAGATGTACTTTTCGCTCTTTACGATTAAAACGAATGGGATAATGGGTGAGAATAAAACATTCCTCCTTTATTAAAAGGTAGAACATTATAAATACAGGAGAAGATACAAAATAAATAAAAACCGTATCCCAAACATCCCCTTCCGCCAGCAATCCCCAAGTAAAGAAGCCAAGCCCACTCAATAAAAGAATTAAAAAAACAATAATAAAGACAGTAAGAAAGCCTCTGCCCTTATAATGAACATCCGCAACTTCCAGATATCTTGAATTAATGCTGATAACGCCTTTTTCATCGCGTAACTCATACGTTTCAAAGGGGTGACGAAAACTCGAAGTGACATGTCGATGTTCATAAAGCTCTGGTCGAGTGATCAGACGGTCAACGGTAAATTTGAGCAAAAACTCATTCAGTTTCCTCATTATCAATCCTCAGTCATTTCATATCAGCGAAGCATTATATATTTTTATTCATCTCAGCAGTACTGCTATCAAAACGATAAGGATCATTATCGGCTATCTGACATTGTGCTTCAATTTCAACTGGCCATTGTGGAGTTTTACTGGTACGCATTGAAACCCATCGCCCCAGTGACTCCAGTAATGACAAGGGGAACAGGATAACTTTCGCCAGTCTGTAACGATATTTATACGTTAATATTTCCAGTCCTGTTTTATAGGTCTCTTTTGTACGGGCAATGGGCAGATAATATTGAATGCTGTTTACAGCATCCTGCACGCCATCCTCATCCTCCATATAGCGTCTAATCAGTTCCCAGAAAGGCAACACTTCATGCTGGAAAAGGTCATACATCCCCAGTGTGAACATATCCTTCACCGTCAGACCATCCTCATCCAGAATCAGTCCACAAAGGTACCAGTGTCTGGCGGTAAATCCATCAGGCTTACGCTGAACCAACGTGAAGAAAATATCATCCCAGTTATAGGTACTTACTGTACCATCCATTCGAAAGAGATGTACTTTTCGCTCTTTACGATTAAAACGAATAGGATAGTGGGTGAGTTTAAAGCACTCTGTTTTCAGCCCAATATATATCATAATAAATGCCGGAGAGAAAATAGAAAATGTCAGCACCGCATCATAGATAAGCCCTCTACTTAGCAAGTCCCAGGTAAATAAGCTTGCAGCACCAGAGAATATGATTAAAAAAACAATCAAAAATACAGTAAAAAAACCTCTTCCTTTATAATTAGCATCCGTGACTTCCAAATATACTGAATTAATGCTGATAACCCCCTTTTCATCGCGTAACTCATGCGTTTCAAAGGGGTGACGAAAGCTTGAGGTGACATGTCGATGCTCATAAAGCTCTGCTCGAGTGATTAGGCGATCAACGTTAAATTTTAAAAAAAACTCTTGTAGCTTTCTCATCATTAATCCTTAGCTATTCGATTGCCCAGAGTTTACCATATTCTACAGCCTCTTCCTCGGCCGACGTGTAGTTTCCCTCAGGAAGTTTCCCCCATAGATTTTTTTCCAGCCATTTCTGCAAATCATTGGGTTTATAATATTCGATTAGGAAAGCGACAGCTATTATAGCGACTGCCACAACTAAACCAAATACAACCCACCCCCCCATTATTGCTGCGATGCCAGCTATTCCTAATATAGCAGATACTGAATACAATCTAAACAAAAGCATATGCTCTTGTTTTTTTTGTTGCCATGCTTCATATCCATCACAGAAAGCCAGGACCACACCACCGATAATACCAATATATCTACCCAAGTTAGCTAAAACATTTACCCAGGAACTCACTACCCCTGTCATTCTCAGCATGCCATACTTAATAGTTCCGGCACTTAGCTCAATCGCCCCCCCGCTGACGCCCCCCCAGCATGCCGATAGCCGAATAGAAGACTGGCTATTGACACCACCATACCAATGTTTTTCTTTTTCAATCATATTATTAATAGCGTAACACTGAAAAAGTATTGATATCAAATTTCCCTTTAGCGCTGTTTTCGATAGACTGCGTTTCATATAGTGATCATATGCCTGTTCTCCCGTCACCATACGCTGGCGAATCAATTCTATTTTTTCGTCTACCGACTTACCTTTAAACATCTCATCCATATCTTCAGTTAACAACGCCACAAAGCCGTATTTATCCGTCCCTTGTAACTGGATACCATCAATAGCCTTCAGGCGCATCTCTTTCTCAAGCAACGTTATGACTTCTTTCGTATCCAGTCGACTTTTAACCTGATTCGCATAGCGCTGTTTTTCGGTTATCCGTTGGGCTGGAGTAAGTCCTGCTCTGTCAAACGTTTCATTAATGACCTTTCGGGATAATTCCCGGGATAATGCCATTTTTTCTCCCGACTTTTCAAAATATGCAAGCGGATTGCCAGAATACACCGCCAGCATCACGGGCAATCGTTCAACATTTCCCTGGACAGTCCGACCAAATAAAGATATTAACGCTCCAGCAAGAGTAACATTCAGTGTACTAATTATATCTTTCGCATCCGCCAGTTTGTCCAGACAAGCAGCGACGCCTGAAAATAAGTAATTCCATGGTAGTCCTAATAAGTTTTCGGCAGGAACCGTTGTGGGTATATTTTTGCTCATCAATTGAGACAACTTATCCTGATTAAGCACGAAGGCACGTATTATCGGATTTCTAGTGTCATTTACATCGCCCTGCAATTTAGTTCGATAGTAATCAAAACAAGGACCTTTATCTTGTCCACCCAGTACACACATCGCTAGCGTTAGAGCATAGTATCCACCACTTGAGGCATCACTTGAATCATAGTTGTAGTAAAAGTAATTACAGAATGCAGTATGTTTTAACATCTGCAAATACATATCCACCAATGGCTGACAGTATTCTTCTTCAAATTTTTTACGGGCTACATCTAATGATTCAACGAATGTTTCCTTATCGCTCACTCGATAGTATTTTTTATATTTATCCCATTCTTCATCAGACCATCCTCTTAATTTCTTATCTGTTATATCATGAAGATCCTGAGCCATTTTCTTTCCAAGACGTTGATTATAGGTAAAGCCCCCCATGCTGACCATACCAAGCTCTAACTTTTTCTCTTCTTCTGCTGTAAGTTGAAGATTACGTATTTTTGCACTTTCTTTAACATTATATTCCATCCCATCAATCATGGTATTTAATGCAAACTTTCTGTCAAAATCCTTATTATTTTCTGCTAAGCGTTGCTGCGCAAGAAAATCTTCGGTGATACGCGATGCTAACTCTGCAAGATCGCGGACAATACCGATGGGATCAGGAATGGCCAAAATCACAGAGAGAGTTGGATCGGGTTTTGCCGGAGGCATGGTTAATGATAATGCCGCCTGCTGTATATACTGGGCATCTTCCTGCGATTTTCTTCGCCATTTTGCCGAAAGGAACTGCAACTTTTTATCATCCACACGCAGTGAAGAAAACTCGGCCACAACGTCTGTCAGATGCGTCAAGGATAATGCCTGTCCGGCTTTTTTAGTACTTAACCATTCCTGCAAATCAAAGCGCTGCATGTGGGCTTCGCGCCAGTCTACTTTCAGGTGTTGTTTTCTGATATTCTCGGTCCAGGGATGTTCCGACCAACCCAGCCAGAAACATCCGTTCTCACTGATATCAGGTGACAGTGGCAATGCAATAAATGTCGATTTAGCCACCTCCAGAACTTTTCCTGCACAGGGTTTTTGACCACTCTGCGGTGCCAATACTGAACTGCTATTATTCATCTTCCAGAAATATCCATCCTCAGTAACAAAATAGTCTGTCCATTTATTTCTTCTCTCATCATATACATAAAGATAGCCCTCTCGTAACTGACGACAAGTATAATTTACATCACCTTTTGCGGGGATATCTGTTTTTATCTCATCAGGCAAACCCGGCGCCCTTGCCGCAGAATTTACAACAGCTGCCCGAACAGGCAATAATGCGAGTCCTCTACGTTCGCAAAAATTACATGACATCTTAATTTTCCTTATTCTTAGACTGACACTCAGTAACGATGAGCCTTCGTTCAGAGTCATCCAGCAAGGTAATTTCATCGCTAAATGCTCCAGGGGTTGATGATGTCTTATACAAAATTTTAGCTACACGAGCAGACTGCCAAAACAATGGATGAAGTTCTAACCCAGACAAAGCAAATATCTTGATATCATCATGATGAGTTAAACCAAACTTTTTTCTGGCAACATTAATATATCTTTCTATCTCATTACTCAGAGAAATTTTACTTTCAACGCTAATCAACGCCTCATATTGTTGAAGAACTTGATTAATCAGACCAATATTCCGCAAACGATAAACACTCTCTTCGCTATACCCACCCCATCCTGAAAAAACAATTTTCTCACAATCAAAGGTAAGCCCACCAGAATTATCAAACCATGTACAATAATCAATGCCAGCCATTCTGTTTAAGTTTTGCAATTGCAGTGGTGTTAAAATCCTTAATAGTTGAAAATACACAAGGCAATCATAGTAACGGAGTAAATAACGCTCTCCGACTTCTGGTTCATAAAATATAAAAGCATCAGCAAGACGAAGAATTAATGCATCATCTGGATATTGGCTTGATATTGCCATGACGAAGGGTTGCTGTGTCGTTTCATTGATTAAGCTGGATAACTGTGATATGCCTTCAGTATTTAACTTGTTTAAAGTTACCAGCCATGGATACAGTTTTTCCTGTGGGGAAAGTATTGCAGAAACAATCGGTCTGGCTTTCCATTCCTCGGGTGGTGATGGATAATATATTCTGTCAATAATCACATGCGTATGTTTAGTCAACGCATAGGGATGATGTAAATAACGTAAAATATCCATACTTATTCCATTTTCACCAGAGCATCATTATTCAGCGCGCTACTACTGGCTAAAGATTCACAGAGTGTATAACCTGTTACTGGTGCAGCAGCAACTTCAGGCCCTTCCATTAATAAACTCGCTGATTTAATTTCTACAGTGCCCAGTGTCGATATCGTAATTTTATCACTATCGAGAACAATAGAAGAACCATTGCACGTTAACGTAATTTTCTTCCTGGCAGTAATTACAACTTCATCATCATTGCTGCTAATGCTCATTTTCTTTTGAGAGAATAACGCCATTTCATCATGTTGCGCTTCAATCTCAACCTTGCCGGCGGCAGCAACGAGTTTCATTCCCATTTCATGAACAAAAATAGAAAGCGCTCTTTTTGCTGCAATGGTCATCCGCTGCAAAACTGTAATTGAACCATTTTTTCCTGCGGTCAGAACTAAATCACTATCAGTGCTATGTTGCATAAGACCTGGGGTACTTAGTGCAATGCCTTCAGGAGCGGAGCCGACTATTACTGGTTGCCTTAGTACATCGAAACCATTTTTCAATTGTTTCTGATAAGGTTCATGATCAGTGACAGGCACCTTAGATTTCAATGCCTGATTCATTATTGATTGTGCCATCTCAAGAGCATTATTTAACTGGTCAATGGTTTGTTCCATCTCCAGCACCTGCCCCTGGGCTTTCGCCTGGCCATCTGCGCTGATGAAAATACCCTTCTGCGCCCGTATCGCGCCCCAGCTGTCGGTGCGCAGTTCAAAACCCTCGCCCCGCTGCTGTCTTTCGCTGTCCACCAGATGCCCCAGGTTCAGCTGGCTTTTCCCGCCGTACTCCGTCGAGACCTTGATGTGCTCCTGACCCCGGTTGTCATCGAGGCGGATCTTGTTGTTCGACGGGGTGCGCAGCACGTTGCGTTTGTAATTGCGGATGGTCACATGGTCCGGATGCGCCGAGTCATGCAGCACCCCGGCAATGTACGGCCGGTCCGGATTGCCGTCCTCAAAGCCAATCGCCACTTCGGTGCCCGCCAGCAGCGGCAGGTGCAAACCGTAGGTGTCCCCGGCGTAGGGGCGCGACTGGCGCACCCACAGGCTTTCAAAACCGGTCTCCCAGCTGTCGCGGTCAAACAGCATGTTGACACGGTAGCGCCCGTCTTTATCAATGTGCCCGTAGGTGTCGTTTTCCGTGGTGCTGGTCACCCGCGCGGGCAGCGTTCCCGCCATCACCGGACGCCGGCCCGGCTCCGGCCGGAAGCCGTAATCGTTGTTATCGGGAATGGCCTCAAAGGCAATCTCGAAGCTCCTGTCACGCTTCGCGCGGCTTGTCATCCCCGCGATCGCCACACCTCTGGCAAAGGTCTCCGTCACTTCATACCCCCCGGTGACCTTCAGCACCTGACCGGGCGCCAGCGTGGCGCTGCTGGTTAGCCCCGACAGGCGGGTCTGCCCGTTCAGGTAACGTTCGTGGCGAAGACGGGCATAAAACGCCCCGCTCTCCGGCGCGGGGTTACGCTCATACGTGCTGCCCTGAGTGAGATAGTTGTCCGCATAGTGATAGGCGTCGCCGTAGGTGGTTTCATCCCCGCGTGAAGCGTCCACCTGGACATTCATCTCCTGCGTCGCCTGGCGATAGTTATAGTCGCGGGTGCTGACCTGTTTCTGCACCACATTGTGGTGGCTCTCCATCCCCCAGACCGATTCCACCCCGAGATCAACCTGCCCGGACGGCGCCACCGACGGCAGCGTCGGCCCTTTTTCATACCCCTGCTGGCTGTCGTAAAACTCCACCACGTCAATATTCAGGCGCGTGTCGGTGGTGAAGCGAAACCAGATCCCCACCTCCCCCAGCAGGCGGGTGATGAAATGCAGATCGTCCTCCCCGTACTGCATCACCTGTTCCCGGCGCGGGTACTCCTGCGACAACGTGAAGACAAAATCCTGACCGCGCAGGTTGTGCCGCTCGCGGAGGATCTTCTCCACAATCTGCGGCACCGACATGTCCTGGTAAATGGCGTTCTGATGCGACCGATCAAGCAGCGCCAGACGGGGCCTCAGGGTCAGGGCGTAATGCGTTTCATCTTTCGAGCTGCCGAGGCGCTCAAAGCCGCAGACCACCCCCTGAATCACCCGCACCGGCTGCTGGACCTTGATGCCGAAGCCCTGGTCCACCGGTGCCTGCAGGGTCAGCGAGGCGGATTTCATCAGCATCATCTCCCGGCTGATGGCGTGGTCGCCGCTGGTGAACTCAATCCGGTAGCTGAACGGCTGGCTTAGCGCTTCCTCGCCTTCAAAGGCCAGCACGTCGAGTGACGACGCGCAGTCCCTGACCGCCAGCAGATGATGGCTGTGGCTGAAACGCAGGGAAAATGGAATGGTGGTCATGCCTTGTCTTCCTCTTTGAGTCCATCAAACGTCATCGCAACGCCGGTCTCCTCGTCCCAGTCAAGCGTCAGAGTGTACGGCTTTTGCTTTGCCGCCATATATATGAGCAACTGCTGGCTCAGAACCGGCAGGATCTGCTGATTGAGCAGGCTGTCGACGTTACGCGCCCCGGTGTCCGGCAGCAGGCAGGCATCGGTCAGCGCATCGTACAGGCTCCCGGCTATTTCTGTTTTCATACCGTAGTGACGCGCCAGTCGTTTGCTCACCTGATCCAGCTTCATGCCGACAATGGTGCGCATCGCCCTCTGATCCAGTGGTCGATAAATCACCGTCTGGAAGCGTGCCAGCAGCGCTGGCTGAAAGTGGTCACGCAGAATCGGACGCAAACGTTCGTGCAGGTCGCCATCGGTTGACTCCGGCTGCTCATCCAGCTGCTGCATCAGACGATCGCTGCCAAGATTGGAAGTCATCAGGATCACGGTGTTACGGAAGTCAATTTCTCGTCCTTCACCGTCACGCATAAAACCGCGATCAAACACCTGATAAAACAGGTTCATTACGTCGCGGTGGGCTTTTTCCACTTCATCAAGCAGCACCACGCTGTAGGGGCGTTTACGCACCGCCTCGGTGAGGATCCCCCCCTGTCCGTAACCTACGTAGCCCGGGGGGGAACCTTTCAGCTGGGAAACGGTATGCGGCTCCTGATACTCGGAGAGGTTGATAGTGATAAGCGATTTATCGCCGCCAAACAGCTCATCGGCCAGCGCCAGGGCGGTTTCGGTTTTCCCGGTCCCGCTCGGTCCCACCAGCAGGAAGACGCCCTGCGGGCCGTTCTCCGGCGCAAGTCCGGTTTTCGAGGCGCGCAGGCGTTGGGCGATGGCCGTCAGCGCCGTGTCCTGACCAACAACGCGTTTTGCCAGGTTATGCTCCAGGCTCAGCAACTCCGTCTGCTCATCTTTCATCAATGAGGAGAGCGGCACGCCAGTCCAGTCAGCGATTACCGTCGCCACGGTGCGGGCGTCGACGTCCAGTCCCAGCAGCGGATTCGATTGCTGAATGACGCTAAGCCGGGTCTGCAAATCAGCGATTTCAGCCTGACGGGAGATGTCGCGCCGACAGGCGAGCAGCTGCTTTGTCAGCTCCAGCTCCCGGGCATACTGATTTTCCTGCTCGACCAGTTGGCTGTGCAGAGTGCCTTCTTCCAGCTCGATCGCCGCCAGTCGCTCGCCGTGGGTTGGGTTACCCACCGCGATGTCCTCCAGCAACGCCTGTTTCTCCATATCCAACGCGGTGATAGCCGCTTTCAGGTGGGTCAGGACTTCAGGTAATGTATCGAGTCCCATACGCACGCGAGCCGAAGCGGTATCCAGCAGATCCACCGCTTTATCCGGTAACTGGCGTCCGGTAAGGTAGCGACGAGACAATGTCACCGCTGCCCGGACCGCCTCATCGGTGATATGCACTCCATGATGCTCCGCATAGCGGGATTTGAGGCCGCGCAGCATCAGGCAGGCAGTATCGTCATCGGGTTCATCCACTAACACCCGCTGGAAACGGCGCTCCAGCGCCGCATCGCGCTCAAAGTACTGCTTGTATTCGCTCCAGGTGGTGGCCGCGATGGTTCGCAGTTCCCCGCGGGCCAGCGCTGGTTTCAGCAGGTTGGCGGCATCCGCGCCTCCGGCCTGGTTGCCCGCGCCGATAATGGTATGCGCCTCGTCGATAAACAGCAGCACCGGATTTTCCGAGCGCTGTACCGCTTCGATAATGTTCTTCAGGCGCTGTTCAAATTCCCCTTTCACACCCGCGCCCGCCTGTAGCAGACCGAGATCCAGGGTTCGCACGCTCACCGGTTTCAGGCTGTCCGGCACGTTCCCCTCCGCAATGCGCAGCGCCAGACCTTCCACCAGCGCGGTCTTACCCACCCCCGGTTCCCCCACCAGAATCGGGTTGTTTTTACGTCGTCTGGAGAGGATATCCACCATCTGACGGATTTCGTTATCGCGGCCAAACACCGGGTCGATTTTCCCTTCACGAGCGCGGGCGGTCACATCCTGCGTAAAGCGGTTAAGCACGGCCAGCTCCGGGCTTTCTGCATTTACAGTTTCTCCGTTTGGCTCCACCGCCCGCCCGACAAACGCCACCTCAGCGCCGCTCTTTTCCGCGTCGTTTTCATCCGACTGGTGATCGAGCATCGGACGCAGACGCGCCAGCTGTGCCAGTCCGAGACTGGTGAGCGGCCAGAGCCCGTCGCATTTCAGCAGTGACGGTTTTTCTGCTACGGCCATCAGCAGATGTATGCCGCGAATCAGCGGCTTCTCTTCCAGAGACGCGTACAGCCACGCCTGCTTCATCAGACTTTCAATACCTGCAGAGAGCTGCGGGCGGCTGCGCACCGAGCGCGGGAGCTGCTCCAGATGAGCCAGCAAATCCTGCCAGAGGGCTTCCATGTCCCACTCATAACGACGCGCGATCACCGTGATATCCCCTTCGCCCAGCTCCAGCAGCTTCAGCAGCCAGTGCTCCGGCAGGATCTCCGCATGCGCCCGGGTCTGGCATAAAGAGGCTGCGCCTTCCATCGCGCGGGCACAGTAAGGGTTAAGACGACGTAGCAGAATTGCCGGATTTTCCATGTTCGTTAACTCGCTCTCAGGACCTTCAGGGACGCTACCGCCCATCGCCATTCCTTTTCAAAAGGAACCCAGGCGCATCAGGTCAGGTTTCTTCGATTGTGGGGTGCTTTACTCAGTACCCGACAGGCAGATACTCAGAAAAACGGCGGACAGGCATAACTGTCCGCACGGGTCAGGGAATTAAAATCAGGCAGTAGCGCGTTCATTCCAGGAATCGGAATGAATGATGTTGCCGTCTTTGTAGGTCCAGGTGATTTTTTCGTAGCGCAGTTCAATCTGCTCGAGATGGTTATGCTTCTCTTTAGACGGATCTTGGATGTCATGCATCAGCGGGTTAACCTTCACCACCTTCACGTTTTCCAGTTTGGTGTTGAAGTATTCCACTTCCTGACCGGCGTCATTGATTTTGAACCACTTGAATTCTGCGGATTTCAACGTCTGGCCGGTGGTGACCGCCTTGTAGAGATACGGGCTGGAAGAGTCGATCTCTTTAGTGAACTGGAACGGCGTGTGGATACGCGTACCGGTCAGCTTACCGGTGTTATTGTCAGTCGGGATGTACAGGTTATGTTCCTGAGCGACCACCTCGATACTGCCTTCGCGATCTTTCACGTCCACAGACCCTTTAATGTCCGCACCGCCATCGTCTTTCAGCCAAAGATAAACAGGAATTGCCATCGATTTACTCCATTTCATTTTTTGATACGTCATCATCCTGCGATGACGCGCTGGTGTTATCCGGTATCTGACAGGCATTGGCCTGCGGAACCAGACTGATTTCGACACGACGGTTCAGCGTTCTGCCTGCCGGCGTATCGTTTGTTGCGAGCGGGCGGTTTTCACCATAGCCCTGCACTGCAAAACAGCTTTCCGGCACATCGCCGGTATCACGCATCCAGTTGCGTACGGCTTCGGCCCGTTTCAGAGACAGCGTCTGATTGAGTTGCGGATTGCCGGTATTGTCCGTATGTCCGGCCACGACAATCAGCCAGCCCGGTCTGGCTTTGATCCCGACCAGCGAGTTGACCAGCATCTTTGTTGAGCCGGGTTTCAGCTCCGCTTTGCCGGAATCAAACAGCGACATGCTGTCGAGACGAACAATTTTCGCTACGGGCTTTGGCTCCAGCTTTGGCGGCGGTGGCGGCGGCACGTATGAACGCATTGCATTGAGAACCGGCAAGCGCAAGCGCTCGCCCTGATACAACCCGAGGCTCAGACGGAGCGGCTCACCGTTACGCGCCCACAAATCTAACTGGCTGGCATCATCGCGGAGCACCTTCACGGCCTGGGCCTTGGGGGTATAGTCGTCCATTGAGATACGGTCATAATGCGCAATATCGAAGCTCAACCGCTGCAACAGCTGACGGTTGTTCCAGCCGCTACTGCACAACGCGACGACAGCGGCGCAGATGAATATCGTCAGGCCACGGCGCCAGGTGCGCTGACGCGGCGTCAGTCCCTGACCTTCCGGTAACAGCGGCAGCACAAAATCGGGTAACGACGAGATGTCGGAAATCGCGGGATCACGCGGATGCCACCCTGCAACGTCGGGTATCGCAGTCTGGCGCTGTAACCATGTCGTCCAGAGCGATTCCCTGAGAGCGCCTTCCAGTGACGGTCCCATCCCCCACAGCACAGCCACTGGCAGAACGCGCGGTATATCCGGATTTTCATCCATAAAGACGGACTTTACGTTTTGCAGGAACCCGTTCCGCAGGTTGTTCATCAACACCTGCTGCTGCATCACCATTGCTCCGCCGGTGGTCACCCATGAGCAAACAGAGCACGGCGCCAAACTTTCCCGCCAGACGCTGACGGCTTCTCCCGGCAACGCCGCCTGCCAGAGCTGATCCGGCACCATGGCGCTACCCACCAGGCCGTTGAGCACCAGCGGGATGCTGTAGCCGGTATCACGTCGCAATTTGCTGATTTGCCAGCGTAGCGCCAGCAAATAGCGGGTGAGTGTTTCCGTCCCGACATGCTGCTGCGGACAAACGGACACCATCACCGACAGCTGACGTCCCCATTCAGGACGCAGCCACAGCAGTTGACGTGCAACCTGCTCTGCGTCTTCATGCGGATCAACGCGGATCCAACACCCCTGAGTCACCGTCAGTACCGATGTCTCTTCCGGCCACGCCTGCGGCAAATCACCGCATACCAGGACTACCGGCTGGCGGTAACCGGCATCCGGTAAATTATCCAGACGCAGCGTGGTCTGCGGTACTTCACGACGTCTGCCCAGCGCCCGGATAACGGCAATTCCCAGCCACAGAGCCAGCATCAGCAGCACTGATGCGGTGCCTGAAAGTGGCAAAAAACCGATGCAGACGATCCCGGTCAGCAACAGCGACCACAGCGCCAATAGTCGGCGTTGTGCAGGATTCATTTCACAGCCTCTGGCAACAGGGTTAACAACGTATGGTCAAGCCACTGATCTAACCCCCACCAGAGCGCGATCAGCACGACCAGACCAATCCCAATACGTGCGGGCCATGAGTCAAATCCCCCACCCACCATGCGCCCGCTTTTCGCCTGCGCCAGCAGCGGATGCGCTTGCGGAAAACCGAACGGCGGCACGTGCTCGCCCAGCGCCTTCACCAGTTTTTCACGGTCGGGATCGTTTAGCGTCCGGTAACTGCCAAGAAATCCCAGCAGCATGACCCGGTGGAAACAGATCAGCACGGCTTGATCTGGCGCCGCTTCACGTAAAACTTCGCGCATCAGATCGCACAAATTATCCCCGGCCTCCATCGTGCCCAAAAAATGCCCCTGCAACGGCACGTCATACCACTGAACACAGGCGTCATCCTGCACTCCACGGCTTTTCACCGCTTCATCCAGTAGCGCGCATTGCGCGGTAAGAATGTGTCGGCGATGAGGCTCATCCATGCCTGTGTCTTTCAGGGCATGCTGCACACGTTCCACATCAGCGACGCAGCGCTCCCACAGCACGCGCCCCTCGCCGTCATTAAAGACGGGGCCGTGATGCAAACTGATGACCTGTAACCACGTGTCCTGCAACAGCGCATCGATATCGTTATTACTCATGTTCTTAGTACCGCATAAAGTTCCAGTTCAGGCTCACCCAGGGTTCCCGGGGTGTAGAACATACAGTTACCGCTCTCGAGCATTTCTCCCGCCGCCGGATGAGACAGATCGAGGGCGAAATACTGATTTTCCAGACGCAGCGGGATAGCGGCCGGGACATGACGCAGCGGTTTCAGCGGGATCCCCTGACGGGAGGAATTCACCAGACTGGTGACGTAATCCGGGCTACCTACCTTGCACTGGCGCGGGAAAAGTTCCTGAAGCTGCGCGACCGGAATTTTTGAGCGGACAGAAAGGTAAAAATCGACCTCTTCGCGCAGACGCGGATCGTCCAGGCGCGCCAGCCACTGACGCATCCGTTTATCGTGAGTGAGATCGATTGCCACCACGCGCGAAGGCAGACTGGCTTCCAGCAGCTCGTTGAGCAGATCGAACAGCGGCGGGAAAACGGCGTTAAGATTTTCATGCTGCCAGGTCGGGATCGCGCTGATCTGATGTTCCAGCGAGAACGTCAGCAGGCTGCCCGCCAGGCGCGCCAGTTCCGGGTACAGCCGTTCCACTGGACTTTGCGGATAACGCTGAAACTGGCCCAATACCGGTGCGGCACTGTTTAGCGCATTGAGCAGCCAGAACAGTGAGACATCAGCGACGGCGAAATCCGCCATCCGCTCGTTACTCTCGCGGCGCATTCCCATCAGGCGACTCAGACGCGCACGTAGCTGCGTCATCAGCTGTTCCAGCTGCGTCGTCAGCCATCGGCTGCTGCCAACGGTGAGGAGCGGCGGAAGAAAAGTGTCATCCACCACCCAGTTTCCCTGCGGATCCTGTTGCAGGCGGGCAACAGGACAGGTGAGGTAATCACTGTTGTTCTGATGCGCAAAACGCAGCGTCAGCTCCGGTTGCATTACGGCGATCTGGCGGTTATCGTCGCCGAACTGATTACGCACATCGCGCCAGCGCTGACGATAACGTACCGGACGCTCCGCAATTTCATCCGGCTGGAGACAGTTGCCGCCATTGGCACGAAGCAGCGGCAGCGCTAATACCACAATGGTCTCGCGCTGTTCACCGGCAAGCGCCAGGACGGGCGGCAAAGCATCGGCATTATCTGTATCGATGAGGGTGCCATCCTGGAAGCGAACATGCAGACGGCGGGCCTGCAAACGTCCCAGCTTCAGCGCTTCGGTTTCAAACGCCGTCTCAATAACGCCCCAGGGATGGTTGAGCCCCATCCGCGCAATACATTCGGCAGACCAGGCCGCATACGCGACCTGTTGCTGAAAATGCTGGGGCGAAACCATGATCCCTCGGCCCCATAACGGTTGTTCCGTCTTCAATGCGCACCTGCCTTATGCTTTCGCCTTCGGCATCTGGGAAACCAGCGACAGGTTGACGTCCATTCCTTCCACCTGGAAGTGCGGCACGGCGTAAAGCTTCACGCGGAAGAAACCCGGGTTATCCTCGATATCTTCGACGATCACTTTCGCGTCGCGCAGCGGATGGGAAGCCTGTAGCTCATCGCCCGGATCGGTCATTTCCGTTACCAGACCGCGCACCCAGGTATTCAGCTCCAGCTCCAGCAAGCGGCGATCTTTCGTGGTACCGATATTTTCGCGCTGGATCAGTTTCAGGTAATGCGCAATACGCGACAGCAGGAAGATATACGGCAAACGCGCATTGATGCGGCTGTTTGCGGTGGCATCAGCGGTATCGTACAGCGCCGGTTTCTGCGCAGAGTTCGCCGAGAAGAAGCAGGCGTAATCACGGTTCTTGTAATAAGACAGTGGAATAAAGCCGAGGTTGGCGAATTCGAACTCACGGGTTTCCGGGATCATAACCTCTGATGGAATTTTCACCTGATTACCGGTGCCGAGGTCGTACAGATGGATTGGCAGGTCTTTTACTGCGCCACCCGCCTGCGGGCCGCGGATCTGCACGCACCAACCGTTGTTGATGAAACTGCGCACCATATTAGCGGCAAAAGCAAACGAGGCGTTGGTCCACAGATACTTCTCGTGGTCCGGTCCTTTTACCTCTTCCACATAGTTGAAGCTGCGTACCGGAACGGTATCCGGGCCATACGGCAAACGTCCCAGCACGCGAGGCATTGTCAGGCCGATATAGCGCGAATCGTCGGTATCACGGAACGATTTCCACTTAATGTATTCCGCGCGATCAAAATAGTTACCAATATCTTTGATCGCCGCGACCTCTTCCATCGCGTCTTTCAGGAAGAATTTGGGGCCGACAGAACCGATGAATGGCATGTGCGCAGCGGCAGAGACTTTGGAAACGTTGCGCAGCAGCGCCACATCCTGCGGGCTGGCGTCGAACTCATATGATGAGATCACCGCGCCAATTGGCTCACCGCCGGGAGTGTCATATTCACTGGTATAGGTGTGCCAGTAGAGACCGCTCTGGATAAGCTCCGGCGCATCCTCGAAATCCTGGCGCAGCGCATCTTTTGAAAGGTCAAGAATCTCCGTGCGCACATTCTGGCGGTAATCGGTACGATCAACCAGATGTTTCAGACCGCGCCACAGCGACTCTACTTTCTGGAATTCCTTGTGATGCATGACGGCATCAAGCTGGCGGCTGATTTGAGAATCCAGCTTCGCGATATGATGATCAATCAGCGTTTTGTCGAGCTTTTCAACCTGCTGCCCGGACTGACGTATGCAATCCATAAAAACCTGCATCGCAGCGGTCAGACGCTCGCCAGCGGTGGCATCGGCCAGGGCTGCGTCGTCGAGAAACGCGTTGATATCCCCCAGGCGTGACGCCGGAGCCAGATTGATTTTTTCAAACAGGGAAGCATACACGCTCTCGCCTGCGCTCTTTTCCAGCACGTTTGTTTGTCCCTGTGCAGGGCTTGTTTCGGTATTCACAGACATCAGCATTCTCTCGATTAGTCCATTAAAAGACACACCGGCTTATTCTTTCGGCGCAAGTGCATTCATTTCGTCGCGTAATTCCTGCGACAACGTCGGATCTTTAAGAATTTTCTCAAGCTCTTTTCTGAACGTTACGTTATCGAGAAGATTTGACTTGAGGTCGCGTAATAAATTACGCATTGCTAACATGGCGCGCAGTTGTGGAATCTGACGAGCAACCTGTTCAGGCTCAAAATCTTTCATTTCCGTAAACTGCAGCCTGATGTTTTCTTCAGAGCCATCGTCAGCAAGTGTGTTTTGCACGGTGAGGTTAACTTCAGGTGTGAATTCTGATAGTACGCTATTGAAATTATTTTTGTTGATGTCAATCTTCTCTCTTTCAGATAATGGTCTGGTCTCTTTACCATTACTAAAATCACCAACGGTTAATATCTTCAACGGTAACTCAACTTTCTTCTGCGCACCGCCTGTGTGTAAATCAAGACGTATATTAACGCGTGCTTTGGGCACCTCGTTCTGGAATGTATCGGCCATAGATATTCCTTGCCTTTATGGATGGTTTAGTGGTTGAACGACGCTTTATTGATGCAAGGCATCATAGAACAAACCTCTAATACAGATCAACTTAACAGATCTTTGATCTGTTCAATGCATAACCTTAAGAATTTTACGCTAAGAAACAGTGTTTCATAATCTTGAAATGGTTCAGATTACAGGTTTAAAAAATCAACTTTACGTCATAAGGTAGTGATTTATATCGCCGGGCAGCGAAATACTGAATGATTAATCATCAAAATCTATAAAATTGATCTGAATCAATACCTGAATAATGATTTCATATTTATAAAATCTAATCCTTATCATTTCGAATAATAAGAAAACATACAATACCTTCCATTATCAGGTATTGATTGGTTCTATAAAAAAACCTTTTCTTGAAATATTTTCACTTTAATTACAGAAATATCTTAATTTTTAGGTAAATTCTTAATTTCAGCCCTTCCCTTTTCCTGACTTATTAAGTGTTACTACAAAAACCTTTAGCAACAGGTACAATACTTAACGGTTTAAGGTCAGAGCCAGTATTATCCCATTTGTTTCTTTAATGCCCCAAATTTGACTATTTCTCGTTGTTCTCTTTTCCACCTACACTATTTGGGAGGCATTTAGCCGTTGACCTGATGAGAACAAGAACCGAGGGGATGAAAGCGAATGAAAAAAATTGCAATCGTAGGTACGGGTCCAACGGGAATCTACACCTTTTTTTCTCTTCTAAAACAGGGTGAGCCGCTGAACATATCCCTTTATGAGCAGAGTACAAAGGCAGGGGTGGGGATGCCCTACAGCAACGAAGAAAACTCGAAAGTGATGCTGGCAAACATCGCAAGTATCGAAATCCCGCCCCTGTGTTCCACCTACATCGACTGGTTAAAACAGCAAAGCGAGGCGCATCTTGCCCGATACGGCGTGGCCCTTGCATCACTGCATGTCCGCCAGTTTCTGCCGCGTATTCTTCTTGGCGAATTTTTCCGCGATCAGTTTATGAGCCTGGTTAAGCAGGCAAAGCAGCAGGGTTTTGCGGTGACCGTTCATGAATCCTGCCAGGTTACCGATCTTAAAGCGGAAGGCGATGGCGTCAGGCTGTGGAGTGAGGGCAACGAAATGGAGAGCGTCGATTACGTGGTCGTGGCGACCGGACACGTTTGGCCGGATGAGAAGGAATCGACAAAAAACTATTTCCCCAGCCCCTGGTCAGGGTTGATGGAAGCGAATATTGAGGCGTGCAACGTTGGGATCCTGGGAACCTCCTTAAGCGGCCTTGATGCTGCGATGGCGGTTGCCATTCAGCATGGCCGATTCATCGAGGAAGACGACGGATCGTTACGGTTCACTCTTAATAAGGGCAGCGAAGGTCTTAAGATCGCGTTGATGTCCCGTACCGGCGTTCTGCCAGAGGCGGATTTCTATTGTCCCCTCCCTTATGAACCTCTGAGCATTGCGACTGAACAGGCCATCCATGCTGAAATCAACGCCGGTTCAGACGGTCTTCTCGATCGGGTTTTCGCGCTACTGGTCGAAGAAGTCAGGCAAGCCGATCCGGCATGGTACCAGGAGATGGCGCTGGATAAGCTAAACGTTGACACTTTTGCTGAGGCCTGGTTTGCCGAAAGGAAAAAACGCGATCCCTTTCACTGGGCTGAAGAGAATCTTAAAGAGGTTGAGCGCAACAAACGTGACAAACGAACCGTTGCATGGCGTTATGCCATTCTTCGTATGCATGAGGTTATCGAGGACATTGTTCCTGCGCTAAATGACGATGACAGGGAGAGATTCAGAGCGGGTCTGGCAAGGGTATTTATCGACAACTATGCGGCGATTCCTTCACAGTCGATCCGTCGATTGCTGGCGTTGCGCGAAGCGGGAATTATCGACATTCTTACGCTGGGGCAGGATTATCAGCGCGTCGTCAGAGAGAATAAGACCATCATCACCACTCAAACCAGCAGCCACGAATTTGATGTTTTTATCGATGCACGAGGGCAAAAACCGCTCAGGATAAAGGATCTGCCGTTTCCGGCCTTACGTGAACAGCTGCTATCCTGCGGCGAATCGCTTCCCGACGTTGGCGAGGACTACACCCTCCAACAGCCAGACATTGTTCGTGGTCGCATTGCTTTTGGCGCGCTCCCCTGGCTGATGCACGACCGCCCCTTTGTTCAGGGGCTTACCGTCTGTGCAGAGATCGCTGAAGCCATGGCAAAGGCTATCGCACGTCCCGCATCCCGCACGCGCAGAAAATTGCCGTTTTATCGTGAGTAAAAGGCCAGGCGACGCCGTTTCCCCCTGCCACAACCTGCGTTTATGCAATATACTTAACCGATGTCAAAAATGAATGAATACAGGTAACCATGGAAATTGATCTTGATAATCTGGTCTTTAACGGACTGGAAGAAGCGCAGGAACGTAACGCCGAACGTCTGGAAGATGCAGACAAGAAAGCGCAGGCGGTTGTTGCCGACGATGACTGCGGTGACGCCTGCAAAATCTGAAACAGTAAAACCGGCGCAAAGCCGGTTTTTTTATCACGTCTCCGGAGTCTGCGGTGACGGGAAATCAGACCGTTATGCTTCAGGTTGCTGGCGCGTTGGCTTTGTTACCCGACCTTCGGGACCCGCGCAAGCGCGGTTCAAAACGACCACGCCGTTTTGTCCCGCACCTCGAATTATTTAGAGTATACCCGGGTAGAGGGATTTACCATGACGCTTAAAATCCACGTTTTGCTTGAAAATCATCTGAGCAAAAAACCATCCTGTTCACTCCCGCTACAGGCAAAACCAGGATTAAGCCTGCTCATCGAAGATGAACACGCTAAGTTACTGTTCGATACGGGGCCTGACGGAACCTTCGCGCAAAATGCGCGGCGCATGGGGGCCGATCTCAGCGACATTACTGCCGTGCTGTTATCCCACGGACATTACGATCATTGCGGTGGAGTGCCGTGGCTGGCGGAGGGAACGCCTGTTGTCTGCCATCCGGACATCAGCCAGCGTCGCTTTGCCTCTCTCACGTTTGCAGGATTCACCCGCAAATTTAAAAAGCTGTCAGTCGAGGTTGATTATTCACGCCTGAAACTGTCACCAACCCGAACGCCTGTACCGATTGGCCAACGTTTTCTCTGGTCGGGTGAGATAGTCACTGCGCAGCCGAAGATCTACGGCACGCTTGATAATGCCCGTCAATCGGCAGATTACATCGTTGACGAAGGGGTGCTGATCTACAAATCTTCTCGCGGCCTGGTGATCGTCACCGGCTGCGGTCATAAAGGGATTATTAACATCGTTCGCCACTGCCAGACTATCACGGGCATTGATCGCGTTTATGCCATCGTTGGCGGACTGCATTTACGCAGCGCATCACCCTTTACGCTGTGGAAAACCCGGCGTTACCTGCGGGAGTTAAATCCGGCACACATCTTTGCCTGCCACTGCACGGGCTGGTGGGGGAAAAGATGGTTACCGCAGCTGCGTCAGGCGGCAACCGGCGATACGCTCCTGCTTGAAGACTAATCAGGGGTATAGCGCAGCGCCTCAATCAGGCAGGCAAAGGCCGCCGTGTGCTGCTTACGGCTGGGATAATAGAGATAATATCCCGGAAACGGCTCGCACCAGGCTTCCAGCACCGTGACCAGTTGACCTTCCTCCACGGCCTTCGCTACCGTATCTTCCGGTACTAAAGCCAGCCCCATTGCGGCGGTAGCCGCCGCAATACGCGATGTCAGGTTGTTAAAGATGAGCTGTCCATCCACCCGCACCCGTAACGCCTGCCCGTCGCGACAAAATTCCCAGGCATACAACCCGCCTAAAGTCGGCATTCGCATGTTAATGCAGTTATGGTTTTGCAGTTCATGCGGCGTTTGTGGCTTACCATAGCGGGCAAAATAGTCAGGAGCTCCCACCACCACCATTCGCCAGTCCGGACCAATCCGGACCGCCACCATATCTTTCGCGACCTGCTCGCCCAACCTGACGCCCGCATCGTAGCGACCTTCAACAATATCGGTCAGACTATTGTCGATGGCCATCTCCACCTTCACATCCGGGTATTCCTGCAAGAAAGGCTGTAGTGCGGGCCAGACGGTCGAGTGCAGGGCGTGTTCCCCCAGCGTCAGACGAATATTCCCGGCAACACGTTGTCGCATCTCCGTCAGCGCCAGCAGTTCAGACTCAATCTCTTCCAGGCGTGGACTGATGCTGTTGATCAGCATCTCACCGGCTTCTGTCGGCGCAACGCTGCGGGTGGTTCGAGTCAACAAGCGGACATCAAGACGCTCTTCCAGCCCTTTGATAGCATGGCTCAGCGCCGACTGCGATACGCCGAGCTTTGCCGCCGCCCGCGTAAAACTACGTTCGCGCGCCACCACAATGAGATACCAGAGGTCGTTAAAATTTTCGCGCAGCATACCGTTCCCCAACTCGCCATCGTTGTTACGTATGGTACAGCTTCACAACGACATGCCAACACTCTTTCTGCGCTGAGGCAGATTTCATTCCAGTACGCTTCGCGGGTCTGGCGGTGTTCAACGTACCGGAACTGACCACCGTCGCGGGACAGGTCAATAACCGGGTGCAGATTTATCCGGTGGCCCTCTTTATCTTTACCGGGCTGGTCTATTATCTGTTGTGCTACGGACTGGAGAGGTTCACCCGGCGGCGCTTCGCTATCCAATAGCTGACTCAGCACTCGACAAACTGATGCGCAATGAGACCATGCCCTGAAGGGGCTATCCGGCCAGGGCTTTGATGACCGTTTCCATCGCCTGCTTTTCAAGCTCGCTACGCTGGATCCGCTGATTTGCCTGCGCGGTTCTTAACACGCCAGCAATCACGATGTGCTTAGGTTCTTGTCCCAAATCGCGCATCTCCAGCACCACTTTGCCAACCACTCTGCACATCTCGCGGTACAGTTCATCATCTTTTGTCAGGTTTCCCATTATTGTCTCTCTTCGCCAGCACAAACAAACAGCATATATCACTCTGCCCGATAAGACAAAACTCAAATAAAATCAAACAAATAACGCAGAAAACTATTTAGCTAACTTCGTTTACATCACACTTTGCAACCGGCTCACCAGTTCAGCCAGACTCCCCACCTGCATCTTTTCCATCACCCGCGCCCGATGAACCTCCACGGTACGAACGGCAATGTTCATCACATCCGCAATCTCCCGATTCATCAGCCCCTTCACCACCAGCTTCGCCAGCTCGCGCTCCTTAGGCGTGAGCTGCTGATAGCAGGCGACGATCTTTTGCCGGGAAACCGCGGTAGCCGACACCGCCAGCGCATGTTCCAGCGCCGCTTTCAAGGCGTCTGCCGGGACCGGTTTTTGCAGGAAATCCACCGCCCCCCGTTTCATTTGCTCAACGGCCATCGGCACATCACCATGTCCGGTCAGAAATACCACTGCCAGGGTACTGTCACGCTGGCGTAACGCCTCGTGAACCCCCTGTCCGTCCATGACCGGCATGCGCATATCCAGCAGCAAGACGCCAGTCTGATATAAATCGGCCTGCGCCAGAAATGTTTCTCCCTCCTCCCAGCACTCGACCTCATAACCCAGACTTTCCAGCAAAAAGGCGCCCGCCAGGGTGACCGCCACATCATCATCAAGCAGGTGAATTAACGCCATTTCCGCTCTGCTCCTCTTTTTGTGTAAACGCCAGAATCACCGCGACGCCCGGCTGGCCGTCGGGCGCGGTCCGGTTCACCATGCTGATCTCCCCCCGACCATAGCGCACCAGTCGCTGGCAGATCACCAGTCCCAGCCCCATGCCCTCTTTACGGCTGGTCATAAACGGCTGAAATGCCTGTTGTAACAAGGCATCGTCGATACCGCCCCCGTTGTCCTGCAAGGTGATGCGCACGCCGTCGGCTTCCTGAACAGCATCAATCCAGAGCGTTTTCGCCCCTGCCTGCGCCGCATTGAGGATCAGATTTGCCAGTACCTGCTCGAGAAGAACCGGCGGCAGGTTGACGGTCAGCGTGCGATTTATATCGCTGTTAAGCGACAGCGACGGAAATTGTTGCTGCATTCGCAGCCATTGCCAGACATGATGAACGGCGTCACGAATACCGATCTGTTCCCAATCATCCGTCAGTACAGGATCCCCCTGCGCCTGGCTGACCCAATGACGCAGATTGCGCAGGGTATCGGCACCGCGCTGCGCCTGATGATCGATCTGTTCCAGCGCGGGCAGCAAAGGGTGTTGTGCATCCTGGGACTGTAAACGGATCTGGCATCCCTGGGCATAATGGCGAATGGCCGAAAGCGGCTGGTTCAGCTCATGGGCAAACCCGGAGGTCATTTCACCCAGTACGCTCATCTGTCTGGCCGTTTCCAGCGCCCGCTCCTGCTCGCGTAACCGTATGCCATTGCGTTCAAGCTGCCTGCCGCGCCGACGTACCAGCAGCATCACCCAGATATAGTTGAGCGTCAGCAGCAACAACGCCAGCGCTGATGCGCCCATCACCAGCCGGTGCTGAATAAGCCAGCTTTTCACATCCAGCCACAGCTGTCGCTGTTGCGGATGCTGCTGTACCTCTCGCAGGAGTGCTTCCACCTGGCGCGTGGAGGCTGGCGCCCCCCAGTGAAACGACGCCGCTTCCGGGGCGTTGAACAACACGCGGGTCACGCGGTCAGCCAGCGCATCACTGACGGCGGGCAGCGCGGCAAATGACCAGTCGGGGTACAGCGGCGTGCTGGTCAGGCAGGGGATCGACGCAGGATGGCTCACCACCGCCACAAAATCTGCTTTATTGATCAGCCCTTCTTCGTCCATTTTCTCCAGAAGACAAACCGGAACGATTGCCGCCTGTACCGTCTGTTCGCGCAGCAGGTAGATGAGCGCGTCCGCCGGGAAGCCGGTAAAACGCAGATGGAGGTCGCGCGCCGGACGCAATCCGGCATCGTTCAGCGCCTTATAGCCCAGCAGATACCCACCAAACGCCTGCGGATCGATGGCGCCCACCGTTTTACCGATCAAATCATGAGGGCTGGTGATACCGCTGTCCCGCCTGGCGAGAATAGCACTGCCGATCACGTTCCCCGTCCCACGGGCAGAACGTAATGAGGCCAGCCAGCGTAGCGGCGAATGGCTGTTTAACTGCACAAACTGCGCCGGGTTGGTTACCACAAACTGGACGGTGCCGTTATTCACCGCTTCCTGCATCTGATGCAAATCCAGCGGCTGAATATGGAACTGTTCACCAGGCAACTGCTTGTTGAGCAACGTCTCCAGCGGTTGCCAGTAGCTGCGCGTGGAAACCTCCCCGCGCATAGCCAGAATACCGATATTCCACGACTCCGCCCATGCCGCGCGACACAGCATCAGGAGCGATGCCAGTACCACCAGGCGGCGTATTGTTCTCTCTCTCACCCTTATCCTTATTGATTATGTTGTTTTAGATCAACAACCCGCCGGGTATGTGGTTAACCACAATAGAGGCGCCCCTCCACCATTTTTACACTGTAAATCATCGACATTCTTTATTCATCACAAGCAAATCAATGACGTGACAAATGTTTCGTTGTTGCCTCGTGACGGGAGAATATATGGACAGCAGTAAACGACAGTTTCTCCAGCAGCTGGGCGTCCTGACCGCAGGTGCCTCTCTGGTACCGCTGGCGCAGGCAAAATTTCCCTTTTCACCGGAACGCCATGAAGGTTCCGCTCGTCATCGTTACGCGATGCTTATCGATCTGCGCCGCTGCATCGGCTGTCAGGCCTGCACCGTCAGCTGTGCGATTGAAAACCAGACGCCGCAGGGGGCGTTTCGCACCCACGTTAACCAGTACCAGGTGCAGCTGGCTGATGAGGTGACTAACGTCCTGTTACCTCGCCTCTGTAACCACTGTGATAATCCCCCCTGCGTGCCGGTCTGCCCGGTACAGGCCACCTTTCAGCGTGAAGACGGTATCGTGGTGGTTGATAACACACGCTGCGTCGGCTGCGCCTACTGCGTCCAGGCCTGTCCTTATGACGCGCGCTTTATCAATCACGAAACCCAAACCGCGGACAAATGTACCTTCTGCGTTCATCGTCTGGAGGCCGGGCTGCTCCCCGCCTGCGTCGAATCCTGCGTTGGCGGGGCGCGCATCATCGGCGATATGCACGATCCGCAAAGTCATCTCTCGCAAATGCTCCACGCACACCATGACGCCATCAGGGTTCTGAAACCCGAAAGCGGTACATCTCCCCACGTTTTCTATCTGGGTCTGGATGAAGCCTTTGTCACCCCACTGATGGGACATGCCCAACCCGCACTCTGGCAGGAGGTCTGAATGACACATTCACTGATTATCGAAGAGGTGCTGACCCGTCCGCAGGAGGTGAGCTGGCTGCCGTGGGCGGTGCAATATTTCTTTTTCATTGGTATTGCCGCCTGTGCCACGCTGTTTGCCTGCGTTCTCCACTGGCGTAAAAACCAGAACGACGCCCTGCAAAACCTGACGCTGCTGATAGCCCTGACCTGCGCCATTACCGCACCGCTGGCACTCACGGCGGATCTGCATCAGACCGCCCGCGTCTGGCACTTTTACGCTTATCCAACGCCCTGGTCGTGGATGCCCTGGGGGGCGCTCTTTTTACCGCTGTTCACTCTGTTTCTGGGACTCTGGTTTCTGGCGCAAATGATAAAGCGGCTGACCGGAAAAAGTGACAATGTCACACGGTGGCTGGCTCTTGCCAGTGCGCTTTCCGCTGTCGGTTTACTGGTCTATACCGGGCGCGAAGTGTCTGTCGTCCAGGCGCGTCCGATCTGGTTCAGCTATGCCTTCCCGGTAGTGATGTTCTTTAGCGCGCTGCAAACCTTTTTCGCCTTGCTGATCCTGGGGATACGCGATGACTTTCGCCTGCAGCGACAGCTGGCGCGGTGGCAACTCTCTGCGCTGGCGATCCTGGCGGTAGTGGTGGCGATTTGGGTCAGTGGCGATACGCTTTCAGGCTCTGCGATTCGACAGTGGCTGGCGTTGTCATCTTCTGCCCGCCACTACGCGATCGGCTGGCTGGCTTTTTGGCTGATTGCGCTCATTTTTTGCCTGCTGGCACTGCGCTATCCGCTGAGACTGCCAGTGCGTATTGTGCTGGCCTGCAGTGCGATGACGCTGTGCTGGCTGATGCGCTGGACGCTGCTTATCCAGGTGCAGACGATCCCCAAATTCAACGCCCAGTTTAACCCGTATACCTTACCCGCCGGGACTGACGGCTGGCTCGCCATCCTCGGCACCTTTGGTCTGTGGATAGCGCTGCTCATTATTGTTCGCGAAACCGTGAGTGAACTCGCAAGGAGAATGCAACATGGCTAATTTAACCCGTCGTCAGTGGCTTAAAGTGGGTCTGGCCGTTGGCGGTATGGCAACGTTTGCCCTCAGCTACCGGGATGTGGCAAAGCGGGCCATTGACGGCCTGCGCAATGGCACCTCTGGTAAAATTACCCGCGACCGTATCTTTGGCAATGCGCTGATTCCGGAGGCGCAAGCACAGTCAGGCTGGCAGCAGGATCCGCAGCAGGTGATTTCGATGACCCAGTGCTTTGGCTGCTGGACGCAGTGCGGCATTCGGGTGCGGGTGGAGAGTGAGACGCAGAAAGTCTTGCGAATTGCGGGTAATCCCTATCATCCGCTTTCGCATGAACACCCTGTCGATTCTTCAGTTCCGTTTTCAACCGCAATGGAACAGCTGACCGGCGAGAGCGGACTGGATGCCCGCTCTACCGCCTGCGCCCGCGGCGCCACGCTACTGGAGGGATTGTACAGCCCGCTGCGCATTCTTGAACCAATGAAGCGCGTGGGCAGGCGTGGCGAAGGTAAATGGCAGCGCATCAGTTTTGAGCAGTTGATCAATGAGGTGACAGAAGGCGGCGATCTGTTTGGTGAAGGACACGTTGACGGCCTGCGCGCCATTCACGATCCGACAACGCCCCTTGATCCCGAACATCCGGGGTTTGGTCCAAAATCCAATCAGTTACTGGTCACCAATACCAGCGATGACGGGCGTGATAGCTTTCTGCGTCGCTTCGCGCTGAACAGTTTTGGTAGCAAAAACTTCGGCGCGCACGGCGCGTACTGCGGACTGGCGTATCGTGCCGGTTCCGGCGCGTTGATGGGCGATCTGGATAAAAACCCGCACGTGAAGCCCGACTGGGATAACGTCGAATTCGCGCTGTTTATGGGGACATCACCCGCTCAGTCGGGCAACCCGTTTAAGCGTCAGGCCCGACAGCTTGCCAGCGCCCGGCTGCGCAACGATTTTCAGTATGTGGTCGTCGCTCCGGCACTGCCCCTCACCACCGTGATGGCCGACGACCGGGGCCACTGGCTCCCGGTCATCCCCGGCAGCGATTCGGCTCTGGCGATGGCGATGATTCGCTGGATAATCGAAAACCAGCGTTATAACGCCGGTTATCTGGCGATACCCGGTGCGCAGGCTATGCGGCAGGCGGGCGAAAAAAGCTGGACCAACGCCACGCACCTGGTGATTACCGATGAGCTACCGGAGCTGGCCGGGCAGCATTTAACCCTGGCTCACCTGCGTGCCGACGGTGCGAACGAGCCGGTTGTCATTGATGAGAGCCAGGAATTAGTCGCTGCCGGTAGCTGTTCACATGCGCAGCTGTTTGTCTCCCGACAGGTGACCCTCGCTGACGGTCGTTCCGTGACGGTCAAAAGCGGCTTCCTGCTGCTGAAAGAGTCCGCCGGAAAACTCACCCTGCGGCAGTACAGCCAGCAGTGCGGCGTACCGGAAGACAAAATCGTGGCGCTGGCGCAGGCGTTTACCCGCCACGGGCGCAAGTCAGCCGTCATTTCTCACGGCGGGATGATGGCCGGAAACGGCTTTTACAATGCGTGGGCGGTGATGATGCTCAATGCGCTCATCGGCAATCTCAGTCTGGAGGGCGGAGTATTTGTTGGCGGCGGCAAGTTCAACGGCGCGACCGACGGCCCGCGCTATAACATGGAGAGCTTTCCTGGCAAAGTGAAACCTAAGGGGCTGAGCATTGCGCGCAGTAAAACAGCGTATGAATCCTCTGAAGAGTATCGCCAGAAAGTGGCGGCTGGCGTTTCCCCTTTCCCGGCCAAAGCACCGTGGTATCCGTTCGTCGCCGGGCAGCTGACCGAGTTGCTAAGCTCTGCGCTGGAAGGATATCCATACCCGCTGAAAGCGTGGATCTCTAACATGACCAATCCGTTCTACGGCATTCCCGGCTTACGCGCCGTGGCCGAGGAAAAGCTCAAGGATCCGCAGCGTCTGCCCCTGTTTATTGCCATCGACGCCTTTATGAACGAGACGACCGCGCTGGCCGATTATATTGTTCCGGATACGCACAATTTTGAAAGCTGGGGATTCAGCGCCCCCTGGGCAGGTGTTGCCAGCAAGGCGACCACCGCCCGCTGGCCTGTCGTCCCTGCCGCCACGTCGCAAACCGCTGACGGGCAACCGGTATCGATGGAGTCGTTTTGTATCGCCGTGGCGAAGCGTCTGAATTTGCCCGGATTTGGTGAGAACGCCATTTCCGACGCCGAAGGTCACCGCCACCCGCTGAATCGCGCCGAGGACTATTACCTGCGCATTGCCGCCAATATCGCCTTTATGGGCAAAACAGCCGTCGCTGAAGCCACGCAGGAGGATGTTGCGCTAACGGGCGTAAGCCGTATTGTGCCCCTTATCACGCAGACGCTGAAAGCCGATGAAGCCCGCCGCGTCGCCTTTATCTATTCGCGCGGCGGACGCTTCGCCCCGGACAAAAGCGGTCGGGTCGGAAATCAGGTTGGCGCAGCGTGGGAGAAACCGCTGCAAATCTGGAATGCGGATGTGGCGGCGCATCGCCATGCCATCACGGGCGAGCGCTACAGCGGCTGTCCGGCGTGGTATCCGGCCAGGCTGTCGGATGGACGTTCTGTCGATGAACTGTTCCCTGTGCAACAGTGGCCGCTGAAGCTTATCTCGTTTAAGTCCAATACGATGGCCAGTGCATCGACGGTGATCCCACGTTTGCATCACCTCAGGCCGACAAATCTGGTGGCGCTGAACCCGCTGGATGGTAAACGTTATGGACTGGCGCAGGGTGACAGAGTCCGGATAACCACCCCCGGCGGAGAGGTGGAGGCCGCGATCAGCTTGTTAAGCGGCGTGATGCCCGGAGTGATTGCTGTCGAACATGGCTACGGACATCGGGAAATGGGCGCCGCGCAGCATACGCTCGACGGCGAGCCAATGCCGTTTGACGCGCAGATCAAATCGGGAATCAATCTTAACGATCTGGGATTCGCGGATCCAACGCGACAAGTGAGCAATACCTGGCTGGACTGGGTATCGGGCGCGTCGGTACGTCAGGGGCTTCCGGCCAGAATTGAGCGGATAGCGTGAGATAAGGGGCTGTTCAGCCCCTTTTAACAAATGATCAGTTATTCACCGGGATCACGGCACCTTTATATTTGGTGCGGATCCAGTCCTGAATCTCTTTTGAATGCAGTACATCCACCAGCGCCACAATATCCTTTTTCTTCTCATCGCCGCGGTGCACGGTAATGATATTGGCATACGGGTTATTTTCCCCACTTTCAACGGCAATCGGATCGTGTACCGGATCCAGCCCGGCATCAATAGCGTAGTTGGCGTTAATCACCACCGCGTCGCCTTCATCATTGTTGTACATTTGCGGTAACAGCGCCGCCTCGACGTTCGGCAGGAACTTCAGGTTTTTGGGATTATCAACGATATCGCCGATCCGGGCGCTGACCTTATCCACCCCCGGCCTGAGCCTGATAACCCCCTCTTTTTCAAAAATTGACAGAATACGCCCCTCTTCCGAAACCGCATCACGCATGATGATCTTACCGCCTTCCGGCAGCGCCTTCAGGGATTTGTATTTCTTCGAGTAGATGCCAATCGGCTCAATATGAATCGCACCCGCGCTCACAAAATCATAGGTTTTATCCCCCGCATGATCTTTCAGGACGCTGTTCAGGTACGGTATATGCTGGAAGTAGTTGGCATCAATCTCACGTCCCGCCAGCGCCGTATTTGGCAGAATGTAATCCTGGAATGGCTTAATTTCGAGATCGATACCCTGCTTCGCCAGAATCGGCTTCGCCTGCTCCAGAATTTCCGCATGCGGTACGTTCGATGCGCCAACGGTCAGCGTATCTGCCCAGGCGGCGAAGCTCAGGGCGCTCAGGGTTGCTGCAGCGAGGAGTGTCAGTGATTTTTTCATGATAATGGTTTCCGTCTTTTATTAGCGTTTATCTAACAGAGAAGTGATCACATCGCCGCAAAACTGGATAATGAAGACAATGACAAGTATCGTCACCGTCGCCACCAGCGTGACGTCGTTGTGGTTGCGCTGAAAACCTTCCAGATAGGCAAGATTCCCTAAACCGCCAGCACCAATCACCCCGGCCATTGCGCTGTAGCTAACCAGCGCAATCAGCGTCACGGTGATACCGGAGACCAGAGCGGGTGATGATTCAGGCAGTAAAACCCGAAAAATAAGCGTACTCAGGCGAGCCCCCATTGAGCGCGTGGCCTCAATTACGCCTTTGTCCACTTCACGCAAGGCAATTTCTACCAGGCGCGCATAGAACGGCGCCGCCCCCACAATCAGCGCCGGTAACGCCGCGTTAGCGCCCAGAATGGTGCCAACCAGCGCTTTGGTGAACGGGATCAGCAAAACAATCAGAATAATGAACGGGATTGAACGGAAGATATTCACCACCAGCGAGATAACGCTGTACAGGATACGGTTCTGAAACAGTCCGCCGCGCGCGGTTAAAAACAGCGCCAGTCCCAACGCGATCCCAAGAATAAAAGTCGCCACGCCGGACAGCGCCGTCATGTAAAGCGTCTCCTGCGTCGCCGCGAACACCCGATCCCAGTGCAGATGGGGAAACAGATCCTCAGCCATGTTTCACCACCTCGCAGGCAATGCCGCTGCGCTGTAGATCGGCCAGAATACTGGCGAGCTGCTCCTCGTTTGCAAGGACATGCAGCCACAGTTGACCAAACACGCCGTGCGCCGTTTGCGTCATTTTGCCGTGCAGAATATTGAAAGGCAGACCGTAGCGCAGGGTTAACTCACCGACAATCGGCTGATGCGTGCTGTGCCCGGTGAAGGTGAGTTTCAAAACCGCACCTTCCCGTTCACTTACCCGTTGCGGGTTGAAGTCTTCCTCATCGGAATACTGCCCCACCTGGCGGACAAACTGACGGGTTATCGGCTGCTGTGGATGGGTAAAGACGCTAAGCACATCCCCTTCCTCCACCACTCTGCCGTTTTCCATGACCGCCACCCGGTCGCAGATTTTGCGGACCACGTGCATTTCGTGGGTAATAAGAACGATCGTCAGTCTGAAACGACGGTTGATATCAAGCAGTAAATCCAGAATCTGATCGGTGGTTTGCGGGTCGAGTGCCGAAGTGGCTTCATCACAGAGCAGCACGTCCGGACTGTTGGCGAGCGCCCGGGCAATCCCTACGCGCTGTTTCTGGCCGCCACTCAGCTGCGACGGATACGCATTTTCCCGTCCTTTCAGCCCCACCAGCGCAATCAATTCCGCGACCCGCGTTTTAATTCTCGCTTTCGGCGCTCCGGCGATCTGCATAGAAAATGCAATGTTTTCACTGACGGTACGCGACCACAGCAAGTTGAAGTGCTGAAAGACCATGCTTATTTTCAGCCGTGCCTGACGCAGGGATTCTCCGCGTGCGGCTGAGATGGCATAGCCGTTTATGGTGACGCTGCCGGTGGTCGGTTTCTCCAGACCGTTAAGCAGGCGAATCAAGGTGCTTTTCCCTGCGCCGCTGTAGCCGATAATGCCGTAAACCTGTCCCTGTTCAACCGTTAAATTAACGTTATCGACGGCGGTAATCGCGAGCCTGCCTGGCGAAAAGACTTTCGTAATATTTCTAAGTTCAATCATATCGTTCTGGTATCCGCTGCCGCTTAGGGTGATCCTGCCGTTGCTTTTAGCTGTTTAGCAGTATGGATGTCCAAAAGAGTGTAATCAGGAATTTTTAGCTTTTAAATGACTAAAAAAGAATTTTATATAACCTGGAGAAATAAAAAGAAAACGGCGGGATTCGCCGATAAGTTACGGCGCTGAGAGCAAAGGGGTTTCGTTGCGCAACGTATCCGGTTTTTTGCGTGGCGAGATTTGGGCAAAATTAACTGTTTAATAACAATTTGTTGTGAATGTGCCTATATGTTTTTTGAAACGCTGTTTTCATTTTCCTTTTGCATCAATTTCTGCGTATAATGCGCGACAATTGTCACTTGAATGGTTTCAGCACATTGTACTGTAAGACTCAGCGACTAAAAATCACACCTTCCCGTTGGGCTGAAACGCGAGCACACATTCCTCTGCACGCTCTTTCGATGTCTCCTATCCTTAGAGTGAGGCATCACAACTTTCGTAATACTACTGGTTTAGCTTCCTGGCCGTGCGCTCATGAAGCCAGCTTCCCATATCCTTCTCAACTTAAAGACTAAGACTGTCATGAAAAAGACGAAAATTGTTTGCACCATCGGTCCGAAAACCGAATCTGAAGAGATGTTATCCAAAATGCTGGACGCAGGCATGAACGTTATGCGTCTGAACTTCTCTCACGGTGACTATGCAGAACACGGTCAGCGCATCCAGAATCTGCGCAACGTCATGAGCAAAACCGGCAAGAAAGCCGCGATTTTGCTGGATACCAAAGGTCCGGAAATCCGTACCATTAAACTGGAAGGCGGTAACGACGTTTCTCTGAAAGCGGGCCAGACCTTCACCTTTACCACCGACAAATCCGTTGTTGGTAACAGCGAAATCGTTGCCGTGACTTATGAAGGCTTCACGTCTGACCTGGCCGTCGGCAATACCGTACTGGTTGACGATGGTTTGATCGGCATGGAAGTAACGGCGATCGAAGGCAACAAGGTTATCTGTAAAGTCCTGAACAACGGCGACCTGGGCGAAAACAAAGGCGTTAACCTGCCAGGCGTATCCATTGCCCTGCCGGCGCTGGCTGAAAAAGACAAACAGGACCTGATCTTCGGTTGCGAGCAAGGCGTTGACTTTGTTGCGGCTTCCTTTATCCGTAAACGTTCTGACGTGGTTGAGATCCGTGAGCATCTGAAAGCCCACGGCGGTGAGAAGATTCAGATCATCTCCAAAATCGAAAACCAGGAAGGCCTGAACAACTTCGACGAAATCCTCGAAGCTTCTGACGGCATCATGGTTGCGCGTGGCGACCTGGGCGTAGAAATCCCGGTAGAAGAAGTGATCTTCGCGCAGAAGATGATGATCGAAAAATGTATCCGTGCGCGTAAAGTCGTTATCACTGCGACCCAGATGCTGGACTCCATGATCAAGAACCCGCGTCCGACCCGCGCTGAAGCTGGTGACGTGGCAAACGCCATCCTCGACGGTACTGACGCAGTGATGCTGTCTGGCGAATCCGCAAAAGGGAAATACCCGCTGGAAGCGGTATCAATCATGGCAACCATCTGTGAGCGTACCGATCGCGTGATGACCAGCCGTCTGGAATTCAACAACGACAGCCGTAAACTGCGCATCACTGAAGCAGTTTGCCGTGGCGCGGTTGAAACTGCAGAAAAACTGGACGCTCCGGTTATCGTCGTGGCAACCCAGGGCGGTAAATCTGCGCGTGCGGTGCGTAAATACTTCCCGGACGCGACTATCCTGGCGCTGACCACCAACGAAGTAACTGCTCGTCAGTTAGTGCTGAGCAAAGGCGTTGTGGCGCAGCTGGTCAAAGAGATCAACTCTACGGATGATTTCTACCGTCTGGGTAAAGAAGTTGCCCTGCAGAGCGGTCTGGGCCAGAAAGGTGACGTTGTTGTTATGGTTTCCGGCGCGCTGGTACCGAGTGGCACCACCAATACGGCATCTGTTCACGTACTGTAATAATTCCTTTGTGAATTAATTCCTTTAAAAAAGCGCCCTCGTGGCGCTTTTTTTTATTTATCAATAGTCCCAATTAATAAAAAAGCAAATCGGATTTCACTATCTAATTACCGATTATCTAAGATGAATCCGATGGAAGGATTCTGTTTTCACTCGTTTTTTTAAGCATTTTTGTTGATTTCGATGCTTCTTTGAGCGAACGATCAAAAATAAGCGCCTTCGCATCAAAAAAATATTCTCAACCTAAAAAACTTTGTGTAATACTTGTAACGCTACATGGAGATTAACTCAATCTAGAGGGTATTAATAATGAATCGTACTAAACTGGTACTGGGCGCGGTAATCCTGGGTTCTACTCTGCTGGCTGGTTGCTCCAGCAACGCTAAAATCGATCAGCTGTCTTCTGACGTTCAGACTCTGAACGCTAAAGTTGACCAGCTGAGCAACGACGTGAACGCAATGCGTTCCGACGTTCAGGCTGCTAAAGACGACGCAGCTCGCGCTAACCAGCGTCTGGACAACCAGGCTACTAAATACCGTAAGTAATAGTACCTGTGTAATAGAAATGGCGCACATTGTGCGCCATTTTTTTGCTTCAAATTTCCCTGCCCTTTTACTGCGTTTGTCTGTCTTCCCGTACTGACCCATTCTGTGCCGACTCAACGGCTGGCGTATTCGATGCTACAGGTATCACCCCCGCAGAAACGGCAACCGGATAACCCGCACGACGATACAGCGCTTTATCCACCATGCCGTTATCCACCTCTTTTGCCTCTTTGAACTGCATAAACCCGGCAGGCAGGATATACGGCATCGTCTGCACATTTTGCTCCTCTTCCGGTGACAGTGGACGGTGAACTTCGACATAGCGCATCCCGTTCGGCTCTACGGAATATTTCACCGGCTCATTAATGACCCTCACCGGCGTGCCTGTTCTGACCTGGGCAAACAGCGCTTTAATGTCCGGCGCATTCATGCGGATACAGCCCGAGCTGACGCGCAGACCCACGCTGTCAGGCTGGCTGGTGCCATGGATCAGATATTCACCGTTACCGTGCGCCAGACGTAGCGCAAAGAGCCCTAACGGGTTATTCGGCCCTGCCGGTACCACCGGCGGGAGCGTTATCCCACGTTCAAGAGAGCGCTTGCGAATCCCTGCGGTTGGCGTCCAGGTTGGATTGGGTATTTTTTGCCCAACCCGGGTTTCCATCACCGGCGTCTCCAGCCCCTGCTGACCAATGCCAATCGGGAATACCTGGACAATATTTTCTCCCGGCGGGTAGTAATAAAGACGAAGCTCCGCCAGATTGACGATGATCCCTTCCCGCGGAGCATCCGGCAGCAGGAGCTGCGACGGGATAGTGATTAACGTCCCCGGTTTGGGAACGGGAGCAATGGTGTTGTTTGCTTCCAGAATTAACATCGCGGCCGTATCAAAACGCCGCGCTATCGCCTGAAGGTTCTTATCCCCCTCCTGCACCGTATACGTTTGATTTTGTCCCACAAGACGACTGCCCTGCGGAGGTAATGGATAATCCACCGCCCAGGCAACCTGTAAAGCGCTGTATGCGCCGATAAGCATAAGAGTAATAAGAGACGCGCGTTTCATTTTCCACCCCCCTGGCGTTTTGCCGGATACGGCGTACGCCTTACCCGGTCGACGAGGCATTTCTGGATGCACTCATTAATTCTAGCTAAGAGTGCCAACCTTAGCACGAATAGCGCGAATCATCGCCTCCAGCCCCTGTGAACGGGAGGGGGTGAGGTGCTGCGTCAGCGCCATTTTTTCAAACCACGGCCGCACATCAAAATTAACAATATCCTGGGCTGTCATCTGCTGGTACAAAATGAATACGACGGCAATCAATCCTTTCACAATGGCCGCATCGCTATCGCCCTGTAATTCAATAATGCCATCCGTATTCTGGCGCATAACGATCCATACCTGGCTCTGACATCCCTGAATACTGTTTTCCGGATTACGATCCTGGCCATTTAATTCCGGCAGGCGCTGTCCCAGCTCAATAATGTACAAATATTTCTCTTCCCAATTAGCGCAACGCAGAAAATTACGCAATAATTTTTCTTTATCCGGCAGCGCAGCCATAATGCCTCCCTGTTATCCCAATAAACGGTGAATACGTTGTAAACCGGTCACCAGCCGATCCACTTCTTCATGAGTGTTGTACATCGCCAGCGACGCCCGACACATCGCCGGAACGTGGTAAAACGCCATCAATGGCATCGCGCAGTGATGACCCGTACGTACAGCGATCCCATAATTATCAAGGAAACTGCCGACGTCATAGGCGTGGTGTTTCCCGAGATTAAAGGCGATAACGCCAAGTCGATTCGCCGGGCCATATAAGGTAAGGTCCGGGACCTCTGCCAGCTGTTCCAGCGCATAATGCATCAGGTTTTGCTCATATTCCGCAATATTGTTGAGTCCCAGTGCGGCGACATATTCCAGCGCGGCGCCCAGCCCGATAATCCCCCCGGTGTTCGGCGTACCCGCCTCAAAACGCCAGGGCGCTTTTGCCCAGGTGGTTCCCTCGCTCAGGCTGACGGTAGCGATCATTGATCCTCCGCCCTCCCAGGGCGGCATCGCCTGTAACAGCGACTCTTTCACGTACAGGACGCCGATACCGGTAGGGCCATACAGCTTGTGACCGGAGAAAACGTAAAAATCACAGTCCAGCGCCTGCACGTCCACCTTGTGGTGCATCACCGCCTGTGCGCCATCCACCAGCACCTTCGCACCGTGCTGATGCGCCAGCGCCACCATCTCTGCGACCGGATTCTCTGTTCCCAGTACGTTGGATACCTGAGTAATAGCCAGCAGTCGGGTTCTGTCATCAAACAGTCCGGGAAGAACGTCCAGCCGGAGCGTCCCCTCTGCATTCAGCGGTATAACCCGCAGCTCGGCGCCAACGCGGGCACAGAGCATCTGCCACGGGACAATGTTGGCGTGGTGCTCCATCTCGCTGATGATAATGTTGTCGCCTGCCTGCACATTGCGATTTCCCCAGCTGTTAGCAACAAGGTTAATCCCTTCCGTCGTGCCGCGGACAAATACCAGTTCTTCCGCAGAGCGGGCGTTGATAAACAGCGAGGCCTGCTTGCGTACGTTCTCCATCTTTTCGGTGGCCTGGGCGCTCAGGGTGTGAATACCGCGATGCACCGCGGCATACCCATGCCGGTAAAATTCCGCTTCAGCATCAATGACCTGGTTGGGTTTCTGTGCGCTGGCCGCACTGTCCAGATACGCCAGCGGTAAGCCGTTAACTTCGCGGGTGAGAACCGGAAAATCCCCGCGCACGTTCTCAATGGGAAAAGTCATGCTCCACCTCCCGGCAGGCGTTGGCCGATTCGCGCCAGCACCTGTTGCTTCAAAATTTCGATGCCAGGCGCTTCCGTCAGCTCAGCGGCAAAGGCATAGAGTATCATTTGCCGCGCATCCTGCTGGCCGATCCCGCGTGAGCGCAGATAGAACATCTGCTCATCGTCAATGCGGCCAATCGTCGCACCGTGGCTGCATTTCACATCATCAGCGTAGATCTCAAGCTGCGGTTTGGTATCCACTTCAGCCAGTTTTCCGAGCAGCAAATTATTGTTGGTCATCTGCCCGTCGGTTTTAATGGCGTGCTGAGCGACGTTGATCAGGCCATTGAATACCGCCCGGCCTTTATCGCTGACGATGGTTTTATGCAGTTGTCGGCTGTTGCAGTAGCCCTTGTTGTGCTCCAGCCAGGTGCGGGTGTCGCAGATTTCATTTTTCACCGGCATCGCCAGGCTGTTGAGCCGCAGCGTCGTGTTCTCGCCGTTTAGCTGAGTGCTGGTGTTGTGCCGCAGCACCGCATCGCCCAGCAGGAAGCTGTGGCTGTGCGCCGAAGCGTCTGCCGCCAGTAAAATGTCGTTATGGGCAAAGTGATGGCTGAACGGATTTTCAAACGCCAGTTTGATGTGGTGCAAATGGGCATTCGCTGCCACATCCATCGTCAATCGCGCACCGGTGAAATGCCGCGCGTCATTAAGACTGACAAAGTGTTCAATTACCGTCGCTTCCGCCCCCTCTTCCAGCGCCAGGTGATGGCGATAATGCGCCGTGTTCACCTCTTCTCCCGCCACGCCCTGGGTGATGTGCAGCAGCAGCAGGGGTTTCGGTGGGCGCGAATGATGCTTAACGCGGATATGCGTCACACGATGCGCCAGACTTTCGGTCAGGTGCAGAAATACCTCCGGCTGCACCGGCGCTGGCAGCATCTGGCGTTCATCATTAATCTGTATCTCAAAACCGCTATTATCTGTCGCGTCGCTGAGCGTCGGGCTGAACTGACCGTTCACAAACACCAGGCGTAAGGAATCGATGCCCAGCGCCAGCGCGTCGCGCTGTGCCGGGCTGACGTCGACGAAGCGGCTGACAAACTGGCTGTGGGTTAACCCTTCCAGCGGCGTGTATTTCCAGTTCTCATGCTTACGTGTCGGGAGTCCCAGACGCAGCATCTGTTGCAGGTGCTGCTGCGCCTGTTCAGAGCGCGATTCTCCCAGGGCTTCAAACAGATGATGCCACTGCTGTAACGCATTACTGCTGTTCGGTAAGCCAGCCATATCCCTGCTCCTCCAGTTGTTTGACCAGAGTGAAATCACCGGACTTCACAATGCGCCCCTGATACAGGACATGAACATAGTCAGGTTTGATGTAATCAAGGATACGCTGGTAGTGAGTTACGATGATGAACGAACGCTTGCCATCACGCAGCGAGTTCACCCCTTCGGCGACAATTTTCAACGCATCAATATCCAGCCCGGAATCTGACTCATCGAGAATGCATAACTCTGGCTCGAGTACCGCCATTTGCAGGATGTCATTGCGCTTCTTTTCCCCGCCGGAGAACCCCACGTTCACTGAACGCGTCAGCAAATCTTCTGGCATCTTCAGCAGTGCGATTTTCTCTTCCATTAAATCCTGAAAGTCGAAGCGATCGAGCGATTCCAGCCCACGGTATGTGCGCACCGCATTCAGCGCCGTTTGCAGGAAAAACTGGTTGCTGACGCCGGGGATCTCAACCGGATACTGGAAGGCCATAAATATCCCTTCGCCCGCACGATCTTCCGGCGACAGCTCCAGTAAATCTTTGCCTTTAAATTCCACGGATCCGCCGGTCACGGCATAATCTTCTCGCCCGGCAAGCGTGGCGGAAAGCGTACTTTTCCCGGAACCGTTAGGCCCCATAATCGCGTGGACTTCGCCGGGACGAACCTCAAGACTCAACCCGCGCAGGATCGCCTTATCTTCCACACTGACCTGTAACTCTTTAATATTTAACATATAATATCCTTGCATAGAATCTGCCCCAGAAGGCGTAATCGTTGCAGCCAGTTTGGGTGCGTCAGCGCGGAGAAACCGGAGCGTACATGCAGCACGTGAGGATTTCGGGCACTGCCCAAACCCAAAATGGCAAATAAGATAGCCTTATGGGCCAGATTCTTATCCGACGCTGTGTTCAAGGCTAATAGCCAATAATTTTTGTGCTTCAACGGCAAACTCCAGCGGCAGCTCCGAAAACACATCCTTACAAAACCCGTTCACAATCATTGAGATGGCATCTTCTTCGCTGATACCGCGCTGCAGGCAGTAGAACAGCTGATCTTCCCCGATCCGCGAGGTAGTCGCCTCGTGCTCCAGCTGGGCGCTGTTGTTGCGGCACTCGACGTACGGGAAGGTATGCGCCCCGCAGTCCGCGCCAATCAGCATCGAGTCACACTGGGTAAAGTTTCGCGCATTGGTGGCCGTCGGCATGATTTTCACTAACCCGCGATAGCTGTTCTGGCTGTGTCCGGCAGAGATCCCTTTTGAAATGATGGTCGATTTCGTGTTCTTGCCGATGTGGATCATCTTGGTGCCGGTATCCGCCTGCTGATGCCCGCTGGTTAATGCGACCGAATAGAATTCACCGATAGAGTTGTCACCGCGCAAAATGCAGCTCGGGTATTTCCAGGTGATAGCCGAACCGGTTTCGGACTGCGTCCAGGACATTTTGCTGTTTTCGCCTTCGCACAGCGCACGCTTGGTGACAAAGTTAAGGATCCCGCCGGTGTTGTTATCGCCAGGGAACCAGTTTTGTACGGTGGAGTATTTCACTTCGGCATCTTTATGGATGATGACCTCCACCACTGCCGCGTGCAGCTGATAACTGTCGCGAACCGGCGCGGAGCACCCTTCGATATAGCTGACATAGCTGCCTTCGTCCGCAACAAGGATCGTGCGCTCAAACTGTCCGGTTTTTTCAGCGTTAATGCGGAAATAGGTCGAGAGTTCCATCGGACAACGCACGCCTTTTGGCACATAAATAAACGTGCCGTCAGAGGCAACGGCGGCGTTCAGCGCGGCAAAGAAGTTATCATTGCCGGGAACCACGGTCCCAAGATATTTCTTCACCAGGTCAGGGTGATCGTGAATCGCCTCGCCAAAGGAACAGAAAATAATGCCCTGCTCCGCCAGCTTTTCGCGATAGGTGGTAGCCACCGAAACAGAGTCGAAAATGGCGTCCACCGCCACCTCTCTGCCTTCACGAACCGGCACGCCGAGCTGGTCGAACGCCGCTTCCACCTCTTTGCTTAAAAAGGCATTCGCCCCGGTTTGCTGCACTGCACCCGGTTCTGAGGCACAGGCGTCATCACAGTTACCGCACGATGGCGCAGAGTAATAGCTGTAATCCTGATAGTTCAGCTTATCGTAGTGCGCCTTCAGCCAGTGCGGTTCTTCCATTTCAACCCATGCTTTCCAGGCGTTGAGACGAAACGCCAGCATCCACTCAGGCTCGTTACGCTTTGCCGAGATAGCGCGCACGACCTCTTCATTGATGCCCTTCGCCAGCTCATCGGTCTGTAACCGGGTGAAAAAACCTTCTTTATAATTCAGCGGGCCGCCGGTCCAGGTTTTGACATCGTCAGTAGCTTCAGTATTACGAGACATAGTACCGCCTATACCCCAAAGCTTTCGCCACAGCCACATTCGTTCTGGGCTTTCGGGTTATGAAATTTAAATATCTGGTTTAATCCTTCGCGCACATAATCGACTTCCGTTCCGTCGATGAAGGGCATGGCCTGTAGCGGGACATACAGCTTCGCACCGTCCGTTTCGAACAGAAGACAGTCTTTGTCCGGCTCGCTAACGGTGTCCAGTACGTAACCAAAACCGGCGCATCCGGTCTGCTTCACGCCCAGACGCACCCCCAGCATACCAGGCTGTTTTGCCACCAGTTCGCGAATATGCGTCGCGGCCGCCGGGGTTAGCGTTAATCCACGCCACGCAAAATCGTCGGGATCAAATGTTCCTGAATGCAATTCCATAGAGTCACCTCGCGTCATTAGCCATTGAGCTATAACACCATGTTAGTGATAATGATTCTCACTTCAACCCCTCGAGAGCAGGGGCTTTCGGCTACGCCGCCCTTATTTGGCTACTTTTATTAAGCATAGACCCTGCACGGAGGGTTCACAGGGAACGATTATTTTCTTCAATCCATTGATTGATAATGGATTAAGAACAGCTAATCAGCCGGACAGGTCGAAAAGGAAAAGATGTATAGAAAATGACTATTTCTGAGATAGAAAAGACAAAGAGTCGCAGGCAGAAAAAAACCCTTAAGGCTGCCGGGATGCAGTCTTAAGGGTTCCCGCCCCATCCGGCGCTTATCTCCGGCACTCATGATGGCTTAGCTCTTGAAGGGGCGATAAGAATAATCCCATAATGACGCAGGGCATTTTTAACACAAATTGCGCTTTGTCATTATTCTGAGCAAGATCAATTCACTGCGTTTATGGCATCGCCTGCTGAAGGGTATCCAGCAGCAGGCGCATCCCGGCAGGCTGGTGGTCGCGCGATAAATACAGGCCATATACCGCCAGTCGCCGGGGTTGCAGATGAGGTAACAAACTCACCAGCCGCCCATGCTCCAGCCCCTCCCTGGCTTCTTTTTCTGGCACCAGCGCAATGCCCATTCCTGCCAGCGCGGCTTCACACAGTAACGAAGAGATCCCGGCGCTTAGGTTGCCTTTTATCGCCACCGAAACCGTCTCCCCCTGCGTATCCAGAAAATGCCAGGATTTTCCGGCAAAGCCGCTGTAGTAAAGACAGTTGTGCTGCGTAAGGTCATCGGGCGAATGGGGCGTCCCATGCTGCCGCAGATACTCCGGGGACGCGCACAGTATCGACTCACAATCCCCCAGCCGACGGGCGATCGTGCCGGGTTCCGGATTATCAGTGATGCGAATGGCAACATCGATACGTTCCCCGACCAGGCTTACAGGCTGATTATTGATTTCGACCTCAACGCGCAATTCAGGATAACGAGCCAGAAAATCTGGCAGCACAGGGGCAAGAATATGCATTGCGGTAAAATGCGCACAGGCAACGCGTAGCGTGCCGGAGGGGATTTCCGCCGCAGACGCTGCACCAATATCCTGCGAGAGTTGCGCGAGCGTTCTCGTCCTCACCAGCGCCTCCTCTCCTGCCGGGGTAATGGTCAGTTTGCGTGATGAGCGGTGGATCAGTCGCGCTCCAGCCCACTTTTCCATCTCGTCGAGATACCGGCTCACCATCGGTCGGGACAGCCCCAGCGCTCGTGCGGCGGCGCTCAGGCTGCCTAAATCACAGATATGATTAAACACCGTTGCCGCCATCACTCTGTCCATTTCATCCCCATCCGATCGTTTTAAGAAACTCAGCATGTCCTGATTCAGGAATTCTAACAGATCCGAATTGCCTTAAACTACCGGCCACCCACAAGACAATTTCATCTGCCAAAGGTATTTCCCATGAAAATTAAAGCACTGACGCTGCTGCTGCCGCTGTTCACCTCACCCGTCTTTGCCGCACCGCTACACCTTGACGTTTTTAACCCGCAGGAAAAAGCACTATTCCCGGTCTCTTCAACGCTGGTGTCTGGCCCGAAAGAGGCGATTTTGTTTGATGCGCAGTTCAGCACCAAAGAGGGTGAGAAGCTGGTGGAGAGGATTAAGGCCAGTGGTAAATCCCTGAAAGCGATCATCATTACTTCTGGCGATCCGGATTTCTATTTTGGCCTGGAGCCGATTGTGAAGGCCTTCCCGGATGTGCAGGTGCTGGCGACACCAAAAGTGGCAGAGCATATTCGTGCGACCAAAGAGGCGAAGTTACTGTACTGGGGACCGCAGATGAAAGAGGGCGCGCCAGCGGCGCTTACGGTACCGCAGGCCACCACACAGACGCACTTTACCATTGATGGGGAAACCGTTGAGCTGCGTCATCCCAACGATTACGCCGCTTATATTTGGATCCCGGCTAATCGCGCTATTCTTGGCGGAACGGGTATCGCTTCCGGCATTCATGTCTGGACGGCGGATACCCAGTCCCGTGCGCAGCGCGAAAGCTGGCGTAATGTACTCAGCGAAATGCAAAGCCTGCAACCGACTCAGGTGATACCCGGTCACTATATTGGTAAACGTCCTGCCGGGGATGCGGCGATTCGCTTCACTCAGGATTACCTGCAATCCTTTGAGCAGGCGCTGACAGCGAAAAAAGGCTCAGACTGGGTGATCAAGACGATGAGCGCGGCCTGGCCGGGTCTGGCAGATGAAAGTTCACTGGAACTGAGTGCCAGAGTCAATACGGGTGAAATGAAGTGGTAACCACGCCGTCGCGTTGAAAAAAAACCCCGGCAGACATGTCGGGGTTTCATCACAATAAATATGTCGGCATCAATGCACGCCCAGGCGCCAGGCAAAATAGATCTCTTCTTTCAGTTCGGTCGAAGAGAGCGTCAGGAGGTCGGCAAACTCCAGCTCTAATTGTTTCAGGCGTTTGAGATACTGAGCCGGAGAGATTTCGGTTTTATCACGACGTAAAAATTCGATTGCCAGTTGGGCCGGATCTAATTGGGTAGACATATCATCCTCGCTTGTGTTCAAAACCTGCACAGTGTATCACCTTTTGCTGTGCAGATTATGACCAAAAGCTATATAGATCACATTTTTTTGCGTGACAACGTCACACAACGGCGGTCGTGAGACGCGAAGTGCAGCACAGCCGGTCCTGCTCATCGAAAATCTCGATTTGCCAGACCTGATGCCGGGAGCCGGTATGCAAAGCGCGGCAAACGCCTCTGACGCGCCCTTCCCGTGCGGAACGGATATGATTGGCATTAATTTCCAGCCCGACCACTTTCTGCTCCCCCTGAGTACAGAGATAACCCGCCACGGAACCGATGCTTTCCGCCAGCACCACCGACGCGCCACCGTGCAGCAAACCAAACGGCTGCTTTGTGCGATGGTCCACTGGCATTGTCGCCTCGAGCGTATCGTCACCGATACGTTCAAAGCGAATATCCAGTAAGCCAACCATATTCCCCTCGCCCATCGCATTGAGCGCGTCGAGAGTCACCTCACGTTTCCAGATCATCCGATAATCTCCAGTAATGCCTGTAATGGATGACGAACCCCCGTCCCCTCGACGCGCTTAACCTGGCTGCGGCAGGAATAACCGGTCGCCAGGCAACGATTGCGCGGCAGTCGTTGCATCGCCTGATGCCAGGATAGCTCGTAAATCCCAAGGGAATTGTCGCGGTTTTTTATTTCATGTCCGTAGGTTCCCGCCATCCCGCAGCACCCCACGCTGACGTTTTCAAGCTTCGCCCCTAAGCGGGCGAAAATAGATGCCCACTGGGCCGGTGCCCCCGGCAATGCCGTCACTTCAGTGCAGTGACCAAAGAAGTACCACGCTTCCCCGCTGACCGCCTGGGGTTCATTCGTCTCCAGCACTTTAGACAGCCATTCATTCACCAGCTGAACGTGGAAATCACCGCGCTGCTCGCCCAGCGCCAGTTTGTATTCATCGCGATAGCAAAGCACCAGCGCCGGATCGACTCCCACCATCGGCATCCCCAGCAGGGCTATCCGGTTCAGAAACTCAGAGGTTTTCTTTGCTGTCTTCGCAAAACGGTTCAGGAAACCTTTAATATGTTGCGCCTTGCCGTTGGGCGAGAATGGCAGCAACACCGGCTGTAGTCCCAGTTTCTCCACCAGGCGAACAAAGTCGGCCACCACCTGCGCATCGTAATAGCTGGTGAAAGGATCCTGCACAACCAGCACCGTACGGGCTTTCTGCTCTTCGCTCAGCGTTTCAAGCTGCTCAAGCGTCATATTCGCCGATCGGTGTCCTGCCATCTGCTGTTGCAGCGAAGGGGCCGACAGCAGCGGGAGATCCACCATCCCGATATGTTTTGCCGACAGCCTGCGAACCACAGGCTGGTTAATGAAGAAGTTAAAGGTTTTCGGGGCACGCGCCATTAACGGCGCATAGGTTTCCACCGTCGCCACCAGATGATCGCGCAGCGGGCGCAAATAGCGGGTGTGGTACAGCTGGAGGAAGCGCGAACGGAATTCCGGTACGTCAATCTTGATTGGACACTGGGTGGAACACGCTTTACACGCCAGACAGCCGGACATTGCCTCTTTCACTTCATGCGAGAAGTCATACTCCCCCTTACGCGCATGCCAGCTGTTACGGGTACGTGCAATCAATGTACGCAGGCTGACGCGCTTTTCCGACAGGTCTTTTTCCAGCGTAACCGGATCGATCCCGCGATCGGCCAGCAGGCGCAGCCATTCGCGCACCAGCGTGGCGCGGCCTTTAGGTGAATGAATACGATTAAGGCTGATTTTCATCGACGGACACATCGGGCTTTTGGCATCAAAATTGAAGCACAACCCGTTACCGTTGCACTCCATCGCTCCGCGCCACTCTTGCCGCACCGCCAGCGGGATCTGCCGGTCGTACGTACCGCGTTTTACCGAATCAACTTTCATCATCGGCGCGTCAATCCCCTCCGGCGGGCAAATTTTACCGGGGTTTAGTCGGTTTAGCGGATCAAACGCCGCTTTCACTTTCCTCAGTTCGCCATAGAGTTCCGCCCCGAAGAATGCCGGACTGTACTCCGCCCGGAAACCTTTGCCATGTTCCCCCCACAGCAGACCGCCATATTTCGCCGTCAGGGCGACGACCGCATCGGAGATCTGCTTCATCAGCATCTCCTGCTGCGGATCGCACATATCCAGCGCCGGACGTACGTGCAGCACCCCGGCGTCAACATGCCCAAACATCCCGTAGCTCAGCCCGTGGCTATCAAGCAACGCGCGGAATTCGGCTATGTAGTCGGCAAGATGCTCCGGCGGAACACAGGTATCCTCCGCAAACGGAATCGGCTTCGCCGGGCCTTTGGCATTCCCCAGCAGACCCACCGCTTTTTTACGCATCGCATAGATACGTTCCACTCCGGCCAGTTCCGTACACAGTTGCCAGCCGATAACGCCAGCCTCCTGACGCGCAATTAATCCGTCCAGCCGCTCACACAGCGCATTAATCTGGTCATCAATTAACGCTTCGTCATCCCCGGCAAATTCAACGATGTTCAGGCCAAGCATCTCTTTATCCGGCACGTCGGTGATGAGCTTGCTGACCGAATGCCAGACAATGTCTTCCCGCGCCAGATTCAGCACTTTGGAATCCACCGTCTCGACGGACAGCGCTCGCGCGTCCACCATAAATGGCGCGTTGCGCAAAGCGGAGTCGAAGGAGTCATACTTCACATTCACCAGGCGGCGAACTTTCGGTAGCGGCGTAATATCCAGCCGCGCCTCGGTAATAAAAGCCAGAGTCCCTTCTGAGCCGGTAAGAATGCGGGTCAAATCAAACTCGGTCATCTCATCGTTAAAGACATGCCGGAGATCGTAGCCGGTCAGAAAGCGGTTCAGTTTGGGGAAGCTATCGACAATCAGCTGACGTTTTTCACGGCAGCGCTGCAACACGGTGTTATAAATTCGTCCGGTGGTGGTGTTGCTCTTGCCGAGCGTTTCGGCCAGCGTAACGGGCAGCGGTTGGGTATCCAGAATATCCCCCCCCAGCAGCACCGCACGCACGCCCAGCACGTGGTCGGAGGTTTTGCCGTACACCAGCGAGCCCTGCCCGGACGCATCGGTATTGATCATCCCGCCAAGCGTCGCGCGGTTGCTGGTGGAAAGTTCCGGGGCAAAGAAATACCCATACGGCTGCAGATATTGGTTAAGCTGATCTTTGATGACCCCCGCTTCAACCCGAACCCATCCCTCTTCGGGATTAATTTCGATGATGCGGCTCATATAGCGGGACATATCAACGATAATCCCCTGGTTCAGCGCCTGGCCGTTAGTGCCGGTGCCGCCGCCGCGAGGAGTGAAAATCAGCGCGGTGAATCGGGGCTCCGCCGCCAGTCTGGCAATCAGCGCCACATCAGCAGTAGAACGGGGGAAAACGACAGCATCGGGAAGAAGCTGATAGATACTGTTATCTGTCGACATCGTCAGACGGTCGGCGTAACTCGTTGCCGTATCGCCTGTAAAACCCTGTTGCTCCAGCTCATGCAAAAAATTGAGCACCAGTTGAACGACGCCAGGTGCCTGAGAAATTTGTGGAATCATTATAGTGACCCTTTCCTGCGGTCTGCGTTGTGAGTTTATCGTTTGCCTTTTTGTAGATACCTGTACACAAAATCATTCTGGTTGCATCGGGACGGCAGATGACGAAATCCCCAGAAGCATAGGCCACTATGTGACCGGGGTTTCTGACAAATCTGCCGGGAGCAGATTTAAACACTGCCCGCAGCGGCCCCTTAAGGGGGGAGAACCGGGAACGGGCCGGGTAATCCGCAGCCAACAAAGATGCAGCCTGAAGGATGAAGTGTATATTGTTGTATCACATTTTTTTCTTATGCGCCCGGCACAATTACTGGCAGAATCCGTCTGTCAAAAACCGCTGAAATTGCTCATCATTATGACGTCGGTTTCGCGTGTTTACGTCGCGTCGACGGTTTGACGCACAAAAAAGGTGAAAAGTGTTTATGGTAAATCTTCGTCAGCCCAGGGATATCGCACAAATTCTGCTGTCGGTGCTGTTTTTAGCCATCATGATTGTGGCGTGTTTGTGGATTGTTCAGCCCTTTATCCTGGGTTTTGCCTGGGCAGGTACCATTGTCATTGCTACCTGGCCCGTTTTATTACGCTTGCAAAAATTGCTCTGGGGCCGCCGCTCTCTGGCGGTTCTGGTGATGACGCTGTTATTGGTGCTGCTGTTTGTCATCCCCATCGCGTTGCTGGTCAACAGCATCGTGGATGGTAGCGGCCCGTTGATCCATGCCATCTCCGGTGGTGAGATGACGCTGCCGGATCTGGCGTGGCTGAACACCATTCCGCTGATTGGCTCGAAGCTGTATGCCGCCTGGCACAGCCTGCTGGATATGGGCGGTACGGCCATTATGGCGAAAGTTCGCCCTTATATTGGCACCACCACCACCTGGTTTGTCGGCCAGGCTGCGCACATTGGTCGTTTTATGATGCATTGTGGTCTGATGCTGCTGTTCAGCGCCCTGCTGTACTGGCGCGGTGAAACCGTCGCGATGGGCATCCGCCATTTCGCCTGCCGTCTGGCCTCTAAGCGCGGTGATGCGGCGGTACTGCTGGCGGCGCAGGCGACCCGCGCAGTGGCGCTGGGCGTAGTGGTGACCGCCCTGGTGCAGGCCATACTTGGCGGGATTGGTCTGGCGATTTCCGGCGTTCATTACGCCACGCTGTTGACGGTGGTCATGATGCTCTCCTGCCTGGTACAGCTGGGTCCGCTGCCGGTGCTGGTTCCGGCGATTATCTGGCTCTACTGGACCGGAGATACCACCTGGGGCACGGTGCTGCTGGTGTGGAGCTGTGTCGTCGGCACGCTGGATAACGTTATCCGTCCGATGCTAATCCGTATGGGGGCCGATCTGCCGCTGATTTTGATCCTCTCCGGGGTTATCGGCGGCCTGATTGCCTTCGGGATGATCGGTTTGTTCATTGGTCCCGTTCTGCTGGCGGTCAGCTGGCGCCTGTTCTCTGCCTGGGTGAACGAAGCCCCTGCGCCTGGCAGCGACCCTGACGAGATCCTCGAAGAAATCGCCGAAATCGAAGACAGTAAAAAGTGATCTGCAATCAGGCGGCATGGCCGCCTGATTGTTTAGCACGGCTTATCAATCAAATTCCCCTGCGTTTCCCAGCCCCCTGTCCGCGCCTGTAAACACTTATTCGTGCCGCAAATTCTTTACAGTTTTTAAACTATTGAGACGAATCTGATCGACGCAAAAAATCGTCATGCCTACTATTAGCTCACGGTTATAGATCAACACATTGATTTATAAGCATGGAAATCCCCTGAGTGAAACAACGAATTGCTGTGTGTAGTCTTTGCCCATCTCCCACGATGGGCTTTTTTTTAACGTTTGACCCATGCCTTACCCTGCTCCGACGCATCATTCACCCGTTCACGGTCATGATTTGCCTCCTCCCCTTTTTCCGTCGCATCCACGTCATGGCGATTCACAGACCACACCTGTCTCTTCGCACTCCAGGCCATGACAGGGGGACAAGGTCGGAATCAATCCAGGCAATGATGTTTTTCATAATTGTGATCGCACACCGCCCGGATGCGCTGAAAAAAAGACAGGAGCATTAAGACTTTTTATTTTTACACGTCGATAACAAATAATATTGCACAAGATACTGTGACTCTCTTCAAGCCGAAAACAGGTTAATAGTGTTATTTATGCTTTATCGTTTTTTAATATGAAGTCATTAAATGATGAACGCGTATGAACTACAGGCTTTGCGTCATATTTTTGCACTCAGCGTGGAGGAGTGCGTAAGATGGATTGCGCCCGATTATAATTCCGCCCGCTGGCGACAGTGGGAAAATGGCGAATGCGAAATTCCGTCGGCCATTGTCGAAAAGCTACTGGAGATGCGCAGAAAAAGAAAATTACGCATCAATGCTATTATTGAGAAAATTAATAACCGTATCGGCAATAACACCATGCGTTTCTTCAGCGATTTGACCGATTTTCAGAAAGTTTATCGTGACGGCGATTTTCTGGAGTGGAAAATTTATCAGTCGGTTGCCGCCGAACTTTATGCCCACGATCTGGAACGTCTGTGCTAATTGGGTTTATCCCGAACGACATGGCGAATCTCTGAAGAGCATCAAATAATCAGACACATTGCAATTTTATGGCGCAGGCGCTTTTGCCTGTACCAGGGAACATCTTTTAGCGAATTCGCTGAGCACACATCATGAAAAATAGCTATCTCCCCACCGCGGCGGGGCTGTATCTCAATTACCTGGTGCATGGGATGGGGGTCATTTTGATGAGCCTCAACATGTCATCGCTTGAACAACAATGGCAAACCAACGCCGCTGGCGTCTCTGTTGTTATCTCCTCACTCGGCATCGGTCGGCTAAGCGTCTTATTCTGCGCGGGATTACTGTCCGACAGATTTGGACGCAGACCTTTTATCATTCTGGGAATGCTGTGTTATCTGGCGTTCTTCTTCGGCATTCTGAACACCCACAATATTATTATCGCCTACGCATTTGGCTTTCTGGCCGGAATGGCAAACAGCTTTCTTGACGCAGGCACCTATCCCAGCCTGATGGAGGCCTTTCCTGCGTCGCCAGGTACCGCGAATATACTGATAAAAGCGTTTGTCTCCGGCGGGCAGTTTTTGCTGCCAATGATAATCAGCCTGCTGGTCTGGGCGGAGCTTTGGTTTGGCTGGTCCTTTATTATTGCGGCAGCCATTATGATCCTGAACGGGCTGTTTTTATTTCGCTGTACCTTTCCGCCTCATCCGGGACGTAAATTGCCCCCGGCTCAGATTAAGCCCTCCCGCAAACCGGCGGAAAAACATCGCTGTTTGCTTATCGACCTGGTCAGTTATACCCTGTACGGCTATATCTCTATGGCGACGTTTTACCTGATCAGTCAATGGCTTGCGCAATACGGGCAGTTCGTCGCGGGAATGTCTTATACGTTGTCGATCAAACTGTTAAGCATTTATACCTGCGGTTCGCTGCTCTGTGTGTTTATTACCGCACCGCTGGTGCGCAAAACGGTACGCTCCACCACATTGTTAATGCTGTATACCTTTATCTCCTTTGTCGCGCTGTTGACGGTATGCCTCTATCCCAATGTGTACGTGGTGATTGTCTTCGCATTTGTCATCGGATTCTCTTCCGCGGGCGGTGTCGTGCAGATCGGCCTGACGCTGATGGCGGCGCGTTTCCCACTCGAGAAAGGCAAAGCCACCGGTATTTATTACAGCGCAGGCAGCATTGCCACTTTCACCATACCGTTAGTCACCGCCCATCTGTCGGAAAGAAGCATCGCCGATATTATGTGGTTTGATACTGGTATTGCCGCCGTGGGATTCCTGCTGGCGTTGTTTATTGGCTATCGCAGCCGGATGGAATCCCGACGTCAGGTGGCGCTGGATCCGCTCGTGGAATAACGCATATTCATTCAGATGCAATATTGTTACCCCCCTGTGCAAAATAATCTGGACAACTATTAAAACATCAGCAAAACGGCAGCGGGAAGAATGACGATTCACATTTTAATATGCAATATACCTGGTAACAAAAACGCCATGCTATGTAGGTTCATTACCTGTCACCACGTATATTAATAACATAATCGCCGTAGTACAGATTATCCCCGTGAGATTCCTGGCGGCAGGTGGATTGACATTTCTGCATCCCGAATGGTTCAGGGTGTATGGCGACGATAACAGAATAATTTTAACCAGCATGGAGCTGTGAAAATGTCTCAGAACAAGGCTTTCAGCACCCCTTTTATCCTGGCTGTTATATGTATTTACCTCAGCTATTTTCTTCACGGTATTAGCGTCATTACACTGGCGCAAAACATGACTTCGCTTGCCGAAAAGTTTTCCACGGATAATGCGGGGATCGCCTATTTAATTTCCGGCATTGGTCTGGGTCGATTGGTCAGTATTCTGTTTTTTGGCGTGCTGTCGGATAAATTTGGTCGTCGCGCAATCATTCTGTTAGGCGTGTTGTTATATATCCTCTTTTTCTTCGGCATTCCCGCCAGTCCTAATCTGATGATCGCGTTTGGTCTTGCTGTTTGCGTCGGCATCGCCAACTCGGCGCTCGATACGGGCGGCTATCCGGCATTAATGGAGTGTTTCCCGAAAGCGTCAGGCTCTGCGGTTATTCTGGTCAAAGCAATGGTTTCGTTTGGGCAGATGCTGTACCCGATGATTGTCAGCTATATGCTGCTCAACAATATCTGGTACGGCTACGGGGTTATTATTCCCGGCATTTTGTTTGTGCTGATCACCCTGATGCTGCTTAAGAGTAAATTCCCCAGCCAGCTGGTGGACGCCAGCGTCGCGAAAGAACTCCCGCAGATGAACAGCAAGCCGCTTGTCTGGCTGGAAGGTGTGGCCTCCGTGCTCTTTGGCGTCGCTGCGTTCTCAACCTTTTATGTCATTGTGGTCTGGATGCCGAAGTACGCAATAGCCTTCGCCGGAATGGCCGAAGCCGATGCGCTGAAAACCATCTCTTACTACAGCATGGGGTCGCTGGTCTGCGTCTTTATCTTTGCCGTCCTGCTGAAGAAAATGGTTCGCCCCATCTGGGCTAACGTTTTTAACGCAGGTCTGGCGACCATTACGGCGGCCGTCATTTATCTCTATCCGTCACCGCTGGTGTGTAACGCCGGATCCTTTGTTATCGGCTTCTCCGCCGCCGGAGGAATTTTGCAACTGGGCGTTTCGGTGATGTCAGAGTTCTTTCCGAAGAGCAAAGCCAAAGTCACCAGCATTTATATGATGATGGGCGGCGTTGCCAACTTTATTATCCCGCTGATTACCGGGTATCTCTCCACAATCGGCCTGCAGTACATCATTTTACTGGATTTCGGCTTCGCACTGCTGGCCTTCATTACCGCCATTATCGTCTTCGTCCGCTACTACCGCGTATTTAATATTCCGCAAAACGATGTCCGCCTGGGCGAGCGCTATTTTCAATAAGAGCCTGGGGACCAGACTCTTAATCAGGTCAGCCAATATTTTAAGGAGTAATGTTATGGATGTAACCGCTAAATATGAATTGATTGGTCTTATGGCCTACCCCATCAGACACAGTCTGTCACCTGAAATGCAAAATAAAGCCTTAGAAAAAGCAGGGTTGCCGTATACGTACATGGCCTTTGAAGTTGACAACACCACTTTTGCGGGCGCGATTGAAGGGCTGAAGGCGCTGAAAATGCGCGGAACCGGCGTTTCGATGCCTAATAAACAGCTGGCCTGCGAGTTCGTTGACGAACTGACCCCTGCCGCAAAACTGGTCGGGGCCATTAATACCATCGTGAATGATGATGGCTATCTGCGAGGCTACAATACCGATGGCACAGGCCACATTCGGGCGATAAAAGAGAGTGGCTTTGATATTAAAGGCAAAACGATGGTATTACTGGGCGCAGGCGGGGCATCCACCGCTATCGGCGCACAGGCGGCCATTGAAGGCATCAAAGAGATTAAACTCTTTAACCGCAAAGACGAGTTTTTCCAGAAGGCGCTTGATTTTGCTCAACGCGTTAATGAAAACACGGATTGCGTCGTGACCGTCACCGACCTTGAAGATCAAAAGGCATTCGCCGCGGCGCTGGCCAGTGCAGACATCCTGACGAATGGCACAAAAGTTGGCATGAAGCCGCTGGATAACGAATCTATCGTCAGCGATGTCAGCTTACTGCGCCCGGAACTGCTGGTGACCGAATGCGTGTACAACCCGCATATGACGAAATTGCTGCAACAGGCGCAACAGGCGGGTTGCAAAACCATAGACGGTTACGGCATGTTGTTGTGGCAAGGTGCCGAACAGTTCAAACTGTGGACCGGCAAAGATTTTCCGCTGGAATATGTTAAACAGGTGATGGGGTTTGCGGCCTGATGGCCAGGATCTGTAAATCTGGTAAATAAGAAAAGGTATTAAATGAAAACCGTAACCGTAAAAGACCTCGTCATTGGCGAAGGGGCACCAAAAATTATCGTGTCGCTCATGGGAAAAGATATCGCCAGCGTCAAATCGGAAGCGCTGGCCTACCGCGACGCTGATTTTGACATTCTGGAATGGCGCGTTGACCACTTCGCCGATGTGGCTTCCGCTGACGCTGTTGTGCAAGCAACTCGCGCCATCAGAGACATTATGCCGCAGACTCCCCTGCTGTTTACCTTCCGCAGCGCGAAGGAAGGCGGCGAGCAGATGATCTCAGCAGAGGCCTATATCGCGCTTAATCGTGCGGCAGTCGACAGCGGACTGGTTGATATGATCGATCTTGAACTGTTCACGGGCGATGAACAGGTCAAAGCGACGGTTGCATATGCGCACAGCAAAAACGTTAAGGTCATCATGTCTAACCATGATTTCCACAAAACCCCTGCGGCACAAGAGATTGTTCTGCGTCTGCGCAAAATGCAGGATCTGGGTGCCGATATCCCCAAAATTGCCCTGATGCCGCAGAGTCGGAGCGACGTGTTGACGCTGCTTGCCGCCACGCTGGAGATGCAGGAGCAGTACGCTGACCGTCCGCTCATCACCATGTCGATGTCAAAAACGGGAGTGATCTCACGTCTGGCGGGGGAAGTCTTTGGCTCAGCAGCAACCTTTGGCGCAGTTAAAAAAGCCTCTGCGCCGGGACAAATTTCCGTCAGTGACCTGCGAACGGTATTAACGATTCTCCATCAGGCTTAATTAATTTATTAAGGGCGGGAGAGAAACCTTCCGCCATAAATAACAATAATGATCTGAAATGAATATTCTTCGCGAATATTCAGCGGACCTGTACGTCTCGGTTCTGCCGGGTCATGTCTGGAGTAAATATGAAACCTGAAAAACCATTACGCGTAAATGGCCGCGTCCCCGTACTTTCTGCGCAGGAAGCGGTGAATTATATTAAAGATGAAGACACCCTGTGTATATTAGGTGCCGGTGGCGGCATACTCGAAGCCACCAGCTTAATTACTGCCCTCGCCGATAAATATAAACAAACGCAGACGCCACGTAATTTATCGATAATCAGCCCTACCGGCCTGGGTGACCGTGCCGATCGTGGTATTAGCCCGCTGGCGCAGGAGGGGCTGGTAAAATGGGCATTATGCGGCCACTGGGGGCAGTCTCCGCGTATTTCTGAATTAGCAGAGCAGAATAAGATTGTTGCCTATAACTATCCGCAGGGCGTGTTGACTCAGACGCTGCGTGCGGCGGCGGCCCATCAGCCCGGTATTCTGAGCGACATTGGTCTTGGTACTTTTGTGGATCCACGCCAACAGGGCGGCAAGCTCAATGAGATCACCCAAGACGATCTGATCAAGCTCGTTGAAATTGATAACAAAGAGTACCTCTATTACAAAGCCATCGCCCCCAGCGTGGCGTTTATCCGCGCCACCACGTGTGACAGCGAAGGGTATGCCTCTTTTGAAGACGAGGTAATGTACCTGGATGCGCTGGTTCTGGCTCAGGCAGTACACAACAACGGCGGCATCGTGATGATGCAGGTGCAGAAAATGGTGAAGAAAGCCACGCTGCACCCGAAATCTGTGCGCATTCCGGGGTATCTGGTCGATATTGTGGTTGTGGATCCCGGGCAAACGCAGCTGTACGGCGGGGCGCCGGTGAACCGCTTTATCTCCGGTGATTTCATCCTCGATGACAGCGCCCAGCTCGCCCTGCCCCTGAATCAGCGCAAACTGGTGGCGCGACGCGCACTGTATGAGATGCGAAAAGGTGCCGTGGGTAACGTTGGCGTCGGGATCGCCGATGGTATCGGTCTGGTCGCGCGTGAGGAAGGCTGTGCGGATGACTTTGTCCTGACCGTAGAAACCGGTCCGGTTGGCGGGATCACGTCTCAGGGCGTCGCCTTTGGCGCTAACGTCAATACCCGCGCCATTCTCGATATGACCTCTCAGTTTGATTTCTATCACGGCGGTGGTCTGGATGTCTGCTATCTGAGTTTTGCCGAAGTGGATCGTCACGGTAACGTCGGCGTGCATAAATTCAACGGTAAAATTATGGGCACCGGCGGCTTTATTGATATCAGCGCCACCTCAAAGAAAATTGTCTTCTGCGGTACGTTAACCGCTGGCAGTCTGAAAACAGAGATTGCTGACGGTAAATTAAATATCGTTCAGGAAGGCCGGGTTAAGAAATTTATTAACGAACTGCCGGAAATTACCTTCAGCGGAAAAATTGCTCTCGAACGCGGACTTGATGTGCGTTACATCACCGAGCGCGCCGTATTCACGCTGAAAGAGGACGGCCTGCATTTAATCGAGATTGCCCCAGGCGTCGATCTGGAAAAAGACATTCTTGCCAAAATGGATTTCTCACCGGTTATTTCGCCCGAGTTGAAACTGATGGACGAAAGATTATTTATCGATGCCACCATGGGCTTTATGTTGCCCGAAGCCACCCATTAAAAGGACCAGGATGATGGACTTTTCTTTAACCGAAGAACAAGAGCTGCTGCTTGCCAGTATTCGCGAACTGATCACCACCCAATTTCCGGAAGAGTATTTCCGCACCTGCGATCAGACGGCGACCTACCCGAAAGAGTTTATGCGGGCGCTTGCCGATAACGGCATTTCTCTGCTGGGCGTCCCGGAAGAGTTCGGCGGCATTCCGGCAGATTATGTCACCCAGATGCTGGCGCTGATGGAAGTCTCTAAGTGCGGCGCCCCCGCCTTTCTGATCACCAATGGTCAGTGCATTCACAGTATGCGCCGGTTCGGCTCGCCGGAGCAGTTACGCAAAACAGCGGAAAGCACGCTGGCAACCGGCGACCCGGCCTACGCACTGGCGCTGACTGAACCCGGTGCGGGCTCTGACAATAACAGCGCCACCACCAGCTACACCCGTAAAGATGGCAAAGTTTATCTTAATGGACAGAAAACGTTCATTACCGGGGCGAAAGAGTATCCGTATATGCTGGTACTGGCGCGCGATCCGGAGCCAAAAGATCCGAAAAAGGCCTTCACTCTCTGGTGGGTGGAGTCCAGCAAGCCGGGGATAAAAATCAATCCGCTGCACAAAATCGGCTGGCACATGCTGAGTACCTGCGAAGTTTATCTCGACAATGTTGAGGTCGATGAAAGCGATATGGTTGGCGAAGAAGGGATGGGCTTCCTCAATGTGATGTACAACTTTGAGATGGAGCGTCTGATCAACGCCGCCCGCAGCACCGGTTTTGCTGAATGCGCCTTTGAAGATGCCGCCCGCTACGCCAACCAGCGAATCGCCTTTGGCAAGCCGATTGGTCATAACCAGATGATCCAGGAAAAGCTGGCGCTGATGGCGATCAAAATCGACAACATGCGCAATATGGTACTGAAGGTTGCATGGCAGGCTGACCAGGAGCAGTCTCTGCGTACCAGCGCGGCGCTGGCGAAACTGTATTGCGCTCGTACCGCAATGGAAGTGATCGACGACGCCATTCAAATCATGGGCGGTCTGGGTTACACCGATGAAGCACGCGTCTCCCGCTTCTGGCGCGATGTACGCTGTGAGCGTATCGGCGGTGGCACCGATGAAATCATGATTTACGTGGCGGGCCGTCAGATCCTGAAAGACTATCAGAACAAATAACGCGCTGTTTCCAGGCCGGATGAGGCGCCTGCGCCGCCATCCGGCAATGTGCCCGGAAGCATTACGCCTCCGGGCTTACGGTAAATCAGGGAATAACGGCTACTGAAAGTCAGGCATTCGACATCAGATACTCTTGCTCGACTAAGCTATTTTTAAACTGCTTACGATAATCACTGGGCGAACAACCGACATGGCGCAGAAAGAGTTTGGCAAAATGGTCGACATTTTCATACCCTACCCGCCAGGATATTTCCGCCAGTGAAAAGTCCGTATTGGTCAGGGCAAATTTAGCCTCGGTCATTCGGCGCTGGATAACATAGTTAATGGGTGAAATATGGTACTCTTTTGTAAATTCATGACAGATGTAACTGACGCTGGCCCGAAATTTTTTAGATAACTGATCGAGAGTAATTTTCTCGCGAAAATTATTATTGAGATAAACCAGAATGTCTTTTATCAGGATATCTTTTTTAATATATCCCTGCTCGGAACGGTAAGCATTTTTAAAGTTTTCATAAAATAAAACGGTCAGCGCATAAGCGAAAGCATCGCACACGGAGGACGTCAGCCCATTTTTACTTTGCGGTAACATGACGCTGAGTTCATTAAAAATGCTTTTAAGAACCTCTTTCCCCTGTCCCACGGCAACCACCGGGCAGGAATGCGGTTGCAGCAGCTGATTTTCTTCCCACTCCTGAAAGCGAAAGCCATAGAGCGCACAGGTATAGGTTGTCGCCGGTGAGTTGATATCCGAGGTCACCGCATGCAGCCGCCCGCGTTCAATCACCACAATGTCGTCTTCGTGTGCCACATAAAGAGAAGAATCGATAATTAATCGGGCAACGCCTTTTTTGACATAAATCAGTTCCGTTTCATTATCATGAACATGATGCCCGGACTCCCACTTTGGATCATCGCTGATGACAAATCGAGAAAATCGCGGGGTTTTACCCTGTTCAAAAAGGGTCTCCATGACATTATCAAAACATCGTTGATACATGACAACCTCCACAAGCAGATAGTAATCCTGAACAATATAATGAGGATAAAATAATGCGAGCGAGGCGGTTATACAACTGCATTTAGTGTGGGTAAAACAAGATTATTTACTCCACATGCAAGATAATACGACCATTGTGCAAAAATGATTTTGCCGACTTTTCTTTTGCTTTGCCGATCCCAATTTTTTTGCAAGATTATTGGCAACGAAAACAGTTTTCCCCATCGAAAAAATACCCGCCGCTATCGCACACTATTTCCAGTCAAATTCCATTTTCCGCCAAGGGTGGCGACCATTGCCATCGTTAGCACGCGACTCACAGGAGATACCATGAAAATAATAACCTGCTTTAAGCTGGTGCCGGAGGAACAGGATATTGTTGTGACTCCCGAACATACCCTCAGCTTTGATAATGCCGATGCCAAAATCAGCCAGTTCGATCTCAACGCCATTGAAGCGGCTGCACAGTTGGCCACGGATGATGATGAGATTGCCGCACTGACCATCGGCGGTTCACTGCTGCAAAACTCGAAAGTACGCAAAGATGTCCTCTCCCGGGGACCGCATGCACTCTACATGGTGCAGGATGCCCAGCTGGAGCACGCCCTGCCGAAAGACACCGCACGGGCGCTCGCCGCCACAGCGCGGAAGACAGGCTTTGATCTGATGCTGTTTGGCGAAGGCTCTGGCGATCTCTACGCGCAGCAGGTGGGTCTGCTGGTTGGCGAGCTACTGCAATTACCGGTAGTGAATGCGGTAAGCAACATCCAACGTCATGGCGATCGTCTGGTGGTAGAACGCACGCTGGAAGAAGAGATCGAGGTTATCGAACTGTCTCTTCCCGCAATCCTCTGCGTCACGTCCGATATTAACACCCCGCGAATTCCTTCGATGAAGGCGATTCTGGGGGCAGGTAAAAAGCCGGTTACCCAGTGGCAGGCAAGCGATATTGGCTGGAGCCACGCCACTCCACAGGCAGAGCTGATTGCCATTACCGTGCCGCCGCAAACGGAGCGTAAACACCTCATTCTGGACAACGATTCGCCGGAGGCGATCGCTGAACTGGCAGAACATCTGAAAAAAGCCCTGAACTAAACCCAACGGAGAAATCATTATGAGTCAATTAACGAACGTCTGGGTATTTAGCGATAACGTTGAACGCTACGCAGAGCTGATGACCGGCGCACGTCAGTGGGGCCAGCGGGTGGACGCCATTGTGCAGGACGCAGAACAGGCAGAGCACGTTAAGCAACTCGGTGCAGACAGCATCATCATGCTGGAAAAAAATACCCCACTGCAACGAATTGAAAACTACGCAGAAACCATTGCCGCGCAAATCAAGGAGAAAAATGGCGGGCTGTTGTTGATGGCGGCCACCAGGCGCTGTAAAGCCCTGGGCGCACGTCTCAGCGTGCAACTGGATGCCGCCATGGTTAACGATGCTATCTCGGTCTGCATTGATGCAGGTACGGTATATGCCGAACACCGCATGTACGGCGGGCTGGCGTTTGGCAAAGAGAAACTGAACAGCGCATTCACCATTGTCACGCTTGCGCCTGGCGTACTGGAACCTGCTGCGACAAATCCGGCGCACGGCTGCCCTGTGGTTAGCGCGTCGTATCTTCGACCGCAGCATGAAATTCTCTGCCAGGAGCGTCGCGCCAAATCGCTCAGCAGCGTCGATCTCAGCAAAGCGAAGCGCGTGGTCGGCGTGGGCCGTGGTCTGGTGGCGCAGGACGATCTCAGCATGGTACGAGAGCTGGCCGCCGTACTGGGTGCGGAGGTGGGTTGTTCACGTCCGATTGCCGAAGGGGAAAACTGGATGGAACGCGAGCGTTATATCGGCGTTTCTGGCGTACTGCTGAAATCCGATTTGTATCTCACGCTGGGGATTTCCGGACAGATCCAGCATATGGTTGGCGGGAACGGCGCCAGGGTGATTGTCGCCATCAACAAAGATAAAAACGCGCCGATTTTTAACTATGCCGATTACGGGCTGGTGGGAGATATCTACAAAGTGGTCCCTGCCCTGATCGAGCAGCTACGCTAACGTTCACCCTGAACCACATTTCCCGCTGTACACACAGCGGGATGGGAGCATAAAGCATGTCGGATGAAAAATTTGATGCCATTGTGGTTGGCGCTGGCGTTGCAGGATCGGTGGCGGCGTATGTGATGGCGAAAGCGGGGCTTGATGTTCTGGTCATTGAGCGTGGAAACAGTGCGGGCAGTAAAAACATGACCGGTGGCCGACTTTACGCCCACACGATTGAACGGATCATGCCCGGATTCGCACAGCAGGCTCCTGTTGAACGCAAAGTCACCCGCGAAAAGATCTCGTTTATAACCGGGGAAAGCGCGGTCACCCTCGATTATCATCGTGAACAACCTGACGCCCCGGACCGGTCCTCGTATACCGTGTTGCGCAACCGCCTCGATCCCTGGCTGATGGAGCAAGCAGAAGCCGCTGGCGCACAGTTTATTCCGGGTGTTCGCGTGGATGCATTAATTCGCGAAGGCAACCAGGTCACCGGGGTACAGGCTGGTGACGATATTCTCGACGCTAACGTGGTGATCCTGGCCGACGGCGTCAATTCGATGCTTGGTCGTTCGCTGGGGATGGTGCCTGCATCATCCGCTCATCATTACGCCGTGGGCGTGAAAGAGTTAATTTCACTCTCCCCCGCCCAAATTGAAGATCGCTTTAATCTTGCTGGCAACGAAGGCGCGGCCTGGCTGTTCGCCGGTTCGCCTTCGAACGGCCTGATGGGCGGTGGCTTTCTCTATACCAACCGGGATTCTGTCTCACTCGGTCTGGTTTGTGGACTCGGTGATATGGCTCACGCACAAAAAAGCGTGCCGCAGATGCTGGAGGATTTCAAGCAGCACCCCTCCATTCGACCACTGATTCAGGGAGGCAAATTGCTGGAGTATTCGGCACATATGGTGCCGGAAGGTGGGCTGGCAATGGTGCCAGAGCTGGTGAACGACGGTGTGATGATTGTCGGCGATGCCGCCGGGTTCTGCCTGAACCTCGGTTTCACGGTTCGTGGTATGGATTTAGCCATCGCCTCTGCCGAGGCCGCAGCAAACACGGCCATTGCGGCAAAAGAACGCAAGGACTTCTCCGCCAGCACGCTGTCGGCATACAAAAACGCGCTGGCGCAAAGCTGCGTGATGCGCGATATGCAGCACTTCCGCAAAATCCCGGCGTTAATGGAAAATCCTCGTCTGTTCACACAATACCCGCAGATGGTGGCGGACATCATGAACGATATGTTCACCGTTGACGGCAGCCCGAATCAGCCCGTTCGCAAGATGATCATGTCACACGCCAAACGGATCGGCCTGATAAATCTGTTAAAAGACGGCATTAAAGGAGCGACGGCGCTATGAGTCAGGAGAATCGTGTAAACGTCGACGTCAAGCTGGGCGTCAACAAATTTCATGTCGATGAAGGTCATCCGCATATCATTCTGGCGGCTAACCCGGACAGTAAGGAATTTCAAAAATTACTGAACGCCTGTCCCGCTGGACTCTATAAGCAGGACGACGCTGGCAATATTCACTTCGATTCTGCCGGCTGCCTTGAGTGCGGAACCTGCCGGGTGCTGTGCGGCGATACCCTCCTTGAAAAATGGGAGTATCCGGCGGGCACGTTTGGCGTCGACTTCCGCTATGGCTGATGAGCTGTCATGCCGGATAGCGGCCTGAGCACCTCTTATCCGGCCTGCAAACAACACAACCTCAAGGCCGGATAAGGTATTGTCGCCATCCGGCAAGATATTCCTCTATGATTTACTGAGAATCGCCAATGAGTGTTACATTCGCGTTTAACGCCGGGCGCCGGAAAGCATACCGTGAGCTTGGTTTTTGGGGCGATGCCTCGCTGGGAGACTACTGGCAGCAAACTGCGCTGTCGGTGCCGGACAAAATCGCCGTCGTTGATAATCACGGAACGTCATACACCTATGCCGCACTCGATCGCGCCGCAAGCTGTCTGGCAAGTTGGTTTTTGAGCAACGGAATCCAGGCCGGGGACCGCATTGCATTTCAGCTCCCCGGCTGGTGTGAGTTCACGGTTATCTATCTGGCCTGTCTGAAAACCGGTGCCGTCAGCGTGCCGCTGCTCCCCGCCTGGCGGGAAGCCGAGCTGGTGTGGGTATTGAATAAATGCCAGGCCAAAATGTTCTTTGCCCCAACCGTCTTTAAGCAAACCCGCCCGGTCGATTTGATTCTTCCTCTGCAAAACCAGCTCCCCCATCTGCGGCAGATTGTCGGCGTTGATAAACTGGCTCCTGCCACCACGTCCCTCGCCCTGAGCCAGCTTATCGCTGACAACGATCCGCTCGCCTGTCCTGTCAAAGTACACGGCGACGAACTGGCGGCGGTGCTGTTTACCTCCGGCACTGAGGGGATGCCAAAGGGGGTGATGCTCACCCACAACAATATTCTCGCCAGCGAACGCGCTTACTGCGCTCGCCTGAACCTGACCTGGCTGGATGTGTTTTTAATGCCTGCGCCACTGGGCCACGCCACCGGTTTTTTACATGGCGTAACCGCCCCGTTTTTAATCGGGGCACGTAGCGTACTGTTAGACATTTTTACGCCAGCGGCGTGCCTCACCCTGCTTGAACAGCAGCGCTGTACCTGTGTGTTAGGGGCAACACCGTTTATCTACGACCTGCTTTGCACTGTGGAACAGCAGCCCGCTGACCTCTCTTCGCTACGTTTCTTTTTATGCGGTGGCACAACCATACCGAAGACGGTGGCACGCGATTGCCAGCAGTTGGGCATTAAGTTACTTAGCGTGTATGGTTCCACCGAAAGTTCGCCACATGCGGTTGTGGATCTGGACGATCCGCTTTCACGCATCATGAATACCGACGGTTATGCCGCAGCAGGCGTGGAAATTAAAGTCGTTGATGAAGCGCGGAATACTCTGCCGCCGGGCGTTGAAGGTGAAGAAGCTTCACGCGGGCCGAACGTCTTTATGGGTTATCTCGATGAACCCGAACTGACCGCCCGGGCGCTGGATGACGAAGGCTGGTACTACAGCGGCGATCTCTGTCGCATGGACGAGTCAGGCTACATTAAAATAACCGGACGCAAAAAGGACATTATCGTGCGCGGGGGTGAGAATATCAGCAGCCGTGAGGTGGAAGATATTCTGCTGCAACATCCCAGGATTCATGACGCCTGCGTGGTTGCCATGCCGGATGAACGGTTAGGGGAGCGCTCGTGCGCATATTTGGTCCTGAAAGCACCGTATCATTCGCTGTCGCTGGAAGAGGTGGTTGCCTTCTTTAGCCGCAAGCGGGTGGCGAAATACAAATACCCGGAGCATATCGTGGTTGTCGAAAAGCTGCCGAGAACCGCATCAGGTAAGATACAAAAGTTCCTGTTACGTCAGGATATTCTTCAGCGTTTGCGTCAGGAATGCGTAGAGGCATAAAGCGCCGAATAAGGTGAGCTGTCGCCTTATCCGGCTTACCACAGCACAGAACCAGCAAGCCCGGTAAGCATCGCGCCACCGGGCAATCGGTTATTTCTTCAGTTCGGCCAGGCTCAGCCAGGTCTGCACAACGGTATCCGGATTCAGCGACAGGCTGTCGATCCCCTCTTCCATCAGCCAGGCGGCGAAGTCTTCATGGTCAGATGGACCCTGACCGCAGATCCCCACATATTTACCCTGTTTCTTCGCGGCGCGAATGGCCATCGACAGCAGCGCTTTCACCGCGTCGTTACGCTCGTCAAACAGTTCAGAAACCACGCCGGAGTCACGATCCAGCCCCAGCGTCAGCTGCGTCATGTCGTTAGAACCAATCGAGAAGCCGTCGAAGTATTCAAGGAACTGCTCCGCCAGCAGCGCGTTGGATGGGATCTCACACATCATGATGATCTTCAACCCATTCTCACCGCGTTTGAGTCCCTGACGCGCCAGTTCTTCCACCACCGCTTTTGCCTGCTCAACGGTGCGCACAAACGGGATCATAATTTCGACGTTGGTCAGACCCATTTCGTTACGCACGCGTTTAACCGCGTCACATTCCAGCGCGAAGCAATCGCGGAAGCTGTCGGCGACATAGCGACCGGCACCGCGGAAGCCCAGCATCGGGTTTTCTTCATCCGGCTCATAGCGCTCACCGCCCACCAGATTGGCATATTCGTTGGACTTAAAGTCCGACAGGCGAACGATAACGCGCTTCGGCCAGAATGCCGCACCCAGCGTGGCGATCCCTTCCGTCAGACGACCAACGTAGAATTCACGCGGAGAGTCGAAGCCTTTCATCATTTCGCGGATTTCGTTTTGCAGTTTTACATCCTGGTCATCGAACTCCAGCAACGCCCGCGGGTGGACGCCAATCATGCGGTTGATGATAAATTCCAGACGTGCCAGACCCACACCTTCATTCGGCAGGCAGGCGAAGTCAAAGGCGCGATCCGGGTTACCGACGTTCATCATTATCTTCAGCGGCAGATCCGGCATGGTATCCACGCTGGAACTTTTCACGCTGAAATCCAGCATTTCGGCATACACATAGCCGGTATCGCCTTCAGCACAGGAGACGGTGACCTTATCGTCATCCTTCATGCGTTCGGTGGCATCGCCACAGCCCACTACCGCCGGGATCCCCAGCTCACGGGCGATAATCGCCGCATGACAGGTACGCCCGCCACGGTTGGTGACGATCGCCGCCGCTTTCTTCATGATCGGTTCCCAGTCCGGGTCGGTCATGTCGGTAACCAGCACATCGCCTGGCTGAATGCGGTTCATCTCGCTGATATCATGGATGACCTTCACCGGACCCGCGCCAATGCGGTGACCGATAGCACGGCCTTCCGCAATGATTTTACCCTGCGCGTGCAGCGTATAACGCTCCATCACCTGACCACGAGAACGCACCGTTTCCGGACGCGCCTGAACGATAAACAGCTTGCCGGTATGACCGTCTTTTGCCCACTCGATGTCCATGGGACGACCGTAGTGTTTCTCGATCTGGACCGCCTGCTTCGCCAGCTCCTGTACTTCTTCGTTGGTCAGCGAGAAAATATCGCGTTGTTCCTGCGCCACATCTTCAATTTTGACCTGCTTACCGTGCTCCTGGGTCGACGCGTACACCATGCGGATCTTTTTAGATCCCATCGTGCGACGCACAATAGACGGGCGGTTCGCGGCCAGCGTCGGTTTGTGAACGTAGAATTCATCGGGGTTAACCGCCCCCTGCACTACCATTTCGCCCAGACCCCACGCAGAGGTGATGAACACCACCTGGTCGAAGCCGGATTCGGTGTCGATGGAGAACATCACCCCTGACGACGCGAGATCGGAACGCACCATCCGCTGAACCCCAGCGGAGAGCGCCACGCCCCGGTGATCGTAACCCTGGTGAACACGGTAAGAAATGGCCCGGTCATTAAACAGCGAGGCAAATACGTGTTTGACCGCCACCAGCACCGCGTCGAAGCCCTGCACGTTCAGGAAAGTTTCCTGTTGACCCGCGAAGGAGGCATCCGGCATATCTTCTGCCGTTGCCGAAGAGCGGACGGCAAAAGAGGCATTTTCATCATCCGCAGAAAGCTGCGCGTAGGCATCGCGGATAGCATTTTCCAGCTCCGGCTGGAAAGGAGTGTCGATAATCCACTGGCGGATCTGCGCGCCGGCCTTAGCCAGTGCAGAAACATCATCAATATCCGTTTGATCCAGCAGTTCATAAATGCGCTGGTTTACACCGCTTTGGTCCAGAAACTGGTTAAACGCATCGGCGGTTGTTGCAAAACCATTCGGTACGGAAACGCCCATACCGGAAAGGTTAGTAATCATTTCACCCAGGGAGGCATTTTTGCCCCCAACTCTGTCTACATCATTCATGCCGAGTTGGTTATACCAAAGCACCAGCGGTGACGAGCCATTGTTGGACATCGAACAATCCTTTTGTGATAAATGAACGAGTTTATACCCGCCATACTTCAAATTGCAGATGGATTGGCTTTGTTACCCGGCCCTGTCACGGACTTAAGTAAGCGCCTGGAGGTTTACTCCCTTTCGCCTTCCTGCAACTCGAATTATTTAGGGTAAAGGAAATACATTATTGCGTATTTATCTTTGCATATTTAACCCGCTTAAAAAAACGGTGAATCGTTCAAGCAAATATATTTTTTAATTTTTCGGATAGATTCCCTACTTGCGCAAACCCACAGGCGACGGGCGATCCCCACAAAAAGTGTCGGTATAAACATCCGTTCCATAAAATGAAATGTACTTTTCACAAAATATAAAAATACCATTTCACTTTAAAAAATAAGCGCTATTTTCTACGCGTTAGGATAGCTTTTATTATACCCTCAATAATTCGGGTTACAGGACAAAACGGCGTCGTCGTTTTGAACAGCGCCTGCGCTGGCCCTGAAGGAGCGAGGCCAAAGAGCTGCCTTCGGTGGGGGGTATAATGTCACTTATTCATCCCCGGGAGCATACACAAGTACGTGACAGGGCCGGGTAACAAAGCCAACGCACCTGCGAAGTATGACGGGTATATGCTTTAAGAGAATTATGAAAGCTGCCAGGATAAAAAAAATGGATAATGCTGTTGATCGTCATGTTTTTTATATCTCCGATGGAACGGCGATTACCGCCGAGGTTCTGGGCCATGCGGTGATGTCGCAATTCCCTGTCGCCATTAGCAGTATTACGCTGCCGTTTGTTGAAAATGAGAGCCGTGCCCGCGCCGTTAAAGACCAGATTGACGCAATTTACCAACAAACCGGCGTGCGTCCGCTGGTGTTCTATTCCATTGTGCTGCCGGAAATCCGCGCCATCATTCTGCAAAGCGAAGGGTTCTGCCAGGATATTGTCCAGGCGCTGGTTGCCCCGCTGCAGCAGGAGATGAAGCTGGACCCTACGCCGATTGCGCACCGAACTCACGGTCTTAATCCCGGCAATCTCAACAAATATGACGCGCGTATTGCGGCTATTGATTACACGCTTGCGCACGACGATGGGATCTCGTTGCGCAACCTCGATCAGGCACAGGTGATCCTGCTTGGCGTCTCCCGCTGTGGAAAAACCCCTACCAGTCTTTATCTGGCGATGCAGTTTGGCATTCGTGCGGCTAACTACCCCTTTATTGCTGACGATATGGATAATCTGGTGCTGCCCGCGTCGCTGAAACCCTTGCAGCATAAGCTGTTTGGCCTGACCATCGACCCGGAGCGTCTGGCGGCCATTCGTGAAGAACGTCGGGAAAACAGCCGCTATGCCTCCCTGCGTCAGTGCCGGATGGAGGTCGCGGAGGTTGAAGCTTTGTATCGTAAAAATCAGATCCCGTGGCTGAACAGCACCAACTATTCGGTAGAAGAGATCGCCACCAAGATGCTCGATATCATGGGGCTTAACCGCAGGATGTACTAGAAAACTAGTGTAATGGTTCGTTTTTTTGTTATGATGCGCTCAACCTGCGAGATGTGATACACCTCGCACTTGAACCAGCAGGGATTGGTGTGAACACAGCCTCAGTCAAGTTGTATCGTGGCGGAAACTGCCACCCCGGTCGCATAGTTTGCTATGCAACCGGGGTGAATAATCGCAGCCAACAATGCCAAAGCTTGAAAGATGAAGTGTGTTAAGGTTATGCCCATCACTTCCCGGCAACCCCTGCCGTTGAAGCAACAAATTTCTGAGACTTGTAATGAACAGAACCGACGAACTCCGTACTGCGCGTATAGACAGTCTGGTCACGCCCGCAGAACTGGCGCTACGGCATCCCGTAACCTCCTCCGTCGCCAGCCACGTTACCGACTCCCGACGCCGCATTGAAAAAATACTGAATGGTGAAGATCGCCGCCTGTTGGTGATTGTAGGCCCTTGCTCGATTCACGATCTCGACGCTGCGATGGAATATGCGACGCGGTTGCAGACGCTGCGCATCAAACACCAGGCGCGTCTGGAAATTGTCATGCGCACCTATTTTGAAAAACCGCGCACCGTTGTGGGCTGGAAAGGTCTAATTTCTGATCCGGACCTGAACGGCAGCTACCGCGTCAATTACGGTATTGAACTGGCGCGTAAGCTGCTGTTGCAGGTGAATGAGCTTGGTGTCCCTACGGCCACTGAATTCCTTGATATGGTGACCGGCCAGTTTATTGCAGACCTGATCAGCTGGGGTGCTATTGGCGCCCGCACGACGGAAAGTCAGATCCACCGGGAAATGGCGTCAGCGCTCTCCTGCCCGGTAGGCTTTAAAAATGGTACCGATGGCAACACGCGAATTGCCGTTGATGCCATTCGTGCCTCCCGCGCCAGCCACATGTTCCTCTCACCGGATAAAACCGGGCAAATGACCATTTATCAAACCAGCGGCAATCCGTACGGTCATATCATCATGCGCGGCGGTAAGAAACCGAACTACCACGCGGAAGATATTGCGGCAGCCTGCGACACGCTGCATGAGTTTGATTTACCCGAACATCTGGTGGTCGATTTCAGCCATGGCAACTGCCAGAAGCAGCATCGACGTCAGCTGGACGTCTGTGATGACATCTGCCAGCAGATCCGCAATGGGTCAACGGCGATCGCAGGTATCATGGCCGAAAGTTTTCTGCGTGAAGGTACGCAGAAAATTGTCAGCGGGCAGCCGCTGGTCTACGGTCAGTCGATCACCGACCCTTGCCTGAACTGGGAAGATACCGGGTTGCTGTTGAACAAGCTTGCCAGTGCAGTAGACAGTCGTTTCTAATCGCCTGCCCATTCCTGCGGGGATGGGCCGTCTCTCATCCCTTTTTTATTCTTTACCCGCCTGAATTAACGCTTGCCCTGTAAATGCATATTATTGATAATAATAATCATTGTTAAACCAATTATTATTAATAACTATGCCACGCAGGGATAACACCGGGTCACTTCAACCTAAGGAAAGAGAAAAAATAGCCCCTCCTCCGGACATCACCCGGCGGATCTCCAGCCAGACGCTTTTGGGCCAGGAGGGAAAGGTTATTATCGATCATGATGGCCAGCAGTACCTGCTGCGAAAAACGCAGGCAGGTAAACTCTTGTTGACCAAATAAGCCTAGCTGGAACAGCTCACTTCCAGACGCCTGCCCCAGTCCGGCGGACGATGGATGTAGTCATCACTCCGTTCGCTGAAAGGATTACGCAGCACCTCATGCAGGCGATGCAGTTCACTCATATCCCCCTGCTCTGCGGCCTCGATTGCCCGCTGGGCCAGCCAGTTGCGCAACACCACCGCGGGATTCACGCTCTGCATCAGCGACTGACGCTGCTCATCATCAACATGTTCAAGCTGCAGACGCGCTCTGTAACGGGTAAACCAGCCGTCAAATGCCGCACGATCGATAAATTCATCGCGCAGAGGCGAGGCCGAACTCTGCTGCTCCGTCAGGCTGAGCATTCGGAACGTTCGGGTATAGTCGCTACCTTCACGTGCCATCAGGCTGAACAATGAGCTCAGAATGTCGTTATCATCTTTTTGCTCAGTGAAGAAACCCAGCTTCTGCCGCATCCGCTGACCATAACGGGTAAGCAACGTCCTCTGATAACCATCAAGCGCGTCATTGAGCGTTTCAACCGTCATTAACGGTGACAGCGTTTGCGCCAGACGCTGTAAGTTCCACAACGCTACCGCAGGTTGATTATCAAAGCGATAGCGCCCCTGATGGTCGGAGTGGTTGCAGATAAATCCGGGAACATAATCATCCAGGAAGCCGAACGGGCCGTAATCCATCGTCAACCCAAGGATCGACATATTATCCGTGTTCATGACGCCGTGGGCGAAACCCACAGTTTGCCAGTCCGCAATCAGTGAAGCCGACCGCGTCACAACATCCTGGAACCACGGCGTATATTGGTCCTCTTCATCCTGCAAATGGGGCCAGTAATGCCGGATGGCAAAATCCGCAAGCGCACGAACTTTCTCCGGCTCCCGGCGGTAGTAAAAATGTTCAAAGTGACCAAAGCGCATATGACTTTGCGCCAGCCGCATCAGCATGGCTCCGGATTCCACGGTTTCCCGGTATACCGGCGTGTCGCTGGTCACCATCGCTAACGCACGTGTCGTGGGGATACCAAGGGCATGCATCGCTTCGCTGGCCAGACTTTCGCGGATCGTGGAACGGAGCACCGCACGCCCGTCTCCCATTCGTGAATAAGGCGTTAACCCGGCGCCTTTCAGATGCCAGTCCAGCGTGCTGCCGTCCGCAAGCTGCTGTTCGCCGAGGAGAATACCGCGCCCGTCGCCAAGCTGCCCCGCCCAGACGCCGAACTGATGCCCGCTGTACACCTGGGCCAGAGGCGACATGCCGGGCAATAAGGTCTCTCCACCCCACACGCCTGGGCCATTTTTAACGTCAAATAGCGCAGAAGGTACACCCAACTGTTTTGCCAGTTCGTCGTTATGCCAAATTAGACGCGCATTTTTCAGGGGAGTGGGTGAAAGAGCGGTATATGTTGCTGGTAATTCATCGCGCCAGCGAGCGGAAAAAGACAGGGTCATAGAGCCTCCTGCCTGTAGTGTAGCCGCTAATTTATTGCTTAAACACCAGCAAACAGAAAGGTTATCGCGGCGCCAGGGTCGTTATTTTACCGGCAGGAACAACAGGCCACAGGCTGCCCTGCATCGAGCTGAATCCAAACGGCGCAACGCGGGCTAACATCTCTTCACTGTCAATGCCAGCGATCATGATGGATTCACAACAAGGCGATATTTGCGCAAAAATAGCCCGCATAAAGGGTTCAAAGGAGGGTTTACCTGCACGCTGTTGGATGAAATTTTTATCCAGCGCGACCCGTTTAAACATCCTGTCAAAAACAGCCCTGCCGGAACTGTCACCGGCGCCAAAATTAGAGAGGATAAGAGGAAACTTTGTTGTTAAAATTTTTAACGTTTGATTTTCTTTTCCCTTACTTAATTCAGGGAAATCTTCATTAATCATCAGCTCAAGAAATGGGAACCTGTTGATACGCGAAGCGTATTTATCATTCGTTAATAAATAATCAACAACTTCAGGGGCTAAATAAATCCAGGCGATGAGTTTATGCTGAATAAAAAAGTGCTGGCAGGTTTCGAGCAACGTCAGCTTTTCTTCAAACAGTTGACCATGTTGCCCGGCAGAAAGACGCGGCATAATCAGTTCTGTTGGGATGCGAACAGTGCCATCGTCACTGACAAAGTTAGCGACAATCTCCAGTCCTATCAGTTTATGTTGCTCATTCCGCGCCGGGAGAAAACAGAGTTCGGAATGGTAAAGATTATCCAGTGAAATATTCATCGCGCCGGCCCCACAGTAAGGGAATAATCCGGGATTCTGTAGCAAAGGACGTAGACACACGTCATTTTTAATACTAATGGAGGAGCGTTCATTTTATCCTTATTAATCGGGGATCCGGGTCCGTTTTCAGGTCTGGCCTGATTATACTCGTCATACTTCAGGTTGCATGTGTGTTGGCTTTGTTACCCGGCCTCGCCCCTTCGGGGCCAGCGCAAGCGCTGTTCAAAACGACGACGCCGTTTTGTCCTGCAACTCGAGTTATTTAGAGTATATAAACCGTAATGTGGTTTTATCCTTTTTATTGTAATAAAGCCAGGCTCACAATGGTTGGCAGAAAACAGAACCCAGTATGTAAAGTATGTTTTCCATATCTTTAGTCAGGTTACAGCCCGATATCCACGCCTTTATCATGATGGGGCGATCTTTTTCTCACCGCCCCATTAAATTCGTCTCGCCTGCCAGAAATTTTTCCGCCAGTAGACATTATCCAGTGATGAACGCATCACTCCGCGACTGGTTGAAGCATGAATAAATTGATTATTGGTATCGTAAATACCGACGTGCAGACCGCTTTCTCCTGACCCCGTTTTGAAGAAAACCAGATCGCCAGGAAGCAGATCGCCTTTATCGATTTCGGTACCCAGCTTTGCCTGACCACGCGTATCGCGCGGCAACTGCAAATCAAACTGGTCACGCATCGTCATGGCGACAAAACCGGAACAATCCACGCCGCTACGGCTCATACCACCGTAACGATATGGCGTACCACGCCAGGATTGCAGCTGATCGTTAAGACCAGCAATCACAGTAATGGAATCCGAAAGACGGGCATTCGGCGGCGGCGCACGATGGCTGCTGCACCCTGCCAACAACAACGCTGTGAAAAGAAGAAACCAGCAACGCATTCAGGACGAATCCTCTGTTTTTGTATTCTTGTATCAATTTAGCGTTGATATTACCCAATTTTCAAGAAACCATTTCACTTAAGTGGTTGATATGAGCATTCTGTGGCCTTCTATGTCAAGGCGGCGAAAGTTCAGCCCATACGCGCGGGCCAGATTAGGCGGAGTCAGCACCTCATCACGTGGGCCGCTGGAGAGCAACTGGCCCTGCTTCAGTAACCAGGCTCGGTGCGCGTGCCGCAGCGTGTGGTTAAGATCGTGACTACTCATCACCACAGAAACTCCTTCGGCACAGAGTCGGCTCAAAATAGTATCGAGCGCATTTTGCTGTGCGACATCGAGGCTATTCATGGGTTCATCCAGCAGCAGCAGTTGCCCCTGCGGATTCCCTTGCACCGAAATTTGCAGCACCACCGCCGCAAGGCGCACGCGCTGCCACTCTCCGCCTGATAGCTGGCGGGTATTTCGCCCAAGCTTGTCACCCAACGCCAGCGCATCGGCCACCTCATAAAGCTGGTCGGTGCGCGTTTTATCAGGCTGATGCAGCGTCAGAAAATGCCAGACCGGCATGGCAAAAGGCGGATTCTGCTGCTGAGCCAGATAAGCCCGATGCCGGGCGAGCTTTCCCGCAGGCCACTCCTCTAACCGGGTTCCATTCAGGGTAATGCTCCCCTCACCGGATGTCAGCCCTGCCATACGTGCCAGCAGCGTGCTTTTTCCGGCACCGTTAGGTCCGACAAGGTGGAGGATCTCACCCGCGCGAATTTCACCAGAGAGTGGCCCCAGACGGGTAGATTCAACAATATCCTGTAGCTGCATCAATTGAGACATTATTTTGCCAACGCGACTTTGATACTTTCCATGACGATCGGATCTTCAGGCGTCATATCTGGTGAAAAACGCTGGATCACCCGGCCGTCTCGCCCCACTAAAAACTTCTCGAAGTTCCACAAAATATCATCCGGATAGAGCGGCGCGCGGCCTTTACTTGCCATACGCTCATAGAAACCACTCTCTTCAGGCGCGACGGCCGTCGGCGCTGCGTCGATCAGTTTTTGATATAGCGGATGGCGCTCCTCGCCGTTGACGTCAATTTTGCTGAACATCGGGAACGTCACGCCCCAGGTCGTGGCACAGTACGTTTTGATCTCTTCTTCACTGCCGGGTTCCTGCCCAAGAAACTGATTGCAGGGAAATCCCAGTACCAAAAAACCACGGTCAGCCCACGCCTTCTGGATATTCTCCAGCTGCTCGTACTGCGGTGTCAGTCCACATTTAGAGGCGACATTTACGATCAACAGTACGTTTCCGGCGTACTTTTCAAGCGTGACCATGTCCCCATCAATCGTTGTCACTTCAGTATTAAGGATTGAATCTTGCATAGCGTCTCCCGGATTGTGAGTCATATTAATGCCAGCTTTTAATCATAGACCGACTTTGTCCTGCTAACGTCCTGCTTTTAACAGCAGCCAGATAAAGACAGGCGCCCCCAGCGTGGCGGTCACCACGCCAATCGGGAGTTCCGCAGATGCCAGCGCCAGTCGCGCGACAACGTCGGCCAGCAATAACGCCACCGCTCCGGCAAGCGCACAGCCTGGCAACAACACGCGGTGATCGGTCAATCCGCACAAACGCAGAATATGCGGGATGACCAGACCAATGAAGCCGATGGCACCAGCCAGCGCTACGCTCACGCCAACCATCCAGCCGGTCGCCACCACCAGCAGATTGCGCCAGAACCACAGAGGTAGTCCTAACTGGCGGGCCGAGGTTTCCCCCAACGCCAGCATGTTCATCGCCTGGGACTGAAAACAGATCCACACCAGGACCGGGATCAGCGCCACCATCAGCCAGGATTGATGCCAGTCCACCCCGCCAAATCCCCCCATCATCCAGTACATCAACTGGCGCAGGTCAAAAGAGGTGGAGAAATAGATAGCCCAGGTCATCAGGGCGCTACAGATGATCCCCAGCGCAACACCGGCAAGCAGTAAACGACTGGTAGAGAGATGACGCCGAGCAAAGCGCAATAGGATAAGGGTAATAACCAGCGCCCCGACAATGGCGCAAAGCCCCAACGCCCAACCAGGAAGCTGGCCTTGCCCCAGCAGAACGGCGGCAATCAGCCCAACGCCAGCACCGTTAGAGACGCCAAGCAGCCCCGGCTCCGCCAGCGGATTTTCAAACAGCGCCTGCATTACCGCACCGGAAAGCGCCAGCGCGGCCCCCACCAGCAACACGGCAAGCGTGCGGGGAAGTCGAATTTGCCAGACAAACAGTTCGCCGCGCGGGCTAAACCAGTCGCCAGGCGGGAGCCATTGATCTCCGGCGCATAAACTTAAGAGTAACGCCAGTAGCATCAGCGCCGACAGACTCAGGATCCAGCGTACATGTTGTCGCTGTTGTTGACGGGCATAAGTCAGCATGTTTTCCATTCAGCTGAAGAGTAATTGCGTGATTTTACGGTCAGTCACTCTTGCAGGAAAGGAAAAAGGCCGCAAGCGGCCTTTTTAATTACACATTTTATCGTCCAGGCTGCCTCTGAATTAGCGGCATTCGCTCACCCCAGTCACGTACTCGTGTACGCTCCTGGGACTCGCTGTGTTGCCGCCTTCCCGCAACCTGAATGGTTCAGAGTATAGATCTGATTACTCTTCTTTGGGCGAAGCGTTTTCAACCCGGCTCTTCAACTTCTGACCGGGTCTGAAGGTCACCACGCGCCGTGCTGTAATGGGAATATCTTCACCCGTTTTCGGGTTACGTCCCGGACGTTGATTCTTATCACGCAGATCGAAGTTACCAAAACCAGAGAGTTTTACCTGCTCACCGTTTTCCAGAGCACGACGGATCTCTTCGAAAAACAGCTCGACCAGTTCTTTGGCATCCCGCTTGCTAAGCCCAAGCTTATCAAACAGATATTCTGACATTTCAGCTTTTGTAAGCGCCATAGGTTCAATCCCTCAATGATGCCTGGAATCGCTCTTTTAATGCCTCTACACATCTGGCGACGGTAGCGGCAATCTCCTCTTCTTCGAGTGTACGGTTGGTATCCTGAAGGATCAGGCTAATGGCGAGGCTCTTATACCCCTCCGCAACACCCTTACCGCGGTACACGTCAAATAAGTTTACGCCAACTACCTGATTTACGCCAACTTTCTTACATTCGGATAAAATATCCGCTGCGGGAACGTTTTCAGCAACAACGACGGCGATGTCACGACGGTTCGCCGGGAAGCGGGAAATTTCACGCGACTGAGGCACCACGCGGTCTGCGAGCTTGTTCCACTCCAGCTCAAACACCAGAGTGCGACCGTTGAGATCCAGTTTACGTTCCAGCTCAGGATGAACAACCCCAATAAAACCAATGCGTTCACCTTTCAGATAAATCGCTGCGGACTGCCCAGGATGCAGCGCAGGATTCGCTTCGGCTTTAAACTGAATATCACCCAGTTTGCCAGTCAGATCCAACACAGACTCCAGATCGCCTTTCAGATCATAGAAATCAACGGTCTCTTTTGCCTGGTTCCAGTGCTCATCATAACGGTTACCGCAGATCACACCAGCCAACATCAGGTCCTGACGGATGCCCAGATTTGCCTGAGTGTCCGGCACGAAGCGCAGGCCACTCTCAAAGATACGTACGCGATTCTGTTGGCGGTTCTGGTTATAGACCACCGTAGCCAGTAAGCCCGTCCACAGGGACAAACGCATCGCCGACATCTCAATGGAGATGGGGTTTGGCAACAGCAGGGCTTCTTCACCCGGATGAATCAACTGCTGCACTTTCGGGTCAACAAAGCTATAGGTGATGACTTCCTGGTAGCCTTTATCATTAAGCATGGTCTTCACGCGCTTGAGCGACAGATTCGCTTCGCGGTGAGTCCCCATGATAAGCCCCGCCTGCACCGGCTTGTCAGGAATGTTGTTATAGCCATAAACGCGCGCGACTTCTTCGACCAGATCTTCTTCGATTTCCATGTCGAAACGCCAGCTCGGCGCTACCGCTTGCCACTCGTCCTGACCTTCAGTCACTTCGCAGCCCAGACGGCGCAAAATATCGCTTACCTGCTCGTCGGCAATAGGGTGGCCAATCAGACGATCCAGCTTGCTACGACGCAGAGTGATGGTGGCACGTTTCGGCAGGTTTGCTTCACTGGTCATATCAATGACCGGACCAGCTTCGCCGCCGCAGACATCGATCAGCAGACGGGTTGCTCGTTCCATCGCTTTATATTGCAGTGCAGGATCGACACCACGCTCGTAACGATGTGATGCGTCAGTATGCAGACCGTGGCGACGGGCACGACCGGTGACAGACAACGGGCTGAAGAAAGCGGATTCCAGCAGAACGTTTTGTGTTTCACCGTTCACACCAGAGTGTTCACCACCAAATATACCGGCCATCGCCAGCGCTTTGTTACGATCCGCAATCACCAGCGTATCGGCATTCAGCTTCGCTTCGCTGCCATCAAGCAGAACCAGTGTTTCCCCTTCTTTCGCCATGCGCACAACGATCCCGCCGTCAATACGGTCTTTGTCGAAAGCGTGCATCGGCTGGCCCAGCTCAAGCAGCACATAGTTAGTGACGTCAACCACGGCATCGATAGAACGAATACCACAGCGGCGCAGCTTCTCTTTCATCCACAGCGGCGTCGGTGCCTTAACATTGATGCCTTTGACAACACGGCCCAGGTAACGCGGACAGGCCTGCGGTGCTTCAATCGTGATTGGCAGCACATCGCCGACCGTCGCGACAACCGGTGCGATCTCTGGCTCAATCAGCGGCGCTTTATTCAGCACCGCGACATCGCGAGCAACGCCGATGATACCCAGGCAATCGGCACGGTTCGGCGTCACGCTGATTTCGATGGTGTTGTCATTAAGCTTCAGGTATTCGCGAATATCGGTACCGATCGGCGCATCCGCAGGGAGTTCAATAATGCCGCTGTGATCGTCGGAAATACCCAGTTCGGAGAAAGAGCACAGCATGCCTTCTGACGGCTCACCGCGCAGCTTAGCCGCTTTAATTTTGAAATCGCCCGGCAGAACCGCGCCAATAGTCGCCACGGCAACTTTCAGCCCCTGACGGCAGTTTGGCGCGCCGCAAACGATATCAAGCAGACGCTCGCCGCCGACGTTAACTTTCGTTACGCGCAATTTGTCCGCGTTCGGGTGCTGGGCGCACTCCATCACTTCACCCACAACGACGCCGTTAAATTCGCCAGCGACCGCATCAACGCCGTCTACTTCCAGACCCGCCATCGTAATTTGATTCGACAGCGCCTCACTGTCGATAGCCGGGTTAACCCATTCGCGTAACCACAGTTCACTAAATTTCATTGTTTGTTCCTGCCTTTATTTAAACTGTTTGAGGAAACGCAGATCGTTTTCGAAGAATGAACGCAGATCGGTGACGCCATAGCGCAGCATGGTCAGACGCTCCATGCCCATACCGAAGGCAAAGCCGGAGTACACTTCCGGATCGATCCCCACGTTGCGCAGTACGTTTGGATGTACCATCCCGCAGCCCAGCACTTCCAGCCATTTACCGTTTTTACCCATAACGTCAACTTCCGCGGACGGTTCAGTGAATGGGAAATAAGATGGGCGGAAACGAATCTGCAGATCTTCTTCAAAGAAGTTACGCAGAAAGTCGTGCAGCGTACCCTTCAGATTGGTGAAGCTAATGTTGGTATCAACGATCAGCCCTTCCATCTGGTGGAACATCGGCGTGTGCGTCTGGTCGTAGTCATTACGGTACACGCGACCTGGTGCGATAATACGGATTGGCGGCTGCTGCTCTTTCATGGTACGGATCTGGACGCCAGACGTCTGCGTACGCAGCAAACGGGTGGCATCAAACCAGAAAGTGTCGTGGTCAGCGCGTGCCGGGTGATGGCCAGGAATGTTCAGCGCATCGAAGTTGTGATAATCGTCTTCGATTTCCGGGCCAGTTGCCACGGTAAAACCAAGCTCACCGAAGAAACTTTCAATACGATCGATGGTACGGGTGACCGGATGCAGACCACCATTTTCAATACGACGCCCCGGTAGAGAAACGTCGAGAGTTTCTGCCGCCAGGCGCGCATTCAGCGCCGCACTTTCCAGTTCGGATTTCCGTGCATTGAGCGCTTGCTGTACCTGCTCTTTTGCCTCGTTAATAACCGCACCGGCTGCCGGACGTTCTTCCGGCGGTAGCTCACGCAGGGTCGTCATCTGAAGGGTTAAATGCCCTTTCTTGCCCAAATATTCGACGCGTACATTATCTAACGCGACAACATCTGACGCCTGGTTAATGGCGGCCGCTGCACTGGCAACCAGCTCTGCGAGATGTGACATGGTTTTCCTCATTGTGTCGGTGAAGACACCGGTTTGTTGGACTTATTCTCTCGATTTCAGGTACAAAAAAAGCCTCCATCAGGAGGCTTTTTCGCGCTGTTTTTCGTTTCTTCTTTCACGCGCTAGCCTCCTGAACTCAGGTGCTAAAGTAAAAAAAGAAGCGGAAAATAGCAGCATTCATGCTTGCGTTACCTTGTGTGGTAAAACCGGAGAACCTTTATTGAAAAGGCTTACGGATAAATTGTCAACTGATTGACAGACAAGAAATAAAAGAGAGGGAGCCAGGCTCCCTCTTTTCACTGGCTTATGCCAGAGCTGCTTTCGCTTTTTCAACCAGAGCGGTGAACGCTACTTTGTCGAATACTGCGATATCAGCCAGGATCTTACGGTCGATTTCAACAGAGGCTTTTTTCAGGCCATTGATGAATTTGCTGTAAGAAATACCGTTCTGACGTGCTGCTGCGTTGATACGCGCAATCCACAGTTGACGGAACTGACGCTTACGCTGACGACGGTCACGATAAGCGTACTGACCAGCTTTGATAACTGCCTGGAAGGCAACGCGGTATACGCGAGAACGCGCACCGTAGTAGCCTTTGGCTTGTTTCAAAATTTTCTTGTGACGTGCGCGTGCAATTACACCACGTTTTACGCGAGCCATATTGCTCTCCTGTATCTATTCTGATTTGCCCCTCGCCTTTCACATCCTCGCGGCATTAACTGCCTTGCGACAATAGAAAATCTCATGGGCATAAAAAAGTTAAAAATAATCGTTAACGGCTTATGCGTACGGCAGGCACGCGATAACCAGACCCAGATCGCCTTTAGAAACCATGGCTTTCGGGCGCAGGTGACGTTTACGCTTAGTCGCTTTTTTGGTCAGAATGTGACGCAGGTTAGCGTGCTTGTGCTTAAAACCACCTTTACCGGTTTTTTTGAAGCGCTTAGCAGCACCGCGTACGGTCTTAATTTTTGGCATTTTAATAACTTCCACTTCGCATTGTTAATAAACGAAACCCAGGCGAACAAAACCTGTGAAGCCTGAAGGCTCCACAGGAATTGCTACTTGAAGGCCTACTGTTTCTTCTTAGGAGCGAGCACCATGATCATCTGGCGGCCTTCGATCTTCGTAGGGAAGGATTCGACTACTGCCAGTTCACTCAGATCGTCACGGACGCGGTTAAGCACTTCCATACCAATCTGTTGGTGGGCCATCTCACGACCGCGAAAACGCAGCGTGATCTTGGCCTTATCGCCATCTTCCAGAAAGCGAATCAGGCTGCGGAGTTTTACCTGATAATCGCCATCGTCGGTACCAGGGCGGAATTTAATTTCCTTAACCTGGATAACTTTTTGCTTTTTCTTCTGTTCCTTAGAAGACTTACTCTTTTCATAGAGGAATTTGCCGTAATCCATTATACGACAAACCGGCGGCTCGGCGTTAGGGCTGATTTCGACTAAGTCTACTCCGGCTTCTTCAGCTTTTTCCAGAGCTTCTCTCAGACTCACAATACCAAGCTGCTCGCCTTCCAGACCTGTTAAGCGAACTTCTTGCGCGCGAATTTCGCCATTAATACGATTCGGACGCGCCGTTTGAACTCGTTTTCCGCCTTTAATACCTTATTCCTCCAGTTGTTGAAGACTGCGGCTGCGAATCTCTTGTTGCAGCTTCTCAATCACTTCACTTACGTCCAGACTGCCCAGATCTTTCCCGCGGCGAGTGCGAACGGCAACTTTGCCTGATTCCACTTCTTTATCACCACAGACCAGCATATACGGGACACGACGTAAAGTATGCTCGCGGATTTTAAAGCCAATCTTCTCATTTCTCAAGTCTGCTTTTACACGAATGCCCGCATTTTGTAGTTTCTGCGTCAATTCGTTAACATATTCAGACTGAGAATCGGTGATGTTCATAATCACTACCTGAACTGGCGCAAGCCAGGTCGGGAAGAAACCAGCAAACTCTTCGGTCAGGATACCAATGAAACGTTCCATCGACCCAAGAATTGCGCGGTGAATCATTACCGGTACCTTACGCTCGTTGTCTTCGCCTACATAGGAGGCGCTCAGACGAGACGGCAAGGAGAAGTCCAGCTGTACAGTACCGCACTGCCATGCGCGATCGAGGCAGTCATACAGGGTAAATTCAATTTTCGGACCGTAGAATGCGCCTTCACCCAATTGATACTCAAATGGGATATTGTTTTCTTCCAGCGCAACAGCCAGGTCCGCCTCAGCACGATCCCACATTTCGTCACTGCCGATACGTTTTTCCGGACGAGTGGAAAGCTTGACGACGATCTTCTCGAAGCCAAAGGTGCTGTACATATCGTAGACCATACGAATGCAGGCGTTAACTTCATCGCGGATCTGCTCTTCTGTACAGAAGATATGCGCATCATCCTGAGTGAAGCCACGAACACGCATCAGGCCATGCAGCGCGCCTGACGGCTCGTTACGATGGCAGCTACCGAATTCCGCCATACGCAGCGGCAGATCGCGGTAGGATTTCAGACCCTGATTAAAGATCTGCACGTGACCCGGACAGTTCATCGGCTTGATGCAGTATTCACGGTTCTCTGAAGAAGTCGTGAACATCGCATCTTTGTAGTTGTCCCAGTGGCCGGTTTTTTCCCACAGCACACGGTCCATCATAAACGGGCCTTTAACTTCCTGATACTGATATTCTTTGAGTTTTGAACGAACAAAGACTTCCAGCTCACGGAAGATGGTCCAGCCGTCGTTGTGCCAGAACACCATACCCGGTGCCTCTTCCTGCATATGATACAGGTCGAGCTGTTTACCGATTTTACGGTGATCGCGCTTGGCCGCTTCTTCCAGACGTTGCAGATAGGCATTAAGGGCTTTTTTATCTGCCCACGCCGTACCATAAATACGTTGCAGCATCTTGTTGTTGCTGTCACCACGCCAGTACGCGCCTGCGGTTTTCATCAGTTTAAAGTGATGGCAAAAACGCATGTTTGGCACGTGCGGACCACGGCACATATCGACATATTCTTCGTGATGATACAAGCCTGGCTTGTCATCATGGGCAATATTTTCGTCAAGAATAGAAACTTTGTAAGTCTCGCCGCGCTTCACGAAGGTTTCACGCGCTTCGTGCCAGCTGACTTTCTTCTTGATGACGTCGTAGTTTTTCTCAGCGAGCTCGTGCATCCGCTTCTCGAGCGCATCGACATCTTCCTGGGTTAACGTACGATCAAGATCAACGTCATAATAGAAACCGTTGTCGACAACCGGACCGATAGCCATTTTGGTATTCGGCCAAAGTTGCTTGATTGCGTGCCCTAAGAGGTGCGCGCAAGAGTGACGAATGATCTCCAGACCTTCTTCATCTTTTGCGGTGATGATGGAGAGCTTCGCGTCATGTTCAATCAGATCGGAAGCATCGACCAGCTCACCGTTTACACGACCCGCAATGGTGGCTTTCGCCAAACCAGGACCAATGTCCAGAGCAACATCCATGGGGCTTACAGCGTGGTCGTAATGGCGTTGGCTGCCATCAGGAAGAGTAATAACAGGCATGTTATATCCTTATTTGCAGTGGTGACCCATACGCAAGATCACATACAAAGAGAAAATGTGTTTGTTTATAATAGGTTGCATAGCCATCTAACCAACAATTGCTAAATTGGCACACAATCCGTTACATAGATGAATAACTTTTACGCTTGCTCTTCATCCAGTTAGACGATGGTAACACTAAAAAAAGGGAGAATGCATCTTTCTGTTTCACAAATAAAGAACCGCCCGAAGGCGGTGAACACGTTACATCAGTGATGAGTCAATTGCCCATCGCTGTGCCTGGGCCCTATTCGCCCCGCCTCTATCAATATTTCTTCAATCAGTTCTTCAAGACATTCCTTACCGTGATGATCGCAGACAAGATGTACCTGCCGGGAAATCTCTTCGGTTTTCATGCCATCGCATAAGGCTGCCTTGAGCATCAAAGAAGCCCATCTTTTTGCTTCAGAATGAGTCAACATAACCCCTCCCGATATAAGTTGCCTTTTTAAGCGTAGCTGTCTGGAATCAGACCCTCAGAATTTTATTTTAATCCTTTTAGAATCAATATGTTTTTACTGATATCAGGAAAGTTGAGGAAGGCATTGACCGTTTTATTGACGCTCTCGCCACGTGAGCTCTTTGTTCAAAAGTAGCATCCCTTTATTGTTGAGCGGCTGGATCGAACATCGATGCTGTGCGACCGGCAATGCTGAAATCACTGGAGGCGTGATGGCGTAAATCAGTTAACCGGGATACGGTCATTTTTGTTAAACTAGGTTCATTAGTCTCACTATTGAGGGAACAGGATTATGCCAACGAGCCGTTTTGCCAAAAAGCACTGGAAGATGGTTGTCGTGTTGATCATCATTTGCGGGGCAATGCTGTTACTGCGCTGGGCTGCGATGATTTGGGGATAGCCTTTGCGAAATTAAGCATAATCCCCTCCGTATTAATATTTACAAAACGGCGTTTTGATTAAAAAATACTTTACCCAGCCTGACAAAATAAAAAACCGGCACAACGAAATCCGGTTTTTTTCATTCAGTCATCTGATTTAAAAATGTCGCCAAATATTATGACCATTCACCCGCAACCAGTTTGTGCACGTTAAACGCATCGCTCATGCTCTGGCCTGTAGACTGGGAACCCGGAGCAATATTAGAGCCAGCTTCAACGTCTGAGGCACGCGTGATACCCACTTGCTCAGTTGTCTGAGAGACCGGCTCAGCAGCGAATACGCCGAAGGAGAGTGCTGAAAGCACGATGACTGCACCCGCAGTTTTGATATTATTCATAGTCTTTCTTCTCTTATTAGAATTAATGCTTTGTTTAGGCGGCATTTAATTGCCTGTGTTTTTTAGTGTAGATCCAGATCACACTTTTGACCAGTCAGTTTAATTAACAATTCGTGTCAAATAAATTGTACAAAGCAATTAAAAAGTAATTATGGAGAAAGTATGAAGAATCGTTCTTTTAAAAAAAATAAAACTGTGGTCGAGAAATAACAGCACATAAAGCGAATAATACAGCCAGGCCGGATAATCAGCCTGGCTCACTATTACATTTTATAGCCCAAGGAAACCGTTGTGCGGCGGTCGGTGTGTTCCGGTGCCGTTGCCGGCGGCTCAGAGTTCCAGGTGACGTTGTAAGCCACTTTCAAACCAAAATGTTCATTAATGGCAACATTGAGCGCGGTTTCTGAGTTGAGGGTGGTATCCTCAGTGCCAAATACAGACACACCCTGGCTAAATTTAGCATTGTCCGTCATTTGCCAGGCATAAGCGCCTGACGCATAGCCCAGCGGCTGGGTTTCAGAAGTGTCATCCGTGCGTTTGTCATAACGAACGCCCGGACCAAATTCAAAACGCATGCTGTGCACGGGGCCATTGAGAAACTGTCGACCATAACCTGTGGTCAGTACGTCACGCTCATGGTAGCCGTTGTAACGATCCGTCAGCCAGCTCGCCTGCCCGAAGAGATAATCATAGTCGGTCATGTTGTAGCGGCTACGTCCGCCGACGGCATATTTCTCCGAGGAACGTTCGTCGTTAGAAGAGGTATTGCTGGCATTTCCCCACAAAGACCAGGCGGTCGTTTGTCCGTACCAGGTCATCGTGGTATCAGCCGTCAGTGAGGAACTTTTCGTATTGCCTGACTGGGCAAGGTATCCCGCGTTAAGGTTACCTTCGAAGGGTTTCTTCGCACTGGAAGGATCGTCCATGACAGTAAAAACGGAATCATCGGCCGTTGCATACGTCGATGCAAACATGCCCCCCGCCAGCAAAACTGCAGCGGGAACTGTCTTTAAAAGCTTCATTTCAATCTCTTGCTAGACATCTTTCTAAGGCAGTACAAAGCGACCTCAGAGTATTGTTGAGTTGGGATGCGCAATTTACATCGCCCTTCCCCTGTCGGGCAACTGATAAGATAGTCTAAGAAGCCGGTAAAAGAATCTTAAATAAGAATAAGGTGATGGTGAAGAAGGAGATGGTTCTGACTGCTGCACTGGCATTGATGACGCCCGGTGTTCACGCCGCTGAACAGCCACGATAAACGCCAGGCCAAATGACACGCCACATATAAATACCATGATCTTAAAGCAGAATTTTTTGAATAAGTGTGCCGTCAGTTTGCTAAATAATCTGTTTTTACATCGATAAAAAAAGATAAACGCTCAAGAAATCATATTGTTAATTGCTTCACATTCCAGCCGATCGGTGCCAGACTAAAGTCATCCTGACAGGAGGTAAAGATGGTACGTATCTATACGTTAACACTTGCGCCCTCTCTTGATAGCGCAACAGTCACTCCGCAGATCTACCCGGAAGGAAAACTCCGCTGTGCTGCACCGGTTTTTGAACCCGGCGGCGGCGGGATAAATGTGGCCCGCGCCATCGCCCATCTGGGCGGCAAAGCAACGGCTATCTTCCCCGCAGGCGGAGCCACCGGAGAACATCTGGTCTCACTGCTGGCCGATGAAAATGTCCCTGTATCCACCGTAGAAGCCAAAGACTGGACGCGTCAGAACCTGCACGTGCACGTCGAGTCAAGTGGCGAGCAATATCGCTTTGTTATGCCGGGTGCGGCGCTCAGTGAAGATGAATTTCGCCAACTGGAAGAACACGTTCTTGAAATTGAGTCAGGCGCAATTCTCGTTATTAGCGGCAGCCTGCCTCCCGGCGTGAAGCTCGAAAAACTGACCCAACTGATTTCCGCCGCGCAAAAACAGGGGATTCGCTGCATTATCGACAGTTCTGGTGAAGCGTTAAGCGCAGCGCTGACTATCGGTAACATTGAACTGGTAAAGCCAAACCAAAAGGAACTGAGTGCGCTGGTTAATCGCGAGCTGACGCAACCCGATGACGTGCGTAAAGCAGCACAGGAGATCGTTGACAGCGGCAAAGCTCGACGGGTGGTCGTATCCCTTGGCCCGCAAGGTGCGCTCGCGGTGGACAGTGAATCCTGTGTGCAGGTCGTCCCTCCTCCGGTCAAAAGCCAGAGTACCGTCGGCGCTGGCGACAGTATGGTCGGTGCCATGACGCTGAAACTGGCGGAAGACGCCTCTCTTGAGGACATGGTGCGCTTCGGCGTTGCGGCCGGGAGCGCGGCGACCATTAATCAAGGCACTCGTTTATGTTCTGATGCTGATACGCAGAAAATTTACGCATACCTTTCACAGCAGTAACACCGCCCCCCTCTTCCTGAGGGGGTTCTCACCTGTTGGCATACGAAATAACCGTCTATGCTAAAAACTCATGTGATTACAAAGAGGTGAATTATGGCCAGTGGGGATATCACCCGATATGTCATAACCGTTATGTTCCATGAGGACTCCTTAACCGAAATCAACGAACTCAACAACCACCTTACGCGCAGTGGTTTTTTACTGACCCTGACTGACGATGAGGGTAACGTGCATGAGCTGGGGACCAATACTTTTGGCCTGATAAGCGCCCAGGATAAAGAAGAGGTTAAAGCACTTGCCGCCGGGCTTGCCCGGAGCGCGCTGGGTAAAACGCCGGACGTGACGGTAACAAGCTGGGAAGAGTGGAATAACGGCAGGCAATAAGTGCCTTTCACGCGAAACGCATCCACTGTGTGCGTTAGTTCGTGTTTTTTAACCGCATCTTTGCGCTAACCTTATGATCTGGCAGACAACATGGGGAGAGACATCATGTGGCAGGCTATCAGTCGTCTTTTAAGTGAGCAAACAGGTGAAGGCGAAATCGAACTGCGTAATGAACTGCCTGGCGGAGAGATCCATGCCGCGTGGCATCTACGCTATGCAGGGCGCGATTTCTTCGTTAAATGTGATGAGCGGGAACTGCTCCCGGGTTTTACCGCGGAAGCCGACCAGCTGGACCTGCTCTCCCGCAGTAAAACCGTCACCGTGCCGAAAGTCTGGGCCGTGGGCGCAGACAGGGATTACAGCTTTCTGGTGATGGATTTTCTCCCTCCCCGTCCGCTGGATGCCCATAACGCCTTTATTCTGGGCCAGCAGCTTGCTCATTTACACCAGTGGAGCGATCAGCCGCAGTTCGGGCTCGATTTTGATAACGCGCTTTCCACCACCCCGCAGCCGAACGCCTGGCAGCGTCGGTGGTCAACCTTCTTTGCAGAGCAGCGTATCGGCTGGCAGCTTGAATTAGCCGCAGAGAAAGGCATTGCCTTTGGCAATATCGATGCCATTGTGGAGCATGTACAGCAGCGTCTCTCCTCCCATCAACCACAACCCTCATTGCTGCATGGCGACTTATGGTCCGCAAACTGCGCGCTCGGACCTGACGGACCGTATATTTTCGATCCGGCCTGCTACTGGGGCGACAGGGAGTGCGATCTGGCGATGCTGCCTCTGCACACCGATCAGCCACCGCAAATTTATGACGGCTATCAGTCGGTATCTCCGCTGCCGCAGGATTTTCTCGAGCGGCAGCCTGTCTACCAGCTCTACACGCTGCTTAACCGGGCACGGCTGTTCGGTGGACAGCATCTGGTGATTGCGCAAAAAGCAATGGACAGATTGCTGGCGGCATAACGGGTATGCCGGATGACGGCTTATGCCTTATCCGGCCTGCAGATGTACGCAACCTGAACCGTTGGCCCGATAAGCGGAGAGCTATTGGGCGTTCTTCATTGTTATATAAATCCAAGCAGTGAAAAGAACACGTAGCCGAGGACGATAATAATCACCGGTAGTATGTAGAGCGGGAAAAATTGCAAAAAGATGGTGTGGTGAGGCACGATGATACGCGACTCAATCTGCTCGCGAGATAACCCTTCGCTTCCCTTTGCCTTCTCCAGAATGAGCTGGTCCTCAACGCCTTCGCGTAAAAAGCGCGCCTGACGGCTCATTCTGGCGCCGGAATCCTGCAATGCCAGACCGACAAAAATCAGGATGAAGATCGCCCAGAACATAATATTCAGGCTGTTCTGAAAGTCAGGCGTCGGTGAGTTGTACCAGAACAGATTCAGGAACGGCGTGTTGACTCGCATCATATCGATCATGACATGCGTGAAGTCGAGCATAACCGCGTTAATCCCGTCCTGCTTTTCGCTATGCGAATACATAAATTTCAACGCGGAAATCAGCGTGGAGACCAGCGCTGGAATGAAAATCACCCATCCCAAGATCCTTTTTAAGACAGCAATGCGTCCAGCTTGTTGATACGTCATGAGTTCCCCTTGATAAAGACGCGTCGTTTTCGCTTAAGTCTACCTGTTGATAACTGTTTTCGCCCGATCTTTAAAGGCGGTATGATAGCCTTTTCGCCTTAATGAACACTGAATACCTTACATTTAAAGCTCACAAGGAGAGGTTGTAATGTCAACCCCGCGTCAAATACTGGCTGCAATTTTCGATATGGACGGATTGCTGATTGATTCCGAACCGCTCTGGGATCGGGCTGAACTGGAAGTACTGGCTGACATCGGGGTTGATATCACCCGTCGCCACGAACTGCCCGACACGCTGGGTCTGCGTATCGATATGGTGGTAGAGCTCTGGTATGCCCGCCAGCCCTGGAATGGTCCGACCCGTCAGGAAGTTACCGATCGCGTCATCACCCGGGCTATCTCGTTGGTCGAAGAGACCCGCCCACTGATGCCTGGCGTACGTGAAGCCGTGGCATTATGCAAAGCACAGGGGCTGAAAGTCGGTCTCGCCTCCGCTTCCCCTTTGCATATGCTGGAACAGGTGCTGACGATGTTTGGTCTGCGCGATAGCTTCGACGCCCTCGCCTCTGCGGAGAAACTGCCTTACAGCAAGCCGCACCCGCAGGTGTACCTGGACTGTGCCGCAAAGCTCGGCGTTGATCCGCTAAGCTGCGTCGCCCTGGAAGATTCCGTCAACGGCATGGTGGCATCGAAGGCCGCACGGATGCGTTCGATTGTCGTTCCGGCGCCAGAGGATTTGAACGATCCACGTTATGCTCTTGCCAACGTAAAACGCGCCTCACTCGCCGGGCTGACCATTGCCGATTTATGCGGCTGATAGCGATGGGGCAATGTCCTCATTGCCCATTTTGCTATGCATCCTTCATTTTTAAAACATCGTTTCATTTTTAATTGTATTCTCTCCGCTCCTCTTCTATCCTTCAGTCAGGGTCAATAACTGATAAAAATGGATCGCCGAGGTAAATATGATTCTGGATGCTTTTTGTCTTACAGGAAAAGTGGCAATCGTGACCGGTTGTGACACCGGACTGGGCCAGGGGATGACCGTTGCGCTGGCCGAAGCAGGTTGTGATATCGTCGGCGTGAACCGTAAAATTCCCAAAGAAACCGCTGCTAAAGTTGAAGCATTGGGACGGCGTTTTTTCGCCATCCAGGCCGATCTCAGTCAGCAAAACGCCATCGCCGGGATTGTGACACAAGCGGTTGAACAGTTTGGTCGGATAGACATTCTGGTTAACAACGCAGGCACCATCCGTCGTGATGACGCACTCACGTTTAGCGAGAAAGACTGGGATGACGTGATGAACCTGAATCTGAAGTCGGTTTTCTTTTTATCCCAGGCCGTCGCACGTCAGTTTCAGGCGCAGGGGCGCGGCGGCAAGATTATCAATATCGCCTCAATGCTGTCGTTCCAGGGGGGAATTCGCGTCCCCTCCTATACTGCATCAAAAAGCGGTGTCATGGGGATTACGCGCCTGTTGGCAAACGAATGGGCACAGCACCAGATTAACGTCAACGCAATCGCCCCCGGCTATATGGCGACCAATAATACCCGGCAGCTACGGGAAGACGCCGAACGCAATCAGGAGATTGTAGACCGCATCCCGGCAGGTCGCTGGGGAACCCCCGAAGACCTGCAAGGGCCGGTGGTTTTCCTTGCCTCAGACGCCTCTGACTACATCAACGGTTACACTATTGCAGTCGACGGCGGTTGGCTGGCGCGTTAATCGTGCAATTTTGACAAAGAGTTACAACGTCACCACTTCCGCCAGATGGATAAAAAACCTATACTGTATGAATTCACAGTTCATTAGGTTTTATCATGACGGCGGAAGGTCACCTTCTCTTTTCCATTGCCTGCGCGGTGTTTGCCAAAAACGCCGAGCTGACGCCCGTGCTCGCGCAGGGTGACTGGTGGCATATTGTTCCCTCCGCCATTCTGACATGCCTGTTGCCGGATATCGATCACCCGAAATCCTTTCTCGGTCAACGACTCAAGTGGATTTCCAAACCGATCGCCCGCGCCTTTGGTCACCGCGGATTTACGCATAGCCTGCTGGCGGTTTTTGCTCTGCTCACCACTTTCTATCTCAAAGTTCCTGATACCTGGATTATTCCCGCGGATGCCCTGCAGGGTATGGTTCTGGGTTATCTGAGCCACATTGTGGCAGATATGCTGACACCGGCAGGTGTTCCTCTGCTGTGGCCCTGTCGCTGGCGGTTTCGCGTGCCCATTCTCGTCCCACAGAAAGGTAACCAACTGGAACGCTTTCTCTGTATGGCGCTGTTTGCCTGGGCCGTATGGATGCCGCAGACGCTGCCCGAAAACAGTGCAGTGCGCTGGTCATCGCATATGATCAATACGCTGCAAATGCAGTTCAATCGCTTTATAAAGCATCAGATTGATTAGTAAACCGGCAAAAATTTCATTTTGAGTATAAACAATTCCATTTGAATATAAGACCCAGGTCACAGTTCTGCTAACCTTGCGCCAACAGGATCGCTCTGACATGGCGAGACGGATAATAAAATCAGGAGAACGGGGATGAATTTTCCATTAATCGCGAACATTGTGGTGTTCGTCGCTCTGCTGTTTGTGCTGGCGCAAACGCGCCATAAACAGTGGAGTCTGGCAAAGAAAGTATTGGTGGGTTTGGTCATGGGCGTCGTGTTTGGCCTGGCCCTGCATACCATTTATGGTTCTGACAGTCAGGTGCTCAAAGACTCGGTGCAGTGGTTCAACATTGTCGGCAACGGCTATGTCCAGCTGCTGCAGATGATCGTCATGCCGCTCGTTTTCGCCTCTATCCTGAGCGCGGTTGCACGTCTGCATAATGCCTCACAGTTGGGTAAAATTAGTTTCCTGACTATCGGCACGCTGCTGTTTACGACGCTCATTGCCGCGCTGGTCGGCGTGCTGGTGACGAATCTGTTCGGTCTGACGGCGGAAGGTCTGGTTCAGGGCGGTGCGGAAACCGCACGTCTGAACGCGATCGAAACGAATTATGTCAGTAAAGTTGCCGATCTGAGCGTACCGCAGCTGGTGCTGTCGTTCGTGCCGAAAAACCCATTTGCTGATCTGACCGGCGCAAACCCAACCTCCATCATTAGCGTTGTCATCTTTGCTGCCTTCCTCGGCGTGGCCGCGCTGAAGCTGTTAAAAGATGATGCGCCAAAAGGCGAGCGCGTATTGACCGCTATTGATACCCTGCAAAGCTGGGTGATGAAGCTGGTCCGTCTGGTGATGCAGCTGACCCCTTATGGTGTTCTGGCACTGATGACCAAAGTCGTTGCCGGCTCTAACCTGCAGGATATCATCAAGCTGGGCAGCTTCGTGGTCGCCTCCTATCTCGGCCTGGTCATCATGTTCGTGGTACACGGCTTTCTGCTGGGGGTTAACGGCGTCAACCCGCTGAAATATTTCCGTAAAGTGTGGCCGGTCCTGACCTTCGCCTTCACCAGCCGCTCCAGCGCAGCGTCTATTCCGCTAAATGTGGAAGCGCAAACGCGTCGCCTGGGCGTACCGGAATCCATCGCCAGCTTCTCCGCCTCTTTTGGCGCGACGATCGGTCAGAACGGTTGTGCGGGCCTCTATCCGGCAATGCTGGCGGTAATGGTTGCCCCCACCGTCGGGATTAACCCGCTGGATCCGATGTGGATTGCCACGCTGGTGGGAATTGTCACCGTAAGCTCGGCGGGGGTGGCTGGCGTCGGCGGGGGTGCGACTTTCGCCGCGCTGATTGTGCTGCCTGCGATGGGCCTGCCGGTGACCCTCGTGGCGCTGCTGATTTCCGTAGAGCCGCTGATCGACATGGGCCGTACCGCGCTGAACGTCAGCGGATCGATGACTGCGGGTACGCTAACCAGCCAGTGGCTGAAACAAACCGATAAAACCATTCTGGACAGTGAGGACGACGCCGAACTGGCGCATCACTAACGGAATGTGTTGCAAACAGATACCGCCTTCATGAAGGCGGTTTTTTTATCCCCGCTAATCCGCTATTTCGTTTTCCTGCCGAACCTGATTTGCCCAGCGCTGCGCCGATTCAGGCACGGTAAACGTGGGCGACCGCTGAAATGACTCCCCCATTAAGACAAAGGCGACATATTTCCCGCGCAGTATCCATACGTCACGAAACGCGTCCATTTTTATCGCATGCTCTGGCGGGGCTGGTTCTACACGCGGAACATAGCTAATAACCGGGCGATTTTGTTGGCGAAAAGGTTTCATCATCAATGGCTTCACTAAGACAGATTCAAAAAATCAGAAAACCCCTATCTTAGCCGATCTTCCCCCCTTTCGTCCTGCCCCGCGAGTGCGATTTGCCTGAGTTTACCAGCAGTGACGCCAGCACGAATGCAGTGGTGGTCTATAGTTAGGGGGTTTTGACAAAAAAAACAACGACCCTTTCAGTAATGAAAAATGGAGACGAGTTCAATGTCGCAAGATAAGAAGTCCCATCAGCATCAGTCACCGGTTCATGATACCAACGAAGCTAAACCGGGCCTGGATTCACTGGCGCCAGAAGACGGTTTTCATCGTCCCTCCCCGGAGCCAACGCCGCCCGGGGCGCAACCTACCGCGCCGGGTAGCCTGAAAGCACCGGAAACGCATAACGATAAGCTCAATGCCCTGGAAAGCGCGCGCAAAGGGGGTGAAAACTTCGCTCTCACCACCAATCAGGGCGTGCGCATCGCTGACGATCAAAACTCTCTGCGTGCCGGAAGTCGTGGACCCACGCTGCTGGAAGATTTTATTCTGCGGGAAAAAATCACCCACTTTGACCACGAACGTATTCCGGAGAGGATCGTTCATGCGCGTGGTTCCGCCGCTCACGGTTACTTCCAGCCCTACAAAAGCTTGAAAGACATCACCAAAGCGGATTTTCTTACCGACCCTGATAAAATCACTCCGGTTTTTGTTCGTTTCTCTACCGTACAGGGCGGCGCGGGTTCCGCTGACTCCGTGCGCGATATCCGTGGTTTTGCCACCAAATTCTATACTGAGGAGGGGATATTTGACCTTGTGGGCAATAACACCCCGGTCTTTTTTATCCAGGATGCGCATAAGTTCCCCGACTTCGTTCACGCCGTAAAACCCGAACCTCACTGGGCCATTCCGCAGGGGCAAAGCGCCCATGATACCTTCTGGGACTACGTCTCGCTGCAACCCGAAACGCTGCACAATGTGATGTGGGCGATGTCCGATCACGGCATCCCGCGCAGCTACCGCACTATGGAAGGGTTTGGTATTCACACTTTCCGCCTGATTAACGCGCAAGGCAAAGCGACGTTTGTGCGCTTTCACTGGAAGCCGCTGGCGGGTAAAGCCTCCCTGGTTTGGGATGAGTCGCAAAAACTCACCGGACGCGATCCGGATTTCCACCGCCGGGATCTGTGGGAAGCCATTGAAGCGGGTGACTTCCCGGAATATGAGCTGGGGCTGCAATTAATCCCGGAAGAGGATGAATTTAAATTCGATTTCGACCTGCTTGACCCAACCAAGCTGATCCCGGAAGAACTGGTTCCCGTACAGCGCGTCGGAAAGATGGTGCTCAACCGAAACCCGGACAATTTCTTTGCCGAAAACGAGCAGGTGGCATTCCATCCCGGTCACATCGTCCCCGGCATCGATTTCACCAACGACCCGCTGTTACAGGGGCGGTTATTCTCTTATACCGATACGCAAATCAGTCGTCTGGGCGGGCCTAACTTCCATGAAATCCCCATTAACCGCCCGACCTGTCCGTACCATAACTTTCAACGCGATGGGATGCACCGGCAGGACATTGATACTAACCCGGCGAATTACGAACCCAACTCAATTAATGACAACTGGCCGCGCGAAACGCCGCCGGGACCAAAGCGCGGAGGATTTGAGTCATATCAGGAGCGCATCGAAGGGAATAAAATTCGTGAGCGCAGCCCCTCCTTCGGCGAATATTATGCCCAGCCTCGCCTGTTCTGGCTAAGCCAGACCCCGGTCGAGCAGTTGCATATTGTTGAGGCGTTCAGCTTCGAGTTAAGTAAAGTTGTCCGCGCCTATATTCGTGAAAGAGTGGTCGATCAGCTGGCGCATATTGACGTTAATCTGGCGCAATCCGTGGCTAAGAATCTGGGTATCACACTGACCGATGAGCAGACGCGGATCGCGCCGCCGCCTGATGTCAACGGCCTGAAGAAAGATCCGTCACTCAGCCTGTACGCGGTTCCTGGCGGAGACATTAAAGGCCGCATAGTGGCCATTCTGCTCAATGATAAAGTGAAATCAGCGGATCTGCTCGCCATTCTGAAGGCGCTTAAAGCCAAAGGTGTTCATGCCAAACTGCTCTACACGCGAATGGGTGAAGTGAAGGCCGATGATGGTTCAGAATTAACCATTGCCGGGACGTTTGCGGGCTCACCGTCGCTCACGGTCGACGCAGTTATTGTACCTTGTGGAAATATTGCGGACATCGAAAACAGCGGCGACGCCAGATATTATCTGCTGGAAGCCTATAAGCATCTCAAACCGGTTGCGCTGGCGGGTGATGCGCGTCGTTTCAAATCGGTGCTCAATATCGACAGTCAGGGTGAAGAAGGCGTTGTGGAAGCAGAGAATGTGGATAGCCATTTTATGGATGAGCTGTCTGGACTGATGGCGGCTCACCGCGTCTGGTCTCGCAGCGGCAAAGTCGCGACAATTCCGGCCTGAAAAAAATGCGGCGCAATCACGCGCCGCAAACTCAGGAGTCACACATCAAGAAAACTGCCCAGTCGGTAGCCTCGTTCTGCAATCGCATTTTTCAGCGATGGAGAGGTTAGTACATCCAGTTCAGTTAATCGGGGGTAACAGTAGGCACTCTGACGAATAATATTGTCGACGAAAGCCGGATGACACATCACTTCAAGGGAGGACTCCCCGCGGCTCGCGGAAGACTCCAGTGCTTTCAGAAACAGCGTCTCAGAGATCTCCTCACCGTAAAACTCGCTGCTGAAGCCCTGAGAGCTGCGTAACGCCATCGGCAAATCGGCGGCGTTCAGTACTATCTGACGGTCAACACGCAACGCAATGCCCCGCTTAACCGCAAATTGCGCCACGATGGGGAAAATTTGCGGGAACATGTGCACGTGGTGATGGCTGTCCAGATGCACGGGCTCCCGCCCAAACAGGTCAATGAAACGCTGATACTGACATTCCAGCTCGTGGGCAATTTCATCCAGCGGCAGCGTGTCTTCTTCTGCCATCTGCCAGATCCATTTCCCCAGACGCCCTTCCCGAACCAGACCCGGCATTGCCGTCAGCGGCTTCCCTAAGGTCAGGACAAAGTGCATCCCAACCGCCAGGTCTGGCACTTCACGGCACAGCTGCGCGGCATGTTCGATGGCTTCGCCATTGACCAGCGCTGTTGTGGAGGTGACCACCCCATTGCGACAGGCCTCCACAATGCCGTAGTTTTGCCCTTTGCTCAGGCCAAAGTCATCCGCATTTACTATCAATAAGCGTTCCATAGCCTTCTCCTGCTAGTTCTTTGCGCCCTTAAGCGTCTCAATACACCCGGCGAAGTTTGGCAACCATTTTTCATGGGCCAGAATAAGCTCACGTGCGAGGCTCTCCGCATCGCGGTCAGAGTGCACCAGTGGGCTAAGGTTCAGCGCCAACAGCACATCATTAAACTCGCCGCTAAGCGCCGCCGAGCTTGCCGCCACTTCGAAGCCCTTAATCGTATAGATCAGGCCCAGCACTTTCTCGTCAAAATGGGTAATACGCGGATGCGGCGTCGCCCCATGACGACCTAATGTGCAGGTCATTTCTACCGCCCAGTCAGCCGGAATATTATCAACATGACCATGATGCGGAATATTGACGTAGTGTTCGGTCTGCTTGTCATTGAAGATAGCGTTGATCACTTCGCATGCTGCATCGGAGTAATAGGCGCCGCCGCGCTGCTCCAGTTCTTTCGGTTTTACATTCAGCTCAGGATCTTTGTAGAGGTCAAAAAGCTGCTTTTCAACCTTCTGCACCACCTGAGCACGGGCGCCGCCTTTGTAATACTCGCCCATTTCAATCGCCAGCATCTCTTTTTGCTTAAAGTAGTACAGCAAATACGAGCACGGCAGCAGATTCAGGGAACGAATCAATCCCTCGCTAAACGGCAGATCGAAAATATTTTTCACGGTGGAGGCTTTCAGCGCCCCGGAAGCCACGCCGTCCAGCAGTTCAGCAAACCGTGATTCGCCGTTGACAAGGACATCTTTGATAAACACCATGTGGTTAAGACCAAAGAGATCGATGGACAGGTCATCACTCTCTTTCAGCGCCAGCACGTCATGAATGAACATCTTCATGCCAACCGGGATATTGCACACCCCAATGAAACGCCTGAAGTTTGTGTGGCGGTATACCGCCTCCGTCACCATCCCGGCCGGGTTAGTAAAGTTAATGACCCACGCGTTCGGGCAAAGTTCTTCCACATCCTTAATGATGTCAAAAATCACCGGTATGGTACGTAAACCTTTAAACAGGCCGCCTGCGCCGTTGGTTTCCTGACCAAGATAGCCCTGGCTCAGTGGAATACGCTCATCCAGCTCGCGGGCTTTAAGCTGGCCAACGCGTAGCTGGGTGGTAACAAAGTCAGCATCTTTTAACGCTTCGCGACGATCGAGGCTCTTGAACACCTTCATCGGGACGCCAGCTTTAGCAATCATGCGCTGGCACAGGTCGAAAATAATATCCAGTTTCTCTTTTCCACCTTCAACATCAACCAGCCACAATTCCGAAACCGGCAATTCATGGTAGCGCTTAATAAACCCTTCCAGTAATTCCGGGGTATAGCTGCTCCCGCCACCGATAGTGACGACTTTTAATTTCTGGCTCATAATTTCTCCCTTCAGTATAAGATACTGACGTGTATATTATATTGCCCACCTTCAGATATAACGCTGCTCTCCCGGCGTTAAAGGGCAAAACTGGCAATCTGGTTATTAATACCCTGACCCGTCAGGCTATTAGCAAATAATCTACTGATTGTACTGCGTTAGTTTTTTTCTATAACTATTAGGCGTGAATGATGTCATTTTTTTAAACGTTTTAATAAACAGACTTGGGCTACTGTAACCTGCCTCATACGCAATATCCGTAACCGAGTAGTTCGTCATTTCCAGCTGTTTTTTCGCAAAGTTAATGCGGATTTCATTAATAATCTGCATCGGTGTTTTTCGATAATAACGCTGGGTTGCTCTGGTCAGATACTCCTGAGATTTTGCGGACAGGGAGATCATATTTTCCAGCGCGTTTTCACTAAACTGCGATTTATCATGCATCGTTTCCACGGTGCCCTTCAGCCATTGTGGTACATCATCGATGACCTGCTCTTCGCGGTAGTGGCGTAACCGGTTAATAATGTAGAAGGTGACCACTTCAACAAATTCTTCCAGTCCCGTATCGCGAAAATTCAGTGAGGCAATGACCGTTTCGACATAGGTCAAAAAGGCGTTGTTGGCCCGGTACACCTGCGATGCGACAAAACAAAACGGTAATAACGGCAGATAGTGCTGTTCAAAAAAGCGTTTACTGATGCCAACGTTCAAAATACGCGTGGCGCCAAACTCGTAGAAACTCTGGTGATGCGAGCCCAGTGGGATAAAAACAAAATCACCGCGTTCCAGCAGGACTCGTTTACCGTTGATCTCCTGGTAATAGCGACCCGTTAAGACCAGGGTAAACTCGTAGTAATCGTGTTGATGCAACCCACTGATACTTTCAGTTTTGTTGTAGATAAACACATGGAAATTTTTGCCGTTGAACAGCTGCTGTTCACGTGCGACGGGAATTTCCGGTGCGTTAATCTGTAGTTGCATCATCAGTTCCTTACTATTTCAGCTTTTCGTGAAGTTCAATTAGCTCTGTCACCAGCTCACGCGCCAGCATTGACGTCATCAGGTGATCCTGAGCATGTACCAGCACCAGGCTAACCTTCATTTTACCTTCGCCCTGATCGCCTTCAATCAGTTTGGTTTGAACCAGGTGTGCCTCGTTCAGCGCCATACGCGACTGCTCCATCATCGCCTTCGCCGCGTCAAAATCACCCTGCTTAGCCTGTTTTAGCGCCGCGTAAGCCAGGCTGCGCGCCTGCCCGGAGTTGATGATGAGCCCCATCACCACTTCTTCAAGTTCTTCGGCTTCCGTTTGGGAATCGGTAATATTATCGAGATCCATCATAAATCATTCCTCTTTGACAGTCCGGCATGAGTCACCCCATGCCGGAGAATATTTAGAATTTCAGGGCGTTAGCAATATCTTCTTCGCTCTCTTCTTCCTGAATCGCATTCTGCGCTTTGTTAGCGACAACCACGAACGGCAGGTAAATCAGCGTGGCGACACCGAGGTTGAACAGGGCGACCAGCAGAGCGGCAATACTACCGTTGGTGTTAAAGAAGGCCCCCAGGCCGGTTGGCATCGTCCACGGCGCGATGTTGGTGATCGGCGGGATAATGCCCAGATAATACGCCGTCAGCGCAATAGCGGCCAGAATCGGTTGCACCAGAATGAACGGGATAAACATCACCGGGTTCATGATGATCGGCAGACCAAACAGAATCGGCTCGTTAATCTGGAAGATACTTGATGGCAGCGCCAGCTTCGCAACCTGACGATAATCCGGACGACGGGAGGCAATAAAGATAGCGATAAGCAGGCCGAGAGTGGCACCGCTGCCGCCAAGGAATACGTAAGAGTCCAGCATCGGTTTAGCCCAGACGTGGAAGGTCTTACCGGCCGCGAGCGCCGCCTCTACGGAGCCGTACTGCTGGTAGGTAGCGATGTTTTCCAGCGTCCACGGCGTCATGATGCCGCTCTCCAGCGCGGTCAGCGCCAGGGAACCATGAATACCGAAGAACCACAGCAGCGGGACAAAAATAGTGTATGCCCAACCAACTACCCCACCCAGCGACGCCAGCGGCGTGGAAACGGTATCCATAATGAGCTGGTGGAAGTTGGTGCCCCAGGTGTTCAGAGCCCAGGCAATGACCCCCATGATTGAAAGAATAATAAAGCCAGGGATCAGCGCCGAGAATGAGCGGGATACCGATGCAGGCACGCTGTCGGGTAATTTAATAACCCAGTTACGGCGAACAACAAAGGTGAACATTTCTGCTACCACCAGGCCAATAACGATCCCGGAGATAATATTGGCGCCGCCCAACCAGTTTGCCCCTACCGCATAGGCTTCACCAACGCTGTAAGGTGTCACGGTCATGAATGCCGCAATGGATAAAAGTCCTGCCGCCAGAGCATCAACTTTACGCTCTTCCGCCAGCGCCATGCCGATGAAGAATGGCGCCATCAACGACATAATACCTAATGTACCGTTATAAACATTTCCGCCGATGCCTTTCAGACTATTGAGATTTTCAATCGTTGAGGCATCAAGACGAATACCAAGGGAATAAAAAAACGACCCCTCCCCAAAGCTCAGAAAAACGTTATTAATTAATACAAACATGGCCCCTGCGAGGGTTAACGGCATTAAGCGGATAAAACCGTTTTTGATTGCATTAACGTGAGGCTGTTTTCCTATTTTAACAGCAAAAGGAAGGAGTACCTTTTCAAGTGAAGCAATGACGTTACTCATAGAAAAATACCCTTTAAAACCGCAATAAAATATTGCGGTATAAGTAAATGAAATAACTCTTTGACGGGAAAATTTAAAAATAATTAATTTGCAGCGGCTTTTTTAATTGCTGCTACAGCAGCTTTAAGCACGCCTAAACCATCGACTTTGCCATACAGCAGCGAGTCAATCACTTCTACAGGTTTGTTGGGTAACAAACGCTGAATTTCGGGCAACATATAAGCAATCTGTGGGCCTAACAATACGACATCGGCTGCCGGACCTTTTTCCCCGGCAAGTGTTTCCGGGAATGCTTCAATAATAACCGGCACTTCATATTTTTCAGCCTGAGCGCGCATCTTTGATACCAGTAAAGAAGTCGACATGCCAGCAGAGCAAAACAGATAAATGTGTTTCTTTTCCATAAAAACGATCCTCATGTGCGATTATCGGTCAATCAGACACTCCGCAAGTCTTCATCTTCATCCATGTTCCGGGCGACCTGCGTAACCGAAATAACTTTTTTAAGTGGTTGAAACGAGTATACGGTATCGGACCTGCGGATGGTATTTCCTTGACCAACTAAATTGTCTCTCATTGACCTGGCGTTATGACCCCTCTCACATTTCAGGCAAATAATTCGCGGCAATAAATAAGATAACCCAGGAAACAAAAAACCGGCGCGATGGCCGGTTTTTTGTACTGCTCAGGCAATATACAGGAGTGACTACTTGCCCGCCTGCGGGTCGGTATCATACTCAGCGCAGGTCTGGTAGCCGGAGTTGATCACCCTGCCTGCGTCATCGAGTGCAACAAAATAGGTTTCAGCTTTACCATCACGTTGACCCAGGATGTAGGTCTGGCAGGTGCCTCGCGCATGAATCATGCTTACTTCGGAAGACGGTTTACCTGCAATCTGCGCAACCTGAGCCCGGGTCATCCCCTTTTTAACATCTTTAACCACAGGCTGCGTAAATTGGTCTTTCGTACGATCGTAAGCCGTACACCCTGCCAGCATCGTCAATACTGCCGCTGCGCTTAAAATTCCAGCTATATTCTTGTTCATTTTCCGTCCTCTTGTTTTTCAGCGTGTTAGATAAGCCTGGAACACAATATGACATTTTTCAAGCTGACGATTAACATGTGACATATTTCATCATATTCCGAATGAGCGGGAATATGTCGTTTTAAACAGCACTTACCCTGGTGAGCCTTGTCGTTTGTGCGTCAACGCGTTAGCTTTAACACAATCTAATTTTCGTTTTTTTTGGAGGGGGTGAAATGACGCTGCAACAAGAGATAATCCAGGCGCTGGGTGCAAAGCCACAGATCAACGCAGAAGAGGAAATCCGCCGTAGCGTGGAATTTCTGAAATCCTACCTGAAGAGATATCCCTTTCTGAAGTCGCTGGTTCTGGGGATCAGCGGCGGACAGGACTCCACGCTGGCGGGAAAATTATGTCAGATGGCCATCGCTGAGCTGCGTAAAGAGACCGGCAACGACGCGCTGCAGTTTATCGCCGTCCGTCTGCCTTACGGTGTCCAGGCCGATGAGCAAGATTGTCAGGACGCCATTGAATTTATCCAGCCTGACCGTGTGCTGACCGTCAATATTAAAGGTGCGGTACTGGCGAGCGAGCAGGCGCTCCGCGAAGCCGGTATTGAACTGAGCGATTTCATACGCGGTAATGAGAAAGCCCGCGAACGTATGAAAGCGCAGTACAGTATCGCCGGAATGACCAGCGGCGTAGTGGTCGGCACCGATCATGCCGCGGAGGCCATCACCGGGTTCTTCACCAAATATGGCGACGGCGGCACCGACATTAATCCACTCTTTCGCCTGAACAAGCGCCAGGGTAAACAGCTGCTCGCCACCCTGGGCTGCCCGGAACATTTATATAAGAAAGCGCCGACGGCCGATCTCGAAGACGATCGTCCCTCTCTGCCGGATGAAGCGGCCCTGGGCGTTACCTACGATAACATTGATGATTATCTGGAAGGTAAAACGCTCGATGCCAGCATCGCAAAAATCATTGAGGGCTGGTACGTGAAGACAGAGCATAAGCGTCGCCCGCCGATTACCGTCTTTGACGATTTCTGGAAGAAATAAACTACGCTATTCCAGTGCCCGGCGTGCTATCCCTGCCGGGCAGCATCCTTTCCCGCCTCTTTTTTAATCACCGCCCGGCTGCTATACTGGATGTATAACCAGCACCAGGAGCACACAGTGGTACGGCGTCAATCAGCCCCTCGTCCAGAATTCGAAGCAGCAGCAATTTATGAATATCCCGAACATTTGCGCCCGTATATTGACGCACTTCCCACGGAGCCAGGCGTTTATCTGTTCCACAGTGAAAGCGACACCCTGCCGCTCTACATCGGGAAAAGCATTAACATCCGTAGCCGGGTGCTTTCTCATCTGCGCATGGTCGACGAAGCGGCCTTGCTTCGTCAATCCCGACGCATCAGTTGGATCTGTACAGCAGGCGAAATCGGCGCGTTGTTGCTGGAAGCCCGACTCATCAAAGAGCAACAGCCGCTGTTCAATAAGCGCTTGCGACGCAATCGTCAACTCTGCGCATTACAGCTGACCGGTCAGAAAGTTGATGTCGTCCACGCCCGCGATGTGGATTTCTCCCGCGAGCCAAACCTGTTCGGCCTGTTTGCTAACCGTCGCGCCGCATTACAGGCATTGCAGGCGATCGCCGATGAACAGAAGCTTTGCTATGGTCTGCTGGGTCTGGAGCCGCTCAGCCGTGGACGCGCGTGTTTTCGCTCTGCGCTGAAACGCTGCGCAGGGGCCTGTTGCGGTAAAGAGACGCCTGAAGAACACCAGTCGCGGCTACTGGAGGCGCTGGAACGTCTGAGAGTGGTATGCTGGCCGTGGAAAAATGCGATCGCCCTGAAAGAAAGCCGCGCAGCAATGACCCGGTATCACATTATCAATAACTGGCTGTGGCTGGGCGCGGTTTCTTCACTTGCGGACGCGGTTACGCTGGCGCGCACACCCGCCGGTTTTGATCACGATGGTTACAAAATTCTGTGCAAACCCATTATCTCTGGTCAGCATGAAATCATTGAACTGACGCCGGAGAGTGTCCGGAAAGCCAGGTAATCTCGCTGAACAACAGCCTGCCTTCTGATTTTAACAGCCGTAACGTATGTTTGCCGTCAGACCAGCAGGCCCCCTGATCGGTCGTCAGGAGCTTATCGCCCAGCTGCCATGCACCGCTTATCACAAAGACCACCCCGCCGCGCGAACCAAACGTGGTAAACGTTCGTTCGGCAACCCTGACGTTTGCCCGACAATATTCCCGCCGGGTCATGATGTTGAAATCCATCGACATCAACCCTTCCGTCAGCTTTGCTTTTACCACGTCATCCCCGGCAAAAGTAAACGGCTGGTGTCGTTTTAAGACGTGGGTGAATGTATTTGCACTTTCCAGCGTCACTTCCCCTCCTTCCAGCAGGGTAATGACACGCTCAACGCCCGGGAAAAGAGAAAACTCGCCGTTCCCGGCGATAGAAGCAATACTGGCACGCCAGTGAAAATCCCGCGTCGCCGGAGGAAAGCAGCAAATCTCGCGCGTCTCCCCCGCCCCATTGCGCCAGAGGCTCACCGGCATTTTGCGGATATCAAAGTACTCCATCATCCCTCCCAGGAAACACCATTTGGCATAACATTGCACACGGTGGTTATCGGCAGGCGTGAAGATTTACATGAGTCCTTTAGCAAGAAAAAACCGCCGATCCTGTCCATCCCGTTAAAACGTGTAATGGACAAGACCGGCGGTCTTCGATTTCATCTAAACTCGTCATACTTCAAGTTGCTGGTGCGTTGCCGCGTGACTCGAATTCTTTAGAGTTTACAGTCCGAAAAATTATTCGGCTGGTGCGGCCATTTTACCTTCTGCGCGCGGACGTTCTGTCAGACGCTTCTCAAAATTGGCATTAAACTGTTTTTTCTGTTCCGGCGTCAGAATGTTGTAGATCTTGTTCTGAGTTTCCATGTGAGCCAGCATATTGGCTTTACGCTGCTCTTCCATTTTCGCAATCTGCGCTTCTGCTTTCGCTTTGTCGAAGCTGTCGCTGGCAATGATATCGTGCATTGCGCGGCGTTCTTCCAGCGGTGGACGTTTCATCTGGTCGCGCTGGCCTTTCATGATGTCACGGATCTGCTGTTTCTGCGCATCGGTCAGGTTCAGGTCTTTAAACATCATATCGTGATGCGGGCCTGGCTTACCTTTGTGGTGCATCATCGGCTTCGCGTCTGCAGGTGCTGCGCTGGAAGTGTCAGCAGCGTGCGCCAGGTTTGCAGCGCCCAGCGCCAGCCCAGAAGCAACAAACAGTGCAGTTAATTTACGCATAATCTTTATCCTTCCTTTCAGTTATTTATTTTAACGGCTCTCGTCTCGCTTACTTTGAGACATCATACCGTGTTGACGAGATTAACTTTACCGGCTTAATCGTCAATTATTCAGAGCAATGGTAAAACAATGAAAGTGTAAAAAACATTTTCCCATCAATTATGAAGAAAAAAAGAATACTTAGAGGAGAGTTGCAGGAAAGTTTTTCAACAGACTGAATTTGCAGAGAATATGAAGAACTATACCTGAACGATATTTATAAATATACTCTAAATAATTCGCGTGGCGGGAAGACGCCACGCGAATTATTTAGAATCTGTACCTTTTCGCACGTCAAAAATAAAAACCGCAGAGCTGAGTCTGCGGGACAGATAATTTACGCGAGCTTCTCCAGCATCAAACCGGCGCGCAGACCAATCGCCACGTCGGGATTGGGAAACAGAACATATTCAACGTCATGAGTGGCGACAAAACGCTCGTCGCCATCCTCCGCCAGCAACGTCCCCGCCTTAAAAGGGGTAAAATTCAGCGTCTGCTTGCCCATATGCAACACAAACGCGTCGCTGCGCCGCGTGATTTGCGAGGCAACGCGATAGCGAGCCACGGTGGTCTGCGCCGGGCGGTTCACGTCGCCACTCAGCAACGCCTGCAGCGCCTTTGCTGTGGGTGCAAACTGATGGAGATCGTTTTGCCCAAAGGGAAGCGCCTTTCCCAGCTCCAGCGTGCAGGCAAGCGCTCCGAAATGTTCAGCGCTAAAATGGGTGAAGGTTCCGCCAGGCGTCTGGTGAAAAACGAGCGCTTCAAGTCCTGCGCCCCCCAGCCATTCAAGGAAAGCCTCATCCCAGGGAATCGGACGCTGCGGCAGCACGCCGAAGCGCAGATGATATGAATCACGAATCGCAGTGTGCAGATCCAGATGCCAGCGCCGCGATTCCTGGCCTCGCGAATAAAAGTCCCCGACAACCTGTTCAAGCTCTCTGGCTCGCCTCGTCTCGTCACTTTCGGGAAACGTCTGCCAGCGCCCGCCAAACATCCGGTTCATATCACTGTGAAGATAGCGTCTGTCTGCGGCCAGCGCCGCCGGATTGCCGAGGATCACCAGCAGCCGCCAGCGCAGCGGGATCGTTGCGTCGAATATCTTCGTGAGCAGCGTATCCACCATCTCTACCGGCGCGGTTTCATTGCCATGAATGCCGGCAGAAAGCACTATCGCCCCTTTAACCGGTCCCTCAGGAATAAGCTCGAGCAGTCCGTTGCCCCGCCAGCGCCAGTCGAAGCCGTTCGCTTTGCCCTTGTTCACACAGGGGAAGCCCCCGGCTAACGTCAGTGCCAGAAAGTTATCCATTAACATCCCCCTTCCTGCTGGAACGGATAGACCGACCCGAGATCAAGCAACTGGGTTAACGTATCAAGCGCCTCGCGCCCTTCACGTAATAATTGCGGGTCAGCGAGATCGGCAACGGTAAGCCGATCGCGATAATAACGATCAACCCACTTATTCAGCGTATTAAACAGCAAGTCATCCATTATCACCGCCGGATTTACCGCCAGTAACTCTTCCGGCGTGAGCACCACCCGCAGTCGCAGGCAGGCTGGTCCGCCACCATTAGACATACTTTCCCGCAGGTCGAACACCTGCATCTCACTTAGCGGATTATCCTCCGCCAGCAGAGCGTTCAGATAACGCCAGACTCCGGCATGTTCCCGACACTCCTGGGGCAGCACCAGCATCATGGAACCGTCATCACGGCTTAACAGCTGGCTGTTAAACAGATAGGTTGATACCGCATCCGGCACCGAAACCGCGGTGGTCGGCACCTCCAGAGCCATGAACCCAGGAACACACTTACGTAATTGCTCAAGAAGCACATCCTGGCGGGCAAAGGCTTGCTGATGGCAAAACAGCACCTGACGATTCGCCACCGCGATCACATCGTTGTGAAACACGCCGAGATCGATAACCTCCGGGTTCTGCTGCGCAAATATCAGCTGATGTGAATTCACCTGGTTCAGCCGCGCCACCGCTTCGCTGGCCTCCCGGCTTTGTCTTGCCGGGTAGCGCATCGGGCGCGTATTCCCGCCCTCCTCACGCCCGTAGACAAAAAGCTGCATCCCCGGTTCGCCATAATCACCCCCTAACCGGTTATGGTTAGCGGCCCCCTCATCACCCAGCAGCGCCACCTGCGGCAGCGCGCCATGAACAGAGAAAGTGTGTTCATCGCGGAAAATCGCCCGCAGGAGCGCCTCTGTGGTCGGCGCCTCCAGCGAACGATGAAATTTATTATTCAGATTTGCAACGGTCAGATGCACTTTGCCATCCAGCGCATCGGCTGAGGGACACACCGTTGCCGCGTTGGCGACCCACATCGGCGAAGCGGAGCTGACGCTGGAGAGCCAGTGTGGCGACTGACGCGCCACTTTTTCGATAACCTGCTCATCGCTACCGCTAAATCCCAGCTGGCGCAGAACCGGAATAAATGGCCGTTCATGGGGCGGGATCACGGCCTGCGGAAATCCGGCGTCAGCCAGCGATTTCATCTTCAGTAACCCCTGCTTTGCCGCCAGTCGCGGATTCGACAGCTGAAAGCGGTGGCGAGTTGACGCCTCATTCCCAAACGACAGCCCCGCATAGTGGTGGGTCAGCCCCACCAGCCCGTCGAAATTAACCTCGCGCGCTTTCATACCCTGTCCTCACGAGAAAAGTCGAGGCCAGGACTCAGGTTATCCGGCAGGGTTAATGCCGGAGATTCCAGACTCGCCATTGGCCATGCGCAATAATCAGCGGCATACCACGCGCTGGCGCGATGGTTTCCGGACGCGCCCACGCCGCCAAACGGCGCGGTACTGGCAGCACCGGTGAGCGGTTTGTTCCAGTTCACAATCCCCGCACGCGCCTCCAGCAACAGCTGGTCAAACTGTTCACGCTTTGGTGAAACCAGCCCACACGACAGACCAAAACGGGTGTTATTCGCCATCGCGATGGCCTCATCAAAACTGTCGTAGCGCCAGACCCTGAGCAGCGGGCCAAACACCTCTTCATCGGGCACGCCTTCGATACCTGTCATCTCAATGATGCCCGGCGACAGCAGCGAGGTTCCCTCCTGTAACAGACGCGGCACAAGCAGGGTCCGTCCTCCTGACAATTCCAGATGACGCCAGGCGTCATGCACGTGACGGGCCGCATGTTCTGAAATCAGCCCTCCTGTAAACGGCTGTGGTTCGTCGTCCCAGCGGCCAGGCTGCAACCGCTGGCTGACATTAACCAGCCGCGCAAGAAACGCATCGCCCTGGGCGCCTCTTTTCACCAGCAGACGGCGCGCGCAGGTGCAGCGCTGACCGGCGGTGACAAACGCTGACTGAATGGTCAGGTGCACCGCGGCATCAATATCCAGCGGATCTTCAATAATCAGCGGATTGTTGCCGCCCATCTCCAGTGCGAGTATTTTTTCTGGCTGACCGGAAAGCTGGCGATGTATCTGATACCCGGTATTCGCGCTGCCGGTAAAGAGCAGCCCGTCGAGTGACTCCTGCGCGCTGAGCGACTGTCCCGTTTCACGCCCCCCCTGTACCAGATTGAGCACCCCCGGCGGTAATCCGGCCTGTTCCCAAAGCTTCATTACAGCTTCGCCCGTCCAGGGCGTCAGTTCACTGGGTTTAAAAATTAGCGTGTTCCCCGCCAGCAAGGCCGGAACAATGTGCCCGTTCGGCAGGTGGCCTGGGAAGTTGTACGGGCCAAAAACCGCCAGTACGCCGTGGGGACGATGACGCAACGTGGCCGCGCCGTCAGGGAGTTCACTCTGCTGCTCACCGGTACGGGCGTGGTATGCTTTAACCGAAATCGCAATTTTATTGATCATGGCAGCGATTTCGGTTGCAGCCTCCCAGCGCGGCTTGCCGGTTTCACGGGCAACGATCGCGGTCAGTTCTGCTTTGTTCTCCCCCAGCAGTCCGGCAAACTTTTCAGCTATTGCCTGACGCTCGCTAAAAGGCCGTCTGGCCCAGTTCGCAAAAGCGGCACGTGCCGCCTGACAGGCCAGCGCAACCTGAGCGGCATCGGCATCATTACCCTGCCAGAGAACCTCCCCGCTGACCGGGTTGGTTTTAATCCGCCGCTCGCCCGAGCCGGTTATCCAGTCACCGTTTATCCATAGCGTCATACTTTTTTCTCCTCTTCACGTTTGTCCTCTGCACAAAGACGAACCATCCGGACACGATCCCCGGCATGACATTTCAACGCATCCAGTTGTGCCGCGGTCAGCACCAGCCGTGAGGTATCCGGATCAGCGCGCACCAGCATGACGCGAAAGTGATGGTAGTTCTCATTGGCGACCAGACAGGCGGGGAATTCACCGGCCGCAGGTTGCCCCTCAGCCACCTCCACCAGACGGCTTTTACGGATCGCCCGCACCCGGTCGATATCACATTCCAGCGTCGGGCCGCCGTCGAAAATGTCGATATAGTGGCGGTAGCGAAATCCCTCTTTCTCCAGCACCGCGCGGGCAGGCGCCGTTTGCGAATGCACCTCGCCAATGACCGCCTGCGCCTCTTCTGACAGGAAATGGGTATAAATAGGATGCTTGGGCATCAGCTCAGCAATAAACGCCTTCTGTCCGGTACCGCAGAGGAAATCAGCCCGACTAAACTCCATTGAGAAAAAGCGCTTACCCAGGCTTTGCCAGAACGGGGAGTAACCGTGTTCGTCAATCACCCCACGCATTTCTGCGACCACTTTTTCATTAAACTTGTCGCGAAAAGCCGCCATAAACATAAAGCGTGACTTCGAGAGCAGGTAGCCATTGCCCTCTTTACGCCAGTCCGGGTCGAGGAATAAGGTACACAGCTCGCTGCTGCCCGTATGGTCGTTACTGAGAAACAGCGTCGGCAGCGCGTTGTAGACGTTCAGCTCTTTTGACGCATGTACCAGCGTACCGACCCGGTAGTTGTACCAGGGATCGTTCAGCCCAACGGCCACTTCAATGGCGCAGATCCCGGCGACGGTTCCGCTGTCACTCTCTTCCAGGATAAAAACAAACCCCTGCTCGCTCTTTGGCAGTTCGCCCTGCCAGGTTTTCAGTGAGCGCTCGATACGCGCAGCCAGCGTGGCCTCATTCGCCGGTAGCGAGGTCAGTCCGCCGCCGGTCTTGCCCGCCAGATGCATCAGCGCCGTGATATCCTCGCGCTCCACGGGACGAATCACCATCATGATGAACCTCCGGTCTGGATGTTTTCGCAAGCCAGCGCGAAGCGATCCAGCCCCGTCGCCACCTCTTCATCGCTGACGTTCAGCGCGGGGGCAAAGCGCACCACATTAGCCCCGGCAATCAGCACCATCACGCCAGCTTTGGCGGCTTCCTGGGCGATCTGTTTGGCTGTTCCGCCATACTCTGCCTTCAGCACGCAGCCGATCAGCAGTCCCAGGCCACGAATTTCACTGAACAGGGCAAAACGTTCATTAAGGGCGGTAAGGCGTTCCACAAACACGCGGTGGCGTTGCTTCACGCCGTTCAGCGTTTCCGGCGTATTGACGATATCCAGCAACGCTCCGGCAACCGCAGAAGCCAGCGGGTTACCGCCGTAGGTTGTACCGTGGGTGCCCACGGTCATCACGCTGGCGCAATGTTCCGTCGCCAGCAGCGCCCCGACGGGGAAACCGCCGCCCAGCGCCTTCGCCGTTGTCAGGAGATCCGGCGTCACGCCATAGTGCATATAGGCATACAGTTCCCCGGTACGCCCGACGCCCGTCTGCACCTCATCAAAGATCAGCAACGCATTGTGGCGATCGCAGAGTTCACGCAGCCCCTGCAAAAACGCGTTGGTTGCCGGCACAACGCCGCCTTCCCCCTGTACTGGCTCAACGATCACCGCACAGGTGGTGTCATCAATCAGTTCGCTGGCGGAGTTAAGATCGTTAAACACCGCATGACGAATATCCGGCGGCAGCGGCGCAAAATCCTGCGAATAGGCGGGCTGCCCACCGGCACTGACGGTAAACAGCGTGCGTCCGTGGAACGCGTTTTTAAACGCGACAATCCCGCTTTTGTGGGAGCCGAAGCGGTCATGCGCATACTTGCGCGCCAGTTTTAACGCCGCTTCATTGGCCTCAGCCCCGGAGTTACAGAAGAAAACACGTTGCGCAAAAGTGGCATCAATCAGTTTCTTTGCCAGACGCAGCACGGGTTCGTTGGTATAACCATTGCCGGTATGCCAGAACTTACCCGCCTGCTCGTTCAGCGCATCGCGCAGGGCGGGATGCGCATGTCCCAGCGCGTTAACCGCAATCCCTCCGGCGAAGTCGATATACTCTTTACCCTGCTGATCCCACAAGCGTGAACCCTCGCCACGAACCGGAATAAAAGGTGCCGGAGCGTAAACAGGCATCATCCATTCATCAAAATTTTCACGCGTAACTGGCTGAGACATAGCGACCTCATCGGTAAATAAAAAGTTATCTTGATGTTAATAAACAGTAAATATCACGCTGTAAATGTAGATTGCAGGGTTCGTGCCAGCCAGGGGAAAAAATGCATAAACGGCAGTGGGTAACGAAAAATCAAGGTGTTAAAACCCAGCGATATTCACTGTCAGTGCATAAAAAGTGAATATTTTCGCAGGCAAGGTGAGGAAATAGAGAAAAATTCGCAATATTATTCATTCGCCAAATATAATTCTGGAAATGTGATCGTCTGCGAAATTTATAAGAAATAACGGCACCATTGTGGCGCAACCAGCCCTGCAACAGAGCAAATTTTGCACCATCGTTAACGCCTTTGGTAAACATTGCTGGAATCAGGCGAGGAATGGCAGTCACCTGACGGAATTTCTGCTACCATCCTTGCACTATTCACCTTGCAAAGTGACAGCGACTATGAAATTTGTCTCTTTTAATATCAACGGCCTGCGTGCCAGACCACATCAACTTGAAGCCATCGTCGATAAACATCAGCCGGACGTGATTGGGCTGCAGGAGACAAAAGTTCACGACGACATGTTTCCTCTCGAAGAGGTCGCGAAGCTCGGCTATAACGTCTTCTACCACGGGCAGAAAGGCCATTACGGGGTGGCGTTGCTCACCAAAGAGACGCCCGTTGCCGTACGTCGTGGTTTCCCAAACGACGATGAAGAAGCGCAGCGCCGAATCATCATGGCCGAAATCCCTTCACCGCTGGGCAATGTTACCGTTATCAACGGCTATTTCCCGCAGGGTGAAAGCCGCGACCATCCGCTGAAATTTCCGGCTAAAGAGCAGTTTTATCAGAACTTACAAAACTATCTGACCACTGAATTGAAGCGGGAAAACCCGGTGCTGATCATGGGGGATATGAATATCAGCCCGACCGATCTGGATATCGGCATTGGCGAAGAGAACCGTAAGCGCTGGCTGCGCACCGGGAAATGTTCATTCCTGCCCGAAGAGCGCGAATGGATGGAAAGGCTGATGAGCTGGGGGCTGGTCGATACCTTCCGCCATGCGCATCCTGATACGGTCGATCAATTTTCATGGTTTGACTATCGCTCGAAGGGCTTCGACGATAACCGCGGCCTGCGTATCGACCTGCTGCTGGCAAGCAACCCGCTGGCCGAACGCTGTGAAGAAACCGGTATTGACTATGAAATCCGCAGCATGGAAAAGCCGTCTGACCATGCGCCAGTCTGGGCGAAGTTCAGGGTATAACTGACGCCGGTGAACGCGAAGAAAATCCTGCTTTCCGTCCTGTTGATCCTGTTTGTTGCCGGGGTGGTATGGGCTATGCCTCCCGGTTTTCTCGCTCTTGAAACCCTGAGGCGCTATCACGCGACGATGGCACAGTGGCAACAGCACTCCCCGGTTGTCAGCGCGGTGGTCTATTTTTGTGTCTACACGCTGGTAGCGTCGCTGTCGATTCCAGGGGCGGCACTGCTCACCCTGCTCGGCGGCGCTCTGTTTGGCCTCTGGCAAGGCATCCTGCTCGTCTCATTTGCCTCCACGTTCGGGGCGACGCTGGCGATGCTGGCCAGCCGTTATCTGCTCCGCGACTGGGTTTCCCGGCGTTTTGCCCGCCAGATGGCGACCGTTGATCGGGGAATGGCCCGTGACGGTGCCTTTTATCTGTTTGCGCTGCGCTTAATGCCGCTGTTTCCCTTTGTTATCGTTAACCTGCTGGCAGGATTAACATCTGTCAGCACACGACGCTACTGGTGGGTCAGCCAGGCGGGAATGTTTCCGGCAACGGTGATTTATCTTAACGCCGGACGCCAGCTCAGCCAGCTGACATCAATGCGCGATATTATTTCGCCCGCTATGCTGGCGGCTTTCGCCCTATTGGGGCTATTACCGCTGGCCTCGCGCTGGTGGTTTAAGCGATTCTTTCGGGAGTAATTATGCGGTGTAATCTGTTTCTGGTGGGCCTGCTGCTGGCGGGACACGCGCAGGCGGTCGACAGCTGGCAGACGGTAAAAAACGAGGCCAAAGGCCAGACCGTCTGGTTCAACGCCTGGGGCGGTGATAATGCCGTCAACCAGTATCTCGACTGGGTGAGCGGCGAGGTGAAAACCCACTATGCCGTCGATCTCAAAATCGTCCGTCTTGCCGACGCTGCGGATGCGGTTAAGCGGATCCAGACGGAATCCTCTGCCGGGCGTAAGCAAGGCGGCTCCGTGGATTTACTGTGGGTGAACGGTGAAAATTTCCGCACCCTGAAAGAAGCTGGCCTGCTGCAAACCGGCTGGGCGCAGACGCTCCCTAACTGGCGTTTCGTCGATACCTCGCAGCCGGTCACGGAAGATTTTTCGATCCCGACTGAAGGCGCGGAATCGCCCTGGGGCGGCGCGCAGCTCACCTTTATCGCCAACCGCAATACCGTGGCCGTGCCGCCGCAAAGCCCGCAGGCGCTGCTGGAATTTGCCAAAGCCCACCCGGGCAGCGTGTCCTACCCACGCCCGCCGGACTTTACCGGCACGGCGTTTCTGGAACAGTTACTGCTCACATTAACTTCGGCGCCAAAAGCGTTAACCGTCGCGCCGGATGCGGCAACGTTTACCGATGTCACCGCACCGCTGTGGCGCTACCTTGATGCCTTACACCCTTATTTGTGGCGTAAAGGGCAGGATTTTCCGCCCTCTCCGGCCCGGATGGATGCCCTGCTCAATGCCGGTACGCTGCGCCTGTCGCTGACGTTCAATCCTGCCCATGCTCAACAAAAGATGGCCAGAGGTGAACTCCCAAAGACCAGCTACAGTTTTGGTTTTTCCAAAGGGATGATTGGCAACGTCCATTTTGTGACGATCCCGGCCAACGCTCGCGCCAGCGCCGGGGCGAAGGTTGTCGCCAACTTCCTGCTCTCACCGCAGGCGCAGTTGCGCAAGGCCGATCCGGCTTACTGGGGCGATCCTTCGGTACTCGATCCGCAAAAACTTTTGTCCCCTGAGCGCGACGCGTTGCTGGCAAGGATGCCTCGCGGGTTACCCCCTGTGCTGCCTGAACCCCACGCCGCGTGGGTAAACGCCCTGGAACAAGAATGGCTACGCCGCTACGGTACGCACTGATCCTGCTGGTCTGGTGCATCATGGCGGCAGTCTATTCGCCGCTCGCGCCTGCCGCATTTTCTCTTATTATGCCCGCCCTGTCCGTTGAACACTGGCAGACGCTGTTTGCCGATCCCCAGCTTCCCCAGGCTCTGCTGGCAACGCTGGTTTCGGTCACCGTGGCGGTTGTGGGAGCATTGTTCCTCTCCCTGACGGTGATCGTGGCGCTCTGGCCGGGAGCCGCGTGGCCGCGCCTGTGCGCGCGCCTGCCGTGGTTGCTGGCCATTCCCCACGTGGCGTTTGCCACGGGTGCCCTGTTGCTTTTTGCCGAAGGCGGAATGCTGTATCGCTTGCTGCCTTTTTTGTCTCCACCATTTGATCGTTACGGTATCGGGCTGGGCCTGGTGCTGGCGGTCAAAGAGAGCGCATTTTTACTGTGGATCCTTGCCGCGCTGCTCAGTGAGAGGCGCCTTTCCCAACAGGTCATTGTGCTGGATACGCTGGGCTACAGCCGTTTGCAGTGCCTGAACGGATTGCTGCTGCCCGCTATTGCGCCCGCATTGGGTGCGGTACTACTGGCGATTGTGGCCTGGTCAATTTCCGCCGTGGATGTGGCGATTATCCTTGGCCCCGGCAATCCCCCGACGCTGGCGGTGCTGGGCTGGCAGTGGTTAAGCCAGGGCGACAGCGATCAGCAGATAAAAGGCACGCTGATAAGCCTGTTGCTGCTGGTACTGTCCGGCGCATACGCTCTGACAGGCTGGCTGCTGTGGCGCGCCTGGCGACGAACCATCCCGCTCATCAGCGGCGTGCGTCGCCGGACATCCCCTGCGTTACCCGGTAAAACGTTCGCAGCCATGCTGCCCCTTGCGGGCGTGCTGTGCTGCCTGCTGCTGGCAGCCACCGCCCACTATTCATCAATGAACGCTCAGGCGCTGTCCAACAGTTTGCTGATGGGGCTGGCCTCCAGTATTCCCGGACTTATTATCATTCTTTTGTGGCTGGAATGGGGACCAGAGCGGGGACATCGCTGGGTCTGGCTGCCCATTGCTTTGCCTGCTCTGCCACTGGTGGCAGGCCAGTACGATCTCGCGTTGCGACTGGAACAGGACGGACTGTACACGACCCTAATCTGGGGGCATCTGCTGTGGGTCATACCGTGGATGCTGTTTGTCCTTCAACCCGCCTGGCGGCGCATTGACCCTCGTCTGATCCTCATCGCACAAACGCTTGGCTGGAGGCGTGGCAAAATCTTTTTTGCTGTGAAATGCCCGCTAATCGTCCGCCCGATACTGTTGGCTTTCGCCGTAGGGTTTTCCGTCAGTATCGCCCAATATATGCCCACGCTGTGGCTGGGGGCCGGGCGCTATCCGACACTCACCACCGAAGCCGTTGCGCTCAGTAGCGGCGGCAGCAACGGCATTCTCGCTGCCCAGGCGCTGTGGCAGTTGCTCTTGCCGCTGCTGGTTTTCGCGCTGACGGCGCTGATTTCGAAGTGGATTGGCAACTCACGACAAGGACTACGCTAATGCTCATCGTTCGCCAGCTCTCGCTGCATCTGGGGCAAACGCCACTTTTCAGTGAGATGAATTTCAGTGTTAATAAAGGTGACATTGTCACTTTAATGGGACCGTCCGGCAGCGGAAAATCCACGTTACTATCATGGATCACAGGCGCGCTCTCCCCGCATTTTCACGCCTCTGGCGAACTGTGGCTCAATGAAAGACGCATCGACGCTCTGCCAACCGCAGAGCGACAGACTGGCATCTTATTTCAGGATCCCTTGCTGTTCGACCACTTCAGCGTTGGGCAAAACCTGCTGCTGGCACTCCCTGCGAGCATGAAAGGCTCTGCCCGGCGGGAAGCCGTTCAGCATGCGCTTGAACGTGCGGCGTTAACCGGGTTTTATCATCGCGACCCGGCATCGCTTTCCGGTGGGCAGCGCGCGCGCGTTGCCCTGCTTCGGGCTTTACTGGCACAGCCGCAGGCGCTGCTGCTGGATGAACCGTTTAGTCGGCTCGATGCGGAATTGCGCGATACCTTTCGCCAGTGGGTATTCACGCAGGTGCGCAGTCAGGGTATCCCGGTTCTCCAGGTCACGCATGATTTGCAGGATGTCCCCCCCGGCGGCAGGCTTTTGCAAATAGCGTAAGGAACGTGAATGTGCTGACAAACTGCGTTAACGCAAAGTTTTTACTGGTCGCCAGGCACAGAATGACGCCCTCTTATTTCAATGTCGGGCTTTTCGATGAAACGTGTTTCTCAAATGACCGCGCTGGCACTGGCTTTAGGGCTGGCTTGCGCGTCTACCCAGGCGGCTGATATGGCGCAAACGCTCAATTTCAACCTGCTACAGCAACAGCAAGGTACCGCGATTGATACGCGTCCCAGCGCATTTTACAACGGCTGGCCGCAGTCGCTTAACGGCCCTTCCGGACACGAACCTTCCGCACTTAACCTTTCCGCTGGCTGGCTCGATAAAATGAGCGACGAGCAGCTCGCCGCCTGGATCCAGCAGCATCAGCTGAAGACTTCATCACCGGTTGCGCTGTACGGTAGTGAAAACGATATTCTGGCCGTTAAATCCCGCCTGCAAAAAGCCGGACTCACACAGGTTTCCATCCTGAGCGATGCCCTTCAGGATCCGGCCCGTTTGCAAAAACTGCCGCACTTTGAACAACTGGTCTACCCACAGTGGCTACACGCTCTCCGGCAAGGTAATGACGTTACCGCTAAACCTGACGGAGACTGGAAGGTTATTGAAGCAGGCTGGGGGGCGCCGAAGTTTTATCTGCTCAGCCACATTCCTGGTGCCGGATATATCGATACCAATGAGATCGAAAGCGAACCGTTGTGGAACACCGTGTCGGATGCGCAGCTGAAAACCATGCTGGCAAAACACGGTATTCGCCACGACACCACGGTGATCCTCTATGGTCGCGACGTTTACGCCGCCGCGCGGGTGGCGCAAATTATGCTCTACGCTGGAGTGAAAGACGTTCGCCTGCTCGACGGCGGCTGGCAGACCTGGTCTGACGCGGGTCTGCCGGTTGAGCGCGGTACGCCCCCCACGGTCAAACCGGAACCGGATTTTGGGGTGACCATTCCGGCACAGCCGCAGCTGATGCTGAATACGGAACAGGCCCGCGCCCTGCTGCACCGCCAGGATGCCTCCCTGGTCAGCATTCGTTCCTGGCCGGAGTTTATCGGCACCACCAGCGGCTACAGCTACATCAAGCCAAAGGGTGAGATTGCCGGAGCACGCTGGGGACACGCGGGCAGCGACTCCACGCATATGGAAGATTTCCACAACCCGGACGGTACCATGCGCAGCGCGGATGACATCGCCGCCATGTGGAAACAGTGGAACATCCTGCCCGATCAGCAGGTCGCGTTCTATTGCGGCACCGGCTGGCGCGCGTCAGAGACATTTATGTACGCCAGGGCGATGGGCTGGCAGAACGTTTCGGTCTATGACGGTGGCTGGTACGAATGGAGCAGCGATCCGAAAAACCCGGTATCCACCGGCGAACGCGGCCCTGACAGCAGTCAGTAAAATACCGGATAGCGCTATGCCGCAGGCCGGATAAGCAGCAAGCGCTGCCATCCGGCAAAATGTTACCTGTGACGCTGAAGCCTTTTCAGCGTCAGGTATCCACTCCAGACCCGGATCAGCGTCGTCATCCAGCACAGGGCGCCGAAAATCCACGCAAACCAGGCAAAATAAGCCGGGAACAGACAGCTAACGACAAACAGCAAAATCGTCTCCGTCCCCTCGGTTAATCCCCCCAGATAATAAAACGATTTGTGTGCGTAGCCTGGGTTATCAATCTGGTGTTTCGCCGCCAGTGCGGCAAAAGCCAGGAAACTGCTCCCTGTGCCAATGAAAGCGAACAGCAGCCAGCTTCCGGAAAGCGCGTTCTGTAGCGGATCCGCGAGGATAAAACCGAACGGCACCAGCGCGTAAAAGAGAAAATCGAGCGAAATATCAAGAAATCCACCCGCATCGCTCAGCCCCCTGCGTCGTGCCAGCGCGCCATCCAGACCATCCAACAGCCGATTCAGTACGATAGCGATCAGCGCTGCCGGATACCAGCCGAGGGCAAGAAACGGCAGCGCCAGTACGCCAATAGCAAACCCCAGGAGCGTTAACCCGTCTGGCGTGACGCCCGGCCTGTCAAGCAGACCCGCGCAACGGTGTAGCAGAGGTTTAATCCGCGGATGAAGATGACGATCAAGCACGCGGCCCCCCTTGCACGCGGTCACACAGCCCCTGCGCAGGGATATCCAGCGCGGCGTTAAAGCGTGCAGAGAGATTCTGAAACGCAAGCAGCGCGGTCATTTCAGCGATCGTATCGTCAGTGAAAAAGTGCTTCATCCGGGCTTTTAATGCGTCATCCACGCAGGGAGGCGTCGCCGTTACGGCTTCGGCATACGCCAGGGCCACGCGCTCTTCTTCGTTAAACAATACCGATTCCTGCCACGTAGCGACCTCCAGCACTTTATCCATCGCGCCGCAGCGCTGTGCCAGCCGCAAACTGTTGGCGTCCACACAGAAGGCGCAGTGGCACACCTGCGATACCCGGGTCATCAGCAATGCACGCATTACCGGCGTCAGTCGGGCACGCCTGCGCTCCAGAAAACCGACAAATAGCGCGACCAGCCAGAACAAGAACGGCATCCGTCCCCACCAGCGCGTGGGATGTAAAACGTCGCCATAATGTTTTTTCTGCGTGGCGATAAGCGGTTTCAGGCTGAGAGGAATGCGGGACAGCGGGCTTACCCACGGTTGCGGATCGTTCAACGGAAACTCCTGAACTTCATATCAAATAAAGATGAGGATAGTATGTCACTTTCCGTTGTTGAACATTGACGAATATGATGAAAACCCTCGACGTAGTTGCCGCCGTCATTGAACGTGATGGCAAAATTTTGCTCGCCCAACGGCCGGAACATGCCGATCAGGCGGGACTGTGGGAGTTCGCTGGTGGGAAAGTGGAGCCGGGAGAAACGCAGCCGCAGGCGCTGATCCGCGAACTGCGGGAAGAGTTAGGCATTGCGGCAACCATCGGCGGGTACATTGCCAGCCACCAGCGAGAGGTCTCTGACCGGATGATTCATCTGCATGCCTGGCACGTTCCGGCGTACAACGGTGAATTGATCGCACACGAACACCAGAATCTTATCTGGTGTTCGCCTGAAGAGGCGCTCTCTTACCCACTCGCCCCTGCCGATATTCCGCTCTTACAGGCCTTTATGGCTTCACGCGTCGCCAGATAAGTGGATTCGTGCTGAGCGTCTTATCATCGCGCTGACACTGAAGCAGCACACCTTCCATTTTAATCACCGCACCTTCGGAATAGTTTTGATCCTGGTACACGCAGCACTGATTGCAGGGCTGCGCACGCTGGCCGCTGGAGGTGAAGACTTCTGGCGGGACATTCACCTGAACGTCCGGGCGATAATATTGGTTCGCCTGCGCAACAAAAGTTATTGATGCCATCACAACGGCAACGAGGAAGCGGGACATAGTATTTCCTTAAATTTCCGAGTCTATTCTTAGTATATCGGTAGTGCGCGGAGAAAACTTAAGCCCCTGGCGGTCATCGTTTTTCGTTATGACCGCCGCTTCGTTATTAATTTGCTTAGCACCGTTATTTTTTTCTTGCTTACCGTCACATTCCTGGTGGTATAGTCAAAAACTGCAAACACGCTTTATACAAACAACATAAATACAACCACATTAATATATAAGAGGTTTTTATATCTATGGATCAGACATGTTCTCTGGAATCGTTCCTCAACCATGTTAAAAAGCGCGACCCGAATCAGACCGAGTTCGCGCAGGCCGTTCGTGAAGTCATGACCACCTTATGGCCATTTCTTGAACAAAACCCGCGTTATCGTCAAATGTCGTTGCTTGAACGTTTGGTTGAACCAGAGCGCGTGATTCAGTTCCGTGTCGTCTGGCTGGACGACCGTAATCAGGTACAGGTTAACCGTGCCTGGCGCGTACAGTTCAACTCTGCCATCGGCCCGTATAAAGGCGGGATGCGTTTTCACCCTTCGGTAAACCTTTCCATTCTGAAGTTCCTCGGCTTCGAACAAACCTTTAAAAACGCACTGACCACCCTGCCTATGGGCGGCGGTAAAGGCGGCAGTGATTTCGATCCAAAAGGAAAGAGTGAAGGCGAGGTGATGCGCTTCTGCCAGGCGCTGATGACCGAACTGTACCGCCATTTAGGTCCTGATACCGACGTTCCGGCCGGAGATATCGGCGTGGGGGGCCGCGAGGTGGGCTTTATGGCCGGGATGATGCGCAAGCTCTCCAACAATAGCGGCTGCGTCTTTACGGGTAAAGGCCTCTCCTTCGGCGGCAGCCTGATTCGTCCGGAAGCCACAGGCTATGGGCTGGTGTACTTCACCGAAGCGATGCTCAAGCGTCACGGGCTGGGCTTTGAAGGGATGCGTGTCGCCATTTCCGGCTCTGGCAACGTGGCGCAGTTTGCTATCGAAAAAGCCATGGAGTTCGGCGCTCGTGTGGTTACCGCTTCCGACTCCAGCGGTACGGTGGTGGATGAGAGCGGCTTCAGTAAAGAGAAACTGGCGCGCCTGTGCGAAATCAAAGCCAGCCGCGACGGTCGCGTGGCGGATTACGCACGCGAGTTCGGTTTAACCTATCTGGAAGGCCAGCAGCCGTGGTCTGTACCGGTCGATATCGCCCTGCCGTGCGCCACCCAGAACGAACTCGACGTTGATGCTGCGCGGGTGCTGATTGCCAACGGTGTGAAAGCCGTTGCGGAAGGGGCAAACATGCCGACCACCATCGAAGCGACCGATCTGTTCCTGGAAGCGGGCGTGCTGTTCGCCCCAGGCAAAGCGGCCAACGCGGGCGGCGTGGCGACGTCTGGTCTGGAAATGGCGCAGAATGCGGCTCGCCTGAGCTGGAAAGCGGAAAAAGTGGATGCGCGTCTGCACCACATCATGCTGGATATTCACCAGGCATGCGTCGAATATGGCGGCGAAAACAAACATACCAACTACGTGCGTGGCGCGAACATCGCAGGCTTCGTGAAAGTCGCCGATGCGATGTTTGGTCAGGGTGTGGTTTAATTTACAGGCAGGCCGGATGGCAGCATAAATGCTCTCTCCGGCCTGCAAACTCTGTTTAAACGCCCGCCTCTGCTGATGGCGGGCTTTTTTTCGCCGCTCGCTTCCGTGGGGCGCTCTTTTTCTTCTCACCGTCGCCAGGAGCAACAATCCCGCGAAACCGCCGTACCGGGGTGCTCTTCGCCTGATCGATCAGCTGATACAGGGTGCCGACCAGCGGTTGCATAAAGTCCTGATAGCGACACTTTTTTTCACTGATTTGCGTCAGAATCGACTCCCAGTGCGCCGTCATATCCGGACGGGTCGCCATCTCCGGCAGTGAGTGGAACAAGGCTTTTCCGGCATCGGTGGAGTGAATATAACGCCCTTTTTTGGTCAGGAAGCCGCGTTTAAAGAGCAGCTCGATGATCCCGGCACGGGTCGCTTCTGTGCCCAGACCGTCGGTTGCGCGCAGGATCTTTTTCAGATCTTTATCCTGCACAAAACGGGCGATACCGGTCATCGCTGAGAGTAGCGTCGCATCCGTAAAGTGGCGCGGCGGCTGGGTCTGCCGCTCGACCACCTCACCTTTTTCGCACAGCAGTTCGTCATCTTTCGCCACCACCGGCAGCGGCGTTCCGTCGTTTTCTTCATCGCGCTCTTTATTGCCAAGCAGCGTGCGCCACCCCGCCTCCGCCAGGAACCGGGCCTTCGCCACAAATTTACCTTTGGCGATGTCCAGCTCAATGACGCACTTGCGGAACACCGCATCCGGGCAGAACTGCATCAGATACTGCCGGGCGATAAGGCTGTAGACCTTTGCTTCGTTATCGGTCAGATTGATCGACGAGCTCCGTGCAGTGGGAATGATAGCGTGGTGAGCATCCACCTTTTTGTCATCCCAGCAGCGGTTGCGGGTATCCGGGTTCACAACGGGTTGCGGCAGCAGATCTGGCGCATGGACGCCGATCGCGTTCAGCACCGCATGGCGTCCGGCAAAATGCTCCTCCGGCAGATAGCGGCAGTCAGAACGCGGATAGGTAATGAGTTTGTGTGTTTCATACAGCTTCTGACAGATATCCAGCACGTTCTGCGCGCTCAGGCCAAAACGCTTTGCCGCTTCAATCTGCAATGCCGAAAGCGAAAACGGTAACGGGGCAGATTCTGATTCCCGTTTATCGTTATAGCTGGTGACAATAGCAGGCTGTCCGGCAATGCGGTTGACGACGTGTTCCGCCAGCGGGCGATGCAGCAAGCGCCCTTCTTCGTCCTGATACGGTTCGCATGCCTCACTCGGCTGCCAGATGGCGGTAAAGCGTTCCTCGGCAGGCGTGACGATATGCGCTTTCACTTCAAAGAAGTCTTTGGCGACGAAGTTCTCAATCTCTTCATCCCGCCGCACCACCAGCCCAAGAACCGGCGTTTGCACACGGCCAACCGAAAGCACCCCCTGATAGCCCGCATTGCGTCCAAGAATGGTATACGCACGGGTCATATTGATGCCGTACAGCCAGTCGGCACGCGCCCGCGCCAGCGCCGAAACGCACAGCGGCACGAACTCATTGTTCGAACGCAAGCGATCAATGGCACGCTCCACCGCCTGCGGATTAAGGTCGTTGATCAGGCAACGCTTTACCTGTTGACGCTTCTCCGGTGCCAGCTGCAGATAATCCAGGACTTCGTCCACCAGAAGCTGTCCTTCACGATCGGGGTCTCCCGCGTGAACCACCTCACTGGCTTCGTGTAAGAAGCGCTTAATGACATTAAGCTGTTTTGTCACGGACGGACGCGGCTGTAACTGCCACTTTTCAGGCACGATCGGCAGGTCGGCGAGACTCCAGCGGGCGTAACGACTGTCATACGCGTCGGGCTGCGCCTGTTCAAGAAGGTGACCGATGCACCACGTCACCATCTGACCGTTCCCGCACTCGATAAAGCCGTCGCCTTTGCGATGTGGTTTTGGCAGCACATCCGCAATGGCGCGGGCCAGACTCGGTTTTTCGGCAATAAACAACCGCATAGGATTAACGGATCTCAACCATGGCACGACCGCCACGCGCTTCAACCAGTTCACCAATCGCCGTCAGTTCGATACCGAACTCTGCAGCGGTGGCTTTCACTTCGTCCTCCGCTTCCGGCGTCACCGCCAGCAGCAGACCGCCGGAGGTTTGCGGATCACACAGCAAATCACGCACCTCACGCGGCATTTCGCCCATCAAATGACCGTAGCTGGCGAAGTTACGCGCCGTACCGCCCGGGACTGCGCCAAGTTTGATGTACTCTTCCACGCCCGGCAGTTTTGGAATGTCGTTATAGCGGATCTGCGCCTGTACGCCTGCCCCCTGACACATTTCGCTAAGGTGGCCCAGCAGACCAAATCCGGTGACGTCGGTCATCGCTCTCACGCCGTCGATGTTGGCAAACGCCGCGCCCGCAATATTCATCTGACACATCACCTCTGTCGCGAGCCCCTGATGTTCCGGTTTGAGCAGCGATTTTTTCCCGGCGGTAGTCAATACGCCAATCCCCAACGGTTTGGTCAGGAAGAGTTGGCATCCGGCCTGCGCGGTGCTGTTTTTCTTTACGCGGTCTGTCGGTACTACGCCCGTGACGGCGAGGCCAAAGATCGGTTCCGGCGCATCGATAGAGTGTCCGCCTGCCAGAGCGATACCGGCCTGACGACAGGCAAAGCGCCCGCCCTCGGTCACTTCACGGGCAATATCCGGTGACAGTGTATTAATTGGCCAGCCCAGAATCGCAATCGCCATAATGGGTTTAYCGCCCATCGCGTAGATATCGCTGATGGCGTTGGTCGCCGCAATACGACCAAAATCAAACGGGTTATCGACAATCGGCATAAAGAAATCGGTGGTACTGATAATGCTGGTGCCATTGCCTAAATCATATACTGCCGCGTCATCGCGGGTCTCATTTCCCACAAGCAGGTTCGGGTCGACAAACTTCGCCTGCTCGCTGTGCAGAATCGTCTCCAGCACCTTAGGGGAAATTTTACAACCGCAACCCGCTCCGTGGCTGTATTGCGTTAAACGAATATTGTGCTCGCTCATGGACATCTCCTGTCATTGCAATCGGGCTATGGTAGCGCTCATTCCTTGATGTGGTAAGAGAGAGTGTCTGAATTCCGGCGTCTTTGCTCAGAATCCAGACAGTTTTGCCGAATAATTTAAAATTTCGTCACGAAAGGCGCCGTATCCGGCACGCTGATTGTCGTAGACGCTTTCAGCTGGGGCGTTCCCAGATAGAGGAATCCGACGATTTTGTCCTGGGGTCGGCAGCGAAATGCCTCACGGACTACCGGGCTTTCGGTTAATGCGCCGCTACGCCAGATGCCGCCAAAACCTTGCGCAACGGCCGCCATCTGCATCGCCATCACTGCGCATCCGGCGGACATTTCCTGTTCCCATACGGGAACTTTATGGTTTTCTTCACATTTTGCGACAACGGTGATAATCAACGGCGCGCGAAACGGGGCTGTTCGCGCCTTTTCTGTCGCCTTCTCATCACTTCCGGAGAGAATAGCGCCTTGTTCCAGAATAGCGCTGAAACGCTCGCGCCCTTCGCCTTCAATGACAAAAAAATGCCACGGTTGCAATGTCTTATGGTCGGGCGCACGCATCCCGGCTCGCAGGATATTTTGCAGTTGTTCACCTGCTGGTGCAGGCTCCGCCAGGCGGGAAGCGCTACGACGGTTAACAAGTAATTCAAGTGCATCCATTTGATTAACTCCTGTGATGGTGTTTATTCACAAAATTAACACGAGAGCAGAATTTGTTACAGCGCAGACGGTGATTCCTGCTGACAAGTGGCGACCGGGTCATTACGATAGCCACATCTTAGACGCCAGATTCTGGCGGCGTGTTTATCAGGAAGGGAGAATACATGCGAACCCTGTGGCGATTTATTGCCGGATTTTTTAAATGGACGTGGCGACTGCTGAATTTCGTCCGTGAGATGGTACTCAACCTGTTCTTTATTATCCTGGTTCTGGCGGGTACGGGGATCTGGATGCAGGTAAACAGCAATAACACCAGCGAACAGACGGGGCGCGGCGCGCTAAAGCTGGATATTACCGGCGTGATTGTCGATAAACCCTCCAGCACCAACCGCCTGAGCGCCCTCAGTCGCCAGCTGTTTGGCGCAAACTCCGATCGCCTGCAGGAAAACTCCCTGTTTGACATCGTCAATACCATTCGCCAGGCCAAAGATGACCACAACATTACCGGCATCGTGTTGGATCTGAAGAATTTCGCCGGGGCGGATCAGCCCTCAATGCAATATGTCGGTAAAGCGCTGCGTGAGTTCCGTGACAGCGGCAAACCCGTCTATGCGGTGGGCGATAACTTCAGCCAGGGGCAGTACTATCTTGCCAGCTTCGCCAACAAGATTTGGCTGACTCCGCAGGGTTCGGTCGATCTCCACGGTTTCGCCACCAATGGCCTGTACTATAAGTCGCTGCTGGATAAGCTGAAGGTCTCCACCCACGTGTTCCGCGTTGGCACCTATAAATCTGCGGTTGAACCGTTTATTCGTGACGATATGTCTCCGGCGGCACGCGAAGCAGACAGCCGCTGGATTGGCGAGCTGTGGCAAAACTATCTGAACACCGTTGCCGCTAACCGTCAGATCCCGGCGCAGCAAGTGTTCCCTGGTGCCCAGGGGATGCTGGACGGTTTGACCAAAGTGGGCGGCGATACCGCACAGTACGCGCTCAACAATAAACTGGTTGATGCCCTGCTCTCCAGCGCCGAAGCTGAAAAGGCGCTGACCAAACAGTTTGGCTGGAGTAAAGCCGAGAATAATTACCGGGCGATTAGTTACTATGATTATTCGCTGAAAACACCGGCGGATACCGGCAACGCCATCGCGGTTATCTTTGCCAACGGTGCAATCATGGACGGTGAAGAAACGCCGGGGAACGTGGGTGGCGACACTACCGCTTCACAAATCCGCGACGCGCGTCTTGATCCGGCGGTCAAAGCCATTGTCCTGCGCGTGAACAGCCCCGGCGGCAGCGTGAGCGCTTCGGAAGTCATCCGTTCGGAACTGGCCGCGGCTAAAGCTGCCGGTAAACCGGTGGTGGTGTCGATGGGCGGGATGGCAGCCTCCGGCGGGTACTGGATCTCCACCCCGGCCAATTACATTGTGGCCAACCCCAGCACACTAACGGGATCGATAGGTATCTTTGGCGTGATTAATACCGTTGAAAACAGCCTGGACGCTATCGGCGTGCATAGCGACGGCGTGGCGACATCTCCTCTGGCCGATATTTCCATCACCAAATCTCTGCCGCCCGAAGTTCAGCAGATCATGCAACTGAGCATTGAAAATGGCTACAAGCGCTTTATCACGCTGGTGGCAAATGCCCGTAAGTCAACGCCTGAACAGGTTGACAAAATCGCTCAGGGCCACGTCTGGACCGGCCAGGACGCAAAAGCCAATGGCCTGGTCGACAGCCTGGGCGATTTCGATGATGCGGTAGCGAAAGCGGCAGAGCTGGCAAAACTCCGGCAATGGCATATCGACTATTACCAGGATGAGCCATCATTCTTTGATATGGTGATGAACAACATTTCCGGCTCTGTGCGCGCCATGCTGCCAGAGGCTATCCAGGCGATGTTGCCTGCGCCTTTGGCCTCTGCGGCCAGCGCCGTAAAAGCCGAGAGCGACAAACTGGCGGCGTTTAACGATCCGCAAAACCGTTATGCGTTCTGCCTGACCTGCGCTAACGTTCGCTAATCCTCAGCCCCTCTTCATGTTGAAGAGGGGTTTTCGTTGAGCTACAAGACTACAGCCATGCAGAAAAAATCAATTTACGTTGCCTATACCGGCGGTACTATCGGTATGCAGCGTTCAGAACAGGGTTACATCCCGGTTTCGGGTCACCTGCAACGCCAGCTGGCGCTGATGCCCGAATTTCATCGTCCCGAAATGCCAGATTTTACCATTCATGAATACGCCCCGTTGATGGACTCCTCAGATATGACGCCAGAAGACTGGCAGCATATCGCCGACGATATCAGGGCGCATTACGACGAATACGATGGCTTCGTTATCCTGCACGGTACCGACACGATGGCGTTCACCGCCTCAGCGCTCTCATTCATGCTGGAGAATCTGGGTAAACCCGTCATTGTGACAGGGTCACAAATTCCGCTGGCCGAACTGCGTTCCGACGGACAAATCAATTTGCTCAACGCGCTGTATGTCGCGGCAAACTACCCGATTAACGAAGTCACTCTGTTCTTTAATAACCGACTCTTTCGCGGCAACCGCACCACCAAAGCACACGCCGACGGTTTTGATGCTTTTGCCTCCCCTAACCTTCAGCCGCTGCTGGAGGCCGGGATCCATATTCGGCGCTTAGGGACACCGCCTGCACCGCATGGGGAAGGTCCGCTGATCGTGCATCCGATCACTCCCCAGCCGATTGGCGTGGTGACCATTTATCCCGGTATCTCCGCCGATGTGGTGCGAAACTTCCTGCGTCAGCCAGTGAAGGCGCTGATTCTCCGCTCCTACGGCGTGGGCAACGCCCCGCAGAATAAAGAGTTCCTTAAAGAGCTTTCGGAGGCCAGCACGCGCGGCATTGTGGTGGTCAATCTGACACAGTGCATGTCGGGCAAAGTCAATATGGGCGGTTACGCCACCGGCAATGCGCTGGCGCACGCCGGGGTGATTGGCGGCGCGGATATGACAGTAGAGGCCACGCTCACCAAGTTACACTACCTGCTAAGTCAGGGGCTGGATACGGATGCGATTCGCACCGCGATGACGCAAAATCTGCGTGGCGAACTGACGCCGGATGATTAAGGAGAATGTGATGACCCAGCGAGCTTTATTACTTGTCGACCTTCAAAACGATTTCTGTGCTGGCGGCGCGCTGGCGGTGCCGGAAGGCGACTCGACGGTGGATGTAGCCAACCATTTGATCGCCGGGTGCCAGTCGCGCGGTGATGCGGTGATTGCCAGTCTGGACTGGCATCCCGTTAATCATGGCAGTTTTGCCAGTCAGCATCATGTAAAACCGTACAGTCAGGGCCAGCTTGACGGTCTGCCGCAAACCTTCTGGCCCGATCACTGTGTGCAAAATAGCGATGGTGCTGCATTTCATCCTCTTCTGAACCAAAAAGCCATTGCTGCCGTTTTTCACAAAGGGGAAAACCCCTTAGTGGATAGCTACAGCGCTTTTTTCGATAACGGACGTCGTCAAAAAACGGCGCTGGATGACTGGTTGCGCGCACAGAGCGTCAATGAGCTGATAGTGATGGGGTTAGCCACCGATTATTGCGTGAAGTTTACCGTCCTGGACGCCCTGCAACTGGGTTATACCGTGAACGTGATCACCGACGGCTGCCGCGGGGTGAATATTCAGGCACAGGACAGTACCTACGCCTTTATGGAGATGGCAGCGGCAGGCGCCACGCTTTACACCCTCGCCGACTGGGAAGAGACGCACAGCTAGCCCACCAAAGGATGGCGTTTCCCTCGCCATCCTTCCACGTTCAGCTCAGACTGGAAATTTCCTCCAGCGATACCTTCCGCGTTTCGATACCAAAGAAAAACAGGATCAGCGCGCAGACAACCAGCATCGCCCCCAGCACAATAAACACGGTCACTGAACCATATTGCGTCAGTAAAACCGCCACGCCGTACGGCGTAAACACCGCCACAATGCGCCCTACCGCATTCACAAACCCCGAACCGCGCAGGCGTAAATGTGTCGGCCAAAGTTCCGGTACGTAGACCGCCGAGGCAAAACAGACGTACATATACAGGAAACAGATCATCGCCAGACCATAGCTCAGAATGGCCCATTCAGCGGTCTGAATTGAATAGAAGTATCCCAGCAGCGCAATGATGACCAGCAGCAAGGAACCAAATAGCCGCCGTGGATAACGGTCAATAATCAGCGCAGCAATAAAGATGCCCACTGGCGCGCCAATCATAATAATTGCGGTCATAAATATCGATTTGGTGACATCAATACCTGAGTTAACAAAAATAGTCGGGATCCATACCGTAATGGTATAAAGCGAAATATTCATCGCGATAAGCACGGTAATCGCCACCAGCGTGCGGCGCAGCATCTGTCCTTTAAACAGCAGCCAGAATGACCCGCGTTCCTCATTGACCGAATGCGTTCCAGGTTTGCCGGGTGGTGCTGGCAACGTGATGTTCTTCTCTTTCTCTATCTGAATTTCAACATCGCGCAGATGGCGTTCCGCGGCGCTTTGCTGGCCTTTACCTGCCAGCCAGCGTGGTGATTCAATGAAATATTTCCCTGAAAGATACCAAGCCAGCAGCATGCCTGCTCCACCGATTAAAAACATCATTCGCCAGCTCAAAAAGGCAATGACAACCACCCCAATGGCCGCAGACAGCATCGGTGACCAGTTACCGACAAAAGAGAGTCTGGCAGACCATTTTCCTCTGACCGTAGCCGGAATAAACTCGGTGAAAGACGCATACCCCACCATGATAAGCGCCCCCATACCTGTTCCCATCAAACAACGAAAGAAGATAAGCCAGTACATGTTGGGAACAAAAGAGGCCGCGGTTGCGGAGACGCCCACAATCAGCAAATTCATGCGAAACGCTTTCCGGCGCCCGAGATAATCGCCAATAAAGCCGCCGGTAAGGGAGCCGATAAAATAGCCGAACATCAACGCCGAGGTAAATGCCGCGTTGAGGAAATTATTTGACCAACCATTACTCACCAGTTTTGCCAGTACCACATTACCGGAATAGCTAAGAAAACCGGTCAGTAATAAGCTATAACTGATAATGCCAAAGATGCGAAAATGAAACCGGGCCAAAGGCAAGCGGTCCAGTCTTGCGCCGATATGATCATATTGTTCCATCTGGGTACCTTAAATGCTCATTATTTTCCGGTAGCCCGAAATTTGCAGAGCATAATCTGTATTTTGCACTCGGAATACGACGAGTATATTAAACCGTGACCCTCGCGGCAGGTTTGACGTTGCCGCGTCATTCATCATCACTTTTTATTTAACATTCACCAGGTGAAAACCAAAATAATACCGACTGTGAAAAATTCACACTTAATAGATCAGCTGAATGTTATTTTTTATGCAAAATGCGATCCATTCCGCACCTGGTGCTTTATTCGTTATAATGTAATTGATATGGCTTAAATCAACTAACTGCACAAAGGCTTTGCGATCAAACTTTGAATGATCCACCAACAGCGCGACCTCCGTAGCCTGACGTATCATGGTTTTCTTGATCTCCGCTTCAGCCTCGTTGGAGTCAAGTGCGCCACTAGCCATGTCCAGACCTTTACAGCTCATCACCATAATATCTACGTGATAGCGACTGATGATCTCTTTAGTGATCCGCCCCTGTAAGGAGAGCGTATTCTTATTTAATTCGCCACCGGTCGAAACAACGTTAATCTCCGATTGCGCCAGCTCATGAAAAGCTTCTGCTGAATTGGTTAATAGCGTAAGATCATTTCTTTCCTTCAGCAGTTTCAACAACTCCATTGCCGTACTGCTGGAGTCTGCCGCCATCGTGGTCTTATTTTTAATAAAAGGTAGTGCATTACGCGCAATAACCTGCTTCTCTTCATAAAACGATTTCGCACGTTTATAAAAGTGAATATTGTCGGATAAGGCCGTCGTATTTAATACGGCACCACCATAAGTTCGCGTTAAAAAACCTTCATCTTCGAGTTTCTCCAGATCGCGGCGTATCGTCTCTTCGGTAACCTGAAATAGCGTACTTAAATTAGAAACCACCACTTTCTTGTCATTAGCAACCATTTGCTTAATTGCCAGAATCCTGTCTTTTGCCGCCACAATTACACCTCTGTTCCCTTCAACGTCATGATAAGTAGTTAGTATCTCACAGGCCATGTTTATTTTCAAAAGAACATGTCCGAATCACAGATTTTCACATTTTTTACACAGAAACAGAGGTGTCGTTTGTTGCATCTATTTATTACTTAGCGACTCGGCCATTTCCCTCATCAATAATGAATCATCATCCGTTAATGTGATAGCCAGTGCTTCAACGTTCTCGCGAACCTGCTCCGGGGAGGTTGCGCCGCTGAGTATTGAAATTAACTCACTTTGTTTCAGTATCCAGGCCAGCGCCAGCGTTGGAATAGAGCAACGGTATTTGTCGCACAGCGGCCGCCACCGATCCAGCATATCGATTACGCGTAACATATTCTCACGCTGGAACCAGACTTTGTTCGCTCGTGCACCGCCGGGGATGTAGTCACGTGTTATCGTGCCGGTGAGTAATCCCTGCTCCAGCGGAGAGTAAACCTGTACAACGATGCCGTGCTCACGACATAGCGGCAACAACTCGGTTTCCAGCGTCCGATCCAGAATGCTGTATTTTGCCTGCACAATATCCAGCTCACCTTGTATCAGGTATTCCCGGATATGGCTGGCGTCCACGTTCGCGGCCCCGATAGAACGGATTTTTCCTTCAGCCTTCAACTCATTGAGAACAGCAACAGTTTCTGCAATCGGTGTAAAAAACGGCGGCACCGACTGCCAGTGGGTCATATAAATGTCGATGCAATCGATCCCTAAGCGTTGCAAACTGGCCTCGACCTCTTCCCGAATCGATTCCGGAGAAAGGTTTTTATACAACTGGCGATCGCCAACTTTATTGAACAGGCTCCCTTCCCGCTCCCAGACAATCCCACATTTCGTTTCAACAACGATTTCGCTACGCGGCAACTGCTTCAGCGCCTGACCTACAATCACCTCGCTATTGCCAAAGTTATAGCCTGGCGCGGTATCAATCAAATTGATGCCACAACGATGCGCCTCGACAATGGTATCAATGCAGATTTGTAAATCGAGATCGCCATTCCACGCTGGGCCGCCGCCGATGGCCCAGGTACCTAATCCCATTCGCGAGAGCTTAATATCTGTACTGCCTAAAGGTATCATTTTCATCTGCCGCTATTATCCTTCGTATTCATCCAGGAGTTGTTCCACCAGCTTTCTGTTCTTCACACCCGTTGTCGCCCCCACGCTCAGTACTGATATCGCGGCTGTCGCATTGGCAAACAGCGCACATTCACGCAGCGTTTTTCCCTCAAGCAGCGCAGAGATAAATCCAGAGGCAAAATTATCGCCTGCCCCAATGGTATCGATGGCGGTAATCCCTGAGACCGCAGGCACCTCCATTTTCATATCCGCGCGTTTGATAAAGCAGCCTTGCTTGCCGGTTTTAATCACCACCGTTTTCACTCCGCACTGTAAAAACGTCTCCGCGATCTCCTCCAGCGTCTCTTTCCCGGTGAGCTTTTTAGCTTCGTCAACATTAGGGAACAGATAATCGACAAAGCTCAGCGCCTCACGAATATCCTCCAGCGTTTCGTTCAGCCGGGGCTTGATCATGTCAGCACAAATAATTAGCTGCTGCGCCTTCGCCTGGGTGAAGATCTCCGTTAATGCTTTGCCATCCAGCAGTGGGCTATTGAAAATACTCGCCAGCGACAGCAGTTTGACCTGTGAAAATCGATCAAAATCGATATCGTTAATATTCAATTTCCACAGGCTGCCATTGCGATTGGTGACAAAAGTCCGCTCACCATCAGCGGTAACCAATCCAACATTAATGGAGGTATCAATTTCAGCGTCCTGTTTCAGACTCTGAATATCAATATTCTCTTTACGGCAATGTTCGAGAATAAAATGACCTGCCGCATCATCGCCAACGCGACTCATTAACGCCGTGCGATGCCCAAGGCGGGAAATAATCGTGGCTTCATTTATGGCATCGCCCCCCGTGGTCATGGCTATTCGGTCCAGAGGATACGAATCTACATCAAAAATATTTTTACTGACCGGTTGCAAAGGTATATCGACGATTGCCGCACCAATGCAAAGCACCTCAATGTCGTCCATATCATCATTCCGCTTTGCCGTCTGAACCAAACAGTTTGATTTTTTCCAGCGCGCGCGCTTTTACCGCTTTGCGCACTTCGCGCTCCAGATGGAGGAACGGCTGATCCTGATTCTCTTTCACCGCCTCCATAGCCGCCTGGCACAGTTCAGTATGGATATTGATCTTGGCAATACCGAGTGAAATGGCCTTTTTGATATCGGCGTCGCTGATGCCGGAAGCCCCGTGTAATACCAGCGGCACAGAAACCGCCTGACGCACACGCTCCACCACCTCAAAGTTCAGCTTTGGTTCGGAGGTATAGACGCCATGCTGATTACCGATGGCAACGGCCAGCGAATCACAGCCCGTCCGCGCCACAAACTCTGCCGCCTGGTCGGGGTCGGTATAGTGGTATCCCGCCAGCGCCTCTTCATAGACCGTTTCGTTCCCCACGTGACCCAACTCAGCTTCAACCGGAATACCCAGCGGATGGAAGAAATCAACGGCCTCTTTCGTCAGACGAATATTTTCTTCAAAATCAAAAGCGGAGGCGTCACGCATTAACGAATTCATACCGTGCGTCCAGGCGTTATGGATAATCTCCATGCTGCGCCCATGATCCCAGTGGGTAATAACCGGAACCGATGCCTTTTCAGCCATCGAGACCATCATATGTGAAAAGTCTTCAAATGACGTATTTCCAACAAACCCGGTACCAAAGGAGATAATGACCGGCGATTTCGTCTCTTCCGCCGCATCAATAACGCCCATCAACATTTCCGCGTTCCATACGTTAAAATGGGCAATGGCATACTGTTTATTTTGCGCATCGTTTTCCCAATATTTAATATCTGCCAGCATCGTTGTTTCTCCCGTTTAAATTAATCACTACACCCGTCATATTTTAAGTTGCAGATGGATTGGTTTTGTCACTCCCCCCAGTCACATACTTATATACCCTCATGGGAATTTGCTCCCTTGCCGCCCTCCTGCAACCCGAATTATTTAGGGGATAATCTTAATAACACCCTTAATAATGTCGCGTTTGTTATTTACCGACTCATCAAATGCTCGTTGTACCTCTTCATAATCATAAATATGTGTCACCATCGATTTCACATCGAAACGACCTGAGGAAATGGCTTCAATAGTGACCGGATAGCGGTTGGCGTAGCGGAAAACGGTCTGGATCGTCACTTCACGGTTAATTTTGAGAAAATTAATCGCGGAGTCCCCTGGTACAGTGCCGACAATCATGATTTTCCCACCGCGCATCACCAACCAGGGCGTTTGCCTGACGGTGACGGCGGAACCCGCTGTTTCAAAAACAATGTCAGCCCCCATCTCCCCGGAAAATTGCTGACAACGTGCAACGGTGTCCTCTTTTGCGCCATTGATGACGATTGATGCGCCAAGCTGTTCAGCCATTGCCAGCCGTTTTTCCAGCACATCAACTACCGCAATGTCCGTCGCGCCAAGGCATTTACAGGCCTGCAATGTCATCAAACCAATGCAACCCGCCCCGAGAATGACAATCTTCTTGCCTGGCTTAACGTCCGCCAACATTGCTGCATGCATCCCGACAGCAGCGGGTTCCACCAGCGCACCTTCCAGGGTGTCCATGTTGTCCGGAAGCTTATAAGTGAAACTCTCGGGATGGCACAGGTAGTGCGTTAAGGCGCCGCGGTAATTTGGCTGGGTCGCCATAAAATCGACATCCGGGCAGATGTTGTATTTACCTTCCCGGCAGTAACGACAGTGACCGCACGGTACGCCAGGTTCAATATTCACCCGATCGCCCGGTTTAAATTGACTTACGCGGTTACCCACAGCCACCACCGTTCCGGCGCACTCATGGCCCAGGCCAATCTCCTGATTCGGATCTTTTGGCGGAATAAACGGCCCCGATTCAAAACCGTGCACATCAGAACCACAAATACCGACATACTCTACTTTAATCAGGACTTCATGTTCTTTCGGCACCGGAATATCAGCGGCTATAATTTTCATCGTACCCGGTGTTTTTAATATCGCTTTTGAGTTTTGCATATTCATTCCTTTATTTACTCGTCACCGTATCAATCCCCAGACTTTCGACCGAGACACCTTTCGTTTCTATTCCGATAGTGGCAATGGCGACGGCAACAATTATCGAGACGGCACCCAGCAGGATGAAGACACCCGTGACGCCATATCCGTTGAGTAGCACAGCAACGGCATAGGGCGCTGCAATCCCGCTGATTCTGCCGACGGCGTTTGCCAGACCAGAGCCACGAAGCTTCGCTTCCGTAGGCCAGATTTCCGGGACATAAACCGCCGAGGCGTAGCAGACGTACATATAGACAAAGGTAATCAGGAAAAAGCCAATTAAGGTAATAAGCAGCATACTGGTTTGTAGCGAATAGATATATCCCAGCACGGCAATCAATATTAATAAACCAACGCCCATTGTTTTACGTGGAATTTTATCCATCACCAGCATGGCGATAAAAATACCAAACGGCGCGCCGAACATACTCATCGTATTTAAAACAATAGAATCTTTCAGGTTGATTCCCTGGGTCATGAATATGGTCGGCAACCAGTTAATTAAGGTGTATTGCACCACGTTCATGGCGATCAGTACGCAGGAACCTAAAATAACGCGCCTGAGTAATACACCGGTCAGTAATGCGGAATACGGAACTGAACGCGGCGGTTTTCCATTGTCTTCGATAACAACCGGCGGCAATGGTTGACCCGTTTGTCGCATCACGCCCTCTTCAATTGCCTGCATCACCTTTTCGGCTTCCTGGTAGCGCCCGCGAGATTCCAGCCAACGGGGAGACTCCGGGAACCAGCGCCAGGCAAATGCGGTGGCAATGAGTGATAATACGGCCGGGATTAGCAACTGCACGCGCCAGTTCCACTCTGCGCTAATTAACGGCGTCAGCCCCATTGCAATCAGTGAACACAATGGATATGACCAGTTGCCGATAAAAGAGACCCGGCTTGACCAGGTTCCCCGATTTCTCCCTGGCATATACTCTGTAAATCCGGCAAACAGGGTGACCAGTAATGCCCCCAGCCCTGTCCCCATAACAAAACGGCAGGCGATAAGGAAATCCATATTCGGCGAGAATGCACCAACGACCATGGCGGCAATATGAATCGCTTCATAGAGGATAAAGGCATTTCTGCGCCCGGTTTTATCACCGATAATTCCCCCGACCAGGGCACCGAGAAACATCCCCGCCGTCGTTATCGCGGAAAAGGTCGCGGTTGTGGAATTATCAGTCCAGCCTAACTCTTTGAGCTGCGCGAGGATCAATCCGCCGACGGCATTACTCCAGCAGACAAGTAACCCAAAGGCGACCATCGCAAACATTGATGCGTGCCAGCGGCAGTCCGGTAGTCGATCAAGCCGGGCGCCGCAGTGTGGTTTTGTTATCTGTTCCATGCGATAACGTTCCTTTACCAGAAGGGTTATTCATCAAAGTCGTAGGTCATAATCACTTTGATCGCGGTTTTATCAACCATCGCATCAAAGCCTTCCCGCCACTGCGACAGGCCGATACGATGGGTAATCATCGGTTTTACTTTGATAGCGCCGCTGGCAAGCAGGCGGATTGAATTGCGCCAGGAGGTGGAGTCATAGGCCATATGTCCAATAATGCTTTTGTTCCACGCGGTGATGTCGTTAATAGAGAAATCGAGCGGCTTAAAGCCCATCCCCACGCGCACGACTTCGCCGTTAGGACGCAGCATCTCAATAGATTGCTTAAGTGCAATGTTGGCGCCGGAACATTCGATCACCAGACCAAGATTGTCCTTCCCGCAAATGGCCTGACAGCGCGCCACAACGTCTTCCGTGGAACCATTAACGACCGCCGTTGCGCCAAGTTCTTTCGCAACAGGGAAACGAACGGGAACATCCTCTTCCAGACCAACCATGACAATATTTACCGCGCCCATAATGCGGGCCATCTGCACGGAGAACAGACCCAGCGGACCCGTTCCGATCACCACGACGTCCTGACCCGGTAAGAATCTGGATTGCTGAGCGATGGATTTGTAGGCGTTGCAGATAGGGTCTAAAACCGCAGCCTCTTCGTAATCGACGTTTTCCGGGATCTCCCAAAGCGCATGGCGATGAATTTTCAGAATTTCCCCTGGCACCAGACAGTATTTCGAAAAACCCCCTCCCCAGGTATTATTATCCAGCCCCAGATTCACTTTTTCTGTACAACACAGAAAATCACCCTGTTCACAGGCGGGACAGACACCGCAGACATGCCCGCTGTTGTCGGAAACCACGCGTTGGCCGACCTTCCAGTCTTTTACGTTCTCGCCGACCTGCGCAATGCGCCCCGCAAACTCATGGCCACGGATGGAGTTGAACCGATCGGAACCGCTATCGACGTTGTAATGTTTCATATCGGCGCCGCAGATCGCCGCTGCCTTAATTTCAATCACCACATCATCAGGGCCGCACACGGGTTGCGGAACGTCAATCATCTTGTAGCCGCCAAAAGCCTTACCAAATCTTGCCAGTGCTTTCATTGCTCTTCCTTTGTGTCTGGTTTTGCATCAATGTCCATCATACTTACCCACAAAATCTTTGAGGTCAACATTGAATCTTTAAAACACAGATAATGATCTGCATTTCACAACTTAGATCACAAATACGAAGAAACTGCGCCAGGAAAATACAGGCACGCGAAAGCAGTTTCGCAAAAGGTGGCGTGCCCCTGCGCTGTTCTCTCTTGACGACGGTGTTCACCGGTTCAGTACAGAAATCGCAGGGAAAGTCCGAAAAGCGGGAGGGTCAGCCAGGCACAAATACCGTGGTATTAAAGCGAATAACCTCTAAAAGAGAGGGCCAGGAGGGACGGTGTTCTGGGAAATGGTGTGCGGATGATAACTACCCGCGGGCAAAACAACTAACGGATTTGCCGGGAACTAAACATTCATGCGTAAAGAGCGCCGGGTGGCAGTTCCGCCCTACCCGGCCTCTGACAGTTTACTGTACTTTCAGCGTCGCAATCGGCTTTGGCGTAATGCCGAAATCCTCTTTTAACTGCTGCTTGCTCTTCATTACCATCTGACCATTGGTATCAATCGTCATATGCTGAGCGTCAGTATTGTGGCGAGCCTGCCACAGCATCACCAGCTGCAGGCTGTTCTCTTTTTGTTCCGGGGTCAGCGGCACACCATCCGGCCATTTCCCCAGTTCAACGGCGGTAGACAAACGCTGGTAAACTTCCGGCGTCATACTGTTCATCATCTCATCCAGATTCATGATATATCCGCTCCCGTGGAATAATTTGCTGAATCGTTTTTTCAACCTTTGGTTTGTTCACCGCTTTCTTCATCGGTAAAGCTTAACGATGCTGAATTGACGCAGTAACGTTCACCTGTCGGTTGTGGACCGTCAGGAAAGACGTGCCCCAGATGGGCGTCGCAGTTGCCGCAACGGATCTCAATACGCTGCATGCCATGCGAGAAGTCTTTGATATAATGGATAGAATCCTCGCTTACAGGCTCATAAAAACTGGGCCAGCCGCAGCCGGAATCATACTTAGTTTGGGCGTTGAACAGTGGCGCATCGCAGATCAGACAGTGGTAAACTCCGTCACGTTTGTTATGTAGCAAATGTCCGGTAAATGGCGGTTCTGTACCGTGATTCTGCGTCACGTAGAACTGCATTTCGGACAAGTTTTTTTTCAGCTCTTCTGCCGAAGGTTTGTTAGCCATTTGCATACATCTCGCTTTAAACACACTCACATTGCGTGACTTATTCTAACAAAACATTAACAACACAGTACCAACTTTTGTTCTAAACTTGATCCTTACGAAATGGCAGCCTGCAAATCGTGATGTTAATCACAATTTTGTCGCCATTGCCCTTTAAAATCCGGGGCGCCGCCCCCATGTGGTTTCAAGCCCAAAGGAAGAGTGAGGCGAGTCAGCCGCGCAAAGCTTGTGCAGAGGATTGATTTGTCGCAATGATTGACACGATTCCGCTTGACGCTGCGTAAGGTTTTTGTAATTTTACAGGCAACCTTTTATTCACTAACAAATAGCTGGTGGAATATATGACTATCAAAGTAGGTATCAACGGTTTTGGCCGTATCGGTCGCATTGTTTTCCGTGCTGCTCAGAAACGTTCTGACATCGAGATTGTTGCAATCAACGATCTGTTAGACGCTGAATACATGGCTTACATGCTGAAATATGACTCCACTCACGGTCGTTTCGACGGTACCGTTGAAGTGAAAGACGGTCATCTGATCGTTAACGGTAAAAAAATCCGTGTTACCGCTGAGCGCGATCCGGCTAACCTGAAATGGGACGAAGTTGGTGTTGACGTAGTTGCTGAAGCTACCGGTATCTTCCTGACCGACGAAACCGCTCGTAAGCACATCACTGCGGGTGCGAAAAAAGTGGTTCTGACTGGTCCGTCCAAAGACAACACCCCAATGTTTGTTAAAGGCGCTAACTTTGACAAATACGAAGGCCAGGACATCGTTTCTAACGCTTCCTGCACCACTAACTGCCTGGCGCCGCTGGCTAAAGTTATCAACGACAACTTCGGTATCATCGAAGGTCTGATGACTACCGTTCACGCGACCACCGCAACTCAGAAAACCGTTGACGGCCCGTCTCATAAAGACTGGCGCGGCGGCCGTGGTGCGGCTCAGAACATCATCCCATCCTCTACCGGTGCGGCTAAAGCTGTAGGTAAAGTACTGCCAGAACTGAATGGCAAACTGACTGGTATGGCGTTCCGCGTTCCGACTCCGAACGTATCCGTTGTTGACCTGACCGTTCGTCTGGAAAAAGCTGCTTCTTACGAAGACATCAAGAAAGCAATCAAAGCTGCTTCCGAAGGCCCGATGAAAGGCGTTCTGGGTTACACCGAAGATGACGTTGTATCCACCGATTTCAACGGCGAAGTTTGCACTTCCGTGTTCGATGCTAAAGCAGGTATCGCACTGAACGACAACTTTGTGAAACTGGTCTCCTGGTACGATAACGAAACTGGTTACTCCAACAAAGTTCTGGATCTGATTGCTCACATCTCCAAATAAGTTGAGATGAAACAGTAATCTGTAAGAGCGACTCAGGTCGCTCTTTTTTTTGTCTGAAGATATACCCGTCATACTTCAAATTGCAGGTGTGTTGGCTACGCTCTCTCACCCGAATCACTTACTACAGTAAGCTCATCGGGATGTCCCTGAGCGAAGGCAACCTTCGGTTGTTCAAATTCGTTCCTGACGAATTTGTCGTTCACTTGCCGCCGTCCTGCAACTCGAATTATTTAGGGTAAAAAAAGGATTGCGTAATGATTAATAAAATTTTTGCACTTCCGGTCATCGAACAAATTACCCCTGTCCTCTCCCGCCGCCAGCTCGACGACCTTGACGTCATCGTCATCGATCATCCGCAGGTGAAAGCTTCCTTTGCATTACAGGGGGCGCATCTGCTTTCCTGGAAACCGGCGGGTGCCGAAGACGTGTTGTGGTTAAGCAACAACACGCCGTTCAAAACCGGCGTTGCGATACGCGGCGGCGTACCAATCTGCTGGCCGTGGTTTGGTCCGGCGGCACAGCAAGGCCTCCCGGCCCACGGCTTTGCCCGTAATCTTCCGTGGACGCTGAAAGCGCACAACGAAGATGACAATGGTGTGGTGCTGACGTTTGAATTGCAGAGCAGCGACGCTACCCGGCGATACTGGGAACACGATTTCACCCTGCTGGCACGCTTTAAGGTGGCTCAAACCTGCGAGATCGAGCTGGAAGCGCACGGTGAATTCGCAACCACCTCTGCCCTGCATACCTACTTTAATGTTGGCGATATTGCGGCGGTCAGCGTTAGCGGACTGGGCGACCGTTATATTGACAAGGTTAACGATGCCCAGGAAGGCGTGCTGGCTGATGGCGTACAAACGTTCCCGGATCGCACCGACCGTGTGTATGTAAACCCGGAAGCGTGCAGCGTTATCCATGATGATTCTCTGGGCCGCAACATCGACGTTGTCCATCATCACCATCTGAACGTGGTGGGCTGGAATCCTGGTCCGGCGCTGTCCATCAGCATGGGCGACATGCCCGATGACGGCTATAAGACATTTGTGTGCGTCGAAACGGCGTACGCCACCGCGCAGCAAAAGACCACCGAAGAGAAACCTTCCCGTCTGGCGCAAACTATTCGCGTTGCAAAACGTTAATCGTCAGAAATCACTCTCCCCCTACGGGAGAGTGATGTTGTATCACACCATATCCAGCGACGTTTTGCCCTTCGGCGCCGGATAAGCTGCATCCAGCCGTTTTAAATCCTCTGCGGTCAGAGTCAACGCCATCGCCGCCGCGTTCTGTTTTACATGTTCAACGCTCGCCGCTTTCGGAATCGCCATCACCCCCTGATGACTAATCACCCATGCCAGCAGAATCTGTGCCGTACTGGCATTGTGCGTACGGGCGATGTCATTCACCACAGGATGCGTCAGCAGACCATTACGTAGCCGTCCGGCCTGTGCCAGCGGGCTGTAAGCCATCACCGGAAGCTTATGCTGCTGACACCAGGGGAGCAGATCGTATTCAATACCACGGGATGCCAGATGGTAAAGCACCTGGTTAGCGGCGCACTGCTCGCCGCCAGCAACCCGCCACAAATCCTGCATATCGTCGTAATCAAGATTAGAAACGCCCCAGCGGCGGATTTTCCCCTGCGCGATAAGCGTTTCCATTGCCTCAACGGTTTCTTCAAAGGAATAACTGCCCGACCAGTGCAACAAATAGAGATCCAGATAATCGGTGTTCAGACGGCGCAGACTCCCCTCGCAGGCAGCGATGGCCTTTTGCCCGCCCGCATTCCACGGATAGACTTTGGACACCAGAAAGACGTTATCACGTAACCCCGACAATGCTTCCCCCACCACCTCTTCAGCCCCGCCGTCTGCATACATTTCGGCGGTATCAATAAGCGTTAACCCCAGCTCAATGCCCGCGCGCAGTGCAGCAACTTCCGTCCGACGATGAGAGGCATTCTCGCCCATATACCACGTTCCCTGCCCGATAGCAGGGAGGGTAATATCTCTGGCAAATACAATCTGTTTATCTGTCATCACACCCTCCAGGTTTATGCACCACCGTAAAGCAAAACAGGGCGTAAACGCCCTGTTTTGATGCACAAATTGCACTGTGATAATGCACAATCAGAATTTGTAGGTAATCCCGGTAGAAATCAGCCCAGTCCAGGATTTATCCACCATTGGGCTGTCGGTAATTTCGTCAGACAGGCGGGTATAACGCGCCGTACCGTAAACACTCCAGTCCCCGAGGAAGTTATAGTTGGCGCTAAGCTCAAGATACGGGTTCCAGCTGTCGTTCGGATTGTAACCGCGCAGACCACTGCGGGAAGACTCTTTACGCGAAACACCGTAGTAGTATTCGTTCTGGTTTTCGCTGTTCCACTCAACACCAATACCCGGCGTGACGGTCAGAGCACCCTGAGTGTAACGGTACAACCAGGCCAGATCCCAGACGAAACCGTTGCTGTTATCCAGCGTGTCGCCCGCCAGCGTCGTCCTCAGGAAACCATACTGGGTATGATGAACGTAAGACAAACCGGCCATCATGGTGCTCTTACGCCTGTCGAGTCGGCGCAGCTGGCGATCGTCGCTGTCACCCGGTTTGAAGTACATTGGTGACCAGTACGCGGTAATCGACAGCTTATCCGCCGTGTCATTCCACAGGTAATAACCGCCACCTAAACCACGGAACCAGAAGTTATCTCCTTCATAGTTGATAACCGGAACCGGATAAACATCGGTATCATAATTTTTATAAGGGTGTTCAACCACACCAACGCCTGCGCCCAGCGTCAGATTGCTTTCGGCTTGCGCGACGGTAGCAGACGTTGCGATAAGCACGCCAAGAGTCAGAAGTTTGAGTTTGGTCACAATCTATCATTCCTTAATCAAATGTTTAGCGGATAAAGTGTAACTGCCAATACGTTTCAACCCAACTATTTTACTAACTCCTTACAGAATGTAACCGTCTAATTTCACTACCAGAGATGACATCCAGACCGCAGTCAAATGAAATTTGCGTGAACGGCAGGCATTTTCTTTACATTAACCAGGCATTTTTCGCGGATGAGTTATTGATATGCCATTGAAATTCATTTGTGAGCATAGGCAAGTTTTGCAAATGCCATCTACGCTTAAATTTAGAAGGTGTATCACCGGGCACGTTGATCTCACGCTTTGCAAAATGGCACGAGAGTTGCTGTTTTTTTAACACACGAGACAGCTGGAGACGTCGTTCAGTTTACCTCTTCCGGGAGCCTCTACTATTCATATGAACGGCTCTTAACATGTGCTAAAAAACGAAAGGACGGCATACCATGAATATATTCGATCACTATCGCCAGCGCTATGAAGCTGCCAAGGACGAAGAGTTCACACTGCAGGAGTTTCTTACCACTTGTCGGCAAGATCGCAGTGCTTATGCCAACGCGGCAGAGCGGCTATTGATGGCTATTGGTGAGCCTGTCATGGTCGATACTGCCCAGGAACCTCGACTTTCTCGACTCTTTTCAAACCGGGTTATCGCTCGCTACCCCGCATTTGAAGAGTTTTACGGCATGGAAGACGCGATTGAACAGATTGTCTCTTATCTGAAGCACGCGGCTCAGGGGCTGGAAGAGAAGAAACAGATCCTGTATCTGCTGGGACCTGTGGGGGGCGGTAAATCATCGCTTGCCGAGCGACTGAAAGCGTTGATGCAGCGTGTACCTGTTTATGTCCTGAGCGCCAACGGTGAACGCAGTCCGGTTAACGATCATCCATTATGCCTGTTTAATCCGCAGGAAGACGCCCAGATCCTCGAAAAAGAGTACGCCATTCCGCGTCGCTATCTCGGTACGATCATGTCACCGTGGGCGGCGAAGCGTCTGCATGAGTTCGGCGGGGATATTACCAAATTCCGCGTCGTCAAAGTCTGGCCGTCGATTCTTGAACAAATCGCCATCGCCAAAACAGAGCCTGGCGATGAAAACAACCAGGATATCTCTGCGCTGGTTGGGAAAGTGGATATCCGCAAACTTGAAAATCACGCCCAGAACGATCCGGATGCCTATGGGTATTCTGGCGCACTGTGCCGGGCCAACCAGGGGATCATGGAGTTCGTCGAGATGTTTAAAGCACCGATAAAGGTGCTGCATCCTCTGCTGACCGCCACCCAGGAAGGAAACTACAACGGGACGGAAGGCATCTCTGCCCTGCCGTTTAACGGGATTATTCTTGCTCACTCGAACGAATCCGAATGGGTGACGTTCCGTAACAACAAAAACAACGAAGCCTTCCTCGACCGCGTGTATATCGTGAAGGTGCCCTATTGCTTACGCATTTCCGAAGAGATAAAAATCTACGAGAAATTGCTTAACCACAGTGAGCTGACCCATGCGCCATGCGCACCAGGCACCCTGGAAACGCTGTCGCGCTTCTCGATCCTTTCCCGCCTGAAAGAGCCGGAAAACTCAAGTATCTACTCAAAAATGCGCGTCTATGATGGCGAGAGCCTGAAAGATACCGATCCGAAAGCGAAATCTTATCAGGAGTATCGGGACTACGCCGGAGTGGACGAAGGGATGAACGGCCTGTCTACGCGCTTCGCGTTTAAAATCCTCTCCCGCGTGTTTAACTTTGACCATGCTGAAGTCGCAGCAAACCCGGTACATTTGTTCTATGTACTGGAGCAGCAAATCGAACGTGAGCAGTTCCCTCAGGAGCAGGCAGAACGCTATCTGGAGTTCCTTAAAGGTTATCTGATTCCCAAATACGCTGAGTTTATCGGCAAAGAGATTCAGACAGCTTATCTGGAGTCCTACTCTGAATACGGGCAAAACATTTTTGACCGTTATGTCACGTATGCGGACTTCTGGATCCAGGACCAGGAATATCGCGACCCGGATACCGGTCAGTTGTTTGACCGCGAGTCGCTGAATGCCGAACTGGAGAAAATTGAGAAACCGGCGGGGATCAGTAATCCAAAAGATTTCCGTAATGAGATCGTCAATTTCGTACTGCGTGCCAGAGCGAATAACAGCGGACGAAATCCGAACTGGACCAGCTACGAAAAACTGCGCACGGTTATTGAGAAAAAAATGTTCTCCAATACCGAAGAGCTGCTGCCGGTGATTTCGTTCAACGCCAAGACCTCAACCGACGAGCAGAAAAAACACGACGATTTTGTCGATCGAATGATGGAGAAAGGCTATACCCGTAAACAGGTGCGTTTACTGTGCGAATGGTATCTGCGCGTACGTAAATCGTCTTAATACCTGCCCGGTGGCGGTTTCGCTACCGGGCCTACAACGACAGCTAACGGTAGGCCGGATACGCGGCATTACTGATATAGCGTAAAGTTGGCAAATGCAGTACGGGGGGCATATGACCTGGTTTATTGACCGGCGTCTTAACGGCAAAAACAAGAGCACGGTTAACCGCCAGCGCTTCTTGCGTCGTTATAAAGCGCAAATTAAACAGTCGATCTCCGAGGCCATTAACAAGCGTTCGGTTACCGACGTAGACAGCGGTGAATCCGTTTCCATTCCCACGGAAGATATCAGCGAACCGATGTTTCACCAGGGACGCGGCGGCCTGCGGCATCGTGTGCATCCGGGGAACGACCATTTTGTCCAGAATGACCGCATTGAGCGTCCTCAGGGGGGTGGCGGTGGCTCAGGGAGCGGTCAGGGCCAGGCCAGCCAGGATGGTGAAGGCCAGGATGAGTTTGTCTTTCAGATCTCGAAAGATGAATATCTGGACCTGTTATTTGAAGATCTGGCCTTGCCTAACCTCAAGCAAAATCAGCAGCGTCAGCTCACTGAGTATAAGACACACCGGGCGGGTTATACCTCGAACGGCGTTCCGGCCAATATCAGCGTCGTTCGATCGCTGCAAAATTCACTGGCGCGACGCACGGCCATGACGGCAGGGAAACGGCGTGAATTACGGGGGCTGGAAGAGGAGCTGGAAACCATCAGCAAGCGCGAACCGGCGCAACTGCTGGAGGAGGAGCGGCTACGTAAAGAAATTGCCGAACTGCGGGCAAAAATCGAACGCGTACCGTTTATTGATACTTTCGATTTACGCTATAAAAATTATGAAAAACGCCCCGATCCTTCCAGCCAGGCGGTGATGTTCTGCCTGATGGATGTCTCTGGTTCAATGGATCAGTCCACGAAAGATATGGCGAAGCGTTTTTATATCCTGCTGTATCTGTTTTTAAGCCGTACCTATAAGAATGTGGAGGTGGTCTATATCCGTCACCATACGCAGGCGAAAGAGGTGGATGAGCATGAGTTCTTCTACTCGCAGGAGACGGGCGGCACCATCGTTTCCAGCGCGCTGAAGCTGATGGATGAGGTGGTGAAAGAGCGTTACGATACGGCACAGTGGAATATCTACGCGGCACAGGCGTCGGATGGTGATAACTGGGCGGATGATTCCCCGCTGTGTCACGAGATTCTGGCGAAGAAACTGCTGCCGGTGGTGCGTTATTACAGCTATATCGAAATCACCCGCAGAGCACACCAGACGTTATGGCGTGAATATGAGCATCTACAGTCAACTTTTGAGAACTTTGCCATGCAGCATATTCGCGATCAGGACGATATCTATCCTGTCTTCCGTGAACTGTTTCATAAGCAAGGCGCCACCAGCAATTAAGTGATGCACCATAAGCCGGAACCCACGTTCTGGCTTATTTTTCCGCCCCTTCACTGATTTTATTCTGAAACTCAACGTATGGAGTGACCAGAGGTACTGTTAGAGAGAACAGTCCCGCTGTGATAAACTGAATTTCCGCCCACAGAGGATTGTTATTCATCATGAAATTGCATCATAAAGCGCTCAGGCTCTTTATTTCCGCAAGCGTCATCGTACTGACATCCTCTTTTTTAGTCTATGAGCTGATTGCCAGTGACAGGGCGATGAATGCCTACATGCGCTATATCATAGAAAAAGCAGACTCTTCATTTTTGTATGATAAGTATCAAAACCAGAGCATTGCCGCTCATTTAATGCGCACATTTACCGAACCCAAAATACCGCCTTCAAATGAACAACAAAATACGTTTTGTCGTGCATTCGAGACCGTGAGCGATATCCACGGAGTCAATCTCACCACACATAACGACCCTGCGTTACATGGTACGTTGCAAACCACGGAGGCAAACTGCGCGGTCATTGCTGACGAAGGCTACCTGTTGTCCGCTTTTGATCAGGCCGTGGCTGCCAATCGTAACCAGACGGATTATGGAAAAGGACTCGGCACCGCGGAGGAGAAATTCCATTATTATCTGGATATTCAAAAAACCTACGTCTATTTCTATGACCTGATTGACTCCCGACAATTTGCCATGCACCACTGGTCTTTTCTGCAAAAAGGAACGCTGGGAGTCGATCGTAAAGATATTGATGGTCAATTCACAGGACGAACCGTGCTCTCAAGCATTTATAAGGACGATCTTACTGAAAAAAATGTGATGAGTTTTTTAACTCCCGTTTATCTGCATGGAAAGTTAAAAGGCGTGGTGATGGTGGATATTAATCAGGATAACCTGAAGAATATTTTTTATACACAGGACCGCCCGCTGGTCTGGCGCTATCTGGAGGCGACGCTGACCGACATTGATTCAGGGAAAAAGATTATTGTCCATCAGAGCGAAAATAACCTCTTTTATTATGTCAATTATGTCCATGACCTGCCTGGCGGCATGCGCGTCATCCTTTCTCTCGATATCCTGTATTTTATTGTCTCATCGTGGAAATTGTTCGCCTTTTATCTGCTCGTTACCGCCGCCCTGCTGAACATGGTCAGAATGCATTTTCGCCTTTACCATAATGTCACTCGTGAAAATATCAGCGATGCGATGACCGGCCTCTATAACCGCAAAATCCTGACCCCACAGCTTGAACAGCGTTTACAGCAACTGGTCAACACAGGCACCTCCGTAACGTTTATCGCCATCGATCTGGATAAGCTAAAAGTCATTAACGACACGCTGGGTCATCAGGAAGGCGATCGTACAATTACGTTACTGGCAAAAGCGATTGCGGCCTCAGTGCGTAAAACCGATTATGCGATCAGACTGGGAGGCGATGAATTCTGCGTCATTCTTATCGACTCCGCTAAGCAGGCAACCTTCCTGTCAGAACGTATTACCCGACATCTACAGATTATCGCCCCGGACACGACGATTAGCTTTTCCGCCGGGCTTTATCATATGCAATCAAAGGATACGCTTCAGGATGCCTACAAAGCCTCCGATGAGCAGCTCTATCTCAACAAACAACAAAATGGCGCACGTTCGTGATACCCTTTTGCCGTTGAAATTTCATCACGATAATGGGAGTGAATGATGAATGACATCGCTAAGGGAACCGCCACCCATCAGCGTTTAGTCGATTTGTTATCGCAGGAAAGAGCAAACTGGCGCATGGTCAGCCATGACGCCGTAGGTAAGTGCGAAGCCGTTTCAGAAATTCGCGGCACCGCTTTAGGCCAGGGGGCGAAAGCGCTGGTCTGTAAGGTAAAAGGTAACGGCGTCAATCAGCATGTCCTGGCTATTCTCCCGGCAGATCAACAGGCCGATCTTGCTCAACTCGCCGCCCATCTTGGTGGCCTGCGCGCCTCGCTTGCCAGCCCGGCGGAAGTCGATGAACTGACCGGGTGCGTCTTTGGCGCGATCCCGCCGTTCAGTTTTCATCCCCGACTAAAACTGGTTGCCGACCCACTGCTGTTTGGGCGTTTTAACGAGATCGCCTTTAATGCAGGCCTGCTGGAGAAGTCGATCATTCTCAATACGCAAGATTATCTGCGTATTGCACAACCTGAGCTGATTGCGTTCCGTCGTACGCAGTGACAACTCACTTCACCGCTCTAAAATCAACACGGAAATCACAATAACGGCAGCAATGGCAAAAAACGATGACGTGATGATCAGTGTCTCGACAAACATTTGATCGTGCATGGTTTCACCCCGTAACGACAGAGATAACAGCTCACGCATTATTGATAGATCATATTAATGGCAGTTTGATGACAAAAAGCCGTTAGCGCTTCGTTTTGCGCCATTATGCATTCGCCTGAAAATGATCCCGAACGTTAAAAAAGCCTGATCGCTGACACATTTGAGCGTACAGTAATCAGGCTTATCTTTTTTTTGGCAAGGAAACCACGATGTTTGATGTCACTCTGCTGATCCTGCTTGGACTGGCAGCTCTGGGCTTTATCAGCCATAACACCACTGTCGCCGTTTCAATTCTGGTGCTGATTATCGTCCGCGTTACCCCGCTTAATACCTTTTTCCCGTGGATTGAGAAGCAGGGTCTCACCATAGGGATCATTATTCTGACAATTGGCGTGATGGCACCTATCGCCAGCGGAACATTACCGCCTTCAACGCTGATCCACTCTTTTGTCAACTGGAAGTCTCTGGTCGCCATTGTGGTTGGCGTTATCGTCTCGTGGCTGGGTGGGCGCGGCGTGACGCTGATGGGTAGCCAGCCGCAGCTCGTCGCCGGGCTGCTGGTAGGAACCGTGCTGGGCGTTGCGCTGTTTCGCGGTGTTCCCGTCGGGCCGCTTATAGCGGCAGGCCTGGTCTCATTGATTGTGGGGAAGCAGTAGCCAGCCCGGACAGATAACGGCCTGGGGTCTGACCCAGGCCTTTTTTGAACATGGTAATAAACGCCGTGGTCGAGTCATATCCCAGAGTTTGAGCCACCTGCTGCACGCTTTGCCCGTCGATCAGCGCCTGTAGCGCCAGAATAAGCTGCAACTGATGGCGCCAGCGGCGAAAACTTAACCCCGTCTCCTTAACCACCAGTCTGGCAAGATTACGCTCGCTCATCGCAAACGCGCTCGCCCACTGTCCTAACGTCTGCCACTGCGCCGGTGCCCGCGCCATCGTCTCGACCATTTTACGGATCCTGGGGTGACCGGAGACGGGGAGCTGCATCTGCTCCTGGGGCTGCTGCGGCAGTTCATCAAACAAAACCTGAGTCAGTCGCCGGGTTGACGGCTCCGTTCGTTGGGGATCCGTTCTGCTTGCCAGCGCCAGAATGAGTTCTCTGCACAGTGGCGTTATTTTCAGGGTACAACACCGCTCCGGCATCACCACCGCATCCGGTTCGATAAACAGAAAGCACAGCTCCGCCCCGGCCGTCACGTGGTTGCTATGGGGAATTTCACCGGGGATCCACACCGCATACTGCGGCGGCACCATCCACATCGCATTTTCGACTTCACAGGTAATCGCGCCGTGCAGAGCCAGAATAAGCTGCCCTTTGCGATGCTGATGCACAGGGCTGAAGAGTTCATCCTCCCGCGCGCGAATGCAAAAAGCGACAGCCGCATCTTGGTGAAGATCGGGTTCGTAACCGTCCAGTCTCAGGCCAATCATTATTTTGTCCGATTTTAGCGATAATCTGTCATTTTAGCTTGATTCATCGGCGGAGTAAAAACGGTAATGTACCGCCTCGCCTGACGATATGAGATAACAATGACCCATTCACCTTTATTACGTGGCAAGCATGGCGTGTTGCTGATTGCCGGTATTCTGATGATTGCCACCACATTGCGTGTGACCTTTACCGGCGCCGCCCCGCTGCTGGATGCGATTCGCGCAGATTACGGCCTGACCACCGCCCAGACGGGGCTACTCACCACCTTGCCTCTGCTGGCCTTTGCGCTGGTGTCGCCGCTGGCGGCGAACGTCGCCCGCCGCGTTGGTATGGAACGCAGCCTGTTTGCCGCCATGCTGCTGATTTGCGCCGGCATCGCCGTACGCTCGCTTCCCTCGCCCATCCTGCTGTTTATCGGCACCGCGATTATCGGTTGTGGGATCGCACTCGGAAACGTGCTGTTGCCGGGGCTTATCAAACGTGATTTTTCGCAGCAGGTGGCCAAACTCACCGGGGCATACTCTGTGACGATGGGCGCAGCGGCGGCGCTGGGATCGGTCATGGTTGTGCCACTGGCGCTGCATGGATTTGGCTGGCGCGGTGCGCTGATGATGCTGATGCTATTCCCGCTGCTGGCTTTACTCATCTGGCTGCCGCAGTGGCGCAATACCGCCAACGCCAGCCTGACCACTTCGCGGGCGCTGCATACACGCGGCATCTGGCGTTCAGCCCTCGCCTGGCAGGTTACGCTATTTCTGGGCATCAACTCGCTTATCTATTACGTGATTATCGGCTGGCTTCCGGCAATTTTGATTAGTCACGGCTACAGTGAAGCCGGAGCAGGTTCGCTGCACGGTTTATTGCAGCTGGCAACCGCCGCGCCAGGCCTGCTGATCCCGGTAATCTTGCATCGTTTTAACGATCAACGCAGTATTGCGGTACTGGTGTCATTGATGTGCGCTGTGGGCGCCTCGGGATTCTGGTTTATGCCGGAACACGCCGTTCTGTGGACGCTGCTGTTCGGTTTCGGTTCCGGCGCGACCATGATTTTAGGCTTAACATTTATTGGGTTACGCGCCAGCTCCGCACATCAGGCGGCAGCGCTTTCCGGGATGGCACAATCCGTGGGTTATTTACTGGCCGCTTGTGGACCGCCGTTAATGGGGAAAATTCACGATACCCTCGGCGACTGGCATATTCCGCTTCTCATCGTGGCGGTTCTTGCTATCGTGATGGCGGTATTCGGCCTCTACGCCGGAAGAGATCGGGAAATGACAATCCGCTAGTTTTCGGGCAGGCGCATCAGCCTGCCCTTTTTATTACCCGCGAGCCGCCCATAGCATGGCCTGTACCAACGGAACGGGTTTTCCTGCCAGCGCGCCACGCTCATGCTGAAAAAGCGTGCCCACAAAAAACGGATGGATAACCAGCTCAACGGCGCGAATGTCTCCGTTATCATCCCAGCCCGTGACGCGTAAATCACCGCTTTCAAGCTCGCTCGCAAAATCTTCCGCGATACCGTAGCGACAGTGATACCCCTCAGAAATCATCGCCTGTCCGTAGGCTTTGGCTATCAGCGTATTGGCTCGCAGTTCGATCCGATCGGTTTTCTCCACCAGATCGCAGGCTAAAGGCGCAATCACCATGCGCCCCAGGGCGTCCGTCTCAGCATGTGCGGCGTCATCCCAGCCCAGAACATTGCGGGCATACTCCAGAATAGCGTGCTGGAATCCTCCGCAGGTACCGAGGAAAGGAACGCTGTTTTCACGGGCGTAACGAATCGCAATCAGTGCCCCTTCGGGGTTTTTATAGGGGCTGGCAGGAACGACCCAGATTGCGTCATACCCCACTAAATCTTCAGCACTGCTGATTTCCGTTGTTGCTAACCAGTCATAATCCGCCACCAGCTCCAGCACGGCAGCAGCATCGTCAATAGCGAGAGGGATTGCCTGATGCGCCACAACCTCGGGGTTGTAGTCACCCACCAGCGCGATTCGTAGCGTATCTTTTACAGGAGAGATTTCCATGGAGAATTCCTTACGTCAGAGCAATTGGGGACAACATAAGGAGCCTCAGACTACCGATCTTTTACTGCTATCACAATCCCTTAATTTAGGGATGCGCGTCAGCAAAGTGCTATAGTATTTGCGCCTCGTTTTCTCATGCACGCATCGTAAACAATGAAAAACAAAATTCTGGTCAGCGCCTGTCTGATGGGTTTTAAGGTTCGCTATAACGCCAGTGAAAAGGCGCAGCTGGCCAGCGTGCTGGCACGCTGGCAACGTGAACAGCGTCTGGTTATCCACTGTCCGGAGCTGGCCGCAGGCTTACCCACACCGCGTCCGGCTGCAGAAATTGTGGCTGCCAGCGGAGAAGCGGTAATGCGGGAACAGGCGAGGATTCTGGAAATCACCGGCCGGGACGTGACCGCACATTATCAGCTTGCCGCCTGGCTCGCGCTGCGTACCGCACAGGAGAACGGATGTTGTGTGGCATTGTTAACCGACGGCAGCCCGACCTGTGGCAGTCAATCGGTGTATGACGGCACATTCAGCGGCCAGCGCCATCCCGGTATGGGCGTCGCCGCAGCCCTGTTACGTCAGCATGGTATTAGCGTATTTTCCGATCGGCAGATTGATAAACTCATCGCCTGGATTGAGGAGAGAGAAGGATGAACATTCAGTGCAAACGCGTGTACGACCCGGCAGAGAAAAGCGATGGCTATCGCGTACTCGTTGACCGTCTGTGGCCGCGCGGCATCAAGAAAACGGATTTAGCGTTTGATGAATGGGATAAAGCCATCACCCCATCAGCAGAACTGCGTAAAGCATTTCACGCTGAGGCGATGGATTTCGCCCACTTTACTGAACAGTATCGCGCCGAGCTGGAGCCGCAGAAACAGGAAGGAAAACGACTGGCGGACATTGCCCGCCAGCAGACGCTCACGCTGCTGTATGCGGCGAAAAACACGGAGCAAAATCATGCTCTCGTGCTGGCTGCATGGTTACGCGAGCGCTGATTTACGGGTTTCCCCGGTTTCTGGCTGGCTATCTGGCTGCAGCGGCATCAGGTGTTCGGCGCGAACCCAGGCAAACCCCTGCTGACCGTTTGCGGAAATGACGTCACCGGTTACCAGCCAGAGCGCACGCGGTGTCTCTTTCGGTAGCATCGTCGTGAATCCGTTAACCGGATTAATGAATACCTCACCCGGCTGACACAGACTAAACAGCTCAACCGATTTACCGATATTGCAACGTCCGGCAGACGTTTTCGCACCAATAATCATCGCCAGGACACCCGGCATTAGCTGGAACATACTTCTCTCATCATCAGATTACTCTGAGAAATAATAACCTGCCGGGGCGTCCGTTGTCACTTCGCGGGCTGTGGGTGATCCCTGCGCCAGAGTTCCCATTCATCAACAACCTCCCCGCCAGGCAACCTGCAGTCGGTACGAACGCCCTGCGGGCTTTGCACGGGTACCTGAACGCCCCCCTTTTGCTCACAATAGACCGCCGCCGGGTTTGCCATGCCTGTTTTCGGTGGCTTAGGGGCGTCGGGTTGCGATGGCGACGAACATGCTGCCAGTACAAGAACGCAAGGCAGTGCAACAAACTTAAATTTCATAGGAACTCCCGTTAACCATTATCTCCAACAGAGTATCGTGACTGATGCCCTGTCTCTATGTTTTCCTGATCGGCTTGGTGGTGATGGTTGTTTTTTAAACAAACAGATATATTTCATCTTTCCGGGCGATGTTTTATTATGCCGACAAAGCTGAAATTTTCAGCCCCGCCTTCTTCTCTCCTGGAGTTTGTTTTCGTTATGTCCGATATGATCCTCGCTCGCGTTTCGCAGTCATTAGCGACGGAACAGTCCCTTGAAAGTTTGATCCGCCAGCTTCTGGAAATGCTGGAGATGGTGACCGAAATGGAGTCAACTTATCTGACGAAAGTTGATGTTAATGCCCGTCTCCAGCATATTTTGTATGCCCGCAACAGTAAGCAAATGCACATTCCTGAAGGTCTTTCTGTTCCCTGGGATGACACGCTGTGTAAACGCGCAATAGACGGTAATTGTTTTTACAGCGATAACGTCCCTGCCCGCTGGCCGGATTGCGATTGCGCACATGCCCTGGGAATCACGACGTTTCTGAGTACGCCGGTACATCTTCCGGACGGTACATTTTACGGTACGCTGTGCGCGACAAGCCGCCAACAGCACGCCCTGACCGAACGCGGTGAGCAGGTGCTGCATTTGTTTGCCGGACTCATCGCGCAATACATTCAGAAAGAATCGCTGGTTGCCCAGCTGCGCGAGGCCAACGCCGCGCTTATCGCCCACTCTTATACCGATGTGCTCACCGGTTTACCGAATCGCCGGGCCATTTTTGAAAATATGGATTCACTGTTCGCTCTTGCCCGCCACCTGAAACGCAACGTCACCGTGGCGTTTATCGATCTGGATAATTTTAAACTGATTAACGATCGTTTTGGGCACGAAGCTGGCGATCAGTTTTTAATCCAGACGGGACAACGCCTGACCGCCCTGCGCAGCCATGACGATATTATTGGTCGTCTGGGTGGTGATGAGTTTTTGGTTGCCTGCCTGTCCGATGCGTCTGATAGCCACCTTCAGACACTGAAAAGTCGCCTTCTGGAGGCTATTCGTGGTGAGTATCGGTTGGGCGATATTCGGCTGTTTTATCCGGGCGCCAGTCTGGGCATTGTGGAGATTGACCCCAATGTGATGGATGCAGACAGCGCGCTTCGCAGCGCCGATAGCGCAATGTACCGGGACAAGAAACGACAGGATAAAACCCCTTTTGTCACGCACTAAGCCCTGCTATCCTTCCCGTCTTCAAATAACCTGTAAGGTGATCGCATGAGGCTGGGTATTATTTTCCCTGTCGTCATTTTCATTACGGCCGTGGCTTTTCTGGTCTGGTTCTTTACCGGCGGCTACACCATGCCGGGAGCATAACAATGAAAAAAACGACGCTGATTATGATTGGTGTGGCCATTATTGCCGTACTGGGCACCGAACTGGGCTGGTGGTAATCGCAAAGCCAGAACGACAAAGGCCACCCGAAGGTAGCCTTTTCATCAATGGAAATTTACAGGTTAGCTTTTGATTTTTCTGTAGATAAACAGAACGACAATCGCACCGATTACCGCAACAGCGAAGCTACCAAAGTTGAACCCATCAACTTTGCCGAAACCAAAGAAGGTGCTGATCCATCCCCCAACTACGGCACCAACGACCCCCAGAATAATCGTCATAAAGAAGCCGCCGCCATCTTTACCAGGCATAATCCACTTCGCCAGAATACCCGCGATAAGCCCGAAAATAATCCATGAAAGAATGCCCATTTTTTCCTCACTTATGTGTTTTACGTTAGCGTTTTACTCGCCGTTAAAAAGCATAGCACACCGTCAGAAAATTGAAATTTGTGATAAACATCACTTTATCCTTATCCCTCATAAAACTCAGGGTTGCAAGTTTAAATGATAAAGATTATCTTTCTCATCACTGAATAGTTGAGTAAATAGCTCAGGTATTCAGTACGACATTGCTCACATTGCTTCCAGTATTTCTTGCCCGCCTCTGTGCGGGCTTTTTTTTGACACAGGCTCGTCATTTATGTCGATTTCTCTGTCATTTTCTGTCTGCCTTTCTTTTCGAAACCCCATTACCACAGGCTTAACCCATTTGGCACGCTTTATGCTTTATATCACTGTCGCTATGACACGCCGAAGCATGTCGGCTATGCAGCCGGCGCTTTGCCTATAATTCGCACTATTTCAGCTTTTAACAGGTCTGTTATTGATGAAAAAAATTATCAGTGTGTGCCCATACTGCGGGGCCGGGTGCAAGCTCAAGCTTGTTGTTGAAAATAACAAAATCATCCGCGCCGAAGCGGCAAAGGGGGTAACCAATCAGAACCAGCTCTGCCTGAAAGGCTATTATGGTTGGGATTTTCTTAACGACACCCGCCTTTTAACGCCACGCCTGACGCGCCCGATGATCCGCTACCAAAAAGGGGACAAGTTTACCCCCGTCAGTTGGGATGAAGCGATCCGCTACACCGCCACCCGCCTTCAGGAAATCAAAAACAACCACGGGCCACGGGCCATTATGACCACCGGCTCATCCCGTGGAACCGGAAATGAAACCAACTATGTGATGCAGAAGTTTGCCCGGGCGGTGCTGAATACCAATAATGTCGATTGCTGCGCCCGCGTGTGTCACGGTCCCTCCGTAGCCGGCCTGCAGGAAACGCTGGGCAATGGTGCGATGAGTAACAGCATCAGCGATATCGAAAATTCCAAATGTCTGCTTATCTTTGGCTATAACTGCGCTGATTCCCACCCTATCGTGGCACGCCGGGTCATCAGGGCGCGTCAGAACGGTGCCAAAATCATCGTTTGCGACCCGCGCCGCATCGAAACCGCGCGTATCGCCGATCAGCATTTGCAGCTTAACAACGGCTGCAATATGGCGCTGGTTAACGCATTTGGTTATGTCCTTATTGATGAACATCTTTATGACCAGCAGTATGTGCAAAAGTACACCGAAGGGCTGGACGCTTACTGGCAAACCGTGAAGGACTACGCGCCTGAAGCCGTTGAGCACCTTACCGGCGTACCTGCGCCACAGGTGCGTCAGGCGATGCGAACCTTTGCCGCCGCACCTTCCGCCACGGTAATGTGGGGAATGGGCGTCACGCAGTTCGGTCAGGCGGTAGATGTGGTACGCGGCTTGTCGAGCCTTGCGCTGCTCACCGGAAATCTGGGACGTCCGGACGTTGGCGTCGGCCCTGTGCGCGGTCAGAATAACGTGCAGGGTGCCTGTGATATGGGCGTTTTACCCAATCAGTTTCCTGGCTATCAGGATGTGACGGATGCCGCCGTCAGAGAAAAGTTTGCCCATGCCTGGGGAATCGACGCCAGCCGGATGGATGACAAAGTCGGCACACGTATCACCGAAGTTCCTCATCTGGCGATGGAGGGCAAAATCAAAGCGTACTACATCATGGGGGAAGATCCGCTCCAGACGGAGGCCGATCTGAGCCTGGTGCGTAAAGGATTTGAGGCGCTGGATTTTATCGTGGTGCAGGATATTTTCATGACCAAGACAGCGGAGGCGGCGGACGTTCTCTTACCGGCAACCTCATGGGGCGAGCACGGTGGCGTCTTCACCTGCGCGGATCGTGGCTTCCAGCGTTTTGAAAAAGCCATTGAACCCGGCGGCGATGTGAAACGCGACTGGGAGATTATCAGCCTGCTGGCTACCGCGATGGGCTATCCGATGCACTACGAAAGCAACCAGCAAATCTGGGATGAGATGCGCGAACTGTGCCCGCTTTTTTACGGCGTAACGTACAAGAAAATGGGCGATATGGGGCACGTGCAGTGGCCCTGCCCTGAGCTCGATCATCCGGGTACCCCTTATCTTTACGCCAATAGCCAGTTCGATACGGCTAACGGCAAAGGCAGGTTATTTGCCGCACCGTGGCGAGCCCCGGCCGAAGTGCCGGACGCCGATTTCCCGATGGTGCTGTGTACCGTGCGCGAAGTGGGTCATTACTCCTGTCGTTCGATGACCGGCAACTGCGCGGCGCTCCAGGCGCTGGCGGATGAACCCGGCTATGTGCAGATCAACACCCGGGATGCAGAGCAGCTGGGGATCCGCCATCGCGATCTGGTCTGGGTCAGTTCACGTCGCGGCAAGGTAATCAGCCGGGCGGATGTTTCCGAACGTATCAACCACGGTTCGGTATACATGACGTATCAGTGGTGGATTGGCGCGTGCAACGAACTGACACAGGATAATCTTGATCCGATCTCAAAAACGCCGGAAACCAAGTACTGCGCGGTGAAAGTTGAGCCTATTGCCGATCAGACATGGGCGGAGAGGTACGCTGCACAGACCTATAGCGAAATGAAAGCGCGCTTATGCGAGGCGATTGCGTGATGCAATCGGAAAAGTAAAGTGAAAAGCCCGCCAGAAAGGCGGGCCGAAAAAACTTATGACTGCAACGTTGCCAGGCGGGCGGCAAAGCCGACAAAAATCAGGCCGATCAGGGAGTTCCCCACCTTCGCCAGTTTCTTTTTAGTCCGAATATACTGGGTCACGAAAGCCCCGGAAATAATCAGGAAGCTCAGATAACAGAAGCTCACGATTTCCAGCGTGATGGCTAAAATAAAGAACGACAGCCCCGCGTGTGGTGCATTCACGTCAATGAACTGGACGAAGAACGACACGTAAAACAGGATCGCTTTAGGATTGGTTAAACTCAGCACCAGCGCACGCTTGAAGATCGCGCCAAAGGGCACCGCTTCCTCCGTCGCTTCTCCACTCTTTGCGGTCAGCGTGGCATAGAGGATCTTCGCCCCCAGCCAGAGCAGATAAAATGCGCCAAGATAGCGAACGATATTAAATAAAACCGGCGTGGTTTTAATCAGCGTCGCGACGCCGGCATAGGCCAGGAACATCAGCACGGCATCACCAATAAATACCCCAGCCGCCGCAAGATAACCGCCCTTTATCCCACGCCCAACGCTGTTTTTCAGCACAAATATCGTATTTGGCCCCGGCACCAGCACAATAAAAATCGCCCCGACCAGATAGGTCCAGTAATTCAGAACACCATACTCTGCAAACACGTCAACCTCTTCCTGACATATCAGATACGCTCAACTGCGGGACAATATGCTAACGAATGCGTTCAGGGATGGAAAGGGAAACGCACTATCGTTTATCTGACCACGGCCACCAGAACGTCAGAAATCCTTGTGGTATAGCGTGGAGAGAGCATCTCTCTTTTCATTTGCCACTGCTGCTGCGCCCCTTGCCCGGCAAACCAGAGCGTTCCTTTCCCTCTTTTGGTATTCAACAGGTCCAGAACGGCCATCAGCTTCTCGCTGCCGGGTCGGGGGGCATTATCATCAAACAGGTTAAGCTGGGCGATTCCCTGGCTAAAAAAATCCCCCAGCATCACGCCCGCTTTCTGATAACGATGACCGTCACACCAGAGGGCGTCCAGACAGCGCACCGCCGCGTTGATGATGTCCCGGCTGTCCTGTGTAGGCGTCAGTAATTTCACGGACGCCGTGTTGCCATAGTACGTTTCATTTGGCGCAAACGGGCTGGTTTTCACAAAAGCGGAAATATGACGACAATATTGATGTTCCGCACGCAGCTTTTCCGCCGCGCGCGAGGCGTAGCTGCAAATAGCCTGCCGCATCGACTCATACTCCGTGACGCGATCGCCAAATGAACGGGAACAGATAATCTCCTGCTTTGCCGCTGCAAACTCGTCCTGCGCCAGGCAGGATTCACCGCGCAGCTCCCTTACCGTTCTTTCCAGCACCACGCTGAAATTTTTCCTGATAAAACGGATATCGGCATCGGCCAGTTGCAGTACGTTTTCGATTCCCATCGCCTCCAGTCTCTTACTCAGGCGCCGTCCCACTCCCCAGACTTCACTCACCGGCATACGCGCCATCAGCTTTCTCTGACGCTCAATATTTGAGAGATCCACAATCCCCCCCGTCTGCCGCCACTGCTTTGCCGCGTGGTTCGCCAGCTTTGCCAGCGTCCTGGTGGGCGCAATGCCCACGCCAACCGTCAGGTGCATACGTTGCAAAATCGTATTGCGTATCTCTTTGCCAAAATCCGTCAAATCCCGGCAATTTCGCACCCCGGTTAAATCACAAAAAGCTTCGTCGATACTGTAGATCTCAACCCGTGGCGTCATCTCTTCAAGCGTGGTCATCACCCGATTCGACATATCGGCATAGAGTTCATAATTGCTGCTAAAGCAGATAACCCCAAAGTGGCGAAACAGATCTTTTTGTTTAAAGTAAGGAGCACCCATGACAACCCCGATTTTTTTCGCCTCTTCGCTACGGGCAATCACACAGCCATCGTTATTCGATAGCACGACGACCGGCCTGTCTTTCAGGTCCGGTCTGAACGCCGTTTCACAGGAAGCGTAAAATGAATTCACATCCACCAATGCAAACATAATTAGCGGGGCGTCTTAATGATATGGATGACCACGCCAAAAATATCGAGCGTCTCTTCACTCCCCACCCTGACAGGTGAATACATGCTGTTCATCGGATTTAATTGTACCCAGGGCCGCAGCTGGAGCCGTTTAACGGTAAACTCACCCTCCACTGCCGCGATAACGATGTCGCCATGTTTTGCCCGGTAGGAACAGTCAACCACCAGCAAATCACCATCGCTAATTCCCCCTTCAATCATTGAATCACCGGATGCTCTGACAAAGTAGGTCGCGCTGGGATGCTGAATCAGCAGCTCATTGAGATCGATTCGCCGTTCGACATAATCCTGTGCGGGTGAGGGAAAGCCGCATGAAACGGCATCAGAAAAAAGAGGGATCGTCAGGTCCTGACGTAAATCTATTGGTCTGTAGAACAACATAATCTCATATCCACACATTAACTGTATTTATATACAGTAGTTTTAAACCGTGTGGAGATCAAGCGTGGCAACACGCTCTGACATAGGGCTGAGCGCCAGGATATTGATTTTATTTGCCCCATCAATCAAAAATAATATCTTCAGGATTGTGCATCGCAACGGATATCTGACCCGAGAACAACCCGCCGACAAGCAGCGGGTTGGAACGAAGCTTAATGGTGCAACATGTCATCCACCACCCGATCTGCCTTCAGCTGGTACGGATAGTAGGTTGGCCAGTTATCCATCTCTTCCAGCAGCGCCTGCTGTGAAGTGTTACCCATGAAAATGTGGAAATGGCTCGATTTGCGCGGGGCGATGATGTGATCGCTGAACTGAACGTACTTAGGCGCGTTGCTGGCCGCATCATGACACTCAAACAGATAGCGCACGCCTTTTTTACCGGACTGATACGTCAGGATCCTGTGTCCGGCATAATCGTATTTGCAGGACGCGACCTGATTGCCCGTATGGAATTCCATTACGCCATTCTCAATGCCGATAGTCTCAACGTGGGTGGCATATCCTTTGCGATAATAGGCCTTAATCTCTTCAGCCGTTTTAGCGCTATCTTTCTCCGCTTTCTGTTTGAAAACCGGATCCAGCTTGCCGCTCACCAGATACGGATATACGGACTGCCACATGCCGTCCCAGTCCGTAAGTGCCCTGTCCTGCACGTTTTTATCATCAAATACCCCTTCTGCCGCTTTCCGTTCCACCTCAGTCATCGGCGCGCCGTGTGAATGGTGATCGTGTGCCAGAACCTGACCGCTTGCCAGAAACATCCCCAGAGCGAGCGCTAACTTTTCAAAATGAATAACCAAAATATCACCCTCATCCGTTTGTGAAGATGAAATGTTATAATATAACAATATATTTTATTCAACCTGAATTAAAACTGTAAAAAAAAACGGGAGCCGATGGCTCCCGTCTGATTCAAAGACTCTGCTGATGCGCAAAATTACATCGTGACAATCGTTGGCTCATCAAACACCGTGAGTTTTGGCGCTTCGCCCGTAAATTTCTCCGCATAGACCAGCGTCGTGTTACCCGCACAGCCATTTGCCAGCCGCGAGGTAGGGATATCGTCGGTCAGCACGTTAGCGCCACCGTTTTTACAGATTCCGTTCTCGATATCCGGCCAGGCCCCTTCATGAATACAGATAATGCCGGGTTTAATCCCATCGCTGACATGTGCCCCGACCAGGACTTGCCCGCGACCATTCCACACCCGTACCAGGTCGCCTTCGGCGATACCGCGCGCTTTTGCATCATCCGGATGAATTGTGACCGGTTCACGATCGGCGATGGCATACTCTTTACGCAGTGAGGCATAGTTAAGCTGACTGTGCAAACGATGCGCAGGATGCGCGGTCAGCAGCTGCAGCTGATCCTTATCTGCCGACCCCTTCCACTCATCCGGCTCAATCCAGGACGCATGCGGTGGGCAATCTTTATAGTTATAACCTTCAATTGTTTTTGAATAGATCTCGATTTTTCCACTTGGCGTGCCGAGCGCGTTCATCACCGGATCGCTACGGAAGTCAGCGTAACGAACGTATTTGTTATTCTTTTCGTTCGCACGCATCTCGATTAATTTGTTCTGCTGCCAGAAGGTGCTGAACTGTGGCATCGCCACACGCTGCGCGCGCGCCGCCTGTTGCGCAGCATCGTAGAACTGCTTCAGCCACGCCATTTCATCCTTACCTTCGGTGTAGACCGCTTTGCCGCCAGGTTTGAGCATCTCAGCTAAATCCGCAAACACGTCAAAATCACTGCGGGCTTCAAACTGCGGCTCAATCACCTGCTTCATCGGCACCAGATGCTGATTACTGTAGTCGCCGGTCATCGTGAGATCGTTACGTTCAAACGATGTGGTGATCGGGAGAACAATATCGGCATGTTTGGCTGCCGCCGTCCAGTAACACTCAGAGATAACCACCAGCTCCGGCTTCTGCCACGCTTTGATCAAGCGATTGGTATCCTGGTGGTGAGTAAAGTTAGCGCCGCCGGCCCACCAGATCATTTTGATATCCGGGAAGGTCTGTTCTTTCCCGTTATGCTGATATTTTCCGCCGGGGTTTTCGAGTGCCTCAACGATTCGCGCCACTGGCAGACTGGTCACGGCATCAGAGACGGCCCAGTCGTTCCCTGCCGACGAGTCCCCTTCCACCTGTGCTGATATTGCAGGTAAAACGCCCCCGGTGCGCGTTGGATTGCCGCCATTTGAATAATGGTAGGAGAAACCAAAACCGCCGCCTTCAGTACCAATTTGTCCTAACATCGCCGCCAGAGTCACCAGCATCCAGTGCTTCTGCTCGCCATACTGCTGACGTTGAATACCCCAGCCGGCCATGAGCATCGTTGTGTTGCCGGAGAAAATCTCCGCCAGTTTCTCGATTTGTTCGGCTGGCACGCCGCACACGCCCGCCGCCCACTCAGCGGTTTTCTCGATATTGTCGCTTTTACCCAGCAGATACTCTTCAAACTGCGGATAACCGGTCGTGTATTTATCGAGGAACGCCTTATCATGCAGACCTTTTTTCACCAGCGTATGCGCAATACCCAGCATCATCGCCACATCGGTCCCCATGTGTGGCGCAATCCAGGTCGCATTATCACCGAAGAATTCAATCGTCTCAGAGCGCATCGGGTCTATTGCAATTACGCTCTTACCGGATTTTTTCAGCAAATTAAAATATTCAATTCCCTGTTCGTCGGAGCTGCTCCAGGCGATTTTTAAGGTGTTAAGCGGATTCATCCCCCACAGCACCACAACCTGGCTATGTTCAAGCACCATCGGCCATGTCGTCTGCTGTTCGTAAACTTCAACCGATCCCACCACATAAGGCATGATCACTTGCGCCGCACCGGTGGAATAATCACCCGTATGGCCAGCGTACCCGCCCGCCATACTCATATAACGTTGCAGTAACGTTTGCGCCTTATGCAGCACGCCGCTGGAACGCCAGCCGTAAGAGCCCGCAAAAACAGAGGCAGGCCCATAGCTGCTGCGGATCCGGGCATGCTGCTCATGAATAAGCTTTAGCGCCTGTTCCCAGCTCACGCGAACAAAAGGATCGCTACCTCGCTTTCCATCCGCTTTGCCGGGATTTTCCAGATAACTTTTACGCACCATGGGGTATTTGATACGTGCGCTGGTATGAACCTGATCGGGGGCAGTCAGTTGCAATGAGTTCGGAATCGTTTTCTGCAAGGCGCCTTTCGATGAAACCACCTTCCCGTCTTTCACCTCTACGTAAACCGCTCCCCAGCGCGCAGCCGTCAGGATCGCCCCACCACTCTGGCCTTCGGCCCAGGCAGGCATCGGGATCATCGAGGAAATCGCCATCGTCCCGGTTGCCGCCCCAGCCGTTTTAATAAAGTCACGTCTTGTGAGTTTCATGATCTCTCCTGGTATCGTCGCTTATTGGTGTATGTCTTTTGCGTTGTACTGGAAATAACGGCTCAGAATATCCAGTTCGTTTTCACTGATGTTGGTACGAGCCCCCATTCCTTTCGCCACGGACGGCCAGGCATTGAGGGTAAAATGCTTCGCAGGAATTGGCGCATGGCACCCGGCGCAGTACACATTGTCGAGTTTGCGTGCGTAGTCCCACATCGGCTCACGGCTTGCCAGTGCGGAGGCGCTCCATTCCCCTTGCAGCGCAACGTCCCGCCAGACATTGCCATATTCATCTGTCTTCCAGTCTGAGAGCACGTTCAGCGCCTGCTGACCTTTTTCGCTCAGGCTGGCAAGCACAAGTCGCTGACCGGCGGCGTAGTAAATCACCTGTTCACTGCCCTGCATTTGGCTGCCCCGGATTTCAACCAGCCGGGTCGTTCCCGTGGTTTTCAGGACATTTAACTGTGTCGCCGGATAAAGCGTTGCCAGATCGCCAAGCGCGCCGGGGCCGACAACATAGAGCTCTGTAGCTGAGGCAGGTGTTGATACCGCCTGCGCTTCAAGTCCCTTCAGCGCAGAGTCATCCATTTTTATTTCCGGAGGGAAGTGCGCCACCCCTTTGTGGCAATCGATACAGGTTTGCTGTTCCTTAACGCCCATTTCATGCATCTTTCTGGCATCGGCAGTTTGTGCCTCAAGATCCATTGCATCCATGCTGTGACAGCTACGACAGGTGGCCGAATCATTCGCTTTGAGTTGGTCCCACACCGTTTGCGCCATGTCGAGACGGTGTTCTTCAAACTGTTCCGGCGTATCAATTTTTTTGGTAATAAACTGGTGCCAGAGATCTTTGGAAGCCTTGATCTTGGCGACGAGATAACCCATTCCGCCTTCCGGAATATGGCAATCCGCACATTCTGCCCGAATACCTTTCTGATTCTGAAAATGCCTGGATCCCAGATATTCCTCATAAGGCGCCTGCATTGTATGGCAGGATAGACAAAATTCAGTACTGGATGTCTTATGCAATGTCCATTGTGCAGCAAAAACAACTAATGCACCGACTACAGCGCTCAAAAGCACCGTCAATATTATTATTTTTTTCATCATTAACCCTGGTCAGTCCATATACTCTTTTATAGGTAGACCATAATTAAGCAACGTCGGCCATTTATTGATATTCATCAAGCGAAGGGAGATCAAAAAGTATGTACAGAGACAATTTTGAAGGAAGTCTCAAATTTAGTAGCGACAAAAAATCGAGGAAAAACAATCCAAAACGGTGAACCCAGGCGCAATATTCAGTTTTATAAACCAGAAAAGATTAAATATTTAGTATAATCATTCAGAAATACAAAATATAATTATCAGGTCCCCTTCGTTATATAAATAAATATATAATGAAAGACGCCAAAATGCTGGACAATATTCATGTTCACTCGCGGAAAATTTAATAGCGTCAATCGCCCGTAAATCTTTATACAATGTCGTGCCACTTTTTACCTTCAATTTTCGATATCGCTTTATTTCTGTGAGACGATCGTTTTGAGACGGCCCCCCTGAGAGCGCGCTATTTCTGCCACACTGTACCGGACTTGAGATTTTTAACAGAACACCTGAAACCAGATAATGTCAGTTCCGTGGCTGAGTTCTCACGATTACCGGCATGATTCACATTACTTTGATTCTGGTCACTTTTTATACCACAGGGATATTCAGTAAACTGAAAGAGGAGATCAAACAAACAGGAGGTAGTGATATGTATCGCTCTATTCTGGTGCCCATTGATATCTCAGAAGTCGATTTAACGCGTCAGGTTATCCCTCAGGTTGAAGCGCACGCCAAAGCCGCTAAAGTCCATTTTCTGGCCGTCATCCCTTCTGTCCCTTTTTATGCTTCCCTGGGACTCGCTTATTCAGGAGAGTATCCGGATAAAAATGGTCTGCGGACGAAAGCGCAGCAGAAGCTGGATAAGATAGTCAAGCAGTTCAACATTCCAGCAGGCCGGGTGGTAACGCATCTGGTCTACGGTCCACCAAAAGACCAGATTCTGAAACTGGCTGATTCTGTGAGTGCTGACCTTGTGATCATCGCCTCACACCGGCCAGGGATCTCAACATATCTGTTAGGTTCAACCGCTGCGGCAGTGGTACGCCATGCGCAATGCCCTGTGCTGGTCGTGCGTTAACCACCGCGGACACACCGGGAGTCGCCCTGACTCCCGTTGACTTAAATTGCGACCTCCTGCCGGATCCAGTCGCGAAATATTTCCATTGCTGGCGTGATGGGCTTCGATTTTAACCAGGTCAGCCAATAGCTTCCCACCGTAATCTCAATAGTAAAGGGCTGAACAAGCTGTGACGTTTCCAGTTCGCGTGTAAACATCCTCGCGGGTGCCAGTGCCACGCCGCCGGTATGGATCGCCGTTTCAATCATCAGACGTGATGAATCAAAAATAGAACCGCTCACTCTTTCCGCCTCCAGCCCTGCGGCAGCAAACCAGCTATCCCACTCATCGGCGCGATAAGAACGCAGTAAATGTTCATGAAAGAGATCTGCCGGAGTGGTAAGGCGCTGCGCCGTTTCAGGCGAACACAACACGGTCAGTGGTGCCTCAAACAGCCCCTCATTATGGGTGGATGACCATAAGCCATTGCCGAAACGAATCGCGAAATCCAGCCCTTCGGCCGCCAGATTCACCACGTTGTTGTTGGTCTGTACCCGCAATTCGATAAAGGGATGTTCCTGCTTAAATTTCTCAATACGCGGTAATAACCAGCCGACGGCAAATGTTCCCACCGCCGCTACGGTAAGAACCTCCCGGTATTCCCCGCCTTCAAACTGTCGGAAAATCGTGTCTATCTGGCTGAACGCATTGGTCAGCACGGTGAATAACGCCTGCGCTTCGTCGGTCATCGCCAGTCCACGGGGCAGGCGTTTGAAAAGCACCATATTGAGCCGCTCCTCCAGGAGTCTGACCTGCTGACTCACCGCAGCCTGCGTGACGCAAAGTTCAATCGCGGCCCGTGTGAAACTTAAGTGTCTGGCAGAGGCTTCAAAAGCGCGCAGGGCATTAAGAGGCAAATTTGAACGCATTACTGGTACCCATAAGATTTTCTTTAGGTCAGGGTAAATTCTTCTCGCTTGTCAGACAAGAGTGAAAAGCGGATAGTGCAGCGGGCTGAGAGAAATAACGTATTCTAATCGCTGATATTTTTATTAATCAGCCGCATCGTTAATTCCTCATCAACATTACCCACACGTATATTAATTTATCAATTCAGCTATTACCTGGAAGGCCAGACATGTTTAAAACACCCTTTCGTCAGGCGGTGCTTATTGCCACTGCGGTTGTTCCCTTACTGATGGGCAGCACATCACTGTGGGCCAGGACAGCAACGGATGTCAGCACGATTAAGCAGAAGCTCACCGCATTAGAAAAAAGCTCAGGGGGACGTCTTGGCGTTGCGCTGATCGATACCGCAGACGATTCGCAGCTTCTCTACCGTGGCGATGAGCGATTTGCAATGTGCAGCACCAGCAAAGTCATCACCGCGGCAGCGGTGCTGAAGCAGAGTGAAGACGATAAAAATGTCCTGCACCAGAAGATGTCAATCAAAAAAAGCGATTTGACCAACTGGAACCCGATTACCGAAAAAAATGTTGATGGCGAAATGACGCTGGCGGAACTGAGCGCTGCGGCGCTGCAATACAGTGACAATACGGCCATGAACAAGCTTATCGACCATCTTGGCGGCACGGATAACGTAACGGCATTCGCCCGTTCCATTGGGGATACCACATTTCGCCTGGACCGCACCGAGCCGACGCTAAATACTGCCATTCCGGGCGATGAACGAGACACGTCAACCCCCCTGGCGATGGCGAAAAGTTTGCGCAACCTGACCTTAGGTAATGCGCTGGGCGCCACACAGCGCGCTCAGCTGGTCGAATGGATGAAAGGCAATACCACTGGCGGAAAGAGCATTCGCGCGGGCCTGCCGGCATCATGGGTGGTGGGTGATAAAACCGGCGGTGGCGACTATGGCACCACCAATGATATTGCGGTTATCTGGCCTGAAAATCATGCGCCATTAATTCTGGTGACCTATTTTACTCAGCCTCAGCAGGATGCCAAAGATCGTAAAGACGTACTGGCCGCCGCGGCGAAGATTGTCACCGAAGGGCTTTAACACCAAAAAGAGCAGGCTCATGAATGAGTCTGCTTGATAAACCGGCATTCCTGAATAATTGGTCTACACTAAAAAACGTGAAGCTACTCTCAATGAACAACCAAACAAGGATGCTGTATATGAAAAAAATTGCTTTAGCTACCACACTGCTCCTCTCCGCCTTCTCCTTCGGCGCGGTTGCCGCCGATCAGGTCTCTAAAGACGAGGTCGATCACTTTAAACTGGTTAAAATTGGCTCAGTGAATGTGTCACAGACCCAGGGAGCGATCTCTTCTCCGAGCGACCTGCGTACTGAGTTGTCAAAACTGGCTGATGAGAAAGGCGGTAAGTATTACCACATCGTTGCAGCACGTCAGCATGGACCCAACTTTGAAGCCGTCGCCGACGTGTATAAAGACGCAGACAAGTAAGTCTGACGGAGCCCTGATAAGCCACGCGTTGACGCGTGGTTTTTTATATCCTGCACGGCAGCGGAAATGAAAAAGCCCCGGCATTGGCCTGGGCTTTAAAATTTGGGCCGCCATCGAGGCCTCGAACCCCGTTCCCTACAACACTACAACTCATGTCGTTCGCTCTTCCGGATGAGCTAATGGCGGTTTGACGATCTTTGAGTCATTCATGTGACATTATGTGATCGGAGTCAAATAATACATAAGCAAAATTATCCATGCAACTATTATGACATTTCTAAATGTATCAATTGTCAACTTATGGTGCATCCACAGCGGATTGCCCGAAAACTAATATCCAGAAGGCTCTACCGGATGGCTGTCACCGGGTAAATGCGGGGATTTCACAAAGACGCCTTTCCAGGGCATTTTCCCTTTATTTACCAGAAAATGCGCCTCACCAGGATCGCAGTGCAGAACATCCCCCGCGCCCAGAATGTGCGGCTCACCGTTCAGATACAACGTCACCTCACCCGCCAGGGTATAAAAAATCTCACAGGCTTCGATATGGCGATGATTGGGGAAAGACTGACCGGGCTGGAGCATGACAACCCCCATGTCACACACCGGACCGCGAATAAGATATTTCGGGCCATTGTCACCAAAACGGTACTCGTGCTGCGCTTCATTGGATTTAATCATTGCGGTCTCCTGTTACAAACCTGGCGCTTTCCACAAAGAGGTCGTCAACCCGTGATCGACCAGACCTAACTGCTCCTGATACACCGCCTGCCATTTTTCTCGCGACGCCAGGTAAAGCTCATGTTTCGCCATATCGGGTACATGCTGCCGCTCCCAACGCACCAGCCGCTCGCCGGTTTCCGCCATTGATGACCAGATCCCAGCCCCCACTCCGGCAGCAATTGCACAGCCCAGCGCCGTGGCTTCTTTGACAACCGGAACGTTCACCGTCAGCCCGGAAACATCCGCCAGAATCTGACTCCAGAGTTTGCCCTTCGAACCCCCGCCAGCAAACACCACGGACGTCGGGTGAATCCCGGTAAAATCGGCGATTTGCTGTAAGTTGCAGGCCGACACAATTGCCGCATTCTCTTCCAGCGCGCGGAACAGCGACGCCTTATTGCATTTTTCCGGATCGATAGACAGGTTGATGAAAGAAGGCGCTGCGTGATACCAACTTTTAAAGCGCATCCGGTCAGAGAAAATCGGCATAACACCCCATGCGCCCGCCGGTACCCGACTGGCCATCTCCTCCAGCAGCGTATAAGTATCTACGCCCAGCCGCTCCGCAATCAGTTTCTCTTCTGCACAGAAGGCATCGCGGAACCAGCGCATCGTCAGACCAGTGAAAAAACTGATTGATTCGGTTTGCACCATTCCCGGAATGACGTGTGGATTAATACGAACGTTCATCTCAGGATCAACCATCGGCGCGGGTAAATTGACCACCTGTTGCCAGAATGTCCCCCCCAGCACCGCGGTTTGTGCCGGACGCACAACCCCCAGCCCGAGACAGCCTAACTGGACATCCCCCCCGCCCACCACCACCGGTGTCCCCACCTTCAGCCCACACTGTGCGGCGGCTTGTGCGGTAACGTTTCCCAGCAACGTCCCCGTCTCTTTTACCGGTGAGAGAATATCCGCCCGCAGTCCGGCCATTTCCAGCAAAGACGGCTTCCAGTTACGCGTCTTGAGATCCAGCAGCCCGGTGGTTCCGGCATTGGACGGATCCACCGCCAGCTCGCCGCTGAGCATATAGGCCATCCAGTCGCTGATCATCGTGACCGTAGAGGCGCAATGGTAAATATCCGAACGATGGTGCGCCAGCCACAGCAGGCGTGGAATAGCGCTTAGCGCCAGCGTCTGACCGGTACTGCGATAGACATCGCTTTCAAAGGTGTAATCATGAATTTCTTTAAGCTCGCTGACCTCCCTGGCCGCCCTGGCATCCACGTTCGCGCAGGCCCAGACGGGGGTTCCTTTAGCGTCATAGACCACAATACCTTCGCGCATCGAACAGGCAGATACGGCCGCAATCGCTTCTGGCGCAATCCCGGCGATATGCAAAGCCTGACGGATGCATTCACAGGCCAGTTGCCAGTTTTTTCCCAGATCAAACTCCATCGAACCGGGAACATCCGGTACGGCGAGATGCCGCCATTCCGCTTGTCCTACAGCGATTTGTTTGCCTTCCAGGTCGAAAATAACCGCCCGGACGCTTCCGGTTCCGGCGTCCAGCGCCATCAGATAGTGTGCGGATTCAGAGGGGGTACAGAGTCGGGCCATCGTTTTAGTCCTCGGCTTATTATTTCTGTCAGGTCGTCAATGCTTTCTCCACGGTACAAACGGAAATTCTGTTACAGCCCTGCCGCGCGATGGCGCGGCAGGTACGCATTACTGCCCGCTGACAATGGCGGCGGCAGTATCCTGGTCGGTGACCAGCGCGTTGATATAACCCCCCTTCATCGCCGCGGCGATCGCTTCCGCTTTATTCACGCCTCCGGCCACGCCGATCACCGTTGGGATCGTCTTCAGAGAATTAAGGGTTAACCCAATAAGTTCGTTATGGATCTTCATGTCCGGAATAACCTGCCCTTCGGCATCAAAGAAATAGCCCAGAATGTCCCCCACCGCGCCTTTGCGCCCGATCATCAGTTGCTCACCCTGAGTGATATAGCCGGAACGAATAATGGTGGCCTCATCTTTCTGGTTGATTGCGCCGATGCCGACAATCGCCGCATCGGCGGCCTGGGCAGCCAACAGCACATCCTGCACGCTATTTTCATTTTTTAAGGTGCGGGCGATGTCCGCCGAAGAGGCGCGGAGCGGTGCCGGGATAATGCTGACCGGACAAGCCGCATTCAGTTGTCCAATCCCCGTCATATATGGCCCGACGCCGCCTGACAGCGTCACCAGGCGAATTTGCTGGGCAGAGATAAACCCGCTGAGCCGCTTTAAGGTATTCATGGTGGCTTCACCGAAGCCCGCCGCCAGGATCTGCTGCGGCTGTAATGATTCCATCAGCATGTGCGCCGCCCCGATCCCCAGGCGAACGCAAACGTCCGCCCCCGGAAGCCCCGGAATAACCCGTACATTATTCAGACCATAGCGGCTGCGTAATTCGGTTTCATATTCAAGACAACCTTCAAAGCGAGAATTAATCTGCACACGAATAATCCCGGACTGATGCCCTTTCTCCAGCAGTCGCGAAACCTTCAGACGCGTCAGCCCCAGTCTGTCACTGATGTCGCTCTGCGTCATACCGTCGTGGTAATAGAACCACGCAATGCGCGCCACCAGCTCTTCTTCACTCATTCCTTGTTCGGAAATCATCGGGTCGTTAATTGTCATCATCCTGTCTTCACTTTGAACATATCGAAATTCTAAACACAATTGTTCATTCATTATTCGTTAATAACTGTGAGAGAACCCACATTTCAGGCGTTTATAAATGAACAAACGTAAACATCCAGATCATTTTCGCATAAAACGTGATCCATTCGTCGGTTTTATGAGCAGTTAGGTCATAAGGTTATGAACAATTCGAATACCAAAATACATTTGTTCAACCCGAACCTACACAGGGTGAACGGAGGTGACATGCAAATGAGCCACGAAACGATCTCACCACTGCTCAGCGCCCGATCTGTTCACAAACAGTACTCAGGTGTCAATGTACTCAGAGGTATTGACTTTGTTTTGCACAAAGGCGAAGTCCATGCGCTGCTGGGCGGGAATGGCGCAGGGAAATCCACGTTGATGAAAATCATCGCCGGTATTACCCCCGCCGACAGCGGCATTATCGAGATTGAGGGAACTCGTTGTACCAGACTCACGCCTGTGCTGGCGCATCAATTAGGGATATACCTTGTGCCACAGGAACCACTGCTCTTCCCCAGCCTGACGGTAAAAGAGAACATCCTCTTTGGCTTGCCCAGACACCAGAATTCGGCGCAAAAAATGGCCACGATGCTGATGGCGCTGGGCTGTCAGTTCGATATCAACAGTCCCGCGGGTTCACTGGACGTCGCCGACCGGCAGATGGTCGAAATTATGCGCGGGCTGATGCGCGATTCGCGAATTTTGATTCTTGATGAACCCACCGCATCGCTGACGCCGGCGGAAACAGAACGCCTGTTCAGTCGCCTGCGCGAGCTGCTGAGCACCGGCGTGGGGATCGTCTTTATCTCCCACAAGCTGCCAGAAATACGCCAGATTGCTGACCGCATCAGCGTAATGCGTGACGGGACCATTGCGTTATCGGGAAAAACGGCAGATCTGACCACCGATGATATTATCCAGGCCATCACACCGGCTTCGCGGACAAACGCCCTGAGCGCGACACAAAAACTGTGGCTGGAGCTGCCCGGTAATCGTCCTCAGTACGAGGCGGGCACCCCCGTGCTGACCCTGGAAAATGTGACGGGTGAAGGGTTTATGAACGTCAGTTTTGAGGTGCGCGCCGGGGAAATTTTAGGCCTGGCCGGACTGGTCGGCGCAGGACGAACCGAACTGGCGGAAACACTCTACGGCCTGCGCCCTTTACGCGCCGGACGCATCGTGCTCAACGACCAGGATATCTCCACGTTTTCCACGCGTGAACGCCTGCAACACGGGCTGGTTTACCTGCCGGAGGACAGACAGTCTTCCGGGCTGAATCTGGATGCCTCGCTGGCGTGGAACGTCTGCGCATTAACCCATAACCACAGCGGCTTCTGGGCAAAACCCGCCAGAGATTGCGCCACGCTTGAGCGCTACCGCCGGGCGCTCAATATAAAGCTCAACGATCCCGAACAGCCTGCCCGCACGCTCTCCGGAGGCAATCAGCAAAAGATCCTGATCGCCAAATGTCTTGAAGCCTCACCGCAGGTTCTGATCGTGGATGAACCTACGCGTGGCGTGGACGTCTCTGCCCGTAACGACATCTATCAGCTTATCCGCAGCATCGCCGCCCAGAACGTCGCGGTACTGTTTATCTCTTCCGATCTGGAAGAGATCGAACAGATGGCCGATCGCGTTTACGTCATGCACCAGGGTGAAACGGGCAGCGACGCCCTGCAGGGCGACGATATCAATGTCGACACCATCATGCACGTTGCCTTCGGCGACAGCGTATCAGGAACCAGGCCACATTCCGGGGAGATGTCATGCTGAAATTTATCCAGAATAACCGCGAGGCAACCGCCCTGATGGCCGTCCTGCTGTTATTTTTCCTGCCAGGTATACTTGACAGCCGATACCTCAGTATCCAGACGCTGACGATGGTTTTCAGCAGTGCTCAGATCCTCATGCTGCTGGCAATGGGGGCAACGCTGGTCATGCTGACGCGTAACATTGACGTTTCGGTTGGCTCCATCACCGGAATGTGTGCCGTTCTGTTGGGACTGTTGTTGAACGCGGGATATCCACTGCCTGTGGCCTGCGTGGCGACGCTGGCGCTGGGGCTGCTCGCCGGATTTATCAATGGCGTGCTGGTCGCCTGGCTGAAAATTCCGGCGATTGTCGCCACGCTGGGAACGCTTGGCCTGTATCGCGGCGTCATGCTGCTCTGGACCGGTGGCAAATGGATTGAAGGATTACCCGCAGAACTTAAGCAGCTGTCCGCCCCCATTTTGCTGGGAATATCCGCCATCGGCTGGCTGACGTTGTTCCTGATGCTACTCATGGCCTGGCTGCTGGCAAAAACCGCCTTTGGCCGCAGCTTTTACGCCACCGGCGATAATTTACAGGGCGCGCGGCAGCTGGGGATTCGCACTGAAGCCATCAGAATTTTGGCGTTTTCGCTCAATGGCTGTATGGCGGCGCTGGCCGGTATCGTCTTTGCCTCACAGATTGGCTTTATCCCGAATCAGACAGGGACCGGCCTGGAGATGAAAGCCATCGCCGCCTGCGTACTGGGTGGGATCAGCCTGCTGGGCGGCTCCGGTACGATTATTGGTGCCGTACTTGGCGCCTGGTTCCTCACCCAAATTGACAGCGTACTCGTACTGCTGCGCATTCCGGCCTGGTGGAATGACTTTATTGCGGGTCTGGTATTGCTGGCGGTACTGGTGTTCGACGGTCGTCTGCGCTGTGCGCTGGAGCGCAACATTCGCCGCCAAAAATATGCCCGCTTCACGGTGCCATCCCCGCCGCACGCATCTGCGGAATCATCTGCAAAATCGGTACGCACCGCCAAAAAACGTGAGGTTGCCTGATGACTCATTTACATCGTTACGGCTGGGAGCTGGCGCTTGCCGCGCTGCTGATCGTTGAAATTCTGGGATTCGGCGCGCTGAATCCGCGCCTGCTGGATCTCAACGTGCTGCTGTTCAGCACCAGCGACTTTATCTGTATTGGCATTGTCGCCCTGCCTTTAACCATGGTGATCGTCAGCGGCGGGATCGACATCTCATTTGGCTCCACAATGGGTCTGTGCGCCATCGCCCTGGGCGTGATGTTCCAGGGCGGTATACCGCTGCCGCTGGCGATTATCCTGACGCTCGCGCTGGGTGCCCTGTGCGGGTTAATCAACGCCGGTTTGATTATCTACACGGGGGTGAACCCTCTGGTTATCACCCTGGGCACACTGTATCTGTTCGGCGGCAGCGCGCTGCTGCTCTCAGGGATGGCGGGCGCCACCGGGTATGAAGGGATCGGCGGCTTCCCACAGGGTTTTACCGATTTTGCCAATCTTGATGTGCTGGGTCTGCCCATCCCGCTGATCTTCTTTCTCGTCTGCGTGTTCTTTTTCTGGCTGGTGATGCACAGAACCCACGCCGGACGAAATGTTTTCCTGATTGGGCAGAGCGCCCGTGTGGCGCTGTACAGCGCGATTCCGGTGAAGCGGACGCTCTGCGCGCTGTACGCCATGACAGGCTTTGCCTCGGCTATCGCGGCGGTCCTGCTGGTGTCTTACTTTGGCTCTGCGCGTTCCGATCTTGGCGCCACCTTCCTGATGCCGGCGATTACCGCCGTGGTGCTGGGGGGAGCCAATATTTACGGTGGCTCCGGGTCGATTCTCGGTACCGCTATCGCCGCGCTGCTGGTGGGCTATCTGCAACAGGGGTTGCAAATGGCTGGCGTGCCGAATCAGGTGTCCAGCGCCCTTTCCGGCGCACTGCTTATTGTCGTTGTCGTAGGTCGTTCCGTCAGCCTGCATCGTCAGCAAATCAAAGACTGGCTGGCGCGTCGTCGCGCTATCCGGCAGGCCGAAAATCCATTGCCCTAAAGGAAAAGTACATGACTATTCAGAGCATTAAAAAAATTGCCGTAATCAGTACCCTTAGCCTGGCGGCGTTCACCCTTAACGCCTGGGCCGCAGAGCGGATCGCGTTTATCCCGAAACTGGTTGGCGTAGGATTCTTTACCAGCGGCGGTAACGGCGCCCTGGAAGCCGGTAAAGAGCTGGGCGTCGATGTCACTTACGACGGTCCGACGGAGCCCAGCGTTTCCGGTCAGGTTCAGCTCATCAATAACTTCGTCAACCAGGGATATAACGCCATTGTGGTGTCCGCCGTCTCGCCTGACGGCTTGTGTCCGGCATTAAAACGCGCGATGCAGCGCGGTGTAAAAGTGCTGACCTGGGATTCCGACACCAAACCGGAATGCCGTTCGTACTACATCAACCAGGGTACGCCTGCCCAGTTAGGCGGCATGCTGGTTGATATGGCCTTCAGTCAGGTTAAAAAAGAGAAAGCCAAAGTAGCCTTCTTCTATTCCAGCCCGACCGTGACCGATCAAAACCAGTGGGTGAAAGAGGCCAAAGACAAAATCGCCAAAGAGCATCCCGGCTGGGAGGTCGTCACCACTCAGTTTGGCTATAACGATGCCACCAAATCACTCCAGACCGCAGAAGGCATCATTAAAGCTTACGCCGATCTTGACGCCATCATCGCTCCGGATGCCAACGCCCTGCCCGCCGCCGCCCAGGCTGCTGAAAACCTGAAAAACGATAAGGTTGCGATTGTCGGTTTCAGTACGCCAAACGTGATGCGCCCGTATGTTGAACGCGGCACGGTGAAAGAGTTTGGCCTTTGGGATGTTGTCCAGCAGGGCAAGATCTCCGTGTACGTCGCTGACGCTTTGCTGAAAAAAGGCGACATGAATACCGGTGACAAGCTGGATATTCCTGGGGTCGGTCAGGTGGAAGTGTCGCCAAACAGCGTACAGGGCTACGACTACGAGGCGAAAGGTAACGGCATTGTTCTTCTGCCTGAACGCGTGGTGTTCAACAAAGAGAATATCGGCAAATACGATTTCTGAGTTTCATTCCCTAACCGTGGAGTAGATCATGGCTGATTTAGATGACATTAAAGATGGCAAAGATTTCCATGCCGATACGCCGCAGCGCAACACCCCGTTTACGCTTAAGGGTTGCGGCGCGCTCGACTGGGGCATGCAGTCCCGGCTGTCACGCATTTTTAATCCCGATACCGGAAAAACGGTCATGCTTGCGTTCGACCATGGCTATTTTCAGGGACCGACCACCGGGCTGGAGCGTATTGATATCAATATCGCCCCCCTGTTCCCGCTCGCCGATGTGCTGATGTGTACCCGCGGGATCCTGCGCAGCGTGGTCCCCCCAGCCACAAATAAGCCCGTGGTCTTACGCGCCTCCGGGGGGAATTCCATCCTGACCGAACTGAGCAATGAAGCCGTCGCGTTATCCATCGATGATGCCGTGCGTCTCAATAGCTGCGCGGTGGCGGCGCAGGTGTATATCGGGAGTGAGTACGAGCATCAGTCCATTAAAAACATCATTCAACTCGTCGACGCCGGGATCAAGGCAGGAATGCCGACAATGGCAGTGACCGGCGTGGGGAAAGAGATGGCACGCGATCAGCGCTACTTTTCGCTCGCCACCCGTATCGCCGCAGAAATGGGCGCGCAGATCATCAAGACTTATTACGTCGATAAAGGTTTTGAGCGCATCGCTGCGGGCTGCCCCGTGCCGATTGTCATCGCCGGCGGCAAAAAGCTCCCGGAACGTGAGGCGCTGGAGATGTGCTGGCAGGCCATCGACCAGGGCGCTTCCGGCGTGGATATGGGACGCAATATCTTCCAGTCCGAACACCCGGTCGCCATGATGAAAGCTGTCCACGCGGTCGTGCATCGTAATGAAACCGCCGAGCGCGCGTATGAGCTGTATCTGAGCGAGAAAAATTGATAAATCATGGACCTGCCCGGCGGGTCCATGTGCTGCAAGGAGAAAATTATGCATGTCACTCTGGTTGAAATTAACGTCCACGAAGACAAAATTGCTGAATTTATCGACGTTTTTCGTCTGAATCACCTGGGTTCGGTTCGCGAAGAAGGCAATCTCCGCTTCGACGTGTTGCAGGATCCGGACGTGGAGAGTCGTTTTTATATTTATGAAGCTTATAAAGACGAGGATGCCGTCGCATTTCATAAAACAACGCCTCACTACCTGGCCTGTGTAGCGAAACTGGAATCGCTGATGACCTGTCCCCGGAAAAAGCGCGTATTCAATGGATTGATGCCATAAGGAGCGTGGAAATGCACCGCTTTTTTCCGGTTTGCATCGCGCAGAATACGTATCGCTGATGAGACGTTATCCGTTAAGCATCGGTATTCTTGCTTTCAGGGAAAATGCACTGACAAAAAATGTAACACACTGGTTAAATACGATAAATTCTGGGCAGGCACATTGAGAAGCACTGCTTAATAGTCTCTCTGACTGCACTATTTTTACGTAAATAATTCACTGCTAATGAATTCAACGGACGCTAAACAAACTTAAATTACAGGTGGTCATTCACAGCCAGCCCCTTATCCTGAACAGGCTAACCAATGAACGGTATTGTGGAAAAAACCGTCAACAACATCTGGAATAACTTTGGCCACCCCGTGGCCACTTTTTCCAGTGCCTCGTCCGAAAAATCCGCGCTGGCCCATCAGACTCTTAAAGTGAGAAACAGCAAGTTTTTCCCGGCACATTGAACGCAACAATCTGGCACTGAAAACCAGGGGCAAACATCAGTCCCGTACAGCCCTCTGCTTCTTACGCTTTATAGCGCTTTATTGAAAAAATATACGCCCGGCTAATTTACCCACAAAAATTACAGGGTATTTTTTGCCTGAATATATTCCATGCAATCATTTCTGCAAGAATTAATTCTCCTGATAAGTCTTATACAGACTTATTAGGATCTCTGGATTAACGGCAAGTGAAATCTGGTGCAGATAAAACATTATCCTGTATTTCCTTTCATTCGAAAGACAATTATCCAAACCTAAAAAAAACACTAAACAAACCACATGGCTTAATTGACTCATCAGTCGAAATAACAACATAATCATTCGATAATTAACACTAACTGAATGGAGTCACCTTTATGCGATTAAAAATTCTGGGAATAGTTTTAACTGCCCCCGTTGCGTTCAACTCTTTTGCTTCTACCGAGGGCATTCTCTTTACTCCTGAAAATATAAGTATGGATATTAGCCTTGGTGCTCTAAGCGGGAAAACAAACGAACGTGTTTATGAGCCAACAGAAGGTGGACGGAAAATCAGTCAACTCGACTGGAAATTCAATAACGCTGCAATTATTAAAGGTGCAATCAATTGGGATCTGATGCCATGGTTATCCATTGGAGCTTCAGGCTGGAGCACCCTCGATAGCCGTGGTTCTAATATGGTAGATAAAGACTGGATGGATGCCAGCAATGCCGGAACATGGACGGATGAGAGCAAGCATCCGGATACTCATCTCAACTATGCTAATGAATTCGATTTAAATATCAAAGGGTGGATTTTCAATGAGCCAGACTATCGACTTGGTCTTATGGCTGGCTACCAGGAAAACCGTTATAGCTTTAATGCCACAGGCGGTACATACATTTATAGCGAAAATGGCGGTTTCCGTAATGAAACAGGTTCATTTCCTGATGGAGAAAGAGGCATAGGCTACAAACAGCGTTTTAAAATGCCTTATATCGGTCTTGTCGGCAGCTATCGTTATGATAGCTTCGAATTTGGCAGTGCATTTAAATACAGTGGTTGGGTACAGGCATCTGACAACGATGAACACTACGCTCGTGGAATTACATTCCGCGACAAAGTTAAAAACCAGAATTATTACTCTGTCACAGCAAATGCTGGTTATTACGTGACTCCACATGCAAAAGTATATGTTGAAGGAGCATGGAGCCGCGTCACCAATAAGAAAGGTGATACCACGTTTTATGACAGAAACGACGGTACCTCCGGCTATAGTAAAAACTCCGCAGGAATTGAAAATTACAACTTTATGACCACGGCAGGTCTTAAATATACTTTCTGAACAATCTCGTCGGGTCAGCAGGCCCGACAGACCGCTTCCTGATTAATGTAGAATGACTTGTGTAGTCGTATTCTCACTAAAGTCGTTCAATAAACTCTTTCTCAGATGGCTTCGCTGTAGCCAGGCGCCTGCATGCAGCGTGTCTGCTGTTTTCGGGAATGTTTAATCCAGTACTGACGGTAAGGTTATTTTAATAAATGTTAGCTTGCTGACATAAAACAACGGGCGTGTTATACGCCCGTTGTTTTAGCACATACAGTAATTACATATTCGCGATAATCGCGTCGCCAAACTCTGAACATTTCAGCAGTTTAGCGTCTTCCATCAGACGTTCGAAGTCATAGGTGACGGTCTTCGCGGCAATCGCCCCTTCCATCCCTTTAACAATCAGATCCGCTGCTTCAAACCACTGCATGTGACGCAGCATCATCTCAGCAGACAGAATGATAGAACCTGGGTTCACTTTATCCTGACCCGCGTACTTCGGTGCGGTACCGTGGGTCGCTTCAAACAGCGCGCATTCATCACCGATGTTTGCTCCCGGTGCGATACCAATTCCCCCCACCTGCGCCGCCAGCGCATCGGAGATATAGTCGCCGTTCAGGTTCATACAGGCGATAACGTCATATTCTGCCGGACGCAGCAGGATTTGCTGCAGGAACGCATCCGCAATAACATCCTTAACCACGATCTCTTTGCCCGTGTTCGGATTCTTGATTTTCACCCATGGGCCGCCGTCAATCAGCTCGCCGCCGAACTCTTCTCGCGCTAACTGGTAACCCCAGTCTTTGAAGGCACCTTCGGTGAACTTCATGATGTTGCCTTTGTGAACCAGGGTCACAGAATCGCGGTCGTTGACGATCGCATATTCGATTGCCGCACGCACCAGACGTTTGGTCCCTTCTTCGGAACAGGGTTTGATGCCGATACCGCAATGTTCAGGGAAACGAATTTTCTTCACGCCCATCTCTTCACGCAGGAATTTGATCACTTTCTCTGCGTCGGCAGAGTCAGCCTTCCATTCAATTCCCGCATAGATGTCTTCAGAGTTTTCGCGGAAGATAACCATGTCGGTCAGTTCCGGATGCTTAACAGGACTTGGAGTACCCTGATAGTAACGAACCGGACGCAGACAAACGTACAGGTCAAGCTCCTGACGCAGGGCAACGTTCAGAGAGCGAATACCGCCCCCAACCGGGGTAGTCAGCGGGCCTTTAATCGCCACACGGTAATCACGAATCAGATCAAGGGTTTCAGCAGGCAGCCAGACATCCTGGCCATAAACCTGAGTAGATTTCTCGCCGGTGTAAATTTCCATCCAGGAAATTTTACGCTCGCCTTTATAGGCTTTCTCAACAGCGGCATCAACCACTTTGAGCATGGCAGGGGTTACATCAACACCGATACCGTCGCCTTCAATGAACGGGATAATCGGATTTTCAGGAACGTTGAGTTTGCCGTTTTGCAGGGTGATCTTCTTACCTTCCGCCGGAACAACTACTTTGCTTTCCATTCACCTCTCCTTCGAGCGCTTCTGGTTTGCTCGTCTGTCATCGCGCTGCATGTGCATTTGCGTCCTGCTGCACGAATGCGTTAGAGCAATTTTTTGTTAATGTTTTGTAATGAGCATGTCAATACTACCCTAATGTTTGCCGCCATGAAAGACACTCGTTATTAGGCTATAATGCGGCAATTGATAAGTTCTGAATATACCATGCAAAAAACTCCTTTTAGAAATCACCGCCTTAAGCGATTCAGCTCACGACAAGCGACTAAGCAGCGGAAAGAAAACCAGCCAAAACGCGTGGTTTTGTTCAATAAACCTTACGATGTTTTGCCGCAGTTTACCGACGAGGCAGGACGCCGAACGTTAAAAGATTTTATTCCCGTGCCGGACGTTTATGCGGCAGGTCGTCTGGACAGAGACAGCGAAGGACTGCTGGTACTGACCAATGACGGGGCGCTACAGGCGCGTTTGACGCAGCCCGGCAAGCGTACGGGTAAAATTTACTATGTACAGGTTGAGGGTGAACCGACAGAAGAGGCGCTGGATGCGCTGCGCAATGGCGTAACGCTCAACGATGGTCCCACACTGCCCGCAGGGATTGACGTTGTCGCGGAGCCTGAATGGCTCTGGCCACGCATTCCGCCTGTTCGTGAGCGGAAAAATATTCCCACCACCTGGCTGAAGGTAACCTTATATGAGGGCCGTAACCGCCAGGTGCGACGCATGACTGCGCACGTTGGTTTTCCGACGCTGCGGTTAATTCGCTATGCCATGGGGGATTACACGCTTGATGGCCTTCATCACGGGCAGTGGCGCGAAATAACGCAGGAGAAAAACGGATGAAGCCACCCGGCGATCTCTGCAAGGGTATTGATAAACTGCTTTAATAAGGATGCCTATGTTCAAACCGCACGTCACGGTCGCCTGCGTCGTTCATGCAGAAGACAAATTTTTAGTGGTTGAGGAAACCATCAACGGCAAAGCGCTGTGGAACCAGCCTGCCGGGCATCTGGAAGCGGATGAAACGTTAGTGCAGGCCGCCACGCGTGAGCTGTGGGAAGAAACCGGCATCCACGCACAGCCTCAGCATTTTATCCGGATGCACCACTGGATCGCCCCGGACAAAACGCCGTTTTTGCGTTTCCTGTTTTCCATTGAACTTGCCGGTATATGCGACACCGAACCTCATGACAGCGATATCGATTGCTGTCACTGGGTGAGTGCCGATGCGATCCTCAATGCGCCTAACCTGCGTTCTCCGCTGGTTGCCGAAAGCATTCGCTGCTGGCAGAGTGGACAACGCTACCCACTCGGGACGATCGGCGAATTTAACTGGCCGTTTACAGAGGGTGTCAAGTAAAGGGCTGCGTGATAGAATACGCCGCCTTGAAGTTCAATGTCGTGAGTATTCCAATGTCTGAAAGCCCAAAAAAAGTGATCGTCGGTATGTCCGGCGGTGTCGATTCCTCCGTTTCTGCCTGGCTGTTGCAACAACAGGGTTATCAGGTAGAAGGCCTGTTCATGAAGAACTGGGAAGAGGACGACGGTGAGGAATATTGTACAGCGGCAGCCGACCTGGCCGACGCTCAGGCCGTCTGCGATAAGCTCGGCATTGAACTGCATACCGTCAACTTTGCTGCTGAATACTGGGATAACGTCTTTGAGCTGTTCCTCGAAGAGTACAAAGCAGGCCGCACGCCGAACCCTGATATTCTGTGCAATAAAGAGATCAAATTTAAGGCGTTCCTCGAATTCGCCGCAGAAGATCTGGGCGCAGATTACATTGCGACCGGTCACTACGTGCGTCGTGCGGATCCAGACGGCAAAAGCCGCCTGCTGCGCGGACTCGACGGCAATAAAGACCAGAGTTACTTCCTCTATACGCTCGGCCATGAGCAAATTTCGCAGAGCCTGTTCCCGGTAGGTGAACTGGAAAAACCGCAGGTCCGTAAAATTGCCGAAGACCTGGGGTTGATCACCGCGAAGAAAAAAGACTCTACTGGCATCTGCTTTATTGGCGAGCGTAAATTCCGCGAGTTCCTCGGTCGCTATCTCCCGGCACAGCCTGGAAAAATCATCACCGTGGACGGCGAAGAAATCGGTCAGCATCAGGGCTTGATGTACCACACCCTCGGCCAGCGTAAAGGTCTGGGTATCGGCGGCACCAAAGAAGGGACCGAAGATCCGTGGTACGTGGTGGACAAAGACGTTGAGAATAATATTCTGATCGTTGCTCAGGGACATGAGCATCCGCGTCTGATGTCCGTCGGGCTGATTGCGCAGCAGCTACACTGGGTCGATCGCGAGCCGTTCACCGGCACCATGCGCTGCACGGTAAAAACCCGCTATCGTCAGACTGACATTCCGTGCACCGTGAAGGCGCTGGATGACGAACGCATTGAAGTGATTTTTGCTGAGCCGGTGGCGGCGGTAACGCCAGGCCAGTCGGCTGTCTTTTACAACGGTGAAGTGTGTCTCGGCGGCGGCATTATTGAACAGCGCCTGCCTCTGCCGAACTGATTATTCAATACACGACATCATTCAGGTTGCATCAAGGCGGCCGCTGAGTGAATCGCCAGGCGCTGATTTGAACGTCGCGGAGCGACGGGGCGTAAGGGTGAATCTTATGGATGAGACGCGTCACTCAGCCCCCCACGCAGAGGCGGCCTGAAAGATAACGTGTATTTTATTTGATACAAGGAAGCAGTGATTGTGGCAAAGAATTATTATGACATCACCCTTGCGCTGGCGGGTATTTGCCAGTCGGCACGCCTGGTGCAACAACTGGCGCACCAGGGGCACTGTGATGCCGATGCGCTCCACGTCTCACTGAACAGCGTTATCGATATGAACCCCAGCTCAACGCTGGGTGTGTTCGGCGGTAGCGAGGCCAATCTGCGTCTCGGTCTGGAAACTCTGCTTGGGGTTCTGAACGCCAGCAGCCGCCAGGGGCTCAACGCAGAACTGACCCGCTACACCCTTAGCATGATGGTGCTGGAGCGTAAGCTGTCGGCCGCAAAAGGCGCGCTGGACACGCTGGGCGACCGTATCAACGGTCTGCAACGCCAGTTGGATCATTTTGATTTACAGTCAGAAACGCTGATGAGCGCAATGGCCGGTATTTATGTCGATGTCATCAGCCCGCTGGGACCGCGCATTCAGGTTACCGGCTCCCCTGCTGTACTTCAGAGTCCGCAGGTGCAGGCAAAGGTCCGCGCCTCTCTGCTTGCCGGTATCCGCGCCGCCGTGCTCTGGCACCAGGTGGGCGGTGGTCGCCTGCAGCTAATGTTTTCTCGTCATCGCCTGACCACTCAGGCAAAACAAATTCTTGCTCATTTAACCCCGGAGTTGTGATCTATGGAATTATCCTCACTGACCGCCGTTTCCCCTGTCGATGGACGCTACGGCGATAAAGTCAGCGCGCTGCGCGGGATTTTCAGCGAATACGGTTTGCTGAAATTCCGTGTACAAGTAGAAGTACGCTGGCTGCAAAAACTGGCCGCGCACGCAGCGATCAAGGAAGTTCCTGCTTTTGCTGCGGACGCAAACGGTTACCTTGATACTGTCGTCGCGAACTTCAGTGAAGAAGATGCAGCACGTATTAAAACTATCGAGCGCACCACTAACCACGACGTCAAAGCCGTGGAGTACTTCCTGAAAGAAAAAGTCGCGGATATCCCGGAACTGCACGCGGTTTCTGAATTTATTCACTTCGCCTGCACTTCTGAAGATATTAACAACCTGTCTCACGCGCTGATGCTGAAAACCGCACGTGACGAAGTGGTTCTGCCATACTGGCGTCAGGTGATCGACGCAGTAAAAGCGCTGTCCGTGGAGTATCGTGATATTCCCCTGCTCTCGCGCACGCACGGTCAGCCGGCAACGCCTTCAACGATGGGTAAAGAGATGGCTAACGTCGCTTACCGTATGGAGCGTCAGTACCGTCAGCTAAACCAGGTGGAAATCCTCGGTAAAATCAACGGTGCCGTCGGCAACTATAACGCCCACATCGCCGCGTACCCGGAAGTGGACTGGCATCAGTTCAGTGAAGAGTTTGTATCCTCTCTGGGAATTCAATGGAACCCGTACACCACGCAGATTGAGCCGCACGACTACATCGCGGAGCTGTTTGATTGTATCGCCCGCTTTAACACCATTCTGATCGACTTCGATCGCGACGTCTGGGGTTATATCGCGCTGAACCACTTTAAACAGAAAACTATCGCTGGTGAAATCGGTTCTTCCACCATGCCGCACAAAGTAAACCCGATTGACTTCGAAAACTCCGAAGGCAACCTGGGCCTGTCTAACGCCGTGCTGCAACACCTGGCAAGCAAGCTGCCGGTTTCACGCTGGCAGCGTGACCTGACGGACTCTACCGTGCTGCGTAACCTGGGCGTGGGTATTGGATATGCGCTGATCGCGTACCAGTCCACGCTTAAAGGCGTGAGCAAGCTGGAACTGAACCGTGACCGTCTGCTGGACGAACTGGACCATAACTGGGAAGTGCTGGCTGAGCCGATTCAGACGGTAATGCGTCGCTACGGCATTGAAAAACCGTACGAGAAGCTGAAAGAGCTGACTCGCGGCAAACGCGTTGACGCTGAAGGCATGAAACAGTTTATCGACGCGCTGCCCCTGCCGGAAGAAGAGAAAACGCGTCTGAAAGCGATGACTCCGGCCAACTATATTGGCCGCGCTATCACCCTGACAGATGAGCTGAAATAATCGCCTCCTGCCCTCTTTCGTTCAGGAAGAGGGCACCTTCCCCTTTGGTTTATTGAATGTTTATCCCCACGGCAACATAATCAGCGTTACAATACTTCTATACTGAATCATTCAAATTGCATTATGACGGCCAGTGAATGAATTCCCTGGCGCGTACAAGTCGTACGTGACCGGGATGAATATACGCCGCCAGCGAAAAGGCAGACTGAAAGATGAAGTGTATATACCGTTAATTTAGGGAGAAAAGCCGATGCGCGTCCTGGTTGTCGAAGATAATGCGTTGTTACGTCACCACCTGAAGGTTCAGTTACAAGATGCAGGACACCAGGTTGATGATGCAGAAGATGCCAAAGAGGCCGACTATTATCTTAACGAACATATACCAGATATCGCGATCGTCGATCTGGGACTCCCGGATGAAGACGGGCTTTCGTTGATTCGCCGCTGGCGGAGCAATGATATCTCCCTGCCCGTGCTTGTTTTAACTGCCCGTGAAGGCTGGCAGGACAAGGTCGAAGTGCTGAGCGCAGGCGCGGATGACTATGTCACTAAACCGTTCCATATTGAGGAAGTGGTGGCGCGTATGCAGGCGCTGATGCGCCGCAACAGCGGTCTGGCCTCGCAGGTCATCTCTATCCCGCCGTTTCAGGTTGATCTCTCCCGCCGCGAGCTGTCGGTGTCTGACGAAGTCATTAAGCTGACGGCGTTTGAATATACCATTATGGAAACGCTGATCCGTAATAACGGCAAAGTGGTCAGCAAAGACTCGCTGATGCTGCAACTCTATCCGGATGCTGAACTGCGCGAAAGTCACACCATTGACGTACTGATGGGCCGCCTGCGGAAAAAAATTCAGGCGCAATATCCTGATGAAGTGATCACCACCGTGCGTGGTCAGGGATATCTTTTCGAACTTCGCTAATGAATAAATTATTGCGTCATTTCTTCCCCCTGTCGCTGCGGCTGCGTTTTCTGCTGGCGACGGCAGGCGTTGTGCTGGTGCTTTCACTGGCCTACGGCATGGTCGCGCTGGTTGGCTATAGCGTCAGTTTTGACAAAACGACGTTTCGCCTGCTGCGCGGTGAGAGCAACCTTTTTTATACGCTGGCGAAGTGGCAGGATGACAAAATCCACGTCGAGCTACCTGAAAATCTCGATATGCAAAGCCCGACCATGTCGCTGATTTACGATGAGAAAGGCAAACTGTTGTGGGCCCAGCGCGACGTCCCCTGGCTGCTGAATCTTATCGAGCCAGACTGGCTGAAAAGGAATGGTTTTCATGAAATTGAAGCGGATGTTGACGCCACCAGCACACTCATTAGCGCGGATCATTCGGTCCAGGAGCAGCTCAAAGAGGTGCGGGAAGATGACGATAACGCCGAAATGACCCACTCGGTGGCGGTGAATGTCTACCCGGCAACCGAACGGATGCCGCAGTTGACGATTGTCGTCGTGGATACGGTTCCGATTGAGCTTAAACGCTCTTATATGGTCTGGAGCTGGTTTGTGTATGTGCTGGCTGCCAACCTGCTGTTAGTGATCCCGCTACTGTGGGTTGCCGCCTGGTGGAGCCTGCGTCCTATTGAAGCCCTGGCTCGGGAAGTTCGCGAGCTTGAAGAGCATCACCGTGAAATGCTCAATCCCGAAACAACCCGGGAACTGACCAGTCTGGTGCGTAACCTGAACCGCATGCTGAAAAGCGAACGCGAACGGTACGACAAATACCGTACCACTCTCACCGACCTCACCCACAGCCTGAAGACGCCGCTTGCCGTTCTGCAAAGTACCCTGCGCTCAATGCGCAGTGAAAAGATGAGCGTCAGCGATGCCGAACCCGTAATGCTGGAGCAGATCAGCCGTATTTCCCAGCAGATTGGTTACTACCTGCATCGTGCCAGTATGCGCGGCAGTAGTATGCTGCTGAGTCGCGAACTGCATCCGGTTGCTCCGCTACTGGATAATCTGACCTCCGCACTGAACAAGGTATACCAGCGGAAAGGGGTTAATATCAGCCTCGATATTTCTCCTGAAATCAGCTTCGTTGGTGAGCAAAACGACTTTGTTGAAGTGATGGGCAACGTGCTGGATAACGCCTGTAAATACTGCCTGGAGTTTGTCGAAATCTCTGCCCTTCAGACCGACGACCATCTGCACATTATCGTGGAGGATGACGGTCCGGGTATTCCGCAGAGCAAGCGTGATATGGTGTTCGATCGTGGCCAACGGATTGACACATTGCGGCCCGGCCAGGGCGTAGGGCTGGCGGTGGCACGCGAGATTACTGAACAGTATGACGGCAAAATTATCGCTAATGACAGCCTGCTCGGCGGCGCGCGTATGGAGGTGATTTTTGGTCATCAACAGCCGGGCGCGAAGGATGAGTAAGCTTACATACGCTGAATAATTCGCGTTGCGGGATAAAACGGCGTCGTCGTTTTGCCCGCGCCTGCGCTGGCCCCGAAGGGGCGAGGCCCAGGGATGGTCCGGGTAACAACGCCAGCGCACCAGCAACGTAAAGTATAACGAGTATATTTGTAATATTTCTGTGTCTGAATCATTTATCCTGCCAGGCATCCGTTATAATCGGTAGCAATCACAGGCTGCGGATGCTCATTATGGAATACCAACTCACACTCAACTGGCCCGATTTTCTTGAACGTCACTGGCAAAAACGCCCGGTGGTGTTAAAGCGCGGATTCAACAATTTTATCGATCCGCTCTCCCCTGACGAACTGGCGGGTCTGGCGATGGAAAGCGAAGTCGACAGCCGCCTTGTCAGTCACCAGGACGGTAAATGGCAGGTCAGCCACGGTCCTTTTGAAAGCTATGATCATCTCGGCGAGAACAACTGGTCGCTACTGGTGCAGGCCGTGAACCACTGGCATGAACCTACCGCTGCGCTGATGCGTCCTTTCCGCGCCCTGCCGGACTGGCGGATCGACGATCTGATGATCTCCTTTTCCGTCCCCGGCGGCGGCGTGGGACCACATCTGGATCAGTACGACGTCTTTATTATTCAGGGGACCGGTCGTCGTCGCTGGCGTGTAGGTGAAAAGCTACAAATGAAGCAGCACTGCCCACACCCGGATCTGTTACAGGTTAACCCGTTTGAAGCCATCATCGACGAAGAGCTGGAGCCTGGCGATATTTTGTATATCCCACCGGGATTCCCACACGAAGGCTATGCCCTGGAAAATGCGATGAACTATTCGGTCGGTTTCCGGGCGCCGAATACGCGCGAGCTGATTAGCGGCTTTGCTGATTACGTTCTGCAACGTGAACTGGGCAACACCTATTACAGCGATCCTGACGTCCCCGCCCGTGAACATCCGGCCGATGTGCTGCCTCAGGAGATGGATAAGCTGCGCGCAATGATGCTCGACCTGATTAATCAGCCAGAACATTTCAAAGAGTGGTTTGGCGAGTTTATCTCCCAGTCACGGCATGAACTGGACATCGCCCCGCCGGAACCGCCGTACCAGCCAGATGAGATCTACGACGCGCTGAAGCAAGGCGACGTGCTGGTGCGACTGGGCGGATTACGCGTACTGCGCGTGGGAGATGAGGTGTATGCCAACGGTGAGAAGATCGACTCTGAGCACCGTCCGGCACTGGAAGCGCTCGCCAGCCACATCGTGCTGACCGCTGAAAACTTTGGCGATGCGCTGGAAGACCCGTCATTCCTCGCCATGCTGGCCGCACTGGTCAACAGCGGATACTGGTTCTTCGAAGGATAAGTTTCGGTTTGCTTTATGCCGGATGGCGCTTTGCTTATCAGGCCTGGATGCGCTCCATCCCGTAGGCCTGATAAGACGCGGTAACAGCGCCATCAGGCTTTACACCATCCGGCATCGACAATTTTACTTCTGCTCTGCGGTCAGTTGCGCAATACGCACAATCACCTGCACCGCTTTCTCCATCCCTTCCAGGGTCACAAACTCATGCTTGCCGTGATAGTTATACCCGCCGGTGAACAGATTTGGGCACGGTATTCCCATAAACGAAAGCTGCGCCCCGTCAGTACCGCCGCGAATCGGTTTTAGCTGCGGATCGATGTCACAGTCACACATCGCCTGCCGGGCAATATCCAGAATGTGCGGATGTTCAACCACTTTCTCGCGCATGTTGTAATAGCTGTCTTCGATCACCAGCTCAATATAGCAGTCCGGGTGTAGCCCCTTGCCGACCTTTTTGGCGATTTCCATCATCTTGCGTTTGCGCGCTTCAAACTGTTTGCGGTCAAAATCGCGAATGATGTAGTGCATATCGGCACGATCAACGGTGCCTTTCATGCTTGCCAGATGGTAGAAACCTTCGTAGCCTTCGGTTGTTTCCGGACTTTCATCCGCCGGAACTTCAGCATGAATACGCGCTGCGAGGGATAACGCGTTAACCATTACGCCTTTTGCAGACCCAGGGTGAACGTTATTACCGACAATTTTGATATTCACCGACGCCGCGTTGAAGTTCTCAAACTCCAGCTCCCCTACGCCACCTCCGTCGACAGTATAGGCCCACTTCGCATCAAATGCCGCGACGTCGAAATGCTTCGCCCCTTTACCGACCTCTTCATCAGGCGTAAAGGCCACACGAATATCACCGTGCGGAATGTCTTTCTGTTTCAGCACCGCCAGCGCGGTCATGATCTCCGCTACGCCGGCCTTGTCGTCAGCGCCGAGCAGCGTTTTACCGTCGGTCGTAATCAGCGTTTGCCCCAGCAGCTGGTGCAGTACCGGGAACATTACCGGTGATAACACTTCATCGCCGATGCCTAACGCGATATCCCCGCCACGATAATTTTCGACAATCTGCGGATTCACATTTTTGCCGCTGAAATCCGGAGAGGTATCCACATGGGAAATAAAACCGATCGCAGGGATATCACCAGCGATATTAGCGGGCAGCGTCGCCATCACTGTCCCTTTATCGCTTAGCGTGACATTAACCAACCCCATTTCTTCGAGCTGTTCTTTGAGCAGATGTAATAGTTTCCACTGCCCCTCGGTACTGGGAACTTGTCGCACTCCCGCCTTCGACTGGGTATCCAAAGACACGTAATGTAAAAAACGCTCAAGTAGTTTATCCATGCAGTCACCCTCACTTTTCGTGACAACATTATCAGTAAGCAACAAAAGACAAATATTGCGTCAGGTCACTTTTATCCCTGCAAACGAGAATATTTCGCTTCCAGCCCCTGAATAATGAAGTGTATACACAAAATCACTCAGGATGCATCGCGGCAGCAAGTGAATGGATCCCCAGAGACGGGTCATGTGCAGCTAATACAGAGGCAGCCTGAAGGATGAAGTGTAGGGTAATTCGTAACAAGGATTGGCGATTACAGCGGTTTGCCGTAGAATGACCGCCCTTATTAAGAGTCACCGAGGTGGTTAACCACAAACCCCGTAACGATCAGCCATCCGTTACGTCTACATGGGACAGAGTAAAAAATTGAATAAACAACCGCGTTCGCTTTCACCGCTGGTGCTTTTGTCAGGAATACGCAAAAGTTTTGATGGTAAAGAGGTCATTTCTCCCCTGGATTTGACCATCAATAATGGCGAATTCCTCACGCTGCTTGGCCCCTCTGGCTGCGGTAAAACCACCGTTCTTCGCCTGATTGCCGGTCTGGAAACCGTCGATTCCGGTCATATCATGCTGGATAACCAGGATATCACCCACGTTCCGGCGGAAAACCGCTATGTGAACACCGTTTTTCAAAGCTATGCGCTGTTTCCCCACATGACCGTATTTGAGAATGTGGCTTTTGGTTTGCGCATGCAGAAAACCCCCGCCGCCGATATCTCTCCCCGGGTGACTGATGCGTTACGCATGGTGCAACTCGAAGAGTTTGCGCAGCGTAAGCCGCATCAGCTTTCCGGCGGCCAACAGCAGCGCGTGGCGATTGCGCGTGCGGTGGTTAATAAACCGCGTTTGCTGTTACTTGACGAGTCGCTCTCCGCCCTGGATTACAAGCTGCGAAAGCAGATGCAAAACGAACTGAAGGCGTTGCAGCGTAAGCTCGGTATCACCTTCGTGTTCGTGACTCACGATCAGGAAGAAGCTCTGACCATGTCCGATCGTATCGTGGTGATGCGGGACGGCAGAATTGAGCAGGACGGTACCCCACGTGAGATCTACGAAGAACCGAAAAACCTGTTTGTGGCCGGATTCATCGGTGAAATCAATATGTTCGATGCGACCGTCATCGAGCGACTGGACGAACAGCGTGTACGGGCAAACGTGGAAGGCCGCGAATGTAATATCTACGTTAATTTCACCGTTAAACCCGGGCAGAAACTGCATGTTCTCCTGCGTCCTGAAGATCTGCGCGTTGACGAAATCAACGACGACAACCACATCGAAGGGCTTATCGGCTATGTGCGCGAGCGCAACTACAAAGGCATGACGCTGGAGTCAGTTGTCGAACTGGAAAATGGCAAGATGGTGATGGTCAGTGAGTTCTTTAATGAAGACGATCCGGACTTTGACCACTCTCTCGACCAGAAAATGGCCATTAACTGGGTAGAAAGCTGGGAGGTCGTACTGGCTGATGAAGAACACAAGTAAATTCCAGAATGTGGTGATTTTCACTATTGTCGGTTGGCTTGTGTTGTTTGTCTTTCTGCCCAACCTGATGATCATTGGCACCAGCTTTTTGACCCGTGACGACGCGAATTTCGTCAAGATGGTCTTTACGCTGGAAAACTACGCACGCCTGCTCGATCCGCTCTATTTTGAAGTCCTGCTGCACTCGCTTAATATGGCGCTGATCGCCACTCTCGCCTGCCTCGTGTTGGGCTATCCATTTGCCTGGTTTCTGGCGAAGCTGCCGGAAAAGGTGCGTCCGCTGCTGCTTTTTTTGCTGATCGTACCTTTCTGGACCAACTCGCTGATTCGTATCTATGGACTGAAAATCTTCCTCAGCACTAAAGGTTATCTCAACGAGTTCCTGCTATGGCTGGGCGTGATCGATACCCCCATTCGCATCATGTTCACCCCGGGCGCGGTGATTATTGGTCTGGTTTATATCCTGCTCCCCTTTATGGTCATGCCGCTTTACTCCAGCATCGAGAAGCTCGATAAACCACTGCTGGAGGCGGCGAAAGATCTGGGTGCCAGCAAAGTACAGACCTTTATTCGTATTATCATTCCGCTGACGATGCCCGGGATCATCGCCGGTTGTCTGTTAGTCATGCTGCCAGCGATGGGCCTGTTCTATGTCTCTGACCTGATGGGCGGAGCAAAAAATCTGCTGATTGGTAACGTTATTAAGGTGCAGTTCCTTAACATCCGGGACTGGCCGTTTGGCGCCGCCACCAGTATTACACTGACCATCGTGATGGGCCTGATGCTGCTGATCTACTGGCGTGCATCGCGCCTGCTGAACAAGAAGGCGGAACTCGAATGATCGGTCGACTGCTCCGCGGCGGTTTTATGACCGCCATTTATGCGTATCTGTATATTCCAATCATTATTTTGATTGTGAATTCCTTCAACAGCTCGCGCTTCGGCATCAACTGGCAGGGTTTTACCACTCACTGGTATAGCCTGCTGATGAACAACGACAGCCTGTTACAGGCCGCGCAGCACTCGCTGACGATGGCCGTGCTATCAGCAACGTTTGCCACGCTGATTGGCTCGCTGACGGCGGTTGCGCTCTATCGCTACCGTTTTCGCGGCAAGCCGTTTGTCAGCGGTATGCTGTTTGTGGTGATGATGTCACCGGATATCGTGATGGCAATCTCTCTGCTGGTACTGTTTATGCTGCTCGGTATTCAGCTCGGCTTCTGGTCGCTGTTGTTCTCGCATATCACCTTCTGTCTGCCGTTTGTGGTGGTCACCGTCTATTCGCGTCTGAAAGGATTCGATGTGCGGATGCTGGAGGCGGCGAAAGATCTGGGTGCCAGCGAAATCACGATCCTGCGCAAAATCATTCTCCCGCTGGCAATGCCTGCGGTGGCGGCAGGCTGGCTGCTAAGCTTTACCCTGTCGATGGATGATGTGGTTGTTTCGTCGTTCGTTACCGGGCCTGGCTATGAAATTCTGCCGTTGAAGATCTACTCAATGGTTAAAGTGGGCGTATCACCCGAAGTGAACGCATTAGCGACAATTCTGTTAGTGCTGTCGCTGGTTATGGTGATCGCCAGCCAGCTTATTGCACGTGATAAAACTAAGGGCCGTTAAGGCCCTTCATTCAGGGGACGTTAAATGATGAAAAAATGGTCACGCCACCTGCTCGCGGCGGGTACTCTGGCACTGGGCATGAGCACCGCCATGGCCTCCGACAACAACACGCTCTATTTCTACAACTGGACGGAGTACGTTCCGCCGGGACTGCTGGAACAGTTCACTAAAGAGACGGGCATCAAGGTTATCTATTCGACCTACGAGTCGAATGAGACCATGTACGCCAAACTCAAAACCTACAAAGACGGCGCGTATGACCTGGTGGTGCCTTCCACCTATTATGTCGACAAAATGCGTAAGGAAGGCATGATCCAGAAGATCGACAAGACGAAGTTAACCCACTTCAATAACCTCGATCCTGAAATGCTCAACAAGCCGTTTGATCCTGACAATGACTACTCTATTCCGTACATCTGGGGCGCAACGGCAATTGGCGTCAACAGCGATGTCATGGATCCGAAAACCGTCACCAGCTGGGCTGACCTGTGGAAACCAGAATACAAAGGCAGCCTGCTGCTGACCGACGATGCGCGTGAAGTGTTCCAGATGGCACTGCGTAAGCTCGGCTACTCCGGTAACACCACCGATCCTAAAGAAATTGAAGCAGCCTATAACGAGCTGAAAAAGCTGATGCCAAACGTCGCCGCGTTTAACTCTGATAACCCGGCAAACCCGTATATGGAAGGCGAAGTGAATCTGGGGATGGTGTGGAACGGCTCGGCGTTCGTGGCACGTGAGGCGGGTACGCCGCTGGACGTGGTGTGGCCGAAAGAAGGCGGGATCTTCTGGATGGACAGCCTCTCTATTCCGGCGAATGCCAAAAATAAAGAAGGCGCGCTGAAGCTGATCGACTTCCTGCTGCGTCCGGACGTCGCGAAAGAAGTGGCGGAAACCATCGGTTACCCCACGCCAAACCTGGCGGCACGTAAGCTGTTAAGCCCTGCCGTTGCGAACGATAAATCACTCTACCCTGACGCAGAAACCATCAGCAAAGGGGAATGGCAGAATGACGTCGGCTCCGCCAGCGCCATCTACGAAGAGTATTATCAAAAGCTGAAAGCAGGACGATAATCAGCGCAAGGCCGGGTGGCAGCATTGCCTTACCCGGCCTGCCGGACGACGATTTACACGCCGGATAAACGCAGCATTATCCGGCACAAAAACCGCTCACAATCCTTTAAGCAACATCCCGACAAACTCCGGCACCACCTGACTAGCCGGGCCATACTGTTTCTCTTCAAACTCACTGCCGACCTGGCTTGGCTCCAGATTCAACTCCACCGTATGCGCGCCATGCAGTTTCGCTTCATGCACAAAGCCTGCCGCCGGATAGACGTGCCCGGAGGTACCGATCGCGATAAAGATATCCGCCATCGCCAGCGCCGTATAGATCTCATCCATCCCGAGCGGCATCTCACCAAACCAGACCACGTGCGGACGCAGCGGAGCCGGAAACTGGCAGCAGTGGCATTTGTCATCCGGCATGACGTCCCCGGTCCAGTCCAGAATCTGTCCGCTCCGGGAGCAACGAACTTTCAGCAGCTCGCCGTGCATATGGATAACATTATGGTTTCCGGCACGTTCATGCAGGTTATCGATATTCTGCGTCACCAGCAGGAAGCGATCGCCCAGCGCCTCTTCCAGTTTTGCGAGCGCGATATGCGCCGGGTTCGGCTGAATTTCCGGCTGCTGAAGCTGGTGTCGCCGCGCATTGTAGAATGACTGCACCAGTTCGGGGTCGCGGGCAAAGCCTTCCGGCGTCGCCACATCTTCTACCCGATGCTCTTCCCAAAGGCCATCCGTAGCGCGAAAAGTACGAATACCCGATTCCGCAGAAATCCCTGCACCTGTAAGGACTAATACTCTTGGTTTTTCCATCAATTCCGGCACCACTCTGTCTCTGAAAAAGATCCGCTGACGCAGGCGTTCGCGCAGATGGCGTTTATTTTTACGAAAACGTCTTAACCGATGACCCTGACGCGACTGCATAACGACCTCTGTGAGTTAATCGGTAAGATGTAAGAAGGCAGCGCCGCGCATTCCGCCAGCATCACCATGACGCGCGCGCTCAATACGTGGTACACGCGCAACAGGAAGAAGATGACGTGGCAGCCTTTCGGCCAGCTGCGCTGTGATTGCCGTAAAGTTCGACAACCCGCCGCCAATCACTACCAGATCAGGATCGACAATCGTCAGGATATTACCAAGACAGACCGCCAGCAGATCCAGATAACGTTCGACGTGCGCCCGCGCGCGCTCATCCCCTTGCTCCCATAATGCGATAATTTCAGGCGCCTGCAACGGTTGATGATAGTAATGCTGGTATAGCCACGCAAATCCGCGACCGGATAAATAGTTCTCGATACAGCCCAGCTGACCGCATCCACAGCGGCGTAGCGGGAAGTCAAAACCCATCAGCGTCAGCGCATCCACCGGCAAACGCATGTGGCCGAACTCACCGGTAATATAGCTATGGCCGGTAACCGGCTTACCGTTAAGGATCAGCCCACCGCCAACGCCGGTACCGAGGATCAGCCCCATCACCAGCGGGTACTGCGTGAACTCATCGTCCCAGGCTTCTGAAAGCGCAAAGCAGTTGGCATCGTTATCAAGACGCACGTCGCGGTCAAGACGCGCGCTGAGATCGGCTCGCAGAGGCCTGCCGCTGGCGGCAGGGACATTGGCGGCGTACAGCGTGCCGTCTTCGGTTTCCGGCATCCCCGGGATACCAATCCCCACTGAGCCTTTCACCCCAAATCGCTGATCAGCTTCCGTGACCAGCTCGCACACCGCATCTAAAAAAGCGTCATAGCTGTCGCGTGGCGTGGGGACGCGCTTTTCCCACTGCAAGCGTCGCTCATTGTCAAACACACCTGACGCAATTTTTGTCCCACCAATATCGAACCCGTAATACATTGCCGCTCCTTGTGTCTACTCGTCATACTTCAGGTGGCGGGGACGTTGGCTTCCCGCCACCCGAATGATTGAGAGCATATATGTATTGCATTTACTGGCCGCTCAGCACTCTGGCAGGATCAATGTTACTGGCGCGCCGCGCCGGGTACCAACTTGCCAGAAGACTCAGCAACAACGCTGTGACCAGCACATAAACCACATCCAGCCAGTGTAATTCGGATGGCAGGAAGTCGATAAAATAGATATCTCCGGAGAGGAACTGATGACCAATCAGCGTCTCAATTCCTTCAATTATTGGCGTGAGCCGTAGCGACACCACAATGCCGATAACCACACCGATCAGGCTGCCTAGCAGGCCAGCCAGCAGCCCGTACCAGACAAAAATGGCGCGGATTAGGCCATCTTTCGCCCCCAGCGTTCTTAATACCGCAATATCGCCGCTCTTGTCTTTTACCGCCATCACTAATGTTGAAACAATGTTAAAACACGCAACGCCGATCACCAGCACCATCGCCAGATACATAATGGCGCGGATCATCTGAATATCGCGATACATATAGCCGTAGGTTCCGATCCAGCTCTTGATGTAGACATAGCTGTTAGTCACCTCGCCTGCGTCCCGTACCAGCTTGTTGGCATTAAAGACATCATTCACTTTCAGCGCGATGCCGGAAACGCTGGAGCCCATATCCAGATACTGCTGCGCATCTTCCATCGGGATCATCGCAAAACTGTGATCGAGTTGACCGCTGAGTTGCAGGATCCCCGCCACATGCAGGCGCACACGTTTAGGCTGCTGAAGCTTGTGGTCAGCGCTGGCGTTAGGGATCATGATCGACACCCAGTCGCCCTGCTTCACCTTCAGCGCATCGGCAACGCCTTTACCAATGATGACCTGCTGCTCACCCGCTTTAAAATTATCCCAGGCATGGTTTTGCACAAACGACGGCAGCGCGCTTAAGCGCTGTTCCTGTTGTGGATCAACCCCCTTAACCTGAATCGCGCGCAGATTCACCCCACTCTCTACCAGCCCGGTGAAGTTGATATAAGGTGCCGCGGCCACAATACCGGGTACCTTCTGGACTTTAGCCAGCGCGTCCTGCCAGTGGGTCCACGGCTGATTCACTGATTCAATTTCACCGTGCGGCACCACCGCCAGAATGCGGTTGTTCAGCTCACGCTCAAAGCCGTTCATCGCGCTCAGGCCGACGATAAGCACCGCCACGCCCAGCGCAATGCCAATGGTAGAGATGACTGAAATCAGCGATACCATGCCGCCGCGCCGCCGCCCCCGGCTAAAACGCAAACCAATCAATAGTGACAGAGGCGAAGCCATTACTCAGCCCCCATCAGGCTGAGTTCCGCCGTCAGGCTGAGTTCCGCCGTCAGGCGTCCGTCGCGCATTTCCAGCTGACGACTCATCCGTTTCGCCAGTTGCAGATCGTGGGTTACCACCAGAAACGCGGTGTCCTGAGAACGGTTTAGCTCTCCCAGAAGCTGAAATATACTGTCGGCGTTTCGCGCATCCAGGTTACCCGTCGGCTCATCCGCCAGCACCAGACGTGGATTATTCACCAGCGCACGGGCAATCGCCACGCGCTGGCGTTCACCGCCAGAGAGTTCAGACGGACGGTGATTAGCACGATGATCCAGGCCAACGGCTTTTAGCATCTCACGCGCCCGCCCGGCGGTCTCAGATGGCTTTTTCTTGCCGATCAACAGCGGCATTGCTACGTTTTCCAGCGCGGTGAAATCCGGCAGCAGGTGGTGGAACTGGTAGATAAAACCGAGCTTCTGGTTACGCAGTTCCGCTTTCGCCGCTGATGAGAGCTTACTCATCGGCTGACCGCTAAAAATCACGTCGCCCGACGTCGGCGTATCCAGACCGCCCAGCAGGTGCAGCAACGTACTCTTACCGGAACCCGAGCTACCGACGATGGCCATCATTTCGCCTTCGCCAATGCTGAAGCTGACATCGTGCAGCACGTCGGTCTGCACGGAGCCTTCCTGATAGCGTTTGCACAGTTTGTCGCATTGCAACAGGATCTTATTCATAACGTAAAGCCTCAGCGGGTTGAGTGGCGGCAGCGCGCCAGGAAGGATAAAGCGTAGAGAGCAGAGCGATAGCCATCGCCACCAGCGCAATAACGATAACCTGCAGCGGTTCAATCGCCACAGGCAGCGCAGCGCCGTCAAGCAGAATACCGATAACTGGCATCAGATTATTCAACTGACTGGCGAGCAGAGCGCCCAGCGCAGCCCCCAGCAGGGCGCCGATAATCCCGGCGCTGGCCCCTTGTACCATAAAGACCATCATGATCTGCCGCGGTGTTAACCCCTGCGTTTGTAAAATCGCCACTTCCCCTTGCTTCTCCATCACCATTAAACCCAGCGAGGTAATAATATTAAAAGCCGCCACCGCCACGATCAGGCTAAGCAGTAACCCCATCATGTTCTTTTCCATGCGCACGGCCTGGAAAAGCTCGCCTTTACGCTCGCGCCAGTCCTGCCATTGGGTTCCTTCCGGGAGCTTTTGCTGGCTGAGGGTATCCACCTTCAGCGGTTCATTCAGCCATAAGCGCCAGCCGGTAATGTTCCCCAGCGGATAGCGCATCAGGCGCGACGCGTCCTGAATGTTGGTCAGCATCTCATAGCCATCCACTTCGCTGTTTGCCGCGAAGGTGCCGATCACCGTGAAAAGTCGCTGGCTCGGCAGACGCCCCATTGGGGTAAACTGGCTGGCCGAAGGCACCATTACACGAATTTGATCGCCGCGGTTAACCCCCAGCTGTCCGGCAAGTTGCTCACCAAGGATGACATTATACTTACCCGGCTCGAGATCGGTTTGCTTCACATTGACCAGATACGGCGTTAAAGGATCTTTTTGCGTCGGATCAATGCCCAGCATCACCCCGACCGCCACGCTGCGGGCGCTTTGCAGTACGACATCGCCGGTGGTAAGCGGCGCAATACGATTCACCCCGTTCAGGGTCACGGCCTTTTCCGGAAGCTGCTGTGGGTTAAGCGAGCCTTGCTCAGATGAGAGAATGGCCTGCGGCATCAGGCCGAGGATGTTGTTTTGCAGTTCACGTTCAAAACCGTTCATCACTGACAATACTGTCACCAACGCCATCACCCCAAGGGTAATGCCGATGGTGGAAAGCCAGGAGACGAAACGACCGAAACGATCTGCTGCACGCCCGCGCATGTAGCGCAGGCCGATAAATAGAGCGACAGGTTGGTACATGAAATCCGTCTGGTTGCTGTTAGCAAAGTCACGAGTATATAAGCGAAAGCAGCATGGGTAAACGTCTGAACCGTAACTGTTCGTCAGCGCTGCGCCAAAAAGTATCAGGAAATCAATTTACTAAATAAATCTACATTTCGGTCCGTTTCCAACCCTGATCTTTATCTTAAAAAATCAAAAAGCAGAATGTTACGCATTACAGCGCCGACGCGGACCCGCAGGATCACTGGCACTGTTGATTAACGCGAGTACGCTGTCCTGATGAAACAAAAAGAACTGTGGATCAACCAAATTAAAGGGTTATGTATCTGTCTGGTGGTCATTTATCACTCGGTGATCACCTTCTATCCTCACCTCACCACCTTCCAGCATCCGTTTGCACAAGTGCTGACCAAATGCTGGATCTACTTCAATCTCTATCTTGCGCCATTTCGTATGCCGGTCTTTTTCTTTATTTCCGGTTATCTGATTCGCCGCTACATCGACAGCGTCCCCTGGAGAATCTGCGTCGATAAACGAATCTGGAGTATCTTCTGGGTACTGGCGCTGTGGGGCGTGGTCCAGTGGCTGTGCTTAAGCGTGCTGAATCAATGGCTGGCGCCCAATCGCGACCTGAACCAAGCATCAAATGCGGCCTACGCGGGTTCCGTCGGTGAGTTTGTCCACGGTATGCTGACCGCCAGTACCAGCCTGTGGTATCTGTATGCGCTGATGGTCTATTTCGTGGTCTGCAAAATATGCCACCGCCAGGCAATACCGCTGTTCGCCCTGTTTGTTGCGCTGAGCGTCGCCATTAACTTTATTCCCACGCCCTGGTGGGGAATGAACAGCGTGATTCGCAACCTGCCGTACTACAGCCTCGGCGCCTGGTTTGGCAACATGCTCATGGTCTATATCAAAGAGGTGCCGCTACGCCGTCACGCCCTGGTTTGCGCAGGTATCATCTTACTTGCCGTCGCCACCTGGCGCATGAATATCTCGCTCCTGCTCTCTTTGGTCTCAATCGTGCTCATCATGAAGTTGTTCTATCAATATGAACAACGCTTCGGCATGCATTCAACAAGCCTGCTTAACATCATTGGCTCAAACACCATTGCGATTTACACCACCCATCGCATTCTTGTAGAAGCCTTCAGCCTTCTGCTGATCCCGAAAATGAACGCTGCCGTCTGGTCTGCACAGACAGAGCTGACGGTGTTGCTGGTTTACCCGTTTGTCTGCCTGCTGCTCTGTACGCTGGCGGGATTGCTGGTACGCAAGATTTCACAGTATGCGTTTGCCGATATCCTCTTCTCCCCGCCCGCTTTACCGGTAGCCGCCAGCAGTTCCCGATAAATCTTTCGCCCCCGTTTGGGGGCAATTCAATTTGCTTATAAGAAACGATCGCGGATAATAAAGAGCATTGCTTATCAGTCATATGCTAAAGAGATTCTGACAACCGAATGCCTGAACAACATCATTACACGCTGCCAGTCAACGCTTCCGATCTGCGTCAGTTAGGTGAGCTTACCGGCGCCGCCTGCGCCACCCTGGTGGCTGAAATCGCCGAGCGTCACACAGGCCCGGTGGTGCTCGTTGCACCTGACATGCAAAACGCCCTGCGCCTGCATGATGAGATCCGTCAGTTTACTGACCAGTTGGTAATGAACCTGGCCGACTGGGAAACGCTTCCTTATGACAGCTTTTCTCCGCATCAGGAGATCATCTCCTCGCGGCTCTCGACGCTGTATCAGCTGCCATCCATGCAGCGCGGCGTGTTGATCGTGCCGGTGAACACGCTGATGCAGCGCGTCTGTCCGCACAGCTATCTGCACGGCCACGCGCTGGTGATGCAGAAGGGTCAGCGCCTGTCGCGTGATGCCCTGCGTTCACAGCTGGACAGCGCGGGCTATCGCCATGTCGATCAGGTGATGGAGCACGGCGAATATGCCACCCGCGGGGCGCTACTCGATCTCTTCCCGATGGGCAGCGAACAGCCTTATCGCCTTGATTTCTTCGATGATGAGATAGACAGCCTGCGTCTCTTTGATGCCGACACCCAGCGAACGCTGGAAGAGGTGGAAGAGATCAATCTGCTGCCAGCGCACGAATTCCCGACCGACAAAACGGCGATCGAACTTTTCCGCAGCCAGTGGCGCGATACTTTTGAAGTCAAACGTGACGCAGAGCATATTTACCAGCAGGTCAGTAAAGGCACGCTGCCTGCCGGGATCGAGTACTGGCAACCGCTGTTTTTCAACGAACCGTTGCCGCCGTTATTCAGCTACTTCCCGGCCAATACGCTGGTGGTTAACACCGGGGATCTGGAGGCCAGCGCCGGGCGCTTCCAGGCCGATACCCTCGCCCGCTTCGAAAGCCGTGGCGTTGACCCAATGCGCCCGTTATTGCCACCGCAATCCCTCTGGCTGCGGGTGGATGAACTCTTCAGCGAACTCAAGCGCTGGCCGCGCGTACAGCTCAAAACCGAGCATCTGCCGACCAAAGCCGCCAATACCAATCTGGGTTTTCAGAAACTGCCGGACCTGGCCGTACAGGCGCAGCAAAAAGCGCCACTGGATGCCCTACGCAAATTCCTGGAGTCGTTCAGCGGTCCGGTGGTGTTCTCCGTTGAGAGCGAAGGACGACGTGAAGCGCTGGGTGAATTACTGGCGCGCATCAAAGTCTCGCCCAAACGCATTTTACGCCTGGACGAAGCGAGCGGTACCGGCCGTTATCTGATGACTGGCGCGGCCGAGCATGGCTTTGTCGATACGAAACGCAACCTGGCGCTGATCTGCGAAAGCGATCTCCTGGGCGAACGCGTGGCGCGCCGTCGTCAGGATTCGCGGCGTACAATTAACCCGGACACGCTGATTCGCAACCTGGCGGAGCTGCATCCGGGCCAGCCGGTGGTACACCTGGAACACGGTGTCGGCCGTTATGCCGGAATGACCACGCTGGAAGCTGGCGGCATCAAAGGCGAGTATCTGATGCTCACCTACGCCAACGATGCCAAACTGTATGTGCCTGTTTCATCTTTGCATCTGATCAGCCGTTATGCTGGTGGCGCGGAAGATAGTGCCCCGCTGCATAAGCTGGGCGGCGATGCCTGGTCGCGCGCGCGCCAGAAAGCGGCGGAGAAGGTGCGGGACGTGGCCGCCGAGCTGCTGGATATTTACGCCCAGCGCGCGGCGAAAGAAGGCTTCGCCTTTAAACACGATCGCGAACAGTACCAACTGTTTTGCGACAGCTTCCCGTTTGAGACTACGCCCGATCAGGCACAGGCAATTAATGCGGTCCTCAGCGACATGTGCCAGCCCTTAGCGATGGACCGTCTGGTCTGCGGCGACGTCGGGTTCGGTAAAACCGAAGTGGCAATGCGTGCGGCATTCCTTGCCGTCGAGAACCACAAACAGGTGGCGGTGCTGGTGCCTACCACCCTGCTTGCCCAGCAGCACTTCGACAACTTCCGCGACCGCTTTGCCAACTGGCCGGTGCGCATTGAGATGATCTCCCGCTTCAGGAGCGCCAAAGAGCAGGCACAAATTCTGGAGCAGGTTGCCGAAGGAAAAATCGATATTCTGATCGGCACGCATAAATTGCTGCAAAACGACGTGAAGCTGAAAGATCTCGGTTTGTTGATCGTCGATGAGGAGCATCGCTTCGGCGTGCGGCATAAGGAACGTATCAAAGCGATGCGTGCCGATGTTGATATTTTGACCCTCACCGCTACGCCGATCCCCCGGACGCTGAATATGGCAATGAGCGGAATGCGCGATCTGTCAATTATCGCCACGCCTCCGGCGCGTCGTCTGGCGGTGAAAACCTTCGTTCGCGAATACGACAATCTGGTGGTACGCGAGGCGATTCTGCGTGAAATCTTGCGCGGCGGTCAGGTCTACTATCTGTATAACGATGTTGAAAATATTCAGAAAGCTGCCGATCGTTTAGCGGAGCTGGTGCCGGAAGCGCGTATCGCCATCGGCCACGGGCAGATGCGTGAGCGTGAGCTGGAACGGGTGATGAACGATTTCCACCACCAGCGCTTTAACGTGCTGGTGTGTACCACCATCATCGAAACCGGTATTGATATTCCTACCGCAAACACAATCATCATCGAACGTGCGGATCATTTTGGTCTGGCACAGTTGCACCAGCTTCGCGGTCGCGTCGGACGTTCCCACCATCAGGCGTATGCCTGGTTGCTGACGCCGCATCCGAAAGCCATGACCACCGACGCGCAAAAACGCCTCGAAGCCATCGCCTCACTCGAAGATCTCGGCGCAGGCTTCGCTCTTGCGACACACGACCTCGAAATTCGCGGTGCAGGCGAACTGCTTGGCGAAGATCAGAGTGGACAGATGGAGACAATCGGCTTCTCGCTGTATATGGAGCTGCTGGAAAATGCTGTCGATGCCCTGAAAGCCGGGCGCGAACCGTCTCTGGAAGATCTAACCAGCCAGCAAACAGAGGTGGAGTTGCGTATGCCATCGCTGCTGCCGGATGATTTTATCCCCGATGTAAACACCCGGCTGTCGTTCTACAAGCGCATCGCCAGCGCGAAGAGTGAAAACGAGCTGGAGGAAATCAAAGTAGAGCTGATCGACCGTTTCGGCCTGCTGCCCGATCCGGCACGTAATCTGCTGGATATTGCCCGACTGCGCCAGCAGGCGCAGAAACTGGGGATCCGTAAGCTGGAAGGCAATGAGAAAGGCGGTACCATCGAGTTTGCCGAGAAAAATCATGTTAACCCTGCCTGGCTGATTGGCCTGCTGCAAAAACAGCCGCAGCACTTCCGTCTTGATGGCCCAACCCGCCTGAAGTTCATACAGGATCTGTCCGAGCGGAAAATGCGTATGGATTGGGTACGTCAGTTTATGGCGCAGCTGGAAGAAAACGCGGTGGCGTGACCCCCTTTTGCCGGATGAGCGAGCCATCCGGCAACCCAATCAATGTCGTGATCTTTACAACTCTTTGCAGTTCCCTTGCATTTCAAGACATAACCCCCACCCATAATTAGCATTGGCTTTTTCTACACTCTGAATAATTCGCGTTGCGGGATAAAACGGCGTTAGTCGTTTTGAACAGCGCTTTCGCTGGCTCCGATGGGGCAAGGCTCGGTAGCAAAGCCAACGCCCCCCGCAACCTGATATATGACGAGGATATTCGAATAACCCTTTGATTAATGATCATAATGAAAACTATGCAACTCTCTCGTTGGCTGACGGTTTTTGCACTCGCCGCCAGTGCCTTGCTTGCCCTCCCCGCGCAGGCAAATACCTGGCCGCTTCCCCCTTCGGGAAGCAAACTGGTTGGAGAAAATAAATTCCACGTTGTGGAGAACAATGGGGGTTCGCTGGAGGCAATCGCGAAAAAGTATAACGTCGGTTTTCTGGCGCTGTTACAAGCCAACCCCGGCGTTGATCCTTTTGTTCCACGCGCTGGCAGCGTGTTAACGATTCCGTTGCAAACTCTGCTACCGGATGCGCCGCGCCAGGGTATCGTGATCAATCTCGCCGAACTGCGCCTCTATTATTACCATCCCGGCAAAAATTCGGTGACCGTCTATCCCATCGGCATCGGGCAGCTGGGCGGTGATACCCTGACGCCAACGATGGTGACAACCGTGTCGGACAAACGCGCAAACCCCACCTGGACGCCGACGGCAAATATTCGTGCCCGGTATAAAGCACAGGGGATTAATCTCCCTGCCGTGGTTCCTGCCGGACCGGATAACCCGATGGGGCATCACGCCATTCGCTTAGCCGCGTACGGCGGCGTTTATCTGCTGCACGGCACCAATGCTGACTTTGGTATTGGTATGCGCGTCAGCTCCGGCTGTATCCGTCTGCGTGATGGTGATATTGAGACCCTGTTCCGGCAGGTCACGCCAGGAACGAAGGTCAATATCATTAACACGCCGATCAAAACCTCCGTGGAGCCAGGTGGTTTCCGTCTGGTGGAAGTCCATCAGCCGCTGTCGAAGAATATTGACGACGACCCACAGCTGCTGCCAATCACGCTGAACAGCACAATGCAGGCATTTAAAAATGCCCCGCAAACTGACACCGCAGTCATGCAACACGTTATGGATGTGCGGTCAGGAATGCCGGTAGACGTTAGCCGTCATCACGATGTGAATCAGGAAACGATGTAAAATCAACAATGGAAAAAGCCCCGCCGAACAGAATTCAGCGGGGCTTTTTTTGGCAGTGGCAGGCATTAATGAGGGTTAATGCTTATTTGTAGATAACTGCGGTACCGTGCAGGTTATTAGGACCCGTCACGGAAGTAATACGGAAGGATTTCGCCCCCATCTCATCCGCTTTTTGCGCCAGCTGATCTTCCAGAGAACCCAGGTTAGTCCCGCCGTTGGCAGAAATGGTGCCGACTTTTTGCTGGCCTGCAGGCGTTGCCTGAACTTCAACGGCAGCAAAACTTGCAAATGACAGAGAACTCAGAACAGCAGCAGCGATAAGGGTTTTTACGTTTTTCATGATGTTGACCTTTAGCAGATGAATTATTGTCGTAAGCATTAACTTAACGATCGATAGGTAAATCATAAATGTGATCCATGTCACACGTCAACATTTTTTTATAACGATCATTATATAAATTAAAAACATCTTATATTTCATATCAATACTATTGATTTATTTTTCTAATGAATACGCTGGAGACTGAGCACGATTATTTTTATAATGGTTGTTCAACAAACCCAATCAGGTACAACGGCATCATGACAACTGAATCGACAAGTTGCGTTAAAAAAAGCCGTGGCCGACCAAAAGTGTTCGACAGGGAAGCCGCGCTTGATAAGGCCATGACACTCTTCTGGCAGCACGGTTATGAAGCGACATCGCTTTCCGACCTTGTGGAAGCAACCGGTGCCAAAGCACCGACCCTGTATGCGGAATTTACCAATAAAGAGGGGTTGTTCCGTGCGGTGCTGGACAGATATATCTCGCGCTTTGCGGCGAAGCACGAGGCCCGGCTCTTTTGTGAGGAAAAAAGCGTTGAATCTGCGCTGGAAGATTACTTCACCGCCATAGCAACGTGCTTCACCAGTAAAGACACGCCGGCCGGGTGCTTTATGATCAACACCTCAGCCACGCTTGCTGCCGCATCTCGTGATATCGCCAACACGGTGAAATCCCGCCATGCCATGCAGGAGCAAACGTTGACGCAGTTTCTTCTGCAGCGGCAGACGCGTGGTGAAATACCGACGCACTGCAACGTACAGACGCTTGCAGAATATCTCAGCTGCATTTTACAAGGCATGTCCATCAGTGCCCGGGAAGGTGCAAGCTTTGACAAACTGATGCAAATCACCCGCACCACCCTACGTTTGTGGCCTGAAATGCTGAAGGCCTGACGGTAAATCCTTGCCCGGGAGCGATCTGCGCTCCCGGTTTTCTTGTGCACAGAAAACCCCCAGCTAGGCTGGGGGTTCCGGAAAGCTTTCAGCTTTGGGCCAGTTATTAAAACCCCTTTTGATTTGTTAAAACACCTTGCGGTCTGGCAACTGCAAAAGTTCAACAAGAAATCAAAAGGGGGTCCCAATGGGGGACGAAAAGAGCTTAGCGCACACCCGATGGAACTGTAAATATCACATAGTTTTTGCGCCCAAATACCGAAGACAAGCGTTCTACGGAGAGAAACGCAGGGCGACAGGCAGCATCTTAAGAAAGCTGTGTGAGTGGAAAAACGTGCGGATTCTGGAAGCGGAATGCTGTGCAGATCATATCCATATGCTTGTGGAAATCCCACCCAAAATGAGCGTATCCGGCTTTATGGGGTATCTGAAAGGGAAAAGCAGTCTGATGCTGTATGAGCAGTTTGGGGATATGAAATTCAAGTACAGGAATAGAGAGTTCTGGTGCCGGGGATACTACGTAGATACGGTGGGTAAGAACACGGTGAAGATACAGGAATACATAAAGCACCAGCTTACAGAAGATAAAATGGGTGAGCAGTTATCGCTCCCTTATCCGGGTAGCCCGTTTACGGGCCGTAAGTAACGAAGTCTGATGCAAATGTCAGATCGTATGCGCCTGTTAGGGCGCGGCTGGTAACAGAGCCTTATAGGCGCATCCGAAAAACCTCCGGCTATGCCGGAGGATATTTATTCTGAGATTAACCCCATCTTTACTAATGCTATCAACGGTTTAGTGCTTTATTTTTGTAAAATCACTTGATAATAAAAATCATTATTATCAATATTCGCATTTGTTTTAACATCTGTTTCACAATGTAACTGCCGGTACCTGCACCGGAAATAACAACAACCATAGTGATAGATTTAAAAGGAATGCGAATGAATAAGCGTCTTTGGGTACTCAATCCCCTTTTGCTCACGTTGGCCTGCCCTGCGATAGCCGCACAGAGCGAGGAAGAAAACCTGATCGTCAGTGCAAACCGCAGCCAGCGGACCGTTGCGCAGATGGCGCAAACCACCTGGGTCATTGAAGGCCAGGAAATTGAGCAGCAAGTTCAGGGAGGAAAAGAGTTCAAAGACGTGCTGGCGCAGCTCATCCCCGGTATTGATGTCAGCAGTCAGGGGCGAACTAACTACGGCATGAATATGCGTGGACGGGCTATCGTCGTGCTGATCGATGGTGTACGGCTAAATTCATCACGTACCGACAGCCGACAGCTGGATTCCATCGATCCCTTCAACATAGAGCATATTGAAGTGATTTCAGGCGCGACGTCGCTCTATGGAGGCGGCAGTACCGGCGGCCTGATTAATATCGTCACCAAAAAAGGTCAGCCTGAACGCCAGGTTGAACTGGAACTGGGGAGCAAAAGCGGCTTCAACAACAGCAACGATCATGATGAACGCGTTGCTGTCGGCGTCAGCGGCGGCACCGATCGCGCCTCGGGTCGCCTGTCCGTCGCGTATCAACGTTTCGGCGGCTGGTATGACGGCAGCGGCGATGCGCTGGTGCTGGATAATACCCAAACCGGCTTGCAGCACTCCGATCGTCTTGATGTGATGGGCACCGGAACGATTGAGATCGATGACAACCGGCAGCTACAGCTGGTGACGCAATACTATAAAAGTCAGGGGGATGAGGATTACGGCCTGTACCTTGGGGAAAATATGTCCGCCGTCACCGGTAACGGCAACGCATATACTCGTAGCGGCCTTAACTCTGACCGAATCCCCGGCACTGAGCGCCATCTGATCAGCCTGCAATATTCTGACGCTGATTTCTTCGGCCAGAATCTGGTCAGTCAGATCTATTATCGCGACGAATCGCTACAGTTCTACCCTTTCCCGGCACTCAGCAAAGGTCAAGTCACCAGCTTCTCCGCCTCACAACAGGATACCGATCAGTTTGGCGCGAAAATCACGCTGAACAGCCAGCTTCTGGATAACTGGGAGCTGACGTGGGGCATTGATGCTGACCACGAAACATTCGACTCCAACCAGAAATTCTTTGATCTTGCGTATTCACTCCCTTCCGGCGGAATGGATAACCGCACCGCCTGGACCACCGGTCGTTATCCGGGTTACAGCATCACTAACTTTGCTCCGTTCCTGCAAAACAGTTACGACATCAATGATATTTTCACCCTTAGCGGCGGCGTGCGCTATCAGTGGACGGAAAACCGGGTCGATGACTTTGTGGGTTATGCCCAGCAGCAAGGCATTGCCAGCGGCCTTGCCAGTTCAGCGGATACCATCCCGGGAGGTAAAGCAAGCTATGATAACCTTCTGTTTAATGCCGGGATCCTCGCGCACCTGACGGATCGCCAGCAGACCTGGTTTAATTTCTCTCAGGGCGTTGAGTTACCCGATCCGGGGAAATACTACGGCAACGGGACTTATGAGCAGGTTGGCAACCATTATCAGCTCCTGCGCAGCGTCAACGTCGCGGATTCAAAACTGGAAGGGATTAAGGTTAACTCGTTTGAGCTGGGCTGGCGTTACACCGGCGATAACCTGCGCACCCAACTGGCCGCGTACTATTCCACATCTGATAAATCCATCGTCATTAACCGCAGCGACATGACTATCAACGTTGAGTCTGACGATCGACGGATTTATGGCGTTGAAGGTGCGGCGGATTACTTTGTCCCGGACAGCGACTGGAGCCTGGGGGCAAACTTTAATGTCCTTAAATCAGAGGTGAAACAGAACGGTAAATGGCAAAAATGGGACGTCACGCTCGCCTCACCGTCAAAAGCCACCGCCTGGGTCGGCTGGGCGCCTGAGCCCTGGTCTTTACGTCTGCAAAGCCAGCAAACATTCGATTTAACCGACGCCAGCGGGAACAAGCTGGAAGGTTATAATACTGTGGATTTCATTAGCAGCTATCAACTGCCGCTGGGGAAACTGACATTCAGTATCGAAAACCTGCTGGACGAGGATTACACCACCCTGTGGGGACAGCGGGCGCCGTTGCTCTACAGCCCCACCTACGGCAGCCCATCGCTGTACGAGTACAAAGGCCGGGGACGTACATTTGGTCTGAACTACGCGCTGACCTTCTGATAAAAAAAGCCCCTCAGCCTGAGCGAATGAGGGGCTAACTTGCAGAGTACAGCTTTTTTAGGCTTTGTTTGTCAGAACCAACTGGCCGTTGCTGTCCAGTGGAATTTGCGTGCCAGGATCTTTATCCATGCGGATTTTGCCCTGCTGGTCGCCAATTTTATATGTGACGTCGTAGCCGAGCATTTTCTCTGACTTGTCATACACCGTTTTACACCGCTGCTGCGTTGAGGTGTAAGTGTCGTTTTCCTGCATCGATCCCTGAATCTGGTTACCGGCATAGCCCCCGCCCAGCGCACCTACCACGGTGGCGACATCTTTACCACGACCACCGCCAAACTGATGGCCCAGCACTCCGCCCGCCACGGCGCCCAGTACGGACCCGGTGATGCGATTCTCATCCTGGACGGGTTTGCGGTGCGTTACCGTCACATTACGACACTCCTGACGCGGCGTTTTGACGGTCTCTTTAATCGGTGTTGCGGAGACAACATGTGCATACTTCGGGCCGCGATCAAACACGTTAAGACTGGCCACCGCCGCCACACCCAGCGCAGCAGCTACGCCAATCCCTATACCCGCCAACATAGATTTATTCACGGGAGTTCCTCCTTTTTTGCTGTTAGTAACAATTTTGCAACCATAGCAATGAGAAACCCATCAGACAGTGGATGAAAATGTTGTGGGTATGGGATAAAACGGGATGATTCAGAGCATTCTGAGGAAAAAAGCGCCGGATGCGTGAGCATCATCCGGCACTCTCAGTGGAGATTAGTGCAACTTCAGGCGTGGGCGGATAACGCGGTTAATACTGCCGACCAGCATCATCAACCCGGTCTTAAAGTAACCGTGCAGCGCAATCTGATGCATCCGGTACAGGGAGATATAAACGAAGCGCGCAATTCGCCCTTCCACCATCATAGAACCACGGGTCAGGTTGCCCATCAGGCTTCCCACGGTTGAGAACCTGGAGAGTGAAACCAGTGAGCCGTGATCTTTGTACTGATACGCTTTTAGCGGTTTGCCGTTCATCTGCGCCAGAATGTTGTTCATCGCACAGGTTGCCATCTGGTGCGCGGCCTGCGCGCGCGGCGGCACAAAGCCTCCTTCCGGGCGCGCGCAAGAGGCACAGTCGCCAATCGCGTACACGTCAGGATCGCGGGTCGTTTGCAGCGTCGGTTCCACCACCAGCTGATTGATCCGGTTGGTTTCCAGCCCCCCAATGTCCTTCATAAAGTCCGGCGCTTTGATCCCGGCAGCCCAGACCATCAGATCCGCTTCGATGTACTCGCCATCTTTGGTGTGCAGACCCCCCGCGTCGGCACTGGTCACCATCGTCTGGGTCAGCACGCGTACGCCCAGTTTGGTGAGTTCATTATGCGCCGCGCTGGAGATACGTGGCGGCAGTGCCGGTAAAATACGCTCACCGGCTTCCACCAGCGTCACGTTCAGCGCTTCGTTAGTCAGCCCTTTGTAACCATAGCTGTGCAACTGTTTCACCGCGTTATGCAGTTCCGCAGACAGCTCCACGCCCGTCGCGCCACCGCCAACAATGGCAATATTGACTTTGCCGTTGGCGCCAGGATTTGCGGAATACTTCAGGAACAGATTAAGCATTTCCTGGTGGAAGCGGCGCGCCTGATGCGGGTTATCCAGGAAGATGCAGTGATCTTTCACACCCGGCGTGTTGAAATCGTTAGAGGTGCTACCCAGCGCCATCACCAGCGTGTCATACGCGATTTTGCGCTCAGGAACCAGCAGTTCCCCCTTCTCATCACGCAGCTCTGCGATAGTGATGGTCTTTGCCTGGCGATCGATTTCCATCACCGAACCAAGCTGGAACTGGAAGCCGTGATTGCGGGCATGAGCCAGATAGCTCAACGCATCCACCCCTTCATCCAGCGAACCGGTCGCCACTTCGTGCAGGAGCGGCTTCCACAGATGGCTGTGATTCCTGTCCACCAACGTAATTTGGGCTTTTTTCTTCCGCCCCAGCTTGTGGCCCAACTGTGTTGCCATTTCCAGCCCGCCAGCACCGCCGCCGACGATCACGATTTTTTCCAATGGTGTAGTCAACGTGACCCCCTTAAATTTATTAACCAATTGTTAATTAACAGTTATAAACATAGCTTTTAATTAACAATAAGTTACGACAATGAAAATCTCTTTCAGTATTGAGAATAACACGAACGGTGCATTGGTCATACCAAAATTGATGTGCATCAATTTTTATGCTGAAAAGTCAGGCAACAGGGCGCTGAAAAAGACAAAAAAACCAGCCGAAAGGCTGGTTTTGTTAACCGTTTACTGATGACGCCAGGTATCAGCCCAGCGTCTTAAAGGCTTTGATCCGCTGTAAATGCGGCGAGATATTTTTAAATTTATGCGTCTGCTCTTCGTCCCAGACTATCTCGTAAAAATGGTGCAGTTCCTCTGACGAACGCTGGCTGTTCAGCGCTTCATCACGGCGGGACAGGATAACCAGGCAGCGATCGCGGTTCTTCTCACGGAAGTTAGTCACGCATTTGGTGGCAATATCAGCGTACTCTTCCGGCCTGTCGATTTTTCCTTCCATGTTCTCATACGGGAACAAATTAGGGTTAAACATCACCTGGCGAATATCGCATAAAAAGCCAATCCGCTCTGCCCAGTAGCCGCCTAAACCGACGCCACAAATTAAGGGCCGGTCATCCACATTCAGTTGCAGCATTTTGTCCACTTCTTTCAGCAGATGCTGCATGTCATGTTTAGGATGCCGAGTGCTATAGCTGATCAGCCTGACGTCCGGATCAATGAACTGCAGTTGCAGTACTTTCTCGTGGTTACCCGGACTGTTAGAGTCAAAACCGTGTAAATAGATAATCATCGCATCCTCACCAAACTCGCATTAATGACCTGCTTTCTCTTCCTGCCAGCGTTCATGTAACTGGTTGAGCCGGGCGCTGACCGTTTTCCAGCGTGCCGAGTCCATCAGTTCCTGACGCGAAAACGAACCTTTATGATACAAACGTGTAACACGTTCTGCATTGATCGGCGACAGATTATCTAACACACTGACGGCTCCTTTACGATTATTGCAGACGAGGATCATATCGCAACCTGCATCCAGCGCGGCCTGACCACGCTGCGCGTAGCTCCCCATGATCGCCGCACCTTCCATCGAGAGATCGTCAGAGAAAATCACGCCATCAAAACCCAGCTCCTGGCGCAGCACCGTTTTAAGCCAGTGCGGCGAGCCGCTTGCCGGGCGCGCGTCAACATCGCTATAGATGACATGCGCAGGCATAATCGCATCAAGCTTATTTTCGCCAATCAGGGTGCGAAAGACCGACATATCTTTTGCGCGAATCTCTGCTTCAGGGCGTGGATCGGTTGGCGTTTCCTTATGCGAGTCAGCGGTAACCGCTCCGTGCCCCGGGAAGTGTTTACCGGTCGTTTTCATCCCGGCGGCGTGCATACCGTCAATAAAGCGCGTCGCCATCGCCAGCGCGTTGAGCGGATCGGCATGATAAGAGCGCTCGCCAATCGCTGTACAAATATGCCCGACATCCAGCACTGGTGCGAAGCTAATATCGATGTCCATCGCAATCATTTCACTGGCCATTAGCCATCCGGCCTCCTGAGCCAGCTTACCGCCCTCTTCCAGCCCGTGCAGCGCAGCAAAAGATTGTGCCGCAGGCAAACGGGTAAATCCTTCACGAAAACGCTGCACGCGTCCGCCTTCCTGATCGACCGCCACCACCAGATGATTATGCGACGCAGCCCGAATCTGGCGGACAAGTTCGCGCAGTTGCTCCGGATCGTGGTAGTTACGCGTAAAGAGGATCAGGCCTCCAACCAACGGATGGGCCAGAATCTCACGCTCTTCCGCGTCCAGCTCAAACCCTTCGACATCCAACATTACTGGACCCACACTGCTCTCCTTAACCTTTCATTGTTAGCTGCCGCCAGGTTTCATCGGCCAGCCTGATAAATTGTCGTTCGCCGGTCTGTTGCCAGCGGTACTCAAACCATCCCGCCTTCAGCATCAGGAGCCAGGGATACCAGCGTCTTACCTGTTGCCAAAGTTGTTCCGGGGCAACGTGCGCACATGCTGCATAGGCGTTCACCAGTTGGCGATGCTGATGGGCGTTTTCTACCCATACTGCCGCCAGCTCCAGCGCAATATCACCGTCCCCGGCGTACTCCCAGTCAATTAGCCGTAGGCCGGACGAGGTGTGCACCAGATTTGCGGCATGTACATCCATATGCAGCGGGGCGAGCCGCAGCGGATGCGGTTCTCCCACCTCGCGTAAAGATGTTAAATGCTGTAGCCAGAACGGGGTGCGTCGCGTCGGATCGCAATCCTGCCAGTAACGTTCAAGCAGCGGCAGCAAGGCGATTCGCCAGCCGAAACGCGGCTGTAAATGCAGATGATACAATAAGCCTGCCAGTTCGTCGGCATTCGGTAATCCGGATTTTACTTCACCGGGCAGATAGTCCACCGCCATCCAGCCACGGGTATAAAAACGCGGTGTCGGAGCAAGGCTCTCAGGCAACCGCGATAACGCACGATACTGACGCAGAAAAACATATTCCGGCGCGCGAGGATCGTGGGGCTGACGGATCACCAGTCGATGGTTTTCATTTTCAATGAGAAAACTCCCGCCACTGAGCCCATTTTCAAACTCAGAGACGGGATGATAGTGCGGGAAATAGCGCGACAGGAGCTTGTCGCGCGTGAGTGGGCTATTGTTGTTGAACAGCACCTTTACCTGACCAGATTATCTCGCCAGTTTGTACCAGCATCAGTTGCATTTGCAGCGACGGCGCATTGACGTTGCCGGAAGCACTGGAATAAAGCACATAGTGCGCACCAACGTTACGGGCTATACCAATCGCTTTACTGCGCGTTCCCAGGCTGTCCTGCGGAGACAAACCTAACTGCTGTTTAGCGATGGAGAGCTGTTGCGCGGAAACCAGGGTAAATTTGCCATTGTTCGCCAGCGCATTGCGCAATGTCTCGGTGGCCTCACCTGCATTCAGCGAACCGTTGGTACGGTTATTGACGCTATCCACCAGCAGCACGCTGCCTGCGGTGACCCCGTCAGCCTGCAACATTTTGCTCACCATCGGCTGCATCGCGCTATTCCAGTCATAATGACGTACGCGAGGCGCGGGCGCGGCGGTTTGATCCTCATGCTCAATCGGACCCGGCTGCCCTGGGATAGCGGGAACAGATGGCACTACCGGTGCAGGCTGCTGCGGCTGAGCTGGCTGCTCTGGCGCAGGTTTCGCTTCATCAACCGGCGCAGGTTCACGTGTCACCACGCAGCCAGAGAGGAACATCGCCAGCGCGGCAATCAATGCGTAGCGACTTATTTTGGTCATCAAAGATTCACCCCTTATAGACTTCATCCTTCACGCTGCCTCATGAAGAATTTTGTGTATTACAAATAAAGATAGAGTCTGACTTTGTGCGCCCCCAGATAATTGGCGCTGCCATACAGTGTGACCGTCGAACGTGCCGGAATGGTAACACTGCGAGGCGCTTCCAGAGGGTGCATCTCCAGCCCTCTGGCGTCATACCAGTAAAAGCGATAATGAACGGTAACGGGCTCTTGCCTTTCGTTATAGAGCGTTGAGGATGCAGAAGGCTGAATGTCAGACATAGTAAACGACGGTTTTTCCGCCGTCACTCCTGACGCCAGAAGCGTTGACTCCATGACCAGCGTCTGATCGCTACTGACCGGAATTTCCGGATGAGAACGACATCCGGCCAGCAACAGCACGGTTAGCGACAGCGCAATGCATCCTTTGATCATGGTTACAGACCTTTGTGCGCGAGCATTGGGCCCAGCGCACGACCGCCCAGCAGGTGCATATGGATGTGGTACACCTCCTGCCCGCCATGACGATTCGTATTCATAATCAGACGGTAGCCGTCCTGTGCAATGCCTTCCTGTTCGGCAATTTTTGCCGCGACCGTAATCATACGGCCCAGCGCCTTCTCATGCTCCGCCGTCACGTCATTGACGGTGGGAATCAGGACATTAGGGATGATCAGGATGTGAGTCGGTGCCTGTGGTGCAATATCGCGAAAGGCGGTAACCAGATCGTCCTGATAAACGATATCCGAAGGGATCTCACGACGAATAATTTTGCTGAAAATAGTCTCTTCTGCCACGACGTTTTCCTTTTCTAAAATAGCCATGCTACGCTGAGCCACACTGCGAGTATAGAGTATGATCGAGTTAATCCTGCCCTTTCAACCTTAACCCACAATTTATTAAGCAAAAGCATTAATGCTGCTGCAGTTATAACCATTAATCCCCTGTATAGCGACCCGATTCCGCTGAAACGGGGGTTCTGTCGTCTGTGGTGAACGGCGTAACATCAGCATCACCGCACGCGACCCGTTCTGATATTTTCACCCATTAAAAAAGGCAGCCATTTGGCTGCCTTAGTTCTCCCCAACATCTTACTGCTTAGCTGTTACGGATGTATTCATCCATTTCAGTTTTCAGGTTATCGGATTTGGTACCGAAGATCGCCTGAACACCCGATCCCGCAACCACAACCCCTGCCGCGCCCAGTGTCTTCAGGCCAGCCTGATCCACTTTCGCAACGTCAGCCACGCTGACACGCAGACGGGTAATGCACGCATCCAGGTTAGTGATGTTCTCTTTACCACCAAACGCCGCGACCAGAGCCGGAGCCATTTCGCTGGTTGCAGTCGCTTTCGCGTCGTCGGTGCTATCTTCACGACCTGGCGTTTTCAGATCCAGCGCCTTAATCAGCACACGGAAGATGGTGTAGTAAACAACCGCGTAACCCGCGCCCACAATCGGGAACAGCCACAGCTTGCTGCTGTTGCCGGACAGAACGATAAAGTCGATCAGACCGTGTGAGAAAGAGGTACCATCGCGCATACCCAGCAGAATACAGATCGGGAATGCCAGACCAGCCAGAATCGCGTGGATGATGTACAGGATCGGCGCAACGAACATAAAGGAGAACTCGATCGGCTCGGTAATACCGGTCAGGAACGAGGTCAGCGCTGCGGAGATCATGATACCGCCCACTTTCGCGCGGTTTTCTGGTTTAGCCGAATGCCAGATTGCAATCGCTGCAGCCGGCAAACCGTACATTTTAAACAGGAAGCCGCCAGAGAGTTTGCCCGCAGTCGGATCGCCCGCCATGTAGCGAGGAATATCGCCGTGGAAGACCTGACCTGCCGCATTGGTGTATTCACCAATCTGCATCTGGAAAGGAACGTTCCAGATATGGTGCAGACCAAACGGAACCAGGCAGCGTTCAATGAAGCCGTAAATACCGAACGCCACAACCGGGTTCTGATAGGCGGCCCATTGAGAGAACGTCTGGATAGCGGTACCGATCGGTGGCCAGATGAAGGACAGGATCACACCGGTAAAGATTGCCGCCAGGCCAGAGATAATCGGGACAAAGCGTTTACCCGCGAAGAAGCCAAGATACTCAGGCAACTTGATGCGGTAGAAGCGGTTAAACATATACGCTGCAATCGCACCGGAGATAATCCCGCCAAGAACACCGGTATCAGCCAGGTGTTTAGCGGCAATTTCTTCAGCAGGTAAATGCAGTACCAGCGGCGCAACCACGGCCATGGTTTTCACCATAATGCCGTATGCAACGACGGCAGCCAGAGCGGAAACGCCATCGTTATTGGTGAAGCCAAGCGCGACACCGATAGCGAAAATGAGCGGCATGTTAGCAAAAACAGAACCGCCTGCTTCTGCCATCACGTGCGATACAACGGCTGGCAGCCAGCTGAAGTTTGCGGAACCGACGCCCAGCAGGATACCTGCGATAGGCAGTACGGATACCGGCAGCATCAGCGATTTACCGACCTTTTGCAGGTTAGCAAATGCATTCTTAAACATAATTAGGAGTGCTCCTGAGTATTTGTGCTTATCTACGTTCTCACGCATTGGCGAGGGGGGAGAACCTCGCCGTGGACAGGGCATCTAAGCGCCCTTTTATTTATTACACAGAGTAAAATAATTAAGTTCATTTTTGTTTGACGGTTATCACGTTTCAACTTCGATCAGGCCGTCAAGTTGCACTTTTTGACAAAAAAAGTATAAAAATGCTTCTAAGCGGTCATTCACCGCCCACTTAAAGGCGGTGAACTTTACTCGCTTTAAATATTAATTACGAGCTTTAAAAAAACTAGACTAACGGATTGATTGCAGGCGGGAAGCATCGATGTGAAACAGGCGAGCAAAGTTATCGGTAGTTACCTGTGCGAGTTCCTCAACGGCAACACCTTTCAATACGGCCATATACTCCGCGACATCACGAACCATCGCAGGCTGGTTCTCCTTACCACGATGCGGCACCGGTGCAAGATACGGTGAATCCGTCTCAACTAACAGACGATCCAGAGGAACGTAGCGGGCGGCATCACGTAGCTGTTCCGCATTACGGAAGGTCACAATCCCGGAAAAAGAGATATAGAATCCGAGATCCAGCAACTTACCCGCAGTTTCTCTGTCCTCTGTAAAACAGTGTAGTACGCCACCGCAATCCGTCACTTTTTCTTGACGCAGAATAGCCAGCGTATCGGCTCGCGCATCGCGAGTGTGTACGATAACCGGTTTGTTCAGCTCCCGGCCAATCTGGATATGGTGGATGAACGATTCCTGCTGACGAACTTTTGTTTCCGGCGTGTAAAAATAGTCCAGCCCGGTCTCGCCCATCGCCACAACGCCTTCATCCGTCGCCAGACGGCGCAGTGCCTCCACATCATAAGTTTCATCCTGGTTTAGCGGATGCACGCCGCAGGAAAAGACCACGTTATCGCGCTTGCCAACCAGCTCACGCATACTGCGGTAGCCTGCCAGGGTGGTCGCTACCGCCAGGCAAAACTTTACGTCACGCGCGGCGGCTTTCGCCAGCACGTCATCCACATCCTTATGCAGAGATTGGTAATCCAGGCCATCAAGATGGCAGTGTGAGTCGACTAAAAACATAATGTCTCTCTCAAAGATGGGGAACAGGCAACAGGGTGCCTGGTTGCAGGTAGTGCTCTGTGCGGAGAATAAGATCGGTTAACACCAGCTCGCGGTTCAATCCGGTCACGCTGAGTAACTGTTCGCGACAGTGGCAGATATCGTTAAGGATCGCCTGAATTCGCGCCGGAGATAGCTGCCCCGCCAGCGATGCGATCAACCTTTCGCTGTCCACATTGGTGAAATATGAGGCACCATGCTGACGTTTGAGCGCATCCACAAGCAGAGTTGCCAGCCAGTGCATACGCGCCGGAGCCTGTTCATGATTCAACGCCGGTAATAATGTGTACCAGTCGCCGCTCTGTAAACTCTTTTCAAGCGCCTGGCACAGCGTCTCACGATGTGACCAGCTCTCAGATTGCAGCAGTTCCAGCGCCGCGCCCGGAGACCCCGCACTCAGGCGAAGTGCCGCCAGTAACGCATCATGTGACACCGTCACTTCTCGCGCAAGCCATGAAACGCCATACTGTTCTGAAGGGGGGGCAAGATGATGTAACCGGCAGCGGCTGCGTAAGGTCGCCAGTAAGCGCGCTGGCTCACGACTCGCCAGGAAAAACCAGGTTTGTACCGGCGGCTCTTCCAGCGTTTTTAACAGCGCATTCGCCGCCGCGTCCGTCAGCAGCGCCGCATCCGGGATCCACACCACTTTCGCCCCACCGAGACGTGAGTGCTCATACAGCTTCTCGCCAACTTCGCGCACTGCGTCCACGCCCAGAGTACTTTTCCCTTTTTCAGGGGCAAGCGAATAGTAATCAGGATGCGTTCCGGCCTGCATCAGCTGGCAACCCCGACAGTGCCCACAGCTTTTATGTCCTTCAGGCTGCTGGCACAGCAGATAACGGCTCAGGGCATAAATGAGTGCATCGTCGCCCATTCCGGGTAATGCCTGAATCAGTAGCGCATGGTGACCCCTTCCCATCTGATAGCTGGCTACCAGTTTTTCGAAGTCCGGTCGCAACCATGGATACCATTTCATGCGCCCTGCTCCCTCACCCACTCCGTCACCGCGGTACGAATATTGTTCATCACAGTATCCAGCGGGAGCGTCGCGTCAATGGTTCGAATGCTGGCATCCTGCGACGCCAGTTCCAGATAACGGGCGCGGGTGCGGTTGAAGAAAGTAAACGATTCCTGCTCAATGCGGTCCAGCTCACCACGCGCGCGCGCGCGTTTTAAACCGACCTCCGGCGTGACATCCAGATAAATCGTCAGGTCTGGACGGAAATCACCAAGCACCGCATCGCGCAGGGTGGCCAGCATCGTTTGATCGATCCCGCGGCCACCGCCCTGATAAGCCTGCGTGGAGAGATCGTGACGGTCGCCAATGACCCAGGTGCCTTTCGCCAGCGCAGGCTTAATGACGGTCTCAACCAACTGGACGCGCGCGGCGTAGAACATCAGTACTTCCGCTTTGTCGGTGATGATCTCATCGCCCACAGATTTGATGTCAAGCACCAGACTTCTCAACTTCTCCGCAAGCTGTGTTCCGCCAGGCTCACGGGTAAAAATCATGTCATGGATCCCAAGCTGCTCAAGCGTCTCCACCACAACATTACGTGCAGTGGTTTTTCCGGCCCCTTCCAGACCTTCGATGACGATATAATTACTGCGCATTTTTTTCCTTAAGCACTTTCAGATAATCCTGCACTGACCGGTTATGGCTGGCAAGATTGGTGTTAAACGTATGGCCCCCTTTACCGTCGGCCACAAAATAGAGATACGGCGTCTTCGCCGGATGCGCCGCCGCCTTCAGCGAGGCCTCCCCCGGCATTGCAATAGGACCCGGCGGCAAGCCTGAGATCGTATAGGTATTATACGCCGTCGGCCTTTCCAGATCGGCACGGGACAGCTTGCCATTATAGCGCTCACCCATGCCGTAAATCACCGTAGGATCGGTCTGCAGACGCATTCCCACCCGTAAACGATTGATAAAGACTGAAGCGACCTGATCGCGCTCACTGGCAACGGCAGTCTCTTTTTCAATAATAGAAGCCATCGTCACCAGCTGATTTTTGTCTTTGTAGGGTAACCCCTCGGCCCGCCCTTCCCAGATGTCGTCGACCGCTTTCACCATCTTCTGATTTGCGCGTTTCAACATCGCCACATCGGTCGTATTGGCGGTATACATCCAGGTGTCAGGCCAGAACCAGCCCTCCACCCACTCTGGATTTTCCAGCTTAAGCGCCTGCGCGACAGTCTCGTACTTATCATCGCTCAGGGTATGTTTGATGTACGGCGCATCACGCAGCTGCCTGAGATAATCGCTCAGGCGCATCCCTTCAACCAGACGTAACGGGAACTGGGCCTCTTTACCGCTTTCCAGCAGCTTCAGCATGTCCCGGACAGTCATCTCCGGGGTAAAGCGATAAGTGCCTGCTTTAAAATGCGAGAGTTCAGGCTCAACACGCAGCAGCCACTGGAAGACGCGTGGCCGATTGATAATGTTGTCTGCGTACAGCCGATCGCCAAGCGCCAGGCGTCCGGTGCCCGCCTTGAGCGTAAAGATGGTCTCTTCTTTAATCAACAGCTTGCTGTCTGCCAGCTGGCGAACTTTCCATATACCCGCTCCGGCAGCAATGCCCAACACAATCAGCAACAACAAAACAACGCGTAACAATTTTTTCATGACTAATTCGGGTGCTCACACAGTGGGGCTAAAAATTCAAATAAGGCACGTGAAGGCAACAGCTTCCCGCCATACGCACGCACGGGCACAACAGGCATGAGCGCATTACAGACGATCATTTCATCCGCATGCTTCAGCGCCTCCTCCCGGACTCTCACTTCGACAGTCCGAAACGATGATTGTGCCAGCATACGTAAGCAGAATTGTCGCATAATGCCATTCACCCCCGCCTGATCCAGGCTCGGCGTGTAGACCACATTACCAATACGCCAGAACAAATTAGCCGCACAGCATTCCGTAACCCATCCCTCACTGTCAAGAACCAACGCTTCATCCGCGTCCGTCTGTTCAAGATGAGAGCGAATCAGTACCTGCTCCAGACGGTTCAGATGCTTTAAACCGGCAAGATGAGGGTTGCGTCCAAGGCGAACAGGACTCAGTGCCAGAGTAATCCCCTGCTCTCGCCACGAATCGTAACAGGAAGGATAGGCAGAAACGGAAAGGATGCGCGTTGCATGCGAACAATTCGCGGTACTGTAACCCCGACCGCCGCTTCCACGGCTGACGATCACTTTAAGTACACCACGCTTCACCCCCGCAGCACGCGTCGTCATCTCCTCTTCCAGTTCAGACCAGAAGTTGAAGGCAATCAGTAATTTTTCACAGGTGTCCTGCAAACGGTGAAGGTGTGCAGCAAGATGACATACCTTCCCGTCAACAATGCGCGCGGTTGTAAAGCAGCCATCACCGAACTGTGTCGCGCGGTCGCTTGCGGCAAGAAGATCCTGTTCGTGGCCATTTATCAAGAACATGGTGGCTCCTTAATCGTGGTCCGATAGTGTCGCAGGATGAATAACGCAGAACAAGGGGTGAAAACGCTATAAAAAAAGGTCCGACATGCGGACCTTTAATTGATTACGGAACGACTTAAATCTTCTTAAAGATCAAGGAACCGTTGGTGCCACCAAAGCCGAAGGAATTACACAGGGTGTACTCCATTCCGCTGACCTGACGTGCTTCCAGCGGCACAAAATCCAGATCGCAACCGTCATCCGGGTTATCCAGGTTGATGGTTGGCGGAACAGCCTGGTCGCGCAGTGCAAGGATAGAGAAAATAGACTCTACAGCGCCTGCTGCACCCAACAGGTGACCGGTCATGGATTTGGTGGAGCTGACCAACACACGGCTTGCTGCATCGCCAAAGACAGATTTAACTGCCTGCGCTTCTGCTTTATCGCCTGCCGGGGTAGAGGTACCGTGAGCATTGACGTAGCCAATCTGGCCCGGCTCAACTGCTGCATCACGCAGTGCATTAACCATCGCCAGCGCCGCGCCTGCGCCATTTTCCGGCGGAGAGGTCATGTGATAAGCGTCACTACTCATGCCGAAACCAACGATCTCTGCATAAATTTTTGCGCCGCGTTTCTTCGCGTGCTCGTACTCTTCCAGCACGATCATGCCTGCGCCGTCGCCCAGCACGAAACCGTCACGATCTTTATCCCACGGACGGCTTGCCGCCTGCGGATTATCGTTACGGGTTGACAGTGCGCGCGCTGCACCAAAGCCACCGACACCTAACGGCGTACTGGCTTTTTCAGCACCACCGGCCACCATCGCATCAGCATCGCCATAAGCGATGATACGTGCGGCCTGGCCGATATTGTGCACGCCAGAAGTACAGGCGGTGGCGATTGAAATGCTTGGCCCACGCAGGCCATACATGATGGTCAGGTGACCCGCCACCATGTTAACAATCGTCGACGGAACGAAAAACGGACTAATCTTACGCGGCCCACCGTTCACCAGCGAACTGTGGTTATCTTCGATCAGGCCGAGACCACCGATACCAGAGCCGATAGCGGCGCCAATACGGGTTGCGTTCTCTTCCGTTACTTCAAGGCCAGAATCCTGCATGGCCTGAACGCCAGCGACAATTCCATATTGAATGAAGGCATCCATCTTGCGCTGTTCTTTGCGCGAGATGATGTCATCACAGTTAAAATCCTTTACTAAGCCAGCAAATTTCGTTGCATAGGCGCTAGTATCGAAATGGTCGATCAGGCTGATGCCACTCTGACCGGCAAGGAGAGCTTTCCAGGTAGACTCTACGGTATTGCCGACAGGAGACAACATGCCCAGTCCGGTCACAACTACACGACGCTTAGACACGTTTGTCCTCCAGGGAGGGAAAAAATGATTCTAGTGGGACAAAAAGATAAAACTCAGGCGGTCGAATGACCGCCTGGAGATGTTCACTTACGCCTGGTGGCCGTTGATGTAATCAATGGCAGCCTGAACAGTGGTGATTTTCTCAGCTTCTTCGTCCGGAATCTCAGTATCAAACTCTTCTTCCAGAGCCATTACCAGCTCAACGGTGTCAAGAGAATCTGCGCCCAGGTCTTCAACGAAAGAAGCATTGTTGGTAACTTCTTCCTGCTTAACGCCCAGCTGCTCGCCGATAATTTTCTTAACGCGTTCTTCGATAGTGCTCATACTCTTAAATTTCCTATCAAAACTCGCTTTCGCGATGGTTTTCGTAGTGTATAAAATGTTGAAAAATTTGCAACTAAATCCCGGCAGGTCTTACCACGATTTTACGTTATTTTGAGGCCAACCCCCACAATAACGCAAATATTTTTCTACACGTCATCCTTCAGGTTGCTTCCGCGTTGGCTGCGCCTGCTAATCCCGCTCACATAGTAATCTATGCTCCCGGGCTTCCCGGCCTTGCCGCCCTGATCCCACCTGAATGATTTTGTGTATCTCGTGGTTAAACCATATACATTCCGCCGTTAACGTGCAAAGTCTCACCAGTGATGTAACTTGCTTCGTCAGAGGCTAAAAATGCAACCGCACTGGCGATTTCTTTTGGGGAGCCTAAACGACCCGCAGGTACTGCCGCCAGCGTACCCGCACGCTGCTCATCGGTCAGCGCACGCGTCATGTCCGTTTCAATAAAGCCCGGAGCAACAACGTTTACAGTAATACCACGCGATGCAACTTCACGCGCCAGTGATTTACTGAAGCCGATCAAACCCGCTTTCGCCGCAGCGTAGTTGGCCTGACCTGCATTTCCCATGGTACCTACCACAGAACCGACAGTGATAATACGTCCATGACGCTTTTTCATCATAGCGCGCATTACCGCTTTTGACAGGCGGAAAACAGATGACAGGTTAGTTTCGAGAATATCGTTCCACTCATCATCTTTCATTCGCATCAACAGATTATCACGAGTGATACCGGCATTATTAACCAGGATATCGACTTCACCAAATTCTGCGCGAATTTTTTCCAGAACGGATTCAATAGATGCAGGATCGGTCACATTCAACATCAGACCTTTGCCATTCGCACCTAAATAGTCACTGATAGCCTGAGCGCCATTTTCACTGGTTGCCGTGCCGATAACTTTCGCACCACGTGCAGCGAGTGTTTCAGCAATTGCGCGGCCAATCCCGCGACTTGCACCCGTAACCAGTGCAATTTTTCCTTCAAAACTCATGGTTTTCCTCTTTTATTGCGCAAGTGCCGCTGACATCGCCGCCGGTTCGTTCAGAGCCGAGGCTGTCAGGGTGTCAACAATACGTTTCGTCAGACCAGTGAGGACTTTACCTGGGCCCACTTCATACAGGTGTTCAACACCTTGCGCCGCCATAAATTCCACGCTTTTCGTCCACTGTACGGGGTTGTACAGCTGGCGAACCAGTGCGTCACGAATCGCATCAGCATCGGTTTCACACTTCACGTCAACGTTGTTCACAACCGGAACTGTCGGCACGTTGAAGGTAATTTTAGCCAGTTCCACCGCCAGCTTTTCCGCGGCTGGCTTCATCAGCGCACAGTGAGAGGGTACGCTCACCGGCAGAGGCAGCGCACGCTTCGCGCCCGCAGCTTTACAGGCAGCTCCGGCACGTTCTACGGCCTCTTTATGCCCGGCGATAACAACCTGGCCCGGTGAGTTGAAGTTGACCGGAGAAACCACCTGGCCTTCCGCCACGTCTTCGCACGCTTTGGCGATAGAGGCATCATCCAGACCAATAATTGCCGCCATGGCGCCTGTTCCTTCCGGTACAGCTTCCTGCATGAATTTACCACGCAGTTCCACCAGACGCACGGCATCAGCAAAGGTAATAACGCCAGCACATACCAGTGCGGAATATTCACCCAGACTATGACCCGCCATTAATACAGGCGCGCGTCCCCCCTGCTGCTGCCATACGCGATACAGCGCCACAGAGGCCGTTAACAGCGCAGGCTGAGTCTGCCAGGTTTTATTAAGCTCTTCAGCCGGACCTTGCTGAGTCAGCGCCCACAGATCATAGCCCAGCGCGGCAGAGGCCTCAGCAAAAGTTTCTTCTACAATCGGATAGCTTGCAGCCATATCAGCCAGCATTCCGACGGCCTGAGAACCCTGTCCAGGGAACACAAATGCAAATTGCGACATGTTTAAATCCTTATACTAGAAACGAACCAGCGCAGAGCCCCAGGTGAAACCACCGCCAAAGGCCTCAAGCAACACTAATTGCCCGGCTTTGATACGGCCGTCGCGCACAGCTTCATCCAGCGCGCACGGTACGGAGGCCGCAGAGGTATTGCCATGTCTGTCCAGCGTCACCACCACGTTGTCCATCGACATACCGAGCTTCTTCGCCGTCGCGCCGATAATGCGCAGGTTTGCCTGATGCGGAACCAGCCAGTCCAGTTGAGAACGGTCAAGGTTGTTCGCCGCCAGCGTTTCGTCGACGATATGAGCAAGCTCAGTCACCGCGACTTTAAACACCTCGTTACCGGCCATCGTCAGATGAATCGAATTTTCCGGATTCACGCGATCGGCGTTAGGCAGCGTCAGTAACTCACCATAGCTGCCGTCGGCATGCAGATGGGTCGAGATGATCCCCGGCTCTTCAGACGCACTCAGCACAACCGCGCCAGCGCCGTCGCCAAAAATGATGATCGTTCCGCGATCGGTGGGATCGCAGGTGCGTGCCAGCACGTCAGAACCAACAACCAGCGCATATTTCACCGCACCAGACTTCACGTACTGGTCCGCCACACTTAATGCGTATGTGAAACCGGCGCAGGCAGCTGCAACATCAAACGCCGGGCAACCTTTAATGCCCAGCATATTTTGGATCTGGCATGCTGCACTTGGAAAAGCATGCGTTGCTGAGGTGGTCGCAACCACAATCAAGCCAATCTGTTCTTTATCAATGCCCGCCATTTCAAGCGCGCGGTTTGCTGCTTCATAGCCCATCGTCGAGACGGTTTCGTTTGGCGCAGCAATATGGCGTTCACGGATACCTGTGCGGGTGACAATCCACTCGTCAGAGGTCTCTACCATTTTTTCCAGATCGGCGTTAGTCCGCACTTGTTCGGGCAGATAACTGCCAGTACCAATAATCTTCGTATACATGTACGCTCAGTCACTTTTCGGTTATATCCCCACCGCCCACGAACGACAGATACGCTGGCTGGACTCCACAAGCCCGGCTATCCGTGCTTATGTGAATGTCCATTTTTACCACCGTCCGGCAGTTCGAGACCGGCTGGGTATACAGATTCCAGGCGAGCGGCAATTCGCTGAGGAACTTGTCGCTGCACCGCCTGCACTGCCTGCTCAATCGCGACGGCAAACGCTCGCTGATTGGCGGCACCATGACTTTTTATCACGATGCCGCGCAATCCTAACAGACAGGCGCCATTATACTGGTCGGGGTTGAGGTGACTGAATCGCCTCGTCAGGCTTTTTTGTAACCAACGTTTTAATAACTGCAGCCACCACGACCGTTTTTTCCCTTCACCCTGAAATTTCAGCAGTGAAAGGAACATTCTGACAACACCTTCCATCGTCTTTAATGTGACATTGCCCGTAAAGCCGTCACAAACCAGAACATCCGTTTTCCCCGTCAATAATTCATTGGCTTCAAGATAGCCGATGTAATTGATGGAAGGGATTGTTTTTAGCATTGCTGAAGCATCCCGAATACTGTCGAGACCCTTCGTTTCTTCTTCGCCGATGTTAAGCAAGGCCACGCGAGGATTGTTAATCCCTGCCACTTCCTCCGCCAGAACGGAACCCATGATGGCGAACTGCATCAACATCTTACTGTCACAATCCACGTTAGCCCCTAAATCAAGGACTACCGTTTTGCCCTTCTGCTGATGCGGCAATACCGTTACCAGCGCAGGACGCTCAATCCCCTCAAGGGGTTTGAGCAGTAATTTCGCAAGCCCCATTAGCGCTCCGGTGTTCCCGGCGCTGACGCAGGCCTGCGCACGTCCTTCTTTCACAAGCTCCAGGGCCACACGCATTGAGCTGCCGCGACTGGCGCGGATTGCCTGCGAAGGCCGGGCATCACTGGCAATAACTGACTGTGCAGGGATAATCTGCAGACGCGAACGTTGTTCAAAGTCAGCTTTGGCAAGTAATGGCGTGATTGTATCGGGATCCCCGACTAAAAGAAGTGTGAGTTGTGAATTAGAATGCAGTGCCTGCAGTGCTGCAGGCACCGTCACGGAAGGGCCAAAATCTCCCCCCATGACATCTAACGCCAGGGTTAGACGTGTCAAGATATCTTCGCCGCCCGGTTCGGTGTTTCCCCAGTCGCCTGGGGAAATTCCTCACTAAGCTTCATCACGCAAAAGCGTGATTACTTAGCGATTACCTTGCGGCCACGGTAGTAACCGTCGGCGGTGATGTGGTGACGCAGGTGTTTTTCACCAGAAGTTTTGTCTAAAGACAGGCTGGTGACTGCGGTCAGAGCGTCATGAGAACGACGCATGCCACGTTTGGAACGGGTTGGTTTATTCTGTTGTACGGCCATGGACCTTACTCCTCAATTACTTACGCTTTAAGCTGGCTAATACGGCAAATGGATTTGGTTTTTGCGCTTCATCAGGCAGTTCACCAAAGACCATGTCCGCCTCGGACACTTCACAGTGTTCAGAATCATGCACCGGAACCACCGGCAAGGAGAGGATGATTTCATCTTCTACCATTGCAAGCAGATCGATTTCACCGAATTCGTTAACCTCAATCGGCTCATACGCTTCCGGGAGTGCTTCAGCCTGTTCATCAGAACGAACCGGACTGAAACAATACGTTGTGTGAACCTGATGGGTAAACGGCTTCCCGCAACGCTGGCATTCGAGCGTTACCGCAACCTTTGCATCCCCCGTTATCACGGCGAGACGTTGGTTATCGATAGCGAACGACATGGAGCATTCCACATCACTGTCCACACTGACTACAGAATCGACGACGCGCTCTGCCAGATCAGAAGTAAAGATACCTTCATAATCGAGGCGTTTTTGAGCCGTACGAACCGGATCAAGAGTCAGGGGTAATTTTACCTTTTGCATAGGGCGCGCATATTAACTTTGTAACGTCATATAGTCAAAGAAAAAGGCAGCCTGCGGTTGCCTTTTGCCAATAATTCGCACACATTGCGGGTTACAGACTTATTTTCGCTCAGGGCTGGCATTAAAGCTAACCTGAAAGACGAAGAGCCTATTTTAAAATGGCTCTCATCATTACGCTATATCTGGTGGAAAAAATATGCCTGGACTCATTCTCGCCTCTACCTCACCCTGGCGGCGTGCGCTGCTTGAAAAACTGTCAATCCCGTTCGAATGCGCCGCGCCTGACGTTGATGAAACACCCATGCCTGGAGAGACGCCGCGTCATCTGGTAACCCGCCTGGCACAGGAAAAAGCGCAGTCGCTGGCCCACCGTTTTCCTGCCCACTTAATTATTGGTTCCGATCAGGTCTGCGTACTGGATGGTGAAATTACCGGCAAGCCATTGACGGAAGAAAATGCGCGAGCGCAATTAGCAAAAGCCAGCGGTAATATTGTCACGTTCTATACTGGTCTTGCGCTGTACAACACCGCGACAGGCCATCTTCAGACGGAAGTCGATCCGTTTGACGTTCATTTCCGTCACCTCAGCGAGATGGAGATTGAATCTTACGTGCTTAAAGAGCGCCCTCTGCACTGCGCGGGCAGTTTTAAAAGCGAAGGGCTGGGGATTGCGCTTTTCGAGCGTTTAGAAGGGCGTGACCCTAATACGCTCATTGGCCTGCCGCTGATTGCGCTATGTCAGATGTTGCGCCGGGAAGAGATGAACCCATTGATGGCATAGTGTCGTGTGATGCCATAGCGTCGTGAAATACCTGATGGCAACGCTCACGCGTCTTATCCGGCCTACGGGAACGAGCATTGCAGGCCTGATAAGCGCAGCGCCATCAGGCAGACTTCCGCAACATCTGCAAACAGCGCTTAAGCTGCTCGTCCATTGGCGCTTCAATACGCAACACATCGCCCGTCCCCGGATGGGTAAACTTCAATGCCGCCGCGTGAAGGAACAGACGCGACAACCCGGTACCCGCCAGTTGCTTATCAAACTCACGATCGCCATAACGATCGTCAAACGCAATCGGATGTCCCGCATACTGCGTATGTACACGAATCTGATGCGTACGTCCGGTTACCGGGCTACAGCGTACGAGTGTCGCGAACGCGTAGCGCTCCTCGACTTTAAAGCGGGTTTCCGACGGTTTACCTTCCTGATTCACCCGCACAATGCGTTCACCGCTTTGCAGGATATTCTTTAATAAAGGTGCCTGTACTGTTTTGACATGTGACTGCCACTGGCCACGCACCAGCGCCAGATAATCCTTTTGCATCCCTTTTTCACGTAGCTGTTCATGCAACGAACGTAGCGCAGAGCGCTTCTTCGCTACCAGAAGTACGCCAGAGGTATCACGATCAAGACGGTGCACCAGCTCCAGGAAGCGCGCCTCCGGTCGTAACGCGCGTAATCCCTCAATGACGCCAAAGCTCAGCCCGCTTCCGCCATGTACGGCAGTGCCGGAAGGTTTATTCAGCACCAGAATATGGTCATCTTCATACAGAATGACGTCAGCCAGCGCCGCCACTTTTTGCAGATGCGGTGAAACGGCCTCTTCTTCACGCTCCGCAACGCGAACAGGGGGAATTCGCACCTCATCCCCGGCTTCCAGCTTATACTCAGGTTTGATACGTTTTTTGTTCACCCGCACTTCGCCTTTACGCAAAATGCGATAAATCATGCTTTTGGGTACGCCTTTGAGTTGCGTACGCAAAAAGTTATCGATGCGTTGCCCCGCCTCATCAGCGGTAATAGCAACTATTTTTACGGATGGAGTCTCAGTTTTCATGGGGGCCGATTCTAAATAGCCATAAGGATTCGCGCCACCTGTTTTTATATGCTTATACTCTAAATAATTCGAGTTGCGGGACAAAACGGCGTCGTGGTTTTGAACAGCGCTGGCGCTGACCCCAAAAGGGCGAGGCTCAGGGATAGGTCGAGTAACAAAGCCAATGCGCCAGCAACTTGAAGAATGACGAGTATATTTATTTTTACGCCCTGATACTGACATTCAACGCGGCCGATTTGGTGGTTATTAAACCAATCCCCTTGTGGAAGTGAAAAAACTGTGAGTAACCGGGTGATAAATGGTAAAAGTCATCTTGCTATAACAAGGTTAGCAATGGAATAATGTGAACGTTTCCGTGTCGAATCTTGTTAAAACAAGGAATTTTACGGAATAACCCATTTTGCCCGACCGATCATCAACGCAGCAATGGCGTAAGACGTATTGATCTTTCAGGCAGTTAGCGGGCTGCGGGTTGCAGTCCTTACCGGTAAAAGGAACCTTCTCTGGAGAGTAACTCCCAGTCAGTTCCCCTGATAATTGCGCTGTGTTTCCGCATGAAATACAGGCAACCGACACTCTGCGCCTCTTTGAGCTGACGATAACCGTGAGGTTGGCGACGCGAATAGACACGAGGCCATCGGTTCACCCCCGGAAAGGCGTTACTCTGCCCGCAGCTTAGTCGTCAATGTAAGAATAATGAGTAAGTTACGATGAAAAGAATGTTAATCAACGCAACTCAGCAGGAAGAGTTGCGTGTTGCCCTTGTAGATGGGCAGCGTCTGTACGACCTGGATATTGAAAGCCCAGGCCACGAACAGAAAAAAGCGAACATCTATAAAGGCAAAATCACCCGTATTGAACCGAGTCTGGAAGCGGCATTTGTTGATTACGGCGCTGAACGTCACGGTTTCCTCCCGTTAAAAGAAATTGCCCGCGAATATTTCCCCGCTAATTACAACGCTCATGGTCGTCCAAACATTAAAGATGTGTTACGCGAAGGCCAGGAAGTCATTGTTCAGATTGATAAAGAAGAACGCGGCAACAAAGGCGCTGCGCTGACCACCTTTATCAGCCTGGCGGGGAGCTATCTGGTTCTGATGCCGAACAACCCGCGTGCGGGCGGTATTTCTCGTCGTATTGAAGGCGACGATCGTACCGAACTAAAAGAAGCGCTGGCAAGTCTGGAACTGCCGGATGGCATGGGCCTGATCGTGCGTACCGCGGGCGTTGGTAAATCCGCAGAAGCGCTGCAATGGGACCTAAGCTTCCGCCTGAAACACTGGGAAGCTATCCAGAAAGCAGCGGAAAGCCGCCCTGCCCCGTTCCTGATCCATCAGGAAAGCAACGTTATCGTCCGCGCCTTCCGCGACTATCTGCGTCAGGATATCGGTGAAATTCTTATCGATAACCCGAAGGTTCTCGAACTGGCGCGTCAGCATATCGCCGCATTAGGTCGTCCGGATTTCAGCAGCAAAATCAAGCTTTACACCGGTGAAATCCCGCTGTTCAGCCACTATCAGATTGAGTCCCAGATCGAATCCGCTTTCCAGCGTGAAGTTCGTTTGCCGTCAGGCGGCTCCATCGTCATTGATACCACCGAAGCGTTAACCGCTATTGATATCAACTCCGCACGCGCAACCCGCGGCGGCGATATTGAAGAAACGGCATTCAACACCAACCTGGAAGCAGCCGATGAGATCGCTCGCCAGCTGCGTCTGCGTGACCTTGGTGGTCTGATTGTTATCGACTTCATCGACATGACTCCGGTACGCCACCAGCGTGCTGTGGAAAACCGTCTGCGTGAAGCGGTACGCCAGGACAGAGCGCGTATCCAGATTAGCCATATCTCTCGCTTTGGTCTGCTGGAGATGTCCCGTCAACGCCTGAGTCCGTCACTGGGTGAATCCAGCCATCACGTTTGCCCACGCTGTAGCGGCACCGGCACCGTACGTGATAACGAATCGCTCTCCCTGTCTATTCTGCGCCTGATCGAAGAAGAAGCGCTCAAAGAGAATACCCAGGAAGTTCACGCCATTGTCCCTGTCCCCATTGCCTCTTACCTGCTTAACGAAAAACGTACGGCAGTGAACGCCATTGAGACGCGTCAGGATGGTGTGCGCTGTGTGATCGTACCAAACGATCAGATGGAAACCCCGCATTATTCCGTGCTGCGCGTACGTAAAGGCGAAGAGACGCCGACCCTGAGCTACATGCTGCCGAAGCTGCATGAAGAAGCGATGGCGTTACCTTCTGAAGAAGAATACGCCGAACGTAAGCGCCCTGAGCAGCCGGCACTGGCAACCTTCGCAATGCCGGAAGTACCGTCTGCACCAGCACCGGCAGAGCCAGCCGTTAATGTTGCCGCACCGACGGCAGTCGTGACGCCAGCCGCCCCTGCGCAACCGGGTCTGTTAAGCCGCTTCTTCGGCGCGCTGAAGTCCGTTTTTGCGGGCAGTGAAGAGGCTAAACCAGCCGAACAGCCAGCCCCGAAAGCCGAAGAGAAACCGGAACGTCAGCAGGATCGTCGTAAACCACGCCAGAACACGCGTCGTGACCGTAACGATCGTAACGAGCGTCGTGATAACCGTGATAATCGAGGCGAACGTTCTGAAGGCGGCGAAAATCGCGACGAGAATCGTCGCAACCGTCGCCAGCCGCAGAACKCGGAAGCGCGCGACAATCGTCAGCAGTCCAGCGACGTGGCAGAGAAAGCCCGGTCCGGCGATGAGCAGCAGACGCAGCGTCGCGAGCGCAGCCGTCGTCGTAATGATGACAAGCGCCAGGCGCAGCAGGAAGCGAAAGTACTGAACGCTGAAGAACAACAGCCGCAAGAAGTGGAGCAGGAAGAGCGCGTACGTCAGCCTCAGCCTCGCCGTAAACAGCGCCAGTTGAATCAAAAAGTTCGTTTTGCCGAAGCTGCAGACGTTGAAACCGTGACCCCACCGGTCGTGGAAGAAACCGTCGCCATGCCATCCGTTGAACAGGCTGTGCCGGTACAGAAACAGAGCACTGAGCTGGCGAAAGTTCCGCTACCGGCTATCGCTGACGTCGCGCCTGAGTCGCAGGACGAGCACGCCGAAGCGCGCGATAACACCGGTATGCCGCGTCGCTCACGCCGCTCTCCGCGTCATCTGCGCGTCAGCGGTCAGCGTCGTCGTCGCTACCGTGATGAGCGTTATCCGACACACTCACCGATGCCATTAACCGTCGCATGTGCTTCTCCGGAAATGGCTTCAGGTAAAGTGTGGATCCGTTATCCGGTCACACGTCCTCAGGATGCACAGGTTGAAGAGCAGCGCGATCGCGAAATCGAGCAGGTTCAGACTCAGCCCGTCGTCGCCGAAGCGCAGGCCATCACCGCCGCCGTTGCATCCGTTGTTGACGTCGCTCAGCAGGTTGTCGTTCAGAATGAATCTTCTGTCGCTGAACCGCAGCCAGCCGTCGTTGAAACCACGCATCCGGAAGTGATTGCCGCACCGGTGGAGGAGCAGCCGCAGGTTATCGCTGAAGCTGATGCCCCGGTCGCTCAGGAAGTTATCGCAGAAGCGCAGCCTGTGGCTGAAACTCAGGAAACGGCCCCGGCTGTCGAAGAGACCGCTGAAGTTGTTACCGTTGAGCCGGAAGTCGTCGCTGAACCTGTCGCCGTCGTTGACGAGAAAGTTTCAGAGCAGGCTGAAGAGCTGCAAGAGACCGTTGTAGCAGCGCCCGTTGCCACCCCGGTCGACGTTGCGGCTCCGGTCACTGCTGAGCCAGTCGCGGCGCTCAGCCATGCGACTGCCCCGATGACCCGTGCGCCAGCACCGGAATATGTGCCTGAAGCCCCGCGCCACAGTGACTGGCAGCGTCCGGCCTTCGATTTCGAAGGTAAAGGCGCCGCAGGTGGTCACAGTGCGACGCATCACGCCTCTGCGGGCCCAACCCGCCCTCAGTCTGGCGAATAAGCTCAGCGCAACGATAAAAGCCGACCTTCTGGTCGGCTTTTTTTTTCACTTCCGGGCGTCGCATCAGTGACCGTTCAGACATGACCTCTTCAATCAGTTTGGGTAAATAGCTCAACCGGATACGCCTACAGGCGGACCACCGCAGGACAGAGCGCTGAACCCGTTAGCTGACAGAAATCTGAATCTGAGTGCAGGCTAATCAGGGGGGGCGAGCATCAGTGGACTCAGAGCTTGCCCCTCCAGGCGTCATTGGCGCAGACAGTTTGCACACGGACAGCGCGGAGCATACATGGAACACGTGGGGATGATTCGCGACGCCCCCCTTCTGGCCCCGCAAGCGGCGTTCAAAACGTGGTCAGGTTTCGTCTGAGCACGGCCCAGGAGAGGCAAAAAAATACCCGCTCCGGGGTGTTAAACGGAGCGGGCAGACAAAACATACCCAGTTTCATGATATGTTTTAAAAAGATGTTATCGATTTAACTGGAACAGCGACATTCCCTGCATATCGGTAAACGCTTTATACGAAGCCTGTAGTGCCGCCTGCTGCATAATGTACGAAGAGATCGCCGCGTTCCAGTCCACATCCACAAGATCGCTCATCTGCTGCGATTGCCCTAAAGCGCGATCGGCTCCCAGAGAGTCTAGCGAGCTTAACTCGCTAAGCTGGGTACCTAACTCAGCACGCACGGTCAGAACGTTGTTCAGTGAGTTCTTTAAACCCCGGTTGGTTTTATCAATGGCCGCTGCGGCGTCCGCTTTTGCCACGTCATCACCTTCTACTGGTGTGTTGAGTGCAGCAATCGCCGTATCCAGCATTCTGAACAGGTTTGTTTCCTGAGTACTGCCTGCAGGTTCCGGCACCGCATTACTGGTAATGCTATTGAAGATTTGGTCCCCGGTATGACCAATCACCATTGTTCGGGCAGAGTCAACCTGCTGGGTAACATTCTCAGATCCCCCCATATAGCTGCCATCAGTCTGATCAAACGGCGCAGATTCCGTTTTGTATCCACCGAAAATGTAGCGACCATTACCATCCGTACTGTTTGCCAGATTCATAATTTGATCGCGGATCCCCTGCAGGTCCGTCGCCAGCGAAGCGCGGTCGTCATCGCTTAACGTACCGTTTCCGGCATTGACGATTTTTTCCTGCGCGGTTTGGATGGAAAGCGTCACTTGCCTCAACGTATTTTCTTCTAGTGATACCTTTTGTGTGGCAAATGTACGGGCCAGCGCATACTGGCTGTTTTGCGCCTGTGCCTGAGAAAGCACGACGGCCTGCGAAGCGGCAATCGGATCGTCTGAAGGGTTAATGACACGTTTGCCCGTGGACATCTGCTCGCCGTACTTCATCCATTCAGCCTGAGAATTGGTGATGCCGCGCATGTTCTGCTCGTACATCATCTGGGTACTGATACGCATATATCTCCCTCTCCTTAGCGGATATTCAGAAGTGCATCAAAGAGCGAATTGGCGGTCTGCAGCACCTGCGCGTTTGCCAGGTAGTACTGCTGATAACGTTGCAGGTTGCCATACTCTTCATCAAGGTTGACGCCAGAAATCGATTGCTGCTGGTTTGAAAGCTGTGTCACCACATTTGCCTGAGTGGTGCTACTGGTTTTCAACGTAGCGGTTTTGTTACCGACGTCGCTCACCAGGGTAGCGTATGCATCGTTAAAGGATTTTGAACCGCCAACCGTATGACTGTTACTTTGCAAATCCAGCAGCGCCTGACCGTTACGGTTATCGCTTTTACCCGTATCAATATCCGGATTGGTATCCTGAATAGACTCACCGGCCATGGCGATTTTTGACTCATCTCTTACTTTAACCGACATGTTAATAATGGCATTGCTGACCGGTTTTAAGGTAAAGCTGTCATTGGCATTTGCCCCGGTACCGACATCCACTTCCAGCCCGTCAAAAGAGAGTTTACCTGCGGTTGCGGTGGCCTCGAAGGTGGTATTGTCAGACAGTCGGGTGACCTGCCATTTCGTCCCGTCATACACCATTTTATAGTCGGTCGCCTGCACGGCGGAGCTATCGGTTACCTTCGCGACTGGCGTCGCGGTACCGGTATTTTTGGTATTACTGAGCACTGACGGGCTACCGATACCAAAGAAATCGGTACCCGCATCACCATTGGCATCAAAACCTTGTTTGTGCTGATTATTAAACGCGTCAGCAAACGCCAGCGCCAGCTGCCCCAGAGTATTACGCGTCTGGTCCAGATCCTGTGAGCGGAAAGTCAGCAACCCCCCTAACGATCCGGTATTGAGCAGCTTCTCCGGAATTTCAATATTTCCAGCCAGATCGTCAACGTATGCCACTGTAATACGGCCTGGATCCGCACTGGAAGGTACCGCTGCCAGCTGCCTGGCATTGCTTCCCTGCACTAAGGTATAACCGTTCGCCATCGTGACGTTATAGGTTCCACCATCCTGAACGCTCACCTCCACGCCCACGATCTTATTCATCTCGCTAACCAGCTGGTCACGCTGATCGAGCAAATCGTTCGGCGAAGCACCGGCGCCCACGCCGGTCAGACGTGATATTTGGTCATTCAGATTGGCTATCTGTTTAGCATAGTTATTGATTTGATCGACGCTGGCGCCAATGGCGATATTGACCTGCTTATCCTGATCGCGCAGATATTGATCGGTCGTTTTAAACTGGTTTACCAGACCATCGGCTTTGCCAATCATGGCCTGACGCGCCGCCGGATCTTCCGCATTACTCACCAGCGTTTGCAAACTGGTGAAGAAATCCTGCAAAGATGTCGAGAGCGAGCTGGTTTTGTTGGCCAGCAGATTATCTATTTTTGACATTTGCTCATAGCGAGTGGTTAGCCCACTGCTCTGATTTTGCGCCGCACGTAACTGATTGGTAATGAATGCGTCATACTCACGCTGTACGCCAGAAACGTAAACACCGTTACCCACCCAACCTCCCGCGCCCAGCGTACTGTTTGATTGCGCCAGAATAGTGGTCTGTCGGGTGTATCCCGCGACGTTATAGTTGGTAATATTATTACTGACTGACGCCAGCGCAGCCTGTGCTGCACTGAGTCCGCTCATGGCATTGTTAATCAAGCTGGACATGGAGGTTCCTTTTAATCCTTCAGTTACAGGTCATTATCGGCAGCTGATTGTCGTACTTGAGCGATTTAGAAGAGATTATCGAGCCCGCTGCTGTATGTTTTGCTCACTTTGTCGCTCATTGATTTTAGCTGCTGAATCATATTGGTTAGTTTGCGCGCATAGTTGGGATCGGTCGCGTACCCGGCATTCTGTAATGCCTGCGCCCCCTGCTCGGCGGTGGATGCCGTGGTGACAGCGGCGTAGCGCGGATTGCGGGTCAACAGCCCGACATAATCCGATAACGCCTCCAGGTACGAGCTGTAAACGCGGAATTTCGCCTTCACCTTCTTCGCTTCACCCTTTTCATATTCGGTGGTGGTTATCTCTGTCACCGGTCCCTTCCAGTTCGCGGAAGCTTTCACACCAAACAGGTTGAAGCTGGGCTCACCGTTTTCCCGACGGATCTGTCGTTGCCCCCACCCGGACTCCAGCGCCGCCTGCGCCAGAATCAGATGGTGCGGCACGCCGCTCTGTTCACTGGCCAGACGCGCCGGAAGTGAAAGCTGGGCCAGAAAGTCTTTGCTATCGCCCGAAAGCGGCACGTCATTACTTTCTGGCGTTTTCGGTATCGCTTTGCGAACCAGCTGCGTCAACGCCTGATTTTGATAACTGGTCACCGTTTCCAGCGGAAACTTCATCGGTACCTGAGCCGTTTCTTCTCCGGGCTGCTCCTGCCCCTGCGTGAGTTGCTTAACCATCATTTCCGCCAGACCCAGTCCTTTTCCGGCAGTCATCTGCTGGGCAATTTGCTGGTCATACATGCTGGTATACAGACGCGTCTGATCGCTGCTAAACATCCCGTCTTTTGGCAACGCCTCCCGCATACTTTTCAGCATCATCTGGACGAACATCCCTTCAACCTGACGGGCAACGGGCCGTGCATTCGCCGCAGGATCCTGCCCGGCTTTAATTTTCAGCTCGTTCAGCGATTGCGCATCCCAGGCGGCGCTGACGAGCAGTTTGCTGTCTCCCGTCATCAGATGATTTCCAGTCTGGCGCGCAGGCAGCCCGCACTCTGCATGGATTGCAGAATAGACATCAGATCCATCGGCGTGGCTCCGAGAGCGTTGAGTGCGCGTACCACATTGTTCAGGTTGGCGCTGGAACGCACGCTTTGCAGCGAGCCGCCGCTCTGGCGAAGATCAATCTGCGTTTGTGGCGTCACCACGGTTTGCCCGCCGCCAAATGGCGTATCCGGCTGGCTGACATTCACCGAACGATTCACCGTCACAGAGAGATTTCCCTGAGCCACAGCACAACTATCCAGCGTAACCTCGCGGTTCATCACCACCGAGCCGGTCCGGGAGTTGATGATCACCTTCGCATCCTGCGGCGTGACGTTCACCTCCATATTCTGGATATCGGCCAGGAAACGCACCTGTGAGCTGTTACCGCTCGGCACCCGAACCTGAATTGTGCGAGCATCCAGCGCGCTGGCGCTGCCAAACCCGCGAGAACGGTTGATGGTGTCAGCAATCTGCTGCGCCATGGTAAAATCTTCATTATTCAATTGCAGATTAAGGGTATTTCCGGCACCAAACTGGCTTGGCAATTCACGTTCGATGGTTGCGCCGTTGGTGATTCGCCCACCGTTAAGCTGGTTAACCTGCACGCTGCTGCCGCCTGCGGACGCTCCCGCACCGCCGACCAGAATGTTTCCCTGCGCCAGGGCGTAAACCTGACTATCAACCCCTTTCAGGGGCGTCATCAGCAGTGTGCCGCCGCGCAGGCTTTTGGCGTTGCCCATTGAGGAAACCACCACATCGATCGTTTGTCCCTGGCGCCCAAACGCCGGGAACTGTGCGGTAACCATCACCGCTGCGACGTTTTTTAATTGCATATTAGTGCCTGTCGGCACCGTTATTCCCAACTGTGAGAGCATGTTGTTGAGTGTTTGCGTGGTAAACGGCGTCTGGGTGGTCTGGTCGCCGGTACCATCCAGCCCGACCACCAGCCCATAACCAATCAGCGAGTTTTCCCGTACGCCCTGCACGCTGGTGAGATCGCGAATGCGATCGGCGTGCGCCAGAGTGGTGACCAGAACCAGTACGAAAGCCAAAAGAGATTTAAACACCGGGAACCTCGCTTACATCGGCGACAAATTAAGGAAGAAACGCTGTAGCCAGCCCATGTTCTGTGCTTCGTTGATATAGCCGTTACCGACATATTCGATGCGTGCATCCGCCACCTGCGTTGACGGCACCGAGTTGCTGCCACTAATCGTGCGTGGGTTTACAACCCCGGAGAAGCGGATGAACTCAGTGCCCTGGTTAATGGCAATCTGTTTTTCACCCACCACATGTAAGTTGCCATTGACCAGTACCTGATCGACGGTCACGGTCAACGTGCCGCTAAAGGTGTTACTGGCGTTAGCGCCGCCTTTCCCATTGAAGGCGTTACCGCCAGATGCCTCTACGTCCGCACGCGCATTGCCGAATAACCCCTGCAGATAGCGCGGGACGGTATCAAAACCAAAGTTTGTTTTGCCATCGCGGCTGGCGTTAGCGGAGGAGCTTTTGCTGGCGCTGACGTTTTCCTGCAGAACAATCGTCAACGTATCGCCAATATTGCGCGGGCGTCTGTCTTCGAACAGCGGCTGATAGCCATAATTAACGGGCTGCGCGGACTGAAAAATGGATCCATTGACTACCGGCGTCGGCCCCGGCACGGGCTGCGCAGTGGTCGCGCCCTGCACCAGCGGAGTGGAAGGGATCCAGGCACATCCTGACAGTGATACCACCAGCAGGGCCATAATCGGGTAACGGTGCGCAGCGTTTTTATGCATTGCCTTCATCTTCTGAATCAGGGTGCCGGTGGGGTCGCCCCCACCGGACAACACCTTAGAGTTGGGTCAGTTTTTGCAACATCTGATCGGAGGTTGAAATTGCTTTACTGTTAATTTCGTAAGCGCGCTGAACCTGGATCATATTGACCAGTTCTTCCGCCACGTTAACGTTGGAGGTTTCAACATAGCCCTGATACAACAAGCCTGCGCCGTTTAACCCCGGCGTACTCTCGTTGGGTGCGCCAGAAGATTGCGTTTCGGCGTACAGATTTTCACCAATACTTTCCAGGCCAGTGTCGTTCATAAAGGTGGTCAGGTTGAGCTGTCCGACCTGTACCGGTGCCGCCTGTCCCTGCTGGGTCACGCTGACGATGCCGTCACGGCCAATCGTGATGCTCAGGGCGTTGGCCGGAATCGTGATTGCCGGTTGCACCTGAAAACCACCGGCCGTCACCAGTTGACCATTCTGATCAACCTGGAACGAGCCGTCGCGGGTATACGCGGAGGTTCCGTCCGGCAGCATCACCTGGAAGAACCCTTGCCCTTTGATGGCGACATCTTTGCTGTTGTTGGTCTGCGACAGGTTGCCCTGACTGTGCAGACGCTCTGTGGCAACCGGACGCACACCGGTGCCGATTTGCAGACCTGAAGGCAGTACGGTCTGTTCAGAAGACTGCGCGCCGGGCTGGCGAATCGTCTGGTAAAGCAGATCCTCAAACACCACGCGTTGGCGTTTGAAACCATTGGTGCTGACGTTGGCCAGGTTGTTAGCCACGACGTCCATGTTCGTTTGCTGCGCATCCAGGCCGGTTTTGGCGATCCATAATGAACTGATCATAAAGTGTCCTGTATTAACTCATCGACAGCAGTTGGTTAGCACGGCCCGCGTTGTCATCCACGCTGCTGATAACCTTCATCTGCATTTCAAAACGGCGGGCGTTCGCAATCATGTCGGTCATGGCGGATACCGCACTGACGTTGCTGCCTTCCAGTACCCCGGACATCACGCGAATCGACGGATCGGCCTGAAGGACAGGACCACGCGCCGCCTGCGCGGTCGCAGTAAGGCGGAACATACCGTCATCCCCGCGTTGCACCTCATTGCCCTGTGCTTTCACCAGCTTAAGCCGTCCCACCGGTGCGACCGTATTGGCCGGGTCCCCAGGATTCAACGCGGAGATAGTCCCATCCGCCGCAATGGTGATTTCTGACCCTTCCGGTACCGCAACAGGGCCGGTTTCACCTATCACCGGATGCCCCTGAATCGTCAGTTGACCGCCAGGGTCGACCTGGATATTCCCGTTACGGGTATACCCTTCCCTGCCATCAGCGGTCTGAACTGCCAGCCAGCCATCCTGTTGCAACGCCACGTCAAGCGGGCGTGAGGTATAGTCCATTTTCCCAGGGGTCATATCGGCCCCAGGGGTGGACGCCGTCACCAGCGTACGTGTCGGTAATGAGAGCCCTTCAACAGGTACCGCGCGCAGCGCATTCAGCTGTGCGCGAAATCCCGGAGTAGAGACGTTCGCCAGGTTGCTGGCCGTCACCGCCTGCTGATTCAGCGTCTGGCTGGCGGCGCCCATCGCGGTATAGATTGCGTGATCCATTAAGCTATCCCGTCAGGCGCTTAGCGCAGGTTAACCAGCGTGTTAAGGATCTGATCCTGGGTTTTGATGGTCTGCGCGTTCGACTGATAGTTACGCTGAGCGACAATCATGTTCACCAGTTCTTTACTCAGATCCACGTTTGAGGACTCCAGCGCGCCGTTTGTCAGCTTGCCGAAGTTGCCGTTACCCGCCGTCCCCAGCAGCTCAACGCCGGAAGCCTGAGTTGCTGCCCAGACGTTGTCGCCCTGGGAGGCCAGGCCTTCATTATTGGCAAAGTTCGCCAGGACAATCTGGCCGAGAACCTGTTGCTGTTCGTTGGAGTAGTTCCCCACTACCGTGCCGTCGTCGTTAATCTGATAACTCACCAGATCGCCCGGCTTATAGCCGTTTTGCGTGGTGGCAATAACGGCGTTAGTGCCGGTATTTTGCTGCATGGAGTTTTGCAAGCTCAGGGTGAACGTCGCCGGATCTGCGCCGTTAACCGTACCGGTGGTAATGCTGAATGACGGAGTTGCGTTAGGTGTGGCGTTGAGCGTCCACGTAGGTTCCGTGGCCGGAGGTACAGGCGCAACTTCGGTGTATCCGGTCACGCTTGTCAGCGCGCCATTCTCATCAAATTGCATTTGTGAGGATTTCACCAGCGGAGAGTTGGCCACGCTGGAATCCTGGGTCCAGACATCCCAGGTGTTATCACCGGTTTTAACGTAATAAACGTTGATGTCGTGCTGGTTACCCTGGCTGTCGAAAACGGTCAGCGGCGCGCGTTTGTTGTAGCTATCAGCGTCAGTGGGTTTGAACGGAGTATTCGCGGGCACCTTATCCGAAGAGTTCAGGTTGATCTGCATCGAGGCGGTATCGGTGCTTTTCGCGCCCATCAGCGTATTCGGGATGGTAATCGGCCCGGGGTTTGCCCCCTGCTGAACGGTCGGCGGCGTACCGGTTGCCGGATAGCCTGTCAGCTGCATACCCTGCATGTTGACGATATTACGGTTTTCATCGAGCTTGAACTGACCGTTACGGCTATAGAAAACGGAACCGTTGCTGTCTACCAGGCGGAAAAAACCGTTCTGGCTGATAGCCACATCCAGGCCTCGACCGGTGTTCGTGGTGGTGCCATCAGTGAAGTCCTGCGTGATACCAGCGACTTTTACGCCCAGCCCCACTTTTGAACCGGCGAACATGTCAGCAAAAGAGGCGGTGCCTGACTTAAAGCCATAAGTGGCGGAGTTGGCGATGTTGTTACCAATGACATCGAGGTTGGTGGCTGCAGCGTTCAGACCGCTAACCGCTTGAGAAAAGGCCATGACTTACTCCTGATTTAGATTATCTGCCGTACTTCGTCGAGGGTGGTGGTTCCGTAGGTGCCTAAATCGAGCGTGTTTCCGCCATTACTACGGATAACGCCCTGCACCAACGCAAATTGCAGCGGCTGCGCCACCAGTTGCGTACCGCCGTTGCTGGCGGTGATCGCCACGTTATAAGAACCGTTCGGTGCGGTCGTGCCATCCGTCAGCGAGCCATCCCACGTAAAGGTATGAACGCCTGCTTTCAGTTCGCCTATCTCGATGGTGCGTACCACTTTGCCGTCTTTATCGGTAATGGTGGCGGTGACTTTATCCGCAGGCTGCTGCAACTCCACGCCAAACGGCGTCGTGGTGGTGGTTGCGCCCTCTTCAGAACCTTTACCCGCAAGAATGGTGGTGCCTGGAATCATGACGCCGTGACCAATCAGGGCCGCAGCTTGCAACGACTGGCTGCTATCAATTTGCCCGGAAATCGAACCCAGCGTGGTGTTCAGTTTCTCAATGCCGCTGACGGTACTGATCTGCGCCAGCTGCGTCGTCAGTTCGTTGTTCTGCATTGGATTAGTGGGATCCTGGTTTTGCAATTGCGCCACCAGGAGCGTCAGAAAACTGCTCTGGAGATCCGCGGCGTTGCTGCCGGTTAGCGAGCTGTTGCCGGTAGCGTTCCTGACGCCGGAACTGGTGGGGTCGTTAACATTTACGGCAATGGACATACGTGTCTCCTTTACTGGCCGAGTGTCAGCGTTTTAAGCATCATGCTTTTCACGGTATTGAGAACTTCAACGTTTGCCTGATAGCTGCGGGAAGCCGCCATGGTGTTCACCATTTCGCCAACCACATCCACATTCGGCATCTTCACGTAACCGTTGGCATCCGCCAGCGGATTGCCGGGTTCATAAACCAGCTTGTCCGGCACCTGGCTTTCGATCACACCGGCTACCTTAACGCCGCCGGTGGCGGCTCCCTGCGCAGCATCAACCTGAAATACCACCTGCTTCGCGCGAAACGGCTGACCGTCCGGTCCGGTCACGCTGTCGGCGTTAGCCAGGTTACTGGCGGCTACGTTCAGGCGTTGAGACTGTGCGGTCAGCGCCGAGCCTGCAATATCAAAAATGTTTAACAGCGCCACGGATTAGTTCCCCCCCTGCAGCACGTTCATCATGCCCTTGATTTGCCCGCTCAGTGCGGTCAGGCTCATCTGGTATTTCAGGCTGTTATCCGCAAACTGCGTCCGTTCTCTGTCCATATCAACGGTGTTGCCGTCCAGCGACGGCTGGTCCGGGATGCGGTAAAGCAAATCCGCAGAAGGAGAGGAGACGGTCTGAGCGGGAATATGTTGTGCAGAGGTCAATGTCAATGAAACGCGACTGGTTTCTTCCCGCCCCCGCACCATGACCTTTTTTAACTCACTGGCAAAATCCATATCACGTGCCTGATATCCAGGCGTATCCGCATTGGCGATATTGGCCGCCAGCACTTCCTGGCGTTGGGCACGCAGATTCAGCGCTTCTTGTTGAAAACGTAAGGCGGCATCGAGCTTATCGAGCATATCTCCTCCGCAAGTGACAAAATTCAGTCGACAGCTTAAATCCCAGTACGCGTGCGTTATCGGCGGAATAAACGCAAAATGACTCGCTATTTATTGCGTTGATGGAGAAGCCGCGCGAGTAGAATCCTGTCATTGCTAAAACTGGCGTGAGGTGATGATGCAATCGTTAAAACGTGGAATAGCCATGGCTGCATTGCTGTTCAGCCCTCTGACGATAGCGCAGAACCTGAACGAACAATTGACAGCGCTGTTTGCCGAGCGTCTGGCCGGGTACAGCGATGACGTGACCGTTACTCTTCGTACCGCGCCAAACCTTCTGCCTGGCTGTGAGCAGCCCGCGCTGAGCGTAGCGAACGGCGGCAAGCTGTGGGGGAATGTGAACGTGCTGGCGCGCTGCGCTAACGAAAAGCGTTATTTGCAGGTGAACGTCCAGGCGACCGGAAATTATGTGGTGGCTTCCGTCCCGGTTCCCCAGGGCGGTACGCTAAATGCTGCCAGCGTAACGCTAAAACGGGGCCGACTGGATCAGCTCCCGCCGCGCACCGTCCTGGATATCAATCAGATTCAGGATGCGGTTAGCCTGCGCGATCTTGCGCCGGGTCAGCCGATACAACTCACTCTGCTGCGCCAGGCCTGGCGAATTAAAGCGGGCCAACGGGTGATGGTGGTGGCAAGCGGTGAGGGTTTTAGCGTCAATGCCGAAGGCAAGGCATTAAACAATGCCGCTGTAGCGCAAAACGCGCGCGTGCGGATGTTATCGGGTCAGGTAGTGAGTGGAACCGTCGATGCTGATGGGAATATTCTTATTAACCTATAATAAGTTAAAGATTTTGTAGCCTCTGCCGATAGATACTGAACAAATAATGATAGCTGGCCGCTACAGCATAACCCCTCGATGAGGATGATAAAATGAGTATTGACCGTACCTCGCCTTTGAAGCCCGTTAGCACTGTCCAGACTCGCGAAACCAGCGATCAGCAGGTGCAAAAAACGCGTCAGGAAAAAACCTCCACGGCGACCAGCACCAGCGTGAAGTTAAGCGATGCGCAAGCGAAACTGATGCAGCCGGGCTCCGGTGACATCAACATGGAACGCGTTGAAGCGCTGAAAACCGCAATTCGTAACGGTGAGCTGAAAATGGACACGGGTAAAATTGCTGACTCGCTGCTCCTTGATGCCCAGAGCTATCTGCTGAGTAAATAACCGTATGACTCGTCTGTCAGAAATACTGGATCGTATGACGGCTATCCTGAACGACCTGAAAAGGGTGATGGATGCCGAGCAACAGCTGCTTTCCGCGGGTCACATTAACGGCAGCCAGCTTCAGCGCATTACAGAAGAGAAAAGCTCTCTGCTGGCGACCCTCGATTATCTGGAACAGCAGCGCCGCCAGGAACAGGATTCGAAGCGTAGTGCGAATGACGATATTGCCGGACGCTGGCAGACAATCACGGAAAAAACGCAGCATTTACGGGAGCTGAACCAGCACAACGGTTGGCTGCTGGAAGGCCAAATTGAGCGTAATACTCAGACGCTGGAGGTGTTAAAACCTCACCAGGAACCCACGCTATACGGCGCTAACGGCCAGACATCAGCGCCCCATCGTGGCGGTAAAAAAATCTCCATCTGATGACTGCCAGATGGCGCTTCGCTTATTTATCAGGCCCGAATGATTTACAGGCCAGATAAAGCGGAACGACGCCATCCGGCAATACATTTCCGTTACGCCGTCCGGCGTGCAAACTCTTTTACCTTAAAGCCCAGCGCCGCCAGCGCAGCAAAATAAGCTGCGATACCGGCAAACACCACCCCCATCAGGCGCAGAATTCGCCACGGCATCGTGCCTTGCGACCATTCCGGCATGATATGCAGCATACCGATCAACACTGCCGACATGACCAGCACGGAGATCACCAGACGGAACAAAAAGCGCATCCATCCCGGCTGGGGAGTGAAGATTTTTTGTTTACGCAATTGCCAGTACAGCAGAGCCGCGTTCAGACAGGCCGCCAGACCAATTGACAGCGACAGCCCGGCATGTTTCAGCGGTCCGATAAACGCCAGGTTCATCAACTGGGTCATAATCAGCGTCACAATGGCGATTCTCACCGGTGTTTTAATGTCCTGACGCGAATAAAATCCCGGCGCCAGCACTTTCACCACAATCAGCCCCATCAAGCCTACGGAGTAAGCAATCAAGGCGCGCTGGGTCATCAGCGCATCAAAAGCGGTAAATTTGCCGTACTGGAAAAGAGAAACGGTCAATGGCCCGGAGAGAATTCCCAGCGCCACGGCGCTCGGCAGCGCCAGAAGGAAACACAGGCGCAGGCCCCAGTCCATCAGGCGGCAGTATTCATCATGGTTACCGCTGGCAAAACTCTTCGACAGCGACGGCAGCAAAATAGTCCCCAGCGCCACGCCCAGCACACCGGACGGAAACTCCATCAGACGGTCGGCGTAGTACATCCATGACACCGAACCCGACGCCAGAAACGAGGCGAAAATGGTGTTGATGATAAGCGAGATCTGGCTGACGGAAACGCCAAGGATTGCGGGCCCCATCTGTTTAACCACGCGCATTGCGCCGGCGTCACGGAAGTTAACGCGTGGCAGCACCAGCATACCGATCTTTTTCAGATGCGGCAGCTGATAAACCAGTTGCAGCACGCCGCCTGCGGTGACCGCCCACGCAAGCGCCAGCACCGGCGGGTTGAAATACGGCGCGGCGAAAAGCGCGAAGCCAATCATGCTGATGTTCAAAAACGTGGGGGCAAAAGCGGGGATAGAGAAGCGGTTCCACGTATTGAGAATCGCCCCCACCAGCGAGGCCAGAGAGATGAGCAGAATATAAGGAAAGGTAATCTGCAGCAGCTTCGTGGTGAGTGCAAACTTGTCTGCGGTATCCGCGAAGCCAGGCGCAGTGACCATAATGACCCAGGGTGCCGCCAGCATCCCGACAACGGTGACCACCGCCAGCGCGAGCGTCAGCAACCCGGAGACATAAGAGACAAACACCCGCGTTGCGTCTTCGCCCTGTTTGCTTTTATATTCGGCGAGAATAGGGACAAAGGCCTGGGAGAACGCCCCTTCAGCAAATATGCGACGTAACAGATTGGGCAGTTTAAACGCGACAAAAAAAGCATCGGTCGCCATTCCTGCGCCAAAAATCCTGGCGACGATCGCATCACGCGCAAAGCCAAGCACACGTGAAAACATGGTCATCGAGCTGACGGCGGCCAGCGACTTTAATAAATTCATTTCTGTTGTATTCCAGACCCTGGAGCAAAGCCCCTGCGTGGACAAACCGTGGGCCGGATAAGGCGTTGTCTCCGTCATCCGGCAATGTCGCTATGCCTGATGGCGACGCTACCGCGTCTTATCAGGTCTACAGGAGGCGTTATTTTGAGTTGGCATATAGTACCTGGATTATGATGAAATACTACCGCCAGATGTTACAGGGGGTTATTCGCACATTGCGTCTCGCCACAGCTTTTCAACCACGCGCTGAGCCAGAATCGCCTGCTCACCTGCTGTTTCCGGAACCGTCTGATTTTGCACACATTCGATAAAATGGCGCACGCACCCGGTAAATCCACGCTGCTCCAGAGTGGTTTGCCAACCCGCAATAGGCCGGTTTACCACGCCCTGCCCGCGCTCTTCTCGCCACTCGCGCATATCCATCACATCATATAAGCCGCCGTCGGTCACGGCCTGCACGCTTTCGCGCTGACTCCCGGCACGACGATGCATACTGGTGGTGATGTGCAGTTGCTCCACCGAAAAGTGATGTTCCGCATAGAGCATCTCGCCAGAGTCGTTAGTCAGCAGCGTCCCATCCTTGAGCTGCGCTTTGCCACCGGCCAGCCATAAGGCGGTATCCACGACATGCAGATAATCATCCAACAGCGTGAAACGCAGATCGTGCGGCCCAACGCTGTCGATTCGATGTTTGTCCATTCGCAACGAGACGGCATCAGTGAGCAATGCTTTTAAATCACGATAGAGCGGCGCAAACCGGCGGTTAAACCCCACCATTAGCGTCAGGTTTTTCCGCATCGCCTGTTCCACCAGCTTTTCCGCATCGTGCAGGTTTTCCGCCAGGGGTTTATCCACGCAGACGTGAACCCCCGCGTTAAGTAGCTCACTCACCACATTATAATGTGTGGCGGTGCTGGTATGTACGAACACGGCGTCACAGTCGGCCGCCAGACTCTTCAGCGAACTGGCATACGGGATGCGCCACGTTTCGCAAATGCGCAGTGCTTTATCACGCGTCGGAGACCAGGCACCCTGCAGCGTCCAGTCCGTCGCAGCACCTAACACCGGGAGCCACGCTTTTTGCGCAATACCGCCCAGTCCCACCACGCCAATACGGAGTTTTTTCACCTTAGTCTCCCGGATGAGCCAGAAGTGAATCGAGTCGCTGTTTCAGCTCTGCGACTTCACTTTCCAGCGCTTCAACACGGGCCTGCAGATCGCCCGAATTTGCCTGCGTCCCGGAAGCGGGAAGCGACTGCTCGTCCACCTCGCCACAGAAAAGATGCATATAGCGACTTTCACGTTTACCCGGCTCGCGCGCCAGACGCACGACATAGGGACCATCTTCGCGACCAGCCAGCTGCTCCAGCGTATTTTCCACTTCCGCCATATCGCTGAACTCATACATCCGTGACGCGCGGCTGCGCAATTCTCCAGGCGTCTGCGCACCACGCAATAACAGCGTGGTTACCAGCGCCACTTCAGCCGGACTCAGCTTCAGATTACCAAACTCAGAGTTACAAAAACGCTGCTCATATTTGGTCACCCGATTGCCAAAGCCGCTAACCGTGCGCAGGAAATGACGCTTCACCAGGTTGTCGAGCTGCTCCTGCACCTCTTGTTCCGCCAGATTCATCACCGGTTCGCGGTTTGTCTTCTGGTTACAGGCGGTCACCACGCCGTTAACGGAGAGCGGATATTGTTCCGGCGTCGTAACCTGTTTTTCCAGCAGGCAGCCAATCACACGCGCTTCCGTGGCGGTAAGTTCATATTTCATCCTGGTCTCCTTTATAATCGGGTTCAGTTGGTGCAATCGTTGAAACGCGACCGCATGCAGCCACCAGGCGTACACGCGGTACGCGAGCAGCAAGCGGTGTACAAATGGCAAATACGAAAGCCAGATGTTTAACGACCGGGCGTCCATTCTGTTGTCGTTAATGCCGTCAGCACGTGATCGCGCCACTGACCATCAATCAACAGGTAATCTTTCGCGTAGCCCTCTTTCTCAAAGCCAAGCCGCGCCAGCAAATCGCCGCTGCGCTTATTGTGCGGCATGTAGTTTGCCATAATTCGATGAATATGTTGTGTACGCTGCATATAGCGAATAGCCGCAGTCAGGGCTTCGAACATCAGTCCTTGCCCCTGCCACTTTTGCGCAATGGAGTATCCGAGATAACAGGCGTGAAAAGAGCCGCGCACGACGTTAGAAAAATTCGCCACGCCGATGACTTCTTTTTCTTCCAGATCGAGCAGGGCGAAATAGTATGCGGAGCCCTGCTTATGAAACTCGCTAATCATACTGAGCCTTGCCTGCCAGCCTGAAGGATAGCAGTGGCTTTCGTCACGAACAGGCTCCCAGGGTTTTAAGAAATGACGATTTTCCGCGTAATAATCTGCCAGACGCCAGGCATCACGCTCATGCACCAGACGAACGACCAGACGGTCGGTAGTTAAGCGCACTTTTGGCACGTTGCTGCGATAGCCAAACATTCTATACCTACTCCTTCCTGTAACGTCTCAGTTCACCCTGATAGCCTAACTATACCTGTGCAACCAGGCCCTGTGAAAAGTGCAAAACGCCATTTTTTGGATTATTCACACATTTTGATGAAATCTCTCTATCAAGACGGGCTTTTGATTAAAAAATATTGTCTTGCTGAGGGTGGGAAAAGAGACAGCGAAACCGCAGAATAGAAGGTGCTTATCTTTTAAACTCTCCGTAATTCGCGTTGCAGCCAATATAGCCGCAGCCAGAAGTATGACGAGTGTATTTCCCGGGAGGGGAAATGTCGCGTGTCTCGCAGGCGAGGAACCTGGGTAAATATTTCCTGCTTATTGATAACATGCTGGTCGTGCTGGGTTTCTTCGTCGTATTCCCGCTGATCTCGATTCGTTTCGTCGACCAAATGGGCTGGGCTGCCGTGATGGTTGGTATTGCCCTGGGTCTGCGCCAGTTTATTCAGCAAGGTCTGGGGATATTCGGCGGCGCCATTGCCGACCGCTTTGGTGCCAAGCCGATGATTGTCACTGGTATGCTGATGCGCGCCGCCGGGTTTGCGACGATGGGGATCGCCCACGAGCCCTGGCTACTGTGGTTTTCCTGTTTTCTTTCCGGCCTAGGCGGCACACTGTTCGATCCCCCGCGCTCTGCGCTGGTGGTAAAACTGATTCGTCCGGAACAGCGTGGACGTTTCTTTTCTCTGCTAATGATGCAGGACAGTGCCGGGGCGGTTATCGGCGCCCTGCTCGGCAGTTGGTTGTTGCAATACGACTTCCGTCTGGTTTGTGCCACAGGGGCAATTCTGTTCGTCCTCTGTGCGGCGTTCAACGCCTGGCTGCTGCCCGCATGGAAGTTATCCACTGTGCGTATTCCGGTGCGTGAAGGGATGAGTCGCGTACTGTGTGACAAACGTTTCGTCACCTATGTGCTGACGCTGGCAGGCTATTACATGCTGGCAGTTCAGGTCATGCTGATGTTACCCATTATGGTGAACGACATCGCCGGTTCACCCGCAGCGGTAAAATGGATGTACGCTATTGAAGCATGCCTCTCGCTGACGCTGCTCTACCCGATTGCGCGCTGGAGCGAAAAACGTTTCCGTCTCGAACATCGCCTGATGGCGGGGTTATTAGTGATGTCGTTAAGTATGCTGCCCATCGGAATGGTGAGTGATTTACAGCAACTGTTCACGCTTATTTGTACTTTCTATATTGGTTCGATCATCGCCGAACCGGCGCGCGAAACGCTCAGCGCATCGCTGGCGGATGCCCGGGCTCGGGGCAGTTATATGGGCTTTAGCCGTCTGGGGCTCGCCATTGGCGGCGCGATTGGTTATATCGGCGGCGGCTGGCTGTTCGATATGGGGAAACAACTGCAACAGCCTGAACTACCGTGGATGATGCTGGGAATTATTGGGGGGATCACCTTCATTGCGCTCGGCTGGCAGTTCAGTCACAAACGAACGCCGCGCCGGATGCTGGAACCCGGCGCCTGATTTGATACCTGTACGCGTCTCCTCCATACTGAAAGGGAACTGACAGTCAAATGGAGGAGAAACGTGAAGCTTTATATTTACGATCACTGCCCTTTCTGCATCAAAGCCCGCATGATTTTTGGTCTGAAGAACATCCCCGTGGAATTGAACGTCCTGCAGAATGACGACGATGAAACGCCGACCCGCATGATCGGCCAGAAAATGGTGCCCATCCTACAGAAAGATGACAGCCGCTATATGGCGGAAAGTATGGATATCGTTCATTACGTTGATAACATTGACGGGAAACCGCTGCTGACCGGGAAGAAAAACCCCGCTATCGAGGAGTGGCTGCGCAAAGTAAACGCCTACGCCAACCATCTGCTCCTGCCGCGTTTTGCCAAATCCGCGTTTGACGAGTTCTCAACGCCTGCGGCACGCAAATACTTTACGGAGAAAAAAGAGGCTTCTGTCGGCAGCTTCGCAGATCACCTCGCCCACTCCACCGGATTAACGAAGAAAATCAGCGACGACCTTCGCACGCTGGATAAACTCATCGTGAAGCCGAACGCCGTCAATGGCGAACTTTCTGAGGATGATATCCAGCTCTTCCCGCTGTTACGTAACCTCACGCTGGTCGCTGGCATTACCTGGCCAACTCGCGTGGCGGATTATCGCGACAATATGGCAAAACAGACGCAAATCAATCTGTTATCATCAATGGCGATTTAATTACCGCGAGCGGCGGCGCGGCAACACAACGCCGCCGCTGTTTTCAGTTTTATCTGCTGGTGCCTTTTGCGCTAGTGCTACATGCTGCTTTGTGTCAGGATTATGACGCTGGCTTCATGTTGAGGAACCCCATGAAAAAGATTTTTATTGCCGCTGCCCTGATTGTCGGCGGCCTGCTGGTGGGTTGCAACCAACTCACCCAGTACACAGTAAGCGAACAAGAAATTAATCAGGCGCTGGAAAAGCACAATAATTTTTCCAAAGACATTGGTTTGCCGGGCGTTGCCGACGCGCATATCGTGCTGAGTAATCTTGCCAGCCAGATTGGTCGCGAAGAGCCAAATAAAGTGACCTTAACCGGCGATGCTAATCTGGATATGAATTCCCTGTTTGGTAGCCAAAAAGCAACGATGAAGCTGAAGCTAAAGGCGTTGCCGGTATTCGATAAAGAAAAAGGGGCGATTTTCCTCCAGGAAATGGAAGTTGTTGATGCGACGGTTACACCAGAAAAAATGCAGTCAGTGCTGCAAACCCTGACCCCTTACCTGAATCAGGCGCTGCGTAACTATTTTAACCAGCAACCGGCCTATATTCTGCGTGAAGACAGCACTAAGGGCGAAGCGCTGGCGAAAAAACTGGCTAAAGGTATTGAGGTGAAACCTGGCGAAATTATCATCCCGTTCACCGATTAATGAAACAGAAGGCGCTGATGCGCCTTTTTTTTCGTGCAAACGAAAACGTTTCCGCTTATCCTTTGTTTCCGGCAAAAAAGCCCCCCCTCAGCCGGAGCATAGAGATGACAGCACCATCCCAGGTATTAAAGATCCGCCGCCCAGACGACTGGCACCTTCACCTTCGCGATGGCGACATGTTGAAAACTGTCGTGCCTTATACCAGTGAAATTTACGCTCGCGCGATTGTTATGCCGAATCTGGCGCCGCCGGTCACCACGGTTGACGCGGCCATTGCTTACCGTCAGCGCATCCTTGATGCCGTTCCTGCCGGGCATGATTTCACCCCATTGATGACCTGCTATTTAACGGACTCCCTGGACCCGGATGAGCTGGAACGCGGTTTCAGCGAGGGCGTTTTCACTGCCGCTAAGCTGTACCCTGCCAATGCCACGACCAACTCCAGCCATGGCGTGACTTCGGTTGATACCATCATGCCGGTACTGGAGCGGATGGAAAAACTGGGCATCCCCTTGCTGGTGCATGGCGAAGTTACCGATGCGGATATCGATATTTTCGATCGCGAAGCACGCTTTATTGAAACGGTGATGGAACCGCTTCGTCGACGCCTGACCGCCCTGAAAGTCGTCTTTGAACATATCACCACCAAAGATGCGGCTGAGTACGTTCGCGACGGAAATGAGCTGTTAGCCGCGACAGTTACGCCGCAACACCTGATGTTTAACCGTAACCACATGCTGGTTGGCGGCGTTCGCCCGCACCTGTACTGCCTGCCAATTCTGAAACGTAATGTGCACCAGCAGGCATTGCGTGAGCTGGTCGCCAGTGGTTTTAAGCGCGTTTTCCTGGGTACCGACTCCGCTCCCCATGCGCGTCATCGTAAAGAGTCCAGCTGCGGCTGCGCCGGTTGCTTTAACGCCCCAACGGCGCTGGGCAGCTACGCCACCGTATTTGAAGAGATGAATGCTCTGGCGCATTTTGAAGCCTTCTGCTCACTGAACGGGCCGACGTTCTACGGCTTGCCGGTCAATGAGAGCGTTATTGAGCTGATACGCGAAGAGCAGCAGGTGCCGGAAAGCATCGCGCTGACGGATGACACTCTGGTGCCGTTCCTCGGCGGTGAAACGGTGCGCTGGTCGGTCAAAAAATAAAAAATGTAAGGCCAGCTGTTGCTACTGGTTTATTTTAACTGTATAAATAAACAGTATATTCAACAGGGGGCCATTATGCGTATTGAAGTCACCATAGCCAAAACTTCACCTTTGCCTGCCGGTGCGATCGACGCGCTGGCAGGTGAACTCTCCCGCCGTATTCAGCACCACTTTCCAGAGAATGACGGCAACGTTACCGTTCGCTATGCCGGAGCCAATAATTTGTCCGTGATTGGCGCGACAAAAGAAGATAAAGAACGCATCAGCGAAATCCTGCAGGAAACGTGGGAAAGCGCGGATGACTGGTTCATTAAAGAATAAAAAATCCTGTGCCTTGATGTTTGTTTTTGCCGGGTCGCCCCGGCTTTTTTCACCGTGATAAGTTGCGCAACGGATTATATTTTCTTATCTTCCGCAAAATAACTGCACAATATGCCAAAAAAAATGAACAAGATGCCGTTTTTTTGTTCATGAATTCTTAAAATGCAGAAATTTATGCTCTTACCTCTTTAAATATTCAGTCAATACCTTTATCTATTGGTATACTGAAGTTGCTTCAGATAACAACGCATTGAACCTCGAAAACCGTTGTCTTGTAACACGAATTAGGGGGCATGATGGAAAAAAATAATGAAGTCATACAGACTCATCCGCTCGTAGGGTGGGACATCAGCACCGTTGATAGCTATGATGCGCTGATGTTGCGTTTGCATTACCAGACTCCGAATCGCCCTGAACCTGATGGGACTGAAGTGGGGCAAACGCTCTGGTTAACCACCGATGTTGCACGACAATTTATTTCGATATTAGAAGCAGGAATCGCCAAAATCGAATCTGGCGATTACCAGGAAAATGAGTACCGGCGTCACTGATAATGCGTCGGCCATCTACCAGGAGGCACCTTTATGGTGCCTCTTTCAATTCCAGGTTGTATATCTGAGTTCACTTAATTACTCTGCCTGAATCGCGATAGCAGAGAGAAACTAATGAAATACGACTTAATCATTATTGGCAGTGGTTCCGTTGGCGCAGCCGCTGGCTATTATGCCACTCGCGCCGGGTTAAAGGTTCTGATGACGGACGCCGATATGCCGCCCCACCAGCAGGGTAGCCATCACGGTGACACGCGATTAATCCGTCACGCTTATGGCGAAGGTGAGAAATATGTACCGCTGGTTCTTCGCGCCCGGACGTTGTGGGATGAGTTATCCACGCACAATGAAGATCCGATTTTTGTTCGCTCCGGTGTGATCAATCTCGGTCCTGCCCATTCAGAATTTCTTGCCAACGTCGCCCGCAGCGCCAGCCAGTGGCAACTAAATGTCGAACAACTGGACGCCGCAGCCATTATGGCGCGTTGGCCTGAAATCCGCGTGCCGGACGATTACCTTGGCCTGTTTGAAGCTGATTCCGGTTTCCTGCGCAGTGAACTGGCGATCAAAACCTGGATCAGACTGGCGGAAGAAGCGGGATGCGCGCAGCTTTTCAACTGCCCTGTCACCGCCATTCATCATAATGAGGACGGTATTACCATTGATACGGCCGATGGTCAGTACAGCGCAAAGAAAGCGTTAGTTAGCGCAGGTACATGGGTGCAGTCATTAATCCCCGGGCTTCCTGTTCAGCCAGTGCGTAAAGTGTTTGCATGGTATCAGGCCGATGGTCGCTACAGCAGTAAAAACAACTTCCCTGCCTTTACCGGCGAACTGCCAAATGGCGACCAGTACTACGGTTTCCCGGCAGAAAACGACGCGCTAAAAATCGGCAAACATAACGGCGGGCAACCTATCAGTACTCCGCAAGAACGCAAACCGTTTGCCGCGGTGGCCACTGATGGTGCCGAAGCCTTCCCGTTTCTGCGTAATATTCTGCCCGGCATCGGTTGCTGTCTGCACGGTGCAGCCTGTACCTACGATAACTCACCAGATGAGGACTTTATTATCGATACTTTGCCCGGACACGATAATACTCTGGTGATCACGGGTCTGAGCGGTCACGGATTTAAATTTGCCTCTGTACTGGGAGAAATCGCTGCAGATTTTGCCCAGGATAAAGCCCCAGCCTTTGACCTGAGTCCCTTCAGTCTTGCCCGTTTTGAACAATAATGAACAAACGGCCTCACTACCGGGGTCGTTTTTTTAGGTGATATAATCCATGCTTCGGTTATTTCATTTCCTGGTTAACAATATCCGCGAGCATTTTATGCTCTATGTTATTTTATGGTCGCTGCTGGCTATTATGGATCTTATTTATATTTTTTTCTTCTGAGCCTTCCTCCTGACGCAAATTGACAAAAAAGAATATTTCTCTAATTTACATTGCGATAATTTGAACAACATAAATCTTCTTTTTCCTTGAAGAAAAAGCATAAACCGAAGTGCTACCGCTAATATCCTGATGAACAATCCAATTTTAATTCAATTTTATTGAATAAAAAATAAACATCATTAATATTGTTATTTTTTAGTTGCAAAAAATGCGTTAACAGGCCATTTTCATTTTTTTAAAATCCTCATTGGTGCATTTATGCAATTTTTAAATACTCCTCAGCGCTATGGCATTATTTCCGCCACGCTGCACTGGCTGATGGCTGTCGTGATCTACGGCATGTTTGCGCTGGGTCTGTGGATGGTCACGCTCAGCTACTATGACGGCTGGTACCATCAGGCCCCGGAGTTGCATAAAAGTATTGGCATTCTGCTCATGATGGGACTGGTCATTCGGGTTATCTGGCGGGCGATATCCCCTCCTCCTCCCGCACTTACAAGCTATTCGCGCCTGACCCGAATCGGTGCAGCACTGGGACATATTGCGTTATATCTTCTGCTTTTCGCTATCGTAATCAGTGGCTATCTCATCTCTACGGCCAATGGTAAACCCATCAGCGTATTCGGCTGGTTTGACGTCCCTGCAACGCTTGCCGATGCTGGCGCTCAGGCCGATCTTGCAGGAAATCTACACCTCTGGCTTGCCTGGACCGTCGTCATTGTGTCCGTCCTGCACGGCCTTATGGCCGTTAAACATCATTTCATCGATAAAGACGACACCCTCAATCGCATGTCAGGAAAGTCGTCATCTGACTCTGGAGCACAAAAATGAAGAAAAGCCTGCTGGGTTTAACCCTCGCCTCTCTGCTGTTCACGACCGGATCTGCCCTGGCGGCAGACTACAAAATTGACAAAGAAGGACAACATGCCTTTATTAATTTCCGTATCCAGCATCTCGGCTACAGCTGGTTATATGGCACTTTCAAAGATTTCGACGGCACCTTCACCTTTGATGAAAAAAATCCTGCGGCGGACAAGGTGAATGTGACAATCAATACAAACAGCGTTGATACTAACCACGCCGAGCGTGATAAGCATCTGCGCAGCGCAGAATTCCTGAACGTAGCGAAATTTCCACAGTCGACATTTACCTCCACCAGCGTGAAAAAAGAGGGCGATGAGCTGGATATCACCGGTAATCTGACGCTAAACGGCGTAACAAGGCCGGTCACTCTGGAAGCGAAACTGATCGGTCAGGGCGACGATCCGTGGGGAGGTAAACGCGCGGGTTTTGAAGCGGAAGGTAAAATCAAACTGAAGGACTTCAATATCACCACCGATCCTGGTCCGGCTTCGCAGGAAGTCGACCTGATCATCTCGGTAGAAGGCGTACAGCAGAAATAACGCGCAGGAGAGGGGCGACTTCCCCTCTCCTGCTTAATTACTCAGCCGGATCCGCAATCCCCAGCCGGAGATTCAGGTGCCCGCGTGATTTATTGAATATCTTATTGCCGTTCTCACGACCAGCACGACGTCGCCGCTGCTCTTCTTCCGGTAACGCGCTCTCCTCACAGCAGAGTTCGCTGCAACAGCCGTTATATTTTTCCGCACAGGCCGGACACTGAATAAACAGCAGATGGCAGCCATCATTTTTACAGTTGGTGTGGCTATCACAGGGCACACCGCACTGATGGCAATGGGCAATAACCTCTTCAGAGATCCGCTCACCCATACGCTCATCAAAAACAAAATTTTTCCCGATAAAACGAACCGGTAAACCCTGCTCGCGGGCTTTGCGCGCATATTCGATAATTCCGCCTTCAATATGCCAGACTTTCGTGAAGCCGTTGTGTTTCATCCACGCGCTGGCCTTCTCACAGCGAATGCCGCCAGTGCAGTACATCACGATCTTTTTATCTTTATGTCCCTGCATCATTTCGACGGCTTTCGGCAACTGTTCACGGAACGTATCGGCAGGGATTTCCAGCGCATTCTCGAAGTGGCCCACTTCATATTCATAGTGGTTACGCATATCGATAAAGACAGCGTCAGGATCGTCGAGCATGGCATTCACTTCCGCCGCCTTCAGGTAAGCCCCCACATCGCTGGCGTCAAAATTCGGGTCATCAATACCATCAGCCACAATGCGTTCACGCACCTTCATGCGCAGCACCCAGAATGACTTTCCATCATCATCCAGCGCGATATTCAGACGCAGCTGGTCCAGCGCCGGGTCAAATGCGTAAAGCTGCTGGCGAAACGCCTCCACCTTGCTCTGTGGCACGCTGATTTGGGCATTAATCCCTTCATGCGCCAGGTAAACGCGGCCAAAGACGTTCAGTGCAGTAAACATCTGATACAAGGCATCCCGGGTATGCTGGGGATTCGCAACGGTAAAATATTTATAAAACGAGATCGTGGTACGCGGTTCTGTTTCCGCCAACATCCGCGCTCTGAGCGCGTCGTTAGCAATGCGGTTGTGTAACACTGGCATGGTGTACGTATCCTGCAAAGGGTAAAAGTTAAATCGGGCGGCATCATATAGCAATCCCCGCCAATTTACATCCACACATTTTGCGCTACATTTCATTGTTCAAACTAATAAATTAACAACAATCGCCGTATTAATCGCCACTCTCCCACCGCATGTTTTGGCTGGGCACGAAAAAATGCGACAATACAGGGAATTGCTCGTTTAAGAATTAAAGACAGGACAGACATGACGAATTTACCCAAGTTCTCCGCAGCATTACTGCATCCACGTTATTGGTTAACCTGGCTGGGTATTGGCGCACTTTGGTTGGTCGTGCAGTTACCCTACCCCATGATCTACCGCCTGGGCTGTCTGATGGGGCATCTGGCATTACGCCTGATGAAGCGCCGTGCCAAAATTGTCTGGCGCAATCTTGAACTCTGTTTCCCCCAGATGAGCGAGCAGGAACGCCACGAAATGGTGGTCAAAAACTTTGAGTCGGTGGGCATGGGCCTGATGGAAACCGGCATGGCGTGGTTCTGGACGGATCGCCGTATCTCCCGCTGGACGGAAGTCATTGGTATGGAGCATATCCGCGACGTTCAGGCACAGCAGCGTGGGATCCTGCTCGTAGGCCTGCACTTTCTGACGCTTGAGCTGGGGGCGCGGCAGTTTGGTTTACAGGAACCGGGGATTGGCGTCTATCGCCCGAATGACAATCCTTTACTCGACTGGCTACAGACCTGGGGGCGTATGCGTTCCAACAAGTCGATGCTTGACCGCAAGGATCTGAAAGGAATGATTAAGGCGCTGAAAAAAGGCGAAGTGGTCTGGTATGCCCCAGACCATGACTATGGCCCACGCGCCAGCGTTTTCGTTCCACTCTTCGCCGTGGAGCAGGCTGCCACCACCTCCGGGACGTGGATGCTTTCGCGCATGTCCAACGCCTGCCTGGTGCCGTTTGTTCCTCGTCGTAAACCTGACGGCAAAGGATATCAGCTGATTATGCTACCGCCAGAATGTTCCCCGCCGCTGGACGATGCAGAAACGACCGCCGCCTGGATGAACAAAATCATTGAGCAGTGCATTATGATGGCGCCAGAGCAGTATATGTGGCTACATCGCCGCTTCAAAACTCGCCCGGAAGGCGTTCCTTCCCGCTATTAGTTCTGTAGCAGTCCATTCGGGCTGCTTATCCCCCTTTTTTAGCGATAAAAGCTCCCCACATTGCAGCACCAGTAAGGCAGGCGCATAATAAGTGTGCTTGTTTTATATTCTTTTTTTTGATGATAGCGCAACGGCGCGTCACACTGCGGAACGCCATGTCACCCTCAGATACCCCCATAAACTGGAAGCGCAATCTTACCGTTGCGTGGCTTGGTTGTTTTTTAACCGGCGCAGCATTCAGCCTCGTTATGCCTTTTTTGCCCCTTTACGTTGAGCAGCTCGGGGTAACAGGACACCGTGCGCTGAATATGTGGTCGGGTCTGGTGTTCAGTATTACCTTCCTGTTCTCTGCCATTGCCTCCCCCTTCTGGGGCGGCCTGGCTGACCGTAAAGGGCGTAAAATTATGCTGCTGCGCTCTGCGCTCGGCATGGCTGTGGTGATGGTGCTGATGGGGTTTGCGCAGAATATCTGGCAGTTTTTGATTCTTCGCGCCCTGCTGGGCTTGCTGGGTGGATTTATCCCGAACGCTAACGCGCTCATCGCCACGCAGGTCCCGCGTTCTAAAAGCGGTTGGGCGTTAGGTACTCTCTCTACAGGGGGGGTGAGCGGTGCGCTGCTTGGGCCGCTGGCCGGCGGTTTGCTCGCCGACCAGTACGGACTGCGTCCGGTATTTTTCATTACCGCCAGCGTGTTGCTGACCTGTTTCTTACTGACGCTGTTCTTTATTCGTGAACATTTTCAACCTATCAGTAAGAAGGAGATGCTCCACGTCCGGGAAGTCGTCGCTTCCCTCAAAAACCCGAAGCTGGTGCTGAGCCTGTTCGTTACCACCTTGATCATTCAGGTTGCCACAGGTTCCATTGCCCCGATCCTGACGCTGTATGTTCGCGAACTGGCAGGAAACGTCAGCAATATCGCCTTTATCAGCGGGATGATTGCTTCCGTTCCCGGCGTGGCGGCGTTACTCAGTGCGCCGCGACTGGGTAAACTGGGTGACCGTATTGGCCCGGAGAAAATTTTAATTGTCGCGCTGATCGTCTCTGTCCTGCTGCTTATTCCTATGTCTTTTGTCCAGACGCCGTGGCAGCTGGCTGTCCTGCGCTTTTTGCTGGGCGCGGCGGACGGCGCGCTACTGCCCGCCGTGCAGACGCTACTGGTCTACAACTCAACCAATCAGATTGCCGGTCGTATCTTCAGCTATAACCAGTCGTTTCGTGATATTGGCAACGTTACCGGCCCGCTGATGGGGGCGGCGATCTCCGCCAGCTACGGTTTCCGCACCGTCTTCTTTGTCACTGCGGGCGTGGTGCTGTTTAACGCGGTTTACTCCTGGAACACTCTGCGCCGCCGCAGAGTTCCACAGATCACAGGATGATTTTTACGCATTCATACTTGCAAAGCCGGAGAATCAGCTATTCTTTCCCTGAATACCTCATCAAATCAAAGGGAGACACGTGATGACCATGTACGCCACGCTGGAAGAAGCCATTGACGCCGCTCGTGAAGAGTTCCTGGCTGATAACCCCGGCCTTGAGCAAAACGACGCGGACGTGCGACAGTTCAATGCACAGAAATATGTCCTGCAGGATGGAGACATCATGTGGCAGGTCGAGTTTTTTGCTGACGAAGAGGAAGAAGGCGAATGCCTGCCGATGCTGAGCGGAGAAGCTGCACAAAGCGTCTTTGATGGCGATTATGATGAGATAGAGATCCACCAGGAGTGGCAGGAGGAAAATACCCTTCACGAATGGGATGAAGGCGAATTTCAGCTTGAGCCGCCTCTCGATACAGAAGAGGGTCAGACCGCAGCCGATGAGTGGGACGAGCGCTAATTACTCATACGGGCCGTGATGAATGTCCAGCGGCAACAGTAGCGTATCAAAGACCAGTGAGAAAGGCAGATCGAGGATGGTGACATAGCGCCACGCCGAGTCACGAACGTCCCACTGTACGCCCGGATAGTACTGATTCCCGTGCCCCTGGCCGGGGATCGTCCGGGTGATAATACTGCCGCACCCGCTTAAAAGCAGAACCATTATGCTGACTGCCAGAATACGCACCTGATTACCTCGTTCACTGCCCTCTTCAGTATAAAAAAATACCGGCGCCAGGCCGGTATTTTCACACTCAGGCATATTATTTTTTCTGCAACGCCAGTGGATTCAGTTTGATACCCTGATAGTGGTTAACCCACGACGAGTATTTTTCCGGCGAACTCCAGACACGATAGTGTAAACGCGCCATTGTCACCGGATCGCTTAACAACACCAGACGGCGGTCGCGATGCAGTTTTTCCGGCGTTTCATTCAGCGCCTGTTCCACGTGACGATCACGCGCAATCTCCAGCACCTGACTGGCGCGGTGACGCGCGGTAGCCATCGCCGTTGCCAGCGCGTTGAACGACGGATTAAACACCGCGTGCATAAAGCCATCGTCCAGCGCACGCTGGCGGTTCATCACCAGATACTTGTCGGTATCCACCAGCACCTGCGGCGGAGAATACTCTTCCGGGATCAGGAACAGCTTCCAGCGTTTGGTACGAAGTCCCACCGTGGAACGGCTGGAGATCACGGAAACAAACGGTGACAGAATCAGTGAGAAGACGATCGGCGCCAGCCAGAACAGGAAGCGCAGGTCCAGCCAGGCCATGCCCACAGCCCACACCACGCCCAGCAGCAGCTGAGAGCCATGGCGCATAAATGCCTCCCCCCACGGGGTGGAGTCATCGTCACGCTGCGGTGAGTTCCACACCACTTCCCAGCCGAGGAACGCGCTGACCACAAACACCGTGTGGAACAGCATACGTACCGGAGCCAGCAGCACAGAAAACAGAACCTCCAGCAGCAGCGACAGCGTTACGCGGCAGAAACCACCGTACTCTTTAGTGCCTTTGCACCAGATGAGCATAATGCTCAACAATTTTGGCAGGAATAGCAGCACCATCGTCGAAGCAAAGAGCGCTATCGCCAGCTCAGGACGCCACTGCGGCCAGACCGGGAACAGCTGGCGCGGCTGCAGGAAGTATTGCGGTTCGGTCAACGCATGTACGACCTGTAGCGCAGTCGAGAGCGCCAGGAACATAAACCACAGCGGCGCAGAGAGATAAGACATCACCCCCGTCAGGAACACGGCGCGGTGAACCGGATGCATCCCCTTGACCAGGAACAGACGGAAGTTCATCAGGTTGCCATGACACCAGCGACGGTCACGCTTAAGCTCATCCAACAGGTTTGGCGGCAGCTCTTCATACGAACCGGGCAGATCATAGGCAATCCAGACGCCCCAGCCCGCACGACGCATCAGCGCAGCTTCCACGAAGTCGTGAGAGAGGATCGAACCGGCAAATGAACCTTCGCCTGGCAGGGGGGCCAGCGCGCAGTGCTCAATAAACGGCTTCACGCGGATAATGGCGTTATGGCCCCAGTAGTGCGACTCTCCCAACTGCCAGAAGTGCAGACCTGCGGTAAACAACGGTCCATACACGCGCGTCGCAAACTGCTGGCAACGTGCGTACAGGGTGTCCATGCCAGAAGCCTTGGGCGAAGACTGGATGATCCCGGCATTCGGGTTCGCTTCCATCAGACGCACCAGCCCGGTCAGGCACTCTCCGGTCATAACGGAGTCGGCATCCAGTACCACCATGTAGCTGTACTGGCTCCCCCAGCGACGGCAGAAGTCATCAATGTTGCCGCTTTTGCGCTTCACCCGGCGACGGCGACGGCGATAGAATATCTGCCCTTCACCTTGCACTTCGGCGATCAGCTCCATCCACGCTTTTTGTTCTGCAACGCAGATATCGGGGTTGTAGCTATCGCTGAGGATGTAGACATCAAAATGTTCAGCATTACCGGTGGCTTTCACCGACTCCCACGTGGCGCGCAGCCCGGCGAAAACGCGGTCTACGTCCTCGTTACAGATAGGCATAATCAGCGCGGTACGATGCTGCGGATTGAGCGGCTCGTCGCCAACCGTTGACGCGGAAATACTGTATTTGTCACGCCCGATCAGCAGTTGCAAAAAGCCCATCAGCGCGGTCCAGAATCCGGCAGAGACCCAGCAGAACAGCACAGCAAACAGGATCAAAATACCGGTTTGCAAAACGTAAGGCAGCAGCTGCATAAAGGAGATCCACAGGTTCTGCCCCACCATGTCCGCCGGATTAATCAACGCCCAACCCTGGTAAGGAAGAATAGTCTTCATATACCAGGTTGCCACCACCGTCTGCGCCAGGGTCAGCACCAGCAAGGTGTAGCGGCGGATTGTCCCGACGGTACGCCATTTTTGCTCGCTCTCCTGCTCTTCTTTGGTCAGACGAGACAGATAACGCGGCGTCACATCGCGACCGCGCAGGCGGTCCCAGAAACGCCCCACCGGATTGGTACGCCAGGGATCGGGAAACATCGAAGAACGTTTTGCTTTCGGCATGGCCTGAAGCTGGTCGCGCCCTTCGTCGTCTTTAATCAGCTGCCCGTCGGCAAGAGAATCTGGCCAAGCTTGTTCAAGACGCGCTTTAACAGAACCCTGCGGTGAATCGTCTTCTCGCGAGTAAGTACGATGCTCGGCATCCAGCGCCTGATGAACGGCGCAGATGTCAGTTTTCGGCAATGCCGCTTTCTCAATATCCGAGAGCGGCATTGCGTCAATATACTCAGTAGTTTTATTCATTGGCAGGTAACTGGTAGCTCCAGGTTTCACTCAGCGTCTGATCGGCGTTGACCAACGCAGCGCGCATCTCAGTGGTTTTCTTCGCGTCTTTCACTTTCACGCGCAGCGTTAAGCGCCAGCCTTTGGTCATCGGGTTGTAGCGAACGGCGCTCTCAACGATCTCTCCGTTATCGCCAATGCTGGTTTGCGCAGTAACAGGGGTATCCTGCGGCAGTTTTTTCATATCTGCACCAGCAAAATCCACCACAAACGCGATAGTTCCGTCAGGCTGACGAATCAGGTTGGACTGTTTGACGTCACCGGTAGAGCGGCGGGTTTGCTGCACCCACGCATTGTCCGGCGCATGAAGTTTGTCTTCATCGCGGGTGAACGTGAGGGTGTATTTGAAATTCATCTCTTTGCCTGCTTCTGGCAACTGATCCGGCGTCCAGTAGGCAACGATGTTGTCATTGGTTTCATCGTTGGTCGGGATCTCAACCAGCTCAACCTTCCCTTTGCCCCAGTCACCTTTCGGCGTGATCCAGGCGCTCGGGCGCAGGTCATAACGATCGTCTAAATCCTCGAAGCGTGAAAATTGACGGCCACGTTGCAGCAGGCCGAAGCCCTGCGGATTTTCCATCGCGAAGCTGCTGACCGCGAGGTGTTTCGGGTTATTCAGCGGACGCCAGATCCATTCGCCGTTCCCGGCATGGATAGACAGACCGTTAGAGTCGTGCAGTTCCGGACGATAGTTGGTCGCCGCAGACGGCTGGTTCGGCCCGAACAGGAACATACTGGTTAACGGCGCAACGCCCAGCTTGCCGACTTTATCGCGCAGATAAACTTTAGACTGGACGTCCACAACCGTGTCACGACCAGGAAGGATCACAAAACGATAAGCTCCGGTCGCGCGTGGGGAATCCAGCAGCGCATAAATTGTCAGACGCTTATCAGCAGGTTTCGGACGCTCGATCCAGAACTCACGAAAACGGGGAAATTCTTCACCAGAAGGTAAAGCGGTATCGATAGCCAGACCACGGGCAGACAGACCGTAGACCTGACCTGCGCCAATCACGCGAAAGTAGCTGGCGCCAAGCATGCTGACGATTTCATCGCTTTTGTCTTTGCTGTTAATCGGGTACAGCACCTTAAACCCGGCAAAACCAAGATCTTTCACCGAGTCTTTGTCATGCTGGACATCGCCAAAATTAAAGTAATCCGGATTGTATTTGATTCTCTTTACCGTCGTCGCGGTCACTTCGTTAATTTTGACCGGCGTGTCGAAGTACATACCCTGATGGTAGAACTCGAGCTTAAATGGGGTCTTTAGGTTGCTCCAGTATGCTTTATCGCGGTTAAACTGGATCTGCTGGTAGTCCGCATATTTCATATCGCGGAAGACGGAGGGCAAGTTACTTTTTGGCGCCTCATAGCCCTTACCGGCTAAGGATTGTGCTTGCTTTGCAACATCATCGATACTGAAGGCCCAGCTCGATGAGGTGTACAGCGTTAACATCACTGCTGCACCCAACCAACGCATTTTCATCATTTGTAGTTTATGTTTCATTTAGTAAGCACTTCCCCCTTTGTGTGCTTATACTCCTGGTTGCATCTGATTTGGCTTCTGCTTTACTACAACCTGAACTATCCGGAGTACTTATCGATCCGATCTATTTTAATGGATAATCAGGCATTACGACAACTGAATACCTGTATTGTTCAGCGCGCTGGCTCATGGATTAAGCACGTTCCGAGCCCTTTTTCACTTTGCGTGCTTATCCTGGAGACAGGTAGACATACTTCGTGTAGGGTTGCCACCGAATGTACCCATTATCCGTCTTCGCATTAAGACGAAAAGTCCGAGAATACGTAACCGTTTATGAATCCAGTGCCTCAACAGCGTGAGTATTTCCTCGACTCCATCCGCGCATGGCTGATGTTGTTAGGGATCCCTTTTCATATTTCACTGATTTATTCAGGCCATACCTGGCATGTCAACAGTGCTGAGCCTTCATGGTGGCTCACCTTGTTTAACGATTTTATCCATGCATTCCGTATGCAGGTCTTTTTCGTTATTTCAGGTTATTTTTCGTACATGCTATTTCTGCGTTATCCCTTAAAACGCTGGTGGAAAGTTCGCGTTGAGCGCGTGGGTATTCCGATGCTGACCGCAATTCCTCTGTTGACGTTGCCGCAATTTATTATGCTGCAATATGTAAAAGGAAAAGCTGACGCCTGGCATACGCTTTCTGGCTACGAAAAATACAATACGTTGGCGTGGGAATTAATTTCACACCTGTGGTTCTTATTGGTGCTGGTGGTATTAACGACGCTAAGTATGTGGATATTTAGCAAGATAAAAACACGGCTGGCAAACGCCGGTTCGCTACCCGTGACTCAATTTTCAATGACCAAACTGACGCTCATCTTTTTCTTACTGGGCGTGGGTTATGCGGTGGTCAGACGTACACTGTTTATTCTTTACCCGCCGATTCTCAGCGACGGCATGTTCAATTTTATTGTTATGCAGACACTGTTTTACGTGCCCTTTTTTATCCTCGGCGCACTGGCGTTTATCTACCCCAGTCTGAAAGCGTTGTTTACCACGCCTTCACGCGGCTGCACGCTGGGCGCGGCACTGGCGTTTATCGCCTATCTGCTGAACCAACATTACGGAAACGGCGATGCCTGGATGTATGAAACGGAATATGTGATCACGATGGTTATGGGTCTGTGGATGGTTAACGTCGTCTTTTCACTCGGCCATCGTTTGTTGAATTTTCAATCCGCTCGCGTTACCTATTTTGTAAACGCATCGCTGTTTATTTATCTGGTGCATCATCCGCTGACCCTGTTTTTTGGTGCCTACATCACTCCGCATATCACGTCTAATCTCCTGGGTTTTTTATGCGGACTGGTTTTTGTCATCGGCATTGCGCTGATTCTGTACGAAATTCATTTACGCATTCCGCTGCTGAAGTTTTTATTTTCGGGTAAGCCCGCCGTCAGGCGTGAAAATAATAGCGCTGTAGCGCGCTAGTCGGTATTTTCAGAGCAACCACTCGACAGGCAGAATCGAGGCCAGTCGCACCAGAACCCGCTTCCAGAATCCTGTGGCGGGTTCTTTTTTTAGCACCAGCTCTTTCCCCTGATGGCGATCGATCCAGTTTATACGTCCCCAGCGATCCAGCCTCAGTTGCCAGGCGACATCGAACTGGCTTTGCAAAAAGCGCGCGTGGATTGACCTGGCCAGCGTTTCACTCTCAATCACAAATCCCATTTCGGTGTTAAGTAAAGTTGAACGCGGATCAAAATTGAATGAACCGATAAACACCGTCTTTCCGTCAATACTGAACGTTTTGGCATGTAAACTGGCACCAGAATTGCCGGTCAATCCCCGGTCGTGCAATGCACTATGAGGTTCGCGGGTTGGCTTAAGCTCATAGAGTTCCACGCCATAGCGCAGCAGCTTTTTTCGCCAGCGCGCATAGCCCGCGTGGACTACTGCCACATCGTTCGCCGCCAGCGAGTTGGTGAGAATGGCAATCTTTACGCCTTTGCGGACCAGCCTCAGCAGCTGTGCAACCCCTGCTCTGGTCGGGACAAAATAGGCGGAAATAATATCGATACGCTCGGCTGGCGAGCCCATCACATTAAACAGTCGCTGTGGCAACAACGAGTGGCGCTGCGCTTTCCCCTCCCCTTTGGACGGATCGTCGCTAAGCAAACGGGTATTCGCCCAAATAAAAGGCAGTTCGCCATGATACAAATGCGTCATAAACTGACTGGTTTCCAGTTTATGCAGATAGCGACGAGACATGGCGTCATTATCCCCGTTATCCGGCAGCTCAATGCGTTCGGCGCTCCCCGGTTCTGAAATTGACAGTACCGATTTCAACGTCGAAACCGACCGACAATCCCAGTAACGTTCAAAGTCCTCGGCAACCTCGTTGACGACAGGCCCAATCGCCAGCACATCCAGATCGGAGAACAACGGTTCTTCACCCAGGCCAAAATAAGCATCACCAATGTTTCGACCACCGACCAGCGTTACCACGCCATCAACCGTCAAGCTTTTATTATGCATTCGACGGTTCAGCCGGGCAAAGTCGGTTAAATAGCCAAGCATACGCAGCAGGCGAAAAGAGAAAGGATTAAACAGACGGACGTCAATGTCAGGATGGTTGTCCAGCCGCTGGAGAATGCCGTCCAGCCCTGGCGTGTTGTTATCATCCAGCAGCAGACGGACATGCACTCCCCGATCGGCGGCAGACAGCAATGCTGAAAACAGCAGCCGTCCGGACATGTCATTCTCCCAGATGTAATACTGCACATCGAGGGTCTGCTCTGCCATTTCAGCCAGCCGGTAGCGGGCGGCAAAGGCGTCCAGACCGTCATCAAGAGGCAGAATACCGCACAGCTGCGGATGACGTTCACACAGTGGCGCGACGGCGCGCGCAAGCCGGGTCAATTCACTCCTCGCCTTGCCGGGTGAGTAATCTCTCGTAGAGTCGGGCATTCTCTTCGTCATAGCAGACAAAGTATACCTGTTCTGGCAAAGCGCGACGGATAAGGAATGCTGACACCGTCTTCACCGCGATTTCCGCGGCTGCCGCGCGTGGATAGCCATACACACCCGTACTGATGGCAGGAAATGCAACAGAATGATAGCCATTCGCCAGCGCCAGATTCAGGCAATTAAAGTACGCATCCTGCAACAGTTGAGCTTCATTATGTTCTCCCCCTTGCCAGACAGGACCGACTGTATGGATCACCGCCTTCGCAGGTAGATTGCCCGCGAGCGTAATCACGGCATGACCAGTGGGACATTCCCCCTGCTGCTGCCTGACCTTTTTGCAGGCATCCAAAAGCGCGGGGCCAGCGGCACGATGAATCGCTCCGTCAACGCCCCCGCCCCCCAACAATGAAGAATTTGCCGCATTAACAATAACGTCAACGGCCATTTGGGTGATATCACCCTGAATGACATGAATTCGCGTTTCCATAAAATCCCCTTGCATAACCCTGTAGCCTAAGTGTACAGCAGGGTTTTCCAGGAAATCGCCCTTTTTAGTCATCCGGTTAGATTAAGAACCTGGCTGCAATCATCGATATTCAATGCTCATTATTGCCAGATTCTTCCGCTCATTAAGATACTGCATCTTTACAGAGGCAATCTGCTGGAAGTATTGCGTTGCTGATGACACCCGCTGCGGACTAAAACGATGGCGCTGGATACGGCCATCACGTTCACAGGACATTTCCAGGCGCCCTTGCTCACTGGAAACCTCACAGGGGGGTTCGACAATTTGCCCGACAAAGTGAATGACTCCACCTTGCGAACCATGTGCGGCGAAAGACGAAACGGAGAAAAAAGCGAAAACAGACAGACTGAGACCCAGAAGATTCTTTGACAATGATGTAAACATATGCGGCTTCCTCAATAATAAATCATCCTTGAGGGGTTGTGTTTTCCCTTCTTGCCATTGTGATGATTACTGAAACCGGGAATGACGTTTGCCGTCTCTATATTCATAGAACAGTAATCACTACTCCGCCACATCATTATCGTAAATAAATCAATAGATTATGGTGATGCCGCAGAGGTCAGCCATTGCTGTGTTAAATGGATTGTACGTCCGTCAGAAACAGTAACGAAAATTTTAACCGTGTCCTCCTGAGTGATATTTAAACTGAGTTTCATCAAATCAATCGGTTGATTAGCAGGTAATGAAAGCGTCTTTTCCTGCCGGGTTTGACTTTGTCCCGCTTTCCCTTGCCGGACAGACATGAGTTGCACCCGGCACATACAAGACTGAGTGAGCGTCACCTGAGGAACAACGGTGTAAATATCCCCCTGACGAGTCGTATTGAAGGTTATCTGATTGGAGAGCGCCGCCAGGAGCAGGAGCGTTTGCATTATGTATCCTCCGAAAATAAACAGGGCTTTCGCCCTGTTTATTGCCAGCCATAAATCTGAATCAATATTGGTTAGCGGTCGCGTTGTTACCAAAACCAACCTGATGAACCAGTACGCTGGAGTCAGATGCGGTCTGGTTAACCAGAGCACCGTTATTACCGCCATATTGGCTAACGGTGATATCCGAGTTTTTGCCGTTCCATTGATCGATAGTGGCGTTGTTTCTGAAGCCGCTTTGAGTCAGATCGATAGTGCTGTTATCTGAACCCTGACCAACATCAGCGGCGTTAGCGTAGCCATTCTGATGAATTGTCGTATCTGATTTACGGGCATCACTTTGCAGAGCAAGTGCAGAGTTCGCAGCACCGTTCTGGTAAATACTCAGTGTTGATTCCGGGCCAGAACTGCTGCCGTTACCACCACCGCTACCGCCGCCGCCGCCCCACTGTGGAACAGAACCAGCCAGAGCACTGCCAGAAACCACGATTGCTGCAAATGCTGCCACTTGTAAAAGTTTCATGGTAAACCCCCATCGGATTGATTTAAAAGTCGTAACGGTATTAACGTTGAATAACGCGAATAGCCATTTGCGACTGTCTCTGCACTACAACTGCTGTTTTTTGCGTACCGTACTGAGTAATATTTGCTTTATTTCCAGAGCCTTTCTGGATGATCATCGCAGTATTACCGTAATCACCTTGCAATATACTGGCGTCATTGGCGCTGCCCGACTGAGCAATATATGCAAAGTTATAAGCTCCTGACTGGTCAATCTTTGCCCGATGACTTCCACCTTCTTGTGAAATAACAGACAATAGTTTTGAGCCATCCTGGCGTACTTTCGCACTGTTATCAGTGCCGACCTGACCAATAATGGCTGCCTGATTAAATGAAGACTTACTTAATTCATTTACTGCGAAGTTATACTCTGAATTTGCCAAATCATAACCTGACGCAGCTGCAACTCCAGGCACACCCAGAACTGTTAACATCATAAATAACAATTTGTTTTTCATGTTGTCACCCTGGACCTGGTCGTATATAGGAGAAATTTAATTTACTGCATCCAATTTAACGTAAACGCGATTCGTTTTTTGTTAACGCCGCGTTACGATGAAGAGTATGTCCACGGAAACATTTTAAATAACTCACCCACGAGTGGTATTTTGATATATCCACTCACCCCAAAGTGCTAATTATCGGGCAGGCGCTCTGTTATTTACGTAATTTTTATTTCCCTCGCCGCGTTCATGCTTTTTCGGGCAGACGAAACTGCGCATGTCTCTCTTTCTTTGTCTGCTGGTCGTGTTCTGGATGCCTGACCAGAACACGACGTGACAGGCTTCTTTTTTTTTGACGAAAAAACTCCACAAAGAAACAGAACATTTTTATTGTAATTAAGACAGGATACAAGGAAAAATAAAAACAATAAAAAATCATAATTATCAGTAGATTATTATTATTTGTATGATTTTTTAAAACTGTGCAATAACCTGACAATGTACAACTTTACTATCAAAAACAAACTTAGAAAAAGCCACGTTTTAACACATTAATATATAATTTTACATTTAGTTACAAGTTTAACACTTGCTTTAAGATTTGTAATGGCTAGATTGAAATCAGATGTAGTCCATTCGTTTTATATTTTACCCATTAGGGTTGATTTATTTCTACACACAGCAGTGCAACATCTTTCAGTACTTCTGGAGCCTCTATTTCAACAGAGGCAGCTGACAGGTGTGCGACTAAAAAGTGGGGTTTCATCATGTTTAATGAAGTCCATAGTATTCATGGTCATACATTATTGTTGATCACCAAACCATCCCTGCAGGCTACGGCGTTATTGCAGCACCTGAAACAATCGCTGGCGCTCACCGGAAAACTACATAATATTCAACGTGCTCTGGAAGAGATATCCTCCAGCTGCATTGTTTTACTGGATATGATGGAAGCGGATAAAAAACTAATCCACTACTGGCAGGATAATTTAAGTCGGAAAAACAACAATATAAAAACATTATTGTTGAATACGCCTGACGATTACCCGTACCGGGATATCGAAAACTGGCCGCATATCAATGGCGTTTTTTACGCAGCGGAAGATGAAGAACGTGTTGTAAACGGACTACAAGGGATCTTGCGCGGTGAATGCTATTTCTCGCAGAAACTGGCCAGTTACTTGATCACTCATTCAGGTCATTACCGGTATAGCAGCACTGAGTCAGCACTGCTCACTCACCGTGAAAAAGAGATCCTTAATAAGCTGCGTATTGGCGCCTCAAATATTGAGATTGCTCGTTCACTGTTTATTAGTGAAAATACGGTAAAAACCCATCTTTATAATCTTTTCAAAAAGATAGCGGTAAAAAACCGGACTCAGGCCGTCTCGTGGGCCAACGATAACCTCAGGCGCTAACGCCATGAAACGCTATCTGATCTGGCTTGCAGGCGTTGAATTCCTGCTTGCTGCCGGGAACCTGCACGCAGTTGAAGTGGAGGTTCCCGGGCTACTGACCGACCATACTGTCTCTTCTATTGGCCATGACTTCTACCGTGCTTTTAGTGACAAATGGGAAAGTAGCTTCACCGGTAATTTGACCATTAATGAAAGACCCAGTGCACGTTGGGGAAGCTGGATAACAATAACCGTTAGTCAGGACGTTATTTTCCAGACATTTTTATTTCCAACGAAAAGAGACTTCGATAAAACTGTTGTCTTTGCTCTGGCTCAGACTGAGGACGCCTTGAATCGCCGGCAAATAGACCAAACGCTATTAAGCACGAGTGATTTAGCGCACGATGAATTTTAAATAATAATTTGTCCGGAGGCTACAATGCGTGCCAAACATGCAATCGTTGTGCTCATGCTTATTTCACCATTTAGTTGGGCTGGAAATATGACCTTCCAGTTCCGCAATCCTAATTTTGGTGGAAACCCCAATAACGGCTCCTTTTTATTGAACAGCGCTCAGGCGCAAAATTCGTATAAAGATCCAAGCTATAGCGATGATTATGGTATTGAAACACCATCCGCACTGGATAACTTTACCCAGGCCATACAGTCACAGATTCTGGGTGGACTGTTAACCAATATTAATAGCGGCAAACCCGGTCGAATGGTGACCAACGACTTTATTATTGATATTGCCAACAAGGATGGACAGTTGCAGCTTAACGTAACTGACCGGAAAAGCGGGAAAACCTCCACCATTGAAGTGTCGGGCTTGCAATCAAACTCAACCGACTTTTAAGCATCAGCCACGTAAGGACAATAATCATGCAGCGCTTACTTGTTTTGGTTGCAGTCATTTTATTAAGTGGATGCTTAACCGCCCCTCCTAAAGAAGCCGCGAGACCGACGTTGATGCCTCGTGCGCAAAGTTATAAGGATCTCACGCATTTGCCTCCACCAACGGGCAAGATCTTTGTCTCGGTTTACAATATCCAGGATGAAACCGGGCAATTTAAACCCTACCCTGCCAGCAACTTCTCGACCGCAGTACCGCAAAGCGCAACCGCGATGCTGGTAACCGCCCTGAAGGATTCACGCTGGTTTGTCCCTCTGGAACGCCAGGGACTGCAAAACCTGCTGAACGAACGTAAGATCATTCGCGCAGCGCAAGAAAACGGGACGGTCGCGATGAATAACCGCATTCCTCTGCAATCGCTTACCGCAGCCAACGTGATGATCGAAGGGTCAATTATCGGTTATGAAAGCAACGTGAAATCTGGCGGTGTAGGTGCGAGGTACTTCGGTATTGGCGCGGATACACAATATCAGCTTGACCAGATTGCCGTTAACCTGCGAGTGGTCAACGTCAGCACCGGTGAAGTACTCTCCTCGGTGAATACCAGTAAAACCATTCTCTCTTATGAGGTGCAGGCTGGGGTTTTCCGCTTTATTGACTACCAGAGACTGCTGGAAGGTGAAATCGGGTATACCGCTAACGAACCGGTGATGCTGTGCCTGATGTCCGCCATTGAAACCGGGGTTATTTTCCTGATTAATGATGGTATCGATCGCGGCCTGTGGGATTTGCAGAATAAAGCTGAGCGGCAAAATGACATTCTGGTGAAATATCGTCAGATGTCCGTACCACCGGAATCCTGACTCCGGGACAAAAAAGCGTGAGGCTGGCTGGCCTCACGCTTTTTCATTTATTGGTCACCGTTTGTGAAACGGCCCTCTCCCGTCGGGAAGCCAGCCAGAGACCGCTGTTCTTCATGGCATAACCAAACACCAGCCCCAGCATCAGTGACGGCACAATGAGCCGCCAGTCACCCTGACCGGCAAAGGTTGCACATGCGCCAATAAACGTTCCCGGCACAAATGAAAGCAGAAGCTGCTTTGCCTGAATGCACATCAAAAACGCGACAATCCCGGTCATGACGTAGCTGACTATCTCCAGATGCGGTGCCAGCGCGCTGCCATGTATGATCACCAATGCCCACACCACGCCGCTTGCCAGCGTACATGCTGAAATAGCCAGCCCTTTCAGCCCGCCCTGCGGACAGGCAAAATACGCCGTGCAGCCAAGAAAACCAGCCCAACTCAACAGACCAAGAGACACGGCCACCCATCCCCAGATCCCGGAGAGAATGCCCGTTGTGATTGCAATTGAAAGAAGTATATTCATGCCGCGCATGATAGCAGAAAAGCGAAAGATGAATGAGACCGCGCACACAAATTATGCAATTTGTATTTTAAGTTGCACAATCACGTGATGATTGTCACATTTATGCATCAGCGTCTTCTTCCAGCTCATCCCACATTGCGCCGATAGCATCGCGGGTCAGCGGGGCCATTGTTCGCCAGAACGGCGTTGTCGCATGAGCTTCAACTTTGCCGAGAAACGTTCCGCACCACGGTAACAGGTACTCTACAAACAGCGTTTCCAGCGCTTCACTTTCGTCTTCAGTGGACTGATCTTCCAGCCAGGAGGCGGCTAACAGCAGCGTCCCAATGTGATCGGCTGGCGCATCCGTCAACGGCATACCGCGCGCCGAGAGGAATGCACGAACATCCGACTCTTTTGCCCCTTCCACCCATGCGCTGCGATAAGGGGGAACAGCACACTCTTCACCGATAAACAACGCATTATAGTCAGCAGCCAGCTGCGTCATATCACAACTATTCTGCAAGCGGCCCAACAGCTCATCCTGCTCCAGCGGCCAGTTTGCCGCCAGTTTACCTTCGCGAATCAGCGTAAACAGCGGAACCAGTAAAGGGTCATGAGGCTGACGATAATAGATCGACCCCAGTACACGACACAGGATAGAAAACTCATTCATTAATATATTCTCGTTATTCGCAATTAAAGTTCTGCAAATTCCGGGATCGGCGCCATACCGCGCGACTCCAGAAAACTCAGCAGACGATTTGGCGTGACGTTCAGGATACGATCTTCCGGGAAATCAACGTCATCAAGGATTTTACGACACTCACCAAATTCGCCCATGCTGAAAGCGGTGTGGGAGTCTGAACCTAATGCCACCCATCCTCCGGCATCTCGCACCGCAGCAGCTACCGCACGACAGTTATCTTCACTGCCTTTCCGGGAATGCAGGAACGAAGAGTTGTTGATTTCAAGGGCGACCTGATACTTTGCGGCGGCTTGCGCAATTGCTGTAATATCAACAGGATATTTAGGATTTCCCGGGTGACTGATAATATGGACGTTGCCACTGGCCATCGTCGCAATCATCGCCAGGGTATTGGTTTCCTTATCATGCGGCGCAAAAACCGGCTCATGAAAACCGGCGATGATCAGATCCAGTGAATCAAACATGGGGCCAGAGCAATCAATCTCGCCATCGATGTTCTTTATGTTTGCTTCAATACCGCGCAGGATCCCCACCCCGTCGACCAGACGCGGCCAGATACGCATGTTAATGAAGTGCCAGTGGTGCGGGGCATCCGCCATATCCGGACCGTGGTCGGTAATGGCAAACAATTTCAGTCCCTTGCGTTTAGCTTCCGCAATGTAATCACTCAGAGTGCTGTAGGCATGAGAGCTGGCGATAGTATGCATATGCAAGTCAACGGGATACATAATTCTCTCCTGTAGTCATTTTGCGTCAAGGATAGCAGGAATCACCGCCGTTTATTAGTCGAAACCCGGCGTAAATCGGGTTGGCATCAGTATCAGTAGCCGCGCTCACGATCGACCTGGCCCGACACAACCTCGCCCTTTTCAAGATCCAAAATAGTACGTGAAATATATTCCACGGCTTCCGCCGGACGGGTTACCGCTGCAATGTGCGGCGTCATTGCCACACGCGGATGCTTCCAGAGCGGGCTATCCGCAGGTAACGGCTCATGGCTGAAGACATCTAACATCGCACCTTTAAGTTTCTGGTTATTCAGCGCGGTCAACAGATCGTCTTCATTCACGTGAACACCGCGCGCCAGGTTGAGCAAATATGCACCATCCTGCAACTGGTTCAACAATTCACCATTGATGATGCCAACCGTTTCTGCCGTGTTTGGCAGCAGGTTAATCAGTACCCGGGTCTCGTTGAGAAATGCGCCCAACTCCGCGGTTCCGGCAAAGCTTTCAACGCCAGACCACGACTTACGGCTACGACTCCAGCATCGAAGCGGAAATCCCCATGCCTGCAAGCTTTCGGCAACTTTTGCCCCCAACACACCAGCGCCCATAATGCCAATAGTAAACTCTTCGCGGGTATATTCCGGCAATGGCTGCCACCGAATTTGCGCTTTCTGCGCCTGATAATCATCAAAACGACGGAACCAGTGCAGTACCTGACTGACGGCATACTCCTGCATTTGCAGCCCCATCCCGGTATCTTCCAGTCGAAACAGCGGCACAGAATGTGCAAGCATATTCGGATGGGCTTTCAGCTTGCTCAGAATTGAATCAACACCCGCCCCCAGCGCGAATACCGCCTTCAGTTTACGACCTTCCAGCATCTCAACGGGCGGATGCCAGACCAGCGCATAATCTGCAGGATCGTTATCCCCTGCCTTCCATTCCCGGACTTTTGCCTGCGGCAGCGCTTTTTCTAATGCGTTACTCCACCATGTGGTATCGAACGTCGGGTGATAGAAAATGATATCCATATTGACTCCTGAGGGTTGTAGCACGGAATTTGCTCGCACTAATTATCATCGTTTTCAAGGGGATCATCAGCATAGCAAATTCATCAGCGGTGGCAAAAAAAGCAGTTTTCGCTTACTAAAGCCCCATGTTGATTGAAGTTTGTATAAACGCACGATTTTTTCAAAAAGTTGATTGACGCAGGCGAGGGTTTTCCCTAAATTAGCGCCCGTTCCGGCAACAGTGGAACGACAATATGGTGAGGTGTCCGAGTGGCTGAAGGAGCACGCCTGGAAAGTGTGTATACGGCAACGTATCGGGGGTTCGAATCCCCCCCTCACCGCCATATTTAAGAGAGAGCGCGTACGAAAGTACGGGCTTTTTTTTGCATGTTGCACATTCGCGGGGGGATGAGAATCCCCGACCGGGGTTCGACAACGGGCTGTTGCCCGTTGGACAGACCGCGAACACCGTGAGCGGGCTGCCCCGAAGGGGCGAGCGAAGCGAGTCAATCCCCCCCTCACCGCCATMTTTAAGAGAGAGCGCGTACGAAAGTACGGGCTTTTTTTTYGCATGTTGCACAYYCRCGGGGGGATGAGAATCCCCGACCGGGGTTCGACAACGGGCTGTTGCCCGTTGGACAGACCGCRAACACCGTGAGCGGGCTGCCCCGAAGGGGCGAGCGAAGCGAGTCAATCCCCCCCTCACCGCCATATTTAAGAAAGAGCGCGTACGAAAGTACGGGCTTTTTTAGTTCATCGCACTTTACCGGAAAACGCTGTTTTGATTCTCATAACGAAGTCATCGTTACATTTCATTGCCGATGTCAAATACTGCGCGCTATTCGCGCCAGCCCATCGCGGGGGCAACGTATTTAAGGATTGACTCAATTACGTGCACGTTATAGTCGACGCCCAGTTGATTCGGCACGGTCAGCAATAACGTATCGGCTTCGGCAATCGCCTCGTCCTGTTTTAATTGCTTCACCAGGGTGTCAGGATCGGCAGCATAGCTGCGACCAAAGATCGCCCGGGTTTTCTCATCAAGGAACCCCACTTTATCCCCCTCATTACTGCTGCCACCGAAATAGGCGCGATCGCGGTTATCCATCAGCGCAAAAATGCTGCGGCTCACCGATACGCGCGGCGGGCGTGTATGCCCCGCTTCGGCCCAGGCAGTGCGGTACGCCCGGATCTGTTTCGCCTGCTGGATGTGGAATGCTTCACCGGTTTCATCATCTTTCAGCGTCGAACTTTGCAGGTTCATGCCAAGTTTCGCTGCCCAGACGGCAGTCGCATTCGAACCGGCTCCCCACCAGATGCGTTCCCGCAGCCCTTCGGAATAAGGCTCCAGACGCAGCATCCCTGGCGGGTTCGGGAACATCGGTTGCGGATTCGGTTTGGCGAAGCCTTCACCACGCAGCGCCTCCAGCAACACTTCCGAATGCCGCCGCGCCATATCGGCCTCGGTCTCGCCTTCTGCGGGCTGGTAGCCAAAATAGCGCCAGCCATCAATGACCTGCTCCGGCGATCCACGGCTGATACCCAGTTGCAAACGACCACCGGAAATCAAATCCGCAGCGCTGGCGCTCTCCGCCATATACAGCGGGTTCTCATAGCGCATGTCGATAACGCCAGTGCCAATCTCAATACTTTTTGTTTTCGCGCCCACCGCAGCCAGTAGCGGAAACGGGGAAGCCAGCTGACGGGCAAAATGGTGAACCCTGAAATATGCGCCATCCGCCCCTAATTCCTCAGCAGCGACAGCGAGATCGATGGACTGCAACAGCGAGTCAGCCGCTGTGCGGGTGCCGGACTGTGGGGACGGTGTCCAGTGACCAAATGACAGAAATCCGATCTTTTTCATGGGTTTTATCCTTCTGTTCAGCAGGAGAGCCGTTCCCGTCGACACGGGATACGGGATACGGCACGCAATGCCATTACTCTACGCCAATCAAGATGAGAATAAATATCGTTTGTTTAACATAAAGATTCAGTTTATTTGACCAATTTCAACGCGAGTGACATGCCGGTACGCACTGCGCGACCCGCACGTATAATCCGGGTATAGTGATTGAAAACGTTACAGATATCAGGGAGAAGATTATGGTCACTGTCTATGTTGATGGCGATGACAAAACAGGGAAAATCACCGACTGGACCTTGCGTTATCACAAAAGCAAACAGTGTCTGGAACTCACCTGCCATTTTCCATCAGGAAAAACGTACACCCGGCCTTTCAGCGCCTGCCGCGTCGAGCCCTCACATACTGCGAACGGTACTCTGCTGATCAGAAAAGGACGCCCGGATGTGCAGACTATCGCCAGGGCGGAGATCGTCGGCAATAAATACGCTCTCATTTATTACCCCGGTTCGACACGCTGCTACGTTATGAAAGCGGAGGATGTGCAGATCGCAGCAGAGACTACGCTAAAAGAAGAAGCGGTATTTAACTATTTTCGCGACGTAGCTAAACAGCGTGCCTGCCAGGCGGGCGGGGACAAAAAAGCGATTGCCGATAATATCTGTCGCCAACTGGAAAAAATCGTTCCCCACCCCGATATTGCGCTTCACGCCTATTGCCGGGGTACAAACGCCACCCGCCGTTTGCCGGAGCATCTTATTTACCCGTTTGGCTTAAATGAAAGCCAGATGAAATCGGTTGAACAAGCCTTTAGCGCGCAGATATCGGTCATTGAAGGTCCACCCGGAACCGGTAAAACCCAGACCATCCTGAATATTCTGGCCAATATCATGCTGCAACAGCGCAGCGTGGCAATCGTGTCGAATAATAACGCGCCCGTCGATAACGTTTACGAGAAACTGGCGAAGGTCGATCTGGATTATGTGATTGCGCGACTGGGCAGCGCAGAAAACCGTTCAGCGTTTTTCGCCGAGCGGCACGCGCTCCCACCGGGCACATCCGAACCGGCCCCGGACATCAACGCGGTGACGCAGCTGGTCACGCAGTTAAAAGCGTATTTACGTGCGCAAAATGAGGCCGCGCAGCTGCGCGCCGAAATTGACGAACTGATCGTTGAAGAGAAATACCTTCTGCAGTGGCTGAAAACGCAGGAGATTAATCATACTACCGGGATTAGCCGTTATGGGCTGGCGCAGGATAAAATCACCGACCTGATGGCGTTTATGCAGTCGCTCACTGCCAGCCGCATAGGGCTACGCGACAGACTGGTCTTACTGTTTAAATTTAAAATCATCAGAACCGCACCGCTAAATACGCCAGAGAAACGTCAGGCAATGTTTTTTGCCCTTCAGCGCCATTATTACGCGACGCGTTTGCAACAGACGCGTGAAACCCTCGCCAGTCATGAGCGCCGTTTGCAGGAAAATGACGTGGAAACCCTGCAAAAAAGCCTGACAAAAAACTCAATGGCCCTCCTGCGCGCGCATTTGCGGCAATTTATCACCCCCGCTGACGATCTTAACGAAAAGAGTTACCAGAAAGACTTCGCCACATTTTTAAAACGCTATCCGGTGATAAGCAGCAGCACACATTCCATTGTTAACTCGCTGGCGAACGGTACCATCCTTGATTACCTGATCATTGATGAAGCATCACAACAGGACATCATTCCCGGGATCCTGGCATTAGGCTGCGCACGAAATGTGATAGTTGTCGGCGACCGAAAACAGCTATCCCATGTGCCGGTGAAAAGCCCGATGTCTGCGCCCGCCGCGCATTATGATTGCGTCACCCATAGCTTACTGGACTCGTTAATTGCGCTTTATGGCAAGGCTCTTCCCAGCACCTTGTTAAAAGAACACTACCGCTGCCACCCAAAAATCATCCAGTTTTGCAATAAACAGTTTTATGACAACCAGCTGATTTGCATGACGCGTGATAAAGGCGAGCCGGCGTTGTCGCTGGTGGTGACCGCTAAAGATAATCACACACGTAATAACAGTAACCTGCGCGAGCTGGAATCCTATACCGCGCTGAGCTGGGACACCTCCGGCAGCCGGGGGTTTATTGCACCTTACAACGCGCAGGTTAATCTCTCACACCAGGCGCTTCCGGCTGATTTTGTCAGCGCCACCGTGCATAAATTTCAGGGGCGCGAATGCGAAGAGATTGTCTTCTCCACGGTGCTGGACAAAAAAGCCGATGCCGTCGCGCTCTCTTTTGTGGATGATCCGCAGTTGATTAACGTCGCCGTTTCGCGTGCGCAAAAACGCTTCACGCTGGTAACCGGAGACAATGTTTTCAGCGGGAATAACCAGCATATCGCGGCATTAATACGTTACATGACCTATTACGCCGACGACACAGAAGTGCATTACAGCCCGGTGGTCAGCGCCTTCGATTTGCTGTACTCAGAATATGACCGCTCACTGGAAAGGTTAAAATCCCGCCTGCCACCTGTGGATTCAGGTTTTCTCTCTGAACACATCGCCGCGCAATTGATCAAAGATACGCTGGTGCTGCCAGCGTATCACGCGCTCACCCTGCATCAGCAAGTTCCGCTCAGGCAACTGATCGCCCGTATGGACGATCGTTTTACCCTGCGCCAGCAAGAATTTATGGCACAAGGCGCCAGCTGCGACTTCGTTTTATATTACCGGGTGGGCAAGCAACCGCTGGCAGTGATTGAGGTCGATGGCGGGTCGCACACGCTTTCTGAACAGCGCGAACGTGACGCGCTGAAAGATGCCATCCTGCAGGAGTGTGGAATCGCTCTGTTGCGGTTGAGAACCATCGACAGCCAGATTGAAACCAAAATTGCGGCGTTCCTGGCGAGCGCACTGCAACAGGATCAAAATGGCAGGCAAAGTAGCCCGGTGGACCAGGCGTTAAGTTAATCTTTCCCCCACCGCATCGGGTGAGGGAAAGATTTTAATGTGATTTGTACTTCACGGGTAAATCACGTGCAGACGCACGCTGCCTGAACCACCGGCAATCAGCTATACGCATTCAGTGTTCTCTGGCACAGCGCCGAGCGAACACAGTCATCTTTGTTGAAGCGAACAATACCGATCATTTCATCTTCTTCAAAGCGGGCCAGCGCATCGCTTAACCCAGACTGGACGTGCGCCGGTAAATCACACTGGGTGATATCGCCATTGACAATAACCGTGACGTTCTCCCCGAGGCGTGTCAAAAACATCTTCATTTGCGCCGCAGTGACATTCTGAGCCTCGTCGAGAATAACCACCGCATTTTCAAATGTACGTCCGCGCATATAGGCGAACGGCGCGATTTCCACCTTACCGATCTCAGGTCGCAGGCAATACTGCATAAAGGATGCACCCAGCCGTTTCACCAGCACGTCGTAAACGGGCCGGAAATAGGGGGCAAACTTCTCCGATACATCCCCAGGTAAGAAGCCGAGATCTTCATCGGCCTGCAGAACTGGACGAGTTACAATGATCCTGTCTACATCTTTATGTATCAGGGCCTCTGCCGCTTTCGCCGCACTGATCCAGGTTTTACCGCACCCGGCTTCGCCAGTCGCGAAGATCAGTTGTTTACTCTCGATAGCATTCAGGTAGTGCGACTGAGCCTCATTACGCGCTACGATCGGCGTGGTGTCGCGACTGTCGCGCGCCATGCCAATGGCTTCTACGCCGCCCATCTGCACAAGCGAGGTGACCGACTCTTCTTCACGCTGTTTATGACTGCGTGAATCCCGTCTCAGCACACGTTTTGCTTCACGACGAGCTTTGATCACTGCTTTTTGTCTTCCCATGGATAGCACCTTGAGTTGTTGGTATTCATCACACGCGCCGCTGGCAGCGCGATTATGCGCACGAACATCAGAGGGTTGGCTTCCTTGTAAGCCATAGCTTGCCTTTTAACAAAAACGCCAGACACGGCTACGCGCACCGCAGATGGCGTCGGTAACACAGGTAAAAAAGGAAGTGAGGATAATTTAGCGGTGACAAGGTGACTGCCGGAGGAGTGGCTTCCGCGCAAGGTATTGCATTGACTGTTAAAAACGTGTCCAGTACAGGACGTTACCATTCGCGATCTCCATAGTGAATGCGTATCACCGCCGGGAACTACCGCAATTACTTATACTCGTCATACTTCAGGTGCGGGGGCGCTGGCTTTGATACCCGACCCTTCGGGGCCAGCGCAAGCGCTGTTCAAAATGACTACGCCGTTTTGTCCCGCAACTCGAATGATTTAGATTCTATAAGTACATCAGAATTTAGCTTTTACGCAACAATATATTTACTGGTTGTTAACTAAATTCTCTTTTTCTGCTGGCAACAGTCTCTTAAGAAGATATTACAAAATTATTTCAAGAAAGAAATCATATTAAAAAATAATATTTCATTCAGGAGGATGGGCAAAAATCCCCCTCCTCCCATAGAACGTCGGTCAGGCTTCCAGCAGCGGCTGTCCGAGATAACGATCCGCACTTTTTACGCCGGGCAGCACAAAGAAATAGCCACCGCCGATCGGCTTAACATACTCCTCCAGCGCTTCGCCATTGAGCCGCTTCTGTACAGTCAGAAAGCCTTTCTCCAGATCGTGCTGATAGCAGACAAACAGCAATCCCATATCCAGTTGCCCTGAGCCGGTGACACCGAGCGAATAACTGTAACCCCGGCGCATCATCAGACTGGACCGGGTCTGTGGCGTACGCGGATTAGCCAGACGAATATGGCTGTCCAGCGCAATCACATTCCCGTCCGGGTCGCTGGCATAGTCCGGGACGTCGTGCTCGTGCTGCATTCCCAACGGGGCGCCGGTCTGTTTATCACGACCAAAGATCGTCTGCTGCTCTTTAAGCGGCGTCCGATCCCAGAATTCAACGCGGAACTGAATCAAGCGTACAGCCTGATAGCTGCCGCCAATAGCCCACTCCGGCTCGCCTTGTTCGGCTGTCACCCATACCACATCCTGCATCAGTCGCGCATCGCTGCTGTCGGGGTTAGCCGTACCATCCCTGAAGCCAAGCAGATTCACCGGCGTCTCTTTGCCTTTACTACGCGCGGCGTGGTCCGAAATAAACCCTTCCCGCTTCCAGCGAACGCTGAGCAGATCGGGCGTATGCTTAATGATATCGCGCAACGCATGGATAACCGTGTCCTGCGTATTGGCACAAATCTGCAACAGCAGATCGCCATGACATAGCGCAGCATCCAGCGAATCATTCGCAAAGCGGGTCATTTTTTGCAGCGCCTTTGGCCTCTGGGGCGTCAGGCCAAACCGTGAGTCAAACAGCGAATGTCCCACCGAAAGGGTAATAGTCAGATTATCCGGTGCGATATATTTCCCCAGAATGCCGGAGTCCATCGGTGGCAGCCGCGGATTAGGCGCTTCTGGTGCCGGACCGCCGGAGGTTAAAAACGTAATGCGCGTGGTCAGTAAGCGGAACAACCGCTCAAGCTCCGCTTTATCACTGGCCAGAACGTCAAACGCCACCAGCATCATCGATGCCTGCTGCGGCGTCAGGATCCCAGCCTGATGGTCGCCATAGAATGGCTGCGTTTCACTGCGCGCATCCGGGGATAATGTCCCCGGCGCGCTCTGCGGTTTTTGCGCATGTGCGACAGGACAACCGCCAGCCAGCGCCAATGCGCCGCCAATCGCCCCCATCCCCTTCAACAAACGCCGGCGTGCCGGTTCGCTCACGCCGTTTTTATCTTCATGCTGCATAATGCTTAGTCCAGCCCCAGCACGCCGCGTAATTGCGCAAGATCTTCCGCCAGCGTGGTAACCGGGCCTTTCAAGGCATTACGGTCCGCATCCGTCAGTTTATCGTAGGTTTCAAAACCCTCTTTAGTACGATATTTCGCCAGGATGGTATCGACCTTTTTAAAGTTGGCATCCACCTTCGTCAGCAGCTCTGCGTTGGCTTTCTGTAACGAGGGGCGCAGCAGGTTGACGATTTTTTGCGCGCCATCTACGTTGGCCTGAAAGTCCCACAGATCGGTATGGCTGTAGCGATCTTCTTCACCGCTGATTTTGCTGGCGGCGACCTCTTCAATCAGACCAGCCGCCCCGCCTACAACTTTGGACGGCGGGAATGCCAGTTCGCTGATGCGTTTTTGCAGTTCAGCCACATCGCTGTTCAACCTGTCGGCATACTGTTCCATACCTTTGGTGGAACCGTCGCCGAACAACGATTTTTCCAGACGGTGGAAGCCCGTGAATTTCGGATCGGCGGCTTTCTGTTCATAATCATCTTCACGGGCATCGATGCTGCCATCGAGATCGGAGAAAAGTTCGGCAATCGGTTCGATACGCTCGTAATGCTGACGCGTCGGCGCGTACAGCGCTTTTGCTTTCTCAAGATCGCCCGCTTTAATGGCATCCGTAAATGCTTTTGTGCCCGCCACCAGCTGTGCGGTTTCTGTCGTCACATAGGCCTTATATTCGGTGATTGCACCACCGAGGCTTAACAACGCATCGCTTCGCGCTGCATCAGCTGTCGCCGCCCCTTTCACAATCAGCTTCCCTTTCGGATTGGTCAGCAAACCACAGGTCATGTCATATTCACCGGGTTGCAGGCTGGCGGTCATCTTCTGGCTAAATCCAGGGGCAATGTTCTCACGCTCCTCAACCACCATTACGCCTTTCAGGATCTCCCACTCCAGCGCCTTCTGACTGTGGTTTTGAATAATAAACTGGGTCTTACCGGCGTTTACCGTAATATTCATCGGCTCGCACTGTTTGTCTGTCACCGTCACTTTGACCTGCGGAATATCAGCCGCCTGAGCCGTAAAAGCAGAAGCGATCAGTGCAGCCATGCTCAGCGGCAGCGCACTACGGCGGAAGTTAATCGTCATGACCTGTCCCTATAAAAGTATGTTGTAACTAAAAATGGATTTGCGTCGCATCGATCACGGTGCGGTACGAGACGCCGTCGTACCTGCACGTGCTGGCAGGGTAAACAACACCAGCGCCGGAACCAGATAGATAAACCAGACGGCAACTTCACTGACGGCTGGCGCTTCCTGATAGCCAAAAATGCCTTCCATAAGCGTGCCAAACAGGGAGTGCGTTGAAAGGATGGCACTCATATCGAACGCCACATCCTGGAAGTGATTCCACAGCCCGGCTTCGTGAAACGCGCGAATTGCCCCCGCAGCCAGACCTGCGGCAACCAGCAAAATAAACAGGCTGGTCCACTTGAAAAAAGCGCCCAGATTGAGACGGATACCGCCCCAGTAAAGCAGGAAACCCAGCACAACCGCAGTCGCCAGCCCCAGCATTGCGCCAAGCGGCGGCCAGATACCGACATCCTGTTGAAATGCCGCCAGCAGAAAAAAGACCGACTCCAGACCTTCCCGCGCCACAGCAAAAAAGACCATCATAATCAGCGCCCAGCCGTGGTTGTTCCCGCGCAGCAGGGCGCTATCAACCGCCTGTTCGAGCTGGACCTTGACGTTGCGTGAGACTTTACGCATCCAGAAGACCATCCAGGTCAGGATCACTACGGCAATCACCGCCACAACGCCTTCAAACAGCTCCTGCTCTTTTTGCGGAAACTCACCGGTTGTTTCGTTGATGAAAATCCCCAGCGCCAGGCAAAGCGCCGCGGCCAGGAGCACCCCAATCCACATAACGCCAATCCAGCGACCACGCTGGGTTCGCTTCAGATAACTGGCTATCAGACTGACAATCAGCGCGGCTTCTAGCCCTTCGCGCAACATAATAAGAAACGGAACAAACATGCCGGGCACCCTTAAACGTTATTCTCAGTCAACTGATGCAAAGAAAAGTAAATTACATTGATAGTGATTATCATTACAGAAAAAGAAAACTCAAGCGGAATGTAGTGAGAATGATGACGAAATGTAAAAGATTAGCCAGGTAACGATTCGTGCAGCGTTATCTGTTCAGGGCAGATCGGCAGAGGCAAAAAGCCCGCACGCGGCGCAATGCCGTTCACTTAAGCGGTGAGGCATAGCGATTTACCAGATAGCGGTTTTTTAACATCTTAACCGCCCCCGGCCCCGATGATCCTCACGGCGTATCAGATTATAAGCCAGCGGCATCCCCCACACTTCCTGCTCAGGCAGTTCAACCTCACGGCTTCTCAGTACCAGCGCATTGTCCAACAGACTACTTTTGATGGACGCCATCAGCGGCTGTGCCAGCAGGTTCATCCCCGCTTCGCCATCTGCACTCAGGTTCAGGCGACGTACCACATCGGTAATCGGCTCATTGCGGAAAAAGAGCATCGCTACCACCATCCAGATAACCATATCCCCTGGCAGGCGGCAGCATAAGCGGATGGTCACTGAAGTCGAGAAGGTCGTTGAGAAGTGGCATAAAGAAAACAGCTCCCTGTAGTGGAAGCCGTTATAACGCCGCAGTTTGAGGATCGGTCAACCGATCCTTAACTGATCGGCATTGCCGCTACGGCGGGTTTTTAATACCCCGAAACATAATTTCTTGTTTAACTATTCGATACTCAAGGTAAATTAACCTTATTTTTAACAAGGAGATGTGAAGAATGGCTATTCCTGCTTACCTATGGCTTAAAGATGATGGCGGCGCATTGATCAAAGGTTCTGTTGACGTTGCAAAGCGTGAGAGTTCAATTGAAGTATCTTCGTTTAGTCACAATCTGTACATTCCCACCGACGGCAACACCGGAAAGCTGACAGGTACACGTGTACACGGTGCGCTTATCTTCGAGAAAGAATTTGATAGTTCTTCCCCTTATCTGATGAAAGCCGTTGCTACTGGTCAACGTCTACAATCTGCTGAATTCAAATGGTACAAAATCAACGACGCAGGGCAAGAAGTCGAATATTACAACATGCTCCTCGAAGGGGTGAAGATTGTTTCTGTAACCCCGATGATGCACGATTGCAAAACGGTGATCCATGTTGGGCATCTTGAACAGGTTCAGGTTCGTTACGACAAAATCACCTGGCGCTACCTTGACGGTAACATACAATATTCTGACGCATGGAATGAACGTGTAACCGGATAGGTGAAACAACATGGATACTGTTGAAGAACTAAACGGAACGTATTTCTACAAGGGATATTCTAACCTTTCTGCGGGGGAGCTATTATTCTGGATATTTCTTGATGAAACAGCGGAGCATTTCAGGGTAGGGGATTATCTGACGATTGGTCTGATTCTGTTAGGCCAGCCAGAGATTGCCACAAGAGGCAAGCCAACAGGGGCAACCCTGGGAACTTCACCGCTTAGCAAGCAGCTACGGCATTATCTGGACATCGAAACCAGACGCTTACCCACGCTTACCACTGGCAGTATAAGAAGGCGTAAATTCACCTATGTAACCAACCTGGGCGCGTTTGTTGGTCGATGGATTCCCATTATTGGGATCATCATCATCGCTGCTGATGTCTCTACAATAGCGTACAAGTCTACGAACAAGTACAACACCATAGCGCGGGGGAACGATAAACTATGGTGACAGACGATGAGGTCATAGCGTGGTACAGCGAACGGTTCAACAAGCCTGCACTTTTTACAAAAAAGCGTTGGCCTGTCTCTATTAATACCAGCCTGAGCACGGGTAAATATGTCTGGGCGAGTGAGACAGGCGCAGACATCATGAATGAGTATTTCGAGCGCTTCGACGTAGATCGGGCGGAGTTCGATTTTTACAGGTATTGGCCGCAAGAGACGTTCTTTCTGTATGCGCTTTTTACGTGTGGTGGTGATGACAACGAACCAGAGCCGCTAACTTTAAAAATGCTGGCAGATTCTGCAAAAGCAGGGATCTGGCTTTATGGTTGAATAAGACCCGCACGCGGCGCAATGACGATCAGTTAAGGATCGGCATTGCGCACGAGGCGGGTTTGTTCAGAGAACAGAGAGAATTAACCTTCCTGCAAACGCGACGGCGGCGCTGAATGGTAATGCGCATCCGCCTGCGCAAAACGTTTTTGTATCGCCGCAGACGGCGCTTTCCCCAGCAGGCTGAAGAACACAATCCCCATGCTGCCAAAAATAAATCCTGGAATGATTTCGTACAGATCCAGCCAGCCAAAGTGCTTCCAGACGATGACGGTGACCGCCCCGATAATCATGCCTGCCAGCGCACCGTTGCGGGTCATGCGCGACCACATAACCGAGAACAGCACCACCGGACCAAACGCCGCGCCAAAACCGGCCCACGCATAGCTGACCAGGCCCAACACACGGTTCTCCGGGTTCGCCGCCAGGGCAATCGCCACCAGCGCAACCACCAGCACCATCAAACGCCCTACCCACACCAGCTCTTTCTGACTGGCGCCTTTGCGCAGAAACGCTTTGTAGAGATCTTCAGTAATCGCACTGGAGCAAACCAGCAGCTGACAGCTGAGTGTCGACATCACCGCGGCAAGAATAGCGGACAACAGAATACCGGCGATCCACGGGTTAAACAGAATCTGCGCCAGTTCAATAAACACACGCTCGGCGTTCTGATTCACCGCCCCCGCCAGTGACGGATGAGTGTCAAAGTAAGCAATGCCAAAGAAGCCAACGGCAACCGCACCAGCCAGACACAAAATCATCCATGTCATGCTGATGCGACGCGCATGCACAATACTGTGATGAGAATCCGCAGCCATAAAGCGCGCCAGAATATGCGGCTGACCGAAATAGCCTAAACCCCAGCCCATCAGAGAAATGATGGCGACGAAATTCAGCCCTTTAAGCATATCCAGGTTCTCAATGCTCTTTTGCTTAATCACTTCCAGCGAATCGCCAAAGCCCCCCACGCTGATAATAACGATGACCGGCGTCAGGATCAGCGCGAAAATCATCAGGCTGGCCTGCACGGTATCGGTCCAGCTCACCGCCAGGAAACCGCCAATAAAAGTGTAGATAATGGTCGCCGCCGCGCCCGCCCACAGCGCCGTTTCATAGCTCATCCCGAAGGTGCTTTCGAACAGGCGCGCCCCGGCGACGATGCCTGAGGCACAATAAATGGTGAAGAACAGCAGAATAACCAGCGCTGAGATAATACGCAGAATACGGCTTTTATCTTCAAATCGTCCGGTGAAGTAATCCGGCAGGGTTAACGCATTATTATTAAACTCGGTATGCACGCGCAGACGCCCTGCCACCAGCTTCCAGTTAATCCACGCACCTAATGTCAGACCAATGGCGATCCAGCTTTCTGAAATACCGGAAAGAAAAATAGCGCCAGGCAGACCCATTAACAGCCAGCCGCTCATATCAGACGCCCCGGCGGATAACGCGGTCACAAAGGGGCCGAGACTTCTGCCGCCAAGAATATAATCGTCAAAGTTTTTGGTCGAACGCCATGCTATAAACCCTATAAATATCATGCCCAAAATATAGACACAGAATGTCACCAACATCGGTGTGCTAATAGCCATTAAACTCTCCAACTCTTCTGTTTTATGACTCTGCCGGAACGGGGCAAAGTATGTTGTATTTACCAGGCGACCGTATCCTGCCGGAAGCACTGAGCATTCACAATCGATTTAACACACCATTTACATCAATTTTAATACTGACGGAATACTATTTTTCACCAGGTTGCACTCTCTCACATTTTTTTCGGTTGCACCTTTTAAAAGTGTTAAGTACCGCAGAGAAAAAGATTCCGTCATTATTTTTCCCATCGCCATTAGCATTTCCTTTATTAACATTTCATTCATTTTTAAGCTTGCTAACCAGGTCACATTTAACGTGGTTGCACAAAGTTGCAACATAGTAGATATTTCTCGATAACTATCAGCCGCAGCTATACAACAGGAGTAAACGGCATGGGAACCACCACGATGGGGGTTAAGCTTGACGACGCCACGCGCGAACGTATTAAAAGCGCAGCCACGCGCATTGATCGCACACCGCACTGGTTAATCAAGCAGGCCATTTTCAATTATCTGGAAAAGCTGGAAAGCGATGACGCATTACCAGAGCTACCAGCCCTGCTCGCCGGTGCAGCAAATGAAGCTGATGAGGCGAATACGCAGCCGGAAGAGAGCCACCAGCCTTTCCTTGAATTTGCCGAACAGATCCTCCCACAGTCCGTCTCCCGTGCTGCGATTACCGCTGCGTATCGTCGCGCCGAAACGGATGCCGTCTCCATGCTGATGGAGCAGGCACGCCTGCCGCAGCCGCTGGCGGAACAGGCGCATAAACTGGCGTATCAGCTGGCAAATAAGCTGCGTAATCAGAAAACGGCCAGCGGTCGCGCCGGAATGGTGCAAGGATTATTGCAGGAGTTCTCCCTCTCCTCGCAGGAAGGGGTGGCGCTGATGTGCCTGGCGGAAGCCCTGCTGCGCATTCCGGACAAGGCGACGCGCGATGCGTTAATTCGCGATAAAATCAGCAACGGCAACTGGCAGTCGCACATTGGCCGCAGCCCGTCGCTGTTCGTCAATGCCGCCACCTGGGGTCTGCTGTTTACGGGTCGCCTGGTCTCCACCCACAATGAAGCCAGTCTCTCGCGTTCGCTGAACCGCATTATCGGTAAGAGCGGAGAGCCGCTGATCCGTAAAGGCGTGGATATGGCGATGCGCCTGATGGGGGAGCAGTTCGTCACCGGTGAAACCATCGCCGAAGCGCTGGCCAATGCCCGCAAGCTGGAAGACAAAGGCTTCCGCTACTCCTACGATATGCTGGGCGAAGCGGCGCTGACCGCCGCCGATGCTCAGGCCTATATGGTCTCTTATCAGCAGGCCATCCACGCGATTGGTAAAGCATCCAACGGACGTGGCATCTATGAAGGTCCGGGGATCTCGATCAAACTTTCTGCGCTACACCCGCGCTATAGTCGCGCACAGTACGATCGGGTGATGGAAGAGCTGTATCCGCGTTTGAAATCGCTGACTCTGCTGGCGCGTCAGTATGATATTGGCATCAATATTGATGCTGAAGAGGCCGACCGCCTGGAGATCTCCCTCGACCTGCTGGAAAAACTCTGCTTTGAGCCTGAACTGGCAGGCTGGAACGGGATTGGATTTGTTATCCAGGCCTATCAGAAACGCTGTCCGTTCGTTATCGACTACCTGATCGATCTGGCGACCCGCAGCCGCCGTCGCCTGATGATCCGACTGGTGAAAGGCGCCTACTGGGACAGCGAAATCAAGCGCGCCCAGATGGATGGGCTGGAAGGCTACCCGGTTTATACCCGTAAGGTCTATACCGACGTCTCTTATCTGGCCTGCGCGAAGAAACTGCTCGCCGTGCCAAATCTCATCTATCCGCAGTTTGCGACCCATAACGCCCATACGCTGGCGGCAATTTATCAGCTGGCAGGCCAGAACTACTATCCGGGTCAGTATGAGTTCCAGTGCCTGCACGGCATGGGCGAACCGCTGTATGAGCAGGTCACCGGCAAAGTCGCGGATGGCAAGCTTAACCGTCCGTGCCGCATTTATGCACCGGTTGGCACCCATGAAACGCTGCTGGCCTACCTGGTACGCCGCCTGCTGGAGAACGGTGCGAACACCTCGTTCGTTAACCGTATTGCTGACACCACGCTGCCGCTGGATGAGCTGGTTGCCGATCCGGTTGAAGCGGTTGAAAAGCTGGCTCAGCAGGAAGGCCAGACCGGCCTGCCGCACCCGAAGATCGCCCTGCCGCGTGAGCTGTACGGCAAGGGACGTGAAAACTCCGCGGGTCTGGATCTCTCCAACGAACATCGCCTCGCCTCTCTCTCCTCGGCTCTGCTTAACAGCGCGTTGCAGAAATGGCGGGCTCTGCCGATGCTGGAGCAGCCGGTTGTCGATGGCGACATGCAGCCGGTCATTAACCCGGCAGAACCGAAAGACATTGTCGGCTATGTGCGTGAAGCCAGCAAAATGGAGGTTGAGCAGGCGCTGCAAAGCGCGGTGGATAACGCCCCAATCTGGTTCGCCACGCCGCCGGAGGAACGCGCCGCGATCCTGCACCGTGCCGCCGTCCTGATGGAGGGCCAGATGCAGCAACTGATTGGCATCCTGGTACGCGAAGCCGGAAAAACCTTCAGCAACGCGATCGCCGAAGTCCGCGAGGCGGTGGATTTCCTCCACTATTATGCCGGACAGGTTCGTGATGACTTCGATAATGAAACCCACCGCCCATTGGGACCGGTGGTCTGTATCAGTCCCTGGAACTTCCCGCTCGCCATTTTCACCGGGCAGATTGCCGCCGCGCTGGCCGCTGGCAACAGCGTGCTGGCCAAACCGGCCGAACAGACGCCGCTGATTGCCGCTCAGGGTATTGCGATCCTGCTGGAAGCCGGTGTACCGCAGGGCGTGGTGCAACTGCTTCCGGGTCGAGGGGAAACCGTGGGCGCACAGCTCACCGGCGACGGTCGCGTCCGCGGCGTCATGTTTACCGGCTCAACGGAAGTTGCGACGTTATTGCAGCGCAATATCGCCACGCGCCTTGACGCACAGGGGCGTCCGATTCCACTGATCGCCGAAACCGGCGGGATGAATGCGATGATCGTCGACTCCTCCGCGCTGACCGAGCAGGTGGTGGTGGACGTGCTGGCTTCCGCCTTCGACAGTGCCGGACAGCGCTGCTCTGCGCTGCGCGTACTCTGCCTGCAGGATGACATTGCCGACCATACGCTGAAAATGCTGTGCGGCGCGATGGCAGAGTGCCGAATGGGTAATCCCGGTCGCCTGACAACCGACATTGGTCCGGTTATCGATGATGAAGCCAAAACCAACATTGAGCGGCATATTCAGGCCATGCGCGCGAAAGGCCGCCCGGTGTTCCAGGCCGCGCGCGAAAACAGCGACGATACGCGTGAATGGCAAACGGGTACCTTTATTCCCCCGACGTTGATTGAGCTGGAAAGTTTCGATGAACTGCAAAAAGAGGTCTTTGGTCCGGTGCTGCACGTGGTGCGCTACAGCCGCAATAACCTGGAACCGCTGATCGAACAGATCAACGCTTCCGGCTATGGCCTGACGCTGGGTGTCCACACCCGTATTGATGAAACGATCGCTCAGGTCACCGGCTCCGCCCATGTTGGCAACCTGTACGTTAACCGCAATATGGTGGGCGCGGTGGTCGGCGTGCAGCCGTTTGGCGGCGAAGGCTTGTCCGGCACCGGTCCGAAAGCTGGGGGGCCGCTGTATCTCTACCGCCTGCTGGCAAATCGCCCGGAGAACGCGCTGGCAATGACCCTGGCGCGCCAGGATGCGGATTATCCGGTTGACGCCCGGCTCAAAGCGGTACTCACCCAGCCGCTGGCTGCACTGGGCGAATGGGCGGCGGATCGCCCGCAGTTGCAAATGCTTTGCCAGCAGTTTGGTGACCTGGCGCAGGCCGGAACCCAGCGTCTGTTGCCGGGGCCGACCGGCGAGCGTAACACCTGGACACTGTTGCCACGCGAACGCGTGTTGTGTGTGGCTGACGATGAACAGGATGCGCTGGTACAAACTGCCGCCGTTACTGCGGTGGGTTGTCTGATTTTGTGGCCGGATGACACCTTCCATCGTGAGCTGGCACAGCGTCTTCCGGCGGCCGTTTCAGAACGTATCCAGTTTGCGAATGCCGATAATCTGACCTCTCAGCCATTCGATGCGGTCATCTTCCACGGCGATTCCGATCAGCTACGGGCACTGTGTGAAGCCGTTGCCGCTCGCGAAGGGGCGATTGTTTCGGTACAGGGTTTTGCCCACGGCGAAACCAATATCCTGCTGGAGCGTCTGTACATTGAACGTTCGCTGAGCGTCAACACCGCCGCCGCCGGGGGTAACGCCAGCCTGATGACAATTGGCTAAGGTTGTGGTTAATTAACGCTCCGGAAAAGGCCCGATAGCGCTGTGCTTATCGGGCCTGTAATATTCAGGTATTCCCAGGCCGGGTAAGGCGTCAGCCACCATCCGGCTATTTTTTATGGAGCCAGGGGAAGTTATGAAGCGAATTGTACTCACATGCGCAGCACTGCTGCTAAGTGGCCAGGCGCTGGCCGATGACTGTGCCAACGCCAGCACGCAAACTGAAATGAACACCTGCGCCGCCGCACAGTATCAGGCTGCGGATAAAAAACTTAATGCAACGTATCAGAGCGCATTAAAACGCGCCGCGCCGCCCCAGCGCGAGCTGCTGAAGAAAGCGCAGATCGCGTGGATTGCCCTGCGGGACGCCGACTGTGCGCTCATCAGCTCCGGTACCGAGGGCGGGAGCGTTCAGCCGACGATCGCCAGTCAGTGCATGACGGACAAAACCGATGAGCGGGAAGCGTTCCTGGCCTCGCTATTGCAATGTGAAGAAGGTGATTTGAGCTGTCCGCTGCCGCCAGCCAGCTAACGCACGCGGATCCCTTCAATAATGATCCGTTGCACATTCTCAACGGTCTGGTTAAAAAAGGCTTCATCGCGGAGCGTCGCGCCTGTTACCGCCTCAACCTGAGGAGCAAAATCGGCATAATGCTGTGTTGAAGCCCAAATCATAAAGATCAGATGATGCGGGTCCACCGGCGCCAGTTTTCCGCTGGCCACCCATCCCGCGATCAGCGCCGATTTCTCATCAATAAGCGCGCGAAGATCGCCGGTTAACTCCGCCATCAGTAGCGGCGCGCCTGCCAGCATTTCCATACAAAATAGCCGGGACGCCTGCGGGTAATCACGGGAAACCTCAAGTTTGAGACGGATATACTCTTTGATCGCCACCAGCGGCGCAAAATCCTCGCGAAACGCCTTCAGCGGCGCCAGCCAGATATCAAGGATCTGGCGTAAAACGGCGACGTAGAGCGCCTCTTTAGACGGATAGTAATAGAGCAGATTGGTTTTGGAGACCCCCGCCAGTTCGGCGACCTGCTCCAGACGCGTTCCGTGTATACCAAATTGAGAAAAGGTATTTAATGCGGCGGTTAAGATGGCCTGACGTTTAGCGCTGACGGCCTGTGAACGTTTACCTGTTTTTTTCTCTGCGCGTTGAGCCATGCGCCCTCTCCTTGTCATAAGGGCGCCAGCATAACAAATCATGCGCTGAATGGTTATATTAAAGCGACTCAGGTGGCGCTTCCTGCAGCGCTGCCTTCTTCTTTTTGAACTTCAGCTCGCTGACCAGGACGCCAACGACGATAAACGCCGCCCCGACCAGCGCCAGCCACGGCAGGCGCTCACCAGCCAGACGACCGAAAATCCCTGCCCACACCGGCTCCCCGGTATAAATAACCGTTGCCCGCGTTGGCGAAACGCTGCGCTGCGCCCAGTTCATCGTTACCTGGATAATGGCGCTGAAAATCCCCAGCCCAGACGCAACGACCAGTAACCCCATTGACATTGGCGGAACGGATTCGCCCGCCGGCACCATCGCAATAAACGCCACCAGCGACGCCGTCGCCAGTTGTACCACCGTCACCCTGCGTACATCGACCTTCCCGGCCCAGGCGCTGATAAGGATAATTTCCGCCGCAATCGCCACTGCGCTGACAAGGGTGATCAGTTCCCCCTCGCCGAGCGCCAGTAAATTGTCGCCGGGACCGGCAAGAAAAATCAGCCCGATAAACGCCAGCACAATGCCTGCACAGGACATCAGTCCCGGCATCCGTCCCAGACACAGCCATTGCAGCAGCGGAACCAGCGGCACATACATGGCGGTAATAAAGGCCGATTTACTGCTGGGAATAAACTGTAAACCCCAGGTCTGCAGGCTATAGCCCAGCGCAATGGAGATCCCGATAGCCACCCCCGACTTCACTTCCAGCCACGTCAGCCCGCGCAGGGTACGCAACGATAAGAGCGCCACGGCAAGCGCCGCCATCGCGAAACGTACGCCGACAAAAAAGAACGGACCGCTCATCGTGACCGCATACTGCACGGCCAGAAAAGTCCCGCCCCAAAACATGGTGATCACAATAAGGATCGCCTCCTGGGGTTTTACCGAAAAGGAGTAGCGCGAAAGTAATGACATGAGACACCCGATTAGCCGAATGCCCTTAGTCTGCGTTGCGTTTGGCTACAGTTCAACCTTGCGAGCAAAAAAACCGCCGGAGGATCCGGCGGCGGCGGTGTTCTCAGACAAATCGACAGGCGCTACGACTTGTTACTGCCGTGGCTGCTTTTGCCCCCTTTTTTGCCTGCTTCAGATGCACGCTGCGGATCGTTTTTGAAGTTCCCCCCGCTGTGCTGACCACCTTTACGACCTGCTTCTGATGCTCTTTCGCGGTCTTCCGCAAAGTTTCCGGAACCGCCACGATGGTTTGCCATTACTGACCTCCGTCATTGATTTTACTCGAAATAATTTCAGTTGCAGGTCAACACGGCGGGGTTGTTTGAAACAGCGCCTGTGCTGGACCCGAAGGGGCAAGGCCGAAGGCCGGGTAACAAAGCCTGTACCCCCACAACCTGAAGTATGACGAGTATCGACATCATATTGCATGGATTCAGAGGAGCGAATCTCCTCGCGCAGCGTCAGACTGAACGCATCATTTTCGCTACGTGGAACTAAGCTTAGTGAACTCAGTCAGAACGGCCCGTTAACCGTAATATCCTGCAACAGGTTACTGCATAAAATATTCATCATCCCGTTCGGGGATCAATAAGTCATTCTTATGGTTGATAAAAACCAGCCCACGAAAATGTATCATTTTGCAACAAAGCGCGTTGTTATAAAAATTGTTATAAATCAAAGAAATGACGGTGAAATTTGCACTCTCAGCGGTACGTCATATCTTTATTAGAGGTAGCGAATCGCTACGGGCACGATTAACCCGAGGAGTTGTTTAAAATGGCAAAAGTTCTGGTGCTTTATTATTCCATGTACGGACACATTGAAACGATGGCGCATGCCGTAGCTGAAGGGGCAAATAAAGTGGATGGCGCAGAGGTCATCGTTAAGCGGGTACCGGAAACAATGCCCGCTGAGGTTTTCACCAAAGCGGGCGGTAAAACGCAAAACGCACCTGTCGCCACCCCGCAGGAACTGGCGGATTACGATGCCATTATTTTTGGTACCCCAACCCGCTTTGGCAATATGTCCGGCCAGATGCGTACCTTCCTGGATCAAACGGGTGGCCTGTGGGCTTCCGGCGCGCTGTACGGCAAACTCGCCAGCGTTTTCAGTTCAACGGGGACCGGTGGCGGTCAGGAACAGACCATCACCTCCACATGGACGACGCTCGCCCACCACGGGATGGTGATCGTCCCGATTGGCTATGCCGCACAAGAACTGTTTGATGTTTCACAGGTTCGCGGCGGTACCCCTTACGGCGCGACCACCATTGCCGGCGGCGACGGCTCACGCCAGCCAAGCCAGGAAGAACTCTCAATTGCACGCTATCAGGGCGAATATGTTGCGGGCCTGGCAGTAAAACTTAACGGCTAATCTTCAACAGGAGGACAATCATGCCAACTCAAGAAGCAAAAGTTCATCGCGTCGGTGAATGGGCAAGTCTGCGTAATACGTCGCCAGAAATAGCCGAAGCCATTTTTGAAGTCGCAAATTATGATGAAAAACTGGCGGAACAGATTTGGGAAGAAGGCAGTGATGAAGTGCTAATCAAAGCCTTTGAGAAAACCGATAAAGATTCGCTATTTTGGGGCGAACAGACCATCGAACGTAAAAACGTCTAATCCTCAGGCGCCCCCGCTCACACGGGGGCGCCTCTTTTTATTTCACCGCATCCTTCATCACGCTGTCGAATTTATCCATTGGGCAGAAGCCGTCTGCATCCACCGGACACCCTTGCAGCGCAAGCGTAACGCGCTGGGCCGGTGATTTCAGGGTCAGAACATCGGCGTTTCGCAACTGCTCAGAACTCTGATACACGTACTCTATTTTCATCAGATCGCGGTTGGCTTTGCCGTCATGCCAGCGCTGGAAGACAATCTTACCGCCAATGGGCGTGCGCTCATTCTGGTCGTGCAGCTGATACGGCTTGAAGTCCAGCGCCGTCAGCAGGGACGCAATGTTGGAGTCGTGCCCCACCAGCACGGTGATTTTCGGCGCTTTCGTCCGTTCAGTCACCAGCGTCCGATCGATATATTTCACCAGCGGTTTTGCCACGTTGCGCGCCACCTCAGGGGAGGTGAACAGGCTATCCTGGTAGCCATTTTTCAGCTTCGACAAGACCTTCCACTGCTGATCAGATTTAATTTCCCCCCATGCAACCTGATCCAGCGGGAAGCCTTCGTAGTACTGCAACGTAAATGCATCCACCAGTGAATTCCCCACTTTGAGCGGACCAGACACGCCGGGTTCTTCCTGATACTTCGCGCTGAATGTGTCTTTGGCTTCCGTCAGCGAGCATTGCTGTTTTTCTTTGCAGGACGGAGAATCCTGGTAATGGGTCATCTGCTCAAGCAGTTTATAGCTGTCGTCGAGCTGCATTTTGCCACGCTCTTTTTCCATCGCCTGAACGGCCTGCTGGCTGAATGCGGCGGAATCCTCAGTGATGACCGGATTGAAGGTGGGATCCATGGTGCCCATTTTTGCCTGATGATGCACCGGAACGTCGCACCCCGGGAAAGCGCCGGTAATAAAGAACTGCGCCGTCGCCACCGTTCGTTGCAGGCTATTGGCGTAGGCATAGACCGTATCCGGCGCCGGGCACTCGCCGGACTTCACCATTCCCTGCTCTGCCAGCCATTCCCGCATGTAATGACCCATATAGACTTCGAGTACGCCGCCTTTGGTTGTCAGCTGTCCGCCCGGCACGTCCCACTCTGGCCATGAGTTCGGCGTGGATTGTTCCAGAACGCTGCCGTTATTTGCCAAAGGTGCGCGTAAGTTATGTCGGCTCATCATCAATACTTGCTGGAGCTGATAACCTTCCGGCGCCGTCTGCGCCTGCACGGCGGATGACAACAAAACAACCCCGGCCACCGCGGCGGCGATTAACGATTTTTTCATCCCTACGACCTCTTGTTGTTATCAATTCCTGTAGAGTGTGACAGGAATATGACATTTTTCCGGGAACAGGACCGCAAAACAGGCGATCTACCCTGTGGCGTTAATACCAAATTCAGACCGCAGTTTGCGGATACCGAGCGGCGTAAAAGTAACATGGCGACTCCCCGCTTCAGTTTTTATCCAGCGCAGCGCGGTAAACCCGCTTAGCAGCGCCGCGCCGAGGACACCACCTGAATGGTAGCGTCGCTCGCTCCAGTCCAGACATCCACAGCTAAATTTCCGCCGCGAAGCGATAGCGGTAACAACAATGCCAGCCGCAGCCAATTTTTCCCGCCCCAGCGGGGTCAGCGTTTCCCCATCCGGTGTCAGCCATTGACGGGAAAGCAAAGTATCAAAAAGCATCACCGCCACCTCTCCCGCAAGATGGTCATAACAGGTGCGGGCATGACGCAAATGACGCGGCGTAGTGATTTTTCGCGGCGAAGAGGACATCCACGCCACCCCCATCAGGCACTCCAGCAGTTCTGCGATATCCGCACCCGCCAGGCGAAAATAGCGATGCCGCCCCTGGGCCAGTGAGACGACAAAACGCTGTTCGCACAGCCGCGCCAGATGCGCGCTGGCGGTCGACGCCGACACATCCGCCACCGCGCTGAGTTCCGTTGCTGTCCAGGCTCGCCCGTCCATCAAGGCACACAGCATACGCGAACGCGATTTGTCGGCCATGACCGCTGCGGTAAGCGCCATCCGTGACTCCAGCTCTCCCTCTTCCTCATTCAGCATCACTGACGTCATAAATACCTCTCAGACTTGTTCACCGATTAACGATGACACGAAACCCCGGCAAAGTCACAGGGTGTGCTATGCCGCGCGGAGCACCATTTCCACACCCAGCCCCATCAGACAAAACAGGAAACAGCGTTTAAAAACAAGGGGGGAGATCGCCCGCCGCGCGCGGGTGCCGATCCACTGACCTGCCAGCGCCGGAACGATAGCAAACGCCGATAGCGTCAGCGACTGGACAGGCAGCGCATCATGCCACCATAGCCCGAGCGCTAATGCCAGCGTTGAGACGGTGAAAGAAATACCGAGCGCCTGGACCAGCTCATCTTTTTCAAAGCCTAACGACTGGAGCCACGGTACGGCGGGCATCACAAAAACGCCGGTGCCCCCCGTCAGCAAACCGGTCGCAAAACCCACCGCCAGCGACAGTGGTTTTTCACGCTGCGGATTTACCGGGATCCGTTTTCCCACCAGCGTCCACAGTGCATAGACGATAAGCGCAACACCAAGTGCAATCTGCGTGCGCGTGGTATCCCCGCGGGTGATCCAGACGCTGGCCAGCAGCGTGGCGATCGCCACCGCCAGCAGCATGGGCCAGAGTCGTTTCAACAATCTGCCGGTATTTCCGCCGCCGCCGAACTGAAATAAATTACTCACCAGAGACGGTAAAAGCAGCATTGCCGCAGCCGCAACCGGAGAGATAAGCGACCCGAGGATCCCCATTGCCACCGTCGGCAATCCCATTCCGGTGACGCCTTTCACCATCCCGGCCAGGATAAAGGTTGCGGCAATCATCACGATGTGGGAGGGGCTGAATGCAAAAAGAGAAGCCATAGTTTACTTTCCAGAAACAGAGGAGATCTCATTCTGTAAGCAAACCAGGACGCTTGCTTCGCCGGGCGACGAAATATGCTATTCGGAGATGATGACTTCGTGACGGATATTACGGGCACAATAGAATGTCCCGTCTTTGAGGTAGAGCTCGTGAAAGCGAGTGCTGTCTGAAATATCGTGCAACAGCGACCGTTCGGTATCAATAAACTCTTTCTGTACCCGGTAATGAACGGCATTTTCCGTTTCAAAAGAGACATACTCCCGGGTGGCGTACGGCTTACTTTTCAATTTCACATAGACAATATATTGCACCGTGCTGTAAGTCAGCCCGGTTCGCCTGGCGATCTCCTTCAGACTTAGCGATTCATCAGACTCATACAGTCCCTGAACCAGCTGAATTCGCTGCTGGTTATAAGCTGAAACCCGGAGGCTGAGTTTCTGCCTGTAAGCCATGTTACGCACTACGGTAATGTTAGTGCAGAGCAGCTGCGCAATTTGCCCCGTCGTCAGAACACCGGCGTTTTCACGTAAGAAAGCCAGACTCTCTTCATTCCATATAAATGCCATTGGCGGCTTCTCCCTGCGTCACACTTATTGTGTTGCCAGACGCGCAAACGTCGCCTCTAATTCTGGCGGTTTACGCATTCCCTGATGTAATTCCAGCACCCGGCCCTGCGAATCAATCAGCACCGATGTGGGTGTACCGATCACCTGATAGCGCTCCTGGGTAATCTTTAGCTGATCGCGCAGCACCGGATAGGAAATCGAGTGTTTCTCCAGTAATCCCGCCACATTGACGGTTTCCGGATCGGTATTCACCGCCACCACCACCACTTTATCGCCCCACTTTTTGCTCAGCGATTCCAGGGTGTCCATTTCCGCCAGACAGCCGCTGCAGCCCGCAGACCAGAAGTTCAGGTATACGGCTTTTCCCCGCCAGCGCTCCAGCCCGGACGACCTCCCCTGTAAATCGAACGTCGCCAGCGTCGGTGCGGGTTCGCCAACCGCCAGCTTTTCCTCTTTGCACGCGCTAACCAGAACGGTCATTGAGAGAATAAAAGCGTTAAACCAGCGCATGATGATTTGCCTCCTCGCCCAGATATTTACCGTGCTGCAGACGTAAAATACGATCGGCAAACTGCCCAAGCGCGGGGTTATGGGTCACCATCACAATGGTGCGTCCCTGACGATGCAGGTCGGTGAGCAAATCCAGAACCCGCTGCTCATTTTCTTCATCCAGGTTGCCCGTAGGTTCATCGGCGAAGATCACCGGCGGCTCATTGACCAGCGCCCGGGCAATACAGACGCGCTGCTGCTCGCCGCCGGAAAGCTGGTTCGGCAGGTGGGTCACACGATGTCCCAGGCCAACCTGCTCAAGAACCTTTCGCGCTGCCGCCTCATCCACCACGCTGTGATAGTGCTGCGCCAGCATGATGTTCTCCAGAGCGGTTAAGAAGGGGATCAGATGGAACTGCTGGAAGACCAGACCGATTTTCTCCGCACGAAAACGGCGGCGTCCCTCTTCATCAAGGGCGGCGGCGTCAGTCCCGTCAAGGAACACCTGCCCTTCCGTGGCCGTATCAAGGCAGGTGAGGATATTCATCAGCGTGGTTTTACCGGAGCCGGAAGCCCCCATAATAGCGACGAATTCACCCCGGGCAATCCGCAGGTTAATATCGTCCAGGGCGGTAACGTCACCAAACCGTTTATATAAGTGGCGTGTTTCGATCGCCACCTGAGGGATCTGCGTCACGGACATGGCGCTACTCTCCTTTCAGCACTTTAGCGGGTTCGACGCTGACCGCACGCCGCACCGGAACAATCGCCGCCAGGATGGCGACCAGTAAAGACAACACCAGGGTGATGGGCAGCACCGGCAGACGCAGCGAAATCGCCGCATTGAACACGGTCAGCCCCAGCAGCTGAGCCAGCAAATAGCCCAATACCCAGCCGCATACCACCGCGGCCAGCGCGATGATGCAGGTTTCAAGCAGAATTTGCCGCACAATATCCCCATTGCTGGCACCGAGGGCTTTTTGCAGGGCAAACTCACGGGCGCGCTCACCGACAATCGCCATCAGCGTGGTATTAACACACAACGAAGAGAGCGCAAGGATCACAATGGAGACCAGTCCCATCAGACCTTTGATCTTCTCCAGCACCTGCCCTTCAGAAGCGGAAACCTTGCGTACCGGGCGGATCTCCAGATCCGGATACTGGCTTTGCAACCGGCTGGCATAGCTTTCCACCTGACCGACATCGTTACTGACGCTCAGTAAACCGTGGCTGATTTTCCCCGGCTGATGCAGCCACGCCTGCGCCACGTCAAGGCTGACAATCAGCATGTTGTCTGTCGCATCGCCTGCTTCGACGATGCCTTTAATTTGCAGATTTTTACGCTGGTTACCCTCCACGAGGGTAAGGCTGTCGCCGGGCTGAACGCTCAGGCGTTCGGCCAGCTTGACGCCAATCATCGCATTGCGATCGTCAAAGCTGACGCCAATCCAGCTCCCCTGCACCTGCCAGTACGGCACCAGTTTCTGTAGCGACTCAAACCACATGCCGACGAGCACCACCTTTTCCAGTTCGGTGCGCGCCATACCGTACAGCCAGGGGCTGGCTCCGTGTACCAGACCTTGCGGCGCCTGATCCAGAATCGTTTGCAGCTCCTGCTGCGACATACTGGAACCGTGGCCCGGCCCGATGTAGAAATTCGCGCCAAAGGTGCGCAGTTCTTCACTCATTTTGGTATTGATATCAAACCACACCGCACTGAGCGCGGTCACGATAGTCGCCCCCACCATCAGCGCGGCAAACACCACGCTAACCCGCTGAAAGCGCAGGCGCAGCGCCCGCCACACCAGCAGCCAGATCATTGCGCGTTTAGCGGCCATACAGCACCTCCACAGGATAGAGGCGGGCAATGCGTCGCGCCGGGAACCAGGTGCCGATCAGGGCAATGAAGATCGCAATCACCAGCACGCAGGGCACCACAATCCAGGCAAAATCCAGCGGCGCATCGAAAAGCATCACGCCAATCGCTTTCGCCAGCCCCCATCCGGCGACGCATCCCAGCGCTCCCCCGGCCAGACCGCTGGAGGCGGCCTCCAGATAAAACAGCAGCATAATCTGCCACTGGTGCGCCCCCAGCGCCTTCATCAGACCAATCTCTTTAGCACGCTCCATAATGGTACTGGTCATCAGTGAGGCAATGCCCATCGCCGAGGCCACCAGCGCGGCAACGGTGATCACCGCCATCAGCAGCTGAATCTTATCGATCACCACCCCTTCAGAGGCGGCCACCTGCCATACGGGACGAACCTCCGCCCCGGAGATGGCCTCCTCCAGCTGATGGGCAATTGAGGAAACATAGGCGGTGCAATACCAGAGGTCATACTCTTCGGCATTGAGCGCCTCCAGGTTTTCGCGGGCGCGGCGCGAAAGCTCATTTTCCGGCACCGTCAGCGCGGAAACGCGAATCGCCTGTACTTTGCCGGGCAGCCCCAGCAGCTTCTGCGCGACGTTTAACGGCATCACCAGCTGGCTGTCTTCCTCTCCGCCGCTGGAGAGGATCCCGCTGACGGTGACACTCAGCGTGGCGTTTTCGCTCTGTAATGTCAGCGTGTCGCCCGCCTTCCAGCCCGTCTGGCGGGCCAGAGCATGTCCCACCAGCGTTTGCACAGTACTGTTCCCGCCTTCCTGCGGCCAGTCGCCGATCACCTGCCAGAACGGACTCACCGTTTTATGTCCCGTTTCATAGCCTTCTTCGTCGGGAATATCCACCGGCTGGCTGAAGAAGGTGCCCAGAATACGCACCTCTTTACCGTCAACATTCACCTCGCCGCCAAGCATCGGGGCGAAGCCAACAATGTTGTTGCGCCAGAAAATGTCCTTGATGTTCGGCAGCTCCGCTTCGTCCAGAAAATCCTGTCCCGAAAGCGGATTGCTGCTTTCGCTGAACAGTGCGGGCAGCGCCGCCTGTCCGGCGGGTTCAATTAAAATATTCGCCCCGTAGGATTTCAGCTCTCTGGACATTTTATCGCCGATATCAATGGAGACCGCCAGCAGCGCAGAAATCAGGCTGGAGGCGAGAAACACCGTCACTATCGCCAGCCCCTTGCGCCGCAGGTTGCGTCCCCATGACTGGCGTAACATTCGCCACAGCATCGTTACTCCTCCCTCAGTTTGGCAGGGACAAACTGCTCCGGCGTTTTACGGAAGCGGTCATAGTTTGCTTCTGACGAGAAGAACCAGGTCTTACCGCCATAGCTGTATTTGTAGTCCGCAGAGGTATTGGTGAGCGAGGAGCCATCAACCGGATCGGTAACCTTAATGGTCATCACCGTCGAGAAATAGTTCACGCCAGCCACCAGCTCTTTGCCTGGGATCACCAATTCATGCTCGTCGTTATGCCAGTTTTCAATCGGCACCGGGTTACAACCGCCAGGTTTGCCAATTGACGGGATAAAGATATGCACCTCGCAGGCCACGCAGATAACCTGATTACCTTCCATCACGTAACCCTGATCGCCGCACAGCAGGCAGGCGTCAAACACCACGCCAAAACGCAGTTTGTCGGGATAACGGTTTATCACGAAAAAGCGCACCGCTTTGCCATCGTCCGCCACCCAGACAAACCGGTGCAGCTTGCCATCACGCAGTGGTTCAACCGGCAAATGCACGCTGCCATCGCTGGCAAGCTGAACCGGAATGGCTTCCGAAAGCTGCGGAGGCCGGGAGGCGACGTTGTCCCACCACAGCTGCCCGACCATCACCACGACAGCACACCCCAGCGTCACCAGCCACAGCCGGAACGTATTCCGCCACTGCGCCAGCGCCAGTCGATGGGCAATCGGTTCATTCTCTTCGCGCGTCTGACGGCGTGCGCTCAGGAGCGCCGGTAACCAGCACAGCGCCAGAATCAGCAGCAGCCCCGCCCCCACCCAGTTATACAGCGCCGCGTTATTGGTCACCTTCGCCACAAAACTTAGCAGGGATTTCTCCAGCGGCAATACCTGGAGCTTCATCAGCAGCAACAGCAGATTGCCGCTTAACGGCAGCCACAGCATAACCATCAGGAGAAGAGTGACAGGCCAGAACAGTCTGCGGATCCGGCGCAGCAGCATGGCGCAAAGCACCCCTGCCAGGCACAGTATCGCGAAGGCCAGCACCACCGCGGTCAAATTCAGGAGCAGTTCGGTGTTCAGCACATGGGTGCGGGTTAAGCCGCCAAGGTTAGGGTCGCGCGCCCAGTGATACGCCGCGCCGAAGACCAGAATGCCCTGCCACAGGGAGCGGACACGGTTTCCTGCCCACCAGAAGCTGAGTACAAACAGTAGCGTCGCCATGACTTCCGTGCCGACAAACAGCAGTTGTACCGGCAGGGAACCCCGGAGATTAAGCCCTGTCAGCACGCCAGCAACCAGCCCCAACAGCAAAGTCCAGACCAGCGAACGTAATGCGGGGGGATCGTTTCGACTCCAGAGAACTCCGGAGAGCAGCGCAATGCAGAAAAAGACCTGTAGCGTGGTGACGAAAAAGTAACTCATGACTTCGACTCAGAACGGCGGATTGAATAAGCCGGGACGATTAATCATCCCGGCACATCGGAATGCTTAGTTCAGACCGACGTATTTAAATTCGTAGCTCACATCGAACGGCTTCCACCAGCGGCCCACGCCGGTATCGCTGTCGGTATGACGGTGCATGCCCGCTTTTGACGGCGGCTCAATGTGATAGGTCACTTTGTAGTTGCCCACCCCCATCATTTTGATGTTCGCGCCGTAGTGAGGACCGTCGCTGGCCACCATCGGCATGAAGGTCCCTTCCTGTTTTTCACCGGTATCGCTGTTGACCAGGGTGTAGCTGATGGTCAGATACGGGATCCACTCACCGGCGCCAAAGCCGTTTTTACTGCCTTCCACCGCATGGATATCCGCCTCGAGGTGAATATCGGCTTTTGCAGCCGGTAAACCCATGCCGCGAGGCTCCATATCGATCGGCTGGAGATAAACGGCCGCCAGCTCCATTTCATTCATCACAACAGGCTCACCTGCCGGATACTCTTTGAAAGCAAATGCCGCCGGAGCGGTGAAAATTCCGGCCATCACTGCGCTGGCAAACAGGGTTTTCTTCATGGTCATCAGACATATCCTCTCGTCTAAAATCGCAACTACGGATTATTTTTAATCGTTTCCCCAGGAACGGCGCTTTTCCGCCGCATCACCCACAGCGCGACCAGCGCGGCGAGCAGCAATACGGCCTGCGGCAATAGCGTTTCCATATAGGGATAAATTCCCAGCCAGCTGATTTCAGGAAAGCCGTTAAGCAGCGTAGGCTGGAACAATTTGCCTTCCACCAGTTCCAGTACCCCTTTGCCTGCAAACACGAAGGCCATCAGGTACATGAAGCTGCCGGTAAACATAAAGAAGGGTTTCAGCGGCAGACGTACCACCGAGTAGCGCATGATTAGCCAGGCCGCCAGCAGCACGACGCAGCCGATAACAAAACCAGCGCCAATCGCCATATGCCCGGCGACATCTTTCGCATCGCCGATCAGGGCGTAATAAAACAGCACGGTTTCCGCCCCCTCGCGATACACCGCGAGGAAGCTGGTCAGCCACAGCCCAACCAGCGAACCGCGGGAGAGTGAATGAGAGAGTTTGCCTTCGAGCCAGGCCTTCCAGTGTCGGGCTTCGACTTTGGAGAGCAGCCAGTAACTCATAAAGAACAGCATCACCATGGCAATCAGCATCGTCACGCCTTCCAGCAGCTCGCGACTGGCACCGGAGTTGGTGAACAGCAGCTGGAAGATAGCCGCTGTAATCACGCTGGCGATCAGGGCGGCAATCACCGACTGACGAATGAGCGGCAGCTTATCCTGATGATTGTTTTTCACCATGTAGGCGACGATCGCCGCCACGATCAGCAGGGCTTCCAGCCCCTCACGCACGATGATCATCAGGCTATAGAGCAGCAAGCTCCACTGCGTCTCTTCCCCTTCACCAAGCATCGTCACCGCGTTTTGCAGATCCTGCGCCAGGGCATCGGCTTCCGCATTCAGCCTTTCTACCGGCTGCCCGGCCTTCATCAGGCTAACCAGACGCGTAAAATAGGCCTCCAGCGTGGTTTTAAACGCCGGGTTGCGAGAGCCGATTTTGTTTTCCATGCCGCTGGCTTCGAAGCGATCGAAGTAGCTGTCCTGAACGTCCAGAATGGCACTCTGGGCATCACCGCCCTGATAACGGGTAATGGCGGCCTGAATGCTCTGGTTGATGCCGCTTGCCACCTCCGCCCAGTTGGTTCGGACATTCGCCTCTTCTGCCGCTGGATGACTTCCCGCACTTTGCGGGGCAGTAATTTGCTGATCGTCACGGGTTGTCGGCAGTCCAGGCAGAATATCCTCAATGTCCTGCAACAGCGTGGTGACCTGATAAGCAACATCGTTGAGACGTTCCGGCTGTGCGGTCAAAGCAATCAGTGCCGAAAATTGTTGGTTAATGGCCGCGGCGTCTTTGGCGGAACGGTTTTGCCTGACCGACATTTCCATTTCAGAGTTTTTAAAACCCTGATAGTGCGCCTGCTGAACATGTTGGCTGGCGGTGGTAAAGTTTCCGGCCTGGTAATCACTCACCGCCCGGGCGAGCAGATCGTCGATGATGCGGAAACTCTCCTGCCAGTGCAGGGCGATATCCGTTCGGGAAAGAGCACTGTGTTGCTCCTCGGCAACCAGCCGATGCCCACCGTCCAGCACCGGTTCAACTTCACGCAGCGACGCCTTCAGCCAGTCGATTTTAGCCTGCACTTCGGAGAGTGATTTTTTATCGCCAATCATTCGGCGGATCTCGCCAAAGGCGCTCTCCATCTCGTAGCTTTTGCTGGCGGAAATGTTGATGCGGATTGGCCCTTCCAGGTTTTCGAATACCTCGAAGTAGGCCATTTGTACCGTTCGGCGCGCCTCGTCGGTGCGCTGTTGCGAGTAGAGTTCTGCCGTTTTATCAAGGCGTTGTTCAATGTCATCAATGAACGGGGCATGGTACGTCGCCCATACGCTAACGCTCACGAACAGGCTGCACACAAAAACAAGCAGAGACAGACAGGACTTACGCACGGCACGCACCCAATAATACAAATGATAATTATTATCATTATCTATCTTTGCGTCATTTGTACATGACATGGATCATAAAAATGTCAACAAATGACAGATTATGTAAATTTGTTTCATTGAAATGTGATGCGCATGGAATTGCGCTGCCGCAAAAAATTAATTTTGCAACAACGCAAGGGAAATGGCGGCAGCATACTCGCCGACACGGAGGATATTACCGGCGAGTATACAGAATGAGGTTATGGGGAAATCAGCGTTGATGCGTTAAGTATATTAGGGTCGTGAGCCAGTCGTTGCAGAAAATGTCCGTAACCCTGTTCCCCCATCCAGTAGTTAATACTCTTTTCTACTCCGATTGAGGTTAGCGTCGCGCCTGAAATACCGTCAATGGTATTTTCATCAGGATCGGCTGATTTTCCCTGAACTATTTTCAGTGACGGTTTGCCATTATTATCGAGCAATATCTTACCCGGCCACTGTTTCCGCCAGTTCTCATCTTCCACTCTTGCCCCCAAAAATGGCGTTTCTCGCTGCTGGTAGTAATAGAGATTTTTGACCGTACGCCCATCCAGTCCCAGAGCCAGGAAGGCGTGCATCATCGACTTCGCTCCCTTCCCCGAAACAGGAATTATAATACTTTGAATTTTATCATTTTTATCTTTTGCGAAATAAATATCCGCGAGCGGGCAGCGTTGACGAATCTGTGCTGGATCGTGTTCCGGAGAAAGCGTCTTGCATCCCTCCCCCACGCGATTATCCGTCACAAACTCACCTGAATCTAAATTAACTTTACGTGCAATAATAGAGCGCTGATACATTTTTTCTATTGACTGCTTATCCTTCAGCTCCGTTTTCAGTAAACCGGCGGCGTGCACAATTGCCGCATGTTTATCCTCTCCGGACGGCTCCGTCATTTCGCCCTGATATAGCACAAACCAGGCGATAGCGATAAAAAAAACAAGAACACAAAACACCATCATTGATACAACAATAATTTTACCCTTGCGCATTTTACTTTAATCCCTGTCAAAAAAACCTCATTAACATATTAAGATATGCCATCACCTGTCAGGAATTGCAACCACAAGGCATGGCAAAATATATAAAAACGCGGCGTTCAAACCTGAATTAAATATCAGAAAAAGATGTGTTTACTGTTATTTTCCCCGCACAATAAAAAACCGGGTTTCCCCGGCGTTTTATTCAAAACGTTCTTGCCCACCACAGGCGGAGTTTCATTCCCCAGTAGCTGGTCCAGCCGCTGGTTGTGGAAATCACCTGTCCCTTCGACACCACCACCAGCGTTGGCGTTACGTTGATCGCCCAACTGCGTGAGAGCGCGCCGCTGGCGTCATTGACTACCGGGAAAACCACGCCTTTACGCGCCAGCCCGTGCATTACCGTTTGTGCATCGCCGGAGCGCAGGGCGATAGTCATCACGTTTTCGCCTTCCGCGTGCAATCGCGCCACATCCGGCGTCGTAAACCGACAAATACCGCACCAGCTTGCCCAGAAATAGAGCAGGACGGGCCTCTCTTCGCTGAGCGACGCCAGCGTAACCGTTTCCCCGTCAAGGGTCGGCAGCGCCGTGCTGCCGAAGGCGGGCGGTACCTGCGGCGCGCGCCAGGCATCCATCAGGATCGCCCCCCCCGCCAGCAGAACCAGCAAGATCAGCCCTTCGCGCAGCCAGCGTCGTAGTTTACTGACCATTCGCCACCGCCCGTTTTTCTTTGACCACCGCTTCCAGTACCTCCCAGGAAACCGCGCCGGGGATCAGTTCATCGCCAATAATCGTCGCTGGCGTTCCCTGCACGCCAACCAGACGCGCAAGTTGCAGATTGGTGCTCAGAGTTTCCATGCTCTTATCATCCAGCGTAACCGCCGCCACGCCCGACTTCTCCTGCGCCTGCTTAATACTCGCGGCGGTGTGGTACCCCTTTTTCTGCATCAGTTTTTTATGCAGTCCGGGGAACTGCCGGGGATGTTCACGCCAGGTGGTCAACGCCGTGCGGGCTGACAGCACGGAGCTTTCTCCTTTAAACGGCAGCGGCTTAATGATTACCGCAACGTCCGGATACTTCTGCACAATTTTTTCCAGCATCGGGTCAAGCTGCTTGCAGTACGGGCAGTTGTAATCGGTAAAATTAATCAGCGTCAGTTTTGCCTGCTTCGCTCCAATACGCGGGCTGGCGGGATCGTGAAACAGCGCCTGCTGAATCAGCGCTTCAATTTGTTTTTCCTGCTCCGGCGTGAAAGGCGCAGTCTCTTGCGCCAGACTTACGGCAGAAAACAGGGTGAACACCAGCGCAATCAGGGTTTTCATGGCATAACTCCTTTGGTATCCGTCAACGTTTGCAACACCGCATCAGTGGTCAACAACGTCGGCAACGCCTGGCCTTCCGGTAAACCGGGACCGTAAATTTGGTTATACGGCACAGCGACCTGGCCGCGTTTTTTCAGAAAATCGGTGATGGCGTCAGAAGGCAGCGTCCAGTCGCCACGTAGCGCCACGATGTCAGATTGTTGCAGCGCAGCCTGAACCTCTTCTTTATGCAACACGTTGTATTTGTTCACCTTACAGGTAATACACCAGTCTGCCGTGACGTCGATAAAAACACGCTTATGCTGCGCAAGCGCGTCCGCAATCGCGCGATCGCTCAGCGGCTGCCAGTTCACGCTTTCCTTCGCCAGCGTTTGGGTTGAGAAGCCAAAGTGCGGCAGCAGCAGGGTCGCCAGCCAGATAGCGGAACCGAGCATCATCAGACCTAACAGACGGCGCAAGGTATTCATCCAGCGACCAGGACGCGGTAAGCGCAGGGCAAGACCGGGACGCAACGCCACCAGCAGCCAGGGCAGGCTCATCCCCAGACCGAGCGCCAGGAACAGCCCCCAAAGCGTCGGTAGAGAAGCAGTGAGCGCCACGGCAACCGCAGTACCGAGGAACGGTGCGCTGCACGGCGTGGCCAGCAGGGTGGCAAACGCCCCCTGCCAGAAATGCCCTGACAGGCCGTTGCCGCCACGGGTGGCAAGCTGAGTGGTCATCTTCGATGACAGACGAAACTCGAACAGGCCAAACAGATTGGCGCTGAAAACCAGCATCACCAGCACCATAAAGCCAATGAACCACGGATTCTGGAACTGGATCCCCCAGCCAGACGCCTGGTGGGTCAACCGCAGCAGGGTCATCAGCAACGCCAGCGCCATAAAGGAGACCAGAATGCCACTCACGGAGACCAGAAACTGACGGCGGATCTGTCGGCGATTCTTCTCCTCCACCAGTAAGATCGAACCAAGCTTCATCCCCAGCACCGGCAGCACGCACGGCATGAGATTGAGGATCACGCCCCCCGCCAGCGCCATCAGCACCACCTGCCAGAGCGGCAGGTCCGTATGCTGCGCGGACGACGCAGCCGCCACCGTAACCTGACTTTCCTGCGCCATGCCATTATCTGCCAGCACCAGCGTGAGCGACTTACCGTGTATATCCGGGGCGCCCTCCCCCCAACCGTCATGAACCGGCACCGTTGCCAGAAGCATTTCGCCTTCAACACGAATCTGCGGCTTACCGAAGTCCACCTCGTCAAGGGCATCGAGATACAACTCCGGCGCCGACCAGCCTCCTGTACGCCGCGCCTCCACAACCAGTTCACCCGCCCGGGCGCTGGCGTTCAGCGAATCCGTCACCCCCTGCGCCAGCGGCACCTGGCCCATCGCCTGGGCATAGTCATGCGCAAAATCCGCATCCTGACGGGAAGGCGTCAGCGAAAAGGGAAAATCGGTAAGCAGGCAGACGGTGCTACAGGTGGAAAGCGTCAGCACGCCCGCAATGGTGGCGGGAGATGGACCGCGAACCACCAGCGGAAGAGTGACACGATCGTGATAACCCTGAGTTGTGATATTCGCCACCTCAAAGCGGGCAGGCGTCGGCCAGAACCACTCCACCTCTGGCATCTCATTGTGCCAGGCAATGGAGGGCGCAACGCCGCCTTCTCCCGGTGAGCGCCAGTAGGTTTTCCAGCCCTTCTCCAGCCTGATATCCAGCAGCAGGCGCGTTTCGCCCTGAGCTGAAGTATCCGCACGAAGTCTCACGCTGGCATGGTCGTTATCGGGAGATCGCAACCAGCCGCTTTCTGCCGCCCATGCCGTAGGCAGCCAAAGTAATAACAGGCAGCAGACCGTCTGCCTGAGAATAAGCATCATAATTTTTCTCCATCAATGATTAACTAACTGTCGATTGCAGTCGGTCTGTCATTCACGGAAAACGCAGAAACGGAGGTGTACCCGCAGCGTGGGCGGCGAGATGGCTCGCGGAGGAAAGAAAGGTAGCCGCATCGCCCGCATTGGGGCCAGCAGCGTCAGCAACAGGCAAAGTGCGAGAATCGCCCCTTCAAACAGCACCGGTGGCGCGGCTAACAGCGATTTGGCGCTAAGTTCACAGGGGGTTACCGGAGAGGCATCATCCGTTGAGGTGGCTGACGTTTGGGCAACAAGCGTCGTGGCTGTCTCTGTCTGTAAGGCGTGCAAACCCGCCATGCGCTGGGCGGTACAAACCATCACCACAACACATGCCAGACACAGAAACCACCATCCCAACCGTTGTTGTTTCGCCATCAGCGCCTCATTCATTGACGCGAGCTATGATAGCCACTGACGCATTTTACGCAACCTTTGCGCTGTAAAGTTATGTCGGAGGTGAGAGGGGCGGGTGTTACAGAGCGGCGGCATGACAATGATACCCCGCCGCGTGGGGGGTTGACTGATACGCCCGGTATAATGCGCAAAGTTCCAGTATGCTTTTCGTTCCCGTCCGTTTCATTAACCCACTTCGCTGAACGCTGATAGTGACCGGGCTCACGCCGCGGATACGGGCGATTTCATCAATAGAGTGACCTCGTAAGGTTAACTGCATAATCTGCTGTTCAGCGCGAGTAAACTTAAAGTGATTCTGAGCGTGACTGCCGGGCGCATTTTGCCTGCGCAGCATCTCCATCACCGCCAGCGTCTGACGTAGTTCACTCAGGGTTAAATGTTCTGCCACACAAAGCGTTGTCAGCTCAGAAGACAAACGGTTCAGCAGGTCATAGTGACGCTTTGCAGAGATAAAAATGGCGAAATCTGTCGGAGGATGTAGCGTCAGACACGTGAATATTTCCGCAGGATCCATGCCGGCCATGACATAAAGACAGAGTGATAATGGCGAGGATTGTTCACGATACTCCATCTGCTTTATCATTTCTTTAACACCATAAATAAAGAATTGGTCCTTCCCGTAAACATTCATATCGTCCCCATAGATAAACAGACTCCTGGATCCTCATTTAATATTGAGAATCATTTTTATTTTTCTGGCATAGCTCATTTTACTGTAATGTCGTCTCTGATAATCCAGGAAAATATTTAAGACAAAATAAAGCAAATCTTCCCTCTGTAAAAACCAAACCACGAAAATGACCAACCGCACCCCAAAAACCCTCCCCTGAGGAACTAAGAATATCTTTAAAAATATCAAAAATAAGATTCACCGGTTAAATAAAAATATGAGATCAACCACTCAAAACATCATTTCATTTTTTGTAAAAGTTATTTCCATGATTCATTATGCGCTTATAAAATTACGCAAGAAAAAATGTAATGAACAATGTGTGGTGAATCCCCCTAAGCGGCGGGGTCAGCTGATCTGAGACTGTCCTCATGGATGTTTCTTTTTTATGGACGAACGGGTGCGATCAGCCGCACGTTCACCGGGAGGCACCCGGCACCACACGCCAACTTAATGAAATAATGACAATTTATCGATGCCATATGCTGTCGCCTGGCATCATATGGCAGGGCCATCATTTTCTTTAAATATCCTCTGACGATATGGAGAGGACTCTTTTACCTTTGGAATAAAACAAGAGGCTTTATATGTTGCGTTCATTTTTATTGATGACTGTACCCTTTATGAGCATCGCGGCACATGCTGTGACTTTCGACTATCGCCACGAAATGAATGATAAAGGTGGAAATAATCACAAAGACCGGTTACTCATGTCCCATCGTTTCGCCAATGGCTTCGGACTCTCGCTGGAGGGAAAATGGAAAGGTTCACAAAATAAAGATAAAGCCTTTGATGAAACGGTAAGTAACGGAACAGAAGTCGTTGCCAGCTATGTTCATAAATTCAACTCAACCTTCCAGATTGAACCGGGTTTTTCCCTGGATACGAATTCATCTTCCAATAACTACCGGCCTTATCTGCGTGGGAAAGCGAATCTTAATGAGGATATCAGTGCGTCTTTACGTTATCGCCCTTACTTTAAACGAAACTCAAACAATATTGGCACATCAAAAGACACATCCGAAAATGGTTATAATCTGACCTCCGTCTTAACCTTCAAGCTTAATAAAGATTTTCAGCTTGATTATGAGCTCGATTATAAAAAAGCGAACTCTGCTGGTGTGATCCTCGCAAACAATAAGAGCGAAGACTGGACGCATGATTTTAAACTGACCTATAAGCTGGATAAAAACTGGTCACCTTATGCCGCCATCGCCAATGTCTCTGGGGATAAACTCACCAATGAAAGACAAACCCGCTACCGTGTTGGCGTGAAATACACTTTCTGACCCCGACTCCATTCAGATCGCTGAACAACACAAGCGTGTTCAACGTTTACCAGCAAATACGAGATAAATATGAAACTGTCTAAATTAGCAGTGGTAGTGAGTTTACTTGGCATCTGTTCTTTCCCTTCTCTGGCGCAGGACAGTGCGAAACTTACCAGTGTTAAAGAATTCGCCGATGCCGTTATCGAAAAAGGTCGGAGCAAAAATTTCCCGGAGGCCCCCCTTCTTGCTGATGGGATTGACCCGCGAACAGGCCAACAAATGGAGTGGATCTTTCCTGATGGAAAGGTTGCCGTGCTGTCTAACTTTTCTGCGCAGCAGAACCTGATGCGCGTTCTGGTGGGGCTAAGCCTGTTAACCGACAATCCAAAATACAAACAGCTCGCTGAAGACAATGTTCGTTATTACTTCCAGCACTATCAGGACAGCAGCGGCCTTTTACTCTGGGGCGGGCACCGTTTTATCAATCTGAACACATTGCAACCGGAAGGCCCCAGCGAAAAAGAACAGGTGCATGAACTCAAGAATGCGTATCCCTGGTATGACCTGATGTTTTTCGTTGATAAACCCGCCACCATACAGTTTATCCGCGCCTTCTGGAATGCGCATGTTTATGACTGGAAGATTCTGGAAACCAGTCGTCACGGCGAGTACGGCAAACCGATGGGGAAACTGTGGGAAAATGCGTTTGAGCAGCAGCCACCGTTCTTCGCGACCAAAGGCTTAAGTTTTCTCAACGCGGGCAATGATCTGATCTACTCCGCTTCGATGCTGTACAAATACAACCATGAAGATGGCGCATTACGGTGGGCAACGCGTCTTGCCGAACAGTATGTTTTGCCCAGAGATCAGAAAACAGGGCTTGGCGTTTATCAATTCACTCAGCCGCTTAAACGTGCCGAAACCAGCGATGATACGGATACCAATTCGAAATACGGCGATCGCGCGCAGCGTCAATTTGGCCCTGAATTTGGTCCAGACGCACTGGAAGGCAACATGATGCTGAAGGGCAGAACCAGTACGCTGTACTCAGAGAACGCCCTCATGCAGCTGGCCCTTGCCAAATCTCTGGGTGAAGAGGGGAAAGAGATTAAAAAGTGGACCATTGGTGGGCTGATTGCCTTCGCCAACTGGGCCTACGATGAAAAAGACAACACTTTCCGCCCCATGCTGGCGAACGGTACGGACCTTTCAGATTATGTTCTGAAAAGGGATGGATATTATGGGAAGAAAGGAACGGTACTGAAGCCGTATCCTGCGGGTAATGAATTTCTCCTGTCTTACGCCAGAGCCTGGACGCTGGAGCCCAACCCGCAGATCTGGAAAGTTGCCCGTGGCATCGCCAGAGGACAAGGTCTGGGCGATATCGGGGAGCCAGGCGGCGTCAATAACCAGTTAAATATGGCAACCGACAACCGTGAACCTTATGCCATTTTTGCCCTGATCGATCTCTGGCAATCAAGCGGACAAAAACGCTATCTGGATCTGGCTGATAAAATTGCCGATAACATTATTACGACCCAACGCGTTAATGGCTTTTTTATGGATGATCCCCAGGCTATCTATGCCAATGTCGACCATATCGCCCCCTACGCCTTACTTGCGCTGGAAGCCGCCAGACAGAACAAACCGGATGCCGTGGCGCCTTTCCTGAACGGCGCGGGTTTTACTGAGGGGGCTTACCGGTTGCAGGATGGAAGCGTCCGCTATTCAACCCGCGATGACGAATTATTTAAATTGAAGCCTGGCGAAACGCTTAAGCCAAACGGCAAGCGTTAAGCGGCTCACGCTAATGGGCAGGATTTCACCCTCCTGCCCTCTTCCCTTCAGGATTTACCGTCTTCCTCATCATCACGCCCTTTTCAGGTTCGATTTATTAAATCCAGTAATGTTTTTGCGGTTGGCATACGCATCCCTGAGGATTACCCTACACTTAGAGGTGTTCACTTTCCAGGAAACTCCCTTTTGCATGTATTGATTTACGCGAGATAACGCTATGGAATTAAAGGATTATTACGCCATTATGGGCGTGAAATCGACGGACGATCTCAAGACAATCAAGACCGCCTATCGTCGACTGGCCCGCAAGTATCATCCCGATGTCAGTAAAGAATCCGATGCCGAAGCCCGCTTTAAAGAGGTGGCCGAAGCATGGGAAGTCCTGAGCGATGAGCAGAAGCGGGCCGAATACGATCGGCTGTGGCAACACCGCAACGATCCGCAATTCAACCGTCAGTTCCGGCAGGAAGAAGGTCAAGGCAACAACGCTGAAGACTTTGACGATATCTTCTCTTCAATTTTCGGGCATCATGCCCGTCAGTCAAGACAACGCCACGCCAGCCGGGGCCACGATATAGAAATCGAAGTGGCGGTGTTCCTCGAAGAGACGCTTGCACAACACAGCCGGACCATCAGCTATAACCTGCCGGTATACAACGCGTTTGGCATCATTGAGCAAGAAATCCCTAAAACGCTGAATGTGAAAATTCCGGCGGGCGTCGGAAATGGTCAACGCATTCGTCTGAAAGGCCAGGGGACGCCTGGCGAGCATGGCGGCCCGAACGGTGATTTATGGCTGGTGATTCATATAGCGCCACATCCGCTGTTTGATATCGTCAACCAGGATCTGGAGATCGTCGTGCCTCTGGCGCCGTGGGAGGCCGCACTTGGGGCGAAGGTCACCGTGCCGACGCTAAAAGAGAACATTCTTTTAACTATCCCCGCGGGCAGCCAGGCGGGTCAGCGCTTACGCATCAAAGGCAAAGGTCTGGTAAGCAAGAAACACACCGGCGATCTCTACGCGGTGATTAAAATCGTGATGCCGCCGAAACCAGATGAAAACAGTACGACGCTGTGGCAACAGCTGGCGGACGCGCAAAAGTCGTTTGATCCGCGCAAAGAGTGGGGGAAAGCATAATGGCTAACGTTACCGTCACCTTTACGATTACCGAGTTCTGTCTGCACAGCGGCGTTTCGGAAGATGAGCTTAATGAGATTGTCGGACTGGGTGTGATAGAGCCTCAGGAAGACGAGGCGGCCCACTGGCAGTTTGACGATCATGCCCTCACCGTGGTGCAGCGTGCTTTGCGTCTGCGCCAGGAGCTGGCGCTGGACTGGCCGGGGATTGCCGTCGCGCTCACCCTGCTGGAAGAGAACGCCCGCTTACGACAGGAAAATCGTTTACTGCGCCAGCGGCTATCGCGCTTTATCGCTCATCCCTGAACCGGCCTGGCACCTCTCCCGGGTCAGCATGATGCTGGCCCTTTCCATTTATAAAGACAGATTAACGCTCTCGCGGCACGCGTCTTAATGACATCAATCCCCGGATGGCATACATTCAGATCTAAGAATTTGCTCACTCACAGAAATGAAGACATGCAGCTTAAACCACTCACTAAAGGCCGTTTTCATACTATCTGGCAACAGGATGATGCATTTATTGAGAAAATATTTCGCGAGCTGCTCTCAGAAAAACAGCTTATTGACGAAAATGAGTATCTCTATCATCAGGGCCAGGTTGTCGATCGCCTGATAATGGTCGAATCCGGCAGAATCTCCCTGCGCTACAGCGCTGAAAATGGCCGCCGTTTTCAACTGGGCGCCATGGAATGCGACGAACAGCTGTTTGGTGAAATGGAGTTTTTCACCGGTTATCGCTGCCAACTTGATATCGTGGCGGAGGAACCGCTGACCGTTGCAGTATGCAGTTGCGATCGACTCGAAGCGGCATTCAATCAACACCCAAAACTGGCGATTTTTTTTGCCAGCGCAATGGCGGTGGACTATCAGGATATGCTGGAAATCTTTTTGCACCGTATGCTCTACCCCATTGTGCACAATGTTGCCTATGACCTCTATCGGCAGCATCTGAACAAGCAGCCAATGGATGGATTCCGTAAAAATTATCAGGAAGCAGAAAGATTTGGCACCACCGATCGGGTTTATCGGCGCGCGGTTAAAGCGCTTACCGATGCCGGGCTGGTGACACGGACAAAACAGGGACTGGAAATTCAGGATCTTGATGGGCTGCGTCAGTTTCTGGGGAACGATATCTTTGAATGACACGCCCGGCGGGTACCGGCGTGTCATTCAGATACGATTAAAATTTCCAGGTGAGGTTGAAGTAGTGCCCAAGCCCCGTTGTGCGCCCTGCCCCACCGTGGTTTTGCATCAAGGCCATATTGCGGAAATACTTCAGCCCATAGCCCACCGCATAATTTTCGCTATGCCAGTATATGCCGTTATACCATTCGATAGCGTTGTTGCTGTATAACGCCTGACCGGCAATTTTATTCGCCGCGAATTGATAATCAAAATAGCCCTGGAAATTTAAATAGCTGCCATTGTCAAAATGATAAAAGGGCGTTGACCAGTTAGTAGAGAACATATAACCGTCCCACTTCCCTTCGTTATCCGCACCGTAATTTTCGCGAACATAGTGAGCATAGATATTCATTCCCATCATACCAAACCAGGGCACCTTCACATCGGTACCAAGCCCTATATAATGCTCAAACAACTCGCGATCGCCAAGATTATTCACCGTTGCAATATAAAACTCATTAAAAGGGCCAACGGATAAATCTTTATTGAAGATGGCATCCAGGGAAAAACGTGGTGAGATCTTAGCAAAGAAATTATCACCACCGTGGCGATCGTCCTGTTTGCTGTCAAACACGTCAAAAAAATCGACATAGCCATAAAGATCGACAATACCGGAGCGGGCACCAAATTCCAGCTCAAGATAAGTGTCATTGCGAACTCCGTAAGGAACCTTTGCATCAACACTTTGCATTAAGTTCATTTGCATCCAGTGAAAATCATTTTTCCGGATATTGCCATCACGATAATCTGCGGCTATTGCCTGGCAACATCCGGCACTCATTACCGCCGCCGCTAACAATGCTTTTTTAAAAGTAAAACCATTTTCATTAAACATATTCCATTCCTTTGATAAAACTGAGTGTCATTGCCCCGCAATGGAGCAATATCATTACGATAAATTTAAAAGAGGTCGTATCTACTGTACTGATTTATTTTTTAACTTCAGGGTGACAATCAACATCATAAAGATAATGAAATATAAAACCGGTATCGCATACATTATTTTCTGCAATCCCATCGTTTTTTCCATCAGGGCGCTAATGGCTGGGCTGAACATCGCCCCTGCGCTTCCGCTGATTAATATATAAGAAACATTCTGGCTGCTGGCGCGCTTAACAAAAGAGACGCCATACGCAATAAAGGAGTTATACAGCGCCGCACACACAAATCCGTAGCTATATGCCAGGTAATCCAGTCCGGAAAGATTTTCTTTGGTGACAATGACGGTGGTAATGATACAGGCGAGAAAAATAATACTCAGCAAGAAATAATGGATTTTCACCCGCGCCACAATTCCCGTCGACACTAACGCCCCAACCAGCGCCGCCCCCCAGTACTGAGTAATGATATTTCCCGCCTCTTCAAATGGAATGCCAAATTTGTTCTTTACAAACAAAGGCGCCCAGGTCAGGAAGGTATAGAGCGCCAGCATTCCCAGAAACAGGCCAATCCCGCCACTGATAATCCCTGGATTCCACTCAGATTTAACCACGTCTTTCTGGCCCGAAGAAGGGGTCACTTCACAGGCATTAAAGCGGGTTAGCGCCACGATGCCCAGCGTGAACAGCGCCACCAGGCCCACACTCAGGTAGCTGTAGCTCCATGACATATTGTGGGTAAGCGCAAATGTGGTAATCAGGGGAAAAACAACGCCCGCAACGTTAAAGGTGGCATCCTGGACCACCAGCATCGTACTCTGAATACGCTCCTGCCAGATAGAAACCACAATGGTTCCTGCCACGCATAGCCCAATCCCACCGCAGAATCCCACCAGCGTCATCGCCACCATCACAGGCCATAAGCCACTACTCAGATGCATCGCTAACGCACAAAGAAATACAATTGAGTAGATAATAAGCGTCATCCGTTTTACGCCAATTTTTTCAATCAGGAAAAAAGCCGCAATCGTCCCCGCTAATGCGCCACCATTAAGTAATGAAAATATAGAAGCAACCGCATTGATATCCGCATTATAATGCCCGGCAATCGGCTCAATCAGCATACCAAACTGACTGGCAAATCCAGCCATAATAAAATTTGCCAGAAAGCTGATTAAAGTAAGTGAGAGTTTATTTTTCATATTCACTATCCCTGAGGGGTGCAAGTCGAATGCTGCATTAGACTGTAATGGCCGTATTCAGTGCCAGTTCAATCATATTCTTAAAGGTTAACTGTCGCTCTTCTGCGGTTGTCTCTTCTCCGGTCAGACAGTGATCGGACACGGTCAAAATTGCCAGTGCTTCAATTTTAAATTGATGTGCCAATGCATAAAGGCCAGCAACCTCCATATCAATTCCCAGCACCCCAAAACGCTCCAGCGCAGGAATAAGATTGTCATCGGGATCGTAATAGAGATCGCCACTAAAAATATTCCCCACTTTGATATCGATACCACTTTTCTGTGCTAACACCCATGCCTGATGAAGTAATTTAAAATCCGCGGACGTCGCCATTGCATATCCAGAACTACGCTTCAGATTCGTTACAGAATCGGTCCCGGCGGCAACGGCAAGTATGATATCGCGCATTTTAATATGCTGCTGAGTAGCCCCCAGACTGCCTACCCGAATAATTCTTTTTACGCCATAATCATTAACCAGTTCATGAGCATACAGTGTCATTGACGGAATACCCATGCCGTGTCCCATCACCGATACCGGCTGGCCAAAATAAAAACCCGTATATCCCAGCATATTGCGAACGTTGGTGACTTCCTGATAGTCCATCAGATAATTTTCAGCGATAAATTTAGCCCGCAGCGGGTCGCCTGGCATAATGACAGTTGAAGCAAAATCACCAGGTTTGGCATTAATATGTGCAGTCATAACAATTCCTGAACGCTTTTTAGTGAAGGTATGCAGGAAGTGTAACCAGCGCAGGGATAAGCCTTCAGGACAAAAGTCCTGCTTAAACGATCTGCTTCTCATTTTAGAGAGTTATTATGCGGGCTGTTGCAGCAGCAGGAGAAAGTTGGATCAAGCAGACCTGAATCAATCTTCGGCATTCAGAATTGCCTTAGGATAGTGGCATCTGGAATACATGTTAGGAAGAACAGGCCAAGTGATGACAGAAAAAGTGCGCACGCGCTGGCAACGTCGACCGGGGACAACTGGCGGCAAACGACCGTGGAATGACTGGCGTAATGCCTCAACCTGGCGAAAGGCAACGCAGCTGTTGCTGCTCGCAATCAATATCTATATTGGCGTCACCTTCTACTACTGGGTCCGTTACTGTGAGTCCGGCGGCGCCACGCTGTTTGTTCCCCGCCCTGGCGGCATCGAAGGCTGGCTGCCCATCGCTGGCCTGATGAACATTCGCTATACGCTGGAAACGGGCGTGCTCCCGCCGATCCACGCAGCCTCAATGCTGCTGCTGGTTGCTTTCATCGTCATTAGCCTGTTGCTGAAAAAATCATTCTGCTCATGGCTCTGTCCGGTTGGCACAATTTCAGAGCTGACTGGCAATCTCGGTAAAAAGGGGTTTGGCCGCCAGGTGACGCTTCCACGCTGGCTGGATATCCCGATGCGCGGACTGAAATATCTGCTGCTCAGCTTCTTTCTGTATATCGCGCTGTCGATGCCCGCCACGGGGATTCAGTATTTCCTGACGTCCGCTTACGGGATCATTATCGACGTCAAGATGCTAGCCTTCTTTCGTCATCCCGGAAGCGTGACGCTCGCCAGCGTGGCGATTCTCGTCGTGATTAGTCTGTTTGTTCACAATGCCTGGTGTCGCTATCTGTGTCCCTACGGCGCGCTGCTGGGCCTGTTCTCCCTGCTCTCTCCGGTTAAAATCCGTCGTAATGCAGACAGCTGCATTGACTGCGGCAAATGTGCCAAAAACTGCCCGTCCCGTATCCCTGTCGATAAGCTTATTCAGGTGAGAACGGTGGAATGTACCGGATGTATGACCTGCGTGGAATCGTGCCCGGTTGCCTCGACGCTGACCTTTTCATTGCATACCCCTCCGGGAAACACGGACAAGCGCCAGAGCGCCCTGTCCGGCATGATGATGACCGTGCTGCTACTCGGCATTGTATTTGCCGCTGTTGGCTTTGCCGTTTACGCTGGTGTCTGGGAAAGCCCGGTACCGGAAAATCTTTATTTCCGCATTATTCCACAAGCCGGAATGATTGGGCATTAGCCCAGGCCAGACGGTAAATTGTGGTGGATACTTTGCATTGACAGCGCCATCTGTAACGTTACACTAAACCGTTATAGTTAATCACTTCCGGTGGCGGTACTGACGCTGCCACTCTCGATTGCCGCAAAGGAGATGTATGGCGAACATCCGTGATGTCGCAAAACATGCTGGCGTGTCCGTTAGTACAGTGTCCAACGTGCTCAATGGACGTACCGATCAAATGCGGGCCGAAACGCTGGCACGCATCCAGCAGAGTATGCAGACGCTGAATTATTTCCCCAATCGGGTGGCCCAGCAGTTAAAGACGGGCCATGCCAAAATGATTGGCTTACTGGTGCCGTCAATTGTGAACCCCAGCTTTGCCGCTCTGGCGCGTGAAGTCGATCTGGCGGCCAAAAAGCGCCTGTTTCGGGTGCTGACGGGCAATACCTACCGGCAAATTGAAGAGGAAGAGGCCTTCCTGGAAGATATGTTTTCCCACGGCGTTCGGGGGATAATCGTCGCAGCCTGTGATATCGAAAAACCGCATTTTGCCCGCGCGGCAAATCAGGGCATGGTGATGGTGAACTATGATGGTCGTATGCCAGCCCGCGCTGAAGCCGACGATTTCACATTGGACAGCGTCTCAATGGACAACATCGAGGCCGGTCGCATGGCCGCAGAACATCTGATCGCTCATAACTGCCATCGCCTGGCCTTCGCCACCGTAGCAGGTATGACCCCCAGCCGCGCCCACAAAATAGAAGGGTTTCTCAGCGCGGTACAACATCATGGGCTGTTTCGTGACGGGATGATCGTAGAAGGACAGGCGATGGCGGCCTATGGCGACACGGAGATGACGGAGCTGGGCCGGGCGCTGGCGTTAAAGATCAGCCAGCAGTCGCCTCTGCCGGATGGCATTGTTGCCATTAACGACGCGCTCGGTATCGGATTAATGGCCGGTTTACATCAGGCGGGCATTAATGTACCGGAACAAATTTCGATCGTCGGTATCGACAATATTTCGCTTTCAGGGCTGGTCTATCCCGGCCTTAGCTCAATTATGCCCCCCCTCCCACAGATGGCAGAGGTCATGGTGGAAAGACTGATTGCCAGGATAGAAAATCCCGCCATTGCGCCAGAGGAGTTTTTATTTTCCCCGTCGCTGGTTTCCCGGCAATCTGTACGTGGCTGAAAGGAGAAGAACAGAATGTTCTTCTCTGTTTCTCAGGACAGCGTTGGGGCTACGGTCAGAAGGATGTTGGCAAAACGGCGTGTCTCTCCGGATGCAATGACCAGGAGCGTGTCGGATGACTTCGCCAGGGAGTAGAAAGCGTTACGTTCAACATGCTCAAATTCGATCGGCTCTGAAAGCAAACCGCGGTATTCACGCTCAATGGTATTGTCAAATTCCGGCGGACTGGCCATGAGCGTGGCCTTCTCCACATTAATATATCCCAGTATTTTCTCCAGAATAACCACACTGCCAATCATTCCTGGGGTGAAATTAAGCCAGATGATGCGCGCTTGTGGCGAGGAGTTAGTTAAGAACGAATAATTTGCATCGGTAATTAAAATGTTGGCCTTATGCCCGCACAGCGCCAGCGCCTGTAATAAATCAGGATGAATAATCTCTGACTTTATCATAATTTATTCCTTTTAAAATCTGGCGGGTATTTCAACCCGCCATTTTCGATTAAGCCCGGTAAATACCACCGTTGATATCAATCGTTGCCCCGGAAATAAAACCATCATATTCGGAGGCAAGGAAGCAGATCGCCCTGGCGACATCTTCCGGGGTTCCCGCCCTGCCCAAAGGAATCGCCTGAACCGTCTGATCGGCAGAGGCCTGCGTGGTGTGCTGATTATGAAAACGCGTGCCCAGAATTAACCCAGGCGCTACGGCATTGACGCGGATCCCAAATTCGCCTAATTCAGCGGCAAGCGAGCGAGTCCAGGTTAACACCGCCCCTTTGGTGGTGGAATAAACCAATGAGCCAGCGTGCCCGCCGGAACGCCCGGCGAGTGAGGCGAGGTTAACGATACTGGCTCCCTCAGATGCGGCTTTCAGCCACGGCAGCGCCTGCTGGGTCACATTGAGCATGGTCGTCATATTGACATCAATAACCGTGCGCCAGAATTGCGGTTCAATTTCACCAAGCCATTTGCGGGCAATAATACCGCCGACGTTATTCACCAGAATGTCGATCCCGCCGAGAAATTCTGCCGCGTCCGCCACGCAGCGAGCAGCGGCCTCCTCATCGGTTAAATCAGCGAAACCACATGCCGCCCGGGTTCCCTGCTGTTGTGCCGTCGCCATTAATTCCCGCGGCCCTTCTTCACCACTGAAATAATGAATATAGATATCACATCCTGCTTCTATCAGTTTTCTCGCGGTTTCTTTACCAATACCTTGCTCTGCGCCGGTAATAAACACTTTTTTACCCGTTAATAATCCCATTTCATACTCCAGTTATTCATATTTATACAACGTCAGGATATAACCTGGCGCATCGTTGCTATTTTTTACGCGTGGACATCCCCACCACTCAAACGTGGTGAATCACAGGCTCTTAATAATTAATAACCAGCCAGTCCCGGCAACCAGGTCGTTAATGGTGGAGCCATGGCGACAATAATGATCCCAACGAATACCACCGCCAGATATTTCGCCATAGGCCGGATAACATGCTTCATTTCAACGCCGCAAATCGCGCAGGTGGTGTATAACCCCAAACCAATCGGCGGAGAGAACAGCCCAAAGCCCATTGCCATAATCATCACAATGCCAAAGTGCAGCGGATTAAATCCAAGCTGAATGGCAATTGGCACCAGGATGGGCGCGAAGATAATCAGCGCTGGCGCGCCTTCCAGAACCGCACCAAAGATAATCAGAATAACAATGGTTAACAGCAGGAACAGCCATGCACCCTGCTCCATCCCAATCCCCACCAGGAGTTCGGCAATCTGCTGTGGGATCATCTGTATTGTTAAGGCATAAGAAAGGCTGGTCGCGCAGGCCACGATAAACAGTAAGACACCGGACATGGCCGCGATATCAACAAACATTTTGACGGTAGCTTTTAGCGTCAGTTCACGAAACGCCAGACGCCCCACCACAATGGCGTAGATAACCGCAAAAGCGGAAATCTCCGTCGAGGTGGCGATCCCCATCATGACCCCGCGGCCAATCATAAAGATCATCACCAGACCGACAGCGGCCCCGAGGTAAAGCTGGGTACGTGGCCGTAACACCGGATACGCTTCACTGACGTTAATTTTCCCACCAAAACGGTTTGCAGCAATCATCAGCAGCACTAACAGACAGGCCGCAGGCACCAGACCGGCGATGAACAACGCGCCAATGGAAATGTTCGCGACAAATCCCATCACGATCAGGTTAACACACGGTGGAATGGTCTCTGCCATCACCGCCGAGGCAGCAAATACGCCAGCCGCCTCTTCACTGTCTTGTTTAGCACGGCGTACCGCAGGCATTAACACGCCGCCGACTGCCGCAACATCCGCCAGCTTGGAGCCGGAGATACCGGAGAAAAACGCCATCGACAACACGGTTGTCATGTTCAGGCCACCGCGGAACCGCCCCATGCCACGCACGATCAGTTCCACCAGACGCGTTGACATCCCGTTGATTTCCATTGCCGCACCGGCCAGCAAAAAGAACGGAATCGCCAGCAGGACAAAGTGGTCAACGCCCGCCGCAACCTGCTGCGAGAAGAAGACAAACGGCAGAGAGGGGTCGCAGATAAAAAAGACCATCGCAGACATACCCAGCGTGAAGGCGATTGGCACACCGGCCAGAATCCCCAGCACAAAGCAAATCAGCATCAGCCCCGCAGCCGCGCTGGCCGGATCGGCCATCAGCGAAAGCTTCAGATAGCCCAGCGCAGCCAGCACCAGGATCCCACCGCCGCTGAGCAGAACAATCCTGGCACGTTCATGCAGGGCATGTTCCAGCGCAGCCACCATCATCACCACTGAGCCGATGAGTACCGGAATCACGTAGATGGTCTGCGGCAGACCGGTTTCTGTGGTTTGCAGACGCGCGGCCTGCACCAGATCGTAGCTGGAAACAACCAGTCCGACGGAGACCAGAAACAGGATCCAGCGACTGGCATGTACTACGTATGGGCGGACATTTTCAGGCAAGAAGCGCAGAAACAGATCGACGCCGATGTGCCCTCCTCTGCCCGTTGACGTGGCTACACCAAAAAAGACCAGTGCAATCATGAGCGCGCGCGCCACCTCTTCCGCCCAGTGGATTGGCGAATGCAAAGCGTAGCGCCAGATGACCGATGCGAAGACCACCAGCACGTTGATAAACAACACCAGCGCCCCGGCCCAGGATGTCAGGGTCGTTAGACATCGACTCAGGCGACCCAGCAGCGTCAACAAAGTATTTTCATCCTTTGCTTTCATAGAGATATCTGCCATGTTGAATTCCTTCATGGTTTTATCGGGTAAAGTCGCCGGTTCGTCTGACATCGGCAAACTGACGACTCATGACTTATGGCTGGTTGTCCGGCGCAATAGCACCGATCTCATCCACCATCGGTTTCAGATCCGGGAACCGGTCAAGAAACGCTTTCCAGACAGGCTGTACGGCCTGAGCAAAGTATGCGCGATCGGTTTCACGGAAAGTGACCCCTTTGGCTTCCAGAGCCTTAATCGCCTCCGCTTCTTTCATACTGGCCTGTTGGCGTTCGTATTCCGTTGCCTCTTTCGCTGCTGCCAGCACATCGGCACGTAACTCTTGCGGAATCTGCTCGAAGCTCCTCTTATTGATGGCAATCATCAGCGGGTTATAGCTATGACGGGTTAACGTGCCATTCTTGATAATTTCATAATATTTACTGGCGTAGATGGTCGGCGCGTCATGCTCAACGCCATCGATAACACCCATTTGCAAGCTGGAATAGACCTCGCCGCCCGGCATTGGAATGGCCACCGCCCCCATGTGATTCAGGGTGGCGATAAAGTTAGGAACCGGGAGCACGCGGATTTTCAGATTTTTTAAATCCTCCGGTTTTTCAATCGCCTTTTTGGTATACACATTGCGTGCGCCCAGGTTATAGCCATAACCCAGCACCATTACGTTTGCTTTACTCATCATGAGCGCGGAAAGCTGCTCGCCCGCTTTACCGTCCAGCGTTTTTCCTACATGGTCATAGTCTTTAAACAGATAGCCCAGATCCAGAACCCCGACTTCTGGTACCAGCGTGGCCCAAATCGACGTGCCGGAAATCATCATATTGATGGCGCCTATACGAACCTGCTGCGTGGCATCAGCTTCTTTTCCCAGCATGCCGTTAGGAAAATAGTTGAGCTTAATCTGCCCTTTTAACTTCTCGTTTTTATTCAGGTTTTCCTGAAAACGACTGTACCAGATGTAGTGGGCAGATGAGTCGTCTCCAGGCAAAGAGGAGTAGACGCGGAAGTTGAGCGCCGCCTCGGCAAGGGAGGTTACGGCACTACCGGCAATCAGTGCGGTGCTGAGGCAAGCAAATGCCAGAAAGCGTCTGGCTGAACAAAATGGTTTATTTTTCATCATGATTATCCTTTCTCATACTGTAGAGGTAGCGATAACGCCATCTGACACGACTTCATCGGTCAGCAGATGTCACGAAAAAGTGGCTGAATTCGTTTTCTGTAACGTTTTAGTGTAACGTTACAGAAACTATCCGCCTCCCTCTGCAAAAGCAAGATGCTTCCATTCATCATCGGGAGTGATATGTGAATTTTGTGGCGGATATCGCTAATTTGCAGCGTGATGTTACAAAACAGAAACGAGGTCTTTGCTGTTTAGTCACTGTTTAGTGGGCGACGTAGAGGACAACTGAAATTCAGACTGATGCCTTCAGCGCATCAGGTCTGCGCTGAATCAGCGCTACGCGGATTGATTTTTGGGAGCACAATGCCGTCTGTTAAAGCGGTATCTCACCCATAAGACAGGTTCTCGCCTGCCCCGAAATGAGCACTCTGTTACCGGGCACAGTACAAATAACAGAGGCTGGCACTATCCGGTAAAACAGGAACAGGTTCAGCCCAACATGCCGGTGAGACGTCTTCACATCAGTCGGCGGTTTCTGAAACCAAAAACCGCCTGGGGATGAGCGTTATTTCTCTTCTTTTGCCTCTTTCAGATCGTTGCGCAGGTCTTTCACCTCTTCTGCCGTTACCGCTGGCGCATTATTGCCCCAACTGCTGCGCACAAAAGTCAGCAAATCGGCCACCTGTTTGTCATTCAGACGCCACGCGAAATCCGGCATGGTCAGCCCGGTTGGCGCATCCTGGGTAACCGCCATTTGACCACCACGCAACACCACGCTGATTAACGACGATGGATCGTCGCTCAGCACCGCTGAGTTATGCGCCAGCGCCGGGAAGGTTTTCGCATATCCCTGACCATCGATACGGTGGCAGGCCGAACAGTTATCCATATACTCCTGCGCACCGGGTTTACTCATATCGCCTTTAATCAGCGCCAGCGAGGTTTCAGTATCGGCTTTCGGCGCCACAGCCTGCGGATCGGAGGACTTCAGCGACTTCAGATATACCGCTACCGCCTCAAGGTCGTCACTGCTCAGATACTGAGTACTGTGCGCCACAACGTCGGTCATAGAGCCAAACGCCGCACTGCTGTCGGTACGACCGGTCTTGAGAAATTCGGCAATATCCTGCGCCGACCAGCGTCCCAGACCGCTTTTCACGTTTCCGGTGAGATCCGGCGCGTGCCAGCCCTCCAGCGTACCGCCGGTCAGATAAGCGGCATCATTCTGATCGAGCGCTTTTTCCTGAAAACCGATCCCACGCGGCGTATGACATGTTCCGCAATGCGCCAGCCCCTGTACCAGATACGCGCCCCGGTTCCACTGCGCGCTCCGGGAAGCGTCTGGCTGATAGACCGCATCATCATGAAACACCGCATTCCAGACAGACAGCGGCCAGCGCATACTGAGCGGCCACGGAATATCACTGTCGCGATTTTGCTGTTTTACCGCAGGTATCTGATGCATGAAGAAGTCATACAGGGTATGCAGATCCCGATCGTTGATTTTGGCATAGGAGGTATACGGCATAGCGGGATAGAGGTTTCGCCCATCCTTCGCGACCCCTTCGCGCACCGCTTTGGCAAAATCGTCGTAGCTGTAGTTACCGATTCCGGTCTCTTTATCCGGCGTAATGTTAGTCGAGTAGATGGCCCCTATCGGCGTGCTCATTTTGAGCCCACCCGCATAAGATTTGCCTCCCCCGACAGTGTGGCACGCGATACAATCCCCTGCCGCAGCCAGCTGTTGTCCCTGACTGAGATTCTGGCTGGTCGTTCCGGCCTGAACGGCAGAGGCCAACAGCGCCAGAGGCAATATCGGGAGCAGTGCTTTCCAGTGAATCGTCATGTTAATCCCTCCCTTACGCCTGAACCAACGGACCTGGGTTTGCCAGATACTGTGTACGAATCGCATGCGCGGCAAACAACGCTGTCGCACCGACAATCCCCGTTGGGTTATAGGCCAGGTTCTGCGGGAAGCAGCAGGCTCCGAGGACAAAGACGTTTGGCACATCCCAGCTCTGCATGTATTTATTCACCACGCTCGTTTTGGGATTGTCTCCCATCACTGCGCCACCGGTGGTGTGGGTCGACTGGTATGGACGCACGTCATAATGCGCATCACTCTTTTTGAAGCCCATTTCATAATGCGGCGGGTTGATTTTCTGGACGATCTCTTCAGCCTTTGTACCGATAAAATGCGTCATTTTCAGCTCATTTGGCTGCCAGTCGAAGGTCATTCTTAGCAATGGCTGTCCGTGTAGATCTTTATAGGTCGGGTCGAGATCCAGATAGCACTGTTTGTACGGCATCACCGACCCCGATGACCCGACGTTCATGGTGTGCAGGTAGCTCTCTTTGATGGCTTTTTTCCAACCGCTCCCCCACTTCGGCGCATCTTTAGGCGTCGACATCTGCTGAACAGGACGCCCGCCGGTGATGGTGGCGGATATCGTCGCCCCACCCACAAATCCCAGCCCACTGTGGTCAAAGTTTTCCGCATTGAAATCATCAATAAACATTCCGGTAGTCCCGGTTGCCGCAAACGGGTTGAAGTTATGATCCTGATTAAAGAACAGTGAAATACCGCCGTTCATCTGATAGGCATAGTTACGCCCAACCACGCCCTCACCGGTTACCGGATCGTAAGGCTTACCAATTTTCGACAGCAGCAGCAGCCGCACGTTATGCAGCTGGAAAGCGCTTAACACCACCAGACTCGCCGGTTGTTCCACCTCCTGCCCGTTCGCATCAATGTAGGTAACGCCCGTCGCCTTCGTACCTGTCGAATCGGTATTGACCCGCAGCACATGAGATTCGGTCCGCAGCTCAACGTTGCTATATTGTTTCAGCGCGGGCAGTACGCAGGATTGCGGCGAGGCTTTAGAGTAGTTAAAACAACCAAAACGTTCACAAAAACCGCAATAGTTACACACGCCAAGCTGGACGCCGTAAGGGTTGGTGAACGGTTCGCTACAGTTTGCCGCCGGTACCGGGAAAGGATGGTAGCCCAGCGCTTTCGCCGCCTTACTGAACAGCATTCCGGAGTATTGTTGCTTCAGCGCTTTCGTCGGATACGGATTCTGACGTTCGGCTTCAAAAGGGTTGCCCCCTTCAAGGATTTGGCCTTTCACATTCCCCGCCTGCCCGGCAGTACCGCAAATCTTCTCGTATTTATCGAAAAAAGGCTCCATTTCCTGATACGTGAATGGATAGTCCTGCACCGTCATATCTGCCGGAATAAAGTCTGCGCCGTACTTTTCGATAACCGTACTGCGCATCCTGAGATCGGCCTCCAGCGGACGCCAGAGCATCCCGTTCCAGTGAACGCCAGCCCCGCCAACACCGTCACCGGGCAAGAAAGAGCCGAATCGACGGTATGGCAAAGCCGTATCTGATTGGGTATGGCGTACCGTTACCGTCTCTTTTGACGCATTCTGAAACAGCTTCAGGCGGATACCATAGGTCAGCTCATCCGCAATACGCGGGTAGGCGAAGTCAGGGTATGTGTCGCGCGCTTCCCCACGCTCCAGCGCCAGGATCTTCAGTCCGCTATCCGCCAGCTCCATTGCCATCAACGACCCGGTCCAGCCAAAGCCCACGATAACCACATCAACAGGATCTTTTTTAATTGCCATGTGCTATACGCTCCTCTTCCCTGAAATGCTCACCGGTCCCAGCGGGTAAGGCTTACCGGGATTGTCCATCACCTGCTGATAGTCAGCACGCGCGCCCGGAAAACCGATCAGTTTCCACGACGCCATTGTCTGATTACCGCCGTGTAACGGATCGGACAGATAGCCTTCTTTCGTATTTTCCAGCATCTGTGTGAAGAAGATTTTGCCAGGGACGTTATCAAAGGTCAGCGCTCCGCTTTCCAGCTGGCGCAACACCTCTTCCTGTTGGGGATGGGTTAGCTCAGCGAAATTTTTCTGATGCTTATCCTGGCACCACTGATTCACCGCCTTAATCCCACGACGCCAGGTTTCGCGCGGCACCAGATGTGACTGATAGCCCAGCTCAGGGACAGCATCCACAAACGGTCCCTGCATATACCACAGATGTCCGTAGCCATATGGCAGCTCCATCTGTTTATCAATAAACACGGGAACGCCTTCACTCACCGCGCCCGGCCCGTTGTCATCTGCCGGAATCAGCCGATCGGTAGCCGCCAGAACAAACATCCACTCATCATTATTAAAAAACCGTGGAACGTAATGGGCCGATACGCCTTCAGAAGATGCGGGTGCTGCGGAGGTGCTCAGGGTAACCAGGCTGCTGCCCATGGCAGTCAGGGGGATAATCGCCAACGTTTGCTGTAAAAAACGTCGTCTCGAGGGGACGCCCTCATTTCCGTTATTGCTCATAAAACATTCCTGTTCTGCTTCATTAATACGTAAAACCAATCAATTCTTATCTGGCTAATAGTTTCTTCATTTGTCAGTTAAAGTAAAAATAAGCATGTTTTTTTGTTAACACAAGGATAAAAAATGTTGTTTTTTATGAAGGGAACGAAATGTTACGGGTAAAAAAGCGGGGAATTAAGGATTCAATTGTTTGATTTAACAACGGAAAAACATTCACCGAGAAAATTAAACTCAGGTAATGACAATGTTAAAAATGATATAAAAAATTGATATAGATCAGATCGGAAAAATTGCTGGATACCCGCCACCGGTGACCATCGTCACCAGTGGCGAAGGCTGGCTGTGGATTACAATTCAGATGTATTTTTGCCCTCTTCAATAAAATCTTCATCTATCTCATCAGCATTCCCGGCATGATCGCGGCCAGAAAGCAGGTTCCAGCAGGCAATAAAAAGCGCGGCAATCAGAGGACCAATCACGAATCCGTTAATACCGTAAATCTCCATTCCACCCAGCGTGGCGATCAGGATCAGATAGTCCGGCATTTTCGTATCTTTCCCAACCAACAGCGGACGGAGAATGTTGTCGACCAGGCCCACAATAACGACAAAGAACCCCACGATGAAGAATCCCTGCCACAGCTGATGTGTCGCAAAGAGATAGATAGCCGCCGGAACCCAAATAATCGCAGACCCCACCGCAGGCACCAGAGAGAGGAACGCCATTAACGCGCCCCATAAAATGCTGCCATCAATACCGACAATATAAAAAGCAATGCCCCCCAGCAGCCCCTGAACGACCGCCACAACAGCCGTTCCCTTCACGGTTGCTCTGGAAACTGCCGCAAATTTTGCGAACAAATGCTGCTTAACAAAATCGGTTAAAGGGAGAGAATCCAGAATCTGGCGCACCAGATATGGCCCATCTTTTAGCAGAAAAAAGAGCAGATAGAGCATAATGCCGAAGCTGACGGCAAAGCCAAAGGTACCTTTACCAATTAAAAACGCACTTCCCGCCAGGTACTGCCCTCCCTTTAAAGCGACATCAGAGAGCTTCTGCTGGATTTGCGCAGCATTGTCCAGATTGTGTTCGGCAAAAAACGACCTTGCCCATTCAGGCATATGTGCAAACAGACTGGCCACCACTTCGGGAAATTGCGTATTGTTATGCTGAAGTTTGGTGTAAACCACATTCAGCTCGATTGCCAGTGACGAGAGAATAATCGTTAACGGAATAAAAACGATCAGGCAAATAATACCCAGCGTGAGTAAAGAAGCCAGCCCATTACGATCGCCCAGTGCCGTACGCAGCTTATTTTTAACCGGGTAAAATATTACGGTCAGGATCGCTGCCCATAACACGGCTGAAAAATAGGGTGACAAAACATCAAAAAATGCCCACGTCACCATAGCAAGAATGAATATGAAAAACCCTTTAGTCAGTCCGTGAAATCTCATTAGATCACCCTGTTAACAACGAAATACAATGCACTATAGAACTGATTTCGACATTTACCAATTTATTCTTATTTACAGGTTACCGCAGGCTGGGCTGCGGATGCTGCCCGCTCGCGAGCAGGATTAAAATTCGTCAAGGTATAACAAACAGCATCAAAGACAGGAAAACAACACAAATACAGATAATTACGCCAAAATTGAGTGCATCTGTCTGAGGATGGAAGAATTCTGATTAACAAGACAGATAATTCGGCAGGATATTCACGATAGTGCTGACATGACTATTGCATGAATATTTAAGACTGACAGACGGCGCATAATTTAATGACGGCACCGCAGGCGATTTGCCGGATACTCTGTTCAGAGCTAAAAATACATTCAATACGCAAAATGGCCATCAGGAAGAAGATAGCTGATTTTATGACAACTTTTCTGTGTCAGTTACCTCAGCGTCTCACTGCTTTGAATAATATAATGGGAAAATTGTTCAAACGAGAGCGGTGTCGACCAGTAATACCCCTGCTGCAATGCCACCCCTTTACGCAATAAACAGCTATGCTGAAGCTCCGTTTCAATGCCTTCAGCAATAATAGCGACATTCTTTTGCTGGGCCATCTGGATAATCTCATCAAGCGCGCACCGGGACTCGTTCCCCTCCCCCAGCGCCGCCACGATGGATTTATCAATTTTAATAATATCTGCAGGCAAACAGGCCAGCCTGTCCAGACTATTCGATCCGGTTCCAAAATCCCCCAGGGCTATCAGTATCCCCGTCGCGCGTAGTTGACTCAGAAGAAGCGTCAGCTCAGTACCCGTTTCAGCACTGTCATGTTCCAGAAGTTCGAGTGTCAGCCGCACATGTCCGGGAAGACTCCGCTGAAAATGGATGAATGCATCTTTCATCCCGGAAAGCATATCTACAGTGACGCAGACATTAAGGCCAATATGAAACACCCTGGGCAGCCTCAGACGTAACGCAAGCATATCCCGTTCAACCTGTTCGAGTAACATGCGCGTCATGGGAATAAGCAGTCCGGACTCCTGGGCAAGAGGCACAAATTCATCCGGCAGCGATAACGTTCCGTTTGTTCTTTTCCAGCGTACCAGGACTTCAGCGCCGTACACTCCCCCTGAAACAACATCCAGCACGGGCTGATAATAAGGAACGATTTGTAACGTGCGCAGTGCATAGGTAAGGTGCTGCTGTTTTGCGGATACAACTCGCCTGAATATTCGCATGACAAGGCCCGGCAGTATGGCTGCACATACGATGAGTAAAAAAAAGGGCCACCAGGTAAGAAAAGAAGCGCTTATGGGGTAGCTTAGCGCAAAATCATTATACAGGTCAGATGGTGTCATTATTGGCAGAAAATTGGAATTATGTTTCATCTTAACATAATTCTATTCGTTGATGCAACTTAGTGCATTACAGAGTGTAATGAAATGCCTGATAAATCGTTTTTAATGTGTAATCACTTTTAAGATCTTTTAATTAAAAGATAGCACCCCACTTAAAAAAGGAGTGTACAGCGACGACTATCGATATTAAGCATTATATACAACAAAACAGGGAGGCGTTTTGGCGCGGAATATTATATGACAAGTTTATATGAGAGCATTTATTACAAAACAGTTACGGTGTTGACCGATAAAAAAGAAAAAACATTACCGTGCAGCAGGGCTTGCAGAGGATGAGGGAATCAACTCCTTCGTATCACGCAAAGTGGTTGAACACGAATATATATGATTTCATATATATAATTATATAAAACCAAAATTATCAAAAGCATCAGTTAGTTATGCTTGTTTTCTAAAAAACGCGACGTTCTGATTCGGATACATATTGAAATACACATTCACAATGATTATATTTCAAAAAAAGGATTTACAGGAAAGAGACAATTAAGGTTAATCATGAGTAGTCATCAGCTAATAAATACGCTATCGCATTTACATGTTTTTTCGACAACGCTGATTCCGGGAAAAGTGAGCGCGAGTTACTTCAGATTACTCACCCGAATTTATGCTATTCACAGTAATAAAATGCTGGGAGCACTGGAGTATCATTTAGTTTATGGATATACCAGAATGGAGGCATGTAACAAAACCGGAGCCACACAAAGCTATTTTTCCGTCAAGTTAAGAGAACTAAAACGCATCCACCAAACCATAATAGAGCTGTACCAGAAATGTTATCCCTCATGCAGATGCGGGCATAACAGCATATAAGTACACATACCAGCTTATCACAGGCTCAAATCGCGTCGGGTTGAGGATATAACAATCCAACACGCTCATCGAGACGATCTAATGCAATGATAAGCTGTTGACTTGTTTCTTCAACGTCATGTAATACCCGCTTCAGTTCCCCTGCCGTAAATGTCTCAAGTTTACGTCTGAACAGATTCTCGCTCGTTTGGTGAACGAGATGGTGGCAACTATCCAGTTCCCGAAAGCCCGGCAGCGTACGAAAACGGCGCAGTCCTTCACCGTGTATCCACAATCCCAGAGTGCATTCTCGCTCATCGGTGAGAATTTCATTCTGCTGCTCGGTCAGCAAAGCAACATACAGTCTGTCACGCCATTGATAATGTTGTACTTTCAGAAGTGCGAACAGCAACCTGTCTGCCGCAAGAGCCATGCCTGAAGCCACACGACTAAGGTGCTCCTGCGTTAAACCGGTTTGCTGATACTGTTCGCGGGCCAGCTTCAAAAGTTGATTATGTTCTGTCTTATAATCAGCGTGGTCATTGCCTTTAGCAAGGTGATTAACAAGCCGATATTGTCGGTTTAATACGAGAGAAAGTGATTGAGATTCTTCTCGACAATGTGATGCCGAATGCAACATTTTTTCACGTAAGCGAAAGCACTTCTGCGCGGTATATTGTACATGCGCAGATTTTGTCACAGCACTGGAACGGACATGATCAAGAACAATAATATGAAGTTCAGATGTCAGCATTAAAAAAATCCTTCATGAGCCTTCCTGGAGTTTTTCTTTGTATAAGGCTAACGAGTCATTTTATTGGGATAATCAAAATAAGATAATAGTTTCATTACAAATTATATAACTTAATCGTTAAGAGGCGCTGTGAACAACGCCTGTACGACATGATAAAGGTAAATTAAATATTATCGAAGAAATGGACAATCTGCTCCTGAACAAGCGCAGATTTCTTTTGGAAACTTCCTGTCAACTCACATTTTGCAACATCAACACCTTCAGCAAGATAAATATCCACAACTTCCTGAACGCATCGATGAAAATCATGGTGCAGCTTCATAAGTTCCTGAAACTCAGACATACTGCTATATTGGCTTTCACCTACAGAGTGTAGCCACTGTCCCAGTTCACATCTGTCGTCCATGCCCAGTTCACTTAGATTGGTGACCGTATCTGTACCATTAATGATTGAAATTAATTTATCACGCCAGCGGCAGTGGGCATCCAGCGCAGACTTAACGTTAAAGCCGTGGTTCTGAATATCGCCATCGGTATACAAAATAGAGATAAGGTTAGCTTCGACATCGGCGATGTTGCGTTTTAGTAATGCCAGGTTAGCACGTTCACGATTCGCAACCAGATAAATGAAAATATCCTTCATACCCCGGCATGGATACAGCAGTTGATATTCATCTTCGGTAGTAATAATGATGTCCAGCACATCATCATTGATTTCTAGTAATTGAATGGTTTTAAGCTCTGCACGCATAACCCGTATAGCACAATCAATCAGTGCATCACCATCCTTGAGCATCCCAACAGAGGCGAGTTTCATCCCACTGTTCATATCAACAAAAGCGACATAACTCACTGAACTATCAGGGCGCAATTTTTCCAACACGTTGTCAAATTTGTTCATAACTTCAGGCTCCTTTTCCAAATTTTTTGGTAGTGCAATCTCGTGTTTAACAAAAAAACGACTTAAATATTTTAAAATCATTATAAATGCTATGGCAGCCCTCAATTTACATAACCATAAAAAAAAGATGCTGCATGATCAGAATACTAAGGTGTCGAGCCATCATTTTTATTAATAAACTTCAGACCGCCTGGCTCAGTACTAAATATACTTGTGATTGCATTTTTTAATGCGGAGTAGTCAGTTGCCACAAATGCCCCATCGTCACCAACACAATTCCGTCGCCATTCCCACAGTGTTGAAGACGTGTAGGCGTTATTAACAATTGATACAAAATATATTTTAGCTTCTTTAGTTTTTGGTGAGTTAGCCTTTATCCCATCCATTACTTTTTGGCACATTCCCATGCGCCGAAATTTTACACCAACCGTCTCTTGTTCACCATACTCCTCACCATCGGATACAATAATGATTATCTTACGCGGATTATCACCCTTGGCGACTTCACGGGCGGCATATAATATACCGGCAATAATATCTGTCCCCGCACCATCCTGTGGCCACATAGCCTGAAACTGATCAATTTCGGATTTATCATTAGACAAGCCTATCACATATGCATTTTGCTTAATCTTGCTTAGGTACTCAGAATAATAATTGTCCGGGCGCCAGTAAGGATATCCTGATGGAATAAAACCTGCAGTGGGACCTACAGGAACGGATATATTAAATGCCGACAAACACATTGCTTTGAAGGGGTTACCCATATCGATACTGGCAAAAGATCTTTCAAAAGGTTTTATTGAGTCATCATCGAATAAGAAAGAGTCACTAATTGTACCAGCATAATTAATTGTTGTATCATTTGCAAAAGATTGACTCGTTGAATCATTTATCAAAGGATAAAAGTAGTCTTGCACAATTTGGCTATAATTTTGTATTTCATTATAATTTACAGAGTTCATCACGCTGACATCGTTTACCGCTTCACACGATAAAGGATTAGAGTGCAATGAGCCACCTGTAGCTGTATTATCAAAAGTATTATTTCTCACACAATAACTTTGGTAAGCGCTGCCGATAGCTGGACGTACGTGATTATAATAATAATCATAACGTTTGAGGTCAAGATAGCTTTGGATAACAAGATTACGATCGACGCCGGATGTATTATAGCCAGATGAAGACCAGTCTATTTTTTTATTTTCCCAAAAGGCATGATCGATATCATATTGGTCTTTAAATTTATAAGGGGTCGCGCATCCAATGCGATCGCCACCGGCTTCATTCTTTTTATCAAGCTTAACAGGAATACCTATATCAAAAGGGACAATGGCTATTTTTGATTTCGACTTTTCATTATCAATTTGAGTCACTAAATCATTTACCACATCACGCAAAATCTGAATGCGCATTTTTCCACCTGACATTCCCAACATTGATCCTGAGAAGTCGACGGCGAAGGCAATATCGCTTTCTATATTAACATCACCCATCGTTTTACGAACAATACCGTTATTTTCATCAGCTAAAATCGATATGTCTTTACTAAAGCCCGGCAGAGCATTGCTGATACCATCAATGATTGGATGCTCGATAATCTTTGCTATAGCTACATATTTTATACTATCAATTTTGGTTACATCGGCGTTATTAAAAACAATATCGGCATTAACTTTCAGAGTTGACTCATCAATTTCACTGCCTGGCAAATAATAGTTAATATAGCTTCTGACCAGATCTTTCCCTTCTATTTTCTCCTGTTCCGTAGTGAGGTTAGTGTTTGTAGAGGCAACAGCAAAACTTCCCTGGGATAAAGCATCGGCTAAACGCGCCCTCTTGATTAAAAAACGAGAGCCGTCGATACCCAAGGAAAAAGTCGCTATCAAAAGAGGTAAAATAATTGCAAACATCACGGATATACCCGCATTACCCTCTTGAATAAAACGAAATAAGTGCAACTTTCTTTTTAATTTCATCATTATCATCTGCATAATTACCTCGGAATGACAATGTTGCTTGTTGAAATAGTATCAGCGATTACGCCAACGCTGGACATCGCGTTCAGAAAAAGGCTATCTCTACCTTTAGTACAAAGGGTAACCTGATATAACGGAGCCCATTTTCCCTTATCGACACTCTCTTCCATCCATGGTGACATTTTATAAACTTCAGCACTATTAATGTCGAATGCTCCCTTGCATTTTTTCTGCTCAACAGAATTGATATCCGCGGGTACATAAAGATCAATTGACTTTGCACCGTCTACAATTTTTCCATTCTTTGTTGATGTATCAGAAAAATGCACGGTTTGAACCCGGATGCTCACACTGCCTTTAAGAGAATCAGAGCCAAGTAATATATTCACTGCCTTTTGTAGATTACTCACATCCTCATATGACACGACTTCACGGTTCGCATAAAGGGTACTGCGCTCACGCAGCATCGAAGATGCTGAGTTTGTCAATCGCGCAAGTTTACTTTCAGAAGAAAAATGAAATGTAAAGTCAATAAGTATCAGTCCCAGTAGTACAATAATAGGGAATACAAAAGCAAATTCGATAGACGCACTTGCCCGGCTTCTCTCCCAAAAATGTTTGTTACGTTCTGTTGGGCTCTTGCACATAGACTATTTTCCGTTCAAATATTGATGAAAAATAACCAGCACTGAAAAAGAAAAAAACCGGCTGGTAACTGTATTTAAATGAATATACTGATAAAAAGTGGTCAGCAGTGGTGGATCCTGAAATACAGTTATCATTCAATAATTCTGAGATTGTTTTACAATGCTTAACCGTCACGGAAACTTCTGTACCGCTATAGAGCAGTGGCCAGGCTTTTGCGTTATTTTTAAGATTTTGCTCGAATGCAGATGAGTAATCCGTTACGCTACTATCCAGCGAAATGTAGCGGCCAGACTCCGCCAGTACGACATCCAAAGCGGATGATAAATACATTATTCGACATAATTCGATAATAAATAAAATAGATATAAGAAAGGGAATAATGACCAACGACAACTCGACCGCAATCGCGCCATCTTCCTTTTTTGTTCTTTTTATCATTCTCATTAAGGCGTGCAAAATAGCCTCCTCAAAAGGTTAATAAATTGACAATATAACCGCAACCTAATGCTACGCCGTAGGGCAACGTTTTGTACCGTCCATACAGATGAGGGACAATGAGCATCAGGACAGCCATAATCCCACCAATGACAGAGGTGAATAGAAGGAAAGCAGGCAAATTTTCTCCCGGTATAGACAGCGACAGAGCAAAACAAAATTTAGCATCGCCTGCTCCCCAGATATTATACATACTTAGAATAAAACCAATTACCAGAACCACGATGCCAGATAAATAAGAAACATTGATATCAGTAAAAAGAATTAATAAAAAACTAACGGCAATGATTATCAATGGTATATTGTTGTATATCTTCCTGATTTTAATATCAGTATACATAGCATACAGGACTGTGCATATAATCAAACAATAACCAATGATTGACAATATCATTACTTTTTACCTTTACGCGGAAATCGCTTATTTTTCTTTTTCACTGACATTTTAGGTTTATCGACCTGATAAGATATCGTTTCTGTCTGTACAACAGGCACTGGCGTCACCATCGGTAAATCAATTAGTTTTATATATTTGCTAACTGATTCAGCGATCATAGTATCGCGTTCGCAAAGAACGGGTGAATGACCGATAAAGTTCGATGCAATATCAGCTCTGACTAATAAAATCGCATGCTCGATTAACTCATCAACTTGCCTTTGACAATAACTCCGGGCATTGCCCATCGCACGCCAGGAGTCCAGATTATCAGAAATCAATGAATTATAGATATGAATACGCTCCTGAACTAATTCATTGCGATTATCGAGTACAGGTCTTAAAGGAATATATTCGGAAATAATATCTGCTGCAACTAACTCCATTGAAAGCCTGTAAGCAAATAGGGTATCCATTATTACATCCTTAAATGTTCCGTTATTGGATAAGTTCTTTTACTTCATCGACTAATTTTTGCATCATCCACAGCGCCTGCCCAAGAGAGTCAATTTCCCCTGAAACGGCCATAAGAACAACATCCAGTTTGCTGCCGGAAATGAGATAAATAAAAACAGAACGTTTTCCATTATTAAGATACAAATACTGGTAACCAGGAGCACCAATCTCTCTCAGTATCGCAGAACCAATAGATTGCAGAGAACTTGACATCGCTGAAACTTTGCGAATACTCTCTTCTCCCCCCTGATCGAGTACAGAAGCGATTTCAAATCCATCGACTGTTGATAATACCAGGTTTTGAATATCAGGAAATTTGTTAACATAATTAAGCAATACTTTGTCAATCTGCTCTTTGAGGACAGAATCAGTAAAGCTTTTATCATTGTTGCTTATTTTCTCTTGCTTCTCATCAAGAGGCTGGAGAACAACATCAGACTCCGTTACCTTATCAGTGTGTTCTTTATCGCGTGTGCTGATATTCTTATCATCACTCACTGTAAATCTTAATGGAAAAGGAAGTCCATTCTTCATAACTACCTCCTGATTTGCTTTAATAAAACATTCAATACAGATATAACAGCATCCTTACTTCTGGCATCGATCCATAGTATCGGGGATATGATATTTTCTTTGTGAATGGCCTCTTTCAGTTTCGACAATGACTCGAGACTCAGCAAATCGCCTTTTACAATGGCTATAACTGTGGGTAATGAAATTCGGTTATCATCAGTATTTACAGCCGATGTATAAAAATGAATATCATCAATAGCACACACATCTGTTGCATCTATCATTAATACCAGACCTGAACAGCCTTGCTGTAAAATCTCCCATGAAAAGGAGAACCGTGATTGTCCTGGCACGCCGTACATACGCAACCGGTGTTGACCATCCGGAGATTCCATCAGCAGATCGCCATAATCTAATCCCACCGTCGTCTCTTTTTTTTGCTCTGATGCCATAAATGACATTGCAACATCCGTAGAAACAACATCGATTTGACTTGCAGAATTTATAGCCGTAGTTTTCGCAGAACCACTACGGCCTATAAACAAAATTTTATAATCATCCATATCTTATATATTCAGTATAGGGTACGCGAAGCGAGTATTAAATTGATTCTACTGAAGATTCAACATCCATTACCTTACGACGAGCTAATGCAAGGTTACTTTCACGCCTGTCTAATACAAGATAAATGAAAACTGACTCCACTTTCTGTAAAGGACGTAAGATGTGGTATTGTTTTTCCAGCGTAATAAGAATATCCTCAATTGTTTCATTCAAACCAAGTAGCTTGATTGTTTTGAGTTTAGCCTTTAACACATCGGTATTACCTGCAGCGGCGATTTCAATATCAATACCTGTGCCCACATGACCTAAAATCATTCCATTACGCGTATCAACTACGGCAGCGCAAACAGCACCATCAAGTTCCATTAGATTTTCAAGTGAATCACTTAACTTACTCATAAACAACTCCTACTTTGTTTAAACTATGCCGTTAACTGGCTTAGAAAAAAATATCTAATACTAATCGATTACTAGATATGGATGATTTTGGTGAAGTATAGGCCTTAACCTGCTTTACAATCCTTTTTGCACTGAATGACAGATATAAATCATCTCCACGCTCTTCTATGGAAACATTGTTCAGTGATTTGGTGTATTTTTTAACATTTTTAGTGAGATCATTTATTTTTGAATTCTTCTTAAAGTTTTTCAAAACAAATTCTACATGGTTGTCTCGCCCACCTGATATTTTTTCTCCTTTAATATAGGAAGAAGAGATAAAGACCAGACGGACAAATTTACCATGTTCTCCAATCACAATATTTTCTACCTGACCCTGGTTATCTGAAGTCATTTCACTATCTTTAAGAACAGTGTTGTTCACTTCTTTTACGGGTGTCGCCATCTCAGGGCTGGCGCCAACCAGTCCGGCAGGATTTGTTTTCCTGGTCTCATCACTCCCTTCGATTGCAACGGCAACCGGAGCAGTGGTACGTAAAATCGCACGTTCAGGGACGGTCGTGGTGACACTGTCCAAATCAGCAATTAGCTGCTGTGATGAATCTTCAAGGTTGTTTTGCCGGATCAATGTTTCAGCCGTACTGTAGTCATTGAGTTTCACCAGTGTAAAAATTAAATTATGGACAATCTTTGGTGAATTATAACCTCGAGAATAAAGCGGCATCAGATATGAACGAGCAAGATTATAATCCTTTTCTACAATTGCAATCATAGCAAGATTATTATTGACGATCTCCTCGGCAACAAAAAGATTTCTGGCCTTCTCAAAGTTTTCTTTAGCGTTGTCCAAATCACCTAAATGAGCAAGAATAACGCCTTTGAGGTTAAATGCTTCGCCCAATTTAGGGTCCATTTTTAGCGCCTCGTCAATTTGCTTTAACGCGATATCATTATGACCAAGAGTGCTATTATTTTGTGCTGATAACAATAAAGACTCAGCAGTAGGCGAAGTATTCACCAGTTCTTTAAGGCAATTCTGTGAAGATTCATAGTCTTCGATTTTATTATAGACTTCACATAGCTTTAATCTGACTTCTGGCGTGTCATTTTTACTAAGTTGCTCTCTGTAAAACGCTATAAGTCCCTTATAATTATTAACTTTTGTTAAAATAAATTCTCGTTCTCTATTATCAAGTGAGCTTTGCGAGCTGCATCCCAACAAAAGCAAAGAAATAAGAACAGCGATTAATTTCCCCATATTGCCATCATCCTGATAAATCCGGGTCCTGCAACAATTGCAAGAATCGGAAACATTATAAATAAGATCATTGGAGCTGCCATTTTAGCGGATAAGCTGGCAACCTTTTCTTCAACAGACAAAAGTTGCATCTCCCGCATCTCTTTCGACAATTCAACGAGGACTGTGCTGATAGACGCTCCATAAGTGATGCTTTGCTGTAACGTCGTACAAAACATCCTCACCTCTGAGCTTGACACTTCCTCATATAATTGCTCCAGCGCACTCACAATACCACTCACTTCAATTTTAATTGCGGTCCTTTCGAGCAGACTTGCAATATCACTGTTAATAAACTGAATGTTCTTCGATATATAGATCAGAGCATTTTCTATCGTCATTCCAGATTGTACACAAATAGACATAATGTCTATAACATAAGGAAGATCGGCATTTATTTTTTTAGTCTTTTTTTGCATTATATAATTTTTAATCCTTGGAGGAATAAGAATCATAAACACTAACGCAACACTGATTGTTATCGCCTGGGTCTGTTTATCCAATTCAAGTATATCCATCGCATCAAGGATAAACACAAGAAGTGCAAATATAATAACGATGCCAAACTTCAAGAACATATTAGAGTCTAGAAAATCAAAAAAAGATACCGATTTACTTGTTTTGCGATAAATTTTTTCAATGTTAGAAATCAATTTTTCATCTTTTGCAACAATTTGACCTTGTTTTTCTAATACAGATGAAATTTTTTGGGTTTTCTTTTTCTTAGTCAAAAAATTAAAAATGACGAAGATAAAAGATATTATAATAAAATACAGGACATATAATGACATAAACTATGTCTCCATTGTTTTCAAACGGCTTTATTCATCATATTCCATATGATAGCAAGTCCCAGACAAACGCTGCCAATGGCATAATATAAGATCATTCTCCCGGAGTCATGATTTATTAAGATATCAAAATTTTCCGGACTTAATATATTTAGAACGAATACAAAACCGACAGGGATCATAGCAAGTACTTTCACTGACATCCTCGCTTCAGAAGTCATTGTCAGTTTTTTACGATCGATTATCTTTGCATCTGATATTTGTTTAGCCAATCGTGTCATGACTTCCCTGACCTGGCCACCACCATTAATATTAATAATGACAGCGAGGATAAAAAAATAGTATTCCCGGTATGGCAAACGCTCATAAGAATCCATTAAAACAGCATACACATCTTCACCAATACTTAACCTTCTCGATACAATTTTGAGTTCTGGCCCGACAACCTCACCATTTAATTTATTGCCACAATGGGTAATGCCTACGACAATTGAATTACCAGAACTTATGGAACTATTAATTATATTGAGTGCCTCAGAAAACTCTATTTCAAAGAGTGCTCTTTGTTTTTTCTTACTAATCCTGAAATGTAGATATGACAGCACTATAAGTAAGACAACAGATGCTATAATTATATTAAACTTAAGGAATGCAATATTTAAGTAAACGCCAGCGAGAAATAGTCCAAAAAATAGCGCAACCTCTTTTGGTTTCATATTACGATATGTTGACTTAATGCTTCTCACATCACCTGTCACAGCTTCTTTTATTTTTTCAAGAACCTGACCACTCCAATTTTTCTTTTTGGTCGCAACGCGAAAACGCTGTTCTCCACCATCAAGTTTTTTAACTTTCTTGTAATAAATGAGTACGGCGATAAAATTTACAACGCCTAATATAACAAGCAAAATAAAAAAAAGTGTCATTGGATCTGGCTCCCAAACAATTCGTTTAAGGCATCCGTCATACCGTAAATTACCCCCTGACGGTAAACAACAGACCGTTTCAGGAGGCCATTAAATTTATACAGCCCCTGAATTCTTCCTTGCATGTCTCGCTGTGACGATGCCTCGAAGGTGAAAATGTCCTGGATGATAATATTTTCCCCCTCCATACCCATTACCTCAGAAATATTCATTACTTTTCTGGAACCATCCGGCATACGGGATACCTGAATAATAAGATGTATCGCAGATGAAATATTCCGTCTGATTGCCATTAATGGTAATGATGCGCTCGCCATCATTACCATACTTTCCAGACGCGCAATGGCATCTCTTGGTGAGTTGGCGTGTAAGGTTGACATGGATCCATCATGGCCGGTGTTCATCGCCTGAAGCATTTCAAATGCCTCTTCACCACGACACTCCCCTACAATGATTCGGTCAGGACGCATACGAAGCGAGTTTATAACGAGAGATCGCATAGGGATCATTCCCTGCTGCTCCGCACCGGCCATACGCGTTTCCATTCGCACAACATGTGGTTTAATCAGACGCAGTTCAGCAGCATCTTCCAGGGTTATAATTCGTTCAGTTTCACCAATATATTGCGACAATGCATTAAGCAACGTTGTTTTACCTGAACCAGTACCACCCGATATAATAATGTTAACTTTACAACTGGCGGCAATAACCAGGAAGTTGGCCATCATTTCATCCATACTTCCATAGTTGATCAAATCACCTAACGTCTTCTTACCCTTGCCGAATTTACGGATAGATATCGACGTTCCATCCAGAGTAATAGGGGCAATAACGACGTTTAAGCGGCTACCGTCTGGTAAACGTGCGTCAACCAATGGCTGCGAATCATCAACCCTGCGTCCCACCTTTGAAACAAGGCGTCTGGCGATCTCAGTCAACTGCTGGTTACTAAGAAAAAAAGTATCTACCTTTTCCAGACGTCCGGCGCGTTCAACAAAAATCTGTTCAGGTCCGTTAACGAGAATATCACTAATTGTGTCATCCTCCATTAAATCGCGTAATGGCCCATAACCTGATATTTCGTCAGAAACAAGTTTAACAAGATCCAGACGAAGTTGAGTTGATAAATATTGACCTATCTCGGCAGACACGCGTTGTAAAACATCACTTATCTCCGTTTCCAGCGCTGTTCTATCATCCTTTATTGCATCGACACGATCCAGGTCCAATTTCTTAAGGATATTTTCCCTGAAGATTCTTAACGATGATAGCTCATTAGGTCCCATTTATTTTCTACAACCTCTATTTTTTACTGAATAGATTTAACAGCCTGGATAAATCTAAAGATTTTTTACTTTGTGGCAAAACTGCTTTTTCTCTTCCTAATATTGCAGCCGAAAGCTGGTGAGCATGCTGCGAGAAGCTATCATTCTCTTTTCTGTTTTGAAAGTGAGGTAGAATTGCACTAATTTCTTGCCCCAGATATTCAGAGATATCCTCATCAGAAAATTTTTGCTTGTTATCTGCAGCATTATATTCATTAATGCAGATTATAATTTTTCGCTTAATTGCGTCATTTTTTTGTCTTTCAAATCTGGCATACTCATCAAGAACACGTTTCGCGGTTCTGAACGAAGAAAAGTTTCTTCCTAAAATCAACACAAGTGTATTTGAATTTTTAAAAATCAACTCAAGATTTTCAGTTGAAATAGCACAAGCATTATGTTCAAACAAAGCTATATTAAAATGATTAAATACAGGGTCAGTATAATTAAAAACTTCGCTTATAGGCTCCATTTTTATCGAGCGGTTATCCGCTATTTTTTGAACTTTACTATCAGAGGCATCAACTTCATTACCCGATATTAAATCAAAATCCTTACTTCCCGTAGCACCCTGTACCAGCAGACAAGGGGCGGTAGTAAAATTATTTAATGTCGTTAAAATTTCATGACTTACGGTAGTCGTCCCGCAACCACCTTTACATCCAAGAACGCTGATGCGCAATGTTGACTTATCCGTTATCTGAATTTGTGATTTCAAAATAACATTAGGCAACTCATTTAGTTGTGTACTGATATATAGATATCTGCCACCACTCTTTTCCAGCGATTTAGCAAAGGCAATAGAATCAGTATTGCCAATCAGAACATAGTACACATCATAAGGGACAATAAGCGATGTAATTTCATTAATTGTATTAATATCGCTTTCATCTTCAATATCTAAGATCATCCAGCCGGCATCTTTAGTATCCTGATCGTCAAGATACTCGTTGACCGCAGACTCTCTCTGCACAATGTTGCTTATATTGTGCATCATTAGTACATTTTTAACATCTACCTGAATTTTCTTGTTACGCGAAATGAGAACAACTTTACTTCTGTCGAGTACGACGCGACTGTTATCCTCTTTGGCTTCTGATTCAGTTGGTGTGCTAAATAATCTCATATCGTCTTCCTCCTATTTAGCAAAGCCAACCTGGTCAAGAAATTCTGCAGTATCATTATTCAAACGGTTACCGCGTGTTTTTTCATCAACATCGACATTAAAAAATAATTTTGTTGAGGATGTTTTATTAAATTTAGGTAAAGCAATTTTTTCTCCTGATGAAATAGGCTTCACCAGATTAACAGTCGCAAAAACAACCAGTTCGGTCTTGCTACGTTCACTTCCTGCACGACGTCCCAACGCTCCTAATATAGGAATATCGCCAATAAAAGGAACCTTCGTCAACGTTTCAAGGTCAGACTCGTTTAACAGACCACCGATTGCAAAGCTGTCACCATCCCCTAATTCAATTGTAGAGTTCGACTTGCGTGTTCTCAGGGTTGGAATTTGATAAGTATTGTAAGCATAAGTACCGGTTACACTACTTACCTCATTCGAAATAAAGAGTTTTATTTTATTTCTTCTCTCTACTTTTGCCGCAATATTCAAACGAATGCCATACTCTTTATAGGTCACTGTTGTGGCGTCACGATCCTGCATCAGGATAGGAATTTCGCCTCCGACCAGGAAGTTGGCAGACTCACCCGATAACACTGTCAGGTTAGGTTGTGCTAATACCCTTGCAATTTTGTCATTATGGACAGCGTTGATAAGGGTACTGATGTTCCTGGCATCAAAGCCATTTTTAAAGCCTAATAAGTTAAAGGTGCCCGCCGCGTTAACACTGGTACCACCTCCCATCATACTGTCGAGAGTCAAGCTACTCCATTCAATCCCAAGATTATCTGTAAACTCTTTTGTTACTTCAACAACGGTTAATTTTACATTTACCTGATTTGATGACGGGAGTTCAATACGGTTAATAATGTTGTCATAGGTCTTATAGCTAACAAAAGGAATTTTGTCGCTTTTGACCATCATATTACTGCCACCGCTACCAGAGCTGCTGTCATCGGCTTCAACCGTTTTATCCTCACCGGATATTCCAACCAGACTCCCAACCAACTGGTAGACACCATCTTTAATTTCTTCACTCTGTACAGTACCGGACAATATATAAGACGCTTTCCCGCCATTGTCGTTAAACCGTTTTATAACTACATTACTTCCCGGATATTCTTGTTTGATGCGGTGAGATAGTTCAGGTAACAGCGGATCAACACCTAAGCTGACATTGTAAATGACCTTTGAGTTAGCACCATAAATCGATATCTCAGCTGTACCACTTTTTTTACCATACAATACAACTGCTTTGTTGCTGATCACCTTATAATCTGCAATTTCAGGTGACGAAATAAACACCGTTTTGATAGGTTCACTGGTCTTAATCTGTTTTGACATACCAGGTTTTATATAAATTTGCTCTGCAAAACTGGCCGTACTGATGAAAAGAGCCGAGAGCAAAAAACACACTTGCCACAAAAAGGTGCCCTGACGCATTAGATTATCCTTCTTCATTTTCAGAACCTTCATATAAACGCAATAGTTATCCACGCAATTCTGTTACGCCGTCCTTGACAGGGCTATCATTCAATCCTGGAGCAGGATAATTGCCTTCTGGTAAGTAAGGAGCATCATCAACCCAATTACTTTCTGGTAGCTGTAGTAAGCCATCTAAAGTAAGCTCGTGCTGATCTTTATCAGTAGCAGGGAAAAGTGCCAATTTCGTGCCCGTTTCTAACCCTCTGAGGATTTTTACATCATCATTATTTAACTCAACAATAATCTGGCTGCCTTCTGCGATCGTATAAATGCCATCTTTTTCTTTTTGCTTTGCTTTATTTATTGCGAGCACACGTTTATTGGCAATGACCTTCTTCAGACTACGGCCGGTTACCGACGTTGGTGGTGAAACGATGTTTTCTTTCATATCGCGCCCGACTTCGCGCCCATATATCAGATAGATATCTACACCTGTTCCGGTCTTAACATTGTCCAGCAGATAATTTTCATTACTCTGTAATGTAAATGTATAGACGACGTTTCCTGGTAGCAGGAAAAGTTCAAAGTATTCGTTCGTACCTGGTTTAGCAACATTATTAAGCGTTACCATCGAATCTTTACTGAGATCGGATTTAAGTGCCCAGCCGACAATATTTTCCAATCCTTTGATTGCTTTTCGCTCCGCCGTAGTGACTTCACTTTCTTTTTTCTTGATGGTATTGATGCGATAATCATCAGCAGTAAGAATTGTCCCTCGGGCTAAGTCTTTCATCAATACTACACTTTGTATTTCTATGGACGGTTCGTCTTGCTTTGTTTGTACTAACGGCTGAACATCCTTGTCCGGCTCGTTTTTACTGAAAATAAAAATTCCGACAATACCGACTAAAATCATCAAAATATAGACAATGACGAGTTTTCGCTTCATTTCAATCCCTTAACGCATAAATAATTTAAAAACCTTTCTAATAAATAGAAAGTTTAGTCAGGCATTCTCAGTTTTTTAATTTAGAACTTTTAAGTAATTATGGTGTAGGAGTGCCGCCTCCGATCATACCAGTAACACTTGTCTTCAGAGTAGTAAATGTTGAATTTAACATATCCCAGACTGGCCCTTTACTTCCAAAGATGATCAGGACAACCGCAGCAACCCCTGCCACAACAATTGCATATTCAACAGCTGTCACACCATCTTCTTTTTTAAAGAATTGTTTTAAGGAGCCTTTAATGTAAACTTCAGCACCACAATACGCCTTAATTAAGGTATTATTAAACATATTTTCTTCCTTTGAAAGAAATTTTATTCCTGCAAGAACTTGTCACTCTTGCGCCTGCTACATATTGTACCAATTATTTGGGTTCCTTTCCTTTCTGGTACTTTTTGCAATTCCTTAGAGGAATTTACTGTCAACCATTTCCTGTTGGTTGTGATTAATCATTTCCTGCTGGTTGTGATTAATTAAATTACATATTCTCATTACGGTCTGGCTGACACATTGCATATGGCGATACTTAACTGAAAAATAGCTTTGGCTCACCCCATTATCCAGACAGGCCTCTTTCCGCGTTTTTCCATAAACCAGCACATCCTCCAGTGCCCTCTGTATACATGGACTGTGCAGTACACAAACATTAACCAGCAATCGGAAGTAGCGAATATCAACCTGACCAGGAATTAATGCACCTGAAATTTCTTTTCCTGTCGTATCGTGTGCAATAGGTAACCATTCTCCTGTCATATTCATATACCTCGTAACTGGCCTGAGTTTTTTTCAGCAACTATTAATGTTTATTCGTACGCTGCGCTTTCATTTGCTTTGCTCCACGCTACCGCCCGGGCCAGTCGGACCTGCCGCTACCGAAAGTGATGCAATAAATTCTCTTCCTCCTTTACGGATGCCGAGTGCACGAATCATTAACCATCGGTAGTGATACATAACCTTGTCGCTTCGCCCCAGTATCCTCGCGACCTCAGCTGGCGATGCGCCTTTCACCAACCATTTCAAAACAATCTCCCTGACGCGCGGGGAAGGCATTACTCCAGTCAATCGGTCCTTAATCCAGCATTCCAGGGAGGCAAGTACGCTCTCTACAGATATATCTTTATTAATATTACGGATTGGCGGATATGCACCTGAGAACAGTGTTGAAATAATATGCTCATTCATACTGATATCAGGATAGCCTGCCAAAATCGCATCATACTCTTTCAGATATATCCCACCAAAGTACTCAGCAACCATTCTATCAGAGTATAAAAAATAGTTTCCGACAAAAACTATTGCTATTTCTGGATACATTTTGCGTAACGACAAAATAGCAGACACAGAATTTCTTGGCAGCATATCAAGTACACACAAAATGGGTGTGTAACTCTCATTTTCTTGTAAAATCGTTGTTAAAGTATCGCTGCTCTTGATAATCTGTGTTGTCTGTTCCCTTTTATCGTAAACTAAGTATTCAAGTGCGACCCGATGAGTCCAGTTCGGTGAATAGATCAATGCACCAGTCAGACGCCTTCGTTTTTGCATACATGCTCTCAGATATTTCCTTATTAAGGATAGCACCTCACTTTGTGCGCCTTCTTGAAACAATCTTATGTCCTGAAAATTTCCAACAACAATGAATAAAATTAATCGTTACGATTCTTTAAATTATACATTGTATTTAATGGTAAAAAAAACTGATGATTTCAATTGCCAATGTTAGTACGCTACCTTATTTACAGTTAATTTATAATAACTATGTTTTTTAAAGATTTATTATGAGCTATCACTATTTGTACGTAATAGCATACAAATCATAAAATGCTTTACTAACAGTAATCTACAGAGATATTTTTTTATGGTGCAAATATTTTGTTTTCAGAAAATGAGATGCTTTTATGTTGCAATTAGTAATTGTTAATGCGTTTTTTCCGTTTTCTCATTTTTTTCAGAAAATAAAAAATCGGACACATTCAAACTCATCACCATGACGTGTTGCTTAATTTTTGACATTTTCAGCTCAAGAATGACTCTTCACGGTATGACACCTCTGTTCCATTTGCTTTTACATCCTCAAAGGCCTCTCTATAGATTTTGACCGTTTCATCTTTAATATGATGACTCTTAAGTTAACCTGGATTCGCATCACACCGTGTACTGAAAGAGTTACCAATCTTGTCTGAGGGTGTAGTCCTTGAGCACGCCTGAAGCTGCAGGATTCAGACGAATTCAAATTGTTTTTAATGTGAAATTCACACTATTATTATTTTTTTTCAGGAGATGCCAGGGATGAAAAAAATGGCTTTATTCAGCCTGCTGCTCTTTGCTGTCTGTTCACACAGCGCAGATTGTTTCGACCGGGCAGGTTATCGTTACAAAATCCATCCAGACCTGCTGCGCGCGATTGCTTTTAAAGAGTCATCGTTCCGGCAATCTGCAATCAATTTCGTCTCTCCAGAGAAATATGCCATTGGTACGATGCAAATCCATTCACAGAACTTTCAGCATCTCCGCCGTTTTGGTATCACGCCAGGTAGACTGTATCGCGACCGCTGCCTGAATATATATACCGGCGCATATTACCTTGCCCTTGCTTTCAGACGCTGGGGTTACAGCTGGCGGGCTGTGGGTGCTTACAACGCCGGTTTTCTGAATACACCTGAGCAGGAGCTGAAAAGATCCAGGTATGCAAACGATGTAAGAAGAATTTATGAGGATATAAAAAAAAGAAGAACAGCTAAAAATAAATGATTCGTAATTTAGTAGGACAAAGTCTTACTCATCCTGCCAGTACAGTTATAATATGACTCATTGATTTTAATCAAAATAGCGTTTACTTATACATGTCATAAATATGCTGTTTTTACAGGATTTATTCCTCACTGACTCATAGGAATTTTGGGGCTGCTACAGCCCCTTTTTTTACCAATAGCGCAATAAATTTTATATCCTCCTTATGCCATCCTTTCGTATCTCATTAGCAAACCCTATAGTATCCGGATACTGGCTTAAAATAACAAAAAAGGACGCTTGCGCGTCCTTGTGAGTAAAGGAGGTTGTAGTCTGATTAGAATTGATAGACCAGGCCTACAGCAACCACATCGTCGGTGTTGATCCCTGCGGCTGTATAAAAAGCATCTTTATCGTCAAGCAGGTTAATTTTGTAATCGACATAGGTGGCCATGTTTTTGTTGAAGTAATATTTAGCACCAATGGAAATATACTCAACCAGATCCTGGTTATCATAAACTTTGCCGTGATTCGTCATGATATCGAGGTCTTTACCTTTTGACAGCAGGTATGAGATTTCCGGACGCAAGCCAAAATCAAACTGGTATTGTGCTGTAACTTCGAAGTTATTCGTTTTGTTAGCAACGCAGAAACTGCAATCGTTGCCATAAGGCGTCATATTATAGGTTTGAGCGTATGTTGCAGCAACGTAGACATTATTGGCATCGTATTTTGCCCCAAACGTCCAGGCCTCAGCTTTTTCACCTGTTGCTGAAGAATTAAACTCCTGGTCATCTGTACGGTCAGAAGAGGCAAACGCTGCGGCGACACTCACCCCCATGCCGAAATCATAGGAGGTTGAAACGCCCCATCCATCTCCGTTCTGCTCTTTCAGATTACTACGTCCATTATTTGATTCGCTGCCATTACCATTCTGTCCTTGATACTGAACAGCGAAGTCCCAGCCCTCGACAAGACCAAAGAAGTCCGTATTGCGGTATGTTGCGACACCAGTGGTGCGACCAGTCATAAAGTTGTCGGTTGTGGTATAGCTATCGCCACCAAACTCCGGCAGTACATCAGTATAAGAACCGACGTCATAAAGAACACCGTAGTTACGACCATAGTCGAATGAGCCGTACTCACCAAATTTAAGACCAGCGAATGCCAGGCGCGTTTTATTACTGTTTGAACCGCCAGTTGATTCAACGCGATTGCCTTTAAATTCATACTCAAACTGGCCAAACCCTACCAGCTGATCGTTGATTTGAGTTTCACCTTTGAAACCCATGCGAACATAGCTTTTATCTCCATCATTGCCGGAATTATCGGAGAAATAATGTAAACCAACCACTTTCCCATACAGATCAAGTTTATTACCATCTTTGTTATAAACTTCCGCGGCATGGGCTGAACCAGCCATAATTATAGCTGTAGTAATCGCTGAAAGCGCCACTGTCATCTTTTTCATTATCAGTTCCTCTAATGTAATTATATCCACGTGCTATGCTATTTCACACTGCTAAATACCATTAATTTATTTGTGGAGATTAATACACAAAACACATGTAACAAAAAGTAAATATCACTATGAACATTAAACTTTCAGACATTATCAAATAGCAAAAAAGGGACATTGGGTTTGACTTGCTCCTATTTTTATATTTTTTTGTTAATTTAATTACCATGAGAATAATCACGATAAAAACCGTTGAATGTGGCATTTATTAATTTTCTGAACACATTCAATACATATTACGCTTATATAGTTATTTTTTTCTAAAATCAGAGCTGAAATTTACTGCTGAACTAAAAAGTCGAGCATATCCATTATTTTTAGCACCACTCCCTCGCCTGTTGCGCGGCCTGTAGCTGGAAATGAGTGAACAGAACCTGTCAATTTTTAGCACAAGGTTCGGTGTGGATATTCTGAAGAGCCAAAAGAAAGGGGGTCAGGTCACTAACAGGGGTTTATACGTCACAGTTAACTGAAACCCGTTGATAATGTTACCGTTCCCTTCGCGGGTCACTCGCGTCCCATTAGCTTCACGATGAGTATTCGCTTTAACTCTCATCCAGATTAACTGTCCAACCGTCTGAAAATAATAGCTTTCGCGCTCATTTTTCTCGCCAATTTTCCAGGTATAACCGGATTAAACAGAGGCAGTGATGCCTTTTGACGTGTAGTCTTCCTGTGCCAGATTTTCACCGCTGACGGTGTTATCAAACCAGTTAGATAACAGCCAACTGTCTACGTAAGCGCCCGTCTTCTCCTCATTATTTTGCCACCACGTACCGTAAACCCCTATGCTGTACCAATGTCCCCGCCCAACTGGACAATATAACGGTTATTGTCCTGAACCGCTTTCAGTACCTGGAACTTATCCTGCATGGATCGAACGAATCGCGCGGAAAGTGTTTCTTCCGGCGAAAGGGCGCTTCTGGAGCGGGAGTAATACGGCCCCTTGCGGATAACTTCATCAGCCACAATTCGCTGTGCAGCGAGAGTCTGAACCACTGCGTCATAAATAACCGCTTTCTGGATCACCACTTTACCGCCAGACACTGCAAACGGATACGCCGTGTTACCAGGATTGTTCGGGTCAAAAACAAACAGTTGCGATGCCGCTATCGCCACCTGACTAATCGGGTTACCTGCTGCGTCTTTCCCGGCAACGATACCAATACCTGCCGTTATTCCTGCGGCACTGGCTTTCTGCGCCCACATCGTCTGAAACGCTTTGCCTCCGTCATTGTCAATGCCAGTAACACGCTTGTTCACACTGTTTAACGCATTAAAGGTATCGGTTTTGAGTCCACCAACGACTTCGGTAGTCTGGAGTACTGCCTGCTCAATTGCGCCCTTTTTCGCCTCATCAGACGATGTTTTAATCTCGCTCTTTAGTTCCTGTACTATCGGGGATTTAGCAGCCTCATCGTGTATCTGGTCAATCACGGCCTGTACATCCATTTGCGTTTCTGCCGGAGTGCCATCAGGTGAGTTATACGGACCAGACACGCCTGCTGAGTTAACAAACCGTATCCAGTAAAATCCTTTCCAGCCCGGATCAACCGGATCGCTGTAAACCTGCCCCGGTGTTGTCCCTACGAGAACAGCGTCAGAAAGGTTATCTTCCGTACCCCGCCAGACTTCCGCCAGGGAATGACCGTTATATTTCGGCATCACCCATTCAAGTAGAACATAGCCAAAGCCGCCCGTAACCAGAAAACCTTCTGGCCTTGTGGGGCGTTCAGGCGGCGGTATCTCAGGGAACCCCCCTGCCCCAGACCGGGGGTAAGTCTGATACCTCCACTGCCAGCCCTCATTTTCGCCAGTTTCAGTTCTGCAAGCTGGCGCTGTGTGACAAACGCATCTTTTCCGTCACCGCGCTGGCCGGTCCCAATCTCCATATTTTCGACAACAGAAGCCAGGTCCTTTCCTGCACGCCACGGTTTTTTACTCATGCCGGCATCTCCGCCATCGATGTACTGAGGGTGATTCGCTCAACCTGCCCGAAACCAGCCACTTCGAGATACCATTCATGTCCTGTCACTGGCGGCAATTTAAGCACTGAACCTGACAATCCCCCAGGCGGTAATCTGATCACCGGCCGCCCGTCGGCAAACACAGAAATCCCAATCCGCTCAGGGTATGGTGCTTTTATTCTCAGACATGAGAAACTGGTACTTTCCTGAGCAATAAACATTTTTGAGCGCCAGACAAAAGGCAATGGTGTCGTTGCGCCCTGTGATACAGACAACTCCCGCCCTTTTACCAGGTACAATGTGTCGGTTGCCACATCGTTATATGCGGTATCGAACGTTGTACTCATATGGCGGATATCCATATCCTGCGGGTTAAAAATGAATACAGCCTGACCACCATCCGTTTTCGTATAACGGGCCACATATTCACCGCGATACTGGTACGCGTTAATGGACGATGGGTTAAACATCTCGCGCCACTGTTCCGGAGAGATAATTTTTTCCGTAGCTATAACGGCATTCCCCGAACCATCCACCGAAACCAGCCCGTTCGTTCCCGCATAAAGCACAAAACCATCCATCACAACCATGCTTTGCCGACTGACATACTCCTGAGTTAACGGCAGTTTCGCACCTGAATATTTGCAGGTGACACACCGCTGAACAGGTAAGGTTCACCTTTTGTGGCAACAACCAGCGCTGTACCAATGGGAGCAATAGCTACAACATCTTCCGCAGTAGTCTGACGGTAACTGTCCGGCCACGCATAAGGCAAAAACGCCTCAGAAAACATCACTTCGTTTCCGGCAAATCCGGCAGCAATACCGTTTGCCATCATGCAAAGGCCGGTCATGTTGTCGGGTGGCATATCGAAGCCCACGAACGCGTAACGGTGAAGTCAGTATCGTGACACCCAACAGGCTCCAGCGACAGTTCAACCCGGAAGCTCCGGATGAACGTTGGGTAACGGACATAACTTACATCCGAACCCACGAAGGCTGGCTGTATCTGGCCGTAGTTGTTGACCTGTTCTCGCGCAAAGTTATCGGCTGGTCAATGCAACCCCGGATGACAAAAGATATTGTTCTGAATGCGCTTTTGATGGCCGTGTGGCGACGTAATCCCCAAAAACAGGTGCTGGTTCATTCTGACCAAGGTAGTCAGTACACAAGCCATGAGTGGCAGTCGTTCCTGAAATCACACGGTCTGGAGGGCAGTATGAGCCGTCGTGGTAACTGTCACGACAACGCAGTTGCAGAAAGCTTTTTCCAGCTACTGAAGCGTGAACGGATAAAGAAAAAGATCTACGGAACACGGGAAGAAGCACGCAGCGATATTTTTGATTACATCGAAATGTTTTATAACAGTAAGCGTCGGCATGGTTCGAGTGATCAGATGCCACCGACGGAATATGAAAAACAATATTATCAACGGCTCGGAAGTGTCTGGATTATCCGTGGCGATTCATTAATCATCGCTTTCGCTATCACTCCGGCAGCTTCATCCGGAGTTGGTGATGTGTCATGAGAGACTGAAATAACGGCAGGGTTGAACACCGTACATGTAATCGCACTTTCCGGCGCCGGAACCCCAAGACGATAGCTGATTGTAGGATAAGGTCCGTTGCCTGCTGTCGCTATCTGCGCACTGGTCACCTTCGGATACTGACCGTCGGAATAATACACTCGTCCGTAAGGGTCCTGTGCAACAGGGCTTCTTACCACATCGACCATACCCCGCCAGGTAAACCACTTATCCTTGCGATACAAAAAAATCGTTTCCGGTTTAGTGCCAAATGTGACGTTACTTTCCACATCATCATTCACTGGCGTAATCACGCCAAACCGGAAATGGCAGTTCTGCGCCAGCGAGGCAAAACCATTAGGCAACATATAGGGTAACACACGCGGCATTTCACCACTCATGGAAACAATATCAATAGCAGGCATGAAGACTCCAGTTGCATAGATCAAAAAAGCCCACGGTTTTGACGCCGTGGGCTTTGGTTTTGTGATAATGTTTATGTCCTGAAAAGTGATGAGTAACCCAACACCATCCCGCAACACCAACCAGCAACCTACTTTTGTTGACATTCACTGTCTGCAAACGAGAAAAAGAAACGCGTTCTTGTTGTACGCATAACAGACCACCATCAGGTGGCTAGTAATCTGAATGTGAAAAAACATATAGGATAGTAATGCATGAAAAAATCACTACTTTTGATAATCTGTTTATCTGGTTGCCAAAGTGCCTTAAACGCCACGCATCCAGATATTATTGGGTATACAAACAAAACAGTGAAACAGTATATGTCTTGCGTAGTGGATAAATATTCACCTTTAGGTTTTTCTTTATCTCAAGTAACAATTGAGGGTGGTGAATCCCTTCGTTTGGCTGGTGGTGTTGTTGTACTTAATGTTACGCAGGCGGGGCAAGGCGCTGAATTTAAATTATATAAAACACACGCTCCTATAGAATTGTATCCCAAGGCTATAGACCTTTCTACTACCGATTGTCGCTAAACAATTTTCCTCTGGAAAGGGACGGGCAATGCCAGGCACCACACCTCACGCTATCTTAATACTCTTCCCGTAGTTCCCCTCCCAAACAGTCTTACAGCCCAATAAATGATCGTGCGTTTCCATTTCGGCACGCCCAGCACCGTCATCCCGTCGAGGAAAATTTTGTCGGTCTCTTTCTTGGTGCGCAATGCGTTGTCGTAGAGATAATCATGGATTATCGCGGCTTTGGCGTATTTACCGTCTGGCGGTAGCAGTATCCAGAAGATGCGCGGTATTGTCGCAAGGTCGGTAATAAAGCCTGCCGGGACTTCTATCACGTCGCTGTTGTCGTCACTGAGGTAAAACGCGAACGGCTCGTATACGCGCCAGTTGTAGTGTCCCAGCATTTCCAGTATGGCGGGAGTGGTGAATCTGCTCATTACAGCCACCTTAACCATACACCCCACGCACCTTTATTGATTCGCTGGCGCATCATGACTGAGTTATCGTTCATCAGCGCAAGTTGATATACCCATTCCTGCAGGATGGTATTCACAGGGATGCGGCGTTTACCACTATTGCCACACCCCATTGTGTCTATGCTCCAGATAACGCCGTATTGTGCTTCCGGGCTTGGGTGATTTTTAGTCGCTGGCGTGACTTTCTCCCAGCCTATCAGGGCCGTATTGGCATCAGGACAAATGCCCATTTCCCCGGCTGGCATACTGCCAAATACACCACTGAGCATCGCAAAGTTAAATTCAGGTGCGGGGGCCTTACCCAGGATTCCCTCGTTAATTGTTATTGCCATTTTACTGCTTACCTCTTCATCGGGGTTTTCATTTCCCTGGCTGAAAAGCCGTCATTACCAAATCCCGTGCGGGTGAATAATGTCAGCCCATTATCAAAATACAGCTGATAAACGAATTCATTATCAGAGAGTGGTTTTGTAATACGGCGCTTACCGTCCGCTCCGGTTCCTGCGGATGAGATAGTCAGGACTGTGCCATAAGGGCGCGCACCTTCCGGGATTCCCTTTGTTCTTTTTGGATAGTCTGGCTCTCCTCCCGCACGAACCACACCAGGACCAACGGGGGCGGTACCAAAGTCATCAATGGTTTCCATTTCGCCAGCGGGGAAGCCGCCAAAGCGACCGGCCAGCTGAGTGACGTCGATATCAGGCAGTTTGGGTGCGGGTGGTGGTAAGGATTTGATGTAAATAGCCATAACAAGTCCCTCACGACACGACGACACGAATATTGCCTTCAAACCATGATGAACGTATCCACATTGCTGTTGGAGGCGTGATGGTCAGCGTTGTATTACTGAAGCTGTGCGCTGCCTGTTCTTCGCCAGGTTTTACCGGGCTGTCGCACAGGTCCGCTGAACCAAATATCTGCACAAGCACCGACTGCGTGCCGTCCGTTATCCATATCTGTTTTCTTCTGAACCAGATTGAAATGCCCGCCATTTCGCTGACCATAATCGCGCATCGTTATTTCACGGTGAAGCCGGGATTTGAGGGTATCGAACGTCCATCGCAAATCAGGCTGGCACGGAGCACGTGATGCTCCTGAGACGGGTAGCCACTCCAGTCAACGGCGATGACGCACAGTGATAGCTGGCTTGTCAGCATGGAAATAATATTTCTAAATATCAGAGGGATATCGTGATGGAGAGATTCATTACCGAGCAGACGGTCAACGCGTTTTATTTTGTTTTTGACCTGAGCTGTACCGGGTAAATAACGTCCGATGCTGGTCAACGTCAGAGATGCGCCGTTGATGAGTGCGATGGTGGCATCCAGTAAAGCATTTTGTCGATATTTGTGAAACGGGGCTAAAGCATCGCGGAAGAAATTCTGACATACTCGATAAGCAGGCATAGAGGTGATCTCATTGAATTGGTTGCACAAATCAGTAGATCACAAAACTCTATGCCTGTCTTTTTTTACCCGCTCATTACTGGGGATTCCTCAGCGCAGTTAAGCGGGTTTTATGTGTTTATGGCTAAGTTACATCAGAGCCATGAACCAAGTGGCGTGATAGTCTAAATCATCGATACCAATGTTTCCGTTCAGTTCTGTTCTGTTTGTATCATAATTTCTTGCATCATCACCACCATTAAAAAAGGCCACTATCACGGCCTTCCTTTCATTTAACTCGCCACATGCGGTATTGCCTCCACATGCCATTTTCAGTTATATACTCTTGCTCACCACCTGTTGCTTCAATTTCAAGAGATTTCCTCATCCCCATTGACCCGACATCACATTCATTGCTTACTCTTAGTAGATGCTTACCATTATCCAAATACGCCGAAATAAACTGATTTTGCCGTAATTTGGCAATATCAACGCCATCTATCTGCACAAGAAAACGACACATCCCGCCGCTTCCGCCACCAATAAATTGTTTGTTTCTTGTGATAGTAACTTTGGTTTGCTCTACACCAGGCTTAGGATTAACAATTTGTTTGTTAATTATGGTTTCTGCTGGTCCATAGGGCCTAGCGCAGCCAGTCAACCCAATTGCAACAAGTATAAGCAGTATCTTTTTCATATCCCTACCCCATTTAACTAAATAGCCAAAATGGTATCAGGGATCGGGCGACGACAAAACCCGCCGAAGCGGGTTGGTTATCTGTAACTGGTGAACGACCTACATCACCATGTAGCCAATTTCTCTGCCACTAGGTCTCGCTTAATGACTATCCAGCCGCTTTCACGCAGCCAGCTGAGTGGGCTAAATAGCTGCGCCGAATAGTAGATCACTTAAAGGGAACTCAGTCCGGATTGTGCGATCTGATCAATCGCTGAATATCCCAAATCACTAACCGGACTGAGCGATGCCGATCATAGCACCAATCCCCCGAGCAGAACGACGCCTGATGCAGAAAGCTATCCATAAGACACGTGATAAAAATCATGCACGCAGACTGACTGCCTTACTGATGCTGCACCGGGGGGACCGTGTTAGCGACGTCGCCAGAACGCTCTGCTGCGCCCGTTCATCCATTGGACGCTGGATTAACTGGTTTACGCTGTCGGGTATTGAAGGCCTGAAATCGTTGCCTGCCGGACGTTCCCGTCGCTGGCCATTTGAGCATATCTGCACACTGTTACGTGAACTGATAAAGCATTCTCCCGGTGATTTTGGTTATCAACGTTCACGCTGGAGCACTGAGTTATTGGCAATAAAAATCAATGAGATAACAGGTTGCCAGTTACATGCAGGAACCGTTCGTCGTTGGCTACCTTCTGCAGGGCTTGTCTGGCGAAGGGCCGCCCCAACGCTACGTATCCGTGATCCACATAAGGATGAAAAGATGACGGCAATCCACAAAGCGCTGGACGAATGCAGTGCAGAACATCCGGTATTTTATGAAGATGAAGTGGATATCCACCTTAATCCCAAAACCGGCGCAGACTGGCAACTGCGCGGACAGCAAAAACGCGTGGTAACGCCCGGTCAGAATGAAAAATACTATCTGGCTGGGGCGCTACACAGTGGAACAGGCAAAGTCAGCTACGTTGGTGGAAACAGCAAAAGTTCGACGCTGTTCATCAGCCTGCTAAAACACCTCAAAGCCACGTACCGGCGGGCGAAAACTATCACGCTAATCGTGGACAACTACATTATCCATAAAAGCCGGGAAACCCAGCGCTGGCTGAAACAGAATCCGAAGTTCAGGATAATTTATCAACCGGTTTACTCGCCATGGGTGAACCACGTAGAGCGGCTATGGCAAACACTTCACGACACGATAACGCGCAATCATCAGTGTCGTTCAATGTGGCAGTTGCTGAAAAAAGTTCGCCATTTTATGAAAACCGTCAGCCCATTTCCTGGGGGAAAACATGGCCTGGCAAAAGTGTAGCGGTATTAGGCGCAGCTATTTAGATAGAAAAAAACGCCATCGATGATGGTAGTAATCACAAAGAATACATTGCTCTATCTCTACGCTCCTGAATACGCATACCATAATACTGGCGTTGGTTGCCACACATCCAGCAAGAGCACAAGCAAGGGGTTCGATAAACAATTCCTAAAGCAACCAACCCACCAGAACCCACATTGTGGTAATGGTTTCGCTTGGCTTTAAGTCTTTTGGCGTGATGCCGACGCATCGCGCGTTTTTGTGGTTTCATGATAGAACTCCATAAACATTCAGGAGCAGCCACACCTTCGCATGACCGCCTCAACGGGAGTTCTGAATAGATAATTTGTCTCATCATAAAATCTAACACCAATGCTTAGATGCATGAAGCCAATCTGAGTGAGCTACTGCAACTTAGCCCCCCCCATAACAAACCGTTTATCATCTTTGTTATAAGCTTCAAAATTTAAGGATTTCCCTTCGTTAGACCTCACGATATTTACTTCGCCATGATCGCCACCAACTCCTTTCATTGTGAAAGAAGTAGTCTCCTGACCTGCAAAGCTGCTATTACTGATATCGCTTTGGTAATAGGCTTTACCGTCAACAATCATATCTACACGCCCGCTGTTATGAAGGTACAGCTTAGTGTGATGCCATTTACCTGTCCCGGTCAGATCGCCAGTGAGGAATTCGCAGTTAAAAGAAACATCGCCTTTTTTACATTCCGACGCCATTTCTTCTCTCCCTGTGGCTATCATCTCAGCAATGGAAGGGGAATCTGTAGGTGGGGTTATGCGCGGAACATCCCCCAGCAGTTGAACCAACTTTTCACGCACAAAGTCAGGCTTTTGCGAATGCACCAGGCGCGGCGCGGTAAATGACTGGACGATCCCAGCATTAATGCGTTCAGGAAGATTTCCCTTAACCGCAAAAAGGCAGTCCTCGCTATTGGCGCGAGTCATATGCCCCATTCCCATTACCAGTTTGTCTGTCTGGCGGCTTCCGCACTTGTTCCAGGTGAAGCCTTTCATTGTCATCAGACGGAACCCCCCACGCTTCAACCACCTTCAAAGCTTCAAGCGGCTGCGTCGGAATGCGGTCTGTTAATGTCTGCATATTGGTCTTTCCTCGATACAAGTTAAACGCTGGTCAGGCGCTGTGTTTCCTGTATGGCTTGTAATGCCTGTGCTATACGCTGCGGTCGATCCCTGGCATCAAGCAGCAAGGCAATAATCGCCGCGGCAAAATCACGAATCGCAATGCAAATTAACTGCTGAGTGGTCATTCCCAGCTGTGCATAACAAACTTCCTCCACGCGTCTACGCGAATAAATATAGCTATTACTACAAGCCCACAGCTAAAGAGTGCATCACCATCGGGCCGGTTAGTATGAAGTTATCGCAACTCTGGGGAAAATATGAAGCTCTGCTGAATGAGCAAAGCAACATTATGACGTTCAGCAAACTATGGGGGCTGTTTTTAAAAAGTGCATATTATCTTGAACTCAAGCCTCGTACCCAGAAAGATTATTTACAGCACCAGAAAAAGTTATTAGCGGTATTCGGTAAAATAACGGCAGATAAAATTAAAACGGAAGATGTACGGAAATTTATGGATCGCCGAGGATTACAGAGTAAGACTCAGGCAAATCACGAAATGAGCAGCATGTCGCGTGTGTACAGGTGGGGATATGAAAGAGGAATGGTGAAAGGAAATCCTTGTCAGGGTGTGAGTAAATTCAAAGCTGTGGCGCGTGGTCGTTATATTACTGATGCAGAGTACGAAGCTATTTATCAGGAAGCTGATGCAGTGACACGTGTCGCTATGGAGATAGCCTATCTGTGCGCAGCACGACAGGCAGACGTGTTGGGTCTGCAATGGCGCCAGGTTACACCGGAGGGGATCTTCATCCAGCAGGGGAAAAACAGCGTCAGCCAAATCAAACAGTGGACTGAACGACTGCGCCAGGCTTTTGAGCTGGCGAAAACATTCTCTACGCCGAACAATCCGGGCTCATGCGTGATACTGGGGACGCACGGAAGCGGATTCGGTAAACGGGGATTCAGTCACCACTGGGAAGATGCCAGGCATAGAGCATCAGTAAAATTGGGTTATATGCTGGACTGTACTTTCCACGATCTGAAAGCAAAAGGCATCTCTGATTACGAAGGAAGTAGTCGCGATAAACAGTTGTTCAGCGGACACAAAACGGAGAGTCAGGTTCTGATTTATGACCGAAAAACTAAGGTCTCTCCTACCCTCGACAGACCGCCGATTCAGGAAAGATATTCTAAGTGAATATTCTAAGTCGGTTCTAACAGACAAAAAACAAAGGGGTTACCTTTCGGTAACCCCTTGTTTAATCTGGCGGAAGCGCAGAGATTCGAACTCTGGAACCCTTTCGGGTCGCCGGTTTTCAAGACCGGTGCCTTCAACCGCTCGGCCACACTTCCGGAATGAGGCGCACTATAAACATCCCGATGCGCCGTGTAAAGCCCGAATGCGTTCGTTTGCCTGAAAAATAGTCAAAATGCCATTAATAGCCTGAAATAACAACAAATTGACCATTTTAGCAGCATAAAATCAGCCTGTAGTGCTTAATGTTTTTTGATGTACATATCTTTGGTGTAGTAGTTGCCAAGCCTGTCCGGGATAAATCCTCCCACCCACGGCTTTACCAGATGTGTACGTACATAGTGATAGAGAGGCATTGCGGGAACATCCTGCCCCAAAAGATCTTCCGCCTGCTGATAGTATTTCCCCCGTTCTGTCAGCGAACTGGCTTTAGCCGCGTTCAGCATTGCCTCATCGTAGGCGGCATTGCTGTACAGCGTCGTGTTTTCACTATCACCCGTACGGAATATATTGAGAAAACTCGACGCGTCGTCGTAGTCCGCTATCCACGCATAACGCACTACGTCGAAATTGCCGGTGTGCATAGTATCAAGCATGGTTTTCCACTCCTGATTTTGTAGTTTCGCCTCCACGCCCAGGTTTTTCTTCCACATGGATGACGCGGCAATGGCAATGCGCTGGTGAGTTTCAAAAGTGTTATAGAGTAGATTGAAGGTGAGTGGATGCTCCGGACCGAATCCAGCTTCAGACAGCAGCTTTTTCGCTTCAGCGATCCGTTTATCGCGCGGCCACGAGGCGTACTCCGGGTCATGCAGTTGTATACCCCCGATTTCAGGCTGGCTTATCAGCCACGCGGCAAGCTGTCCCTGCCCCATGACTTTTTCAGCAATAATGTCTTTATCCAGCGCCAGATTCAGCGCACGACGAACGCGCGGATCGTTGAACGGCGCCCGCGTGGTATTGAACATGTAGTAATAGGTCGACAGCTGTGGGGAAACGCGTAGCTCATCACCCATCGTCTTTTTCAACTGCGCAAACTGATTCACCGGCACGCTGAAGACAATGTCAATTTCCCCAGCCTTGTAGCGATTGACATCTGCCGATTCTGAGCTGATGGGCAGGTACGTGACTTTATTAATTACCGTGTTTTTATCGTCCCAGTAATGCGTGTTACGCACTGCAACAATTCGCTCATTCACTACCCACTGCGAAAGCCTGTAAGCCCCACTGCTGACAAAATGCTCCGGCTTTGTCCATTTATCACCAAAGCGACCAATCAGTACTTTATCCAGCGGTACCAGCGACGGATGCGCCAGCATTGCCAGAAAAGCAGCGGTTGGCTGGGTCAGCGTGACTTCCAATGTAGTATCATTCAGCGCTTTTACCCCGAGCGTGGCAGGATCTTTTTTACCCTGGGCAATATCAGCCGCATTGGCAACATGCATATTACCCAGATAGGTTGCATACGGTGAGGCGGTTTGCGGTAAAACAAGCCGTTGCCAGCTCCAGACGATGTCCTGCGCGGTGATAGCAGAACCATCAGACCACATAATGCCGGGGCGCAAATGAAAAACCCAAACGGTGTTATTCTTATTCTCCCAGGATGCCGCCAGACGCGGTTCAACCACCCCCTGTGGGTTGACGGCGACAAGACCATCAAACATATCGCTGATTAAATTAAACTCGACGTTACTTTCAACTTTATGCGGATCCAGTGATGCGGGTTCACTACCGTTGTTTCTGACCAACTCCTGCTTATCCGCCAGTGCAGTCCCGGCGGGTACCGTTGCCGCCCATGCAGCAGCATTCATCACCATCAACGCGGCGACCAGCAGGGTGCGATTCAGTGTTTTTGATTTGTGTTGAGTCATGATCCATTGCCTTATTTATTTTTGATGACATCGTGTTTACGCTTAATAGCAAAAGCACAATAAGGCAATGTTTTTCAGTAACCTATAAGATATTGATCTTCTTTACGTGTATAATCGGCACTTCCATCTGGTTTGCATTTATTTATCAAAATAAAATGCTAAACATGTTCGGAATCAAATGCGTAAAGATGGGTAAAACCGCTGTGTGATTGTCGTTGATTTTATTATCCTCCAGCATTAATTGCATCTGTCATAAGAGAGTGACTCATGGACCGTATTGTTAGTTCTTCACATGACCGTACATCGCTACTCAGCACAAATAAAGTGCTGCGCAACACCTATTTCCTGCTGAGCCTGACGCTGGCGTTTTCTGCTATTACAGCAACCGCCAGCACCGTATTAATGCTGCCGTCGCCAGGTCTGATTCTGACACTGGTGGGTATGTATGGCCTGATGTTCCTGACCTATAAAACCGCGAATAAACCAACCGGTATCCTGTCTGCTTTTGCCTTCACTGGCTTTCTGGGTTACATCCTGGGGCCAATCCTGAACGCCTACCTGTCGGCGGGCATGGGTGACGTTATCGGTATGGCGCTGGGCGGTACAGCTCTGGTCTTCTTCTGCTGCTCTGCCTATGTGCTGACCACTCGTAAAGACATGTCCTTCCTCGGCGGTATGCTGATGGCGGGGATTGTGGTGGTGCTGATCGGAATGGTTGCGAATATCTTCCTGCAACTGCCGGCACTGCATCTGGCCATCAGCGCGGTGTTTATCCTGATTTCTTCGGGCGCAATCCTGTTTGAAACCAGCAACATCATCCGTGGTGGTGAGACAAACTATATCCGCGCCACCGTCAGCCTGTACGTTTCGCTGTACAACATCTTTATCAGCCTGCTCAGCATCCTGGGCTTCGCCAGCCGCGATTAAGTCAACAGCTTAAGTAAAAGCCCCCCTCTCCAGGAGGGGGTCTAACACTGACGATAAAAACGGAGATTTTCACGCGACTGACAGGCACCTCCCCCTCAAAACGAAATCCCAATCGCGGTACGGTCACAATCAAAGAACAGTTGTCCCCTGACATCTGAAAACTTTTTCGTAACTCGCTCACAGCCTTATTCAGATTATTTCCTGAAGGGGTAAAACCATACTCCTCCCGGCCCCGGGTAATTAATTGTTCACGGCTTAGATCACAACCTTTTATTGCGAATAAACTTCTGCAACACACGTACGGCAGGAGCCGACAGCATAATTGCTGACTCAGGCTGACCAACCAAACTAATTAAATGAGAGTGTGGATCAAACAACAACGAATTATTAAATATAAAGAACATACATAGATCTCAGGTGTTACCGCACGCGGTTATGTTTACATCCTGTTTCCTCACAGGCGCAAGAACCCTGCCAGGCCGTGGTCTGGAAAATTGTCGCCTGAATACCAGGATCTGGTTAACTCCGCCACCAGCAACGTTAAAGTGCCTCTGGTAAGTGCAGCGCAGTTAACCAATGCTGATGGCGATCAGTACCGTGGTGTGGTCAGTCTGATGCTGACTCAGGCGACCACTACGGAAGGCGGTGCATAAATCCGCGCTACGAAAAAATCAGAGGATGAAAGCCCTCTGATGTCAGGATGACGTCGAGGCTTGTTCATGGCTTTTCACACTAAAACTCTTCTTTTTGCCGCCCTACTCCCCGTATCTATCCAGCTGGCCTGCGCTGAAATAGCGATTCCTTCCGGCTTTGAGGATCTGGCGAAAAAAATAAAAAAACGTATGTATTCTCCAGCTCCGTAACAGGCGGTACTGACATTATGACTGCCTGGGATAGTGAACCGTATTTTGATTTTTTCATTATTAAAAGCGAGCTGGACAAGCTCAATGTCAGTAATCTGTTGCAGTTGCTGCTCTGGCTTGAGGTTTATCGCCCGGACCATTTTTTGTTAAACTGCGGGCAGTTTTTTCAGGACAACAAATTGTGATGCTAATTTTTGAAGGTAAAGAGATCGCTACCGACAGCGATGGCTATTTAAAAGTCTCCTCGCAGTGGAGTGAACCTCTGGCGGCTGTTATTGCGGAAAATGAAGGCATTACACTCTCCCCCGAACACTGGGAAGTGGTGCGCTTTGTGCGTGATTTCTATCTGGAGTTCAACACCTCACCCGCAATCCGTATGCTGGTTAAGGCAATGGCAAACAAGTTTGGCGAAGAAAAAGGCAACAGTCGCTATCTGTATCGCCTGTTTCCCAAAGGTCCGGCGAAACAGGCCACCAAAATTGCCGGCCTGCCCAGGCCGGTGAAGTGTATTTAATAGCGAATACTGAAGCCGGTTATCTCCTTACGAGGGCTGTGCGGTTCGCTGAGGACTCTGTCCACACGAGCGGAGCGCGGCCCACCGTCCTTCAGCCACTTCATCAGCTTCTCAACCTGTGTCGTTTCACCGCAGGCCACCACTTCCACGCTGCCATCGTCCATATTCTTTGCATAGCCGGTTAACCCCAGACGCTGCGCTTCATGCTGCGTGGTATAGCGAAACCCTACCCCCTGAACCCGACCATACACCCAGGCGATGATGCAGACTCTGGACATTGCTGTTCTCCTTCTTATCGTAAAGGGTGAGCGAACCCGCACGCTAATAGCGTGCGTTTCATTAACGCACCTGCTTTGGCAAACATCCATAGTGCTGGCGGAATCGCGCTGTAAACCGGGAGCCGGAAAGATAGCCGCAACGCAGTGCTATCTCGCCAATTGGCAGCGTTGTCGACTGCAACTGAGCAAGCGCACAAGACATGCGAACCTCTTCAACAATTTGCCGATAGCTCTGCGATTCCTGCTGAAGTCGTCTGCGCAAAGTCGATGTTCCCATCGCTAAACGACGGGCGATATCTTCTGCTGTCCATAGCTTAGCAGGCGCCAGCATGACGAGTTGCCGCACCTGCTCCGTCAGATTAAAACTGCGCTCAATAAGCAGCGGCCCTGCTGCCCCATCATGCAAAAGCGCTAACAATAATCCCATCGCCTGATGTTCCTGCAATTTTTCCGGCAAGTCCTGACGCACCGCATCCAGCAGCCCCGTCCACATAAACGCCAGCCCCTGACTCATCGGCGTACAGAGAGAGGTCAGTGTCGCAGGAGGATAATCCTCAACGTACGCTTTTTTAAATTTCGCCATAATCGCAGGCGAAAGCAGCAACAGATCGGAACGGAAACGGCCCCGCACCGGTTGGTTGATAATCTCCAGCGGCGTATCTGCCGGGATAATAATTAACTCGCCAGACCTGGCAACCAGACGACTATCATCCTGAATGATAACTTTGCTGCCCTGGGTAATATGGCAGATAGCGGCCGAAAAAAGTTTCACACGATGCAGGCAATGCAGCTGGCTGGAACGAACTTCTGCCGCCGTCAGAATATTATGTCGGAAATGTACGTCCTGCACCGTGTTACCCTCCGCTTATCTTCCGTACGTGGTCGTTAATTCAGCTTTTGCAATCACGTGACTGTTCAGCATAAAGCCCACCAGCGCGCCGCTCGCCGTACTGTCGATGGGCAATGACGCCGTATTCAGCGCCCAGACGGTAAACGTATAACGATGTGCTTTATCTCCTGCCGGTGGACAGGCTCCGCCAAACCCAGCATACCCGAAATCATTACGCCCCTGAACAGCGCCGGCAGGCAGCTTCGCGTTGTCCATTCCAGCGGCAAGGGCATGGTGCTGTGCCGGAATATTCACCACCGTCCAGTGCCACCAGCCACTTCCCGTAGGCGCATCCGGATCAAACAACGTAATGGCAAAACTTTTGGTTCCCGTGGGCGGATTCTGCCAATTCAACTGTGGAGAAAGATTCTCACCGCTGCACCCAAATCCATTAAATACCTGTTTTTGCGTCAAACGGAGGTCTTGCGGAATATCCGTGCTGTTAAGACTGAAGACCGGCGCAGCAGATACGCTAAAGCTCAGGACCATCATGACGATGGCCGTCAGGGAGGAGACAGTTTTCATTGTATTTCCTTATGGGTATTAAGAAATAGCAATGTAAAAGAGCGCCACCAAAGATACTGTGCCTTTGCGATTCAATTTTGTGCCGAAACGCTCTCCGCCATGCACAGATGCTTGCCTCTCCCATCTGTGCTACCCTACGCGCCATTTTGTTTTAACGGTATCAGGCTGGAACATTCGTCCGGCTCGCGTCACTGTTTGTGAGAGGTTACTCCGCATGACTGAATCTACATTTTCAACGTATCCCCGTTTAATTCTGGCTAAAGGGCGCGAGAAGTCATTACTCCGTCGCCATCCGTGGGTCTTTTCCGGCGCGGTTGCTCGCATGGAAGGCAAAGCGGGTCTCGGTGAAACCATCGATATTCTCGATCACCAGGGTAAATGGTTAGCCCGTGGCGCGTATTCATCGGCTTCACAGATCCGTGCACGTGTCTGGACGTTCGATAAATCTGAATCGGTCGATATCGCTTTCTTTACCCGTCGTTTGCAGCAGGCGCAGCAGTGGCGCGACTGGCTGGCGCAAAAAGATGGGCTGGACAGTTATCGTCTGATCGCCGGTGAGTCCGACGGTCTGCCTGGCGTGACCATTGACCGCTTCGGCAATTTTCTGGTGCTGCAGTTACTCAGCGCAGGCGCTGAGTATCAGCGTGCGGCTCTGATTAGCGCGCTGCAATCCCTTTTTCCGGAATGTGCCATTTATGACCGTAGCGATGTTGCCGTGCGCAAAAAAGAGGGTATGGAACTGACCCACGGTCTTGTAACCGGTGAACGCCCTCCCGCTTTGCTGCCCATTGAAGAACACGGCATGAAGCTGCTGGTGGACATCCAGGGCGGTCATAAAACGGGCTATTATCTCGATCAGCGCGACAGCCGTCTGGCGACGCGTCGCTATGTCGAAAATCAGCGCGTGCTGAACTGTTTCTCTTACACCGGTGGGTTCGCCGTATCTGCCCTGATGGGCGGATGCCGTCAGGTGATCAGCGTTGATACCTCTCAGGAAGCGCTGGATATCGCGAAACAGAACGTTGAGCTGAACAAACTGGATCTGAGCAAAGCTGAGTTTGTTCGCGACGATGTTTTCAAGCTGCTGCGCGCCTACCGCGATCGCGGCGAGAAATTTGATGTGATCGTCATGGATCCACCAAAGTTTGTTGAAAACAAAAGCCAGCTGATGGGTGCCTGCCGCGGCTACAAAGATATCAATATGCTGGCGATCCAGTTGCTGAATCCGGGCGGAGTCTTGCTGACATTCTCCTGTTCCGGGCTGATGACCACAGATTTATTTCAGAAAATCATCGCCGATGCCGCAATAGATGCTGGTCGTGATGTACAATTTATAGAGCAGTTCCGTCAGGCTGCCGATCATCCGGTGATCGCCACCTATCCGGAAGGGCTGTATCTGAAAGGGTTTGCCTGTCGCATCATGTAACTTGAAAAGTGGAGTATTACCCTCATATAAAGAGTAATAATTTCCCGGGGAGGTAACGATGATTGCCAGCAAATTCGGTATAGGCCAACAGGTCCGCCATTCCCTGTTAGGTTATCTCGGAGTGATCGTGGATATCGACCCGATCTATTCGCTCGACGAGCCGTCCCCCGATGAATTGGCGGTCAACGATGAGCTTCGCGCCGCTCCGTGGTACCACGTGGTAATGGAAGATGATGATGGTCAGCCAGTTCATACTTATCTGGCTGAGGCGCAGCTGAGCAGCGAAACGCAGGATGAGCACCCAGAGCAACCGTCAATGGATGAGCTGGCGCAGACTATCCGCAAGCAGCTCCAGGCGCCACGCCTGCGCAATTAAATTTCATTAACGCCCGATAGCATTCTGCTTATCGGGCTGCTTTTGTTTCAACCGGATGCGACCGCGCCGCAGGCAACTATTTCGCCAGCCCTAACCGCGGGATCTCAATCGCCGGACAGCGATCCATCACCACCGCCAAACCCGCCTCGCGTGCTAACACCGCCGCCTGTTCGTTGATCACCCCCAACTGCATCCACAGCGTTTTCGCACCAATGGCAATGGCCTCCTGCGCGACACTCCATGCCGCCTCTGAATGACGGAACACATCGACCATATCGACCTTCTCAGGCACCTCTGCCAGCGTCGCGTAACCTTGCTGCCCCAGCAGCGTTTTTCCTGCCACCTTTGGTGATACCGGAATCACATGGTAGCCCTGATCAAGTAAATACTTCATTACACGATAGCTCGGGCGATCCGGCTTATCACTTGCCCCCACCAGGGCGATAGTGCGAGTCGACGTCAAAATGCCAGCAATATCGGTCTCTTTCATGATTTTTCTCCCAGGCTGTTTAAGCAAGTGTACGACAAAGAGGACATCCCAACCATTCATCCCATACAGACGGATGAGCGCAAAACCGAAAAACATGTCTATATGTTAGTAAACGTGATCGTCGAAAAATTTAGACACATTATTCTGCGGGCAGTCTTTTGACAGGAGAACGCTATGAAAACCGGCATGGTGGTAACCCTCTTTGCATTGTGTTTGCCGGTGACCGTGTTTGCGACGACCTTGCGTCTCTCCAGCGATATCGACCTGCTGGTGCTCGACGGTAAAAAAGTCTCCAGTTCTCTACTGCGTGGCGCCGACAGTATTGAGCTGGATAATGGTCCGCACCAGCTTATCTTCCGGGTAGAGAAAACCATCCGTCTCTCCAGCCATGAGGAACGACTCTATATTTCCCCGCCGTTGGTGATAAGCTTCAATACGCAGTTCATCAACCTGGTCAACTTTCACCTTCCCCGTCTGGAAAGCGAGCGCGAAACCGCACATTTTGACGCCACGCCGCGTCTGGAACTGCTGGATGGCGACGCCACGCCCGTTCCAGTGGAACTCGACATATTATCAATTACCTCCACGGCGAAGATTATTGATTACGAGGCCGAAACCGAGCGTTACAACAAAGCGGCAAAGCGCGCTTCGCTGCCCCAGTTTGCCACGATGATGGCCGATGACAGTGCTCTGCTTTCTGGTGTTTCTGAGCTTGATACCATTTCCCCCCTTTCTCAGACGCTGACGGAACAACGGTTAAAATACTGGTTTAAACAAGCCGATCCGCAGACGCGGAATAATTTCCTGCAATGGGCGGAAAAACAGCCATCTTCCTGAGGTTTTTGTGCCTGCGCTCAGGCTTTTTTCGTCTTTGTCTTGCAGCGCCAACAGCTTCCAGTACTCTGTAGCAAGGTTAACTATGGAAATAAACTATGGAACTGACGACTCGCACCTTGCCAGCGCGGAAGCACATTGCGCTGGTCGCGCACGATCACTGCAAACAAATGTTGATGAACTGGGTAGAACGCCACCAGCCATTGCTTGAGCAACACGTGCTCTACGCCACGGGAACCACAGGTAATTTGATTCAGCGCACGACGGGGATGGACGTTAACGCAATGCTGAGCGGCCCGATGGGGGGCGATCAGCAGGTTGGCGCACTGATTTCGGAAGGGAAAATTGATGTCCTGATTTTCTTCTGGGATCCGCTCAATGCCGTGCCGCACGACCCGGACGTCAAAGCGTTGCTGCGCCTTGCCACCGTGTGGAACATTCCTGTCGCGACTAACGTATCAACGGCGGACTTTATTATCCAGTCCCCACACTTCAATGACGCAGTAGACATTCTGATCCCGGATTATCAGCGTTATCTGGCAGAACGACTGAAGTAATGCTTTGCAGGCGGTTTGTCTGACCGCCTGCTCTCTATGGTTTTCTTGCCACCGGCACATCCAGCGCTTTCAGGTCTTCGACAAACGTTGATGGGTTTTCTTTGTTAAACAGAACCCACACGCGATGACGTGCGCGAGTCAGGGCCACATACAGCAGTCGCCGTTCTTCCGCATCCGGAAAATCTTCAACCGGCGGCAGTAACGCCTCCTCCACGATCGCCTCCCGCGCCGGTGCCGGGAAGCCATCACTCCCCTCCTGCAAGCCGACAACAATCACGTAGTCCGCCTGCTGTCCTTTACTGGCATGAATAGTCATGAAATCAAGCTGTAATTTGGGCCAGCGGGTTGCCGCTTTTTCAAGACTGACGGGCTTAAGGTAGTGGTAGCGCGCCAACACCAGAATGCGATCTTCCGTTTTCGCGTAACCAGAAAGTTTATCCAGCAGCGCGTCCAGCTGGCTTTCATCCAGTAAGGTGACGGCTTTTTTGTCCCCCGTCGTCAGGCTATTCAACGGCTTTTTAAGCTGATGTGGATTTTGCTGAATGAAGCGGTTGGCAATTTCACCAATGCGACTGTTAAAACGGTAGGTTGTATCCAGATCGCAACGTTCACCCTCACCAAAAGTCTGATGGAACGCCGTGGTTAATGAGAGTTGCGCCCCGCTAAAGCGGTAAATCGCCTGCCAGTCATCACCGACGGCAAACAGCGTGGTCTCTGTATTTTGCTTACGCAGAGCCGCCAGCAACGACGCGCGTTGCGGTGAGATATCCTGAAACTCATCCACCAGAATATGCTTCCATGGACTGATAAAACGACCTTTCTCCAGAATAACAATCGCCTGATGGATAAGACCGGAAAAATCGACCGCGTTCTCCTCTTTTAGCGCGCTTTTCCACGCTTTCAGCAGCGGGGACATCAATTTAATACGTTTGCTGAACAGGTCGCGGATCTCTTCCGGCGCGCTGGCAATCATCTCTGCCTGCGCCCCACCGTGCATGCGCATCAACCCCACCCAGCGATCCAGTCGCGAAGCCAGACGGCGCTGTAATTTTTCGTCGTCCCAGAAATTCCCTTCCGGCACCGGCCACTGCATCTCTTCTTCCAGCCACTGCCGCCAGCCTTTAGCCTGTGCCTTCTTCTCGCTGCACTGCTGACGCCATGCGCTGATAAACAGCTTGTTGCGTGCGACGGTATCATTTTCCAGCTTGCTGATGGTTGGTACCTTTTTACTCCCCTGCTGGATAATATGAAGCGCCAGCGAGTGGAACGTCCGTGCCGCGATCTCCCCGGTATGGAGCCGCTCGCGAATACGCTCATCCATCTCCTGAGCCGCTTTACGCCCAAACGCAAGCAACAGGATCTGTTCGGCAGCCGCTTCACCTCTGGCCAGCAGCCAGCCCGCCCTCGCGACCAGAACCGAGGTTTTACCACTCCCGGCCCCGGCCAGTACCAGCAAGGAATGCTCACCATTGACCACCGCCCGCGCCTGCGCCGGATTGAGCGGGGAGGACTCAATCTGCTGGAAAAATTCAGCATGCTCCGTCAGCATCGTATCGGTATAGGTCTGGTTATGCGCCAGACGACTGGCTTCAATGTCCTTCAGCCACGCCAGGCATTGCTTTAACGCATCGCGGCAGTTTTCAAATTCTTCCAGCCGACCAATCGGCAACGGCAGGGCGGCAAAAGCCTGCCGAATCTGCTGCTGTAGCCCGGAGGTCTGCTCACGCGTCAGCCACGTGTTTTCTCCCGAGCGAGCCGCAATCAAATCCAGCTGTTTCTGCAACACGCCAGCCGCTACCTCGCTCATCTCCTGACTCCACTGCTGCCAGCGGGTATTCAGATGGTGATGAAAACGCTGCGTCTCAGCCCATTCCGTGCCGTGCAGGCGGACGACTTTCTCATCCGGCAGTACAAACTCCAGCTCGCCCCATACCAGGCCACGTTTACAGTGAATAGCCAGTAACTGATTGAATGGAATAAGATACTCATGACGATCGCCCGATACTTTAATACCGGCATTAAGAATGACGGCCCGATCGTACGGGTGTTGTGCCAGACGTTTTCCCAGAGAAGTTGCTTTCAGTTCCATGACTCAGCAGATCCAGACGTAGAGGAGTTCTTCTCAGTGTAACCGCCAGAGAAAACGTGCTCCAGCCCAAAAAAACGTTACAATTGCCAGCAAAGACAGAAAACCAGAATTAACCGAGGGTTTATGCGTACCGTTCTGAATATTTTAAACTTTGTGCTGGGGGGATTCGCCACCACGCTCTCCTGGCTACTGGCCACGCTGGTCAGCATCGTACTTATCTTCACATTGCCGCTCACCCGTTCATGCTGGGAAATAACCAGGCTCTCGCTGTTGCCCTATGGCAATGAGGCGGTGCATGTCGACGAGCTCAACCCCGAGGGTAAAAGTGCGTTAATGAACACGGGGGGGACGATACTCAATATTTTCTGGTTAATTTTCTTCGGCTGGTGGCTATGTCTGATGCACATCGCCTCCGGTATTGCCCAATGTATTACCATTATTGGCATCCCCGTTGGCATCGCTAACTTTAAAATCGCCGCTATCGCCCTTTGGCCTGTTGGACGTCGCGTGGTCTCCGTCGAAGCTGCCCGCTCTGCGCGTGAAGCCAATGCACGTCGTCGCTTTGAGTAAGCAGAACCAATGACCTTTATGTTAAGTCCCCTGCTCAGACGTTATACCTGGAACAGCACCTGGCTGTATTATATACGGATATTTATTGCGCTTTGCGGCACCACGGCTCTGCCATGGTGGCTGGGCGATGTGAAACTCACTATCCCACTCACACTCGGGATGGTGGCCGCGGCGCTTACAGATCTGGACGATCGCCTGGCTGGTCGACTGCGCAATCTGATTATTACGTTAATCTGTTTTTTTATCGCTTCAGCCTCCGTTGAACTGCTGTTCCCATGGCCGTGGCTGTTCGCAATAGGGTTAACCCTCTCCACCAGCGGCTTTATTCTACTGGGCGGTTTAGGGCAACGTTATGCAACGATCGCCTTTGGCGCATTGCTGATCGCCATTTACACCATGTTGGGTACCTCGCTTTATGACCAGTGGTACCAGCAGCCGCTGCTGCTGATAGCCGGGGCCATCTGGTACAACCTGTTAACGCTGATCGGCCATTTGCTGTTTCCTGTTCGTCCGCTACAGGATAATCTCGCGCGCAGCTATGAACAGCTGGCGCACTATCTGGAGCTAAAGTCACGTCTGTTTGATCCGGATATCGAAGATGAAAGCCAGGCCCCACTCTACGATCTGGCACTGGCTAACGGGCAGCTGATGGCGACGCTGAATCAAACCAAAGTCTCACTCCTTACCCGCCTGCGCGGCGACCGCGGACAAAGGGGAACGCGACGGACTCTGCACTACTATTTTGTCGCGCAGGATATACATGAGCGGGCAAGCTCATCGCATGTGCAGTATCAAACCTTGCGCGAACATTTTCGTCACAGCGATGTCATGTTCCGCTTCCAGCGCCTGATGTCGATGCAGGGACAGGCCTGTATGCAGCTTTCACGCTCTATTCTGCTGCGAACGCCCTACCAGCATGACCCGCATTTTGAACGCGCATTTACCCATATCGATGCCGCGCTTGAGCGCATGCGTGCCAACGGGTCGTCGGCTGATCTGTTGAAAACGCTGGGGTTCTTGCTCTCTAACCTGCGGGCCATTGATGCTCAACTGGCGACAATTGAATCAGAGCAGGCGCAGGCCATGCCGCGGAGTGAATCAGAGAACCTGCTCGCTGATGACAGTCTGCACGGATTCAGCGACATCTGGCTGCGCCTGAGCCGCAACTTTACTCCGGAGTCGGCGCTCTTTCGTCACGCGGTGCGAATGTCACTGGTTCTCTGTGTCGGCTACGCCATCATTCAGATTACCGGTATGCAGCATGGCTACTGGATCCTGCTGACCAGTCTGTTCGTTTGTCAGCCTAACTACAACGCCACACGGCACCGCCTGGCGTTGAGAATCATTGGCACGCTGGTAGGCGTCGCCATTGGTTTGCCAATACTATGGTTTGTACCTTCGCTGGAAGGGCAGCTTGTCCTGTTGGTGATTACCGGCGTACTGTTTTTTGCTTTCCGTAACGTTCAGTATGCTCATGCGACAATGTTTATCACCCTTCTGGTACTGCTTTGTTTTAATCTGCTGGGCGAGGGGTTTGAAGTGGCACTGCCACGCGTAATTGATACGCTTATCGGCTGTGCTATTGCCTGGGCGGCAGTGACTTTCATCTGGCCCGACTGGCGTTTTCGCAACCTGCCCCGCGTGCTGGAACGCGCAACCGAGGCCAACTGTCGCTACCTTGACGCGATCCTCGAACAATATCATCAGGGCCGCGATAACCGCCTTGCATACCGCATTGCCCGTCGCGATGCGCATAATCGCGACGCTGAGCTGGCCTCTGTCGTCTCCAATATGTCCAGCGAGCCCAATGTTACCGCCGGTACTCGTGAGGCAGCGTTCCGGCTGCTCTGCCTCAATCATACTTTTACCAGTTACATTTCAGCGCTGGGGGCTCACCGGGAGCAACTCACCAATCCGGAGGTCCTGACGTTACTGGATGACGCTGTCTGCTATGTCGATGATGCACTGCACCATCAACCCGCCCACGAACAGCGTGTACAACAAGCGCTCGCCGAGTTAACACAGCGTATTCAGCATCTTGAGCCACGTCCTGACAGTAAAGAACCTCTGGTTGTACAGCAGGTTGGTTTGCTGATAGCGCTACTCCCGGAAATTAGCCGCCTGCAGCGCCAAATCACTCAGTCGCCCGCAGATATTCCGGCTCCAGTGAAAGCGCCTTAACCCACTGTGATAGCTCCTGGCGACGGACCGCCGGGAGTGCGGCTTCATGCACTCCGTTAATCGCACCTTCCAGCATATAAAGGATCTTTACCGTCACCGATTTGTTGATCTGATGGAGTCGTAACCAGCACATTTTTGCGCCCAGTATCCGCAACGTGCGAACATCTTTAATGCCCGCCTCATTGAGCAAAACCTCCAGATGGAACGACATGTTGGGTAAATCCTTCAGGCGCTGCTGCGAACCACGGGAATGCTTCTCTTGTAACGCGGCGTCAAACGAAAATTTTGATAAACGAACCAGCTGCTGTTGGTCGCGCCACAGCGCTTCATCAACCTGATAATAGTTAAGTATGACAGGGCGTCCACGTTTCATGAACGTCAGCCAGACAGGCGTGTGGTTCACACAGTATTGTACGCTCTGCTCACAGGCCCGAAGGTATAATTCGCCATCGGCAACCATGGCGAATACCGTGTCATCGATGGTTAAACTGTAGCTACCGAACAACGATCGGTAATGAATTGTTCCCAAAGATGCCAGATATTCTTGTGATTTATAGATCCTGTCATATGAGTTTTTTCTCATAAAATTCCCTTTTAAATCATGAGGTAAATAAATGACTTTCGATAACAGATCCGTTAGTTACCGAACATAGGCAACTTAGGGTCACGGGGCAAGATGATTTTCATTTTTCACGCAATGATGGATGAAAATTGCGAGTCGGTTTCCGAAAATAGAGTTGATCTTTAGCGATAGCAGGAGTACTGTACATTCATACAGTAACTCACAGGGCTGGATTGATTATGTACACTTCAGGCTATGCACATCGTTCTTCGGCGTTCTCTTCCACATCCAACAGCATGGCGAGCGCCTCTTCGGAAAACGCTTCTGCCGGACTTATCAGTGAAGTGGTCTATCGCGAAGACCAGCCCATGATGACACAGTTACTGCTGCTGCCTCTGCTTCAGCAATTGGGTCAGCAATCTCGCTGGCAGCTCTGGCTCACACCCCAGCAAAAACTGAGTCGCGAATGGGTTCAGTCTGCAGGATTGCCGTTAACGAAAGTGATGCAGATTCGCCAGCTCTCTCCTTGCAATACGCTGGAGTCAATGGTTCGCGCACTGCGTACGGGCAACTACAGCGTAGTGATCGGCTGGCTGGCGAACGAGTTAACAGAAGAAGAACATGCTGAACTGGTTAAAGCGGCGGACGAGGGAAACGCAATGGGCTTTATCATGCGCCCCGTGAGCGCACATGCTCATGCCACGAGACACCATTTCGGGCTAAAAATTCACTCTAATTTGTATCATTGAGCCAAATTAGGATTTATCCTGGAATTTTTTTTCGCAGCTGAATTCTACTTTGATGTGTGAGGTTTTTTTTCCGCGAACGCTTGTCTGAAGCGGTTCCCCGAATTTTCGTTGCGCAATTTACCATCAAAAAATGTTAAATATTTTGTATACAAGCCTTTTTTTTTCATATGCCTGACGGAGTTCACACTTGTAAGTTTTCAACTACGTTGTAGACTTTACATCGCCAGGGGTGCTCGGCATATAGCCGAAGATATCGGTAGAGCAACTATTGAGCTAGTCCCCCGGTGAAGGATTTAACCGTGTTATCTCGTTGGAGATATTCATGGCGTATTTTGGATGATAACGAGGCGCAAAAAATGAAAAAGACAGCTATCGCGATTGCAGTGGCACTGGCTGGTTTCGCTACCGTAGCGCAGGCCGCTCCGAAAGATAACACCTGGTACACTGGTGCTAAACTGGGCTGGTCTCAGTACCATGACACTGGTTTCATCAACAACAATGGTCCGACCCATGAAAACCAACTGGGTGCTGGTGCATTCGGTGGTTATCAGGTTAACCCGTATGTTGGCTTTGAAATGGGTTACGACTGGTTAGGTCGTATGCCGTACAAAGGCGACAACATCAACGGTGCTTACAAAGCTCAGGGCGTTCAGCTGACCGCTAAACTGGGTTACCCAATCACTGACGATCTGGACATCTACACTCGTCTGGGTGGTATGGTATGGCGTGCAGACACCAAGGCTAACGTACCTGGTGGTAATTCTGATAAAAACCACGACACTGGCGTTTCTCCAGTATTCGCGGGCGGTATCGAGTATGCAATTACTCCTGAAATCGCTACCCGTCTGGAATACCAGTGGACCAACAACATCGGTGACGCTAACACCATCGGCACTCGTCCGGATAACGGCATGCTGAGCGTAGGTGTTTCTTACCGTTTTGGTCAGGAAACTGTAGCTCCAGTAGTTGCTCCGGCACCAGCTCCGGCTCCAGAAGTACAGACCAAACACTTCACTCTGAAGTCTGACGTACTGTTCAACTTCAACAAAGCGACTCTGAAACCAGAAGGCCAGCAGGCTCTGGATCAGATGTACAGCCAGCTGAGCAACCTGGATCCGAAAGACGGTTCCGTAGTGGTTCTGGGCTTCACTGACCGCATCGGTTCTGACGCTTACAACCAGGGTCTGTCCGAAAAACGTGCTCAGTCTGTTGTTGATTACCTGATTTCTAAAGGTATCCCGTCTGACAAAATCTCCGCACGTGGCATGGGCGAATCCAACCCGGTTACCGGCAACACCTGTGACAACGTGAAAGCTCGCGCTGCACTGATCGACTGCCTGGCCCCGGATCGTCGTGTAGAGATCGAAGTTAAAGGCATCAAAGACGTTGTAACTCAGCCGCAGGCTTAAGTTTCCGTCTAATAAAAAACCCCGCTCTGCGGGGTTTTTTTTTCGCCTTCAAAACGACGTTAAACTCTATGACGCTTATTCTTTGCCTAACAGCGCCTGTAAATCGTGCTTCAGCGAAGACATCTTAGTCGCATACTTCTCTTTGTTTTCGGCATCTTCTATCAGTTGCACGATTGTTTCTGAAAGTGTTTTTCCGCGTCGTTGCGCAAGGCCAGCCAGGCGCTGCCAGACGATAAACTCCAGATCAATCGACTTCTTACGGGTATGCTGGTGTTCCGCATTAAAGTGTCGTTTACGCCTTGCGCGAATAGTCTGCTTCATCCGGTTTTGCAACATCGGACTCATGTGTTTTTCGATCCAGACATTGACCCGGACCGGTTCATTTTCGAGGGTAAGCAATAAATCAACGGCCTCCTGGGCAGCACTGGCCTCCACGTAACGGGTTATCAACTCCCCTTCGCGATGCTTCTTCACCAGGTACTTCCACTTCCAACCGCTCTCAAGATTTTCAAGTTGTTGATATTTCATTGCGATCTCAATGTTACCGTGTCACCCATATCAGAATATCAGCTTTTTTATTATCTGAAGAAAAGAATCTTTACCCTGTGACCTGTCACATATCCTCATGAACGTTTGCTTTCGCTTTCCACGTGTGCAGCGATGCCGGTTACGCTATAATCGCGTTTTTCACAACAGACTAAAAAACCTCAACTTTGACCATTACGAAACTTGCATGGCGTGATCTGGTTCCTGATACCGACAGTTATCAGGAGATATTTGCACAGCCACACGTTACCGATGATAACGACACCTTACTCAGTGATACTCAACCGCGCCTGCAGTTTGCGCTTGAGCAGTTGCTCCAGTCCCGGGTTTCATCCCCTTTTATGCTGGCAAAAGCGCCGGAAGAGCCTGAGTACCTCAATCTCCTGGCAGATGCGGCACGAACATTGCAAAACGATGCCGACCAGTTGACGGGCGGCCATTACGAGGTTTCGGGCCATACCATCCGCTATCTCGATGCCACCAGCACTGAAGATAATTTTGCAACGCTGACGCAGGTTGTCAGCGCCGACTGGGTTGAAGCAGAGCAACTGTTTGGCTGCCTGCGCCAGTTTAATGGCGACATTACCTTACAGCCAGGTCTGGTGCACCAGGCGAATGGCGGTGTTCTGATCATCTCATTGCGTACGCTCCTGGCCCAGCCCCTGCTGTGGATGCGTCTGAAAGCCATTGTCAGCTGCGGACGCTTTGACTGGGTAGCCTTTGACGAGTCGCGTCCCCTTCCGGTCTCTGTGCCATCAATGCCGCTGAAACTCAAAGTCATTTTGGTGGGCGAGCGTGAATCACTGGCTGATTTCCAGGAGATGGAGCCGGAACTGGCTGAGCAGGCCATCTATAGCGAATTTGAAGATAACCTGCAGATTGTAGATGCCGAATCCGTGAGCCAGTGGTGTCAGTGGGTCACACTGACCGCCAAAAGCAACAACCTGCCCTCTCCGGCGCCTGATGCCTGGCAGGTACTGGTACGCGAAGCGGTACGCTATACCGGCGAGCAGGACACACTGCCGCTCAATCCGCTATGGATTATCCGTCAGTTGAAAGAGGTCGTCCCACTGTGTGAAGGTGAATTCTGCAACGCGGAGCAACTCACCCTGATGCTTTCACAGCGTGAATGGCGCGAAGGGTTTCTGGCCGAACGCATGCAGGATGAGATCCTTCAGGAACAAATTCTGATTGAAACCGAAGGCGAGCGCGTCGGTCAGATAAATGCCCTGTCGGTGATTGAATTTCCGGGTCATCCGCGTGCTTTTGGCGAACCCTCGCGCATCAGCTGCGTGGTACATATTGGAGACGGAGAATTCATCGATATCGAGCGTAAGGCTGAGCTCGGCGGTAATATTCATGCCAAGGGTATGATGATCATGCAGGCGTTCCTGATGTCGGAGCTACAGCTTGAGCAGCAGATCCCTTTCTCCGCCTCGCTAACCTTTGAGCAATCCTACAGCGAAGTTGATGGCGACAGCGCATCAATGGCTGAACTGTGTGCATTAATTAGCGCCCTTGCCAATGTGCCGGTGAATCAAAGCATCGCCATCACGGGTTCTGTCGATCAGTTTGGTCGCGCTCAGCCCGTTGGCGGTCTGAACGAGAAGATCGAAGGCTTCTTCGCCATTTGCCAGCAGCGTGAGTTAACCGGCAAACAAGGGGTTATTATTCCGTCAGCGAACGTCAGGCACCTCAGCCTGCAGCCCGCACTTTTGCAGGCCGTTGAGGAAGAGAAATTTACAATTTGGGCGGTGGACGATGTCACTGACGCGCTGCCGTTGCTGTTAAATCTGGTGTGGGATGGCGAAGGGCAAACGACGCTGATGCAAGCCATTCTGGAGCGTATCGCGCAGGCGACGCAACAGGAAGGACGTCACCGTTTTCCATGGCCGCTGCGGTGGCTGAACTGGTTTGTTCCGAACTGATCGGACTTGTTCAGCGTACACGTGTTAGCTATCCTGCGTGCTTCAATAAAATAAGGCTTACAGAGAACATGGTAGATAAACGCGAATCCTATACGAAAGAAGACCTTCTTGCCTCTGGTCGCGGTGAACTGTTTGGAGCAAAAGGCCCACAGCTGCCGGCGCCAAACATGCTGATGATGGACCGTGTGGTCAAAATGACCGAAACCGGCGGCAACTTCGACAAAGGTTATGTTGAAGCAGAACTGGACATTAATCCGGATCTTTGGTTCTTCGGATGCCACTTCATCGGCGATCCGGTAATGCCGGGCTGTCTGGGTCTTGACGCAATGTGGCAGCTGGTTGGATTCTATCTCGGCTGGCTTGGCGGTGAAGGTAAAGGCCGTGCGCTGGGCGTAGGCGAAGTGAAATTCGGCGGTCAGATTCTGCCGACCGCGAAGAAAGTGACTTACCGTATTCACTTCAAGCGTGTAATTAATCGCCGTCTGATTATGGGTATTGCTGATGGTGAAGTGCTGGTGGATGGTCGTCAGATCTACACTGCAAACGATCTGAAAGTGGGTCTGTTCCAGGACACCTCCACTTTCTAAGCATATCCTTTGATTTCCAGATAGCGGCGCAAATGCCTTATCTGGCCATGAAAAGGCGAAACCTCCGTACTGCGGAGGTTTCTTTTTCTAAAGAGACAGAATCAGGCAATTGCCACCCTGTCCGCCATGGCTTCTCGCCAGCCTCCCAGCCAGTGCGATCTCTGATTCAGCGTCTGATAGGGACACATTTCTTTTGAGCGTCCGGTAATACCGGCCTGATAACCACGTTGATGTGCCCGTTCCAGGCGATCTCGTTTTTGTCTCTTCATGCCTCGTTTCCCTCATGCTTGTATCTGGTGGAAAAGAAAACAGTGATTACGAAGTGTGCAATCACACTAAACGAATACCGCGAATTATTGAGCTCGTCAATGCGCAAAATTCATACCGATGTCATATTTGTGAGCTACTCAGAAAATCAGTTGTACAAAAATTGTGAGCTGAAACAACTTTCTTCATAAATAAAAAACCGCCCCAGGCACAGTGCCGGAGGCGGTCAGATTTACAAAAATTTAAACTTATGGGATACGCTTAAGCTCCTGAGCAATGGCGGCAGCTTCCTGGCTCCAGGCATTTCCCAGCATCTTGACCATCTCATCGTAACCATCCTGAGTTTGCGTAACCTCAATATGGAACGGACGCTTAATTAGCTGTCCCTGATGATTCAGCAGCCACTCACCGCTCACAATGACCTTACCATCATAGCGACCGTGGAATCCGGTCACGGTGACGTTCAGCGCGTCCTGAGTCGTCCCTAACGGCTGGGAAGCTACCACCCATCCCGGCAGCTGAGCGCTGAGGTTCGCCACCAGCGTATTACGCAGCTGTTGATCCAGCGGGCTGGCCCAAAGATTGTTATTGGCGATCGCATATTTCACATCGCTGGTCTGATAGACAACACCGTTCCCCGCCAGATAATCCGGTACCGTAACCTGTTCTACCCACAGCAGACGATTCCCCTGGCTCGCCGTACTCTGCGCGCCCTGCTGAGCGATGGGGAGCTGATAATAACTTTTGTTCTCCCCGCCGGAGCTGCATGACGCCAGCCAGAACGCCATCATCACCACTGGCCACTTTTTCATTGTTTCGCCCTCTTCGGCTCTGGATCTTTCTTATCCTTTGCTTCAAACACCAGCGCATTACTCTTATCATTCAGCGTCTTCAGCACCGGTTGTAGCTCACGAAGCACCTGGTCAAGACGCTGCATATCCGCCACCATCTTGTTATATGCCGCCGAACCTGGCTGGAAGCCCTGCATACTGCGATTAAGTTCGCGCAGTGTGTTTTGCATATCCGCCGGAAGCTGCTGCATCGACTGGCTGGAGGTAATCTTGTTCATATTGTCCAGCGTGGTTTGCAGATGCTTCATGGTCCGCTGACTTTCCGTCAACGTGTTGGTCGCCTGTTCAATCATTGGGTTCAACGGCAGATTATTGATTTTATCCAGCGCTTCCATCAGTCGCAGCTGAATTTGCGCCAGACCACCACTGACTGTCGGAATGATTTGGTAACCGCCGAACTCACGAATACCTTTTAACGGCGGCTCTTTAGGATAGAAATCCAGATCCACATACAGCGCTCCGGTCACCAGGTTACCGGTTTTCAGCGACGCTCTTAACCCACGATTAAGCAGTTCCGCCAGATGAGCCCCCACGTCGGTGTTCTCATCAAGCTGCGCTTTCAGACGCTCCGGCTCAATACGAATCAGCACCGGAATACGATAATCGTCATTAAATGCCTGCCGCATACCTGGCGCAAAGAAAGGTACCTTAGCGACCGTCCCTAAACGGATCCCACGGAATTCCACCGGTGCTCCCGGCTGTAGACCGCGAATCGAATCTTTGAAGAACATCAGGTAATCGATATGATCGGTATAAAGCGAATCCTGAATACTTTTCTGATCGTCATACAGGCTGAAGGCGGTTTTTTCTGCAACCGGCTGCCCCTGGTCAAGACCTTCCGGGACATCAAAACTGACGCCGCCGCCAAACAGGGTGCTCAGCGAACCCATTTCGACCCGCATACCGGCAGACGTCAGATCCACCGCAATACCGCTGTCTTTCCAGAAACGGACATTGCTGGTCACCAGGCGGTCATTTGGCGCGTTGATGAAAAGTTGATAACTGATGGAACGTTTCTGTGGATCAAACGTACTGGTTTCTACGGAACCCACGCGATATCCGCGGAAGAGTACCGGATCGCCTGGGCTAAGCTGGCCGGCTTTTTTGCTGTCCAGAACCACGCGGATCCCCTTCGCATCGGGCGGTGCCAGCGGAGGTGAATCCAGAAGCTGGTAGGTTGTCAGCTCGCTGCCTTTCGACCCCGGCTGCAATTCAATATATGCGCCGGAAAGCAGCGTCCCTAATCCGCTGATCCCTTCACGTCCGATCTGCGGCTTCACCACCCAAAAGGCAGAATCTTTGTGTAACAACTTTTCCATACCGGAATTAAGGCGCGCTTTAATCTCGACATGCGTGAGATCATCTGTCAGCGTCGCGCTTTCCACTACCCCCACGTCCACGCTGCGGCTTTTGATGGTGGTTTTTCCCCCCTCTATGCCTTCCGCATTGGTCGTGATCAAGGTTACCTCTGGGCCCTGATGACTGTAGTGGTAAAACAGAACCCATGCCCCAATGAGCGCAGTGACGATGGGAAATATCCACACGGGAGACCAGTTCTTTACCTTCTGAATTTTGGCTTCCCCACTTTTAGATTCCATGCTGTCAGGACTCCTCATGGTCAGGTTCACGATCCCACGACAGGCGCGGATCAAAGGTCATCGCAGAAAACATTGTCATGATGACAACTAAAGCAAACATCAAAGCACCCATTGCAGGATAAATATTCATTAAGCCTCCCATACGCACCAGCGCAGAGAGGACGGCAATAACAAAAACGTCGATCATTGACCAGCGCCCGACAAATTCGACCATCTCGTATATCAGATGCATTCTTTCACTGTCACGTTTGCCATGCCCTTTTGCGTCCCAGCACAGCCAGGCGATGGCGATCATTTTTAGCGTCGGCACCATGATGCTGGCGATAAATATCACCGCCGCAACCGGGTACGACCCTTCGCTCCACAGCAAAATAACCCCGGCAAGGATCGTGGAAGGCATCTTCGAACCGAGGAGATCGGTAATCATGATCGGCATGATGTTGGCGGGCAGATATAACATGATCGATGTGAACAGCAGCGCCAGCGTCCACTGCAGGCTGTTTTTACGTCGGGCATAACCTTTCGTCTGGCAACGCGGGCACACTAACTCATCAGCAGGAAGAATCGCCGTGCAGCATGAGCAGGAGCGAAGTCCCTGCTGAAGTCCTGAAATCCCAGGCTTCAGCGTTTGCTGCGTTACCGGCATTGGGGAGATATCATCCCATAACCAGCGGCGATCGACGCACTGAAACGCACGCAGTTGTAAAACACAGAACAAGCACCACGGAATAAAACTGCTGCCGACGCCGATGTCACCGTAGGCCATCAGTTTGACAAAACTCACCAGCACGCCCGCAAGAAATATCTCCGCCATTCCCCACGTTTTCAACTGGAACAGTACTCGTGCCAGCCTCTGCTTCAGGCGGACCGGCAGGTCGACGCGGTTTACCAATAATAAAATCGTGATCAGGCAAAACGCCGGGACGAGTTGCACAAAGAGCATAAAGAAGGTGCCAAGACTGGCGTAGTCTTCTGAAAAGAGCACTCCCGGAATTTCCAGCAGCGTGACTTCGCTGCTCACCCCCGCCACATTCATGTTCACAAACGGGAAAAGGTTAGAGAGCAGCAGCATGAACAGCGCCGCCAGCACATACGCGGTGGGACGCTGCCTCGGCGCGTCCCACTCCGTTGTCAACGTTGTGCCACATCTTGGACATGCTGCCTTCTGACCATGCTCAAGGTGGGGCAATGCCACCAGCATGTCACACTGCGGGCACAATATGTGCTTTGCAGCATGATGATGTTCGCACATATGCGCTCCTTTAATTATGCGCCATTCTTCAAAGCTTCAAGATATTCCCAGCGCTCAAAGGCTTGCTCAAGTTCCTGCTCTGCGTCATTCAGCTCGGCCAGTACCTTTTGCGTATGTTCATGGGGCTGGCTGAAGAAGGCAGCGTCTGCCACCTGCGTCTGCAACGCTTCCAGTTTTGCTTCCAGCTCTTCAAGCCGTGCGGGGAGTTGTTCCAGTTCGCGCTGCAGTTTATAGCTTAGTTTGCTACTGCCGCGTTTTACAATTTCTGCTTTCGGGGCAATAACTTCCTCGGTTTTCTTCCCGGCAGGCTGTATAAACGCCAGGTGCTGCTCTTGCTGACCGCGCGCATCATGATAGCCGCCAACATAACGACCAATTTTACCGCCGCTTTCGAAGATCCAGCACTCGGTCACGGTGTTGTCGACAAACTGACGATCGTGGCTCACCAGCAACACGGTGCCCTGATAAGCATCGATCAGCTCTTCCAGTAGCTCCAGCGTCTCGACGTCGAGATCGTTTGTCGGTTCATCAAGAATTAACAGATTGCTGGGTTTCAGAAAAAGCCGTGCCAGCAGCAGACGATTACGCTCTCCGCCTGACAACGCGCGCACCGGCGTCATCGCACGCTTTGGATGGAACAGGAAGTCCTGCAGATAACCCAATACATGGCGCGGTTTACCGTTAACCATCACCTCTTGCTTGCCTTCCGCCAGGTTATCCATCACCGTTTTATCGGGATCCAACTCTGCACGGTGCTGATCGAAATAGGCCACTTCCAGCTTCGTCCCTACGTGGATACGGCCACTGTCAGCCTTAAGCTGATCTAACATCAGTTTGAGCAGCGTCGTTTTCCCGCAGCCGTTCGGCCCGATCAGGGCAATTTTGTCGCCGCGCTGAACCTGAGCGGAGAAGTCTTTCACCAACTGTTTGCCGTCCACCTGGTAATCGACATTTTCCATCTCAAAGACGACCTTACCGGAGCGGGTCGCTTCTTCGACCTGCATCTTCGCAGTTCCCATCACTTCACGCCGTTCACTGCGTTCGCGACGCATCGCTTTCAGGGCGCGCACGCGACCTTCGTTACGGGTACGACGTGCTTTAATTCCCTGGCGGATCCACACTTCTTCCAGCGCCAGCTTGCGATCGAATTCAGCGTTCTGCAGTTCTTCCACGCGCAGGGCCTCTTCTTTCTCCTGCAGGTACTGATCGTAATTCCCCGGATAAGTCACCAGCTTGCCGCGATCGAGATCAACAATACGGGTCGCCATATTGCGGATAAAGGAACGGTCGTGGGAGATGAAAATAATCGTGCCGTTGAAGGATTTCAGGAACCCTTCCAGCCAGTCGATGGTTTCAATATCCAGATGGTTGGTTGGCTCATCAAGGAGCAGCACGCGTGGATTGCTGACCAGCGCCCGCCCCAGCGCCGCCTTACGCAGCCAGCCCCCGGAGAGCGAAGAGAGCGCCGCGTTAGGATCCAGCCCCAGTTGCGCCAGCACTTCGTTAATACGGTTTTCAAGCTGCCACAGGTTGTGATGGTCGAGCTGCTCCTGCACCTTCGCCATCTCATTGAGATTTTTATCGCTGGGGTCAGTCATGATCAGACGAGAGATATCATGGTAGCGCTTCAGATACTCAGCCTGCTCTTCAATTCCTTCAGCGACAAAATCGTATACGCTGCCGACGATATTGCGTGGCGGATCCTGTTGCAGTCGGGCAACGATCAGATCCTGTTCATAAATGATGCGCCCGTCATCCAGACCCTGCTCGCGGTTAAGGATCTTCATCAGCGTCGATTTCCCGGCGCCGTTACGGCCGACCAGGCAGACACGTTCGTTATCTTCGATATGCAGCTCTGCATTATCGAGAAGCGGCGCATCGCTGAACGACAGCCATGCGCCATGCATACTGATTAATGACATTTTACTTATCCTTTCAGGCTGCGGTAATCAGCCAGCAGTTGTGGATCTGGCGGTTGCGGGCAAAGTCCTGGGAAAGCGTTTTTTGGGTAATTTCTTGTGCTTTCAGCCCCAGCGTCGCCAGCCCTTCGAGATCCATACGGAATCCACGTTTATTGTTGGAGAACATGATTGTGCCGCCGTTACGCAGCAGACGTTTCAGATCTTTCATCAGCGCCAGGTGATCGCGTTGGACGTCAAACGAATCTTCCATCCGTTTGGAGTTAGAGAACGTAGGTGGGTCGATGAAGATCAGATCAAACTGTTCATTGGCTTCGCGCAGCCAGCCCAGGCAGTCGGCCTGAATCAGACGGTGCGCCCGCCCGCTCAGTCCGTTCAGACGCAGGTTGCGTTCCGCCCACTCCAGGTAGGTACGTGACATATCCACCGTCGTGGTGCTACGCGCCCCACCCAGCCCTGCATGCACGCTGGCGCTGCCGGTGTAAGAGAACAGGTTAAGGAAATCTTTTCCTTTGCTCATCTGTCCGAGCATCCGGCGTGCAATGCGATGGTCGAGAAACAGACCGGTATCAAGGTAATCGGTCAGATTAACCCACAGACGTGCGTTATACTCGCTGACTTCGATGAACTCACCCTTCTCGTTCATCTTCTGGTACTGGTTTTTCCCTTTCTGGCGTTCGCGGGTCTTCAGCACCAGTTTATTCGTCGCGACCTCCAGAACGGACAGCGTTGCGGCGATGATATCGAACAGACGCTGACGCGCTTTTTGCGCATCAACCGTTTTTGGCGGCGCATACTCCTGAATCACGACCCAGTCGCCGTAGCGATCGACCGCCACGTTATACTCAGGCAGGTCGGCGTCATACAGACGATAGCATTCAATACCTTCCTGACGCGCCCATTTCTCCAGCTTCCTGGCATTCTTACGCAGGCGGTTGGCATAATCTTCGGCTACCGTTGCGGGTTTTGCGTCCGGGGTGCTTTCCGCTACATGATAGTTTTTCTGCACGCAGTCCAGCGGACCGTTTTTAGCCTTATATTGCTTATCGGCGCGCAGTTGCAGACAGCTCAGCAGATCCGGCGAGGCGCTGAACAGCGACAAATTCCAGCCGCCGAACCGATCTTTCATCGTCCGTCCCAGCAGGCTATGCAGCGCAATCAGCGCCGGTTCGCTGTCCAGGCGCTCGCCGTATGGCGGGTTGCTGATAACCGTCCCATACGGACCCGTTGGCAGCGGATTGCTCAGCTGCGCCACATCCTTCACTTCAAAGGTAATCAGTTCGCCAAGACCTGCGCGACGGGCGTTGCTGCGCGCCCGTTCAATGACGCGCGCGTCGCTGTCAGAACCATAGAAACGGGACGTATAGTCAGCCAGACCTTTGCGCGCGCGCGTTTGCGCTTGTGCTTTCACTTCCTGCCAGACGGCCTCATCGTGCTGCGCCCAGCCGCTAAAGCCCCAGTGACCACGGTGCAGGCCCGGCGCCCGATCGGTTGCCCACATCGCCGCTTCAATGAGCAACGTACCAGAACCGCACATCGGATCGAGCAGCGGCGTACCCGGCTGCCAGCCAGAACGCATAACGATAGCCGCGGCCAGCGTCTCTTTAATTGGCGCAACGCCCGTGCGATCGCGGTAACCGCGCAGATGCAGACCATCACCGCTCAGATCGAGAGCAATGCTGGCGGTATCTTTGTTCAGCCAGACGTTGACGCGGATATCCGGTGATTCACGGTCTACATTCGGACGCGGCAGATTCTTGCGGGTAAAGGCATCGACAATCGCGTCTTTGACTTTCATCGCCCCGTACTGGCTGTTGCGAATGGTGTCGTTCAGACCGCTGAAATGCACTGCAAAGGTCGCATCCGGATTGAAGATCTCTGTCCAGTCAACCGCTTGTACGCCAAGGTAAAGGTCCAGATCGCTGTAAACCTTACATTCCCCCATTGGCAAAATAATACGGGAGGCCAGCCGACTCCACATCAGGCTCTGGTAAACAAGCCGTGTGTCGCCCTTAAAATGGACCCCACCCTGAACCACCTGGCACTCAACTGCGCCCAGGTTTTCAAGTTCAGTTTTTAACAGCTCTTCCAGCCCACGGGCCGTACTGGCAAACAGAGAATTCATATCGTCACTTATACTCGAAGAAAATTGCTGCGCATTATAGCCAATCTCACGCGCATGTCATAAAGTTAGGGGCTTATTTTCGCTCAAGGGGCAGAACAGTGGTGGCGTTAACCCGGCTTTTTATTCATCCCGTAAAATCTATGCGCGGTATTGGTCTGACGCACGCCCTTGCCGACGTCAGCGGTATGGCCTTCGATCGCATTTTTATGGTCACCCAACCTGACGGAACGTTCATTACCGCCCGCCAGTTTCCACAAATGGTACGCTTCACCCCTTCTCCATTCCATGATGGTCTGCACCTGAGTGCACCGGACGGCAGCAGCGCGCTGGTCCACTTTGCCGATTTCGCGCAACAGGACGAGCCGACCGAGGTATGGGGAAATCATTTTACCGCCCGCATCGCTCCTCAGGCGATTAACCAGTGGCTGAGTCGCTTCTTCTCTCGCGATGTCCAGCTTCGCTGGGTGGGTCCTCAGCCGACCCGCAGGGTAAAACGCCACGACGACGTACCGCTCTCTTTTGCTGATGGTTTTCCTTATTTGCTGACTAATGAAGCCTCTCTGCGCGATCTGCAACAGCGCTGCCCGGCCAGCGTGAAGATGGAGCAGTTCCGCCCGAACCTGGTGGTTTCCGGCACCTCTGCATGGGAAGAAGATACCTGGAAAACCATTCGCATTGGCGAGGTCATTTTTGACGTGGTAAAACCCTGCTCACGCTGTATTTTCACCACCGTCAGTCCGGAAAAAGGTCAGAAACATCCCTCAGGCGAACCGCTGGCAACCCTGCAACGCTTCCGTACTGCCCTGGACAACGGCGATGTCGACTTTGGACAGAATCTTATCGCCCGAAACAGCGGCGTGGTTCGTGTCGGTGATGAAGTTGAAATCCTCGCCACGGGACCGGCCAAAGCGTATGGCGCCGCCGAAGAGGATGAAGGCGTAGTCGTAGCAGAACAACAGACGGATGCGGCGGTGACTATTGACTGGCAGGGTCAGGCTTTTCGCGGCAACAATCAGCAGGTGCTACTGGAACAGCTGGAGAACCAGGGTATCCGGGTTCCTTATTCATGCAGGGCGGGGATCTGCGGCTGCTGTCGGGTGAAGCTGCTGGAAGGCGAAGTCAGTCCGCTGAAAAAATCAGCGATTGGCGATGACGGAACAATCTTGTGCTGTAGCTGTGTGCCGAAGACCGCGCTCAGGCTGAAAATCTAAGAACCAGGGCAGGACTGGCGTACTGTCCGTGTTCAAACTGCCTGCACCAGCTACGCCCACCGACGAGATGCTAAACCGCCTGCTCAAGGCTTAAGCTGTCAATTCTTAACTGCGGTTTCAGCCTGTCGTTCATGATTTTTATTGCATCGCCAAGCTGCATCGTGCGCCCCGCCACAACCACGCCCGGCTGGGCCAGCAGGCAAAGCGCCGCGTTTTCTCCCGGCTCCACCACCAGCAGATTGATCTGCTCTTCGGTATCGCTCAGCCACACGCAGGCCGCATCCCCGACGCCAGGCAACCAGTTTTCGCCATGTGCCACAAAGTGCCAGCTTTTCGGCATTTGCGGTTTCAGATAGCGAATAGCCACCAGTGCGTTAAGCACCAGTTCCGCTTTCTGTTCTTTGGATAATTCGAGATCACGACACTTTTCTTCAAATGAGAAATAAAGCGCGGCGTCATCAACACAAAAACCAGACGGGGAGAATGCATCCGGAGTCAGCATTTTACGGGCAAAACGCGAGCGAAATAACATACCATTGGCTAAATCGAGCATCATTCGATCATGCTCTTCATCATAATACCAGCGCCAGTTATCGTCAGGTTTAATTCGCATCGGTTTCTCTCCACCCCTTTAGCGTCCTGTTGCAATGTTGTCCTTGTGCCGCTTGTTTATTACCTTAGATAAGGAAAGACTATACTCGTCATACTTCAAGTTGCAGTTGCGTTGGCTTTATTACTCGACCCATCCAGGGGCCGCTACCAGCAGCATTCAAATCTGTTCCTGACAGATTTGTCCCTGCGTCGCCGCGTAACTCGCCTTTCGGGGCCAGCGCAAGCGCTGTTCAAAACGGCTACGCGTTTTGTCCCACAGCTCGAATTAATTAGAGTATATAATGTTTAAATAAGCAACAACAAAGGAATATAAAACAACCAGGGCCGGAAATAAAGCCCTGGTTGTCTGATAATCTGACAAAGGAGGAGAAAAGAATCAGATATGGGTAATAATTTCTTTAATCAGTGGCGGACCTTTAAAAATAAAGCCAGAATAAATTTGCACCAGCGAAGCGCCGGCCGCCATCTTCTCGCGCGCCGCGACGACAGAGTCAATCCCGCCGACGCCAATAATCGGTAGCTGCCCTTTTAATTCCTCGGACAGTCGGCGAATAATTTCTGTACTTTTTAATTGCAGCGGACGTCCACTTAATCCCCCCGCCTGATCGCAATTTTTCATTCCCTGAACCAGGGAACGATCGAGTGTGGTATTAGTTGCAATAACACCATCGATATTATGCCGAAGCAAACTGTCGGCCACCTGGATCAGTTCTTCTTCAGAAAGATCCGGCGCGATCTTTACTGCGACCGGGACATATTTTTGATGGATCGATTGCAGATCGTTTTGCTTATTTTTAATTGCGCTGAGCAGATCATCAAGCGCTTCACCATATTGCAGCGTACGTAATCCTGGGGTATTTGGCGAAGATATATTAATGGCGATATACCCGGCATAGGCATAGATTTTTTCCATACAAATCAGATAGTCATCTTTACCTTGCTCTACCGGAGTATCTTTATTTTTGCCGATATTAATCCCCAGCACGCCGTCATAGTGCGCTTTTTTAACGTTCTCGACGAGGTTATCAACACCCAGGTTATTAAAGCCCATCCGGTTGATCAACCCCTCTGCGTCCACCAGACGGAAAAGGCGTGGCTTGTCATTACCCGGCTGTGGACGCGGCGTAACGGTACCGATTTCGATCGAACCGAAACCCATTGCCCCCAGCGCATCAATGCACTCGCCGTCCTTATCCAGACCGGCCGCCAGGCCAAGCGGATTTTTAAACGTCAGTCCCATACAGGTTACCGGTTTTGCCGGTACTTTTTGGCGGACCAGCGCTTCAAACGGCGTACCTGTGATGCGACGAAGCTGTTGGAATGTCAATTCATGAGCGCGCTCTGGATCGAGCTGGAAAAGGGCTTTACGAACGAAGGGGTAGTACATGAACTCTCCTGGATTCCCGGTGTGCAAACCGGGGGCGTATTATGTGTGATATCGGGCTAAAAGGGAATTGACCTGCGGCAATAAATAGCAAACGTTTTCTTCTCACTCCTCTTTTTATCCATTTTTCAGCTTTTCTATCCCGTATAAATCATTTCGATAAACAAAATCCCTCTGTCAGACTGCAAAAATTGTTATCAATGTTAAACAAAAGAGAACAATTAGTTATAAGGGGAGATTGAGATTATGCGCGTCATTACTCTTGCAGGAAGCCCACGCTTTCCCTCTCGTTCCAGCGCGTTACTGGAATATGCGCGGGAAAAACTGAGTGAACAGGGTGTGGAGATCTACCACTGGAACCTACACAATTTTGAACCTGCCGATCTGCTGTATGCTCGCTTCGACAGCCCGGCGCTAAAAACGCTGACGGAGCAGCTTAAAGAAGCCGATGGGCTGATTGTTGCCACTCCGGTCTATAAAGCGGCCTACTCCGGGGCGTTAAAAACGCTTCTCGATCTGCTTCCTGAACGCGCCCTGGAAGGCAAAGTGGTGCTGCCGCTCGCCACAGGCGGCACCGTAGCCCATCTGTTAGCCGTCGATTATGCCCTGAAACCGGTACTGAGTGCCCTGAAAGCTCAGGAGATCCTGCACGGGGTCTTCGCGGATGATTCACAGGTGATCGACTATCAACATAAACCCCACTTTACGCCCAATCTCCAGCTGCGACTAAACGGCGCGCTGGATACCTTCTGGCTGGCGCTGCATCGCCGTGATGCGCAGACCCCGTCCCTGAAGAGTCTGCGAGGTACCGCCCATGCTTAAATTATTCAGACGTCACGCCTCGTGGCTGGTACTGACTGGACTCCTGACCACCTCTCCGGCCCAGGCCGCCGAACCTGCGCCTGATGCGCTGCGTATCGGCTACCAGAAAGGCAGCGTGAGTATGGTGCTGACGAAAAGCCATTCGCTACTCGAAAAGCGCTATCCGCAAACCAAAATCTCATGGGTTGAGTTCCCGGCTGGCCCGCAGATGCTGGAAGCGCTGAACGTCGGGAGCATCGATCTCGGTAGCACTGGGGATATTCCGCCCATTTTTGCCCAGGCTGCCGGAGCGGATCTGCTTTACGTTGGCGTGGAGCCGGCGAAACCGAAGGCTGAGGTGATTCTGGTACCGGAAAACAGCCCGATTAAAACGGTGGCTGAACTAAAAGGCCATAAGGTCGCCTTCCAGAAAGGGTCAAGCTCACACAACCTGCTCCTGCGCGCCCTGCAACAGGCCGGACTGAAGTTTACCGACATCCAGCCCACCTACCTGACGCCAGCCGATGCCCGCGCCGCCTTCCAGCAAGGGAACGTTGACGCGTGGGCAATCTGGGATCCCTACTACTCGGCAGCCTTATTGCAGGGCGGGGTTCGCGTGCTGAAGGATGGTTCTGATCTGAAACAGACCGGTTCGTTTTATCTGGCCGCACGACCTTACGCTGAGAAAAACGGGGCTTTTATTCAGGGCGTTCTGGATACCTTCAGTCAGGCTGATGCCCTGACCCTCAGCCAGCGTCCGGAAAGCATTACGCTGCTGGCAAAAACAATGGGATTACCAGAACCCGTTATCGCCTCTTATTTAGACCACCGTCCGCCCACCGCCATTTCACCGGTTAGCGCCACTGTCGCCACGCTACAGCAACAAACCGCCGACCTGTTTTACGAAAACCGACTCGTTCCGAAAAAGATCGATATTCGCCAACGCATCTGGCATCCCACTCAACAGGAAGGAAAACAGTTATGAGTCTGAATATGTTCTGGTTCTTGCCAACACACGGTGATGGTCATTATCTCGGCACCGAAGAGGGAGCACGCCCGGTTGATCACGGCTATCTACAGCAAATTGCGCAAACCGCAGATCGCCTGGGTTTCACCGGCGTGCTGATCCCAACCGGGCGTTCCTGTGAAGATGCGTGGCTGGTGGCTGCCTCAATGATCCCGGTAACCCAGCGGCTGAAGTTCCTGGTCGCCCTGCGTCCGAGCGTAACCTCGCCAACGGTTGCCGCTCGCCAGGCGGCGACGCTTGATCGGCTCTCAAACGGTCGCGCGCTGTTTAATCTCGTAACCGGTAGCGATCCGCAGGAGCTGGCGGGTGACGGCGTGTTTCTCGACCACGCTGAACGTTACGAAGCCTCTGATGAATTCACTCAGGTCTGGCGCCGTCTGCTACAGGGCGAAACCGTCGATTTTAGCGGCAAACATATCCATGTACGCGGGGCGAAACTGTTTTTCCCGCCGATCCAACAGCCATATCCCCCACTCTACTTTGGTGGTTCCTCGGAGGTCGCTCAGGATCTGGCCGCAGAGCAGGTTGATCTCTACCTTACCTGGGGTGAACCTCCTGCACTGGTGAAAGAGAAGATCGAACAGGTGCGAGCTAAAGCGACGGCACGTGGACGCAAAATTCGTTTCGGCATTCGCCTGCACGTTATTGTACGTGAAACCAACGAAGAGGCCTGGCAAGCGGCGGAACGCCTGATTTCGCACCTGGACGATGAGACGATCGCCAAAGCACAGGCGGCTTTCGCTCGTACCGATTCTGTGGGGCAGCACCGCATGGCGGCACTGCATAACGGCAAGCGCGACAAACTTGAGATCAGCCCTAATCTTTGGGCGGGGGTCGGCCTTGTACGCGGTGGCGCAGGAACGGCGCTGGTGGGCGATGGACCGACGGTGGCGGCACGGATTAATGAATATGCCGCACTGGGTATCGATAGCTTCGTGCTTTCCGGTTATCCGCATCTCGAAGAGGCATATAAGGTCGGCGAATTGTTGTTTCCACATCTGGATGTCGCCATCACGGAGATCCCCCAGCCGAAGCCTCTGCACCAGCAAGGTGAAGCGGTGGCAAATGAATTCATCCCACGTAAAGTCGCCCAGAGCTGAGGTACCCAAATATGGCAACGCCAACAAATAAGTGGTTGCTGCGCGTTGCCCCCTGGTTTTTACCGGTGGGCATCGTTGCGCTCTGGCAGCTTGCGTCTTCCACAGGCTGGCTATCCGGGCGTATTTTGCCCTCCCCGGAAGGCGTCATTGAAGCCTTCCGGACGCTCTCCGCCAGCGGTGAGCTTTGGCAGCATCTGGCGATCAGTTCCTGGCGCGCCCTGATCGGCTTTTCCATCGGCGGATCGATTGGGCTGGCGCTGGGACTCATTAGCGGCCTGTCACGCTGGGGGGAAAGGCTGCTGGATACCTCTATTCAAATGTTGCGTAACGTGCCGCACCTGGCGCTGATCCCGCTGGTGATCCTCTGGTTCGGCATTGATGAATCCGCGAAGATCTTCCTCGTTGCGCTGGGCACGCTCTTTCCCATCTATATCAATACCTGGCACGGGATCCGCAATATCGATCGTGGCTTAGTCGAGATGGCGCGCAGCTACGGGCTCTCCGGTTTTCCGTTGTTTATCCATGTGATCCTGCCCGGCGCTCTGCCTTCAATCATGGTCGGCGTCCGGTTTGCCCTGGGGCTGATGTGGCTGACGCTGATTGTGGCAGAGACGATCTCCGCCAATTCAGGGATTGGCTATCTGGCGATGAATGCCCGCGAATTTCTGCAAACGGATGTGGTGGTGGTCGCCATTATTCTCTATGCCCTGCTTGGCAAACTGGCCGATGTCAGCGCTCAACTGCTGGAGCGCGTCTGGTTGCGCTGGAATCCGGCCTATCATGTGAAGGAGGCAACCGTATGAATACCGCTCGTCTGAATCAGGGCATCCCACTACTGCTGAACGCGGTGACCAAACGCTACGGCAGCAATACCGTGCTCAATCAGTTTGACCTGCATATTCCGGCGGGTCAGTTTGTCGCCGTCGTTGGGCGGAGCGGCGGTGGCAAAAGCACTTTGCTGCGCCTGCTGGCCGGGCTGGAATCCCCCACCTCTGGCGAACTCCTCGCAGGCACAACGCCACTGGCGGATATTCAGGACGACACGCGGATGATGTTCCAGGACGCGCGTCTGCTGCCGTGGAAATCGGTGATCGATAACGTAGGGCTGGGTCTTAAGGGAGAGTGGCGCAATGCCGCTCGTCAGGCGCTGGCTTCGGTGGGTCTAGAAAACCGGGCCACGGAATGGCCTGCCGCGCTCTCTGGAGGACAAAAACAGCGTGTCGCGCTGGGGCGTGCACTCATCCACCGACCTGGCTTGCTGTTACTCGATGAACCGCTCGGCGCACTGGACGCGCTAACCCGACTGGAGATGCAGGATCTGATTGTTTCATTGTGGCAGGAGCATGGCTTTACCGTGCTGCTGGTAACACATGACGTCAGCGAAGCGGTGGCAATGGCTGACCGCGTATTGCTGATTGAAGACGGAAAACCAGGGCTGGATCTGACGGTCGATATTCCCCGTCCACGACGACGGGGTTCGGTGCGTTTAGCTGAACTTGAGGCGGAAGTGTTGAACCGGGTGATGCAGCGTGGTGAACATGAGGCTCCGCTACGCAAGCACGGTTAAAAATGCCGGATGGCGCTGTCGCTTATCCGGCCTGCATTTGATTTGCAGGCCGGACGCATCCGGCAATATTATCAGGCCAGCGCTTTGGTGATCTTCTCAAACAGATCGCCGGAGAGATTTTCCAGATCTTTCAGTTGCTCCAGCGCCGCTCGCATCTTCGCCTGACGTCTGGCGTCATAACGTTTCAGGCGGATTAGCGGTTCAATCAGGCGCGAGGCCACCTGCGGGTTGCGACTGTTCAGCTCGGTGAGCATTTCCACCAGGAACTGATAACCACTGCCATCCTGCGCATGGAACGCCGCCGGATTGCTGCCCGCAAAAGCGCCGATCAGCGACCGGATACGGTTCGGGTTACCCATGCTAAATGAGCGATGTTTCAGCAGGCCGCGTACCGTTTCCAGCACGTTATCTGCCGGGCTGGTGGACTGCAGAATGAACCATTTATCCATCACCAGGCCGTCGTGGTGCCACTTGTCATCATATTCCTGCATCAACGCGTCACGGCACGGCAGCTGCGCCGCCACTGCCGCAGAGAGTGCCGCCAGCGCGTCGGTCATATTGTTGGCGTTATGGTACTGCTGGCTTACCAGCGTATTGGCCAGTTCCGTTTCGCCAAACGCGAGAAAACGCAGACAGGCATTACGCAGAGTACGCTTGCCAATATCCGCATGTTCCACACGATATTCATCCAGACGATTGGCGTTGTAGATTGCCAGGAACTCATCGGCCAGTTCGGTCGCCAGGGTGCGGGTGAGTGCTTCACGGACTTCGCTAATCGCCAGCGGATCGATTTGCTCAAACAGTTCCGCCATTTCGTTAACGGAAGGTAGCGTCAGGATCTCTGCCGCCAGCGCGGGATCGATCTGCTCATCCAGCAGCACCGCACGGAACGCATCCGCAACATGTATCGGCAGGGAGAGCGGTTGCCCCTGCTGATGACGCGCCACATTCAGTTTAATGTAGGTGGACAGCAGACTTTGCGCCGCATCCCAGCGGGAGAAGTCGTTTCGCGCGTGACGCATCAGGAACGTCAGCTGCTGATCGCTCCATTTATATTCAAGCTTCACGGGAGCGGAGAACTCGCAAAGCAGTGCAGGCACCGGCTGGAACCAGACATTATCAAATACGAAGGTCTGTTCTGCCTGAGTGAGGTTAAGCACGGAACTCACCGGATGCCCCCCCTTCTGCAATGGGATAACGTTGCCTTCGTTATCGTACAATTCAATCGCGAACGGAATATGCAGCGGTTTCTTCTCCGCCTGATCCGCAGTGACGGGCGTGCGCTGGCTGATGGTCAGAGTGTACTGCTCTGTTTCCGGGCTGTAGTCGTCTTTCACCGTTACAATCGGCGTACCGGACTGGCTATACCAGAGGCGGAAATGGGAAAGATCGACGTTTGACGCATCTTCCATCGCCTGTACAAAGTCGTCGCAGGTTGCCGCGCTGCCGTCGTGACGCTCAAAGTAGAGCTGCATCCCTTTCTGGAAGTTTGTTTCACCCAGCAACGTGTGGATCATACGAATGACTTCCGCACCCTTCTCGTAAACGGTCAGGGTGTAGAAGTTGTTCATTTCAATCACCTTATCCGGACGGATCGGGTGTGCCATCGGACTGGCGTCTTCGGCAAACTGCAGACCACGCATGGTGCGCACATTGCTGATGCGGTTTACCGCTCGTGATCCCAGATCGGAGCTGAACTCCTGATCGCGAAATACCGTTAAGCCTTCTTTCAGGCTAAGCTGGAACCAGTCGCGGCAGGTAACACGGTTACCTGTCCAGTTGTGGAAATACTCGTGACCAATCACACGCTCAATATCAAGGTAATCTTTATCAGTAGCCGTGTCGGTACGCGCCAGCACATATTTGGAGTTAAAGATATTCAGCCCTTTATTCTCCATCGCGCCCATATTAAAGAAGTCCACCGCAACAATCATATAGATGTCGAGGTCATACTCGAGGCCGAAACGTTCTTCATCCCACTTCATGGAGTTTTGCAATGAAGTCATCGCCCACGGAGCCCGATCCAGATTTCCACGGTCGACGTACAGCTCCAGAGCAACTTCGCGCCCGGAACGGGTAGTAAAGGAATCGCGCAGTACGTCAAAATCACCCGCCACCAGCGCAAACAGGTAGCACGGTTTCGGGAACGGATCCTGCCACTGAACCCAGTGACGACCGTTTTCCAGCTCGCCCTGGGCAACACGGTTACCGTTGGAGAGCAGGAACGGATATTGATTCTTATCAGCAATAATTTTCGTGGTAAAACGCGCCAGCACGTCAGGACGGTCAGGATACCAGGTAATATGACGGAAACCTTCCGCTTCACACTGAGTGCATAACGCATCACCGGACTGGTATAAACCTTCCAGCGCTGTATTCGCCGCGGGGCTGATCTCATTGACAATGCACAGCGTAAAACGCTCGGGCAGACTGTCGATAATCAGCACGCCCTCTTCTGTTTTATACGCGGTCCACGGCGCATCGTTGACGTGGATGGATACCAGCGTCAAATCTTCACCATCAAGGCGGAGAGACGCATCAGACGCGCCATGACGGACAACCTGGCTCAATGCTGTGACTACCGTTTTTTCGGCATCGAGGTCAAAGGTCAAGTCAATATCGGTAATCTGGTAATCCGGTGCACGGTAATCGTGACGGTATTTAGCTTGCGGCTGTTGTGTCATAAAAAACCTTTCGCATCTTCTGTAGAGTCTCGACTCCAGTCTATTCCTGTTGCGCAAATCGCGCTACGCAGAATGTTTATCTTTTCATACACAAACACTCTTTTAGCTACATTTTTATAACACGAGGCACGAAATGCACTCGACCCTGAAGACAGCTTATGTTGTGATCGGGGTTCAATAAATCGCTAAACAAGGTATACTCCAGCGGTTTTCTTAGTTGTTTATTGTACTAAACGCTCCCGTGAGAGGATGCTACTGCGCACCTATGACACAATTCGCTTCTCCTGTTCTGCACTCGCTGCTGGATACAGATGCTTATAAGTTGCATATGCAGCAAGCCGTTTTTCACCGCTACGATGATGTGCATGTAGCGGCTGAATTCCGTTGCCGCGGTGATGATTTGCTGGGTATTTATGCCGATGCTATTCGCGAGCAGGTTCACGCGATGCAGCACCTGAAACTTCAGGGGGACGAGTTTGCATGGCTCTCCGGTCTGCCCTTCTTTAAAGCTGACTACCTCAACTGGTTACGCAATTTCCGCTATAACCCGGAACAGGTCTCCGTTACGAACGACAACGGCAAGCTGAATATTCGCTTAACCGGTCCGTGGCGTGAAGTGATCATGTGGGAAGTCCCGTTGCTGGCCGTTATCAGCGAGTTGGTACACCGCTACCGCTCACCTGAATCCGGCGTTTTGCAGGCGCTTGACGCGCTGGAAAATAAGCTAGTCGATTTCTCTGCTTTAACGGCCGATCTCGATATGTCCCGCTTCCATCTGATGGATTTTGGTACCCGTCGTCGCTTCTCACGAGAAGTGCAGCAGGCGATCGTTAAGCGTCTCCAGCAGGAACCGTGGTTTGTCGGTACCAGTAACTACGATCTCGCACGTCGTCTGTCATTGACGCCGATGGGTACTCAGGCCCACGAGTGGTTCCAGGCGCACCAGCAGATAAGCCCGGATCTGGCCACCAGCCAACGTGCCGCCCTGGCCGCCTGGCTTAACGAATATCCCAACCAGCTTGGTATCGCCCTGACAGACTGCATCACAATGGATGCCTTCTTACGTGATTTCGGCATGGAATTCGCCACGCGCTATCAGGGATTACGTCATGACTCCGGAGATCCTGTCGAATGGGGCGAGAAAGCCATTGCGCATTATCAGAAATTGGGTATTGACCCTCTGAGCAAGCTTCTGGTGTTCTCCGACAATCTTGATTTAAAGAAAGCGGTCGATCTCTATCGTCACTTCTCTTCACGTGTACAGCTGAGCTTTGGCATCGGGACGCGGCTGACCTGCGATATCCCGCAGGTGAAGCCGCTGAATATTGTGATCAAACTGGTAGAGTGCAATGGCAAGCCTGTTGCTAAGCTGTCCGATAGCCCAGGAAAAACCATTTGCCATGACAAAGCCTTCGTGCGCGCGTTGCGTAAAGCCTTCGACTTGCCCCATATCAGAAAAGCCAGCTAAGCCTTTCGGGGAGCCATCATGGCTCCCTTTTCGCGTTTATTTCCGAAATCTTTCGCTCCAGCTGCGATTTCTGCTTGTCTGATTGCAGATGCCAGGTAACATAGGAAGCCCTCCCGTTTCGGGTGGACAAGTGTTTATACTCGTCATACTTCAAGTTGCGGGTGTGTTGGCTTTCCTCGCTCACTCCAGTCACTTACTGATGTAAGCGCCTGGGGATGAATCAGGGACATCCATGTCCCTCACCGAAGTCAACCTTCCCGCAACCCGAATTATTTAGAGTATGTCTAATCGACTATTAACAGAGAGAATATTATGAGCGTTGTGCCTGTTGCCGACGTACTCCAGGGCCGCGTAGCCGTTGACAGCGAAGTCACCGTGCGCGGATGGGTGCGTACCCGCCGAGATTCAAAAGCTGGCATCTCCTTCCTTGCCGTTTATGACGGTTCCTGCTTTGATCCTGTACAGGCTGTAATTAATCATTCTCTGCCCAATTACAATCAAGATGTACTGCGTCTGACAACCGGCTGCTCGGTGATTGTAACGGGTAAAGTTGTTGCGTCCCCTGGACAGGGACAAAGCTTCGAAATTCAGGCGACGGAAGTGGAAGTCACCGGCTGGGTTGAAGATCCGGACACCTATCCTATGGCGGCAAAACGCCATAGCATCGAATATCTGCGCGAAGTTGCGCACCTGCGTCCGCGCACCAACATGATTGGCGCGGTGGCTCGTGTCCGCCACACGCTGGCTCAGGCTCTGCATCGCTTCTTCGATGAACAGGGTTTCTTTTGGGTGTCTACCCCGTTGATTACCGCTTCTGACACCGAAGGCGCGGGCGAGATGTTCCGCGTATCGACGCTGGATCTGGAAAACCTGCCGCGTAACGATCAGGGGAAAGTTGATTTCGATAAAGACTTTTTCGGTAAAGAGTCGTTCCTGACCGTTTCGGGTCAGTTGAACGGTGAAACCTATGCCTGTGCGCTGTCAAAAATTTATACTTTTGGACCGACTTTCCGTGCTGAAAACTCCAACACCAGCCGTCACCTGGCGGAATTCTGGATGCTGGAGCCGGAGGTGGCGTTTGCGGACCTGAATGACGTTGCTGGTCTGGCGGAAGCGATGCTGAAGTACGTCTTTAAGGCGGTACTGACAGAACGCGCAGACGACATGAAATTCTTTGCCGAGCGTGTGGATAAAGATGCCGTTTCCCGTCTGGAACGTTTCATTGACGCAGACTTCGCACAGGTGGATTACACCGATGCGGTGACCATTCTGGAAAACTGCGGTAAGAAATTCGAAAACCCGGTGTTCTGGGGTGTCGATCTCTCTTCCGAGCATGAGCGGTATCTGGCAGAAGAGCACTTTAAAGCGCCGGTAGTAGTGAAAAACTATCCGAAGGACATTAAGGCATTTTATATGCGCCTTAACGAAGACGGTAAAACCGTCGCGGCAATGGATGTTCTGGCGCCGGGAATCGGTGAGATCATTGGCGGTTCCCAGCGTGAAGAGCGCCTTGACGTTCTGGATGCGCGTATGCTGGAAATGGGCCTCAATAAAGAGGACTACTGGTGGTATCGCGATTTGCGCCGCTACGGTACCGTTCCTCATTCAGGTTTCGGTCTGGGATTTGAGCGTTTGATCGCTTATGTCACCGGCGTACAAAACGTCCGTGACGTTATCCCCTTCCCGCGTACCCCACGCAACGCCAGCTTCTAATCTCGCGATTAAAGCTAAAAAGCCAGCTTCTCGCTGGCTTTTTTTATTCTCTTTTGTCAACTTTTGCGTTTCAAAAGTAAACAAATCTAATAGCAAGCGCCAAAAACCCTGTTCCTGTTACGGAATATTTCTTCTCACTGTCACAGCAAAAAACCTCACGCACAATGGCTAAAGATTAGTTTTTTCTGATCTAATAGTACTTTTTTTAATCAGAAAAATAGCATTCCAGACATCCGAACAGAACGATGAGTAAAAATATCCCGCCAAAAAGTAAGTGATAATATTTGCCGTTATCTAAATTAACGATAAGAAAATCATATAAATAGAAATAAAACGAGCGTTTTACCCGCAGAAACAGACTGAAGTTTGACGATGTTCACAAAGTTACTTTATTTTAACATTTGATTACATATTTTTTCTTTTTGAAACAAAATCTTTATATTTGTAGCATTTTCACGGTGGCGAATTGGCAGTTTGAATGGAAAGATGCCTGTCAGACACAAAAAGACACCAAACTCTCATCAATAGTTCCGTAAATTTTTATTGACGTAACTTATTGGCGGCAGTGGCGAGTGTCATATAAAAAAACCAATGAGGGTAATAAATAATGATGAAGCGCAACATCCTGGCAGCGGTGATCCCTGCCCTGCTGGTAGCCGGCGCAGCTAACGCTGCTGAAGTTTATAACAAAGACGGCAACAAGCTGGACCTGTACGGCAAAGCGGTAGGTCTGCATTATTTTTCTAAAAACAACGGTGAGAACAGTTATGGTGGCGATGGCGACCAGACCTATGCCCGTCTTGGTTTCAAAGGGGAAACTCAGATTAATGACCAACTGACCGGTTACGGTCAGTGGGAATATCAGTTCAGCGGCAATAATTCTGAAGGTGGTTCTGACTCTCAGAATGGCAACAAAACCCGTCTGGCGTTCGCCGGTCTGAAATTTGGTGATGCCGGCTCCCTGGACTACGGTCGTAACTATGGCATCGTTTACGATGCTCTGGGTTACACCGATATGCTGCCAGAATTTGGTGGTGACACCGCCTACACCGACGACTTCTTCGCGGGTCGCGTTGGCGGCGTAGCGACTTATCGTAACGCTAACTTCTTCGGTCTGGTCGAAGGTCTGAACTTCGGCGTTCAGTACCTGGGTAAAAATGAGCGTGCCAGTACTTATGATGTTGACGGTGATGACAATAACTTCAGCGATGTTCGTCGTTCTAACGGCGACGGCTGGGGTACATCTCTGAGCTACGAGTTTGAAGGTTTCGGTATCGTAGGTGCTTACGGTGCGGCTGACCGTACCGACGCTCAGGAAGATGCACGTCTGCGTGGCAACGGTAAAAAAGCGGAACAGTGGGCGACTGGCCTGAAATATGATGCTAACAACCTCTACCTGGCCGCTAACTATGGCGAAACGCGTAACGCAACCCCAATCAGTGGCGGTTTCGCGAACAAAACGCAGGACATCCTGTTAGTTGCTCAATACCAGTTCGACTTCGGTCTGCGTCCGTCCATCGCTTATACCAAATCCAAAGCGAAAGATGTTGAAGGTGTCGGCAACGAAGATCTGGTTAACTACGTCGAAGTCGGTGCTACCTACTACTTCAACAAAAACATGTCCACCTACGTTGATTACATCATCAACCAGATCGATTCTGACAATAAACTGGGCGTAGGTTCTGACGACACCGTTGCTGTAGGTATCGTTTACCAGTTCTAATAGCAGACCTCTTTGTTATATGCCTAAAAAACAGGACTTCGGTCCTGTTTTTTTATATCCGCCAGAGAAATCTCGCGTCTTCAAAAAACACTCAGAGTTTTCGCCGCTAACGGTTGGCATTTTGTAAATCTACCGTTAACCTGATAGCGGACTTCCCTTCCGTAACCATAATGGAACATCGTCATGTTTGAGAACATTACCGCCGCTCCTGCCGACCCAATTCTGGGCCTGGCCGATCTGTTTCGTGCTGATGACCGTCCTGGAAAAATCAACCTCGGGATTGGTGTATATAAAGATGAGACTGGCAAAACGCCGGTACTGACCAGCGTTAAAAAAGCCGAGCAGTATTTACTCGAAAATGAAACGACAAAAAACTACCTCAGCATTGACGGTATTCCGGAATTCGGCCGTTGCACGCAGGAACTGCTGTTCGGAAAAGGTAGTTCACTGATTAATGATAAACGCGCCCGTACCGCGCAAACGCCAGGCGGGACAGGCGCTCTGCGTGTTGCCGCTGACTTTCTGGCTAAAAACACCGCGGCCAAACGCGTGTGGGTAAGCAATCCAAGCTGGCCTAACCATAAGAGTGTTTTCAACTCTGCGGGTCTGGAAGTTTGCGAATATGCCTGGTATGACGCCCAAAACCATACGCTGGATTTTGACGCGCTGTTGAGCAGCCTGAACGAAGCGCAGGCGGGCGATGTGGTACTGTTCCACGGCTGCTGTCATAACCCAACCGGTATCGATCCTACACTGGAGCAGTGGCAAACACTGGCGCAGCTCTCTGTGGAAAAAGGCTGGTTGCCGCTGTTTGACTTCGCCTATCAGGGCTTCGCCCGTGGTCTGGAAGAAGATGCCGAAGGTCTGCGTGCGTTTGTTGCATTGCATAAAGAACTGATTGTCGCGAGTTCTTACTCCAAAAACTTTGGCCTGTACAATGAGCGTGTCGGCGCCTGTACGCTGGTGGCGGCAGATACTGAAACCGTTGAGCGCGCCTTCAGTCAGATGAAATTCTCTATTCGCGCCAATTACTCTAACCCACCGGCTCACGGCGCAGCTGTGGTCGCAACCATCCTGAGCAATGACGCGCTGCGCGCCATCTGGGAACAGGAACTGACCGACATGCGTCAGCGCATTCAGCGTATGCGCCTGCTGTTTGTCAATACACTGCAGGAGAAAGGGGCAAACCGTGACTTCAGCTTTATCACCAGACAGAACGGTATGTTCTCTTTTAGCGGTCTGACCAAAGAGCAGGTATTGCGTCTGCGTGAAGAGTTTGGCGTCTACGCCGTGGCTTCCGGGCGTGTTAACGTGGCGGGAATGACACCGGATAACATGGCGCCGCTGTGCGAAGCCATCGTTGCCGTGCTGTAATCACCTCCCCGGATAAAACAAAGCCCGCTGATGCGGGCTTTGTTATCTGCATTACCAGACAGGCATTTCGTCTTGCAAGAACGGATTATGCAACCGTTCATAACCCAGCGTCGACAGCGGGCCATGACCAGGAATGAATGTCACGTCATCGCCTAACGGCAGCAGTTTACGCTTAATTGCGTCAATCAGCTGATTGTGATCCCCGCGCGGGAAATCACTGCGGCCGACGCCGCCTTTGAATATTACATCGCCGGAAATCAGTAGCTTTGATTGTTCATCAAAGAAGACCACGTGTCCCGGCGTATGTCCCGGACAATGCAACACCTGTAAAGTCACATTCCCCACGCTGACCCGATCGCCTTCGTTCAGCCAACGATCGGGCGTCAGCGGTTGACACTCTTCCAGGCCAAACATGCGGCTCTGTGCAGGTAACCCCTGTAACCAGAACTCATCTTCTTTTTCCGGACCAATAACCGGTACGCCATAATGCTGCGCCAGTTCAGACGCCGCGCCTACGTGATCAAGGTGGCCATGAGTGAGCAGGATCTGCATGAGCGTCAGGCCGCTGGCATCAACGTCCTGTTTGATTTTCTCTGCATCGCCGCCGGGATCGACCAACGCCGCCAGACGCGTTTGCTCACACCAAATCAGCGAGCAGTTCTGGGAGAAAGCGGTGACCGGAATAATACGATAATTCATACTGCTCCTGTTTCGTTAATTACCAGTGCCGCGCTGGCCCGGTGTCAATATGCACAAAATTACTGCGTGGGTAATATCCTACACCACCTGCGCGCATAGATAACGCCGCTTTGCGAATATTGCTTAACGAAATGCCTTCAATATGGAAATCCATTGCCTGCCCTTTGGTGTGGTAGCTTTTTTTCGCCACTCCACTGCTGTGCGCACGCAATTCATTATTGGTATCCATGGAGCGATAACCGGAAATAAGCTGTACCGGCTTACGGGTGCCTAACAGGCCTTGCAGGCGGAAAAGCTGATCGAACAATCCTGGGTCGATGGACTTAATTTTATTCGCACGATAGTCGCGGAAAAAATGGTTAAGTTTGGCTAATTCATCCTGAATATAGGCTCTGCCGTCGAAAAACTCCGCTTTAATCGACTCTCCGGTATGAAGATTATTGAGCGTCAAAATACGCGGGCGTGGGGTAGAGAGCGTCGCAAAAGCCGGGCCAGGCAAGATGGCGGCACCGAGGGCAACACCACCAAGCGCCAGCAATTTGCGACGATTAGCGTCAAATTTGTCCATGATAATCAGGTCTACAGGTCAAGTGTTATCGTTTATATGCACTTCTGGCGCACGAGAGGCACCTTAACTGGCAAAAAAGCTGCCGTCAAGATTGCCCTTCCCCAGCAGCCACAGGGCCTGCAGGCAGCAGGCCTCGTGATTACACAGTTTTACGACAACAGATTTACCAGAACATCTTCATTTACCTGATTAATTTTTCAGCTTTTGCCATAATTTGTGCGCTGGATCGCGCAGTCTGATCATAATTGTAAATATCTGTACGATACTGGGTCTGACCGTCCGCGCCGACAAACGCGGTCAGATAGTAGAGATTGACCGGGATGTTCTGGCGAATATTGACATATCGCGTATCGCCCTGCTTCAGCGCATCAGAAATACGCGTATTGTTCCAGCCCGCATCCTGCAACAGCATATTCGCCAGCTCCGACGCCTTATTCACACGAACGCAGCCGGAACTGAGCGCTCTGGCGTCTTTCTGGAACAGGTTGTGGTTCGGCGTGTCGTGCAGATAAATCGCATCGGAACTTGGCATATTGAACTTATAGCGCCCCAGCGAGTTGTGCGCCCCCGGAGCCTGCTGGAAGCGGAACGGCAGATTCGACGGCGTGATAGTCGCCCAGTCCACCTGCCACGGATCGATAGCCTCTTTGCTGTTCCAGCCGCGCATCACCGTATAGCCGTGACGCTCAAGATATCCCGGATCGTTCCACAACTTTGGCAGAATGTCTTTACGCGCAAGCGTTGGCGGCACGTTCCACGGCGGGTTGACCACAACGTTGTTCAACGCACTGCTCATCATCGGGGTTTTCCGGTCAGGGCGTCCGACAATGACGCGGGAGGCCAGCACCTGATTACCGTTTTGATAATAAACCAGTGAGTAAGCCGGAATGTTCACCATAATACCGGTAGAGAGCTCGCCAGGCAGCAGACGCAAACGCTGAATATTCAGTGCCAGAACGCCTGCCCGCTGGGCCGGCGTCACGTTCAGCCAGTTACGCGTGGCGGGACCAATCGCGCCGTCAGCACCGAGTCCCTGCCACGCCTGAAAACGCTTCACGCCTTCAACCAGTTCCTTATCATACGCCGCACGAACAACCGGAGCAGGTTTCCCGGCAGCAGACGCGGATTCAGTCGCTACGGCAGAAGGGCTGACAACGGCATCGCCAGCGTTATATTCGCCCGGCAGCGCAATGTTCGGCCCCCCTTCCAGCATCCCCGTACGCTGCAAAATTTCGCGCAACGCGGGAACGTCATTACTCCACTGGCCCGGCCGTAACGTTGCTTTACTGGTCAACTCCGGCCATGGACGGTTGTCACTCACCAGTTTGAGCAGTGATTCGTGCATTGCGGCATATTGCGGATGCTGTGGCGTCAGCTCAGCGATAAACGCTGGCAGCTGACCGTTATCCAGCGCCACCTGCCACTGATTAATCACCGAAAGCGGCGGCGTCGCCAATGCGTAAGGCTTGCTGCTATAGAGCCAGCGGTTGCCTTTGACGGAAATATTAGCGATGAAGTGAAGATAACCCATCATCGCATCGGACAGGACAGCATCACGTCCCAGCCCCGTCACGGACGGATCGGTCAACAGCGCCACCCAGGTTGTAAATTGCGGCTGAAATCCGGCAATCGCAACCTCGGCCAGCTGTTGTTGAAACGACTTCACCGCATCACGATTTTCCCACATGGGTTTCATATCGTGCGCGGCGTAGAGTAATTCCAGTTGGTTCATATATACCGGCGTGTAGCCAGAGGGAAGCTGTGCCTGTAGCTCAGCGCGGGCTTTTTCCGCCGCGCCTTCTGCAAGCGGCTGGAGACCGGCCATCGCCGCCGTGGTGGGAGACAGCGCCTGCGGCTGAGCCAGCCCCTGCTCGCCGGCGACCACAGGACTGTCACCCGGAATAACTTCAGGCTCATCGGCCTGGACACTGAACAGCGGAGCGAATGTTACGACCAGGCATAAACTGATTGCCGACAGCCGACGACCCCATATTTTATTAAGCAACATCCCTTGCCCCCTGTTTTCTTTATCATACTTTGAGTAGCCAGACGCCAGTAATCGGGTGTGAAACGCCTGTAAACGCCAATACCACTGAAGTATGACGAGCAAGCCTGTATACCCGTCAGGCTTAACTTCAGTATATAAACTTCGTTAGCTTTTTACCTGGTATAATGTAAAGAAGTTTAAGGAAATTGCATCTGAAATTATGATGGTTCCGAATAGAAGAAGGCGGTCTTTCGACCGCCTTTCTGACTAGCTTGCCTCTGACGGGGCATTCTCTGTACCGGGGAGGGTTTCCGGCGGTTGTGGCGCGAATCCACGCAGTCCAACCACGTGAACATGTTCCGTGTTCTGGAAGACTTTACGCACCAGTTTATACGTGGTGCCTTTCTCCGGGCTGATGTTTTCCGGCGCCGCGATGATCAACTGCATCTGCAAACGCTCACACAGTTCAAACAGTGTGGCGATAGAGCGCGCATCCAGACGTGCCGCCTCATCAAGGAACAGCAGACGGCACGGAGAGATATCCTTCCCGCGCAGGCGACGAGCCTCATCCTCCCAGCTCTGTACCACCATCACCAGGATAGACATACCGGTACCGATCGCCTCACCGGTAGACAGCGCACCAGACTCCGCACGCAGCCAGCCGTCAGAACCACGATTCACCTCAACTTCCATTTCCAGATAGTTACGGTAATCCAGCAGCTCCTCACCAATCGTCTGCGGCGTACGCTGACCCATATCGATTTGTGGGTTCAGGCGTTGGTACAACTTCGCCAGTGCTTCTGAGAAACTCAGACGGTTGCTGTTGAACAGATCCTGATGCTGTTCGTGCTGTTCAGACAGCACTTCCAGCAGCGTGGCGTGGGTTTCACGGACATTGACGTTCAGACGTACGCTGTTGACCTGGCCAAACGATACGCTCTGCAGCCCCTGGTTGAGCTGGCGAATACGGTTCTGTTCACGCTGAATGGTCTTGCGAATAATGTTTGCCACACTGCGCGAACTGATCGCCAGCTTCTGTTCACGCGAGGTCAATTCTTCCGTCAGACGCCCCAGCTCAATTTCCATCTGTTCGATGGCTTCAACCGGATCGTCAGTACGGATGATATCCTGGCGGATACGCTCACGCAGATGCTGATAAACGGCCACGAAGAACTGGATTTTACGTTCCGGACGCTTCGGATCTTCGGACAAGCGCAGCACATCGCGCAGATGTTCGTTATCCGCGACGGCCAGACGCAGCGCACCGAGCGCTTTATCCGACATGGAACGTAAGTCATCGGCAGAGAGATAGGCCAGTTCGCGACGGTGCAGACGACGCTCAACGCCATTGTCTTTCACCATACGCATCACCGCACACCACCCGGCTTTGGCGGTCACCACCTGCTCGCGCATTTCATGGTAATCACGTTCGAGTTTACGCAGCCTGCGGGTCAGGTTATCCATCTCCGCTTCGCAGAAGGTCAGCGCTTTTTCAAGCTGATTGCGACGGGCACGGTTATTACTCAGTTGAGCATGTAGCTCATCGCGACGAATACGCGCCCGCTCTTCCGCGCCGCTGTCAGCACGGACGCCGATATCCTGCAGCTCGCGCTGGAGATCGTTGAGCAACTCTTTTTTGGTGTCATACGAGCTTTTCAGCGACGCCAGCACCTGATTGTACTGACTTAACTGTGCGGCATGACCACGCAAGGCTTCACGGGCACGGGTACGCTCGCTCTCGGCTTGCGCCAGCCGCTCGCGCAGTTTTTCGTTCAGATCGCTGTTGCCGTTGAGCATTTCTGCCGAGTCGGAGTAACCAAAGTGCGCACGACGCTGAACGACTTCGGTCAGCGCAAACGCCTGCTGACGAGCATCGCGCTGTGTCTGCTGCGAATACGCATAATCCTCTTTCAGTTGCTCAAACTGTTCCGGGTCACTTTGCAACACTGAAACAATCGGTTCCAGTCTGGCAAGCTGATTGCTGTGCTGTTGCACAAAGCGCGCGGCTTCCTGTGCTTCATCCAGGCGCTCCCGAATTTCATCCACCCGGTCGGCCAGCGTATCGTCAGCCAGCAGGTTCAGACGTGGCAGCAGGCGGTTAAGGGCCGAAACCCCTTCCCTGGCCTGTTCATACTGAAGTCGCTGCTGCTGATTATCATTTTCATGATTAGCCAGCGCACGCTCCAGCTCCACGCGACGGCTGTTGAGCTGGCGAATTTCCGCTTCCGGATCGGAATCAAACGCAACGGCAAGGTGGCTGCCGATAAAGCGGCTGAACGCCTGATGCAGACGCTGAGTTTTCTGGACGTCAAAGGAGAGCGTGGCAAAACGCTCAGAGAGCCCCTCACGCTCGGCATGCAGATTTTCAATACGGCTTTCACGCGCCGCACGACCGAAAATCGGTACCGACGGGAAGCGTGAATAGCGCCACTGGCGATCGGCGATTTTCACGACCACCGCTTTTTCCAGCTCATCAACGCTGAAGACGCTGTCATCGAACGACTGCGGATCCCCTTCGATCAGGTACAAATCTTCCGGACAGTCCGTTAACCCTTCCAGTTGTTCAGCAATCAGCGACAGATCCGGCACCACGATGGCGTGGCGCGACGGGCCGTACAGTGCAGAAAAGTACGGCGCATCTTCAAGGCTAACGTCGTCGTAGATTTCTGACAGCAACACGCCGCCAAAGCGCTCCGCCAGGGCGTTGAGGCGCTGATCTTCGGCCCCGCCTGGCTGACTTAAACGTTCAATCTCTTCATCAACCGCATTTTTACGTGCGCCGACTTCATCGCGTTCAACAATCGCTTCACGCTCACGTTCCAGCAACTGCTGCAGATATTCCGTCACTTCCTGGCTGGAGGTGAACTCTTCACCGCACTGCTCGCTCAGTTGGTTCAGGCTGTTTTGCGCCGCCAGCCAGACAGGAGCACGCTGCATCAAACGCTGAATGCGCGACTGCAGTTGTTCCTGCTCCTGACGCAACGTCATACGCTGTTCATGCGCGTTAGAGACGCTATCAGACAGCGAGGCGATGCGCGCCTCCAGCTCCTGATGCAGCGCTTCCAGTTCGTCGATATCGACGTTCTTACCCTGACGTTTGCAGAATTCCGTCAGCAAACGCTCGGCCTCCTGCTGTTCACGCAGACGCTGCTCCAGCTCGCTCAGACGCATACGCAACGGCTGAACCTGCTCGGCCAGGTGACGCTGATCGACCCCTTCACGCAACAGCTCGCGGGCAACCTCCCACGCTTCGTTACGCGCCAGAGGACCATTGATTGCCACCACCAGCTGATAGGCCTGCTCAAACTGGCTGTGTGCGGTTTGCGCCACACTCATTTTCTGCTCCAGTGAGAGCAGTTTTTCTGTCGCTTCCTGTTCTTTAGCCTGGAAGGTTTCCAGCCACTGCGCTGCGCTGTCTGCCGTTAAATCAGGCAAATGGCACAACGCTTTTGCACGCTCCAGCGCGGAAATCGCCTGATTGTACTGAATGGCGCGGGTTTGCTGCACGTCCAGGGCCTGCTGATAATCGGCAAGCTGGCTTTTCAGCTCATCCACTTCCAGCTCAGCGGCCTCCGCGCGCGCTTCGTTCTCTTCCTGACAGTCGACGGCTTCCGCCACCACTTCATTTTGTTCTTCAAGGCGGATCTGTAGTTCGTCGAGATCCGCTTCATAACGTTCAATTTTTTCCTGCTGGCGCAGCGCGGTTTGCACCAGGTTCAGGTGATCGCTCGCCGCCTGATAATCGGCCTCAAGGGAGCCTTCTGCCCCATTTTGTTCGCCCAGCTCACGGGCCATATCCACATGTTTATACTGTTCCGCCGCCAGCTGTTTGCGCGAGGTGTAGAGTTCACGACGGAACTCCAGCGCCTTATCCAGATGGACTCGCCGCTCGTTGGCATGACGCATGTAGTCTGCCGCCACATAGTTGGTGGCTTCGCTGATCAGGTGTTTAAACAGATCGCGGTCGGACTGGGTGACACGGATCGCTTCCAGCGTCATACGGTTTTCACGCAGCGCAGCTTCCATATCCTGGAACGCTTTGCGCACGCCGCTGTTTTCCGGCAGCAGGTAGTCGCGCAGGGAACGGGTAATGGCGCTGGAGATCCCGCCGTACAAGGAGGCTTCGATCAGGCGATAGAACTTGCTGCGATCGGAGGCTGAGCGTAAACGACGGGCAATAATGCCCAGATCGAACATCAGCGAGTGATAGTCGGTGATCGAGTTGAACTGCTTAAACTGCACCCCTTCCATCTCGTCGAGCTTCTCTTTCAGCTCGGCAAGTGAAAGCACGCGCGCCTGACGTTCGTTCAGCGTTTCCGTCACCAGTTGCGTCGGCTGAACCGACATCGGCAGCCCCTGAATGGCGAACGGTTTGATATCAACTTTACGGTCGCGCCCGGCAACCTGTTGCAGACGTACGCCGACCACCACCCGCTGATGGCGAGAGTTGATCGTATCAAGCATGGAGTAACAGACACCCGCCTTCAGCTTACCGTGCAGGCCTTTGTCGCGTGAGCCACTGGTCGCCCCGGCCTCCGTGGTGTTACGAAAGTGCAGCAGGGTTAAATCCGGGATCAGTGCCGTGACGAATGCCGCCATGGTGGTGGATTTACCGGCCCCGTTCCCCCCGGACAGCGTGGTGACCAGTTCATCGAGGTCAAACGTGCGGGCAAAAAAGCCGTTCCAGTTGATAAGCGTCAGTGAGCGAAATTTACCGCGTTCAATCATTATTCTTCCTCTCCGCCGTCCGGCTGATTCTCTTCGGCCTCATCATTGAGTTGCAGATGGTTCTCGACCGGCATCGCTTCACCATCACGGATTAAGCGACGCTGCGCTTCACGCGGATCGTCGCCGCTGCGCACGTCCGCGCCAAAGCGGAAGACCGACTCGGTAATGCGGAATTTGCTGCTGTCGTGGCCCATAAACCACACCATACCCAGACGGCGCAGACGGTTCAGAGATGAACGCATTTTTTCCTGCAACTTCTGGCGGTCAACGTCAGAGCCGGTCGAGCGGTTATTCACCAGCTTCAACAGTTTGGCTTCATCAGCCAGCGTCAGCAGTTCGTCGTAGAGTTCCTGTTGGGTAAAAATCCCTTCATTCGCCAGCCGCTCCGGGCTGAGATAGAGATAGCAAAGGATTTTACCGACCATCATATCCAGTTCCGAGAGGACGGAGCGCGGAATAATGGTGGTTGAACGCGGGCGCAGGTAGAAGAATCCTTCCGGCGCACGTATCAGTTCGACGTTATAACGCGCGTAAAACTCTTCCAGGTATTCCTGAAAATCCATCAAAAAGGCATGATTATCCAGTTCGTCCAGCCCGACGTGGCGACCTGAGCGCAATGCGCTGTCCAGCGCCGGAAATAACGGATTCGCCAACGCCTGCGCCAGCTTAACCGGCATCACTTGTTCAATATTTGTCAATGACATGCGCCTGTACCTTGGCTCCGTAATCATTAATCGGCTGCCATTTGGCTGGCAGTCCGGTGAAGTCTGCTTGCGCTACGCCAAGACGTACCGCCTGATCGATAACAATACGCGCGACGTCAAAGTGACGCGCGCGGGGGTATTGCGCCAGATATTCGCGTACCACCAGACCAAGATCCAGCGGTGTTTGTCTGGTTTTATAAATGACCAGTTGTTCTTCGATGATCGCCGCCAGCTGTTCACGGATCTCGTTAAATTCTTCGTATTCCAGATCCGGCGGCAGTTCCCCGGTGACCTCTTCATCGCGCAACGCAATCTCTTCATCGCGCATATCCAGCAGGCGATCGGCATTGGCGTAGGTCAGCGCCCAGGGATCGTCGAAATAGTTCTGCACGGACTGACGCAGGCGCTGGGCAAAGACGCGGTTTTTATCCATATCAATCGCGGTACGGATAAATTTATGCACGTGTCGGTCATAGCCGATCCACAGATCGATAGACTGCTGGCCCCAGCTAATAATACGGTCCAGCTTGCTTTGCAGATCGAACACCAGACGATCGACAAAATGCAGATCGTCATGCGCCATCGTCGCGTCCTGAATGCGCAGCAGATTGGCTTGTAGCTTATCGCCCGCCGCTTCCAGTGTGTCCTGCAACTCACGCAGCGTTCCGGAGGTTTCAGACAGCAGCAGTTCACAGCTCGAAATCGCCGCCCGCCAGTCTTTGTTCAGCAGCTGCGCAATATCATCTTTCACCTGCTGCTGCTGCTCATCCATGATGCGCTGGGTCAGATCGATGCTGTCGAAAATCTCCGCCACGGAATATTTGAGCGGAGCATAGACGTTACGGTGCCAGTGGAACTCATCCCCGCCCTCGGCTGCCGCATCCGCCGCACGCTTCAGTTCGCCAGCCACAATCGACAGCTGCATGGAGAGCCGCAGCGTGGAAAACTCACGCTGGCGAATATAGTAATCGGTGATGCCAATGCCGAGCGGCGTCAAACGATAAATCGCGTTCCCTTCTGCCTGCTCACTGGTAAAGCGGTTCAGCAGACGTTGACGCACCATATCGTTGATCGCGTTGTTGGCGCGTACGCCGATGGTTTCGCTGGTTTGCTCAAACGCATCACTCACATGGCGGAACGCATCCACCAGTTCACCTTCACTCATCTCACCGTCAAGACGTTCGCCATTCAGCGTGGCAACCGCCAGCAGAAACGACAATCTGTCTACCGGCAGCGAGATAGAAAAGTCATTTTTTCTGGCCCAGGCAACCAGTTCGGGGACTGTCTGGGAAATTTCACTCATAGGTTATCCTTGCATCTGCGATTTGCGGGCAGTGACATGTATATACCGGCCAAGACTGACATACGGCTCCTGGCGGCAATAACGCGTTTCCAGTTCAACCAACATCTCATAACAGTCACGCTGCTGATTTTTTTCACGCAGATAATCATGAAACACGCGTACCCCGGTCTTCCCGGTGATTTGCCAGCCAATCTGCTCCAGCCACTGATAAACCTGATCCGGTTCACGTGGATAGTCTGGCGAAAGCGTACGTTTTTTGCGTTTTGGCATCCCCACCTGCACGTAGTCAAAGTTCCCTGCCACCATGTTATGCATCAACAGACCGTTAGCATTGTAGAACATTAACGACAGTACACCGTCGGGGCGCAATACAGACCACAGGGTTTTCAGCACGCTGACCGGTTCTGCCACCCACTCCAGCACAGCATGAAACAATATCAGATCAACGGGGCTTTCCAAATGCGAAGCAACATCCTGAGCGGCGCACTGTATAAAATGCATGTTGTTGCTCACACCTTTTGCTTCTGCCGCCTGCTGCGCACGCACGATCATTTCAGCGGAAAGATCGCAAAGCGTAACATGGTACCCGCGCTCTGCCATTTTAATCGCCGTTTGCCCCTCACCGCCGCCCGCGTCCAGCACCCGCAATTTCTGCGAACCGAAATCCGCCAGCACACGGTCCAGATCCTGCCACAAGATAGCCTGTCTTAGCTGACCTTTAGTTGTACCGTAAATGTTACGGGAAAACTTTTCTGCAATGTCATCAAAATTGCGATCCCGCATTGGGCTCTCCACCGGCTGGCTCAGGGGTTCTCTTAAAAGGACGCTATTTTGTCATACTCGCGGCGATATTTAACCTGTCTGGTGTAATATCCCTGCAGAAGTCCTGCTGTATGGTTAAAAAAGGAACCAAAAAGGATGCTTTTTACACTGAAGAAAGTGATTGGCGGTATGCTGCTGCCCCTTCCCTTCCTGCTGTTCATGATGGGCGCAGGCCTGATACTGTTGTGGTTTAGTCGCTTTCAGAAAACCGGGAAGGTCTTTATCAGTCTGGGATGGCTGACGCTTCTGCTCCTGAGCCTGCAGCCTGTTGCCGACAGTCTGCTCCGTCCCATTGAGGAACGGTATCCGACCTGGCAGGATACGCAAAAGGTGGAATACATCGTGGTACTGGGCGGGGGCTATACCTGGAACCCGCAGTGGGCACCCAGCTCTAACCTGATCAATAACAGTCTTCCGCGCCTTAACGAAGGTATCCGTCTGTGGCGAGCTAACCCAGGATCAAAGCTTATCTTTACTGGCAGCGTCGCACAGACTAACACCGTTAGCACCGCAGAAGTTGGCGCACGCGTGGCGAAGTCACTGGGCGTACCGGGAAGCGATATCATTACGCTGGATAGTCCTAAAGACACCGAAGAAGAAGCTGCGGCCGTTAAGCAGGCTATCGGCAATGCGCCTTTCCTGCTGGTGACTTCGGCATCTCATCTCCCGCGGGCGATGATTTTCTTCCAGCATGCCGGGCTTAACCCCCTTCCTGCACCGGCGAATCAACTGGCTATTGATTCACCGCTGAATCCATGGGAGCGCGCCATCCCGTCCCCCGTCTGGCTGATGCACAGCGATCGCGCCAGTTACGAAACGCTGGGGCGAATCTGGCAGTGGTTGAAAGGATCGTCAGGCGAGCCACGGCAACAGTGATTTTGTCGCCAGGTCAAAATTAGAACGGCTAAAGCGGCCGGTATTAACCAGCTGCGCCACCTCGTCCCATAACACATACAGCCAACGCCGCCAGATGAATGATTCCGCCACTGGCGCGCGTTGCAGATAGTGCCATAACAATCCTTCCGCCAGCGTATTGTCCATCAGCCGGAAAAGTTCATATTCTCTTGGCGCCCAAAGCATAGTACCTGGCCCGACCATTGCCAGAAGTTGATCGCTGCGGGCATCTTTCAACATGCTACGCAGGCTGAAATTACCGTGAATCAACACGCAGTTGTCATTGAAGCCCTCAAACAGGGCGGGGAGGCATTCACGGGTGCGAAAAAGGATACGTTTATCCTCCATCGTGAAGCCGGTATTGTGGAACTGGTTTAAGGTACTCCACAATACCTCGACGCGCTGGCGATACCATGAAGGCCAGGTATTCTCCTGAGTATTGTCTACCACCCCCACGCAGCCGCGACTGTCCTGGCGATGCCAGGCCAACAACCCTTCGACAATTTGATCTTTGAGCTGCTCCCAGCGTTCCGGGGTCCTTGCAGGGGCTTCTACCGGCACGCCGCGCAGACGTTCCAGCAACAATACATCGGGACCTGGATGTTCCTCGTGCGTCATCACGCCATAAATCACCGGCATCCGTACCGTACCGCTCCGCGCCAGCATTGTGGTTTTCCATGCCAGTTGACGAGCAACGCCGGGAGTCGTGAAACTTCTCGCCATCAACGGCATGGGGTTTCCCTGACTGTCGTACAGCGACCACAGCGCTGAGTCCGTTTTTTCACTTACGCACTCAATACGGCTGAGTTTTTCTCCCAGTAGATGGCTTAATTCGGCACGCAGCTGTTCCATTCAGATTGCCCTCATAAAAGCTACTGCTTTCATAATGAGCGCCATATGGACCGATGTCACCCGAATGAGATCAATTGATGGCAAGAAAAGTGGAGGAAAAGGATGATGACAGGATACCCCTCCCACTTTTGAGAGGCGTATCCTTAAGGATATTAACGCATTTCGGCGCGAACGCGCTCAAGATCTTCGGCGGTATCAACACCCGTGCCGGGTACCTGCTCAGCCACAGCAACATGGATTTTTTCGCCGTACCAGAGCACGCGAAGCTGCTCCAGCATCTCAATACGCTCCAGCGGGCTCGGCTGCCAGTTAACATAGCGGCGAATAAAACCGGCGCGATAGCCATAGATCCCCAGATGGCGCAGGAGGGTGTCACCCATCGTTTCCAGGCTTTTGGCGAAGCGGTCACGATCCCAGGGGATCGTCGCGCGCGAGAAGTAAAGCGCATAGCCTTCAGCATCCAGCACAACTTTCACCGCATTTGGATTAAATGCCTCTTCCGCGCAGTGGATTGGGGCTGCAAGCGTCGCCATGCCCACCTGACGCTGCGCCAGATTTTCAGCCACCTGGCGAATGATCACGGCCGGGATCATCGGTTCATCGCCCTGGACGTTCACAATCACGGTATCATCGCTAAAACCGCACTTCTCAACAACTTCCGCCAGACGCTCAGTACCAGACTGATGATCGGCGCGGGTCATGCATACTTCGCCCCCCGCGGCTTCAACGGCGCGCGCCACATCGTCATGATCGGTGGCGACAATAATGCGTTCAGCACCGGACTCACGTGCACGCTCCAGCACATGCACAATCATTGGCTTACCGTTGATATCCAGCAACGGCTTCCCCGGAAGACGCGTAGAGGCGTAACGCGCAGGAATAATCACCACAAAGCTCATGATTTACTCTCGTCAGCGGTCAACACGCGGGCTTCGGTCTCCAGCAGTACCGGAATCCCATCGCGCAAGGGGAATGCAAGGTTATCCAGTTTGCAAATCAGTTCTTGTTTTTCCTGGTTGTACCAGAGTTTGCCGTTGCATACCGGGCAGGCAATGATTTCAAGCAGACGATGATCCATAGTTCCTCCAGATGGACCGGATAGTGAATAGGTGAATCTTATCATATCCGTTCAGCAGACTGCGCGATTTCCCAACCGTGACGACAGTCAGCAAACAGGCCGTTCGGACAGTGTCCTAACGTTACGCGGCTGGCCCGCTGCCAGCGGGCAAAATCGGTAATGGCCTGCAGCAGCCCTTTCTGTAGCGTCATACCCGGTTTCACCCCGTCCTGTAGATAAAGTGAGATCACCTCCAGCACGCCCGTTTTACGGTGCATTTTGGCATCCATACGTCCAACCAGTTGTCCGCGGTGCAGCAGAGGCAGAACAAAATACCCGTACTGACGTTTTGGCGCCGGGGTGTAACACTCCAGTCGGTAGCTAAAATCAAACAGTTGCTCTGCTCGTTTGCGATCCCAGACAACCGGATCAAAAGGCGATAAAACGGCACTGTGACTGGCGGTTAACTTACCGGCCAGGGCCTGCTCCAGGAGCGGTAGTAGACCGGCATGCAGCCAGAGTTGACCTAACGTTGCGACATCGACAGGGATAATGTGCTGCTGCTCTGAGCGGATATCGCGCCACGTTTTTAACGCCGGACGCTTCAGACGATAGTAATCCGCCAGCCACTGCTCGCGAAAGATACCCAGGCTGCGCGCGCTGTTATCAAGCATCGTCATTTCCGCTTCCGCCGGCGGGAGCAGATCGCACGTATCATCCCAGTCAGGCATTACCCGATGAGTTAAATCGTACACGCGCTGAAAGTTTCGCCGTTCCACCACCATCACTTTTCCGCAAGTGAAGAGCCCCTCAAGATGGCGCTTGTGCGGTTTCCACTCCCACCAACCGCTGGTGCCCTTGCGCGGATGCTCAAAATCCACAGAGCGGACCGGCCCATGATGGTGGATATGCTGAAGCAGCTGTTCAATCTCATGAGCGTGCTCCTTCATCCAGGAGGCCTTATACTTCCAGCCCATTTTCTCTGGCGCCAGCATACGATGACGTATCAACATAAAATCGCTGCGCGGCAGAAAACAGGCTTCATGCGCCCAGTACTCCATCAGCTCACCGCGAAATAAGGCCTCATCCAGCCATTGCGGCGGATAGTCTCCCAGACGGCTGAACAGTACCAGGTATGGACTGCGGGCGACAATGTTGATGGTGTCAATTTGCAACAGTGACATGCGGGAAATCGTCGCCAGGATATCCGCAGGCTGCGCGCGACGACGTGATTTTTTCAGCAGCCCCTGGGCTGCAAGATGCAGGTTACGGGCATCCGTAAGCGAGAGTTGCGGCAACGACATTCATGACTCCATAAATCGTTCACTGCCGCGGTTTGAATCAGCTAACGAACCAGCGAAGTGAGTTGTTCAAGTAATGCGTCAGGTTCTTTACCAGACAAATGTGCATCAACAGGTAAATACCACCAGTTTTCTTCAGCAAATGGACGACACTTGACCGCGTCTTTCTCCGTCATCACCAGCGTTTGCCCCGTGCGAAGTAACGCGCTGACGCCACCGTGTGTGAGCGCCTGATGGTCCGCCAGCGGAACACATTTTTGCGGCTGAACGCCGCATGCTGTCAGCGTGGCAAAAAAACGCGGTGGGTGACCAATGCCCGCCATCGCAACAACGTTCAGTAATTGCGCCACATCACGACGCTCACCGGTACGCAGGTTTACAGCCATGCCAGGTTCAAGATGCATCGGGATCTCACCTGGCTGTGGGACGCCACCGTTTACAATCACGGCATCAACCGAACGTAGACGACCGGCACGCTCACGCATTGGGCCCGCAGGCAGCCACCAGCCATTACCAAACCGACGCTCGCCGTCAATCACCACAATCTCGACATCCCGCGCCAGTCGATAGTGCTGCAAGCCATCGTCCGTCACGATAATCTGCATATCCTGATGAGCGGTGAGAAGTGATTTTACTGCGTCGGAACGCGCTGGCGAAACGGCGACGGGCGCCCCGGTACGCTGAAAAATCAGAACAGGCTCATCACCCGCCTCTGCGGTAGTGGTCTGCGCTGTCAGCAACAACGGATACGACGCAGCTTTACCACCATAACCCCGAGAGACCACGCCAACACGGATCCCACGCTGTTGAAGCTGCTCTACCAGCCAAACCACCACTGGGGTCTTACCGTTCCCCCCGGCTGTCAGGTTTCCAACCACCACCACAGGCACCGGCGCACGCCAGGCGCGTTTCAGTCCAAACTTGTAACACAAGCGAATACTGCCGCTCACCAGGCCGTACAGCCAGGAGAGAGGCAGTAACAGTCGCCACAAGGGCGACTCACCGGACCAGATTCTGGCTATCATTGGCCAAACTGCATTTTATGCAGCTGCGCATAAACGCCGCGATGATTAATCAGTTCGCTGTGCGTACCGCGCTCAACGATAACACCATCTTCCACCACCACAATTTCATCGGCACTTTCAATGGTTGAAAGACGATGCGCGATCACCAGTGAAGTACGGTTTTTCTGTAGTTCATCCAGCGCCGCCTGAATCGCACGTTCGGATTCGGTATCAAGCGCGGATGTCGCTTCATCGAGGATCAGAATTGGGCTGTCGCGCAGCAGGGCACGGGCAATCGCGATACGCTGCCGTTGACCACCAGAAAGCAGTACCCCGTTTTCACCAATAATGGTATCCAGACCGTTATCCATCTTATTGATGAAGTCCATTGCGTACGCCATACGAGCCGCTTCTTCGATCTGCTCCCGGCTGTACTGTTCGGTACGCGCATAAGCGATGTTGTTCGCAACCGTATCGTTAAACAGGTGCACGTTTTGTGAAACCAGCGCAACCTGATTACGTAAAGAAGCTAAGGTGTATTCACGCAGATCGTGACCATCCATCAGGATTTCACCTTCATCAATGTCATAGAAGCGCGTGATCAGACTGGCAATTGTGGATTTACCCGAGCCAGAACGGCCCACCAGAGCAACCGTTTTACCCGCCGGGATATTCAGATTGATATTACGCAACGCAGGTACATCACGACCTGGATAAGTAAAGGTAACATTGCGGAATTCCAGATTGCCCGTAGCACGTTCAACGACACGTTTACCTTCATCTTTCTCCTGTTCGCTATCCAGAATAGCAAACAAGGTCTGGCATGCCGCCATACCGCGCTGGAACTGCGCATTGACGTTAGTTAGCGATTTGAGCGGGCGCATCAACGCAATCATTGATGAGAAAACGACGGTAATTGTCCCTGCGGTCAGACTGTCCATCACGCTTGGGAAACTCGCCGCGTACAAAACGAAAGCCAGTGCCAGAGAAGCGATGAGCTGAATGATCGGATCAGATATTGAGGACGCAGAGACCATCTTCATCCCCTGCGTACGCATTTTATTACTGACTTTATCAAAACGTTTGGTTTCAACTTCCTGACCACCAAAGATAAGGACTTCTTTGTGGCCCTTCAGCATCTGTTCTGCGCTGGTCGTCACATGCCCCATAGTGGTTTGCATGTTTTTACTGATACTGCGGAAACGTTTTGAGACAACGCGTATCGCAATGGACACGACGGGTGCCAAAACGACCAGAATGATCGACAGTTGCCAGCTGTAGTAGAACATCATAATAAACAGGCCGATGATCGATGCGCCTTCACGCACAACGGTAATCAATGCGCCAGAAGAAGAAGACGCCACCTGCTCAGAGTCATAGGTAATACGCGACAGCAGTGTCCCGGTGGATTGTTTGTCGAAGAAAGAGACTGGCATCCCCATCATATGACCAAACAAGCGTCGGCGCATGGTCATGACCACTTTGCCCGACACCCAGGAGATGCAGTAACTTGAGATATAGCTGGTGATACCACGCAATATCATCAGTCCAATAACCACCAGTGGCATCCAAAGCAGCACCGAGCGATCTGTTTTACCAAAACCATCATCCAGTAATGGCTTGAGGAGCGATAACATGAAGGTATCGCTGGCTGCGTTGAGGATTAACGCGACACCCGCCACGATCAGACCCGATTTAAAAGGCGCGATGGTTGGCCACAGTCGGCGAAACGTCTGCCACGTAGAGAGATCTTTATCGTTATGCATTCAAAAAACCAGCATTTGTTGAAATAGCCGCATATTCTACCCGTTATCCTCTGACACGCCAAACCACTGATGATACCAACGAGGCAAAAGTTGCTCACGCAGGCTATTTATTCGCCAGCCCTGCCCTGAAAAATCCAGCGATACCTGCCCATGATGTGGGGTATCCAGCCACTGATAGCCTTCACTCTGATAACGTTTTTTTACCTTTACCGACGGCAGACGCCAGGCGTTGTAGCGTGACGCAGAGGCCAACGCCACCGTTCCGTTGACACGCTGAACCAACGCCAGTGATGATGAAGTATTACTGCCGTGGTGTGGAACCTGAATCACAGTCGATTGCAGATGTTCCCAGTAATGACTTAGCATTTTTTGTTCAGCTGGAGACTCTATATCCCCCGTAAGCAGAATACTGTGCGTTCCATCATCCACTTTTACAACGCAGGAACGGTTATTACCCTGGTCCTTATTTCCTTTCAGCGGCCAATGTGCGCTGAAACGTAGCCCCTGCCATTGCCACTGCTCTGCGCGAAAACAGGGTAAATGGTTTTTCCAGCCTAATGGACTTCTGACCCACATGGACGGCCAGGCTTTTAGCAAAGCGTCCATCCCACCGCGATGATCCAGATGCTCATGACTCAGCACAATCCCTTCCGGAGTCAGGTTATGCCAGCGCAGCCAGGGAATTATCAACTGTTGCCCACTGTCGCCGCCAAGCCAGGCAAGACCGGTATCATAGAGGATTGCCTTGCCATTCCGGGCAATCACCATTGCCAGGCCCTGCCCTACGTCAAGCATATAGACCTGCCAGCTATCGCTTCGTGCGGGGCGCCAAAACGGCCAGCTCAGCAATAACAGCCCTGCCAGACAGACAGCTGGCCACGTTCGCCAGGCATTAAATCGCCATACTATCAGCGCCAGCCATGGAATCAGCAGCACCCCCTGCCAGCGCTCATCAATATTGATCCACCCTTCTGGCAAAGCCCGGAGCGCCCAAACCAACACGGCGAGTGAACTATCGGCCAAAAGCCACATCCCATGTTCAAAAAACAGGGGACCCGTTAAGTGTACGATCATTCCAGCCAAAATTAACGGGACAGAAATAAACGTGACCATCGGCACAGCAAACAGATTCGCCAGAAATGAGGTCAGACTGACGCCGTGAAAGAGAGCGATTTGCAGCGGCAGAAGTAACAGTGTAATACCCAATTGCAGGTGTGCCAGTTCAGGTAAGAAGCGCACTGCCCGCGGTAACGACCAGACAGGGCAAGGAAACCATTGGTACCAAAAAATCAGTGCAGCAACGGCCAGAGCTGAGAGCCACAAACTTTGCGAGAGAACGGCGATAGGATCCACCACCACAATTGCAGCCAGACAACAGCACCAGACCTCCCACCCGCTCCATTGTCGACCACTGAGTTTGAGCATCCCCCACGCAACCAGCGCCACCACCGTTCGCAATGCAGGCGGCTGCAACCCGGTTAGCCAGGCGTAAAATATTGCACTCAGGATCCCACCAACGAGCGGGACCTGCCAGTGAATCCATCTGACAGGTATAAAAAATTGTGCACCGCGAATGACTGCCCCCATAAGAAACGCAGCGAAGGCAATATGCAAACCAGAGATGGCCATCAGGTGAGCGGTGCCTGTATCGCGCATAAGTGTTTTCACCTCCTGCGGAACTGACAAACGTTCTCCCATTCCCAGCCCTAATATCACTTGCTGCCACGGATAGTCAGCAAGCGTTTTCTTTAGTGAAGCCAGATAGAGAGCCCGGCTGCTGCATTCAGGGTTAATAACCCTGGCCTGCAGAAATCGCCCGGTTAGCGGTTGATGCTGTGCCAGCGCATAGCGTTGGCTGTCAAAACCACCTTCATTGAGTTGTCCGTGTACGGCGCGAACCTTCAGCGACATCGCCCAGCGCTGCCCTGCACAAACTACATCCGGTAAATACTGGCCATACAGAACAACGCCCACCGCTGGAAAGATCCACCTGCCGTTAAGATGGGTAACCTTGCCATAGTGCGTCGTCATGTTATCCGTACCGGTAATCCTGACAATTGCCTCCTGGGTTGTTCCCGGCAGCGTATTCGCCGGCCAGACAGCCTGTTTACCCGCCATAATCCCCCACAGGAAAAATAGCAGGGTCAACCCAACGTAACGTAAGTATCTATGCGGTATGAAGCTGAACAGGCATGCCAGACTAAACAGACCGACGATACCAGGCATCCCGGGAAGCTCGGGCAAAATTATTAGCGGGGTAATTCCGCACAATGCACATACGCTGACCGTCGTTATTTTCATGAACACCTCCCTGTTGCAGGAAGTGTGCGACGTTACCCAATCTTTGTCTGGGTGAAGTTTTCCGTTTTCCGATAACGCTTCCGCGCTTTCTGTTCAGGAAATGCAATATGCGAATTAAAATGCGAGGGGCTTTCCAGCACCGTATGGCAGAAATGAAAAAAGCACCTGCGCGGTGCTTTTTTCGGGCTTAAGTTTGTAATTCAAACTTAACCATAAATATTGGCGCGATCGCGCAGTTCTTTACCCGGCTTGAAGTGTGGAACATATTTTCCTTCCAGATCCACTTTGTCGCCAGTCTTCGGGTTACGTCCAGTACGAGGTGCGCGGTAATGTAATGAAAAGCTGCCGAAACCGCGGATTTCAATACGCTCGCCCTGCGCAAGAGTCGAGGCCATATGCTCCAGCATCTCTTTTACCGCATCTTCAACCGCTTTCGCGGGAATATGAGATTGCTGGGTTGCAAGTCTTTCAATCAATTCTGACTTGGTCATGTTTCCTCCGGTTCCTTAAGCAAATTGGCTGCTACTGTTATTGCATTAATTAAGGGCGGCCGTAGCCGCCCTTAATGCTTGATTACAGGACGAAACCTGCAATCTGTCAAGTAAACTCATCATACTTCGGGATAAAACACCCGAAGTTTCAGAGAATTACTCGCCTTTAGCCGCTTTGAAAGCTTCAGCCATTGCGTTGTTAGAGAAGTTTGCATCTTCCTGTTTGTTAACAGTTGCGATTGCATCTTTCTCATCAGCTTCGTCTTTCGCACGAACAGACAGGCTGATTGCGCGGTTCTTACGGTCAACGCCGGTGAACTTAGCTTCAACGTCGTCGCCAACGCTCAGAACCAGAGTTGCATCTTCAACGCGGTCACGGGATGCTTCAGAAGCACGCAGGTAACCTTCAACGCCGTCAGCCAGTTCTACGGTTGCGCCTTTAGCGTCAACTGCAGTGACTTTACCGTTTACGATTGCGCCTTTCTTGTTCAGTGCAACCCAGTTGTTGAACGGATCTTCTGCGAGCTGTTTAACGCCCAGAGAGATACGTTCACGTTCTGCGTCAACCTGCAGAACAACTGCAGCGATTTCGTCGCCTTTTTTGTATTCACGAACTGCTTCTTCGCCTGCAACGTTCCAGGAGATGTCAGACAGGTGAACCAGGCCGTCGATACCGCCGTCCAGGCCGATGAAGATACCGAAGTCAGTGATAGACTTGATTTTACCTTCAACACGGTCGCCCTTGTTGTGGGTTTCCGCAAACTGCTGCCATGGGTTGTTTTTGCACTGCTTCAGGCCCAGGGAGATACGGCGACGTTCTTCGTCGATATCCAGAACCATAACTTCCACTACATCACCAACGTTAACAACTTTGGACGGGTGGATGTTTTTGTTGGTCCAGTCCATTTCGGAAACGTGAACCAGGCCTTCAACGCCTTCTTCGATTTCAACGAAGCAGCCGTAGTCGGTCAGGTTGGTCACGCGACCAGTCAGTTTGGTACCTTCCGGATAACGCTTAGCGATAGCTACCCACGGATCTTCGCCCAGCTGTTTCAGGCCCAGAGATACACGGGTACGTTCGCGGTCGAACTTCAGCACTTTAACAGTGATTTCGTCGCCAACGTTTACGATTTCGCTCGGATGCTTAACGCGTTTCCATGCCATATCAGTGATGTGCAGCAGGCCGTCAACGCCGCCCAGATCAACGAATGCACCGTAGTCAGTGAGGTTCTTAACGATACCTTTAACTTCCATGCCTTCCTGCAGGTTTTCCAGCAGCTGATCGCGCTCTGCGCTGTTTTCGGATTCGATAACGGCACGACGAGAAACAACAACGTTGTTGCGCTTCTGATCCAGCTTGATTACTTTGAACTCAAGCTCTTTGCCTTCCAGGTGCAGCGTATCGCGCACCGGACGAACGTCTACCAGAGAACCTGGCAGGAACGCACGAATACCGTTCAGCTCAACAGTGAAGCCGCCCTTAACTTTGCCGTTGATAACACCGGTAACAGTTTCAGCATCTTCGTAAGCTTTTTCCAGCGTGATCCATGCTTCGTGACGTTTAGCTTTCTCACGGGACAGCAGGGTTTCACCGAAGCCGTCTTCTACTGCATCCAGAGCAACGTCAACTTCGTCACCAACCTGAATTTCCAGTTCGCCCTGGGCGTTTTTGAACTGCTCAGCCGGAATGGCAGACTCAGATTTCAGACCGGCGTCAACCAGTACTACGTCTTTGTCGATAGCAACAACAACACCACGAACGATGGAACCCGGGCGGGTTTCGATTTCTTTTAAGGATTCTTCAAACAGTTGAGCAAAAGATTCAGTCATGTTTAATCTTCAGGTTTCATATTTAACGTCCACCTGGCTCCATGCCGGATGGGGTTGTTTAACATACCCGCTGTCACTCCATTGCAACGGGGGTACTGCAAATTCGGTCGCACTTAAGCGAGTGCCAATTTTTGGCGCGCATATTGTAACGCTTTTTCAATCACTTGCTCAATGCTTAATCGGGTAGAATCCAGAACTAAAGCATCAGCAGCAGGAACCAACGGCGCTACCGCACGATTTCGATCGCGGTCGTCGCGTTCTTTGATCTCGGCCAAAAGGCGTTCAAAGTTAACACTAAAGCCCTTCTCCTGCAACTGTAGCATACGGCGATGCGCACGTTCTTCAGAGGAGGCGTCAAGGAAAATTTTTACTGGCGCATCAGGGAATACCACCGTGCCCATATCACGCCCATCGGCAATCAGGCCAGGCAACTCACGAAAGGCGCGCTGACGACGCAGCAGTGCTTCGCGAACGCGGGGAAACGCGGCAACCTGGGATGCGGCATTGGCCACTTCCTGAGTGCGAATTTCACCACTGACATCTTCCCCTTCCAGAATCACTTCCAGATTGCCGTCTGTTGATACAAAGCGCACATCCAGATGGGTAGCCAGCGGTACCAGCGCATCTTCTGAAGCAACATCCACATGATGATGTAATGCCGCCAGCGCCAGAACACGATAAATCGCGCCAGAGTCCAGCAGATGCCACTGCAACGCTTCCGCCATTGCTTTGCACAAGGTGCCTTTTCCAGCGCCGCTTGGGCCATCAATGGTAATTACCGGGGCGATTGCCGTCATCTTTATCTCCTTAAACAGGCGTACCGTTAACGTAAACGCCGCGCATTATACGCGCCAACGCCCACAATCGTTAACATTGTGTGCAAAAACCCGTTTTATCTGTAATCAGATGAGGAATAATTGCGCACTTATATACACAAAGTAATTCAAGATGCCTCAGGGCGCCAAAAGAAGAAAAAAGTACGGCTTTGGAAGATTGCGCGCCAGCCCGCTGGCTGGCGCAGGGAGGACATCAGGCAGGAGTACTGATACGCGCCAGCTGTTCGAAATAGTCCGGAAACGTTTTGGCGGTGCATTTCGGATCAAGAATAGTGACTGGCGTATCGGAGAGTGCCACCAGCGAGAAACACATCGCCATTCGGTGATCGTTGTAGGTGGCTATTTCGGCAAACTGCAGCTCCGCAGGCGGCGTAATGCGAATAAAATCATGCCCCTCCTCCACGTCTGCGCCAACTTTACGCAGCTCCGTCGCCATGGCATACAGGCGATCGGTCTCTTTGACGCGCCAGTTGTAGATATTACGCAAAGTGGTCGTGCCTTTCGCAAACAGCGCCGCCGTAGCAATTGTCATTGCCGCATCGGGAATGTGGTTCATATCCATATCGACAGCATTCAGTTCACCACGCGTACAGGCAATGAAGTCGTCTCCCCATGTAAGGGTCGCCCCCATTTTTTCTAAAACATCGGCAAAGCGAATATCGCCCTGCATACTGTTGCGACCAATCCCTGTCACCTTCACCGTACCACCTTTAATAGCACCAGCAGCCAGGAAATAGGACGCCGATGAGGCGTCACCCTCCACCAGATAGTGGCCTGGCGACTGATAATGCTGATGGCCTTTCACCACAAAACGCTGGTAGCTCTGATTCTCAATCTCGACACCAAACGTATTCATCAGGTTAAGGGTAATATCGATGTAGGGTTTTGATACCAGCTCGCCCTTGATACTAATTACCGTACCCTGCGGTGCAAGCGGCGCAGTCATGAGCAGCGCGGTGAGGAACTGGCTGGAGACGCTACCGTCCACTTCAACCTCTCCACCATTAAAACCGCCTCGCAGTCGTAGCGGCGGATAGTTTTCCTGCTCCAGATAATCAATATTGGCCCCGCCCTGGCGCAATGCGTCGACCAGATGACCAATCGGGCGCTCTTTCATGCGCGGTTCACCGGTCAGCACGATATCGTTTGTCCCCAGGCATAGCGCCGCAGCCAGCGGACGCATGGCCGTCCCGGCGTTGCCGAGAAACAGTTCCAGCGCACCTTCAGCACGTAATGCTCCGCCGTTGCCGACGATCTCGCAGCGGGTACGATCGGCTGAAAGGGTATATTTGATCCCCAACGCGCTCAGGGCGTTGAGCATATGGCGAACATCATCGCTGTCCAGCAGATTGGTCAAAACAGTTGTACCGTGAGCTAAAGCCGCCAGTAACAACGCACGGTTCGACACGCTTTTGGAGCCAGGCAGATTGATGGTGCCATCGACTCGCGCGATGGGTTGTAACGTCAGGGATTCCATGAAACTCAACTCTCAAAAACAGAAATAAAAACCCCACAGGCAGGCTGTGGGGATGAAAAGAGAATGCCGATTAGCCGCGACGACGCTCGAAATCGACCATAAAATCGGTCAGTGCTTTCACGCCCTCCAGCGGCATAGCGTTATAGATGGAGGCCCGCATTCCTCCCACAACACGGTGACCTTTAAGCGCATGCAAACCTGCGGCAAAAGACTCTTCCAGGAAGAGCTTATCAAGCGCGCTGTCAGCCAGCTGGAACGGTACGTTCATACGGGAACGGTTCGCTTTTGCCACGTCGTTACGGTAGAAATCGCTGCCATCAATCACGCCATACAGTAGCGCTGCTTTTTGTTGATTGATTTTATCCATCACCGTAACGCCACCCTGCTCTTTGAGCCATTTGAACACTAAGCCAGAAAGGTACCAGGCGAAGGTCGGCGGCGTATTGAACATGGAGTCGTTGTCATTAAGAATGGTGTAGTCAAGGATTGACGGACAAGTGGTGTGCGCTTTGCCCAGCAGATCTTCGCGTACGATGACAATCGTTAAACCCGCCGGACCGATGTTCTTCTGCGCTCCGGCATAAATCACCCCGTAGCGGGATACATCCAACGGAGAGGAGAGAATCGTTGAAGAGAAATCTGCCGTCACGACCACATCAGACGCAAAATTCGGCGTTTCGTTGATGGCGATACCATCGATCGTTTCATTCGGGCAATAGTGCAAATAGGCAGCGTTGTCGGACAGCTGCCACTCGCTCATCGGTTTGACCGCACGCAGGCCATCCACGGTTTCTTTGGCATCAATAACGTTTGGGGAGCAGTATTTTTTCGCTTCTTTAATTGCACTGGCCGCCCAGTAACCGGCATCGACATAGTCTGCCGATGTTTTATCGCCAAGAATGTTTAACGGAATTGCCGCAAACTGCCCGCGGCCGCCGCCGTGGCAGAACAACACTTTATAGTTGGAGGGGATGCTAAGGAGATCGCGAAAATCCTGTTCCGCCTCCTCTGCGACCTTGATGAACTCTTTACCGCGGTGGCTAACTTCCATCACCGATGTACCTAGACCGTTCCAGTCACAAAGATCCTGTTGAGCCAGTTTAAGCACTTCCGCCGGAAGCATTGCCGGACCTGAACTAAAATTGAAGACCTGAGCCATTTCCCCTCACCACGTTGCGTTATTATCACCTCAACCCCGGCCATCCAGACAAAGCAAGACGACTGAGATTGGGTATAAGTTATTCCTGTGGATATCGGTTTTATCATTCAGTGGCACGCGCCGCAATGGGTAAAACCGGCTGGGGTAAAAATGTGCCATCCGTCACACAACAGAATCTATTGGATTGACCGTTAAAAACCGATACTTTTGCTGTCAGGTGACCCTTTTTACCCGACTGGCCTTCGACCATTCTGGATTTGCACAGCGTGGACATAATTGATGATCTCCGGCATTCATCTGGATAACCTCACTACAGCGCACGCAGGCGTAGTCTCCCGCCGCTGGGACGACTTTAAACCGCTGCGTACAATGCTTAGGTAAAATGCTAAGCCCTGGTTTCACATCGTTGTCAGTAAAGAAATAGACGCTGATTTGGCCGTTTGTTTCCAGGATAGCGAGTTTCACCTGTCCAAGGTGTTCAACACCGTTAAGGCGTAACTCCATAAAAAATTCAAATTCGGTCATATTGGCGTTGTTCAGTTTCTCCCATGCCAGTTCGCCGTCTTCAATAATGACGACAGGCTTACCCTCCAGCAGATCTTCCATTTTTTCACTGTGTGTCATCAGCCACATGACTGCACGGTACAACAGCGCCAGAGTAATAAACACCACCAGCACAGGCAGCATCGGGACGTCATCATAAAATGCCACGTCGCCCGCTGCTGAACCCAGGGTTAAAATAATCAATACTTCAAAAAGCGACATTTGCCGTACGCCGCGTCGTCCGGTCAGTTTCAAAAAAAAGTACACCAGAATAAAGGTATAAAGACTTCGCAGAGCGACTTCCCCTAAAAACTCCATTGGGACCTTATCAAGCGCCATACGCTGTAAATCAAATGCTTTCATTTTTATGCTCTTTCAGCGATCCGTTGTATCAAAGCATAGCCAAAACTTTTATTTACACCGAAGGTCCGGCGACGATAGCGCCATTCCTCTAAAACCCGTATCATTGCGCGCTTTCCGTACGACAAAAGTGATTTTCATGACGCAAACATTTATCCCCGGCAAAGACGCCGCTCTGGAAGACTCCATCGCTCGCTTCCAGCAGAAACTGCTCGATCTCGGTTTCCATATTGAAGAGGCCTCCTGGCTGAATCCGGTGCCAAACGTCTGGTCTGTACACATTCGCGACAAAGAGTGCGCACTGTGCTTCACCAACGGTAAAGGCGCGACGAAAAAAGCCGCACTGGCCTCCGCGCTGGGTGAATACTTTGAGCGTCTTTCCACCAACTATTTCTTTGCGGACTTCTGGCTTGGTGAAACCATCGCCAATGCCCCTTTCGTTCACTACCCGAACGAGAAATGGTTCCCGTTGACCGGGGATGACAGCATACCGGAAGGTCTGCTGGATGCGCGTCTGCGCGCGTTTTACGATCCGGAAAACGAACTGGCCGGAAGCATGCTTATCGATCTGCAGTCCGGAAATGAAGAACGTGGCGTCTGTGGTTTGCCATTTACCCGCCAGTCGGACAACCAGACCGTCTATATCCCAATGAACATTATCGGTAACCTGTACGTCTCTAACGGGATGTCCGCCGGTAACACTCGTAATGAAGCGCGCGTTCAGGGGCTGTCTGAAGTCTTTGAACGTTATGTGAAAAATCGCATTATCGCCGAGAGCATCAGTCTGCCGGAAATCCCGGCCGACGTGCTGGCACGCTACCCGGCGGTCGTCGAATCCATCGCAAAACTGGAAGCCGAAGGGTTCCCAATATTTGCTTATGACGGCTCACTGGGCGGTCAGTACCCGGTTATCTGTGTGGTTCTGTTCAATCCGGCTAACGGTACCTGCTTTGCTTCATTTGGTGCCCACCCTGATTTCGGCGTTGCGCTGGAGCGTACGGTTACCGAGTTACTACAGGGCCGTGGTCTGAAAGATCTGGATGTCTTTACGCCGCCAACGTTTGATGATGAAGAAGTGGCTGAACATACCAACCTCGAGACGCACTTCATTGACTCCAGCGGCCTGATCTCCTGGGATCTGTTCAGACAGGATGCCGATTATGCGTTTGTCGACTGGAATTTCTCCGGCACGACGGAGGAAGAGTTCGCCACCCTGATGGCTATCTTCAATGCTGAAGATAAAGAAGTGTACATTGCCGACTACGAGCATCTTGGCGTGTACGCCTGCCGTATCATCGTGCCGGGCATGTCGGATATCTATCCTGCTGAAGATCTGTGGCTGGCAAACAATGGCATGGGCATGCATCTGCGTGAAACCCTTCTCTCTTTGCCGGACAGCGAATGGGACAAAGAAGAATATCTCAATTTGATCGAGCAACTGGATGAAGAGGGTTTTGATGACTTCACCCGCGTGCGCGAATTACTGGGACTGGCGACCGGTGCGGACAACGGCTGGTACACGCTGCGCATCGGCGAATTAAAAGCGATGCTGGCGCTGGCGGGTGGCGATTTGGAACAGGCGCTGATCTGGACCGAGTGGACAATGGAGTTTAATGGTTCGGTCTTTAGCCCTGAACGCGCGAACTATTACCGCTGCCTGCAAACGCTGCTGTTGCTTTCGCAGGAAGAAGAGCGCGAACCTCTGCAATATCTGAACGCTTTTGTGCGGATGTATGGCGCAGAGGCCGTTGAAGCGGCAAGTGCGGCGTTAAGCGGCGAAGCCGCATTCTATGGTCTGCCGTCGGTAGACAGCGATCTGCACGCTTTTGCCTCGCATCAGTCACTGCTGAAGGCTTACGAGAAGCTCCAGCGCGCCAAAGCGGCCTTCTGGTCAAAATAGAGGCAGTTGACCTGCACTGAGTAGGTTTATGTCATTGTCTGAGCTATATTACGGGGCGCTTCTGGTGCCCCGTTTTTCTTATTTTTGAATAAACCAAATAATTGTAATAACAAGGTTAAATATTGGTAGTTGATATTACAAAAACTAACGTATTAAAGTTACTTTTTTTATCGATTGCCCCATTTTAATTAACTGTCCACAGGGAGGGTAAAGAAAAAATTCAACTCATTTGCTAAATTTTAAAATTTATTTTTATCATGATAATCAAACAATTACACCGTAATCGCATAAAAACCATGCGTCTTACGGGCCTATAAGCCAGGCGAGATATGATCTATATCAAATTCTCATCTATAATGCTTTGTTAGTATCTCGTCGCCGACTTAATAAAGAGAGAGTTAGTGTGAAAGCTGACAACCCTTTTGATCTTTTACTCCCTGCTGCAATGGCCAAAGTTGCCGAAGAAGCAGGCGTCTATAAAGCAACGAAACATCCGCTTAAGACTTTCTATCTGGCAATTACTGCCGGTGTTTTCATCTCAATCGCCTTTGTTTTCTATATCACTGCGACAACCGGCACTGGTACGATGCCTTTTGGCATGGCGAAACTGATTGGCGGCATCTGCTTCTCTCTGGGGCTGATTCTTTGTGTTATCTGCGGCGCTGACCTTTTTACCTCTACCGTACTGATCGTGGTGGCAAAGGCCAGCGGGCGTATCACCTGGGGTCAGTTGGCGAAAAACTGGCTCAACGTCTATTTTGGTAACCTGATTGGTTGCCTGCTCTTTGTGCTATTGATGTGGCTCTCTGGCGAGTATATGGTCGCGAATGGTCAGTGGGGGCTTAACGTCCTGCAAACCGCCGACCACAAAATGCACCATACTTTTGTTGAAGCCGTTTGCCTGGGTATCCTTGCGAACCTGATGGTATGCCTGGCCGTATGGATGAGCTACTCAGGCCGCAGCCTGATGGATAAAGCATTTATTATGGTTCTGCCGGTTGCAATGTTTGTTGCCAGCGGTTTTGAGCACAGTATCGCAAACATGTTTATGATCCCAATGGGTATTGTAATCCGTGATTTCGCGACACCGGAATTCTGGACCGCGGTCGGTTCAACGCCGGAAAGTTTTTCTCACCTGAGCGTAATGAACTTCATCACTGATAACCTGATTCCGGTTACGATCGGTAACATTATCGGCGGGGGTTTGTTGGTCGGGTTGACATACTGGGTCATTTACCTGCGTGGTAACGATCATCACTAGTCCTGATGTTCACTACACGCAGTAAATAAAAAATCCACTTAAGAAGGTAGGTGTTACATGTCCGAGCTTAATGAAAAGTTAGCCACAGCCTGGGAAGGTTTTACCAAAGGTGACTGGCAGAATGAAGTCAACGTCCGTGACTTCATTCAGAAAAACTACACTCCGTATGAGGGTGACGAGTCCTTCCTGGCTGGCGCGACTGATGCGACCACGGCTCTGTGGGACAGCGTAATGGAAGGCGTTAAACAGGAAAACCGCACTCACGCGCCTGTTGACTTTGACACCTCTGTTGCTTCTACCATCACTTCTCACGATGCTGGCTACATCAACAAAGCCCTTGAGAAAATCGTTGGTCTGCAGACTGAAGCGCCGCTGAAACGTGCGATCATCCCGTTCGGTGGTATCAAAATGGTTGAAGGTTCCTGCAAAGCGTACAATCGCGAGCTGGACCCGATGTTGAAAAAAATCTTCACCGAATACCGCAAAACCCACAACCAGGGCGTATTTGATGTCTACACCAAAGACATTCTGAACTGCCGTAAATCCGGCGTTCTGACAGGTCTGCCGGATGCGTATGGCCGTGGCCGTATCATCGGTGACTACCGCCGCGTTGCGCTGTACGGTATCGACTACCTGCTGAAAGACAAATATGCACAGTTCCTTTCCCTGCAGTCCGATCTGGAAAACGGCGTAAACCTGGAAGCCACTATCCGTCTGCGTGAAGAAATTGCTGAACAGCACCGTGCGCTGGGTCAGATCAAAGAGATGGCGGCTAAATATGGCTGCGATATCTCTGGTCCGGCTACCAACGCTCAGGAAGCTATCCAGTGGACCTACTTCGGCTACCTGGCCGCTGTTAAGTCTCAGAACGGTGCTGCAATGTCCTTCGGTCGTGTATCCACCTTCCTGGATGCGTACATCGAACGTGATATCAAAGCAGGCAAAATCACCGAACAAGACGCTCAGGAAATGATTGACCACCTGGTCATGAAACTGCGTATGGTTCGCTTCCTGCGTACGCCTGAATACGATGAACTGTTCTCTGGCGATCCGATTTGGGCAACTGAATCTATCGGTGGTATGGGCGTTGATGGCCGTACTCTGGTAACCAAAAACAGCTTCCGTTTCCTGAACACCCTGTACACCATGGGTCCGTCTCCGGAACCGAACATCACCGTTCTGTGGTCTGAAAAACTGCCTCTGAACTTCAAGAAATTCGCCGCTAAAGTGTCCATCGACACCTCTTCTCTGCAGTACGAGAACGATGACCTGATGCGTCCGGACTTCAATAACGACGACTACGCTATCGCTTGCTGCGTAAGCCCAATGGTCGTTGGTAAACAAATGCAGTTCTTCGGTGCGCGTGCAAACCTGGCGAAAACCATGCTGTACGCAATCAACGGCGGCGTTGATGAAAAACTGAAAATGCAGGTTGGTCCTAAATCTGAGCCGATCAAAGGCGACGTCCTGAACTTCGACGAAGTCATGGATCGCATGGATCACTTCATGGACTGGCTGGCTAAGCAGTACGTCACCGCGCTGAACATTATCCACTACATGCACGACAAGTACAGCTACGAAGCCTCTCTGATGGCGCTGCACGACCGTGACGTTATCCGCACCATGGCGTGTGGTATCGCTGGTCTGTCCGTTGCTGCTGACTCCCTGTCTGCAATCAAATATGCGAAAGTTAAACCGATTCGTGACGAAGACGGTCTGGCTGTCGACTTCGAAATCGAAGGCGAGTACCCGCAGTTTGGTAACAACGACTCTCGCGTTGATGACATGGCGGTTGACCTGGTAGAACGTTTCATGAAGAAAATTCAGAAACTGACGACTTACCGTAACGCTATCCCGACTCAGTCTGTTCTGACCATCACCTCTAACGTTGTGTATGGTAAGAAAACCGGTAACACCCCGGATGGTCGTCGCGCTGGCGCACCGTTCGGACCGGGTGCTAACCCAATGCACGGTCGTGACCAGAAAGGTGCTGTTGCCTCTCTGACCTCCGTTGCTAAACTGCCGTTTGCTTACGCTAAAGATGGTATCTCTTACACCTTCTCTATCGTTCCGAACGCACTGGGTAAAGACGACGAAGTTCGTAAGACTAACCTGGCGGGTCTGATGGACGGTTACTTCCATCACGAAGCGTCCATTGAAGGTGGTCAGCACCTGAACGTGAACGTCATGAACCGTGAAATGCTGCTTGATGCGATGGAACACCCTGAGAAATATCCTCAGCTGACCATCCGTGTATCTGGCTACGCAGTACGTTTTAACTCCCTGACGAAAGAACAGCAGCAGGACGTTATTACCCGTACCTTCACTCAGACCATGTAATGGGTTTTGACTGAAATTACGCAATAAACAGCGTACAATAAAGGCTCCACGTAAGTGGGGCCTTTTTAATAAGCCTGCTTTGCCAGTTATCTATACTCAATGGATAACCGCCAAAACAGACTCGACACAGCCAACGAGCTGTGCGCCAACACGGCCCCGGATGGGCCACATCTGGAGAAACACCGCAATGTCAGTTATTGGTCGCATTCACTCCTTTGAATCCTGTGGCACTGTCGATGGCCCGGGTATCCGTTTTATCACCTTCTTCCAGGGTTGCCTGATGCGCTGCCTGTATTGTCATAACCGTGATACGTGGGATACGCATGGCGGTAAAGAAATCACGGTTGAAGAACTGATGAAAGAGGTCGTGACCTACCGCCACTTTATGAACGCGTCTGGCGGCGGGGTAACCGCATCCGGTGGCGAAGCTATTCTTCAGGCAGAATTCGTGCGCGACTGGTTCCGCGCCTGCAAGAAAGAAGGCATTCATACCTGTCTGGACACTAACGGTTTTGTCCGTCGTTACGATCCGGTTATTGACGAGCTGCTGGAAGTTACTGACCTGGTGATGCTCGACCTTAAACAGATGAACGACGAGATTCACCAGAACCTGGTTGGCGTATCCAACCATCGTACGCTGGAATTTGCGCGCTATTTGTCTGACAAGAATATTAACGTGTGGATTCGTTACGTCGTCGTACCGGGCTGGTCTGACGACGACGACTCAGCGCATCGCCTCGGTGAATTTACCCGCGATATGGGCAACGTTGAAAAAATCGAACTATTGCCTTATCACGAACTGGGCAAGCACAAATGGGTTGCCATGGGTGAAGAGTACAAGCTGGATGGCGTGAAGCCGCCGAAGAAAGAGACCATGGAACGCGTGAAGGGCATTCTTGAGCAGTATGGTCATAAAGTAATGTACTGATATTAATATACCAGGAAATTCATCATGGACTGATTTTTGCGATACGGAATCATCGCAACCCTTTTTTCTTTCGTCAGCATGGCTGCTCACACAGGGCAGCCCCTCCGCTATCAGTACAGCGATGACAACAGGCAACAAATACCGCGTTCCGCAACGATAGCCCTTCTCTTTTGGCAGTCCCTGTTAATGCGCGGCTATACCGCAAAGGGCAGGCACCTCTCCTGATAGTGTGGTATCCACCGCCTTTATTGACGCCTGCGATGAAGGTTCCGCCTGAATAGCCGATTTACGACATAAAGTATTCCGACAGCTTATTCGCCACGCTCTCAATCGAGAAAATACTCTTCTGATGCGCTTTGCGGCACTCCGCATAGCGCTCATCCTGTTCCTCAAGCGCATTGAGTAATCGATCCGCGACCATCATCGCACCGGCAATTTCAGCGAAGCCATACTCCCCCTCCCCCTTCAGTGCCACGGCAGCCTGTAAATTCCAGTCGGAAAGGCGACTGAGCGGCGCAAAGGTACCTCGCGTGAGCGAAAGAATACGCGCGTTATGCTGCTTTGCCAGTGCCAGCGCCTGCATCATATCTGCCGATGCCTGCTCGGTGTGGACCACAATGATCCCCTGGCTTTGCGGCTCAACCATCATGGATGACGTGGTGAGATAAAAACGATCAACAAAACTCGCAGCCTTACCCATTTTGATCAGGTTCATCTGCAAAAACAGCGCCACCGGGACCGCCGTACCGACGGCATAAATCGCAACATTATTAACCTGATTGAGCCATGCGGCGGCGGCCTGTAGCTCCTGGGTATTGATGATGGCATGGCTGTCGCGAATACTTGCCACAACGGCAGAAATCTCTTCATTGCCCTGCTCTTCAGGACGTGCAGCCCCCTGCTCCAGAGCAAGCGCAGTTCTGAAATCAGAGAAACCTTTAAAACCAAATGCCCGACAAAAGCGAGTAATACTCCCCTCGCTGGTTTCAATCGAATCCGCCAACTCAGTAATCGTGTGCCGCATCACAAAGTCCGGATTCTCCGTCACAAAATGACCCACCTTTTCCAGGATTGGGCTAAGCCCGCCAGCCTCATTCCTGATATTTATCAGCAAGTTAGTATTAATATGACTCATTTTTCGCCTTTTTGCTCGAAATGCAAACACAATCACATCTTTCTGCCAGGGTAAAGATAATAATTTTTTTCACGTTACGCGCAACGGAAAATAATTATTTTTACAATACAGGAGAAATCATATGAAAGGTCTTATTGTCTGTCGTACCGGCATGGGCAGCTCCTTAATGCTCAAAATCAAAGCCCAGAAAGTTATCGATAAACATGGCTGGGATATTGAACTCGAACACGACGTCTTGTCCGGTCTTGCCACCTGGCAAGGGATCGACTTTGTTATCACCATGCGCGACCTCACCGATGAAATTGAAGCTGCCGGATTCAGAGCCATCGGTATAACCGACTTGATGAATAGCGAAGAAATGGAAACCGCGCTCACCAGCGTAATTCAGGGCAACTAACCTCTCCCGGAGGCAATATGGATCTCCTCAGGTTTATTGTATTCGACATTCTGGGTGTAACCCCACTTTTAGTTGGATTTATTGCATTAATCGGTTTGTTAATCCAACGCAAACCGATCGAAAAAGTGTTATCCGGCACCTTCAAAACCATCGTCGGCTTTCTGGTTTTTGCCGGTGGTGCCGGGCTGGCAGTCACCTCTCTGGGTAATTTCCAGACGCTTTTCAGCGATGGATTTGGACTGAAAGGGGTGATGCCGCTGGCAGAAGCGCTAACCGGGCTGGCACAAACCAAATTTGCCATGTGCGTGTCGCTGATTATGGTTATCGGCTTTGGCTGGAACCTGTTTTTTGCCCGCGTGACGCCATTCAAATACATCTTTTTAACCGGTCAGCATAACCTCTATCTCTCTGCTTTACTCACCGTCACGCTGAAAGCGTTGGGTTACAGTGATGGTATTACGATTATTGCGGGGTCTGTCCTGCTTGGGCTGGCAGCCTGTATCTATCCTGCCATTGCTCAACCCTGGATGCGTAAGATCACCGGCAATGATGAAATCGCCATGGGGCATTACGTCACGCTGGCCTATGCGGCTTCTGGCTGGATTGGCTCAAAGGTGGGGGATCCTAAAGACTCAACGGAAAAACTGAACCTGCCGGGATGGCTGGGGATTTTTAAAGACTATATTGTCTCGGTTTCTATTTCGGTCAGTATTTTCTATTACATTGCTGCGCTGGCCGCCGGGAAAACGGCCGTCACCGCCGTGGCGGGTGGTATGCACTGGCTGGTCTATCCGCTGTTTCAATCCCTGACCTTTACCGCCTCACTCTACATCATCATTACCGGCGTTCGTTTGCTGCTTTCAGAGATCGTTCCGGCATTTCTGGGGATCTCCGAGAAGTTCATTCCTAACGCCAAACCGGCACTGGACTGCCCGGTGGTGTTCCCTTATGCACCAACCGCCACCGTACTTGGCTTTATCTCCTCATTCGTCGGCGGGCTGGTTGTGATGGGGATACTTGCGCTAATTGGTCAAACGGTAATTATTCCTGTCGCCATTCCCTATTTCTTTATTGGAGCAACTGCCGCGGTATTCGGTAATGCCTCCGGTGGCTGGAAAGGTGCCGTAGTAGGCAGCTTTATTACCGGTATTCTCATCGGCATCGGACCTGCGCTTATCTATCCCATTATGGAGTCCGTAGGGCTCTCCGGCACCAGCTTCCCGGAAACCGACTTCGTTGCGCTTGGTCTGGTTGTGTACTACATCGGCAAAATGCTGCCCTGATAAGGAGTAAACATGAATATTGATGAACTGAAATCTCATGCGCGCGCAGCCCGCCGCGATATTGTCACCATGATTTACGAATCGGGCGTTGGTCACCCCGGCGGTGCCCTCTCCATTATTGATGTTCTGACCTGGATCTACCACCAGGAGATGTGCCTGGATGAGTCCCCGCGCACCCGGGTGGTGATGAGCAAAGGCCACGCCGTCGCCGCGCAGTACGCCATGTTGTTCCAGTTGGGGAAAATCGCACGCAGCGAATTTAATACCTTTCGTCAGATCAACTCGCGCCTGCAGGGTCATCCAAGCGTGAAATCCCTTCCCGATGTGGATGCAACAACCGGGCTGCTGGGTCAGGGTCTTTCCGTTGCTCTGGGGATGGCTGCGGCAAAAAAACGTGCTCAGGATTGCCACCGCGTTTTCGCCATTATCGGTGATGGTGAAATGCACGAAGGCCAGATCTGGGAATCGCTGCAACAGGCCAGTCATATGCGAATGGATAACCTGGTCGCTATTATCGACTGCAACGGTTTCTCCTCGCACGATCCGGTCAATGAGGTCATCAACCTCGAACCCCTGGCCGATAAAATCCGTAATTTTGGCTGGCATGTGCTTGAACTGCAAAATGGCAACGACATGCACCAGGTTGCCGATACGTTACTGCTCTCGCGCCATCTGAAAGGTAAACCGGTGGCTATTATCGCCCACACCACCAAAGGCAGCGGCGTGAGCTATATGGAAAATAATGGGGACTGGCACTCAAAAACCCCGAGTGCCGGGCAATACCAGCAGGCTATGGAGGAATTACAGTCATGAGAGCACCACGCGATGAGATTGGTAATGCCCTGCTCGCCCTGAAGGCGAAAGGCTATCCTGTTGTCGTTATTGACAGCGATCTGGCGAGTTCCACCCGAACAGATCAGTTTCAAAAAGCCTGGCCCGATGCATTCTTTGAAATGGGGATTGCAGAAGGTTCCGCCATGAGTTTTGCCACAGGCCAGGCGCTGGAAGGAAATATTCCGTTCTACGTTAACTTCGCGATGTTCGTCACCGGAACGGCATGGACACAGCTCCGCCAGGCTTGTTATGCAAAAGCGAATATCAAACTGGTCGGTAGCCATCCCGGTATGGATGACGGCCCGGACGGTGCTTCGCACCATGCGCTGGAAGATCTGGCCCTGACGCGCGTGCTGCCGGGGATCACAATTCTGACGCCTGCCGACGCTGAAGAAGTTGAAGCCGCATTTGAACAGGCAGTAAACATTCCCGGTCCTGTCTATATTCGCGTAGCCCGAGAACCGATGCCCGTGCGCGATAAATCTGCCGTTCCGCGAGTGACCGATATCGCCGCCGTGGAGGACTCAGGCAATGACTTCGCCATTCTCTATGAAGGAACCGTTCTGGAGCAGGCAAGTGCAGGTTATGTTCAGCTATGTGCCCAGGGAAAGCGAGGCAAGCTGATTCACGTCGCCATGCTAAAACCGTTTAACCGCCAGCGCCTTCTGCAACTGATTGCCAGCTGCCCGCAGATCGCAACGATTGAAAATCACACGATCACCGGTGGGCTTGGCGGTCAGGTTGCTGAAGTATTGGCGGAGGAAGGATTAAACACAAGATTAATCCGGCTGGGGACACAAGACACGTTTACGGAATCAGGCAATAGCCGCCAGTTGAAAGAGAAATACGGCATTTCGGCGACCGCACTCTTTGAAGCCCTCAGATAGTTCGGGTTGGCAGACCGCAATGCGGTCTGCCGCTCTGAAATAAGGAGAACACAATGACATCTGCGCTGTTTTCTGCCTGTCAGTTTCATGAACAATGTCGCACCTGGCAGGAGGCTGTGACGCTGGCTTGCCAGCCTCTGGAAGAACTGGGCGCAATTACGTCCGGCTACGCTCAGGCAATCATCCGTGAAACAGAAACAACTGGCCCGTGGTACATTTTAAGCCCTGAGTTTGCCCTGCCGCACGCCCGTCCGGAAGAAGGAGTGATAAGCAGTGAGACACATCTTTCGCTTCTTTGTCTGAAAGAGGCGGTACCTTTTCCTGGACATCCAGATGTGCGGTTAATTATTGTCCTGGCGGCCGCCAGCAGCACCCGACATATTGAAATGATTCAAAAACTGGTTTGCTGGCTGGATGAAGGGGAGCATTTACAACAGCTGACGAGTATTACCAGTCAGGCGCAGCTTCACTGCGCGCTGAAAGCGTGCGAAGACCTCGCAACTTCCGGCATACCCGCAATGGGAAAATGAGTCACGGTATGCAAACATTTTACCTTGCATACCGTCTGGCGCGCTTTATACGTGAGCCACCGGATTCGGCGTATGCCTGGCGCTACGCAACAACATCAGCAGATAAATAAACGATACGCTGGCAATCATAATGAATAACAGGTTATCGGAATAATTCTGCATCAGCATCGCGGTAAATGAGGGGCCCAGCAGGCTACCCACGGTATAGCTGAGCAGCAAAGCCTGATTCATGGCGACAAGCTGATGATGTTCCACTTTTTCACAGGCCCATGCCATTGCCACCGGATAGAGCGTAAAGCCCGCGGCGCCCAGAATAAATAAGGCGGGAGCCATCGCGGCCTGAGTCAACATAGCAATGCTGCCGAGGATCACCACAAATACCTGAACGCGCAGCACCAGCAGACGACCAAATTTATCGGCCAGACGGCCAATCGGCCATTGCCCCAGAATGCCCGCGCTGACCAGTACCGCCATCCAGAAGCCAATACCAGCGTTGCTAATGCCCCGGTGGTTGAGATAGAGCGGCATCAGGCCATACAGGGAACCGAGTACAATCCCGGAGATGATGCAGCCGTTAACGCCCAGCCGCGCCTGACGGAGTTTCAGCATCGAGGTAATGGGCGTCGTACTGCGATCGTCGGCCTGCTGACTCAGAATGCGCGTAAAGAGCAGCGGCAAAATACCCGCCAGGATCAAACCGGTCACCCACGGCAGCACGTTCATCAGTTCGGTCGGGACTTTACTGACCAGCAACTGACCGAGAAAGGTTCCCACGTAATAGACCATCATGTAAGCAGCAAGCAGTCGTCCACGATTACGCGAGGTCCCGCTGCACATCAGCGCACTTTCCACGATCACCCAAATCATGGCACAGCCCACGCCAGCCACAAAGCGCCAGGCCATCCAGCTCCAGAACTCAACCATTACGCCCAGCCCGACACAGCCAGCCGCAAAAATCATCGAGGCGACATAATAGCTACGGTTAAACCCAATACGTTTGATGAGATACCCCGTCAGCAATGTCCCGACCAGGTTACCGGTAAAATAGGACGAGCTGACCATCCCCACCTGCCAGGTAGGCAGACTTTCCTGGGCGAGCCAAAGCGGGACAAGCGTGTTTAAAACCGCAATCGCCAGGGTCAACAAAAGCAGGCCTGACAGCAGCAGCATGACGGGCCGGGTATAGATGGACATGTGTAAAAACCGTGAGGAAGTTCAAATTTCATGCGCATCATGCCACCGCCAAAAACATTGTCAATCGGCGAAATCAGGGGGCTGAGACGCTTTCAGGGCGATCGATTTGTATTACTGATTCTTAATATGAATTGATAAAAAGCGGAAACAGACATCTGCTTGTTTTTATTGTTCTAAAACAAAATTAACGCGCTTCGTTCAGTCGAAAAATTTCATGGACTCACCGTACTTTTTTTTCTTACTAAACGCTATGCGAGAAGTTTCATTGCATTGTCCTGAAAATGAAACGGTAAGTTCTTTTTAATCACCCTGTTCAGATATCGTTCTTTATATAAACTTAATCTCATCAAATTCCCCACTGATGCTGAACAGGAGAAATATCATGACTAAACCTTACGTAAGACTTGATAAAGACAATGCAGCCGTTCTACTGGTCGACCATCAGGCTGGACTGCTCTCACTGGTCCGGGATATTGATCCCGATAAATTTAAAAACAACGTCCTCGCACTGGGCGACTTAGCAAAATACTTCAAACTGCCGACCATTCTGACAACCAGCTTTGAAACAGGACCAAACGGACCGCTGGTACCAGAATTGAAAGCTCAGTTCCCCGATGCGCCCTATATTGCACGTCCGGGTAACATTAACGCATGGGATAACGAAGATTTTGTCAACGCGGTCAAAGCGACCGGCAAGAAACAACTGATTATCGCGGGCGTCGTAACAGAAGTGTGCGTCGCCTTCCCTGCTCTTTCCGCCATTGAAGAAGGATTTGACGTTTTTGTCGTGACAGATGCTTCGGGTACATTTAATGAAATTACCCGCCATTCGGCATGGGATCGGATGTCACAGGCTGGCGCTCAATTGATGACGTGGTTTGGCGTAGCATGCGAACTCCACCGCGACTGGCGCAACGATATCGAAGGACTGGCGACGCTGTTCTCCAGTCATATCCCCGATTATCGCAATCTGATGACCAGCTATGACTCGTTAACGAAGCAGAAATAAAAAACCGGGGCTTGATGCCCCGGTCAAACAATATGTCATCCGACACATTATTAACTAGCTGGCCACCGTTACGCCCACGGTCATATGCAGACCATAGAACACACCGCGACCGATCAGCTCGCCCACCAACAGCAGCACAAACGCCACTGAAAGCAGCGGCACCGCCGGCTGATAGCCTTTAAGTTGCGGAACAATCCAGCAGCAGAGCGCTACCGCCAGCATCACAATGCGCCAGGCCATCAGCGAACCATAATCCGGCACCAGCGCAGAAGCCTGCTGGATAGAGCTGTGAATTGTCGCCAGCTCAGCCCCCTGCATTACCGACATGATGGCGCTGACCACCAGCGCAAGCAGCGAAACTGCTGGCAGCAGACGCATTGCCCAGCCATCGACACCCGCGATACGCAGCAGCAAATAGCCTAACAGCGGGCCTCCCATGAACAGCGTCAGGAAGAAGCCCAGCGGCGTCCAGACACTATACCAGGTAGGCACCGTGTCAATGCTGTTATATACGCGGACCATCATCCAGACAAAGATGACGCCCAGTACCATCGTGATAATCAGCCAGAGATTACGCAGCGCCGGAGAGAGCTTTTTCAGCATTGCCAGCAGCCAGCCAATGCCACCTACAGCAAAGAAGATCGAGCCACTGGCTATTTCGTTACTCAGCGCCGAAGCCCCGACACGATTGAGTGAGTTAAAGGCGCGCATCGGGGAGCCCAGATGCAACATAGAGGCGATAAAGCCAATGCCCATCAGTACCCACAGACCGAACATACAGGCGATAACCCGCTGTTCTGTTTCAGCACGCAGATTGCCTTTCATCAGCGCCAGGGCGAGTACGATAAAACCGCCGACCACACACTGTCCGAAAACCGTGAAGATCATCAGCGGCCATTCATGCCATCCACTACCCATCTTACACCTCCTTCGGATTCGCCAGATAACCGGTGGTATCTCCGGTCGGGCGGCTGTTGGCATTCGGTTTGATCACAATACTTGGCTTCGTGAAGTGCGCCCCCGGTAACGGAGCAACAGCAGCCAGATCGCCATGTTTTTTGCGCAGTTCGTCGATGGGACCAAAATCCAGCGCACGCAGCGGGCAGGACTCCACGCAAATCGGTTTTTTACCTTCCGCCACGCGGTCATGGCAGCCGTCGCATTTGGTCATATGTCCCTTTGCCGCGTTGTACTGCGGCGCGCCGTACGGACAGGCCATATGGCAGTAGCGGCAGCCGATGCAGACATCTTCATCCACCACCACAAAGCCATCTTCCCGCTTGTGCATCGCGCCGCTCGNCAGCAGCCAGATCGCCATGTTTTTTGCGCAGTTCGTCGATGGGACCAAAATCCAGCGCACGCAGCGGGCAGGACTCCACGCAAATCGGTTTTTTACCTTCCGCCACGCGGTCATGGCAGCCGTCGCATTTGGTCATATGTCCCTTTGCCGCGTTGTACTGCGGCGCGCCGTACGGACAGGCCATATGGCAGTAGCGGCAGCCGATGCAGACATCTTCATCCACCACCACAAAGCCATCTTCCCGCTTGTGCATCGCGCCGCTCGGACAAACTTTGGTACAGGCCGGATCTTCACAGTGGTTACACGCAATGGAGAGATAGTAAGCAAAGACGTTCTGATGCCAGACGCCGTTGTCTTCCTGCCAGTCGCCGCCCGCATACTCATAGATGCGGCGAAAGCTGACGTCCGGGGTTAAATCTTTGTAGTCCTTGCAGGCCAGTTCGCAGGTTTTGCAACCGGTGCAACGGCTGGAATCGATAAAAAATCCATACTGGGTTGTCATCGGTTACTCCTTATACCTTTTCAACCTGAACAAGGTTTGTATGTGACGGATTCCCCTTAGCGAGAGGAGACGGACGCTGAGTGGTCAGCACGTTAATACAACCGCCCTGATCGATACGTTTTGTATCCGGGTCGTACCAGGCGCCTTCACTCACCGCGACAACGCCAGGCATCATACGCGGCGTCACTTTCGCCTCGATATGCAGCTCACCACGACCGTTAAATATCCGCACCTTGTCCCCGTTACTGATGCCACGTTTTTGCGCATCCATCGGGTTAATCCACATATCCTGCCGACAGGCGGCTTTCAGCACGTCAACGTTGCCGTAGGTGGAATGCACGCGAGACTTGTAGTGGAAGCCGGTCAATTGCAACGGATAGTCTTTGGTCAGCGGATCGTTGTAGTTTTCAAACCCTGGGGTGTAGATCGGCAGCGGGTCAATGACATCCCCTTCCGGCAGTTCCCAGGTCGCCGCTATATCCGCCAACGCCTGCGAGTAGATCTCAATTTTGCCCGTCGGCGTCGTCAGCGGATTCGCCTGTGGATCTTCACGGAAGGCTTTATACGCGACGTGATGACCTTCCGGGTCGCGCTGCTTAAAGATGCCCTGCTTGCGGAACTCTTCAAACGTCGGCAGATCCGGAATCGCTTTACGTGACTGTTCGTACAGATGACGCATCCACTCTTCCTGGGTACGTCCTTCAGTAAACTGCTGCTCCACGCCCAGACGCTTCGCCAGCTCGCTGGTCATCTGATAGATAGTCTTGCACTCAAAGCGCGGCGTAATGGCCTGGTCAGTGAAAATGACATAGGACATATTCCCGCAGGACGCATCCAGCGCAAAGTCCATCTGCTCAGACGCGGTGCAGTCCGGCAGCAGGATATCGGCATATTTCGCTGAAGAAGTCATGTGACAGTCAATGACAACAATCATTTCGCACTTCTTGTCATCCTGCAGAATTTCATGCGTGCGGTTGATTTCAGAATGCTGGTTAATCAGGCAGTTACCAGCATAGTTCCAGATCATCTTAATCGGAACATCAAGCTTATCTTTTCCGCGCACGCCGTCGCGAAGGGCGGTCATTTCCGGGCCGCGCTCAATCGCGTCGGTCCACATAAACATAGAAATACTGGTCTCAACCGGATTTTCCAGGGTAGGCATACGCTCAAACGGCAAACTGTATGAGCCTTCACGCGCACCGCTGTTGCCACCGTTAATTCCGACGTTACCGGTCAGGATAGCCAGCATGGAAATCGCGCGGGTGGCAATTTCACCATTGGCGTGACGCTGTGGCCCCCACCCCTGGCTGATATAAGCCGGTTTAGCGCTGCCGATTTCACGCGCCAGTTTAATAATACGATCCGCCGGAATTCCGGTAATCTGCGCCGCCCACTCTGGCGTTTTCGCAGTACCGTCTTTTCCCTCTCCCAGAATATAGGCTTTATAGTGGCCGTTCTTCGGCGCGCTGGCAGGTAACGTTTTCTCGTCGTAACCCACGCAGTATTTGTCGAGGAACGGTTGATCGACCATATTTTCGGTGATCAGGACATACGCCAGCGCATTCACCAGCGCCGCATCCGTACCAGGGCGAATCGGGATCCATTCGTCTTCACGACCCGCGCCGGTGTCGGTATAACGTGGATCGATAATAATCATCCGCGCCTTTGATTTCTGCCGCGCCTGTTCGAGGTAGTAGGTTACCCCACCGCCGCTCATGCGGGTTTCACCTGGGTTGTTGCCAAACAGCACCACCAGCTTGCTGTTTTCGATATCGGAAGGACTGTTTCCGTCTGCCCATCCGCCGTAGGTGTAGTTCAGACCGGCGGCAATCTGCGCGGAGGAGTAATCACCATAGTGATTCAGATAACCGCCACAGCAGTTCATCAGGCGGGCGACCAGCGTTTTACCTGGTGGCCAGGAACGGGTCAGGGTACCGCCCAGCGTACCGGTACCGTAGTTCAGATAGATGGATTCGTTACCGTAGTCTTTGATCAGACGCTGCATATTGCTGGCGATGATCTCGTAAGCCTCATCCCAACTGATACGTTCAAATTTGCCTTCGCCACGTTTACCCACGCGTTTCATCGGATACTTCAGGCGATCCGGATTATAAACGCGACGCCGCATAGAGCGTCCACGCAGGCAGGCGCGAACCTGATGCAGCCCCTCGTAGTCATCGTCACCGGTATTGTCTGTTTCCACGTACTTGATTTCGTCGTCCACTACATGCATTCGCAGCGGGCAACGGCTCCCACAGTTTACCGTGCAGGCGCTCCAGATAACTTTTTCATTGCTTTGTGCAGGACTGATGGCTTCAGCTGCATTAACTATTCGGGTGAATGGCAGGGTAAACGCGCTGCTGGCCACGGCCAGTCCGCCTATCGCCGTCGTTTTTACCAAACCACGACGACTCACCTCAGTTGCCAGTACGGCATCGGGGATCTTAGTTTTCATAATGGCTCACTCTGCTTGCTCGTAATTAACAAAAGCAAAAAATCGCTGTATATTTATATACACAACGATGATATCGTTATATAAGTTTGTATATAATTAATTCCTGAAAAACAGCGTGAAATACTGCTTTTCACTCTCAGGGAGTATTACCCCGAAGGGAGTAAGGATCATTGTCCGGTATCAAACAGGCACAAAAAAAGCGCCGGAAGGCGCTTTTCAGAAGTGAGAGGACGGGGGATTAACCGATATATTCCAGTCCGTTCATATACGGACGTAAAACTTCCGGCACCTCAATACGGCCATCAGCCTGCTGGTAGTTTTCCATTACGGCAACCAGAGTACGACCTACAGCCAGACCAGAACCATTCAGAGTGTGAACCAGACGGGTCTTTTTATCTGACTTGCTGCGGCAGCGAGCCTGCATGCGACGCGCCTGGAAATCCCAGACGTTAGAACAGGAGGAGATCTCGCGATAGGTATTCTGCGCAGGGATCCACACTTCCAGATCGTAGGTTTTGCACGCGCCGAAGCCCATGTCACCCGTACACAGGATGATTTTACGATACGGCAGACCGAGCAGTTGCAGAACTTTTTCTGCGTGACCGGTCATCTCTTCCAGTGCGTCCATAGAATCTTCCGGACGGACTATCTGCACCATCTCAACTTTATCAAACTGGTGCATACGGATCAGACCACGGGTGTCGCGACCGTAAGAACCGGCTTCAGAACGGAAGCACGGCGTATGCGCGGTCATTTTGATTGGCAGTTGATCTTCGTCGATGATCTCATCGCGTACCAGGTTGGTCAAAGGCACTTCCGCAGTCGGGATCAGCGCGTAGTTGCTGCTGTCAGCCTCTTCTTCCAGCGGACGGGTATGGAACAGATCGCCGGCAAATTTCGGTAACTGACCGGTGCCATACAGCGTGTCATGGTTGACCAGATACGGTACATAGTTTTCACCGTAGCCATGCTGCTCGGTATGCAGATCCAGCATGAACTGCGACAGTGCACGGTGCATACGGGCAATTTGCCCTTTCATCACCACAAAACGAGAACCTGTCAGCTTAACCGCAGCCGCAAAGTCAAGCCCCGCGTGCATTTCGCCCAGCGTTACATGATCGCGCACCTCGAAATCAAACTCGCGTGGAGTCCCCCAGCGGCTGACTTCAATGTTGTCATTTTCATCTTTGCCCACCGGAACTTCATCGGCCGGCAGGTTAGGAATGGTCAGCGCAATATCGCGGATCTCTGCCTGTAAGGTGTCCAGCTCAGCTTTGGCTGCATCCAGCTCTTCGCCCAGCTTGTTCACTTCCAGACGTAAAGGCTCAATGTCTTCCCCGCGCGCTTTCGCCTGGCCGATGGATTTCGATCGAGAGTTACGCTCTGCCTGCAGGTTCTCGGTATTGACCTGCAAAACTTTACGACGCTCTTCAAGAGCGCGCAGCTTATCTACATCCAGCTTAAAGCCCCGGCGTGCCAGTTTTTCAGCGACTGCGTCTGGCTCATTACGCAGCAGATTGGGATCGAGCATGCTTATCCTGTGCTTATCGAATTGAAATAGGAAAAAGTGACCACAGCCTGCAGTCACAGGGATACATTGCCAACATTACCGCAACGCCTGCGCTAACGGTAGCGTTTTATAGGGCTATTTTGATCCTGTCCGGCGAGCCAGGCGAGCTTTTCGCCAATCTTGCCCTCAAGACCTCTGTTTGTCGGGTGATAATAGCGTGTTTGTGCCATTTCCTGCGGGAAATATTCCTCGCCTGCAGCATAAGCATTAGGTTCGTCATGAGCGTAGCGATACTCCTGACCGTAGCCCATCTCCTTCATCAGCTTTGTCGGCGCATTACGCAAGTGAACCGGTACATCGTAATCCGGACGTTCGCGGGCATCGGCCAGCGCCGCTTTGAAAGCGGTATAAACCGCATTACTCTTCGGTGCGCAGGCTAAATAGACAATTGCCTGCGCAATTGCTCTTTCGCCCTCGGCTGGACCGACCCGGGTAAAGCAATCCCATGCGGAGATCGCCACCTGCATCGCACGCGGATCTGCATTTCCGACATCTTCAGACGCGATCGCCAGACAACGGCGGGCGACATAAAGCGGATCGCCACCGGCTGAAATAATACGGGCATACCAATAGAGCGCCGCATCCGGAGCGCTGCCGCGAACCGATTTATGCAACGCAGAGATCAGATCATAAAAGCGGTCGCCTTTGTTGTCGAAGCGGGCACTGCGCTCTCCGGCAATTTCGGTCAACAGCGCTGGCAGCAATACTCGCTTTCCGCTGGCGTCCACTTCCGCCATATCCGCCATCATTTCCAGCGTATTAAGCGCCCGACGCGCGTCACCGTTGACCAGTTCAGCAATCGCCCGACACGTCTCGTCTGGTAGCACAATAGCCTGTTCGCCGTAGCCACGCGCTTTATCTTCCATCGCCTGACGTAGCACATGCTCAATATCTTCAGTGGTCAGCGATTTGAGTAAATAGACGCGCGCGCGTGACAGCAGCGCGGAATTAAGTTCAAACGAGGGATTTTCGGTCGTTGCACCAATAAAGGTAATGGTGCCATCTTCAATATGGGGTAAGAAGGCATCCTGTTGGCTTTTGTTGAAGCGATGAACTTCATCGACAAACAGAATGGTACGACGTCCGGCATTTCGATTCTGACGGGCGCGCTCGATGGCCTCACGGATCTCTTTAACGCCGGAAGTTACTGCCGAGATGCGCTCCACGTCGGCGTTGGCATAGCGGGCAATCACTTCTGCGAGCGTGGTTTTACCGGTCCCTGGCGGCCCCCATAAAATCATCGAATGCAGATGACCGGCCTCAATTGCGCGAGGCAAAGGCTTACCCGCTGCCAGCAAATGCTGCTGACCAATGTATTGCGCTAAATTTTCTGGCCGCATACGTGCGGCCAGTGGTTGAAAGGTATTATCAGAAAAATCGAGCGACAGATTGCTCACTCATCGCCTCTACTTACGTTGGTCGTCTACCGTTACACCTTGCGGTGGAGTAAAGGTAAATTTCGATGCTTCAACAGCGCCATTTTGCTGAGATTTCAGCTGATAGCTGCTGCGCTGATCGTCCTGTTCTACGGCGCTGAACTGATGAATAGTTCCGTCGCGCCCCACGTTGATAGTGAACTGCTTCAGGTTACCGCTGCTGGTTTTGGGCGTCAGAACAAAGTCATCGCCGTTCTGCCTGATGTTATACTGCTGCCAGTCGCTGGACTGATTGCGTGCAATCAGCATAAACGGCGTGTTACCCGTGGCGTCTTTCAGCCAGGTCGCCGTTGCCTGTTCGACAAACGGGTTAAAGAACCACAGAGTTTTACCATCAGAAACCAGAATGCTCTCGTCAGGCTGTGTCATGTGCCAGTTAAACAGATTTGGACGCTTAACCCACAGATCGCCCTGACCTTCCTGAACGGCAGCGCCGCTGCCATCAGTCACTTTCTGGGTAAAGCTGGCATGGAAACTGCTGACTTTATCCAGGCGACTTTTCAGATCGCTGGCGGCATCCGCCCATACGCTGCTCACGACGAAACCTGAGAGTAATGCACAGGTGATTGCAATTTTTTTCATCATTGTTCCTCAAAATACGTCACTCCCGACCGGGAGATCCCTCTGCTATCCATTCCAGGCCAAAAATCAGCAGGAGGAAAGAAGAAAATACTGAATTTTTAAATATTTACCCAACTTTGCAATCACTCGAAGGGAGGCGGTGCCAGCACTTCTCGATTACCATTATGGCCCTGCTCGCTGACAATCCCCTGCGCTTCCATCTGTTCGATGATGCGCGCCGCACGGTTATAACCGATACGGAACTGGCGCTGTACGCCAGATATTGAGGCTTTGCGCTTCTCAGTGACAAAGTTAACTGCCTGATCGAATAGTGCGTCCAGCTCTTCGCCACTGTCAAAACCGCCGCTGCCACCTTCACTTTCACTGTCGGAGGTAATGCCATCGACATATTGCGGACGGCCGCGTGCTTTCCAGTCCTGAACTACCGCATGGACTTCCTGATCGCGGACAAAAGCACCGTGAACACGAACCGGCATTGATGAGTTCGGCCCGGAATAGAGCATATCCCCCATTCCCAGCAGCGATTCCGCACCGCCCTGATCGAGGATGGTACGCGAGTCAATCTTACTGGACACGGTAAAGGCGATACGGGTCGGGATGTTGGCTTTAATCAGACCGGTAATGACGTCAACCGACGGACGCTGCGTCGCCAGCACCAGGTGAATCCCTGCCGCACGCGCTTTCTGCGCCAGACGAGCAATCAGCTCTTCGACTTTTTTACCAACGGTCATCATCAGGTCGGCAAATTCATCCACCAGCACGACAATGTAAGGCAATTTTTCCAGTACAGGATGCTGAGCATCCATACTGTCGCCCGGTTTCCAGTACGGATCTGGAATCGGACGTCCCATCCGCGCGGCTTCCGCGATTTTCTCGTTGTAACCTGCCAGATTACGCACGCCAAGCGCAGACATCAGCTTGTAGCGACGCTCCATTTCATTCACGCTCCAGCGCAGGGCATTGGCCGCGTCTTTCATATCTGTGACCACTTCCGTCAGCAGATGCGGGATACCTTCGTAGACCGAGAGCTCCAACATTTTTGGGTCGATCATGATGAAGCGAACATCTTCCGGCTGCGCTTTATACAGCATGCTGAGGATCATGGCGTTCACCCCCACGGACTTACCGGAACCGGTTGTACCGGCAACCAGCAGGTGAGGCATTTTGGCCAGATCCGCAATAACCGGATCGCCCGCGATATCTTTACCCAGCACGATGGTCAGCGGCGATGGATTCTCGCGGAATTTCGCGTTATCCAGCACCTCACGCAGATACACGGTCTGACGTTTTTTATTCGGCAGTTCCAGGCCAACGTAAGGTTTACCTGGAATAACTTCCACCACGCGTACCGCAACGGTTGATAAAGAACGCGCCAGGTCGCGGGAGAGGTTAGAAATACGCGCGGCTTTGACCCCCGGTGCCAGATTAAGCTCAAAGCGGGTGATCACTGGCCCAGGGGAATAGTTCACCACATCGGCCTTAATACGGAAATCCGCCAGACGTGCTTCCACCAGGCGTGCCATCTGCTCCAGCGCAATGGTATCAACAGGTTCAACCTCACTCGGCGGCGGGGTCAATAGATCCAGCGATGGCAGAGGGGTGCTCGGTCTCTGCAGCGGACGACTGTCGCCATTACGCATCAGCAGCGGATGGATCAAACTTTCCTGCGCCTGCGGAGCAACTGGCTGCTGCGGCTGCTGATACTGCTGCTGCGTCGCTACCGGCTGCTGCGGCTGCTGATACTGCTGCTGCGGCGCTACCGGCCGTTGCGGCTGCTGATACTGCTGCTGCGGTGCTGCCAGCTGTTGCGGTTGCTGATATTGCTGCTGTGGCGCTACCGGCTGTTGCGGCTGCTGATACTGATGCTGTGGCGCTATCGGCTGTTGCGGCTGCTGATACTGCTGTTGCGGCGCTACCGGCTGTTGCGGCTGCTGATACTGCTGCTGTGGTGCTACCGTCTGTTGCGGCTGCTGATACTGCTGCTGCGGCACGGGCGCGACTTCCGGCATGACGCCCGGCGTGAACAATGGTTCATGAGGGCCATCATCCACCAGCGTTTTCATCGGCGAAAATTCAAAATCATCCAGCGAGAATGGATTTGCTCCGGCAGGTTGCTCCCCTGAGTAACGCTGCTGCTGTGATGAGGCAAACTGGCGCGCCAGTTCAGCTTCAGCCGAGGCATCCTCGTCCTCAACCTGAGAAACCTCATGCTGATACTCGTTGCCATAACGATTCTGTTGCGACTGTGCAAACTGGCGAGCCAGCTCATCCTGCTGCATGACATCAATTTCATCATCGCCGTAGTCATTATCGGTATGATTCTGATACTGCCCTGCTTCACGCGCTTTCTCTTCGGCGATACGCTGCGACGGCAATTTTATGCCATATGACGCCAGCTCACGTCGCGTTGGAACACGCACTCGATTCGGACGCGGCAACTGCGGGCCAATCCCCTCTTTTACCTGCGGACGCGGAGCACCACCATTTGCCAGACTGAACACAGGAGCGGCAACAGCACCCGCAGCCAGCGTCGCCTCCTTCACACCTGCCGCGACTGGCGCAATTGCGGCGGCAGCTTCTACAGGAGGAACTGAAGCAGTAACGGTGGCAGAAGGTTTAACAGGCTCTGGCTTTTCAAGCGGTTCAGGAATTGGCTGATACCATGCAGCCAGTTGCTCGCGTTCACGCGCACGCTTCTCTTCCACTTCTTCAAAATAGTAGAGCGGCGGGCGAGCCGGTTTTGTCTCTTCCACCACAGGTTCTGACGCGGAAACAGCAGGCGGCTGTTCAACAACAGGTTGCTGGAATGTGGATTGATGCTGATGATAATCCGGCTGTGGCACGGGTTCCTGTTGATTAACCGGTTCCGGTTGCCAGGTTTGCTCTGCAGCGGGTTCCTGTGAGTGCCACTGTGTTTGCGGCTGTGGCTCGACAGGCTGAGCATATACGGGGTCAGCCGCCTGCGGGGCATAATATTGCTGCGGAGAATTGCCTTCAACAGGCTGTTGCCATGGCTCGTACGGCATATTCTGCGGCTGAGCATACTCTTGCGTATGCGGCGGGTAGCCTTCCGGCGCAGGCGCTATGACCGGCTCAACCGTTTGCGGGCCGGGAACCGGCTGCCACTCGACAACCGGCTGAACAGAAACCGGTTCGCCTTCCGGAACTTGCGGCATTGGCACAATGGGGTCGACCGGAGCCGCCCACGTCTGAGTTGCAGCCGTCGCTGCAGCAGCAGCTGCAACAGGCTCAGTAACAGAGTGACCATTCAGCAGCGGATCGTACTCATCATATTCCAACTGCATCGCCCGATTCCCTGAGAACAACACGTCATCAGGATCGGCCGCCACGCCACGCGCACTGTATTCAATCTCTTCATCATCATCCATGCGTTTGCCGGAGAACAGCGCCGCATCGGTATGACGACCACGTGGGTTAATAAATTTCTCAGCCAACCGTTTACGGCGCGCCAGCGCGCCACGAAGAATACGTGCCCGACGGGATTCGCGTTTCACGCCATCCGTTTCGTCTTCGTACTCTTCATCATCTTCATATTCGTCGTCTTCCACCCACGTATCGTCACGACGGGTGCGATTACTGGCGAACGTCAGGATATTCAATAACCAGCCGCCGAGTTTTTCCGCAATGCTGACCCATGACCAGCCGGTAAAAAGAGTCAGGCCCGCAGCCCAAATACACAACAACGTGATCGTTCCGCCGCTGCTGTGCAACAACGGTTTTAGCGTAGTGCTCAACAGGCTGCCAATAACGCCGCCAGAGGCAAAATACCAGATGTCATCGGCATTGATTGCCGCCAGGCCGCAGGAGGTCAGGATCAGCGCCAAAACGCCAATAATACGCAGTGAGACGGCAAAGTAGTCAATATAGTCATCGTTGGTCTGATGTCGCCAGGCAAACCAGCAGCCGCCAACAATGATTACCGGGATGGTGTAAGCCATCACCCCAAAAATGAAAAACAGAGTGTCAGCCAGCCACGCGCCCGGCGCACCGCCCAGGTTATGGATAGGCTCGTGCCAGGCCGTTTGCGACCAGCTGGGATCTGAGGGATTAAAGCTCAGTAAAGCGGCCATCAGCCAGACGGCAAAAAGCGCAATAAGGATCAGCAACGCCTCCAGAAGTCGGCGCCCGCTGCTTAACTTGGTCAATGTGACTTCTTTGTCTTCAGTGTATTCCTGGCTCAAAAAAGGCTCTCCAGGTTTCGGGCTTTTCCTGCCCGATGCTAAAACGGACAACAGCACCAGGTTGCCCTGGCACTGTTGCTGTATGGATTAACAGGAGTGTAATCAAAATACGCCGATTTTGCACCTGTTCCGTATTAGCGCGTCTTAATAACCAGACGATTACTCTGTTTGACTTCTTCCATCACCACGTATGTACGTGTGTCATTCACGCCAGGCAGACGCAGCAGGGTCTCACCCAACAGCTTACGGTACGCTGACATATCCGGCACGCGTGTTTTCAACAGGTAGTCGAAATCACCGGAAACTAGATGACACTCTTGAATTTCTTCAAGTTTTTGTACAGCAGAGTTAAATTGTTCAAACACATCCGGCGCACCACGATTCAGAGTAATCTCAACAAAAACCAAAAGTGATGCATCCAGATAATGTGGGTTCAACAGTGCCGTATAGCCCTGAATAAAACCCTGTCTCTCCAGACGACGCACACGCTCAAGGCAGGGCGTCGGGGAAAGTCCCACTCGTTTAGAAAGCTCGACATTGGAAATACGCCCATCCTTTTGCAACTCATTAAGAATGTTACGATCGATACGGTCGAGATCTTTGCCAGGACGCTTCTTGCTATCTACCATTATTATTGTCTCTCTGTATTCCTTCCCTACTCCTGCCTGACTCTATACACATCACTGTTTAGAGTCGCTGCCCATCACAATAGACCGAAACCCAGAGGGATTAACGGCGCGCAATGCCTGGGTCTATGGTGAGAAGACCGTTGCCTCACGGCTGCTATCGACATCACGAATGGCGTCTGTCCACGCCATGCGTAGATTTCACTAGCCCGGTAAACATGGTATTTACATGCATGATTATGCGGCACACACATAACACTGTTTTTCTCTTCAAGGAATGTTTTCGCAAAACAGCAGGTGATTGTCAAAGCAAAACATCGATTTTTAGTACAACATGCCAGTTATTCATTCAGAGTGGTGGTAAATCGTCATTTTATCACCTTATAACTGACTCCGTTTTAGTAGCAATCATTATGATCCAGACGCAAATTCCCCCATTCATCGGCTTCTGCTATTACACAAATTGTTAACAAAATCGCTGCACTCTTTTTTTACGTCTGCAAATTCCCTACAATCCTGCCCATTGTCTGCCAACAACTATGGGGATCTCATGGGCACGACCAAACACAGTAAACTGCTTATTCTTGGTTCAGGACCTGCGGGATATACCGCTGCTGTCTACGCAGCGCGCGCAAACCTGAAACCGGTTCTGATTACCGGCATGGAAAAAGGCGGCCAACTGACCACCACAACAGAAGTGGAAAACTGGCCTGGCGATCCAAACGATCTGACCGGCCCGCTGCTGATGGAACGCATGCATGAACATGCAACAAAATTTGAAACCGAAATTATCTTCGATCACATCAACAAAGTGGATCTGCAGAATCGTCCGTTCCGTCTGACTGGCGACAGCGCAGAATACACCTGCGATGCGTTGATCATTGCCACCGGCGCCTCCGCGCGCTATCTGGGTCTGCCATCAGAAGAAGCATTCAAAGGCCGCGGCGTTTCCGCTTGCGCGACGTGTGATGGTTTCTTCTACCGCAACCAAAAAGTGGCGGTCATCGGCGGCGGCAATACCGCAGTTGAAGAAGCGCTGTACCTGTCGAATATCGCGGCTGAAGTGCATCTGATTCACCGTCGTGACAGTTTCCGTGCAGAGAAGATCCTGATTAAGCGTCTGATGGATAAAGTCGAGAACGGGAATATCGTGCTGCACACCCATCGCACGCTGGAAGAAGTCACCGGCGATCAGATGGGCGTCACCGGTCTGCGTCTGCGCGATACACTGAATGCCGACAACATTGAATCTCTTGACGTTGCAGGTCTGTTTGTCGCCATTGGTCACAGCCCGAACACCGCCATTTTTGACGGTCAACTGGCGCTGGAAAACGGCTATATCAAAGTGCAGTCCGGCATCCACGGTAACGCGACTCAGACCAGCATTCCTGGCGTATTTGCTGCCGGGGACGTGATGGACCACATTTACCGTCAGGCGATCACCTCTGCGGGCACCGGCTGCATGGCAGCGCTGGACGCTGAGCGCTACCTGGATGGTCTGGCTGACGCCTGCAAATAGTTTACAAATCAGTAACAAAAGTAAAAAAGGCGACTAGAAGTCGCCTTTATTTTTGCCTCGTTGTAACATTGCCCTGCAAAAAAATACCGATAACTCACCTGCTAAGCGTGCAATGAACAAAACCCGTCAAAAAGAGTTAACCCGCTGGTTAAAACAGCAAAGCGTCATCTCCCAGCGCTGGCTGAACATTTCGCGTCTGCTGGGGTTTGTGAGCGGCGTATTGATTGTTGCTCAGGCCTGGATCATGGCGCGCATTCTGCAGCATATGATAATGGAGAATATTCCCCGCGAAGCGCTGCTGCTCCCGTTCGTCCTGTTGGTGCTGGTCTTCATTCTGCGTGCCTGGATTGTCTGGCTGCGGGAACGCGTCGGATTTCACGCCGGACAGCACATTCGTTTTGAGATCCGCCGACAGGTACTGGACAGGTTACAACAGGCTGGGCCCGCGTGGATTCAGGGAAAACCGGCGGGGAGCTGGGCGACGCTGGTGCTTGAACAAATTGACGATATGCACGATTACTATGCGCGCTATTTGCCGCAGATGGCCCTTGCCGTCAGCGTTCCGTTACTGATTGTGGCGGCGATTTTCCCCTCCAACTGGGCCGCTGCGCTGATTCTGTTAGGCACAGCGCCGCTTATTCCGTTATTCATGGCAATGGTGGGCATGGGCGCCGCCGATGCTAACCGTCGCAACTTCCTGGCGCTGGCCCGCCTGAGCGGTCATTTTCTCGATCGCTTACGCGGGATGGAAACGCTGCGCATTTTTGGTCGTGGCGAGGCCGAAACAGAGAGTATTCGCGCCGCGTCACAGGATTTCCGCCAGCGGACAATGGAAGTGCTGCGTCTTGCCTTTTTATCTTCTGGTATCCTTGAATTCTTCACGTCACTATCCATTGCGCTGGTCGCGGTCTACTTTGGCTTCTCTTATCTCGGTGAACTCAATTTTGGTCATTATGGTGCCGGCGTTACGCTCGCCGCGGGCTTCCTGGCTCTGATTCTCGCCCCGGAGTTTTTCCAGCCGCTGCGCGATCTGGGCACGTTCTATCACGCGAAAGCGCAGGCCGTTGGCGCGGCCGACAGCCTGAAAACGTTTCTGGAAACACCGCTCGCCCATCCGGAACAGGGGGATGTTGAACTGACGACCCAGGATCCGGTTACCATTACAGCAAAAGATCTGGTTATCACCTCGCCTGAAGGAAAAACCCTTGCCGGGCCACTCAATTTTACCCTCGCACCCGGAGAGCGAGCGGTACTGGTCGGGCGCAGCGGTTCCGGGAAAAGTTCGCTGCTGAACGTGCTCTCAGGCTTTTTGTCTTATCAGGGTTCACTGTGCATCAACGGCACAGAACTTCGCGATCTATCACCAGAATCCTGGCGTAAACATCTCTCCTGGGTCGGACAAAACCCGCAGCTGCCCGCGGCGACGTTACGGGACAACGTTCTGCTGGCGCGTCCCGATGCCAGTGAGCAAGCGTTGCAAAAAGCCCTCGACAGCGCCTGGGTAAGTGAGTTTCTGCCCCAATTGCCCCAGGGTGTTGATACACCGATCGGCGATCAGGCGGCGCGTCTGTCAGTGGGTCAGGCACAGCGTGTGGCCGTGGCGCGCGCGCTGCTAAATCCTTGCAAACTGTTATTGCTGGATGAACCCGCGGCCAGTCTGGATGCGCACAGCGAGCAGCGTGTAATGCAGGCGCTCGGTGCCGCGTCAAAACGTCAGACCACCCTGATGGTAACGCACCAACTCGAAGATCTTGCCGACTGGGACACGATTTGGGTGATGCAGGACGGTCAGATTGTCGAGCAAGGCCATTATGCAGAACTGAGCGCGGCCGGTGGCCCATTTGCGACGCTATTGGCTCATCGTCAGGAGGAGATCTAAATGCGTGCTTTGCTACCCTATCTGGCGCTGTATAAACGTCATAAGTGGATGTTGCTCCTCGGGATCGTACTGGCCATCGTTACCCTGCTGGCCAGTATTGGTCTGCTAACGCTTTCCGGCTGGTTCCTGTCCGCTTCCGCCGTTGCGGGGGTGGCAGGTATCTACAGCTTTAACTACATGCTGCCCGCCGCTGGGGTGCGCGGTGCGGCGATTACCCGAACCGCCGGGCGTTATTTTGAACGTCTGGTCAGCCACGACGCAACGTTTCGCGTACTTCAGCATCTGCGCATCTACGCGTTCAGTAAACTGCTGCCCCTCTCCCCTGCCGGGCTTGCCCGTTATCGTCAGGGCGAATTGCTCAACCGGGTGGTCGCCGATGTCGACACGCTCGACCATCTCTACCTGCGCGTAATTTCGCCGCTGGTTGGCGCTTTTGTGGTGATACTGGTGGTGACGGTTGGGCTGAGCGTGCTCGATTTCACGCTTGCGTGTACGCTTGGCGGTGTGATGTTGTTGACGCTGTTTATCATGCCGCCGGTCTTTTATCGGGCCGGGAAAAGCACCGGGCAGAATCTCACCCACCTACGCGGCCTGTATCGCCAGCAGCTAACCGCCTGGCTACAGGGACAAGCCGAGCTAACCATTTTTGGCGCCAGCAAGCGCTACCGTTCACAGATGGAAGCAACCGAATTGCAGTGGCATGAAGCGCAACGCCGCCAGTCGGAATTAACTGCGCTATCCCAGGCCGTAATGTTGTTGATCGGGGCGCTGGCCGTGATGCTGATGCTGTGGATGGCATCCGGCGGCGTTGGCGGAAACGAACAACCCGGTGCGCTGATTGCTCTGTTTGTCTTTTGCGCGCTGGCAGCGTTTGAAGCTCTGGCTCCGGTGACGGGCGCATTTCAGCATCTGGGGCAGGTGATCGCATCCGCAGTGCGTATTACTGAACTCACCGGACAGAAACCGGAAGTGACCTTCCCCGAGGCGAAGCTGGATGTTCCCGAACACGTGACGTTAACCCTGCGCGAAGTTTCATTCACTTATCCGGAACAGGCGCAAACCGCGCTGAACACCCTCTCTTTACAGGCGAATCGCGGAGATCACATTGCCATTCTGGGACGCACCGGCTGCGGTAAATCGACATTATTACAGTTACTGACCCGCGCCTGGGATCCGCAAAGCGGTGAAATTCTGCTAAACAACCGCCCTCTTTCGACGCTGAGTGAGGCAACGCTGCGTCAGACCATCAGCGTGGTCCCCCAGCGCGTGCACCTGTTCAGCGCAACATTGCGCGACAACCTGCTGCTGGCTTCCCCCAGCGCCAGTGATGAAATTTTGTCTGAGACGCTGGGTCGTGTGGGTCTGGAGAAACTGCTTGAAGACGGTGGACTTAACAGTTGGCTGGGTGAAGGTGGACGCCAGCTCTCTGGCGGTGAGCTTCGCCGTCTGGCTATTGCCCGCGCTCTGTTGCACGATGCGCCGCTGGTGCTGCTTGATGAACCCACTGAAGGACTGGACGCCACCACTGAGAGCCAAATGCTTGAATTACTGGCCGATGTGATGCGTGAAAAGACCGTCCTGATGGTCACGCATCGTCTGCGTGGATTGTCGCGTTTTGATAAGATTATCGTGATGGACAACGGACAAATCATTGAGCAAGGTAATCACGCAGACCTGTTAGCCAGGCAGGGGCGTTATTACCAGTTTAAGCAAGGTCTGTAAAAAACGGGTTCAGAGACCGTATAGTGTTGCAGCCAGTCAGGACACGGACAGCGTGGAACAAACGGAGCGTACACGCAATACGTGAGGATGTGAGCACTGCCCTGGTTCAGACTGGCAAATAAATTAGCCCGATGGGTCTGGCTCTAAGCTATTATTGGACGATCCGACTCTCGCGTACTGGAGTTATGCTGTCATGCGCCTGGTTCAACTCTCTCGCCACTCAATCGCCTTCCCTTCACCGGAAGGCGCGTTACGTGAGCCTAACGGTCTGCTTGCACTTGGCGGCGACCTTAGTTCTGCACGCCTGTTAATGGCGTATCAGCACGGTATTTTCCCGTGGTTTTCACCCGGCGATCCGATCCTTTGGTGGTCGCCGGATCCGCGCGCAGTCCTGTGGCCTGATACATTTCATGTCAGCCGCAGCATGAAGCGTTTTCATCACCATTCTCCTTATCGTGTGACGCTAAACCATGCCTTTGGTAAGGTCATTGAGGGCTGCGCAACCGAACGTGAGGAAGGGACATGGATCACACTCGGCGTGCTTGAGGCCTACCATCGTTTGCACACCCTGGGGCATGCGCATTCCATCGAGGTGTGGCACAATGATGAGCTGGTTGGCGGCATGTATGGCGTTTCGCAAGGCACATTGTTTTGCGCTGAATCGATGTTCAGCCGTCAGGAAAATGCGTCTAAAACCGCACTGCTTGTTTTTTGTGCGGAATTTGTTCGCCAGGGTGGAAAACTGCTCGATTGCCAGGTGCTCAACAATCATACCGCATCCCTGGGAGCCGTCGAAATTTCACGCAAAGAGTATCTGGAACACCTTGAAATAACGCGTCAGCAGCGTTTGCCAGAGGATTTTTGGGTACCACGAACGTTATTTTCGCCTCAGGAGTGAATGTTTTCGGCACATTTTTTGTCGGGGTGTTATAATTGCGTCGCAGAGTTGGTTTAGCCCATTACCCCGCTACCGTTAAGGAACCTTTCGCGTCAGGTAACGCCATCGTTTATCTCATCGCTCCCTTAATACGTTGCGCTTCAAGTGCGGCTTTGCCGTGTGCTTTTGGAGAATTTCGGAGTAATGCGCCAAATTTCATTTGCTGCGTTTTAAACGCACAAATCTTTACTTATTAAAAGAACTTCGGCATTATCTTGCCGGTTCAAATTACGGTAGTGATACCCCAGAGGATTAGATGGCCAAAGAAGACAATATTGAAATGCAGGGTACCGTGCTCGAAACGTTACCTAATACCATGTTCCGCGTAGAGTTAGAAAACGGTCACGTGGTTACTGCACACATCTCCGGTAAAATGCGTAAAAACTATATCCGCATCCTGACGGGCGACAAAGTGACTGTTGAGCTGACCCCGTACGACCTGAGCAAAGGCCGCATTGTCTTCCGTAGTCGCTGATTTGTTTTCACGCCCGAATGGCGTACAGATAGTAAAAGGTCGGTTCTTCCGGCCTTTTTTGTACCTCAAATTTTACTGCCAACTGCCTGCACGGCAGTGAAGCGACCACCTCGTCATACGTCCACTGCAACAGATTTCTAAGCTGCCTGTACGGCAGTGAACCAGGCCGCATTAGAGGCTGATTCTGTTGCTATTTTCTAAGCTGCCTGTACGGCAGTGAACGTTATTTTGCAAAAGTTGCAACGGTTCGTCTTTTTCTAAGCTGCCTGTACGGCAGTGAACACAGCAAAGACGACGTTATCCGCAAAGTCGAATTTCTAAGCTGCCTGTACGGCAGTGAACATCCGTTGCCATTTTTCCGCTCCTCAGTCATTTTTCTAAGCTGCCTGTACGGCAGTGAACCGAAGAACAGATGATTAAGCCTCATCAGATTATTTCTAAGCTGCCTGTACGGCAGTGAACTGAAATAATAACAGACTACCTTTTTGATTTTTCGATAAAAGTCCAGAATTTCACTGACAACCCCCTTTTTCAGCCCGAAAATAAAACCACTTTAAAATCAATGCGTTAAGTTATGCATTCAAAAAAGGGTTAATCCCACTTTCTCTTTTAATCCTCCACCATACGCGCATATTCTTCCGTTAAGAAATCCACCAGCGTGCGCACAGAGGGCAATAGCCCTCGCCGTGAAGGAAATACCGCATGGATAACTTCTCTTCCCGGCTCCCAGCCGTCCAGTAGTGCGACCAGCTCGCCTGCGGCAAGTTGCTCCTTTACCATCAACACCGGCAATTGCACCACCCCGACGCCGGCAACCGCCGCTTCACGCAGCGCCAGCATGTCAGTGGTAATAAACCGGGGTGTGAACTGAACGTCAGCTTTTGCGCCTTCCGGTCCAAACAGCACCCAGCGATGTACATGCTTCCCGGCGCGAAGACTAAGCCCAGGCCAGCGGTTAAGTTCAGCAGGCGAAGAAGGTGTCCCCATTCTTGCAATCAGCGCCGGGCTGGCAACCAACCGATGTCTACGTTCTGCCAGCACGCGCATAACCAAATCGCTGTCCTCAAAAGGGCGCGGCCTGACTCTGATCGCGATATCAACGCCTTCACTTACCACGTCAACGCGACGGTTTGTGGCCTCCAGTTGCAGCACGACATCAGGGTATCGGGCCATAAATTTCGCCAGTACTGGTCCCACGTGTACATGCAATAACGTTACCGGACACGTTAGCTTTACAATACCGCGCGGCTCAACCTGCAGCGCTGCAATCGCCTCCTGAGCCGCCTGCGCCTCTACCAGCATGGCTTTGCAATGCTCGTAAAAAGTCTGCCCTACCTCAGTCACATTAAACTGCCGGGTCGTGCGTTGAATCAGCCGAACGCCCAGTTGATCTTCCAGTTGAGCAATACGCCGACTTAGCTTTGACTTAGGTTCATCCAGCGCCCTGCCCGCCGCCGCAAATCCGCCTTGCTCCACTACGTGTACAAACCATGCAAAATCATTGAGATCCGGCTTTGCCATTTCATCGTCTCATTTTTAGAACAGTATGGATTATTTTAGCCTCTACCCACTCCGTTGTCGTAAATATAAGCTTATTAACAGCAAACAACGCTATCGGGGAGAGCAAGATGAAACAAGTCACAGGCGTCTACACCGCACCGCGCCCACACTGGGTTGGCGATGGTTTTCCGGTTCGTTCAATGTTTTCTTATCCGTCTCACGCGCAGCAGCTGAGTCCGTTCCTGCTGCTGGACTATGCCGGGCCGCACACCTTCACGCCAGGCAGTGAAAAACGTGGGGTTGGTGAGCATCCTCACCGCGGCTTTGAAACTGTTACCGTCGTTTACAGCGGCGAAGTCGAGCATCGCGACTCAACGGGTCGTGGCGGCGTGATCGGCCCTGGCGACGTGCAGTGGATGACCGCTGGCGCGGGGATTTTGCATCAGGAATTTCATTCCGAAGCTTTCACCCTCCAGGGCGGTGAACTGGAGATGGTGCAACTGTGGGTGAACCTGCCCGCTAAGGACAAAATGACGGAGCCAGGATATCAGAGCATCACCAGTGCGTTAATCCCAACCACGATGCTGCCCGATGACGCTGGAACGGTACGGGTGATTGCCGGGCATTATCAGGATGCCAAAGGTCCGGCGCATACCTTTTCACCGTTAAACGTCTGGGATATGCGTTTGCGACAGGCGCGACCTGTCACGCTGTCGCAGCCTGAGGGCTGGAGTACTGCGCTGGTCGTTTTGAAAGGCAGTATCACCGTCAATGGCTCAACAGCGAATGAAGCACAGCTGGTGGTATTCAGCCTGGTGGGCGAAAAGCTACACCTTGAAGCCAGCAGTGACGCCAGCGTACTACTGCTCTCCGGCGAACCGCTCAATGAGCCGATTGTCGGTTACGGACCGTTTGTCATGAACACTAAAGAAGAGATCGCGGAAGCTATACGTGATTTCAACTCTGGCCATTTTGGCCAAATCTGAATCAGAGGAGAAGAATATGTCCAGTCCTGCTAATTTTAATGGCTTACGCCCGGTTATCGATGTAAACGACTCCGTCATGCTGCTAATTGATCATCAGAGCGGTTTATTCCAGACCGTTGGTGATATGCCGATGCCGGAACTGCGCGCCCGGGCTGCGGCGCTGGCAAAAATGGCGACCTTATCGAAGATGCCCGTGATTACCACCGCCTCTGTTCCGCAAGGGCCGAACGGTCCGTTGATCCCGGAAATTCATGTTAACGCCCCGCATGCCAGGTATGTGGCGCGTAAAGGTGAAATTAACGCCTGGGATAATGCAGAGTTTGTTGAAGCCGTAAAAGCGACGGGCCGAAAGACGCTTATCATCGCTGGCACGATTACCAGCGTGTGCATGGCCTTCCCGGCAATCAGTGCAGTCGCTGAAGGGTATAAGGTATTTGCCGTGATCGATGCTTCCGGTACTTACAGCAAAATGGCGCAGGAGATCACCCTCGCTCGGGTGGTGCAGGCTGGCGTTGTGCCGATGGATACCGCTGCGGTAGCCTCTGAGCTGCAGGGCACCTGGAACCGTGAAGATGCCGCTGAATGGGCTGAGGTCTATACCCACGTCTTCCCGGCCTATCAGTTGCTGATTGAAAGCTACAGCAAGGCGCAGAAAGTTGTGAAGAACAACGAGAAGCTGGATTCACAACGCTAATCCACTTCCCCGCACAGCCTGGCGTGGGGAAGATGTACACTGGATAACCAAACGATAGTTAAAGCGTAAATACTGCTTGACCGTTTTAGCGCAACTCCCTATAGTAGCGCCCCGTTGCCCCCCAAGCGGTCAGGCAGCAATACAATATGGTGAGGTGTCCGAGTGGCTGAAGGAGCACGCCTGGAAAGTGTGTATACGGCAACGTATCGGGGGTTCGAATCCCCCCCTCACCGCCATCTTTAAGAAAGAGCGCGTACGAAAGTACGGGCTTTTTTTTCGCATATTGCACACCCGCGGGGGGATGAGAATCCCCGACCGGGGGTCGACAACGGGCTGTTGCCCGCTGGACAGACCGCGAACACCGTGAGCGGGCTGCCCCGAAGGGGCGAGCGAAGCGAGTCAATCCCCCCCTCACCGCCATATTTAAGAAAGAGCGCGTACGAAAGTACGGTTTTTTTTTCGCATGTGACCCGTCCTGAATGTCGGATGGCGGCTAACGCCTTATCCGGCATACGATTCGCAAGACATCCGCACGCCAGATAAGCACCGCGCCATCAGGCGCTAAAACCAGGGAATCGTCGCCGTTGCACTTAATCCATAGCTACTGAATACCCCGTTTACCGGCATCGAAAGAATGTCCCCGTGACGAATAAACAACCTGAACTGCTGCTGGCTCGACAAACTCTTGATGTTCAGATATGGCAGGTCCGTGTACTGTTCTGCTAACGTTGCCAGACGCTGCTGCGCTTCCTCTTCTGATAACCATCCCTTTTTAACGGAACGCCGCATCATTCTTTGTGGGCTGCTTTTGACCTGTATACGACTTACCGTCCGCCACCCCTGAATGGCAGGAATAATGCTAATTGTCGAACACTGGCAATAATCAGTGAGTCCTTTGCGCCACAAACCCGCTTCAAGCTCCTGCAAAGCCAACATTGTGCCATGAAGCCGTAAACAGGCCCCCGGCGTTACGCCAGCCAGCGGGAAGCTTACGCCGATATCCCCTTTGCCTCTCGCGCCTAACGCACGGTGCAGCTTAGCAAACAGGGCTGCCATCAGCATCCCGGTGTTGAACTCGGGATCGGGCAAAACGCGGATCTCAAGATAGTGATCCATCTCCGCTCCTTATTCGCTCTTCTCACCAAATACGCCACCACGGATTAGCACCGCCATAACATAATGCTGCTGGTCAGCATCGGGTTTTTGCCCTTTCGTCACCCAATTATCCAGTAACGTATAAAAGTCTGTCTTGTCTTTCGGCTGACGACACGCCACGCCGCGGTTGGTCACCGACCCGTAGGGTTCTACCGCAATGGCTCCCAGCTCCGCCACTCTGGGATGCCAGGTATCAATGGTACGCAGGGCGTTACCAATTTTCTGCGAATGTATACCCGCCATTCCCGCGACCTGATACAGAAAACGACTTTTGGAACTGTTGCTGTCCAGCACCAGTTCCTGAGATGGAAATACCTCCTGGCCTGCCCCCAGACGCACCTGAGCTTCAACGGTTAACATCACCCACGCCTGCCCGCTCAGCCCTTGTTCAATCAATCTGGAGAGCGAAACCAGGGCAGGAGGGTTTTGCTTAAACTCACGCAATGAATAGTCATGGCAGTTGAATTCCCAGGACTGATCCTCTGCGCGTACCGTGACCTGTATTTGTTCCGCCCCAACCCGGTTACGCCACAGAAAACGCCCGTTCGCCAGGTTAGCGGCATAGCGATGGGCCAGCTCAGCAAAGCCATGCTCGCTGATATAGCCATCAATAACCTGCTGGAGCGCCTGCTGATAATCCATGTCATTACAGACCGATGGCGTGGACAGGTTGCCCAGCACGCGCAAAGTAAACACCACTTTCAGCGTATCTGTATCAACAGATAAAGCCGCAGTATCAACACGTTGCAGGTTCGCTTTTTGTATTTCGGCATCCAGTTTCAGCGGAACGCTGGCAATCGCATTTTTCAGCCGATTGGAGATCGTTCCGCGCACCGCTTTTTCCTGAATCTCAATGGGTTGCCAGCTTTCACGCTGCCAGTTCCCCGCATACATCATCGCATCGGAGGCCGCAAGCTTACGCTCAAATGCCAGCACGGAAGCCGTTTTTATCCCTACAGGAGCCTTTGCCATAGTTATGTCCTTATTCAAAATCGTCATCGTCGTTAAACGTAAAATCGTCAGCTACAGGCGCAGCAGAGCAGTAGTAGCCCGTATCAGTAGTGTGATAGCGCCAGAAAAGCGGTTCGAGCGTCGTGACGCGATGTATCCCGCGCCATTCGCCAACGCCATAAACGGCCTCGGCGAAGGCAAAGGGGGTTGTGGTATCGCGTGTATGGGTAACGTCACCGGGAGCATAAAGCCGGGAAATGCGTTGATAGCCGCACATCAGCGGCACCAGATAGCCGGGCATGGGCTTAGGCTGATACTCCCAGCGGGCGTCATCCCCTTCTTCTGGTTTTATCGCCCGATATTTGATCGCCGCAAAATCCAGCCAGGCGTCCAGCAATGAGCCTTCCGGCTGGTGCTGCTGCCGGGCGCGATGATGTTCCATCAGCCATTCACTGCGATCGTAAAGCGCAAAGCCTGGCATAAGTCGCCAGAGAATTTGACGCAGTTGTTTCTCATCATCCGGTGAATCAAACACCTGCGGGGTACGCATATTAACAATGCTGCCCCCCGCCAGCTTTTGGCTCTGACACTGCATTTTCAGCTGTGAACTGAGCGCCCGTTTTCCATATTCCCCGTTAGCAATCTCGCCCTGACACTCAACCAGCAACGAAACCGTAAGATGCATGCGTCCCTCTTCGTTGAACGACGCGGTTTTTCCCTCTTTGGTCAACGGATTACGGGTTAAAGCAAACTGATAATCTCGCCCGGAGGTGTACGCCTGAATATGATGTTCATGGCTGATAACGGCACACCCGGTAAATATCACGCCATATTCAGCGCTCACCTTACGGGAAAGCGCATGAACGTAGCCTAAGAAGTGCGTTATTGCCGGGAACCCCCAGGTTAATCCGGCAACGGCATTGGCATTTTCGATGCGAATATGCGGCAATAGCAGCAGATAACTCATTTCAGCGCCTCCTGCACAATGGCTTCCATCTCGCGCATTCGTTGGTCAAACCGGCGCTGGGTTCGCCACTCTCGGCGCTCAACGACCCCCACCTCCAGACGCGCCTTGCTCAGACGCTGGTTAAGCCAGCGCGCAAAATCATCCGCAACGCCCGCCTTCCAGTCCCCTTTTTCACGCTCAAGGCGAAAGGTTTCATCCGTTTTGCTGCGCCAGGGGTCAAGCCACAGTTGCTGATGTAGCGGCAACGCCTGGGGGCTAAGCGTCCAGCCCTGCCCGTTTTCCTGCTGATACGCAGCGGCCTGCATAAACAAAAGGTCGATCAGCTCATCCACACAGGCAGCACGCGCATTGCGTACAGAGAGGTTATTTTTATCGGCATTCTCTTTGAGCAGATAAACCATACGGGAAATAATCCCTGTCGCCGCGTAGTTGAAGGCGCCACGCAGGGAAAACAGATGGCCCATTTTTTGCGGCACTTTATCCAGCAGCTTCCACTTCGGCGGTTGTGAAGGCAACAGCCAGACACGTCCACCGCGCGAACTGTTCAGCGCAGAAATGTTTTGCGGCTTGGTACCGCCAAAATGCATTTCAGCAAGATTGGGATAGCGCACGTCCGGCTGCGGATGCCATTTCCCGGCCCGGCGGGCAGCGCGTACCAATTTCCCCGCTTCGCCAAAACGGGAAGCGATCAGCTTTTCGTGCATAACCTGCGCCAGCGAGGTGGCAAACAGCGGGCAAAGCAGGTGATAGCGGTCACCCACCGGAAAGTAGATCTGTTTGGCGAGCTTATGTGAGGTGGGTTGTGCCGACGTCAGCGCCTGGTTGAATCCTTTAATCCACTGCGCCAGCTGTTCACCATTCCCGGCAAATGTTTGCAGTGGCCCATACTCGCCTCGTTTAAGACAGGCCAACAGCGAGTCCCCATCCACCTCGCTTTGCAGCAGTTTAGCCACGTCAAGGGCGGCAGCGTTGCCCACCGCATCCGCAGGCATATTATCCAGCGCGGCGGTACTTAAATAACCTTCATCGTCGGGCGTTTCGCGATAGATGCTGCTGCTTTTTGAATCGCCATGAGTAAACTTGGCCGCTTGAGTAACCAGACTTATCTGCCCCGCCCGCCTCGCCGCCTCCGTCAGCCAGTTTTGCGGCTGGTAGCGTGCTTCAAGCGCCTGACGCTCCTGAGCGACGAGGCTTGTGTCGTCTCCCTGCGCCAGTCGCTTTGCCGCCTCCTTGTCGAAGGCTTCCAGTTTTGTCTGCCTGCGGGAAGCAATGTACTGGATTATAAATTGGGTCAGTGCTTCGGTTGTCATAACTGCTCCTGGCATCGTTAATGTAGATCCCTGAATACACCCAGCCACGGGTGGTACTTCCAGTCGCTCACCGCATCCTCCTGCTCATTAACAGGTACTCTAATTTCTGCAAACATCTCACCCACGCGGTCGATCGCCATATTCAGCCAGTCAGCCTGATCACGCAGTATCTGCTGGTAATTCACGTTCCCCCACCCCACGACTCCGCTGGCTGGCTCAACCTCCTGAAAGACAAACTTATCGGACGGTTTAGGTCTGCCGTTTTCCTCACGAAAAGCGAAGTATGGCTCGCTCTCCTCATCTTCCATGTGCAGGAAAAACACGCCTTCACGCTGGGGGGAGTGACGAAACGGCGTCCTTCTCTGCATCCAGGCACACCAGGTCAGAGGTTGCCGCCACCAGTTGGCGGCGACAACCTGTTTGCTTTTCTTACTGCGCAGCTCTGCGCGGAGCCTGAGATGTTCCAGTTCAGCCAGCTTGTTTTTGCCATCGGTGGGCAAAATGCGGCTGACAGCATTGATTGTTTGATAGTCCCTTGGTGGCAGTAGCTCTTGCAGATCGTGACTGTCCAGCAGATGATTTTTATCTTCAAAACCCGGTTGGCTAAATGCAGGCGATTGCTCTCTTAGCGCCCTGATGTTACGGCTCAATATCACCAGATTCTCTCTCTCAGGCACCTGCCTGCGGTGACGCTGTATGCGGCCTGCAAACTGGATAATTGAGCGCATAGAGCTGGGTTCAACGATTCCCCAGCTGGCATCCCAATCACGTCCCACCTCCATAACGGACGTGCCCAGCACCACAAACAAATGATGCTTTTCCGGGCGAGTATGGATTGCCTGAGCAATATCCGGATGTTTCCAGACAGCATCGGGCTGATGGCGGGTGAAGGCGCTATCCAGACATTTCTCCAGGGCGGAGCGCACCGCCAGAGGGTGTCTGGCGTGATAAACACAATAGTGAATACAGATATTTTCCGGCGACGGGAGAGCGAAAAGCGCCTTTGCTACCGCAACCAGCGGGGCGATATTGGCAAACCGCACCAGCCCCAGTGACACGGTTTTCCCGGTTTCATGTATCTCTTTATGGGCCTGATGCAAAGCCAGCATCTGCTGATGCACCGTCTCTGCAGCGCAGGTGATAACCTCGCTCACCGCTGAAGAAGCGGGAGAGATCGGCGCAATCCGGCCAAAGTGCAGCCTCTCTTTTTTCGCCAGCATCAGTGCTCGCTGTTCAACAAACGCATTGTGCGCACGGCTGAATGAACGACCATCGGCAATCTGTTCAGCATTCGCTCTTTTTTCATCAAACCATGCGCAGCAGATATTGACGGGTCTGTCACCCGCGCCGCACGACGCCTGCCAGATTTTTCTCCCTGCCAGATAAGCCGCAAACAGCGCCTGCACGAGATCCGGCGGCAAAGTAGCTGATGACAGTAATACCCGACTCCCCAACATTCCCGCCCAGTTCATCAGGCGGCATACGGTATGGAGATCGGCAACGTCAAAATCATCAGGCTCATCCAGTACCAGATCGCTGGTCAGCAGTCGGAGCATCGCCGGGAGCTGCTTTCCGCCACGCACACCGTCCGTTGCAGGGATCAGATGATCGAGAGTGGCGACCAGCACTGGCGCACTCACCAGTGCGGATAGCTTACCGTCGCCGCGTAACCATTTTTCCAGAACCCCCGTTTGTACACCGCCGTCATAGTGAACATATTGTTGCTCGTCAGTCAGGGCTGATGCCGACACGCTGCCCTGGTCAGGTTCACTCTTTTTATTTTCTTGCTGCCAGAGTTGCCTTACGGCTCCCGAACCGACCATGACCGCCAGATCGTCTTCCCCCAGATGAAGACGATTACGCAAGGCATCACCCGTTTGTAAGGTCAACGTTCTCAGGCCCAGCGCAACGGTAAATCGACAGCCTTCATGCTCATCCGCTAACGCATACATAATTCGCGCATTGGCGAACGTTTTTCCACACCCTGTAGAGGCCATATTGACGCCAAAAAAGCCCTCTTCCCGGCTTCGTTCACGCAATGCGGCGGCAACATCCCACGCCTTGTTTTGCCAGTGAAAAAGTGGATTGACCGCACGTTCGCGAAACCCTTTATGGCGGGCAATAGCCGGTAGCGATGTGCGAACGCGCATCAGCTGCCGCCCTACCAGCAACGCATGGTGTGCCACCCCGGTCAGGTGTTCATCAACGCGTTGTTTCAGCGCGCCGCTCTTACGGTCGCTATTTGCCCAGACAGCGTAATCCGGATCCTGCCATCCAGGATGCGGATCGCTGGCAGAATAAAAATGGTCGGCAAGCATCAGGCAAAAACGCGCCATATGCAGTGTGAACAGTTGATCCATCTGCCCCCACTGTTTCAATGCTGCGGCGTTTTTCGCCCGGCGGGCAATTTGCCGTGCCTTTTCACGCCAGACGCGGCTTTGCAGTGGGGTTCCCAGCGGAAAGGTCCAGACGTGATGAAAATCGGTTTCTGACCAGTTAAACGCTTTCTGCGAATCATCATGATTCAATGCGTTCCAGTCGGCATTAAGCTGATTCTCCAGCCAGCGATCGCAATTCTCTGATGATTCCCTACTTTCAGAGCGCAAATTTTCAGGTAAGCGATGGTGTGACAAAATCAGCCAGGCGACGACTTTTGCCAGCGGGGAAAGCGTGCGAAAAGGGCTGTCGGAAAAATGCGGATGATCTTTCTGTAATCGGGAGAGAATTTGTGTTTCATCAGCGGGTGACAGCGTTTCAAGTTTTTCCAGCCATCGCTCGTCAGTTTGCTCACCGACGAATGCCTGAAAAAGCCGGACAGAGATCCATTCATGTCGATAAGGCTGAAAGCGTTTACCGCCCTTTTTGGTCAAACTCTCCTGAAAGCAGTACCCGGCCTTACCAAAGTCATGAAATAACCCTGCGATAGCGGCTAAAAGGGCAATACTTTCAGCACATCGCCACTGATTTTCATCCCGATTTGTCACGACTGCACGTGCTGTACGATGCGTTGGTACACGCCCTTGCGCATTAAAACGGCGCAGGTTACCAACAATCCACATCAATTCCATTTGCCCATTTTTCTTTAGCCAGTGGCAGGCAACAGCCGTATTCCGTCTTGCCGATTTGCGTAATAATCGACGTAGCGTATTCGCCCCCTCCAGGGTGATAACGGTTTGCCAGGCGGTATCGCCCGTACGTTCGGCGAACCGATCGATAATTCGGCAGCTTTCCTCGCGCGCACGCTTAGTGCAGCGGGAAATAATGAGCACATTCATTGACCTGCCTCAGCCAGCTGCTGAGCCGTTTCCTGGAGGGTCATAATCATCAGATCCAGCGCGTCGGATTGCTGAAACCCGTTAATACAGCGCTGGCGAAACGTCTGGGCATCTTCGCCTTCCATTGCCGCCATAAAAGCCTGTGGCATGACCAGCGCATCTTTAATTAAGTCAGCCAGATCAAAGACCAGTCCTCCGCGGCGCGTTTTACCGTGCATAACGGCCAGCGCGTGCGGGATCCCTGTGACCCACGCGGCGACGGCTGCCAGACCATAAGCCAGGTAATTTCCCTGATCGAGAAAGCGATTAGCGATATCTGTACCGCCGCCACGTTTAGCGCGAATAAACTTATCATAGCCAACGGCCTCGCTCGCCAGCCTGTATAATGCTTTGGTTAATTGCGCTTCCTGTAGCATTAACGCCGTATGATTTTCCGCCTGAGCCATAGAGGTTTGTGCTGTGAAAATTATTATGCGGAGTCGTTCGATATCAGGCTGAAATGTGTTCCGCGAGGCTAAGCTTAGCCATCTTTTTTCTATTTGCAGTAATCTTATTTGCTGAAATCTTTTGGCTGCTTCAAGTCGTTTTTCCTTGTGAAACCAAAAAGAGACCCAATTTTGCAAATATTCGGTGGGACGATACTCACTTTGCGGCGAGAGCCATGAAACATCAATATCAACTTCGTTGGCCGAATAGAGCGGCGTGCCGTCCGTACCACAAAACCCAACCATGACGCCAGCGCGGGCAAACTCGCGCATTGCGGCCTGAGAAACGGAAGTCCCCATTCCCAACATAATCGCCGTCGTATTCGCGACTGGAATATTCCAATAATAAGATTCATTGCCAGCACTCGTCACATATTCAACGCGCCCACCATTAATCTGCACTCGACATTTTTCAAGATAATAAATATTCGCTCTTTTCGAGTGCAGAATGGTTTTAAGATCCGTTGGCGTGATTAAATTCGCTGACATATTTATTCAAATAATAATTAGTAAGACGGGATTGCAACGATAGTACAGAATCGAACTTAATTTTGAAATTGACAAAAATCAACAAACCAATAACTGGCAAACTTTATCTTTCTGCTCATATGAAATATGAATGTTATTTTATGAATAATGTAATAAATAAATTATCCATGCCGTAAATATCAATCCCAGGCATTATCATCCAGAAGGAAAAATAAGCTGCCTGTACGGCAGTGCACGCTATCATCGCAGCAGACCGCGCCACCCTCCATTTCTAAGCTGCCTGTACGGCAGTGAACTTTCGTCTGACTGAGAGTCAAACCACGATTTATTTCTAAGCTGCCTGTACGGCAGTGAACGATTTCCTGCTCGGTTAGCGCCAGGCGCTTTTTTTCTAAGCTGCCTGTACGGCAGTGAACTTTAAGCCGATTTTTTGCCGCGTGCTGCGTCCTTTCTAAGCTGCCTGTACGGCAGTGAACCATAACTTCATCTGCGCGGCGCTTGTCGTAAATTTCTAAGCTGCCTGTACGGCAGTGAACACGTACAACGGACACAAACACAACTGTCCGGATTTCTAAGCTGCCTGTACGGCAGTGAACCCAAAGCATCTTAATTTTTAATTAGTTAAAGGTTTCTAAGCTGCCTGTACGGCAGTGAACCTGGTTTGTGGCGAAGGATGTAGCCGAGGTGCTTTTCTAAGCTGCCTGTACGGCAGTGAACAATATGAAATCGATGGTGATTTGACTGTTACTTTTCTAAGCTGCCTGTACGGCAGTGAACATGAAAACGCGCAAATGGTTTATGAGGTTTATTTTCTAAGCTGCCTGTACGGCAGTGAACTGGTTTTCAGGTCGCCGCCGATTCGTGCATGGTTTCTAAGCTGCCTGTACGGCAGTGAACAATTCAGCATTCTTTTTTAATGCGCCTTTTTGCTTTCTAAGCTGCCTGTACGGCAGTGAACCTCGAACGGAGGCTGATATGCGCAACCTGACATTTCTAAGCTGCCTGTACGGCAGTGAACCTTCAGAACCGGAAAAACAGTTTCTTTAGCCATTTCTAAGCTGCCTGTACGGCAGTGAACTGGAATATTACATGGCTATACCGTTGTCGATAAAGATAAATATCAATAAATATGCGCCTGACCCTTTTTATCGCCATTCTGTTTTTCTTCAAGAAATCAATAAATTACAATCTGGCTTAAAAAAAGGGTCGCTGACAGATCCGCTGCTGACACTGAGCGCCTGGCCCGTCAGTCTTTGAACATGGGATAAAAAAAAATCCGTAGCCTCAAAAGAGGTTACGGATTTTAACGATGCCTGAAGTTCAACGTCAGGCGCGGGAGTAAAAATTAATGTGCAGTTTCCGGCTTGTGCTTCTGCGCACTCTGGAAGCCATACGTCAGCTCATTTTTCTCTTTATCCAGCGCGACGGTAACCTGCCCGCCATCCACCAGCGAGCCAAACAGCAGTTCGTTCGCCAACGGTTTCTTCAGGTTGTCCTGAATCACACGCGTCATCGGACGTGCGCCCATTGCCCGATCGTAACCCTTCTCCGCCAGCCAGTTACGCGCTTCCTGGCTCACTTCCAGGGAGACGCCTTTCTGATCCAGCTGCACCTGAAGCTCGACGATGAACTTATCGACAACCTGATGGATCACCTCAGTAGACAGGTGTTCGAACCAGATAATGTTGTCCAGGCGGTTACGGAACTCCGGCGTGAACACCTTCTTGATTTCACTCATCGCATCGGTGCTGTTGTCCTGATGGATAAGACCAATCGATTTACGCTCGGTTTCACGCACCCCGGCGTTGGTGGTCATCACCAGCACGACGTTGCGGAAATCCGCTTTGCGTCCGTTGTTATCGGTCAGCGTACCGTTATCCATCACCTGTAGCAGCAGGTTAAAGACATCCGGGTGCGCCTTCTCAATCTCATCAAGCAGCAACACCGCATGAGGATGTTTGATGACCGCGTCCGTCAGCAGACCGCCCTGGTCAAAACCGACATATCCCGGAGGCGCACCAATCAGGCGGCTTACGGTATGGCGTTCCATATACTCGGACATATCAAAACGCAGCAGTTCGATTCCCAGCGCTTTGGAAAGCTGTACCGTTACCTCGGTTTTCCCTACCCCGGTTGGACCGGCGAACAGGAACGACCCCACAGGCTTATGCTCGTGCCCCAGACCCGCGCGGCTCATCTTGATCGCTTCGGTCAGCGCCTCGATGGCTTTATCCTGTCCGAAGACCAGCATTTTCAGACGGTCGCCGAGGTTTTTCAGCGTATCGCGATCGCTCTGCGAAACACTCTTCTCAGGGATACGCGCAATACGCGCCACCACAGATTCGATATCCGCGACGTTGACCGTTTTCTTGCGCTTACTCACCGGCATCAGTCGGGCACGCGCCCCGGCTTCATCAATTACGTCAATGGCCTTATCCGGCAGATGACGATCGTTGATGTATTTCACCGCCAGCTCAACCGCCGCACGCACTGCTTTCGCGGTATAACGAACGTCGTGGTGCGCTTCATACTTCGGTTTCAGGCCGTTAATGATCTGCACAGTCTCTTCGACCGACGGCTCAGTGATATCAATTTTCTGGAAGCGACGCGCTAACGCACGGTCTTTCTCAAAAATATTGCTGAATTCCTGATACGTTGTTGAGCCAATCACGCGGATCTTGCCGCTGGAGAGCAGCGGTTTGATCAGGTTTGCCGCATCCACCTGGCCGCCCGATGCCGCACCCGCACCGATAATGGTGTGGATCTCATCGATAAACAGGATGCTGTTAGTATCCTGCTCCAGCTGTTTGAGCAAGGCTTTAAAGCGTTTTTCAAAATCACCGCGATATTTGGTTCCCGCCAGCAGCGAGCCGATATCCAGCGAGTAGAGGGTGCAATCCGCCATCACTTCCGGCACATCGCCCTGGACGATACGCCAGGCCAGCCCTTCGGCAATGGCGGTTTTCCCCACGCCAGATTCCCCCACCAGCAGCGGGTTATTCTTACGACGACGGCACAGCACCTGAATAGCGCGCTCCAGCTCTTTTTCACGACCAATCAGCGGGTCAATTCCCCCTACGCGTGCAAGCTGGTTGAGGTTAGTCGTGAAGTTCTCCATACGCTCCTCCCCGCCAGCCTGTTCTTCGCTATTTGGCTGATGGCCAGAATCAGAAGGCTGGCTCGGCTCGTCTTTACGCGTGCCATGAGAAATAAAGTTCACCACATCAAGACGGCTGACCTCATGCTTACGCAGCAGATACGCCGCCTGAGACTCTTGTTCGCTAAAGATGGCAACCAGCACGTTTGCGCCGGTTACCTCACTGCGCCCGGAGGACTGAACGTGGAAGACCGCACGTTGCAGTACCCGCTGAAAACTCAGCGTCGGCTGCGTGTCGCGCTCTTCTTCACTGGCAGGCAGAACAGGTGTGGTTTGTTCAATGAAGGCTTCGAGTTCCTGACGGAGCGCCACAAGATCCACGGAACACGCTTCCAGCGCTTCGCGGGCCGATGGGTTACTGAGCAGCGCCAGTAACAAGTGCTCGACGGTCATAAACTCATGACGGTGCTCACGCGCTCTGGCGAAAGCCATGTTTAAACTGAGTTCCAGTTCTTGATTGAGCATTGGCACCTCCCCCAATTTTTATGCCTGCATTCAGGCTTTTTCCAGCGTACACAGCAACGGATGCTCATTCTCCTTCGCATATTTGTTCACCATCGCCACTTTGGTCTCCGCGACCTCTGCGGTAAATATTCCGCAGATGGCTTTACCTTGATAGTGAACCGTAAGCATCAGTTGCGTTGCACGTTCTACATCATAAGAAAAGAATTTTTGTAACACGTCAATAACAAACTCCATCGGAGTATAATCATCATTGACTAATATCACTTTATACATAGAAGGCGGTTTTAGCGCGTCGCGCAACTTATCTTCCGCCAGTTGGTCAAAATCCAGCCAATCGTTCGTCTTACTCATTGTCAGTCGTCATCTCAGTTACGGTTACCGACAGAACGCTCTGCCGCTGACAGGAGCGATAGCATGTATTCAATCTACCTTAATTGCCAGATAGCTATCATCTATCACTGGCATCCGCGACTTCTGTCACATTCCCCGTCAATAGCGTTAACTGCTTCAAATTTTTGATTCATTTTTACCCCATCCCCCCTGCCTGCCGCTTGACGCATCGCCTGATTTCTCTAAATTGTAATTTCGAGAGTTGGCGAGGTTTTGAACAGCCCCCACTCCGCCACCGGTTCATTCCATCTTACTTATATAAGATTTACGAAGGATGTCGAAGCATGGAAACGGGTACTGTTAAGTGGTTCAATAATGCCAAAGGGTTTGGTTTTATCTGCCCTGAAGGCGGCGGCGAAGACATTTTCGCTCACTATTCCACCATTCAGATGGATGGTTACAGAACGCTAAAAGCCGGACAGTCAGTCCAGTTTGATGTGCACCAGGGGCCAAAAGGCAATCATGCCAGCGTCATCGTGCCCATCGAAGCAGAAGCGGTTGCATAGATCTTCTGTCTTATTGTGTACATCCCGCAGTCAAAATGCCAGTCCTCGCGGCTGGCATTTTTATTTCTGCAGCTTTATTCCCGCGCCAGCGCATCAACAGGGTCCAGACGTGCCGCATTGCGTGCGGGCAACCAGCCAAACAGGATCCCGGTAAAGGTTGAACATAAAAACGCCGTGAGCAACGCAATGGGTGAAAATCCGATCTCCCATCCTGGCAGGAATATCTGTAGCGTAAAGGCGATCAGCATCGACAGGCCAATACCCAGCGCGCCCCCCACCAGACACACCAGCACGGCCTCAATCAGAAACTGTTGCAGCACATCGCTGGCCCGCGCGCCTACCGCCATACGGATACCGATCTCCCGCGTACGCTCCGTTACCGAGACCAGCATAATATTCATTACGCCAATCCCCCCGACCACCAGCGAAATAACCGCCACCAGCGTCAGGAACAGCTGAAGAGTACGTGTGGTCTTTTCGGCGGTTTTCAAGACGCCGTCCATATTCCAGGTGAAGAAATCTTTTTTACCATGCCGCAGCGTCAACAAGCGGGTGAGCTGTTGTTCAGCCTGGGCGCTGTCAAATCCCTCATTCACCCGCACGGTGATTGAGTTCAGCCATGACTGTCCCATAATCCGCCCGGACATGGTGCTGTACGGCAGCCAGACCCGCAGAGTTTTACTGCTGCCGAACATCGACTGCTTCTCTTCAGCCACGCCAATGACCGTAGCAGGCATATTACCCACCAGAATCACCTCACCCACAACATTCGTTTTATGTGGGAACAACAGACGTCGGGTATTGCTGTCCACCACCACCACCTGCGCCCGCCCGTTAAGCTGTTCTTTGTTGAAGGTGTTCCCTTCACTAAAGGTCATGCCATAGACGTTAAAATAGTCGCCGCTCACACCGTTCGCACTGGCTGCGACGTCGATGTTGCCATAGCGAAGCCGCAAGCTCTGCGACACCGCAGGGGTGGCGGAGCTGACCCAGGGCTGCTTCTGAATTGCGCTCAGATCGTCATATTTCAGCGCCTGTTGATATTGCGGATCGTCGTCGCCAAAATCTTTGCCGGGATAGATGTCAATCGTGTTTGTGCCGATAGCGCGGATATCCGCCAGCACCAGCTGCTTTGCCGCGTCCCCCACCACCACGATCGATACCACCGAGGCGATGCCGATAATGATCCCGAGCATGGTCAGCAGGGTACGCATTTTATTCGCCACTAATGCCCGCCATGCCATATTCAGCGCTTCGCGAAAGCCACTGACAAACTGTCTCCATCCGGAGGCCCCCTTCACGGCTGGTTCGACAATTCCCTGACCGCTTACGGACTGTTTCGCCGGAGGATTACGCACGATCTCCCCATCATGGATCTCAATCACCCTCTCCGCCTGAGCCGCAACCTGTGGATCGTGCGTAACAATAATCACCGTGTGTCCGCGATCGCGCAGCTGATGCAGGATCGTCATCACCTCTTCACCGGAATGGCTGTCCAGCGCGCCGGTCGGTTCATCGGCCAGGATCACCTGACCGCCATTCATCAGCGCACGGGCAATACTCACGCGCTGTTGCTGACCGCCTGAAAGCTGAGAAGGCTGATAGTCAACGCGGTCGTCCAGCCCAAGCCGCTGGAGTAGCTCCCTGGCGCGAGCCAGACGCTGCCTGCGTTCAATACCCGCATAGACAGCAGGCACCTCCACATTTTGCGTCGCCGTCAGGTGCGACAACAGGTGGTAACGCTGGAAGATAAAACCGAAATGCTCGCGTCGTAGCTGCGCCAGCGCGTCAGCATTAAGGGCAGACACATCGCGACCCGCTATCCGGTAGGTACCGCTGGTGGGTTTATCGAGGCAGCCCAGTATGTTCATCAGCGTCGATTTTCCGGAGCCGGAAGCACCAACAATCGCCACCATCTCTCCGGCGTTTATTTGCAGGCTGATGCCTTTAAGCACGTCGACCTGTTCTTCGCCTGACGGGTAACTACGGCGGATATTGCTCAGTTCAAGCAGCGCCGTCATTGCGCCGCTCCCGAATTATCCTCGCCCGTCACGACTTCGTCACCCTCTTCCAGCCCTTTGACAATCTCCACATCGGTGTCATTACGCGCACCTGGCGACACCTCGCGTTCGCGGGTTTCACCGTTACGCAGCAAGGTTACTTTATAGCGGTTATCTCCAGCCGGATCGCCCAGGGCCGAGAGCGGGATAGTGAGGACATTTTTCACTTCAGTGAGCTGAATATGAACCTGCGCCGTCATTTCAAGGCGCAAAATGCCTTTCGGGTTTGGCACTTCAAAACGGGCATAGTAGAAGATGGCGTCGTTGACTTTTTCCGGCGTCGGCAGCACATCTTTCAGCGTACCTTCATACCGCGTCTGGGGATCGCCGAGCACGGTAAACCAGGCTTTTTGTCCCGGCTTCAGATGAATAACATCCGCCTCAGAAACCTGTGCCTTAACCAGCATGGTGCTCATATCCGCCAGCGTCAGAATATTGGGCGCCTGCTGAGCGGCAATGACCGTCTGGCCTTGCAGGGTAGTGATTTGCGTCACTTCACCCGCCATTGGCGCGACAATGCGGGTATAATCCAGATTGGTTTTTGCGGTATTCAGGGAGGCCTGATTGCGCTTAATTTGCGCATCAATCGTGCCAATTTGCGCCTGTTTTACCGCCATCTCCGTCGCGGCGGTGTCCAGATCCTGTTGCGAAACCGCCTGCGTTTTCGCCAGCTGCTGCTGTCGGGAGAGCGTGACTCGCGCCAGTTTCCATTGCGCCTGCGCCTGTTGACGCTGAGCGCGCAGCTCCATCAGGGTCGCTTCCACCTCTTTAATCTGGTTTTCAGCCTGTTCGGGATCGATAACGCCCAGCAACTGATCTTTCTTAACTTTGTCCCCAATCGCCACCGACAGCGTTTTAAGCTGACCGCTGACCTGCGCTCCCACATCAACTTTGCGTAACGCATCCAGTTTTCCGGTTGCCAGCACGCTCTGCTGCAAGTCGCCAGGGCGGACAATCAGCGTCTGATAATTGGGTAATGGTGCATTCAACGTTCTCCAAAGGGCAATCAGCGCCATGATGATGACAATCAACACGATTAAGTAACGTTTCTTAAATCTGCCCTTGATGCTCATAGAAATCCTTAATTCCTCATGTATTTCGTCAGAATGAGAAGATTAACTTCAACCATTGATAAACAAGTGTTGGAAGGAGGTGAGAGTATCAGAGTTATTGATATTTCGTTAAGTATGCTGATGATGAAATCGGTTCTACGACTTTTAATTGGATTGTTGAATATGTCGCAGCTTACCGAAGATACATTGTCCCCTTCCCGTACTGTCACGAGCCTGAGCCTGTTTTTCAGCCTGACCAGCGGCCAGTGGCGTCCAGGAAAATTTTGGCACCAGCGCAGTTTTCGCCGCAAATTTATGCTGCGTTCACTGCTGATGCCGCGTTTAAGTCGCGAATGGATGAACGAACTTGCACAGTGGCCCGAGCTGAACGTGCTGCTGACACGCCAGCCCCGCCTGCCGGTGCGTCTTCATCGTCCTTATCTTGCCGCGAATTTAGGGCGCAAGACGTTACTGGAAGCTCTTCGTTTCCACTATGCGCAGCTGTATTCGTTTATGTCTCACGAAGAATTAAAAACGTATATGAATACGTCAGGGCTACGACTGGCGCAGCTGGAGGGGAAAAACGGTGAATATTTCAGCCTCGAATTAACCATGATGATCTCACTGGATAAAGAGGGTGATAGCACCATTCTTATCCGCAATGAAGCCGGTGAAACGTTAGCGGAAATCACCTTTACACTGTGTGAGTATCAGGGAAAACGAACGCTGTTTATCGGTGGTCTGCAGGGCGGTAAGCGAGAATTGCCTCATGAAGCCATCCAGAGTGCAACGAAAGCGTGCCACGGATTATTTCCCAAGCGTCTGGTCATGGAGGCAATCTGTTGTTTTGCCCAGCGGTTACAGACCGAACAAATCATCGCCGTGAGCAATGAAACACATATTTATCGCAGCCTGCGTTATCGGGACAAAAGCGATAAGATCCACGCCAACTACGATGAGTTTTGGGCCGCTGTGGGCGGTGAGCGTCACGCAGATGGGTATTACCACATTCCGTGTGCCATCACGCGTAAAGACACCTCAGAGGTGGCCAGCAAAAAACGCGCTGAATATCGTCGACGCTATCAAATGCTCGACGCCATCCATGAACAGATGTCCGATATGTTCAGCCATTAATCAGCCCGACCGCGAGCCAGCCAAAGCACGCGTGAAAACATCTTTCTGAGCAACGTGGGTACAGAATCAACGCCGCGTCGCCCTGCTTCCATAGCCACTTCAATGGCTAAATCCGGTTTCGATGAGCGATGGATCGCCTTCGAAATCAGCTTACGCATATTCATCGGCACATCTTGCGGGATCTGCGCCACCCGGTGGAAAACATCCGAAAATCCCTGCCGGTACATAAAGTGCTCCATATCCAGCGCAGGCAGCATGGTTAAATGTTCCCGTTCATCTTCCCGATCGTTATTCAGCAGGCCGCGCACCGTTGCCGCATATTTTTTCCCCGCCTCATCACCGTCGACCAGCACATGCCATTCAATTCCCATGCGTCGGGCGAATTTAACCAGTGGTTTCAGACCCGACTGGGCGAATTCAATGACTTTAATGCCTTCCGCATCGAAGTGATGTCCGCACTGACGGGCCAGCTCGTTAATCACCCAGGTTTCCGTTTCTCCCTCAACCAGTAACCAACAACGGGCAAACAGCGAGGAGGCACGGTTAAAACGAATATGAAAGGCAATGCGTCGACCATCTTCCGCACTCAGCCCGTTCGGTCCCAGCCGCCAGGCGGCGACGCGAGATGATTCGCGCACCAGGCGACAGACATGCTCCACGGGGGTCAGCGACAGTAATTCGCCAGAATTGGTTGTGGCGATTCGCTGCAACGGCAGCAGATTCAGCAATTGCCATGCCACCGAAAGCATAATGGGATGCAGGCGAGTTTCCGGATCTTCCACCAGCAGCAGTGGCCTGGCGTCTTTATGTAGCCTGACGGTACCTTTGGCCTGGAGTAATGTGGAAAACAGCCCCAAAAGGATAACCCGCTGCGACCTTCCTGCGGGCTTGTCGATCATACGGTTGATGATATCCAGATAGCGCCAGCTGCGTTGTTCATTGGCCGAACGCCGACGCATCAGCCGATGATGGGAGGGGTTCGTCCCCTGCTCAGAGAAATAGTGCTCCAGCAGTTGCACCATCGCCGAAAGCCCCTGGCGGATTTGTCCGTCAGTGAGATTTTGCGGACGGGTTGCCAGTTCGCGAGCCAGAAAATCCAGCTGCATGGCGGTGACTTCAACATCCGGGACATCAGGCACCGTGCCGTTACGGATACGACGCATAAAGCGGGCATCGCGCAGGCGCAGGACCGGCATTAAACGCACCAGATGTCGCGCCTGGCTGTTGATATCATCAAGCTCTAACGGATGGCCGTCACCGTCAAGAAAACTGCGCAACGTCATTACGCTGCCATCTTCAGCCCCCTCACCTTCCAGACGGTAGAAAATACGGTGATAGCCATCCTGACAAAGGGACCAGGATGCCTCAAGAGGGCGATAGCGCCGGACGCGGTGGCGACCGGGCGAAGACTCACGGAACGTCAAAATGATATGCAGATGGTGTTCGCGCCCTTTGGTATCACCGGGCGGAAACCAGAAATCATCATGATTAAAATGATACAGCTCCGATTCTGGTGACAACAACAGCGTTAAGGCATCCAGCAGACTGGATTTACCCCACGCGTTCTCGCCAATCAGCACGTTATTTTGCTCCAGCATTAACGACAACCGATTGATACCGCGGAAACCAACAATCTCAACGCGTTCCAGAATCATGTATCCTCCAGAAATGAACAACTTATCCTTTCCGCAGTATACTCTAAATAATTCGGCAACGCAGGGGCGAGGCCGGGTAACAAAGCCCACGCCCCGGTAACCTGAAGTATGACGAGTATATAGCGATAAAATCTGTTGCATGTGGTGATAATTGCAACATCAGTACCCTGCACTACACTGTGATTAAGACAAATCTAAACAAGGAATAACACCACATTGCCCTAAATCAAACTTACTGGATTTATTTGACTGGCGAATGGGTGGCGTTCGTTTTTAAAATATGCGCGGATAAAAAGCCAGGCCCATCAGGTGTAATTGGCGCAGGCAGTTTGGACACGGACAACGCGGAGCAACCGGAGCGTACACAGTACGTGAGGGGGATGAGCACTGCCCGGGTTCAAAATGGCAAGCAAATAGCCTAATGGCCCAGGCTCTAATTATGTCGTCACCCTTTTATGGCGATAAATAACGCCTGACGTACTTTTCTGATGTCAGGTTTTTAAAACTGAGGTGGATATGTTTAGAAAATTAGCAGCCGAATGTTTTGGTACATTCTGGCTTGTTTTTGGTGGCTGCGGAAGTGCCGTTCTGGCCGCGGCGTTTCCTGAGTTAGGGATTGGATTTGCCGGCGTTGCATTGGCGTTCGGTCTTACTGTTTTGACAATGGCATTTGCCGTGGGTCATATTTCAGGAGGCCACTTTAACCCGGCGGTGACATTAGGCCTGTGGGCGGGCGGACGTTTTCCGGCAAAAGATGTTATTGGTTATATTGTCGCCCAGGTTGTCGGCGGTATTATTGCCGCTGCCGTACTTTATCTTATTGCCAGCGGTAAAGCCGGCTTTGATGCGACGACCAGCGGTTTTGCCTCTAATGGCTATGGTGAACATTCTCCGGGCGGTTATTCCATGCTCTCAGCCATTGTCATTGAAATTGTGCTGACTGCAGGTTTCCTGCTGGTGATCCACGGTGCAACCGATAAGCACGCTCCGGCGGGTTTTGCCCCCATTGCAATTGGTCTGGCATTAACCCTGATTCACTTAATCAGTATTCCGGTCACCAATACCTCCGTCAACCCGGCGCGTAGTACCGCTGTCGCTATCTTCCAGGGTGGCTGGGCGCTGGAACAGCTGTGGCTATTCTGGGTTATGCCAATCGTTGGTGGGATCCTGGGCGGTCTTATTTACCGTACGCTGCTCGAAAAACGCGATTAATCCGCATAAAGACCTGGCTAAATGCCAGGTCTTTTCATGTACAAAACGTTTCCTTTTATTTGCAACTTTACTCATCTCGCTGCTTTGAGTACTGTGTCACTGCGTTATTTATTTCTTTTCTTCGCAAGGACAGGATTGCATGTTTTCTGGGCTGTTAATCATTCTGGTTCCCCTGGTTGTCGGTTACCTCATTCCCCTTCGCCACAGAGCCGCATTACGCCTGATTAATCGGTTATTGAGCTGGATTGTTTATGTCATCCTCTTCTTTATGGGGATCAGCCTCGCATTCCTGGATAATCTCGCCAGTAATTTATTGGCTATTTTTCATTATTCCGCCGTCAGCATTACTATTATTCTGCTATGCAATATTGTGGCATTACTCTGGCTGGAACGCTCGTTGCCGTGGCGACACAACCACGTACAGGAGAAGCTGCCTTCACGTATTGCGATGGCGCTTGAGTCTCTGCAACTGTGTGGCGTGGTGGTGGTGGGATTTGTCATCGGCCTTAGCGGACTCTCTTTTTTACAACATGCCACAGAAGCCAGCGAATATACGCTGATCTTTTTATTGATATTGGTCGGTGTGCAATTGCGTAACAGCGGCATGACGTTAAAGCAGATTGTACTTAACCGCCGGGGAATGATTGTCGCTGTGGTCGTGGTTGCCAGTTCTCTGGTCGGCGGATTTATTAATGCTTTTATTCTCGACCTGCCGGTTAAAACCGCCCTGGCGATGGCGTCGGGTTTCGGCTGGTATTCGCTTTCCGGGATCTTGCTGACCGAATCGTTCGGCCCGGTCATCGGCAGCGCCGCCTTCTTTAACGATCTGGCGCGCGAGCTGATTGCTATTATGCTGATCCCCGGACTCATACGCCGCAATCGCTCCACGGCACTGGGTCTGTGCGGTGCAACCTCCATGGACTTTACCTTACCGGTTCTGCAACGTTCCGGCGGGCTGGAGATGGTCCCTGCCGCTATCGTTCACGGCTTTATTCTGAGTCTGCTGGTGCCGATTCTGATGGCGTTTTTCTCTGCCTGATACCTCTCTGGCGGTAGTCATTTACCGCCAAAATTGCGCTAAATCAATCTCCCTTTAAGTTGTAGCAGAAATCCCTTTTATCCCTTTACACACGGGCATAACCTTAAACATGTATATTAAATATAACTTTAAAAGGTGTGACCATGTTTTGTGTGCAATGTGAACAAACCATCCGTACTCCGGCAGGAAACGGCTGCTCTTACGCGCAGGGTATGTGCGGTAAAACGGCTGAAACCTCCGATTTGCAGGATCTGCTGATCGCGTCCCTACAAGGTCTCTCCGCATGGGCGGTGAAAGCGCGTGAATACGGCATCATCAACCACGACGTTGATAGCTTCGCGCCACGCGCGTTCTTCTCTACCCTGACCAACGTGAATTTCGATTCTCCGCGCATCGTCGGCTACGCCCGTGACGCTATCGCCATGCGTGAAGCGCTGAAAGCACAGTGCCTGCGCGTGGATAACAATACGCACTGCGACAACCCGATGGCTGAGCTGCAACTGGTCAGCGACGACCTGGGCGATCTGCAACGTCAGGCAGCCGAATTTACGCCGAACAAAGACAAAGCAACCATTGGCGAGAACATTCTCGGCCTGCGTCTGCTGTGCCTGTACGGCCTGAAAGGTGCGGCAGCGTATATGGAGCACGCGCACGTTCTCGGCAAATCAGACAATGATATTTATGCTCAGTACCACAAAATCATGGCATGGCTGGGAACCTGGCCTTCCAATATGAACGCTCTGCTGGAGTGCTCAATGGAAATCGGCCAGATGAACTTCAAAGTGATGGCCATTCTGGATGCGGGTGAAACCACCAAATACGGTCACCCGACTCCGACTCAGGTCAACGTCAAAGCCACCGAAGGGAAGTGTATCCTGATCTCCGGTCACGACCTGAAAGATCTTTACAACCTGCTGGAGCAAACCGAAGGTACCGGCGTTAACGTCTATACCCACGGTGAAATGCTCCCGGCACATGGCTACCCGGAACTGCGTAAATTCAGACACCTGATCGGCAACTACGGCAGCGGCTGGCAGAACCAGCAGGTCGAATTCGCCCGCTTCCCTGGCCCAATTTTGATGACCTCTAACTGCATCATCGATCCGACCGTGGGCGCATACGATGACCGTATCTGGACCCGCAGCATCGTCGGCTGGCCAGGCGTAAGCCACCTCGAAGGTGATGATTTTAGCCCCGTTATCACTCAGGCCCGGCAGATGGCAGGCTTCCCGTACAGCGAAATTCCGCACCTGATTACCGTAGGCTTTGGTCGTCAGACTCTGCTGGGTGCCGCCGATACGCTGATCGACCTGGTAAGCCGCGAAAAACTGCGTCACATCTTCCTGGTGGGTGGCTGCGACGGCGCGCGCGGTGAACGTAACTACTTCACCGACTTCGCCACTAGCGTACCGGATGACTGCCTGATCCTGACGCTGGCGTGCGGTAAATACCGTTTCAACAAGCTGGAGTTCGGTGATATCGAAGGCCTGCCGCGTCTGGTCGATGCCGGTCAGTGTAACGACGCTTACTCTGCCATCATCCTGGCGGTGACGCTGGCGGAAAAACTGGGCTGTGGCGTGAACGACCTGCCGCTGTCCCTGGTGCTCTCGTGGTTCGAACAGAAAGCAATTGTCATTCTGCTGACCCTGCTCTCTCTGGGGGTGAAAAACATCGTCACTGGCCCGACCGCGCCGGGCTTCTTCACGCCGGATCTGCTGGCGGTGCTCAACGAGAAATTTGGTCTGCGTTCCGTGACCACCGTTGAAGAAGACATGAAGCAGTTGCTGAGCGCGTAAGGAGTTTAACCATGACGATGCCAACCCATCAGTGCCCATGGCGAATGCAGGTTCATCACATCCATCAGGAAACGCCGGATGTATGGACTATTTCGTTACTGTGCCATGACTATTATCCCTACCGCGCCGGACAATATGCGCTGGTCAGCGTACGCAATTCAGCGGAAACGCTGCGTGCCTACACGATTTCGTCTACCCCAGGGGTGAGTGAATACATTACGCTGACCGTTCGTCGGATTGATGAAGGAAAAGGCTCGCAGTGGCTGACACGCGACGTGAAGCGTGGGGATTACCTCTGGCTGTCTGATGCACAGGGGGATTTCACCTGCGACGACAAAGCGGAAGATAAATTCCTGCTGCTGGCTGCCGGTTGTGGCGTCACGCCCATTATGTCGATGCGCCGCTGGCTGGCTAAATATCGTCCGCAGGCCGATGTACAGGTGATCTTTAACGTACGCTCGCCGCAGGATGTCATCTTTGCCAAAGAGTGGCAGCAGTATCCGGTCACGCTGGTTGCGGAAAACAACGCCACTGACGGTTTTATCGCCGGTCGGCTGACGACGGAGCTGCTGCAACGCGTGCCGGATCTGGCAGCACGCACCGTCATGACCTGCGGCCCCGCGCCCTATATGGATTGGGTAGAGAAAGAAGTGAAAGCGCATGGCGTGACGCGATTCTTTAAAGAGAAGTTCTTCACCCCGGTGGCTGAAGCGGCGACGGGCGGCCTGAAGTTCACCCGACTTCAGGACGCGAAGGCGTTTTACGCCCCGGTCGGCACCACGCTGCTGGAGGCGCTGGAGAGCAACAAGGTTCCGGTAACCGCCGCCTGTCGCGCTGGCGTTTGCGGCTGCTGTAAAACAAAAGTTGTTTCCGGTGAGTATACGGTCAGCAGCACCATGACGCTGACCGATTCGGAAATCGCCGAAGGCTATGTGCTGGCCTGTTCCTGTCATCCGCAGGGTGATTTGGTGCTTGCCTGATCGCTAATTAAAAATAACGCTGCGCTTATCCGGCTTGCGAAAATATCTGCAGGCCAGATAAGGCATTCACGTCTCCTTCCGGCAACGCCTCATCGCCAGGCTGAATTCCTGACGACGGAATAACGCCCCGCACCAAGAAATGCCACCGCCAGCGCACCAGCAAAGAAATAAATCAGACTTTCTATTGCCCACGCGCCGGTTTTATCCAGCGACCCGGTCTCCCCCATTCCGACCATGAGCCAGGCAACGACCATCGTGAACGCCAGCACCAGTGCCGCCGGCCGCGTCAGGATCCCCAGAATCAACAGGCACGGCGCAATCACTTCTCCCACCAGTACACCGTAAGCGATAAATCCGGGTAATCCTTTCGCGATCAACATTCCACTGATCCCGTCAATACCAGCAAACAACTTATGCAGACCGTGAAATAACATCAGCCCGCCAACCGCCAGGCGTAATAAAAACTTGCCAAAGTCCTCATGCGTCAACATGCGGTTCACTCTATTTAAAAGCAATACAATCATCTGAATTTACTCCTTTTTTCGCCATACCTGGCTCTACGCAACATCTTTTTTCGACGAAAAATACCTGCCGAAAGTAAGAAGGGATGAGAAGCGTAACCATGATATTCAACTAGACTTGTAACCGGTATCACAAAAAGGAGATGGAAAACCATGAAACAAACGGTTGCCGCTTTTATTGCTAAAACTCTTGAACGAGCTGGCGTGAAACGGATCTGGGGCGTGACGGGCGACTCCCTGAACGGCCTGAGTGACAGTCTTAATCGCATGGGAACGATTGAGTGGATGCCAACCCGCCATGAAGAGGTCGCCGCCTTTGCCGCTGGCGCAGAGGCGCAGCTCACCGGAGAACTGGCCGTTTGCGCGGGTTCCTGCGGCCCCGGTAACCTGCATCTGATTAACGGCCTATTTGACTGTCACCGTAATCACGTCCCGGTACTGGCGATTGCTGCACATATTCCATCCAGTGAGATTGGCAGCGGATATTTTCAGGAGACACATCCGCAGGAGTTATTCCGCGAATGCAGCCACTATTGCGAGTTAGTGTCCAGCCCGGAACAAATCCCGCAGGTTCTGGCCATCGCCATGCGCAAAGCGGTGCTGAACCGGGGCGTGTCCGTGGTGGTGCTACCCGGCGATGTCGCGCTGAAGCTGGCGCCGGAGAGCGCCAGCACCCACTGGTATCATGCGCCGTTACCCGTGGTGACGCCCGAGGCGGAAGAGTTAAAAAAACTGGCGCAGCTATTACGCTACTCCAGCAATATCGCGCTGATGTGCGGCAGCGGCTGTGCGGGTGCCCATAAAGAGCTGGTCGAATTCGCCGCCAAAATCAAAGCGCCCATTGTTCACGCGCTGCGTGGAAAAGAACATGTCGAATACGATAACCCTTACGACGTGGGTATGACTGGCCTCATCGGCTTTTCTTCCGGTTTTCACACCATGATGAATGCCGACACGCTGATCCTGCTTGGCCCCCAGTTTCCTTATCGTGCCTTCTACCCGACCGACGCCAAAATTATTCAGATTGACATCAATCCGGCCAGCATCGGAGCACACAGTAAGGTGGATATGGCGCTGGTTGGCGATATTAAATCAACGCTTGCCGCGCTGCTGCCGCTGGTGGAAGAGAAGACCGATCGTCATTTCCTCGATAAAGCGCTGGAGCACTATCGCGATGCACGTAAAGGGTTGGACGATCTGGCAAAACCCAGCGAGAAAGCCATTCACCCGCAGTATCTGGCGCAGCAGATCGGCCATTTTGCCGCGGATGATGCCATTTTCACCTGTGATGTCGGCACGCCGACGGTCTGGGCAGCCCGTTATCTGAAGATGAATGGAAAACGCCGCCTGCTGGGTTCCTTCAACCACGGTTCGATGGCCAACGCCATGCCGCAGGCCCTGGGCGCACAGGCAACCGCTCCCAATCGTCAGGTGATTGCCCTGTGTGGCGACGGCGGTTTTAGCATGCTGATGGGGGATTTTTTGTCCGTTGTGCAGATGAAGCTGCCGCTCAAAATCGTGGTCTTCAACAACAGCGTGCTGGGCTTTGTGGCGATGGAAATGAAAGCGGGCGGCTATCTTACTGACGGTACCGGGCTACACGATACCAACTTTGCACGCATTGCCGAAGCCTGTGGGATCACCGGCATTCGCGTGGAAAAAGCCTCTGAGGTTGATGAGGCGTTGCAACGGGCGATGTCAATTGACGGCCCGGTGCTGGTTGATGTCGTGGTGGCGAAGGAAGAGCTGGCTATTCCGCCGCAGATCAAACTTGAGCAGGCCAAAGGGTTCAGCCTGTATATGCTGCGTGCCATCATCAGCGGACGCGGTGATGAGGTAATCGAACTGGCGAAAACCAACTGGCTAAGGTAAAACAATGCACATCGCCTTTTAAACTATAGGGATGTGCAATGATCGATTTACGCAGTGATACCGTAACCCGGCCGAGCCGCGCCATGCTCGAAGAGATGATGTCCGCCCCGGTCGGGGACGACGTATACGGAGATGACCCGACCGTAAATGCCCTCCAGCGATACGCCGCAGAGCTTTCAGGCAAAGACGCGGCAATTTTTTTACCCACCGGAACCCAGGCCAATCTCGTCGCCCTGCTCAGCCATTGCCAGCGTGGCGAAGAGTATATTGCCGGTCAGGGAGCACATAACTATCTGTATGAAGCGGGTGGCGCTGCGGTGCTCGGCAGCATTCAGCCACAGCCGATCGATGCCGACAGCGACGGTACGCTGCCACTGGATAAGGTCGCGGCAAAAATCAAAGCCGACGATATCCATTTTGCCCGTACCCGCCTGCTTAGCCTTGAAAACACCCATAATGGAAAAGTGCTGCCGCGTGAGTATCTGAAAGCGGCGTGGGATTTCACCCGCGAACGAAATCTTGCGCTGCACGTTGACGGCGCACGTATTTTTAACGCCGTGGTAGCTTACGGCTGCGAGCTGAAAGACATTACCCGGTACTGCGACTCTTTCACCATCTGCCTATCCAAAGGTCTGGGAACGCCGGTCGGCTCATTGCTGGTAGGCAGCCATGATTACATCAAACGTGCGACTCGCTGGCGTAAAATGACCGGTGGCGGAATGCGTCAGGCCGGGATCCTGGCTGCGGCCGGGCTTTATGCGCTGAAGAACAACGTCGCACGCCTGCAGGAAGATCACGCCAACGCGGCCTGGATGGCAGAACAGCTGCGCGAAGCCGGTGCCGATGTTATGCGCCACGATACCAACATGCTCTTCGTACGCGTCGGCGAAAAAAACGCCGCGGCGCTGGGCGAATACATGAAAGCACACGATGTGCTGATCAATGCCTCGCCGATTGTTCGTCTGGTTACCCATCTGGACGTTTCGCGTGAACAGCTTGCCGAAGTCGCCGCCCACTGGCGCGCATTCTTAAATCGCTAAAGGAGAGAACGTGCCGCAACGCATTTTGGTTCTTGGCGCCAGTGGCTATATTGGTCAACATCTGGTGCGCGCGCTTAGCCAGCAAGGGCATCAGGTTCTGGCGGCGGCACGTCGCATTGAGCGACTGGAAAAGCAGCACCTGGCGCAGGTCAGCTGTCACAAGGTCGATCTCAACTGGCCGAAAAACCTGCCTGCTTTATTAGAGAATATTGATACGGTTTACTACCTTGTACACGGCATGGGCGAGGGGGGAGATTTTATCGCCCATGAACGCCAGGTCGCGCTGAATGTCCGTGATGCGCTGCGCGCCACGCCGGTTAAGCAATTGATCTTTCTCAGCTCGTTGCAGGCCCCGATCCATGAACAGTCCGATCATCTGCGCGCCCGGCAAATCACCGCAGACACCCTGCGCGAATCGGGCGTTCCGGTGACCGAACTGCGTGCGGGGATCATCGTCGGCGCAGGCTCTGCCGCCTTTGAGGTGATGCGCGACATGGTCTATAACCTGCCGATACTGACCCCGCCGCGCTGGGTGCGTTCGCGTACAACCCCCATCGCCCTGGAAAACCTGCTGCACTACCTGGTCGCCCTCCTGGAAAAACCTTCCGGCGAACACCGGATCCTCGAAGCCGCCGGTCCGCAGGTATTAAGCTACCAGGAGCAGTTTGAACATTTTATGGCGGTGAGCGGCAAGCATCGCCTGCTTATCCCCATCCCCTTCCCCACCCGCTGGATTTCGGTATGGTTTCTGAATGTGATTACCTCCGTGCCGCCCACTACGGCCAAAGCGTTGATCCAGGGACTCAGGCACGATCTGCTGGCTGATGACGCTGAGCTGAGGGCATTGATACCGCAGAAGCTGATCGCCTTTGATGATGCCGTACGCCGTACGCTGAAAGAGGAAGAAAAACTGGTGAATTCCAGCGACTGGGGCTATGACGCCCAGGCCTTCGCTCGCTGGAGGCCAGAGTACGGTTTTTTCGCTAAACAGGCAGGCTTTACCGTTAAAACGCCAGCCAGTCGGAAAGCGCTGTGGCAGGTGGTTAACCGCATCGGCGGGAAGGAAGGCTATTTTTTCGGCAATATTTTATGGAAGACGCGGGCGGCGATGGATCTGTTAGTAGGTCACCGGCTGGCAAAAGGTCGTCCTGAACATGCCTTGCTTCAGCCAGGCGATACGGTAGACAGCTGGAAAGTCATCATCGCTGAGCCGGAAAAACAGCTGACGATGCTGTTCGGCATGAAGGCGCCAGGGCTGGGCCGACTGAGTTTTACCCTTGAGGATAAAGGCGACTATCGGCAGATTGATGTCCGCGCATGGTGGCATCCGCATGGCATGCCCGGCCTCTTCTATTGGCTGCTGATGATCCCGGCGCACCTGTTCATTTTCCGCGGAATGGCGAAACGCATCGCCAGACTTGCAGAACAAATCACAGATTAAAAATAAAAACATGCCGTATTCTTTCACGTTTCCCATTGCATACAGACGTAATTCACGGAAGAATGCGCACGAAGTTCTATTAACCACAGTGGATTGATATGAAGGTACTGGTTACCGGCGCAACCAGCGGCTTAGGTCGAAACGCGGTTGAGTTTTTGCGCAATAAGGGCATCAGCGTCAGAGCAACCGGTCGCAACGAAGCGATGGGTAAGCTGCTGGAAAAAATCGGGGCGGAGTTTGTCCATGCGGATCTGACCGAACTGGTCTCCTCACAGGCAAAAGTGATGCTGGCGGGCATTGACACGCTCTGGCACTGCTCCAGTTTTACCTCACCGTGGGGAACCCAGGAAGCCTTTGATCTGGCAAACGTGCGCGCCACCCGTCGTCTCGGTGAATGGGCCGTGGCCTGGGGCGTACGTAATTTTATTCATATCTCTTCACCCTCGCTCTACTTCGATTACCACCATCACCGCGATATCAAAGAGGAGTTTCGCCCTCACCGTTTCGCTAATGAATTCGCACGTAGTAAAGCCGCGGGCGAAGATGTGATCTCCCTGCTGGCCCAGGCCAACCCGCAAACGCGATTTACGGTACTGCGTCCGCAGAGTCTCTTCGGGCCGCATGACAAAGTGTTTATCCCACGTCTGGCGCATATGATGCACCAGTACGGCAGCGTGCTGTTACCTCACGGCGGAAGCGCTCTGGTGGATATGACCTATTACGAAAACGCCGTTCACGCCATGTGGCTGGCAAGTCAGGAAGCGTGCGACACACTGCCGTCGGGCCGGGCATATAACATTACCAACGGTGAACACCGGACGTTACGCAGCATTGTGAAAAAACTGATTGATGAACTCAATATTGATTGCCGTATCCGCTCGGTGCCTTACCCGATGCTGGATATGATCGCCCGCAGTATGGAGCGTTTTGGCAATAAATCCGCCAAAGAACCCGCGTTGACGCACTACGGCGTATCAAAGCTCAATTTCGATTTTACGCTGGACATTACGCGTGCCCAGGAAGAGCTGGGATACCAGCCGATCGTCACTCTGGATAAAGGCATCGAGCGTACCGCAGCCTGGCTACGCGACCACGGCAAGCTCCCACGTTAACCCTGTCCGTACTTCTCCAGCAACGCCCCGGCAATCGCCTGGGTTTCGGCATCCGCCACGCCGTTCCATAACGTCGGGCGGAAGTGCATCTGGAACGCCATGATCACCCGCTGCTGTTCCTGCGGCGTCATTTCGGGTTTGACCTCATAACCATAGCGCGCCAGCAGATCGAGTAATGCGGCGGTCTCTACTGGCTCATGCGGCGCACGCCCTGCCAGATAAAACGTTACCCGCCGGGCGTCCGGCCATGCGCCGATGCCCTGCGCCGCCAGTTCGCGCCACGGAAACAGCGGACCGGGATCGTCTTTACGCTGCGGCGCGATATCCGCATGGGCTACCACGTTCTGCGGCTTAATGTCGTAACGGGCGATAATATCTTTCGCCAGCGGGATTAACGCCTGGATTTGCGCCACCTCAAACGGCGCAAAATACTTCATCCCCGCCGATTTTTGCCAGCCACGATTTTCCAGCTCAATGCCGATCGAGGTATCGTTGATCCTCGTTGCGCCCCGCCAGAAACTGATCCCGGCATGCCAGGCCAGATCCTGCTCCGGCACCAGTTGCCAGATACGCGGCTTGCCGCGATGCAGCGGCGGTTGCGCCGGGACCAGATAGTGTGAGCTGACGTTTTTATCCGTCAGCGTCGCCAGCGAGGTATCGAAATCATCCGCCGTATAGTGGATCACCAGCACTTTAATGCGCGGGTAGGCCGCCTGCGCCTGATGACGGGTATCGAGCTGATACGCCTCTTTATCGATTATTCCTTTTTCACTGGCGCACCCGGTCAGCAGCAGCGCGAAGACCGCCAGCCACAGCAGACGTCTCATCGGCGCGTTTTCACCGCGGTGCCGCTGACGCTTACCATTAGCATACTGCTGTCTTTACCGACGGTTTCGTAATCAATATCAATGCCAACCACCGCATCGGCACCTAATGCTTTGGCCTGCTCGCCCAATTCCGCAAAGGCAATTTCACGCGCTTTGCGTAGCTCTTTTTCATAGGCACCGGAACGCCCGCCGACGATATCGCGAATACCCGCAAAGAAATCGCGGAAGATGTTCGCCCCCAGAATGGCTTCACCTGTAACCACACCGCAGTATTCCACGATGCTTTGCCCTTCCAGCGTAGGTGTTGTCGAAAACTGCATGGTTACTCTCCTGTATTGAGTCATACGCAGACAGCGTTATAAGAGCACGATCTCTAAAGCATTATCAAACCGATACACTATCATTGAAAGGATATAATTGGTTATCGTAGATCGGTTCCTGAACGATCGCTTACACTCTACATAATTTGGGTTGCAGGACAAAACGGCATAGTCGTTTTAAACAGCGCTTGCGCTGGTCCCAAAGAGGCGAGGCCAAAGGACGAGTCACGCGGCAACGCACCAGCAACCTGAAGTATGACGAGTATATAAGGAAATCATCATGCGCTATTGCAAACTTGCTTTATTCATCCCTTGCGCGCTACTTCTCAGCGCCTGTACGACCGTCACACCGGCTTACAAGGACAATGGTTCACGTAGCGGTCCGTGTGTGGAAGGCGGTCCGGATAGTGTGGCCCAACAATTCTATGACTACCGCATTCAGCACCGTAGTAACGATATTACCGCCCTTCGCCCTTATCTGAGTGATAATCTGGCAAAGCTGCTCTCTGATGCCAGTCGCGACACAGAACACCGTCAACTGATGAGCAGTGACCCATTCTCCAGCCGTACCACCCTGCCGGACAGCGCCAGCGTGACCAGCGCCTCGACCATCCCGAATAGCGATGCACGCAATATTCCGCTGCGGGTTGAGCTGAAACAGGGAGACCAGAGCTGGCGTGATGAAGTGTTGATGATCCGCGAAGGTCAATGCTGGGTGATTGATGATGTGCGTTATCTGGGCGGCAGCGTGCATGCGCCTGCCGGTAGCCTGCGTCAGTCTGTCGAGAACCGTTAATCCCCCTGCAACACGCTGAAAAATCATATCCCCCGGAAATTGTCTGGCATTCTGTATGGAATGCCGACAATTGTTCTTGCCGACTATTCACCCCGCTATATTGTGCTATGTTTAAGAGGAAATGCGCGCTACATTTAACTTTTAACGCATAAATATTGCATAACTATTCTGTCAAAGGTACTATCTGCGGCTTCAATAGCTATCAGACTGCCAGTATACGAGTGTCAATGAGTATTCAATTAAACGGCATTAACTGCTTCTACGGCGCGCATCAGGCGCTGTTCGATATCACGCTGGATTGCCCGCAGGGTGAAACACTGGTGTTACTTGGCCCTAGCGGCGCGGGTAAAAGCTCGCTGCTGCGTGTACTCAATCTGCTTGAGATGCCCCGTTCCGGCACGCTCAACATTGCAGGTAATCATTTCGACTTTACTAAGACCCCGTCAGATAAAGCGATTCGCGAGCTGCGTCAGAACGTTGGGATGGTCTTTCAGCAATATAATCTGTGGCCGCATCTGACCGTAGTGCAGAACCTGATCGAAGCTCCCTGCCGCGTGCTGGGGTTGACGAAAGACCAGGCGCTGGCGCGTGCGGAGAAGCTGCTGGAACGTCTGCGTCTGAAGCCCTACAGCGATCGCTACCCGCTGCACCTCTCCGGTGGTCAGCAACAGCGTGTGGCGATTGCCCGCGCGCTGATGATGGAACCCCAGGTGCTGCTGTTTGATGAACCCACCGCCGCACTGGATCCGGAAATCACCGCACAGATCGTCAGCATTATTCGCGAACTGGCGGAAACCAAAATTACCCAGGTGATCGTTACCCATGAAGTGGAAGTGGCGCGTAAAACCGCCAGTCGTGTGGTGTATATGGAAAACGGTCATATCGTCGAGTTTGGTGATGCGAGCTGCTTTGCCAACCCGCAAACCGAAGCATTTAAAAACTACTTATCTCACTAAGATTCGGGACAAAAGCCATGAAAAAAGTTCTGATTGCCGCACTAATTGTAGGCTTTAGCCTTTCCGCTACAGCAGCCCAGACCCTTCGTTTTGCAACCGAAGCGTCCTATCCTCCGTTTGAATCAATGGATGCCAATAACCAGATCGTCGGCTTCGACGTTGATCTGGCCAATGCCCTGTGTAAAGAGATCGATGCCACCTGTACCTTCACAAACCAGGCGTTCGACAGCCTGATCCCAAGCCTGAAATTCCGTCGCTTCGACGCCGTAATGGCAGGTATGGATATCACGCCAGAACGTGAAAAACAGGTGCTGTTCACCACGCCTTACTACGACAACTCCGCGCTGTTTGTCGGTCAGCAGGGTAAGTACACCACTATCGATCAGCTGAAAGGTAAGAAAGTGGGCGTACAGAACGGGACGACGCACCAGAAATTCATTATGGATAAACATCCGGAAATCACTACCGTGCCTTATGACAGCTATCAGAACGCGAAGCTGGATCTGCAAAACGGGCGTATTGACGGCGTGTTCGGCGATACCGCTGTGGTTACCGAGTGGCTGAAGGATAATCCAAAGCTGGCGTCGGTTGGCGACAAAGTCACCGATAAAGATTACTTCGGCACCGGTCTTGGCATCGCGGTTCGTCAGGACAACACCGAGCTGCAGCAGAAATTCAATACTGCGCTGGAAAAAGTGAAGAAAGATGGGACTTACGAGACCATCTATAACAAATGGTTCCAGAAGTAATCCTTGATGAACGAATTTTTTCCTTTAGCAAGTGCCGCCGGGATGACCGTCGGCCTTGCCGTTTGCGCGCTGATTGTCGGCCTGGCGCTGGCAATGTTTTTTGCCGTCTGGGAGTCAGCAAAATGGCGCCCGGTGGCATGGACCGGCACGGGACTGGTAACCATTCTGCGCGGCCTGCCGGAAATTCTGGTGGTGCTGTTTATCTATTTCGGTTCCTCCCAGCTTCTTCTGACGCTGTCTGACGGCTTTACGATCCCTCTCGGTTTTGCGCAGATCCCTGTGCAGATGGAGATCGAAAACTTCGACGTCAGCCCGTTCCTGTGCGGTGTGATCGCCCTCTCTCTGCTTTATGCGGCCTATGCCTCGCAAACGCTGCGCGGCGCGCTGAAAGCGGTCCCCATCGGTCAGTGGGAATCCGGTCAGGCGCTGGGCTTATCAAAGACGGCGATATTCTTCCGTCTGGTGATGCCGCAAATGTGGCGTCACGCTTTGCCTGGATTGGGCAATCAGTGGCTGGTGCTGTTAAAAGATACCGCCCTGGTCAGCCTTATCAGCGTCAACGATCTGATGCTACAAACCAAGAGCATTGCAACCCGGACTCAGGAGCCGTTTAACTGGTATATCATTGCGGCGGCAATCTACCTGGTGATTACGCTCATCAGTCAGTACATTCTCAAACGCATTGACCTGCACACGACACGTTTTGAGCGGAGACCAGGCTGATGTTTGAGTATTTACCTCAACTGTTGAAAGGGCTGCATACCAGCCTGACGCTCACCGTGGCGTCTATCGCCGTTGCGCTCGTTATGGCGCTGATTTTCACCATCATTCTGACGCTGAAAACATCCGTGCTGGAGTGGATAGTACGCGGCTATATCACGCTCTTTACCGGTACGCCGCTGCTGGTGCAGATCTTCCTGATCTACTACGGACCGGGACAGTTTCCGTCTTTGCAGGAGTATCCGGTACTGTGGCATCTGCTGTCTGAGCCCTGGCTATGTGCGTTGATCGCGCTGTCGCTGAACAGTGCGGCCTATACCACGCAACTGTTCTACGGGGCGATCCGCGCCATTCCTGAGGGCCAGTGGCAGTCCTGCAGCGCGCTGGGGATGAGCAAGAAAGATACGCTGGCGATCCTGCTGCCGTATGCGTTAAAACGCTCCCTCTCTTCGTATTCCAACGAAGTGGTACTGGTCTTTAAGAGTACCTCTCTGGCCTATACCATTACGCTGATGGAAGTGATGGGTTACAGCCAGTTGCTGTACGGTCGCACTTACGATGTGATGGTATTTGGCGCGGCTGGCGTCATTTACCTGGTAGTCAACGGGTTGCTGACGTTGATGATGCGTATGATCGAGCGTAAAGCGCTGGCGTTTGAACGCAGAAACTAATCGATAAACTGCATAAAACAGAATCAACGAGACGGACAACTTTCACAGTTGTCCGTCTTTTTTTATTTCTTAAAAAATATTAAATCAATTTTATTGCATAAAAATTCAATAACTGGCATTGTGATTCCTGCCGCAGATACGGCGAATAATCATAAGATTGACAGACGGGAGTGACACCATGAAAAAGTTAGTTCTGGCCGTATTACTGGCTTCCTTCGCCGTCGGCGCCTCTGCCGCAGAAAAAATCAGCTTCGGCGTCTCTGCAACCTATCCACCGTTTGAATCGCTGGATGCGAATAATCAGATCGTTGGCTTCGACCTCGACCTGGCGAAAGCCCTGTGCAAGCAAATGCAGGCAGAATGTACGTTCACCAACCATGCCTTTGACAGCCTGATCCCGGCGCTGAAATTTAAGAAATATGATGCGGTGATCTCCGGTATGGATATCACGCCAGAGCGTAGCAAACAGGTGGCATTCACCCACCCCTACTACGCAAACTCTGCGCTGGTGATTGCGAAGAAAGATGCCTATAAAACCTTCGCCGACCTGAAAGGTAAGCGTATCGGTATGGAAAATGGCACCACCCACCAGAAATACCTGCAGGATAAACACCCTGAAGTCAAAACGGTAGCGTATGACAGTTACCAGAATGCGATTATTGACCTGAAAAATGGCCGTATCGATGGCGTGTTCGGCGACACCGCTGTAGTAAATGAGTGGCTGAAAACCAACCCACAGCTGGGGGCTGCAACAGAGAAAGTCACCGATCCGCAGTATTTCGGTACTGGTCTCGGTATCGCCGTTCGTCCTGATAACAAGGCGCTGCTGGATAAACTGAACGGCGCGCTGGTAGCGATCAAAGCCGATGGCACGTATCAAAAAATCAGCGACCAGTGGTTTCCGCAGTAAGCCTGAATCTACCTGAAAACCCGCGAACGCGGGTTTTTTATTGCCTGACGAGCAGCGTCAGCACTTCGTAGTGCGCGGTATGCGGAAACATATCGAAGAGCTGGACGCGTTCGATTCGGTAATCCGGAAGTTCATGGATGTCTTTCGCCATACTGCGGGCGTTACAGCTGGAATAGATAATAAACGGCGGCGCCATCTGCGTGAGATAATCACACAGAGGTTTGCCAATACCGCGACGCGGCGGATTCACCAGCACCAGTTCTGGTACCGCCTCTTGCCGGGTGGCAAATTGAGTAGAGTCCAGCGCCTGAAAGTGCAGATTCGTTAGCCCCAGTTCGGCGGCAGACTGTTTTGCACAGGCTATCGCCTCAGGTGCGATTTCAATCCCGGTTAGCTGCATCTGCGGCGTCGCACAATGCAGGCCAAAACCGCCCACCCCACAGAACAGATCCCACATGTGATTCACCGGAAGCTGACGCACCCAGCTGCGCGCCGTCGCATACAATTCACTTGCGACAACCGGGTTAGTCTGGAAGAAACTTTGCGGGCGGATCCACAGAGGAACCTCGTTAAAACGCTCTGCCAGAGCCTGCTGTTTGGTCAGGAAAATCTCCTCCTCCCCTTCCATAATCGCCATATGTACCGGCTGGATGTTAGCCGTTATCACCTTCAGTTGCGGTAGCTGCGCCTGTAACCACGGCAGCGCCGCATACAGCTGTGCCAGTTTGGTCTGCGACCGCAGGACAAAACGCAGCATCATGCCGCCATCAAGCTGGCTTTCCGTCAGCAAAATGTACTTCAGCTCACCGCGTTTACGTGCCACGTTGTACGGCGTTAATCCTGCCCGGGCAATGAATGGTTTTAGCGCGGAAAATACCGGTGCAAACGAGGCGGGATAGAGCGGACAATCACACAGATCCTCCGGGGTACCGTCGCGATGCAGCATCCCCAGCAAAGGCTTCTCCACGCTGCCGCTGACGACCATTTTAGCTTTATTACGAAAACCGGCTTCCGGGCCAGTGACGGGCGCGCCCCACTCGCCAACAGAAAAACCGGCAAGCAGGTGCTGCAGATCGGCTGTTTTAGCGAAAAGCTGATCGCGAATCGGCTGCGTTATCCACGGGCAGGAGCGACAGCGATCGGCGTCATAGAGTGCGCACTGCATACAAAAACCTTCAGATGATCAGGGGCGACGATTATACACATTATTGCAAACGGAAGAACCGCCGACTCGCCGCAGGAATAAACAGCAGCAGCAAAACCAGTATATCGGGGAGTTTTTGCATCATCAGCGTACGGAAAATTTCACGCTTTGACTCTCCGGCAATACTGAACAATTCCGGATAACCGTACCCCAGCGAGGCCGCCCACAGGTACCCGGCGGCAATAATTTGCGTCAGCAGATAGGTCCAGCGCGCCCAGTTACGTCCCTTCACCAGCGAAAAGGCGCACCAGATTTCAACGAAAACCAGCACCAGACTGCCCAGAAAAACCAGCGTCAGGCTCCACGTCTGCACACTGCGATGAACAAAATCGACCAGCCCACGTACGCCGAGCGTGTTAAAAATCATCAGCAGATCGAGGCAGCGGATCATAATAATGGCGAGCGCCGCCACCTGCACCAGCGCAGGCACATTTAAGCGGGCATGTGATGAGGATGTTTTTTTAAAAAATCCCAACGATTCGTCTTCCATGAAAACTTCACCGCACAACGTGCGCGGTGAAGAATAGCCAGGTTGGCAAATTTTAGTTTCTTCAGCCGCGTCTTGCACGCTGGATATCACGGATCCGCTGTTTTTCCGTACGGGCCATCAGATACCAGGCGATAAATCCGACAATTCCGACCACGCCGAGAATAAGCGTCGCCAGCGCGTTGATTTTCGGATTCACCCCCATCCGCACGCTGGAGAAGACCAGCATTGGCAGCGTGGTCGCCCCCGGCCCGGAGACAAAGCTGGCAATGACCAGGTCGTCAAGCGACAGCGTAAAAGCCAGCAGCCAGCCGGAGATAATCGCGGGCATAATCATCGGCAGCGTGATAACGAAGAACACCTTTAGCGGCGTCGCCCCCAGATCCATCGCGGCCTCTTCAATCGAGCGATCCACCTCGCGCAAACGCGAGGAGATCACCACCGCCACATAGGCCGTACAGAAGGTCACATGGGCTAACCAGATAGTGAGCATACCGCGATCCGACGGCCAGCCAATGGCATGTCCGAGGGCCACAAAAAGCAGCAGCAGCGACAATCCCGTTATCACATCGGGCATTACCAGCGGTGCAGTAATCATAAACGCAAATCCGTTTGAGCCGCGAAAACGGCCAAAGCGCACCATCACTACCGCAGCAATCGTGCCAAGAATCGCCGCCATTGTCGCCGCACAGGCAGCAATGGTTAAGCTTAAGCCCACCGCGCTCATCATGGCATCATCACGGAACAGTTCGCCATACCAGCGCGTTGACCATCCCGCCCAGACGGTCACCAGTTTAGAGCTGTTAAATGAGTAGATAACCAGCATCAGCATCGGCGCATAGAGGAATGTAAACCCGAGCACCAGAATAAAAATGCGCCAGGGCGAACGAATTACCGGTAAGTTGTTCATCCGTGTACCTCTCCGCTTTTTTGCTGATGTTTGTGGAACCACATAATCGGCACAATCAACAGCAGCAGCATAATAATGGCGACCGCTGAGGCGACCGGCCAGTCGCGGTTATTGAAGAACTCCTGCCACAATATGCGGCCAATCATGATACTGTCCGGCCCGCCGAGCAGTTCAGGGATCACAAACTCCCCTACCGCAGGAATGAACACCAGCATGGAACCAGCGATAATCCCGCCTTTGGTCAAGGGAACAATCACGCTGAAAAAGGTTTTCAATGGACGCGCGCCTAAATCCAGCGACGCTTCTACCAGGGAATAGTCGATTCGCGTCAGCGCGGTATAAATCGGCAACACCATAAACGGTAAATAGGCATACACAATGCCAATATAGACCGCCAGATTGGTATGCAGAATGGTCAGCGGTTGATCGATAACACCCAGCCACATCAGGAAATTATTCAGCACGCCGTTATTTTTCAGGATCCCCATCCAGGCATAAACACGAATCAAAAAAGAGGTCCATGAAGGCAGGATCACCAGCAACAACAGAATATTGCGCGTGGAAGGCTTACTGTGCGCCACCGCCCAGGCCAGCGGATATCCCAGCAGCAGGCAGCAGAATGTTGAAATCCCTGCCACTTGCAACGACTGCAGATAGGCGTCGAAATAGAGCGGATCGTCAGTGAGTTGCAGGTAGTTGCCGAGATTAAGGGTTATCGACAGTTGTCCGTCAGCCCATTCCATCAGCCCGGTGTACGGAGGAATTGCTCGCGCCATTTCCGCCAGGCTAATTTTGAAGACGATCAGAAAGGGAAGCAAAAATAGCAGTATCAGCCAGACGTAAGGCAGCGCAATCACCAGCTTGCGTCCATGCTTCATTTGCATTCGCGCCAGCCAGAGCCGGAAGCCGCCCTGTTTCTCCACGTGAGCAGGAGGTTCAAGTGTACTCATTTTTGCTCCTTAAACCGTCAACACCACACAGCTGTCCGCATCCCAGCACAGGCGCACCTCATCGCCCCAGGTCGGCAGACCTTTGCGGTAGCGGTGTACATTCTGCAACTGGGCGCTAATCATCTGCCCGCTCTTCAGACGAACATGATAAACAGAGAGATCGCCAAGATAGGCAATGTGTACAACTTCGCCCACGGCAAAGTTATAGCCGTCAGCAGGCGGCTCTTCGCACAGCATGATCTTCTCCGGGCGGAGCGCCACATGCACCGGTACGTTATCCACCACCGAAGCATCCGGATCGACCTTCAACGGATGGACAAGTCCCGGCGACCAGATCACCAGCCCGTCATCCTGGCGTGCTTTCAGTTGCCCTTCGAAGACGTTAACCGAACCGATAAACTCTGCACTGTAGCGCGTGGTCGGGTGCTCATAAATCTCCTCGGGTTCACCGATTTGCACAAACTTACCGCGATTCATGATCGCAATGCGCCCGGCCATCGTCATGGCCTCCTCCTGGTCATGGGTCACCATCACACAGGTTGCCCCCACGCGCTCAAGAATATCCACAACCTCAAGCTGCATCCGGTCGCGAAGCTTTTTATCCAACGCCCCCATCGGTTCATCAAGTAGCAACAGCTTTGGGCGTTTTGCAAGACTGCGCGCCAGCGCCACGCGCTGACGCTGGCCGCCGGAGAGCTGATGCGGTTTGCGTTTGGCGAATTCCCGCATATGCACCAGCCCCAGCATTTCATCGACCCGACTGGCAATTTCCGCTTTCGGCAATTTGTCCTGCCTGAGGCCAAAGGCGATATTTTGCTCTACCGTCATATGGGGGAACAGCGCATAGGACTGGAACATCATATTGACAGGACGCAAATAAGGGGGCACCTGCGCCAGGTCGGCGCCATCCAGCATAATCTGCCCGCTGGTGGGTTGTTCAAAGCCTGCCAGCATGCGCAGCAGCGTAGATTTTCCACAGCCGGAAGCCCCCAGCAGAGCAAAAATTTCACCTTTATAAATAGTCAGGCTGACATCATCCACTGCATGCTGGCCATCAAACGATTTGGTCAGATTACGTATTTCCAGAAGCGGCGTCAGCGCCTTACGGGTTTTCGCCTGCGGGCGTGGGGTTACGTCATTCACGGGGTGCTCTCCGGCATTGGCAAAAGATAGGCAAACGCACCGCGATGGTGCGTTTGCCCGCCCGCGCAAACGCAGGGCGGGCAATGATGTCGTTTTTTATTTTCCGCTCTTCACTTTGGTCCAGGCACGCGTACGCACCCGGTCAATCTTCGGATCCTGAACCTTCAGCGTAAACAACCTGGCGCGTACATCGGCTGGCGGGTAGATGCCCGGATTGTCACGAACATCCTTGCTGACCAGCGCCGTTGCTTCTTTGTTGGCGTTAGCATAGAACACATGGTCGGAGATATGGGCAATCACATCAGGTCGCAGTAAATAGTTAAGGAACTGCCAGGCTTCCTCTTTATTTTTGGCATCGGCAGGCATCGCAAACACATCAAAGAACGCCATCGCCCCCTCTTTCGGGATCAAGAAAGAGATATTGACGCCGTTTTTCGCCTCTTTAGCGCGGTTAGCCGCCTGCCAGACATCCCCTGCCCAGCCGATAGCCACGCAGGTATCGCCATTTGCCAGATCGTTGATGTACTGCGAGGAGTGGAAGTAGCGAATATTCGGGCGCAGTTTCAGCAGCAGGTCGGTCGCAGGCCCGGTATAATCATCCGCTTTGGTGCTGTTAGGATCCTTGCCCAGGTAATTCAGCACGGTGGCAAAAACCTCTTCAGGCGCATCGAGGAATGAGACTCCGCAGCTTTTCAGCTTCTCCAGATTTTCCGGTTTCAGCACCAGATCCCAACTGTTAACCGGCGCGTCGGCGCCCAATACCGCCTTTACCTTATCCACGTTGTAACCGATACCGGTGGTTGCCCACATATACGGCATCGCAAATTTATTGTCAGGATCGTGCTTCGCCACCAGTTTGAGCAGTTCCGGATCGAGATTTTTCCAGCCCGGCAGTTTGCTCTTATCCAGCGGCTGGAAGACGCCAGCAGCAAGCTGACGCTCCAGGAAACTGGCCGACGGCACCACCAGGTCAAAACCGGTGCTCCCGGCCATCAATTTACCTTCCAGCACTTCGTTGGAGTCAAACACATCATAGATAACTTTTATACCGGTCTCTTTTTCAAAATTCGCCACCGTATCCGGGGCGATATAATCAGACCAGTTATAAATATGGAGTGTTTTCTGTTCAGCGGCGAGCGTGCCGGCAGAGACGGTCATCAGGGCACCCACAACCAGACCCGATAGCCATTTTTTATTTAAGGCGGTCATAATCTCTTTCCTTCTGAACGTTCGTTAACAAACGAACCAAAAAAGTCACATTCTAAGATATGCAGGAAACATGCATATTTTGTCATCTGGCGAAGTCGAGAAAAAGCTTACGCTCTCCCGGCTGTTATTGCTCGCTGCATCAGCGCATCGCAAGAATAACTTTAGCCAGGGTTTGCGGCTATAGCTCAGATTAAAAAACGCCTTTTATCAATTTTTTATGCACGCTTTGTCTATGTGATAAAGCGAAACAGAGGGAAAGGAGGTGAATAATTCTTTAGAGAAAGGTTAAAAGCAGAATAAAAGCGTGAAATTTGCAGCCGCCCTGGTTGCGACTGCGCTATACGCATCATTCTTCAGGTTGCCTGTGCGTTGGCTTTGTTACCCGGCCCATCCCTGGGCCTTGCCTCTTCGGGACCAGCGCAAACGCTGTTGAAAACGACCGCGTCGTTTTGTCCCGCAACTCAAATGATTCCAGGTAGAATCAAATGATATCAGTGAAGAAAATGATCCTCGGTGCTGCTTTTCTGCGCGTCGTCTTCGGCGCTAAAAAGCAGTTGATGCGCCCCGGCTTCCAGGATCACCATAGAAATCTGCTCTTCGCTCTGGCGAACAAACCATTCGAACTGCTCGTAAGTGATACCCGGCATGACGGATAAAGACTGGCAAACCACCAGCTTTGGTAGATTGTCGTCCTGCATATCCAGAAACGCTTTTACGGTGAGAGAGCTGGCATTAATGGCAGACAGATCTGCCGCCAGTGGAAGCAGCGCGGAAGGTCTGACTTCCGCCATTGCAGAAAAGAGTAACGTATTGTCCACGAGATCTAATTTCGCGTCGTAAATGCCGTCAAAGTTTTGCATGTGCGGTAAATGCAGCGCCTGACAGGTATCGCATTCAAAAAAACTCATGCCCAGGTCGTCGAGCCATTGACGCAACGTATCCAGAGTGGGAACGACCAGTGATGTCATAATAATGTGCGACCTCTTACGATGAAAAATTACCGACACAGCTTACGCAAAAAGCGCGCTTCATACTACGATCGGCAACGATAATGAGATTAACCACCCGTTTTAAGACAAAATTCTGCCGTGGCGTGCCGTTCGATCCACTGGATCATCCGCCCGGCGATATCCACTCCGGTTGTCTTTTCGATACCCTCCAGACCTGGGGAGGCATTCACCTCCATTACCAGCGGTCCCCGTTCGGCGCGCAAAATATCCACTCCGGCCACATCCAGCCCCATCGTTTGTGCTGCCTTAATGGCTATCTCACGCTCGCGCGGCGTGATGTGGGCGATACAGGCCACGCCGCCACGATGTAAATTCGAGCGAAAGTCGCCCTCTTTCGCCCGACGCTCAATAGCGGCAACCACTTCATCGCCCACGACCAGACAACGGATATCGCGCCCTTTGGCTTCTTTGATGTACTCCTGGATCAGGATATGGGCGTTCAGACCACGAAACGCGTCAACCACGCTCTCAGCCGCCTGCCGCGTCTCCGCCAGCACCACGCCAATCCCCTGCGTCCCCTCCACCAGCTTCACCACCAGCGGCGCACCGCCCACCATATCAATAAGGTCGCTGGTGTCATCCGGGGAGTGCGCAATTCCGGTAATGGGCAGATCGATCCCCTGCCGCGCCAGTAACTGCATCGAACGCAGCTTGTCACGCGCGCGGGTAATAGCCACAGACTCATTCAATGGATAACTGCCCAGCATCTCGAACTGACGCAGCGTCGCCGTACCGTAAAAGGTGATGGCCGAACCAATACGCGGGATCACCGCATCAAAATGCGGAAGCTTACGTCCCTTGTAGTGAATCGACGATGCCGCCGGATTGATATTCATATAGCAGGACAGTGGGTCGAGTATTTCGACCAGGTGACCGCGCCGCATCGCCGCTTCTCGCAGGCGTTTACAGGAATAGAGCGTTCCATCCCGGGACAATATGGCAATTTTCACCCTGCACCTCTCTGACGAACCTGGTCAAAAACCCGCGTATCATACACTGAGCTTTAGCGCGTCGCCCAACCCTGTTTATGCAAATATTCCAGAATAAAGGGACGATTTTCTTTAATGATGGTGCGACGAATGTGATCGCTCCAGGTATCACGTCGCGTATTGCTGCCGCGAGTCAGGTAGTACTGCGCCAGCTGCTCGTCATATTGTGCCAGAACGTCCAGATCGAGGGGCTGATACTGATTTTCATGCATCACAATCGCCGCCGGCAGACGCGGTTTGAGATCCGGGTTATCTGCGGGCCAGCCCAGGCACAGCCCAAACAGCGGCAGCACATGTTTCGGTAACTTCAGCAGCCCGGTCACTGATTCGATATTATTACGCAGCCCACCGATAAACACGCCACCCAGCCCAAGGGACTCCGCTGCCGTCAGCGCATTTTGCGCCATCATTGCGGTATCAACGACCCCAAGCAAAAGCTGTTCCGCCAGCCCCAGCTGAGCTTGCGGACAAATTTGCAGGTGGCGGTTGAAATCAGCACAGAACACCCAAAACTCGGCGGCTTGTGCAACATGCTTTTGTCCGCCCGTTAACGGCACCAACGCTTCACGAAGCGCCGGATCGGTAATACGAATAATAGAGGTGCACTGCAAAAAACTGGAGCTAGAGGTGCTCTGCGCGCTTGCCACGATCGCCTCACGCTGCCCATCAGTGATGGGTTCGTCGGTGAAATGGCGAATGGAACGATGTCCACAAAGTAAATCAATGGTTGGAGTCATTATTTTTTTCTCTGTCGGAACGGGAAGAATCTGGCGGGCGATTCATCAGCTGTGGTGCGAGTCGCTGTGCAACCCGCCACATGACCACCGCCGCCGCAGGAAGCATCAACAATACGCCCAGAAAAACCATTACCACAACGGCCAGCGAAGTGTTCAGCGGCGCGGGTAACGTAAGGTAATGATTGAGCGACAGGAGTGCCAGTGCCAGCAAAATCATACCGAGTATTTCCAGAACCAACACGCTTTTAGGTAACACACCAATTGAGCGCATAAGAAGCCTCCCGGTAAACGGATGCGTATTGTAAGGCGTTCAGCGTCGCCGTGTTTAACAGATATAGCTTATAGATATCAAAGTAAAAGGTGCAACCTACTGTTCAAAGCCACCAATTAGCGGCATCATAGATGCCATTCGCCGTCAGGCTCTGAGTTCGAGGAGAGAAGAATGTTTACCGTAATTTTTGGTCGCCCGGGTTGCCCGTACTGTGTTCGTGCGAAAGAACTGGCAGAAAAACTGAGCAACGAGCATGAAGATTTCAACTACCGCTATATCGATATTCATGCTGAAGGCATCACCAAAGCGGATCTGGAGAAAACGGTAGGTAAGCCGGTAGAAACCGTGCCGCAGATTTTTGTCGACCAGAAACACATTGGCGGCTGCACTGATTTTGAAGCGTGGGCAAAAGAGAATATGAACCTGTTTGCATAAGCGCGCTGACGATGCCCTCGTCCTGAGGGCATTAGCGGTTTTTCCTGCGCCGATGAATAAACAAGCTACTGATAAACAAGTAAAAAAGCGCACCAAGCGCGCACCAGAACACGGCACTAAACAGCCAGGCAAGTTCTTGCCACAATGAGCTAATTGGTGTGAAAAAAAACCGCATCAACAACATACAGCATGGTGCTGCGAGCATTGCGCCTAACAGTGGCTTGATGACCTCCCGACGATGGGAAAAGAAACTCGCAATAGCGCCCGGCAATGTAAAAAACAACAGCCCCATTTCAGGATGTCCGGAAGCCCGGAACGCTCCTGTCATATTCATGGCAAGAAACAAGCAAACTACTATAAAGAGCACGAAGCAGCAGACTGTCCCCGCCCAACCACGTTTATGTTTCAATCGTTTCTCCTGACACTGTCCCCTATCAAACACCACTCGCCAGTGGCATCCCGTCAGATAAAGCCGTTCAGCATTCCCTGCTAAAAAATACACCCACACGATTCTTATAGCCGTTGATTCGTAATGAGATTAAACTAGTCAAATATATTGTTGCGTTGATTTTATTGGGGTGCTGTATATGACCGGGTCACCCTTAAATTATGGCAAAAACATTATCGTAAATTACTTTTTCTTTCAACAGCTTACTCGTAAACAAGAAGTTAGTCTCCGTGAATATAAACGTCGCCGATTTGTTAAATGGGAATTACATCCTGTTATTATTTGTGGTCCTGGCTCTCGGCCTGTGCCTGGGTAAATTGCGTCTTGGCTCCATCCAACTGGGTAATTCCATTGGTGTTTTAGTAGTGTCACTATTATTAGGACAGCAACACTTCAGTATTAACACCGACGCGCTGAATCTTGGTTTTATGTTGTTTATTTTCTGTGTTGGTGTTGAAGCGGGTCCTAACTTTTTTTCCATTTTTTTTCGCGATGGTAAAAATTATCTAATGCTTGCCCTGGTGATGGTGGGTAGTGCCCTGCTGATCGCCTTAGGGCTGGGTAAGCTGTTTGGCTGGGACATCGGCCTGACAGCCGGTATGCTGGCAGGCTCAATGACATCGACCCCGGTACTGGTTGGTGCAGGCGATACGTTGCGTCACTTCGGGATGGAGAAAGCGGAGCTGTCGGCGGCACTCGATAATCTGAGCCTGGGTTATGCGCTTACTTATCTCATCGGTTTGGTCAGTCTGATTGTGGGTGCCCGCTATTTACCCAAACTACAGCATCAGGATCTGCAAACCAGCGCCCAGCAGATCGCCCGTGAGCGCGGACTGGACACCGACGCGAACCGGAAGGTTTATCTGCCAGTGATTCGCGCTTACCGGGTAGGCCCGGAGCTGGTGGCATGGACCGATGGTAAAAATCTGCGCGAGCTGGGTATCTATCGTCAGACGGGTTGCTACATTGAACGTATCCGTCGTAACGGTATTCTGGCTAACCCGGACGGCGACGCGGTGCTGCAGATGGGCGATGAGATTGCGCTTGTGGGTTATCCGGACGCCCATGCTCGTCTCGATCCCAGCTTCCGTAACGGTAAAGAGGTGTTCGATCGCGATTTGCTCGACATGCGGATCGTGACCGAAGAGATTGTGGTTAAAAATCACAATGCCGTTGGACGTCGCCTCGCACAGCTAAAGCTGACCGACCACGGCTGTTTCCTCAACCGCGTGATCCGCAGCCAGATTGAAATGCCGATAGATGACAACGTTGTCCTTAATAAAGGCGACGTCTTGCAGGTGAGCGGCGATGCACGGCGTGTGAAAACCATCGCGGATCGCATCGGCTTTATCTCTATTCACAGCCAGGTAACTGACCTGCTGGCCTTCTGCGCCTTCTTTATCATCGGTCTGATGATCGGGATGATCACCTTCCAGTTCAGCAACTTCAGTTTTGGCATTGGTAACGCTGCCGGGCTGTTGTTCGCCGGGATCATGCTCGGATTCCTGCGAGCTAACCATCCAACGTTTGGCTACATCCCACAAGGGGCGCTGAATATGGTGAAGGAATTTGGTCTGATGGTGTTTATGGCAGGCGTTGGTCTGAGCGCGGGTAGCGGCATTAGCAACGGGCTTGGCGCGCTGGGTGGACAGATGCTGATTGCCGGGCTGATCGTTAGCCTGGTGCCGGTTATTATCTGCTTTCTGTTTGGCGCCTGGGTATTGCGAATGAACCGTGCGCTGCTGTTTGGCGCCATAATGGGCGCGCGTACCTGCGCACCAGCAATGGAAATCATCAGCGATACCGCCCGCAGCAACATCCCGGCTCTTGGCTACGCGGGCACCTATGCGATAGCCAACGTGCTGCTCACGCTGGCGGGGACTCTGATCATCATCATCTGGCCTGGCTTAGGATAAAACTGAAGTTTGCCCTTAAGTGAAAAATTTTTGCAAACGCGCAGAACTTTTCTTCAAGGCGTCAGTCATAACTAGTGCCACTGCTTTTCTTTGATGTCCCCAATTTGTGGAGCCCATCAACCCCGCCGTTTTGGTTCAAGGTTGATGGGTTTTTTGTTGCCTGAAATTCAGCCCCTCTCCTTGCATCACGCAATCTATCGCACATACGGCAGGTACAACAATAAGCTTGCTTACAGGGGGGAAAGTTATGCGCTCTCCTGTCCGGCGATGCGTTTGACCATTAGCAGAATAGCGTCACGCGCCAGCGGCGTTCTGTCCGTAACGAAATGCAGCGTCATCCCTTCAATAAAGGCATCCAGCGCCCGGGCAGTGGCCGGTTCAAACCACTGTTCCAGCGTCTGCTGGCTGCGCTGCATCCAGTTTTGCATCACTATTTTCAGCGCCGGTTTTCGGCTGGCGAAAGCGTACAGCTGATACATCAGTTCCATATTGTCTGGCGTTGTCACCTGCGAGCTATAAATCATTTCGGTAATGGCATGGCAGGCGCTCTGCGCATCCATAACGTCAGTAAAAAATGACTGATACTGCTGTGACATGGTTTCGGTAAACTGACTGAATGCCGCCATCAGCAGCTCATCAATCCCCGAAAAATAGTAGGTTAACGATCCAAGCGGAACCTGGGCGATCGTTGCAATTTTGCGGTGCGTGACGGCATGGATCCCATGCGTCATCACCGCCTCCAGCGTAGCCTGAACAATCTTATCTCGCCGCTGTGGATCATTAGCACGTCGCACGGTGATTCCTCTTATGACGGGTATATGTACAAATGTACACAACCTTGCTAGTGTTGTCCCTCTGTTTTCTTTTTCTGACGTAAACCCATGACTGCCACTTCATCACGCAAAGCCTTACAACGTCGTACCTGGGCGCTTTTCATGTTCTTCTTTTTGCCCGGATTGTTAATGGCCTCGTGGGCAACCCGAACGCCAGCCATTCGAGACATTCTCTCCGTCTCCACGGCAGAGATGGGGGCGGTGCTGTTCGGTCTCTCCATCGGTTCAATGAGTGGTATTCTTTGTTCGGCCTGGCTGGTGAAACGATTTGGCACCCGCAGCGTCATCCGAACCACGATGTCATGTGCGCTGGTAGGCATGATGCTACTCAGCGTCGCATTGTGGTTCTCCTCTCCGCTGCTTTTTGCCCTGGGTCTCGGCGTATTTGGCGCCAGCTTTGGCTCCGCTGAAGTAGCAATTAACGTCGAAGGCGCGGCCGTCGAACGCGAAATGAATAAAACCGTGTTGCCCATGATGCACGGGTTCTACAGCTTAGGCACGCTGGCCGGTGCGGGCGTTGGGATGGCATTGACCGCTTTTGGCGTTCCGGCCATGGTGCATATTCTTCTGGCGGCGTTGGTCGGGATTGCCCCTATTTTCATTGCCATCCGCGAAATCCCTGGCGGTACCGGAAAAAACGCCGCTGACGGTACGCAAAGCAGTGAGAAAGGCATTCCCTTCTATCGTGATATTCAGCTGCTGCTGATTGGCGTGGTGGTTCTGGCAATGGCGTTTGCTGAAGGCTCGGCGAACGACTGGCTGCCGCTGCTGATGGTGGACGGCCACGGTTTTAACCCTACCTCCGGCTCACTGATTTACGCTGGTTTTACGCTGGGAATGACCGTCGGACGCTTTACCGGCGGTTGGTTCATTGACCGTTACAGCCGGGTCGCCGTAGTGCGTGCCAGCGCGCTGATGGGAGCACTTGGCATCAGCCTGATCATTTTCGTCGACAGTGCCTGGATCGCCGGCGTTTCGGTTGTACTTTGGGGGCTGGGCGCATCGCTCGGCTTCCCGCTGACCATCTCTGCCGCCAGCGATACGGGTCCCGACGCGCCGACGCGCGTCAGCGTGGTGGCGACCACCGGCTATCTTGCTTTTCTCGTTGGACCGCCGCTGCTGGGCTATCTCGGCGAGCACTACGGGTTACGTAGCGCAATGTTAGTGGTACTGGCGCTGGTGCTGGTCGCGGCAATCGTCGCGCGAGCCGTCGCCAAACCGGATTCGAAAACTCAAACTGCGATGGAGCATAGCTGATGGGTATCAAGTTAATTGCTGTCGATATGGATGGCACCTTTCTGAGCGATCAAAAAACCTATAACCGCGAGCGGTTTATGGCCCAGTATCAGCAGATGAAAGCACAGGGGATCCGCTTTGTTGTCGCCAGCGGTAACCAGTATTATCAGTTGATCTCCTTCTTTCCGGAGATTGCCCATGAGATCTCATTTGTCGCAGAAAACGGCGGCTGGGTGGTGAGCGAAGGTGAAGACGTCTTCAACGGCGATCTGGCGAAAGACGATTTTACCGCCATTGTTAACCATCTGCTGACCCGTACCGATGTGGAAATCATCGCCTGTGGGAAAAACAGCGCTTATACCCTGAAACAGTACAACGACAAGATGAAAGAGATCGCCGCGATGTACTATCACCGGCTGGAGTTTGTCGATAACTTCGACAATATCAACGACGTATTTTTCAAATTTGGCCTGAACATCTCCGACAACCGTATTCCTGAAGTCCAGTCGGCGCTGCATGACGCTATCGGCGATATTATGGTGCCTGTCCATACGGGCTACGGCAGCATTGATTTGATTATCCCTGGGGTTCACAAGGCAAACGGTTTGCGCCTGTTGCAACAGCGCTGGGGCATTGACGATGAAGAAGTGGTGGTGTTTGGCGACGGTGGAAATGACATTGAGATGTTACGCCAGGCAGGCTTTAGTTTCGCGATGGAAAATGCCGGAGAGGCTGTCGTATCGGCAGCAAAATTCCGCGCAGGCTCTAATAACCAGGAGGGGGTGCTGGAAATTATCGACCAGGTGCTGAATAAGCAATCCCCTTTTGTGCACTAAGCCGACAGCACGCCCGGCAACACAATCGAAAGCTGAACTACTCATAATCCGCATCAAATTAACCTACTGGATTATCATCTCCAGTGAATATTTCAGGCGGATAGATTATGAAGAAAAGTGTACTGGCAGCTGCGCTGCTACTGGGCTTCGCGGGTGCCGCGCTGGCGCAAAACGTTACCGTCGATGTACCGAGCGGTTATAAAGTGGTGGTGGTGCCGTCTTCTCTGAGCGTACCGCAAGCCATCAACGTCGCCAGCGCGCCGCAGACAGTTTATGTCGCGCCAGCACCGGCACCTGCGCCGGTTTACCGCGCGCATCCTTATGCACGGCACGTTGCAAGCGTTGGTGAAGGGATGATTATCGAACATCAGATCGACGACCATCACAATTAAGTTTCTCCATAGCCCGGCGACCGGGCTTCACCCTTCCCGAGTATTTCCGACCCGTTTATCTTGCAGAAAGAGAAACGCCAGAATCATCCACAGGATCCCGCTCGCCAGATTAAACAGGTTGAATAACCCATTACCGCCAATAAGCCAGGCATGTTTGCTGACTTCAATTCCCAGCGTAAAAATCAGCATCTGCAGCATTCCCATCGCCGCAGAAACGGTCCCCTTACTCATCTCACTGGCAAACAGCGTCAGGCGGACCAGACCGGCGTTTGCCACACCGATCCCAAAAGCATAAACGCTCAGCCCTGCCGTCATCCACAGGTAAGCATGCGAGGAGACGACCGTCGCCCCGGCGGCAATAATCAGCCCTGTCACAATCGGCCAGCCGCCCATGATGATGAGCGAGCGTACCGTCCGACGGGAGGTCAGACGTGCCAGCACCAGGTTCCCGGCGATCAGCGCGCCAAAAATCGGTACCTGCAACAAACCATATTGATAACTGCTGAGCTGTTCGCCGCTGATGATAATAATGGGCGACTGAGCGATCCACGCCAGCAGAGGCAGGCTGACAAACCCAAGCGCCAGCGCACCGGCAACAAAGCGACCGTTCTTCAGCACCAGCCTGTAGTCACGGCCCAGCTCTTTGAGCGACAGCTTTTCACCGATCCGCGTCGCCGTCTCCGGCATCGCTTGCTGTAAACCCACAAACGAGACCGCCGCAAGCAGCGCAAAAAGAACAAACATTCCTTCCCAGGGCAGCACATGCACCCACGCCGCACCGACCAGCGGGCCGAGCAGTGGCGCAATCAGTGCCACATTTGCCATCAGTGCGGTAATTTTGATGCATACCGCTTCTTCAAACGACTCCTGAATTGCGGCATAGCCCACCGCGCCAATAAAGCACAGGCTGATTCCCTGTAAAAAGCGCAGCAGAATAAATTGTTCGATGTTCTGCGCCAGTAGCGTCGCAAGGCAGGTAACAATAAACCACACCACGCCCACCAGCATCACCGGGCGACGACCAATACGATCCGAAAGCGGTCCTAAAAACCACTGTAAAAACATCCCACCCGCCAGGTAAGCCGTCATTGATGTGGGAACCCAGTCAATGCTCGCCTGATACTGCTCCACCACCGCCAGCATACCGGGTTGGATCATATCGTTACCGATATAGGTCGAGAATTCGTAGAGCACCAGACAGAGGGGAAAAAGCAGCGCCTGACGTCCCAGCCGGGCACCTGTTTGTATTCGGTTTTGCATGCAGTCTCTTCGCCAGTAAAAATCGCGCAAAGTGTAATGAAAGAGCGTCACCCGAGATAGCAAATTATGTATCCCGTCAGTAAAATGCGCACATTTTTACACAAAGATGAACATCGCCACTTTTTCTTTAAGGTTAATTTAAGTTGATGGCGCTACTATGGCGCGAAAGCGGGAACCGTTATAGCAAAACTCTTCATTTTACAGAGAATTAAGACTAAACCACTTTACCCCCTGTACTGACACTCTTATTCTCTGCCCTGAACGGGTCACTTATTTATCTTACGAGTCTGGATGTTATGCTGGAAAATCTGAACACTTCGCTATTCTACCTCATCAATGCCACGCCGGACTCGGCCCAGTGGATGATTTCCCTCGCAATTTTCATCGCTAAAGATGTGATCAATATCGTGCCGTTAATGGCTGTCATCCTTTGGCTCTGGGGACCGCAATCGCAGGTCAGCGCACAGCGTCAGCTGGTTATCAAAATGGCGATCGCGCTGATTGTCAGCCTGACGCTCTCCTGGCTGATGGGCCACCTGTTCCCGCATGACCGTCCGTTTGTCGACCGCATCGGCTATAACTTCCTGCATCATGCAGCAGATGACTCCTTCCCAAGCGATCACGGTACGGTCATTTTCACCTTTGCGCTGGCATTTTTGTTCTGGCACCGCGTGTGGTCCGGTGCGCTGCTGATGGTGGTTGCCGTGGCCATCGCCTGGTCACGCGTTTACCTCGGCGTGCACTGGCCGATGGATATGCTGGGCGGATTGCTGGCCGGAATGATTGGTTGTCTGAGCGCACAGATGATCTGGCAAAAGTTCGGTCAAAACCTCTATCGCAGCCTGCAAACCTGCTATCGCGTCTGCTTTGCGCTGCCCATTCGCAAAGGCTGGGTGCGTGGCTAGTCAGAGGGAAAAAGGGTAGAATTAAGCACTCTCATCCGGGGCACTTATTCAACTATCCTGAGGAACTATGGAAACACGTCGCGACGAGCGTATTGGTCAATTGCTGCAGGCGTTAAAACGCAGTGATAAATTACATCTTAAGGAAGCGGCGACCCTGCTGGGCGTATCGGAGATGACCATCCGTCGTGATCTGAATAATAACAGCGCGCCGGTTGTCCTGCTCGGGGGATATATCGTTCTGGAGCCACGTAGTGCCAGCCACTACTTGCTGAGTGACCAGAAATCGCGACTAGTGGATGAGAAGCGCCGTGCTTCACAGCTGGCGGCAACCCTGGTGCAACCCCATCAGACCCTGTTCTTTGACTGCGGTACAACAACGCCGTGGATCATCGAAGCCATTGATAATGAACTCCCGTTCACCGCAGTTTGCTATTCGCTGAACACCTTTCTGGCACTGCAGGAAAAACCGCTGTGTCGCGCGATCCTCTGCGGCGGCGAATTCCACGCCAGCAACGCCATTTTCAAACCTCTCGATTTCCAGGAAACCCTCAACAACATCTGTCCGGATATCGCGTTTTATTCCGCGGCGGGCGTACACATCAGCAAAGGTGCGACCTGTTTTAATCTTGAAGAGCTACCGGTGAAGCACTGGGCGATGTCGATGGCGCAGTATCATGTGCTGGTCGTCGACCACAGTAAGTTCGGTAAGGTGCGTCCGGCACGGATGGGAGAGTTGAAACGCTTTAATACGGTGGTGAGCGATTGTCGCCCTGACGATGAATTCGTGGACTACGCCAAAGCGCGAAGCATCAAGTTAATGTATTGAGCGTTGTTCGCCGGATGGCGCGTGACCATCCGGCATTTTGAGTGGTTATGAGAACCAGCCGCCGAACCATTGATGGAATTTCATCATCACGAAGTCCCACATGCGGCTAAAGAATCCGCCCTCTTCAACATTCTCCATCACAATCAGCGGGCGCTGTTCAATAGATTTACCGTTAAGCTGGAAGTCGATAGTCCCTACCTCCTGGCCTTTTTTCAGCGGCGCCGTTAGCTGAGGTTCGGTCAGCGTAAAGCTGGCTTTCAGGTTTTTGAGCTGGCCGCGCGGAATCGTCACCGAACCGGCTTCTCCCGCCCCCAGGCTCACCTCACTCTTATCGCCAAACCAGACGCGCTGGGTCACAAAGGTGGCATCCGGTTTGACAGGCGTAACCGTTTCAAAGAAGCGGAAGCCCCAAGTCAGCAGTTTTTCAGATTCATTAAAACGAATACGATCGCTTTTGGTTCCCAGCACAACGGAGATCAAACGCATATCGCCCTGCGTTGCCGAAGCCACCAGATTATAGCCAGCCCCTGCCGTGGTACCGGTTTTCATGCCATCAACATTGAGGTTGGAACTCCACAGCAGACGGTTGCGGTTCGGCTGACGGATCTTGTTAAAGGTGAACTCTTTCTCTTTGTGGATGGCGTACTCTTCCGGCACATCGTGGATCAGCGCCTTACCCAGCAGCGCCATATCACGTGCGGTACTGAACTGGCCCGGCGCGTCCAGTCCGTGAACCGTCTGGAACGTCGTATTCGTTAGCCCCAGCTTTTTCGCATAGCCGTTCATTAACCCGATAAACGACTCCTGGCTGCCAGCCACATAATCCGCCAGCGCAATGCAGGCATCATTACCGGACTGAATGATTACGCCTTTATTGAGATCGGAAACCGCGACCTGATCGCCTGGCTTCAGGAACATGACCGACGAACCGCGCAGAGCCGGGTTCCCCGTTGCCCAGGCATCTTTACCGATCGTTACCATATCGGTCAGTTTAATTTTGCCCGCCTTCAGCGCCTGTCCCACGACGTAGCTGGTCATGATTTTGGTCAGACTGGCCGGATCCAGCTTCTCATCGGCGTTGCCTTCCGCAAGCACCTTGCCGCTGGAGTAATCCATTAAGATCCACGCCCGCGCATCTACGCTCGGCGGATCGATAGTTTGCTCGGCCGCCATTGCCGTGGGAGCAAAAAGAAATAAGAGTGCTGAACCTGCTACGAAACTACGAAGGTATGAGTATTGCGTCATAAATGCCACCCGAGTATCCATTCCAAAAAAACACGTCATATCACCGTGTATTAATAGCGGTGAGTAATAACGCACTCACAAACTTAAAGAAACGGTAAGTTGGTAAAGTTTTTAAAGTTTATGCAAGAACGCTCTGTGGTGCTGCAAACCACGACGTTTTTTTTGCTGCTTGTTGCGTAAATGTTAGGTTTCACTCACCATGTGGATTGAATACAGCCCAGGGGCTGTCCTTAATTGAGGGGTGACTATGATTACGCTGTGGGGCCGGAATAACTCTACCAACGTCAAAAAGGTGCTGTGGACGCTCGAAGAGCTGGAGCTACCTTATCATCAGGTTCTGGCGGGCGGTCAGTTTGGTCTTAATCATGACGCGGACTACCTGGCAATGAACCCAAACGGTCTGGTGCCATTGCTGCGTGATGATGAAAACGATGTGCTGTTATGGGAATCTAATACTATTGTGCGTTATCTGGCCGCACAGTACGGACAAAAACGGCTTTGGATCGACTCGCCCGCCCGTCGTGCCGAAGGCGAAAAGTGGATGGACTGGGCAAACCAGACGTTAAGCCCGGTACACCGTGTGGTGCTGTTTGGCCTGATCAGAACACCGCCAGAGCAGCGCGATCTGTCCGCCATTGACGCTGGAGCTAAACGCTGCGACGAGCTGTTCGCGATTCTCGACGAAGCGCTGAAAAACCAGACCTGGTTCTCCGGCAAAGCGTTCGGCACAGGCGATATCGCCATTGCGCCATTCGTCTACAACCTGTTTAACATCGGTCTGACCTGGACGCCGCGTCCCCATCTTGAGCGCTGGTATCAGCAACTCACGGAGCGTCCGGCATTTCGTAAGACAGTCATGATCCCCGTCAGCTAACCTTTTCAGGTGCGCTGGCTGCTGCCGCGCACCTGCAATTTCCCCACCAGCCGACAGTGTGTGGCGTTATCCTCACCGGAACACAAATACTCCACCGCCATTTTTCCCAGCTCATTATAGGCCAGTTGCACGCTGGTGAGCTGCGGTGTTAGCTGATGCGAGATACGCTGATCGTCATAGCCGCAGACCAGCACATCCTGCGGAATACGTGCATTCATCGAGGCCAGCGCCTGGTAGCATCCCAGCGTCATCCAGTCGCTGGCGCAGAATATCGCTTCGGGCGGCTGCGGCAAAGCCATCAGCTCCTGCGTCGCAGCATAGGTGGCATTTAGCGACCAGTCGGTCTGGCGGATCAGCGCCTCATCCGGCGCGATCCCGGCCAGTTGCAGCGTTTGCCGATATCCCTCCAGACGTAAACGACTGGCATCCATCCACTCATCACCCATGATATGCGCAATACGGGTCACCCCCTGATCGAGCAGATGGCGCGTGACCTGGCAGGCATTCGCCTTGTCATCAGGCAGAAAAGTTGGCAGCAGCGGACGCCCCGGATCGTACTGATTTAGCAGCACCACCGGCATGCTCAGCACATCCGCAAAGGGAGAGAAGTCGAATACGCGCGTGACCGGGCTGGCGAAGATCACCCCAACACAGTTCCGTTGGGCAAGCTGACGCAGGATCTGCGAGGCCAGTTCAGCATCATCGCCATAATCGTACACCGTCAGCAGCATATCGTGTTGCCAGGCCGTGGTGCTGGCCTCGCTTAACGCATCGACAAAGGGATCGTAGCCCGGCATACCGCTCACCAGCATGGCGACCTCTTCCTGCCCTTCCATCCGGTGCGCTACCGCCAGTTTCTGGTAACCCAACCGCTGCGCCGCCTGAAAGACCCGCTCCCGCGTCGCCTCGCTCAAACGAACGCTGCGACTGTTGTTCAGCACCAGCGAAACCGTCGCCTGTGAAACGCCCGCCTCACGAGCAATATCACTCATCGTTATCTTATTCTTCTTTTGCATTTCAACTCCTTCGGCCTCGCCAGACTATACCACACTCTCCTGAACGATAATTTGTGAGGATCTTTGCATATTCATTCTGTTGGCATTGCATCGGACACCATAATTAATAAATATTAGCTAATATTATTAGTTGAGGAAAAATGATGCAGAAACGATGGAGTACCGCACAGGCTCGCGCATGGTACCAGCAGCATGGATGGGCGTGCGGATTTAACTATTTGCCGCGAACCGCAGTGAACTGGAACGAAATGTGGCAGGCCGGGACGTTTGATCTGCCGGTAATAGAGCAGGAGCTGGCATGGGCTGCAAGCTATGGCTATAACGCTCTGCGTACCAATCTGCCGTTTATTGTCTGGGAACATGACCGCGAAGGATTGCTCGCGCGAATCGACGCTTTTCTTGAGGTCGCCGATCGCCATCACATTAAGGTTATGCTGACGCTGATGGACGATTGCGGGTTTTCTGGCGATGAGCCCTGGTTGGGTCCACAAAAACCGCCTGTGCCCGGTTTGCACAACAGCCAGGCTGCCGCCAGTCCCGGCCGGGCGATCGTCATGGATCCAGAGCAATGGCCACGTGTAGAAGCCTATGTCTGCGATCTCCTCACCCAGTTTGCTCAGGATGCGCGTATCGCCATCTGGGATCTGTATAACGAGCCGGGGAATCGGGGCATTTTCATTTCCCCCATTGAATACGCCGAAGCCGACGAGCGGCTAGAAGAGTACGCCCTGCGCTTATTGCACGCTGTTTTTCGCTGGGCGCGCAGCGTCAATCCGCAGCAACCGCTGACGGTCGGGGCATGGCATGTGGATCATCAGATATGGGGCACGCTTGAGCACCCGATTGACGTCGCCGCGCTTGAACTCTCCGATATCATCAGCTACCACGCCTATACCTCCGCCGCCAGGCAAATCGACATTCTCCATATGCTCACACGCTATGAGCGGCCGGTATTGTGCACCGAATGGCTTTCACGTCACACAAACGGTGTCGTCAGCGAACAGCTTCCCCTCTTCTGCGCGTTTGAAACGGGCTGCTACCACTGGGGACTGGTTCAGGGGAAAACACAAACCTGGATCCCGTGGCCTGGTGTTAATAAAACGCATCAGGATCCGCAATCGCTGTGGTTTCACGACGTTCTGAACCCCGATGGCACGCCCTGGAGTGATGAGGAGATGCGTCTGGTGAAACAGTTAACTGAATACCGTCAGGGACGGCGAGATATTCAGCCCTGATACAGTACAAGGAATGCAATGATGAAAAAATCGCTAGTACTTCTGCTCCTCGGCATAGCGAGTTGCGTACACAGCGCCGATCGGGTCGAACTGCGCTTTTCCTGGTGGGGGGGTAAGGCCCGAAACCAGGCGACGCTTAAAGCGCTGGAAGCCTTTGAGGCCAGATACCCCAATATAGATGTAAAAGCAGAATACAACGGTTGGGATGGGTACTACTCCCGCTTCACCACCCAAATGAACAGCGGCACAGAAGCCGATGTATTACAGATCAACTGGAACTGGCTGACGCTGCTGTCAAAGAATGGAGAGGGCTTTTACGATTTACAAAAAGTAAGTGGTCCCATTGGATTGAACCAGTATTCAGCGCAGGCGCTGGCAACCACGACCGTCAACGGAAAAATCAATGCGATTCCCGTTTCAGCTAACGTCATGCTGTTTTACTACAATGCCGCAACCTGGAAAAAAGCCGGTATCCCGCTGCCAAAAACATGGGAGCAGTTGTTACAGGCCGGACCGGTTTTTAAAGAAAAGTTAGGTGACCAGTACTACCCCATGATCCTGTCCGAACAGGACGGGCTTTTACTCCTGCGTTCCTGGTTATATCAGAAATATCAAAAACCAATGGTCGATGAACAACGCCGAAAAATTGCGTGGAGCCATGCGGAACTGGTTGAAGCCTTCACGTTTTACAGGCAACTGACCGACCAGCATGTGATCCCTGATACCAAAGAGTTATCTGCTTTTGGGAAAGGCGTAAACTACGAAATGAAACCCTGGATCAACGGTGAATGGGGGGGATCTACAACTGGAATGTGCTTTACCCGGCAGAATCACAAAATCTCGTGAATCCGTCCGATCTGGTCATGGGACCTTATCCGATGCATGAAGGAGCTAAAGACGCCGGGCAATTTAACAAAACGGCGCTGATGCTCTCGATTAGCCGCCATACCCGGTATCCGCAGGAAGCGGCGCTGCTTATTGATTTTTTGATGAATCAACCGGAAGGTGTGATTCCATCCGCACTTGAGCGCGGCGTACCGCTCAGCGCCGCAGGCGAGAAAATACTGCGCGAGGCTGGCATTTTGAAAGAGGATGATCCGGTTGTCACCGGGCTAACGCAGTCTGCCTCTCTGCCGAACCATTCCCCCATTATGCCCTGGCCGGAAGATCCGCAAATCATCGCCCTGTTTACTGCGGCGCGTGAAAGTATCGACCACGGTAACGCCACCATTGACGAGGCAGCGGACCAGTTTGAACAGCAGGCCAACCGCGTGCTTCGCAGAATTATGCGTTAGAGCTTGCGTGGCTTGCCGCTGGAGTGAGCGTAGCTATCAGGAGGTATAAGCGCGTTGTTTTTACTAAAAAATGAATTGATGAGGGGGAGTCTCCTCCCCCTGATTTCAGGCCTGCTCTAACGTTGAGTGCGTCTGCAGGGTCTGAATACTTAACATCAGCGTTGTCAGGCAGCTTTCCAGCTTTTCTGCGTTAACGGCAATAAAGGTCGGACAATCGTGGTGTCCGCTCATCAGGCACACCGCAGCCGCGGCTAATGCCCCTTCGGCATGATGCAAGGCATCCCACTCGTCCTGCCCGAGATGCGATTTCAGGTGCAGCGATTTATCATGTAATTCGCGGTTAAGTTCGAAAAAGTTATCACGTAGATGATCATTCTCGCTGACCGACATGTATCCTTTCGCCTTCCTTAGCTGCAGATACGCAGCGAGGTCAATCCTGGCATTGATCAGCTTATTCAGCAGATCGGTTCTCAGTCTGTCAACGAACATACTTCGTTCCTCCTCTTCCATCTATACTGCAAATTTATAATATGGTCATTTTTTGAGCTAAAAGATGCCTGAGATCAATTATTCACCCAGTATTAACATTATTTACAATTTGAGTACGGTCCGCTCATCCACTCCCCTGTTCCTGCCAATGCTGGAGACTTTGCAGACCGTTTTGTTTTCCCTGTCGGCCCGGACAGGCTTCTTTTGACTGTTTTTTGCACAATCATTATACTCCGCACGACCAATCCACTTTGAAGCAAACATTACTGTATAATTTTCGCCTTTATGCCTTTAAAATCCCGCGCCATTGATGCAACGTGAGTAAATCCGCATGTCACAAACCAGAACTCCATCCCGTCAGCCGAAGATCGGCTTCGTTTCCCTGGGCTGCCCGAAAAACCTCGTCGATTCGGAACGCATCCTGACTGAGCTGCGCACCGAAGGCTATGACGTCGTGCCAAGCTATGACGATGCTGACATGGTCATCGTCAACACCTGCGGTTTTATCGACAGCGCGGTTCAGGAATCGCTGGAAGCGATCGGTGAAGCGCTTAATGAAAATGGGAAAGTCATCGTCACCGGCTGCCTGGGCGCGAAAGAAGATCAAATTCGTGAAGTCCATCCAAAAGTGCTGGAAATCACCGGCCCGCACAGCTATGAGCAGGTTCTGCAGCACGTGCACCACTATGTACCAAAACCTAAACACAACCCGTTCCTGAGCCTGGTGCCGGAACAGGGGGTGAAGCTGACGCCGCGCCATTATGCCTACCTGAAAATTTCTGAAGGCTGCAACCACCGTTGTACCTTCTGTATCATTCCATCCATGCGTGGCGATCTGATCAGCCGCCCAATTGGTGAAGTATTAAGCGAAGCAAAACGCCTTGTCGATGCCGGGGTAAAAGAGATCCTCGTGATTTCCCAGGATACGTCTGCCTACGGCGTGGATGTGAAGCACCGCACGGGTTTCCACAATGGTGAACCGGTCAGGACCAGCATGGTCAGTCTGTGCGAACAGCTCTCAAAGCTGGGGATCTGGACGCGTCTGCACTACGTCTATCCTTACCCGCATGTTGATGACGTGATTCCGCTGATGGCTGAGGGCAAAATCCTCCCTTACCTGGATATTCCGCTTCAGCACGCCAGCCCGCGTATTCTAAAACTGATGAAGCGCCCCGGGTCCGTCGATCGCCAGCTGGCGCGCATCAAGCAGTGGCGTGAAATCTGTCCTGACCTGACCCTGCGTTCAACCTTTATTGTCGGTTTTCCTAGCGAAACAGAAGAAGATTTCCAGATGCTGTTAGACTTCCTCAAAGAAGCGCGTCTGGATCGCGTCGGCTGCTTCAAGTACAGCCCGGTAGAAGGCGCAGGGGCGAATGAACTGCCGGATCAGGTGCCGGAAGAGGTCAAAGAAGAGCGCTGGAACCGCTTTATGCAGCTACAGCAGCAGATCTCCGCTGAACGTTTGCAGGAAAAAGTGGGTCGCGAAATTCTGGTCATTATTGATGAAGTGGACGAAGAAGGCGCGATTGGTCGCAGCATGGCGGACGCACCGGAGATCGACGGCGCGGTGTACCTGAACGGAGAGACAAACGTCAAACCTGGCGATATTCTCCGCGTGAAGGTAGAGAATGCGGACGAATACGACCTGTGGGGTAGCCGGGTTTAAATGTCCTGCAGGCCGGACAGGGCTTTATGCCGCTATCCGGCCTGTAAATTACCCCTTAATTTTCGGATCCAGCGCGTCACGCAGCCCATCTCCCAACAGGTTAAACGCCAGCACCGTCAGAAATATCGCTACCGCCGGGAAAATAGCCACGTGCGGTGCCATCACCATATCCGCTCGCGCCTCGTTCAGCATAGCCCCCCACTCCGGGGTTGGTGGCTGTGCCCCCAGGCCAAGAAATGACAGGCTCGCCGCTGAGATAATCGACGTCCCGATACGCATGGTGAAAAAGACCACAATGGATGAAACCGTCCCCGGCAGGATATGGCTGAAAATGATGGTCGCATCGCTGGCGCCGATGCTACGCGCCGACTCGATAAACGTCTGCTGCTTAAGCACCAGCGTATTGCCACGCACAAGACGCGCAAAGGCCGGAATTGAGAAGATGGCAACCGCAATGATGACGTTGGCAATACCGCTGCCCAGGACCGCGACCACGGCAATAGCCAGTAAAATCCCCGGAAACGCAAACAGCACATCGCAGATACGCATAATCAGGCGATCCCACCAGCCCTCATAGTAGCCTGCCAGCAGCCCCAGCACCGTGCCAATCGTTGCGCCAATAAAGACCGCAAATACCCCCGCAGCCAGTGAAATTTGCGCCCCCAGCAGCACGCGGCTGAAAATATCCCTGCCGAGTGAGTCCACCCCAAACCAGTGCAACAAGGACGGTCCGTCGTTCAGGCGGTCATAATCAAAATAGTTCTCCGCATCAAACGGCGTCAGCCAGCGCGCAAAAATCGCCACCAGGATCAAGAACAGCACAAAAATGCCCGCGATCAGCGCCACGTGCTGACGACGAAAACGACGCCAGAACTCATGCCAGGGAGTACGGATCTGGTCGGGTTTCACCTGCGGCATGGCATTTAAAATCGCCTGACGGCGCCAGTTAAACAATCGCATCCTTACTTGTACCTGATAGCCGGATTAATGACGGCATAGAGCATATCCACCACTAAGTTGATAAGAATAAATTCCAGAGAAAACAGCAGCACCTCAGCCTGAATGACCGGGTAATCTCGCATTTCCACGGAATCCACCAGTAGCCGTCCAAGTCCTGGCCAGTTAAAAACTTTCTCCACGACAATCGAGCCGCCCAGCAAAAAACCAAACTGCAACCCCATCATGGTCACCACCGGGATCATGGCGTTGCGTAGTCCGTGTTTAAGTACCACCCACGTTTCGCTGACTCCTTTCGCCCGAGCGGTCCGCATGTAATCTTCACCCAGCACATCGACAAACGAGGCGCGGGTGAAGCGCGCCATAACCGAAGCCACCGCCGCGCCCAGGGTGAGCGACGGCAGAATATAGTGCCGCCAGCTGTCTGCGCCAACGGTGGGCAACCAGCCCAGTTCAACAGAGAAGACCTGCATCAGCAGCATCCCCAGCGCAAAGGCCGGAAATGAAATGCCGGTAACCGCCAGGGTCATGCTTAATCTGTCCGGCCAGCGATTACGCCACACGGCGGCGACAATTCCGGCAGTCATGCCGAACAGTACCGCCCATATCATGCTGGCAAGGGTTAGCCACAGCGTAGGCATAAACCGGCTGGCTATCTCTTCAGATACCGGACGGCGCGAAACCATTGAGGTACCGAAGTCCCCCTGCAACACGTTAGTGAGGTAATGCCAGAATTGAACATGCAGAGGACGGTCAAGCCCCAGCTGCTGGCGCACCAGTTCTATGACCTGTGCATCGGCCTCCGGCCCGGCAATCAGCCGTGCCGGATCGCCGGGCAAGAGGTGCACAAACAAAAACACCAGCACCGCGATAATCAACAGGGTCGGAATTAACCCCAGCAGGCGCTTGAGAACATAATTAAGCATCAGACTCCCTGTACTGCTTATTTCAAATCCGCGTCTTCAAAGCTGAAGCCCGTATCCGGCATGATCCAGAACCCCGTCAATTTCTTACTGTGCGCCGAGACCAGTTTCTCAACCACCAGCGGGATCCACGGCGATTCTTTCCAGATGATATCCTGCGCCTCTTTGTACAGACGCGCTTTCTCTTGCGGATCGGTGGTTTTCAGCGCATCCGCAAGGAAGCTGTCCACCTGCGTATTGCTGTAGAAGGCGGTATTAAACAACGTTGGCGGCCAGTTCTGGGATGCAAACAGCGGCGACAGCGCCCAGTCGGCTTCACCAGTAGAAGCCGACCAGCCGGTGTAGAACATCCTGACCCCGCTCTCTTTTTGCCCTTTCCCTTCGACTTCCGACGCACGCTGCCCGGCGTCCATCGCCGTTACCTGCGCCTTGATCCCTACCTGCGCCAGCTGCTGCTGCGTAAACTGCAGCACTTTCTGCGCGGTGCTGTGGTTATGCGAGGACCACAGCGTGGTGCTGAAGCCGTTCGGATAACCGGCTTCCTTCAGCAACTCGCGCGCTTTCGCCGGATCGTATGGCCACGGCGTGTAACTTTGCGCATAAGCGATAGCCGGGGGAAGCACGCCGGTGGCTGGCGTCGCGTAACCCGCAAAGGCCACTTTAACCAGCGCCTGACGGTTTATCGCATAATTCAGCGCCTCACGCACCTTCGGGTTATCGAACGGTTTTTGTGTCACGTTCATGCTGATATAGCGCTGCATGATCGACGGGCTGGCCACCAGTTCCAGGTTGTTATTTTTCTCCAGCAGCGCGGCCTGTTCATAGGGGACGGGGAAAGCAAATTGCGCCTCGCCGGTTTGCAGCATGGCCGCACGCGTATTGTTATCTGCCACCGGACGCCAGGTAATGGTGTCCAGTTTCGGCAAACCTTGCTGCCAGTATCCGGCAAACTTTTTCACCTTCACAAAATCGGTCTGGTTCCACGTATCCAGCACATACGGTCCGGTCCCTACCGGATGAAAACCGATCTCTTTACCATACTTTTTCAGCGCGTCAGGGGAGATCATTGCCGTCGCGGGATGCGCCAGGATATTGATAAACGCTGAGAAAGGCTGCTTCAGCGTAATTTTGACCGTGGCCGGATCCACCACTTCGGTTTTAGCGATATTTTTGTACAGGTTATAGCGTTTGAGGTGATTTTCCGGGTTGCTGGCGCGATCGAGGTTGGCTTTCACCGCCGCCGCGTTAAACTCAGTGCCATCCTGGAACCTGACGCCCTGGCGCAATTTCAGGGTATACGTCAGGCCGTCATCAGAAACGGTATAACTCTGTGCCAGTACGTTCTGTAGCTTCATCTCTTTATCAAGCCCAAACAATCCCTGATAAAACGACTTTGCCACAGCCTGAGATAACGTATCGTTGGCATCGTAGGGATCGAGCGTCGTGAAATTAGAGCCTACCGCCACGACCACATCTTTGGCAGCAAATGCGGGAGATGCTGCCAGCGCTGAAGCGATGCTCAGCGCCAGAAGCCAGTTACGGGCTACACATGTTGTCATATTATTCTCCTGAACCCTGTCTGTTGTTGGTTATAAACGCGATAGCACATTTTCTGTCAGAGGACGTGCGACATAATGCCCCGGCCCTACCTGTTGCAGCGAAACCGGCGTCTGCTGCTCCCCACGCTTAAAGATGTTGCCGGGAAGATCGTCCGAGAGCAGCACGCGCTGCGGTCGGTGTCGGGAAGGATCGGCCACCGGTACCGCTGCCATCAGTTTACGGGTATACGGATGCTGTGGATTTTCGAACACCGCAGAACGCGGGCCAATCTCCACGATCTGACCGAGGTACATTACCGCCACGCGGTGGCTGATACGCTCCACCACCGCCATATCATGGGAAATAAACAGGTAGGCAATTCCCAGATCCCGTTGCAGATCGAGCAGCAAATTAATGATTTGCCCCCGGATAGATACATCCAGCGCGGAAACCGATTCATCCGCGACGATCACCTTCGGATTGAGCGCCAGCGCACGGGCAATGCAGATACGCTGACGCTGGCCGCCGGAAAACTCATGCGGATAGCGCCAGGCGTGTTCCGGGCGTAATCCCACCCGCTCCAGCAGCCATGCCACCCACACCGCCGCAGCATCCCCTTGCAATAACCCATGCACGCGCAGCGGCTCCATAATGGAGTACCCCACCGTCTGGCGCGGATCGAGCGACGCATACGGATCCTGAAAAATAAACTGAATATCACGACGTACCGGCTGTAATTTCCCGGCAGGCAGCGTATCAATACGCTGACCGTTAAAAATAATCTCGCCAGACTGTGATTCCACCAGCCGCAGCAGCGCACGTCCGGTCGTGGATTTCCCACTGCCAGACTCCCCCACCAGCGACAACGTCTCGCCGGGCCAGAGATCAAAACTGACGTTTTCTACCGCATGTACTTCGCGGGTGATACGGTTAAATACGCCGCTGCGTAATGGGAAGCGCGTCACCAGGTTGCGCACCTGCAAGATTGGCTCACCTTCTGCCACCGTATCCTGCTCCGTCTGTGACGCATCGTGTTGCAGCTCACTCAGCGGGAAGCGACGCAGCAGAAGATGTCCTTTCATCGCGCCCAGTTGCGGTACGGCAGACAATAACGCTTTGGTGTAGGGGTGTTTAGGTTCATGAAAGATCTGCTCAACGCTGCCGGTCTCAACCGCCTCGCCCTGGTACATCACCAGCACCCGGTCAGCAATGTCCGCCACCACGCCCATGTCGTGAGTGATGAAAATCACCCCCATCGACATCTCCTGTTGCAGCACGTTGATAAGCTGCAGGATCTGCGCCTGGATGGTGACGTCCAGCGCGGTCGTGGGTTCATCGGCAATCAGCACCGCCGGACGACATGACAGCGCCATCGCAATCATCACTCGCTGACGCATTCCGCCGGAGAGCTGATGCGGGTAGCGGGACAATATCGCTTTCGACTCAGGAATACGGACCTGATCGAGCATCCGCTTCGCCTCCGCCATCGCCTCCTCACGGCTGGCGCCCTGATGAAGCCGGATCGACTCAGCAATCTGCTCACCGATGGTAAACACCGGGTTGAGCGACGTCATCGGCTCCTGGAAGATCATCGCCATATCCGCACCCCGTACGCGCTGTAGCTGAGAGACGCTCTGTTCACCCAGCTCTATCACTTCGCGGTTGCGACGCCGAAGCAGCATCTGGTCGCAGTGTAGCTCGCCGCCCGCCTGCTCAATCAGCCGCATCAGCGCCAGCGCGGTAACCGATTTACCGGAGCCTGATTCACCGACAATCGCCAGCGTTTCCCCTCGTTTGAGACGAAACGACAGATGACGTACCGCCTCGACGCGCTGTTGTTCCTGCACAAAGGTAATATTCAGATTGTTAACCGCCAGAACATCGCCGACGTCAAGCTTGTCACTGTGTGGCAACGGTATCCCCTTTTTCCCGGTAGATCCCGGTGGTTGGCGTATCTCCGGCGTAGGCCCAGGCGCGATACATGCCTTCGCTATTAAATGGCAAAGCGACATTGCCTTCATGATCGACGGCAATGACGCCACCGCTTCCCCCCAGCGCCGGTAATTTCTCCATGACCACGCGCTCACAGGCGTCTGTCAGGCTCAGTCCACCGTAGTCCATCAACGCGGCAATATCGTACGCTGCCAGCGCACGAATAAACACTTCACCGGTCCCCGTACAGGAGACGGCAACGCTGGCGTTATTGGCGTAACAGCCTGCGCCCACCAAAGGACTATCGCCCACGCGTCCCGGTAATTTATTGGTCATGCCGCCGGTAGAGGTCGCTGCGGCAAGATTGCCAAATTTATCCAGTGCCACCGCGCCAACGGTGCCCATCTTTTTACTTTCATCCAGCGGAGTCCCGCCGTGATCGAGCACGGTCTCGCCGGTCGCACGTGCGGCGAGCAACTGTTCGTAACGTTCCGGCGTAGAAAAAAGTTCGGAGGAGACAAGCGTCATTCCCTGTGATTCAACAAATTTCTCCGCCCCGGAACCGATCATCATCACATGAGGACTTTTTTCCATCACCAGTCGAGCAGCCTGAACGGGATTACGGATGTGGCTGACACCCGCGACCGCCCCCGCTTTTAGCGTATTCCCATCCATCACACAGGCGTCAAGCTCGTGAGTTTCATCGCGGGTATACACCGCACCAATTCCGGCATTAAACAACGGACACTCTTCCAGCAGGCGCACCGATTCGGTCACCACATCCAGCGCACACGCGCCCGCCTCAAGCATTTTTTGTCCTGTTTCGACAATATCCGACAGCGCCTGTATGTAGCGTAATTCCTGCTCCTGGCTCATTTTCGCGCGGGTTATCGCACCTGCTCCGCCGTGAATCGCAATGACTGCTTTGCCCATTTTTTGCCGTCCATTAACGTGGCACAAACTTCTCTATAAATATCAGAAATGCCGTGAGTTATTGATTCGATTTTTGAATATAGAAAGATGCTGACGGCATGTAAAGGCCAGGCTCTAAGTCTGAGGTGGCATACAGTCTGCATCCATTTTCTGACATAATAGGCGGATTCGAATTTGCCCCGCTGGAGTGTTTTCATGGAATTTACCGCCGGACTGATGCCGCTTGAAACGGCACTTAACGAGATGCTTTCACGTATCTCCCCGCTTACCGCCGTTGAGACGCTGCCGCTGGTTCAGTGCTTTGGCCGCATTCTGGCCACCGACATCGTTTCCCCCATTGATGTGCCGGGATTTGATAACTCGGCAATGGATGGCTATGCGGTACGATTAGCCGATTTACAATCTGACCAGCCGCTTGCGGTGGCGGGTAAAGCCTTTGCCGGTCAGCCTTTCCATGGCGAGTGGCCTGCGGGAACCTGCATCCGTATTATGACCGGTGCCCCGGTGCCTGCTGGTTGTGACGCGGTGGTGATGCAGGAGCAAACGGAACAAGCTGGCGACGGTGTGCGTTTTACCGCCGAAGTCCGCCGCGGGCAAAATATTCGTCTGCGCGGTGAAGATATTGCAAACGGCGCGGTGGTGTTTCCCGCCGGGACTCGCCTGACAACCGCCGAGCTTCCCGTTCTGGCTTCGCTCGGTGTTGCCGATGCTTCCGTAGTGCGCAAAGTCCGCGTGGCGCTGTTCTCCACCGGTGATGAGCTGCAGTTGCCAGGTCAGCCGCTGGGAGACGGGCAGATTTATGACACTAACCGTCTGACCGTTCACCTGATGCTGCAGCAGTTGGGCTGCGAAGTGATCAACCTGGGGATTATTCGCGACGATCCCAACGCGCTGCGCGCCGCGTTTATCGAAGCCGACAGCCAGGCCGATGTCGTCATCAGCTCCGGCGGCGTTTCAGTAGGCGAAGCGGATTACACCAAAACGATTCTGGAAGAGCTGGGAGAAATTGCCTTCTGGAAGCTGGCCATCAAACCGGGCAAACCGTTCGCGTTTGGCAAACTGAGCAACAGCTGGTTTTGCGGTCTGCCGGGTAACCCAGTGTCTGCGGCCCTCACCTTTTATCAACTGGTACAACCGCTCCTGGCGAAACTCAGCGGCAACACCGCCTGTGGACTGCCGCCTCGCCAGCGCGTGCGCACCGCCTCACGCCTGAAGAAAACACCTGGCCGTCTGGATTTTCAGCGCGGTGTATTGCAGCGTACCGCAGAAGGCGAACTGGAAGTCACCACTACCGGACATCAGGGCTCGCATATTTTTAGCTCCTTTAGCCTGGGTAACTGTTTTATCGTGCTGGAGCGCGAGCGCGGTAACGTCGAAGCCGGAGAATGGGTTGAGGTCGAGCCGTTTAACGCACTGTTTGGAGGCCTGTAATGGCAGAACTCAGCGACCAGGAGATGATGCGCTATAACCGGCAAATCATTCTGCGCGGCTTCGATTTCGAAGGTCAGGAAGCGCTCAAGGAGGCGCGGGTACTGGTCGTTGGTGTGGGGGGGCTGGGATGCGCAGCAACTCAATACCTTGCAGCCGCTGGCGTCGGGCATTTAACCCTGCTCGACTTTGACACGGTCTCCGTGTCGAACCTCCAGCGCCAGACGCTGCACAGCGATGCCACCGTTGGACAGCCAAAAGTGCTGTCCGCCCGCGACGCACTGGCGCGGATTAACCCTTATATCGCCATTACGCCGATGAACGCGCTGCTGGACGAGAGCGAGATTCACGCGCTTATCGCCGAACACGATTTGGTGCTGGACTGTACGGATAACGTCAGCATCCGCAATCAGTTGAATGCCGGATGCTTCGCCGCCAGGATCCCGCTGGTTTCCGGTGCGGCAATTCGCATGGAAGGACAAATTACCGTATTTACCTACCAGGAAGGAGAGCCCTGCTACCGTTGCCTGAGCCGTCTGTTCGGTGAAAACGCCCTGACCTGCGTAGAGGCCGGAGTGATGGCCCCGCTGATCGGCGTGATCGGTTCGCTACAGGCAATGGAAGCCATTAAGCTGCTGGCTAACTACGGTAAACCGGCGTCCGGAAAAATCGTCATGTACGACGCCATGACCTGCCAGTTTCGCGAAATGAAGCTGATGCGCAATCCCACCTGTGAGGTCTGCGGGAGTTAGCAGAGAAATCGTCGGCACCGCACTATTGCCTGAGGGCGATGCTAATACCTCTTATCAGGCCTACAACAGCGCATTTTGTAGGCCGGATAAGGTGTCAGCCGCCATCCGGCAAAACAGACTTACAGAGAGGTGCGTCCAAATGCGCTCTGCCAGTCGTGCCCGAACTTCGCTACGGCGGCATCAACGGCCGGAGAGCTAATCAGCTGCTGTGCAACATCCAGCGGCAGCGTGATGGACTCGCAGCCTGCCAGCAGGCAATCCAGCGCCTGACGCGGCGTTTTGAAGCTGGCGGCTAATACTTTGGCGTGCGGGGCGTGCATTTTCAGTAAGTTTTGCAAATCAGTCACGGTCTGAATACCATCCCCCCCCTGCGCATCCACACGGTTAACATAAGGCGCAACGTACTCAGCCCCGGCTAACGCGGACAGCAACCCTTGCGCCGCCCCATAAACCGCCGTCCCAAGCGTCGGGATCCCTTCCGCTTTCAGCCGCTTAATCGCTGCCAGACCTTCTGCGGTCACCGGAACTTTCACCACGATATCAGGGATGATTGCCCGCAGCTTTCGCGCATCGCTGATCATTCCTTCGGCAGTCGTGGCCATCACCTGGGCGAACAAACGTCCCTGCCCGCCCATCGCCTCTTGCAGTGAAGGCAGTAGAATCTCCAGCGACTTTTTACCTGCCGCCACGATACTGGGGTTGGTGGTCACGCCCGCCAGGGGAAAAATACGCGCCAGCGCTTTTACTGCGTCAACATCAGACGTATCCAGATACAGTTCCATAAATCTTTCCTCAACTAAAAATTTTTTACGCCTCATCCTTCAGGCTGCCTCTTTGCTGGCTGCCTTCAAGCATCCCGGTCATTGCCGCCCCGATGCCCCTCGAAAAATTATGCGTAGTGCATGGATTGAAGACTATCACGGCAAAACCTCTCTGTTAGTTGACGCATGTCAATATAACTTTCATTCGAAAGTAATTTAATCTTTATACGAAAGAAAAGAGGCCGTTTATGATTTTCAATATTCAGCGCTATTCCACTCATGATGGTCCAGGTATCCGTACCGTAGTGTTCCTTAAAGGATGCTCCCTGGGCTGTCGCTGGTGCCAGAACCCGGAAAGCCGCGCCCGGACGCAGGATCTTCTGTACGATGCGCGTCTTTGCCTGGAAGACTGCACGCTGTGCGCCCAGGCGGTACCAGGCGTGATTGAGCGCGCACTGAATGGTCTGCTTATCCATCGCGAGAAAATCACCGATGAGAACCTTCTTGCGCTGACCGACTGCTGCCCTACCCAGGCGTTAACCGTCTGCGGCGAAATGAAAAGCGTGGAAGAGATCATGGCGACCGTTCTGCGCGACAAACCGTTTTACGATCGCAGCGGCGGCGGGATGACCCTTTCCGGCGGCGAGCCGTTTATGCAGCCGGAACTGGCGGCTGAACTGTTTAAAGCCAGCCATGATGCCGGTATTCACACCGCTGTCGAAACCTGTTTACACGTTCCCTGGAAGTATATTGAACCCTCCTTACCCCATGTTGATCTGTTTCTTGCCGATTTAAAGCATGTCGCCGATGCGCCGTTCAAACAGTGGACTGATGGCAGCGCCTCACGTGTGCTGGAGAATCTGAAAAAGCTCGCCGCGGCGGGTAAAAAAATGATTATTCGTGTGCCGCTGATCCAGGGCTTTAACGCCGACGAAGAGGCCGTCAAAGCCATTACCGATTTTGCCGCTGACGAACTTCACGTCAGCGAGATTCATTTTCTGCCCTACCACACGCTGGGCATGAACAAATATCACTTACTCAGTCAACCCTACAATGCGCCGGATAAACCACTGGATGCGCCTGCCTTGCTCGATTTTGCACAGCAGTACGCCAGCAATAAAGGTTTAACCGCGACTCTACGAGGATAATCTCATGACCATACTGAAACTGGATACGCTCAGCGACCGCATCAAGGCGCATAAAACCGCGCTGGTACACATTGTGAAACCCCCGGTGTGTACCGAGCGCGCACAGCACTACACCACGATGTATCAGCAGCATCTGGATAAGCCGATTCCGGTGCGTCGCGCCCTGGCGCTGGCGCATCACCTCGCGCAGCGCACTATCTGGATCAAGCATGACGAGCTGATTATCGGCAACCAGGCAAGCGAAGTCCGTGCCGCGCCGATCTTCCCGGAATACACCGTCTCGTGGATTGAAAAAGAGATCGACGACCTGGCGGATCGTCCAGGCGCGGGTTTTGCGGTCAGCGAAGAAAACAAACGCGTACTGCATGAAGTCTGCCCCTGGTGGCGCGGCCAGACCGTGCAGGATCGCTGCTACGGTATGTTTACCGATGAGCAAAAAGGTCTGCTGGAAACCGGGATTATCAAAGCTGAAGGCAATATGACCTCCGGTGACGCACACCTGGCGGTCAACTTCCCCTTGCTGCTGGAAAAAGGTATCGATGGTCTGCGCGATAAAGTGGCGGAACGTCGCTCGCGTATCAACCTGACCGTGCTTGACGATCTGCATGGCGATCAGTTCCTGAAAGCTATCGATATCGTGCTGGACGCCGTGAGCCTTCATATCAAACGTTTTGCCGGTCTGGCGCGTGAGATGGCAGCGAAAGAGCCGCGCGAAAGTCGCCGCAGCGAACTGCTGACCATGGCGGAAAACTGTGATGTCATCGCCCATCAGCCCCCGCAAACTTTCTGGCAGGCGCTACAGCTCTGCTATTTCATCCAGCTGATTCTGCAAATTGAATCCAACGGTCACTCCGTGTCATTTGGTCGTATGGATCAGTATCTCTATCCGTACTACCGTCGCGACGTCGAGCTGAACCAGACGCTGGATCGCGAACATGCCATTGAACTGCTGCACAGCTGCTGGCTGAAGTTGCTGGAAGTGAACAAAATCCGCTCAGGCTCTCACTCCAAAGCTTCTGCGGGCAGCCCGCTGTATCAGAACGTGACCATTGGTGGTCAAAATCTGCTTAACGGTCAGCCGATGGACGCCGTCAACCCGCTCTCCTACGCCATTCTGGAATCCTGCGGTCGTCTGCGCTCCACGCAGCCAAACCTGAGCGTGCGCTATCACGCCGGGATGAGTAATGATTTCCTGGATGCCTGCGTGCAGGTGATCCGCTGCGGCTTTGGAATGCCCGCGTTTAACAACGATGAAATCGTCATCCCGGAATTTATTAAGCTCGGTATTGAACCGCAGGATGCCTATGACTATGCGGCGATTGGCTGCATCGAAACCGCCGTTGGCGGCAAATGGGGCTACCGCTGTACCGGCATGAGCTTTATTAACTTCGCCCGCGTGATGCTGGCAGCGCTGGAAGGCGGTCGTGACGCCACCAGTGGGAAAGTGTTCCTGCCGCAGGAAAAAGCGCTCTCTGCCGGTAACTTCACCCACTTCGATGAAGTGATGGACGCCTGGGATGCGCAAATTCGCTACTACACGCGGAAATCGATCGAAATTGAGTATGTGGTCGATACCATGCTGGAAGAAAATGTTCACGATATTCTCTGCTCGGCGCTGGTGGATGATTGTATCGAACGCGCAAAAAGCATTAAGCAAGGCGGCGCAAAGTACGACTGGGTATCGGGTTTGCAGGTGGGTATTGCCAACCTCGGCAACAGCCTGGCGGCGGTGAAGAAACTGGTCTTTGAACAGGGGGCGATTGGGCAGCAACAGCTGGCGGCGGCGCTGGCGGATGATTTTGACGGTCTGACTCACGAGCAGTTGCGCCAGCGTCTGATCAACGGCGCGCCGAAGTACGGTAATGATGACGATACCGTCGATACGCTGCTGGCTCGTGCCTACCAGACCTACATTGACGAACTGAAGCAGTACCATAACCCGCGCTATGGCCGTGGCCCGGTTGGCGGCAATTACTACGCGGGCACCTCTTCTATCTCCGCAAACGTACCGTTTGGCGCGGCAACCATGGCAACGCCGGATGGCCGTAAAGCGCATACCCCACTGGCAGAAGGCGCCAGCCCGGCATCCGGAACGGATCATCTTGGTCCGACCGCGGTCATTGGGTCCGTGGGCAAGCTGCCTACCGGTTCAATTCTCGGCGGCGTGTTACTGAACCAGAAGCTGAACCCGACCACGCTGGAGAATGAATCCGACAAGCAGAAGCTGATGGTGCTGCTGCGTACCTTCTTTGAAGTACATAAAGGCTGGCACATTCAGTACAACATCGTCTCCCGTGAAACGCTGCTGGAAGCGAAAAAACACCCGGATCAGTATCGTGACCTGGTGGTGCGAGTGGCAGGTTACTCTGCCTTCTTCACCGCGCTTTCACCCGATGCGCAGGATGATATCATTGCGCGTACGGAACATATGCTGTAATCCCAAATGCCCGGTGGCGTTTCGCTCGCCGGGCATTCACGTTTCGAATGAAATAAATTTGTGCATTAGCTCACATTGTTATTAAAATGTTTCTGGTCGCAGTTTTGAGCCAGGAGCTATGTATGACCGTTAAAGTTATCGTCACCGATATGGACGGAACTTTTCTCAATGACGCCAAAAAGTACGATCACGCACGATTTATGGCGCAGTATCATGAACTGAAAAAAAGAGAGATTGAATTTGTCGTCGCCAGCGGTAATCAGTATTACCAGCTTATCTCCTTCTTCCCCGAGCTAAAAAACGAAATCTCCTTTGTTGCCGAAAATGGCGCATTGGTGTTTGAGCATGGCAAGCAACGCTTTCACGGTGAGCTTACCCGGCATGAATCACGCATCGTCATTGGCGAGTTGCTAAAAGATAAGCAGCTCAACTTTGTCGCCTGCGGTCTGAAAAGCGCTTATGTCAGCGAAAACGCCCCTGAATCCTTCGTGGCGCTGATGGCAAAGCATTATCACCGTCTCCTGCCGGTAAAGGATTATCACGATATTGATGATGTCCTGTTTAAATTCTCGCTAAATCTGCCGGACCAGCAGATCCCATTCGTTATCGACAAACTGCACGCGTCACTGGACGGCATTATGAAGCCGGTCACCAGTGGTTTTGGCTTTATTGACCTGATTATCCCGGGGCTGCACAAAGCGAACGGCATTAGTCGCCTGCTGAAAAGCTGGGATCTTTCGCCACAAAATGTGGTTGCTATAGGCGACAGCGGCAACGATGCAGAAATGCTGAAAATGGCGCGCTACTCCTTCGCCATGGCAAATGCGGCTGAGAACATCAAAGCGATTGCCCGTTACCAGACTGATGACAACAATCATCAGGGCGCGCTGAACGTGATTCAGGCGGTGCTCGACAATGCCCCGCCTTTTAACGTCTGATGATAACCGGAGCCCTGGCTCCGGTTTTTCGTGACCCTGGTTGGTCAGAAATTTGCTAACTCAGCGCGGGCATAAGCGTAAATAACGCCAGCGGCCAGATAGATAACGTTTTTTACCCATCGCCGTTGATTTTCCCTCTTGTGCGCAAAATCAATTTTTTAAACTTGCATTAACTTTTTCATAACTTATATTATCATTTGTAATGATAATTTGTTTCGAATGAAAGTTATGCGAGGTGGTTATGGCTTTTACCTTCACAAGCGACACATTGCCGGTCGATCACAAAGCGGCAATCCGCCAGATGAAAAAAGAACTGCGGGCACAGCCCGGAGACGTTCAGCAGGTTTTCAATCAGCTTAGCGACGCCATCGCGAGCCGCGTGGCTGAAATCAATGCTCTGAAATCACAAGGTGCGCCGGTCTGGCCTGAACTGGCGTATGCCGATATCAAAGACGGCACTATCACCGCACAACAGCAGGAACAGATTAAGCGTCGGGGATGCGCAGTGGTTAAAGGACACTTCCCTCGCGCACAGGCGCTGGCCTGGGATCAATCGATGCTTGATTACCTGGATCGCAACCATTTCGACGAGGTGTACAAGGGGCCGGGGGATAATTTTTTTGGCACATTAACGGCTTCACGCCCGGAGATTTACCCGATTTACTGGTCGCAGGCGCAAATGCAGGCTCGCCAGAGCGAAGAGATGGCTAACGTGCAGTCTTTTCTTAACCGCCTGTGGACCTTTGAAAGCGATGGCAGGCAGTGGTTTAACCCGGATATCAGCGTGATTTACCCGGACAGGATCCGCCGTCGCCCGCCGGGTACAACCTCGAAGGGTCTGGGCGCACATACCGACTCTGGCGCGCTGGAGCGCTGGCTGCTCCCTGCTTATCAGCGCGTTTTCGCGAATGTGTTTAATGGCAACCTGGCAAAATACGATCCGTGGCAGGCCGCCCACCGTACTGAAGTGGAAGAATACACGGTTGAGAACACGACCAAATGTTCAGTATTCCGGACCTTCCAGGGCTGGACAGCCCTGTCTGATATGCTGCCAGGCCAGGGATTACTGCATGTGGTGCCCATCCCGGAAGCGATGGCATATATCCTGCTACGCCCGTTACTTGATGATGTGCCGGAAGATGAACTGTGTGGCGTCTCGCCGGGCAGAGTCTTGCCGGTCTCTGAGAAATGGCATCCCTTGTTGATTGAGGCGCTCACCAGCATTCCGCAACTGGAAGCCGGAGACTCCGTCTGGTGGCATTGTGATGTGATTCACTCTGTCGCTCCGGTCGAAAATCAGCAGGGCTGGGGCAACGTGATGTATATTCCGGCGGCGCCAATGTGTGAAAAGAATCTGGCTTACGCGCACAAAGTCAAAGAGGCGCTGGAGAAAGGCGCATCGCCAGGGGATTTTCCGCGCGAAGATTATGAGACTCACTGGGAAGGACGTTTCACGCCCGCCGATCTGAACATTCACGGTAAGCGCGCGCTGGGAATGGAATAATGCAACCTGAACCGCACCTGTAGCGTGAAAGACGACAACCGTCCATTTTCCCTGAGTATTTCGTGTGACAGGCAGGCGGCAAACCGGTGAGTCCCCGGGAGCATATATCAGTAAATGACCGGGGTGAACAGGTGTAGCCAACACACCTGTAGCGTGAAAGACGACAACCATCCATTTTCCCTGAGTATTTCGCGTTACAGGCAGGCGGCAAACCGGTGAGTCCCCGGGAGCTTACATCTGTAAGTGACCGGGGTGAACAGGTGCAGCCAACACACCTGTAACGTGAAAGACGACAACCATCCATTTTCCCTAAGTATTTCGTGTGACAGGCAGGCGGCAAACCGGTGAGCCCCGGGAGCTTACATCAGTAAGTGACCGGGGTGAACAGGTGCAGCCAACACACCTGTAACGTGAAAGACGACGGGAAAATTATTCGATACCTTTACTGCGCAGATAATCTTCGTAATTACCGCTGAAGTCCACCACGCGTTCCGGGGTGATTTCCAGCACGCGAGTTGCCAGCGAGCTTACAAACTCACGGTCGTGAGAAACGAAAATCAGGGTGCCCTGATACATTTCCAGCGCCATGTTCAGTGATTCGATCGATTCCATATCCAGGTGGTTAGTCGGTTCGTCCATTACCAGAATGTTCGGTTTCTGCATCATCAGTTTACCAAACAACATACGACCCTTTTCACCACCGGAGAGCACTTTCGCCGGTTTTTTAATATCGTCCTGGCTGAACAACAGGCGTCCAAGAATACTGCGTACCGCCTGCTCGTCGTCGCCTTCCTGTTTCCACTGACTCATCCATTCGAATACCGTTAAGTCATTTTCGAATTCATATTCGTGATCCTGCGCGTAATAGCCAATACGCGCATTCTCTGACCATTTCACGGTACCGCTGTCTGCTTCCAGATCGCCCACCAGCGTTTTCAGCAGCGTGGACTTACCCACGCCGTTGGTCCCCAGTACCGCGAGCTTTTCGCCCACTTCCAGCAGCAGGTTAACGCCTTTAAACAGCGGGCCGTTATCAAAGCCTTTTGCGAGCGCTTCCACTTCCAGCGCGTTGCGGAACAGTTTCTTGTCCTGTTCAAAACGGATGAACGGGTTCTGACGACTGGAGGCTTTCACCTCATCGAGCTTAATTTTATCAATCTGACGGGCACGGGAGGTTGCCTGACGAGATTTCGAAGCGTTAGCGCTAAAGCGGCTGACGAAGGATTGCAGGTCTGCAATCTGCGCTTTTTTCTTGGCGTTATCGGCCAGCAGACGCTCACGCGCCTGAGTGGCCGCAGTCATATATTCATCGTAGTTACCGGGGTAAATACGCAGCTCGCCGTAATCCAGATCCGCCATGTGCGTACAGACCATGTTCAGGAAGTGACGGTCGTGCGAAATAATGATCATGGTGCTGTCACGTTCGTTAAGCACCTGCTCCAGCCAGCGGATGGTATCAATGTCCAGGTTGTTGGTCGGTTCGTCGAGCAGCAGAATATCCGGATTGGAAAACAGCGCCTGCGCCAGCAGCACACGCAGCTTCCAGCCGGGTGCCACTTCACTCATCGGACCGTAATGTTGCTCAACGGGAATGCCGACACCGAGTAACAGTTCACCCGCGCGCGCCTCCGCAGAATAACCATCCATTTCGCCGTATTTGACCTCAAGATCGGCCACTTTATAGCCGTCTTCCTCGCTCATTTCCGGCAGCGAATAAATACGGTCACGCTCCTGCTTTACTTCCCACAGTTCACCATGTCCCATAATTACGGTGTCGAGTACGGTGAACGCTTCAAACGCAAACTGATCCTGGCGCAGCTTACCGATGCGCTCGTTGGGATCGAGAGAAACGTTGCCCAGCGTCGGCTCCAGGTCGCCGCCGAGAATTTTCATAAAGGTGGATTTACCGCTACCGTTCGCGCCAATCAGGCCGTAACGGTTGCCGCCGCCAAATTTGACGGAAATATTTTCGAACAGCGGCTTACTGCCGAACTGCATGGTGACGTTGCTGGAAACTAACACGGGGTTATATCCTGAAAAATGAGAATGAGAAGTGTGATAAACCAGACATTATGCCAGCAAACGCAAAAGTTTTCACGCCTGCGATAAAATCCTCTCCAGCCGCTATGATATGGTTGAATTTCAGTGCGGTAAGCATGACAACGCAAGAGGATATCCATGACAGCTCAGCCACACCATCCCGCATTCCTGGCGCTCCAGGGAGGAATTAACTTTCGTGACCTGGGAGGCCAGCGTACGGCAGAGGGGCGCCGTATCCGTCAGGGCAAGTTATTACGTTCCGGCGCGCTGCATCAGATGACGGCCGACGATCTGGGACAACTTGGCGAGATCCCACTCAGTCGGGTACTTGATTATCGCGATCCAACGGAAGCCAGTCACCGCCCCGATCGCCTGAGTGCCGGGGCGCATTATCTCAACGCGCCAGCCAATCCGGTTGTCAGCGACGTCAATGCGAAAGTGACCGAGTTTAGTGCCGCCATGCTCGATACACTCGATGGCGAGAAATTTATGCTGGAGCTTTATCGCCAGTTACCGTTTAACAACGCCGCCTATCGCCAGCTCTCACAGTGGTTAACGGAGCCGTTCGACGGTGCACTTTTGCAACACTGTGCCGTAGGTAAAGACCGTACCGGCATCGGCTGCGCGCTGACGCTGTTTGCGCTGGGCTGCGACAGCGACACCGTCATGGAAGAGTACCTGTTAACCCATGGAATGCTGGCGCAGACAGAAGACGAAATACTAAACTGGTTAGGCGACAGCCTGAGCGCGCGTGGACGGAAAAACCTGTCAGCAATACTGGCGGTACGCGAATCTTATTTAGCCGAAGCGCTTCGCGCAATTCATCAGCGCTATCATCATATTGATACCTGGCTGGAGCAGGAATATCAGCTAACCCCGCAAGTGCGTGCCAGTATACAGTCGCGTCTGCTGACGGAGTGATATTGCATCAGATATCGCAGAGGCAGGCGGTAAAACGAGAAAGGACGAAAATGGCAAAAAAACGTGATTTCGTACACATCTGAATTCCCTGTTACCCGGAATGCACATATAATGCGCTTCCAACACGACAGAATTCTCAACCCAATAGCCTGCCTGGCACTGAATCTCGCATACATGAACATGAATATGAAATTAACAACGTTTTTCGCAGCGGCTCTCGCTGTAGTTGGCTTTTGCAGCACCGCCTCAGCGGTGACGTACCCCCTGCCGACCGATGGCAGCCGCGTTATTGGTCAGAATCAGGTGATTACGATCCCGGAAGGCAACACCCAGCCGCTGGAATATTTCGCTGCGGAATATCAGATGGGCCTTTCCAACATGCTGGAAGCCAACCCCGGCGTGGATACCTTCCTGCCGAAGGGGGGCACCGTGTTGAACATCCCTCAGCAGCTGATCCTGCCGGATACCGTTCATGAGGGGATCGTTATCAACAGCGCGGAAATGCGTCTCTACTACTACCCGAAAGGCACTAATACCGTCATCGTCCTGCCGATTGGGATTGGTCAGTTAGGCAAAGATACGCCCATCAACTGGACCACCAAAGTAGAACGTAAGAAAGCAGGCCCAACCTGGACGCCAACCGCGAAAATGCACGCCGAATATCGTGCAGCCGGTGAGCCGCTGCCAGCCGTTGTCCCGGCAGGTCCGGACAACCCGATGGGGCTGTATGCACTGTATATCGGTCGTCTGTATGCAATTCACGGTACCAATGCCAACTTTGGTATTGGCCTGCGCGTCAGCCACGGCTGTGTGCGTCTGCGTAACGAAGACATCAAGTTCCTGTTTGAAAACGTCCCTGTCGGCACCCGCGTACAGTTTATTGATGAGCCGGTGAAAGCGACCACCGAGCCAGACGGCAGCCGTTATATTGAAGTTCACAATCCGCTGTCCACCACTGAAGCCCAGTTCGAAGGCGGTGAGATCGTACCGATTACGCTGAACAAGAGCATTCAAAGCGTCACCAACGAGCCGGACGTCGATCAGTCCGTGGTTGAGCAGGCGGTTCAAAACCGTTCCGGTATGCCGGTTCGCCTGAACTAAGCCAATCCAGAGACGAAAAAGGCGGATGAATCATCCGCCTTTTTTATGAGCCCCTGATGGCGCAACATTTTACAGGCCGGATAAGGCGCTCGCGCCGCCATCAGGCAAACCACATTCAGGCACACACGCGTAACAACCCATATCCCACTACGGCAGCCCACACCAGCATCGGGAGCGAATATCCGTGAAAACGCCACCAGATACGCCGATCGTTCGCCATCCTCAGCGCAATCAGATTTGCCAGGGAACCGGGTAATAAACCAAAACCGCCAACGTTCACCGCCCATGCCAGCAGCATCGAGGGGGGGACGTAATTAAGCAGCAGAATCGTCGCGGGAACGTTGCTGATAAACTGTGACAGGCCAATCGCCGTCAGCCACAGTCCCGGCTCTGATAAAGTAGTGACGTGTCCCAATACCCCCTGTAACGCCGGAAGCTGGGTGAGTAAATGGACATCGATAAACATCGCCATAAACACCAGCAACAGCGTCCAGTCAACGCTCAGCACCACCCGTCGCGCCAGCACGATAAAACCGGTGGCAATAATTACCAGCCCCCAGAGTTCCTGTTTCAGCTCCAGAGCCGTCAGAAAGACGATATAAAACCCCAGGCAACCCCACACCAGTCGCGGCCGCCAGTCCGGCATTTGTGTTCCCGCATGGTGCTGCAACGTCTTATTGGGAAAACTGAACCAGCACAGCGCCAACAGCGTAGCCATCATAACCGCCGCCAGAGGCCCCATCTGCCCGATAAACGCGGCAAACGACTGTCCGGAACGCCCCCAGAGTAAAATATTTTGCGGATTACCAATCGGCGTAAGCAGCGAACCGGCGTTGACGGCAAGCGCTTCAAAAATGATCAGTCGGTTAACCGGAATGGCGCACAATTTTTTGAGGGTGATCGTCAGCGGTACGACAATAAACAGCGCCACATCGTTAGTCAGGAAGGTCGAGAGCAGCGCCGCAGCCAGCACCATAAACATCGCCAGCCGACGCTCAGTGGCAAAGCGGCGGGTCATCTTACGCCCCAGCACGTCAAAATAACCGCTCATCTCAACGCCTTTAGTAAGCAGCATCAGGCCGCTGAGAGTGATAATGGTGTGCCAGTCGATGGCTTTGGGCCAGGTCTGTGGGGCAAAAGGAACGCAAAAGCTTAACCCTGTCCCCACAACCAGCAATAACTGAAAAAAACGATCGCGCTTTAGCGCACGCAGCCACGGGAGATTCATTCAGCGGACGTTCCGTGCTTTTGCGTGAACAGACGGAAAGCCTCCAGCGTTTCCTGGCTCACATGATGTTCCATCCCTTCCGCATCCCGACGCGCGATCTCCGCACTGACGCCCAGCACCAGCAAAAAATTTTCCACTATTTGATGCCGTTCACGGCTCTCCTGCGCCAGCTTCTCGCCTTCCGGCGTTAAAAAGACGCCGCGCCATGGGATCATCTCAATTAATCCAACCGAGGCCAGGCGCTTCAGCATCTTAGCCACCGTCGGCTGAGAGACGCCCAGACGTGCGGCCATATCCACCTGCCGCGCTTCCCCGACCTCGATAATGAGATCGGAAATTAGCTCAACATAGTCGTCGATCAGTTCACGACGATGCGCTTCCCTGACCTGACGAAACCCTTCAACGTGTTCCTCAACGTTCACTAACTGCGTCACTTTTTTTGTTATTGGCGTACCTGCGCGACGACTCATTCTGCTTCCTCATTCCTGTGACGCGTTAATTGCATCTAATTGGAGAGCGCTCATTGTAAACCAGAGTTGCCCAGGCACAAAAAAATAACATTTTAGCAATAGCTATATAATATAGCCTGTGCTATATCTGTATGTAATGCAGGCATCCCTCACGGATCGACGGGATCGGAAAGTCAGGAGGTTTATATGAACGAATTTAAGAGGTGTATACGCGTGTTTAGCCACTCTCCCTTTCAGGTACGGTTAATGCTGCTCTCAATGCTGTGCGATATGTTCAACGGTAAATCCGGGCAGGATAACCCCTCAGATAACTAATGCGGCGTCGCGGTACGCCGCTTCATTTTTCTGTCACATTCGGCAGCTACGCTTGCTGAACACGTAAAATCCCTTCTCTTTTTGCTGTTTTTGCTAACCCCTTCGCAAAACATTTTCTCTCTGCTAGTTGACCTGAACATAAGCGCGCTCTATCTTCTTGCAGCCCTGCACATTTGCGGCTCGCAGATGCGGACCCTATCCCCTCTTCACGCACGCTCAGCAGGTAATGGCCCTTGACGCCAGGGTGAGCACATGGCGTTTTCGCGATAGTGGTATATGAATTTAACCCTTAAAGACACGCTTATTGCCCGCAGCCGGGCTATCAGTCCGTGGACAGGCTTGTACTTTTTACAGTCATTGCTGATAAACCTTGCGTTGGGCTATCCCTTAAGCCTGCTGTATACCGCCGCATTTACCTGTATTTTGCTGCTGCTCTGGCGCACCTCGCCACACGTGCAAAAGGCGTTTATTGGCGTCTGCTCGCTTATTGCGGCAATGTACTTCCCGTTTGGTCAGGCCTACGGTGCCCCCAATTTCAACACCCTGCTGGCACTGCACTCCACCAATATGGAAGAGTCCACGGAAATCCTGACTATTTTTCCGTGGTATAGCTATCTGGTCGGTCTTTTTATTTTTGCACTTGGCGTCATTGCCGTTCGGCGTAAGAAAGAGGCACCGAAGAGATGCTGGAATACGCTCGACAGCCTGTGCCTGCTGTTCAGCGCGGTCACCTTTTTTGTTGCGCCAGTTCAGAATCTGGCGTGGGGCGGCGTCTTTAAACTTAAAGATACGGGTTACCCCGTTTTCCGCTTCGCTAAAGACATAATCGTCAATAACAACGAAGTGATTGACGAACAGAATCGCATGGCAAAACTGTCGAGCGTGAAAGATACCTGGACGGTGACGGCAGTGAAGCCTAAATATCACACCTACGTCGTTGTGATTGGTGAGAGCGCGCGGCGTGATGCGCTGGGCGCATTCGGCGGTCATTGGGACAACACCCCGTTCGCAAGTCACGTGAATGGTTATCTGTTTACCGACTATATTGCCGCCAGCGGGTCAACGCAAAAATCGCTCGGCTTAACGCTCAACCGCGTGGTGGATAACAAGCCGCAGTATCAGGATAACTTTGTCACGTTAGCCAATCGCGCCGGTTTCCAGACATGGTGGTTTTCAAACCAGGGACAAATTGGCGAATATGATACCGCTATTGCCAGTATCGCGAAGCGTGCCGACGAGGTGCAGTTTCTGAAAAGCGGCGACTTTGAAGCGGATAAAAATACTCAGGATGAGGCGCTGTTGAAAATGACGGCTCAGGTTCTTGAGACGGGGCGAACACAGCCCCAGCTTATCGTGCTGCATTTAATGGGTTCTCATCCCCAGGCCTGCGATCGCACCAAAGGCAAATACGAAACGTTTGTACAGTCAAAAGAGACCTCCTGCTACCTGTACACGATGACCCAAACGGACGACCTGCTGCGTAAACTGTACGATCAGCTACGCAACAGCGGTGACAGTTTCTCTCTGGTCTACTTCTCGGACCACGGTCTGGCCTTTAAAGAACGTGGGAAAGAGGTGCAATATCTGGCCCATGACGACCAGTTCCAGCAAAACTTCCAGGTGCCGTTTATGGTGCTCTCCAGCGATGATAAAGCGCATCGGCTAATTAAAGCCCGCCGCTCGGCAAATGATTTTCTCGACTTTTTTTCACAATGGACGGGGATCAGCACAAAAGAGATCAAGACCCAATACCGCTTTATCTCTGAGCAGAAGGCCGGGCAGGTCTATATCACCAACTTTAAATTACAGAAAGTGGACTACAACCATCTGGGTAACGACTTTTTCCTGACCCAATAAGCGTAACTGCCTGCGCCGGATGGCGGCATAAATGCTTTATATGGTCTACAATACCGACAGATTTGAGGCAAAAAAAATCCGCCCCGTAAGGCGGATTTTTCATATCACCGAAGTGATTAGAAGCGGTAACCAACACCCGCGATCCAGGTGCCAACGTCAACGCTACGAATACGGCTCTGCTCATAAGAGAAGTCCAGAGCAACATTTTCGATTGGGTTGAACTGCAGACCAGCACCGTAAGAGAAACCGTAGTCGCTGGTGTCATCTTTATAAGTCGGATAGTTGGTGCTCTGGAATTTACCGTAGCCAACACCGACTACACCGTAGATGCTTGCCCAGTCGTTCAGACGGAAAGCCGGACCTGCGGTGATGCCGTAGTACTGAGATTTGTTGTAATCGCCGCCACTGTTAGTACGATCTTTTTCAGTGTAAGTGAAGGAACCAATTACGCCCAGCGGGTTGTTATCCTGCTCATAACGATACTTCAGGTTGAAACCGTTCATTTTGTTCGCTACGCCCTGAGCGTCGCTCTGAGCATAACCACCGGTTACAGTAGAAGTAGCTGCTACAGCAGTACCTGCGGAGATAGCCAGAACAGCGGCCAGTGCTGAAAGACATGCAATTTTTTTCATAACCACCTCAAATGTGCTTCTAAAAAGTCCTAAGATTTAAATATATCAAAAATTAATGAGAAACTCTTTGCGATTTGCGATGTCTAACGGGGTCTTTCATGTAACAGAACGTTTCCAGAACCCGTTATCTCTTTCAATTAACACCACTTTTTCCGATATTTGCACCATTAATACGCACAAACATCGGTACATTCATCCAGATAATTCCTAATCACATAGCTTATTAATCCATCAATATTTCGCTATTTTACGGATTTCTGGAAACTTTTTTTCAACCAACACTCAACCGCTCAGGGATATTTCCATTACACTGGCTCTTTTACTTCAATTGACAAGTTTTGACAGGAGAAAGGATGCCAGGGTCGTCACATAAAACGCCAGTCTGGTTACCTATTTTGGTGCTGCTTATTGCCATGTCCTCTATTCAGAGTGGGGCATCGCTGGCAAAATCGTTGTTTCCTCTGATTGGGGCGCCAGGCGTCACCGCCTTACGCCTGGCGCTGGGAACCCTTATCCTTGTCGCCTTCTTTAAACCCTGGCGCTTACGCTTTGCGAAAGAGCAAAGGCTTCCGCTGCTCTTTTACGGTCTGTCACTTGGCGGGATGAACTACCTCTTCTACCTGTCGATTCAGACCGTACCGCTGGGCATTGCCGTGGCGCTGGAATTTACCGGGCCGTTGGCGGTTGCGCTGTTCTCTTCACGACGCGCGGTCGATTTTATTTGGGTCGTGCTGGCGGTACTGGGTCTCTGGTTCCTGCTGCCGCTTGGTCAGGACGTGTCGCACGTTGATTTAACGGGAGCCGCGCTCGCGCTTGGTGCAGGTGCCTGCTGGGCGATCTACATTCTTACCGGACAGCGTGCCGGTGCCGAGCATGGTCCGGCGACCGTCGCGGTGGGTTCGCTTATTGCGGCAATCATCTTTGTCCCGCTTGGCGCAGCACAGGCAGGTGAAGCGCTCTGGCACTGGTCTGTTGTTCCGTTAGGTCTGGCCGTTGCGATTCTGTCGACCGCACTGCCCTACTCTCTGGAGATGATTGCCCTGACGCGTCTGCCGACCAGAACTTTTGGTACGTTGATGAGTATGGAGCCCGCGCTGGCCGCCGTCTCTGGCATGATTTTCCTCGGAGAGACTCTGACGCTCATTCAAACATTAGCACTGTGCGCCATTATCGCCGCCTCAATGGGTTCAACACTCACCCTTCGTCAGGAGACAAAGATAAAAGAGGTCGATATTAATTAATTTTTACATTTCTGCATGAGATGCATAATCATGCAGAATATCTTTCATATTTTGCGCAACGCTGTCTCTTTATTATTTTTCCTGATTCACTACTCACATATTTATTCTCATTTACCTGTGCGAAATGAGAATAAATTACCCTCTTAAGAAAATATCCCTAACCATATGATTTTAAATAAAAATAAAATATAGCCTTGTTACCGCTATTAAAGCGATAGGAACATCCACAAAAGCAGAATGTATAACAGGTGCTATACTTAGTTCCGTTGTTTACTGGGACATAACATCAAGAGGATATGAAATTATGAGTACCGCTAAATTGGTAAAAACAAAAGCGTCCAATCTGCTTTATACCCGCAACGATGTATCTGACAGCGAGAAGAAAGCCACGATTGAGTTGCTGAATCGTCAGGTGATCCAGTTCATTGATCTGTCACTGATTACCAAACAGGCTCACTGGAACATGCGCGGTGCTAACTTTATTGCCGTACACGAAATGCTGGATGGCTTCCGTACTGCGCTGACCGATCATCTGGACACCATGGCAGAACGTGCCGTGCAGCTGGGTGGCGTAGCTTTAGGGACAACTCAGGTTATTAACAGCAAGACACCGCTGAAAAGTTACCCGCTCGACATCCATACCGTGCAGGATCACCTAAAAGAGCTGGCGGATCGTTATGCGATTGTTGCTAATGATGTGCGTCAAGCCATCGGCGAAGCGAAAGATGAAGACACTGCAGATATCTTCACCGCGGCCTCTCGCGATCTCGACAAATTCCTGTGGTTTATCGAAGCGAATATCGAATAACAGCATCATAAGTATACTGTCTGTAACCCCCGCTCTGGCGGGGGTTTTGCACTTTTATGGTGCATCAAAATCCTGCCCGACGCCCTCAAAGTAAAATATTTGTAATAACTACCTCACACAATCGTTAATGAGAGATTGTTTTAACAACGTATTTTACGCTAAATAGTCAAACCGTTTGCATCACGTCTTATCTGCACTATAGCGGTGCCCCAAAACGGTGCAACTTACCGGTTTTGCGCCCTTTATTGTGCAACAGACTGAAACACCTTCCTGTTAAAACAATGAGTTGCAAAACTGGCACGATTTTTTCATTAAGACATATGTTCTCGCAGGGGATCGCCCCGTGGATATAAAAGGAAATGCTATGAATTCTCTATTTAAAGTTTCACTGGCTGCACTTACCCTGGCTTTTGCGGTGTCTTCTCATGCCGCGGATAAAAAACTGGTTGTTGCAACGGATACTGCATTCGTTCCGTTTGAATTTAAACAGGGTGACAAGTACGTTGGTTTTGATGTGGATCTGTGGGCGGCAGTAGCGAAAGAGCTGAAGCTCGATTACGAACTGAAGCCGATGGATTTCAGCGGCATCATCCCTGCACTGCAAACCAAAAACATTGACCTTGCGCTGGCAGGTATCACCATCACCGATGAGCGTAAAAAAGCGATCGACTTCTCTGATGGTTACTACAAAAGCGGTCTGTTAGTGATGGTGAAAGCCAACAATAACGACGTGAAAAGCGTGAAAGATCTGGATGGTAAAGTGGTTGCCGTGAAGAGCGGTACCGGTTCTGTTGATTATGCGAAAGCAAACATCAAAACCAAAGATCTGCGTCAGTTCCCGAACATTGATAACGCGTACATGGAGCTGGGCACGAATCGCGCGGATGCTGTCCTGCACGACACGCCAAACATTCTCTACTTCATTAAAACCGCCGGTAACGGTCAGTTCAAAGCGGTAGGCGAGTCTCTGGAAGCCCAGCAGTACGGTATCGCTTTCCCGAAAGGTAGCGACGAGCTGCGCGAGAAAGTGAACGGTGCGCTGAAAACGCTGCGTGAAAATGGCACCTATAACGAAATCTACAAAAAATGGTTCGGTACTGAACCTAAATAATTAATTGATCGGTGTTTGTCTTGCCCGATGATCCTTCCATCGGGCATTTGAATATTTCCACCACGGTAACAGGAACGACATATGCAGTTTGACTGGAGTGCCATTTGGCCTGCCATTCCGCTTCTGATTGAAGGCGCCAAAATGACCCTGTGGATCTCGGTCCTCGGTCTGGCTGGCGGCCTGGTCATTGGCCTGGCAGCAGGTTTCGCCCGTACGTTCGGCGGTTGGATCGCTAACCACGTCGCACTGGTTTTTATTGAAGTCATTCGCGGTACGCCAATCGTTGTGCAGGTGATGTTTATCTACTTTGCCCTGCCGATGGCGTTTAACGATTTGCGTATTGACCCGTTCAGCGCCGCCGTCGTCACTATCATGATTAACTCCGGCGCCTACATCGCCGAAATCACCCGCGGGGCGGTACTTTCTATTCACAAGGGTTTCAGCGAAGCCGGGCTGGCGCTTGGGCTTTCACGTACCGAAACCATTCGCCACGTTATTTTGCCTCTCGCCCTGCGTCGCATGCTGCCGCCGCTGGGTAACCAGTGGATTATCAGCATTAAAGATACCTCGCTGTTTATCGTTATTGGCGTGGCCGAACTGACCCGGCAGGGTCAGGAAATCATCGCGGGTAACTTCCGCGCCCTGGAAATCTGGAGCGCCGTTGCGGTGTTCTACCTGATTATTACGCTGGTGCTGAGCTTTATTCTGCGTCGCCTGGAAAGAAGGATGAAAATCCTGTGATTGAATTCAAAAACGTCTCGAAGCATTTTGGTCCGACCCAGGTGCTGCACAATATCGACCTGAACATTAAGCAGGGTGAAGTGGTGGTGATTATCGGGCCGTCAGGCTCCGGGAAATCGACGCTGCTGCGCTGTATTAACAAACTCGAAGAGATCACCTCCGGCGAACTCATTGTCGATGGCCTGAAAGTCAACGACCCGAAGGTGGACGAGCGGTTAATTCGCCAGGAAGCCGGAATGGTTTTCCAGCAGTTCTATCTCTTCCCGCATCTGACGGCGCTCGAAAACGTCATGTTCGGCCCACTGCGCGTGCGTGGGGCCAGGAAAGAAGAGGCTGAGAAGCAGGCGAAAGCGCTGCTGGCAAAAGTTGGACTGGCAGAGCGTTCGCACCACTACCCTTCTGAGCTTTCAGGCGGTCAGCAGCAACGTGTCGCAATTGCCCGTGCGCTGGCGGTGAAGCCGAAGATGATGCTGTTTGATGAGCCGACCTCCGCGCTCGATCCGGAGTTGCGTCATGAAGTACTGAAAGTGATGCAGGATTTGGCAGAAGAAGGTATGACGATGGTGATTGTCACCCACGAAATCGGCTTTGCAGAGAAAGTGGCCTCTCGTCTGATCTTTATCGACAAAGGCCGTATTGCCGAAGATGGCAACCCGCAAGACCTCATTGAAAACCCGCCCAGCCCGCGTTTGCAGGAGTTTTTGCAGCACGTGTCCTGACGGATGGCCTCCCTTTCGCCAGAAAGGGAGGCTGTTCTACGAATTGTCCCAAATCAGCTTCCCCCTCCTCCAGCATCTATACTTATCTTTTTGTTTTACTTTTTCTCACTGGAGGAGTCATGCGGTGGATCCTGTTCATCTTCTTTTGTCTGCTGGGCGCTCCCGCCCATGCTGTCGCCATACCCGGCGTGACGACCGGAGCGACCACCGACGCACAGGCGGCCCCCGCACCGGTACCCAATATTGAACAAAAGAAAGCCGCCTATGCCGCGCTGGCGGACGTGCTGGAAAATGATACATCGCGTAAAGAACTTATTGAGCAACTACGTACCGTTGCCGCCACGCCCCCCGCAGAACCCGTGCCCAGGATCACGCCGCCAACCGTGGCAGAAGAGAAAACCGTACTGGAAAATGTCACGGATATCAGCCGCCATTATGGTGAGGCCCTCTCGGGTCGCTTTGCCCAGCTTTATCGCAACATTACCGATGCGCCGCACAAACCCTTCAATACTCAAACCTTCACCAATGCCCTGACCCACTTTCTGATGCTCGCCGCCGCCGTGTTCGGCTTTTACTGGCTCATTCGTCTGTGCGCGCTGCCGCTGTATCGCAAAATGGGGCAATGGGCGCGAAAGAAAAACCGCGACCGCAGCAACTGGCTACAGCTTCCGGCGATGATTATCAGTGCGTTTATTATCGATCTCCTGCTGCTGGCGCTGACGCTCTTCGTGGGGCAGGTACTCAGCGACAATCTGAACGCGGGAAGTTCCACCATCGCTTTCCAGCAAAGCCTGTTCCTGAACGCTTTTGCGCTTATTGAGTTTTTCAAAGCCATCCTGCGGCTGATCTTCTGTCCTGGCGTGCCTGAACTACGTCCGTTTGCCATTCAGGATGCCAACGCGCGCTACTGGAACCGGCGTCTGAGTTCGCTGAGCAGTCTGATTGGCTACGGCCTGATCGTTGCCGTCCCTATTATCTCCAACCAGGTCAACGTGCAGGTTGGCGCGATGGCGAATGTCATCATTATGCTGTGTATTACGCTCTGGGCGCTGTATCTGATTTTTCACAACAAAAAAGAGATTACTCAGCATTTGCTCAATCTGGCGGATCGTTCGTTGGCCTTTTTCAGCCTCTTTATCCGCGCCTTTGCGTTAATCTGGCACTGGCTGGCGAGCGCCTACTTTGTCGTGCTGTTTTTCTTTTCACTTTTCGATCCCGGCAACAGCCTGAAATTTATGATGGGCGCCACGGTGCACAGCCTGCTGATTATCGGTATTGCCGCCTTTGTTTCTGGCGTATTTTCTCGCTGGATTGCCAAAACAATTACCCTGTCGCCGCACACTCAGCGTAACTACCCGGAACTGCAAAAGCGGCTGAACGGCTGGCTTTCGACGGCGCTGAAGGTGGCACGGTTCCTGACGGTCTGCGTGGCTATCATGCTACTGCTCAATGCCTGGAGTCTTTTTGATTTCTGGAACTGGTTGCATAACGGTGCGGGAGAAAAAACGGTGGATATTCTGATCCGCATCGCGCTGATCCTGTTTTTCTCCGCCGTAGGCTGGACGGTTCTCGCCAGCCTGATAGAAAACCGGCTGGCATCTGACATTCACGGTCGCCCGCTGCCCAGCGCCCGAACCCGAACGCTGCTGACGCTTTTTCGCAACGCCCTGGCGGTGGTCATCAGTACCATTACCATCATGATTGTGCTGTCAGAGATTGGCGTCAATATCGCGCCGCTGCTGGCAGGCGCCGGTGCATTAGGGCTGGCAATTTCCTTCGGTTCGCAAACGCTGGTCAAGGATATTATCACTGGCGTATTTATTCAGTTTGAAAACGGGATGAACACTGGCGATCTGGTGACGATTGGCCCACTCACCGGCACGGTGGAGAGAATGTCGATACGTTCGGTCGGCGTGCGCCAGGATACCGGGGCTTACCACATTATTCCGTGGTCATCGATTACAACGTTTGCCAACTTTGTTCGCGGTATTGGCTCTGTGGTCGCCAATTACGACGTGGACAGACACGAAGATGCGGACAAAGCCAACCAGGCACTGAAAGATGCCGTAGCTGCGGTCATGGAGACGGAAGGCATTCGTGGGTTGATTATCGGCGAGCCGTCATTTTCCGGCATTGTGGGACTCACCAATACGGCGTTTACGCTGCGGGTATCGTTTACGACTCTGCCGCTGAAGCAATGGACAGTACGCTTTGCCCTGGATACGCAGGTGAAAAAACATTTCGATCTGGCGAATATCCGCGCGCCAGTGCAAACGTATCAGGTCTTGCCATCCCCGGCAGCAAATCCGCTGCCGCCGGGTGAACCCACGATCTAGCGCTGACGCGCCATAAATCGGCTACGCTGATCGTTATCCATAAAGCTCCAGGCGATAAAGCGACTCTGCTTTTGCCCCTGGGCCATCTCTTTTTTCACCACTTTCACGGCCCCAACGTCGGTCAGCGCACGATACAGCGGCGGCAGGTTTTCACCACGCGACACCAGGGTGGTAAACCACATCACCTGACGTCCAAAGACCTGGCTCTCTGCAATCATCTTTTTGATAAACGCGACCTCACCGCCTTCGCACCACAGCTCCTGCTGCTGACCGCCAAAATTCAGCGCGTCGTCTTTATCCTGCCCAAGATTACGCCGCTTGCGTTCGCTTCCGGCGCGTGCCGCCGCTGCCGAATCGTGAAATGGAGGATTGCACAACGTGGCGTCATACTGCTCATTCTTATGAATAATGCCCGTAAAGATGGCAGCAGAATCCTGCTGGCGGCGTAAGCGGATTGCCCGGTTCAGCGCCGGATTCGCCTTGATAATCGCCTGCGCGCTCGCCAGCGCCGCCTCATGCGTTTCACTACCGGTAAAGCGCCAGCCATATTCATGTACGCCGATAAGCGGATAAATGCAGTTAGCCCCCACGCCAACGTCAAGAATACTCGCGCTGGCAGGGATCGTCCCGGTCGTCTCACCAAGCAGATCCGCCAGATGGTGGATGTAGTCTGCACGACCGGGCACCGGCGGGCATAAAAAGCCGTCGGGAATATCCCAGTTAGCGACCGCATAGAAATGTGCCAGCAACGCCTTGTTCAGCGCTTTCACCGCCAGCGGGCTGGCGAAATCAACACTTTGCTCCCCCGCGGGCGTACGGGTGAGATATTGCGTCAGCTCGGGCGCGGCCTGACAAAGCGCGGCAAGATCGTATCGACCGTGGTGACGGTTACGCGGGTGTAATCCCGGTTTCTGGGGGGACATAGCATTCTCCTTTTAGCAGCGGCGTAAGATACCCGCTTAACGCCACAGGGTAAACATGGCTGACGTGAAAAACCGTCACCCCGTGCCAGCCTTACGCTCCCTCGCAAAAGGTCGGCGATAAAACCACAAAAATCAGTACTCTACATGTCATTGATCTGTCAACATTTGTCAAATAATTTTGTTCAAAAAACAAGCAGATCACACTCAATTTTTTGCGTTATCTGTCCTTCAATGACGTCCTAAACTTATCTGGCACTACCTGTTATTTCTTAGAGGATATCACTATGAAGACATGCCTCACATTGCTTGTTGCCACCGTACTTAGCGGCCTGGCGCTTGCAGCCTCTGCTGCTCAACCGGTTACCCATCCCGATACCGGTCAGCTAAGAGCCGCAGGTACCGTCTCTGCAACGGGTGCAACAAACCTGAGCGATCTGGAAGATAAACTGGCGGAAAAAGCCCATGAACAGGGCGCGAAAGGCTTTGTGGTTAATTCTGCCGGCGGTAATAACCAGATGTATGGCACCGCGACTATCTATAGATAGTCATTTCACCGATAACTGCATTCCCGGGAATGCAGTTTATTCCTGACGTCCCCCGTCGCCTTGACGGGCCATTTTTTGCCCCCATATTGACTATACTTATTGACACAATACGACATTGTGGGAGTGAATAATGGCTTCAGGTTGGGCAAATGATGATGCCGTCAACGAACAGATCAACAGTACAATTGAAGATGCTGTTGCACGTGTTCGCGGTGAATTACCGGGCGGTGAAAGTCTGTATGAATGTGAAGAATGTGGCGATCCTATTCCGGAAGCACGGCGCAAGGCCGTTCCGGGCGTAAGATTATGCCTGAACTGCCAGCAGGAGAAAGATTCAAATAACTCAATCTATTCAGGATATAATCGCAGAGGTTCGAAAGACAGCCAGCTACGTTGACCTGACTTTACCGAATAACGGCGCGCAAGCGCTTTCCTTTACGCTCACGTAATTTTATAAACTGCGTGGCAAAATGTGCCCTTATCACACCGACTGTGAAGCGCACTGACAAGAACTGTAAATCCTGCCCCTGAATTAATTAATAATCAATAAGTTATTTGTTATTCAAAATATTTGATTAATGTGGTCAATTCTCTTCGATTTTATCTCCCGGAAAAAAACGTGATACTTATCACATCGACGAAACAACGTCCTCCTTAAAAATAACCTGCGAGAAATTAACGATGAAAACCATTAAATACGCTGTTGCTGCTGTTGCCCTGTCTACCCTGTCTTTTGGTGTTTTTGCTGCAGAATCGGTTACCCCGGCTCAGGCGCAAAGCATGAATAAAATTGGCGTTGTGTCTGCAGAAGGCGCAACCACGCTGGATGGCCTGGAAGCGAAACTGGCTGAGAAAGCGGCGGCAGCTGGCGCGAGCGGCTACAGCATCACTTCCGCAACCAACAACAACAAAATGAGCGGTACCGCGGTTATCTATAAATAACCGACAGATTTCCTGTTTTACCCGGTCTGTATTGCCAACAGACTCTGCTGCTCCAACCCTCATTGACCCTGTGTTACCCTTTGTTTGCCCGTCCGCCACTGGACGGGCTTTTTTTTGCTCAGCATTCCAGTTGTCGGCAAAACGCCTGTAGCGTCGTTTCCGGCATTCCAGTCTGCCGCGCCGCATCGCAAATAGCCTGCCAGCTACCGGCATCAAGCGGAATGCCTTGTGCCAGACGTTCATTACGCATGCCCACTTCCCACTCTCCCGGTAGTAATACCGGCGCATCATCGGCATGTGGGGACGCTTTAACCCACCCGGCGAACGCCGCCACCTGCTCGTCACAATCTGGCGCGCCAAACAGCTCTGGATTAATGACTATTGTCGTCATGCAATTAATGATGGCATCTGCACTCTCCTGCAACGTCTCCTGATGCGTCGTTTTCCCACCCGAAAGCGCCCCGCCCAGAATTTCGCACATTGCCGCCAGGGCATACCCCTTGTGCTGAGCGAAGGTTAACAGCGAGCCTAATGGCGAAACCTGCATGACGGCAGGATCGGTCGTGGGCACGCCGGCAGCATCAATCAGACACCCTTCAGGAACCGCCACGCCCTTATGCCAGGCCACGCGCGTTTTACCAAAAGCAATGGCGCTGGTGGCATAATCCAGCAATAGCGGAAAATCATTTTTACGGGGAAAAACAACGCAAAACGGATCCGTGCCGAACCGACTGTCACGCCCGTTAAAGGGCGCCACCATCGGAATACCCACCACATTAACAAAATGGATGGAGACAAATCCTGCCGCTGCGCACTGCTCCGCCCAATAGCCAATGCGCCCGATATGATGAGCGTTATGTAAAGCAACGGCGGCAATGCCGTATTTCTGCGCTTTTTCAATCCCCAGCGTCATGGCCTCACGTGCGACAACCTGGCCGAAGCCACAATCCCCCTCGAGAGTGACGATCGCCCCGGCGTCTTTCACTATCTTTGCATGACGGTTGATTTGCAGATGCCCCTGAGAGAATGAGCGGATATAGCTGGGAATCATGCCGATACCGTGTGAGTCATGCCCGGCAAGGTTGGCGGCTATCAGATGATCGGCCACCTGTTGCGCTTCCTGCTCATGGCTTCCCATCTGGCGGAAAACAGCCTGAATAAAGGCGTGCAGCGTCTGCGCGTGGAAGCGATGTCCACTTTTCATTGTTAACTCCTGTTGCGTTGCGTGCTTGTTGTGTTTCTTATTTTTCAACAAGCTATGCTGCGCTTAGCAGACGGAGAGGTCAACAAACGTGCAGAAATTTCATATTGCGGAATAAGGCCAGACCTGAGGGACAGATCCGGCATCTGAATAAATTCGCCAGCAGAAATCAGAAGCTTTGATCGATTCGCGCCAGTCCTTCCGCCATCGTTGCAACTTCTCCTGTCGCCACCAGGCAGCAGGCCATCTGGATTTTCAGCGATACCGGTACGGGTTCACTCCCCGCCACACAACGTTCAATCCAGCGAGCTGTCGTTTCCGGATCTTTGGCAGCCGGTAGCGGCACCGGTTCGTCAGGCATCTCACTCTGTCTGTCCTGCAACACCCGAACTCCCGCGCTGTCGATCAGGCTGATCTGCGGGCAGCGCAGCGGGTTGGCGTACACTTCACCTTCGGTACCGTGCATGAGCAATCCCCGGCCACCGATATCACCAAAGAACTTCGCTACCCGCGAGACGTACTCTGGATGTGAAACGCTGGCAAGGCGCAGAGCGGCATCTTCTGCAAACGGCGTTGCCAGTTTTGCTAATGTGTGCGCACTGTTACGCACCCCCATACGCCAGCGCATCGCCAGCTGTTTCTCCAGCGGCGGACAGAAGGCGCTGACCGGGATAAAGACCGGCTGATGACCATCAAGTTTTGCCTGCGCCTGCCCGGCGTGCAGCGTTGGCTCAATCCCCATCAGCTGAAAGAGGGTTTCCGTCAGAACGCGGGTTGGATCTTCACTCACCCCGTGAACCACAACCGGAAAACCCAGCTTGTGAAGCAGGATAGCCAGCAGCGGCGTCAGGTTGGCCTGTTTACGTGCGCCGTTGTAGCTGGGGATTACGATCGGCATCGGTTTAGCAACGGGAGGCGTCAGGCGGAGGGTGTGGTTCTGCATGGCTTCATAAAAACCCAGCATCTCCGCTTCACCTTCGCCTTTGATACGCAACGCGATCAACACGCCGCCCATTTCAAGATCCGGCACTGCGCCATTTAGCATCTGGCTGTACAGACCGCGCGCGGTGTCCTGATCCAGATCGCGCGCATGGTTTTTACCGCGCCCGATCTCTTTAATGATTTTGCGATAGTCCATCGAAAACTCCTTGCTTCAAACTCACATCATTAACGCCGCCGACGGCGCGTGGGTTTCGCTTTTTCTTTTGGTTTTACTATAACGTCTGGCACGGCGGGTTGCTCTATCGGAAATACAGGTAACGCATTCAGTAAGCGCGAACCGTAATTTTTGGTGAACAAACGCTTGTCATAGATCACCACTTCTCCCCAGCAACTGTGACTACGGATCAGACGTCCCACCTGCTGAATAAGATTAAACGAGGCACTTGGCAAACTCTGGACTTCGAACGGATAACGGTTCAGGCTTTTCAGCCACTCGCCTTCGGTGATCACGACCGGGCTGTCGACAGGCGGAAAAGCGATCTTATGGATATGTACCTGGCTGAGTAAATCCCCCTTCAGATCCAGACCCTCAGCAAAGGACTGTAAGCCCACCAGCACGCTGCGCTCGCCGTTTTCAACGCGCTTGCGGTGCAGCTCCACCAGCCGATAGCGAGGCTGATCGCCCTGCACAAGCAGCAGCAGGCGGAGATCGGTCACATATTCGAGAAAGCGCTGCATCGCCCGCCCGCTGGCAAACAGCACCAGCATGCCATGATGCTTTTTGCTCTCAAGCTGTTCGCGGAAAAACGCCGCCATTTCGGCAATGTGCTGTTCTTCGTTATCGATGAGCGGCTCATAGCGCATCCGGGGAATGACAATTTTTCCCTGCTCACAGTGGTTGAACGGTGAATCGAGCGCAACAAAGCGATCTCCGGCTTTCTCTTTCAGACCGCTCATCTCCTGCAAACGCGAAAAGCTGTTGAGCGATCGCAGCGTCGCTGAAGTGACGATTATATGCGGCACGCTGCGCCAGAGCAGCCTTTCCAGCTGATCGCTGACGCGGATCCCTACGCAGTGAAACCAGACGTGAATTTGCCCGTCGCGCACATCCCGCGTTGTCCATTTAGTCACCGGCGCACCGGAGGACTGGGCTAACGAGGCGAGCCTCCAGAGTTTGCTTTGTGCTTCAAACATCCCCAACGCACGGTTCATCTGCAACAGCATCCGGTGCAGACGTACCACGTCGTGACTTCCCGTTTTCTCACTGAGATCGTTGAGAAACAGTTCGGCAAGCCCGCGCAGCATCTCTGTCAGCTTCGCCAGCCGCTGGCAGATCTCCATCACCTCGTCTGGCAGCTCACCCATAGCAAAGCGGTACTCCGCCTCCTGAGCCACGGGCATATACAGATTAAGAATGTTATTGAGTGAGGCGATCAGCTCATACAACTCTTCGCAATGCGCGTTAAGGCGCTCAGGGTTCGCCAGCGGCGGCGTCGTTTTGGGGCGAAATTGTTCAAGGCAGGTCGCCACCAGCTTTGTAAAAAGATCCAACTGCAACCGATACCACGGCGCCGTAATTTCCGCGCTCATCTCCAGCGCATCGCGTGCCACATCCGGCAGGTGATGGCCTTCATCCAGGACCAGCAGCAAATTTTTTGGATCCGGCAGCACCGCTTCGCTTTCCATTGCCGCCATCACCAGCGCATGGTTCGCCACCACCACTTCTGCTTCCTGAATCTCGCGGCGGGCAACAAAAAAGGGGCATTCCCGATAGTAGTGACAGTTTCGGTTCAGGCAGCTGGCTTTGTCAGTGCTCAGGCGTCGCCAGAGGTCATCATTAATGGCAATGTCTGTATGATCGCGCAGGCCGTCCCATCGGTAGGTGTCGAGATCGCCCTTCAGCTTTGCGCAGCGCTTTTGTTCTTCCTGGTTATTCGGCGTCAGTTCGTCGTCCAGAAAGGCCAGCAGATCCTGCTGTGTCGGCTCAGTGCTGGCCAGCGCCGTCAGATTGCGCGGGCAGACGTAGCGCCCACGACCAAACGCGGCGGTAAAGCGCAGATCGGGAATGATTTTTCGCAGCAATGGCAGATCTTTACTGTAGATCTGATCCTGAAGCGCAACGTTCGCAGTACTCACCACCAGCGTTTTTTGCTCTTCGCGGGCGATGGCAATACCCGGAATAAGATAAGAGAGGGTTTTCCCGACCCCGGTGGGCGCCTCAATCGCCAGATGCCGCCCCTCTTCTCCGCTAAGCGTTTTCGCGACATCAGCAATCATCTGCCGCTGTGGCGCACGGGGAATAAAGTCGGGGATCTGTTCCGAAAGCGCCTTATACCAGGCAGCAATTTGCGCTTTTAGCGCAGCGGTTAATGCCATGAGAAAACCTGAAATACTGTATAAACAGCCACTATTGTGGCATTTTCTGAACCCTGTCGCAAAAAGAAAAGCCCGACCTTTCGGCCGGGCTCGCAAATTACTGTGCGGGCGTGATTCTGCGTGGGCGGCGCGGCGGGCGCGGTTTATCGCCTGCCGGTTTACCTTCGCTACTGCGCGGTTTGGCTTTTGGCGCTCCGCCATCCTGCCGACGCGGCTGCTGAGCGCGACCAGCGCTCTGTCCTTGTGACTGTCCGCGGCCACGACCGCCGCCGCCACCACCGCGCTGCTGACGACCATTCTGAATCGGCTCCGCTTTGATGGACGGATCCGGCTCATAGCCCGGCGTAGTGATACGCGGGATCTCTTTTTTCAGCAGCTTCTCGATATCACGCAGCAGTTTGTGCTCATCCACGCAAACCAGCGACAGCGCTTCACCGGTCGCGGCAGCACGACCGGTACGTCCGATACGGTGAACGTAGTCTTCCGGCACGTTCGGCAGCTCATAGTTCACCACGTGCGGTAGCTCTTCGATGTCCAGCCCACGCGCAGCGATGTCAGTTGCCACCAGCACGCGAATATCGCCGGATTTAAAATCAGCCAGCGCACGGGTGCGCGCCCCCTGGCTTTTATTGCCGTGGATCGCCGCACTGCGAATACCGTCTTTATTCAGCTGTTCCGCCAGATGGTTAGCCCCGTGTTTGGTGCGGGTGAAGACCAGCACCTGCTGCCAGTTACCTTTGCCAATCATCTGTGACAGCAGTTCGCGTTTGCGTTTCTTATCAACGAAATGAACGTGCTGCGTCACCTGCTCAGAGGCCGTGTTACGGCGTGCCACTTCGATTTCCAGCGGATTATGCAGCAGCTTTTCGGCAAGCGCTTTAATCTCATCGGAGAAGGTTGCTGAGAACAGCAGGTTCTGCCGTTTTGCCGGCAGCTTAGCCAGTACGCGACGGATGTCATGGATAAAGCCCATATCAAGCATACGATCCGCTTCATCCAGCACCAGAATTTCAACCTGGTCCAGCTTCACTGCATTCTGATGTTCCAGATCCAGCAAACGGCCCGGCGTTGCCACCAGCACATCCACGCCGCTTCGCAGTTTCATCATCTGCGGGTTAATGCTCACGCCGCCAAATACGACCAGCGAGCGAATGTTCAGATATTTGCTGTAATCACGAACGTTCTCACCAATCTGCGCCGCCAGTTCGCGGGTCGGGGTGAGGATCAGCGCACGCACCGGGCGGCGGCCTTTGGCATGCGGCTGTTGGCTAATAAGGTGTTGTAACAACGGCAACGTAAAACCGGCGGTTTTACCGGTCCCCGTCTGGGCGCTGGCCATCAGGTCACGGCCTTCCAGCACCGCAGGAATCGCCTGCTGCTGAATAGGGGTAGGTTCACGGTAACCCTGCTCGGCAACGGCGCGCAGGATATCAGGGCTTAACCCCAGGGAATCAAAAGACATAACTACTCCGAACCGCCCCGACCGTTCCCGGTGTAGTTTTCAGGGAGATACTGAAAATGGAAATGACACAAACCACACTGTCATGAAGAGGCGGAGTGTAGCAGTTTTTGTGACACGGCGCATATACCCCTCATGCTTTAAGCCACAGATGCGCTGGCTTTTTACCCGGCCCCTCTCCGCGCCTCGCCCCTGCGGGGCCGACTTCCTGCCACTCGAATTATTTAGCGCCTGAATCATCCCGAAAGATGGAAAAAGTAAAATAATCGACCAGACTGGACAAGAGTCATAATCAGTCATAATCTTAATCAATCGATTGATTAAGAATTAGGGTGTGTGATGAATACCCCCACGACAACAGCGAAAGGCGAGCAGGCAAAAAGTCAGCTGATTGCCGCCGCGCTGGCGCAGTTTGGCGAGTATGGCCTGCATGCCACCACCCGCGATATCGCTGCTCAGGCCGGACAAAATATTGCCGCTATCACCTACTATTTTGGCTCCAAAGAGGATCTCTACCTCGCCTGCGCGCAGTGGATCGCCGATTTTATTGGCTCCCAGTTTCGCCCTCACGCCGAGGAAGCCGAACAACTGTTTGCGCAACCGGAGCCTGACCGTGCCGCCATCCGCGAGCTTATTCTGCGCGCCTGTAAAAACATGATTATGCTGTTGACCCAGGATGACACCGTCAATCTGAGCAAATTTATCTCACGCGAGCAGCTCTCTCCTACGGCAGCCTATCAGCGGGTGCACTCGCAGGTTATTGAACCATTACATAGCCATTTAACCCGGCTGATCGCCGCTTACACTGGCTGCGATGCCAGCGATACCCGCATGATTCTGCATACTCATGCCCTGCTGGGCGAAGTTCTCGCATTCCGTCTTGGCAAAGAAACCATCCTGTTACGTACCGGCTGGCCGCAGTTTGACGCAGAGAAAACAGAACTGATTTATCAAACGGTGACCTGTCATATCGATCTTATTTTGCAAGGTTTAGCGCAAAGGAGTCTGGACTGATGAAAAAACCTGTCGTAATCGGACTGGCAGCAGCGGTACTGGTCGCCGTCATTGCTGGCGGCACAGGGTGGTATCAGAGTCGGCAGGATAACGGGCTGACGCTTTATGGCAACGTGGACATCCGCACCGTTAACCTGAGTTTTCGCGTCGGCGGCCGGCTTGCCTCGCTGGCGGTGGATGAAGGCGACGCCATCAAATCCGGGCAGGTGCTGGGGATGCTCGATAAAGCCCCTTATGAAAACGCGTTGATGCAGGCCAAAGCGGGGGTTTCCGTCGCCCAGGCCCAGTATGACCTGATGCTGGCAGGCTATCGCGATGAAGAGATTGCCCAGGCGGCGGCGGCGGTCAAACAGGCGCAGGCGGCCTATGACTACGCGCAGAACTTTTACAACCGTCAACAGGGGCTGTGGAAAAGCCGGACGATTTCTGCCAACGACCTGGAAAATGCCCGCTCATCGCGCGATCAGGCGCAGGCCACGCTGAAATCCGCCCAGGACAAATTAAGCCAGTACCGCACCGGTAACCGCCAGCAGGATATCGCCCAGGCGAAAGCCAGTCTCGAACAGGCGCAGGCGCAGCTGGCACAGTCTGAGCTCGATTTGCAGGATACCACGCTGCACGCCCCATCTGACGGAACGCTGCTTACCCGCGCCGTCGAGCCGGGCAGTATGCTCAGCGCCGGTAGCACCGCGCTGACGCTCTCCCTGACGCGTCCGGTCTGGGTGCGCGCTTATGTGGATGAACGTAATCTTAACCAGGCGCAGCCGGGTCGCGAAATTCTGCTCTACACCGACGGTCGTGCGGATAAGCCTTATCACGGCAAGATTGGCTTCGTCTCCCCCACCGCCGAGTTCACCCCGAAAACGGTTGAAACACCGGACCTGCGAACCGACCTCGTCTATCGTCTGCGTATTGTGGTCACCGATGCGGATGATACGCTGCGTCAGGGGATGCCGGTGACGGTGAAATTCGACAATGAGGCAGGCCATGAATGAGGCCGTTATCACGCTGAACGGGCTGGAAAAACGCTTCCCGGGGATGGATAAGCCCGCGGTCGCTCCGCTCGACTGTACCCTGCACGCGGGCTACGTGACGGGTCTGGTTGGACCGGACGGCGCGGGGAAGACCACCCTGATGCGTATGCTGGCGGGTTTGTTAAAACCCGACGGCGGCAGCGCCACGGTCATCGGTTACGACCCCATAAAAAACGACAGCGAGCTGCATGCGGTGCTGGGCTATATGCCGCAAAAATTCGGCCTGTATGAGGATCTCACCGTGATGGAGAACCTTAATCTGTATGCCGATTTGCGCAGCGTCACCGGCGAAGAGCGGGAGAAAACTTTCGCGCGCCTGCTTGAATTCACCGCCCTCGGTCCGTTTACCGACCGTCTGGCCGGGAAACTCTCCGGTGGGATGAAACAGAAGCTGGGGCTGGCCTGTACCCTGGTCGGCGAGCCAAAGGTTCTGCTGCTGGATGAACCCGGCGTCGGAGTTGACCCTATCTCACGACGCGAGCTGTGGCAGATGGTGCACGAACTGGCGGGTGACGGCATGCTGATTCTGTGGAGCACGTCGTATCTGGATGAAGCCGAACAGTGCCGCGATGTGCTGCTGATGAACGAAGGTGAGATTTTATATCAGGGTGAGCCCACGAAACTGACGCAGACGATGGCCGGACGCAGCTTCCTGATGAGTAGTCCGCAGGAAAATAACCGTCGGCTGCTACAGCGGGCATTGAAATTACCGCAGGTCAGCGACGGCATGATCCAGGGGAAATCCGTAAGGCTTATCCTGAAAAAAGAGGCGACGGCAGAGGATATTCGCCGCGGCGAAGGAATGCCGGACGTTGAGATAAACGAAACCGCACCGCGTTTTGAAGATGCATTTATCGATCTGCTTGGCGGCGCGGGAACCTCAGAGTCGCCGCTTGGCGCCATCCTGCATACGGTAGAGGGCACGCCCGGCGAGACGGTGATTGAAGCCAAAGAACTGACGAAAAAATTCGGGGACTTCGCCGCCACCGACCACGTCAACTTTGCCGTTGAGCGCGGCGAAATTTTCGGCCTGCTGGGTCCCAACGGCGCGGGCAAATCGACCACGTTTAAAATGATGTGTGGCCTGCTGGTTCCAACATCCGGTAAGGCGCTGGTGCTGGATATGGATTTGAAGGTCAGCTCCGGCAAGGCGCGCCAGCGTCTGGGCTATATGGCGCAGAAATTTTCCCTTTACGGCAATTTGACTGTAGAACAGAACCTGCGCTTCTTCTCTGGCGTTTATGGTCTGCGGGGCCGGTCTCAGAACGAAAAAATCGAAAGGATGAGCGAGGCGTTTGGCTTAAAAAGCATTGCCTCGCACGCCACCGACGAGCTGCCGCTGGGCTTTAAACAGCGCCTGGCGCTGGCCTGCTCGCTGATGCACGAACCGGACATTCTGTTTCTCGACGAACCCACTTCGGGTGTCGATCCTATTACCCGTCGCGAGTTCTGGCTGCATATCAACAGCATGGTCGAGAAAGGGGTGACGGTGATGGTCACCACCCATTTTATGGATGAGGCGGAATATTGCGATCGCATCGGGCTGGTCTATCGCGGGAAGCTTATCGCCAGCGGCACGCCGGACGACCTGAAAACGCAGGCTGCCGATGACAACACCCCCGACCCAACGATGGAACAAGCCTTTATCACGTTGATTAACGACTGGGATAAGGAGCATACCCATGCCTAATCGCCTGCTCTCCTGGCGTCGTGTGCGCGCCCTGTGCGTTAAGGAGACGCGGCAGATCGTCCGCGATCCCAGCAGTTGGCTGATTGCGGTGGTGATCCCCCTGCTGCTGCTGTTTATCTTTGGCTACGGCATAAACCTCGACTCCAGCAAGTTACGGGTCGGAATTTTACTGGAACAACAAAGCAAAGAGGCGCTGGATTTCACTCATGCGATGACCGGCTCACCTTATATTGATGCCACCATCAGCGACAACCGGCACGAGCTCATTGAAAAAATGCAGGCCGGACGTATTCGTGGCCTGGTGGTGATCCCGGTGGATTTTGCCCGGCAGATGGCGCGCCCGAACGACACCGCCCCCATTCAGGTCATCACCGACGGCAGCGAACCCAACACCGCCAACTTTGTACAGGGTTACGTGGAAGGCATCTGGCAGATCTGGCAAATGCAGCGGGCGGAAGATCGCGGGGAAACCTTTGAACCGCTCATCGAGGTACAAACCCGCTACTGGTTTAACCCGGCGGCCATCAGCCAGCATTTTATTATTCCTGGCGCAGTGACCATCATTATGACGGTGATCGGCGCAATCCTGACCTCACTGGTGGTGGCGCGCGAATGGGAGCGCGGTACCATGGAAGCCTTGCTCTCCACGGAAGTCACGCGCCTGGAGCTGCTGCTGTGCAAACTTATCCCCTACTACTTTCTCGGTATGCTGGCGATGCTGCTCTGTATGCTGGTTTCGGTTTTCATTCTCGGCGTACCGTATCGCGGTTCGCTGACGATCCTGTTTTTTATCACCAGCCTTTTTTTACTCAGTACGCTAGGGATGGGGCTACTGATCTCCACCGTTACCCGTAACCAGTTTAACGCCGCACAGGTGGCGCTTAACGCGGCTTTTCTGCCCTCTATCATGCTGTCGGGATTTATTTTTCAGATAGACAGTATGCCTGCGGTGATCCGCGCGGTGACGTACATTATTCCGGCGCGTTACTTCGTTAGCACGCTGCAAAGCCTGTTCCTGGCGGGAAATATTCCGGTGGTGCTGATGGTGAACGTGCTGTTTTTAATCGCCTCGGCGGTCATGTTTATTGGCCTGACGTGGCTGAAAACCAAACGTCGGTTGGATTAGGGAGACGCGCATGTTTCATCGCTTATGGACGTTAATTCGCAAAGAGTTGCAGTCGCTGTTACGCGAGCCGCAGACCCGCGCGATCCTGATTTTACCGGTGCTGATTCAGGTCATCCTGTTTCCCTTTGCCGCCACGCTGGAGGTTACGAATGCCACCATTGCAATTTATAACGAAGATAACGGCAAGCATTCGGTAGAGCTGACTCAGCGTTTTGCCCGCGCCAAAGCATTTACCCATATCCTGTTGTTAAAAAGCCCGCAGGAGATCCAGCCGACAATTGATACCCAAAAAGCGCTGCTGCTGGTGCGCTTCCCGGCGGATTTCTCGCGTAATCTGGATACCTTCCAGTCAGCCCCCATGCAGCTCATTCTCGACGGACGTAACTCCAACAGCGCGCAGATTGCCGCCAACTACCTGCAACAGATCGTAAAGCAGTACCAGCAGGAACTGATGGACGGCAAACCCAAACCCAACAACAGCGAGCTGGTCGTGCGTAACTGGTACAACCCGAACCTGGACTATAAATGGTTCGTGGTGCCGTCGCTGATCGCCATGATCACCACCATCGGGGTGATGATCGTCACTTCGCTGTCTGTCGCCCGCGAACGCGAGCAAGGCACGCTCGATCAGCTACTCGTCTCCCCGCTGACCACCTGGCAGATCTTCGTCGGTAAAGCGGTTCCCGCGCTGATTGTCGCCACGTTCCAGGCCACCATTGTGTTAGGCGTAGGCATCTGGGCTTATCAGATCCCGTTCGCCGGATCGCTGATGCTGTTTTACTTCACCATGGTTATCTACGGCCTGTCGCTGGTGGGATTTGGGTTACTGATCTCATCGCTGTGTTCCACGCAACAGCAGGCGTTTATCGGCGTGTTTGTCTTTATGATGCCAGCGATTTTGCTCTCAGGGTATGTTTCTCCGGTCGAGAACATGCCGGTCTGGTTGCAGAATCTGACATGGATAAACCCTATCCGTCACTTTACGGATATTACCAAACAGATTTATTTGAAGGACGCGAGTTTACAGATTGTCTGGGGAAGCTTGTGGCCGCTACTGGTTATAGCGGCCACGACGGGATCAGCGGCGTACGCGATGTTTAGACGCAAAGTGATGTAGTTTTTTATCTTTCGCCAGTAGCGAAACCACGGCGGGTCCGGCAAGGATCGCCAGCCCAGCCAGAGCCAGCAGCAGGTTATTCTGCAAAACCCGGGAGAGCAGCCACAGCACAATCAGCGCGGCGCCGAAATACCAGGTGGTGGTTAACTCTTCCAGCACATCAGCGACATCTCGCCAGCGCTGTTCATGATGACGCTGAAGCGCCAACATCAGCAGTACGGTCACCCCGTACAGCACACATAATCCAAGGCCGACGCGCACCAGAGTGCCGCTCATCCAGCCCATTACCAGCATCGCCACTACCAGTAAATGCAACATTATCTGCCAACAACTAAGACCTGTTGCGACACGAACACGTTGTTGCCACCTCATGGCTTTTCTCCTGAAGGATTTTTGTCTAATTACTCAGAGTACCGAACTTTACGGAAAATTCCGTAAGACCGCACCTTTTTGTGACGCCGACTACACTATTTATTCAGGAAAGTGACGCCGACAGGAGAACTATGACCGGTCAAACGCAGCAATTTTCATTCAAAGTGCTCACCATTAATACACATAAAGGCTTTACCGCCTTTAACAAGCGCTTCATTTTACCGGAGCTGCGCGATGCCGTGCGCACCGTCAGCGCCGATATTGTCTGCCTGCAGGAGGTGATGGGCGCCCACGAAGTCCATCCGCTACACATCGAGAACTGGCCGGACACCACCCACTATGAGTTTCTGGCGGATACTATGTGGAGTGACTTCGCCTATGGACGTAACGCCGTTTACCCGGAAGGGCATCATGGAAATGCCGTGCTGTCGCGTTACCCTATTGAACATTATGAAAATCGCGATGTGTCCGTGGACGGAAGCGAAAAGCGCGGCGTGCTCTACTGCCGCATCGCACCGCCGGTGCTCTCTCACCCTATCCATGTGATGTGCGTTCATCTCGGCCTGCGTGAAACCCACCGTCAGGCGCAGCTGACAATGCTGGCTGACTGGGTCAATGCCCTGCCCGAAGCAGAACCCGTGGTAGTGGCAGGTGATTTCAATGACTGGTGGCAAAAGGCGAACCATGCGCTGAAGACCGCCGCCGGACTGGACGAGATTTTTACCCGGGCGCACGGGCGTCCGGCCCGGACCTTTCCGGTTCACCTGCCGCTGCTGCGCCTCGATCGGATCTACGTAAAAAATGCTAACGCCAGTTCGCCCACCGCGTTGCCGCTGCGAAACTGGCGACATCTGTCTGACCATGCCCCTCTTAGCGCGGAGATTCATTTATGAAATGCAGCTGGCGTGAAGGCAATCAGATCCAGCTACTGGAGAACGGCGACCAGTACTACCCCGCCGTGTTTGAAGCCATTGATCAGGCACAACAAAGAGTAATTCTGGAGACGTTCATCTGGTTTGAAGATGACGTGGGGAAAGCGCTTCATGCCGTTCTGCTCGCAGCAGCATTACGCGGCATTAAGGTCGAGGTACTTTTAGACGGTTATGGTTCACCGGATCTCAGCGACCGCTTCGTCGGCGAACTCACGTCGGCAGGGGTGATTTTTCGCTATTACGATCCGCGCCCACGCCTGTTTGGTATGCGCACGAATCTCTTTCGCCGCATGCACCGTAAAATTGTGGTGGTTGACGATAAGGTGGCTTTTGTTGGTGGAATCAACTACTCCGCTGAGCACATGTCCGACTACGGCCCGGAGGCTAAACAGGATTATGCGGTACGGGTGGAGGGGCCGATCGTGGCTGATATTCTTCAGTTTGAAGTGGAGAATCTACCGGGGCAAAGCGCCGTACGCCGTTGGTGGAAACGGCATCATCGGGCGATTGAAAATCATCAGCCTGGCGAAGCGCAGGCCCTGTTTGTCTGGCGTGATAACGAAGAGCACCGCGACGACATTGAACGCCACTATCTGAAAATGCTCACCCAGGCAAGGCGGGAAGTTATCATCGCCAACGCCTATTTCTTTCCCGGCTATCGCCTGCTCCATGCCATGCGCAAGGCCTCCCGACGAGGGGTGAGGGTAAAGCTGATCGTACAGGGCGAGCCGGATATGCCCATTGTCACCGTTGGCGCGCGCCTGCTTTATAACTATCTGGTGAAAGGCGGCGTGCAGGTCTATGAATACCGCCGCAAACCTTTGCATGGCAAAGTGGCGCTGATGGACGATCGCTGGGCAACGGTCGGCTCCAGTAACCTGGATCCCCTCAGCCTGTCGCTCAATCTGGAAGCGAATCTGATTATTTACGACCGCGCTTTTAACCAGACCCTGCGCGACAACCTCAATACCATTATCGCCCACGACTGCAAGCAAGTTGACGAATCCATGCTGCCCAGGCGCACCTGGTGGAACCTGAGCAAAAGCGTGCTGGCGTTCCACTTCTTACGCCATTTCCCGGCGCTGGTCGGCTGGCTTCCGGCGCATACGCCGCGTCTGGCGCAGGTAGACCCACCGGCACAGCCGACAATGGAAACGCAGGATCGCATCGAAGCGCAGGATACGGGAGGGAAACCCTGATGGCAAAATCGCATCCACGCTGGCGGCTGGCGAAAAAGATCCTCACCTGGCTGTTTTTTATCGCCGTGATCGTGCTGCTGGTGGTCTACGCCAGTAAAGTCAACTGGGAAGAAGTCTGGGCGGTGATCCGCGATTACAACCGGGTTGCATTACTAAGCGCCATCGGGCTGGTGGTTCTCAGCTATCTGCTCTATGGCTGCTACGATCTGCTTGGACGTTTTTATTGCGGGCATAAACTGGCCAGGCGCCAGGTGATGCTGGTGTCGTTTATCTGCTATGCCTTTAATCTGACCTTAAGTACCTGGGTGGGCGGCATTGGTATGCGCTACCGACTCTACTCCCGCCTCGGTTTGCCCGGTAGTACCATCACACGAATTTTCTCGCTCAGTATCGCCACCAACTGGCTGGGGTATATCCTGCTTGGCGGGGTTATCTTTACTTTTGGTGTCGTACAGTTACCCGCCCACTGGTACATCAGTGAGAATACGCTGCGCTTTTTGGGGGTGGCGCTGTTGCTGGTGGTCGTGGTGTACCTGTGGTTTTGCGCCTTTTCCAGACATCGCCATATGACCATTAAAGGACAAAAATTAGTGCTGCCGTCGTGGAAATTCGCCGTAGCGCAAATGGTCATATCCAGTATTAACTGGATGGTCATGGGGGCCATTATCTGGTTATTGTTAGGCCAGAGCGTCGACTTTTTCTTCGTGCTCGGCGTGCTGCTGGTCAGCAGTATTGCTGGCGTTATTGTGCATATTCCTGCCGGAATTGGCGTACTGGAAGCGGTGTTTCTGGCCCTGCTGGCGGGAGAACATACCTCACAGGGAACGATCATTGCCGCACTGCTCGCTTATCGCGTGCTGTATTACTTTATGCCGCTGTTGCTGGCGCTGATTTGTTACCTGCTTCTGGAAAGTCGGGCGAAGACGTTACGGGCGAAAAACGAGAAGGCGCTGGCGAAATAATTGTGAAGGGTTATGCCGGATGAGCAAAATGTCATCCGGCACACTGAGATCAGCGACGATTACCGAGGATACGCAGCAGCATCAGGAACAGGTTGATGAAGTCCAGATACAGCGTTAACGCCCCAAGAATCGAGTATTTACGCAGGTTAGAACTGTCGCGTACATCGATTTGCTCACCGATATTTTTCAGTTTCTGGGTGTCATACGCGGTCAGACCGACAAACACCACCACCCCGATGTAGGTTACTGCCCACATCAGCGCTTCGCTCTTCAGCCAGAAATTCACCAGCGACGCCAGAATAATGCCGATCAGCGCCATAAACAGCATGTTGCCCAGACCGCTGAGATCGCGTTTAGTGGTGTAACCATACAGGCTCATGGCGCCGAACATCCCGGCCGTCACCACGAACGTGCTGGCAATAGAAGATGCCGTGTAAACGATAAAAATACTGGAAAGCGTCAGGCCGGTCAGGACGGAATAGAGCATAAACAGCGTGGTCATCACCCCCGCGCTGAGCTTATTAATCAGACCCGATAACACAAAAACGACGGCCAGCTGCGCGATGACAAGCCCGAAGAAAACGATCCTGTTGGTATACAACAGTTCCATAAAGGCAGCGGAATTTGCCGCATACCATGCGGTAAACGCAGTCAACAGCAGCCCGACTGTCATCCAACCGTAGACCTGCGCCATATAGGTTTGCAGGCCGGAACGTGCCTGTACAATGGAATCGGTTCGTGGGAATCGGTCCATGACTATCTCCTGAATTCAGATTAAAAATGATACACCCGTCATACTTCAAGTAGCAGGTGCGTTAGCCGCGGATTTGTCAGAAACTCCGGTCACAGAGCTATCTGCGCTCCCTGAGATTTCTTCCCTTGCCGCCTTTCTGCCACGCGAATTATTTAGGGTATACCTCTGAATAAGATTATCACATTATTTTATTACCAGCGTTTTGCCGCTTGCCGATCGCTGTCGCGCGCTTCCACCCAGCGGTCCCCTTCCGGCGTTGCTTCGCGCTTCCAGAACGGCGCGCGGGTCTTCAGATAATCCATAATGAACTGCCCGGCGTCAAAGGCGCTACTGCGATGGGCACTGGTCACGCCGACAAAAACAATTTCATCGCCCGGCCACAGCTCACCGATACGGTGGATCACCGTCACACGTCCCAGCGGCCAGCGGCGACGCGCCTCTTCCACGATATCCGCCAGCGCTTTTTCGGTCATGCCGGGATAATGCTCCAGGGTCAGCGCCTGCACGCTGTCACCGAGATTGTGATTGCGCACCTTGCCGGTAAAGGTCACGACCGCGCCATCTTCATCACGCTGCGCCAGCCAGGGGTACTCTTCCCCTACGCTAAACGGCGCGTGGTCGACAACAATTCGGGTTTCCGCCATCTCAGCCCCCTGTGACCGGAGGAAAGAACGCGACTTCATCGCCTTCCACCAAAGGATGGTCAAAGCTGACCAGCGTCTGGTTTACCGCCGCCAGCAGCTTACCGTCTTCCAGCGCCAGCGCCCAACGATCGCCCGTAGCAGCCAGATGTTCACGCAGCGTTTCCACCGTCGGGAAGTCTGCCGGTACCTCCAGCGAGTCCGCCCCAGTCAGTTCGCGAACCTGCGCAAAAAACAGAACTTTAATCATCCGCATCCACCTTAAAATCACCGGACTTACCGCCGCTTTTCGCCAGCAGACGAACCGGACCTATCACCATATCTTTTTGCACCGCTTTGCACATATCATAGATGGTCAGCGCCGCCACGGACGCCGCGGTTAAGGCTTCCATCTCCACGCCGGTTTTCCCCGTCAGGCGACAGAGCGATTCGATACGGACACGGTTATGTTCCGGCTCGGCCTGCAGCTGTACTTCCACCTTGCTCAGCAGCAACGGATGGCACAGCGGGATCAGCTCCCAGGTGCGCTTCGCCGCCTGAATACCGGCAATACGCGCGGTCGCAAATACATCGCCCTTATGGTGGCTACCTTCAACGATCATCGTCAGCGTTTCACTGCGCATCGTCACAAACGCTTCCGCACGGGCTTCACGTACGGTTTCCGCTTTGGCGGAGACATCCACCATATGCGCTTCGCCAGCGGCGTTAATGTGGGTCAGTTGCGGCATATTTATTTCTTCAAATGTGGGTGGAAATTGCACGGACGCGTACGCGCATCCAGCTGCGGGGCGATGATGTTATCCCAGGCGGTGCGACATGCCTTCGTGGAGCCAGGCATGGCGAAAATCAACGTGTTGTTCGCCACCCCGGCGACGGCGCGGGATTGCAGCGTGGCGGTGCCAATCTCTTCAAACGACAGCATACGGAACACCTCGCCAAAGCCTTCGACCTCTCTGTCGAACAGCGGCAATAGCGCTTCCGGCGCCTGGTCGCCTTCCGTCAGCCCCGTGCCGCCGGTAATTAATACGACCTGTACGTCATCGCTGGCAATCCACGCTGACACCTGGGCGCGAATCGCGTAGCGGTTTTCTTTAACGATTGCTTTGTCGACGACCTGATGACCGGCTTCCTGCGCTGAATCGCGCAAAAAATGGCCGGACGTGTCGTCTTCTTCACCACGACGATTCGAAACGGTAAGAATAGCAATGCGGGTCGGGATAAATTCAGCGCTTACCTGACTCATCTTTAATCTCCTATATACGCACAAAATTATTCAGGTTATCTCAGGGCAGCAAGGGAGTGCCCCCGGAAACTTACAGAAGTAAGTGACTGGGGTGAGCGACAAATCTGTCAGGAACAGATTTGAATGTCGCAGAGCGACGGCCCGTAAGGGCGAGCCTCATGGATGAGACAGGTAACTCCACAGCCCGCGCAGAGACAGCATGAAGGATGAAGTGCATAACGTTTAACCGCCAATGTACGATAAGTTTTGCGTAATACCGGTATGGTTCTGGTGCAGAAAATGGGTCTGTTTTTTCTCCCGCAAAGCGCCTGAAATGCGCTCTTCCAGCGCCTGCTGCTGAACATCCTCAGCCAGCAAATCGCGCAGGTTCACGCCGCCTTCGCCAAACAGGCAAAGATGCAGCTTGCCGATGGAAGAGACGCGCAGACGGTTGCAGGTGGCGCAGAAATCTTTCTCATAAGGCATGATGAGGCCGATTTCACCGGCATAATCGGGATGGCAGAAAACCTGGGCCGGACCATCGCTGCGCTGGCGCAACTGATGGATCCAACCACGGCGCAGCAGCTCATCGCGCAGCACCTGACCAGAAATATGGTGTTTACGGAACAGTTCACTCCCCTCGCCCGTCTCCATCAATTCAATGAAGCGGAGCTGGATGGGGCGCCCCTGGATCCAGGAAAGAAAGGTATCTAACTGATGGTGGTTCACATCGCGCATCAGCACGGTGTTAACTTTGACTTTCTCGAAACCGGCGTCAAACGCGCTATCAATACCCGCCATCACCTGCTGAAATTTATCCTGTCCGGTAATGGCATGAAACTGACGGGCATCCAGACTGTCAACGCTGACGTTAATCCCTGTCAGCCCTGCATTGCGCCAGTTTGCGGCGTCGCGTGCCAGACGGTAACCATTGGTAGTTACCGCAATCTGACGAATGGCATCGTTTTCACGCACGGCAGCGATGATATCGGTGAAGTCGCGGCGCAAAGAAGGCTCGCCGCCTGTCAGACGCACTTTCTCAGTACCCAGGCTGGCAAAGGCACGAGTCACCCGGCGAATTTCATCGACAGTAAGAAAACCGTTGTTGGTGACGCCGCCTGGCTTATAGCCATCCGGCAGACAGTAGGTGCAACGAAAATTGCACACATCGGTAATCGACAGACGCAAGTAATAGAACTTGCGTGCGAAAGCATCGGTCAGTTGTGAGGCCATGTACACCTTTCCATATACGGGAGGCGGAGTCATTTCTTCCTGCGCCCTGGTGGCAACGCGATTAAGCATCGTCACGGCCAAAGCACCGTATCTTTTGACCCAGGTGCAGAGGCTAGAGTGTGTTTATGTAGTTAAGAGCCAGATGGGACGAGCTCTAAGCCGATAGTAGCGTGTAAACGGACATTGTGCCATTCACACTTACGCTGTATAAACATGTATATAGCGTCATGATCGTGCCATTTCGCTACAGAATAAGCGAAAATCACACCTTTGCATTGATGTACATCATTTCCGGCGCAGCCCCGCTTCGCTCTAAAGGAGTAGATCCAGACAGTTTTTTTTATTTACCTGTGGGTCAGCCAATTGCTGAAAAGCCGCGATTTGCGTTACTGTAGCGCGGTTAATTTGACTTCAGGAACTTTTATGCGCAATCGTACGCTGGCTGACCTTGATCGTGTCGTCGCTCTCGGCGGAGGGCATGGATTAGGACGCGTTCTCTCGTCACTCTCCTCACTGGGTTCACGCCTGACGGGAATTGTCACCACCACGGATAATGGGGGTTCAACGGGGCGTATTCGCCGCTCGGAGGGGGGGATTGCCTGGGGTGATATGCGCAACTGTCTGAACCAATTGATCACCGAACCCAGCGTTGCTTCAGCGATGTTTGAGTACCGTTTTGGCGGGAATGGCGAACTTTCCGGTCATAACCTCGGAAATCTGATGTTAAAAGCGCTGGATCACCTCAGCGTGCGGCCTCTGGAAGCGATAAATTTAATTCGTAGCCTGCTAAAAGTGGATGCGCACTTAATCCCCATGTCTGAACTGCCGGTTGACCTGATGGCGCTGGACGCCCAGGGGCATGAAGTCTACGGTGAAGTGAACATTGATCAACTCACTACCCCACCTCAGGAGCTGATGCTGTCGCCGAAGGTTCCAACAACGCGGGAAGCGGTACAGGCCATTGCCCAGGCCGATTTAATCCTGATTGGGCCAGGCAGCTTCTATACCAGTCTGATGCCAATCCTGCTGCTTGATGAACTGGCGCAGGCATTGCGCCGCACATCTGCACCGATGGTTTATATCGGTAATCTGGGTCGTGAACTGAGTCTCCCCGCCGCGAGCCTGACGCTTGCTGATAAGCTGGCAGTCATAGAGCAGTACGTCGGGAAGAAAGTGATTGATGCGGTCGTTGTGGGGCCGAAAGTGAATGTTTCAGGGATTACCGACCGGGTTGTGATCCAGGAAGTGCTGGAGGCCAGCGATATTCCTTACCGTCATAACCGCCAGCTGCTGCACTGCGCGCTGGAAAAAGCAATTCAGGCGCTGGGGTAACGGGCGGTATGGTTGCCCGATGGCGCAAGCTCATCGGGCCAACGCAACGCCTTTGGTGATCACGACGCCGCGATAAACAGCTCGCGCAGCTGATGCAGCTGGTCGCGGATCTGTGCGGCCTCTTCGAATTCCAGATTTTGCGCATGCTGCATCATCTGTCCCTCCAGCTCGTGGATCTTCTGCTGCAACGCTTTTGGCGACATATCCATTTCCACCACATCGGACTTCGCCGCCGCGCGCGATTTCCCTCTGCCCTTCGCTTTGGTTTTCGCCAGGCTTTGCCCCAGCGCCAGGATATCAACCACTTTCTTATTCAGGCCCTGTGGGATGATTCCGTGCTCTTCGTTATACAGCTGCTGTTTCTCGCGACGACGTTCAGTTTCACCAATCGCTTTTGCCATCGACGCGGTGATTCTGTCGCCATACAGGATGGCTTTCCCGTTAACGTTACGCGCCGCGCGACCAATGGTCTGAATCAGAGAACGTTCAGAACGCAGGAACCCCTCTTTGTCGGCATCGAGAATCGCCACCAGAGACACCTCAGGCATGTCCAGGCCTTCTCGTAACAGGTTGATACCCACCAGCACGTCAAACTCGCCCAGACGCAAATCACGAATGATTTCCATACGTTCTACGGTATCGATATCCGAGTGCAGATAGCGCACTCGCTCGCCGTGCTCTTCGAGATATTCAGTCAGGTCTTCCGCCATCCGTTTGGTCAACGTGGTGACCAGCACACGTTCGTTAATTGCCGCACGGATACGAATCTCAGAAAGCAGATCGTCGACCTGCGTCGCCACCGGACGAACCTCAATGACCGGATCCAGCAGCCCGGTGGGTCGCACGACCTGATCGACCACATCGCCACCGGATTTCTCCAGTTCGTAATTCCCGGGCGTGGCGGAAACGTAGATGGTTTGCGGCGCCAGCGCTTCAAACTCTTCAAACCTCAGCGGACGGTTATCCAGCGCGGAAGGCAGACGGAAGCCATATTCCACCAGCGTCTCTTTGCGCGCCCGATCGCCGCGGTACATGCCGCCAATTTGCGGGATGGTAACGTGCGATTCGTCCACCACCAGCAGACCATCCGCGGGCAGATAATCAAACAGCGTCGGCGGCGGTTCGCCTGGCCCACGCCCTGAAAGAAAGCGAGAGTAGTTTTCAATACCTGAGCAGTAGCCCAGCTCGTTCATCATCTCAAGATCAAACTGTGTGCGCTGGGTTAAGCGCTGTTCTTCCAGCAGCTTATCGTTCGCCAGCAGAACCTTTCTCCGGTCCGCCAGCTCCACTTTGATCTCTTCCATCGCCTGCAGGATACGCTCACGTGGCGTCACATAGTGCGTTTTTGGGTAGATGGTATAGCGGGGAATCGTCGATTCAATCTGTCCGGTCAGCGGATCGAACAGCGACAGGCGCTCCACCTCTTCATCAAACAGTTCCACGCGCAGCGCGATGTCATCTGATTCCGCCGGGAAGATGTCGATCACCTCGCCGCGCACGCGAAAGGTGCCGCGCTGGAAAACCTGATCGTTACGGGTGTACTGCAACTCCGCGAGCCGCCGCAGGATCGCCCGCTGGTCAATAATCATGCCGACCGTAAGGTGCAGCATCATCTTCAGATACAAATCCGGATCGCCCAGACCGTAGATCGCCGAAACGGACGCCACCACGATGACGTCACGACGCTCCAGCAGCGCTTTGGTCGCCGACAGCCGCATCTGTTCAATATGTTCGTTAACCGAGGCGTCCTTCTCGATGAAGGTATCAGAACTCGGCACGTAGGCCTCCGGCTGGTAGTAGTCATAGTACGAGACGAAATATTCCACCGCGTTATCCGGAAAGAACTCCTTCATCTCGCCATAGAGCTGCGCTGCGAGCGTTTTATTGGGGGCCATCACCATGGTCGGTCGCTGAAGATCGGCAATCACGTTGGCGATAGTAAACGTTTTTCCTGAACCCGTTACGCCCAGCAAGGTCTGGTGCGCCAGGCCATCCTCCAGTCCCTCTTCCAGACGGCGTATCGCCTCCGGCTGATCGCCAGAAGGTTTAAAAACAGAATTCAGTTTGAACGGTTTACTCATGAGCAGCTACCTGAAGGAATGGGCGGGCAGGTGTGTAATTTTACTCCTGATGGCCAATATTGCCAGCAAAATATACTGGATGAAAAAACAGTAGCGCATCATAATACTGCTGTTACGCGCCGTAATGTGCCATCAGCACGGGGGGAAATTTAGCTCCTGACAAGATAAAACACCGTCTAAAGCGGGTTATCCCCAGACCTCCGACTTTCTTAACATTTGTCAAGTCGCGTTATGAAACTTTTATGGCAACCGATGACACTTTCCTTACAGCCATTGATTTTATATAACCAACTGTATCACAAAGGATATTTCCTTGAGACGGCTTTCGCATCAATTCAGCTGCAGGCCGCGTATTCTCTCGCTTACCCTGGGTTTTCTAACTCTAATACACAAGGTTATCCACAGGAATAGTGGATAACTGCTTCCAGCCCGTATGGACTGCCGCCTGGCTAATACGCCCACTTTGCTCCAAAAGCGCGACTAAAAAAAAATTATCACTAATTTTCGATTTTTATCTGCTGACGGCAGGCAAGATATCGCTCGCAATTTCGCCATCTTTACCTGCGGTTTAACGCGGTAAGATCGAGATATTGTCCTGTCATTGCATATTCAGCCTGCTGCGTAAGCCAGGGGATTTCTCCCAGTAACGGCGCCGGAATCATCCTTGTGAGCGTCGCCATATATTCGGCGTGTCGCTTCCCCGGCACCACCACATCATTCGCCACCCAGCCGTCCAGCCGCAGTCCGGCCTGCCGTATCGCCTGCGCTGTGAGCACTGCATGGTTGATACAGCCCAGCTTCACCCCGACCACCAGAATCACCGGCAGACGTTCCTGCTGCACCCAGTCGGCAAAGGTGAGCGTCTCCGACAGCGGCGTAAACCAGCCTCCGGCGCCTTCCACCAGCAGCCAGTCCGCCTGCGCCTCCAAAGCGCGCAGGCCTGCGGACATCACGCAAGCCTGAATCGGCCTCCCCTCTTCAGCGCTGATAATATGCGGTGACGTCGGTTCCGCGAAGGTGTAGGGGTTCACCGCTGCATACTCCAGACGCAGGCTACTGTTACGCTGCAGGGCCAGGGCATCGCTGTTACGTAACCCACATGCGGTCATTTCGCTGCCGGAGGCGACAGGTTTGTAGCCTGCCGTCCGGTAGCCCAGGCGCGCCGCAGCCTGTAACAACGCGCAACTGGCAACCGTCTTGCCGACTTCGGTGTCGGTTCCGGTGACAAAAAATCGATTATTCACGTTCAATGACTCCCAGAAAAAGATGATATGTCAGGGGAAATCGCCCCTGCCGCTGTGGCCAGGCCAGCTGAAGCTGTTGCAATTGCGCACGCGTCAGCACGCGCTGTTCGCGCCCTTCGTGCAAATGGGTTGCGCCAATCCCCTTCAGTGAACGCATCGCGCTGAGCGCATCGTCAAACCACACGGTGAGGGTTTGCCTCTGCCCGCACCCGCGCCAGTCGTTTACGACATTCTGTAGCGCATCTTCCGCTAAAAAGCGGTTGGCATGGGGCCGTTCATCAACGGCCCGCCACGCCTGATGCAGTTCCGGCAGCGAGCCGTGCGCCAGGGTAGAGAAAGCCACGCAGCCGCCGGGACGCACCACACGACAGAGTTCGCTTAACGCCCCCCGCAAATCGTTACACCACTGGACGGCCAGATTGCTCCACGCCAGATCAAACCCTGCGCAGGTCAGCGGCAGCGATTCGATATCGCCAGCCAGATAGTGGTGCGCAACCGCCTGACGACGCGCCTCATCCAGCATCTGCACTGACAGATCCAGGGCGGTTACGTGACTGCCCCGTTCGCGCCAGTAGCGGCTCAGCCGACCGGGACCGCATCCCGCGTCCAGCACCTGTGCAAAAAACCTTTCCGGCAGCTGCCCCAGCAGCGCATCCGCGCTCAGGCGCTGAAGTTCGGCATGCTGTTCGTATTGGCTCGCCGCGCGGCCAAACGCCGCCGCGATGGCTTGTTTATTAACCAGCGCCATGCAGCGCCTCCAGCAAACGATCGATATCCTGCGGTTCATGCGCGGCGGTTAGCGTCAGACGCAAGCGGGCGGTACCCGCGGGCACAGTCGGTGGACGGATGGCGGTCACCCAGCATCCCTGGCTGCGTAATCGCTCTGCCAGCTGTAGCGCCCGAACGTTATCGCCAACGATTAACGGCTGGATGGCGCTTTGCGAATCTGCCAGCGTAAAGTGCGTGGCGTTGATTGCCGATCGAAACTGCTGAATTAGCGTCGCCAGCTTTTCCCTCCGTTTATCCCCCTCCTCACTGCGCATAACGTCCAGCGCGGCGCTCAATGCCTGCGCCTGGGCAGGCGGCATACTGGTGCTGTAAATCAGGTGACGGGCAAACTGCAACAGATAATCCGCCACGCTGTCAGAGCAGAGAACTGCCGCGCCGCTGACGCCGAAACCTTTGCCGAAAGTCACCACCAGCAGTTCTGGCTTCACCTGCTGTTGCCAGCAGCTTCCCCGTCCTTCCTGTCCGATAACGCCGATGCCGTGGGCATCATCCACCAGCAGCCAGCCGTTATGCTCCTGGGCGATACGATGAATTTCCGCCAGCGGCGCGCTGTCGCCATCCATACTGAAAACGCCCTCGGTCACCACCAGCTGTTGCCCCGGACAGGGGGCCGCCAGCAGGCGCGCAAGGTGCTCCGGATTGTTATGGGTATAGCGACGAAGCGCCGCCGGACTGAGACTGGCGGCCTCCAGCAGCGACGCATGGCTGAGACGATCGGCGACAATCCGGTCATCTTTTGCCATTAATGCCGCAATAACCGCCTGATTCGCCGCAAAGCCGGAGATAAACAGCAGGGCGCGGGGGTAGCCCAGCCAGTCTGCCAGCGACGCTTCCAGCTGCCGGTGCGCCACGCTATAGCCGCTGACGTGGCCCGATCCTCCGCTGCCGACGCCAAACCGTTCGGCACCCTGTTGCCAGGCTCGAATAATCTGCGGGTGACTGCTCAGGCCAAGATAGTCATTGTTCGAGAAGTTAAGATATCGCTGGCTATTGGCGGTAAGCCAGCGCCCCGCCCCCTGCTCAACCACGTGGCGAGTTCGCAGGGTATCGGTCGAACGACGCGCCGCGAGCGCCTCGTCGATTTTTTGCTGCCAGCTCATACTGCTGCCGCGTTGTAATAATCGTCAGTATCCGGGGTCAACAGCGCCTGTTCCAGACGCTGTTGCTGCTCGTTATCGCCCGCCAGCACGGCGGTTTGCTGTGGATTCAGCCCCAGCTTGCGGAACAACCGGAGATCGTTATCTTCTTCCGGGTTCGGGGTAGTCAGTAATTTGCAGCCGTAGAAAATGGAGTTAGCCCCGGCCATAAAGCACATCGCCTGGGTCTGTTCGTTCATCTGCTCGCGTCCGGCAGAGAGGCGCACATATGAAGTCGGCATCATGATGCGCGCCACGGCAATGGTGCGAATAAAATCAAACGCATCCACATCCTCGTTATCCGCCAGAGGCGTCCCCTTCACCTTCACCAGCATGTTGATCGGTACGCTTTCCGGCGGCGTTGGCAGACTGGCCAGTTGCAGCAGCAGTCCGGCGCGATCTTTTACCGTTTCGCCCAGACCCACAATGCCGCCGGAACAGACTTTGATCCCGGCGTCGCGCACTTTATCCAGCGTGTCGAGGCGCTCCTGGTATGAACGCGTGGTGATGATATTGCCGTAGAATTCCGGGGAGGTATCGAGGTTGTGGTTGTAGTAGTCCAGTCCGGCGTTCGCAAGACGCAGCGCCTGGGACTCATTCAACGTCCCAAGCGTCATACAGGCTTCCAGCCCCATTGCCTTCACGCCCTGCACCATCTGCTCCAGGTACGGCATATCGCGCTCGTGAGGGTTCTTCCACGCCGCCCCCATGCAGAAACGGGTGGAACCGGCGAGCTTCGCTTTCCGCGCAGAGTCCAGCACCTGCCCGACCTCCATTAATCGTTCTGCCTCCAGCCCGGTTTTGTAGCGCGAACTCTGCGGGCAATACTTACAATCTTCCGGGCAGGCGCCGGTTTTAATCGACAGCAGCGTGCTGACCTGTACCTGACGGGGATCGAAGTGCTGGCGATGAATTTGCTGTGCTTCAAACAGCAAATCCAGCAGCGGTTTTTCAAATAATTCGGTGACTTGCGACAATGTCCAGCGAGAAGAGTGAGCCATATTTGTCTACTTTTCGTTGTGAGTTTCATGTAGACTCGTAAACCTAAATGTTTTTAATTTGGTTTACAAGTCGATTATGACACCGGACGATCTTGCCTTTGACCAACGCCATATCTGGCATCCCTACACCTCCATGACCTCTCCGCTGCCGGTTTATCCTGTTGAACGTGCGGAAGGCTGCGAACTGATTTTATCCAGCGGCGAACGGCTGATTGACGGCATGTCCTCCTGGTGGGCGGCGATTCACGGTTATAACCACCCGCAGCTGAACGCCGCGATGAAAACGCAGATCGACGCGATGTCACACGTGATGTTTGGCGGAATAACCCATACGCCCGCCGTCAACCTGTGCCGGAAGCTGGTCGCGATGACGCCGGAACCGCTGGAATGCGTATTCCTCGCGGATTCCGGCTCGGTAGCGGTTGAAGTGGCGATGAAAATGGCGCTGCAATACTGGCAGACGAAAGGCGAAGCGCGCCAACGCTTTCTGACGTTTCGTAATGGTTATCACGGCGATACCTTCGGCGCGATGTCGGTGTGCGATCCGGACAACTCCATGCATAGCCTGTGGAAGGGCTATCTGCCGGAAAACCTCTTCGCCCCGGCGCCGCAAAACCGGATGGAGGGCGAATGGGACGAACGCGATATGGTGGCCTTTGCCCGCCTGATGGCCGCACACCGTCATGAAATTGCCGCGGTCATTCTGGAACCTGTCGTGCAGGGCGCGGGGGGAATGCGGATGTATCACCCGGAGTGGCTGCGCCGGATCCGCAGGATGTGCGACCGCGAAGGTATCCTGCTGATTGCCGATGAAATTGCCACCGGATTTGGCCGTACTGGTAAGCTGTTTGCCTGTGAGCACGCCGGGATCGCACCGGATATTCTGTGTCTCGGCAAGGCGTTAACCGGCGGTACGATGACGCTTTCCGCCACCCTGACCACGCGTGAAGTGGCAGAAACCATCAGCAACGGCGAGGCCGGTTGTTTTATGCATGGCCCAACCTTTATGGGCAACCCGCTGGCCTGTGCGGTGGCGACGGCCAGCCTCTCGGTGCTGGAAACCGGCGAATGGCAGCAGCAGGTAGCGGCCATTGAGGCGCAGCTCCGCGTCGAACTTGCCCCTGCACGCGACTGCGCCAGCGTTGCAGATGTGCGGGTGCTCGGCGCCATCGGCGTGGTGGAAACGACCCGTCCGGTCAACATGGCAGCGTTGCAAAAATTCTTTGTTGAACAAGGCGTCTGGATCCGTCCGTTTGGCAAACTGATCTACCTGATGCCGCCTTATCTCATTGCGCCAGCGCAGCTCCACCGCCTGACTCAGGCAGTGAACAATGCCGTGCGCAATGAAGCATTTTTTGTGGATTAATTAGCGGTAGGCTGCCTGACGCCTGGCTACACTTTTTGCGGTCTGTATTTTTTATTAACGCGAAATGGATATTTCATCGTTCTGGACCTCCAGATTAAGGTATCTGGTGTCCAGGATTTGGGGTTCAGTGCACGAGGAGCCTCCCTTGCCCGTTCACGGGTATGAGGGTTTCAGGGAAACAATGAACATACGGTGAACGGAACCCTTTGCCATTGTTAAAAATTCTCCGTTATCTCTTAAACGGTTGGCATTATCCCACCGCCAAAATCTTCACGTTTCACGCGCTCGCCAGCGCGTCGATAACCGCTATGTTCAGTCAGGTCTTGTTGTGCCGGATAGCAACGCTAAGGCGTTTTATCCGGCATTTTCTGACAGAAACGCGGGCATCAGTTTAAGCAATGCTCCCTGCGTCAGTAGCCTGGTCGCACATTCGATATCCGGCGCGAAGAAGCGATCGTCCGTGTAATGGGCAACCTCCTCACGCAGCGCTTTCCGCGCCTGTTCCAGCAGTGGACTGGACGTCAGACCGTCCCGCAAATCAATCCCCTGACAGGCCGCCAGCCACTCTACGGCAATCACCCCGCGGGTGTTGGCTGCCATCTCCCACAGTCGGCGACCTGCGGCTGGCGCCATTGAGACGTGATCTTCCTGGTTTGCCGACGTCGGCAGGCTGTCAACGCTGTGCGGATGCGCCAGCGCTTTATTCTCGCTCGCCAGCGCGGCGGCGGTGACCTGGGCGATCATAAAGCCCGAATTAACCCCGCCATTCTTCACCAGGAAAGGCGGCAGTTGCGACATATGCTTATCCATCATTAACGCGATGCGTCGTTCCGACAGCGAACCGATTTCCGCAATCGCCAGCGCCAGGTTATCCGCCGCCATCGCCACCGGCTCAGCGTGGAAATTGCCGCCGGAGATCACATCCCCCTCTTCGGCAAAGACCAGCGGGTTATCCGATACGGCGTTCGCTTCAACCAGCAGCACCTCCATCACCTGGCGCATCTGTGTCAGACAGGCTCCCATTACCTGCGGCTGACAGCGCAGCGAATAGGGATCCTGTACCTTCTCACAGTTGTGATGTGACTGTGAAAGCGCGCTGGTTTCCGTCAGCACATGGCGATACAGCGCGGCGGCGTCAATCTGCCCACGCTGACCGCGTGCGGCGTGAATGCGGGCGTCAAAAGGCCGACGCGATCCCAGCACCGCTTCGGTGGTCAGCGCCCCACAGACGACAGCGGAAGCGAACAGCTCCTGCGCTTCAAACAGGCCGCGCAGCGCAAACGCGGTGGATGCCTGCGTGCCGTTGAGCAGCGCCAGCCCCTCTTTTGCCGCGAGAGTGATGGGTTCCAGACCCGCCTTTTTCAGCGCCTCTCGCGCCGGTAGCCATTCGCCCTGCCAGCGCGCTTTCCCTTCCCCCAACAGCGTTAGCGACATATGGGCCAGCGGCGCTAAATCCCCCGATGCCCCCACGGAACCTTTTGCCGGGATCAGCGGCCAGACCTCCGCGTTGACCAACGCCATCAGCGCTTCAATTACGCTCAGACGGATCCCGGAGAAGCCCCGCGCCAGGCTGTTGATTTTCAGGACCATAATCAGGCGCACCATCGCGTCATCCAGCGGTTCGCCCACCCCTGCGGCGTGGGAGAGCACCAGAGAACGCTGTAGATTCTGCAAATCCGCATTGGCGATGCGCGTTTGCGCCAGCAGGCCGAAACCGGTATTGATACCGTAGGCGGTGCGCCCTTGTGCAACGATATGATTAACGCAGGCAACGCTGGCATTAATCCCGTCAATGGCGCGGGTATCGAGACTGAGCTGCACGGGGTTCTGCCAGACATCGCGCAGTTGAGAAAAACTCAGCTGACCTGGCGTAAGTGTCAATGTGTTCATATCAGCGTTTTCCCTGCGTCGCGGCAACCATCGGAAGATTCAGACCTTGTTCCGCCGCGCATTCGACGGCGATGTCGTACCCGGCGTCGGCATGACGCATCACCCCCGTGGCCGGATCGTTGTGCAACACTCTGGCGATACGGGCGGCGGCCTCATCGCTCCCGTCGCAGACGATGACCATCCCGGCATGCTGGGAGAACCCCATTCCCACCCCGCCGCCATGATGCAGCGAAACCCAGGTCGCGCCGCTGGCGGTATTGAGCAGCGCGTTCAACAGCGGCCAGTCGGAAACCGCGTCAGATCCGTCGCGCATCGCCTCAGTTTCCCGGTTCGGGCTGGCGACGGAGCCGGAGTCCAGATGATCGCGGCCAATCACGATCGGCGCAGAAACCTCCCCTTTACGTACCATTTCATTGAACGCCAGTCCCAGTTTCTGCCGCCATTCCAGACCGACCCAGCAGATACGCGCCGGTAAGCCCTGGAAGCTGATCCGCTCCCGCGCCATATCCAGCCAGTGATGAAGGTGCGCGTCATTCGCCACAATCTCTTTCACTTTGGCGTCGGTTTTATAAATATCCTGCGGATCGCCGGACAGCGCCACCCAGCGGAACGGGCCGATGCCGCGGCAGAAAAGCGGGCGGATATAGGCCGGAACAAAACCTGGAAAATCAAAAGCCTTCTCCACGCCCATCTCTTTAGCCATCTGACGAATATTGTTGCCATAATCAAAGGTCGGCACCCCCATTTCGCTGAACGCCAGCATGGCCTGCACATGCTTCGCCATAGAGCGCTTCGCCGCCAGCGCCGTTCCCTGTGGGTCTGACGCGGCTTTTGCCTGATACTCCTCCCAGCACCAGCCGGACGGCAGATAGCCATGCAGCGGATCGTGGGCGCTGGTCTGGTCGGTCACCAGATCCGGGCGCACGCCGCGTTTTACCAGCTCAGGAACGATATCCGCCGCGTTGGCGCACAGGGCAATCGACACCGCTTTGCCTTCACCCGTATATTTTTCGATACGCGCCAGCGCGTCAGCAAGCGAGGTGGCCTGCTCATCGACATAGCGGGTGCGCAGACGAAAATCGATACGGCTTTGCTGACACTCAATATTCAGCGAGCAGGCGCCCGCCAGCGTCGCGGCCAGGGGCTGCGCACCGCCCATCCCACCCAGCCCGGCGGTAAGCACCCAACGCCCATTCAGGTTGCCTGCGTAATGCTGACGTCCCGCTTCAACAAAGGTTTCATAGGTGCCCTGCACAATGCCCTGTCTGCCAATGTAGATCCAGCTTCCTGCCGTCATCTGGCCATACATCGCCAGCCCTTTGGCATCCAGCTCATGAAAGTGCTCCCACGTCGCCCAATGCGGCACGAGGTTTGAGTTAGCTATCAGCACGCGTGGGGCGTTCTCATGGGTTTTAAAGACGCCAACCGGTTTGCCGGACTGCACCAGCAGAGTTTCGTCGGCTTCCAGTTCAGTTAACGCGTTAACAATAGCGTCATAGCATTCCCAGCTACGCGCCGCGCGGCCTGTCCCACCGTAAACCACCAGCTCATGGGGATTCTCGGCAACGTCCGGGTCGAGATTATTCATTAACATGCGCAGCGCCGCTTCGGTCAGCCAGCTTTTAGCCGTTAATGTGGTGCCGCGAGGGGCGCGGATATTTTGCTGACGGTACTTGCTTTGGGACATGACAGAGACTCCTCAGGCTGACGCAGGCACGTCTTTTCCGGCCCACGGTGAACGTGAATAAGTCACTAACATATACTTGTCTATACAAGCCATCGCAAGGATGTGATTAACAAAAATGATACAATTTTGTTATATTGCGTCAGCAATCACGGTTTTCAGAGCTGTCCGCTCAGGACATAAAATGCCCCTGTAAGCGGTAGCGGGAGCCAGGAAAAAGCAGACGGGCGTGAGAAACAATCTCCGTGGCCGACCAGGTCGTTCGTCGGATCAGCAGGCAGGGGTCATGTTCTTTGATGTTCAGCAGGGCGCACTCTTCTGCCGTGGCTCGCACCGCCTCAACAATATGCTCCCCCTCGGTGAGTGGCGCGACCAATGACAGATAAGCATGCGGCGTGGTCTGGCTGTAATCCTGTGTCAGATACGCCGGTACAATATCCGCATTCACGCAGCGATCTTCAATCTGCACCGGCAGCTCGTTTTCAAAATGGACCATCACCGAATGGAAAATCGGCGTCCCCTCTTTGACGTTCAGCGACACAGCCTGCAAGGCATTGGCCTGCGTTTTTTCCAGCCTCAGCACCTTGCAACGATGCAGATGCTGGCGGGCGGCAATCTCATCAGCAATACTGCGGATTTCAAACAGCGCGGACTGCCCCTTCGGTTCTGCGACAAAGGTACCGACCCCCTGTAAACGCACCAGCAGCCCCTCATCCGTTAACTCACGCAGCGCCCGGTTGATGGTCATCCGGCTGAAGCCATACTGTGCCACCAGTTCAGCCTCAGAGGGAATGCGATCGTGCGGCTGCCAGACGCCGCTGGCGATCTTCTCGCTAATCTCCTTTTTGATCTTTTCATAGAAAGGGGCAGGCGCATTCACCTGGGCGGGACGGGGTCGGGATGGGTACATGCGTGAGCCTTCCTTATGCGTATCATTTTATTTGCCGGATGGCGGCGCAAATGCCTTAACGCGGCGCGCCGTCCGTCATCTCAGCGCCACCAGTGTGCAATTTGCCAGCCAAGCCGTGCGGCAGTGCGCACGGCTCTGCCATCATCGTCAAAGCGTGGGTTAAATTCAACCATATCCACGGCCTGGAGTTTACCGCTGCGGCACAGGGGTTCAACTATCCGCATAATCGTCGCCAGCGGTACGCCCAGCGCAGCGGGGGCCGACACGGCTGGCATCTCCCAGACGGGTAAAACATCCAGATCGATGGTCAGATAGATTTTGTCGACGCCGTCGATAAAGTGCGCCATTTGTTCACGGGCGCTATCACAGTGCACATCTTCCACCACGGTAACGCCGCGCCGCTGCGCCTCATCCCACAGCGCCTGAGTGTTGGCCGCACGGCTTACGCCAAGGCATGCATAATGAAATTCACGTTGCTGCTCTTCACAAAGCAGCGCCAGCTGGCGAAAGGGCGTGCCCGACGTGGCCCGGTCGGCATGGCGCAAATCCAGATGGGCGTCGAGGTTGATAATACCAGTTCGCTCATCCGGGAACGCGTCCAGCACCCCTGCCCCATGACCAAATGCGGTTTCATGACCGCCGCCCAGTACAAACGTCCGTACGCCTGCCTGCTGACACGCGCGCACCGCCTCACGCAGCGCCTGCTGCGCCCCTTCCAGATCGGCCGTGGGCGCGACGACATTGCCTAAATCCACCAGCCGCTCGTGGCCATGATGGCTGGCCAGATTCGCCAGCGCCTTACGCAGCGCGTCGGGCGCCCCTGCCGCCCCCGGTCGCCCCTGGTTACGCTTCACCCCTTCGTCGCAGGCAAAGCCAAGAAAGGCAATCTGCCCGCGGTACGCCTCAGGCGTGAAATCGCTACTCAGGGTGACCGTCTGGAACAGGCGCAGCGCGTTGGCAGCCTCCGCGCTGTCGTCCCGCCCCTGCCAGAGTGCAGGAGAGGCTGGAAACCATTGCGTCATGTCATTTGCCCTCGGTAAATTCGCTGATATAACGGATTGCGCCCCGGCTCATAGAGGATCTCCACCGGCTGTTGGGCATCCCAGACGTTAAAGTCAGCCACATAGCCCGCTTTAAGCTGCCCATGCGTCGCCTGACGCCCCAGCGCCTGTGCGGCATGGCGCGTCACCCCAGCCCACGCCTCTTCCGGCGTTAAGCCAAACTGGACGCAGGCCATATTCATCGCCAGGTGCAGGCTGATAAACGGGCTGGTGCCCGGATTAAAATCGGTGGCTACCGCCATCGGTACCCGGTATTGACGCAGCAGCGCCACCGGCGGACGCTGCTGTTCTTTGAGGAAATAGAATGCGCCGGGCAACAGCACGCCGACGGTGCCGCTGCGACTCATCGCCGCCACGCCGTCTTCATCCAGATATTCGATATGATCGGCTGAAAGCCCGTGATAACGACTCACCAGCCGTGCGCCGCCAAGTAAAGAGAGCTGCTCAACATGGCCTTTGACCGGAATGCCCAGCGCCTGCGCCGCCCGGAACACCCGTTCGCTCTGGGCAAGCGTAAAACCAACGCTTTCACAGAACAGGTCGACCGCTTCAAACAGCCCTTTTTCCCATAACTGAGGCAAAAGGGTTTCGCAAACCAGGGTGATATAGCCGTCAGGATCGTTGCGATATTCGGCTGGGGTGGCATGCGCCGCCAGCAGCGTGGGGCTGATTTCGATCACCTGCTCCGCCGCCAGGGCCGCAATAACCCGCAGCATTTTCTCTTCCGCCGCCAGCGCCAGCCCGTAGCCGGATTTGATCTCCAGGAGGGTCACGCCTTCTTTAATCAGCCGGTGCATACGCGCGCGCGCCAGCTGTAAAAGTTGGTCTGGCGTGGCAGTACGCGTGGCGGATACGGTGGCGTTAATTCCGCCGCCTCCGGCGCTGATCTGCTGGTAAGAGACGCCGTTAAGCCGTTGCTCCCACTCTCCGGCACGATTCCCCCCGAAGACCAGATGCGTATGGCAATCAATGAGTCCCGGTGTAACCAGCCTGCCTTCCATATCATGTGCGTGGTGATGGCTGTTTCCGAGGGACGCTTCGGGAACAATCGCCGCTATTCGCCCTGCGCGTACAACCAGCGCGTGCCCCTCAACCATGCCGTAGGGCGCTTCCCGCTCAGGGTCCATCGTTGCCAGCCGGACATTCCGCCAGATTGTGTCATCAGGTAACCACTGCCGCATACCATCCCCGCTTGTCGTAGGTTGTATAGACATTTATTTTCATTCCACGAGGGATGTCAACCTGAAGCACGAGAAATGTTATTTATTTGTGATATATAAACCTGTACCCCGCACGCTGAGCGACTTAAAAAAGACTTTTTCTCTTTTCGCCTTCCCGTTTCGCTCAACTTAGTATAAAAAAAGCTGCAATCAGAATGATAAAAAATAGAAAAATCAAACCATTACAAGATTATTTATCTCATTTAAATACAACTAAAGACTGTAATACACGACATTTTCAATCACAACAATCAATTACTTACGATACATTAATGACCTGTTGCAGAGCATTAGCGCAAGGCTGCTTTCGTCATCTTGCGCTAATTTTTTGCCATCACACCGGACAATCATCAAACTCGCCAGAACGGGCATCGTTGATCATGTACGTTATCATTCCAAAGATCGCCTCATTTTCCATCTCAGGCATTTCTTCACGGCGACCGCTGCTTACGTTTATCAGATATGGCGTAGGATGTTTTTTGTACTCAACCACCCTGAATTCTCCACCGAAATCACATACAAGTAACGAGCCGTCGCATGGAGTCAGGCGAGGCATCAACGACAAGCAAGGCACCAGACAGGATTCCGTAGCGCCGTGCTGGGCCACCTGCTCTCACTAAGTAAGTTGCCGCGGGCCTTTGCACTAACAACTCATCAAGAGGTATTCGCGTTTCTACGTAGTCTGCTGCCGGAGTGGGAAAGCCCACCGAAGTGGGCTATGTATTTGTTATTCATTGGTATCAGGTGGAGAAGTAAAAAATTTACCTAAAGCGTCTCGCTCTACACTTGTGATGAAGACATACTTAGGCTTAAAGGATTTAACCATGATCTGGAGTAATTCCGGCGTTACCTTTCCTGGGTGTACCTGTAAAACCTCCCTGAAAGTTCTGGACATAAAAGGTGACATAGCGGTGCCGTAGGAGTCTCTAAGCCATAGTACACGGTCATCATTTAGCGCATTATCTGAAACCACAAGTGCCGGGGTAGGTGGTGCCCCTATAACCGTGAGCCTTTTTTCCGACAACAACCTTCCTGTTTTAAAATCAAAAACTTTAATGTTCGTTTTATTGATAGCCCTGTCGTCAAGATAAACAAGTTCCTCCTTGACGTTTTTCACACGTAAAAATGCAGCTAAATCACCTGAGCGTCCCTCTGCTGTTTTAAAGTGTGCCGAAGTGAACGGACCGGGCCACTTTGTGTCAGGATGCTTAAATTGCATAGTAGATGCCAGCGCATTGAAGGCCATACCCGCTCCGTATGAATTCCAGTGTGTATCGGTATGATAATATAAAGGCTTATCAGTCCTGCCCTTCTCTACCATTATCGGAGTAAGAGTATCAATATAGATCTCATTGTCACTATGCAATAGCGAGCCCAATATAGAATCAGGGGAATGCCTGTCCCATTTAGGAAGCTTATCCATATAGACACTATCCTTATCCGGACCGATTATTATTTTGAAATCCTGGACGCCGTTTATTTTAAAATAATCCCCCCATGCTTCAGTCGCTTTACTAACAGCGAGCATGTCTTTTGCGATTATAGATGAGCCTTGTATTTTCTTTGTTAACGTTTTTACAAAGCTATCACCCAGAAACAACCATCCTTCCTTGCCAATAAGAACTTTTTCTGGTTCTGTTGATAATCCGTATTTGAAAGCAACGGCACCCACCCATGCTTCTACAGCATCCATATTATAGAGATTTCTAAATCGTTCTGGCATACGTTTGCTTTTAAAAAGATGCGGCTCGTTAACAATATTGTAAGTTGGCAGAATAGCCAGTGAAGCAATTACTATAGCTGAGAATAAAAATACTTTACCTTTCATATCATCATCCTCAGAAGTTAAAGTACAGGAAAACTGCGCTTGTGGTATGTAGAGTCATATACAAAGCCAAAGCGCTGATGAATGCAACCCATGTTACCTTCAACATGCTTTGCTTATCTGTTACCACTATTTCTATGGCATTTTTGAAAGATATGATAACGAAAGCACATGCAATAGCCGCAAACTGAACAGAGTAACCGGCCAGTCCAGGTGGCAACATCGCCGACAACTTGTCTGCCTGAACACCAAGCATTGACAGATTTTCGATCGGCGCGTCAAGAATAGTAAATTTAGTCATCGAGTTAAAACTAAACATAGATTCGATAATACCCATTGCATCCTTAATGGAATGGGCACGAAAAAATATCCATGCTATATGTACATATAGAAAGGTTACCAACCATGCCACCGGTTTATACATTTTTAGCCCAGCAGAAGACCATGCCCTGTGAACCACCAGTCCCACACCATGCATAACCCCCCATATGATGAACATCCAACTTGCACCATGCCATAATCCACCAATAACAAATGTTATGAACAGGTTGAAATAAGTTCGAGGTATGGAGCATCGGTTACCCCCTAAGGGGATGTACAGGTAATCCCGGAGGTAACGGCCAAGTGTAATATGCCACCGCCTCCAGAAATCCTGTATGTTTAGTGCCTTATAGGGTGAATTAAAATTTAAAGGAAGCCAGATATTGAACAATAATGCGACTCCTATTGCCATATCACAATAGCCGCTAAAATCGAAATAAAGCTGGAATGTATAAGAGAGGCTTGTTACCCAAGCGCTATAAAAATCATGATGATATCCAGGTACGTAACCAGCATCTGCCCATATTGCGAATGTATCAGCAATTATCGTTTTTTTGAAAAGTCCTATACCGAATATCATTAACCCCATCATGATGTTTCTATATCTAACAGGAACAGTCCTAAGAGATTTGAACTGTGACATCATCTCTTTATGATGAAGGATCGGACCGGCAATTAAATGAGGGAAAAAAGTAACAAACAGTGCATAATTAACGATGTCATATTCTTTTGCATATCCCTTATAGCTGTCAACAAGAAAGGCTATCTGGGTAAACGTATAAAAACTTATGCCAATAGGAAGCACTATCCCCGCTATATGATAGTGTTCACCAGTAAGGTAGTTCAGATTATCAAGGAGAAAATTCGTGTATTTGTAATAGCCAAGCACTAGCAGGTTCGCGACAATACCTGCTGTAAGCATTATTTTTTTTCGTTTTGCGCCCTTAGCTAACTGAATACCGAGCCCATAGTTAAACATTATTGACCCGAGCATTAAAGGAAGGTAGGCCAGACTCCAGTAGCTGTAAAAGTACAGACTGGCAGCAACCAACCATACTTTTCCGAAGTATAGAAGTTTAAATTTATTGAGAAGAAAATAGCCCAAAAATACTACTGGCAAAAATGCGAAAATAAACTCTGGAGAACTGAAAATCATAGCATTTCCAAATTGTCATTATGATAATAAGAACCATAAAATGAAAGTTCAATAACGCCTTTGTGAACAACTATTTTTTTAAACGCATTATATAAACTCATAACCACCACTCATTAAACAATTGCAACGATCACTTTTTAAAGACATATCTAACTCTCTAGCCCCAATACTTATCAGCAGAATCCATTTCTCTTTTGAAGATGTATCAAAGTAACTTACGTCACGAAAATACTGAACATCAGAATAAAACAGAGAGCCACTTTTAACGTATTCATAAAGCAACTGATAATCAGAAGGAAGTAAAAGAAAGCCCCCAAACACCAATAAAAAAAAGCAAAAAAGATATAGCACAGGAGTTATACTTCTGGCTCTATCCATATAAAATCCGATAATTGAAAATTCAGAATTAGCCAATCTCGATAATATTATCCCAGTCATAAGATAACCAGAGATAACAAAAAACACATCCCCCCCCGTAAATCCACCACCAAAGCCAGGAATCCCAAAGAGATAAAGAATGACAACAATTACTGCTATCGCTCTCAGCCCATTAATGTCAGTCCTGAAGTTCACTTTTCCGCCACAATCTCACTAACAATCATGGAGGTGTTATAGCATGCAATATAAATTCAAGCCAGTCACTACAGCTGCATAGCTACTAGTTGGCTACCTGTTGTGACCTCAAACAAAAATGCAACTCCACCAACATCAGTCATTGGAGTTACAACGAACCGATCGTTAACCAAGGTCCGGCTACACGAGCTGCAAAATCAGAGGTTAAGAGAGCGAGGATTACAGCAGATGAATATCTGACGATACGGAAGTATGCCGAAGACCTTTCGGCCTGGGTTGTCCTGGTAATGGATCTGGCTGTGGTTACCGGTCAGCGTGTTGGAGATTTATGCAAGATGAGGTGGGAAGATATCAAGGATGATTATCTCTATGTTGAGCAAAGTAAAACAGGGTCAAAGCTTGCACTACCTACCTCACTAACAGTGAATGCTCTTAATATTTCCATGCAGAAAACGCTTGAGAAGTGCAAGTTACTGCTTAATGGCGAAACTATTATTGCTTCAACACGCAGCGAACCGCTTTCTTCAGGGACGATATCAAGGTATTTTATGCGCGCACGCAAGGCATCTGAACTTTCCTTTGAAGGAGAACCGCCTGCTTTTCATGAGTTACGCAGCCTGTCAGCAAGACTCTATGAGAAACAGGTTAGCAGGGAGTTTTCTCAGCACCTTCTCGGGCATAAGTCGGACACTATGGCCTCTCAGTATCGAGATGACCGAGGGAGAGAGTGGGATAAAATTGAGTTCAGTTAGTGATTTTATTTTGACTAATAGTAACCTGTGCATTGCAACATTTTGATTATGCTTGCTTTTATTTTGGTACAACTTAGTATAAAAAAGCAGGCTTTAATGGATAACTTTCAAAGCCCGGAGCACTCTGTGAACATATCATCAGTTTCCCGTCTGGCGCTGGCACTGGCTTTTGGCGCGACGCTGACCGCCTGTAGCTCTACGCCGCCGGATCAAATACCGTCCGACCAGACCGCGCCAGGAACCTCTTCGCGCCCGATTCTGTCGGCAGCCGAGGCGCAGAACTTTGTTGCTGCCCACTATTTTTCTGCGCTGACCCCGGACACCGCGCCGTGGACGCCGTCACCGATTACGCTGCCTGCGAAACCTGATTATGTGGTAGGACCGGCTGGCACCCAGGGCGTGACGCACACCACCATTCAGGCTGCCGTTGACGCCGCGATTAACACGCGCACCAACAAACGCCTGTATATTGCCATTATGCCGGGTGAGTACACGGGAACGGTTTACATCCCTGCCGCTCCAGGCAGCCTGACGCTGTACGGGATGGGCGACAAGCCGCTCGATGTGAAAATTGGCCTGGCGACAGACGGCGAAATGAGCACCGCAGACTGGCGCCGTACGGTGAATCCCGGCGGTAAATATATGCCAGGCAAACCGGCGTGGTATATGTTCGACAGCTGCCAGAACAAGCGTGGCGCCAGTATCGGCATGATGTGTTCCGCAGTGCTCTGGTCGCAAAACAACGGGCTACAGTTGCAGAACCTGACCATCGAAAACAATCTTGGCGACAGCGTCGACGCGGGTAACCACCCGGCGGTGGCGCTGCGTAACGACGGCGACAAAGTTCAGATTAACAATGTGAACATTCTTGGTCGGCAGAACACCTTCTTCGTTACCAACAGCGGCGTGCAGAACCAACTGCAAACCGATCGTCAGCCGCGTACGCTGGTGACCAACAGCTATATTGAAGGCGATGTGGATATCGTTTCCGGTCGTGGCGCAGTGGTGTTTGATAACACCGACTTCCGCGTGGTGAATTCCCGCACCCAACAGGAGGCGTACGTCTTTGCTCCGGCCACGCAGTCCGGCATCGATTACGGTTTCCTCGTGACCCACAGCCGGTTTACCGCTGCCGGGGATGACGTGGCGCAACTGGGTCGTTCACTGGATGTGGATGCCAGCACAAACGGCCAGGTCGTTATCCGCGACAGCATCATCAACGAAGGCTTTAATGTGGCGAAGCCATGGGCTGACGCCGTGATTTCCGGACGTCCTTTTGCGGGTAACACCGGAGCGAAGGATGACAAAGGGGAAATGCAACGTAACCTGAACGACACGCACTTTAACCGCATGTGGGAATACAACAACCGCGGTACAGGCAGCAAAGTGGTCGCAGAGCCAAAACGGTAATCACAGTCATCAAACCGCTGGCGGGAATACTCCCGCCAGCCCCCTTCACCGTTTTCAACGTCTTTTCTTCACGCAGGTCATATTTTCACCATCACAGGTTTAAAATCGATCGCGTGAATCAATCCATTTATAGCCAAAATAATTCGAGTGGTATGAAGGCAAGCCCAGACACTTACATAAGTAAGTTACAGGAACCCTTAACTGGACAAATATTACCCTGCCGCTAAACTCACTTTTTAACCAAAAATAGATAAAAGATAATCTATATTAAATTTAATATATCAATCTCATCAATACATATCACCGTCCGGAAAGGGAAAATAACCGTAACTTTGTCTAAAAATAAATCAAAAACCCTTTGTGATATGCGCCACATATAAAATATAAATATAGTAAGAGTCATTCGAAAGCAACTCATCTGACCAGATACCCTTTTTCCTAATTATCCCGTCACAACTTTTAGCTTCTGGTGCTTTACGAAAAATGCCGCCTATAATGTTTTGGCACAGTGAGTGCGGAGTTAATTTTTTAATTTTTCAGTAACCAGTAATATCTAAGGATTGATAGACATGAAAAGCATGATTCATTCATGGAAAAAAAAGGCAGCACAGTATCGTGAATTGAAAAAGCAGAAAGGCGTAACGCTGCTTGAAATTATCATTGTACTGGGCATTATTGGTATTATCGCTGCAGGTGTGGTTATTCTGGCACAACGTGCGTTTGCTTCTCAGGACATGACCGATGTTGTTGATAATAGCAACACTATCCGCGTAGCAATGACTGAAGTATATCGTGATGCGAACGGTTATCCAGGTTCTACAAGCCTGGCAGGCATCACTAAAGCTCAACTGGATGCAGATAAAGCAGCGACCAGTCCTTCATACCCAGGACCAGTTCTGACTATGTTGAAGATGGGTAAACTGACCAGCAGTGAGGCTTTTAATAACTTCTCCAGTGAACCATTTGAAATTGGTCCTGCCGCCATTGGTGCAACAGCGGATAAACCAAAAGGTTTCTATATTGCTGTTAATGGCTTAAGTCAGGAAGAATGTCGTAATCTTATTTCTCAGACGGGTAGCGAGTGGGATTATGTAGAGACTCAGGTCGTTGCCGCTGGAGCGAATACTAGTTATCTTGTTGCTCCTGCGGTTTCACCAGCGGTTGCTGCACCAATACTGGTGATGGGCGTAGATCCTTCTGGATCAATCGTTAAGACGCTGAAAAAAGATACTTTGACTCCGGATATCATTACTGGGTCGACTGTCTGTACTGACCAGGGTTCTGCTAACGCGGTAATTCTCGGCAGCCGTTAATTTATAACGTTATTTTCTGATAATCTGATAAATTGCCCCCATAATGGGGGCAATATTTATCCCACGGACGGAAAAATGTCGTACAAATACCTCAAAAAAAACGTTCGCCCGCAGGCAGGTGTTACCCTTCTTGAAATGATTATTGTGCTTGCCATTATCGGCATGTGTCTGATGACTTATGCAAATTATAAACGAAAAGAAGCCCAGCAAAGTCACCAGCTTATTGTCGCTGATATGATCGTCCGTGATATTTCTGGCGTAATGCGCTTTATTTCGCAAAATAAACTGAATGTTCTGGGGGGGGGTGAAGAAGCCAACCCACTATTCGGGACGAAAAATACTAACGTCGCCGTCGCGAATTATGATAATCGCGTCACCAATAAAACATTACAGGATCAACCCTATCCCAATACGGATACAGACAAGTTTTATTCCGGTTGGTCTGTTGGTGTGTCAACGCAAGCCCAGGTATCGCCCACTCGAGGTTCTCGCTATCTGTTTCTGGGTAGTGAATGTAAAAATGGCAATAACCCGAAAGGGAAACTGCCCTTCGCCCTTGCGGAGTCTATGCTGCCGTGTGAACTGCGCCCTGGCGCCGAATCGCTGGAGCTGATGCTGGAACGCGTGGACTTCGTCAACAACATTCGGCAAGCCGGCACCAGCGGGCCAGGTATTGAACGTGTCGACTTCTACATCACCTACCAGACAGATGCCGAGAACGAAGGTCTCCATTTTGCCGGATTTATTAAGCCGCTGGAAAAAGCGCTGAAAGGCGTCGATCTCGGCTATCTGCAGGCGGTGGTGTTTGAAATCGAGAGTAGCGGTAATTTTAAACTGGTAACAACGGCCTCAGGCCAGCCGCTGCAGATGGGGGACGTTCCCAATCATATGGACAGGCTCGATGCAAATAAACGTTACGGCATTCGCTTAAGCCTAGACAAAAGCAGTGAAGACATAACTGCCGATGGTTCCGTTCCGGCTGCCAAGCTGTGCTGGAACGATGCCAAAGGCGAGGCCGGACCGTGTATTACGGCGATAGATGAAGACCGCCTGCTGATTACCAGCAGCGATGCAACGGGCAAAGATAAAAACGAACCAGCGATGTGCTGGAGCAAAGAGCAAAAAGCCAGCACGCTGTGCCTGGCAGCAATGAACAGCAACGGCGTTAATCCTGGCACGGATAACCCGGACGATCGCATTCTGCATCTGCGTACCAGCGCGAATAAAACAGACGGTACCGAGGTGGATCCTGCTTCGCCGAGCTCGCTCAAAGGCACCACCGGCACGCTGTACGCCAATATCGTGATGGAAAATACCTCGCGCAGGCATCCGGAAAAATGGCATGTGGCTTACGATCAAGCAGAGGCGAATGCGCTTAAGGATGGTCGACAGAATAATGATAATACCGCACGCGTATTTTCTGATGCCTTCCGTGGTCAGTATGAGCTGGTGACGCCCACCACCACCTTTTATCAGTCATTTAAAAACGATTATCCACAGGATAAAGGTCCGACAGGGGCTGATGATATTTATACAAAGGCAAATAAGAGTACAAATTACGCTGGTCTCTTAAGTGAGCCGGGCGTAATTCGTTTACCGTTGCAAACGTGTCCTAAAGTCACCGGTATCGATAAAGACGGTAACACCACGCTGCGTAGCCTCTATCCCCGCCTGTCGGTCGCCATATCATCGGTCGCGGCAGATGAGGATAAGGATGCTGAAGCACACGGTGGCTATACTGACTACACTCAGCAGGGGGCAACCCGTTTGAATACCGTTCAAACTCGCAACAAAGTGGGGGCGGTAGCGGGTGTTGTGATCCAGGCCAATATTGTGGTTTACAAAGATATTGCAGCCACTGCCAACGATCCGACGAAAAGGGACATAAACGGAACCTTTGAGGACTGGATCGCGGAGGCATGGTTTAAAGGTACAGGTAATAAGGACGACCCCTTCTGGTTAATCAGCGCCACGTCGGCAATGATTAATCCCGATGGTGATGGTATCAATAAAATGAATCCGCAGTCTCTCTCGGTGGTGATTAACCAGTGGTGCAGCACGATCCCGCAAGGGGGGATGATTTCATCCGAAGGTTACGCCTGGAAGACGGCGATGCCGAATAAGTATGTGCTCCATTCTCTTGTTGCGGAAGATAACGATCTTAAGTTTTATAAAGAAAACGGTAATGAACTTGATATTCCGGACCATGAAAGAATCACCTATTAATCATTGGAAGAGTAATATGAAAAAAACATGGATAATTGGGGCTGCCGTGTCCGCATTATTAGGCAGTCAGGGAAGTTTTGCCGCCAGCGCGCCAGCCGGGCAAAAAATTGACGCAGGGATGCTGACCACCACGCAGGTGAAAGAAAGTACAGCCACGCCGCGAAACCCCTTTTCCGGGGATGATACGGTGAAAAGCGTCGCGCCTGTCAGTGCGCCAGTGGTGGAAATAAAAATTGATTTACTGGAAGAGGAGTTATTAAGCCAGCAGCTCACAAAATGGGCGCAGCAAAATGGCTATAAGCTGCTCTGGAACAGCTCAACTGATTTTGTTATTTACAAGGCAATTCATTTGCAGGGTAAATCAATACAGGATGTGCTGGTTAAGCTTGGACAAGTATTTACGTCAGAAAACTACGGGCTGGTGATTAAAGACTACCAGGCAAATAACGTACTGATCATTGATGAGCAGTAATTAAGCAAGGGAATAATGCTATGAAAATTAAAGTTTCGCTTCTGGCGTTGACGCTGGCTCTTCAGGGTTGTACGTCCATTGACACCAAGTACGATAAAAGTATTGTCCCGCAGGAAACCGGCAACCCGACCACTCCGGATGAGATGAAAACGACCGGTTATATGAAATATAACGAGCCCTACCTGGGAAAAAAGGTTGAATATAACTCCCGTAAACAGGCGCTGTTGCGTAAGCAGGTGAGTATTCAGTCTTACGAGCCTACCGATCTGGCGACAATCCTTGAGGCGGTGACCGCACAAACTGGTATTAGCTACCGTATTAATACTTCCGTTCCCGGTGGAAAATCGGATGCGGAGGAACCGGAGTTCCGTAGCGTCAAGTTCAACGGAACGTTTGAGGAGTTTACCCGCTATATTTCCGCGCTGTATGACGTGAATCCGCTGCTGGATAACAACGGCGTGCTGGTCGTCTCTTATTACCAGAACTATGTGCTGAAGCTCGATTTTTACGGCGAAGACAACAAGTTTGAGACCAGTCTCGACCTGTCCGGTAATCAAGCCACGTCCAGCGGCGGTCTGAAAGGCAAAGCCGAAACCAAGTTTGAATCCAGCTTCTGGGACGACGTTGAGGATATGGCGGACAAATTCGTCTCCAGCGGCGTTTACAGCATTTTTAAAGACGCCTCAATTCTGACAATCACCGCGCGGCCTTCAGAATATCACGCGCTGAATGAGTCGCTGAAGAAATTCCAGGCGGATAATACCCGTCAGTTTGTCGTGACTTACAAAATATTCACCCTTGATAAGCGCAAAACGAAAGAGCTGGGCGGTGGGGTCAATATGACCTTTAAGGACGGGACCTCCTCTTTTGGTATCGACAGCTCAGAAATGCTGATGAAGCTCTCCGGCGGCTTAACCGCAGGCTGGACCAATCAGCATATGAATATCAGCTCCCAGCTGGATGCCCTGTACGAACTCACCGGCAGTAAGGTGATCCAGAGCGGCTCGTTTATTACCCGCAATAACATCCCTATTCCACTCAACATGACCACGTCGCAATATTATGTCTCCAGCCGCACCAGGGAACAAGATTCCAATACAGGAGACGTCAGTACGGAGGTGGAAACCACGGAACTGATCACCGGCACCAGCTTTATTCTTACCCCGCGTATCTTAACCGACGGGCGAATTGAAGTGGCCAGCGGCTTTACCAAGCGCTACCTCAACTCAATCGATACCTTTGATGAAGTTCAGCTGCCGTCGGTAAGCACGACGGAAATGTTTAACATTTCCACAATTACGCCGGGTAGCCTGATGCTGGTCAGCAAATACGAAGCGAAAGAGGATTCTGACGGTCAGGGATGGTCGGTGCTGGCAGGCTCGGTCACCAACAACGATCATGTCGAAACCGTGGTTATGGTAGTCGGTATTGATAATTACCGTGCCCCAACGCAGACCCGATGAGGGCATCATGCTTAAGCACTTATCAGAAAATCGGGTATTAATTGATCTGGTCTGGAGCTACGAGCCTGCCTCTCACGAGCCTTATTATCTTGACTGGCTGGCACATTTGCGGCGAACCCATCGCCAGTTAACGGGCCAGTCGGATGAAGGGGAAATGGTTACGGGTTTCTGTACCAAACACTCCACATTATATGAGCCTTTCGCTCTGTGGATGAAAGCCCTGTACGGTGACGGTATTTATTATTATGAGCAGGCGGAAAGCTGCTATTTCCTGATTATCTCGCACGGCGTTCCCGTTTCGGGCAGCGATCGTCTGGTCTCCAGACGCTTCTGGATGAAGCTCAAAGAGCAGCTGAAAGAATCGCCACAGTATGCAGAGCTACCGTTAATTCAGTTAACGGAACAGCACATTGAGGCGGTGGTTGAAGGCTGTACTGAACATCAGCGACGGCAGAAAAAGCGGCGACAAATGATGATCGGCGCTCTGATAGCAGGCGGCATCGTATTTTTACTGGTGTTTATGACACTACTGAAATTATTTATAAAAGGATGAGAACGTGGCGGTCTCTGAAAATCTCTATTTCTGGAAGCGTCGTAATATAGGGGGCGCACCTACCGGACGAGGAGGTAATATTATCGTCTGGGTAGTTACGCTAATGATTTTATTGGCTGGCGGCGGCGGGTCGGGCTATTACTATTTTATCTGGAAACCGGAGCAGGAACGTCTGGCTAAAATTAAAGCTGAACAGGCTGCTCGCCAGCAAAAAATCAAAGCTATTGAAGATTTTTATCGCAACTCGCTCACGGGCGGCAGTATTTCTGATGCCAGCCTGCTGCTGGAGCAGCTCTTGCTGGCGAATAAAAAACTGTCGCAAGTGGGTTTTGCGCCAAAAAGTGTTGAATGTACCAGTACGGGCTGTTCACTCAGCTATGCGCTGAATCCAGGGCGGATATTTAGCGTGGCCGATATTAATCTCTGGGGCAAAACCTGGTCGCCCAGTTTTTCAAAAAATACGCTGGACTATACGGGCGTTGAGTCCGGGATGAATAAACATCCGTGGTTCAGCGCCTGGCAGAGTAAAAACACGGTCAATCTGCCGATCTGTACCGATGTATTAAGTTATATCAGCACCTGGAACTCATTAGGCGGACGAAATACCGAACTGGTATTAACGGGGATGCCCTCCTCTGCCGTCGAGAAAAATGAAAGCGCGCTGAAAAGTGCGGTAACGTCATTCGGGATGCTGTTTGCCGGCTGGACGATCACCTCACCGACCAAAATGGATTTCTCGGGCGTGTCGCTGGTGTTGAATAAACAACCCTTTGCCGACGCGTTTATTATCAAATCAATCGTATTCAATGAAAACTCAACGCTTGTTACCGGAGGACTGGCATGCAAAAAGGGAAATTAATCATTGCGGGAATAGTGTTGACGCTTTCACCTGCTCTTTACGCCGCTGATACGGCAGAAATCACTCCAGCGCAGGAGGTTGTACAAGCGGAAGGCACGCCGCCGTTAAGCGACGTATCGCCGATGCAGGATCACGTTGTTGAGATGATAGAAAAAGATTTCAACTTCGAGAGCCAGTACCGTGAGCTGGTGAATCAGCTTGCGCTGGAAAAAGTCCGCAGCGAGCTGCGCAAGCTGCGCGGGGAGAAAAAGGCGGGTAGCGCAGCGGGCATGCCGATGAGCACCGCCAGCACGATGGATGATGCCAGCGCTGCCCCTGGAGCAACGTCAGAGTCCGCGCCTGGGCTGCGGCCGCTGCTGATTTCTGAAATCGCGGGTCAAAAGCGCGTGGCGATTGCCGGTTCCGGCGGCGGCGTGAAAATGGTGCCGCTGAATCAGCGTTTTAGCTACGGCGGTTATGACTATATTGCGCGTCATAACCAGGCAAATGACGTAACGGTCGAGGTTGTGGGTAAGTGATCGATTATATCCAGTTTAACGAGGAGAACATTCATTCTCAGGAGTGGCAATTCCAGGAGTATGACGGCGATATTCTGGTTGCTGAGCATGCGGATGAAGCCTGGTTACTGGTATCCACGCCTTTGATTGATAATCTGGCACCAATGCAGGCGGTGTGCCACCGCCTGCAGGTTTCCCATAATATTCAGGTTAAGGGGATAGCGCAGGTTACTGAGAAAAATTATTACCTGATCGTTGAACAGCTGCTGTCGGCAGGAAGTAAGCTGCTTGAGCAGGAAAGCAGTAACACGCAACTTGCGCTGGAAGAGATGCTGAAAAAGGCCGTGGCGTTGAAGGCCAGCGACCTGCATATCACCCGTAATGATATGGTGGCGAATATTGAGCTGCGCATTAACGGTGTGCTTTGTCCGTTTATACAGATGAAGGCGTCACGCTGCGATGAGCTGGTGTTCGTGCTCTACAACGTTGAGGCAAGCACCCGCGACACCACCTGGAACCGCAATATTGCGCAAAACGCCAATATCCTCTATTCGCTGGCGGGGAAAAGCTACCGCTTCCGCTATGCGCACTATCCGATATTTGGCGAAACCAGCGATTGCTATCACGCGGTATTGCGTATTATTCCATCGGGTCTGGACAGAGCCAGCGTCGCGAGCCTGGATAAGCTTGGCGTTTCCGATGAGGAAATTAGCGACCTCAAAAGGATCCTGAGTAACCCCTACGGCGCTTATATTATTGCCGGAACAACCGGTTCGGGAAAATCCACCACCCTGAAAAATCTGATGGAGTGGATGCAGATCAACCGCTACGACAATCGCGGCTGTTTTCTGACCGTAGAAGATCCGGTCGAATATCAGATCTATGGCGCGACGCAAAGTTCGGTATTAAGCGGCGAATCCGGAGGATTCCATTCGGCGATCAAATCCTCGCTGCGTCGCGACCCGGACGTGCTGATGGTGGGGGAAATTCGCGACAATATCTCTTCTAACGCGCTGGCCGGGGCGGTGGAAAGTGGTCACTACTGCTTTACCACCGTGCACGCAGGCAACATCGTTTCGTTATTGCAACGCTTATCCGCGCTCGGTATTACCAGCGATAAGCTTTCAACGCCGGGCTTTATTGCGGGCTTACAGTGCCAGAAGCTGATACCGGTACTGTGTCCGCAGTGTAAAACGTCGTTACGGACCACCGCCATTAAGGGACGCGAGTTCCAGCTTTATGAAAAAAACTCTGAAGGCTGTCCGGCCTGCAAGCACACCGGTATTGGCGGACGCCAGCTGGTGATGGAGTATTTGCTGCCGGTGTATGACGAGCTGGAGGCCATTGCTGAACAGAAGTGGCTTAAGGTTTATACCGTCTGGCGCGCGAAGCGATTAAAACAGACCGGCCTGAGCGAGGGATTCGAAATTAAAGAAAAAACGATGGCGGCGGTACTTCAGGGACGCGTGTGCGCGACCTGGTTTCAAATGGAATTTGGGCAAGTCGTTCAGGAAGAGCTGGAGGTAATAGTTGAAAAAATTCGGTAAGAAACAGCGTATTTATCTTTATCAGTTTTGCGCAGACATGATTAACGCTGAGCTTCCGCTGTATGATGCGCTGCAAAAATTACGCTCGGAAGGGGAAAAATTGCTCGGCAGAGGATTTGCAAAACGTCTGGAAGAGCTGACAAGCAAAATGGCGAAAACCACCTCCATTGCGATGGTTTTCGAGGGGCTGGTCCCTGAATCTGAACTGAGCGTGATTAACGCGGCAGAGCGTAGCGGCAGCCTGGCCGACGGTTTTATCACCCTGGTGAACGTGATTAATTATAACGACGAGCTGCGCAAAAAAATCGTCGGTGCCATCACCTTCCCGCTCATTATGCTGGTCCTGTCGCTGGTGGTGATTGCGGGTTATGCCTATAAGGTGTTCCCGGCTTTTGAAAGCGTTGTACCAGTTGAGAAATGGCCTGGCGTCACCAGTGCGCTCTATATTTTTGGGATGGCGCTGTGTAAAGGGCTGTGGATATATATCCTCGTTGGTTTTATTGTGCTGGTTACCGTGATCAAAATGGCGATGGGAAAAATGACCGGGAATATTCGTAATCAGTTTCTTGACCGAATTATGCCGTTCTCAACGTATAAGCAGTTGACCGCTTCTATTTTTCTCAACAACCTGGCGCTGATGTTAAAAAACGGCATTCCGCTCAACGATGCGCTCAGTATTATTAGCCTGAACTCCAGCCGCTGGCTACGCTGGCACCTGGCCGGGATGCAGAAAAAAATGGCGGCGGGCGTCAGCTATGGGGAGGCGCTCAACTCGGGTTTGTTGAACACGGAAACGCTGCTCAATATCAGCCTTTACGCCGCGTTGCCTTCGTTTAATGAGGTGCTGCTGGCGGTATCGAATAAATCACGTGAACACATTCGGGAATATATCAATAAACTTTCCGGGTTATTAAAAGCGCTCTCCACGCTGATATTAGGCGGTTGCGTTATTTGGGTTTTTGCCGCGTTGTTTTCGCTCAGCGACAAGCTGGCGGCGATGGGCGCCAGCGGTTCTTTTTAGGGAAATTAAATCATGGATCTATTAATGCCATGGATGGTGGCTATTTTTATCCTACTTGGATTGCTGTTTGGCAGCTTAGCCAACGTGATTATTTATCGTCTGCCGCTGATGCTTGGCGTGATGGATGAGGATGATTCAGAAGGGACGGCGGTTAATTTATGGTGGCCGCCGTCGCACTGCCCTGCCTGTAAATCAGATATTAAGCCCTGGGATAATATTCCGGTACTCAGCTGGCTGTTACTGAAGGGCAAATGCCGCCAGTGTGGCATTACGATCCCGGTTATTTATCCGGTTTCTGAACTGGCGATGGGGCTGGTATGGGGGGCGCTGGCCTGGTTTTGCCTGCCGCAATTGTCTCCTCAGCTCGCGCTGGCGTATGCCCTGTTGTTTATGGTGCTCTACAGCGCGGCGATTATCGATTTTAACCATCTGATTCTGCCGGACGCGCTGGTCTTCACCGTGCTCTGGAGCGGACTGCTGCTTGCCGCATCGGGCTACTCCATGGTGCGGTTGAAGGACGCGGTTTACGGCGTCGCCGTAGCCTGGCTGCTGCTGTGGGGCGTGATGAAGCTGTGGGAGACGTTCTGCAAACGCGACGGTCTGGGCTACGGCGACGTCAAGCTCTACGCCGCCTGCGGGGCATGGCTTGGATGGCAGCGCCTGCCGGAATTACTCTGCTTTTCGGCGCTGGCCGGGCTGCTGTTTTATGTCGGCGTGCGGTTCTTTTATACGCAAGAGGATGACAAACATCGCTTTTATATTCCGTTCGGTCCGGCTATCGCGCTGGTTGCGTTTTTACTGCTGCTCTGACGGGGGTCGATCGTGTCGTGTCTGATATGGAGCGTATGGCTGACAATGACGCCGCTGGCGACGACCAGCTGCGAGCAGGCCTGGCAGCAGGCATTCGTTCCGTCATTACTGGCGGAGGAGGCGTGGTCAGAAGAGAACCTGAGGATATCGCCCAGCACTGTGGCTGTGGCTGATGATAACGCGCCGGTACGCTTTATCTGGCCCGTGGCAAAGCGCCAGATCAGCTCAGGGTTTGGACAACGCCTGCACCCAGTGCTGGGACGCATGATGCAGCATAAAGGGATGGATATTCCTGTGCCGTTCGGCAGCAGCGTGCATGCAATTGCCGACGGCGAAGTGGTGGAGAGCGGCTACGATCGCGGTGCCGGGCATTTTATCACTCTCCGTCATGCGGACGGCTGGCTGAGCCGCTATTTTCATCTCGCCTCTGCGCGGGTACGAAAAGGCGAAAAGCTGACGGCGGGCAAGGAGATCGCCGCATCCGGCAGCAGCGGTTTAAGCACCGGTCCGCATCTGCATCTGGAAATCGCCTGGCGGGGCGTGGCGCTCGACCCACAGCCCTTGCTGAATAACACCCCGCTGCCGGCGCGCACCGGGCGTGCGTCCGCGGAAGAAAAATCCGACGCTCAGCCTCGGGTGATGCTGGTTTCTCAGGGACCGGGCGGGATCCGGATCACCGTCCGGTTTAACAACAAAACGCGCACCGTGGCACCTGGTAGTATGGTGTTTGGCGACTATCAGGTCGTTCTGTTGCGCAGTGGTAAATATCAGATTATTTCCGTCGCATAAAGAGGGAGTGACAAATGAAAAGGACTGTTTTATCGGCAGGGCTGATCTCGGCAATGCTGCTTTTTAGCACAAGTGCAATATCTTCGAATAATGCTCCCAATTCGGGAGAAGACGTCAGCGCAAATTTTGGTTTTCTGAAACGCACGTCGGCCTCGCTGGGACCGCATTATTTTACCGTTCGGGTATCGTCGGTCTTTGGTTTTAAGACCGGGGGAAGGATGTCATTCGACGTAGATGCCTATCAGACTTTTGGCGTGAATGTGTACTGGAAAACAAAAGGATACGATCAGGATAAAGGTCGTAATATTCTTACCTCTGCCTCCCCCAATTTGCCGCGTTGTTCATTTAGCCGCGAAATACAGTGTGATAGTAGTAAAGGAAAACTTGGAGATAGAGGGTCATCAGAGCACCTTGAAGGTTTGGTTTGGACTTATAATGGCGTCATGAACAGTTATAATATACATGGCAAGGTCCCCGATAAATGGAACAGGGTGACACGGTTCTTTGAGCATCGTTTTAGTGGCGCCCAGTGGAATAGTGGAGACAGCGGCAGTACTCTTCCTCCTGGTCCGAGACCAGTTGATGATCCTAATGTTCGACTTTCCTCGGTCTTTTTTACCCAGTCAGGCGATCTATGTAGTGCCGCGGGCAAATTTTGTGGTGGTCAGGATGGAAAGCAAACACCTCAAAGCATAACTATCTCAAGTAACGATCTGGAATATCTCGTCATTGAGGTCATCGGGTTCCAGCATGACATTGGAGGCCCCGTAAATGCTTCCACTCACGAATTTTGGACATTCCCTGTTATGGCCGTAAAATATGTCCCCAAAGGGAATGGGAAGAAAATGAAAATATTAAGAACGGACAAAAATGCCTCGTCGGGAATGGAGGTGTTTGTAAATAGTGGACATGCAGCTGGTTTTCCTTCATCGACCCCAAGCGATAATACAGGGGGGTATTGGGATGCAGGAGACTCCAATATTCATGGCGGTGGCGAGGAAGTCGATTTCGAAAAGATTGATATTCTTGATGTCACTCTTAAATATAATGGCGAACGCATTAACTGGTGGAGGCCTGAAAGTACAGGGATTGCTGTTGATTTCAGCAAAACGGATTTTAACTGTATTCCATGGGACGTCGCTACCTGTCGTTATCCGGGGCCGTGATAACAAATCGTTACCCATAAACTTTATAAATAAATTAGTTTCACCGCAAGGTTCACACGGATGTGAACCTCGCTTTTTATCTTTGGACAGGCTTTTCCTGCTCTGACTGGTGGCGTCCACCGCCATCAGCCTGGTGCCGTTACTCCGCGTTCACCACGACCCACATCGGTCCCTGACCCACCGCATAACGCCCCTTCTCTGCCAGCAGCCCCTGCTCGCCGGTAATCTCATACACCGCGATATGGTGCGATTTTTGCCCGGCCGCGATCAGGTACTTACCACTGTGATCGATATTAAAACCGCGCGGCTGAGTTTCTGTCGGCTGGAATCCCTCTTTACTCAGCACGCTGCCGTCTTCAGACACGCTGAAGACGGCGATCAGGCTGGCGGTGCGGTCACAGGCGTACAGATGGCGTCCATCCGGCGTGATGTGAATATCTGCAGCCCAACGGGTGTCGGAAAAATCTGCCGGCATCATATCCAGCGTCTGTACGCATTCAATTTTGCCGTACGGATCTTTCAGCGCCCAGACATCAACGGAACTGTTCAGCTCATTGACGCAATAGGCATATTGATGGTGTGGATGGAACGCCATATGGCGCGGACCTGCGCCTTCCACGGTGGTCACTTCGGCTGGCTCCTGCGCGACCAGCTTACCGTCATCGCTCAGGGTGAACAGACAGATGCGATCCTGCTTCAGCGCAGGCACCCACAGGGTACGGTTATCCGGTGAAATATTGGCGGAGTGACAGCCTTCCAGCCCTTCAACCACATCAACCACGCCAACCGGCAGGCCGTCTTCCAGGCGCGTCACGCTGACGTTGCCGGCGTTGTAGGAGCCGACAAAAACAAAACGTCCCTGACGATCGGTTGAGATATGCGTTGGGCTACCGGGCAGCGGAGACTGGGCAGCAAAGGTCAGCGCACCGTCATCCGGCGCAATGCGGTAAGCGAGCACGCGAAACTCCGGGCGCACACCCACATAGAGATAACGTTTATCCGGGCTGACCACCATCGGCTGAACCTGCCCAGGCACGTCAACCACCTGTACCAGCGTCAGCGCGCCGTCATGATTCAGGCTCCAGACGTGAATCTGCTGGCTTTCAGGACTGGCGGTATAAACAGTTTGCTTCATAAGTACACCTCGAAAATGATAATGTCGTTTTTTATCAAATACATAAATATTTAGTTTAAAAAACGGACAATGATTCGCCATAAAACACGACATCACGCTATAATCAAATCAATAATTTAGCACATCATTTCGAATGGCGTGACACGCCGTACTGACAAAATACTCGCCTGGCGGTACCCGGTAATCGTCATCCAGGGTTAACGTTCCTTCTCGTAGTGCCCGTAAATACTCCAGCGACGTACGCCTGTCTGTTCCAGACAATAGAGATCGAACTTTTTCTGCTCTACCAGATTATTTATCCTCTCGCCAATATCATCGTTATCGGCATAACCAATATACTCATCGTCGCGGCAGGAGTAAGTTTTCATAACCGGCGGCGTCAGCTCTGCGGACATCTTTTTCTCCGGCGCAACAAAAAGAAATGCCAAAAGAGTCATCAACCCGACAGCTCCCAGAACAATCAAACCAATAAACGTTTTTGCACCATCCGTGTAGCTGACAGGCATATGCTTCTCCGCGAAAAATCAATGGCATAAGCATGTCAGGGGAAAACGAGAATTTAAAATTGTTACTATCGATCGATTCTGATCAATTGATCGCTGAAAACGATCAATAAAAACGTCAGATATCATGTAATACATTGATATAACTGTATTTATCTTTAAATGCAGGTCGGTGAGATGAGTCGCGTTTAAGATTACAGACCGGCCAGGCCACTGAGACACTGTCTGGCAATTTCCGAAATGTTGCGTGACCTGCAGGCAGAGAAAAGAAAATGGCAGATATCAGAATCAACTGCGGGATCGTATCCCCCTCACCCGCAGTGGCTTAACGCGTTTAGTTTTCACTGTTTATGCATAAAGCAAACGGTGATTGCAGGTTATCTATTAGCCAGCCGTTACCTGACGGGTTTATCCTGAGCTGACGGACAGAGCCGTCCGGGACATAAAAGAAGCCGCGTCTGAAGTGATCATCACTGGCGGTGTCCCGGATATTTTTTACGTATCTCATATTTTTTACGTAAATTTCACCCGGCCTGTTCACTTCGTAATTGAAAATAATGGTTCGGGAAACGATTTGCACCTCACGTTCAGTATGCATATTTCCGGAAAGAATTGCCTGGCCATTGTGGTTTTTATCAAGACGAAAAATCATATCCAGAGTAGCAATAAAATTCGGGTCATGATGGCTGTAGCGCAAAATTGTGGCACAGTTAACCTGCATGCTGCTTTGCAGTAGACAGTGATGTAAATAAAACCAGGCTGACAGTACGAAGATAATGAGTAAAGTGGCAGCAGACCACAGCGCTTTTTTATTGACTGCTTTCATAACCGCTCCAGTAATTATTCAGACATGAGATGTATTTATTATTTTTTGCCGTACATCTGCTGATAAATGCCCGTCCCTTGTTACCATAAAGGTAGGACTCAGAAACCTGATACAGAAAAGATGTTCCTTTCAGACAGTCAATATTATTTGACTCAACCAGTTCAAGGAACATTTTCCTTTTTTGCTCAGAGAGCGAGACAGAGTTTTTCTGGATGGTGTAAACAGGACAGGTTTTGTAGTCAAAAAGAAAATAGGTCTGAATATCCTGTGGCTTCTCTGTTTTTGGGGTTGGAAGGTGAATACCGGCTATGATCAAAGTGACGCTGGCGGCGATAAGCATCAGCGCCAGAGTGATAAAAGTGGCTTTGTATTTTGCGCCTGCTGCCAGACGTTGCAGGGCTTTTCCGCTCTCCGTATTTATATAATCTGTACTGGGTTCTTGCCCCAGGCGTTTATCGGTTAATCCCCTGACATCCACTTCGCTGCTGAACATAAACCCAATCCGGGGCACGGTGGTAACACACTCTTCCTTAATTCCGGAGCTGACTAAGTGTTTTCTGATTTCAGAAATGTATTTATTCAGAGTGTGGTTTGACGAACGCAGACCGTGTGAATCCCAGACATTATTCAACAGCTCATCCCGGGTCACAACCTGCCCCCGTCTTTCCAGCAGATATGCCAGTAGTCTGTTCATTGTTATGGTCAGGATAATAACAGAATCTTCATCTCTGACCGGCCACATTGCACCGTCATCTGAACGGTACTTTACCTGTGAACTGATTAAATACTCCATCATGATTCTCCACAGAACCTCGCTGAAAGGTGCCAAAAACCCTCGTACACCGTTCAATTATCCTTAAATTGACCTGCTAAGGAGCATATCACAGCCCACCTGAAAGCTTTTTCAGGTGGATTAACTGCTTGTAAAAGATATTAATCCAAGAATTTAATTCTGTTAAATGACTTATTCTCAATACATGTTGTTGTTTGATTCTGGAGGAGGGTAGGATTTTTCTCATATTTTAAACAAGTCTGTCGCGGGTGCCACCGGGCCGCTTCCGGCCTTCACGGTTCTGCATAACCTGCAGGATATTTCACCCGCCAGACAAATATGGAGCTGAATCGATGCCAGGTATCACAATACTCAGGAAAACAGAACGACGGGTCGCGGGTCTGCTCCAGTCGATAAGGAAATCGATATTAGCGTGTGAACTGGCCGGGGCTGAGTTTGTGCCTTTCATTCAACCTGTTTATCAGTCCAGCAGTCTGGTGGGATGTGAGGTTCTTATGCGAGTAAAAAAGAATGGCATCCTTCACTCCCCTGAAAAATACCTGTCGGCTATTGAATCCGGCGATATTGTTAATGACGTCACCTGTAGCCTGCTGGAAAAAGTGAAGGCTCATTTCGCCCCCTGTGCGCAGTCGCTTCCTGAGGGTTTTTACTTTTCCTTCAATATCTGTGCTTATCAGCTGAATTCGCCCCGCACGATCAAGGCGGTTAAGAATTTTAGTGCGCACTTTGGTCAGCGTATTACGGTGGTGCTGGAGATTGTTGAGCGTGGCACAACAGAATTTGACGATTTTGCACAGGAAGTCATGCAGGGTCTTATTAGGTCAGGTGTACGCTTTTCAATCGACGATTTTGGCAGCGGCAGTTCAGGATTGAAATATATCGAGCACTCCGGATTTTCCACGATAAAAATAGACAAATGTCTGACCGTGGCCAGTAACGGCTCACTGGTCTATTCCTCCGTGATTGATGCCATTATGACGTTATCCGAAAAACTGGATATCCAGATTATTGCTGAAGGCGTTGAAAGCGATGAACAGCTACGCCTGTTAAAAAATAAAGGGGTGAATACATTTCAGGGATACCTTTTCTCCCGTCCTGTCAGCATGGAGGTTTTTTCGGAAAAATTTCTCTGATTACTGCACGACATTGATAACACCCCCTCAGCCCCCCTATGTGAGTCAGGAAGCAGGCGACAGATTTTTAACATTGATATTATTATGAGGTTAATATTATGAAATTAAGAAAGAAACACCTGACGGTAATTGCTTCAACCGCGCGATTATCAGATATATCACAACATATTCTGGCTTCAAAAAATGCCGGGAATATTGCGCCAGGCCAAACCGTTAATGACATCATCATTGATAACCATCACATCCCATCACAATCCGGCTGGGGAACGGTTTATTTTAGCGAAATAAACTCAGACCTTCAGTTTATTAAAGACGACACCCGGAATATCAATGCAGGAGGTACAGCGGCTGTCACCCCCCTTCATGGCGCCAAACTTTACGGTGAGGCGAATGACCATCAGGGAAGCCATATCGGGACGCAGGTTCAGAGCGTAGCGGGTTTTCGTATCAGCTTCTGAACCTGATAAGCACAGAGGAGCCTGCGGCCCCTCTCTTGACGTCCGACGGAATACGGGTGGTAATGTTTATGTCGAATCTGATTTTGACGAAAGATGTTTATTTATTTAAAGCGCTGTCCATGATGCTTAATTATGTTCCTGCTGACAGAACGGTTTGTCTTATTGATATTGAATCTTTCACCAGCCTGGGGGCGATATACAGACGCCTTCAAAGAAAGAGGCTAACTGAAAATCATCGTCTGATTTTTATTGGCGGTAAGGATGTCAGCTCCAGGGTCCTTGAGCCACTGGTGACCATTTACAGAAAATCCAGTTTCATTAATTTTCGCTGGCAATTGACGAGCGGGCAGACATATTCACCGGAGTATGCGCTGGCCCACATCGCAAAATGCATAAATCTGCATATGCTGACCCTACGAGAGAGAAAAGCCCTGTATGCGTTGAGAGATACTGATGATATCAGGACAGCAGCAAACATGATCTCCCTGTCACCAAAAACCATTTATTCCTATTCCCGTAAAATCGGGGAGAAGCTGAATCTGGATTCGATGCTCCATGTCAGACAATTTATCTCTTCTGAGCTGGAGCTGGACACCGCCGACCTTTTCGAATGAATGCCGAATGATAGCGGAACGGCCCCTTTAATCTTTTGCCATTAAGATGTTTTTCAAAAGGAGTTTTTGCTTCATAAAAACTCCTTTATTGATGCCCACTGGCTGCAAGAGCCGAAGAGCGCTTAAAACCATACTTTTAACGGCGAATGCGGATTTAACGCTCAGAATTTTGTCCTCTCTCCGTCCCGGTGTACCATTCAGACAGACGAAATTCTCAACCTTACTCTGGAAATCTCTATGACCGCACGCGTGATTGCCCTAGATTTAGACGGTACCTTACTGACGCCCAAAAAAACCTTGCTCCCCTCTTCTCTTGAAGCCCTGTCCCGCGCCCGGAAAGCCGGTTACCAGCTGATTATCGTCACGGGTCGCCATCACGTTGCGATTCATCCTTTTTATCAGGCGCTGGCGCTGGATACACCCGCCATTTGCTGTAACGGAACCTATTTATATGATTATCATGCAAAAAGCGTTCTGGAGGCAGACCCGATGCCGGTCAGTCAGGCCCTGCAACTGATCGACCTGCTGGAAGAACACCAGATTCATGGACTCATGTACGTCGATGACGCCATGCTCTATGAGCGTCCGACAGGCCACGTGCTGCGCACTTCAAACTGGGCGCAAACGCTGCCACCTGAGCAACGTCCCACCTTTACTCAGGTGCCTTCACTGGCGCAAGCTGCGCGCGACGTCAACGCCGTATGGAAATTTGCCCTGACGGATGAAAATATTGCCAAACTCCGGCAGTTCGGCAAACATGTTGAACAACAATTGGGCCTGGAATGCGAATGGTCCTGGCACGATCAGGTGGATATCGCCCGCCAGGGGAACAGCAAGGGAAAACGCCTCACCCAATGGATTGAAGCGCAGGGAGGATCGATGGAGAACGTGATCGCGTTTGGCGACAACTTTAACGATATCAGCATGCTCGAAGCCGCAGGTACCGGCGTGGCAATGGGCAATGCTGACGATGCGGTTAAAGCCCGCGCCAATATTGTGATTGGCGACAACACCACCGACAGCATTGCGAAGTTCATCTATTCCCACCTGCTTTAATCAGGCGGTAATCGACACGCTCTTGATTTGCGCATACAGCCACAGGCCAGGCTTGATCCCCAGTTCATCCCTGGCCCAGGGGCTGATTCGCGCCCACAGCGTCCTTCCCCCCACCTCAAGCTGCACTTCCACCTGCCCGTTATCTTCGTAGCAGCTCGCCACCTTCGCGTGCAGTACGTTACGGATGCTGGTCTGCTGCGGCGGTTGCAGGATCAGCGAGACATCTGAGGCCTGAATACGAATGCGTAGCGTACTTTGCAGCGGCTTTTCGAGCTTATTGACCCACAGATGCTGATCGCCTAACGCCAGCGCGGTCATTGCATAATGCGGATGGTGCTCCAGCACGCTGACCTTCAGGACGCTGCTCTGCTGCTCTTTGGGCAACCACGGATGCATCACGCTGCTGCTCCAGACCTCGTCCAGCGGACCAAATGCCTTCACCCGCCCATCTTCAAGCACCATCACGTTATCCGCCAGATGCAAAATCTCATCCAGGGAGTGGCTCACGTAAAGCATCGGGATATTGATTTCCCGCGCCAGACGTTGCAAATAGGGCAGCAGTTCGCGCTTACGCGGGATATCCAGCGACGCCAGCGGTTCGTCCAGCAGCAGCAGTTCCGGCGCAGTCAGCAACGCGCGACCAATGGCCACGCGCTGTTTTTCTCCACCGGAAAGGCCGCCAGGCAGGCGGTCAAGCAGCGGTTCAATTCCCAGCAGCGCAACCAGCTTGTCGAACTGTCCGGTCATGCTTTTCGCCATGCCGTAACGCAGGTTGCCGCGGACCTTATAATGGGGAAACAGACGCGCATCCTGAAAGACGTAGCCCACGCGGCGCTTTTCCGGCGTCAGGCAGATACCGCTTTCGGCATCGTTCAATACCCGCCCGTTAAGCACAATGCGCCCTTTTTGCGGACGCGTCAGGCCGCTGATGGCATTAATCAGCGAGGTTTTCCCGGCTCCGGAAACACCAAAAATCGCGGTGATCCCGCTGGCGGGCAGCGTTTCGTTGAGCGTCAGGCAGTGGGTGCCGAGCGTTTGAGAAAAGTGAAGTTCCAGCATGATTATCGTCCCGCCCGCTCACGGCTGATGCGCGCCAGCCATTCTGAAATCAACAACGAGATCAGCGCCAGCACAATAGAAATCAGACACAGTCTCGCAGCTGCGTTTTCACCGCCGGGTGTCTGGATCAGGGTGTACATCGCGGAGGGAATCGTGCGCGTCTCACCTGGAATATTCGAAACAAAAGTAATCGTTGCACCAAACTCGCCGAGCGAGCGGGCGAATGCCAGTACCGTCCCGACAATGATCCCTGGAAGGGTCAGCGGTAAGGTGATGGTGAAGAAGACGCGCCAGCGCCCGGCCCCCAGCGTGCGGGCAGCCTGCTCAAGCTTAACATCCACGCCTTCCAGCGCCAGCCGAATAGCACGCACCATCAGCGGAAAAGACATCACCGCCGCGGCCAGCACCGCGCCGCGCCAGCTAAACGCAAAGGTGATGCCGAACCAGTCGTACAGCCACTGGCCGATATACCCGCGCCGCCCCATCGAAATCAACAGCAGATAACCCACGACCACCGGCGGAAGCACCAGTGGCAAATGCAGGACGCTGTCAAGTAAGGCTTTGCCCGGAAACTTGCATCGCACAAGCAGCCAGGCAAAAAAGATCCCAAACGGCAGGCTAAACAGCACGGCCAGGGAGGAGACTTTCAGGCTGAGTAAAACCGCCTGCCATTCTGGATCGGTCAGTATCATTACTTAGTCGTAAATCCGTAACGTTTAAAGATTTCAGCAGCCTGCGGTCCTTTCAGGTAATCATAGAACGCGCTGACCGTTGCATTTTTGTGTCCATCAACAATCGCTACCGGGTATTCCACTTTTTTATGCGAATCTTCCGGGAAAGTTGCGACGACTTTAACACCTTTGCTGGCAACGGCGTCAGAACCGTATACGATGCCCAGCGGCGCTTCGTTGCGCTCCACCAGCGCAAGTGCGCCGCGCACGTCTTCAGCAGGCGCCATCTTGGGTGCCAGGGTATCCCATGCTCCCAGTTTTTGCAGCGCTTCTTTGGCATAAATACCGGCCGGAACATGCTCCGGATCGCCAACCGCCAGACGACCACCGTTCAACAGGCTGGTCCAGTCCGTTTTGCTGTCAATAGTAAAATCTTTTTGCTCGCTCGCTGTTGGCGCCACAACAACGAGACTGTTACCGAGCAGCGTCTGACGCGAGTCGGTATCAATTGATTTCTTTTCTACCGCGTAGTCCATCCATTTCTGGTCAGCCGAAATAAACAGATCCGCAGGCGCACCCGCTTCAATCTGGCGCGCCAGAGTAGAAGAAGAGGCAAAAGAAGAGACCACATCAACGTTCTTCTCTTTTTTGTACCCGGCAGCAATATCCTGCATCGCATTAGTCAGCGAAGCCGCTGCGAACACCGTGATTTTTCCTTCATCCGCAAGAGCCTGTCCGGCAACGGAAAGAGATAATGTTGCCCCTGCAAACAAACGTAACCATGAACGTGCCATCTTTCACTCCTTTAAGTATCGTTATGTAGGCGCAAATATAACGAAAAACTAAGGTTATTCCCAGAGGTTATTGATACCCAGGAGAGGTGACGCCAGTAAAATATCGGCAGAGATCGCGGGATCTTAAGGCGTTATAGTAATAACACCCTAAATAATTCGAATTGCAGGACAAAACGCGTAGTCGTTTTGAACAGCGCTTGCGCTGGCTCCGAAGGGGCGAGGCCCTGGGGGAATCAGGTGACGGGATGAGCAGGTGCAGCCAACAAAAATGCGACTTAAAAGAAAACGCCCGGCTGAGCGGGCGTTCGGGAAATCAATGATTCTGTCTGGACTGGTCTTTCTGGCCAACGCCGGAAAAAATGTTAAACACTTCACCGAGACCATAAATCAGCCCCAGGATGATTGCCATCACCACGGGTACCATGATTACGGCGAATACCAGACTTTTCAATAACTCTAACATGGTCAACTCCAGATGTAGTCCTTGTTATATTCTAACGACATAATTGAGAAAAACACTCCCCTTTTGTGCGGTCGGCTTTGCGTATCAGCGGTTTTCCGTCACAATAGTCTTTTTGCCAGGACTTTGTTATGCAGGCCGAAATCCTCCTTACTCTGAAACTTCAGCAAAAACTGTTTGCCGACCCACGACGCATCTCTCTGCTTAAGCATATTGCGCTTTCCGGCTCCATTAGTCAGGGTGCGAAGGATGCCGGTATCAGCTACAAAAGCGCCTGGGATGCAATAAATGAAATGAACCAGCTCAGCGAACAGACGCTGGTGGAACGGGCGACAGGCGGTAAAGGCGGCGGCGGCGCGGTACTGACTCGCTACGGTCAGCGCCTGATTCAGCTTTACGACCTGCTGGCGCAAATTCAGCAAAAAGCCTTCGACGTCCTCAGCGATGACGACGCGCTGCCGCTCAATAGCCTGCTGGCGGCGATCTCCCGTTTCTCATTGCAAACCAGTGCCCGCAATCAGTGGTTCGGTACCATTACCGCCCGTGACCACGATCAGGTGCAGCAGCATGTCGACGTTCTCCTGGCCGATGGCGAAACGCGTCTGAAGGTGGCGATTACCGCACAGAGCGGCGAGCGCCTCGGCCTGGATGAAGGTAAAGAGGTGCTGATTCTGCTGAAAGCGCCGTGGGTAGGGATCACGCAGGACGACGCGGTTGCCCAGGCTGCCGACAATCAATTGCGCGGCACCATCAGCCATGTTGAACGCGGCGCTGAACAGTGTGAGGTGCTGGTCACGCTGCCGGACGGCCAGACGCTGTGTGCGACGTTGCCGGTGGAGCAGGCGCATACCTTATCCGAAGGGGCCAGGGTCACAGCATATTTTAATGCGGACAGAGTGATCATCGCGACGTTGTGCTAAGCGCATTGACATCTGTTCGTTCAACACGTATCCCTGTCATTCATCGCTGCAAAAAATGGGATACAAAATGTCATCGTTGCAAATTTCGCAAGGCACGTTTCGTCTGAGCGACACAAAAACGCTTCAGCTTGATACCCTGGTATTGAACGCGGGGGATAGCTGGGCGTTTGTGGGCTCCAATGGAAGCGGGAAGTCGGCGCTGGCCCGCGCGCTGGCGGGAGAGTTACCGTTATTGAAGGGCGAACGCCGGTGTCAGTTTACGCGCATCACCCGACTCTCATTTGAACAGTTGCAAAAACTGGTCAGCGACGAATGGCAGCGCAATAATACGGATATGCTCAGTCCTGGCGAAGACGATACCGGACGCACTACCGCAGAAATCATCCAGGATGAGATCAACAACCCGGCCCGTTGCACCGAGCTGGCACAGCAGTTCGGTATCACTCACCTGCTTGAGCGACGTTTCAAATATCTTTCCACCGGCGAGACGCGAAAAACCCTTCTCTGCCAGGCGCTGATGGCCGAACCGGATTTGCTTATCCTTGATGAGCCTTTCGACGGGCTGGATGTCACCTCCCGCCAGCAGCTGGCGGAGCTGCTGGCGACGCTACACCAGAAAGGTTATACGCTCGTACTGGTGTTAAACCGCTTCGATGAGATCCCGAATTTCGTCCAGTTCGCTGGCGTGCTTGCGGACTGCACATTGACAGAATCCGGCACAAAAGCCGATTTACTGCAACAGGCGCTGATTGCCCAACTTGCCCACAGTGAACGACTTGACGGCGTGCGCCTCCCGGAACCGGATGAACCCTCTGCCCGCCATGCGTTGTCAGACATCGCACCGCGTATCGTCCTCAACGACGGCGTCGTTTCTTATAACGAAAACCCCATTCTTAATCATCTGAGCTGGCAGGTGAATCCCGGTGAACACTGGCAGATTGTCGGTCCTAACGGCGCAGGAAAATCCACGCTGCTGAGTCTGGTAACCGGCGATCACCCGCAGGGCTATAGCAACGATCTGACGCTGTTTGGTCGTCGTCGCGGCAGTGGCGAAACCATCTGGGATATCAAAAAACACATTGGCTATGTCAGCAGCAGTCTGCATCTCGACTATCGCGTCAGTACCACGGTGCGCAATGTGATTCTTTCCGGTTACTTTGACTCCATCGGCATCTATCAGGCCGTTTCTGACCGACAACAGAAACTGGCGCAGCAGTGGCTGGATATTCTGGGGATGGATAAACGCACCGCCGACGCGCCGTTTCACAGTCTCTCCTGGGGACAGCAGCGGCTGGCGCTCATTGTTCGCGCACTGGTGAAACACCCCACTCTGCTCATTCTTGATGAGCCGTTACAAGGACTGGATCCGCTGAACCGTCAGCTTATCCGCCGCTTCGTCGATGTCCTGATTAGCGAAGGTGAAACCCAGTTGTTGTTTGTTTCCCATCATGCGGAAGATGCGCCAGCGTGTATTACCCACCGGCTGGAATTTGTGCCAGAAGGAGAGCGTTATCTCTATCAGCAAACGCAGGTGCAGTAATGTGTATTCGTGGGCGCCTGATGCGCCCTTTTTTCAGATAACAGGCGCGAACATTCGCAAATCCTGTGATTTATAATGAATAAACTGGCGGTCAAATCTGAAAAACCCGCTGTGTAAACGATTCCACTAATTTATTCTATGTCACACTTTTCGCATCTTTGTTATGCTATGGTTATTCCATACCATAGGCTTAACGGAGCGAATTATGAGAGTACTGGTAACAGGTGGTAGCGGTTACATTGGAAGCCATACCTGCGTGCAGTTACTGAAAAACGGTCACGATGTCGTCATCCTCGATAACCTCTGTAACAGTAAGCGCAGCGTACTGCCGGTCATTGAACGTCTGGGCGGCAAGCATCCGACGTTTGTGGAAGGCGACATCCGTAATGAAGCGCTGATCACCGAAGTTCTGCACGACCACGCGATTGATACCGTGATCCATTTCGCCGGTCTGAAAGCGGTCGGTGAATCGGTCGCCAAACCGCTGGAGTACTATGACAATAACGTCAACGGTACACTGCGTCTTATCAGCGCCATGCGCGCCGCTAACGTCAAAAATTTCATCTTCAGCTCCTCCGCCACCGTTTATGGCGACCAGCCGAAAATTCCTTACGTTGAGAGCTTCCCCACCGGTACGCCGCAAAGCCCGTACGGCAAAAGCAAGCTGATGGTGGAACAGATCCTCACCGATCTGCAAAAAGCCCAGCCGGAATGGAGCATCGCCCTGCTGCGCTACTTCAACCCGGTCGGGGCGCATCCGTCAGGTGATATGGGGGAAGATCCGCAGGGAATCCCGAACAACCTGATGCCGTACATTGCTCAGGTTGCCGTAGGCCGCCGCGATTCACTCGCCATCTTCGGCAACGACTACCCCACCGAAGACGGTACCGGCGTGCGCGATTACATTCACGTGATGGACCTGGCCGACGGACACGTCGCTGCTATGGAAAAACTGGCGGATAAACAAGGTGTACACATTTATAACCTTGGCGCTGGCGTCGGTAGCAGCGTGCTGGACGTCGTCAATGCCTTCAGCAAAGCCTGTGGCAAACCGGTTAACTACCATTTCGCGCCGCGCCGTGAGGGTGACCTCCCGGCTTACTGGGCAGATGCCAGCAAAGCCGACCGCGAGCTGAACTGGCGCGTCACCCGCACGCTTGACGAAATGGCGCAGGACACCTGGCACTGGCAGTCACGCCATCCACAGGGATATCCAGATTAAGGACTTGCCATGACACAGTTTAACCCCGTCGATCATCCACATCGCCGCTTTAACCCGCTCACCGGACAGTGGATTCTGGTTTCGCCGCATCGCGCTAAGCGCCCCTGGCAGGGGGCGCAGGAGACGCCGTCAAAGCAGGTATTGTCTGCTCACGATCCGGACTGCTTCCTGTGCGCCGGGAATACGCGCGTCACGGGCGATACAAACCCGGATTACAAAGGCACTTTCGTGTTCACCAATGACTTCGCGGCGCTGATGTCCGACACCCCGGACGCGCCGGACAGTCACGATCCATTGATACGCTGCCAGAGTGCACGCGGGACCAGCCGCGTGATTTGCTTCTCGCCCGATCACAGCAAAACGCTGCCAGAATTAAGCGTTTGCGCCCTGACGGAAATTGTCAAAACCTGGCAGGAGCAAACCGCAGATCTGGGCAAAACCTACCCCTGGGTGCAGGTTTTTGAGAATAAAGGCGCGGCAATGGGCTGCTCGAACCCGCATCCACACGGGCAGATTTGGGCGAACAGCTTTTTGCCCAATGAAGCCGAGCGCGAAGATCGCCTGCAAAAAACCTATTACGACGAACAGGGTTCCCCGATGCTGGTGGATTACGTTCAGCGCGAGCTGGCGGACGGTAGCCGCACGGTGGTCGAAACCGCGCACTGGCTGGCGGTGGTGCCTTACTGGGCGGCGTGGCCGTTCGAAACGCTGCTGCTACCTAAGGCGCACGTGCTACGCATTACCGATTTGACCGACGGACAGCGCAGCGATTTAGCGCTGGCATTGAAAAAACTGACCAGTCGTTATGACAACCTCTTCCAGTGCTCATTCCCCTACTCGATGGGCTGGCACGGCGCACCGTTTAACGGCGAGGAGAACGCACACTGGCAGTTACACGCGCACTTTTATCCGCCGTTGCTGCGTTCTGCCAGCGTCCGCAAATTTATGGTCGGCTATGAAATGCTGGCAGAAACCCAACGCGATCTGACGGCAGAACAGGCTGCAGAACGCCTGCGCGCGGTCAGCGACATCCATTTTCGCGAATCCGGAGTTTAAAAATGAGTCTGAAAGAAAAAACACAATCTCTGTTTGCTGAAACATTCGGCTACCCTGCCACTCATACTATCCAGGCGCCAGGCCGCGTTAATCTGATTGGCGAACACACCGATTACAACGACGGATTTGTCCTGCCCTGCGCTATCGACTATCAAACGGTGATTAGCTGTGCTGCACGTGCAGATCGAATCGTTCGCGTTATTGCCGCCGACTATGACAACCAGATCGACGAATTCTCCCTTGATGCGCCGATCGTAACGCACGACAGCCAGCAGTGGTCAAACTACGTGCGCGGCGTGGTGAAGCATCTGCAAAAACGCAACGACGCCTTTGGCGGTGCGGATCTGGTGATTAGCGGTAACGTACCGCAGGGCGCGGGCTTAAGCTCCTCTGCGTCGCTGGAAGTGGCGGTCGGCACCGTGTTCCAACAGCTTTACCACCTGCCGCTGGACGGCGCGCAGATCGCACTCAACGGTCAGGAAGCGGAAAACCAGTTCGTGGGCTGTAACTGCGGCATCATGGATCAGCTGATTTCCGCACTGGGCAAAAAAGACCACGCCCTGCTGATCGACTGTCGGACGCTGGGTACCAAAGCCGTATCAATGCCGGAAGGCGTGGCCGTAGTGATCATCAACAGTAACTTTAAGCGTACGCTGGTCGGGAGCGAATACAACACGCGCCGCGAACAGTGCGAAACCGGCGCCCGCTTCTTCCAGCAGCCTGCGCTGCGCGACGTCAGCCTTGATGCTTTTAACGCTGTGGCCAGCGAACTGGATCCGGTGGTTGCCAAACGCGTCCGTCACGTGTTAACTGAAAACGCACGTACCGTTGAAGCAGCAAGCGCGCTGGAAAAAGGCGATCTGCAACGCATTGGTGAACTGATGGCGGAATCTCACGCATCAATGCGCGACGATTTCGAAATTACCGTGCCGCAGATTGATACGCTGGTTGAGATTGTCAAAGCGACAATTGGCGATACAGGTGGCGTACGCATGACCGGTGGCGGATTTGGCGGCTGTATTGTCGCGCTGATCCCGGAAGATCGGGTTCCCGCTGTCCAGCAGGCCGTTGCCGAACAGTACGAAGCGAAAACCGGTATTAAAGAAACATTCTATGTTTGCAAACCATCACAAGGAGCAGGTCAGTGCTGAATGAAACACCCGCACTGGCACCCGATGGTCAGCCATACCGCCTGTTAACCCTGCGCAACAGCGCAGGGATGGTGGTGACGCTGATGGACTGGGGTGCTACGTTGCTATCCGCCCGAATTCCACTTTCCGACGGCAGCGTGCGTGAAGCGCTGCTGGGCTGTGCCAGCCCGGAACATTATCAGAAGCAGGCTGCGTTTCTGGGCGCATCGATTGGTCGTTACGCCAACCGCATCGCCGACAGCCGTTATCACTTTAACGGTGAAACCATCACGCTCGTTCCCAGCCAGGGTAAAAACCAGTTGCACGGCGGGCCGGACGGCTTTGATAAACGCCGCTGGCAAATCGTCAACCAGAACGAGCGGCAGGTGCTGTTTGCGTTAACCTCTGACGACGGCGACCAGGGTTTTCCTGGCAACCTGTGCGCCACCGCGCAATATCGTCTGACCGATGATAACCGCATCTCCATCACCTATCGCGCGACGGTTGATAAACCGTGCCCGGTTAACCTGACCAATCACGTCTACTTCAATCTCGACGGCGAGCAGTCCGATGTACGCAACCACAAGCTGCAAATCTTTGCCGATGAGTATCTGCCGGTTGATGAAGACGGTATCCCGCGTGAGGATTTGAAAAGCGTTGGCGGAACCTCATTCGATTTTCGTAGTGCGAAAGTTATCGCCAGCGAATTCCTCGCCGATGACGATCAGCGCAAGGTAAAAGGCTACGATCACGCCTTTTTGCTCCAGGCAAAAGGCGATGCTAAAAAACCGGTGGCGAAAGTGTGGTCACAGGATGAGAAGCTCCAGATGGAGGTTTACACCTCTGCACCGGCGCTACAGTTCTATTCCGGTAACTATCTGGGCGGCACCTCCTCCCGTGGACCCGACGCTTACGCCGACTGGCAAGGCCTGGCGCTGGAGAGCGAATTCCTGCCTGACAGCCCGAACCATCCCCACTGGCCGCAGCCAGACTGCTTCCTGCGCCCTGGCGAAGAGTACGCCAGCGTGACGGAATATCGGTTTATTCCGGCCTGATCGTTTAGCGTAATAGGCCCGATAGCACTTGCTTATCGGGCCTTCTGCGCGTCGGGATGCTCAAATCCCCACCACTCACAGACAAAATCGCAACTCTGAGTTCACAAGAACCTTACACTGACGCACTATTTTCGCTATGGTTATGCGTAAGCATTGCTGCTGACGCGTCACGGCAATATAATGAGAATTATTATCATTCGATAAAGCTTGAGGAGTAAGTGTATGTCTGTAACTAAGCTGGTTCTGGTGCGCCACGGCGAAAGCCAGTGGAACAACGAAAACCGTTTCACCGGTTGGTACGATGTGGATCTGTCTGAGAAAGGCGTGGGCGAAGCGAAAGCGGCAGGTAAACTCCTGAAAGCGGAAGGTTATAGCTTTGATTTTGCTTACACTTCTGTGCTGAAACGTGCCATCCATACCCTGTGGAACGTACTGGACGAGCTGGATCAGGCCTGGCTGCCGGTTGAGAAATCCTGGAAGCTGAACGAACGTCACTATGGTGCGTTGCAGGGGCTGAACAAAGCAGAAACTGCGGAAAAATACGGTGACGAGCAGGTGAAACAGTGGCGTCGCGGCTTTGCTGTCACCCCGCCAGAGCTGACCAAAGATGACGAACGCTATCCGGGCCACGATCCGCGTTACGCCAGTCTGACCGAAAAAGAGCTGCCGCTGACTGAAAGTCTGGCGCTGACCATCGATCGCGTGATCCCTTACTGGAACGAAACCATTCTGCCGCGCATGAAGAGCGGTGAGCGCGTAATTATCGCCGCTCACGGCAACTCGCTGCGCGCGCTGGTGAAATACCTGGATAACATGGGCGAAGACGAGATTCTGGAACTGAACATCCCGACCGGCGTTCCGCTGGTGTATGAGTTCGACGAAAACTTCAAACCAGTTAAGCATTACTATCTGGGGAATGCCGACGAGATCGCCGCGAAAGCCGCAGCCGTCGCCAACCAGGGTAAAGCGAAGTAATTTTCGCGGTAAGTTAAAGAAAAAGCGTGGATTCCTCCACGCTTTTTTTTATTTCGGCCCTACCAGAAAAATGTAGGCCGGATAAGGCATCGTCCCATCCGGCAGTCTGCACCGGAATGCCTGATGGCACTACGCTTCTCAGGCCTACGGGACTTGGTTAACCGCGACGCGCTTTTACCGCATCCGCCAGTTGACGCAACACCGTATCGGTATCTTCCCAGCCAATGCAGGCGTCGGTGATGCTCTTACCGTAGGTCAGCGGCTCACCGCTATCCGGATTCTGATTACCTTCCACCAAATGGCTTTCGATCATCACGCCAATAATTGCTTTTTCGCCACCGGCGACTTGTCCGCAAACATCTTTCGCAACATCCATCTGCTTTTTGAACTGCTTGCTGGAGTTGGCATGGCTGAAGTCGATCATCACTTGCTCAGAGAGTCCTGCTTTAACCAGACCTTCTTTCACTTCCGCAACGTGTTTCGCGCTGTAGTTCGGCTCTTTACCGCCGCGCAGGATAATGTGGCAGTCACCGTTGCCGCTGGTATTCACAATCGCGGAGTGGCCCCATTTGGTGACCGACAGGAAACAGTGCGGTGCGCCTGCGGCGTTGATGGCGTCAATCGCCACTTTGATCGTGCCGTCGGTCCCGTTTTTAAAGCCTACCGGGCAGGAAAGGCCGGACGCCAGCTCACGGTGTACCTGGGATTCCGTGGTGCGCGCGCCAATTGCGCCCCAGCTCATCAGATCGGCCAGGTATTGTGGTGTAATCATATCCAGGAACTCACCCGCCGTCGGCAGACCACTGTCGTTGATATCTAACAGAAGCTTGCGCGCTATGCGCAGACCATCGTTAATCTGGAAGCTGTTATCCATGTGCGGATCGTTAATCAGTCCTTTCCAGCCCACGGTTGTGCGCGGTTTTTCAAAATAGACGCGCATGACAATTTCCAGCTCGTCCTTTAACTCTTCACGCAGCGCCAGCAGACGGGAAGCATACTCTTTTGCAGCAACCGGATCGTGAATGGAGCATGGGCCAATCACCACCAGCAGGCGATCGTCATTGCCTTTCAGGATCTTGTGGATTGCTTTGCGGGCGTGGGAAACGGTGTTTGCCGCATTCTCTGTTGCGGGGAATTTTTCCAGCAATGCGACAGGGGGTAATAACTCGTTAATCTCTTTAATGCGTAAATCGTCGTTCTGATAATTCATGATTATTCCAGTGTTGCCATACTTATCTAAATGAATGCAATCCCTTCAATCTATCTCTTCAGTCTGAAAGTGTAAACGGGGTTTTACACTTCGAACGGATTAATCCTGGAATTACACAAAAAAACGCCATAATGTAGCGAAAAAAGAGATCTGACCTACAATTTTTAACTGTAACTGCTCAATTTGTTATTTTTTCCAGGATTCCCTGCTGGCTTTATGGGCCAGGATGAAATCTTTAACCATTGCCCGGCAACTCAAACTGGCAAATGCACTGTTGGAAGACGTTATCCGACATCTCGACCATGACAGGAGCATCATTATGAAAATGACGAAATTAGCCTCACTTTTTCTGACCGCCACACTCAGCCTTGCCAGCGGCGCCGCGCTGGCCGCCGAATCAGGCACTCAGTCCAACAATGGCCAGGCAAACGCTGCGGCAGATGCAGGTCAGGTTGCGCCGGATGCAAAAGAAAACGTTGCACCTAACAATGTCGACAATAATAAAATCAATTCCGGGGGCAAAATGTTGCATCCTGATGGCTCAACCATGAACCATGATGGAATGACCAAAGATGAAGTACACAAAAACTCCATGTGCAAAGATGGTCGTTGTCCCGACGTAAACAAGAAAGTCGAGACCGGAAATGGCATCAACAATGATGTGGATACCAAAACCGACGGCACCACCCAGTAACGCAGAAACATCGCTAATAACGGGAGAGCAATAGCTCTCCTTTTTAATTTTATCATCCCAAAAACGGTATGATGTCATACAGTTAAAAAAGAGAATAACAAAGGGATGATAATATGGCGCACTCGCACACTCATACTTCCTCTCATCTGCCTGAAGATAAAAATGCGCGTCGGTTACTGTTCGCGTTCTGCGTGACAGCCGGGTTTATGCTGGTCGAAGTCGTGGGCGGGATACTTTCCGGCTCACTGGCGCTGCTGGCTGATGCCGGTCACATGCTCACCGATGCCGCGGCCCTGCTGTTTGCTCTGCTGGCCGTTCAGTTTGCCAGGCGTCCGCCAACCCTTCGCCATACCTTCGGCTGGCTGAGACTCACCACCCTGGCCGCCTTTGTGAATGCTATTGCGCTGGTCGTGATCACTATTTTAATCGTCTGGGAAGCGGTTCAGCGTTTCTATACCCCACGACCGGTGGCTGGTGGCATGATGATGACCATCGCGGTCGCAGGTTTGCTCGCCAATGTACTCGCATTCTGGATCCTGCATCGAGGAAGTGAAGAGAAAAACCTCAACGTCCGCGCCGCCGCCCTCCACGTCATGGGGGATTTATTGGGTTCGGTCGGGGCTATCCTTGCTGCTCTGATTATTATCTGGACCGGATGGACGCCAGCGGACCCAATTCTGTCGATTCTGGTTTCCGTGCTGGTTCTGCGCAGCGCCTGGCGACTGCTGAAAGATAGCGTGAATGAATTACTCGAAGGTGCCCCCGTTGCGCTGAATATTGCTGCCCTGAAGCGTCATCTCAGCCAGGAGATCCCGGAAGTGCGCAATGTGCATCATGTACACGTCTGGATGGTGGGAGAGAAACCGGTGATGACTCTGCATGTGCAGGTTATTCCACCTCACGATCATGATGCGCTGCTTGATCGTATCCAGCATTTCCTGATCCAGAAGTATCAGATTGAGCACGCCACGATCCAGATGGAATATCAACCTTGCAACGGACCGGAGTGTCACCTGAACAAAGGCTCCTCCGGCCATACACATCATCACCACTAATGAGAAAGCGCGCGTGAGCCACGTTCACGCGCGCTGTTGATCCACATCCGGGTGCCATTCAGGGCAATAAACGTCAGGATCAGATATTCCAGCGACATCGCATAAACGCCCTGCAGTGCAAAGATCGCCACGCTTATGACGTTGATCACCACCCACAGCAGCCAGTTCTCCACATATTTGCGCGTCATCAGGATCATCGCCACAATCGACAGCACCATCATGCAGGAATCCCAGAACGGGAAAGCATCCGGTTGCAATTCTGGCATGGCGACCTGCAATCCCAGCGCCTGCATAATATTTACGGCAATGCGCGTGAGGAAGGCAAATACCGGGTCGATAAACGCTGTCATCAGCCCAATCGCCACCACGCAAGCGCCCAACCAGCCCAACGCTTTTGGCAAAGGCAGCCAGCGAATTTTAAGCTCAACCTCATGCTGGCTGGTCTGTCGGGACCAGGCGTACCAGCCGTAAATATTGGCCGCAAAAAAGAAGACCTGTAGCAGCAGGCTGGCATAGAGCTGAATTTGAAAGAAAATAATGCCAAACAGCGTAACGTTGATTAGCCCGAAAAAGTAGTTAGCGATCTTCTCCATACTGGCGAGGCCGATACATAACAAACCGGCAATCGTGCCAACGGCTTCAATCCATGACAGATCGTAACCGCCCGCCCCAACCGGAATATGTACCAGGATGTTCTGCGTGCTAAAAAAGTCCATCTTTCCCCCAGAGCGTTTGGTTATTTACGCTGTAGTGTAGCCGCAAATTCCAGCATGCGATTAAGCGGCAGCAATGCCCCTTCTCGCAGCACGTCGTCAACATGGATTTCATGGGCCTCTCCACCCTGCTCCAGCCCTTCAGCAATCGCTTTGAGACCGTTCATTGCCATCCACGGACAATGCGCACAGGTGCGACATGTCGCCCCCTCACCGGCAGTTGGCGCTTCCAGCAATTCTTTATCTGGCACAGCCTGCTGCATTTTGTAGAAGATACCCCGGTCAGTCGCCACAATAAGTTGCTTATGCGCCAGGGTTTTCGCCGCATGGATAAGCTGGCTTGTGGAGCCGACGGCGTCCGCCATATCGACAATTGACTGTGGCGACTCCGGATGCACAAGTATAGCGGCATCTGGATAGAGTCGTTTCATGCGGCTCAGCGCCTGGGTTTTGAATTCATCGTGAACAATACAGGCCCCCTGCCAGCACAGCACATCGGCCCCGGTCTGTTTTTGTACGTAATTCCCCAGATGACGATCCGGTGCCCAGATGATTTTTTCACCTGAACTATCCAGATGCTCAATGAGTTCTACGGCAATACTGGAAGTCACCACCCAGTCGGCGCGCGCTTTAACCGCAGCGGACGTATTAGCATAGACCACAACAGTGCGATCCGGATGGGCATCGCAGAAAGCGCTGAACGCCTCAGCCGGACATCCCAAATCCAGCGAACACTCCGCCTGAAGGGTCGGCATGAGGATCGTTTTTTCCGGGCTGAGAATTTTGGCAGTCTCCCCCATAAAGCGCACGCCCGCCACCAGCAGCGTGGACGCGGGATGCCTGGCACCAAAGCGAGCCATCTCCAGGGAGTCAGAAATGCAGCCGCCTGTTTCTTCCGCCAGTTGCTGAATTTCCGGATCGGTGTAGTAATGTGCCACCATCACCGCATCCCGCTCCTTCAGCAGGCGCTTAATCTTTTCGCGATAAAATTGCTTTTCATCGACACTCAGCGGCGTTGGCTTGGGTGGAAATGGATAAATTGCAGTTTCTGGGTCAAACATCACGCTCATCATGCTTTCTCGTTTTACTGGCTTAACGAAACAACCGATATAAAGCGCGATATACGCCACAATCGGCCATAAATGTTTTATATGCTAAACAAGATAGCCGATCGTCTGATAAAAGTCACACCAATTGCATTTAGCAACGTCGGATGGCGGCGGATGTCTGATCCAGACCGGACGGGATTACAGGTTCGAATCTTATAAATCGCAGATAGCAAAAAGGCGCCTTTAGGGTGCCTTTTTACACTGGTGGGTCGTGCAGGATGACTCGCTTCGCTCGCCCTTCGGGCCGTCGCCGTAAACGGCTCCGTTGTCTCACTACGTTCGACCCGACCTGCTGCAGGTTCGAATCTTATAAATCGCAGATAGCAAAAAGGCACCTTTAGGGTGCCTTTTTACACTGGTGGGTCGTGCAGGATGACTCGCTTCGCTCGCCCTTCGGGCCGTCGCCGTAAACGGCTCCGTTGTCTCACTACGTTCGACTCGACCTGCTGCAGGTTCGAATCTTATAAATCGCAGATAGCAAAAAGGCGCCTTTAGGGCGCCTTTTTACACTGGTGGGTCGTGCAGGATTCGAACCTGCGACCAATTGATTAAAAGTCAACTGCTCTACCAACTGAGCTAACGACCCCTTGCGGGATTTTACGACTTAAATCATTCAGGATGGTGGGTCGTGCAGGATTCGAACCTGCGACCAATTGATTAAAAGTCAACTGCTCTACCAACTGAGCTAACGACCCGTTCGGGTGCAGCCTGAAAGATTTTTACTCGAAACCACGGTAACGTGATAAATCGTGCAGAATATTCTCTTAACGCCCGCCCTGCGGCACCGTTGCGGAAGCTTCTTCACTCTTAACATCTGAGTCTGATGTTAAATTGGTGGGTCGTGCAGGATTCGAACCTGCGACCAATTGATTAAAAGTCAACTGCTCTACCAACTGAGCTAACGACCCGAGTGGTGGGTGATGACGGGATCGAACCGCCGACCCCCTCCTTGTAAGGGAGGTGCTCTCCCAGCTGAGCTAATCACCCGATACTACGCTGGATACTGCTTCTTGACTAAGTTAGTGGTGGGTCGTGCAGGATTCGAACCTGCGACCAATTGATTAAAAGTCAACTGCTCTACCAACTGAGCTAACGACCCACTTTTGCGCTGCTTTTGGTTTGTGTGATATCCCTTGGCAACGGCGGCATATATTACTGATTTAAGAATTCAGCGCAACAAAAATTTCGATACCGATCATTCAACTGCTTATGAATCGCACGACGCGACCAGAAATAACGCGATTTCTGGTCGCATGGTGCGCATTACATCGCGCCAAGACGTTTTTGCGCTTGTTTTGCGCCATCAGTGCCAGGGTATTTGCTGATAACCTGCTGATAAACCGCTTTGGCTTTCGCGGTATCGCCCTTGTCCTGCATAATCACGCCGACTTTATACATCGCGTCTGCAGCCTTAGGTGATTTCGGATAGTTTTTGACGACCGAAGCGAAGTAGAACGCCGCATCATCTTTTTTACCCTTGTTGTAATTCAGCTGACCCAGCCAGTAATTGGCATTCGGCTGGTAAGTTGAATCAGGGTATTTTTTGATGAAGTTCTGAAATGCCACAATCGCATCATCCTGGCGGGATTTATCCTGCACCAGAGCAATGGCCGCATTGTAATCGGTATTGGCGTCCCCACTCTGCACCGGCGCGCCTGAGGTTGCTGCATCAGCAGACGCTCCTGGCGTTGCATTCGCTGCAGCGCCGCTCTGATCGCCGCCAGTGGACTGCACTGCCGCCCCACCGCCGCTGCTCAGATTATCCATCTGCAACAGGATCTGCTTCTGACGCTCCACAACCTGATTCAGCTGATACTGGTTTTCCTGGATTTGACCACGCAGGGAATCAATATCGGACTGATTATCGGAGAGTTGTTGCTGAAGTTGGGTTAAAAGCTGACTGTGAGCATTAGAAATACGCTCGAGTTGAGTGACACGGTCTTCGACCGAGCCTGAGCCGACACTACTGATTGGCGCCTGAGCAAAAGCGGCCCAGGGGGCCGCTATGCCAACCAGTAACGACAGACTCAACAGATGATGTCTGAAGTTACTGCTCATGCAATTCTCTTAGTAAACCAGTACGGCACGACGGTTTTTAGCGTAAGCCGCTTCGTCATGACCCAGTACTGCAGGTTTTTCTTTACCGTAAGAAACGATGGAGATCTGGTCAGCAGAAACGCCTTTACCCTGCAGGTACATCTTAACAGCGTTCGCACGGCGTTCACCCAGGGAGATGTTGTACTCAGGAGTACCACGTTCGTCCGCGTGACCTTCTACGGTGACTTTGTAAGACGGGTTGCTACGCAGGAAGTTTGCGTGCGCATCCAGCATTGCAGCGAAATCAGAACGGATATCGTACTTGTCCAGATCGAAGTAAACGATGTTGTTCTGCTGCAGCTGTTGCATCTGCAGACGCGCCTGCTCTTCAGAGGACATATTGCCGCTGCCGTTCGCATCCATACCAGTGCCGGCACCCAGCATGCCTTCGCTGCCGTCATTGCTGGCGTTCTTGTTGGAAGAACATGCAGCAATTGCCATAACAGGCAGAGCAATCATCAGCCCTTTCAGCACTTTGTTCAGTTGCATTTCAATGATTCCTTTACTAATCAATTAATTATTATCACAGATACGGCGACCAGGCAGGGGATTTAACCTGTCCATCAGTTGCCGGAAGACGCGCTTTGAAACGCCCATCTGTAGAAACCAAATTCAGCACGGATCCCATCCCCTGAGAAGAGCTGTAGATTACCATAGTGCCGTTAGGTGCCAGACTTGGCGTTTCGTCCAGGAACGTTGACGACAGAACTTGCACGCCACCCGCTACCAGATCTTGTTTGGCAATGTGCTGCTGACCATTGGCTGAGCTTACCATTACCATAAATTTACCGTCGCTGCTGACATCTGCGTCCTGGTTCTGTGAACCTTCCCAGGTAATACGCTGCGGAGCACCGCCGTTGACGTTAACTTTATACACCTGCGGACGACCGGCCTGGTCAGAGGTAAAGGCCAGATTCTGGCTGTCCGGGAACCAGGTTGGTTCCGTGTTGTTGCTGCGACCATCGGTGACCTGACGGATTTGACCAGAGCCGATATCCATCACGTACAGGTTCAGACTACCGGTTTTAGACAGGGCAAACGCCAGTTTGCTGCCATCCGGAGAAAATGCTGGCGCACCGTTGTGACGCGGGAACGAAGCCACCTGACGAACCGCACCGTTAGACAGCGTCTGGATAACCAGCGCAGAACGGCCGCTTTCAAAGGTCACATAAGCCAGTTTGGAACCGTCCGGAGACCACGCCGGAGACATCAGCGGCTGCGGGGAACGGTGAACAACAAACTGGTTGTAACCATCGTAGTCAGATACGCGCAGCTCATAGGGGAACTGGCCGCCGTTAGTCTGAACAACATAGGCGATACGGGTACGGAACGCGCCCTTAATACCGGTCAGTTTTTCAAACACTTCGTCGCTTGCCGTGTGACCCGCATAGCGCAGCCACTGCTTGTTCACTTTGTACGAGTTCTGCGCCAGTACAGTACCCGGAGCACCACCGGTGTCAACCAGCTGATAAGCAACATTGTAAGAGCCGTCCGGATTCGGCGTCACCTGGCCGACGACGACTGCGTCAATACCCAGGGCAGACCATGCCGCAGGCTGAACTTCTTGCGCCGTGCCCGGCTGCTGCGGCAGACGAGAACGATCCAACGGATTAAACTTCCCGCTGTTACGCAGGTCCGCACCAACAATTCCACCGATATCTTCAGGTGCGGCACCCGGTCCCGCCCACTGGAATGGCACAACGCCAATCGGGCGCGCCGAGTCCACCCCCTGGGTGATCTCGATACGTACTTCTGCGTGCAGCACCGCCGCCCACAGCATCAGAAAACCAAATGCTACTCGTAATGCCTGCTTCATCATATCTCCCTTATCCGGACGGAAAGCCCACGATAATTTAGCAGAATGTTAACAAACTCAAATACATAAAACTACCAGAACCCAGCGACTCCCGAAGATTGTTTTCCCCCGCAATTATGGGGAAAGCGTATCTTACGGTTTAAAGTCCAGAGGTGCATTTTTAAACACTTCGTATACCGCCTGGCTCGGTGGTTTTGGTATCTTCGCCTGTCGGGCTGCAGCAAGCGCTGCCTGACAAAGCGCGGGATCCCCACCTTCAGACTGAATATCCAACAACATACCATCAGAAGCCAGTTTTATCCGCAGCGTACAGGTTTTACCTGTATAGGACGATGCATCATAGAACTTGCTCTCAATGGCAGATTTAATTTGTCCGGCATAGTTGCTGATATCCGCACCTGAAGCGCCATTACTCTTAGTATTACCACTCCCGGCTGGGGAAGCATTGCTCCCTTTCGCCCCGCCGCCGGTTTTCGGCGCATTCTTACCTGAGCTTAGATCGCCCAGCAGATCGTCAACACCTTCAGCCGCAGCCGCTTTTTCTGCCGCGGCCTTCTTCGCAGCAGCCGCTTTCTTATCAGCCGCTGCTTTTTCTGCGGCTGCTTTATCTGCGGCTGCTTTTTTATCAGCAGCGGCTTTTTCTGCGGCAGCTTTATCTGCGGCTGCTTTTTTATCAGCAGCGGCTTTTTCTGCGGCAGCTTTCTTCTCAGCCGCTTTCTCAGCAGCGGCCTTTTCTGCGGCAGCTTTCTTAGCCGCTTCAGCCTGAGCCTGTTTTGCTGCCTCAGCCTCGGCTTTTTTCTTCGCATCAGCAGCCGCTTTCGCAGCCTCGGCCTCAGCTTTCTTCTTCGCATCAGCGGCGGCTTTCACGGCCTCTGCTTCCGCTTTTTTCTTGGCATCAGCCGCCGCTTTAGCCGCATCGGCTTCCGCTTTCTTCTGCGCGTCAGCTGCGGCTTTGACCTGCGCATCCGCCTTCGCTTTAGCATCAGCTGCCGCTTTCGCCGCCGCTTCTTCTGCCTGCTTTTGCTGTTGCTGAGCCTGCTTCGCCGCTTCTTCCGCCTGCTTTTGCTGTTCCTGGGCCGCTAAACGCTCTTTCTCAAGTTGCTTTAGTCTTTCCTGCTCAGCAGCCTGCTTCTCGCGAAGTTCCTCAGCTTGCTGCTGCGCCTGTTTTTCACGCTGCTCTTCTGCACGTTTAGCACTTGCCTGCTGTTGCTGCTGCCTGTCGTACTGTTGCACAATAGCGCCAGGATCGACCATTACGGCGTCGATGGAAGAACCACCGCCGCCTCCGGCTGAAGCCTCTATATGCTCATCGAACGAACTCCAGATCAGCACCGCAAATAAGATGACATGCAGCACTGCTGAAATAATTATCGCCCGTTTGAGCTTGTCGTTCTGTTCGGTTGCCTTTGACACTCTCGGTTCCCAAAAAACTGTTCGCCTGTTACCTGCTCTCTTTCAAGCCAGCGCAACGCAGACATCAGATTGGCTGCGTCATTAAGCCAACCGATTTCACGCCCGCACTGTGTAACAAGTTCAGCGCTTTAATTATTTCATCGTAAGGCACATCTTTCGCGCCACCGATCAAGAAGACCGTTTTCGGATTCGCTTCCAGGCGGCTTTTCGCTTCAGCGATAACCTGTTCTGGCGGCAGTTGATCCATCCTGTCTTTCTCAACCACCACGCTGTACTGCCCTACCCCAGAAACCTCAATAATCACCGGTGGATTGTCGTTGCTGCTGACGGCCTGCGATTCTGTCGCATCCGGCAGGTCGACCTCCACACTCTGGGTAATGATGGGGGCTGTTGCCATAAAGATCAGCAGCAGCACCAGCAGTACATCGAGCAACGGTACGATGTTGATTTCGGACTTAAGGTCGCGACGACCCCGCCTACGCGATCTGGCCATGGCTTACCCCTTGTTGCTCTCGCTAACGGTAAACGCCTGACGGTGCAGAATCGCGGTGAACTCTTCCATAAAGTTGTCGTAATTCAGTTCCAGCTTGTTGACTCGCTGATTAAGGCGGTTGTAAGCCATTACCGCCGGAATCGCGGCAAACAGACCAATCGCCGTGGCAATCAACGCTTCCGCGATCCCCGGAGCCACCATTTGCAGAGTCGCCTGTTTTACCGCCCCCAGAGCGATAAACGCATGCATGATCCCCCAGACGGTACCAAACAGGCCAATATATGGGCTGATAGAACCGACGGTACCGAGGAACGGAATATGCGTTTCCAGCGTTTCCAGTTCACGGTTCATCGAGATACGCATCGCGCGCGCGGCCCCTTCCACAATGGCTTCCGGCGCATGGCTGTTTGCACGATGGAGGCGAGCAAACTCTTTGAACCCGCTATAGAAGATTTGTTCCGACCCGACCAGATTATCACGACGCCCCTGGCTCTCCTGATACAGGCGGGAGAGTTCGATTCCGGACCAGAATTTGTCCTCGAACGCTTCAGCCTCACGTGCGGCAGCGTTCAGAATACGGGTCCGCTGGATGATAATAGCCCAGGATGCGATTGAAAAACCAATCAAAATCAACATGATAAGTTTAACCAGAAGGCTTGCCTTCAGGAACAAATCAAGGATATTCATGTCAGTCACTGCTTAAACTCCGCGACAATAGACTTGGGAAGCGCACGAGGCTTCATTTTGAGTGGATCAACGCAAACGATCAGAACTTCAGCCTCATTGAGCACGGTGTTCTCTGCGTTGACAATGCGTTGCGTGAAAACCAAAGAGGTGCCACGCATTGACGTAATTTCAGTCTGGATTTCGAGCATATCGTCGAGACGCGCTGGCGCATAGTACTCCAGCGTCATTTTACGCACCACGAAGGCAACTCGTTCAGCCAGCAGAACCTGTTGACTGAAGTGATGGTGACGCAGCATCTCTGTGCGTGCTCTTTCATAAAAAGCGACGTAACTGGCGTGATAAACCACACCACCGGCATCGGTGTCCTCATAATAGACACGAACCGGCCATCGAAATATATACTTATTCATTCTTACTGCCTCTTTGTTGGCTTTGCCCACTCACACCCGTCACTGATTCTTGTGAACGTCTGGTGATTTGCGTACTTGCCGTCGCGAGGCATCAAGAATGCCGTTGTATATCGCGCTGTATTCACTTTACATCCCGGTAAAACAAAAGTTGGAGCTTTTAAACGTTGCTACTATACGCGCGCGGATGAGGCTTGGGAATGGGGAGAAGTTAAGGGAGCGTAAAAATTTATGGGCTAATGCAAGCCCATAAATATTTAAGGATGTTTCTTATTCAAAAGAAGAAGAAAATCAGACCAACGAGCAGCACGATATCCGCCAGGAGCGGGCAGAAAATTCCCTGCCAGTGTACGGCCTGTGGGCGAAATCCAACGCCGTGAATGACACCTGCGCAGACGGCCCACATCAGTAGTAAACCATGCCAGATTTCAAGGGTGCTGGTCTTTGCGGCGAAGCGGGTTGGATCCCAAAACATACAACCCGCTAACACTAACGCCATCACAAAGGAAAGCGCCCGCAGGGGGCGCTTGTCCATCGCTTTATACAACAGAGCGATAATACTACTCATCAGTGTTCTTCTTGACCGGCTTTGTTTGCTTCAACATGCTCAAGCGCCAGCGCGGTGATTATCCCAAATGCACAGGCAAGAAGCGTTCCTAAAATCCATGCGAAATACCACATTTTCAGCTCCTTACTTAGTACAGAGAGTGGGTGTTACGTTCAATATCTTCTTTGGTGATACGACCAAACATCTTCCAGTAACACCAGCTGGTGTAGAGCAGGATGATCGGTACAAACACCAGCGCAACCCAGGTCATCAGGTTAAGCGTTCTCTGGCTGGAGGTCGCATCCCACATGGTCAGGCTCGCGTTCATCATAGTGCTTGACGGCATCACAAACGGGAACATAGCGATACCGGCAGTCAGGATGATGCAGGCCAGCGTCAGAGAAGAGAACAGGAATGCCCATGCTCCTTTCTCCATCCGGGAGGTCAGAATCGTCAGCAGCGGTAACGCCACACCCAGAGCAGGAACCAGCCACAGGATCGGCGCACTGTTGAAGTTCACCATCCATGCGCCCGCTTCGCGTGCAACTTCTTTGGTCAGTGGGTTAGAAGCAGCATGATGATCCAACGCAGAGGTCACGACATAACCATCAATACCGTAAATGACCCAAACGCCCGCCAGTGCGAAACAGACCAGCGTCACCAGTGCAGCAACCTGAGCAGTCGCACGGGAACGCAGGTGTAGTTCACCTACCGTACGCATCTGCAAATACGTTGCACCCTGAGTGATAATCATCCCTACGCTAACCACACCCGCCAGCAGACCGAACGGATTCAGTAACTGGAAGAAGTTACCGGTGTAGTACAGACGCAGGTACTCGTCGATGTGGAACGGTACGCCCTGCAGCAGGTTACCAAATGCCACGCCGATAACCAGCGGCGGCACGAAGCTTCCCACGAAGATGCCCCAGTCCCACATATTGCGCCAGCGGGTATCTTCAATCTTGGAACGGTAGTCGAAACCAACCGGACGGAAGAATAAGGACGCCAGCACCAGGATCATCGCCACATAGAAACCGGAAAACGCAGCGGCATACACCATCGGCCAGGCCGCGAACAGCGCGCCACCGGCAGTGATCAACCAAACCTGGTTACCGTCCCAGTGTGGGGCGATGGAGTTGATCATAATTCGACGCTCGGTGTCGTTACGACCGAGGAAACGGGTGAGCATGCCCACCCCCATGTCGAAGCCATCGGTAACCGCAAAACCGATCAGCAGAATGCCAACCAGCAGCCACCAGATAAAACGCAATACTTCATAATCGATCATTTGACGACTCCTGTCTTAGCGTGCCGGCTGAGAGGCCACATTGGGCTGCTCAAAGTGATAGCGACCGGTTTTCAGGCTGCTTGGGCCACGGCGTGCAAACTTGAACATTAAGTACAGCTCCGCCACCAGGAACAGGGTATACAGGCCGCAAATCAGGATCATCGAGAACAGCAGGTCACCGACTGTCAGCGACGAGTTCGCCACCGCCGTCGGCAGTACCTCACCGATAGCCCACGGTTGACGACCATATTCTGCGACAAACCAGCCCGCTTCTACGGCAATCCACGGCAGTGGGATCCCATACAGCGCCGCACGCAGCAGCCATTTTTTCTCACCAATGCGGTTACGAATAACGCTCCAGAAGGAGAGCGCGATAATCGCCAGCAGCAGGAAGCCACACGCCACCATGATGCGGAACGCAAAGTACAGCGGCGCAACGCGTGGGATGGAGTCTTTCGTTGCCTGCTGGATCTGCGCTTCGGTCGCGTCAGTCACATTAGAGGTATAGCGCTTGAGCAACAGACCATAGCCCAAATCTTTCTTCATGGTGTTGAACTGGTCGCGAACGCCCTGGTCGGTTGAACCCGCACGCAGCTGCTCCAGCAGCGCGTAAGCTTTCATCCCGTTACGGATACGCTCTTCGTGCTGCGTCATCAGATCTTTCAGACCGATAACCGGGGTATCGACAGAACGCGTGGCGATAATACCCAGCGCATAAGGGATCTGGATGGCCAGTTTGTTTTCCTGCGAATCCTGATCCGGAATACCGAACAGCGTAAACGCCGCAGGGGCTGGCTGGGTTTCCCACTCGGCTTCAATTGCAGCAAGTTTGGTTTTCTGCACGTCGCCCATTTCGTAACCAGATTCATCACCCAGTACGATAACAGACAGTACGGAAGCCATACCGAAGCTGGCAGCAATAGCAAAAGAGCGTTTAGCGAACGCGATATCGCGTCCTTTCAGCAGGTAGTAAGCGCTGATACCGAGGATGAACATCGCACCGGTAACGTAGCCAGAAGCCACGGTGTGAACGAATTTCACCTGAGCTACCGGGTTAAGTACCAGTTCGGAGAAGCTCACCATCTCCATACGCATGGTTTCAAAGTTGAAATCCGACGCGATGGGGTTTTGCATCCAGCCGTTTGCGACCAGGATCCACAGCGCAGAAAGGTTGGAACCCAGAGCCACCAGCCAGGTCACCGCCATATGCTGGACTTTACCCAGGCGATCCCAACCGAAGAAGAACAGACCTACAAAGGTAGATTCGAGGAAGAAGGCCATCAAACCTTCGATAGCCAGCGGCGCACCGAAGATATCCCCAACATAGTGAGAATAGTAAGACCAGTTAGTCCCGAACTGGAACTCCATGGTCAACCCTGTTGCCACACCCAAAGCGAAGTTGATACCAAACAACTTGCCCCAGAACTTAGTCATATCTTTATAAATCTGTTTGCCGGAAAGGACGTAAACCGTTTCCATGATGGCCAGCAGGAACGCCATACCGAGCGTCAGTGGCACAAACAGGAAGTGGTACATCGCGGTCAAGGCAAACTGTAAGCGCGACAGTTCGACTATATCTAACATCATGACTCCTTGCTCATCGCATGAAGACTCCGAGAGTGAACCCCGTTAGAAAGGGTCACACGCATGCCCCAATACAAATTCATTTGCGCGCCTCCTTCATTGCCGTTTCGTCGTAAGGGAAAACAACAATGATGAAAGGTTACAAACATGTTAATGAAAAACTCAAATTGATCCCGCGATTATATTACGCCGCAAAATCCTTACAATAAACAGGTTTTTATTGAGGAAGATTTGCATTTTTCGACAGTGATCAATTTATAGCGAACTTATCACTTTTCCACCAATTTGATCGGCGACAATTTATCGTGTTTTGATAACACTTTCCAGGCATTAAACATTGATTTAAATCAAAATCAATGAATTATGTTAATGATGTATACACGCAGTGACATGGGTAAATGCAATGTTACCATCATGTATCATCAGGGGTGGCAATGGTTACTGGCCGGGAAGCTATATATATAAAAACCGTGTTTTAATAAACGAAAACGTGGAGGTTTCTCTTTCACTTCCCCGATCTGTTTAGGGTAGTCAATTTACTGTTATTTGCCAGGTGAAAGATTCACACTGCGAATATTCACAATTATTTCACTTTTATGTTTATATGAATTAACACCGCACTGTTATTATTCTGTTAATAAAAAAGCCACGCAGAGCGTGGCTAATGACTGTTTGCTGGCTATTCATGCAATTTTGTAGCAGAACGTTCGCGATTGCCCCGGCAAAAAAGTGCCCATATCTCCCGGCTTGCCGCCCTCCTCGCGATGCCATTGTTCATCCATTCGCGCCTCTGTACAACATTCAACCGCTCTGCTGAAGGAAATAGTGGTATCACAAGGTGTCGATTCAGATGGATTAAACAGGCGTAAAATCAGCTCATCCCGCTCTTCTGCTTTTTTGAACGCGCTCAGTTGACATCCCACCGGCGGTATCGCCAGCAAGCTATAGCGTTCCGGTACGATAACCCCTGCCTTGTTAAGTTTCATCGCATCCCAGGGGATTTTATTATAGCACTGTACGGGAGTGAGCCAGGCTCTGGCCTGCTGGGCAATACCCGCGCTTAATGGCGTACCGCTATAGCTGAAAAGGCTAAGCCGACAGCACAGCGGACCGCGCAGTTGCGCATCCGGTACCGCCATTTTGATTCCTGAAGGACGGCCCGGACGCAAAAGCAGATCCTCTTTCCCCAGCAATCCCACGCCGCGTAGCAGCGTGATGGCGAATGTTTTTTGCTCATCGCCGAGAACTTCAAATTCACGCAGCCCTTCGGTGAAAACCGCCAGACCGTTTATCCCCTCCTGAAGCGCCGCGTAGTTAAGCATATTCCAGACGGGAACAGGGGCCTCTTTCCAGCCCTCTTCTCGCCAGTTTGCCATCGCAGGATCCTGCGTGGGACGACTCACAGAGCCAAACTGCGTATCAGCCAGCACGCGATCGGTAGCAAACGGCGTAGGGATTAACACCCGCAGACGGTGGTCGTCAGCCTGATTATCAAGATGCACCTCAATATCAATTCGCCTGCTGTTGTGGCTCAACGTAACCGTTATCTCAACGCCGACTTTGCCGCTACATTGACGAGCGCTCCGCTGTGCGAGATTCAGCGGCACCATCATTTCATAACGAATTCGTGCCCGGCTTTGCCACGCCTCATGGATAATGTCGCACTGTGCCTTTACCGAAGCGGAAGTCAGTAGCCACTCCTCTCTTGCGGGCGAGTAGTCATACTCGTCCCCATCATCAGAGCCCTCTTCCAGCGCCAGTACGCGGTCATAGCGGATCCCACTATCCTTGTCATGCAGACACAGCGTACCGTTGTCATTAACGGTAATCTGCCAGAACGCATTTTCCAGCTGCCGTGAAGGGGAGGTGTTAACCGGAATGCGCTCTCCAGCCTCGCCAGGCTCAATGTAGAGCGTGCGGTAGCCCATTGACGGAACAATCTGATGGAGCTGAATATCGAATTCCATAAACGGCTCGTAGTTGCCGTAATGCACTATCTGCCTGTCAATGAGTCCCGGATCGATCTCACGGGCTTCGCGAATACAAAAGGGAATGGAATGCCCACGATCGTCCCGCAGACAAAACTGGCTGGCGCGTAGCCGAATTGTGGTGTTAATGACCTCCTCACGCGGCCACGGCATCAGGTTAAACAACACCAGTTTGTCACTGTCGCTGTGCGGCATATTGTCCACCACTTTGCGCAGGTAAAAACGCGTCAGGTTGTCGGCCATGTCCTCCGCCTGTGCGAAGCGGGCGGCAATTTCCCGGTGTACTTTGTCGCTACAGCAGCAGCCAATGCTGTCGTGGGCATGATTTTTTAAAATCTCTTTCCACATTTTTTCCAGCAAACCGTGGTGATATTCAAAGCCAAGCGTCCAGGCCAGCGTCGCCAGCGGTTCAAGAATATTGACGACCTTATTTTCAATACGCGCGTGGGCAAGTTTGATGTCCATCCGCGTCGAGCCAATCGTGCGATGAACACGCATATATTTACCGTCAATAAATTCGCCCTTCAGCGTGGCGAGCTGCTCACGCCGCGCCTCAATATGTTCAAACACCTCTTCAAAGCGGCTCATCACAAATTTTCGCTGCGGGTAGATCTCGCGCAGTTTGTCCATCACCGTAAAAATATTCTGTTGCAGCGGCATCTGGTCATGGCCGTTGGGCAGCAAAATCTCTTTGGTTAATGACGCATTTTCCAGTACCGCAAAATAGCTATCGAGTCGTTTGCGCAACCCGTTCTCGTCCTCCGGTAAGTACTTACCAATCGCGTAGCCCAGCGGCAGCACCTGCGCCACAACTTCACTGCCGTCGCTGCTTTGCCACAAAAACTCAGTCTTGTCTGTGCCGTGCCGCTCTGAACAGCCGCGCCAGAACATCGTCCGGGTGATGCCAAACCCGTTGTAGATATGCGGGAGCTGTCCGGACATACCGAAAGAGTCAGGCAGATAGCCGATTTTCATCGGTTCACCAAAGGCCTGGCAATCACGCATGCCATACAGCAGGTTACGCACGATAGATTCACCGGAGACAATGGTGGTATCCGTCTGGGTATACCAAGGGCCGATAATCAGCTTCCCGGCCTGCACCAGACGCTGTACCCGCTGTCTGTTTTCCGGTTTTACCGCGAAGTAATCCTCCAGCACCGCCGTCTGCCCATCGAGCACGTAACAGAGGTATTCAGCATCCTGCTCCAGGCGGGTGAGGATCTCTTCCATATTGTTAACCAGCAAAATGCGCGACTCTTCGGTGGTGAAATACCACTCCCGGTCCCAATGCATATGCGGGGTAATGTGAACGCGAGATACAGCTTTCATCTTTATTTCCTGTGCTTTGAGCCTGATCCACCAGGCGTAACTGGCGCAGACAGTTTGAACACAGACAGCGCGGAGCAACCGAAGCGTACACGCAGTACGTTCGGGCCGCCGCAAGCAGCGTTCACAACGCTGTCGGGTTTTGTGCGGGCACTGCCCAGGTTCAAAATGGCAATCCAGATAGCCTGATGACCAGGCTGTTAAATTTTACGGCGTCACGCCATCCGTCATATATTTGCCCTGCTTCACCGCATGGCGTCGCCAGAGCAGTAAAACTGACGTTGAGATAGCGGTCCCCATCAGCGCCGCACCAAACCAGCCTGCCGCAGCCAATGCGCCGCCGTATCCGGCGTCGTGCAGTAAAAAGAGCGAGAAAATACCCGCGCCCGGTGTCGACAGACCAATATTCATCGCCCCGACAATCGCCCCTGTCGCCATCGACCCCACCACAAAGGAGCCAATCACCCGCAGCGGATCTTCAATTGCCATCGGAATAGCGCCTTCAGTAATCCCCGCCAGACCAAGCAGCCAGGTGGATTTTCCGGTTTCAATTTCAAACTCTTTAAACAGACGCGGAGAGAACAACGTTGAGGCGGTCACCGTAAAAGCGGAAACCATTTTGACCGAGGCAAAGATGGCATAAGGACCATAAACACCGTTCGCCATCGCCCCCAGACAAAAGGCGTAGGCCGCTTTATTAACCGGGCCACCTAAATCAAATGAACACATAAAGCCGAGGATAGCGCCAAGCAGCAGCGCATTCGCACCGGATAAACCGTTAAGCCATGCCGTCAGGCTGTTGTTGATCCATGCAACCGGTTCGCCGACAACAAACAGCATCAGACTCCCGGCGCCCAGCGTGCCTAACACCGGATAGAGATAAAACGACAAAAAACCGTTGAATTTACTGCTGAGTCGCAGGTGATTTTTCACCCAGCGCATCAGATACCCGGCGATCAGGCCACCCGCTATCGCGCCAAGAAAACCGGCGCCAATCATGTTGGCGGCAAGACCTGCCGCAAAACCAGGGGTAAGGGCGGGCTTATCGGCCAGAGAATACGCTGTCCAGGCCGCCAGTACAGGCACCATCAAAATACCAAGCATCCCGCCGCCAAGTTTGCGGTACATCCACAGCCAGGAGTTCTCCTGATCGAAAAGTGGCTGCAACCCGAATATCTGCGCCAGCAATACCGCCACGGCCAGCACCGTCCCCCCCGCGACAATCAGCGGCACGGCAAAGGAGATGCCGCTCAGCAGAGCCTGTTTTAGCTCCGTCTTAAGCCCTTTATGCTGATGAACATCCTCCTGGCGGGTGCGCTTTTCACTCTGCGGTTCAAGCGCCAGCGCCTGGCGGATAAGTTGTTCCGCATGGCGAATCGGCTCGGCGACGGGAACCGTCAGCGCCGGGATCCCCGTAAACCGCTCGCTCTCTTTAATTGCCACCTCAGCGGCGAAGATACAGGCAGTTGCCGTATTCAATTGTTCCGCCGTTAACCGCCCTTCAATGCCGTTTGCCCCCTGCTTTTCAACATACACATTGACGCCCAGCTTCCGGCCGGCCTTCTCCAGATACTCCGCCGCCATATAAGTATGGGCAATACCCGCCGGACAGGCGGTCACACACACTATCGTCGGGGCGTTGAACGGCGTTGCCACCGTCGGAGAGTGCCAGTTGTCATCGAGCGCCGACATCAGTTCATCAGCGGTCGTTGCCATCAGAACGCGCCTTCGCATCTCATCATCTGCCAGTCTCGTGGTCAGCGCGGTCAGCAGTTGCATATGGGTGCTGCCCGCCTCCTCCTGGGGGATAGCGAGCAGAAAAATCAATTCGACGGGTTCCGGACCGTCAACCCCTTCCCAGGTTAACGGCTGGCTGAGCGTCGCAACCGCAAAAGCCGCCTCTTTGACGGCGGATGTTTTCCCGTGCGGTACCGCCAGCCCCTCCCCTAGCGCAGTGGGGCCGAGGTTTTCACGTGCAAGCACCTCTTCCAGAAAACTATCGAAATCGGCAATTTTACCCAGCGCCGTTAGCCGCTGCGCTAACGTGCGAATAGCCTCTTCACGGCTGGTAAACCGGGCGTTCAGACACAGCGCGTCGCGGTGGGTTAACGTCGTCAGGTTCATCATGATCCTCACACAATGGTGGTTTTATGTGCTAAGGATTGTGCCAGACGAAATAATACATTTATGTGATCATTTTCACTTAAGGATGATAATTTGTATTTAATTTGTATTGTTTACACCTTAAATTCATCAGGCATAATGGCTGAAGTCGTATTAACCCGATAGAAAAAAGCATGAGCCGAAAACCGCTGTACCGACAGATTGCCGACCGGATCCGTGAACAAATTCAGCGCGGTGAGCTAAAGCCCGGCGACGCCCTGCCGACAGAGTCAGCGCTACAGGCGGCGTTTGAGGTCAGCCGGGTCACCGTGCGTCAGGCACTCAGACAGCTGACCGAACAGCAGATCATCGAAAGCATTCAGGGCAGCGGCACCTACGTTAAGGAAGAGCGGGTTAATTACGATATTTACCAATTAACCAGTTTCGATGAAAAGCTGACGGACCGGGGCAGCGACACACACAGCGAAGTGCTGGTTTTCGAAGTCGTTCCGGCAGATGAATTTTTAATAAACCAATTACAGCTGGCTGAAGATAGCCGGGTCTGGCACGTTAAGCGGCTGCGTTACATCAAGCAAAAACCGGTCGCGCTGGAAGAGACGTGGATGCCGCTGGCGCTGTTTCCTGATTTAACCTGGCAGGTAATGGAAAACTCGAAATACCACTTCATCGAAGAGATGAAACAGTGGGTGATTGAGCGCAGTGAGCAGGAACTGATCCCTCTCATGCCCACAGAAGAGATGAGCCGTCTGCTTGGTATCCCTCTCACAAAACCTATTCTGGAGAAAGTCTCGCGAGGATTTTTAAAAGGAGGTCGGGTATTCGAATACAGTCGTAATGCGTTTAATACTGACGATTACAAATTTACATTGATCGCACACAGGAAACAGCGTTAATAAGTATATGCGCACCAGGTATTATTATAAATTGTTAACTGCTTCACAAATATAAAGATCATTATCTTCGCTGAATTTTCATCGTCTGATTTTAGTTATGATAAACAAATCATCATTGCATTTATCATTTTATTAACAATAATAAAATGTGTACAGTATCGTTGTCCCTCATTCCGTTACACATCTCACACTTCCACCCTTGCTTTATTTTTTATTTTCTAAAAATCCGTTCATCAATAAATAAGATTGCGATCACAAAGATGATATTTCATTTATTGACCGATGATATGAAAACCCAAAGCAACATTAATGAATAATTTTTAAAGTCATGAAATAAAAGGATTTTAACAAAACATTCGCAGAATGGCAGTTTTGCGAAAGATATTTTGAAAATAGATCAATTGCATCCCCCTCACCTTCCACAGAAACTCCATGACAATTAAATACCCGACCGCCTGACATGCTCCATATGGGCGGAATATTAAAAACGACATTTATCTCTAAATAATTCGAGTTGCGGGACGGCGGCAATGCAGGGGCAAGGGTCTGGTAACAAAGCCAACGCATCTGCAACCTGAAGTATGACGAGAATATTCATTGTTCACATCAGTCCTGGAGAGGATTACCCATGAAGAAATCAACACTTGTTATTGGCGTCATTGGTGCTGACTGCCATGCAGTAGGCAATAAAGTTCTGGACCGCGTTTTTACTGCCCATGATTTTCGCGTAATCAATCTGGGGGTAATGGTAAGTCAGGATGAATATATTGATGCTGCCATCGAAACCGGTGCTGACGCCATTGTCGTGTCATCCATTTATGGACACGGCGATATCGACTGCCTGGGTCTGCGCGAGCGCTGCATTGAGCGCGGCATCGGCGACATTCTTCTTTATGTTGGCGGTAATCTGGTGGTCGGTAAGCATGACTTTGCCGATATTGAAGCCAAATTCAAAGAGATGGGCTTCAACCGCGTCTTCGCGCCAAGTCACGACCTTGAAGACGTCTGCCAGTTAATGGCGAACGATATTCGTCAGCGTCACGGTGTTGAACAAAATTGTCTTGAAGAGGCTATCTGATGCAAACCGTCTCTGTCGATATCGGCTCGACGTGGACTAAAGCAGCCCTCTTCTCACTGGAGGGGGATGAGCTGACGCTGGTTAACCACGTTCTGACCCCGACAACAACCCATCATCTGGCTGAAGGTTTTTTTGCCAGCCTGAACCAGGTGCTGAACGTTGCCGATGCGCGTCCGTTACTTAACCGCGGTGAGGTCACGCTGAAATACTCCTCATCGGCGAAAGGTGGGCTCGCCGTGGCGGCAATGGGGCTGGTGCCGTCCATCACGCTGGAATCGGCGAAAGTTACCGCTCACTCAGCGGGTGCCAAAATCGCCCAGTTTTACTCGTACAAACTGAACCGCCACGATATCCAGGAACTGGAAGCCACGCCGCCGGACATTCTGCTGTTTACGGGCGGCACCGATGGCGGTGAAGAGAGCTACGGCCTGGCCAATGCTCACGCGCTGGCAGAGTCGTCACTTGATTGTGCGATTATTTACGCCGGAAACCGCGACATTCAGGACGACGTGCAGGCGATTCTCGGTCACAAAGATCTGATCACGGTAGATAACATTCTGCCAGATCTTGATCACCCGAATCCCTGGGCCGCCCGCAAAGCCATTTGCGATGTTTTCTTGTCCCGCATTGTGAAAGGAAAAGGGCTGGACGTTATCGTCGGTGAAACCGGTGAAGAACCCATGCCGACACCGTGGACAGTCTATGAGCTGGTGAAAACCATCAGCGACTACGACAGCGCATGGAAAGAGTTCATGCTGATTGATATGGGCGGCGCAACCACCGACGTCTATTCCGCCAGCGCCAACACGCTCTCTCCGGATACGGTGCTGCATGGCGTGCCGGAACCGTTTGTGAAACGCACCGTGGAAGGCGATCTCGGTATGCGCGTCTCAGCCGTCGTCGTGGGTGAAAGCACCCAGGAGCTGGTGAATGTGGTATTCGCCCACCAGCCGCAGCGTCAGGACGCGTTTTATCGCTATCTGCATCATCTGGTCGCCCACCCGGATTATTTGCCCGTCAGTGAGGAAGAGAAGTACTTCGACACCGTCCTGGCCGGACTGTGCGTCGGCTACGCCAGCGAACGTCATGCCGGCACCAAGAAACAGGTTTGCACCTGCGTGGGTAACGTCGATTTGCAGATGGGACGCGATCTGACCACCGTCCGCAAAGTCGTCGGTTCCGGCGGATGGCTCTCCCGCGCCAGCCAGTTCGACATCCACAGCTGGCTGAAGTACCGCGAGCTGGACGACGACGGCAGACGCATTCTCTTACCCTCTCAGTTTGAATATTACCGCGACTCAAAAGGCCTGCTCCCTCTACTGGCAAACGTTGCCAGGCTGTATCCGCAGGCCGCGGCTCGCACCAGCATTCACTGTTTAACCCTATAAAACCAAAGGCAGCTACGAATGGAACTTCGAAATAAAAAATTAACCCATGACGAATTCATGACCGAGCGGCGTCAGGTATTGCAGACCTGGCATACCGGCAAGGATGTCGAGAACTTCGAAGATGGCGTGAAGTACCAGCAAACAATCCCTGAGAAAAAACGCTTTTCTTATGCTCTGCTGAAAGCCGACCAGGAAGGTAAAACGCTCAGCCAGCCGCGAGCGGGCGTGGCGCTGATGGATGAGCACATTGAACTGCTCAAAACGCTACAGGAAGAGTGCGATCTGCTGCCCAGTACCATTGATGCCTATACCCGTCTGAACCGTTATGAAGAAGCGGCGGTTGGCATTCAGAAATCCATCGAAGCGGGAACCTCCAGGCTGAACGGTTTACCTGTGGTAAACCACGGCGTCGCGGCCTGCCGCCGGATGACCGAAGCGCTGGAAAAACCGATCCAGGTGCGCCACGGTACGCCAGATGCGCGTCTGCTGGCGGAAATCGCGATGGCCAGCGGCTTTACCAGCTACGAAGGCGGCGGCATCTCCTACAACATTCCTTACGCCAAACGCGTCACCCTGGAAAAATCGATTCGCGACTGGCAGTACTGCGATCGCCTGATGGGTCTGTATGAAGAGCACGGTATCCGCATTAACCGTGAACCGTTTGGCCCGCTGACCGGCACCCTGATCCCGCCGTTTATGTCTCACGCGGTGGCGATTATCGAAGGTCTGCTGGCACTGGAACAGGGCGTGAAGTCCATTACCGTGGGCTATGGTCAGGTGGGTAGCCTGACACAGGATATCGCGGCGATTCAGTCTTTGCGCGAGCTGTCCCACGAATACTTCCAGAACTACGGTTTTGATGATTACGAGCTTAGCACCGTCTTCCACCAGTGGATGGGCGGCTTCCCGGAAGACGAATCCAAAGCCTTCGCCATTATCTCCTGGGGCTCGGCAGTGGCTGGCATGGCTGGCGCAACCAAAGTGATCACCAAAAGTCCGCACGAAGCCTTCGGTATCCCTACCGCGGCAGCCAACCTGCAGGGACTTAAAGCCTCTCGTCAGATGCTCAATATGGTCCGCGACCAAAAATTCCCGCAGTGCAACGCCGTCGAGCAGGAAGTGGATCTGATTAAGAGCGAAGTCCGCGCCGTGCTGAATAAAGTGTTCGAACTGGGCAACGGCGATGTCGCCCGTGGCACGGTGCTGGCCTTTGAAGCAGGCGTGCTGGATGTGCCTTTTGCCCCGGCAGCCTGTAACGCCGGTAAAATTTTGCCGGTCCGCGATAACTTTGGCGCCATCCGCGTTCTGGAGGCCGGTGCGGTTCCATTACCGAAAGATATTCTCGCCCTGCACCACGACTATGTGGCCGAGCGCGCGCATTTTGAAGGACGCAAGCCCTCATTCCAGATGGTTGTTGATGACATCAACGCTGTATCCCACAGTCAATTAATAGGAAGACCATAATGAAAATTAAACAGGCCCTTTTTACCGCTGGCTACTCCTCATTCTATTTCGACGATCAGCAGGCGATCAAAAACGGCGCGGGTCATGACGGATTCATTTATACCGGCGCGCCGGTTACCCCTGGCTTTACCTCTGTGCGTCAGGCGGGAGAGTGCGTCAGCGTACAGCTGATTCTGGAAAACGGTGCGGTCGCGGTCGGTGACTGTGCCGCCGTACAGTACTCCGGGGCGGGCGGTCGTGACCCGCTGTTCCTCGCCGAACATTTCATTCCGTTCCTTAACGACCACATTAAACCGCTGCTGGAAGGCCGCGATGTGGATGCGTTCCTGCCGAACGCCCGCTTCTTCGACAAGCTGCGTATTGAAGGCAATCTGCTGCACACTGCCGTGCGTTACGGCCTGTCCCAGGCGTTGCTTGATGCTACCGCGCTGGCCACCGGACGTCTGAAAACCGAAGTGGTTTGCGACGAATGGCAGTTACCGTGCGTCCCGGAAGCCATTCCGTTATTTGGTCAGAGCGGTGACGATCGCTATATCGCCGTTGATAAGATGATCCTCAAAGGCGTTGACGTGCTGCCGCATGCGCTGATCAACAACGTCGAAGAGAAGCTGGGGCTGGAAGGGGAAAAACTGCGTGAATATGTGCGCTGGTTGTCCGACCGTATCTTAAGCCTGCGCTCCAGCCCGCGCTATCACCCGACGCTGCACATCGACGTATACGGCACCATTGGCCTGATTTTCGATATGGATCCGGTGCGCTGCGCCGACTATATCGCCAGCCTGGAAAAAGAGGCGCAGGGTTTGCCGCTGTACATTGAAGGCCCGGTAGATGCCGGTAATAAACCGGATCAAATCCGCATGTTAACCGCGATCACCAAAGAGCTGACCCGTCTGGGATCCGGCGTGAAAATTGTCGCTGATGAGTGGTGCAATACCTATCAGGATATCGTGGACTTTACCGATGCCGGTAGCTGCCACATGGTGCAGATCAAAACCCCGGATCTCGGTGGCATCCACAACATCGTTGATGCGGTGCTGTACTGCAACAAGCACGGAATGGAAGCCTATCAGGGCGGTACCTGTAACGAAACCGAGATCAGCGCGCGTACCTGCGTACACGTGGCGCTCGCCGCACGTCCAATGCGTATGCTGATCAAGCCAGGCATGGGCTTCGACGAAGGTCTTAACATCGTGTTTAACGAAATGAACCGCACCATCGCGCTGTTGCAGACTAAGGATTAAGAGATGGCTCGTACATTTAAGATCTTATCGCCAACGGCTATCCTGGGTTATGGCTTCCCGGAAGAGAGTTTTCGTAAAGCCATGGAAGAGTCACCGGATCTTATTGCAGTTGACGCAGGTTCATCCGATCCCGGCCCCCATTACCTGGGGGCAGGTAAACCCTTCACCGATCGGGCGGGAGTGAAACGCGATCTGCGCTATATGATAGTGGCAGGCGTTAAGCACAACATTCCGGTGGTGATTGGCACCGCCGGAGGCTCCGGTGCCGCACCGCACCTGGAGTGGTGTCGCCAGATAGTCCTCGAGATTGCCCAGGAAGAGAAGCTGTCATTCTCAATGGCGCTGATCCCCTCTGACGTCGATAAAGAGATCGTTCATCAGGCGCTGGATAACGGGAAAATCACCGCACTGGATTTTGTCCCGGCGCTGACCCACGAGGCCATCGAAGAGAGTACCTACATCGTTGCGCAGATGGGCATCGAACCTTTCCAGCGTGCGCTGGAAGCCGGTGCTCAGGTGGTGCTGGGGGGACGCGCGTACGATCCCGCCTGCTTCGCGGCACTTCCCATTATGCAGGGGTTTGATGAAGGTCTGGCCCTGCACTGCGGCAAGATCCTGGAGTGCGCGGCCATTGCCGCCACGCCGGGGTCCGGTTCCGACTGCGCGATGGGGATCATCGACGACAACGGCTTTACGCTCAAGACGTTCAATCCGAAGCGTAAGTTCACCGAAACCTCTGCTGCGGCGCACACGCTGTATGAGAAGTCCGATCCCTACTTCCTGCCGGGACCGGGCGGCGTACTGAATCTGAAAGAGTGCAGTTTCAAGGCGGTAAACGAAGGCGAAGTCTACGTCAGCGGTTCCCGTCACGAAGCGACGCCGTACGCACTGAAGCTGGAAGGGGCACGTCAGGTAGGCTTCCGCTGCCTGACTATCGCCGGCACTCGCGACCCGATCATGATTGCCGGGATCGATAACATTCTCGAAGACGTCCAGGCCAGCGTAAAGCGTAATCTCTCGCTGAATGACGACAGCATCCGCATGACGTTCCACCTGTACGGGAAGAACGGCGTCATGGGCAACCATGAGCCGATGCAGACAGCCGGACACGAACTGGGCATTTTGCTGGATGTGGTTGCACCAACGCAGGATATCGCCAACAGCGTCTGTTCGCTGGTGCGCTCTACCCTGCTGCACTATGGCTATGAAAACCGGATTGCAACAGCGGGCAACCTCGCCTTCCCGTTCTCGCCTTCCGATATTCAAAGCGGCCCGGTGTATGAATTCTCAATCTACCATCTGATTGAAGCGAGCGACGCGCTGCGTTTTGATTTCCACATCGAGCAGGTGACGCCAGAAGGAGTTCAGGCATGAAACACTCTATTTGCTCACTGGCGCAGGTGATTCGTTCCAAAAACGCCGGACCGTATGAACTGGTTTTAGATATTTTATTTAAAACCCGGGAAGACTATCAGCGGGTAAAAGCCTCGGAGCAATTAACGCCGCAGCTTATTGCCAGCTTGTATAACGTTAAGCCTGACTTTATTCATCGTATTGTCTGGTTCGACCCGGCAAATGCGGTAAAAATTGTCATGCCCCGCGATATTATTTCCGGCAACGTTGGTGATAATGATGTTTATGGCGCGCAGCAGCATGCGCCGTTATTAAATATTGAGTTCGATCTGTAGTTTACAAATACAACAAAAGCCATTGGCGTACAGGATTTCGCTGTACCACTGTATTCCAGATAATTCATGCGGTTGGTTGTTCAGGCTTGCCGCTGGGCTGCTGTCCGGCTAGCTGCATCCCCCTACAATCATACCCAATGGATCTCAAGTCGTATTGAGGCGGCACGTTCAACAATCCCCAGGCGCACAGGTCACTCTGTGACTGGGGATAATGACCGTAGCCAACAATAATAGGGTTTGAAAGACGAAGGGTATGGCCAGCCTTTATCCGATGGAGTAATAATGAAGAAAATTAGTTTAACGAAAATGATCATATTAGGATTGATACTCGGCATGATTGCCGGGGTGGTCATTAATAATATGTCATCGGCAGATACAGCAAAGGCGTACGCGCAAGATATTTCAATTTTTACCACTATTTTCTTGCGTATGGTAAAAATGATTATCGCCCCGTTGGTTATTTCTACCCTGGTCGTCGGCATTGCCAAAATGGGCGATGCGAAAACGCTGGGACGTATATTTTCTAAAACCTTTTTCCTCTTTATTTGTGCTTCCCTGCTGTCAATTGCGCTGGGCCTGGTGATCGTCAATCTGTTCCAGCCGGGCGTGGGCATTAACTTTGTTCCTCATGACGTCGGGGCTGTCGCTGCCGTTCAGTCCGAACCCTTCACGCTGAAAGTATTTATCTCTCACGCGGTGCCGACCAGTATCGTTGATGCAATGGCACGCAACGAAATACTGCAAATCGTGGTGTTCTCGATTTTCCTCGGCTGTAGTCTGGCGGCAATTGGCGAGAAAGCCGATCCTATCGTTAAGGTTCTCGACTCTCTGGTACACGTGATGCTGAAGCTGACGGGCTACGTCATGCTGTTCGCGCCGTTAACCGTGTTCGCGGCCATTTCCGGTCTGATTGCCGAACGTGGCCTGGGCGTGATGGTCAGCGCCGGGATCTTCATGGGCGAGTTCTACCTGACGCTCGGCATGCTGTGGGCGATCCTGATTGGTCTGTCGGCGATGATTGTGGGTCCGTGCATCGGTCGCCTGACGAAAGCGATTCTCGAACCTGCGCTGCTGGCCTTCACCACCTCCAGTTCCGAAGCCGCCTTCCCCGGCACGCTGAACAAGCTGGAAAAATTTGGCGTCTCCTCCAAGATTGCCAGCTTCGTACTGCCCATCGGTTACTCGTTTAACCTGGTCGGTTCGATGGCCTACTGCTCCTTTGCCACCGTGTTTATCGCGCAGGCGTGCAACATTGAGCTGAGCATGGGCGAGCAAATCACCATGTTATTAATCCTGATGCTGACCTCCAAAGGGATGGCGGGCGTACCGCGTGCCTCTATGGTGGTTATCGCCGCAACCCTTAACCAGTTCAATATCCCCGAAGCCGGTTTGATCCTGCTGATGGGTGTCGATCCGTTCCTTGATATGGGCCGCTCTGCGACCAACGTCATGAGTAACGCAATGGGTGCGGCGATCATCGGTCGCTGGGAAGGCGAGCACTTCGGTGGAGGCTGCCGTGGCACCGCCCCTGTCAAAACGCCGGAGCAGGAACGTCCTGCCGCCGAACCTTCTGAAGTTGCGATGTCCTGATACGACAGGCCGACAGCCGTCGGCCTTTTTATAATAAATTCATCAGGGTTATGACACCATGAACGTAAAATTTTTCGGCGCGAGCCTCTTAACAGCCAGCTTACTGTTTAGCGCGGCTACGCAGGCGCAAACCACGCCGGACTACGCCACGCTTATCGGGCAGGCGTATCAAAAATTTAAAAGCAACAATGAGGGTAAAGTCGCCGACTACATCCCTGCTCTGGCAACTTATAGCCCCAACAATTTCGCCATCACTATCGCTACGGTCGACGGCAAAATTTATCAGGTCGGCGACGTGAAAAAAACGTTCCCGATGGAGTCCCTGAGCAAAGTTTTCACCCTGGCGCTGGCGATGGAGCAGCATGGCCCGCAGGAGGTGCTGGATAAACTCGGCGCGAATGCCACCGGCCTGCCTTTTAACTCAGGCTTAGCCGTCGAACTCACCAAAGGCGCACCGGAAAACCCTCTGGTCAATGCAGGTGCAATGAGCACGGTCAGCCTGATTGAGGCAAAAGACAAAACTGAGCGCTGGAACAAAATCCTCAACAACCTGAATGTCTGGGCCGATGCTTCGCTCACCGTCAATGAGCCAGTGTTCAAATCAGAAATGGAAACCAATCAGCATAATCAGGCGCTGGCGATGCTGATGGAGTCCTACAACAGTTTTTATGGCAATACCCAGGAAGCCGTCGAAATCTACACCCGTCAGTGCTCAGTGGATATCACCACCGAGCAGCTCGCCAAAATGGGCGCGGTGCTCGCCAACAAGGGAAAATCGCCTTTCAACGGCAAGCAGTTGCTCAATGAAAGCCACGTACCCCAGGTGCTGGCAGAAATGGCGATTGCCGGATTGTATGACGGCAGCGGCAAATGGCTGTACACCGTCGGTATTCCAGCGAAAAGCGGCGTCGGCGGCGGGATGGTTGCCGTGGTACCAGGACAATACGCTATTGCGGTCTACTCTCCCCCGCTGGATGAAGCGGGTAACAGCGTTCGCGCGCAGCAAACCATTGAGTATGTCGCTCATGCAACACAGGCCAATCTCTTTTTAGCACAATAACAACGCCACCCAATGCAGGCCGGATACGGCCTGCAGTTGAAAACAGCCACAAAGTGAGAAGTCATATGTCTAAACCATTTGTCTGGCAGGAACTTTTTGTTCAAAGTAAAGATAATACAGAATATGAATTACTGAGTAATCAATATATTACGGTAACAGAATTAGATGGGGAAGAAGTCATTAAAGTCGCGCCAGAGGCGTTAACGTTGCTTGCCCAGCAGGCATTTTATGAGGCTTCCTTTTTCCTGCGCGCCGGACATTTAAAACAGATCGCCAGTATTATGCATGACCCGCAGGCCAGCAGTAACGATAAATATGTCGCCCTACAGTTACTGCGCAATGCGGAAGTTTCAGCGAAAGGCGTTCTGCCAAACTGCCAGGATACCGGAACGGCCACCATAGTAGCGAGTAAAGGACAGAACGTGTGGACCGGCTGTGATGATGCCGAAGCGTTAAGCAGAGGGGTTTATACGACCTTCCGGGAATCCAATCTGCGCTACTCGCAAAATGCGCCGCTGGATATGTATACCGAGGTAAATACCCAGACCAACCTGCCCGCACAGATCGACATCAGCGCCACGCCGGGCAGCGAATACCGCTTCCTGTTCGTCAATAAAGGCGGCGGTTCAGCCAACAAAGCGGCGTTGTTCCAGGAGACGAAATCCATCCTGCAACCGGAAAAACTCACCGCATTCCTGATTGAAAAGATGAAATCACTGGGCACCGCCGCCTGCCCGCCGTACCACATCGCCTTTGTCGTGGGCGGCCTCTCTGCCGATCAGGCATTGAAGGTGGCAAAGCTGGCTTCCACAAAATATTACGACAGCTTGCCCACCAGCGGGAACGAGCTGGGCCAGGCGTTTCGCGATACGGCGCTGGAAACCACGTTGCTCAACGCCAGTCGTGAATTCGGCATCGGCGCACAGTTTGGCGGTAAATACTTCGCCCACGATATTCGCGTGATTCGCCTGCCGCGTCACGGCGGCTCCTGTCCTGTTGCTATGGCCCTCTCCTGCTCCGCCGACCGTAATATCAAAGCGAAGATTAACAAGCACGGTATCTGGCTGGAAAAACTGGAGCATAATCCGGGAAAATTTATCCCCGAATCCTGTCGTGTGGAAAACAGCGGCCAGACCGTACAGCTCGATTTGAACCGTCCACTGCGCGAGATCCTGCACGACATGTCCGCATTGCCCATCGGCACGCGGCTGTCGCTAAGCGGTCCGATTGTCGTCGCCCGCGATATCGCCCATGCCAAAATCAAAGAGCGCCTGGATAACGGCGAACCGATGCCGGAATACATGAAGAACCACATTGTTTATTACGCGGGTCCGGCAAAAACACCCGACAATCAGGCCTGTGGCTCTCTCGGCCCCACCACCGGTGGACGCATGGACGGTTATGTTGACGCTTTCCAGGCCGCCGGCGGCAGCCTGATCATGCTCTCCAAAGGTAACCGGAGCCAGCAGGTGACGGATGCCTGCCATAAGCATGGCGGCTTTAACCTGGGCAGCATCGGCGGCGCCGCGGCGTTACTGGCACAGCAGTATGTGAAGAGTCTGCGCTGTCTTGAGTATCCTGAACTGGGTATGGAGGCGGTCTGGATGATGGAAGTCGAGAACCTGCCTGCCTTTATGCTGGTGGACGACAAGGGGAATAATTTCTTCAGTCAGTTTGAGCAGCAGCATCGCTGCGCATCCTGCCCGGCTGGACATTAAGGAGCAATGATGGAAGCGCGAGCCAACGTAGACAGACACCGCCAGCGGCAGCAAAAGCTGAAAGAGCAGGTTGATACCCGCGTGGCGGCGGCCACCGAAAAGAAAGGGATTCTGATCGTCTTCACCGGAAACGGTAAAGGTAAATCCACAGCGGCCTTTGGCACAGCAACACGCGCCCTCGGCCACGGTAAGACCGTTGGCGTCGCGCAGTTCATTAAAGGACAGTGGGACAACGGCGAATACAATACTCTGCATCCGCTCGGCGTTGAGTTTCACATTATGGGCACCGATTTTACCTGGGAAACGCAAAACCGGGAAACGGACATTCAGGCGGCAATGGCGGTCTGGCTGGAGAGCAAGCGTATGCTGGCCGATCCCGACTATGATCTGGTGATACTGGATGAGCTAACCTATATGCTGGCTTACCACTATCTGGATACCCAGGAAGTGATCGCCGCTCTCAGGAATCGTCCGACGCAACAAAGTGTGATCGTCACCGGTCGCGGCTGCCATACTCAGCTGCTGGAACTGGCCGATACGGTCAGTGAACTTCGCCCGGTGAAACACGCGTTTGACAGCGGTATCCAGGCGCAGGCGGGGATTGACTGGTAGTCACGCTTTTGCCGGATGGCGCATTCGCTTATCCGGCCTACAGTTTGTACCGTCTGCAGGCCGGATAAAACGCATCCGCGTCGCCATCCGGCATCAGCGTCCCACCTGGGACACCACCGATTTTTGCAGTAACCAGTCGCGGAATACCTGTAAATGACGGGATTCCGCTTTCTCTTCTCGCCACGTCATGATGAAACGATTCCCGGTGCGCATCGGAACATCACAAGGGATCACCATATCGCCATTATCCAGATCGTGCTGGATCGCAAAACGCGGCAGCAATGCCACGCCCAGGTTTGATCGTACCGCAGCAATCAGCATCGAAAGCAGATCGAAACGGGGACCTTTATTCGCCAGCGGGCTGCTGACGTTCGACAGTGCGAACCACTCCTGCCAGCCGTTGATCCGCGTACTTTGATGAAGCAAGGGAAATTCATTAAGCAGCTCCTCTACTGCCAGCTTCTGATTAGGTTCCGACAGCAAACTTCCGCTACAGACCGGCAGGATCTCCTCTTCGAACAAATACTCCACTTCCGACCATGGCGAACAAAAGTCCTCACGCATGATGGCGGCATCGTATTCGCGATTAAGAAAATCACCAATATTCGCCAGCGAATGAATATTGACGATAATATCCGGATTGAGCTTATTAAATTCACGCAGATTCGGGATCAGCCAGTGGGTACTGAAGGTAGGATTGACGGCCAGCTCAATGACCTCCACCGTCGGTTGCCAGGTCATTATGGTATTGGTATCACGTTCGAGCTTGTTAAGTGTTTCCTTAACGATACTCAAATAATGTTTACCTGCGTCGTTTAAAAAAATCCGTTTTTTGGCATGATTGAATAACGACGTACACAAAAAATCTTCCAGTGCATTTACCTGTCTGAAGACAGCACTTTGTGTTAACGCCAACTCCTCGGCTGCCCGGGTATAACTTTCATGTCGCGCCACCACTTCAAAAGTCACCAGCAATTCGGTCTTGGGTATCTTTCCTCTCATAACGTCTTCCATATGCAGCGTAGAAAAATAGTTTAAGTGATAAAAAAATAACGCACTCCCTCCAGATAAACCCGAGAGCTATACTCTAAATAATTCGGTTGCGGGACAAAACGACGTCGTCCCCTTGCGCTGGCCCCACAGGGGCGAAGCTGAAGGACGATTAACAAAGCTAACGCACCAGCAACTTGAAGTATGACGAGCATATATATTATTTCCGGTCAGGATGTCATTGATCCACTCCATGATTTATTCACTCTGGAGACGAACAAATAATAACCAATAATACTCAACCACAGCAATAAACACAATTTAAATAAGGTTAATTAAGACAAATAGTGCCAATAAGTTCTTAATAATTTTTCATGATCACTTGTTTAACGGAGAAAAAAGTTTGCGAGTTTAATCAATATTATTTTCTTATTATTTCAGGAGAATTTAGCTTTGTGGCTAAAAGACAATCGACCGCTTTTCTCAGATGTTTTTTAGTCCTGGATCCCTTTTTTCTCCAGTCATGTAAAGGACACAATGTGAAAACTTCCGGAAAAGTCTGGCTCGTTGGCGCCGGTCCAGGCGATATATCATTACTGACGCTAAAAGCGCAGCATTGTATTCATCAGGCCGACGTGATTATTTATGATCGCCTGGTTAACCCCAAAATCCTCGAATGGGCCGCAAAGGACTGCACCTTGATTAACGTCGGGAAAAATCCTGGTAATCATTGTGTTCCCCAGCATGAGATCAACGCCCTGCTGCTTCATCATGCCAGAACCCATCACAACATTGTTCGTCTGAAAGGCGGCGATCCGTATGTCTTTGGCCGCGGCGCTGAGGAAGTTGAATGTCTGGTGGAAGAGAGAATTCCCTTTGAAGTGGTACCAGGAATCAGCTCCGCCATTGGCGGCCTTGCCTGTGCCGGGATCCCCGTTACCCACCGGGATCTGGCTTCCGGATTTCATGTCGTGACCGGTCATACCCGCGAAGGCAATCAGCAGCAGGACTGGCGCCAGCTCGCCAGGCTACACGGAACGCTGGTGATCGTAATGGGCATCGCCAATTTACCGTTTATCTGCGAAGAGCTACTGATGGGAGGCAAATCCCCCAATACGCCAGCCGCTATTGTGATGTCGGCCACACGCGAAAATCAGCGTCGTCTGACCTGCACTCTGGGTACGCTGTTAAGTAAAGCTCAGGAGGCAAACATTGCACCGCCCGCGCTGATTGTGGTTGGCGAAGTCGTCAGTCTGAGTGACCGACTCTCTTTTATTCCCGAGGTGACGCAAACGCGCTACTGCGAGAGTTGCTCATGACGGAATGACTGTGGAGAGGTCCGGTGAGCCGCCCGGAAAACGCGACAAAAATAGCTGGTCTGCGCGTACTGAAGTTTCCGGGCTATGCTGTCGATAGAGTAAGTGGGATCGCGCAGCAACTCTCCCGCACGCTGCATTTTCTTTTGACTGACCCAGGTTTTAAAGTTCACGCCCTGCCGTTTCTTAAAGAAACGGCTAAAGTAGTTGGCGCTCAGACAGACATGGGCGGCGACCGATTCCAGCGTCAGCTCGTCATATAAGTGCTCATCAATATAGCGTAATGCCGCTGCCAGTTTCTTTTCATGGCGGGAAAGTTCAGCATACGAAAAACGCAGCTCGCTGAGCTGCGGCTTCGCCTCTTCCCTTGTGACGTTCTCCGCGGGATTGAGATTATTAATAATAAAACTGAGCAAGTTTGCCGCCGCCACGAGGTGATTATTATCAACCACTTTAACCTGCTCCCACGCAGATTTTATTTCAGGATCATGGATCCACTGTCGATCGTCATCAATCAGAATGGTTTTATATTCCTGATATTTTGCCCGCACCTGACCACAAATAATAAATCCATGTAATTGTCCGGCGTTAATTAATGGCATAGAGAAGCAACTTAACCCGGCATGACAACAGATTATTCTAATTTTCTCCTCTTTCAGCCCTTCAAAAGCACAATATTTATCACACTTTTGACAGCTTTCCAGATATTGTGGATGCGAACGCATACGCGTGCAGAAAGAATTAAAATTATGGTATTCGGAGAGCGCTTTTCCTTTAATATCCACCACGACGGCGGCCAGTCCCGTCGCGCTGGAAAAAACCTCAGCCAGCGAGAAGAAACAGTGCAAATAGTCATCCTGAATTTGTAAAGGCACGCAATTCTCCAGTCGTTTTGATATTTAAACCCGTAATATGCAAAATTTATCCTGCGGAAAGAATGATGCTAACCGCAAAAAATAATCTCATTTATTCAGGTGATTATGATCAAATCGCAAGAGCGGATAAGAGCCTGGCCACCAGGCGTCATTGGCGCAGGCAGTTTGAACACCGACAGCGCGGAAAAACCGGAGCGTACACGTCGTTCGTGAGGATTATTCGCAACGCTCACCCTGCGGGATGCCGCAGACGTCGGGTGTTGAGCAAGCACTGCCCGGAGTCAAAATAGCAGGCAAAATAGCAGGCAAAATAGCCCGATGGGTCAGGCTCTGAATTGCCTTTCTCATCAGCATTAAAATCCCCTTTCTTACACCTTTTTCACCTCTTTTCTCAAAGCTTAACGAATCTTCACAGATTTATGTGATTGTTATTGAGCGCTGATATTAAAAATAACTCATAATTTTCAGTTAGTTATATTGATAATCATTCAAATGAGTGATGTGCTTATTTGTGAGAATCATCATGTGAATGTGAAACATCCTCCTGAATAATAGATTCAATTACCAGACAATCTGAACGGAGTGGATGTATGGCCGTTACCACAGGCGTTATCGCCGACGATTTTACCGGCGCTACGGATATTGCAAGTTTTATGGTCGAGCGAGGCTGGCGGGTCGCGTTGTTACCCGGTATGCCCGACGTTACCCAGGCGTGGAACGAAGAGGTCGATGCCATTGTTATCTCCCTGAAAAGCCGCTCCCTGCCAGCAGAACAGGCCGTCGCCCAGTCTCTGCGTTGCGCTGAGTGGTTGAGAAACCGGGCGGGCGTCTCGCAGATCTACTTTAAATATTGCTCAACGTTTGATTCCACCCCCGCCGGTAATATTGGTCCGGTCAGCGATGCCCTGATGCAGGTGATGCAAGCCCCGCTGATCGTTCATTGCCCCGCGCTGCCGCAAAACGGGCGCACGGTGATTCACGGACATCTGTTTGTGAATGGTGTGCTGCTGAACGAATCCGGCATGGAAAGACACCCGCTGAATCCGATGACCGATGCCAGTCTGCCACGTCTGCTGGCCGCGCAAACCCCGAACGCAGTTGGTTGTATCGATCTCAGCATCATTCGCCGCGGTGTGGAAGCAGTCACTCACGCGCTGAGCCGCAGCCAGAGCGAAGGGAAGCGCCACGTTATCGTCGATACGTTGACCGAAGAGGATCTGGACATCCTCGCGCTGGCACTGCGCGACTCCCCTCTGCTGGCGGGCGGCTCCGGACTTGGCGGTGCGCTGGCGGGCAGTGCAGCTGCACATCTTTCTCACGCCCAACCGAACGCCTTTGCGCAACCGGCGAAAACCGTGGTGTTCTCCGGCAGCTGTTCAGTCATGAGCAATCGTCAGGTCATGCGTTATAAGGCGGAGGCGGCATCCTGCCAGCTCGACGTTGCCCGCTGCCTGGCGGATACCGATCGTTACACCGATGAGCTGGCGCTCTGGGCAATGTCGCACGTCAACGACGCCCTCGCGCCGCTGATTTACGCCACCCAGCCGCCTGACGCGCTAAAACGCATTCAACAGGAGTATGGCGAGCAGCAAGCCAGCCGGGCGATTGAACACACCTTTGCCACGCTGACGACAAAACTCCAGGCCGCAGGCGTTAATGGCTTTATTGTCGCCGGTGGCGAGACATCCGGCACCGTCGTGGAATCATTGCAGCTGAAGCGTCTCAGCGTCGGCAGGGCCATCGCCCCTGGCGTTCCCTGGGTGTTTTCCGCAGAACCCCCGCTGGCCCTGGCGCTTAAATCAGGCAATTTTGGTGATGAGACGTTCTTTTTTACTGCCCAGGAGTACGCATCATGAATCCGGTGAGTGAACACCAACTCCGCGAACAACTGGTCCATTATGGACACTCCCTGTTTATGCGCGGCTACAGCAGCGGAGGTTCTGGCAATCTCAGCGTCAAATTGCCGGACGGCGGCTATCTGGTTACCCCAACCAACTCTTGTCTGGGCGAGCTGGACGCCAGCACGCTGAGCCGACTGGATGCCAACGGGGTACATCTGAGCGGTGATAAACCGTCAAAAGAAGTGCCCATGCACCTGGCCTGGTATCGGCATCGTCCCACCTGCGGGGCAGTGGTTCATCTGCATTCACCGTGGCTGACCGCACTCTCCTGCCTGCCGTGTAACACGCCGGAGAATTGTCTGCCACCGTTGACGCCCTACTATGTAATGCGCGTCGGGCGGTTGCCTTTGCTCCCCTACTTCAAACCCGGACATGACGGCATTGCCAGCGCCCTGAGCGCCATTGCGGCCGACCATACGGCAGCGCTGCTGGCGAACCATGGCCCGGTAGTAAGTGGTCGCTCGCTGCGCGAAGCGGTGTTTAACGCTGAAGAACTGGAAGACAGCGCCCGCATCTGGCTGACCTTAAAACCGCTTGGCTACGTTCAGCTCACCGCTGAAGCCGTAGCTGAACTCGAACAATCCCGGCGAATGTGAGGTGAGATGATGATCCCCGAACAACGACGTGACTTTATCTACCGCTACGTGCATGAAAAAAACGTCGCTTCGTTTAACGAGCTGGCGGAGCTGATGAACGTTTCCCACATGACCGTGCGCCGCGACATTCAGCTACTGGAAGAAGAAGGCAGGGTTATCGCCATCAACGGCGGGGTGAAACTTAATAACCTGCTGAAATCCGAGCTGCCGTGGCGGGAAAAAGCGGAGCTGAATCATGAGGTGAAACGGAAAATGGGGCAGCTTGCCGCTATGCTGATTGAGCCGGGACAGACGCTCTATCTGGATGCGGGAACGTCGCTGTTTGAAGTGACGAAGGCGGTTGCCGCCAGCCGCTGCTTTAACCTGACCGTCGTGACCAACGATTTCTCGATTAGCCATTATCTGATGGATATGCCGCATATCACCCTGTATCACACCGGTGGTCTGGTGGATCAGCGCAACCGCTCCTGTCTTGGGAAAAGTGCCGCCAGCTTTTTGCGCACAATTAACATTGACGTGGCGTTTCTCAGTTCCTCCTCCTGGGATACGGAACGCGGGATGTCAACGCCAAGCGAAGGCAAAGCCTCGGTCAAAGAGGCGGTACTCACCGTTTCCCGCCGCCGGGTACTGGTCTGCGACAGCAGTAAATTCGGCAAGTACGGCATGTTCCATATCTGCGGGCTGGATCAGCTGACCGATATTATTTCTGACAATCAGTTGCCCGATAGCGCTCAACAGACCATCGCCAGCCAGGGCGTTAAGCTCCATCTGGTCGAAAGCCGGGAGGGGATGCTCAATGCTGAAGTTAGCGGCTAATCTTGACTGGTTATTTATCGAACGGCCTGTAGCGGCGCGTTTTGCTGCCGCCAAAGAGGCGGGCTTTCACGGCGTTGAGGGTTTGTTTCTCTGGCAACACCCGCTGACGCAGCTGCAAGCCGCACAGCAGAAATACGCCCTGCCGGTGGTGCTGATGAACGCCCCGGCCGGAAACTGGCAGCAGGGCGAACGCGGACTGGCAGGGTTACCTGGGTGTGAAGAGGCGTTTCGTCGTTCTCTGGCGGTCGCCCGCGACTATGCAACCGGCCTGAACTGCCGTCAGGTTCACGTTATGGCGGGTCTGCGTTGCGAAGCGCTATCCCTGCCCGCCCAACACAGCCTGCTGGCGGATCGTCTGCGCCTCGCCTGTGATGTGATGGCTGATGCCGGAATTGATGTGCTGGTTGAACCGTTAAATCCGGAAGATATGCCTGGTTATCTTATTGACAGTTTTCCGCTGGCCGAATCCATTATCCGCAAAGTCGGCAGAAAAAATATCGGTTTACAGTTTGATATTTATCACTGTCAGAAAATACACGGTAACGTGGCGAACAATATTGAACGCTATTTCCCGATCATTAAACATTTTCAGATTGCTTCTGTGCCAGGTCGCCATGAACCCGGTACGGGTGAATTAAATGAAACATGGCTTTTCGACTTAATTAATAAAATGAACTACCAGGGGTGGATGGGATGTGAATATAAACCGTCAACACCCGGACCTGAATCGTTACGTTGGATAACGCCTTACTTATAATTTTATTTATTCTGTACCGGAAAACCGGAGGAAAACATGTCAGATACTGTTATTATCTCGCTGGCACCCGTTGCCGCGGATTGCCCCAGAGTTATACCCGAAGAACTGGCACAGGAAATACTCGCCAGCGTGGAATATGGTGCGGCCATTGTTCATTTACACGTTCGCGATCAACAAGGACGCCTGACGCCAGATATCACCGATTTTCAGGCCACTATCGACAGCGTAATGCGCCATTCCGACCTGATTATTCAGGCCTCTACCGGTGGTGTTTCGCCAATGACCATCGCCGAGCGCTGCGCGCCTCTGGACTGCCCCGGCGTGGAGATGGCCTCACTGAACGTGGGCTCCGTCAACCTCGGCGATGCGGTTTATTTTAATCCCGCCCCCGATGTGGAATATTGTTCAAGGCAAATTACCCAGCGCAATATCATTCCGGAATTTGAAGTCTTTGAGATCGGTATGATCAATAACATTCTCACCCTGGAAGAGAAGATCCCGTTCCAAAAACCAATGCTGTTTAATATTGTACTGGGACATCGTGGAAGTACCCCGGCGACGATCGATGCATTAATTGCCTTGCGCAGTATGATCCCCCGCGATGCATTATGGGGAATTACCCATTTTGGCAGAAAAAACTTCGATATTATTGCTGCCGCCGTCGCAATGGGTGCCAGTGAAGTGCGTATTGGTTTTGAAGACAGCTATTATTTAAGTGCTGAAGAAAAGGCGCAACATAATTATCAGCAGGTTGCCAAACTTGCCACGCTTATTCGCAGCATGGACAAAAAAGTCGCCACACCGGAAATTGCACGACAAATATTAGCCATTCCACCACGGCAGCAATAACGCAAGAAAGGACATTTCAATGACTATGACCACCGTTATTCATAAAACCGGGCTGGGCATCTGCATCGCCGGTGGCGCACTGGCAGCCACAGGGGCACTCATGCAGTCCGCCGCGCTCTGGCAACCCGGGCTGGTGATGCTCACCGCAGGCTTTGCGGCAGGGGCAGGTTACTGGCCAGGATTACGCAGCTACCAGTTCACTCTGTGGATCATCGCAGGCTTCGTCGCCGCCATGACCTGGTCCACGGATCTGATTGTCTGGGGCGGCTTCAATATCACCCACAAATGGATCGTATTTTTAGTGATCCAGGCCACGATGTTCAGCATGGGTACCAAGCTGACGATCCAGGACTTTATTGACGTCGCCAAAATGCCCTGGGCGGTGTTTATTGGCACCTTCTGCCACTTCGTCATCATGCCCCTGCTCGGCCTGAGCATTACGCTTATCTTTAACTTTCCGCCTGAGGTGGCGGTCGGGATTCTGCTGATTGGCGCCTGCCCAAGCGGACTCTCCTCTACCGTCATGGTCTATATCGCGAACGCCAACCTGGCGCTGGCGGTTTCCATCGCTGCCGTCTCAACGCTGGCAGCCACGGTGATGACCCCGCTGTGGGTCAATTTGCTGGCAGGTTCGATGATCGATATTCAGCTCACGGCAATGGTGATGGATGTGGTGAAAATTGTGCTGATCCCTATCGGGGCCGCCATTTTACACGACTACCTGAAAACCTACGCCGGCATCCGTGGACGTCGCACAGTACAAACCCTGGCGGGGATCGGCGCAGTCTGGCTGGTGTATATGATCGCCGGAGGCTGGGAGGCACTCTTTGGCAGCGCCAGCGCTGAAGCGCAGATGTACGCCGTCGTGCTGAACTTTGTTGCCGGTGGTCTGGTCTGGGCGCTGTTCTACAACTGGCTGTATGGCCGCGTTGCGGGCGTCAAGAAGATCATGCCGACGATCTCAATGATGGGGATTATTTTCTTCACCACGACCGCAGCCGCAGCCGGACGCGACAACCTGGTGCAGGTCGGCTTCCTGCTCTGCTTCGCCATGCTGATGCATAACCTCGGCGGCTTCCTGATTGGCTATCTGATGAGCCGCTGGATCTTCCGCATGGACGTGCAATCGGCACGCACGGTGGCCTTTGAGGTTGGTTTGCAAAATGGCGGAATGGCCTCCGGCCTTGCCGCCGCGATGGGCAAACTGGCGACGGTTGGTCTCGCCTCTGCGGTCATGACGCCGCTTGGCAACGTGAGCGGCTCGCTGCTGGCAAACTACTGGCGCAAGAAGGATGCCAGACACGCTCAGGCTATTGCCGCAAAAGCTCCTGTTCAGCCCACTTCCGAACATCTTTCAAAAGGATAATAAACGATGACAACTTTAACCCTGGAGCAGGCCAGCCGCGCCGTAGAAAATGCGCTCAGCCTCGCCGCTACCCACTATAACCAACGTCCGTTAAGCGTCGCGGTGTGCGATGCCAGCGGTGAACTCCTGAGCTTCGCCCGGATGGATAACGCCAGGCTGTTAACCATTGAACTGACCCAGCGCAAAGCACGCACCAGCAGTCGCCTGGGCTGCACCACTCAGGCATTTTTGCAGCGCCTGCAAAAAGAGCAGCTGGATATCAGCTACTTTGCCGACGCTCGCTTCACGGCCCTGCCTGGCGGTATTCCGATTATCCATGAAGGAAAATGCCTGGGTGCCGTCGCGGTAGGCGGTTTGTCGGCACAGGAAGATCACGACGCGGCACAAACTGTCGCAGAAAGTTTGCTTAAGGAGATTGCACAATGAAAAAGGTCGCTATGCTGCACACCAGTTCCGCCACGCTCGCCATGATGCAGCAGTTGATTGCCGACATCATGCCGGAAGTCGAGGTGATGCACCTGATTGAAGAGTCGATGATCAAGCAGGTAATGAAGGCCGGAGGGGTAACCCCGAATATTGCTGCCCGCATCGCTGACTATGTCCATATTGCGGAAAAAGCGGACTGCGATATCTTCATTACCGCCTGCTCATCAATTGGTACCGCAGTTGAACAGTGTCAGTTTATGACCCCGCTACAGCTGGCACGTATTGATTGCGCAATGGTTGAAGAGGCGATTGGAAAAGGCGAACGCATTGCCGTTCTGGCAACCGTCGCGACTACGCTGAAGCCGACGCTGGATTATGTACAGCGTCAGGTTCAGGAAAGCGGTAAGCCGCGCACAATCACGCCAGTATTAATGGAAGATGCCTTCCACGCGCTGCTGGCGGGAGATACGGCCACCCACGATCGCATCGTCAGCGAGGGGCTACAGAACGCATTCACCCAGGCAGATGTAATTATGCTGGCGCAGGCATCAATGGCCAGGGTGCTGCAACAGCTCCCCACCCCACCCGTTCCGGTGATGACCTCGCCAGAAAGCGGCATCCGCTGGCTGAAGACGCTGGCTATGGCCGGGTAACGTCGTCGGGCAGGCAAAAAAAAAGGCCATCATCTGATGGCCAACCATGTCGAAACCGGACCCGTCCTCTCCCCTTCATCACGGGTAAATGAAGGGGATGGATCGTGTTATTGTTGTTGCTATTATTTAATAACTGCCTGTAGCGCTTCGCCGATATCCGCCAGGCTGCGGACGGTTTTCACGCCTGCTGCTTCCAGCGCTGCGAATTTCTCATCCGCCGTCCCTTTACCGCCAGCGATAATCGCGCCTGCGTGACCCATACGCTTACCTTTCGGCGCAGTCACACCCGCGATGTAACCGACAACCGGCTTGGTCACGTGATCTTTGATATACGCAGCCGCTTCTTCTTCCGCGCTGCCGCCGATCTCCCCGATCATGACAATCGCTTCAGTCTGCGGATCTTCCTGGAACAGCTTCAGGATATCGATAAAGTTTGAGCCAGGGATCGGATCCCCGCCGATACCCACACAGGTGGACTGGCCGAAACCGTAGTCGGTGGTCTGCTTAACCGCTTCATAGGTCAGCGTACCGGAACGGGAGACGATACCCACTTTGCCCGGTTTGTGAATGTGCCCCGGCATGATGCCGATTTTGCATTCGCCTGGGGTGATCACACCCGGACAGTTCGGGCCAATCATGCGCACGCCGGCTTCATCCAGCTTCACCTTCACCGTCAGCATATCCAGCGTCGGGATGCCTTCGGTGATGGTGATGATCAGTTTGATGCCTGCGTCGATCGCTTCCAGGATAGAGTCTTTGCAGAACGGAGCCGGTACGTAGATAACGCTGGCGGTTGCGCCAGTCGCGTCTACCGCTTCACGCACGGTGTTGAACACCGGCAGACCAAGATGCGTGGTGCCGCCTTTGCCTGGCGTTACGCCGCCAACCATCTGCGTACCGTAGGCAATGGCCTGTTCAGAGTGGAAAGTCCCCTGGCTACCGGTAAAGCCCTGACAGATAACCTTGGTATTTTTATCGATTAAAACAGACATTATTTCCCCTCCACTGCGGCAACAACCTGCTGAGCTGCATCCGTCAGACTTTTCGCTGCAATAATATTCAGGCCGCTGTCAGCCAGTTTCTTCGCGCCGAGTTCGGCGTTGTTGCCTTCCAGACGAACGACAACCGGAACGTTAACACCCACCTCTTCTACCGCACCGATGATGCCGTCAGCGATCAGGTCGCAACGTACGATGCCGCCAAAGATGTTAACCAGAACCGCTTTCACGTTGTCATCAGAGAGGATAATTTTGAACGCTTCGGTTACGCGCTCTTTAGTCGCGCCGCCGCCCACGTCGAGGAAGTTAGCCGGTTCGCCGCCGTGCAGCTTAACGATATCCATCGTCCCCATCGCCAGGCCTGCGCCGTTAACCATGCAGCCGATGTTGCCGTCCAGTGCGACATAGTTCAGTTCCCACTGTGCCGCCTGCGCTTCACGCGGATCTTCCTGAGACTGATCGCGCATTTCACGCAGATCCGGCTGGCGGAACAGGGCGTTGCCGTCAGCGCCCAGCTTACCGTCGAGGCAGATCAGATCGCCCTGTCTGGTGATAACCAATGGGTTGATTTCGATCAGCGCCAGATCGCGCTCCAGGAAAATAGTCGCCAGGCCCATGAAGATTTTGGTGAACTGCTGAACCAGTTTACCTTCCAGACCCAGTTTGAACGCCAGCTCGCGTCCCTGATACGGCATCGGGCCGGTCAGCGGATCGAGCGCCACTTTGTGGATCAGGTGTGGGGTTTCTTCCGCCACTTTTTCAATTTCAACGCCGCCTTCAGTAGAGGCCATAAAGACCACGCGGCGGGAACTACGGTCAACAACCGCGCCGAGATACAGCTCTTTGCCGATATCGGTCGCTGCTTCAACCAGAATCTGGTTTACCGGTTGGCCATTGGCGTCTGTTTGATAGGTCACCAGACGTTTGCCCAGCCAGTTTTCAGCAAAGGCGCGAATTTCTTCTTTGCTGTTTACTACCTTCACACCGCCCGCTTTACCACGGCCACCAGCGTGAACCTGACATTTCACTACCCACGGGCCGGCACCGATTTTAGATGCGGCTTCTTCGGCTTCACGCGGAGTAGTACAGGCATAACCCACCGGCGCCGGTAAGCCATAGCGGGCAAAAAGTTGTTTTGCCTGATATTCATGTAAGTTCATGTGTTCTGTCCATCCTTCAGGTAATCGTTATCTTTAAACCTGTAGACCGGCGCGGTATTTGTGCCGGATGGCGCTACGCTTATCCGGCCTACAGGGCAGGTGACGCTTAAAAGTTACTACACGTCCAGCAACAGACGAGTCGGGTCTTCGAGCAGCTCTTTAATCGCCACCAGGAAGCCCACGGATTCGCGACCATCGATCAGGCGATGATCGTAGGACAGCGCCAGATACATCATCGGCAGGATCTCAACCTTACCCTCCACGGCCATCGGGCGATCTTTGATCGCGTGCATGCCGAGGATTGCACTCTGCGGCGGGTTGATGATTGGCGTAGACATCAGGGAACCGAACACCCCGCCGTTGGTGATGGTGAAGTTACCGCCGGTCAGATCGTCGACCGTCAGCTTGCCGTCACGGCCTTTAATAGCCAGCTCTTTAATCTTTTTCTCGATGTCGGCCATGCCCAGCGTATCCACATCGCGCAGAACCGGGGTCACCAGGCCGCGCGGGGTAGAAACCGCCATGCTCACGTCGAAGTAGTTGTGATACACCACATCTTCACCGTCGATAGAGGCGTTCACTTCCGGATAGCGTTTCAGCGCTTCAACCACCGCTTTCACGTAGAAGGACATAAAGCCCAGACGGATACCGTGACGCTTTTCAAACGCTTCACCGTACTGCTTACGCAGGTCCATAATCGGCTTCATGTTGACTTCGTTGAAGGTGGTCAACATCGCGGTGGAGTTTTTCGCTTCCAGCAGACGTTCAGCCACGCGCTTACGCAGGCGGGTCATCGGGACGCGTTTTTCGCTGCGTGCGCCAGACTGAGGCTGCGCGGCAGGTGCTGCTGCCGGGGCGGCAGACTCTGCTTTCGCAGGGGCTTTCGCCAGATGTTTTTCCACATCTTCACGGGTAATACGCCCACCGACGCCGGTGCCTTTGATGGCGCTGGCTTCAAGGTTATGCTCGCCGAGCAGACGGCGGATCGCCGGGCTAAGCGCATCGTTGTTTTGCTCTTCCAGAGACGCCTGCTGGCGCTGCGCCGGGGTAGACGCTTTCTCTTCAGATTTCGCGCTGGTCTCTTTACCTGCACTGTTGCCTTCACGCAGGCGACCGAGGATCTGGCGAGAAGTCACGGTAGTCCCTTCGTCTTCCAGAACTGCATCCAGAATGCCGTCAGCCGATGCGGGTACTTCCAGTACCACTTTGTCAGTTTCGATTTCTACCAGCACTTCGTCACGAACAACCGCATCACCCGGTTTTTTGTGCCAGGTGGCAACAGTCGCGTCCGCTACGGACTCAGGCAGGTCGGGAACAAGAATATCTACGCTACTCATTATTTATCCTTTAATTAATCGACGTTCAGCGCGTCATTAACCAGATCTTGCTGCTGTTTCTGGTGTACGGACAGATACCCTACCGCCGGAGAGGCGGAGGCCGGGCGACCTGCGTAACGCAGAGCGGACCCAAATGGAATCACTTCACGGAAATGATGCTGGCTACAGTACCATGCGCCCTGGTTGAGCGGCTCTTCCTGGCACCAGACAAAATCATGTACGTGAGCATATTGTTTCAGCACTTCCTGCATCGCCTGATGCGGGAACGGATAGAGCTGTTCGATGCGCACAATGGCCACGTCTTTTTGCTCGTTCTTGCGACGCTGTTCCAGCAGATCGTAATAAACCTTACCAGAACACATCACCACCCGCTTCACGCCTTTCGGATCGATTTCATCAACCTCGCCGATTGCGGGCAGGAAGGTTCCGTTAGCCAGTTCATCAAGGCTTGAAACCGCCAGCGGATGACGCAGCAGCGATTTCGGCGACATGACCACTAATGGACGACGCATTCCGCGCAGCGCCTGACGACGCAGCATGTGATACACCTGAGCCGGGGTGGACGGTACGCAAACCTGCATGTTTTGCTCGGCGCAAAGTTGCAGATAACGTTCCAGACGTGCGGAGGAGTGCTCCGGCCCCTGCCCTTCGTAACCGTGCGGCAGCAGCATGACCAGACCACACATACGGCCCCATTTCTGCTCGCCAGAAGAGATGAACTGATCGATAACCACCTGCGCGCCGTTGGCGAAGTCACCGAACTGCGCTTCCCAGATGGTCAGCGTGCGCGGTTCTGCCGTGGCATAACCGTACTCGAATGCCAGTACCGCTTCTTCGGACAGCACGGAGTCCCAGACACGGAAGGTTCCCTGCCCGTTGTGCACATGCTGTAGCGGGGTGTAAGTAGAACCGTTCGTCTGGTTGTGAATCACCGCATGACGGTGGAAGAACGTACCGCGACCGGAGTCTTCACCGGACAGGCGAACCGGAATACCTTCATCAACCAGCGTGGCGTAGGCCAGATTCTCCGCGCCGCCCCAGTCGAACAGTTTCTCGCCAGCGGCCATCGCCTGACGGTCACCATAAATTTTGGCAACGCGTGACTGCATTTCCACCGCTTCCGGCACCGTACTGATGCGTTTAGCCAGCTCCTGCAGACGCTTCATCTCAACTGTGTTCGGGTAGTTTTCGTCCCATTCGTGATTCAGGTACGGCGACCAGGTAAAGGAGTGCATGTTCATCGGACGCCACTCTTTCACCACACACTCGCCAGCATCCAGCGCATCACGGTAGAGGTTGACCATCTCGGTCGCATCTTCCAGCGTTGCAACGCTATCCTGCTCCAGCTTGTCGGCGTAGATTTTACGCGGGGTCGGATGCTTTTTGATTTTCTGATACATCAGCGGCTGGGTTGCGCTCGGCTCGTCGGCTTCGTTGTGCCCATGACGGCGATAGCACACCAGATCGATAAAGACATCACGTTTGAAGGTGTTACGGAAATCCAGCGCCAGACGGGTCACAAACGCGACGGCTTCCGGATCGTCGGCATTCACGTGGAAAATCGGTGCCTGAACCATTTTACCGATATCGGTGCAGTACGGGGTGGAACGTGCATCCAGCGGGTTAGAGGTGGTAAAGCCCACCTGGTTGTTGATCACGATGCGAACGGTACCGCCCACTTCGTAACCCCGCGCTTTCGACATGTTCAGCGTTTCCTGAACCACGCCCTGCCCGGTCACCGCCGCATCACCGTGAATGGTGATTGGCAGCACTTTATTGCTGCTCGGTTCGTCGAGCCTGTCCAGACGAGCGCGTACGGAACCGATCACCACCGGGCTGACGATCTCCAGGTGCGACGGGTTAAACGCCAGCGCCAGGTGAACCAGGCCGCCTTCGGTTTCGATATCCGACGAGAAGCCCATGTGGTACTTCACGTCACCGGTGCCGAGGTGCTCTTTATGTTTGCCCGCAAACTCGTCGAACAGATCCTGCGGTTTTTTACCCAGCACGTTGACCAGCACGTTCAGACGACCACGGTGCGCCATCCCCAGCACCACTTCACGGGTGCCGCTGTTACCGGCATGGCGGATCATCTCTTTGAGCATCGGGATTAACGCATCGCCACCTTCCAGCGAGAAGCGCTTCGCCCCCGGGAATTTCGCCCCCAGATAGCGTTCCAGCCCTTCGGCGGCGGTCAGTTCGCCCAGGAAACGCTTTTTCTCATCGCTGCTGAATGCCGCGCGACCGGATTCGATCCGCTGCTGGATCCAGCGTTTCTCTTCGGTACTGGTGATGTGCATATACTCGGCGCCAACGGGGCCGCAGTAAGTTTGTTTGAGTGCTTCCAGCAACTCGCCCAGCTTCATCGTCTCTTTGCCGCTGGCGAAAGAACCTACGTTAAAGCTTTCCTGGAAGTCGGCCTCCGTCAGATCATGGAATGAAGGATCCAGATCCGCCACATTTTCTTGCTGCCACAGTCCCAGCGGATCGAGGTTCGCATGCTGGTGACCACGGAAGCGATAAGCGTTAATGAGCTGCAGGACTTTAACCTGCTTCACATTGCTGTCAGGGTCGGAAATCGAAGAAGAGTAACGTGAAGCATCCTTCGCCAGACGACGGAAGTAATCACGCGTTTTTGAATGGAATTGATCCGGTTTGACTCCGGTACCAGGTAACTGCTGGAACGTCGAACGCCAGTTAGCGTCTACCGAGTCAGGATCGGTTAAGAAGTCTTCATAGAGCTGTTCTATCCAGCTCTGGTTTGCGCCAGAGAGGTAAGAAGAGTCCAACCAGGCTTTCAAAGCGCTGTTCTGCATCGTGATCCCTTAAGCATCTTTTGTGCTTACTTAATACTCTGAATAATTCACGTTTCAGGAGGGCGGCGAGTTTACGAAGCTCTGCGCATCTGCAACGTGAAGTATGGCGAGTATTTACGCCGTGGATACTACCACGCACAGTGACGTGCGTGCCGGGGTTCACCTGCGAGCTCTTACTGGCCCGCGAAGGAACCTTTAAAAACTGCCATTCATCTTCTGCGTTCAGGCTGCGACTTCGCTGGCTGCCTTCACTTACCCCAGTCACAGAGTTATCTATGCTGCGGGAATACGCTCAGTTGCCGCCTTGTCTCGCTCTGAACGCCTCGATTACGGGTACTGCAATGTGGCGGTTTTTAAAGATTTCCTGGATAACCGGGGAATCGCTTCCCCGGCGTTTATACCTTACGCACTGCGTTGCAACAGCATCGACTTAATATGGCCGATGGCGCGCGTTGGGTTCAGCCCCTTAGGACATACACTGACGCAGTTCATGATGCTGTGACAGCGGAATACGCTGAATGCATCGCTCATCCCTTCCAGACGGCTGTCGGTCTCAGTATCACGGCTATCGATCAGGAAACGATACGCGGCTAACAGGCCTGCCGGACCGATAAACTTATCCGGATTCCACCAGAAAGATGGACAAGACGTTGAGCAACATGCGCAGAGAATGCATTCATACAGCCCATCGAGTTTTTCCCGCTGCTCTGGCATTTGTAAATGCTCGCGAGCCGGAGGATTTTGTCCATTATTCAACAAGTAAGGCTTAATCTTCTCATATTGTGCGTAGAATTGTCCCATGTCTACCACCAAATCGCGGATCACCGGTAAACCGGGCAGCGGGCGAATCACAATCTTCTTACCCGGCTGATTCAGCGCTGAAATGGGGGTAATACAGGCCAGACCGTTCTTTCCGTTCATGTTCAGACCGTCGGAACCGCACACGCCTTCACGGCAGGAGCGACGAAAAGAGAGGCTCGGATCTTTCTCTTTAAGCTGGATTAACGCATCCAGCAGCATCATGTCACGCCCTTCTTCGCCTTCCAGGGTGTAATCCTGCATACGCGGAGCGTCATCAACATCCGGGTTATAGCGATAAATTGAAAACTCGAGTTTCATTGTCCTGTCTCCGCATTAGTAAGTACGAATCTTCGGCGGGAATGCCGGGCGCAGTTTCGGTTCCATATTGACGCTACGACGCGTCATGGATTCCGTCTCTGGCAGATACAGGGAATGGCACAGCCAGTTTTCATCATCACGCTCCGGGAAGTCGAAGCGGCTATGCGCGCCACGGCTTTCGGTACGGAAGTTGGCGGAAACCGCGGTTGCATAAGCCGTTTCCATCAGGTTATCCAGCTCCAGACACTCAACGCGCTGGGTATTGAATTCGCTGGAGGTATCGTCCAGACGGGCATTCTTCAGACGCTCGCGGATGACTTTCAGCTCTTCAAGCCCTTTCGCCATCGCATCACCTTCGCGGAATACCGAGAAGTTATGCTGCATACATTCCTGAAGCGCTTTCCGAATGACGACCGGGTCTTCACCATCACGGTTACCGTTCCAGCGGTTCAGACGTTCCAGCGAGGCATTGATCTCATCTTCTGTCGCATCCAGCAGCTCGCCCTGTTCGGCGATAGATTCCTGCAGATGCAGACCTGCGGCACGACCAAAGACCACCAGATCCAGCAGCGAGTTGCCCCCCAGACGGTTAGCACCGTGTACCGATACGCAGGCAATTTCACCAACGGCAAACAGCCCTGGAATGACGACATCTTCACCCTGCGCGTTCACGGTCAACGCCTGGCCGGTTACTTTGGTCGGAATACCGCCCATCATGTAGTGGCAGGTCGGGATCACCGGAATCGGCTCTTTTACCGGGTCAACGTGAGCAAAGGTACGGGAGAGTTCGAGGATACCCGGCAGGCGGGACTCAAGAACTTCTTTACCCAGATGGTCGAGTTTCAGCTTGGCGTGCGGTCCCCACGGGCCATCGCAACCACGACCTTCCCGGATTTCGATCATGATGGAACGCGCCACCACGTCGCGACCCGCCAGGTCTTTCGCATTCGGGGCATAACGCTCCATAAAGCGCTCGCCGTGTTTATTCAGCAGGTAGCCGCCTTCACCACGGCAGCCTTCGGTGACCAGAACGCCCGCACCGGCGATACCGGTTGGGTGGAACTGCCACATTTCCATATCCTGTACCGGCACACCGGCGCGGATTGCCATACCCACGCCGTCGCCGGTGTTGATATGGGCGTTAGTGGTCGACTGATAAATACGCCCCGCACCGCCGGTCGCCAGCACGGTCGCGCGCGCTTTAAAGTAGACCACTTCACCGGTTTCGATACTCAGCGCGGTACAACCGACAACGGCACCGTCCGCGTTTTTCACCAGATCCAGCGCATACCATTCGGAGAAAATCGTGGTGTGGTTTTTCAGGTTCTGCTGATACAGCGTGTGCAGCAGCGCATGACCGGTACGGTCAGCCGCCGCCGCGGTGCGTGCCGCCTGCTCGCCGCCGAAGTTTTTCGACTGACCGCCGAACGGACGCTGATAGATGCGACCATCGTCAAGACGAGAGAACGGCAGCCCCATGTGTTCCAGCTCCAGAATCGCTTCCGGGCCGGTCTTGCACATATATTCAATGGCGTCCTGGTCACCAATGTAGTCCGACCCTTTTACGGTATCGTACATGTGCCATTCCCAGTTATCTTCATGGGTATTACCGAGTGCGACGGTGATACCACCCTGCGCAGATACGGTATGGGAACGGGTTGGGAACACTTTGGACAGTAGCGCACAGGTCTGACCGCTTTGGGAAATTTGCAGCGCTGCGCGCATACCCGCGCCGCCTGCGCCAATAACAACAGCATCAAATTCTCTGACTGGCAGTTTCATTACACACCCCACACCACAACAAATCCATAAATGACGTAAACCACCAGCGCAACAACAATAGCGAGTTGCAGCACAAGGCGTACAGCCAGCGGTTTAACGTAGTCGGTCAACACCTGCCACATGCCAATCCAGGCATGAATCAAGATGGAGAAGAGGGCCAGCAGGGTGAAGACTTTGGTGAATGCCGATGAGAAGAAACCGGTCCAGACTTCAAAGGTCAGCTCGCCGCTTGTCGCGAAGAAACCCACCATATAGATGATGTATAAGGTCAGAACGATAGCGGTAGCACGGACCAGGATGAAGTCATGTACGCCATTGCGTCCTAATGCGGAGGCGTTACTTACCATACGAGGACTCCTGCGAGAAGTGAAAGCACGACAGTGATAACGAAAGAGATTTTGGCAGAGCGTTTACCCGCTTCGAATGTTTCTTCCAGATAGCCAAAATCCATCATCATGTGACGAATACCGACCACGACGTGATAAGCCAGCGCGGTCAGGATGCCCCACATAATAAATTTAACAAAAAAGCTACCCATGATGGCGGATGCTTGCTGGAATCCTTCAGGGGAAGAGAGGCTGGTACCCAATAACCACAACAGGATCCCGACCGCCACAAAGGTGATCACTCCAGAAACGCGATGGAGAATGGACGCTATCGCCGTGATTGGGAACCGGATCGTTTGCAGATCCAGATTGACAGGTCTTTGTTTTTTCACATTTCTTATCATGAATAACGCCCACATGCTGTTCTTATTATTCCCTATGGACTTCGGGTACAGAGGCTGAATCCAGCTGTGCCTGAAAGACGACGGGATTTCCTTCCTCCGGTCTGCTTGCGGGTCAGACAGCGTCCTTTCTATAACTACGCGTCATGTAAAACACTGCTTCCAGATGCTAGAACGACACGTTACAACGCTGGGTGGCTCGGGATTGCAGGGTATTCCGGAGACCTGGCGGCAGTATAGGACGTTCACAAAATCATTACAATTAACCTACATATAGTTTGTCAGGTTTTATCCCGAACAGTGACACAGGTCACGATAACAACATTTTTTTAATTTTTAATCATTTGATTTGACAAATATTAAACAAAGTTGTTACAAACAACACCAGAAAAAGCATATAATGCGTAAAAGTTATGGGGTCACTCTTTAACCTGCTAATAAGTTATGTAACAGTAAGAAGCTATTGACCGACCCCTTCAGTACAGTTAATAGTGATAGACAGGTTGAATAATTCGGATTGCTAAGTTCTTGATTTGCTGTTTATTCGCCATGAACAAACCGTTTTACCTGCAAGCGCCCATAGCTCTGTACCCAGGTCATCCCCTCTTTCGCAGAGCGGCGAGCCAAATAACAAACTGGTAACGGTTCATTGATGTACGAAGGCAAATGTGAGTTCCGGCAGTCTTAAGCAATAAGGCGCTAAGGAGACCGTAAATGGCTGATACAAAAGCAAAACTCACCCTAAATGGTGATGTTGCTATTGAACTGGACGTGCTGAAGGGCACGCTAGGTCAAGATGTTATTGATATTCGTAGCCTTGGTTCAAAAGGTATGTTCACTTTTGACCCAGGTTTCACCTCTACCGCATCCTGCGAATCCAAAATCACCTTTATCGACGGTGACGAAGGTATTTTGTTACATCGCGGCTTCCCGATTGACCAGTTAGCAACGGAGTCAAACTATCTGGAAGTATGCTACATCCTGCTGTACGGCGAAAAACCTACGCAGGCAGAGTACGACGAGTTCAGAACGACCGTTACCCGCCATACGATGATCCACGAGCAAATCACTCGTCTGTTCCACGCCTTCCGCCGCGACTCGCATCCAATGGCGGTTATGTGCGGGATCACCGGCGCGCTTGCAGCGTTTTATCACGACTCCCTGGATGTAAATAATCCACGCCACCGTGAAATTGCGGCATTCCGCCTGCTGTCTAAAATGCCGACAATGGCAGCGATGTGTTACAAATACTCTATCGGCCAGCCGTTTGTTTATCCGCGCAACGATCTCTCCTATGCCGGTAACTTCCTGAACATGATGTTCTCCACGCCGTGTGAAAACTATGAAGTCAGCCCGGTGCTGGAACGCGCAATGGACAGAATTCTGATCCTGCACGCAGACCATGAGCAGAACGCCTCCACCTCCACCGTACGTACCGCTGGCTCCTCCGGCGCTAACCCGTTTGCCTGCATCGCAGCCGGTATTGCTTCCCTGTGGGGACCGGCGCACGGTGGCGCAAACGAAGCGGCGCTGAAGATGCTGGAAGAAATCAGCTCGGTGAAACATATCCCTGAATTTGTTCGTCGTGCGAAAGACAAGAACGATTCTTTCCGTCTGATGGGCTTTGGTCATCGTGTTTACAAAAACTACGATCCGCGCGCGACCGTTATGCGTGAAACCTGCCACGAAGTTCTGAAAGAGCTGGGTACCAAAGATGACCTGCTGGAAGTCGCCATGGAGCTGGAGCACATTGCGCTGAACGACCCGTACTTCATCGAGAAGAAACTTTACCCGAACGTAGACTTCTACTCCGGGATCATTCTCAAAGCAATGGGCATCCCCTCTTCCATGTTTACCGTTATCTTCGCGATGGCGCGTACCGTTGGCTGGATTGCACACTGGAGCGAAATGCACACCGACGGCATGAAAATTGCTCGTCCGCGTCAGCTGTACACCGGCTACGACAAGCGCGATTTCAAATCGTCAATTAAGCGCTAATCTTCGCTTTCTGCAAACGCGCCTTCGGGCGCGTTTTTTATGACTGATCCCTTTGCCCATCGCTTTTTATTGATTCTTGATATTTTTTTCTCCCTCCGCTTTCTCTATGCTGTATCGTTACACCCGATCAAAGAGAGCCTGGGAGCACGGAATGCCTGTTTTGCAGTGGGGTTTGTTGTTTGTCGTATCGCTTCTTCTGTCCCTGCTGTTTCTGTGTCTGCATTTCCCGGCGGCCCTGCTGCTTGGCCCGATGATCGCCGGGATCCTGTTCAGCCTGCGCGGTATCTCTTTGCAACTCCCCCGCTCTGCCTTCCTTGCTGCTCAGGCTATTCTCGGCTGCATGATCGCGCAAAACCTTACCGGTTCAATACTCACCACGCTGGCGGCCAACTGGCCGGTGGTGCTTGTCATTTTATTGGTTACGCTCCTTTCCAGCGCCATCGTCGGCTGGCTGCTGGTTCGCTACAGCGCGTTGCCGGGGAATACCGGGGCCTGGGGTTCCTCTCCCGGCGGAGCGGCGGCAATGGTGGCGATGGCCCAGGACTATGGCGCTGATATCCGCCTGGTGGCATTTATGCAGTATTTACGCGTGCTGTTTGTCGCTGGCGCGGCGGTGCTGGTCACCCGGATTATCATGGGCGACAACGCCGAAGCGGTGAGCCAGCAGGTTGAATGGTTCCCGGCCCTGAACATTCATCTCCTCGGCACCCTGCTACTGGCCGCCATTGCCGGTATTGCCGGACGAATGCTGCGTATTCCTTCCGGCACGATGCTGGTGCCGATGCTGGCCGGCGCGTTGCTGCACGCAGGCGGCATAATGGTGATTGAGCTGCCGGAGTGGCTGCTGGCGATTGCGTATATGGCGATTGGCTGGCGCATCGGGCTGGGATTCGACAAACAGGTCTTTTTTATGGCGCTGCGCCCCCTGCCGCAGATCCTGGCCTCCATCTTCGCGCTACTGGCAATTTGCGCAGCAATGGCCTGGGGGCTCGCTCATTATATGCAGATTGATTTTATGACTGCCTATCTTGCCACCAGCCCTGGGGGACTGGATACGGTGGCGGTCATCGCCGCGGGCAGCAATGCTGATATGACGCTGATTATGGCGATGCAAACCCTGCGGCTGTTCAGTATTTTGCTGACCGGCCCGGCGGTGGCCCGGTTTATTTCAACGTATGCGCCGAAACCATCGCGTCGTGAAAAAGAGTCTTAATCCGGATACCCTGCTTCTGCTACCGTCCTGCCAGACAATCGCCTCCTCACGCCCCTCCGGCAGAACAATGGCACGCTATTTCTGGCAATCCGGACACCAGTAAAACGGGCGTGAAGAGAGCGTCGTTTTTTCAATAATACCGCCGCAGCGTTCGCAGGCTTCGCCATCCCGATGGAAGACCTTAAAGCGAAACAGTGCCCCATGATGTTTATTCTCGTCCACCTGGCCACGCGTGGCATAGGAGAGACGCGGGATATCCAGCAAGGCGTGAGACAACGCCTCCAGCTGTTGATCGCTGAGATCTTTCCCCTTGTGCTGCCCGTTCAAACCAACCTGCCAGAGGATCTCCACCCGCAGATAGTTACCCAGTCCGGCGAGAAAAGCCTGATCCAGCAGCAGCCCGGAAAACTGACGATTGCGAAAACGGGGCGACAGCAGCCGCGCTTTCACCGCATCAGCCGTCAGGCGCGGATCCAATACATCCGGTCCCACCCGTTGTAAAAACGGGTGAGTGGTGAGCTGTTCCGGCGTCAGTATGTCGATATCAGAAGCGCTATAAAGCAGAATCGTTTTGTCGGCAGCCTGCAACCTGACGCGCAGCACCCGCGAGGAGTGCGGCATCGTCCCCGTCTCCACCACCCGCCAAACGCCGTAGAGCTGATTATGGCTGTAGAGGGTCAGCCCCCCGGAGAAGTGGGTTAACAGCGCCTTTCCCCGCGTCTCAATATGGGTAACGATTTGCCCTGCAAGTTGCGATTCATACGGTTTTAGCCGATCAAAGGCAAACCAGATATCGGTCAATGGTTTACCTTTGATCGCCGCCTCCAGGTTATCCGCCGCGCGACGGATTTCCGGGCCTTCAGGCATTTTTCTGTCCTTTTAGTTAACCTGGCTTTTCAGGTGTTAGTTGCCGTCAGTTTGAACACCGACAGCGCGCAAGCGCATACACGCAGTACGTGACAGCGATGAGCACTGCCCAGGTTCAAAACGACAACTATACTCCCAATAATTCGCATTGCGGGACAAAACGCGTAGTCGTTTTGAACAACGCCTGCGCTGACCCCGCAGGAGAGAGACCGGGTAACGCGGCGACGCACCTGCAACCTGAAGTATGACGGGTATACATCACCCCTCTACGGGGATTGCGTGGGTTTACTTATGCAACAATTCTGATACTGCGTTCCTCAAACGCGGCGCGCAACCTGCGGGCAAAGGCGAGCGCATGTTCACCGTCACCGTGGATACACACCGTCTGGGCTGTCACCTGCGCCCACTCGCCGGTAATGCTTTTCACCCTACCGGATTCGACCATTCCCAGCGTCTGCGCCAGTGCCAGCTCTTCATCCACAATCAGCGCGCCAGGCTGCGTACGCGGCACCAGTGTGCCGTCGCGCTGGTAGCCCCGATCGGCAAACGCCTCCTGGCGCGTCGCAAGTCCATAATGCTCACCTGCGCGAATCAGCGCACTGCCCGCCAGCCCCACCAGAATCAGCGACGGATCGCAGGCGTATACCGCCTTCGCAATAGCATCGGCCAGCTGTGGATCTTTTGCCGCCTGGTTGTAGAGCATACCGTGTGGCTTAACGTGACGCATCACGCCGCCTTCCGCGTGGGCTATCGCCGCCAGCGCGCCAATTTGATACAGCGTTTGCGCATAGACCGTTTCCGGCGGCAGCGTCATGGCGGTGCGACCGAAGTTTTCCCGATCCGGAAACCCCGGATGCGCGCCGATGGCCACGCCGTTTTTCAGCGCCTCACGCACGCTGGTCAGCATGGTTTGCGCATCGCCCGCATGAAATCCACAGGCGATATTTGCGGAGGAGACGATTTTTAATAATTCCGCGTCGTGGCCGCAACCCTCGCCCAGGTCCGCATTCATATCAATTTTCATCGTTGAGTCGCCATATTAGCTGTTCGATATAACGCTGCCGATCGTGACGCGCCTGTAGCGCCTCCTCCAGCGAACACTGAACAAAATGGATGGGATGCCCGAGCGGGATTTGCGCCAGGTGGTACATGTCCGCCTCAATAATGCAGGCCATTCGCGGATAACCGCCGGTCGTCTGGGCATCGTTCATCAATACAATGGGTTGCCCGTTATGCGGCACCTGGACGACGCCCGGCAGCAAACCATGTGACACCATTTCGCGGTCAGTCGTACGCGTAAGGGGCTGCCCCTGCAGACGATACCCCATACGGTTACTTTGTGGACTCAGTTGCCAGGGCGAGCGCCAGAACGCCTCTTGTGAAGCGCGATCAAACTCCTGGTATTCCGGCCCCGGCAGCGCACGGATACGGTTTCCCCACAGCAGCTGTTTAACGCCGCATGTACCGTTAAACTGTCGCGCGGGTTGCGCTATTGTCAGCCGATCGCCATCTTTAAGCAGACGCCCTTCATAACCACCGATCCCGACTTTCAGATCGGTACTGCTGGAGCCCATCACGTCGGGTACAACAATTCCTCCGGCCACCGCCAGATAGCTGCGCATACCGTGTTGCGGACGTTTCAGCGTCAGACGCTGGCCGGCTTTTACCGGCAGCCGCCAGCCGGTCCAGACGGGCTGACGATCCAGCTGCGCCTCGCAGCCCGCCCCCGTGAGAGCGAACCAACCGTCAGACTCAAACTCCACAACCAGCTGGCCCAGCGTGATCTCCAGCGCTGCCGCGCCAGCATCATTGCCCACCAACAGGTTAGCGATATACAGCGCCGGTTTGTCCAGCGCCCCGCAGTGGCTGATTCCTGACTGACGAAACCCGTGACGCCCATTATCCTGCACCGAGGTGTATATGCCCGCCCGAATAATATTCAGCATACCCCCTCCTTCTGTGGGACAAAGCGCACACTGTCTCCCGGGCGCAGAAGAATAGGCTCATCCCGATGAGGATCGAATAACTTCAGCGGCGTAAGGCCAATCAGCTGCCAGCCTCCCGGCGTCGGCAGCGGGTAGATCCCGGTTTGCGGGCCGCCAATCCCCACAGATCCTGCCGGAACGTTCAGCCGTGGCTCCGCGCGTCTTGGCGTATGTAAAGGTTCTGGTAAGCTCCCCAGATACGGAAAGCCAGGCTGAAAACCTAAAAACCAGACCACGTAGTCAACCGATGCGTGCAGTTCAACAACCTGCTTTTCACTCAGGCCACTGTGGCGGGCAACCTCAGCCAGATCAGGGCCACACTCGCCGCCATAATTCACCGGAATTTCGATAAATCGTGACTCTGGCTCCAGCGCGTCGCTCTCTTCCCACCAACGCTGCAAACGCTCAATGGCATCCAGCGCCAGCGTATGCGGATCGCCCAGGATCACCGTGATATTATTCATTCCCGGAATGGCTTCGACCACATCAGGCAGCTCGATCAAACGCTGCGCCAGACGCCAGATGCGCTTCTGGCTCGCCAGCGTTACGGGCGGCTCAAGCTCCAGTACCACCGCCGTTTCCCCTAACAGATAACAACGCGCTCGTTGCACTTGTGCCCCTCTTATTACAGCCTGCCTGATTAGGCGTTATTGTCGCAGTCAGTCCGGACACGGGAAGCGCACAGCAACCGGAGCGTACACGCGGTACGTGAGGGTTGTGAGCACTGCCGGGGCCAAAATGGTAAATAACATAGCCTTAATGAGTGAGGTCAGGCAGGATTCGGAATATCAATGAAAGTCACATCCAGATCGGTATTCTCTGTCAGCCATTCACTTAATGCACGAATGCCGCCGCGCTCGGTGGCGTGATGCCCTGCGGCATAGAAATGGAGCTGTTGCTCGCGTGCGGAGTGGATGGTCTGCTCGGACACTTCACCGGTAATAAAGGCATCCACGCCAAAACGCGCGGCGCTGTCAATAAAGCTCTGACCGCCGCCGGTGCACCAGGCCACGCGTCGAACGGTTTCCGGTCCGGTATCGCCGCACCACAAAGGCTTGCGTCCCAGGCGCGCTTCAATCCACGATGCCAGCTCCAGTCCAGGAACGGGCATGGCCAGTTCGCCCCACGGCAGCAGGGGTTCAATCTCCCCCATCACGGTAATCCCAAGCAGCGCCGCCAGTTGGGCGTTGTTTCCCAGCTCAGGATGGGCATCCAGCGGCAGGTGCCAGCCATAGAGATTAATGTCATTAGCCAGTAGCGTTTTTAAACGATTACGTTTCATCCCGCGAATAACCGGGGATTCGTTTTTCCAGAAGTAGCCATGGTGAACGATGATCGCATCAGCCTGCAGCCGCACCGCTTCATCCAGCAACGCCTGGCTTGCGGTGACGCCGGTCACGATTTTCTGCACCGTCTCTTTGCCTTCAACCTGTAAACCATTCGGCGCGTAATCGCTAATCGCGGCGCTGTTCAGCTTCTCGTTGATCAGTTGTTCCAGTTCGGTGTTTTTCATCATCGCTCCCTTGTTGAGTTAGGCACTCCGTTAAAATAGCGTCATCCTATCCGTTCGTCACCAGGCAATTCTTTGACTCATTGAGAAACAATTGCATTGTTTTTAGACTCAAATAACGTCCCCGGACACTCACCCCTTTCGCGCCGCCTCGTATGCTGCAAGCGTCTCCAGCCTTGCCTGTTTGTGATCCACAATCGGCTGGGGATAGTTGAGTTTGATCCCCTCTTTCGTTGCCCATTTCCACGGTTCGTGAATGGCTTTACCCGGTACACCGCGCAGTTCAGGGATCCACTGACGAATAAAGTCACCGTCACGATCGAACTTTTCCCCCTGAGTGGTCGGGTTAAAAATACGAAAATAAGGTGCGGCATCGGTCCCTGTCGAGGCAGCCCACTGCCAGCCACCATTATTCGCGGCAAGATCGCCATCAATGAGCTGCGACATGAAATAGCGCTCACCTTCCCGCCAGTCAATCAGCAGATCTTTCACCAGAAAGCTGGCGGTAATCATCCGCAGCCGATTGTGCATCCAGCCCGTGGCATTGAGCTGCCGCATCGCCGCATCGACAATCGGGTAACCCGTGTTCCCCTCCTGCCATGCATGCCAATGTGCGCTATTTGATTGCCACTGCACGCGGTCAGTCCAGCGAATAAACGGGCGATGTTTGCACAGCTGTGGATGATAGGTCATAAGATGGCGATAAAACTCACGCCAGATAAGCTCATTGAGCCAGACGCTTCCAGGACCATCCTCCAGCGCCTGCGGCTGTTCTGCCAGCAGACGATGCAGGCACTGACGCGGTGATATGCCACCGGTTGCGAGGCTGGCGGAGAGTCGGCTGGTACCTTCCGTCGCCGGGAAATCGCGCAGCCGCTCATACTCCCTTGCTCCCTGTTTGCAAAAATGGCGCAGTCGGGCAATGACCGCTTTCTCTTCGGTGGGAAAAAGCGTGGCATCGAAATCCAGCTGCGGGTAGCTAAAAGCTATCGGTCGGGATGCGGAAAACGTGCCATTACCTCGCGGGGCCGGTGCCGCCACGCACTCAGGTATCCCCTCTTTAAGCCTTTTCAGCCACGCATTCTTAAACGGCGTAAAGACTTTGTACATCTCATGGTTGCCCGTCATTACCGCTCCCGGAGGCAGGATCACGCTGTCATCAAAACCTTCGCAAACCACGCCCGCCAGCGCGCTTTCCAGCGCAGCATCACGCTGACGTTCATTCACTTCATACTGATAGTTGTAAAACAGATGGCTAACTTCATGCTGCTGGCAGAGTGTTTTCACCGTGTTCACGCTGGCAGCAAAATCCTTCACCTCTTCGAAGATCAGGGGGATCCCTTTTTCCGCCAGCGCTGTCCTTAGCGCGTTCAGCTGGCTGGCGATAAATGCGGCCTGACGCGGCGCCATATCATGAGCAGCCCACTGCTCAGGCGTGGCAATGTATAACGCCAGCACGCGGGCGGCACCGTTCCGGCAAGCCGCCGCTAACGCAAGATTGTCATGCAGACGCAAATCACGACGAAACCAGACCAGATGAGTGGTCATAACGCTCCTGAAAAGAATAATTCAACGCCCGTAGCGTAAACGCAGGGCTTCGGGCCAGGGATTGAAATAGCGCTGCCCGGAAAGATAAGCGTCCGGGTATTCCGCCATATAGTGTTTGAGCAACGTGATCGGCGCAAGCAGCGGTTGCGTTGCACGTCGATACCCGTCGATGAGGGAGGCGAGTTCCTGCCGCTGACGGGCATTGAGCTGCTTGCGGAAATAACCCTGAACGTGCATCAAAACATTGGTATGGTTACGTCGGGAGGAAGGGTGTGACAGTAAATCCATCAGTCTCTGACGATACGCCACAAAATAGGCATCGAGATCCTGCCATTCGCCAATCGCCGCCACAAATCGCCCCAGCTCACGATACGCCGGCTGAGAGTGAGCTAACAGTAGCAGCTTGTAGCGACTATGATAATCAATCAATGCGCCTCGCGTTAATCCTTGCTGCCGGATGCCATTCAGCTCGTTAAGGGCATAGATTCGCTCAACAAAATTTTCACGGATCTGCGGATCGCACAGACGCCCGTCTTCTTCAACGGGCAGCCACGGAAAAGTCTCCATCAGCACTGAGGTATAAATGCCACGTCCCGATTTACGGTTGTTTTTTCCTTCCGCATCGTAGACGCGGACACGCTCCATCCCGCAGCTTGGCGATTTCGCACAAACAATGTAGCCGCACAAATGCTCAAATCGGGCCACCCGCCCAAGACTGAACGCCGTCATCGCCCCGGTCAAATCGCCTTCACGCTTATCGCTATAGCGCAGAGCGATTTCGCCATCGCCTTTAACAAGCCGGAGCGCCGGTCGCGGGACCGGCAACCCTATCGCCATTTCAGGACATACCGGTTCAAAATGCACCCACGGCGACAACTCTTCTACGGCAAAAGCCAGCCGTTTATGCCCACCGTCAAAGCGAACCGCCTCCCCTAACAGACAGGCGCTGATGCCAACAGGGATTTTCTCGCTCATGATTTCTCCTTTCTCATTCCTGAGATAAGTGTAGCTATCATAAGCAAAAACATATTTCTAAAATTATCACTCTCTTTCACTGCCGCCGCCGTTTCTGGCATTGCGAATTCAAAAAAAAAGCCGCTGATATCGTCGATATCAGCGGCTCCTGTTAATCAGCAAATACTTAGTAGAAATCGCCGGTGGCTTTTTCAGCCTGATCCATCCACACCGGCTTATCGCTGGTCTTCGACCAGACGCGGTGCAGGTAGCTATAAAAACGGGCGCGATCTTTCCAGAACAGCATCACCGGCAACGCCAGAACCCCAGCCAGGACGGCGAAAGCACGGCGTAAAAAGATGATATGTGCAGGATAATCGTTGTAATGTCCCATAGCTTTCTCCCCTCAGGTTTGTCGGTGAATGGCACCGGTAAAATGAATTTGGTTATCTGCTGAAAATAATACCGCTTTGTACGTAATTTTACTACTCATCCGACCACTTATTTTTGTTTATTTATGCCTCATTTACATTCACCACGTAATTAAGTTACATAAAAGTTAAATTAATACTAATCATTAGTTAAATAGTGGTTTTTGCCATTTTTATACTTTTTTTACACCCCGCCCGCCAATTTTTGCGAAATCTTTGCAGGCAAAAAAATACCCTGATAACAAGATCATAATGCCACTGGAGGTGCACCGTGAGTGCAGGCGTGATAATCGGCATCGTGCTGATTTTCTTACTTTTAGGTTATCTGGTGTATGCCCTGATTAATGCGGAGGCGTTCTGATGGCGGCTCAAGGGTTCTTACTGATTGCCAGTTTTTTACTGATCCTGTTCGTGCTCGCTCGTCCTTTAGGGACGGGTCTGGCACGGCTTATTAATGATATTCCCTTGCCCGGTACCGCCAACGTTGAACGCTGGCTGTGGCGCGGGCTGGGAATTTCTCCGCAGGAGATGAACTGGAAACAGTATCTGCTGGCGATTCTCGCACTCAATATGCTGGGGCTGGTGATACTGTTCCTGATGCTGATGGGACAAAACCTGTTGCCACTGAATCCGCAGCAGCTCCCCGGTCTTTCATGGCATCTGGCGCTCAATACGGCGGTCAGTTTTGTTACCAACACTAACTGGCAGTCTTACAGTGGTGAAACCACCTTAAGCTACTTCAGCCAGATGGCGGGGCTGACCGTGCAAAACTTCCTGTCGGCGGCGACCGGCATCGCGGTGATCTTCGCCCTGATCCGTGCGTTCGCCCGCCAGAGTATGAACACGCTGGGCAATGCCTGGATGGATCTGATGCGAATTACGCTGTGGATCCTGTTGCCCATCGCGCTGTTGATTGCCTTGTTCTTTATTCAACAAGGCACGCTGCAAAATTTTCTTCCTTACCAGCCATTTACCGACCTTGAAGGGGCAAAACAGCTATTGCCGATGGGACCGGTGGCTTCACAGGAAGCGATCAAATTGCTCGGGACCAACGGCGGCGGCTTCTTCAACGCCAACTCGTCGCATCCATTTGAGAATCCGACCGCGCTGACCAACATGGTGCAGATGCTGGCGATCTTTTTAATTCCGGCGGCGCTCTGCTTCGCCTTTGGTGATGCCGTCGGCGACCGCCGTCAGGGACGGATGCTGCTGTGGGCAATGTCGCTCATTTTTGTGGTCTGCGTTGCCGTGGTGATGTGGGCGGAAACTCAGGGCAACCCTCACCTGCTGCAATTTGGCGCTGACAGCAGCCTGAATATGGAAGGCAAAGAGAGCCGCTTCGGCGTGCTGGCAAGCAGCTTGTTCGCTGTCGTCACTACGGCGGCCTCTTGTGGGGCGGTGGCTGCGATGCATGACTCCTTTACCGCCCTGGGCGGCATGGTGCCGATGTGGCTGATGCAGATTGGGGAAGTGGTCTTTGGCGGCGTCGGTTCGGGTCTGTACGGGATGCTGCTGTTCGTGCTGTTAGCCGTATTTATTGCCGGGCTAATGATTGGCCGCACGCCTGAGTATCTGGGTAAAAAAATCGACGTGCGCGAGATGAAAATGACCGCTCTGGCGATTCTTGTCACCCCTGCGCTGGTGTTGCTCGGTACGGCACTGGCCATGATGACCGAAGCGGGTCGCAGCGCCATGCTCAATCCCGGTCCGCACGGTTTTAGTGAAGTACTGTACGCCGTCTCGTCCGCAGCCAACAACAACGGCAGCGCCTTTGCGGGACTGAGCGCCAACAGCCCATTCTGGAACTGCCTGCTGGCTTTCTGCATGTTCGCGGGGCGCTTCGGCGTGATTATCCCGGTCATGGCGATTGCCGGATCGCTTATCAGTAAGAAAAGCCAACCGGCCAGCACCGGCACGTTGCCGACGCATGGCGCGCTGTTTGTCGGTCTGCTGATCGGTACCGTCCTGCTGGTAGGCGCCCTGACCTTTATTCCTGCGCTGGCGCTTGGGCCGGTTGCAGAACACCTCTCTTTATTTTGAGCGATGCGGAGCACATTGTTATGAGTCGCAAACAACTGGCGCTATTCGAACCCTCCCTGGTCGCTCAGGCGCTGTTCGATGCCGTGAAAAAATTAAGTCCACATACCCAGTGGCGCAATCCGGTGATGTTTATTGTCTGGATCGGCAGCCTGCTGACAACGTTGATAACGGTGGCGATAGCGACCGGACAGATGGCGGGAAACCCTCTGTTTACCGGCGCGATAAGCCTCTGGCTGTGGATTACCGTACTGTTCGCCAATTTCGCCGAGGCGCTGGCTGAGGGTCGCAGTAAAGCCCAGGCCAACAGTCTGAAAGGTGTTAAGAAAACCGCATTTGCCCGCAAGCTGCGCGAAGCGAAATATGGCGCGCAGATGGATAACGTCCCTGCGGATACATTACGCAGAGGGGATATTGTGCTGGTTGAAGCTGGCGACATTATTCCCTGCGATGGCGAAGTCATTGAAGGCGGCGCGTCGGTGGACGAGAGCGCCATTACCGGTGAGTCCGCGCCGGTGATCCGCGAATCGGGTGGTGACTTTGCCTCAGTGACCGGCGGGACACGGATCCTCTCTGACTGGCTGGTCATCGAATGCAGCGTGAACCCTGGGGAAACCTTCCTTGATCGCATGATCGCGATGGTGGAAGGCGCCCAACGTCGCAAAACGCCAAATGAGATCGCGCTGACCATTTTGCTGATTGCTCTGACCCTCGTTTTTCTGCTGGCCACCGCCACGCTGTGGCCTTTTTCCGCCTGGGGCGGCAATGCCGTTAGCGTTACCGTGCTGGTCGCCCTGCTGGTCTGCCTGATCCCAACAACAATTGGCGGACTCCTTTCGGCGATTGGCGTCGCGGGGATGAGCCGAATGCTGGGCGCAAACGTCATCGCCACCAGCGGACGTGCGGTAGAAGCGGCGGGCGACGTGGACGTGCTGCTGCTGGATAAAACCGGTACTATCACCCTGGGCAACCGCCAGGCTTCCGATTTTCTGCCCGCTCAGGGGGTGGATGAAAGGACGCTGGCCGATGCGGCCCAACTCTCTTCGCTGGCGGATGAGACACCGGAAGGGCGCAGCATCGTCATTCTTGCCAAACAGCGCTTTAATCTGCGCGAAAGAGATGTGCAGTCGCTGCATGCCACCTTCGTTCCCTTTACTGCACAAAGCCGGATGAGCGGTATTAACATCGATAACCGGATGATCCGCAAAGGCTCAGTGGATGCCATTCGTCGCCACGTTGAGGCCAACGGCGGTCACTTTCCTGCAGATGTCGACCAAAAAGTGGATAGCGTGGCCCGTCTTGGCGCGACGCCGCTGGTGGTGGTTGAAGGTTCCCGCGTGCTGGGCGTTATTTCGCTGAAAGATATTGTCAAAGGCGGGATAAAAGAACGTTTTGCCCAGCTCCGTAAAATGGGCATTAAAACGGTGATGATCACCGGCGACAACCGACTGACGGCAGCCGCGATTGCCGCAGAAGCCGGTGTGGATGACTTTCTGGCAGAAGCCACGCCGGAGGCCAAACTGGCGCTGATTCGTCAGTATCAGTCGGAAGGGCGTCTGGTGGCGATGACCGGCGACGGAACCAACGACGCTCCGGCGCTGGCGCAGGCCGATGTGGCGGTGGCGATGAACTCCGGCACGCAGGCCGCGAAAGAAGCGGGCAACATGGTGGATCTCGATTCCAACCCGACCAAGCTTATCGAGGTGGTGCATATTGGTAAACAGATGCTGATGACCCGAGGTTCATTGACCACCTTCAGTATCGCCAATGACGTAGCGAAATACTTTGCCATTATTCCGGCTGCGTTTGCCGCGACTTACCCGCAGCTGAACGCGCTGAACATTATGCGGCTGCATTCACCGGATTCGGCCATCCTCAGCGCGGTCATTTTCAACGCCCTGATCATCATCTTTCTGATCCCGCTGGCATTGAAAGGGGTGAGCTATAAACCGCTCTCCGCTTCCGCCATGCTGCGCCGTAACTTATGGATCTACGGTTTGGGTGGACTGCTTGTGCCGTTTATTGGCATCAAAGTGATTGATTTACTATTGACCCTTCTGGGTCTGGTGTGAGGTATAAGATGAGTGGATTACGTCCTGCACTATCGACGCTGGTGTTCCTGATGCTGATGACCGGTGGCGTTTATCCGTTGCTCACCACGGCGCTGGGACAATGGTGGTTTGGGCATCAGGCCAACGGCTCGCTGATTGTTGATGGCAATACGGTGCGCGGCTCTGAGCTTATCGGGCAGAATTTTACCGCCGCAGGCTATTTTCAGGGGCGGCCGTCGGCAACGGCGGAAATGCCCTATAATCCAATGGCTTCTGGCGGCAGCAATCTGGCGGCCAGCAACCCGGAACTGGATAAACTGCTACAGAGTCGGGCAGTCGCACTGCGCGCCGCCAACCCGGACGCCAGCACAGCCCTTCCGGTAGAACTGCTCACCGCCTCTGCCAGCGGGCTGGACAACAACCTGACGCCAGCGGCCGCGCAATGGCAGATCCCGCGGGTCGCCAGGGCGCGCAACCTCAGCGTTGAAGAGGTGACGCGGCTGGTTGCACAATATACGCAAAAGCCACTGGTCGGGTTTATCGGCCAGCCGGTGGTTAACATCGTGGAACTCAATTTAGCGTTGGATAAGCGCTGAGAAAAAGGACATGAATAACGAACCCTTACGCCCCGACCCGGATCGCCTGCTGGAGCAGACCGCTGCTCCGCACCGGGGAAAACTGAAAATCTTCTTCGGCGCCTGTGCGGGCGTCGGGAAAACCTGGGCCATGCTGGCAGAGGCGCAGCGGCTGCGGGCGCAGGGGCTTGATGTGTTAATCGGCGTGGTGGAAACCCATGGACGCAAAGAAACCGCCGCGCTGCTGGACGGTCTTACCCTGCTCCCGCTGAAGCGACAAGCCCGCCACGGTCGCCATATCAGCGAGTTTGATCTCGACGCGGCGCTGGCCCGCCGTCCGGCGCTGATTTTAATGGACGAACTGGCGCACAGTAATGCGCCAGGCTCGCGTCATCCCAAGCGCTGGCAGGATATTGAAGAGTTGCTGGAAGCGGGTATCGACGTTTTTACCACCGTCAACGTTCAGCATCTGGAAAGTCTTAATGACGTGGTCAGCGGCGTCACCGGTATTCAGGTTCGTGAGACGGTACCGGATCCTTTTTTTGATGCCGCTGACGAAGTGGTACTGGTCGATCTGCCGCCTGACGATCTGCGAGCGCGTCTGAAAGAAGGCAAGGTATACATCGCCGGTCAGGCCGAACGCGCAATTGAACATTTCTTTCGCAAAGGAAATCTGATCGCCCTGCGCGAGCTGGCGCTGCGGCGTACCGCCGACCGGGTGGATGACCAGATGCGCGCCTGGCGGGGGCGTCCTGGTGAAGAGAAAGTGTGGCACACTCGCGACGCCCTGCTGTTGTGCATTGGGTACAACACCGGGAGCGAAAAGCTGGTCCGGGCCGCTGCGCGCCTGGCTTCCCGGCTCGGCAGCGTCTGGCACGCGGTATACGTCGAAACGCCAGCGCTGCACCGCCTGCCGGAAAAACAGCGTCGGGCCATCTTAAGCGCCCTGCGTCTGGCTCAGGAACTGGGCGCGGAAACCTCCACCCTCTCCGATCCTGCGGCAGAAAAAGCGGTCGTCCGTTACGCCCGGGAACATAACCTGGGCAAAATTGTGCTGGGCCGTCCGACGACGCGGCGCTGGTGGCGCAGCGACTCGTTTGCCGATCGCCTGGCAAAACTGGCGCCGGACCTCGATCAGGTGGTCGTGGCGCTGGATGAGCCTCCTGCCCGCCCGCTCAACCACGCGTCGGACACCCGGGCGTTTAAGGATAAGTGGCGGGTACAGATCCAGGGCTGCGTGGCTGCCGTCATCTTGTGCGCGTTGACCACCTTCATTGCGATGCAGTGGATGGTCGCCTTTGATGCCGCCAACCTGGTGATGCTCTATCTACTGGGGGTGGTCATTATCGCCCTGTTTTATGGTCGCTGGCCTTCGGTCGTCGCAACCTTTATTAACGTCGCCAGCTTTGACCTCTTCTTTATTGCCCCGCGCGGTACGCTTGCCGTTTCCGATGTGCAATATCTGTTGACTTTCGCCGTGATGCTGACGGTTGGACTGGTGATCGGTAATTTGACTGCCGGTGTGCGTTATCAGGCCCGGGTTGCCCGCTATCGCGAACAGCGCACTCGTCACCTGTATGAAATGTCCAAAGCGCTGGCGCCAGGACGAAGCAAGCAGGATATCGCCGCCACCAGCGAGCAGTTCATCGCATCCACTTTCCAGGCTCGCAGTCAGATCTTATTACCCGATGAAAAGGGTAAGTTAGCGCCGCTGACGCACCAACAGGGCATGACCCCCTGGGATGATGCAATTGCCCAATGGAGTTTTGATAAGGGACAGCCAGCGGGCGCCGGTACCGATACCCTTCCCGGCGTGCCGTACCAGATTTTGCCGCTGAAAAGTGCCGACAAAACGTACGGATTGGTGGTGGTAGAGCCAGGAAACCTCCGCCAGCTGATGATCCCGGAGCAGCAGCGCTTGCTGGAAACCTTTACTCTGCTGGTCGCCAGCGCACTGGAGCGTCTGACGCTCACCGCCAGTGAAGAACAGGCCCGGCTGACCAGTGAGCGCGAAAGTATTCGTAACGCCCTGCTCGCCGCCCTCTCCCACGATTTACGTACCCCGCTGACGGTGCTGTTTGGTCAGGCGGAGATCCTGACGCTGGATCTGGCCAGCGAAGGATCGCCGCACGCACGCCAGGCCAGCGAAATTCGCCAGCACGTGCTCAACACCACCCGGCTGGTGAATAATCTGTTAGATATGGCGCGAATTCAGTCTGGCGGCTTTAATTTAAAGAAAGAGTGGCTGACGCTGGAAGAGATCGTCGGCAGCGCGCTACAGATGCTGGAGCCGGGGTTATCCCATCCGATAAATCTGGCGCTCCCGGAGCCATTAACGCTGGTACATGTTGACGGCCCGCTGTTTGAACGGGTACTGATTAACCTGCTGGAAAACGCCGTGAAGTATGCGGGTTTGCAGGCCGAAATCGGCATTGAGGCTCACGTCGAAGACAAACATCTCCAGCTCGATGTATGGGACAATGGTCCCGGTATTCCTGACGGGCAGGAGAAGAGTATCTTCGACAAATTCGCCAGAGGAAATAAAGAGTCAGCGGTTCCGGGGGTCGGACTGGGGCTGGCCATTTGTCAGGCGATTGTTGAGGTGCACGGAGGAACAATCTCCGCCCATAATCGTCCGCAGGGAGGCGCCTGTTTTCGTGTTACACTCCCGCAGGAAGCCGTCCCCGAACTTGATGATTTTCATGAGGATATGTGACCAACGTTCTGATTGTTGAAGATGAACAGGCTATTCGTCGCTTTCTGCGCAGCGCGCTGGAAGGCGACGGGCTGCGCGTATATGAAGCAGAGACCCTGAGCCGCGGCCTGCTTGAAGCCGCAACGCGAAAACCGGACCTCATCATCCTTGATCTTGGCCTGCCGGACGGCGACGGCATCGATTTCATTCGCGACCTGCGGCAATGGAGCGCAATCCCGGTGATTGTACTTTCTGCACGTAGCGAGGAGAGCGATAAAATCGCCGCACTGGATGCGGGCGCGGACGACTATCTGAGCAAACCTTTTGGTATTGGCGAGCTACAGGCGCGCTTACGCGTGGCATTGCGTCGCCATGCCAGCGGCCCTTCGCCTGAACCTGTCGTACAGTTTTCCAGCGTAAAGGTGGATTTCGCCGCGCACCTTGTCTGGCGGGGTGAAGAAGAGATTCATCTGACGCCGATCGAATTCCGTCTGTTGGGCGTGTTGCTCAATAATGCAGGCAAAGTCCTCACCCAGCGCCAGCTGTTGAACCAGGTCTGGGGACCAAACGCCGTTGAGCACAGCCACTATTTGCGTATTTATATGGGTCATCTGCGACAGAAACTGGAGCAGGATCCGGCCCGCCCCCGCCATTTCATTACCGAAACCGGAATTGGCTATCGCTTTATGCCATGAATGGTTATTCATTTTTTCTGATTAATTCTCAATTCTTGAAATTATTATTTATGCCGCTGTGAGAGCTTTATTTCACGGAATGAGTCAAATACCACCAAAATAATAAAAAACAAAAATATAACATATAATAAACATACTTATATCTTATCGCACGATATGCATAAATGGCGACTAATTATTTTAGAAATGATCTTTTTTTATTGATCCTCTTCACAGAACAAAGCCATTTCCTGGATAAAATACCCCCACCTTCTACTTATCCAGGAAAGGTAACCAAAATGGAAAATAATAGCCGTACTATGCCTCACATAAGGCGGACAACACATATTATGATGTTTGCCCACCGTAACAGCTTCGACTTTCATTTCTTTAATGCCCGTTAGTCTTCCGACTATGGGCACTCCAGCATACAGGTCTTCCTGACTCTCTGTATCGCAGGCCATACCCAATGGATTTCGCGTTGTATCAAGGCGGCGACGCAGTGAATCTCCGGGAGCGTACATCAGTACGTGACTGGGGTAAGCGAGGAAAGCCAACACAGATGCAGCCCGAAAGACGACGGGTATAACGCCTGTATCCCGCGGTGCTCACTCTGCAAATACCTGACATACCTGTGACCGGACAGGCATGGTTTTTTGCATCTTAAAAAAAGCAATTTACTGATTTATTTATCAGCGGTATGACTTTGCTTTTTTTCCGGAGTTATCAATTTCTCATTTGAGAAATTGAGGACCTGCTATTACCTGAAAATAAAGAGATGAAAAATGTCTGAATTAAAAATTGCCGTAAGTCGTCACTGCCCTGACTGTTTTTCCAGCCACCGCAGCATTGTGAATATTAATGAAAGTAATTTTATTGATGTTGCTGCAGTGGTGTTATCCATCAATGATATTGAACGTGGAAAACTCGATGAAATTGACGCAACGGGCTACGGTATTCCCGTATTTATCGCTACCGAAAATGAAGAGCGCGTTCCGGCAGAGTACCTGCCGCGGATCTCGGGCGTATTCGAATATAATGAAGCCCGTACCGCCTTCTATGGTCGCCAGTTAGAAAGTGCCGCCAGCCATTATGAAACGCAGCTACGCCCGCCGTTTTTCCGCGCCCTGGTCGATTACGTCAACCAGGGCAACAGCGCATTTGATTGCCCCGGACATCAGGGAGGCGAGTTTTTCCGCCGTCATCCCGCAGGCAATCAGTTTGTTGAATACTTCGGCGAAATGCTTTTCCGCTCCGATTTGTGCAATGCCGACGTGGCAATGGGCGACCTGCTGATTCACGAAGGCGCGCCCTGCATCGCCCAACAGCACGCCGCCAAAGTCTTCAACGCGGATAAAACCTACTTTGTACTGAACGGAACGTCCTCATCGAACAAAGTGGTGCTTAACGCGCTGCTAACGCCGGGCGATCTGGTACTTTTCGACCGCAACAACCACAAGTCAAACCACCACGGCGCTTTATTGCAGGCCGGGGCAACGCCGGTGTATCTGGAAACCGCACGCAACCCGTACGGCTTTATCGGTGGCATCGACGCACACTGCTTTGAAGAAAGCTATTTGCGTGAGCAGGTAAACGACGTCGCACCACAGCGCAAAAACGATGCCCGTCCGTTCCGTCTGGCCGTTATTCAGTTAGGCACCTACGACGGCACCATTTATAACGCGCGTCAGGTGGTGGATAAGATTGGTCATCTGTGCGATTACATCCTGTTTGACTCCGCGTGGGTCGGCTATGAGCAATTTATTCCAATGATGGCCGATTGCTCTCCGCTGCTGCTGGAGCTGAACGAAAACGACCCCGGTATTCTGGTGACCCAGTCTGTTCACAAACAGCAGGCAGGTTTCTCCCAGACCTCGCAGATCCACAAAAAAGACAGCCATATCAAAGGCCAGTCCCGGTATGTGCCACATAAACGTCTGAATAACGCCTTCATGATGCACGCCTCCACCAGCCCGTTCTATCCGCTGTTTGCCGCGCTGGACATCAACGCCAAAATGCACGAAGGCGTCAGCGGCCGCAACATGTGGATGGACTGCGTCGCCAACGGGGTTGATACCCGCAAACTGATTCTGGAAAACTGCCATCACATTAGCCCGTTCGTGCCGGAGATGGTGGAGGGTAAACCGTGGCAGGCTTATCCCACCGCCGAAATCGCCAGCGACCTGCGCTTCTTCCACTTTGTCCCCGGTGAACACTGGCATGCCTTTGAAGGCTACGCCGAACACCAGTACTTTGTGGATCCGTGCAAATTGCTGCTCACCACTCCGGGTATTAATGCACGTAACGGTGAATACGATACCTTCGGCGTTCCGGCTACCATTCTCGCAAACTTCCTGCGTGAAAACGGTGTGGTACCGGAAAAATGCGACCTTAACTCCATCCTGTTCCTGCTGACCCCAGCAGAAGATATGGCGAAGCTGCAGCAGCTTGTCGCCCTGCTGGTGCGTTTCGAAAAACTGCTGGAAGCCGATGCCCCGCTGGCGGAGGTTCTGCCATCAATCTACAAACAGCACGAAGCCCGTTACGCCGGTTACACCCTGCGCCAGCTGTGCCAGGAGATGCACGATCTGTATGCACGCCATAACGTGAAGCAACTCCAGAAAGAGATGTTCCGTAAGGATCATTTCCCGCGCGTCAGCATGAATCCCCAGGATGCCAACTATGCCTTCCTGCGTGGTGAAGTGGAACTGGTGCGGCTGCCGGACGCCGAAGGCCGCATCGCGGCGGAAGGTGCGCTTCCTTATCCTCCGGGCGTGCTGTGTGTGGTTCCAGGTGAAATCTGGGGGGGCGCAGTATTACGCTACTTCAGTGCGCTGGAAGAAGGGATCAATTTGCTGCCTGGCTTTGCGCCCGAATTACAGGGCGTATACATCGAAGAACACGACGGTCGTAAACAGGTGTGGTGCTACGTGATTAAGCAACAAAGCGCGCAACACGCTCTGTTGAAAGGGGAAATGTTATGAGCAAAGCCAAATCCAACAAAATGGGCGTCGTCCAGCTCACCATCCTGACCATGGTTAATATGATGGGATCCGGAATCATCATGTTGCCCACTAAACTTGCAGAAGTTGGCACCATTTCAATCATATCGTGGCTGGTGACTGCGGTTGGTTCAATGGCGCTGGCCTGGGCCTTCGCAAAATGCGGCATGTTCAGCCGTAAATCCGGCGGCATGGGCGGCTACGCTGAGTATGCCTTCGGCAAATCCGGTAACTTTATGGCGAACTACACTTATGGCGTTTCGCTGTTAATCGCCAACGTGGCTATCGCCATCTCCGCCGTCGGGTACGGCACCGAGCTGTTTGGTGCCGCACTGACGCCGGTGCAAATTGGCCTGGCAACTATCGGCGTGCTGTGGATCTGTACCGTTGCTAACTTTGGCGGTGCGCGCATTACCGGGCAGATCAGTAGCGTCACCGTCTGGGGCGTCATTATTCCGGTGGTCGGTCTGTGCATCATCGGCTGGTTCTGGTTCAGCCCGACGCTGTATGCCAACTCCTGGAACCCGCATCATGTACCGTTCTTCACGGCCGTTGGCTCTTCCATTGCGATGACCCTGTGGGCCTTCCTCGGTCTGGAATCCGCCTGTGCCAACGCTGAAGTCGTGGAAAACCCGGAACGCAACGTGCCCATCGCCGTCTTAGGCGGTACGCTGGGCGCGGCGGTAATTTACATCATCTCCACCAACGTGATTGCAGGGATTGTGCCGAATATGGATCTGGCTAATTCTACGGCACCGTTCGGTTTAGCCTTCGCGCAAATGTTCACCCCCGAAGTCGGGAAAGTGATCATGGCGCTGATGGTGATGTCCTGCTGCGGCTCACTGCTGGGCTGGCAGTTCACTATCGCCCAGGTCTTCAAATCTTCAGCAGATGAAGGTTACTTCCCGAAAATCTTCTCCCGCGTGACGAAAGTAGACGCGCCGGTGCAGGGGATGCTGGCTATCGTGGTTATTCAGAGCGGACTATCGCTGATGACCATTAGCCCGTCGCTGAACAGTCAGTTCAACGTGCTGGTCAACCTTGCGGTGGTGACTAACATCATTCCGTATATTCTGTCGATGGCCGCGCTGGTCATCATTCAGAAGATCGCGAATGTCCCGTCATCAAAAGCAAAACCGGCAAACTTCGTGGCGTTCATTGGCGCAATGTACAGCTTCTATGCGCTCTACTCCTCAGGTGAAGAAGCGATGCTGTATGGCTCCATCGTGACTTTCCTCGGCTGGACGCTGTATGGCCTGGTATCGCCACGCTTTGAGCTGAAGGGTAAACACAGCTGATCCAAAAGGGAGTCGTGGACAGCTGATGCTGGTCACTTAAGGATTGATTAGCCGCAAAGCCCCTGTGTGACGAAGATTCAATATGCCGGATTCGGTTAATTATTCCGTTCACGTCATGTTCTGCGCCTTTCTGACATTCCTGCTCCTGTGAACGGGTTAAGGGTGCTATCGCCGCACCCTTAACAATCCCGGCTCCCGGCGGGAAAATTGTCGCTTCGCGATACCCTCCGTTTATTCCTCCAGGCTACCGGGTCGGGCGCGATGTAGCGTCCCTGCAAAACGCGCCCTGAACCCGCATCCATGCGGGTTCTCCCGGCCTTACAGAAACACGTCGGCAATTTTCAGCCGGACTGTTCCACACCTGACCCTTTGTGCGGTCTGTATTTTTATTAAAGCGAAACGGATTTAACTGAAAGTCAGCGTGCTGAAGCGATGCTCCTAGTCCGGCATGAAAATCGATGAGACGTTGGCGGATGACCGGGTCCGCCCGCAGGGATGCGGGCGGAGGGGACGGCCTGCATGGACGCAGGCTCGTCCCCGACCCGAAGGAAGACGACATAAGGCGAATGGACCACGAAGTGGCGATTTTCCCTGCCGGGAGCCTGGGTTGCAAGGGAGGCGGCGGCGAGCCTCCCTTGCCCGTTCACGGGTATGACGGTTCCAGAGAAACAATGAACATACGGTGAACGGAACCCTTTGCCATTGTTAAAAGTTCTCCGTTATCTCTTAAACGGTTGGTATCAGCCGTTACCGGCTCCTGACCACACATCAGGCGTTTTTCAGCACTTCGCTGACAATTTCAACCGCTTCTTTCTCAATCTGCTTACGGTGTTCCTCACCCAGGAAGCTTTCGCAATAGATTTTGTATGCATCTTCAGTACCTGAAGGACGCGCGGCAAACCAGCCGTTCTCGGTCATCACCTTCAGACCGCCAATCGACGCGCCGTTACCCGGTGCCGCCGTCAGACGCGCGGTGATCGGATCGCCTGCAAGCGTGCTGGCACTGACCATTTCCGGAGACAGTTTCGACAACGCCGCTTTCTGCGCAGAGGTTGCCCCCGCCTGCAGACGGTTGTAGCTCGGCGCACCAAAGCGAGCGGCCAGCTCATTGTAGTGCTCTTGCGGGTTCTTACCGGTTACCGCCGTAATTTCCGCCGCCAGCAGACACATGATGATCCCGTCTTTGTCGGTAGACCATGGCGTGCCGTCAAAACGCAGGAAGGATGCGCCCGCGCTCTCTTCGCCACCGAAACCAAAGCTACCGTCGAACAGACCGTCCACAAACCACTTAAAGCCCACCGGCACTTCCACCAGTTTACGTCCCAGATCGTTCACCACGCGGTCAATCATGGCAGAAGAAACCAGCGTTTTACCCACCGCAACATCCTTACCCCACTGCGGGCGATGCTGGAACAGGTAGTTGATCGCCACCGCCAGATAGTGGTTCGGGTTCATCAAGCCGGCTGGCGTCACAATGCCGTGGCGGTCATAGTCCGGGTCGTTGGCAAACGCCAGATCGAACTTGTCACGCAGCGCCAACAGTCCCGCCATCGCGCACTCGGAGGAGCAGTCCATACGGATCGCGCCGTCTTTATCCAGATGCATAAAGCGGAAGGTCTGATCGACGTGATCGTTCACGATGGTCAGATCCAGCTTGTAGTGTTCCGCAACGCGTTTCCAGTATTCGATACCGGAACCACCCAGCGGATCAACGCCCAGTTTCAGACCAGCTTTCTGAATCGCCGCCATATCAACGATATCCGCCAGCCCCTCAACGAACGGCTGCACCAGATCCTGCTCTTTAATATGGCCCGATGCCAGCGCCGCATCCAGAGAAATACGCTTCACGCCCTTCAGGTCGTCAGCCAGCAGCGCATTGGCCCTGTCTTCCACCACCTTAGTGACATTAGTATCAGCCGGCCCCCCGTTTGGCGGGTTGTATTTAATACCGCCGTCTTCCGGCGGGTTGTGAGACGGCGTGATCACGATACCGTCGGCCTGCGGGCCACCTTTTTTATTGTGGACCAGGATGGCGTTTGACACCGCAGGCGTCGGCGTAAAGCCATTGTTTTCCTGAACAATGACGTCGACGCCGTTCGCCGCCAGCACTTCCAGCACGGAAATGAACGCCGGTTCGGACAGGGCGTGAGTATCTTTACCCACAAAGCAAGGGCCAGTGATGCCGTTTTTCGCGCGTTCTTCCGCAATTGCCTGAGCGATGGCGAGAATGTGCGGCTCATTAAAACTATGACGACCTGCACTGCCGCGATGTCCGGAGGTGCCGAACTTCACCGCGTGCTCCGCATTACCGGCTGTAGGTTTCAGTACATAGTATTGCGCCGTTAATTGGGCGACGTTAATCAAATCACTCTGTTGTGCAGGTTGACCTGCACGGTTGTGGATTGCCATTGCCTGGTCCTTCTGATGCAAGGATTAAATTGTTCCGCAAACCTTTTCAATCAATTCCGCCGGGAATTGCATTGACTGCATGATGTGTTCAATCATGCTGCATTTACGGCCGGTGTTGGTGTTGGTAATCACCCAGTACGGCGTGCCGGGCACGTGTTTGGGCTTGGTTTGATTACCATTTTTCAGCAGCGTTTGCTCATCAGCCGCAAAATAGACGCGCGTACGGCCGTGCAGCGATTCGGTTGCTTCAGCAAACGCCTGTTGATCCAGTGAATAGAGTGTAGACAGCACCAGCATAAAGCGATTGACCGCTTTTTTCTGTTCTGCGTACTCATCGGAAAGCAGTAGTTCACGCATGGCGCGGACTTTATCTTTGACAAGAGTGACCGGCTTCGCTTCCGCGATAGCAGGCTGCGCGACGCGAACCTCTTTCGCTGCCGAAGTGGCGGGCTGTGCTGCGGCGGAAAACTTCAACATGCGCCGTAAAATGTCGGATGCGCTCTCGCCGATATGCTTGGTGTGGCTGGCAATATAGCTATAGAGTTCATCATCAACTTCAATCGTTTTCATCTTAATCCAGTGCGGTGTTTAGCTGAATACAAGTCGTTGGGATGGTCTACCGGTAGTGTAAAGGCAAATCCCAACAGCGGATAGCGTTAAGCCTGGCTTGCAGAAAAACTCGGAGTAAACCGTGCTTGTTGCAGCCGTGTGGCAGAATGGTCAACATAATACCCTAACCCGACAGAGCGAAAAAAAGAACTTTGCCATGAAATTGAATATCCGAGCGCAATCTGCACAAAACCTGCACAATAATTCTCCCATTGTCCTTGTCCATGGTCTGTTTGGCAGTCTGGACAATCTCGGTGTGCTGGCACGCGACCTGGCGATCGACCATAACATTATCCAGGTCGATATGCGTAATCACGGTCTTTCTCCTCGCGATCCCGTGATGAACTATCCGGCGATGGCACAGGATCTGCTGGATACCCTCAATGCAGAGCAAATCGAAAAAGCAACCTTTATTGGTCACTCCATGGGCGGGAAAGCAGTTATGGCGCTCACCGCGCTGGCTCCTGAGCGCATCGACCAGCTGGTGGCGATCGACATCGCACCGGTTGATTATCACGTGCGTCGCCATGATGAGATTTTTGCCGCTATCAACGCGGTGACCACGTCCGACGCAAAAACGCGCCAGCAGGCGGCAGGCATTATGCGCGAGCATCTGCAAGAAGAAGGGGTGATCCAGTTTCTGCTGAAGTCGTATGTTGACGGTGAATGGCGCTTTAACGTCCCCGTACTGTGGGAGCAGTATCCTCATATCGTGGGCTGGGAAACCCTCCCGGCCTGGGAGCATCCGGCGCTGTTTATCCCCGGCGGCAATTCCCCCTACGTCACCGAAGCGTATCGCAGTGAGCTGCTGGCGCAGTTCCCGCAGGCCCGCGCACATGTGATTGCCGGGGCCGGTCATTGGGTACATGCCGAAAAGCCGGATGCCGTGCTGCGTGCCATCCGTCGTTACCTCAACGATAAAGGCTAACTGATTAAAAACTCAGCGTCCGCGCACGATTGCGTCCGCGGGCGTTGGCGTGCCTGCCTTGCTGATGTATGATGGCGCGCTATCCATCCGGGCAGACGCCTGGCTGATTGTTTCCCCGAAGTCACCAAAACCATGGCCAAAGAACAAACGGACCGTACGACATTAGATCTGTTCGCGCACGAGCGTCGCCCGGGACGACCCAAAACCAATCCGCTTTCGCGTGATGAACAGCTGCGCATCAATAAGCGCAATCAGCTAAAACGCGATAAAGTTCGTGGTCTTAAGCGTGTCGAACTGAAGCTCAACGCGGAGGCGGTGGACGCACTGAACGAACTGGCCGAATCGCGCAATATGAACCGCAGCGAACTCATTGAAGAGATACTGATGTCTCAACTGGCCGCGCTGCGCGGCAAGGCTTAGTCTGAATTTCTGCGCTAACACACAATTCATGTAGCACTGAGTGCACTCGGGCATGTTTGCTGTTTCCGCATGCCTGACTGTTCTGCTATGATTGCCCTTATCCGTGGGCAATTCGCCACCACCATTTCAATAAGTTTCAAGAGGTTATTTTACTCATGGCAATCACTGGCATCTTTTTTGGCAGCGACACCGGCAATACCGAAAATATCGCAAAAATGATTCAAAAACAGCTTGGTAAAGACGTTGCCGATGTGCATGACATTGCAAAAAGCAGCAAAGAAGACCTGGAAGGGTACGATATTCTGCTGCTGGGCATCCCGACCTGGTACTACGGTGAAGCGCAGTGTGACTGGGATGACTTCTTCCCTACCCTCGAAGAGATTGATTTCAATGGCAAACTGGTTGCGCTGTTTGGCTGCGGCGACCAGGAAGATTATGCTGAATATTTCTGCGATGCGTTAGGCACCATCCGCGACATTATTGAACCGCGCGGCGCGACCATCGTCGGCCACTGGCCGACCGCGGGTTACCATTTTGAAGCGTCCAAAGGTCTGGCTGATGACGACCACTTTGTGGGTCTGGCTATTGATGAAGACCGCCAGCCGGAGCTGACCGCCGAACGCGTAGAGAAATGGGTTAAGCAGATTTCTGAAGAACTGCATCTCGACGAAATCCTCAACGCCTGATTTTATGCGGCATAGATTTCTATCTATGCCGCATCAATAGATAAAACCAATCAAAATAATTGCTACAAATTTGTAACTTTCTTGCCCATCCCTGTACAATGTGCGGAAGTTATTAGGTGGCGCTCTCATTTCCAGGCGATACCTCGTTTTTATTAACATTTGCCAGAGGCTTGCAGTTTTCATTTAGGTGTGGCAGTCCTATAATGAAACGCATTATCCCGAGTGCAATTTCTGTCACTTCTTTGTTTGAAGTGAATCGTTTAGCAACAGGACAGATTCCGCATGACTGACAACAATACCGCATTAAAGAAGGCTGGCCTGAAAGTAACGCTTCCTCGTTTAAAAATTCTGGAAGTTCTTCAGGAACCGGATAACCATCACGTCAGTGCGGAAGATTTATACAAACGACTGATTGACATGGGTGAAGAGATTGGTCTGGCGACCGTGTATCGCGTGCTGAACCAGTTTGATGACGCCGGTATCGTAACCCGCCACAATTTTGAAGGCGGCAAATCCGTTTTTGAACTGACCCAACAGCATCACCACGATCATCTGATCTGCCTTGATTGCGGTAAAGTGATTGAATTCAGTGATGATTCCATCGAAGCGCGTCAGCGTGAGATTGCGGCGAAACATGGTATCCGTTTAACAAACCATAGCCTTTATCTCTACGGTCACTGCGCTGAAGGCGACTGCCGCGAAGACGAGCACGCTCACGACGCGAAGTGATACGCCACATTGAAAGAGCCAACCATCGGTTGGCTTTTTTTATACCCAATGGATTACAACGTGAAAGACGACAAGGATATGCGTCGAATTCCCTCCATTTGCTTTCCTCCCTCCTTATGTTGCTTTAATGTGAAATCTATCTTGCCTTGTCCGGAGAATCGGAATGGAACTTCGCCAGCTTCGCTACTTTGTCCGCATCGTGGAAACCGGCAGCATGGGCAGCGCGGCGCTCGATCTCAATATTGGCGTCTCGGCGCTCAGCCAGCAAATGACACGACTGGAGAACGAACTCGCCATTCGCCTGTTACAACGCACTTCTCGTGGCGTCACGCCCACCAGCGCCGGACTGGCCTTTTACTCCCAGGCACAGCTGGCGCTGCGACATGCGGACGATGCGATCCTTGCTGCACGGGAGGCTCGTCTCTCCGGGCACGTCAGCGTCGGCATGGCTCCCAGTACCGCTTCTGTCCTCGGGATGCCTTTTATCCATGCGATGCGGGAAAGCTATGCCGATGTTCGCCTGCACGTGGTGGAAAGCCTTTCCGGCAACCTGGAGCGGATGATCAATACCCGGCAGATAGATTTAGCCGTGGTGTTTCAGAAGGAGAAGATTCTGCGCTGGAGCGCCAGGCCGATTCTCGAAGAGCGGCTGTTTCTGATTGGCACACATGCTCTGCTGGCTGATATCGCCGATGAGAACATCACGCCTGCGCAGCTGGCCAATATTCCCCTGATTATGCCAAGCCCTGGTCATGGTCTGCGCGGCAGACTGGAGGCGATTTGTCAGGAACACGCCCTCAACATGGAAGTGGTCACCGAAATAGACGGTCTGGCGCTGCTCATGCGTGCCGTTCGCTGCGGATCGGGCGCCACGCTCCAGCCAGGCGCGGCGATTTCCCACCTTGATCAGGAGGCGCTAAGAGTGATCGGCGTCCACAATCCGATACTCAGTCGCCCAAACTTTCTGGTCAGTCTTTCTGATGATGAGCTGACTCCGGCCGGCCTTGCCGCCCGCGTGGTGCTGACGAAAGTGATGCGTCAGCTGGTGGAGACCGGAAACTGGCCTGGCGCGACCCTTTACGCTGGCTAAAGAGCCCTTTAGCATCACCTCATAGCGCCCACACAACCTATGCGTATACATTTTAATTACAAATTTAACAATTAGTTAAATGGTAATGGAGTATACGATGGTTGATGTACTGGTGATTGGCGGAGGCAACGCCGCATTATGTGCCGCCTTAACCGCCCGGGAGAGTGGAGCCTCCGTACTGCTGCTCGAAGCGGCCCCCCGGGAGTGGCGCGGCGGGAATTCCCAACACACCCGCAATTTACGCTGCATGCACGATGCGCCGCAGGACGTACTGGTCGAGAGCTATCCCGAAGAGGAGTTCTGGCAGGATCTCCGCCGCGTTACCGAAGGAAATACCAACGAAGCGCTGGCTCGCCTGGTGATCCGCACCTCTTCACAGTGTCGCGACTGGATGCGCCAGCACGGCGTTAACTTTCAGCCCCCTCTTTCCGGTGCGCTGCATGTGGCGCGCACCAACGCATTTTTTATGGGTGGCGGGAAAGCCCTCGTGAATGCCTATTATCGCAGTGCCGAAAAGCTGGGCGTACAAATTCGCTACAACACGCCTGTGCAGGCTCTTGAACTGCGTAACGGCGAATTCGTGGCGGCACTGGCGGGAGAGGAGCGCATTGAGGCTAAATCCTGCGTGCTTGCCGCCGGAGGATTTGAATCTAACCGCGAATGGCTGCGGGAAGCGTGGGGCGAAAACGAACGCGGCGAATGGCCAGCCGATAACTTTCTCATTCGCGGTACGCGCTTTAACCAGGGCGTACTGCTTAAATTTATGATGGATGCCGGGGCAGATATTATCGGCGAACCTTCCCAGTCGCATTGCGTGGCGATTGACGCCAGAGCGCCGTTGTATGACGGCGGGATTTGCACCCGCGTGGACTGCGTATCGCTGGGCGTGGTCGTCAACCGCGACGCTGAGCGATTTTATGATGAAGGCGAAGATTTCTGGCCCAAACGCTACGCCATCTGGGGACGCCTGGTCGCTCAACAGCCAGCACAGATTGGCTATTCCATTATCGACAGTAAAGCCATCGGCCACTTTATGCCACCGGTATTCCCCGGCGCGCAGGCCAGTACGCTGGCGGAGCTGGCGCGCCAGTTGGGACTCGATGCCGAACGCTTAACCCACACGGTGACGCAATACAACCAAGCCTGTCAGTCCGGGCAATTCGACCACACCACTCTGGATAACTGCTCTACCGCAGGTCTGATCCCCCCTAAAACACACTGGGCGCGACCACTCGACACGCCACCTTACTATGGCTATGCCCTGCGACCGGGCATCACCTTCACCTATCTGGGACTGAAAGTGAACGAACACGCCGCCGTACACTTTGCCGGACAACCAAGCCGCAACCTGTTTGTCGCCGGAGAGATGATGGCGGGTAACGTGCTGGGCAAGGGCTATACCGCAGGCGTGGGCATGTCGATCGGCACCACGTTTGGTCGTATCGCCGGAAAAGAGGCCGCTCTGGCAGCACGTAAGGAGGCACGTCATGAGGCAGCTTGAGAAATTGATTATCGAAGCACAAATTCTTACCGGGCCAGAAGCAGAAGTGGAGCGCGTAATGCAGGTGTGTAACGCCTGCCGCTACTGCGAAGGCTTTTGCGCCGTGTTCCCGGCGATGACCCAGCGTCTGGAATTCCCTAAAGCGGATATTAACTATCTGGCGAACCTGTGCCATAACTGCGGCGCTTGCCTGCATGCGTGTCAGTATGCGCCGCCCCATGAATTTGCCATTAACGTGCCGAAGGCGATGGCGGAAGTCCGGCTGGAGACCTATCAACATTATGCCCAACCCGCCGCTTTTGGCGCGTTGTATCGCCGGGCAGGCATGACAGTAACGCTGACCCTGGCGTTTGGCCTGATTCTTTTTTTACTCCTCGCGATGGGGTTAAAAGGATCGTTGCTTCACCCGCCGCTGGCCGGTGATTTTTACCAGATATTCCCCCATAACCTGCTGGCGTGGATGTTTGGTTCAGTCTTCATTCTGGCGATCGGCTTACTCATGACGGGCGTGATCCGCTTCTGGCGGGAGATCTCACCCGGTATGCCGCGTTCCGCTGAGATTGCCGAAGCCTCGCACAATGCCCTGACGCTGAAATATCTCGATGGCGGCCACGGCAAAGGCTGTAACGAAGCGGATGATGCCTTCACCCTGATGCGTCGCCGTTTCCACCACTTTACCTTTTACGGCTTCATGCTCTGTTTCGCCGCTACCGTGGTGGCGACAGGCTATCACTACTTTGCGGGCCTTGAAGCGCCCTACCCGTTCTTCAGCGTTCCGGTGATCCTCGGCACGCTGGGTGGGGCAGGTCTGGTCATCGGCCCGGCCGGTTTGTTATGGCTGAATCTTAAGCGCTCACCGCTGCATGGCGACGCACGGCAAAAGCCGATGGATCGCGGTTTTATTTTATTGCTGTTGCTGACCAGCCTGACTGGCCTGGGTTTGCTGGCGGGAAGAGACACCTCCTGGATGGCTATTTTGCTCGCCATTCACCTCGGCGTGGTCATGGCGCTCTTTTTGACCATTCCTTATGGAAAATTTGCCCACGGATTTTACCGCTGCGCAGCCTTACTCAAGTGGGCAATTGAGAAACGGCGCGGCAAACAGGCGGGGGTCGCAGGCGACTAACCCGCAAACTCTTACCTCTATAAATATTATGATAAGACAGTGGAGCAAACCCAATGACACAACAACCATCGCGCGCCGGAACTTTCGGCGCAATACTGCGGGTAACCAGCGGTAATTTCCTCGAACAGTTTGACTTTTTTCTGTTCGGTTTTTACGCCACCTATATCGCAAAGACCTTCTTTCCTGCAGAGAGTGAATTTGCCGGGCTAATGTTAACTTTCGCCGTGTTTGGTTCAGGTTTCTTAATGCGGCCTGTTGGCGCAATTGTGCTGGGTGCTTACATCGACAGAATTGGTCGCCGTAAAGGACTGATGGTGACGCTGGCGATTATGGGCTGCGGTACCCTGCTGATTGCCCTGGTACCTGGTTATCACAGTATTGGTCTGCTGGCCCCTGTGCTGGTATTGCTGGGACGATTATTGCAGGGGTTCTCTGCAGGTGTAGAGCTGGGCGGCGTTTCCGTTTATCTCTCTGAAATCGCCACGCCGGGAAATAAAGGCTTCTATACCAGCTGGCAATCCGCCAGCCAGCAGGTCGCCATTGTTGTTGCCGCACTGATTGGCTACGGCCTGAACGCCACGCTCGGTCACGATCAGATTTCCGAATGGGGCTGGCGGATCCCGTTCTTTATTGGCTGCATGATTATCCCACTCATTTTTGTTCTTCGCCGTTCACTCCAGGAGACCGACGCGTTTTTACAACGTAAGCACCGCCCCGACACCAGGGAAATTTTTATCACTATTATCAAAAACTGGCGTCTCATCACCGCCGGCACTCTGCTGGTAGCAATGACCACGACCACCTTTTACTTTATTACCGTCTATACCCCGACCTATGGCAGAGCCGTACTCCACCTGAGCGCGCGGGACAGCCTGATTGTCACCATGCTGGTTGGCATCTCTAACTTTATCTGGCTGCCTGTTGGCGGCGCAATTTCCGACAGGATTGGTCGTCGTCCGGTACTCATGGGGATTACCCTGCTGGCGCTGTTCACCACCTGGCCGGTGATGCACTGGCTCACCGCCGCCCCGGATTTCACGCGTATGACGCTGGTGCTACTCTGGTTTTCGTTCTTCTTTGGGATGTACAACGGAGCCATGGTGGCGGCACTTACCGAAGTCATGCCGGTCTATGTGCGCACCGTGGGTTTTTCACTGGCCTTCAGCCTCGCGACCGCGATTTTTGGCGGCCTGACGCCCGCGATATCTACCGCCCTGGTCCAGTGGACCGGAGATAAAAGCTCCCCAGGATGGTGGCTGATGTGCGCCGCGCTATGCGGCCTTGCCGCCACGGCGATGTTGTTCATCCGCTTGAGCCGTGGTTATCAACCGGTGGAGAATAAGCTCTGAAACGCAAACGGGCGGAGAACGCTCTCCGCCCGCCATACCTCTTACCCGCGCTTTACTTTGCCGCGTTGTTGCTGCGAATTTCCTGCCAGATCTTGTCACAATCGGCTTTAATCGCCTGATCGTTGCCCGTGCCTGTTGCCTGAATACACTGCTGGTAATCCAGCACGCGTACGCTTTCCTGACTGGCAAACTGCTGATGCTGTTTTTCTTTCTTCAGCACGTTCAGCACACTCTGGCAGGCCTCGATTTTTTCTGGCGACCCCTGGGCCGTATTGATGCAGGCACTGTATGCCTCCTTCAGTCGACTATCTTCTTTCGGCGCAGGAGGCTGCGCGCAGGCCACCAGCCCCGATGCCATGACAGCGATGAGTATCCGTTTTTTCATATAACGTTCCTCAGCGGTACGGCAGGCGTACAGCCTGCCGTGGTCGGCATTAGAAGATAGTGAACGGAGCAATGACGATGAACTTCACGTCGCGCTCATCCTGGAAGATGTTGCCGTAACCACCGCCCCAGCTCGGAATGTTGGAATGGTTGTCATATTCGGTGAAGTGCAGTTTAAACATGGTGCCCTTCGCACGGCCTTCCTGCAGGGTGTAGGCCACATCCAGACTGTAAGAAGACTCTTCGATAGTCCGGTTTTTGTCGTAGTAAGCATCCGGGTTGCTCTGCCAGGTGGATGGTTTGGCATCCCAGGCATAGACATAGGAGGCACCGACGGCCCAGCCCGGCAGATCCCAGTTCTTCAGGTCATACATCGCGCCGAAGAATACTGCTTTCTCCCCGTTGGCGTTGAAGTCAGAGCGGTTATCCCACCAGATATCCAGACGACCGTTTGAAGAGGCATAGGTTGGGGTCATACGTTGCAGGAAGTAGCCCTGCTGGCCTTCGGCCTTAACCCAGGTTCCTTCAAGACGCAGGTCAACCACTTCCGACACCTTGTAGCCGAAAGTTAACGCCTGCAACCAGGCCGTACCGTCATAAATATCGTTGACGCTGCGGTCATCGACCTTGTCGCGCGCCCCGTAGAACTGGTAGCTGGTGGTGAAAGGATTGCCGCCCAAATCAAATTTGTAGCTGGCTTTAGCGAAGTACTGGTCAACATAGCCTTCAGACTGACCAAATGCGGCTTCCAGCACCAGGTCATTTTTGAAATCGTATTTAGCACCGATGGAGTGGAGATAATCGACGCTGGTTTTTTTATCGGCCTGATAGAATTTATCAACATCGGTGTGCCACGGCGCTTTATATTCATTGGCCCACATGTAGGAGAAGCTCAGCGCGCCCGCATCGCCATAGTCGAAGTTAGCACCGGCTTCGGCCCCCTGATAGGTGCCAGGCATAAAGCTCCAGTGCGGAGCCAACAGCGTCTGGCCGGTTGGCTGGATATAACCTGCGCGAGCCCAGACCGGGCCGTATTTAAATTTTGCCGCCGCTTTATAAAGGCTGATCCCGCTCTTATCACCGGAGTAATCTTCGTCGTAGCCTTTATTCTTTTTCGAAAAAGCAATTTCGTTTGGATGTCCGCTGTCGCCGTTTTCCGCCATTTCAATGGCAGTGAATGCGGCAATATCCAGACCGAACATATCCGCCGCATAACCGGACTGAAAATCCAGATTGGCGTTCCAGGTCGAGTGAGAGAGGTTGGTTTTATATTTGTCGCCATCGGTCACATCTTTACGGTCACGCTCACGCTGCCAGTAATAGATGCCACCGGTTAAGGTGGAGTCGTCAACAAAGCCTTCGGCATGTGCCACGGGTACAACGACAAGTCCCGACATTACGGTAATACCAGCGATAGCTAACGCCAGCGTACTACGTTTGCCACTAAACGTACGCATATGTTTATCCTCTTTGACGTATAAACCCTTCATCTTTCAGGTAACATTTTGTTGGCGATGTCCGTTCAGACCGGTCACAGAGTTATCTCCGCTTCAGGGGGTTACAGACTTGCCGCCTCAATGCAACTCGAAATCTTTTGGGTATTAATTGCTGTTGCCAAAGGCAAGCAGCGAAAAATAAAAATTGAAAAGTAGCGTTGAGAAAAACCTCGCAGACTACAGTGGATAGACTATTTTTCGCGACGCGAATTATCAATACCTTTCTGTAACGAGAATGTAAGAGTATGAGCAACCGCACATATTTTCTTGTTTTATGTTACATTTTACTTCAGGAGTAAAAAAGTCACGAAATAACAAAAAATCACTTTATTTACATAAGCATATCTTCAATTTCTTTATTTTATATATAATTCACCCTCTAATAATTGTCTTTACATTCACGAAACATATTAATTATCGAACGTCATTAATTCGCTCTGCAAACAGAACGTTCAATCTCCTGAATTCACTCTCCGTCGTGGATGTGACCGTCCTCGGATTTTCCACACAAACGCACTTACTTTATAAGGTTTTTATTGACAACTACCGGGTGCCCCATTATTTAAAGATGCAGGTTATACGTATAAGTTGGTAGATAAATGACAAAACGCATCACGCAGAAAGATGTCGCGGCCCTGGCTGGCGTTTCACAGGCGGTGGTATCCGTGGTACTCACCAAAGGAAATCACACCTACCCACAGGAGACAGTGAGCCGGGTTGAGCAAGCGGCTAATCAGCTGGGATATATACCGAACCGTTTTGCACAAGCGCTGAAAACCAATAAAACCATGTCTATCGCCTGCATCGTACCGGATATCGCCAACCCTTTTTATGCCTCGCTCGTCCGTGGCGTTCAGTCGGTGACGGACACTTATCACTACGATGCGATCGTGGCCAGCACCGACGGATTGCGGGAAAGAGAGCTGCATTTTTTGCGCTGGTCAGCGCAGGGGCGGGTCGACGCCGTGGTGGGAACGTTTTTTAACATCGGGATGAAAGATTTTGCCCCTTATCTTCAGGCAGGGATCCCGATTGCGCGTATTGAAGGCAGGATGAAAAAAAACGGCCCGCTACCGCTGCATAATGTTTATATCGACAACACCGCTGCCGCGCGCAGCGCCGTCGAATATCTGCTGGCACAGGGACACCGAAATATCACGATGATCGCCAGCGCTGGCGGTCCTGAGCCTGCCAGAGTGGAAGGATATCGCCAGGCGATGACGCAGGCAGGACGCCTTCCGCGCATCAAAATTCTGCCAGGTTTTAACGAACAGAGCGGCTATCAGATCGCGATGCAGCTGATTAATGACGGCACGCTCCCGGATGCGATTTTCGCCGCCAACGATTTAATGGCTATCGGCGTAATGCGCGCCGCAAGGGAGAAAGGCATCAATATCCCGGAGCAGCTTGCGGTGATGGGTTTCGATGATATTCCCGCCGCCGGGCTGGTAACCCCTTCCCTGACCACTATTGCCCAGTACCCGGAGCAGCTTGGGCAAAAAGCGGCCGCCCTCCTCCTGGCGCAAACCGATATCACCGCACCGCTCCAGGGCAGCACCACAGAAATGCCCTGGGGCCTGGTTAAAAGAGAATCCGCCTGACCGGCTGATAAAACACCACACAAGGATCAAACAGATGGAATTGCCTTCAGATTATGAGTCGCGCGTTTATGCGGGTGTGTTAGGGAAATTAATCGGCGTCTATCTTGGCCGCCCTTTCGAAGGGTGGACTTACGAAAAAATTATGCAGGAGCTGGGGCCGATCCAGTATTACGTCCATGAAAAGTTTAACCGTCCGCTGGTTGTCACCGACGATGATGTCGCCGGAACCTTTACCTTTATCCGCGCACTGGAAGATTATGCCCTGCCGCCGGATCTGAGCGCGGAACAGATGGGGCACTGCTGGCTTAATTACATCATTGATAAGCGCACCATTCTCTGGTGGGGCGGCAACGGTAATTCGACGGAACACACCGCCTGGCTGAATCTCAAAAAAGGCATTCCGGCTCCGCTAAGCGGTGCCATTGTGACCAACGGGAAAACGATTGCCGAACAGATTGGCGCACAAATCTTTATTGATAGCTGGGCGCTTGTCGCACCGGGACAGCCCCGTCTGGCGGCAGAACTTGCCAAAAACGCCGCCAGCGTAAGCCACGGCGGCGAAGCGGTGTATGCCGCCATGCTCTGGGCGGCGATGGAGTCACAGGCTTTTATCTGCCAGGAGATCGAACAGCTTATTGACGTTGGATTATCCGTGATCCCGGCAGAGTCGCAAATAGCCCAGCTGGTTGGCGATATCCGTCGCTGGCGACGGGAAGATAACGACTGGCAGACGACCCGCCAGCGAATCGACGACAACTATGGCTATCACAAATATCCCAGCAATTGTCACATCATCCCTAATCATGCGCTGATGATTATGGCGATCCTTTACGCGCCGGACGACTTCCAGCAGGCCCAGTGCATCGTCAATACGTCAGGATGGGACACCGACTGCAATGCGGGGAATGTCGGGTGTCTGTCCGCCATTATGCTGGGACTCCAGGGTATTGACGCAGGCCCGGACTGGCGCGGGCCGCTGGCGGACAGAATGCTGATCTCCTCAGCCGACGGGGGGTTCTCCATAAACAACGCCGTGCGGATCACCGATTACCTGGTCGGGCTGGGACACCAGATTGCCGGTCTGCCGCGCCCTGAAGCCAAAAAATCCGGCGCGCAGTACCATTTCTCACTACCGGGCAGCGTGCAGGGTTTCCGCTGGCTTAATGAAGAAAATTCGGCCGCGGTTGAGGTTAAGAATGAGGTGCACCTGGGGCGGCAGATGTTGAGTCTGCACTATCGCCATCTTGCGCCCGGACTTCACGCCAGCGTGACCACGCAAACCTTTACCCCGCCTGAAATCGTGGAAATGCGCAGCTACGATTTAATGGCTACCCCACTTATCTACCCAGGTCAGCGTCTTCAGGCCACCCTGATTGCGCCACCGGATAACACATCCGCGTTAAACGTGCGGCTCTGCTACCGGGTTTATGATGACAACAATCAGCTGACGCCCCAGTACGGCGCCGCGCAGAGCATAGCCCCGGGTGAATCGCTAACGCTGGCGTTGGATCTCCCGGACTGCCAGGGCCAACCAATCGGCGAGATTGGCGTAACAATCAGCACCGATGCCCGCGTTGCCCGCGGTCGCCTGCTCATCGACAGTATGCGCTGGGACGGCGCGCCTGAGCTGACCCTGCGAAAACCCACAGGGGAAAATAATTTCTGGTGGCGGGCCTGGGTAAACGGCGTGGATCTCTTTTCGCGCCACTATCCCACCAGCTTTCGCATCTCCAAAGAGTACGACGAGGGATTGATTATTCACGGAACCCGGCAGTGGGATAACTACCGCGTTCAGAGTGACATTACGCTGCATTCAGGGGAGTACGGCGGTCTGGCTTTTCGGGTGCAGGGGATGAGGCGCTATTACGCCGCGCGCATCCTGCGCGACGGAAAATTACAGATCGTCCGCGTGCGCGACACCAGCACCAGAGTCCTGGCAGAAGCGGCGCTGTCCGGTGTGTACGAGCGCCCTGTCTCGTTCGATATCGCTATCAACGGGCAGATTATCTCCGCGACCGTTGACGGTAAAACGCTGCGCGTGGAGGACGCTGAACGCGAAGCCTTTATGGATGGCGGGATCGGTTTACTGATTTGTGCGGGTGCGCTGTCGACGGACGCTATCCATATCAGCGCCAGTTGCTAATCAACGGAAATGGACGACAACAAGGGATTAAAAATGAACATATCAAAAACAATGCTGGCGCTGATGACCGCCGTTTTGCTTTCAGGCTGTGAGGATAAACCGCAGCAGGTGACCATCGAATTTATGCACTCCGCCGTTGAGCAGGAGCGCCAGACCGTCATTGCCGGGATCATCAACCGCTTTCAGCAAGAGAATCCGGATATTATTGTGAAGCAGGTTCCCGTAGAAGAGGATGCCTATAATACTAAAATCATTACCCTTGCCCGCTCAGGGTCACTGCCGGAGGTCGTCGAGGTCAGCCATGACTATGCCAAAGTCATGGATAAAGAGCAGCTTATCGACCACAAAGCGGTGAAAACGCTGATCGACAGGCAAGGCGAAAGCGCCTTCTACGACGGCGTGCTGCGCATTGTTCGAACCGAAGACGGAGCGGCCTATACCGGCGTGCCGATCAGCGCCTGGCTGCAGGGGGTCTGGTATCGGAAATCGGTACTGGCTAAAGCGGGAATCGACGAACCCAAAAACTGGACGCAGCTGCTGGAGGCGGCACGCAGGCTGACCGACAGCGCCAGTAAAAAATATGGCATCGCGCTGCCGACGGCTGAAAGCGTCATGAGCGAACAAACCTTCTCCCAGTTCGCACTTTCAAACGGTGCCAATGTGTTCAACGCGAACGGCGACATCACGGTTAACTCAGCGGAAATGCAGGCCTCGCTGAACTATTATCGCGAACTGGCCCGCTACACCATGCCCGGCTCGAACAACGTAACAGAAATCAAAGACGCCTTTATGAACGGCACCGCGCCGATGGCGGTCTATTCGACCTACATCCTGCCAGCGATTTATCAGGATGGCTCACTGGCGGATTTAGGCTTTGTCGTGCCGAGCGAAAAATCACCTGCCGTATTTGGCGTTATCACATCATTAACGCTCACGACCGGTCAGACTGAGGCAGAGACGAAAGCCGCCGAAAAATTTGTCAGCTTTATGGGACAGGCGCAGAACGCGGCGGACTGGGTATTGATGTCGCCGGGGGCCATGCTGCCGGTGACGAAGGCCGCCGCGCAAAACGTCAGCTGGAAGGACAACCCTGCCGTCAAAGTCTTTGGCAGTCTCCCTGAACAGCTGATTGCCCAGTACCCGAATATGCAAGTCTTTGGATCGGTCGGCGAGAAGAACTTTACGCGGATGGGGGATATTACCGGCTCCATGATCCTCAGTGAAATGGTCAATCAGGTCACGGTGGGCAAGCAGGAGACATCGGTGGTGCTGGAACGCAGCCAGCAGCGGGTTCAGGCGTTAATGCAGCATAAGTAAAACAGAGAAATCCGCCTCAAACGTCGCGTCGGCGGCGTTTGAGGCAGTGTGACAGGAATTACTCGCCGACTTTAGCCCACGTATCACGCAGACCAACGGTGCGGTTAAACACCAGCTTGTCAGCCGTTGCATAGCGACTGTCGAGGCAGAAATACCCTTCGCGCTCAAACTGGTACGCTTTACCTGCAACCGCAGCCTGCAGCGACGGCTCACCGTAACCCTGCTTAATGACCAGCGATTCCGGGTTGATAACGGAAAGGAAGTCTTCCGCCGCACCTGGGTTTGGCACGCTAAACAGACGATCGTACAAACGGATTTCAATCGGCAGCGCATGGGACGCGCTCACCCAGTGAATAACACCTTTTACTTTACGACCATCAGCCGGATCTTTGCTCAGGGTGTCAGCATCGTAGGTACAGAAAATGGTGGTGATATTGCCTTCAGCATCTTTCTCTACACGTTCAGCCTTGATCACGTAAGCATTACGCAGACGCACCTCTTTGCCCATCACCAGACGCTTGTACTGCTTGTTGGCTTCTTCGCGGAAGTCGGCGCGATCGATCCAAATTTCACCGCTAAACGGTACTTCACGGCTGCCCATTTCCGGCTTGTTCGGATGGTTAGGCATGGTAACCATTTCGCTTTCGCCCTGCGGGTAGTTTTCAATCACCAGTTTTACCGGATCGATAACCGCCATCGCACGCGGGGCGTTTTCGTTCAGATCTTCGCGGATACAGGATTCCAGCGATGCCATCTCAATCGTGTTGTCCTGCTTGGTCACGCCAATGCGTTTGCAGAACTCACGAATAGCCGCAGCGGTATAACCACGACGACGCAGGCCAGAAATCGTCGGCATACGCGGATCGTCCCAGCCTTCAACGTGTTTGTCAGCGACCAGCAGGTTCAGCTTGCGCTTGGACATCACGGTGTATTCCAGATTCAGACGCGAGAATTCGTACTGGCGCGGGTGAACCGGAATGGTGATGTTGTCCAGCACCCAGTCGTACAAACGACGGTTATCCTGGAACTCCAGCGTACACAGTGAATGCGTAATGCCTTCCAGCGCATCGCTGATGCAGTGGGTGAAATCGTACATCGGGTAGATGCACCACTTGTTGCCGGTCTGGTGGTGTTCGGCGAACTTAATACGGTACAGCACCGGATCGCGCATCACGATAAACGGCGAAGCCATATCGATTTTCGCGCGCAGGCAGGCTTTACCTTCTTCAAAACCACCGGTACGCATTTTTTCAAACAGTGCCAGGTTCTCTTCGACGCTACGATCGCGGAACGGGCTGTTTTTGCCCGGCTGCGTCAGGGTGCCGCGGTATTCGCGGATTTCCTCCGCTGACAGTTCATCAACGTACGCCAGGCCTTTATTAATAAGCTCTACGGCATAGGCGTGAAGCTGATCGAAGTAATCCGAAGAGTAGCGAATATCGCCAGTCCAGTGGAAACCTAACCATTCAACGTCGTTTTTAATCGACTCAACGTACTCGATATCTTCTTTAACCGGGTTCGTATCATCAAAACGCAGGTTGCACTGGCCCTGGTAATCTTGCGCAATGCCAAAGTTCAGACAAATGGATTTCGCGTGGCCAATGTGCAGATAGCCATTTGGCTCCGGCGGAAAACGTGTATGGATAGTGGTGTGCTTACCACTGGCCAGATCTTCATCAATGATCTGACGAATAAAGTTACTCGGGCGGGCTTCAGCCTCACTCATCGTGGATTCCTCAAAGCGTAAACAACGTATAACGGAACATGATCTTATAAGCGACGTCAGGAGACAACTATTAGTTACACAAAAAAGGTGTTTCAACAGGATATATGAGGGTATTTGCTGCAAAAAAAAGCGGCGGAGGAATATCCCCCGCCGCTTAAGGCACTTAACTCACTTTACTCAGGAGCAGTTATTTACCTTTAATCTCATACAGTGGTGTTTGACCAGCAACCACATGACCTTCGGCTTTAATGACCAGAGCACCGAAATCATCGCTGTTGCTGCACACAACCGGGCTAATCATGGAGCGTGCGTTGGCGTTCAGGAACTCCAGATCCATTTCCAGAATCGGTTGACCTGCAGTCACTTCCGCACCTTCTTCAACCAGACGCTTAAAGCCTTTACCTTCCAGCGTTACAGTATCGATGCCCATGTGGACCACGATTTCCGCGCCTTTAACGGTTTCCAGACAGAACGCATGGTTAGTGTTGAAGATTTTCACGATGGTGCCGGCAGCCGGAGCAACCACGATTTTATCCGTTGGCTTCACCGCCACGCCGTCGCCTACCGCTTTGCTGGCGAAGGCTTCATCAGGCACCTGCTCCAGCGCAACCACGTCACCGGTAATCGGAGAAACTAAAGTTTCAACGGTTACTGCGTTCGCTACAGCCTGCGGTTTCGCAACCGGAGCCGCTGCTGCCGGAGCCGCATCAGCAGACGCTGCCGCAACCGGACCACGCACGACCACTTTCTTCATGGCGTCGCCGATAGATTCCGCTTTCGCCCCAACAATGACCTGAATGGTCTGTTTGTTCAGTTTCACCACGCCGGATGCACCCAGACGTTTACACATTGCGTCGCTCACGCGAGCAGAGTCACCAACGGTCAGGCGCAGACGGGTAATGCACGCATCAATCGCCTTCAGGTTGTCAGTCCCACCAACCGCAGCAATGTAGCTGGTTGCCAGTTGGGTCAGACCTTCTTCCGTGTTGCTGTTCGCTTCTTCAGTAACGATATCGTCTTCTTTATCTTCACGGCCCGGCGTTTTCAGGTTAAACATGCGAATAACCGCGCTGAACAGCAGGAAGTAGATAACGAAGAAGGCCACGCCCATAACCAGCAGCATCCAGACGTTCTGACTCGCCGCCGGCAGGCTGTACATCAACACATAGTCGATTGCGCCCGCGGAGAAAGAGAAGCCTGCGTGAATACCCAGCAGGGTGGCAATAAACAGGCTGATGCCGGTCAGGACTGCGTGCAGGAGATACAGAAGCGGCGCCAGGAACATGAACAGGAATTCCAGCGGCTCAGTAACACCGGTCAGGAACGCGGTGACTGCAACGGACAGCAGCATACCGCCGACCATCGGACGACGCGCTTTCGGCGCAGCGAAGTACATCGCCAGTGCCGCACCCGGCAGACCAAACATCATGATCGGGAAGAAGCCGGACATGAACATGCCCGCAGTGCCGTCACCGGCGTAGAAGCGGTTGATATCACCGTGGAAAATAGCCCCCGCGGCGTTGGTATATTCACCAATCTGGAACCAGGCGATGGTATTCAGCACCTGATGCAGACCGGTTGGGATCAGCAGACGGTTGATGAAACCAAAGATACCGGAGCCCAGCGCGCCCGCAGACACGATCCACTCACCGCCGGCATGGATAGCGTGCTGAACCGGCGGCCATATGTAGCCGAAGATTGCCGCTAACACCAGGCAGAAGAAGCCGGTCGCGATTGGCACAAAACGTTTGCCGCCGAAGAAGCTCAGGAAATCAGGCAGCTTGATGCCCGCCCAACGGTTATAGACAGCCCCACCGACCAGACCGGTAATGATACCCGCCAGGACACCCATGTTGATTTCCGGGTTGATGGTAACCATTGCCTTGGTCAGCACGAAGTAACCTACCGCCCCCGCCAGCGCTGCCGCACCTGCGCTGTCTTTTGACCAGCTGGATGCCACACCGATAGCGAAGATCAGCGCGAGGTTATCAAAAATCGCCCCACCCGCTTGCGCGATGAAGGCTACGTTTAGTAAATCTGGTTGGCCGAATCGCAGCAACAGTGCCGCCACCGGCAGCACTGCGATAGGGAGCTGTAACGCCCTACCCAGTCGCTGGAAAAAACCTAAAATATTCATCTTATTCCCCCTACGAGACCCCGATGGCTTGTTTCAAGCCGTTTTTTTATTGTGCAGCAGACTTTAAAAACGCGATGTTCTGTAATCGAGTTGTTAGATCATCTCCTGCAGAGTGTGTGAAAATTTAATTCGTATCGCAAATTAAAAGCGTGTTTTTTGTGATTTTAGTCACCAAATATCGTTATGATTGCTCCCTCATACTGGCTAACTGCCAAAACTTATTTTATCATTCAAAAAATCATGACGGATTGGCTCCTGTCCATTCAAATCCAGGTTACGCTTATAAGGCGCTCAATCCGCCAACTTCTTACATTTACTTTCTGAGGTGAAGAATGAGACTGATTCCCCTGACTTCCGCTGAACAGGTCGGCAAATGGGCTGCCCGCCATATCGTTAACCGCATCAATGCGTTTAAACCCACTGCGGATCGTCCGTTTGTACTGGGCCTGCCCACCGGCGGTACCCCTCTGACCGCCTATAAAGCATTAGTTGAAATGCACAAAGCGGGCCAGGTAAGTTTCAAACATGTTGTCACCTTCAACATGGATGAATATGTAGGTCTGCCGAAGGAGCATCCGGAAAGCTATCACAGCTTCATGCACCGTAACTTTTTCGATCACGTTGATATTCCAGCAGAAAACATCAATCTGCTCAATGGCAATGCTCCGGATATCGATGCAGAATGCCGTCAGTACGAAGAAAAAATCCGTTCCTACGGTAAAATCCATCTGTTTATGGGCGGCGTGGGTAACGACGGTCACATCGCGTTTAACGAACCAGCCTCTTCGCTGGCTTCCCGTACCCGTATCAAAACGCTGACCCATGACACCCGTGTGGCAAACTCCCGCTTCTTTGACGGCGACGTAAGCCAGGTGCCTAAATACGCGCTGACCGTAGGCGTGGGTACGCTGCTGGATGCAGAAGAAGTGATGATTCTGGTGCTGGGTCATCAGAAAGCCCAGGCGCTGCAGGCGGCGGTTGAAGGTAACGTCAACCACATGTGGACCATTAGCTGTCTGCAACTGCACCCGAAAGCCGTTGTGGTGTGTGATGAGCCATCCACCATGGAGCTGAAAGTGAAGACGTTGAAATACTTCAATGAGTTAGAAGCAGAAAATATTAAAGATCTGTAATGCTGTCTCCGCCCTGCCACGCAGCGGGGCGGTATTTTTTGAAATCGGGGGTCGGAATGTACGCTTTAACCCAGGGCCGGATCTTTACCGGTCACGAAATTCTTGATGACCATGCGGTTGTTGTCGCTAATGGCCTGATCGAAAGCATCTGTCCAGTGGCCGAACTGCCGGCAGATATTGAACAACGCTCGCTGAATGGGGCCATTCTCTCCCCCGGTTTTATTGATGTGCAGCTAAACGGCTGCGGCGGCGTGCAGTTTAACGATACGGCAGAAGCCGTGACCGTTGAAACGCTGGAGATCATGCAAAAAGCCAATGAGAAATCCGGCTGCACCAGCTACCTGCCGACGCTGATTACCACCAGCGATGACCTGATGAAGCAAGGTGTCCGCGTTATGCGCGAATATCTGGAAAAGTATCCGAATCAGGCATTAGGTCTTCATCTGGAAGGCCCGTGGCTGAACCTGGTGAAAAAAGGCACCCACAATCCAAATTTTGTCCGTCAACCTGACGCTGCGCTGGTCGATTTCCTGTGCGATAATGCCGATGTGATCGCCAAAGTGACGCTGGCGCCGGAAAAGGTTCCCGCTGAAACGATCGGCAAACTGGCGAATGCCGGTATTGTCGTCTCTGCCGGCCACTCCAACGCCACGCTGAAAGAAGCGAAGGCCGGGTTTCGTGCAGGGATTACTTTCGCCACTCACTTGTTCAATGCAATGCCGTATATCACCGGGCGTGAACCGGGTCTGGCAGGGGCAATTCTGGATGAAGCAGACATCTACTGCGGCGTCATTGCTGATGGCCTGCACGTTGACTACGCCAACATTCGCAACGCCAAACGGCTGAAAGGCGACAAGCTCTGCCTGGTCACCGATGCAACCGCGCCCGCAGGCGCAAACATTGAACAGTTCATTTTTGCTGGTAAAACAATATACTACCGCAATGGGCTGTGTGTGGATGAAAACGGTACGCTCAGCGGTTCGGCATTGACCATGATCGAAGGCGTGCGTAACCTGGTTGAACATTGCGGTATCGCCCTCGACGAAGTCCTGCGTATGGCTACGCTCTACCCGGCTCGTGCGATTGGCGTCGACAAACAGCTCGGCAGCATTGCCGCAGGCAAAGTGGCAAACCTGACCGCTTTCACGCATGACTTTAAAATCATCAAGACCATCGTTAATGGTAACGAGGTCGTTACTCAATAAGAGAAAATATGACACCAGGCGGACAAGCTCAGATAGGGAATGTTGATCTCGTAAAACAGCTTAACAGCGCGGCCGTTTACCGCCTGATTGACCAGCATGGGCCAATCTCGCGGATCCAGATAGCCGAGCAAAGTCAGCTTGCCCCCGCCAGCGTAACCAAAATTACGCGTCAGCTTATTGAACGCGGGCTGATCAAAGAAGTCGATCAGCAGGCCTCCACCGGGGGCCGCCGCGCTATCTCTATTGTTACCGAAACCCGCAATTTCCACGCCATTGGCGTCCGGCTTGGTCGCCATGATGCGACCATCACCCTTTTTGATCTGAGCAGCAAAGTGCTGGCCGAGGAGCACTATCCTTTGCCGGAGCGCACTCAGGAGACGCTGGAACATGCGTTGCTCAATGCGATCACCACCTTTATCGATACCAGCCAGCGCAAAATTCGCGAGTTAATTGCTATCTCCGTGATCCTGCCCGGCCTTGTCGATCCCGATAGCGGCATGATCCACTATATGCCGCATATTCAGGTGGAAAACTGGGGGCTGGTTGAGGCGCTGGAACAACGTTTTCGCGTGACCTGTTTTGTCGGTCACGATATCCGTAGTCTGGCTCTGGCAGAGCACTACTTCGGTGCAAGTCAGGATTGTGAAGACTCCATTCTGGTGCGCGTTCACCGCGGTACCGGTGCCGGAATTATTTCTAACGGACGAATCTTTATTGGCCGTAATGGCAACGTTGGCGAGATTGGTCATATTCAGGTTGAGCCGCTGGGCGAACGCTGCCACTGCGGGAACTTCGGCTGTCTGGAGACTATCGCCGCCAATGCCGCCATTGAACAACGCGTCCTCAATTTACTGAAGCAAGGCTACCAGAGCCGCGTGCCGCTGGATGATTGCACCATCAAAACCATCTGCAAAGCGGCTAATAAGGGCGATAGCCTGGCATCCGAAGTCATTGAACACGTAGGACGCCATCTGGGTAAAACGATCGCGATTGCCATTAACCTGTTTAATCCGCAAAAAATCGTCATTGCCGGGGAAATTATTGAAGCCGATAAAGTGCTGCTCCCGGCGATTGAAAGCTGTATCAACACTCAGGCACTGAAGGCGTTTCGTAAGAATTTACCGGTGGTGCGCTCGACGCTGGACCACCGTTCCGCCATTGGCGCCTTTGCGCTGGTGAAGCGCGCAATGCTTAACGGCACGCTGTTACAGCATTTGCTGGAAAACTGAAGCGCTCTTATATACCTAATGGATTTCGAATTGTATCGAGGCGGCAAGTCGATGTGACTGGGGTGAGTGGACGTAGCCAACAAAAATACAATTTGAAGGGTATAATATCTGATTACTAACAGAATCTCTGGGTAGTTCATGACCATCAAGAATGTAATTTGTGATATCGACGGCGTGCTGATGCACGACAACGTAGCCGTTCCCGGCGCGGCAGAATTCCTGACGGGAGTATTAGAAAAAGGGTTGCCGCTGGTTCTGCTAACCAATTACCCGTCACAGACCGGCCAGGATCTGGCAAACCGCTTTGCGACCGCTGGCGTTAACGTACCGGACAGCGTGTTTTATACCTCCGCCATGGCAACCGCCGATTTCCTGCGTCGTCAGGAAGGCAAGAAGGCCTACGTCGTGGGCGAAGGCGCGTTGATTCACGAACTGTATAAAGCCGGTTTTACCATTACCGACGTTAACCCGGACTTCGTGATTGTCGGTGAAACCCGCTCCTATAACTGGGACATGATGCATAAAGCCGCCTATTTTGTGGCGAATGGCGCACGCTTTATCGCCACCAACCCCGACACCCACGGCCGTGGTTTTTATCCCGCCTGCGGTGCGCTCTGTGCCGGTATTGAGAAGATTTCCGGACGCAAACCGTTCTACGTCGGCAAACCCAGCCCGTGGATTATTCGCGCGGCGTTAAACAAAATGCAGGCGCATTCGGAAGAAACGGTGATTGTGGGTGATAACCTGCGTACCGATATTCTGGCAGGATTCCAGGCGGGTCTTGAAACCATTCTGGTGCTTTCCGGCGTATCGACCATTGACGATATCGACAGCATGCCGTTCAGACCCAGTTGGATCTACCCTTCCGTCGCCGAAATCGACGTCATCTGAAGCCAGCCACGTCCCAGGACGTGGTTTTTCATTTGCACATCAGAAGCAAAATCACTCATTCAATAAAAACGCCATAAAAATGAATATTCACTAATAAACGCGCTCATTACGTATTCTTTTTTTATCAATCAGCAATCGTTATTGCGTTTTTTCCTTTTCTGCCTGTAAATCTCTTGCGCCTCTCGCCCCTTTGCGGCATTTTCTAAAACAAGCAAACAGTAAAGCACCGCACAACGGGTTAACGGAGAAAGTTATGTGTTCTATTTTCGGCGTATTCGATATCAAAACTGACGCGGTTGAACTGCGGAAAAAAGCCCTCGAGCTGTCACGCCTGATGCGCCATCGCGGCCCGGACTGGTCAGGCATTTATGCCTGCGATCAGGCGATCCTGGCCCATGAACGTCTGTCTATTGTTGACGTCAACGCGGGCGCTCAGCCGCTGTATAACGAAAAGAAAACCCACGTGCTGGCCGTTAACGGAGAGATCTACAACCATCAGGCGCTGCGCGCAGAATATGGCGATCGCTATCAGTTCCAGACCGGTTCCGACTGCGAAGTGATCCTCGCGCTGTATCAGGAAAAGGGGCCGGAATTCCTCGACTCCTTGCAGGGTATGTTTGCCTTTGCGCTGTACGACAGCGAGCAGGATGCATATCTGATTGGCCGTGACCATATCGGTATCATCCCGCTGTATATGGGCTATGACGAGCACGGCAACTTTTATGTTGCTTCTGAAATGAAAGCGCTGGTGCCGGTTTGTCGCACCATTAAAGAGTTCCCGGCGGGCAGCTACCTGTGGAGCAAAGACGGGGAAATCCGTCAGTACTATCAGCGTGACTGGTTCGGGTATGATGCAGTCAAAGACAACGTCACCGACAAAAACGAATTGCGCCAGGCGCTGGAAGAGGCCGTCAAAAGCCACCTGATGTCAGATGTCCCTTACGGCGTGCTGCTCTCCGGCGGCCTGGACTCTTCGGTGATTTCTGCAATCACCAAGAAATTCGCCGCTCGTCGCGTAGAGGATCAGGAGCGTTCAGAAGCCTGGTGGCCCCAGTTGCACTCTTTCGCCGTAGGTCTGGAAGGTTCTCCGGATCTGAAAGCCGCTCAGGAAGTGGCGAACCATCTCGGTACCGTGCACCATGAAATCCACTTCACCGTGCAGGAAGGTCTGGACGCGATCCGCGACGTGATTTATCACATTGAAACCTACGATGTCACCACTATCCGCGCCTCTACGCCAATGTATCTGATGTCGCGTAAAATCAAAGCGATGGGAATCAAAATGGTGCTCTCCGGCGAGGGATCTGACGAAGTGTTTGGCGGCTATCTGTACTTCCATAAAGCGCCAAACGCTAAAGAGTTGCACGAAGAGACCGTCCGTAAACTGCAGGCGCTGCATATGTTTGACTGCGCACGCGCCAACAAAGCGATGTCCGCCTGGGGCGTAGAAGCTCGCGTACCGTTCCTCGACAAGAAATTTCTCGATGTGGCGATGCGTATCAACCCGGAAGACAAAATGTGTGGCAATGGCAAAATGGAAAAACATATCCTGCGCGAATGTTTTGAATCCTACCTGCCGGCAAGCGTGGCGTGGCGTCAGAAAGAGCAGTTCTCTGACGGCGTAGGTTACAGCTGGATCGATACCTTAAAAGAGGTGGCGGCAGAGCAGATTTCCGACCAACAACTGGAAACCGCTCGCTTCCGCTTCCCGTACAACACGCCTTCATCAAAAGAAGCGTATCTGTACCGTGAGATATTTGAAGAGCTGTTCCCGGTCCCGAGCGCCGCCGAGTGCGTACCTGGCGGGCCGTCCGTCGCCTGCTCTTCTGCGAAAGCCATCGAATGGGATGAAGCATTCAAAACAATGAACGATCCATCGGGTCGCGCCGTCGGCGTACACCAGTCGGCTTATAAATAAGTCAGCGTGATGAAAAGGGCTCAACAGAGCCCTTTTTTTATCCTGAAATCCTGTCCCGAAAACGTTTAATAACCAATAATTGCCGAATATTGCGTCACGCTGTTCGCAACCTAACCAAACAGTCACATTCCGGTCGTTTTCGATGAAAAAGGGGTTGACGCTTCAAGGCTCAATACGCATAATGCGCCCCGCAACGCCGATAAGGTAACGCGCGAAAAAAGATGGCTACGTAGCTCAGTTGGTTAGAGCACATCACTCATAATGATGGGGTCACAGGTTCGAATCCCGTCGTAGCCACCATCTTTTTTGCGGGAGTGGCGAAATTGGTAGACGCACCAGATTTAGGTTCTGGCGCCGCAAGGTGTGCGAGTTCAAGTCTCGCCTCCCGCACCATTCACCAGTACGCGTTGCACGGATGGGGTATCGCCAAGCGGTAAGGCACCGGTTTTTGATACCGGCATTCCCTGGTTCGAATCCAGGTACCCCAGCCATATTTCTTCGAGTTTGCGGATTACCGCGACGGTCATTGGGGTATCGCCAAGCGGTAAGGCACCGGTTTTTGATACCGGCATTCCCTGGTTCGAATCCAGGTACCCCAGCCATCGAAGAAATATCTGGCTACGTAGCTCAGTTGGTTAGAGCACATCACTCATAATGATGGGGTCACAGGTTCGAATCCCGTCGTAGCCACCATATTCAGAGCATGTTGATTCACGTTGACAGGTTCGAAAAAAGACATAACTGGAGTATCTCCAGGCGGTAAGGCACCGGGCTGAGTCCGGCACGAGATACGAGACGGTATAATTGGGGTATCTCCAGGCTGTAAGGCACCGGGCTGAGTTCGGCACGAGATACGAGACGGTATAATTGGGGTATCGCCAAGCGGTAAGGCACCGGATTCTGATTCCGGCATTCCGAGGTTCGAATCCTCGTACCCCAGCCAAATTTAAAAGACGTTCAGACAACGAACGCAAGAAGCCCAATAATTGGGGTATCTCCAGACGGCTGAGTCCGGCACGAGATACGAGACGGTATAATTGAGGTATCTCCAGGCTGTAAGGCATCGGGCTGAGTCCGGCACGAGATACGAAACGGTATAATTGGGGTATCGCCAAGCGGTAAGGCACCGGATTCTGATTCCGGCATTCCGAGGTTCGAATCCTCGTACCCCAGCCACCTTAGAAAAGCTCGCTTCGGCGGGCTTTTTGCTTTTCTGAATTTCTTGCCTGATAGCAGGCCCGGTAAGCATCGCTCCCACCGGGCCCCCTGATTACAACCCTAACGCATATTTCAGCGCCTGGCGTTTCAGCACGCCAGCGCGTTCTGCCGCCATCAGCCCAAGATTGCGCATAATACGCAGCGGCTGGAGATTATTGCTGAATCCGGCATAGAACAGATCCATCCCGCTCTGCATAACGAAGTTATCCGCCATGCGGCGCGCCTGATAACGTTTGAGTACCGGCTGGCTGGCCCAGGATTCACCGTAGCTGCGGGCATTCACCAGCACATCCAGCAGCGCGTCAACATCGCGATAGCCCAGGTTTACCCCCTGCCCGGCTAAAGGATGAATGGTGTGCGCCGCATCGCCTACCAGCGCAAGTCCTGGCTGAACATACTGCAACGCATGGCGACGGGTAAGCGGGAATGCACCCGATGCGACGGGCGTCACCGCTCCCAGCCGGGATGGGAAGTGTTTGTTAATTTCATTCTGCAACTGCGGCATACTCATCCCCTGCAACTGACGGATCCGCGCCGGAGCGTCATACCACACCAGCGATGCCCAGTTGTCAAATAGCGGCAGAAACGCACGCGGCCCGTCCGGGGTAAACTGCTGCCAGGTGCTGTCGCCGGGTTCGTTCTCACACTGTACGGTAATCAACATGCACGACTGCGCATACTGCCAGGCATGAATGCCAATTCCGGCCATTTGACGCACCTGGGAATTGGCCCCATCCGCGCCAATCACCAGTTTTGCGCAGATACGTTCACCGCCAGCCAGTTCCAGGACATGTCGATCGTTGTCGCGATGCAGGGCAATCAGAGAGGCAGGAACGCGCAGCGTCACCTTCGGATGTCGTTCCAGCGCCTGCCAGAGCGCCTGTTGCAGAACGCTGTTCTCGACCATATACCCAAGCAAAGGCAGTTTAAGTTCCGCGGCATCAAACACCACATGGGCATTCTCCCACTCCCAGGTTTCCAGCCGACGATACGGATGGCTGCGCATCGCCTGAACCGCCTCCCAAACCCCCAGACCTTTCAGCAGCGAGACCGATGATGCGCTTATCGCTGAAATGCGCACATCAGGCTGGCTGTCAGCCACAAAAGGCGCCGGTGCGGCATGTTCAATCACCGTAACGGTAAATCCATGCTGCGCCAGCCCCAGCGCCAGCGCGCCACCGACCATTCCCCCGCCGACAATGGCAATTTCCGTTGGTTGATTTGTCATGGTCAATCATCCTGTTACATGTATTGTGTAAGTTTACAGGATTTTTTACCCCTTGAGGCTGATAACGGTCATACTGGTCACAACCGCGCCGAAGCATTACACTATGCGCCCTGCATTCCTGGCTACTATTTCGCAAGAGCAAGTCGATGACCAAAAAACTCCATATTAAAACCTGGGGCTGTCAGATGAACGAGTACGATTCATCGAAGATGGCCGATCTGCTGGACGCTACCCACGGGTATCAGCTGACCGACGTGGCGGAAGAAGCGGATGTGCTGCTGCTGAATACCTGCTCAATCCGCGAGAAGGCTCAGGAAAAAGTCTTCCATCAGTTAGGCCGCTGGAGACTGTTAAAAGAAAAGAACCCGGATCTGATTATCGGCGTCGGGGGCTGCGTGGCTTCTCAGGAAGGCGAGCATATCCGTCAACGCGCGCACTATGTTGATATTATTTTTGGTCCGCAAACGCTACATCGCCTGCCGGAAATGATTAACTCTGTTCGCGGCAACCGCAGCCCGGTGGTAGACATCAGCTTCCCGGAGATCGAGAAGTTCGACCGTCTGCCGGAACCACGCGCCGAAGGCCCAACCGCGTTTGTCTCCATTATGGAAGGCTGCAACAAATATTGTACCTACTGCGTGGTGCCTTACACCCGCGGTGAAGAGGTCAGCCGTCCATCCGACGATATTCTGTTTGAAATCGCCCAGCTTGCCGCTCAGGGTGTGCGCGAAGTGAACCTGCTCGGCCAGAACGTTAACGCCTGGCGCGGTGAGAACTACGACGGCACCAGCGGATCGTTCGCCGATCTGCTGCGTCTGGTAGCCGCCATTGACGGGATCGACCGGATCCGCTTCACCACCAGCCACCCCATTGAGTTCACCGATGATATCATCGAAGTTTACCGCGACACGCCGGAGCTGGTGAGTTTCCTGCACCTGCCGGTACAGAGTGGCTCCGACCGCGTGCTCAACCTGATGGGGCGTACCCATACCGGGCTGGAATATAAAGCTATCATTCGTAAACTGCGGGCGGCGCGTCCGGATATTCAGATAAGTTCCGACTTCATCGTCGGCTTCCCAGGCGAAACCACCCAGGATTTCGAACAGACCATGAAGCTGATTGCCGATGTCAATTTCGACATGAGCTACAGCTTTATCTTTTCCGCGCGTCCGGGAACGCCGGCAGCCGATATGGTTGATGACGTGCCGGAAGAAGAGAAAAAGCAGCGCCTGTATATTCTGCAAGAGCGTATCAACCAGCAGGCGATGGCCTGGAGCCGTCGTATGCTTGGCACCGTTCAGCGCATTCTGGTGGAAGGCACTTCACGTAAGAGCATTATGGAGCTGTCTGGTCGTACCGAAAACAACCGTGTCGTGAACTTTGAAGGCTCCCCGGACATGATCGGGAAGTTTGTCGATGTGGAAATCACCGACGTGTGGACAAACTCTCTGCGCGGTAAAGTGGTGCGTACCGAAGACGAGATGGGCCTGCGCATCGCAGAAACCCCGGAATCGGTGATTGCCCGTACCCGCAAAGAGAACGATCTGGGCGTCGGTTTTTACCAGCCTTAATCACCATAGCCCCTCCTCTACCCCCTAAATAATTCGAGTTGCAGAAAGGCGACAAACGAGCAAATCCCCAGGAGCATAGATAACTATGTGACTGGGGTGCGCGACAAATCTGTCGGGAACAGATTTGAACGTCGCTGAGCGACGGCCCGTAAGGGCGAGTCTCGTGAATGAGACGAGTAACTCCGCAGGCAACGCCTCTGTGGCTTGAAGTATGACGGGGCGGGCCTTGTAATCGCTCTCATCATCCCCATATTTATTGCAGTGCTTGCGCCTTTCTTCTGCGGCGTGAATAATTTCCTTATCAGCCGGTGAATATTGTTCTTCCGGCTCTCTATGCATTAAGAGGAACAGTTTGAACATAGACACTCGCGAAATCACTCTTGAGCCGGCAGACAATGCCCGTCTGCTGAGCCTTTGCGGCCCGTTTGATGACAACATTAAACAGCTGGAACGCCGTCTCGGCATCGAGATTAACCGCCGTGACAACCACTTTAAACTGACCGGTCGCCCGATTTGCGTCACCGCTGCGGCGGATATTCTGCGTAGTCTGTACGTTGATACTGCCCCCATGCGCGGCCAGCTTCAGGATATTGAACCGGAACAGATCCACCTTGCCATTAAAGAAGCGCGCGTGCTTGAGCAGAGCGCCGAAAGCGTGCCTGATTATGGCAAAGTGGTGAACATCAAAACCCGGCGTGGGGTGGTTAAGCCACGCACGCCGAACCAGGCGCAGTACATCGCTAATATCCTCGACCACGACATCACCTTTGGCGTCGGTCCTGCCGGTACCGGCAAAACTTACCTGGCCGTTGCCGCTGCCGTTGATGCCCTTGAACGCCAGGAAATTCGTCGGATTTTGTTGACCCGTCCGGCGGTTGAGGCTGGTGAAAAGCTGGGCTTCCTCCCGGGCGATCTGAGCCAGAAGGTAGACCCTTATCTGCGCCCGCTGTATGACGCGCTGTTCGAGATGCTCGGCTTTGAGAAGGTCGAAAAGCTGATTGAGCGTAACGTGATTGAAGTCGCCCCGCTGGCCTATATGCGCGGTCGTACGCTGAACGACGCCTTTATCATTCTCGATGAAAGCCAGAACACCACCATCGAACAGATGAAGATGTTCCTGACCCGCATTGGTTTTAACTCAAAAGCGGTGATCACCGGCGACATTACTCAGATAGACCTGCCGCGGAACACGAAGTCCGGCCTGCGTCACGCAATTGAGGTACTGGCCGAGGTTGACGAAATTAGCTTTAACTTCTTCCACAGCGAAGACGTCGTGCGCCACCCGGTGGTTGCCCGCATCGTTAACGCCTATGAGGCCTGGGAAGAAGCGGAACAAAAACGTAAAGCAGAGCTGGCGGCAGAGCGCAAGCGTGAAGCCCAGGAGCAGGAACAGAAATGAGTCAGGTGATCCTTGATTTACAGCTGGCGTGTGAGAATAACGCCGGTTTGCCGCAAGAGAGCCAGTTTCAGACATGGCTGAATGCGGTCATTCCCCAGTTTCAGGAAGAATCAGAAGTCACGATTCGTCTGGTGGACGAAGCTGAAAGCCATAACCTTAACCTGACGTATCGCGGGAAGGATAAGCCGACCAACGTGCTCTCTTTCCCGTTTGAGGCACCGCCTGGCATTGAGATGCCGCTGCTGGGCGATCTGATCATCTGCCGTCAGGTGGTTGAGCAGGAGGCGCAGGAACAAGGCAAGCCGCTGGATGCCCACTGGGCGCACATGGTGGTACACGGCAGCCTGCATTTACTGGGCTACGACCACATCGAAGATGACGAAGCGGAAGAGATGGAATCCCTCGAAACAGAGATTATGCTTGCTCTGGGCTATGAGGATCCGTACATTGCCGAGAAGGAATAAGCTGTCGGGTACGCGCCCGACCTCCCGTGAAGCCATGCGCTGAGTTTGCGCGCACTGAGCGACCCATTAACCAACATGAGAACCCATACGACGCCATGAGCGACGACAATTCACACAGTAGTGACACCTTAAACAGCAAAAAGGGATTTTTCTCCCTGTTACTGAGCCAACTTTTCCACGGTGAACCAAAAAACCGTGACGAACTGCTGGCGCTGATCCGTGATTCCGGGCAAAACGACCTTATCGATGAAGATACGCGCGATATGCTCGAAGGGGTAATGGACATTGCGGACCAACGCGTTCGCGACATCATGATCCCCCGTTCCCAGATGATTACCCTGAAACGCAACCAGACTCTGGATGAGTGCCTTGATGTTATCATCGAGTCCGCCCACTCGCGCTTTCCGGTAATCAGCGAAGATAAAGATCACATTGAAGGGATTCTGATGGCCAAGGATCTGCTGCCGTTTATGCGCAGTGATGCCGAAGCCTTCAGCATGGAAAAAGTGTTACGCCAGGCCGTTGTCGTCCCGGAGAGCAAACGCGTTGATCGGATGCTCAAAGAGTTCCGCTCCCAGCGTTACCATATGGCTATCGTCATCGATGAATTCGGCGGTGTTTCAGGTCTGGTGACGATTGAAGACATCCTGGAGCTGATCGTCGGTGAAATTGAAGACGAATACGACGAAGAAGACGATATCGACTTCCGTCAGCTCAGTCGCCACACCTGGACCATTCGCGCTCTCGCGCCCATTGAAGACTTCAACGAAGCCTTTGGCACCAGCTTCAGCGACGAAGAGGTCGACACTATTGGTGGACTAGTGATGCAGGCGTTTGGTCACCTGCCCGCGCGCGGGGAAACTATTGACATCGATGGTTACCAGTTCAAGGTGGCGATGGCTGACAGCCGTCGTATTATTCAGGTTCATGTCAGAATTCCGGACGACTCCCCCCAGCCGAAACTGGACGAATAAACCCGAACTGGATGAAGAACTCAATGGCATTTGCCTCATTAATTGAACGCCAGCGCATTCGCCTGCTGCTGGCGTTATTATTCGGTGCCTGCGGCACGCTGGCTTTCTCTCCATACGACATCTGGCCCGCCGCGATTATTTCGCTCATGGGTCTGCAGGCGTTAACCTTAAACCGTCGCCCGCTCCAGTCCGCCGCGATTGGCTATGTCTGGGGGCTGGGACTCTTCGGTTCCGGCATCAACTGGGTCTACGTCAGTATCGCGCAGTTCGGCGGGATGCCTGGCCCGGTAAACGTCTTCCTCGTGGTGCTGCTTGCGGCTTATCTCTCGCTGTATACCGGCCTGTTTGCTGGCATTCTGTCGCGTCTGTGGCCGAAAACCCACTGGCTGCGGATGGCGATTGCCGCCCCTGTCGTCTGGCAAATGACTGAATTCCTGCGCGGCTGGGTGCTGACCGGCTTCCCATGGCTACAGTTTGGTTACAGCCAGATTGACGGTCCGCTGAAAGGTCTGGCGCCGGTAATGGGTGTGGAAGCCATTAACTTCCTGCTGATGATGGTTAGCGGCCTGCTGGCGCTGGCGCTGGTGACGCGCAACTGGCGTCCGCTGGCTGCCGCGATAGTGCTTTTCGCTCTCCCCTTCCCACTACGTTATATCCAGTGGTTTACGCTGGAGCCCGAAAAGGCAACTCAGGTTTCGCTGGTACAGGGCGACATTCCGCAGTCGCTGAAATGGGATGAAAGCCAGCTTATCAATACGCTGAAAATCTACCTTGATGCCACCCGGCCGCTGATGGGGAAATCGCAGTTAATCATCTGGCCGGAGTCCGCCATCCCGGATCTGGAAATCAACCAGCAGCGTTTTCTGGACATGATGGACGACCAGCTTAACGCTAAGGGCAGCTCGCTGATCACCGGTATCGTTGACGCGCGGCTGAACAAACAGAATCGTTACGACACTTACAACACCATTATCACGCTGGGGAAAGACAATCCGTACAGCTATGATTCTGCCAACCGCTACAACAAAAACCATCTGGTGCCGTTTGGCGAGTTTGTACCACTGGAGTCGATTCTGCGTCCTCTGGCTCCGTTCTTTGATTTGCCGATGTCCTCATTCAGTCGTGGTCCCTACGTACAGCCTCAATTGCGGGCGCACGGCCTCAAACTGACCGCCGCCATCTGCTACGAGATTATTCTCGGTGAGCAGGTGCGGGATAACTTCCGTCCGGATACCGACTACCTGCTGACCATCTCTAACGATGCCTGGTTTGGGAAGTCAATTGGTCCGTGGCAACATTTCCAGATGGCGCGGATGCGTTCGCTCGAACTGGCACGACCGCTGCTGCGCAGCACCAACAATGGGATTACGGCGGTGATTGGTCCGCAAGGTGAGATCCAGGCGATGATCCCGCAGTTCACTCGTGAAGTATTGACGACTAAAGTGACGCCAGCCACCGGGTTAACGCCTTATGCCCGTACTGGTCACTGGCCGCTGTGGCTGCTCACCGTACTGTTTGGTTTTGGTGCCGTGGTGATGAGCCTGCGTCAGCGCCGCAAATAACCCTTCCTTCTCCAGCCGGATAACGCGAACGCTTATCCTGCTGGGGTCTGCAATCCTTCCTCCCGCTCCGACGTCCATTCTGGCACGCCTATTGCTTTGTAATACAAGGCAAACGCAATTTTGGCTGAATGTGCAACCGGGTCGCACCAAAGATGAACGCCAGTGGCACCAGGATAGTGCAACGTGAGATTTTTGCCTTAAAACGGTGCGGCGCACCTCGCAAAAATAAACAAAAACACGGCAAAATCTTTACATTTAGCCAAACTAAATGCTAACAATCACGCATAACACCAAGCATTTAGGTTACAAGTTATAACAACACAATAACACATATCAATGCGTCGATGACGCAGACGATGAAGGAGTTGGATATGCAATTACGTAAGCTAACCACAGCAATGCTGGTAATGGGACTGTCTGCCGGTCTGGCACAGGCAGAAGACGCCGCCCCAGCCGCGGGCGGTACGCTGGCAAAGATCGCCAAAAATGGCGTGATCGTCGTCGGTCACCGTGAATCTTCTGTACCGTTCTCCTATTACGACAACCAGCAGAAAGTGGTGGGTTATTCTCAGGACTACTCCAACGCCATCGTTGAAGCGGTGAAGAAAAAACTCAACAAACCGGATCTGCAGGTAAAGCTGATTCCTGTCACCTCCCAGAACCGTATTCCCCTGCTGCAAAACGGTACCTTCGACTTTGAGTGTGGCTCGACTACCAATAACCTTGAGCGTCAAAAACAGGCCGCCTTCTCCGATACGATCTTTGTCGTCGGTACACGCCTGCTGACCAAAAAAGGTGGCGATATTAAAGATTTCCCTGATCTGAAAGGGAAAGCGGTGGTGGTAACTTCCGGTACGACCTCCGAAGTGCTGCTGCACAAGCTCAATGACGAACAGAAAATGGACATGCGCATCATCAGCGCAAAAGACCACGGCGACTCGTTCCGTACGCTGGAAAGCGGTCGTGCCGTTGCCTTTATGATGGATGACGCCCTGCTGGCTGGCGAACGCGCGAAAGCGAAGAAACCGGATAACTGGGAAATTGTCGGCAAACCGCAGTCCCAGGAAGCTTACGGCTGCATGATGCGCAAAGACGATCCAGAGTTCAAAAAACTGATGGATGACACCATCGCCCAGGCCCAGACCTCAGGCGAAGCAGAAAAATGGTTCGATAAATGGTTCAAAAACCCAATCCCGCCGAAGAACCTGAACATGAATTTTGAACTGTCTGAGGAGATGAAGGCCCTGTTCAAAGCACCGAATGATAAAGCGCTTAACTAATTAATTAGAAGAGTACACAAAATCTTTCAGGTTGTATCAAGGCGGCAACTGAGCGAATTCCCGGGAGCTTACATGAGTAAGTGACCGGGATGAGTAAAGGCAGCCAACGACGAGACAGCCTGAAGGGTGAAGTGTAATCAGGGAGGCTTCCCCTCCCTCTCGATTGTTACCCGGCACGGACAGACTATAAGCCTGATGGTCGTTCCCCATCAGGCCCGAAAACCGCAAAAAGCGGGGTAACAATCTTCGGGGGTAGCACTGCTACCCTTTTTTTTCTGGAGTAGATTTATGTCAATAGACTGGAACTGGGGGATTTTTTTACAACAAGCCCCGTTCGGCAACACCACCTATCTCGGCTGGCTCTGGAGCGGCTTCCAGGTCACCGTCGCCTTATCCATCACCGCCTGGATTATCGCCTTCCTGGTCGGCTCGATATTCGGCATCCTGCGCACCGTACCTAACCGCTTCCTTTCTGGCATCGGCACGTTGTACGTTGAGCTGTTTCGTAACGTTCCGCTGATCGTGCAGTTCTTTACCTGGTACCTTGTGATACCGGAGTTGCTGCCTGAAAACCTCGGTATGTGGTTCAAGGCTGAACTCGATCCCAACATTCAGTTCTTCCTCTCATCAATGCTCTGCCTGGGCTTGTTCACCGCCGCCCGCGTCTGTGAGCAGGTCCGTGCCGCCATTCAGTCACTGCCTCGCGGACAAAAGAACGCGGCGCTGGCGATGGGGCTGACGCTCCCGCAGGCTTACCGCTATGTGCTGTTGCCTAACGCTTACCGGGTGATTGTGCCACCGATGACCTCGGAGATGATGAACCTGGTAAAGAACTCGGCCATCGCCTCCACTATCGGTCTGGTGGATATGGCTGCCCAGGCGGGAAAACTGCTGGATTACTCGGCGCACGCCTGGGAATCGTTTACCGCCATCACCCTGGCCTACGTATTAATTAACGCCTTCATCATGCTGGTGATGAGTCTGGTGGAACGCAAAATCCGCCTGCCTGGCAATTTGGGAGGCAAATAATGTACGAATTCGACTGGAGTTCAATCGTTCCTTCCATGCCGTATCTGCTGGCAGGACTGGTTATTACGCTGAAAATTACCGTCACGGCGGTGGTCATTGGTATTGTCTGGGGGACGATCCTGGCCGTGATGCGGCTTTCAAGCTTTGCGCCGATCGCCTGGTTTGCCAAAGCCTACGTCAACGTATTCCGCTCCATCCCATTGGTGATGGTGCTGCTGTGGTTCTACCTGATTGTGCCCGGCTTCCTGCAAAACGTGCTGGGGCTGTCGCCAAAAACGGATATTCGTCTGATCTCCGCGATGGTGGCGTTTTCCATGTTTGAAGCGGCGTATTACTCAGAGATTATCCGCGCGGGTATCCAGAGTATCTCCCGCGGGCAGTCCAGCGCCGCGCTGGCGCTGGGGATGACGCACTGGCAGTCAATGAAGCTGATCATTCTGCCGCAGGCGTTTCGCGCGATGGTGCCGCTGCTGCTGACTCAGGGCATAGTGCTGTTCCAGGATACCTCTCTGGTGTATGTATTAAGCCTGGCGGACTTCTTCCGTACCGCCTCCACGATTGGTGAGCGTGACGGTACGCAGGTCGAAATGATCCTGTTTGCCGGTGCCGTCTACTTTGTTATCAGCCTGAGCGCGTCGTTGTTGGTCAGTTATCTGAAGAAAAGGACAGTTTAATGATTACCCTGAAAAACGTTTCTAAATGGTATGGTCACTTTCAGGTGCTGACCGACTGCTCCACGGAAGTCAAAAAAGGCGAAGTGGTGGTGGTTTGCGGCCCTTCCGGTTCCGGTAAATCGACGCTGATAAAAACCGTCAATGGTCTTGAGCCAGTGCAAAAAGGGGAAATCACCGTTAACGGCATCATGGTGAACGACAAGAAAACGGATCTGGCGAAGCTCCGTTCTCGCGTCGGGATGGTGTTTCAGCATTTTGAGCTGTTCCCACACCTGTCAATCATTGAAAACCTGACCCTGGCGCAGGTGAAAGTACTTAAGCGCAATAAGGCCCCTGCTCGCGAGAAAGCGCAAAAACTGCTGGAGCGCGTGGGTCTTGCCGCGCACGCGAATAAATATCCGGCACAGCTTTCCGGTGGCCAGCAGCAGCGTGTGGCGATTGCTCGGGCGCTGTGTATGGATCCGATCGCCATGCTGTTCGATGAACCCACTTCGGCCCTCGATCCGGAAATGATCAACGAGGTGCTGGACGTCATGGTTGAGCTTGCCAATGAAGGAATGACCATGATGGTGGTGACCCACGAGATGGGCTTTGCGCGTAAAGTGGCGAACCGGGTGATCTTTATGGATGAAGGGAAAATTGTCGAAGATTCGCCGAAAGAAGAGTTCTTCGCCAATCCGAAATCCGATCGCGCCAAAGACTTCCTGGCTAAAATCCTGCATTAATCTTTCCGGCGCGCACTTCAGAGTGCGCGCCGTATCACGCTTTCTTGTTTCATTTATCGAATCATTTTCAGGTCGGCGTTACCCTTGCCACAAATCAGTACTCACAAGGAGCAACAATGACACTGCCGATTCTGTTTGATTGCGATCCAGGTCATGACGACGCTATCGCACTTGTTCTCGCCCTCGCCTCCCCTGAACTTGATGTAAAAGCCATCACCTCTTCCGCTGGTAACCAGACGCCCGACAAAACGCTGCGTAACGTGCTACGCATGTTGACGCTGCTGAACCGACCGGATATTCCTGTCGCCGGTGGAGCAGTAAAACCGCTGATGCGCAAGCTTATCATTGCCGACAATGTCCACGGCGAGAGCGGGCTGGACGGCCCGGCGCTGCCAGAGCCGTCCTTTGCTCCGCAAGCCTGTACTGCCGTTGAGCTGATGGCAAAGACCCTGCGTGAGAGCCCGGAGCCGGTCACCATTGTCTCCACCGGCCCGCAAACCAATGTTGCTTTGTTACTGAACAGTCATCCGGAACTGCACAACAACATCGCCCGCATTGTGATTATGGGCGGCGCGATGGCTCTGGGGAACTGGACGCCAGCAGCAGAATTCAATATTTATGTCGATCCTGAAGCGGCGGAAATCGTCTTCCAGTCAGGGATTCCGGTCGTAATGGCTGGCCTGGATGTGACGCACAAAGCGCAGATTCACATTGAAGATACCGAGCGCCTGCGCGCAACAGGTAACCCGATTTCGACCATCGTCGCCGAACTGCTGGATTTCTTCTTTGAATACCACAAAGACGAAAAATGGGGCTTCACCGGAGCACCATTACACGATCCATGTACTATCGCCTGGCTGCTGAAACCCGAACTGTTCACGACGGTAGAACGCTGGGTCGGCGTTGAGACGCAAGGAAAATATACCCAGGGGATGACGGTCGTGGATTACTATTCCCTGACCGGCAACAAGCCGAACGCCACCGTGATGGTGGATGTGGATCGTGAAGGGTTTGTCGATCTGCTGGCGGAGCGTCTGAAGTATTACGCGTAATACGTTGCCGAAGGATGACGTCAGGCCGGATAAGGCGCCAGCATCGTCATCAGGCGACATGCCGGATGGTGGCGCAAGCGCCTTATCCGGCCTGTCAATGACCTTCGGCGCGCGCAATAATCAAGGCTCAAACGGCCGACGCTGAAACTGATCGTGACCACATTTCGGGCACAGCGGCAGCACATCCGGCGTGTAGACCGCCAGATGATAATGACACTTCTCACATACCAGGTTGCCCAGGCCGACAACTTCCCCGCTGTGATAGACCCCGTGGTGGCTGAGATCCTGAAAAACTTCCCGCCACTCAAGCTGCGTTTTATCAGTGATGTCCGCCAGCTCCTGCCACAGACTCTCTTTAATCACCCGCATAAAGACGCTGTCGCTCTCTTCTTCAAGACTCTCCTCATAGCTCATGGCGAACTCTTCCAGGTCGCGTCTGACGGCCCGCGTCAGTTCGTCCACCTCGGTTCGCGTTAACTCCCCGGCCTGCAAAACACGCTGACGTGCCTGTTCCACCAGCGCATCAATATCGCGTTCGCCATTGCGCAGACGCTCGCTTAAAGACGCAACCAGTTCACGGTAATATTGAGCAACCTTGTTCATCACTTCGCCTCCTGGGTCGTTAACTGTCTATAATAATAGACGTTATTTGCACCCCGCTTTGCAAGACTGCCCACAGAGTGTGTAAATTAATGCAAGGATTGTTGGCATGGGATTTAGCCGCTGAATGCGCGAAAGGCTGTTTTGACGCGGGCGTTTGGGCTATGCTATGCGGATCTGAAACACCACCCCGAAAGCTACATTTGTAGCAGTACTGAAAACAGGACCACTGGCTGCCATGCAAGAGCAATACCGCCCGGAAGAGATAGAATCCAAAGTACAGCTTCACTGGGATGAGAAGCGCACATTTGAAGTAACCGAAGACGAGAGCAAAGAGAAGTATTACTGCCTGTCTATGCTTCCCTATCCTTCTGGTCGACTACACATGGGCCACGTCCGTAACTACACCATCGGCGACGTGATTGCCCGCTATCAGCGCATGCTGGGCAAAAACGTATTACAGCCAATCGGCTGGGATGCATTCGGTCTGCCGGCGGAAGGTGCAGCGGTCAAAAACAATACCGCCCCCGCGCCGTGGACGTACGACAACATCGCTTACATGAAAAACCAGCTCAAAATGCTGGGCTTCGGCTATGACTGGAGCCGTGAGCTGGCGACCTGCACCCCGGAATATTACCGCTGGGAACAAAAATTCTTCACCGAGCTGTATAAAAAAGGGCTGGTGTATAAGAAAACCTCTGCGGTGAACTGGTGCCCGAACGACCAGACCGTACTGGCGAACGAACAGGTTATTGACGGCTGCTGCTGGCGCTGCGACACCAAAGTCGAGCGTAAAGAGATCCCGCAGTGGTTCATTAAGATCACCGACTATGCCGACGAACTGCTCAACGATCTGGATAAGCTGGATCACTGGCCAGACACCGTAAAAACGATGCAGCGCAACTGGATCGGCCGTTCAGAAGGTGTGGAAATCACTTTCGATGTGAACGGTTACGACAACACGCTGACCGTTTACACCACCCGCCCTGACACCTTTATGGGCGCAACTTACCTGGCGGTTGCCGCGGGCCATCCACTGGCGCAGAAAGCTGCCGCGAACAACCCGGAGCTTGCCGCCTTTATCGACGAATGCCGTAACACCAAAGTGGCCGAAGCCGATATGGCGACCATGGAGAAAAAAGGTGTCGATACCGGCTTTAAAGCAATTCATCCGCTGACCGGCGAAGAGATCCCGGTATGGGCCGCCAACTTCGTGCTGATGGAGTACGGTACCGGCGCAGTAATGGCCGTTCCGGGCCACGATCAGCGCGACTTCGAGTTCGCCACCAAATACGGTTTGACCATCAAGCCGGTTATTCTGGCTGCCGACGGTTCCGCACCGGATCTGTCCGAACAGGCGCTGACTGAAAAAGGTGTGCTGTTTAACTCTGGTGAGTTCGACGGTCTGGCATTCGAAGAAGCATTTAACGCGATTGCCGACAAGCTGGCAGCAAAAGGCGTGGGCGAGCGTAAAGTGAACTACCGTCTGCGTGACTGGGGCGTTTCCCGTCAGCGTTACTGGGGCGCGCCAATCCCAATGGTCACTCTGGAAGACGGCAGCGTACTGCCGACGCCGGAAGATCAACTGCCGGTGATCCTGCCGGAAGATGTGGTGATGGATGGGATCACCAGCCCCATTAAAGCCGATCCGCAGTGGGCGAAAACCACCGTTAACGGCCAGCCTGCCCTGCGCGAAACCGATACCTTTGATACCTTTATGGAATCGTCCTGGTACTACGCGCGCTACACCTGCCCGCAGTACCAGGAAGGAATGCTGGACTCCGAAGCGGCAAACTACTGGCTGCCGGTTGACATCTACATTGGCGGTATCGAACACGCCATCATGCACCTGCTCTACTTCCGCTTCTTCCATAAGCTGATGCGCGACGCAGGCATGGTGAACTCTGACGAACCGGCGAAACAGCTGCTGTGTCAGGGCATGGTGCTGGCTGATGCCTTCTACTATGTGGGCGAAAACGGCGAGCGTAACTGGGTTTCTCCGGTTGATGCTATCGTCGAGCGCGACGAGAAAGGCCGCATCGTGAAGGCGAAAGACGCGGCAGGCCATGAACTGGTGTATACCGGCATGAGCAAGATGTCCAAATCGAAAAACAACGGCATCGATCCGCAGGTGATGGTTGAGCGCTACGGCGCGGATACCGTGCGCCTGTTCATGATGTTCGCCTCTCCGGCTGACATGACGCTGGAATGGCAGGAATCCGGCGTGGAAGGGGCTAACCGCTTCCTGAAACGTGTCTGGAAACTGGTCTATGAACACATCAGCAAAGGTGAGGTTGCCGCGCTGAACGTTGAAGCGTTAAGCGAAGATCAAAAAGCGCTGCGTCGCGACGTGCACAAAACGATTGCTAAAGTCACCGATGATATCGGTCGTCGTCAGACCTTTAACACCGCGATTGCGGCAATTATGGAACTGATGAACAAGCTGGCGAAAGCGCCGCAGGAAAATGAGCAGGACCGCGCTCTGATGCAGGAAGCGCTGCTGGCGGTTGTGCGTATGCTCAACCCGTTCACGCCGCACGTCAGCTTTACCCTGTGGCAGGCGCTGAAAGGCGAAGGCGATATTGATAACGCACCGTGGCCGGTGGCTGATGAAAGCGCTATGGTTGAAGACTCTACGCTGGTTGTCGTTCAGGTTAACGGGAAAGTACGTGGCAAAATCACCGTTCCGGTGGACGCGACTGAAGAGCAGGTTCGTGAACGTGCAGGCCAGGAGCATCTGGTTGCAAAATATCTTGATGGCGTTACCGTACGTAAAGTGATTTACGTTCCGGGTAAACTGCTCAATCTGGTCGTTGGCTAAGCGCGGGAGGAAGCGTGCGATATCTGGCAACATTGTTGTTATCTCTGGCGGTGTTAACCACCGCCGGGTGTGGCTGGCATCTGCGTAATACCACGCAGGTGCCAGCCACTATGAAAACCATGATTCTTGATTCCGGGGATCCGAACGGTCCGTTAAGTCGGGCGGTACGTAATCAGCTACGTCTGAATGATGTCACTCTGCTTGAAAAAGGGTCAATGCGTCAGGACGTTCCGTCTCTGCGCCTTGGTCGCACCACCCTCACGAAAGATACCGCGTCCGTATTCCAGAACGGTCAGACGGCCGAGTATCAGATGGTGATGACAGTCAGTGCTTCGGTGTTGATTCCGGGTCATGACATTTATCCTATCAACGTTAAAGTGTTCCGCTCTTTCTTCGATAACCCGCAGATGGCGCTGGCGAAAGATAACGAGCAGGATATGATTATCAAAGAGATGTACGACCGGGCCGCAGAACAGCTGATTCGTAAGCTGCCAAGCATTCGTGCCGCAGATATACAGTCAACCCGGGAAGAGGCCGCCGCGGATAACTCAGCGGCAGCGTCAGACTCGTCTTCGACTCGCGTTTCCACGACTCTGGGTAACTGATGATTCGGTTGTACCCTGAACAACTCCGCGCGCAGCTCAATGAGGGGTTGCGCGCGGCGTATTTATTATTGGGCAACGATCCGCTCTTGTTGCAGGAAAGCCAGGACGCAATCCGTCAGGTTGCAGCAGGGCAAGGATTCGAAGAACACCACTCTTTTACTATCGATACCAGCACCGACTGGAATTCCCTTTTCTCGTTGTGTCAGGCGATGAGCCTGTTCGCCAGCCGTCAGACACTGCTGCTGCTGCTGCCTGAAAATGGCCCCAATGCGGCAATAAACGAACAGCTCGCAACGCTGGTCAGCCTGCTACATGACGATCTGCTGCTGATGGTGCGTGGTAACAAACTCAGCAAAGCGCAGGAAAACGCCGCATGGTATACCCAACTTGCCGATCGCAGCGTACAGATAAGCTGTCAGACGCCTGAACAGGCGCAGCTCCCGCGCTGGGTCGCAACCCGGGCAAAGCAGAACAATTTGCGGCTGGACGATGCGGCGAATCAACTCCTGTGTTACTGCTATGAGGGCAACCTGCTGGCGTTGGCGCAGGCGCTGGAACGCTTATCTCTGCTGTGGCCGGACGGTAAATTGACGCTGCCTCGCGTAGAGCGGGCCGTCAACGATGCCGCGCACTTTACCCCTTTCCACTGGGTCGACGCGTTGCTGATGGGTAAAAGTAAGCGTGCACTGCATATCCTGCAGCAGCTGCGGCTGGAAGGCAGCGAACCGGTGATCCTTCTACGGACGTTACAGCGCGAACTGCTGCTGCTGGTGAATCTGAAGCGCCAGTCTGTCCATACGCCGCTGCGGACGCTGTTTGATAAGCACCGGGTCTGGCAGAATCGTCGGGGCATGATCGGCGACGCGCTGAACCGCCTCAGTCAGGCGCAGTTACGCCAGTCTGTGCAGCTGCTGACGCGAACAGAAATTACGCTTAAACAGGATTATGGTCAGTCCGTCTGGGCCGAGCTAGAAGGGCTTTCACTCCTGCTCTGCCATAAGACGCTGGCGGACGTATTTATTGATGGCTGATATGAAATCTTTGCAAGCTTTGTTTGGTGGCACCTTTGATCCGGTGCATTATGGTCATCTCAAACCGGTTGAAACGCTGGCGAACCTGATTGGCCTTTCACGGGTAATTGTCATGCCCAATAACGTGCCTCCGCATCGCCCGCAGCCAGAAGCCACCAGCGCGCAGCGGAAATATATGCTTGAACTGGCGATTGCCGATAAGCCGCTGTTTGTCCTGGATGAACGCGAGCTGCAACGCGATATGCCTTCCTATACCGCTCAGACGCTGAAAGAGTGGCGTGAAGAACAAGGCCCGGACGTGCCGCTGGCGTTTATCATCGGCCAGGACTCGCTGCTCACCTTCCCAACCTGGCATGACTACGAAACCATTCTCGACAATACGCATCTGATTGTCTGCCGACGCCCGGGATATCCGCTCGAAATGTCACAGCCGCAGTATCAACAGTGGCTTGAACATCATCTGACCCATACACCTGACGATCTGCACACATTACCGGCAGGCAAAATCTATCTGGCGGAAACGCCGTGGTTCAATATCTCCGCCACTATCGTCCGCGAACGTCTAGAGAACGGCGAACCGTGCGATGACCTGATGCCGCAAGCGGTATTGAATTACATTAATCAGCAGGGGTTGTACCGCTAAGCACCCCGGATAATCCTGCCAACAGGCGGTTGTTCTCCTCTTGTCCACGTATCGCCACCCGGTAATAGCGCTCATCCAGCCCGGGGTAATTAGCACAACTGCGAATCAGGATGTGCCGCTCCAGCATCGCCCACTGCAACTCGCGATCGCTGCGTAATAAGAGATAATTTGCCTGGCCGGGGTAGACTTTCAGCCCCGGTAATTCGCTCAGCCGTTGATAAAAACGCCCCCCCTCTTCCTTCAGCCAACGAAAGGTTGCCTCCCGATAAGCGGCATCGTCAAGAACAAGCTCCCCCGCCAGGGCAGCAAATGTGTTAATCGACCAGGGCATCTGCTGTGCCCGCATTCTGGCCACAGCCTGTTCATCACTGTTGACCAGATAGCCCAGACGCAATCCCGGAATGGCGTAAAACTTGGTGAGCGAGCGCAAAACCCAAATATGCGGATTATCTTTGAGCACGGGAATAAACCCAGGCTCGGCAGGAATGAAATCAAGAAACGCTTCATCGAGGATCAGGGCAATTTCGAGCACCCTGCACCGCTGCGCAATGGCCTGGAGTAAATCGCGATCCGGAAGCAAGCCGGTGGGGTTATTCGGCGTACACAGGAACAGGCAGTCCAGATCGGATGTTAAGGCATCAAGGATGGCATCGGTAAGCTGCCAGTCGTCTTCTTCACTTAGCGCAAATTCATGTACCGCACATTCTCCCCACCGTAGCGCCCGGCGGTATTCTGCAAATCCAGGCGTGACCACCATCGCGTGACGCGGCTTAAGCCCTTTAACAAGAGTAAAAATCGCTTCCGTCTCTCCATTTCCGGCGAGGATCCACGCCGCTGGTATCTGATGATGCTGCGCCAGCGCCTGATGAAGGTGGTGGTAATCGACATCGGGATAATGCTCAGCACGCTGCAGATTGTCGATGATGGCGCGTTTCACCAACGCGGGCATACCCAGCGGGTTAATATTCGCGCTAAAATCCAGCAGCTGTTCAGGCGCAATACCTAACCACGCAGCGGCTTCCCGCGTATTGCCGCCGTGCGCGCTTTTCAATAAAGACATGTGCCGCTCCAGAGAAAACCGTTATTTTATAAAAAAAAACCTGCGCAATCAGTGCCTGAATCATGTTTTGCGCGATTACGTCTCAAGAGGAAAAAAATGCGACTCTGGTTAGTTCGTCATGGAGAAACCGAGGCCAACGTTGCCGGGCTGTATAGCGGTCATGCCCCCACGCCGCTCACCGGGCGGGGAATTATACAGGCGCAAACGCTGTGTACGCTGTTACAAAACGTTCCGTTTGATCAGGTACTGTGCAGTGAGCTGGAACGCGCCCGGCATACCGCAAAGCTGGTGCTACAGGGGCGAGACGTGCCCTGGCAGATAAAACCCGAGCTCAACGAAATGTTCTTTGGCGACTGGGAAATGCGCCACCATCGCGATCTGACGCAGGAAGATGCCGAAAATTATGCCGCCTGGTGTGCCGACTGGCAGAACGCCGTCCCCACCAACGGTGAAGGATTTCAGGACTTCTCGCAGCGCGTCGAACGCTTTGTTACGCAGCTTACCGATTACCGGCAGCACCAGAATCTACTGGTGGTGAGTCATCAGGGCGTGTTGAGTCTGCTGGTCGCCCGATTGCTCTCCATGCCAGCCGCTGCCATGTGGCATTTTCGCGTTGAGCAAGGCTGCTGGAGCGCCATTGATTTTTGTGAAGATTTTGCCACGCTGAAGGTCTTAAACAGCCGGGCTATCTGGCAGCCAGGACAGTGAAACTTCTGTTTTTTTTCGTCAGGGAGGCTCCGGCCATTGACACCCCCTGACAGGCTGTTATTCTCCGCAGCCAGACTTTTCCTGCCATCCAGAGCATTGCAGAAATTGTTTTACAAAAATGGCGATGCATTCTGTGGCGCGGGATGGGATGATAGCCCACTTTCAACAGTCGGTTCGACGACATTTGTCCCGATATCGCCTCTGATTCAGGTATACTGGCAGGCCTTTTTATCTATCGTTAGATTCGTTCATGCACCCAGGGGGAAAACTTGCAGGGTAAAGCACTCCAGGATTTTGTTATCGACAAAATTGATGACCTTAAAGGTCAGGACATCATTGCCTTAGACGTTCAGGGCAAATCCAGTATCACCGACTGTATGATTATTTGTACCGGAACCTCCAGCCGACACGTCATGTCTATTGCTGACCATGTGGTTCAGGAGTCTCGTGCAGCAGGTCTGTTGCCGCTTGGCGTCGAAGGCGAGAACGTCGCAGACTGGATCGTTGTTGACCTGGGTGATGTGATTGTCCACGTCATGCAGGAAGAGAGCCGTCGCCTGTACGAACTGGAAAAACTCTGGAGTTAATGCGTGAAGCTGCAACTTGTCGCCGTAGGAACGAAAATGCCCGACTGGGTGCAGACCGGTTTTACGGAGTACCTGCGGCGTTTTCCCAAAGATATGCCCTTTGAGCTGATTGAAATTCCTGCGGGCAAGCGCGGCAAGAACGCGGACATTAAACGCATTCTCGACAAAGAGGGTGAACAGATGCTGGCTGCCGCAGGCAAAAACCGCATTGTCACCCTTGATATTCCGGGCAAACCCTGGGATACACCGCAGCTGGCGAGCGAACTGGAGCGCTGGAAACTGGACGGTCGTGACGTCAGCCTGTTGATTGGCGGACCGGAAGGGTTATCCCCGGCCTGCAAAGCGGCAGCGGAACAAAGCTGGTCCCTCTCAGCGCTGACCCTCCCCCACCCGCTGGTTCGGGTGCTGGTCGCAGAGAGTTTATACCGGGCGTGGAGCATAACCACCAATCACCCTTATCACCGTGAGTGATCATTGAGTCTTGAATAGATTAAGCAGCGGATGAAACGACAGAATTCTTTTCGCGACTATACGGCTGAGTCTGCGCTGTTTGTGCGCCGGGCGCTGGTTGCTTTTTTGGGTATTTTACTGCTGACCGGCGTGCTAATTGCCAACCTGTATAATCTGCAGATCGTCCGTTTTACCGATTACCAGACCCGCTCAAACGAAAACCGCATCAAGCTGGTGCCTATTGCACCCAGCCGCGGAATTATCTATGACCGTAACGGGATCCCTCTCGCCCTGAACCGTACCATCTACCAGATTGAAATGATGCCGGAGAAGGTGGATAACGTTCAGCAAACGCTGGATGCATTGCGTAGCGTGGTGGATTTGACCGACGACGATATTGCCGGATTCAAAAAAGAGCGCGCCCGTTCTCACCGCTTTACCTCCATTCCTGTCAAAACCAACCTGACTGAAGTACAGGTGGCGCGCTTTGCCGTAAACCAGTACCGTTTTCCGGGTGTGGAAGTCAAAGGCTACAAACGCCGTTATTATCCCTATGGCTCTGCCCTGACCCACGTCATTGGCTACGTATCGAAGATTAACGATAAAGACGTCGAGCGCCTGGATAAAGATGGCAAGCTAGTTAACTACGCCGCTACCCATGATATCGGCAAGCTGGGGATCGAGCGCTATTACGAAGAGGTACTGCACGGGCAGACCGGTTATGAAGAGGTTGAAGTCAACAACCGCGGTCGCGTGATCCGTCAGCTCAAAGAGGTGCCGCCGCAGGCCGGACACGACATCTACCTTACGCTGGATTTAAAACTCCAGCAGTATATTGAAACGCTGCTGGCAGGCAGTCGCGCCGCCGTTGTGGTGACCGATCCCCGTACCGGCGGCGTGCTGGCGCTGGTCTCCATGCCAAGCTACGACCCGAATCTGTTCGTCGATGGCATTTCCAGCAAAGATTATTCCGGCTTGCTCAACGATCCGAATACGCCGCTGGTTAACCGCGCAACGCAGGGGATTTATCCGCCTGCATCGACGGTTAAACCCTACGTTGCCGTCTCGGCCTTGAGCGCCGGAGTTATCACCCGCAATACCAGTCTGTTTGACCCCGGCTGGTGGCAGCTTCCTGGTTCAGAAAAACGTTACCGTGACTGGAAAAAATGGGGCCATGGCCATCTGAACATCACCAAATCACTGGAAGAGTCCGCGGATACCTTCTTCTACCAGGTCGCCTACGATATGGGGATCGACCGTCTCTCCGAGTGGATGGAGAAATTCGGCTATGGTCATTATACCGGCATCGACCTGGCAGAAGAGCGCTCAGGTAACATGCCAACGCGTGAGTGGAAGCAGAAACGCTTTAAAAAACCCTGGTACCAGGGCGATACCATTCCGGTGGGGATTGGCCAGGGTTACTGGACGGCAACGCCAATTCAGATGAATAAGGCGCTGATGACCCTGATTAACGACGGCGTGGTGAAAGTGCCGCATCTGCTGATGAGTACCGCAGAAGACGGTAAGCAGGTGCCCTGGGTACAGCCGCACGAGCCTCCGGTCGGTGATATTCATTCCGGTTACTGGGAGCTGGCCAAAGACGGCATGTACGGCGTGGCAAATCGCGCTAACGGTACTGCGCATAAATATTTTGCCAGCGCACCCTACAAAATCGCCGCGAAATCCGGTACTGCACAGGTCTTTGGTCTGAAAGCCAACGAGACTTACAACGCACACAAAATTGCCGAACGCCTGCGTGACCATAAGCTGATGACAGCATTCGCACCGTATAACAATCCTCAGATTGCTGTCGCGATGATTCTGGAAAATGGTGGATCGGGCCCGGCAGTCGGTACGCTGATGCGCCAGATCCTTGACCACATTATGTTGGGCGACAACAACACCAGTCTGCCAGCTGAAAACCCTGCGGTCGCAGCGGCGGAGGACCAATAAACATGACGGATAATCCGAACAAAAAAACATTCTGGGATAAGATCCATATCGATCCCACCATGTTGCTTATCTTACTGGCTCTTCTGGTCTACAGCTCAATGGTTATCTGGAGCGCCAGCGGCCAGGACATCGGCATGATGGAGCGTAAAATCGGTCAGATTGCCATGGGTCTGGTGTTCATGGTGGTGATGGCGCAGATCCCGCCTCGCGTATACGAAGGCTGGGCGCCTTACCTCTATATTTTTTGTATTATCCTGTTAGTGGCGGTTGATGCTTTCGGGGCCATCTCCAAAGGGGCGCAGCGCTGGCTCGATCTGGGCATCGTGCGTTTCCAGCCCTCTGAAATCGCCAAAATCGCGGTGCCGCTGATGGTCGCACGCTTTATCAACCGTGACGTCTGCCCGCCGTCACTGAAGAACACCGCTATCGCCCTGGTGCTGATTTTCATGCCTACGCTGCTGGTCGCCGCACAGCCGGATCTCGGAACCTCTATCCTGGTGGCGCTCTCCGGCCTGTTCGTGCTGTTCCTGTCGGGTTTGAGCTGGCGCCTTATCGGCGTTGCTGTGGTGCTGGTGGCGGCGTTTATCCCGATACTGTGGTTCTTCCTGATGCACGATTACCAGCGTCAGCGCGTCATGATGCTGCTCGATCCGGAAACCGATCCGCTGGGAGCGGGTTATCACATCATTCAGTCGAAAATTGCCATTGGCTCCGGTGGCCTGAGTGGTAAAGGCTGGCTGCACGGAACCCAGTCGCAGCTGGAGTTTTTACCCGAACGCCACACCGACTTTATCTTCGCCGTACTGGCTGAAGAACTGGGTCTGGTAGGCATACTTGTCCTGCTCGCACTCTACATTCTGCTGATTATGCGCGGTCTGTGGATTGCCGCCCGGGCGCAAACCACCTTTGGCCGCGTGATGGCCGGTGGCTTAATGTTGATATTATTCGTTTATGTCTTCGTAAATATTGGTATGGTGAGTGGTATTCTGCCGGTAGTAGGCGTTCCATTACCGCTGGTCAGTTACGGAGGCTCCGCACTGATAGTGCTGATGGCCGGGTTCGGGATTGTGATGTCGATCCACACCCACAGAAAAATGTTGTCGAAAAGCGTGTAAGGGGTGCGCAATGCGTAAGCAGTGGCTCGGAATCTGCATCGCGGCAGGAATGCTCGCGGCGTGTTCAAATGATGATGGTCAGCAACGGACGACCGTCGCACCGCAGCCTGCGGTGTGTAATGGTCCGATCGTTGAAATCAGCGGGGCGGACCCACGCTTCGAACCTCTTAACGCAACGGCAAATCAGGATTACCAGCGCGATGGTAAGAGTTACAAAATTGTCCAGGATCCCTCTCGTTTCAGTCAGGCCGGTCTGGCGGCAATTTATGATGCCGAACCGGGCAGCAATCTGACGGCGTCAGGTGAGGCGTTTGACCCTATGCAGCTCACCGCAGCGCATCCAACGCTGCCGATCCCCAGCTACGTGCGGGTAACCAACCTCGCCAACGGTCGAATGATCGTGGTGCGGATTAACGATCGTGGCCCCTATGGCAGCGATCGCGTGATTTCGCTTTCGCGTGCTGCGGCCGATCGTCTGAATACGTCAAACAACACCAAAGTGCGCATTGACCCGATTATCGTTGCCCAGGATGGTACGCTGTCCGGTCCGGGAATGGCGTGTACAACCGTTGCTAAGCAAACTTATGCCCTGCCTGCACGTCCTGATTTAAGCGGTGGAATGGGCAGCGTTTCCTCCCCGGCAGAACCCATGCAGCCACAGGAAGATATCCGTGCCATCAGCAATTCAACGCTGAAGAGCGAGGATAGCGCAGGTGCGCCAGTTAACAGCAGCGGCTTCCTCGGCGCCCCAACAACGTTAGCTCCGGGCGTACTGGAAGGCAGTGAGCCGACCCCGGCACCACAACCCACTGTCGCAACGGCTCCCGTAACGGCTCCGTCCACAGCATCAAACGCCGCAGTGACGCCTGCTGCCGCAACGACCGCCAGCGGGGACTACGTGGTGCAGGTTGGCGCCGTCAGCGATCGGACGCGGGCACAGCAGTATCAGCAACGTTTAGGCCAGCAATTTGGCGTTCCCGGACGCGTAACGCAGAACGGTGCTATCTGGCGTATTCAGCTCGGACCTTTCGCCAGCAAAGCAGAAGCCAGTGCGCTGCAGCAGCGTTTGCAGTCTGAAGCACAGTTACAGTCCTTCATTACTGGCGCGCAATAACGTAAAACAGGCATCATATCAACGCTAAATAATTCGCGTTGCGGGAAGGCGGCCCCGAAGGGGCAAGGCTCAGAGTCAGGCCTGCTAACAAAGCCCTCCCCGCAATCTGAACTATGACGAGTGTAATTGTCAGCTTCTGTAAATGACATTAACAAAGTCATGCGGAAAGTCAGATGCCTGCAGGTAATGCGTTTGCTATAGTAGGGCACTTTTTTAATTCCATCACGGACGTCGTAGTTCAGACCATGAAGACCACTTTTTCCGCTCGTATCATGCAGCGCATGGCGCTCACCACGGCTCTTTGTGCAGCCTTTATCTCCGCTGCGCACGCCGATGACCTGAATATCAAAACCATGATCCCGGGTGTTCCGCAGATCGATGCGGAGTCCTATATCCTGATCGACTATAACTCCGGCAAAGTGCTGGCAGAACAAAACGCGGACGTGCGCCGCGATCCTGCCAGCCTGACTAAAATGATGACCAGCTACGTCATCGGTCAGGCCATGAAGGCAGGTAAGTTTAAAGAAACCGATCTGGTCACGGTGGGTAACGACGCCTGGGCTACCGGCAATCCGGTATTTAAGGGCTCGTCGCTGATGTTCCTCAAGCCAGGTATGCAGGTTCCGGTTTCCCAGCTGATCCGTGGTATTAACCTGCAATCTGGCAACGATGCCTGCGTGGCAATGGCCGATTTTGCCGCCGGTAGCCAGGATGCTTTTGTCGGGCTGATGAACAGCTATGTAAACGCGTTGGGGCTGAAAAATACCCACTTCCAGACCGTGCATGGCCTGGATGCCGACGGTCAGTACAGCTCCGCGCGTGACATGGCGCTGATTGGTCAGGCGTTGATTCGCGACGTACCGAATGAATACTCCATTTACAAAGAAAAAGAGTTCACCTTTAACGGCATTCGCCAGTTAAACCGTAACGGACTGTTGTGGGACAACAGCCTTAACGTGGATGGCATCAAAACAGGCCATACTGACAAAGCAGGCTATAACCTCGTCGCCTCCGCTACCGAAGGTCAAATGCGCCTGATCTCCGCCGTGATGGGTGGACGTACTTACAAAGGCCGCGAGACGGAAAGCAAAAAGCTGCTGACCTGGGGCTTCCGCTTCTTTGAAACGGTTAATCCACTGAAAGTTGGTAAAGAGTTTGCGTCTGAGCCTGCGTGGTTCGGTGATACCGATCGCGCTTCGCTGGGGGTGGATAAAGATGTCTACCTCACAATCCCGCGTGGCCGAATGAAAGACCTGAAAGCCAGCTATGTGCTTAATGCCACTGAGCTGCACGCCCCGCTTCAGAAAAATCAGGTTGTCGGTACCATCAACTTCCAGCTGGATGGCAAAACCATTGAGCAGCGCCCATTAGTGGTGCTACAGGAAATTCCTGAAGGTAACTTCTTCGGTAAAATCATTGATTACATTAAGTTAATGTTCCATCACTGGTTTGGTTAAAAATTAAACACTTGAAAGTGTGATTTCCATCCCCATATACTCGTTATCCTGATAACTCCCACACGTAGTGGGAGTTATTATTTTTTGATGTAATGCCGGAGCTGACATGAAAACCAAACTTAACGAACTGCTTGAATTCCCTACTCCTTTTACTTACAAAGTAATGGGACAGGCGTTGCCTGAGCTGGTTGATCAGGTGGTTGAAGTGGTACAGCGCCATGCGCCAGGTGACTACACTCCGACGGTAAAACCAAGCAGCAAAGGCAACTACCACTCGGTTTCAATTACCATCAACGCAACCCATATCGAGCAGGTTGAAACGCTGTACGAAGAACTGGGCAATATCGACATTGTGCGCATGGTTCTGTAAAAACCTGTCGGTTACCCGGCCTCGTCCGGGTAACCCCCCTCCTTTCCCCACTGTGATATACTTTTCGCCTCTTTTACATTCTCTACGGAGATGCTGTTTTGTATCAGGATAAAATTCTTGTCCGCCAGCTCGGTCTTCAGCCCTACGAGCCCGTCTCCCAGGCCATGCATGAATTCACCGATACCCGTGATGAAGATACCGCCGATGAGATCTGGCTGGTTGAGCACTATCCTGTTTTCACACAAGGCCAGGCAGGAAAAGCAGAGCACCTTTTAATGACCGGTGATATTCCGGTTATTCAGAGCGATCGTGGCGGTCAGGTCACCTATCATGGTCCAGGTCAGCAGGTCATGTATGTCCTGCTCAATCTTAAACGCCGCAAACTGGGCGTGCGGGAACTGGTCACACTGCTGGAACAAACCGTCGTTAATACACTCGCCGAACGGGGTATTGAGGCCCATCCTCGCGCTGACGCACCGGGCGTCTACGTCGGCGAAAAGAAAATTTGTTCTCTGGGATTACGTATTCGTCGCGGTTGTTCATTTCACGGGCTGGCATTAAACGTGAATATGGATCTCTCGCCGTTTCTACGCATTAATCCTTGCGGCTATGCCGGGATGGAAATGGCGAAAATATCGCAGTGGGACAGCGGTGCCACAACCGATAATATTCGTCCAATATTATTAAAGAATATGTTAGCCCTGCTAAACAACCCACCCTCTGAATATATCCCTGCTTAATCAATAAAATATAATGACCCAAATTGCATGGGTCATTTGTCATATATCACTTGAATGCTTTACATCTTCACCAGGTTTCTATATTTTCACTACACTATGGCTGAAGCCATTAACGATACAACCTTGCCGTGTAATATGGCGAGAAATATTGCCGTGCAGAATACTTTAGAACATTTAATCAATTACCTGTTGAAATCGTGGGAAAAATCCTGGCAAATGGCGCCTCAAGCAATTCAATGCATGCTTTAAGTGAATTATCTACTATTATTCATTATATGAATAAATATGGAGCACAAGTGTGAGTGATAATAACCAGCCGGAAACGCGTTTTACCGAGCAACGGCCAGAAGACAAACCGCAAATTTTCAGAACGCTGAGAAATATAGATCTTAACCTGCTGACTATTTTTGAAGCGGTATATGTACATAAAGGCATCGTTAATGCAGCGAAAATTCTTAATCTGACGCCATCGGCTATTAGTCAGTCTATCCAGAAATTGCGCACCATATTTCCCGACCCTTTGTTTATCAGGAAAGGCCAGGGCGTTACGCCAACGACCTATGCGACCCATCTGCACGAGTATATCAGCCAGGGGCTGGAATCTATCCTTGGTGCCCTGGATCTGACAGGGAGCTACGATAAACAACGCACGATCACTATCGGTACCACACCTTCGGTGGGCGCACTGGTGATGCCCACTATTTATCAGGCGATCAAAGCTCGCTATCCGCAACTTCTGCTGCGGAATATTCCGGTGAGTGATGCCGAAATTCAGCTCAGCCAGTTTCAGACGGACCTGATCATTGATAACAGCGTTTACACCAACCGGGCGCTGCAGAGCTACGTGCTTTTTGTTGATAATCTTGAACTGGTTTACCGTCAGGATCATCCGTCCCTTTCCGTTCCACTTGACGATGATAAATTAAAAGGTCTCGATCACACGTTACTGCTGATTGAGGGACAACATTTCATCCTGCTACGCCAGCGTATTCAGGAAATGTTTCCGGATCGGCAAATCAGCTTTAGCAGCTACAACATCTTCACGATTGCAGCGCTTATTGCCAGCAGCGATCTACTGGGTATTATGCCGGGCCGTTTTTTAGAGCTTTTCAGAAACTGCTGGCCATTGCAGAGCCTTCCTCATGGGCCAATCAACAGTGAACATGTTGAATTCTCACTCCACTTTAACAAGCTGAGCCTGCGCGATCCGGTACTGGACAATGTCATTAACGCGATACGAGAGGCGTTCTGAAAAAGAAATGTTGCGACAAAGCACCACTACATGTTGGGCAAATGGCACAAAACAACAACTATTTTACATTTTGCCGACCGCTCAGGCTGCTCTATGGCTCGTTTCAATGATATACTGCCTGTAGTGAATTCAAAAATAGTTGATAAATACAACATTTCCTTGAATTGAAACGCTTTCCTTCGTTATTCGCAACTGGAACACGCACGCTATGAGTAAACCCATTGTGATGGAACGCGGTGTTAAATACCGCGATGCCGATAAGATGGCCCTTATCCCGGTTAAAAACGTGGCAACAGAGCGTGAAGCCCTGCTCCGTAAGCCGGAATGGATGAAAATAAAGCTTCCAGCGGACTCCACTCGTATCCAGGGCATCAAAGCCGCAATGCGCAAAAATGGCCTGCATTCTGTGTGCGAGGAAGCTTCCTGTCCGAACCTGGCTGAATGTTTCAATCACGGAACCGCGACCTTTATGATCCTCGGTGCGATCTGCACCCGCCGTTGTCCGTTCTGCGATGTCGCCCATGGTCGCCCGGTTGCACCGGATGCCAACGAACCCGTGAAGCTGGCGCAGACCATTGCCGACATGGCGTTACGCTATGTGGTCATTACCTCCGTAGACCGTGACGATCTGCGCGACGGCGGCGCTCAGCACTTTGCAGATTGCATTACGGCCATTCGTGAGAAAAGTCCGTCAATTAAGATCGAAACACTGGTGCCTGACTTCCGTGGTCGTATGGATCGCGCGCTGGAGATCCTCACCGAAACGCCGCCAGACGTGTTTAACCATAACCTTGAGAATGTGCCACGTATTTATCGCCAGGTGCGTCCGGGAGCTGACTACAACTGGTCGCTGAAGCTGCTGGAGCGGTTTAAAGAAGCGCATCCGGAGATCCCAACCAAATCGGGTCTGATGGTGGGTCTGGGCGAAACCAATGCCGAAATCATTGAGGTAATGCGCGATCTGCGTCGCCACGGCGTGACCATGCTGACGCTGGGGCAGTATTTACAGCCAAGTCGTCACCATTTACCGGTACAGCGTTACGTGAGTCCGGATGAGTTTGATGAGATGAAAGCTGAAGCTATGGCGATGGGATTCACCCACGCAGCCTGTGGTCCTTTTGTCCGCTCATCTTATCACGCAGACCTGCAGGCAAAGGGCATGGAAGTGAAGTAATCACGTAATGAATACTTACACTTTCTCTGTAAAAAAACCCGCTTAATCGCGGGTTTTTTCTCTTTCAGAGTAGACGGATGAGCATTATGCTTCCGGTATTACTCTTTGTGAGAGAGTTTCTGAGCCTGAACATCAGCCTCTGCGTCTTTTTTGGCAGTGCCGTCTTCATCATTCATCGCTTTCTTGAAACCCTTAATCGCTGTTCCCAAGTCTCCGCCCAGCGTACGTAACTTCCTGGTACCAAACAACAGAACGACCAGTGCGGCAACCACCAGCAATTTGGTAATACTAATCTCACCCATAGATACCTTCTTGACTTAAAACAGGCTGCATAATGCGCCGTATTAACCTGAGAATATTAACGGTCATTCGACGCGCGCACACAATAGCAATCTGTAACAAGGTGAATCAAGCATTGTTTAAAAAGGCGTCATAATAATTGTGGTGGCGCAAACCGACGGTTACGCAAAACGGGAAGCTGGGCGCGAACCTGCCTCACACGTTCAGCGGAAATCTCTGCCATAATCAACGCCGGTGTTTCCGCCGCAGCGGCTATCGTTACGCCAAGCGGATCAACAATACGGCTCTGACCAATATTTTTATTGCCGCACTCCCCCGCAGCAATAACGTAGCAGGTAGTATCCAGCGCACGCGCCGCCACCAGCGTTGACCAGTGATGCTCTTTCAGCGCGCCACGTACCCAGGCCGCGGGAAGCACCAGTATTTCCGCCCCCTGCAATGCCTGAGCCAGCGCCAGCTCAGGGAAACGCAAATCGTAGCAGGTCATTAACCCAATCTTCAGGCCTTCAACCTCCAGCAAGGGGGCTATGGTCTCTCCGGCATCAACATAGCGTGACTCCTGAACCGAAAATGCATCATAAAGGTGCAGCTTGGCATAATGAGCAACAATCTTGCCACCGCGCAGCGCCACCAGCATATTAAACGCCCGTCCCGGCGTAGAGGGAACATGGATTGTCAAAATTGTGGTCATCCTGTTACGCCTGCTCTCAAACAGCAGGCTGGTCAGAAATGCCCCTTCAGGTAACTGTGCCGACTTAACCGACAGATCGGGGTCAAGATCGTCACGCGCCAGTAGCGCTTCAGGCAAAACCAGTAGCGACACGCCGTTCTTTGCCGCCTGAGACATCAGCGACACACATGTTTCAGCATTCTTTTCCCACACAGGGGTAACGGCAAACTGTCCCGCGGCAACAAACATATTCCCTCCGCTTAGCCTGGTTAAACTCGCCAACAACGATTGTTCAGCGTTAAACTCATTACATGTACCAATCAAATAGCAGGATTTGGCAGTGTTACAACTATTTTTAGCGGTTTTTATTGGTGGTGGGACAGGAAGCGTGGCGAGATGGATGCTCAGTATGCGGTTTAATCCGCTCCATCAGGCGATTCCTGTTGGGACTCTGGCAGCTAACCTGATTGGCGCTTTTATCATTGGTATGGGATTCGCCTGGTTCAGTCGGATGACCAATATAGACCCGATGTGGAAAGTGTTGATCACAACCGGCTTCTGCGGGGGATTAACGACCTTCTCTACTTTTTCAGCGGAAGTCGTCTTTCTGCTGCAGGAAGGACGCTTTGCATGGGCGATGCTGAACGTACTGGTAAACCTGTTAGGTTCTTTCGCCATGACAGCTCTGGCGTTCTGGCTCTTTTCAGCCTCAACCGCCCACTAAGAAGCAAAAAAAACCCGCCATAAGCGGGTTTTGAATTCTTGCTGACGTATGCTTACAGAGCGGTTACGTTTGCAGCAGAAGGGCCTTTGGCACCGTTAGTGATTTCGAACTCTACGCGCTGACCTTCAGCCAGAGTTTTAAAACCATTAGTCTGGATTGCAGAGAAGTGTACGAACACGTCTTTGCTGCCATCTTCCGGAGTAATGAAACCGAATCCTTTGGACTCATTAAACCACTTAACGTTACCTTTAATCTTAGACATCAAAATTACCTTTACATGAAAAATAGACACAAATGCTGTGTCGGGTATCAGTACACCAATTGTGGTACGCTTTGTCCAGTCTATCTTTGCTAAAAAGTGATAAATATCGCGTTATTTTTTAGTGTAAACACATTACTTCTTGTTTTATCGATATTTTTAATACGCTATCCGGTAAAACAGGCGGTCTGTAAGCAGTATCAGTGGGCTTTCAGGGAGGCTACGGTGAGCGCCGTCAGTACACCCGTCGTTGCCAGGGTCAAAACTGAAAACGCATCCAGGCAAAGTAAACATTACCGTTGTTATAGGTGCCAGGAATGTAGGTCATCTGGAACGTTGCCGGGCCATAACCAATCGATGCCAGAGGCAGCAACACAGGGAGCGGAATGTAGTTCCAGTTATCACGCGCCGTTACGCCGGCGGTAAAGCCCAGACCCATATGGAAGTTTTCATCAGCCAGTGGTCGCCAGGTGCTTTCCCAGCCGTAGCCACCAATAGGTTCCCACTTATTCCACGAGTCCTTAAACGCCATAATGTACAGGCCATGCCAGTTGCCCTTGTCATCCCAGCGCGACTGACCAAATCCAGCCCCCCAGGGACGTTCGTTATAGCGATCCGTTTTTTCTTTATCATAGGCAAAACGCGCGTGCCAGGTAATAGCAGGCACATACAAATCGAAATGCTCAGGCTGATTCCAGGTTTCAGCAACATTATCGGTAAACGTGTTGAACCACCCCTTTTCCGCGGCATTAGCCTGAGGAAAAAGCGCTAACTGAATAAAAAGAAATGAGAAAATAGTAAAATATCTTTTAGCGAAAATCACAGTTGTTATTACCATTATTAAATTCAATGCCGATCGTAGCAAAGCAAACCTGAATAAAAGCTTAACAAAAATACATAATAACAAAATCAGAAAGATCCCTGTTTAAAAGGCCTGGTTACCCTGAGCGGCCGTCACTCAGGAGAAAATGCCAGTCGCACAAATTTTCTCACTCCAGGATCATTGCATTGCCTGTCAGGATCCTCTCGCTGCATATAAAATTAAACATTTATCAATCATATTTGCATCATTTAATTAACAATCTGGCTTTTTAAAAATTTAGCAACCCTGTATTCCATAATTGTTGCCAGGGTACAAAAATAACCACAGACTCGCTTTAATCCACTCTTTTATTGATTTTAATCAGCAAGAGAGAACGGTTTATTCGGCACATTTTGGCATCAATATTTATACTCGTCATACTTCAAGTTGCTGGTGCGTTGGCTTTATTACTCGGTCCATCCCAGGGGCTCGCCCTTTCGGGGCAGCTGCAAGCAGCGTTCAAATCTGTTCCTGACAGATTTGTCGTTCACCCCAGTCACGTACTCGTGTACGCTCCTGGGGACTCGCCCCTTCGGGGCCAGCGCAAGCGCTGTTCAAAACGACTACGCGTTTTGTCCCGCAACTCGAATTATTTAGAGTATTAGTATTTTCTTATTTTCATATTCTGGGCGTCTACGCGACAGGGGAAGTAATGTTAACGTTTATTGAACTCCTTATTGGAGTTGTGGTTATTGTGGGCGTCGCCCGTTATATCATTAAAGGCTATTCGGCAACGGGTGTACTCTTCGTTGGTGGTCTGGCGCTGTTAATCATTAGCGCGCTAATGGGTCACAAGATTTTGCCATCCAGTGAAACCAGCACCGGTTACACGGCCACCGATATTGTTGAATATATTAAAATTCTGCTGATGAGCCGCGGTGGCGACCTCGGCATGATGATCATGATGCTGTGTGGTTTTGCCGCTTACATGACGCATATCGGCGCTAACGATATGGTCGTCAAGCTGGCGTCCAAGCCGCTGCAATATATTAACTCACCTTACCTGCTCATGATTGCCGCCTATTTTGTCGCCTGCCTCATGTCGCTGGCAGTCTCCTCGGCAACGGGGCTGGGCGTACTGCTGATGGCCACCCTCTTCCCGGTGATGGTGAACGTAGGGATCAGCCGTGGTGCCGCAGCAGCGATTTGCGCATCTCCCGCAGCGATCATCCTGTCCCCCACCTCCGGCGATGTGGTACTGGCAGCCAAAGCAGCCGAAATGCCGCTAATCGACTTCGCGTTTAAAACCACGCTGCCAATCTCCATCGCGGCAATTATCGGAATGGCAATCGCCCACTTCTTCTGGCAGCGCTATCTGGATAAAAAAGAGAACATTTCACATGAAATTCTCGATGTGAATGAAATCACCACCACCGCCCCGGCCTTTTACGCCCTTCTGCCGTTTACGCCAATCATCGGCGTGCTGGTGTTTGATGGCAAATGGGGTCCACAGCTGCACATCATTACGATTCTGGTGATTTGTATGCTGATCGCGTCAGTGCTGGAGTTTGTCCGCGGCTTCAACACGCAGAAAGTCTTTACTGGTCTGGAAGTCGCTTATCGCGGCATGGCGGACGCATTCGCCAACGTAGTCATGCTATTGGTGGCTGCGGGTGTCTTCGCTCAGGGTTTGAGCACCATCGGTTTTATTCAGAGCCTGATCTCGATCGCCACCTCTTTTGGTTCCGCGAGCATTATTCTGATGCTGGTACTGGTGATTCTGACCATGCTGGCCGCAATGACCACCGGCTCCGGTAACGCACCGTTCTACGCCTTCGTGGAGATGATCCCGAAACTGGCCCACTCCTCCGGCATCAACCCGGCGTACTTATCGATTCCGATGCTGCAGGCGTCAAATCTGGGGCGCACTATCTCTCCGGTTTCCGGTGTCGTCGTTGCGGTCGCGGGGATGGCAAAAATTTCGCCGTTTGAGGTGGTGAAGCGCACGTCAGTTCCCGTGATGGTCGGGTTACTGATTGTTATCATTGCGACCGAAGTGATGGTGCCAGGCTCGTCCTCTACCGTGGCAGGCGGCTAATCTGTCCGTTTATACTCGTCATACTTCAGGTTGCAGATGCGTTGGCTTTGTTACCCGGCCCATCACTGGGCCTCGCCCCTGCGGGGCCGAGGCAAGCAGCGTTCAAATCTGCTCCCGGCAGATTTGTCCTGCAACCTGAATTAGTTAGAGTCTATTCTCCACCTGGATACACAAAGTCGTATCCAGGCGGCAAGTGAAAAACCCCAGTGACATCGGTAGCAATGTTCCTGGGGTTTTTGACAAATCCACGTCCAGCAAAGGGGCAGCCTGAAGGAAGACGTGTATCAGCCACCGTGGTAAATACGCTGCGGCCTTCCCACCTTCCCATGAACAATCTCCGCAACGATCAGGTGTCGACTGGCACAGTACTCCAGATAACGTCTGGCGGTTGTGCGGCTGATCGTCAGCGCCTGCGCCACCGTTTCTGCAGTATGGTGCACAGTCGGATCCGCAAACAGCTTTTTCACCGCATTCAGCGTCAGGGCATCAATACCGGTAGGTAAATCCCCTTTTGGCTCACCGCGCGCGTAGGTATTGAACATTTCATCAATCTGCCGTTGGCTGGCGCTGTCATTAGCGGCCAGTATCCGCCTGCGCTGTTGATACCTTGTCAGAGTTTGCCCCAACCGTTCATAGGCGATAGGTTTGACAAGGTAATCAAACGCGCCGCTGCGTACAGCATCTGATACCGTCTCCATATCGCTGGCGGCAGTGGTAAAAACTACGCCACCAGGATAGTGCGACTCCATCAGCTCGTGCAGTAACGTGATCCCTTTTCCATCCGGCAAGTAGTTATCCAGCAAAATGAGACTGGGTTTGAAACGCTCAATCATCATCCGGGCCTGCAGCAGATTTCCTGCCAGCCAGATCTGACTGAAGCCGGGAATGTGGCGGATGTATTCCGCATGCATCTCCGCCAGCGGTGTTTCATCCTCAACAATCAATAGGGTTAATGGTTCCGTCATTGTTCTTTTTCACTTTCGGAATAAAGAGAGAAAATAAAGTGCCGCAGGGGGAATTATCTTCCAGCGTAATTGCTCCGCCACAGCGCTTCACATAACTTGCAATCAGATACAGACCGATACCGTGTTCCCCTGGCTCATCGGCGCGGGTGCTGACACCCTGTTCAAATATTCTTTCGCGTAACGCCTCAGGCACGCCGCACCCCTGGTCGGCGACCTCAATGACCACGTCATCCCCTTCGTCACTCAGGAACAGTTCTACAACCTTATTGCCTTCCGTCGTTCTCAGGCTGGCTTCAAAGGCATTATCCAGAAGATTACCGACAATTGCCGCAAATTCGGTACTGTCCAGCCCTTCAGGCAACTGCTGCAACTGGCTACCGGGCACGAGCGTCATTTTCAGCCCCAGCTCACGGGCTCGCTGTACTTTACCAAACAGCAATCCCGCAACCTGCCGATCGGCGAAAGCCTCGCGCAAGCTGTCAATGAGCTGTTGCTGAGCCTGCGACTCCCCCTGCACCATTGCGATAACCCGGTCATACTCTTTCATCTGCAGCAGGCCATTAATTGTCGACATCCAGTTTAGATGCTCATGGCGTAATGTCCTGAGGCTCTCCACGTACTGCCTGATTTGCGTCAGTTGGGCATTGAGCGTCGAAATTTCATCTTTGCTGCGGAAACTGATAATCGCTCCAAGCAGATCATCCCCGGCGCGGATGGCTTCACGGTTAGCAATCACGCTCAGCCCGTTAAAGGTCGCCATCACATCCTGACGTTTTTCAGCGATCTGTTCGGTGAAGAAACCGGAAGGGTTGACTACCTCACTGACCGGTTTCCCCAGCCACTGTCTGCCGGGCGAACGTAAACCCAGCATCTTTCTCGCATTGCGATTGATGGCCGTGATATTCCCTTCCAGATCTACAGCAATAAGCCCTTCATAAACCGAACTGAACAACGCCTCCTGCTGCTGTACCACTCGCGCGATTTGCTTCGGTTCCATGCCTAACATCTGGCGACGGATATGAGTGGCGAAAAACCAGGAGAGCAACATCAGCACGCCCAGCAACAGCACAAAAACCCCCGCCATCGGAATTAAAAAATCCAGCCGCCAGCTGTCAATTTTGCTGACCAGGTAGCCTATCGACACCACCCCAATCACATTGCCATCATCATCAAATATCGGCGTTTTAGCACGCATCGCCAGACCAATCGAACCCGTGCCGGTAATAAAGTAGCTCTCCCCTTTGCTCAGCGCGCCAGGCTTGGTGAACTGCATGGGATAGCCAATCTTCTCCGGGTTTGGATGGTAAAGGCGAATGGAGTTGCGATCGCCGATGACCACGTAGTCGAAATCGGTATCGCTCTGAAGCTTATTCGCAATCGTCGCCAGTCGCGTGTAATCACGTTTTTTCACCGCGGCAATAATACTGTCATTCGCAGCAATGATTTTTGCCTGATTCATCGCCATATCCCGAACGTGCGAAGTCAGATAATCCTCAAAACTGGCGGAGAAATATTGGGCAAGCGCCGCGATGATAAAGACGGAAAAAACCAGGATAAGCAAAAAAATCCGCAAGGGAAACGCAAGTCGCCGAAAAAAAGAGAACGGCTTTTTATTTTTTCGATCCCACATTACGGTTCCTCGACTGGCATTATTTGATGTGCATTTTCTGCATTTGTAATAAAAATGTTTTAACTCAACAGCGTGACATTAATTGCGATCGTTACAGATTATTCAACTTAAATCAATTAAACACCTTAAAACCACAATGCAAAATGTGATTAGGATAATTAAAAAACTTAAAACCATAAAACACATAAAAACCATCTAAGTCTTTGTGAAATAAATCAAAATTTATCTCTTAAATACTCCTTACGATGTACGTGTCAAGGCAGGACAGAAATATTCAGTAGTAGAAAACTAAAACTACCTGACGGAAACAAAATGTTATCAATTGGCAATGCTGCACAACAACCCCAGGAAACTGGCAACAACATATAGCTTCAGGACGCTTTTCACTATGTTTGGTAATAATGTATTTACGCGAGTTAAACGCTCAGAAAATATAAAGATGGCCGCCATCACGCAATTCCTGAAATCGAATGATTTAAGCGTTGATACGACCGTCGAAGTATTTATTACCGTGATGCGTGACGACAAGCTCATCGCCTGTGGCGGCATTGCCGGGAATATCATTAAATGCGTGGCCATCAGTGAATCCGTCCGTGGTGAGGGCTTAGCGTTAACTCTCGCAACTGAGCTTATCAACCTTGCTTATGAAAGACACTGTACACATCTTTTTATATATACAAAAACTGAATATGAATCGCTATTTAAACAGTGCGGCTTTTCAACCTTAACCTGTGTCCCTGGCGTCATGGTGCTGATGGAAAACAGCACCACACGCCTGAAGCGCTATGCGGAATCGCTGACAAAACTGCGCCATAGCGGGGAAAAAATCGGCTGTATCGTCATGAACGCCAATCCGTTCACAAACGGCCACCGTTATCTGATTCAACAAGCGGCCGCGCAGTGTGACTGGCTGCATCTGTTTCTCGTCAAAGAGGATACGTCGCGTTTCCCGTATGAAGATCGGCTCGATCTGGTGCTCAAAGGAACGGCGGATATCCCACGGCTCACCGTGCATCGCGGCTCTGAGTACATCATTTCCCGCGCCACGTTTCCGTGCTACTTCATCAAAGAGCAGAGCGTTATCAACCATTGCTACACCGAAATCGATCTGAAGATTTTCCGCCAGTATCTGGCGCCGGCGCTGGGTATCACCCATCGTTTCGTCGGTACTGAACCTTTTTGCGCTGTCACCTCCCAGTATAACCGCGATATGCGTTTCTGGCTGGAGACGCCAACACTTCCCGCCCCACCAATTGAACTGGTGGAAATAGAGCGACTGTGTTTCCAGGAGACGCCAATTTCCGCCTCGCTGGTTCGTAAGTTGCTGGTTAAAAAAGATCTCACGGCTATCGCCTCACTGGTACCTGAAGCCACTCTGCACTATCTGCAGGATATGCCTGAACGTACCCCGGTGAGCGCGACGGTCCGCCAAAAGACCCCCGCATTAGTAACAGGTGAAAAATGAAAATAAATCAGGCTGCCGTCGCAGGCACACTTGAGTCCGGTGATGTGATGATACGCATCGCCCCACTCGATACGCAGGATATTGATCTGCAGATCAACAGCAGCGTTGAGAAACAGTTCGGCGACGCAATTCGCGCCACCATTCTGGACGTACTCGCTCGCAACGATGTCCACGGCGTGCAATTAAATGTCGACGATAAAGGTGCGCTGGACTGCATTTTACGCGCCCGACTGGAAGCATTGCTGGCGCGCGCCAGCGGTATCCCGGCCCTGCCCTGGGAGGATCGCCAGTGATTTCCACTTCTTTGCAACAACGTAAGTCCCGCACCCGCCGCAGCATGCTGTTCGTTCCGGGTGCCAATGCCGCGATGGTCAGCAATTCGTTTATCTACCCGGCGGACGCCCTGATGTTCGACCTGGAAGACTCCGTCGCGCTGCGTGAAAAAGACACCGCTCGTCGCATGGTCTATCACGCGCTACAGCATCCGCTGTATCAGGACGTTGAAACCATCGTGCGCGTGAATGCGCTCGACTCTGAGTTTGGGATCAACGACCTGGAAGCGGTCGTTCGCGGCGGCGCTGACGTTGTACGTCTGCCGAAGACCGACACCGCTTCGGACGTTACCGATATCGAAAACGAAATCCTGCGCATTGAAAAAGCCTGTGGTCGCGAGCCGGGCAGTACCGGTCTGCTGGCCGCTATCGAATCCCCGCTGGGCATCACTCGCGCCGTAGAAATCGCCCACGCTTCCGGGCGTCTGATAGGGATTGCGCTGGGTGCAGAAGACTATGTGCGTAACCTGCGTACCGAACGCTCCCCGGAAGGCACTGAACTGCTGTTTGCCCGCTGCTCGATTTTACAAGCGGCACGCTCAGCAGGTATCCAGGCGTTCGACACCGTCTATTCCGACGCCAATAACGAAGCTGGTTTCCTGCACGAAGCTGCCCACATCAAACAGCTGGGTTTTGACGGCAAATCGCTGATCAACCCGCGCCAGATTGAACTGCTGCACAACCTGTACGCACCGACGCAAAAAGAGGTGAACCACGCTCGCCTGGTCGTAGAAGCGGCTGAAGCCGCTGCCCGTGAAGGCCTCGGGGTCGTCTCCCTGAACGGCAAGATGGTCGACAGCCCGGTGATTGAGCGCGCCCGTCTGGTGCTCTCCCGTGCAGAACTTTCCGGCATTCGCGAAGAATAAGGCAAAATAATGACGCAGAAAATCGAACAGTCCCAACGACAGGAACGGGTAGCGGCGTGGAGTCGCCACGCTGAAAGCGACCTTTCCACTTACACAAGTACCTCTAAGCAGAACCAGCAGGCGCAAAAGCCGCGTAATAAAAAGCTGTGTGCGAATCTGGAAGAGGCCATTCGTCGTTCCGGTCTGCAGGATGGCATGACGATCTCCTTCCATCACGCGTTTCGTGGCGGCGATCTCACCATCAACCTGGTGATGAATGCCATCGCCAGTATGGGCTTTAAAAACCTGACGCTGGCGTCCAGTTCCCTGAGCGACTGTCATGCCCCGTTGGTCGATCATATTCGTAAAGGCGTGGTCAGCCGCATTTATACCTCGGGACTGCGCGGGCCGCTGGCGGAAGAGATCTCCCGTGGGCTGCTGGCTGAGCCGGTTCAGGTCCACTCACACGGCGGTCGCGTTCATCTTGTACAGAGCGGCGAGCTTAACATTGACGTCGCCTTCCTCGGCGTGCCCTCCTGCGATCAATTCGGTAATGCTAACGGATACACCGGAAAAGCCTGCTGTGGCTCTCTGGGCTACGCCCGCGTTGACGCGGAAAACGCCAGGCAGGTTGTTCTGCTGACGGAACAACTGCTGGCGTATCCTCATAACCCGGCCAGCATTGCCCAGGACCAGGTGGATCTGATCGTGCAGATCGAACAGGTTGGCGATGCCGACAAAATAGGCGCTGACGCCACCCGCATGACCACCAACCCGCGTGAGCTGCTGATTGCCCGCAGCGCGGCAGAAGTCATTGCCAACTCCGGATTCTTCAAAGAAGGCTTTTCGCTGCAAACGGGAACAGGCGGCGCATCTCTGGCTGTGACCCGCTTCCTGGAAGATAAAATGCGCAGCCGCGATATCCGTGCTGACTTTGCGCTGGGTGGGATTACCGCCACCATCGTCGACCTGCATGAAAAGGGCTTAATCCGCAAACTGCTGGATGTGCAAAGCTTTGACCGCAACGCTGCGGAGTCACTGGCACGTAACCCTAACCACATCGAAATCAGCGCTAACCAGTATGCCAACTGGGGTTCAAAAGGGGCGTCCGTCGACCGTCTGGATGTCGTCGTGCTCAGTGCGCTGGAAGTCGATACGAAATTCAACGTTAACGTGCTGACCGGTTCTGACGGCGTGATTCGCGGCGCGTCCGGCGGCCACTGTGATACCGCCGTCGCAGCCGCGCTCTCCATCATCGTCGCACCGCTGGTGCGTGGTCGTATCCCGACGTTGGTTGATAACGTCCTTACCTGCGTCACGCCAGGCTCAAGCGTTGACATCCTGGTGACCGATCACGGTATCGCTGTTAACCCGGCGCGTCCGGAACTGGCGGAACGCCTGAAAGAAGCGGGAATGAAAGTGGTATCGATTGAGTGGCTGCGTGAACGTGCGCAACAGCTCACCGGCGAACCGCGCCCCATCGGGTTCACCGACCGTGTGATCGCCGTTGTGCGCTACCGTGATGGTTCCGTTATCGACGTGGTTCATCAGGTGAAGGAATAAGCCATGCACCTGCTCCCGGAACTCGCCACTCATCATGAAGTCTCGATCCCTGCGCTGCTCGCCAGCCGGGATGAGAGACAGGCAAGGCAGCACGCCTGGCTCATGCGCCATCCCATTCCACTGGTCTCCTTTACCGTGGTGGCGCCAGGCCCGATTAAAGACAGCGAGCTCACTCGCCGGATCTTCAATCACGGCGTCACTGCCCTGCTTACCCTCGCGGGGAATATGGCGTGGCCCATCCGGGAGCAGGCTGCACTGGCCTCTGCAAGCGGGCCGGAAGGTATGCTCTCTCTTGAAGCACCGGCTCGTAACATCAAGCTCGCGACAATCGGGCTTGAACACAGTCATCCTCTGGGACGTTTGTGGGACATCGACGTTCTTACCCCCGGAGGCGAAATTCTCTCCCGTCGCCATTTTGCACTGCCTGCCCGTCGCTGTTTGCTGTGCGGCCACAGCGCCGCTGAATGCGCGCGCGGCAAAACCCATGCGCTTTCTGACCTTACCCATCAAATGGAGGCATTGCTGCATGCAGCCGATACCCGAAATGCCCGCTGAAACGAGCGCGCTGCCCCATGCGCTGTTCGATGCTTATGCGCATCTGGCGTGGCGCGCCATGCTCACCGAAGTGAATTTATCGCCAAAACCTGGTCTGGTTGATCGCCTCAACTGCGGGGCGCATAAGGACATGGCGCTGGCGGATTTTCATCGCAGCGCGCTGGCGATCCAGGCGTGGCTGCCGCGTTTTATCGAATACGGCGCGTGCTGTGCACAACTCCCCGCAGAGGCGGTGCTGAATGGATTACGTCCACTGGGTATGGCCTGTGAAGCCGATATGTTCCGCGCAACGGCCGGTGTGAACACCCATAAGGGCAGCATTTTTTCTTTAGGACTGCTCTGCGCCGCCATTGGTCGTCTGCATCAACACCGGCAGGCAATCACGGCAGAAACCCTTTGTGCGACTGCGGCAACCTTTTGCCGCGGCCTGACTGAACGCGAACTGCGTCAGAACAATCAACAACTCACGGCAGGCCAACGACTCTTTAAACAATTGGGACTGACAGGCGCACGTGGCGAAGCCGAGGCGGGATATCCGCTGGTGATCCGTCATGCTTTGCCACATTACCGCACGCTGCTGGCTCAGGGACGCGACCCTGAGCTGGCACTCCTCGATACCTTACTGCTGCTGATGACAATAAACGGTGATACCAACGTTGCATCACGCGGTGGTGCGCAAGGTTTGCGCTGGCTGCAGCAGCACGCCAGGACGCTATTGCAAAAAGGGGGGATGAGAACCCCCGCCGATCTCGATGACCTCTACCAGTTCGACAGGCAATGCATTGCACGCAACCTCAGCCCCGGAGGAAGTGCCGATTTGCTGATCGTCACCTGGTTTTTAGCACAGATTCCACACGTTAAGCATTTACACAATTATTGAAAGATCCTTTCCGGAGAATCACTTATGTCTTTATCTAAAGATAGTATATGGAAGTTATTGGCACCATTAGTGGTAATGGGCGTCATGTTTCTTATTCCTGTGCCCGATGGCATGCCACCTCAGGCATGGCACTACTTCGCCGTTTTCGTCGCCATGATCATCGGTATGATCCTGGAGCCGATTCCGGCTACCGCGATCAGCTTTATCGCAGTGACGATTTGCGTTATCGGCAGCAACTACCTGCTTTTTGATGCTTCAGAACTGGCAGACCCGGCATTCAAAGCCGGTAAACAGGCTCTGAAATGGGGCCTTGCTGGCTTCTCCAGCACCACCGTCTGGTTAGTCTTTGGCGCATTCATTTTTGCGCTGGGTTATGAAGTTACCGGTCTGGGTCGTCGTATCGCGCTATTCCTGGTGAAGTTCATGGGTAAACGTACCCTGACGCTGGGCTATGCGATTGTGATCATCGACATTCTGCTGGCGCCGTTTACGCCTTCCAACACCGCGCGTACCGGTGGTACCGTGTTCCCGGTTATCAAAAACCTGCCGCCACTGTTTAAATCGTTCCCTAACGATCCTTCATCGCGTCGTATCGGCGGTTACCTGATGTGGATGATGGTTATCAGTACCAGCCTGAGCTCCTCCATGTTTGTCACTGGCGCTGCGCCAAACGTTCTGGGTCTGGAGTTCGTCAGCAAGATTGCCGGTATTCAGATCAGCTGGCTACAGTGGTTCCTGAGCTTCCTGCCGGTAGGGATTATTCTGCTGATCGTTGCGCCGTGGCTCTCCTATGTTCTGTACAAACCCGAAGTGACCCACAGCGCGGAGGTTGCGACCTGGGCCGGTGACGAACTGAAAAACATGGGTAACCTGAGCCGTAAAGAGTGGACGCTGATCGGCCTGGTTCTGCTGAGCCTGGGGCTATGGGTATTCGGTGGCAAATTAATTGATGCAACCGCAGTCGGCCTGCTGGCGGTTTCCCTGATGCTGGCGCTGCACGTCGTTCCATGGAAAGACATTACCCGTTACAACAGCGCCTGGAATACGCTGGTGAACCTTGCGACGCTGGTCGTCATGGCTAACGGTTTGACCCGTTCCGGCTTTATCGACTGGTTCGCTAACACCATGAGTACCCATCTGGAAGGCTTTTCGCCGAATGCGACGGTCATCGTTCTGGTGCTGGTGTTCTACTTCGCTCACTACCTGTTTGCCAGCCTTTCTGCCCACACTGCCACCATGCTGCCCGTTATTCTGGCCGTGGGGAAAGGTATCCCGGGCGTACCGATGGAACATCTGTGTATTCTGCTGGTGCTGTCTATCGGTATCATGGGCTGTCTGACCCCCTATGCAACCGGCCCGGGCGTCATTATCTACGGCTGCGGCTATGTGAAATCCAAAGACTACTGGCGCCTGGGCGCCATCTTTGGGGTGATCTATATCGCCATGCTGCTGCTGGTTGGCTGGCCGATTCTGGCAATGTGGAGCTAATCCTCTCGCCGAAAAACTGAATTGACGACAGCCCGTCAGGTAAAAACACCCGGCGGGCTTTTTTATGGTTAAATAGAGACTATTCAGTTTTTATATAAGTCCCCGAATCATCATGAAATCAACCTGGCACTATGGTGCATTGCTGGCAGCGTCTCTGCTTCCTCTCTCAATGGCAATGGCCGACGCGCTTCAGCCTGAACGGTACGGCGATTTCGATCGCTATGTCCTGGCCCTCTCCTGGCAAACGGGATTTTGTCAGAGCCAGCATGAGCGCAATCTCCGCGAACCCGATGAGTGTCGCCTGCAAAAAGAAAGCACCAACAAAACCGATTTTCTGACCGTGCATGGTCTGTGGCCGGGTTTACCGAAATCGATTGCCGCGCGCGGAGTAGACGAGCGCCGCTGGTTTCGCTTTGGCTGCGCAACGCGCCCCATCCCTAATCTGCCGGAAGCGCGCGCCAGCCGCAAATGCGCAGCGCCAGAGACAGGGCTTTCGCTGGAGAGTGCCGCTAAGTTAAGCGAGGTCATGCCTGGCGCGGGTGGTCGCTCCTGCCTTGAACGTTACGAATACGCCAAGCATGGCGCCTGTTTTGGCTTTAATCCGGATGCTTACTTCGGCACAATGGTCCGTCTGAATAAAGAGATAAAGCACAGCGAGATCGGCAAGTTTCTGGCGGATAACTACGGCAAAACCGTCAAGCGTAGCGCTTTTAACGCCGCATTCGCCAGGAGCTGGGGCAAAGAGAATGTCACCGCGGTGAAGCTAAGCTGTCACGGCAATCCGGCATATCTGACGGAGATCCAGCTTTCATTGAAAGCCGATACCATTAACCAACCGTTATCTGCCCTGTCATTTCTGCCTCAGCCGCATCCGGGTAACTGTGGTAAACAGTTCATTATCGACAAAGCGGGCTACTGATCATTGCGACCGACGCAAGACCAGCGTCGGTTTTTATGCTTAACGCTTCAGGCGGGCATCCGGGCGGACCAGATCAAAACGATGTGCGTCACTGATCGAATAGTACGCCGTTGGCCCTCCCGCCCGCAGCACCGGCTTCGCTTTCGCCGTCTGGTAGATTCCCTGTTCCAGCAGGGATTCGTCAATGTGAATACCGACGACCTCCCCCAGCACCAGCCAGGTTTCAACGGGTGCGCCTTCGGCAGTGGTCAGCTGCAGGCTTTGTGACAAACGACATTCGAAATTGACCGGGCTTTGTGCGACACGTGGCACGCTGACGATCCGGCTTTCCGCTTTGCTAAGTCCAGCCGCCAAAAACTCATCTTCACCATGCGGCAAACTGGCCGAGGTTTCATTCATCGCGCTGGCCAGTTCGAGAGTCGTCAGATTCCAGACAAACTCACCGGTTTCGATAATGTTCTGCACGCTGTCTTTCCAGCCGCTGCTGGCAAAACCAATAATCGGTGGGTGATAATTAAAGCAGTTAAAGAAACTGTACGGTGCCAGATTATGTCGACCGGCGCCGTCGCGCGACGCGATCCAGCCGACAGGCCGTGGCCCAATGATGGCGTTCAGCGGGTCATGCGGCAGGCCGTGTCCCTGGGAAGGCTGATAGAAGTACATAGCGTTCTCTGGTGAGGTTTACGACAGCAAAACACGAATTATGCTTCGCTCATCCCCCTGATGGAGGAGGATCAGCGTAGAACAATCCGCTAATAATTACGACTGAATAAAGTTAAGCAGGTCGTCGTTAATCTGGTGTTTATGGGTAGTACAAATGCCGTGAGAGCCACCGGTGTACACTTTCAGCTGAGCGTCTGGCAGAATGTCCGCCGCCGCCTTACCGCAGGTTTCAAACGGGACTATCTGATCGTCATCCCCGTGAATCACCAGCGTCGGAATGGTCATTTTTTTGAGGTCTTCTCGCAGATCGGTTTCTGAGAATGCTTTTATGCAGTCGTACATCGCTTTTATCGATCCCTGTAAACCCTGGGCGACAAAACTTTCACGTACGCCTTTCGACTCTTTCGCCCCCGGCCGGTTGTAGCCGTAAAATGCCGCAGTCAGCTCATAGAAAAAGGCAGCACGATCGTTCACGACCCCTTCACGGATCCCATCGAATACCTCTTTCGGTACGCCGTTCGGATTAAAGTCGGTCTTAATCATGATGGGCGTCACCGCGCCAATCAACGCGGCTTTTGCCACTCGCAGGGTTCCGTGGCGACCAATATAGCGCGCCACTTCGCCACCGCCGGTAGAGTGCCCGACATGAACAGCATCTTTAAGATTGAGATGCGCGGTCAACTGAGCCAGATCGTCTGCATATTGATCCATATTGTGGCCATCCCAGGGCTGAGCCGACCGCCCGTGCCCGCGTCTGTCGTGGGCAATCACCCGAAACCCTTTCGAGCCGAGGAACAGCATCTGATCCTCAAACGCATCTGCGGTTAGCGGCCAGCCGTGACTGAACACGACAGGCTGCCCACTCCCCCAGTCTTTAAAGTACAAATAGCTGCCGTCTTTTAACGTCAGTTTGTCGTAATGGCTCATGAGATCTCCTGTTGTGGAACACTGAGAGTGGTGACGCGCCCAAAGCGAGCGCTTAAAAAGCATAATGCAGATTTGAGAACGATCACGTTTTTCACCTAAAATTTCCCCCTATTGATGATTTGCCTGAATGTGAACTAAATCACTTCAAAGAATGGGGAAGTCTCAGTATTATCATGAGAGTTGAACCCTCGCCGCCTGACGGTGAGGGTTTTCTTTTGGAATATTTACCTGCGGCACTCGCAGTACCGACGACATGGAGTAAAAATGTCCAGACCCACTATCATCATTAACGACCTTGACGCAGAGCGCATCGACCGTCTGCTGGAGCAGCCTGCGTTTGCCGATCTCCCCATTGCCGACGCGTTAAACGCAGAGTTGGATCGTGCGCAAATGTGCTCGCCAGAAGCCATGCCCCACGATGTCGTGACCATGAACAGTCGTGTGAAATTTCGCAATCTCAGCGATGGCGAGATTCGCGTACGCACGCTGGTCTATCCGGCAGGGATGACCGACAGCAGTACGCAACTTTCGGTCATGGCTCCGGTAGGTGCAGCCCTGCTTGGTCTGCGCGTAGGCGACACTATTCACTGGGAATTACCGGGCGGCGTCGCCACACACCTCGAAGTGCTGGAGCTCGAATACCAGCCAGAAGCAGCAGGCGACTACCTGCGCTAATCCCATCTGTATAAGCAATTCACTGCTTTACCCAGAGGATGCCGCCGCATCCTCTTTCCGGTTTAATATCAGCCAAATTTATCATTTTAACGAGTTTCTGCGCGAACTAACCTGAAGGGGTTATCCGTCTGTGGAACCTTTCATGACCGAAGCGTTTGGCATCACTGCGGTGTATTTCCTGATAGCGGCGCTCCTCGTTGCGGCAGTGATCTACCTTGAAGATCGCTGGTAACAGCGTGTTGTACGTATCTTTACAGGCTCCAGGCCACAAAGCGTAATCTGTGCCGTGACTGACAGAATCATATTTATTACTATGATGTTATGTATTCATGAGAAATGCACAACACCATTTATGATGCATCGAGGCGGCAACGGAATGCGTCCCTGAGGCTTACGCAAATAAGCGATCGGGACGCGTGACGACAGCCAGCAAAGAAGCAGCCTGAAAAGTGACGTGTATAACAAGGAGAGAACGCTTATGTACAACACTATCATTATGCCTGTTGATGTTTTTGAAATGGAGCTGAGCGACAAGGCTGTCCGTCATGCAGAGTTTCTGGCACAAGATAAAGGCGTGATTCATCTGCTGCATGTGCTTCCAGGCTCTGCCAGCTTAAGCCTGCATCGGTTTGCCGCTGACGTTCGCCGCTTTGAAGAACACCTGCAACATGAAGCGGAAACGCGTCTGCAAACGATGGCTGGTCACTTTAATATTGATCCATCACGAATTAAGCAACATGTCCGCTTCGGCAGCGTGCGGGATGTCGTCAACGAGCTGGGCGAAGAGCTGAAGGCGGATGTGGTGGTGATTGGCTCTCGCAATCCGTCAATCACGACGCATCTGCTGGGTTCAAACGCTTCCAGCGTCGTTCGCCATGCCACCCTGCCGGTGCTGGTTGTTCGTTAAATCGCATTATGCAGATAAAAAAACACCGCCTGTAATTAGCAGGCGGTGTTTGCAGGTGTGTAGTCTTGCTTCTTTTTATGCTGTTTTGGTGCGAATCAGATAGTCGAATGAACTCAGGGAAGCTTTCGCGCCTTCTCCGGTCGCAATGATAATCTGTTTGTACGGTACGGTTGTGCAGTCACCCGCCGCAAATACGCCTTTCACGCTGGTTTCACATTTCGCATCGATGATAATCTCACCCATGCGGTTACGTTCAATAGCGCCTTCCAGCCAGGTCGTGTTTGGCAGCAGGCCAATCTGAACAAAAATACCGGCCAGTTCTACGTTGTGAACATCGCCGCTCACGCGGTCGCGGTATTCAAGTCCAACCACCTTCGTCCCGTCACCTTTCACTTCGGTCGTCTGCGCATTCAGCACGATGTCGACGTTTTTCAGGCTGCGGAGTTTATCCTGCAGGACCTGATCCGCTTTCATTTCTGGCGCAAACTCCAGCAAGGTGACATGTTCAACGATACCCGCCAGGTCGATAGCCGCTTCAACACCGGAGTTCCCGCCGCCGATGACCGCCACGCGCTTGCCTTTAAACAGCGGGCCATCGCAGTGCGGGCAGTAGGTGACGCCTTTAGTACGATACTGATCTTCACCCGGGACGTTCATGTTGCGCCATTTCGCGCCGGTGGCAATGATAATGCTGCGCGCTTTCAGCACTGCGCCGGAAGCGGTTTCAATCTGGTGCAGCCCACCTTCCACCGCAGCCGGAACCAGCTTGCTGGCGCTCTGGCTGTCGATCACATCCACATCGTAATCGCTGACGTGCGCCTTCAGCGCGCCTGCCAGTTTCTGGCCTTCGGTTTTCGGCACAGAGATGTAGTTTTCGATATCGACGGTATCCAGTACCTGGCCGCCAAAGCGTTCGCCCATCAGACCAGTACGAATCCCTTTACGTGCAGAGTAAACCGCCGCTGCCGCACCCGCCGGGCCGGAGCCGACAATCAGCACGTCATACGCTTCGCGCTTGTTCAGCGCTTCCGCTGCGCGTTTTTCCGCACCGGTATCCACTTTCGCGACGATTTCCGTCAGGGTCATACGGCCCTGCCCAAACTCCTGACCATTCATGAAGACCGCCGGAACGCCCATCACGTTGCGATCGGTGATTTCGTTCTGGAAGGTACCGCCATCAATCGCCGTGTGTTTAATGCGCGGGTTCAGCACCGCCATCAGGTTCAGCGCCTGCACCACGTCCGGGCAGTTATGGCAGGAGAGTGAGTAATAGGTTTCGAACTCAAAATCACCGTCGATATCGCGGATCTGCTCCAGCAGGCTCTGCGCCTCTTTTGACGGATGACCGCCGGTCCACAGCAGCGCCAGTACCAGGGAGGTAAATTCGTGTCCCAGCGGAGAACCGGCAAAGCGCGGCCCCTGGTGAGAACCTGGGTTAGCGATCAGGAAAGACGGCTTGCGTACTGCCAGGCTGTTATCTTCTTTGAAGGTCACTTTCGGTGACAGTTCGGCGATCTCCGCCAGCAGTTCCTTGATCTCTGCCGATTTAGCGCTGTCGTCCAGCGTGGCAATCAACTCAACAGGTTTGGTCAGTTTCTCAAGGTAGGCCTTGAGCTGGGTTTTCATGTTAGTGTCGAGCATTCTTCTTCCCTCTCTAAAAACGTCATCATGCAAGCTGCCTTATTCGGGCTGCCTGAATGCAACTTGCATCATGGTGCTGGAAAAAACGGGTGCCGCGCACCCGCTTAAGAATGAATTCGCACGTATTTCGCGTTACAGGAAGGCGGCTAGCTTCTGAATCCCCGGACGCTTACATCAGTAAGCGTCCGGGGTGATTAAACGTAGCCAACGCACCTGTTGCACGAAAGACACAGCGAATTTTAGATTTTGCCAACCAGGTCTAAAGATGGAGCCAGCGTCGCTTCACCTTCTTTCCACTTAGCCGGGCACACTTCGCCTGGGTGGGAAGCAACATACTGAGCCGCTTTGATTTTACGCAGCAGGTCAGATGCGTCACGGCCAATACCTTCAGCGGTAACTTCGATCGCCTGGATGATGCCCTGCGGGTCAACAACAAAGGTGGCGCGGTCAGCCAGACCTTCATCTTCACGCATGTTGTCGAAGTTACGGGTCAGGGCGCCGGTCGGGTCGCCGATCATCGCATATTTGATTTTAGCGATGGTGTCAGAGCTGCTGTGCCATGCTTTGTGAGTAAAGTGGGTGTCGGTGGAAACTGAGTAAACGTCTACGCCCAGTTTCTGCAGTTCTTCGTAATGGTCTGCAACGTCGCCCAGTTCAGTCGGGCATACGAAAGTAAAGTCAGCCGGATAGAAGAAGAAGACGCTCCAACGGCCTTCGGTATCTTTCTCAGTGACTTCGATGAATTCACCGTTTTTGAACGCCTGGTTTTTGAAAGGTTTAATTTTAGTATTAATCAAGGACATCTGTACTTCCTCCGTGTTTTCGTTGAGGAGTAAGTTAACGAAATTTCTTTGCCAGGGCTAATGCGTTTCCTTTATCAAATCAATAAGCGTTAACTAACAACCAACGTAAGACAGCTTTAGTGAACCGTAAGCCGCAGCAATGCGACCAAAGTAAAAAGGGCCCCCTTAACAGGCGGCCCCATTACCTGAACTACCCGTGGGTAACTTCAGCGCCAGCAAGCTGGCTAAGTGTTGCGCTCTACATTACCTTAACAAAGGCTGTAACAGCGGAAAGGATTACAACACCCCACTCACGAAAGGGCAATGTTCCCGGATGAGATCTTGCCTATGGCTGTAATAGGCTCAGCCATACATCCCAATTCCGCATTGATTTATAAGGAAAAATAATGTTTAAACGAAGTCTGCTGCTGCTCACCCTTTTTCCACTTGTCACCTTTGCCGAAGCGTTACCCGCCCCGGTGAAAGCTATCGAAAAGCAAGGGATTACCATTATCAAATCGTTCGATGCCCCAGGAGGAATGAAGGGGTATCTGGGTAAATATCAGGACATGGGCGTGACCATCTATATGACTCCAGACGGTAAACAGGCTATCTCTGGCTATATGTATGATGAAAAAGGGAAAAACCTGAGTAACGCGCTCATTGAAAAAGAGATTTACGCCCCTGCCGGACGTGAATTGTGGCAGCAGATGGAGAAAGCGTCATGGCTTCCCGATGGTAAAAAAGACGCACCGATCGTTCTGTATGTTTTCGCCGATCCCTTCTGCCCTTACTGTACGCAGTTCTGGCAGCAAGCGCGTCCGTGGGTTGATTCTGGTAAAGTCCAGTTGCGCACGTTGCTGGTTGGCGTAATCAAACCAGAAAGCCCGATGGTCGCCGCCGCCATTTTATCGACGAAAGATCCTGCCAAAACCTGGCATGACTATGAGGCTTCCGGCGGCAAGCTGAAGCTCAACGTGCCTGCATCCGTTCCGCCTGAACAGATGAAAGCTATCAATATGAACCAGAAGATCATGGATGACCTGGGAGCAAACGCGACCCCCGCCATTTATTACATGGACAAAGAAAAGATGTTACAGCAGGTTGTGGGGTTGCCTGACAAAGAACAATTTAATGTAATGATGGGTAACAAATAAGCCACAAGATGAGGTGATTGTTTTTTATTTTTAACAGTCACCTTTCCGCATTGCTCCCGACCTTACATCATGGTGAGATGCTATTTTAGCCATACTAAAAATCCATTTATTTTTTGATCCACCCGTATCCGAAAAGTGCAAAAAAACATTAACAACGCTGGATAATTAAGCAAAATAAATAATATTCGAGAGAAAATGGCTTATATCTGTAAACGGAAAAACCCGCTTTCAATCAACTTCTCCTCCTCGGGTATATTTTCTGTCATCAGCAAGATGGCTGAAATGCTGTGCATAACGCCATCGGCAGTGAGTCGGTCATTGCCGGGCGTGTGTAGACTATTAATTTACGCGCCACAACAAGGGTATTATACCGATCGCGGCAAGCATCACCTCACATTAATGCTTTGAGAATAACCTGAATAATCTGCAACGCCGCCCCGCATTACAGATAACACCATCCCTGAAGAAAAAGGTCATAGGCATAACTTAATCGTGCCGGTTGATATGATGAAATTAATCCATCAGGCGCGTACCTGTCTGATATTGAGATTAAACCCGGTGAAGCCTCCCCCCGGAAACACCGACGAGCTTTAGCATATCGTAGCGCGCCAACCTCCGCGCAGCCACGCGGATCAACAGCCTCTGCAGTTTGTCTGCCCGAACCCGTCCTTGTCTGTACCCGTAATCACCCACGCTTATCTGCCCCGGTTTCTTCAGAAGATTTTTTTGCAGGAAAAATGTCTCCTGATAACCCGTCCTGCAACGGGTATTTAAAATTTCCAGGCCAGCGCAGGTTTACAGTCTGCGAAAGAAAATACAGTTCAGAAGCACCTCGCGTATTTTATTATTTGTCCTCTTTCAGTAACTGACCTGGCTGGAATGCTCCCTGAATCGCCGTCAATTTTTATAAAAATTTAATCAAGCGCAAGCCGGTGAAACGTTCCCATTACACCACCCTCATCTCTTTTATATTTAATGCACAATCGAGCACCTCTTTAAAATATCAGTTTTACAGATTTTATTGATAAAGGAGAACGGCCTCTAAATACCTCATCACTCTAATAATTAATAAACGAATTATTCATAAATCAAATTAATCAAAATAAAAACATTACCGCAATCAATACAATTAAATATTGCAAACAATCAATTAATTAGACTATCTTATAGGTTGATAATTATTAAGCACTATCGGGTTAACGTTCAGGGATAACCTTTAGATGTCTGTTTATAAAATTCCACTCAATCAAAACGTTTTGGAAGCCGCTCAGGAGCGTATAACGTGGACGTTAAAGAATCTGCCTCGGGTATGCGTCTCATTTTCTGGCGGTAAGGACTCCGGATTAATGCTGCATCTGACCGCCACGCTGGCGCGTCAGTTAAACAAAAAAATCAATATATTATTTATTGACTGGGAAGCGCAGTTCTCCTGTACGATCGACTATGTTCAGACCTTACGTGACTATTATTCCGATGTTGTCGATAATTTTTATTGGGTCGCATTGCCATTAACGACTCAAAATTCCCTTTCACAGTTTCAACCGGAATGGCAATGCTGGGAGCCAGGAACCGACTGGGTTCGCCAGCCTCCCGCAGATGCTATTACCGATCCCGCATTCTTCCCCTTTTATCATTACGGTATGACGTTCGAGCAGTTCGTTCGTGATTTTGCAGACTGGTTTTCAGAAAAACGTCCGGCTGGAATGCTGGTAGGTATCCGGGCTGATGAATCATACAATCGGTTTATCGCCATCGCGAGTTCCCATAAGCAGCGCTTTGCCGATGATAAACCCTGGACGACAGCGGCGCCCGGTGGTCACACCTGGTATATTTATCCCATCTATGACTGGAAGACCGCTGACATCTGGACCTGGTTTGCAAAAAGTAAACAACCCTGCAACCCATTGTACAATCTGATGTATCAGGCTGGAGTCCCCGCCCGCTACATGCGCATTTGCGAACCGTTCGGCCCCGAACAGCGTCAGGGACTGTGGCTATACCATGTCATTGAACCCGAGCGCTGGGCCATGATGTGCGCACGCGTCAGCGGTGTGCGAAGCGGCGGTATTTACGCCGGCCAGGATAACCACTTTTATGGTCACCGTAAGATCTTAAAGCCGGAACATTTAGAGTGGAATGAATACGCAATGCTGTTACTTAACAGTATGCCGGAGCATACCGCTGAGCATTATCGCAACAAAATCGCTGTCTATTTACAGTGGTACAAGAAAAAGGGGATGGACGATATTCCCCAGACGCAGCAAGGCGACATTGGCTCCAAAGATATCCCGTCCTGGCGACGTATCTGTAAGGTACTGCTGAATAATGATTACTGGTGCCGGGCTCTGTCGTTCAGTCCTACAAAACCCAAAAGTTACCAACGTTACAACGAACGAATGAAAGAAAAACGTAAGGAATGGGGGATACTATGCAGCAACGATTAACACAGGAGTTAATCCGCTTTCTCTCTGGATTATCCGAAGAAGACCGGATCAAGGCCATTAACGAATTTCGCATGGCGATTCACAAAGTCAGCCCCTTTCGCAATGAACCTGTCGACTGCGTGCTGTGGGTTAAAAACGAGAACATTGCGCCCAACGACTATAACCCGAACAACGTCGCGCCACCGGAGAAACGGTTATTGCTGAAGTCGATCGAGGCTGATGGATTTACTCAACCTATCGTCGTGTCACAATCCAGCGCCGGATCGTATGAAATTATTGATGGTTTTCATCGTCATGAATTAGGTAAAGGCAAAGCGGTCCTGAAGTCCCGTCTGAAAGGTTACCTGCCCGTCACCTGCCTGGAAAGAACGCGGCACGAACGTATTGCCGCCACCATTCGCCATAATCGGGCGCGTGGCCGCCATCAGATCCATGCCATGTCAGAAATCGTTCGCGAGCTCGCGCAGCTGGGTTGGGACGATAATAAAATTGGTAAAGAGCTGGGGATGGATGACGATGAAGTTTTACGTCTGAAACAGATCAACGGCCTGCAGGAGCTGTTTGCAGACCGTCGGTTCTCTAAAGCGTGGACGGTGAAATAATCACAGCCTGCACAGGCGCTCTGCCGCCGCAAGTAGCGTCGACTCCTGTTTGGCGAAGCATAAACGAATCAGTTTATGCGGGAAGGGATCGGCGCAAAATACAGACAGCGGAATGGCTGCCACGCCATGTTCCTGCGTCAACCACTGACAAAACTCAACGTCATTGCGCGCGGACACCGCACTATAATCCACCAGCAGGAAGTAAGTTCCTTCACATGGCAGAACCTCCAGCCGACTGTGACTCAGCGCATTGACCAGAATATCGCGTTTATTGCGGTAAAATTCGGGTAAGTCCCGATAGTGTTCAGGTTCGGCGCGCAGCATATCCGCCAGCGCCAGCTGGGCGGGCGTGTTCACCGAGAACGTCAAATACTGATGCACCTTACGCAGCTCTGCACTGATTGCTGCGGGCGCCACGCAGTATCCGACTTTCCAGCCGGTCATATGAAAGGTTTTACCAAACGACGACACGGCAACGGCGCGCTGGCGTAGTTCAGGGTGCGCAAGCACGCTGGCGTGCCCCCCCTGCGCAAAGTTGATATGTTCGTAAACCTCATCACTCAGCACATAAATTTCACGTTCGCCAATTGCCTGCCAGAGCGCGGCGAAATCCGCGTTGCGCCATACCGTGGCGCTCGGATTGTGTGGGGTGTTGAGGATAACCAGTCGCGTACGCTCGCTGAGCTGCGCGGAAAAATCCGCCCAGTTAACCCGAAAATGCGGCGGCTGAAGCGCAATACGCTTTAAAACACCGCCAGAAAGCGTAACCGCTGGCGCATAGCTGTCATAGCTTGGATCGAAGCAAATCACCTCATCGCCTTCACGTACCAGCGCGGTAATGGCAGCATACAGCGCTTCCGTAGCCCCTGCAGTCACGGTGATCTCATGGTCAGGATCGGGTTTGTAACCATACAGTTGCGCCGTTTTGTCGGCGATAGCTTCACGCAGCGGCTGGACGCCCGTCATTGGAGCGTACTGATTTGCGCCCTGCGCGACGTGCCAGGCCAGACGTTCCTGTAAATAACGCGGCCCGTCAAAATCCGGGAAGCCCTGAGAAAGATTAATGGCCTGATGTTTCTGCGCCAGGGCGCTCATTTGCGTGAAGATGGTGGTACCGAGCGCGGGAAGCTTGCTTTGCGGAATCAGAGGATTATTACTCATTTTTATCATGCCCGATGGTGTTGCGTGTTGATAGCACTATAACACGGTGTTAGTATTTGGCAATTAAGACGTTCAGACGTCTATATATAAAGTACCTGCATGGACAGGACAGCCATAAGGACAACACAACATGAATCATACCGAGATCCGCGTCGTACCCGGCCCGGCAAACTATTTTTCACACCCTGGCAGCCTCAACCGACTGAAGGATTTTTTCAGCCCGCAGCAGCTTGCACGCGCCGTATGGGTATACGGCGAGCGCGCCATTGCCGGAGCACGCCCCTGGCTTCCCGAGGCATTTACGCTTTCGGGCGCAAAGCATCTGCTTTTTCCCGGACATTGCAGCGAATCTGCCGTACAACAGCTGGCGCACGATTCCGGAGATGACCGCAGCGTGGTGATTGGTGTTGGCGGCGGCGCGTTACTGGACACCGCCAAAGCCCTCGCTCGCCGTCTGGGCCTGCCCTTTGTTGGCATTCCAACCATTGCGGCGACCTGTGCCGCCTGGACGCCGCTTTCCGTCTGGTACAACGATGAAGGTCAGGCACTACAGTTTGAGATTTTCGATGATGCCAACTTCCTGGTTCTGGTAGAGCCAGAGATCATTCTTAATGCGCCGGAGGAATATTTGCTGGCGGGTATTGGCGACACGCTGGCGAAATGGTACGAGGCCGTCGTGCTGGCTCCTCAACCGGAAACCCTGCCGCTGACCGTACGTTTAGGGATTAACGGCGCGCAGGCCATCCGTGATGTATTACTCGATAGCAGTGAGCAGGCGCTGGAAGATAAAAAGCAGGGAAAACTCACCCAGGCATTTTATGATGTGGTGGATGCCATCATCGCCGGTGGTGGCATGGTTGGCGGACTGGGCGAACGCTTTACCCGGGTGGCGGCAGCGCACGCCGTGCACAATGGGCTGACCGTTTTACCGCAAACAGAGAAGTTTTTGCACGGCACCAAAGTGGCGTACGGCATTCTGGTGCAAAGTGCTTTGCTGGGGCAGGACGACGTGCTGGCCCAGCTGATCGCCGCTTATCAGCGCTTTCATCTGCCGACACGGCTTGCCGGGCTGGAGGTGGATATTCATAACCAGGCAGAGATCGACAAGGTGATCGCGCATACCCTGCGCCCGGTCGAATCCATCCACGCTTTACCGGTCAGAGTCACGCCCGAAACCCTGCGCGCGGCGTTCGGAAAGGTGGAGACGTTTAGCAATAGCCTTGACTGATAGTCGCTTCAGATGCGCAAAATAATTCAAGTTACAGGACAAAACGCGGAGTCGTTTTGAACAGCGCTTGCGCTGGCCCCGAAGGGGCCGGGTAACAAAGCCAACACACCTGTAGCGTGAATTATGTGGCTTGCATAAAGAGCATTAGCAACAGCGTGCGCCGCCCTTCCCACCATAGCGCGCATCCTGTCGCTCGCGGAAGAACTCTTCATAGGTCATTGGCGTCTGCTCCGGATGAGTGGCACGCATATGCTCAACATAGTTGTCATAATCCGGCACGCCAATCATCAGCTTTGCCGCCTGTCCCAGATACTTTCCGGCTTTTGAAAGCGTATCAAACATCGTTATCACCCATCATGCAAGCGCCCTCCCGCTCAAAGGGAGGGCGCTACTGTTAAACGTTAGTGCGCGCCTTTTGCCTGCGCCACAATGTCATCAACATTTTCCGGCATTGGCTCATATGGCGTCTCTTGTGCCGTTGGCTTGTCTTCCTTCAGCGCGGCCAGGGCAGTCTTGATGGAGAACAGCGCCAGCACCACGACCACAACCATAAAGAAGATGGTCAGGCCCGCATCCAGTCGGTTGTTAAACACCAGCTGCGCCAGCTGAGATTCGGTGTACTGCGCGGGAATATTTCCGCTGTCGATCATAGCCTGAAACTTGTTGGCGATCGCCAGGAAACCGATTTTCGCATCCGGACTAAACGCTTTTTGCCAGCCTGCGGTCAGGGTGCAAATCAGCAGCCAGGCCGTCGGCATCAGCGCCACCCACGCGTAACGCTGACGTTTCATCTTGAACAGCACCACCGCACAAAGCATCAGCGCCATCCCCGCCAGCATCTGGTTGGCGATACCGAACAGCGGCCACAGGGTGTTAATACCACCCAGCGGATCCACCACCCCCTGGTGCAGGAAGTAACCCCATGCCAGCACACACAGCGCCGTCGCCAGCAGGTTCGCAGGCAGTGAATCGGTACGTTTCAGCCCTGGAGAAACCACCCCCAACAGATCCTGCAACATGAACCGCGCGGCGCGGGTGCCCGCATCCACCGCCGTCAGAATAAACAGCGCTTCAAACAGAATGGCGAAGTGATACCAGAAGGCCACATCCATCATGCCGCCCAGCGCACCGTGCAGAATGTACGCCATCCCTACGGCCAGCGTCGGAGCGCCCCCGGCACGGGAGATAATAGACTGCTCACCTACCTCGTTAGCAATCTGGTGCAGGGTGTCCGGCGTAATCACAAAGCCCCAGCTGCTGACAACCTGCGCGGCTGACGCAACCACATCGGTGGTTCCGGCCGGGGCCAGCACCGCCATCGGGCTGTTCATCGCAAAGTAGACGCCAGGGTCGATCACGCAGGCCGCCACCAGAGCCATAATGGCCACGAAGGATTCCATCAGCATCCCACCATAGCCGATAAAGCAGGCCTGTCCTTCATTCGCGAGCATCTTCGGCGTGGTGCCGGACGCGATCAGCGCATGGAAGCCAGAGACTGCGCCGCAGGCAATGGTGATAAACAGGAACGGGAACAGGTTACCCGTCCATACCGGCCCGGTCCCATCGACAAACCTGGTCAGCGCGGGCATGGTCAGCGTCGGGCGCATAATCAGAATACCGACGGCCAGCCCCACGATGGTGCCGATTTTCAGGAAGGTAGAGAGATAATCACGCGGGGCCAGCAGCAGCCAGACGGGCAGAACCGCCGCCACGAAGCCATACCCCACCAGCATCCAGGTCAGCTGGACGCCGGTAAAGTCAAAGTACGGTGCCCAGGTTGGGCTTTCCGCCACCCAACCGCCGGAAACGATCGCAAAGACCAGGAACACCAGACCAATCACCGACACTTCGCCAATGCGTCCCGGACGCAAATAGCGCAGGTAGATACCCATAAAAACCGCCAGCGGGATGGTAAACGCCACGGTGTACGTTCCCCATGGGCTGTGGGTCAGTGCTTTCACCACGATCATCGCCAGTACTGCCAGGATAATCACCATGATCATAAAACAGGCCACCAGCGCAATCACCCCGGCGGTGGGTCCCATCTCTTCTTTGACCAGCTCACCCAGCGAGCGACCATCCCGGCGCGTAGAGACAAACAGCACCATAAAATCCTGTACTGCCCCGGCAAGCACCACCCCGGCCAGCAGCCAGATCATCCCAGGCAGATAGCCCATTTGCGCCGCCAGTACCGGTCCCACCAGTGGGCCTGCCCCGGCGATTGCCGCAAAATGGTGACCGAACAGCACTTTCTTATCGGTTGGCACGTAGTCCAGACCGTCGTTATGGCGCACCGCCGGGGTCATACGCGTCGGATCAACCGCCAGCACATTTTTGGCGATATACAGACCATAAAAACGGTAGGCAATGAGGTAGACACAGACTGACGCGACCACGATCCATAGCGCGTTTATCGGTTCCCCACGATTTAATGCAATGTATCCGAGAGCAAAAGCGCCCATGACGGAGAGCAGTGTCCAGATGAGGTATTTCCCTGATTTATTCATGGTTGTTATCCGGTTGCGTGTTCCAGAGAAGAGAGATGTTACATTTTGTTTCTATAACATCTTTTCCGGTTATAACAACCTGACAACCATTTAAACCTGATGCATAACTGATTATTTACATTGCATTGTTAACTGGATCACTTCATTGGCCTGTTAACGCTGCAATCTCATTGGATATTACCGCTATTACCCCAGCACTGCGGTGCCCAGGCGACAGGTGCAGCAACGCCGCCCCTGCTCATCAAAAATAACGATTTCCCAGCACTGGTTTTGACGCCCAAGATGCAGCGGCTGACAGACGCCACGCACCTTGCCCTGCGAAACCGCACGATGGTGAGTGGCATTCAGCTCAGTGCCGACAACACACTGCCCGTCGCGGGTCATCAGGTAACCCGCCATCGACCCCAGCGTCTCCGCCAGGGCTGCCGACGCCCCCCCGTGCAGCAGGCCGAACGGCTGATGCGTACGGCTATCCACCGGCATTTCCGCCTCCAGCACATCATCCCCCAGACGGGTATAAACAATAGCCAGATGCGCCACCATCGTGTTCTGACTGGTGGCATTCAGCTCTTCAGGCGTTAAATGACGTTTCCAGATCATCGTTACGCTCCCAGCGTTGAACCGCCGTCGACCACGATATCCTGCAAGGTGATATGGCTGGCCAGATCGGAGGCGAGGAACAGAATCGTGTTGGCGATCTCCTGGGGGCGAGCGATTTTGCCCAGCGGAATACCGAGCTTGAACTGCTCGCCAAAGCCGCGTATACGCTGCTGTTCAGCATCATCGCTGACCCACAGAGTGCGCTGCATATCGGTGTCGGTTGATCCCGGTGAAACAACGTTACAGCGCACGCCGCTGCCCGCCAGTTCCAGTCCTACGGTCAGCGCCAGGCTTTTCAGCGCCGCTTTCGACGCTCCGTAGGCGCTCATGCCGATACGCGGCGTATGCGCGGCGTCAGAAGCCACGGTGACAATTGCCCCGCCCTGCTGCTGACGGAAATGCGCCATCGTCTGCTGGAACAGGTTAAACGTCCCGCCCACATTGACGGCAAAAGTATGTTGCCACTCTTCTGCGCTCAGCGCATCGGTCACCCCCATGCGCAAAATTCCGGCGGCGTTGACCAGGACGTCAAGCCGTTCCGTTTCCTGCAACAGGCGCGAGCACACTTGCGCAACCTGTCCGGCATCCGCCACATCCATCACCTGGGTGGTGAAGGGGTATTGCGCCTGGGGGAATTCACGATCGAATCCCACTACCTGTGCCCCGGCGTCAGCAAACGCCAACGCCGTGGTATAACCAATACCTTTGCCCGCGCCGGTTACCCAGACGGTTTTACCCTGAAAATCGAAACCCACCATCATTTCACCTCGCGGGAAAGCAGTTTCCACCAGGCGTCAATCGTTGGGTTCTTTGCCAGCATGACGAAATCAATATCGCCGTGTACCTTACGCCAGCGCGCCGCCAGCGCCATCATCCGAACGGAATCCAGACCGTAGTCGATCAGATTCTCATCATCCAGCGGCTCGTCGGACTCGTCCAGCAGTGGCAGAATCAGCGCACGCAGCGCTTCTTTGCTGGCAGGAACCGGAGTCGGCAAAAGCTCCTGAGTCATCACCACCCGGCCAGAGCGCCCGGCGACATATTTCAGCGACATCAGGTGCTCTTCACGGCTAAAGTCCGCCAGCGCATCCGCTACCATAAACGGCTTGATATCACGCATAAAAGCATCGGTGGCGGTGGTCATGCAGCCGATGTGAGCATACACGCCGGTGATGATCAGCTGGTTACGTCCCGTCTCTCTCAGCATCTGCTCCAGCGGGGAGCGATGGAATGCGCTGTAGCGCCACTTCACCAGCACCGTATCCTCCCTGTCCGGCGTCAGCAGATCCACGATCCTCTGCTGCTCAGGGGAACGCGTCAGTCCTGGCCCCCACATATCATTGAGCAGGGCGCGATCCTCATCGCTCTGCTCTTTGGGCTGAGCGGTGTAATAGACCGGTATGTGATGTTCTTTGCAGTACTGGCGCAGCGCGGCAATATTGGCAACCACCTGCGCCATCATAGGACAGTTGTCTCCCCAGAAGCTGACAAAGTAGTCCTGCATATCGTGGATCAGCAGCGCGGCGCGATCGGGTTCAAATGCCCAGCTGACTTTATTGGTCGGGATGTCCTGAGCGCCCGGCAGCGCATAGGCCTGTAATTTGGGAATTGCCATATTATTATCTCCTTCAGGCAGGTTTTCGTGATGCCAGCCACTGACGTAATTGTTTTTTATCGACTTTACCGACCGGCGTCAGAGGCAGCGCCTCAACAACTTCAACCCGGTCCGGCAATTTGAACTCTGCGACGCCCTGCTCGCGCAGGAAGCGGCGAACCTCTACCGCACGCAGCGGCGCCTGCACCGTCAGATACGCGCAGCTTTTCTCACCCATCAGTTCATCTTCCATACTGACCAGCGCCGCGTGGATCACCACCGGGTGACGCAATAACAGGTTTTCAATCTCTTCGGCAGCGATCTTCTCTCCGCCGCGGTTGATCTGATCTTTCTCGCGGCCCTGAACGGTGATGTAGCCGTCTTTATCGATGGAGATCAGATCGCCGGAGCAGTAAAAGCCGTCGGCGTCAAAGGCGCTGGCGTTGTGCTCCGGGCTTTTAAAGTAGCCACGGAAGGTGTAGGGGCCGCGCGTCATTAAGCGTCCCGTTTCCCCCTGCGGCAGCGGGTTGCCATCGGCGTCGGCGACCCAGATTTCGTCGTCCGGACACATCGGGCGTCCCTGAGTGTTGATAATGCGCTCCGGGCTGTCATCCAGACGGGTGTAGTTCACCAGCCCTTCCGCCATGCCGAATACCTGCTGCAACTGACAGCCGATTTCTGCCGGAATGCGGGCGGCGAGCGACGCGGACAGGCGTGCGCCCCCAACCTGCAACAGCGTAAGCGAGGCCAGCTGCGCGTTGCTGCCCCACTCACCGATCGCCTGGAGCCACAGGCTGACCGCCGGCGGCACCAGCGCCGTCGCGGTAATCTGGTGTTTCTCAATCAGCGGGAAGCAAAGCGTTGCGCTCGGATCGGCGGCCAGCACCACCGTGCCCTCAGCGAGAAACACGCCCAGCGCGCCCGGTGAACTCATGGCATAGTTGTGCGCCGCAGGAATCGCGCACAGGAAGCGCGTATCCTGCGTAAAATGACAGATTTCGTTACTGCGGCGCACGCTGTAGTAGTAATCGTTATGCGTGCGTGGGATCAGCTTCGGCGTGCCGGTTGTCCCCCCGGAAAGCTGGAAATAAGCCACTTCATCCGCCGGGGACGGCGTTGCCTCAACGTTATCCGCCGGCTGGCTAATCGCCGTTTGCAGACAGTGTTCACCCGTATCATTGAGCAGATGCACCACGCGAATGGCGCTGTGCTGCGCAACAAACGTGTTAAGGAAATCATCACTCCCAAACAGAGTATGCTGGCGGTCAGCGATCAGCAGCGACGGTTCAATCTGAGAGGCGTAAGCGTTAAGCTCGGTTCGCTGATGGCTGAACAGCGCAAGTACGGGCGCCACGCCGAGCTTTAACAATGCAAAAAAGGTGATATACAGCTCAGGCACATTGCCTAACTGTACCAGCGCGGTTTCACCTGATTTGATCCCCTGACGACGCAAGGTGCAGGCCAGGTTATCCGCTGCCTGATTCAGTTCGCGATAGCTAAAATGACGCTCGCCTTCAATCACTGCTGTTCTGTCGCTCCCTGCGTGACGGGTCAGAATGTCCGTCAGCGGTAAATCCTGCCAGTACCCTTTTTCACGATAGCGACGGGCAAATTCGTCAGGCCATCGGGTGAAAGGAATGCTCATCATCGCTCCTTAAAGCCTGGTTCACCAGGCGTATACTGTTGCAGCCAGTCTGGACGCGGACAGCGCACAACAACCGGAGCGTACACGCAGTACGTGAGGATGGTGAGCACTGCCCTGGACCAAAATGGCAAATAAAATAGCCTGATGGACCAGGCTCTTAATGCAGTCCAAAAACATTCAACATGGTGGAAAGCTTGACGCCTGTTTCGCGCCACTCTCCGACGGGAGAAGAGGCCGGTACAATCCCGGCACCGGCAAACAGACGCACCTGATTTTTAAGCAACTTCGCACAGCGAATAGTCACCACCCACTCACCGTTACCTTCGGCATCACACCAGCCAACAATGCCGCCAAACAGTTCACGGTCAAACGGCTCCAGTTCGGCAATCAGCGTTTTCGCCACCTGATGCGGGAAACCGCTCAGCGCAGGCGTCGGATGCAGCAGGCAGGCCAGCGTCAGCGCGTTTTCCTGCGCCCTGGCTTTCCCTTCAAATGGCGTACCGAGATGCCACAGCGTCGGCGTGGTGATCAGCTGTGGGGAAGAGGGCAGCTGAAGCTCGGTACTGCGATCGCGCAGTACCCTTTTCATCGCCTGCGTCACCAGATCGTGCTCATGACGATCTTTCTCCGACGCCAGCAGCCGATTGCCAGCCTCTCTGTCCAGAACGTCATCAGGCTGACGACGCGCCGATCCTGCCAGCGGCAACGAGCTAAAACGATCGCCCTCTTTGCGCAGCAGCAGTTCCGGGCTGGCGCCAATCAGTACGCCGCCATCGTCCAGCGGAACATGGAAGTTGTAACTAACCGGGTTTTGCGCGACCAGTCGTTCCAGCAATGCCCCGCTGTCTGGCTCCGCATCGGTGGTGATATCGATAAGGCGTGAGAGCACCACTTTGTCAACATCCGGCGTTGCCGTCAGCGCAGCGGCGCGCGACACCATCGCTTCAAAGGTCTCTTGTTCAGGAATGGCTTTGCGTTCAACAACATTCAGTGACTGATACCCGGTAAAGTAACGCGCAGACTGCTGTTTCTCCGTACGGGAGAACGGCTGCCAGGCGTGCGGAATAAACAGGGATGACTGCTGACGTGTATCGAAAGGGATGGCCCCCACCATAATGGGGCTGGCGATACCCTGCGCTTTCGCTTCTCCAAACAGTTGCTGTAATTTTTGCTGGAAGGCGCTGTCGGGGGCATCCCCGTCGATAGCAGGTTCGGAAAAGCGGGCGAAGCATCCTGACGTCGTAAAGCTGCGATACGGCGACATAAAGAAAAAGCGATCGGGAGCAATTGTTGCCATAGTCTGCTGAACTTCCTCGGCCAGTGACGTATCCATATCATCCTCCAAAATGATAAAGGTTTTAATAATGATTATCATTTATATTTCGGCGCTAACCTAAAAGCAAAATGCGAATATGTCAACTCTTCGGGTTGCACAATGTGCGACTTAGACTTGCATCCCGCCCCGCTAATAATGAAAATGAGAAGCATTAAATCAACATGACATGACACGCTTCGGACGCAGCAAAGCGGCAAGCAAATAAGCGCAGCTGACGAAAAGGCGGCCTGAGGGTGATGTGTCAATAACAGGAACTCATTTGTGCGACTATCTTCCCTGCCTGCCCTGCTAATTGGGCTTTTCGTTTTCGGATTCTCCTCAGCCCACGCCGCTGACTGGCCGCGCCAGTTTAGCGACAGTCACGGAACCCACACGCTGGAGCAGAAACCTCAGCGTATCGTTTCCACCAGCGTGACGCTGACCGGTTCCCTGCTTGCCATCGACGCCCCGGTTATCGCCAGCGGCGCCACCACACCCAACAATCGCGTTGCCGACAGCCAGGGCTTTTTACGCCAGTGGAGCGATGTGGCAAAAGCGCGCAAATTAAGCCGTCTGTACATTGGCGAGCCAGCCGCCGAAGCGGTTGCCGCACAAATGCCCGACCTGATCCTGATTAGCGCCACTGGCGGGGATTCCGCGCTGGCGCTGTACGATCAGCTCTCCACCATTGCCCCGACGCTGGTCATCAACTATGACGACAAAAGCTGGCAGTCACTACTGACCCAACTGGGCGCAATCACCGGCCATGAAAAACAGGCCGCCGCCCGGATTGACGCATTTGACAAACAGCTGGCAGCCGTTAAACAACAGCTCGCCCTGCCACCGCAGCCGGTTAGCGCGCTGGTCTATACTGCCGCAGCGCACAGCGCCAATCTGTGGACGCCGGAATCAGCTCAGGGCAAGATGATGGAACAGCTCGGCTTTACGCTGGCAACGCTGCCCGACGGGCTACATACCAGTAAAAGCCAGGGTAAGCGCCACGACATCATCCAGCTCGGTGGAGAGAATCTGGCTGCCGGGCTGAACGGCGAGTCGCTGTTCCTGTTTGCCGGAGACAGTAAAGACGCCGAAGCGGTTTACGCTAACCCGCTGCTGGCGCATCTGCCTGCGGTGCAAAATAAACGTGTTTATGCCCTGGGTACCGAGACGTTCCGTCTGGATTACTACAGCGCCATGCTGGTGCTGGAGCGGCTTTCCGCGCTGTTTTAATCACGCCCCGTCAGATGTTGCCATTTCTGGCGGCGTCTGACGGAATCGACGTAATTCACTGAGCAACAACAGTAACAACACCCCCACAATCACCAGGCTAAAGCCACTCACGCTCGCCGAAGCCACCGGCGTCATCATTGCGCCCAGACCGCCTAACAGCGCGGCGCCGATCGCATCGCCCGTCACGTTTTGCGCCGTCCATAACCCGTTAATCCTTCCCAGCATATTTTCCGGCGTCTGGGTTTGCAGCAGGGTGTACTGCAACAATGAGCTGATGGCGCTCAGCCAGCCAAACGCCGCCAGACACACCACGCCAAGAGCCCAGACGGGCATCAGCGCAAACAGCCCGATCGCCAGAAAGGAGCCAACGGTTGATGCAAGCATGATTAATCCTGGACGAACGCTATGTGCCAACTGTCCGCTGGTCAACGCCCCTACCGCCGCGCCGAGCGGGATAGCGGCATACAGCAGGCCGATTTGCGCCGCCGACATCTGCCAGCCCATTGCCAGCGCCGGATAGAGCACGCGCACCGCGCTCGCCATCGTTAACAGACCGCCTAATAAGGCAATACCGCCAATTAACGGGCTGGCCAGCAGGAAGCGAAACGCCGCCAGTAAAGATGTCAAAGGATGTTCACGCTGTTGGGGGGGCGGAGGTAATGCCGGCAGGCTCAGCAGCGGTAGCAGGGTAATAAACGTGCCCGCCGCCGCCAGTCCATAGTTCCAGGCCACGCCGCCGGTGGCTAACAGCAATCCCCCAAGCATCGGCGAAATCACCGAACCCAGGCGCACCGTCAGCATTGTAATAGCCCCTGCCTGCATCAGATTTTCACGTCCGACCAGCGCGGGCGTCGCGGCTAACAGTGCCGTCACGCCAAGCGAGGCAAAGAAGCCATCCCACATGCCAAGCAGATAAATGGCCAACAGCGAGGGGGCCGGCAATAAGGCATTCAGGCACAGGCCAATAAAGCCTATACCACAGGTTCCGCGCGCCAGCAGGATCACTTTTTTCCGTTCATAGCGATCGGCCAGCACACCTCCCACCATCAGACCGATAAACATGGCACTCCCGGTGAGGGTAACCGAGAGGCCAACCTGCCAGGTGGAGTGAGTCATTATCTGGATCTGTACGGGTACCGCTACGCCAAGCAGCCCCAGAGAAACAATAGAGATAAAACGGGCAAGGAAAACCGCACGAAATGCCGGGTGCGTCTTTAGCAGGCTGAGATTGAGCAGCCAGGATTGTCGATTCATTACAACGCCTTACCAGGTAATTTTTAAATATCCATTCAATGGCTACACATGCTAACATAACCAAATAAGATCGATAACGATAATTACTATCATTATCAGGGAAGTTTAAGTATGCCATGCTCTGTTTCCGTGACGCGCGCCCTTGCCGTGCCCGGATTGTTATTATTATTGGTTTTCGCTACGGCATTAAGTCTGATCATCGGGGCAAAGCCCCTGCCCGTCTCCGTGGTTCTGGACGCTCTCAGCGGAACCTGCCAAAGCGCCGATTGCACCATCGTGCTGGACGCGCGTCTGCCACGAACCCTGGCAGGGCTGCTGGCGGGTGGCGCGCTGGGTCTGGCTGGCGCGTTAATGCAAACGCTGACCCGCAACCCGCTTGCCGACCCGGGAATTCTTGGCGTGAATTCCGGCGCCAGTTTCGCCATTGTCCTCGGCGCATCGCTGTTTGGTTTTTCCTCCCCGCAGGAGCAGCTCATCCTGGCATTTTCCGGGGCGTTGGTGGCATCGCTGATTGTCGCGTTTACCGGCAGTCAGGGCGGGGGACAGCTCAGCCCGGTTCGCCTGACGCTGGCGGGCGTCGCCCTTGGTGCGGTGCTGGAGGGACTTTCTTACGGCATCGCCCTGCTTGACCCTGACGTCTACGATCAGCTTCGCTTCTGGCAGGCCGGTTCGCTGGACATTCGCAGTCTGGAAACGCTTAAAGTGGTTATCGTGCCGGTGTTACTGGCCGGGGCGACTGCGCTGTTTCTCAGTCGTGCCCTGAACAGCCTGAGCCTGGGCAGCGATACTGCAACGGCGCTGGGGAGCAAGGTGGCGCGAACGCAGCTCATCGGCCTGCTGGCAATTACCGTTCTCTGCGGCAGCGCGACGGCCATTGTTGGCCCTGTTGCCTTTATTGGCCTGATGATGCCACACATGGCGCGCTGGCTGGTCGGCGCAGACCATCGCTGGTCGCTGCCCGTCACGCTGCTCGCCACCCCCGTCCTGCTGCTGTTTGCCGACATCACTGGTCGCCTGATTGTTCCTGGCGAACTACGGGTTTCCGTAGTTAGCGCCTTTATTGGCGCGCCCGTATTGATTTTCCTGGTTCGTCGCAGACCGCGAGGTGCCGCATGATGCACGTATCTCGTCGGCTACTCATTAGCTGTCTGTTCCTCATTGTCGCCTGTCTCACTATCGGTTTGTGGAGCCTGCGTAGCGGGGTTGTGCCGCTGGAAACTCAGCAGATTATTGCGGCGCTGCTGGGTGACGCGCCGCGCAGCGTTACGCTGGTCGTCACGGAATGGCGATTGCCGCGCGTACTGATGGCGCTGCTGATTGGTGCTGGGCTCGGCGTCAGCGGTGCCATATTCCAGTCGCTGATGCGTAACCCACTCGGTAGCCCGGACGTGATGGGCTTTAACACTGGCGCCTGGAGCGGCGTTCTGGTGGCGATGGTGCTGTTTGGTCAGCATCTGACGGCTATCGCCCTGGCAGCAATGGTCGGAGGCATTCTGACCTCACTGGTGGTCTGGGCGCTTGCCTGGCGCAACGGTATTGAAACATTCCGCCTGATTATTATCGGCATCGGCGTGCGTGCCATGCTGGTCGCGTTTAACACCTGGCTGTTGCTGAAGGCCTCGCTGGAAACGGCGCTCACCGCGGGATTGTGGAACGCGGGCTCACTCAACGGCCTGACATGGGCAAAAACCTGGCCCAGTGCGCCACTGATCCTCATCATGCTGGTCTGCGCCGCGCTGCTGGTGCGCCGGATGCGCCTGCTGGAGATGGGGGATGACAGCGCCTGTGCGCTTGGGGTTAGCGTGGAGCGCTCTCGTCTGCTGATGATGCTGGTGGCGGTGGTATTAACCGCCGCCGCCACCGCGCTGGCCGGGCCGATCTCATTTATCGCACTTGTCGCACCGCACATCGCCCGCCGTCTCAGCGGCACCGCACGCTGGGGCTTAACCCAGTCCGCGCTGTGCGGGGCGCTGCTTCTGCTCGCCGCCGACCTGTGCGCACAACAGCTGTTTATGCCTTACCAGTTACCGGTTGGCGTCGTCACCGTCAGCCTCGGCGGTATTTACCTTATCGTCTTGTTAATTCAGGAGTCCCGCAAAAAATGACCTCATCAGTAGCCCGTTTGCGTGGCGACCAGCTAACGCTGGGTTATGGCAAATTTACCGTCGCTGAAAACCTGAACGTTTCGATTCCCGACGGCCACTTCACGGCGATTATTGGTCCCAACGGCTGTGGTAAATCGACATTACTGCGCACGCTAAGCCGCTTGATGACCCCCGCACACGGTCACGTCTGGCTGGATGGCGAACATATACAGCGTTTCGCCAGTAAAGAGGTGGCGCGACGCATCGGTCTGTTGGCGCAAAACGCCACCACGCCGGGCGATATCACCGTCCAGGAACTGGTTGCGCGTGGGCGTTATCCCCATCAACCGCTGTTCACTCGCTGGCGTAAAGAGGATGAAGAGGCGGTGACGCAGGCGATGCGCGCCACGGGGATTACCCATCTGGCTGCGCAAAGTGTGGATACCCTTTCCGGCGGTCAGCGCCAGCGGGCATGGATAGCCATGGTGCTGGCTCAGGAAACGTCAATCATGTTGCTTGATGAACCCACTACATGGCTGGACATCAGCCATCAGATCGACCTGCTGGAGCTGCTCAGCGAGCTGAATCGTGAGAAAGGTTATACCCTCGCCGCGGTATTGCACGACCTTAATCAGGCGTGTCGTTATGCCACGCATCTGATTGCCCTGCGTGAAGGGAAAATTGTCGCTGAGGGAGCACCAAAGGAAATTGTATCCGCGGAACTGATAGAGAAGATCTACGGACTGCGCTGCATGATTATTGACGATCCGGTCGCTGGAACGCCGCTGGTCGTGCCGCTTGGGCGTCGATAAAAATGCCGGATGGCGTTCAGCCGTCCGGCAGGACATGACGTGAGACGGTGCGTGATGTATGGGCCGTCAATTAAGGCGCTGTGACTGAGCCTGGACTAAGAGCCTGACCCACCAGGCGTTATTGGCGCAGGCAGTTTGAGCACTGCCCTGGTTCAAAATGGCAAGAAAAATAGCCCTGATGGGGCTGGCTCTAAACGTTCTTCCATCCCGATGTCTGATCCACTCTACGCGACAGCATGGCATGACGCAGCAGCACGCCGCCGCAGGAGACCAGCCCCCCAATTAACGCCGCCAGGATAACCACGATCGCTTTACCCGGCCCCTCTTTTTTCACTGGCAGCGAAGGCATCAGCTGATATTTAAACGGTGAAAATTTTACATCGCTGATATTCACCGACTCCAGCTGCTGGATATGGTACTGGCGATTTTTTAAATCGGCATTCAATTCGGTGACATCCGTAAGACCCTTCTCAATCTCGAGCTTACGCTGAATACCGTCAGCGCCAAGGGAAATAGAAAACTCAGGATCGTCTTTCACCGCCTGGCCATTGCTGTAAACGGGTTTCTTAATCCCGGCAGCCCGGGCAATTTCCAGAGAATAATTGAGTCTTTGAATGTTAGTATCCAGTTGGTTTTTAACCCTCGCCCGATCTAACGCCAGGCGTTCTTTCTCAAAAGTGGTTTTGATCTCTAACTTATTGCGAATATTCTCCAGTGACTCTTTCACGACAATATCAGAGATAAACTGGATATATCCTGCCAGCACCGTTTGAGCTTCTTCTTTCGTGGGCGCGGTAAAACTCAACGTCCATGAGGTGTAGAGCGTCGTTTCATTTTTCTTCCCTGAATTGCTGTCAGCCGCTTTCATCTTCTCACTGAGAGCAACGATTGCCTGATGCAGTTCCAGATCGTTGATTTCGGCATCTTTGAGCTGATCCATCACATAGGAAGACGAGCGCAGATACTCTTCCAACAGCGACGGTGACTGAAACTTCTTAATAAAAAGGTTAAACGCACCGGCGCGATCCACGCTCACATCCAGGTCCAGGACGCGTAACGTCGTCAGCGTTCTCTCCAGAGCCTGCCACTGGACAGCTTCTGCTGGCGTAACGATGGCTTCGCTGGTCCATTTTTTCGGCAAAAGAAAAGAGATCAACAAACCGACACACGCAAAAGCCAAAACCGATGCCACGATCCGACTTTTCGCCTGCCACAAAACATCAAGGAGGCCCAACAGATCTATTTCATTATTTTGCGCGGGAGCCAAAGTATAGCCAGTAAATTCCGAATCTTTATCGTACTTTGCGTTGAGTGACGGCATGCTGTGTGTCCTGCAGCGGATTCCATAAGGAGCGATTCTTATAAATATTCTAACAGAGTATAAGATTAATCTGAAATCATCTTTACAACAGACCTCCTCAACAACGATAAAATCAGAAGCCCTCCCCCTTCGACTAAGATTATTAATAAGTTAATAATCACGACAAAAAATATTCCCGCAACGAGTTCCCTTCATTACGGGGGTTATCGATAACCTGACGTGACATAAGACTGCTGTACTTATATTTCCTTGAGCAAACGGGCGATAATGGGACCTATATTTTCAAAAGATGCAGGTGAAATAATATCGACGTGTGCGCAATCCTGACGATAAATATCCAGCTCGCTAATCCACGGCGCCCAGCTGTGTTCAGGGCTGACGCCATCGGGCAGCGTTCGCTCAGCCACAAACAGTGTCGCCCGGCCATCAAACGGTACGCTGTGTGCCGTGGTCAGCAGGCGCACAGCATCGGCATAGTTTCCTTCGATAGCGCTGAATAATTCTGCAGATCCATTCCCTTGCTGAGCGGCAAGGAAGGCTTCACGCTCGCGTTCAATTTCTGCCAGCACCTCAGGATCCAGACCATTGGCCTCTTTTTCCTGCCAGTTTTGTGTTTCCGGTGGCCAGGTATCCAGCAACCCAAGAAACGACACCGACTCCCCGCGCGCACGTAAGCGCGCCGCGATCCCTTGCGCCAGCGTGCCGCCAAGAGAATACCCCAGCAGATGGTAGGGACCGTGAGGCTGTTGCTCCAGCAGCGTCGCCAGATGACGTTCACAAACCGCATCCAGATTTGCCGCCGTTTGCATGGGGCCTCCCGGACGCGGCGACTGGATCCCGGTGATTGTCCACTCCGCGCTGAGATAACGTGACAACACGCTGAACTGCCAGGCGAAACCGGAGGCCGGGTGGAAGCAAAACAGCGTTGGTCCGTGGCTTTCGCGAAGCGGTAACCGCGTTTCGAAACCCAGACGACGGGCGGATTCATCCTCCTTCGCATCAAGCAGCGCGCTGAGCTGGGCCACCGTGGAGGCTACCATCACCTGTCCCGGCGTGACCTGACGCGCAAACTGACGGCTCAGCAATGCGGCAAGTTTCATTGCCAGCAGCGAGTGCCCGCCCAGGGCAAAGAAATCGGCTTCAATATCGTTAACTTCACACCCTAACAAAGCGGAGAACGCCTGCGCCACGGTGGCTTCCGTTCCCGACAGCGGTGCGCGCCCTTTCGCCCGTTGCGTAAGCGCCGGCATCGGCAATGCTTTACGATCCAGCTTGCCGTTGGCGCTAAGCGGCAGCGCTGCCAGTTGCAGCAGAACCACGGGGACCATATGCGGTGGCAATTTTTCCCGCAGCCGGGCCTGCAACGCGGGAATGTCCAGCGGCAGTCCGGACTGTGACACCAGATACCCCACCAGCTGCCGGGCATCTCCCCCTGTCGCTGCCGCCTGATTAAAGACGCAGGCGTGGGTAACAGCCTGCTCAACATCATCCAGCGACTGCATTACGCGGTCAATTTCACCCAGCTCAATACGCTGACCACGAATTTTTAGCTGATCGTCACTGCGCCCCAGATACTCCACCGCGCCAGACTCCAGCCAGCGTGCCACATCCCCGGTACGGTACATGCGTTCACCTGGCGCAAACGGATCGGCAATAAAACGGCTGGCCGTCAAATCCGGTCTTCCCAGATACCCCTGCGCCAGTTGGATCCCGGTCAGATAGAGATCGCCCGCCACGCCAACGGGAACCGGACGCATCATCGCGTCCAGAATGCGCAGCCCGGTGTTCCACACCGGATAACCAATCGGCACGCTGCTTCCCGCGACCTGCGCCAGCGCTTCGCCCCATGCGGGATACCAGCTCACATCCACCGCCGCTTCCGTTGGACCATACAAATTATGCAACGGTGCCCGCGTCAGTTGTTCCCACTCCCGACACAGGGAAGCAGGCAGCGCTTCGCCGCTACAGAAAACATGTTGCAACGTCGCGCAGTTTTCGTGGGCGCTTTCCGCCGTTAACGACGCGACAAACGCCGCCAGCATTGAAGGAACAAAGTGGGTGGTCGTCACGCCGTAGTACGCAAAGAAGCGCTGCATCGCCAGCGGATCGCGATGGGCGTCCGGCTCCGCCATCACCAGTTTTGCGCCCGCGATAAAAGGCCAGAAGAATTCCCAGACCGATACATCAAAGCTGCACGGCGTTTTTTGCGCGACCACATCATCTGCCGTCAGGGGATAGTGATTTTGCATCCATAACAGGCGGTTGACGATGGCCGTTTGTCCCACCATCACCCCTTTGGGTCTGCCCGTCGAGCCAGACGTAAAAATGATGTACGCCGTATGATGCGGCTGCGATAAGACAGGCAGCGCCGTCTCTCCTCCCGGCAGCGGTTCGCTATAGCAGAAGCTTTCCAGTCCCGGAATGTCGTTGAAGCGCGCCCGCTGTTCCACGGTGGTAATCAGCAGCTTCGGCTGCGCATCTTCCAGCATCATCCGCAGACGATCGTCCGGGTATCCCGTGTCGAGCGGCAGCCACGCCGCCCCCGCCTCGACGATGCCGTGCAACGCCAGCGTCAGAAAGACAGAACGCGGCAAAGCGACAGCAACGCTGTCACCAGGCTTAACGCCGCGCTCACGCAGCAGCGTCGCCAGGGCGACAACCTGCTCGCGCATTTCACGGTAGCTGAACTGATAGCGGGCATCCGCCAGCGCCGGTGCATCCGGCGTTTTATTTACCTGTTCCGCGACCAGCGCGCTAAGCGTCGTGGTGGGGATTTCCACCGCCGTCGCGTTAATCTTTTCCAGCTGTGCATATTCTGCCGGAAGCAGCATTTCGGCATCCCCGCAGCAAAGCGAAGGATTGGCGGCAAACTGAGCAATTAAAGACATCAGGCGTGCAGCGTGCTGCCTCAGTGTGGTTTCATCATAACGTTGCTTATTGGCGAGAAGCTCAATGCTCAGTCCCCCCTCTTCATCCGGGAACAGCGCCAGTTCCAGATCGTTGACCGGCCCGGTCGCCAGCGTATGGGTCTGTGCAGCAACGCCCGGAATAGCGAGCTGATAATCAAAAACTTTAACGTTTAACACCGGGCCAAACAGCGGTTCTTCCCCCGCGGCTTTCCCACTGTCACGCACAATTTGTTCAGCATCGTAGCGCTGATGCCGCCGCATTTTCTTCAGCTGTCCGGCAAGACGCGTCGCCAGCTCAGGCAGGCTTTCCGATGCCACAAGCTGTACGCCAAGCGGCAGGACATTGAGCACCGGACCGGTCGCCGTCAGTGCGGCGGAACCCATCCGGCGCATAAAAATAAAACCTGCGGCATACTCCATCCGGCTGCACAGCCTTCCCAGCCAGAGCGCCACTAACGCCAGCGCTAAATCCGTGCGCTGCACGCCAGGCATCTGCGTCGTCAGCTGCCGGAAATCCCCCTCCGGCGCGTTGAGTTTCATACGGATAATCTCCGCTGTCGCCGCACGACCCGGCAACGGAGCCGGAGAAAGCGAGGCGGGAGGCGGTAATTCGCGACGCTGCTGCGCCCAGAAAGCACCGTCACGCACATACGCATCGCTCTGACGATACTGCTGATACTCTTCCACCACCTCAACGAACGAGGTAAACGGGGAATCTGGCGTCGCATCGCCCTTCAGCCAGGCACAATAAATGTTCACGATCTGACGGGTAATCGCCGGGAAACTGAAGCCATCGACCAGTAAATGATGGTAGCGCTGATACCAGTACCAGCGGTTGTCATCCACCTGAATCAGTTGATGAAATACCAGCGCTTTGCCGCTGTCGACGCGCAAATCTTGTTGCAGATCCGCCTGCATCAGCGCACAGGCTGCGTCGTGCGGGTGTGGGCGCGCACGGAGATCGACAATCTCCGGTTCAGCAAAGGTAAATGTCTCATCCACCCATTGCCAGACATCGCCATTATCTTCTGCAAAGCGCATTCGCAGCGTGTCAGCCTGCTGCATCCCTGTTACTACGGCGCGCGACAGCAGCGGCGCATCCAGCGATCCGCATAATTCCACATAGTGAGCGACGCTCCAGGCGGAGGGGAGATCGGAGAGCTTTTCCGCCATCCAGATCCCTGGCTGGGCGGCAACCAAAGGTAAACGCGGGCGCATTATGCCTCCTGTTTATCGGCAAAATGGGCCGGAATGAGTGTGGTCCAGTGCGCGTCCAGCCATTGCTGACATGCTTCTTGTGATTGCGGCTCGCAAACCACCTGCCAGCCCGCAGGTAATGCACACTGCCGTGGCCAGAGGCTAAACTGACGCTGCGAATTTTGCAGAATGTAGAACTGTCCCTGCGGATTATCGAAGGGATTACTGAATTCCATACTCAACTCCTGTCGTAAAAATCGCTGGCTAAAGCAGCGGCTGCCAGAGATCGATCAACCCCTGCGTTAAGCCGCCGCGCCAGCAAAGCGCATCATGCCCGCCGTCCACCTGACGCCAGAAAACCGACTGCCGTGTGCTCTGTAATTGCGCATAAAGCGCCTGGTTGGCGCGAAAAATAACCGGCTCTCTGACACCCGCCTCCAGCACGATGCGCAGCTTCCGGGCAGATAACGTGCCCGCTTTTAGCTGTTCAATAATGTCGCCGTCCTGATGTGCGCCGCGATGCGGCCACCAGAAAGAACCGGACTGGCTCAGCACGCTGCCAAAGCGTTCAGGCCAGTGCAGTCCAGCATACAAAGCGGACAAACCGCCAAAGCTCTGCCCGGCCACCAGCGTACGTTCCGCACGATGGCTGAACGGTGCGACGCGATTTGCCAGCGGCAATAGCTCCTGCTGCACAGCCAGCCAAAAATCCGCATTGCAGGGCAGCTCACTGGCCCGGTGAGTGGTATCAATAGCATCAATGAGCAGATAAACCGCCGGGGGAAGTTGTTGGCGTTGAGTCAGTGAGGTAAGCGCAGGCCAGACCGGCATACTTTGTGCCCAGAACTGCCCGTCGAGCAGCACTGCCAGAGGACGCTCTTCAGGCTGCGCGTCACCCGTGGTAAAAATCCATACCCGACGCGAGTTGCCCAAACGCCTGCTGTGCCAGTCCAGAATAACGGGAGGCGATTGCGGCTCCATGGGGGAATCCCAGCCAGGCTGCACCGGGGCTTGCGGCATTTCCAGCGCCGAAACCGCATGGCCACGGCCACCTTTCCAGCTCTGCGGATTGAGCGGATCGGCAATCGCCTGCGGCAACAGCTGTCGCCAGCCTTCCCGCAGCGTTGCTCTGTCCGGCGTGTCTCCCCCGCTCAGCGACGCAAACGCATCGTCACGTTCGGCAGGGACAAAGCAGTAGCTGCCGCGCCAGCTGGGGCTGAATGTCGTGCTCCACCGCCAGACATCGGTGCCAGCAATTCGCCGCATCGTCTGCGGAATGGCATTTTGATGGTGGTCGGTAACGCCGGTAATGTAGATCCAGACACGCCGGATAGCAGAGCACAGCTCGCTCCCCTGCGGATCGCGCCACCAGAAAGTTACCCGATAATTTCCGTCCTCTTCACGTACCCATTCAGGCCCGTGTTTTGACTGCCACCAGGCTTCGCTTCCTGTTGTAAACGCCGTCACCGTCATAACCCCATGTTAACTGTGTAATTTTTTATTAATTGATAAAAATTATTGATAATATTATTGATAACTATTTGCATTTGCAATAGCGTATTGTCGCGCTGTGGGAAGCGCGGACAGTATTTAACCAATTATAAAACGCCAGCACTGCGTGCTTTATCTGGAACGGATCGTTTTCGCAGATGCGGACAATATCAGGCTAAAAGCTTGTGGCTAAAGAAAAGCAGGAAATACAATGAACAAGAAGATTCATTCCCTGGCCTTACTGGTCAATATCGGGATTTATGGGGTAGCGCTGCCTGCAATGGCAAACGAGACAGCCGATAGCGCCGCCGCCTCTCATGAAGATACCATCGTGGTCACCGCTGCCCAGCAGAACCTGCAGGCACCCGGCGTTTCGACCATCACCGCTGATGAAATCCGCAAAAATCCCGCCGCCCGCGACGTATCGGAAATTATCCGCACCATGCCGGGCGTCAACCTGACCGGTAACTCAACCAGCGGCCAGCGTGGTAATAACCGCCAGATCGATATCCGCGGCATGGGACCTGAAAACACCCTGATCCTGATCGACGGCAAACCCGTCACCAGCCGTAACTCCGTGCGCCTGGGCTGGCGCGGCGAGCGTGATACCCGCGGCGATACCTCCTGGGTACCGCCGGAAATGATCGAACGTATTGAAGTGCTGCGTGGTCCTGCCGCGGCGCGTTACGGCAACGGTGCTGCCGGTGGTGTGGTCAACATCATCACTAAAAAAGGCGGCAGCGAATGGCACGGTTCCTGGAATACCTACTTCAATGCCCCGGAACACAAAGACGAAGGCGCAACCAAACGCACCAACTTTAGCCTGAACGGTCCCCTGGGCGGAGATTTCAGCTTCCGTCTGTCCGGCAATCTTGATAAGACTCAGGCCGATGCGCGTGATATCAACCAGGGCCATCAGTCTGAACGTACCGGAACCTATGCTGACACCCTGCCCGCCGGACGCGAAGGCGTCATCAACAAAGACATCAACGGCGTGGTGCGCTGGGACTTCGCCCCGATGCAGTCCATTGAGCTGGAAGCGGGTTACAGCCGTCAGGGCAACCTGTACGCGGGTGACACCCAGAACACCAACACCAACCAGCTGGTAAAAGATAATTACGGTAAAGAGACTAACCGCCTCTATCGCCAGAACTACTCCCTGACCTGGAACGGCGGCTGGGATAACGGCGTGACCACCAGCAGCTGGGTGCAGTACGAACATACGCGTAACTCCCGCACACCGGAAGGTCTGGCGGGCGGAACCGAGGGGATCTTTGATCCAAAAGCCGCGCAGAAATATGTGGATGCCGACCTGAACGACGTCACGCTGCACAGTGAAGTGAGCATGCCATTCGATCTGCTGGTAAATCAGAACCTGACGCTGGGTACCGAATGGACCCAACAGCGCATGAAAGACATGCTCTCTAACTCGCAAACCTTTATGGGGGGCGACATTCCAGGCTCCAGCGGCACCGATCGCAGTCCGTATTCAAAAGCAGAGATCTTCTCTTTGTTTGCTGAAAACAATATGGAGATAACCGACAGCACCATGCTGACGCCGGGTCTGCGTTTCGATCATCACACTATCGTGGGCAACAACTGGAGCCCGTCACTGAATCTGTCGCAAGGTCTGGGTGATGACTTTACCCTGAAGATGGGGATCGCACGGGCGTACAAAGCCCCGAGCCTGTACCAGACTAACCCGAACTATATCCTGTACAGTAAAGGTCAGGGCTGCTACGCCACGGGCGCGGCTACCGGCATCGGCTGCTACATGATGGGTAACGATGATCTGAAAGCGGAAACCAGCGTCAACAAAGAGATTGGTCTGGAGTTCAAACGTGATGGTTGGCTGGCCGGTGTAACCTGGTTCCGCAACGATTACCGTAACAAGATCGAAGCAGGTACGGTGCCATTTGACAGAACCTCAATCACCAATAAAGGTAAAACGACTTACACCGATATCTATCAGTGGGAGAACGTGCCTAAAGCGGTGGTTGAAGGTCTGGAAGGGACGCTCAATGTTCCGGTGAGCGATACCGTTAACTGGACCAATAACATCACTTACATGCTACAGAGTAAAAACAAAGAGACTGGCGAACGCCTGTCAATTATCCCGGAATACACGCTGAACTCCACGCTGAGCTGGCAGGTACACCAGGATGTCTCTGTGCAATCCACCTTCACCTGGTACGGTAAGCAAGAGCCGAAGAAATACGATTATCAGGGCAAACCGGTTACCGGTTCGGATAAACAGACCATCAGCCCGTACAGCATTGTGGGTCTGAGCGCGACCTGGGATGTGACCAAAAACGTTAGCCTGACCGGTGGCGTGGATAACCTGTTCGACAAACGTTTGTGGCGTGAAGGTAATGCCCAGACAACCGGTAGTACAACCGACGTCTCTTATATGCGTGGCGCAGGCGCGTACACCTATAACGAACCGGGGCGTACGTGGTACATGAGCATCAATACGCACTTCTGATGCTGGCCTTCCCTCCCCTGCACGGGGAGGGATTTTCCAGGAAATCATGCGAACAACCTATACTTCCCGAACCATTGCAGGCCACAGGCTGCACATTATTGAGTTCGATCCTGCCAGTTTTCACGAGCACGACCTGCTGTGGCTCCCCCATCATGCGCAATTACAGACGTGCGCCAATAAACGTAAAACCGAACATTTAGCTGGCCGGATTGCCGCAGTCCATGCGCTGCATGAATACGGTCATAAAACGGTCCCTGGGATCGGCGACCGGCGTCAACCACGATGGCCGGAGGGTCTGTCTGGCAGCATTAGCCACTGCGCAACAACCGCGCTGGCCGTCGTCTCGCGACAGCCTGTCGGTGTGGATGTGGAGGCCATTTTTACGCCCACGCTGGCGGCTGAACTGGAAAGCTGCATTGTGACGGAAGCAGAACGCAGAAAGCTGGAAAGCAGTGGACTGCCAGTGGAACAGGCGCTCACGCTGGCCTTTTCCGCCAAAGAGAGCGCCTTTAAAGCCACCCCGACGTCGCGGCAGGTGAACGCCGGGTTTATGCAATATCAAATTGTGGACGTTCAGAAAAACCAGATGTTGCTGCAGAGCCATGCCCGGACGTATCGAGTGCGGTGGCTGTTTTCAGGTAGCCGCATAATCACCCTGGCAATGCGCTATACACAAAATCATTCAGGTTGCATCGAGGCGACAAGTGAATGATAAATTCGTCTGGAACGAATTTGACCAGCCAAAGGCTGGCCTCCGGTGAGGGACAAGGATGTCCCTCATTAAATCCCCAGGCGCGTACAAGCAGTACGTGACCGGGGAGAGTGACAAATCTGCAGGGAACAGATTTGAACGTCGCACAGCGGCGGTCCGTAAGGGCGAGTCTCATGGATGAGACGAGTAACTCAGTAGCCCACAAAGAGGCGGTTTGAAGGATGAAGTGTATACACTTCAAAGCATTTCCCGCGCCTGGGCTGCAATGGCCTGTGCGTCAAAACCGTGGTGCTGACGCAGCCAGCCGCGATCGGCCGCCGCCGCGTACTCGCCATCCGGGATCCCTAAACGCTTCAGAACCACGCCCTCCCCGGCTTCCGCCAGCACTTCCGCCACCAGACTTCCCAGCCCACCGTTAACATTATGCTCTTCTACCGTGATTGCGGCCCTGCATCCCTTCAACACATCCAGCAGGGCATGGGTATCACACGGTCGAATGGAGGGCACGCTCACCACCTTCACCTGAATACCGGAATCCGCCAGCAGCGCGGCAGCATCAACAATTTCATGGACCGTGGAACCCGTTGCCACCAGCGCCAGATCGCCCTCTTCCCGTAGCGTCACGACCGCTCCAGGTACAAAGCGGTAGCTTTCATCATGAAGCTCCGGCAGCGCTTTTCCGTCCAGGCGGATATAGACCGGCCCTTCATAGTCAATGGCATAATCAATTATCTGTCGACACTCCCGCGGTGAAGAGGGCGCGAAAATCTGGATGTTGCCAAAGCCGCGCATTATGGCGATATCATCAATCGAATGGTGCGTGCTCGCCAGCGGACCATAGCTGGCACCGGCGTTAAGGCCAAACAGCTTCACATTGGTATTGTTGTAACAAACGTCGACTTTAATTTGCTCATTGGCGCGCGAAATCAAAAATGGCGCTGCGTTACAGGTGACGGCGACCTTGCCGCCGAGCGCCAGCCCCGCCGCGGTTCCGACCATACTTTGTTCGGCGATGCCCACGTTGACCAGTCGGCCTGGAAACTGCTTCATAAAAGGGGCAATTTTCGCGGTTGACGTTGAGTCCGCCACCACCGGCACCAGGTCAACACCATTTTCTACTGCATCAATAAACGCCTGAACCATGACGTTCGCGAGGTGTTCTGCATTACTCATCTTTTAACTCCTCCAGAGCCAGTTCGATCTCTTCACCTTTCGGCACCCGGTGGTGCCACTCAGGACGCCCCTGGATAAACGAGATACCCGCGCCTTTGGTGGTATTGGCGATAATGACGTTGGGTTTGCCTTCCTGTTTCAATCCTTCCAGCGCGGCGACAACCGACGCCATATCATTCCCCTGGCATTCGGTGACCTGCATCCCAAACGCCTGCCATTTTTCAGCAAGCGGGTCGGTATTCATGATTTCGCGGGTTGGCCCTGCCAGCTGAAGATTGTTTTTGTCATTAATAATGACCAGGTTATCAAGACCATAATGCGCCGCAGCCAGCGCCGCCTCCCAGTTACTTCCTTCAGCCAGTTCGCCATCACCGGTTATCAGAAAAATACGGCGGGAGCGGTGGCTTTTCTTCGCCGCCAGCGCCAGGCCTACCGCCACAGGCAAGCCGTGGCCCAGAGCGCCGGTATTGAGTTCAATACCCGGCGTTTTCTGACGAACCGGGTGGCCTGGCAGATGGGAGTTTGCGTGTTGATAGGTTTCCAGCCAGTCAATCGGGAAAAAACCCGCCTCAGCCAGAACGCAGTAGTAGCAGCCCACCGCATGACCTTTAGACTGGATATAAATGTCTCGCTCGTCATCGGCGATCCGATCCGGGGCGACGTTAAGAATGCGGAAATAGAGTGCGGTAAGTAGCTCAACCTGGGACAGGTCCGCACCGGTATGTCCTCCCGCAGGGCTATTGGCATTTAATCTGACGATGTGACGACGCACAGCTCGCGCTTTGCGTTCAAGAGTCTGGATATCATAGTGCCAGGGATTCATTTAACACCTCTGAATTTATTTTCAATATGGAATATTTATTCCATCAGGGACTAAAAAAACCAGAAATCCCCATGCATCGCATCACAAGGCTTACGCCACTGCATCATACTCAGGAACATTCTGCCTCCTTACTGCGGCCACAATGACGCCGGTAATAATTCGTTGACCTGGAGCCATCTTGAATATATATTCACATATGACTCTTTATTCAATTATGCAACCTCTTTTCCGTATTTGTCCATAGCTGTTTTTGAGGATTGGTTAAACTTAGAGCTTTATCACACTTAACTGTGCACATTTTTCGCGTATGATAAAACGCACTAAAATAATGGCGGTACGTAAATGATTTTTGGGGAAATATATGGCTAAACAGGACGAACAGCGGCTATTGGTTAAAATCGCTACCCTTTACTATCTTGAAGGACGTAAACAGTCCGATATTGCTCAACTTCTCTCGCTTTCTCAGTCGTTTATCTCCCGAGCAATCACCCGCTGCCAGAAAGAAGGGGTGGTAAAAATCAGCGTCGTCCAGCCCTCAAATATCTTCCTGAATCTCGAAAAAGGGATCGAGGAACGTTACAGCATTAAGCAGGCTATCGTAGTGGATACCGAAGACGATGCCAGCGATCACACCATCAAACGCGCCATCGGTTCTGCCGCCGCTCACTACCTGGAAACCCGCTTAAGACCCAAAGATCTGGTGGGTGTCTCATCATGGAGCTCGACAATCCGCGCCATGGTTGACGAAGTCCATACGCAAAACCTGAAGGCCGGCGGCGTCATCCAGCTGTTGGGCGGCGTAGGTCCCAACGGCAACGTGCAGGCCACCATTCTGACGCAGACGCTGGCGCAGCATCTTAACTGCGAGGCCTGGCTGCTTCCTTCACAAAGTATCGAAGGTTCCGTTGAAGAGAAAAATCGGCTCATCGCCAGCAAAGATGTCGCCGATGTGATCTCACGCTTTGATAACGTGGATATCGCCATTGTGGGGGTCGGCATCCTGGAGCCTTCCCAGTTGCTCAAAACGTCAGGTAACTACTACCACGAAGATATGCTACAGGTGCTGGCCGACCGCGGCGCCGTTGGGGATATTTGCCTGCATTACTACGACAAAAAAGGCCAGCCGGTATTGCAGGATGACGAAGATCCGGTGATTGGCATGGCGCTCGACAAAGTTAAAAAATGCCCGAACGTCGTGGCGCTGGCAGGCGGAACAGACAAAGTTGCGGCGCTCAAAGGGGCGCTGAACGGTGGATACATCGACGTTCTGATCACCGACTACCCTACCGCCCGTCTGCTGGTAACCGCCTGATCCTGATACCTCTCCCGGCCTTCGCGCTAATACCGCCTGATGCGAAGGCCAAAAAAATCTTTATATTTCAACACACTGAAAGGATTCACCTTCGCTTAATTTCTTATTCAATCTGATATTCTCCTGTCTGTGTAAGTGTGATTCTCAGCACAATTGATGATTTTTTCTGTAGCCCAACAGGAAGATTCTGGCTAAGGTATTAAATAAATAATCAATATCGAATATATATTCAAACACTAAAACACGCGATGTCACAGTCAGGCCTGATGAAGTCATGACGCAACAATGAGGGAAACGCTCCCTTCTACGCCAGGACGCAATGTGACTCAGGAGATAATCTATGTGTGCAGCGAAGAACGAGTTCATTATTGCGCTGGATGAAGGCACCACCAATGCCAAAGCGGTGGCGCTTGATGCACAGGGCAAGGTGGTCGCAAAGTTTTCTCAGCCGCTGGCCATTCAGACCCCGCGTGAAGGCTGGGTTGAACAATCCGGCGAAGTGTTGATTGACGCATCAATTGATGTGATCGCCAGCGCGATAAGCCACGTCGGCGCAGAAAACGTTGCGGCGTTGGCTATCAGTAATCAGCGCGAAACCGCGATTGGCTGGTATCGTCAGACGGGCAAGCCGCTGAATTCCGCCATCACCTGGCAATGCACGCGCAGCGCGGCTTACTGCGAGGAACTGCGGCGCGGGGACAAAGAACAACTGATAAAAACCACCACCGGTCTGCCGATCGCACCGCTTTTCTCTGCCTCCAAAATGCGCTGGCTGCTGGAGTCGGTGACAGATGGTCTGAAGCTCGCGGCGCAGGGGGACATTTGCCTGGGCACGATCGACAGCTGGCTGCTGTGGAATTTAACCGGGGGTGACGCGTTCTCTTGCGACTACTCCAACGCCGCCCGCACCCAGTTACTTAATCTGCACACCGGGCAGTGGGATGACACTATGCTGGCGCTGTTCCACATTCCTCGCGCCGCGCTGCCGGAAATTAAACCCTCCAGCGGCTTATTTGGTTATACCCGTAATTTATCCGGGATCCCCGACGGCATACCGATCATGTCGATGGTCGGCGACTCGCACGCCGCCCTGTTTGGTCACGCCCTCGGTGAGATGGGATGTGTAAAAGCCACTTACGGCACCGGTTCATCCGTGATGGCGCCGGTCAAATCAGCCCAGTGCGATATTGGCGCCCTGGCCACCACCATTGCCTGGCACGATGGCGACCGCATTATCTATGGTCTGGAAGGTAACATCCCGCACACGGGTGACGCGGTGGCCTGGATGGCCGACAGCACCGGACTGAGCGAACTTTCCGACGCCGAACTGACTCACGAACTGAACACCCTCCCCGCTTCCGTGGAGTCCACCCTGGGGGTTTACTTCGTCCCGGCGCTCACCGGGCTGGGCGCGCCGTGGTGGGATGACAGCGCCCGCGGGGTGATCTGCGGACTTAGCCGCGGGGTGAAGCGAGCGCATCTGATTCGCGCCGCCCTTGAATCCATTACTTATCAAATCGCCGATGTGGTCGTCGCCATGCAGCAGCATGATGATTTTAGCTTGTCCGCGCTGATGGTTGACGGCGGCCCCACGAAGAACGACTGGTTAATGCAGTATCAGGCAGACCTGCTGGGGTGCCCGGTGATGCGTAGCGACGTGCCTGAGCTTTCCGCCATCGGCGCAGCGTTACTGGCGCGTAAAGCGATCCGCCCTGGCTCGCTGACTGATTTAAAAGCCTTTTTGACCGTACACAGCGCATTTCAACCCGACATGGCCCGCCACCATCGCTTGCAAAAAAGATGGCAGGAGTGGCGCCATGCGGTGAACAGAACATTATGGAAACCGGCCTCATCCGCCTGACGCCTCACCAGGGAACAGACGCGGAATGTCACGCAGAACCGGATCCACCAGGCGTAACTGGCGTAGACAGTTTGAACCCGGACAGCGCGCAGCAGCCGGACGTGAGAATGGCGAGCACTGCCCGGGTTCAAAATGGCAAGCAAAATAGCCTGATGGACCAGGTTCTTAATCACTCACCAGAGGAGCCACCCAGACCATAAAAGATTTCAGGCTTTACGTTGTTTCACCGTACCCGACAATAACAACACAGAGAGAACATTGTCATGAAATTACGTTTAACGCTGTTAACCGCTGCAACCCTGACCGCTTTGTCTTTTACTGCCCATGCGGCAGAAAAAGGGACCATCATGATTATGGTGAACTCACTGGATAACCCTTATTACGCCTCCGAGGCCAAAGGGGCCAGTGAAAAAGCCCAGGAGTTAGGCTACAAAACCACTATTTTGTCGCACAGCGAAGATGTGAAAAAACAGAATGAATTGATTGATACCGCCATTGGTCAAAAGGTCCAGGGCATCGTTCTGGATAATGCGGATTCAACGGCCAGCGTCGCGGCAATTGAGAAAGCGAAAAAAGCGGGCATTCCCGTTATTTTAATTAACCGGGAAATTCCCGTTGATGATGTTGCACTGGTGCAAATTACCCATAATAACTTCCAGGCAGGTTCTGAAGTCGCCAACGTATTTGTCGAAAAAATGGGCGAGAAAGGGAAATATGCCGAGCTGACCTGTAACCTTGCCGATAATAACTGCGTCACCCGCTCAAAATCCTTCCACCAGGTTATCGACCAGTTCCCGGATATGGTCAGCGTCGCCAGACAAGATGCCAAAGGGACGCTTATCGACGGTAAACGTATCATGGACAGCATCCTGCAGGCCCACCCGGACGTGAAAGGCGTCATTTGTGGTAACGGCCCGGTCGCACTGGGCGCGATTGCGGCGCTGAAAGCCGCCAACCGCAGCGACGTTGTCGTGGTTGGTATTGACGGCAGCAACGACGAGCGCGATGCCGTGAAGGCCGGAACCTTACAGGCAACCGTGATGCTCCAGGCCCAGGCTATCGCCGCCCAGGGGGTTACCGATCTGGATAACTACCTGCAAAACGGCGTGACGCCGGAAAAACAACGCGTCATGTTCCGCGGCATTCTCATCACCAAAGATAACGCAGATAAAGTACAGGATTTCAATATTAAGTCCTGATCTCGGGTTGTTGCGCCTCTCACGAGGCGCAAAGGAGAACATTATGTCTAAAAAAGCCTGGCTGGCGCTGGCTGTATTGACCGTGGGAGGATGTCGCATCGTCTCGCAGCAGGAGCTTGCGGACCTTAAATCCCCGCCAAATCCAAATATGGCCAATATAGACCAAACGTGGCAAAACAAAATCGTCCCGCAAATTGTCGGGCAGGCTCTTCCGGTGACAGATTTATTGACCGCATTACAGGCCGGGAAAGACTTCGACAGCATCTGTAAAAGTCTGGGATATCGCTCTCAGGAAGAAAATCCTTGTATTTTTTACGTAAAAGTTGAAGGGAAAATTAGCAATCTGGATACCGCCTCGCGAAGCGGAAAAATGACCGTCGCGGATAAAAGCGGGAACAATATTATTGTACAGATTGGCCCAACGCTGCGCGGCACCCAATTACGCGATGCCTATAAAGGCGCGAGCTATGGTGATTTCAACGACCAGGTTTTATTTGGCGAATATGGTCGGGCCATTAACGAGCAGGCGATAAAAATGATTCAGGCCGCAGAGCTGAAAACCGGTGAGTCAACCCAGGTTTATGGCGTATTTTCTGCGTGGGATATCCCTCAAACGATTCCTGATATCACGCCAGCAAAAATAGAATCATCAGGAGGACAGTAAAATGCAGCCGCAGGATCTCGTCGCTCCCCAGCCCGTCGAATCTGAAGTTATTATCGAAACCCGCGATTTGTCTCGCCTCTATCCCGGCGTAGTGGCATTAGATAGCGTTAACTATCGGGTCTATCGAAATAAAGTCAACGTCCTGATCGGAGAAAATGGTGCGGGTAAATCCACCATGATGAAAATGCTTGCTGGCGTCGAAAGCCCCTCCTCTGGTCAAATTTTTCTCGATGGAAAACCTGTTTCACTGAATTCGACACATCAGGCCGAAAAACAGGGCATCAGTATTATTTTTCAGGAATTGAATTTATTTCCGAATATGAACGTCATGGATAATATTTTCATGGCTAACGAGTTCTTTCAGAAAGGGAAAATCAACGAAAAATATCAATATGCGCTGGCGAAATCCTTGCTGGAAAGGCTGGAGCTGGATGTCGATCCCTTAACGCCGCTGGAAGAGCTCGGGATCGGCCATCAGCAACTGGTGGAGATCGCCCGCGCCCTCTCCAAAGATACGCGCGTCTTAATTATGGACGAGCCTACCTCCGCGCTGAGCCAGTCTGAAGTGAAGGTGTTGTTCAACGTGATTGAGCAGCTTAAGCGCCGGGGCGTCACCATTATCTATATCTCCCACCGTCTGGAAGAGCTTATGGAAATCGGCGACTACATCACCATTTTCCGCGATGGACGATTTATCAGCGAGCGGCCCGTCAGCGATGCCAGTATTCCGTGGATCATTGAGCAGATGGTCGGCGATAAGAAAAAACATTTTGATTATCAGCCAGCCCCCCAAGGCGACACGATCCTCTCCGTTCAGGGACTTACGGCGCTCCATTCCAGCGGCGGCTATAAGCTCAATGACGTGACGTTTAGCCTGTGCAAAGGGGAAGTCATCGGGATCTACGGTCTGCTGGGCGCCGGGCGGACAGAGCTGTTCAAAGGTCTGGTTGGGCTGATGCCCTGTCAGAGCGGCACTATTCAGCTCAATGGCGAATGCATTAATAAAGCCTCTTTCCAGTTACGGCTAAAAAAAGGGCTGGCGCTGGTGCCGGAAGACAGACAGGGCGAAGGCGTCATTCAGATGATGTCGATTCAGGCCAACATGACGCTGTCTGACCTCAGTTTGCAGGGCTTTCGTCGGGCCTGGAAATGGCTGAATCCACAAAAAGAACAGGCCAGCGTCAAAGAGATGATTGAAAAGCTTGCCATCAAGGTGAGCGATCCTGAACTGCCCGTCACCTCACTCAGCGGTGGTAATCAGCAGAAGGTGGTACTGGGTAAAGCGTTAATGACGCAGCCGCAGGTGGTTTTTCTCGATGAGCCTACCCGCGGCATCGACGTAGGGGCGAAAACCGACGTCTATCACCTTATTGGCAAAATGGCGCAGCAAGGGCTTGCCGTGATGTTCTCTTCATCAGAGCTGGATGAAGTGATGGCGCTGGCGGACCGCATTCTGGTGATGGCCGATGGCCGCATCACTGCGGATATCCCCCGCCATGCGGTCACCCGCGAGACATTGATCGCGGCTTCTACCCCTCAAGATTAATCAGGCTGGAATCCATCATGAACCAGAAATATATGATTTATATGTACCTGCTGAAGGCCAGAACATTTATCGCACTGCTGCTGGTAATCGCATTCTTCAGCGTGATGGTACCGAATTTCCTGACCACATCTAACCTGCTGATCATGACCCAGCACGTGGCCATCACCGGGTTACTGGCGATTGGCATGACGCTGGTGATCCTGACGGGCGGTATCGATCTCTCCGTCGGCGCGGTTGCCGGTATCTGCGGCATGGTGGCGGGTGCTCTGCTTACCAACGGCCTGCCGGTCTGGGGCGGCAACATTATCTTCTTTAACGTCCCGGAAGTGATCCTCTGCGTCGCCATTTTCGGCATTCTCGTCGGATTCGTAAACGGGGCAGTCATCACCCGCTTCGGCGTTGCGCCGTTTATCTGCACCCTCGGCATGATGTATGTCGCCCGGGGCTCCGCCCTGCTGTTCAACGACGGTAGCACCTATCCCAACCTCAACGGCATGGAGGTGCTGGGTAATACCGGCTTCGCCACCCTGGGATCCGGCACGCTGCTGGGGATTTATCTGCCTATCTGGTTGATGATCGGCTTCCTGCTGCTGGGTTACTGGATCACCACGAAAACGCCGCTCGGTCGCTATATCTATGCGATTGGCGGGAACGAATCCGCTGCGCGACTGGCCGGTGTGCCAATCGTAAAAGCGAAAATTTTTGTATACGCCTTCTCCGGACTGTGCGCCGCTTTTGTCGGGCTGATTGTGGCGTCACAGCTGCAAACGGCCCACCCGATGACCGGCAACATGTTTGAGATGGATGCCATCGGCGCCACCGTGCTGGGTGGAACCGCGCTGGCCGGTGGTCGCGGACGGGTTTCCGGATCCATTATCGGCGCCTTTGTCATCGTCTTCCTGGCCGATGGCATGGTGATGATGGGCGTCAGCGACTTCTGGCAAATGGTCATTAAGGGCGTGGTAATTGTGACCGCCGTCGTCGTCGACCAGTTCCAGCAAAAGCTGCAAAACAAAGTCATTCTGATGCGTCGCCATGAAGAAAAGCAGGCGGCACCCTCGGCAAATACCGTATCCAGTTAAACCACATGATTGTGTCGGGCATCTCATGCCCGGCTTATACAGGGGAAAGAAATATGCAACGTGATTTTCATGGTAAGACGGTCGTCATCACCGGTGCATGCCGGGGGATTGGCGCAGGCATCGCCGAACGTTTCGCCCGGGACGGCGCGAATCTGGTGATGGTTTCCAACGCTGAACGTGTCCACGAAACGGCGGAACAGCTACGTCAGCGTTATCAGGCGGATATCCTGTCATTGCAGGTGGATGTGACCGATGAGGCGCAGGTGCAATCATTGTACGAGCAGGCCGCCGCCCGCTTCGGCACCGTTGATGTCTCCATTCAGAACGCTGGGGTTATCACCATCGATTATTTCGACCGGATGCCAAAAGCAGATTTTGAAAAGGTTCTCGCCGTCAATACCACGGGCGTATGGCTCTGCTGCCGGGAAGCGGCGAAATATATGGTTAAGCAGAACCAGGGTTGCCTGATTAATACCTCTTCCGGTCAGGGGCGACAGGGCTTTATCTACACCCCGCATTACGCCGCCAGCAAAATGGGCGTCATTGGCATCACGCAAAGCCTGGCGCATGAACTGGCGCCGTGGAATATCACGGTCAACGCCTTCTGTCCGGGAATTATCGAAAGTGAAATGTGGGATTACAACGACCGCGTGTGGGGTGAAGTGCTCAGCACCGATGAAAAACGCTATGGCAAAGGCGAGCTAATGGCGGAGTGGGTTAAAGGTATTCCTATGAAACGCGCGGGCCAACCTGAGGATGTCGCCGGACTGGTCGCCTTCCTGGCCTCTGACGATGCGCGTTACCTGACCGGACAAACCATCAATATCGATGGCGGACTGATTATGTCGTAATACCCGCAAGGGTATTTGTGAAGAGAGTCATCACTATGATTGCAAAAGATTTTGCTCAACAGCTATTCAATTTGCAGGACCGTGTCGCCTTCGTGACCGGCGCAGGCAGCGGTATCGGCCAGACCATCGCTTACGCCCTCGCCAGCGCCGGGGCGCGCGTAGTCTGCTTTGATCTGCGTGAAGACGGTGGCCTGAAAGAGACCGTCACTCAAATCGAAGCGATTGGCGGTCAGGCGGCACTTTATACGGGCGATGTCCGCCAGATTAGCGACCTGCGCGCCGCCGTCGCTCTGGCGAAAGCGCAGTTTGGTCGGCTGGATATCGCGGTGAACGCCGCCGGTATTGCTAACGCCAACCCGGCGCTGGAAATGGAAAGCGAGCAGTGGCAGCGGGTTATCGATATCAACCTGACGGGCGTGTGGAATTCCTGTAAAGCCGAAGCGGAACTGATGCTCCAGTCCGGCGGTGGTTCGATCATTAATATCGCGTCAATGTCGGGAATCATTGTAAACCGCGGCCTTGAACAGGCCCATTACAATAGCGCGAAGGCGGGCGTGATCCATCTTTCAAAAAGCCTGGCGATGGAGTGGATTGAGAAAGGGATTCGCGTCAACTCAATCAGTCCTGGATACACTGCCACGCCGATGAACACCCGCCCGGAGATGGTTCATCAGACACGGGAATTTGAACGTCAGACCCCCATTCAGCGTATGGCAAAAGTGGAGGAGATGGCAGGTCCGGCGCTGTTCCTGGCAAGCGATGCCGCTTCGTTTTGTACCGGTGTCGACCTCGTTGTCGACGGCGGCTTTATCTGCTGGTAAACAGGCGTCACCCGCAGCCGTAGCTGACTGCGGGTGACGCGATAAAGAGCCTACATTCCCGGGAACAGCACCCCGTTACCCGGCGCTTCGCGATCCAGATGGATAAAGTTCAGATGACGCTCGTACTGATCGAGAATATCGGTGATCACCTGCTCCTTGCTGTAATCCATCAGATCGTTACCCTGGCTCCCCTCCAGCAGGAAGGTTTCCAGCCGGTAATAGGTCGATTTCCCGCTGCGGGCGCGATACGTGAAGCCCGGTATCGCATACTGCTGCGGCCAGATTTGGTAGATGAAGTTCCGCTCATCCCCCATATGCACCAGTAGATCGAGGTGACCGAGGCTTTCCCCCTCTTCCGGCGGCTGGCTTTTTAGCTCGACACTGGCGCCACGCAGTGTTAACTCCTGCGCCACCTCCTCCATCGCCGGGAAGCAAACCGTCTCCATCATCTTGCGGGTGTAGCGCGTGCCGGGATAGTTCATCAATCGCGACAAGCGTTTTTTCCAGCTCAGCCGGTCCTGTACGCCCATCGGACGTGGCGCGGTCTGACGACTGGCGCTTTCCCGGCGGTAATCCTCCACCTTCAGCGATTTATACAGCCCGGCCATAACGAAGAAGATCACAAAACTGAACGGCAGCCCCATGATCACCGTGGTGTTCTGCAATGCAGAAATACCGTTAGTCATCAGCATTCCCAGCGTCAGCAGACCAATTGCCACCGACCAGAATACGCGCAGCCAGGCGGGTGCATCGCTGTTGATGTCTTTCAGCTTTGAGGTGAAATTCCCCAGCACCAGCGCCCCGGAATCGGCAGACGTCACATAAAACAGCAGACCGGTGATGGTGGCAACCGAGGCGCTAAAGGTGAATGCCGGATACTGCGCCAGCAGGCTGTAGAATCCACGCTCAGGGTGCGCCATCGCCTCCTGGGCAAAACCGGCATCGCCGTGAATGATTTCGTACAGCGCGCTGTTGCCAAATACCGACAGCCACAGCAGGGTGAAGGTGAACGGGATAATCAGCGTGCCGAAAACAAACTGTCGGATGGTACGCCCGCGCGAAATGCGCGCCAGGAACAGACCAACAAACGGCGACCACGCCACCCACCATGCCCAGAAGAACAGCGTCCAGTTGTTCATCCACTCGACAGGGCGATCAAAGGCGAAACTGTTCAGCGTCATCCCCATAAAGCGATTCACATAATCGCCGACGTTTAAAACCAGCGCATTCAGCAGAAATGAGGTGTCGCCCATAAACAGGACAAAGAGGATCAACCCCAGCGCCAGCAGCACGTTAAGCTCCGACAGCACGCGGATCCCTTTGTCGACGCCGGAGGTCACGGAAATCGTGGCAATCACAACCGACAGCACAATCAGCGCCGCTTTCGCCGCCATTGAATCCGGAATATCAAACAGAACGCTCAAGCCGTAATTCAGCTGTACCACGCCAATCCCCAGGGTGGTGGCGATACCGAAGATGGTGCCGATCACCGCCGCAATATCCACGCTGTGACCGATTGGTCCATTAATGCGCTTACCGAAGATGGGATAAAGCGCCGAACGGATGGTCAGCGGCAGGTTATAGCGATAGCTAAAGTAGCCCAGCGCCATCCCCATCAGCGCATACATCGACCAGCCGGTCAGACCGTAGTGAAATAGCGTCCAGACCATCGACTGGCGCGCCGCTTCAATGGTCTGCCTTGCCCCTTCCGGCGGCTGCATATACTGGGTAACGGGTTCCGCCACCGAGAAAAACATCAGGTCGATACCAATCCCGGCGGCAAACAACATGGCCGCCCAGCTTAACAAGCTAAACTCCGGTTTCGATTGCTCCGGCCCCAGTTTCACCGAGCCAAAACGCGAACAGGCAATGAAGACCACAAAGACAATATACAGCGTTGCCGCCAGCAGGTAGTACCAGCCAAACGTTCTGGAGACCCCGTTCAGCGTACGCCCGATCCAGACAGCGGAAAAATCACTAAAGAAAATGGTGGTCAGGGAAAACAACAAAATCAGCCCGGCGGAAGTGTAAAAAACCACCGGATTGATTTTGTCCTTTTCTCTGCTCTGGGCAAGGTCTGCCATCCCGTATCCTCACTTTTATTGCAACTATTTAAAATCAAATTCGCAACAATTAAGACACATTTTATATTGAACGTCCAATCAAAAACCGCTTTAATGGTTTAACAAAACTGATGAGTGGAGTCCCAAAATGCCCAAGCTGGGGATGCAGCCAATACGGCAAAGGCAGTTAATTGACGCAACGCTGGAGGCCATTAATGAGGTTGGGATGCACGATGCGACGATTGCGCAAATCGCCCGCCGGGCTGGCGTATCGACCGGCATTATCAGCCATTACTTTAAGGATAAGAATGGATTGCTGGAGGCCACGATGCGCGACATCACCAGCCAGCTTCGTCACGCCGTATTGCATCGACTCAACGCCCTGCCGGGCGCTCGCGCCGGGCTGCGGCTGCGCGCCATCGTGGCGGGAAATTTTGATGACAGCCAGATTAGCCACGCCGCGATGAAAGCCTGGCTGGCCTTCTGGGCGAGCAGCATGCATCAGCCGATGCTGTACCGGCTCCAGCAGGTCGCCAGCAAACGACTGCTGTCCAACATCGTGTATGAGTTCAAACGCGAGCTTCCGCGCGAGCAGGCGCAGCAGGCTGGCTACGGCTTAGCCGCATTAATTGACGGGCTTTGGCTGCGCGCCGCCCTGAGCGGAAAGCCGTTTAATTTGAGCCTGGCCCAGGCGCTGACCACCCACTTCATCAGTCAGCATTTGCCGCAAGCCACTGACTAACCGAGGAGGACGCATGTCCCGAATGGCAGAACAACAGCTCTATATTGACGGCGGATATACCGCCGCCACCAGCGGTCGCACCTTCGAGACGATCAACCCCGCCACAGGAGAAGTGCTGGCAACCGTGCAGGCCGCCGGTCGCGAAGATGTCGACCTGGCGGTAAAAAGCGCCCGACGCGGACAGAAAATCTGGGGGGCCATGACGGCGATGGAACGCTCACGCATTCTGCGCCGGGCGGTGGATATTCTGCGTGAGCGAAATGACGAGCTGGCAAGACTGGAGACGCTCGACACCGGGAAACCCTTCAGCGAAACCGCCAGCGTGGATATCGTTACCGGCGCGGACGTACTTGAATACTATGCGGGTCTGATCCCGGCGCTGGAAGGCAGTCAAATCCCGCTGCGTGAAACGTCCTTTGTCTACACCCGCCGCGAACCGTTAGGCGTGGTGGCTGGCATTGGCGCGTGGAACTACCCGATACAAATAGCGCTGTGGAAATCGGCACCCGCGCTGGCGGCGGGTAACGCAATGATCTTCAAACCCAGCGAAGTCACCCCGCTTACCGCGCTTAAACTGGCGGAAATCTACAGCGAAGCCGGATTACCGGACGGCGTTTTTAACGTACTGCCCGGCATGGGCGCTGAAACCGGACAGTTCCTGACCGAACACCCGGATATCGCCAAAGTCTCTTTTACCGGCGGCGTCACCAGCGGCAAAAAAGTGATGGCTAACTCAGCGGCCTCTTCACTGAAAGAGGTGACGATGGAGCTGGGCGGTAAATCACCGCTGATTATTTGTGAAGATGCCAATCTCAACCTTGCGGCAGACATTGCCATGATGGCGAATTTCTTTAGCTCGGGTCAGGTCTGTACCAATGGCACCCGCGTATTCGTTCCGGCGCGAATGAAAAGCGCGTTTGAACAGGCCATTCTCGCCCGTGTCGCACGCATCCGGCCAGGCGATCTGTTTGACTCAGCCACTAACTTCGGCCCGCTGGTCAGCTTCCCGCATCGCGAGAATGTTCTGCGCTATATCGAAACCGGTAAAAAAGAGGGGGCAACGCTGCTTTGCGGCGGTGACGTGCTCAAAGGCGGCGACGTTGAGCATGGCGCCTGGGTTGCCCCCACTGTTTTCACCGACTGTCGCGACGAAATGACCATCGTGCGCGAAGAGATCTTTGGGCCGGTAATGTCGATTCTGACTTACGAGAGTGAGGAAGAGGCGATCCGTCGCGCTAACAATACCGATTACGGTCTGGCTGCCGGAGTGGTGACTCAGGATCTGAACCGGGCACACCGCCTTATCCACCAGCTTGAAGCCGGGATCGGCTGGATCAACACCTGGGGCGAATCCCCTGCCGGGATGCCAGTTGGCGGCTACAAACACTCCGGGGTCGGGCGCGAAAACGGCGTGATGACGCTCCAGAGCTACACCCAGGTAAAATCCATCCAGGTTGAGATGGGTCAGTTCCAGTCTCTTTTTTAACCGGGAGGTTTATTTGCATTTTGACTACATCATCATTGGTGCCGGTTCTGCCGGCAACGTACTGGCGACACGATTAACCGAAGACAGCGATACCACCGTCCTGCTGCTGGAAGCGGGCGGCCCGGATTATCGCGCCGATTTCCGCACCCAGATGCCCGCTGCGCTGGCGTTCCCGTTGCAGGGAAAACGCTATAACTGGGCTTATGAAACGGAACCAGAACCCCATATGAACTATCGCCGCATGGAGTGCGGTCGCGGGAAAGGTCTGGGCGGATCCTCGCTAATTAACGGCATGTGTTATATCCGCGGCAACGCCATGGATCTCGATAACTGGGCGAAAGAGCCGGGTCTTGAACACTGGAGTTATCTCAACTGCCTGCCCTACTACCGCAAGGCAGAAACTCGCGATATCGGGGCAAATGACTACCACGGCGGCGAAGGCCCGGTGAGCGTTACCACGCCAAAACACAATAACAATCCGCTGTTTCATGCGATGGTGGACGCTGGCGTGCAGGCGGGGTATCCGCGAACAGACGATCTCAACGGCTATCAGCAGGAAGGGTTTGGCCCGATGGACAGAACCGTCACGCCGCAGGGACGCCGCGCCAGCACCGCACGCGGCTATCTCGATCAGGCGAAGAAACGCCCGAATCTGACGATCGTCACTCACGCCCTGACCGACCACATTATCTTTGACGGTAAAAAAGCGATCGGCGTGGAGTGGCTGGAAGGCGACAGCACCATTGCGACGCGAGCGTTCGCCCGCAAAGAAGTGCTGCTCTGCGCCGGGGCGATTGCCTCTCCGCAGATCCTGCAACGCTCCGGGGTGGGCGATGCGGCATTGCTGAAAGCCTTCGATATCCCGCTGGTACACGATCTGCCGGGCGTGGGGGAAAATTTGCAGGATCACCTGGAAATGTATTTGCAATACGAGTGCAAAGAACCCGTGTCGCTCTACCCTGCCCTGCAGTGGTGGAATCAGCCGAAGATTGGCGCCGAATGGCTGTTCGGCGGAACGGGCGTCGGAGCAAGCAACCATTTCGAAGCGGGAGGATTTATCCGCAGCCGCGAAGAGTTTGCCTGGCCGAATATTCAGTACCACTTCCTGCCGGTGGCGATTAACTATAACGGTTCTAACGCGGTGAAAGAGCACGGTTTCCAGTGCCACGTGGGTTCGATGCGTTCACCCAGCCGCGGCTATGTGCATCTGAAATCCCGCGATCCGCGCGAGCATCCGGCGATTCTGTTTAACTACATGTCCACAGAGCAGGACTGGCAGGAGTTCCGCGATGCCATTCGCATCACCCGGGAAATCATGAATCAGCCAGCGCTGGATAAATATCGCGGGCGGGAAATCAGCCCGGGCATTGACTGCCAGAGCGACGAACAGCTCGACGCCTTTGTGCGCGACCATGCCGAGACGGCGTTCCATCCCTGTGGGACCTGCAAAATGGGTTATGACGAAATGGCGGTGGTCGATGGTGAAGGACGAGTCCACGGCGTGGAAAACCTGCGCGTGGTGGATGCGTCCGTCATGCCGCAAATCATCACCGGTAACCTGAATGCCACCACGATAATGATTGGCGAGAAAATTGCCGATGCGATCCGTGGCCGCGAACCGTTAGCCAAAAGCCCCGCTCGCTACTACGTGGCGGGCAACGCGCCGGTTCGCCAGGCACCACAACGCTAAAACAGCACTCCGCTCTGGATGCAGAGCGGAGACTGCCTTACTGCTCGCGGCACTGGGCCAGCGTTTTACGCTGCTGGCCCTGCGCATCAAAATTCTCCGGGGAGAGCCAGCGCGCAAGCGCGTTGTTACACTGCGGCCATTCACTGTCAATCATCGACAGCCAGTCGCTGTCACGGTTACGCCCTTTACGAACGATTTTTTGCCGGAAGCGCCCTTCGAAAACAAACCCTAAGCGCTCCGCCGCACGCCGCGACGCCAGATTGAGTGAATCACATTTCCACTCCACGCGCCGGTAACCACGGGCAAACGCGCACTGCAACAGGAGCCAGATGGCCTCCGTGCCGAGGACGGTATTTTTCATGCGCGGCGACCAGGTGACATGCCCAATCTCGACCGACCCGTGTTCCCGTTCGATAGCCATAAAACAGACCAGCCCAACGGCACGTTCTGAACGCAGGTCAATGACCGCAAAAGGAACCAGACAATCGTCATTTTCTTTGCCAGTAATCCAGTGTCGGGTTGACTCAAGGCTCTGAGGGCGATCGCTGAACATCCACGTCCAGTCACGCTCATCGGGCGCCTGAGCATAAGCGTCAAAGAGATCGCCCGCATGACGCTCAGAATTGAGCGGTTCAAGGCGACACCAGCGCCCCTCCAGCGTCTTACGGGGTAATTCTGGCGCCCCCTGCCAGTCCGGTAACGCGTCGCCCACCGTCTGACCATATTGATTAATTTCCGGCACAGTTCACCTCAAACAGGTTGGTTTTCATTTTTATATCAGTTCTTTATTGCTGGTAAAAGCAGCAATCTTAAAATCTCATTCACACAACAAATCAACCCCCCTCCTATACTTAGAGCAAAATACCGGCCAAAGAGATCGCTATGCCTCTGGATGACTTTCACGTTTCTGAACCCTTTACGTTGGGCATTGAGCTGGAAATGCAGGTGGTTAATCCGCCGGGTTATGACCTGAGTCAGGGGTCATCAGTGCTGATTGCGGCACTAAAAGATCGGGTTACCGCGGGAGAAGTGAAGCACGATATCACCGAAAGTATGCTGGAGATGGCAACCGGCGTGTGTCACAACATTGACCAGGCCAGCGCGCAGTTTTCTGCGATGCAGCAGGTTGTCTTGCAAGCCGCCGCCGACCATCATCTCGCAATCTGCGGAGGCGGCACGCACCCTTTCCAGAAATGGCAGCGGCAGGAGGTCTGCGACAACGAACGCTATCAACGCACGCTGGAAAACTTCGGCTACCTCATTCAGCAGGCCACTGTCTTCGGTCAGCACGTGCATGTCGGCTGTGCTGGCGGGGATGACGCCATCTACCTGCTGCACGGTCTGTCGCGTTTTGTTCCCCACTTTATTGCCCTCTCTGCCGCCTCACCCTATATGCAGGGTTCCGACACCCGCTTTGCCTCCTCCCGGCTGAATATTTTCTCCAGTTTTCCGGACAATGGTCCCATGCCGTGGGTCAGCAACTGGCAAGCGTTCGAAGGGTTGTTTCGCCGTTTGAGCTACACCAGCATGATCGACAGCATCAAGGATTTACACTGGGATATTCGCCCCAGCCCACATTTTGGCACCGTGGAAGTGCGGGTGATGGACACGCCGCTGACCCTGAAGCACGCGGTGAATATCGCCGGATTGATTCAGGCGACAGCGCACTGGTTGCTGAATGAACGCCCCTTTAAGCATCAGGAGAGAGACTATTTGTTGTACAAATTTAACCGTTTCCAGGCATGTCGGTACGGACTGGAGGGGATCCTCACCGACGTGCACACCGGTGAACACCACCGGCTGGCAGATGAAACGCGTAAACTGCTGGAAAACGTCGCGCCATCAGCTGATAAAGTGGGCGCCGCCAGCGCCATTGCGGCACTCAATCACCAGGTCAGTAACGAACGCAATGAAGCGCAGGAGATGCGGGATTTTGTCGCTGATGGCGGTTCACTGACTGGCCTGGTAAAAAAACACTGTGAGATCTGGGCCGGAGGTTAGGTCGGGGTTTGCGTTAACAGGTAATATCCCGGACAATGGCTTTTTAACTCAAGTTTAACAATGCCATGAAACACCCGCTCGAATCGCTGATGACTGCCGCAGGTATTCTGCTGATGGCTTTTCTCTCCTGTCTGCTGCTGCCCGCGCCTTCGCTCGGCCTGACGCTGGCGCAAAAGCTGGTAACCACCTTCCACCTGATGGATCTTAACCAGCTTTATACCCTGTTGTTCTGTCTGTGGTTTTTAGCGCTTGGCGCCCTCGAATACTTCATCATCCGCTTTATCTGGCGACGCTGGTTTTCACGGGCGGACTAAACAGGTGAAGTCTCTCATCCCGTGTATCAGCGCCTCGCACTATGCCATGTAATCGTGCCCACCCGACCAGGTTCAAAATGGCAAGCAAAAAAGCCTGATGGGCCAGGCTCTTAATGGGGGCGGGAGTGGTTTTCTTTCCGGTAGGCGCCGGGCGGCTGGTTAAATGTACGGGTGAAGATCCGCGTGAATGTTTGCTGCGAATCAAACCCGTACTTCAGGCAAATGTCGTACACCTTCTGATCGGTGTTACGTAGATCCTGCGCCGCCAGCAGCAGCTTACGCTCGCGAATATAGCGCCCAAGACTCTCCCCTTTGTACTGCAAAAATAGCCGTTGCAGATGCCATTTAGAGTAGCCCGCATGGCGGGCAATATCGTCAATGCGCAATGGCTGATTCAAGTTATCATCAATCCACTCGACAATCGTGTCGATGACCTGAGCGGAAATAGTCATTCTTCTCTCCCCTCTGACAAAACAGGCGCCTGCTCCCACCAGCGTGCAAAAGACTGGTTGGGATCGTTTAACCTCACGGGTTCACCCTGCGTCGGGGTCAGCAGGCGGTAATCTTTATTGCGACTCGCAAACGCCAGACGTTTGTACGGATCGTCCCAGGTGTGTTTCGCCAGCACAAAGCGTCCGGCATGACCAGGCAAAATGGCTTTTGCCCGTAAATCTTGTGCGGCCTGCGCCGTCTCTTCTGGCATCATATGAATGTACTTCCAGTCCTGGTCATACTGTCCGTTTTCCATGATAGCCAGATCCACCGTGCCAAACTGTTCTCCTATGGCGCGGAAATGCGGTCCATAGCCGGAATCACCGCTGTAGTAAACCTTCTGTTCCGGCGTCTCAAACATGAAGCTCGCCCACAGCGTCTGGTTACGCTTAATCCCGCGACCGGAAAAATGCCGTGCGGGCAGCACGTGAACCAGCAGGGAGTCATCAATCCGCACCGACTGATTCCAGTCCCGCTCGTCGATGATCTTATCGCTCATCCCCCAGTAGCGCAGATGCGAACCCACGCCCAGCGGGGTGATGACCCGTTTGACCTTCGGCATCAGCGCTTTGATGGTGGCGTAATCCAGATGATCGTAGTGATCGTGAGAGATAATCAGCAGATCGATCTCCGGCATGTTCTGCGCGGTCCACGGGTAGTTACCGTCAAATGCCTTATTAAGAAACGAAAACGGGGCGGCATAGTGGCTGAAGACCGGATCGATCAGGATACGCTTGCCCGCCAGTTGCAGGTACCAGGATGAGTGTCCCAGCCAGACCAATCTTTCGTGTTCCAGCGGCAAACTGGCAAGGTCGGTCGCCACCAGCGGCAATGGACGGGCAGGACGGGCGTTCTCGCGTTTTGCGACTAAAAACTCCCACCAGGCTGCCAGCATCCCTTTGTCACCGGTATATCCAGGCGTAGGCAGTTGATTATGAAACTGACCATCACGATAGTTCGGCGATTGTTCAACCTGGCTAAGTTGCGCCCCCTGGGGTGGCTGACCAAACCCAGGATTAAGGATAAAAGGTAACGTTGCTGCACTGGCAATAAGCATAATAATAACCACACAAACTGTGAAACGTTTCATATTCCTGACCTGAATACGCATACCTTTCCGCTGGTTTGCGTGGTTGACGCTTGATTATGAGTGAGTAAGCACTCATTATAAAAAGCGAAAGATTCGCGTCAAGATGATTTTCAATCTTTGACATTCGCCGTTGCGGCGCTGCACAGGCCGTGATTCAATCACCTTTTTTTACAGACTTAAGGGTAAAGTGTAGTGGCTCGTCCGAAGAGTGAAGACAAAAAACAAGCGTTACTGGAAGCCGCAACGACTGCCATTGCACAATCCGGGATCGCCGCATCCACCGCCGTGATTGCCCGCAATGCCGGGGTTGCAGAGGGAACGTTGTTTCGCTATTTCGCAACAAAAGACGACTTAATTAATGAGCTTTATCTGTACCTGAAACAGAATCTTTGCCAGTCCATGATGGCAAATCTGGATCGCTCTATCACCGATGCCAGGCCCCTGACGCACTATATCTGGCACAGCTATATCAACTGGGGGCTGAACCACTCGATGGGGCACCGCGCCATCCGCCAGCTCGCGGTCAGCGAGAAGATCACCAAAGAAACGGAGCAACAGGCCGACGACATGTTTCCCGAACTGCGCGACCTTTGTCATCGTTCGGTATTGCCGGTCTTTATGTCTGACGACTACCGCGCGTTTGGTGACGCGTTGTTCCTGACGCTGGCAGAAACCACAATGGAATTCGCCGCCCGCGACCCGGCTCGCGCCAGCGAATTCATTTCGTTAGGTTTTGAAGCAATGTGGCGCGCACTGACCCGTGAGGATAATTAATGGAAGGAAAAACCCTGCAGGAATGCGCGAAACACCTCGCGCTGGAGCTTCCTTTTACGGAGCACTGTTGGCCTTTTGGCCCGGAATACGATGTCTTCAAAGTGGGTGGAAAAATATTCATGATTGTCACCGGACAGCATGGGCGTCGGTTAATCAACCTGAAATCTGACCCACAAAAATCGCTGTTAAATCAGCAGATTTACCCCAGCATAACCCCGGGTTACCACATGAACAAAAAGCACTGGATCTCGGTGTCCGGCGGGGATGACATCAACGAATCGCTGCTCAATGAGCTGGTGAATGACTCGTGGAATTTAGTGGTGGACGGGCTGGCGAAGAAGGATCAAAAGCGTCTGCGGCCCGACTGATTGGTCGTGAGCGCCGATAACTGTTTTCGCATTTTTCTCTCTTATCATTTTCTGACGAACCTTGTAACCTGCTGGCACTCAGAATTATTCACACCAGGAGTATTTATGGATATCGTTGAAATTGCGTTAAAACGCCACTCCACGAAAGCATTCGATCCCAGCAAAAAATTGACGGCTGAACAGGCCGAAAAATTAAAAACCCTGCTGCAATACAGCCCGTCCAGCACCAACTCTCAGCCGTGGCATTTTATCGTCGCCAGCACGGAGGAAGGCAAAGCGCGCGTGGCAAAATCAGCTGCCGGGAACTTTGTCTTTAACGAACGTAAAATGCTTGATGCCTCCCACGTGGTGGTGTTCTGCGCCAAAACAGCCATGGATGACGCCTGGCTGGAACGCGTTGTCGATCAGGAAGAGGCCGATGGTCGTTTTGCCACGCCGGAAGCGAAAGCGGCTAACCACAAAGGTCGCACCTTCTTTGCCGATCTGCACCGTAAGGAGCTGAAGGACGACAGTCACTGGATGGCAAAACAGGTCTATCTGAACGTCGGTAATTTCCTGCTGGGCGTTGCCGCGATGGGGCTGGATGCTGTACCGATTGAAGGATTTGATGCCGCAGCGCTTGACGCTGAGTTTGATCTGAAAGCGCAAGGCTACACCAGCGTGGTGGTGGTTCCGGTTGGTCATCACAGCGTTGAAGACTTCAATGCCGCGCTGCCGAAATCCCGCCTGCCGCAGGCAACAACAATCACGGAAGTCTGATTCTGTCGACAGCAAGCAACGCCGTCCTGTTCGGTTATTTCATCAGATTGACCTGATTTGCATAAACTCCACACAGCGGTCATCATAGGCCGCTGTTTTATAAAGGAGACGTTATGCAGGAACTGATAACTCAGGTTGAAGATCTCGCCGGTATTGAAATAGATCACACCACTTCGCTGGTGATGATTTTCGGCATTATTTTTCTGACGGCCGTGATTGTGCATATTATTTTGCACTGGATCGTGCTGCGTACATTTGAAAAGCGAGCCACCGCCAGCTCCCGCCTGTGGCTGCAAATTATTACTCAGAACAAATTCTTTCATCGACTGGCTTTTACCCTGCAGGGGATTATCGTCAATATCCAGGCTGCGCTCTGGCTGCAAAAAGGCAGTGAAGCGGCAGAGATTCTGACCACCTGCGCTCAGCTGTGGATCATGATGTATGCCCTGCTGTCGCTCTTCTCCTTGCTGGATGTCATCTTAAATCTCTCGCAGAAATGGCCTGCCGCCTCGCAACTGCCGCTAAAAGGTATTTTCCAGGGCATTAAGCTTATCAGCGCCATTTTTGTCGGCATTCTGATGATTTCTCTGCTGATCGGCCAGTCCCCGGCCATTCTGATCAGCGGACTGGGCGCCATGGCCGCCGTACTGATGTTAGTGTTTAAAGATCCGATATTAGGCCTTGTCGCGGGCATTCAGCTCTCTGCGAACGACATGCTCAAACTGGGCGACTGGTTAGAAATGCCGAAATACGGCGCTGACGGCGCGGTCATTGACATTGGCTTAACCACGGTAAAAGTGCGTAACTGGGATAACACTATCACCACCATTCCTACGTGGTCGCTGGTCTCGGATTCCTTTAAAAACTGGAGCGGGATGTCAGCTTCAGGCGGTCGCCGTATTAAGCGCAGTATCAGCATTGACGCCACCAGCATTCATTTTCTCGACGAAGAGGAGCAGCAGCGCCTGTACAAATCCCAGCTGTTAAAGCCCTATTTAGAGACTCGCCATCAGGAAATTAATGCGTGGAACCAGCAGCTGGACGCGCCGGACTCGGTATTAAACCATCGCCGGATGACTAATATTGGCACCTTTCGCGCTTATCTGAACGCGTATTTACGCAACCACCCACGCATTCGTAAAGATATGACGCTTATGGTGCGCCAGCTCGCTCCTGACGATCACGGTTTACCCATCGAAATCTATGCGTTTACCAATACCGTCGTCTGGCTGGAATATGAAAGCATTCAGGCCGATATTTTCGACCATATCTTTGCAGTGGTGGAGGAGTTCGGTCTGCGCATTCATCAGTCGCCGACCGGCAACGATATTCGCGCACTTTCAGGCGCGTTCCAGCGTTAATTCAGCAAGGAGCCGATCTCATCGTGATGAGATCGGCAAGCCGTTAGCGCACCTTACGACGCAGAAGTTTGAAGGCTGCAAACAGAAATGCGATCCACACCGGCAGCAAAAGTGCTGACATACGCATATCGTCGATGGTACACATCAGCACCAGGATCATCGCCAGAAAGGCAATGCAGAGATAGTTGCCAAACGGATAAAGCAGCGCTTTAAACTGTGTGTCACGCCCTTTGCGACGCATCGCCGCGCGAAAGCGCAGGTGCGCCAGGCAGATCATGATCCAGTTCAGCAGCAGCGTCGCCACCACCAGCGCCATCAGCAGACTGAAGGCTTTCTGCGGCAGCAGATAGTTAATCAACACCACCAGCGAGGTGATCGCTCCGGAAAGCAGCAGCGAATTCACCGGTACGCCGCGGCGGCTGACGCGAGTCAGAAATTTCGGCGCATTCCCCTGAATGGAAAGGCCAAACAGCATTCGACTGTTGGAGTAGACGCCGCTGTTGTACACCGAAAGCGAGGCCACCAGAATGACAAAGTTCAGCGCGGAAGCGACCACGTTGCTGTCAAGATTGTGGAAGATCATGACAAACGGGCTGCTACTGGATTTCACTTCCACCCACGGATAGAGCGCCAGCAGAACCACCAGCGAGCCGATATAAAACAGCAGAATGCGATAAACCACCTGGTTAACGGCTTTGGGGATACTCTTTTGCGGATCGCGTGCTTCAGCGGCGGTTATCCCTATTAACTCAAGACCGCCAAAGGAGAACATGATCACCGCCAGAGACAGAATCAGGCCATTCCAGCCGGTGGCAAAGAAGCCGTTATAGCGCCAGAGATTATCAATGCTCGCATGTTCGCCGCCGTTGCCCGAAAACAACATCCACAGGCCAAAGCCAATCATTCCAATGATAGCCAGTACCTTAATCAGCGCGAACCAGAACTCCGTTTCGCCATACAGACGCACGTTCACGAGGTTAACGGCATTAATAATAATGAAGAAGGCAGCTGCCCAGACCCAGGTCGGCACATCGGGAAGCCAGTACTGCATGTAAATGCCGGCAGCGGTCAGTTCCGCCATTCCAACCAGCACAAACATGACCCAGTAGTTCCAGCCGGAAAGAAAACCAGCAAACGGCCCCCAGTATTTATAAGCAAAATGGGCAAACGATCCAGAAACCGGCTCTTCCACCACCATCTCGCCGAGCTGGCGCATGATGAGAAAAGCGATAATCCCGGCGACGCCGTAGCCCAACAAAACTGCCGGCCCCGCCATCTGAATTGCGGGTCCAATCCCCAGAAACAGACCGGTACCAATCGCGCCACCCAGCGCAATCAGCTGAATATGCCGGTTTTGTAATCCCCGTTGTAGCGTCGGCTCACTCTCCGACGCAATTGACGCGTTTTTCACGTCCTACCCCTGTGTCTTTTTATTGGTGGAGCACCTTTTAACATTTCAACCTGGTTGTCGCAAGGCGCAATCCACGCGGATGCATCACGCTTAGCGTCATTTCGGATAACCCACCGCAGTGCCCACAGATACGCACTAAAACAGAAAAAGTGAACGGCGGGTTCGAAATGTGAGGTTTTTGGCAGAACCGTAAGCCGGTAATAAATTTTATGAATAATTCTGGACGAAAAGGCATTGCAGACCACAGAATGCGGTTTGACTATTTTTCCCTGTACTTTCAAACAGGTGACTTAAATTAAATTGGTCGCCCGGATGAGATCGACGCCAGAAACCGGTTGTTATGAACAAGATCATAAAACGACTTGAGATTATCAAAAGCGCTATCGAACTTGAGGATGAAGAGATCATCCATCAGCAACTTGTCCATCTGAAACGCGAGGATGCTCATCTCGCGATAAGTTCGATTGCACAGGCAATTGAAGAACGTCGGTTCAGCGATGCCATGCGTGAAATCGCCAGCTGGTTGCAAAGTCAGCGTGCCGTCTCCACGTGGCAGGATCCGACCATTGCCGCCAGCAAACTGGAGCTAAAAGCCCTCGAAACGCAATGGCGTGAGCTTATTGATAAGCGCAATGCCCGTATCCAGATCCTGGACGATTTCAACGATCTGTATCATTTACGTCTCGGTCCTCTTATGAGCCGCATTCTTGAGTTACGTAAACAACTGGCGGCCAGCGCCCTGCGCAGGCAGGAAGCCGAACTCAGACGCCGTGAAAAAGATTATCTCTCCTGCCAGCAGTACATTTCGCAGGCCATCGATAAGCTTACGAGACTGAAACAGCACTGGATAAGCCTGAACGCCTCTTCACGCGAGGCCATGGAAACTCGCCAGCAGATCCAACAGCAAACGGAGTTAATTACCGCACTGTTGGCGGAAATCCGCGAGCTGGAGAATGATTTCTCCCGTAAGGACGACGGCGCCACCCGTCAGGCCCAGGAAGACGCCGCTCATGAATATGAGGAATATCAGGAACAGCAGCAGGATGCACTGCACCGTTTTGCGCGCGACAGGCTGCTTTCCGCCGAGGAGCGTAGCGAGCTTAAACGATTATGGAGGCAGGCCAGTCGACTGTGTCATCCGGATATCGTCGCTGATGAGCAGAAAGAGAAAGCACATCAGATGATGGTCCAGCTTAATCTCGCCCGACAGAATGCCGATCTGGCAAGAATTCGCGCATTGCTCAGCCAGTTACAGAGCGGTCTGGAACCGATGATGGCCAGCGACAGGCTGAATAATCTTGCGCATCTGCGGCAAAAAATAGAACAGTTGCGAGAGCAAATTCGTCTGCTGTTAAAAGAGATAGCCGAGCTGGAGAAAGAAAATGCCTGGCGTCTCGCGACATCAGTGGAGGATAAAGAGACCTGGTTATCTGAACAAGAGCGCTCGCTTACGGAACTTCGTGACGCGCTGGAAGGCCAGGTGAAAGACGCAGAACGGGAGAGTCTTGCCGGGTAATCCGCAAAGCCTTCATTGCCATCTCTGATTATTTTCAAGTGCAGCTAAGGGTGGAACAGGGGGAGATGCAGGTCATAGAAGGTGGCGGCAACGCTCTTGTTATTATGGAAACGGTGCTTCGTTTCCCCGATGGTCATAGCGGAACAGTTGAAACCACACGTCGCGCAACCTATGTATTTTAGCAGGAAAGCGATGGTCGCTGGCTTTGCGCACGGCACGTCCCCTTTTGGACGCTGATAATGCTTAAAACGCGTTGCCGGACAGACAGCGGGTAATTCTCGCCACAAACATGGAGAATTCAGTCATGGACTTCACTATCGGACCCGCACAGCCTGAACACTTCGGCGTGCTACGCGCTATTGAGCTGGCGGCTTTTGAAACATTGCGGGATGCAGGTGCGGTGACAGGTCAGGCCTGCGCAAGTAGCCTTGAGGAGCTGAGTGATTTCAGCCGCAACGGTTTGCTGCTTGCCGCCTGGACGCCTGATTCAGTTCCCGTCGGGTTTGCAGCAGGCAAGGTGGAGGATAGATGGCTGCACGTTGCTGAAATTGACGTACATCCGGACTGGCAGCGCCACGGAATCGGCAGACGGCTTATGCAGGCGCTTCTGCGTGCCGGGCAGCAACGCGGTCTGGCGGGTGCGACGCTGACAACGGACAGCATGGCCGCTTTCAATGCCAGATTTTACGCCACGTTAGGCTTTAATATTGTGGAAGGTCACGCGCGACCGCCGCATCTGGTAAACCTGAACGCAGAGGAGATAGCGAAAGGTTTCAATCCGTCGCGGCGTGCAGGAATGTGGCTGATCTTTTAGGGCTTAGTGCAGGGAACGATCTGCTTCTAAGTCATCGCCGTCTGATATTGTCGCTGTAGGCAACTTTGTGCCAGGAGTGGACATTACAGGCGCAATGGCACCACCCTAAGCTCATTGCAATATCTGATGTCTTCACTGACAGGAACTACGGTCATGACCGGCTTCCAATGTTAACTTTTTTAATAGATTATAAAAATTCCCCTGAAAAATTATACTCTCAGTTTGTTGCTCAAATTTCATCTCTAAGGAGGGATTTTTATGGCTCTTGAACCAGAAATGGCAAATCTTGTAAACGACTTCATCTCTGCAGGTTGTCCGTCATCCCGTAATCAGACTTTCCAGGAACGTCGGGCTGGTTATGTCGCAAGCACAGCACTGGCTGGTAGTACTGAGACTCGCGTAAATGTTGAAGATATGATTATTGACACCATACCGTTGCGCATTTTCTCGCCCTTAAATGAAGAGAAAGTGTTACCTGCGGTTGTCTATTATCATGGTGGCTGTTTTGTGAGTGGCGGTTTTTCAACCCATGAAAATCAATTGCGACAAATTGCTTTCCTGAGTGGTTTCCGTGTTATTGCTGTGCAGTATCGTTTAGCGCCAGAACATACTTATCCTGCAGCACATGATGATGCCGAATATGCCGCTAACACTGTATGGAAACACGCACAAGCGTTGGGTATCGACCGTAATTGTATAACATTAATGGGAGACAGCGCGGGTGGCCATCTTGCTCTGATAACAGCGTTGCGAGTGAGAAGTTCAGGTCAGTGGTTACCCAGACAGTTAGTACTCATTTATCCTATGCTGGATGCAACAGCATCATCTGACAGCTATAAGTTAAACGGCAGTGATTATGTGATTACTCGTGATACGCTAATTACCGGTTTCGAAGCCTATTTCCCTCATACCAATTTTAATCACCCCGACGCCAGTCCGTTATTTCGTAATGATTTCTCGGGGCTGCCGCCAATACATATCATTACAGCAGAATATGACCCCTTGCGCGATGAAGGTGAAGCCTTGTTTGTTCGCATGACACAACAGGGGGTAAAGTGCACGGCACAACGCTATCTCGGCGTCATCCACGGCTTCTTTCAGCTTGGAGGTATTAGCCAGACAGCACGTAATCTGATGCGGGACATTTGCTCCCTTCTTCGTTCAATTGATAAGCGATGACATACTTTTTTAATCAGGTCATTACCTTATCGTTAAATCAAGAATATAGCGGATCAAAGGCGAACTACGACATAACGTCCGCTTCACACCCTGAGACATTCAACACTCTTTTTATGGCCTAATAAGTAAAGGCGAGTGTCAGCAAATCGCTCACAGCAGACCTTCGTTTCATGGCAACGTCCCCCCTTGATTAAGGATAGCGTTGCATCGACCCGTTGAACTCACAGCCATAACCAGATATAGAAAATACCCTGATACGTAAATCAACAGGGTTTAGGTGCGGCAAATCACGCTGCAACCGCCCGAAGGAGTCAGCATAAATCACGAGGGTTACCCTGAGAAATATTTACCTGACGAGCCGAAGCCCTATCGAGACAATTCTTTTGAATTCTTCACAAAGGATATGCTCTGACTGTGTACAACGCGCAGCGTGCTTCAGTCCGCGGCTTAACAGTTGCCTGTCAACCTTTGCTTGCGCATAGCCTTTTCTTTGGTAGAGGATTTGCACACAGAGAAGGACACCATAAGAAATATATATTAGACAAATACGTTGTCACATATTTTTATGTTAAAAATTTGTAGCCAACTCACTGGGAAACCTCATGTTCACGATCAAAACTGACGACCTCTCGCATCCAGCAGTGCAAGCATTAGTGGCCTACCATATTTCCGGCATGCTGGAACAGTCCCCACCAGAAAGCAGCCATGCTCTGGATGTTCAAAAACTGCGTGAACCGGCAGTGATATTTTGGTCAGCATGGGAAGGAGAACAACTCGCGGGAATTGGCGCGCTGAAAATGCTGGATGATGAACATGGTGAGCTGAAATCAATGCGTACCGCGCCAGATTTTTTACGCCGCGGTGTAGCGAAACAGCTTTTGCTGCATATCTTGCAGGTTGCGCATGTCAAAGGCCTGCAGCGTTTGAGTTTAGAAACGGGGACACAACCAGGATTTGCTGCCTGCCATCAACTTTATATCAAGTACGGTTTCGTTGACTGCGAGCCGTTTGCTGATTATCAGCCTGATCCAAACAGTCGTTTTATGATGTTGGTTTTATGCGAAAAGGATAAACTTTCATGACTAATGCAGAGATAACGCGATCATATTACTTCAAAAAATAACGTCCGCCCCTCGCTCAAAGCAGACCTGGCAGTGAGTTGGCCTGTCTGCTTCGAGCCAGACGCTGACATCGATAAAAAATAACTTAATGGTCGAACTCCACCAACTCCAGACCTTAGGTTGCGTATTCAAAGTTTTAGGATAAGACAGTCAGAACGGACAGGTAGACTTAACAGGCCGTATATATTACAAATTTAATATCACTTTTCTCTCGTAAAGTAAGAGCCTATCCCATGTCTTTAATCATACGACAAGCAACATTAGCCGATTCAGGATTACTAAATGAGCTTGGCTACCGCATCTATCCTGCGCATTTTAAGCATATGTGGAAGTCAGAATCAGAATTTTATAATTATTTGGAGGGTGAATATTCCCTTCCTGTTATTAAGCAGAATATTAATGACAAAAACATTAGCTGGTATATAGCTGAAATCGATCAGCCGATTGGTTTTGTGAAGCTGACCTGGCAAGCCACTATCCCGAATACGGACATCAGCGGTGTTTTACTTAACAAACTCTACCTTGCCCCAACCAAAACGAATCAGCATTACGGTCAACTAATGTTCAGTAAAGTCATCGTTCTTGCCCGAAGTAAGGGGAAAAATTTTTTATGGCTGGAGGTTCTTGAGCAAAACGAAGGTGCTCAAAAATTCTATAAAAAGCAGGGAATGAAATACATCAGCGACATCGTTTTCGAAACAAATTCACAGAGGAGCATACTCAAGTTAATGGGGATGTGTATATAACGTCCGCTCCCCGCTCACAGCAGACCTTCGCTTCTTACATGTTGACTGTTCCGTACCAGAAGCCGACGTTGCTAAGTCAGCACTACATTAATTATTAGAGAGCAGGTCGAGGCGATTGCGGTTTTTTTCGCGAATGATAGCATTGTGTCTTTTCTATCAGGTGCAGGGAAGTGAGCAAAGCGAAAACCATTAAAGGGATTAAGGTTCAGAGAAGTGATCAGGAGCTTGAAAACCTCCTGAGCGCCTGGGTCAAAGCAATTGTACGTTATACCACGGCCAATAAGTATGATAACCCCTGGTGGTACAACGAAAGGGCTTCGCTAAGCGTGTTAGCTGGAGCGGCATGGACCCTCAAAAATTGGCTCGCCCTGGAAGAATTTTCGACCCTGAAGCGTCACCGCACCCTTGAGCCAGGTGTCGATAGTGGCTCGCTGCGACACGGTCGTTGCGATCTCTTTGTGCAGTCCCCGAACACGAGCTATGCAATTGAAGCGAAGCAGACGGTGCAGTCGATCGGTGCTCGTTCCGATGGTTACACTTTTGTTAATCGTGCAATGCAAAAGGCCTGGGCAGACTCTGGGGACCTGAGTAACAGAGAGGCGTATCGTCGATTCGCTGTCACTTTCATCGTTCCCTATATACCTACGAGTGAAGTGCTGATCAAAAAAGATGGCGTGGGGAAAGTATGTCCGGAAAAAGTGGAGCGAGTGATTAAGAACTGGTTAACCGATCAGCCTGATTTTTTGGGTGCATCCATGAAACGTACCGACTTCGCCTTCATTTTCCCGCAATTAGGTAATCAGCATTATTCGCTGAAAGGAAAACACTATCCTGGTGTAGTCATAGTGTTTGAAGAACGCTACCGCGCGCATCGCCGTCAAACGATATCTGAGGAACAAGTCCTCTGACCGATTTTTTAATTTATCGCCGCAACAGGTTTTATTTGCAGCCGAAAGCGTTCTTCATCAATATTCATTTTGGACCGTTATGAAGAGCAGCATCATGCCAGAAGCAGAGGTCTACAAGGCGGGTATTATGTAGACTCTCATGGACAAATTAAAAATATGGCTGCGTATAAACTCAAGGTGGATCTCAACATTCAAGCCGTATCTTCTCCAGGATAACCTTAAATGTTTACTCATATGCGTATTGCCAGACCGGTCACCAATCCTGAACGAACTGTTCTGATGTACCGCCAGGGGCTGGGCCTGCACAAAATGGCTGAATTCAACGATATGACGGTTTCAATGGAATGATGTCAGGGCGAGAGGGTTTAAGCTGGCATACAGAATTCACTTGTTGTCATAACCATCCCGTGCAACCTTTGCAAACTGAGGAAGATTTGCTCGTTCTTTATTATTCAGATGAAAACGAATGGATACATGCCTGCAAAAGAATGATCGATGCTGGTTTTAAAACGATAAATTCGTTTAACCCACAGCTCAGGCTGACCGTCAGATCAGGTCCGGGCGAATACACCTTTGTCCTGGTGAATACCCGCCCCCCCGACTATCGATGCCTGTGCAACCACATCAGCTTATAGGCCGCAGGAATGATGAACAGCGACAGTAACGGCGCTGTGATCATTCCACCAATCATCGGCGCCGCAATGCGGCTCATCACCTCCGAGCCTGCTCCGGTTCCCCATAAAACAGGCAGCAAACCCGCGATAATCACCGCCACGGTCATGGCCTTTGGCCGCACCCGTAGCACCGCGCCGTGATATAACGCCTCATCGAGCTTTTGCACAGTAAAGGTCTGCGTATTTTCCAGCGTGGGTTCAGCTTCAATGGCATGACGCAGATACATCAGCATCACGACGCCAAACTCAGCAGCAACGCCCGCCAGCGCGATAAACCCCGTTCCGGTCGCCACCGATAAATGAAATCCCATCCAGTAGAGGAACCAGATGCCGCCCACCAGGGCGAACGGGACGCTGGTAACGATCAGCAGCGCTTCTCCCACGCGGCGAAATGCCAGGTACAGCAAAACAAATATAATCATCAGCGTCATCGGCACCATTAGCTTAAGCTTATGGTTTGCCCGCTCAAGAAGTTCAAACTGCCCCGAAAACGTCACGCTGGTGCCGGGCTTCAGTTGAACCTGTTCAGCAATCGCTTTTTTCAGATCGTTAACCACCGACACCATGTCACGGTCGCGGGCGTCAATGTAGATCCAACTGGCAGGGCGGGCATTTTCCGTTTTTAACATTGATGGACCGGCAACCACCTTCACTTCCGCCACATCCCCCAGCGTGATCTGCTGCTTCAACGGCGTCAGAATCGGCAGCTGGCGCAGTGCCTGAGGGCTATCACGATAGCTCTGCGGGTAGCGCAGATTGATGGGATAGCGTGCAATTCCTTCAACCGTTTCCCCCACCATGGCACCGCCGACCGCAGAAGTGATAAACAGCTGCACATCGCCAACGGTCATCCCGTAACGGGCCGCTTTTTCCCGGTTAATGTCAATGTTGAGATAACGTCCCCCCTCGAGCCGCTCCGCCAGTGCGGAAGCGATGCCCGGAACGGTTCTGGCGACCTCTTCAATCTGCTCTGCCATCGCGTCGATATCGCCCGGCACATTCCCTGACACCTTAATGCCAATGGGGCTTTTGACACCGGTGGAGAGCATATCGATCCGGTTACGAATCGGCGGTACCCACAGGTTTGCCAGCCCCGGCAGACGAACGGTTTTGTCCAGTTCGGCGACAATCTTGTCCATCGTCATTCCCGGACGCCACTGATCCTGCGGTTTAAGCGCAATGGTCGTCTCCACCATCTCCAGCGGTGCCGAATCTGTCGCCGTCTCCGCTTTACCGGTCTTACCAAACACTCTGGCAACTTCCGGCACGGTCATAATCAGCTTGTCCGTTTTCTGGAGCATACTCGCCGCTTCCGCAGCGGAAATCCCCGGCAGCGTGGAAGGCATGTACAACAAATCGCCCTCATTAATCTGTGGTAAAAACTCGCCGCCGACCTTACTCAGCGGCCAGACGACCGTCAGGATAGAGAGCGCCGCCACCAGCAGCGTGGTCTTCGGCCAGCGCAGCACTTTCAACAACAGCGGATGGTAAATACGGATCAAAAAGCGGTTCAGCGGGTTGCTGCTTTCCGCCGGAATTTTACCGCGGATCCAGTACCCCATCAGAATGGGGATCACCACGATGGCCAGAAGCGCAGCACCTGCCATGGCATAGGTTTTCGTGAAAGCCAGCGGGCCAAACAGACGCCCTTCCTGCCCTTCCAGCGTAAAAATCGGGATAAAAGAGAGGGTGATAATCAGCAGGCTGATGAACAGCGCCGGTCCCACCTCTACCGAGGCGTTGGTGATGACCTGCCAGCGGGTTTCGTTATCCAGCTTTTCAGCCGGATGCTGATGCTCCCACTCCTCCAGACGCTTATGGGCGTTTTCAATCATCACGATGGCGGCGTCCACCATCGCCCCTACCGCAATGGCGATCCCGCCGAGGGACATGATATTGGCATTCAGCCCCTGGAAGTGCATGACGATAAACGCAATACACAGCCCCAGCGGCAGGGAAATAATCGCCACCAGCGCAGAACGCACGTGCCACAAGAACAGCGCGCAAACCAGCGCCACCACGATAAATTCCTCCAGCAATTTATCGCTGAGATTGTCAATGGCGCGATCGATGAGCTGACTGCGATCGTATGTTGTCACTATTTCCACGCCTTCCGGCAGGCTGCTCTTTAGCGTTTCCAGTTTACTTTTTACAGCAGAGATCACTTCCCGCGCGTTTTTCCCCGAACGCAGGATCACCACCCCGCCCGCAACCTCGCCTTCGCCATTAAGCTCGGCAATGCCGCGCCGCATCTCCGGGCCCAGCTGCACCCTGGCGACATCGCGCAGATAAACCGGCACGCCACTTTCCCCTGACTTCAGAACAATATGATTGAAGTCATCCTGGGATTGCAGATAGCCACTGGCGCGGACCATATATTCTGCCTCAGAGAGCTCAACAGACGATCCCCCCGCCTCCTGGTTAGAGCTGTCCAGTGCCGACTTCACCTCCGCCAGACTGATGCCGTATTGGGTGAGCTTCATCGGATCGATGACCACCTGATACTCTTTCACCACACCGCCAACCGAGGCAACTTCCGCCACGTTGGGGATCGTTTTTAACTCATATTTCAGAAACCAGTCCTGTAACGAACGCAGCTCTGCAAGATCGTGCTTACCGCTACGGTCCACCAGGGCGTACTCAAAAATCCACCCCACGCCAGTGGCATCAGGTCCCATCTCCGCGCTGACCCCAGCCGGTAGCCTGCCCTGTACCTGGTTGAGGTATTCAAGAACGCGCGAACGCGCCCAGTATGGATCGGTGCCATCTTCAAAAATGACGTACACGTAAGAATCACCAAATTGTGAAAACCCGCGCACCGTTTTTGCGCCAGGGACTGACAGCATGGTGGTGGTCAACGGATAAGTGACCTGATTTTCCACAATCTGTGGCGCCTGCCCCGGATAGCGGGTTTTGACAATCACTTGGACGTCAGAAAGGTCGGGCAGCGCATCAACCGGCGTGTTGATGATAGTCCACGTTCCCCAGATGCTGAGGAACAGCGCCCCCATAACCACCAGAAACCGATTCGCAACCGAGCGGCGAATAATCCATTCAATCATTTGCGATTTCCTCAGTGCGAGTGGGCGGCGCGATCGGGCGTCACCGAAGGCGGCGTTGAGCGCATCCGATCCAGTGCGCCAGAAATATTGGCTTCAGAATCAATCAGAAACAGACCACTGGAAACAACCTTTTCACCTTCCGCCAGACCGGAACGGATGGCCGTCATCCCCTGAGACTCCTGGAAGACGGATACAAGCTTCGGCACAAAACGCCCCTCATCGTCCACCGTGATGACCCGCTGTTCATGGCCAGTATCAATCAGCGCTTTCGATGGAATAAGCAGCATCGGCTCGCTTTCGGTGTTCAGCCTGAGATACGCATTCATCCCCGGTTTGAGCGCTTCATCAGGGTTATCCACCTCCAGACGTATCTGCACCGTTCGGGTGGCAGCATCCACCCCTGGCAGAATGCGCCACTGGCGAAGGGTGAAACCTTTATCCGGGCGTGCGGGAACGGTAATGGCGAACTGCGAGGCATCCTTAATCAGCCAGGCGACAGACTCCGGAACGGCCGCGACGATCCATACCGGATCCATCCCCTGAATTTTCGCCACCACGCTGTCTTTTGCGATATTCATCCCGGCACGCAGATCGAAGGCGGTGATAACGCCATCAATGGGGGCTTTAAGGGTGAAACGGGTCTGTATTTTGCGGGTACTGACAAGGCGGCGAATATCCTCTTCCGGCATTCCGGCCAGCCGCAGACGCTCCAGAATCCCCTCAACCTGGGTTGCGGTGCCTCCTGTCTCCTTCAGCAACAGATATTCACTCTGCGCTTCAACCCAGTCAGGGATGGTGAGATCGATAAGCGGCGTCCCTTTTTTAACCTTGTCCCCTACGGTTAGCGGCCAGACCTTATCGATAAAGCCGGCTGAACGGGCCTGGACAATGAAAAACTGATACTCGTTGTAGCTCACGTTAGCCGGAAAAGTTTGTGCGTAAGCAAGCGGCCCGCGACGAACCCGGTCCGTTTTAACACCCAAATTCTGCGCCTGGGTCGGATCGATACGCACGCCTGCCGCGCTCGTCCCTTCACTCTCTTCATCGGCATATTTCGGCACCAGATCCATATCCATAAACGGCGATTTGCCCGGTTTATCGAAGCGTGTATTCGGATACATGGGGTCGTACCAGAACAGAACGTGACGGGCCTCTTTTTTCGCCGGTGGTATCTCCCCTGCCGGAGAGTGAGCCACAAATCCGACATAGCCCCCCACTGCGATAATTCCGCCCACGACCATGCTGCCGATAATAAGCGCGATATTTTTCATGAAATAATGCCCGGCGTTAAAATTGACGAAAAGAGTTACTGGCTCTGAATATCCTGTAATAAAGAGAGATTTCCCTGCTGGATAAAATGAAATGTGACTTTGTCGCCCGGCTTAATATCGCCCTGCTGCGTTTGCGGCGTTATCGTAAATCGCATCGTCATCGCCGGCCAGTTCATCGCCGGGATGGGCTCATGCTCGATAGTGATTTTTTTATTTTCCATATCAATGGCTTTAATCACGCCCGTCGCGTTAATAACCTGACTCTGCTCTGCGGCTGGCATCGCATTCATCATTTCACCATGATGGTGTTCAGCAGCCTGGACAGTAAATACCCCGGCAGCAAGCCCCGCGAAAATAGCCATTTTTAATACATTTCTCATTATTCATTCTCCTGAAAGAAAAAAGTTTATTTCACCCAGCCACCGCCGAGCGCGGTAAATAGCGTAATTTCGTTAACCTGTCTGGCATAATTGAGATCAAGCAATGCCTGGCGGGTAGAAAATAGTGAGCGTTCCGCATCCAGCACGTCGATATAGCTGACCACACCATTCTGATAGAGCGCTCTGGCGCGTTGCAGGGTAATTTGCAGTGAAGCCAGATAACGTTCCTGACCCGCAATCTGATCGGCCAGACTTTGACGCAGCGCCAGCGCATCAGCCACCTCTTTGAAGGCGTTCTGAATCTTCTGCTCGTAATTCACCACCGACTGCTGCTGACGAATCTCCGCCAGGGCGAGGCTGGACTGATTGCGACCGGCATTAAAAATGGGCAATTCCACCCTGGGAATGAAATTCCACATGCCACTCGCTGCATTAAATAAATTTGAGAGATCGCTGCTGGTGCCGGAAAGCCCACTGGTCAGCGTTATCGAGGGGAAAAACGCCGCACGCGCCGCGCCAATATTGGCGTTCGCCGCCATCAACGCGTGTTCCGCCTCCAGAATATCCGGACGCTGCAACAAAATTTGCGAAGAGAGCGAGGGGGGAAGCGCCACGCCCTGAATATCGCCACGGCTGGCGACCCGATCGTCCGGCAATTTACCATAGGTTCCCAATAACAGTTGCAGGGCATTATTGGCCTGAGCCAGCTCCCCTTCGCGTTTTGCAATGTCGCTGCGGGTACTTTCAATGACGCCTCGCGCCTGCTCCAGCGCCAGCACATTGCTACTTCCGGTTACCAGCTGTTTTTCCACTAGCGCGTAAGAACGCTCATAGTTTTGCAGCGTTTCCCGGGCAATTTGCAGCTGTGCATACGCCAGCCGCTGATTGAAGTAGCTTTGCGAAACATTAGAGATAAGCAGGATATGCACCGCCCGCCGCGCCTCTTCGCTGGCGAAATAGTTCTGTCGATCGGCTTCACTCATACTCCTGAGCTTGCCGAAGAAATCGAGATCGAAGCTCAGGTTCAGACCGGCCTCATATTCCCGGCGGGTGCGGGTATCCTCTTTTAATTTACCGCTCCAGTTGCCGCTGCTTTCAGCATTCAGCTGTGGATAACGGTCAGCGTCGGTCACACGATACTGCGCCCTCGCCTCCTGCACCTTTAACGCAGCCATACGCAGGTCGCGGTTGTTACGTAATGCTTCATCAATCAGCGTTTTCACCTGCTCATCAACGAAAAAGTGCTGCCAGCCGCTGTCCTGGTACCCTGTCGGGGTGGCAACCAGCCGGTTTTGACTCAGGGAAAACTGTTGCGGTACCGGTAGCGCCGGGCGCTGGTAGTCGGGTGTCAGGGAACAGCCGCTCAAAACAAACATCACGCTGAGCGTAAGAAGCTTTATTTTGCACATAGACGCTCTGTAATACCCCTGATTTACGTATGAGTTTTATGGCGTAAACTTTACCAGGCGCTCTCTGTTCAGGTCATGACAGGAAAATGACAAAGCTGTCATTTTGCCAATAAGCGATTGCTATCCGATCTCGCTACTCTAGAATTGAGAGCCGCACAAAAGGAGGACGTGATGAAGCTGTTGATTGTTGAAGACGAGAAAAAAACCGGTGAATATCTGACCAAAGGGCTGACGGAAGCTGGCTTCGTGGTCGATTTAGCCGATAACGGTCTCAACGGCTATCATCTGGCGATGACCAGTGATTACGATCTTCTCATCCTCGATATTATGCTGCCGGACGTGAACGGCTGGGACATCGTTCGTATGCTGCGTGCCGCCAATAAAGGCATGCCAATTCTGCTGCTGACAGCGCTGGGGACCATTGAGCATCGGGTTAAGGGACTGGAAATGGGAGCAGATGATTATCTGGTAAAACCGTTCGCCTTCGCCGAACTGCTGGCGCGGGTCAGAACGCTGCTGCGCCGGGGGGCGACAGTAATTGCCGAAAGCCAGTTTCAGGTTGCAGATTTAATGGTCGACCTGGTGAGCCGCAAGGTGACCCGCAGCGGTACGCGCATCACCCTGACCAGCAAAGAGTTTACCCTGCTGGAGTTTTTTCTGCGTCATCAGGGCGAAGTCCTGCCCCGCTCACTGATCGCCTCCCAGGTGTGGGATATGAATTTCGACAGCGACACGAACGCCATAGATGTGGCCGTCAAAAGGCTGCGCGGCAAAATTGATAACGATTTTGAACCAAAGCTGATCCAGACCGTACGTGGCGTCGGCTACGTGCTTGAGGTACCGGATGAGCAGTAAACGTTTTCAGCGCCCCTTTTCGCTGGCGACGCGCCTGACCTTTTTTATCAGCCTCGCCACTATTGCCTCGTTTCTGGCTTTCGCCTGGATCATGATCCAGTCAGTAAAAGTACACTTTGCCGAGCAGGATATTAACGACCTGCGGGAGATCGGTACCACCCTTGAACGCATTCTTAACCAGCCCAATGAGCCGGAATCCCGCCGTCTGGAGATCGTAAAGAACGTGGTCGCGGGCTATTCCAATGTCATTATCTCCCTGGAAGATGCCCATCAGCAGACGATATATCACTCACCGGGCGTGCCGGACCTGCGACAGTTTCTCGCGACGGCAACGCCGGATAAAAACGCCCGTAACGGGGACGTATATCTGATCTCCGGTCTGAGAATGGCAATGGCGGAGCATGGTTCGCCTTCCACCTGGCGTATGATCCGCCTGCCGGTTGGTCAGCTGACGGACGGTAAATCGGCCTATACCCTCTACATGGCGCTGTCGATAGATTTTCATCTTCACTATATTAACGATTTGAAAAATAAGCTGATCATGACCGCCTCCATCATCAGTATGCTGATCGTGTTCATCGTTTTGTTTGCCGTTTATAAAGGCCATGAACCGATTCGCAGCGTCAGTCGGCGTATTCAAAATATTACGTCGAAGGATCTGGATGTGCGGTTAGATCCCCGGACAGTGCCGATCGAGCTGGAACGTCTGGTGACCTCGTTTAACCACATGCTGGAACGAATTGAGGATGTCTTTACCCGCCAGGCAAACTTTTCCGCCGATATCGCCCATGAGATCCGCACCCCCATCACCAATCTGGTGACGCAAACAGAAATTGTCCTTAGCCAGCCGCGCAGCCAGAAAGAGCTGGAAGAGGTGCTCTACTCCAACCTGGAAGAGTTCAGCCATATGGCAAAAATGGTCAGCGATATGCTGTTCCTCGCCCAGGCGGACAATAATCAGCTGATCCCGGAGAAAAAAACGTTAAATCTGGCCGATGAAATCAGCAAAGTGTTCGATTTTTTTGAAGCGCTGGCGGAAGAACGGGAAATTGGTTTACGTTTTGAGGGGGAGCCGTGCCGGGTTTCCGGCGACCCCGGTATGTTGCGCAGGGCGTTAAGCAATTTACTCTCTAATGCCATGCGCTATACGCCAAAAGGAGAGTCCATCACCGTTCGGATAAAAGAGGCAGATCAGCAGGTATATATTATTGTTGAGAATCCTGGCGTTCCCGTTCCGCCGCAGCATTTACCGCGCCTTTTTGACCGGTTCTATCGGGTAGATCCCGCCAGACAGCGTAAAGGTGAAGGGAGTGGTATCGGGCTGGCAATCGTTAAATCCATTGTCACCGCGCATCAGGGAAAAGTAGCGGTAACCTCAGATGCCCACGCTACGCGTTTTATTCTGACGTTGCCTGAACATCCTTCTTAAGCCTGGCACGATTTTGCAGTACATTTTTGGCGGCCTTCGCTGAGCGCGCATCCTGCCTGCACGACAGAAAGCCAGCAGAAACAGAAACATTGAATTTCTGAGTCTGCTGGCTTTGTCTTATTTTCGATTATTGCGCGCTCATCACATCGGGCAGGCGTAGGCGGGCCACACACTCGGGATGCTTATCGCGAATCAGCGTTTCGTCATTCTTCACCGTGATAAATAACTGTTTTTTATCCGTATCGAAGGCGAAACTGTTGGGATGAGGATACAACGGTAATCTCTGTAGCAGCGTGTAGCTGACGGTATCAAATACGGTCAGCGTCCCCTCTCCCTTATCAACCCGAATTCCCCTGCGATTAGCGACATACAGCCGTTCCCGTTCGCCATCCCACGCCAGACCAATTGGAATTTCATCCGTCGTCATCCGGGCTATGATTTCAGCGGTATCCGCATTCAGGATAAACACTTCATGTCCCTGACTCCGCGGCACGTATTCTCGCTCAAGATGATTGTTCCGCCAGTCACTACGGTCGATCCCCTGGTCTACGCCAATCAGACGGTTATGCCGGGGGTCGTAGACCATATTTAACAATTGATCGACGGCCACCTCATGACAGCAGACGATCTCCAGTTTGTCCGGATCGACGACGAACAGTTGTCCCTGCATATTCGAGATAAATATTCGCCTTCCGTCACTATCCAGCGTAATCCCCACGACGTTATACCCGAAGCCCGGAATGACTTTTTCAAGTTTGCGCTCCCGGGTGTCGATAACCAATAAGACGCTGTTGATACCCAGCCCCAGCCCCGGTAAAAAAAGCCGCTCGCTCAGCGGATCAAAAACCAGCTCGCGTAATTTCCAGGGATATCCTTCGCTAACGCCAAAACGAGCCAGCTCACGCATCAGGAATGCCAGGCGCTCACCGGAGATCCCTTCCTCCTGATAACGTTGCTCAAAGACCACCGACTCCATAAGGGGAATGGTCGCGATGAGCCGATTTTGTGTGATATCAACAACAGCGACCGAACCATTAAAACCTTGAGTGAGATACAGCAGACCGCGGGTATCATCCAGCGCGACACCGAACCCTTTTGCCGCCAGAGCAATCTCCGCTTCCACTGCCAGCGTTTGCGGGTTTATACGCAACACGCGGGATTGTGATTCATCCTGCCAGTCTGGCGCGCTCACAAACAAAGCCTGCTGTGAGTCGCTATAGACCAGTTCCACGACCGTTGTCGACGGGTATATCCGTTCAATGTCACTGAGCTGAATTTGCGTTGAATCCAACTGTTTCATAAGCGTCTCTTGTCCTTATTGTCCGGTGATGCCTGTGGCTGCGCGTAACGAGTCAATACTGATGTCTGGACCGCCAGCAGCGCTCGCCATCGCCGTAAAGACCTGTTGTGTCGTTCTGGTGATCTGCTCAACCTGATCGGGAGAGTAGCGATCGGCGCGGTAGCTCATCATGACGCGAACGTCAGACTCCCCGGCAACCTGTTCTTCCATAACCTCAAACTGTAATCCGAGCACCGACTCTGTTTTTTCCGGATCAACTTGACGGAAACGCACACCGCGTCCGTCGGCAAGGTTAAATGCGCCATTGAGCTTATTTTTGGCATGGATTTGAATGAAAACTTCAAACATATGGCTGTCCTGAGCCAGGCCGTCGCCGAAAAGGGCCTCTTCCACCCGATCGATCGGTATATCGGTATAGGGCATCGAGTCATTAATTTGTCGTTTCACATCGTTAATCAGAGCATTCAGCCCAGGAACGTTGTCGAAAATAATGCGATGGGCGACTACTGTGGTGAAATAGCCAATAGTATCAAAGAATTGTGCGTCATTTCGTCCAGAGGCTGAGGTTCCGATCACCAGTTCTTTCATTCCTCCCAGTAAATGAAGCGCGGCCGCAATACCGCCATAGACAACGTTAAACAGCGATGCGCCTTGCCGTTTCGCCAGCTGGTAGAGTCCTTTAGAAACCGCTCGCTCAACCTTAAATTCCACCCAGCCACCTCGGGTATCTGACGTTTCCCTCGTCTCCTGTTTTGAGGCGAAAATGGATCTTGCGGGCGTCACACCACGTAAGCGCTCGAGCCAGAAATGAAGGTGATGATCATTCAGCCCCTCTTCATTCTGCTGCAAGGCAAAGGCATGGAACGGCACGGGCAATTGCTGCCAGACCGGAGCAAGTCCCGCTGAACGACTTGCCACCGCCTGGGCAAGCTCATCCATCAGGATATTCACCGACCACTCATCCAGAACAATATGGTGGAATAACAGCGACACAACCTGCTGCCCGTTATTTTCATCCTTCAGGAAGGTAATGCGAATGGGAAGCTCATTATCGAGTTCAAAATGATATTCCGCGGCCCGCTTCAGGGCTGTTTCAAGCGGCACCGCGCCCTGCTCATTGGAGAACCAGAACCAGTCATATTGGGAAAGCATTTCGGGCGGAATAACCTGCTGATAAATCTCACCGGCAATATCAACAAACACACTTCGTAGAGCCGAATGACGCACCAGAATATCGCTAAAAGCCTGGCGGAAAATCTCTTCATTAACAGAGTCAAGAAAACGCAGGGCAAAGGGGATATTAAAGGCTTCGCTGAATCCCAGCGCCTTATAGATTTTCCATAATGATTTTTGTGCCAGAGAGAGCGGTGCCTGAAGAGGGTTAGCGTATCTGTTTTCCGTTGTCGATACGGCGGGTTGTGGCGCATCTATGCGTGCCCACATCGCCAGCTGTGCCGCACAAGGATGACTGAAGAGATCGTTAATATTGATCTCAATGCGATGCTGGCTTTTTAAACGTCCAATAATACGCGTCGCGATGAGGGAGTGCCCGCCACAGTCAAAGAAATCATCGTTTTCCCCCATCTCCGGCATTGCCAGTGCTTCCCTGAAGGCGTCAAGGATCCGTTGCTGAATTGTCGGCTCTGAAGGGGGACAGAGTGTCGTTGCCGCCCGGGATGTCGCCGGGTAAAAATCAGTGGTCTGCAAACCAAGACTTTTAAACAATAAATATTCGCCAACCCAACCCGCCAGTTGCGCTCCGGCAATGATGTCAATCTGTGCAGGATCAGAAAATGTCACGACCAAAGGCCAGCGGGTATGGCCCGGCGGTAACCATAATGAAGGGCACACCGCGTCATCCAGACGTAATTCAGGCAGACGCGCACGCCTCCATTGGATCAGTAAAGAAACCCCCTCTTCCGCCGTAGCGGATAACATCTCATTCCCCTGTAAATGGCGTTGGATCTGACGGGCAAGCCCGGCGATCGGTTTCCCTTCACAGGCCAGAGTCAACGGTGCAATTGTTGTACTTTGCAGCCGATCGCCCGCAAAACAGAGCGTCACCCGCGCATTTTCAACCCTCTCACTTAACGTTAAAGCAAATTTTGCGGCCCAGACCGCGAGTGCGGCAATCTCATCATCCCCCTCACTGGCGGGCAAAGTGGCGCTGAGATTAGCGCCTGACGATTGCCCACCAGAATAGCGTTCGGACAGGCTCCCGCAGTGCGCCAGTATGCGCGCGTCGGCGGGCGGTGATAGTCTTTGAGATATCGCCACGGCAGCATGTGGCGGACAAGATTGTTTCTGGTATAGCGCGCTGACAGTCTGCAAAATGGTCTGTAAATCCAGCGAGGCCGATAAGATATCGTGGATAATCATTCCAAATATGCCATTCTGCTCGCCGATAAATAACCTGAAACGGAGCGGCGCCATTTGCGCTAAATCGATGGGCGTCTCTTTTTCCTTCAGTAATGCATCTCTCGCCTGCTGTGTATGCAGAACAGACTGCACTGCCACCACAGGCGGGGCGGGTATTGGGCGACACAACAATCCTGACTCATCATCATAGTCATATATTCTGTTCGCCCCGCAGAGTAATCCCAGTGCCTGATTCAGTGCATTGACTAAGCGGCCGGTGTCCACACGGTTATCAAGCTTCCAGGCGAAAGCCTGCTGTCCTTCTCCATGCAGCTGCTGTTGATGCTCCAACCAGATCTGCTCTTCAAATTCGCTGGCCTTTTCCGGGTTTTGCCGGGTGGACGGGTTGAAAATCGTACTCATGTTTTCCTCTCAGGCATTTGCCCCATTTCACCGGGTGTCTTGATGAATTCAAGGGGGAGAGCCTTCTCCCCCCAACATCGTCTGTTTGCTACCTCAGAAATCCAGCTGCACCGCAACACCAACCAGACGCGGACGCTGAAGTACCGCTGTCGACACATCGTTATCGATGACCATAATTCTTTTATCTGAATCAAACAGGTTCTGGGCAAACACGCTCACCCGCCCATGCGTGAAGGTATAAGCCAGCTGCATATTTGCTATCCATGAAGAAGGGATTTCACCACGTGAATCATTATCGTATTGAGAATAATAAGTATCGGTAAAACGAACGTCGCCGCTCAATTCCAGTCCTGGCATTAACATATATTTTGCCCCCAGGTTTGCGGTCAATGAAGGCGCACGCGGTAATTCATGTCCGTCAATTCCACTACTGGAGAATTTTTTGATCTTCGTTTTTAACACCCCGACGGCACTATTTAATTCGAAATCAAGCGTCGGTTTCCAGATTGCGCCAAATTCAGCCCCATAGGTTTCGACTTTATCCGCATTTCTGATGACCATTGAGTTGCTACTGGAATTCAGATAATACGGTAACTGCATATCCTTATAGTCGTTGTAAAAGAGGTTAGTGGTTAATTCGAGATCCCAATCCTTAATACCGTGACGGCTATAAAGCTCATAGTTCCAGACATATTCAGGGTCGTAAGTATAATTGATTAACGGTGCGACAAAGGTCATTCCCGCACCACCCGCGTTATAACCCCTTGAGACCTTCACACCATATGTCTGTTGGGAGAGTGGTTTCCACGCAACGTCCAGCTTTGGCAGAAAAACATCCCAGGTTTCATCGAAATCCACCTTCCGCGCACTCCCCCCTTTACGCTGACGGTGTTCCCGTTCGACGCGGCTGGCGGCAGTAATATCAACATGCGGACTGACAGCCCAGGTCACTTCACCAAATGCCGACCACGTTTCGGTTTTATCCTTAAACTGACTGCCGCCGAGCAGGTTGACAAACTCATCCTGCGAAGCGTGGAAATAACGGCCCCCAAGCAACCCCTGGAAACGATCGCCTTTTGTGCCAAAACGCGCCAAAGGCTCAGTCTGAACTTCCTTACCATTGATATCCGCCCAGGGTAATGTTTTTACCGTAAGACGATGATTATCAAAGTCGGTGTAAATAAATTTATTTTCAAAACGCATTCTTTCCGAGGATTCCCAGGCAATATCCCAGATACCGCTGGTAGACGTTGTCTCAAAAACGGGACGGCGTTTATCAAAGCGTGGGCTGGTATGGTTTGCCGGACTCAGCGTTTCATTCTGCGGCGCCCGACTGTCAAAATGATTAACGGTCAGTCTGGTCGTCAGTTCACGAATCCCTGCCGGGTTGAATAATAATTTGCCACGGAGATTCGTTGCCTCCACCTCACGCGGATCGCCCACCGGTTCGTAAGAAATTAAATTCACGAAGCTATCGCGACGCTGGCGGTCGGCACTAAGACGAAACGCCAGTTGTTCTTCTATAATCGGTCCCGATAGCATGGCTGACGCAACGGTGGAACTCTGATTTCCGCCCCCCGCCTTCACGGATGACTCCCAGTCAAACGTTGGATCCTTACTGCTCATGACAATCGCACCCGCTACCGCATTCCTTCCCTGGATATAACTTTGCGGCCCGCGATAAACCTCAACCCGCTCCATATCCCATAAAGATTGCGGACCAAAAGCCAGTTCGTTGTATGTTAATGAACGACCGTCCAGAGAAAGATTCAGCCGCGGGCGAGTCCCGTTCAGGAAGGCGTTCGCCCCATTGGCAGGGCCTGAGCCATCAATACCACGAACCGTAGGCAGATCGTTGCCAATACCGGTATCCAGCACATTGGCCGTCATTTTTAACAAATCGGAGACCTGGGAAGCGCCAGGCATCGCACGAATACGCGACTCATCGAAAACCTCCACACTGGCGCTGGTATCATAAATGGTGCGTGCCACTTTTTCGCCAGTGACAATAATAGTATCCGGATCGGTATTCTCTTCGCGGGCATTTCGTTTTGTGATCTCCTCCGCGGCCATCACATCCCCCGCAGCGAAAACATATAAGCCCAAAATAATGGAAGAGATGCGACATGTATTCGGGATACCGTGTTGTCTGTGCTTTAATAATTTTGTTGGTACTTTATCACTCTTTAGTTCGCTCATTGTTTTCTCCTTTCCCAGAATTGCGCACTAATTTTTTTTAGATTGAGCGACAAAGAACACATTGCTTTATTAGCAGCCTGACGGCCTTATTATCTGTTGCCTTTTGCCATTTCGGACACATCCTTCATGCCTGAAAAATACGATTGCCTGCGCGTTAATAAGAAGGCGTTCGCAATAGTAGAATAAGTAAATAAACACCACCGATAATTCCGGTCATTAAGCCAACCGGAAGGGTTAATGCCAGAGGTTGAATTTGCGTCATCAGATCGGCCCCCAGAAGCAAACAGCTTCCTGCCAGTCCGGCACTTATCACTGGGATCCCTGATGTTTTCGTTAAACGTAAAGCCAGTTGCGGCGCAATCAGCGCAATGAATGCGATCGGCCCAGCCGCACTGGTTGCCACCGCCGCCAAAGTGACGGCGCAAAATGTCACCGTTCTTCGCGTCCGCTCAACGCGCACCCCAAGCTGACTGGCAATGTCATCGCCCATGGCTATCATATTTATCGCCCTGGTATGAACCATGATGACAGGAATGAGTACCAGGAGGCTGCAAGCAACAGGCGCGACGTGATACCAACTGCGCCCCTGCGTCGTCCCGGCGAGCCACAGCGTTGCCGTGACCGCATTATCAATGTCGCCCTTGACCAGCAGCAAGGCATTCAGCGCGCTGAGTACGGCCCCCACCCCAATCCCCATAAGCACCAGGCGGTTGCCTTTCACCACACCATAATGACGAGCCAGACAATAGACCAGTAATGCCGTTACCAGCCCGCCAGCCATTGCCGAAAGCACGATAGCGACGGGATTACCGCTAAATAATATGATCTGGACAATGGCTCCCGTCGCCGCACCAGTGGTGAATCCGATAATATCCGGCGATCCCAGTACATTTTTCGATACGGATTGAAAAATGGAGCCAGAGACACCTAGTGCAAACCCCACCAGAATGGCCGTTAATACGCGGGGTAAACGTATCATGGTGACAATTTTTTGCGCCGTGGGATTAGCCTCCCCCATCAAAGCCTGCAGGACAGACTCAACGGGTAGCATGAAGCGTCCCACCATTAACGCCCAGATGCCTCCCAGACAAAGTAACGCCGCCAGGGTAAGACAAACCCATCCCGCTCTTTGGCTCATACGCGCTCTCCCTGCCAACGCTTAACCAACAGCACGAAAAAGGGTCCGCCAATTAACGCGGCCATAATACCGACGCTGATCTCACCGGGGTGCCCAATAATGCGTCCCAGAATATCTGCTGTCAGCACCAGAACGGCTGAGAAGATCATCGCCCACGGGAGCAGCAGACGGTGCCCGGAACCGACAATAGCCCGCGCAAAATGGGGAGCAGTGAGACCGACAAATCCAATCGGTCCGGCAGCCGCCGTTGCGGCCCCCGCCAGAATCACTATGATTAAGGCGGAGAAACCAGTCAGCACATGCGGATTGATGCCCAGCGCACGTCCAGCGTCCGGGCCTAACGCCGCGACATCCAGCATCCTGCCGCCCGCCAGCGCCAAAGCCATGCCGATCGAAATCAACATAGAAACCGGCATTAACACGTCGAATCCGCGTCCCTGTAACGACCCCGTCACCCAATGACGAAAACGATCGAAAGCATCAGAATCACTATTGAGAATCACCAGCTGCGTCAGACTGAGCAGAACAATCGTTAACGCCGCGCCAGCCAATACAATGCGAATGGGATTATCACCGTTGAGGCCGCCGATTATAAAAACAAGAATACTGATAACCCCGGCCCCTGCGACGCCAAACCACATATAGCTGCCCACGCTGGTGATATTGCAGAATGCAATGGCCAGCACGATCGCCAACGTCGCACCGGCATTGACCCCTAACAATCCGGGATCGGCCAGAGGATTACGGGTTAGCGTTTGCATAATCACGCCCGCACCGCCAAGCGCCGCGCCGGTAACCATTGCCAGCAACGTACGCGGAAGTCGCAAATGCCTTATCAACAAATGTTCGCTATCTTGCGGATCAAAATGTATTAACGCCTGCCAAATTACCGCTGGGGAGATGGGCCGGGAACCAAACCAGAGGCTGGAAAAGCCAAGTATGGCCAGGAGAAGGAAACCAAAACCAAGTCCTGTACGGCGCATCGTCCCTTCCGGGCACTGAGGGAACATGTCAACGCCCCTCCTGCACCGCATCGGGAGGCTGCTTATCCGCTGAGAAATGACGAAGAATCTCCGTTATCATTTCGCTTGCGCTGAAGTAATCAACCCTGAAAGCATGCGGCCCCAGACTGTATACCTGGCGTTTCTGAGCTGAAGGTAGCCGTCGCAACAGAGGATCGTTGATAAACTCGTTGATACGTACATCACCCGCGCTCAGGAGGAACGTGGTTTCAGCCTTCAGCTGCGTCAGGTTTTCATATTCAACCCAAATAAAATCGGCTGAGCGGGTGAGATGACTTTGCCAGGCGGGATTGGGAGCCTCAATGGTGAAACCTAAAGATTGCAGTAAGCGCGCATGAACGCTTTCAGGCGTCGATACCGGATTGACGGTCCCCGGACCATTGAAATTGATAATATTCGTTTGCCCTGCCGGCAGGCGAATCTGTGTTCTGGTACTGGCGACCCGTGCGTCAAAACCTTCAATCCTTGCGGCGGCTTGTTTCTCAAGCCCCAGAGCATCCCCCAATTGACGCGCCAGATCCTGCCATGTCAGGTTTCCGTAATTGACGATAATAACCGGGGCAATCGCCTGTAAGTCAGTCAACTGCGCCCGGGCAGAGTCAGCGCCATTGATGGATACAACGATTAAATCCGGATCGACGGCCCAGGCTTGTTCCAGGTCCACGCTGCCTGCGGGCCACACGCTCGCCACTTTTTTCGCTTTCGCCACATCCTGCCATTGTCCAAAAAACTGACCATTGACCGCTGTCGCACTGGCAACCACAGGAGCATCGATAGCCAGCAATGTCCCGGTAACACTGACTGCCGTAGAAAGTATCCGCTTCGGCTGTTTAGAAATTGAGGTAACAGATCCATCTGCATTGTGAAACACTCTCGGCCATTCCTGTGCAACGCATTGATTAGAAAAGACAACGGATCCGAGCAGAAATAATATGCCCACCATAAATCTGGGGCGTTTTTCCCAACAACGTCTCATCGTATGCCAGCTCCCTTTTGCCTCTCTCCAGATCGGGGTTAGATGTCTTTGGTCAGCAAATAACCCAATGTAAACCAGCGCATCATAACCTGGCCTTCCGTAAAACATCAATGTTAAGAATAATAATTATCATTTTCATTCGCATTGGGTCTGCTATATATTCATGTCGTTTCCGTTGGCTGAATCAGGATAGATATACCCAATGAAATCATTAACTCCAATGCAAGCGGCCTCATGGGTCGGAAGGCAATCAGCACAGGCATTAGGCGGCGTTGCCGCACATTTATATGCAGAATTTGACGGTTTTATGATCGACAGCCTTCGCTTTCAGCACGCTGTGAGCGCGCTCTGTGCCCTGCATCCCATGCTTCGTTTGCATGTCAACGATGACGGGCAACAGCGCGTCATGAAGGATTATCCGCAGGCCGGAGTCGATGATTTTCGCCAGTACACCGCTGATGAAATAAACACCCGGCTGGCAGAAAAACGCCATCGCATGGAAAATCAGCAGGTATTACGCGACCAGGGTTATCCCTGTGAATTCAGCCTGTCGTTACTCCCTGACGGAAAAAGCCGGTTGCATATCGATATAGATATGATTGCTGCTGATGCCGAATCCTTTCGAATCGTTGTAGAAGATCTTGCCCGATTTTATGAAACACCCTCGCTCACCCCCTCCCCTGAGATGAAGGTTGAGTGGTTTGATTACCTTAATCAGCATATTCACGATCGGCAGTTACTGAAGCTCAGAACACGCGATCGCCTTTGGTGGCAGTCTCGTTTATCCACCCTTCCCCCTGCCCCGCGAATTCCGTCGACGGAAAAGCCGTGTCAAAGCCGCAGAATGGCTGTCCTGCTTGATGGCGAAACCAGTAAGGCACTAAACATCTGCGCCCGTCAGCATCATCTGACCCTGAGCGCGCTGTTTTTATCGCTTTTCACCCTGGCGATAAGTAAAGGTCTCTCTCAACCTTCACTGCGCATCAACGTGCCCACTTTTTTCCGCGATCCGACCGTGCCTAATGTGCGTAAGATCGTTGGCGACTTCTCAGATTTACTCCTGTTTAGTGGTGAACTCAGACCTGAAATATCTCTGCTTCAGCACGCCGAACGTACAATGACGCAGCTCCATGAACTTATCAGCCATGGCAATTATTCAGGCATAAGCATCATGCGCGATCTCTCTCGTCTCAACGGTAACCTGCAATATTCCCCCATTGTTTTCACGGCAGGATTTGGTATCCACGGCGGCTCATTATTTACGCAGCGCGTGAAGAAACAGCTCGGAGCCTTAACATGGGTTATTTCGCAAGGCCCCCAGGTTGCCCTGGATGCGCAGGTTGCCTGGTATGAAGACGAAATTTTGATCAACTGGGATGTTCGTGCTGACGCCTTCATGCCGGGGCAGTTAACCGGAATGTTTACCTGTTTTCATTCGCTCACCAGGCGTCTGGCGCAGTTTCCGCAGGATATCCACCATCCGGTTTCACAATGGCTTTCACACCGGACACAGGTAAAACATGATGCAATACCAGGGGAGGAGAGAATGGCAAGATCCTTATCACCGCTACAGCTGGCATATCTGTCAGGAAGAAGCGAACATTGGCCGCTTGGCGGCGTGGCGATGCACGATTTCAGAACATTTCGCGGACGACTCGACCCGCAGCGCTTTTGCCGACGTGTAGCGGAGCTGGTCAACCATTTTGCGGCGTTACGCACCGTCATTGACGTTGAAAAACAACAACAATTCGTGCTGCCAACACTCGAGCCGCGGCTGGAGCAGGTGGATTTGACGTCATACAGTACCGGTGATGCAGAACAACAGATTGAACACCTCAAACACCGTTACCAGCAGATGTGTCATGATCCCTCTTTACCACCATGGAAAATCATTCTGATCGCCCTACCGGGTGGCAGTGAATATCTCGTATTCACAAGCTTTGATGCGCTGATCCTGGATGGTCAGGGTATTTCACGCATTACTGCGCGGCTTTTCGATGAACAACCTCTGGATGCCAGGGCGGCTCGCCCCCCGACAACCGAATCACTTGAGCATGCCACCACGCGTGAAGAAGCAAAAAACTGGTGGAGAGAGAAACTCCACGGGGCAGTGACGCCATCACGCTTGCCCTGGCTGACGCCACTCGGTGAAATTGCGCGGCCTGAATGGCGCAGAGAGAGCAGAAATGTGGAAGCGGGTACGCTGAAAAAACTCTCACGCCTCGGCGCATCCCACGGGCTGTTTTCCAACACCGTACTTTCAACCCTTGTTCTGGATACGCTGGCGCTCTGGGCTGACGATGAAACGGTCCTTGTTGGCGTACCGACGGCATTTCCATCACACGAAGAACAGCCTTTCAACCAGTCAACATTTATTGTCATCCGTTATCAACGAGAAGGTGAACTGGAAGAAAATGCGCAGCGCCTGCAGGCTGATATTCTCAACGGATTGCAACACCTCGCCTGGTCTGGCGTCGATCTGGCGCGTCAGTTATCTCCCCGAAACGCCAGCCAACCGGCGTTACCGATAATCTTAACCAATTGCATGGCCTGGGAAACCGTCTCTGACAACGGATCCGTACAAGAAGAGGATGGCCTGACGCAGACGCCGCAAGTGGCTCTGGATATTCGCCTGATGCCTGATGGTAAAGGTGGCTTACTGCTGGTGGCAGACTATGTCGAACAAGCGCTCGGGGCAGAACTGATACGGGCCGTGCTGGACGCCATTGTCCGGCGGATGCAACAGATTGCTGCCCGGGGCGTACTCAACACCCCGGTCAGGGAAGCGCTTTCTTATCCACATTATCAGGTGAACGCCGATGTACCCGCAGCGACTGAATATGATTTTCTGAGGAATATTGCCCATCATCTCTACTCCGGCGAACGGGAAGGTACCGCCCTGATATGCGGTAACAGGCGCTGGAGCTGGAAACAGTTAGGTGAACAGGTTGCCAGCGTGGCGAACGGACTGGCTGAACGCCAGCTGACGCCAGGTAGCGTTGTTGCAATTTATCTCCCGCGAAGCCCTGAACATATTATTATTTCATTGGCCTGCGCCCTTACAGGGCTTATACGTGTGCCGCTGGACATCAACTCTCCTCCCGAAAGGACTCGCTATCTACTCAACAATTGCCGTCCCGATTTGGTCATCAGTCTGGAGAATACGGGTATTGCCGGGAGCGTTACGCCACAGGCGCTGGCATCGACAAATGATTCCCCTCCCCCGCTCGTCAGCCAAAGCGCAAGCGATTTGCCGTCTTATTACCTCTATACCTCGGGTACGACCGGCAAACCGAAATGCGTGGTACTGAACAACCGGGCAACAGCTAACGTGCTGGGTCAGACCATCAACCACTGGCAGATCGGCGAGCGCGATGTTTTTATTTCCGTTACGCCTTTGCATCACGATATGTCTGTTTTTGATCTGTTTGCCGCAATGAGCGTCGGAGCAACGCTGGTGATCCCCGCAGAGCAACAGGAAAAAGATGCGATCGCCTGGAGTCGCCTGGTGGAACAGCACCGCGTTACGCTCTGGTGTTCGGTACCGGCAATCCTCGAAATGCTGTTGGACTGTGCAGAACCAGAGCAACTCCGCTCGCTGCGGCTGATTGCCCAGGGCGGCGATTATATAAAACCTTCGACGATTCAACGACTCCGGGCGGTTGAATCCTCTCCACGCCTGGTTTCACTGGGTGGCCCCACGGAAACCACAATCTGGAGTATCTGGCATGAGATCGTGCCGGAGGATATTGCACAAATCCCTTACGGCCAGCCACTCGCGGGGAATCAATATTTCATTTGCCACGACAGCGGCGAGCATTGCCCGTGTGGCGTGGCTGGGCGAATTCATACTGCCGGTATCAACCTTGCCTGCGGATATCTGGAAGAGGCCAGGCTCGTACAGCATGATTTTGTGGATCTCATTACGCCTGAGGGGGAAAAGATTCGTGCTTTCCGGACCGGCGATATCGGTTTCTATCGACCAGACGGGACAATCATGTTTTCAACCCGCATCAACGGCTACGTAAAAATTCGCGGTGTGCGAGTCTCATTGCCTGAGATTGAAGACGTACTTCGCCAGCATCCTGCCATAAAAGATATTGTCATTATTGATTATGCCACAGAGGATTTCCGCGAAAAGTCACTCGGTGCCGTCTATCTGGTTCAGGGAGATATAACGCCAGGCGCAGCAGAGCTACGCGCTTTCGCTCAACGTTATTTACCATGCACACACATACCCGGGCGCTTTATCGTTAAAAAGGCGTTTCCACTTTCGACTAACGGTAAGATCGATCGTCATGCGCTGCGCGCAGAGTTAGCGCAAACATCTCCTCAATCGTCCCCTTCTCCTTCTGCTACGGCGCTTATCTGCAACGCCCATTCTGGCAGAGAACAAAAAATACTGGAGATTTACTGTGCCGCACTGAAACAACCTGCACGACCAGAATGGCATGAGGATGTACCATTTATCACTATGGGGTTAAAGCTTTGCCACCTGAAAGAGATAAGAGAAAATATTAACGCTGAATTCGGCATTAACTTATCCGGGCAAGAGTTAATTAAGTGCAAAAATATTTCCGATGTTTGTGCACTTTTAACCTGATACAGGCCCGCCACCAGATGCGGTATCAAGTTTCTGGTGGCCGGGAAACGCCAGGGGAATTAAATCAAAGGTTGATCCCATCGTTTTGCCGATATCAACTGGGTTAAATATGCGGTTAAGCTCATGAGCATTGCATCCGGATCCATTCCCTTGAACATCCCCGCTTCAGCGTCGATATCAATATGCAGATCACTACAGTCAGTACGTCCACGCCAGGTGATATTAAACCCATCTCCTGGCCCGCTCGCCATCACCTCACGGGTGGTCTCGCAGCCAGAGAATACCGGAGGATCGAAGGGCAATACGTTGATAAGCGGAGAGAAAAAGTACCGCATTCCTTTTCCAATTCCCCGATCGGCCGCCAGCATTTCTATCCGATAGCGACTGTGCGCACGCATATCATGCAAAGCCGCAGCAATACGTTTCAAAAATACGATGACGGTTTCCTGCTCGTTCATTTCAATAAACACAGGCAAAATATTCACCGCCAACGAAGGGGTATTTGCGGCAATATAACCCCGTCGGTTCATCACTGGCACCCAGACAGGTAAAATGCCTTGACTGCCTAAGTCGGGAATATGTGTTGCCATCCACGCCGCAGAAAGTGCGAGTAATACGTCAGGCCAGCCAATCCCACAACTATCTGCAAGCGTCAGAATTTGCTGACTAAAAGAGGAAGGGAGCAATGTATCACTGTGCAGGCATTCCGTACCATAATCCTCCCCCCCTTTTTGCAAGACGGTTAAAGCCGGCGCATTTTCCAGTATGCGATGCCAGTAATCGCGATCCTTTTGCCCTTTTTCACTATGTGAATATTGCTGCTCCTCATAGAGAAAATCATTGAATGGGCTTAAAGGAAAGCCTGCTTGCAGCTTCTGGCAATATGCCTGATAAAGTTCAGCGCAGCGATGTTCAATTAACGCCATGCCGAATCCATCAATAATAATGTGGTGAGCCCGAACATAAATAGCATAATGTTCAGGGGAGAAACGAATCAACCATACGGCGGCCAGTGGCTGGCGCAGTAAATTAAGCTGGCCATCAATATCCCCCTGCATCATTGCGTTAGCGACAACCTGAGCGGAATTTCGCTGCTGTAAATCAATAATACGCACTTCCGGGCATTGTCGGGGATCGCAACACTGGACAGGCATTGCGTCCACTTCCGGTAATCGAAATTGAACAGAAAAAACATCCGTTTCTTTGATCACCTGATTTAGCGCCCCCAGCAGCGCTTCCTCATTAATTTTTCCACGTAAAGTAAGAGAATGCGCCACCGTTGAAACGGGTTGATGAGGATGAAATGTAAACTCTTCCCAAAAATCGAATTGAGCCGGCGTCAATGGTAACCAGCGGCTGGACTGAATAGTCTGCGACATATCGTACCTTTCCCTAAAATCAATCCTGCGAAACCGCAGTCTGCGTTCACGATATCAGCGAACATTCCTGCGGTTTCTTCCCAGACAGCAAATATGCAACGACTTGCTCAGATTAAAATGAAAAAGTCTGACTCTTATTTTTATATATTCAGGACGCCGAAACGGATGCGCAATTTTCAGCAAGTTCCGACAGTAACTGTTCTGTTTGTTGCCATGAAAGGCATTCATCGGTAATTGACTGTCCATACACGACAGGATGTTTATCAGATTGTTTTCCACCGACCAAAAAACTTTCCAGCATGATCCCTGCAACATAGCCCGGAAACATTTTACGCTGGTTAATCACATCGTGTGCAACGTGGATCTGACGCCTGGCAACTTTGCCGCTATTCCCGTGACTACAGTCAACAATAAGCCGATGGTGAACTCCCGCTTTATGCATTTGCTGCGAAACATGAATAATTTCATTCAGGCCATAATTGGGTTGCTTACCGCCACGCAAAATTAAATGACCATGTGGATTGCCCTCGGTCAATACAGCAGAAACGGGAACAGTTTCATTTGTCACATACAATAAGTGACGATCGCGCGCAGCGATAATCGCGTCGATAGCTAAGCTGACATTGCCATCGGTGCTGTTTTTGAATCCCACCGGGCAATGCAATCCAGATGCCATCTGGCGGTGAGGTTGCGATTCGGTTGTACGAGCACCAATGGCCCCCCAACAAATTAAGTCTGCCATATAGGGTGCAAGAAAAGGATCGAGAAACTCTGTCGCGGTGGGAACGCCTGACGCGATTATCGATGCTAAGCAGCTCCGGGTACATCTGACGCCTTTCGCCACATCATGACTACCGTCAAGATCGGGATCGACCATCAACCCTTTCCATCCCTGCCGGGTTCGGGGTTTCTCAAAATAGGTTCGCATAACAATATGCATTTGCGCGTGATATTTGCGATGCAGTTCAGATAACCGCTCAGCATACTCAATCCCGGCCCGGACATCATGAATGGAGCAGGGTCCAACGATGACCAGCAAACGCGGATCTTTCCCTTGCAGGATGTTCGCAATCACTTCTCGCTGTAATGAGATCCAGCTTATTGTTTTTTCAGGAACGGCCATTTCCTGACGTAGCGCCATCGCCCCAGGCAAACAGGCAAGAGTATGCCCGCGATAAATGCGTCTACTCTCAGACTGAGCTTTACTCCCTGAAAATTCCATTTTTTAACCTTCAGTTTCAAAAGAGCCAGAATAGTTGATGCAAATAATAATCATTTACATATCAAATGTACAACATACATTGAGCATAAATATCTCTGCAGGGTGAATCATCAGTCGCTAACTCATTATTTATAATGAAAAAATCACAAAGACATCCATTGGAACACCTGTGATGGATTTATTTATTGTTAGTGAATTGATGTAAATGAATGTTTTTGAGGTGGTGCGCCCTGCAGGATTCGAACCTGCGACCCACGGCTTAGAAATTACTGGAACTAGCTTCTGAGTCAATAAGTTACCCCGCCATCACTGCGCTCACGCGTCCCGTCTTCGAAAAACATGCAAAGCCTTACAAACCGATGCAAAGCTTTGTGTGTCCCACTTCTGTCTCACACCGGACAATAATCAAACTCAGTTGAGCGTAGATCTTATCAATCTCTTCAAATGCTTTATTGGTCGGATTGAGTTCGGCAATTCTTGACTGAATGTCAGGTTTTGACATGTTTTCGGACGCAGTACGGTTAGCTGTCTTTGCGCTGTACCCCGCCCGAATAGCCGCTTGTGTGGCGTTTAAATCGATGAGGTGACAGAACATTTCTTGCTTGTCGGTGAGTACCATAAGTTCACTTCTTCAGGATGCATAATGGAAAATTCAAGCGACTTGAATGCAGTTTTAAACCAACTACTAAACGATGATAAAGCTTTGCGCTTATTGCTACTTGCTTTATGACGCGAGAAAAGCGTTGCAACTCTTAATATGTTCGTTACTGAAACAGAAATCCGTACCAACCCTGGCGTAAATAATGCCCAGAATCCAGAATCTCGATCAGCCATACAAAAAGCTGGTGAAACAACAAAAGGGATTTTGTAGACAATGATTGCAGAAAAAAGTGCAAGCTTGTAAAGCTAGTGGCGCCCAGCCTTAAGCCAGGCGCCGTATTCATTCTAATTTATTGCTTCTTCTGGCTGTTCGGTCTGCTCATCGGCTACTGGCTTGGACTTAAAAATAATCGTTTAACTCAGGTGGAAAAACATACAACTCCTGCACTTTCACGAGAATCTCATCCCTTGTTGTCTCCCCGTTTTCATATTTATCGAACATCTCAATTAGTTCCATATAGGGCTTAGCATATTTTTTTAAAATCTTACGCCTTAATCGAGGCTTTTGCTCTAACGCAACAAGAAGAGACGACCAGCATGCAACCGAAGCATCTATGCGAATATGGAGGTCTTTTTTATGAAATTCAAAATAAAGATCTGCTCTCTGCTCAGTTACGGTTCCAAAGGAAGAGGTTAATCTCATAATGAGATTAATTATCGACCTTTTCCATTCTCGTTTTGCTGTTTCAATAGCTTCATCTCTCCATGTTCGCAAAGCGAAGAATGCTACTACGACTGTAATTAAACTAATGAATGCGGCGCTAGCTGAAACTATTACAGACCAGTACGCCCATCTTGCTGATTCAAACGCAGCTAACATTGAACCTGCTGCAATTGGGTCTATTTCCATGTTTTCACTTTGCTAGTCAAAAAAATATACGGGGAAACATTATCTCAAGGACACATACTGTATTTCCAGAATTATTTGAATTTTATTTCAGGGCTTCTAATGCCCGCCTTATCTAGGTTGTACTGTACAGTCCGGCGAAAATCATGAAGCTGTACAGCCGGAGAATGCAGATTGAACAGAATTTCCGCGATGAGAAAAGTGAAAGGTTTGGTTTTGGTCTTCGCGCCAGCCACAGTAATACTGAAGGGCGGATACTGGTGCTGAGTCTGCTTGCCACACTGGCGACGGTTGTGCTGTGGTTAATTGGCTATCATGCTGAAAATAAAGGATTACATCTGAGATATCAGGCTAACAGTATTAAATCAAGGCGGGTTCTTTCATTTCTGACATTAGCAGAGAATATCCTGCGACACTCTCCGCTAATTTTAACAAGAACGGTACTGAATACCGTTCTTGACCACCTCACCAGAGCCTACCAAAGTATGGTACTGGTTTATTAGCGCTGAGTTTTGTGGGGATCTCTCAGCACCTGAGTGGGCGATCTTTTTATTCTGCCGATGGCACCTTGCTTATTACTGGATTGTATGAAAATTCAACACGCAAACCATCTTTATTATCTGAAAAAATTATTATTGAGGACACTCCAAGGTTTTCATCGCCAAGCCAAATAGCGACGCCATTATGAACCTTAACCTTTGATCCTAGCGATTTGTTTATATCGTCAACAATCTCATTCAACCTCTTTTTATCATTTTTAGTTTTTATAGAAACAAACGAAATCATGCCCTCATAAGTACAAATTTTCGCTGGGGCAATCCAGCCTTTGATTAGTTCAATGCTATCGTCAAAACACTTTAATCTATTATTTTTATTAGATAATTTTTTACCAGTAAGGTCCATCTTTTCCCTCAGATTTATCCCTCCGATTTCTGAAAGATAGGGCTTATCGTCAGCAACGCCATGCCATTTCAGACCAGAAGGAGAAAATTTAAATTGAGAGCGTCCTTCTCTATATACGGGAATTTCAATTATTACCCTCTTTGATAATCTTAACTTCTCCACAAAGCCGGCAGCATTAAAGACAGCTAGCATACTATAAGAGTCTCCAACAATTTCGGCTGTTAAATCCTCAATACTTCCGTCATCAAATCTAGCCTTAACCTCACAGTTCTCACCTATTTGACAAGATATTTGCCCTTTAGATAGTGTAAGTGCGGCCGTATTTGATATTTCCCCATCATTACTAACCAGAAGTATATCAAGAGATGCACCACCATCATATGGCGCTGAGTATTGATTTTTATTTTCTGATTGCAATGTAGAAGTATATGTAATGCTGTCCCTCATCTCATCCCGCACTTCTCCATATCGCCAGTCATTAGCATATAGCTGACCTGTCGACACAACGAGCATTGCAGCAGCAGTAAGAATCCTTTTCACATTCCTATCCCCATCATTAACATTTGCACACAGGTTAGCACAGTGACAGTGAGAGACAATGTGGGCATCCTTGCCGCACTGGTTAAGCCTCAAAGCCTGGCAAATACATTTGTACTTCATCAGCGACCCGGTCTTTCGCGGTGTGGAGTAGCTGTTTGCGACCGCCTCGCCCCCACCGGGCCATCTGGCTGGCGCACTGACTGATCGCCTTAGTTTCGCTGTTGATCACGTGGTCGATTTTGTTCAGGCAGGACATAGCGCTGATACCAAGGCGCACTACAGTTCTGAAAACTTCATAAACTTCGATCTCAAACTCTGGTTTTATCCATACTGCGTAGCGGATGGCCAGCAATTCAACGCCCCAGGCACCAGTTTCTTCGCCACCCTTTGTAACCCTAAGTGGTTGATTTGTTTCCTAAGCACTTTTTAGTGCTTTGGCTTTGAGGGCTTTCACGAAACGTTTTATTTGAGCGCTGCGGAGGAACACGCTGGGTCTTTGAGACTCGGTAGCCAGGCGACTAAGAGCCAGCATCTGTCATTTATGCGGTCTCTTCTAAAGGAGCAACTGATGACTGGGGATGGATAAAGTCGGCACCGGCAATCAAAACCAGAAAGCCGGTTAGTAAAAGAATCAGGTGGCTGACAAAGGATGAGGCTGAACGACTGATTGAATGTATGCCTGATAGCATTAAGCCTGTGGTTATATTTGCACTGGCTACTGGCCTGCGCCGCTCCAACATCATTGATCTGGAGTGGCAGCAGGTCGATATGCAGAGAAAGGTTGCATGGGTAAATCCGGAGAACGCGAAGGCGGGCAAGGCTATCGGCGTGGATCTGAATGATACCGCATGCAGGGTGTTAAGGGATCAGATAGGGAGGAGTTCTCGATGGGTCTTTGCACACACCAAGGCCGCCACTCGTCCAGACGGAACGTTGACACCAGCGGTGAGAAAAATGCGTGTCGATGACAACAGCGCATGGAAGATTGGGCTGGAGAAAGCCGGCATTGATGATTTCAGGTTCCACGACCTGAGACATACCTGGGCAAGTTGGTTAATTCAGTCCGGAGTTCCGTTATCTGTTCTTCAGGAAATGGGCGAATGGGAAAGCATCGAAATGGTGCGTCGATATGCTCACCTGGCACCGAACCATTTAACTGAACATGCGAAGCAAATTGACTCTATTTTTGAGATTGATGTCCCAAATATGTCCCATCAAGGAAATAAGGAGGAAGTGAAAGAGGCGTAAGTTATTGATTCATAATGGTGCGCCCTGCAGGATTCGAACCTGCGACCCACGGCTTAGAAGGCCGTTGCTCTATCCAACTGAGCTAAGGGCGCATTGAAAAGTGATGGCTTTCATGCGGATGAAACGCGTGAATTATACGGTCAGTCCCTGATGAGTCAATGGCTTTTATTCTGGTTGCTGACGAAGTGTTCAAATATGCTGTTTTTATGAACGACAGCGAAAAAAACTAAAAAATTTCTGCCAGTAAAAACACGTTAAACCGGCCTCCGCTACGGGTAAAACAGAAACGACACCTGACAGCGCGCTCCACTTCTGACAAAATAGTCACATCCCCTTTGACTTGAAGTAACAGATGGAATCCTCTCTCTGATGGCAGCAAAAATTATTGACGGTAAAACGATTGCGCAGCAGGTACGCTCTGAGGTTGCTCAAAAAGTTCAGGCGCGTATTGCGGCCGGACTGCGGGCACCCGGACTGGCGGTTGTGCTGGTAGGCAGCAATCCAGCTTCGCAGATTTATGTTGCGAGCAAGCGTAAAGCCTGTGATGAGGTGGGATTCGTCTCCCGCTCTTACGATCTGCCGGAAACCACCAGCGAGGCAGAGCTGCTGGAGCTGATTGATACGCTCAATGCGGATAACACCATCGACGGTATTCTGGTGCAGTTGCCGCTACCGGCGGGTATCGACAATGTCAAAGTGCTGGAACGTATCGATCCCGATAAAGATGTGGATGGATTCCATCCTTACAACGTTGGCCGACTGTGCCAGCGTGCGCCGCGCCTGCGTCCCTGTACGCCACGCGGCATTGTCACCCTGCTTGAGCGTTACAACATTGATCTCTACGGGCTGAATGCGGTGGTCATTGGCGCGTCTAACATCGTTGGTCGCCCGATGAGCATGGAATTGCTGCTGGCAGGCTGCACCACCACGGTGACTCACCGCTTCACAAAAAACCTGCGTCACCATGTTGAACACGCCGACCTGCTGGTCGTTGCCGTAGGCAAGCCCGGTTTTATTCCTGGTGAATGGATTAAAGAAGGGGCAATCGTTGTTGATGTCGGCATCAACCGGCTGGAAAATGGCAAGGTTGTCGGTGACGTGGTCTTTGAAGATGCCGCTGCGCACGCATCATATATTACACCGGTGCCAGGCGGCGTCGGTCCAATGACCGTTGCCACGCTAATCGAAAACACGCTGCAGGCGTGTGTTGAATATCACGATCCACAGGATAAATAACATGGCGACATTTTCTTTAGGCAAGCACCCGCACGTTGAGCTGTGCGATTTGCTTAAACTGGAAGGCTGGAGCGAAAGCGGCGCTCAGGCGAAAATTACCATCGCTGAAGGCCTGGTGAAGGTTGATGGCGCGGTAGAAACCCGTAAACGCTGCAAAATCGTTGCCGGGCAGACGGTAACGTTTGAAGGCCAGAGCGTCAACGTCGTCGCGTAATTCCAGACGCCGGATAACGGTTAATTCCTTATCCGGTCGTTTCTCCCATTTTCAGATAAGTACTTCACCCTCACTTCACAGCACGCTGTTAGCATATTGTTTTCTCATACGAAGCTATCATCATGCCAACCATTGTTACCCACGCCGCCGTGCCTCTTTGTCTGGGATTAGGTCTGGGACTCAAAGTCATCCCCCCTCGCCTGCTCTTTGCGGGCATCGCCCTTGCGATGCTGCCAGACGCGGACGTCCTGTCGTTTAAATTCGGCGTTGCCTACGGCAACGTGTTTGGTCATCGTGGATTTACCCACTCATTACTGTTCGCGTTTGTGCTACCACTGCTCTGCGTTATCGCCGGGCGACGATGGTTTAAAACCGGGCTGATTCGCTGCTGGCTGTTTCTAACGGTTTCGCTGTTGTCACACAGCCTGCTGGATTCCATAACGACAGGTGGGAAAGGCGTGGGCTGGCTCTGGCCCTGGTCAGATGAACGCTTTTTTGCGCCCTGGCAGGTTATCAAGGTCGCGCCGTTTGCGTTATCGCGCTATACCACGCCGTACGGGCATCAGGTGATCGTATCTGAATTGATGTGGGTGTGGCTACCGGGCGCTGTGGTGATGGGCGTGCTGTGGTGGTACAGAAGGCATTAATTATACCGGATGGCGCACGCTTATCAGGCCTACCGGTCAAGCCGTTGTAGGCCGGATAAGACGCTGCGCGCCGCCATCCGGCAATAGTATTATTTACGCCGCCAGGTGGTTCCCTGCGGACCATCTTCCAGCACGATGCCCATCTCGTTCAGACGATCGCGCGCCGCGTCTGCCGCCGCCCAGTCTCTTGCTTTACGGGCATCGAGACGCTGTTGAATCAACGCTTCAATTTCTGCCACTTCCCCATCGTCGGCCTGTGCGCCGCTCTGCAGGAATGCTTCTGGCTCCTGCTCCAGCAGACCCAGCACGCCGGAGATCTTACGCAGATGTGACGCCATCGCGTTCGCGGCCTCCGCATCTTCCCCCTTCAGACGGTTCACCTCACGCGCCATATCAAACAGGACGGAGTAAGCTTCCGGGGTATTGAAATCGTCGTCCATCGCCTCAACAAAACGCGCCTCAAAGGCTTCGCCACCGGCAGGTGCAACAGATTTATCCGTTCCACGCAGCGCGGTGTACAGACGCTCCAGCGCGGAGCGCGCCTGCTTCAGGTTCTCTTCGCTGTAGTTCAGCTGGCTGCGATAGTGACCGGACATCAGGAAGTAACGCACCGTTTCCGCGTCGTAGTACTTCAGCACGTCACGTACGGTAAAGAAGTTGCCCAGCGATTTGGACATCTTCTCACGATCGACCATCACCATGCCGGAGTGCATCCAGTAATTGACATACTCACCGTCATGGGCGCAGGTCGACTGGGCGATTTCGTTTTCATGGTGCGGAAACATCAGATCCGAACCGCCGCCGTGAATATCAAAATGGTTGCCCAGCTGTTTACAGTTCATGGCTGAACATTCGATGTGCCAGCCAGGACGACCCGCTCCCCACGGCGACGGCCAGCTCGGTTCGCCCTCTTTCGACATCTTCCACAAGACGAAGTCCATCGGATTGCGTTTTACGTCAACCACGTCAACGCGCGCCCCCGCCTGCAACTGATCCAGATCCTGGCGAGAGAGCTGACCATAGTTCGGGTCGGTCGGGACATCGAACATCACGTCACCATTGTCCGCCACATAAGCGTGACCTTTGGCAATCAGCTGTTCGGTGATTTCAATAATTTCGGTGATATGGTGCGTCGCTCGCGGTTCCAGATCCGGGCGCAGAATATTCAGCGCGTCAAAATCCTTGTGCATTTCGGCGATCATGCGATCGACAAGCTGCACAAAGCTTTCACCGTTTTCGTTGGCGCGCTTAATAATTTTGTCGTCGATATCGGTAATGTTTCGCACGTACTTCAGCTTATAGCCCAGGAAGCGCAGATAGCGCGCGACCACGTCGAAAGCGACAAAGGTTCGTCCGTGACCAATATGACAGAGATCGTAAACGGTAATACCACACACGTACATGCCGACTTCCCCGGCATGAATAGGTTTGAATTCCTCTTTTTGGCGCGTCAGTGTATTAAAGATTTTTAACATCGAAGATTCCGTGTAAGACGTGTGTGGATAACAAAGTCTGTATAATACCCATAATTTGAACCGGAAGCAGCACACTTTGCGAGGTGATCGCCGCTTGCGGTTATGCTATAACACCCCCCTAACTCTGACCTCTGTCAGGTCTAAGCACCACAATATCGGAACAGGATGCAAAAATGGTTACTTTCCACACTAATCACGGCGATATCGTAATCAAGACTTTTGATGATAAAGCGCCTGAAACAGTTAAAAACTTCCTGGACTACTGTCGCGAAGGTTTTTACAACAACACCATTTTCCACCGTGTCATTAACGGTTTCATGATCCAGGGCGGCGGTTTCGAGCCGGGCATGAAGCAAAAAGCGACCAAAGAAGCGATCAAAAACGAAGCCAACAACGGTCTGAAAAACACCCGTGGTACGCTTGCAATGGCGCGGACTCAGGCTCCGCACTCCGCAACAGCTCAGTTCTTCATCAACGTTGCTGACAACGACTTCCTGAACTTCTCCGGCGAAAGCATGCAGGGCTGGGGCTACTGCGTATTTGCCGAAGTGGTTGAAGGTATGGACGTAGTGGACAAAATCAAAGGCGTTTCTACTGGTCGTAGCGGCATGCACCAGGACGTACCGAAAGAAGACGTCATCATTGAAAACGTGACCGTCAGCGAGTAATCGTGGCGACACTGTTTATCGCAGATCTGCATCTGCAAACAGAAGAACCGGCGATCGTCGCCGGTTTTCTGCGCTTTTTAGGCGGGGAAGCACGCGAGGCTGATGCGCTGTATATTCTTGGCGATCTCTTTGAAGCCTGGATTGGCGATGACGATCCCAACCCGCTGCACCGTGAAATGGCGGTCGCCATTAAGGCCGTCGTGGATTCCGGCGTTCCCTGCTTCTTTATTCATGGTAACCGTGACTTTTTGCTCGGCAAGCGTTTTGCCCATGAGAGCGGTATTACCCTGTTGCCGCAGGAAAAAGTAATCAGTCTGTACGGTCGCGATGTGCTGATTATGCACGGCGATACGCTCTGTACCGATGATGCCGGTTATCAGGCGTTCCGTGCCAAAGTGCACAAACCGTGGCTACAAACGCTGTTCCTCTCTCTGCCGTTATTTATTCGCAATCGAATTGCCGCCAAAATGCGTGCGGGCAGTAAAGCCGCCAACAGCAGCAAATCGCTGGAAATCATGGACGTTAATACGCAGGCCGTAATAGCTGAAATGGAAAAACACCGTGTGCAATGGCTGATTCACGGTCATACCCATCGCCCGGACGTGCATACCTTAACAGCCAACGGGAAACCCGCATTCCGCGTTGTTTTAGGCGCGTGGCATACAGAAGGTTCGATGGTCAAAGTGACGCCGAACGACGTTGAGTTAATCGCCTTTCCGTTTTAACACCGCCGCCAGATTGCCCGTCATATAGCCTACGCAACCGTTTTCCTTGCATTATTTCCGTGCTATTCTCTGTGGCCTCATAAGTCGAGTGTTGTGCACCACAGGAGTTTTCCGACGCATGTCTTCCCGCAATAATCCGGCGCGTGTCGCCATCGTGATGGGGTCCAAAAGCGACTGGGCCACTATGCAGTTCGCCGCCGAAATTTTCGAAATCCTGAACGTTCCACACCACGTAGAAGTCGTCTCTGCTCACCGCACCCCCGACAGGCTGTTCAGCTTTGCCGAAAGCGCCGAAGAGAACGGTTATCAGGTGATTATCGCTGGTGCAGGCGGCGCGGCGCATCTGCCGGGAATGATTGCAGCGAAAACGCTGGTGCCGGTACTGGGCGTGCCGGTGCAAAGCGCGGCCCTGAGCGGCGTCGACAGTCTCTATTCTATTGTGCAAATGCCGCGCGGCATTCCGGTCGGAACGCTGGCTATCGGTAAAGCTGGCGCGGCTAATGCGGCGCTGTTGGCGGCACAGATTCTGGCAACGCACGATAAAGAGCTGCATCAGCGTCTGAACGACTGGCGCAAAGCGCAAACGGATGAGGTTCTTGAAAATCCGGATCCGCGGGGTGACGCATGAAGCAGGTTTGCGTGCTGGGCAACGGTCAGTTAGGACGTATGCTGCGTCAGGCAGGCGAGCCGCTGGGCATCGCCGTCTGGCCGGTCGGACTGGATGCGGAACCCAGCGCTGTGCCCGTTCAGCAAAGCGTGATTACCGCTGAAATCGAACGCTGGCCGGAGACGGCGCTTACCCGTGAGCTGGCGCGCCATCCGGCCTTTGTTAACCGTGACGTGTTTCCGGTTATCGCTGACCGTCTGACGCAAAAGCAGCTTTTTGACAAACTCTCTCTGCCGACGGCGCCCTGGCAACTGCTGGCAAGCCGCGATGAATGGCCCGCCGTGTTTGCGCGACTGGGCGAACTGGCCATCGTCAAGCGACGCGTCGGGGGTTACGATGGTCGTGGACAATGGCGTTTACGTCACGATGAAACCGACCCGCTCCCGGATGACTGCTACGGCGAATGCATCGTTGAGCAAGGCATCAACTTCTCCGGGGAAGTCTCCCTGGTCGGCGCGCGCGCCCATGACGGCAGGACCGTATTCTACCCGCTAACGCACAACCTGCATCAGGACGGGATTTTGCGTACCAGCGTGGCGTTTCCGCAGGCCAACGCGAAACAGCAGGCTCAGGCCGAAGCGATGCTTTCCGCCATTATGCAGGAGCTGGGTTACGTCGGTGTGATGGCGATGGAGTGCTTTATCACGCCGGAAGGTTTGTTGATCAACGAGCTGGCCCCACGCGTGCACAACAGCGGACACTGGACGCAAAACGGCGCCAGTATCAGCCAGTTTGAGCTGCACCTGCGTGCGATTACGGGTCTGCCGCTACCGACGCCGGTCGTGGACAGTCCGTCGGTGATGGTGAACCTTATTGGCAGTGAACTGAATTATGACTGGCTGAAACTGCCGCTGGTCCATCTGCACTGGTACGACAAAGAGGTTCGTCCGGGACGAAAAGTCGGTCACCTGAACCTGACGGACAGCGATACGTCCCGCCTCAGCGCCACGCTCGAAGCGCTGGCACCCCTGCTGCCGCCGGAATATGCCAGCGGCATTATCTGGGCGCAAAGTAAGCTTAAATAACGCCTGTATACGCTAAATAATTCGAGTTGCGGGACAAAACGCGTTGTCGTTCTGAACAGCGATTGCGCTGGCCCCGCAGGGGCGAGTAACGCGGCAACGCATCTGCAACCTGAAGTATGACGAGTATAATACCTGGGGGGAGAATCTTTCCTTCCCCCTTTCTCCCCTCAGCGCGTAAAATCCCCTCCATTGCTGTTTTTTATTTTCAGGATTCAACATGAACGATGGGACGGACTATCGCGCGATTCTGCTCACCGATACCCCTTTAATCGATGTACGTGCCCCCATTGAGTTTCAACAGGGCGCAATGCCGGGCGCAATCAACCTGCCCTTAATGAATGATGACGAACGCGTCGCCGTCGGTACCTGTTACAAACGTCAGGGCCCGGAGGCCGCGCTGGCGTTAGGTCATCGACTCGTTTCCGGCGAGCAACGCCAGCAGCGTCTGGACGCCTGGCGGGAAGCCTGTCAGCTGCGCCCGGAAGGCTATCTCTGCTGCGCGCGCGGCGGTCAACGCTCGCATATCGTCCAGCAGTGGCTGCGTGAATCGGGGATTGACTACCCGCTTATTCAGGGCGGCTATAAAGCGCTGCGCCAGGCGGCAATTCAGATCACCGAAGAGCGAGTGCAAAAGCCCATTATCTTAATTGGCGGATGCACCGGTAGCGGTAAAACGCAGCTGGTGCAGCAACAGCCAAACGGCGTGGATCTCGAAGGCCTGGCGCATCACCGTGGCTCATCATTTGGTCGCACGCTAACGCCACAGCTTTCTCAGGCGAGTTTTGAAAACCTGCTGGCGGTAGAATTGTTAAAAAAGGATGCCCCACGCTGGGTTCTTGAAGATGAAGGTCGGATGATCGGTGCCAACCACCTGCCGGAATGCTTACGTGAACAAATGGCGCAGGCGTCGATTGCGGTGGTGGAAGATCCGTTTGAACTGCGTCTGGAAAGGCTGCGTGAGGAGTACTTCACGCGTATGCATCATGATTTTACCCACGCTTACGGTGAAGAACGCGGCTGGCTGGAGTACAGCGAATACCTGCATCACGGGCTTGCCGCCATTCAGCGCCGCCTTGGTTTGCAGCGGTTTAAGGAGCTGACGGCAAAGCTTGATATTGCACTGAGGGAGCAACAGACCAGCGGCAGCACCGACAAACATATGGCGTGGCTGGTGCCGTTGTTGAACGAATATTACGATCCGATGTATCGCTACCAGCTGGAAAAGAAAGCCGCGAAAATTGTCTTTCGCGGCTCGTGGCAGGAGGTTGCTGCGTGGCTTAACGCGCAGTGATCAATGTCTGTCGCGTTTGTCGGCGCGTTTCGCCAGCCAGTCGCCTAGCATTTGCACAACCTGCACCAGCACAATCAGCGCCACCACGGTGACAATCATGACCTGGGTTTCGTAGCGGTAGTAGCCGTAGCGAATCGCCAGGTCACCCACCCCACCCCCACCGACAATCCCGGCCATCGCCGAGTAGCCAATCAAACTCACCAGCGTAATCGTCAGGCCACGCAGCAGCCCTGCGCTCGCCTCCGGCAACAGCACGGTACAGATGATTCGCATCGGGCTGGCACCAAATGCTTCTGCGGCCTCAATTATCCCTTTATCCACCTCGCGCAATGCGCTGTCCACCAGACGGGCGTAAAACGCGATTGCCGCAACGGAAAGCGGCACAGAGGCGGCAATCGGCCCGATAGTATTGCCGAGCAAAAACTGCGTGAGCGGCAACAACAGCACCAGCAAAATCACGAAGGGTACGGAGCGAATAATGTTGACCAATACCGAAGAGATAAGATAGACAAAGCGATTCTGCCAGAACAGATTCCGATCCGTGACGAAAATCAGAAAACCAAGCGGCAACCCGCCGACAATCGCCAGCACGGTAGAGATGCTCAGCATCTGGAAGGTTTCATTGAACGCCAGCGTCAAATCCGGCAATAAATCATCCACGAATCACCTCCACCTGTGCGGTACGTTGACGAATGTGCTCCACTGCGGCATCCACTGCCGAAGGGTTTTGTGGCGCAGTGAGCTGCACAACTAAAATCCCCAGGGCGCGCTCGCCGATATACTCAATCTTGCCGTGCAGAATGTTCACCGCCACGCCAAACTTCACCGCCACTTCTGAAAGCACCGGTTGTTCGGCTGAATCACCGATAAAGAGAATTTTCAGCAATTGACCAGGCAGATGCTCCCGCAGGCGCTCCGGCAGCGTCAGGTTTAACGTATGTGAAACCAGTTGCTGGGTGAAGGCGTGTTGCGGATGGGCAAAAACGTCAAACACGTCGCCTGACTCCACAACCTTGCCAGCAGACATCACCGCCACGCGATCGCAGATAGATTTAATTACGTTCATCTCATGGGTGATCAGCACGATCGTGATCCCCAGCTGTTCGTTGATCTGCTTAAGCAGGGCGAGAATCGTCGCCGATGTTTCCAGATCCAGCGCTGACGTCGGTTCATCACACAGCAGGACATCCGGATGGTTGGCGATGGCGCGGGCAATGCCGACGCGCTGCTTCTGACCACCGCTCAGCTGTACCGGAAAGCGGTTCGCCTTATCCGCAAGCCCAACCAGCGCAAGTATCTCCGCAACACGCGGCGCAATTTTGCTGCGCTCCCAGCCCGCCGCTTTCAGACTGAAGGCGACGTTTTGCGCCACGGTACGGGTATGCATCAGGTTAAAGTGCTGAAAAATCATTCCGATACGCTGACGGGCTTTGCGCAGATGACCGCCATCCAACGCAGAGATCTCCACGCCGTTGACTTTCACGCTGCCCTGGCTTGGGCGCGTCAGCGCATTCAGCGTCCGCAACAGGGTGCTTTTTCCCGCGCCGCTGGTACCGACAATGCCGAATATCTCACCTGCGGCAATATGCAGGCTGACCTCGTCCACCGCCCGGGTTGATGGCCCACGATCTGCGGCGAAATCGACGCAGACCTTTTCTATTTCAATCATGCTCACCTCAGAAATGCGAAAAGGGCAGTCGTCGCTGCCCTGTTAATTCCTTTGCGCAGCGATTATTTCTCTGCGGTCATCCATTCCGGTTTCTGGAAGGCGCTATAAATATTTTTCGGATCGTCGATCACCGCGCGATAAGCTGGCGATTTCACCGCTTCAACAATATCTTTCGCGAACGGTTTGTCAGCATCTTCAGAACGTACCGCAATAATATTCTTCAGATTTTCGTCCAGCTGTTCCTGCTTAAGCGCGCTGGAGAGATCGAGTCCCGCCGCCACGGCAAAGTTACCGTTGACCAGCGCACCGGTCACGCCATCCAGCGTACGCGGCAGCTGTGCGGCCTCCAGTGGTTTAAACACCAGCCCTTGCGGATTGCTGGCAATATCACGCTCGGACGCTTTGGTCGGGTCGATATTGTCTTTGATGGTGATAAGGTCGATCGCCTGCAGGAAACGCAGGCCGCGCGCCAGGTTCGTCGGATCGTTTGAAAGGGTAATGATGTCGCCTTTCTTCAGTTCATCCAGACTTTTAATTTTACGTGAGTAGAACCCCATTCCGGCCGTTGGCACCACAATCAGCTTGCTGAGCTTCAGATCTTTATCCGCGATAAATTTGTCAAAATAGAGTGAGTGCTGGAACAGATTGGCATCAATACTCCCGTTTGAGAGCGCCATATTTGGCTGCACGTAGTCACTGAACTCGCGGACCACGACTTTGTATCCTTTCTCTTTAAGCGTTGGGGCAATGGCCTGTTTAACCATATCTCCATACGGCCCAGGCGCAACGCCGAATACGATAGTGTGCGGATCGCTGTTCGCGTGGGCGAACTGTAGTCCGCAGGCCAGCACAAGTGCTCCAACGGCAACGCGTAAACTCTGACGCAGTCCCATAAATTCTCCATTTTAAATGTTGTGATGCAGTGCATGACACCGTACGGTGCGGCGTCGTTTTTTCAGCCTGATCAAAAGGCCGTTTCTTAACATGACACAGATCACAGCCTGCTGTCCTTGAAATTATTTCATGATGTTGCGAAGTATGTCGTTGAATGTTCGGGGAAGGCGTTTGTGCATTTTTCGGGAAGGGGTCGTCGGAAAGTAAAAAACCGGATAACCGCAGTTTACCCGGCTCTGGAAATGAGACTAACTTATAGCCCGTTACACCCGGCGCTATTGGCGCGGACAGTTTAAATATGGACAACGCAGAGAAACCGGAGCGCAGGATGATTTGCTACGCCTCCGGTTCACACCGCCGCAAGCGGCGTTCAAAGCGCTGTCGCGTTTTGTGCGGACACTGGCCAAATTCAAAACCGCACGCAAATTAGCCTTAATCGATCAGGCTCTTAGAAGTCGTAACGCAGACGCACCAGGTTCATATCGCCCAGATTGTCGGTGCTGGAGGTGAATACGTGTTCGTAATCAACACGGAAACCGTAATCCAGCTGGAAGCTGATACCCACACCGTTATCGGTACGCAGATAATCACGACCATTCACGTATTCAATACGGTCACCCATAAAGTATGGCTGGATGGATTTAACCGCATATTGGCCGATTGGGAAGGTATAACCGGCAAAGTATTCCAGACCCCACGCGTCGCCCGCAAAGTAGTCGTTCGCAGACACTTTTTTGGTGGTCATGAAGTTCTGGTACCAGCCGCCGCCCATGGAGAAGGTCCAGTTATCGGGTTTCCAGCTCAGCGCCGCACCGACGATGTTCTGATCGTAGGTTTTGCTGCCTTCGCCACGCATTTCCGCACGGGTATAGTTCCACGCCGTACCCCAGGTCAGATCGTCAGTAATACGATAATCCACCCCCAGAGAACCGCCGCCCTTACGTTTATAGCGCAGTCCATTATTCGGATTGTAGTCATCGCTGAACAAGTAAGAAGCGTAGAGATCGACATCACCCACGGTTTTCTTGTACTTCAGAGACTTACGGGTACGATAAGAACCGTCGTAGTCACCATTAATACCGTTACCTGGCGCCTGACCGATCATATCGTAGTCCCAGATATCGGTTTTCACACCCACCACATCATAATAAATGCTGTTCTGTTGACCGAAGGTCAGCGTCCCCCAGGTTGCACTTTTCAGGCCGGTGTAGAGCATACGGCGCGTGGTGTCGTTCGCTCCGTCGGCATAGTGATTATCCCAGTTGAACATCGCCGGGAAGTTCACGCCCAGCTCGTAGTAGCTGACCCAGCTAATATCATCAAACAGGTAGTAATCGGCCGCAAAGCGGAAACGGGTACCGCCATCGAAGCCATTGCGTTTATAACCATTTTTACCATCGTCGCCAGTCATATTCTGGAACTGCGGACGAATACTCCCGCCGACGGTGAAGTTAAGACGGCTCAGCGGATCGCCGGCCTGGGGATCTTGTTTCAGAACAGTGATTTCCGCATTAGATGCGAAAGACGTCAATGCCACTGCTGCGCCGATCGATGCCGCCAGCGCTGTTGTTTTTATAGTCATTATTTTTCCTTGATAGATTTTCCCTGAATAATTCATGACACTGGCAGACGAACAAGCGTAGCCGGGGCACATGAAGTATGACGGGGATAGCCTGCTAATTATTCAGCATCTAAATATTAACTTTTATTAATCCTGTCGTGTTGTTGGGTTTTTAATGATTTGTGCGGTTAAACATCAAGGGATTATCAATTAATGCGACTAAAGAAGTGCGCGCCAGTAGAAAAACTGGCGCGAAATCATCACGGAAATGAATTAATTATTGAACTGGCGGAATAACGCTTTCGCTTTTAACAGGCGTGCACCAAGCCATCCGCCGCAGAGTGAAAGCAGCAGCGCACCGCAAAACGGCAGGGTGATCCACAGCCGCCAGTCTGGCTCCCAGGGGAAATCGAACACTTTGGTTTGTAGCACTGCCAGCGCCGTCTCCGCACCGATAGCCGCCACCAGTCCGGACACCATTCCCAGCATGGCGAATTCACACCACAGGGTCGTACGCAGCAACTTTTTACCCGCGCCCAGCGTGCGCCACACCACCAGTTCCTGATGACGTTGACGCATACCGACCTGGACCTGCGCCAGCAACAGCAGCATACCGCAGGCGGTTACCAGCACCACCATCACCTCCAGGGCACGGCTAACCTGCTCCAGCACCTGCCCAACCTGTTTGAGGATCGCGCCGATATCCAGCAGGCTGACGGTCGGAAACTCACGATTGAGCTGGGTTAACATGCTGTTGCCATTCTCCCAGCGGAAGCTGGTCAACCAGCTTTGCGGCTGTCCATCCAGTGCCCCGGAAGGGAAAATAAAGAAAAAGTTCGGGCGCAGACTTTCCCAGTCCACCTTGCGCAGGCTGGTCACCTGCGCACTGAAGTCCTGCGTGTCGCCCATGAAGGTTACGCGATCGCCGATCCTGACGTTCAGCCGTTTCGCCAGCCCCTCTTCCATCGAGACTTCCCCCGCCTTTGGCGGCCAGCTACCGGCGGTGAGCGGATTGTGGCCCGGGCGCGTATCCTGCCAGGTCAGGTTCAGCTCACGATTCAACGCTTCATCCTGATTACCCCCAGTGGGTTTATCATTGATGGCCGTCAGGCGCGCCCGCACGATCGGATAAAATGCCTCCGGGATCACCTGATGCTCCGACAGGAACGCTTTCAACGGCGTGACCTGTTCAGAGGCAATGTTGATCAGAAAATAGTTCGGACTTTCCGGCGGTAGCTGTTGCTGCCAGCGATCGAGCAGATCGCCGCGTAGCACCAGCAATAGCGCCAGCAGCATAAACGAGAGCGAAAAAGCAGACAGCTGGCTCAACGTTGACCAGGGCTGACGCAGCAGACGACTCACCGCCAGGCGAAGCGGCAGCGACGTGAGCGTCAGGCTGCGCAATACGTTCAGCAACATCCAGCCCAGCACGCCGCACAGTAGCGCCAGCACCACCGTACCGGCCAGAACCGCCCACAGCAGCATACTTCCGCCCATAAGCCCCGCCAGCAGCGCCACGACCACGACAATCACCACCGGCAGGTAGAACTTCATCGGCCAGACGTTCGCCACCACATCACGACGCAACACCCGCAGCGGCTGCGTCGCCAGCAGCAGGCGATAAGGACGCAGACCGACAAGCAGAGAGATAACCGTCATGGTACCCAGCGCCCACAGCCATGGCCAAAGACTGGCTGGAGGCAATGCGGCAGGCAGTACCGGCTTTAGCAGTACCATTAGCGCCTTCTCGAACAGCAGCCCGATAGCGCCTCCGGTAATCGCAGAGAGCGCCAGCACCATCAGCCACTGACCAACAATGAGCCTGCGCAGCTGCGCCCTGCCCGCACCCAGCGTCTTCAGAATAGCAACCAGATCATAACGACTGCGGCAGTAGTGCCCCATCGCCACCGCCACGGCAGCCACCGCCAGCAGCAGCGTTAACAGCGCCGAAAGCAGGAGAAATTGTTGTGAACGCTCAAGGGATTTTCCCAGCGCCCCTTCATCCTGCTCCAGACCGTACCAGCGATGTTCCGGCTTCAGCTGCGGTAGCAGCCATTTCTCATAACCCTCCAGCTGTTGCGGCGTGCCGCCAAACTTATAGCGCCAGGTGACGCGACTGCCCGGCTGTACGGCACCGGTTTTCGCCACATCCGCGATATTCATCATCAGACGCGGCGCCATCTGGAACGGGTTAAAGCCAGAGTCCGGCTCCTGTACCACCTCTCCGGCAATATGCAGCGTCGCGTCGCCAACGTCGATGGAATCGCCTGTTTTGAGATTAAGCAATGCCATCAGACGCGGGGCCAGCAGTACGCTTCCCGGCACAGGCTTTAGCCCCGGCGGACTGGTCTGTAATTCACCATACATCGGATAAACAGCATCCACTGCTTTGACGTTTGCCAGCTGCGGCGTATCCCCCGCAAAGGTCATCGTGGCAAACGTCAGCTGTTCACCCACGTTTAATCCCCTTTTGCGGGCTTCTTCAATCCAGGCTTTCGGCACTTCGCGTGAGCTTTGCAGCGCCCGGTCTCCCGCCATAAATTCGCGGCTTTGTTGACTCAGCCCCTTTTCCATACGATCGCTGATATTGCCCAACGCCAGCACGCAGGCCACTGCCAGACTTAGCGCCAGCCAGACAATCAGTAATGAAGGTGAGCGCCATTCGCGCCAGAACCAGCGAGCAATCATGCTTCCTCCTGCAACAGCCCGTTCACCAGCCGCAAACGCCTGTCACAGCGCGCGGCCAGCTGCGGGTCATGTGTCACCAGGATTAGCGTGGTGCCATGCTCGCGATTAAGGGAGAACAGCAAATCAGCAATTTTATCGCCAGTCTGCCGATCGAGATTGCCCGTCGGCTCATCGGCAAACAGCACATCCGGCTGTCCGTTAAAGGCCCGAGCCAGCGCCACGCGCTGCTGCTCGCCGCCGGAAAGCTGCGCCGGAAGGTGATCAAGACGTTTCCCCAGCCCCAGCTGTTCCAGCAGGGCTTTCGCGCCGTCCCGACTATGGCTGCCGTTTTCTCCACGCAACAGCGCAGGGAGTTCAACGTTTTCCAGCGCGTTAAGCGTTGGAATCAACATAAAGGACTGGAAGACAAAACCCACGTGCCGCGCCCGCAGCTGCGCGCGCGCCTCTTCATCCATGCTGTGTAGCGGTTGCCCCACCAGGTTCACCTCGCCGCTGGAGCCGTCATCCAGTCCAGCGAGGATAGCCAGCAGCGTAGATTTTCCCGAACCCGATTCACCAATCAGCGCAATGGTCTCGGCGCGTTTGACAACCAGTTCAACTCCGGTAAGGATGGAGAGCTCATGCTCACCCTGACCGACGGACTTCTTAAGATGATGAACTTCAACAATGTTTTCCGCTGGCATTTGCCTTTCCTGTTTCTGATTCTGTTAACCTTCCGCGTCGCCGCGGCGGACACGTTATTAATTCTGGGTGACAGCCTGAGTGCCGGATATCGTATGTCCGCCAGTGCCGCCTGGCCTGCGCTGCTCAACGATAAGTGGCAGAGCAAAACACAGGTGGTCAATGCCAGCATCAGCGGCGACACGTCGCAACAAGGGCTGGCGCGTCTTCCTGCGCTGCTGGAACAGCATCAGCCACGCTGGGTACTGGTCGAACTGGGCGGCAACGATGGCCTGCGCGGTTTTCAACCTCAGCAGGTTGAGCAGACGCTGCGCAAAGTGCTACAGGATGTGCAAGCCGCCAATGCCCAGCCGCTGCTGATGCAAATTCGTCTGCCCGCGAACTACGGTCGCCGTTATAATGAAACCTTTAGCGCTATTTATCCAAAGCTTGCCAAAGAGTTTGATATTCCTCTGTTACCCTTTTTTATGGAAGAGGTCTATCTGAAACCGCAATGGATGCAGGATGACGGAATTCATCCGAATCGCGATGCTCAATCGTTTATTGCCGACTGGATGGCGAAGCGATTGACCCCTTTTCTATATCCTGAATAATTCGAGTTGCAGGAAGGCGGCTGGCAGGGACGAGGCCCAGGGATGGACCGGGTAACAAAGCCAACGCACAGGCAACCTGAAGTATGACGGGTATAGTTAACCACGACTCTTAAATCAACGGAGATCCTGACAGGTAAAGTTATGCAAAAATCGGTCTTAATAACAGGATGTTCCAGCGGAATCGGCCTGGAAAGCGCCCTTGAACTAAAACGACAGGGTTTTCAAATTCTGGCGGGCTGCCGTAAACCCGAGGATGTTGCCCGCATGAACAGCATGGGCTTCACTGGCGTATTGATCGATCTGGATTCACCGGAAAGCGTGGATCGCGCCGCCGATGAAGTGATCGCCCTGACCGACAATTGTTTATATGGGATCTTTAACAACGCCGGGTACGGCGTCTATGGCCCGCTGTCCACCATCAGCCGCGAGCAGATGGAACAACAGTTTTCCGCCAACTTCTTTGGGGCACATCAGCTCACCCTGCGCCTGCTGCCGGCCATGCTGCCGCACGGAGAAGGACGCATTGTCATGACCTCGTCAGTCATGGGGCTGATATCCACCCCTGGACGTGGCGCCTACGCCGCCAGTAAATATGCACTGGAAGCCTGGTCAGATGCGCTACGTATGGAACTGCGCCACAGCGGCATAAAAGTTAGCCTGATTGAACCCGGCCCTGTCCGCACTCGCTTTACAGAAAACGTCAGTCAGACGCAAAGCGATAAGCCGGTCGAAAACCCCGGCATCGCCGCCCGCTTTACGCTGGGTCCGGAGGCGGTGGTGGCGAAAGTTCGCCATGCGTTTGAGAGCGACGCACCGAAGCTGCGTTATCCGGTTACGATGGTAACCTGGGCTGTCATGCTGCTTAAGCGCCTGCTGCCGGGACGCATAATGGACAAAATTTTACAGGGGTGAGTTGAAGCACGCGCGTCAGCCCCCATGTACAAAGAAATCGACAAAAGAGAGTCACTCCATGTCCACACAGAATATTGTTAACATTAACGAATCCAATTTGCAGCAGACGCTTGAACAGTCAGTGACCACTCCGGTCCTGTTCTACTTCTGGTCTGAGCGCAGCCAGCACTGCCTGCAACTCACGCCGGTGCTGGAGAGTCTTGCCGCACAGTACAACGGCCAGTTTATTCTGGCGAAACTGGACTGCGATGCAGAACAGATGATCGCTTCCCAGTTTGGCCTTCGCGCCATCCCGACGGTATACCTGTTCCAGAACGGTCAGCCGGTTGACGGCTTCCAGGGTCCGCAGCCGGAAGAGGCCATTCGCGCCCTGCTCGACAAAGTGTTGCCGCGTGAAGAGGAGCTAAAAGCCCAGCAGGCAATGCAGTTCATGCAGGAAGGAAACTATACTGATGCTCTGCCGCTGCTCAAAGACGCCTGGCAGCTCTCTAATCAGGATGGCGAAATTGGCCTGTTGCTGGCAGAAACCCAGATTGCGCTCAACCGCTCTGAAGATGCCGACGCGGTATTAAAAACCATTCCATTGCAGGATCAGGACACCCGCTATCAGGGGCTGGTCGCACAAATTGAACTGCTGAAACAGGCGGCGGATACCCCGGAAATTCAACAGTTGCAACAGCAGGTCGCCGACAATCCTCAGGATGCCGCGCTGGCCGCCCAGCTTTCTTTACAGCTGCATCAGGTTGGTCGCAACGAAGAAGCGCTGGAATTGCTGTTCAGCCATCTGAAGAAAGACCTCGGTGCGGCTGACGGCCAGGCGCGGAAAACTTTCCAGGAAATTCTCGCCGCGCTGGGTACCGGCGACGCGCTGGCCTCGAAGTATCGCCGCCAGCTTTACGCGCTGCTGTACTAATCTGTTTTGCCCGGCAGCGATTTCGCTTACCGGGCTTTCCGGACAGGATAAGGCGTCAGCCGCTCCCGGCATGACATCACGATTTCTTTAAATGCGTCACCACCAGCTGGTGGCGCGAATTATAGAACTTCCGATAGGTTAAATAGCAGGCAATGATGGTCGACAGGCTTGCCGTTGAGAGCAGCATAAAAGTGACCATAATCTGATACTTAATCGCTTTTACCGGATCAATACCGGCAAAAATCAGCCCGGACATCATTCCCGGTAAACTCACCAGCCCCACCGTTTTCGCCGAATCGATTGTCGGAATCAGCGATGCGCGAATGCTGTCGCGAATCAGCCCGGCGGAGGCCATTTTTGGCGTTGCTCCCAGACTGAGTTTCTCCTGAATTTGCTGCTGTTCGCTGTTAAAACGCTGGCCGAGATTGTTGTAACACAACCCAACCGCGACCATTGCATTTCCCGCAATCATCCCGGAAATCGGGATCACCTGCATGGGGGTAAACTCAATCGATCCCGACAGCACCAGCACCGCCAGGGTTAAACCCGCCCCTGAGGTAATGGCGATAAACGAAGAGAAAAACGCCTTGTCGATATATTTGCTGCGCTTCTGCGCGTTATACGCGGCGTTAAAACAGATAAACAGCACCATCAACAGGGTAAGAATTGCGTGGTTAACGCCGAAAATGTATTTCAATACATAACCGACAATAATAAGTTGAATAACCGCCCGGCAGACGCTCCACAGAATATCTTTTTCCAGCGCCAGTTTCTCTTTATGGCTAATGAGAATAGCCACTACCACCAGCATCATCGCTAATGCCAGTGATTCGTTAGTCATATTATGCTCGTTCATAGCGGGCTTCCTGCATCTCTCCGGCATGGGGTTGTAGCGTTATGACATTATCCGCATGATTAATTTCATCCTTGTCGTGGGTTACCCACAGCACGGCAATATTTTTATCGTGAATATAGTGATGAATAATCTCATTAACATTATCCTTATTACTTTCATCCAACGCGCTGGTAATTTCGTCAAGCAGCAATACCTTCGGCAAAAACTGTAAATTACGGATTAAAGAGATTCGCTGTTTTTCACCACCAGAGAGCGCATTGATACTTTTCTCCAGGATCCCTTCTGGCAGTTCAAAGCGGGCAAGGTCTTTGAGAAATGACTCAGGCTCGGGGCGCTTACCGCGGATCTGCCAGGGAAAGATCAGGTTATCGTAGACGGTCTCGCCAAACAGCGCTGGCGTCTGGGCGCAGTAGGAAACCTGCTGGCGCCAGGTTTCCGGCTTAAATGTTGAGATATCCTCACCCTCAAAAAGAATCTCTCCCTCGCAGGGGCTAATCAGTGACGCCACAATCTTCAGTAACGTACTTTTGCCACAGCCGGAAGGCCCCGTGATCAACTTAAATTCCCCTGCCCGTAGGGTAAAGCTGATGTTATTGAGAATTTTCGTCGCCCCAGCCTGGTATCCTACGTTTTTAAGCTGAAGCAAAATGCGGCTTTCGTTCATCGTGCGTCCATTTTCCTACTTTTATCAGCAAATAGTGTACCCCTCTAATGAATAAGAGAGGAACTCCCTTTGATTAATCGGTTATAATTTAATTAATCGATCGTCGATTATTGTTTACAAGGACATTTCTACAGGAGTTTTATCGATGTTAATTTTTATCCCTATTCTGATTTTTGTTGCACTGGTCGTGGTCGGCGCTGGCGTTAAAATCGTCCCCCAGGGGTACCAGTGGACCGTAGAACGCTTCGGGCGCTACACCAACACCCTGCAACCCGGCCTCAGCCTGGTTGTACCGTTCATGGATCGTATTGGTCGTAAGATCAATATGATGGAACAGGTACTCGATATTCCATCGCAGGAAGTGATCTCGAAAGACAACGCCAACGTGTCGATCGATGCGGTCTGCTTTATCCAGGTAATTGACGCGCCGAAGGCGGCGTATGAAGTCAGCAACCTGGAGCTGGCGATCATTAACCTGACGATGACCAACATCCGTACCGTTCTGGGATCAATGGAACTCGACGAAATGCTATCGCAGCGTGACAACATCAATACTCGCCTGCTGCATATCGTCGATGACGCCACCAATCCGTGGGGCATCAAAATAACCCGTATTGAAATTCGCGATGTTCGTCCACCGGCTGAACTCATTGACGCCATGAACGCCCAGATGAAAGCAGAGCGAACCAAGCGTGCCTATATCCTTGAAGCCGAAGGGATTCGACAGGCTGACATCGTAAAAGCCGAAGGGGAAAAACAGTCGAAAATCCTGAAAGCGGAAGGTGAACGTCAGTCCGCGTTCCTGCAGGCTGAAGCTCGCGAGCGTTCCGCTGAAGCGGAAGCCCAGGCCACCAAAATGGTGTCAGAAGCGATTGCCGCGGGTGATATTCAGGCAGTCAACTACTTCGTCGCCCAGAAATATACCGAAGCGTTGCAGCAAATCGGTTCGGCCAACAACAGCAAAGTGGTGTTGATGCCGCTGGATGCCAGCAGCCTGATGGGCTCCATTGCCGGGATCTCCGAACTGATTAAGGACAGCGCCAGCGAACGGAAAAAATTATGATCGAGATGATTCTTCAGCATCCGCATATTTTCTGGCTGAGTCTCGGTGGTCTGCTACTGGCAGCCGAGATGCTGGGAGGTAACGGTTACCTGCTGTGGAGCGGCGTGGCGGCGGTCATAACCGGCCTGGTGGTCTGGTTGTTGCCGTTTGGCTGGGAGTGGCAGGGCGTGATGTTCGCCGTATTAACCCTGCTGGCTGCCTGGCTGTGGTGGAAATGGCTGGCAAAACGCGTCAGGGAACAAAAGCCTGCCGACAGCCATCTGAACCAGCGCGGACAACAGCTGATCGGCCGTCGGTTTGTACTGGACACCACGCTGGTTAACGGGCGTGGACACATGCGTGTTGGCGACAGCGCGTGGCCCGTCAACGCCAGCGACGATCTGAGCGCTGGAACCCAGGTTGAAGTGGTTGCCGTTGATGGTATTACCCTCTATATAAGAGCCGTAACCCGATAAAAACAGTAAAATGCCGCCTTTACAGAAGGCGGCATTGATTTCGCCCCTGAGGGGCGTGCTAAAAACTTAAAAAGAGCCCTCTGCCCGTCCTGTAAGATTTAAATCCAAAGATGATAAGGCAGAGCCAACGCCTGCGGATAACCACGCCCACAGGGGGTGGTTATCCTTTAACAATCAACAGGAATGAAAACAGTATGGTCAGGAAGACACCCCTTGCATTCACCTTGTGCACCCTGCTGGCGGGGGCGCCTCAAGTATTCGCCTCTTTCGATATGGAAAATTGCCAGTGGGCTTACAATTACTGTCTGCTTAAAGGCGACCCGGTGCTGACGCCCGACAACGATTCGCGCGACAACCTGCTGCGTCTGCTGAGCGAGGCAAAATCCTTCCCCCTGCCAGTACAGGCCATGCCTGCCGACATCACCCGTTCCCGCGAGTTTTATTTTGCTTATCACCCGCAGTGGGATGAGGTATCACCACCGCCAGCCGCCGCTACCCGGGCGCAAAGCGAAGATGATACGCTCGCCCGGCAGATGGCCGTCCTGAACCTCGATCCGACGCAATTTACGCAATCCGATGCCGCTGAGCACTCAGGTACATCTGATTACGAAATGGAAAATCGGTTTGTCAGCTACACGCTCGACGCCGTCAGCCAGTTTAACGCCGCCCTGCTCGCCGATACCTCACTGACTCCGGATCAGCGCCACACGCTGGCGCTGGCGCGCATGAAACTGTTTTATGGGACCGGGATAAAAGCGCTGACGGAAACCCTGAGCGCCTTTCCCGCGGACTCAAACGCCATTTTGTTTAGCAGCTATATTTCCGGGGTCGCCCATTTCTATAGCGGTGATTACGATGCCGCAACGCAGGATTTCACGCTGTTACTGGAGAGTAAGCAGCCCTGGCTGACAGAAACCGCGCAATATATGCTGATGCGCACGGCGTTGAACAAAAGCAGTCAGAACAGCGTCGGGCAGTACGGCGATTTTGATATCGCGCGGATAGATCGTGAAGAGGCCCAACTTGCGCAAAAAGAGGCGCAAACGTATCTGCAGCGCTGGCCGGAGGGGCTGTATGCCGACTCCGCGCGCGGGATGCTGCGCCGTATCAACTGGTATCTACAGGCGTGGCCACCGTTGGCAGGACTGTACGAGCAGGCTTTCCGGCAAACCATTGATGCGCCGCAGCTGCGCAGTCTGGTAAGCGAATACGATAATGCCCTCGGTATGCAATTCCTGGAAGGACCCACGCTGGACGCCTTCCCCGACGCGCCGCTGGTAAGCTATATCGAACTACTGCGCGCGCTTCGCTTAAATCGCGATAACAAACCAACGTTAACCCAGGACCGGCTCGACGCCAGCAAACCGGTTTTTGAAAAGAACGGAAAACTGCCGCTGTGGCGCAATCTACAGTTGAATCTGTGGCTTGCGACGGACAACGATGCCGCCGTACTCCAGGCGGTTACACCAGCGCAAACGCTCCCCGCTCACGATATCCTCGCCTTCAGCGAACAGGTGCTGTACGGCGAAGCGCTGATGGGACAAAAACAGTGGCCCGCTGCACGTCATTTCTGGCAACAGCTCCTGAAGCTCAGTCAGGACCACGAACAGCAGCAGTATATACAGGCAAAACTGGCGGCAACGCTGGTTTACAGCGGCGACATTGCGGCAATCTTCGCCCCGGACAGCCCGGTGACTAACCTGCGTTTACGCTCCCGGGTGCTGAAAACCCAGGCCTCCCCTGAGCTGTTACGTCAGCAGGCCTCGCAGGGGCCTGGTAATGAAGAGCGCACTATCGCCCTGCATACCCTGCTTGTTCGGGATTTAACAGAAAACCGCTTTGCCGACTGGCTGAGAGATAAAGCACTTGTCAGCGCCATCACTCAACCGGTCATTAGCGAGGCCTTTGACGATGTCAATGTGAGCATCTTTGAATGGAACGGCGATAATGCACAGGCGGGTTACGTTTGCCGCAGCCTGGATGAGACGGTCACCGTGTTGAGTAAAAATGCCAACGACGCTCACGCCCTCAACTGCCTGGGCGAGTTCTTCCGCGCCACACAGACACATGTCGATTTGTGGAAAGATGGTACAGGCAACGGTGTGCTGGAGGCCGCCATCGACCGCAAACATCCCTGGGGCCAGTATGACCGCCAGAGTTACTACCAGCAGATCATCACGTCGCCGCAAGCGGAGCCCGAAGATAAAAGCTATGCGCTCTATCGGGCGGTCATGTGCTATGCCCCGTCCGGCATGAACGAGTGTGGTGGGGAAGAGGTGGACAAACTGCAGCGTAAAGGCTGGTTCACACAGTTGAAAACGCAGTATCCGGGAAGCCCGTGGGCAAAAAAACTCAAATATTACTGGTAATTGTACTACTCACCGGACAAGCGCAAGCGGCGGGAACCGTTGATGCTCGCCAGCACCCTGCGTTCTGGCTGTGGTCTGGGGTAAAGGCCGGCGACGAGTTGCAAAACGCGCAAATGGTCTACCTGCATCAGGGCGAAGTGCTGACACGCCAGGGCGAAGCGTTTTTTCAGCGCCTCGGCCTGCCGGTGAGTCGGCTGACATTTCCGTCAATCTGGATCACCGTCCGCTTTACCACGCTCGACGTGCCGGAAGCGATACCTGTGCGGATCGTGCGCCTGATGCAGCGCTGGCAGGCGGCGGGAAATAAGGTGGTAGGTTTGCAGGTCGATTTTGATGCGGCAACCCATCAACTGGCCGACTATGCCCGGTTTCTGCAACAGCTACGCCAACAGCTACCGCCAGAGTTTGCGCTGGGGGTGACCGGTTTACTGGACTGGGCAAAAACCGGCGATGTCGCGACGCTTAATGCGCTTCCCGTCGATGAACTGGTCGTGCAGAGCTATCAGGGGCGCAGCACGGTGGCAAATTATCAGGATTATCTGCCCGCCCTCACCCGGCTGCGCATTCCGTTTAAACTCGGGCTGGTGCAAAAAGGTCGGCGGGACAGGCTGGCCGAAGCGCAGCTGGAGCAATCGCCCTGGTATCGCGGTACGGTGGTGTTTATGCTTAAACAACCGCAGCGCTAAGCTTTTGCTTTGTGGTGACAGCAGCCGGAGAGATTATCGATAATCGGACATTCGGCGCTGTCATCGCCTGGACACGAATCCGCCAGGGCCAGGAGTTGTCCCCGCATCGACTGCAATTCATTGATATGGCGCTCAATCTCCGCCACCTTCTCCAGAGTACGCTTTTTCACATCCGCACTATGTCGTGCAGGATCGTTAAACAGATTGACCAGCTCACCGCACTCCTCCAGATTAAACCCGACCTGGCGTGCCTGACGCAGCAGCGTCAGCTCGTTCAGGTGCTGCTGGCTGTAGGTACGGTAGCCGTTCTCCCCACGCAGCGGTGGTGTAAGCAACCCCTTTTCCTCATAAAAGCGAATCGCTTTGCTGGTTAGGCCAGTTTTTTTCGCAACGAAGCTGATATTCACAGATCCTCCGCAGGTTGTGCTGTTACAGAATCTCATTATATACCCTAAATAATTCGAGTTGCAGGCAGGCGTTGACGCAGCGACGGACTGTAAGGGTGAATCTCATGGATGAGACGAATAACAAAAGCCAACGCGCCTGCCACGTGAAATATGACGGGTATAACCCCCTCCTCCTGACGCCACACGATCCAGAATATCTGCCGTCATAACGCCAGTAACCCTTTCTCATTTCATGGGTTATGCACAATCTCTTTCACACATAGCCCTGAACGCCATGACGAATTGATGTAGATCAAAAGATGCATTATTTCTACATCTTTCAGATTGAATTTATGGCTATCGCCTCTATATAAATACGAATGATAATGATCATCATTTACATACTCATAAGGATTCTCATATGCTGCCACGGATCAACAACAGGCCATTTTTTCTTTCAGCCCTGACATTATGTGTTTCGGGCGCTGTTTCTGCAGCCAGTACCACAGCACAATCTAAACCCTCCAATGACGATACGTTAATCGTTACCGCTAACCGGACAGAAAGTCGTCTCCGGGAAAGTCCGGCAACAATTCAGGTGATTGATCGTCAGACCTTACAAAACTCGACCAGCGTTTCCATTGCCGACGATCTGCAAGATATTCCTGGCGTTGAGGTCACCGACAACTCGCTGGCAGGCCGTAAACAAATTCGTATTCGCGGTGAAGCCGCTTCACGCGTGCTGATTTTGATTGACGGCCAGGTTGTCAGCTATCAGCGCGCGGGTCAGAACTATGGCGCAGGTTTGCTGATCGATGAGTCTTCCCTGGAACGTATCGAGGTCGTAAAGGGTCCCTACTCGGTTCTCTACGGCTCGCAGGCAATTGGCGGCGTGGTGAACTTCATTACCAAAAAAGGCGGAGATAAACCGCTCGGAGGCAGCATCAAAGCTGTCTATAACTCAGCCACTGCCGGGTGGGAGGAGTCAGCCGCCGCCTGGGGCAGCATCGGCAACTTTGACTATCGCATCAACGGCAGCTACTCCGATCAGGGCGATCGTGACACCCCGGATGGCAGGTTACCTGGCACCCACTTCCGCAATAACGGTCAGGGAGCCTGGCTGGGTTACAACTTCGATCGCCATAAGCTGGGCCTGTCACTCGATCGTTACAAGACTTCCACGCAAACCTGGCTCAGCGATGCGGAAAACCAGTATGACGAATTCAGCGTCCGGATTCCGAAACTGGAGCGCGAAAAAGTCGGCATTTTCTATGACTATGATGCCGGAGGGGATTACCTGAAAAAAATCCACCTCGATGCTTACAGCCAGACCATTGAACGTAAATTTGAAAACCGGGTTAAAACCACTCAGGCTATCCCCAGCCCGATGATCCGGGCGCTGACAATCAGCAATCAGACCCATACCAATGATAAACAGTATACCCAGGGGGTGACGCTACAGAGCAATTTCTCACTTCCGGCGAATAACGAGCTGGTTATCGGAACTCAGTACCAGCACGATAAAGTAAAGCAGGATACCAACAGCAGCACACGTCAGACAGCAGCTACTGGCTTCTTTGACACCCTAACCCGTACCCTGTCACATATTGAAGCTGAACAGAGTAATGCCTCCCTGTTTGTACAAAACGACTGGCATTTCGCTGATGACTGGACGTGGACCGTTGGCGCACGCCAGTACTGGCTCTCTTCCAGACTGAACCGCAGCGACAGCCTGAGCGGTACGGCCTGGCGGTCATCCGGAAGAAAATCAGCGCATGATGACGAATTAGTCACCTCCACCAGCCTGCGCTACGCCGGTTTCAAAGATATTGAACTGCGCGCCGCCTATGCTCAGGGATACGTCTTTCCGACGTTGACCCAGCTATTTATGCAGACCTCTGCGGGCGGCAGCGTCAGCTACGGCAACCCGAACCTGAAGGCGGAGCACTCCAACAACTATGAGCTGGGTGCCCGTTATAAAGGCAATATGTGGTTGATTGACGGCGCGATTTACTACTCCGAGGCCAAAGATTATATCGCCAGCCTGACCTGTGCCGGGCAAACCATTTGCCAGGGTAAAAGCACCTCTTCCCGGGGCGGATATTATTACTATGACAACATTGACCAGGCTAAAACCTGGGGGATGGAACTCACCGCAGAGTACAACGGCTGGGCCATCTCTCCTTATTTGAGCGGTAACCTTATTCGCCGCCAGTACGAAGGCGACACCATCAAAACCTGGGACACTGGCGAGCCTACGCTGACAGGAAGAGCCGGTCTGAAACATACGCTGTTGCTCCATAGCGCCAATGTTACCTCGGATCTCTTTGTCCGCGCCGCCTCCAGCGCCAAAAATAAAACGGGCAGCAAGGAAATTAACTATCCGGGTTGGGCGACCCTTAACCTGGCATTCAATACCGAATTTGGCCCGCAGGATCAGTATCAGGTCAACCTTGCGCTGAACAACCTGACCAATAAACGTTACCAGACTACACATGAATCAATTCCTGCGGCAGGCTTCAACGCAGCAGTAGGTTTTGCATGGAATTTCTGAACATGAAGAAACTCATCACTGGCTTACTGATTCTCGCCTGCACCTTCAGCACTCAGGCTGCTGAAAGGCTGGTTGTCGCAGGCGGTTCACTGACCGAGCTTATTTTTGCTATGGGAGCTGGCAACCGCGTGGTTGGGGTGGATGAAACCACCTCTTATCCTCCAGAAACGACCACGCTGGCACATATTGGCTACTGGAAGCAGCTGAACAGCGAAGGCATTTTATCCCTGCGCCCGGACAGCTTTATCACCTGGCAGGATGCCGGGCCGCAAATCGTTCTGGATCAGCTACGCAGGCAAAAAGTCAACGTCGTGACCTTGCCACGTGTTCCTGCGACGGTTGAGCAGATGTATACCAACATTCATCAACTGGCAAAAACGCTGCGGATCCCTGAACAAGGTGATGCGCTGGTCAGTCGTATACACCAGCGGCTCGAACGTGTTCAACACAGCGTTAGGTCGAAAAATGCGCCGGTAAAAGCGCTATTTATTCTCTCTGCTGGCGGCAGCGCGCCGCAGGTGGCCGGTAAAGACAGCGTTGCCGACGCCATTTTGACCCTGGCCGGTGCAGAGAATGTGGCGACTCATCAGCAATACCAAAGCTACAGCGCGGAATCGCTGATTGCAGCAAATCCGCAGGTTATTGTCGTGACCTCACAGATGGTGGAGGACGATCTCAATCGTCTACGCGCTATTGCCGGAATCACCCACACCGCCGCCTGGAAAAATCAACGCATTATTATCGTAGATCAAGCACTGATCCTGGGTATGGGGCCTCGCATCGCTGACGCGGTTGAGTCTCTGCACCAGCAATTTTGGCCCTGACAGATGGATTTGATGTAGACGTATGAATATAAAAAACGCGCCGGATCTCACCCCGCATTTCGCACTGCAGGGAAACCAGCCATTCAAAGATCGCCGTGCCACGATGCCGTGGCGTGGGGCAATCCCTGTCGCAAAAGAGCAGCTGTCGCAAACCTGGCAAAATGTCATCAGCCAGCGCGTTCCTCCCCGCAAAAGACTGGTGTATTTGCATATCCCCTTTTGCGCGACTCATTGTACGTTCTGCGGTTTTTATCAAAACCGTTTTGAGGAGGATCGCTGCGTCCGCTACACCGATGCCCTCATTCGCGAAATCGAAATGGAAGCGGACAGCGTTCTACATCAGTCAGCACCTGTTCACGCGGTTTACTTTGGCGGCGGTACGCCTTCAGCGCTGTCAGCACAGGATCTGGCAAAGATCATCACCGTGCTAAAGGACAAACTCCCTCTGGCACCGGACTGTGAGATCACGATTGAAGGCCGGGTTCTTAACTTTGACGATAACCGAATTGACGCTTGCCTGGATGCGGGCGCAAACCGCTTCTCCATTGGTATTCAATCTTTTAACAGCAAAATTCGGAAGAAGATGGCCCGGACTTCAGATGGCCCAACGGCCAGGGCTTTTATGCAAGAACTGGTGAAACGAGACCGCGCGGCGGTAGTGTGCGATCTGCTTTTCGGTCTGCCGGGGCAAGATGCAAAACTATGGGGAGAAGATCTGGCGATCGCCCGTGATATTGGCCTCGACGGTGTTGACCTCTATGCCCTTAATCTGCTCCCCAATACGCCACTGGGCAAAGCCGTAGAGAATGGACGGACTACCGTTCCTTCTCCGGCAGAACGTCGCGATCTCTACCTTCAGGGTTGTGATTTCATGGACGCTGCGGGCTGGCGTTGTATCAGCAACAGCCACTGGGCGCATACAACGCGCGAGCGCAACCTGTACAACCTTCTCATTAAACAGGGAGCCGACTGCCTGGCATTTGGTTCTGGAGCGGGTGGCTCGGTGAACGGTTACTCCTGGATGGTTGAACGTAACCTTACAGCCTGGCATGAGGCCATCGCCGCCGGGAAAAAACCGCTAATGATGATGATGCGTACCGCCGAACCCGGCTTCCAGTGGCGACATACCCTCCAGGCCGGTGTCGAAACGGCGCGCATCTCCCTGGATGAACTGACACCTCATGCCGAAAAATTAGCCCCGTTACTGTCCCAGTGGCATCAGGCGGGATTGACCAGTGATTCCTCAACGTGTCTGCGTCTGACCAATGAAGGCCGCTTCTGGGCAAGCAATATTTTGCAGTCTCTTGATGAACTGATTCAGGAACTTAACGCACCGCGTATTGCGGTAGAGAAACCATAACAGGAGTAATGATGAGCCACGTCTCTTTACAGGATTTTTTGAAGACTGAGCCGGACGGTACGCTGGAAGCTATCGCCGATCAATACAACACCACGCTACTGGAAGTAGTACAAAACTTGCCCTCCCCGACGGTTGTTTCGGGCGATAAGTTTGACACCGTTTGGGAGACCGTCAGCGAGTGGGGCAAAGTCACCACCCTGGTCCATACTGCTGATGTTATCCTCGAGTTTACGGGCGAACTACCTTCCGGATTTCACCGCCACGGCTACTTTAACCTGCGTGGTAAAAAAGGGATGACGGGACACATCAAGGCTGAGAACTGCACGCATATCGCCTTGATTGAACGTAAATTTATGGGGATGGACACCGCGTCTGTTCTCTTCTTTAACAAAGCAGATAGCGCCATGTTTAAAATTTTCCTGGGTCGGGATGAACATCGTCAGTTACTGAGTGAACAGGTTCAGCGTTTCCACGCGCTGGCTGCATCGCTTAAGAAAGATGCCTGATGACACCGTGGTTACTCTTTGGTGCGGGCGGAAGCGGCGTTGGCGCACATATTCATGAACTGGCTAATGCGCCTGGCCTGAATAATCAGATCTACAGTCTGATTGAGCCTGAACTTAAACCGGCGTAATCCCCTGGCGGCGCAGGATATCCGCGCCGCAAAGACGTAATGGAGTTTTGCGTGCTCAAGGATTCACTCTCTTCCATCAGCATATTGACAGGTCTTTCACTCCTGCTGATCGCTCTGATGCTATTCGGTGCCAGTCAGGGGGCGTTGAATATCACTTTCAGCGCCCTTTTTGATGAGGAGTATCGGGGCATATGGTTGAACATTCGTCTGCCGCGCGTGTTGCTGGCAGTACTGGTTGGCGCCGCACTGGCAACGGCAGGCGCTATCATGCAGGGACTTTTTCGCAATCCGATGGCCGACCCTGGGCTACTTGGCGTTAGCAGTGGTTCTGCGTTAATGGTCGGGGTGGCTATCGTTCTCCCGTTCTCCTTACCGGTTGTTCTGGTGCTGTATGAGCAGATGATTTTTGCCGTTGCGGGCAGCATGGTGGTCTGCACCATCATTTTCCTGATCGGCCAACGCCACCGTCATGGCGGCATGATGCAATTGTTATTGGTCGGAATCGCCATCAACGCGCTGTGTGGCGCAGCCATTGGCGTGCTGAGCTATATTGGCGATGACCAGCAGCTTCGTCAGTTGACCCTGTGGATGATGGGATATCTTGGCCAGGCGCAGTGGCCTACGCTGCTGGTCGCCAGTTCATTTATACTGCCGGGTATTGCGGCAACGACCTGTCTCGCCGGAACGTTGAATCTGCTGCAGCTTGGCGATGAAGAAGCCCACTACCTCGGTGTAAATGTGAAACGTAAACACCAGCAGCTGCTGTTACTCAGTTCACTACTGACAGGAGCCGCCGTTTCGGTGAGCGGCGTTATCGGCTTTATCGGTCTGGTGATCCCCCATCTCATCAGAATGACCACCGGGGCCGATCATCGCTGGCTTATCCCCTGTTCCGCGCTGGCCGGAGCCTGTTTACTCCTGATTGCCGATACCCTGGCCCGCACGCTGGTTCAGCCTGCCGAAATGCCTGTTGGGTTGTTGACCAGTCTGATCGGCGGCCCCTGGTTTCTGTGGCTGATATTGCGCAGTCGGAGGACGTCATGATCCGTGCTGAAAATCTGGTTTATAGCCTGCAGGGAAGACGTCTGACGGATGACGTTTCGCTGGACTTGCCGGGTGGAGAAATCGTGGCCATTTTGGGCCCGAATGGCGCAGGAAAATCCACGCTACTGCGTCAGTTAACCGGCTATCTGCAGCCGCATAGCGGACATTGCACGTTACTGGGCAGACCGCTGAAAGAATGGTCAATCACCGGGCTGGCAAAAACCCGCGCGGTGATGCGTCAGAACAGCCACATGGCCTTTCCGTTTAGCGTACAGGAAGTGATCCGCATGGGCAGGCATCCTCACCGTACACGTAATCCTCATGACGAAACTGCGCAGATCATGGCGTTGTGTGATTGCCAGGATCTGGCCTCCCGCAACTACCGACAGCTATCCGGCGGCGAACAGCAGCGGGTACAGCTGGCGCGTTTACTGGTCCAGCTGTGGGAAGCCATCCCCTCACCTAAGTGGTTATTTCTTGATGAGCCGACCTCAGCACTGGATATTCACCACCAGCAGCATCTTTTTCGTTTATTGCGCCAGCTGGTGAACGAGCGGCAGTTCAATGTTTGCTGCGTACTGCACGATCTCAATCTTGCCGCACGCTACGCCGATCGCGTGGTGCTGATGGATAAAGGCAGGGTTGTCGATAATGGTAAACCGCAGGAAGTGTTGAAACAGACCGCCTTAAAAGCACTCTACGGTGCTGATATCACAGTTATAAACAATCCATCCGCTGACTCACCGCTGATCGTCCTTGATCGCTAAACATTGCTGATCATCGAAACCGGTGCTCCATTTTCTGTAACAATTGCCTGTTATAAGTGATCGCTTTCGCAATTTTGACTCTTTCATCTGGTCATTCTACGCGGGTAGATTTATTAATCTGCGATAAAAATATAATATCTACGCGAGTAGAACGTGAAGAGTATAAACCTGCGACTTACGTCGACAGCTAACTTCAAGGAGTTCTTATGAACACACATTCATCCTCTGTTCCCCTGACGGACGGCCAACAGGCAGCTCAGGAGCGACTCGAAACCCCCGAGGGACGCCGCGAATTCTGGCGAGCCACATTTTCCTGCTGGTTAGGTACCACAATGGAATATGCCGATTTTGCGCTGTATGGCCTTGCCGCAGGCATTATCTTTGGCGATGTCTTTTTCCCGGAAGCCACACCTGTTATGGCGCTACTTTCCAGCTTCGCCGCCTATTCCGTTGGGTTTATTGCCCGCCCCATCGGCGCCTTGCTGTTCGGCTGGATAGGCGATCGTCATGGTCGGAAGATTGTCATGGTTATCACCATTGGATTAATGGGCATGTCAACCATGCTGATAGGCTTAATCCCCAGCTACGCCCAGATTGGCGTCTGGGCGCCGGTATGTCTGGTCATCCTCCGATTTTCCCAGGGTCTGGGAGCCGGGGCGGAACTTTCCGGTGGTACGGTCATGCTGGGTGAATACGCCCCTGTTAAGCGCCGCGGACTGGTTTCCTCGATTATCGCTCTGGGTTCAAATAGCGGAACCTTGCTGGCTTCTCTGGTCTGGCTCATCGTCCTGCAAATGGATAAAGACGCCCTGCTGAGCTGGGGATGGCGTATTCCTTTTCTTTGCAGCATTCTCATCGCCGCGGCAGCATTATTCATTCGTCGTCATATGCGTGAAACGCCCGTTTTCGAGCGGCAAAAAGCGCTCCTGCAGGCCGAGCGAGAAAAAGCCCTTCGCCAGGGACAGGTGCAACAGCAGCATGACACGCGTAGCTTCTGGAAACGCACCCGGGCGTTCTGGACCATGGTTGGATTACGTATTGGTGAAAATGGCCCTTCCTACCTGGCCCAGGGATTTATCATTGGCTATGTCGCTAAAGTGCTGATGGTAGATAAATCTGTACCGACCGTGGCAGTGTTTATCGCATCGGTTCTGGGATTCGCCATTATTCCGCTGGCGGGATGGCTTTCCGATCGCTTTGGCAGACGCATCATCTATCGTTGGTTCTGCCTGTTGCTGATCCTGTACGCATTCCCGGCATTCATGCTGCTGGACTCTCGTGAGCCGTGGATTGTGATCCCGACGATCGTTACCGGGATGGGCCTCGCTTCACTGGGCATTTTCGGCGTTCAGGCTGCGTGGGGCGTGGAGCTTTTCGGCGTGACCAACCGTTATACCAAAATGGCATTTGCGAAAGAGTTAGGTTCCATTATGTCTGGCGGTACCGCGCCGCTTGTCGCCTCTGCGCTGCTCTCGTTTTACGGACACTGGTGGCCTATCGCCGTCTATTTCGCCCTGATGGCCACAGTTGGGCTGGTGACCACTTTCTTCGCGCCGGAGACCCGCGGGCGGGATCTCAACCTGCCCGAGGATGCAATTTGAGGCCTGAGAACGTGGGATGCGCGTTCTTTACCAAAGATTTTTGGGTCATAACGCCTTATGCTGTCTGGAAAAAAGATGACTCTGAACACAATCAGGTAGGTGCCTCGTGACCCAATCACATTCGCAACGCGTAACACGTTCTGACGTGGCAAAAGAGGCGGGAACGTCCGTCGCTGTCGTGAGTTACGTTATTAATAATGGTCCGCGCCCCGTTGCCGAAGCGACCCGACAGCGCGTGTTGCAGGCCATTAAAAAAACCGGCTATCGCCCCAATGGTATCGCGCGTGCTCTGGCCTCAGGGAGCACGCAAACCTATGGGCTTGTCGCACCGGATATCTCGAATCCGTTTATTGCTTCGATGGCGCATGCCTTGCAACGCGAAGCATTTGCTGATGGCAAAGTCCTCCTGCTGGGCGATGCGGGCGACAGCAGCGGCCGTGAACGTGAACTTATCAATAATATGCTGAATCGTCAGGTGGACGGGCTGATCTACACCAGCGTTGATCGGCATCCTTATATTGAGTTGATTCAGGAGAGCGCCACCCCTTGCGTCATGCTCGATCGCGTGGATCCCGGGCTCAACGTCAGCGTTATCCAGGTGGATGAACAGCTGGCGGCCATGCAGGTCACGAAGCATCTTATCGATCACGGCTACCGTGACATCGGGATTATTTGCGGCCCGCGTGAAATGTTGAATACCCAGGATCGTATCCGGGGATGGCAGCGGGCGCTGGAAGATTCTTCGCTGGTGGTCAATCCTTGCTGGATTTTTTCGACCAACTATACCCGCGCCGGAGGTTACGAGGCGACAAAGCGCATGTTGCAAGGCCAGTTGCCACGAGCCGTGTTCGCGACCAATGAACAGCAGGCTCTCGGTTGTTTGCGCGCGCTGGCGGAGCAAGGCCTGCGCGTTCCGCAGGATGTGGCATTGGTCTGCTTTAACGCAACGCAAGAATCGGCTTATAACGTCCCGTCCTTAACCGCCGTTCGACAGCCTGTCGACAAAATGGCCCGTGCGGCAATCGACATGCTGAAAAACTGGGATGGAAAGGTTCGCCGCGTTGAATTTGAGTTTTATTTACGAGTAGGAGAGTCGTGTGGCTGCCAGGGACATGAAGTACAACCCGAGACAAAGTAAAAATGAACCGATGCGCGTCATTATCGACTGCGATCCGGGCAATGGCGTTCCCGGAGCCAATATCGATGACGGACTGGCGCTGGCGCTGGCGATTGCCGCGCCGCAGCTCTCTCTGGAGATGATCACCACCGTTGCAGGAAATACCCCTGTCGAAATCGGATATGCGGTCGCTAAAGATCTCGTTCAGCGATTAGATATTCCCGTTTCTGTTTACCGTGGCGCCTCGCGCGCGCTCAGAGAAGATCCGCTGCCGTGGCGGGAAAAACTCGATCACGGAGTCGATCAGTTTGGCTTACGGCAGCTCTGGTCGGATGTCCCCGCGCCAGCGGCGTGCCAGACGGTTCCCCCCCATGCGCCTGAGGCGATAGGTGAACGGATATGTAGCAATCCCGGCGAGATCACCCTGGTTGCCACAGGCCCACTGACCAACGTCGCCATTGCCCTGCAACTCTATCCGCAGATCGTTCATGCGGTAAAAAATATCGTGGTAATGGGCGGGGTGTTCAATGTGCCGGGCTACCTGAAAGACACAAATTTTGGTCTGGACCCTGAAGCGGCTCATGCGGTACTCACCAGCGGTGCGCCTGTCACGCTGGTCCCAATGGATGTGACGACGAAAACCCAGATGCTCCATGCCGATCTGGATCGTCTGGCTGCGGCTGAAAACGAGCTTAGCCGCTATCTGGAGCAAACCCTTCGCCCGTGGATCACATACTCAATGCAAACCCGCAATCTGCCCGGATGCTGGATCCACGACGTTTTAACCGTCGCCTGGTTACTTGATCCTTCTCTGGCACAGACAGCAGAGGACTATCTGGATGTTTCTCTGGAAGGCATCACTCGCGGTATGACCTGTCGCTATGGACGCGAGACATTGCGCCTGGACGTGGGGATCCCCGCCCCCAAAGGGGCGAAGGTAAAAATTCTGCAGAGCATCGATAACCGGCAACTTCTTTCGCTGATCGAGCGCTATATCCACAATTACGGCGCATAGGGTTACGGATCGGGAAAGGAGGCGTTCGCATACTGTTCGGGGTCGGTTTTTCCGGAGGGAAAAATGAATACGTTGGCAGTCATCTTATCCGGCGAAGGAGAATCCATTTTAATTACGCTGGCTAAAATTTGCGTCGCATTTGTTCTGGGTGGAATCATCGGGCTTGAAAGGGAATCAAAAGGAAAGCCCGTCGGATTCAAAACCTGCGTGATTATTTCAGTAGCCAGCTGCGTCCTGACGATCGTCTCTATTCAGTCAGCAGAGTATTACGCCGAAATCTCTATGAACATACGTAGCGATCCTATGCGCCTGGCCGCGCAAATTATCAGCGGCGTAGGTTTTCTCGGCGCTGGCGTTATTCTGCATCGCCATGATGACGCCATATCCGGGCTGACAACCGCAGCCATCGTGTGGGCTTCTGCTGGTGTGGGAATTACCAGCGGCGCCGGTTTTTATCTTCATGCGCTGCTTGCCACCGGGTTATTCCTGCTGGCTATCAAACTCAGCTATTTTGTCATCTTTTTACAAACCAAAAATCAGTTACCCGGCAAAGTCAAAATCCGCATTATTCTTGACCAAAAATCAGGACTGCAAACGCTGATAGAAAGTATTAATCAACAAAAAAGTATTATTGAGAGTCTGACTATCCGTGATGTTAAAAAGGGAAAAATAGAGGTTAACCTTAAGGTGGTGATTAGAAAAAAAATGACCTTACCCGAACTGTACAACAACCTTTCTACGCTCGAACACGTTTGCGCTATCGCGCTGGAACACTGAAAACGCGGGTATCAAACAAACCCCTTGACCTTCCCCTTGCTGGAAGGTTTAACCTTTATCACAGTCAGTTAATCCCTGTAATAAAGGAGTGTGTTATGTCTCAAACCATCGACCTGATCCTGGACGGACTGTCCTGCGGTCACTGCGTCAAACGCGTGAAAGAAAGTCTCGAACAACGTCCTGACGTTGAGCAGGCTGACGTCACGGTGACCGAAGCGCATGTCACCGGTAGCGCCAGCGCAGAAGCCCTAATTGAAACGATCAAACAGGCCGGGTATAGCGCAGAGTTAAGCCACCCAAAGGCTAAACCGCTGGCGGAGTCATCAATCCCGTCGGAAGCACTGGCAGCGGTCCCTCCTGAGCTTCCGGCTGCGATGGCCGATGATGAGAGCCAACAGTTGCTGTTAAGCGGCATGAGCTGCGCCAGCTGTGTCTCCCGGGTGCAAAACGCGCTGCAAAGCGTTCCGGGCGTCACGCAGGCACGGGTGAACCTGGCGGAACGCACCGCGCTGGTCATGGGCAGCGCGTCCGCCGCAGATTTAGTGCAGGCGGTAGAAAAAGCAGGCTATGGCGCAGAAGCAATTGAAGATGACGTCAAACGCCGCGAGCGCCAGCAGGAGACCGCGATTGCCACCATGAAACGCTTCCGCTGGCAGGCAATTGTCGCGCTGGCGGTGGGCATACCGGTGATGGTCTGGGGGATGATCGGCGATAACATGATGGTCACCGCCGACAACCGCAGCCTGTGGCTGGCCATTGGTCTGGCAACGCTGGCCGTAATGGTCTTCGCGGGCGGCCATTTTTACCGCAGCGCGTGGAAAAGCCTGATGAACGGTACCGCCACGATGGATACGCTGGTGGCGCTCGGCACCGGGGTGGCCTGGCTCTACTCAATGAGCGTCAACCTGTGGCCTCAGTGGTTTCCGATGGAAGCCCGTCATCTCTATTATGAAGCCAGCGCGATGATTATTGGTCTGATTAACCTCGGACATATGCTGGAAGCCCGCGCCCGTCAGCGTTCTTCTAAGGCGCTGGAAAAATTGCTCGATTTAACGCCGCCGACGGCGCGTGTGGTCACCGGGGAAGGCGAAAAAAACGTGCCTCTGGCGGACGTTCAGCCGGGAATGCTGTTACGCCTGACCACCGGTGACCGCGTCCCGGTTGACGGTGAGATAACTCAGGGCGAAGCGTGGCTGGATGAAGCCATGCTTACCGGCGAGCCCATCCCGCAGCAAAAAGGTGAAGGCGACAGCGTACACGCCGGGACGGTGGTACAGGATGGCAGCGTGCTGTTCCGGGCAAGCGCCGTAGGGAGCCACACGACTTTATCGCGCATTATTCGTATGGTGCGTCAGGCACAGAGCAGCAAGCCGGAAATCGGTCAGCTTGCCGACAAAATTTCTGCTGTCTTTGTTCCTGTGGTGGTGGTGATTGCCCTGGTGAGTGCTGGTATCTGGTACTTCTTTGGGCCGGCACCACAAATTGTGTACACGCTGGTTATTGCTACCACGGTGTTAATCATCGCCTGTCCGTGTGCGCTGGGTCTGGCAACGCCGATGTCGATCATCTCCGGTGTGGGCCGGGCGGCGGAGTTTGGCGTTCTGGTTCGCGATGCCGATGCGCTGCAACGCGCCAGCACGCTTGATACCGTGGTATTCGATAAAACCGGTACGCTGACCGAAGGCAAACCGCAGGTTGTCGCGATCAAAACCTTTGGTGATACGGATGAAACGATGGCGCTGCGCCTGGCGGCGGCTCTTGAACAGGGTTCCAGCCATCCGTTGGCGAGGGCGATTCTGGAAAAAGCCGCAGACGCCAGCCTGCCCCAGGTGAGCGGTTTTCGCACCCTGCGCGGCCTGGGCGTCAGCGGCAAAGCGGAAGGTCACACGCTGCTGCTGGGCAACCAGGCACTGCTAAATGAACAACAGGTTGTTACCGCAGAAATGGACGCGGAGATTACCGCTCAGGCCTCTCAGGGGGCAACGCCGGTCCTGTTGGCTATTGACGGCAAAGCGGCGGCGCTGTTGGCGGTACGCGATCCTTTACGCAACGACAGCGTGGCGGCGCTCCAGCGACTGCAGCGCGCCGGGTATCGTCTGGTAATGTTAACCGGCGATAACCCAACGACGGCCAACGCCATCGCCAAAGAAGCGGGTATTGATGAGGTCATTGCGGGCGTGTTGCCGGACGGCAAAGCCGATGCGATAAAACGTCTGCAAAGTCAGGGACGCCAGGTGGCGATGGTTGGCGACGGCATTAACGATGCCCCGGCGCTTGCGCAGGCGGATGTTGGTATTGCAATGGGCGGCGGGAGCGACGTGGCGATTGAAACTGCGGCCATCACCCTGATGCGTCACAGTCTGATGGGCGTGGCGGATGCGCTGTCCATTTCGCGCGCAACGCTGCGGAATATGAAGCAAAACCTGCTGGGTGCATTTATCTATAACAGCATCGGGATCCCGGTGGCGGCGGGGATTCTGTGGCCATTTACCGGTACCCTGCTCAACCCGGTGGTTGCTGGCGCAGCGATGGCGCTCTCCTCCATTACCGTGGTGAGCAACGCTAACCGACTGCTGCGCTTTAAGCCGAAAAGCTAATCAGCGTACCGAAAGGATTACGGTCAACGCCAGCGACGATCTTACTTTCAGGTGTTTTTTCGCCGCCGGGCGAAATCCACCAGCCGGAAGGTATCAACGCGCTGGCGTGATTCATTTAGCTGAAACACCCGCGAATCCTCCAGGCAAACGGCACTGCAGTTTGCGACTTTCAGAACCACGCGCTAGCATAAGGTTTAACTCAGGGAGGTCGCATGGTTCTGTGGTACCGGGTAAAAACGTTTTTTGCAGCCCTGCGCGGCACTCATTACACCTGGCCTGCCATCGATATCACATTGCCCGGTAATCGCCATTTTCATCTCGTGGGAAGTATCCATATGGGAACCCGCGAAATGGCCCCTCTGCCAGCAAAGTTACTGAAAAAGATCAGACGTGCCGATGCGCTGATCGTCGAAGCTGACGTCTCCGGCGACGACAGCCCGTTTGCCGATCTCCCCACGTTTAACGCGCTGGAAGAACGCATCAGCGAAGAGCAGTTGCGGCATCTGCAAAAAGTCACCGATGAGCTGGGGATCTCCCCTTCTCTGTTTTCGACGCAGCCGCTGTGGCAAATCGCCATGGTATTGCAAGCCACCCAGGCGCAACAGCTGGGGCTGCGGCCTGAATATGGGATCGATTACCAACTCCTGCAGGCCGCGAAGCGGGTGCATAAGCCAATCGTTGAGCTGGAAGGCGCATCCAGTCAGATCAATCTGCTGTGCCAGTTACCGGACAGCGGACTTGCTTTGCTGGACGACACCCTGGCCCACTGGCACACCAACGCCCGCCTGTTACAGCAAATGATGAGCTGGTGGTTGCAAACGCCGCCGCAGAATCACGATCTTACTTTGCCAAACACCTTCAGCCAGTCACTGTACGATGTTCTGATGCATCAGAGAAACGTTGCATGGCGGGATCGTCTGAAGGCAATGCCACCGGGCCGGTACGTCGTCGCGGTGGGGGCGCTTCATCTTTATGGCGAGGGAAACCTGCCGGAACTGATGCGATAAAAAAATGGCCAATATCGCTATTGGCCCGTCAAAGAGGAATTTCATCATTATTATTATGCCGCCGCTTAATGCGACGGTGTAGTTCGATTGTCGCTCAAACTCAGCATCCTGCCAATACAATTGCGCAAGATGGTACTATTTTTTAGACCGTCATCGGGCGTATGCTTATAGGGTATTTTGTCTGGGCCAGGAATAATTGCTATGACACCCGCCGTTAACTTACTCGAAAAAAACAAGATTCCCTTTCAAATCCACAGCTACGACCACGATCCCTCAGAAACCAACTTCGGTGATGAAGTTGTACGCAAACTGGGTCTGGATCCGGATCGGGTCTACAAGACGTTACTGGTTGCCATAAACGGCGATATGAAACAGCTGGCGGTCGCTGTCACCCCTGTCGCCGGGCAGTTAGACCTCAAAAAAGTGGCAAAGGCGCTGGGCGCGAAAAAGGTTGATATGGCCGACCCGATGGTTGCACAACGCACCACGGGATATCTGGTAGGAGGAATCAGTCCACTGGGACAGAAAAAACGCTTACCGACGCTGATTGATGCTCCAGCCCGGACGTTTGCCACCATCTATGTTTCCGGCGGCAAACGTGGGCTGGATATTGAACTGGCCGCGAGCGATTTAGCCCACATGCTGAATGCAAAATTCGCCGATATCGCTCGCCGGGACTGATTTTTTGCCCGATGGCGCTGCGCTTACCGGGCCTGCGATAATCCAGCAACGATATGCAGTTACTGCCAGCTTACTTCACCTTTGGGCTCATACGCCCCAACATCCAGCGGTGAATTCTGCTGGATATACTCTTTGAGCACTTCCGCATCAATAAACCCGGTATTGACGTAGCCGGATTTGTTATCGATTTGCGGATAACCGTCCCCGCCCGTCGCGTTAAAGCTCAGGGTCGCCATCCGATAAGTTTTCGCCGGGTCGACAGACTCCCCTTTGATCTTCAGATCGTTCAGCTGGCCATCTTTCGCCACAAAGCTGACGTTAGCAAACTGCGGATAAGCCCCCGAGTCCGGCTTCATCTGCGCGACCGCGGTGAGATACTCGCTGACCTCTTTCCCGCTCATATCAGCGTACACCACCACGTTACCGAACGGCTGTACCTTCAGCACGCTTTTATAGGTGATATCACCGCCGTCAATTGAATCACGAATACCGCCACCGCTCATCACACCAAAGTCAGCGCCGGTTCGCGCCATTTGCGCCGCCAGAATCAGATGCCCCATATTGGTCTGTACAAAACGGACTTTGCTACGGTCACCTTCCAGACGCGCATTCACCACGCCAATTTTCACATCCAGCTGCGCTTTGCCTTTGTTCTGGAACGGGGTTAACAGTGAAAGCATCTGCGGGTTTTCCGGGATTTCAGGGGTGTAGAGTACGCGCTCACTTTTCCCGTCCTCCCAGGTCACTTTTTTCTTCAGGTTCACCGGGATCAGCTGATAGTCCACCATCTTCATTTCGCCGTTACGAAACTCAAAGTCCGCCCGACCTACGTACTTGCCCCACTCATGCGCCTGCACAATCCAGATACCATTCTGCTTGTCTGGCGCACAGGGCGTCCCTGGCACATAATCCATTTGCTTTTTATTTTCAGAAGCCATGCAGACCGGATCCTGTGAGTGACCACCCACAATCATTGCCAGCGAACCGGCAGGCAGGCTGCGCGCCATTTCTACATCGCCCGGTGCATTAGAGCCGTGATTACCATTGTCATAGTGACCCATATGGGTCGTTGCAATAATGACATCCGGCTTTTCATTCATCTGCAATTCCTGAATCACCACCTTTGCTTCTTCAGCGGGTTTGCGAAATTCGATATCCGTGAAGAATTCCGGGTTGCCGATTTTCGCCGTGTCATCGGTTGTTAAACCGATAACGGCAATGTTCAGATCCTGACGTTTAAAGATGGCCCAGGGTTTGAACAGCCGTTCACCCGTACTTTTCTGGTAGATATTGGCGGACAGAAACGGGAATCTGGCCCACTTTTCCTGCTGACGCAATACGGTAAGCGGATTATCAAATTCGTGATTACCAACGGCCATGGCATCGTAACCAATCAGATTCATGCCGCGAAAATCGGGTTCCGCATCCTGCAGGTCAGATTCCGGTACGCCGGTGTTAATATCGCCACCGGAAAGCAGCAGCACGCTACCGCCTTCAGCCGCAACCTCTTTGCGAATACCGTCCACCAGCGTTTTTTGCGCCGACAGCCCATACTCCCCATATTCGCTGCGCCAGAAATGACCGTGATGATCGTTAGTGTGCAGAATAGTAATTTTGTAGGTTTTATCTTTTTCGTAAGCCTGAACAGGCTGACCTGCCAGCGTAAAAGCGGCGAACAGTGCCAGCGCCACGCCCCGTTTTAAAAATTTCATGCCATTCTCCCTGACTCAATATCAGCCGCTATGCCCGTCATACCTGAAATTGCCCGTGCGTTGGCCGCGCTCGCTCATCCCTGTCACTTCCTTTAGTAAGCTCCGGGGACGCTCTCGTTTGCCGCCTTCCTGTAATTCTCATTATTGAGGGTATAAAATTACCGCCCATAAAAATAATAGACAAATAAGTTTTCAGAATTGAGACTTCCTTCAAACACCATCCAAAGGTATGTTAGTCAGGTAATAATCACAACGACGATATTCCCCCAACATCGCAAATCAGACAGAAGTGACTTTCTATGGCAATGAGTGAACAAAACCAGCTCGCGACTGGCGCGTCAGCGTCGGTCGCTAAAGCACGTACCTCGTTCGGCATTTTAGGTGCAATCAGCCTCTCTCACCTGTTGAACGATATGATTCAGTCGCTGATCCTGGCGATTTATCCGTTATTACAGTCAGAGTTCTCGCTCACCTTTATGCAGATCGGGATGATCACCCTGACCTTCCAGCTCGCCTCTTCTCTGCTACAGCCTGTCGTGGGCTACTGGACAGATAAATATCCTATGCCGTGGTCGCTCCCCATTGGTATGTGCTTCACGCTGAGCGGGCTTGTTTTGCTGGCCATGGCCGGCAGCTTTACCACCGTACTGCTGGCAGCGGCGCTGGTCGGTACCGGTTCGTCGGTATTCCATCCGGAATCCTCCCGGGTGGCGCGAATGGCTTCTGGCGGACGTCATGGTCTTGCTCAGTCTATCTTCCAGGTCGGCGGTAACTTCGGCAGTTCGCTGGGCCCATTGTTGGCGGCGCTCATCATTGCGCCATATGGGAAAGGGAATGTGGCCTGGTTCGTCCTGGCTGCGCTGCTGGCTATCGTCGTGTTGGCGCAAATCAGCCGCTGGTATGCCGCGCAGCATCGTATGAGTAAAGGTAAACCTAAAGCGAAAATTATCAATCCATTACCGCGTAATAAGGTGATCCTGGCCGTAAGTGTGCTGCTGATACTGATTTTCTCGAAATACTTTTATATGGCGAGCATCAGCAGCTATTACACCTTTTATCTGATGCAAAAATTCGGATTATCGGTACAAAACGCGCAAATTCACCTGTTTGCCTTCCTGTTTGCCGTTGCCGCCGGGACAGTTATTGGCGGACCTTTGGGCGATAAAATCGGTAGAAAATATGTTATTTGGGGCTCTATCCTTGGCGTAGCGCCGTTTACGCTTGTTTTACCCTATGCAACCTTACACTGGACGGGGATTTTGACCGTGATAATTGGTTTTATCCTCGCTTCGGCCTTTTCCGCCATTCTGGTGTATGCCCAGGAGCTACTTCCGGGTCGTATCGGCATGGTTTCTGGACTATTTTTCGGTTTTGCCTTTGGCATGGGCGGACTGGGAGCCGCGGTGTTAGGTCTGGTTGCCGACCATACGAGTATCGAACTGGTCTATAAAATCTGCGCTTTCCTGCCACTTCTGGGGATACTGACCATATTCCTGCCTGATAACCGGCATAAAGTCTGATTTTCCGGCGGCTAAAGGTTAACTTTAGCCGCCCCTACCTCCTGATACCATAAGCCTTTGCCCCACTCTCACCTCATTCGTTTTCCGATCCGTGCTTTTTTATTTCTAAATTCCGTTTTTCTTCAGGTTTCAACAATTATTCATAAACATAAACATCAAAATTGTCATAAACTATTACCTGGAATTTTGGAACCCACCAACCAAAGGAGACGGAATGCATCACGCCACCCCGCTTATCACCACCATTGTTGGCGGCCTTGTGCTCGCTTTTATACTTGGCATGATTGCCAATAAGCTTCGTATTTCTCCTCTGGTGGGATATTTGTTAGCGGGCGTTCTGGCCGGCCCCTTTACGCCAGGCTTTGTGGCAGATACCCAACTGGCGCCAGAACTGGCAGAACTCGGCGTGATCCTGCTGATGTTTGGCGTGGGGCTACATTTCTCATTGAAGGATTTGATGGCGGTAAAGTCTATCGCCATTCCTGGTGCTATCGCCCAGATAGCCGTGGCGACGTTACTGGGTATGGCGCTTTCCGCAGTGATGGGCTGGTCGTTGATGACCGGCATCGTATTCGGGTTATGTCTCTCAACCGCCAGTACCGTGGTACTGCTGCGCGCGCTTGAGGAACGGCAGTTAATCGATAGCCAGCGTGGACAAATCGCCATCGGCTGGCTGATCGTCGAAGATCTGGTGATGGTACTGACGCTGGTACTGCTGCCCGCGATTGCCGGGATGGTTGAACAAGACAACGTCGGTTTCGCCACGCTGGCGATCGATATGGGCATCACGATCGGCAAGGTGGTGGCGTTCATCGCCATTATGATGCTGGTAGGTCGCCGCCTGGTGCCCTGGATTATGGCCCGCAGCGCCGCGACGGGCTCCCGCGAACTGTTCACGCTTTCCGTACTGGCGCTGGCATTAGGTATCGCCTTTGGCGCGGTAGAGTTGTTCGACGTCTCCTTTGCGCTTGGCGCATTCTTCGCCGGAATGGTGCTGAACGAATCCGAACTGAGCCACCGGGCGGCCCACGATACCCTGCCGCTGCGCGACGCGTTCGCGGTGCTGTTCTTCGTTTCCGTCGGGATGCTCTTTGATCCAATGATTCTGATTCAGCAGCCGCTGGCGGTGCTGGCGACGCTTGCGATCATCATCTTTGGTAAATCCGTTGCCGCCTTCTTCCTGGTACGCCTGTTTGGTCACTCGCAGCGTACCGCGTTAACCATCGCCGCCAGCCTGGCGCAGATTGGTGAATTCGCCTTCATTCTGGCGGGCCTTGGCATGGCGCTGAACCTGCTGCCGCAGGCAGGACAAAACCTGGTGCTCGCCGGGGCGATTCTGTCGATTATGCTCAATCCGGTGCTGTTCGCTGTGCTGGAGAAATACCTCGCAAAAACCGAAACTCTGGAAGAGCAGACGCTGGAAGAGGCCATCGAAGAAGAGAAGCAGATCCCGGTGGATATCTGCAACCATGCTCTGCTGGTCGGTTTTGGCCGCGTCGGCAGTCTGCTGGGCGAAAAACTGATGGCGGCGGGTATTCCGCTGGTGGTTATCGAAACGTCACGTACCCGCGTGGATGAGCTGCGTGAACGCGGTATTCGTGCGGTGTTGGGCAACGCTGCCAATGAAGAGATCATGAGTCTGGCGCATCTGGAGTGCGCTCGCTGGCTGCTGCTGACTATCCCGAACGGATACGAGGCCGGAGAGATCGTGGCCACCGCCCGCGAGAAATCACCGAACATTGAAATTATCGCCCGCGCGCACTACGACGATGAAGTGGAATATATTACCGAGCGTGGCGCCAATCAGGTGGTGATGGGCGAGCGTGAAATCGCCCGCTCGATGCTGGAACTGCTGGAGACACCGCCAGCCGGTGAAGTGGTGACAGGTTAACCGCAGGCCCGGCAAGCGTCAGCGCCGCCGGGCAATATTGCCGCAGGGCAAGTCTAACGATCCCAGTACGACTCTTCGAGACTATCCTCGCGCTCCGGCAGCCCTCGCGTCAGCCGCGGGGAGTGCTGGTTCAGTACCTGATAACTCACGCGGTTGGCATATTTACAAACCTGCGCCAATGACGAATAGGTCAGCCAGGTAAACTGGTGTTTGCTGGAGTTTGGCACATTGGTACGGTGGTAGCTGTTGGCGGTAATATCATGTAACAGCGCCGCCAGCGCGCCATCCCCTGCGCCGTTCGTGTTCATGATTTTTTCCGGTCCGCCCATATAAGGCGCGATATGCGAATAAACGCGCAGCGGGCGGGTACAATCTTTATGCCGCATCGCCCGGCTGAACTCATACTGATTGAACTCAGCAATGGCCCCCGGCAGCAGTGGGTGCTGAGTTTTGCGTTTCACTTCGTCTTCGGTGAAACCTGCCATAAACAACCCAATCGGCCCGGCGGTGCACAACACCAGATCCACCCAGTCCAGCGCTTTATCAGACGCCAGAAGCGGATCGTTCTCGCCGGTCAGCGCCTCTGCTTCTTCTTCGTTCATCGCCAGGATAGAGACATTTTCTTTGAGGAATGTCTGCCACCACTGTGGATTGTCGGCAATAACAAACTTCGTCCCCAGCGTTAATACTACCGGTACGTTATGCTTTTTCGCATATTCAATGGCCTTCATGGTCGCTTCTGGCATCGGTTCGCCGGGTTTGCAGCGCACCAGATAGGAGGTCAGCACCAGCGCAGAAGCCCCGGCAATCACCGATTCAGGGATGCTATCCGCCCGCAGCTGATTCATATGCCCTGGGCTGATTGCAAAGGTACGCTCCCCGGACTCGCCAATCAGCGTAAAGCAGCGACCAATTGGTCCGTTAACCCCCTGCAGGTAGTTGAGATCGGTGCGGCTGGAGGTATTGCACAGATAGCGGTAAGCATAGCTGCCAATCTCAATATTGCTGCACATTACGCCAAGCAGTACCGAACGGTCATCGGCCAGCACGGAGTAGTTGTGCATGGTGTTGCCAATCGTTCCACCGGCAAACTGATGCGTGATCAGGTTTTCGCGCACCAGCTCCTGATATAGCGCTTCCGCGACGTCATCCTCAATCACCAGCGAATGCCCGGCGCTTAATCCATAACGTTGTATAAAGCCATCATCGACTTTGGCTTCAATATCCACCAGCGTCTGATCGATACCGACCACCCATGAGGCGCTGGTTTCATTTTCAGGCTGAATCTGTTGCAGCAGCGGATCGCGTGCATTGACGGGGAAGTAATGTTTGGATTTACGTTTACCGGGAAATTTCATGATGGTTTTTACGGGTGGCCAACTGAGCGCAGCATGGTAGCACATTCGCCCCGACACGACAGAGTTTCAATATCGGACGGTGGGATCGCAGTTTCGCAGGCTTAAATTTTTACAATAATTCGATTTCACAAGGAGCATCTTATGAAACCGGAAAACAAGATCCCCGTACTCGAGCGTATTTCAGATGAGATGAGAGCCGTCATCAACGTCCATCAGGATTTACCGCCCTGGCCGCCTGCCGATGATATTATGGCGATGCGCCAGCACTATACTCTCGAACGTCGCTTCTGGAATGCTGGCGCGCCGCCAATGGAGACGCGAGAATGCGTGGTCCCTTGCGCTTACGGAGAGGTCGCTGCCCGCCTCTATTACCCAAAGCCAGGCAGCACAGCCACCCTGTTTTATCTGCACGGCGGCGGATTTATCCTGGGTAACCTGGACACCCATGACCGTATCATGCGGCTGCTGGCTGATTACACGCAGTGCACGGTGATTGGCGTTGACTATTCGCTGTCACCGGAAGCGCGTTTCCCACAGGCCATTGAGGAGACGGTCGCCGCCTGCCAGTTTTTTCATCAGCGTGCCGATAAATATCAACTGAACATGACGCGGATTGGCTTTGCGGGAGATTCTGCTGGCGCCATGCTGGCGCTTTCCAGCGCGCTGTGGCTGCGGGACAAACGGGTAGCCTGCGGGAAAGTGGCTGGCGTGCTGCTGTGGTATGGCCTGTACGGTATGCAGGATTCCGTCAGCCGACGGCTGCATGGCGGCAGCTGGGATGGACTCACGCGCGAAGATCTCCTGATGTACGAAAATGCCTATCTTCGTAACGAGGAAGACCGTGAGTCACCTTACTACTGCCTGTTTAATAACGATCTGACACACGATGTGCCACCGTGCTTTATAGTCGGTGCAGAGTTTGATCCGCTGATTGATGACAGTCGCCTGCTTTATCAGACGTTACAGGCGCATCAGCAACCCTGTGAGTACAAAATGTACCCTGGTACGCTGCACGCCTTCCTGCACTACTCGCGGATGATGAAAAGCGCCGATGAGGCATTGCGGGACGGCGCGCATTTCTTTAAGACCCAAATTTAGCGGTATGGCTCCGTCAGCTTCAGCATCATATCAATATGTTCCGGCGTGGCGTTCAACGCCGGAATATATTCATACTGCTTCCCACCGGACTCAAGGAAGATCTCCCGGTTTTGTACCGCAATTTCCTCCAGCGTTTCCAGACAATCCGCGGCAAAACCGGGGCACATCACCTGAATATGACCCGTCCCCTTCTCACCCAACATTTTCAGCGTTTCATCGGTGTACGGCATCAGCCAGGGTTCGCGGCCAAAGCGTGACTGGAAGGTCATCATCACTTTTTCCGGCGGCAGTCCCAGCACGGAAACCAGCTCACGGGTGGTATCGCGGCAGCGCTGCGGATAATCGTCCCCTTCATCTGCGTAACGCTGTGGGATGCCGTGGTACGACAGCAGCAGCAGATCCGGCTCACCGTGCTTTGCAAACGAGGCGCGTGCGCTTTTTGCTAGCGCGTCAATGTAGGCGCGATCGTCGGCATAATCGCGAATAAATGAGAGTCCGGGAATGCTGCGTTTACGTGCCATAATCCGCGCCAGCTCATCCCAGACCGCCGCCACGGTGGAACAGGAGTACTGCGGGTAAAGCGGCAGCACCACAATGTGCTCAACATCGTTCGCCAGCAGTTCATCGACAGCACTCTCCAGGGAAGGCGAACCGTAGCTCATCCCCAGTGCAACCGGTGTTTCTGGCAGACGTTGCGCCAGCGCCTGCTGCTGCGCCCGGCTGTAAACCATCAGCGGCGAGCCGCCGTCCATCCAGACAGACTGGTAGAGCTTTGCCACGCGAGGCGCACGCAATGGCAGGATCACACCACGCAGCAATGGCCACCACAGCAGACGAGATGTATCCACAACACGCTCATCGCTTAAAAACTGTTTCAGATAGCGTTTGACCGCCTCAGGAGTGGGGGCATCGGGAGTTCCCAGGTTGGCCAGCAGAATACCGGTTTTCGTCTGATGCATTACCGCCTCTTATCGATTCAAATTGTTGATAATTGTAGCGGAAAAGTGAGGAAGAAGAACTAATTGCTGTGAGAGGTGAAGTTTTGCCGGATGGCGATGCGCAGTATCTTATCCGGCCTACGGGAGTCCCGATAAGCACAGCGCCATCGGGCATTTTACGAATTAATCGAGGATTTTTTCCAGGGAGGCGCGAACATCCGCCACGGCCTGAGTACCGTCAACCTTCGCGTATTGGGTGTTGCCTGCTTCCGCTTCTTTCTGGTAGTAGCCAATCAGCGGCGCGGTCATCTGATGATATTCCACCAGACGCTTGCGTACGGTCTCTTCCTGGTCGTCTTTACGGGTGGTCAGTTCTTCACCGGTCACATCGTCTTTGCCTTCCACTTTAGGTGGATTGAATTTGATGTGGTAGACGCGACCAGAAGCAGCGTGCACGCGGCGACCCACGATACGATCAACGATCAGCTCGTCCGGTACGGCGAATTCGAGAACATAATCAACGTTGATACCCGCTTCTTTCATGGCGTCAGCCTGCGGAATAGTACGCGGGAAGCCGTCCAGCAGGAAGCCGTTACGGCAATCTTCCTGAGCAATACGCTCTTTTACCAGCGCGATCACCAGCTCGTCGGTCACCAGCTTACCGGCGTCCATGATGTCTTTCGCTTGTTTTCCCAGCTCGGAGCCTGATTTCACGGCAGCGCGCAGCATATCGCCAGTGGAGATTTGCGGAATACCATATTTCTCCATGATGAACTGAGCCTGAGTTCCTTTACCCGCGCCCGGAGCGCCAAGCAGAATGATACGCATTACGAAAATCCCCTCAAAGGTTGTCGGTATTTTTTAAAATTAGCGCTAAACGATACCACCATCACGCAATCCGCTCAAGGAAGGTGCCCTGCGCTGAAACGGTTAATGACGGGAAAATAAAAAAAGAGAGGATTTGAAAGGCAAAATGCCGGATGGCGCTGACGCTTATCCGGCCTACACGCGGCTATCAGCCGTAGGCCGGATAAGACGCCCGGCGTCCTATCCGGCATTACAGAGCAACGTTCAGGAAACCAGCAGCTGGTTCATACGGCGGATGAACTGGTTAGGATCTTCCAGCGTGCCGCGCTCAGCGAACAGCGCCTGATCCAGCAACAGCTCAACCCATTCGCTGAACTTCGCTTCATCCTCAGTGTCCGCGGTGCGTTTCACCAGCGCGTGGTCCGGGTTAAGTTCAAAGATATATTTCACTTCCGGTACCGCCTGGCCCGCCGCCGCAAACAGCTTCGCCATCTGGGTGCTCATTTCGTCGGCGTCGGTGGTGACAATTGCCGGCGTATCGGTCAGACGGTGAGTCAGACGAACTTCCTTCACGCGATCGCCCAGCAGGGTTTTCACGCGCTCAACGAATGGCGTCAGCGCTTTTTCCGCTTCTTTTGCGCTTTCGTCTACTTCATCCGCCAGCTTGTCGATAGACTCGTCGGCTTTTGCCACGGACTGGAACGCTTTACCATCGAACTCGGTCAGGTAGTTCATCATCCACTCGTCGATGCGATCGGAAAGCAGCAGCACTTCAATGCCTTTCTTACGCAGCAGCTCCAGGTGCGGGCTGCTCTTCGCCGCCGCATAGCTGTCAGCAGTGATGTAGTAGATTTTCTCCTGCCCTTCCTTCATCCGCGAAACGTACTCTTCCAGAGAGACGGTCTGTGCGGAAGAGTCGGTATGCGTGGAGGCAAAACGCAACAGTCTGGCGATAGTTTCCTGGTTGGCGTGATCTTCCGCCGGGCCTTCTTTCAGCACCAGGCCGAACTGTTTCCAGAAGGTCTGGTATTTTTCCGCGTCGTCTTTCGCCAGTTTTTCCAGCATCTGCAAAACGCGTTTGGTCAGCGCGCTGCGCAGGTTACGGGTGACCGTGCTGTCCTGGAGGATCTCACGGGATACGTTCAGCGGCAGGTCGTTTGAATCTATCAGGCCACGCACAAAGCGCAGATAGTTCGGCATAAACTGTTCGGCATCGTCCATAATGAACACGCGCTGAACGTACAGCTTCAGACCATGCTTGTGATCGCGGTTCCACATATCCCACGGTGCCTGAGACGGGATGTAAAGCAGGCTGGTGTACTCCTGCTTGCCTTCCACGCGGTTGTGGCTCCAGGTCAGCGGATCGGTAAAATCGTGAGCGATGTGCTTGTAGAATTCGTTGTACTCATCGTCTTTGATGTCTGATTTATTGCGAGTCCACAGCGCCTGCGCCTTGTTGATTTTCTCCCAGGAAACCACGGTTTCGCCGTCTGTCTCTTCCTGTTTTTCAATCTCTACCGGCAGAGCGATATGGTCAGAATATTTGCTGATGATGGAACGCACGCGCCAGTCATCCAGGAACTCGTCTTCCCCTTCACGCAGGTGCAGGGTGATTTCCGTTCCGCGATCGTCTTTGGTGATATCCGCAACGGTATACTCGCCTTCGCCCGCAGATTCCCAGAACACGCCGTTTTCCGGTTTGTCGCCCGCCGCACGGGTCCGGACGGTCACTTTATCTGCCACGATAAACGCGGAGTAGAACCCCACACCAAACTGACCGATCAGCTGGCTGTCTTTCGCCTGGTCAGACCCCATTGATTCAAGGAAGGATTTTGTGCCAGATTTCGCAATCGTCCCCAGATGATCGATGACGTCATCACGGTTCATCCCCACGCCATTATCCGCGATGGTCAGCGTACGCTTATCTTTATCGAAGGAGACGCGCACGCGCAGTTCGCCGTTACCTTCATAGAGGTCCGGGTTCGACAGCGCGCGAAAACGCAGCTTGTCTGCCGCATCAGAGGCGTTAGAGATAAGCTCACGCAGGAAGATTTCTTTATTGGAATACAGAGAATGGATCATCAGGTGCAGAAGCTGTTTGACTTCTGACTGAAAACCACGCGTTTCTTGTCCTTTCATGTAGATCTACCTCAACAATGCCATTTTTAATGGTAAAAACAGGTTGAGGAGGAAATGGGGACAAGCGGGAAGGATTTCAAGCGGAAGCCGCCGTCGCGGCCTCCGTTTGTTCAGAATTTAATCTTGTGTCGCCCTGCCAGAGAGTGCGACAGCGTGGTGCCATCGACCATCTCCAGCTCGCCGCCTACCGGCACGCCGTGGGCGATGCGGCTGGCTTCAACGCCATATTGCGCACAAAGCTCGGCAATATAGTTCGCGGTGGCCTCCCCTTCGACCGTCGGGTTGGTCGCAAGGATCACTTCATTAAGCGTTTCTGACGCCAGCCGCTGTTCCAGCCGGTCGAGACCGATATCATCCGGCCCGATGCCGTCGAGCGGCGACAGATGCCCCATCAGTACGAAGTAGCGCCCGGAATACTGCCCGGTCTGCTCAATGGCGTAGATGTCCGCCGGACTCTCCACCACGCAGATTTGGCCATTCTCCTGGCGACGCGGATTCGAACAGATATTGCACACATCCTGCTCGGTGAAGGTGCGGCAATCGGCACAGTGACCAATTTCCGACATCGCCCGGGTGAGCGCTTGCGCCAGACGCATCCCGCCGCTGCGGTCACGCTGAAGCAGCGTAAACGCCATTCGCTGCGCCGACTTCGGGCCAACGCCCGGCAGACAGCGCAGTGCTTCCATAAGCTGAGTTAACAGCGGGCTGGTTTGCATCAGAACGGCATCTTAAAGCCAGGTGGCAGCTGCATGCCGGAGGAGACAGAAGCCATCTTCTCTTTTTGAGTCTCTTCAATACGACGTGCAGCATCGTTGAATGCGGCAGCGACCAGATCTTCCAGCATCTCTTTGTCATCTTCCAGCAGGCCTGGATCGATTTCCACGCGACGGCAGTTGTGCGCGCCGTTGATGGTCACTTTTACCAGACCAGCGCCGGATTCGCCGGTCACTTCCAGCTTCGCGATTTCTTCCTGCATCTGCTGCATTTTTTCCTGCATCTGCTGGGCCTGTTTCATCAGGTTACCCAGACCGCCTTTACCAAACATAGGCTTCTCTCTCAATCACGTTAAGGGATGGCAATCGTAAGCGTCGCTTACGATCAAATGGGGCGAATACTCTCTTCATCCAGGTCTGCATCAAAAAATCGACGCAGGGTCTGGATGTTGTTATCCGCAATAATCGACTCACGCGCCTGCGCGAGTTTTTCTTCATAAATCGCCTGACGCCACTCCAGCGGCGTACGCTGTGCCGGATTATCATCTTCAACGATGGTCAGTTCAACCGTTGAACCTGCAAGCGTACTGAGCGCCTCAGCCAATTTTTGCTGGGCACCGGTAGAATTCAGATGGCGCTGGCTGGAACGCAAATGCAGGCAGACCGCATTGCCGTTCTCCTCTTTCCAGGCATTAAGAGCCACCTGCTCGACCAGTTTCGGCAGTGACAGCTGGCTGACCTGCGCCGCCCACGGATCGCGTTCAATCGCTTCTGCCGCAAGCCTGGCCGCCAGTTCCGGCGTTTTTTCATGCTCCAGCGCCTTCTTCAGCGCTTTGGGCGTGGCCACAACTTCTTTCACTTCGGCAACCGGATTGGTCGCCTTCCAGCGGTAGGCCTCTTTCTTCGCCGGAGCCTGCTCAAGCGCAGACGGCGCAGGACGGGCCTGCACGCGTTCTGACACCGAAGCCAGTCTTTCCAGCGCAGCATTATTCACCGGCCGCGCGCGGGAAGCGGCTGCCGGTTCACTCTTTTTTGCTTTGGTTGCTCCCTGCGCACGCTGCAACTGATTACGCGCCGCCAGTACCTGACTGGTGGATTCCGGCAGAGAAGCCGCTGGCACCTGATGCGCCGGTGCGGGCGACGGAGGCACCTGGGTCGGCGTCATCACCGCCGTCGGAGCGACAGGCGCAAAAGATTGCCGGGGAACCTCTGGTTCCGGCAAGGGCATACGCGGGTGGAACGCCAGCGCACGTAGCAACGTCATTTCCACGCCCATCCGTCTGTCGGGCGCGAAGGGCAGTTCTTTACGGCCAATCAACAGCGTCTGGTAATAGAGCTGAACATCGGCCGGCGGCACGGTGCGCGCCAGTTCGCGTATACGCTGCTCCACCGCGGCCATATCGCTACCGAGTGCAGCCGGTGAGAGCTGGACCATTGCGATACGGTGCAACAGCCCCAGCATTTCAACCAACAACGCTTCCCACTCGACGCCGCGGGCGGCCGCCTCATTGACCAGCAACATCACCCGCTCGCCGTTCGCTTCTATTACCGCTTCCACCAGCGATAGCGCCTGATCATCATCCAGCGTACCGAGCATTGCGCTCACCGCCTGGGTGGAGACCTGTCCATCACCGCTGGCAATCGCCTGATCGGTCAGACTCAGCGCATCTCGCAGGCTGCCATCGGCTGCACGAGACAACAGCTGCAACGCGCGCGGTTCGTGAGCGATATGCTCTTCATTAAGGATATGCTCAAGCTGATGGCGGATCTGTTCGACATCGAGCGCCTTGAGATGGAATTGCAGACAGCGCGACAAAATTGTCACCGGCAGCTTCTGCGGGTCGGTGGTCGCCAGCAGGAACTTAACGTGCGCAGGCGGTTCCTCAAGCGTTTTGAGCAATGCGTTGAAGCTGTGACGGGACAGCATGTGCACTTCGTCGATCAAATAAACTTTAAAACGACCGCGGGCGGGAGCGTACTGGACGTTATCCAGTAGATCACGCGTGTCTTCGACTTTGGTGCGCGAGGCAGCATCGATCTCAATCAGATCGACAAAACGCCCCTGCTCGATTTCACGACAGTTATCACATACGCCGCACGGCGTAGCGGTAATGCCGGTTTCACAATTCAGCCCCTTCGCCAGCAGACGGGCGATAGAGGTTTTCCCGACGCCACGAGTGCCGGAAAACAGATAAGCATGGTGAATACGCCCTAACGACAAGCCGTTCGCCAGTGCGGTCAGCACATGTTCCTGGCCGACGACGTCAGCAAAGGTTTGTGGGCGCCATTTTCGGGCTAAGACCTGATAACTCATTGGCAGGCTCTGAAACGCTGGAAGGTGGATTCATAGGGAGGAATGCTAACACAACCTCGCCAATACAGCGAGGTTGACTAATAATCTTCAGGCGCTGCTGAACGGATTAATGCCCGGGGAAAGGAACCAGGCTATAACAGGCGATCCCCTGCTTTTCCAGACGCTGCTCGCCGCCCAGATCGAACAGATTGATAATGAAAGCCGCATCGGTCACTTCACCGCCCAGACGACGGATCAGCTTCACTGTCGCTTCGATTGTTCCACCGGTTGCCAGCAGATCGTCCACCACCAGCACCTTATCGCCAGTCTGGATGGCATCAACGTGGATTTCCAGTTGGTCAGTGCCGTATTCCAGTTCATAACTTTCAGCAATGGTTTCACGCGGTAATTTACGCGGCTTACGTACCGGAACGAATCCGACGCCCAGGCCAAGCGCTACCGGTGCGCCAAACAGAAAGCCACGCGCTTCGGTACCGACAACCTTTGTGATGCCCGCATTTTTGTAACGCTCAACCAGCAATTCAATGCTGAGCGCGTAAGCTTTTGGGTCTTCCAGTAAGCTGGTGACGTCACGGAAAAGAATGCCCGGTTTTGGGTAGTCCTGAATGCTTTTGATGCTATTTTTGATAAACTCAAGCTGCTGTGCAGTCGCGGTCATAGATGTATGCCTGCTATTACTGTGTTACTCACGGCGCACACTTTCACGATCAAAGTAACGATTGTTTAACCTTTGACCGTCTGCGCCTGTGCTCGAAAACGGTCGAATTTACTGGCTGTGAAGAACAATTGCAACCGACATTATTGTGCTTCAGTACTTTTGTTGCTTTTCATCAATCACCGGAATCCGCCACATGAAAATCAGCAAACAGGCAAGAATAACCAGCAGCAATATCCGCACCCAATTCATCTGAACCAGCCAGAGTGAAATACCGAATGTTACGAGGATAAGCGCGACAGCCCGAGGCTTCGCCCCCGGCGGCATCGCCTTGTATTTTTGCCAGTGGCGCAAGTAGCTGCCGAACCATGAACGGTAGAGCAACCAGTGATGAAAACGCGGCGATGAGCGGGCAAAGCACCAGGCTGCCAGTAAGATAAATGGCGTTGTCGGCAACAAAGGCAATACAACACCCAGCGTCCCCAGTGCTACCGCCAGCCAGCCAATAATGATTAAAATGATCCGTTGCATAATAAAAGTCGTCGAACGCCGAAAGGCTACTGTAGCATAACAGTTCTCATTTTCACTGGAGTGTTCGTTTGAAAACCACCATGCTGTTAGAAAAACTGGAGAACCAGCTCACCAGTCTGCGCCAGCAGTGTGCCCCGGTCGCTCAACACGCCACGCTGAGCGCACGTTTTGACAGACACCTTTTTCATACCCGCAGCACGCAGTTGCAGGCCTGTCTGGCTGAAGCGCAAGACAATCTCCTCGCACTGCGTCATGCCGTCGAACGGCAGCAGCGGCCGCAGGTTGCCTGGCTGGCTGAACATCTCGCCTCACAGCTGGAAGCGATCGCCCGGGAGAGCGCCGCCTGGTCGCTCAGGGAGTGGGATAACACCTCACCCGCGCTCGCCCGCTGGCAACGTAAACGCATTCAACATCAGGAGTTTGAGCGCCGCCTGCAGGAGATGATCCAAATACGTAAGATACGGCTGGCGCAGACCACCAGCCTTAGCGAACAACAGACGCTACAGCGTGAAATTGAAGCATATGAGGGGCGTCTGGCTCGCTGCCGCCATGCTCTGGAAAATATCGAACGTGTGCTGGCGCGTTTAACCCGCTAATCACTGGAGAAAGTATGTCACTGGAAAACGCCCCGGACGAAGTCAAACTGGCCGTCGACCTGATTGCCCTGCTGGAAGAAAACAATGTCGCCCCGGATACCGTATTGAAAGCGCTGGAAATGGTTAAACGGGACTATGAAAAAAAAGTGGCTCAGACCGCTGACAAACCTGACTGAGTTTTGCCGGATGGCGGGGCAAGCGCCTCATCCGGCCTGTAACCTAAGGCAATTTCAAACACCTGCACTGAACTTCATGCCTGATAAGCGCAGCGCCATCAGGCATGCGATAGTTTGATTAAACCGCAGGCGTCGGGTCGTCACCGTTGATCTCACGCTTCACTTCTGTCACCTCATCCCCCTTCTCGTTGCGCAGATGCACTTCAAGCTGGTTAAAGGCAATATCAATGTTGTTTTCACGGCACAGACGATCGATAGCCCGGTTGAGTTCATCTACCGTATGGCTGCGGTCGCGCAGTTCACGAACGTATAAGCGCAATTCATGATCGAGCGTACTGGCGCCGAAGGTTGTAAAGAAGACCGCAGGCTGCGGATCGTGCATCACTTTTGGATGCTCCGTTGCCGCCTGTAGCAACACTTTCTTCACTTTATCAAGATCGGAACCGTAAGCCACGCCCAGACGGATCACCAGACGCGTCGTTGTATCCGACAGCGACCAGTTGATGAGTCGCTCGGTCACAAACGCTTTATTCGGAATGATCACCTCTTTGCGATCGAAGTCAGTAATCGTCGTCGCACGAATACGGATCTTACTGACCGTACCGGAGAAGGTACCGATCGTGACCGTATCGCCAATCCGCACCGGGCGTTCGAACAAAATGATCAGACCCGAAACGAAGTTACCGAAGATCTCCTGTAAACCAAAACCGAGACCAACCGACAGGGCCGCCGCCAGCCATTGCAGTTTATCCCACGATACGCCCAGTGAGCCAAATACCGTCATCGCCCCCGCGGCAATGATGATGTAATTAAGGATCGTGGTGATCGCATAGGATGCCCCCTGGCGCATTTTCAGACGCGAAAGCACCAGGACTTCAAGCAAACCCGGCAGGTTGCGGATCAGCGCCCAGGCCACCATAGAGGCAATAATCGCAAACAGCAGGCTGCCCATGGTGACGCTTTTCACTACGGCAGCACCGGCTTCTGTTCCGTTGTAGTGCCAGAGGGTAATGCTGTCGAGATAGCTGAACACGGTGATCAGATCGGACCAAATCGCCCAGAACATCACCCCAAACAGCGCTATCATCACTAACATGGTAATACGCAGCGTTTGCTGGTTTACCTGCTCCAGCGCAATAGTTGGCTCTTCCTTCGGCTCCGCACCTTCCGCCCCCTCTTTCACCAGGTTCTCACGACGGGCAAGCGCACGACGCCAGGCGATACGGCGTGCCGCGACGCTTAAGCCCCGCAGCACCGTCTGATACAACAGATTCCAGACGATCACCAGATAGACGGTTTCAATCCAGCGGCCTGATAAACGCAGCGTGGTATAGAAGTAGCCAGTTGCCGTCAGTACCATCAACGCGATCGGAATGATCGACAGCACGGTGATCGTGACCAGACGTAATCCATGCGACTCTTTATCACGCCAGCTTTCACGACACATTGGCCAGACCAGAAACGCTATCAGCAGCAGATTCAGGAATATGACCGACTGGCCAAGCACGTCGTCCATCAGATTCAGTGGAGAAAGCTCGGCGACAACGGACCAGAAATGCAGCGGTAACAGCGCCAGGCTGATACGTACAATTTGCCGGCGCCAGTGGCTGGTCAACTGTGCAGGCATACCGAAGTGCCGGACGGCCACCCCTTCTTTCTCCAGTACCTTCCAGCAGAGGCCGAAAACCAGCCAGAAGATCGCCAGCTTCTTGCTGAACGCCCAGAGCAGATCGCTGATGTTCAGCTGCATGGTGAGCAGAATCAAACCGGCGGCGAGAATGATCAGACATGCAGGCAACGCGCGAATCAGATCGATCAATATTGCCTTTGGCGTATTGAGCTGGCTGTCGTTACGCAAGTTACCGACCGCAGAGGCCAGCTTCTGTTGATACGCCTTAAGCCATTTCAGGCGCCAGCGAATAACCCCGGCAACCAGTAACAGCGGCAAGCCCGCCAGAAACGCGACAAACACCGCAGGCCAGGCTTTCTCCCAGTTCACGGTGATTTTCATCGATTTGAACTGCTCTTTCAGCGATTGCGGGAAAGCTTTAATCCAGTCCCAGTCCATCGGACGATTACTGTTAACCCAGAAGATCTGCTGGGTCAGGATGCTTTTAAGGTTCTTCGAGACGCTCATTAACTGCTGCTGGTTGATTTGCAGGTTAATCGCCATCATCAGCTGATTGCCCAGCTGTTTATTCAGCTGATCCAGCAGTTCGCGACGCATGTCCACGACCTGTAACAGGGCGTCATGGACTTCGTCATTCACTTCACTGCTGTGCCCTTCCTCCAGTCTGGCGACAAAAGCGTCGTTCTGGAACAACTCGTCACGTTGCTGGTTAACCTCAAACTGCTCCAGACGCAAATCGGCAATTCTGTTGGTCATATCTGCAAGCTCATCCGCCGATGGCAGCGTTTGCTGCTGCTGGTACAAAATGCGCGACAGCAGCAGGCTGCCCTTCAGCACCGCAATTTGCTCTTTAATATTGCGTTCAGATTGCAGAGCACGATCAAGCCAGTTTTTGACCTTGAGATTTTGCTGCATCAGCGCGTTGCCGTTTTCAGTCGCGGTAATCAGTCGCTGGCTGAGCTGGTGGTTAATCTCCAGTTCCTGCTTCACCAGCGGATTCGCCTGAATACGTGCCGTTTCATCCGGAGATACCGCTTGCTGCGCCGTTTTCTCCGTGAGCGTCAGGCGTTTACTGTTTACCGCTTCCTGCAATAACTGCAGTTGATGTTCCAGGCGATTACTGTTGGCGGTAACGTAATCACGTTGTTTTTGCAGGGTATCCTGTAAAACGGTATTGCCTTCGAGACTTTTACGCTGCTGCTCGATCTGCGCACTCAACAGTGCCTGCTGCGCCTGTAACAGAGCCTGTTGGCTGGGGCGCAGCGCCGTTTCGCCAACGCCAGTACCATCGAGTCGGTTGCGAATCTGCTGCATCTGCTGCGAGGCGTTGTACATCGCATTCTGTACCCTCTCCGGCTGAGTTTGCAGAGAAACCAGCTGGCTGTTGTACGTGGCAAGATCGTTTTGCGCATTCTGTAAATCATCCAGCACCTGAGCAACGCGCAGTTCCAGCTGGCGCAGTGAGAGCGCGCTCAGCGTTTTTCGCGTTTCGTCATCATTATCCACATCGCTAAGCGCATTTAACGCATCGGTCGCCTGACGCATTTTTTCCGGCGCCTGCGCCACCCGCTGACGCAGCTGGATTGTCTCATCCTTCACCCGGTCGATTTTCTCAAGCGTGGCAATGGTCTCGATAAGATCCTGCTGAACCAGCTTATCCTGCGCGGAGAGATCTTTTTGCTTATTCAGCGTATCCAGTTGGCTTTGCACATCAGTCTTCGACGGCAGATCGCCATTCGATTGCGCGCGCGCGAATGCCGATGACTGACAGGACAGCATAAGAATAAAAAAGGTAATAGCGATCAGAACAAGATGCTGTGAACGTTTATGAAGCTGCAACATAGTCATGAGAATGAAGGTTTCTGCACCGGGAGAGCGACCGGAAATAGTCAAGCGATAAGGATATCACGGCTGTGTCAGGCAGAATAGCGGGACGCAGATCGTCCAGGAAAAATCCTCGCGTCCGTTTCAGACACTGTCGTTTGTTGCCGTTGCCCGTAGCGTGGGACAACATTGAAACATTTCCAGCAGGATGGTGACGTAACTCCGTGCTTCTTTCTTCAGATCAAAGGATTGCGGCGCAAAAAGCCAGTTCTCCATAATACCGGAAACATAAGCGCGCATGATGATTGCAGCACGGCGGGTGAGCAGATTTTCAGGTAACATTTTTGACTTGATACAACGCATTAACACCTGTTCAATCCGATCGTAGCTTTCAATGCAGATGCTACGTTGTGCCTGCTGAACAATCGCCATCTCCCCAACAAATTCACATTTATGGAATATAATCTCCATTAACAGACGTCGGCGCTCTTCCGTCACGGTGGCTTCAAGAAGATGAACTAGAATTTCTCTTAGCACTGATAGTGGATCGTCAGGGAATTTTGCCTGATACTCAGTCTCAAGCTCACCTATATTGGATTCTGATAGTTCCCAGATTTCACTAAATAAATCCGACTTGTTTTTGAAGTGCCAATAGATTGCGCCGCGAGTGACGCCAGCGGCTTTTGCAATCTCCGCAAGCGAGGTGGAAGATACGCCTTGTTGCGAGAACAAACGCAGGGCTACATCCAGGATGTGTTGACGAGTTTCCAGCGCTTGTTGTTTGGTTTTTCGTGCCATATGTCGGTGAATTTACAGGCGTTAGACTTACATACATTTATGGATGTATGTACCATAGCACGACGATAATATAAACGCAGCAATGGGTTTGTAGACATTTGACCATTGATCAATTTGAAATCGGACACTCGAGGTTTATATATGAACAAAAACAGAGGGTTTACGCCTCTGGCGGTCGTTCTGATGCTCTCAGGCAGCTTAGCGCTAACAGGATGTGACGACAAACCGGCCCAACAAGGGGGCCAGCAGATGCCAGAAGTTGGGGTTGTGACGCTCAAAACTGAACCTCTACAAATCACAACTGAACTCCCGGGTCGCACCAGCGCTTTCCGTGTTGCAGAAGTTCGCCCTCAGGTGAGCGGTATTATCCTGAAGCGCAATTTCACGGAAGGCAGCGACATCGAAGCAGGTGTGTCTCTTTATCAGATTGATCCTGCAACCTATCAAGCCACGTACGAAAGCGCAAAAGGCGATCTGGCCAAAGCACAGGCGGCTGCAAGCATTGCGCAGGTAACGGTAAGTCGTTATCAGAAACTGCTCGGTACCCAGTACATCAGCAAGCAAGATTACGATCAGGCGCAGGCCGATTTGCAGCAAGCCAATGCGGCTGTTGTCGCGGCCAAAGCCGCTGTTGAAACCGCACGTATCAATCTGGCTTACACCAAAGTCACCTCTCCGATTAGCGGGCGTATTGGTAAATCGTCCGTGACAGAAGGTGCGCTGGTGCAGAATGGTCAGGCAACCGCACTGGCAACGGTGCAGCAACTCGATCCGATCTATGTTGATGTGACCCAGTCAAGTAACGATTTCCTGCGTCTGAAGCAAGAGCTGACGAACGGGACGCTGAAACAGGAAAACGGCAAGGCGAAAGTCGAGCTGGTGACCAATGACGGCATCAAGTTCCCACAGTCTGGTACGCTGGAATTTTCTGACGTCACCGTTGACCAGACCACCGGCTCTATCACTTTACGCGCCATCTTCCCTAACCCGGATCATACCTTATTGCCGGGTATGTTTGTTCGCGCACGTCTGGAAGAAGGGACCAACCCAACCGCACTTCTGGTACCGCAGCAGGGGGTTACCCGTACGCCACGTGGCGACGCAACCGCTTTGGTTGTCGGTGCAGATGACAAAGTTGAAACCCGTCAAATCGTCGCAAGTCAGGCGATTGGCGACAAATGGCTGGTCACTGACGGACTTAAATCTGGTGATCGCGTCATTATCTCTGGTTTGCAAAAAGTACGCCCTGGCGTGCAGGTGAAAGCGCAGGAAGTAACGTCTGACAATCAACAACAAGCCGCGAACGGTGGCGAGTCAGAGCAAACAAAGTCTTAACTTAAACAGGAGCCGTTAAGACATGGCTAAGTTTTTTATCGATCGCCCTATTTTTGCATGGGTCATCGCCATCATCATCATGCTGGCAGGGGGCCTCGCGATCCTCAAATTGCCGGTGGCGCAATATCCAACGATTGCCCCACCAGCGATTACGATCTCTGCGGCCTACCCAGGTGCTGATGCGAAAACGGTTCAGGATACCGTAACGCAGGTTATCGAACAGAATATGAACGGTATCGATAACTTGCTCTATATGTCCTCTACCAGTGATTCCTCAGGTACGGTTCAGATTACGATCACCTTTGATTCTGGTACGGATGCGGATATCGCGCAGGTTCAGGTGCAGAACAAACTGCAGCTGGCAATGCCGTTGCTGCCGCAAGAAGTACAGCAACAGGGTGTGAGCGTTGAGAAATCCTCCAGCAGCTTCCTGATGGTTATGGGGATGATCAGTACTGATGGCTCCATGACACAGGAAGATATTGCGGACTACGTTGGCGCGACTATAAAAGATCCTGTCAGCCGTACCAGCGGCGTGGGTGATGTGCAGCTGTTTGGCGCACAATATGCGATGCGTATCTGGATGGATCCGACTGAGCTGAATAAATACCAGCTGACGCCGGTAGACGTTATTACTGCAATCAAAGCGCAAAACGCCCAGGTTGCTGCCGGTCAGTTAGGCGGTACGCCGCCGGTAAAAGGCCAGCAGCTTAACGCGTCTATTATTGCTCAAACGCGCCTGACCTCAGCCGAAGAGTTTGGCAAAATTCTGCTGAAAGTGAACCAGGATGGCTCACAGGTTCGCCTGCGTGATGTAGCGCGTGTTGAACTCGGTGGCGAGAACTACGATGTCATCGCGAAATTCAATGGTCAGCCGGCATCCGGTCTGGGGATCAAACTGGCAACAGGCGCAAACGCGCTGGATACGGCGAATGCAGTACGCGCGACAATTGCAAAACTGGAGCCTTTCTTCCCGCATGGTCTGAAAGTCGTTTACCCGTACGATACAACACCTTTTGTTAAAATTTCTATTAACGAAGTGGTGAAAACACTTGTTGAAGCTATCGTGCTGGTATTTATCGTTATGTACCTGTTCCTGCAAAACTTCCGTGCGACGCTGATTCCTACAATCGCCGTTCCGGTCGTACTGTTAGGAACATTTGCCATACTCTCGGCATTTGGTTTCTCAATAAATACGTTAACCATGTTTGGTATGGTTCTCGCGATAGGCCTCCTGGTCGATGATGCCATCGTTGTTGTTGAGAACGTCGAACGTGTCATGGTTGAAGAGGGATTACCGCCGAAAGAAGCAACGCGAAAATCGATGGGGCAAATCCAGGGAGCACTGGTCGGGATCGCGATGGTATTGTCGGCGGTATTTATTCCGATGGCTTTCTTTGGCGGTTCAACCGGGGCCATCTATCGCCAGTTCTCTATTACCATCGTTTCGGCAATGGTGCTTTCTGTTCTGGTTGCGATGATCCTGACTCCTGCTCTTTGCGCCACCATGCTTAAGCCGGTTGCTAAAGGTGACCATGGGGAAGGCAAGAAAGGGTTCTTCGGTTGGTTTAACCGCATGTTCGATAAGAGCACGCACCACTACACCGACAGCGTAGGTAACATTCTGCGCAGCACAGGACGTTACCTGCTGCTTTACCTGATCATTGTTGTCGGCATGGCTTTCCTGTTTGTTCGTCTGCCCAGTTCCTTCTTGCCAGATGAGGATCAGGGGGTATTCCTGACGATGGCGCAGCTTCCGGCTGGCGCAACCCAGGCACGTACGCAAAAAGTACTTGATGAGGTTACTGACTATTATCTGAAAGATGAAAAAGCAAACGTAAACTCTGTGTTTACCGTTAACGGCTTTGGATTCTCTGGTCGTGGTCAAAACACGGGTCTTGCCTTTGTCTCTCTTAAAAACTGGGAAGATCGTCCAGGAGAGGAAAATAAAGTTCCCGCAATTGCAGGACGTGCGAGCGCACACTTTGCTTCGATCAAAGATGCAATGGTCTTTGCCTTTAACCTGCCAGCGATTGTTGAACTGGGTACCGCTACCGGTTTTGACTTCCAGTTGATTGATCAGGCTAACCTCGGTCATGACAAACTCATGCAAGCGCGCAACCAGCTCTTCGGGGAAGTTGCGAAACACTCCGATCTGTTAGTGGGGGTTCGTCCAAATGGCCTGGAAGACACACCACAGTTCAAGATTGATATCGACCAGGAAAAAGCGCAGGCGTTAGGCGTTTCCATTAGCGATATTAATACAACTCTGGGTGCTGCCTGGGGGGGGAGTTACGTTAACGACTTCATCGATCGCGGTCGTGTGAAGAAAGTTTACGTTATGTCAGAAGCGAAATATCGCATGCTGCCTGAAGACATTGGCAACTGGTACGTTCGCGGAAGCGATGGTCAGATGGTTCCGTTCTCTGCCTTCTCATCCTCGCGCTGGGAATACGGTTCGCCTCGTCTGGAACGCTATAATGGTCTGCCTTCAATGGAAATTTTAGGACAGGCTGCACCGGGTAAGAGTACCGGTGAGGCGATGGCAATGATGGAAGAACTGGCCAGCAAGCTGCCATCCGGCATTGGCTATGACTGGACCGGTATGTCCTATCAGGAACGATTGTCCGGCAACCAGGCTCCTGCTCTTTATGCTATTTCATTAATCGTCGTCTTCCTGTGTCTGGCGGCGCTGTATGAGAGCTGGTCGATTCCGTTCTCCGTTATGCTGGTTGTTCCGCTTGGGGTTATCGGCGCGCTGCTGGCGGCGACCTTCCGTGGCCTGACCAATGACGTTTACTTCCAGGTGGGCCTGCTTACAACCATTGGGTTGTCGGCGAAGAACGCGATACTTATCGTAGAATTCGCCAAAGATCTTATGGATAAGGAAGGTAAAGGCCTGGTGGAAGCTACGCTGGAAGCGGTTCGTATGCGTTTACGTCCGATTCTGATGACGTCTCTGGCGTTTATCCTGGGCGTTATGCCTCTGGTAATCAGCTCCGGCGCAGGCTCCGGCGCGCAGAACGCCGTTGGTACTGGCGTAATGGGTGGGATGGTCACCGCAACGGTTCTGGCAATCTTCTTCGTTCCGGTGTTCTTTGTGGTGGTTCGCCGTCGCTTCAGCCGTAAGAGCGAAGATATTGAGCATACCCACCCGGTAGATCATCACTGATCCCCTCTCCTTCATAAGGCCGCGCAAGCGGCCTTTTTTCCCGATAAAATCATAAAAATTACTTATTGTTAGTACGTTTATTTTTCAAATAGTAAATAAACGTTATAATCCACAATTCACCAAAGGCTATTCCAGCAGATTGACTGCTTTTATTTTTCTGTTAATTAAGAAACATTAAGATTATTCCTGGCTGATTTGTCTTACCGTTTAGTCAGGAAGCAGACCGGCGATGCACATGACGGATAACTTAATGAATTACATAAACAATAAAGAACATGTCCTAATTCAGACATCATCATTAACCTGTCAGGCTTAGAAATTTGCCACACAATAGCGCTTTCCGGTTAATTGTAATTTTTCGTAATATGGCGGTGAAATCTTTTTTAGAGTAGATTATAGTTAAATCATCAGGAGTAGAGAGCAAGTTCCAGGTCAGATAGTTGTACCCATCCCGAAAGGTGTTCGGTTAGTTTAAACCTCGAAGAAGGGGATGCGTTATGGACGAATACTCACCCAAACGACATGATATCGCGCAGCTTAAATTTTTATGCGAAACGTTGTATCATGACTGTCTTGCAAACCTTGAAGAAAGCAATCATGGCTGGGTAAACGACCCAACCTCGACGATCAATCTTCAACTCAACGAACTGATAGAGCATATTGCAACCTTCGCACTTAATTATAAGATTAAGTATAATGAGGACAATAAGCTGATTGAACAGATCGATGAATATCTGGACGACACCTTTATGTTGTTCAGCAGTTATGGCATTAATGCGCAGGATCTGCAAAAATGGCGTAAATCGGGGAACCGACTGTTCCGTAGTTTTGTCAATGCCACCAGGGCAAATCCTGTTAGTTTGTCTTGTTAAAAATTATTACAATCATAGGTAAGATTTATGTCCGATAAACCATTAACTAAAACTGATTATTTGATGCGTTTGCGACGCTGTCAGACAATTGACACGCTCGAACGTGTTATTGAGAAAAATAAATATGAATTATCTGACAATGAACTGGCTGTATTTTACTCAGCAGCGGATCACCGCCTTGCCGAGTTGACCATGAATAAGCTTTACGACAAGATCCCCTCCTCCGTGTGGAAATTCATTCGTTAATTTATTACGTCACTCGCAAGGAATACAAACGCGATGTCTGACAGACCATTTTGTTCTGGTCGATACGTCAAACATATCATCGCGTGATATTGCTCACGTGAAGAGAAAGGGAACGTTCCCCGGTTCTGTATTGCGCTTTAAGGTATGGTCACAATCAGGTGAGCATAAATGAGAGTGCATGATGAGTGAAGAAAAGCAGAAAATGATAGCGGGCGAACGGTATCGCCCGGCAGACGAGACGTTACGCAGCGAAAGACTACAGGCTCGCCAGTTAATACATCAATACAACCACACAGCCCCCAATGAAAAAGCCGAACGCCAGGCTATTCTGAACGAACTGCTGGGGAAAGCGAATGGGGCTTACATTGAGCCATCCTTTCGCTGCGATTATGGTTATAACATTTATCTTGGCAATGAATTTTACGCTAACTTCGACTGTGTAATGCTGGACGTCTGCCACATTCATATCGGCGACAACTGTATGCTTGCGCCAGGCGTACATATTTATACTGCCACACATCCTCTGGATGCCAATGAGCGTAACAGCGGCGTTGAGCTGGGTAAACCCGTCACTATCGGAAATAATGTGTGGATAGGCGGACGCGCCGTCATTAATCCAGGCGTAACAATTGGTGATAACGTGGTTGTTGCTTCAGGCGCTGTCGTTACGAAAAGCGTCCCGGCGAACGTAGTTGTAGGCGGGAATCCAGCGCGGATCCTCAAATATCTTCCGGTCTAAATGTAACTGTTATGATAAATTACGGTTAATCTGTTACTTTTCTCATAACAATTGCCCTTTTAAAATAAGGGATTCCGGAGAAGTGACAGAGACCACGAAGATACAAGATGACCGAAATACAACGCCTGCTTACCGAAACAATCGATGACCTGAACGTTCGCGAGAAGCGCGACAATCGGCCACGCTTCAGCATCAGTTTTATCCGCAAGCATCCGGGATTGTTTGTTGGGATGTATCTGGCGTGGTTTGCCACCCTGGCAGTCATGCTTCAGTCAGAAACGCTGGTTGATTCTGTCTGGCTGCTGGTGGTGCTGTTCATATTGCTAAACGGTTTTTTCTTTTTCGACGTTGCCCCGCGATACCGTTATGAAGATATCGACGTACTTGATTTCAGAGTCTGCTACAACGGTGAATGGTATAACACACGTTTTGTACCCCAAACCCTGATTAATACCATTCTGCATTCTCCACGCGTAAATGGCTCCCAGAAAGCGCAATTAGAGAAAATGCTTATCCGCAAAGGCGAACTCTCGTTTTACGATATCTTTACGCTGGCGCGTACGGAAGCACAGGCCTGACTCTTATGCATAAAAAGCGTACCCGTCACCGGATACGCTTTGGCCCCCTGAATCAGAGTGAAGATATTAGCGTCGTTTTTTTCGTCCCTGTACCGCTTTAAAACGCGGATTCGTTTTACAGATGACATACAAGCGCCCTTTGCGTTTTACAATATGGCAGTCCGGGTGGCGCTGTTTTGCACTACGAAGAGAATTCAGGACCTGCATCTTATCCTCGCTTAGTACCAATAAAGTGACCAAAACGCTTCTGGAAACGTGCCGCGCTCCCCTCATTGTCGAAAATCTTCTGCTTACCGGTGTAATACGGATGCGATTTTGAAGAGACTTCAAGAGTGACATATGGGTACGTCACGCCGTCCAGATCGATTTCACGTTCCGTTTTGATGGTTGACCCCACCTTAAAGTATTCATTCGCACTGGTGTCATGAAAGACGACGGTACGGTAAGCAGGATGAATATTCGGTTTCATAACAGCCTCACTTATTATGTTATAACATAACAATAATGTACGCCGATATAATCCAGACTTCAACCACGCATAGTGTATGGGTTTTATCTTACAGCCAGGCAAAACGCCATAAAATAACGCGATCGGATATACTTCCCATACACTGTGTTAATAAGGATATTTCCGTGACGACACGACATTTGATCAGCCTGGTGACGGGGGTACTCATTCTGTCCGTGCTTGTCCCCGTGGGATTAAGCATTTGGCTTGCACACCGCCAGGTTGAAAAGTCATTTATTGAAGAGCTGGATACATATGCCTCACGCGTTGCGGTGCGCGCCGACAAAGTCGCCACCCAGGGCAAACAGGCATTGAAACAGGCAGAAACTTTTCAGGGTACGCCGTGTGGTAGCAATCACTTACTTAAGATGCGCCAGGTTTCGTACAGCTTTCGCTATATCCAGGAAGTGTTATATCTCGACAACAACGTTCCCTTGTGTTCATCGCTGGAACAAAAAAGCGCCACCGTCCCCTTTCCGGAACCAACTACCGTCACGGATGAGGGATATCGTGTCTGGCTGACCACGCAAAACGATCTGGGGTTCAGGCGCTCAATGGTCGCTATTGGCAGTGAGCACTATATTGTTATGATCGACCCGGAGTCATTTCTTGATGTCATACCTTTCAGCGGGTGGCGTATCGATAGTGCGATCGTCGGTCAAATGCACCATGCGATGATTTCCAGTAACGGTCATCCACCGACAGACATTTTGCCCATCATTGAACGCGCCACTGTACGTCCTCAGCAGCTGGAATTTCACGATGTTATCTACAATTTCCGCTCGTTTCCGGAAATGAACATCACCATTGTGAGTTGGGCTTCAACCCTCCCACTGCATAAAAGCTGGCAGCGGCAGGTTCTCATCTGGCTTCCCGCAGGGCTTATGTTTGGCCTGCTGGTTGCAGCCTTTATTTTGCGGATTTTACGCCGCCTACAGTCGCCGCATCACCGTTTGCAGGACGCGATCCAGCATCGTGATATCAAAGTGCACTATCAGCCAATTGTGTCGCTCAGCACGGGAAAAGTGGTGGGGGCCGAGGCGCTGGCCCGCTGGCCGCAAAGCGATGGCAGCGACCTCTCACCGGATATTTTTATCACTCTGGCACAGCAGACCGGACTGACCGAACCGCTCACCCGGCTAATTATCGAAAACGTCTTTGAAGATATGGGCAAATGGCTTCATCAGCATCCGGAGCTACATATTTCCATCAACCTGGAGGCCAGCGATCTGATGTCTGAGAGACTGCCTGAACTGTTGAGTCAGTTGCTTAATCGCTACCAGATAGCCCCCTCACAAATTGCGCTGGAACTGACAGAACGTGGATTTGCCGATCCGAAAACCAGCGCCCCGATTATCACCCGTTACCGTAACGCAGGGCATTCAATCTTTATCGATGATTTTGGTACCGGCTACTCCAGCCTCAGCTATTTACAAAACCTGGACGTCAATATCCTGAAAATCGATAAATCTTTTGTCGATGCGCTGGAGTACAAAAATGTGACGCCGCATATTATTGAGCTGGCGAAAACGCTAAAGCTGGAAATGGTGGCAGAAGGGATCGAAACCGAAAATCAGGCGGACTGGCTACGACGGCACGGTGTGCAATATGGTCAGGGGTGGTTATACAGTAAAGCGCTGCCAAAAGCAGAGTTTATCCTGTGGGCGGAAAAGCGTTTATGAGGCTGGCGGCACGCCGCACAGCCTTCACTTCTGCTACTCGTCGAGTATTGGCGCGAATCCGCCATAAATCATGCGCTTGCCATCAAAGGGCATCGATTCGGCAAACTCTTTCATCCGTGGATCAGACATCATCTTCTGATTCGCGGTATCGCGGACCTCTTTCGAAGGGTATTCGATCCAGCTAAATACCACCTCCTCCCCCTCTTCCGCTTTTACCGCCATGCGAAAATCTGTCACTTTGCCATCCGGAACATCACTGGCCCAGCACTCAACCACGCGTAGCGCACCAAACTCCTTAAAGAGCGGCGCGGCTTTTGCCGCCATTGCCAGATAGGCCTCCTTGTTTTTGGCGGGTACGGCGACAACAAAACCATCAATATACTTCATGAGAAAACCTCCGAAGCGTACTGCGCGACAAGCCGATTCCAGCCGCGTCAGTCATGGTTAAGTTTAGTCGCCATCGTTCAACCATGCCGCCTGAATCCGCGCCCTGGGTCTGTAGCGAAACCACGGCAAGCAGACCTGAATCAGCGGGCCTATCGCCAGTGCATACAGCACTGTCCCCACTCCCAGCGCGCCTCCCAGCAGCCAGCCGATCAGCAGAACGGACAGCTCAATTGCTGTGCGGATAATTCGTACAGACCACCCGGTACGGGCGTGAATGCCGGTCATCAGACCGTCACGCGGGCCAGCGCCAAAGCCCGCGCCGATATACATACTGGTCGCCAACGCGTTCACTATCACCGCCGAAACCAGCAGAATGCTGCGTACCGCTAACGATTCAGCCTCAGGCATTACTGCCAGCGCCGCATCCGCGGCAAGACCAATCACAATCACATTGCTGAGCGTACCCAGCCCAGGACGTTGGCGTAGAGGGATCCAGAGCAGCAATACCAGTGCGCCGACCACAATCATGACAATACCTATTTTCATCGACAACAGATTTGCCAGCCCAAGGTGGAACACGTTCCACGGATCGGCCCCTAAATCTGCACGAACAAACATTGCCGTTGAAAGACCATAAAGGGTCAGGCCAATATAGAGTTGAACCAGACGACGCCACATCATTCCACCTCCCCATTCAAGTGGCTTTCATCTTCACCGCAATTGGCACTATGATTAATGTCCAGTTTTCAAAAAGTGGACTGCTATGTCATCTCGCCGTTATGGAAGCCAATCTCTTCAGCGTCTGCTGGGACGCTGGCAAGAAAGCCCCTCGCGTACCCCGTTATGGCGTCAGCTTGCAGAGGCATTGCGCCTGCTGATTCTGGATGGCCGCCTGGCGCTTGATAGCCGTCTGCCCGGTGAACGCGAACTTGCCGCCGTACTGGAAGTGAGCAGAACGACCGTCGCCAGTGCGATGGCGCAGCTGCGTGAAGAGGGTTATCTTGAAAGTCGTCACGGCAGCGGATCGCGGGTGATCCTGCCGGAACAGATCCGTAACGTTCCCACGCAAATGGGAACCATCATGGCGTTAGATCTCTCAACGGCCGCGCTCAGCGCTGGCCCTGAAATTCATCAGGCTTATCAACAGGCGCTTTATGCCATGCCGCCACACCTGCTCAGTTCAGGGTATCTGCCGCAGGGGCTTTTATCGTTACGCGAATCTATCGCCCGTCACTATTGCGAGCGCGGGCTGCCAACGCAGCCGGACGAAATCATGGTCGTCAATGGCGCGGTCAGCGGCCTGGCCTTGATCCTGCGATTGCTAACCGGACCCGGCGATCGCGTTGTTGTCGATCATCCCACCTACCCGCTGGCTATCGCCGCTATTCAGGGTGCGTCCTGTCGTCCGATTGGCGTCTCCCTGCCAGAACACGGCTGGGACACTGACGGGCTGGCAGCCACCATTGCGCAAACCTCCCCGAGAATGGCTTATCTGATGCCGGATTTTCACAATCCAACCGGACGTTGTATGGATGCCGCAACTCGCCAGGCTGTGGCCGATATTGCCGCCAGAACGCATACCACACTGGTGGTGGACGAAACCATGGTCAACCTGTGGTATGACGCACCGCCGCCGCTGCCTCTTGCGGCGTACAACAGCGATGCGCCAGTCATTACGCTTGGTTCCGCAGGAAAAAGCTTCTGGGGCGGTTTACGCCTGGGATGGGTGCGGGCATCTTCACGTACTATCGCCGCGCTGGTCCAGACCCGCGATACCTTCGATCTCGGCTCTCCCGTTCTGGAACAGCTCGCCACCGGCTGGCTGCTGGAAAATGCTCATGATTTTCTTCCCCGGCGCAGAGAGGAGCTGGCCGGACGACGAGCGCTATGCGATACACTGTTGCGTACGCACTTTCCTGACTGGCGCTACGCACAGCCAGAGGGCGGGTTATCGTTTTGGGTCGAGTTGCCGGATGCGCTGGCTACGCTGTTCGCAACACGTGCAGAAGGTGCCGGTATCCAGCTGGGCACCGGAACGCGTTTTGGTCTGGCAGGGGCATTTGACCGGTTCCTGCGAATGCCTTTTGCCCTGCCAGATGAGACGCTACGTTCAGCGTTTGCCACGCTGCAACCTCTCTGGCAGACGCTAAATCTGCAGGCAAACACGGGAAAAATACGCAAAATCATTTAAACAATTCACTCCCGGTGCCGCGTTTAAATGAGGAGCAGAGGTCATTGCTGACGCGGCACCGGAAAGCCCTTCAGGGAAATGATAAAGTTGTCCCCATCTTTCTTTATTTTGGCACCCGCGTCGCACCAGTCTGAAGCGATACGAAAGAACTCATCACTGCCCACATTCCAGCTCAGGCGTACGTGTTTGACATACCCGGAACGTAACAGCTCACACGCTTCGCCATAGTTACTGGCGTTAGAAAGGGATTGTTGTTTCATTTTTTCTTCTTAAGCAATCTGCGTAGCGCCTTGATTTCTTTAGGAGTCAATGGTTCAACAGCGGTCTCTTCCGTGTGCTGACTATCAACATCGTCCGCCGAGACTCCCGCCTCTTCAGCTGCTTCAAACGCACAAAGCAGCAGTTTCTCTGTCGTAATACTTAAGTTCTCATTATTCACTTCGGCATAATGACGAAGTTTTTCTTTCAGTGTCTCATCGATTTTGACATTGAGTACCGCAGTAGCCATTGTAAAGAGTCCTTGTAAAAGGCAGCATGATTAAGATGAGAGTAAGCAAATAACTTCCCGACAACACATTGCCAACATTTTATGACAAAAAAATGACGAAAAAGTGACAATGACGAAAAGAGGGATGAAGATGAGATATCGGACGACACAAATGGGTGGGGGCCCTGCCAGCTACATCCCGGCACACGCGTCATCTGCCTTGGCTGCTTCCTTCCGGACCTGACCTGGTAAACAGAGTAGCGTTGCGGGAGAACCAACAGAGCCCCCATTGAGAGCGTTGTTAACCAACGCGCAGGCGCATTATCACTGCTGCACCCAGTAATTGCAACCCATCTGACATCGGATGCTGTTTTCTTGCGCAATGCGACTTCACACCCCAGGCATTCAGGATTATGCTGGAAAATTACGGCAGGAATGAATAATGGAAATACAAGACACTTTCCCACAGCGCGTCTGGCAAATTGTTGCCTCTGTCCCCGAAGGTTTTGTCACTACGTATGGCGACGTCGCGAGACTCGCAGGTTCGCCGCGCGCAGCGCGTCAGGTTGGCGGCGTGTTGAAGCGGCTGCCGGAAGGCAGTACGCTGCCCTGGCATCGGGTAGTCAATCGTCACGGGGTGATTTCATTAACAGGCCCGGATCTGCAACGTCAGCGTCAGGCGCTTCTGGCAGAAGGCATTGTCGTATCGGGAAGTGGGCACATCGATTTACAGCGTTATCGCTGGATTTATTAGCCCTCTCCGGACAGAGAGGGCCAGGGACACTTAGTACTGCGTCGGTGCAGGTACCGCAGACGAAGGGGTTACCTGAGTCGGCGACGTTGAAGGGACGGTCGTTGCTGCCCCCCCGTTCGCCTGAACAGGTACCGCCGTTTGCTGTACCGGAACCAGCGTCAGGTCGGCTTTGGTTCCGCCCTGGTTGATGACAGGCTGCACGGTATCAGTGATAAATACCAGCTTATCATCAACGGTAACAGCCGCACTCAACAGAATTCGCGCATTCGGCTTAATATCAGCCGGGTTAAACGGCAGGACAAAGCTGAATGGTGCCTGTTTACCTTCTGTACGTACTGCTTTTTGCGACAGTACTTTAGATGGCGCATCCGCCAGAGATGCGTCAGATAGCGTCACGGTCAGCACGGCATCTGGCGGCAATGCGACCTTCTGACGGATCCATACGGTACCCGAGACATTAGGTTGCTGAATAGTGGACTGTGTAGCCGCAATTGATGTGTTAGGGTTTGGCGCTGGCGTCTGAATATCTGCGCTTTTATCTGCGCAGGCAGCCAAAGCAACCGCAACCGCTAAACCACTTACCATGTGCACGAGTTTCATTCAATTCTCCTTATTATCAATGCACCAGCAGGTTTTCCCCCCGCCGGAAGAGTGGTTAACAAAAACATAACGTAGATAAGTGTGGCACATATCACTTATTTCTGCCTGGAATTAGTCAGGTTTTCAGACTATTGCACCCATCGGACCACTTTAAAAATTGCGTTATAATGGTGTTATCTCGCTTCGGCGCCGTTGTTACCTGGAGAGCACGTATGAGTCAGGCACTGAATAATTTGCTGACATTATTGAATCTGGAAAAAATTGAAGAAGGACTCTTTCGGGGCCAAAGTGAAGACTTAGGGTTACGCCAGGTATTTGGCGGACAGGTCGTGGGCCAGGCGCTGTATGCCGCCAAAGAGACGGTGCCAGAAGAACGACTGGTACACTCATTTCACAGCTATTTTCTGCGCCCCGGCGATAGCCAAAGACCCATCATTTATGATGTGGAAGTGTTGCGCGACGGTAACAGCTTCAGCGCCCGCCGCGTCGCGGCCATTCAGAACGGAAAGCCTATCTTTTATATGACCGCCTCCTTTCAGGCGCCGGAAGAGGGCTTTGAACATCAAAAAAGTATGCCACCCGTACCTTCGCCGGAGGGGTTACCCTCTGAAACGCAAATCGCCCGGTCATTGGCACACCTGTTGCCACCCGTTCTGAAAGATAAATTTCTTTGTGACCGCCCGCTGGAAGTGCGCCCGGTAGAGTTCCACAATCCGTTAAAAGGACATGTCGCCGAACCGACTCGTCAGGTGTGGATCCGGGCTAATGGGGCAATACCGGATGATTTCCGCGTTCACCAGTATTTGCTGGGTTACGCTTCCGATCTCAATTTCCTGCCAGTCGCTTTGCAGCCTCACGGTATCGGTTTTCTGGAAAAAGGGATCCAGATTGCCACCATCGATCATTCGATGTGGTTCCACCGGCCGTTTAATTTGAACGAGTGGCTGCTGTATAGCGTGGAAAGCACTTCCGCCTCCAGCGCGCGCGGTTTTGTCCGTGGAGAGTTTTACACTCAGGATGGCGTGTTAGTCGCCTCTACGGTACAAGAAGGCGTCATGCGCAACCACAACTAAAATTTGCCGGATGGCGCTTCGCTTATCCAGCCTGCAAATGTATCCGTAGGCTGGATAAGACGCTGTAACATCGTTATCAGGCGTTGTAGGCGTTTTCGCCGTGGCTGTTCACATCCAGCCCTTCACGCTCCTGCTCTTCCGGTACGCGCAGACCTACCGTCAGATCCGCCAGTTTGTAGCCGATAAACGCCACCACGCCAGACCAGACAATGGTGATAGCAACACTTTCCAGCTGTACCAGCACCTGATGCCCCATCGTTACGCCTTCAGCAAACCCCACACCGCCCAGTGAACTGGCCGCGAAGATCCCGGTCATAATACAGCCCACAATCCCACATACGCCGTGAACGCCAAAGACATCGCAAGGATCGTCCACCCGCAGCAGGCGTTTGAGCATCGTGACCCCCCACAATCCTGCCAGACCGGCCACCACACCGATAATCAGCGCACCGCCAACACCGATGTAGCCGCACGCAGGCGTCACGCCAACCAACCCGGCAATCGCCCCGGAACAGGCGCCTAATAATGAAGGTTTCCCGCGCAGCGCCCATTCGCCGAAGATCCACCCAAGAATAGCGGCTGCCGTCGCCACAACCGTATTCACAAAGGCCAGCGCGGCGATTTCGTTTGCGGTTCCCGCTGAACCGGCGTTAAAGCCAAACCAGCCGATATAGAGGATTGCGGTACCGGTAAAGACCATCGGCAGGTTATGCGGTTTAAACGCCTCTTTACCAAAGCCCACGCGTTTACCAATCAGGTAAGCCCCGACCAGCCCCGCAATCGCCGCGTTAATATGCACCACGGTACCACCAGCAAAATCCAGCGCGCCGTGCGAAGCCAGCAGCCCCCCGCCCCATACCATGTGAGCAATTGGCACGTAAGAAAGCGTCAGCCAGACCACCACAAAAATCAGCACGGCTGAAAAGCGAATACGCTCAGCCAGCGCGCCGACAATTAACCCAACAGTAATACAGGCAAATGAGCCCTGAAACGCAACGTGAATATACTGGTAGATACTGCCCATTACGGCTGTAAGCGGGATGTTTTTCAACATGGCCCAGTTGAAGTTACCAAAGAAGCTATTCCCTTCTCCAAAAGCCAGCGAATAGCCATAGACCACCCACAGAATACAGACCAGCGCGAAAGTGACGGTAACCTGGGTCAGCATCGACAGAACGTTCTTCCCGCGGATCAGACCGCCGTAGAACAGGGCGATGCCCGGAATAGTCATAAATAACACCAGCGCAGTACAAATCATCATAAAGGCATTATCTGCTTTATCCGCCACCGCGGGAGCGGCGGTCGCCAGACCCGGCAGCAGCACCAGTGAAGCAAAAACCGTTTTCATCGTTGCTATCTTCATTTTTTCGTTTCCTGTTACTGTGTGCAGGTCTTACAGCGCCGCTTCATCGGATTCGCCGGTACGAATACGAATAACGCGCTGCAACTCAGCGACGAAAATTTTGCCGTCGCCAATCTTTCCGGTGTAAGCCGCCTTACTGATAATATCGACCACCTCTTCAAGCTGGTCATCCGCAATGGCGACATCGATCTTCACCTTCGGCAGGAAATTGACGCTGTACTCCGCCCCCCGGTACAGCTCCGCATGGCCCTTCTGGCGCCCGAATCCTTTCACTTCGGTGACGGTCAACCCCTGAATACCTATTGAAGACAGTGCTTCACGAACGTCTTCCAGTTTGAACGGTTTGATTACCACGGTAACCAGTTTCATAGACTCCCCTCCAGTCAGAATTCGGTAATGGCTGCAGCTACGCGGAGGATATTGCAAGGGGTGTGCCAGAAATGAAAATATGTCGGTTGATGCCGTTTTTCAGGGCACCAGACCAGAATGCAGAAATGTCGCGAGGGTCAGATTCGAAACAGGAAAAGAAAAACGCACCATGGCAGTGCACGGTGCGTTACATTTTTGCACCAACGGGGCTGGCACATCACAAACTGAGTGCATCAGGCGCTGAGAGGTTCCTCGCGCGTACTGGCGGCCAGTTCTTCTCCAGCCAGTTGCAGCTGATACATTTGCCAGTAGCGACCCTGAGCAGCGAGGAGTTGCTGATGAGTCCCTCGCTCTACGGCCTGACCGCGATGTAGCACCAGAATGGTGTCGGCATCAACAATCGTCGATAAGCGGTGCGCAATAACGACTAACGTGGTGTGCTCTCTAATGGCCGCCAGCGCCTGCTGGATCGCCTGCTCGGTACCAGAGTCAATACTCGCTGTCGCTTCATCAAGAATCAGCACCTGGGGCGTCTCCACCAGCACGCGAGCCAGCGCCAGCAGTTGCTTCTGCCCGACGGAGAGATTATTCCCTTGCTCCCCCAAATGTGTATAAATCCCTTCGCTCATCCCACGTGCCAGTTGCGCCAGTTGTACGGTTTCCAGCGCCTGCCAGACGCGAGCTTCTGAGATATCACGCCCCAGCGTGACGTTAGCAAGAAAGGTGTCAGCCATCACGACCGGATCCTGTTGCACCATCGCCACCCCCTGACGCAGCGCGTCATGACTCAGCGTGCCCAATGGTCGATCGTCAAGACGTATCTCGCCCTGCGTCAGCGGGTAATAACCCATCAGCAAGCTGGCAAGGGTACTTTTTCCGCTACCCGTGTGCCCGACCAGGGCGACAAAGCTGCGCGAAGGGACGGAAAGGCTGACATTTTGCAGCACCAGGTTGTCACCGCGATAGGCAAATGAGACATCATCAACGTCAATCTTCCCGCAGCGCAGCGGGCGATCGTCGTGGCCATAATTTTGTCGCGGGCCATCCATCAACTCAAAGACACGCTCCCCCGCCACAACCGCCTGCTGCAGCATGGATTGCTGAGTCGTTAACTCAATGAGCGGCTCATTAAGACGGCCAAGATAGCTGATAAATGCGTACAGCACGCCAACCTCAATGGTACCGCTGGACGTAAAGCTGAACAGCATCAACAAGCCGCAGAGGATCAGCGCGGAGAAAAGGCTCAGCAGCGGTCGGAGTAAAAAGCCGTCGAGGCGCAGCGTCTGCATACGCGCCATATAGTGCGAACGGCTGGCTTCTCCCATCCGTTCACCAAAGCGCGCCTGCTGACGGAACTGTTGGATAACGCTCATACCGTTGATGATTTCGTTAAAACCGTCGTTGATATCCGCCAGATAAGCGCGTACGCGGCGAACAATTGGCGTGCTGTAACGCTGATAAATTATCATCACCGCCAGCACCGCCGGGAAAATGGCAATCGCCACCAGCGCCATACGCCAGTCGAGGCTGAACATCGCCACCAGCATCGCACCAATCAGCGCCGCGCTGCGCAATACTGTCGCGACGACCGTCACGTACAGATCGCGGATCACCTCCGTGTCGTTGGTAACGCGTGAGATGAGTTGCCCGACGGGCTGGACGTCAAATTCACTGAGCGGCTGACGCAGGGCGGCATCCATCACATCGGTACGCAACTGTTGTACAACGCCGACGGCTGCGCGGTTAAACAGTAGCGACTGAGCATAGTGCAGGCTTGCGGCCAGTACCTGCAAACCAATGTAAGCAGCCACCAGTCCGGCAACGATCCCCAACGGCAGATTGTTTTTCGCCACCATATTGTCGATGAAGTAACCGATCAGCAGCGGGCCACTCACTTCTGCGGCAGCCGCCACCCACAGCATCACCACCGCAATCGTCAGGGGTTTACGCCAGGGCGAACCATACGCCAGCAGGCGTTTCAGCGTCGGCCATAATTGCCCAAAACTACGCATCCTCCGCCTCCTCGTTGCTTTCCGGCGCATCGTTAAGCGCCGCTTCCAGCTGTTGATAGCGATACATATCGCGATACCAGCCGGTTTGCTGCACCAGCGCTTCGTGGCAGCCACGCTGCGCAATGTGCCCATGCTGCATCACAATCGTCTCGTTTGCCTCCGTCAGGGCGGATAAGCGGTGCGCGCTGATAATCACCGTTCGCCCTTCTCCCCACTGGCGCAGATTATGCAGGATCTGATGCTCAGTCCGACCATCCACCGCTGAGAGTGCGTCATCCAGAATCAGGATTTCAGCATTCAGCAACAGCGCTCTGGCAATAGAAATTCGCTGCTTTTGCCCGCCGGAGAGCATCACGCCGCGCTCCCCGACTTCAGTGTTATAGCCTTGCGGCAGACGGAGAATATCGTCATGAACGCTGGCGAGCATCGACACATGTTCAATTTCCTGCTGCGTGGCATTCGGACAGCCCAGCGCAATATTATTTGCCACCGTATCGGAGAACAGGAACGGCGTCTGGCTGACAACGGCCAGACGGCTGCGCCAGCTGTCCAGCTGTAAGCGCGTCAGGGGGATGTCATGAAAACAGATTTCCCCTTGCGAGATATCGAAATGACGCTGGATTAAGGACAGTAAGGTACTCTTACCCGCCCCCGTCGGGCCGCAAATGCCCAGCATCTGGCCGGGTTTAAGCAGGAAGTTGACGTTTTCCAGCGCCGGGTGCGTCGTTTGCGGGTAGCTGAACTGACGAATCGCCACGGCCAGCGCCCCCCGGCCTTCCGGCACGGGTTCACTGCCGTCGCTCACCACCGGCGCTTCGGCAAGCATCGAACGAATACGGCTATAGGCGGCGCTGCCGCGCTCGACGATGTTGAACATCCAGGCGAGCGCCAGCATAGGCCAAATCATCAGCCCGAGGTACATCATAAAGCTGGTCAGTTGTCCAAGCGTCAGCGAACCCTGCACCACCATCCAGCTGCCGCCACCAATAGCCAGCAGATTAGCCATGCCAATAGCGATGTAAATCGTCGGATCAAATCGGGCATCAATCCGCGCCACACGCATATTTTTCTTGCCGGTATCTTCCGCGTCTGCCGCAAACAGCGCTGACTGCCGATCTTCCAGACCAAACGCCTTAATCATGCGAATGCTGGTCAGGCTCTCCTGGGTTCGATCGTTAAGGCTGGAGAACGCCGCCTGCGCCAGTTTGAAGCGATCGTGCAGACTATCGCCATAGCGTTTAATCATCAGCGCCATAATCGGCATCGGCAACAACGCCAGCAGCGTCAGCTGCCAGCTGATTTGCGTAGACATCACAATCAATACCGCGCAGCCCATCACCAGCGAGTCCACCAGCGTCAGCACGCCTTCTCCGGCGGCAAACACCACGCGATCGACATCGTTGGTTGCCCGCGCCATCAGATCGCCGGTACGGTGACGCAGATAAAATTCGGGATGCTGGCGGCTCAGCTGACGGTAATAATCTTCCCGCAGTTCCACGGCAAGCTGCCAGGACGCGCCGAACAGGAGGACGCGCCAGACGTAACGCAGCAGATAGACCACGATGGCAATCAGGGCTATCGTGCCAATCCACATCAGCACCCGTTCAGCCGTAAAACGCTGCGCAGAGACGCCATCCACCACAATACCAACCACTTTTGGCGGAATGAGCTGAAGAATAGCGATGATGATAAGCAGGGCAACCGCCCCGAGGTAACGACGCCACTCCCGGCGAAAATACCAGCTTAATTGAGCAAATAATCGCACGCGTTATATCCTGACTTGATTTTCCGGTCGTTCACTCCGGGAGAGTTATTCAATTGGCAGAGCAGTTGTGTATTTAATCTGTTCCATAGCAAAGCTCGAAGTGACGTCTGACAGACCAGGAACGCTGTTCACCAGGCGTTTATAGAAGTCGTCATACCGTTTCATATCAGCGATCTGCACCCGCATCAGATAGTCGTATTCACCGGCCATACGCCAGAATCCCAGCACCTCCGGCATTCCGCTAACTTCGGTTACGAAGCGGCAATACCATTCACTACTGTGATGCTGTGTTTTTATCAGCACAAATGCGGTCAAACCCAGCCCCAGCTTTTCGGGATCCAAAAGCGCCACTTTGCCGATGAGGATGCCATCATCTTCCAGCCGTTTGAGCCGTTTCCAGCAGGGCGTGGTGGTCAGATTAACGGCATCGGCCAGAGCCTGCAAAGAGAGGGTACAGTCCTGTTGCAGCAAACCCAGCAGTTTTCGGTCAATTTTATCTAACATATCGCTGCCTCAGAGAAGATTTTTCTCCATACATTCTATTTTAAAGGTCAAATGGCAACAATTTTTTCCGTGCTTTTCGCTAATCTAGGCACAAAATGACAAACGGATATAAATGATGAATCGCTCCTGGGTTAAAAACGCTATCAATGAAATTAACGCGGATTATCAGCGTTCTGCTGATACGCACCTCATTCGGCTACCTCTGCCCGCGTTTCCGGGAATTCAAATTTATTTAAAAGACGAAAGCACTCACCCCACCGGTAGCCTGAAGCATCGGCTGGCGCGCTCACTGTTTCTCTATGGGTTATGTAACGGCTGGATTAAAGAAGGCACTACCATCATTGAATCATCATCCGGTTCAACGGCGGTCTCCGAGGCTTATTTTGCGCGTCTGCTGGGACTGCCGTTTATTGCCGTCATGCCTTCCTGCACAGCAAAACGCAAAATAGAACAAATTGCGTTTTACGGCGGGCGCTGCCACTTTGTCGAAAGCGCCAGCGAAATTTATGCCGCTTCTGAAACGCTGGCGCGCGAGCTGGACGGTCACTATATGGATCAGTTCACCTTCGCCGAACGCGCCACCGACTGGCGCGGGAACAATAATATTGCCGACAGTATCTTCCGCCAGATGCAATGCGAGCCAAATCCGGTGCCGAAGCACATCGTCATGAGCGCAGGGACCGGCGGGACCTCAGCAACCATTGGTCGCTATATCCGCTGCCAGGGCTACGATACCAGGCTGATGGTTGTTGATCCGGAAAACTCAGTCTTTCTCCCCTACTGGCAGGGACGTGACGCCACATTGCGCAGCCCGGTGGGCAGTAAGATCGAAGGTATCGGCCGCCCGCGTGTGGAACCCTCTTTCGTGGCGGACGTGGTGGACGAGATGCTGCGAGTGCCGGATGCCGCCAGCGTCGCCACCGCGCACTGGCTGGAGACGCAGCTGGGTCGTAAGGTTGGCGCATCCACTGGCACCAACGTGTGGGGAACGCTGCAACTCGCTGCGCGGATGCGCGAGTCCGGCGAAACAGGTTCGCTGGTCACGCTGCTGTGCGACAGCGGCGAACGCTATCTGGATACCTATTACAATCCGCAATGGGTCAATGCGCAGATAGGTGATTTAACGCCCTGGCAAGCAGAGATCGCGGAGTTGCTGAACGTCCGTTAAGCAGAATAAAAAAACCGGACTTGCGTCCGGTGCTGGAAGGGATCTCTCATTCGGGGGAATAAGGTAGATGCGGATTGTCCAGCCAATGTGTCAAAAAGTGTGAGACGGCCTGATTGCGACAGTGTCCAATCACCGGTAAATGAGGCAGTTCTGCAATAAGCTGCGGCATGGCATTTCCCATGATCAGACCACGTCCGACGTCACTCAGCATTTCTCTGTCGTTCATGGCGTCGCCAAACGCCATGCACTCAGCCATTGATAATCCTAAGTGGTTACTGAGCACTGCCAGGGCGGAACCTTTGTTACAGCCCACCGGTAAGACTTCGAGGCACTCCACCGCAGAAAAACAGAGATGCGCCCGTTCGCCTAACGCTTCCGTTAACTGAATCTGCAAACGAGTAAGATCGTCATGAGCACCGCAGAAGCAAATTTTGGTGACCCGATCGACAGGAAAATACGCAATATCCACTATCTGATAGCGAAATCCGCTGTAGACGTGCGCCTGTAACATTTCCGGGATCTCTTGTCCGGTGAACCAGCCATTATCATTGAAGATATGCATGCTGGCCTGCGTGTCCCACTCCCGGCGCAATACGATCTCCGCGACGTCAGGCGTCAAATCCCGGCGATGCAGAACATCCCCTTCAAGGGAATGAATGCGCGTCCCGTTACCGGTGATCAGAAAGGCATCCAGAGAGAAGGTGCCGAGAATATGGCGCATCTCCAGCACGTGGCGACCGGTCGCAAATGTCAGCGTAATATCGCGTTCGCGAAGACGTGCCAGCGTAGAGAGCGTTTCATCCCCTAACAGATGATTTGGCATTAAAAGGGTGCCATCCATATCAAATGCCGCCAGACGAGCCATTTCTTTCTCCACAGTGTGACGCAATTATCTTGTGGTTGAGTATCACCTGAGATATACGGAAGTAATAGTGAATAGATAAAAGAAATTGTTCCGGTTTTTTACACAGAACCAGTCGAGACGCCTCGAGGCGGCAAGTGAATAACCCGTTCGTCAGGAACGAGTTTGAACAGTCGCAGGCTGGCCTCCGGTGATAAACAGAGATATCTCCCGTTAATCCCCCTGGAGCATATATTCCAGTATATGACTGGGATATATGGCAAATCTGTCGGGAACAGATTTGAATGTCGCACGCGACGGCCTCTAAGGGCGAGTCTCCTGGATGAGACGAGTAACTCAGTAGCCAACAAAAAGGCAGCGTGAAGGATAGAGTGTAAATGCGTCTTTTAAATCGTCTTAAGCAATACCAACGTCTCTGGCAGCCCTCTGCCGGAGAACCCCAGTCTGTTACCGTTGGGGAACTGGCAGAACGCTGCTTTTGTAGCGAGCGGCACGTGCGTACGCTTCTGCGTCAGGCGCAGGATGCCGGCTGGCTGGTCTGGAAGGCGCAATCCGGACGCGGCAAGCGTGGGCAACTACGCTTCCTGGTCACGCCGGATTCTCTGCGCAATACCATGATGGAACAGGCGCTGGAAAAAGGAGAGCAGCAGAGCGTACTCGAGCTGGCGCAACTGGCACCTGGGGAACTAAGAACACTGCTGCAACCGTTTATGGGGGGCCAGTGGCAAAACGATACGCCAACGCTGCGCATCCCCTATTACCGCCAGCTCGACTCACTGCATCCGGGATTTCTCCCAGGACGTGCGGAGCAGCACCTTGCCGGGCAGATTTTTTCAGGTCTGACCCGTTTCGACGGCGGAACGCAGCGCCCCTGCGGGGATTTAGCCCATCACTGGGATATCTCCGCCGACGGCCTGCGCTGGGATTTCTATATTCGATCCACGTTGTACTGGCATAACGGCGATGCCGTTAACACCAGACAGCTGCACCAGCGTCTGCGGATGCTGCTTGAGCTGCCCGTCCTTAATAAGCTCTTTATCAGCGTCAAACATATTGAGGTGACACATCCGCAGTGTCTGACCTTTATTCTGCATCGTCCTGATTTCTGGCTGGCACATCGTCTGGCAAGCTACAGCAGTCATCTGGCGCATCCGGAATTGCCGCTCACTGGCACCGGTCCCTTCCGGCTGACGCTGTTTACACCAGAACTGGTTCGCCTGGAGAGTCACGATCATTATCATCTCAGCCACCCGCTGCTCAAAGCGATCGAATACTGGATCACCCCGCAGCTTTTCGCTCAGAATCTGGGGACCAGCTGTCGCCATCCGGTGCAGATAACCATCGGCAAACCGGAAGAGTTTGCGACCTTAAGCCAGGTGAGCAGTAGTATTAGTCTGGGTTTTTGCTATCTGACGTTAAGAAAAAGCCCACGCCTGAATCCCCGACAGGCACGTCGGTTAATCAATATTATTCACCGATCTTCGCTACTGCAAACCCTGGACGTGGATGAAAACCTGATTACGCCAAGCAATGCGCTGTTGCCTGGCTGGACCATCCCGCAGTGGGATGAGGAGGACGAGGTGGTGCTTCCCAAAACACTGACCCTGGCGTACCACCTGCCCGTAGAACTACACACAATGGCAGAACAGCTTCGGCTGGCGCTTGCCTCGCTTGGCTGTGAGTTAACGCTGATATTTCATAACGCCAAGAACTGGGACGGCGAGCATCCTCTGGCGCAGGCCGATCTGATGATGGGCGACAGGCTGATTGGCGAAGCGCCGGAGTATACCCTCGAACAATGGCTACGCTGCGATCAGCTCTGGGCTCACGTTCTCGACGCCCCGGCCTTCGCCCATTTACAGGCAACGCTGGATGCTTTGCAGATTCAGGCCGATGAGGAGCAACGCCATGCCGCGCTACAGCAGGTGTTTACGCAACTGATGAATGATGCCACGCTGACGCCGCTGTTCAATTATCACTATCGCATAAGCGCTCCACCCGGCGTGAACGGCGTGCGCCTGAATCCTCGCGGCTGGTTTGAATTTACTGAAGCCTGGCTTCCTCCTCCTTCGCCGTGAAGAAGCTGGTCGACGTGTGCTTCAGGCGTTACCATAACGCCTTTAGTGATTTGTCAGGAAAAACCATGAAACGTGCCGTCGTAGTATTCAGTGGAGGCCAGGACTCCACCACCTGTCTGGTGCAGGCGCTGCATCAGTATGATGAAGTGCATTGCGTGACTTTTGACTATGGTCAGCGGCATCGCGCAGAGATTGATGTGGCACGCGATCTGGCATTGCAACTGGGCGCACGGGCGCATAAAGTGCTCGACGTTACGCTCCTTAACGAACTGGCCGTCAGCAGCCTGACGCGCGACAGTATCCCTGTACCGGATTACGAGCCGAACGCTGACGGCATTCCCAATACGTTTGTCCCCGGTCGCAACATTCTCTTTCTGACCCTGGCAGCAATTTATGCTTACCAGGTCAAGGCCGGGGCGGTGATCACCGGCGTTTGCGAAACAGATTTCTCTGGCTACCCGGACTGTCGTGATGAATTTGTCAAAGCGTTAAACCACGCCGTGAATCTGGGCATGGCGAAAGAGATTCGCTTTGAGACGCCGCTGATGTGGATTGATAAAGCCGAGACCTGGGCGCTGGCCGATTACTGGGGCAAGCTGGAACTGGTGCGCCAGGAGACGCTCACCTGCTACAACGGTATCAAAGGCGACGGTTGTGGCCACTGTGCCGCCTGTAATCTGCGCGCTAACGGTCTGAACCATTATCTGGCAGATAAACCCGCAGTTATGGCGGCAATGAAACAGAAAACGGGTTTGCAATAACGCATTGTCTGTAAACAGCCGGATGGCGGTGCAGGCACCTTATCCGGCCGACCAAAGACATTCCCGCAGGCTCCGTCAGCAAATCACCATCAGGCTATTCATCGCTACTTAACCATCTGTTCCAGCTTTTCCCGTAATTCACCTTCCAGCGGCAGCGCTTTCTGCGTTTTTAAGTCGATACAGACAAAGGTAATCAGCGCATCCGCCACCACCTGTCCTTCCGGCTCCAGGGTTATCACCTGATTCAAAATACCGCTTTTTCCGTTCAGCTGTTGTACCTGGCTGGTTACGGTCAACAGGTCGCTGAGCACCGCGGGACGGCGGTAATTGATATTAATGTTTACGACCACGAATGCGATGTTGTGAGAGGTCATCCATTGAAAACTGTCACTGCTTTCCAGCCCATCCCAACGCGCTTCCTCCAGAAACTCCAGGTAACGAGCATTGTTCACGTGCTGATACACATCCAGATGATAACCACGAACTTTAATCTGCGTTTGCATAGCGTAATAACCTTATTTTTTATAGGAATATACTCTAAAAGCCTGGCCCACAGGCTTTTAGTATTTCGAGTTGCAGGAAGGCGGCAAGTTAGCGAGTCCCGGTGATCTTACTGAAGTAAGTGATTCGGGTGAGTGAATGCAGCCAGCGCATCTGCAGCTTAAAAAACCACGAGTATTGAGGTCATAACTGGTATGACCTCTATATTTTGGCAAACTTTGCGGTTACTGCAAGTTATTACAATGTTAAAACTGCAAGATTACGTTCCACCAGGGAACTCCCCATTCCCGGAACCTGCTTTAAATCATCCACCGTTTTGAACGGACCATACTCCTGGCGATAGCTGACAATCGCCTGCGCTTTCTTCAGCCCAACGCCGTTCATCGCCCGGGCAAGCTCTTCTGCGGAGGCGCTGTTGATACTGACTCTGGTACCGTCATCATCGCTGGCCTTAGCGGGAGCAGTCGCTTTATTCTGCGCGGCAGAGGAAGCTTCAGCTTTCGTTTCCATCGCGGCTCCTTTTGCTACCGGAGCGGCCGCCAGCGCGCTATGGGTTATACCAGCACAGGTCAGAGAAAGGGTGATAAGCAGCGCCTTGATTCCATGTTTCATACTGTTTTCTCCTTGTTTGTTAACAGTGGAGCCACGATAGCGGGGGGAATAAAAGCGGACAAATAGCAAATATCAGAAATGGAAAAGGCCGCGAAAGCGGCCTTTAAGGGTTACAGCTGTTGTGCAATTAGTTGCGAAGCTTCTCGATGATTACTGCTGTTGCTCCATTGCATCACCGATTTTAATTTTTGCTTCTTTACGCAGATTACTCATCAGCGCTTCAAACACAATCTGCGCGTTGTTCTGGGTGATCCCCTGAACCATCGCTTTTTTCTGATCTTCCGGCATAGAGCCCGCTTTCACATCATCCAGCGCCAGCAGAACCACGTTGCCCTGCATGTCGTTAGCAATGCCGTAGCTCGGCTTATCTTTTGCTGGCAGGCTCAGGCTAAACGCAGCCTGGCTCAGCGGATCCTGACCGGTACGGCTCAGGGTTTTAGACTCGCCAAAGCTCAGACCCGCCGCTTTCATCGCTTCATCGCCCTTACCGGCTTTCAGCTCAGACAGCAGTTTCTCCGCATCCAGTTTCGCCTGTTGCTCCGCCTTGTTGTGTATAACAAGCGCAGTCACCTGAGCTTTCACCTCAGCCAGCGGCTTAACCGCTTCCGGCTTATGCTCGCTAATACGCAGTACAAACGCGCGGTCGCCGTCCACAGTGATGATATCGGAGTTTCTGCCCGGCGTACCGTTCTCGCCCACCAGACCACCGTCAAAGATAGCATCGGTAACGGGTTTGAAGTTCAGCTCTTCCGGCAGGTTGTTACGGCTAAACCAGCCGGTTTCAACCGCCTTCATACCTGCGGCCTGCTCAGCGCTCACAAGAGATTCGGTATCATTGTTCGCGGCATCGCTCACTTTCTGCTGCAACGCAAAGTAGGCATCAAGCGCTTTTTCCTGTTTTACTTTCGCCGCAATATCACTACGCGCTTCGCTCAGCGGTTTGACCTTCGCAGGTTGAACATCGTCCAGACGGGCAACGAGGAAGCCAACGGAAGATTTGATGACGCCTGACAGCTGGCCTTTTTCTTTCAGACCGGCATTTTTCAGCTCTTCCGGCGTGGTGGCCTCTTCCAGCCAGCCCATGTCACCGCCGTTACGGGCAGAGATGATATCCGCAGACTTTTCTTTCGCCAGCGCCGCGAAATCACCGCCTTTATTCAGCGCATCCAGCACGGCTTTCGCTTCATCTTCCGTTTTAGTCTGGATGATGCTGTAGCGGCTACGCTGCGGCTGAGTAAACTGCTCCTGATGCTGATCGTAGTAGGACTGAATCTCTTCATCACTGGCGGTTTCCTGCATCGCGGCAGCGTCCAGCTTAATGTAGTTAACGCGGAACTGCTCCGGCGTCATAAAGCTGTTTTTGTTTTGTTCATAGTAGCTGGAAACTTCCTGCTCAGTCGCCTGCTGCTTCGCGGTCAGCGCATTGACGTCGATAGTGGCTTCGCGTACAACGCGCTGCTGGGAAACCAGCGCCGCCAGCTCATCCGTCTCGCCTTTGAGCATGAAGTCAGTACCGGCAATACCGCTGATCACCTGCTGGGTGGTGAGCTGGTTACGCAGCGCCTGCGCGTACTGATCGGCACTCATCCCCATCTGATTCACAATCGCGTTGTAGCGGTTGTTATCAAATTTTCCGTCAACCTGGAAAGCCGGAGTAGAGAAGATGGCCTGTTTAACCTGCTCGTCGCTGATGCCCAGATTCAGTTCACGGGCATACTGATCCAACAACGCTTCGTCAATGAGGCGGTTGAGCGTCTGTTGACGCAGCGTCCTCATGTAACCTTCATTCGCCGCCAGTTCAGAGTATTGATCGCCCAGCTGTTGCTGCATGCGGTTACGTTCGCTGTTGAACGCATTCTCAAACTGCCCGCGGCCGATCTCCTGGTCATTCACTTTTGCGGCGTAGTTGTTGCTTCCGCCAATCAGGTAACCACTCACGCCGGTCAAAATGAACGACACGATAATGATACCGAAAATAATCTTGAGCACGAGACTGTTAGCAGCCGTGCGTAAGCTGTCCATCATGGTGTAACCACACTCCGCTGTAGATGACAATACGCTTTACCCTTTGAGCCGCTTCAATACGGTGGCAAGGATTTTGAGTATATATGCTTCACGCAGCATAGCGTTTCCTGAACGCTGCGCAGAAAGACCTATTGTGACAAGAAACTGGGGCAATTGTCAGCCCACAAGGTGCAGAAAGTCGCGGATCGTAAATAAAAAAGGCACATCAGATGATGCGCCCTTGTACTTTGTCACATCCCCAAGGGGAAAACGCTTAGTTTACCGCGTCTTTCAGTGCCTTACCTGCACGGAAACCCGGAACTTTAGCAGCAGCAATGGTGATCTCTTTACCTGTTTGCGGGTTGCGACCAGTACGGGCAGCACGCTCTTTAACGGCAAAAGTACCAAAACCTACCAGCGCAACGTCATCCCCTTCTTTCAGAGATTCAGTAACAGAAGCAATAATTGCATCTAACGCACGTCCAGCCGCAGCCTTAGAGATGTCAGCCCCTGCAGCAATCTTGTCGATCAGTTGAGATTTATTCACTCTTCTCTTCCTCTTTATAATTTATATCGCACCAGAATCCTTCAAAGTGCGACCGCGCAGCAGTTATATCAGGCCTGCCACGCCCTTACAACACCCGTTAATGATGGCAGACCTAATCCGTCATCTAAATTAGCTATACAAAAAAAGGCTGGCAAGTCCGAAATGGCCTGCCAGCCCTGTTTTTATGAGTGCTCTTTGCGCGAGGTCACTATTTTGCGGTCACAACCTGCATTCCGGACGGTTCATTTTGCAGCGCAAGAGTCAGAACTTCCTCAATGCGTTTCACCGGATGGATATCCAGATCGGCAATCACGTTGTCCGGAATCTCTTCCAGATCGCGTTTATTTTCGTCCGGAATTAAGACCGTTTTAATACCGCCACGGTGTGCCGCCAGCAGTTTTTCTTTCAAACCACCAATAGGCAGAACCTGGCCACGCAAGGTGATCTCACCGGTCATCGCCACATCGGCGCGAACCGGGTTGCCAGTCAGACAGGACACCAGCGCGGTACACATCGCGATACCCGCACTCGGTCCGTCTTTCGGCGTTGCCCCTTCCGGTACGTGAACGTGGATGTCGCGTTTTTCGTAGAAATCCGGGTTGATACCCAGTTTTTCCGCGCGCGCACGCACTACGGTCAGCGCTGCCTGAATAGATTCCTGCATCACTTCACCGAGCGAACCGGTATAAGTCAGCTTACCTTTGCCCGGTACGCAGGCGGTTTCAATGGTCAGCAGATCGCCGCCCACTTCCGTCCACGCCAGACCGGTCACCTGACCAACGCGGTTTTCGTTGTCCGCACGTCCATAGTCAAAGCGCTGTACGCCGAGGTAGTCATGCAGGTTGTCGCCGTTGATCTCAATGTGCTTCAGCGACTTATCCAGCAGCAGCTGTTTGACCGCTTTACGGCACAGCTTGGAGATTTCACGCTCCAGGCTACGCACGCCCGCCTCACGGGTGTAGTAACGAATAATGCCGATGATGGCGCTATCGTCGACCGTCAGTTCGCCTTTCTTCAACGCGTTCCGCTCGATCTGCTTCGGCAGCAGATGCCGTTTAGCGATGTTCAGCTTCTCATCTTCGGTATAACCCGACAGACGGATCACCTCCATACGATCCAGCAGCGGCGCCGGAATATTCATGGAGTTTGAGGTCGCAACGAACATCACGTCGCTGAGATCGTAGTCCACTTCCAGGTAGTGATCGCTGAACGCCACGTTCTGCTCAGGATCCAGCACCTCAAGCAGCGCGGAAGCCGGATCGCCACGCATGTCAGAAGACATTTTGTCGATCTCATCAAGCAGGAACAGCGGGTTTTTAACCCCCACTTTGGCCATTTTCTGGATCAGTTTACCCGGCATGGAGCCGATGTATGTCCGGCGGTGACCGCGGATCTCTGCCTCATCACGCACGCCGCCCAGCGCCATACGGATGTATTTACGTCCGGTGGCTTTGGCGATGGACTGCCCAAGAGACGTTTTACCTACCCCCGGCGGCCCTACCAGGCACAGGATCGGTCCCTTGATTTTGTTCACACGGCTTTGGACCGCGAGATATTCCAGAATGCGGTCTTTCACTCGCTCCAGACCGTAATGGTCGGTGTCGAGGATCTCCTGCGCCTGGCGCAGATCTTTTTTGACCTTGCTGCGCGCATTCCACGGTACCTGTACCATCCAGTCGATATAACCGCGCACCACCGTCGCTTCTGCCGACATCGGAGACATCATTTTCAGCTTCTGCAGTTCAGCTTCCGCTTTCTCTTTTGCCTCTTTTGGCATTTTCGCCGCATCGATCTTACGCTTCAGCGCTTCATTTTCATCCGGCGCATCGTCCATCTCGCCGAGCTCTTTCTGAATGGCTTTCATTTGCTCGTTCAGATAGTACTCGCGCTGAGATTTCTCCATCTGCTTTTTAACACGGTTGCGAATGCGTTTCTCAACCTGGAGCAGATCAATTTCTGATTCCATCATCGCCATCAGATATTCCAGACGTTCATTAACGTCGGACATCTCCAGTACGGACTGCTTATCCGCCAGCTTCAGCGGCATATGCGCAGCGATGGTATCCGCCAGGCGTGCGGGATCGTCAATGCTATTGAGCGATGTCAGCACTTCTGGCGGGATTTTCTTGTTCAGCTTGATATAGCCTTCGAACTGGCTGATAGCGGTACGCACCAGCACTTCCTGCTCACGCTCATCAATGGCTGGCGAGTCAAGATATTCCGCTTTCGCGGAGAAGTGCTCGCCGTTATCAGACAGCGCGGAAATACGCGCACGCTGTAACCCCTCAACCAGCACTTTTACGGTGCCGTCAGGCAGTTTCAGCATCTGCAGAATGGAGGCCACGGTCCCGACGGTGAAAAGATCGTTTACACCCGGCTCATCCGTTGACGCTTCTTTCTGGGCAACCAGCATGATTTTTTTATCATGGTCCATGGCCGCTTCCAGACAACGGATAGATTTTTCCCGCCCTACAAATAAGGGTATGACCATGTGCGGATAAACCACCACATCGCGCAACGGCAATACGGGGATTTCAATGCGTTCAGAACGCTCAGGATTCATAGAGCTCTCTCTTAGTTTAGTGTCCGCCAGGTAATTAAGTGGCACGACTGTGCTTCACGCCACCTTTAACATGTATGTCAGTATATGGGGATGTTTCCCACACATTCAACGCCATGTTTACGGAAAAATAAAAGGGGGGATAAAATCCCCCCTTTTTGATTAAATGCCTGTATGAATTGATGAATTATTCGCCAGATGCCTGCTGCGCTTCCGGCTTGCCATAAATCAGCAATGGTTTGCTCTGACCATCGATAACGGATTCGTCGATTACCACTTTTTCGACCTCTTCCATTGAAGGCAGATCGTACATGGTATCCAGCAGCGCGGCTTCCACGATTGAACGCAGACCACGGGCACCTGTTTTACGTGCCATCGCTTTTCTGGCAATCGCATCCAGCGCTTCGTCACGGAACTCCAGATCCACGCCTTCGAGGTTAAACAGCGCCTGATACTGCTTGGTCAGGGCATTTTTCGGCTCTTTGAGGATTTGAATCAGCGCTTCTTCACTCAGCTCATTCAGCGTTGCGACAACCGGCAGACGACCGATGAACTCAGGGATCAGACCAAATTTGATCAAATCTTCCGGTTCAACCTGCGACAGCAGTTCACCTTCGCTGGCTTTGTCAGACTTCGCTTTTACCGTCGCGCCAAAACCAATGCCGGAGCCGGTTTCAACACGGTTAGCAATCACTTTATCCAGTCCGGCAAAGGCGCCGCCACAGATAAACAGGATCTTAGAGGTATCGACCTGCAGGAACTCTTGCTGAGGATGTTTACGTCCTCCCTGCGGCGGTACGGCAGCAACGGTACCTTCGATCAGCTTCAGCAGCGCCTGCTGTACCCCTTCACCGGAAACGTCGCGGGTGATTGACGGGTTGTCAGACTTACGAGAAATCTTATCGATTTCATCGATGTAGACGATGCCACGCTGAGCTTTTTGTACGTCGTAATCGCACTTCTGCAGCAGTTTCTGAATAATATTTTCAACGTCTTCGCCCACATACCCCGCTTCGGTCAGGGTGGTGGCATCAGCCATCGTGAACGGAACGTCCAGCAGGCGCGCCAGCGTTTCCGCCAGCAGCGTTTTACCTGAGCCGGTCGGGCCAATCAGCAGAATGTTACTTTTGCCCAACTCGACGCCATTGCTGGTGTCGCCGTTACGCAGACGTTTGTAGTGGTTGTATACCGCGACCGCCAGAACTTTCTTCGCTTGTTCCTGACCGATAACGTAATCGTCCAGGTGGTTGCGAATTTCATGTGGCGTCGGCAGCGCACTGCGTTCACGGTGCGGTGCGACTTCCTTAATCTCTTCGCGAATAATGTCGTTACATAAATCGACGCATTCGTCGCAGATATACACGGATGGACCGGCAATGAGCTTACGCACTTCATGCTGGCTTTTGCCGCAAAAAGAGCAGTACAGCAGTTTGCCCGAGCCATCTTTGCGTTTATCTGTCATGAGTCAAAACCTCTTCTTTGTTCTTTGTGCCGCACACGACGACGCAAATGCCATTCTCAGACGCAAGTCGCAACTACGCGTTGTGCCGCCTTTCATTAGTATAGCGGCACACTTGCGTCCTGGGCATCAATTACGATGGGTCAAAATCGAGTCGACCAGGCCATACTCCACTGCTTCAGATGCGGAGAGGAAGCGATCGCGCTCGGTATCACGTTCAATCTGCTCAAGAGATTGACCCGTATGGTGTGCCATAAGTTCATTCATGCGCCCTTTCACTTTCAGGATTTCACGGGCATGAATTTCAATATCCGTTGCCTGGCCCTGGTAACCGCCCAGAGGCTGGTGGATCATGACGCGGGAGTTTGGCAGGCAGAAACGTTTGCCTTTCGCCCCGGCCGTCAGCAGGAATGCGCCCATTGAGGCCGCCTGGCCCATACAAATAGTGCTGACATCCGGCTTGATAAACTGCATGGTATCATAGATAGACATCCCTGCCGTAATCACCCCGCCTGGAGAGTTGATGTACAGATAGATATCTTTTTCCGGGTTTTCCGCTTCCAGAAACAGCATCTGCGCCACAATCAGATTAGCCATGTGATCTTCGACCTGGCCTGTCAGAAAAATGACACGTTCCTTAAGTAGACGAGAATAGATATCAAAAGAGCGCTCACCGCGTGAGGTCTGTTCAATGACCATTGGCACCAGTGCCATATGGGGTGCAAATTTATCTCGTTCGCCGCTGTATGACATTTCCGTCTCCTGGATAAAAATTGAAAAAACCTGCTGTACCGATTGTAACCTTATGGACGGATTATCAGCTAGTCCCTCTGTTATGGGTACGGCATCGCCATAATTCAAGCATAACAATCTTTTGTTGTAACGCTAACACTGAAACCCGGTTTTTCGCACGCTTCCATGCAAAATTCGTGACAAAAAAAAACCCGCCACCTGAAGGTGACGGGCCTTAGTGCAAATTTCAACCGCCAGGCGAATTACGCCTGCTGGTTCATCAGCTCGTTAAAGGAAGTGGCTTTTTCAGTCACTTTCGCTTTCGCCAGAACCGCTTCAACAGCCTGTTCTTCCAGAGCGACGTTACGCATGTTGTCCATCAGCTCTTTATTTTTGCTGTAGAACTCAATGACTTCTTTCGGATCTTCGTAAGCAGAAGCCATCTCTTCGATCAGGCCTTTCACGCGATCTTCATCAGCTTTCAGCTCGTTGGTGCGAATGACTTCACCCAGCAGCAGGCCGACAACGACGCGACGCTTAGCCTGTTCTTCGAACAGCTCACGCGGCAGTTCCAGCGCTTGTTTCTCGTTGCCACCGAAACGCTGAGCAGCCTGACGACGCAGAACGTCGATTTCGCTGTCGATCAGTGCAGCCGGAACGTCGATGTCGTTAGCTTTCACCAGACCGTCGATCGCCTGAGTCTTAACGCGGTTACGCACTGCGCCTTTCAGCTCGCGTTCCATGTTTTTACGCACTTCGGTACGCAGACCGGCAATGGAACCATCTTCAACGCCGAAACGTTTGATGAACTCTTCAGTCAGCTCCGGCAGCTCACGCTCTTCAACTTTCTTCAGGTTGATAGCGAATTTAGCCGCTTTACCTTTCAGGTTTTCTGCGTGGTAGTCTTCCGGGAAGGTCACATCGATAGTGAACTCTTCGCCCGCTTTGTGGCCTTTGATACCGTCTTCAAAGCCTGGGATCATACGACCCTGGCCCATCGCCAGAACGAAATCAGACGCTTTACCGCCTTCGAACTCTTCACCGTCTACAGAACCGGTGAAGTCAAGAGTGGCACGGTCTTCTGCATCAGCAGCGCCATCTTTGTCTTTCCAGGTCGCCTGCTGCTTGCGCAGGGTATCCAGCATTACGTCTACATCGGCGTCGGTAACTTCAACAACCGGTTTTTCAACTTCGATTGCTTCCAGACCCGTCAGCTCAACTTCCGGATAGACTTCAAACTCAACGGAATAGGTGAAGTCTTCACCCAGCTTGTATTCGCCCGGAACGTAGTTCGGAGCACCCGCCGGATTGATTTTTTCTTTGATGATCGCGTCAACAAAATTACGGCTCATCAGATCGCCCAGAACGTCCTGGCGAACAGAAGCGCCATAACGCTGAGCAACAACATTCATCGGTACTTTGCCCTTGCGGAAGCCGTCAATACGTACTTTCTTCGCTACGTTGACCAGCTCGCTTTTAACAGCGGTCTCGATGCTGTCAGCAGCGATAGTAATCGTTACACGGCGGCCAAGGCCTTGAGTGGTTTCAACTGAAACTTGCATCTTGTTACCTCAAAAAATCACAGTGCTCGGTCAACTCTACTCCGCAAGCACAGGTTGTTGGCTTCGCGGAACCGGGATGTTCTCATAATCAATCACATTCCCTGTCGTCAGAATCATCCCGAAGACATTCCGAAAAATAAGACGCAGCATTATAGCGGCATCACTTTTATGAGTCGAGAACGGTTATCGCGCGTTGCTGCGGCTTTTTTCACAATTCCCGGCTAATTTTTGTCTGAATACTGGACTGCCCGCTCAAAATTCAGACAAAACAAAACGGCCCGCAGGCCGTTTTCACATAATCTGTAGCAACATACTGGAAAAGCGCCAGCGGTTGCAAATGCGATTTTCTACGCGATACTTCCCGCGCCGCGACAGGGAGGTGATGCAAAGATCGTATCCTGCAATCCTTCCCACTCTTTAATGGTGTAGGTATGTAAGGCCAGTGCATGAACGGTAGTTGACAGCTCCTCCGTCAAAGTGCCGTAAATCATCCGATGACGATTCAGAAAACGTTCACCGGTGAAGCGATCGCTGACCAGCACAACTTTAAAATGGCTTTCAGAGCCGGCCGGGACATTGTGACGATAGCTTTCATCCACCACTTCGAGGAACACAGGTTGGAACGCAGCCCTTAATTTTTCTTCTATCTGCTCACGTATCATCATGAAATATCTCCTCCGACAACGCTGAGACGTCACTCATCTCTTTAAATACTAGCCGCTTTTACCGTTTCCATTACACCATGACAACAAATATTTAGCTTTCGTCTGATTTTCTCAGCCAAACGGATGAAGTTTATTGATTAATACTCTGAGTAATTCGAGTTGCGGGAAGACGGCCCCGCAGGAGCGAGGCATCAGGGATGCGCCGGTAACAAAGCCAACCCCCTTGCAACGTGAAGTATGGCGAGTATATGGGTTTACTTGTTGCAAAAAACCGATACAGGGTCTCCATAACAGCATAAAACAGACAACGCGATGAATTTACATGCGTTACCCACTTCCCCTCGTCGTTGGCGATGTTATGATGACGGCAATTTTTCTCTCTAAATGCTTACGATTCGTTGAGAACCTGAAAATGTTAAAAAAAATCTTCTTTCCGTTGGTAGCACTTTTTATGCTGGCAGGCTGCGCTACCCCGCCAACAACAATTGATGTTTCACCAAAAATGACCCTGCCTCAGCAGGATCCAAGCCTGATGGGCGTCACTGTCAGCATTAACGGCGCCGACCAGCGTCCGGATCAGGCGCTGGCGAAGGTGACTCGCGACAACCAAATCGTGACCCTGACCGCCTCTCGCGACCTGCGCTTCCTGCTGCAGGAAGTTCTTGAGAAACAGATGGCCGCACGCGGCTACATGGTTGGGCCAAACGGTGTGGTAAACCTGCAGATTATCGTCAACCAGCTGTATGCTGACGTATCGCAGGGCAACATGCGCTACAACATTGCCACCAAAGCGGATATTGCGATCATCGCTACGGCCGCCAATGGCAATAAGATGACCAAAAACTATCGTGCCAGCTACTCTGTTGAAGGGGCATTCCAGGCCTCTAATAAGAATATCGCTAACGCGGTTAACAGCGTCCTGACCGATACCATCGCTGATATGTCCCAGGACACCAGCATTCACGATTTCATTAAGCAGAACGCCCGTTAATTTCTGCCTCTGGCCCGGCGTATGTCGGGCCTGTAGATGCCAATGCCCAATCAATACTTACGCATATTTCAACAGCCACGCTCAGCAATTCTGCTCATTCTGGGGTTCGCCTCTGGTCTGCCTCTTGCGCTGACCTCCGGCACACTTCAGGCATGGATGACCGTCGAGAATATCGATCTTAAAACCATCGGTTTTTTCTCACTGGTCGGTCAGGCGTACGTCTTTAAGTTTCTCTGGTCTCCAGTGATGGACCGCTACACGCCGCCCTTTTTGGGTCGCCGACGCGGATGGCTGCTGACCACCCAGTTTTTATTGCTGATTTCGATTGCGGCAATGGGTTTTCTTGAGCCGGGTTCACAATTACGCTGGATGGCCGCACTGGCGGTGGTTATTGCGTTTTGTTCGGCGTCACAGGACATTGTCTTTGATGCCTGGAAAACCGACGTGCTGCCCGCAGCAGAGCGCGGAACCGGCGCAGCAATCAGCGTTCTCGGCTATCGCCTGGGTATGCTGGTCTCCGGCGGACTGGCGCTATGGATGGCCGATCGCTGGCTTGGCTGGCAGGGAATGTACTGGCTGATGGCAGCCCTGCTTGTGCCTTGTATTATCGCAACCCTCCTCGCCCCGGAGCCTACCGATACCATCCCGGTTCCCAAAACGCTCGAACAGGCCGTTGCGGCGCCGCTGCGTGACTTTTTTGGCCGTAATAACGCCTGGCTGATTTTGCTGCTTATTATCCTTTATAAGCTGGGCGATGCGTTTGCCATGAGTCTGACCACCACGTTCCTGATTCGCGGCGTGGGGTTTGATGCAGGCGAAGTCGGCGTGGTTAATAAAACGCTGGGGCTGTTGGCGACCATTGTCGGGGCGTTGTATGGCGGTGTATTAATGCAACGCCTTTCACTGTTTCGGGCGCTACTGATCTTCGGCATCCTGCAGGGGGTTTCCAACGCCGGTTACTGGCTGCTTTCGGTCACCGATAAGCATATGTTCAGCATGGCGGCAGCGGTCTTCTTCGAAAACCTGTGCGGCGGAATGGGCACAGCAGCGTTTGTTGCGTTGTTAATGACACTCTGCAATAAGTCATTTTCCGCAACTCAGTTCGCCCTGCTTTCAGCCCTCTCTGCGGTGGGACGCGTCTATGTCGGTCCCGTTGCCGGTTGGTTTGTTGAGGCACACGGTTGGTCGACGTTCTATCTCTTCTCCGTCGTTGCTGCCGTTCCGGGCCTGCTGCTTTTACTGGTTTGCCGCCAGACGCTGGAGTACACCCGACAGAGTGAAAGCTTCCTGCCACGCACAGAGTTCCACGGTGCGTACAGTCTGGCGCTATCGACGCTGGTGATCGGCTGCTGCCTGTTAGCGGTCTGGCTCCTGCTTCTGACAATGAACGCCGTTGATTACACCAACTTTTCTTTCCTTCCTGAGCTTCTGGAAGTGGCGGTGCTGGTTGCCGTCTGCGGCGTTGTGTTTGGTGGGCTGTTGGATTATCTGGCCTTACGAAAAGCACGTCTGGTGTAAATTATTCAGCCGTTGTAATAACCCAGCGTAATTATAACGGCTAAATAAGCAGCAGCCGGGCGAAATAATATTTGTTGTTTTGTGCGCAATAGAATCTGGAAATTATTGACGCCTTTTATAGATTTTATTTTCCTTACTCGATTCAGCCACGTCACATTTATTTTTTTCGCCCTGCTTGTCTCTTTATTGATAATTGATTGTTAATAAATTGTTTTATTTTTACATTGGTTATACCAATTACCCTCAACACCTCGCCCTGATACCCGCTTTCGTTATAACGTGATGTTGCAACAGGTTCTTAAAGTCAAGCCGACATATCTTGCAACATGTGTGACATATGCGGCAGAACCCAGTAACACAGACCCAATCATGTTTACAGTAATGTAACCTTCCCGTAAAATGACCACACACTTTAAACGCCACCCGGTCCCGTGGAATTGAGGTCGTTAAATGAGACTCAGGAAATACAATAAAAGTTTGGGATGGTTGTCATTAATTGCAGGCACGGCATTGCTCAGTGGCTGTAATTCTGCGCTGTTAGATCCCAAAGGACAGATTGGACTGGAGCAACGCTCACTGATACTGACGGCATTTGGCCTGATGTTGATTGTCGTTATTCCTGCCATCTTGATGGCTGTTGGTTTTGCCTGGAAGTACCGTGCAAGCAATAAAGATGCAAAGTACAGCCCGAACTGGTCACACTCCAATAAAGTGGAAGCTGTGGTCTGGACGGTGCCTATCTTAATCATCATTTTCCTTGCCGTGCTGACCTGGAAAACCACTCACGCTCTTGAGCCAAGCAAACCGCTGGCGCATGACGAGAAGCCCATTACCATCGAAGTGGTTTCCATGGACTGGAAATGGTTCTTCATCTACCCGGAACAGGGCATTGCAACTGTGAATGAAATCGCCTTCCCGGCGAACACTCCGGTTTATTTCAAAGTGACCTCCAACTCCGTGATGAACTCCTTCTTTATCCCGCGTCTGGGTAGCCAGATTTATGCCATGGCCGGTATGCAGACCCGTCTGCATCTGATTGCCAACGAGGCCGGTACCTATGACGGTATCTCCGCAAGCTATAGCGGACCCGGCTTCTCCGGTATGAAGTTTAAAGCTATCGCCACACCAGACCGCGCCGCATTCGACCAATGGGTTGCTAAAGCAAAACAGTCACCGAACACCATGAGCGATATGGCTGCGTTCGAGAAAGTGGCTGCACCTAGCGAATACAACCAGGTGGAATATTTCTCCAACGTGAAACCGGATTTGTTTAAAGACGTGATTAACAAATTTATGGCTCACGGTAAGAGCATGGACATGACCCAACCGGAAGGTGAGCACAGCGCTCATGAAGGAATGGAAGGCATGGACATGAGCCACGCGGAAGCCGCCAACTCAAGGGGTTGAGGAAGAATACGATGTTCGGAAAATTATCACTTGATGCAGTCCCGTACCATGAACCCATTATCATGGTTACGATCGCTGCCATTATTGTTGGGGGTCTGGCATTACTTGCCTTAATTACTTATTTCGGTAAGTGGACCTGGCTTTGGAAAGAGTGGCTGACCTCCGTTGACCACAAGCGTCTTGGCATCATGTATGTCATCGTGGCTATCGTGATGCTGCTGCGCGGTTTTGCCGACGCCATCATGATGCGCAGCCAGCAGGCGTTGGCCTCCGCTGGCGAAGCCGGCTTCCTGCCGCCGCATCACTACGATCAGGTCTTCACGGCTCACGGCGTGATCATGATCTTCTTCGTGGCGATGCCATTCGTTATCGGTCTGATGAACCTGGTGGTTCCACTGCAGATCGGCGCGCGTGACGTGGCCTTCCCGTTCCTCAACAACCTGAGCTTCTGGTTCACCGTTGTCGGCGTTATTCTGGTTAACCTTTCTCTGGGCGTCGGTGAATTCGCGCAGACCGGTTGGCTGGCTTATCCGCCACTATCGGGAATAGAGTACAGTCCAGGCGTCGGGGTCGATTACTGGATCTGGAGTCTCCAGCTATCTGGTATTGGTACAACGTTAACCGGTATCAACTTCTTCGTGACCATTCTGAAGATGCGTGCGCCGGGCATGACGATGTTCAAAATGCCCGTCTTTACCTGGGCATCGCTGTGCGCCAACATCCTGATTATTGCCTCCTTCCCAATTCTGACGGTTACCGTCGCGTTGCTGACCCTGGATCGCTATCTGGGCACCCATTTCTTTACCAACGATATGGGCGGCAACATGATGATGTACATCAACCTGATTTGGGCCTGGGGTCATCCGGAAGTGTACATTTTGGTTCTGCCGGTCTTCGGGGTGTTCTCCGAAATCGCTGCAACCTTCTCACGTAAGCGCCTGTTTGGTTACACCTCTCTGGTGTGGGCGACCGTGTGTATCACCGTCCTGTCGTTCATCGTCTGGCTGCACCACTTCTTCACTATGGGTGCGGGCGCGAACGTAAACGCCTTCTTCGGCATTACCACCATGATCATCGCCATCCCGACCGGGGTGAAGATCTTCAACTGGCTGTTCACTATGTATCAGGGCCGCATCGTCTTCCACTCAGCCATGCTGTGGACGATTGGCTTTATCGTGACCTTCTCAGTGGGCGGTATGACCGGCGTTCTGCTGGCCGTTCCGGGCGCGGACTTCGTGCTGCACAACAGCCTGTTCCTGATTGCGCACTTCCATAACGTGATCATCGGCGGCGTGGTCTTCGGCTGCTTCGCCGGGATGACCTACTGGTGGCCAAAAGCGTTTGGCTTCACGCTGAACGAAACCTGGGGTAAACGCGCGTTCTGGTTCTGGATCATCGGTTTCTTTGTGGCATTTATGCCGCTGTACGTGCTGGGCTTTATGGGGATGACCCGTCGCCTTAGCCAGCAGATTGACCCGCAGTTCCACCCAATGCTGATGGTAGCCGCCTGCGGCGCTGCGCTGATTGCTCTGGGTATCCTGTGCCAGCTGATTCAGATCTTCGTTTCTATTCGCGACCGCGAGCAGAACCGTGACCTGACCGGTGACCCATGGGGCGGTCGTACGCTGGAGTGGGCAACCTCTTCCCCGCCTCCGTTCTATAACTTTGCCGTTGTGCCGCACGTTCACGAGCGTGACGCATTCTGGGAAATGAAAGAAAAAGGCGAAGCGTACAAGCAACCAGCGCACTATGAAGAGATTCATATGCCGAAAAACAGCGGTGCGGGCATCGTTATCGCCGCCTTCGCAACCCTGTTCGGTTTCGCCATGATCTGGCATATCTGGTGGCTGGCGATTGCAAGCTTCGCAGGCATAATCATCAGCTGGATTGTGAAAAGCTTTGACGAGGACGTGGACTACTACGTACCAGTCCCGGAAGTCGAAAAACTGGAAAATCAGCATTTCGATGAGATTTCTAAGGCAGGGCTGAAAAATGGCAACTGATACTTTAGCGCACGCGACTGCCCACGCGCACGAACACGGGCACCACGACGCAGGCCAGACCAAAATCTTCGGATTCTGGATCTACCTGATGAGCGACTGCATCCTGTTCTCTATTCTGTTTGCAACCTATGCCGTTCTGGTGAACGGCACCGCGGGTGGCCCGACAGGTAAGGACATTTTTGAACTGCCGTTCGTTCTGGTTGAAACTTTTCTGCTGTTGTTTAGCTCCATCACCTACGGCATGGCGGCAATCGCCATGCACAAGAACAACAAGAGCCAGGTTGTCTCCTGGCTGGCGTTGACCTTCTTGTTCGGTGCCGGATTTATCGGGATGGAAATCTATGAATTTCATCACCTGATTGTTAACGGTATGGGGCCGGATCGCAGCGGCTTCCTGTCTGCGTTCTTCGCGCTGGTCGGCACGCACGGTCTGCACGTCACCTCCGGTCTTATCTGGATGGCGGTGCTGATGGTGCAGGTCGCCCGTCGCGGCCTGACCAGCACTAACCGTACCCGCATCATGTGTCTGAGCTTGTTCTGGCACTTCCTGGATGTGGTGTGGATCTGTGTGTTCACTGTTGTTTATCTGATGGGGGCGATGTAATGAGTCATTCTAACGTGAACAGCGGCGCGTCCCACGGCAGCGTAAAAACCTACATGACAGGTTTTATTCTGTCGATAATCCTGACGGTGATTCCGTTCTGGATGGTGATGACTGGCGCAGCGTCGCCGGCCGTTATCCTGGGGACGATTCTGGCAATGGCAGTGGTACAGATTCTGGTGCATCTGGTGTGCTTCCTGCACATGAATACCAGGTCTGATGAAGGCTGGAACATGACGGCCTTTGTCTTCACTGTACTTATCATCGCCATCCTGGTTGTCGGCTCCATCTGGATTATGTGGAACCTCAACTACAACATGATGATGCACTAAGAGCGGCAATTATGATGTTTAAGCAATACCTGCAAGTAACGAAACCAGGCATCATCTTTGGCAACCTGATCTCGGTGATTGGGGGATTCCTGCTGGCCTCGAAGGGCAGTATTGATTATCCCCTGTTTATCTACACGTTGGTTGGGGTGTCACTGGTTGTGGCGTCGGGTTGTGTATTTAACAACTACATCGACAGGGATATCGACAGGAAGATGGAGAGGACCAAAAACCGCGTGTTGGTTAAGGGTCTGATTTCTCCTGGTGTCTCGCTGGTGTACGCCACCCTGCTGGGTATTGCTGGCTTTATGCTGCTGTGGTTTGGCGCGAATCCTCTGGCCTGCTGGCTGGGGGTAATGGGCTTCGTGGTCTACGTTGGCGTGTACAGCCTGTATATGAAGCGCCACTCGGTCTACGGGACGCTTATCGGCTCACTCTCCGGCGCGGCGCCGCCGGTGATTGGCTACTGTGCCGTTACCGGTGACTTCGACAGCGGCGCGGCTATCCTGCTGGCGATTTTCAGCCTGTGGCAGATGCCGCACTCATACGCCATCGCCATTTTCCGCTTTAAGGATTATCAGGCAGCCAACATCCCGGTACTGCCGGTGGTGAAAGGTATTTCGGTTGCGAAGAACCATATCACGCTGTACATCATTGCCTTTGCTATCGCTACGCTGATGCTCTCTCTGGGCGGCTATGCCGGATATAAATATCTGGTGGTTGCCGCAGCGGTAAGCGTCTGGTGGCTGGGCATGGCGCTGCGCGGTTATAAAGTCGAAGATGACAGAGTCTGGGCGCGCAAGCTGTTCGGTTTCTCTATCATCGCCATCACTGCGCTTTCCGTCATGATGTCCGTTGACTTTATGGTGCCGGATTCGCACAGTCTGCTGACCTACGTCTGGTAAAATCAGCCTCTGCTAAAAAGGGTGCTTCGGCACCCTTTTTTATTAGCAGGAATGTTATTCAGTCATAAAGCCATTTCCCCGCTTCAGCCGACTCTATAATCATCTCTACTGTCAAAGGCTTTAATTCAATTTCAGGAGGATCTTTTTTCCAGAAAGGGTATTCTTGTTCAATATAATTCCTTCCATCAAAGTTCGAATATTCAATATCAAAATGCTCAAATAAATCAGCTAAAAAATCATATGCATCTTCCGGAACAAACTGAAAATCATCCTCCAGGGTCCATTCTTTCGTGACCTGCTTAAGACCAGGTCTAAACCAACGTTCCCTGATTGGGTAATTCGTCATGATGTACTCAATAACTTCAGCTTCATAATTTCTCATCAGAAAGATGTCCACTGTATGCGATCTTTGGGTCGTGCGATGAGGTTGTATTTATCGCGGGTGTGTTTTGTCACCGCGAACAAAAGCACGATTAACTGAGCATGCCCGACAAAAGGAACCCAACGGCCTATGTAAGTTGCTATTTGGTTTGTTGGAACCATCTTCAATTTGGAAAACTTCCCCATAGGAGCGTGTAGTCTTAAACCAAACGGAAACCGAGCTCCTTTCAGAAGTTTTCTACATAGAATTGATGCAATACTAGTGCCTGGGGTGTTCGTGGCTGCTGATAGTTTTCCTTTGACAGGAATAAATGGTTGACCGATCAAAACCAGCATAACAGCTTCCGTGGTGATACCTAATGAATCTGCCAACTGCTCAATGAATATCAAATCAAACAGTTCACCCGACGTTACGTTAGCGTGACCATGATACCAATAGGTTCCATTCGCCTCTTCAGTTGTGTCCATTCAATCACCCATTATGCCGTCTGCCGATCATTCCACGCGTCGGTGTAGATAATGTTACCGTCGCAATGCTTCCAGGTGATTTTTTCGTAGCGTAATTCTATGGTTTCAAGATGGTTATTGTTCATATCCTCTGGACCAGCCATCGTGGGAGAAACGGAGACAATCCGCACGCCTTCGAGCAGCATGTTGAAATACTCCACCTCCTGACCCGCATCGTTAATCTTGTACCAGCGTATCTCCGCTGATTTAAGATTCTGGCCTGTTGCAACGGCTTTGTATAAATAGGGGCTGGAGTAATCGAACTCTTTGACGATCATCATCGGTGAGTGCTGGCGTGTGCCTGTTGGCTTGCCCGTACCGTTATCAGTTGGAATAGACAAATTGTGATGAAACCCTTTAAATTCAATACTGTATTCTCTTCCCTTTACATCACAGCCGCCCTTAATCAGCGCGCCGCCATCGTCATAAATCCACATATTGCCCGGAATCGCCATTTTCCTTTTCCCTCATTCCATTAGAAATAACCACAAAAAGACTACACCTGTAATTATCGCAAGTAAATTAGTTGCATATGTAATTATTTCAATTTCCCGCTACACAATTCCACATATCGTAATGGTTTACCCCACACCTTCCCCGCTTTACACTAGTCGCGAAATTCAGACAGAGGTGGGAATGAACGATTACAAAATGACGCCGGGTGAGTTGCGCGCCACCTGGGGTTTAGGGACCGTATTTTCATTGCGCATGCTTGGCATGTTTATGGTCCTGCCGGTTCTGACCACATACGGCATGGCACTCCAGGGTGCCAGCGAAGCCTTAATCGGCATTGCCATCGGCATCTATGGACTCGCGCAGGCCGTCTTCCAGATCCCCTTTGGTCTGCTTTCCGACCGCGTTGGGCGCAAACCGCTGATTGTCGGCGGACTGGCGGTATTTGTTATTGGTAGCGTAATTGCCGCCCTCTCCCACTCCATCTGGGGAATTATTCTGGGTCGTGCGCTGCAAGGCTCCGGAGCCATTGCCGCCGCCGTGATGGCGCTGTTGTCAGATTTAACCCGCGAACAAAACCGCACCAAAGCGATGGCGTTTATCGGTGTCAGCTTTGGTATCACCTTTGCTATTGCGATGGTTCTGGGTCCGATTGTAACTCATGCCCTGGGGCTGAATGCCCTGTTCTGGATGATTGCCGCTCTCGCCACAACAGGTATTATCCTGACCATCTGGGTGGTTCCGGATAGCGCAAACCATGTACTAAACCGTGAGTCCGGCATGGTAAAAGATAGCTTCAGCAAAGTGCTGGCGGAACCAAAGCTGCTGAAACTCAATTTCGGCATCATGTGTCTGCATATTCTGCTGATGTCCACCTTTGTCGCCCTGCCCGGTCAGCTTGCCGATGCTGGTTTCCCTGCATCTGAGCACTGGAAGGTGTACCTGGTGACGATGCTGATCGCCTTTGCTTCCGTTGTGCCCTTCATCATTTACGCGGAAGTGAAGCGTCAGATGAAGCGTGTATTTCTGTTTTGCGTGACGCTGATTGTCATCGCGGAGATCGTTCTCTGGGGCGCTGGTACCCATTTCTGGGAGCTGATTATCGGCGTACAGCTCTTCTTCCTTGCCTTTAACCTGATGGAAGCCCTCCTTCCCTCGCTAATCAGCAAAGAGTCTCCGGCGGGCTACAAGGGCACGGCGATGGGCGTGTACTCCACCAGCCAGTTCCTCGGGGTGGCAATTGGCGGTGCGCTGGGCGGCTGGCTCGATGGCATGTTTGATGGTCAGACGGTGTTCCTGACAGGCTCCCTACTGGCAATGGTATGGCTGGCGGTGGCAAGCACCATGAAAGAACCGCCGTATGTCAGCAGCCTGCGCGTGGAGATTCCGCCGGAAATTGCTGCGGATGAAACATTAAAACAGCGTCTGTTAGCGACCGAGGGAGTGAGCGAAGTGCTGATCGTCGAGCAAGAGCATTCCGTCTATGTGAAAATTGACAGCAAAGTAACAAACCGCTTTGAGGTCGAGCAGGCCATCAGGCTGGCGTGACAGAATGAAAACGGTCCGGTGAATCCGGACCGTAAAAGATTAATCGCGGAAGTTTTTAAACTGGAACGGCTGACCAAGATCACCGCCGCGCACCAGCGCCATCACGGATTGCAGATCGTCACGGGATTTCCCGGTTACACGAATCTCCTCGCCCTGAATCTGCGCCTGCACCTTCAGTTTGCTGTCTTTGATCAGCTTGACGATCTTCTTCTGAACCGCGCTTTCGATCCCTTGCTTCAGCTTCGCTTCTACAAACCAGGTTTTACCGCTGTGTATAAACGTCTCCGGCACATCCAGTGAAGTGCCTTCGATGCCGCGCTTGAGCAGCTTGGCGCGCAGGATGTCCAGCAGCTGATTGACCTGAAAATCAGACTCGCTAAGCACCTTGATGGTTTTGTTGGCATCGTTTAATTCAAAAGTGGCCTCAACGCCACGAAAATCAAAACGTGACTCGACTTCGCGGCTCGCGTTATCTACCGCATTACGCGCTTCCTGAAGATCAACTTCAGAAACAATATCGAAAGATGGCATCTTTTCCTCTCCCTTCGTTTTTGATGCGAAGCATAATACCTGCAAAGTGACTCAACAGACAGCGCTATACTATGTTAACAAACACCTGGTGCTGTTGCGGGTGAGGAGGAAGAATGAAAATTACCGTACTGGGATGTGGAGCCTTAGGGCAACTTTGGCTGACGGCGTTATGCAAACATGGGCATGAAGTACAGGGTTGGCTGCGTGTGTCGCAGCCCTATTGCAGTGTGAACCTGATCGAGACTGACGGTACTGTCTTTAACGAATCGCTGACGGCGAACGATCCTGATTTTTTAGCCACCAGCGATCTGCTACTCGTAACGCTAAAGGCATGGCAGGTTTCTGACGCCGTTAAAGGACTCTCATCCGTTCTGCCTGAAACCACACCGATCCTGCTGATTCATAACGGAATGGGCACCATTGAAGAGTTGCTAAACATCCCACAACCGCTACTGATGGGGATAACCACGCATGCCGCACGACGCGACGGAAACGTCATCGTTCATGTCGCGAGCGGCACCACGCACATTGGCCCGGCGCGCGAGCAGGACGGCGACTACAGCTATCTTGCCGATATATTACAAAGCGTACTGCCAGACGTTGCCTGGCATGACAACATCCGGGCTGAAATGTGGCGCAAGCTGGCCGCGAACTGCGTGATTAATCCGCTAACTGCACTGTGGAACTGCCCGAATGGCGCGTTGCGTGACCATCCCGAAGAAGTCATGCTTATTTGTCAGGAAGTCGCGGCGGTGATCGAGCGTGAAGGCTATCATACGTCAGCGGACCATTTACGCTATTATGTCGAGCAAGTCATTGACGCGACAGCGGAAAACATCTCGTCGATGTTGCAGGATATTCGAGCCCTGCGTCATACCGAGATCGACTACATCACCGGATATTTATTAAAGCGTGCCCGCACGCACGGCCTGGCGGTCCCGGAAAATGCCCGTCTGTTTGAAATGGTAAAGCGAAAGGAGAGTGAGTATGAGCGCATCGGTACTGGTATGCCTCGCCCCTGGTAGTGAAGAGACCGAAGCGGTCACCACGATTGATCTGCTGGTTCGTGGCGGGATAAACGTCACCACTGCAAGCGTCGCCAGCGATGGCAGCCTGACGATTGTCTGTTCCCGCGGCGTGAAACTGATAGCGGATGCGCCGCTGGTAGAAGTGGCCGATGGCGATTACGATGCTATCGTGCTGCCAGGTGGGATTAAGGGGGCAGAGTGCTTCCGCGACAGCCCCCTGCTTATCGAGACCGTTAAGCAATTCCACCGTTCCGGACGGATTGTCGCAGCCATTTGCGCAGTCGCCGCCACCGTACTCGTCCCGCACGATATCTTTCCTGTCGGCAATATGACCGGCTTCCCGGCGCTGAAAGACAAAATTCCGGCAGAGCAGTGGCAGGATAAACGCGTGGTGTGGGATCCGCGGGTGAAGCTGCTGACCAGCCAGGCGCCAGGCACCTCTATCGACTTTGGTCTGAAAATTATCGACCTGCTGGTTGGGCGCGAAAAAGCCCACGAAGTGGCTTCACAGCTGGTGATGGCGGCAGGTATTTATAATTACTACGAGTAAATCACACCGCCACTGCTGGCTGGTTTAAAAGGGATGGTTCAGGAAAGGATATCTGGGTGGGATGGCGCGAATGCTGCTTTCTGTTTGCGCCGCAGTCCCGCTGTTTGCCGACCAATTGGTAACCCCCCCTCGTCAGCGACAGCGCTGGATTCATCGCGCCCCAGCGCCATTTGCCGGGGCGCTCTGATATTACGGGCGATACACCTTCACATTTGCAAAGCCCTGTTCGCGCAGATAGAGCGCCTGCAGGCGGCTCATCACCCCGCGGTCACACCACAGCAGCCAGGTTTTGCTCTGGTCGAGATCGCCAAACTTCGTGCTCAGCTTGTAGAACGGCAGTGAAACCACGTCAATGCCTTCCACCTTCAGCGGTTTGTCGTCCTGTTCATCAACAGAGCGAATATCCAGAATCACGTCATTCGGACCAAAGCCGCTGACGGTTTCCACTTCCACCACGTCCTGCTGAGCCTGCTGGGCGATTTCGCGGATATCAACGTTAGTCGCTTCTTCCACCACTTTCTCAAGGATGCTGAAGTCGAAGTTCTCTTCTTCCGCCTCAATCTTCGCCTTAATGGCTTTCACCGTTGGACTTTTGGAAATCACGCCGCAGTATTCAGGCATAGTACGGGCGAAATCTTCGGTACCAATCTGACGTGCCAGGTTAATAATGTGCTCTTTGTCGTAGGAGATCAGCGGACGCAGGATCAGCGTATCAGAGACGTTATCGATAAGGCGCAGGTTAGTCAGCGTCTGGCTGGAGACCTGACCCAGCGCTTCGCCGGTGACCAGCGCCTGTACGCCATAGCGCTCTGCCACTTTCGATGCCGCACGCACCATCATACGTTTCAGCACCACGCCCATCTGACCGTCATCAACTTTCTCGAGGATCTCACCGACCACCGGCTCAAAGTTGATGGCGACAAAGCGCACGCGATGCGAACTGCCGAAGCGGTTCCACAGATAATGCGCCACCTGACGAACGCCGATCTCATGTGCCGCGCCGCCAAGATTAAAGAAGCAGTAATGCACCCGGCAGCCACGGCGCATCAGCATATAGCTGGAAACCCCAGAATCAAAACCGCCGGAGATCAGCGACAGCACATCTTCCTGTGTACCAATCGGGAAACCGCCGATCCCTTCGTAACGGCCTTTAATCAGCAACAGACGATCGTCTTCGACTTCCAGATGTACCGTCACATCCGGATGGGTCAGCTTCACACGCGCTGACTCAATATGCTGATTTAAACCGCCGCCAACGTAACGTTCCACTTCAATAGAGCTAAACTCATGCTTACCACGACGCTTCACGCGCACACAGAAGGTTTTGCCTTCCAGCCGATCGCGGTACTGCGCCAACGCTTTCTCAAAAATGTCGTGCATGTCGGTAAACGGTACGTCCTCAACTTCGAGGATATGGTGAATACCGGGGATGCGGGTCAGGGCGTCGCGAATGGCCAGACGTTGGTCTTCATCTTTGGCGCGAACCTCAATGTTATCCCAGTGACGGACAACGGCGAGGGTTTCATCATAGTGTTTTAAAACGTTACGAATGTTCCCGGTCAGAATTTTTATAAAGCGCAAACGCACAGATTGGCTTTTGATAGTAATTTCCGGGAACAATTTAATGATAAACTTCATGGCGGCAATGGTTCTTAGCAAGCCATCAGAGGCTTGTATTGGAGAAATAGTACAGCAGCCCATACCTGCGGCTGCATCCAGGCGCGGAAGTATACCATCAACATGGCCTTCCTGTGCACATCCCCTTACCATTGTGCGTTATTTGCTTATCAGTGCGAGTCCGTTACCATATCAGGGCTGAAAATACAGAGAGTCAGATATTCATTATGCCGAAGAAAAATGAGGCGCCCGTTAGCTTTGAAACATCGCTGAACGAGCTGGAGCAGATAGTTACCCGTCTGGAAAGTGGCGACCTGCCGCTGGAAGAGGCGCTGAACGAATTCGAACGTGGCGTGCAGCTGGCGCGTCAGGGACAGGTAAAATTACAACAGGCTGAGCAGCGTGTGCAAATCCTGCTGTCTGACAGTGAAGACGCAACACCTGAGCCTTTTACACCGGATAATGAGTAGATGGATTTTTCGCAGCAGCTACAGGCCTGCGTTGAACAGGCCAATCAGGCGCTAAGCCGTTTTATCGCGCCACTGCCCTTTCAGAACACTCCCGTGGTCGAAACCATGCAGTATGGCGCATTATTAGGCGGTAAGCGCCTGCGCCCGTTCCTGGTGTACGCGACCGGTCAGATGTTCGGCGTCAGCCTGAACACGCTGGATGCTCCGGCCGCCGCCGTGGAGTGTATTCACGCTTATTCGTTGATTCATGACGATTTGCCCGCAATGGACGACGACGATCTGCGTCGCGGTCAGCCAACCTGCCACGTCAGGTTTGGCGAGGCCAACGCAATCCTGGCTGGCGATGCCTTGCAGACCCTGGCGTTCTCGATTATCAGCGATGCCCCGATGCCGGAAGTGGCTGATCGCGATCGTATCGCGATGATTTCCGAACTGGCCAATGCCAGCGGTATTGCGGGAATGTGCGGCGGCCAGGCGTTAGACCTTGATGCCGAAGGGAAGCAGGTGCCGCTGGAAGCGCTGGAGAAAATCCACCGCCACAAAACGGGTGCATTGATTCGCGCGGCGGTTCGTCTGGGGGCGCTAAGTGCCGGAGAAAACGGCAGAAATGCCCTGCCGATACTCGATAAATACGCAGAAAATATCGGCCTGGCGTTCCAGGTTCAGGATGACATTCTGGATGTGGTGGGCGATACTGCAACGTTAGGTAAGCGCCAGGGTGCGGATCAGCAGCTTGGCAAAAGTACCTATCCTGCTCTCCTGGGTCTTGAGCAAGCCCGGAACAAAGCCCGGGATCTGATCGATGACGCCCGCCAGGCATTAAACCAACTGGCCGCGCAGTCACTCGATACCTCGGCACTGGAAGCGCTAGCGAACTATATAATCCTGCGTGATAAATAAACAACATATCCAATGAGCTTGCGATGAGTTTTGATATAGCCAAATACCCGACCCTGGCACTGGTTGACTCGACTTCAGAGTTACGCCTGCTACCAAAAGAGAGTCTGCCGAAACTCTGCGACGAACTGCGCCGCTACTTACTCGACAGCGTGAGTCGCTCCAGCGGACACTTCGCCTCCGGGCTGGGTACGGTGGAGCTCACCGTGGCGCTGCACTATGTCTATAACACCCCGTTTGACCAGCTGATCTGGGATGTGGGGCATCAGGCTTATCCGCATAAAATTCTCACAGGCCGTCGCGACAAAATTGGCACCATCCGTCAGAAAGGTGGCCTGCACCCGTTCCCGTGGCGTGGTGAAAGCGAGTACGACGTGCTGAGCGTCGGTCACTCCTCCACCTCGATCAGCGCCGGCATTGGTATTGCGGTTGCCGCAGAGAAAGAAGGCAAAGGGCGTCGTACCGTCTGCGTGATTGGTGACGGGGCGATCACGGCTGGCATGGCATTTGAAGCCATGAATCATGCGGGTGATATCAAACCCGATATGCTGGTCATTCTCAACGATAACGAAATGTCGATCTCAGAAAACGTTGGGGCGCTGAACAACCACCTGGCGCAGCTCCTTTCCGGCAAGCTCTATTCAACGTTGCGCGAAGGTGGGAAGAAAGTTTTCTCCGGCGTACCGCCGATTAAAGAGCTGCTCAAGCGTACCGAAGAACACATCAAAGGTATGGTGGTACCCGGCACGCTGTTTGAAGAGCTGGGCTTTAACTATATCGGTCCGGTCGACGGTCACGATGTGCCCGGCCTGATCAGCACGCTAAAAAACATGCGCGACCTGAAAGGCCCGCAGTTTCTGCATATCATGACCAAAAAAGGGCGTGGTTACGAACCGGCGGAAAAAGACCCAATTACCTTCCATGCGGTCCCCAAATTCGATCCTTCCAGCGGCTGTCTGCCGAAGAGCAGCGGCGGCCTGCCGAGCTACTCCAAAATCTTTGGCGACTGGCTGTGTGAAACAGCCGCGAAAGACAGCAAGCTGATGGCTATCACCCCGGCAATGCGCGAAGGCTCCGGCATGGTTGAGTTCTCGCGTAAATTCCCGGATCGCTATTTTGACGTGGCGATTGCCGAACAGCACGCGGTGACCTTTGCGGCTGGCCTGGCGATTGGTGGCTATAAGCCGATTGTGGCTATCTACTCCACCTTCCTGCAGCGCGCCTACGATCAGGTGCTGCATGATGTGGCAATCCAAAAACTGCCAGTGATGTTCGCCATTGACCGTGCGGGGATCGTCGGCGCTGACGGACAAACACACCAGGGCGCGTTCGATCTCTCTTACCTGCGCTGCATCCCGGATATGGTCATCATGACGCCGAGCGATGAAAACGAATGCCGTCAGATGCTGTTTACCGGCTATCACTACAATAAAGGTCCGACGGCGGTACGTTATCCGCGCGGCAACGCGGTTGGCGTTGAGCTAACGCCGCTGCAAAAGCTGCCAATCGGCAAAGGTATCGTGAAACGTCACGGCGAGAAACTGGCGATTCTGAACTTTGGTACGCTGATGCCGGAGGCGACGAAGGTGGCCGAATCGCTGAACGCAACCCTGGTCGATATGCGCTTTGTGAAGCCGCTGGATGAAACGCTGATTCTGGAGATGGCGGAGCGTCACGATGCCCTGATCACCATTGAAGAGAATGCGATCATGGGCGGTGCGGGCAGCGGCGTGAACGAAGTGCTTATGGCGCATCGCAAACCGGTGCCAGTGCTCAATATTGGCCTGCCCGACTTTTTTATTCCGCAAGGTACGCAAGAGGAAGCCCGCGCAGAAATTGGCCTTGATGCCGCAAGTATTGAAGTCAAAATCAAAACCTGGCTGGCATAATCCTCTCCCCACTCCTGCTATGCTTACTCATTAACAAGCTAAACAGGAGTGGGTAGATGAAATACAACACTTTAGGAAAAACAGACCTTCGGGTTTCCCGCCTTTGCCTGGGCTGCATGACGTTTGGTGAACCCAATCGCGGCAATCACGCCTGGACCCTTCCGGAAGAGAGTAGTCGTCCCATTATCAAACGCGCCCTTGAAGGCGGCATTAACTTCTTTGATACCGCCAACAGCTATTCTGCGGGCAGCAGTGAAGAGATTGTCGGTCGTGCCCTGCGTGATTTTGCTCGCCGCGAAGAGGTGGTAGTAGCCACCAAGGTTTTTCACCCGGTTGACGATCTGCCTGAAGGGTTATCCCGAGCGCAAATTTTACGTTCCATTGACGACAGCCTGAGACGCCTGGGTATGGATTATGTCGATATCCTGCAAATTCACCGCTGGGACTACAACACCCCGATTGAAGAGACGCTGGAGGCACTGAACGACGTGGTGAAAGCCGGAAAAGCACGCTATATCGGCGCGTCCTCCATGCACGCCGCGCAGTTTGCTCAGGCGCTGGCGCTGCAAAAGCAGCACGGCTGGGCGCAGTTCGTCAGCATGCAGGATCACTACAACCTGATCTATCGCGAAGAAGAGCGTGAGATGCTGCCACTGTGCTATCAGGAAGGCGTGGCGGTTATTCCGTGGAGTCCGCTGGCGCGTGGAAGATTAACCCGCCCATGGGGAGAAACCACGGCCCGTCTGGTCTCCGATGAGTTCGGTAAAAATTTATATAAGCAAAGCGATGAAAATGACGCGCAAATTGCTGAACGTCTGAGGGGTGTCAGTGAGGAACTTGGCGCAACACGTGCCCAGGTAGCGCTGGCATGGCTGCTGAGTAAACCCGGCATCGCCGCGCCAATCATCGGTACATCACGTGAAGAACAGTTAGATGAATTGCTGAGCGCAGTGGATCTGACGCTGAAACCAGAACACATTGCCGAACTGGAAACGCCCTACCAGCCACACCCGGTAGTCGGATTTAAATAACCGGCCTTGCCGGATGGTGCTGCGCTTATCCGGCCTGCATCCGTGCGCAACAATGGCATCATGCGCCCGTAGGCCGGATAAGGCATTTATGCCGCCATCCGGCAAAAGCCAGGCGCTTAAAATATCCCGACCGGCCAGTGGTGCCCAATAAAATAGAGGATCCCGGCGGAAATCACTCCGGCAACGATGTCATCCACCATAATGCCCATCCCACCGTGAACGTTGCGATCAAACCAGCGAATTGGCCACGGCTTCCACATATCCAGAATCCGGAAAATCACAAAACCGGCGGCAACCCACTGCCAGTCATTGGTTGGCAGCGCCATCAGAGTTATCCACATCCCGATAAACTCATCCCAGACGATGCTACCGTGATCGTGTACGCCCATATCTTTCGCCGTCTGGTGGCAAAGATACACCCCGATGCAAATTCCTGACATCACCACCAGCGAATAGAGCTGCCAGGGCAGGAAGGTCATCAGATACCAGAACGGGATCGCCGCCAGCGATCCCATCGTCCCCGGCACGACCGGGCTAAGCCCGCTACCAAATCCGGTGGCAAGCAGGTGCCACGGATTACGCAGATTTAACCGGCTTTTCGCAACATCTTTATGGCGAGGCAAAATGGTCATATCCTTTCCAGTCAAAAGTGACAGGCTTTCCGTCACGCACAAAACTTATACCTTCCACATCCGCACTCATCTGCCCGATGCAGGTAAAGGTTACGCCGAGATGAGCGAGAGCCACGTCGAGCGCGCCACGGTTCAACTCTGGTACCGTAAAGCATAATTCATAATCTTCGCCACCGGAAAGCGCCCACCGCAGCGCCTGCTCCGGTGCCACATGGCGAGTCATAGCCGAAGACAAGGGGATCGCCTCCACCTCAACCCGCGCACCGCACGCGCTGGCGTTGACAATATGTCCAAGGTCAGAAATCAGGCCATCAGAGAGATCGATGGCCGAATTCGCCAGATCGCGCAGCGCCTGGCCCTGCAAAATGCGCGGCGTCGGGCGCAGATGACGTTTCAACAGATAAGCGGCATCCTGGGCATCGTTAACCTGCAGACGATCCTGCAAAATTGCCAGCCCCGCCGCGCTGTCACCCGGCGTGCCCGTCACGTAAATCCAGTCCCCCGGTTTCGCGCCAGAGCGTTTCAGAGCGCGTCCCACCGGAACGTAGCCGTGGATACCCAACGTCATAGAGAGTGGACCGCGCGTGGTATCGCCGCCAATCAGCTGCATATCGTAGTAATTCAGAAGTTCAAACAGACCGTCGCTGAACGCTTCGAGCCAGGCTTCATCGACGTCAGGCAGCGTTAAAGCCAGCGTCAGCCAGGCCGGATCGGCCCCCATTGCCGCCAGATCGCTTAAGTTCACCGCCAGCGCTTTATGTGCCAAATCGGCAGGATCGATATCGGCCAGGAAATGGTTGCCAACAACCAGCGTATCGGTACTGATCGCCAGGGTCTGCTTTTCAGGAATATTCAGGAGTGCGCAGTCGTCGCCAATACCGGTTTCGACATCAAGACGAGAGCTTCTTACGCGGTCAAAATAACGGGCAATCAGGGAGAACTCGCCGCATGCCATACGTTATGCCTCTGCAGGAAAAAAGAAAAGGCCGGAGACAACGGGGAGCAACCCCGCCATCTTCCGGCCTGGTGTAATCACTTTTTGTTGGGGCGAATCACAGGAGCGGCTTTATCCAGCACGCCATTGACGAATTTATGGCTGTCTTCCGCACCAAACGTTTTTGCCAGTTCAATCGCTTCGTTGATGGCCACCTTATAAGGCACATCGCTGCGTTTGGACAGTTCGAACAGCGCAATACGTAGTACAGCTTTTTCAACCTGGCCCAGTTCTTCCAACAAACGAGACAGGTAAGGCTTCATCAGACCATCCAGGTACGCGCTGTTAGTCGCCACCCCGGACAGCAGTTCACGGAAGTACAGAACGTCGACATCTTTCACGTCCTGCTCCGCCAGGAACTGGTATTCAACATCAGCGATGTCGTTCTGGGACAACTGCCAGGAGTAGAGCGCCTGAACGGCACACTCACGAGCGCGGCGACGAGCAGCAGGTTTCACGGATTTCCCCTTACAAAAATCAGGCCTTGATGGCTTTCAATACATTAATCATTTCAAGCGCGGTCAGTGCAGCTTCCGCGCCTTTGTTGCCAGCTTTGGTGCCGGCACGCTCAATAGCTTGTTCAATACTTTCGGTGGTCAGAACGCCAAATGCTACCGGAATTTCGTTGTCCTGAGCGACGTGCGCCAGGCCATTGCTTGCACCACCAGCCACATATTCGAAGTGCGCAGTGCCGCCACGAATAACGGTACCCAGCGCAATCACTGCGTCATATTTGCCGGTTTTGGCCAGTGCGCCCGCCGCCAGCGGCAGCTCATAGGCACCTGGAACCCAAACGATGGTAATATTTTCATCTTTTACCTGACCAATGCGCTTGAGTGCGTCTAACGCACCTTCCAGCAGGCTGTCATTGATAAAGTTGTTGAAACGCGCAATGGTGATGGCGACGCGAGCGTCCGGGGTAGCAACGTTAGCTTCAATAATGTTCATATTCTTCCTTCGGGTTCGATATAGCCCCGCAGGGGGGCGGATTCTATCATAATAATTGGTGCGCTGCTTCCCTTTCGCTTGGGGAGATCATGCGCCCACTAAATGCAGGCAAACATCCGGACCTACATGGCGTATTTCATTGAATTTAAAATGGGGCGCGTCATTTAATTTCTCAAGCCCCGGCAACACACATAACCCCCTGGCGTCACTGCCTAATAGTGTAGGTGCCATGTAAACAATAAGCTCATCAACCACGCCCGCCTGGAGCAGCGCGCCCGCAAGCGTCGGCCCCGCTTCCACCCAGAGACTGTTAATCTGCTGTTTGCCCAGTAGCATCATCAGTACAACCAGATCCAGATGACCATTATGCTCCGGCACCTGAATCGAACGAACCGATTCGGGCCAGATTCGGGGATCCTCTTTCGTGCGCGCAAACCAGGTTTCTCCTGGCTGCTGCACAATACGATGATCCGGTGTTACCCGGTTCTGACTGTCGATAACAATACGAACAGGCTGACGCAAGTTTTCCTGCGGATAAATCGCCTGCGTGGCCTCGTCAAGTTCAGGCCAGCGCACGGTAAGCTGTGGGTCGTCCGCCAATACCGTTGCGCTACTGGTCAGTATGGCGTGGCTCCGGGCGCGCAGACGCTGCACGTCCCGTCGCGCTTGCGGCGAGGTAATCCACTGACTTTCACCGCTGGCCATCGCCGTACGCCCATCCACTGAAGCGCCAAGCTTGAGCTGTACATACGGAAACCCGGTGCGCATCCGTTTGAGAAAGCCTTTATTTAACGCTTCCACTTCGCTCATCATCAACCCGTGGCTGACGTCGATCCCCGCCTGCTGAAGACGATAAAGTCCGCGTCCTGCCACCTGCGGATTGGGATCCTGCATCGCGGCGACGACGCGCGCCACGCCTGCGGCAATCAGCGCATCGCAGCACGGCGGCGTACGACCATGGTGGCTGCACGGTTCGAGCGTCACATAAGCGGTCGCCCCCCGGGCTTTTTCTCCGGCCATGCGTAAAGCATGAACTTCAGCATGCGGCTCACCGGCGCGATGATGGTAACCCTCACCGACAATCTCGCCGTCTTTGACGATCACGCAGCCCACGTTAGGATTCGGGTGAGTCGTGAAACGCCCGCGCTGCGCCAGTTTCAGCGCTCGCGCCATGTATAACTCATCCTGCATGGCTTAATCCTCCAGGCGAGCAATCTCTTCGCCGAATTCTTTGATATCCTCAAAACTCCGGTACACGGAGGCGAAACGGATATAAGCCACTTTATCGAGCTTTTTCAGCTGTTCCATAACCAGGTTGCCGATCATCTTACTCGGCACTTCGCGCTCACCGGTGGCGCGTATCTGCGACTTGATATTATTCAACGCCATTTCAACATCATCGGAGCTGACCGGGCGTTTTTCCAGCGCGCGTTGCATACCGCTGCGCAATTTGTCTTCATTGAAAGGCTCACGCACATCATTGCTTTTTACAACGCGCGGCATAACAAGTTCCGCCACTTCAAAGGTAGTGAAACGTTCATTACAAACCAGACACTGCCGACGGCGGCGTACTGAAGAGCCCTCTCCCACGAGACGAGAGTCAATTACCTTAGTGTCTACGGCGAAACAGAATGGGCAATGCATACGGCGTCCTGACCAGGTGGTTAACAGAAATCTATTTTACCCTGAACTGACGTGACAACAAAGGCGGAGCGCTTTTGAGACAAAGGATCGCTGTCTTTGTTCACTTTTCGATCTACCATTAGGCTATCGCGACAATCAAGGAAATAATCTATATGACAAGACGTTACCTAAGAATCCTCCTGGTGGGAAGTCTATTTAGTCTTAGCGCCTGTGCCCAGCCAAGCGAAGTACGCCAGATGAACCAGAGCGTCAGCACACTGAATAAAGAGATGACACAGCTCAATCAGGAGACAATAAAAATTACCCAGCAAAATACGCTGAATGCCAAATCCGCCAGCGGCGTATACCTGCTACCGGGTTCCAGAACCCCTGCCCGCCTGAACAGCCAGATTGGCACGCTGCGCATGTCGCTAATGAATATCGCTCCCAATGCCGACGGCACGCGCTTGACGCTCCGCATTCAGGGAGAGTCTGACGATCCATTACCGGCGTTCAGTGGTACCGTTGAATATGGGCAAATTCAGGGAACAACTGACAATTATCAGGAAGTGAATGTTCAGAATCAGTTGATTAATGCCCCAGCCAGCATCCTCGCCCCCAGCGATGTAGATATCCCGTTACAGTTAAATGGTGTGACGCCCGAACAGTTAGGTTTCGTTCGCATCCACGACATCCAGCCTGTTACACAATAAACCTCCAGACGGAACGTTTTGTGCGTTCCGCAACATCCCCCACGCCACTCGTGTGACTCTTCTTACATCATCATAAATTTTGGTAAAAGTTGGCAACATTCACCAGAGTGAGTACAATCGCCGCGCTAAAATACACAAACGTGAACGCAATCGATTACGCAAATGATAGAACTGTGAAACAACACATATTTTTGTGAGCAATGATTTTTATAATAGGCTCCGCAGAAACACGAAATATTTAGAAACGCTTATTGCGCATTTTTCACTCCCGTCAGGGATTTCAAACAGTGGCATACATATGAAAAAAACATTACTTGCAGCCGGTGCAGTGCTCGCGCTTTCTTCATCATTCACCGTGAACGCAGCGGAAAATGATAAACCGCAGTATCTTTCCGACTGGTGGCACCAGAGTGTCAACGTTGTAGGCAGCTACCACACCCGTTTCGGACCGCAGATCCGCAACGATACCTACCTGGAATATGAAGCTTTTGCGAAAAAAGACTGGTTCGATTTCTATGGTTACATGGATGCACCTGTCTTCTTTGGCGGCAACACTGATGCGAAAGGTATCTGGAACCACGGTTCTCCGCTGTTTATGGAAATCGAACCGCGCTTCTCCATCGATAAACTGACCGGCACCGACCTGAGCTTCGGTCCGTTCAAAGAGTGGTACTTCGCCAATAACTACATCTACGACATGGGTCGTAACAAAGATGGCCGTCAGAGCACCTGGTATATGGGTCTGGGTACCGACATCGATACCGGTCTGCCAATGAGCCTGTCTCTGAACGTGTATGCCAAATACCAGTGGCAGAATTACGGTGCCGCTAACGAAAACGAATGGGACGGCTACCGTTTCAAAGTGAAATACTTTGTCCCTATCACCCAGCTGTGGGGCGGCAACCTGAGCTACATCGGCTTTACCAACTTTGACTGGGGATCCGATCTGGGCGACAACGACTTCTCCGATCTGAACGGTAATAAAGCGCGAACTAACGACTCGATTGCTTCCAGTCACATTCTGGCGCTGAATTATGATCACTGGCACTACTCAGTTGTGGCTCGTTACTGGCACAACGGGGGTCAGTGGAATGATGATGCCGAGCTGAACTTCGGTAAAGGCAACTTCAACGTCCACTCTACGGGTTGGGGTGGGTATCTGGTTGTGGGTTACAACTTCTAAGCGCCCTGCTCTAAGCTGTTTTATTTTCCGGATGGCGTCGCAATACGCCATCCGGCATTTCAGGCTTTGTCATCGCTCTCAAAGCCCCAGACGGACAACTCGTCGGTACGCTGTTATTTCTTCTGATCCATCATCGCTTTCAAATTAGCGAACGGGTTATGCACTGCAACACCAACATCTTTCTGCGCATCCTCCCCGGCAATAACCGTTGAGCCATACTGATCGGCCTCGGTATATTTCGAATGCTCATGATCGTGACAATACAGGCACAGTAACTCCCAGTTACTGCCGTCTTCCGGGTTGTTAGTGTGGTCATGATCGATATGATGGACCGTTAACTCGCGCAGATTGGAGTAAACAAATTCGCGAGAGCATCGCCCACATACCCATGGGAATAATTTGAGCGCTTTTTCACGATAGCCGCTTTCCAGCCGCGTGTAGTTTTTAGGGATAATTGCCATAGTGATTCTGTATTTGCGTTGAATGTAGAGTTATACGCGAGTTTAACACTCTACGCATACCATTGCCCATGAAGGATTAAGTCAGCTTTAACCGCTGATTTTTTATGGCCTGTCTTCGCAGCGAACTTTGCGTAAAAAATCACTTAACGATCGGTCCGCACATTCGCGAAACCGCCTGTCGAGCGGGGTAACTTGCAGACAGCGATCCACACGAAAGCAGCGATAATCTTCTCGTCGCTCACACCATGCCACCAGCAGCCAGTGCTCTCCCCAGAAAAACATCCCCAACGGCTGCACATCACGCCATGAGAGATGCCCCGCTTCATCACGATAATGCAGCGCCAGCACCTGCTGCGCCGAAACAGCACGATGGATGAGATCAAACGCGCTGCGTGAATGGGGCTGAGTGCCAAAATCCGGCGCGAAAATCCGCGTCTGCTCGGCCTTACGGCGGCTCTCTTCCGGCAGGATCGCCAGTACTTTTTCCTGCGCGGACTCCAGTTCACGGGAGAGCGAGTCCCCGCCCCACGTCTTGAGTAAGCGAATGGCGACCATCAGCGCTTCTGATTCGCGATGCGTTAACATCAGCGGTGGCAGGTCAAATCCGGCCATTAAGCGGTAACCGCAGCCCGCCTCGCCTTCAACGGGCACACCGGATACAGAGAGGTCACGAATATCGCGGTAGATAGTCCGCTCAGAAACCTCAAGCCGCCCGGCCAACTGCGCCGCCGTTGTCAGCCTTCTGCCACGCAGGATCTGCACAATTTGAAATAAGCGGTCGGCGCGTCGGGTCATTTTAGCTCTCGATATTCAGCGATGATTACGCGGGTTGATGCAGGCCAACACGGTTCCCTTCACTGTCGGTAAACAGTGCAATGGTGCCGATATCCTGCCCCAAATGAACAGGCCCCAAAACGCACTCTCCGCCCGCACTCGCGACGCGCCCAAGGGTTGCCGCCAGATCGGCAGTATGCAGGTAAATAATAACCCCGTGCACCGACGGCGTAATACCATCAAATTTTGCCAGCGCGCCGCCGGTGGCCGGTTCGTCATAGGGAAATACGGCCAGGTCAGCGCTGTCCATTTTTTCGCGGCGAAGTGATACCTGCATCACCGGCTCATAAAACGTAATAGCGCGCGCCATGTCCGTTACGGGGATCTCAAACCAGTTAATTACGCTCTTCATACATCCTCCTGCCTTAGTGATTAAGTTCAGGAGAAATATACGACAGGGCTACTGACAGCATACTGTCAGCAGCCTATACACAAACCAACGCCCGGGCGTGATCTAACAGCCACGGGCGTAAGTAACCGACGGTATTTGAAAAAGGCAAAACCTCATCCGGTAAACGAATACCCAACTGCTGTTGGATCCAGCGACGACGGATGACAACACGCTGCCAGAGTTCGGGATAATCCTGCGCCAGCGCATCACGCAGCGCCTTATCCGCCAGCGCCACCGTATCTTCAATACTGGCCCCGGCATAACCCGCCCGGGAAGGGATAATATCGATTTGCAAAATCATCCCGCTTCGCAGCTGCGCCGCAGAATGCGGATCTATCGGCGAGCACAGCCACTCTTCATCGGCCACCAGATGACCCGGATTCAGGTGCCAGTGATACTCCGCTTTCGGCAACACCTGCTCGATTAACGCGTACATTTCACTACCACACATCCCGATGCGCAAATTCTCCAACCAGCTCACCACCGCCCGATAATAAGGCTTTGCCACAACGTCCAGGTAATCGGCCACCTCGGGTGCCAGCTCGCTTTCATCAGCGACCACATAAGCCGCACGACTGCTTAGCCCGCCCTTAAAGCTCGTGGTTAACGAAAACTTATCGCCACGTTGAATCACTTTGTCCCCGGGATAGAGATTAGCATGTGCAAAGCGCTCGCCGGTGGCGGCAATCATTACCACGTTATTCGGCTGCCCTTCCGCCGCCAGTCGTGCGCCAATCTGCTTTTCGGTTTTGCCTGGTTCAATGGCGCTAAGCGCTGTCAGAACAGCCGTTGATGCCAGATTTGCGCCGTATTCGTAATGCGCCAGCTCATTGGCATTATTCACCGTGCGCACCCCACCGTCAGGTGAAATAAATATCCCCGTTGCGTTACAAAACTGCGCCTGCTCCCCTGCGGCCTGACGCAAGGCATCAACAATAAACGCCGGTAGTTCGAACATCTGCGCTGTATCATCAGCCACGCCGGTAAACAGCTTCCATCCCACCAGGCCATAGCGTCTTCCCGCCACCACTCCGGCATCTGCTAACAGCGCAGGCAGAGATTTCAGATTGTCCATCGGCTGATTGGGCAACGAGAACCACGGCGCATGAATCACCCGATTTGCCAGCCGTGCATGAGCCGCCAGCTTGAGGTTTTCATTGCCAAGGACCAGAACAGCCTCGCCATCACTGTGCAACACCAGCAGCGCCTCTTCAAAGCGCGGAATAAACCCTGTGAGGTATTCAAAGTTGCCACTATGCTCTTTGTCGCCATAGATAATCAGCGTCGCAAGCTGCCGGGAGCGCATCTGTGACAACACTTTTTCTTTGCGGGCGTGCAGCGTTTCGTCGCTCAAAATGACAGATGGCACATCATGCCAGACGGCGGGGGGGATGACTTTTTGCAACTGGATAGATGAGAGGGGACGGATCACTGGCGTTACTCCATGTCAAAGGCCATTTATCATGGAGAGTAGCGAAGATCCTCGTCATACTGCAAGTTACATGCAGGGCGACGGCAACCAGGGCTATGCAGGGGATCGGACTGCTGCAATAAAAAATCCCGGTCATACAACCGGGATTCCAGATATGGCGTGAAAGTCTGCTTACGGCAGAATAGACGGCTGATCCGCCCCTTCTTTCTCGACTTTCTGCTGCAGCATGTGCTCGCGCTTCATACCCAGCTTCAGCGCCAGCGCCGATGCCACGTAGATAGACGATGCAGTACCGATGGACACACCAATAAGCATGGTGAGTGAGAAGCCTTCCAGTACCGGACCACCGAAGAGGTACAGCATCAGAATAACCACTAACGTCGTACCGGACGTAATCAACGTACGGTGCAACGTCTGGGTCAGCGACACGTTAAAGATTTCGTAAGGCGTACCGCGGCGAATTTTGCGGAAGTTTTCACGAATACGGTCAGATACCACGATACTGTCGTTCAGCGAGTAACCAATAACCGACATCAGCGATGCCACAATAGTCAGGTCAACCTCGATATGGAACAACGACAGGATCCCTAAGGTAATGATCACGTCGTGCGCCAGCGCGATAACCACCCCTGCCGCCAGTCGCCACTCAAAGCGGAAACCGACGTAGACGAGGATGGAGATCAGCGCTACGATCAGCGCCATCGCGCCCGTTTGCGCCAGATCGGCGCCCACGCTGGGGCCGACGAACTCAATACGTTTCACCGCGGCGTTCTGGTTAGTGGCTTCGTTAATGACGCTCAGCACCTTACTACCCAGCACCTGCCCACCGTTTTCACCTTCGGTTGGCGGCATACGTACCATAATGTCGTGGCTGCTGCCGAAGTTCTGCAAAAGCGGTTCAACAAAGCCCGCTTTCTCCAGCGCATCGCGCATCACATCCATTTCTGCCGGTTTTTCCAGCGTAATTTCAATCACCGTACCGCCGGTGAAATCGAGTCCCCAGTTAAAACCGCGTATGCCCATCACCACGATGGCCGCAATCAGCAGCAATCCGGAGATGCCGAAAGCCCAGTAGTCCCAGCGCATAAAGTCATAGACTTTACGGCCGTGGTTCAATTGTTCAACAGTATATTCCTGTGCCACATCGCACTCCTCAGATTGACAGCTTTTTGACGCGCTTGCCGCCATACAACAGGTTTACGATGGCACGCGTACCGACAATCGCGGTAAACATCGACGTCGCCACACCGATACCGGTAGTAATCGCGAACCCTTTAATTGCCCCGGTGCCGACCGCGTACAGGATGATGACCTTAATCAGCGTCGTGATGTTCGCATCAAAGATGGAACTGAACGCGCCGCGATACCCCTCATCAATCGCCTGCTGAACCGTACGCCCGTTGCTCAACTCTTCTTTGATACGTTCGTTGATCAGGACGTTGGCATCGACCGCTACCGCAAGGGTTAAGACAATCCCCGCAATACCCGGCATACTCAGCGTCGCCCCCGGCAGCAGTGACATGATACCGACAATCAGCACCAGGTTAGACACCAGCGCACTGGTCGCAATCAGACCAAACTTCTTGTAGAAGATGATCATGAACAGGATGGAGACCGCCAGACCGGCCAGACACGCTTCCAGACCCTGCTTGATGTTCTGCATACCCAGAGTTGGACCAATCGTACGTTCTTCAACAATCTGAATCGGCGCAATCAGCGCACCGGCACGCAGCAGCAGAGAGAGCTGGCGAGCTTCATTCGGATTGTTGATACCGGTAATACGGAAGCTGTTACCCAGACGAGACTGGATGTTGGCGATGTTAATCACCTCTTCCTGCTTCACCAGCACCGCACGACCGTTAGCATCTTTCTTACCGCTGTCTTTATACTCCACAAACAGGGTCGCCATCGGTTTACCGATGTTGTCCTTAGTGAAGTTAGACATGATGTTGCCACCGGCGCTATCCAGCGAGATGTTAACCTGCGGCTGGTTGTATTCGTCCTGGCTGGAAGTGGAGTCGGTGATATGATCACCGGTCAGAATCACGCGTTTGTACAGCACAACGGGCTGACCTTCACGCGTCTGTTTCACTTCAGAATCGCCGGGTACACGACCGGATGCCGCGGCAGACTGATCAACGTTGGTGTTGACCAGACGGAATTCCAGCGTCGCCGTCGCACCCAGGATCTCTTTCGCACGCGCAGTGTCCTGAATACCCGGCAGCTCGACCACGATACGGTCCGCGCCCTGACGTTGCACCACTGGCTCGGCAACGCCCAGTTGGTTAACACGGTTACGCAGGATGTTGATATTCTGCTGGACCGCGTATTCACGGGCTTCACTCAGACGCGCATCGGTCATCACCGCGCGCAGCGTAGTGCTGCCCTGGCTTGAGATCACCAGATCCTGATGACGCTTGCTGAGATAAGCAATGGCTTCGTCACGTGCCTTGGAATCACGGAAGTTGATACTCAGACCGTAGTTGTCTTCTTTACGAACGGTAGTATACGGAATGCCTTTTTCACGCAGATCGCTGCGCAGGCTATCAATATTTTGTTCCTGGAGTTTGCCAAGCGCGGTGTCCATATCCACTTCCATCAGGAAGTGCACACCGCCACGCAGGTCAAGACCGAGCTTCATCGGTTCTGCGTGAATCGCGGCTAACCAGCGCGGCGTTGCCGGAGCCAGGTTAAGCGCCACGACGTATTTATCACCCAGCACGTCCACCAGCGCTTCACGTGCGCGCAGCTGGATGTCGGTGGAGTCGAAGCGCGCAAGAATAGCGCCCTCTTCCAGTGCCACAGACTTAGCGGTAATTTTTTCTTTTTGTAACGTATTCTGGACCTGGATCAGCGTTTGCTCACTGGCGGCGACGCCGCGCGCGCCAGTGATTTGAACAGCCGGATCCTCACCATAAAGGTTGGGAAGCGCATACAGCAGACCGACGACAATAACGACGATCAGCATGACGTACTTCCACAAAGGATAACGGTTTAACACGGCAGTTCCCTTAGGGAAAAGTTTCTATTACAGCGCCTTCATGGTGCCTTTCGGCAGAACGGCAGCTACGAAATCACGTTTGATAACCACTTCAGTGGTGTCGTTCAGCGCGATAGCAATGTAACCCGATTCCGCTACTTTGGTCACACGACCTACCAGACCACCGTTAGTCAGCACTTCATCGCCTTTGGCAATGGAGTTCATCAGGTTTTTGTGTTCTTTGGTACGCTTCTGCTGTGGGCGAAGGATCATGAAGTAGAAAATCAGACCAAACACCACCAGCATCAGAATCAGAGACATCGGGCTGCCCTGCGCCGGAGCACCTGTTGCCGCTACCGCATCAGAAATAAAAAAGCTCATTCAAATTCCCTCATTATTAAAATTAATCAACGTTCAAAGGTGGAACAGGTCGACCCTGACGTTGGTAAAAATCGGTCACGAAGCTCTCTAATTTACCCTCTTCAATAGCCTTGCGTAAACCCGCCATCAAGCGCTGGTAGTAACGAAGGTTATGAATCGTGTTGAGTCGCGCGCCCAGTATTTCGTTGCAACGATCAAGATGATGCAAGTAGGCACGTGAATAATTGCGACAGGTGTAACAATCACACTCGGCATCGAGCGGGCTGGTGTCGCTTTTATACTTCGCATTACGAATTTTCACCACGCCGTCAGTCACAAAAAGGTGACCATTACGCGCATTGCGCGTTGGCATGACGCAGTCAAACATATCGATACCGCGACGCACGCCTTCAACCAAATCTTCCGGTTTACCGACGCCCATCAGGTAGCGAGGTTTGTCCGCCGGGATTTGCGGGCAAACATGCTCCAGGATGCGGTGCATGTCTTCTTTCGGCTCACCCACAGCCAAACCGCCGACAGCGTAGCCATCAAAGCCAATCTCTACCAGACCTTTGACAGAGATATCACGTAAATCTTCGTAAACGCTACCCTGAATGATGCCAAAAAGCGCATTTTTATTGCCAAGACCATCAAAACGGTCACGGCTACGCTTCGCCCAACGCAGAGACATCTCCATAGAGCGTTTAGCATAGTCCCGGTCCGCCGGATAAGGCGTACATTCGTCAAAAATCATGACAATATCGGAACCGAGATCGTACTGAATTTCCATTGATTTTTCAGGATCGAGGAAAATCGGGTCGCCGTTAATCGGGTTGCGGAAGTGTACGCCCTGCTCGGTGATCTTACGAATATCGCCGAGGCTGAACACCTGGAAGCCGCCGGAGTCGGTCAGGATAGGGCCTTTCCACTGCATAAAGTCATGCAGATCGCCGTGCAGCTTCATAATCTCCTGACCCGGGCGCAGCCACAGGTGGAAGGTGTTGCCGAGAATGATTTGCGCGCCGGTCGCTTCAACTTCTTCCGGCGTCATGCCTTTAACAGTGCCGTAGGTTCCCACAGGCATAAAAGCAGGCGTTTCCACTACGCCACGATCAAACACCAGGCGGCCACGGCGCGCGCGTCCGTCGGTGGTATCCAGTTCAAATTTCATTTTTTCTCCTGCATCAGAGAAACAGTCTGATGGTTAAACATTCGCCACGGAATCACTCCATAGCTTAAAAATACAATAACCCGCAAGCGAAGGCGTTATCGAGGCAGCCACCGGAGCGTACACGCAGCACGTGAGGATGGCGAGCACTGTCCGGCTTCAAAATAGCAAATGAGATAGCCTGCTTATGGTTGCTCAAAAATGGCTTGCGGATTGTACGTGATAAACATGGCATCACCGTAACTAAAAAAGCGATATTCCGCTTTTACCGCTTCATGATAGGCGTGCATGGTGTGTTTATAACCCGCAAATGCCGAAACCAGCATGATCAGCGTCGATTCCGGCAGATGGAAATTGGTCACCAGCGCATCAATCACTTTGTATTGATAGCCAGGATAAATGAAGATTTGGGTATCACCGAAGAATGGCGCGATCGGGGCGTTTTTCGCCGCCTGGGCCGCGCTTTCCAGCGAACGTACGGAGGTTGTACCCACGGCAATCACCCGGTTGCCGCGCGCTTTCGCTGCCAGCACCGCGTCGACAACGTCCTGCGGCACCTCTGCGTATTCAGAGTGCATGATGTGATCTTCAATGGTATCCACGCGAACCGGCTGGAAGGTCCCGGCGCCGACGTGCAGCGTGACAAACGCCATTTCAATACCTTTTGCGCGCAGTTTTTCCAGTAGCGGTTCATCAAAGTGCAGGCCGGCAGTCGGTGCGGCAACGGCGCCGGGTTTTTCGCTATAAACGGTTTGATAAAGCTCGCGGTCAGCATCCTCGTCCGGACGATCAATATAGGGCGGCAGCGGCATGTGGCCGATGGCATTGAGGATATCCAGTACCGGACGCGCATCGTTAAACTCGACTTCAAACAGCGCGCCGTGGCGGGCGGTCATGGTGGCGTTGATGCTCTCGTCATCGCCCAACAGCAGCTCCGCGCCCGGTTTTGGCGCTTTAGAAGCGCGAATGTGCGCCAGGATGCGCTTGTCATCCAGCATACGCTCAACCAGCACCTCAATCTTGCCGCCGCTGGCCTTGCGACCAAACAGACGGGCCGGGATCACCCGGGTATTATTAAAGACCAGAAGATCGCCAGGGTTGAGCTTGTCGAGTAAATCGGTGAAAGTACCATGCGTCAGCGCGCCCGTTGGCCCGTCCAGCGACAGCAAACGACAGCTGCTGCGCTCCGCTTGCGGATAGTGGGCGATCAGGGATTCGGGTAGTTCAAAAGTGAAATCGGTAACGCGCATGACACTGACTCAGACTAAAATTAGAGGCGGGTAGTCTAGTGCCGGGGCGCCCTCCCTGCAACCTTTACCCCTCAAGTTAAGAGACATAATCTATACACAAAATCATTCAAGATGCATCGAGGCGGCAACTGAATGAGTCCCCGGGAGCTTACTCAAGTAAGTGACTGGGGTGAGTGAAGGCAGCCAACAAAGAGGCAGTTTGAAGGATGAAGTGGATATGAATTTTCTTGCACATTTGCATCTGGCTCACCTTGCCGACAGCTCGCTTTCCGGCAATTTACTGGCCGATTTTGTCCGGGGTAATCCGGAATCGACCTTTCCACCTGACGTGGTGGAAGGCATTTTTATGCATCGACGGATCGACGTACTGACCGACAACCTGCCGGAAGTACGAGAAGCGCGGACGTGGTTTCGCAGCGAGACGCGTCGCGTGGCCCCCATTACGCTGGATGTAATGTGGGACCATTTCCTGTCACGGCACTGGGCGCAACTCTCGCCCGATTTCCCTCTGCACGCATTTATTGACTATGCCCGCACGCAGGTCACGACGATCCTGCCCGATTCGCCACCGCGCTTTGTTAATCTGAACAATTATTTATGGTCAGAGAAATGGCTGGAACGCTACCGCGATATGGATTTCATCCAGAACGTGCTGAACGGCATGGCCAGCCGCCGCCCGCGACTCAATGCACTACGCGACTCCTGGCACGATCTGGATACGCACTACGATGCGCTGGAAGAACGCTTCTGGCGCTTCTATCCGCAGATGATGGCGCAGGCAAGCCGCAAAGCGCTTTGATTGCCAGTATCGGGCCTACGGATTGCAGCAGGGAGGTGGCAGGATTAGGTAACGCCGCCATCCGGCAAAAATATTGATAGCCAAAACCTGTCTCATTGATTGTCAGCACCGCATTGAGTTGTTACCTTAGCCTCCCTATACTTGCCCGCGTTGCGTTCTAAAAACCCTTAACTTTGCAGGAGAATTATATGGTACTGGTTACTCGTCAGGCTCCGGATTTCACAGCAGCTGCGGTACTGGGTAGCGGTGAGATTGTTGAAAACTTCAACTTCAAACAGCACACCAACGGTAAAGCGACCGTTCTGTTCTTCTGGCCGATGGACTTCACCTTCGTATGCCCGTCTGAACTGATCGCGTTCGACAAACGTTATGAAGAATTCCAGAAGCGCGGCGTTGAAGTGGTTGGCGTTTCTTTTGACTCTGAATTCGTCCACAACGCATGGCGTAACACCCCTGTCGACAAAGGCGGCATCGGTGCGGTGAAATACGCAATGGTTGCTGATGTTAAGCGTGAAATTCAGAAAGCCTACGGCATCGAGCACCCGGAAGCGGGCGTTGCACTGCGTGGCTCTTTCCTGATTGACGCGAACGGTGTTGTTCGTCACCAGGTGGTAAACGATCTGCCGCTGGGCCGTAACGTCGACGAAATGCTGCGTATGGTTGACGCGCTGCAGTTCCACGAAGAGCACGGTGAAGTTTGCCCGGCACAGTGGGAAAAAGGTAAAGAAGGTATGAACGCGTCTCCGGACGGCGTAGCAAAATACCTGACCGAAAACGTTTCCAGCCTGTAATCGGCTTGAATTGAAAAAAGGCTCGCCACGGCGAGCCTTTTTTATTGCTGACAAACGTCACGCCTGTTTTTACCGGATGGCCTCGCTTGCGGCTTATCCGGCCCGGGGTGCTACCATTTGCAGACCCGATAAGCTTGCGCCATCGGGCATTTCACTTATTACTTATGCTGCGCCGCCCTTGCTGACTTCCCGCCAGAGCCGCCATGCCATAAGTGCGAGAACGGCAACGCCGAGTATCAGCGCCCCCCACACCAGCAGGGTTTTCCACTGACTTTGCTGCTCAGTTGCCGTCGTTGCCGCCAGTCGCGCTTCACCGCCAAGCGCCACGCTCTCCTGAAGAGTCGCCCACGGTAGATCATCCATCTCCTGCGATTTACGCAGCGACGCCGGGATCAGCATATCGAGACCAACATCTGCCTTTTTCGCCGCCCGGTTTCCCCACGCCAGCATATAAGGCCCTTTGCCCTGCGTATTAAACACCAGTTGATAACTGTCGCGCATGCCGCTCAACTCAGGCAGTCTCTCCGGCAACCGGGCGTTAATGGTCGTCATCCGGACGGCCTCAACCAACTGACCGGAAAGACGAATATCTTCCGAACGCCTCCAGTCCAGATTGTAAAGCATGGTTTTTGTCAGCGGCTGCCAGGGCTCTTTTTCAGCGCTGCGCCAGGCCAGTTCCACCGGTAAAACACCTTCACTTTCCAGATCGATTCGAAGCGAGGTCAGCGGCTGGGGCTGCGCCCATCGCCAGACGGCTTCGTCATCCGAAACCTTATTCCCCTGGGCTTCAATCACGATACGCTTGGATTCCGGCTCGCTGCTGGCCGCTATCGCGCTCACGCTGTTTAACGTCAGCACCGGACTTTGCGAGTCGAGGATCACCAGCAGGTAGCGAGTCGCCTCCGCAGAGAGCGTGAGGCTGGCGCTGATGGTGTCCATTTTCAGGCGATCGTTATCACGCGTCAGATCCATTAACGGCGCATCTTCCTGCACGGGTCGCCAGTAGCGTAAATCACTGCTTGCATAAACCGAGGCTTTCCCCTGCCAGTTGCCCGCCTGCGAGTCCCAGTTCAGGCGTAACTGCGCCAGTGAAAAGGCATCTTTCGTCTCTTCCGGGAGCGTCAGTAAATAGCTCTGGCCGAGCGCTTTGACATCATCACTTTGCAAATGAATTTCAATGCCGCTCTTCGAGCGTAAAACAATAGAGCCTCCGCCTCGTTGCCCCTCCTCACGCGGCGCAACCGGTGACATATCAAGCGGGAAAAAACGCAGCGCCACTGCCTCTGGCGTAACGGGCTGGGTTTTCTGCGCCACCAGAGTAAACGGCACCGTCTCCCCCAGATGGTTAAAGACCCGGACATCGCGCAAATCCGCCCAGGCGGTACCCGGATACACCGCCGGAGGTAGCGAAAGGCGATACCACGGCGATGTGCCCGTAGTTTCCAGCGTCACCCCCGTTACGTAGTCCGCCGGAGACTCTTTCACTTCATCGCTGCTTACCGCCGCGCCTGTCGCGCCCAGCAGTACGCCGCATAACACCGCTTTCATCCATTTCATTTTTCTTCTCCAGCTTTGGGCGGTAACGGTGAGAAATATCCGACGATTAACACCAGAATGGCCACGCCGATAAACGCCACCGCGCGCGCCAGGCCGCCGCCGCGAGCACTGTCCACCAACATCAGTTTCACAATAACAATACCTAATAAGACCGCCCCGCAAAGCCATTCGCGACGGGAGCGACGCCGGGTTGCACGCAACATCACCACCAGTGCCGCCAGCATCCAGAACAGGACAAAACAGGTCTGAATCAGCCGTGAATGCCACAGCGCCCCCATGCTCCAGGGGACGTCGCCGTACCAGGCCAACGCGCGCAACAGTACGCCATTCAGCCACCAGAAGCTCAGCGCCAGCAGCGCAATAAACGGCCAGGGACGGCATACCGAGAGCTGCACCGGAAAATAGCGCAGCGACACACGGTAAAACACGATGAGTCCCAGCAGCGCAAAAGCTGCGCCCTCTTCCAGCGGATTGACCAGCGGCAGATAGCTATGACGATAAACCACGCCGTCCTGCAAATTCGTCAGCAACAACAGACCTGCCAGGGCCGCAGCTATCGGGATCATCGCCTGAGAAGCGTAAAGTTCAGGCCAGATCCGAAACGGCCAGAGCTGTCGCTGAACCGCCTCATAAATCAGGAAAATCAACAGGCCGCCAGCCGCCATCATCAGACCGCTCCCCCACGCCGCCATGCCCCATGATAGCGCCTGCGTGAACCAAAAAAGCTCTACCGCCAGCGCCAGCAGAATCATCCAGAAGAGTGAGAGGTGCGCCAGTCTGGAGAGGCGCGGCGGCAACGCCCCAGCGTCGCGCCAGAGGAGCGCCCCGGCAGCGGGTAGCGCAAGACACCAGGCCAGATTCTGCCAGCCTGCGGCCAAAATCTGCTGTTGTGAAATCTGAGATATCAGCATCACCAGCATCATCGGCCAGAGCAGCCATTTGCTGGCGTCCAGCTCCCGCCAGGCCAGGCGAGCGGCGACAATTCGCCAGCCCCAGGCCGACATCGCCATTAACGCCAGCACGCCAGACAGCACCCACGAATCCTTTTTCAGCACCAGCTGCGACGCCCCAATGAGCGCGATTATCCAGAAGAGCACGCCGCCGGCCAGCAGTCCCCGGCTGCCCTGTCGCTGAATGTTGCGCCACAGCCATGCGGCAGCCAGCCAGCAGAGACTGAGTACGGCGAAGATCAGCATCAGAGAAAGCGCGGTTGTCCCATCCAGCTGCGCCCATAGCGCGCTGCACACGGCCAGTACGAGCAGTGCGGTACCGCTGTAGCTCATGCGCCGCTGCTGCTGGTGCACGCCCAGCCAGAGGATCCCCAGACCTTCCAGCGCCCAGGCCATCGCCGTCCAGCGGGCCGAAAGCGCCAGCGGGATAGCGAGTGTCGTAAACGCCCCACCCAGCGCCAACGCCGCCAGCACCAGCGGCCTTCCTGAAGAAGGATAGCGACGCAACGCCAGCCAGGCTAACGCCAGATAGAAACCACCGTAGCCCAATGCGCTGAGCGCCGGGCCATATCCCATATGCCGGGTAATGGCGTACTGCATGCCAAAACCGACCAGCGGCGGCGCAAACAGCAGCACGCCATCAATAATCTGCTTACCTTTCTCCTGCGCCCGCAGCGACAACGCCACGCTCAGCACACCAAAAATAACCGTGTTGACAATCAGGAACAGCTGGCAGCTCAGGTAATACTCAGGCCGATAGCCATTCAGCCCCCACAGACCGCCAATGCCAAAGGTAAACAACAGGCCAAGCAGGTTGAGTTCCCGCCAGTGTTGCCAGATGCTGATGGCCAGAATGCCGACCGAAAGCAGAAGATAGAAAGAGAAGAGCGCCACATGGCTACCGCCGCCGGTGGAAAGCAGCAGCGGTGCCAGATACCCGCCGAGGCTTGCCAGCATCGCGAGGCTGAGGGCTTTTTGCAGAATAGCCAGGCCAACGCTCGCCGCGCAAATCGCCACCAGCAATGCAAACGCCAGCGTCATCGGCAGCATCTGCCAGAGTCGGAACGCGCCAAAAACGGTGAGATAAAGCGCCCCTGTTGCCCCCCCCTGTAAGATCAGCGCATAGACCGGCTGCTTATGCCGCAGCCGCCAGCCGACGGCCAGCAGGACAATCGCAAACAGCGAAGCCGCCACCAGACGCAGCTCAAGCGGGAACAGGGAGTGTTCAACCGTATAGCGCAGCAGGAAAGAGAGTCCCAGAAACAGAAGCAGGATGCCGAGCTTCGCCAGTGGGTTGCCCTGCATAAACCAGCGCACCAGTGACGACATCACCCCACCAAAAGCGGAAGGCGGCTCGGCTTGTGGCGTGGGCTCCGCCACTTTCTCCGGCTTTGGCTGTGAGCCCCAGGGATTAACGGGGTCAGGTGCAACGTCAGCCACCGGATCCGGAAGAATAACATCAGGCACCGACGCCATTGTTTCGGGCGGCGTAACCACGTCCGAAGCGATCGGCGCCGTACCTGTAACCTGCACCGCGGGTGCCGCACCGCGCAGTTCAAGCTCTTCGACCCGGCGACGCAGTACCACAAGCTCAGAGCGAACAGCCGCACTGCGCCTGAGTGCGACAATCGCAAGAATGGGTACTACCACCAGTGCGAAGAATAAAACAATGCAGCCCAGGGTTAGTAGCTCATCCATGTTTCCACCTTCACTCTATGAGAACGAAGCAGAATGACACAACTTGTTGCATTTGCGCCACATCTGTTAGCAAAGTGGGCTGCTTTTCAAAAAACACAGCCCATCCCTGCTCGCGGGTAAAAGATGCGCTGTCTCTCTCAGTGACTCATCCAAATCGACGCGGAAATGGCGGGCAGAGTCAGAATATCATCAGCAAACTGTCCCTTCCCTTCTTTACACCGCCATTGCGCGACATTCAGTAACGGTGACGCCGGGAGCACCACTTCACAGGCGTCGCCACGATTAATCGCCACCAGCACGCGCTGCTGGTTCAGCAAGCGCACAAAGACCACCACGTTATCTTCAGCGTAAATGACCTGACAACCGCCGCGACGCAGCGCCTGGCTGCTGTGGCGCAGTTTTGCTAACCGTTGGTACAGCGCCAGCAGCCTGGTGTCCTGCTTTTCGGCCTGCCACGGGAACGGTTTGCGACAGAGGGGATCGTTATTGCCATCCAGTCCCACCTCATCGCCATAATAGATGCAGGGCACACCGGGCCAGGTAAACAGCCAGACCACCGCCAGCGGGAGACGGGCAACATCTTTCCCCAGTAACGATTTAAAGCGGGCGGTGTCGTGGCTGTCGAGTTGGTTGAACATGCGCAGCTGCTGCTGGTGCGATAACCCCGCCCGATAGTTATCCATCCACGCCATACAGGTTCGGGCATCGATGTGCTGCGGATCGTAAGAGATGTCGGTATTGGCGAGGAACCCCCATAGCGGAAAGGTAAAACCACGATAGTTCATGGCGGCATCCTCCACATCGGCCTGCAACCACTGGCGCGCATCGCCAAAGTGTTCGCCAACCACGTATGCCTCTGGCTGAGTCTCTTTTGCCGCCTGGGTGATTCCGCCAACGTGGAGTAAATTATTCCGTGCGCCGCCGGCCTCACCGAGCATATGGACGACGTCAAGACGCCAGCCGTCCATGTTCCACGGCGCTTTCAGCCAGTGGCGCACAATGCTGTCTTCACCACGATAGATCTCATTGACCAGGGTTTCGCACTGATAGTCCAGCTTAGGCAGACTCGGATAGCCCAGCCAGTCGAGCGCCACGCCCTCCACAGAGAAGCTATACCAGTCTCGCCACGGGGATTCCGGGTTGTGGCAGGCCCCGCCGGTACCGCGGTTATGACGATCAAACCACGCGTGAGAATCGCCGCTATGGTTAAAGACGCCGTCCAGTACCAGCCGCATCCCCTGCTGCCGGGTGTTATGACGCAGGCGCAGCAGCGCGCCATCCCCACCAAACTGCGGATCAACATGCCGGTAATCTTCGGTATCATATTTATGCACGCTCGGTGCGGTAAATACCGGATTCAGGTAAAGCGCCGTCACGCCAAGCGCCTTCAGCCAGGGCAGTTTTTCACTGATACCATCCAGATCCCCGCCGTAGAAAGTAGAACCACCGGCCTGAACCGTCAGCGGCTCGTCCCAGTCTCGCAGTACAATCTCTTGCCCGGCGGCATGATGATAATAGACGTTATCCTGATCCGCCTCGCGCGGCTGGCTGCGGGCAAAACGATCGGGAAAAATCTGGTAGAACACCTGGTCAGCCACCCACTGCGGGCCGTTATCGGGCACGTCTACGGCAAACTGCTCAAGTCGTGCGGGTGGAAAATGGCTGAATCCCTGCGGTGTAAACCATCGCTGGCGATCGTGCCACAGCAGCTTAAAGCTATAGCGTCGCCGCGGCTGCCCGCCGGCAAGATCGATCGCCGCCCGCCATGCCGTCACGCCAGGCTGCGGCTGACTGCGCAGCTTATGCATCGTCAGCGAGGTTTCTTCATTATCATTTTCTGCGCGCAGCGTGACGCGCAGGGGAAGATCGTCCCCCGTCAGCCATAGTGTGATGGTCAGTTGATCTTTGTTTTGCTTAACAAATGGGGCAACCGGAAGGTGCCAGGCATTTAACATCACATATCCCCTTTAATAAAAATGAGGTCACCTTGCCATAGCAACATACAGGATAACTCATCATCGTCATGTTTATTGGGGGAGGAGTAAAGGGGAGGAGGTAAAATGCCGGATGGCGTCGCGGGCAACTTATCCGGCCAGGGAAATCACCGCCGTTTGTCAGCCCGATAAGCTTGCGCCATCGGGCATTCGAGGCTTTGTCATCCGTTCGCTTCAGCCACTCGACGGTCGTGACGGCGTTTAAACATCCAGCCAGTCAGCAGCAGGACAATCCATGCGAAACCGACATACAGCGAGATACGGGTATCCGGATGGTATCCGATAAGGCAGATGATAAAGACCAGGAAAATCAGGCCAGCAAGGGTCGTTGCCACCCCACCAGGAACCTTAAACTTCAGCGCCTGTACCTCTTCCGGCGGCAGACGGCGGCGGAAAGCAATCTGCGAAAGCAGGATCATAATCCACACCCATACCGTGGCAAAGGTCGCCAGCGACGCAATCACCAGGAAGACGTTCTCCGGCATGATGTAGTTCAGGTAAACCGCAAACAGCAGGGCAATAGTCATCACCATCACCGTTACCCACGGAATACCCCGGCGCGAGGTTTTCGCAAACACTTTCGGCGCACTGCCCTGCTCTGCCATACCGTGCAACATGCGGCCTACGCCAAATACGTCAGAGTTAATCGCCGACAGCGAGGCGGTTAACACCACAAAGTTAAGAATACTGGCGGCAAAGGTGATCCCTAAATGCTGGAAGGTCAGGACAAACGGGCTACCGTCGGTTCCCACCTGATTCCACGGGTAGATCGACATAATGACAAACAGCGTACCCACGTAGAACACCAGAATACGCATCGGTACGGAGTTGATGGCGCGCGGAATCGATTTTTCCGGGTCTTTCGCTTCCCCGGCGGTGATGCCGATAATCTCAATGCCGCCGTAGGCAAACATCACCATCTGCAGCGACATCACCATTCCCAGCCAGCCGTTACTGAAGAAGCCGCCGTTACTCCACAGGTTATGAATGCCCGTAGGCTGTCCCCCGTTGCCAATTCCCCAGATAATGATGCCGAAACCGGCAACGATCATGATGATGATGGTGGCGACTTTAAAGAACGAGAACCAGAACTCCAGCTCGCCGAATACCTTCACGCTCATCAGGTTGATAGCGCAAATAATCAGCACCACGCTAAGTACCCAAATCCAGTGCGGTACCGTCGGGAACCAGACGCCCATATAGATGCCGAATGCAGTCACGTCAGCAATGGCGACAATCAGAATTTCGAAACAGTAGGTCCAGCCGGTGATATAGCCCGCCAGTGGGCCAAGGTTTTCCTGCGCATAGCGCGAAAATGAGCTGGCGGCAGGGTTATGAACGGACATCTCCCCCAAAGCGCGCATGATAATATACGCCGCCACCCCGCCAATAATGTAAGCCAGCAGCACGCTCGGCCCCGCCATTTTAATGGCGTCTGCCGAACCGTAAAACAATCCGGTGCCAATTGCTGAACCCAATGCCATAAAGCGAATGTGCCGGGTGCTTAGCCCACGCTTTAGCTTATTATTGCTTTCCATCAATTCCTGACCCATCAACACAATAAAAAAACCACGGGGCCTGAGCCCCGTGGTATACACATACTTTCAGCGATCTTAGTGGGCGCTGGAGGTCACTTGCCGACCTGCTGCGCGATCCCAGATAATTGCCAGGACCACCATCACAACAGTTGGCATCAGCCACGCCAGACCTTGTTCCGCCAGCGGCAGTCGCTGGGTCCAGGCAGGCAGGACATCGCCAAATGCAGAGGCTTTAATCCCGTCAAGGATACCAAAAAGCAGGCTGATAAACATCGCCGGAGCAACGACGCGGGAAGAATTATGCCACCATGAGCGGGTAAAACTTAATACAACCAGTGCGATACACGGCGGATAGATAGCCGTCAGCACCGGAATGGAAATCTGGATCAGGTGGCTCAGGCCCAGGTTAGAAACCACCATCGAGAAACCGCCCAGGATGAACACCAGTGCGCGATAGGAGAGCGGTACGTACTGAGCGAAAAACTCCGCACAGGCGCAGGTCAGGCCGACCGCCGTGACCAGACAAGCGATGAAGATCAGTGCCGCCAGCAGGAAGCTTCCGCCACCGCCAAAGGTGTGCTGAACATACGCATGCAGAATCGCCGCACCGTTAACGGATTGATCGACCAGCGTCGCACTGTCAGAGCCCAGACGGAACAGTGCCAGATACAGCAGCGTCAGCCCCACGCCGGCCATTAACCCCGCCCAGACGGTATAACGGGTCAGCAGGCGCGCTTCTGTTACGCCGCGAGAGCGTGCCGCATTGACAATAACGATACCAAACACCATGGCGCCCAGCGTGTCCATGGTCAGGTAACCATTGACGAAACCGTTGGAAAACGCCGCGTTCTGGTACGCTTCCATCGCGTTGCTGATCGGACCCGCAGGCCAGACAATCGCGGCAACGGAGAGAATAATCAGCGCGATAATTTTCAACGGCGCCAGAAAGTTACCCACGGTATCCAGCAGTTTGCCCGGGTAGAGCGATACCAGAATCACAATCGAGAAGTACACCACGCTATAGATGAACAGCGGCATTGCCGAATCGCCAGTCAGCGGGGCGATCCCCACTTCAAACGAAACGGTCGCGGTACGCGGGGTAGCAAACAGCGGACCAACGGCCAGATAGCAGACGGTCGCCAGCAAAACGCCCGCCACTTTGCCAATCGGGGTGCTCAGGCTATCAACGCCGCCTCCCACTTTCGCCAATGCGACAACGGTGAGCACAGGCAGGCCAACGGCGGTAATCAGAAACCCAAATGCCGCAGTCCAGACGTGCTCGCCTGCCTGCAGTCCGACCATAGGAGGAAAAATAATGTTACCTGCGCCGACAAACAGCGCAAATGTCATAAAGCCCAGGGCGATGATATCGCGCGATTTTAACTGATGGGTCATAAAGTCTTACGGCCTGTGGATGTGGTGTTGAAAACGTTAAATACCCTGCCTTCCCTTTGGGACGATACAGCGACATTTTTAGGCAATTCCAGCGGGATATGCTCCTGAGCTGGCGCGGCGGAGAATAGTTTTTCGATTTACCGCGTAAATGCAGTCGGTCTGACAGCACATGGGGCGCAATTTAAACGCTTATAACGTTTTAAAGCAAGGAGGGATCTAAAAACCAGAACAATATATCGATATGAAATCACCAGCCAGCCCAAAACACTATTCATAAGAAAAAGTCATGGATAATCATGCGAACAAAAAACCAGCAGACGCTGAGAAAATCAGCAGGGTTATCTTAACCGAAAAGAAAATAAGCCAGCATCTGCTGGCTTATGGAAAGATTACATTACAAGTAACAGTTAAGCGTTTTTTCTGGCAATTAAACGTTCCGGCAGCACAAAACTAAACCGCGTACCTTTGCCCGGCGTGCTGTCGATAACTAATCGACTTTCGTGATGATTCACCGCATGTTTCACGATTGCCAGCCCCAGTCCGCTCCCGCCCGTTTGCCGGGAACGCGCTTTATCCACGCGGTAAAAGCGCTCGGTCAACCGGGGGATATGTTCTGGCGCAATCCCCGGGCCGTTGTCTTCCACGCTGAACTCCGCGCCGTGCGGTACGCGTCGCCAGCGTACGAAAATGTGTGTACCTTCCGGGGTATGATTGACCGCGTTATAGACCAGGTTTGAGATCGCACTGCGCAGCTGCTCTTCATTGCCCAGCACCTTCAGCTCATTGTCCACCTCAAAGGTGAAGCGGTGTCTTTGCTGACTCAGGGTTTGCGCTTCACGCTCGACAACCCGCAGCATCATCGGCACATCAACCTGCTCGTTCAGCAACAGCGTCGGCGCCGCCTCAATTTTCGACAACGTCAGCAACTGCTTAACCAGTCCTGCCATCCGGTGCGTTTGCTCACGCATCGTATGCAATGCTTTATCCCGCGTCGCCCCTTCCAGCGGCTGCTCTTGCATCATCTCAAGATAACCCTGTAATACCGTCAGCGGGGTACGCAGTTCATGACTGACGTTAGCGAAGAAGTTACGTCGCGCGCCTTCCAGTTGATGCATCTGCGTAACATCACGCGCCACCATCAGCAATTGCTTATCGGTGTAGGGCATTACGCGGATCTCCAGATGTCGCCCGGTGTTCAGCACCAGATTTAACGGTCGGGTAAAATCACGCGTTTTCAGATACTGCGTAAATTCCGGGTAACGCAACAGGTTAAGAATATTTTGTCCGTTGTCGTCAGGCCAGCGTAATCCCAGCACCTGCTGCGCCAGCCCGTTACACCAGAAAATCCCGCCCTCTTCGGTGGTCAGCACTACCGCATCGGGTAACGATTCGGCCCCGCTGCGAAAGCGCTTAATCAAACTCCCCAGTTCGCGACGGCGCTTTTTGTTACGCAGCTGCATCTGATGCAAGCCGTACAGGAGCGGCTCCCAGCTGCCACGTCCCGGCGGGGGCGTCATACTTCTGTCGACCCACAGCCACCAGGAGAGGCGTAATAAATTCCAGAAATGCCAGATGAGCAGTCCCGTTACCGATGCCAGTAAAAACCACGGCAGGTGACCCCAAAAAGCACTAAGGATAAAGGCCGGGAGACAGCAAAGGATCAACTCCAGCACCAACCTTTTCCATGACAGCCGTTCCAGCACGCATCACACTCCATTCAGAGCCGGAACCACCAGGCTGCGACAATCACACCGGCAGTGTCAGGCACTTATTCTTGTCAGTCAGAAGCGGGTCGAAAAACGATACCCTGTTCCACGCACCGTCTGCACCATCCGGTCGTGACCGCTGGTTTCCAGCGCTTTACGCAGGCGGCGGATATGCACATCTACCGTGCGATCCTCTACGTACACATTGGTGCCCCAGACGTGATTAAGCAACTGTTCACGGCTGTACACGCGCTCGGGGTGGGTCATAAAAAAGTGCAGGAGCTTGAATTCGGTCGGGCCCATGTCCAGCGGATTTTCGCCGGTCATCACCCGATGAGATGTCGGGTCGAGGCTCAGCCCCTGCATCTCAATCACCTCTTCAACAGCCATCGGTGAAATACGACGCATCACGGCTTTAATTCGCGCCACCAGCTCTTTGGGGGAAAATGGCTTGGTAATATAATCGTCCGCGCCCGTCTCCAGGCCGCGCACCCGGTCTTCCTCTTCCCCTCTGGCGGTAAGCATCATTACCGGAATATCCCGGGTCAACGCCTCACGCTTCAGGTGTTTAATAAATTGCAGGCCTGAACCACCGGGTAACATCCAGTCCAGCAGGATCAGATCTGGCCAGGGTTCATTGAGTTGGTTCACCGCACTGTCATAATCTTCGGCTTCTACTGGCTGAAAGCCATTTTGCTCGAGCACGAAGCAGACCATTTCGCGAATTGGAGCTTCATCTTCTACGACCAGAATACGTCTCGCCATGATTTGCCCTGTTATATATAAATTGCTAGTCATCAATGCGGCGTCATTATGCGTCAGATTTATGACAGATTTATGAAAATGATAGCTGACGTTAACCTCAGGTTGTTGATTTATGACACCACAGAAACGAGATATTACAGTTCCGGAAGGGGGATATACACAAAAGTATTCAGGAGCAATGCGTCAGGGATGAGAAGCGCTGCCAGCACAGAGGCAACTTGCAGGATGAAGCGTATACCCGTCATATTTCAGGTTGCAGGTGCGTTGGCTTTATTACCCGGCCCATCCTGCGGGGCCGCTGCAAGCAGCGTTCAAATCTGCTCCCGGCAGATTTGTCCCGCAACTCGCATTATTTAGGGTATATAATGCCCGTCACATTTTTTCGCCATGGAACTGTTATGCGCATCCTGCACACCTCTGACTGGCATCTTGGACAGAATTTTTACAGTAAAAGCCGTGCGGCGGAGCATCAGGCGTTCCTCGACTGGCTGCTGGAAACCGCACAGTCCCGGCAGGTGGATGCGATAATTGTGGCGGGCGACATTTTTGATACGGGCTCACCACCCAGCTATGCCCGCGAGCTGTATAACCGTTTTGTGGTCAATTTACAGCAAACAGGCTGTCATCTGGTGGTGCTGGCGGGCAACCACGACTCCGTCGCCACGCTCAACGAATCCCGCGACATTCTGGCGTTTCTGAACACCACCGTGGTTGCCAGCGCAGGCCATGCGCCGCAAATTCTCCAGCGGCGCGACGGCACGCCGGGCGCGGTGCTGTGCCCTGTTCCGTTTTTACGTCCGCGTGACATCATGACCAGCCAGGCGGGACTTTCGGCCAATGAAAAACAACAGCATTTATCCGGTGCCATCACTGACTATTATCAGCAGCAATACCTGAGCGCCTGCGCGCTGCGTGGGGAACGGAATCTACCGATTATCGCTACCGGTCACCTGACGACAGTCGGCGCCAGTAAAAGCGAGGCTGTCCGCGACATCTATATTGGAACGCTGGATGCTTTTCCGGCGCAAAATTTCCCTCCGGCCGATTACGTTGCGCTTGGACATATTCACCGGGCGCAGATTATTGGCGGCAGCGAACATATCCGCTACTGCGGCTCTCCCATTGCACTGAGCTTTGACGAGTGCGGCAAAAGTAAATGCGTTCACCTGGTCAGCTTCACCGACGGGAAGCTACAGGAAGTGGAGAGCATTACCGTTCCGGTCACCCAGCCTTTGGCGGTCCTGAAGGGCGATCTGTCGGCGATTACGCAACAGCTTGAGCAGTGGCGGAATGTTCAGCAGTCCCCCCCTGTCTGGCTGGATATTGAAATCACCACCGACGAGTATCTGCACGATATGCAGCGCAAAATTCAGGGGCTAACCGAGTCGTTGCCCGTTGAGGTCTTACTGGTGCGCCGCAGCCGCGAGCAGCGTGAGCGCATCCTGGCAAATGAGCAGCGTGAAACGCTTAGCGAGCTGAGTGTGGAAGAGGTATTTAACCGTCGTCTGGCGCTGGAAGAACTTGATGAACCGCAGCGCGAGCGGTTGAATCAGCTGTTTACCACCACGATGCACACGCTGGCCGGAGAGCACGACGCATGAAAATTCTCAGCCTGCGCCTGAAAAACCTGAACTCCCTGAAAGGGGAATGGAAGGTCGATTTTACGGCAGAACCTTTCGCCAGCAACGGTCTGTTTGCTATCACCGGCCCAACGGGTGCCGGGAAAACGACTCTGCTCGACGCTATCTGCCTCGCGCTGTATCACGAAACACCACGTCTGAGCACCGTTTCGCAATCACAGAACGATCTCATGACCCGCGACACCGCAGAGTGTCTGGCGGAAGTCGAGTTTGAAGTCAAAGGCGAAGCGTATCGCGCTTTCTGGAGCCAGAACCGGGCCCGCAATCAGCCAGACGGTAATCTACAGGCTCCGCGCGTGGAGCTGGCGCGCTGCGCCGACGGGAAAATCCTCGCGGATAAGGTGAAAGATAAGCTTGAGATGACGGCGTCACTCACCGGGCTGGATTACGGACGCTTTACCCGCTCTATGCTGCTGTCGCAGGGGCAGTTCGCCGCCTTCCTGAACGCCAAACCCAAAGAGCGCGCTGAACTGCTGGAGGAGTTGACCGGCACGGAGATCTACGGGCAAATCTCGGCGAGGGTATTTGAACAACATAAGAGCGCCCGAAGCGAACTGGAGAAACTGCAGGCACAGGCCAGCGGCGTGGCGCTGTTGGCCCCGGAGCAGCAGCAGACACTCACTGAAAGTTTGCAGGCGCTCACTGACGAAGAAAAACATCTGCTCACCCGGCAACAGCAGCAGCAACAGTACCTTAGCTGGCTTACCCGGCAGACTGAGCTCCAGACGGAAGCCAGCCGCCGCCAGCAGGCGCAGCAGGTCGCGCTGACAGAACAGGAGAAAGCGCAGCCCCAGCTGGCAGCGCTGGCGCTGGCACAACCCGCCAGACAGCTACGTCCATACTGGGAACGTATTCAGGAGCAATCCACTGCCATTACCCGCATTCACCAGCAGATTGAGGAAGTGAATGCTCGCTTACAAAGTGCGTTAACGCAGCGCGACAGCATTCGTCGCCGCGCGGAACAGCAGTCCGGCATGTTGCAGAACAATACCAGGACGCTGACCGACTGGCTTACCGAACACGATCGCTTCCGCTTGTGGAGCAGCGAGCTGGCCGGATGGCGCGCATTATTTGCTCAGCAGGCCAGTGACAAAGCGCAGTGGCTTAAATGGCAGCAACAGTTGGCGAACGATATCCACAAGCGGGATACTCTGCCTTCCCCCTCGCTCAATCTCTCACCGGAGGAGGTCGCAACGGCACTGGCACAGCACGCTGAACAACGTCCACTCCGGCAAAAGCTCAGCGCACTCCACGGGCAAATTGCGCCGAAGCAAAAGCGGCTGGCGCAGCTGCAGGCCGCCATTGCTCACAGCAAGCAAGAACAGGCGCAGCGTCAGACGGCACTGGATGAGAAACGGCTGCGCTATAAAGAAAAAAATCAGCAGCTTCTTGATGTAAAAACGATTTGCGAGCAGGAAGAGCGGATTAAAAATCTGGAAAGCCAGCGCGCGCAACTCCAGCCCGGTCAGCCCTGTCCGCTCTGCGGTTCGACCCAACATCCTGCGGTCGCGGCTTACCAGGCACTCGAGCCCGGAGTAAATCAGGCCCGACGCGATGCGCTGGAAAAAGAGGTCAAAACGCTGGCGGAGGAAGGAGCAACCCTGCGCGGACAGCTGGAGACGCTCACCCGGCAGCTTCAGCGCGAAGAGAGCGAGGCGCAGAGCCTTATTGCTGAGGAGCAAGCGCTAACTCAGGCGTGGCAAACGGTGACTGCCAGCCTGAACATGACGTTACAGCCACAGGACGATATCCAGCCGTGGCTCGTTGCTCAGGAAGAGCACGAACAGCAGCTGTATCTGCTTAATCAACGTCACGATCTCCAGGCGCAAATTACCGCCGTGCAGCAACAGGTGGAGCAGTTTCGACAGCAGATCGAGCAGCGCCAGAATAGTCTGTCAGACGGGCTGACGCGTTTTACGTTATCGCTTCCACCGGAAGGAGAAGAAGAAGCCTGGCTCAGCGCACGAGCCGCTGACGCGCAGACCTGGCAGGATCGTCAGGCGGAACTCGCTGGATTACAGACCCGCATAGCGCAGCTTGCGCCGCTGCTGGAAACGCTGCCTGTGGCAAATTCCACCGGGGAGAGCGCCGGGAATACTCCACTGGAAAACTGGCGCCAGGTGCATGATGAGTGCCTGTCGTTACAGAGCCAACGGCAGACGTTGCAGCAGCAAGGGGTGCAGGAGAAAGCTCGTGCCGCAGAGATGCAGGCACAGTTTGATACGGCCCTTCAGGCCAGCGTATTTGCCGATCGGGATGCGTTTCTCGCTGCGCTACTGGATGACGCCGCCGTCACCCGACTCGAACAGCTGAAACAGTCGCTGGAAAACCAGCTACAGCAGGCGCAAGCGCTCGCGTCACAATCCGCACAGGCGCTGGCTGCGCATCAGCAACAGCCGCCAGCAGGTCTGGATCTCACGCTGACGATAGAACAGCTCCAGCAAAACGTCGTGCAACTTAACGCAGAGCTGCGTGACAACACCACCCGTCAGGGGGAGATTCGCCAGCAGTTGAAACAGGATGCGGACAATCGTCAGCGGCAGCAGGCGCTGATGCAGGAGATAGAAAAAGCGGCGCAGCAGGTTGAAGACTGGGGTTATCTGAACGCACTGATCGGTTCAAAAGAGGGTGATAAGTTTCGGAAATTCGCTCAAGGATTAACGCTGGATAACCTGGTCTGGCTGGCAAACAACCAGCTAACGCGCCTGCACGGTCGCTATCTGTTGCAGCGTAAAGCCAGCGAAGCGCTGGAGCTGGAGGTGGTTGACACCTGGCAGGCCGACGCCGTGCGCGACACCCGTACCCTTTCGGGCGGCGAGAGTTTCCTGGTCAGTCTGGCGCTGGCGCTGGCGTTGTCGGATCTGGTCAGCCACAAAACGCGGATTGACTCCCTGTTCCTGGATGAAGGCTTTGGCACGCTGGACAGCGAAACGCTGGATACCGCGCTGGATGCCCTGGATACGCTGAATGCGAGCGGGAAAACCATCGGCGTGATAAGCCACGTCGAAGCGATGAAAGAACGCATTCCGGTACAAATCAAAGTAAAGAAAATCAACGGGCTGGGGTACAGCAAGCTGGACCGGATGTTTGGGGTGGAATAGCTGCCATGCCGGACGGTAGTTACGCCTTACCTGGCTTACAGTCACATAGCACGATCGTCAATACTCTAAGACGGATATGAAATGGCGTTATGCCTGACTTACCCGCAAGCTATGCCTCTTCTGGCAGCGAAAATTCGCCGCCATAGCGCTGAATAAGCGCTTTTATTTTTGGCAGGTGGTATGAAAAAAATCATTTTCTCTCTGGCTCTGGGAACCTTTGGCCTGGGCATGGCCGAGTTCGGCATTATGGGCGTGTTGACGGAGCTGGCGCACGACGTTGAGATTTCGATTCCTGCCGCTGGGCATATGATCTCGTTTTACGCCTTCGGCGTGGTGCTGGGCGCGCCCATTATTGCGGTCTTCTCCAGCCGATTTTCCCTCAAGCATATCCTGTTGTTTCTGGTGACGCTTTGCGTCATCGGCAACGCAATTTTCATGCTCTCTTCGTCATATAAGATGCTGGCGGTTGGCAGGCTGGTTTCTGGTTTTCCCCACGGGGCTTTCTTTGGCGTGGGCGCGATTATCTTGTCAAAACTCGCCCGTCCGGGAAAAGTAACTGCTGCCGTGGCTGGAATGATCTCTGGAATGACTGTCGCCAACCTGGTAGGCATTCCGACAGGGACTTTCCTGAGCCACGAATTCAGTTGGCGTTATACCTTCCTGCTGATTGCAGTTTTCAACATCGCGGTGATTATGTCGATTGCCTTCTGGGTACCCAACATCAGCGATGATGCCAAAGGTCAGCTGCGCGAGCAGTTTCACTTTCTGAAAAGCCCTGCGCCGTGGCTGATTTTTGCTGCTACCATGTTTGGCAACGCGGGCGTCTTCGCCTGGTTTAGCTATATCAAGCCATATATGATGTACATTTCCGGATTCACTGAAACGACCATGACCTTCATTATGATGCTGGTCGGTTTGGGGATGGTGCTGGGCAATCTGCTCAGTGGTCGGCTATCCGGAAAGTTCACCCCTCTTCGCATTGCGGTAGTCACGAATTTTGTGATTGTACTTTCTCTGGTGCTGCTCTTCTTGTTCGGCGGCATAAAAGCGACATCACTGACCTTCGCCTTTATCTGCTGCGCCGGGCTATTTGCCCTTTCAGCACCCTTACAGATCATGCTGTTGCAAAACGCCCAAGGCGGCGAATTGCTGGGGGCTGCCGGTGGGCAAATCGCCTTTAACCTGGGCAGCGCTATCGGCGCATATTGTGGTGGGATGATGCTGACGCTGGGCTTTGCTTATAATTATGTGGCGCTTCCCGCCGCCCTGCTGTCGTTTTCCGCGATGTCATCGCTGCTGCTATATGGACGTCTTTTGCCGGATAAACGATAGCGCCATCCGGCAAAAATTTATTTACTCCTGCGGCCACAGCCATGCGGCGCCGCGTACCCCGCTCGAATCACCATGCCGCGCCTTACGCACCGGCGTTTCACATTCGCCGCCGAAGACAAACTGATCGATCAGCGGCGGCACCGTCTTATATAACCGATCGATATTGCTCATCCCGCCGCCCAGCACAATCACATCCGGGTCGAGAATATTCACTACGTGGGCGAGCGATTTCGCCAGGCGCAGCTCGTAGCGGTTAAGCGCCAGTTCCGCCAGCGGATCCTGTTCCTCAACCAGACGCATAATTTCACTGCCTTTCAGCGGATTTCCGCTCAGACGATGATAATCAATGGCAAAACCGGTGCCCGAGATAAACGTCTCAATACACCCCTGCTTCCCGCAGTAGCAGGGCACTTCCTCGCGGTAGCGCAGCTCATCTTCATCCATCCACGGCAACGGGTTATGCCCCCATTCACCTGCCGTGCCGTTGCCGCCAATATGTGCCCGACCGTGCAACGCTACGCCAGCCCCGCACCCTGTACCGATAATCACGGCAAACACCGTTTGCGCCCCGGCCGCAGCGCCATCCACCGCTTCGGATACCGCCAGGCAGTTAGCGTCGTTTGCCAGCCGCACTTCCCGCTTCAGACGCGCACTCAGATCCTTATCGAACGGCTGACCGTTAAGCCAGGTGGAATTGGCGTTTTTCACCACTCCGGTGTACGGCGAGATGGAACCGGGGATCCCTGTGCCAACCGTCCCTGTCTGCCCGGTCGCCTGTTCTGCCATCCCGACCAGCGTCGCAATGGTCTCAATGGTTTGTTGATAATCGTCGCGCGGCGTAGGCAAGCGATGGCGAAATAACTGTTCCCCCGCATCGCCGAGCGCAATGACCTCCGTTTTCGTGCCGCCTAAATCAATACCTATACGCACTGTTTGCTCCTCTTCCCGATTAACAATGCAAGCATAGCGACAATTCGCTATCATGCCCGCTGGATTTAACGACAACGCCGTGGAAATTATCATGCTGTGGTTCAAAAATTTAATGGTTTACCGTCTTAGCCGCGATATTTCATTGCGCGCCGAGGAGATGGAAAAACAGCTGGCCTCGATGACGTTTACCCCTTGCGGTAGCCAGGATATGGCCAAAATGGGCTGGGTACCGCCAATGGGATCGCACAGCGATGCATTGACGCACACTAACAACGGCCAAATTATTATTTGCGCGCGTAAAGAAGAGAAGATCCTGCCATCACCGGTGATCAAACAGGCGCTGGAAGCGAAAATCGCCAAACTGGAAGCCGAGCAGGCGCGCAAGCTGAAGAAGACGGAAAAAGATTCGCTAAAAGATGAAGTGCTGCATTCGCTGCTGCCGCGTGCGTTCAGTCGTTTCAGCCAGACGATGATGTGGATCGACACCGTTAATGGTTTGATCATGGTTGATTGCGCCAGTGCGAAAAAAGCGGAAGATACGCTGGCGTTGTTGCGTAAAAGCCTGGGCTCACTGCCGGTTGTACCGCTGGCACTGGAAAATCCGATCGAGCTGACGCTTACCGAATGGGTACGCTCCGGCAGCGTCGCACAGGGTTTCCAGTTGCTGGACGAAGCCGAACTGAAAGCCATGCTCGAAGATGGCGGCGTGATCCGCGCGAAGAAACAGGATTTAGTGAGCGATGAGATTGCCGTTCATATTGAAGCCGGGAAAGTCGTAACCAAACTGGCTCTCGACTGGCAGCAACGGATCCAGTTTATGCTCTGTGAGGACGGTTCGCTTAAACGTCTGAAGTTCAGCGATGAACTACGCGATCAAAACGAAGATATCGATCGGGATGATTATGCCCAACGTTTTGACGCTGACTTTATCCTGATGACCGGTGAACTGGCGGCGTTAATTCAAAACCTGGTAGAAGGTCTGGGCGGCGAAGCGCAACGCTGATGGCACTCCCTCTCCACCGTGGAGAGGGAAACCGCATTACAGATAGCGGCAAAGATAGGATGTCGGTTCTGCAACCTGCAAATGAAATTCACTGTGACCAGGGACGTTAAATACTTCTCCTGCTGCATACACCTTCCACTCGGTTTCCCCAGGCAGTAAGACATTCAGCGCCCCGCTAACCACCGTCATCTCTTCCGGCTCTGCGGTACCAAAAGTGTATTCGCCTTCCACCATTACACCCACACTGGCACGGCCAGTACTGCTGCTGGTAAAACCGATTGATTTTACTTTGCCGGAAAAGTATTCGTTACTTTGAAGCATAAACTGACCCTGTCTCGTGATTAAGTTAATAACCAATATAGGGTTCGGACGTTCAGCCTGTCACGCAAAATTAAATCAGTAACTCTGAAGCCAGCCTCGCAATTAACACATTCGAGAGCAACACCGGCACATCTAAGTTTTTTTGCAACAAATCGCGATGACGCTGATTAAACCCCAGACAATCCAGCATGATGACGTCCGCCCCTTGCTCCAGTAACGCTTTCCCGGCGTCAATGAGCTTCTGAGAAGAGTCATGGACAGGATTAGCCAGAGAAAACACCGGCGGCGTTTGCAATACCTGCCATTTCCTGGTCTGAGCCGCCAGCAGTTCGGCCACAGGCACAATCACCCCAACCTGATGACCATCTACGATGGAGGCGACCAGCGGCGGGATGATACGTAAGGGTTCCAGCAAAATACTGTTTCGCGCAGTCATGCTGTTAATGTTGGCGGTACTCATCAACAAAATGACGTCATAGCCTTGATTATCAAGCACCTCTACAACATTTTGCAGATCACGTTCGACCTTCTGACGAGAAACATGAGCCAGTTGATTATCACTGAGCAATGTCAGCAGCGGCTCTTCGCCCTCTGAAACCGCATATTCTGCCATCACCTCTTCGCGACTCATCTTCCCCAGCAGGCTGTGATGGGTAATGTGTTGTTCGTCAATGTACTCCGTTAAGAGCGGTAATACCTCGCTCATGGGTACAATGCCAATCGTGAGGATAGCCAACGACGCACTCATTTTATTCACCTTTTTTTGCTTCGTCGTTCATTCCCGGACAAATGCCCGTGGGCCACTGCTGCTACGTTTTATGAAATTAATGCCACAAAGCGTAGCAGCAGATGGACAACACATAATGTAAAGATTCCAAAAAGTTCCAGTAGTGAGTTGTTATCGTTTAACTTTCGTGTTGAGTGAAAAACATCAATGATTAAAAAATGTGATACAGGCACGCTACAGCGATACTCAGATTCCTTTCTGAGTGGCATTTAACGATCAGCTTTTATCAGGATCTTCGTAACGCGTTTTTGCATCCATCGCTTCCTGCGCGGTGGGATGCTCGCTGATCAACGAATCAGGTTTTGGGTGATCGGCACGTAGTTGATACCAGGTGACCTTCTGACCTGGCGTCCCTTTTTCAAGAGTAACAATGTACGCTTTGCGAGGATAAGGCGGTTTCGTCGGCATAGTTCTTCCTTTTTACTGAATGAACGTTAAGTATAGACGCCACCCTGTTTACGCCGCGCGGTCTGCGCCAACGCGGTACGAATTTCAGATACGACCTGGGCAGGTTGATTCGTCGCATCAATAATAAAGTGCGCCGCTTCGCGATACAGAATATCGCGCTGTTCAAGGACTTCCTGGACCTCTTCGCTCAACGGTTTTCCTGTTAAGGTTGGGCGCAATTCCTCTTCCGGAGAAGCCTCCAGACGATTAACCAGTACCGACACTGGCGCACAGAGATAAATGACAATCCCGTTACTACGCATATAGTGGCGATTGTATTCCGTAAGAATAATACCGCCTCCCGTTGCCACGACCGTTGACGGCGCGGTAACCGCCTCCAGCGCTGCGGTCTCCCTGGCGCGAAACCCGGTCCAGCCTTCCCGCTCAACGATATCAGCCACGGTCTTATGCATCTGCGATTGCAGCCATTGGTCGGTATCGATAAAACGGAAATCAACCGCCTCAGCAAGCACCAGTCCGACCGTTGTCTTACCACAGCCCCGTGGGCCAACAAGAAAAAGCGGTTGCGTCATAGTGGGAGTTCCCTGGGAATCGCAATAGTGCGGATTCTGCTGTCATTAAAGTCTTTATCATACCACCAAACTAGTACAACGTTAAGTGTAACGAAAAAGTTCCAACCGAAGTAACAACTTCAATATATCCTTACTATAACAAGAAATCACAGAGATAAAAGTGTAAAAAATAAATTACATTCACCTGTTTCTGCGTTTAACTTCCAGCCACCACTTATCTAACTCAGCGGCAAAGTGCTGGCGATCGCGTGGTGAGAGACTGTCCGGCCCGCCGGTCTGGATGCCGCTGGCGCGTAAAGTATCCATAAAATCCCGCATCGTCAGACGTTCGCGGATCGTCGACTCGCTATAGCGCTCCCCGCGCGGATTTAGCGCTGCCGCCCCTTTCTCCAGCACTTCCGCGGCCAAAGGAATATCCGCAGTGATCACCAGATCGCCTTCAGCGCATTGACGCACAATCTCATTGTCTGCCACGTCAAACCCGGCCGGGACGCGCAAAGTGCGGATCAATTTCGACGGCGGCACGCGCAGATTCTGGTTTGCCACCAGGATAAGCGGCATCTGCATTCGCTCTGCGGCGCGATATAAAATCTCTTTAATGACATTCGGACACGCATCCGCATCCACCCAAATCGTCATACAGGCTCCCTGTTCTTTTGCAATCATCTATTGTCTCGTGCTTTTGCTCTCTGGCAAAGTGCTGTTTATCCTTCTGAACATGCCCATTCCGCGTTAAGCTACGCTTTATTAATCAAAACAATGAATATCACGCATAGGGAGCGATGAGATGGAGAAGAAAATCGGTTTTATCGGCTGTGGTAATATGGGGAAAGCCATTCTGGGCGGCCTGATTGCCAGCGGTCAGGTGCGACCCGGACAAATTTGGGTTTATACCCCTTCCCCTGACAAAGTCGCCGCACTGCAAACGCAGTTTGGTATCAACGCGGCACAATCTGCGCAGGAAGTGGCGCAGGTCGCGGACATTGTCTTTGGCGCCGTCAAACCGGGCATCATGATCAAAGTCCTGAGCGAAATCACCTCCAGCCTGAACAAGGATTCCCTGGTCGTTTCTATTGCGGCAGGCGTTACGCTCGAACAGCTGGCCCGCGCGCTGGGCCACGACCGCAAAATCGTCCGCGCTATGCCAAATACGCCTTCGCTGGTCAATGCCGGGATGACCTCAATTACGCCGAACGCGCTGGTCACATCGGAAGACACCGCCGATGTTCTGAACATATTCCGCTGCTTTGGTGAAGCCGAAGTGATTGCTGAAGCGATGATTCACCCGGTGGTTGGAGTGAGCGGCTCTTCTCCGGCCTACGTGTTTATGTTTATTGAAGCGATGGCGGATGCCGCTGTACTGGGCGGTATGCCGCGCGCCCAGGCCTATAAGTTCGCGGCGCAGGCGGTAATGGGTTCCGCAAAGATGGTTCTCGATACGGGTGAACACCCAGGCGTACTGAAAGATATGGTCTGTTCACCCGGCGGCACAACGATTGAAGCCGTGCGCGTCCTGGAAGAACGGGGCTTCCGCGCAGCCGTTATTGAAGCCATGGCGAAGTGTATGGAGAAGTCAGAGAAACTCAGTAAATCCTGAGTGATATCACCGGACGTCAGGCCGCCACTTCGGTTCGGTTACGTCCGGCGTCCTTTGCTTTGTAGAGCGCCACATCTGCGGATTTCAGCCACTCACGATAATGGCTGATGTTCGCTGTCAGCGGGGCGACGCCCACGCTGATATGCAGTTTAACCTGCGGCGCACACGACAGGCGCAAGGCGCTTAACCCATCATGCACTCTGGCTATTGCGGCAATCGCACTGTCTGCCGGTGTTCCACACATAATCACCGCAAACTCATCGCCACCGAAACGTCCGATCAAATCAGTGCCGCGTAGCGTTATCCGCAGCTGGCGCGTCAGCGCGACAATCGCTTCATCGCCAACATCATGTCCCCAGGTATCGTTGATGCTCTTAAAGTGATCGATATCGATAATCAGCAGCGTGGCGTCCCGCCGGTAGCGACGGCAGCGATCAAACTCATGACGCAGCAAGGTTTCCCAATGCTGCCGGTTATATACCCCCGTCATCCCGTCGCGCGTGCTCATGATCTGCAACCGTCGCTTATGCTCTGCAAGCGTTGTCGCGGTCTGGTAGCTGACCCAGGCAAACAACAGTGGATAAATCACCATTACCGACAGCGTCAGCCACCACTCCTGCGGGGCGGCGACCGCCCACACCAGATCAACACGGGTCAGTTGCAGGGTCATCAGACAGGTAACAATCATCAACCCAATCCCGGCAATAAACAGGCGTGTGCCTCCGGCCCCCATCAGGTTCAGACACATAATCATCAGTAGCGCTGTAGAAGGTAGCGGAGCCACCCCCATAACGCCCACCCACATGCCTGCAAGAACAGCATCAGCCTTTAAGTTGTAAATTTCCCTGCCCATAGGATCGACGGCTTTACTCGCCAGTTGCCATGCCAGATGTGGCCAGACAAAAGCCCAGCCAACGAGGGCCAGCCACCATCCTCCGGCAGTCGGGTTGGCAACCAGCGTCGAAGCGATCGGGAAAAACATTCCCCCCAGCGCAACCGCTCGCGGCAGACGGACTCGCCGGGCGAACCGCAGTCCGCAGCGCTGATAGTCACTCAGGTGTGAGAGCGGAGGTTCATGACCAGGCGCGACCACTTTTTTGTAAAAGTTTTCATCATTCATGATTTTTTGGGAACATTCTGAAACAATTTTCCCAATTATAGAGACGGGTCGGGCGGGGGAAGTATGAAATTTCGGGTGAGCGATTTTCGCAGCTCACCCGTTAGCACGACGCAGGGAAGATGCGCAATCAGGCCGCTTTTTTCAGGCAGGCACTCATAAACTTGCTGCGGTCGTCGCCTTTCAGGGATTGTTCCGTCGCCTGGACGTTACATTCACGCATTTTCTGCTGCTGCGGCGTCAGGCTTTTCTCACCGGGCGCCGATTTACTGTTCTTCAGACAGTCACTCATGTAGGTCTTACGCGCATCTCCTTTTAGCGCTTTTGCGGTTGCCTGTTGATTACAGGTCGTCATTCGCTGTTGTTGCGGGGTTAAGGTCTTCTCGGCAGCACCGACGGTTGTTAAAAACAGCAAACCAAAAAGCAGGGTAACCAGTAATGTTATTTTCATAGCACCATCCTTTTATGAGCATTCACTTTACACTTCATCCTTCAGGCTGCTTCTGCGTTGGCTGCGAATGCTCACCCCAGTCACTGACTCAGGTAAGTGACTGGGGTTCCCATCCTTGCCGCATTGATGCAACTTGAATGATTTTGTGTAGTAAGTCTGGTTGCTGGAACAGAAATCGCCAATCGGTAAGTAAAATTTAACGACCAGGTAGCAAAGTCACTTCAGACCTAACGCCGCTTTCATGGTGTAGAACAGATCGGTTTGATCGGTCAGCCCCACCACGTTTGCGGCATATGGGCCGTAGGCGGCGATACGCAACTGGCTACCGGTATGCTCCTGAGATTCCTCTTCAGAGTTACCGTAGCTGATGACCATCACGGCACCGTCTTTGGTGTTCAGGGCTTGCGTCAGGCCCGGCGCTTTGGTATCCGGCGCGACAATCTGGCTGGCGTGAGCATGATCGGCCGTGACGACCACCAGCGTGTTACCGTCTTTCTTCGCAAACGCCAGCGCGCGCTGCACCGCTTCATCCAGATCGACCGTTTCGCCAATCTGTCCACAAGGGTTCGCCGCGTGATCCTGCTTATCAATAGACGCGCCTTCCACCTGCAGGAAGAACCCTTTCTCGTTTTTACTTAACAGTTCAATCGCTTTGTCCGTCATCTGCGCCAGCGTTGGCACGCTATCATTACGCTTATCGTTTGGCTTACAGGTCACCACGGGTTTATCAATATTGCCATGATAAGAGGCTTTCGGCCCTTCCCAGCGCACCGGCATATTGCCGTCGGAGAACAGCCCCAGCAGTGGTTTATCCTGATTCGCTTCGGTAATTGCTGCCAGCGTCGTCGCATCACTCACCAGCTGATAGCCGCGCGCCTGCGCCTGCTCGCGCAGCGTTTTTCCCTGCCACTCGCCGGCCGTTGCTGTTTCAGCAAAAGTTTTCGCGCCGCCGCCAAGCGTCACATCCGCACGTGCATTCAGCAACTGCTCGGTGATGGAGCCTTTCCCTCCCTTTTCCAGCGCATTGGTCGGGCACTTTTCACTGGTTACGCTCGGTCCGTAGCATTTACGTGAGGTGACATGAGCAACCAGTGCCGCAGGCGTGGCATCCTGTAATTCAGCCGTAGAGACATTCCCCGTTGCCAGACCCGCCGCTTTCGCCATCTCCAGAATAGTGGTGTGGTCTTTTTCATGAATATCGACGCCCAGTGCGCCGTTATAGGTTTTCACCCCGGTGCTCCAGGCCGTTGCCGATGCCGCAGAGTCCGTGACGTAATCCGGTTTACCGGTTTTTTTATTCAGCGCATAGTGCGTGTATTGCCCCGTCAACGGTAAGGCATCAATACCTTTAAAAAATCCACCCGCGCCTTCGGCATAATTTCGCGCCGCCGTTATTTCGGAGTCGCCCATTCCATCGCCGATAAGCAAAATAATATTTTTGGCCGGTTTATCATTCAACGAATCGCGTAACGCGGCGGTCTGGTCGGCAACTAATCGGCGAGCGCCGCCTGGGGTGGTAATATCGCCCTGCGCGGCACGATTATCCAGCACCGACATTGACGCGTCTTCAGCATATGTAACGGGGGTGAACAACAGAGGTAACAAGGTAAGAGCAATAGCGCTTTGTTTCACTTTATTTTCTCCATGTGTATACCCTAAATAATTCGGGTTGCAGGTAAACCAACACACCTGCAACCTGAAGTATGACGGGTATAAATACATTAAAATAAGAACAAAGCGACTATAAGTCCCTGATGTGACAAGTTTATGACAAATTACGTTCGGAACCAGATTAGTAACGAGGATGCTTCAATAACTTTTGCACATACTGGCGCAGCAATTCCGTATCGTTATCAGGAACGCTGGTATCGGGCTTTACCCCTTCCAGTGCGCCCTCCACCTGATTAATCAGTATCTGCTGCTCGTTTTGCGCCATATTACGCAACATCGCTGTGACGATAATCTCTAACGCTTCTACCTGAGCAACCAGTTCTTTCGACTCTTCTTCTTTTTGGGCAAGCTTAAGCAACAACTCAGCAATGAGATTTTTCATGACCGCACTTCCTTATCCAAAGAAAGGTGACGTTACCATTATGAATCGTAAGTTGATAGAGGCTGAAAGTAGTATTTATATGATAAAGGAAAAACTTTGCGCAAATAATCACAATTAAAGGGAAGCGAAACGTTTCTCGCCCCAATATATACTCTATCTAATTCGAGTTGCAGGACAAAACGCGTAGTCGTTTTGAACAGCGTTTGCGCTGGCCCCGAAGGGGCGAGGCCCAGGGATGGGCCGGATAACAAAGCCAACGCATCTGCAACTTGAAATATGACGAGGATGATGCGTTAAAAATAAAATCAACATTTTAATAATCACGCCGTACCATAAATTAAAGTTATGGAAAAAAGGAAAGAGTTTCACTTAGAGCGCGTCACCGTTATAAATTTGATATTCCGGATTAATGTTATCGTGGGTTTCTTTTCCTGCCTGTCGTTAATATCCGGCCTGGCCTTCATCGTCTGTAAAACAGCTGGCGCCCAGGATCAAATTGTATTCGGTACCACATGATTAGGTTGACCTTCCAGGACGCCACGATACGCATGATAATAAATTACTGAAAACACGCCCCGCTTAACCGACGCAATGACGGCAGTGAAACCGGCGGTAAAGTGGCCAATAGTCTGGTCTTTTATCTCCCCGTTCATCATATTTGTGAAACAAGTCACAATAAAGCCCGGATTCAGGTAAGTTTTTCTCCTTTAGCGACACAGCCCGTACCCGCGCATACCGAAATGAAAGTGGTTGGCATGTTGAGCGTTATACTCCGGCCCCAGACCATTGCCATAGTATCCGCAGCCTGCACTTAATATGGCACGCAGCCACGGCGTGGTGGTTTCCATTTTCCATCCCCGAAGCACGGTCACATGGCGTCCATCACTCAGGTGAAAACCGCGAACATCTAATGCATCGGCTGTGGCATGTTCACTGCGACGGGCATTCGGTAGATGGTAGATATTGCGGCAGGCATAACTGCCTGAATGATCGATCCGCACAAGGGAACTGTTCATAAATTGTTGGGTCAGCGGACGCGCCTGCTGGTTTATATACAGCGCGCTGCTTAGCGCTAACGGACAAGAAGCCAAAAAGCTGCTGCTCAGCTTCACCGCCCCAAAGTCCCTGACCCGTACAACATTTATCAACGGGCACTCTCCGTCGCTATCCGCAACAGGTTGTGACGAAATCAACTTTTGCTGATTTGCCTCCTGAAGCAGTGCGAAGCACCGTTCAGATGTCAGGCGCTGTAGCTTAAATTTCGTCAGCCAGTTCGGCGGATCGGTTAACTGTAAAGGCGCAAAAGGATGGTAATACGAGGGCAGAAAACGATATCCAATAACGCCAGCAACGACTAACACAACAATCGTTACTCCACTTTTGCCTTTCACTCGCGCCTCCTTTCTCTACCCTAAACAGACAAAACGCGTAGTCGTTTTGAACAGCGCTTGCGCTGGCCCCGAAGGGGCAAGGCCGAAGGCCGGGTAACAAAGCCAGCGCATCTGCAACCTGAAGTATGACGAGTATAAAACTCTCCAACATTATGGCAGAAGCCCGCGAATCCCGCGTTTTGTCGTGGTATGGTATACGCTTTGCGTTCGATGGAATGGGTTAAGATGGCAAAGTTGCGGGTAGGTATCGTATTTGGTGGTAAGTCAGCGGAACATGAAGTGTCATTGCAGTCGGCAAAGAACATTGTCGATGCCATCGACAAAACCCGCTTTGACGTGGTGCTGTTAGGTATTGATAAACAAGGGCAATGGCACGTGAGTGATGCAGGAAACTACCTGCTTAACGCAACCGACCCGGCTCGCATTGCGCTGCGCCCTTCCACAGTCAGCCTTGCGCAGGTGCCGGGTAAACACGAACACCAGTTGATTGACGCCCGGAGCGCACAACCGTTGCCGACGATGGATGTTATTTTCCCTATCGTTCACGGCACGCTCGGCGAAGATGGTTCCTTACAGGGTATGTTACGCGTGGCGAACTTACCTTTTGTCGGTTCCGACGTACTGGGATCCGCCGCCTGTATGGATAAGGACGTGACCAAACGTCTGCTGCGTGACGCTGGTCTGAATATCGCCCCGTTTATTACGCTTACGCGGGCAAACCGCAACAGCGTGAGTTTTGCCGAGGTGGAATCCCGTCTGGGCCTGCCGCTCTTCATTAAGCCAGCCAACCAGGGATCGTCCGTCGGTGTGAGTAAGGTCACCAGTGAGGATCAGTACGATCGCGCGGTTGCTCTGGCATTCGAATTCGATCACAAAGTGGTGGTGGAGCAAGGGATCAAAGGCCGAGAGATCGAATGCGCTGTGTTGGGCAACGATCATCCACAAGCCAGCACCTGCGGTGAAATCGTCCTGAACAGCGATTTTTACGCTTACGATACCAAATATATTGATGATAACGGCGCTAAAGTGGTCGTTCCTGCGGCGATTGCCGCAGAAATTAATGACAAGATCCGTGAAATCGCAGTTCAGGCTTATCAGACGCTGGGCTGCTCCGGCATGGCGCGGGTGGATGTTTTCTTAACGGCAGACAACGAGGTGGTGATCAATGAGATCAACACGCTGCCGGGCTTTACTAACATCAGCATGTACCCAAAACTGTGGCAGGCAAGCGGGTTAAGCTACACGGATTTGATTACCCGTCTGATTGAACTGGCGCTTGAACGCCACGCGGCGGACAATGCGCTAAAAACCAGCATGTAAATTTTTGCCGGATGGCGTGCAGATACCTTATCCGGCCTGCGGGCAAGGCACCGTCCGCAGGCCGGATAAGACGTAAAAGCGTCGACATCCGGCGAACCTCAATATTAGTCAGCGTCTGCCCGACGACGAATAATGATTCCCGCCAGCCAGAAGCTAAGCACCCACGTCACCAGGCCCACCGCATATGTTTGCCAGCCTTTAGCCTCAAACCCTGCCAGCCCCACAACCCCGTTCAGAATGAAGATAAGCCCAATGGCAAAGGCGTAGTAATGCCAGTCGCGGCGAATTTTTACAGGCAAATTCATAACAGCTCCGGAACGAAAAAAGCATCCTCACACATTTCCCGCACACCGTCTGTGCGGCAGGTGAAGCGGCTTAAAAGTTAATTATTTTAACTACAAGTAGCTATTTTGTGACAATCCACATAAATCTGCAATTCAGGAGTATTCCCTGCCTGAATTTACCATCATTCTGATATTGACAAACGTGATGACCTGTCAGACTTCAGGATAAGTTACTGGCATAACGCCAGAGCAACAGCATTTTTCCGGAGGTCTTTATGGCTGATTTCACTCTCTCAAAATCCCTGTTTAGCGGGAAACATCGAGACACCTCCTCCACTCCTGGTAATATTGCGTATGCGGTATTTGTGTTGTTTTGCTTTTGGGCTGGCGCGCAAATACTTAACTTACTGGTCCATGCACCTGGCATTTATGAGCATCTGATGCAGGTCCAGGAAACGGGGCGCCCGCGGGTGGAAATCGGCCTGGGCGTCGGCACCATTTTTGGCCTGGTGCCGTTTCTGGTGGGCTGTCTGATTTTTGGCGTGATTGCTCTCTTTTTGCGCTGGCGCGATCGCCATCAGTAGACGTTACTGACTCATACATTTCGCCCGTCGCTCGTCCACACGTTTGGCAAACCACGCGGTCGTCAGATTACGTGTGATCTTCGGGCTTTCCAGCTGAATTCCTGGCAGCATCTCACGCGGAAGCATTTTACCACTCTTTGCTTCCGCCAGCTTATAGACCTTTTCATACAGCGCCGTCTTCTCAAACGCCAGACTGTCGCCTTTTTCCAGAGAACGGCGAATATCGCTGTCGCTCATATCCAGTTTGTCCGCCAGCTTACGTACCGCCAGCTCCGTTTTACCCGCCTCTTTGTTGCCATAAAGAATGAGATCGCCGTCTAACGCCAGCTTCACGCCGCTGGCTTTGCTGACGGCGTTCTGGAACGCGGCGTTACGGCTGGCGTACCAGCCGGCGTTGAAATCAGCAAAACGGAAGATGGGCGCACTGTAATTTACCGGATAATTCAGGAGATGCCAGGTACCAAACCACAGCCCCCCACGCAGGCTGAAGACTTCCTGACGCACCGTGCCCTCTATTTGCCACGGATAGCCTTTGGTATGCTGCTCGGCAAAAGCAATACTCACCTGCATCGGCCCCCCGGTATGCACCGGGTTCAGCGAGCCAAACAGCGTTTGTCCCATCGGCACCATGTTAATGAAATCATCAAAAATAGCGCTGAGCTGTTTTTCTGTTTTCACCGTATCCAGGCGGTCGCTATAACTTTTTCCGGTTGGCGAGTTAATTTTCAGCGCCGTATGAACCAGAAAAACCGGGATATGCATTCGTTCGGCGCGCCTGTCGATCTCCTGCCAGGCTATTTTATTCAATCCCGGTACGACAGGATCGGCCTGATAGTTTGATTCCTGCTGCGCCACCGCCAGCACCGAACAGACGTTTTCGACCGTCGGGGCCAGCCCCTGGCTCTCAAATGTTTTCGCCATGTTCTGCGCCCATGCCTCCCTGTCCTTCACGCTGGCAGGCATTTTCTGCCGTACCACGTCTGCCACATCAACGGGTTTTTCACCCTTTTTAAGCGGCTGCGGGGTTTGGCTGCTACAACCTGCCAGCACCAGCCCGGCCAACAGTGACAAAGGGTAAAGACGGGACACCGCCGACATAACGTTTCCTTTTGCTAGCTAAGAGTATGGGTGACTTCCTGAATATCCTGACCATCCAGTTCGCGCTCAAAGCTACGCAGACGTTTATAGATGGACATCAGTTCCACCAGGGTGGTCCATGAACTGATCAAATACTGGAAGGAGCCGCGTACCTGACCAAATACGTTAGTGATCTGAGTCATCAGACCCAGCGTAATCGTACCCGCAACAATCGACGGAAACAGCAGGAACAACCCGAAAACGTTGTCGACCTGCAGATAGAGGATCCGGGCAATATTAAAGTACATATAGTGAAAATAGAGGCGGAAATAGTTCTGGCGCACCGCGCTGAACAATTCGCGAACCGTGGGCGGCGTGGCGCGATTAGCATCATCCTCACCGTAGACCAGCTCTTTACGGTAAGCGGCTTCCACACGCTGATTTTTAAATTCAAGGCCCGGAAGCTTTATCCCCACGACGGCCAACAATCCCGTTCCCATCAGCGACCACACAAGAGCAGCAATGACCAGACCGTAAGGTATGTGACCAACAAACGGCAGATTCGGGACATGCGCAGAGAGCGTAACCAGCACGGGCAGGAAAGCAATTAGCGTCATGATCGCATTAATAAAACTCACGCCCATGCTTTCAAGCGTTGAGGCAAAACGCATCGTGTCCTCCTGCACACGCTGCGCGGAACCTTCGATATGACGCAGATGCTGCCAGTTAGCCATATAGTATTCGTTCATCGCAGTGCGCCAGCGAAACACATAGTGGCTCACAAAAAAATTGTTCAGTACGCTGACCACAACCGCAATCAACGCAATCCCAAGAAACACCCCAACCTCACGATAGAACTGTTCTATGGTGACTTTATGCGGTGAGCTAAGAGCGGTCTGAATGAGATCGTAGAAAGGGGCATACCAGGCGTTAACCGCCACCCCCACCTCCACCAGGAACCAGGTCACGAAGATGATCAGAGACGTCCCAGGTATTGACCAGTACTGCCAGCGGTGCGGGCTATAGATAAACCAGAACAGCGCAAACAGCCCCACGCAGAGAATATAATACGCGTAAAAGATCAGGTAGTTCAGCGACCAGAATCGGGCGGCGCTAATGGGTATGTCACCCGATGCGCCCGCAAGATGCGCCCCCCAGGCACCGCCACCGGCTTGCCAGAAAATGACGGCAACCAGCGCCCAAACAAATGCCGACAGGAAAAAAGCTCCCGGCTTTGGGAAAAAAGACGTAAACATGATGCTCTCCTGCTAACTTCTTATCGTTTTTACTTACGACTGCTGTGTTTTTGCCACAGTGCTCACTGCGGCAAAAAGGGACAAAGCCCAATGACACGCAAGGCGAAACCGCCCATTGTGACCAAAATGGTGACGCTTAGTTCGCTTTCCAGTCCTGAAGAATTGTTTCGACGGATTTCACAAAGACGGGATTGCCTGGCACAGTCAGGTTGCGCCAGACATCGTTATAGTGCGCAATCAGCGTTTCTGCCCTGGCAGCAGGCCGATTGGCTGTCGTGTGGGCATCCCCGGCAACGGTAATGCGATAACCTCTACTGGCGCCGTTTTTCAGCGTGGTATCGACACAATAGTCCGTCGCACAGCCGCACATCACAAACTGCTTAATGCCATACTCACTCAGCACCTGCTCCAGTGCCGTTTTGTAAAATGCATCGCATGCCGTTTTGGTGACGAACAGCGCGTTCGCGGGAACCATCAGCTCCGGTAAAAGCGCAAACCCTTCACTCCCCTCCTCCAGCCCTCCGGCTTCCGCATGCTGAATAAAAAGGGTCACGTCCGCTGCCCGCGTCAGCTGGTTTATGCGTTTAACGCAGATTTCCCGATTGATTCGTGGCGTAGTAAAAACGCCGTTTTGCATATCAACTACCATGACCGCGTGTTTTTCAGACATCGTTCATTCCTGCGGGGAGGGGGAAAACGAGATTATCGCACGTGTGGGATCACAAAAGTGAATCTTGTTTATCGATAAAAAATCCCTTGTTTAGTCTCCGTTACGTTTTTAACACTATTATTGCTGTAATTAGCGATTTGCATTGTGTTACCAGATAGTATAAATACGCATACACATCATCTTTGTTGGCTGCGGGTTTCTTCTCTTGCCGCCTCGATGCAACGCGAATTTTGTGTATAGTTTTCTGTTTTATTTCACTCATGGACACCACCGTTGAAACGTAGTCTGCTTTTTTCTGCCGCGCTGTGTGCGGCGTCATTGACATCAGCCCAGGCAGCGCAGTCTGTCACCGATCCCGTTTTCGCTTCTGATATCGTAGAACGCTACGCCGATCATATTTATTACGGCAGCGGCGCCACGGGGATGGCGCTGGTTGTGATCGATGGCAATCAGCGTGTGTTCCGCAGCTTTGGGGAGACGCGTCCTGGCAATAATGTTCGTCCACAGCTGGACTCTGTTATTCGCATCGCCTCTCTCACCAAGCTGATGACCAGCGAGATGCTGGTCAAATTGCTTGATCAGGGCACCGTGAAGCTGGATGACCCGTTGAGTAAATACGCGCCGCCGGGAGCGCGCGTGCCAACGTATCAGGGTACGCCCATCACCCTGGTGAATCTGGCGACGCATACCAGCGCGTTACCTCGCGAACAGCCCGGCGGTGCGGCAAAACGTCCGGTGTTTGTCTGGCCGACCCGCGAACAGCGCTGGAGTTATCTCTCCACCGCGACCTTGAAAAGCGCGCCCGGATCGCAAGCCGCTTATTCCAACCTGGCGTTCGATCTGCTGGCTGATGCGCTGGCGAGCGCCTCCGGTAAGCCGTACACCCAACTTTTCGAAGAACAAATTACTCGTCCGTTGGGCATGAAAGACACCACTTATACGCCGTCGCCCGATCAGTGCAAACGTCTGATGGTGGCGGAGAAAGGGGCCAGTCCATGTAACAATACCCTGGCGGCAATTGGCAGCGGCGGCGTCTACTCCACCCCCGGAGACATGATGCGCTGGATGCAGCAGTATCTCTCTTCTGACTTCTACCAGCGCAGCCATCAGGCCGATCGTATGCAGACGCTCATCTTTCAGCGCGCGCAGTTAACCAAAGTGACGGGGATGGATGTGCCCGGAAAAGCCGATGCGCTGGGCCTGGGATGGGTTTATATGGCGCCCAAAGACGGACGTCCGGGAATCATTCAGAAAACAGGCGGCGGCGGCGGTTTCATCACCTATATGGCGATGATTCCCCAGCAAAATGTCGGTGCCTTTGTGGTCGTTACCCGTTCGCCACTCACCCGGTTCACCAATATGAGTGATGGAATTAATGATTTGGTGACCGAACTTAGCCAGAATAGATTTTAAATAATTCGCGTTGCGGGGCAAAACGGCGTCGTCGTTTGAACAGCGCTTGCGCTGGCCCCGCAGGGGCGCGGCCCAGGGACGGGCCGGGTAACAAAGCCAACGCACCAGCAACCTGAAGGATGACGAGTATAAATCGTTAATTGTTCCCGCATCCTGATTAATACTCTGAAGGCAAACGGTTAATCCCCACCAGTTTGCCTTTATTCATTTCGATATAACCACCTTTTCGCAAGGCAGCAAGCACTTCAGCAACAACGGAACGCGAAATTCTCGTCCTCTGGTGAATGTAATTCATAACACCGATACGGAAACGTAACTCCTCATCCCACTCAATCATTGATATCAACGTAGCCCGGATTTGATCGTAGGAATTATTGCCAATTAGCTGTACATCGCGCATTTCCATGATGCGATTTTGCCATGCCAGCCAGCAAAAGGCTTCACGCCACAGATTATTCTCCTCAATGATTTTTATCGTTTGAGAGGCCGGTAGATGATATCCCGAACCGCTACTTTCATTGACCAGTTGATACTGTACATCATTTTTCATTACACCATCTGCCAGCCCCATGATAAATGGCGCCTGAGCAATACCTATAAGTATATTTTCTCCTCTTCGCAGAGAGATAACGCCGTTTAAAATAACAAACGTATCATCCTGGTGGGTATCTTTAGAAAATATAACTTGTTTTTCATTACAAAACTCGAAGCGAGTACCATATTTAGACAAGCATTGATCGAGTTTCCTGAATTCATTAAGTGGTTTACTCAGTGAGATCATTTTGCATTCCTTGCAATAATGCCCGTCAAATCCTTAACGGGCATTGCCTGGGTTAAATAACTATTAATAAGTTTATCAAAAAGAAATCATTACCAGGTATATTTAACGCCTACGTTCGCGGACCAGTCTTGATCTACATCACCACCACCAGGGTAGTTGACGTCTGAGTAAACGTAAGCCAGTTTGAAGTACGGCGTCAGAGCCTGATCGTCACTGTAGGTGAAGGTATAACCGGTATCAACCCCCAGCTCATAACGCATGCTGTCGTAAGACTGACCGTCAACCTTCATGTTGTTGCTCAGCGGGAAGTCATCACCAGACTGGAACATGCCAGATACGCTGCCGTACGGAGTCAGGTAACCCACATCACCCAGTTTGAAGTCATAACCCAGTTTCAGACCAAAGCCCCAGGCATCGGAAGCGGCGCTGCCGTCAACGTACTCACCGTTGCTCATGTTAGCAGACAGATCGTTGCTGAAGTGAGAGTAATTCAGGTTACCATCAACAAAGATGTTGTTTGCAAAGCGAGCTGAAGAGTAGATGTAGACTGGCTGTCCTGATCCACCTGACCAGTACGGTCGCTCATATCACCTTTCGCGAAGCCCACCGCAGCACCGACGATCCACTTAGCGTTGTTACCATCAATTTTGGTATCAAGACCGACCATGATACCGTTAACATTCTGATCGTAGTTAATGGTGTCGTTGTCGCCGTTGAGGTTACCGCCAAAGTAACTCACCCATGCACCACCGTTATCTGTCAGGCCATGACGAGAGTTGGTCAGACGAGTCCCCTGGGTAGAATTGCTGAGATTAACGGTGGTTTGCATTGCGTTATCCGCAGACGGATGTGCAGTTACAAAAATAGCCACGTCATCAGCAGTATGTTCACCGCTGTAATCGCTGGCGTTATTGTTATTACCGAACCAGCCAGAAGTCCCTTCATCAGACCATGAACCAGGGTCACGGTAGAATCAGTCACCGTGATGGTATTGTTAAATACTTCACCGCTGTTTACGCCGGTGCTGACGGTATTATCGTTAGTGTCTTCCCACTCATAACCCTGAGTGAGGGTAATACCGGCAACACGGGAGTTATTTTTAATGACCAGATCAACTTCCTGATCCAGCGTGATGGCGGTACCCATGTTGTAAACATCAACAACGTGAGTATCTGGCGTACCATCCGTGTGCGTACCATTATAGGTATAAATTTCCATGATTTACCGAAACAAAAAAACAATGAATAGCTAACCCCCTTGTATGTAAATCATAAAAATAAAAAATCATCGATATTTAAAATAAGATCTTAAATATAAATGCCATTGGTAAATATGAATATTTAGTTATACACAATAAAAAATTAGCGCTGGTTATCCCGGAACGGGTCGATAATGAGGCCCATTTCGTGAAACACCGCACTCAGGTTCAGGTATACTACAGCCTTCGATTCCACAAACATCAGGCATCCCATGACAGACTTAATCCAACGCCCTCGCCGCCTGCGCAAATCTGCTGCGCTGCGCGCCATGTTTGAAGAGACAACACTGAGCTTAAACGACCTGGTGTTGCCGATCTTTGTTGAAGAAGAACTGGACGACTATAAAGCGATTGAAGCCATGCCAGGCGTCATGCGTATTCCGGAAAAGCATCTGGCACGTGAGATTGAACGCATCGCCAGTGCCGGAATTCGTTCAGTGATGACCTTCGGAATTTCCCACCATACTGATGACACCGGCAGCGATGCCTGGAAAGAAGACGGTCTGGTGGCGCGTATGTCGCGCATTTGCAAACAGACGGTGCCGGAAATGATCGTCATGTCTGACACCTGCTTCTGCGAATATACCTCCCACGGACACTGTGGCGTACTGTGCGAGCACGGCGTGGATAACGATGCCACGCTGACCAACCTCGGCAAACAGGCCGTTGTTGCTGCCGCGGCTGGCGCTGACTTTATCGCGCCTTCTGCCGCGATGGACGGACAAGTACAGGCAATCCGCCAGGCGCTGGACGCCGCGGGCTTTACCGATACCGCCATCATGTCCTACTCCACTAAATTCGCGTCATCTTTCTACGGCCCGTTCCGGGAAGCGGCGGGAACCGCCTTAAAAGGCGACCGTAAAACCTATCAGATGAACCCAATGAACCGTCGTGAAGCGATTCGTGAGTCGTTACTTGACGAAGCGCAGGGTGCAGACTGTCTGATGGTGAAACCTGCCGGCGCCTATCTGGATGTACTGCGTGACATCCGCGAACGTACTGAGCTGCCGCTTGGCGCGTATCAGGTCAGCGGCGAATATGCGATGATCAAGTTCGCAGCAATGGCCGGTGCCATTGATGAAGAGAAAGTGGTGCTCGAAAGCTTAGGCTCAATCAAACGTGCCGGTGCGGATCTGATCTTCAGCTACTTCGCGCTCGATTTAGCTGAGAAGAAGATCCTGCGTTAATCTCCCCTCTGCCGGATGACACTCCGTCATCCGGCATGTTCACAAAACGTTGCCGAATCATCATCCAAACGACATTTGCCCTTTTGCGCGCGAGGCGCTGGTCGGTTTTTATCCCCCGGCTCCCCCGATGCACCCGCAGGCAGTCTCGCCACAGCCTTACCCCGCGCGAAAGTAAGGTTTATCCCCGAGGATAGTCGCCCGGTGCATTATGCGCCGCTGCGGCAGATAATCGGCGTTGGCATAATGCTGGGTGACACGGTTATCCCAGATCGCCACGTCATTGGGCTGCCAGCGCCACCGCACCTGAAATTCCGGCTTAGTTATATGGGTAAACAGAAATCCGAGCAGCGCCTCGCTCTCTTTCTGTGTGACATCAACGATTCGGGTAGTAAAGCCTTCATTAACGAAAAGAGCCTGTTTGCCGCTCACCGGATGCGTGCGCACCACCGGATGCAATAACGGCGGATGTTTTGCCACCGCCTCCCGCCAGCGCTGATGCTCCTCTTCAGTTTGACGGTACTTGTACTCCGGAAAAGACTTACGGAAATCATGCTCCGCACGCAGGCCGCTCAGGAGCTGGCGGAAAGGCTCAGAAAGCGCCTCATACGCCGCGATCCCACTGGTCCACAGCGTATCGCCGCCGGTGGAGGGCAGCTCTTTAGCCGCCAGGATCGCCCCGGCAGGCGGCGTTTCGATAAAAGTCACATCCGTGTGCCAGTTATCATTATCCGGTGGATTATCATTGTGCGTATCGAGCACGATAATCTCATCCACCCCCTCGGCATGTGGGTAGACGGGATGAATATGCAGATCGCCAAAACGCTGCGCCAGCGCTCGCTGTTGCTGCGGTGCGATCGCCTGCTCGCGCAGGAACACGACCTGATGGCGCAGTACCGCATGATACAACTGTTCAAACTGATTATCGCTCAGCGGGCGGGTCAAATCCGCACCAGAAATCTGTGCGCCGATATACGGTCCCAGCGGGACAATGCTCAGACGTTCACTCATTGTACTTCTCCATGCCAGGGCGTCAGACGGCGCTGAAGCGTACGCAGACCCAGTTCTAAAATAAAAGCAATGACCGCAATCACCGCGATCCCTGCCAGCACCACGTCGGTGGCAAGAAACTCACCGGCCGACTGGACCATAAATCCTAAACCTCGCGTTGCCGCGATCAGTTCTGCTGCCACCAGCGTCGACCAGCCCACGCCAAGCCCAATGCGCAAACCGGTCAGGATCTCCGGCAGCGCGCCGGGCAGGATCACAAACCACAGCACCTGTGCGCGACTGGCGCCCAGCGATTGCGCAGCACGTATTCTCACCTGCTGCGCGCTTTTCACCCCCGCCAGCGCCGACATCGCTACAGGAGCAAAAATCGCCAGATAGATCAGCAGGATCTTGGACGTTTCGCCAATACCGAACCAGATAACCATCAGCGGCAAATAGGCCAATGGCGGCACCGGACGATACAGTTCAATGATCGGATCGAGAATGCCGCGCATCGTCGGACTCAGCCCCATCGCGATCCCAACCGGGACGCCCAGCAGCACCGCCGCCAGCAGAGCCAGCACAATTCGGGTGAGGCTTGCCGCCAGATGCTGCCACAGCGTGGCATCCATAAACCCCTGCGGTCCGGCAATCGTCACCAGCTTTTGCAGCACCTGCTGCGGTGGCGGCAGAAACAGTGGACTTATTAGCTGGAGCGCCGCCACCGCCCACCATACCGCCAGGAGGGTCGTCAGCGTTGCCAGGCTTAACGTTATCTGTCGGGAGAACGGCCAGCGCCATACGGACGTGCGCTGAGCCGGTTTGTCATTGATAACCACGGTCATGAAAAGGCCTCCCGTTGTTCAAAGACGCGGCTTAACACATATTCGCGGGTCTCAATAAATTGTGGATCGGACTTAATACCACGACTCGATTCGCCAGCCACAAAGCGGCGGGCGAAATTGAGCGACAGACGCTCCACTATCCGGCCAGGTCCTGGGGACAGCAGCAGCAGATCGGTTGCCATAAACACCGCCTCTTCAATATCATGGGTGATCAGCAGCACCTGTTTGTTCGTCTCATGCCAGAGCTTCAGCAGCAGGGTTTGCATCTGCTCACGGGTAAAAGCATCCAGCGCGCCGAAGGGTTCGTCCAGCAGCAAAAGCTGGGGATTGGCGGCCAGCGCGCGGGCAATGCCAACACGCTGACGCTGACCGCCGGAAAGCTGCCAGATAAAGCGCCTGCCCGCCCCTTCCAGTCCGACCTTTTTCAACATCTCATGCGCGATTTGCTGACGCCGCGCTTTCTCCACGCCTGCCAGCTGCAAACCAAAAGCAACGTTATCCTGGAGATTACGCCAGGGAAGCAGCCCTTCATTCTGAAAAACCACCCCACGCTCCGCGCCCGGCCCGTCCACCCGTTTGCCCGCCAGTTGAATGCTCCCGTGCTGATAAGGCACAAATCCGGCAATCAGGTTGAGCAACGTTGTTTTCCCACAACCGGATGGGCCCAGCACTACCAGCAGTTCACCACTGTCGAGCGTCAGATTGAGATCTTCCAGCACGGGCTTACCGCCGTAATCAGCAAAGAGATGTGAGATATGCAGCATCCGCGCCTCCTTTATTGTATAAAGCGGTCGGTAACGTACTGACTGTAATCGTTCGCGACATCAGGCACTTTGCCCTGCTCTTTCAGGAACTGCGCGGTGTCGATAATGGCTTTGTTCACCGGTCCGGTCAGCTCGGATGTCTGCTGTTGCGGCGTCAGATAGGTATTGCCTTTCACCAGTCCCGGCACATCCGCTTCCGGCACGCCGCTTAAGCGCGACAGCTTGCTGATGTTTTCCGGCTGTTTCAGCCATTCGTCAGGATTGGCGATATACGATTGCTGCGCGTCGATAGCGCTTTTGGCAAAGGCTTTCACCACCTCGGGATGCTTCCCGGCAAAATCTTTACGTACCACCCAGACATCCAGCGTTGGCGATCCCCACTCTCCCACTTTTTCTGAATCAGTCAGCACATTACCCTCTTTTTCCAGCACGTTAACCGCGGGTGCCCAGACGTAAGCGCCATCAATATCTCCGCGCTGCCAGGCGGCGATAATCGCGGGCGGTTGCAGGTTCACAATCTCTACCTGGCCAGGCCTGATGCCCCAGTGCTTTAACGCTGCCAGCAGACTGTAATGGGTGGTGGAGATAAACGGCACGGCAATACGCTTGCCGATCAGGTCTTCCGGCTTGCTGATATTTTTCTTCACCACCAGCGCTTCAGAGTTACCGAGTCTGGAAGCAAGAAGAAAGACTTCGATCGGCACCTGCTGACTGGCGGCTACCGCCAGCGGACTGGAGCCGAGATTGCCTATCTGCACGTCGCCGGATGCCAGCGCACGAACAATACTTGCCCCGCTGTCAAACTTGCGCCAGTCAACGGTGGCCCCGCTCTCTTTGGCAAACGTATTATCCGCCTGCGCGACTTTCGCCGGTTCGGCGGAGGTCTGATACGCCACGGTAACGTTCACCGCCTGCGTCTGAAAGGTGATGAGCGCCAGTGCGGCAAGTAGTGTGTTACGCGATGAAAAAATCATGTTGTCTGCTCCCCTGTCTTGTTATGGAGGCAGTATTTCGTTGCGGCTGAATTTGATAAAGGAATTAAAAATTCTGGCTAAGAACAAAGCGTTTTTAGAAAAAAAGCGGCAATGGTTAGCGATGTAATGTATTTAGCGATGTCGGATAAGTTGTTTTGAACACGTTCCCATTCGCCAGGTCACCCCGTTGCAGACCGGAGAAGGCCCACATCATTCAAAATCATTGACTATAATTTAATCGCAAACCAATCGTAATAGTCTGATTTTACGGTCTATTTTTTGCATACGGCATGGTGGCGGATAACGACCCGCCAGGTAACTCAGTTTCAAATGGTATAGAGTTTCATCTGCCCCATAACCCAACAACTAATATTCAAAAATTAACGCGAGTAAACCAGGCGAACGCTATCTGACATTTGCTGAAATAAAGAAAATAGACTCAATTTTCAAAGAGAACCTTCTGGAATTTGACCCTGACTTAAAATCCCTGCTAATGCTGTGCCTGTATACCTGCGGACAACGCCCCTTCGAACTGGCGCATTCGCAGAAAAGTTTTTATGATACCGAAAATAATAAATTAACTATTGCCAAAGAATTCACAAAAATGAACAGAAATAATGTCGTGTATATATGTGATTCAGCTAAAAAAATACTGAATGAGCAAGCGTTGCGATATCCTGATAGCGATTTCTTTTTTCCTAATAAGAATTATGAAAAACAACTCAAAATTTATAATTCTCAAATCAAAGCTGACGCGCTCAAACGCGCTCTAAAGCCAACAGTTGAGTTAAGTTCCTTTTACTGGTCCGCTCCTGTGAATAGTTTTGCGAAGAAACATGTGGAGTCTGTTTTTTCGTTACGTGATATACGGCGAACGTTTAAAACACTATCTGGGATGCTGCATTTCACAGAAAATGAAAAAGAAATAATAAATCAACACGCTAATAGTAGTATTGGTAAAAAACACTACGACAGATACGACTATATTATTGAAAAAAAGAGAGGCAACGTTGAAATGGGAAAAAGCGTTACAGATTCTACTATCAAAAAATGGGCTAAATGAGATAAATTTGATTATAGAAAAGGTGAAAACATTATAATCAATTCATTTGTTAAATAAGTCACATATTAATTATTTTGAGCCTGAATCGTCCAGGATTGTATTTATGCTTTTTATATACTATGTGATCAAAAGCACAAAATTTATTGTGAAAATCGTTTGTTATCGTACTTTTAACAGATGAGTAAGATTTAAAAATGTATTTCTATCAAAGTAATAAAAAAATCTGTCAGTATATTCATGAACATGAGTTATGGAGTGAGGTTTTATGGGTATGGCATATTTTTTAAGAATTGGTGATAAAACAACATGTGGCGGGAGAATCATAACGGGTGCGTCTAATCATACAATTCATGGACAGTGTACTGCTCGTAATGGTGATAAATATATATGTGGTAGAGATAAAAATATTTATTCTATAGCAGGGGGACAGCCTAATTATTATATACAGGGTGTACAGGCTGCCGGAACAGCACATAGCACCGGTACATGTCCGTGTAAGTGCAAATTTATTAATTCAATTTATAATGTAACGTATGGCTATGAAAGTGAGAGTAAAAATAAAGTCCATTCCGCCAGGCCAGCAACAAACAAAATGGTATCTGAAACACCACAGCACGCACCGAAACCGCTTACAATAGCTCCAGAGCCATCTGGCCCGGTTGACGACGAAAAACCGCCCCGTGAACCTGTAGATGCGGGATTTTGTGTACTGCCATACGAAGCCACACCATCGTCGTATGAATCGTGGTTTTTCAATAATCCCCCCGATGGTACACGTGAGCTATTTCATAGCTTAAATCCTGATATGAAAAAAAAACCTGGTTCTATTTTAATTATTGCTGATCCAGAAAAACAAGACGCGGAACAAATCAAACATATCGAAAATGCCAGGGATAAAATAGATAGCGCGCTAGAGCCATTAACTCTTGAAGAAGCAAGATTTTTATATCAAAACAGACACATAATAGATATGGTTACCTCATATGGTTCAGATTATGGTGGCATTCTTAGTGATATGTCTGAAAAATACTTTGGTGAAATTGAAAATACTCTAAATAAAATTCAGGATGCTTATAGAAATCAATATGTATCAAGAGGTACATTAATCAGTGAACAGTTTTTTGCAGAGCGGAAAATTCTATTCAAACAATTAGACGGGATATTTCTAAAAATATTTAGAGAACATATCGGACTTGCTCAGTATGATGATATGAAAAAAGCTTTGAGGTTATCTTCATCATCAATAGTACATAAATGGAATCAAACAGGAGTTAACGATATTGACGGTTATGCGACCTATATCGAAAAGTCAGCAAAGCTGGCAAAACTGATGAAGACATTTAGTAAAGTCGGTATTGGGCTGTCTGCATTAAACGGAACTAATTCTATTTATAGCGCATGTACCATCGGTAGAGATTGCGAAAAGACGACTTATACTGAGATTGGTAAATTTGCCGGGGGCATAGCAGTTCCAGCCGCATTTAACTCTGTAATCGTGCCCGTAGCAACTGCAACTTGCGCAGTAGTATTAGGCGCTTTAAGTGCTCCAGCAGGTGGAGTGGGAGGTATGGCATGTCAGATTATCGTTCGAGCAGGTGCAGCATTTGGTCTAAGTAAAGCTGGAGAAGAAGTTGGTGAATCAACGGGTGAAGTAATATACGATATAAAAAGTGACATGCAGTAAAAGATGATGGTGAAAAAATGATTAATGAAAGAATAATATTTTTAATTTTGAGTGGCATAGTATTTTTTGGTGCAATAATTATGTACATTTTAATGCTTATTGGTGACAGAAATTTTTATACCATATGTGATTTATATAAAAACAAATTTGGGAGATTACCACAAAGCACAGAACTATTTTACAAATCTCCGCCATTATGTGCGGGATACACTATGAAGTTGGATTTTATTTTTTGGCCTTTGGTATATAATAAAAAATCTAAATTTAGTGAAAACGTTAATGACGTGGAATTTATAAGGTCATTACCTAAAAAACTCACAATAATATATGTGATAGCATTTTATCTCAGTATATTTCTTGCCTTTATCTTTGGTGCAGCGGTTCTAATGTTATATATAAGAGATTAATTAACATGAAGAAGCAGCGGGAGAGATCCCGCTGCTGTGTCTAACCAATACCGGATAATCAGCAGCAAAAGCTTAGACTGAAAAAATCAGTAAAATGACTGCAATCATATTAATTTTTATCATTATTCCCTCAATCCAGATCTACGTTTTTGCAGCCACACAATGCAGTGATAATAAACCCTGAAACGTAAGAGATCAGAACGCCACCACCATAAACGGCAATCGCCGGAAGAATCCCGTTGTCAGACGTCATGAGCGGTAACGCAGCAAGCCCTGACGGGCCAAAGGCTGGAGAAAGCCCTTGTGCCGCCCTCCGGCAATCAATGCCTGATGGCGCTACGCTTATCTGGCCTGGAACATCAGGCAAATTATTGCGATTTTGTTATATTCGTTCCATAACTGTGCCTGATTGATTGCCAGCGCAGCGGCACCGGGCATCATAGGACCATGGTTCGGTAAGAGAATAGAAACATGATTCGTGTGGTGCTGGTCGATGACCATGTGGTAGTACGCTCCGGTTTTGCACAGTTACTCAGCCTCGAAGAGGATCTCGACGTTGCAGGTCAGTTCAGCAGCGCGGCGGAAGCCTGGCCCACACTATTGCGCGATGACATCAACGTCGCGGTGATGGATATTGCCATGCCGGATGAAAACGGCCTGAGCCTGTTGAAACGCCTGCGCGCGCAAAAACCGCAATTTCGCGCCATTATTCTGAGCATTTATGACACCCCAACCTTCGTGCAGAGCGCGCTTGATGCGGGAGCCAGCGGCTATCTGACCAAACGCTGCGGGCCGGAAGAGTTAGTACAGGCCGTGCGTTCCGTCGGGATGGGCGGTCATTACCTGTGTGCCGACGCGCTACGGGCGTTGCGCGGCGGAGAACAATCGTCACAGGTGCTGGAAATCCTCACCCCACGTGAACGTGAGGTGTTTGATTTACTTGTCAAAGGCGACAGCGTGAAGGAGATCGCCTTCAGACTCTCCCTCAGCCACAAGACGGTTCATGTCCATCGCGCCAATGTACTGGGTAAGCTCCAGTGCCACAGCACAATTGACCTGGTACATTTCGCCCTCGACCACCAACTGCTGGCGGGGCACTAATGTCGCGCAGTCTTCGCCACTGGGTTATCTCATTATTCATTGTGCTGGCCTGGGGAACCGGCTGGCTGATGTTATGGACGCTCGGATTTTACCTGACCCATAACGGTCAGCAGGCGGCGCTTTTTCTGCCGCACGGCGTCTACCTGGCACTGCTGATCCTGCTTTCTCGTCGCTACTGGCCAGCACTGATACTGCCCCCCATGCTGATGCTGCTCTGGCTGCCCGGCGAACAGCTGGTTAACGGCTATATCCTGCTGGTTGCGCCATTAATTAGCCTGATTCCCGCCAGCCTCGCGCAACAATTCTGGCACCGCTTTCCCCTTTACTGGCAGCGCCTGACGCTGCTGCTGGCAACGGTTACCGCATCTTCACTACTCAACACCGCCCTGCTTTCGCCGTTTGTCAAAAGTCCGGCAATGCTGCTCGGCCTGGCCTCGTTTACCGGTGGTGTGCTGCTGACCCCGTTTGTCTATCTGATCTTTGAGTTCCTGCGCCAGCAGCACCGCTACCATCTGCTGGGGCTGGACACCAGTAACCCGCCGCTTCGCACCTCATTAATTATCTGGTGCAGCCTGTTCTTTATCATTGGCATCGGCACCCAGATAGTGCTGTCGCCGGAAATTGAACGCCTGCTGCTGATTGTCGTTTTTCTGCCAAACGTGGTGATGGCCTGGAAATTCGGCTGGCAGGGCGGCGTACTCTCTGGCCTGTTGGGCAGTATGATGATCACCATCGCCCGTCAGGTTGGCGTGGGTTTTAATAACCTGGTTGAGCTGGAGATTTTTCTGGCCACTCAGGCGCTGCTCGGCATTGGTCTGGGGATTGCTATCAGCCGCCAGCAGCATCTGGCGCAAAACCTGCACCACTACCGCCAACGGCTGGAAGCGGAGCTGGCGGCGCGACGCGCGCTGACTGAAAAGCTGATCCACACCGAAGAAGATACGCGTAAAAGCCTGGCGCGCGAGCTGCATGACGAGATCGGGCAGAACATCACCGCCATTCAGATCCAGTCACAGCTGGTGAAACGTGCGCGCAATCCGGCGCAGACTCAGGCTGCCGCCAGCCAGATTAACGATCTCGCCCGCCGTATTCATCACTCCACCCGCCAGCTGCTGCGCCAGTTGCGCCCTCCCGCCCTTGATGAGCTGTCGTTCCGGGAGGCGTTGCACCACCTGCTCAATGAATTCGCCTTTACCGAACACGGCCCCCACTGCCGCTTTGACTACCAGCTGATCGCTCCCCCGGAGAGTGAAACGGTGCGCTTTACCCTCTACCGGCTGTTGCAGGAGCTGCTCAATAACATATGCAAACATGCCAGCGCCAGCGAGGTCGCCATTACGCTGTACCAGAAGGGGGATATTTTGCTTCTGGAGGTGAAGGACAACGGCGTGGGGATCAGTCCTGACAAAATTCCCGGTTTTGGCATTCAGGGGATGCGCGAGCGGGTCAGCGCCCTGGGCGGCGAACTGACGCTGGAATCGCAGAACGGCACGCGGGTAATTGTTAACCTGCCCACAAATTTGCAACAAACAGCGTACTAACCAGGAAAAAGTCTTAGCCACTCCGGACTTTGTCTCATCCCCTTTCGGTTTCACTTTCTTATAGTCAGAAAAACGGAGACGGCTATGCACGTACGCTCAGCAACCGACATTAACCAACATTACCGGACGCTGCGTCCACGGCTGCTGATGTGCATGGTCATCGGGTATGCCGCATTTTATCTGACGCGCAAAAGCGTCAACTACGTGCTCCCGGCGCTGCAAACCGATCTGGGGCTGGATAAAGGCGATATCGGCCTGTTGGGATCGCTATTTTATCTGACCTACGGACTGTCGAAATTTACCGCCGGATTGTGGCACGACGGCCACGGACAGCGCTGGTTTATGGGCGTTGGCCTGTTCATCACCGGGGTACTGAACCTGGTATTCGCCTTTGGCGAGTCGCTGACGCTGCTGCTGGCTGTCTGGACGCTGAACGGATTTTTTCAGGGCTGGGGATGGCCGCCCTGCGCCCGACTGTTGACCCACTGGTACTCACGCAACGAGCGCGGTTTCTGGTGGGGCTGCTGGAATATGTCGATCAACCTCGGCGGGGCCATTATCCCTCTGATTAGCGCCTTTGCCGCCCACTGGTGGGGATGGCAGGCGGCGATGCTGGCGCCGGGGATTATCAGCATGGCGTCAGGCATCTGGCTAACGCTGCAACTGAAAGGAACGCCGCAGGAAGAGGGATTGCCGTCCGTCGGCACATGGCGCAACGATCCGTTAGAACTGCGCCAGGAACAGCAAAGTCCGCCGATGGGACTATGGCAGATGTTGCGTACCACAATGCTGAAGAATCCGATGATTTGGCTGCTGGGCGTCTCTTATGTGCTGGTCTATTTGATCCGCATTGCGCTTAACGACTGGGGCAACATCTGGCTGACGGAGAGTCACGGCGTCAATCTGCTCAGCGCCAACGCCACCGTGATGCTGTTTGAAGCAGGCGGGTTGCTCGGTGCGCTGTTCGCCGGATGGGGTTCAGATTTGCTGTTCAGCGGCCAGCGGGCGCCGATGATTTTGCTGTTCACATTAGGGTTGATCGTCTCCGTCACCGCGCTATGGCTGGCACCGGTTCATCACTATGCGCTGCTGGCAGTCTGTTTCTTTACGGTGGGCTTCTTCGTTTTTGGCCCACAAATGCTGATTGGCCTGGCGGCGGTGGAGTGCGGACACAAAGCGGCGGCAGGCTCAATCACCGGTTTTCTCGGCCTGTTCGCCTATCTGGGGGCCGCGCTGGCGGGCTGGCCTCTGTCGCTGGTCATTGAACGCTACGGCTGGTCGGGAATGTTCAGTTTGCTCTCGATTGCCGCAGTATTTATGGGTTTATTGCTGATGCCGCTGCTGATGGCGAGCATTACAACCTCTCCCGGTCAAAGGATAAAACAATGAAAAAAACTCTGGTCACTTCCCTGATTGCTTCCGGCATTGCGCTGGCGACGTTAAGCGGCGCGGCACATGCCAAAGGTCGTCTGGTGGTCTATTGCAGCGCCACCAACGAAATGTGTGAAGCAGAAACCAAAGCCTTCGGCGACAAATACGACGTGAAAACGTCGTTCATCCGCAACGGCTCCGGCAGTACGCTGGCGAAGGTCGATGCTGAGAAGAAAAACCCGCAGGCGGATGTCTGGTACGGCGGCACCCTTGACCCGCAGTCTCAGGCCGGTGAAATGGGTCTGCTACAACCCTACAAGTCCCCCAATCTTGAGCAGGTGATGGAGAAATTCCGCGATCCGGCGAAGCTGAAAGGCAACTACTCCTCGGCGGTGTACGTCGGTATTCTTGGCTTTGGCGTTAACACCCAGCGTCTGAAAGAGAAAAACCTGCCTGTGCCAAAATGCTGGCAGGATCTGACCAAGCCGGAATACAAAGGCGAAATCCAGATTGCCGACCCGCAAAGCTCCGGCACCGCTTACACCGCACTGGCAACCTTTGCACAACTGTGGGGGGAAGATCAGGCCTTTGATTACCTGAAACAGCTCAACGCTAACGTCTCCCAGTACACCAAATCCGGTATCGCCCCGGCGCGTAACACCGCGCGTGGTGAAACGGCCATTGGTATCGGCTTCCTGCACGACTATTCGCTGGAAAAAGAGCAGGGTGCCCCGCTGGAGCTTATCTCCCCGTGCGAAGGTACCGGGTATGAAATTGGCGGCATCAGTATCCTGAAAGGAGCACGTAACCTCGACAACGCCAAACTGTTTGTCGACTGGGTATTGTCGAAAGATGCCCAGGAGCTGGCATGGAAAAAAGGCAAGTCCTATCAGATCCTGACCAATACCACTGCCGAAACGTCACCAAACTCGCTGAAGCTCGACGACCTGAAGCTTATCAACTACGACATGGATAAATACGGCTCCACCGATGTCCGTAAGGCGCTGATCAATAAGTGGGTCAGCGAAGTGAAGATGGGTAAATAAGCCCAGATTGTACGGTTAATGCCCGGTGGCGCTCACGCTTGCCGGGCCTGAACACAACACCGGAAAACGTATGTCACATACACTGGCACGCCATCCCGTGAAAAAACGGGATGCGATATTTCTTTGGGTTTTACTGGGCTGGCTGGCGTTTGCCCTCCTGCCGAGCTGGAGCCTGGATTACGGTCTGCTGGAATCCACGAGCGATGAAATTCTCGAGGCCTACGGCTGGTCACAGGTCAATATAAGCTGGCTGTGGTATCTGCTGCCGGGCCTGCTGCTGATTCGTCCGCTGCAGGAAACCCGGCGGGACCAGCGCGGCCGGAACTATCTCGACGCGGGCTGGGCGTTTTTGTGCATGGCGTTTATCGTCATCAGCGCCACGATTGAAGGCCGCGGTTTAGGGTATGCCACCATCGTGCTGTTTGTGGCGCTGGGCGCGATCGCGACTCTGGCGCTAACCCGCCTTGAATGGCTGGGCGGCGACCGCTTTGTGATTGGTTCGCTGGTCACCATCGTGGCGCTGATTGGCGTCTTTATCGTCTGGCCGAGCATCGCCATTTTCATCCCGATATTCACCAACGACGCAGGCGAATTCGCCCCGCTGGCGTTTATGACCGTGCTGTCGCAGGCGCACATTGTTCAGGTCATCCTTAACTCCATTGCCCTGTCGATTGCGGTTGGCGTCGGCTGTACCTTCTTCGGCCTGGTGCTGGCGATTTACACCACCCGCATCGCCAGACGCAGCGCCATTATTGGTCGTATCTTCTCGATTCTGCCGATCGTCACCCCACCGTTTGTCGTCGGCTTAGGGGTGACGCTGATGATGGGGCGCTCCGGCTACGTGACCGAATTTATGGTGGAGTGGTTTGGGTTGACCAACACCAACTGGCTGTACGGTTTTACCGGTATCTGGCTGGCGCAGGTGCTGGCGTTTACCCCGATGGCGTTTATGATCCTCGACGGGGCGATCAAAACCATTCATCCATCGCTGGAGGAAGCGTCATACACCCTGCGCGCCAGCCGCTGGCAAACCTTTAACGGGGTGTTTGTCCCGCTGCTGAAACCGGCGCTGGCAAACGCCTTCCTGATCGTGGTGGTGCAGTCGCTGGCCGACTTCAGTAACCCCCTGGTACTTGGCGGTAACTTCGACGTGCTGGCGACGCAGATCTACTTCTACATTACCGGCTCACAGCTCGATTATCAGGCCGCCAGCACCCTCGGCGCGTTCCTGCTACTCTTCTCGCTGCTGGTGTTCTGCATTCAGTATATGTGGATTGGCAAACGCTCTTACGTCACGGTATCCGGTAAGTCCTACCGGGGCGACGTTCAGCCGCTGCCGGTCACCCTGGTGTGGAGTGTGATCGCCATTCTGGCGGTGTGGATTGCCTTTAACGCCCTGCTCTACGGCAGCATTTTTTACGGCAGTTTTACCGTCAACTGGGGCGTGGACTACACCCTGACGCTGGATAACTTTATCAAGCTGTTTGGTCAGGGGATGAGCGATGGGGCATGGCCTTCCCTGCTCGACACCCTGCTCTACGCCGGGATTGCCGCGCCGATCACCGCTGCTTTTGGCCTGCTGATCGCCTGGGTAGTGGTCCGCCAGCAGTTTAAAGGCAAAAAAACCATCGAGTTCACCACCATGCTGTGCTTTGCGGTACCGGGTACCGTGGCGGGCGTCTCCTATATCCTCGCCTTTAACAGCGCCCCGGTGTACCTCACTGGAACGGCGGCGATTGTCATTATCTCCATGGTGATGCGTAACGTACCGGTCGGGATCCGCGCCGGGATTGCCGGATTAGGTCAGATCGATAAATCGCTGGATGAAGCGTCGCTCAGCCTGCGCGCCGGGAGCTTGCGTACCATCACGCACATTCTGCTGCCGCTGCTGCGCCCGGCAATCCTCTCGGCGCTGATCTACAGCTTTGTGCGCGCCATTACCACCGTCAGCGCCATTGTGTTCCTCGTGACGCCGGACACCCGCGTGGCGACAGCCTATATCCTGAATCGCGTGGAAGACGGCGAGTACGGCGTGGCGATCGCCTACGGTTCGATTCTGATCGTGGTGATGCTGGCGATTATTTTCATTTTTGACTGGCTGATCGGGGAAGCGCGTATCTCCCGTTCAAAAGCCAAAAACCAGGCGTAATGGAGCGCACTATGAGTCAGAAAAATTTTGTTGAGCTGCGTAACGTCACCAAACGATTCGGCAACAATACGGTCATCGACAACATTAACCTCACCATCCCGCAGGGGCAAATGGTGACGCTGCTCGGTCCCTCCGGCTGTGGCAAGACGACTATTTTACGTCTGGTGGCCGGGCTGGAAAAACCCAGCGAAGGACAGATTTTCATCGATGGCGAAGACGTCACGCATCGCTCTATTCAGCAGCGTGACATCTGCATGGTCTTTCAGTCTTACGCCCTGTTCCCGCACATGTCACTGGGGGAAAACGTCGGCTATGGTCTGAAGATGCTTGGCGTGTCGCGCAGCGATGTGAAAGCGCGGGTGAAAGAGGCGCTGGCAATGGTGGATCTGGAAGGATTTGAAGACCGGTATGTCGATCAGATCTCCGGGGGGCAGCAGCAGCGCGTGGCGCTGGCGCGCGCCCTGATCCTCAAGCCGAAGGTGCTGTTATTTGATGAGCCGCTAAGTAACCTCGACGCCAACCTGCGCCGCAGCATGCGCGACAAGATCCGCGAGCTGCAAAAGCAGTTTGATATCACCTCGCTGTACGTCACCCACGATCAGAGCGAAGCCTTTGCGGTTTCCGATACCGTGCTGGTGATGAACAAAGGGCATATCATGCAGATTGGCTCGCCGCAGGATCTCTACCGCCAGCCCGCGTCGCGCTTTATGGCGAGCTTTATGGGGGACGCCAACCTGTTCCCGGCCACATTCAGCGAGGATGCGGTGGATATCTACGGCTACCGTCTGCCCCGCCCGGCGCACTTTGTCGCGCAGGGTTCCGGCACCGTCGGCGTGCGTCCGGAGGCGATTACGCTGAGCGATCGCGGCGAGGAGAGCCAGCGCTGCGTGATCCAGCACGTGGCTTATATGGGACCGCAATATGAAGTGACGGTGGAATGGCATGGACAGGAGATCTTATTACAGGTCAACGCCACCCGCCTGCAGCCGGACGTGGGCGAGCAGTATTACCTCGAAATCCACCCGTATGGGATGTTTGTGCTGGCCGATGCAGCGTGATGTTGTGCCCGATGGCGGCTTCATCTTAGCGGGCCGCCATTTCACATCATTTACAGGCAAGCATTCGGCAACATCATCGCAGTTTTCGCAGGCCGGATAAGCGTCGCGCCATCCGGCAATGAATGCCCTCAACAACGCGCTTTCAAAGCCGCAATATCCGCAGGCGTGGTGCGGCAGCACCCGCCAATCAACCGCGCGCCCGCCGCCCGCCACTGTGGCAAATAATCCGCCAGCCCTGCGCAGGCCGCACCATGAGGGTGCCAGGTTTTGCTCTCCGCATCGTAATGCTCACCTGAATTCGGGTAGACCACCAGCGGCTGCGCCGTCAGGCTATGCAGATGCTCCAGCGCGGCGGTGGTATTTTCCAGCGCGATGCAGTTGATACCGATAGCCACCACCTGCGGAAAACGCGCGAGGAAAGCCACAACGTCCCGCAACGGCGTGCCATCGCTGAGATGTTCGCTATCGCGCAAGGTGAAGGAGAACCAGGCCCGCGCACGTGGGTATGCGGTCAACAGCACTGCCAGCGCCTTAATTTCGGCAAAATTCGGTAACGTTTCGCAGGCCAGCAGATCGGCCCCGGCATCCAGTAGCGCTTCTATGCGCGGACGGTGGAACGCCTGAAACTCGTCGTCGCGACGGACGTAATCACCACGGTACTCTGAGCCGTCGGCAAGAAACGCGCCGTAGGGTCCCACGGACCCCGCCACCAGCAATGTCCCCGCCTGCGGGTTTTCAGCGAGATACGCTTCACGCGCTTTGCGTGCCAGTTCAACGCTCTTGCCAATCAGCGCTTTCGACTGCGCTTCATCCAGCCCGCGTGTGGCGAACCCCGCGGGCGTGGCCTGATAGCTGGCGGTGATCGCACACTGCGCGCCCGCCCGGTAATAATCGAGGTGGACTTCGCGGATAAGCTCCGGGTTTTCGACCAGTACTTTCGCTGACCACAGGCTGTCAGCTAAGTCACAGCCTCGCGCTTCCAGTTCCGTCGCCATCGCCCCGTCTAACAACAGGAAATCCTGCTGATGGAGGATGGCGCTTAACGGATTATTCTGCGACATGTTCGGGCTCCTGTTTTGCTTTACGCGGTTGAGTGAGGAAATAAGCACCATAACACAACGCCACAAACGGTAACCCGCACCACAGCGCAATTCTCTGGCTCGGGTCGAATGCCAGCCCAATGCAGGCGACCAGGCAGAGAATAAAGCCCAGCACCGGCACCAGCGGATACCAGGGCGCACGATAGTGCAACTCGCTGAGCGCTTTCCCCTGTTGCAGATGACGACGACGGAAAACAAAATGCGATGCGCAGATGCTGAGCCACACCGCCACAACGGCAAAACCCGAAATCGCCGACAGCGCAACAAACACCGTATCCGGGGCCACCACGCTGGAAAACAGCGCCAGCACGCCGCCAAGCATACTGACCGACAGCGCCGTCAGCGGTACGCCGTTTTGGTTTACCCGGGAAAAGCAGGCGGGCAGCGTGCGCTCATTCGACAACGACCACAGCATCCGCCCGGAGGCGTACAGTCCGGAGTTCGCCGCAGAAAGAATGGCTGTCAGGATCACGAAGTTAAAAATATCGGCGGCGTACGGAATCCCTACCTTCTCAAACACCAGCACAAACGGACTTTTCTCCACGCCCGCCTGCTGCATCGGGATTAGCGCCGCCAGCACAAATACGGTACCGATAAAGAAGATGATCAGCCGGGCGATGGTGGTGCGGATGGCTACCGGAATGACTTTATGCGGATTTTCCGTTTCCCCTGCCGCAATACCGATAAGCTCGGTGCCGGAAAAGGCAAAGTTCACCGCCACCATAGTCATCAGAATCGGCAAACCGCCGTGCGGAAACCAGCCTTCCGCCGTGATGTTGCTCAGCCCCGGCGCAGGCGAACCATCCTGCACAGGAATGAAACCAAAGATCGCCGCCCCGCCCAGGAGGATAAAGGCGATGATGGTGATCACTTTCACCAGAGAAAACCAGAACTCTCCCTCAGCAAAAAAGCGCGTCGAGATGATGTTCAGACCGAAGATCGCCAGGCAGAAAACCACGCACCAAATCCACACCGGAACTTGTGGAAACCAGTACTGCATACAGAATCCGGCGGCGGTAAAGCTGGAGCCGAGCGCCACGGTCCAGGTCAGCCAGTAGAGCCAGGCCACCGTGTAGCCCGTTGCCGGGCCGAGATAACGTGCGGCATAGACGTGAAACGCCCCGGTTTCCGGCATCGCCACGGAGAGTTCTCCCAGACACTGCATAACCAGCCAGACCACCAGCGCACCAATCAGGTAGGCCAGCAGCGTTCCCGCCGCCCCGGTGGTGGAGATGATATAGCCGGTATTGAAGAATAACCCTGTGCCAATCACGCCTCCCAGAGAGAGCATAATCAGGTGACGCGTTTTCATTGTGCGCTTCAGTGGCGCATTTTGTTGTTGTGTTGTCTGCATATAACCTTCCAAACGTATGGACATCTAAACATCCAAAGAAGTCTGTTATACCGCGTTTGTTAACAGAATGCAAAGTCAGGGGTGAGCGAGCCGTAGATGGCCGCAACGGGGAGATTAATAACGGATGAGGAATAATTCTTCTCATATCGTTTTGTGGTGAATAAATAAAATACCTTTAATCTTTACTGGAATTAATTGTTCTGTTTTTGATGATGATTATGAAAGAGTTATTTATTGATAATCAGACGCATTAACAATGAAGCAAAAAATTGATCTAAAAAATGAGAGAAACGATCTAAGTCAGGGTTAAGGTAAATATAAAAACCATTTAAAAACAACACATTAAAAAACAACGCCGCGCTATTTCACCTTATCATTTAATTTGTGAGAGATGTTGTAAATTTATAATATAAATTACTTATACTAATTGGATATATCTAATAACAGGAGGTTATATGAGCATTAGTCGGCGTAATTTTTTACGCGGGGTAGGAATTGGCTGTTCCGCCTGTGCAATAGGCAGTTTTCCGCCTGGTGCCCTGGCGCGGAACCCGACAGACACCCTGAGCGGGCGCTCCGCACTCACGCCAAGTCTGTGCGAAATGTGTTCGTTTCGCTGTCCCATTCAGGCGCAGGTGGTAAACAACAAAACGGTGTTTATTCAGGGAAATCCCCATGCGCCTCAGCAGGGAACCCGCATCTGCGCACGTGGAGGAAGCGGCGTGAGTCTGGTAAACGACCCTCACCGGATCGTTAAACCGATGAAACGCACGGGACCACGTGGGAGCGGAGAGTGGCAGGTCATTAGCTGGCAGCAGGCGTATAAAGAAATTGCTGAAAAGATGAATAACATCAAAGCGCAGTCTGGCCCGCAAAGCGTGATGTTCTCGTCCAAATCAGGCTCGCTGTCCGGTCATCTCTTCCACCTGGCCACCGCGTTTGGTTCCCCGAATACCTTTACTCATGCCTCAACGTGTCCGGCCGGGAAATCCATCGCGGCCAAAGTGATGATGGGAGGCGATCTGGCAATGGATATCGCCAATACCCGTTACATGGTGTCGTTCGGACATAACCTGTATGAAGGGATTGAAGTTGCTGACACGCTCGAATTAATGAGCGCGCAGGAGAATGGGGCGAAAATGGTGAGCTTCGATCCCCGCCTGTCGGTTTTCTCCAGTAAAGCAGATGAATGGCATGCCATTCGCCCTGGCGGAGACTTGCCGGTGCTGATGGCGATGTGTCACGTCATGATTAAGGAGAATCTTTACGACGCCGCATTTGTTGAGCGCTATACCTCCGGTTTTACCCAGCTCACGGAGGCCGTGCAAGCGGCAACGCCGGAATGGGCGCAGCAACTTTCGGATGTCCCGGCGGACATCATTGTTCGCGTCACACGTGAACTGGCGGCCTGCGCGCCCCGCGCAATAGTGAGTCCGGGACATCGCGCCACATACTCGCAGGAAGAGATCGACATGCGGCGGATGATCTTCACGCTCAACGCATTGCTGGGCAATATTGAGCGTGAGGGCGGGCTGTACCAGAAAAAATCGGCGGCAACCTACAACAAGCTGGCGGGAGAAAAAGTGGCGCCGGTGCTGGCAAAACCGGATATCCAGAATATGCCGAAGCCAACCGCGCAGCGTATTGATCTGGTCGCCCCGCAATTCAAGTTCATTGCGGCGAGCGGCGGCGTGGTGCAAAGCATTATCGATGCGGTATTAAACGAAACGGCTTATCCGGTTAAAGGCTGGATTATGTCCCGTCATAACCCTCTCCAGACGGTAACCTGCCGTCCCGCTCTGGTGAAAACCGTTGAAAAGCTGGATCTGGTGGTGAGCTGCGATGTTTATCTGAGCGAAAGCGCAGCCTATGCGGACTATCTGTTACCAGAATGCACATACCTGGAACGTGATGAAGAAGTGTCTGATATGTCAGGTCTTAATCCCGCTTATGCCTTGCGTCAGCAGGTTATAAAACCGATTGGCGAGGCGCGCCCAGGCTGGCAAATCTGGAAAGAGCTGGGTGAACAGCTGGGACTGGGGCAATTCTACCCCTGGCAGGATATGCAGACGCGCCAGTTGCATCAGCTTAATGGCGATCATGCACTCTCCAAAGCCCTTCGCGATAAAGGCTACCTGGAATGGGGAGTCCCCTTATTGCTCCGGGAACCTGAATCCGTTCGCCAGTTTGCCGGGCGTTATCCCGGCGCAGTGGCGATGGACAGTGACAATACCTACGGCGAACAGCTGCGTTTTAAATCCCCTTCTGGAAAAATCGAACTTTATTCTGAAACCCTGGAAGCGCTACTACCGGGCTACGGTGCACCAAAGGCGCGGGATTTCCCCCTCAAAAAGAGTAATGAACTCTATTTCATTCAGGGCAAAGTGGCGGTGCATACCAACGGCGCCACGCAGTATGTACCGATGCTTAGTGAGCTGATGTGGGATAACGCGGTCTGGATCCATCCACAAACCGCCCGTGAGAAGGGCATCAAAACCGGCGATGAAATCTGGCTGGAGAACGCCACCGGGAAAGAAAAAGGTAAAGCATTAGTCACGGCAGGTATTCGACCCGATACGCTGTTTGTCTACATGGGATTCGGCGCCAGGGCAGGAGCAAAAACGGCGGCGACAACGCACGGCATTCACTGCGGCAATTTACTTCCGCACGTGACCAGCCCGGTTTCCGGCACGGTTGTCCATACCGCTGGCGTAACGCTGAGTCGGGCATGAACAAGGAGGAACTCATGAGCCTTAGAGAAAACCAGTATGTCATGCTGCATGACGAGAAGCGCTGCATTGGCTGTCAGGCCTGCACCGTAGCCTGTAAAGTTCTGAATGATGTCCCGGAAGGGTTTAGCCGGGTACAGGTGCAGATACGTACGCCGCAGGCGGAGTCTGAAACGTTATCGCATTTTCAGTTTGTCCGCGTCTCCTGCCAGCATTGTGAAGATGCCCCCTGCGTCTCTGTTTGCCCGACGGGGGCTTCGTTTCGTGATAACAACGGCATTGTGCAGGTGGATAAATCCCGCTGTATCGGCTGTGACTATTGTGTTGCTGCCTGTCCGTTCCATGTCCGCTACCTGAATCCGAAAACCGGCATTGCGGATAAATGTAATTTCTGTGCGGATACCCGCCTGGAAGAGGGGCAATCTCCGGCCTGCGTCTCCGTTTGCCCGACAGACGCGCTGAAATTCGGTCATCTTGCTGAGCCAGAGATCCAGCGCTGGATTGATCAGAAAGAGGTCTATCGGCAACAGAATAAACGCAGCGGCGAGGTGAGCCTGTACCGGCGCAAAGAGGTACATCAGGAGGGAAATGTATGAATACTATCTGGGGAGCAGAGCTCCATTACGCGCCAGATTACTGGCCATTATGGCTGGTGTTAGCCGGATGTGTTGTCTTGCTGATGATTGCAGGGCTTGTGGGACATGCGCTACTGCGCCGCCTGATGGCGCCGAAAACGGCTGAAGGGGAAGAACAACGTGATTATCTCTACTCTCTGGCGATTCGGCGTTGGCACTGGGGCAATGCGTTACTGTTTGTCCTGCTCCTGGTGAGCGGCCTGTTCGGACATTTCTCTGTTGGGCCGGTAGCCTTAATGGTACAGCTACACACCTGGTGCGGGTTTGCACTGGTGGCCTTCTGGCTGGGGTTTGTGTTGATCAATGCAACCAGCGGCAACGGTTGTCACTACCGGGTGAAACGACAAGGGCTGACTGGTCGCTGCCTGAAGCAGACGCGTTTTTACCTCTACGGGATTATGAAAGGCGAGGCGCATCCGTTTGCGGCGACAGCAGAAAACAAGTTTAACCCGCTGCAGCAGCTGGCTTATCTGGCCATTATGTATGCGCTGGTGCCCTTGTTGATGATGACCGGCTTATTGTGCCTTTATCCGCAGGTCGTTGGCATGGGGCCGCTGATGCTGGTCCTGCATATGGGGCTGGCCATTGTGGGACTGCTGTTTATCTGCGCACATATCTATCTCTGTACCCTCGGCGACACCCCAGGGCAAATTTTCCGTAGCATGATCGACGGTTACCACCGCCACCGTCATCACCCTACGGAAATTGCATCGCGCAAAGGCTGAAAGCATCGGTATTACGCACGTCGACCGAACTGAAAGTCTCAACTCATCGCAGGAAAATATGGCTTTTTTCATATTTTCCTGCGCGTTCTCCCTGTCTGACTGGCCAGTCGTCCGCAACAGGCACGACGCTTTCTCTCCCTGGCGAGAACATGCTGTTAAAACGCCGTCTGTTTTGCCGCGTCATAAGATTGAATATCTGGCCCAATCTCATCACTATTCGCCCATTTGCCTACATTCAGTTTCCGGGCAACACTCTACGATGACACCACAGACATCCTCACGTGGAGTACACACCATGAAAATCACCCAAATCCGCAATGCCACCCAGCTCATCGCCTTTGGTGATAAAACCTTTTTAATCGACCCAATGCTTGCGCCCAAAGGCGCGTATCCGGGATTTGCCGGGACGGCGCGTGCAGAGATCCGCAACCCCTGCGTGGAATTGCCGTGTGCCATCGACACGCTTATGCAGGTGGATGCCATAATTGTCACCCATCTGCATGAGGATCACTGGGATGAGGCTGCATCTCGCGTGGTGCCGAAAGACAAATCCATCTATGTACAGAACGACCAGGATGCTCAGGCACTCAGGAAACAGGGATTCACGAACCTGACCGTCCTGACGGATAACACGGTATTCGACACGATCACCCTGCGTAAAACCGGCGGGCAGCATGGTTCAGACAGAGCGTATGCTGTTCCACAAATGGCGCAGCGTCTTGGCGAAGCCTGCGGCGTCATCTTCCAGCATCCGCAGGAAAAAACGCTCTACCTGGTCGGGGACACCCTTTGGCGCGATGAAGTCGAAGCCAATATGACAACCTTTCAGCCAGAGGTGGTGGTGCTGAATGCAGGCTTTGCCCATGTGATCGACTTTGGCGCGATCATCATGGGTGCAGAGGATGTGCTGAAAACGCACTTCGCGCTACCAGACGCCCGGATTGTGGCGACGCATATGGAAGCCATCAACCACTGCTTGCTAAAACGCAGCGCACTCCGGGACTATGCCCGCGACAACCAGATTGCAGAATTCGTTACCGTGCCGGAAGATGGTGAAACGCTAACCTTTTAAAAGAGGGCCGGTATGCCTCCTGTCATTGTTGCCATTGTCGCCGTTGAAGATTTCAGCCCATTTCACTTCTCGGTGCCGTGCATCCTTTTCAGTGAAAGAGTGGCGACAAAAAAACGCTTTGAGGTGCAAATTTGCGCTGAAAAACCCGGTATTGTCAGCTCTCAGGAAGGCTTCTCCGTGACGGCGGCATACGGGTTTGAGGCGTTGCCTGACGCGGATATGGTGATCATTCCCTGGTGGGGTACAACGGCGCATCGCCCGCCGCAGTCGTTACTTAATGCCCTGATTCAGGCACGGCAAAACGGCGCGCAGATTGTCGGGCTGTGCCTGGGCGCATTCGTCCTCGGTTATGCGGGACTGCTGGACGGCAGACGCGCAGCCACGCACTGGGAATTTGAGCAGGACTTTCAGGCGCGCTTCCCCGCCGCGCATCTTGATATTAATGCTTTGTATGTGGATGACGACAGGGTGATCACCTCCGCAGGGACCGCCGCCGCGCTGGATTGCTGTCTTTACGTTATTCGCCAGCGCTTTGGCAGCCAGGTCGCCAACCAGATCGCCCGCAGGATGATCGTGCCGCCGCATCGCGAAGGCGGCCAGGCACAGTTCATCGCCCAGCCAGTGCCAGAAAATACCCAGGACCAGCGGATTAACGCCCTGCTGGATTATCTGCGTCAGCATCTTCATGAACAGCACGACCTGGACTCGCTGGCACAGCGAGTCATGATGAGTCGCCGCACGTTGACACGCCACTTTATGAAAGCCACGGGTTCAGGTGTCGCACAGTGGCTGATTACGGAACGTTTACACCGCAGCCAGGCGTTGCTGGAATCCAGCCAACTGCCCGTCGGGCGCATTGCGGAACAGGTAGGTTTTCTCTCGCCGGTAACCTGGCGTCAGCATTTTAAGTCCCGCTTTGGCGTCAGCCCTGTCGAATGGCGCAAAACGTTTCAGGGTGTGGCATCATAGCGCACAGAAAACGTTGAATTCAGGGGGTAATAAGTGTGAAACCGGTAACGCTGTATGATGTTGCAGACCATGCAGGCGTCTCTTATCAGACCGTCTCCCGCGTCGTGAATCGGGCCAGCCAGGTTTCCGCCAAAACCCGTGAAAAAGTCGAAGCTGCCATGGCGGAGCTGAATTACATCCCCAACCGCGTCGCACAGCAGCTGGCAGGGAAACAGACGCCGCTCATCGGCGTTGCCACCGCCAACCTCGCGCTACACGCCCCGTCGCAAATTGTCGCGGCGATCAAATCCCGCGCCGACAGGTCCGGGGCCAGCGTGGTGATCGCCATGGTGGAGCGCCACGGCGTCGAAGCCTGTAAAGCGGCGGTGCATAACCTGCTGGCGCAGCGGGTGAGCGGATTGATCGTTAACTATCCGCTCGATGAAAACGATGCCATCGCTGTCGCGGCCGCCTGCGGCAACGTGCCGGTGCTGTTTCTCGACGTTTCTGACCAGTCCCCCATTAACAGTATTATTTTTTCCCATGACGACGGCGCGCGTCTGGGCGTGGAGCATCTGGTCAATCATGGACACCGGCGCATTGCGCTGCTGGCCGGTCCGCATTCGTCGGTTTCCGCACGGCTGAGGCTGGCTGGCTGGCATAAATATCTGGCGCACTACCAGCTTCAGCCGGTCGCTGAAACCGAAGGCGACTGGAGCGCGATGTCCGGTTTTCAGCAAACCCTGCAAATGCTCAATGACGGAACGATCCCCACCGCCATGCTCGTGGCGAACGATCAGATGGCGCTGGGCGCGATGCGGGCAATTAGCGAGTTCGGTTTGCGCGTGGCGGGAGACATTTCCGTCATTGGCTATGATGATACCGAGGACAGCGCCTGCTATATCCCGCCGCTGACGACCATCAGGCAGGATTTTCCCTTACTTGGCGAGACCAGCGTCGACAGACTGCTGCAACTCTCCCGGGGCGAAGCCACCACCGGTAATCAGCTGCTGCCCGTTTCATTGATCGCGCGTAAAACGGTTCAGTCTCCCGATACCCAGGCCGCCTCTCCTCAGGCGCTGGCCGATTCTCTCATACAGCTGGCACGGCAGATCGCGCAGATCGCGCCCAAAATGTGAACGCATAACAATTGTGTGAGTGAGTTCACTCATTCAACCTCCTGTCCTTTACAACCGGAAGCCCTTATTCGTATTTTGATTGAAATTGTGAGCGGATAACAAATTCAAACAGGATACAGCTATGACCCTGAACACAGATTCACTCGCCGCCGTACTGAAACGTCGCGACTGGGAAAACCCCGGCGTAACGCAGATCAACCGGCTGGAGGCGCATCCTCCTTTTAACAGCTGGCGCAATGCCGATGATGCCCGCACCAGGCGGGAATCCGCGCAGAAGCGCAGCCTGAACGGGGAATGGCAGTTTGTCTGGTTTGCGTCTCCGGAAGCGGTTCCGGAGAGCTGGCTAACAGGTGAGCTGCAACAGGCGGATACCATCACCGTCCCTTCCAACTGGCAGATGGACGGTTACGACGCGCCAATTTATACCAACGTCACGTATCCCATTCCGGTTAACCCGCCGTTTGTTCCGGCAGAGAACCCCACCGGATGTTACTCGCTCACATTCAATGTGGATAAAGAATGGTTACAGGAAGGCCAGACGCGGATCGTGTTTGACGGCGTGAACTCGGCGTTCCATCTGTGGTGCAATGGACGCTGGGTAGGCTACGGGCAGGACAGCCGCCTGCCGTCTGAATTTGATCTCAGCGAGTATCTGCTTGCCGGTGAAAACCGTCTGGCGATGATGGTGCTGCGCTGGAGCGATGGCAGCTACCTGGAAGACCAGGACATGTGGCGGATGAGCGGGATTTTCCGCGATGTCACTCTCCTGCATAAACCCACCGCGCAAATCAGCGACCTGCGGATTAACACCCGCTTCAACGACGACTTCAGCCGTGCGGTTCTGGAAGCGGAAGTCCGGCTGGCGGGTGAACTCACCGACGATCTCCGCGTGACGGTGCAACTGTGGGATGAAGAAACATTAATCGGAGAAAAAACCGCCCCGCCAGGCAGTGAAATCATTGATGAGCGCGGTGCCTACTCTGACCGGACAACCCTGCGTCTGAACGTCGAAAACCCGGCGCTGTGGAGTGCGGAGACGCCAAATCTGTATCGCGCCGTCGTGCAACTTCATACCGTTGACGGCACGCTGACGGAAGCCGAAGCCTGTGATGTGGGCTTCCGCCAGGTCAGCATTGAAAACGGCCTGCTGCTGTTGAATGGCAAACCGCTGCTGATCCGCGGCACCAACCGTCATGAACATCACCCGGAGAACGGTCAGGTGATGGACGAGGCGACGATGGTGCAGGACATCATCCTGATGAAGCAGAACAACTTCAACGCCGTGCGCTGCTCTCATTATCCGAACCACCCGCTGTGGTATACGCTGTGCGATCGCTACGGCCTGTATGTGGTGGATGAAGCCAATATTGAGACGCACGGGATGGTGCCGATGAATCGCCTGACCGACGATCCCACCTGGCTGCCCGCCATGAGCCAGCGCGTGACGCGGATGGTTCAGCGCGATCGTAACCATCCGAGCATTATTATCTGGTCGCTGGGCAATGAGTCCGGACACGGCGTGAACCACGATGCGCTGTACCACTGGCTGAAATCAGCAGATCCCTCCCGCCCGGTGCAATATGAAGGCGGCGGCGCAAATACCGCCGCCACTGACATCATCTGCCCAATGTACGCCCGCGTCGATCAGGATCAGCCCTTCCCGGCGGTACCAAAATGGTCAATCAAGAAATGGCTGTCGATGCCGGGCGAGCAGCGCCCGCTGATCCTCTGCGAATACGCCCACGCAATGGGGAACAGCCTTGGAGGCTTCGCCAAATACTGGCAGGCGTTCCGCCAGTACCCGCGCCTGCAGGGGGGCTTCATCTGGGACTGGGTGGATCAGTCGCTCATCAAATACGACGCTGACGGTAAGCCGTGGTCTGCCTACGGTGGCGACTTTGGCGACACGCCTAACGATCGCCAGTTCTGCATGGATGGCCTGGTGTTCGCCGATCGCACGCCGCACCCGTCATTGTATGAGGCCAAACATCAGCAGCAGTTTTTCCAGTTTGCGCTGTTGCCAGGGAGCGAATGCCAGATTGAAGTGACCAGCGAATACCTGTTCCGCCACAGCGATAACGAGATTCTGCACTGGTCGCTGGCGCTGGACGGCAACCCACTGGCTACCGGCGCTGTGACGCTGGACATCCCGGCGCAGGGGCGTCAGATCATCACACTGCCCGATCTCCTGAAACCGGAAACCGCCGGTCAGCTATGGCTGACGGTACGCGTTGAACAACCGCAGGCAACCGCATGGTCGAAGGCCGGACATATCAGCGCCTGGCATCAGTGGAAGCTTAACGAGAAACTCTGCGCGCCGCTGCCACCCCCCGGCAGCCGCGCGCCGCAGCTCACCGCCAGCGAAACCGCCTTTAACGTCACGGTAAACGATAAACGCTGGGCGTTCAGCCGCCAGCAGGGTCTGCTGACGCAGTACTGGATTGGCGAAAAACCACAACTGTTGACCCCACTTATCGACCAGTTTACCCGCGCACCGCTGGACAACGACATCGGCGTGAGCGAATCAACCCGTATCGACCCTGACGCCTGGGTGGAACGCTGGAAGGCCGCCGGTCACTATCAGGCTGAGGCCACCTTACTGCAATGCGATGCTGATGCGCTATCCAGCGCGGTGCTGATTACCACCGCTCATGCGTGGCAGTATCAGGGTGAAACGCTGTTCGTCAGCCGGAAAACTTACCGTATCGACGGTCACGGCGAGATGCTGATTACCGTAGATGTTGATGTCACCCACGGTACGCCGCATCCGGCACGCATCGGCCTGAGCTGCCAGCTTGCGCAGGTGGCTCCGCGCGTCAACTGGCTGGGGTTAGGCCCGCATGAAAACTATCCGGATCGTCTTTGCGCAGCCTGTTTTGACCGCTGGGATTTATCCCTGGAGGAGATGTACACCCCGTATGTGTTCCCGAGCGAAAACGGCCTGCGCTGCGACACTCGTGAGCTGCACTATGGCACACACCTCTGGCGCGGTAATTTCCAGTTCAACATCAGCCGCTACGGTCAGAAGCAGCTGATGGAGACCAGCCACCGCCATCTGCTTGTGCCGGAAGCCGGTACCTGGGTCAATATTGATGGCTTCCATATGGGCGTGGGCGGTGATGACTCCTGGAGTCCTTCCGTTTCACCGGAGTTCCTGCTCAGTGCCGGACGCTACCACTACCAGCTGGTCTGGGGTCAAAAATAATAATAATCGGGCAGGTTCACCCCTGCCCGCATTCATCGTAAGGAAGTCCATTATGTATTATTTGAAAAACACTAACTTCTGGATGTTCGGCTTCTTCTTTTTCTTTTACTTTTTCATTATGGGTGCCTATTTCCCCTTCTTCCCTATCTGGTTACACGATATAAACCATATCAGCAAAGGGGATACCGGGATTATCTTCGCCTGTATTTCGCTGTTCTCCCTGCTATTCCAGCCTGTCTTCGGTCTGCTTTCCGATAAACTTGGCCTGCGTAAACATCTGCTGTGGGTCATTACCGGTATGCTGGTGATGTTTGCCCCGTTCTTTATTTACGTCTTTGGCCCGTTATTACAGGTCAATATTTTACTGGGTTCCATTGTCGGCGGGATTTACCTCGGTTTCATTTACAATGCCGGGGCACCCGCGATTGAAGCCTATATTGAAAAAGCCAGCCGCCGGAGCAATTTTGAATTTGGCCGCGCACGCATGTTTGGCTGCGTAGGCTGGGCGCTGTGTGCCTCGATCGTCGGGATTATGTTTACCATCAACAACCAGTTTGTCTTCTGGCTGGGCTCCGGCTGTGCGGTCATTCTGGCCATACTGCTGTTCTTTTCAAAAACGGAAGTGGCTTCTTCAGCAAAGGTGGCGGACGCGGTAGGCGCTAACCACTCGGCCTTCAGCCTGAAGCTGGCGCTGGAGTTATTCAAACAGCCGAAGCTCTGGTTCCTCTCGCTGTACGTCGTCGGGGTTTCCTGTACTTATGATGTGTTTGACCAGCAGTTCGCCAACTTCTTCACCTCGTTCTTTGCCACCGGAGAGCACGGCACCCGCGTGTTTGGCTACGTCACCACCATGGGGGAATTGCTCAACGCCTCGATCATGTTCTTTGCGCCGCTGATTGTGAATCGCATTGGCGGGAAGAACGCCCTACTGATCGCGGGCACGATTATGTCGGTACGAATTATCGGTTCTTCATTCGCCACCTCCGCGCTGGAGGTTATCATCCTCAAAACGCTGCATATGTTTGAAATACCGTTCCTCATCGTCGGCTGCTTCAAATATATTACCAGTCAGTTTGAAGTGCGTTTCTCCGCCACAATTTATCTGGTGTGTTTCTGTTTCTTCAAACAGTTAGCGATGATTTTCATGTCCGTTTTAGCTGGCAACATGTATGAGAGTATTGGTTTCCAGGGGGCTTATCTGGTGCTGGGGATCATCGCGATGAGCTTCACGCTGATTTCCGTATTTACCCTCAGTGGGCCGGGACCGTTTTCCCGCTGTTTCGCACAAACCGGTAAACAAGCCTGAAGATAAATACAAGGATGGAATATCACCAATGACCGTTTCAATGAGAGACAGAATAAAAGCAGGCCAGCTGTTTACCGATATGTGCGAAGGTCTGCCGCAAGAGAGACTCCGCGGAAAAGAGCTGATGTATGAATTTAACCACTCGCGGCCATCAGAGATTGAAAAGCGGGAAAAGCTGATGAGCGAAATGTTTGGAACGGTGGGCAAACATGCGTGGATAGAGCCTCCCATCTATTTTTCTTACGGCTCCAGGATCCATATTGGCGATAACTTTTACGCCAATTTTAACCTCACCATTGTTGATGATTACACGGTCACGATAGGCGATAACGTTTTAATTGCGCCAAATGTCACGATCTCTGTAACGGGTCACCCCATTCATCATACGCTGAGAAAAGCCGGAGAAATGTTTTCCTTTCCGGTCACAATCGGCAATAACGTATGGATTGGCAGTCACGTGGTGATCAATCCCGGTATAACGATTGGCGATAACACCGTTATTGGCGCGGGTAGCGTGGTAACAAAAGATATTCCCTCAAATGTCGTTGCCGTAGGGGTTCCCTGCCGGGTTATCCGCGAAATAAACGACCGGGATAAGCAGTATTATTATAAAGACTATAAAGTCGAGCCGTCTGTTTAACCAGGCCCGTCATCGTTTGCAGGCCCGGTGAGCGTCAGCGCCACCGGGCCTTTTTGCCAGATGGCGCTGCCTGGTGGCTTATTCAACCGACGGCAACATCAGCGGCATAACGATTACTCCTCAATCACCTGACGGATTTGCTGTAGCGCCGCGGGATCGTCAAGGGTGGTCAGATCGCCAGGATCGCGGCCTTCGCAAATGGCCTGGATCGTACGCCGGAGCATCTTGCCGGATCGCGTTTTCGGCAACTGCGACACAAACCAGACGTGCGCCGGACGGCCAAAATTGCCAATCTGGCTGTCCACCAGCGCCATAATCGCTTTCTCTTCAGAATGTGCGATATCGCGGTCTTCCAGGCTATCGCTCTGTTTGGGGATCACAAACGCCACCGCGACCTGCCCCTTCAGGGCGTCTTTCACCCCAACCACCGCCACTTCCGCCACGTTCGGATAACTGGAAATACTCTCCTCAATCTCGCGCGTGCCCAGCCGATGTCCGGCGACGTTTATCACATCATCGGTACGTCCGAGGATAAAGTAGTAGCCGTCTTCATCGCGAATGCCCCAGTCAAAGGTGGCATAGACCTGCCGGGAGAACAGCGACCAGTAGGTCGAGACAAACCGCGCATCGTCGCCCCAGATAGTCTGAATACAGCCGGGGGGCAGCGGCCCTTCAAGCACCAGCATCCCCTTCTCGTTGGCCCCGCATGGTTCGCCGGTCACCTCATTGAGCAACTGCACGTTGTAGCCATACATTGGCACTCCGGGACTGCCCAGACGTGAAGGCCGGTCATCCAGCGCGCGGGCAATCGCCATAATCGGCCAGCCGGATTCTGTTTGCCAGTAGTTATCAATCACCGGCACATCCAGCGTTTCGCTTACCCAGCTGGCGGTCGGTTCATCCAGGGGTTCTCCGGCCAGGTAGAGCGCCTCCAGCGAAGAGAGATCGTGATTGCGGATCTGCGCGGTCGGGAACTTCTTCAGCACGCGGATGGCGGTCGGGGCAGAGAACATGCGGTTAACCTGATACTTTTCGACGATTTTCCACCATACGCCGCAGTCCGGGTACGTGGGCAAACCTTCGTAGACAAGGGTCGCCATCCCCGCCAGCAGCGGCGCGTAGACAATGTATGAGTGTCCGACGACCCAGCCGATATCCGAGGCGCAAAAGAAGACACCGCCCGCTTTGCCACCAAAAATGGTGTCCATAGTGGTCGCCAGCGCCACCGCATAGCCCCCCACGTCGCGCTGCACCCCTTTTGGCTTGCCGGTTGTCCCGGAGGTATAGAGAATGCAGGAGGTTTCGTTGGACTCCAGCCATGCCACCGGCACCCGCGCACCGAGATGCTGCTGACGCAGGGTCGCAAAATCAAGATCGCGCCCGGCAACCCGCGCCATTTTTGCCAGACCGCGATCCACCAGGATCACATGTTTTGGCTGATGCTGCGCCTGAGCGATGGCATCATCCAGCAGCTTTTTATAGGGCAGGATTTTGCCGCCGCGCGCCCCGGCATCCGCAGAGACAATCAGCACAGGTTTGGCATCATCTATCCGTGCCGCCACGCTGTGTGAGGCAAAACCACCAAACACAACCGAATGAATCGCGCCAATACGCGCGCACGCCAGCAGCGTAATATGCGCTTCGGCAATCATCGGCATGTACACCAGCACCCGATCGCCGCGCTGCACGCCCAACGACAGCAGCACCGACGCCACCACATTCACTTCGTCATACAGCTGGCTGAAGGTGAACGTGCGCTCCTCTTCGGTTTCAGATGAGACGGCAATCAGCGCCAGCGCATCCGGCTGTTTATCCAGCCAGCGGTCGATGGCGTTATGGCACAAATTCGTCGTGCCGCCGCAAAACCAGCGGGCAAACGGCGGGTGGCTGTGATCCAGCGTTTGGGTAAACGGCTGTTGCCAGTCAATTCGTCTGGCCTGTTCGGCCCAGAACGACGCCGGCTGGGTGATGGAACGCTGATAAAACTCGCTAAAAGACATAATGCTCTCCTGTTGAACTTACGCCTGATGAGTCGTGTTTCAAATAATGAACAGATCCATAAACTCATTGACCGGCATCTGCTCCAGGCTCGTTCGGTCCAGGGAGACATCCAGGATGCGCTGCTGCTGGCGGGTCGGGAACTGGCGCGCCAGATTAATTTTGAATTTTTCGATAAGCTTCGGAATGCCGTCGGCGCGGCGGCGGGCATGACCAATCGGGTATTCCACCACCACTTCCGCAAACTGCGTGCCGTCGGTGAATTCAAGCGTGATGGCATTGGCGATGGCGCGTTTTTCCGGGTCGTGATAGTCGGCGGTAAACGCCGGATCTTCAAAGCAGTTAATCTTCTCGCGCAGGGCGTCGATACGCTTGTCCTGCGCCACGCCATCTTCATAATCCGCCGCCGTTAAGCGCCCGAACAGGAGCGGGATCGCCACCATGTACTGAATACAGTGGTCACGATCGGCCGGGTTATCCAGCGGGCCTTTTTTGTCGATGATGCGAATGCAGGCTTCATGGGTGCGAATCGTCACCTTCTCGATATCGGCCGCAGTTTTACCCGCCGCCTGCATCTGTTCATACAGGGTCATGGCCGCTTCTACCGCCGTTTGCGAGTGGAACTCCGCCGGGAAGGAGATTTTAAACAGCACGTTTTCCATTACGTAAGCGCCGTACGGGCGCTGGAAGCGGAACGACTCACCTCTGAAGGAGACATCATAGAAGCCCCAGGTTTTCGCCGTCAGCGCCGACGGATAGCCCATTTCACCGGTTTTCGCCATCAGTGCCAGACGCACCGCACGAGAAGTGGCATCGCCTGCGGCCCAGGACTTACGCGTCCCGGTGTTTGGCGCATGACGATAGGTGCGCAGCGACTGCCCGTCCACCCACGCCAGCGACACCGCGTTGAGGATTTCCTCACGCGTCAGCCCGAGCATTTCAGCAACCACCGCGGTGGACGCCACTTTTACCAGCAGCACATGGTCAAGCCCCACGCGGTTGAAGGCATTTTCAAGCGCGATACAGCCCTGAATCTCATGGGCTTTGATCATCCCGGTGAGCACCTGCTTCATGGTCAAAGGGGCTTTTCCGGCAGCCAGCGCATTGCGCGACAGCCAGTCCGCCGTTGCCAGAATCCCACCGAGGTTGTCGGAAGGATGCCCCCATTCTGCGGCAAGCCAGGTATCATTAAAGTCGAGCCAGCGGATCATCGCGCCAATGTTAAATGCCGCCTGCACCGGATCGAGCTGAAACTGGGTACCCGGAACGCGCACGCCGTTCGGCACCACGGTTCCCGGAACGATGGGTCCCATCAGTTTTTTACAGGCCGGGTATTCCAGGGCTTCCAGACCACAGCCCAGCGTATCAAGCAGACAATAATGCGCGGTGTCGTACGCCAGCTTCGAGGCGATCTCGTAGTTCATGACGTAATCAACGATATCAACGATTTCACGGTCAAATTCCGGGCGAACGTTCGAAATATGTGCGGACATAAAAAGGGTTCCTGTTTTTTATATTTAGAGGTTTTGCATTAGCAACGCTGATCTAGCGCGACAAAGACACGATCTTCCGGGCCGGTGTAATTGGCGGAAGGACGGATAATTTTGTTGTCCTGGCGCTGTTCGATGATGTGCGCAGCCCAGCCGGTAACCCGGGCAATCACAAACAGCGGCGTGAACATTTCGGTGGGGACGCCCATCATGTTGTAGGAGACCGCCGAGAACCAGTCGAGGTTGGGGAACATCTTTTTCGTGTCCCACATTACCGCTTCCAGACGGTCGGCAATGTTGTACATCTTCAGCGATCCGCCTTCCTGAGAAAGCTGTTTCGCCACGCGCTTTATCACCTGATGGCGCGGGTCGGCGATGGTGTAAACCGGATGGCCAAAGCCAATCACCACTTCTTTGTTTTCAACGCGTTTACGAATATCCGCTTCGGCCTCTTCCGGTGTTTCATAGCGCTGCTGAATTTCCAGCGACACTTCATTCGCCCCGCCGTGTTTCGGGCCGCGCAGCGCGCCAATCGCGCCGATAATCGCCGAATAGACATCGGAACCGGTTCCGGCAATCACCCGGCTGGTGAAGGTGGAGGCGTTGAACTCGTGCTCGGCGTACAGCACCAGCGAGATGTGCATCGCCTTTTCCCAGCTTTGTGACGGTTTTTCACCGTGCAGCAGGTGCAGGAAATGACCGCCAACAGAGTCGTCGTCCGTTTCCGGCTGGATACGCTCACCGTTGTGGCTGTAGTGGTACCAGTACAGGAGGACAGAGCTGAGCGAGGCCAGCAGCTTGTCGGCGATATCGCGGGCGCCGGAGACGGTATGCCCTTCTTTTTCCGGCAACGTGCAGCCTAATGCTGAGACGCCGGTGCGCATGACGTCCATCGGATGCGACGCCGCTGGCAGCGATTCCAGCACAATGCGGACATTCGCCGGCAGGCCGCGCAGCGCTTTGAGCTTAATTTTATACGCCTGAAGCTCATCGCGGGTCGGCAGTTTGCCGTGAATCAGCAGGTGGGCAACTTCTTCAAATTCGCAATGCTCCGCGAGATCGAGAATATCGTAGCCGCGGTAGTGCAGATCGTTACCACTTTTGCCAACGGTACACAGGGCGGTATTTCCCGCCGGAACGCCTGACAGCGCGACGGATTTTTTGGGCTTAATGACATGGGTATTGTCTTGCAGGATTGTCGTGTCGCTCATGTTGTCCTCGTCATTATTTTAATATGTAGGGTACAAATTTATTGCCGGATGGCGGCTACGCCTTCTCCGGCCTACGACGGTTACTTCTTGCTATACAACGCGTCGAGCTTCTCTTCGTACTGGTAATAGTTGATGCTTTCGTACAGCTCGTTGCGCGTCTGCATGATGTCGATAACGCCCTTCTGCGTTCCCTCCTGGCGCAGCACGTTGTAAACCTTTTCTGCTGCACGGTTCATCGCACGGAAAGCCGACAGCGGATACAGCGCCATCGCGACGTTCGCGCTGCGCAGTTCGTCGGTGGTGAACAGCGGGGTCGCACCAAATTCGGTAATATTGGCGAGGATCGGCACCTGTACCGCATCGGCAAACTGACGGTACATGGCAAGCTCGGTAATGGCTTCCGGGAACAGCATGTCGGCTCCCGCTTCCACATAAGCCCGCGCACGATCAATTGCCGCTTCCAGTCCTTCCACCGCCAGCGCATCGGTACGCGCCATGATCACAAAATCAGGATCGGTGCGCGCATCCACCGCCGCCCGGATCCTGTCCACCATCTCCTCTTTGGAAACGATCGCTTTATTCGGACGGTGACCGCAGCGCTTGGCGCCGATCTGATCCTCGATATGCAGCGCGGCGGCGCCGGCCTTAATCATTGATTTCACGGTACGCGCCACGTTGAATGCCGAAGAGCCGAACCCAATGTCGGCATCCACCAGCAGCGGCAGCGGGCAGACATCGGTAATGCGGCGGATATCGATCAGCACGTCATCAAGGGTAGAAATACCCAGGTCCGGTAGCCCCAGCGAACCCGCCGCCACACCGCCGCCGGAGAGATAAATCGCCTGATAGCCCGCGCGCTGGGCCAGCAGCGCATGATTGGCATTGATAGTGCCGACGATCTGTAAGGGGTTTTCTTTGGTGAGCGCAGCGCGAAACATCTGACCCGGAGAGCGTAGAGACATATTCCATCCTCTTGTTATCAACTTGTTACTTAAGGTTGATTCATATAAAGCAAGAGGTATGCCAACGGGAACAAAAAGAGAAAGAAATCATTTTTATTATTTAATAACAACGAATTATAAAAACCTGTGAATATGCAGCCATAAAAAAGCGTGTCAGCTAACGTTTCACGAAACGTTCTTACATGTTTCATTGCAACATTTATGAAACAAGGCTAAACCCAATAATCTGTCTACTCTTGTTGAGCTTATTATGGCGACTACGCATCTTCCCCCACGGATAAATGACGACAAACCGGTGATCTGGACGGTGTCGGTCACCCGTCTGTTCGAACTGTTCCGCGATATCAGCCTGGAGTTCGACAACCAGGCGACCATCACGCCGATTCAGCTCGGCTTTGAGAAGGCCGTCGCGTATATCCGTAAAAAGCTCGCCACCGAACGCTGCGATGCCATCATTGCCGCGGGCTCCAACGGCGCGTATCTGAAAAGCCGCCTGTCCATTCCGGTGATCCTGATTAAACCCAGCGGTTTTGACGTGCTACAGGCCCTGGCAAAAGCCGGGAAGCTGACCGCCGCCATCGGCGTGGTGACCTATCAGGAGACGCTACCGGCGCTTATCGCCTTTCAGAAAACGTTCCATCTGCGACTGGAACAGCGCAGCTATGTCACCGAAGAGGATGCCCGCGGGCAAATCAATGAACTGAAAGCCAGCGGCATTGAAGCGGTGGTCGGTGCAGGACTGATTACCGATCTGGCGGAAGAGGCGGGCATGACCGGCATCTTCATCTATTCCGCCGCCACGGTGCGTCAGGCGTTTACTGACGCCCTGGATATGACCCGTCTGACGCTGCGGCAAGGCAGTCAGTACGGCTCCGGCAACGGCCAGCGCACCCGTTATGAGCTGGGCGATATGCGCGGGGACTGCGCATCGATGGAGCAGGTTCGTCATACCATTATGCTCTACGCCCGTTCGCGCGCGGCGGTACTCATCCAGGGGGAAACCGGCACCGGGAAAGAGCTGGCGGCCCAGGCCATTCATCGGGAGTATTTCGCCCGGCAGGGCCGACGCTGCGGCAGGCAGTCGGCCCCTTTCGTCGCCGTTAACTGCGGGGCAATCGCCGAATCGTTACTGGAAGCAGAGCTGTTTGGCTACGAAGACGGCGCGTTTACCGGCTCCCGGCGGGGAGGCCGCGCCGGACTGTTTGAAATCGCCCACGGCGGGACGCTGTTCCTTGATGAGATTGGAGAAATGCCGCTGCCCTTGCAGACTCGCCTGCTGCGCGTGCTGGAAGAAAAGGAGGTCACCCGCGTCGGAGGGCATCATCCCATCCCCGTGGACGTGCGCGTGATCGGTGCCACCCACTGTAATCTGGAAGCTGAGATGAAGCAGGGGCGATTTCGGGCCGACCTGTTCTATCGCCTGAGCATTCTTCGCCTGACGCTTCCCCCGCTCCGGGAGCGCCTGCCGGATATTCAGCCGCTGGCGGAAGACTTTTTAAAGCAGTCGCTGGCGGCCCTGAATGCGCCGTTTAGCGAGTCGGTACGCACCGGACTTGCGGAGAACCAGACCGCACTTTTGCGCTATGACTGGCCCGGAAATGTCCGCGAACTGCGTAATCTGATGGAACGACTGGCGCTCTTTTTAAGCGTTGAACCGCAGCCCAGGCTGGATGTCCATTTTCTCCGAAAGCTGCTGCCAGAACTGACCACCACGGCTGACGCGCCTCCGGTCCCCCCTTCTCTGACGCCACAACACGTTCTGGCACAATTTAATGGTGATAAAACGGCCGCCGCACGTTATTTAGGAATTAGCAGAACCACATTCTGGCGGCGGTTAAAAGAATAGATTGCCGATCTTTCTACGATGCTGAGTCAATCCCAGCGGTCGGAGCCGATGAAGTGACTCCTTTGTGATCGCTCTCTCATCCACAGAGTTTTGCTAAAAATATGATGATGTTAATTCATTCACCAGTGGAATTTTTGTCTATGGAACCTCTGCACGCGGTTGTCCTGACCGTCAGTCTGTTTGTCTTAACCTTCTTTAACCCCGGCGCCAACCTGTTTGTGGTGGTGCAAACCAGCCTCGCCTCCGGGCGTCGGGCCGGGGTATTAACGGGGTTAGGGGTGGCGTCTGGCGATGCCATTTATTCCGGTCTGGGACTGTTTGGCATGGCGACGCTGATCACCCAGAGCGAGGAGATTTTCTCTGTGATCAAAATTGTCGGAGGGGCGTATCTGCTGTGGTTCGCGTGGAACAGCATCCGCCATCAGGCCACGCCGCAAATGCCCACGCTACAGCAGCCGATTACGGCCCCCTGGATCGTATTCTTCCGTCGGGGGTTGCTAACCGATCTGTCGAATCCGCAGACCGTGCTGTTTTTCATCAGCATTTTCTCTGTCACGCTCAGCGCAGAAACGCCCACGTGGGCGCGGCTCATGGCCTGGGCCGGAATTGTGCTCTCCTCCGTCATCTGGCGTATCTTCCTGAGCCAGGCGTTCTCCTTACCGGCAGTGCGCCGCGCTTACGGGAGAATACAGCGCGTTGCCAGCAGGGTGATTGGCGCGATTATCGGCGTGTTCGCTCTCAGGTTGATTTATGAAGGCGTAAATCACCGCTAGCGCCAGGCGTAATAAGCCAGATTTTTGATGTGTTATATGTTTCCCCCTGCCAATTCTGGCAGGGTTTCCCCTGAATAATCCAACTTTAAGATTAATGAACTTGTTCTCCGTGCTCCCGGTTTATACAACCCTGAATATCGCCCATAACCATGACCCCCCTTTATTGTTATGGGTAATCCGGGATCACCATAATGAACAGGAATCATGTCATGACTAAAATAAAACTGGCGCTCATTTTGTCTCTTTTTCTGACCGGCTGTTCAATGAGCGACGGAGAGTTAAGAAACGCCTATACCAGGCATTATCAACAACCCGATGCTTATGTTAACGCCTATAAGCAAAAAATCGCCGGAATGGATATTGACACACTGACCCAATATGCCGCCTCCGAAGAGAAGAAAAAAATGGGCGGCCAGCCACGGCTAAAGATCGATGACTCCATTACGGTTGAAAATATCCAGGCAAAAGGGAATCGGGTGGTGTTTGATTACTCTTTGTCAGAAAGCTGGCTGTCCTTGTCGCCTCAAAAACAGATGGAACAGCAGAACACGATGCGAAAAGACCTGATTTACCGCACCTGCTCGCTTCAGACGGTGCGCCTGGCACAGGAGAGAGGACTGCAAGAGGAGCATAACTATTACAGCCACTATCCGGATAAGATCTCTTTTACTCTGCGAACCAGCGGGCAGATATGTATCGATAACGGTTTCCCCCAATAATCGCCCCGGTGATTATGTTCTAAATAATTCGGGTTGCAGGACAAAATGGCGTAGTCGTTTTGAACAGCGCTGCGCTGACCCCGAAGGGGCGAGGCCGAAGGCTACCTCCGGTGAGGGACAAGGATGTCCCTCATACATCCCCGGGAGCGTACACGACTCCGTGTCCGGGATGCGCGACAAATCTGTCAGAAACAGATTTGAATTTGCGGCTCAATTCCAGTCCCAAAAGGGATGATATTGGGCCGAAAAATATCTGGTAAATAAACGATAAAAGGTTGTGATGAATATCCCAATTTGCGGTTTTCGGCTGGACAAAAGGATTAACAGCATGCTAGTTATTTAAACAAGCAAGAGAACGGATTTAAATTGAACAGTATTTAAAGCCCTCTCAGAATGCTATAAAAATTTATTTGATAATGATTTGGATAACTGAATCATTATTAAAAGGGTACTTGATCTGAAAGCCCTCAGAGACGTGAGTCTCTGAGGGCTTTTTGTTTTTTCTATCTGAGGAGTAAAAAATGTCTAAAGAACGTCGTCTCTCCAGGATTTTCGCAAAAGATGGTAAATCCGTTACGTTAGCACTGGATGGCTACTATTTTTCGACGAAAACAAATGGTATTGATAATACGATAAACCAGCTTCCCGCACTGGTTGAACGAGGACTGGATTGTGCGCTGGTGACCTATGGCATGTTGAAAAATTTCCGCGAAGCGTTAAATAGCGTTCCCGTCGTATTACGCGTCGATAGCACGGTCAGTATTTTTGATAATACCGTTCCCGATACGACTCCCGTCTTTTCCGTTGAAGATGCGCTGAAAGTGGCCGCTGAGGGCGTGGTCTGCATGACCTTTCCTGGTGCTTTCAACGAAGAGAAAACCCACATCATGGCGATGCAGCTGGCACAGGCGGCGGACCGCTGGAATGTCCCACTGATTGTCGAATCACTCCCATACGGTTATCCCGTCACCAGCGATGACTCAAACAATCCGGCAATCATCGCCGCCTCGGCTCGCACAGCCGTAGAGCTGGGTGCAGACGTTATCAAAACGCGCTTCACCGGAACGGCAGAAGATCGGCTGATTGTTGAAGCCGCGGGTGTGCCAGTGCTGGCACTTGGCGGACCAAAAACCGGTATCGACGGATACTTTAAGTTTGTCCAGCACTGTATGCAGGTTGGTGCTAAAGGGGTGGCTGTGGGTCGCAACATCACGCAGGACCCACAGCCCGCAAAAGTGGTAGCAGGTCTGAATGCCATCATCCATGAAAATGCCACTGCGGAAGATGCATACAGCCTCTACATGGCTAAATAACATCGGATACTAAAATGTTTTTAAATAACACCATCATTCCTTCAGTCAGAAAATATAAACACTTTGAGCAGGCATTATCCTGCCCGTCAGAATATGTCCTGTTGTCCGAAGCCAATATCGGTAATCTGCAATCACTGATTGGCAAATGTCATCAGAGTGGCAAAAAGGTACTGATTCACCTGGAGTTACTCGGTGGGTTTAAACCCGACCAGGCCGGTATCAATTTGCTGAAAAGTTATTACAAAGTTGATGGTGTTATTTCTTCCAATCTCTCGGCCCTACGCTATGCAAAAAAAGAGGGATTGCTGACTATTTTTCGGGTGTTACTTATCGATTCACGCTCTCTGGATCAGTCAATCGATATTGTTAAACATAACCCACCGGACGCAATAGAAATCTTACCTGCTGAATATGCCTGCCAGTGTCTGGAATTGATTAGCCGGAATTTAAAAGGCTTTGATGTGGTATTCATCGCCGGAGGCTTTGTTAAGCGGAAATACCTTGTAGAAAAAATATTCCATGCCGGTTTCAAAGGTATCACCACCAGTGAACCCGGATTATGGTGACAAATGAGGAGTCCACGGTAATGAAAGATGAATTTGTAATGGGGATCGACAACGGCGGAACCATCACCAAAGCGGCAATCTATGATCGTGAGGGGAGCGTCATCGCCATCGCCTCAAAATCCACACAAATGCTCACACCAAAGGAATACCACACCGAGCGCGATATCAATGAGTTATGGACTGCTAACGTTGAAGTGATAAAAAAAGCGATCGCACAGTCAGGAATCGACGCCAGCCAGATTAAAGGTATTGCCGTGACGGGCCATGGTAACGGACTGTATCTGGTTGATGAAAAAGGTAATCCGGTACGCAACGGGATTATCTCAACGGACAGCCGGGCGAAAGCTTATGTCGAGAAATGGTACAGCGAGCCACGGTTTCTGTCTGACATTCTGCCAAAAACCATGCAGTCCATCTGGGCCGGACAACCTGTTGCACTTCTGGCCTGGCTGAAGGACAACGAACCCACAACGCTTGCTAAAGCACGCTACATTTTTATGGTGAAAGACCTGATTCGCTTTTACCTGACCGGGGAGGCTTTCCTTGAACTGACCGATATCTCAGGGACCAACTTGATCAACGTGCGCAATCGTGATTATGACGACGAGCTACTGACCTGGTGGGGACTCGCCGATCTGCGCGACAAATTACCGCCGATCAAACGTTCCATAGACTGCTGCGGCAGGATCGGCGAGGACGTGGCCCGCCTGACCGGACTTCGCGCCGGAACGCCGGTTTCTGGCGGCGTGTTCGATATTTCGGCATCGTCCGTCGCTTCAGGTATTAACAGCCTCGACAAGCTGGCGATCATTACCGGAACCTGGAGCATTAACGAGTACGTCACCGACCATCCGGTTATCGATAAAAATCTGTTTATGACCTCCATCTATCCGATTGAAGGCAAGTGGCTGATCACCGAAGCCAGCCCGACCTCTGCCAGTAACCTTGAGTGGTTTATTAATAACTTTATGGAGAGTGACCGGGAAGCCACCGCCGCGAAAGGCTCATCGGTGTACAATCTTTGCAACACGCTGGTCTCCTCTACCACACCAGAAGAAAGTCATCTGCTGTTCTTTCCGTTTGTCTTTGGCTCAAACACCATCCCCGATGCGTCGGCGGGATTTATTGGCGTAAACAGCTTTCATAAAAAGGCGCATTTCCTGCGCGCAATTTATGAAGGCGTGGCTTTCAGCCACCTCTATCACACCGAACGTCTGCGTAATATCAACCCAAATTTGAGCCATACCATCCGTATCGCCGGAGGGGTCACTAATTCGCCGGTCTGGCTACAGATATTTGCCGATATTTTCCAGTCGACGCTGGAGATTGTTGACGTGAAAGAGCACGGCACACTGGGTACAGCGATGACCGCCGCGGTCATGGTGGGCTGGTTTGACGACGTCTTTGCCGCTTCCAATGAGATGGTGCATGTCTCCCGTACCGTGTCGCCAAATCCGGATAACCATAAGGTGTATCAGGACAAATACCGCCTCTACAAAAACCTGTTATCTGAAATGCAGTCGCCCTGGAAAAGCTGTAGCAATTACATCGCACATTAAGTGAGGAAAAAATGGATCTGAATTTGAAAAACCGTACAGCCATCGTCACAGGTGGCGCAACAGGACTGGGCAAAGAGTTTGTCCTCACTCTGGCAAAAGAAGGGGTCAATGTCTGCTTTACCTATTTGCGTGAAGAAGAAAACCCGCAGGACCTGGTTGAAACGGTGAAATCCACAACGAATGTCGACATCATCGCGGTAAAAACCGATCTTTCCGATGACCAGAGCCGTGAAAATCTGTTCGCCACCTGCATCAACCGACTGGGGAACGCCGACATATTGGTCAATAACGCCGGGATCTGGCTGAGTGGCTACGTCACCGAAATCACCCGGCAGGACTGGGATACGGTGATGAACGTCAACCTGAAAGCGGTCTTCCATCTGAGTCAATTGTTTGTGAATCATTGCCTGCAAAACGTCCAGGCGGGAAGCATTTTAAATATCACTTCGCAAGCGGCATTCCATGGTTCCACAACCGGTCATGCCCATTATGCGGCCAGTAAAGCGGGCCTGGTTGCGTTCTCTATTTCTCTGGCGCGGGAAGTCGCAAAGCAGAACATCAATGTGAACAACATCGCCGTCGGGATTATGGATACCGCGATGATCCGTAAAAACATTGAACAAAATCCTGACTATTACGTCAGCCGCATTCCGGTTGGTCGGGTAGCCCAACCCCAGGAAATTGCCGACATCGGGGTCTTCATGGTTTCTCCCAAAACCCGCTATATGACGGGAGCAACTCTGGATGTCACCGGCGGTATGTTGATGCGTTAATCTATGGAGAATCACTATGAAATGTCTGGCGATTGCCGATCTTTTTATCAATGCCGCAATGATGGACGCCGGTCTGAAGGCGCTAAGAGATAAAGGAATCGAGGTTGAAGTACGCGAATGGTCACATGAGTCAGTTGAGAAATTACAGGAGGATAATCTGCGTGTTGAGCAGGAAGGTTCGGAAGCCGTGGCATTACCTGATACCCTGCTCCAGGGGGCAGACAATGTGGAAATTCTGATCACCCAGTTTGCCCCGGTTAACACAGCGGTCTTCGATAAGCTGCCGCAGCTAAAATACGTGGGTGTTCTGCGCGGCGGTGTGGAAAACGTTAATCAGCAGGTGGCAAAGGCGCGCGGTATTGAGGTGATAAACACGCCAGGGCGCAATGCCCGCAGCGTCGCCGAGTTTACCGTCGGGATGATCCTGGCGGAAATGCGTAATATCGCCCGTTCTCACGATGCGCTACGGGACAAATTCTGGCGTAAGGATAGCCCGAATCATCAGGCAATCCCTGAGCTGGGTGGTAAAGTCGTGGGTCTGGTAGGTCTGGGACATATCGCCCAACTGGTTGCCGGTTTTCTTAGCGGCTTTGGCAGCGAAATACTCTTTTACGATAAGTACGTGGAGAGTCACGATGGCTATGAAAAAGTCGATTCACTGGATGAACTGCTGCAACGCGTCGATGTGGTATCGCTGCATGCCCGCCTGACGCCGGAGACAGAGAACCTGATCAATGCGCACCATTTTGCACTGATGAAAAACAGCGCCATTATTGTCAACACCGCGCGCTCGGGATTAATCAATGAAGGCGATCTGATTGCGGCGCTCAAAGCCGGGGAAATTATGGGGGCGGCATTAGATACCTTTGATGACGAACCACTACCGGATGACAGCGCGTTTTATACGCTGAATAATGTCACCATTACGCCGCATATTGCGGGAAGTACTATTGATGCTTTTAGTAACTCACCAAAACTATTTTCTGAGATTCTGTTGAAGAAACTCAGTTAAATATTAAAAAGAATCATTAAAGGTTTTTATACGGCCCATTGGGCACGGGTTCGCTCGCGCCCAATTCGCCCGCCTTTTAAGGAATCATTATGGATATTATCAACAGTATTATTAGTCTGGGGGCATCAGTGATGATGCCAGTAATATTCTTTATTATCGCACTTTGCTTTGGGGTAAAAATCGGCACAGCATTTAAAGCAGGGATGCTGGTCGGTATCGGCTTTGAAGGTGTCGGTCTGGTAATCGGTCTGCTGCTGACCAACCTGGGTCCGGCATCACAGGCTATGGTTGAGCGTATTGGCCTGCACCTGACGGTAGTGGATACCGGCTGGCCTACCGCCTCCACTATCGGCTGGGGCTCCCCGCTGATGCTGCCGGTGGTGGTTGGTTTCATTATCATTAACCTTGCCATGCTGCTGCTCAAATTAACCAAAACGGTGAATATCGATATTTTCAATTACTGGATATTCCTGATTATGGGATCGGTCGTCTATGCCGGAACCGGAAATTACTGGCTCTCCGTAGGTATAACCTTCGGTATATTTATCCTCACCTTGCTGGCAGCGGATCTCACTGCACCTTACTTACAAAAAAACTATAATCTGAAAGGGATCTCTTTCCCTCATCTTACCTGTATAGCCTATGTGCCTTTTGGCATTGCCTGTAATTACATTATTGATAAGATTCCCCTCATCAATAAAATCAATTTTGATCCGGAAAGCATTAACAAAAAATTCGGCGTATTTGGCGAACCGCTAACGCTGGGCTTTGTGCTGGGACTGCTGCTGGCATTCCTCGCGGGATATGATGTCTCGGCTGCGGTATCGCTGGCTATTAAAGTCTCTGCTGCCATGCTATTGCTGCCGAAAATGATCGAGATTCTGGTACAGGGGCTGCTGATTGTTCGCGACGCAGCAGAAGCAAAACTGAAGGCCAAATTCCCCGATCGTGATTTCTATATCGGTATGGATACCGCACTCCTGATCGGTGAACCATCCGTACTGGCCACCGGGCTGCTGTTAATTCCCATGGCGGTAGTGCTGTCAATTATTCTGCCGGGTAACCGCGTGCTGCCGTTTGTTGATCTGGCCTCCCTCATGTTTTTGCTGGCCATGGTCACGCCATTCTGCAAACGCAACATGTTCCGAATGTTTGTTACCGGCACGCTGATTGTGACCTGTATCTTGTACGTCGGGACCGACATTTCGAAGGAGTATACGCAAGCGGCAATAAACTCCAGTATTCCGGTGCCAGAAGGGATGTCTGAGATTACCAATATTGTCGGCGGCGCTACCACACCAGTGGGCTGGCTGGCGGTAAAATTTGGTGAGTTTTTCGGTACTGCGCCTTAACCGCGCAGCGAGGATGCCCGGAGCCTGTCTGCTCCGGGCACGTTGTCGATCAGAACGTCCAGGAGACGCTACCGACGATGCTGCGCTCCGCGCCGAAATAGCAGTAAGAGAGCGAGTTGCAGGCCGCGACATAACGTTTATCAGTCAGGTTATTCACGTTCACCTGCGCGCTTAACCCTTTAATACCAATATTCGACAAATCGTAGCCAATGGCCATATCCACCAGCGTGTATGACGGTAGCGTGTGGGTGTTCAGACGATCGCTGGTAATACCGTTCACGTAACGCACGCCAGAGCCAAGCGTCAGACCTTCCAGCGGACCGTTTTTCACGTCATAGCTCAGCCAGGTGCTGGCCTGATTACGCGGCGCATAGACAGCGCGTTTGCCCTGTTCTTCCGGGCTACTTTTCCTGTAACGGATATCAGTGTAAGTATACGCCGCCTGCAGACGGAAACTCTCCGTCAACTGGCTGATGGCCTCCAGCTCCACGCCTTCCGATTCAATCTCACCAATCGAGCGGTACGGATCGGTAGGTTCCTCTTTGGTGGCGATATTGGTCTGGTTAATGCGGAATACTGATGCGCTAAACTGGCTGTTTAAGCCTTCCGGCTCATATTTCACCCCGGCTTCCCACTGTTTGCCTTTCATCGGATCCAGGAGATTACCGTTTTCATCGGCGAAGCTGGTCGGCGTGAAGGCGGTAGAGTAGCTGACGTATGGCGCAAACCCGTTGTCGAACAGGTAGAGCAACGCGGCGCGAGTGCTGAAGTTGTTTTTATCCAGATCGCTGCGGGAATGGTTGATCTTGTCGATATTAGAGACGCTGACCTGATCGTAGCGCCCCCCCAACGTGAGACGCCAGCGATCCCAGGACATCTGATCCTGCAAGTAATAGCCCGTCTGGCGCAGCTTGTGCTTCTCGCGTGCATACATGGAGATGTAATTCGGCTTCGCGCCGTACACCGGGTTGAAAGCATCTATCGGAGGGAATGCCCCATAGTAGCCGGTGGTATTATTACTGCGATCCTGATAGTCGATCCCCACCAGCAGACGGTGGTTGATATCCCAGGTGTCAAAACTACCGTCAAGCTGGTTATCCAGGGTCACCGCCGACATTTTCTCATCGGAACCGGAGTAGCCACGATTAAGCTCCGTCTCATTCAGCCATCCCGCGGCGTAAACCTGGTTAAGCTCTACTTTGGTGTGCAGATAGCGCAGCTTTTGCCGCACCGACCAGCCGCTGTCAAACATATGCTCAATGTTGTAACCCACCATGTTCTCGCGACGATCGTATTTGTCGTAATCGTCCTCCCCTTCAAAGAAGGTGTTGGAGATCTTGTGACCATAATGTGGCACGACGGTGCCATCATACGGTAAACCAGAGTGGCTGCCGCCTTCCGGATCGCGATGCAGATAAGCCATCAGATCGAGACGCGTCTGGTCGGTGATACGCCAGGTGAGGCTCGGCATCAGCGCGTAGCGTTCCTCTTTTAGCTTATCAAACTGCGAATCCGCGTAGCGCGTCATCCCACTCAAACGCACCGCCACGCGGTCGTTATCATCCAGTGGGCCGGTCACATCAAACGCCGCCCCGCGCTGGTTATTGTTTCCGGCGAACAGTTTAACCTCCCCGCCGGGATCGAATGATGGCTTGCGGGAGGTCAGCGCCACAATTCCACCCGGCGAAGATCGGCCATACAGGACCGAAGCCGGACCGCGCACCACTTCAATGTTTTCGAGGAACCAGGGATCGACCACCAGCGAGCTGTGTGAGTTGGTGTCGCCCATCATTTTCAGACCGTCGAGATAGACGTTGTCCAGGCTGCCATCAGAGAAGCCGCGCAGTACGATGTAGTCAAAACGGTTTGAAGCCCCAATCTGATTACTGTAAACGCCGGGGGTATAGCTCACCGCCTGACGCACGCTGGTGGCGCCCTGCTCTTCGAACTGTTCACGGGTAATAATGGACACCGACTGGGGAGTTTCAATGTCCGGCGTGGCAAGCTTGGTGGCGCCGCTTTGCATCTGCGAGGTGACAACCACCGTATCGTTTTTTGTTGTTTCCTGAGCCAACAGAGGAAAAGCCACGCTGCCGGTTACCCATCCTACCAGCAGCGCCAACCGAGTCTTAGCGAACATGAACGTCTCCAAAGGCATTTCTAATTGTAAATAAGAATTATTACCTTTTTGCTGATGAAGATAGCTATGCCGGATGCCAGGTTGCGTATGCGTAATGCCAAATTGTTAGCCAGGGCTTCGCGCAATACGAAAAAATGGATTAGCAAAGTTTGTGGACATCGCCCGGTGGAAAACCGTAACGACGTCGAAACGCGGTTGAAAAGTTGGTGGCATGCTGGTAGCCCGACATCCAGGCGGCCTGCTGAACGCTATACCCTGCCAGGAGATAGCTGCGCGCACGTTCCAGACGGCAATCCCGGAGATAGTCAAAAACCGAACACCCATATGCCGCACGAAATTTACTGCGCAAACTGCTGGGGCTCATCGCCGCCCGCTGGGCCAGCTCGTTCAGGGTATGGTTCTTTTCCGGTTCCTGCTCCAGCAGACAGCGGATGCGTTCCAGCCGCTGCTGCTCGCCGCCGAGCCTTTTTCCGCTCTCAACCTGACAGACGCTCAGACCGTGGCCGAACAGTTGCAGAATCAGTCCCTCCAGCATGAGCTGACGGGAGACGCTGCTCAGCGTCCCCTGTCGGGCGTACTGTAAGCCACTGAGCAAAAAGCCCGGCACCTGCCAGATAAGCGTCGGGGTCTGACATCGCTCCCATTCCCGCATCAGCGACGCCAGCAGGCCGTCACGCCAGGCGCCGTCGGAATACAGCCCCAGCGACAGCGTGCGCAATTTGCAGTCTGCGTGATGGCTGGCACACATCGTCTGACGCTCGCTAAGCCGGGAGCTGAATGCCATGCCGGAACGTACCACGTGCTTCTGCCCGTTCAGCGTCAGCACCACGCAGCCTTCCAGCACCACCAGCATATATAAGGGACTGCTGTGGCGGGAGGTCGTTTCATAGGGTTGCAGAACCTGAACGTCGGAATGGGTTACGCACATGCCGCAGGGGAGCGTCATCTCTTCGACCTCCCCCTGCAAAACGGGGCTGGAGTGTGGAAAATCCGGCTTTTGCATCAGCATTGGAAAGCGGTAATCAATGCCATAACGCTCGCCGAAATCCATAAACTCACTCACGGAAAAGATCTTACTGCTGGATTCATTGTGGGCGGTGATGTTGTTCATGCCGTCTTCTGTGCGCCAGGGGGGATGAATTCAGTCTGCAACATTATCATTGCCGACGGGTGGCGACAATAAAGATGAGAATCATTATCACCAAAATAGCATCGCGTGTTGATTAGTACACATATTTTATTCACCAGGCTAATGATAGATTCAGCATTGTTGGAAATTCACTAAGGAGAGAAGATGGATATCCGCGATCTCATCATGGTCAGCCCTTCAGCTGGCATGTCAGACCTGGAGAGCAAAATTCCCTGGGATGATGAAGCATTCAGCCAACGTATGCTTGAGAACCATTTGTCGCAGGATCACGACTGGGCCAGCCGCAAACTCGCGATCATTGAGGATCAGGTGGCATGGATAGCACAGCAGCTCCCTACGGGTGCACAGCTCCTCGATCTGGGCTGCGGCCCCGGCTTTTACACCCAGCGGCTGACACAACGTGGTTTTCACTGTACGGGCGTTGATTTTTCTCCGGCATCGATTAGGTGGGCCAGGGAACAGGCGCAGCAGAATGGCCTGGAGATTGACTACCGATGCGAGGACGTCCGTCAGTTCACCCCCGATCAAACTTTTGATTTCATCATAATGACCTTTGGTGAACTGAATGTGTTCAGCGCAGACGATGCCCAAACGCTGCTCAGCCGCTGCGCGCAGTGGCTGAAGCCCGAAGGAAAACTGCTTATTGAAGTGCATACTTTTGAGGAAGTAAAACGCCAGGGCATGGCGGAAGGCTCCTGGCAGCGCTGTCCGCAAGGGTTGTTCCTTGCTGACCCCCACTTGTTGTTAATCGAAAATCGTTGGGATGAGAAAACACAAATCAGCGCAACCACATTCTGGGCGGTAAAAACCGACGGTAACGTAACGCGTTTTGGTAGTCAGATGCACGCCTGGCGGGATGAAGAGTATCAACAACTGCTGATGCAATGCGGATTTTTGCCTCCCACCAGAGTGGCTGGCGACGACTGGCCAGTGAGCGAGACTTTTGCCGGAAAGCTGTTTGCCTTGCAGGCGACCGTCCGATAATGCGGGGGAGCGTGGCTCCCCCGTTTCCCGCCCGCACTACAATATGATCCTTGCCAGTAAAAAACCAAAAGGCACCGAGCAGATAATTGACAGGCATCCGGGTAAAAAGAACGGATGATTGACGATCCTCGAGCCGTTCCAGCGACGACTCAGGAATGAACCGGTATCATCGGTGGCAATCGCAAATGCCGTCGTTGGGTAGATATTGGTGATATAGAGCGCGCTTACCGCCACAAAACTGGCTAATATCGCATCCGGACCGATCCCGATGGATGCCGCAATGGGCATAAGCAGCGCGCTTGTCGCCCCCTGACTGAACAGCATTGCGCTGGTGCAAAAGAAGACCGCCGCCAGCAGCATCGGCCAGGTACGCAAAACATCGCTGGCGCCTGTTTTAATCTCCTCAATATGAGCGCCAATAAGCGTACTGCTCAGCCAGACAATACCTAATACCACGACCAGGGATTCTGCGCCGGATTTAAATAAGGGGGAATTTTTAACCTCCTTCATATCCACCTTGCAGGCGAAAATAATGATAGTAGAGACAACAAACATCGTAATGATAATTAAGTCGCGAGAGTTAATCGCATGTCCAATTATGGGTTTAAAAAGAAGCATACAAACAACAAACAGCACGCCGAGCAGGAACAGGATAACTGAAGATTTTGCGCCGGGAGCAACGACGCGCTCAGTGTGTTTATTAATGACGATTTTATTCTCCTGCATGATTTTCTGACAAACAGGATCATCGGCCAGTTTTATTCCTTGTCGGCTGGCAATAAAAGCGGCAATCAACATTGCAAACAATGCAGTGGGGAAAACCACCAACATGGCATCGCCAAAGCTCACACCCATCACTTCCACGGTACCGTACATAATCGCCGTTGCGGCTGAGATGGGCGAGGCGGTAATCCCCAACTGAGATGCCACAACCGCAGAACTCAGCGGCTGGCTGGGCCTGATGCCGTTATCCTTCGCCACCTCCTGAATGACATTCATCACCGACATCGCGGTATAACCGGTACCGGATAAAACCGTTAAGATAAAGGTGACGGCAGGAGCGAGAATATTAAGATAACCGGGATGATGACGTAATAACTTTTCTGTGAGAATAACTAAATAATCCATTCCCCCGGCCAGTTGCATCACGGATAAAGCAAGAATCGTTGACAGGATAATCAGCATGACATCAACAGGGGGAGAACCTGCCGGTACGCCAAGAATAAATACAGCAATTGCTAAGCCAATTCCTCCGGCAAACCCTACGCCCATTCCACCCCATCTTGCGGCCAGCATGATGGTGCCAAGTAATAAAATGACATGTAATATCACCATATATTCACCCTACTCTAAGTAGCCTGGAGTACCAGGCGCTACGTTATCGTATTTATATTTATCAACAGCGAGGAGGCAAGGTAATGAATATATAGTCAATATTCATTACCTGCATTTAAAGCCTGTTTTGTTAGAGAAAATAATTACTGCGCATCCATTTCTTTTTTATAGCGCTTAATGGCTGCCGTACTTTTTTGTGGGTCAGTCATCACCAGCGGATCGAGCAGATAATCTGCCTGCGCTGGCGTCAGTAATTTTTCCGCCAGAACAACCTGCCTGACGCTGCACTGTTGTTCATAAGCCGCTTTTGCAATCCGCGATCCAACCTGATAGCCAAACAGGGTCGCCACTATCGTCGCCAGTGCGGTACTCTGCTCTGCGTAGCGAGCGCTCACCGCTTCGTTGATAGTGATATCTGCCAGACACTTATCAATAAATAATGGAATTACCCGGCTCAATAGCGAGCAAGATTCAAAGAGGGCCTTCAGCAGCACCGGTTCCCAAACGTTCAGATCAAGCTCTGCGCCCTCAACGGCCATCGTGACAGTGAGATCGTTACCGATCACCTGATACGCAATTTGATTGACCAGCTCCGGCATAACCGGGTTAATTTTTCCTGGCATAATAGACGAGCCAGGCTGTACGGCTGGCACAATAATTTCATTGAACCCCGCCCGCGGTCCCGACCCTTGTATACGGAAATCGGTCGCCATTTTAGAAAGAAAAGCGGCGATTTTTTTAAGCTGTGCAGAGAACTCAATATAAAAATCACCGTGTTGCAAACCATCAAAGAAATCGGCTTCCGGGCGATATTTTTCTCCGGTAATCATTTCCAGCCACGAATACACCGCCGGGAGATACCCCTCATGGGTTGATAAACCGGTGCCGATCGCCGTCGCGCCCAGCGGCAAAGACAGAGCATCCTCATTCACCTGCGTCAGATTCTCTTTAAGTCTCCTGACCTGCGTACAGTAGGCGCCAAACTGCTGGCCAAAAGTCATCGGTACCGCATCCTGCAGACAGGTTCGGCCTAATTTTACTTTGCTGGCAAACTGCCGGCTTTTCTCTGCCAGTACCGCTTCCAGCTTTTCTAATTGAACAATCAGATGGTTAATATTTTTCCGACTGGTCATTTTCATGGCTGCCGGAATCACATCATTTGTGGATTGCCCCATGTTGACGTGCGTATTCGGATGAATCGCTTCGTAGCCTCGCACGCCGGTAAGGATCTCATTGGCGCGATTTGCCAGCACCTCATTCATATTCATATTTGTGGAGGTACCGCCGCCGCCCTGAAAAATATCAACAGGAAAATGCGCATCAAACGCCCCTGCCATCACTTCCCTCGAAGCCTCAACAATGACCGCGGCTTTCTCCTGGTCCAGTGCGCCGATTTGTCCATTCGCCTGCGCTGCCGCCTGTTTAATCGCGGCAATGGACCATAAGAAATGGGGAATGTCGACTGCTGTCCTGCCCGATACCGAAAAATTTAACACCGCCCGCTGGGTTTGAATGCCGTAGTACGCATCATCGGGCACCATTAAACATCCTAATAGATCCTTTTCTTCACGCATTGCCATCTCTCTTTCTGCATGTGGGTGTATAACCACCTTAATTTGCTGGCAGAACAGATAATTTGACGTTGCTCAAATAAAAAAAACCATTGAGAATATAAATACTCACTATTAAAAAATGTAATAATCGGGGCGGATGTGAAGGAAATTAACTTCGATTTGAGACAGTTACAGGCCTTTCTGGCGGTGATCGAAACCGGATCGTTCACGGCTGCGGCGAAGAAACTTAACCTGACGCAATCCTCCGTCTCCCAGCAGATTGCGAACCTGGAAAATAGCTTAAATACGGACTTACTTAACCGCGCCCAGCGCCCGGTTCAAATGACGATCGCCGGGCAGGCTCTTTATCCGCTGGCAAAAAAAATTATCGATAGCGGTATCTACTTGCAGGAGCATATCAGCGCGGTCAGTCATGGAAGTATTTCTCGTTTGAAAATTGGCTTTGTCGACTCTATCAGCAAAACGATTGGTCTGGATATTTTGAAATTCCTGCAACCGCAGGTGCAACATATTTATCAGATCACCGGAACCGCCTCAGGTCTGTTAACCGCCTTAAATACCGGAGGCATTAACCTTGCCATTACCATGATGCATACGGAGATGCCGCCGAATGTCAGAATGTATCCGCTGATTGAAGAGGCGTTTTTATGCGTTTGCCCCAAAACGTGGCCCGAAACCCGGCTGGAAGATCTGTGTAAAAATCGACACTACATTGCCTACACCAGCAATACGCCAACGGGCATACAAACGCTTAACTGGCTTAAATGGAATAACCTTTCGCCTGCCGTGCAGTTTGAAATGGACAACGCAGACGATATTTTAAAGCTTATCGCCAGTGGCTATGGCTGGACCCTGACGACCCCGCTGTTTATCACCACGATCCCTGACTTTTCACAAACGCTGAAAATCATCAGGATCAACAACCGAAAAGAGAGACGGAAGATCGTTTTATTATGCAAAGATGACGAACTCTCTGACTTCTACAAAAATCTGGCAACGGAAATCCGCACAATACTGGAAAGCAAACTGGAAGACAGTTTTTACTCTCAGCTCAAAGATGAGGTGTAGCGCCAGGGTTTAGACGTGCCACGGACTGCGCGTCTTGCCCAGAGTATGCCGGTAGGTCACATAAGCAGGGCTTTTATACGTAAGGCATAAAAACCCTGCTTAAACAAAACGAATATTCCAGCAATAATGTCTTGCGAATTAAGCAGATAACATCTTCAGCGTGGCTTTTTTTTGTCATCAGATGGCAACGTTTTTTTTCCCGAATCGGTAAAAGATTTAACGGAATTTTCAAGCTGCTTGTGATACCGGACAAAGTCGCCGAATGCCACAGGCGGTAAAAAATAATACCCTTGCAGGTAATCGATATTATTTTCCTCCAGCCAGCGCTGCTGGAATTCATATTCAACCCCTTCAGCCACCGTCCGCAGTTCTAAAATCCCGGCAAGATGTACAATCGATTCAAGCATAGGAATACGCTGCCCGGCCTCCTTGATGCTTTTAATAAAGGTTTTATCAATTTTTATCAAATCCAGCTCCAGTTCGTTGAGATGGCAAAGATTAGCATAACCCGTACCAAAATCATCAAGCGCAAACAGAACGCCACGATTGCGTAGCGAACGAATAAGTTCTTTAATGGCAGGTGTAATATTCAACGTCTGGCTTTCTGTTATTTCTATCATCAGTCGAATGGGGAGTTTTTGTGTTACCTCCATAAAATGGAGACACTCCCAGTAAAACACAGGGTTACTTAACGTGGCGGGACTGATATTGAAAGAAATAAACAAATTTTTATCTGTAAAATATTCCGACGCCACCAGGCTTTGCGCCACCCTGTTCATTAAATAGCTCGTCAACTCATTGATTAAACCACTTTTTTCTGCCAATGGAATAAACTCGCGCTGAGAAATGGCATAGTTGTGCCCCTGCGGCCAGCGGGCTAAAATCTCAACACCATAAACGTCTCCGGCTGTATTAACGATAGGCTGATAATACGGAATTATTTCATCATTCCGTATTGCCATACTCAAGCGACTGCTATCTGAAGCATCATATATATCATCATAAATGATATGCTTCCCTGAGTTACGATTCATCGAATAGCTGTCATTCAGCAAGTTATTTCTGGTTAAAAAAATAATCACTTCGTTGAAATGAGAGAATCCGAACCTGGCCGTAATTTTATCGCGATATCGATAAAGGGATTTGACTGTTACCGAATTGGCTTTACAAAATTCCTGTAATCCCTCTTTCGTAAAAGAAGCATAGAGCATCTCCTCTTCAAAATCAGTCAAACGAAAATTGAACACTGAGGAGCCCTTCGCTGTCTGTATAGCGTGAGCGGGTGCCAACAGCGTTGCTTTTAGCTGAGACATCACCTCTCCCGCTAATAAATTCCCGTTTATAAACGCATACTCTTCATATCCCCGATTAATACATTTACTTTCACTCAATTGAATTACCACACAGTTCATATTAATAAACTGTGAGCTGTTCCTCTGAAGCCATTTACTGACCAATAACAATGGCAGACGATTATCGATTATTAGCAGGCAAGATTCATATTTTGGAATAAGCGTCTGCGTATCTGAAATATATGTTCTGGCATCAGCTAACACCAGATTTGGAAGCTCAAATTTCATCCCTGAGAAAAGATAGATGTCATAACTGAGCAGAAAAACCTTTTTCGTATTCATAGTTATCACCCGGTTGAATTTATAGCATAGCAGATCCCTCGCTTATGTACGAGAGTATAGACAATACCTTCAGACTTTACATTTATAAGACAATTCGTGACTTAATTTTCTTGCTGAGCAACATCCCCAGCCGCAGAATTTATTGAAGATTGTCCAGCAACAGGCTTTATGTCTCATCGTGACATATCAGATAAAATTCAATGCCCGTTACGGGTTACGTTTAAAGCATCCCTCTCCCACCGGTATGTATTTCTGTAAAGCTACGATAAATTTTTTATTCTTTGTTTTTAACTCGCTACTGCGCCAGGTTTCCCCTGGTAATACATAACGCATCGTGGCCTCGTCATCCGTTGAGTGGCAACCTTGATGTACAATGATTTTGAAAAAGGTATTTCCCGTATTTTTCAGGACGCCGTTTTTCTCATCAATTGTGTAGTCCAGCTTCACTTTTCCTGGCCGAACGACCAGGATAGTGTCAATTGCGATAACCGGAACAGCCTCGCTGCCTTTCCCCTGGCTACGTTCGGTGAATAGCGTTACCGGCATCTCACGGAACAGGATCCGGTAATAGCGCTCCTTTCCATCCTGCGGGCCACGGTAAAAAATCTTAAAAAACTCACTGGCCCCTGGAGCCAGTGAGAAATTCAGGGGTGTAAACAGCAGTTCCCCTTCGGCAATCGCACTCCGGTTTTCCCCCCCAGGCCCTGGTTTATCAATTTTTACCGCGGCGATACTGTACACATTCTGCTTATGACTATCGTTATAGATTCGTTTGCTAATAAACGCCTTATCTGACGGCATTTCATAAATTGTCGACTCCAGGTAGACCGCGTGCGCAGAGAGTGCGATCGGCCCCGGCAGCAGGGTAAAAACACATCTCAGCACAAAACGTCGGAAGTTCATGGCGTCACTCCCACCCAGTTCGCCGTCACTTTAATCTCTCCGCTGGCGCTGACGACGCCTTCCCAGTCCGCCCCCGAAACAGTCAGCATCGAACGTGAGTCATTCATCGGGAAAAGCAGCTTCAAATCCGTCGTATAGAAGCTTCCATCATCGTTGTTATTTGCGTCCCAGGGGGTCTGTTGCCACAGCGCGTCGCTCATGTTGATTGCCGCTTCATTACAGCTATTTCGTTTCTGCGCCACCCCACCCGACTGACGGTTATACTGAAGAAAGGCAGGCACAGGAACGGACAGCCCGCCCTGCACAGAGGTAAACAAACAGTAAGGGACGCCGTTTATCATCGTACTGTCCCCAATAACTTGCGCAGTGATGCTATCGGCCTGACGCGGCCCCGAGACGGTGACGGTATAATCCATCTCTATTGGTTCGGCGTCGCCGATCGTGCCGCTCCCGCTCGCGGAAGTATGGTTATCTGAAGAGACAATGCTAATCCCATACTCTTTCGGCACAATATTGAGCTGTAGCGAAGGCGTAAATTGGTAATATCCCGACTCAGGCGTTACGCTATTCGTAAAGGCAAAGGTAAAAGGTTGGCTATTAGTGATACTGACACCGTTGTCCACCATTGCCTTCAGAAAAACTTTGGAAAGGAAAATATAGATATATTCGCCCCCACTACTAAAAACATTATAATAAATCGATGTTGAACCAAAATTAGTCCAGGACTGTCCGTCACCAGAATATTTAATTGTCGAGGCGCCGGGGGTAAAACCAAGCATTGCGCTATCAGCATACATGCGGATACGGAGAGAACTGGTCAGGTTGCTGGTTTGATTAAAATCATATGAAACCATTTTGCAGATGACGCCATCGTCCCGGCCGACAACACCCAATTCGCAATAACCGCTGTCTCTGACAATGCTGGGTGTACCATCACTGGCAACCCACAGTTCCTGAAAGGCATTAGTCGAAACTAACGATAAATGACCTATTTTGTTTAAAGTGTAGGGTCTGATATACCAGTTACCGCTGTTCTGGTCTTTGCAACGCTGTCCAGCCGCATAATCATAGTTAACCGTTGTCCGGCAATAATTGAGATTGTAAGTCTCTGAGCCTCCTACGGTCATATTGCGAAAATATTCATATGCTGAGTCGGTCAGCGATGCAAAACCATAATGCCCGCCGGCAATCCCCGCCCCGGTAGCTTTGGTATGATAGAAACCCCATTGATCGGTCAGATCCGCAGCAATATAACCGGAGGCAGGGCAATTAGAACCCGTGGTACAACGAATACCGCGGAATGGTTCATTGATCGGTGAATTATCAATCCATATATCCTTGTAATATGAGGTGCCGCCTGTCCAGCCAACAATACCGATATATCCAAGGCTATCCTGACTGTTTCCATATTTCACCCAGGTGTTCGAACCACTGAAGCGAGGATCGAGAGATGAAGGCGTAATAAAGTATTCATTATCAACGTTGTTTTCAATAAACAAAAACTTGTTGTTCACCGCCGCCTGGGTAGATGCCGAGAGTGCCCAGGCAGATGGAGATAACGTGACGAAAACACATCCAAGAATAAGAGAAAGTGATTTATTCATTATTCATACCTTACCGTTGTGCCATTGTGGTTTGCGTGGCACATTTCACATCCCCGACCCACGCCGCGCCGCGCGCATTCTCCAGATCGAGATCCGCCTCGCACACGCTGCCATTGGCTGAAATTAGCGTAATAACCGGATATTTTTTATCAATATCAATGGCAAATTCGCCTTTCTCATCCGTACGCGTTTTGCCGATATGGTTATGAATATCGGTATTCGACGCCAGTTGCCCGTCGGGATAGCGGATGCGGCCAAACACAGTCACCATACTTTTCACTTCCGGATTAACCACCCCGACGTTACCCGGATAAAGCGTCAGCTCCTGCTTGCGCCCTGAGACAATATCGAAGCTGTCTTCAGAATTTTTATCATTGAGTATTTCCAGCTTGTACTGCGCATACGGCGGCAATGCGATGAAATTCGATTTTCCGCTCAGCAGGTAGTTGCGGTTATTAATTTTTGCCGCCAGTTTTCCCTCGCCCATTAAATCCGTTTTCACAATGATGCCTGACCGCTGCCTCTCTTTGCTCAGACCGAAGTCTTTACCTGCCCATGCCAGGGAGCCTTGTGAAGAGAAGTTCATATTGGTCGAGTTATCTGCTGAACGCGTCACCGATACGGTTCCGGCGTTATATTTTGTGTCATAACTCAGATTACCGTTTACCGAATAGTTATTGTCGTAATGTTGCTCACCGCTCAGACGCGTTGACGCCGATAACCCAACCGATTTAATGGGGCCTTCGGCATACTGTTTACGCGCACTGACATTGCCCTGGGTGCTGCCATAGCGATCCCGGGAAACCCCCAGACTCAGCCAGGAAGCCAGCGGCAAGGAAAAATCCAGGCTGACATAGCGTTCCTGTTGGCCATCGTCATTACGGTTGCTGTAGTAATAACGCTGGATCCCTGCACGCAGCCCCACCGTGGCGTATCTGCCTGACCAGAGCGTCGTACTGTAGTCCAGGTTACGGTATTTATTGCCCGAATAGCGATTCTCCGTCTGGCTGACGGTGAGCGAGCCGCCATGGGGAATAAACTTGCCGAGGTTAAGGGTTCCACCAATGGAATAGTTGTCACGTTCCTGAACAGGTAGCCGGTTGCCAATTTTACTGTCTTCGCGTGACGCCCAAAGAGAGCCAAACCCTCCGGGTACGTTGAGGTTCACGTTACTGATATTTCGCCATGACGAATCGCTCGCCACCAGCGTCTGATTGCCGACGCTGATATATTCATTCACATTGAGCGTGACATCCGTTTCATTGACCGTATTGTTGCCAAAACCGTAGATCGTCGATTTAAGACTTAGCCCCGATAGCACGGCCAGCGTCACCGACGCGGCGCCCCCGGCAATCCAGGTCTGCTCACTGCCTGAATCCTGATAGTGGTTACGCTTATAGCTCACCCGATCGTAATCCAGTGAGCCACCAAAAAACTGCCAGGACAGCTGATGAAGCCCGGCGGCCTGCTGACGGGCAAAGATTTTATTAATCCGGCTGATACGACTATTTATCGTCCGGCCATTGACCACGATATCGACGGTGACGTCATAGACGCCATACGGGAAGCGGCTGGTATCAATTTCGTAGCTGCCCATGTTGAAATTCTGTACGCTGAGCAAACGCCCATCGCGAAAGACATGAACTTCCCCTGCCGCCGGTAAAAATACGGTAACTGGCGTGAGTGAAAGGGCGGTATTTTCAACAACCGTACTCCCTTTGTTGCCATAGCTCACACCATATATTTTGCCGCCGTTCAGGGCATTCAGGCTGGCAACAGACTGGACATTCCAGGTGTCAAGCATCCCCAGCGCCAGTCGATAACCTTCATAATCGCGCTCATACATCGCACGATAAAGTTTGCTGGAGCCATTGCTGTCGCCAATGCCGTAAAAGGAACCGTTGATATTAAAGTGATGTTCACGTAACGATGTGGTGTTATCCAGCGTCAGGTAACTGCGGGTGCTGCTGCCATTGCGATAATCGTTGTAGTAGGTTCCAAAATTGTAGTTGAGTACGTTAGATAGCGTCCCAACGCTGGAAGGCCCCAGCAGGCTGCTACGGGCAACAATCGCTTCGGTTAATGCATCCTTACTGACAATCATCTCCAGGTGAAATGAGGAGACATTGAGTTGCAGACGCGCATCGTCAGACAGATCGATATAAGTATTATTCTGGAATTTAACATCACGAATCTTTTCCACCATGGAGCGGGTCTTTTCTGATAACACCGCATTATTGGGTAATTCGGCAAGCACCAGAGATTTAACGGTAATCGCGCCATCGACAAGTGAAATCACCGCATCCGCAATCTTTTGCTGACTTTTCTCGTCGGTTTCATTGTAACGAATATATACCGGAACCGTCATTCCCTGCTCCAGTGAACGAGCAAACGCGCCGGGAATAACATAATTACCTATTTTTACTGGAGCGGCACAGGTAAACCCCGACGTTAGCGCCAGAGAAACACAAATGCTACCGCTTAAAAGATATTTCGTTGTCATATGCATCCTTACATTCCGGTATTTTTATTATCCCGTTCTGATGGTTGCTAATGACCATCAGTTCACTGTAATAAACTGCTTTCCATGCCAAATACCAATACGTGAACGACTATTACTCATGTCGGTAAACTGCAGTTTTATTTTCTTACCCGGCATAATGTAATAACGTTCGCGACAGCCTTGCCCCCGTTCGCGATCCTTGTCTTTACATGCGCCATAAGCGATAACGCGGAATGACACATTCCCGGTGTTAGCGATAACATCGCCATTTCGGGTGTAGTCAAAACGCTCTTTTCGCGGGGCTACCACCAGAATGGTGCCTATTTCTGCGGATGCTGTCGCCACCGCCATTTTATTAGCCCGGGTTTCCGCATTCTCAGTAACCGGTTCGTCTATCCATTGCAGACGATAATATCGTTCGACATCATCCTCTGGCCCTTTATAAAAGAAGCGGAAGACATCTTTCGCCTGCCCGGGAAGAATAAGGTTGGCTGGCGTAGAAAGTAATTCGCCGGAATTAACAGGCTTTATTTCAATACCATCAGCTAACGGAGATGATAATTGTTTTACCGAAACGCTGACATAGCGCGCCGAATCCGTCGTATTCGTAATTTCTTTCGATAATGAACTCTCAGTGGAAGTCATTATCGACGTGATATCACCAACATTAATTGCCCGCCCGGAAAAAGATATTACTAATCCTACCAACATGGCTGCCGGTAAATATTTTTTCATGACATTATTCCTGATAAATTCGGGAGAGCGGGTCTCCCGAATTTTTATTCATTACGCTTACGGTGTTGTCCAGGTTGCGTTGAACTGCACCTTCACATCGCCAGACCAGTAACCATCCGGCAGCGCAGAGTAATCGCTTACCGGCGTAGTGCCGTCCGAGGTTGCAGACGCGATAGTGAATTTGAAGCTGGACTGGTCGCTGACGCGCTCAGTACCGTTGTACGCGCCATCAGCCATCAGGCTTTCCAGACCAGAAGTCGAACTGGCGTTCACCAGCACGGTTTCCGTGGCGTTAGACAGCGCGGTACCATTCCATGCAACGCCAACGTTCAGCGTGGAGTCGTCACCGCTGACGTTGGTCAGGGTATTGCTAACAATCTGAGCCGTCAGTTCAAAATCAGTCGCCGTATCCTGGCCCTGAATAGTGACATCAAATGCGCCGTCCTGGGAATTGAAGCCGTTCAGACCTTCCGCATACTGGAAAGTCAAAGAGTTCAGCGGGGTAACAACCAGCATACTGGTGGTGTCTTTGGTTGCCGTCGCATCCCATGAGGCTGTAGCCGAAGCAGCGACATCAGCCATAGCATTCGCTGCGGCAAATACAGAAGCCAGAGAGGCCACTAATAATAATTTTTTCATTTTTCTTCTCCTAAGAACAAACTCACCACCGGGTCTTATTAAATAAGTCACACCAGCGGTTCCATTAATTGCGAGCGTAAATTGCCGCGCCGCAAGAGTATCTTTTGAAATAAGTAACATCTCAACAAACGATGAAACGAAAAAAATAAAAAAAACCAGGAATTTTCCTTCACCTGCCGTCACATAAGATATTTCTATAAGTTACATTCACTGAGGAAACCATCAATCGCAGAATTATTTACTATGCAGATGCAAAATATCAATTAATTTATCTTTTTTATGTTTTTGATAATTATCAAAAAGTTGCCACAAAAAAGACCCTATAAAAATCATTATAAAACAACAAGATAACCAGGCCATTTATAAACACCACATAATGCTTATTATTTGTTACAAATATGATAAATTTTATTTGGCGAGGGAAATATCTTAATGAAATGAAGGTGATTGAGGAATATTCTTATATTGGTCCGGCAGAATTATCCCGTCGGACATCCCGTGATAATAATTACACGCCCAACCACCAGGATTTTTTCGCAAAAATAGAATATTCCTGGTTTTTTGGTAAGTAAACGGAATATCCCTGATTTTCTGTAAATAAAAAGAGAATGAAGAGAATTAAATTAAGCTTTTCAGCCCAAGATAACTGTTCAGGGTTACGGTGCGAACACGATGGAGAGTAATCAGATTTTGTTGTTCGAGAGATTTTAACGAGCGGCTCACCGTTTCAATTTTCAGATCGAGATAGCTGGCAATCTCTTCGCGGGAACAGGGCAGCCGAAAGGTCGTTTCTGGCCTGCCAATTCGCAAATGCATTTCATAGAACTCCACCAGAAAAGCGGCAATCCTGGCTTCAGCATTTTTCTTCGCGTAACGCCGCATTTTTTCAACAATAAACCCATTATCCCTACAGAGAAATTTTATGACTGCCACAGCAACGGAAACGTCTTGTTCTGCCGCTTCAAATAACCGGGCGATATCGATATGACAAATCTCTGCGGCGGTTGAGGCCTTGATGGTCGTGAGATATTTCCGCCCTTCGATGGCATCCAGCGCCATGATATCGCCCGGAACATAGAAACGACTGACAAAAGCATTTTCCGCATACTCCACGCTGGCCGTACAGTATCCCTCATGAATCACAAATATCTTATCTGCCGGTTCATCCTGTCTGGCGATTATCTCACCTGTTTTAAACCGCCTTCTCTTGTCTATCAACCGGTGCTGATTATCACGATCGATAACCGATCCCCTTGGGCAGAGTGAACAGTGACGTGGAGGAAACGGGTTGCCGAGTGGCACGACAGGGATGCTCAGTTTATGAATATCCGATTTCACGCAACAATCCCTCATAAAATAAAAATGATTCTAAAGGATCTCACCACGGGAACAATACGGAAGCCAAAGACCTGGAATTTTCACATTGAGTGGGAAAAAATCTGTGATACGTGCTCTTCCTCTGACTGAAGGCCGCCAGCGCGCCTGACGCGTTATCAGCAGCGCCGGGTCGACCATCAGGGATATCATTAGGATGAGTTGCAAAGAGATCCTCGACGGGATCCCGGCACGGGGCTTCGTATTATCGATCTTTGTACGCGGAATTCACTCGCTTATTTAAGCGTTAATAAAATCTGTTCGTACAAATCGTTAAGTATTTCATTCGGTTCTTTTGATTTGAAATCCATAATCGTTTGCGTCAGATTTTGGTTATTCACATAGCCATAAGTGTCCTGAGCGTGATGATGCAGGATGTTATAAAGTGCAGAACTGAGTACGAATCTTTCCGGTATGGTGTTCATTGCTCCGTATTCCTTGCTGAGTCGATCACTTGATTATTATCATGACTGAAGTCCTTCACCCATCGTTGCGAATAAATGAAGGCAATCAACATGATGATGGTAATGAGATAGCCTTTCAGCGTCATCATAACGACACTCCATTACAGAACTGTTTTCTGCAATTAAATAGCCTGACAATAATAAACAACGTTATTGATTTACACATTGAGTGTAGATGCCGCCTCAGAATCTGTACATGCAAAGTTGTACAAAAAGATAAAAAAACGAATACTCGAACTTAACACAATGATTATTAACCTTATTTATTGTACACATATGCTATTTCCCTCTTTGATATATGGCCATCTCCCTTTAAGCTATACAGTGCAAAGGTCGCTGCTGCTCCTTTCGTGTCACGATGGTTCGCCTGGGGTAATGAGCTGAATGATGGCGGCATTTACGGCAGCCAGCGCCTTGTAAAAAACCGCTACATAACACCCTCTGAGTAGATCTATGAATTTCATTCATAACATCTATTTAATGTGCGTAATTATCTTTAGCGCCAACTTCGTTAATCTGGGCGTATCGCGTTAATCAGTACACGGTAAATGGCTGCTGGCGGGACGTATGACGGCCAGCCTGTCACTGTCAGGCTGACCGGGGATTTGTCGGATACGGATTAAATATTCTTATCGAAAAAGACGTCCAGCTTTTGCATTGCCTGGTCAACGTAGCGAGGGACCCAATAGGTTTCAATATGGGTCGCACCGTCGATCAGGAACAGTTCTTTATCTTTCGTACCGGTGGCCAGCCTGAAGGCACTTTCGGTCATGTAAAGCGAATCCGCTTTAGTACCGGCCATCATTAACAGCGGTTGATTGATGAGATCCATATTGCTTTGCGCATCGAAGCGCATCAAATCCAGCAGACTGCTGGTGGTATAGCGGAACGTTGAGTTCGGATGGGCATGGGTTTTCCAGTAATACTCATACCCCTGACGGTAAAGATCGAACGGCAGCCTGGCGATTTGTTCGTCTGTCAGGTTGGCGTCACCGGAATAGCTGACCTCACCCGTGGCGACTTCTTTGGCGCGCGCATCGCTTGCCAGTTTCAGACGCTCCTGGAGGGTAGCGAGCTGTGAGTCCTGGTAACCATTGCGGCGCACAAGGCCGGAGTCGAACATGCTCAGCGTCGCCAGCGCCTTAAAGCGCTTATCCGTCTGGGCGGCTTTTAAGGAATAACCGCCGCCACCACAGATACCCAGCAGGCCGATGCGGGCGGTATCAACCCCCGGGTACTGGCTGATGTAGTCAGCCATACCGTGGATATCTTCAATACGGTTAGCCGGGATATCAACGCTACGAGGCATACCCCCGCTGGCCCCCTGATAAGCCGCATCGGCAGTAATCGTGATGTAACCCTGACCGGCGAGGCGCTGGGCGTACAACCCGGCGACCTGCTCTTTCACACCACCGTTAGGATGTGCGACCACAATAGCAGGGTATTTTTTGGCGGGATCGTAGTCTGCAGGCGTATAGACATTTGCGGCAATCTGAATGCCATGCAGATCGTATTTCACCGGATGGATGTTGACCTTGCCTTTGACGTTCTCAGTGATGGCACCGTCGTAGACAAGAGTAAACGGATTCTTTTTGTAATCCGCCGCATTGACTGAGGTAATGCCGGCCATCGCCGTAAGCAATATTGCACTTAATAATTTGAATTTCATGGTATCTCCCGATGAGTAACAGCCCGTCCTTGCAGGTTTGCGATATCAAACAGGCAGGCTCAGATTAGGGAGAGAGGGCTGTCAGCATCGTGACCGGCACATAACATTTTTGTCAGCTATGTCGCCTGCACATTTCTGACAGAAATGTCAGCGCGCTGTCAGCCAGATGTCGGCGGTGAACGTGTACCATCGCCCTGCCGTCGCGGGTAATAAAGAGAAGCCAAAGGAGAACAGGATGAGATTGCTTTTAGTCGAGGATGAAGAAAAAACGTCAACCTACCTCAGTCGTGCGCTGGGTGAGTCCGGGTTTACGGTAGATGTCTCTGCAAATGGCGCCGAAGGTCTTCATTACGCGCTGGAATTCGACTACGACGCGATCGTTCTTGATGTGATGCTGCCGGGAATGGATGGCTACCGGGTACTCGAGGGCGTGCGGGCCAGCAAACAAACCCCTGTGCTGATGTTATCTGCGCGGGGATCGGTTGACGAGCGCGTCAAAGGGCTTCGTCTTGGCGCGGATGACTACCTCCCCAAACCCTTCTCTCTTATTGAGCTGGTGGCGCGTATCCAGGCGCTGGTGCGTCGTCGGTCAACGGATGGCGCTGATATCACGCAGCTGCAAATTCACGATCTGCATCTCGATCTGCTGGCCCGACGGGTATTTCGTGGCGGAACGCGACTGGAACTGACCGCGAAAGAGTTTTCTCTGTTGAGCCTGCTTGCCCGTCACCAGGGAGAAATTCTGTCAAAGATGATGATTGCCGAGCAGATCTGGGACATGAATTTTGACAGCGATGCCAACGTGGTGGAAGTCGCCATTAAACGTCTGCGAGCCAAAATAGATGCCCCGTTCGATATTAAATTACTTCATACCGTACGCGGTATGGGGTACGTCCTCGAAGTCAGATCTGCATAATTGAAGGGGTAAGTATGCTGAAGCGCTCCATCTCCGTCCATCTGGCCCTGATGTTTGCATTATCCGCCCTTCTGATTGTTTCCGTTATCGGCATCCTGCTAAGAAGTTCGTTGCACGATTCACTGCAAAAACAGATGCACAACGAGCTGCTGTTCCGGGAATCATTGATGAGTCCGTGGATCACCGCACGCACTTCAGTTGACGGCTGGTCAACGCTGGCAAACAAATTTACCGTTTTGACCAATTCCGAAGGCGAGCGCGTTCGCTACTGGATAGTGAGCGATAACCCGCAATTTAGCATGGGGGGACCGCTGCCAATGGGTGTTCAGTGGTCTTCATTACGGGAAGGTTTTAATAAAATGCCCGGCGCAGCGGAAGGGGCATGTTCACTGTTCCTGTTAGTGAATACGATCCCCGCAAACGGTGAAAGACCGGCGTTACGCTTTGTGGTTGCCATCGACTCCACGCCGTATATGGGTACCCTCGAGGCATTCACTCGCACGTTACTGATTATTGCCGCACTGGGCATATTGATCGTCGCACTGCTGGGATACGTCGTCTCAAAAATCGGTCTGCGTCCAGTGGGGACGCTCAGCAAGCAGGCACAACAGCTCGCCCCAGGGGATCACGGTCAACGCCTGGATACCAACGCCTTACCCGAAGAATTGCAGCAGTTAGCCTCATCGTTTAACGGTGTGCTGGCACGCCAGGAGGTTGCCTGGCGACAGCTTGAAAGTTTTAACGCCGATGTTGCCCATGAGCTTCGCACACCGCTGACCAACCTGATTGGTCAGACGCAGCTGGGGCTATCGCGCCGACGTTCGCATGATGAGCTGGAAGAGTTACTGGGTTCAAATCTCGAAGAACTTGAGCGTATGACCTCGATCGTGAACGACATGCTTTTTCTGTCCCATGCTCATGCGGGGGAACATGCTTCCCAGCTTACGCAGGTTTCCCTGCGCGAAGAAACCCTGAAAACAGCGGAGTATGTTGAACCCTCTTTTGCGGAAAAACAGCTTTCGCTGGATGTGGAGGGCGATGTGACCGCGCACATTGACCGGCGGTTATTCCACCGCTCGCTGGCTAATTTACTGGAAAACAGCGCAAGGCATTCCCCCTCTGAAAGTACGGTTACCGTTCGCTTAAGCGAAAACAATAATCACGCCTGCGTTGCAGTTTCGAATCGAGGAGAGCCTATTGAGCCGGGGCATTTACATCGGCTTTTTGAACGTTTTTACCGCGCTGACGCCTCCAGAGCCAGGAGTGATACCCATCACGGGTTGGGGCTATCAATCGTACGCGCCGTCGCCATTATGCACCGGGGCGACGTCTTTGCGCGGAGTGAGAACGGTATCAATACATTTGGGCTGACGTTTGCGAAACAGCCTGCCATTGAGCGAACGGAGCGGCTGAATTCAGAGATTAAGGCGGGAAGTCCATTCCCTGCGCTCACTGACGAAATTGTCAGAAAGTCGTCAGTCTGATGACAGGTTACCTGCGCCAGAATGGGTTAAGACCAACCATGGCTGATTGAGGGAATGAAACAGTGAGAATAAAAACAGTAATTAGCGGATTTCTGGCGATAATTGTCATGGGTTTTACGGGGTCGACAGCTTTCGCATCCGATAGCACAGCCGCGCAGTCCCGCACGCTGATTATCTATTTCTCGCAGCCAGAGGAAATGAAGCCTGATGCCGTGGATGGTTTTTCCGGGGCCAGCGTATTACAAAAAAATACCCCTGAGACCGGCAGCACTCAGTATATTGCGCAGTTACTTCAGCAGCAGACTCAGGGCGATCTGTTCCGCATTGAAACAACAACCCCCTACCCCCGCCAGCATGATGCCTTGCTGCGCGCCGCCGAAAAGGAACAGCAAACAAAAGCCAGACCGTCGCTAACAACGCCGCTTCCTGACCTTAACCATTACGATACCATTTACGTCGGTTATCCCATCTGGTGGTATACCATGCCAATGGTGATCTATACCCTCTTTGAACAAAATGACTTTGCCGGAAAAACGGTCATTCCCTTTACCACGCATGGTGGTAGTCGGCTGGCGGATTCTCTGCGAGAAATTGCACGTATGCAGCCTCAGGCAAAATTAGTAACTCGCGCACTGACAATATCGCGTAATGATATTTCAAACCCTGACGTGCCGGCACAAGTTGAGCAGTGGGTTAAACAAGTGCATCCACAGCATTAATCAACCGACATGAAAAAAATCTATCTTTTTCAGGTGATGCTGGATGCGTTGATGGCTTTATTACTGCTGGTATTGATGGGTTTTCACCTCCACGGCGAAATCATCCATGAATGGGCAGGGATAACCTTTGCCCTGCTGATTATGCTGCATTTATATCTGAACAGACGCCGATTATGGTCGCTGCCGTCAACGCTGCCCGTGGGGATGTTATTGATTAACAGAACCGTTAATGCCGTGACCTTAATGGTTATTCTGACAGCCATTGTTTCTGGGATGATGCTCTCCCGTCATATTTTTCTGAATCTCCCCTTCCACACTCCGGATACCTGGGTCAGAAAAGCGCATATGACGGCAGTCCACTGGGGAATGCTCATACTGGCCATTCATATCGGTTTGCACTGGAAGATGCTTGCGACATTTTTCCGTCGCATCATGCATATTTCTGATCATTCGCGCTTCGCGAACCTGATTATGCCGGGGCTTTTTTCAATCGTGGCTCTACAGGGAGCGTACGGATTACTGAATCGGGACTATCTCTCATATTTACTGATGGCAGTGGATTTCTCCTTTTTTGATTACGATGAGTCGACAGCACTTTTTTACTTACGTTACCTGTCCATTATTATTTTATTTTCATTAGCCACGCGTTTTTTGCTGTGGTGGTTTATTTTCAGAACACGCCGCCCCGGAGCATCACAATAACAACTCACTGACAAAATTGTCAGGATGCCGTCAGCCTGACGACATGACTCCCTCGTTAAAATCATTGCAGGCTATTCCCTCCAACAACGAAAAGGACGCTTTGTATGACTCGATATTTACGCTACCTCGGACTGTTACTTCCCCTCTTTACGTTTTCATCCTGGGCTGCGGAACAAAATACCGCAGTGCATATTGCCCCTGCAGGAAGTCAGAACGCGGTAAATGGGCCAGCGGAGAATTTTACCGGACGCGTGCGGGTTGATCCTCTCTTCACACCGGATAACAACATCAATGTTTCCGGGGCTTACGTCACCTTTGAGCCAGGGGCTCGCTCCGCCTGGCATACGCATCCGGCAGGGCAGCGGCTGATTGTGACCTCCGGCGTAGGGCTTACGCAGCAGGAAGGCCAGCCGGTACAGACCATTCGTCCTGGTGATGTCGTCTCTTGTCCTCCTGGCGTCAAACACTGGCATGGCGCTGCGCCAGGTAGCGCCATGACGCATCTGGCAATAACCGGGAATGTGGATGGCAAAAACGTTGACTGGATGGAGAAGGTGACAGATGAACAATACCACGCCCATTAAGGCATTAACGGTTGCGGCACTGCTGACCCTGGGTTGTAGTCTCACGGCACAGGCTGCGCCGGTCACGCAAGGATCGACAGAAATGACTACACAAACCGTTTCAGATACGCTGTCTGCTCAACAGCAGGCCATCCCTTTGATTGCGGCATCCATGGCAAGCAGCCAGATGGATAAGCTGAACGCCGCGCTGAATCAGGGTCTGGACGCCGGGCTTACGATAAGCGAAGCCAAAGAAATACTCGTGCAGCTCTATGCATATACAGGCTTCCCCCGTAGCCTGAATGCGCTTAATGAACTGATGAAAGTCGTCGACGCGCGTAAACAGCGCGGCATCAAAGACGTTGAGGGTAAAGAGCCCGTTGCCCCAATACCCACCGGGGATGAACTTCGTCGTGTCGGCACCGCAAACCAGACTAAAATCTCAGGAGCGCCCGTCCAGGGGCCACTTTTTGATTTTGCCCCTGTCATTAATCAGTTCCTGCAAACGCATCTGTTCGGTGACATTTTTGCCCGCGACAACCTCGACTGGCAAAGCCGCGAGCTGGCGACGGTCGGCGCATTAGCGGCCACGCCGGGCGTGGAAGCGCAACTGTTATCGCATACACGCGCAAGCATACGGGTCGGCCTGACGGCGGCACAACTGCGCCAGCTGGCTGGGGTTCTGCGTGAACATGGTGAAAATGATGCCGCCATGCGGGTTGAACGGGCGCTGGCAAGTCAATAGAGGAGTCCGGTATGGCGCATGATCCCACCCGCAGAATGTTAATGACCGCCCTTGCCGGACTCACGCTGGCGCATGTCTCTCTGGCGTCTGCGGCGACCGGAGCCGCAAACGTTCAGGGCAACAGCCGTATTCTGGTGGCATATTTTTCCCGCAGCGGGAATACACGGGTGATTGCAGGTGTAATACATCGCAGCCTGAAAACCGATCTGTTTGAAATCGAACCGGCGACACCTTACCCGGAGGACTATTTTCAGACCGTTGAACAGGCAAAAAATGAACGGGCACAGGGAACAAAACCGACACTAAAAAATAGCGTTGGCAATATCGAACGCTATGAGACGGTGTATTTAGGCTTCCCCATCTGGGGAGCCAGCGTGCCCCCCGTGGTGCAAACATTTCTCAGTACCCATAATCTGGCGGGGAAATTACTCGTCCCCTTCATGACCCACGGCGGCTACGGGAAAGGTGACAGCGACGATATTCTTGCAAGCCTTGCCCCAACCGCGCGTCGGGAAAAACCGCTGATCGTTGAATGCTGCCAGGAACGAAGAACCACCGAGACGGTAATCCATTGGTTAGAGACGATACGTGGATGATTTATTGATAAGAGGATATTACGTTGCAGACACTTTTAAAAAAGCTGGCTATCTGCATGATGGCGGGTGGCCTGGCGGCTCAATCCGTCTATGCCGCGCCAATCGTCATTCAGGAACAGGGGAGCTTTTCCGCTGGCGGCACGGTCATCACCGCGCCTGGGGTATTTGACGCGAAAAAACCGGTGGATCCCGCAGGCCAAACTTACCATGGCGATCATGCGTCAGTGTTTTACCAAATCCCGGAGGATCCTCACAAATATCCCATCGTCATGCTGCATGGCGCAGGCCAGTCTTCCCGTACCTGGGAAAGTACCCCGGACGGCCGTGAAGGGTTCCAGAACATATTCCTGCGGCGCGGATTCTCAACGTATCTTGTCGATCAACCGCGTCGGGGCAGCGCGGGGCGGACTATGGTAGCAGGTACTGTTACACCAATAGCGGATGAGCAGATGTGGTTTAATCAGTTCCGTGTTGGCGTCTGGCCGGACTACTTTAAAGACGTGCAGTTCTCTCACGATAAAGAAGCGCTGAATCAGTATTTCCGCCAGATGACCCCGAATACGGGACCATTTGATATCAATGTAATTTCTGATGCCCTGTCCGCCGTGGTGGATAAATCCGGCCCGGCTATACTCTTCACCCACTCTCAGGGCGGCGGACCAGGCTGGTACACGGCGATGAAAAACGAGAAGGTCAAAGCCATTGTCGCCTTCGAGCCTGGCAGCAGCTTTGTCTTCCCGGAGAGAGAACTCCCTGCCCCTATGCCAAGTGCGTTCGACACGCTGAAGGGGGAGCCTGTTCCAATGGAACAATTTATGGCGCTGACCAAAATCCCGGTTCTGATTATTTACGGCGATAACATACCGGATAAACCTGTCGCCATGCCCGCACAGGACAGCTGGCGGGTACGCCTGGCAATGGCCCGTGAGTGGCGTGACGTGGTGAACAAGCACGGTGGTGATGTGACCGTTACGCACCTTCCGGAAACAGGGATACACGGTAATACCCACTTTCCGTTTTCTGACCTGAATAATGTTCAGATCGCTGATTTGGTGAGTCACTTTTTGAAAGAGAAAAACCTCGAGTAGAATGAGATCAAACTGAACCCTCAGAGCTGAGGGTTCAGAACGGACAACGGCTAAAGAAGGCGTCGTTTTAGGTTGATATAGCCGGACCGTGGCAGGAAAGTGGCACAGGAACCGGTAAATCTGACCGGCTGCGATGAGCGGGGAACGGATATAAAATGCCAGCAAGCAAACTGAAGCACTGCGGCGTTGCCGTTAACCGCCAGGTTTGAATGCCTTCTTATTCCGCAATGAGAATTTAACATAATAATTCACCGGAATTATTGTGGTCTTTTTATTCTCATCTACGGCGAGTACAAACGAATGGCTCAGTCCACCACTCCCGGCGCTCCCACTGCCATCTGAATCGTCACTGCTATGGTTATGATTTTTAAATTCAGTAAACCATTTTGTATATTGATTCAGTTCGTTAACAGTCATGCCGCCCTCAAAAATCTCGTCCGGATTTAATTCTGTCACGCAATCCACATTGAAATACCTTTTAATTTTCAATGTCAGGCCTTCCCCACCCTCTTTATACTCTCCTCCAATAATGTAATGATATTTCGATTCATCCAGGCTCGCCAATAAATCTTTAGCTTCTTTAAAACCTTCTTCTCCCTTATTATATTTCTTATATTCAGAGGTAAAGTCTGACAATGTTCTTTTGAATTCAATGATAAAAAAAATGACTTTTTGAACCAACTAAAGCATCACCAACTGACTCCACATTACCATCAAAAGGAGCCAGCAAATTCAATCCAAAATCATCTTTTGCAGCTAATACGAAATTATATTCAACTGTTTTTTCCCACCATTTTACTTCTGTTATTGTATTTTCCACGAAAGTACCTCTGTTGAATAAAAAGTTGACAACATATACACGACTTATTAGAGCTTAGTTTGAAAACGGTATTCTAACATCAGGTTGCCGTTCCGTGCAGGAGTGGAAATTCAATGAAATGTCAGCATCTGGCGCGCAGGGGACAAGCCTGGAGGTATGACGTCCGCGGTGAGTAAGGAGCGGACTCATTACGCGAAATGATACACAGGCAGTCAGGCCACAAGCGAAATAAACAGAAGCGCCTTCAATACGGTAAATGGCATCACATTTCGTGATGAGCCGGTGCGCAACCGGATAGCTCATGGACTCCCCGGTCTCATCGTCGATAGATTCAGAACCTGCGGCTCTCGCCAGCGGTAGCGCCAGCCACTCAACGCCACAGTAGAGGCGTGATATACCTTATCAACGGCTTCACCGCGGTTAAGGCCGACAGCATGATTTTTCACAAATGGTGAAATATTCTGCCTGTGTAAGCTATTTCATTTTCGAGAAGTTTACTGTAATCCCCCCGTGTCCAACCGCCTCTGGCAATAAATCCGCTGCAACTACCCGACCTATTGGTGTGTAGCGGTAAGTGGTATGAAATGTCGCGTAAAATAGCACCAGTGTTTCGCGGCCATATAACATCACGTCCCCTTTATGAATGATGCCAGGTGTGGTTGGGCTGGTGGGTAAAGGATGCATTAAGTCGGCGAATTTCTCATTCCCGTTAAGCTCTTCCATAGTCAGAGTCAGAGGGAGTTGCTTAATTAGCGCCTTTGCCGCTGAATTATCAGCAAGCTCAACGGTATAACTCTGCCTGTCAATCGTCATTTTAATTGTCATTAGATTCTCCCCGTTCGTCTGAGCAGCAGCGACGTTAGCATTAACTGGAAACACGAAATTTGCCATTAAGAGAAGTGAAAGACCTGATTTTTTCATCATTGCGACTCCCCTCAATTACGCAGCACCTGTAAAGATGTGGCATTTATCATTATTTCAAATGAGTCCAGAAGTTTATAAGTCAATACGATCTTACAGCCCGACATGACCTGCGCCATATTTGTCATGGCGTGTATCCTCTAGTATGCGCGGTGTGTTTTATGTGATGTCAGTATTGTCAGCCCCGCGGCGGCAACCAGCAGCCCCCCGCTCAGGGCAAAAGTGCTCTGCCAGCCGCTGTGATCAAAAGCCAGGCCGCCAAGCGTGGAACCAAGTGCGATGGAAAGCTGGATCACCGCGACCATCAGTCCGCCACCGGCCTCGGCATCGTCCGGCAGCGTGCGGGCGATCCAGGTCCACCATCCGGTAGGCGCAGCGGTTGCCATCAGCCCCCAGGCCCCCAGCAGCGGCGCGACCAGCCAAACGTGATGGCCCGTCAGTATCAGCGCCGCAGCAATGGCCGCCATCAGTAAAGGAATGGCGGCAAGCGTCGAATAGAAGCCCGCCTTCAAAAAGAAGCTAATTACCAGCGTGCCAATAAAGCCCGCCACGCCGATGACCAGCAAAATGAGGGATAAGGTGCCAATCTCCACCTGGGTGACGGTTTCAAGAAACGGGCGTACGTAGGTGAATAATGAGAACTGCCCCATAAAGAACAGCCCGCAGGCCAGCAGTCCAACGGCCATGACGGGACGGGAAAGCAGACGAAAAACAGAATCGCCTGACCCGGTGTTTTTGTCGGTCGCCATCGCGGGCAGACTAAAGTACTGCCAGATAAAGGCGGCAACCGCTACCGGGACGAGGCAGAAGAAAGCGCCGCGCCAGCCAATGACCGCTCCCAGATAACTACCGAGCGGTGCCGCCACGACGGTCGCCAGGGCGTTTCCGCCATTGAAGATGGCTAATGCGCGAGGCACCAGACGCTGTGGCACCAGCCGAAGCGCAGTGGCCGCAGACATCGACCAGAATCCGCCGATCGCAATGCCAGTCAGGGCACGCCCCGCCATATAAATCAGATAGCAGGAAGACAACGCGACCACCGCTGCCGATACAGCCATTAACGCCGTCATGCCCAGCAGCAGATATTTACGATTCAGATTTCCTGCCAGAGTGGAAAGAGACAGGCTGGTTAATACCGCCATAGCTCCGGAAATGGCAATCCCCTGCCCGGCCAGACCTTCACTCACCCCCAGATCGGTCGCAATGGGCGTCAGCAGACTCACCGGCATAAATTCTGATGCGATAAGCACAAAGATGCAGAGCGTCATCGCCAGTACGCCGCTCCAGTATGCGTGCTCTTTGTGATGCGTTGTTTCGCAGGTCAGTGTGGACATTAACGGCTACCTCTGAATATCGGCCCGGCTAAATTCAGGTAAGCCGTGGTCAGACGCTATTCATGGGAATAGCGATAAAAAGTACATAATTTAAACGCGTCATTCGCGATTTTCTCTTGCTGAAAGTTTTACACGCCGGGTGTAGGCTTACTAGCTAATGAATACTTAATGGGCTTATAAGCCACACTTATTAATCGGAAGCGCCTGCCAGATGAAACGCAACCTGAATGACCTCCTCTATTTTGTCACCGTCGCCCGTGAAGGGAGTTTTACCCGTGCGGCGGCTCATCTTGGGGTGACGCAACCCGCCCTCAGCCAGGCGATTTCCGCGCTGGAAGAGCGCATGAAAATTCGGCTCCTCACCCGAACCACCCGCAGCGTATCCCCCACCACTGCCGGAGAACGGCTGTTGCAGGCCATCGGCAACCGCCTTGATGAGATTGAAGCCGAGCTGGATATGCTCACAGCGTTGCGTGACAAACCCGCCGGTACGGTACGAATCACATGCGGGCCGGACGTCTTGCGCACCACGCTGTTACCGAAACTGACGCCACTTCTGCATGAATACCCGGATATCCATATTGAATTTGATGCCAACCACGGTTTCCGCGATATCGTCGCTGACCGTTTTGATGCAGGAGTGCGCCTGGGCGACACCATTGATAAAGACATGATCGCCATACCGATTGGCCCGGAACTGCACATGGCTGCCGTGGCGTCTCCGGAGTATTTCTCGCGTTACGCCATACCGCAAACACCGCATGAACTGACACAGCACTGCTGTATTAACCAGCGCATGGTCAGCTCCGGCGGGCTGTACGTCTGGGATTTTGATCAGGATGGAGGAGATTTGAATGTGCGCGTGAACGGGCAAGTGACGTTTAACACTTCAGAGCACATTGTTTATGCCGCTCTGGCGGGGCTGGGTATCGCTTTTTTACCGGAGGAGGAGTTTGGTACCCACATTGAGGAAGGCCGCCTTATCCGGGTGCTTGAACCCTGGTGCAAGCCTTTTCCGGGATACTATTTGTATTACCCCAGCCGTAAGCATGTCTCTCCCGCATTTTCACTGGTGATAGACGCTCTGCGTGTTTACCGGAAACGACAGCCGGTAAACCAGGCAAAGTGAAGGAGAGAAACGAAGATCTGACTCGTTACCGGGCCAGTGCTCCGTTGAGTCTTTACCCCGAAATATTGGTGATTCTTTCTGGCATTAAGCGGCCTGAAGGAATGAGCGAGGGGCAGACATTTTGGTTTAAGGCTAACGCGTTAAAAGAATACTGACTGATGATATGTAAAGTCTTAGGCATCAAAAAGATAAGGGGCAGTATGGCGACGATAAAAGATGTTGCATTGCTGGCAAGAGTGTCAACAGCGACAGTTTCACGTGTTATTAATCAAACTGCATGGGTTGAACCTGTGACGCGTGAGCGTGTTGAAAAGGCCATGCGCGAACTAAATTATCATCGCAATGCCGCCGCTATAGCACTTGCGAAGCGCAGCGGTGACATGCTCGGGTTATTGACCGGTAATCTTGCCGATCCCTTTTTTGCTCGTCTTGCCCGGGGTGCAGAGGAGGTCTCGCGCCAGGAGCAATTTCGATTAATGGTCTGCAGTGGTGGTCACGATGAAGGAATGGAAAAAACCGGGCTTGATTTTCTGATCAATCAGGGATGTGAGGCTATTGTGGTACATGCGAGTAGATTACCGGAGAAGGAACTGCTGCGTTATGCCGCACATTTCCCCGCCATGGTGGTGGTGAACCGCTATATTGCCGGCATGGCCAATCGCTGTGTGTGGCTGGAGAATTGTGCGGCTGCAAAAACGGCAACGCTTCATTTGCTGGAGCAAGGGCACCGCTGTATTGCCTGCGTGACGAGCGATTTACCGATTATCGATCGCAGTGAGCGGCTGGAAGGGTATCGTCAGGCATTGACTGAATATGGCATTACGCCAGATAAAAACTGGGTAATTAGCGTACCTTTTAATGAAGAAGGAGGCGAACGTGCAGCGCATCAGCTTCTTAACTGCGGTATCCCTTTCACCGCCGCAGTGACGTTTAATGATGTGATGGCCGCCGGGATCATGCGCATTTTACATCAGAAAGGGATTGCGCTACCTCAGCAGCTTTCTATCGTTGGATTTGATGATGTGGTGATGGCGCGTTACCTCTTTCCGGCACTGACAACCATGCACTATCCGGTCGAACGAATGGCACGTCGTGCTTCGCAACTGGCAATACAACTCTTTAAGGGCGTGACTCAGCAACCCAGTGTAAATAACTTTGCCGCAGAACTGGTGATCCGCGATTCCGTTCTTCCTCCTCAAGCCAATGGTTAAGCCGTCAAGTGTTCCAATTGTGATCTGGTTCAAATTTGGTCATCTCATGTAATCGCTTACATGGAGGCGAATGGACGATCACATTCAGGGAAAAGGGTGTTCATCTACTCTTGAGCGACCTTACAGACAGGAGTTCCATTTATGAATGCCTCTCAAAATCAGAAAAAAACGCTCTCATTTGGCCTGGCAGTGATACCCATTGCCGCCATGCTGCTATTGCTAATTATTGGTTACGGCATTATGGGATTGCGCATTGAGCCCTTGCTGCTCTGTTCCGCTGCTGTAGCCGCAGGCGTTGCGTGGTGGCAGGGATATACCTGGGAAGACATCATCAGTTCGGTGGTTGATAAACTCGCCAAAGCAATGCCGGTCATCATGATTTTGATCTGCGTTGGGGCGCTAATCGGAACATGGATGTTCAGTGGAACCATACCTTATATGGTTTACTGGGGGCTTAAATTAATAAGCCCTGAATACATTCTGATCGCCGCCTTCTTTTTGACCAGCGTAGTGTCAGTATGTACCGGGACATCATGGGGTTCAGCAGGAACGGTGGGCGTTGCGCTGATGGGAGTAGCCGCCGGGCTGGACGTCTCTCTGGCAGCGGCGGCAGGCGCAGTCGTTTCCGGCGCTTACTTTGGCGATAAAATATCGCCGCTGTCTGATTCCACCAACTTTGCTGCGATTGTGGCTGATACGACGCTCTTCGAACATATTCAACATTTGTTGTGGACCACGATCCCCAGCTTTCTGCTTGCTGCCGTGGTTTATCTTATTGCCGGTCACAGTAATATGCTGGGCGAGGTAGCCACGCCCCAGCGGGTCACTGATATTGTCAACGGCCTGGCGTCTCTGTACCACTTTAATGTCATTCTGATTTTGCCACCGGTTATTGTTTTGTGGGGGGCCATTCGCAAGAAACCGGTGATTCCTTTAATGCTCAGTGCATGCGTATTAGCCCTGATTCTGGGGGTAGTCATGCAGGGGCTTAGCATTAAGCAAGGCCTGGACGCATTTATTGATGGGTTCAACATCAATATGTTCCCGCAAGGGAGTGAGGGTGTCATTGCTGATATCCCACGTCTGCTTAACCGTGGCGGTATGTTCTCAATGATGGGGACTATCCTTCTGGTGTTTTGCGCATTCTCTTTTGCTGGTGCCTTAACGTTAACGGGGGCGCTCAACATTATTATCAACCGCCTGCTGACGGTGATTCACAGCGTCGGTCAGTTAATCGCGGCGACCATTGGAACCACTATTCTGGTTACCGGTGCCACCAGCGACGGCAAACTGGCTCTTCTGGTTCCTGCTGAATTGTTTAAAGACGCTTACCGCCGCATGGGACTCGATACCAAAAATCTTTCACGAACAATTGAAGATGCGGGAACCGTTATTGAGCCCTTATTACCGTGGACTTCTGCCGGTGTATATATGGCAACAACGTTGGGGGTGAGTACGCTGGACTTACTCCCCTGGGCGATTCAGTGCTATGCCGCTATCTTCTTCGCCTTGATTTACGGTTTCACTGGAATCGGTATTGCGAAGACGTCATCGGTGGCAGGAAAAGAAAAGAATTTAACGGTAACAGAATAGGAAGGGAATTCGATGGATTTTAATAAGATTATAGACCGCCACAATACCGGTTCGCTGAAGTGGGACTTCATGGCGCGATATTTCGGCGAGGGTGCAAATGAACTGTTGCCAATGTGGGTGTCAGATTTTGATTTTACCTGTCCATCCGCTGTACAGGAGGCCCTGGTTCATCGCGTCGGGCACGGTGTTTTTGGATACAGCGAGCGACCACAAATTTACTTCGACGCCTTGATTGCATGGTTCTTAACCCGGCATCAACTGGAAATAAAGCAAGAGTGGATCTGCAGTATTGAAGGGGTGGTTCCGGGCTTGTCTTTACTGGTACAAATGCTGAGCCACCCGGGTGAAGGGGTGGTGGTTCAGGGACCCTATTATGGATCTTTTTCAAAAGTCATAACACTCAACGGCAGACGGTTACTGGAAAATCCATTGCATGAAGATCCGCATACGGGTTATCAGATGGATCTTGTTCATCTGGAAATGGTATTTCGCACTGAACATCCGCCATTAATGATTTTATGTAATCCTCATAATCCAACTGGTCGTTGTTGGTCTGCACAGGAACTGGAAGATCTACTGCAGTTGTGCGAGACATATAATGTCACGTTACTGTCTGATGAAATATGGGCCGATTTGTTACTTCCTGGAGAACAATTTACTTCGGTTCTCCATCTGGGAGAGCGCTGGCATTCGCGCGTCATCTCTGCGACCTCCGCCAGTAAAACGTTTGGTTTGTCGACATTGCGTATTGCAAACTTTCTGATACCCGCGACGACATTGCGTGAGCAGTTCTTACGCCGTCTGGATGCACATGGACTGGATGTGTTTAATGCACTATCTGTCGAGGCAAGCATTGCTGCATGGCAACAGGGTGCACCCTGGCTGGACGAATTACTTGGTTATCTTGCAGAAAATCGCCGATGGTTTAGTGAACAGGTTGATGAATATCTTCCCTGGGCAAGAGTTGTCCCTGCCCAGGGAACTTATCTATTATGGCTAAATTGTAAAGCACTGGGCCTGGATGATGAACAGCTCAAATGGGTCATGGCTGATGTTGCCGGAATTGCACCTTCTATGGGAAATAGCTTTGGATCGGCTGGCAATGGTTTTATCCGCCTGAATCTGGGATGTCCACGAGCATACCTCGAAAGAGCGGTGGAAGGGCTGAAACGTATTGCCTATACAGCCTCAAAGAAAGCGCATCCCAACAGTTAGTTTAAAATGATGACGCTTTTACACTGCATGAACCTTTGAAGGTTTAAGCAAAAAGCATGTTCTCATTATGTGGCGACTCAGAATATGACTAACTCCACATGAAAAAAGCACCTACTGAGTCGGTGCTTTAACCCAGGTACAAGGAATCACCTTGCTTATATCCGTCGCAGACAATCACTTTCTGTTCTGGCGTGTAGTTAATTCGCGTTCCTCGTTTCATGGCAACGTCCCCCTTTACTAAGGATAGCGTTGCATCGACCCGTTGAACTCACAGCCACAAGCGGATGCTGGCAACGCTCATTAATGGTCGAGACGACCAATAAAAATCAGTTAAACACAGTGACTATAAGTCCGGTAATTGTACTTCCCTCTTCATTTTCTTAACATATATGAGAGAGGAAATTTGACGGGCAAAGAATATCGGTTCGATCACTTTAATTTCTTAAGTAATTATATTCTCCGCAAGGACATTCAATGCGCTATACACCTTTTTTAATTGTGCCTTTATTAAGTGCCTGTAGTTTCAGTTTTATGAAATTTGATAATGATCCACTCGTACAAGCGACTTACGCACCCGATGCGACTAAAAGCTCGGTTATTACTGCGGGTGGAAAACCAGACAGTGAGATGAATATTCCAGAAATCAGTGGGACTTGCATCAACTACACGCTAAAAAAAGATGCAGAGACAATGCCTTTTTATGTGGCGTTTGATAAGAATGGAAACCGAAAACATTATGGCTATACCTCCTGCCAACAGGCGAGGGATAAGGGAGTGTTTACTCAGTAAACCTGATTAAAAAACTATTTCTCTTCTGTCTGTGTAGAATGAGAAGAGAAATATGTAAATTGTTTAAATATTAGTAACCCGCAGCCCTGTTAGCGGCTTCTATGCGCTTATTTCTTGCGTCTTTTTCTTGTTGGTCTTTAGCTTGCATTATCCCACTTGCAGCATCCACCCAATCATTTGCGGTACAGCCTGATAACCCTACACTCAGCATAAATGCAAACACATACTTCATTACGGCTCCATCGACAAATTATTGTATAAATAACGCACGGATAATACGCAACGTATTCGACGTTTATGTTTTACATTAACAAAGAATCACATTATGGGCAAGTCAAGGATTGCAAGAGATTTTTTATTTAGGGCAGAAAATAGATCTGCGAATTCAAATAAGGATATATTCTTTTGAATAAATATTGAGTAGTAAATTTTTTGCGTCAACCACACATCGCTGCTCTAAATGCACCGTTAATATCGGCGGTGCCGAAGGTCCCTGCTGACACCAGGCTGCCCGTCAGATGCTGGCAATTAATGAACCCTACTAATAAACCCTAGCTAATTACCCCATCTAATCGAATAAATCACGATGCGTTATGCTTTCCTGACAACAGCTGAAGGATAACATCATGCAAACTGTAAAACTGAATAGCGGTATTGAAATGCCCCTGCTGGGTTTTGGTGTCTTCCAGATGACGGATGCCGCCGAATGCGAGAGAGCCGTTATTGATGCCATTGATACGGGATACCGACTGATTGATACCGCAGCCTCCTACCAGAACGAAACCCAGGTCGGGAATGCGCTGAAACAGAGCGGTATTGCACGTAACGAGCTCTTTGTGACAACCAAACTTTGGCTGCAGGATACCCATTACGAAGGTGCTAAAGCGCAGTTCGAACGTTCGCTGAACCGACTGCAGCTGGACTATGTTGACCTGTACCTGATTCACCAGCCTTACGGCGATGTCCACGGTGCCTGGCGTGCCATGGAAGAACTGCAACAGGCAGGCAAAATTCGCGCCATTGGCGTCAGCAACTTCCATCCTGACAGACTGGCCGATCTTATCGCCTTCAACAACGTTGCCCCTGCGGTGAACCAGGCTGAAGTCAATCCCTTCAATCAGCAACTGCACGCCGTGCCGTGGATGCAAAGCCGTAATATTCAGCCGGAAGCCTGGGCGCCGTTTGCGGAGGGTAAAAATGGCCTGTTCCAGCATCCCGTATTAACGGCGATTGGTCAGAAATACGGCAAGAGCGTGGGTCAGGTTGTGCTGAGGTGGATCTTCCAGCGCGGCATCGTTTCGCTGGCGAAATCGGTGCGAAAAGAACGCATGGAAGAGAACATCAATATTCTCGATTTTGAACTCAGTTCTGAAGATATGCTGCAGATTGCCGCGCTCGATACCGCAACCAGCGCCTTCTTCTCTCACCGTGACCCGGCGATGGTGGAATGGCTGACTGCCCGCAAACTTGATGTTTAAGTCGTGATAAAAGAGGTACTGATTAAATGCAAAAACGTTATCTGGGTAAATCCGGACTTGAAGTGTCAGCACCTGGACTCGGGTGCATGGGACTCAGCCACGGCTACGGCCCGGCGACAGAACGCCGTCAGTCCATTGAACTCATTCGTGCAGCGGTTGAACGTGGCGTCACGTTCTTCGACACCGCCGAAGTGTATGGCCCTTATCTGAATGAAGACGTTGTTGGCGAAGCCTTACAGCCGTTCCGCGATCGTGTCGTCATTGCCACCAAATTTGGTTTTACCTTCGGGAATGACAATAAGCAGCAGATTTTAAACAGCCGTCCGGAGCATATCCGTGAAGCCGTTGACGGGTCATTACGCCGCCTCAGGACAGATGTCATTGATCTGCTGTATCAACACCGTGTCGATCCGGAGGTGCCTATTGAAGATGTTGCCGGAACGGTAAAAGACCTGATTACAGAAGGAAAGGTCAAACATTTCGGTCTTTCCGAAGCGGGCGCACAGACCATTCGTCGTGCGCATGCAATACAGCCAGTCACTGCTCTGCAAAGTGAATATTCCCTGTGGTGGCGCGAGCCTGAGCAGGAGATCCTGCCGCTGCTGGAGGAACTGGGCATTGGTTTTGTGCCATTCAGCCCATTAGGTAAAGGTTTCCTGACGGGATCGATTAAGCCAGGTACGACTTTTGGCAAGGATGATTACCGCAGTACCGTGCCACGTTTCGCCGCACAGGCGATTGAAGCCAATGAAAAACTGGTGACATTATTAGGCGAACTGGCAGCTGAAAAAGGGGTGACGTCTGCGCAAATCGCGCTGGCCTGGTTGCTGGCACAAAAACCGTGGATTGTTCCTATCCCTGGCACCACCAAACTACACCGCCTGGCGGAAAACCTGGGGGCCGCAGACATTATTCTCTCTGAGGATGATTTGCTTCAGATAACACAGACTCTTGAAACAGTAAAAATCGTCGGCGAGCGCTACTCACCGGAGCATCAGGCTCGCACAGGCCGGTAATAATCAGGCGGGTCCTGAGGGGTTAAATCCAGATTTAAATATTCCTCAGGCCAGCTATAAACATGCAGAATAGAATTAATCAGCATTTCCGAATGACGTCGGGATTCTATCCATTTAATGGAACCTGTATCTATTTCAATTTTTTTTCTTCCAGATATCACTATTGGGATAGTCCTGAACGCCCCTCAAGGAACATCAACCGCCGAAGGTTCCATAGATTAGCAAGCTGCTTAACTTTGTTTTTATGGGGATGTACCGTCATGTCTACCAGGATTACAGATGATAATGATTTTGCCGGTTTTTTATTCGGCATTTCAGAATATCCCGATAGTCAGTACAGTTAACAATACGCATATCGTTAAATTTTTCAAAATGGGTTAGTTCATTAAAATCGATTTGAGTAAAGTTACATGGGCTTAAGACAAAAAGAATTTTCATACTTTACGATTTATTTATTTCATGATGAATGGCTGGCTAAATAATACGTTACCATTCAGTTCTCTTCAGATAAAACCTTAACAGTTCAATAAGCTAAAATGCAGTCGCATTTCAGAAATCGGCACATTCTCAGTGCTGAAAATTATAAATATATATCGTTTTTTATTTATTTCCTCGAAACCAGAAGCAAGGTTTACTCACATTCCTCACTGAAAAAACTCAGTCCATACTATCAAACATGCCACACACCAGACTCAGTTCTGGATGCAGCCATAAGCTGGCGGGCGTCACCGTTTTCCTGTCCCATGGAATGCTCCCCAGAAACCAGAATTTCCAGAACAACAGCTTTGCTTCCGGATTACTTTTAAGTAACTGCCCAAAAGTTTCCACGTTGCCAATCTGAATACCTAACGCATCCTTGTATATATCAAACACAAATTTTGAACAAAACTGCCGCGAGGAATCGTATTCAAACCCCGTATGGTAGAATTTGTGCAGACGCGCTGGCACCTGCTCCATAACAGAAAGCTTCTGTGCCGTAGTAAGTCCTCCCCGAAAGCGACGTACTGCATATTGTTGTCCAACAGAACGTTGAATAAATTTTGACAAGGTGGTGACGCCTGAGAGAGGAATACGGCTTTCAGCCACCTGATAATCGTCACCATTATGTCCCGTGACGATCCCGACATGGTTGCACCAACACCGGGAGGCCGTTGACACTTCACGGAATAAAGGCGCACCGATACAGGTAAAAACAATATCTCCCGTCTCAAACGCCGCAGGGTAATTCGCCATCATATTTTTCTCCGTTCTGTTTCAGAATACGTTAACAGGCTTCATCGCTGCCTGCCGGCGGCGCTCCCGCCCACGCTAAAAACCGATACAATTTCAGCTCTGCTTCAAGCCGGGTCAGTTGGCTCTCCAGTACCACATTTTCAGTCTGCAGCTTCTGAGGGCCCGGGCATCATGCCCGGGCGGTGAACTCAGAACCCGAACGACGCTTTCTGCACGCCGGCCAGTACCGGAGTGGTGAACTGCTCAGGTGCCATCAGCAGGGGGTCAGCATCATCCCCGGCCGCCATAAACTGGCTGATTTGCTGGCGGAGCAGGCTCACCGGTACCGTACTGTCCGCTTCGCTATACGCTGCTGGCAGGGGAATGCCGTCATCGATATAGCTGAGCAAATCGTCTGCCAGCCACAACGTCCCGTCCGCAAACTGCACCTGCTGCAGGGGATTCCAGTTATCACCGGAGAAAAAGTCTTCCACCAGGATACGGTCGGTGCTGCCCGCCAGCGTCAGCAGCAGGTTATTATTACCGGAGCGCTTCACCGTCACCTGGTCGGCGGTAATGCCTTNGATTTGCTGGCGGAGCAGGCTCACCGGTACCGTACTGTCCGCTTCGCTATACGCTGCTGGCAGGGGAATGCCGTCATCGATATAGCTGAGCAAATCGTCTGCCAGCCACAACGTCCCGTCCGCAAACTGCACCTGCTGCAGGGGATTCCAGTTATCACCGGAGAAAAAGTCTTCCACCAGGATACGGTCGGTGCTGCCCGCCAGCGTCAGCAGCAGGTTATTATTACCGGAGCGCTTCACCGTCACCTGGTCGGCGGTAATGCCTTTTCCGAACCGCAGGGTGTTGGTCTCCGGGGTGCTGTGATAGTGCCCGCGCAGGGTGTCCTGGCCGTCGCCGGCGTTAAACAGGTAGGTGTCGTTCCCGGTCCCGCCGGTGAGAATGTCGTTCCCGGTACCGCCGACCAGGATATCGTCCCCGGCACCGCCGTCGAGGGTGTCGTTCCCCTCCCCGCCGTACAGGGTGTCATTCCCGGCCTGACCGTTCAGCACGTCATTGCCCGCCAGCCCGTAGAGGACATCGTTCCCGCTGGTTCCGGTCAGGGTGTCGGCCCCGTCCGTCGCCTGCAGCGCCTTCGCCACCAGGTCCGCCACCGTCCAGCGCGTCCCGTCGGCGAACTCCACCACCTGCAGGGGGGTGTAATAGCCGTCCGGCCGGTCCATGTAGAAGAAATCCTCCACCAGTATCCGGTCGGTGCTGCCCGCCAGAGACAGCAGCAGGTTATTATTACCGGAGCGCTTCACCGTCACCTGGTCGGCGGTAATGCCTTTTCCGAACCGCAGGGTGTTGGTCTCCGGCGTGCTGTGATAGTGCCCGCGCAGGGTGTCCTGCCCGTCGCCGGTGTTAAACAGGTAGGTGTCGTTCCCGGTCCCGCCGGTGAGAATGTCGTTCCCGGTGCCCCCGACCAGGATATCGTCCCCGGCACCGCCCTCGAGGGTGTCGTTGCCCTCCCCGCCGTACAGGGTGTCATTCCCGGCCTGGCCGTACAGCACGTCATTACCCGCCCCACCCCATAAATAATCATCCTTACCCATACCCGTGATAGAATCATTAGCATCGGTTCCCAGCAAAACGCTGCCTGCTATCCCCAGTCTGTTCCGTTCTTCTGTAAGGGATGGCATATACTCCAACTGCGCATAAAAAAGTTTTCGGACCTGAAGATAACGCCCAATATTTACCTCTTTCAGTTCATTAAGGTGCGTTTCGAAAGCAGCAAAATCATAGGTTATGCCACCTGAATCCGGCTTTATCTTCAGCTGAATTAATGCAAAATCCTCACGATAAAGGGTCTGTGAAAGTAAACTGGCTTCAATAAATTCTGTAAAACGATGGTATTCATCCTTCAGCAACTCTGCGGCATTCTGAAGTGGATCAACGGTGCCATTAGTCACATTCCTGTAAGTCTCTCCGCTGGCAGACTCAAGCACTGTGAGAAAGCGTGCATCAATGTAGCTGCCCCGGCTGTCGCTGGGGATATCTGTCACTCCGGCCCATTCAAAAATTATACGCTGTAATAAATCATCGGCTTCCTTACCCTGCGGGCAGGCAATATACTGTTCGACCATCGCCTGTAACCGGGGATTCAGGCTCATTGCTATATGCAAATCTGCCATGTTGCCAAATCCACGGATATAAGGTAACGCACGGATTTCTGAACTGATCTTCACGTCTTTGTCATAATGGGTATAACTGTTATTTGTGCTGAACCAGACATCTGCACTTGTTCCTGTGGTCCCATCAGTGTAAGTGATGTTGCCAGTCTGCTTATGGGCATTTCCCTGTCCATCGACAAACGTCGAATTCTGATAACCCGTCCCAACAGACGCCACACCTGCCTGTTCCAGAGTGAGTAATTCCCCCGCATCCACCCGACCATTACTGTTTGAGTCCTTCCATACCCTGAGCTGCTGCCAGACAGCATCACTGCTGTTAAGCTGGCCATCATGATTGTCATCCAGCTCCACGAGTGCCTGATAGCCGCTGGCGGCAGCTTTGCCATTCGCAAGAATGGTATTATTTCCGAATAATTCACCACCATCATCAATCAGGCCATTTCCATCACGATCCAGTACCAGCAGACCATCATCTTTCCCCACCCAGCCAGTATTTTCAGAAAAATGGTTATTATCATGATCAAAGAAAACTCCGGCTCCGGGAGAAAGAGTCTCAATACCATCTCTGTCGAGATCGATAATGATCGGCGAGGTAGTGTTTTTCGCGGCAGAAAGGTCAGGGCCGGCAGCACCATTACCAGAAATATCCGGTGGAATATTGAGGGGTAAAGGATCACAGTCGGTATCTTCCATGGAAGCCGGAGACCAGTAATCCATGATCCCGTCCTTCTGAGGTAAATTAAGCCCCGCATAACACAGGGACAAATCCACTGCTGTATTTGAGTTATAGTTAAGCGGATCATATGCCTGTTGTCCGCTCAGCGAAGCCATGTTTTCCTTTATACGGTCCCAGTATTCCGAAAGGTCATCACCAGCCATAACCATCTCAAACCTATGCAAGCCTTTTTTATTATAATCAATATGACCTTCTTTATATTCAGCATGAGAAGTAACCATATTACCAAAGCCGCCAGAATTCCTCTCAGGGCCTCCTCTTACAATATATTTATCCCCATTACTGTTCGTATACAGGAGGTATTTATGATAATAGCCAGGGCCGATCATTATATATCCTACCTCTATCATTTCGAAAGTACTGTTCATAGTTTCCTCCTAAATACTCTAAAAACCCCAATATAGATAACCTGATATATCAGACGCCTTACCGTCACGATCATTTAAAGAAATAGTGGCGCTCCTGACCCCAATCATATCGTATTGATAAGAATACGAAAAATGCATATATCTCTTACTTTTCCGCCAGGATGTTGTGGGTTTTGAGAAATCGCACTTAACCTTATTCAAGGTGTAATCAATGGATTTATCTGGCGTGAAATATTTAGCCACAAGAGTATCAGGGATCTTTTCTACTTTAACTGCCGGGTCCAGTTCATTATTATTACCTAACCACATAAATAATTTATACGAAAATTTATTTTTTAATGAGTCAGGTGTTAAAAATGTGTAAGTACACTCTGGCCTTGTAACCATAATGTGTAAATTTGAGAGTAACGCCACATATTTAAATCCATAAACAGCCAGATGGAGGCATGTCACATAGAAAAAAAAGACAAATATTATGCCTGATAAAAAAAAGAATATTCTTTTTAAACTTTTTTTCATATTCGCAGTACCCATTGCGTCAAATCAAACAGAAAAGTCCCGCGACCCCTGCAGCACCGTAAGACTTCTGAAAAGTTACAATGCTCCACTCAGCGTCCTCGTCTCTGTCAGTTCCCAGCGGGTTGCCGCTGTAAAGGATGGTGACCTCCCCGGTGGCATTGACATTGATTCGTTCGGCCAGGGCAAAGAGAGCCTCCTGACTGTTGTACTGCTCCGGATGAGTTTCCAGCAGGTTCAGCGCCGCCTGCAGGCTGAGTTCAGTCACGCGGACCTCCGTCTCTGCAGCTCACCCCGTCCGGCGCGATGATAAAGCTGAAGTGCCGGGGAACCTCACGCTCCTCCGGCGACATATACAGATAATCTCCACTGAAGCTGGCGTCCATGGCCGCCTCCAGGTCGGAGAGCACCGCCTGGCGCTGGTGCCGCAGGGCACTGGGCGCCCCGGGGGAAGGGCGAACCCGTTCAGAAATAAGCCGGAGATAGCAGACGAATTGCTTACAGCCGGGGAGCAGCTCACGGCTGCTGACAAACGGGGTCCCCGGAAACTGCGCGAGGTTACCGTCCCATAGTCCCGTGCGGATATGCACCAGGTAGTCGTAGCCGTGGCGGTGGAAGTGGAAGTGGAACTGATTTTCCAGACGGGAAGCCGGGTCAAAATGGTCCCCGACGGTCGCTTTGACCAGCCGCAGGAAAATCCCGGCCTCCCGGTCGATGACCCAGTAGCGGTCGGGATTGGGAAAGTCGACCTGCTCGCGGTCAAAGTCGTCAAAGTGGTAGCGGGCGCGGTCTTCGGGGGTAAATTCTTCGTTAACGAAAGCCATGATGTGTCCTCAGGGCGGGAGATATACCACTACCGTAACGACCGGAGGCGAGTTTTGACAGAGGATGTTTAAAAATCAGACTGTCTCAAATGAGTGTTAATGCCAAAAAGACGTCAGCATACGCGGGCTCCGGCTCTGCTGGTCCGCCGAGGAGAAATTACTGCTCCGGATGGGTGTTCAGGAGGTCCGGTGCCTGCAGGCTGAGTTCAGTCACAGGCGGCCTCCGTCATTAAAGTATTCCTCTCCCGGGGCAATGATAAAGCGGATATGCCGGGGGTTATCACGCCGTTCGGGTGGTATATACATATAGAAACCACCAAAGCTGGCGTCCAGGGCGACCTCCAGGTCGGTGAGGACCGCCTGGCGATGGTGACGCAGGGCACTGGGAGACGGACCGTTGATTTCAGCGATAAACCGGAGGTAGTAGAGGAACCGTTCACTGCCAGGGAGCGGCTCACGGCCGCTGACAAAGAGGGTGCCCGGGAACTGTGCGAGATTGTCTTCCCTTACTCCAGCACGGGTATGAACCAGGTAATCGTAGCCGTGGCGGTGGAAGTGGAACTGGTTTTCCAGCCCGGAGTCGGGGTCGAAATTATCCCCCACGGTCGGGCGGACCATGCGCAGGAAAATCCCGGCCCCGCGGTCGATAGCCCAGTAGCGGGAGGGATTGGGGAAGGCGACCTGCTCACGTTCAAAGTCGTCAAAGTGGTAGCGGGCGCGGTCTTCGGGGGTGAATTTTTCGTTAACGAAAGCCATGATGTGTCCTCAGGGCGGGAGATATACCACTACCGTAACGACCGGAGGCGAGATTTGACAGAGGATGTTTAAAAATCAGACTGTCTCAAAAAGAGGTCGCTTCAGATCGCTCTCCCTGATGTGTTTTACTGCGGGGAGTGGCCGGGTGTTTCCTTTTATATAACGGTCAGTCGCCGGGCACAGGTGTCCTGTGCAGTGAGCCCCTGCACCATAGCAGGCTGCCAGTGACACGCCGACAGCTTTCCGGCGTGTCACTGGCAGACACCACCGCCGGAAAATCGGTCATCCGGTTGATGTCACGCAGCCTTGTGGCCAGTACCCGGTGATGCTCTGCGGTAAACGCCGTGCCGTCATAAGTAGTGAACGACGCGCTGTCGCTCAGGGCCAGATAAACCGGATCACAGTAGACCGCACAGCACAGACCGGCAAATATCCCCCGCCTGTGGGACGGCAGGCTGGACAGGAGTGCATTCATACTGCGTGTTTTGGCACCGGCTCATTTCAGGAACGGGCTGATGATGCCCACCGGTTGTGGGTGGCCGAAACGGCCCGGATGCTGACATCCATGATAAATCCATTCTCAGTAAGCGGTCCGCCCATGGCCGGACGGGAAATGCACGTTGCGGATGGTAATAAATTTCCTGCCCGGAAGATATTTCCACCATTTTGTTTTTGACTAATTCCTGGTTTTTACGAATTAACACTCCTCCCCGAACCGGACACCATTCGTATTTTTTATGGGGAACAGGCCCGGCGCGTGCCGCCCCGCCCGGGCGAGTATTTTCGTCTTATATCGCGCTAATATGTTGTATCAGAATGTCTTTATCAGATATGTGAAAAATGAGAATAACTCCAAATTACCTCATCAAACATCTTGTTTTTGTGTGGTTTTATATTATTTTTATAAATACGTATCTTTCTGAATAATCCCGTCAGCCATCATCAGGAAAAAGGATGAGTGAAACTGATCGATGAAATTTCAAGATCTTATCGATCGATTTTATTGTCTGTTGTCATTCATTTTTACACCTTAGGATTCGTCTCATTAGCTCATGACAAAAAACATGATGCGATAAATATTGAATGAGGTTCAGGGATGGAGTTGCATGAACAGGGCTCCGGGGTGGGGAATGTTATTGTGTTCTCCCCGGACTTTATTATCGGAACGGCTCTGGCGGCACTGTATAAAACAAATAACAGGCACAGCACTGAATATACCAGGAATATAAATGAACTTTTTCATTTCATAAAAGAAAAGAGACCTCTCCGGGTGATTCTTGATATTTCCGCGCGGGATTGCGTTTATTTATTGTGTGCCATCCGGCGCCAGTTCCCGGTACTGCCGGTGATTATCACCCGTCGGCGACATTTATTTTCTGATTACATTACTGCGTCCTGGTTCGGGAATATCTGGCTGCGGGATTACGACACCCTGATGGCCGGGTATCCGGATGTGATACCGGTGGACTGTGTGACCGACGATTATTTTGCCGGCCCTGAAGGTACAGGGGCCTGTCGGGTGTTTTGCCACGGCCGGGCGGACGGCTTACAGGCGCTGGTTTTCCTGCGGGGGTGGCTGAGTCAACGACTCCGTCAGCGGCTTGCTTCACGTCAGGGGGCGAATATCATCCTGAACTGGCTTGAGCTGGGTGGAACGGCGGCTGATGTCGGAAAGCGTCTGGGGCGCAGTGAGAAACTGGCCTATCACTACCGCAAGTTGCTGATGAAGGAGCTGGGCATCAGGAACACGGCCCTGGAGTTTATCCCGTCGGTCAGTGTGAACGGCGGGGACATACCAGCGGGCTGTTCTTCAGTCTGTCTGATGCGTGAAAGCGTATAACCGTTTCAGGATACAGGAGGCGCTGAATGATGGCGGACCGGGCTGTATTACCCTGCAAGAATGCCCACGCCAGGGTAAGGAATATTCCCGGCGTGCTGGAGCCGGGTCAGGTGGATATCTGTCACTTCCGGTTGCTGATGACGCTGGGGCGAATAAGCAAGAAAAATATCCAGGACGCGCTGGAAGATGTGCTGGTCCGGGGAGTGACCCAGCGCGAGGCCTGTGAGCTTCATGGTATATCGCAGAGCCAGTTCTCGGTGAAATTCCGGCAACTACAGATACTGAATCAGACGGCTGCGCGGATGTATCCGTTTATTGCCGCCGGGAATGTGCCGTCCGGTATGTAGTGTGCTGCCGGTTAAAGGACATGTTTCTTTGCCGGGATTATTTTCAGTTTTTATATATTGATGAAACATCATAACCGTGAGTCCGTTTATTCAGGAACGGTAAACTGTGTCTGTTTTGGAGTAAGTGTCGAAAAATAGTCGGTTATTTTTCGTGCGGTAGCTATTGTCTGGTGCCAGGAAGCACAGAATAAAACAAATAACATTATCTTACTGGTGTCGGGATATTAATGCCCCATCAGGGGGCAGGTACTGTCAGCCGGATAATTTATATCTGAACAGTGGGGTGATACTGCTGTGTTCGATTACTGATTTTATCAGGCATGAATTAATTCCGTAGCCCGCGTAATACGACTTTTTGTCATTAAAGAAAATCCGGCAGCGTTAATGGCTGTCAGGCGGAGATACAGAAGCCGAAATAAACAGTATTCATCCTCAATGCTGCCCGGTGCGGCTGCATTGAGGATGGCTTCTGCCATCAACAGGAAAATTATCGCTGATAACAAACGTGCTGACTTCAGCACACCACAAGGAAAATAACATGAAAAAGAATTTACTGGCCGTTTCTGCTCTGGCTCTGGCTGTGATGTCCGGCTCTGCACTGGCAGCAAACGGTGATGTGCAGTTTCTGGGCGTGGTAACGAACACCACCTGTGATGTGAATCCGGGTGTGAATGGCGCAGTAAACAGCGTGGTTCAGCTGGGTACGGCACCAGTCGGTGACAAGGCCAGTGTCGTTAACTTCTCCCTGAAACCGGACATGAGTCAGACTGGCTGCCAGGGCCTGACAAACACCAACACCGTCACCATCGCCTGGACCGGTCCGTTTGATGGCAACGGTCTGAAAGCGCAGTCCGGTGCGGCAGATGACGCCTGGACTGAAATCAAGACCACCAACGCCACGGTGGACAAGACCATCAACACCACCAACCTGAGCGCAGAGATTGCAGGTGATCAGTTTATCGCCAATAACGGTCAGGGTATGACGTTCAGTGCCCAGCTGAATGGTGTTGCCAAGGCAGGTGACTACCAGTCTGCTGCGGCCTACGTGGTTGCCTACAACTAATCCCCACCGGTTATCCGTACAGGCCCTGTCGCACCGCGCTCACCCCGTGGCCCGGCAGGGTCTTTTACCGGTCTCCGCTGTTTTTTGTCTTGTTCTTTCTTGTTTGCTCTGAAGGCAGGTTTGTGTGAACACAAAATCCCCCACAATAATAAAACAACCTGCACTGTCACTGCTGGCACTGAGCATTTGTTCTTCCTTTGCGTCTGCCACGGAACTCAACACGGCATTCCTGCAGGGAACCACGGATGTCCCCTCAGTCCTGAAGGACGGTGTGAAATACCCTGCGGGTCAATACTATGTTGATGTCTCCCTGAACGGCTCCCGGACAGGGCGTTCGGCACTGGTTATCAGCCCGGAGGATGAGCAGTCAGATCAGCTCTGCCTGAGCCCGGAATGGCTGCAGAATGCCGGCATCTTCTTTAAGCCGGAGGCGTATCAGGACACCTTTGATAGTGTCCGGGGGTGCTACCTCCCCGGACGGAAGGACAGCACAAAAGTCAGCTTCGACCTCGGCAGTCAGACGCTGGACTTTGGTATTCCCCAGGCCTGGCTGGCGGAAAAAAACGATGCCGCCCGCTGGGACTACGGTATTAACGGTCTGCGTCTGAAGTATAACGGTAACTTTAACCAGAACGTGCAGACCCGGAATAATAACGGATACGGTGATGACACCCTCAATGCCTGGGGCAGTTTCAATACCAGCCTCAATGTGGGGCGCTGGATTTTATCCAGCGACATGAATGCCACCCGCAATGCGTGGGGCAATGAATTCACCACCAACAACCTGACCCTGTCGACAGCCATCAGCCAGGTGAAGGGCGACCTGCTGCTTGGACGTTCGCAGACCCGGACTGAACTGTTCAGCGATTTTGGCTTCTACGGTGCCGCCCTGCGCTCCAACAACAATATGCGCTCCTGGCAGACCCGGGGTTACGCCCCGGTGATTACCGGGGTGGCCTCCACCACCTCACGCATCACGGTGACTCAAGGGGGATACACTATCTATTCCCGGGTGGTGCCGTCCGGCCCGTACCGGCTGGATGACCTGAACTCCACCAGTAACGGTAATCTGGTGGTGACCGTGGAGGATGACGGCGGGCGGAAAACGGTGACCGAATACCCGGTGGCCACCCTGCCTTCCCTGCTGCGACCGGGTGACTATAACTATAACCTGGCCGTGGGGCAGCGGAATGATTCTAACCGGCTGGACGATGCGTTCAGCTCCGGGAATGGCACCTTTGGGCTGGCCAGCCTGGACTGGGGGTTGTCGTCCACCACCCTGAATATGGCCACCCTGTTGCACAGCGGATACCAGGCCGCCGGCGTGGGGCTGACGCAGTCCATGGGCACGTGGGGAGCGCTGGCGTTCAGCGTGAACGGCTCCCGGGCAGAGTATGACGATGGTCCGCGCCGCCAGGGCGTGAGCGCCACGGTGAAGTATGCCAAAAGTTTCACCAGTAAAACCGACATCCAGCTGCTGACCTACCGCTACCAGAGTCCCGGGTATACCGAGTTTGCCAGCTGGAACCCGAAGTACGGGTACGGACGCAAGATATATGACCCGGATGGACTGGGGCTTAATGACCACTACATCTGGTTCGATGGCCAGGAGAAGGCCCGCTATGAGGCCCGCCTGTCCCACCGGATGGACAACCTGTATCTGAGTGGCTCGTTCTGGCAGCAGTCCTACTGGAACCGTGACAAAGACGCCATCGGTGCGTCTTTGTCCGCCAGCACCACCATTCTGGACGGCGTGTCGCTGTACCTCAGCGGCAACTATTCCCGCAGCGCCTGGTCCTCGTCGGACGAATATTCCGGTTCGCTGGGGGTGAGTATTCCGTTCACCCTGGGCGGGGTGCGCCACTACAGCAGTAACTCAGTGGGTTACAGCCGCTATAACGGAGCTTCATTTAACACCAGCACCTCCGCGACCCTGAATGAACGCCTGAACTACAGCGTTAACGCCGGGACGGATGAGCGCAGTAACAATACGGCCGGGGCGTCGGTCAGCTATGCCTTTGACCGGATGCAGACTAACCTGGCGGTGTCAAAAAGCCGCGAGACCACCACGCTGTCCGGGAACCTTTCCGGGTCGGCGATTGCCACGGCGCAGACCGGTCTGCTGCTGACCAAAGAAGCATCCGATACCGTGGCGGTGGTGCGGATTAAGGACACCCCGGGCGTGACTTTTAACGGCTCCCTGCCCACCAACAGCAGTGGCAGCACGGTGCTGTACCTGACCGGGTATAACCCGACGACCATCAGCATCAATCCGGAAAACGTCCCGGACAGCGCCGAGCTGCTCAACACCTCGTATGACGTGGTGCCGACAGAGAAAGCGATTATTTACCGGGAGTTCGGTTTCCAGAACGTGCTGCGTTACATCGTGCGCGTGCGGGATGCGCAGGGCAACACGTTCACCGGGGGAAGCGCTACCACCGAGCAGGGGCTGGATGCCGGGTTTATCACCCGCAACGGCGTGCTGCTGATGAACCTGCTGGCCGCCCCGAAAACCATTACCGTCAGTCAGAGCAGCGGGAAGCAGTGTCGCTTCAGCGCGGCTGGCTTAAAAGAAAATACCGGAACCGTTCAGGAGATTCGTTGTGAATAACAGAAAAAAAGTGGTACTGCAGACAACGCTGGCTGTAGTACTGGGCACCACCCTTGTCAGCTCCGCGATGGCGGCCTTCACCCTGAACGGGACGCGCTTTATCTATGAAGAGGGGAGGAAAAATATCTCCTTTGAGGTGAGCAGCAGTTCACAGGAGACTTATGGTGGTCAGGTATGGATTGATAATGTGTCACAGAATAAAGCGGATGTGTTCATGGTGCCGTCCCCGCCTTTTTTCAAAGTGGGCCCGAAAGGCAAACAGATAGTGCGTCTGATGAATGTGAATCCTGCCCTGCCCTCTGACCGGGAATCCCTGTTCCGCCTCAACGTGCAGGAAATCCCGCCGAAGCCGAAGGAAACGGACGGCAGCGTCCTGGCGATTGCCATGAATACGCAGGTGAAGGTGTTTTACCGGCCGAAAGCCCTGGTGGAGGGCAGAAAGGAGGCAGAGAAACAGCTGACTCTGGTGAACCGGGAGGGCAGCGTGTGGATAAAGAACCCGACGCCCTATTACTTTGCGGTCACGAAGGTAAAAAGCCACGGGAAAGAGGTGACGCTGAGCGGGGTTGCGCAGCGGGCGCTGGCGCAGCTGGCGCCGTACTCGGAAGCCAGCACGGGACACAGCAGTCTGAGTGGGGTCAGCGTGGAGGCGCTTAATGACTGGGGCGGGGCGGTGAGTTATGACGTTAAATAAGGCAGCACTTCTGGCGCTCTCCTCCTCCCTGGTGCTGCTGATTGCAGGACCGCATCCGGTGCAGGCGGCGACGACAGCAACGGCCACGGTGACGATAAAAGCGACCTTCACGGTGCCCCCGTGCACGCTGACGGTACCCCCGACGGTGCATCTTGGTAGCCTGGTGAACGGGGCACAGACGCATTACCCGGTGAAGATAGACATCAGTTGTCCGACACCGGTATCCACTGTGATTTACGGGCAACAGGTGGGCAGCTCGCTGGTTGCCGGGAGCAGCACGCGGATGGCGATGACGGGTCCGACGGGAAGCAGCGGCACGCCAGCGGCGTTCTGGCTGACGGCGGAAAGTCATGAGGTTGACCTGACCGGGGATGGCGCCACGGATAAGACGAAGGGATTTTGTGCCGGGACGGACAATCGGAGCTGCACGGTGACACCGTCGACCCTGGTGGTTCAGGACACGCCCCGGGGCCAGACCACGGCCACCGTGCGGTTCAGTGTGATGTATCCGTGATGAATTTCACACCCATGTCAGAGAACAGAGGATATATCCGGGATGATAAAGAGGTAGAAAAAACGGGGCAGTCGTGTTGACGCGATTGATGCTAGCCAGGCTCAACGCCCCCTTTGCAGTAACGGGAAAGAATATGGATTTCACCGTGTTTCTCGACGCGTCCACAGCCCGTGCCGGACAGGCCTCAGCAAATGTACTGGTTACGCTGACGCTGAACTGCGTTTCTTAATAGTAATTCCGGATGTGAAACGACTTAATATCTGGATCTGTATGTTATTGAGGTGTTTTTAGTTGCCACTAAAAATACCGTATAAAGCCACGGATAATATGATGCCGATACCTGTTGAATTTGTGTGTACTGCTGCTAATCCCGTTATATCAGATGAGATGAGAGTACGAATAGTAAATGCCAACATTCAAAATGCAAGTGTGCAAAAGGAAACGTCTTTTATAAGAACGTTAGATATGGGAGGCGCTGAACCAGTCGGCGGGGTGTCAGAAATGCATTCCGCATTGGAAAAGTCAGTCAGTATCACACAGTATATTTACAATGCCAGTGTGTATATGGGAGTGGCTATACGAGATTTTTATAATGTCAACAATACAACAATCACTAAACATACATGCAGTTCGGAAAACCCTCAAATACTTCCAATTAGCTGTCCTCAATTAAGCTCCTCTCTCATAGGCGGAAACTGGTATAATCAACTATATAAGTATGTAATGGTCAGAGAAAGCCAGCCTTTTTCAGTGTTTTTTAAGGCGGATCCAACACAGTCTAAAACAATTGAACTGAGTGTTACCACAAGAATGTCTTCTAAGGTAACAGTCTCTGGATATGGAACATTCACTCTGAATGATTTTGTTGTAACTGATGAATACTCATGCCGCTTTTCAAACCCTTTGACATTTAATTACCCTGACGTAATTGAGATGGGTGTTGTGAAACATGGGGAAACTGCTGCTGCTGACTTTATACTGGAGTATGGCGGGTATGTTGGAGCTTTACCGAATACTGAGCTAACCATAACACATAATATGGGAGGAAAACCGTTAATGCTGGGTGGTTATAATATATCACTACAATTACCGGATGGTACCCCATATGTATTTGGAGAACCAATAAAGCCACTAGTGAAAACGATGTTAAAAGTATACGCCTCACCAGAGGCAGCGACGCCGGCAACGGGTCCTCAGTCAGCCGAGATTAACATCACTCACAGCTTTAACTGACTGACATGCAGTTGGGGTTGACCTGGCCAGGGATAGCGCCACGGATGAGATGCTGGGATTTTATGCCGGGCAGGACAACCGGATCTGATCGATAACGCCATCGATCCCAGTGGTTCAGGGCACGCTCCGGGGCCAGACCTCGGTCATCGTGCAGTTCAGCGTCATGTATCCGTGATGAATTAACATTATTCATACGGAGTAAGTATTCTCTTATTTATAATCAACTGAATAAAAACCGATCATGAAAAACAAATTCAGATGTTACTTTTTTATATTTTTGATTTTTAACTCTTTTTACTCTGATGCGGAACAGGCATCTTATGCCAAATTAATCCCTATTACAGCCATTTTTGTTGCCCCACCATGCAATGTGAGTTTCTCTGATGGTGGGAGTAATCTTGAAATTAATCTTGGTGATATTTCTATTGGGGAGAAAATGCACCCTCCGTTCTCCTTGAATATCGATTGCAAATATAGCAGACAGGCTTCGATATATGCTGAGGTGGTAACAGGAAGTCTGTCTGCGGATGACAGGGAATTAATTCATATGCAGGATGAAGTTACAGGCAACTTTACCAACGCTTATCTTTCTCTCAAGGATGGTAGCCAGCCCGGTAATATTGAATTCAACACAGTACCCGGGGCAAACTCAGGTACGCCAATTTGCTCAGGTGATTTAACGAGAACTTGTGTTATCACGCCTGTGACAACAGTAAAGTCCGGGTCCGCTATTGTAGCTGGTACAAGGTTGATGGCTGCAATCAGATTTACCATTGAGAACCCTTGAGGTAAAATATACTATTATGAATAAATGTAGTTTATTGGTTTTATGCCTTGCAGTTGGATCAATTCCTCTTCATTCTCTGGCTGTATGTGGCGTCAAAGTTACGCAGGGACTTCCGGCCTATGACACACAAAAAATAGCCACATGGACTGTACCTTCAGATGTCGACTTATCTAAGCCGGGTACTGTTTATGTATTAAATTCCGTGAATAAAGGATCCTCTGCAATATTCCGGTCGATATCTGAAACCGGTTATGCAGCTTACTATCTTCCTGGCTGGGTAAATACTCTCAGTCATGATGGTCCTTTTACCATGTCAGTAAGACTTGCTGCATGGGATTCAGTAAATAATTTAACACATGAATCTGGAAGATTAGAACCAGTCATTCAATCTCCCTGGATTGCTCTTGGTCAGAACGTTCCTGAAATTAAAGTTCCTGTAGATCCAAATTTTTCGGGGAAAGAAATAGGTTATGCTTATACAGTAAACACCACGATGACTGCAGGAAACTATTTCAGTATTGAGGATGGTATGTGCCACCCCTCCGTTCCGGTTGGGACTCAGTATACTTTCATTATAAATCTGATCAAAGATTCAGTTGCACCGGTAGAAATAAGGGATGCTGACGACAATGTATTATGGATAGCCCCTAACTCAGAGGCTACATATTACCCAAATGTACGTTTGGGACAAATTTTCTATACAGAGATTGCTGACGTTTCTGTTGATATTTCCCCTGCAAATATAAACTTTGGCCCGGTTTTATTTGAAGAGATCAAGTCTATTCCTGTAGCTATAAAGATACAGAGTAATGCTGTTAATACAAAAATAAATCTGGAATATGAGTTTATTGATGACACAGGTGCGGCGAACCTAAAAATTGATGCGGCGGGCATTGATGGCCTGTCGGATACCATAACATCATCTGCTGCAAAGAACTCACCCGTTACACTCACACGAAACATATCAATTACGAATAAAAACACTACTGCGGGCTTGTATAATGGCTTTTTACGCGTTACAGCGATAATTCCATAGTTATCATTGGCAGAAACGCGCCTTATTGTGTTTTTAAAAGAATGCATCGTTTATTTTATCAGCCCCCGTCTTTAAATCAAAATTTGCTTTCTATATCTTTCACACCCCCACAATTAAAGAATAATCTGTTTGTTAAAATAAATATAGCAGGGTGGCATTGAGTCTGATAACAACGCTGTGTTTTTTGTAAGGAAGTTTTCATATACATAAACACTGAATTGTCGTGGGTTAATAACTTTCCAGGAAAATGGAGTCAGTCATGCTGACACAGGAGCAGCACCACATCATCATGGAACACATGCGACACAGCATGATGAACAAAGCCGTTCAGGTTCACTACACCGCTGAAAAATGCTTCCGCCTGCGGGAGGGATTAATCCGCTCGGCAACCCGGTACCGCGAGGATGCCGCCCTGATGACACCACTACAGAACCGCCAGTACCGGCTGATCAACAGCATCGCGGCGGACCGGGAGGGGGTGAAGGATGCAACACAGGAGCGGCAGCTGCTGTCCCGTGCCCGGGAGCAGTACGGACTGATCGGAATGATGCAGCAGCAACTGAATGATATCGCCTCCGGGCTCATGCTCTCGGCGGATACGCTGCTGTTCACCCTGCTGAAGGCGCAGCATTACCAGTGGCGTGACCGGCTGTATATGGCTGTACTGACAGAACAACCGGGCGCAGCGCTGGCAGAGGAGAATGCCTGCCCCTTAGGACAGTGGCTGTGTACAGAAGGGGGACGGCGCTTCTGTACACAGCCGGGGTTCAGGGCGTTGCGGGAGGCACATCACCAGATGCATGTGACTGCCGCCCTGTTATTTGATCGTCCCCTGACAGAGATGCCTGCCGGAGTATTGAAAGCACGATTACAGCATACAGAGGATGCGAGCCAGCACCTGATGGGGAGCCTGGACGCTCTGGAAAAAATGGTGTCATCGTTATATCCGGACGGCAGGGACAGCCCCTGCAGCCAGAAAACGGATGGGAAAGTATGAGATTACGGATGAAATTAAGTACGCTTGCCCTGCTGTCATCTCTGCCTCTGACCTGCCATGCAGAGACAGAGATGACCTGCACCCCGGCGCAATCTGAAGTGAAGGGAACCGAGTCTGCCTGGTCGGTTTATAATGGGATTATCATTGGCCCCTGGGAAAATAGTCTGGCTTACACGTCGTCAACCATTCCGGGGACGGCAGACCTTACGGCGCTAAAAAACGCCATTACCCAGGCGTTCACATCAGATGCCTGTGTGAATTTCGGGAATGGCGTCACATTTACCACCATCAATTATGTCCCTTCCGGCTATACGTTCAATGTCGGCACGCATGCCACAGGCTATACGCTGAGGCAGGCAAATAACCAGGCTAATATCACCATGCCCGCAGGCTGGTTGAATGTCAGTACCTGGGTCACGATGAAGCCGAAACCATTCCAGGTGAAACTGCCCACCCTCCTTAACGGTAACTTTACCGTTACGGCCACTGGTCTGCTGGGCTATTTCTGGGTGAGCGGGTCTGCCGCGACCGGAAAGCGATACGATGCGGCGATTACGTTCAACTGTACCGCCAGCTCTCAGCCTGAACTGAGGGTAAGTCCGGTTGAGATTGATTTTGGCACCGTATCAGCGACTGCCGTCGCGCCGGTTGTGGACCGCGCCCTGACAGTCACGGTCCCTCAGGCAGGTGTCAGTGGTCAGGTGGGAATAGAGTTTATCAGCAGTACTGTGACTGAAGGGACGCGTGTCTCTCTGGGGCATAGTTGGGTGGAAATACTCAACCCGGTGAACGGGAGTGCGGTTCCGGTCAGCACCGTTCCGGGTCAGAATGGCGTCCTGTTAACGCAGGACGTGACAAACTTCACGGTGCGGTTACACCCGATCGCGGGCAGCAACGGTGCTGCGGAGTCAACACTGATTCTCAATGTTGTCTGGCTGTGAGTCTTTTTTACTTCTGAACCTGATTCAGTAGTATACGTCTAATGTCAGTCTGTTCTTGTCGTCATAGCTCTGATTATCGATGAACTTCAAGCCTCGCCACCGTGCGGGGCTTTTTGCATTTAAATATTCAATTCTGAAAAACGCAGGTCAGATATTGCCCTGGGCATTGGATGATTTTATCTTTTGATTTGTGGTGAATCCCCCTATGCGGAGGGGCGTCTGGCAACTCTCTGTAAGCGCTGTTCCACGCGATTCTGTGAGCCGGCACAGAATCACCGGGAGGCACCCGGCACCACCACCTTCTTTATGCCTGTTCGTCCGGGCAGGTTTTTTTTGTAACTTATGCAGCACTTGCTGTAAGCATTCTTGCAAATTCAGCGGGGGTAACATCTGTTACCTTTCTGAATGCTTTGTAAAATCCAGAAGATGACGCATACCCCACCTGAAGGGCAATATCATCAATCGGGTATCCCCGTCGCAAAAGATTAACGGCGACATTAATTCGCAGCCGCAAGACAAGTTCATTGGGTGCGTAGCCCGTTACAGTATGCACCTTCCTGATAAAGGTTGAGCGACTCATATTTACTATGCCAGCCATTCGTTCTATGGACCATTCCTCTGCCGGGGAGTGGATGATTTGTATAAGCAACTCGGTGAGGGGGTTACTTTGTGCAGCCTGGAGCAGATTAACATCCACCAGATGATAATCCATCACCTGTTCGATAACGTAGACAAGCAACAGGTCAGTCAGCCTGGTGACAGCCAGCTCGCTACTTTCATCAGAAGAGAGGCATTCAATTTTGACCAATTCAAACAGATGGCGTAGCTTTTTGTTTACCTGCATATCATGGGTGATAAGAAGATATTCAGGCATGAGAGCGAAAAGTAATTCGCTTTCATTGGTGCGGGGATGAAGGAAGCCGCACAGAAGAGCGATGTCGTTTTCAGTGGGCTTGTTTAGAGGGCGCATTGTTTTTTTGGGGAGATCTTCTGGCCGCCGATCCTGGGATGAAACCAAATAAAAAGGCAAGTCTGAAAAGAAGAAGACTATATCCCCCCGGCTAAGAGGAATGGTTTCCCTGTTGCTTCCGAGTTGCAACCAGCACTTCCCATCCAGAACAAGATGAAAACTGGGTTTTCCGGTGTGGTGAGTGGTGGCTTTCCATTCTTCACAATATCGGCCCATATGGAAGATCGATGTTGCTGACTGGGATTGTTGAGCTAACCATATTTTAATATCCACACAGCACTCCTGAGCTAAGTGTCGAATTTTCAGTTATTTTACGAAATAATCTATAGTGCAGTTAACTACCAGGAATATAGAAATATCTTAGTCTGAAGAGATAGTTTTTGACGAAAGTTTGCTGATAATTTACTTTTTTCCTCGTTGTGAATCCCCCTGTGCGAAGGGGCGTCCAGCCCAAACTCCGTTGCTTTGATATGTCGCGCGAAACTTGCTGGCAGGATCTCCTCTTCGTCATGCTCAGACGACAGTAAAACAAAGTTCTGGTTTCTGAAAAAAACACCACATCATTCCGGGCCGGGTGAATACGTTCTCCGGTCTCTTCTGGCTGTAGCCAGCATTCTCCATCCAGAAACCTGGCGTACCGTCAGGTGAACTGCCTGAAACCTTCCAGTCATCGCAATACTTCCCTACCTGGAACACCATCGTCGCAGAGTCCGTCTGTTCAGCAAGCCAGTTCTTTCGTTCCATACACACTTCCTTTTGAGGAGATCCCCGAAGCCATCCGGATAACTTTATCTGCTACTGTCTACCCAGATGGAAGGCAGAACCTTCATGTTTATTACAATTTAGTAGCACAGCTCATCATGCCCTGCCCTCTCCTCCCCGGAAGGGTGTTCTGACCTGATTCGTTCAATCGTTTTCCAAAAAAAACCTACTCCGGTGGAATGGCAGAGTTGCTCACTAACTGATAATAATTATTATTAAATGCAAATGAAGGGGTATAAAGGTCTGTTCTCATAATGAGAACATCAGCAGGTAAAAATATTTTGAAAAAAAATTACGCATAGTTATGCTGAATCTATTCAGTTTTTTTTGAAAAAAAACCGCATAATAACTCCGTCATTTATTTTACTTTATCCTATAATTTCACCCTCCCCATGAAAAATGGAATTCTGGTATTGCTTCACAACCAGCATATAATCACCCTGTTTATTATTTTGAATAAATCGCCACCCCTGTTATTAACGCTATATTACCAGGCTATTGACCTTTTTTTAATCTTAGTAATAATGCGTTAACTTCTCCGGGAATACGATTCTCCCCCGAGAGAAGATACAACATCCCGTATTTATTATTCAGGAAAGACATTATGAAAAAAATCATCGCAATTGCTGCATTCGGCAGCGTGTTTGCTGTTTCTGCCGTTCAGGCTGCCGGTAATGGCACCATTAATTTTACCGGTGCGGTAAACAACCAGACCTGTAACGCCACCGTCAATGGTGCCACCGGCGCCACTGCCGCTGCTGTCACGCTGCCCACCGTTCAGGCGAACGTCCTGTCCACCACAGGCAACACGGCCGGCCAGACTGCGTTTAATGTTGGTGTGACCGGCTGTGCCACCACTAACCCAACCGGGGCCGGCACTGTCAAAGCTTACTTTGAGAAAGGGGCAAATGTGGATGCTAATGGTCGTCTGATTAACACCTCCACCGGCGGCGCGTCCAACGTCTTACTGGAGCTGGTTGACGGCACCAGTAATGCCGCCCTGAAAGCCGGTGATATTTCCCAGAATACCGGTAACTTCGTGGCCATTTCCGGTGGTAATGCCACCCTGCCATACGCGGTTCGTTATTACGCTACCGGCGCAGCCACTGCGGGTGCCGTGGCATCCAGCGTTACCTATTCTCTGATTTATAATTAATATAAAACTATTATTTCTCGTGCTGACAGGATGTTGTATTCAGGCTGGTAAACCGCCTTATTTCTTTTAACGGCAGCCTGAAAAGAAATAAAGAATAACATTACGAATAAACCGTAATAAATAACGGTGTGGTTTTCTGCACCCGCTGAACGCCACGCCCGTTATCACTTATTATTCAGGAACCCTGAGAGGGGTTCCCCCTTTAAAGGTTTTACGATCATGACACTGACACGCTTCTTTTCTGCGACAGCGCTTCTCCTGGCTGCCGGTATACCGGCAGCGTTTGCCAGTATACAAATCAGTGCCACCCGGGTGATTTATCACGCCGCAGAAAAGGATGTCAGTGTGCAGATAACCAATCCGGGTAAATATCCTGTTCTCTTACAAAGCTGGACCGATGATGGTCATCCGGAGATTCGCCCGGACGCCCTGCGTACTCCGTTTATTCTCACGCCGCCCCTGACCCGGGTGAACGCAGATGCGGGCCAGACACTGCGCCTGTCATACACCGGCACACCCTTGCCGGCTGACCGCGAAAGCGTCTACTGGCTGAACGTGCTGGAAATCCCACCCGTGGGGGATAAAGGCAGCAATCAGATTCAGGTCGCCTTCCGCTCACGTATCAAACTGTTTTACCGTCCGACCGGACTGGATGATAAAAGGGCGCAGGCTGCCATTGCACAGCTTCGCTGGCGGGCGCAGGGAAATAAAATATCCCTGAGCAATCCGACGCCGTATTACGTTTCCGCGGTGGCCATCACCCTGACCCGGGGCGGCAAAAAAACGTCCGTCCCGGCCGACATGCTGGCCCCGAACGGCAGTGCGGAATTCGCCCTGCCAGCCGGGATGAGCGCCGACAGTGCAGACAGCGTGACCGTTGATGCGATTAATGATTATGGTGCATCCGTCACCGCGCCGGTAAGCCGTCTGTAACACGCCAGGGGAGCCCAAATGCGTAAAACACTTCTTGCTGAAATGCTGTCGGCAGGGCGGCCCGTTGCCCGGATGTCCGTCTGCCTGCTGGCCATCGCGGCCACACCGGTGATGGCGGCGGACGCAGCCCCCGGGGACGTGGAGTTCAACACCTCTTTTCTGGACAGCGCTTATACCTCCGGCGTGGATCTGAAGCAGTTCTCCCGGGGCAACGGTATGCAGCCAGGGGAATATCTGGCAGATATCTGGCTGAATGATGACCTGATAACCACACAAAAACTGACTTTCAGCAAAATGGCTGACGGAAAAGTGGCGGTATGCATGACGCCGGAGCTGCTGGCGCATCTGAACGTCCGGGCGGCCGCCCTGCACGACACCGACAGACTAGCCGCTGAAAACTGCACGCCGGTGGAGCAGGTTATTCCCTCTGCACACCTGACCTGGGACAGCGGTCAGCAAAAACTGGTCATAGCTGTCCCTCAGGAAGACCTGGAAAACACGGCCCGGGGCAGCGTGCCGCCGTCCCTGTGGCAGAGCGGCAGTCTGGCGGCGTTTGCTGCATATAACGCCAGTGCCTATCAGTCAGAGTCCGGCGGTGAGACCTTTAACTCGCAGTATCTGAGTCTCAACAGCGGCCTGAACGTGGGGGGCTGGTATCTGCGCCATAACGGCAGCCTGACGAACCAGAGCGACAGTGGCAGCCAGTACCAGAGCATTAACACCTATATTCAGCACGACGTCACGCCGTTACGGGGACGTTTTCTGGCCGGACAGGCGAACACCTCCGGGCGTCTCTTTGACTCGCTGTCCTATACCGGCGTGTCACTGTTCAGTGATGACCAGATGCTGCCGGAATCACAGCGGGGTTATGCCCCGGAAATTCGCGGGATTGCCCGCAGCCATGCCCGCGTTACCGTCAGCCAGGGCGGGAACGTGATTTATGAGACCACCGTTCCGGCGGGGGCTTTTGTCATTAATGACCTGTATCCCACCGGGTACGGCGGCGACCTCAGTGTGACCGTGCGTGAAGCCGATGGCAGTGAAAGCACGTTCCTGGTGCCTTATGCATCCGTGGCGGACCTGCTGCGCCCGGGCGCATCCCGTTACGAGGCGGTGGCGGGGAAATACCGCCAGCCGAACGGCCGGGACGGGCAGCCGTTTTATCAGGCGACCTGGCAGCAGGGTATCACCAATATCCTGACGTTGTATGGCGGTGCCCAGTTCAGCGATGGCTATCAGGCGTACCAGGCCGGCAGCGCGGTGTCGACCCCGCTGGGCGCCGTGGCGCTGGATATCACTCAGGCCAGCACGTCCACCGTCAGGGACACACTGAGCGGGCAGAGTTATCGCATCACGTACAACAAACTGGTCTCTGACACCCAGAGTAATATCGCGCTGGCAGCCTACCGCTTCTCCACACGCGATTATCTCGATTTTGCGCAGGCCATGGAGTACCAGAACCAGCAGAAAGGGGACCCGGTCTATGCCGGTCTGCTTTACCGGACCAAAAACCGCTACAGCCTGACACTCAGCCAGGGGCTGGCCGAAGGCTGGGGGACCCTGTCCGTCACTGGTCTGTCACAGAACTACTGGGACCGTACCGGGAATGACATGCAGTATCAGTTCGGTTATTCCAACCGCTGGAAACGGGTGAGTTACTCCCTGACAGCCGCGCGCAACCGCGCGCCGCAAGGGGACATGCAAACCAGCTGGCTGGCATCTTTCAGCATCCCGCTGGGTGAGGAGCGCCCGATGACCTTCAGTTCTGCGGTGTCCCATGACAGCGGCGGCGGTCTGGCAGAGCAGGTCTCCCTGGCCGGAACGGCGGGCGAAAGCCAGCAGATGAGCTGGGGCGTTTCGGGTACCCACAGTGAACAGAGCGGCAGTACCGGCAGCGTCAGCGGACAGTATCTGTCTCCGTGGACAACCGTGAATGCCTCTGCCGGAGTGGGACGGGACAACCGGACGTTATCCGCCGGGCTGTCGGGGGCGGTGGTGGCTCACCCTCATGGCGTGACGCTGACGCCGTATACCGGCGATACCTGGGTGGTGGTGAATGCCCCGGGTGCGGCGGGGGCGGAAGTCAGCAGTTATCCGGGCCTGAAGCTGGACCACTGGGGGAATGCGGTGATGCCGGCGTCAATGCCGTATCAGCGAAACCCGGTCAGCCTGGACCCGAAAGGTCTGTCAGACAGGGTGGAACTGGAGAGCACCACCCAGAATGTGGTTCCGCGAGCCGGGGCTGTGGTGGTGGCGGAGTTTGCCACGCAGCAGGGCTATGCGCTGCTGCTGACGCCGGCCCGGCCTGAAGAGGGGCTCCCCTTCGGTGCCACGGTGACGGACAGTAAAGGGAACGCGGCCGGCATGGTGGGCCAGGGTGGGACCGTGTATGCCCGTATGAGTGATAAAACGGGACGGCTGTTCGCGACGGTGAATAACGGGGGCAAGGCCACGACCTGCATCATGCCATTCAGCGTGACGGATGAGACGAAGGCCATGCAGCAGATGACCTATACATGCAAATAATCAGAAGCGGAAACTGAAAATGAAAACGTTAAATAAATATGGCTTACACCTGCTGCTGGTGCTGGGAGGGCTGCTGTTCTCTCTCCATTGTATGGCAGTCTGTACCACGAACAATCAGTATACCGTCCAAATCCCCCTTCAGGCTGCCACCTTCAGTGTCGGGCAGGACTTTCCTGTCGGCAGCAATATTCGAGTGCAACAGGTAAGAGGGTATGGCACCGTGACGGTAAACTGCACAAAAAGTGGAACCTTCGTCAGAATGTCCCTGTCAGGAGGGACACTGTATGCAGGTCAAAGCAATATCTACCAGACTGGGGTTAACGGACTGGGTATACGCTTTAAAAGTACCTTTGAAAACAAATATTATCCGGTTAATTCTACCTATCTCGGTGGACAGGTGAACCCCGACGGATGGCTGGCCTTTGGCATTGAACTGGTCAAAATGGGACCTGTGACCGCAGGTACTGTGAATACGGCGCTTTTTCCTCAGGTTAGAATTGACGCCATAGATGCGGATAATATCCCAGCAAGGGTGGCATACCATACCATTACAGGTTCGTTCACCCTGCAAACCCCCACCTGCACCACACCAAACTTTACCTGGGATCTCGGGACCACCAACACAACAGTTCTGAAAAATCAGGGAGATGTTACCTCATGGCGTGACACGCCAGTCACTCTGACGGGTTGTTCTGTCTTTCTGGGCAACAACAGCAACGGCAGTTACACTTCTTATGGCATCACGGGATATAACACGGGAGCCGTATCGGAGGGGGGGGGAGGTACCGGAACGAATAAGCTGACCATGACGCTGGCACCAAACACCACAGCCATTGACACGAGTAATGGCATTGTATCACTGGACAGCGCGGCAACGGCCAGCGGATTTGGAGTTCAGGTAGCAACAAAACAATCCGGGACGTATATCCCCTTAGATCTGTCGAGCAGTATTGTAGTAACACCAGCGGTGGGGGACAGTAGTGGTACTGTCAGTTTTCCATTAGGTGCAAGAATAATTCGTACTAGTAACTCAGTGATGCCGGGAAATATCAGCACTAGCCTTACTTATATAATTAACTACCAATAAAAGATAATTAATTTAAAGAACATTTAAATCGGTTTGTAAGCATGTATGAGCTGGAAACATTCATTAATAAACATTTGTGGCAGTATTAAGACGATGAACCGGAGCATTTTTATTCCGCGTCAGACAACGGTCGCTGAACTTTCCACGGGCGGCTTTACGAAAAGGCCCCCGTCGGTCCAGAAGTATATTAAATAGACGCAGCCAGAAATGCTGCGGATAAAACAGAGGGAAATAAATGATAAATCGCTATAAACAGCATTACCTCTGTGAACCGGTCTATGACATGACAGGGAGTCTGAAGGCCGTCGAGTTATTAACCGGATTTACCGGACCGGATGGCCGGATGGTCTCATGGGGCGAGGTGACAGATATTCTGACGCCGGAATATAAATGGCTGAACTTTGTCCGCCAGCTGGGTTGTATCCGGCAGTATCAGGAGTGGTTCATCCGCCACGGCGTTGCAGTATCCCTGAATCTTGATGAGGAAACCGCACACTGGCTGGTTCGTGATGATGATATCCTGGCACTGTTGTCCACTATTGCCTGTATCCGACTGGAGATTAATGAGTTTTTCACCTCTTCAGACAGGGAAAAACAGGGAATGCTCGGGCGACTGCGCCAGCATGCTGCGCTGTGGCTGGATGATGTCGGGTCAGGCAGCCACAATAATTTTGACCTGCTTGTCAGGGGCTACTTCAGCGGCGCGAAAATTGATAAGTTTTTTTTCTGGCAGCACCACGTCACGAATACCGCTCAGCTTGAGAAGGTCATTCGTGACCTGACGCGATTTGCCGGTCATGTTGTGGTGGAAGGCATTGAAAACTCACAGCATCTGCTTGCCCTGACCCGAACTCCGAACTGCTGGTTACAGGGCTATATTTTTCAGCGTACCGCGATGGAATTCCTGCAATACATCCCGCTAATGACGAAAAGTGTGGGACCGAAAAGACCGTTATTATCGTTTGTTGAAAGTGGGGAGCACAGTAAATTTCCCGTCCCCCATCAATACCAAAGCGATCGGTGAGCATGTCCAGAATAATGGATACTCCCAATCACCGTTCGCATTGCTAAATAACCCGTCATTACCTGAGTAGGCCCTGACATTCCCGGAATAGCAATAAGCGCTCCGAGTCCTGGTTTCACACAGAAAATGAGCATAGCGCCACTTACAATTTCAAAAACAAGCGTGGCCCATGCCATCCATCCTGACAAGCCCAAAAATTCCAGGAAACGGCTGAATACGTTAACCGGGTTCATCGCTGCCTGCTGGCGGCGCTCCCGCCCACGCGAAATCTCAGTCGTTCGTGTCATCTTTTCGGGAAAGGTTGTGGATGCCCGGGGTTAATGACGCCCCGTATCCCATGCTTCCCAGCGCCAGAATCAACTCCAGAACAGGGAATACGGCTCCCGGCTGAGAATACAGATTCAGCGAGGCCCTGAGCCCGATAACGAGACCGCCAATAATCATCCAGCGTCTCAGCCGGATCCTCTTCTGCAATATCTTACGGGTCTCTTCTGAACGATTTTCATCTGGTCTCATGCTTTTTCCTTTTGTCTTCAGCGCATCACTGAGGCGTTTATTCTCCGGGCGAGAGCCTCTTTCGTCACGTCGCCGGAAACGCCTCAGCGCTGTTTCCCCACGCCATCAACCGCTTCCAGTACCGGACTCAGCAGGTAGCTCAGGAGCGTTCTTTTCCCGGTTTTTATCTCCGCTGAGACCGACATTCCCGGCTCCAGCCGACGTTTTTTCCCGTCCACGACAATGTCGGTTTTATTCAGTTGGATCACCGCCCTGTAGAGTAAGCCTCGCTCCTTATCTTCCACCGCATCGGCTGACAGCCGGGTCAGCGTACCGTCCACCCAGCCGTAGCGGGTAAAATCAAACGTGTCCACCTTTACCGTCACCCGTTGCCCGGTATGTAGAAAGCCCACATCCTGATTACTGACCAGAACCTCTGCGCTGAGCTTCTCGCCTTCCGGGACAATTTTCAGCAGTTCCTGTGTCGCTTCCACCGCAGCGCCCGCATCGCGGTATACCAGAGAATCCACCCTGCCACTGACCGGGGCGATTAACCGATACAATTTCAGCTCTGCTTCAAGCTGGGTCAGTTGGCTCTCCAGTACCGCATTTTCAGTCATCAGCTCCGTTCGTTCCTGTTCCCATTCCTGAATTTTACCGGCACGATAGCTGGCCTCTTCTGATTCTGACAGCGCCATACTGGCCTGAATCTCCCTGACTTTTGCTCCCGCCGCCCGGGCACTGTAATCCGCCTCCAGAAGCCGCTTACGGATTTCCAGCAGACTGTCCTCACTGGTACTTCCCCGCTGAAAAAGCGACTGCAGAGCAGCAAACTGTTTGCGGTAGATAAGCAACTGCTTTTCGGCCATATCCTGTTGTGCCAGATAGCCCTCCATCTGGGCGTGCAGGGTCTGTTGATTATTGCGGTAACGCTGAATCTCCCGCCGCAGAGCCTCCGCCTCCGCCTCCTGGCGAGCAGAAACCTGCTTTTCCAGGTGGTCTTCCCCCTCCGCGTCAGCCAGTCTGTCCAGTGACAGGGGGGCTTCCCTGACACGCATCAGCAGCAGACCGAGACGCCTGATGTTCAGCCTGTTAATCTGCTGGCGCAGCAGATTTTCCTGCTGCCGGGTCGTCAGCTGGCTGTCATTGAGCTGGATGAGAACGCTGCCTTTCTCAACATGCTGACCATCCTGCACAAATACCTGGGCAATATCTGCCGTCACGGCGCTGCTGACCGGCCGGGAGAGCAGGGTTACCACGACTTTACCTCGGGTGATGGCGACAATATCTATCTGTCCCACTGCCGCCCAGCAGACGGACAGCGTCAGCAATACCATCACTCCCCAGAGAATAAATCGTCCGGCCGGAGAGGGCGGCGTGTCCTGGATCTCCAGTACGGCCGGTAAGAACTCACGATAGTGTCGGCTCATCATCCCTCTTCGACTGTAACTGGTGCAGACGGGCATAAATGCCATTACGTTGCAGCAACTGATGATGGGAGCCTTGTTCAGCGATCTCTCCCTTTTCCATCACAATAATTCGTCCGGCCTGCCGCACGGTGGACAGACGATGGGCAATGATAAATACCGTCCGGTTACGGCAAATATCAGGCATATTGCGCTGGATGATTTCCTCTGACTCGTAATCCAGCGCACTGGTGGCCTCATCAAGGATCAGGATCCGTGGCTCAGTCAGCAGTGCCCTGGCGATACCGATCCGCTGTTTCTGTCCCCCGGACAGCTGCCCGCCCTGCTCCCCCACCGGCGTGTCATAGCCTGCGGGAAATTCGCTGATGAAGTCATGCGCACCAGCAAGTCTGGCGGCCGCCATCACGCTGTCCAGCGGGGCGTCCGGCACGGCCAGGGCGATATTGTCGCGAATGGTGCCGTTAAAAAGCTGCGTCTCCTGAAGCACCACCCCGGTCTGCTGGCGTAACCACTGCGGGTCGAGGCTGGCACTGTCCGTCCCGTCAATAAAAATCTGCCCGCCCGTCGGGATATACAGGCGCTGGATAAGCCGGGTCAGGGTGCTTTTACCGGAGCCGGAACGTCCCACAATCCCGATCACCTCCCCGGGCCTGACGGAGAGCGTCACGCTGTTTACCACTGGCTCCATGCCGGGCTGATACGAGAAACTCACCTCCCTGAAGCGGACCGCGCCTTTAATTGCAGACAGTGTCACCGCGCTGCCCTGCGCCTTTTCCTGTGGGACATTCAGAATATCGCCCAGCCGTTTCACGGAAACGGAAACCTGCTGAAAATCCTGCCACAGCTGGACCAGCCGCAGCACCGGCGCATTGACCTGGCCGGCAAACATGTTGAAGGCTATCAGGGCGCCTACCGTTAATTCTCCCTGAATCACCTGCTGGGCCCCGTACCAGAGAATAGCCACGCTGGTGACCTTGCCGATAAGCTGCGCCAGCTGCCCCGCCACATTGCCCAGATTCTGGGTGCGAAAACAGCCTGAGACATAGGCGGCGATTTGTTCATCCCAGCGGCGTCCCATTTGATTTTCAACAGCCATCGCTTTGACCGGTTCGATCCCGGTAATACTTTCCACCAGAAAGGCCTGGTTACGGGCTCCCTGCTGAAACTGTACGTCCAGGCGCCGACGCAGTTCCGGGGTGATGGTCAGGGACAGAATGGCGTAAGGCACCAGCGAAACAATGACAATCAGCGTCAGCGGCACGCTGTAAAGTGCCATCACCACGAAAAAAACCAGGGTGAACAGCAAATCCAGGCACAGGGTTAGCGCATTACCGGTGAGAAATTCCCGCACGGTTTTGAGCTCATGGACCCGGGCCACCGTCACGCCCACCTGTCTCTGACGGAAATACGCCAGCGGCAGGGCCAGAAGATGGCGGTACAGCAGGGAGCTCAGGGTGACGTCAATGCGCTGTGAGGTGTGAGCCAGCTGATAGTTTCGCAGCCCGCCGAGCAGCACATCAAACAGACAGACCCCCAGCATCCCGATAGCCAGTACGTCCAGGGTGGTCAGGCTCTGGTGCGTCAGCACTTTATCCACCACCACCTGAAAAAACAGCGGGGTGACCAGGGCCAGCAGCTGGATAAAAAAGGACGCCAGAAGGATCTCGCCGAGCAGCTTTTTGTAGCGCATAAAGGCCCGGGCGAACCAGCGCAGGTTAAATTCCCGCTCAATATTTTCCAGGGAGAGGCGACGGGCGAAGAGAAACCCGGCATAGCGTACGCCCTGCTGTGGCGCCAGGATCTCTGCGCCCCCCTCCCCCTGTATCAGCCATTTTCCGTCCCGGATAGCCAGCACCACCACATATCCACGATCCGGCACGGCAATCAACGCCGGGAGGGGAATACGGCTGCCAGCCTCCAGTTTCATGACATGCCGGCATTTCAGCCCGCAGCTTCTGACCGCCCGGACAAACTGCAGGGTGATGTCATGGCTGTCATCCGTGAAAAACCGGGCTCTCAGTGACGCAATGTTGACGGCTGTTTCATGATAGCGGGCAATCATGGCAAACCCCTGCCATAAACTCTGTTCTGAAGGTGACACGTTCAGTCTCTTTCCCTTGCTGATATGAGCGCCCGGACACTATGCCCGGGCGATAAACTCAGAACCCGAACGACGCTTTCTGCACGCCGGCCAGTACCGGAGTGGTGAACTGCTCAGGTGCCATCAGCAGGGGTTCAGCATCATCCCCGGCCGCCATAAACTGGCTGATTTGCTGGCGGAGCAGGCTCACCGGTACCGTACTGTCCGCTTCGCTATACGCTGCTGGCAGGGGAATGCCGTCATCGATATAGCTGAGCAAATCGTCTGCCAGCCACAACGTCCCGTCCGCAAACTGCACCTGCTGCAGGGGATTCCAGTTATCACCGGAGAAAAAGTCTTCCACCAGGATACGGTCGGTGCTGCCCGCCAGCGTCAGCAGCAGGTTATTATTACCGGAGCGCTTCACCGTCACCTGGTCGGCGGTAATGCCTTNGATTTGCTGGCGGAGCAGGCTCACCGGTACCGTACTGTCCGCTTCGCTATACGCTGCTGGCAGGGGAATGCCGTCATCGATATAGCTGAGCAAATCGTCTGCCAGCCACAACGTCCCGTCCGCAAACTGCACCTGCTGCAGGGGATTCCAGTTATCACCGGAGAAAAAGTCTTCCACCAGGATACGGTCGGTGCTGCCCGCCAGCGTCAGCAGCAGGTTATTATTACCGGAGCGCTTCACCGTCACCTGGTCGGCGGTAATGCCTTTTCCGAACCGCAGGGTGTTGGTCTCCGGGGTGGAGTGGTAGTGCCCGCGCAGGGTGTCCTGGCCGTCGCCGGTGTTAAACAGGTAGGTGTCGTTCCCGGTCCCGCCGGTGAGAATGTCGTTCCCGGTGCCCCCCACCAGGATATCGTCCCCGGCACCGCCGTCGAGGGTGTCGTTGCCCTCCCCGCCGTACAGGGTGTCGTTCCCGGCCTGACCGTTCAGCACGTCATTGCCCGCCAGCCCGTAGAGGACATCGTTCCCGCTGGTCCCGGTCAGGGTGTCGGCCCCGTCCGTCGCCTGCAGTGCCTTCGCCACCAGGTCCTCCACCGTCCAGCGCGTCCCGTCGGCGAACTCCACCACCTGCAGGGGGGTGTAATAGCCGTCCGGCCGGTCCATGTAGAAGAAATCCTCCACCAGGATACGGTCGGTGCTGCCCGCCAGAGACAGTAGCAGGTTATTATTACCGGAGCGCTTCACCGTCACCTGGTCTGCGGTAATGCCCGCCCCGAACTGCAGGGTGTTGGTCTCCGGGGTGGAGTGGTAGTGCCCGCGCAGGGTGTCCTGCCCGTCGCCGGTGTTAAACAGGTAGGTGTCGTTCCCGGTGCCACCGGTGAGAATGTCATTCCCGGTGCCACCGACCAGGATATCGTCCCCGGCACCGCCGTCGAGGGTGTCGTTGCCCTCCCCGCCGTACAGGGTGTCATTCCCGGCCTGACCGTACAGCACGTCATTGCCCGCCAGCCCGTAGAGGACATCGTTCCCGCTGGTTCCGGTCAGGGTGTCGGCCCCGTCCGTCGCCTGCAGCGCCTTCGCCACCAGGTCCGCCACCGTCCAGCGCGTCCCGTCAGCGAACTCCACCACCTGCAGGGGGGTGTAATAGCCGTCCGGCCGGTCCATGTAGAAGAAATCCTCCACCAGGATACGGTCGGTGCTGCCCGCCAGAGACAGCAGCAGGTTATTATTACCGGAGCGCTTCACCGTCACCTGGTCTGCGGTAATGCCTTTTCCGAACCGCAGGGTGTTGGTCTCCGGGGTGGAGTGGTAGTGCCCGCGCAGGGTGTCCTGGCCGTCGCCGGCGTTAAACAGGTAGGTGTCGTTCCCGGTCCCGCCGGTGAGAATGTCGTTCCCGGTACCGCCGACCAGGATATCGTCCCCGGCACCGCCGTCGAGGGTGTCGTTCCCCTCCCCGCCGTACAGGGTGTCATTCCCGGCCTGGCCGTACAGCACGTCATTGCCCGCCAGCCCGAACAGGATGTCGTTCCCGCTGGTTCCGCTCAGGGTGTCGGCCCCGTCCGTCGCCTGCAGCGCCTTCGCCACCAGGTCCGCCACCGTCCAGCGCGTCCCGTCAGCGAACTCCACCACCTGCAGGGGGGTGTAATAGCCGTCCGGCCGGTCCATGTAGAAGAAATCCTCCACCAGGATACGGTCGGTGCTGCCCGCCAGCGTCAGCAGCAGGTTATTATTACCGGAGCGCTTCACCGTCACCTGGTCTGCGGTAATGCCCGCCCCGAACTGCAGGGTGTTGGTCTCCGGGGTGGTATGATAGTGCCCGCGCAGGGCGTCCTGGCCGTCGCCGGTGTTAAACAGGTAGGTGTCGTTCCCGGCCCCGCCGGTGAGAATGTCATTCCCGGTACCGCCGACCAGGATATCGTCCCCGGCACCGCCGTCGAGGGTGTCATTGCCCGCCAGCCCGTAGAGGACATCGTTCCCGCTGGTTCCGGTCAGGGTGTCGGCCCCGTCCGTCGCCTGCAGTGCCTTCGCCACCAGGTCCGCCACCGTCCAGCGCGTCCCGTCAGCGAACTCCACCATCTGCAGCGGGTTATACGTGCCGTCCGGACGGTCAGACGAGAAGAAGTCCTCCACCAGGATACGGTCGGTGCTGCCCGCCAGCGTCAGCAGCAGGCCGCTGCTGCCGGAGCGTCTCACCGTCACCTGGTCTGCGGTGATACCTTCCCCGAACTGCAGGGTGTTGGTCTCCGGCGTGTTGTGATAGTGCCCGCGCAGGGTGTCCTGGCCGTCGCCGGCGTTAAACAGGTAGGTGTCGTTCCCTGCCCCACCGGTGAGAATGTCGTTACCAGCGCCACCATACAAGACATCATTTCCTGATGTCCCCACGAGCGAGTCGATGTTTTCACTGCCAATAAATGAATGCCCGGGATCAATACCCAGTTTATTCTGTATATCTTTCAGATCTTCAGAGTAACTCAGATAAGAATAGAACGTATTACTCAACTGCAGATACTGTTTAATATCTGTTCTTTTTAGTTCCGCCAGATATGTTTCAAAAGCCGTAAAGTTCCAGTTAACGCCGCTCAGGTCGGCATTTAATTCCATTTTAATCAGTCCGAATGCTTCACTGTAAAGAGTTTGCGCCAGTAAGTGAGCTTCCACCCAGGCTGAAAACTCAGCAAATTCTGCCTTCAGAACTTCAGCCGCTCCGGAAAGAGGATTTGTCGTACCGTTAGTATTGTTTTTATAGGGTTTGCCGGAAGCCGATTCCAGTACGGCCAGCCATCTGGCGTCAATATATTCCCCCCGGGCGTCTGCTGATATTCCATCCACTCCGGCCCATGAATAAATAATTGTCTCAAGCAACCCGCTGCTCTTTGCTTTTACTGGATCAGCGATAAATTCTCTCACCAGTGACTCCAGTTGTGCATTTTTCGTCATTGCAACATGAAGATCCGTTATATTTCCGAATCCCCGGACATAGGGCATTGTCCGGATATCATCACGGATATTTTTATCTCCATCATAGCGAGTGTTCCCCGTATCCGTATTGAACCAGACATCTGCCGACTGACCTTTACTGCCATCTGTATAAGTAATATTTCCCGTTTGTTTATGCGAGTTTCCCTGACTGTCAATTATTGATGAGTTTTTATAAACGGTATTGATTGATGCAATACCCGCCTGCTTCATCGTTAATAATTCCCCCTCATCAACGATGCCATTGCTGTTTTTATCCTGCCAGACCTGAAGCTGATTCCAGATGGCATCGTTCTCGTCAAGAACTCCATCTTTATTATCATCATATCCTTTCAGGGCGTTATAGCCATTTGAAGCATTAGTTCCGTCGGCCTGTAGTGTATTATTTCCGAACAGTTCACTACCATTGTCAATCTGACCATTACCATTTCGATCAAATACCAGCAGCCCATCATCCGGTGACACCCAACCAGTACTTTCAGCAAATTTGTTGCCATCATGATCGAAGAAGACCCCATTTCCCACAGAAATGGTTTCCACACCATCGCGATCGAGGTCAATAATAATCGGTGAGGCGGTATTTTCAGCATTGGATAAGTCCGGGCCTGCAGCTCCGGATAATTGTTCCAGCAGAAGGTCGTGCGGAGGAAGTAACCAGCCCCCGGTTTCAGGATCGGCTATACCATACTTTTGGGTCATGTCCAGAAGTGTGCGGGCTAAATCATGGAATCCGTCGGAGGTCAGAAATGCAGCCAGCCCAAGAACTGAAGCAACAGTAGCGGCAGCCGGGATTTTTGTATATCCAGCTACTAGCAATGAAATATCAGAACCAGCTGCCAGCCAGTCACTAATGGTATCCTCACCTCTTTTATATTTTGCCATCAGATTGGCAAAAGACGCAGGGGCACCAAGCTTGCCACTAAAAATTTGTGATATTTGTTTGTGCTGCGGGAAAAATCTTTCGATAATATTTTTATTAAAAAACTGAATTTTGTTAGCTATGGAATTCCACTCTTCTGTAAAATCCCTTCCTTTGTCATCATCTTTTTTTAAGACTATGGTCATTTTAATCACCCCCATGAAAAAATAATTTTAAATATTGATGTTATATTGTATAAATAAATCAAGGCTAAAAAAAAGAAATACTCCCAACCATCAGCCTTGAGCATTTTTTCTTCTCTTTTTGATATTTTATAAAACTTTATTTTTAGTGGCTTAGATTCATTGCTAAGTAAGTAAAACAGAACCAATGAAATCATCGCAATGATATACAAAGGGATTGCGACAAAAACAAACGCATAACTATTGAAATATGAATACAAACAAAATCCGATGAATTGTGATAAACAACCAATTATTACAATGCGATATAATTTTCGATTATAACACTCCACTTTGAATTTTAATTCTTCAGTGGATTCAATTTTATCATTAGAAATACTTTTCATATTAACATCCATTACAAAACTCCCTGCAAAATTACTTTAAAAATAGCAATTACATCATAGCCAATCATGACTATCGTGGTAAAATAAAGGCCGACCCCATCAATTTTAAGCAGCAGGGCATCATTTTTATTTATTTTCTTTACTTTAACTTCATCCGGTTCATTTTTTATATCATGGCAAACAAGAAAAACAGATGAATAAATTGCAACCATAAACAGAGGAATAGCAAGCAGTGTCAGTATGTAAATATGACTATACTGGTAAATAATGTACCCTGTGATTTGAGATAAAACAGCAGCGATAAAATAGGGTTCGCTTTTTTTACTTTCTTTTTTAACCCTTTCTTCAAGTTCTTTATCTGTTTCCATGTCTCACCTCTGTAGTTAATACTTTTCGACATTCACCACAAACTGTCTGACAGATATATTTTTCATACCGTCATATTCCGTTGTGCTGGTCTCCGGAACTGAGTCTTCTGCTGCAGACAGTGAGGCCAGAATGAACACAACATTAAAGAGACAGACACAGGCAAAAAACCTGCTGACTGATAAAAAATTTACTGCCATGTACCCTCCCATAAAACTTACATCCCTGTTACCCTGAGATACCGACTTTGGAATTACCAGAATTACAGTATTGACGTAAAATTTAAATACCGTAGAGCTAAAATCAGACGTTCTCAAATAGAGGTATACTCAGACATTGCAGGAAAAATGTTTAAAATATAAATCAGTCGTGTTAAAGCGCTTTCGTTGCTGATGCTCCTGCGCACCTGGTATGTTTTCCTGCAGGGGTTGTGAGCTGTCCAGGTGCCATCAGCAGGGGGTAAAGGATCACAGTCGGTATGACCCCGTCTTTCTGAGGTAAATTTATCCCCGCATAACACAGGGCCCCTGCTGTATGCGAGTTATAAGCGGAGCATATACCTCTTGTCCGCGCAGCGAAGCCATGTTTTCCTTTATGCGGTCCCCGTATTCCGAAAGTTCCTCACCAGCCATAACCATCTCAAACTTATACAAGCCTTCTTTATATTCAGCATGATAAGTAACCATGAACCGCGGTTGAATATTTAGATAGTCAGATATTTCTGATACTTTACCATCGCGGTAGTGCACACCGCTCCATTATATTGATAATAAGACGATAAATGACTAAATTTTATTTTTATAACATTCTACTTTTCGCGACATCAATATTATCATCAATCACATATCAACACTCCCCCTTACTTCTTTTCAAATAATCATTTGAAACATAGCAGCAATATCATAAATAATCAGACCAATGGTAATAAGATAAAACTCCAGGTTACTAAACTTAGATGCTAATACTTCACCTTTTGACGTGTTATGAAGTTTCCATCTTATGGGTTCCAGATAACTATTAAGATAGAAGACATGGAAAATAGAAACGATGGCCACCAAAAATAAAGGAATAGCAATGAGCTTAAGAAAAATTAACTTACAAAATTCATAGAGAATTGCACCAATTATTTGTGAATAGAATGCCGTCGCAAAAAAACGGTCAAATCGCTTATCAAGCAAATTGTATTTTTGAACATCAATACCATCCATTTCTTCAGGGGTGTTATTTGTCATTATTTTTCCTTCAGTAGTCACCACTTACCATACTCTGGATCTGGCTTTAAAAAACAAAAAGTTGCTTTAGCACTACATAACATTATCTGGTCATTAGTTAAGTAGTACGATTTTTCCTTTAACGCAGCTATCCCCTGGCCAAAACCAGCATCATCATTTTCATTATTAAAACGTAAAATATTTCTCTCTTAAGATTTATATCTTGCCATCCTGACATTAACTTTCTGAATTTTTTAATATATACTGTATTTCTGTTAAGCTGTATACACGACAGCGCTAAAATCAGACTTTTTCAAATAGTAATCACTTTGGATATCCGTGGGATTTGATGCTAAAAAGATTCAGTCCTGTTAACGCACTTGTATTAACAATAACCCTGCTTCCCTGATGTAATTTTCCTGCACGTGCTTGCTTCCCTGCTCCTGACGCCACGCCCGCCTCACTTCAGACCTTTATACCAGCCTGAGAACACCAATTCTCGGTGAAATCCATTTTGTCATTAACGTCTTTTTAGTATATAACTCGTTGTAATTACACGCTTAAAAACTCTAATTGTTGCTGTCGTATGATAAAAAAACGATGGACGTTTGCAGTAAGGATTACCGGGAAGAAGAATGATTAACACGACAGTTCGCGTATGTCATTATGCCGTGAAAACGGCGTTCGATGCTAATCCGGTGATACGAAATATTGAACAGAGAAAATTCATGTGTTACAGGCATCTGTAAATGCAGATGCCTTTATAAACGTACCTTAATGAAAGTACCTGCTTTATCAACTCTTGCTATTCAATGATCGCAGATGCTTATAAACAGTATTTGGACTTATGCCCAAATTTGATGACACAATTTTATTAGTGACAGGAAAATCAAATAAACCGATAGAATTCAACTCTTTGATAATCTCATAATTTTTGTTTTTGCTGGGGATATTTTTATTGGCATAAATCATATTTTTAACGGGTTCAAGATGGCTCTGAACCAGATTATTAATATCCTGTGTGAAGTTTTCATTCTTGCAGTTATTTGATTTTGCAAAATTATCCACAAAGGCATTCAATGGCATATCAAGTGAAAAATTCATACATATCATGCCAACAGGAGCTTTATTCTTATTCACAATAAGCGTGGATGAGGACTTAAACGGCCTGATCCCCTTATTACTGAAATAGATATCCCACATATTATCGGTAGAGTTAAATTCAGCAAGCTTCTCAATTGCGATGTTAGTTACGGGTGCCCCTAACTCCCTTCCCGTTACATGTCCATTCACAATATGAATGACTGAATGATGCAAATCCTCAAAGCTGTGCAACACAATCTCACAGTACTCGCCAAGAAACTGTCCCAAACAGTCAATGAAAGGAATAAATGAGGTTAGCAACTGCCGATCATCATCACTAAACTCATGATTAACAATGGATTCCATAAAGCTTATCCCTGATATGAAATAAGGAATAATGTTATACCAACCATAAGAATTCGTCCACCAGATACACACCAAGCACACTGAGTAATATTTTATTTTACTTAGTGATCATTTTTCATACCCAGATCACATTACCTTGACTCTATCCACCCTACAATCTGGATCTAACGTGACGGAGGTATCGTATGAAAATTGGTCTTGAAACGGAGTCGTATCATCTTTTCTTTCAGCAGGGAGCCATGGATATTTTTGGCTTTATTTCAAAGACGAGGGAACTGGGACTGGATGGTGTAGAAATCAATATCATTCCGGATGAAGGGTTACATCCGGAATTTGGAGTGCTCAGCAGTAACACCCCTGAATATCTGGCAAAAGTCAGAGGTGCCATAGAAGCACATGGCCTTTACTGTGAGATTGATACGCGCTTCACAACGCCTGAAGCTATTAATAAAGCGGTAGAAATAGCTTCCGCTTTGAACGCTGATGTCATCAGAACGTACATGTTCCGCAGAGGAGATTATGACCCTCTGGCCTATCCCGGAATCATTGAACAACTGAAGTCTCTTGTTCCATTACTCAAAAAGCACCGTATTCGGCTGGCTATAGAAAATCATGAAGACGAAACGGCTGATGAGATTATCAACATTGTTAAGGCAGTAAATTCAGTATGGGTGGGCGCACACTGTGATATCGGTAATGGCATGATGGCGTGGGAAGAGCCAGTTGACACAGTCAGAAAGCTTGCTCCCTACGCCTACAGCACGCATTTCAAGGATCATATCGTTACCCAAGATGGAGAAGAGCTGGTTGTTTGCGGAATGCCCGTCGGAGAAGGCAGCATTGATATCGAAACCTGCTTTAAAACGCTGGTCGATGAATCAGGCGTTACCCGCATCAATATTGAAACGTGTTTTCCCTATGCCTCCCGTTTTTCCCGACCAAACGGTACTGGTGGAGAGAAAGATCTTAAGGGGACTTTTGCTGTCAAACCGGCTCCTTTTGATATCACGAAAATAAGCCCTCTTGAGTATTACTACCCCGGAAAAATATCTCAAGAATTACTCAATGAGTTAATGGAAGCTCAGGAACGGTGTGTTCAGGTTTCAGTAAAGGCGCTGAAGGCTCTTCGTCAAAAATACTGCTAAATATTAAAAAAGGAATATCATGATTATTCGCACACAACATGCACCAGAAGCAATTGGTCCGTACTCTCAGGCAATTATTGCAGGAAACCTTTTATTTATATCCGGATGCTGCCCTTTCAGTCCGGCAGATGGCTCAGTGCGCGGCCTCAATATTGAAGAACAAACAAAGCAAGCTATGAGTAACCTCAGGGCAATAGTTGAAGCGGCAGGAATCGAAATGACTGACGTGATTAAAACAACCTGTTTTATAAGCGATCTGAATAATTTCCAGACCTTTAATACCATCTACAGCGAATTCTTTCCTTCCGGCACGTACCCTGCCCGCTCATGCGTTGAGGTTGCCAGATTACCGAAAGATGTGCTGATTGAAGTTGAAGCCATAGCTGTTATCAAATAACAGGATTAAAAATATGAATAAATGGATCAAGCTTTGCTTCCTTATACTCGGAGGAGGCACAATCTTCAAACTGTCCAGCATGAAGGACGTATTTTACGTTCCCATGCAGGCAGACTGGGGGCTGACGAATACTCAAATTGGATTTGGTTTTACTGTTTACGCCATTATCCAGACTATTGGGTTATTTAGTTCGTTATACATTGCCGATCGTTTCTCTAAAAAAATCCTCCTGCCTGTGGGTTTAATTGGCGTCGGATTATGTGGCGCTTACCTGACGACGCTTCCGCCATTCACAGGCTATCTGATCGCCTTTGGGGCGATGGCATTTTTTGGCGAAGTGGTTTACTGGCCTGTTCTGCTAAAAGCAGTCCGCCTGCTTGGAACCAGAGAAGAACAAGGACGTATGTTTGGTTTTCTGGAGGCAGGAAGGGGGGTCGTTGATGTGGTGATAGCCTCTGGCGCGCTGTTTGTCTTCGTTCAGTTCGGCGAGGGAAAAGCCGGGATGCAGGCAGGTCTTGTCTATTACACCCTGGTCACGATCCTTGTCGGGATAATCACCTACTTTATCGTGGATGGTGATGACAAAGTCAGTACAGACAACACAGCAGATGCCAATAAGCAGGTGTTCATGGGAATTAAAAAGGTGATTAAGTCCCCTAACCTGTGGCTGGCATCATTCTGTATTTTCTTCGTTTACTCTGCCTATTGCGGGCTTACATACTTCATTCCATTCCTGAAAGATATCTATGCATTACCCGTCGCGCTGGTCGGTGCATACGGGATAATCAATCAGTATGGGTTAAAAATGGTGGGTGGCCCGGTAGGGGGATTCCTCGCTGATAAGATAGCCCATTCACCTGTTGTATACCTGAAATGGACCTTTCTGATCTCAGCAATAGCAATGTTGCTTTTCATCCAGCTACCTCATGACTCCATGAATGTATATCTTGGCATGGCTGCAACACTGGGATTCGGCGCCATCATATTCTCACAACGAGCCATCTTCTTTGCGCCAATGGATGAAATTGGAACACCAAGAGAGTTTGCCGGTTCTGCGATGGCTTTCGGTTGTATCATTGGATATATGCCGTCCATGTTTGCCTATACGCTCTACGGTTCCTTACTGGATAATTTCGCGGGCATAACGGGTTATAACTACATCTTTTCTGTCATGGTCGCCTTCAGCCTGCTTGGCTTCGTTTGTGCGACACTACTGACCAGAAGAATGAGAAACACTCGTTAAACTCATTGGCAGATGCGACTGGTATTCGCCTTCACTTTCACTGCATCCGGGCTAAAGCTGACAAACAAAAATCAGGCACCTGTCAGGATACTCTGCCATCGTGCCTGTTAAGTTTTTGTTAACACCAATACCCTTCAGGGAAAGAGAATGAAGAAAATTTTGCAGCTTTTTTTTCTAACCTCAGCGTTAATACTGACCTTTGTGCCCCAGGTTCACTCTGATGAAAAAGGTGCAGATACGATGATTAGATCTCACAGTGCGTTTGACTATCAACATACCAGAGAGCGCCTGCTCAACGCGGTTTCAGATAATGGACTGACGTTATTTGGCGAGTTTGACCATGCAAAGGCAGCGCATGATGTCGGCCTGAACATGCCGCCAACGACGGTTTTGGTATTTGGTAATCCGAAGGGGGGAACCCCTTTGATGCTGGCTCACCCTGACCTCGCTCTGGATTTGTCGTTTCGGGTACTCATCAGCCAGCAACCTGATGGACAGGTTCATGTAAGTTACCATCCGGCAGAAGAACTCCAGCGTAATGGCCTTGACGCGGCCTCAGTACAGATGCTTAAAAAACTGGAGCAGCTCGTTCAGAAAAGCATTCAGCCATAGGCGACTAACCGGGGAGAGCATATTAACCGCGATGTTCTCCCCCTCCAGTCACTGTTCAGCTCTTTGTCTGATTTGCCGTGATCAACTAAAACTGAACACCTTTTTCGAGTTTATCCATCATCGATTTTCCAGTTCGATTGGCGATAATCCATTGTTACCTTCACATGGTCGGTTCTGACACTCTGCAATGCGGCACAATCATCCAGTCAGACAGGTATTGATCATGTCCGTACCCTGTTGATTGCCCTGCCCGGAAGTCCACTTTAGCCTGGGATCGACACCGCTATTGTATCTAACGTGTTTAATTTATTGAATTTTTGATAACAATTCGTTAATTAATTTATTCATTCTCCTCTTCTGCTGTTCTGCAAAAACGTCATTTGCAGCTTTTGCCCATCATCTAACCAGTAATTACTTTCTTAACGCAGGCCTCTTCACCCCCTTGCTCATGATATAAATTTATAAAAAACATTAAAAGCAGTGTTTTAATCTTAAAAAATTCATTTAATCGATATTTACATTTACCAAAACAACAACAAATGGTCTTATATTCCAACCTTAAGGTGTGACGTGAAATGTTGTTCTGCAACCGAATGCGCCACTCCAGAGAAGGTGAAATAAATCATCAACATCTGTTCAGGTGCCAGGGACGATGTAGCGCGAACCAGGGAGCAGGGAAAAAGTTTCACGCTACTGACAAAAATAAATTTGATTATGAAAACGGGATATACACAAATGTTTAACAAAACATTCATCGTAGCGGCATTGATGGTTTCCGGCTCTGCATTTGCAGCTGAATCAACCGGCGTAGCGGGTGGCACCATTACCTTTAACGGTTCAGTGTCCGACACCACCTGTAACGTGGTAACCAATAACGGTTCAGACTTCACGGTAAACCTTTCCCCTATCGCTGTAGGTGATATGGGCACCACCGCCGGTGTTGTTAAAACCAACGCCAAAGACTTCACCATGAATCTGAAAAACTGCTCTGCGGCATCGGACGAAGCTAAAACCCTGAAAATCACTTTCAGCAGCAGCAACCTGTCGGATGACGCTAAGTATCTGAAAAACTACAGCGACAATGGCGCCGAGGGTGTCGGTATCGCGCTCACCAAAGATGGCAACACTGCCGTACCGTTTGATACCGCTTTCGATACTGGCCTGAGTTCCGCTGACGCTGCCACCGAAGATGGCGTCACGCTGACCATGTATGCCAACTACTACAACTACGGTGGCGCGGCCATAACAACCGGTAAAGTTGTTACTGACGCAACTTATTCCTTCAGCTACGACTAACTCATTCAGCCGGGGTCTCCCCGGCTCTCTTCTGCGACATTATGAAAACTCTGATACTTTTTCTTGCGGCTACGTTCATTTCCATGAATGCCAGCGCAAGCGTTGTGATCAACGAAACGCGTGTTATTTATCCGGCCAGCGCCAAATTTGTGTCGGTGCAACTGGTAAACGACAGCGAACAAACCCATCTGGTGCAGTCATGGATTGACGAGGGCGATGCTTCCGCCGCGCCGGAGAAAGTCAAAGTGCCGTTTTCTCTGCTGCCTCCGGTCGTAAAAATGAGCGGACACGCCGGACAGGCTCTGAAAATCTCGGCGATGAACACCCAGTCGCTGCCAAAAGACCGCGAAAGTGTGTTCTGGCTTAACGTTCTGGATGTCCCTCCCGTCCCTGAAGGCAGTGGTGATAGCTACCTGCAGGTGGCCATTCGCAACCGCATAAAACTGTTCTATCGTCCGGATGTACTGAGCGATCTCGACAGCAGCGTGGCGGAAAAAATTACCGTTTCGACTTCTGGCGGTCACACCTGCCTGAAGAATAATTCGCCATATTACATGACCATCCCTCAGGTCGTGACCTGGCAGGGTGGCGAGCTAAAGCAAAGCCGAAAAGATAATTTACTGGCTGAGACTGCGTTTATTCCGCCGTTTGGCTGCGCCCTGGTGTCCAGCAAAATTCAGTCCGGTGGGCAATATCGCCTTACCTGGCTCGATGATTACGGCGCAAAGAGATTCAGCACTATCCACTGATATCCCAGATAAATGACTCCAGGTTCAATTCTGATGAAAAACAGTTCTCTGTTTCGTATAAGCTTGCTGGTTCACTCTGTCAGCCTCGCGCTATTTTCATACGGCGCGCTGGCGGAGGATTTTAATAGCAGCCTGCTGGTAGGTAATTCAGCAGATATGGACTGGAGTAATTCTCGGCTGGTTATGACGCCGGGGGCTTATGATCTGGATGTTTATGTGAATAACGTCTGGCGCGGGAAATTTAATCTTTCCGTCGCTAATGACGATAAAGGTACTCTGCTTATTAATAAAGACGACGTATCTCTGCTGGATATTCAGGGGCTGGATGACATCGTAAATAAAAGCACCGCTGAAAAGCTCGACGTTAATACCCTGCTACACGGAGGGAAAAGCGCCCTGATACCCGGCACACTGCGTCTGGATTTAGAAGTACCTCAGGCTTTCGTAAAAGAGTACAGCCGTAACTGGGTGTCACCGCAAAAATGGGATCAGGGAATTAATGGCCTGTATACCAATTACAATTTCAACTATTACAATTTTCACGGTCTGCAGAATGGCTATAGTGACAGCGATAATCTGTATTTATCGCTGAACAGCGGACTAAACCTGTATGGCTGGCATTTTCTCGATAGCTCATCGTGGATGCGCTACAGCGCAATGAACAAAGGTAGCTGGATCAATACCACGCGTTTTGTTGAAAAACCAATTGCGGCGATCGATTCGGTACTGCGCATTGGTCGGAGCTATACGACGTCTGATTATTTTGACACGGTTCGTTTTCGTGGGGTAACACTGAATAAAAGTCGTCAGATGTTACCGGACAGCGAAAACGTTTATATGCCGGTGATCGAAGGTGTTGCAACCAGTTCAGCGGTGGTCAGTATCTCCCAGGATGGTCATATCATCCACCAGATCAATGTCCCGCCAGGTCCCTTCGCCATCCGCGATCTGATGCCTACCGGCTCACGCAGCGATTTATCCGTCGAGGTAAAAAACACAGGAGGCAACATTGAGCGCTTCGTGGTGCCATTCTCCTCGATCCCGGATATGCAGCGCCCCGGCAGCAGCGACTATCAGATTAACGTCGGGGCGGTGGACATGCGCAACGTCGACGATAGCAGCCATTTTGCCCAGGTGAGCTATTCACGCGGGGTGAATAACTACCTCACCGCGTCAGCGGGCGGGATCTGGAGCCAGGATTATCAGTCTCTGCTTCTGGGAGGAGCGGTTTCCGTCCCCTACGCTGGGTCACTCTCGGCTTCCGTGGAGGAGTCGCAGTATCGTCTGCCTGGCGATAGCCGTCGCCACGGAGAAAAATACGCGCTGTCCTGGAGTAAATACTTCCCGACCCGCACCAATATTTCGCTGGCTTCGTATTATTACCGTACTCAGGATTACGCTTCTTTTAGCGATTATATCCTGACCAAATCCAATATTAAGGATTACGGCGGAACGGGCACCTCAACGATCAACAGCAAACAAGCCTTTAGCGCCAATATTAATCAGCCGCTGGGGGAACAATTTGGAAGACTGTCACTTTCAGCCTACTGGCGCGATTACTGGCGCGGTCAGAAAAGTAGCCGTCAGTACAACCTGACCTGGAGCAATGCCAGTCACGGCGTCAACTACTCGGTTTCGCTGCGCCGCTCGGAGGTCACGCAGTCCTATTACGACTATGAAACCAATTATGAAGGCGACCTGGTGAGCGCGTTGCGTTCACGCGGTAAGACGGAAAACAACCTCTATTTTTCTGTCACGATACCGATGTCGATATTCGGCAGCGGCGGCAGCCTGTCTTCTCATGCCAGCGTGCAGAACGGCAAATATTCCTCTTCTGACGTCAGCATGAGCGGGAATATGCATGATGTTGACTACAGCCTGATGCTGAGCCACGACAGTGACAACGACTCGCGGGCGGCCGATCTCTACACCAGCTGGAAAAATGACTATACCAGCATGAACAGCGGCGCGACGCTGGCCCGTGAATATCGCCAGCTAAGCCTGGGTGCCAGCGGCAATCTGCTGGCATGGAAGGGTGGGCTGCTGGCGTCTCCTCATAACGGACGCAATTTTGTCATTATTGAAGCGCCGGGAGTGGTGAACGCGGTCGTTAACGGCGATACCTCCGCACACACCAACAGCAAAGGTATCGCTCTCATCACCAGCGCGACACCGTACCGGCAGAATAATTTCCATCTGGAGCAGGATGGAACCCAAAACAGCGACGTCGACCTTGAAGGTAATTTACTCAATGTGGCGCCGTACGAAGGCAGTATCAGCTGGCTGAAGTACAAAACTGACACGCGCAGACTCTTCACTTTTGATGTGCAAACCGCTGAAGGGGGCCAGTTGCCGTTTGGCGCGGTTGTCAGCGGTGCCGGGAATGAAGAAGTCGGCTATGTCGCACAGGGAAGTCAGATTTTTATTAAGTCAGAGACGCTTCCCGCCAGCCTGAAGGTGAATATCAGCAAAGGCAAGACTAAAAAATTCTGCACTATTTCCCAGCCTGCAGAGCATGCTGAAAATATTTGTCGCTAACTCAGTTTATTCAGCTAACAGAATCAATCATGAAAAAACTATTTTATCTTATGGTTACGGCCATAATACTGACCGTAATCCCAATATTATCTGCGCAAGCACAGTCGCAGGCTCAGTCTCGCGGTGTAACAGGCGATACCTGCCGTAATTCCGGCATACTTTTTACCAGCGTCGCAGAGTCGGATAAGTCGCTAAATCTTTCATCGGCTTTCGTGAATTCGAACGTCGTTGAATATTCCTATACCACCAGCTGGTCGGGTAGTATGACCTGTACTTACGGGAATATCGGGATCGGTGGTCTGGCGCAAGACCACTTATATTATTTTACCGGTTTCAACGGTTCTCCTGTTTATTTGAATTTCAACAGTGCGGATGGTGAAAGTAGCTACTGGATCAAATTAACGGCCACCATTAGTGGCGATACCAAAGTCACTGTCAGCGGTATCGTGGGTATTCACTCTCTGTCGTATCAGACACAATATACGCTGCGGGCGGAATTAATGTCGACGCCGCCTGTCGGAGTGGAGAGCTATACCAAAACCACAACCAGCGGCGCACTGTCGGTCATACCCGCGGTGATGAGCGGTACCGGAAGCGGCTCCAGCTCACCGTTCCTTTCCAGCAAAACGTATGCTTATCGCGCCTGGTCAAATATGATGGCTGAAACCGCACGCAAAAGCTGGAACACCGATTATTTTATTGCTTATGAGAAGCTGACGATTCAGTTTGAGCCAAAAGAAACAACCTGCAATATGACGCGGGACATGAGCGTGAAATTACCCCCCGCTCCGTTTAGCGTCCTGAAAAAAAATGGAAAGGCGGATGGCGCCGATTTCACGATCCCGCTGAAGTGCGGCAACCTGGCCGGAATTAAAACGTCTACCCGCAATGTTAAGGCCTGGTTATCCAGCAATGATTTAGTCAGTTCGGATACCAGCTACCAGATAATGGTCAACGATGAAACCACGGCGGGAGGGGTAGGTATTGCCATTCGTAGCCGGATGTTTATGGGTGACTACGATGAAGTGCAAATATCCAGCAGCAGTAATATGGAACATGCCTCGCAAATATTAGATATCGCTAAAGATGATGATATTAGCAGTACGCAGTACATTTATCTTCATGCTTATTACAAAGTTTATAACGCCTCAGCATTATCAACCGGTAGCGTAGTGGCGACTGCGCAGATAATGTTTGGCTACGATTAACATCCCCTATTTTACTGTGGCCCAGACGGGCTACAGTAAGTTTTTAATTTAATTCTCTTAAAGGATTTTATGAAAATATCTGTCCAAACCGTGCTTGATCTTCTGCACAGCATTATGCACCCGCTTTCTCCTGAACTGGTGCATCATTTGCAACGCACGGGTCTCATTTGCTGGTATCTCGGGAATCGAGCCGGTTTTGACAGTGCAGCCATCAATAACGCCTGGCTTGCGGGTATGTTGCACAATATCGGGGCGCTGAGCAAAGTGCATCCCTTCAGTGGCACCCATGGCAAAGCCTTTATTGAAGAGCATGGACGGCTTGGCGCCTCAATGATGTCCGGCGTACGTTTTTTACAGCCGGTGACCGCAATTCTTGAAACGCGCCACGCGGATGCCTTGGGTTACACGCAGAATACAATGCTGAATACCTGGCATCTGGTGCATCTGGCCGATGAGTTTGAGCTGTGGCTGCGCGGGATTGAAGGTGACTATGTGGCCCAGCGGCATAATATTGTTTCCGGTTTTCTGGCCAGTAGCCCACTATGGCCATCGTGCCTGGTCGAGGCGCTACAGGATGCCAGCCATGAGGATGGTTTCTGGTTTCGCCTGAGTTCGCCCGCATTACAACAGGTGCTGCGCGTTATCAGCCCGCTCAATGATGTGGTGCTGGATCACCATGATTTTCTGGAGGTCTGCCTGCTGATTTCGAATATCGTCGATAAATACAGCAGCTTTACGCAGACTCACAGTACCAGCGTGGCTCACGTGGCGGCGAAGCTTGCGGAGCTGTACGGCTGCGATCGCTACACCCAGGATAAAATCCGCATCGCGGGGTACCTGCACGATATTGGCAAGCTATGTATTCCACTGGAAATCCTCGAGAAGCAGGGGAAGCTGGAGCCGGACGAGTACGCGCAGATGAAACGCCACAGCTATAAGACGCTGGAGATGCTACATCCCATTGAGGAGCTGGGTGAAATCGTACACTGGGCGGCAAGACATCATGAACGCCTCGACGGCAGCGGCTATCCTTTTCGTCTGGGTGCGGCTGCGCTGGATATCCCTTCGCGTATTATTGCTGTGGCTGATGTTTTCACCGCGATGACCGAGAACCGCCCCTATCGTCAGGGGATGTCCAGCGAAAAAGCATTGATTATTCTGGAGGATGAGGCGGCAAATTTTCGTCTGGATCGGGACATTGTCGACCTGCTAAGCCATAATATTGCAGCGCTCAGACCTTTGGTTGCGATGTACTAAGCCAGGCATAAGCCGAAATCGCAGCCGCGCAGAATGCATATTCTATAAATTTACCGAAAGAAAACGCGAATGAAATATTTGATAGCCAATAGAGTCACTTACGATAGCGAGAGCGGGGAACTTGTGGTCAAGGAACCCGGAAACGAGCAAAGTAAAAGGCTAACAAATACCGCTAACCGTATTCTTTCGTTGCTGATTGCGTCGCCAGGCCGGGTACTTGAACGTGATTATCTTCTGGATAAAGTCTGGGAGGAAGCGGGCCATCCGGGTTCCAGTTCATCGCTGAGCCAGTACATTAGTATCCTCAGAAAAACATTAACGTCCTTAATATTCATTGAGGAAATTATTGTAGCCGTACCCAAGGTGGGCTTTTACTTCTCACCGGAAATCGCCGTCGAACTGCAGAATGATGAGGAAAGGGTGAGTACCACACCTCTTCCGGTATCCCTGCGTAAGGCGGCAACGAAGGATAAAAAAAATCTCTGGCTGATCGCGGCTATCGCGTTTTTGCTGCTGGCCAATCTGTGGATACTCAGCCAGAAACAGGGCTCACCGCGTTTTGCGGCGGAATACAGCATTGGTGAAATCGGGAACTGCAAATTTACTGCCTATGAAGATTTATCGGAGGAAGTTGACCCTCAGGTCATGAATATTATCCGTCAGCTACAGCCTGAACTTGAGCAAAAGTGTGCCCGGAAACCCGCGCAGATCATGGTTTATTTTCAACCCAGCGTTCTTTACGGTAGCCATGGTCGGTTTTTCTACTCTTATTGTCCAACAGATAAGGCAACAGCAAAAATTGTCTATTGTGAGAACCATTACGCTTTTAACTGGAAATTAAAATGAAGCTGATGACAACCTTAGTGCTGACAGCGGTCGCGTTGATTTGTCTGTTAACATGGCAACTAAGCCTGCGATCGGGTGTTTATTTTGACGAACGCTGCTTTGCTAATACCACCTATGTTGACGCTTCGGATAACGCTCTCTTATTCAAAGGGAATATTACGTTTGAATTTAACAAGAACAAAACGGGCGTATTTAATCTTTCGGGCAACATTGACTATCAGGGGCGTCAATATCGATTGTCGCGTTATATAACATTTACCTATCATAACGTCAGCGGCAACCAGTATCGCATGAATACGACAACAAAAGATATCATGGCTCACGATAATGTGCCGGAAGACATTGCCCTGCTGACAACAAAAATATTTGGGATGGAAGGGGAATACGTTATCTCCTTAGACAAAAAAGACAATAACTATATTACGATTGCAAATACCTTATCGCCCTTAATGAACTGTGTGATTCAATAACAGGGATAGTGTTATACATTCACTATGAAAAAAAATAATTGTGTTAATTGTGAAGAGTGCGGCTTTGCAGAGCTGTGCTCTGCCTATCTGTTCAGGCAGAAAGATCCGTTGTTTATCCGCGACCTGGAGACAAAAAAGAAGATTGCCAGAGGTGAATATATTTATCGTCGGGGAGAGAAAATAGACGCGCTGTATGCCCTACGCAGCGGGGCCGCTAAAGTTTACGATGCGCGCGGGCAGCTGATGGGTATCGTTTTACCAGGACAGGTGATGGGCGTGGAGGAGCTGCACATCGGGTACTGTCAGCAGGATATTCAGGCCGCAACGGAAATAGAAGTTTGTGTACTGAGAAGCGATCATTTCTACGAAATGAGCCAGCTGATGCCAGGATTTACAGATTTTATTGTCAGGATCCTGTCACGTTCGGCGCAGGAAAAACAGCAATTTATTTCAGTATTGACTAAAAGTGATACCTTACAGAAGGTTCAATATTTCCTGCAACTGTTGTCTCGCACTTATAAAGAGTATGGCTTTGAGCATCACAATCTTGAGTTACCGATCAGTAAGAAAGAACTGGCCCAGGTTCTGGGCATTTCGATATCCACTTTGTCACGAGCCCTGGATAGTCTGACGGATCAGGGGATTATTTCCATGCTAAATAAAAAAGAGATAACGCTAATGATATCAGACAAAAAATAGCGTCTGAATTAAGATATTCGTGTAATTTCTTAGTTTTATCTCAAAAAAACAGCAAATCATTTATTGCCCAGTGTATCCCTTTGAGGAAAGCACCAGGCTCATTTTATTTAAAAACAAAGAATAAGGTTTTGCCCAATGTCGTTTGTCGTATTCTCTGATGATACTTTCTTTACCCGGTCTGCGGGAGGGCTAATGCAAATTGATAGCCTGCGCGAAGAGAACTTATGTATTATTGATATTGAATCTTTCTTCAGCTTGCAAGATATTAAACATCGTGTTTGCAATGAACTGACCGACAGCTATTCTATCATTTTTGTAAAAGGCCGCGGGATGTTATCAAAGGTGCTCTCCTCACTGGAGGGTATCTCCAGAACCTCCTCTGTAACGGAGTTTATCCGGTATATTAAAGAAGGCCGAAGATATACCGTCTATCATATGCTCACCATAATTAATTATTTGCGGGAGCTACGTAACCTTACCCATACCGAGATTTCCTTAGCCTGTGCGTTACGCCGACAAAAAAATATTACTGCCACATCCCAACTTCTGCACTGCTCAACGAAAGCGGTGTATCAGCGAGTATCAGCCGTAGCTCAGAAAATGAACCTCAGATACGGTACCCAAATCCAGTACTTCTTGTACCGCGAATATACCATTGAGGAGCTCCAGCAGATAGATTGCATGAAACATCGTCCTGATACCGGTATATTCCAGAATAATGGACCGATCCCACATCTGTAAGCAGATTCGCTCCTCACAACGAGGCCTGTCTAATGGCCTCCTGACTGAGGTATCGCTCCGGTTGTCGTACAGGTCATATGTGATCGAAAATATCCTCCCGACGTTGATTGCGAACATGCTATTCGCTGTAACCGGTTTTAATAACCCATAGCCGCCTGCACAGACTGTCCCCCTCCCCGGACGGCCGGTAACTTCAGCAAAAGTTACCGGAACCTCCTCCCGATATGAGCAAATTTCAAAAAAAAGTACTGTATATCAAGTGCAACCTATTTGACGTCCATCGTGTGTAAAACCGACCAATAGATTAAAAATACTTATGCATTTATTAACATATTGATATTAAGAACGTTTGCATAAAAAAGGAAAATCAGATTATTCTCGGCATTTATATTTGACTTGGTTAATTTTTATTTATTATATTAGGAATAATCTTAGCATAATAAAGGTAAAGTCCGCAGACTCAAAAAGATCAATACTTTCGATTTTATCATGAAATGGGAATAAATCCTTTCAGGATCAAGGATTAAAGTTATCACTTTATTAACTATAGTTAACTAAGTATCAGCTATCGTTAAAACTATGGTGGTAATTCTTTATTTTATTACTTATAAATGGAGTTTAAAATGAAATTCAACCGTCTGCTATTATCAGCATTAATATCTTCTGCAATGGTGATATCTGTCTCCGCAAATGCCGCTGATGGTACGATTACTTTCAATGGTAATGTCACTGCCAGTGCATGTACTTCTATTGTCGGCGCAGGACCGACTGGGGGTACCATGGCACAACCCGCCACCGTAACACTGCCGAACGTCGCCAGTGAAACGCTGAATGGCTCTGCCGGCACCCTGACAGGTCACACCGCTTTCAGCATAGAACTGAATGGATGTGAAGCCACCGTGCAACTGAACAATGTCAGAGCGCTGTTCACCACAACAACAGCAGCCGCTGGTGATAGTTACATCATGGGAAATACCGCAGTCAGCGGTGCGGGAGATGTTGGTATCGCGATCCTGACCCCGGCTGGCGTGCAGATTGACCTTAACGGCGGCGCAAATGCCGATCCTGGCGAAACGTTACCAGCCACGTCAGGCAACGTCACCCTGAATTACCTGGCTGCCTATAAGTCTCTGAGCACGTCAGTTACCGCAGGCCCCGTTACAGGTGTTGCTGATTACGTTATTTCCTACTTTTAACTAATCGACATTATTGCCTGAGACTGTTATCTGTCGGTACTGGAATACCATACAGATAAGATAGTCACGAAAGAGCAATGACGTAAAGGAATGACGCAATGCTTCTCTTATTGTCGCAACACGACACCTGCGTAACAAAAAAGTTTTCACCTGTTGGTCTTTTATGCTTTTGTGGGTTAATTCCATTTCAGCTAAAAGCCGGGGGTGATTTCGAGGAAGCATTTTTACGTAAGAATAAAAATGGAGCAACGCCTGATGTTTTTGTCTATCAAAACGCGATAACGCCAGGTTTAAAAACCGTAGATATCACAATCAATGACAGAGCAACAGAGCAGCTGGAAATCCATTTTATAAAAGATGAAGGGAATAGCGTCATTCCTTGCTTATCCCGGGAACAGCTTAAATCATTCGGGATTAAAGTTGATCTCTATTCAGGCTGGGAGGAAGAGAGTACCAATAGCGATGGAATGCAGTGTGAGGATCTCGTCAAACGAATCCCGGCAGCACATCAGCATTATGAAGATGCTCAACAGGTTTTACATATTACCGTCCCGCAAGAAGCCCTTGAAACACAGCACTTTACTATGATACCCGAAAAAGAGTGGGATCATGGTATTACTTCATTACGTACAAGTTATAGCGGCTATTTTTACTCTTCAAAAACCAAAGGATATAAAAGCAACAGCTGGAAAACAGACGATACTACACAGAACAGCACCTACGTTAATTTAAACAGTGTTGGCTCATTGGGCGCATGGCGTTTTTATAGTGTCGATACATTTTATCGCAATCCTGGCAAGTCATGGGAATCAAATCATGACCGGATGTATATTTCTCGCGATTTTGCTTCCTTACGCAGTAACTTTCAGGCAGGAGAAATCTATACGAAAACGTCAGGATATATGATGGGTTCTCTGCCATTAAGCGGTGTGTCATTGGCAACCAACGATCGTATGTTAATGGATAATCAGTTTAGTTACGCTCCGGTCATTCGCGGCGTTGCCAGAACGAACGCACGACTGGTAGTACGCCAAAGATCGAACATTATTTATAGCACGACCTTAACGCCCGGTCCTTTCGCAATCGACGATCTCTACAGTGCGCAGGTCGGTGCTGACCTGGATGTGACGGTAGAAGAGTCTGATGGTCAGGTGCAATCATTTCATGTGCCCTATACCGCGCTGCCCAATATGATTCGGCCTGGCGTTACGCGCTACAGCACTGCGGCAGGCAAATACCGAACGCAGGGACGCTCCACGGACGAGCCCTGGATTACGACGGCAAGTCTGGAACGTGGCTTTGAACATTACACGTTAAACAGTTCTCTGCAAATCGCCAGGGACTATCAGTCCATATCGGGTGGAATAGCCTGGAACATCGGCAGCATCGGCGCTTTTTCTACCGAAATTGCGCACACACGTCATCGTGACACCTGGAATAATGACCGCCAGAGCGAGGGGTCAGCGGCGCGTTTTCTGTTTGCCAGACAATTTGATTCCACAGGGACTTCACTGCAAATACTGGGTTATCAATATCGCTCAAAGAATTTTCTCGATTTTCAGGAATTTATATCAAAAAGCCAATATCAGAATATCGATGGATATAGCCGGGGCGACAGTGAATGGGATCGCCGAAAACGCAACCGTTTTGAAATGACCCTTAACCAGAATATGGAAGGATTTGGCAGCCTGTATCTTTCGATGAGTCAGGATCGATACTACGGATCGCAGAGTAATAGCTATTCTATTAGCGGTGGCGTGGGAACCACCGTTGGTCGGGCGAGTATCGCTCTCTCGCTGACGAAAACCCAGGACAACGCGAATGATAATAACATGGTGAATCTGTCAGTAAGCATGCCATTAGGTCACGCCGATCAAAACCTGGGGTCGCTGAGTTACAACCTGAACCGGGACAACAACAATCAATATTCTCAGTCCCTTGGTTACTCCGATACCGTTCTGGACAACAGAGTCAATTATTCCGCGAACCTTCAGCGTGATGCTCACGGCAAGTATTCACAATCCGGCTCTGTTGGTTACAACGGTAGCCTGGCGAACGTCAGCGCGGGAGTCGGTCGCAGTAACGGCTATCAGCAGTATTCCGCAGGCATGAGCGGTGGCGTAACGATGTACAGCGGAGGCGTCATTCTGTCACCGGCACTTGGCAAAACGATTGGCATTGTTGAAACGCAGGGCGCATCCGGTATCGGCGTTTCCGGTACCAATAATGCAAAAACGGATTACTTTGGCCACGCGGTTGTCACCTGGCTTACACCTTATCGTTACAACACCATTAATCTTGATACCGCCAGTGCCGGGAACGTTGAGCTCAAAGACTCCAGCCGTCGCGTCGTCCCCAGTGAAGGCGCCGCCGTACATCTTAAATTCGCCACCCGCGTGGGCAGAAGAGCGTTGATTGATATTCGAAGCCAGAAAGCGATTCCATTGGGAGCAATGGTATACCTTGAAGGGGAAGATGAAGAAGCCGGCATTGTTGGGAACAACGGTATTGCCTACCTGAGCGGGCTGGATGCTCGCGCAGATCAGTACCTGACTGTGGTATGGGGAAAAGGGAAAGCGCATCAGTGCCAGTTTATTCTACCGGCGGCACCTGAGACGGCAAATAACCCGGATAGCTGGCACAAAAAACAGGCTGTTGCATGTCATTAAATGACGGGATTACACCACTAAAAGGATTTGATAAAAATGAGCAAATACCGATTCATTCCATTTTTACTCTTAACGGGGGCGCTGTGCAGCATGGCGCATGCGGCAGTACGACCGCAGTTAACGCGCGTCGTTGTCTATGCGCAGGATAAAGAGACGGCCGTTGAAATCATCAACGACAGCAGCGAAACCTATATGGTGCAGTCGTGGCTGGAAGATACTAATGGCAAAGACAGCAATATCCCGTTAGTACTGACCCCTCCGGTGATGAAACTGGAAGGTAAAAAACAGGGTAAGCTTCGCCTGGTGGTTTTAAACAGTGAAATCCCGCAGGACCGGGAATCAGTGTTCTGGCTGTCATTACAGGAAATACCCCCGAAAGCCAAAGATATCGATAACCGTCTTGTTGTGGCAATTCGCAGCCGCCTGAAGGTTTTTGTTCGTCCCCAAGGGTTAAACTCAACTGACGCCACTAAAGCGGCCCAGGCTCTCACCTGGAGTATGGAAAAAAACGGCTCATCGTCCTGGCTTAAAGTGACGAATCCAACACCTTATTACATCAGTTTTGGGGAGCTTGCCGCTGGCTCAATTAGCGGCAAAGCGGTACGTCTGGATGACAAGCACAATATGGTACCGCCAATGGGTTCTCAACGTTATCAACTCCCCGCTCATATTAAAGCCAGCAAAGTGAACGTCACCTGGAGCGCGATAAATGACTGGGGGGGAGCGGGCACAGAATACAAAGTTGAGGTTCTGCAATGAATAACGGGCTTGTCTTATTAGCGTGCGGCGCATTGTTTGTTCCGATTGTCACTTCAGAAGTTTCTGCTGCGACATATTCCTACCCCTACAACTGGTATACGGGAACCAATGCCGGAAAAGCGGCGGGAACCTGTATCTATCAGATACCGGATATCCGGCCCTTTCAGGTTGCCAGGACCCTGGTTGTTGACAACAGTATTGCAACAGGGACGGTTCTATTCTCATGGGATTACAGTAATTTTCTCCCGAATATAGGGGTTAAATGTACCGGCAGCGGCATAGCGAATTCGACAGGCGATATGGTTTATAATGGGAAGACTATTAACGGCAATGCCGCGTTATTGGAAATGGCGATATCTGGCTCCAGCCATACCGATGGAATATTTCCCACCAATATTTCTGGCCTGGGAATAAAACTTTACGTAAAAGCACACTCAGCAGTATTAACCAGCTATAACGGAAATCGTTATCAATGGATTTACTTATATAACACCGCATCAGGATCGCTATATGCCAATAAAGATGTGGAGTATTTGTATCTACGCCCCCCCAGGCTATCTAATAATGTACAAATTAAAAGAACGGCTATCAACTCATATTCACTTGGTGGTGAAGCTCTGCTGTCAATAAGAGCCGAGTTAGTAAAAACAGGAAATATCTCTGGTTATGGCGCACTGAGTTTAGCATCAAGCACTATGTCATGGACAACAACAGCTATTCTTAGCCCCGCACTTCCAACAAACTTGTTTGCTGGTTCATCAATAACTGTTGCCGCTCCATCCTGCATTCTGGACCAGACGGATTACACTATTCCCATGGGGCGCTGGGTTGGCGACACCTATAAATATACCGGAGCTATAGCTCGGGGAAATGATGTTCCGATCAAGTTATCGCTGAAATGTTCAGGCAGATTATCGAACGTATATTTTAAATTTTCTGATGCAGGAAACAGTCCCAACTCAGGAACGGAGAGAAATATTAGTCTTTATGATAGTAACGGGGGAAAAATTGATAATCTGGGGATCGAATTGCGTTATAACGGCAACAGAGTGAATATTGATGGTACCACGACGATCAACACGGGTAGCCACGGTACAGCGAAAACAGATGCCTCATCAACACCTGTTTATGACTCCAGTAGCTCAGTAAATTTTACCGCTAATTACCTGCAAACCGGCAATATCGTTCGCAATGGTAACCCTTATACTGGCCCCGTTTCCGGAAAATTAAACATGACGGTTACTTATAACTAACATTTTAGTTTTTATCGATAGACAGGACATTTTTAAATTTGTAATAAAGGAGCTTGAGTAATATATGTGTAATAATCGTAAATCCGGGTGGTTCAAAATCGTTATCATCTCCGGTATTCTTACTGCCGCAGGATTGCTTTTTGCTGTCCCAACGGCATACAACATCTGGCGTAATTACCAGAGCATTGGTATTTACAAGCTGGTTACGACAGGTGAGGTTACCATGAAGGAGGTTTCAGAAAAAACGGGCCGACGCTCCTATAAAAAAGTAAACCGCTACTATGCTAAATTCAGTACCGCAGATAAAAAGTATGAGAAAGACGATCAGATAACCCCTCTTCAGGCCAGCGCCATCAAAAAACGTGGTACCCGATATGCACGGACGTATGAAATATTTGTCGATCGCAACGGCAACTATCGTGTTTCAAAATTAAGTAAAGAAAAGAGTCCGCAGGATAATCGATGGCCAACATTATTATTTTTCTCATTACTAAGTGGGGCGGGCATTATTACTTGTAGCTATTCCTTTAAAAAATGGCGAGCATAATTTTAAGCGAAGACTACAATTAAAAAGTAAGGTTCAGCCCTTCCCCCCATATCGTTACAGTAAACGTTATTAATGCGGATTTGTCTCAGCATATTTATGCCTATCGCTAAAATAAGGACAAAGGCATGAAAGAAAAAAGGAAATATTATGAGCGTAATGATAATCTCCCGAGACCATTTTTTTTCATTCGGACTCACTACCGTTTTACGCGAGGGGGGATTGTGTGTTTACCCCGTGTTATTTAAAAGCATTACAGATATTATAAAGACTGTTTTTATTAATAAAGGTGATGTTATTATTATCGATGTTGACAGTTTTTCAGATACTACATTTCTGCATCGTGACATCAATAAAAAATGTCACTTTATCTATATATTTGATTTACCGCTCCGTTTTCTTAAGATGAACCGCAGTTTTTTATCTAAAAAAGACCCATCCGGTTACATTATCAAGAGCCTGCAAAATGCAACCGAAATAAGCCATCCTGTCATCAACAGTCGAAATATGAGAAATCTGGAACTTTTTAACCAGGGGCACAGCATTCAAGGCATTGCTGATGAAATTAACATGTGTAAAAAAAGTGTCTACCGAATAAAAAATGAAGTTGTCATCAACAGTGGTTTTTTAAAATTCCATCCTGCTTTTACAATGTATACACTGATTATTTTACTGCAATTACTACCATGAGAAATCACGGCCAATAACCATATATTTCATTTCAGAATATAGCGATAACTTTTATTGCCAGAAAGAATTCTTGCAATCCATTTCCCGGCACATGAGGGTTGCAGGGGTATTCATCATGCCCGATCCGGGCGTGATTTGATCAACGCAGGCCGTGTGAATCCCGGACATTACCCCGTCGTTCATTCCAGGGTACACCGGCCTCGTCTCACTGGCTGACCGCATTGCGCCGCTATCTGAGTGGTGAACGGATTAAATACTCCCCTGTCTCTTCACGGTTGCTGACTGAAAGGCGGCAAACCTTCTCATGTTCCCTGTGATTTTTCTCCTGCTTATCATCTTCTGATGAAACCACATTCCTCTCACAACGTCTTTTTAAGAATTATAATCTGTCAATAACATGTATTAAAGAGCATCAATCTGTAAAATACATTATTTACAATACATGTTGTTGATTCCACCTGCGCCGTTTAGAGTTTCACCTCGAAAATGAACGGCAGTCCATATCAGAACTCAACAAGATTTCTGTCTATCTGTGTTGAAGAAATCCTGTTGAGTCCTGCCGCTATGCAGCGTTGAAAGTGATGTAGGTATATATCACTTTCAATTACATTCTATTTCTACTTACATTAAAGGAGATCTCACCTATATATATAAAACGGCAATAATCTGCAGTCGGCATACGGTTTATGCCGAAGAATTGATATTTACTTCCTGATTTTTGGATTGTCAGGAATTTTACAAAAACACGGAGTATACAATTATTATGAAAGGCTTAAAGTTTTCTATTATTTCGCTGGTTTTCCTTACCGCACCGGCTTCTTTTACACTGCATGCAGCTAACTCTGCTGTAGTCAATGTTAAAGGCACATTAACCCCTGCAGCCTGTAATATTAGCGTCACCGGTGCCGCTAATTTTGGCACTATTTCCGTTTCAGCATTAAAAGAAAACGGCTTAAAACATAAAGGTTATCAACTGGGGATAAAAACCGTTCCTTTTAATATCGCTTGTGATTCTCCAGTGAAAACGGCATTTACGGTAACAGCCGATCACCTTGGTGCGGGCAGCACATCTCCAATAGGAGTTAGTATGCCTGATGGTACGGAAACGGGCAAACAGGATGAAAGCTATATCCCTCTCATTGATGGCAATGGCGAACTGATGGGATATCACAATGTTTTTTTATCGAGCTTTGAGGCCGATAACAACAAATCTATTGACCGTATTTTTTCGGACGACGGCGGAATGACCTGGAAAAAAATGGCATATCAAGGGGATAACGCTTCATATATCAAAGCAGATGGTGTTAGCAGGTATAGCTGGGCGAACACAGGAGAACTGACCTCTCTGGCAACTGAGAATCTGCAGGGTTTATTTCAAGTATCCGCCGCTATTATTCCTGATTATGTAGAAACAATTACTGATGATGTTAGCTTTGATACCAATACAACGCTGGCAATAGTGTATCTTTAATCTATAAAGACAACCGCATAAATTAAATTATTTTACTCCAGATGATCGCTGATGTTATCTGGAGTATTTCAAAGCGACAAATTCCCCATTCAGGACATCGCCCCTCTGAATATCAATCTTTTATTAGAGAATGACATGTGTATTACTAAAAACAATCATTTTGCCTCAATCCTGAAGAAGAAAAGAACATCGGTCATGGCCTCCTTATTAGCGACTATTCTCGGGGGATGGCCATTATTTTCTCTGGCGTCGGGGGTTTTGCCAGAAACCACGACGGTTATCATCAATGAAGCTCAGAAAGGGGGCAGTATTAATGTCAAGAATACGGAAAACGTGCCGGTACTGCTTTATACCAAAATTGTCGACCTGCCCGACGATCCTGAACCTGCGCTTTATGTAACCCAACCCGTCGTTCGCCTGGAGCCGGGGCAGACACAACGCGTGCGTTTTGTGCTGAACACAAATACCCCTCTTGAAGTTGAACATATAAAACGCGTGTATTTTGAAGGTGTGACAGAAAAAAAAGACACCACCAGCGTGGTTGCTATTAGCATCCGCCAGGATTTACCCGTTCTTATTGTCCCGGGGACTCTCAGGCCTAAACAAAATATGTGGACCGACCTGAACTGGTCCGCGAGCGGCGACAACCTGAAAGTGACGAACACCAGCAAACAAGTCGTGCGGCTGGTGCCCCAGATAAAATTTTTGCCATCAGGCAGCGAACTGTCACTTGGCAAGAGCTACATCCTGCCGCATGAAACCCTGACGATAGCCGTGCCTGCAAATCTGCGTCTGAACGATCAGCGGCAGGTTGAGTTTTCTCCTGTCAGCCGCTACGGATTTGACGTTGGTCTGCAAATATCTACCCTGGCAGGAAAATAAGTGGTTACTCAAATTCAGCAATTCCAACGCAGGCTACTGAATACCATTCTGGGACTGACTTTTATCGCGCCATTTGCTCCCGCCGTTGCCGATACCCCCCCGGCAAACTTCAGCCAAAGCCGCCTGAAGGCGTTGGGCATTGATCCCGGTACTGCTGCCTATTTTTCACAAGGCGCGCGATTCTCACCGGGCATTAACGAAGTAGAACTTCAGGTTAACGGTAAATCACGGGGTCTGAAGAAAGTGACTTTCGGGCGTGACGGTACACTGTGCGCTGACAGCCATTTTTTCAGTTCAGCAGCCATCAATCCGCCTTCACGGATGCAGGAAAGTCAGACAGATGCGCCCTGCCCTCCGCTGACTCTGGCATGGCCCGGTGCCAGCATCAGTTTGCAACCTGAAATTCAGACCGTGGGGGTGGTCGTACCGCCGGAAGCGATACTGAATGAGAATGGCCTGCAGCATTTCCAGCGCGGCGGGACGGCGGCCTTACTTAACTATTCGGCCTACACCTCACGATTCGAGTCGTATGGGAACCACTCTAACTTCAGCTATCTGAGCATGCAAAATGGCTTCAATGCGGGAGACTGGATGGTGCGAGGCGCCCAGAGTCTGCGCAACGGACATGGCGGCAGCCATTTTAATAGCGCTTATATTTATGCCCAAAAAACGCTCGTCAGCAGAAAACAACTATTGCAGGCCGGGCAGATTGCTTTTTCAAATTCACTCTTATCGGGCGCGCCCATTGATGGAATTCAGTTATTACCGCAAAGCGCGCTGAGCGATAAGGGCAGCGGAGCATTGGTTGAGGGTTTTGCTCAGGCCGATCGGTCACGCGTTGAAGTACACCAGAACGGGATCCTGATATATTCCACGCTCGTACCGGCGGGGCCTTTCACGTTAAGAGACTTACCCCTGTTGAACAGCAGCAGTGACCTGCAACTGACCGTGACCACGCCTTCGGGCCAGGAAGACAAGTCCACCATTGCCGCCGCATCCTACGCTCTTCGGATACCACAGGCACCAGATACGTGGTCCCTGGCGCTTGGCCGAATGCGTTCAGACAGCGTCAGCGCCGGCTATGACAGCCCCTGGGTTGCCAGTTTTTCCGATGGGTGGGTAATGTCGCAACAGGTATTACTGCAATATGGCGCTATTGCCGCTTCTGACTATGCGGCAAGCGCGGCAGGGCTGGCATACAGCCCATGGCAGGATCTCTCCCTGGGCATCGCCGGGGCACTCAGCCAGGATCGTAATCACCATCAGCAAGGAGCCAAAAGCAGCGCTTCCGCAATCTGGGAGGCGCCACAAAATATCAGTTTGAGCACTGACGTCACTTTATATTCGCCAGGTTACCGGGAACTCAGTGATTCCGTCTCTTCATCCACGACGCCTTACAGCCGCAGCAGTGCCGGTTTGCGGATCAACTGGCGTCACGCTTTTGTGGGTAATGTGTCGCTTTCTGGTAGCCAGACGCGTGAGGGGAACAGTGATTCAAGTACCCGATGGATGATGGCGAGCTGGAACCGTAAATCAGGCAACATCGACGTCTCGGTGAACTGGCAACGTCAAAGCCACCGCACACGCAACTGCTCATTTTCCTATCGTTGCCAAACCGCTGACCGTGACAATTTATTTATTAACCTTAATTTCCCACTTGGCGGGCAAAAAATTAGCAGTTACTACCGGGACAGTGACGGGGCATCCGTCGCAGGCGTTCGCACAGGCAATAATCTGACTGATAACGGTAGCTGGTCGCTGGCTGCGGAACGCAATTTACACCAACAGCAATACAACTCCCTGTCTGGCGATGTAAATGGAAACCTGCACTACACCACGGCAGGGCTTTATGGGGCAATAGCTGAAAACCATTCCCGGACCTATTCTGGCACCCTTTCCGGCGGCGTCCTTGTACATCAGGGAGGGATGACATTTTCCCCCCATAAAGTGAATGACACATTCGGACTCGTATTGGTGTCCCCTGCCATCAGCGGTGTTGAAATCACGACGCCGAAAGGGAAAGTATGGACCGACTGGCGAGGTATGGCCGTAGTGCCCAGCCTGCCCCCCTATGGCACAGGAAAAATCGTCGTGAATACGGAACGGTTGCCAGAAAATATTGATGTGAGCAACGGATTACAGCAGGTCGTTGCCGGACACGGTGCGGTGACACACACGCGATTCGCGTTGCAGAAAACGCGTAACGGCTTACTGAAGATATACACGCAAGAGGGTCTTCTGCTGCCTAAAGGAAGTGCCATTACAACCGAAGAGGGAAGCTATGTGACAACAGCGGTGGATGCCGGAACGGTATTTATCAGCGATCTTGATGATGTCCGCCCGCTTTTCGCTCACTGGCAGAACACGCGCTGTCGTCTGTTTTATCAGATACCAGAGAAGCCCCGGCAAAATATCGCCTATGAAACCCTCAATGCAACCTGTAAGTCATAAAGAACAGGAGAGAAAAGATGAACGGTAAAATCAGTCGGCTTGTTCTGATACTGATAGTAGGCCTGATGACCAGAAACAGTCTGGCTAATGACTGTCAACTGATAGTCTCCCCTACGGATATCCAGTTAGGTAACCCGATTTACTCAGCAACACGCGATGATCTCTTTACTACACAGGAGCTGACCGTGATCGCCAGATGCCCCGCTAATCGGCCAATAAGCATCCTGTTCGACGGCCTGTCAGATGGCGTCGATTTTCGCTTTGGTCACGCAGGCAAGATGCAGCTAACGTTGAAATCGGCAAAATATAATCGAGTGGGAACGGAAGTGCTGATCGGTTCGCCGCATTCAGGCGAACAGCGGCTCGCCATTGGAACGCCCGCAATATTAACGCCTGGAACTCAAGTCACCTCGCTTGCGCAAAACGGACAATCTGTCGATGAGCATCTGCTGACCCTCGAATTATCACTGGGATTCCCGGCGCTGGAAACGTATAGCAAAATTCGCGATCGGACTGAAATGTCCGCTCAGATACGTATGAAAGCTCAACAGTAAAGGCGGCGGGGGGAAATCCCCCGCTAACCTTTACCTTCCCCCTTTTGCCGGGTCATAAGCTTTTACGTTTACCTTCCCTCTGGCTTTTTCAAGTAATCTTGAACAAGATGCCAACGGGAACAGATCAATGAACATCGTTAACGCAGAAGAAAAGCACATCCCCGCCATACGCGAGATCTATGCCCATCATGTTATTCACGGAACCGCCAGCTTTGAAACCGTCCCCCCTGATACCAGCGAGATGCTTGCGCGCCTGAGAAAGATCCGTAGTCAGGGGTTGCCGTGGGTTGTTGCGCTACAGGAAGAAAAGGTCATAGGTTATTGTTATCTCACCCGCTACCGTGAACGCTACGCCTACCGGCATACCCTCGAAGATTCGATTTATATCGACCCGGCTGCGCAGCGTCAGGGCGTGGGAAAAGCGTTGCTGTGCCATGTCATTGCATGGGCTATCACTCACGGCTACCGGCAGATGATTGCCAACGTCGGCGACAGCAATAATCAAGGCTCGCTGAAAGTTCATCAGCAACTCGGATTCACGAAAACAGGTACGCTGAAAGACATTGGCTTCAAGCATGGTCGCTGGCTCGACACGGTACTGCTGCAACGAAATCTGGGCGAAGGAAACAGCACGCTGCCCCCGGATTCAGATATCGTGCTCTGAGGCAGGAATAAGGGGGCATTTTGCCCCTTCATGTTTATTTCAGTCGCTTACCGCCATCATCAACCACTTTCTCGCCATCTTCTTTAGCGAACGCGCCTTTTTGTGCGTCCGGGAGAATATCCAGCACCACTTCTGAAGGACGACACAGGCGGGTTCCCAGCGGTGTCACCACAATCGGACGGTTGATCAGGATCGGGTATTGCAGCATAAAGTCGATTAGCCGATCGTCAGTAAAGCGGTCTTCGGCAAGCCCTGACGTTTCATACGGCTCAACGTTTTTACGCAGTAAAGCCCGGACTGAGAGCCCCATATCTGCAATGAGTTTGACCAGTTCATCGCGTGAAGGTGGAGTTTCAAGATAATGAATTACGGTCGGCTCAATACCGCTGTTGCGGATCATCTCCAGCGTGTTACGCGACGTGCCGCAGGCCGGGTTGTGATAAATGGTGATATTGCTCATATCAGTATCTCATTACAAAGTGAAAGAGAGACGTAGCGCCAGCGCGGCCAGCGTAACAAACAGCACAGGCAGAGTCATGACAATCCCGGTGCGGAAGTAATCCCCCCAGGCGATCGTCATATTCTTTTGTGAGAGTACGTGCAACCAGAGCAGCGTTGCCAGGCTGCCAATCGGTGTAATTTTCGGCCCCAGATCGCAGCCAATCACATTGGCATAAATCATCGCTTCTTTGATAACGCCTGACGCGGCGCTGCCATCAATAGACAGCGCGCCAACCAGCACGGTTGGCATGTTGTTCATGATGGAAGAGAGGAATGCGGTCAGGAATCCGGTACCCAGCGTCGCGGCCCAGAGTCCGTTATCCGCCAGCACGTTCAGCACGCCAGAAAGATATTCCGTTAGCCCGGCGTTGCGCAGACCATAAACCACCAGATACATCCCCAGCGAGAAGATGACGATCTGCCAGGGCGCACCACGCAGCACCTTGCCGGTGTTAATGGCATGACCGCGCTTAGCGACCGCAAACAGGATCGCCGCCCCCACCGCCGCAATGGCGCTGACAGGAATACCGAGAGGTTCGAGGACGAAAAACCCTACCAGCAGGAGAAGCAAAACTATCCAGCCGGTACGGAACGTCGCGGGATCTTTAATCGCTTGTGTCGGTGTTTTCAGGAGGGCCAGATCGTAAGTTGACGGGATATCTTTGCGAAAAAACAGGTGCAGCATGACCAGCGTGGCAACAATGGCGGCGATATCGACCGGCACCATCACCGACGCATACTCAGTGAATCCCAGCCCGAAGAAGTCTGCGGAAACAATGTTAACCAGATTCGACACGATAAGCGGCAGGCTGGCCGTATCAGCAATAAATCCGGCTGCCATAACGAATGCTAATGTGGTGCCTTTGCTGAAACCTAATGCCAGCAGAATGGCAATGACTATCGGTGTCAGAATTAACGCCGCGCCATCGTTGGCGAACAGCGCCGCTACCGCGGCACCGAGCAAAACGATCCAGGTAAACAGCAAACGGCCATGACCGTTGCCCCAACGGGAAACGTGCAGCGCCGCCCATTCGAAAAACCCGGATTCATCCAGAAGCAGGCTGATAATAATGACGGCAATAAACGTTGCCGTCGCATTCCAGACGATATTCCACACCACGGGGATATCGCCAGGGTGTACAACGCCAGAAAGCAACGCCAGTACCGCGCCGAGGGTCGCACTCCAGCCGATCCCTAATCCTTTCGGCTGCCAGATAACCAAAACGATGGTCAGGACAAAAATAGCACCTGCCAGTAACATAAAACCTCCGGATAGGGCAAATGAGCCGCCTTATATGCAAAAAATTAAATCGCCAGCGCTAACATGTTCATCTTTAACCCATTACATTCGTTAAATCATATATGTTAAGGTAAAATTTTCAGATGCAAACATCCTTGCCGTTACCAGAGCAGTTTGCCGATACCAGCTTACGGGCGATAGCCTGTACGTCGTCCTGCTGGCTTAACCATGCTTGCTCAATCACCTGAGCAGCCCACGAAGGAATATGCGGAGATAAACGGTAATGAACCCACTTACCCTGCTTGCGATCCAGCAACAGACCATTTTCCCGCAGCATTGCCAGATGACGGGAGATCTTCGGCTGTGACTGTCCCAGCGCGGTGCAAAGATCGCACACGCACAGTTCTCCCATCTCCCTGAGCAGCAGCACGATACCCAGACGGGTTTCATCAGACAGGTTTTTGAAAAGTTGTAAGGTAGTGAGTGCCATTATGATGCCCCCTGTTCTTTTGGCATCAGGATACTCTTTAAATCAATAAACTCAACATACATATTTGTTAAAGCGTATATGTCTATAAATTCCACTTTGTCAGATTTACAGCGTGAAATGAGCTTAACGACGATGGGCCCATGACGTCACCTTTTGGCGGATGGGTTCATGGACCCGGATGTTATTTCATTTTAAGCGGCCACGGCTTACGGACATGTCCAGGAGGCGGTTACGGTAGCCGATTTGGTACCAGGTTGAGCCGTTGGAGACAGATATAAGCCAAACGTGAGAGGTAGCGTGTACAATTGCACCTGTGTTGTCGGTAGGTTATTAACATATAAGCTCGTTGATTGTGTTACGTTGTTCGCTGCTATCCGAACCGGTATATTGTTTCTGTTCACAGTATATTGTATTAGTTCATTGGAATGAGTGACCTGGCCTGCAGTTAACGGTCCGATTGTTATTTGATCGGGGAAAGTTATTGAGTTCGTTATATAATTATGAGCGATTACGCTATTAGTATCAGAATACGTTCGGTCGGATACCTGAATATTATTCGAGGTAACAAGGACTGTTGTCTCAAAGGTGTTTATATACAACGGCATTGTAGTAAAACCACACATCCATGGCTTGCGCTAATTGAGCGGCGCTGTCGTTTTGACCGAAAACCCGCCAGGCGGATCCGCGTTTGAACTCAGCGCTGAAATGCCTTCTTTTCATGAAGTCGCCGGTGTTGCTATGAGGTGAACATATCTCCTCTGTTCAGATGGCCAGTTTCAGTGCGCCACGACAGGTGTTCTACGTCGTGGCTATGAGCAAACGACTATTTAAAAAATGACATATAATCACCAGGAACTGTCCCTGTCACTCGTTTAAAGGCGTGATAAAATCCTGATATAGATTCATAGCCAACACGGTTGTAAACATCTTCAGTTTTAATACCTCTACTGAGCAGGTTTAAGGCGACATATATTCTTAGTTTGCTTAATACCAGATTCGGTGTGTAGCCTGTTACTTTTAGCATCCGGCGAATAAATGTCGAACGTGACATATATGTGAAGCGAGCCATATCATCCAGTGACCATGAATGATCGGGATTGTCTACTATAGCAATTATCAATTTTGCCAAAGGTTCATCGTTAGCTGCATTTAGTAAATTAAAATCAACTTCATATAAGGAGGGTGATTCACTGACAACATAATGCAAAATTGCATCAGTCAGATGATTGATGATAGGATTATTTTCATCGGAGGATACGTTTACCTCAATTTTCAGTAATTCGAACAGGGCTAGTATTTTATTGCTGGCACTGTCTTTGTTTTTAATTAAAAAAACATCCGGGAGCAATGCAAAGAGTAACTGACTGGCGACAGACTGTGGTTTTATAAAACCACAAAGCAGGTCAGTGGCATTATCAGATGAACCTTCAATCTTAAGCATCTGTTTGCGGGGTAAATCATCAATGCTTGTATCAGACGAGGATGTCAGGAAAAAAGGGAAATCATTAAAAAAGAAAAGAATATCTCCTTTCTCCAGCATTATGCGTGGGTGTTGGTTAAATAAATCTAACCAGCATTCTCCTCCCAGTACGATATGGAAGCTTGATTCTCCGTAAGAGTACGTTGATGCTTTCCATTCGTGGCAATACCTGCCGAGGTGGAAGACGGATGTTTTTGCCTCGCCTTCTTTGAGCAGCCAGCCTGAAGTATTCATATATTCACCAATATTGTCAGTAGATGGCTGATTTTGAAACGATGTTGTATAGATAGTTTACCCGAGTAACTATAAGATTTGTTAATCAAAGCAATCATTGCAGGAGAGGATAGTGTTTCTGGTATTTACTAAAGATAGTATATTGTTGCAGGCTATTCATTATCTTATAAATAAAGATAATATAATTCATATTCAACGAGTTGAAGATCTCAGTGCTGTACAGGAGAGTAATGCGAAGGTGATAATCGATATGCTAAACAATAATATCCTCCATACCAGCATAGCTTATCAACTTGAAAAAATTAAACCCGCCAAAATCATTATATTTTCTCCGTTTAGAATTAAAAGATGCTTTGGTGATATCCCTGTTATTTTTGTTAATCGAAACATATCGCTGGTTAATTTTATTGATCTGCTGAACTGCAAAGAAAATTATACTATTGCTCCCGAACTATCGTTTTCTCACAGGCAGCATCAAATTATAACCTATATCCTGCAGCAAAAGTCGAGTAATTTAATTGCTGAGGAAATGAAAATTTCACTTAAGACATATTATTGTCATAAGTATAATATCATGTTACTGCTTAAACTCAGGAAAATGAGTGACTTAGTACGGCATAAGATATCATGCTATTTGCAATGAATATTGATTTGCATATTTGGGGATGTTTGTAAATTAACATGCGTAGCTCCTCATTCTTCAGGGTTAGGATTAGATTGTTAAAGTGCATATAATTGTATAACACAGTCTTAAAAACATGTGTTTATTTATTATATTTTTTAGTCCCATTCTTAAAATAAAAACGGCAATGATAATAAGTTGCGTGACTATTTTTTGCGATATAATACGTTTATTAATTACAAATCAAAGATTGAAATCTGACAGGGCTGATTATTTTATGATTCTAAATCAACATGATAATTTCAGGACAAAAACCACTTTAGTTATACGGTTTTTTTAAAGGGGAACATTATCTGAAGAATATCAGTGAATTCCCCCCCCAAAAAAGACACTATTAAAATGTGGTTATTACTGACAGCCGGTACAGCACAGTCTGTGCTGTACCGGCTGCAATGAAGATTTTTGGCTGGAAATGATGATTCCCCCGCGATCAGGAGTCGGTCGATGGAAGTTTGTCATACCCCATAAACCAGTAATAACCCACTGAACACAGCCAACAAACGATGAAAACACCGATAATCCAAAACCCCATATCAGCAAGATTATCACTGAGATTTGCTATTCCATTCCACAGCCAGCCTGATAAATTCATTTTTTCTCCCAGTAATCCCAGAGCCTGTACGCTGCCAATAAAAATAGCAATGAACGCAGAAATACCGGTAATTGTCATATTATAATAAAGTTTTTTTAGTGGCTTTGAAAACGCCCAACCGTAAACGCCGGTCATCAAATAATTATCAAGTGTGTCTACCAAAACCATGGCGGAAGCAAACAAAACGGGGAATACCAGTGTACTCCAGACATTCATACCATTGGTTGCAGTAATTGCGCTTATGCTTAAAACGCCAATCTCTGTTGCAGTATCAAATCCTAATCCAAAGAGCAGGCCAACCCAATACATTTGTTGGCTTTTATTTATTAGCGTAAAAAGTCGTCTGAATAAACGGGATAAAATCCCTTGATTAACATTCTCTTGTACCTCGCGTTGCGAAAATGAACCTTTAATATGAATGGTGCGAAATTTCTTATAAATTGACAAGAATATTGTATAGTTCAGAAACGCAAATACCAGCAGGAACAGGGTGGATACCGTGGTACCGATGAGCCCACCAGTTTCCCGGAATTTTTCCAGCGACGCAGAATAAGTCATTGCTGTTATCGCAATAACGACTGATGCCAGCACCACGATTGTGGAGTGCCCTAAGGAAAAAAAAGTGCCAACAGCTATTGGCCTTTGTCCTTGCTGCATCAGCTTCCGCGTTACATTGTCAATGGCGACAATATGATCAGCATCAACCGCGTGTCTTAGACCGAAACTATAAGCCAGTATAGCCATTCCCATAAGAAAGGTATTATCTTTGAACGCAATAAAAGCCCAACACCATGAAAGCAAATTAATGATAATTAAGCACAACAACAGGGTCTGGGTCGGAGTGAAGAATTTTGTTATGTTCATAACAACCACCTTATTCAGTTTTTTAATGACGATGTTCGGGCATGAATTCTTTATTTGGAACAAGGAATAACCATGAGGAAACAACAAATGGCATGGTTAATGTTGGTATGCCAAACGGCATTAACACAATATTCATCGCAGCCTGGATGAAAACAGTGAAGATGACACCTGAAATGGTATAAACAAAGACCCGCCAGCAGGGATGATTAAATACCGTCCCCAGTGCAACGGATGTCAGCACGGCACTGAAAGCATAAAGTCCTGACTCAATATCATGAGCGTTAGCGCCCAGATAATAAGCAATTAGCGTTGCGACCAATGAACCGACAATGGCGTAGCAGGCGCATACGACAGATTCCACCGCGAGGCCAGCAAGAAAAAGTAAACTTGCCATGAATCCGGGAAATAAAAAGACCTGCGAAATGCCATGCATTGTACCATTGACGAAAAAAGCTAGTGTGTAACTCTCATGGGGAGAGGGTATATAATGTTGCGATAATTCAGGAGGTGGTAAACCCGAACCATAGATATTATGAAAAGCATAGCTGGCAAGCAGAATGATCCAGGTCGTCAGGACGAATGGAGCTGTTAATGCGGCAACTTTCCACGTTTTTAATATATCTGCGATACATACTGTAGCAATTACAGATACGACACTGCCAATGACGAGACATAACCACATCATGGGTGTTGCTGTTATAAATACGGGAATTGCGATACCAACCAGACATCCATTATAGCTATAGAGACCATCATACCACCCCTTTAAATCATGCGTTATACCTCCGGTCACAGAAGCCAGTAATGTGCCAACAACACAACCCCACGCAGCTAAGGGATTATTGTTACTATAGCTTGCAACAAATATCGCAATAAAAAATAATATCCCAGTAACGGGATTATTTTGAAACATTACCTGAGCACATCCACGTAATGAAATATCAATAATTCTGCATAGGTAATATTTATCAGTACAATTCTGCCATAATACTGAAATGGATTGTGTGTTCATCATCGGTCGCCAGAATAAATAAGATAGCGTGAGTGTTATTTCTTCCAGATAAAGGGAGGCGGCAGGTCAGCATTCAGTGCAACTTTTCTGGTCAGCGCCCAAATTTTACGAATGTGTTTTTTAACAACCCCACTATCATTAGCAAGTATTTTAAAAATAAGACCAGATTCAGCGGGCAGTGTTGATATACCATAGCAACACTCTTCGCAGTAATGTGAATCGCAGGCTGCCATGATTGATGCAATATTCATTTGAGGTGTTAATATGAACACTGTCCCCAGGATCTGATAATTACCCATAACGCCAATATCCGCCATAGAATATGCCTGAGGGCTTAGTTGAATTTGCTCCTTAAAAACAACGTGTCCAGATTCATCCTTTGCAGATACCGTTGAAGAGTAATAGTCAAATCCGTTAAGCTCATTTTCATGATGGTAGCGACGGCCAGATATAATAATTTCAGAGTAAATAAGGGTGGAACTCCTTGTATACCCAATAACTGTATCATTAATGAATCTCGCCTGCCGATGTAATATTAAAGGATCCGGCATATATTCGAGATAAGCGTTGTTATTAAGCGTGATAAATTGAACCTGCGCACCATAGTTCTGCTCCATCGAGTGAACTTTAGTTGCTGATTGTGTAGTGACATAAGCATAAGCATTTTCACCAACATTAATTGACAGTGCGATTCTGTCCCCTTGTAATATGCATCCAGAAGTAGACATCACGGTAACGCAGGGGAGACCAGGCAATGCTTCATCATGGTATAACGCCTTTTGAGCAAAAAGAGGTATTCGCTTTTCCATTTGATGAAGAATACTTTTATCGCCGGCATACCTGAAACCCAGATGTAAAAATCCATCCTTGCCAACTGCACCGCTGGGCATTTGTTCAGGCTCCTGACGATATGCCAAAGGTATCCGTTTATCCCAGAGCATTCGAGTCTCTTCCAGCATGTCATTCCACTTCTGAAGGTGAGTCATCTCTTTTTCCCTGGATAGCATGACCAAATAAAAAATTGCGTTCAATCATGTCGACGAGTTGCTCAATACCCTCACCTGTTTTGCAGTTAGTTAAAATATATGGGCGATTATTTCTTACATATCGGGTATCAGATTCCATTACATCCAGGCTGGCTCCTACGTAAGGTGCCAGGTCAATTTTATTGATGATCAGAATGTCAGCCTGAACCAGGCCCGGGCCGTTCTTGCGAGGGATTTTTTCTCCTTCTGCAACATCAATTACATAAATATAAAAGTCAGCAAGAGCGGGGCTGAATGTCAGAGTCAGGTTGTCGCCACCGCTCTCAATCATAATTAAGTCGCTATGTGGAAATTTTTCTTCCATCTCCTCAACCGCAGCAATATTCATACTGGGATCTTCACGAACGGCGGTATGTGGACATGCGCCAGTTTCAACACCAATGATCTTTTCTTCTTCCAGTATTCCTTTAAGTGTTCTTTTAACCTGTTTTGCATCCTCTGTTGTTACAATATCATTTGTTACTATTAATGGCTTATATCCACGGCGAATAAGAACAGGAGTAATAACTTCAATAATTGCTGTTTTCCCTGAACCTACGGGACCACCAATACCAATCCGGGTAATTTTCTTCATTGCAGACCTCAGTTAACTCATAAACAAACGCACATGGGCATCGACATGAATTGCAGCCAGAATGTCGATGACAGGTGAAAAAGAAGACATTTCTTCAGGCCGGGTGCTAAGCGCTATTGCACAATAATCAGGAAATAGTGTGCTGACTTCGGCCAATATTTTTTGACTATCCAGATGAGTAATGCGCATAAGTCTTTGGGCTGCGCTCAGGAGCGTCATAGCAACACCATAGAAATGCATAACCAGCATTTCTTGTTCATCGATTTTCAAATAGTTCATGAGCAGTGCATGAGAAACAGGATACGTACCCGCAACCTTTCTAAGGCGAATCTGTTCAAGCCACCAGTCAAAAATCTCAGCATGATAAATCGCAGAGGAAAGCTCTGTTAACTTTTTACCCATTCTCTGGGTCATTAGCCGCGACTCTGCTGTCAGTTTTCTACTGATAACATCATGATCAATGAAGATAAGTTCATCTGGCATATTATTATTACAGGAACGCATCGCTTGTATTTGTGCAACGGCATCGCATTTTGCCGCCTGTAATAAGGCGGTACAGACATACTGTTTCAGAGTCTGCCGATCATAAACAATACCACATGAAATAGCAGACTCAACACCACAGGAAAAGGTAAATGCCCCAACAGGAAGAACAGAATCTCCAAACTGTAATATTCGTGCGATGTTCAATATCATGGATGGACTCTTTCCTGGCATGTTAGCGATCGACATGGACATGTGTATGTGCTTCCTCAACACCGCCAAAAAGTAGTCTGGATTCTGATGGTGTTAAGAGTGGAATCACTTTTTCACCTTCGGTGAAATAATATTCATCTTCAGAGTAACCATGTGATTTCATGACTGAACACATCATTTTATCGGCAACAACGACAGGAACATAAACACAGTAGCCTTTTATTACTGCTTTCCAGTGTTGATTTCCTAAGGCATGTCCTAATTCAAACGATCTGGCGAGAAGATCGGTAATCCTTTCCACACCAAATAGTCCGAGATCGACAATCATAACGCGCCGGAGATGGATTTTTACAGTGAGTAAGTAACGATTTTTTTTGTCATATAAAAGAATATCGCCATCATTAAGACGGAGGTGACGATCGAGGGACAGCCCAATATCGTAGCCGAATTTGCTTTTTTTACGGCAACGACTTTTTTGCGCTTCCCATTGCTCAAGCACCAGTATATCGTGCTTCAGTTCTTCAGCAGAAAAATCAAAACCCGTTCGCGAATTAATATTTCCCAGGATTTTTTCAATCAGATACATCGCTATTTTCCTTTTAACTAAAGAAATATTTTTGATTCATGACTGCCGTTTTAATTGGCTGACAGGTTGCGTGCACACCATCGACTCTCACAGCGAATGTCTCTGGGTCCACCTCAATGTGAGGTGTAGCATTGTTTCTGATGAGATCGCGCTTGCCAATGTTACGGCAGTTGCTTACCGCAATGACCTGCCTCTCAAGCCCTGCCTTCTCTTTGACATCATCATCAAGGGCCGCCTGAGAAACGAAAGTGACGCATGTATCCTGGAGTGTTTTGCCCATTGCACCAAACATGGGGCGATAAAACACCGGTTGGGGAGTGGGCAAAGAAGCATTAGGATCGCCCATTAGCGACCAGTTAATCATTCCCCCTTTAATAATGAGTTTCGGTTTGGCCCCAAAGAATTGTGGTTCCCAGAGCACGAGGTCAGCCATCTTACCCACCTCAACAGACCCCAGGATATGGCTAACACCTTGCGTAATTGCAGGGTTAATCGTAATTTTGGCGACATAGCGCAGAACACGAAAATTATCATTACCCGGACTGTCTTCCGGTAATTTCCCGCGGGCGACTTTCATTGCATGGGCTGTTTGTACCAGGCGCAACCAGTTTTCACCTGCGCGTCCCATTGCCTGAGAATCGCTGGAAAACATGGAAATGACGCCCATATCATGCAGAACATTTTCTGCCGCAATAGTTTCAGGTCGAACCCGACTTTCGGCGAACGATACGTCAGCGGCAACGTTGGGATTCAAGTTATGACATACCATAATCATATCGAATAATTCGGCCTGGCTGTTGACACCAAAAGGTAACGTCGGATTCGTGGACCCAGGCAGCACGTTTGGCTGGCCGGCGACTCTAATAATGTCTGGGGCGTGACCACCGCCTGCACCTTCTGTATGAAAGGTATGTATTGCTCGTCCCTCAAAAGCGGCAATCGTATTTTCGACATAGCCCGCTTCATTAAGACTGTCAGTGTGTACCGAAACCTGAATATCCATATCATCTGCGGTGCGGAGCGCATGTCGGAGCGCATTTGGCGTAGCCCCCCAGTCTTCATGTACCTTTAGCCCTACGGCACCTGCAATGATTTGTTCTTCGAGTGGCGTTTTATCATAGGCATTTCCTTTGCCTAGCAGTCCAATATTGACTGGAATGCCTTCCCAGGCACGTAACATCGCGCGCATATTTTTAGGACCCGCGGTTACAGTAGTACCATTCGTTCCATCGGTTGGTCCTATGCCGCCACCGAAGAAGGTGGTAATTCCGTTAGATAATGCAGCATAAGCTTGTTGAGGGGAGATTAAGTGAATATGTGAGTCAATACCTGCCGCTGTCAGAAGCAGGTGTTCCCCTGAAATAGCATCGGTGCTAATCCCAACCGTCATCCCTGGCGTTATGCCGGACATAATTGAAGGATTGCCACTTTTACCGATCCCAGAGATACGGCCATCTTTAATTCCAACATCTGCTTTAATCACGCCAAGTCTTGCATCGACGATAGTGACATTTGTGATGACCAGATCGAGAACGCCCTGGTCGCGGGTACACTGATTATTAGCGCCCATGCCATCACGTAACGATTTACCGCCACCATAAACTGCCTCATCGCCATAACCGCGAAGATCGTTTTCGATCTCAATATACAAATCGGTTTCGCCTAACCGAATTTTATCACCGGTAGTTGGACCAAAAAGACTGGCATATTCTCTTCTGGATATTGTTGGCATAAAAGAACCTTAGTCAGGATTGTTCGACATTTTGAAACCGGCACGTTTTGCATTAGCAATGAGTGATTTCAGCTTTATTGGATCTTCAATGACTTCGGCGAGCTGCAGGCCTGTCATATCAACAAGGTTATTAAAGCCAAAAATATCTTTATCTCCGCTATAGGGGATAAGTTCTACCTCAATTTCATCACCTGGTTCAAAACGAATTGCCGTTGTTGCGGTGATATTTAAACGTTTTCCCAAAGCATCTGCTCTGTTAAATTCGAGTTCTTTATTTACTTCAAAAAAATGGAAGTGCGATCCTACCTGAATCGGACGATCGCCTGTATTCCTGACTCGAACTTTGGTTACCGGTTTATCGGTATTAAATGAAATTGGAGACGTCTGTAAAACATAACCACCGTAGGGTATGTTTGTTTTTTCTTGAGACATACGCGGTTTCTCCTGCCATTAGCGAATCGGGTCGTGTACGGTAATCAGTCTGCTACCATCAGTAAAAACTGCTTCAACCTGGATTTGTGGAATAAGATCCGCGACGCCTTCCATAACATCTTCTTTTGTAAGAACATCTCGGGACTGATTCATTACGGTCTCCAGATCGTTTCCCTCCCGGGCGCTCTCCATGGCAGTAGAAACAATAATAGAGACGGCCTCAGGATAATTCAGTTTCACCCCTTTTTCTTTGCGACTTTGAGCAACACTGGCAAGAGAATAAATCATTATTTTCTCTATTTCTCTGGGACTCAGTTTCATATGTCACTCCCTTCCTGATGGGGTATAGGCATTTTCGCCAAATGCTGAATAATCTGGTGACTGGCGAGCATCATTGGTTAAAATTCTTACCTGGGTAAACTTATTTATTATCCACAAAATAAGAAGGGTAAAGATAAAAGACCACAAACTAGTAATAAGTACGGCAGCAAGTTGTTTTAAAACGGGTAACATCCCGCCACCTTCGAGCAAACCTGCAGGTCCTTTATAGTTCCATGCTTGTGATGCAAAAACGCCCACCAAAACAGAGCCGGTAATGCCTCCCATCCCATGCACACCAAAAACATCCAGTGCATCATCAACATATTTTTTCACGAACAATGCGCAGTAATAGCAGACCACACCCGCGATAATGCCAATTAATGCTGCTGATTGTATTGAAATATAACCTGCCGCAGGCGTAATCGTTGCAAGACCAGCAATGGCTCCTGTCAGGAAACCAACAAATTTGGGTTTTCCGGTATGTGCTTTTTCAATTAACAACCATGTTGTACCGGCAAAAGCCGCAGCGATGTCGGTCGTTACAAAAGCAGAGACAGTTATCGTATTAACCTGAAATTCAGAGCCAGCGTTAAATCCATACCACCCAAACCAAAGTAAGCCAGCACCAAGAGCAATATAGGGTATGTTATGGCTACCATCAGGTTTAATCAGCCGCCTTCCAACGTACAATGCGGAAGCTAGCGCGGCAAACCCCGCAGTTGCATGAACAACAATACCGCCGGCAAAATCCACCACGCCCCATTTAGCCATCAGACCTTGTGGACTCCAGATCATGTGCGCAAACGGGCAGTAGACGAATAATGTCCAAAGAGTAATAAAAATGAGATAGGCCTTAAAATTTACCCTACCAACAAAAGCTCCGGTGATTAGAGCCGGGGTAATAATGGCGAACATCATTTGGTAAACAAAATGTACTAAAACCGGTATCCCCGCATGATTTCCGATAAAAAGCGTATTCGCATTAATATTATGCAAAAAAGCGTAATAAAAGGGATTGCCGACTATACCATTCAGGCTGGGGCCGAAGGCCAGAGAATATCCCACACAAAACCACAATATAGCTACCCAGCTCATAGAGACAAAACTTTGAAACATGATTGTGAGTATGCCTTTACGCTGGACTAAGCCACCGTAGAAAAAGGCAAGTCCTGGTGTCATTAACATTACCAGACTGGCACATAACAACATAAATGCTGTATTAGCCGCATCCAGCATTTGAAACTGTACAGGTAATATTCCCATATACCCTGAGCCCCTTGCTTAAGGTTATCAATATTATGTGGTTTAGCTTTCTACAGACGAAGGGCTAAGCACAATTCAGATGTTTACAACTAGTTATTGGTCCTGAAAGAATATAATTCCAACTGAGGGTTATGTTTGCAATATTCAATAACCTGCGGAATGCTGGTAAGGTCTGTTTCATTCAAAGAGACAGAGTCTCCACCTTTATAAACAGTTTCTTCATTTAGCATCCACCATGCTACGGGGAGCATAGCTTTGGGGTTCAGGTTGATAAATTCCTGGCAGGTCATTTTATCTGGGCTGTTATCTGCTGAATGCGCCATTTGTGTATTCAGCATTAATAGCGAGAGTAAAGCTGCCATAGTGATAAAAACACGTTTCATATATAATCTCATCGTGAACGGTTGGATACAATTAATTTACTGAAGCAAGAACAGTTAGATTACAGTTCTCGCTTCAGTGATATTAGTAATAGCAATATTTATCAGTTTTTGTTCAATTACATATCCTTCTTGATTTTCTCCCACTCACTGTCGGCTTTCTTCTTGAAATTGGCTTTTTTATCCTGCATGCATGCCTGAACTACTGCCGGGGTAACGGTTTCAACACCCTGCACATCCAGTACGGCATCCTCCGGTTTGTCCTTCTTATTTAATGCTTCAGCAAAACCAACAGCAGTGGGCTGGAATGTGGCATCAGTGGCAAGAAAATCTTCGCAGGTCCATTGGCTGAGGGGTTTATGGTTTTCTGCCGCCTGGCTCAGGGCTGGAATGATGAGCAGGGTGCCAACGATAATACTTAATGTTTTATTCATCTAACATACCTCTTGTATCAATTATTAACGACAGGTGGAAAGTCTGATAGCGACAATAAATATATATACTGGAATGGCTTAATTGTCATATTTTTAATGAATTGGAATTTTTTATATACATTATATTTTCTTTTAATTTTAAAGGGTTACACCAGGTTTAAGAGGAAATTATCAGACTATTTTATTAAAGTAATGTTATTTATTGCTGATATTTAGCATAGATTAATGATGCCAATCGCGTTCTATCTAAATGGAGAAGACTAATGTTAAATGTGACACGAGATATTTTATCTAAGCTTGATGATGATGTGGTGGTAAAACAGAGGCGGTTTCTGAGGTTTCTGGCATGTCTGATGTTTCCTGGTGGCGTACTTTTTATTCTTTTTCCCTATGTTTCCGGAGGGGTACTGAGTATTCTTGTTGGCGGTATTTTGATGTGTAGCGGCATTGCCCTCACGATTGGACTGTTTAAAAACAGGTCTCATAACTTCTGGTCGGTCGTTGCGGGTGTTCTCGTCAGTGTCGCATATATCCTGATGGGATATTTTTTCATTACCGCTCCTGAGCTGGGAGTGTTTGCCATTGCGACATTTTTAGCATGTCTTTTTTGCCTGGGTGGGGTTATCAGGCTGACATCATTTTTTAAGCTTCGTAAAGATAAAAAAGCATGGTTACAGGGCGTTATCGGCATACTTGATCTCTTTATTGCGTGGTGCTTTATCACGGCTTCCCCCCAAGCATCTATTTATATGGTATCCATGGTGACAGGGATTGAGCTTATGCTTAGCGCTATAAGTTTCGCATATATTGCCAATCAGTTTCGTAAACCTTAACGCCGCATGTCTGGAGGTTATTCTCATCAGGCCCCGATAACGGGGCCATTAAGGTAAAAAAACTGCCCAGGCGGAGCGGGCAGTTATAAAAAGAGTGACAGACGTTAGTGCCATTGTGAATTTATAGCTAATTTTTTCTCAAATTTTCCGTCTGAACTGATATCAATGTAATAGTCAACAGTTGCTTATCCCATTTCAAAAACCGCCTCGTTTACTTTCTTATTAAGAAATTAGAAAACAAACGATGAACGAATATAAAGAATACGGGCACGAAATAAATCGCCAGAACCGTTGCCGCGATCATTCCCCCCATTACGCCTGTTCCTACTGCGTTTTGTGCTCCCGATCCAGCACCATGACTCATAACCAACGGAAGCACTCCCAGAATGAAAGCCAGGGACGTCATCAGGATTGGCCTCAGCCGCATCCGTGCGGCTTCTGAGGTAGCTTCAATATCGCTTTTCCCCTGTTTTTGCATGATCTCAACGGCAAATTCCACAATCAGAATTGCATTTTTGGCTGACAGCCCAATAGTGGTCAGCAGACCTACCTGAAAATAGACATCGTTGGTCAAACCCCGTAGCCAGGTGGCTAACAATGCGCCGATAATTCCTAATGGAACAACCAGCATAACTGCAAATGGAATTGACCAGCTTTCATACAGCGCAGCCAGACACAGAAAAACGACCATGATTGAAATAAGATACAGCATGGGGGCCTGACTGGTGGATAAGCGTTCCTGGTAAGACATTCCTGTCCAGTCATACCCGATACCGGCAGGCAATTTCTCTATGAGAGAAACCATAAATGTCATCGCATCTCCGGTGCTTTTCCCCGGCGCGGGTTCACCGAGAATTTCCATTGAAGGTGAACCGTTATAGCGTTCGAGACGCGGTGAACCGTATGTCCATTCTGTTGATGCAAATGCGCTAAACGGGACCATGCCTCCTGAGGAATTACGGACATACCAGTTATTGATATTTCCCGGAAGCATACGGTAAGGCATTGCCGCCTGTACAAAGACCTTTTTGACCCGACCGCCATCCAGAAAGTCGTTAACGTAGCTGCTACCAAAAGCCGTGGAGATCGTCTGGTTTATATCGTTGAGGGCAACCCCCATTGATTCAGCTTTTGCTGTGTTTACATGTACCCGGAACATAGGAGTATCCTCCAGCCCATTGGGTCGAACTCCCATGACCAGATCGGGATTTTGTTGCGCCATTCCGAGGAGCTGATTTCTTGCCTGAGTCAGCTTTTGATGTCCAAGATTTGCTTTATCAATGAGTTCCAGATCAAAACCAGAGGCCGTTCCGAGTTCAGGCACCGCGGGTAAATTAAAGGGGTAGATGATAGCCTGATTAATCGCACCCAGAGCCTGAGCCGCACGCTGGATAATGGCTTTAATGCCATCCTCAGTCGCCGTACGCTCTGACCACGGTTTCAGACTTACAAAGGCAAGACCGTTATTTTGGCCCTGTCCGCTAAAGCCAAAACCGCTGACCGTAAAGACCGATTCCACATTCCTTTTTTCCTGAGTCAGATAGTAGTGAGTTACATCGGCGAGCACTTCATTCGTTTTGACCAGCGTGGCGCCCGGTGGCAGTTGGGCCATGGTCAATAAAACCCCCTGGTCTTCTTCGGGTAGAAACGATGTCGGGATCCGCAGAAAAAGCACTACCATGGCAATAATTATGAGCAAATACAAAATCATATATCGCGACGTTACTCGCAGGATCCTGCGTGTACTGTCGCTGTAGTGCTGTGTAAAGCGATCAAAAACCCGGTTAAACATCACCAAAAGTCGATATGGCGAGTGGGGGTTGTCTTTATGCACTGGTTTAATCAGGGTCGCGCATAGTGCGGGAGTTAATGACAATGCTGTCAATAAAGAAAGCGCCATGGCCGCAACGATAGTTACTGAGAATTGCCGGTATATCTCTCCTGTAGAACCGCCTAATAATGCCATAGGGATGAACACTGCAGAGAGGACTAATACAATCCCCACAAGTGCTCCCTGTATTTGCGACATCGATTTATGCGTCGCCTCTTTGGGGGAGAGGTGTTCTTGCGCAATCACACGCTCAACGTTTTCGACAACCACAATGGCATCATCCACAAGCAGACCAATGGCGAGAACAAGGCCAAACATGGTCAGCGTGTTGATGGTAAAACCGGCGATGGCAAGAACGGCAAATGTCCCTAATATTACAACCGGGACCGCAATTGTCGGAATGAGTGTTGCGCGAAAGTTTTGTAAGAACAGATACATAACGATGAAAACTAAAACAATGGCTTCGACCAGTGTTTTAACCACTTCTTGTATAGATATCTGAATAAAGGGGGTTGTGTCATAGGGGTAGACGGCTTTGAGACCTGAAGGAAACCAGGAGGAAAGCCGGGATATTTCTTCTTTGACTAATTTTGCAGTTTCCAGCGCATTAGCACCGGTTGCTAACTTAATCGCAATCCCTGCTGCGGGTTTCCCATTGTATTTCGCGACGGTACCGTAACTTTCCGCACCCAGCTCAATGCGGGCAACATCTTTCAACCTAACCTGTGACCCGTCCTGTTGTACTTTTAGCAGAATATTGCCGAACTCCTGCGTATTTTGCAGTCGCGTCTGTACGATAATAGAGGCGTTAAGCTGCTGATTTTCAGCCTGCGGCGCTCCCCCTAATTGCCCTCCCGAAATCTGGTTATTCTGTATTTTTATTTTCTGAATGACATCCTGAGGTCCCAACTGGAATTGGTTGAGCTTTGCGGGGTTAAGCCAAATACGCATAGCATGCTGCGACCCAAAGAGCTGAACGCTACCCACCCCCTCGATTCGGCTAAGAGCGTCCTTGAGGTTTGACGCGACATAATCTGCAATATCGTACTGGCTAAGCGAACTATCTTCAGAAATAAATGCAGCGACAAGTAAGATATTACTGCTTGATTTATCGACGCTTATACCTTGCTGTTGTACCTGCTGCGGCAATGACGGTATTGCCAGCTGTAACTTATTTTGAACTTGTACCTGGGCAATATCCGGATTGGTTCCCGATTCAAACGTGAGGGTCATGACGGCATTGCCGGAAGCATCGCTGGTGGAAGACATATACATTAATCCATCCAGCCCGTTCATATTCTGCTCAATAATCTGCGTCACCGAGTTTTGTACTGTCTCTGCATCGGCACCTGGATATGTTGCTGTAATGGTTATTGCGGGTGGCGCAATATTTGGGTATTGAGCGATGGGCAACTTTGTAATGGCAATCACACCGCTTATCATCATGATAATAGCAAGTACCCAGGCGAACACCGGGCGCTCAATGAAAAAATTAGCCATAGGAAAGACTCCTGTTACCCGACCTTACTGAGGTAAAGGGGCATAAGATTTGGTGGGGGTGTACAGTGCATGAGCTTTAATACCCGGCCGGATTTTTTGTAGACCAGAAACAATCACCCTGTCGCCAGGCTGTAAACCCGATGTAACCAGCCACTTATCGCCGATTGCTTTTGAGGTATTAATTTCGCGTTGCCGGGCAATATTTTCTGAATCAAGAATGAATGCTATTGCTTTACCGCTGTCATTGCGGGTAACGGCTTCTTGTGGCACTAACAACACATGATGTTGCGTGCCTTCATTGAGTACGGCAGTAACATACATACCGGGTAACAGGGCGTTATCAGGATTGGGGAAAATGGCTCTGAGCGTAACGGAACCTGTTGTTTCATCAACAGTGAGGTCGGAAAATTGCAATTTTCCTGCGTGAGCATACCGCTTACCGTTATCAAGCTCTAGCCAGGCCGTAGCCTGCCCCTGGTTTTGTTCTATCAGCCCTTGTTCCATATCCGTTTTTAACTGGAGAAACTCATTAGCGGACTGGGTAACGTCAACATAAACAGGATCAAGACGTTGAACCGTGACCAGCGCTTGCTCCTGATTGGCTACAACCAGCGCGCCAGGGGTGACCGTTGATTTCCCGCTTAATCCACTGAATGGTGAGGTGACGCTGGCATAGTTCAGGTTGATTTTTGCACTTTCTACGGCGGCTTTTGCCACCAGGAGGTTGGCTTCCGCCTCTTTTACATTGGCCTGGGCAGTGTCATAGTCCTGCCGACTAACATAGTGTGATTTAAGCAGCGATGAAAAACGGTTGAACATCAAACGGGCGTTGTCTGCGGCTGATTGCATCTTCGCGAGATTCGCTTTCGCCCGATCCAGTTCGGCTTGCAGAGGTGTGGGATCGATCAGGTACAGTGACTCACCTTTATTCACTTTGCTGCCTTCCTTAAACAGGCGGCTAAGAATAATTCCGCCGACCTGTGGGCGAATCTCTGCAATTTCGAACGGGACAATCCTGCCAGGCAGTTTGCTGGTGACATTTACAGATTCCGCTTTCAGCGTGACCACACCAACTTCAGGTTGAGCGGTGTGGGGTATTGCTTTCTTACTGTCATCACACCCAGAGGTAAAAATAAGATTAAGCAGAAAAATTGCCGCGAATTTTCTTTTTATTTGCATAGTATCCCTCTCATTTACGTCACAAAAATTTGCAGTTTATTTGCACCAATTGGTAACAATCGACGCAATTAAAAAGCCGACATAAACGGCTAGTATGGAAAAAATAACGTGCACGGTAATTTCTGTGCTGGCCCAAAGATAATCTTCGTTTTGCAAGTGTGAGAAAACTTCCTCTGAAAAGGTGGAGAAAGTCGATAAACCGCCACATAACCCGGTGGTGACCATCAGCTTTACGGCAGGAGAAAATGATGAATGCCGATTAAAAAATGCCGTGGCAAAACCAATAATCAGTCCAGCGAGTATGTTTGAGATGAGTGTACCCGGTGGTAATAAAGGGAATAGCGTATTGAATCGCTGAGACATACCCCAGCGCATAGCACTGCCAATACCGCCCCCAATAATAACGGCAATTAATGACGCGAGCATAAAACCTCACACATTATAAGCTTGATTAAAACTAATATTATATTAATCAGCGTAATTAGAAATAAGGTGATATCTTTAGAGTGACGATATCACTGATTCTGCGGAGTTTTAATTTAAGCATGATGTTAAATTTCTGGATGCGTAATGTTTGTTCTGAGATATTCAGTGAGTGCGTTATATCACTAATTTTTTGTTGGTTTATGATCGACTTTACGAGTTTGAGTTGGTTATGCGAAAGCGCGACATCAGGTTTTTGATATGAAATTTTTTCATCTGTAATGATTGAGAGCAAGTTAAGGAACTGTTCTTTCCTGTTAATGAAAAACAAAGGCGATTTACTTTTCAGTTTGCTAATGTGAAATGGCGCAAGGATAATGATCCGATCCACATCGATATGGTTAAGCAGTTTGACTGTCACTTCATCAATAATGCTGTTGTGATACGTGTCGATAACAATTTTTATAGCGTGATCGATTTCACTAAAATTAATGTCTGAAAGTTTATTAATTTTGATGACGCTTTCCTTTTCCTGTAAGTGAGTAACCCCCTGGAAAAGGAAAGAATCCTTTGTGATGATGAAAATCATAACAATGCTCCTTTGGTAAATATATCTATTTATAGTATTTTTAAATTAATACAAGTTTATTGTTGAGAGGTTCCTGGTAAATGCAGCGATCGGCTATTCCATATAAGTTTTTCCAATGACATAAACATAATCTATTTTTATAATTTATCCAGAGGTAAAGCTATATAATAATCCTAAGTAAAAATCCCAATATCATAAAATCGCGAGACCTTCTCTTTTTAGTATAAGATGAATCCCGATTTAGTATATGATATTTAAGTATTAATCTGATGTTTTTGTTTTATATTACCCAGGATTATTTTATATAAAGTCAACTTGTAGAATATCTGCCTGGTTACTAGTATAAGGATGTCACTTGAATCGGTGACAAATTCGAGACTCCTATTTCAGACTTTTGCTGGCGACGGACTCGCCAGCTTTTTTTTGTGTTCAATGAGATGTCCGGAAAATAGAGTATGCGCTGCCTGGACAGGGAGATTATCCAGGCATTGAGTAGAGGAGTATGTGTCGGGGGTATATTATTGGAGGGATTAAGGATAGAGTGTTTTTTCCACTTGCAGAGGTGGATCGTACCATCCCCAGCCGGGATACATCATACCATTCCAGTCGGCGGGCCAAACCGGTCCAATGCCATAATCAAATCCAGGTGCTGGCATGATTTGGGTTTCTTCCTGCCATACCTGATAGCCACTAACATTCATTGTAATAAATGGGTAAGCAGAATTGCCGACCCGGCCAGAACGACTACCTGTCAGGTTACCAAGTAATGTGACATAGTGATTTCGGAAGTTAACCGGATCGAGAAATGTTAAGCTTTTAGCCAGTAAACGCCCCTGGTATTGGGCACTAATTTCTGGCCGAGCGTTAATATTAAGTGGCAGTACGGCTATTTCCAGCAAAGTTTCATTAGGCTGGTTAATGACATTAATAACCAGGCCACCAAGCCGGGCCTGCTGCCCTACGTAAAGACTGGGGGTCTTTTGAATTTTTAGAAAGTCTTTTTGTAAGTCAGGCTGACCGTTCCCCTTAATTGATGGAGGGATTGTTGTGCAGCCTGACAGTAATAATGTAACCGCTATGAAAGCGATGAGCTTTGTCCTGTCAGAGGCAGAAACCTTCGACATGTTACCTCCTGAATATGCTTAAAACCTGAGGTTATTGATGCATTGGATATGATAAAATCACTTAATTCTCTTTATTCGGGAGAATCAGGGAGTTATGGTGATTTAAAATAATTAGAATTGACGGCTGTCAATAACATCTAATTATAAATGTCAGCATTAATCGTTTTATGTTCAGAATGTCCTTCAACGGATGTAATGACATAATACTTGCCACCCTTTTCGTCCACTTTTTTGCTGAGCCCGTCATCAGTCATCGTGAATCCATCTTCGGTAACACTAATCTCTCCAATTTTTGAATATTTACTGGCCTGCTCTGGCGTGATTTGCTCTGAGGCATATGCTGAAAATCCGAATACTGAACCTAACAATACGGCAATAGCAATTTTTTTCATAAACATCTTCTCTCATATAGTGATGGTGAACACTAAGCATGTTAGATAACTTATTAATTAATTCAATATGAAAACACATGAATTATATCAGGAAGGATTAATGTGAAAGCTAGATTATTGATTTATATGTTATTTTCTACGGTTTATATTTTAATATAATAATCTTAATGTTGAATTGTAAATAATTAGCATAGACTCAGAATATTCATTCTACTGTACGTTTAAATACTGCAACGAACTAACCTACTCTTCGATTGGCCAGCGGCTTTTGTATCGACCCGCCGTCCGACTCTTGCATTTTTCTTCTCAGGCACACGTTTCACACCAGCAGGAGCGAAATTCAGCCACTCCCCCGTTTCGGTCGCCAGCGGCAGAACGCCGTTAACCAACTCTGGTGACGTCGTGACATCTTGCCCGTGAAGGTTAACAGGGGGCCATAACCTGAGGCATAGATGGGAAAATTGGTTAGTTCAGGCTGGAGTACCAATTTCTGTATTGCAGGAAATGGGAGGATGGGAGTCTATTGAAATGGTTCGCAGATATGCGCACCTGGCACCGAATCATCTGACCTGGCATGCCATGCAATCGACTCATCCCTGGCGGGGAATGGCACAAATATGGCACAAGGCGCTTTTGCTGAGCTGATGAATATCGCGTGAACCCGCGTGGTTAATGGTGCGATAATAGGAACCAATAAACAGACTCATAACGATGATTTTAAAAGAAAATTTAATATCGAAGAATTAAACTATACACATCACTATACACATTGGCGGTAGCGTTCATTTTTCGCACAAGCAAAAACAACGAAAAAAACTTTTTTTACGGAAAACTGTTCACACTGTTCACTCGCCATTATTTGTGTTTATTTTCAATGTGATAAAAGGTGAATAGTCAGTGAACAGTGAACACTTTACTGTTCACTTTCCGGGATTTCAGGTAAAAAAAGACCGGCTGATGCCGGTCCGGGTAGGTTATATCGCTGGGGTTTCGTCGCACCGAGGCAGCCAGTCGGCGTTGCTTTCGTCCCTGAGTGCGAGATTCGTTTGCATACCCTGATTCGTTCGCCTTTTGCCGTAATTCAGGCCGTACTCTTTCAGCATCGATGAAAGCCCTTTGCCGAACATGGTGAGGCTAAGCGTGTTTTTGTAGCCATGCGCCTCCATATAGACCAGATAGGCGTGATACAGATACAGGCGCGGCTGTCGCGGAACAATATTCGCATTCCCCATATACATCCCGTCAGGCTCGGGCAGCGCCTCCAGATAGCCGCAAAAATCAAACGTCGGGTCGGCATCGCGCTTGATGCTGAGTGCTTCATCAGAGTTCTGCTGTGACTGGAGCAACGTGCGCGCCGTCATCGGGTCGCTGAACTGCTGCATGAGCTGGCGCACAATGACGGCCAGCTCGCGTGTGATTTTATCCCTTAGCTGCGGGTCGCGTTCCTCCGGGGCGATTTGCTCCGGGAAGTGAATAATGACACGGCGACGGGACACGCCGCCGCTGCGGTCGGTGAAGCGCATCGGGTTATTGTTCACGGCCAGAATCACCGCCGGGATATAGGCTGAATAGGCGTCGCGGTATTTCGGGTCAACTGACACGGCATCGCCGCCGGTGATGGCCTTAAGCCCTGCGCCGTCACCGCTCCATTTCTCCTGGTCAGGCAGGCGTATCAGCGAGAAGCCAATCAGCGCCGCGCGCTCACGGGGTGATTCCAGCGTTTCGATGGTCGCTGACGTCGCGTTATCTTCCCCGGCGAGCAGGGTCGCGATTTCGGCCAGAATACTTTTTCCGCTCCCACCGGGTCCGGTGACTTCGAGAAAGAGCTGCCAGTCGTAGCGGTTCGCCAGCACCATAAACAGGGCAGCGAGTATCACGTCACGTTTAGCCGAATTACCACTGGCCGCACGGTCGAGCCAGCGCCAGAAATTCGGCGCGTGGGTTTCCAGCGTTTCTCCCTCCACCGGCGGGGTAAAGTCCACGTCGCACAGGGTGCGCAGCCAGTGCGATTTGCTGTGTGGACTGAATACGCCGGTGAGGGTATCGAGTACGCCGTTGCGAAAACCAATCAGACGACGCGCCGGGGCGGCCTGCTGGGGAATAATGAGTTTCAGGGTATCGACCACCGAGGCAATTCTTCCCGACGAGAACGGGGCGCGCAGTCGCTGGAACAGCCCGGCCACGTCGCGCGCAAAATCCGACGGCGGGATGATTTTCCATGTCCCGGCGTCATAGCGTGACAGGAGCTGGCCATTCGCATCGACGGCCAGCGCTTCGCCGTAATGCTCATGCACCCGCATCGCCTTTTCGCTGGTACTCATGGCGGTAAATTCCGCCTCGCTCATGGTTTCGAATGGGCTTTGTGCGGGTGGCCGTATGGCACTGTAAATAGCCTTACGTGTGGCGTCTTCCCCCTGCTGGATAAACGCATCATTCCAGTCACCGAATACCGGCGGGAGGGCAACCACTCCCTCACAGGCCTGTGCCGCCGCTGCGGCTTTGGTCTGGCCGTTCCCGCTGAGGTCGCGGTCGGCAGCGAGGACAATCTGACAGGCCGGGTGTTTCTGACGGGCAAGGCTCGCCAGAGAAAGGAGGTTCACGGACGAGAGCGCCACCATAACGGTTTCGCCTGTCAGGTGATGCACGGTGAGTGCGGTCGCATAGCCCTCCGCTATCCATAGGCGTTTACCGGTCTCTTTTTTCCCGTTGATAAGGTGCCATGCCCTTTTTACCGCTCCGCCTTTCAGGGTGCGTTTGAGGCCGTCAGCATTAATGAGCTGAACGTTAACCATCGCGCCGGTATCGTCCTGCAGCGGCACGATTAAATCACCGGCGCGGTACGTCACGCCGCCGCTCTTGTGTGTGGTAGTCAGCGTCAGGCATTCGAGCGCCGGAAAGCCCTTGCGGGTCAGGTAGGCGTTGCCGGTGGCCGGGCGGGTTTTCTCTAGAAGCTTTACGGCAAGCGCCGCAGCGGCTTTGCGGCTGGCATCAGTTTCGGCCTCAGCGGCGGCAATAATGTCCTCAGCAACCGGCGGCAGGCTGCCGGTCAGAGCGTTCACCTTCCCGGCGGCCTCGGAGGGCGACACGCCGAACACCTTTTCGACCAGCTTAAGCCCGTCACCTGCGCCGCACTGGTTACAAAACCACGTCCCGCGCCCCTCTTTATCGTCAAAACGAAAGCGGTCAGATCCGCCACATACCGGACACGCCTGATGCCGGTTTTTGATGACCGGTACGCCCAGCGCCGGGAGAATGCGCGGCCAGTGGCCGCACGCCTGTTTTATGGTTTCGGTTACGTTCATTTTCATCGTTATTTTCTCCCTCAGTGCACAACCGGCGTATCGATATGACGGGCGCAAAGTTCATCCATTACGGCAAGCCCGAGAAAGGACAGTGACGGCGCGGCTTTCAGTGGACCAGCTTCCATTAAATCCTCCAGCAGCGCACAGGCAATCTGACGGCCTTTTTCCTCGCCGTGCTGGCGCAGATAAAAGCCCTCCAGCTCGGCGGCCATGGCATTTTCCAGCGCATCGAGGGTGAGCTGCGGATAGCGGTGCTGACGGGCGCACAAATTCAGCCAGGCACAGGCGACCGCCCGGCGATACAGGGCGGCGCGAAGAACGGGTGTGAGCGGCTGTTTCATGCCTTAGCCTCCCGGGTAAGCCAGCGCTGACCGCAGCGGTCGACCACACCGTCAAGCTGTGCGGTCATGAGGTAAATGACCGAGGCGAGCTGAGTCTGGTGCATCCGGTCACGAGACAGGGTCGTACTCTCCTGTTCCTGCATCATATCGCCGACAAACTGGCCGACATTCCGAAGGTGTTCCAGACATTCGAGGTCACTCTGACTGAACGCGGCAAGGCGCTGATTTTGTATTAAAGCCGGGTTATTAACAGGCATGATTCCGTCTCCTGAGCACGTGCGTATCCCTGCGCAGATACGCACATTTTATTTTTTGGTGTCGTTTTTAATTACAGATAATGGCGGTAGCTGTTATCCGGTTTAATTTCTGTTTCCGCTGCGAAATGATTCCGCCATTTTCTCACCACCGGCGCGGGACGTCTGACCGGGGTAATATCGCCTCGATAAATATCGAGATTTCGCGCCCGGTATTGCTGTAATTCCGGGTCGGCGGCAATTTCACGTAAGACAGCGTGACGGTTTTCAGGGTCGCGCTTAAATACGTCCGGCCGCTCACAGGTAAAGTCCCGCAAAAAACGACTGAGCGGAATTTCTGCCATGCCACCATTAGCGATAATACGAATGAGGATGGTGTAGGTGCGCCGGTAGGGATTCCAGACCTGCCCCGGACAGCGGTACGGCATATCCCACGGAATACCGTCGGCCAGCACGCCCGACACCACCACGTCAGGAAAGCCTGAACAGCGGTATTTTTCACCCGGCTGAGGGAAGTCAAACATGGTGCTCACCTCCGCTTATCGTGGCCGGTGCAACGAAATCCCGACACAGGCCTTTGGCCTTGAGTTCTTCCAGAACGTGACTGATATCTTCGTGCACGTAACTCAGGATTTGAGGGGTATAAAGCTGGCTGAGTCCGTTAATTTCATGACGTCTTAAATCAGTGCCGAAATAATGCAGGGTTTCACAGGCGCGATTGAGTTTATGGAACGATTCGAGGCTCAGGTGCTCACTGATGGCGCTGAGGCCGTCACGACAGGCTGAGACGGTCTGAGGGGCAGACTGATTATGCATGGCGCACCTCCGCAACCGGCAGACGGGCGGCAAGGGAAAGCACGTAAGCACGCACAAGAGAACGACGGGCGGTCTGTTCATCACCGGCAACGGTGCGGAGCATACAGATACGGGGCTTGCGGTCTGCGCGACGAACGGCGGCAAACACAAAGATAAATTTGGGGTGAGACAGGGCGAGGGTCGTAGCCATAAGGGCAAACTCCTTGAAGTAGTCTGAAAAACTACCACCGGAAACGCCAATTTCACTGGTGGTAGCCCGAACGGGGTTGGCGTAACCGGCCTTCAAGGGAACCGGCCAGCCCGAAGGCTGCCCCGCCCGGACTACCATTATCTGACAGGAACCATAGTGTACGTATAAACACCACAGCTCGAGAAATGGTTGTGCCTGAGCAACGACGTAAAAAAACACGCATGGCGCGTGTCGTGTCGCCTTGAAGTTATACGGAACGCCAATTCCGACTGTCGATTTTGCGACAGCGGGAAAACTGTACCAGGAAACACACAACACATGCAAGCCAGAAAAAGGGGTTATTTGAAAGCGGCTCTGATTCATGCGTCGCATTTCCGGTTGCGGTGGGCGATGCGCTCCACCATCCACGCAGTCACTTCGGACTGGAGCCATGCGACGTTTTTTCCCCCGAGGTTAACCTGTGCCGGGAACGCTTCACGGGCGATCAAATCGTAGAGGGTGGAACGGGATAAGCCGCACTGATGGATCACTTCCGGGAGGCGTAAAAAACGCTCCTGAGCAGGGGCTGAAACTGGCATTAAATGTGCGCCACAGAGGGAAGTTGGTACTTGTAAAGCCGTGTGCATAACGCTACCTCATTAATATCCACAGAGATCCGAACTTATCCGCCCGGAATCGGGTAGCTCTCTATTTTGTGAATATTTTCACTCATTGCAACAGTGCCTCAGATTGTCTCAGCGGCATTTTGAGCATTATTTCAACAGCAAGTTTAAAAATTAGAATTAAATTGTCACATGACGCGCTGAGACATTCATGAAATCAAATTAACCAGCAAAAAAGGTTAATTCTTGATTTATAAAACACTAAAAGAGTTAGATTTTTTTCTGACGAGTGCACTGAGGGGAAATGGTAGTGAACAGTAGTGAACAGTCGGTGAACACTTCACTTTCAACTGTTCACCCTTTAACTTACTGTATTAAATCTATTTTTATTTACAGTGAACAGTAGTGAATAGTTATAGTTAAAAAAACAAACAGAGAGAGTGATTTTCCTGCGACCTTTCTCTGGCCAGCCTGCTTTTAAAAGTCCTGTTTGTGCCAGAGCTGCCACAACTGCAATGAATCGAGATGTTGTGTGAAGAAGGGCAGAATCATTTCATGTTGAACATACGGAGAGCCCGAACATGAAACCCGAAACAATCATTTCTGCCCTGCAGAACGTTGCCGCTAAACAGAACGCGGAAAGCGAGAAGCACATCACCGCTAAACTGACCGTATTCACTGCGGCCAGAGACGCCCATGCAGCCAGCATGGAAAAGCTGAAAGAGATTGATACATCAATTGAACGCTGTAAGCAGGAGCGACAGACCGCTCTCAATGAGAGCGCAGAGGCGGAACAGGACTGGCGCAGCCGCTTCCGTACCCTGCGCGGTAATCTCACTCCTGAAATGAAAGCGGAGCACAGCAAGCGTATCGCCAGTCGGGAGCTGGCCGACGAATTCACCGGCCTGATTGCGGAGCTGGAGACTGACCGGAGTCGTGCCATGCTGAATGCCTGCTCCACCGGCAATAAATATCGCTCTGCACATGGCGAAGCATTTACCGCTTACGCCGGGGCGGAATGGGTTAAGGCTATCAACGCTGTTCCCGTCGCGCTCATTCGCGCTTTCCTGCTGCGCATTCGAGCCCTGGAAATGAACGGGGAAAGCGCACCGCAATCTGTGGCCATCGGTGAGCTGCGTGATGCCCTCAATCGTCAGGGCAGTCTGTATCACTTCGATATGAAACAGGAGCCGGTCTTATCCGTGACGGGTATGCAGCGGCCGCAAATTACCGGCGTGGATATGGAACTGTTACGCAGCCCACTTAAGCGAAACATGCTCGCCAAAAAGCTGGCTGAACATGACGGAACTAAGGCGGGGGTATAAGTATGTTTCACTGTCCGTTCTGCAAAACCAGCGCGCACGCCCGCACCAGTCGTTATCTGTCTGAGAACGTCAAACAGCGCTATCACCAGTGCGTGAATATCGAATGCTCGGCAACTTTCCGCACGCTTGAATCTGTTGACGGGATTATCTGTTCACCGCCGACAGAGCTGGTCACCACCGAATCTGCACAGGCAGCCACCGTTAACCGTGCTGGCGCTTAACAGGAGAAATTAACGTGACCACATTGACGCTACAGAAAGCCTTTGAGGCCTGCCAGGCAAACAATTCAACCTGGCTGCAACGCAGGGAAGAACTGACGCAGGTCGAACAGACATACCGCGAACAGCTTGCCGGTGACGGGCAGAGCCTGCAAAGGCTGCGTGAGATTATCGGGGTGAAAAAATGGGAAATTAATCAGGCTGCCGGTCGCTATATTCGGTCGCATGAGGAGGTGCAGCGCATCAGCATCCGTAACCGGTTGAATGATTTTATGCAGGCACACGGCGCGGAGCTGGCCGCCGCCCTTGCACCCGAGCTGATGAATTATTCCGGGCAACACCCCGCCGTTCAGGATTGCGCCATGAAGCACTCGGTCGGTTATCTGCGTGAGGCACTCAATGTCTGGCTGGCCAATGGTGAAAAAATTAATTATGCCGCACAGGATAATGACATTTTGACGGCCATCGGATTCAGGCCTGACGCGGCTTCGCGGGATGATAATCGTGAAAAATTCACGCCTGCACAAAACCAGAATTACGTCCGAAAACGCGCGGAACTGGCCGCACAGTAGGCCGCTCAAAAATTCCCGAAAATCTCGCCATTTTTCCGTAAAAAAGCCATGCATCATAAGGTGCGTGGTTTTGCATGTGTTTTACCAGCACTGAATCCCCCGTCAGCGCCAGCACTGGCGCGCCCTGAGACGGGTCATGCACCTGCATTAAAAGCGACCCTTTAAGCGGGCAGGCGTGGCGGGGAGAGCATTGCGCGCTAGCACTAAGAAAGAATTTAATTTTCTCTTTTTAATGCTTGTTATGAGATCTCAAATTTCTTAGTAATACTCTCTATTTTACTAAGAGCAGGTAAATAATCTTTCATGCCTTTTTTCTCGACCAAGAACCTCAAAACATCCTCATATGCAAGAGCTTCTGTTGAATATTTATACTTACTAAATTGTCCCATTGAATTTTCAGCATCTTTGGCAAGTGATGAATCAGCCGGTGCGATCCCAGATGCCATTAAAAATAATCCAAGCCGTAATTTTTTATTAGGATTCAGTTTTGATAATGGAATTGATTTGACATATTCAACAAGTATATTTTTTACTGGAGCGTTAGCAATCAAATGTAACTCATATATAATAGTTTCCACAGAGCGAGCTTTATCATCATCTTTCATGTTTGATAATTGCATCACTAATGCTTTTGCCATATCTTTATCTTTATACGTTATTTTTAATTCTTTAGCGACCAAGAAAATATTTTGAACTCCTTTTGTTATAAACGCTATTCTTTCGGAGCCATTTATTCTCCCCTCAGCTAATTTAGCAACTATCAATATAACCACTTTTTCTACGAAATCCTTATTATATTCTAATAGCAGTCTATTAAAACCTAAAGTAATGAAATCGTCTATAGCCTCAATTAGCTGGATAGAGTTAGCATTGTGGCTTAGCAACTTAATAACCATGTCGTAAACAATGCTTTTATGGTTTTCAATTTCATTTGAATTCGAAATTAAAAACAACAGCTTAACAATATAATCATCACTCTTACTGTAAAATTTATTGTCAGTAATATACGACTCTGTTAAATTTATAAAAACACGATCTACTAACCATCGAGCATCATCATCACATACATCTAATGACAAGTAGCTCCTGTTTCTGATATTTTTAAAGTATTCACGTAGTTTTTTGATTTCAATATACTTTATGCAGGAAAACAACTCTTCCTTTTTCAAAGTTATTCTATCTTCTTTCTTTTGCTTAGTGATAATTATCTGGATAAATTTATTAATGGCATATCGAAACTCTTTATATACGTCAATCAAGAATCCATTCTTCATTACAAAATTAACTAAATTCATATGCAAAAATTCAGGTTTAAATTCCTCTGAATCCCAAGAGAACAAGCTATTACTATTTTTCCTATCCTTAGCTTTTACCAGAAGTGAGTCAATAGTATAATTAAAATTGAAGAGATAATTGAAATTAACTAACTCTAAAACCATCGACACTGAACGCCTTATTTTTCTAGGAAATCCTTCAAAAATCTCAAGAATATTATTCGACTCGATTTCATTATATTTATCATTCGTCGAAAAACCATATTTCAACTGATGCAGGATAACATTTTGATTAAAGAGGGTAAGCAGAAGTGAAGCATAATTTTTAAGTTTTAGATCATAAGATATAAGATCTTCTGATGCCATGTATGCTAATTCATTGTGTCCATTTTGATAGAATACATATGGATCAATGCGGTCATATGTAAGGTTAATTGATGACCTGCCTTTTCTAGTATAATCAAATTCCTTTTCATAGTTAAAATCAAAATGAATATTACTCAATTCACTATCATTGCCCTCACTAAACACTACAGCATTTTCTTTCTTTTCATCTATAATTATCCCACTTATATCTGCCTTTTTTAATATATTAAAAATAGGTTCTAACTTATTAGTAATGGATTTATTTTCTTTTTCGTCATTGTTTTTTACAACCATCACAAATTGTGAGTAAATACTTCTCAAACTTTCATTAAAATCAATCGTTACTTCTTTATTATAAAAATACAAAAATGCGCGAGGTTTACCATCCGTGTTGGTGTAAATCAAACCACAATTAGTCAAACTTTTGATCACCTGCTCTGCAAGTATTCCCTCAAGTGTATTTAGGGGCAACAATCTATTATGAACTTGCTTAATTATATTGTTAGGCGAAACATTGGAGATATTTTTGTTTTTAATTAACAGCAAAAAATTATATAACTGACTGGTATAGTAATTATTGAAGTGATCTACCGCAGATTTATCATCTAATACTATGGTTGTAATCCCATGACTTAGCAAATATTTAGATTGAGCAGGATCTGCTTTGAAAACCACTAAGAACATTGGTGGCCTAACATTTGAATGATTCTGAGTCCATTTGATAATTTGCTTAATATCAAAATCATTATAAGAGTACCCAAGAAACAAGACGGTATGTGTAGATAAAATGCTCTTAATATAATTTGAAACTAATGGGAAGTTAAATTCGTAGTTTATATAGTCATCTTCTTTGAACACGATGTTATGATTTGAGAAATCTCCGTGCATTTTAATTAATTTTTTATCTAAACTAGATTTCATTAGATCTTTATCGCTTGCGACTAAACCATAAATATAAGCATTATCACGAATAACACTTTCAAGTATACAATCCCAATTTGTTGTTATGACGACATGAGGGTTAACTTCAAAAATCAGCTTATGTATTTTTGAAGGAGGTATATCTGAAGGGAAAAATGACTTTATTTTTTTATAATACAAGTGCTCCCCGAACTCTAAGAAATATAATTGCGCAACTTTTAAGTAGTCAACTTCATAATCAATATTTAACTCTGTTTTTAACTCTTCAATTAGATCGCCCCAGCTGGGTAATTTAATTATTTCATTTTCAGACGATTTTGAAACGCCAGCACCAACAAATATTGCAAGTGAATCTTCATCAACAGCATTTAAGATAGTATCAATGTGTTTATTGTTTATGCTCATTTTACATTCCATAAATAGTCGGAATACCATTGCAACATATTTGCACGCCTCTCAATATATAAAGCGTGGTTGTATGTTCCACGTATACTATTCTTATCAACGTGCGCTAGTTGGGTTTCAATCCATACTGAATCAAAACCTTTTTCATGTAACAACGTGGACATCATATGTCTAAATCCATGTCCTGTTAGCTTTCCATCATAACCTAAGCGTTTGATAGTTTGGTTAATGCTTGCTTCACTCATAGGTTTGTTCGGATCGTTCCGTCCTGGAAAAACATAACGATAGTTCCCTGACATGATCTTGAGTTCATTGAGTAAATCTAACGCTTGAGTCGACAATGGTACAAGGTGCGCCCTACGCATTTTCATCCTTTCAGCAGGAATTTCCCAAATAGCGTTATCCAGATCAAATTCTTGCCATAATGCCGCACGTAATTCGATGGTTCTCACGCCCGTAATCATCAGTAATTTCGTGGCTATCTGAACCAGCTTACTCCCTGTGTAACTGTCTAAAGCACGCAGAAAATCAGGTATCTCATCAGCTTTTAGGAACGGGAAATGATTGGATTGATGTACTTCAAGAGCACTGGAGAGATCTGCTGCAGGATTAAATTCAGCCCTTCCTGTAGCAATGGCATAGCGGAAAACTTCTGAGCATCGCTGCCGAACTTTGCGCATTTTTTCTAATGCACCGCGCTTTTCGATTTTACGCAGCACATTAAGCAGTTCTAGCGGTTTGATTTCGCCTACAGGTCTCGTACCCACGTAAGGAAAAATATCGTTCTGAAACGCTTCCATGATGTCAGAAGCATATCCTTCCGACCATTTGGCAGACTTCATTTGATGCCACTCCGTCGCTATCTTTTCGAACGCGCTTTCAGACTCGGTTTGCAGAGCAATCTTCTGCTCTTTTCGAACCTCACTCGGATTCTTTCCTTCGGCTACCAGTTTTCGGGCATCGTCGCGACGAGAACGCGCATCGGCAAGTGTGATCGTCGGGTACACACCCAGCGAGATCATTTTGGGTTTACCGGCAAAACGATAGCGGAACCGCCAACTCTTGCTTCCATTAGGTTCTATAAGCAATGAAAGCCCTTGCCCATCGCCAAGTGTATAGGCTTTAGTTTCAGGTTTAGCGCGACGAATCTGCATATCGTTTAAAGGCATGTGTATAGGAATCCAGACCGAACAGGAACATATACACAATCCTATACACATTCAGTACCGGATTCTACTGGATGATTACGGACTACTATGGACTAAAAAGAAGAAAAACCGTTATAAATCAGATTGTTTATGGACTAATACGGACGCTTAAGGAAGTTGAGATGGTGCCGATAATAGGAGTCGAACCTACGACCTTCGCATTACGAATGCGCTGCTCTACCAACTGAGCTATATCGGCCCTGAAAGGACATGCCCACGAACGTGAACACAGGGCAGAAGGTTAAAACTAACCGAGTGATGCGTCAATAGCCTTGCGAATCAAGTGGCTGATTTTGCATCACTCGGGTTCAATTACGCACGAATGGTATCGTCACCAAAGCCGATCCACTTATAAGTGGTCAGCGCTTCCAGCCCCATCGGGCCGCGCGCGTGTAACTTCTGAGTACTCACCGCCACTTCCGCACCAAGCCCAAACTGCCCACCATCGGTAAAACGGGTCGAGGCGTTAACGTACACGGCGGACGAATCCACTTCATTGACGAAACGATCGGCATTGCGCAGGGTGCGGGTCAGAATCGCATCGGAATGCTGAGTGCCGTGTGCACGAATATGTGCAATAGCGTCATCCAGATCGGCCACGATTTTGACGTTCAGATCCAACGACAGGAACTCGTCGTCGTACTCTTCCGCTTTAACCGCTACCACATTTGCTGGTCCTGCTTTCAGCAGAGCCAGGGCGGCGTCGTCAGCATGCAGCGTCACGCCGCTTTGTGCCATCTGCTGGCTCAACGCAGGCAGAAAACGTGCGGCAATATCCTGATGTACCAGCAGTGTTTCCACCGTATTGCAGGTACTCGGACGCTGGGTCTTCGCGTTAACGATAATCTTCAACGCCGGAGCAATCTCCGCACTGTCATCAACAAAGATATGACAGACACCAATCCCGCCGGTAATCACCGGAATCGTCGACTGCTCGCGACACAGCTTATGCAAACCTGCGCCACCGCGCGGGATCAACATATCGATGTATTTATCCATACGCAGCATCTCGTTCACCAGCGCACGATCCGGGCTATCAATCGCCTGGACAGCAGCCGCAGGTAAACCGCAGGCTTCCAGCGCCTGCTGAATCACGCGCACGGTTGCGGCATTGGTGCGATACGTCTCTTTGCCACCGCGCAGAATCGCCGCGTTGCCGGTCTTCAGACACAGAGAGGCTACGTCGACAGTCACGTTAGGGCGCGCTTCATAAATCACACCAATCACACCCAGCGGCACGCGACGACGCTCCAGACGCAGTCCACTGTCCAGCAGACCGCCATCGATCACCTGGCCGACCGGATCGGCCAGGTTACAGACCTGACGAACGTCGTCAGCAATCGCTTTCAGACGCGCAGGTGTCAGCGCCAGACGATCCAGCATCGCGTCGCTCAGGCCATTCTCACGCGCGTTCGCAACGTCCTGTGCGTTCGCACTCAGGATGCTTTCGGTTTGTGCTTCCAGTTCCTCAGCTATTTTTTCCAGCACGCGATTCTTTTCACGGCTGGAGAGCAGCGCCAGCTTATACGACGCGGCTTTGGCAGCAATGCCCATTTGTTCCAGCATATGCCTGCTCCTTAACGGGTAATCATGTCATCGCGATGGACGGCAACCGGGCCATATTCATAACCCAGAATCGCGTCAATCTGCTGAGAGTGGTGTCCGGCAATACGGCGTAGCGCGTCACTGTTATAGCGGCTTACGCCGTGGGCAATGTCGCGCCCTTCCAGGTTACAGATGCGAATCACTTCACCACGGGAGAAATTGCCTGTCACGCTTTTAATGCCTTTTGGTAACAATGAACTGCCGCGCTCCAGAATGGCGGAGGTGGCCCCTTCATCTACGGTGATTTCACCGGCAGGCGGCGCGCCGAAGATCCAGCGTTTACGGTTCTCCAGCGGAGAGGCCTGAGCGTGGAAACGCGTGCCGACGGAAACCCCTTCCATAACATCGCCAATCACCCCAGGCTTGCTGCCTGCGGCAATGATGGTGTCGATGCCGGCGCGACAGGCAACATCGGCAGCCTGCAGTTTAGTGCCCATCCCGCCCGTGCCCAGGCCGGACACGCTGTCACCTGCAACAGAACGCAGCGCGTCGTCAATACCATAGACATCTTTAATAAGCTCTGCCTGCGGGTTCGTACGTGGGTCGGCGGTGAACAGCCCCTGCTGATCGGTCAGCAGCAGCAGCTTATCCGCCCCCGCCAGAATCGCGGCCAGCGCAGAAAGGTTGTCGTTATCACCCACCTTGATTTCAGCAGTGGCAACGGCATCGTTTTCATTAATCACCGGGACAATATTGTTATCCAGTAGCGCACGCAACGTATCGCGGGCATTAAGGAAGCGTTCTCTGTCTTCCATATCCGCACGCGTTAGCAGCATCTGACCGACATGAATACCATAGATCGAAAACAGCTGTTCCCACAGTTGGATCAGTCGGCTCTGCCCTACCGCGGCCAGTAATTGCTTGGAGGCGATGGTGGCCGGAAGTTCCGGATAGCCCAGATGCTCGCGACCAGCGGCAATCGCCCCGGAAGTCACGATAACAATACGATGTCCTGCGGCGTGAAGCTGCGCGCACTGACGAACAAGTTCTACAATGTGGGCACGGTTCAGGCGGCGCGATCCGCCCGTTAGCACACTGGTGCCGAGTTTTACCACCAGCGTCTGGCTGTCACTCATGATTCTCTGCCGTTCAAAATTAGGGAAATGATACCAAACGAACGTTTTAACAGGACTGGCTCCGGTTGCCAACAACCAGCGCACAAAGCTTGAAACTTTATTGCGCAGGATCAGCAAGCGTAGCGGCAGTTTTTGACGCTTTTATTACTGAAATAAAAAATCATTCTTTTTTAAAATTATTCTTACTTTGTCATAAAACCTTCACCCCAGAACGATAAAAACCCTCCTGTCTTTTAACGGGGATCGCACCCAGTGAATATTAGCGCGTACTTTAAATCAGGAACGAAAATGAAAAAGAGCACTCTGGCATTAGTGGTGATGGGTATTGTCGCATCGGCATCCGTACAGGCAGCTGAAGTGTTTAACAAAGACGGTAATAAACTGGATGTGTATGGCAAAGTCAAAGCAATGCACTATTTCAGCGATGATGAAGGCAAAGATGGCGATCAGACTTACGTTCGTTTTGGTTTTAAAGGCGAAACCCAGATTAACGATCGGCTGACGGGCTACGGTCGCTGGGAAGCGGAGTTCGCCGGTAATAAAGCGGAAAGCGACAGCGGCCAGAAAACGCGTCTGGCGTTTGCCGGTGTAAAACTGAAAGACGTCGGCTCTTTCGATTATGGTCGTAACCTGGGCGCGTTGTATGACGTGGCTGCATGGACGGATATGTTCCCGGAATTCGGCGGCGACGGTCTGGCGCAAACAGATAACTTTATGACCAAGCGCGCCAGCGGCCTGGCAACATATCGTAATACCGACTTCTTCGGCGTTATCGACGGCCTGAACCTGACCCTGCAATATCAAGGAAAGAACGAAAACCGTGACGTGAAAAAACAGAACGGTGACGGCTTCGGCACTTCACTCAGCTACGATTTCGGCGGCAGCGACTTCGCTATCATCGGCGCATATGCCAACTCCGATCGTACCTATGATCAGAATCTTCAGGCGCGCGGCCAGGGTAAAAACGCCGAAGGTTGGGCAACCGGTCTGAAATACGATGGCAATAATATCTATCTCGCCACCATCTACGCTGAAACGCGGAATATGGCGCCTGTTTCCGGTGGTTTTGCCAATAAAACACAGAACTTTGAAGCGGTGGCGCAATATCAGTTCGACTTCGGTCTGCGTCCTTCTCTGGGCTATGTTCAGTCGAAAGGCAAAGACATTGAAGGGATCGGTGATGAGGATCTCGTGAAATATATCGATGTCGGCATGACATATTACTTCAATAAAAATATGTCGGCGTTTGTGGATTATAAAATCAACCAGATTGACAGTAACAACAAACTGGGCGTGAACAGCGATGATATTGTTGCGCTGGGTATGACGTATCAGTTCTGATTGCGTTGATGGAAATGAGGCCTGATAGCGTAACGTTATCAGGCTTTTTCATTTGTAGTATTTATGCCGTCAACTTTACCGGCTCATCGGTAAAATCGTCAGCCGGTTCCAGAGACAGCTGTAGCGAACTCAACAGCTCCCTTAGCTTCTCGTGAAACTCCCGCAGGGTGTGCTCCAGACGGTCCACGACTTCGCTCTCTTTAATCGAAACCGCACTCCAGTGACCTTCTTTATCGAACAGACCAAACTGATAGCTATAGGTAAAGCGCTTTTCCTGCGCTTCCAGCTCCATCCACCAGCCCCAGAACTCTCGCTTTTCAGGGGCCGGCTTCACGTTGACACAAACGGCCAGGCAATCGAAAAAGAATCGATTATCTTCGCACTTACCTTCCCGGATATAAGGGCCAAGCGCGGTGAATTTCTTGATTAATCTGCTCTTCGGGTGTCCACTCGGTAACGTCATTGCGATCTCCTGTTGTGAAGCCACTGTTTTACCAAATCGCAGGAATTTAGCAAATTATTAACACAATCTCTTTTCGATCCAGTCGGTGATTTCCTGCAACGCTTTGTCAAAATTGCGATACACCGGCTTGAACGGGATTTCGAAAAGCTTACCGTCGGCGGATGAAGATGTGATTAAGCGCGATTCCTCTTCCGGGCTGAACGGATCGTTTTTCCAGAAGCCCGACAGCATCGGCGTCGGGCAACGTCTGCCCAGCAAGCCTTGCACCTTCAGCGAATAGCGGTTGAGTTCCACGCGCAGCACGTCATCGGAGGCATCATGCATCCCCAGTCGACTCGCCAGCACGTCAAGATACATTTCCGGCACCGCGCCCTGCCGCAGCGGATCGCTGAGCAACGCATGAACGACCGGTCCCAGGCACGCCACCGCTTTCAGGCGGGGAGACTCCAGGTAGGCCAGACGCACCGCGACGTTCGCACCAAAGCGGAAACCAAATGCCGCCACACGGGTATGATCCACCCAGGGCACGTTTGGCAGCGACTTCAACACATGCTGATGCAGCAGGCTGGAATCCTGCGTCAGTTTCCATTTGGACGAAAAGCCCACCGATGGCATATCCAGCGTCAGCATGGCGATCCCACGCGGCGCGAGATAGCGCTCGTACAGGGTGTAATAGTCGGTTTGCATAGCGTCCAGACCACCGCACATCAGCACCGTCGGGAACGGGCCATCGCCTTTTGGCATGTGCAGAAATCCGGTTACCGGGGAACCGCCAGGGATGGTGAACTCCATCTCCCGTAGCGTACCGGGCAAGCGTTGCGCGGCCTCTTCGTAAGCGCGATTGGCCAGCGCCTGCGCCTGATCGGCCAGATCGTCACCTTTCAGATGCGGATAGGCGGCAATGTTGTACAGCGTGGAAGCATGTAACCAGTAGCGACCGCTCAGTTGAGCATCCTGCGTCTGACAGGCCTTCTGCTGCCACTCCATTGCCTGCTTTGCCCATTCAAAAATCCAGTTCCCGCCACGATAGCCAATCACCGTATCGTACAATTCAGCGTCCGTCCGCTCGGCGTCGCTCATCACAATTCGCGCCTGCACGTCGAGGATTTCACGCGGATCCACGCCGCGCCAGACCCACATCAGGCGATTAATCATGCGGTACCAGTGGGGGATATTTTTACCATCCAGAGCGGACTGCACAGGCGACGACGCCCCGTGATTAAACCGACGAACCAGCGTTGAGGTTTCCGGGTGTTTAAAGCGGGGTTTGAACAGGATTTCGCTGAGGTTAGCCTGCGACATGATTTCGGCCTCCATGAGTACTCACTAAGGCACATTGTATACGCAAAATCATTCAAGATGCATTGCGGCGGTAACTGAGAGAATCCCCGGTCACTGACATAATTAAAATCTGTCCGCGGCCTGGAGCAACACGTAGGGGGAAATAACGAAGGTAGCCAACAAAAAGACAGCCTGAAGGATGAAGCGTACGGCGCAAAAAGAACAACGCCCGGCATAGCCAGGCGTTGAAAATGTCAGATTAGCGACCGGAAATCGGCGGAACGAACGCCACGCCCATGTCCCACGGCTGCTCAATCCAGGTATCCTGCGGGATATCAATCACATAGTCATTAACCAACGGACGACCTGCCGGTTTCGCGAAAATAGTGACGAAATGCGCTTTCGGATACATTTCACGGATAGCGACCGCGGTACCGCCGGTGTCCACCAGGTCATCAATAACGATGAAGCCTTCACCATCGCCTTCAGCACGTTTCAGTACTTTCAGTTCGCGCTGGTTGTCGTGATCATAGCTGGAGATGCAAACGGTATCGACATGACGAATACCCAGTTCACGCGCCAGTAATGCGCCCGGCACCAGACCGCCGCGGCTAACGGCAATAATGCCTTTCCACTGTTCAGAAGGCATCAGGCGGCTTGCCAGCTTACGTGCATGAATCTGCAACATGTCCCAGGTGACGACGTATTTTTCGCTCATGTGAAGTGTCCCAGCCTGTTTATCTACGGCTTAAAAAGTGTTCGAGGGGGAAAAGGTTGCGCGAGATTATAGAGATCTGACGCGCCAAAAACCAGTGTTTCGCAGAATCCGCTCCTCTTTTTGCGTGCTTTATACTACCCGCCGACAAAGAAAGTGGTATTCTCAACCCCATCTCGCAAGCCTGTCTTGTGGTAATGATTAACCTGCTAACCCTGTGACCTGCAAGATTGTTTGCAGAGTATCTATACCCTAAATAATTCGAGTTGCGGGAAAGCCAACGCACCAGCAATTTGAAGTATGACGAGTATACAAGGAGAATTATCGTGTCTGAACTATCTCAACTATCTCCACAGCCGCTGTGGGATATTTTTGCCAAAATCTGTTCTATCCCCCACCCGTCCAAACATGAAGAGCAGCTCGCTGAGCACATTGTTGGTTGGGCAAAAGAGAAAGGGTTACATGTCGAGCGTGACCAGGTCGGTAATATCCTGATTCGTAAACCCGCCACCGCAGGTATGGAAAATCGCACGCCGGTCGTGCTGCAAGCGCATCTGGATATGGTGCCGCAGAAAAATAACGACACCGTGCACGACTTCACCAAAGATCCTATCCAGCCTTATATTGATGGCGAATGGGTTAAGGCTCGTGGTACCACGCTGGGCGCAGATAACGGCATCGGTATGGCTTCCGCGCTGGCGGTGCTGAGTGATGACAACGTGGTTCACGGCCCGCTGGAAGTGCTGCTGACCATGACCGAAGAAACCGGTATGGACGGCGCGTTCGGCCTGCAATCCAACTGGCTGCAAGCCGATATTCTGATCAACACCGACTCCGAAGAAGAAGGTGAGATTTACATGGGTTGCGCGGGAGGGATCGACTTTGCCTCTAACCTGCCGTTAACCCGTGAAGCAACGCCAGCAGACTTCCAGAGCTTTAAGCTGACGCTGAAAGGGCTGAAAGGCGGTCACTCCGGCGGTGAAATCCACGTCGGCCTCGGCAACGCCAACAAACTGCTGGTACGCTTCCTGGCGGGTCATGCAGAAGAGCTGGATCTGCGCCTGGTTGATTTCAACGGCGGTACGCTGCGCAACGCCATCCCGCGTGAAGCCTTTGCCACCCTTGCCGTTGCCGCAGATAAAGTTGATACGCTGAAAGCGCGGGTTAACGCTTATCAGGACATCCTGAAAAACGAACTGGCAGAGAAAGAGAAGAATCTGGTCATTGTGCTGGAAAACGCCGCGAATACTAAACCGGCGCTGACTGCCCGGTCCCGCGACAGCTTTATCCGTCTGCTGAACGCGACGCCGAACGGCGTGATCCGCAATTCCGATGTCGCAAAAGGGGTCGTAGAAACGTCCCTGAACGTCGGTGTTGTGACCATGACCGACAACAACGTGGAAATCCACTGTCTGATTCGCTCCCTGATTGACAGCGGCAAAGACTATGTGGTCAGCATGCTGGATTCCCTGGGTAAACTGGCCGGTGCAAAAACCGAAGCCAAAGGCGGCTACCCTGGCTGGCAGCCGGACGCCAGTTCACCGGTCATGCACCTGGTACGTGAAACCTATCAGCGTCTGTTCAACAAGACGCCGAATATCCAGATTATCCACGCAGGTCTGGAGTGCGGTCTGTTCAAAAAACCGTACCCGGATATGGACATGGTTTCTATCGGGCCAACCATCACCGGTCCACACTCTCCGGATGAGCAGGTTCATATCGAAAGCGTCGGTCACTACTGGACGCTTCTGACTGAACTGCTGAAAGCGATTCCGGCGAAGTAAGCCTTTGCAATAAATGCCGGATGGCGACGTAAACCTTATCCGGCCTACAGCGTTACTCGTAGGTCGGATAAGCGCCGCGCCATCCGGTTGTTTTATCCCGGATTACCGTTCCGTAAACGCCATTCCTTCAAACGTCCGTACCGGATCCCCGCGTTCAATCTGATGATGGAACATCCGCCGCTGAGATTTCAGCGCCGCGCTGCCTTCCTGCTGTTGTTGCTCCAGACGCCAGGCGATCAGCAGCCGCGCCAGCCGCTTGTTGGCATGCTGACTGCGCTCCGACTGGACCTTCACGCTGATCCCACTCGCCAGATGGGTGGCACGCACGGCCGAATCGGTCTTGTTAACATGCTGTCCGCCAGGGCCGGAAGATCGAAGCGTTTCAAAGCGGATCGCATCGGATTGCGCCTGCTCATCCACGGAAAAACGGCCAACACCCACATACCAATTTTTTCGCCTGTGATTCAGACGGTACGGGCTGGAGCAAATCCACTGCAACGTGCCGCACCAGCGGTCGCTTAAGGCCAGCGCATTGCTGCCGCTCAGCGAAACCAGCGCGGATCGCAGCGTATCGGGATATCTGCCCGCCTCTGTTTCCAGCAACGTTACGGTGACATCCTGCTGCGCCGCTTCCTTTATCAGCCGATCCAACGCTTTCCTGACGGCCAGACAGCACTCGTCCGGCCCCTGCGCGGAAGAGAGTTGCAATAACATCATGCGCCTTTTCCTCCACTCGTTTTCAGCGTCAGCACCGGGTGTAAACGCGCCACGGGTTTTACCAGCCCGGCCTGCACCAGGCAGCTAATCACGCTTTCTGCTGATTTGTAGGCCTGCGGCGCTTCTTCATAGATCAGCTGTTTATCACGGCAAATCACCCGGCTACCCAGTTCAGTACGGGAGAGCTGCGCCGGGCTGAATTTCCCGGAAAGCCGCCCTTTACACTCAGAGCGCATCCATTTGCGTCCCGCGCCATGCGCCAGTGAGCACAGTGCCTCTTCAGTCGCCACCGGCTGAACCAGCCAGCTGTAATCACCGCGAGAACCGGGGACGATCGCCAGCCCCTGGTTATCTGGCGTTGCGCCTTTACGATGCAGCCAGCCCTGTTGACCACCAATGCGACACGCTTCAACAAAGTTGTGCGCCACATCCAGCAGCGGATTTCCGGATGCCTTCACCTGTTGCAAAATGCGGGTCGCAATCAGCTGACGATTTACACGAGCGAACGCCAGCGCATCATCATGTGCCGCCAGGTAACGCCGTGCATCTTCACTTCCTTCTGCCAGCCCGTGATGAGAAAAGACGCTAATGTGATGTTGCAGGACAGATTGTCCCAGACCACGTGAACCGCTGTGCGCCAGCAGCAGCAAATGCTGCGCATCGAGCCCCGCCTCGCTGAAACGTTCGCTGTCAAATACCTGATCGACCTGCTGTAGTTCGGCGAAGTGATTACCGCCGCCAATGGATCCCAGCGCACTGCGCCAGGGATGCTGTATCAGGCTTTCCGGCAGATGTTCGTCCAGCCAGCGCTCATCTGCGGCGTCATCCAGCGCCGCCAGTCGCTTCTCAAACTTATCTGCGTTATACCTGCGCCTCAAAATATCCGTTTGCCACAGCGCCATACCGCAGCCGATATCATTACCCACCAGCGCCGGATAAAAACGACCAAGTGAAAAGAATGCCGCGCCAATTGGATAGCCGCGTCCGGGGTGTAAATCTGGCATACCCATTACACGACACATGCCGGGTAAGTTTGCCGTTGTATGTAATTGTTGGATCGCTGAACCTTCGATCCACAGATCGTCTGAGGCGATATATGCGATAGCCTCAGAGAGATAATGAACATGATTGCCCATATACCATTCCTGTAAAATTTAGATAAGGAGATGGCAGACGTTACCAGGGCAAAAAAGAAAGGTTATTCCTGGGAATGTCTGCAAATTGAGTTTTTAGAATATGTCATCATGATTAACCCCCTTTGCAGTAAAAAAAAGATGGAAAGCGCGCGTATATTAATCAGGGGCTGGTGCTATTGCAAGATGAATTTAAGACTTACCTTCGCGCCCCATTCCATAATTAATAAACCACTTCCCTCTGGCATCAACGTGTTGCTGCCGAACCCGTTGAAATCCATGATGTTCAAAAAAGGTTTATACTCAAACGCAAATACCGTAAAAATGCGGTAACCGCCCGTAAAAAAATAGCGCACAGAGCGTGGAAATCACTTTCCCGATATTCTCTTATTTGTATCTTATTCAGAGTCCTAAAAGCAGCTGCCTTTCACGTTGTGGATCCAGCAAGGTGACATGTAATCCGACCAGCCGCACACCGCGTCCGCCACGGCGCTCATCCCAGGTTTTACGTGCTGTAGAAATTAAATCGTCTTTACTTAAACGTGGCCAAACATGCTCCTGCGTGGTCTGCTGGAAATCATTGAATTTTAATTTGATCCCCTGGCAGGCGATCAATAAATCCGGTTTCACCTTTGCCAGTCTGCGCTCCAGCTCAGGATACAACCGCTCAATGGCCGCCTCACACTCTGACCACTGATGAATATCTTCTGCCATTGTGCGCTCAACGCCAACGGATTTACGCAGCCGCTCGCTGTTTACATCACGCTCATCAATCCCCCAACTGCGTTCCCACAGCACCCGTCCAAACTTGCCGAAGCGCTTGAGCAACGTCGCCAGATCGAACTGCTGGACATCCCCGCAGGTCCGTAACCCCATTGTTTCCAGCTTCGCGGCGGAAACCTTCCCGACGCCCGGAATTTTCCCCAGCGGCAGGGTTTTGAGAAATTCCGGAACCCCGGCTGGCGTAATGACATACTGTCCGTCCGGCTTATTCAGATCGGAGGCGATCTTGGCCAGAAATTTAACCGGCGCGATACCGGCGGACGCGGTGAGTTGCAGCTCGTGAAAAATGGTCCGGCGGATCTCCTGGGCTATCAGGGTTGCAGAACCGTGGCAGTGAACGCTGTCGGTGACGTCCAGATACGCCTCGTCCAGCGAAAGCGGTTCAATACGCGAGGTATAGCGAGAGAAAATTTCACGGATATGGTGAGAGGCTTCTTTATAGGCTTCATAGCGGCCAGGAAGCAGCGTCAGATGCGGGCAAAGCTTAAGCGCCATCCCCGTAGGCATGGCGCTGCGAACGCCAAATTTTCGCGCGGGGTAGTTGGCGGTGCTGATAACGCCCCGGCGTTCACGGCTGCCGCCAATTGCAATGGGAATGTCGCGCAGGGTCGGGTTATCCCGCATTTCAACCGCTGCGAAAAAACAGTCCATATCAACATGTATGATTTTGCGCATTACTCACCTCCCGGAATACTGTTCAAGTATACAGTATAATAATAAAATGAGAAGTGATTGCCCACCCACCGGACAGCACTACAGCGGCATGGGTTTACTCACGCGAAATTGTGCTTCACAGGTATAATGGACTGACCCCACGCGGGTGTCCTCAGCGGTTTCTCCAGCCCGACAAACAAACATTTTGTTCACTTTTTTGACGTTCGCGTGCAGGAGGTTCTCAACTGACATCCATTTGAACACATCTTCTTTAACGCAGAAAAGCTCATAGTCGCTCAGACGCTCGCCGCAAATCTCACAGTGATTCATCCAGTAGCGCATACCTGTCGTTTTGCTTTTGTCCAGGTAGTAGTGGCTGGCTTTGATATTCTTTTTTATTGCGTCCGGCAGCTGATTGATATGAAAAACAAAGCTGTTTCCCCTCACAGAGAGCCAGCGCTTACCCTCTTTGCTTTTTTTCAGGTAGCGGGTAAACAAGATGCCGATGATACGGGTTGGCTGGTGGCAACCCGGACAGCGCACGCTGGGCGTAATAACGAGGTAATAAGGTGCGACAATATTAAAATCGACGGCATCATAAACATAATCACTGAGTACCTCACTGAGTTCATGAGGTTCGATATACCAGATGCCAGACTGCGGATCATAATGCGCGCCCTGGCAAGCGACATCGGTAATGGAGTCAGTATGAATATCCAGAGGAATAATATCGATAACATCTATCACTGTGTTCTCCTGAAAAATGCTACCCCGCATTGCGCGGGGAAAAGAGGAATTACCGTTCTGGAATCGTTTTCTGATGTAATGAAGTGACCTGCTGTTTTTTATCGAGTTTTTGCGCCAGCGGTTGGACGACTTTTTCACCGTGCTGGCCAAAATACTGATACAGGGTGTCAGATGCGCTTTGGGTCAATACCATAATTTCGATGCGACGGTTGCCTGCGCTTTCCGGGTTTTTCGCATCCAGCAGCATCTGGTCAGCCATTGCGCTGACCTGCATGACTTTATCCTGCGGCATTCCCGCTTCTTCCAACACCCGGCGGGCAGAGAGCGCCCTGTCGCCTGACAGGTTCCAGTTGTTATAGATATTGCTTTTATATCCCATCGCATCGGTATGCCCGGTGATGATGAGTTTGTTGTCCAGCGAATCAAAAACAGGCGCAAGCTCAACCAACAGCGATTTAAAGAACGGCATAATCCGCGCGCTGCCGCGCTCAAACATATTACGGTTCTGATCGTCTTTGATCAGCACGCGTAACCCCTGGGGAACGATTTCCATTTCCAGGTTGGTTTCCATGTGGGCATTGCGCGCAATAATATTAATGTCAGTCGCTAACTCACCCAGCTCCGTCGCCGATTTTTTCTTCAGCAGCGCCGTCTTCTCATTCACATCACGCGCTTTTTTCTCGGCCTCTTCACTCACCTTCGCCATTTCTTTCGGCGCGGTGGTTTTCTCTTTATCCGGCTTATTGCGGGCGACGCTTTTGCTGTTTACCGGCGCTACCGGTTGTTTACCAATCTTGTTCAGCGGAGTCAGCCCGCCGCCGTTAAAGATGGATTGACCGTGCAGGGCCGCCACGATGTTTTCACGATCGGCTTTACTGACGCTGTTAACAATCCACAGCGTCATAAACAGCGCCATCATTGCCAGCGTAAAGTCGGCAAATGCCACCTTCCACGCGCCGCCATGATGACCACCGTGATTCTTTTTTACCTGTCGCCGAATAATAGTGGTATGGACACCACGATCGCGCCGGTTAGCCGCCTTTCTCATGCTTATTCCTGCTCCAGCATCGCGTTAACCCACGCATCCAGATTGGCGAAGGTCGGTTTAGACGCCAGATGCAGCAGTTTACGGCCAGCGTCAACCGCCAGCAGCGTTGGCTTACCGCCCGCATGTGCAACCAGCACCGTGCGGACGCACTCCAGCAGAGAGTGTTCCGCCCGCGCCTGCTGTTCCATTGAGTTTGCCATCGGGTCCATCAGGCAGTAGCAGAAAAAGACCCCTAAGAATGTCCCCACCAGCGCCGCCGCCACTTTCAGGCCGATAAGGGCAATCGATCCATCAATCGACTGCATGGTGATGATGATCCCAAGCACCGCGGCACAAATACCGAATCCCGGCATCGCTTCAGCGGTACGTTGCAGCGAGCGTGAAGGCGTCAGCAACTCTTCTTCGACAGCATCCAGCTCCTGATCGAGGATCCCTTCCAGTTCATGGGCATCGATTTTCCCCATCGCCATCAGACGGAAGTTATCGGCAATAAACGTCACCAGACGCTTTTGGGTCAGGATCAGAGGGTATTTCTGGAAAATGGTACTTTCTTCCGGCTGCTCGATATGCTGATCCAGCATACGCAGGCCGCCGTTCTGCACCAGTTCCAGCAGTTCAAACAGGCACATCAAGAGCTGGCGCTGAAATTCCGGGCCGAGCTGTTTTTTGCTGATAGCCCCTTTCAGTTGATGGGCGATCTCTTTAAGCACATGCTTAGGGTTACCAATAATCATAGCGCCAAACCCCGCGCCGAGAATAATAACGATCTCAGCGGGTTGCCAGATGGCAATTAGCTGACCACCGGCTTCAAAATAACCGCCAAAAACGCATCCCAGCACCACTAATAAACCGAAAATCTTTTGCATTAAATCCTCCGCATTACAATTCGAATTGTTAATCTGGATATAAACAATCACGAATTTTCTGCGTGATTTTTTTATTCATTTGGCAAATTCTGGCTTCAGTCAGCCCTAATACCAACGCGATCTCTTTTAAATTCATATCGTGTTGGTAATACATAGAGAGCACCAGCCTCTCTTTTTCACTCAGCTGGCTCAGGGCGAAGCTGAGCATATCCTGGGTCACGATTTGCTCTTCAAGCGCACGCCCCTCCAGCGGTACAATGTGGCTTTCGCCGCCCAGAAGCTCATCCAGACTCGCCAGCGTTTCCGCCCCTTCCAGCTGCTGATACTCCAGATAATCTTCAGACGTTAACCCCAATGCGCAAAGCGCTTCCCGGTCAGGCTCATGCCCGAGGGTCTTACGCGCGTCGCGGATCAGATCTTTAATTTGATGATATTTCTGACGTAGCTGGCGAGGCCGCCAGTCGAGGCTGCGTAATTCATCCAGGATGGCGCCGCGAATACGGTGTACCGCATATCCGGCAAAGCCTTCATCCGGCAATCCGTATCGCCGAATCGCATTAAGCAATCCCATTAACGCCGTTTGCTCCATATCCTGGCGATCAATCACACAGGTACACTGAGGCGCAAGCTGACGTACCACTTTTCGGACCAGCGGAAGATAAGCCTGTAAATAATGACTTTCTTCCTGTGGTGTTAATACAGGGGTGGCGGTGAACTCCTCGTTTTCATAAGCGTCTTGTATCATTTTATTGTCTGACCTGGCGCTTACTGAAATACAACTTTCTTCACCAACACATCTTTATAAGGTGCCTGGATTTTGCGAAGCTTTAACTCTTTTTGCAGAGTTTCGGAAAGGACCTGTCTTATTCCCGAGATTTTCATCCCCCGAACCTCTTCATATTTCATTTCAGAGAGTCGTTCGACGATAATGCTTTGATACAGCGGTTCCTGCTGTTTTACTTTCTCAGCTTCTTTTTCAGTCGTTACCAACATCACCAGTTCGGCAGACATGTAATGATCGGCGCTATCATTGTCGTGCAGCGTGACAATGCTCTCCTGCAGAGAAACAAAGATACTGTTACTCTCATCCATCGTTTCGTCAGCGTCAGCATGAGCCGCGCTCTCTGGTTTTCCCTTCCCCACGAAATGATATACGCCCCATCCCGCCCCGCCACCAATGACCAGAGCCAGGACAGAACTGATCACACTCGCCATCACAATTTTCTTCATCTTTGTTTTTACACTTTGATCAGTACAGATTCGTTCTGTTGATATTGAGGTTCATCATTAAGCGATAAGGCCGACTTCACCTCATCCTGCTGATGGCCTGACTGTTGCTGCTGTTGTGACTGCCCTTCGGAGGAGACCTGAACGTTCACCTCCATAAAGTTTTGCGCCGTCAGATACTGGCGCAGGTTTTCGCTGAACTGCTGAAGCGACCGACAGACATCACTCTGGTTTGCGCCGATGTGAACCATCAGTTTTCCGGCGTCCAGCTGTATGGCGATTTCCAGCTTGCCGAGCGACGGCGGATCAAGACGAATGGTCGAGACCTGCTGTTGCTGATTCAGCTGAAACTGAATTCTGTCCTTGAGCAATGCGCTGAGTTTTTCACCCAGCTCTTCCGTCGACATCGCTACCGGCAGTGCGCTGTGGCTTGAGATAGCGGGCTGCTGGCTGGCCGCATTAACAGGTTGATTCCCTTGTACGGCAACGTTAAGCAGATTCTGCGCCGCGCCCGGCTGATTCAGATTCACGCTATCCGTTTTTTTCACCCCCGGCGGGCGCACAGACAGATCGCTGCCCGTCCGTTTCGCCTGCGCGGAAATGTGCTGCGAGGCGGACAGCGTCTGCCGCTCCGGCGCGATCGAACGCAGGTTCTGAGCGGCGAAAGTGGCTAACGTTGCCTGCTGTTCGGGTGTTGCCGGGACGGGTGAGGCATCCGGGGCGAGTGCCTGCAGCGCACTTTGCCATTCAGACGGTAACGAGGACATATCGGCGCTCTGCGGGGCTGAAGGCATGACGTTTTGCCCCCGGCTCTGCGCATCACTCACCCGCTGACGTAAAACGGAGGAAAAGGAATTTCCGCCCTGGGTTGCGGCAAGCGTTTTCAGCATTTCCCCCTCAGGCTGTCTTTGCAGACCAGACTGTGCCGCGGAATGAGCAGGCTGCGCCAGCAACAGCGCCATCAGCGCCTGCATTGCCGCCGGATCGCTGTCGGGCGGGCGCTGAGCCTCTGACGACGATTGCTGGCTGATTTTGGCGCTCCGGGCGCGTTCAGCCAGAGGGGAGCCAGCCGATGGCGGTAACGAAAACGTCGCCGAATGGTCAGCCGACGGGGGCGAAATCGTCGCGTTTTCCGGCATGACATCTGCCAGACCATTGGCCGCCGTCTGCAATACAGGATTCATGCCTTCTCCGAAATTAAGTTAACCACCGAGTACGCCAGAACGCCTTCCCGGTGTTGTTGATGCTTATCCATCCGTGCTTTAAGCAATTCCGCACGCCGGGTTCGCCGCTCAATCAGCGCCGCAAACGCCGCGTGCAGCTGCTCTTTTACCGCACGCAGCTCCGTCGCTGACGTTTCGCTCGCTTCATAAGCGTGAAAGAGACGCATAAGCTGCTGATGCAGCGCGGGCAGACGCCGCCAGCGCTGTTTGTCCAGCGCTTCGTTCATCGCACCAATCAGGGCAAACAGTTGCTGCTGTTGCTGTGTTCTGTCCATTGCCTTACCCAAGCTTCGCCGCCAGGCCATCCCAGCCTTTGCGCAGGTTGGTCAGAATGATCCTCACCTCATCAAGCTTTTCCAGCGACAGCTCGCCGCTCGCCTCATACAGTCGGTAGACGCAGTGGTCATAGAGTCGGGACAGATTGACCACCAGCTCTCCCCCGGTTTCAAACTCCAGCGAGCTGGTGAGCGCATTGAGAATGTCGATGCATTTATTGATGCTTTGCGCTTTCTTTTCGAAGCGTTTGTTCTCGATATGGCTCCTGGCGCGCTCCAGCTCATCCATCAGGCCGGAAAATAACACCAGCACCAGTTCCAGAGGGGATGCCACCGCCGTGCGGGCAGCGAGATCGATCTCTTTGTATTGCGCATAACCGTCCTGCATTTCGTACATGTTTAACCTTCGTTTCTTTGACTAAGAGCCCGCGCTTACATAAATGCAGCCATACTGACTTTCATGGTGTACGTTTCAACCAGGGTGTTGGTGTACTCTTCCACGTAGCGTTCGTAGTTGGTGTTGTAGGTTTCAGTCAGCTGATCCGCTTCGTCCTGCAGCTTTTCCTGTTGTTCTTCAATATTCTGCTCACGCAGGGCGATGATGCCGTTACTGGAATCGAGATAGCTCTCCATCAGGTCATCCATCTGCGCGACCATGCTGTCTTCGCCAACAAAGATGGCACTCAGCCCGTCCGGGTTTTCTTCCATTTCCGCCGCAAACTGATCGGAGTCGATCTGTAAATGGCCGTTAGTGTCCAGGGTGATGCCGTAATCCACGATCGAGACGCCGTCATACGAGGCATGGGCAATATCATCAAGCTGACTGGTCAGGGACTTTAGCCCGGCGTCACCGGCGAATACGCCCGCCCCGGTGCCGTCGCTCCCGTTGGTGGTTAACGAATCCACGGTATCGACCAGCGTGTTATAGGCATCGACAAAAGTCTGCACTTTCGCCTGCGTCGCGCTGCTGTCTTCCGCCACGGTAAAGGTGGTCAGATCGTCCGTATTGTCGCTGGTTTCACTAAACGTCATCGTGACGCCGGGGATCACGTCGTCGAAGGTGTTAGTGCTGTTGGTAATGGTCGGCCCCTCTGCGTTCCCCAGATGAATAATGGCGTCCTGCGCCTGCGTCATCGTGGTCAGCGTCGGTACCGCTGTCGTGGCATCGCGGGTCGCATCATGACCTTCAACGCTCACCGTAAAAGCGCTTTGCGCGCCGGTGCTGTCAGCGGTCAACATGATGGTGGTCGTGCCATCGGTTTTCACCAGCGCAGCAGAGATGCCAGGGTTATCATCAGAGTCATTAATTGCGCCGACCAGTTCGCTGGCATCAATAAATCCATCCCCGTCACCGTTCGCGTCGGCCTCGGCAAGATCGATATCCATCGTGCTATCGCCCATCGTCAGCTCAAACGTGCCGGTAGCGGAAAAGCTGTCGTCGCTCATATCAAATGTTGACTGCTGCGCCTGCGCCAGCTGCTCAACATAAAAGGAGTAGGTTCCCGCCTGCGCTTGTGAGTTAGCGGAAATCGTCGCCGAATCATTGTTCGACGAGGCCGAAAAGGTGACCGGACCATCAGTGTCACTATTCAACGCATCAATTGCCGTCTGGAAATCGTTTAATGCCGTACTCAGCGAGTCCAGCCCACTGCTTTCTGCGTCCAGATCCGCCTGCTTCTCCTGCAAACTCGCCGCCTGAGAGGCGACATCGGCATAGGCAATTTGTTGTGCAATCTGTTTAGGACTGATCATAAAAAACTCCTGGGTCGTTAATCACAGTCAGCAAAAACCATGCCAACTATTTTTACACCTTTAAATCAATGAATTAGAAAACAAGAGGAAGCGAATTTTCCTGCAGAGGGAAGGTTTTGCTGGAACTCACCAACGCCTGAAAGCACAACACCGCCAGCAGGCGGTGTTGTGATTGCTGACAAACGTCACTCTTGTTTTGCCGGATGGCGCCGCAGACCCGATGTACTTGCGTCATCGGGTATTTCAGACGTTGTCACCACCGGACAGACATTACTGGAGCAGGCTGGAAACCATGCTGGACATGCTGTTGGACTGCTTCAGCATGGTAATGCCGGTCTGCATCAGCACCTGTTGCTGGGTCATGTTGGACGCTTCCGTCGCGTAGTCGGTATCCATAATGTTACCGATAGCCACTTCCGTGTTGTCCTTCATGCTGGTCAGGTTGTTGGCGGTATCGTTCAGACGGTTGATAGACGCACCCAGTTTGGACTGGATTTTGGACACATCGTCCATCGCCGTTGAAATCGTGGTGATCATCGCGTTAGCGGAGCCGGAAGCGGTCAGCTCCGATCCGCCGGAAACGCCCGCGCTCCCCGTGGTATCAGCCTGGTCAGCGCTGAAGGAGGCGCTCACGCTTCCCAGATCGTTTACCAGATCGCCCAGCTGGGTGGAGATATCCACGGTCATGGTGTCAGAAGATTCAGCGCCCACCTGGAAGGTGACTGCGCCCTGGAACAGACCGTCTTTACCGGTGTTGCTGGTGCCGGAAGTACCGAACAGGTTGGTGCCGCCGTAGGTGGTATTTTGCAGCATATCGGACATCTGCTGGCCCAGTTCATCATATTCATCCTGCATCGCCTGCAAATCTTCATCGCTGTAGGTGCCGTTCGCTGCCTGAGTAGACAGGTCTTTCATGCGCCCCAGAACGTCCGTCATTTCATCGAACATGCTGTCTGCGGTCTGCAACATCGCGGTCGCATCCTGAATGTTGCTCAGCGCAACGCTCATACCGCTGGACTGTGCGGTCAGACGGTTAGCGATCTGTTTGCCTGCGGCGTCGTCCGCGGAAGAGTTAATGCGATTACCGGTTGCCAGGCGCTCCATAGAGGTGGACAGAGAAGCGCTACTTTTGTTGATGGCATTCACGGAAGCCATTGAGGCGGTGTTGGTATTAATGGATAACATGGTACTGCTCCTTGTGATTAACCGTTTTATTTTCGATACCCTGTAAAAACGACAACCCCATGCGAAAACTTAAAGCGGGACTAAAAAAATTTTGTCCTCTGCCGCGCGACGCTTTTCTCCACACAAAAAAATGAGAGATGCCACGGATAAACAAAAAAATTAATAACTTATTGTTTTTAATATTTTTTAAAGATAAAAATGAGATATCCCGATTTATAGATCGAGATCAACCGAACGCAAAGAAAAAGATTATTTGCAATATCTGCCAATCGGCCTGGACATCTGGCTAATTTCAGGTTAATTCGCTGATAAATTTAAGATATTCCTTAAGCAATAAGTGCTGAAAGCCAACACATTACCGAAAATATTTACATTCAGTTGCAAATACACCCTATTTTTGTATTGTGAGTCTTAGGTTCTTTCGTTACATTTCAAATCCCTTTTGGACTGTCCAAAAATCACTCAATAAAAATTATTGTTATCACCTCTCAGTCAGAGAGTACAAAAAACATCTCCGTTTCTTTTACTTTTTTAATACACTGATTTTAGCGGTGTGGTATCCAGGATATTATGAATATTACACAGGTAAACCAAAGCATGAGCATTATCGTCAACAACTGGAGAATGGATCCCTCACTCAATGCGTTAATACATTGTGAAACAGGGGAAACACGCCGTCTGGGCGAATACCACTTCATTTTACTAGAAACATTAGCTAAAAATGCTGACACCGTTTTATCTCGTTCCTGGTTAATGGCTGAAGTCTGGAAAAATCGCATTGTGGGTGGAAATAGCCTGCCAACGGCAATTCACGCACTCCGCGTCGCTATCGATGACGATGGAAAACAACAAGAAATTATTAAAACCATCCCTAAAAAAGGTTACCTGTTTAATAAAAGTCATTTGAACCTTACTTATTTCCCTGGAAATAGTGAGGCTGAAACGCCGTCAGAGTCTGAAGGGGCAGACAGCGCCTGCTCAGCGGCATTGACCGGGGCGGATGATGAAATTCCTGCGCTGCAGGCGCCACTCAATAACCTCTTCGACATCCCGGAGACTAAGCGCCGGGACGGGGAAGACAGTCAGGTAAACGTCGGCAAAACACATCGACGTAAAGGCGGGTTGAGCGCCGCACTCGCCGTGGTTGCCGCCTTATTTTTATTCATATTTATCTACCCCCTTAAGATGCCCGACACCCCAGCCACGAGCGATGCGCCACAGCTGGTAAAAGAATCGCTGGAAAATGCCAGCCGTATTGAGGCTTATCATTTCTACAGCACGGCACCGAATAAAAAGGATGCGTCAATATTTTCTCAGCACATGAAACCCGGTATAGCAAAAATAAACGCCTTACTGATAGCACATAATGCAACAATGAAACTGTACTATAAAATCTCACTCAGTAAATTCACTCTCGACATTATTCTGAACTCGCCGTGTGATGCCAGCAGGCAATTATCATTGGGTTTTGAAAACTGGCAAAACAAAGATAACGACATGAATCTGGTGATGTATCAGGAAGTGGAGAAAATGTTAAATGAAATACAAAAATGTCAATAACGCTTTTTTAAATGCGCTTCTGGTATGTTCTTTATTTACCCCCTTTATGGCGCAGGCACATATCGAGAACACCATTGTCGCTGATTACGATCTTGCTACCGGGAAAAGTTCTCATTATGAACTGTTTGTCAACGGAACGGGAAAGCAGGCGACGCTGACCATCGTTCCCCAGGGATCGCCCCATAACAGCCCCTCAGTTTTTAAAGTATCCGCCTGCATTACCCGGACTTCCGGAAATTTAAAACAGGGAGAGTATCGTTTCAGCGCTGCTGATGCCGATAAAAATGACGTGCGGTTATCCAATATTAGCTACTTCGTTAGTGAACATAACCTGCGAGCGTGGTGGATTCACTTAAACAGCGAGCAGACCCTGATGTTTAATCCGGATGTGGGTAGCCTGATCGTCTCAGACCCCAAAATATTCAATATCTCCACGTCGATGTGTCAGTCTTAAATCATTCGCGTTGCAGGGCAGCCAACACACCTGCAACCGGAAGTATGACGAGTATAACGGGGTTATTAACCTAACAGACTGCGCACCGTCTGGCTGGAGAGGCGGGCCTGTCCGTTTACCGCCTGCGCCAGCACCTGGTAGTTATGATTCGCATGATCCAGAACGCCCCCCAGATTTTCTGAAGCCTGTACTGCGCTTTCCCCCTGTGGAAAGCGCGCCATCCCATCGATTAACTGCCGCGCTTTCTCCTGCTGCACCGCCATTTGCGCACGCTGATCGCTAATCGTATCCAGCGCCTGCTGTATCCCGTCCAGCGCACGATTCCCCCCCTGCCGGACGCGCTGCAACAGCTCATCTGCCCGTGAAGGATCGGCAAAGCTTTTCAGCGGGGTAAACGCTAACGTTTTCTCCGCCCCACTGCATACGCTCAGCGTCTTCTCAATTTGCGGCCACTGCGCCTCGGTGGTGGAAAAGGTCATCTCGCCCTGCCCTTCATGCATCTGCACACCCACGCGACGCAGGGCATGACTCATCATCATGTTGTACTGGCCGGGTTGGGTATCCTCTTCGACCACAACCGCAGAAAGCTGCGTCTGACGCCCGTCTGAAATGCTGAACATTCGCGAGCCGGTGGAATTGTCCCGCAGCCTCTGCGCCAGATCCGGCGAGTGGAAGCTCACCCGCGCCTCCCCCTGCAGGACGGACTTCAGTTGCCGATCGACGGCCCCCCCTGACAGCGTGGGACGTTTTTCCAGGAATGCCGCCAGCTCGCTCCCCTTCTGCTGCTGCGCCTGACCGCCGCGACGCGCCGTGTGACGATAATCCAGCAGATGCTGTTCCAGTTGCCCCAGATAGTGGTCAGCCTGCTGCAACGTGGTCAGTTGATCGTTGAGCTGAACGCTGTAGCGCTGCGGGCGGGTAGCGATCAGTGGCGAAGCCGGGTAGTCGCTGCTCGCCGTCGCGGTTGACTTCTGACGGACAGGGGTATTCTGCGCAACAGCGTGCTGTTGGACCGAAGAGTTAAGGGTTCCGCTACCGGAGAGTGACGTTGTATTTAAGCCGACCTGCATAGTATTCCTGAACTGCTGCTGTACCACTCCGCTTTCCCACACGCCGGGTGCCGACGATGAGAAAGAGGAGCCCGGGAGAAAGGTTAAAGCTCACTAAATAAGTTCAACTGACTCACTTGCGAATAGGTTTTCAACGTGGCTTCCATCGCCATTTCCAGACCGGTAAACGTGATAGACGCCGGGCCGTAGTCCAGATCGCTGAGTTGACCGATGAGCTGATCGTTTGAGGTGGCGATATCCGTCTGCGCGTCGCTCAGCATCGACATCGTATTTTGCGTCTCGCCCAGCGAAGCAATTGATGCGTTCAGCGAATCGGACGCGTCATCCACCACGTCAATGGCATTGGCAATGTCGCTTTGCACCTGCGGGTCAGCCGGATCGACGGTCGGATCCTGCAACTCACTGGACAGCGAGGTGAGCGTGTTGAGCACGTCCAGGTTGCTGCCAAAGAAGTCGCTGACCGCCACGTTGGTGTCCACTTCCACCCCGTTGGAAACCGTCGTCTGACGATGGCTGCTGTTCCCCTGATACGTATAGCTATCGGTTACGCCGTCGCCGTCATCATCGACGGCCACAACAGGCGGCCTGTCGTTGACCGTACCGCCAAAGACATAGTGGCCGTCTTCATCCTGGTAATTCAGCGCCGCAACCATGGATTCAGTCAAAGACTGAATATCCTGCCCAAGACTGGCCAGCGACTCTGCGGTATTGCTACCGTTCGCCGCCTCCAGCAAATCGTCACGCACCGCCAGCAGGCTGTTGTTGACGCCATCCAGAATCGATTCCTGCTGGCTCATCCCCGCAGACGCCGAATCAATATTGCTTTGATACTGTTCGATAGCCGACTGCTGACGGTCCAGCTGGGTGATACGGGTGGCGGCAATCGGATCGTCCGACGGCAGCAAAATACGTTTCCCGGTCGCCATCTGGGTAACAACATGCGACAAATCGCCGGAGAGTTGGTTAAAATTCTGCGTCATGGAAACATAAGATTGTTGAGTACTGACTCGCATACTGACCCTCCAGGTTAGCTACACATTTCCAGTACGGAATCGAAAATATCCGCACCGGTTGAAATGACTTTCAGGTTGGCCTCATAAATTTGCTGGTAGGTAATAAGGTTCACCGCTTCTTCATCCATACTGACGCCGCTGACGCTGCTTTGCTGGTTCTGCGCCTCGGAATAGACATTTGCTGCCGCCTGCGCTTCCGTCTGGTTTTGCTGGCTGTAGATCCCGATGCTGCTGATGATCGACGAACACGCCTCCCCTACCGTCACGCTCCCCAGGCCATCGATCTCCAGCGGTTCTGTCGAAATATCGATCAGCGCCTGCAGGTTATCGCTGTTCCCGCTCTCATCCGGTGAACTGGAAAACGCCAGCTCATCGGCGGTGATATCCGGGTTGACCTCCAGCGGACCGTCCGACGCGTTCTCGTCATAAATGAACAGCGGTTCTCCGGGATTGCCGTTCAGGTCATAGCCCTGGGCCAGCTGGCTGTTAACGGCATCGGCAAACTGCGAAGCCATGCTGTTAATGGTGTCGGACAGCGGCGTCAGGATCGCGTTCTGATAGTCAAACAGCGCCCCCAGAGAACCGCCGGTATCGGTATCCATCGTGGAGGTGGTCCCCGCAAACGTCAGCGACATGCAAGGCGTGCCGTCGGCGTTCATCTCCAGCGCCAGGGTAGAACTCTCCTGCCCACTGACCAACGGCTGACCGTTTTGCAGCGTCACGTTGTAGTTGCCTTCATCGTCGATGTTAACCTGGACATCCATCATGCCGCTTAATTCTTCAACCATCTGATCGCGGGCATCGTACAGCGCCGAGGCGTTATCGCCGTTGGCCTCTGCCTCAGTAATTTGCTGGTTGTAGCTGGCGATCCCCGACGTCAGGGTGTTCACCTGGGTGACCATCGCCTGCTCCTGGCTGATGATTTCGCTGCTTTGTGAGTCGATATAATCCAGCGTGTTGTCAATCCGCATCGCCAGCGCGCCGGATTCGCTAATCACCTGCTCGCGCAGCGCGGAGTCATCCGGGCTGGTCGTCGCTTCGTTCAGCGCGGCAAAAAAGTTATCGAACCCCGCGCTCATACTACTGTTCTCGTCGCTGAGCACCGTTTCCAGCTGCGTCAAATATTCCTGCTGGGTGCTGTAGTAGCCATAGTCACTGGCGGCATACCACACCTGGTTCACCTGATACTGGTTGGAGACGCGGCGAATGCTGTCAACCTGCACCCCGTTTCCGGCGCTGTTTGCCGAGCCGGAGCTGGCGCCAATGGTGCTGGTTACCGCCACCTGTCGGGTGTAGCCATCGGTCATGGCGTTGGCAGTATTCTGCGCCGTCACGTTCAGCTCCACCTGCGCCGTACTGGCGCCGCTGTAACCAATGTTAATCATATCCATCAATGAATCCTTGCCGGCCTGTCGCCCGGTATCTCGTTAACAACCTTTCCGATAAAGAGCGGCGAAAACCACGCTGTTCTTAAATCGCCGCCTCGCCTTTATCCTTTCTCGTGATGAGGAGAGAGTTGCCTGACGATCATCGCCGCAATCCCGATCCCCTGATGCTGGGCAAGGGTCGTACACAGCTGGTCGTCATAGAGTCCCTGCATCATGCGCGCTGAGTCGCTGTTTAACGGGTTATCTTTTGAATCAAAGATTTCATTGGTTTTACGCATCTCTTTCAACATGTTGCGCAGAAAAATGGCCTCAAACTGCTGGGCTGCTTTTTGCAAATCGTTTTCTTTGATTTTGGGGCCCATCAGCGCGTCGCTACCGTCAATGCCGCCGCCACGGGTTACCTTGAGATCCGCCATCAGATCACCTCCAGATCAGCATCCAGGGCACCCGCTTCATGCAGCGCCTGCAGGATAGACATAATGTCATCCGGGGTGGCTCCCAGGTTGTTAAGTGCGCTGACCAGCGTTTTCAGACTGCTGGACTCCGGCAGCGCAATCATCCCTGGCCGGGCGTGGTTCACCGAAATATTGCTCTGCGGCGTTACCGCAGTACGCCCACCGGCAAACGCATTTGGCTGGCTGACGTTGCTGCTCTCATTAATCGAAACCGTCAGGCTGCCGTGCGATACCGCCGCCGCATGTAGCGCAATGCCATCCCCCATCACCACCGTACCGGTACGGGAGTTAAACACGACGCGCGCGCGCACTTTTTCAGCCTGAACCTGAACGTCATCCAGCTGCGACATAAAGGCCACGCGTGCCCCCGGACTGGTGGGGGCCTGGACGATAACGTTGGTGGAGCTTTGCGCCGTGGCGATGCCGCCAAACGCAGCATTAATCGCACCGGCAATGTTATTGGCGTCTTTAAAAGAAGGACGCTTCAGGTTTAGCGTAATGGTGTTCCCCATCTGGAAATCGCTGGGAATTTCACGCTCTACCGTCGCCCCGTTCGGGATAAGACCGACCGTCGGCGTGTTGACGGTCACGCTGGAGCCGCTGGCGCCGGTGGCGTTCATCCCGCCCACCACCACGCTTCCCTGGGCCAGGGCATAAACTTCGCCATCCGCCCCGTGTAATTGAGTGAGCAGCAGGGTGCCGCCACGCAGGCTTTTCGCATCGCCAATGGAAGAAACCGTGACATCAATCGTCTGCCCACGAGAATACATCGGCGGCAGAGCGGCGCTCACCGCCACCGCCGCGACGTTTTTCACTTTCGGGTCGATTTTACCCGGCAGCTGCACGCCGAACTGGCGCAGCATATTGGTAATGGTCTGATTGGTGAATTTCACCTGGTTTTTATCGCCCGTGCCGTCCAGACCGACCACCAGGCTGTAGCCGACCAGCTGGTTTTCCCTGACGCCCTGGACATTCACCAGCGACTCCAGAGACTGAGCCTGCGACGTACCGGGTATCACCAGGCTCAGGGCGATCGTCACGCCGTGGAGCGCCTTCATCCAGCGCCCGTTCAGATAGTGCATGTTCATCTCCGGCGTCAGATCGGGAAGAGAGGATGGTTAAACAGACGCGTCAGCCAGCCTGCCGCGTTGGCGTCGCTGAGCGCGCCGCGTCCCGCATAGGAGATGCGCGCATCCGCGATACGCTGCGATGACACAGAGTTGTCATTCTGAATATCGTCGGCGCGAACAAGGCCGCTCAGCCGGATGTATTCATCCCCCTGGTTGAGGGTGAGCCATTTTTCGCCGCGAATCTCCAGGATGCCGTTCGGCTGTACGGAGTGAACCGATACCGTAATCTCACCGCGTAAACTGTTCTGCTGTTGCGATGTCGCGCTGCCGTCAAAATCACGGTTGGCGTCAATCGATCCCGACAGATTATCTTTGGTGTGACCGAAAATAGTGGGGGCGCCAATATCGACGGTGTTATTTTTGCCGAATTTGGTTTTTGCCTGTTTGCTGGACTGGGTCGATTCTTCGAGGATCACGGTCATAATATCGCCCACCCGATAGGCCCGGCGGTCTGCCGTCAACGACCAGTTGTAGCCGGTTTCAAACACGCCCCCTGCGCGACCGTCCGCCGGTGGCGGCGCTTCGGTTTTGGGAGGAGCAAAATACTCGTCATTTTTTTTGACTAACAGCGCCTGTGATTCACACCCGCCGAGCAGGGGAAGCAGCACCATCAGCCACAGATAATTTTTCACGTTCTGCCTGTTTGTTTAACCGCAGGCCGGAGGGCGACGTCGCCTTACCCGGCCTGCGGGTCTGTTTTATTACAGCGTCTGACTGATGAATTGCAGCATGTCGTCTGCCGCTGAAACCATTTTGGCGTTCATCTCATAAGCGCGTTGTACCGTGATCATCGCCACCATTTCATTGACGATATCCACGTTCGATCCTTCCAGTGCGCCGTCCTGGAGAGCGCCCAGTCCATCTTCCCCGGGAATGCCTTCGGTCGGCTGCCCGCTGGCGGCGGTTTCCAGATACAGGTTGTCCCCTTCTGCGGAAAGCCCCGCCGGGTTGGCAAAGTTCACCAGCGTCACCTGCCCCATCTCCGTCGGATCGCTTTCACCGGGTAAAATCGCGGTCACCGTGCCATCCTCAGCAAACGCCACGCTGGTCGACCCCGCCGGGATATCAATTTCCGGCTGCACCGGCAGCCCGCCGGAGCTACATAACACCCCATCAGCGTTGATCTGCATGTTGCCGTCGCGGGTATAGGCGATATCGCCGTTCGCTTTCTGCACCTGGAAAAAGCCCTGCCCCATGATGGCGACATTCATCGTGTTATCGGTGGTTTCCACATTCCCTTCGGTGAAGGTTTTCTGGGTTCCGACAATGCGCACACCGCTGCCGAACTGCATACCGGTCGGCATAATGTTGTTCTGATCGAGCATCGCCCCCGGCGCTTCCTGGGTCTGATAGAACAGATCCTGGAACATCACCCGATCGCGCTTAAAGCCTGTGGTATTGACGTTGGCGATGTTGTTGGCAATCGCACTCATCTCAGCATCCTGCGCCGAGAGGCCAGTTTTACTGATCCATAACGCTGCATTCATAAAGCTTTATTCCTGATTAAAAGCGGCCACTCAGGAGCCAGTTAACAGACGATTCCCCGAGGCACTGATATCTTCAGCGGTCTTCATCATCTTGATTTGCGCCTCAAACTGGCGGTTCATCGCAATGGAGTTCATCATTTCATTGACGGCTGAGACGTTACTGCCCTCGAGAAATCCGCCGCTGACTTTGATGTTTTCATCGCGCTGGGCCGGAACGCCATCCGCAGTCACCAGCATACCCTGCGCGTTTTTCGCCAGATTATTGACCGGAATATCCACCAGCTTCAGGCGATCGATATCCATTGTGGCGGTCACATCGCCGTCATCGGGCGTCACCGACAGCGTGCCGTCGCTGCCAAACGAAGCAATCGCATTCGGCGGCAGAATGATAGGGCCGTTATCACCGAGCACCAGATTGCCGTTGATGGTTAATTGCCCCTGATCGTCCTGCTGAATATTGCCATCACGGGTATAAACTTCATTGCCGTGCCGATCTTCCACGGCGATATAACCGCTGCCCTGGATAGCGACATCCAGCGGGCGTTCGGTTTTCTCAGCAACCCCCGTGCTGTCGTTAACCCCACTCGGACTTTCCTGCGCCATATAGCGCGTATCAAATCCACTCCCCTTCACCTTCTTGTTTCCGGCCAGCGCCATATCCGCACGGAAACCGTTCGTATTTACATTGGCCAGGTTATTGGCGCTAACCTGCTGCTCATACAACGTTTGGGTGGCGCCGCTCAGGGCGGTAAAAATCAACCGATCCATATATGCGTGCCTTACATCGCCTGGAAGAGCGCATCATCAAGTTGCGTACTGGTGGAGATCACTTTGGTGTTCGCCTGATAGTTACGCTGCGCCGTCATCAGCTCCACCAGCTCGGACGTGATATCGACGTTGGAGCTTTCAAGCATGCCGGAAGAGAGCGTCCCGCAGGAGCCGGATCCCGGCGTGCCGATCAACGGCGAACCGGACTCACCCGTCTGCACCCAGGCGGTGCCGCTCACGGCTTCCAGACCATCCTCATTCGGGAAGGTGGCCAGCACGACCTGACCTTGCAACATGCGCTCGCCATTGCTGTAGGTGGCGTAAACTTTACCGTCGTCATCAACCTGAACGCCGTTTTGCTCCGCCGAGGCATAGCCGTTCGCCGAGTTGGTGGTGACCGAGAATTCTGAGCCGTACTGGGTGCAGGCTGAGTAGTCGAAGGTCATCTCAATCGGCGCCGCGTCTTCGGTAGTAAAGGTGACGGGCTGCGGCGCGGTGGGCGATACCAGCTTGCCGCTGTTCGGATCAAAGGTCAGCGTGGTGGGCGGAACGTCGGTCTGCGTTTGACCATCAAAGGTGTACTGCACTTCCCAGGTGTTATCGCTGGTTTTGGTAAAGTACTGGCATACGGCGTGCTCGTTCCCCAAAGAGTCATACACCGTGGTGGTGTAGCTGTCGGTGTAGGAAGCGCTGTTGGTTGGGTCAAACGTCACCGTGGCGCGATCGATGGCCTCATCGCTGGCGTCAAAGTTGGCCGTGAAGCTCAGGCTGTCGGTAGCCTGCGCGGGGATGTTGCCGGTCTGGATCCGGATATCGGTGACGGTCCCCGTTTGCAGCGTGCCGCTGTCATCCACCGGATAGCCTTGCAGATAATCCCCGGACGCGTTAACGATATAGCCGTTTTTATCCGTCACAAAAGAGCCTGCGCGGGTGTAGCTGATATTACCCGCGCTGTCGCACATCACGAAAAAGCCATCGTCGTTGATTGCCAGATCCAGCGCGTTGCCGGTAGAGACCATGGAGCCGCCACGCGAGATGCTCTGCGCGGTTCCCGCGACGCTCACCCCCATTGCCTGGGTTCCCGAATACATCGCGGAGAATTGGGTGGTCATCGATTTGTAACCGACAGTACCGGCGTTGGCGATGTTGTTACTGATCCCATCCAGCTGTTCGTTGACGGCGTTCAGACCCGTCGCTGCAATTTCATAACTCATTATTTATTCCTGTCGTATAAACATAATCAGAGCACATCGCTCTCGCTGTCCGGCGGCGTGACATCATTCGTGTTATCCGGGATACCAAACTGGCTGAGCATGGTGAAGGGCACCTCGCCCACTCCTGTGACGTTGAGCATTGGCGCGCTGCCGTCCAGTGGGATGCGCACATCCTCCACCGTGCCGGAAACCTCAATCGGCACTTCCTCTTCCCCGGTGTTGGTCACAACCGACACGCTGTAATCCCCAGGCGGAATGGCGTAATCCGCAGGGTTGATGTCAAAATCCACCTGACCCGGACCGACAGAAGTTTCTCCTTCCGGGATCAGCGACACCGCATAATCGTCCCCGGCTTCATCAGTAAAATGCAGGGTGGCTTCAGTGCAGGCGTCGTCCAGCGTGACGCGCCCCTTAATTTCCTCATCGCTCACCTCAAGCGAGGTGGTCTGCACCATAATGTCGTCGCCCACCATGTTCCCCAGCGCCATCACCTGGATGTTGCTCATCAGGATGGCGTTGGTATTCGCCTCTACGCTCATCTCTTCCATCATCGCCACCTGGGCCATGGAGGCGAGCTGATCGATATATTCTGTGGAATCAGCCGGATCGGTCGGATCCTGATTTTCGATCTCCGCCACAAACAGCGTCAGAAAAGTTTCCACGCCGGAGCTTTCCGTGGTGGTTGTGGTGGTTGGCGTACCGCTGGTATTGCTGGTGTCCGTCGCGTCAGCGCTGGTGGAGGAGCCGCTGCTCTCCTCCACGTTGCTGCTTTGCGGGGCGTCGCCCACGCTGTTTTCTGCAACGGCAGTTTCCCCCGCAGAAGAAGAGAGCGTCTGCGATTCGGCATACAGAGCGAGTGTGTTCATTACACTTCCCCTAATTTGAGTAAACTTTGCTGCATACTTTTGACGTTATTCAGCACGTCTACGTTGGTTTCAAAATCCCGCGATGCGGACATCATATCGGCCATCTGCTCCACCACGTTGACGTCCGGATACCAGACGTAACCGTCCCGGTCCGCCAGCGGATGATGCGGTTCATAGCGCTTCACCGCCCCGCCGCTTTGCACCACGTCCTGCACCTGAACGCTGGCACCATCAATCGCGTGCCGGTTATCGCCACCCATCAGGCTATTGTTGTAAACGGCAGCAAATACCGGGCTGCGCGCTTTATAGGCCTGAGCTTCGCTGGCCGCAGGCGCCTCGGCATTCGCCAGGTTACTGGCGACGGTGTTCAGGCGGAGGGTTTGCGCCGTCATTGCCGAACCCGAAATCTGATAAATATCAGTAAACGACATCGTTATTTCCCTTCAATAGCCTCTCGCATCCCACTAATTTGCAGATTTAAAAAGGTCAGACTGCTTTGATAATCCATACTATTTTGCGAAAACCGCGCCTGCTCGGTATTCAGCTCAACGGTATTGCCATCTTCTGAGGCCTGCATCGGTACGCGGTACTTCACGTCAACCTCGGGTATCACTTTTGTACGACTTGCCCGTTGCATCTCAGCGCTAAAATCAATATCTTTAGCTTTGAAATTTGGTGTATCGACGTTTGCCAGATTCGCAGTCAGTAGCTCGGTCCTCTCAAGACGTAATTTCACTGCCTGCGGATGTACACCCAATGCCTGCTGAAAACTGATTCCCATTTCTCACATCACTCCTGCATCAATCTTGCTGTTTAAAGCAATATACATGCCAACTTTTAAGTTATTGATGAGAAATGGTTTTATGAAAATACCGATAAGCAGAAGGAAGGCTCTTTTCCCCTTCGTCGCGGAAATAATGCTGACATGGCTGCTGACGCTCTCCGCCCATGCCGCCCTCCATCCTGTACAACACAGCGCCAGGGAACAGATCAACGCGCGGGTGCTGACCGCCGCCAGTCAGCAGATCGACGCGCTGGCACAAAAGCAGCAGTGGCAGGACTACCGCTACACCTTCAACGTCTATATCCCGTCCGGGGTGGCAACCGATGCCCCCTGTCCCACCGAACCGCAAATTTCAGCCGCATCGTCCCCGGAAACGGCCCTCAGCCGGATGAATTTTGATGTCAGCTGTCCCGGTGCGGCGGGCTGGAAGGTGAGCGTGGCAGTGCGCCCGGATGTGTTCGTCCCGGTGGTTATGCCCACAACCCTGATAGCGCGCAACACCGTGCTAACCGCCGCCGACCTGCAACTGAAAAAATACAATGTCAGCAATTCACGTAACGGTCTGATAATGCGGATGGAAGAGGCCGTCGGTCTGACCAGCAAACGCGTACTCCAGCCGGGTAAACCGCTCACGCATGCGGAGTTAGTCGAGCCATTACTGGTTAAACGCGATCAGCCGGTGATAATTATCGCCCGCATGGAGGGGATCACGGCGTCCATGCCCGGCGTGGCGCTGAAAAACGGTCGGAAAGGTGAAATGATTAAAGTCCGCAACGCCAGCAGCCAGCGCATTATCAGCGGGATAGTGGACGACGCAGGGGTTGTGACAACGGCGAATACAGAGCAATAAGGTGATTTTTTGTGATGGGATTAAAGTTTTCACCGTTGATGACCGCTCTACCCCAGTAACAGATAAACAACCAGACGGGACATGCACGAGGTTGATATGAAAATAACAGCGACAATGTCCGGGAACAGCCCGGCGCCGACAGCATCCGGTACGAACAGCAGCAACAGTAAAAGCACGACGAGCACCCGTGCCGCCAGCACCCCGACGTTTTCCGCCGATGATATTACCCAGGCGGGTTTGCAGTCAGCCCAGCAAGCGCTGAATGATGACAATCAGAGCGATATCGATAACGACAAAGTCGCCCGGATGCAGGCTGCGCTGGCCGCAGGCGATCTGCAGATGGATAACGACCAGCTTGCCGGCGACATGCTCAGCTTTTTCCAGAAATAAGAGGCCTGAAGAGTGAGCATGAAGCGAGAGCAGGTCAAAACGCTGCTGCAAGGGATCCGCGAAGACGACAGCGTATATGATGCACTGCGATCTTTGCTGGAACAGCAGCGCCTGTGCATGATCCGTCGCGCCAGCGATGAGTTGCTGGCGGTTAATGAGGCTATCCAGCGACATTACGCGCAGCTGAACCTCAGCAGCCAGCAGCGTCGTTCCATTTTGCGATTACTCGGCGTGAGCATCAACCGTGCCGGTCTGGAGCAGGTTTTTAGCTGGCTGCCGGACCCGCATCAACGCGCCGCGCAATCCTGGTGGCGAGACCTCGAACAAAAAGCTGAACGCTGCAAAGCCTATAACGAAAAGAATGGCGATCTGCTGATTCGCCAGTATGAATTTATTCAGTCTTTTTTAGGTACAGAACCTGATTTTATTTACCAGCCCTGAGTTCCGGCGCCTTCCTCTGCGGCGGAAACGTTATTTCCGCTGCCTGTGTAATCTGCTGATATATAAGAATTAAATAATCGGCACGCAAATTGCTTTGCACTGACCAGATAAAGAGCCTGATGGGCCAGGCTCCAGGATATTGGGATTTCTGAGAACACATAATGAATATGATTGAATGCTACGAACCGGACTTTGTTCGCTCGTTTTTATCCCACAACCCAGGCTCCCCGTTGCATACCCGGATGATGTGGCACAATGAAATTCGTCAAAGTCTGGAGCTCACCGAGGCGGCCAGTTGTGAAGCGGCGCTGGGCGATCCCCATGCTTTTGTACTGCACGTCAGCCTGTGCGATGCCGAACCTGACAGCACGCCGTTATCGCCACGCGATCGGGTGTTGAACCAGGCGGCACTGGATACGGTTACCCTCGCGGGTCTGAGCCCGGAATTACGTCTGTACACGCTGGGAATTATGCTTTCCTGGGCCGACAAGCACCCAGGTGAGAGCGATGAAACGCTGGCCAGTATCGCCTCACAGCCGCAGCGTCTGGCAAACTTTGTCGGGGAGGGTAAATTGCAGGAGCAGTTTGCCCTCTTACCGGCGGTGCCACAGCTTCAATGCCGGTTACTGACCCTGATGGGCAGCCTGGATTTTGACTGGGAGAGGCTTCCGGAAAGTACACGTAAAACCACACTCCCTTTGCAGGTCAGCCTGCTAATGCTACAGGATGCCAACAGTGAGGCACTCCTGCTACAGCAGTTACAGGAACAGTGGCGGAAAACCCATGCGCAATATTTTGCCCGGCAGGCGTGGATCTTCAGCAACTACCTGATTTACCGCCTGTACAATGACATGTTCCCGCGCGCCGACGCCGCCAGTGTCACCCGGCACTATTTTGAGCTGGTGACCGATTTCGTCCTGTTGCGCACGCTCTTTAGCCTCTGGACGCTGGATGGCTCCGCGCTGACCCATAATGAGATTTACGCCCTGTTCGCGCTGTTTGAGCGCTGGCGTCGCAGCGAAGACGCCGCGGTATTGCGCCAGCAGCTGCTGACGATGCTACCCGCTAATTATCTGCTCTCTGCTTTTTCACTGCTTATTTGTTAGCGTCCGGTCCTTTTTCCGCGAAATTCACCATGTCCAAATCATCGAAAATTCTGCCTGGCCTCGTTAAAACCCTGGATACCGGACGCGAAAAGCCGTTCGTGAGCGTTGTCACGCCGACCTGGAATCGCGCCGCCTTTTTGCCGTGGCTACTTTATATCTATCGTTACCAGGATTATCCGGCGCAGCGCAGGGAGCTGGTGATCCTTGATGACTCACCGCAAAGCCATCTTCCCATTATTCAGCGTCTGACCCAGGGGCAGCCTGAGGCGTTCAATATCCGCTATATTTACTCTGCGGAAAAACTGCCGTTGGGTAAGAAACGCAATATGCTCAACGAGCTGGCGGTGGGAGAATATATTCTGTGCATGGATGACGATGATTTTTATCCGCCGGATAAAATCTCTTATACCATTGCGATGATGCAGCGCCACCGGGCATTGATTTCAGGTTCGGACCAGATCCCCATCTGGTACAGCCACATCAACCGCATCGTCAAAACCCACCGTTTTGGTCCGCAGAATATTCTCAACGGAACGTTTTGTTATCATCGTAATTACCTGAAAAAACATCGTTACGACGACGACTGCAACCTGAGTGAAGAAGCCGGTTTCACCAATCAATTTACCGTCAACCCGCTGCAGCTGCCCGGTGAGCGCACCATCCTCTGTATCTCACACAGCGAGAACACGTTCGATAAGGATTTTGTGCTGGGCTCCAGTGAACCGCTGAGCACCACGCTGGAACAAACCATCGCCGACCCAATGTTGCGAAACGGGTACCTGAGCCTGCATAACGCCACGCATAACCAGCCGCTCCAGTGGGATGCCGTCGATCGGGTGGTGATCGTCAACCTCGACAAGCGCCCGGATCGATTACGCCAGATCCAGCAGGAGTTGACGGACCTTAAATTTCCGGCGGAGAAAATCACCCGTCTGGCCGCCTGCGACGAAACAAACGGCCAGTCCGGGCGTCGGCAGTCTCATCTGCTGGCGCTGCAGCTGGCGCAAAAGCAGGGCTGGAAAAACTACCTGTTGCTGGAAGATGACGCGGTTATTCTGAAACAGGGAAAACATATTCGGGTACTGAACGCATTGCTCAATGCACTGGCAAAACTGCCCTGGGAAGTCATCCTGCTTGGCGGGGAAATTAAACAGGGCACCATGCTGAAAAGCCTGAGCGGGATGATCCACGCCCGGGATTGCAATAAGGTCTGCGCCTATCTGGTCAATAGCCAGTATTACGCCACGCTGGCGCAGCAGATGCAGCAGGATCCTTCGGATACGCTGGAGGAACAGTGGCAGCCACTGCTACGCGAGGGGAAATGGCTGGCCTGCTACCCGAGCATTTGTTACCAGCGTGCGGGATACAGTGATACAGAGAAGAAAGAGACCGACAATATTCGCTATTATTTCAACAAAATTAACCAATCTCCTGCCAGCGTTCAGGCAACATCACACCACGCAGCACCGGCGAAGAACGACGCCATCGCGTTCTTTATGGAGACATCATTTCATTATTCTGTCTACCGGCCAATAATCACCGCGCTTCAGGCGATGGGCCACACCTGCACGCTGGTGGTTAACGATCGCATTCATAAACCTTTCCTTGACGAGATACTGGAAACCCTCAAAGCGATCCAGGATCCCTCGCTTGGCGGCTGCCGGATTTCCGAAGCGGTTCGCCAGCGTCAACGCTTCACCTGTCTGGTAAGCCCTTATTACACCCCGGCGCTGAAAGATCTGGCCGATATCCATGTCCGGGCGATGTACGGGCTGGCGAAGGAAGAGTGGAATCACGCCTGGTGGAATACGTTTTACCACCGCATTTTGTGCTATAGCCATTACAGCCAGCGGGCACTGGACATTAACGGAAGCGCAAAGGTTGTGGGTAATCCGCGTTTTGACCGCTGGCATCAGGGAAACATTGATACCACGTTGCCAGACGCGTTAAAACTTGATGCCAGAAAGCCGACCCTGCTCTACGCCCCCACCTACGGTGCGTTGAGTTCTTTGCCGCACTGGGCGGAAAAGCTGGGCAATTTACGCCACGATTTCAATGTTATCTGCAAGCTGCATCACGGAACCTGTTCCCGGCCTGAAGAGGCGGCATCTCTGGCGCTCGCCAATAAACACCTGAAAAAAAGGGCCGATGCGCCGCAGTATACCCACGCCCTGTTGGCGAAAGCCGACTTTGTACTCACCGATAATAGCGGGTTTATTTTCGACGCCATTCACGCCAATAAACGCGTCATTCTTCTCAACTGGCCGGGTATGCAGGCGTTGCTGGATGGGCAACAGAGCTACTCCAGTCCGCACAGTGCCGAGCAGCGTATCCGTAAAATCCTGCCCGTCGCAGACGATATGGCTGAACTCAGGATGCTCCTCTCCGCCAGCGTTGACTGGGATGCATTGCAGGCTCCGCTGGAGACCATCCGCCACGACTACTGTGATCCATTTATGGATGGCAACGCGGGAGTAAGAGCGGCGCAGGAGATTGCAGATGCCATCGCGTGTCCCGCAGCACTTCAGACAAACAGGTTATTGACCAGTTTGCGTAACAAGCTTTTTTAACCTCAGCGAAGAGAATACCCAATGCATATTTATACCTACTGGGTTAATACCACAAACCGCGCCATGCCTGTTTATCTTCAACTCTGTATGCAGACCTGGATTAAAGCGATTCCTGGGGTGAAGGTCAGCATGATTAATCATGAAAACGTGCATCAATTTGTCCCGAAAGCATTACTCACTCGCTCATTTTATCAGTTACCGTTAGCCATGCAGTCGGATGTCGTTTCAGTCTGGGTGCTGGCGTCGCGAGGGGGATTCTTTCTTGATGTTGATACGATCATGACGGTCAATCCCTTCTCTGGTAATGCCTTCGATGCGTCGAAACTTTACGCCTTTGGGTACCAGGAAAAAAAACAAATACACCTTGCGATCCTGCTTTGCCAACAGCAGAAAAACCCGCTGCTGTATGCGTGGGCCACTGAAATTGCAAAGAAAATTGCACAACCGCTCCCTTCGCCGCTGCCGTGGGATTGGGTGGGGAATTCAATTATCAACAGCTTGCTCGCAGCAGAGTCGATGGCCGATCATTATCAAATTCTGGAGGCCGAAGATTATGGCAATATTCTTGAACTCAGCGTCGCGGATGAAAGCCCCTACAACCGGTACATTAAGTTTTATTTCACGCCCCCCACGCACTCCCTTACAAACACCTTAAAAAAGGTTAAAGGGGGAATGATCTCTCTGCATAACTCGTGGACACCTGAAATATACCGTAGGGCAACGTTGCAGGATATTATCAAAAGCCGGGAAAGCCTGATGCTTTCTCATCTATTGCTTAATATTCTTGAGGCTCAGAATTTGTCCCGCCACCGCCGGGCAGTTTGAGCACTGCCCGGATTCACAATGGCGAGCAAAATAGCCTAATGGGGCTGGCTCTTAATGACCTCAATAATCGAGGTTGTGGAAACCGACGGCGTACGGGGAAAATAGATCACCTCACAAAGGTAAGAGAAGCTATCGAACTTTCCGACCCAGTCATCGCCCATCACCAGCATATCGGCATGAAAGCGGCGAATATAGTCCGCTTTTTGCTCCAGTGACTCCTCAAGAAAAACCTCATCGACACATTTCAAACCGGCCACGATCCCCATACGATCGTGCTGGGAGTAAACCGGCGCGCGGCCCTTTTTCACCACATTGAGCGCATCGGAAGAGACGCCGACAACCAGGCGATCGCCCAAAGCTTTTGCCCGTTGCAGGATCTTTAAATGACCAACATGAAATACATCAAAAGTGCCAAAGGTAATGACCGTTTTCATCTCTGACTCAGCACCCTATTTCTCAGCCAGCACTGGGTGGCGATCTCATCCACCGCATTTTGCTCCTGCACCGCCATGTCATCCCGGAGCTGATGGCGCTTGTCACTCAGCGTCATCGCCACCCTTTTTTCTTCGCACGCCGCCGCAACCAGGTTTTTCTGGATACGCGCCTCTTTGATTTTCGCCAGCGTCTGTTCCTGCTCCTGCCAGGCGATAACCTTGCGCAGCGTCCCTTTATAACCGGTCACATTCTTAAGCGATTCAATATCGGGGGCAGCAACGCCGGTACCGGTTTTTTGGATCAGGTACCCCAGCGCTTTAATGTTGTTCTCATACCCGGCGCAGACCTGCTGTTGCTTCGCCAGCTGCACCGTCATATCTTTGACCGATTTATCGCGCAGGCGCTGTAGCTGCGCCAGGGTATCAATAATCTGTCGCATGATTACTTACCTTCTGGTTTTTTTGCGACCGGGAAGAGAGTTTGCAGGCGGCTTTGCACCAGCTCCAGGGAGGCGGGTTCGCTCACCTCCTGGCGCAGAAAGCGTTCAATTGCCGGGAAAACCTTAACCGCTTTATCTACGCCGGGATCGGCGCCGGACACATAGCCACCGAGCGGAATCAACGGCTTGATTTCCATATAGGCGGCATAGTTTTGTTTCAATAAGCGGGCCGCCTGCTGATGCTCGCGGCTGGTAACCTGAGTCATACAGCGGCTGATCGACTGACCAATATCAATGGCCGGATAGTGCCCGGCCTCTGCCAGCTTTCGGGTCAGGACAATATGCCCATCCAGCACCGCACGTGCGCAGTCCACGATCGGATCGTTCTGATCGTCCCCCTCCGCCAGCACCGTGTAGATCGCGGTCATTGAACCTTCACTTTCACTGTTGCCCGCACTCTCCACAAGCTTAGGGATCATGCCAAAAGCCGAAGGCGGATAGCCTTTCGTCGCCGGCGGTTCGCCCAGCGACAGCGCAATCTCTCGCTGCGCCATCGCATAGCGGGTAAGGGAATCCACCAGCAGCAAAACGTGGTGACCCCGATCGCGAAACCACGCCGCAATGGAGTGGCAAAGTTCGGTGGCTTTCAGACGCATCAGTGGGGATTCATCCGCCGGGGCCGCGACGACTATCGATTTTGCCAGCCCCTGCGCGCCCAGCGAGTGATCGATAAACTCTTTCACTTCGCGACCGCGTTCGCCAATCAGTCCTACCACCACGATTTCCGCTTTGGTCTGCCGGGTGATCATCCCTAACAACACACTTTTGCCAACGCCGCTGCCCGCCATAAGCCCCACGCGCTGACCTTTTCCCATCGTCAGCAGACCGTTAATCGCCTTAACGCCTACATCCAGCGGCTGGTTCACCGACTGACGGGTGAGCGGATTGAGCGACGGCGCCTGCGGCGGCAGAACGTCGTTTCCCGTGAGTCGCCCTTTTCCATCCAGCGGCTCGCCAAGACCGTTAACAACACGCCCCAGCCAGCCATCGCCGATCAGAATCTCCTGGGCTTTCTCTTCCGGAAATACGCGCGCACCGGCCATCAGACCGACGGGATGTTTAAAGGGCATCAGATAGGTAATATCGCGGTTGAAGCCGACCGCCTGGGCTTCGATAAGGGTGTGATTCGCGCTTTCAATCCGGCAAAGCTGCCCGGTCACCAGCGGGCAACCCACGCTCTCCAGGAGAATGCCGTTGACGCGCACCAGCCGTCCGACGACCCGGGCCAGCGGGACTGACTCAATTGAGCGAAGCGCGTTATCGAAAGCGGAAAAATCACTCACCCTGGGACTCCGGAACCAGCGTCTCTTTTAACGCCGTCATGCACTGCTCCAGGCGATGCGCGCAGCCGATATCCAGTTCAGACTTATCGGTTACCACCCGGCACTCACCCGGCAGCAGATCCGCGCAGGGGGTCAGCCCCCATTCGCTGACCTTCTCCGGCACCGCGTCTTTGAGACGGTTAAATTCGTCGTGGCTCAACAATACCTGTAGCGATTGCGGGGTGGCAGGCAAGGCAGACAGCGCTTCTTCCACCAGCGCCAGCAATTGCGTAGGCTGAAGCGCCAGTTCGCAGCGGATAACCTGCCGCGTCACCTTTTCCACCAGCTGCAGCAAATCTTCCCGCTGTTTACGCTGGACGTGGGCCAGATAATCGTTCACTTTGCCGGAGATGGCTTCCAGCGGCCGGGCGGCCAGTTCAAACTGTTTGCGCCCCTCCAGCTGTCCGGCCAGGCTGCCTTCGGTATAGCCCTGGCGTCGCCCTTCATCGTGTCCCTTCTGGTGGCCTTCCTGAAATCCCTGCTCCTGACCTTCCGTCATGCCCTGTTCAAAGCCTTTTTGCAGACCTTCCTGAAAGCCGTCCATCAACTGCCGCTGGTAATCGGCGGCGGTCATTCCGGGCGTCAGCGATTCGCCTGGCAACGCACGCTGGCGGGGCGGGAAACGGTGTAACCGGTAGCGCCCGCGCAAATTCTCGATCGCCATCGCCTTACTCCGCCGTCTGTTCAGCAAAGAGCTGGAGCTGAATATCACCAGCCTCTTCCAGCTCGCGGGCGATCCCCATGATTTCACGGCGAATCTGCTCAATGCGGCTGACCGGCACCGGCCCGAGACGAGCGGTAATCGCCTCCAGTTGCTGAACCTGGCGCTTGGGCATCACGGCGTAAATCGAACGACGCAGCATGGTCTCGGTACCTTTCAGCGCCACCGCCCAGTCTTCCATTGGTACTTCGTCCAGCAGGCGACGACGCACCTCTTCGTTCTGGCGGCTGAGGATAAAGAAGTCGTACATCTCATCCTGCAGCTGCTCAAGCACGTCTTCATCGCGCTCACGCATCTGGTCGAGAATGACCTGCTGATTCCCCTGGAAGCGGTTGACAATATCCGCAGCCTGCTTAATGCCTTTAATCCTGGAGCCGTGTTCAGAAAGTACCGAAAGCCCGCGTTCAATCAGACGATCTAACTCGTCCACCACGTCACGGTTAACATCGCTCAGCTTCGCAACCCGATAGAGGATCTCGTTCTGCACCGATTCATTCATGTAAGCGAGCACGGTGGCGGAGATTTCCGGCGTCAGAAACGCGAGAAAAACCGCCTGGAGCTGCAGGTGTTCTTCAGAGATTAAAATCGCCAGCTGTCGTGGCTCAACCCATTGCAGCCGCGCCATGCGCGAGCGGATCTCATCACCGTAAATGCCGTTGATCACGCTGCTGGCAATCTCGTTCCCCAGCGCTTTATTGAGGATCCCCTGTAGCATGGAGCGTGATGCCCCGTTAATCCCGCTCTGTTCACGGAACTCCTCGAAAAAGTTATTGATCACTTTGCGCGCCATGCTGGTTTTCACCCCGGACAGACGCGCCATATTTTCGCTCAGGCGCACCACCTCTTCCCGGCTCAGTTTTTGCATCACCGTGGCCGCCGCTTCTTCTCCCAGACACAGCAACAAAATAGCGGCCTGCTCCAGGTAGCTGTTGGTACTGCTGTTACTTATTGTCAATTCGCTCATTGCTGGTAATCCATTGTCTGAGAACTTCAGCGACGCGATCGGTGTCATTCATCGCCAGTTTTTGCAGAAACTCCAGCTTCACTTCCAGACCAGAGCTTTGCGAAGGCAGGCTGTCATCACCGGGGAAAGAAGGAAGTTCAACACTTTTACGTTCATCGTCCGTCGCAACAAAATGCGACGCGGTGGCCGGGATCGCCAGCGCGGAGGGATCCAGCACGGGTTCCGCAGGCGTTGCGTTCTGGCGTAGCGCCGTCAGCCGTTTCATGACCGGACGCACAACAAACAGCAGCAGCAGCAGCGCCAGCAGACCGCTGCCGATCGTCCGCACCCAGGTCAGGACGCTGTCATCCTTCCATAACGGAATGACCGGCTCTACCGGCACCGCCTGCGGAACAAAGCTGAGCATGGATAGCGTAAGGTTATCGCCGCGCCGGGTATCAATACCTGCGGCGTTGTTCAATAACGCCGTGAGCTGCGTGGTCTGTTCCGGCGTCCAGTTTTTCAGCGCCAGGGCGTTTTGATTCAGTACCACCGCCACATTCAGGCGGTTAACCGTAAAACCTGGGTGCTGAATATGCTGCACGCTGCGATCGTATGAGTAATCCCGTTTATTCTCGCTGTGCTTCGACAACGCCGCTGGCGGGTTACTCTCCGCTGCAGGCGCGTTAGCACTGGTCATCTGATTGGGCGCAATCGGGGGACGGTTGCTCAGTGAACCGGGGATCCCCATCGCAATCTGACTGGTGTCGCTGTCCTGGACGTTCTCTTCCCGATTGAGCTTCGGCGAGTTGCCGTAGTGCTCCTGGGTTTCATCAATATTGCTGAGATCGAGTTCCGGCATGACGCTTATCCGGTAGTTACCGGTTCCCACCAGTGAATCCAGCACATTCGCCACGCTGGCCCGCGTTTTATCCTGAATATCCTGGAGGATCTGATCGTGTTTTCGCGTAGCGGCAGCAACCGCCTCCCCCGCGCCAATCCCATCGGTCAGGAGATTTCCGGCCTGATCGACAACGCTGACTTTCGAGGCGTTCAGCCCCGGCACGCTCCCGGAAACCAGATGTACAATAGCGTTGACCTGATCCATCCCCAGCTTCGCGCCATAGTGCAGGCGAACCACCACTGAAGCGCTGTTTTGCGGTTCATCGCTGACGACAAAAGAGCTTTCCTCATTCAACGCCAGGTGTACGCGGGCACTCTCCACCGCATCCAGCGTCATAATGCTCCGGGCAAGCTCCCCTTCCATGCTGCGTTTATAGCGAACGTTCTGGATAAACTGACTGCTCCCCAGCACCTCGTCTTTATCCATCAGCTCATAGCCGTTGGGTAAAATCGCCTGCACCCCTTTGGCGGCGAGGGTCATCCGCGTCCTGGATAATGCGTCTTCCGGAACCAGAATCTGCCCGCTTTGCGGATCGATGCGGTACTGGAGCTTTTCGCCATCCAGCACGGTTACGATCTGCGAAACCGGTAAGTTCTCCTGACGACCATACAGCGAAACATAACCGTGGTTGCCGTTCCACAGCACGCTGACGATGATCGCCGTTGCCGCAACGGCCGCCGCCGCCAGCAACGCCCAGCGCCTGTTGCCGTCCAGCCTGAGGTTCAGCGCCGGGAGCGATTGCGTTAACTTCTTAATCAGTTCATTCATAGCGTTAGATTGACATGCTCATCAGGTCATTGAATCCGGTGGCAATTTTGTTTCTTACCTGCACCAGCGCGGAAAATGACAGCGATGCCTGTTGGCTCGCAATCATCGCCCCCGCCAGATCGTCGCTTTTTCCCATATCAATGGCCGTTTGCTTCTGTTCTGCGCTTTGCTGGAAACGATCGACATGGTTCAGCGCGCCCTGCATCACCTGGTCAAAAGAGACCTGAGATACCGTGGAGTGCCCCCCAACGGGGTTCATCTGCATGGGGGAGAGAACCGGCGCCTGGGCGACCGCTTTCATCTGCTGCATATCCTGCATCAGCCGGGTCTGCATCGTACTGGCTGGATTTATATTCGTTATGCTCATGACCTACTCTTAAAAAATGTGTGCTAAGGACCGACTCAGGAGAAAACTTCAAATCCCTGCTTGCGCATGGATGCCAGGCGATAGCGAAGAGCGCGAGGTGTAATCCCTAATAAATCAGCAATCTTGCTTTTATTTCCCTGATACTTACGCATCAAATCAGCAATATATTGGTACTGCGCGCTGCGGCCATGCTGTCCCAGATTATCGCTTTCCGTTATCTGTAAACGGGGTACCGTCTGCCACTCAGACTCGACGTTTTCATCAATTTGTACCGCTGGGATCCCTAATGAATCGGGATAAATCACCCCATCACGATTCAGAATCATGCCGCGCTGGATAGCGTTCTCAAGCTGACGAACATTACCAGGCCAGGCATAACTCATCAGCGTCCGGCGCGTGGATTCAGAGAGTTTGATGTTTTTCACCAGCACGGTGGCATATTTCTTAATAAACGATTCGGCCAGTGGAATAATATCGTCCGTCCGTTCGCGTAAAGGCGGCATGATGACCGGGATAACCGACAGTCGATAATAGAGATCTTCCCTGAACCGCCCGGCGGCGACTTCATCCTCAAGGTTTTTATTCGTGCAGGCAATTAAACGGAAGTTAAGTTTAATCTGGCGATTACTGCCTAATCGTTCGAGCTGCTGCTCCTGCAAAACGCGTAAAATCTTCGCCTGTAGCGATAACGGCATATCACCGATTTCATCCAGTAACAGCGTGCCATTATTGGCCAGCTCCATTTTTCCCGGCACGGTCGTAATCGCCCCGGTAAACGCCCCTTTGTCATAGCCAAACAGCGTGGCTTCGAGCATATTTTCAGGAATAGCCGCACAGTTCACACCGATATACGGCGCATTCTCATTTTGAGCAAACGCCAGCGCGTGAATATATTTAGCAATACACTCTTTCCCTGTCCCGGTTTCGCCCTGAATAAGAACCGGAACATTAAATGAGGCGATGCGCCTTGCCAGGGAAAAGGCATTAATACTGGAAGCTGATTTCGCAATAAGTTCAAACATGATTATTTCACACTTAGCAGTGAGTAAATTAACATCCGTTACGAGAAATACACAAATTATGTCAGGACACCATTATCAAAAAAGATATCGTCCTGTCTTGTCTTTATCTATCCCTGTTCATGTTTTACCGTCATCCACCATCATGATATAGCGGCCGGCACAGACCACTCGTCGATAATCAGGTCAGGTTCTCCTGAGTAAATGCTATCACTCGTTACGTTAACAATGCTGAATTAAACCATTATAAAAATATTATTTATTTAAAAACAACAAGATACACAAACCCCTGCGCAGAAAAAACGCATGGGATTTATGCTAAAAATCAGACGCAGCGCACAGAAACTCGCGGCGTCAGGCGTTTAATTATTTTTTAATTACTATCTTGCAATATTAATAATTTGCAGAAAAACACGACAGGTTATTTAATGTCACACCCTGGTTCATTGATGAATGCCCGATGGCAGAATTCGTTGAGGTCATCATCAACAGATGAGAATAGCGACAGGGATGAGCAATTTATTAAACAGAAATCCAGAACCTGATGAGTCAGGCTCTTAATTTCTTCAAAAACCGCGGGACTTGATATCCGTTTTTCCGCGTCGAAACATTACAGCAGAGAACGTGCATCATGCTGAAGTACAGTCAAACTCCCGGCATCTTCAAACTGGAAGGTAACAGACTTGGGCGTCCCTATCATCGTCTGCCGACGATGTTTACCGGTAATTTTGACACAATTGAATCACATCTCGGAAACTATTTTCTCAAAAAACATCGAACCAATATTACGCTAAAGAAAATATGTTGTGAGATGGATATTATCAATAAAAATGCCGAGCTAATGATTTCTCAGGTTGGGCATCTGGCATTTGATATTGATCGCTCACTCTTGTTGATGCTGTTAGGTAATTTTTACGGTCTGGAATCCACGCTGGCTGATAATAGTGCTGCCGACGGCGTGCCAACAAAAACAGAAACCCGGCTGAAAAGCAGACTGGCGACGGATATCTGCAATCTTATTTTTAATAAAAACACCTCAGGTATTCCACTCACGCTCAAAATGGATAGCAGCACCGTGCAGACCCATTGGGCTTACCAGCTCTCTTTTGTATTGGGCGAGGATGAGGAGAGCCATTTCCGGATCCTACTCGATGATGCTCATACCGATTATATTTTGAATCTCATTCGTCGCAGCGAACATAGCCAGGCGAAGCAGCAGGTCGATAAAAGTGCATCCGGCGCGCAGAAACAGACGTTAATCAAACAGATTATTCATACGCTGCCGCTGACGATGAATGTGAAGATTGCCGAACTGGCGATGAATGTCGCCGATCTCACCACCCTTAAACCCGGTGATATTTTACCTATTAATATGCCTGAGAGTTTCCCGGTATTTATCGGGAAATCTGAATTATTTAATGCCCTGATCGTCGAGGATAAAGACAAACTGTTTCTGTCCGAGTTAACGAGTAAGACTGAGAAATCCTATGAGTAAGCAAGAAGATATTTTAGAGCAAGGTTTCGAACTCAACACCGATACCCCGGAAATCCCGGTGACATCGGTTACCGAAACGCGGGCGGCACGTTCGGAGGATCGTCTGTCTGAATCAATGACTCTACTTAAACGTATCCCTGTTACGCTGACGCTGGAAGTTTCTTCAGTGGAAATCATGCTGTCCGATCTGCTGAACATTGATGACGACACGGTCATAGAAATGGACAAACTCGCCGGAGAGCCGCTGGATATCAAGGTCAACAATATCCTGCTTGGCAAAGCCGAAGTGGTGGTGGTCAACGAAAAGTACGGCCTGCGCGTTCTCGAATTCAATACTCACGAAATCAACGACCTGGCACCATGAAGCTCGCATCAACACTGACGCTCGCGCTGGGTATCTCGTTACTCGTTCTGTCGCCCTTCGCCTGTGCACAGGGCGGCGATATTACCCTGCTGAATGTGGTTACCCACGGAAATAACCAGGAATATAGCGTTAAGATCCAGGTCCTGATTCTGATGACCCTCGTCGGTTTACTCCCGACGTTGCTGCTGATGATGACCTGTTTCACCCGCTTTATTATTGTGCTGTCTCTGCTGCGTCAGGCGCTGGGTTTGCAGAACACCCCGCCCAACCGTATTTTGATCGGCATCGCGCTCTGTTTGACGATGCTGGTGATGCGCCCGATCTGGCTAAATATCTACGATCGTGCCGTGATCCCCTTTGAAAACGATCGGATAACCCTGAGTGATGCCCTGAGCACCGCGGCGTCGCCACTGAAGCGCTTTATGCTGGCGCAGACCAATAAGAAAGCGATGGCCCAGATCATGACCATTGCAGACGCCAAAGGTAACGCCGCCTCCCAGGATCTGTCGATCCTCGTCCCGGCCTACGTTCTGAGCGAGCTGAAAACCGCCTTTCAGATCGGCTTTATGATTTATATCCCGTTCCTGGTGATTGATCTGATTGTCGCCAGCGTCCTGATGGCGATGGGGATGATGATGCTCTCGCCGCTCATTGTTTCGTTGCCATTCAAGCTGATGCTGTTTGTTCTGATTGATGGCTGGTCGCTCACCGTCGGTACGCTGACGTCCAGCATTCGCGGTCTGGGGCTGGGATAAACGAGGCGCTCATGTTAACCATCGATGTAGCGGCAGACATTGTCGCCAGCGGCATAAAAGTCGTCATTATTCTGGTCTGCGTCCTGGTCGTTCCCAGCCTGCTGGTTGGGCTTCTCGTCAGCATTTTCCAGGCGGTAACCCAAATTAACGAGCAAACGCTGAGCTTCCTGCCGCGTCTCATTGTTACCCTGGCGGTACTGGGGATCTGTGGAAAATGGATGATCGTCCAGTTGAACGATCTCTGTATTCATTTATTCACTCAGGCCGCCATTCTGGTGCATTGAGATGCGCGAAACAGATATCACACAGCTCACAAATTTGGTGCTGGGATTATGGTTTCCCTTTGTACGCATCATGGCGTTTATTCGCTACGTGCCGGTTTTCGATAACGGCGCGTTGCCCCTCCGCGTGCGGATTATTTTATCGCTGGCTCTGGCCATTATTATGACCCCCATGATCCCGCACCCCGTGCCCACCGATCTCTTGTCCATCAACAGCCTCATCCTGACGGCTGAGCAGATCCTGTGGGGGATGCTGTTCGGCCTGATGCTGCAATTTTTGTTTCTCGCGCTTCAGCTGGCGGGGCAAATCCTCTCGTTTAATATGGGGATGAGCATGGCGGTGATGAACGATCCCGGTAGCGGCGCATCCACGACGGTGCTGGCTGAGCTGATTAATATTTACGCGATAATCCTGTTCTTCGCGATGGACGGGCATCTGCTGCTGGTGAGCATTTTGTACAAAGGCTTCACTTACTGGCCCATCGGCAACGCGCTGCATCCGCAAACCCTGCGTACTATTTCGCTGGCCTTCAGCTGGGTCGTGGCGTCGGCGATGCTCCTCGCCCTGCCCACCACCTTTATTATGCTGATCGTTCAGGGCTGCTTTGGCCTGCTCAACCGCATCGCGCCACCGTTGAACCTCTATTCACTGGGCTTTCCGATCAATATGCTGGCGGGCCTTATCTGTTTTGCCACGTTGTTGTACAACCTGCCGGACCACTATCTGCATCTGGCGAACTTCGTTTTACAACAGCTTGACGCGTTGAAGGGGCACTATGGCTGATAGCAGCAGCGCAGAAAAAACAGAAAAACCCTCGGCGCAAAAACTTCGCAAAGCCAGAGAAGAGGGGCAGATACCGCGTTCCAAAGACATGGGGCTGGCAGCGAGCTTTTTTGCAGCATTTATGGTGATCTCCAGCAGCTTTCCCTGGTATGAAGAGTTCGTGCGCGAGAGCTTTATCAGCGTGCATCAGTATGCGCAGAACATTAACGATCCGGACGTCATCGGACAATTTTTACAGCACCACCTGCTGATTTTAGCGAAATTTATTCTGACGCTGCTCCCCATGCCCGCCGCCGCGCTGGTTTCATCGCTGATTCCCGGCGGCTGGGTTTTTCTGCCGCAAAAAATCCTGCCGGATTTCAGTAAGATCAGTCCGCTAAAAGGGGCCGGTCGCCTGTTTTCATCAGAACACCTGATAGAGACCAGCAAGATGACGCTGAAGGCGATAGTGCTGCTGGTGATGCTGTGGATAAGCCTGCGCAATAACTTCACGCTCTTTCTCGGCCTGCAAGAGCTGTGGTTTAAACAGGCCGTCAGCGATGGCCTGACGCTTTACAGCGGCATCATGCGCAACTTTGTCATTTTGTTTATCTTTTTTGCCCTCATCGATGTCCCTCTGGCGAAAAAAATGTTCACCAAAGGGCTGAAGATGACCAAACAGGAAGTGAAGGAAGAGTACAAAAACCAGGAAGGGAAGCCAGAGGTCAAGGCCAGAGTGCGCCGCCTGCAACGACAAATAGCGATGGGGCAAATCCGCAAAGTAGTGCCGAAAGCAAACGTGGTGATAACCAACCCAACCCATTACGCCGTCGCATTGCAGTATGACCAGTCACGCGCCGCCGCGCCCTTTGTGGTCGCAAAAGGAACGGATGAAATTGCCCTCTATATTCGTCAGGTCGCAGCTGAGAACAACATTGAAGTGGTGGAGTTTCCAAAACTGGCGCGCTCGGTCTACTACACCACGCAGGTTAACCAACAAATTCCCTTTCAGCTCTATCGGGCCATTGCCCATGTGCTGACATACGTGTTGCAGATGAAACACTGGCGCGATGGTTCACAGCCACGCCCCTCACTGAACAGACATATTTCTATTCCAAAAGAGGTTCTTAAACTGGATGCCGAAAATCACTAAACAACTCCTGGCGCTGCTGCGCAACGGCAATATCGGCGTGCCGCTGGTGATACTTTGTATCCTGGCGATGGTGATCCTGCCGCTCCCCCCGGCGCTGCTGGATATTCTGTTCACCTTTAACATTGTCCTGGCCGTGATGGTGCTGCTGGTAGCCGTATCGGCAAAACGGCCGCTTGAATTCAGCGTATTCCCCACTATTTTGTTGATTACCACCCTGATGCGACTGACGCTGAACGTCGCGTCTACGCGTGTGGTTCTGCTGCACGGGCATATGGGGGCAGGCGCAGCGGGTAAAGTGATTGAATCCTTCGGCCAGGTGGTGATTGGCGGCAACTTCGTCGTCGGGTTCGTGGTGTTCATCATCCTGATGATCATCAACTTTATCGTGGTGACCAAAGGTGCAGAGCGTATCTCTGAAGTTTCCGCGCGCTTTACTCTGGACGCGATGCCGGGCAAGCAGATGGCGATCGACGCCGATCTCAACGCCGGCCTTATCAACCAGCAGCAGGCGCAGACGCGCCGTAAAGATGTCGCCAGTGAAGCCGATTTCTACGGGGCAATGGACGGCGCCTCAAAATTCGTGCGCGGGGATGCCATTGCCGGGATGATGATTCTGGCGATCAACCTGATCGGCGGCGTCTGTATTGGGATCTTTAAATACGATTTAAGCGCTGAGGCGGCCTTTCGCCAGTATGTATTGATGACCATCGGCGACGGTCTGGTCGCCCAGATCCCCTCCCTGCTGCTCTCCACTGCGGCGGCGATCATCGTCACTCGCGTGAGTGATAACGGGGATATTGCCACTGACGTTCGCACCCAGCTGCTGGCCAGCCCTTCCGTACTGTATACCGCCACCAGCATTATGTTTGTGCTGGCGATTGTTCCCGGTATGCCGCACTTTCCGTTCCTGATTTTCAGCGGACTACTCGGATTTGCCGCCTGGCGAATGAGTAAGCGGCCAAAAGCGGCGGAAACGGAAGAAAAAAACCTCGAAACGCTAACCAAAACCATCACCGAAAACACAGAGCAACAGGTCAGCTGGGAAACCATTCCGCTGATTGAACCGATCAGCCTGAGTCTTGGCTATAAGCTGGTTTCGCTGGTGGATAAGTCAAAAGGCAACCCGCTCACCCAGCGCATTCGTGGTGTCCGACAGGTCATTTCCGATAGCAACGGCGTCCTGTTACCGGAAATTCGCATTCGGGAAAACTTCCGCCTGAAGCCCAGTCAGTATGCGATTTTCATCAACGGCATCAAAGCCGATGAAGCGGATATTCCTTCCGATAAGCTGATGGCGCTGCCCTCCAGTGAAACCTATGGCGAGATTGACGGCGTGTTAGGCAACGACCCGGCTTACGGTATGCCCGTGACCTGGATTCAGCCAGCGCAGAAAGCGAAAGCGCTGAATATGGGTTATCAGGTGATTGATAGCGCCAGCGTGATTGCGACACACGTGAATAAGGTTATCCGTCACTATATTCCCGATCTGTTCAACTATGACGATATTACCCAGCTGCACAATCGTCTCTCCTCAATGGCGCCACGACTGGGGGAGGATCTCAGCGCCGCACTGAACTACAGTCAGCTGCTGAAAGTGTACCGCTCTCTGCTAATTGAAGGGGTTTCACTGCGGGATATCGTTACCATTGCCACGGTGTTGGTCGCCAGTAGCGCCACCACGAAGGATCACATTTTGCTGGCTGCGGATGTGCGCCTGGCGCTGCGCCGCAGCATCACCCATGCGTTTGTCCGCAAGCATGAGCTGGCCGTTTACACGCTGAATAACGAGCTGGAAAACCTGCTCTCCAGCGTGGTGAACCAGGCACAACAAAGTGGAAAAGTGATGCTCGACAGCGTGCCCGTCGATCCCAATATGCTCAACCAGTTCCAGACCAATATGCCGCAGATTAAAGAACAGATGAAGGCGGCGGGTAAGGAACCGGTTCTGTTAGTGGCGCCGCAGCTACGTCCGCTGTTAGCCCGCTATGCCCGGCTTTTCGCCCCAGGACTGCATGTGCTTTCTTACAATGAAGTGGCCGACGAACTGGAATTAAAAATTATGGGGGCATTAAGTTAGTAAGGATAAGGCGGTGGCTTCAGTTGGCTCTGAATCCACCGCTCGTCTGAGGGGGCGTTCCGGCTCCCCGCCTCGATCGGGCCAATGCCGTACTCGCCGGAATAATTTTATGGCGATATTACGGTTCAGATAATCGTGTTTTCCGTCAGAATACGGCGGGCGCCAAGATAGTGATCCTGCCAAAAAGGCGCGGCCAGCTGGCTTATCCGAATCCGTTCTCCCGTGCGCGGTGACTCAATAAACTGCCCATTGCCCAAATACACCCCCATATGATCGGCAATCTCCCGGCTGTGAATATGGAAAAACAGCAGATCGCCACGCCGCAGATCGCGGTCAGAGACGATAGTCGCCCGACGGTAGTGAAACATTTCATTGGCTGTGCGCGGTAATTTTGACGCCAGAATTTTGTTATAGGCGTAGAAAACCAGACCTGAGCAGTCAAATCCCTGCTGCGGATTAACGCCTCCCCATACATACGGTTTTCCCAATTGCTGCTCAAGGCGATGAATAGCCACTTCCGTGATGTTATGTAAGCGATCGCTGCTGAGAAAGTGGTTATTTTCCGCCAGTGCCTGCCAGGGGCGATCGCTGGCTTTTAATGGCACAGGGAACCACTCCGGATGCTGTTTAATCCGCTGTCGGTTCTGCTGTCGTAGCGCTTTTTTGCTTTCCGGCGTCCCCTCCACGATATAGCGCGCCTGCTTTTTGATTTGCGTGTGAAACTGATTAAGCAGCCGTTCACGGTTGCGCATACGCAACTTCGCCGCATAGCTAAGAGGGGATGTTGAATGTGGAACTGTTGCTGCATACAACGGTGAAAAAACAACACACAACGAAAGCAGCCCCGGTAAAATCAGCCTGGGAGTGCCAGAAAAAGACATAAACAAAAATTACCCGTTCAAATAATGTTTGTTTAGTTTATCGCGGCGATATATTCGCCATGCTTAATTATCCATTATTAAAAAATTAATACTTTTATTTCAGTAAAATAAAAAATATGAATAAATCGCAGCCTGACAATCTGGCTACCTGGCGCTGGACTGCCCTGATGGTTGATTTCCGGTACACATTGTAAACACAGCACGAGAGACTTGCGAAAAAATATTGTGGTGCTAATGTGAGCGCTCCAGATTCAGATTTATCCCTATCCTCGTTCAGGTTGCCTGCCCGTTATTGCAACCCGACTGACTCAGGGTATCTCCGATTTGGGATCCTTTTGGCCGTTCTGGCGTGTGTAACCGTTTTATCAAGGAACAAGCAGTATGCGTAAAATCGCATTATTTATTGCGATGCTTTTGATCCCGTGCGTGTCATTTGCCGGTTTGCTGAGCAGCGGCCGTTCGACAACGCCGATCGGCAAAGAGTATAAGCAGCAGTTGATGGGGTCCCCGGTCTATATTCAGATTTTCAAAGAAGAGCGCACCCTCGATCTCTACGTTAAAATGGGTGAGCAATATCAACTGCTCGACAGCTACAAAATCTGCAACTATTCCGGTGGATTAGGCCCGAAACAGCGTCAGGGCGATTTCAAAAGCCCGGAAGGTTTCTACAGCGTACAGCGTAACCAGCTCAAACCGGACAGCCGCTTCTATAAAGCGATTAATATCGGCTTCCCGAATGCCTACGATCGCGCGCATGGTTATGAAGGCAAATACCTGATGATTCACGGCGCCTGCGTCTCCGTTGGCTGTTATGCCATGACGGACAGCGGCATTGATGAGATTTTTCAGTTCGTGACGGGAGCGCTGGTTTTCGGTCAGTCCAGCGTGCAGGTCAGCATCTATCCGTTCCGAATGACGGATGCCAACATGCAACGCCACAAATATTCTTATTACAAGGACTTCTGGGCTCAGTTGAAGCCGGGATACGATTACTTTGAACAGACCCACAAGCCGCCAACCGTTTCCGTGGTCGAAGGTCGCTACGTGGTCAGCAAACCACTGAGCAGCGAAGTGATCCAGCCGCAGCTGGCATCAAACTACACGCTCCCCGAGACAAAATAACGCCCACTCACCTGGCATAATCTTTTGCCAGGTTTCATTGCCCGTCAGCGGTTGCGTCGCAATCACAGAGACGACATCGTTCGGTGTGGTCTCTGAGCTGAAGTCGATCTCCACATCCTGATCCAGCAGCGTCGCCACGCCAAACGGCGCACGACGGGTGATCCAGTACAGGTTGGTTGAGCAGAACGCCATCACATAGCGCCCGTCCGACAGCAGCATGTTAAATACACCCTTCTCACGCAATACGCCTGCCAGCGTCGCAATATATTTAAATACCGCAGCCATATTGCCAGGCGTGCGTGGATAACGCTGCGTCAGCTTATGCAACATCCAGCAAAATGCTTTTTCACTGTCCGTCTCACCGACCGGGCGGAAATTACCGGTTTCCAGCGACTTATAACCGTTGAGCTGCCCGTTATGCGCATAGGTCCAGTTCCGCCCCCAGAGCTCACGGGTAAACGGATGGGTATTTTCCAGCGCCACTTCCCCACGATTCGCCTGGCGAATATGCGCAATCACCGAGCAGGATTTGATGGGGTAATCCTGGACCAGTCTGGCAATAGGGGAGTTAAAACTGGGTTGCGGATCTTTGAACGTGCGACAGCCTTTGCCTTCGTAGAAGGTAATACCCCAGCCGTCTTTATGCGGCCCGGTTCCCCCACCGCGCTGAACAAGCCCGGTGAAGCTAAAGCAGATATCGGTTGGCACATTGGCGCTCATCCCGAGCAGTTCGCACATACATCACCTCCACAAACGCCTTTAAGCGGGAAGGCGTAATTGTTGCAGCCAGTTTGGATTCGGACAGCGCGCAGAAACCGGAGCGTACACGTAGTACGTGAGGATTTCGAGCACTGCCCGGATTCAAAATGGCAAATAAAATAGCCTTCTTACTTCACCATCTCTTTTTCGATCAGCTGGATCAGGATATGGATCACTTTAATATGAATTTCCTGAATACGGTCTGCATAGCCGAAATGCGGTACGCGGATTTCAATATCTGCGCTACCTGCCATTTTCCCGCCATCTTTACCGGTCAGGGTGATCACTTTCATTCCCTTCTCGCGCGCAGCCGCAATGGCTTTAATGACGTTACCGGAGTTACCGGAAGTGGAGATCCCTAACAGGACATCACCTTCGCGGCCAACCGCTTCCACATAGCGCGAAAACACATAGTCGTAGCCGAAGTCGTTGCTGACGCAGGAGATGTGGCTGACGTCAGAAATCGCAATTGCCGGGTAACCCGGACGGTTTTCACGGTAGCGGCCGGTCAGCTCCTCGGCAAAGTGCATTGCATCGCAATGGGAACCGCCGTTACCACAGGAAAGTACTTTACCACCCGCTTTAAAACTGTCTGCCAGCAGGACCGCCGCGCGCTGAATAGCGTGAATATTGGCATCATCTTTTAAAAAATTAGCCAGCGTTTCCGCCGCTTCGTTCAGTTCGTTACGAATAAGATCCTGGTACATGAGGATATCCTTCAGCATGAATGTAAATGACAGAATGCAGTGTACCGGATAGCTCAGGAAGCGAGAAGTACAAGCCACGTGAATGGTCAGCGCTTTTGATTTTTTGTGCCGCAGAAAACAGCAACAATGTGAGCTTTGTTGTAATTATTTTGTAAACGCATTGATAAAAGATTTTACATACACTACAACCATATCATCACAAGTGGTCAGACCTCCTACAAGCAAGGGAGCTTTTCGTTATGATGATTTTGAGTATTCTCGCGACTATTGTCCTGCTCGGCGTGCTGTTCTATCACCGGGTGAGCCTGTTTCTCAGCAGCCTGATTCTGCTCGCATGGACCGCAGCCCTTGGCGTTGCCGGTCTGTGGTCTGTCTGGCTGCTGGTTCCTCTGGCCATTATTCTCGTCCCCTTTAACTTTACCCCGATGCGTAAATCGATGGTCTCTGCCCCAGTGTTTCGTGGCTTCCGTAAGGTCATGCCGCCCATGTCGCGCACTGAGAAAGAAGCGATCGATGCCGGTACCACCTGGTGGGAAGGCGATCTGTTCCAGGGGAAACCAGACTGGAAAAAATTACACAACTACCCGCAGCCGCAACTCACCGCCGAAGAACAGGCATTTATTGACGGTCCGGTTGAAGAAGCCTGCCGTATGGCTAACGACTTTCAGATCACCCATGAACTGGCTGACCTGCCGCCTGAGCTGTGGGCCTATCTGAAAGAGCACCGTTTCTTCGCGATGATCATCAAGAAAGAGTACGGTGGCCTGGCGTTCTCGGCTTACGCGCAGTCTCGCGTGCTGCAAAAACTCTCCGGCGTTTCCGGGATCCTGGCCATTACCGTGGGCGTCCCCAACTCTTTAGGCCCGGGCGAACTGCTGCAACATTACGGTACAGAAGAACAGAAAGACCATTACCTGCCACGTCTGGCGCGGGGCCAGGAGATCCCTTGCTTCGCACTGACCAGTCCGGAAGCAGGTTCTGACGCAGGCGCGATTCCGGATACCGGCATCGTTTGTATGGGCGACTGGCAGGGCCAGCAGGTACTGGGCATGCGCCTGACCTGGAACAAACGCTATATCACTCTGGCACCTATTGCGACCGTACTCGGTCTGGCGTTTAAACTCTCCGATCCGGAAAAACTGCTGGGTGGTGATGAAGATCTGGGGATCACCTGTGCGCTGATCCCAACCTCGACGCCAGGCGTGGAGATTGGTCGTCGTCACTTCCCGCTGAACGTACCGTTCCAGAACGGTCCGACTCGCGGTAAAGATGTCTTTGTCCCGATTGATTACATCATCGGCGGACCGAAAATGGCTGGTCAGGGCTGGCGTATGCTGGTGGAATGTCTGTCGGTGGGACGCGGGATCACCCTACCGTCCAACTCCACCGGCGGCGTGAAATCCGTGGCGCTGGCAACGGGCGCCTATGCCCATATTCGCCGTCAGTTCAAAATCTCCATCGGTAAAATGGAGGGGATTGAAGAGCCGTTGGCGCGTATCGCAGGCAACGCGTATGTTATGGATGCCGCCGCATCACTGATCACTTACGGCATTATGCTGGGTGAGAAACCGGCGGTCCTGTCAGCCATCGTGAAGTATCACTGTACCCACCGCGGTCAGCAGTCAATTATCGATGCAATGGATATCACCGGCGGTAAGGGCATTATGCTCGGGGAGAGCAACTTCCTGGCCCGGGCTTATCAGGGCGCACCTATCGCCATCACCGTTGAAGGGGCAAACATCCTGACCCGCAGCATGATGATTTTTGGTCAGGGCGCAATTCGCTGCCATCCGTACGTTCTCGAAGAGATGGCCGCAGCACAAAACAATGATGTCAATGCGTTCGATAAGCTGCTGTTTAAACACATTGGGCACGTCGGCAGCAACAAGGTACGCAGCCTGTGGTTAGGGCTGACCCGTGGCTTAACCAGCAATTCGCCAACCCGCGATGCGACCAAACGTTATTATCAACATCTCAACCGGCTGAGCGCCAACCTGGCCCTGCTGTCTGATGTCTCAATGGCGGTTCTGGGCGGTAGCCTGAAGCGTCGTGAACGTATCTCAGCCCGTCTGGGCGATGTGTTAAGCCAGCTTTACCTGGCCTCTGCGGTACTGAAACGCTATGACGACGAAGGTCGTAATGAAGCCGATTTGCCGCTGGTTCACTGGGGCGTGCAGGACGCGTTATATCAGGCAGAACAGGCGATGGACGACCTGCTGCAAAACTTCCCGAACCGTTTTGTTGCGGGTCTGCTGAACGTCGCGATCTTCCCAACCGGTCGTCACTATCTGGCACCGTCTGACAAACTGGATCATAAAGTTGCGAAGATTCTGCAAGTGCCATGCGCAACCCGCTCGCGCATTGGACGTGGTCAGTACCTGACGCCGAGCGAGCATAACCCGGTCGGTTTGCTTGAAGAAGCGCTGCTGGACGTGATGGCTGCCGACCCTATCCACCAGCGTATCTGTAAAGAACTGGGTAAAAATCTGCCGTTCACCCGTCTGGATGAACTGGCACACAACGCGCTGGCGAAAGGGTTAATCGATAAAGATGAAGCCGCTATCCTGGTGAAAGCAGAGAAGAGTCGTCTGCGCAGCATCAACGTTGACGACTTTGAGCCGGAGGAGCTGGCAACACAGCCGGTAAAGCTGCCAGAGAAAGTACGTAAAATCGAAGCGGCCTGAAGATCGGTGAAATAAAAAGCGGAGCTGAAGCTCCGCTTTTTTTGCTTATACGTTAGTTGTAGTTAAACGCATCAGGATGATTTTGCAGGCTTCCGCTCAGCGCAGCGAACAGTACCGTTTTACCGTCGATTGACAGCTCGTCGCTCACGTTCAGCCACGTTAGTTTCTCTCGTGAGGTTTTCTCATCAACCGTTGAGAACACCCCCATCATCTGTTGTGACTTTTCTGACCACAACACCGCAATACGTTCTGCGCCGCAATCATGCGGTTTGCACGCGCTCAGAACCTGGTATGATTCGCCACCCAGTTTCACCGTCTGCGTCGGGGAAGAAGTTCCCCCCTTATTGATCCATGCGGGCAATTTATTTCCTTCCACCATTTGGCTGTACGCTGCTTTTGTCGCATCATCTTTCGCCAGAGTGCTCAGGTTAATATCGCTTTGCGCCATTGCGCCTGTTGCCACGATCACCGTGGCGATAGTGGTTAATATCTTTAGCATTTTTCCTCCTGGGCTCATCCCCGCATTATTCTGCCTGTTAATGGTGGCTGGAGATACTGGTAAATGCAAATCAGCGGTTTCTGGAAAATGGCCTTTCAATATGCCCCCACCCACACACTCCGCGAATAAGATGTTAGAGTTAACTTAAGCCCCGCAACGAGGAGTTTGGTACTGTGTCTGGTTTGAAGATTACTCTCTTGCAACAACCTTTGGTCTGGATGGATGGTCCGGCTAACCTGCGCCACTTTGATCGGCTGCTGGAAACGCTCACCGGACGCGACGTGATCGTCCTGCCCGAGATGTTTACTACCGGATTTGCTATGGAGGCCGCCGTTCAGTCACTCGCGCAGGAAGAGGTGATCCAGTGGATGCGAGTAAAAGCGCAGCAGACACAGGCTCTGATTGCCGGGAGCGCCGCTTTACAGACCGAACGTGGGCCGGTAAACCGTTTTTTGCTGGTTGAACCTGAAGGCGATGTGCATTTCTACGATAAACGCCACCTGTTCCGCATGGCGGATGAACATCACCATTATGAAGCAGGCAACGCGCGCGTGGTCCTGGAATGGCGCGGCTGGCGTATTCTGCCACTGGTCTGCTACGACCTGCGTTTTCCAGTCTGGTCACGTAATCTGAATGATTATGACCTGGCGCTGTATGTCGCCAACTGGCCCGCGCCGCGTTCGCTGCACTGGCAGGCGCTGCTGGCGGCTCGTGCCATTGAGAATCAGGCATATGTTGCAGGCTGTAACCGGGTCGGGAGTGACGGCAATGGCCATCATTACCGTGGCGACAGTCGGGTGATTAATCCCCAGGGAGAGATAATCGCCACCGCAGAACCGCATCAGGCCACCCGTATTGATGCCGACCTGTCACTCTCTGCGCTGCGAGAATATCGCGAGAAATTCCCGGCCTGGCAGGATGCCGATCCCTTTACACTGCGCTGATCCCGCGGTGAAAGGTCCTGCCGCGTTAACACCGGAACAGGGTAGACAGGTACAGAAAGGTATTCCCCGGACGCCGGGTGAATGGGCACAGCGGCCTGCGGCAATTTTGGCGGTTTTTTTACCGTGCTTAAAACGACGAAAGCCTGAATCATTGCTGATTCAGGCTTTCTGAATAGTGGCGGAATGGACGGGACTCGAACCCGCGACCCCCTGCGTGACAGGCAGGTATTCTAACCAACTGAACTACCACTCCGCGTTGTGCTCCCTCCGGGAACGCAGCGAATATTACGGATTGCCCCGCAGCTCGTCAACGCTTTTTCTCAAGTTTTGAATCGTTTGCTGTAAAATTCACCCGAATAGCGGTTTCCGCGCCGCAAAAGGGGCCACTACGCCCGCCAGAGGCAACTTCCGCCTTTCTTTTGCACCAGGTCAAGGCGCGATTCATGGGCTACGACCTCTTCATCAGTGGCAAAAACAACGCGTAACCGACTTGCCTGGCGCACAATGCGCTGGATCGTCGCTTCTCCCTGCTGCTGCTGCGCCTCTCCTTCCATTGAGAAAGCCATTGAGGTCTGTCCACCGGTCATCGTCAGATAGACATCGGCCAGAATCTGGGCATCGAGCAATGCGCCGTGAAGCGTACGCTTGCTGTTGTCTATCTCATAACGTGAGCATAACGCGTCAAGGCTGTTACGCTTACCGGGAAACATTTTCCTCGCCAGCGCCAGGCTATCGGTGACTTTACAGAACTCACTGGTTTTAGGGATCCCGCGATTGAGCTTGCCAAACTCGTAATCCATAAAGCCGATATCAAACGATGCGTTATGGATAACCAACTCCGCGCCGCGAATATAGTCGAGAAACTCATCAGCCACGTCGGCGAAAACCGGTTTATCCAGCAGGAATTCATCCGCAATACCGTGTACGCCAAAAGCTTCCGGGTCCACCAGCCGGTCCGGTTTCAGATAAACGTGAAAGTTATTACCGGTCAGGCGACGGTTGATGACTTCCACCGCGCCAATCTCAATAATCTTATGTCCTTCATAGTGTGCGCCGATCTGGTTCATACCGGTGGTTTCGGTATCGAGGACGATCTGTCGTGTAATTGCAGTGCTCATAGCGGTCATTTATGTCAGACTTGTCGTTTACAGTTCGATTTCAATTACAGGAAGTCTACCAGAGATGCTTAAACAGGTAGAAATTTTCACCGACGGTTCTTGCCTGGGTAATCCAGGGCCAGGTGGCTATGGTGCGATTTTACGCTATCGCGGCCGCGAAAAAACCTTTAGCGAAGGCTACACCCTTACAACCAATAACCGCATGGAGCTGATGGCAGCAATCGTCGCTCTTGAGGCGCTGAAAGAACATTGTGAGGTGGTATTAAGTACCGACAGCCAATATGTCCGCCAGGGGATCACTCAGTGGATCCATAACTGGAAGAAACGCGGTTGGCAAACGTCGGATAAAAAACCGGTAAAAAACGTCGATCTCTGGAAACGTCTTGATGCCGCACTGGGGCAGCATCAAATCAAATGGGAATGGGTCAAAGGCCATGCCGGACATCCGGAAAACGAACGCTGCGATGAACTCGCACGCAGTGCGGCAATGAACCCAACCCAGGATGATGTCGGCTATCAGACCGAGGCTTAACCATCCGGCTTGCGATACTGCCGGGTGGCCCCTACCGCCTGGCGAATTCGCGCCTTACTTTTGTTTTGCTTCAACGGATTAAGCGTTAATGGAATGGTTCGCTTACGTGCGACGACCAGTTGCAGGCACCCCAGCGCCGGGACGTGGGCGCTGAGCAATTTCCCGCCCGTTTTTTTCCACGGCAAGACATGGAAACGGCTATAGTGCAGCACTTCAAAGTTCAGCAGTGACAGCCAGTCCAGCTGCCGCATCAGCGTAAACATCCGGCTATTATAAGGTGACGTTTTACGTAATACCGGCACCAGCTTGCGTAACCCCATCAGGCTGATTGGGTTAAACCCGCTCAGCACCAGCCAGCCATCATCGATTAACACCCGATCGGCTTCACGCAGTAAACGATGTGGATCGGCACACCATGGCAACGTGTGCGCCAGCAAACAAACATCGACAGATTTGTCGGCAAAGGGAAGTTGCAGCGGATCGGCCTGCACCTGAACAGGAGAGCCGTGCACAGAAACATTCACCTGATGAGAAACCGCGCACGCTTCTGAATTGATTTCTGCGCTTAAATTGCCGATTTTGAGCAGGTGAAAACCGTACATTTTCGCGAACCACGGGTTAAGCTGATGTTCGAGCGCCTCACGATAGTACTCGCCCCAGGGCATATCGCCCCAGCGATCGGGGGCTACGACTATTTGTGGGATCCTTGCCGGTTTCATCACAACCTTCCGTTCGCAGTAAGAGGTAATTTATGAATCTTAACAGTATTCCCGCCTTTCAGGACAATTACATCTGGGTTCTGAGTAATAATGAAGGACGTTGTCTGATTGTTGATCCGGGTGATGCAAAACCCGTCTTAAATGCCATTACAGAACATAACTGGCAGCCAGAAGCGATTTTTCTTACTCATCATCATCAGGATCACGTAGGCGGCGTAAAGGAACTGGTGCAAAAATTTCCGCAAATTGTGGTTTACGGACCGGCAGAAACACAAGATAAGGGAACAACGCAAGTCGTCAAAGACGGAGAAACTGCCGTCGTTCTGGGGCATGAATTTAGTATTTTTGCTACGCCGGGTCACACTTTAGGACATATCTGTTACTTTAGCCATCCTTACCTTTTCTGCGGCGACACCCTCTTTTCAGGTGGCTGTGGACGTCTGTTTGAAGGCACAGCACCCCAGATGTATCAATCACTTAAAAAAATAAGCAATCTTCCGGATGATACTCTGGTCTGTTCTGCGCACGAATACACTTTAGCAAACATGAAGTTTGCGCTAAGCATTCTACCGCACGATTCGTTCATTAATGAATATTATCGTAAAGTTAATGAGTTACGGGTAAAAAACCAAATGACACTCCCCGTAATTCTGAAAAATGAACGACAAAATAATATTTTCTTAAGAACAGAAGATGCTGATTTAATTGATGAAATAAACAAAGAAACAATATTGCAACAACCTGAAGAGCGTTTTGCATGGTTAAGGTCAAAGAAAGACAGGTTCTGACAATTCTTACTTGTCATCGGTGAACTTCGCCGTTATGATCGGTCGTCTTTTAAGCAACTATTGACACACACATGAAGGCAAAAGCGATATTACTCGCCTCTGTCCTGCTCGTGGGTTGCCAGTCGTCTCAGAACGCAGGTAACGTCCAACAGCACGCACAGAGCCTTTCTGCAGCTGGTCAAGGGGAAGCAGGAAAGTTTACGAGTCAGGCGCGATGGTTGGACGATGGAACCTCTGTCGCGTCAGATCAAGACTTGTGGGCTTTCATTGGCGACGAGCTAAAGATGGGAATTCCGGAAAATGACCGGATTCGCGAACAAAAACAGAAGTATTTACGCAATAAGAGCTATCTCCACGATGTAACTTTACGGGCAGAGCCGTATATGTACTGGATAGCCGGGCAGGTTAAAAAACGTAACATGCCTATGGAACTGGTATTACTACCCATAGTGGAGAGCGCTTTTGATCCTCATGCGACGTCTGGTGCCAATGCCGCAGGCATTTGGCAAATCATTCCGAGCACGGGGCGCAATTATGGTTTGAAGCAGACCCGCAATTATGATGCGCGTCGCGACGTTGTGGCCTCCACAACCGCAGCGCTGGATATGATGCAGCGTCTGAACAAAATGTTTGACGGCGACTGGCTGTTGACCGTCGCGGCTTATAATAGCGGCGAAGGTCGGGTCATGAAGGCAATCAAAACGAACAAAGCGCGTGGCAAATCCACCGACTTCTGGTCGTTGCCCTTGCCCCATGAAACGAAAATCTACGTGCCCAAAATGCTGGCTCTGAGTGACATTTTCAAGAACAGCAAACGTTATGGCGTACGTCTGCCTACGACAGATGAAAGCCGTGCTTTGGCGCGCGTTCGTTTGAACAACCCGGTCGATATGGCGCAGGTTGCAGATATGGCGGGTATTTCTGTCAGCAAACTGAAAACGTTTAATGCTGGCGTGAAAGGCTCGACGTTGGGTGCAAGCGGCCCGCAATACGTGATGGTGCCGAAGAAACATGCAGAGCAACTGCGTGAGTCTCTGGCCTCTGGCGAGATTGCTGCCGTACAGCCAACGCTGGTTGCGGACAACACGCCGCTTAGCAGCCGTAGTTATACCGTTCGCTCTGGCGATACGCTTTCCGGCATCGCTTCGCGTCTTGGCGTGAGCACAAAAGATCTGCAGCAGTGGAACAAACTGCGTGGTTCAAACTTGAAAGTGGGCCAAAGCTTGACGGTGGGTGCGGGCAACAGCGCGCAGCAGCTGGCAAACAATAGCGACAGTATCACCTATCGCGTACGTAAAGGCGATTCGCTCTCAAGCATCGCTAAACGACACGGCGTTAACATTAAAGATGTGATGCGCTGGAACACCGATACGGCGAATCTGCAGCCTGGCGATCAGCTCACGCTGTTTGTGAAAAATAACAGCATGCCAGACTCCTGACCATAAATTGATACCGAAAAGGCACTGGATTCCCCCCAGTGCCTTTTTTATTTATGCCGCTTTATGCGCTTCAGCCATAATGATATCGCTGGTAAATGAACCATCCTCCTGCAAAGCAAAGTACGTTTTAACCTCTGCCGACGCACTCTGCTGATATAAACGAATGGCCTCCACCAGCACCGCAGGTGTACGCATCCTCGCTACCCACGAACTGAATTCCAGCGGTAAACGGTCAGTTAACAAGGTATCGGCGATCAGATTCGCATCATTCATTAAGGACAGCCACTCTCCGCTGGAATAGTTGCGCACATGCGACGTGTCACGTAACGCCTCTACGGTCTGTAACCAGATATCGCGAACCGGGTGCCCCGGTGACATTACGTCCATTATGATCGCCACCCCACCCGGCTTCAGCACCCGATTGACCTCTCGCAATGCCTGCCCAACGTCATGCCAGTGGTGAGCTGAATAGCGGCTAATGACCACCTCAAAAGTTTGATCCGCAAACGGCAGGCTTTCGGCATATCCCTGTCGGGTCGCGATATTATCTAACCCTTTGTCTTTTGCCGCCTGCATGACCACATCGAGCATCTGCGAAGACAGATCGTAAGCCACGACCTGTTTCACGTTTTGGGCAGCAATAAAGCTGGCATGTCCTGCGCCACATCCCATATCTAATACGCTGGCATGGGGAAAAGAGGACAGACGTTCTGCCAGGCGCTGTAAATCGCGCCCGGAGGCATGCACAGTGCTGGTTAAATAGGCATTTGCCTGCGAGCCAAACTGCTTTTCAACGTTGTCATGATGGGAGTGTGTTGTCATTGTACTGTCCTTTGGTTGTTTACAGGAAAAGGGCAGCACCACCGCAGGTCTGCCCCACGGCAGACCTGACACACCTTATTGTTCAGGCTTGCCGGGACTAAATTCGACGAGTAGTGGATTGTGATCGGAAGCGCGGGTGACCAATACAGAAGCCTCGCTGACGTTCAGACCACGATAGAAGACAAAATCCAGGGGGCGACCGAACGCACGGCGGCGCTGATCGTCGGTAAAACGCACCTGTCGCAGCGACATTTCACGTGCAAAACGATACAACGCGTTCATTCGACGACGGCTCCAGGCATTAAAATCACCGGCCATAATCACGGGGCCGCTGTGGTGTGCAATCTGGTCGCCAATAGGAAGTAACTGCTTACTATACACATCAACTCCCAGACTAAAGTTAACCGCATGAATGTTCACGACCATCAGCAACCGCGTATCGGGTAATGGATAAACCGTTACCAGCGCGGATTTCGCCAGACGCAGGATTGGCTCACGTTCCCTCAGCGGACAGCAGTAAACCGGGTGCGCTGTTGAAAGCGTCATTACGCCAGAAGGATGCTGAGGCAGCACAAAAGCGGGTACCTGATCGGCAGCAAGATAGTTAGTGGTCGCAAACTGTACCAGTTCAGGCGTAGTTTGAGCCTCCTGCAGCAAAACAAGATGCGCATCTTTACCAAAGTTCTTCAGCACCGATAACCATTCTGCTCGCTGCTGCTTAAAGATATTCCACACCAGGATCCGAATACGGTCTTCACTGCTTAACGGAATGCCAGCGGGTAATGCCTGGCCAATGCTCGAAAACGATCCGGGCGGTAAAATCCGCTCTGCGGGTTGTCCGGCAACATAGCGCATGGCATAGGTGTTTTTTCGCACTTTAGACTTTAAAACCTCTGTAACGTCAACCAGCCCGCAGCCGGGCTGGTTCTTCTGTTATAGGGATTTTAGCTCACACTTTCAACGGACAATTGCATAATGTTTTGTAAGTGAGCGCTTACGACAATCAATTAGCCCGGAACCGCGACGCGGGAAGCGTTATCCAGTCGCCCGCTCACACCCAGCAGCAGAAAAGCCCCTAACACAATTAATGCCCCAATCCATGGCGTTTGCGCTAAGCCATAATGCTCTACAGTCTGGCCTCCGACTACTGACCCCATAGCAATGCCAATGTTAAAGGCAGCGATATTCAGGCCTGATGCAACATCGACCGCATTCGGCGTGAACTGTTCGGCTTTCTGCACAACATAAACCTGCAAACCCGGTACGTTACCAAAGGCAAAGATCCCCATGACCAGAATTGTGGCCAGCGCGGCGTATTGCATGGAAGCCGTAAACTGAAAAACCATCAACAGAACAAACAGCGCCGCGAAGATAAATTTCAGTGCCGGAACCGCGCCGTGCTTATCGGCCAGTTTACCGCCCCAGATATTACCGATCGCCACCGAGACGCCATACCCCAACAGGATCCAACTCACCGCCGCCGGTGTAAACCCCGCCAGATTCTGCATCATTGGCGCCAGGAAGGTGAATGCCGTAAATACGCCGCCGTAACCCAATGCGGTCACTGCATAGATCAAGAGAAGACGAGGATGCGTCAGAACCTTCAGCTGGTCGCGAAGACTGGCCGCAGTCCGTCCTGGGATATTTGATGGAATTAACAGCTGGCTGCTAATCAGGGCGATCACACCTAACAATGACACCGCCAGAAAAGTTTCACGCCAGCCAAAATGCTGACCAATAAACGTTCCAAGCGGTACGCCTGTGACCAGCGCGACGGTCAGGCCACCAAACATAATGGCGATAGCAGAAGCCGCTTTCTCTTTCGATACAAGGCTTGTTGCAATAGTCGAACCGATCGAGAAGAACACCCCATGCGCCAGTCCGGTCAACAGTCGGGCGAGAATCAATGTCATATAGCCTGGTGCCTGCCATGCCAACAGATTTCCGGCAGTAAACAGCACCATCAGCGCAACCAACAACTGCTTACGCGGTAATCTTCCGGTTAAGGCGGTCAAAACCGGAGCGCCAACAGCCACCCCCAGCGCATAAATTGAAACCAGCATGCCGGCAGAAGGCAGGGAAATAGACAGCTGTTCGGCAATGGTCGGCACCAGGCCAACAATCACAAATTCGGTCGTGCCAATAGCAAAGGCACTTATTGTCAGTGCAAATAACGCGAGAGGCATAAATAACTCCATATCATCAGTAATCAGATGACATGCAGTATGCCGGGATGATTTAATAACAAAAATATCCAAAATCTCAATAAAATTTTGCTTCAGGAGCAAAAATGAAAGCTACATCAGACGAACTCGCCATTTTTGTTTCAGTTGTGGAAAGCGGTAGCTTCAGCCGTGCGGCGGAGCAACTTGGGCAAGCTAATTCTGCGGTCAGCCGGGCAGTGAAAAAACTGGAGATGAAGCTGGGCGTCAGCCTGCTTAATCGAACGACGCGTCAGCTCAGCCTGACGGAAGAAGGTGAACGCTACTTTCGTCGCGTGCAGTCTGTATTGCAGGAGATGGCCGCCGCCGAAACGGAAATCCAGGAAAGCCGCAATACGCCACGCGGGTTACTGCGTATTGATGCCGCCACGCCGGTAGTCCTGCATTTTTTGATGCCGCTGGTCAAACCCTTCCGGGAACGCTATCCAGAAATGACTCTGTCGCTGGTTTCCTCTGAAACGTTTATCAATCTGATTGAGCGGAAGGTGGATGTTGCCATACGCGCCGGAATCCTGACGGACTCAAGCCTGCGCGCGCGTCCTCTTTTTACCAGCTACCGCAAGATTATTGCTTCACCGGACTATATCGCTCGCTTTGGCAGGCCTGAAACGGTTGAAGAGCTGAAACGACACCTGTGTCTGGGATTCACTGAGCCCGTCTCTCTCAATACCTGGCCTGTTGCCTGTCATGACGGGCAGCTCCATGAGGTGGAATGCGGGCTTTCATCTAACAGCGGTGAAACGCTGAAGCAACTTTGCCTCAATGGTAACGGTATCGCCTGTTTATCCGATTATATGATTGATAAGGAAATCTCGCGGGGAGAACTGGTGGAACTGTTGGCGGATAAACGTCTGCCGGTAGAGATGCCATTTAGCGCAGTCTATTACAGCGATCGGGCTGTCAGCACCCGGATTCGTGCATTTATCGATTTTCTGAGTGAACATATAAGAACAGCTCCCGAAAGAGCTGTTAAAGAGGGTTAAAAGCCTCGAGAGGGTTTTAATATTAATCCCACTGCGGGGCCAGACCTTCCGGACTCACGAGGCGGTCGTTGCAATCCAGCATGGCGATCGCATGTCTATCTTCTTCGTCTAACTTCAGATCCCGCGCCAGCAGATTGCTGGCCAGATTTTCCCGTTTAGTTGATGATGGGATGACCGAATACCCTTCCCCCATCGCCCATGACAGGATCACCTGAGCAGAAGTCGCTTTATGTTTAGCGGCAATACGGGCGATCGTTTCATCTTTCAGCGCTTTGCCGTAAGCAAGCGTCATATAAGAGGTAATGTGAATTCCATGTTGTTTGGCCCAGTCGGTCAGTTTACGACTTTGCAGATACGGAGACAGCTCAATCTGGTTGGTTGCAATGTTCTCGGCCCCCACGGCAGCAATAGCTTTTTCCATCAACGGGATAGTGAAGTTAGAGATGCCAATTTCACGCGTCAACCCCTGCTTTTTGGCTTCAAGCAATGCCTGCATGAACTCTTCAACGGAAACCGCGTCGGTTGGTGATGGCCAATGGATCAACGTCAAATCAACATAATCTGTACGCAGTTTCTTCAGGCTCTCTTTCAGACTTGGGATCAGTTTTTCCTTGCCAAGATTTTCGGTCCAGATCTTAGTGGTGATGTACAACTCGTTGCGCGGTACACCGCTTTCGGCAATCGCCTGGCCTACAGCTGCTTCATTATCATAGATTTGTGCAGTGTCGACAGCACGATAGCCCAGCTCAAGAGCTGTTTTAACAGAAGCGATAACCACATCGTCTTTCAGGCGGAAGGTCCCGAGACCAAATGCAGGGATAGCCATAGAATTCCTCTTTTTAATTACATTGTTCATTAACTAAGAGGAGTATGGCTTTTCGGTTTGAGTCGAAAAAGAGCGTAAAAAGCAGAGGATTTTTGCGAATTTGGCAATAATTAAATCACGGGCAAAAAAAAGCCCTGAGCATTAGCTCAGGGCCTTCAATAAGTGGCGGAACGGACGGGACTCGAACCCGCGACCCCCTGCGTGACAGGCAGGTATTCTAACCAACTGAACTACCGCTCCACCGAATTTTTATACAACCACTGATTTTTACATCAGTTTACTGCTTAATTTGATGCCTGGCAGTTCCCTACTCTCGCATGGGGAGACCCCACACTACCATCGGCGCTACGGCGTTTCACTTCTGAGTTCGGCATGGGGTCAGGTGGGACCACCGCGCTGTTGCCGCCAGGCAAATTCTGTTATCAACACGCATTCCTGCGCATCAACTAATCTGTATCAGGCTGAATATTGTTTCTGTCTCTCGTCCGCCAAAACATCTTCGGCGTTGTAAGGTTAAGCCTCACGGTTCATTAGTACCGGTTAGCTCAACGCATCGCTGCGCTTACACACCCGGCCTATCAACGTCGTCGTCTTCAACGTTCCTTCAGGACTCTTTAAGAGTCAGGGAGAACTCATCTCGGGGCAAGTTTCGTGCTTAGATGCTTTCAGCACTTATCTCTTCCGCATTTAGCTACCGGGCAATGCCATTGGCATGACAACCCGAACACCAGTGATGCGTCCACTCCGGTCCTCTCGTACNGTCAGGGAGAACTCATCTCGGGGCAAGTTTCGTGCTTAGATGCTTTCAGCACTTATCTCTTCCGCATTTAGCTACCGGGCAATGCCATTGGCATGACAACCCGAACACCAGTGATGCGTCCACTCCGGTCCTCTCGTACTAGGAGCAGCCCCCCTCAATTCTCCAGCGCCCACGGCAGATAGGGACCGAACTGTCTCACGACGTTCTAAACCCAGCTCGCGTACCACTTTAAATGGCGAACAGCCATACCCTTGGGACCTACTTCAGCCCCAGGATGTGATGAGCCGACATCGAGGTGCCAAACACCGCCGTCGATATGAACTCTTGGGCGGTATCAGCCTGTTATCCCCGGAGTACCTTTTATCCGTTGAGCGATGGCCCTTCCATTCAGAACCACCGGATCACTATGACCTGCTTTCGCACCTGCTCGCGCCGTCACGCTCGCAGTCAAGCTAGCTTATGCCATTGCACTAACCTCCTGATGTCCGACCAGGATTAGCTAACCTTCGTGCTCCTCCGTTACTCTTTAGGAGGAGACCGCCCCAGTCAAACTACCCACCAGACACTGTCCGCAACCCGGATTACGGGCCCACGTTAGAACACCAGCCATTAAAGGGTGGTATTTCAAGGGCGGCTCCATGCAGACTGGCGTCCACACTTCAAAGCCTCCCACCTATCCTGCACATCAAGGACCAGTGTTCAGTGTCAAGCTATAGTAAAGGTTCACGGGGTCTTTCCGTCTTGCCGCGGGTACACTGCATCTTCACAGCGAGTTCAATTTCACTGAGTCTCGGGTGGAGACAGCCTGGCCATCATTACGCCATTCGTGCAGGTCGGAACTTACCCGACAAGTCCACTTTCGTGTTTGCACAGTGCTGTGTTTTTAATAAACAGTTGCAGCCAGCTGGTATCTTCGACTGATTTCAGCTCCACGAGCAAGTCGCTTCACCTACCTGTCAGCGTGCCTTCTCCCGAAGTTACGGCACCATTTTGCCTAGTTCCTTCACCCGAGTTCTCTCAAGCGCCTTGGTATTCTCTACCTGACCACCTGTGTCGGTTTGGGGTACGATTTCGTGTTACCTGATGCTTAGAGGCTTTTCCTGGAAGCAGGGCATTTGTCACTTCAGCACCGTAGTGCCTCGTCATCACGCCTCAGTGTTARAGTGAACCGGATTTGCCTGGAACACACACCTTCACGCTTAAACCGGGACAACCGTCGCCCGGCCAACATAGCCTTCTCCGTCCCCCCTTCGCAGTAACACCAAGTACAGGAATATTAACCTGTTTCCCATCGACTACGCCTTTCGGCCTCGCCTTAGGGGTCGACTCACCCTGCCCCGATTAACGTTGGACAGGAACCCTTGGTCTTCCGGCGTGCGGGTTTTTCACCCGCATTATCGTTACTTATGTCAGCATTCGCACTTCTGATACCTCCAGCAACCCTCACAGGTCACCTTCAACGGCTTACAGAACGCTCCCCTACCCAACAACACATAGTGTCGCTGCCGCAGCTTCGGTGCATGGTTTAGCCCCGTTACATCTTCCGCGCAGGCCGACTCGACCAGTGAGCTATTACGCTTTCTTTAAATGATGGCTGCTTCTAAGCCAACATCCTGGCTGTCTGGGCCTTCCCACATCGTTTCCCACTTAACCATGACTTTGGGACCTTAGCTGGCGGTCTGGGTTGTTTCCCTCTTCACGACGGACGTTAGCACCCGCCGTGTGTCTCCCGTGATAACATTCTTCGGTATTCGCAGTTTGCATCGGGTTGGTAAGTCGGGATGACCCCCTAGCCGAAACAGTGCTCTACCCCCGAAGATGAGTTCACGAGGCGCTACCTAAATAGCTTTCGGGGAGAACCAGCTATCTCCCGGTTTGATTGGCCTTTCACCCCCAGCCACAAGTCATCCGCTAATTTTTCAACATTAGTCGGTTCGGTCCTCCAGTTAGTGTTACCCAACCTTCAACCTGCCCATGGCTAGATCACCGGGTTTCGGGTCTATACCCTGCAACTTAACGCCCAGTTAAGACTCGGTTTCCCTTCGGCTCCCCTATTCGGTTAACCTTGCTACAGAATATAAGTCGCTGACCCATTATACAAAAGGTACGCAGTCACCCCATAAAGAGGCTCCCACTGCTTGTACGTACACGGTTTCAGGTTCTTTTTCACTCCCCTCGCCGGGGTTCTTTTCGCCTTTCCCTCACGGTACTGGTTCACTATCGGTCAGTCAGGAGTATTTAGCCTGGGGGAATCTCGGTTGATTTCTTTTCCTCGGGGTACTTAGATGTTTCAGTTCCCCCGGTTCGCCTCGTTAAGCTATGTATTCACTTAACGATAGTGCAACGAATTGCACTGGGTTTCCCCATTCGGACATCGCCGGTTATAACGGTTCATATCACCTTACCGACGCTTTTCGCAGATTAGCACGTCCTTCATCGCCTCTGACTGCCAGGGCATCCACCGTGTACGCTTAGTCGCTTAACCTCACAACCCGAAGATGTCTTGTCTTCTGATTGCGAAAATTTGAGAGACTCGAACACACAAATTCTGTGTGTCGTTTCAATTTTCAGCTTGATCCAGATTTTTAAAGAGCAAATACACTACAAAGGCAGGTTCTTTAAGGTAAGGAGGTGATCCAACCGCAGGTTCCCCTACGGTTACCTTGTTACGACTTCACCCCAGTCATGAATCACAAAGTGGTAAGCGCCCTCCCGAAGGTTAAGCTACCTACTTCTTTTGCAACCCACTCCCATGGTGTGACGGGCGGTGTGTACAAGGCCCGGGAACGTATTCACCGTGGCATTCTGATCCACGATTACTAGCGATTCCGACTTCATGGAGTCGAGTTGCAGACTCCAATCCGGACTACGACATACTTTATGAGGTCCGCTTGCTCTCGCGAGGTCGCTTCTCTTTGTATATGCCATTGTAGCACGTGTGTAGCCCTGGTCGTAAGGGCCATGATGACTTGACGTCATCCCCACCTTCCTCCAGTTTATCACTGGCAGTCTCCTTTGAGTTCCCGACCGAATCGCTGGCAACAAAGGATAAGGGTTGCGCTCGTTGCGGGACTTAACCCAACATTTCACAACACGAGCTGACGACAGCCATGCAGCACCTGTCTCACGGYTCCCGAAGGCACRTTCTCATCTCTGAAAACTTCCGTGGATGTCAAGACCAGGTAAGGTTCTTCGCGTTGCATCGAATTAAACCACATGCTCCACCGCTTGTGCGGGCCCCCGTCAATTCATTTGAGTTTTAACCTTGCGGCCGTACTCCCCAGGCGGTCGACTTAACGCGTTAGCTCCGGAAGCCACTCCTCAAGGGAACAACCTCCAAGTCGACATCGTTTACAGCGTGGACTACCAGGGTATCTAATCCTGTTTGCTCCCCACGCTTTCGCACCTGAGCGTCAGTCTTTGTCCAGGGGGCCGCCTTCGCCACCGGTATTCCTCCAGATCTCTACGCATTTCACCGCTACACCTGGAATTCTACCCCCCTCTACAAGACTCCAGCCTGCCAGTTTCGAATGCAGTTCCCAGGTTGAGCCCGGGGATTTCACATCCGACTTGACAGACCGCCTGCGTGCGCTTTACGCCCAGTAATTCCGATTAACGCTTGCACCCTCCGTATTACCGCGGCTGCTGGCACGGAGTTAGCCGGTGCTTCTTCTGCGGGTAACGTCAATCGCTGAGGTTATTAACCTCARCGCCTTCCTCCCCGCTGAAAGTACTTTACAACCCGAAGGCCTTCTTCATACACGCGGCATGGCTGCATCAGGCTTGCGCCCATTGTGCAATATTCCCCACTGCTGCCTCCCGTAGGAGTCTGGACCGTGTCTCAGTTCCAGTGTGGCTGGTCATCCTCTCAGACCAGCTAGGGATCGTCGCCTAGGTGAGCCGTTACCCCACCTACTAGCTAATCCCATCTGGGCACATCCGATGGCAAGAGGCCCGAAGGTCCCCCTCTTTGGTCTTGCGACGTTATGCGGTATTAGCTACCGTTTCCAGTAGTTATCCCCCTCCATCGGGCAGTTTCCCAGACATTACTCACCCGTCCGCCACTCGTCAGCRAAGCAGCAAGCTGCTTCCTGTTACCGTTCGACTTGCATGTGTTAGGCCTGCCGCCAGCGTTCAATCTGAGCCATGATCAAACTCTTCAATTTAA
>NZ_PQMB01000003.1 GCF_002918555.1 Citrobacter amalonaticus
GGTCCCCCTCTTTGGTCTTGCGACGTTATGCGGTATTAGCTACCGTTTCCAGTAGTTATCCCCCTCCATCGGGCAGTTTCCCAGACATTACTCACCCGTCCGCCACTCGTCAGCAAAGCAGCAAGCTGCTTCCTGTTACCGTTCGACTTGCATGTGTTAGGCCTGCCGCCAGCGTTCAATCTGAGCCATGATCAAACTCTTCAATTTAAGTTTGATGCTCGTAGAATTAAACTTCGTAATGAATTACGTGTTCACTCCAGAGACTTGGTATTCATTTATTGTCCGAAGACATTAAGAATCCATGTCACTTTGAGTGCCCACACAGATTGTCTGATAAATTGTTAAAGAGCAGTGCCGCTTCGCATTTTCTCAGCAGCGCGGGGTGTGYATAATACGCTTTCCCGCTTGAGAGTCAAGCATTTATTTTGCTTTTCTCCGGTATCCGTCGGCGGCTTTCGCCGGGAGGACCCTGCTGACCCGGCGGCTTGCRTGCCGTTGTTCCGTGTCAGTGGAGGCGCATTATAGGGAGTTATTTCAGGCTGACAAGCCTAAAATACGAAAAAACAATCAACTGCTCACTTTCCAGGCAAAACATCGTTTAAAGCGGCTATTGCGCCTGGTTTTTAAACAAAAAAGGCCCCTGACGGGGCCGTTATTTATTTCATGCGGGTTTACTGAACAGCAACAATCCGATCGCCGTTAGATTCAAGGCGAATTGTTTTGCCTGGAATCAGCTCTCCAGACAGAATTTGCTGCGCCAGCGGGTTTTCAATCTGCTGCTGGATTGCACGTTTCAATGGACGCGCCCCATACACCGGATCATAGCCATTTGCACTCAGCAGTTTCAGCGCTTCGTCGGAAATGTGGATTTCATAACCACGCTCTTCCAGACGTTTGTACAGACGCTGCAGCTGGATCTGCGCAATAGAAGCAATGTGTTGTTCACCAAGTGGATGGAACACCACCACTTCATCTATACGGTTGATGAATTCCGGACGGAAGCTGTGGCTCACAACGCCCAGCACCAGCTCTTTCATATGGCTGTAATCCAGCTCGCCGAAACGCTCCTGAATCAAATCGGAACCCAGGTTAGAAGTCATAATGACCACCGTATTACGGAAGTCGACCGTTCTCCCCTGCCCGTCAGTCAGGCGTCCATCATCCAGCACCTGTAAAAGAATGTTGAACACGTCAGGGTGCGCTTTTTCAACTTCATCTAACAAAATGACAGAATAAGGACGACGGCGAACAGCTTCTGTCAGGTAACCCCCTTCTTCATAGCCCACATATCCTGGAGGCGCCCCGACCAGACGAGATACAGAGTGTTTCTCCATAAACTCAGACATGTCGATACGAACCATTGCGTCATCACTATCAAACATAAAGTTTGCCAGCGCTTTACACAGTTCGGTTTTACCTACCCCGGTAGGCCCAAGGAACAGGAAGGAACCGATGGGACGATTCGGATCGGCCAGACCAGCACGACTACGGCGGATAGCGTTCGATACTGCTTCAACAGCTTCATTCTGCCCAATCACGCGGCTATGCAGTTCCTGCTCCATACGCAGCAGTTTTTCACGCTCGCCTTCGAGCATTCTGGCAACCGGGATACCCGTCCAGCGTGCCAGCACTTCAGCAATTTCCGCATCTGTCACTTTATTACGCAGCAGACGCATAGTTTTACCTTCAGACTGGGTGGCCGCTTCCAATTGTTTTTCCAGTTCCGGAATTTTTCCGTACTGCAGTTCGGACATCCGCGCCAGGTCACCGACACGGCGTGCCTGCTCAATGGCGATCTTCGCCTGCTCCAGCTCAGCTTTAATGGTTTGCGTACCAGAGAGTGACGCTTTCTCTGCTTTCCACTCTTCTTCTAACTCGGAGTACTGACGTTCTTTGTCATCCAGCTCTTCGTTAAGCATATCGAGACGTTTTTTACTCGCTTCATCTGACTCTTTCATCAACGCCTGCTGCTCCAGTTTGAGCTGGATGATACGGCGGTCGAGTCTGTCCAGCTCTTCCGGTTTAGAGTCAATCTGCATACGAATGCTGGATGCCGCTTCATCGATAAGGTCGATGGCCTTATCCGGCAACTGGCGGTCGGCAATGTAGCGGTGAGACAGTGTCGCTGCCGCTACAATCGCCGGGTCGGTTATCTGCACATGGTGGTGCAGTTCATAACGCTCTTTCAGACCACGCAGAATAGCGATGGTATCTTCCACTGAGGGTTCAGCCACAAACACTTTCTGGAAACGACGTTCCAGCGCCGCATCTTTTTCGATGTACTGGCGATATTCATCCAGCGTCGTGGCCCCCACGCAGTGCAGTTCACCGCGTGCCAGCGCCGGTTTCAGCATGTTCCCGGCGTCCATTGCGCCATCGGCTTTACCCGCCCCAACCATGGTATGCAGCTCATCAATAAACAGGATGACATTGCCTTCCTGTTTCGAGAGATCGTTTAACACGCCTTTCAGACGTTCTTCAAATTCACCACGATATTTCGCCCCGGCCACCAGCGACCCCATATCCAGCGCCAGAACACGGCGGCCTTTTAAGCCTTCCGGTACTTCGCCGTTAATGATTCGCTGCGCCAGCCCTTCAACAATTGCCGTTTTACCGACACCAGGCTCACCGATTAACACCGGGTTGTTTTTAGTACGACGTTGCAGTACCTGAATGGTGCGACGGATTTCTTCGTCACGGCCAATAACCGGATCGAGTTTGCCCTGTTCGGCACGCTCGGTCAGATCGACCGTATATTTTTTCAGGGCCTGACGTTGATCTTCTGCCCCTTGATCGTTCACGCTTTCACCTCCGCGCATTTGTTCAATTGCCTGAGTGATATTGGCGGTTGTCGCCCCCACTGATTTCAGCAAATCGGGCAGTGTGCCACGAGACTCAAGCGCCGCCAGAACGAAAAGTTCCGACGAAATAAAGTTGTCCCCACGTTTTTGCGCCAGCTTGTCGCAAAGATTCAGCACGCGCATCAGATCCTGAGACGGCTGTACGTCGCCGCCGGTGCCTTCCACCTGCGGTAAACGGCTCAGCGCCTGATCGATGGCGGTGCGTAACTGACCAGCATTAATGCCGGCGGACGTTAATAAAGGACGTACCGATCCCCCTTCCTGATTCAGCAAGGCGCTCATTAAATGAAGAGGTTCGATGAATTGGTTGTCGTGCCCCAGTGCAAGCGACTGGGCATCGGCAAGAGCAAGCTGGAATTTATTAGTAAGACGATCCAGACGCATAACTCCTCCCATAACAGGTCAAAATTGCTACTGGAGATTAAATGAGGTCATCCCTCAATTATTCAAGGTTAATGACCTGAATTATGTGAAAAGAAAACGACGCGTACCGGATCGTCTTGATTCTATAGGTTATATCAGCCAAATAAAACTTGCCATACGACCGGTAGTCTTGTCGCGACGATAAGAGAAGAACATCTCACTTTCGCTAAACGTGCAGCGATCCCCTCCATAGATGTGCTCAACACCAACATTCGTCAGCCGTTGGCGCGCAAGTAGATAAATATCCGCCAGATATTTATCACCACGCGGCACAAAAGCCTGGTGAGCTTTTTCATCTTTCGCGATGAACGCTTCGCGCACTTCCGGCCCTACTTCAAACGCATCAGGGCCAATCGCCGGACCTAACCAGGCAATAATGTTTTCAGGTTTATCGGCAAAGCAAGCGAGAGTCTCTTCCAGTACACCTTCACATAATCCGCGCCAGCCCGCATGGGCCGCCGCCACTTCCGTCCCCGCACGATTGCAAAACAGCACAGGCAGACAGTCCGCCGTCATCACCGCGCAAACGGTGCCCGGCGTATTACTGTACGAAGCATCCGCACGTTTGGAGGCATAAGGTTCACCGATAAGTTTCAGCACATCCTTACCATGAACCTGTTCGAGCCAGACAGGTTTTGAAGGCAAATTTCCCGCAGCAAACAGTCGTTTGCGGTTCTCTTCCACATGTTCAGGGTTATCGCCACAGTGGGCGCCCAGATTCAGTGAGTCATAAGGCGGTAAACTCACACCGCCAGTACGGGTGGAACTGCACGCCGCCACACCTTGCGGCAACGGCCACTGCGGGACAATCAGCTTACTCATAACCAGTCCACTTCATCCTTATGCTCTTCAAAATCAGTGCGCATCACTTCAATAAGTTTCACCATATCCTGTGGAATTGGCGCATGCCATTCCATTTCGATACCAGAGACCGGGTGATACAGACGCAGCATAGTGGCATGCAGTGCCTGACGGTCAAACTGACGCAGCGTGGAGATGAATTCGTCTGATGCCCCTTTTGGTGGACGAGGACGGCCGCCATAGACCTGATCCCCCACCAGCGGGTGTGTGATATGCGCCATGTGCACGCGGATCTGGTGCGTACGTCCGGTCTCCAGACGCAACCGCAGACGCGTGTGCACACGGAAATGTTCCATAATGCGATAGTGGGTCACCGCAGGTTTCCCCATCGGATGTACCGACATATGGGTACGCTTGGTCGGATGGCGGCTGATTGGTTCATCCACCGTACCGCCCGCCGTCATATGCCCAATAGCCACTGCTTCATATTCACGGGTGATTTCACGCAGCTGCAAAGACTCCACCAGACGCGTTTGCGCCGGAACGGTTTTCGCCACCACCATCAATCCCGTTGTGTCCTTATCCAGACGATGCACAATACCCGCACGTGGAACGTCAGCAATTGGTGGATAGTAATGCAGCAGCGCGTTCAGCACCGTACCATCCGGATTACCCGCACCAGGATGTACAACTAAATCGCGCGGTTTGTTGATAACAAGGATATCGTCATCTTCGTAAACGATATCCAGCGGGATATCCTGCGGTTCAAAGCGAATATCTTCATCAATCTCCGCATCAATGGCAACCTGTTCGCCGCCCAATACCTTTTCTTTCGGTTTATCGCAAAGTTTTCCGTTGACCAGCACTCGCTGATCGAGGATCCATTCTTTTATTCGCGAACGTGAATAATCCGGGAACATTTCGGCCAAAGCCTGATCTAAGCGTTGACCGAGTTGTTTTTCGGACACCGTTGCGGTGAGTTGTACTCGTTGTGCCATATACAGCTTCTTCGTTTAACGTTGGGTTTTACGGCTTTGCCGTTTAATATAGTGTGCTATTGTAGCTGGTCTTAACCGGGAGCAGGAACAGAGAATCTCCCGTAAAACATTTTGAGGAAAGTCAAAACGTCATGACGCGCATGAAATATCTGGTGGCAGCAGCCACGTTGAGCCTGTTTTTGGCGGGTTGCTCTGGTTCAAAGGAAGAGGTACCCGATAATCCACCAAATGAAATTTACGCGACTGCTCAGCAAAAGCTGCAGGACGGTAACTGGAAACAGGCAATAACGCAATTGGAAGCGTTGGATAACCGCTATCCATTTGGGCCGTATTCTCAGCAGGTGCAGCTGGATCTCATCTACGCCTACTATAAAAACGCCGATCTGCCGTTAGCTCAGGCCGCTATCGATCGTTTTATGCGTCTTAACCCGACTCATCCTAATATTGATTATGTCATGTATATGCGTGGCCTGACCAATATGGCGTTAGATGACAGCGCGCTGCAGGGCTTTTTTGGCGTCGATCGTAGCGATCGCGATCCGCAACACGCACGCGCGGCGTTCAATGACTTCTCGAAGCTGGTGCGCGGCTATCCGAACAGCCAGTACACCACGGACGCCACTAAACGTCTGGTCTTCCTGAAAGATCGTCTGGCGAAGTATGAATATTCCGTTGCGGATTATTACACCGCACGTGGTGCATGGGTTGCCGTGGTAAACCGTGTGGAAGGCATGCTGCGTGACTTCCCGGATACGCAGGCAACGCGTGATGCACTGCCGCTGATGGAGAATGCTTACCGTCAGATGCAGATGACCACCCAGGCTGAAAAAGTAGCGAAGATCATTGCCGCTAACAGCAGTAATACCTGATCCACCAACAAACGTGAAACGGCAGCCCATGGGCTGCCGTTTTTATATCCGTTTCGTCATGCTACTGAACAGGTTTCAGTACAACACATCCCATCAAATATGGCTCCCTTTGCGCAATACCTCAAGGAAAACATCACCTCTTCCTGCGATTCCTCACAAAAAGGTTACCTTGACAAAAAGTGACAAAACAATGTGATTTAAATCACGTATTTTGACATTAAGAACGGTATGCTGGAATTACCAAGACGGGAAAGACAAGAGGTAAAATTTATGACAATGAACATTACCAGTAAACAAATGGAAATTACTCCTGCAATTCGCCAACATGTCGCAGACCGTCTCGCCAAACTTGAAAAATGGCAAACCCATCTGATTAATCCACATATCATCCTGTCTAAAGAGCCGCAGGGTTTCGTCGCTGATGCCACCATCAATACCCCGAACGGACATCTGGTGGCCAGCGCAAAACATGAGGATATGTATACTGCAATTAACGATTTGATCAACAAGCTGGAACGGCAGCTCAATAAAGTGCAGCACAAAGGCGAAGCCCGTCGTGCAACAACTTCAGTAAAAGACGCCAACTTCGTCGAAGCAGAAGAAGAGTAGTCCCTTACATTGAGTGTATCGCCAACGCGCCTTCGGGCGCGTTTTTTGTTGACAGGGTGAAAACAGTACGGGTACTTTACTAGCTCTGCCACAGGAAACTAAAATGAAACTAACGCCGTTTTTCTTCGCATTCTTTTTTACCTTCCCCTGAATGGGAGGCGTTTCGTCGTGTGAAAAAGAATGCGAAGACGAACAATAAGGCCTCCCACACCGGGGGGCCTTTTTTATTGATAACAAGAAAGGCAACACTATGACATCGGAAAATCCATTACTGGCGCTGCGCGATAAGATCAGCACGCTGGATGCAAAATTGCTGGAGCTACTGGCAGAGCGTCGTGAGCTGGCCGAGGAGGTGGGTAAAGCAAAATTACTTTCTCACCGTCCGGTTCGTGATATCGACCGTGAACGCGACCTGCTGGACAGACTGATTCAGCTTGGTAAAACACATCATCTGGATGCGCACTACATCACCCGTTTATTCCAGCTCATTATCGAAGATTCCGTTCTCACCCAGCAGGCGCTGCTCCAGCAGCACCTGAATAAAATCAACCCGCACTCCGCGCGCGTGGCTTTCCTGGGGCCAAAAGGTTCTTATTCACACCTTGCCGCCCGCCAGTATGCCGCTCGTCACTTCGAACAGTTTATAGAAAGCGGCTGTGCAAAATTTGCCGATATTTTTAACCAGGTCGAAACCGGACAGGCGGACTACGCGGTGGTGCCGATTGAAAACACCAGTTCGGGTGGTATTAACGACGTTTACGACCTGTTGCAGCATACCAGCCTTTCCATTGTGGGTGAGATGACCATTGCTATCGATCACTGCATGCTTGTCTCCGGCACCACGGATCTGGAGACGATTGAAACGGTATACAGCCACCCACAACCATTCCAGCAATGCAGTAAATTTCTCAATCGCTATCCGCACTGGAAAATTGAATATACCGAAAGCACGTCAGCCGCGATGGAAAAAGTCGCGCAGGCAAACACCCCACGTGTGGCGGCGCTTGGCAGTGAAGCTGGCGGTATGCTGTATGGATTGCAGGTATTAGAACGCATTGAGGCCAACCAGTCACAAAACATTACCCGCTTTATTGTGCTGGCACGTAAGGCGATCAATGTCTCCGACCAGGTTCCGGCGAAAACCACCCTGCTGATGGCAACCGGTCAACAGGCTGGCGCACTGGTGGAAGCGTTACTGGTACTGCGTAATCACAACCTGATTATGACAAAGCTGGAGTCACGTCCGATTCATGGTAATCCGTGGGAAGAGATGTTTTATCTCGACATCCAGGCCAACCTGGAATCACCGGAAATGCAAAAGGCTTTGAAGGAGCTGGGCGAAATCACCCGTTCGATGAAAGTACTGGGCTGCTATCCCAGCGAGAATGTGGTACCGGTGGATCCGAGCTAAAACCAAAAAAGCCAGTGGAATACACTGGCTTTTCTCATTACCGCGAATGAAATCAGGGGCGACTATCGTTAGCCTGACGCAACAACACCCGGCTTTCGCTCTGAAAGCGTTTGGCGTAATCACCAAACCAGTGCTCAACCTTACGGAAGCTGTCGATAAAGGCCTGCTTGTCTCCCTGCTCCAGTAAACCAATCGCCTCGCCAAAACGCTTATAATAACGCTTAATCAGCGCCAGATTACTCTCTGACGACATAATGATATCGGCATAAAGCTGCGGATCCTGAGCAAACAGGCGTCCGACCATCGCCAGCTCCAGGCGGTAGATAGGTGAAGAGAGCGCCAACAGTTGCTCCAGCTGGACATTCTCTTCAGCCAGATGCAAACCATAAGCAAACGTCGCAAAGTGGCGCAATGCCTGGATAAACGCCATATTCTGATCGTGCTCAACGGCGCTGATCCGATGCAACCGCGCTCCCCAGACCTGAATTTGCTCCAGGAACCACTGATACGCTTCCGGCTGACGCCCGTCACACCAGACTACCACCTGTTTAGCCAGGCTACCGCTGTCCGGTCCAAACATTGGATGTAGCCCGACTACCGGGCCATCATGAGCATTCAGCATAGCCTGCAACGGTCCATTTTTTACCGACGCCAAATCGACCAGAATACAGTCGGACGGCAAACGCGGTAGTCTGGCGATGACCTGTTCGGTAACGTGGATTGGCACGCTGACAATCACCATACCGGCATCTGCGACAATCTCTTCAGCGCGCTCCCAATCCTGCTGTTCAAGAATACGCACCTGATAACCAGACAGCGTGAGCATTTTTTCGAACAAGCGCCCCATCTGACCAGCGCCCCCCACGATAACTACCGGGCGCAGAGAAGGGCAAAGCGTCTTAAACCCTTTGTCGTTTTCACTGGAGTACGATTCACGCATAACCCGGCGTAATACATCCTCAATCAGATCCGGTGGTACGCCGAGAGTTTCCGCCTCCGCCCGGCGCGATGCCAGCATTGACGCTTCGCGCTCAGGAACATAAATCGGCAGTCCAAAGCGGCTTTTTACTTCGCCAACTTTGGCAACCAGCGTCAGGCGCTTAGCCAGGAGTTCCAGCAGCGCCTTATCCACTTCATCAATTTGATCGCGTAACGCGGTCAACTCAGCAACCATCACTCACCTCTTAAGCCAGGCGCGCCGCCAACTGGCCATTCAAATCTTTATTAATTTCGCTCAGCAGCGCATCCGTCATTTCCCAGCTGATGCAGGCATCAGTAACAGACACACCGTATTTCATTTCGCTGCGCGGCTGCTCTGAAGACTGATTGCCTTCATGAATATTACTTTCAATCATCAAACCAATGATCGAGCGGTTGCCGTCTTTGATTTGCGCCACTACGGACTCAGCCACTGCGGGCTGACGGCGGTAATCTTTATTGGAATTACCATGACTGCAATCTACCATCAGTGAAGGTCGCAGCCCTGCCTGCTCCATCTCTTTTTCACACTGTGCAACATCTGCCGGGCTGTAGTTTGGCGCTTTCCCGCCGCGCAGGATAACATGGCCGTCCGGGTTACCCTGGGTTTGCAATAGCGCAACCTGCCCCGCCTGGTTGATCCCAACAAAGCGGTGCGACTGTGCTGCCGCGCGCATGGCGTTAATCGCTGTCGCCAGACTGCCGTCGGTACCGTTTTTAAAGCCGACCGGCATTGACAGACCAGACGCCATTTCACGGTGCGTTTGCGACTCTGTAGTACGTGCACCAATCGCTGACCAGCTAAACAGATCGCCAAGGTATTGTGGGCTATTGGGATCCAGCGCTTCTGTCGCCAGCGGCAGCCCCATATTCACCAGTTCAAGCAGCAGCTGACGCGCAATTTTCAGGCCTGCTTCTACGTCAAAGGAGCCATCCATATGGGGATCGTTAATTAACCCTTTCCAGCCGACGGTGGTACGGGGTTTTTCAAAATAGACGCGCATCACCAGATAGAGGCTATCGCTGACCTCTGCTGCCAGGGCTTTAAATCGACGAGCGTACTCAAGAGCCGTTTCAGGATCGTGGATGGAGCACGGACCACACACCACCAACAGACGCGGATCGCGGCCAGCAATGATGTCAGAAATGGTTTTGCGCGACAGCGCTATTTGCTCCTCTTGCGCCAGGCTCAGCGGGAATTCCGCTTTCAGCTGTTCCGGAGTCAGCAGAACCTGTTCGTCGGTAATATGTACGTTATTCAGCGCGTCTTTTTGCATGATGGCGATCCTGTTTTAGCTCGTTTGCGATAGTTTTCCTCAGTGAGGATGGCGTAACGATAACACAACGAGTAAAGATTTCAATCCATAATCCGTAAATAATAATTTACATAAATCAATTTTATCGCCAATTTAGCCTATTGTTTCGTACACTTAAATTTACAGATTTTTTAACACAACCGGCTATGCTTTGAAAAACACGAAGGAACAAACAATGAAGCGAATCATCAGCACGATAATGATGTTATTTCTCAGTGGATGTCAGATCGACCCTTATACCTACTCACCCAACTGGACAGGCACTGACTGGTATGATGCCGGTATTGAGGATGCCATTGCCGGTTTTGCGGTTAAAGATAATGAGATGCTGGCCGATATGTTTAACGACCCGGACGTCAATCGGGAGCAATATCTGAAGGGGTATACGGAAGGACAGAGGAAAACCTGCCAACAAGATTTTGCGTATGCCAGAGGCCTGACCGGGAAAACATTTCCCGCCAGCTGCGATACCGTAGAAAACACTCGTCAGTTGCGCGAGGCATGGCAAAAAGGGGCTGATGAAAATGCTGCATCAACACGACTGAATTAATGTAGTAACCAAAAGTCAATATCACATAAGATTTAACTGAACATATGCATATTAACGCACCTGGTATAATGACGGTTTATCAAAATAATGGTATTTTGCTGCAAACAATCAAGGATGTATTTTGATGCTTTACGACCGTAGCTGGTGAGGACCCGTTAATGCCCTTTTCTCGCCGACTCATAATGATATTGGTGCTATTACTGGCAGGATCGCCACTTTTCGCCCAGGACGCTCCGGAAGCAGCCAAATCCGTACGTTCAATGGTCTCCGGCATCGTCAGCTATACGCGCTGGCCCGCGCTTTCAGGGCCACCAAGACTGTGTATTTTCTCATCGTCTCGTTTTACCAGCATACTTGGCGATAGCAGTAACGCATCCTTGCCTTATCTGCCAGTCATCGTCCATACAGAACAAGAAGCATTGATCGCCCGTTGTGACGGTTTTTATTTTGGCAATGAGCCCCCTGCGCTCCAGGTGGAATTAGCGAATAAATATCCGTCTAAGGCATTGTTATTAATTGCAGAGCAAAATGCCGAATGCATTATTGGCAGTGCCTTCTGCTTGATAATTAACAACAATGAAGTCAGATTTGCTGTAAATCTGGATTCACTGTCGCGCAGCGGCGTAAGGGTTAATCCGGACGTATTGATGCTCGCACGGAATAAAAAGCATGGATAAGGATCTTTCACCTGACACGCGTCCAACGTTTAAGCGAGCGTTGCGACGGATCAGCATGATTAGCGTTTTTGTCACCATGACGCTGATCTGGGTACTGCTGTGCGTTACCTCAGTACTGACGCTCAAACAGTATGCGCAAAAAAACCTCGAATTAACCGCGGCAACGATGACTCACAGTCTGGAAGCCGCCCTGGTTTTTGCAGATGATACTGCCGCCACAGAAACGCTGGCGGCGCTTGGTCAACAGGGGCAATTTTCCGCCGCTGAAGTCCGCGATAAAAACCAGAATGTCATTGCCCGCTGGCATTATACCGCTCAGGAAGCCGACGACAGGCTCAGCGATTTAATCAGCCACTGGCTCTTCCCGCACCCTGTTGCGCAACCGGTCTTGTACAACGGGGAGATCATCGGTGAAGTTCGACTGACCGCGCGTGATAGCTTGATTAGCCACTTTATCTGGCTTTCCCTGGGGGTTCTGACCGGCTCTATTCTGCTCGCCTCAGGAACAGCCATTATGCTTACGCGTCACCTGCACAACGGCGTCGTGGAGGCTCTACAGAATATTACCGACGTGGTGCATGATGTTCGTACCAATCGCAACTTTTCTCGTCGGGTCTCTGAAGAACGTATTGAGGAATTTCACCGTTTTGCCCTGGACTTCAACAGCCTTCTGGATGAGATGGAAGAGTGGCAGTTGCGTTTGCAGGCGAAAAACGCACAGCTACTACGAACCGCCCTGCACGATCCGCTGACGGGTCTTGCCAACCGTGCGGCCTTTCGCAGTAGCATTAACGCCCTGATGAACGATAATTCCGCCCGCAGCAGCTCGGCGCTCCTCTTTCTCGATGGTGACAATTTCAAGTATGTGAATGATACCTGGGGACATGCCGCCGGTGACCGCGTATTGATTGAAGTCGCGAAGCGGCTGGCTGACTTTGGCGGCAATCGGCATCAACCTTATCGTCTTGGTGGCGACGAGTTCGCGATAGTGCTTTATGGCGTGCATTCTGAATATGAAGTACAGCGCATTTGTTCGGCGCTGTCACAAGAATTCAACAGCCCTTTTGACCTGCATAATGGTCACCTGGCAAGTATGACACTGAGTATTGGTTATGCCCTGACATGGGAACACGCCTCTGCAGAAAAATTGCAAGAACTGGCCGATCGTAATATGTATCTGGCTAAACATCAGCGCACTGAGCGCTTGATTAAATAATAAGGAATAGCACACATGCTGAAGCGTCTTTTATCCCCACTCATTTTCGCCACGCTGATTCTGGCAGGTTGCCAGGCCCCACAGGGAAAGTTTACCCCTGAACAGGTTGCCGCCATGCAATCTTATGGTTTTATGGAATCCGGTGGCGACTGGTCTTTAGGGCTTTCGGATACCATCCTGTTTGATAAAAATGACTACAAACTGCGTGCTGAAAGCCAACAGCAGATTCAGACAATGGCAGCACGTCTGGCTGGCGTGGGCCTGACACATGCAAGAATGGATGGGCATACCGATAACTACGGCGAGGATAGCTACAATGAAGCGCTATCCCTGAAACGAGCGAACGTGGTGGCAGATGCCTGGACTGAAGGCGCTAAAATACCGCGCACCAACCTGACCACGCAGGGATTAGGGAAAAAATATCCTATCGCCAGTAATAAAACCTCACAAGGCCGCGCTGAAAACCGCCGCGTCGCCATTGTGATTACCACACCTTAAAATCCTGCCCGTCAGCCGGATAACGATCCCTGAGCATCTTATCCGGCATCGAATTTAAACCACATCCCGTTATTCTGATACGCATAAAAAAAGGGCCAGCCAATTGGCCAGCCCCTCTAACAGGATGTCGCCTGAGCGATATCTTAGTTAAGACGCTCTTTGATACGAGCAGCCTTACCAGTACGCTCACGCAGGTAGTACAGTTTAGCTTTACGAACGGCACCACGACGTTTAACAGAAATGCTGTCAACTACCGGAGAGTGAGTCTGGAAGACACGCTCAACGCCTTCGCCGTTGGAAATTTTACGAACAGTGAATGCAGAGTGCAGACCGCGGTTACGAATAGCGATAACCACGCCCTCGAATGCCTGCAGACGTTTTTTGGAACCTTCAACAACCCATACTTTCACTTCCACGGTATCACCCGGACGGAAGGAAGGTACGTCCTGCTTCATCTGCTCTTGTTCAAGTTGCTTAATAATGTTGCTCATAATTTAATCTCTTATCCTGGGTAAACTGATATTTAGGGGCGAATTACGCCATCCCATCATGTTTATGCTGCTGTTGTGCGTGTTCCTTTTTGAACTCCGCCAGCAACCTTGCTTGCTCTTCAGTCAGAGCCAGGTTTTCCAGAAGTTCAGGTCTTCTAAGCCAGGTTCGGCCCAGCGACTGTTTCAAGCGCCAGCGACGTATCTCAGCATGGTTTCCCGACAGCAATACCGCCGGTACTTCCATCTCTTCTAACACTTCAGGCCGGGTATAGTGAGGGCAGTCCAGTAATCCATCAGCAAAAGAATCTTCTGTTGCCGATGCTTCATGACCCAAAACCCCCGGGATGAACCGGGCGACAGAGTCAATCAGTACCATTGCTGGTAACTCTCCACCGCTGAGTACGTAATCGCCGATTGACCATTCTTCGTCAATTTCGGTTTGAATCACGCGCTCATCTATACCTTCGTAGCGACCACACACCAGAATCAGTTTCTGATTCGTTGCCAGTTCGCTGACGCCCGCTTGATCAAGCTTGCGTCCCTGAGGTGAAAGATAAATCACCTTAGCGCCTTCACCTGCCGCGCTTTTTGCTGCATGAATGGCATCCCGTAAAGGTTGCACCATCATTAACATCCCCGGTCCGCCGCCGTAAGGACGATCGTCCACGGTACGGTGCCGGTCATAAGTGAAGTCACGAGGACTCCAGCTCTGGATGCTCAGCAGGCCATTTTTTACTGCCCGGCCAGTTACCCCGTAATCGGTAATTGCGCGGAACATTTCAGGAAACAGGCTAATTATGCCAATAAACACAAGCCAATCCCCTCATACACTTCACCCTTCAAACCGCGTCTGTGTTGGTTGCCCTGACGCAATTTGAATGATTTTGTGCATAAATGCCATTTCTTACCGTGTATCCGGTGGTTTAAAAACCAGGATCCCAGTCTACTTCGATAGTACGAGTAGCGAGATCGACTTTCTTGATAACCTGCCCATCGAGGAACGGTACAAGACGTTCCTTGATACCAAACGCATCTTTCAGGTTTGCCTTAATGACGATTACGTCATTCGATCCGGTTTCCATCATATCGACGATTTTACCGAGATCGTAGCCTTCAGTGGTTACTACCTGGCAGCCCATCAGGTCTTTCCAGTAATAGTCACCCTCTTCAAGCACAGGCAGTTGCGATGAATCCACGACAATTTCGCAATTAGTCAGCAGATTCGCAGCATCGCGATCGTCAACGCCTTTCAGCTTGATGATCAGATCCTGATTGTGGTGCTTCCAGCTTTCCAGCTGTACTTGCTGCCACTGACCCGCCTTCTGGATAAACCAGGGCTGATAGTCAAAAATGCTTTCGGCGTCTTCGGTGGAGGAAAACATTCTGAGCCACCCACGAATACCGTAAGACGACCCCATTTTCCCCAACACGATGGGTTCAACAGGTGCTTGCGCGGTGAGTTGCTTGCTCATCATGACCACCGTGACAGATTAAGCTGCTTTGCTTACTTCTTTGATCAGCGTAGCAACGCGATCAGAAATAGTCGCGCCCTGGCCAACCCAGTGAGCGATGCGATCCAGATCCAGGCGAGTGCCTTCTTCTTTTTCGCTGGCGATTGGGTTAAAGAAGCCAACGCGCTCAATGAAGCGACCGTTGCGTGCATTACGGCTGTCGGTGACAACAACCTGGTAGAACGGACGCTTTTTAGCGCCGTGACGAGCTAAACGAATAGTTACCATAACATCCTCTTGTGTGAATAAAACAACCGGGCCCCATCGAGGAACGGAGCCCGGTGTCATATTAAAAGCCCGAAAATTTTACTGATTTCTGGGGAAATTGCAATCAGCATGTGATGTAGCTATATACCAGGGCGTTACCGTTGCAGCCAGTTTGGCGTCGGCATGCGCGCAGAAAGCGGAGCGTACACGCAGTGCGTGAGCATTTCGGGTACACCCCGGCGTCAAAATGGCAAATAAGGTAGCCCGATATATTTATCTACCAGGGAAACCTGGCGGCATCATACCCTTCATACTTCTCATCATCTTCGCCATTCCCCCCTTCTTCATTTTCTTCATCATGCGCTGCATGTCGTCGAACTGTTTCAGAAGGCGGTTAACGTCCTGCACCTGCATACCGCAGCCCTGGGCGATACGGCGTTTGCGGGAGCCTTTGATGATTTCTGGCCTGGCGCGTTCCTTCAGCGTCATCGAATTGATGATAGCCTCCATACGCACCAGTACTTTATCGTCCATCTGCGATTTAACGTTGTCAGGGATCTGCCCCATGCCCGGCAGCTTGCCCATCAGGCTCGCCATACCGCCCATGTTTTTCATCTGGCGCAGCTGTTCCTGGAAGTCGGTAAGGTCAAAACCGTCACCTTTTTTCAGCTTGCTGGCTAATTTCTCGGCCTGCGCGCGGTCAACCTTGCTTTCGATATCTTCGATCAGCGACAGCACGTCGCCCATGCCGAGAATGCGGGAAGCGATCCTGTCCGGGTGGAACGGCTCCAGCGCCTCGGTTTTCTCGCCGACGCCGAGGAATTTAATCGGCTTACCGGTAATGTGACGAATAGAAAGCGCAGCACCGCCGCGGGCATCACCGTCGACTTTCGTCAGCACCACGCCGGTCAGCGGCAGGGCTTCGTTAAACGCCTTCGCGGTATTTGCCGCATCCTGACCGGTCATGGCATCAACCACAAACAGGGTTTCTACCGGATTGATAGAAGCATGAACCTGTTTGATTTCGTCCATCATCGCTTCATCAACGTGCAGACGACCGGCAGTATCCACCAGCAGCACGTCGTAGAATTTCAGCTTCGCTTCCTTCAGCGCCGCATTCACGATATCAACCGGTTTCTGGCCGACATCTGACGGGAAGAAATCAACGCCAACCTGCTCTGCCAGCGTCTCCAGCTGTTTGATCGCCGCCGGACGATAGACGTCGGCGGAAACCACCAGCACTTTCTTCTTGTGCTTCTCGCGCAGGAATTTCCCCAGTTTACCGACGCTGGTGGTTTTACCTGCACCTTGCAGACCGGCCATCAGCACCACAGCTGGCGGTTGCGCCGCCAGATTCAGGGTCTGGTTCTCTTCGCCCATCGCCGCCACGAGTTCATTACGAACAATCTTGACGAACTCCTGACCCGGCGTCAGGCTTTTATTAACTTCATGACCAACCGCTTTCTCTTTTACGCGATTGATAAACTCACGCACTACCGGCAGCGCAACGTCAGCCTCCAGCAGCGCCATGCGCACTTCGCGCAGCGTCTCTTTAACGTTGTCTTCAGTAAGGCGCCCACGGCCACTGATATTGCGCAATGTACGCGACAAACGATCGGTTAAATTATCAAACATTGTCTCTCGCCTGGGGTGGAAACGGTCGGCCGCAACAGCGACACATCAACATAATTTTGCCGCAGTATAACATGAAGCCGCCTTTGTTGTTATGCAACGGTTGGAGCTACGGTCACGTAACGTTATACTGCTTCTCTTTCTCACTGGCCAACTGTCGACACAACTATGCCCGTTTTTGCTTTGCTCGCCCTTGTCGCCTACTCAGTCAGCCTTGCGCTGATAATTCCCGCTCTGCTGCAAAAAAACAGCGGCTGGCGGCGTATGGCCATTCTCTCTGCGGTTGTCGCGCTGGTGTGTCACGCCGTTGCCCTCGAGGCCCGCATCCTGCCGGGCGGTGAAAGCGGACAAAACCTGAGCCTGTTAAACGTCGGCTCACTGGTCAGCCTGATGATCTGCACGGTGATGACCATCGTCGCCTCGCGTAACCGCGGCTGGTTATTGCTGCCGATAGTCTACGCCTTCGCGTTGATCAATCTGGCCTTTGCCACCTTTATGCCGAACGAGTATATCACTCACCTTGAAGCAACACCGGGCATGATGGTGCATATCGGCCTGTCGCTGTTCGCTTACGCCACGCTGATAATTGCCGCGCTGTATGCGCTGCAGCTGGCGTGGATCGACTACCAGCTGAAAAATAAGAAGCTGGCATTCAGCAATGAGATGCCACCGCTGATGAGCATTGAGCGGAAGATGTTTCATATCACGCAAATTGGCGTGGTGTTGCTGACGCTGACTCTGTGTACCGGTCTGTTTTACATGCATAACCTGTTCAGCATGGAAAATATCGACAAAGCGGTTCTCTCTATTGTGGCATGGTTTGTCTATATTGTTCTTTTGTGGGGGCATTATCACGAAGGCTGGCGCGGTCGTCGCGTCGTGTGGTTTAACGTCGCAGGCGCGGGCATTCTCACAATGGCCTACTTTGGCAGCCGGTTATTGCAGCAGTTTGTAAGCTAAGCCCAAAATATACAAAATCATTTATGATGCTTTGAGGCGGCAAGCGATGAAATCCCATGAGCATAGAAACGGTGTGATCGGGATTTAAAAGTGCGGCCCACAAAAAAGGCAGCATGAAGGATAAGGAGTTTCCCCTGGAAGATATCTCTACCACCACGTTGATCGTCACACTGCTCATCATGGTGGTCATTTCAGCCTATTTTTCCGGTTCCGAAACCGGAATGATGACCCTGAACCGTTACCGCCTTCGCCACCTGGCAAAGCAGGGTAACCGCCCGGCAAAGCGCGTAGAAAAACTGCTGCGAAAGCCGGATCGCCTGATAAGCCTGGTGCTCATCGGCAATAACCTGGTGAACATTCTCGCCTCAGCGCTCGGCACGATTGTCGGCATACGTCTGTACGGCGATGCTGGCGTGGCGATTGCCACCGGGGTGCTGACGTTTGTGGTACTGGTCTTTGCTGAAGTCTTACCAAAAACCATCGCCGCGCTGTATCCGGAAAAAGTCGCCTACCCCAGCAGCTTTCTGCTTGCGCCGTTACAGATACTGATGATGCCGCTGGTGTGGCTGCTTAACACCATTACTCGTCTGCTGATGCGTATGATGGGCATCAAAACGGATATCGTCATTAGCGGCTCGCTAAGCAAGGACGAACTGCGCACTATCGTGAACGAATCACGCTCGCAAATCTCTCGTCGTAATCAGGACATGTTGCTGTCGGTGCTGGATCTGGAAAAGGTCAGCGTCGATGACATCATGGTACCGCGCAGCGAAATCATCGGTATTGATATCAACGACGACTGGAAATCGATCGTCCGCCAGCTGTCGCACTCCCCGCACGGGCGCATTGTGCTCTATCGCGACTCTCTGGATGATGCTATCAGCATGTTACGCGTGCGCGAGGCATGGCGGTTGATGTCAGAGAAGAAAGAGTTCACCAAAGAAACCATGCTGCGCGCCTCTGATGAGATCTACTTCATCCCGGAAGGCACCCCGCTCAGCACGCAGCTGATTAAGTTTCAGCGCAATAAGAAGAAAGTCGGTCTGGTCGTGAACGAATACGGGGATATCCAGGGGCTGGTGACGGTCGAAGACATTCTGGAAGAAATCGTGGGTGATTTCACCACCTCAATGTCGCCGACGCTGGCAGAAGAAGTCACCCCGCAGAATGACGGCTCAGTGATTATTGACGGTAGCGCCAACGTGCGGGAAATTAATAAGGCGTTTAACTGGCATCTGCCGGAAGACGACGCGCGCACTATCAATGGCGTAATTCTGGAAGCACTCGAAGAGATCCCCGTGGCAGGGACCCGCGTGCGCATTGGTCAGTACGATATCGATATTCTCGATGTACAGGACAATATGATTAAGCAGGTGAAGGTCTTACCCGTAAAACCACTGCGCGAGAGCGTGGCGGAGTAAGCGCGTCAGTGTTACAGGCCGGGGAAGGCGTCACGTCCCCCGGCACTCCAGGTAACGACTTAGCCTTTTGCTTTCGCCACCGTCACCATCGCGGCACGAATAGTACGACCGTTCAGCGTATAACCTTTCTGCATAATACCCAGCACGTTGCCAGGCGTAACGTCTTCAGACTCCACCATCGCAATGGCCTGATGCACGTTCGGATCCAGCGGTACGTTGGTATCGGCAATCACTTCCACGCCGAACTTACGCACCACATCCAGCATGGATTTCAGCGTCAGTTCAATACCTTCCACCATGGCGACCATATCCGGATTGGCTTTATCCGCCACTTCCAGCGCGCGATCCAGGCTGTCGATGACCGGCAGCAGTTCGTTGACGAATTTTTCCAGCGCGAACTTATGCGCTTTTTCTACGTCCAGTTCAGTACGACGACGCAGGTTTTCCATTTCCGCTTTGATGCGTAACACGCTGTCGCGTTCGCGAGTCTGGGATTCAGCAAGCTGAGATTCCAGATTCGCAATTTTTTCATCGCGCGGATCCACCTGTTCAACAGAAGCGTCTGATTCAACTGCTTCAACTTCTTCGTGCTGATCCATGATAATTTCTTCCGGGGCTTGCCCCTCAGGCGTTTTCTGTTCTTTACTACTCATGAATTTCTCCGCGTTTTTTTCGCATTCATCTCGCTAACTTCGCTTATTATGGGGATCAGATTCAGGGATTCAAGGGAAGCACTCACATTGTCATCAATCTTCGCTACAAGGACCTCGATAAAATGAATAATCATTTCAAGTGTATCGGCATTGTGGGACATCCACGTCACCCCACAGCACTTACGACACATGAAATGCTCTACCGCTGGCTGTGTACCAAAGGTTACGAGGTTATCGTGGAGCAGCAGATCGCTCATGAGCTCCAGTTGAAGAATGTGAAAACCGGTACGCTTGCGGAGATTGGGCAGCAGGCCGATCTCGCCGTTGTGGTCGGCGGTGACGGCAATATGCTGGGCGCCGCCCGAACCCTGGCACGTTATGACATCAAGGTTATCGGCATTAATCGCGGTAATCTCGGTTTTCTGACCGACCTGGATCCGGACAACGCCCTGCAGCAGCTCGCGGACGTGCTTGAAGGCCACTACATTGCCGAAAAACGCTTTTTGCTGGAGGCGCAGGTCTGTCAACAGGACTGCCAGAAGCGCATCAGCACGGCAATTAACGAAGTGGTGCTCCATCCGGGCAAAGTTGCGCACATGATTGAATTCGAAGTCTATATTGATGAAATCTTTGCGTTCTCACAGCGTTCTGATGGTCTGATTATCTCTACGCCTACTGGCTCAACCGCCTATTCGCTCTCAGCAGGGGGGCCTATTCTGACCCCTTCCCTGGATGCAATTACCCTGGTACCGATGTTCCCGCATACGCTCTCGGCACGTCCGCTGGTCATTAACGGCAACAGCACTATCCGCCTGCGCTTCTCGCATCGGCGCAGCGATCTTGAGATCAGCTGCGACAGCCAGATTGCGCTGCCTATTCAGGAAGGCGAGGATGTGCTGATTCGGCGCTGCGATTACCATCTGAATCTGATTCACCCAAAAGATTATAGTTATTTCAATACATTAAGTACCAAGCTGGGATGGTCAAAAAAATTATTTTAATTTCAGCCCGCCTCTTTACTGTATAAAAAACCAGTTTATACTGTATGTAATTACAGTTATGGTTTTTCATACAGGAAAACAGCTATGTTGGCACAACTGACCATCAGCAATTTTGCTATCGTTCGTGAACTTGAGATCGATTTCCAGAGCGGGATGACCGTCATCACCGGTGAAACCGGCGCGGGTAAATCCATTGCGATTGATGCGCTCGGCCTGTGTCTCGGTGGCCGTGCTGAAGCCGACATGGTACGTGCTGGCGCCACACGCGCCGACCTGTGCGCCCGCTTTTCTTTGAAAGACACGCCCGCAGCCCTGCGCTGGCTCGAAGAAAATCAGCTTGAAGAGGGGCGCGAATGCCTGCTTCGCCGCGTCATCAGCAGCGACGGACGCTCCCGTGGCTTTATCAACGGTACCGCAGTCCCGCTGTCGCAACTGCGCGAGCTGGGGCAACGGTTGATTCAAATTCACGGCCAACACGCCCATCAACTGCTGACCAAATCTGAGCACCAGAAATCCCTGCTCGACGGGTATGCCAATGAATCCCTCCTGATGCAGGAAATGGCGGCACGCTATCAACGCTGGCATCAGAGCTGCCGTGCGCTGGCGCAACATCAACAGCAGAGCCAGGAGCGTGCGGCGCGGGCAGAGCTGCTGCAATACCAGTTGAAAGAGCTGAATGAATTTAACCCACAGGCCGGTGAGTTTGAGCTTATTGATGAAGAATATAAGCGCCTGGCGAACAGCGGTCAGTTGCTGACCACCAGCCAGAACGCGCTGGTACTGCTTGCCGATGGCGAAGATGTGAACCTGCAAAGTCAGCTGTATACCGCAAAACAGCTGGTCAGCGAGCTGGTAGGGATGGACGGCAGGCTCTCCGGCATTCTGGATATGCTGGAAGAGGCCACCATTCAGCTCAGCGAAGCCAGCGATGAATTACGTCACTATTGCGATCGGCTGGATCTGGATCCCAATCGTCTGTTTGAGCTTGAACAGCGGATCGCCAGGCAGATCTCTCTGGCGCGTAAACATCACGTCAGCCCCGAGTCGTTACCGCAATTCTATCAGTCACTGCTTGAAGAACAGCAGCAGCTCGACGATCAGGCGGACTCCCTGGAAACCCTGACGCTGACGGTCAGTAAGCATCACCAGCAGGCACTGGAAACCGCCAAAGCGCTGCACGAGCAGCGCCAGCATTATGCACAGGAGCTGGGGCAGACGATCACCGACAGCATACACGCGCTGTCCATGCCTCATGGCCTGTTCACTATCGATGTGAAGTTTGATGAACATCATCTGAGCGCTGACGGAGCAGATCGCATCGAGTTTAAAGTCACGACCAACCCAGGACAGCCGATGCAGCCTATTGCAAAAGTGGCCTCTGGCGGTGAACTGTCGCGAATTGCGCTGGCAATTCAGGTCATCACCGCCCGGAAGATGGAAACCCCGGCGCTAATTTTTGATGAAGTCGATGTCGGCATCAGCGGTCCAACCGCTGCGGTTGTGGGTAAACTGTTACGTCAGCTCGGTGAGTCTACGCAGGTGATGTGCGTTACGCACCTGCCGCAGGTCGCGGGTTGTGGTCATCAGCACTTTTTTGTCAGCAAAGAGACGGATGGCGCAATGACGGAAACGCACATGCAACCACTGGATAAACGCTCGCGTTTGCAGGAGTTAGCACGCCTGCTTGGCGGTAGTGAAGTCACGCGTAATACCCTCGCAAATGCGAAAGAACTGCTGGCCGCATAAACTTTTTTTCACCTTAAGAGTCAGAGTAGACAACAAAAACGCCGTCAGACCGGACAGCAAAAGGTTTTAAAGTGGTGAAAGGTCTATTATCATCGGCATATTACATATGAGCCACGTACTGCTCGGGCCCGAAAAGGAATCAAATCACTATGCGCTGTAAAACGCTGACTGCTGCCGCAGCAGTACTATTGATGTTGACCGCAGGCTGTTCCACTCTGGAGCGAGTGGTTTACCGCCCTGACATCAACCAGGGGAACTACCTGACCGCTAACGATGTATCCAAAATCCGTGTTGGCATGACGCAGCAGCAGGTTGCCTATGCGCTGGGTACGCCGCTCATGTCCGATCCTTTTGGTACAAATACCTGGTTCTATGTGTTCCGCCAGCAGCCTGGACATGAAGGTGTGACGCAGCAAACGCTGACGCTGACCTTCAACAGCAGCGGTGTGTTAACCAATATCGATAACAAGCCTGCGTTAACCGATAACCAATAAGCTTGTCTTGCGGTATTAAAAAAGGTGCTTTTGGCACCTTTTTTATTGTCTGCTATTTGTTCGCGGATTTCTCTGCCCGTTGCCTGCGCAACTCTTTTGGATCGGCAATCAATGGTCGGTAAATTTCAACCCGATCGCCGTCGTGAACCACATCAGTAAGTTTTACCGGACGGCTATAAATACCCACTTTATTTTTGCTGAGATCGATATCCGTACGCAGCTCCAGCAATCCGGACGCACGAATTGCTTCTTCTACCGTCGCCCCCTCCTGCAACGTCACTCGCTGCAAATACTGTCTCTGCGCAAGTGCGTACGCCACCTCAACAACAATCTTAGCCTGCACTGTAAACCTCTTTCGCTCGCACCGTGAAAGCCTGCACCATGTTGGACGCCAGCTCTTTGAAAATACGGCCAAATGCCAGCTCTATCAGCTTATTGGTGAATTCAAAGTCGAGATGAAACTCAATCCGACACGCCTCATGGCTCAGAGGGGTAAACTTCCAGCCGCCGATCAGTTTCTTAAACGGACCATCGACCAAATGCATCAGGATGCTCTGATTGCTGGTCAGCTGATTACGTGTGGTGAACGTTTTGCTAATCCCGGCTTTGGATACATCCACCGCCGCGGTCATCTGTTCCGGCGTCGATTCCAGTACGCGGCTGCCGGTACAACCCGGTAAAAACTGAGGATAGGACTGAACGTCATTCACTAACTGATACATCTGTTCCGCACTGTAAGGCACTAAAGCGGTCCGGCTAATCTGAGGCATAGCAATTTCCATCAACAAAAATCGAACAAATAATACCATTTATCATCCATTAAAAAAAACGCTATACCGGGACCGGGTAGCTTCTGCTTCATGCTAAGATAGTCCCTTGTCCCCCACTGGATGAAATGGGGTGTTTTCGATCTCAGATTACCAATGACTTCACGACACTTATGACGAAGAAAAAAGCACACAAACCAGGCTCTGCCACAATCGCGCTCAACAAGCGTGCACGACACGAATACTTTATCGAAGAAGAATTCGAAGCGGGGCTCGCCCTGCAGGGCTGGGAAGTGAAATCCCTGCGCGCGGGTAAAGCCAACATCAGCGACAGCTACGTAATCCTCAAAGACGGTGAAGCTTATCTGTTTGGTGCCAATTTCACGCCAATGGCGGTGGCATCCACACACGTTGTTTGCGATCCAACCCGGACGCGCAAGCTGCTGCTAAACCAGCGCGAACTGGACTCACTGTATGGTCGCGTAAATCGTGAAGGTTACACCGTGGTTGCTCTGTCCCTGTACTGGAAGAACGCCTGGTGCAAAGTGAAAATTGGCGTGGCGAAAGGCAAGAAACAGCATGACAAGCGCTCTGATCTGAAAGAGCGGGAATGGCAGCTCGACAAAGCCCGTATCATGAAAAATGCGGGGCGTTAAGTTTCCACCACTCATGCCGTTTTGTGACCAGTCTCACCGTTTCGAGGCTGGTCTATTTGTTTCAGCGTTAATAATCAAAAATATATTCTTAATGGTCATTTAAATTATATCACTGGAATATTTAATATATTAAAGAATATATTCTTTAAATAATTCGAGTGCGGGACAAAACGCGTAGTCGTTTTGAACAGCGCTTGCGCTGGCCCCGAAGGGGCGAGGCCGAAGACCGAGTAACGCGGCAACGCAGCGAGGCCCAGAGATGGGCCGAGTAATAAAGCCAACGCACCCGCAACTTGAAGTATGACGAATATATTCTTTAAAGACTTCCCCCTCCCCTATAGCTGAATATCAACAGACTTCAAATAAATAAATTTAATTTTTATCAACTCGCAATACCTGCACTATTTATGATGATAAAAAACACTCTCCCTTCTGGCCGGAGGAACATAGTTACATTAAAATCAATAAGATAAAAATACGATTCAAAACCGCCCCCTTAACATTCTGCCTGGTTTAACGCCAGGCTAGAAACAATTCAGATATCCTAACGCTAATTTCAATATTGCTTAATTTGCAGAAAATTTTCTTTCTGACTATATCATCTAATACAGAAGTACCAGTTAACCCTCGAAAATCACAGGTTATTCGACGAAATAGAGAACAACGCCAGCATTAACCAATAATTAAGATCGCTTATGACAATTCATCCGTATCGATGAATGGGAGCACTCGTCTGCTCATTATTCCCTGACTCATCGTTCTTGCAATGAATACACATAGCAAAGCCATCAGGAGTGAACTATGCGTCAACTTGCTGTTATATCTAAATTGACAGGTGTTTCTACTAACCTTGAAACGTCTGAGGTCACCATTAGTCACCCTTCCATTGTGAAATTGTCAGTCTCACGCGAAGAAATCAGCCAGATGACGCGTGTCAATCAGGATCTGGTCATTACGCTCCGGTCAGGCGAAGCAATCACGGTCAAAAATTTTTATGTCACGAATGACCAGGGGGCGAGTCAACTGGTACTTGAAGAGGGTAACGGCACGCTCTGGTGGGTAGAAAATCCCGGTACAAGCCTGCATTCTGAGCAAATCACCAGCATTAACGACCTGCTGGTCGCCTCCGGCGGCTCTCACGAAGGTGGCGCGATCTGGCCGTGGGTGCTCGGCGGCGTGGTTGCAGCAGGAGGCATTGCGGCTGTCGCCTCGTCGGGCGGCGGGGGTGGGCATCATGATAACCACAATGGTTCTGGAAACGGCAATCCCGGTGTGTCAACGCCAGGCGGCACGGACCCTGGCGGTACAGATCCGGGAGGGACAGATCCCGGAGGCACGGATCCGGGAGGCAATAATCCAGGCAAGGATACCACTCCGCCAACGGCCCCAGGCGCATTAGCCGTTTCCCCGGATGGTAAGACGTTGACCGGTCTGGCAGAGCCAGGAAGTAACGTCATCATCAAGGATGCGCAGGGCAACGTTATCGGTCAGGGAAAAGCGGGTAGCGACGGCAAATTCACAATCGATCTTAACGCCCCAAAACTCAGCGGCGAACATCTGACCGCAACGGCAACTGACGCGGCGGGCAACGTGGGCCCCTCCGCCGGAGTCAACGCCCCTAATATTCCTCTGCCCAGGGCGCCGGTCTTTACCGATGCCGTAGACGATCATGCCCCGGCAACCGGGACTGTCGCGAATAATCAATTTACGAATGACAATACCCCTACGCTTCAGGGAACCGGTAGTCCCGGCTCGCTGATCCATATTTACGTTGACGGAAAAGAGACGGGTACCGTCCTGGTCGGCCTCAACGGGAAGTGGAGTTACGCCATCACTACCGCCCTGACTGACGGAGCGCACAGCTTTACTGCGATAGCCACGAACATTAAAGGCAGCAGCAGCGAATCAACCCACTTTATTCTGCATGTTGATACCCAGGCCCCACAGGCACCTGAACTTGATGCTTTCACCGATAAAACCGGTTCCATTACCGGCCCACTCATCAATAACGAACGTACCGATGAGGCCAGGCCCACCCTTTCGGGGATCGGTGAGGCCGGAAACATCATCACCATTCGTGATGGAACCACCATTCTGGGAACCACCGTTGTCGATTCCAGCGGTCACTGGAGCTTTACACCGACAGCGGCGCTGAGCGACGGCTCGCACACGTTCACGATCCAGCAAACCGACAAAGCTGGAAACGTCAGCGGATTAACCACAACGCCAACGATCGTGGTTGATACCACCCCGCCCGCCGCCGCCGTGGTTGATTCGGTTTCAAAGGATGGCACCACCGTCACGGGTCATGCAGAAGCGGGCAGCACCGTATCAATTTACGATGCGGATAATAATTTTCTCGGTTCCGCTGTCGCCGCTGAAGATGGCACCTTCAGCATTACGCTAAACCCAGCGAAGACACACGGTGAAGCGCTGGAAGCACACATCCATGATGTGGCAGGTAACAACGGTCCGGCCTATGAATTTACCGCCTCAAACTCACAATTTCCCGCCCAGCCTGTCATCATCACCGTCTCGGACGATGTGGGCACGGTGACCGGGGTACTGAAAAACGGTCAGGCCACGGATGACAACCGGCCGACCATCAGCGGCACCGCTGAGCCAGGAAGTATTATCACCATTAATGACAATGGCGTCCCCATGCCCACACTCCCACCGGTGATTGCTGACGGTGACGGTAAGTGGAGTTTCACCCCATCGCTCCCCCTTCCCGATGGCGATCACCTCTTTACCGCAACCGCGACGAATAACTTTGGCACCAGCGGACAGTCCATCAGCTTCGCAGTAGATATTGATACCCAGCCTCCGGTTCTCGAAGACCTGGAGGTGATTAATCAGGGTGCCACCCTGACGGGTTCCACCGAAGCGGGGAGTACGGTGGTGATTAAAGACAGCCAGGGGAATGTGCTGGGAAGTGGTCAGGCAGGCAGCGATGGAACCTTTGCAATCACGATCGCCCCGGCGAAAACCAATGGCGAAACGCTGACGATATCGGTCACCGATAAAGCCTCGAATTCCGGTCCTGTTGAAAGCCTGAAGGTTCCGGATATCACCCCACCCGCCTCACCTTCCGGGCTGGTTGTCGCTGCTGACGGTGAATCCGTCAGCGGTCAGGCCGAACCGGGTTCCACGGTCACCATCAAAGATGCCACGGGTAACGTGCTGGGAACCGGCGTCGCTAACGCTGGCGGACAATTTATCGTCCCTCTGACCTCACCACAAACCAATGGCGAAGCATTGACTGCAACGGCAAAAGACGCCGCCCAGAACGTAAGTCAGCCATCAACCGTGCTGGCGCCGGATACCACTGCACCGCTTGCTCCCGATGACGTAACCGTCAGCCCGGATGGTTCCAGCGTGACGGGGACTGCCGAACCCGGCAGTACAATCACCATTACCGCACCGGACGGCAGCACTATTGGTACGGGTAAAACAGGAGGCGATGGTCACTTTACCGTTCCCGTTTCACCGGCGCAGACCAATGGAGAAACCGTCAGCGTAACCGCCACGGATAATGCCAAAAACGTCAGCCCACCGCAGACCGCCGTCGCACCGGATACTACCGCACCGGATAAACCGGTTATTTCGCAGGTGCTGGATGATGTCGAAGGCGATACCGGACCTCTCACCAGTGGGCAAACGACCAACGACAACCGTCCGACACTCAGCGGCACGGCAGAAGCTGGCTCCAGCGTGGAGATATTTGATAACGGTCAATCCCTAGGCTTCGCCGTGATGCAACCCAACGGCAGCTGGAGTTTCACTCCCCAGACAGGCCTGGGAGAAGGAAAACATCAGCTAACGGCTGTCGCCACAGATGCCAAAGGCAATGCCAGCCCGGCAGCCGCATTTGAACTGGTCGTTGACACGCAGTCCCCGCAAATGCCAGCTATCACCCATGTGACAGACGATATGCCAGCAATAGTGGGTTCTGTCGCCAACAACGGTCTGACCAATGACAGCACGCCTACCCTCAACGGAACGGGCGAACCAGGCTCGATTGTTCATTTGATGCGTGATGGACAACCGGTGGTGGATATTACAGTCGATAACACCGGGACGTGGAGCTATACCCTCCCGCAGGCGCTGGCCGATGACACTTATGAGTTCACGGTAACGGCCAGCGACAGCAACGGCAACACAACGTCTGCGTCCGCCGGATTTACCATCACCATTGATACCACCCCACCTGGCGCACCGGCGTTTTTTGGGGCACTCGATGCCGACGACAACCCTATCGATAACAATCAGTCAACGAACACCTCTCAGCCACAATTAACCGGCAGCGGTACCACAGGCGACATCATCACCCTCTATGACAACGGTAAACCGATTGGCGAAACCACGGTCGGTGCTGACGGAACCTGGGAATTTACGCCGCCAGCCGCACTGGGCGACGGGAAACACATCCTTACCGCAACGGCCAGCGATGGGGCGGGTAACGAAGGTTCGGAATCAAACAGCTTTACCCTGCTGGTTGATACGAATGCGCCAAACGCCCCGCAGATCCTGTCTGCGACCATTGTCGTTGGCACAGATAACGTGGTCCTGGCCAACGGCAGCACTACCAACCAGGAGACTCCGCTTCTGAGCGGCACCGGCGAACCGGGTGCAACGATCGCCATTTACAATAATGGAGTCGAACTGGACACCGTACAGGTCAATTCACAAGGGAAATGGACCTGGCAACCTGCGAACGATCTGGCGGAAGGATTAAACGTCCTGACGGCCACCGCAACCGATGCGGCAGGCAACGTCAGCCCGGTATCCGGCGTCTACTCCATTACTATTGATACGGTTCCACCCGCGCAACCAGACGCCCCGCTGGTCACGGATAACGTGGCCCCCGTTGTCGGCAACGTCGCCAGCGGCGGCGCAACCAATGACACCACGCCGACCTTTAGCGGGACGGGTGAAGTGGGTAGTACCATCATTATCTACAACAACAATGTCGAGATTGGGCGGACCACGGTCGGTGATAACGGCGCCTGGAGCTTTACGCCTGACGCCTTAACACCGGATACCACCTATGTCATCACCACCACGGAAACCGACATTGCGGGTAATATCAGCCAGCCGTCCGATCCGGTAACGCTGACCATCGATACCACGGCGCCAACGGACCCGACGATCGGTTTTGCGACCGATGATGACAGCAATCCCACGTCAAACTTCAACAGCGGCGCAACCACGGATGACAGCACCCCCGTAATTCACGGCACCGGTGAAATCGGCAGCATCATTACCCTTTTCAATGGCAGTACGATTCTGGGGCAAGTCACTGTCGACGGCACCGGAAACTGGACTCTGCCCGTTACCAGTCCCCTGTCCGACGGCACCTGGACGCTCACTGCCGTGGCGAAAGATGCCGCCGGAAATACCAGCGGTACCTCAAACACCTTTACCTTTACCGTTGACACCGTTCCCCTGCAACCGCCTGTGGTGACGGAAATCCTTGATAACGTCACTCCGGTCACCGGGACGCTGGTCGATGGTTCGTTCACTAACGACCAGACGTTAACCATCAGCGGTACCGGTGAATCCGGAAGCACGGTCACTATTTACGATAACGGTACGGCAACAGGAACCGCGGTCGTCATTGATGGAAAATGGACCTTCACCACGCCCGTACTTTCAGAAGACTCCCATGCGCTGACGTTCAGCGCGGAAGACGGCGCCGGAAATACGACGGCACAAACCCCGGCCATCAATATCACGGTAGACATTACGCCTCCGCCTGCGCCCACCATTCAGGTTGTTGCAGAGGATGGTACCCGGGTTTCCGGTCTGGCCGACCCTCTCGCCACCGTCGAAATTCGCAATGCGTCAGGCACGGTGGTGGGCACCGCTACCGCTAACAATTCCGGCGAATTCTCCGTCACCTTAAGCCCGGCCCAGACCAACGGCGGGGAACTCACCGCGACAGCGACCGATCGCGCGGGGAACGTTGGGGCGGGTGCAACATTTGATGCCTCCGACAGCGGACTGCCGGATGTGCCGGTCATCAGCGCCATTGACGATAACATCGGCAGCGTTCAGGGTAATATTCTCACCGCGGGCGGCAGAACGGATGACACCACGCCAACGCTGCGCGGTACCACGGAAGTCGGCTCCACGGTTGAAGTCTTTATCAATGGCGTCAGTGCAGGTCAGGCGACCGTTGATGCCAGCGGCAACTGGATATTCGCGGTTACCACCCCGCTTGGCGAAGCGACGTATAATTTTACCGTTCAGGCGACTAACGCCAGCGGGACGGGTGGGCTTTCCGCTCCCGTCACGGTGACTGTCGATCTGACGGCCCCGCTCCAGCCCGCTATCACCAGCGCCACCGACGATGTCCCCGGCTTAACCGGCACGCTGGCTAACGGGGCGTTAACCAACGATCGGCAACCCACGCTCAACGGTACCGGTGAAGCCGGCGCCACGATTACCCTCTTCGATAATGGTAATCAGCTGGGTACCACCACAGTGGATCAAAACGGTAACTGGAGCTTCACGCCAGGCAGCAATCTCAGTAGTAGCCAGCATGTTTTCACCGCGACCGCGACGGATAGCGCAGGGAATACCGGAGCCGTTTCGGGCAATTTCACCCTCACCATTGATGCCATCGCACCTAATGTTCCGCTCATTACATCGGTCATTGACGACAATAATCTGCCGAACGTTTCCGTACTACCCGGCCAGACAACTGACGATCGTCAGCCAGTGCTCAATGGGACAGGGGAAGCGGGGGCGACAATCAACGTCTTTGACAATGGCGTGCTCCTCGGCACTGCCGTTGTGGGAGACGGGGGAACCTGGAGCTATACGGTTACCAGTAATCTTTCCGAAGGCAGCCACAATCTGACCGTAAGCGCCACCGACCCGGCAGGCAACACCAGCGCCGCCTCCTCCGCGTGGAATATCATCGTGGATATCACGCCGCCTGCCGTGCCCACGCTCACTTCCGTGGTCGATGACCAGCCCGGCATCACGGGCAATCTGGTCAGTGGTCAACTCACCAACGACGCCACGCCAACGCTGAATGGTCGCGGAGAAGCCGGAGCCACCATCAATATCTGGCTGGACGGTGGAACAACGCCAATTGGCACCGCCATTGTTGATGGAACGGGAGCATGGAGTTTCACTCCCGGCACGCCGCTGCCTGACGGGAATCATACCCTGACGCTCAGCGCGACCGATCCCGCAGGCAATACCAGCGCTCTGTCAGGCGGGTTTACGGTAAATATCGATGCCACCGCGCCTGTCGCGCCGGTCATCACCAGCGTTGCGGATAACACCGCACCGGTGATTGGCGTCGTACCCAATGGCGGCAGTACCAACGAGACAAGGCCCACGATCACCGGTAGCGGTGAAGCCGGTTCCACGATCTCAATCTACAACGGCAGCACCCTCGTCGGCACCACGCTCGTTCAGGCTGGCGGCACCTGGAGCTTTACCCCGGCGACACCGCTTGCCGCGGGTTCGTGGAACCTGACCGCGACAGCCACAGATACTGCAGGCAACACGGGTCCGGCATCAGATGTCCGCTCGTTCACCATTGATACCACCGCCCCCGTTGCTCCGGCGGTGACGACGGTCTTTGACGATAAGGGTCCCATCACCGGCAACCTCAGCAGCGGTCAGATTACGGATGACACTCGCCCAACGCTCAGCGGAACCAGTGAACCCAACGCCACGATCCGCATATTTGATAACGGCACGCTGTTAAGCGAATTCTCTGCCAACGGCAGCGGCAACTGGAGCTATACGCCAACGGCCGATTTGGCAACAGGTAATCATGTCATCACCGTAACCGCCGTCGATGCGGCAGGCAATGTGAGCCCGCCGTCGAATAGCTTCACATTTGTGGTGGATACCACTGCCCCGCTGGTTCCGGTGATCACCCTGGTGACCGATGATGTGGCGCCTGGCACGGGTGCGTTGACGAATGGACAAAGCACTAACGATCCGACCCCCACCTTTAGCGGTACTGGGGAAGCCGGAGCAACCATCACCCTGTATGAGAATGGTACCGCCCTGGGCACCACCATGGTCCTGGCCAACGGCACCTGGAGCGTCGCCACGTCGACGCTGGGAAGCGGCACGCATACCATTACGGCAGTGGCAACCGACGCCGCGGGCAACGCCAGCGCAGCAACCGGCGGCTTTACGCTGACGGTCGACACCACGACTCCGGTCGCGCCGGTACTGACCACCGTGGTGGATGATATCGCAGGCGGCGTGGTCGGTAATCTGACCAGCGGTCAGGTGACTAATGACAGTCGTCCAACCCTGAGCGGAAGCGCGGAAGCCGGAAGCACGGTGAGCATATATGATGGCGGTTCGTTGCTGGGAACAACGACGGTTGGAGCCGGTGGGGCCTGGAGCTTTACCCCCGGAAGCGCGCTCAGCGACGGCTCGCATACATTAACCGTCACCGCAACCGATGCGGCGGGTAATATCAGTCCGGCGACCGGCGGCTTTGTGGTTGTGGTGGATACCACGGCCCCCCTCGTTCCGGTCATTGTCAGCATCATTGATGATGTTCCCAATATCACTGGCGCAGTGGGTAATGGTCAGTCCACCAACGATACCTTACCGACACTAAACGGCACCGCAGAAGCCAACAGCACGGTCAATATCTTTGACAATGGCACGCTGGTCGCCTCCGTCACGGCAAATGCCAGCGGAAGCTGGACATGGACACCCACAGCGGCGCTGGGACAGGGAACCCATGCTTATACGGTGACCTCCGCAGATGCTGCGGGTAACGTGAGCGCCACTTCTCCCGCCTCGTCCATTGTGGTGGATACCCTCGCCCCCGCAGCCCCGACAGGTCTTGCGATCAACGCAACCGGAAACCGGGTGACCGGGACGGCTGAAGCTGGCAGCACCGTGACGATAACTTCCGGCACCGGAACTGTACTGGGAACCGCCACCGCTGATGGCGCGGGCAACTTTGTGGTAACGCTCTCCCCGGCGCAAACCAGCGGGCAAGCGCTGCTGGCGTTTGCCCAGGACAAAGCGGGCAATACCGGCGTTTCGGCGGGATTCACCGCTCCGGACACCCGCGTGCCGGATGCCCCGACAATCGTTAACGTGGTGGATGATGTCGGCATTTATACCGGCATTATTGCAAATGGACAGGTCACCAATGATGCGCTCCCGACCCTGAACGGGACTGCGCAAGCGAATGCCACGATCGCCATCTACAACAACGGGACGCTGCTTGGCACCACAACGGCGAACGCCAGCGGAGCGTGGAGCTTCACGCCTGGCAGCAACCTGACTGAGGGCACGCATGCCTTTACCGCCACGGCGACCAACGCCAATGGTACAGGCGCGGCATCGACTGCCGCGACGGTGGTTGTCGATACGCTGGCGCCAAATACGCCATCCGGTACCCTGAGCGCAGATGGCGGCTCGCTTACCGGTCTGGCGGAAGCAAACAGCACCGTCACAGTGACCATTCCCGGCGGAGGAACCTACACCACCACGGCAGGCAGCAATGGCGTCTGGTCGTTGACGTTACCCACCAAACAAATTGAGGGGCAGCAGTTGGGCGTAACCTCAACCGATGCCGCGGGTAATACGTCAGGGTCACTCGCCATTACGGCCCCGACGCTCCCCCTTTCGGCTAACGATAACGTCACCAGCCTTGCCCTGACGACTACCGCAACGACCAGTACACAGAACTATTCAGACTACGGTCTGCTGCTGGTCGGCGCATTAGGAAACGTCGCCTCTGTCCTGGGGAGTGACATCGCGCAGGTACAGTTCACCATTGCCAACGGTGGAAGCGGGAACGTCACGATTGATGCCGCCGCCACGGGCATCGTGCTCTCGTTGCTGAGCACCCAGGAGATAGTGGTACAGCGGTTTGATACGACGCTCGGCACCTGGACCACCATCGTCAACACGTCGGTCGGGGATTTCGCTAACCTGCTGACGTTGAACGGAAGCGGCGTCAGCCTGAATCTGACCGGCCTGACGGGCGGGCAGTATCGGGTGCTGACGTATAACACCAGTCTGCTGGCAACCGGTTCTTACACCAGCCTGGACGTTGACGTTCATCAGACCAGCGCCGGGGTTATCAGTGGGCCAACGGTCAACACCGGTAACGTGATGGCTGATGACACCACCCCAACCGGAACGTCGGTCACATCGGTCACTAACGCCAACGGGCAAACGACAACCGTGGGCGCTGGCGGGGTGGATATTGCAGGCCAATATGGCACCCTGCATCTCAACCAGGACGGCAGTTATACCTACACGCTGACCAACACCAGCGCCGCGGTATACGGTCAGAAGGAGAGTTTCACCTATACCATCACTCAGGGCAGCAACAGCAGTTCGGCGCACCTGGTGATCAACCTTGGCCCTGCCCCGGCGGCCAGCACCGTGGTCGCGGCGGACAACAACGCCGCCGTGGTATTTGATACCAGCGTCGGCTATGTCAACAATGGGCCATCGGTACAAAACGGCCTGACGGTATTAAGCGTCGGGGTTGGCAACGTGCTCAACGCCAACCTGCTGGATGACATGGCCAATCCGATCATCTTTGATGTGGAAGAGGGTTCAACACGCACGCTGACGCTGCAAGGGGCGGTCGGCGGCGTGACCCTGGCCTCTACGTTTGATCTCTATATCTACCGCTTCAACGATACCATTCAGCAATATGAGCAATACCGGGTGCAAAAAGGTTGGATCAACACCCTGCTGTTGAACGGCAGCTCACAGCCGTTGACGATAACGCTGCCTGGGGGTGAGTACCTGTTTGTCCTCAATACCGCCAGCGGGATCAGCGCACTGACGGGTTACACGCTCAATATCTCGCAGGATCATACCTACGTGGTGGATAGCACAACCGCCAATACCTCCGGCAACGTGCTGACGAACGATATTGCCCCGGCAGACGCCGCGATCGTTGAAGTCAACGGCGTGGCTGTCTCCTCAACCGGCAGTACCACTATCAATGGTCTGTATGGCACGTTATCCATTGATGCAAAAGGTAATTATACCTATACCCTGAAAAACGGCGTGGGGGCGGATAGCATTAAAACGCCGGACAGCTTTATCTATACCGTACGGGCGTCAAATGGCGATACCGACACCGCCTCGTTAAATATCACCCCAACCCCGCAAGCGCTGAATGCTGTCGATGATCTCAGCAGCATCATGGTGATAAATACCGTTCAGGACTCGGCGGCATTTGGCAGCGGCGCGCTGGGGACGGCAACGATCCCCACGCTGGGGAATAAAGCGAGTAGCTCAGGTTCGTTTGATGTTGCCACAAATGACGTTCTGAAAAGCGCCACGCTTAACTTCAACATTGGAACAGTCATTACCGTTGGCACATTGGGCGTGACCTGGACGATTACCGGCCCCAACGGATTTAGTCTTTCAGGCTCGGTTCCCGCCAGCTCCATCAGTCTGCTGGGCAGTTCAATTGCCGTCTCGCTGGGTAATGCCGAACTGACCGCAGGCCATTACACCGTGAACTTCACGGGGACGATGGGGGGTCTGGCGGTTGGCGATGTCACTATCACTCCCAACGTTACCGGCACAACCTGGCACCTCAATACCTGGGACGTCAACACCGCCACCGTTAATGGCAACATTTTTGATGGTAGCGATGCGGCGGGTGCGCACGATCAGCTTTCTACCGTCCATACATTACTGACCGTTAATGGCTACAACGGCAGTACCGCCACGCTCAATCCGACGGGCAGCACCAGCAGCGCGACGATTCAGGGTCATTATGGTGCGCTGACCATGAATCTTGACGGTTCATACACCTACACGCTGAAGCCGGGTACCACCGTGGCATCGATGACAACCAAAGAGACCTTTACCTACACCCTTAACGATCAAAACGGGCATACGGATACCGCCACGCTGACCATCAACATGAACCCTCAGCTGGCCAGCTCCTCGCAGCATGACGTGATCACCGGTTCCGCCTACGGCGATACGCTGATCTATCACCTGCTCAATGCCAACAATGCGACAGGAGGTAACAACAGCGATAACTGGACCAACTTCTCCACCGCCCAGGGCGACAAGATCGATATTCACGAGCTGCTGACCGGCTGGAACCATCAGGCCTCTACGCTTGGGAGCTATGTTCAGGTCACCACCAGCGGAGCGAACACCATTATCTCTGTAGACCGCGATGGTACTGGCGGGACTTACCAGTCCACCAACCTTGTCACCCTGGAGAACGTCAACACCACGCTTAATGAACTGGTACAGAACAATCATCTCATCACAGGTGGTTGATACATAAAGCCCCGGACGCTACGACGTCCGGGGCAACAGCCGTAACTGCTGTATTTTGAAAGGGATTAGATATGGGAAAAGTCATGCCTGTCGCTTTACTGTTGGCATCAGCCCTCTGTTGCGCAGGGGCTGAGGCTGAAGATGAACCGCAAGTGATTACCTCCGAGGGGCTGGCATCCGATCAGACGCTACCGTCGCTGGATGGTTCTGCCGCTGAGTTACCCCTCAGCGCCGCCGCGCCGGGAAATCTCACCGTTAACGACGCGGTAAACCGTGCCGTTAACTGGCACCCTTCTATTCGCGAAGCCATCGGCAAACTCCTGTCGCAGAATGAACAGATCGACGTTGCGAAATCCAGATACTACCCGCAGGTCACCGCGGGAATGAACAACGGCTACAGCAACACCTACACTGACCACGGCTACAGCCCGTCGCTGGTGCTCTCGGTGTCGCAAATGCTGTATGACTTTGGCAAGGTTTCAAGCCAGGTTCGCGCCGAGACCGCCGGGGCGGCTCAGCAGCAGGCAAATGTCTTACTGAGCATTGATACTGTCGCCCACGAAACGGCGACGGCAATGGTTCAGGTGCAAACGTGGCAGCAGATGGTCGATGCCGCCGAAGAGCAGCTCGTCGCCCTGAACGGCATTGGCAAGCTGACCCGCGAACGTAACGACGAAGGGGCAACCTCTCTCTCAGATGTGGTGCAAACCGATGCCCGTATTGAGTCGGCACGTTCTCAACTGGCACAGTATCAGGCCAATCTTGACAGCAGCAAAGCCTCGTTAATGAGCTGGCTGGGGTGGAATTCGCTTAACGGCATCAGCAATGCGTTCCCGGCAAAACTCGACAGCAGCTGCGATATCGCCAAACCGGACGATCGCCTGGTACCCGCAGTGCTCGCCGCCTGGGCGCAGGCCAACGTTGCGCAGGCCAATCTGGACTACGCCAACGCGCAGATGACGCCCACAATCTCGCTGGAGCCGTCCGTCCAGCACTACCTCAACGACAAGTATCCCAGCCACGACGTGCTGGATAAAACGCAGTACTCCACCTGGGTAAAGGTGGAGATGCCGCTTTATCAGGGCGGCGGGCTTACCGCCCGACGCAACGCCGCCAGCCATGCGGTGGAATCAGCGCAATCCACCATCCAGCGCACCCGACTGGACGTTCGTCAGAAATTACTGGAATCGCGCAGCCAGGCCATGAGTCTGGCAACCGCACTACAAATTCTTCGCCGCCAGCAACAGCTGAGTGAACGCACCCGCGAACTTTATCAACAGCAGTATCTGGATCTGGGCTCCCGCCCGCTGCTCGACGTACTTAACGCAGAGCAGGAAGTGTATCAGGCGCGTTTCGCCGAGTTGCAGACCCAGAGCCAGCTCCGCCAGCTGCAGCTGAACTGCCTCTACAATACCGGCACGCTGCGTCAGGCATTTACGTTAAACAATCGCCGCATTCAGTCCGTGGAGATACAACCATGACCCGCGCCGCACCAGAGACAGAAGCAACCATCGACGATCGTGCGCTGAGCCAGTGGGCACGGGCGATTGCGCACATTGCCCGCCACTACCGGTTGGCCTGCTCTCCCGGCACGATCCAGGCCAGTGCGCCCTGGTTTCAGGGGAAGAATAAAACCCTCGCGTTAACGCAGCTTGCTCGTCAGGCCGGGCTCTCCTTCCACAGCGGGAACGCCTCCGGCCAGACGTTCAGCCAGTGGCGGCTGCCCATCATTGCCGAACTGAAGGATGGACAACTGATCGTCATTGAACATTTTAACGGCGAGGACGCACTGGATATTTTTGTCATTGAGGAAGAAGGACAACGCAATCGCCTGAGTCTCGCCGAACTGTTGCCAGAAATTGCCTGCGTTGCGGCGCTGCGGCCATTATCAGCGCTAAAAGACAGCCGGGTAGACAGCTATGTTTCACGCTTTAAACCTGACTGGATGCGTGAACTGGTGTTACAGGATCTTCGCCCCTATCTGCCGGTCATGGTCGCCGCCTTTCTGATCAACGTGTTGTCTCTTGCCGGAATCGTTTTTTCGATGCAGGTGTACGATCGGGTGATCCCCGCTCAGTCTTATCCAACGCTGTACGTCCTCTCCACCGGCGTACTGGTGGCGGTGCTGTTCGGCTTTCTGCTTCGGGAAGCGCGCACTCATATTATGGATGTGCTCGGCAAGCGCGCCGATATGCGGATCTCCGACCGTGTTTTCGGCCACGCCCTGCGTCTGCGCAACAGCGCGGTCCCCCGCTCTACCGGCAGCTTTATCTCCCAGTTACGTGAGCTGGAGCAGATCCGCGAGATGATCACCTCCTCGACTATGTCGACGATTGTCGATCTGCCCTTTTTCTTCCTGTTTATTGTCGTACTGGCGATTATTGCCCCGCCGCTGGCTTGGATAGCGCCGGTCGCCGCACTGTTGATGATCCTGCCAGGGCTGCTGTTACAGAAGAAACTGGCCGTCCTCGCTAATCAGGCGGCGCATGAATCAACACTGCGTAATGCCGTGCTGGTTGAGAGCGTGCAGGGCCTGGAGGATATCAAGCTGATGCAGGCAGAGAACCGCTTTCTGCAACAATGGAACAGCTATATCCGCATTACCGGGGAGTCGGGATTACGCACCCGCAAGCTGACGCAGGGGCTGATTGGCTGGGGAATGTCGGTGCAAAGTCTGGTGTATGCGGCAGTGATCATGTTTGGCGCCCCCATGGTGATTGAAGGCACGATGACCACAGGCTCGGTAGTGGCGGCGTCGATGCTCGGCTCCCGCATGATAGCGCCAATGGCTAACCTGTGCGGCGTACTGGCACGCTGGCAACAGGTCAAGGCCGCCAAAATGGGGCTGGACAGTATTATGCAATTACCCACCGAAACGCAGCGCGACGAGAGCCTGGTGCATCAGGAGATCTTCCACGGCCACTACCTCTTCGAAAACGCTCATTTCCGCTATCACAATGACGATCAGCGCGTTCCGCTGCGTATCTCGCGGCTGGAAATTACCCCCGGCGAGCGGGTGGCCATCCTCGGGCGTAACGGGGCGGGTAAATCAACCATGCTACAGGCGATGGCGGGAGGCGTGGAGCTTATTCAGGGTGATGTTCGCCTCGATAACCTTAGCCTGACGCAAATCGATATGGCCGATCTGCGGCGCAATATCGGTTTTCTCAGCCAGAACGCACGGCTCTTTTTCGGCACCCTGCGCGAAAACCTGACCCTCGGCGCGCCGCACGCCAGCGACGAGCAGATTTTTGCGGTGCTGGAGGTGAGCGGCGCGGCAGCTTTCGTCAAACGCCTCTCTAAAGGGCTGGACCACCCGGTAATGGAGGGTGGAAACGGACTATCGGGCGGGCAGCGACAGTCGATCCTGCTGGCGCGGATGCTGCTGCGCTCGCCCAATATCGTGCTGCTCGACGAACCCAGCGCCTCGCTGGACGAACATACGGAGCGGGAGTTTATCCAGCGGCTAAACCAATGGCTTGGCAACCGCACGCTGATTGTCGCCACTCACCGCGTTCCGGTACTGGAGCTGGTCGAACGTGTGGTGGTACTGAAAGAGGGACAGCTGGTGATGGATGCCCCAAAAGCGCAGGCGCTTAGCGGCGCACGTGCTCCGGCACAGGCCAACGGTCGGGAGTGGAAAAATGAAAACCAATCCGCATGATGCCGCAATGGAAGACCTCGACATGCGTCGTGAAAGTGAATTTTCCGGCGCAAGCCGTATTATTCTGCTCTGCACGCTGCTGTTTATCATCTTTGCGGTCTGGGCATGGTTCGGCAAGCTGGATGAAGTCTCCACGGGCAATGGCAAAGTGATCCCCAGTTCCCGCGAGCAGGTTTTACAGTCGCTGGACGGTGGGATCCTTGCTGAACTGACGGTGCGTGAGGGTGACAAAGTTCAGGCAAATCAGATCGTCGCGCGGCTCGATCCTACCCGTTCCGAATCCAACGTTGGAGAAAGCGCGGCCAAATACCGGGCTTCGCTGGCCTCCAGCATCAGGCTGAACGCCGAAGTTAACGATCTGCCACTGAGTTTCCCTGCATCGTTAAAAGGCTGGCCGGAGCTCATCGCTTCCGAAACCCGACTCTACAAAAGCCGCCGGGCACAGCTTGCAGATACCGAGGCTGAACTGCGGGATGCACTGGTGTCTGTCAATAAAGAGCTGGCCATCACTCAGCGGCTGGAAAAAAGCGGGGCCGCCAGCCACGTGGAAGTGCTGCGCCTACAGCGGCAAAGAAGCGATCTGGGATTAAAAATTACCGACCTGCGCTCGCAGTACTATGTCCAGGCACGCGAAGCGCTTTCTAAAGCAAACGCAGAAGTCGACATGCTTTCCTCCATCCTGAAGGGGCGAGAAGATTCAGTAACCCGATTAACCTTACGCTCGCCGATGCGCGGCATTGTGAAAAATATCCAGGTCACGACCATTGGCGGCGTTATTCCGCCCAACGGCGAGATGATGGAGATAGTACCGGTCGACGATCATCTGCTGATTGAAACCCGCCTGTCGCCGCGTGATATTGCGTTCATTCATCCGGGCCAGCGGGCGCTGGTGAAAATCACTGCCTACGATTACGCCATCTACGGCGGGCTTGAAGGTGTGGTGGAAACCATCTCCCCGGACACAATTCAGGATAAAGCGAAGCCAGAAATATTTTACTATCGTGTTTTTATTCGTACGCATCAGGACTATCTGCAAAACAAACTGGGGCGCCGTTTTTCCATTGTGCCGGGGATGATTGCGACAGTGGATATAAAAACAGGTGAAAAAACTATCGTCGACTATTTAATCAAACCGTTCAATCGGGCAAAAGAAGCGCTACGCGAGCGGTAAATGGTTGAGGATTAGCGGGACTGGGGGCTGGTCACGCGTGTCACAAGTCTGTTATACTCGCTCTGACACATTGGGGCTGATTCTGGATTCGACGGGATTTGCGAAACCCAAGGTGCATGCCGAGGGGCGGTTGGCCTCGTAAAAAGCCGCAAAAAATAGTCGCAAACGACGAAAACTACGCTTTAGCAGCTTAATAACCTGCTCTGAGCCCTCTCTCCCTAGCTTCCGCTCTTAAGACGGGGATCAAAGAGAGGTCAAACCCAAAAGAGATCGCGTGGATGCCCTGCCTGGGGTTGAAGCGTTAAAACTAATCAGGCTAGTCTGGTAGTGGCGTGTCCGTCCGCAGGTGCCAGGCGAATGTAAAGACAGACTAAGCATGTAGTACCGAGGATGTAGGAATTTCGGACGCGGGTTCAACTCCCGCCAGCTCCACCACTTTTTAGTTGTTTGAAGTACAATGAAGTCTACTAAGCCCGCACAGCACAAGCTCTGCGGGCTTTTTTACGTCTATTGTCGTCCAGTGAGAATTGCTGAGAACTACGAGTTATGGCACCCTGAATGGGACCCACTAAGAAGGGTCCAAAAACCGAGGGCCCCAAAATGGCAAAAATCGCTAAGAAGCTCACTGACACTGAAATCAAAAGTACCAAGCCAGCCGATAAAGAAATCAACTTGTTTGACGGTGATGGTTTGATTCTACGAATCGCTCCTTTGGCGAAAGGAGGCAAGAAAAATTGGTATTTCAGGTATGCAGTACCAGTGAGCAAGAAAAGAACCAAAATGAGCCTTGGGACATATCCTCACCTTACCCTTGCAAGAGCCAGAGCCTTACGTGATGAATACTTGTCGTTGCTTGCAAATAATATCGATCCGCAGATTCACAACAACGATAAAGCCAACGCCCTTAAGGATGCTACTGAGCACACGCTGCAGGCGGTTGCTAGGAAATGGTTAGATGAGAAGGTTAAGACCTCTGTTATCTCTCCAGACCACGCAGAAGACATCTGGCGGAGCCTTGAACGAAATGTCTTCCCCGGTTTAGGCAACGTTCCTATCAAAGAGATCCGTCCCAAGCTCTTAAAACAACACCTTGACCCCATAGAACAACGAGGCGTATTGGAAACCCTGCGCCGCATCATTTCACGTCTAAATGAAATTTTCCGTTGGGCTGCGACAGAAGAACTTATTGAGTTTAATCCTGCTGATAACCTCGGTCAGCGATTCAGTAAACCCAAGAAGCAAAACATGCCAGCTTTACCACCGAATGAACTCCCCCGGTTCATGCTCGCCATATCTAACGCTTCCATACGGCTCGAAACACGTCTTCTAATTGAGTGGCAGCTCCTTACGTGGGTTCGTCCGGGAGAAGCAGTCCGTGCTCGTTGGAGTGATATAGACGAAGATAATCGGTTCTGGAATATCCCCGGTGAGTTCATGAAGATGAAGCGCCCTCACAAGATTCCTCTGAGCAAAGAAGCTATGCGCATTCTTGAGTCAATTAAACCGATCAGTGGTCATAGAGAGTGGGTTTTCCCAAGTATTAAGGCCCCTCTTAACCACATGCATGAACAAACAGCCAATGCTGCAATTATCCGTATGGGATTCGGTGGTGAACTGGTTGCTCACGGAATGCGCTCTATAGCAAGAACGGCTGCTGAAGAAAGTGGTAAATTTAGAACAGAGGTGCTTGAATCAGCCTTAGCTCATACTAAGAACAACGAAATCATAGCCGCTTATAATCGTGCCGAGTATCTAGCAGAACGAGCAACACTAATGCAATGGTGGGGTGATTATGTTCAGAAACAGAAATTTAAGGCTCTAGCGGCGTGATAATGAAAATACTGCATGGATTTAGGTCAACATGCCGAGATTGGGCAGGTGAAAAATCCGGTACTCAACGTGAAGTCATTGAACATGCCTTAGCTCACCAGTTGGCAGATAAGACTGAAGCAGCATGTCAACGTGGGACATTGTGGCCTAAACGTGTTGCATTGATGGATGTATGGTCGTGGTATTGCACAGCGCCTAACTCCGTCAAAGCAGAATAATTCTATGGTAAACTATAATTCCCTCTGTTAGATATAAGCCACACTTATGCTTTAGTGAACCTTGATTCAGTAGGTAAAACTGAGAGCGTTCATATCATGGATCGAATTAATAGGTTAATTTTGGTTCCATACCGTTTCAATTAAGAAAAAAGATGGTAAAATTTTCAAATTTCTGATCTACTCACATCTATCTTCATAAAGGACATTGTATGCTTTGTAGCATTTCTAAAATAAATATACCAATCCCATACTCTAGAAAAAAAGTTAATATACAGTTGGATGGAAGAAGTCTGATTATCACCGGTGGTAATGGTTGTGGAAAAACAAGTTTCATAACAGCCATTTATAACTATTTAAAAAAGGGAATAGATGACCCTAATAATAATAGCATCGAATATTTGATGAATCAGATAGATAATTACAAACGCCAAATGGAAAACATTGGGCGAGATGGCGGACATTACAATTACTATAAGAATGAGTTAGAGAAAAATAAAGCTAGATTAGAAGAAATTAATAATTTTAATATCGAAACAGATTCTATTGACAACAAAGACATTCGATCTTTGCTCAGATTCCATAGTGCTACAAGACAGACAATCCGCAATCTCATCACCAAATCAAGCGCCAAAACACTCTGTTCTTATTGAGGAAAATAAGCATTTCCCTAATGATAAAGATGGCAGTCAATTTTTTGAAAGCTATTTATTGAGTTTAAAGAAAAACCAAAGCTATGCAATAGCTTTCGATAAAGATGAAAATGAAGCAAAACGTATTAACCTATGGTTTGACAAGATACAGTTAGATCTACGCTCATTATTTGAAGATCCACATTTAGTTCTAGAGTTTGATACAAAAGATGAGAAGTTTTATTTAAATCAAGATGGCAAGGACAGATATACCTTTCAGACGTTATCAGCTGGATACTCTTCAATACTAAGTATCTATACTGATTTAATAATGAGAGTCGAAATGTGGGGGGTCTCTCCTGATAATATACAGGGAATTATTTTTATTGATGAAATTGATGCTCATCTACATGTGTCATTACAAAAACAAATATTAAGATTTTTCATTAAATCGTTTCCAAAAATTCAATTTATTGTGACAACTCACTCTCCTTTTGTAGTTACGTCAGTGACAGATTCTGTTATTTATGATCTTACAGCTAATGAGCAAATCATAGATGTTTCTTCTTATTCTTATGGTGTAGTAATGGAAGAAATTTTTGGCGTTCAACCAGATTCTCATGCATTAACAGATAAGCTTACACATATAGAAAATTTAGTCCAAAATATAAGCAAAGAAAATATCTTTGAATTAGAAGAAACTATATCATCTTTGGCATCTAATAAGGATAATATGAGCGATAATATTCAAGCTTTCCTTGACTCAGCACAATTAAAACTAATCAAGAAAAAGAAAAGTATTAGTGAGTAGGGAGAGAACTATGTTTAATGTGATAAGATCAATACCTGCCCCTGCTTCGCTGGCAGGCAATAAAAACTATGATGGCGATGATGTTCATTCAGCTCTACAAGAATGCTTTCATGAAAAATGTTATTTATGTGAAACGAAGAAACCATTGGATATAAATATTGAGCATTTTGTTCCTCACATGGGTGATGTAACTAAAAAATTCTCATGGACTAATCTATATTTAGTATGTTCACGATGCAATAATATAAAGCTGACAAAATATAAAAATCTTCTTGATTGTTGTTCAATAAGCGTTTGGGATAGAGTAAAGCTAACTCCCGGATTTTCTCCAAAAGCTAAAGAGTTTATTATCACACCACAGTTTTGTGATGAAAAAACATTTGAAACAGCAAAACTACTAAACGATATTTACAATAATGATAATACCATCAATAAACGGCTTACAGCACGTTCTCTACGAACACAAGTAGTCCAAACCACACATAAGCTAACACAGCACATGATTGTATATTATAGCGAAGACTCTACAGATGAAGACAAAGAAAACGCCATAGAAAAAATAAAAGTTATGATTAAAAAATCTTATCCTTACTCTGCATTTTGTCGCTGGATGATAAAAGATGATGAAGATTTGGATAAATTATTAACACCACTAATGGACTAACCTCATGTTTAGGCAAAGGGCCTTTCGGCCCTTCCTTTTCTCTTAAGAGGCAACGCAATTAGCACATTGGACTGTAAACAACTCCCAATATATATAATATTAAACATCGATTATCAATTTTATTTAACTGATTTAAAAAATCATCATAACCACCAATCAAAAATCAATTTAATTCTCCATAAAATTCTGTAGAATCAAACCAAGTTCCTGACACCTTATCTATTTTATATCTCATGTTATATTTCTGAATGTCAGGTCAAGGTATATAACAACCAGAGAGAATTTTAAAAGTTTGCCATTAGCTGACACACCTTTCCCCATCGCTTTTTCCTATAAAAGAGCCAGAGTTAGATAATAGCATTTTTATTTATATTTTATTCACTCTGGATCGATCGGCTCACTGGTTATTAATGAGGTTTCTCACGGCTATAGGTACTTCACTTCTGCCTCCCAACCATATCCTCAAGAAACCTTTTTCCTCGTAATTTTAATCTTGCTTTATCTTCAATGCTAATATTCGATGATTGTAATATCAGTCCTAATATTAACTCTTTATCCACTTCGTCTACTTTACAGCCCACAGCTTTAGCTACTTCAGCACCAAGGATGATCTTCAGGCGTGTCTCAGCACTCTTGGACAAATATTTCTCTTTGGTCTTGAGGCGATTCAAACGCATCTGCGCTGATGCTATTTTTTGGTTAATGCTTTTTTCTGTTCTTGGCTTTCTGTTTTTATCATTATCACTCATAATTACTTCACCTTTTAGTTGTTAAAAACATGAAATACAATTAAAAAAGGAAAAGGTCAAACCATAGGCAGAAGGTTGAGCAGCGCTAGATGATTGTTCCAGACAATCAGTTGCCGAACAGGCTTTCCCTGTTAATGATGGGATTTATCCCGAAAAATAGTGTTTTGGTTTTAAAAACAACACACCAGTAAGCCAAAAATAAAATTTTGCAACACAGACGAGTGCAACCACTAACGTAAAATACCTGATACTCTCCCCGTTACTTATTTTATCAGAACAATGAAAAAAAATTCACTTGCTGTTTTTAGTCTCTGCTTTCTGTTCTTAACCTGTGAATTGTGCAACATGGAAAAGTGTCTGCTATTTTCACTGTTTTATCTAAATTTCACTTTCCCTCCTTACGGCGGGAGTGAAAATAAATTCTTTTGCCCTTACGGGCGTTATCTAAAACACAAAAATGCAATATTATTATCCTACCTCAGCCGTTCATCCGATTCTTACCCTGTTAAGTTAACAGATACTGGAACTAGTGTTATTAATTAAGAGTAAGAAAACTTTTTACATTGTCGTTATTTATAGCTCCTTTAGGAGATATAAAAATAAAGCAATGCCCACCTATACACTGCTACGCAGTGTGTGGGGTCTACCGACGGTTGCCTGCCGCAGGCTAACACCGTTTCCTTCGGAAACAAGGTCAACGTCAACACCAAAGTTTTTCTTACGAAAAACTAAAACCAGCATAGTCGCACTGGAGATTTATATTTTGGTTTGATATTTAAATTTATATTGAGATTGTTTTTATTGTATGGCTATTTTTCATCTTGATTTTAAAATTGTGAAACGTTCAGAAGGTAAGTCTTCCGTTGCGAAGGCTGCTTATCATGCTCGTACACGCATAACCGATGAAAGAAAAGGTGATACATATGATTATAGCCGCCGTACTGATTTATGCGGGCATTTCATATTAGCACCAGTTAATGCTCCTCGACATATTGTAAAAGACTCTACAGAGTTGTGGAATGAAGTAGAACGAGTTGAGCGTCAAAGTAATGGTCAAACATCCCGTTATTTCCATGTCGCCATTACTGCCGAGTTAAACAATGACGACAAGAAAAAGCTTGTTCTTGAATACTGCCAGAAAAATTTCGTTGATAAAGGCATGATTGCCGATATCGCGTTTCATGATCTTGATAGCGATAATCCTCATGCTCACGTTATGTTGACATTAAAAACCATAGGCCCGGAAGGTTTTGGTAAAAAAGAAAGAAGCTGGAACGACAGAAAAATGTCTGTGTTGTGGCGTGAATCATGGGCATCTATGGCTAACAGCTACCTCGCTGCCGCTGGCTCGTCAGAACGTATTGACCATCGCTCTCTCCAAGCCCAGCATGAGGAAGCATTAGAGAAAGCAGCGGTTACTCTGGATAATGAAGAAAAAGCGTTATGGCTTGCTAAAGCCGCTGAAACAAATCGCCCTGCAATTAAACGTATCCACAGCGCTAAATGGTGTAGTAAAGCAGCTCAGGAACAAAGAGCCGCAGAGCAGACTGTTCGTGATGCTACCAAACTGGAAGCGGTTGAAGTCTATAAGACATTCAGGGAACTTGATCTTGAAATCGTTGTTGATGTCAGAAGCTTTACTGTGGCTGTTCTTGCTGAACCAGAAGAGATTATATTGGTTGATACCCTCTCAAATACAGCAAACAGCAGAGAAGCCATTACCACTCAGCCGGCTCCAGTTTCACAGAGAAGACCAGCTGTGAAGTCATACCGTAATCCTGATAAGGTCAGTCAGGCTAACAGAGACCCCAAACCGTCACTGGTGATCCCACCATCACCTCGTACTAAACTGAAAACCCCCTCTTCTCCAACAACTGGAGCGATTAAACGCGCTCCTGTTAAAAGTAAGAGGAAGCAGGTTAAACCCCGTCAGGATGGTATTTTCAAACGTTTCACGGCCTACATTGTCGATTTTTTCAAAGAAAAATTTGTCTGGGCCAAGAAGAAACCTGTTCCCGTTTCTGTCGATGCTGAACATGATAAGCGTATAGCCGAAAACTATGTGTTCGATGAAGTGCTGGGCATCTATGTATCACGCGCTGAGTATGAAAGACGTGCCAGATTTAACAGTGACAGTTATAGTCCAACACCAGATGAGATCAGGCGTTTTCCAAGTCGTCCGAAAGCAGAGCAACACAAAAAATATAATGTTCTGGACTATACCCAGACTTCTCCGATAGTATCAGGTAAAAGAGTTAATTATCCATCATTGAAACCATCATCATTCGATAAAAATGAATAACCTCTAAATTATTCTAAAGTTTAACTTTATTGCATAATAATATTTGATATAATATCAAACTAGTTCCATCCGTTTTTTAGGAGTCCATATGAATATAAGCAATAAAAATAAAGCACTGATTAAAATTTTTGGCTACTTAGTAAAAGACACAGGAAAACTATTATTAGATCCATACATTGGGAATGTCTCATCTATAATAGAAGGGCTAGTGATAAATAGTAAAAATTTCTATGATGAGATGAACAAGAAAAAATTATATGAGTTATACATGGGCATTGAGCAATTAGATGACGATACAGAAAAGAAATTCACAAGAGCGAATTTGGCATTTTTGATTAAAAAATTCATGCAAGATGACGAAGATAATAAGACTCACCTTTATTCTAAGTTAGCAATAAACATATCAAAAAGTGATATTCCTGATGAGCAAAGAATTGATTTTATATCAATGCTAAGTGCTCTCACAGTCTATGATATTAATTTCATGAAGAAAGTATATATATACGATATTTTTGATATTAAGGGATTCAAGAACACTGCGGAGCAATTATTAAAAATTACTGAATCGCAAGAAGGACGGGAAATAAAATCAATCAACAAATTATATGCAAATGGACTCATCTTTGAACCTAACAAGGGTAAGGCCGCTGGTCAGTATTATAAACCAACAGAATATTTAAAGAATTTTATCTTAATGCTATTTGATAGCCAAGAACTAACCCCTGACGCTATAGGAGAACATGAAAAAAACAAATCCGACATTTTCTTTATGAAAAATTCAGAATATATGTCAAAGAAAGAGTATTATGATGAATTAGTTATTAACTCGCTAGAAAGCCTAGGATATTCACTAATTATTAATACTGAAGTCTATGGGCCTTACAATGATAAGTCCAGTATATACATGTCAATAGATAACGACAAGGCGCTAACAAAAGGAGAGAATGGAGAACTTTTTTTACAACTAATAATAAAAACCAATGAGGATGTATTCTTTAATAGAAAAAACATATCGCCAGACAGATATTTACTATCCCTTGATGATTTCAACAAAAGAAAAATGGATAATGACAAGGACACTAATGAAATCAAAAAAATCTTGCGTTCCATTATAGAGGAATTAAAAAACCAAAATTATTAACATCAATTACATATTGATTACGTCATCTTTGCATAAGTATTGAGTAGAATGAATACAGTATCCATTCTACTCAATTTCATTCAAACTTAAACACCACAATACATTATTAAATCTATTGTCTAAACACAACATTATCAGAGAGTGTTGCCTTACCAGCTATCATTATTTCGCTTTTCAATAGCATCCCGATAACGCTGTTGTTCCACAATATCTAGATTTGGATCGAATAACACACTTGACCCCTTCACAGCAATATCGGTATCAATCTCTGATTGGGGCGCATAGGCTTTATGACCATTAGGCTGCACAGTGGCTGGAGAAATATATGTCCCACAGTTTTTGCTATTCCCAGAACAACCGATATAAGCCAACAGGAAGGCAAGCAGGAAGAAGAATGTCCATACTGTATTGTAGCCGTTAATCGTATATCCACTTCCATTAACATCTGAAAACACGCCATGAAACCTGACGGCATAGACAATCAGGAATGATGAGAGGATAACAGCCCTGCTTTTACCTACGGTTAAATGCTTGCGAATGAATTTCACCGTTGGAAGCAGTGTGACCAAAAACAGCCCAATAGCAACAACGACCAGCCATACAGGAAACAGCCCGTATTTTTGTGTGGTGTTCTGCGATAGCGTCACAAGGGACAGCACCAAGAAAGCGTTAAGCAGAAACAGTCTGAATGCCAGCGATACCTTCACCTTCTTTGAAATCTTATGTAGAAACAGCATCGGAGTCAGTGATGGTATGTTCATCAGCAGACCGATGATAAGCACCCAATAGATAGAGTTCATAGCGTTCTTCCTGTAATTACCGGGCTTGCCAACCTTTATTGGTCTTCACCAGAACAATTTTGGATTCTTCTGGTTCAGACATCCCTTTCACGCCAGAGAAGGCATTTTTATCAACCCAGCCCGGCACGCCATCCAGTTTCCACGTATAGGTCACTTCCGTCATTTTAACGCCATTACCCTCACTCGGTTCAGTCCAGCTTTTAACCTCAGCAACAGCACGATGACCAATACAGGTGTAAATAGACCCGTTTTAGTTCCATGCATTTTTTGAGATCCCGGCCAAATAATGGGGCTGTCGGTATTCCTCCGGTGTCATATTGTTCAGTGATTCATGCGGGCGTTCACAGTTATATTCTGACAACCATTTCTCCGTGATTTCCCGCACTTCATTCAGCGTTCTGAACAGATAAAAATCGAGTATTTCTGTACGGTATGTCCGGTTAAAGCGCTCAATGAAAGCGTTCTGCGTCGGCTTACCTGGCTGGATAAATTCCAGTTTTACTGCATGTTTCTCTGCCCATTCAGCCAGTGCTCATGATGCAAAAATTAGACACCCGGATGGACGAACATCTTACCTGCGTATTGAAAATACACTGGAAGGGTTCAACCGATTGCTTGCGCTCACCGCTTCCCCCCATGATGATATTATCGCGGCCTTTGAACCTACAGCTGATTATCACCGCAACATTGCATGGTGGTTACATAAGCAGGGAGTAAAATGCCATCTTGTTTCATCTGTCAGATGTGCGCGAGCTCGTGAGATGCTGTTTAAGACATGGGATAAAAATGATCGCAAAGATGCCAGTGTCATTATGTATTTGCTCGAACAGGGATTATCTTCACCATTTTATGATCCTCTGGCGAATGGCATTATCGATATACAGGAGATATCAAACACATACCATCAGGTTACTCTGGCTCGAACCCGATGCCTGAACAGCCTGGTTAACCACTATCTGACCCTTTATTTCCCTGAGGCTGAGCAATTTCTGCATATGTCCCGGGCAGAGTGGTTCTGTCAGTTTTTACTTCAATTCCCTACACCGTCTTGTATTACATCATTGAACCGGGATTTGTTTGTAAAACAGTCATGGGATGTTGTTGGCAGGAAACAGTATAAAAAGCAGTTTCTTGAACATCTCTATGATGTTGCTGCGGATTCCATTGCATTACCGTTGTCAGAAGATTCTCTGGCAGTGACCACGTTCAGATTACAACTTCATCGTTATGTCGGGCTTCATTACCGGCAGTACCTCAACTTTTGCGGTTTTAATCTTTCCGCCAGCCAGAGCGGGCAAAAGCACAGTGGTTACAGATTGTCGAAACGTGGAAATGCGCGATTAAGATATGCCTTCTGGCTTGCCGCCACCGTAGCCGTAAGAACGAGAGAAAACAGCTTCCGCTACAAATATGAACGTTATATTCGGGAAAATGGAGATAAGCCAGATCAGAAAAGAAAAGCCATGACGGCTGTAGCAACAAAAGTCGCCAGAGTGGCGCATGCAATAGTAAAGCAGGATATTGATTACAAAGGGTATTATGAAATAAGCCATGGGACGTGATTCAACGGGCCGTAAGGCGCATCGCGACCATTAGATAATGCTCAACGCCCATGGTTTCCCAAAATGCTGTGTTAAGTCCTGTCGGGCCATTCGGACCCTTGTATGTCATGGTAAGCATATTTATAAGCCGAAAGGAGATGAGCGATATCGGATACAAAAATGAACCATCGCCTTTGTATTAGATGGCAGGATCCTTGTGCGCAAAAACTGTTGATTCAAACGGTAGTCCGTTATCCATGCGCAGCATGACCGGATACCCGCGATTTGCCGCGATCCTGTCGAGTACACGGACCACTCGCTGAGCTGGCAGATTCAGATCGATTTCAATCGACAACGCCTCACGGTTAAAGTCATCAACGACATTGAACGTGCGAAAACGACGGCCACAGATCAGGGCATCATGCATAAAGTCGACAGACCAGCTCTGGTTCAGCGCTTCCGGTGTGGCCAGTGGCGAGGGATTACGCACCGGCAACCGCTGTTTGCCCTTACGACGAAAGTTCAGCTTCAGCAGACAGTAAATACGGTGGATCCTTTTGTGATTCCACGGGTATCCCTGCCGCCGCAAAACCTGAAAAAGTTTCGGAAAACCGTATCGTGGGTATCGCTCGGACACTACCTGCAACGCGACAATAACGGGTTTGTCACGTGTGGTATCCGGGCGGTAATGGTAAACCGTTCTGCTCAGGTTCAGACTCCGGCAGGCCTGACGGATACTGAGTCCAAATGTCGTTATCAGATGAGTGACCAGCTCACGCTTACAGGCTGGTTTTAAAGCTTTTTTTCGATAACGTCTTTCAGCGCCCGGTTCTCAAGGCTCAGGTCGGCAAACATCTGTTTGAGACGCCGATTCTCGTCCTCAAGATCCTTGATCTTTTTAATATCAGAAGCCTCCATGCCGCCGTATCTGGACTTCCAGTTATAGTAGGTGGCTTCAGAGATACCGGCCTCCCGGCAGACATCTTTAACGGTTCGTCCAGCTTCAACCGACTTAATCACAGCGATGATCTGATGCTCAGTAAAACGGGCTTTACGCATAGCGATCTCCTTCGTTGGCAGATTGATTATGCCGGATGAGCTCTAAATGTGAATGGCACGATTATGCGGGATACTTACATTTGCTTCTGACGGCAGCGGCAGGATCTGCGGTGTACTTTGCGGCGTCCAGGCGAGTGGCGAGTTTTGCTGCTTCGTCGCGCAACTGGATAACAGTGGCAGACAAGCCAGCAGCAGTGGCAGCATCTTTGGCGGCTTTCGCTTGTGCATCTTTAACAGCCTCATCGCGGGCAATAATGCGCCCCTGTTCAATCATCCGGGCAGCAGTTTGAGCATTCACTTCCTGAGAATATTCAGCGCTATTTCGGGCCGCCCACTTTTTTTCCCAGCCCCTGTCACACCAGACGTTCCCGGCAATAAACGAACCAACGACCAGCAACGATACGACAACAGAGTTATTCACTGGTCGATCCCCCAGCACGTCAGCGCGCTTTCCTGGTCGCGACGCTCCACCTGACCGTAACAGCCGTTCTTTTGACCTTTCGTCAGGCGACAGTCACGACCACCGTCTTTTATCCACCAGCGAATCGCTTCACAGGCACCTTTACGGTCACCAGTATTAATGCGCTTATAGAACGTGGACGGGAAACATTTTCCGGGACCGATGTTGTATGGGCAGAACGACGCGATCCCCACCTTCTGAGGTTCGGTCAGCGGTACTTTGATATTGCGTTCCACCCATGCCAGCGCTTGATCACGTTCAACGGCGTTCACGCGATCACACTGCGCTTTCGTTGCGGTCATTCCTTTGACGACGCGCTTACCCTCAACGATCGTGACACCACGACACAAGGACCAGACCCCGCCTGGATCCCTCACAGCCACCAGCGTGTTACCTTCTTTCTCGTCAATGAACTGATCAAACAACACCGGAGCAGAGGCGCCAGCAGCAATAAGTGCCAGCATAGCTGCGCTGAGTTTATTTCTGTTTACCGTAGAAATTGCCATTCAGACGGTCCTCCCGTTCCTTGCGCCGGTAATACCAGTTAACGGCACAGGTAATAATGGTGCAGGCAATACCGACAATGATCGCCCAGTCACTCAGGCTTAAGCCTGTAATTTTGTCGGCCAGCATCCACGACACCTCTTTAGTCGTACCAGCATATGCCTTTGCAGAGACGCCACAGCCGGTAAGGGTTGTCCCTGTTCCATACGAAAGTCTGCTGTATAGGGTGCTCATTCTGGTCATAGCCTCACCTCCGATTTAACGGAGTCGCTTGTTTGAAAGAATTAAGGACGCCAGACATGCCCGGCCTGAGACAAGCGATGCCTTTAATCGTTTATTCGGAAATTTGAGGGAATAAAACACTGAGTCAAAGGCATCAGACTGATGCCTTTTGCTAAAGGTTTTTAACCTACCTGAACATTCCCATTTTCGAAGATGTACGGCGTATCTGCCGAAATACCCTCCTCACCCTCACGTACCACCGTTACCTTCTTGTCATTGCCGTCTTTCCAGCAAAAGACAGCGACTGAACCGGTGCCAAAACTGAAGCTGCATTTGTTACTGGTGACAACGACCATCGCGTTTTCACCTGCAGTGACGTCAGCTTCATTACCGGAACAGACGAGGGTGTTATCACAACCTTCATCGTGAATCAGACTGTTTTCGCCGGATGCAATCAGCACACTACTTTTGACGTAATTGCGGGCAATAATCCGCGAGGCGTAACCAGCGACGTAAGCTTTAGCTCCACTCAGATCGAAATCAGGAACGGAGGGCTCAGTCATGTAATTGAGTTCAATTTCTGAATTGTCACCCAGCGCGCTTGAACGCGACATATTGCCCGCCCAGATTTTACTTTCATAACCGGTGATACTGATGATGCCATCCTCCCCTGGTATGTAATCATCCTCTTCTGCTCTCAGGTCGCCTTCAGCACGAACGACATCGTCATACACCGTTGCATAGTTGCCACAGTGAACGATACGTACAGGGGATGATTTTCCCACCACATGCGGAAAGCCATCTGAAAAAGCCATACCACCGTTACCTACGGTACCGCCAATCATTACTGCGCCTTCAATAGGTGCGTTGACAATGGACATGATTACTCCTTTTTGGGTTTTGTTAATAAAGCAGGTCAGGCTTCACGGGCTGGATTTTCAACAAAGCACGTAGTGATTGATTCCCGTGAGCCTGAATACGAAAAAGGCTACCCGGAGGTAGCCTGTGAGCAGATAGTTAATATTGAAGATTGAGCCCGTCCCCCACCGGGGTGGGATAATAAGCCGGGCGGTTCCACAACAATCAGGTTAATTGAGTTATCAGAGAGAGACGATATAACGCAAGCAGTCTGGGTTGACCTCCACCAGTCGCCCATATTCACGGCAGTTACAGGCTGCGGTTGAATTCTGCAGCTATAAAAATGCACTTCAATTAAAGGTCTTCAGCAATCGGCGAAGTAACTATTCTTAACATGATACCGGGAGTTTTACGATCGTAAACGTTTTTTTTAGTACAAAGGTAAGCGGGTTATATCTAAACCTGAAGTCAAACTGGCAACGCCAGGAACATGCAGCAATTAACATTAAATGGTGCATAGTTCTATGCACCATTTTCATACTAAAAAATACATCCATCAGGTTAATGCCTGTCCATTTCAAGCTGAATATCTAACATCATCAACATACCATCAACGATCCCTTCCGCTTTCTGTAGACGCTTCCCAATATATGTATCAGAGCAGGAGTATCTCTTTGCAAGAGACATAAATGTCATGCCTTCAACATAGTAGTCCACCAATAAATCATGAAGAATGCTGTCATTCTTTTTTAGTCTGGCCATGCATCCACAGATAACCATCGCATCATCATCGCAGCACTGTGGACGGGATTTAACTTTTGATGGAATAAGCCCTTTAAAGCCAGCGGCAATATGCGACCAGGCCACATCTTCATGATTATTAGCCGCCCACGCCCCCCAGCGTTCAAGTACCATTTGAATGTCACGCATTAACTTTCTCCACTAAATCAGGCCAGCGCACCGATGCCAGCGCGCAATCAATAAACGAAATAGCCACTCCAGCCGGGAACCGCATTTCTCTTCCTCTGCCCATGGTTGAACGGCGGTCAGCGCCGGACCAGAAAAGGACTATTTGCGGAGCGGGTAACGCCCTCACGCTGTCGGCTCCTTAGCGATATGTTTCGCCCATAATCCGGCAATCCACTTGATACCTTTGGGGGTGAAACATGCCTGGCTGAATGCGTGGTTTGATGTGGTCGACGTACCTGTCTTAAATTCAAACCGGCCTGCGTTGATGTGATGGTGGCGCGGCGTCATCGCGCCACCAAGGCGATACATCACGTTGCTCTCGATTAGGAACAGCCGGAATTCTGTCTCTTTGGCGCTCAGCAGTTTTGCTACCTGACGAAATGACATTGAACCTTTCGCCGTACAGTAACGATCCACAAACTCGACCTTTGACGCCGCAGCTGCCAGTTCCTGTGCCAGCCGCTCTTTTTCCTCAGCAAGATCGGCAGCAAGACGTAAAGCCTCCGGCAAAGTCTGGGGAACCGCCCTCTTCTGGCCGCTTTCCAGCTCCTGCCAGCGATCAACAACAGCCGCGGTAAATTCAGGAGACAGTCTGGCAACAAGGACCAGAGAGTCACGCTTGTTAAATCGGTACTCCTGATACACGTTGCCGTTATGTTCAAAATCGAACAGTGCCAATGGCGCGGTTAAAAGTCCACCCGCCACAAGACGCTCAGCCGAACGCTTCACATCACTGTGTTTGCTCTGTACCAGTAACGCAATCTCCCTGCTGGACATCATCATTTGCTGACCGGTTACCGCAGCATGACGAGTCGGGCAATGTATCGTCGGATTCATATGATTCATGCTCTTTCTCCACTTATCAGGCGGCTGCACCCGCCCCCGGTTCAAATCTGGCGCTCCTGATTTCCACTTTCCCATTCGGGATAACCGGCTCTCACTCCACCAGCATTCCTTTTACCTGGCTGTCGTCCTCCCCTGTCGCCAACGTCTTTCAACTCATGGGCTGATGCGCTGCGCCGTTCTGCCGGCACCCGGCAATATTTGTTTGTCATCATCCCCTGAACCCCTGCGGAATACGGTTATCGCACTGAGCGATCGCGTTAATGTCCCGCTCTCGATTTTTATTCCAGTATTCACGAGCCGGGCGTCCCTTCTGCTCCCAACGAATGGCGCTGCTCAGATAGCCTTCGAACTTCTTCGGCCCGAACAATGTTTCAGGACGCATGTACTGGTATTGCTGGTCGTTCCCGTTCCAGTGCTCATGCTTCAGGTCGATAACACGTTTTAAATCGTTGACGCTGTAACCTTCCCGCAAACGGGCGCGAATGTTTTCCAGAGAGGTTTTTGATTTCTGGAAGCGGGATCCGCTGACCTGGTTCAGATGGGTTAACACCACAATCGCCCGATCGGTGATCAACACTTCCGGGTTGGGTTGCCCGGCAACCGGACAGGGATCTTTTTTGTTTACTTGTGGATCTTGTTTTGATTTTACTGACGGATCCTCGCCAGATCCTGACGGGTGAAAACCGCTATTCAGACCGGATTTTGATGCCTCATATTTTGATACATCAGATTTTGACGGGTCAGAATCTGACAGGTGAGCGAATGCATAAGCCTGGAGTTTTGCCACGTTTAGCTGATAAACATTGGAAGCATTACGGTTGCCCTGCCGCCGTGCTTTACGAGATAACCAACCGTCGGCCTCAAGCTTCGCTATTGCCGTTCTGACGGTGCTGGCGCCTGCGCCAAGCTGACGCGCGATGGTGTCGATGGAAGGCCAGCAGACACCTTCGTCATTGCTGAAGTCAGCCAGCCGCGCCATGATAGCCACGCTGGACAGCTTCATCCCCGATGCTGCACAGGCATCCCACACATAGCCCGTTAATTTAGTGCTCATGCTTCAACCCTTTTAAACTTCGCCATGAACCGCTCAACAGGCTGCATACCGTCAGCGATAACCGGGTTGTTAGCCGTACGATCGGTTTCATTTAGTTGAAATCGATTAGGGTACAGAATGTGTAATTCATTGATTTCTCCCTCGAAAAATCGGGCTAATCTTTCAGCCAGTTCCACGGAGGGAACCTGTTCGCCTCTTTCAATGCGACTTAACGTTGCCGGATCAACATGGACACCAGTTGCAACATGCAACAATGTGAAGCCATGCGACTTACGCAACTTCCTGAGTGGTGATTGCATATCCCCTCCTTTAATTTGCGTATTACGCATATTATTGCAGACTTGTGATTTGCGCAAGTCGCATTGCATGATACGCAAAAAGAACATGTAATAGGCGCATGAATATAGGAAACCGCGTTAGGGCACTTCGTTTAGCGAAGAACATGAAAATTGCTGATTTGGCTGATGCAGTCGGAGTCGACGCAGCCAATATTTCCCGTCTCGAGACAGGAAAACAAAAGCAATTCACAGAACAGGCACTTAGCAGAATTGCTCAAGCTTTAGGCGTTGAAGTTACCGCCCTCTTTACCTCTGACGAAAAAGATAATACTGTATATAAAACCAGTACAGATAATAGGTCATCTATTGAGGGAAAAGATGTGTTTAGAGTCGAGGTACTTGATGTGAGCGCGAGCGCAGGTTCTGGCCATATCCAAGGAAGTGACGTAATCGACGTTATTCACGCCATCGAATATAGTAACGATAAAGCAATGTCTATGTTCGGCGGAAGGTCTTCCTCTGGGGTCAAAGTCATCAACGTTCGGGGTGATAGCATGGCATCGACTATCGAGCCTGGTGATTTGATCTTCGTTGATATTCATATCAACGAGTTTGATAGTGACGGGATTTATGTATTTGGTTTTGATGGTAAAATCTACGTTAAACGTCTTCAGATGGTGCCAGACGAACTGCTGGTAATCTCAGACAATCCCAAATACCGGGAATGGTCGATCAATAAAGATAACGAACACCGCTTTTACATTTATGGAAAGGTGTTAATCAGTCAGTCTCAAACATTTAAAAGACACGGCTGATACAGACTTAGCTCCCGACAAGACCACTTCAGGTGGTCTTTTTTTGCCCTCATTAATGTGTGATACGCATTTTTGATTTTGCGCAATGCGCAATTTTAATTTATCATGATCCCATCTGATAGTGATGAAACCCGCGTAACAAAGGAATACAGCTTAAATAATGTCAAAAATAGCCCGATAACGTTTTCTGGTCATTCGACGCATAGCAAAAGCAAGCTCGTGTCGGGTAAAAGCTTGCCTGCACATTATCCCTGGCAGGCAAGCCAATCAACGCCCCATTCCGGTATACTCCACGAGTATCAATTACGATTAAAGAATAGAAATGGAAAGTGTCATCATTAAGATATAAGCAATAGTTAGTTGAACGCAGTTACGCTTAATAATTTCAAAGGGGGTGACACCAATAAACCCTGATACCGCGATAATAACGCCAGATATGGGTGAGAAACTGCGCCCCAGGCTGGCGGAAAAGTGTAACGGCACCAGCATTTTGAACACTGAAATACCCGCTCCCTGGGCAACTTCAGCGCTTAGCGGGGCGAAGGCATTAAACACTGTAGCAGTTCCCATAATCACTGACCCAAAGAAAATCAGCAGGCTGAAGAGGATAATCATCATGGTGGCATAATGATCCTCGTTGGGGATAAAGCTGAACAAGATGTCAATAAACCCAATTTTGATAATACCCGCGACCAGCACCTGGGCGCACAACAGGATTGACACCACCGTGATGAAAGATTGCCCCATTTGGTCAAAAAGTCCCATGACCTTTTCAGTGGATTTTTTAAGATCCAATGACCTGATCGAGTCAATGAGAAAAGCAATAAAGAATGACAGAATAATGGCTGATACCACATCAATTTTCAATTGCAGGAAGGAAGGCAAATGCTCTTCGATCAAACTGGAGAACGTAAACAGGATGATCATCGGAACCACGGGCAACAGAGCATAGTAGCCAGGAATATGAGAGGCGATTTCAGCCGTTTTTTCGTTTTCTTCCGGCTGCTCGTCGTTAACGCCTTCTTTTTTATCCCAGTATGCCTGCATGATCATGTGGGATATGCCAATCACAATGAACAGAATTGCGACTATAGGGATCTGTTTATCAACAAAAAAGGAAAACAAGTCATACCCGGTTATTTCGGAGATGAGTACGCTGCCCGTGGCGGATGGCCCATAATCAATACAAATCCCGGAAGCAATCACTGAAGCCACTGCCGCCCTGGAGCATCCAATCGAGCGCAATACTGGAAACAGTGTGGTCAACATTAACAGCGCCAGGCCCGACGGGCTTGAAATAAACAGTGCCAGCACCTGCATCAGAATATAACAAACGCCCAGCAGGATATATTTGGCATTTATTCTCTTTAGCGGTTTGATACACAGCTCAACCAGTTTTGCCGAGGCGCCAATGTCGTTCATATACCTCGAAAATCCGGCAATCACCATAATAATCAATCCCAGTCTGGCGATGCTGTCAGAGAAAACAGACTTGATTTCAATGAATATGTCTAAAAACGTTGAGCCTGAGGAAGCTTTGGTCATATCGACATCAGGAAAGAACAGGGCCGTAATGATTAATAAACTAATGCCTCCTGTCAGGATCACCGCCTGGGCATAATACTTTTTAGCAATGCCCATACTAACCAGAACGATAACTAAAAATGAAGCTGTCAGAACGAACGCCTGGGTACCGAACGCTAACTTCAGTGCACCTAAGGCGATAAAACCCAAAATAATGAAGAGCACTATCCTGGCTTGTTTCCCTATTACCTTTTGCATGAGCGCCACCTGTGTAGTTTCATTACTTAAATGATATAATCTCATAACCATAAAATCATGTGACATTGATCTCAAAAGTAAAAAATGCCATAAAAACGCTCACTTTCACTTTATCAACATAACACAATGCATATAACATGAGTTATGAAGTCATAATCTTTAAGTGATAAGGAGAGTGCAATGAGTACGGGAATGTTTGAGTCATGCATCACAGGACATTGGTTTAATACCAAAGCTAAAGCGATCTGGTCGGATACCGGTACCATTCAGGCCTGGCTTGATGTTGAAGCGGCACTTGCCCAGGCCCAGGCGCGACTGGGTATGATCCCTCAGGCTGGAGCAGATATTATTTCCCGCTCGGCAAACGTTGAGTTACTTGATATCGAAGCCATTAAAAACGGGATACGGGAAACTTGCCATCCGTTCGTCCCGGTATTAAAGGAATTTGAGCGGGCGTGTGGGAAAGAGGCAGCCGGATACATTCACTGGGGTGCCACAACACAAAATATTTTTGATACCGGAGCCGTGTTGCAGCTGCGTAGCAGTCATAAATTAATGTCCGATTTTCTGGCTAAGACACTGGCTGCATTGAGGGATTTGGCCGCGACGTCAAAAGATTACGTTCAAGCCGGACGGACCCACGGTCAGCATGCTTTGCCAATTACCTTTGGTTTTAAAGTTGCTGGTTGGTACGCTGAACTCTATCGCATTGAAAAAAGACTGAATGACGCTACTGAGGATGCTTTCATCGTTAGTATGGGGGGAGCGGTCGGTACGTTTTCCGCGATGGAAGGTCATGGCCGGGAAGTGCAGGAAGGGATTGCACGTTTGCTGGAGCTGTCTTCCAGCCCAGTCCCGGTTCGCACATCCTATGACGGCGTGACGCATTATGTTGCCGTCCTTGGTCAACTCGCTGCCTTTGCCGAAAAAGTCGCAGAAGAACTGATTTTTCTTCAGAGAACTGAAATTGCTGAGCTGGAAGAAAGTTTCCATCATGGGAAAGTCGGCAGCTCGACGATGGCGCAAAAACGTAATCCCCAGAACGCTCAGAATCTGGTTGGGCTGGCTCAACTGATGCAGTCGCGAATTCCTTTATCATACAGATCAATGGTGAGAATGAATGAAGGGGATGCGGCGGAAAGTAATGTCATGGATGTCACACTGCCGGAAGCTGCGATACTTTCAGTGTCGATCGCCGAAAATTTACTCAATCTTATCAGTGGATTACAGGTTTATCCCGCAACAATGCTGGAGAATATCCGCCTGACTAAAGGACTGATTCTTTCTGAGTCAATAATGATGGCCCTGGCAAAAGATATTGGCCGTTCAGAAGCTCACCATCTTCTCTATGAAGCGGCAATGGAATCGGTGCGACATCACTCTTCATTCTCCGACTGCATCCGTAATCAACTCACCAAAGCGAAAATAAACGTCTCCATTGATATCGAAAGTCTGTTGGACGAAACACGTTATATTGGTGAAGCGGTAAACTGTGTGGAGTATGTTTTGCAAAATTTAAAACATTAACCTGCAGTCGCTCCCTTTATTCAGAATGAATCTGTAAGCCCGATACTCACTCTCGGGCTTACATTGTTGTAACGCATTGTCTGACGATCGCTTCGCGATCGGCGCAAACTATTTGAAAGCAGGCTTAAATACCCTGGTCTGAGCGGTGATAAAATCGATATAATCCATACAGAAAGGATTAATGCTATTAAGCAGCGAAAAAAACATCATTTCATCATAAATATCGATATCAATATCTTTTATTATAAAATTATCCTGAGCACGGTTGGCGAGAGGAAAATCAGGAACTAAACACAATCCCAGGTTTTCGCTAACAAAGCTCAGCGCAACCAGCGAATCAGAAACCTCTGCAACCACATTAATTTTTATACCAGCCTCTGAAAATACCTTTTTTACCTTTGATGAAAGGATATTCCTTGACGTGTGCATAATTACGTTTCTGAAATTAAAATCACTCAATTCAATTTTATCTTTCTTTGCCAGTTCGTGATTTTTATGCATCAGGCAAACAATTTTAGACTTGAATATTGGGTGAGAAGATAACTCAGCGGTTCGGTTATTGATATCGGCATTTGCTAAAGCAATGTCTGCTCGCCCCTCTCTGATTTCATTTAACATATCAACTGAGTTAACCACTGAGAAGTTAACTTTTACATTATTTCTCTCTTTAATATAGCGGGCTGTCAAAGGGGCTAAAAACGAATACGCTATGGTAGGCGTGGTAATCACTCTGATTATTTGAGATGAATGGTTAGCCCAGTTATTTTCATCAATTCTTTGCAGGGAAGAGAATATGTTTAATATTTCTTCATAAAAGAAAAGAGCTTCCTTCGTGGGGGTTATTCTGCCTTTATCTCTGGTAAAAAGCACTTTCCCTGATTTTTCTTCAATATTGGCGATGACCTTACTTACCGCTGGCTGGCTGATCCCTAAGTATTCTGCTGCCTGGGTGACAGAGCCTTTTTCTATAAGGGCTTTGATAATTTCAAAGTCTCTGAATGATGCCCAGCGCACTGACAGGTTTTTTTTCATTTTTTCTTCCCACCGCAGAGATAAAGTTTGACGCAATCCAACTCGAATAGCATTTTCAGATCCTGTCCCTTAACTTTCACCATCGCCTGCAATTCTATCATATTTCGACATGATTACACGACGTCAAAGTGGATTCGGTAACCCCTCCGTGCGGTCGCGCCTTCCGGGCTTTTACCTGCTAACGCGCAGGATGTTGCCTTAAATATTGTTGCCTGTTTTTAGCCCGATTATCTCTCCCGCACACTGTTGAGCGCTATTTTTAAAATCGCAACGATTTCACGGTTGACTGTGCAGCCGTAAATAGACCCGCTTTAGCTCCATGCACTGTTGAGATCCCGGTCATTGACCCTGGCTCAAAATCAGTGCAGCACAAAACACGGCCACCATCCGCTGCGAAAATCGGTTATTAATTTTTGCATGGGTTTGCCCGGGTGAAGCTGTTCGTGTGAGATGGGGAATATCAATACGGATACCAACCTGCGGAATATTCCGGCTGAGTGAATAAAGCGGTAATAGCCTGGAAATAATAATACCGGTGAAATAAAGGAACGGGCCAATCACAGAGTCCTGCTGGAAATAGCCCGTTCAGACATATTAGCTATCAGTTTTTTGCAACAGCGTCCTTTCAGGCTGTAGCAAAAGCCAGACCTTCATCCTCCCAGCCTTTAATCCCCCCAATCATTATTTTCACCGGGCGACCGAGCTGAGCCAACTTCAGCGCCGCGCGATCGGCGCCATTACAGTGAGGCCCGGCACAATACACGACAAACAGGGTATCTCTTGACCATTGATCTAAGGACTCCGTATTTATCAGCCGATGAGGGAGATGAAGCGCTCCGGGTATATGGCAACGGGCAAAACTCTCTGCGCTACCCACCACATGTAAAAGGACAAAATCTTTTTCACCAGCGGCCATTGCAGAATGTACGTCGGAACAGTCAGTCTCCATGCTAAGACGCTGCTGGAAATGGGCGATGGCTTCTTCAGGCGTGGCGGCTGAAATATCAGTGACAGTACTCATTTTATCTTTTCCTCTTGTGGTCAAATCCGCTGTTGTGTTACCTCTTATCTCATCAAATAATTGCCATCAAAACAGCCGCTGACCATGACAGATTCCACCAAAATCACGACAACTTTTTCTCGTCCGCTGGTCGTTGTCCTCGCCTATGACGGGCTATGTACTTTCGAGTTTGGGGTCGCAGTGGAGGTTTTTGGGCTTCCCCGCCCGGAACTGGGAGATAGCTGGTATCGTTTTGCGGTTGCGTCTGTTGATCAAGGTGAGTTGCAGGCAACCGGAGGGATCCGCATCGTCGTTGATGGCGGGTATGAATTGCTTCAGGAGGCAGACACGATTGTCGTTCCTGGCTGGCGCGGGGTGAACTCACCTGTCCCGAAAGCATTATGCGATGCGCTTCGGGCAGCACATCAACGCGGTTGCCGGGTGATATCCATCTGTTCCGGTGTCTTTGTACTGGCTGCGGCAGGTTTGCTGGACGGGCGTAAGGCGACGACACACTGGCGCTACACCAGCGAACTCCAGCAGCGTTTCCCGGCAATAAACGTTGTGGACGATGTGCTCTATGTCGGTGACGACGCATTACTGACTTCAGCCGGTAGCGCTGCCGGGATTGATTTGTGTCTGCATGTGGTACGCAGCGACTTTGGTCTTGATGTTGCCAATAATGTGGCTCGCCGCCTGGTCCTTCAGCCTCACAGGGACGGTAGCCAGACCCAGCAACAGCTTCGCCCTGTCGCCCGCAGTCGGGAAAGCCAGCGTTTTGGCCTTCTGCTTGACTGGCTACATCATAATATCGCCGGGAAGCACACCCTTGATTCTCTGGCCAGCCATGTCGGTATGAGCCCCCGAACGCTGACCCGTCGATTTCAGGAATCAACGGGACTCACCCCTGCCCGCTGGCTGATGAATGAACGACTCAACCGCGCACAGCAGGCGCTCAGTACTTCCCATTTCAGTATTGAGCAAATAGCTCAGCAAACGGGGTTCGGCAGTGCTAACGCTCTGCGCTACCACTTTCACCAACGATTTGGCATCAGTCCGCAGACGTTACGCAAGATGCGTACTCCTCAACCCGAATTCACCAACAGAAAACGAGAAGCCACGGGCTTAGTCGCCATCTCTGAACATAAAGATGATTAAAATGGCAGGTTACGCCGATACGCGAAAATAATATTCCTGGCGACCGATATAACTTGACCGTTTGGTCAAAAACATCAAATCTGACGGTTTGCTGTCAGGGGGCAAATAACGTCAAATTGATGATATCGTCATCGCCGGAAGTCAGTGAAGGGATATATACGGCGACTTTAAAAACATTCATCCTTTCCTGACGTCCACCCCTGATATTATTAATAAACGTTTTCCATACCTGATACAATTATGCAACTCAACAACAACCGGTCAATTCTTAATCAATCACGTAATAATTCCTCAGGGATGGCAGAGGAATATCCCGAATAATTCTGTACGGTGATTGATGAATCGCCTGAAAAGGAAATATCTCGCCTTGCTAATGAGAAACAGCATCCCGATAAAATATAACACATTGAAATGTAATACATTAAAATAAAACACACTGCTTTACACTGAGTTTTCCCACCCGGCTAAATCAATGAAAAAGTGTGAACTACATCCAGCAAAATACCGATATTATGAGAAGAATGAGGATAAGAAAACCAGGGCTAACCGGGAAGAGTAACGTATTTTTATGTAATTTACCGGTGATTTTTTAGACAACCTGAAAAGATTAAATTCTTAGGCATGTAATCATTTCGGCCAAAATTACCAATTTTAATTTTCTATTTCCTCATACCTGAAATCGATTTCTGCGAGATGTACAGACAGTAAGCGAGCGGCAGGTTGTGCGTTATTAATCACACTTTAACGTAAGTTATTTATCGCTTTTGGAATTCAATGATTTCGGTCATTTTTCATATCAAATTCGCCACCTATCTTATCGGTATTCATAGAGATGATCGACTAAGGGGAAATATATGAATGTAAACACTGATGAACATAAGGTGGGGCCGGGTGCATATTTTGCTCTTGCATTTGCCGTGGTCTTTTTTTCCGGATTACTCGGCGGCCAGGAGTGGTACGGCGTTTTCGATTTCACGACGCTAAACGGTACGTTCGGCAGAGTCGTCAGCAAAGCGAGCCTTGAAGGGGATACGCTGGTCACCGCAACGAGCGCGTTCAGGGGAACCGGCGGTACCGGCGCAATGGATGGTTTTCTGTTTGCACTTGGGCTTATTCCGGCGGTGATGTTTGCCCTGGGCATGATAAATGTTCTGGAGCATTATGGCGCTCTCCGTGCCGCACGTCGCCTGTTAACTCCGATGTTGCGCCCGCTCCTGGGTATTCCTGGGACCACCGGCCTTGCTTTAATCGGCAGTTTGCAAAGTACCGATGTCGGTGCGTCACTGACGCGCAACCTGGCAGATGAAGGCCAAATCAGCGAGAAAGAAAAAGATGTCTTCGCTATGTTTCAATTTTCCGCAGGTGCAATGATCACTAACTTTTTTTCCTCCGGTGCGATCCTCTTTACGTTAATCGCCGTTGATGGTTCTACGGCTGTTCCGACCTCTATCGGGGCGTGTCTTGCGGTGATGTTTATCATGAAAATCGTGGGCGCTAACCTGATGCGTCTGCTCCTGACCTTTACGGATAAAGATGTCGCTATGAAAACTGACACCAAAGGAGAAGCATGATGAATACGCAAAATTCCAACCCGGTGATCACGGATGTTTTCGTCGCTGGCGCCCGGAAAGGCTGGAACATAGCCACCAGCAGTACACTGCCCAATGTCGTGATGGCATTCATTATCATTAAAGCACTGGAATTAACGGGAGCGCTGAAGGGCCTGGGGCTTATTTTCGCGCCGCTGATGGGATTATTTGGACTCCCCGGTGAAGCAGCCGCGGTGCTTATCGGCGGATGGATGTCGATGGGAGGGGGAATTGGTGTCGCCATCGGTTTGTTTGATAAAGGTATTATCAGCGGTGAACATCTGGCGATCCTCGCCCCTGCGATTTACCTGATGGGCTCTCAGGTTCAATATCTGGGTCGTATCCTTGGGGTGATCGGTACCCGAGCCAAACGTATTCCCCTGATGATTGGTATCTCCGTGCTGAACGCATTTATCGCCATGTTGCTGATGCGCATTATTGTATAGATAAGGAAGTCATATGAACCTTGAGCGCTATATTGAAGAACTTGAAACACTCGTCAACGTGGATTGCGGCACGCAGACGCTGGAAGGCGTGGCGCTGGTTGCCGAACGACTCCAGACGTTGTGGCTACAGGAAGGCTGGAATGTCGAGCAGGTTAATCTCGGCGACCAGGTTGGCCCGGCTTTACTGGTCACGAACAAGCCGCAGACGATACACTTTGACGTTCTGCTTGTTGGTCATCTGGATACCGTCTTTCCCCCAGGAACCGTCGCCGAACGCCCAATGAGCCGCGATACGGAACGGCTTTACGGCCCGGGCGTTTCAGACATGAAGAGTGGATTATTAAATATTTTGTGGGCGATTCGCGAGCTGGATGAAGCTGACAAATCCCGTCTCAGCATCGCCATCGCCATGAACCCCGACGAAGAAACCGGCTCAGTATGGTCTCATGAGTGGATTGGCGAACTGGCAAAACGCTCGCGCGTCGTGCTTGTCTGCGAAGCCGCGCGTGCGGACGGTTCTCTGGTTAAAGCGCGTAAAGGCATGGCGGGATATCACCTGACCTTCAAAGGTAAAGCGGCTCATGCCGGAAACGATCCCGAAAAAGGCCGTTCGGCGATAACCGCTCTCGGTAACAGTATCATTGCCATCAACGCGCTGGCGGATATATCGCGAGGAACCACGCTAAATATTGGGGTGATCAAAGGGGGAAGCGCAGCAAATGTGGTGGCTGACGAAGCATTTGCAGAGCTTGACGTTCGTTTCTGGGAAAATGAAGAGTACGCGCGGATAAGCCAGAGCCTGGAAAAAATGTGCCGCGAGGGTTTTCTTGAAGGCGTAACGACCTCCCTGGAGCAGGTAAATCACAAACCGGCAATGTCGGTGAATGAGAAAACAGCATCCTTGATTTCTCTGGTGGAAAAAGCGGGTGAAGAAGAAGGTATCCCGATTACCTGGCAAGCGGTCGGCGGCGGCAGTGATGCGAACCACACCGCTGCACTGGGTATTCCTACCCTCGACGGCCTCGGTCCGGTAGGCGCTGGTTTTCACAGCGCAGAGGAATATTTGCAGACAGACTCCATCATTCCGCGTATTCGCCTGTTACGTCGAATAATTTCGATGCTCTGACAGATATCCATGCGATCCTGAACCGGGGAGAATTTTGCTCCCTGGTTCAGGGAGAATAACCCCCCCGTCGTTATCGTACCAGGATTTTTGCTCCTGAAATGACATGGTTATCCCTGAAAATACAAGGTGCTTGCCGGATTGTTTTAGCTGCCTGAGCATCCGTTGGTGCTGTCATGCAATCATGGCACCCTGCGTAGCCGCCAGGCTATACGCAATGGTTGCTGATTTTTCTGTGCTACCAACAAGGGAAAACCCGACTATTCTGTTATTTCTGCTTCCGTAGTGAGCGGTTCCCTCGACGACTAATTATCCATAATTGAATAAAAATCACACTTTCTTTATCTGACGCGTGATCTTATTCACAATGAAGAGGTTAACTATTGCCCAATGGAATCGGTACCATTAATGTGGTTGTAGAGGAGTTTAATTTGTTGAAAGTGCCAGGAGTCAAGACAGAACATGGAATAGCACCTTGTACTATCTCGACTCTGCCGTACCGCCATTCCCCAAACGTATCCGAGGCAAAAAACGGAAAAACAGCGATTCAGATGTGTGGTGGGAGCCGCTGGTAGTCATACTGCTTCAGATAAGAAGGGGATTTCCACTGTCAGATAATCTTCGCAGAATGGACACTCGCCAATGAAAAAAATAACGAACATCTTTACCTCCGCCCTGATTGCCACCTCGCTGTCAATTGGCTATCTGGCTACCGCGGGAGCCGCTGATATCAGTTCTCGTTCACTCAAAATGCCGCTGGTTAACGCGCTGGATCACCCTCAGGGACTGGGTGCTAAAGCGTTTGCCGATGAAGTGGAAAAAAATAGCGACGGTAAAATTAAGATCAAGATTTTCGCGAACGGCGTGCTTGGCGGTGAACAACAGGTGGCCTCCGCCATGCAGGGCGGTACCATTGAACTGTCGATGATGTCTCCGGCCCAGCTGGTCGGCACCATACCGGAATTTGTCGTGCTCGACTTCCCGTTCTCCTTCAAGAATGAAGCACAGGCCGATGCGGTACTGGACGGACCGTTGGGAGAAAAACTGATGACCTATATGCCGGATAAAGGTTGGGTCGGCCTGGCCTACATGGAGCAGGGCTATCGCAGCGTCAGCAATAATAAACGTCCGGTCAACACCCGGGAGGATCTGCAGGGACTGAAGATCAGAACCATCCTTAATCCGCTGTATATTGACATGTTCAAGGCGCTGGGCGTCAACGCCATTCCAATGCCAATGCCGGAGCTGTACACCGCCCTGGAAACCAAAACGGTGGACGGTCAGGAAAACCCGGAAACCACTCTGGACGCCAACAAGCTGTATGAAGTACAGAAATACTTCAGCGGTACGCGTCATATCTACAACCCGCAGATGCTGATGGTCAGTAAGAAGCTGTGGGATAAACTGTCCGAAGATGAGAAGAAAATCTTCCAGGACGCTTCCTATGTTGCCCGTGACGTACAGCGCAAGGCAGCCCGCGAGATGACCGAAAAAGCCAGAACTAATCTGATCGCCCACGGCGTACAGTTAAACGAACTGCCTCCTGAAGAGCTGGCTAAGATGAAGGAAATCGTACAACCCGTCACCGACAAATATGCCGCCGAACTGGATCCCGAGTTAATTGCCCTGTTCAAGCAGGAGCTTGAGCGTACCAATAACCTGTAACCCTCAGCGCGGTGACGCGAAGACGTCACCGCGTTTCCTCCCTGCGCAAATTGCTCTGATGTTTACAGGAGTGGGTAAACAATGAAAGAGATCGAAAGATATCTGCTGCGTATTATTGATATCATTGTGGTCGGCTGCTTCTTTGTCATGACTGCCGTGGTGTTCGTGAACGTCATTCTGCGCTATGCCTTCAACTCAGGAATTACCTCCTCAGAAGAGCTATCGCGCCTGTGCTTTGTCTGGCTGACGTTCCTCGGTGCAATACTGGCAATGAAAGAAAATGCGCATATTCGCGTTGATTCCTTTGTCAGACGACTGTCGGCGCGCGGCAGGAAAAGCTGTGCGGTGATTACCAACGTATTGATCATCTACGTTTGCTGGCTGCTGTTTGACGGCAGTCTGACCCAAACGCTAATTAATCTTGATACCCAATCCCCGGCCTTAGGGATCCCTATGGCGTTTTTATACATTACCGGCGCGATATCCAGCGTAGGTATCATCATTTATGCCCTAAGGAACCTCTACCAGCTGCATAAATCGATGAACATAGATTAGCCGTAGCCGATAAAAATAAAGGATTGCTATCATGACATTAGCTATTTTTCTTGGGGTTCTGGCATTCGGTATCATCATTGGAATGCCCATCTCTTTCGCCCTGCTGCTTTCCGGCGTGGCGATGATGTGGCAGTTGGATATGTTCGATGCTCAGCTGATCGCCCAGAACGCCATAGACGGCACCAATAACTTCGTCCTGCTCGCCGCACCGTTCTTTATCCTGGCCGGAGAGGTGATGAACGCAGGAGGGTTGTCCAAACGAATCATCCGCCTGGCGATGGCCTTTGTCGGACACGTCCCCGGCGGGCTGGGCTACGTGGCCATCTTTGCCGCCATGCTGATGGCCAGCCTCTCTGGTTCGGCCCTGGCGGATACAACCGCACTGGCCGCCATGCTGCTGCCAATGATGCGTGAGGCGGGCTACAATATGAACCGCTCCGCCGGACTGATTGTCTGCGGCGGCGTTATCGCGCCAGTACTACCGCCCAGCATCCCGCTGATCCTGTTTGGTGTTGCCGCACAGGTATCCATCACCAAGCTGTTTATCGGCGGCGTGATCCCCGGAGTCATGATGGGGATCAGCATTCTGGCCGCGTGGTGGCTGGTATCGCGCAAAGACGCCGATACCGTGGTGTATGAAAAGAAACCGCGCTCAGAAGCAATCAGCGCTTTCAAGGACGGCGTCTGGGCGCTCATTCTCCCGTTGATTATTTTGTTCGGTCTGAAGTTCGGCATCTTTACACCTACTGAAGCAGGCGTTATCGCCGCGGCCTACTCGCTGTTTGTAGGTTGTTTTATCTATAAAGAGCTAAAGCTAAAAGATATTTATCGTGTCCTCCTCAACGCGGGCAAAATGACGGCGATGGTGATGTTCCTGGTGGCAGGCGCGATGGTGACCTCATGGCTCATCACCGTAGCCGACCTGCCAGGCCAGCTGGTAGGCCTGCTTGAACCGTTTATTGAGCATCCACGGCTGTTTATGCTGATGTTAGTGCTGGTGCTGCTGGTCGTTGGGCTGGTGATCGATATGACACCGCTAATCCTGATTATGGCGCCAGTGCTGATGCCGGTAGTGACAATTGTTGGTATAGATCCGGTCTATTTCGGCGTGGTATTTGTGATGACCTCCGCGCTCGGGCTGATTACCCCACCGATAGGCACGTCACTGAATGCCGCCTGTAGCATCGGCAACCTGCGTATTGAGGGCGTTTCAATCGCCATGCTCCCCTTCCTGCTGGCGGAAATTGGCGTTGTATTACTGCTGGTTATCTTCCCGGAAATCATCACGATCCCGCTCTCATATATGTTCTAAAAGAAGAAGCCCGTGGTAATCCACGGGCTTCTGTGAAAGGTTTAATTAGAAACTGTAACGGATACCCAGCTGACCACTGTAAGGCGTCTCGAGATGCTGGCCTTTTTCGTAGCTGACTTCTCCCCAGGCTGACCAGCGATCGTTCAGTTTTGCGGTCATCCCCAGGCCGTATTTGCCCGTTGTACCGGACAGGTCATGATTAAACTTCTCGGTATGGTTAATCACCACGTCGTTGTTCTTCATAAATTCATGACGAACGGCCAGTCGCGCATAGGGCTGTAGCACTGTCCCGTCCGCCAGCGCCACATTCTTACCGAAGGTAAATCCGGCTTCCCCTTTCAACGACTGGACGGCATCTGCTTTAACCGACATGCCACTGTCGAGTTTATAATGGGTCTTATCTCCAATAAACCACGATGCCTGAACGTATGGCTCAACAAACCAGTCCTCAAGCGCGATATGCTTCCCGGCTTCTACAGAAATACCGCCGCCAACGGTATTATCTTTCGCATGGGTGCGCCCGCCGTTAAAGTACGGGTTATTCTCCGTGCGGAAATAGTTGGCTTTTAACACGCCATCAACGTAACAGCCGCTGTCGTCTAGCCAGGTCGCATACAGAGCGACGCCATAGCTGTCCGCTTTGCCGTTGGTACTGGATGAGTTCAGATCCGAACGCGTATAGGAAGCCATACCGCCAGCCATGAGCGCGCTGCTTTCCAGATCAAAACGCTTATCACCGCCCAGCATCACGCCATTCATATCCTGACGGTAGCCCACGAGATCCGCTGAAACACGGTAGCGGCTACTGATGTACTTGCCCCAGGCGCCATATTCACCGTCACGCATCTGGCGAATTTCACCGAGACGGGTGCGCAGCGTTGACAGCTCAGCGTCCCAAAGGGTTGGCGTCACGTTGGCCATAGCGATAACCGCTTTGGCGCTTTCCGATAAATCCGGCTTTGTGCCTGGCCCTGGATTCGGATTAGGTGAGGGATTGGGACCCGGATCAGGGCCGGGGCCGGGGCCGGGACCAGGATCTGGCGTATTCGCACCTGGCGACAAATACCAGTTATCCTTATCGCCATCAGCGCCGTGTACCAGATAGTATTTATACGCACCAAGATCGACGCTGCCGTTCGTCATCGCAAAAGTTTCTGCCGCACTGCCATTGGCATAAATCAGATGATAAGGGATTGCGCCGCGACCGCGTAGCTCACTGCCAGAATCCCGCACGGTGACGTTAAATTGCCCCGAGACGGCTTCAGAAACGTTCAGGAAATCCCCCATCCCGCCGGATACGTTGGTATTCATCACGAAGGTACCGTTACCATCCAGCGTGGTGAGCTCAAGACGGTTAAACTGCCCCGCATTGTGCCCCTCTGGAGCGCTAAAATAGACCACGCCATTATTAGTTAAGGCCTTAATTGTAGCGACGGACTCCACGGTATCAGCATTGTGTTTCAGATACAGAGCCGAAGCAGGACCTTGTAAATCTACCGCTGCCGCCCAGGCGCCTTTGCCCAGATTGCCCGTCCAGTCGTGCAGGCTTCCCCCTTCCATCGTCAGCGAGCCATCCTCTACCGTCAGCGCTTTCGTTGAATAGCCGCCGTAGGCGATCAGGCTGCTCCCGCCGCTGCGAATAGTGGTGTCAGAGATATGCCCAAGCGCGAGCACCTCCTGGCGTCCGCCATCAATTACCGTATTACTGGCTTCACCGTACCAGGCCAGTTGCTGAAGACCACCGGCATGGACCGTGGTATTGGTCGCATTAGCCCGGATACCGCCAGTCCAGCCGTCCTGCTCAACCCACTGTCCGCCGGACCAACCGCCCTTCTGACCGCTGATGAGCTGGGTGCCATAGACCTGTGTCCCGTCCGCATTGCCAGTTTGAATACGTTGCAGGCCACCGGCATGAATGGTGGCATTTTTCGCTTGTTGCCCGTTTATGCGCACTTTTGAATCGCTGTCGGAAGTCCAGTCTCCGTCACGCCATTCACCGTCTACGCCGGTGATCACCTGCGTGCCATAAACCTGCGCATTTTCTGAAATTCCCGAGGTAATCGTTTGTCGCGCACCGCCATAGACAGTGGTATCCCGATCCGCTACCTGGTCTTCACCTTCACCGGCATAAACCTGCTGGAATGCCCCGCTATACAGGAACGTATCCACAGCCAGGCCGCTGGCAAGCTGATAACTGCCCGCGCCGATATGAGAGTTTTTCGCCGTGCCGTTATAAATGATTTGCTGGCCGCCATTTTGCACAATCGTATCTTCAACCAACGCGCTGCTGGTGACGGTCAGTATCTGGGTGCCGCCATCAATAAGGTTCGCTTGTGCATAGGCGCTGCCCCCAACCGTCTGCCTTCCGCCGGTTTTCACCACCGTATCATAGGCTTCAGAGTTGCCATTCAGCGTAAGCGCGCCATGATTCTCAACCAGCGTATGGAAGGCTTTGCCACCGGTATTAAGCTGTAAGACCCCGGTTTCAATATTCCCTTTGCTATTGGTATATTCCCCTTTTACCGTGGTATTTACCGCCTGAGAGCCTTCCGCATTGAATATCCCGTCGCCGATATTAAGCTGAACAGAGTTCAACGTATTGTTATAACTGTAAGACCGGTTTAATAAGGTAACGACCTGCTTAGAAAAATTAGGGTCGAGCAGAACAATTTCCTGATTCGCGATATATTTTTCATCTTGAATTGAGAATGAAGGAAAACCTCTACCCCATGTTTGTTCCACCCACGCCCAGCGATCGGTGTAGTCCGGATTCGACAGTAAATCGTCGGGCATCGTGGTGACCTGCACGGGTGGATAAGGCTTAGGGAGCATTTCTGCCGCCGCCAACGGACAGGCGGTTAAGCATAACGCCGGAAAAAACGTATGGTAAAAAACGCGTTTCATATCTAAATCCATAGTCCATACTTCCATATTTAACGAACATAACCATCAGACCCGCAATAGTTAAATGCGGGTAGACTCCAGAAAAACAAAGCTATTATTATGATGAGTACTATTCAGTTCAGAATAAGCAGGTGTTCGAGCTTTCTTACTTTAAATTTCTGAGCAACAGAAGTTTTCCATCCTTGCAGAGTGGAATACGCCCGGCAGTGTTGCTCCTGTAAATAACTCATACTTCCGCCTTCAAGATAATGTCGCAGGAGTAAGACATCCCTTGAAGAGAGTAAGCAGGCGGGGCCAGGAAGCGACCACGCTATCTGACGTCCGATCGCCACAGTATCCAGTCCGCGAATAACATCATCAACAGAACAACGCGTTTCAAAGATAGCGCTGACGGCTTTGCATTTCACAAGCCAGAAAAAAGCCAGGGGCATCAGACGGCAGCTTGAAATAATGATCAGCTGATACCCGCTTTTACTTAATTGAGAAAACGATCGAAAAAAAGAACTCAGCGTATATTTATTGAGATTAATAAACATATAATCTGCACAGGACTCAGCGCTGATAAACTTTCTGGTCAGTATAGAAATGCCTTTCGAAAAATAGATATCATCTTCAGGCCAGCTGGCAACATGACGCTTCTTTACACATTCCGTTGTCATACAGACTCTACTCCCTGGGTCCTGGACAGCCCCATCTATGATTCTGATCAGGGGGAGAGCCTGTTATCCGGTGAGGTTATCCATTCTGATATTATCCGGCACGCCCACCCTGCTGCTGTCGGTGTAAATATGGTAATTCGCCCCTGAATGTGACATAAGGAAAATCGATTGTCAAACCTGATCAATATGATGAAATTAATAGATGATTGCTATCATTAACAGGGCATTGATCGCTGTAATCGATCTTTTTTTCGGAATTTATCTTATTGATTATAGTTAAAACAAAAAGATACATAAAATTTATATTTTGGTAAAAATCCTATTTTTCAGTTGGTTACGTAAATTCACATGCCTTTTACGAAACATTTAGTTACATAAATCTGAAAATTTGTTTGTCATTTCAGAGACAGACGACGCTCTCCCATCAATTTTCTATTTTCGGAGATTTGTGCTGAAAAGGCCCCCCCCCAGCTCCGGAACGTCTTTTCATGGAGCTGACCCCTCTCTTCAGGACATACCGGCGTGGCTATATTGCTGGCTCTCATTCTTCACCATCAATTTATTCATTAATTTTTAAATCCCCCCATCCAGAGTGTCTGAAATAATGAATCAGCACATCAATAAAAATATAAAATTAAAAAGCCCCTTCGATTAATTCTTTATCAATACCTGTAAAAAGAATTATTATTTCTCTGCCCCGGCATGCTACTGGCAAAGCTTCACTGATGTTACCGAATGTAAATGCTACATATTGATAAAAGGTGACATTATGTTTAATGTTTATGTTGTGAATTTTTCATCGCTGAGTCATGGAACAGCAGAAGAATTTTACAGGTTAAGAAAGAATATTTTTAAAGATCGTCTGCAATGGTCAGTCAACAGTTCTGATGGTAAAGAGCACGACGAATTTGATAATGCAAATGCCAATTATATTCTTGGCATTGAAAATGGAATGATAATATGCAGTACCAGGATTATAGATATGAAACATCATAATATGCTGAATGACACATTTTCAGCGTTCTTTAATGACGTTGAGATTCCGGAGGGACATTACATTGAATCAACACGCTTTTTTGTGGATAAAGAAAGAGCTAACTTGCTACCTGGAACGCGGTATCCCGTCGCGCTGATACTCTTCCATACCTTAATCAATTACGCGCAGCGCCATCACTATGACGGCATCCTGGCGGTGGCAAGTCACGCAATGATGCATATCATCAGGAGATCGGGCTGGAATGTTACTGTACTTAAAAAAGGAATATCTGAAAAAAATGAACCCGTGTATCTTCTGCTTGGGCATACGGATGAAGCAAGTCAACAGGCGTTAAAAACCAGGATCTTCAGCCAGAGCGATACGCTGGACGACAGTCTACTCAATGACTGGCCGCTGCCAGTAAATACCCGGTCAGACGCTGAATAATGCGGGTTGCAGGCCCCGTCGTTTTGTGCGGCGCTCGCGCTGGCCCCGAAGGGACGAAGTAACAACGCCAACGCACCGGCGACCTGAAGTATAACGAGTATATAACTATTCAACCGGTTTAATCAGTTGAAGCTCCACCCCAAGTCGTACAGCATGCCGGGCGTTCGCCACGCCCATTTTTTTAACGATATTGGACATATGAAATTTCACCGTGCGTACTTTAATCCCCAGGATCATACCTGTCTCCTGATACGTCTTACCTACGCTCGTCCAGTAAAGGATTTCATTTTCTCGTTGGGTAAACGGGCTTTGTTTATCGGGTTTTTCTGTTTCTTTATGAGGGAGTGAAATCAGGGTCAGGTACGTTTCATGTACTGAGGCTAACAGTAATGAGATATCCCCTTTATTTTGAATGAGGATTTCCATTATCTCATTTCGTTTTGAGGCGGGAACAATAAAGGACAACGTGACCAGGTTATTTTGATAATCATGCAATACAAACGTATAGCCATTAATTATGCCGAACTGGCTGGCCTGATCGAATAATTTGCCAAAATTGAAATCCGGGCGTGTCAACAGTTTCTCATCCCACGAAAACGGCGTTAATTTGTTCAGCGCGGTGATGACAACCGGGTCAGTATACTGCAGGCCTTGTTCTCTGTACTGCGTCACCCACTCATCAGGATAATTGGTTACGCCAAAGATGCAGGACATATCTTTTTTCGATAACACGACATAGGCCCAGGTGAGATCGCCTAACGTATTCAACGTCGCTTCAAGTTGATGCTTTATAATCGCGTCAATATTGGCTTCGTACTCCTTTAACATCAGGTCCTCCTTGTCAGCACATGGGGCGTGTGACATAAATATAACACATGTTAAACAAATCCCCCTGACGATGTTGTTCATCTGACGTTGAGGGTACAGGTATAAGGCCAGTGCAGGCACTGTACCTAAGTCCAGATTATCATCTTAGAAAAATTGTTTTATTATCAAAGCGTAAAGAAGCAAGAAGCACGCATTACTATAAAAAAACCGAACCTCCGTCAGAGAAAGTTCGGTCGGCTAAAGGCCAGACACCAGGGAATATTACTGCGCTGGTAAGCAGACAAAATGACAGGCGGCACAACATTGGCTGTGCCTTTTCTGTTTTTTTATTTGTTACAGTTAAGCAGTCTAAACACCAGTAAAAAGCCCCCAGTCCACCACGGACTGAGGGCTTTTTTTTTGTTTGTCCTGACCCTCCCCCGTAACATCGGGGGAGGGATCATTATCCACGTTCAGTCACAACGTTTAATCCGACAGCGATTCATCCTTTCGCGCGATGTTTCGCCAGATGCCACCAGAAAGTCTTAAATTTTCGGGGCCACTTTTTAGAATCCGGGTCACACATTTCAGATAGTTGTTTTTCCAGCGTTCAGTGAAAGAGGCCTGGCTTTCAAATTTCAACGGATCGACCATTTTCTCAAGGACAAAATGGATATGCCCCTCTCGCCACACAGGCACGCCAAACACTGTCGGCAAGTGCATTTTCCAGGCCAGACGTGAGCAAAAAGTGGAGTAGGTAATCTGCTGACCGTGAAATTCAATGGTGGGCGCCGCAAGGTTCAATGCGCCATCTATTGCGACAACGATGGACTGTCCGCTATGTAAGGTCTGCACACAGGCTCTCACCACTTCAGCTTCGCTTTTATCACTTACCGAAATCAACCTTTCCCCATATCCCCCTTTTATTACGCCTGGGGTAGAAGCAACCCATTTACTGTTCATGTTCAGCAGCGACATGATCATTGGCCCGGCATACATCGCGCCAAGATGAGCTGAGACGACAATGCATCCTCGCTGATCCAGTTGCAGACGCTCAAAGAACTGTTCCACATGCGCGATATTAGCAAGACGGTACATAGGTTCATCGGCTTGCTGTCCGCGGCATTCAAGCCAGTCGAGCAGAAAATTGTCCGCCAGATATCCCCACTTCGCGCGGCGTTCCCATTCACTGCGCTCCATGCCGGATTGCCTGCCGCCGATTTCCCATGCCCAGTCGAGTCGCTCAACCGGCAGGTTAACGTGGTCAATTTTCTCATCCAGCGCCTGAAGCCCTTCTTCGAACGAATTGGCCAGATGCTCGCCTCTGGCCTGAACATAACGCGCGAAAACAGCTTCAGCGTCGTTCCTTTTCCCCGCCTGAAGCAGCGCCGCTGCCGCATAACGGTTCCATTTGCTGGTCACCCCCTTCTCTGACGCCAGGCGCATAAACTCAGCGCTGGCGGCCTCGTACTGACCTTCCTGGCGAAGCGCCCGGGCATAAAGCGCCCTGACATAAGGCAGATTAGGATGGCTCGTTAGCCAGCGTTCAAGCAACGGAATGGCCTGCGCATTCTGCCCCGTCCTGATGAGTACATCGGCATAACATGTCGCCGCCCGTAAATTATCGGGATTAAAGACAATGGCCTGGCGAAAATGCTCAGCAGCCTGAAGTTTCGCCTCCCGGCTCCGGCTGGATTTATAACAGGCCAGCCCCAGACTACGGCGTATTATCGCGCCATCCAGCCCCCTTGCTAATGCGGATTCTCCCGTCTGAATGGCCTCCCGATATTTGCCGATGGCGCTTAATGTATCAACCACCAAACCCGCCGCTTCCTGCGTGTCCACGTTCAGATGCGGAAGCAGCGAAACGGCCAGCTCTTTATCGCCTTTTTCACGGCTTTTATGTAAGAGGCTGACGCAGGCAGACAGGGCTTCACCCTGCAGGGGGTTGGCAAGCGCCTGCGTTCTGGCCAGTTCAATGGCCTGTTTTTCTTTTTCTGATAAAACCAGGCTACGTAAACAGAGGGATAAAATTAGGCTATTACCGGGGAAAGCACGCCAGGCCCGTTCAGCTAACTCTGCGACCGTATTGAAATGCCTGCATTTAATCAAACAGCTCGCGACCAGCTGTACATCCTCTGGCTGACACATATTCACGGCAAGCAGTTTATTCACAACCTGAAGAACAACATCCAGATTACGTGACGCGAGCGGCGAGATAATCCAGCGGCGCAATAGGTTCCGACTATTATTAGCCGTCAGTACGCCGTCGGAGAGTAAAGAGAGACCTGATGTCACCTCTCCCTTACGTAAATAAGCAATCGCAAATAAAAGAATATGTTGCGCATTCCCGGCAGTCTCCTCCACCTTTGTAGGATGCTGGCGGTAATATTCACACAACTCCTCCCAGTTTTCTTTTTTAAGCAGGGTGGTTGGCGATATTTTTTCAACTGTGGTGTATAAGCTCATCGAATTTCCTTCATAAACTGTTATTCACGCATACGCCTGATGGCGATCAGCAATGAAATAACTATGTACGCGACGGCAAGTAATACAAAAAACATGAGCCATTTCGCGCCATCGTCGTAGCGACGAGAATCAGAAACCACCATAGGCTGGGAAATGACCAATAAATAACGCCTCTCACGTAATGCCTGTAATTTTCCCTGTTGCAGCGTCTGCAAAGCGGATTCCCAGCGTGTTTTCGCGATCTCCCCCTGAAGACGAAGATCTTCAAAGAGAGACAGGCTTTCTGATGATCCTTGAGAACCCAGCTTGTTTGACAGACGATTACGCTGCTCACTAATCAGCTTTTTCAGGACCGTCATTCTTGCCACAAGGCGCGGGATTTGCGGATTCTGATCTAAACCGTTCGCCATCAATTGATCGTATTCTGCTTTCGCTTCCGCCCGCTGTGTTTCAAATCCAGCGATCAGTTGGTAAATCGCCGTTACCGTCTCCTGTGGCTCAATATCCTTCTGGATATGCTGTATTTTCAATAAATCCAGGCGTACCGCTGACAGATTTTCCTGTGCGGTTTTGACATCGTTTTCCAGCCATAAAATACGTTCCTGCTGCATCCTCGCCGACACCGTATTGACGTGCTGTTCGGCAAATTCCAGAATACGTTGAGCAAAAAACTCTGCCTTTTGCGCATCCAGCGCCATAACGTTCAACCGTAACATTCCCTGTTGTATATCTGCGGAAACGGAAACTTTAGATAAATAATAGCGATAGGGATCGCTGTTAATACCCAACGGGGCGTTATAACGGGAAAACAGGGCAATATCGCGTTGCGAAAAATACGTTAAAAAACCCAGTTCCTTTTCCATCCGATCCATCATTTCTTTTGAAAGAATAAATTCACGAACCTGGAATCCTTCCGACATCTCATTACCACTGCCAAAAAAAGCCGCTCCGGAAAAGTTATCCTGGCTGGCTTCGGATTGCACAATAAAGGTCGCATCGGCGCTATAAAAACGGGAAGTGAGTAACCATGACATAAACATGATCGCCAGCAGGGGTAACCCGATATAGAGAAAGAGACGACGTAATGACTGTTTCGCTTGTTCTATGCGCCGCTCTTTGATTATCAACGACGCTCTGCGGACCGCATCCGCATCCGTGGCGGCCCAGTCTGACTCTTTATGATTATCGCCTCCGTGCTGTTCAGCAGCTTTTTCTGCCTGGCGTAACAAATGCGCCTCTTCTTTTTTCCGCAGCCGGGAATCACGACTCTCTTCTGCCACCCTTGCCCTTTCCTCTTTCCATTTTTTGATACGTTCTGAGTTATCCACAATATATCCGTATGTTTTCTATTTATATATCAAAGGAATTATCATCATCTTCTGCCACCGCCCGATTTGACTGATGCCGTTCAAAAAGCGCAGTAGCCTGTGCCAAATCGGGACACATGATGATTTTTCCATGGAGCAGCACGCCGAAAGTGTGGCAATGCTCTTTTATAAGACGAGGGTTACGGGTTAAAACAACCAGACCTTTATGCTGTAACTCACGGGCAAGCGCCCCCTGCATACGCCGTTGTGAAGAACTGTCCCCGGTATAGAGTTTGTCATCGGCAATATACAGCCGACAAGGAAGCAACAGATTAATGGCAAACGCGAGATGCGCCTTCATCGTGACGGAATATGCGCTCACTTTATCGGTAAAGCGTTGCTCGAGCTGGGTCAACTGGTAGCAGAAATGGGAAAACTCATCACCATCCAGCCCATAGAAACTGGCCATCATGCGGGCATTTTCTTCACCCGTTAACCCTGGCAGGATGAAGGCGTTTCCCCCGAGCGGCAGCGCATCGCCTCGCTGTCCAACAAAGTCACCCTCATCGGGTGCCTCGATGCCGCACAGCATCCGGGTTAACGTCGTTTTGCCCGAGCCCTGCGCCGCCAGAATCCCGACATGGTCACGGTCATCCATAACAAAGTCCATCTGGTCAAAGACAACCTGAGGGCCTTTGGCAGTATCAAAATACCGGGTACAGTTTAATAATCCGAACACCAACACGTTTCTCCAGAAGCAAAATCAATGATTATCCGTGCCGTACAGCCTGCGAAAAATCACACCTGATAAAAATAACGTGGCGGAAAATGCCAAAGGATAAAGAGGTTCAACGTAAAAAGAGTGATACCCCTCAAACATCCCCTCCCTGACGATTTCATTAACATGAAGCAATGGATTCCAGCCAAGCACGCTAAATATGGAATAAGGCAATTCATTCGCGGTATAAAATACCGCCGATATTAAAAACATGGGTCTTAAAATCACAGGCACAATTTTATAAACCAGCGGGAAGCGGCCGGATAACGCATCACAAAAATAACCAAAGGAGAATCCCAGAAGCCACGCCCTTAGCATCCCGTCAAAAATCAGGATCGGTTTACAGACCTCCCATCGGGAGAAAACCATAAAATTAATAAATGATACGATAATATAAATAACTACCGCATTGACAAATTCCACGGCGGCCAGTGAAAAAGTCACGTGTCCCCTTTTTACCGGAGCGACTACCGCAAGCGAAGCGTAAAAAGATCGCGAACGCATTGTGGCGGTGATGGTATAGCGAAACAACAGATAGGGCAAAATACCGGCAATCACAAAACTGATATCGTCAGTAAATATAGGTACCGTACGTGACAACAGCTGAAAAGAGACGACCGTAATGGTGATCCATGCCAGAGGCACCGCTAATACCATCACGTAGCTTAATATATTATCATGAAATCTTGCTCTGATATCCCTCGACATTAATAAGATAATTAATTCGCAGAAAGCGAGCAGCTTTCTGAAATAATCAGCAGGCTTTGTTGAAATATTCATAAATCCATGATTAAAGCGCATTGGTGCCACGGATCAGAAAAGCATCAAATGCCGCTTTTACCTTAGCAAAGTCGGTCAACGAGGCGTTCGAGATATAGATGACGTCACCATCTTCTATCTTCAGGGTTCTGGCCCGAAACACGGAATCAGGCAGGCTCATATCGACATGATAGATGTTCGGCTTACGCACTTGCTGTTTTGCCCGTTCAGCTTCGTTATGTTTGAACAGAAAAACAGACTGGGGATCGGCAAGGTTATCGTTCAGGCCTTTCGCCAGCGCCAGGGCGTCAACCATGCTGGAGTGACGTTTAACTAACGCGTGCTTCCCCTGGACGCCCGCGGCGCCGAGGACATTCACATACTCCGTAACCGGGCGCAGGGTAATGCGATCGTCAGGCTGTAAAGCGATATCTAACGCAGGGTACTGATAGATATCAGCAAGACGGGCGCGGAACCGATGCTGCTCACGGGTAACGCTGATTTCCGTCATATCAGCACTGGCATTTTCAATTGTCGCCGCAGCCAGGAAATGACTTAAATGGTTCATGCTCTGATCAAGAGGAAAGCGCCCCGTTTTCCCACCACCACCTTCCACGGTCACCATTGCACCAGTACGGGCGGTTAGCGTGACCAAAACCTGGGGATTAAGTACCACGCGCGAAAGACGCTTTCTGATCTCTTCCGCCAGTTGAGTTACATCCAGCCCCCCCACGGCTATCGTCCCGGCATAAGGGACCCTGACGGTTTGATCCCCAGCCACGAGAATATTCTCGAAATCCGCACGATCGCCGTTTGAATTATCAGATAAATATCCCGCGCCGCCCGAAGATAAAATGGTGACGTGGAGGACATCACCCGCGGTGAGCAATGTCCATTGCCAACGATTAACGTTAAAAATGGTGTCAGGAACATTTTTCGCAATGACATCCGCATCATCTGATTTAAACGCCGATGTCACCTCCACCAGGCGATATTCAGGATCGTCCTTATTAATAAGGCTGGATTTAAATGCCGCCCTGGGGATCGTGCACCCCGAAAGCAATACAGCCACCATTAAAGCAACAATAATTTTATTCATAAATGTCTGTTTTATAGGGATGATGGAAATTCAAACGCAGCCAAAAAAACTACGTTGGCAAGGTAGTAATGGTTTGGACAAACGAATTCATCATATTTTCCACCGAGAAACGTTCCTGCAAAAATGACTGCGTTTGATCGCAAATACCGGTTCTGCTACGCCATAAAGTCACCAGTTTTTCGGCATAATGACACGCCTGTTCCAGATTAACCGTCTGCGCATCATCCAGAATATGGCCAGAGAGCCCCTCGATAAAACACTCCGCCGCACCGCCGGCTGGCGTTGAAATTACCGGCACGCCGACCATTTGCGCTTCAATAAGCACATTGGGTAATCCCTCATATCGCGAAAAGAGCATAAACACATTCATTTTCTGTAGCCAAAACCCCACATCACGCGAGACGCCAACAAACAGGATCCGCTCCAGGATCCCCATTTGTTCAGCCCGCTGCTGCGCCTCAGCCCGCAGCTCGCCGTCACCGACCAGAATAAAACGGCTGGTGGGATGTTGTTTCAGATAGCCAGCGGCGAAATCGATCCAGGCGAAGGGACTCTTATCGCCAACGAAGCGAAAAACACCACCGATTGTGGTATCAGCGTCTGACGTTTTGTGGAGGAACTGCTGCCAGATTTTGTGTGAGACCTCTGACGAAGGCTCAGTAGCCGGAGGAACGACACCGTTATAGACCACCTGGAATTTGCGCTCATCGAGCTGTAACCATTCGGCGTAGTGGCGGGCGACGCAGTGGTTATTACTCATAAAATCAACGCCAGGAACCTCCGCAAGGGCCTGGTACAGCGGTTCATATTCCGGTTTGAACAGGCGTTTACGCACCACCGGCGGCAACCCGCGCAGTCCGAGCTGAATCCTGGGCACCTCCGCAATAAGCGCCGCCAGCGCCACCATCAGGCAGGCGCCATCTTGCCAGACAGACAGATAATCAGGCTGGCGCTGGCGCAAGTGGGGCACTAAATGCTTAATCCCGTAGTTGCAGACCGGCGGAAGGTGGGAGAGCAATAAACGCAATTCAGGGGAATCCAGGGTGGTATCGTCGAAAAAAGGCTCCGTTATCTTCGCGATTTCAACCACCTCAACCTGTTCATCGGTCACTTCTTTCAGGAAAAAATCCTGCTTTAACTCCGGTGACAGCGAGCGAATGATAAGTTCAACCGGCTCTTCCACCCTGAGGCCGCCGATCTCACCGCCCTCCCGATATTTCTTCGAAATCTCAATCGCTAACCTCGAAATTTGCCGCTCGGCTCCGCCACTCCCCAGCGACCCCGTACATAATGAAATCCGCCCCAGCCGCCCAACGGGAAGCGCCCGCGTCTGTCGATGGCGGTATGACAATATGGCGTGTTTCATGGCAATAATTCGGGTATTGGTTCCGGCAGGAATGATTTCCCCTTCAAGCTGTTCCAGCAAATTGCAGATGCTATTGATTTTACCTAAGTAATTTTTATATTTTTTTAAAGACTCCTCGCCGATGCCAGCGAGGATGAACTGAGCATCTTTAGCCAGCCCGCGATTATATAAACGACGCGCATATTCATAACGTGCCTCATCGATATTCTGCGCGACTAATGCTTCATAAAGCGTATACGCACGTTCGGTGTCATTTAAGTCATGGAACAGTTCCGCTTTTTTTAGCGCCGCCGGCGAGGAGATATTGTCATCCGGCAATTCGCTATCAATGAAAGCAATGGCCTCCGCTACTTTTCCCTCTTTTTTCAGCCGGGAAACCCTTTTCGTCAATGCCTCGATATCCATTTCCGACATAATAACTACCCTTTCCTTGATGTATTTTTGCTCAGCGTCGTCTGACAGATAGCAATCTGTCTTGTAACGGAATCGGTTGGCCCACTCACTTTTTCCAGGCGTTGCCAGTACAGCAATGCCTGCTCATAATCGCGAAGATGCATTGAATTCAGCGCGGCATACTTCAACGCGTAGGTATTTTCGTTATCAAAGACGAGCAGTTTCCTGGCGTAATCCAGATTTTCGAGGGAGGTAATCACGCCGCCGCCTTCCTTGATGGAGTCATCAAACAATCTGATAATTTGTTTATATTCACGCACCAGCCGCTGAACATCAGGATCGATACGTTTCAACTTGATAAGCAAGGACAGTGCCTCATCCAGGCGACCTTCATTTTTCTTCTGGCGAACAAATTTGAGTGCCCTGGTCGCGACGTGGCGACACTCTTTCTCAAATAAAACATTCACGGAAGGATTCTGGAAAGACGGAGAAATGCTCATTAAGTCTGCGATCAGGTCAACGAGAAAGGGAATGTCATTGATATGACGCAGGCTGCGTAACGTTATTGCCTGTAGGCTGGTAATCGCCGGATTACGCATTAATGTCATATGAGACAGCGTACACGCCTCTTTCCAGGACTCAATATTCACCAGCGTTCGCGCACAATAAACCGCGCTCACGGGATCAAATTCTAACAGCGGCCAAACAATTTTCGCGCCAGCAACGATATTTTCATAGTCCTCACTCTCGTACATTTCTTTTAATTTTTCACGCCATGCCGTTTTTACTTCATTATTGAAACTTGAAATACGCGCATGCGGATAAACGATAAATGCGGAGTAGGTATAAACCAGGGAAGTGCTCAGCGAAACGAAATCATCAACTGAATGCAGGGAGAGCGCCATCGTGTTCCACGCCACAAAGACATCTTGTAATTTATCTTTATACGAAGAACTCAGCGCCAGCTGATGGCTCATATTCTTGATGGAAGAGGCGGCTCTGAAAATGAGTCCGGCATCAGGAATTGCCGACAATGCCGTTAACGCAAACCCGGATTCATGCTGGAGTAGCCACTCCAGCGTCTGTTTGAATATCAATTCATTTTTAAATGATATCGCCAGCGACAACCCCTTCTCCATAAACGCGTCGCTCAGACAATTTGACTCAACGCCGGCAAAAAAGGCCTCTGAAAATGCCTTACCATCGCGAAAATACTGGGTGCTGTTCAGGAAATTAACCCAGCCGGAGTGGGTCGCTGGATTTAATAACAGAACTCGCTTCCAGTACTGATATGACTTATCAAAAAGTTGCAGTGCATCGGCTGAATCTGCAGCGACGGTCAGGACTTCCTCATCTTCAATCTCGTTTGACAGCATCATTTCAGCCGTCGACAACGCCTCTTCCCAGTGCCCAAGCCCATGCAGGGCTTTAAGACGGCAACGCAGGGTGCTATCCGTCGTACCAATGATCTGTTCAACATCCACAATATCCTGATAAGCCTGTTCAAAATAACCTAACCGGCTAAACAGGACAGAACGTAACTGCACCAGTATGGGGTCTTGCTGCTTATTTCTCAGCGCAGCGAACAGTTTCTGCGAAGCCAGGACAATTTCATCATTAGCCAACAGTTTGTTGATAAGCAACGTCAACTCGCGCATCTGATCTTGTTTTTCTTGTCGGGTGCCATCGACATGATGAATTTTGCTGTTAATAACATCCTTAAAGATCGACGCCACGATAGCGTCACCAAACAAGTCGGTATAATGCGTGAGATCGTCACCGTTTCTTTCCAGCGACCTCTTTTGCCCCCACTTTGCCATCAGGTGCGTGGGATTAATGCAGGGGATATCCATCTTACTGGCGATAGTCTCTACATTTTTGATCAACCGACTGCGGGACTGAATGAGCGCCCCGGCACGCGTCAGGGCATTTACATGGGTCATAAACATGACGCGATCGCGACCAAGAAGCTGCACGATCTCCTGCATATCCTGCTCAATGGCCTGTTCGTCCATTTGCTCGACGTGGATGCTTCTCAGTAATTCGCGATCGTCCTGCGACATTCCGACATAGCACGGTTCTTCTTTCAGATAAGCTTCCAGTTTCTGCTGATTGCCTTTTGTCGCCAGCGACCAGTAAATGCGTGCACGTTCTGGCTTACTAAAGAAATCGTAAAAATGTCTGGTTAAGTAATTTATCTGCAGGCAATAATCGTACGCCATAATCTTTTTCTGGCTCGAGATCTCAACGATATAAAAATCAGAGAGAGCATGAATATCCGCATTCGTATATTGAATCGAAGGCCGAAAAATAAAAGGCTGCACGTTTTCCGGGATGCTCACTGTCCCCAGAATAAACCGAATTTGCTGCAATGCTTCACTGCTGGTATGGGTAAACCCATAAATTTTTTTAAAGTTAGCCTGGAAATTAAAATAAGGCTGTGCTCGCTTAACCGGGTTGACAATCCGGCAGCTGCCGATCGGCGTAAGCGTAAACATCCCTGACGATTTCATTATAGTCTTCCACGTTAAGGTAATATGAGTGCTTATAATCCCGGATATAACGCTGCCTGTTTATCGATATACCATTTCAGGGTATGTTTAAGCCCCTCTTTGATGTCAAATTCAGGCTCATAGGAAAGCAATCTTTTGATTTTATTGATATCAGCCTGGCTATGCTGGACATCGCCATCCCGAAAATCCTGATAGACCGGCTCACTGGTATTGCGCTCATCCCGCCAGTGGTTTAACCCATCACGAATGGCATAATACAGCGTATTCAATGAGGTTCTGTCACCAACCGCAACGTTGTACACCTGATTTTTTGCGGCGGCGTGTTGTGTGGTCGCTGACAGTAAATTCGCCTGAACGACATTTTCGATATAGCAGAAATCACGGCTGGTTAAACCATCACCATTAATATAAACCTGCTCGTTTTTGAGCAGCGATAATATCCAGCGAGGGATCACCGCAGAGTATGCTCCGTTCGGATTCTGGCGACGGCCAAAGACATTAAAGTAGCGCAAGCCAATCGAATGAAATCCATAGCTACGGGCAAATACCTCTGCATACAGTTCATTGACATATTTCGTCACCGCGTAGGGACTTAGTGGCCGACCTATCCGCTCCTCAATTTTTGGCAGACCAGGATGATCGCCGTAGGTACTGCTACTTGCGGCATAAGTAAAGCTGGAAACTTGTGCATCCCTTGCCGCCGTGAGCATATTTAGAAAACCATCAATATTCGCACTGTTCGTGGTGAGAGGATCTTGCAAAGAGCGTGGTACGCTGCCTAATGCTGCCTGATGGAGTACATAATCAACGTTCGCACACGCGTTCTGGCAGTCAGCAAACGATCTGATATCCCCCTTGATAAAGGTAAATCGTGACCATTGATCCTCACTGACCGATGAGCGCACATCGTCCAGATTATGCTGATAACCGGTCGAAAAATTATCCATACCGATGACGGTCTGGTTCAGGCAGAGCAACTCTTCTAATAAGCCGGAACCAATAAAACCGGCGACGCCGGTGATTAGCCACCGTTTTGGCTCAAGAACCAGCTGTAGTCTTAATTCTTCATAAGCCGTCATGATTACAGTCTCACATCTGACTGTTCGGCCGGAAGCACGTATTTCAAATCATAGAGGACATGCTTATCTTTTCCAAAACCACGGATATCATCACAGCCCATCAGTTTAAATTGCTGATGACCAACAGCGACAATGATTGCATCATAAAAGCCTTCTTTAATCTCCGGAACAGGTGAAATACCATATTCCTGCCTGACCTCGTCGACATCCACCCAGGGATCGAAAATATCCACTTTGCAGCTATAATTACCCAGTTCTTTTACAACATCGATGATGCGTGTATTTCTAATATCAGGGCAGTTCTCTTTAAAAGTGAAACCTAAAATAAGAACACTGGAACCTTCAATTCTTATTCCTTTTTTTATCATAGCTTTGATCAACTGTCCGGAAACATAGTTGCCCATATTATCGTTCAGACGACGCCCCGCCAGAATAATTTCAGGGTAATAACCAATCCCCTGGGATTTATGCGTCAGATAATACGGGTCCACACCAATGCAGTGCCCGCCGACCAGACCTGGACGGAACGGCAGGAAGTTCCATTTGCTGCCTGCGGCGCGTAAAACAGCCTCAGTATCAATATTCAGGCGATTAAAAATGATAGCCAGCTCGTTGACCAGAGCAATATTCAAGTCACGCTGCGTATTTTCAATTACCTTTGCCGCTTCGGCGACTTTAATACTTTCCGTTTTGTAGGTTCCGACCGTGATGATCTGCTGGTAAATTTCATCCACAAGATCGGCGGTTTCCGCGGTTGAACCTGAAGTAATCTTTTTGATGGTAGTCAGGCGATATTTTTTATCACCAGGATTGATGCGCTCAGGACTGTAGCCAACGTAAAAATCTTTGTTGAAGGTCAGTCCGGATACGCGCTCGAGAATAGGGACACATTCTTCTTCCGTGCATCCTGGGTAGACCGTTGACTCATAGACCACAATGTCACCTTTTCCAATGACGCTGCCAACCGTTTCACTTGCTTTAATCAATGGAGTGAGGTCTGGCTGCTTATATTCATTAATCGGTGTCGGGACGGTAATGATGTAAAAATTGCATTCTTTAATCTCCTCAATTGAGGAGGTAAACGTCAGATGGTGGGCCTCGCGTAATTCTTCCTCTGTGGTTTCAAGGTTCACATCCAGCCCTTCTTCGAGTTCAAGAATACGCTTGTGATTAACATCAAAACCAACAACCTGGCGATGTTTGCCGAACTCAACGGCCAGAGGCAACCCAACATATCCCAGCCCAATAACGCCAATTTTTACATCATCTTTGGTGATCATTCGTATCAGTCCTTTACGTAAATGTACTTATAATTTAAAACATTAATTCCTGATGTTTAATTCAGGCACGCTACCGCCCCTGGCGGTGACAGCCAGTATCTTAATTTTGTATACGCGTCCACAAACAACACCTCATAAATATAAAAATGAGAAGGTGTTGAGATAACTATATTTACGTGACAACATATAATGCTTAACATTAGCAAATAGCTGTCACGTTCAGCTCACCAGAATAAATCAGGGTAAACTATTGTTGCGCTGCTGATTCAGGTAATAACAGATGCCGGGGCTCCCGTACGCCAAACTTTACCGCCAACTCTTTTCTCCAGCGGTACATTGTTGACGGCGAGTTCATAAATCTGTCCTGTAACTCTTCCATCCCACATTCGGTGAGGAAATATTTCATCTTCACGATATCCTTACGGTTAATCTTGAAGTGGTAGTCTTTTTTTTCTTTCGGTATTTTTTCACCATCCCTGCGGCGACAAATCTCTTTTATAATGTTCTCTACCGACGTCGAGATATCAAAAGCCGCGATAACGTTGTCACACTCAGCTAACCAGAATTGCGCCAAAGGCATCAACCGCGAACTCGAAATGATAATTATAATTTTATTAATATCTTTAGTTCGGGAAAAAAAATTCAGGGCATTAAGTAAACTGTATCGATTGAGGTTCACAAACAAATAGTTTCTGTCATTTGTTGTCAGTGATACTTCATCAATAATGGTTGCAGCTCCGACTCCGAAGTAGAAATCATTCGGTGGCCAGAAATGTTGATATCTCATGAAATCTCCTTATTCTGCAATAACCCATTTCATCCATGGAAATAGGGCAAGTGATGCTTAATGCCCTCTTGCTCTGTTAACAACAAACCCAATGATAAAATTATCAAGTGTAATATTGTTAACTGTTAACAGATATTTTTGCATAGCAGAGAAGTGATATCAAACCCGATAAAGCCATCGTTAAAAACTATCAAAAAATTATTTTTCAGACACGGTTCCAAAGAAAAAAAGCGCATAATTGTGAGGAAGTGTTGAATTCACTGAATCAAATTGCCATCATGCATTTAAGAATTTCCATAAAATAAGAATAATCCTAATTCTGATTGCAACATTTTCTTACAATTTTCACAGAGATTGCCCTTTATTACATCATCATTATTTATTCGGCATTATGGAAAGGAATATTCCGATATTTCACCTGGCTGCCGGATTAAGATAATACTTTGCCTTTATTCTGTTAGCGCGGCCCGCGTTAATCAAATATACGGCATTGCGGAAATATAACGCTTCTGTTGTTGAAACGTTTAGAGGATTTAACCGTTGTCCGATCGCCACATCATTTTTATCAGACTAAATATTTACAGTTTATTCCTAAAGCCACCGCTTCGTTGGTCTGCCATGCTTTACCTCGCATATAATTGAAAACGTTAAGCGAGGATATTATGAAAAAAACAACGATCGCATTATCTGCCCTTCTGCTGGCTTCACCTGTTTTTGCTGCGACCACACATGCCACCAATGACGATGTTGCCAAAGCGCATGAAAACGCCAACACCGCGAAAGAAAAGCTGCATCAGGCGCAGAATCAGGGCGAAGAAATGAAGCTAAAGTCTGAACATGCCGCTGAAGGCAAGCGCGACAGCTTCGGCAGTAAAGTAAGCGAAGATTCACAGAAGGCCTGGAATAAGACCAAAGAGGGCACTGAAAAAGGCTGGAATGCCACCAAAGAAGGTGCTGAGAAAGGCTGGAACAAAACTAAAGAAGGCGCATCCACGCTTGAGAAAAAAGTCAGCGAGTGATCGCCATCATGTCAAAATAAGCCGCTAATGCGGCTTTTTTTATCATCCTGGCACGATCGGGAACCGCATCCGGACGCACAGCCCGCCAAGCGTTTCACTCCGTGACAGTTGGGGATGTGTGCGGTGCAAACGCGCAATATCGTTAACCAGCGCCAGACCGATCCCCGCCCCCGCCTCGTTACCCACATTGTCGAGTCGATGAAACGGTTGTAGCGCCTGATAAATCTGTTCCTCTTCGATTCCCGGCCCACTATCTTCCACCTCCAGGATGACCACGTCGCCGTCACGCTGGAGCCGTGCGGTTACCGTTCCCTGCGGCGGCGTATATTTCAACGCATTATCCAGCAGATTCGCACACAGCTCAGCGAGCAACACCTCATCCCCTTCAATCCACACGGCGTCCTGCTCACCTTCATAGCCCAGGTCGATGGCTTTGCTACGCGCCTGCGCCAGACGGGTAAAACAGCCCGCCTGCACCACCTCATACAGGTTTACCGGCAAAAACTGCCGCTCCCCCTGCTCTTTCCATTTCACCGCAGAAAGCTGTAACAACCGCTCCGTTAGTTGAATGGTGTTATCCAGCGTCGTGCTCATCGCCCGTAAACTCTCATGCCACTGCTGCGGCTGCTGGCTGGCTAACGCCACCGCCGCCTGCGTTTTCAGCACCGCCAACGGTGTTTTTAACTGGTGTGATGCATCGGCGCTGAAGCGCTCCTGGCGCGAAATCAGCGCGCGCAGACGATCGATATAGCGGTTAAAAGCCACAATCAGCAGCCGGGTTTCCGACCAGGGCAGCAGTTCCGGTAAGGGGGTCAACAGACCGGGTTCACGGCGCACCATCAGGGAAGAGAGCTGACGCATCGGTCTTAATATCCGCCGCAACAGCCAGCCGACAAGCACGAGCGTCAGCAGCACCAGTAACCCCTGCGATACCCAGGATGAAAACAACAGTTGCCCCGCCAGGTAACGCCGCGACTGCAACGTTTCGGCAACGTAGATCTCCGCCATGCCGAAAATAGCTCCTTCATTTACCGGCTGCAACAGCCGCGCCACGCGGATCGCTTCCCCGCGATAATGGGTATGATAAAACCATGCCAGAGCCGGATAGAGCCGGGTTCGCGAAGTTGCTGGCGGCATCGCGGGCAGATCGTCATACCCGGAAATCACCTTTCCATTCGGATCCACCACTTTGTAATAGAGCCGGTCGTTCATATTAAGCTCAAAGCTGTCGAGCACCACCCAGGGCACATTCACTTCCAGTTTATCGTGGCGCACCACCAGCCGCTCCGCCACCGTTCTGGCAGAAGAGAGAAGCGTCCTGTCATAGGCCTGCGTCGCTGCCTGCAACGCGCTGACGTAGCTGTTAAAAGCGGAAAGTCCCCACAGCAATATCAGCGGCAAACCAAGAAACAGCAGCAGTTGCAGATAAAGAGACTGAGGTTTAGCCCACCTCATCGCCGCACTCCAGCACGTAACCTAATCCCCGCAAAGTGGTAATACGCACGCCGCTGCCCTGTAATTTTTTCCGCAGTCGATGAATATAGAGTTCGATACTTTCCGGGCTGACCTCCTCGCTCAGGCTGAATACCTGTTCAAACAGCTGCTGGCGCGATACCGGCCGCGTTCTGCGATACATCAGCACCGTCAGCAATGCCTGTTCACGCGGGGTGAGCGCCAGCGGCTGCGTCTTCAGCAAAAAATAACCTTCCTCATGAAACGCCAGATCGCCCAGCTGTTGCAGCTCCTGCACCTGACCTGCGCTACGCCGCAGCAGCGCCCGCAGCCGCGCATCAAGCTCTTCGATTTCAAACGGCTTGGACAGATAATCATCCGCCCCGACATTCAGCCCTTTCACCCGGTCTGCCACCGCGCTGCGCGCCGTCAGCAGCAGTACCGGCAGCGTTTTCCCACGCTTACGCAGGCGTTGTACAACTTCCAGCCCGTCCAGTCCGGGCATATTGATATCCAGAACGGCCAGCGCGTAACTCTCACTGTGCAGAAGGTGATCCGCCGCCGTGCCATCAAACACGCAGTCAACGGCAAAGCCGTTTTGCGCCAGCGCTTTCTCCAGCCAGTGAGCCAGTTCACGGTTATCTTCCGCCAATAAGAGACGCATATCACATCCTGCAAAGTTTCTGCCGCATTGAAAGGGAATTGAAAGGTTATTGTTTTAACAATCACGCAACCGAACCGCTACATGTCGGCTCACATAATCACAAAAATCTTCTTCTGTACCTGAAAATCCGGTCGCCCGGCGTGAGGATAGACAATGAGAAAACCGTTACTTCGTACCCTTACTGCAAGCATTTTACTGATGAGTGCCTCTGTGCTGGCGCAGGAGGCACCGTCGCGCACCGAATGTATCGCCCCGGCAAAACCCGGCGGCGGATTTGACCTGACCTGTAAGCTGATCCAGGTGAGCATGATGGAAACCGGCGCCATTGAAAAGCCAATGCGCGTCACCTACATGCCCGGCGGCGTTGGCGCGGTTGCCTATAACGCGATTGTCGCCCAGCGTCCTGGCGAGCCGGGCACGGTGGTCGCGTTCTCCGGCGGGTCGTTGCTCAACCTGTCGCAGGGAAAATTTGGTCGCTATGGGGTGGATGACGTGCGCTGGCTGGCGAGTGTTGGTACCGACTACGGCATGATCGCCGTGCGTACCGACTCTCCGTGGAAATCGCTGAAAGACCTGCTGACCGCAATGGAAAAAGATCCTAACAGCGTGGTCATTGGCGCAGGCGCGTCAATCGGCAGCCAGGACTGGATGAAGTCAGCGCTGTTGGCGCAAAAAGCCAATGTGGATCCCCACAAAATGCGCTATGTGGCATTTGAAGGCGGTGGCGAACCGGTTACTGCCCTGATGGGCAATCATGTGCAGGTGGTTTCCGGCGATCTCAGCGAGATGGTGCCTTACCTGAGCGGCGATAAAATCCGCGTGCTGGCCGTCTTCTCTGAGGCGCGTTTGCCAGGACAACTGGCTAACGTCCCAACCGCCAAAGAACAAGGATACGATCTGGTCTGGCCGATCGTTCGCGGCTTCTACGTGGGGCCTGAAGTCAGCGACGCCGATTACCAGTGGTGGGTGGAGACCTTCAAAAAGCTCCAGCAAACCGATGAGTTTAAAAAGCAGCGCGATCTGCGCGGCCTGTTTGAATTCAATATGGCCGGCAAGCAGCTCGATGACTACGTCAAAAAACAGGTCAGCGATTATCGTGAACAGGCAAAAGCCTTTGGCCTGGCGAAATAAGCGCGGAGGCAATGATGAGCGATCGCATTTTTGCGGGTATCTGGCTGCTGCTTTGCATTGCCGGGCTGTTTATCGCCTGGCAAATTCAGAGTGAATACAGTTATGAACCGGTCGGCCCGCGTCCGTTCCCGCTGGGTATTATCGGCCTGATGGCGCTCTGCGCGCTGGCGCTGTTGCTACGCCATCCGGACACCGTTGACTGGCCCCACCGCCACGTGCTGCAAAAGCTGCTGACGATGGTGATTGTGTTGCTGATGTATGCCTGGGGTTTTGAATGGCTGGGCTTTCCGATAGCGACCGCCATTCTCACGCTGGTCATCGGCATTCTGTTCGGCGCGACCCTCCCGGCGGCGGGGATTTCCGGCGCGGTTCTCGGCATCCTGCTGTGGTATGCCTTTGACCGCCTGCTTGATGTCACTTTACCTCTCGGCGCCTGGCTGAGTTAACGGAGAAACGATGGATACCTGGATATATCTTTCTCAGGGTTTTGCGGTGGCCATGACTCCGGAAAATCTGGTGATTGCGCTGATCGGCTGCTTCGTCGGCACCATTGTCGGCCTGTTGCCAGGGCTTGGCCCCATCAACGGCGTGGCGATCCTGCTTCCGCTGGCCTTTGCCCTTCACTTACCCGCGGAGTCAGCGTTGATCCTGCTGGCGACCGTCTACATTGGCTGTGAATATGGCGGGCGCATCTCGTCGATTCTGCTTAATGTGCCCGGCGACGCCGCGGCCATCATGACCGCGCTCGACGGTTATCCGATGGCACAACAGGGACGTGGCGGCGTGGCGCTCTCTATTTCAGCCGTCAGTTCGTTCTTTGGCTCGCTTATCGCCATTGGCGGGATCATTCTGTTCGCCCCGCTGCTGGCACAGTGGTCGCTGGCCTTTGGTCCGGCAGAATACTTTGCGCTGATGGTGTTCGCCATCGCCTGTCTTGGCAGCATGATGGCGCAAAATCCGCTGAAATCATTTCTGGCAGCGCTGATCGGTCTGGGCCTGGCGACCGTCGGCGTAGACGCCAACACCGGGGTTTATCGCTTTACCTTTGACAGTGTCCATCTCTCCGACGGCGTACAGTTCATCGTCGTGGTAATCGGCTTGTTCTCTGTCTCAGAAATATTATTAATGCTGGAACATACCAGCAGCGGCCAGAAACTGGTACGCAAAACCGGACGTATGTTGTTTAACGCCAAAGAAGGCGCTCAGTGCGTAGGCGCGACGTTGCGCTCATCGGTGATTGGCTTCTTCGTCGGCATACTGCCGGGGGCTGGCGCCACCATCGCCAGCGCCATCACCTACATGACCGAGAAAAAGCTCAGCGGTAACAGCGACAGCTTCGGCAAGGGCGACATTCGCGGCGTCGCCGCCCCGGAAGCGGCCAACAACGCCTCGGCCTGTGGGTCGTTTATTCCCATGCTGACGCTTGGCGTTCCGGGTTCAGGCACCACGGCGGTGATGATGGGCGCGTTAACGCTGTATAACATCACACCGGGACCGGCGATGTTCACCGAACAGCCGGATATCGTCTGGGGGCTTATCGCCGCGCTGTTGATCGCCAACGTGATGTTGCTGGTCATGAACATCCCGCTGATTGGCCTGTTCACCCGTATGCTAACCATTCCGCTGTGGTTCCTGGTTCCGGCTATCGCGGCGGTTTCGGCGGTGGGTGTCTACGCGGTCCATAGCACCACGTTCGATCTGGTGCTGATGGTGGCGCTCGGCGTGCTGGGTTACGTCCTGCGAAAAATGCACTTCCCGATGTCGCCGTTGATCCTGGGCTTTGTGTTGGGCGAGATGCTGGAGCAGAATCTGCGCCGGGCACTCTCAATCAGCAACGGTAATTTAACAATCCTGTGGCAGAGTGGCGTGACAAAAGTCCTGCTGGCAATGGCAATTGCGATTATTGTCATTCCGCCGCTGCTGCGCCTCTTGCGCAGGCGCAACGGCAAGCCGCAGGCGGATATCGGTTAACGGGTTGCCGGATGGTGTTGCGCCATCCGGCAACGATCACTGCCGCGCCTCAATCCGTTGCAGCATATAAGGAAAGAATGGGTTCGACGTCACGCGCATCAGCGTATCCATCCCCACCAGCAGCGTGGATGTCTCTCCCCGCAGAGCAATCGTCCCCATACTGATCCCATAGCGGTTCAGCTCATCCGGTTTGAGTCCATACAATGAATCGCTCAGCGGAAACGGCACCGCCACATGCGACAGCGAATACATCTCCTGCGGCCAGGCCAGCGCCAGTCTCTGAACCTGCTCCTGGTCCTCCCCGGCCTGGGTATCTCGCGCAACGGCGTCCAGCGTATCTGGCGCCGCGTTGGTGATAATTGTCGTGCGATAGTTACGCGGCGCAGGCGGTAACAACAGGGTCATAGCGGTGTACGATGAGGTGCGTAGCAGCGGGCGCAAACTGGCAGCCTGATTGATATCGAACAGCACCAGCTCACTGCCATTGTTGCCCAGGTGACGATAAAACGAATCCACCACCGCGCGGGTACTCACCGTGGAATCCATGATTGACTGAAAGGTCAGTGCCGGCGGCAACGCATTAAGGCGAGCGCTCTGCGCATCCCGTGAAATCTGCTGCTGCAACGCTTTCGTCAACAGCCAGGACTGACGCGCGGCATTAACCGGAAACGAGTTGTATTTAAACGGATTATATTCCGGCGTGACGTTCATCCACGCGGCTTTGGCAAACGACGGAAACAGCGCGGGCAGACCTGCCAGCCCGGCAAAACGGGCAAAGGCCGTCACGCCGATCATCGGCGACATCAGAATAAGCTGCTGAGGACGACGCAGCGAGCGGTCTTCCAGCGCGTCCAGCGTATACTTGAGCGCCAGCGCACCACCGTTGGAATAGCCCACCAGGTGCAATGGCACATTGCGCCCTGCGAGCCGGGTCGCCTCGCGAACCGCCAGCCGTGCGGCAGCCAGCCACTGCTCCCACTCCACCGCCGTTAATGCCCCAGGCGCGGTGCCGTGCCCAGGCAGGCGCGGCACGACGGCAATAAAACCGCGTTGCTGGTAAGACGCCGCGATGTATTTCATGCTGTAGGGTGAGTCCGTTAAACCATGCAGTAACACAGCGACGCCGCGCGGTTGCCCCTGCGGCATAAGCACGTACGAACGATTGCCATTGGGTGATAACTGCGACGGATAAACCCGACTACCGGCATAAAAACGGTTGATGGGCGTCCGCTCATCTGGCTTCAGTTTATCCGCCACTTCTGTTTTCAGATTGCCAAACAGCGCCTCTTCCCGCGCCAGGTACTGTGGGAAGGTCGCGTTTTCCAGCTCTTTAGCGGACATTTCATTGCCCGTCCAGGTATGCCAGAGATGCAGATCTGGGCCACTTTCCGTCTGATAAATCCGCACCCCAAGAAACACCATCAGCACCACCAGCAGCGTCAGTACCACATGTTTGATGAGCGATGCCAGCCCGGACCGCATCCATTTAACCCGCCGAAAAAGCCCTTTGATCATTATCTTAATCCCAGCATTCCGTTCATCAGATGTGCCACAAACTGCGTCAGTTTAGGCAGAGGACGTAAATCCTGCCGCCACAGCAGGTGAATCGGTCTCGGCTGCGGCGTGAATGCCTCCAGCACCCGCACCAGTTTGCCGCTGCTCAACGCCTCCGCCAGCAGAACCTCCGGTTGCAGCAATAATCCCGCCCCGGCTATCGCCGCCATCCGCAGACCATGCCCGTCATTACAGCGCAGGATCGCATCACGTTTCCACCTCACCTCGCCTTCCACTCCCGGCAGTTTCCACTCGTTCCGCGCCGTCCACACCGTATGCGATAAACACAGGTGTGAGGCAAGGTCGGCGGGCGTGCGGGGCATCCCGTGACGCGCGATATACTCAGGCGAGGCACAAATCACCATCCGGTAATCGCATAAATATCTGGCGACCACATCGGTAAGGCGAATGTCGCCAATGCGGATGGCAAGATCAACACCTTCGTCCACTAAATCCACCATCCGGTTGGTCAGATCCAGCTCAATACGCACCTCCGGCCAGGCCTGCAGAAAAGTCGCCGCCAGCGGTGAAATAACACAGGCGCCGAACGACGTTGGCGCGCTGACTCTCAGTGTTCCCGCCGGGGCAACGCGCAGCCGCTCAACGGCGCTTTCGGCTATTGAGACCTGCTCCAGCACGCGTCGCGCCTCTTCAAGGTAAACGCGTCCGGACTCAGTGAGGCTCTGGCGGCGGGTATTACGTTCCAGCAGACGTGTACCCAGCAGTGACTCCAGCAGCGCGATATATTTGCCGACCATCACCGCCGACATCTCCAGCCGCGCAGCCGCCCCGGTAAAACTGCCGCTCTCCGCAACGGCGATAAAGGTTTCCATTGCCCGCAGCTTATCCATATTACAAACCTCTGGTTAGTAATCATCTAACGTTATGCCAGTTTATCCCATTTCTGTTTTATTAAAGAATTGAGGCTCACCACATACAGGAGTCGGTCATGAAAATCATCATCATTGGTGCCAGCGGCACCGTCGGACGTGCTGTGGCAGAAGAACTTAGCCGCAAGCATGATGTCATCCGCGTGGGTCGCACTCAGGGCGACCACCGGGTGGATATCACCTCGCAAGAGAGCGTGCAGGCGCTGTTTGAAAAAACCGGTCAGGTGGATGCGATTGTTTCTGCCGCAGGCGGGGTGTTCTTTGGCCCGCTGTCCGATATGACGGATCGTGATTTTAACCAGGGTATACAGGACAAACTGTTAGGGCAAATTCGCCTGGCGCTTACCGGGCAGCACTACCTTAACGAAGGAGGGTCGATTACGCTTATCGGCGGCATCATCGCCCACGAGCCGATCGCTCAGGGGGCAAACGCCGCCGCGGTGAATGCCGGACTGGAAGGCTTTGTTCGCGCCGCGGCCTGTGAATTGCCACGGGGGATCCGAATCAATTTAATCAGCCCCACCGTACTGACTGAATCCGCAGAGGCCTTTGACGGTTTCTTCCCCGGCTTTGAAAGCGTGCCTGCGGCAACGGTCGCCCACGCTTATCGCCGCAGCGTGGAGGGCGTACAAACCGGGCGAGTCTACAAAATCGGCTACTAAGAAAAGCGCTTCCTCGCCTCTTGTGTCAGGAGTGAGAGGCGAGGAAGCACGTCTGCGCAATCGCGCTTGAACATTAACCCTCTTACCTTCTGCTTTAAAATCAGGGGTTTTGGCCCCTGAAACAACGTCCGGGCATCCCTGATTCGGTCCTGTCTCGCAGCACCATGATGTTAAATATTTGTTTGTTTTGATCACAAAAACAAAACAAACAAGCTTACTTTGTGTGCGTTTATCGAAAATGTAGATATTTTTAGATTATGGCTACGAAATGAGCATCGCCATGTCTCCCTGATAATCTACTGAGAGGATCGATTCTGATGAATGCACTGACCGCCGTAAAACCGAACGCAGATGATTTAGCCCGGAACTACACCGGCTTTACCCTCACGCCTTCGGCGCAATCCCCGCGCCTGCTGGAGCTCACCTTTTGCGCGGAAACGACAGCGCAATTCTTGCAGCAGGTGGCGCAGTGGCCGGTGCAGGCGCTGGAATACAAGTCCTTTCTGCGTTTCAGGGTCGGTAAAATCCTCGACGATCTGTGCGCCAGTCAGCTTCAACCGCTGTTGATTAAAACGTTGCTGGATCGCGCTGAGGGCGCGCTGCTGATCAACGCCGTGGGAATTGATGACGTGGCCCAGGCCGACGACATGGTCAAGCTGGCGACGGCGGTGGCTCATCTTATCGGACGTTCCAATTACGATGCGATGAGCGGGCAATATTATGCGCGTTTTGTGGTGAAAAATGTCGACAACTCAGACAGCTACCTGCGCCAGCCGCATCGTGTGATGGAGTTACATAACGATGGCACCTATGTCGAAGAGATCACCGATTATGTGCTGATGATGAAGATCGACGAGCAGAATATGACCGGTGGCAACTCGCTGCTGCTGCACCTTGACGACTGGGAGCATCTGGAGCAGTACTTCACCCATCCGCTGGCGCGTCGTTCCATGCGCTTTGCCGCACCGCCGAGCAAAAACGTCAGCCACGATGTGTACCATCCGGTGTTCGATGTCGACCAGCAGGGCCGCCCGGTCATGCGCTATATCGACCAGTTCGTACAGCCAAAAGATTTTGAAGAGGGCGTCTGGCTCAGCGATCTTTCCGATGCGCTGGAAACCAGCAAAAACATCCTTTCCGTTCCGGTTTCGGTGGGTAAATTCCTGCTCATCAACAACCTGTTCTGGCTGCACGGTCGCGATCGCTTTACCCCGCACCCGGACCTGCGCCGCGAGCTGATGCGCCAGCGCGGGTATTTCGCTTATTCCACCAGTCACTATCAAACGCACCAGTAAGCGCGAAGGAAATAAGCGGATGTATGACTTTGCGATCGTTGGCGGCGGCATCATCGGCATGTCGACCGCCATGCAATTGATTGAGGTTTATCCGGACGCCAGAATCGTCTTGCTGGAAAAAGAGTCCGGACCGGCCTGTCACCAGACAGGCCACAACAGCGGCGTGATCCATGCCGGGGTCTACTACACCCCCGGCAGTCTGAAAGCACAGTTTTGTCTGGCCGGAAATCGCGCCACCAAAACCTTTTGCGATCAAAACGGTATCCGCTACGACACCTGCGGGAAGATGCTGGTCGCCACATCGGAACAGGAAATGGCGCGGATGCGGGCGCTGTGGGATCGCACCGCCGCGAACGGCCTGGAGCGCGAGTGGCTCAGTGCGCAAGAACTCCGCGAGCGTGAGCCGAACATCACCGGGCTGGGCGGGATTTTCGTCCCCTCAAGCGGAATAGTCAGCTACCGTGAAGTGGCGGCAGCGATGGCGAAAATCTTTCAGTCCAGAGGCGGAAAGATTATCTACCACGCAGAAGTCAGCGGCCTGAAAGAGCACGCGACGGGCGTGGTGATCCACACGCGGCAGGGGCAGGAATTTGAAGCCTCCACGCTGATAAGTTGCTCCGGGCTGATGGCTGACAGACTGGTAAAAATGCTCGGCATCAAGCCCGGATTTATCATCTGCCCGTTCCGGGGAGAATATTTCCGCCTCGCGCCAGAGCATAATCAGATCGTCAACCATCTGATCTACCCGATACCCGATCCGGCAATGCCGTTTCTTGGCGTTCATCTCACCCGCATGATTGACGGCAGCGTCACGGTAGGGCCAAACGCGGTACTGGCCTTTAAACGTGAAGGTTACAGCAAACGCGACTTCTCTTTTACCGACACGCTGGAGATCCTCGGCTCTTCCGGTATCCGCCGGGTGCTGCAAAAAAATCTGCGTTCGGGCTTCAGTGAAATGAAAAACTCGCTGTGTAAAAGCGGCTACCTGCGGCTGGTGCAAAAGTACTGCCCCGGCCTGACGCAAAACGATCTGCAACCCTGGCCTGCGGGCGTGCGGGCGCAGGCGGTGTCACCGGACGGAAAGCTGATTGACGATTTTCTGTTCGTCACCACGCCGCGTTCAATTCACACCTGCAACGCCCCTTCCCCGGCCGCGACTTCCGCGATTCCCATCGGCGCGCATATCGTCAGCAAAGTACAGACATTGCTGGCAGAACAGAGTAATCCCGGACGCACGCTGCGTGCGGCACGTCGCGATGACTCATTACACGCCGCCTTTACTCGCTAGCCCCTGAATAATTCGGGTTGCAGGAAGGCGGTAAGCAGCCCCCCAGAGGCGAATCAGGGATGGGCCGGGTAACAAAGCCAACACGCCTGCAACCTGAAGTATGGCGGGGATAAACATCTTAAGACAGGAAGCAAGTATGCAACTTAACGATCCAACTTTGTTCCGTCAGCAGGCATTGATCGACGGACAGTGGCGTAATGCCAATAACGGCGAAGTGATTATCGTCACCAACCCCGCCAACGGCGAGCTGCTGGGCAACGTCCCCAAAATGGGCGCAGAGGAGACTCGCGAAGCCATTGATGCAGCCAGCCGCGCGCTGCCCGCCTGGCGTGCGCTCACCGCCAAAGAACGGGCGAATATTCTGCGCCGCTGGTTCAACCTGATGATGGAGCACCAGGACGATCTCGCCCGCCTGATGACGCTGGAACAGGGGAAACCGCTGGCGGAAGCGAAAGGCGAAATAATTTATGCCGCCTCGTTTATTGAATGGTTTGCCGAAGAGGGCAAGCGTATCTATGGCGACACCATTCCGGGCCACCAGGCCGACAAGCGGCTGATCGTCATCAAGCAGCCAATTGGCGTCACTGCCGCAATCACGCCGTGGAATTTTCCGTCGGCGATGATCACCCGCAAAGCCGGTCCGGCGCTGGCGGCAGGCTGCACAATGGTGCTCAAGCCCGCCAGCCAGACCCCCTACTCCGCGCTGGCGCTGGCGGAACTGGCTCTCCGCGCCGGGATACCCGCCGGCGTGTTCAGCGTCATCACCGGCTCTGCCGGAGCCGTCGGCAATGAACTAACCAACAACCCGCTGGTGCGCAAGCTGTCGTTCACCGGCTCAACGGAAATTGGTCGACTGCTGATGGCGCAGTGCGCCAAAGACATCAAAAAGGTATCGCTGGAGTTGGGCGGCAACGCGCCGTTTATCGTTTTTGACGATGCCGACCTCGATAAAGCCGTAGAGGGGGCGCTGGCATCGAAGTTTCGTAACGCCGGGCAGACCTGCGTCTGCGCCAATCGTCTGTACGTGCAGGATAGTGTGTATGACCGTTTCGCCGAAAAGCTTCAGCAGGCGGTGAACATGCTGCGTCCCGGCGACGGTCTGCAACCCGACGTCACCACCGGCCCGCTGATTGATGAGAAAGCGGTCGCCAAAGTTCAGGAACATATCGCCGATGCGCTGGAGAAAGGCGCCAGAGTGATTACCGGCGGCAAGGCGCATGAGCTGGGCGGTAATTTCTTCCAGCCCACCATTCTGGTGGACGTCCCCAACAACGCGAAGGTTGCCAAAGAAGAGACGTTTGGCCCGCTGGCTCCTCTGTTCCGCTTTAAGGACGAAGCCGACGTCATCAGGCAGGCCAACGATACCGAGTTCGGTCTGGCCGCCTATTTCTACGCCCGCGATTTAAGCCGCGTCTTTCGCGTCGGTGAAGCGCTGGAATACGGCATTGTCGGGATTAACACCGGAATTATCTCTAACGAAGTTGCCCCCTTCGGCGGGATTAAAGCCTCCGGCCTGGGCCGTGAGGGTTCCAGATATGGCATCGAAGATTACTTAGAAATCAAATATATGTGCATCGGCCTTTAATAAAAAAACGACTGGAGAACACCTGATGAGCACCAATAAAGAGTTAATGCAGCGCCGCAGCGACGCCGTTCCTCGTGGCGTAGGACAGATCCACCCTATTTTCGCCGACCGCGCTGAAAACTGCCGGGTCTGGGATGTGGAAGGCCGTGAGTTTCTCGATTTCGCCGGGGGTATCGCGGTGCTGAATACCGGACACCTGCATCCGCAGATCGTCTCTGCCGTGGAAGAACAGCTGAAAAAACTGTCGCATACCTGTTTTCAGGTACTGGCCTATGAGCCGTATCTGGAACTGTGCGAAATCATGAATAAAAAGGTGCCCGGCGATTTCGCCAAGAAAACCCTGCTGGTGACCACCGGCTCCGAAGCGGTGGAAAACGCGGTGAAAATCGCCCGTGCGGCCACCAGACGCAGCGGCACGATTGCGTTTAGCGGGGCATACCACGGTCGTACTCACTACACCCTGTCGCTGACCGGGAAAGTGAATCCGTATTCTGCTGGCATGGGGCTGATGCCGGGTCACGTTTATCGCGCGCTCTACCCCTGCGCCCTGCACGGCATCAGCGATGATGACGCCATCGCCAGTATTCAGCGTATCTTCAAAAACGATGCCGCCCCGGAAGACATCGCCGCCATCGTGATTGAACCGGTCCAGGGCGAAGGCGGTTTTTACGCCGCCTCGCCGGCCTTTATGCAGCGCCTGCGCTCACTCTGCGACGAACACGGGATTATGCTGATCGCCGATGAGGTGCAGAGTGGCGCTGGCCGCACCGGTACCCTGTTCGCCATGGAGCAGATGGGCGTTGCACCCGATCTTACCACCTTCGCCAAATCCATTGCCGGGGGCTTCCCGCTGGCGGGCGTGACCGGTCGCGCGGAAGTGATGGACGCCATCCCGCCGGGCGGACTGGGCGGCACCTACGCCGGAAATCCGATTGCCTGCGCCGCCGCGCTGGCGGTACTGAACATCTTCGAACAGGAAAACCTGCTGCAAAAAGCCAACGAGCTGGGGCAGACCCTGCGCGATGGCCTGCTGGCTATCGCGGAAACCCACCGCGAGATCGGCGATGTCCGCGGGCTGGGGGCGATGATTGCTATCGAACTGTTCGAAAACGGCGACCACAGTAAACCGGATGCAAAACTGACGGCTGAAATCGTCGCCCGCGCCCGCGACAAAGGGCTGATTCTGCTCTCCTGTGGGCCGTACTACAACGTACTGCGCATCCTCGTTCCACTCACTATAGAAGACGCGCAGATCCGTCAGGGGCTGGCGATCATCGCCCAATGTTTTGATGAGGCGAAGCAAGGTTAACACTGTATTCGACCAATAAAAAACGCCATCCACAGGCCGGATAAGGCGGAGCCGCCATCCGGCAGACAGGGTCAATAACAATAATACGCGTGCCCCGGCGCGGGAATGCCGGGGTGCTCTCCCAAGTGAAATACTTTCGAGAGGTTTAAAAGATGGGGCAACTGTCACAATCACATGATTTAGGGGGCGGGCTGAAATCACGCCACGTCACCATGCTGTCTATTGCCGGGGTTATCGGCGCAAGTTTGTTTGTGGGTTCAAGCGTGGCGATTGCAGAAGCCGGTCCCGCGGTATTACTGGCCTATCTGTTTGCCGGATTGCTGGTGGTGGTGATTATGCGGATGCTGGCCGAAATGGCCGTCGCCACGCCAGATACCGGTTCCTTTTCCACTTACGCAGATAAAGCCATTGGACGCTGGGCGGGATACACCATCGGCTGGCTGTACTGGTGGTTCTGGGTGCTGGTTATTCCGCTGGAGGCCAATATCGCCGCAATCATCCTGCACTCATGGGTGCCGGGCATACCGGTCTGGTTGTTCTCCCTGGTCATTACGCTGGCATTAACCGGCAGTAATTTGCTGAGCGTCAAAAACTACGGTGAATTTGAGTTCTGGCTGGCGCTGTGCAAAGTGATTGCCATTCTGGCGTTTATTATCCTGGGCGCAGCGGCGATTAGCGGTTTTTATCCGTATGCCGAGGTGAGCGGTATTTCACGACTGTGGGATTACGGTGGCTTTATGCCCAACGGTTTTGGCGCAGTGTTAAGCGCAATGCTGATCACCATGTTCTCGTTTATGGGGGCGGAGATTGTCACCATCGCGGCGGCGGAGTCCGACACCCCGGATAAACACATTGTGCGCGCCACCAACTCCGTCATCTGGCGCATCTCTGTTTTCTATTTGTGTTCAATTTTTGTGGTTGTCGCGCTCGTTCCCTGGAACATGCCTGGGCTGAAAGAAGTGGGTTCCTACCGCTCTGTGCTGGAACTGCTGCATATTCCCCATGCCAGACTGATCATGGACTGCGTGATCTTACTGTCGGTCACCAGTTGTCTGAACTCGGCGCTGTACACCGCCTCCCGAATGCTCTACTCCCTGAGCCGCCGCGGTGACGCCCCGGCGATCATGGGTAAAACCAACCGCAGCAAAACGCCGTACGTGGCCGTGCTGCTCTCTACCGGCGCCGCGTTTTTGACCGTTATCGTCAATTATTACGCCCCGGCAAAAGTGTTTAAATTCCTTATCGACAGCTCCGGCGCTATCGCCTTGCTGGTCTATCTGGTGATCGCCATATCCCAGCTGCGGATGCGCAAAATTCTGCTGGCAGAAGGTGGGGAGATCAAACTGAAGATGTGGCTCTACCCGTGGCTGACATGGCTGGTCATTGGCTTTATCAGCTTTGTGCTGATTGCCATGTTATTTCGTCCGGCGCAACGGTTAGAGGTTATTTCGACAGGAATATTGGGGCTGGGAATTATTTGTACCGTGCCAATTATGTCACGCTGGAAAAAGCTGCTATTGTGGCAAAAGACACCGTTGCAAAATACGCGTTAAACCTGTTCCCGGCACCGGCCGGGAAATCCGTTCAGGAGTAAGACCATGACCGCCATTTCCCAACCGACGGCCATAGATGGATACCGCTGGCTGAAGAACGACATTATTCGCGGTATTTATCAGCCTGATGAAAAGCTGCGTATGAGCCTGCTGACCTCTCGTTATGAGCTTGGCGTTGGGCCGCTGCGCGAGGCGCTTTCTCAACTGGTGGCGGAACGGCTGGTCACGGTGGTTAACCAGAAAGGGTATCGCGTAGCGCCAATGTCAGAGCAGGAGCTGCTCGATATTTTTGACGCCCGCGCCAACATGGAAGCGATGCTGGTGAGTCTGGCCATTGAGCGCGGCGACGATGCCTGGGAGGCGGAGATCCTCGCGCGGGCGCATATGCTCAGCAAGCTGGAAGCCGTTGACGCCAGCGAACATATGCTGGAGGAGTGGGATCAACGCCATCAGGCATTCCACACTGCCATTGTCGCCGGGTGCGGCTCAAAGTATCTGCTGCAAATGCGCGAACGCCTGTTCGACCTTGCGGCGCGCTACCGGTTTATCTGGCTACGTAAAACGGTGCTGTCAGTTGAAATGCTGGAAGATAAACACGATCAGCATCAGACGCTGACCGGGGCGATTCTGGCGCGCGACGCCGTCCGCGCCAGCGAACTCATGCGTCAGCACCTGCTAACGCCGATTCCCATTATTCAACAGGCCATGTCTTTACCTCAGGAATAGTCTGTTCGTTCCCTTTCTTCGTGCGATGAGCAACGGCGGTGAAACTCAATCACCTGTTGCCTGCGCCAAAAGCCCTCATTCGGCCCCAAAATTTCCCCATAAAAATCATATAATTAAAATCAATCAAGGCAATATTTAAAAAAATTATGCCAACCCGGTCACAAAAAACCCATTTGGCATATACCCGATTGTCGACAATCGATCAATAATCAACCCGCAATGATGCGGTAGACATACCGACATTTCTTTCTCTCCGTAGATCAAAAACCAGGAGTCGAGTTATGAGTTCAAATCAAATTACTGACATTAAAGCCAGGGAAATTATCGATTGTCGCGGCTGGCCCACTGTCCAGGTTGACGTGTATGTTGATGGCAAGTTGACGGGTAGAGCGGATGTGCCAGCCGGACGCTCGACAGGTATCCATGAAGCGTTCGTATTATTAGATGGGGACCAGAAACGCTATCGTGGTTTAGGGGTGCGCAAAGCTATTGCCAACATTGTCGGGGAAATTAAGAACGCTATCCTGGGCCTGAACGTCACCGAACAGCGGAAAATTGATCAGATGATGATCGACCTTGACGGTACGCCAAACAAACAACGTCTGGGGGCAAACGCCATTCTCGGCGTTTCGCTGGCCGTTGCTCGTGCCGGCGCATTTGCCTGTGATGTCCCACTTTATCGATACCTCAACCCTTTCGGTCACGTGCTTCCGGTTCCTTTAATGAACTGCCTGAACGGCGGGAAACTTACAGCAAACTATTTAGAAATTCAGGAGTTTATGGTACTGCCGGTGGGGGCGGAAAGTTATGCTCACGCCTTACAAATGACCACCGAAATCAATGAATGCCTGCGTGAACTGGTCATCGAGAAATATGGAATTCTCGCCACAAATACGGGTGACGAAGGCGGATTCGCGACACCAATGAAAGGGATCTGGGAACCCTTTGAATACATGCAGCGCGCAGTTGAAAAAGCGGGTTACAAGGTCGGTTTCGGCGAAGATATTGTTTACGGTATGGATTGCGCAGCAAGCCACTGGTATGACGCCAAATCCGGACTGTATACGCTCGACGATAAACAGTTCTGCCGTGATGAGCTGATTGATCTTTATAAACAAGTTGCAGCAGCCTATCCTCTTGGCTCGGTGGAAGATCCGATTGATGAAGAAGATTTTGAAGGTTTCATCAAGGTAACCCATGAGCTTCCACAAACACAGATTGTGGGTGACGACCTGTTTGTTACCAACGTCGATCGTCTGCGTCTCGGCGTTGAAAGCCAAGCCGCAAATGCCATGCTGTTCAAAGTGAACCAGATTGGTTCTCTCAGCCAGGCGATGGATGCCGCGGAGTTTGCCTATCGTTATAGCTACGGTGTTCAGGTTTCCGAACGCTCCGGTGAAACCGAAGATGGCCTGATTTCAGATTTGGTTGTTGCGTTAAATAGCGGACAAATCAAAACGGGTATGCCTATTCGCGGCGAGCGCACGTCGAAGCACAATCGTCTGTTACAAATTGAAGAAGAATTAGGAAGCTCTGCTGTTTATGCCGGACATAATTTCCGCCGTCCGCGTTAATAAAATTATTATTATCTGATTAACAAAATGAACGATAGTGGTTTTACCACTATCGTCCTTCTCCAGTACCCTACACAAGAACAGAATTATTATGTATCTGCTCTGAGTACCCATTAATACCGAGGTAATCGCTATGAGTAGCAGTATTGAAGGTGATTTTGGACATGCAGAAAGACTCGAAAGAGTCTATAAAAAAGTAATCTGGCGCTTAGTTCCATTTATTTTTATATGCTATATATTTGCCTACTTTTCAAGAATTAATGTCAGTTTCGCAAAACTTGAGATGTTAGCGGATATACAATTATCTGAAACAGCGTATGGCTTCGGTGCGGGAATATTTTTTATTGGTTATGTAATATTTGCCGTTCCGAGTAATATTGTTTTATCTAAAATTGGCGCCAGACGTTGGATCTGTATTCTCATGATATCCTGGGGCATTTTCTCAACATGTTTAATGTTTACCAGAACGCCGATGCAATTTTATGTATTACGGTTACTGACAGGTGTTGCTGAGGCCGGATTCTTCCCTGGCGTTGTCTATTACTTTACGCGCTGGTTCCCCAGCGAGCGCAGAGGCCGGGTAATCTCACTGTTTATGGCTGCCATTCCTTTGTCAGGCGTATTAGGTGGACCATTATCAGGTTTCATCATGGATACCTTTGGTAATCATCAGTTAAACCTGGCAGGATGGGAATGGTTATTTCTTTTATATGGGATCCCCACCATTTTATTAGGTTTCTCTGTTTTTTGGTTTATGCCGGATAACTACAGCTCATGTACCTTTCTGACCGCGGATGAAAAACAAGTCATTGCCATTGATTTACAAAAAGAAGATCAACGAAAAGACAGTGACTGTAAGAATAACTCTGTGCTTGGCTTCTTGTTGTCACCGATGGTCTGGTATTTCTGCCTTATTTATTTCTTTATCGAAATGGGGGAATACGCAATTGGCTTCTGGATGCCTTCAATCATCAAAAGCTCCGGTTTTGAAAGCTTAAGTCTCATCGGTGTACTGAGTGCAATTCCCTACCTTTTTGCCGGTATTGTTATGGTTTACGTCGGGCGCTCTGCCGATTTACATAAAGAGCGCAGATGGCATCTTGTTATTCCTATGCTGGTGGGCATGGTTGGGCTGCTGATTGCGGCGAAATTCGCCCATAGTCCGGTCATCGCAATGATCGGGCTGACGCTTTCCACGATTGGTGTCCTGACCTCTCTGCCAATGTTCTGGACAGTGCCAAGTGCGATGTTAGGTACCGCGGCGGCGGCCGGTGGGCTGGCCTTGATAAACTCCATTGGCAACCTTGCAGGATTTTGCAGCCCTTATCTTGTCGGCTGGATAAAAGACACCACGAATAACACAGATATCGCGCTATATATTCTGGCGGGTAGTGTATTCATTGGCGCACTTTTGATTCTGCGAATTCCTAAAAAATTACTGGCTCATTAATTCCATAGCAGCGTTTATTAATTAAAAAGTGACTCTATTGCACCACAAGAGGTAAAAAATGAAATATATTAAAAATCAGGACGAGCTGATTTCAGCTCGCCCCGAGGAGAAATTACGTCGCGATATAATTGATATTGCAGAAAATGTCCTTGATTATGTAAACCCAGGTTTAATTACCAGGAAAATTGTACAACTGAAAGATAATCAGTTAGTCATTGAGAATAAATCATACCCGCTTAATCCAGAAACCCGGATTTTTATTATTGGCGCGGGTAAAGCCACCTTCCCGGTAGCAAAAGCGCTGGAAGAAATACTGGGCGACAAAATTCATAAAGGTGCCGTGATATGCAAAAAAGGAGAACAGGGAACCCTCGACTATATTGCTCTTTATGAGGGGAATCACCCCGTCCCCGATGACTCGTCGCTGAAAGGCGCACAGGTGATTACCGCGCTTCTGACAGAAGTCCAGTCCGGAGACATTGTTATCGCCTGTATCTCCGGGGGTTCATCTTCCCTGCTGGTTTCCCCTGTCCCTGGGGTGAGCCTGGAAGACAAAGCCGCAACCAGTAGAATCCTGCTAACCTGTGGTGCGAATATTATTGAGATCAACTCGGTACGCAAGCACCTGAGTCTGCTGAAAGGAGGAAAGTTAATTAAGGCGCTGCCACCAGGTACTCACCTGATTAACCTGACCGTTTCTGACGTGATCGGCGATGCCCTTGATTACATCACCGATCCTTCCGTACCGGATACCTCAACGTTCGCTGACGCTCAAAGAACGCTGGACAAATATCATCTTTGGGACAAGTTGCCGCACTCTGTCGTGGAACATATTCGAAAAGCAGACCCACAATTTGAAACCATGCGCGAAAGCGATCTGGCTCATCTTGATCGGCAGGATATCGTTCTGCTTCCGGCCGATGCAGCCTGCCAGGGTGCTATCCTCGCCGCGAGCCAGGCCGGATACACGCCACTTTTACTCTCAAATTGTTTTGAAGGTGAAAGCAGCGCCCTGGGCCGCAACTTCGTGGCTATCGCAAAACAGATCCTGCAGGATGGGCATCCGGTATCCAGACCATGCTGTGTGATTGGCGGCGGGGAAACCACGGTATTCATCTCTGGTGGCTTTAAAGGTGAAGGCGGGCCTAACCAGGAATTTGCACTGAGTGCAGCCGCGGACATGCAGGGAATGAAAGGGGTTGTTGTACTTGGGCTGGATACTGATGGTACTGACGGACCCACGCCCTATGCGGGGGGGCTGGTTGATGGTTATACCTTTGAACGAGCCAGCCATAACCAATGCCTCCCGGCCGATTGCCTGAAAAATCATGATGTTTCACAAGCCCTGATTGCGGCTAAAGATATTGTGGTTTCGGGTAACACGGGAACAAATGTGAATGATTTAAAATTAATGCTAATTCAATAATGCATTGTTCGGGGTTCAGGAGGTTTGTTGAAAGGAACTTCCTGAATCCCCGGAGGAAAAACGATGAAAAAAGTTCTTGTTCTGTGTGGTGGAATATCCAAAGAAAGAGACATTTCAATAATTACAGGAAATGCCTGCGCCGCAGCACTCAAAGAGGCAGGGTATGACACGCATATCATTGATGTAGACAGAACACTGCCTGAAAAATTGAAACTCATAAACCCGGATGTCTGCTTTAATGCCTTACACGGCCCCTACGGGGAAGATGGCTCCGTTCAGGGACTGCTTAATATCATGGGGATACCTTACACTCACTCCGGAGTCGCGGCGTCATCCATTGCTATGGATAAAATAAAGACCAAAACGATTGCTCGCCAGTATGGTATTCACGTTGCAGAAGATCAGCTTGTCGATTACGCCACCTATAAATCGATGACGATTCCTTTTCCTTATGTTCTCAAACCTGTTAACGATGGTTCCAGTATTGCGACATATATTTTTCGGGATCCCGACGCAGAAAAATTATCCGCGCAGGCATGGACCTATAACTGCCACGCGATGATTGAAAAATATATAAAGGGCAGAGAATTAACGGTAACGGTTTTTATGAATAAGCCTGTAACCGTGACAGAAATAGTACCGGCCACAGATCATCAGTTTTACAATTACCAGGCAAAATACGAAACCGGCGGTTCTTTACACAGCTTACCTGCTGACATTCCAGATCACACTTTCAATATCTGTATGGAAAATGCGTTAACTCTGCATAATTTATTAGGATGTCGGGGAATAAGCCGTTCTGATTTTATACTGGACGAAAATACAGGCGACGTCTTTTTTCTTGAGATCAATACGCAACCTGGAATGACGCCAACTTCACTGGTTCCGGAACAGCTCGCCTGGGCAGGAATTAGCTTTACGCAACTGGTGTCTCTGCTGGTTGACGAGGCAACAATAGATGTGCTTTAGCTGACTAAATCGTGTACAATTGGGTCATATCTGGACGAAAAAGATGTAATAATTTTATGAACATAAACCCAATCGTAAAAATGCCGGCCGAAGAACAAGCGACAAATGCATTGCGCGAGTTCATTGTTTCGGGCCAGATTCCTCAAGGTACACGTATTACGGAAGCAATGTTGTCCGAAAAGTTAAACCTGTCGCGTTCAACGGTGAGAACAGCACTTCACCTGCTGACGCGCGAAGGTTTAGTCAGATTAAAACCTTATTCGGGATGGATGATAACCATGTTAACCGAAAAAGATATCTGGGAATTATGTACGCTGCGTTCAGCAATTGAACGGCTGGGGGCGCGTCTGGCTGCGGAGTTTATTGATGCCAATAACAACAGTGAGAGATTAAAATTGGCCTTTAAACATTTTACTCAAACATGTGCCAGCAATGATTATGCCACCATTGCAGAGAGCGATCTTGGTCTTCATGAAGTCATTATTGAACTATCGGGAAATCAACGCCTCCAGGAACAATATAAGTTGATAAAGCGACAAACGCTTCTGTTTATACGCTCGAGCAATGACTTAATTCCTGACAGCACTGAAATACTCAATCAACATAAACCGATTGTTGAAGCAATCCTTTCAGGAAACATTGAACTGGCGGGTAAATTATCTGAGGAACATAATATAGAAGAAGGCAAGAAGCTTATTTCAAATATCGCCATGTAAGAGCCTGGCTACCCGGCGTTACTGGCGCTGGCAGTTACGACCAGCGCACAGCCACCGGCGCGTACACGGAGTACGTGAGGATGATTCGCAACGCTCACCCTTCGGACCGCAGCAAGCGGCGTGCAAAACGCTGTCGGGTTTTGTGTGAGCCCTGCCCCGGTTCAAAATAGCAGGCAAAATAGCCTGACGGAACAGGTTCTAATTCTCTTATTAAAAATATGCCCGGATATTTCTTTCTGAGCATATAAAATATGATACAACAGCCCTTTGTATTTATTTACAAGGATAGCACTCATCTTATATTTAGGGGTTATTATGGAAATTCAACACAATTACCGTCGGACAAAAATTGTCGCTACATTAGGTCCTGCAACGGATAATGACAGTAAACTCGAAGAGTTACTTGCATCAGGCGTCAACGTTGTCAGACTAAATTTCTCCCACGGCTCGGCTCAGGATCATATTAAGAGAGCGCAAAAAGTACGTCTCATTGCAGAAAAACAACAGTGCTATATTTCTATTATGGCTGACCTGCAAGGCCCGAAGATTCGCATATCCAGCTTTGCGGATGGCAAAGTGACATTGACTCAAGGACAAATGTTTATTCTGGACGTTAAACTTCCTCCCGGTGAAGGTAATAACACAATAGTGGGGTGTGATTACCGTGAATTACCGAATGAAGTCTCCAGGGATGATCTGCTGCTTCTTGATGATGGCAGAATTCAACTTCGCGTCACTGATATCAAAGGAGACCAGGTCATTACGGTGGTTATTTTAGGTGGACTTTTATCCAATCATAAGGGTTTAAATAAACAGGGAGGCGGCTTATCTGCTGACGCTCTTACGCCCAAAGATAAGGAAGATATAATGACCGCAGCCCATATTGGTGTCGACTATCTGGCCGTGTCATTTGTAAAATCTCCCGGCGACGTTGAACTGGCTCGTCGCCTCATGCGGCATGCCGGTTGTGATGCACACATAGTTTCTAAAATTGAACGCGCAGAAGTCGTCAGTAATGATGAGACAATGCAGGCCATCATACAGGCTTCCGATGCGATCATGGTTGCCCGAGGCGATCTGGGTGTGGAGATAGGCGATCCGCAACTGGTTGCGGTACAAAAGAAATTGATCGACAAAGCCTGCCGTCTTAACAGAGCGGTTATTACCGCAACGCAAATGATGGAATCGATGATTGAAAACGCCATGCCGACGCGTGCCGAAGTCATGGACGTGGCGAATGCCGTCATTGACAGAACCGATGCCGTCATGTTGTCCGCAGAAACAGCGACAGGGAATTATCCTGTAGAAACGGTACGCGCAATGTCCTCGGTGTGTATTGGTGCAGAATCCATTCCCTCGGTTCAAATTTCAAATCATCGTCTCGATGGAAAATTTGACAGTATTGAAGATGCTATTGCGATGGCTTCGATGTACGTGGCTAACCATCTCTGTGGAATTAAAGCGGTTGTCGCAATGACCGAATCAGGGAGAACAGCGCTTCTTATGTCACGCATCAGTTCGGGGATCCCTGTGTATGCCTTCTCCCGCCATCGCAGTACGCTCAATCGCGTGGCTTTGTACCGCGGCGTCACCCCCGTCCTTTATGAACACAGTACGAAGGACGTGGATGCCGCAATGGATGTGCTACGAATGCTAAAAGAGCGGAACCTTGCCCAACCAGGAGATCGCGTGATCGTCACGCAAGGCGATATTTTGGATCTGGTTGGTTCCACTAACACCTGTCGGATTCTGACAGTATGAGTCACCCGTTGGGCAACAACAGTCCGTTTCCGACCATTCTCAGTCACAGGCTGTTGTTACGCCCTTTCACAATCAGGGATATCGACGACGTTAAAAATGCGCTTTCACAACCTGAAACCACCCACTGGCTTCAGCACGTTCCTTATCCCTATACTTCCTGCGACGCTGCTGCCTGGATAGCAAATCATCCACAAGCCTGGCGTCGCGGCGTGTCGCTGGAACTGGCTATTGAGGAAAAAAACACCCAGCAATTGGTGGGAACAATAGGTTTATTTGAACTCAGGCAAAAGAACAATTATTTGGGTTATTGGCTGGCGCCGCAGTATTGGGGGAAAGGCTATTGTTGTGAAGCCGCGCTCGCCCTGGCGCAATGGGGTTTTGAGCAATTGTCTCTCAGCACACTCAGGGGACGCTGTGTAAGAGAAAATATCCGCTCAGCGCGTACCTTACAAAGAATGGGCATGACTCTTGAGAAGATTGAGTATCACTCCCGACTTATTAACGGCACCCTGCATGATGTAATGTGCTACAAGATGCCTCCAGACTAACCCGACGATGTCAGTGGTCGGGTCAGGTATATGCCAAAATCTCTTATGGATTATTCCGGAATACGTAATACCTGCCCGGGATAGATTTTGTCCGGGCTTTTGAGCATTGGCTTATTGGCCTCAAAGATTTTGTTATACAGGCTGGAATTACCGTAAACCTGTTTCGAAATGGCGCTTAGCGTATCACCGGATTTAACGGTATAAAATTGACTTTCCGCTGCTGGCGCAGTGGTTTTCACCTCGTCCTCAACGCTGGCAATACCGGCAATATTACCGACGGCAATCAGGATTTTCTCTTTCGCTTCCTGGCTTAAGCCATCACCTGTGACGGTCGCCTTACCGTCAGCAATTTGTACGTTCACTTTATCGGCATCCGGGATACCGGTTTTATTCAGGTGCTCCTGCACCTTCTTCGCCAGGTCGTCTTTATCATGATTGCCGGTGACGGCATCCCAAAGTTTTTCCCCGGCATCTTTTACAAAATTGAAAAGTCCCATATCCACCTCAGCTGTCAATAATAAACACTCCAAAAGTGTAGCAGAGGGAAACGGATCCATGAGACAGCGGCACCATGATGCCGCTGTGGCGAGAGGTTAGCTGCGGGTTTGGATCCAGAAGGCATGGATCAGCCCGGGGATATAGCCCAGCAGCGTCAGAATGATATTAAGAATAAATGCCCAGCCGAACCCCTTACCAAGAAGCACACCCAGCGGGGGTAAAATGATCGTGAAAACAATTCTCCAGAAACCCATATCTTTTTCCTACAAGCAAAAGTTAATCATTGTTTAAAAAGAGATTTTATCTCTAAGCGTAGTTATTTTAGCGAAGTTCGCCAGTTTACCTTCGCACGTTTACCCTCTTTTACGTGCTTTACGCTGCCCTACATTTACTTTAGACTTTACTTAATTAAGCAACTTCTAAAATAAATATGACAGAACTCGAACAACTTCAGGCCAGCGCAGAACAGGCGGCGACCCTGCTCAAAGCAATGAGTCATCCGAAACGTCTGCTGATCCTGTGCATGCTGTGCGGTTCACCCGGCACCAGCGCGGGCGAACTGGCGCGAGCCACCGGGCTTAGCCCGTCAGCCACATCACAACATCTGGCAAAAATGCGCGAAGAGGGGCTGATCGACAGTCAGCGCGATGCACAGCGTATTCTCTACTTTATTAAAAATGCGGCGGTGAACTCGCTCATTGCCACACTAAAAACCGTTTACTGCCCATAAGGAGCGATCATGACCGCCAGGACACTTTCCCCGCGCGATGCGCAGGCGTTAATCGCGCAAGGCGCGACGCTGATTGATATCCGTGATGCAGATGAATATCTGCGTGAACATATTCTCCAGGCAAAGCTGGCGCCATTGAGCGCGCTTGAACAAGGGATCTTCCCTGATAATCTCAGCGCCGGGCAGGTCATCTTCCAGTGTCAGTCCGGGAAACGTACGCAAAACAATGCGGCAAAACTACAGGCCATTGCAGCACCGGCCCCGGTCTGGCTGCTGGAAGGCGGTATCGACGGCTGGAAAGCCGCCGGGTTGCCGGTTGAAACAGATAAATCTCAGCCGCTACCGCTGATGCGTCAGGTACAGATTGCCGCCGGTGGACTCACGCTGCTCGGCGTGGCGCTGGGCTATGCTGTTAATAGTGGCTTCTTCCTGCTCAGCGCCTTCGTCGGCGCCGGGCTGATGGTTGCCGGAGTGACAGGTTTTTGCGGTATGGCGCGACTGCTCGACAGGATGCCCTGGAATCGACGGACTTAGAGCCTGGTGGACCCGCCCCATATTGAGCGGTAACCCATAAAACAGCGCTGCACCTGCCATCGGGTGTGGTCTAAGATAAATTTTACAATTAAGAGAGGAGGACGGAATGTTTCAACCTGGCGATCTGGTTCAACCGCGTATGGGCGGACCAAAACTCAAAGTGATTGAAGTGAATGATGATGAAATTGTGGCTGAACAAGTCAGCAATGCAAGCGGCGAAAAATTCACCCTGAAAGTAGCAGATGTCACGCCATATAGTGAAGACGGCGACTTCGGCGTCTGCTGAAAATAAGCGGTGAGGCCACCCTCACCGCCATTCGGATTAAATCAGAAAATCATCCAGCGATTTACCCGCCGCCAGTGCCTGAGCAATCGCTTTTGGCGTACGTCCCTGGCCAGTCCATGTTTTTGCCTCACCGTTAAAATCGGTATAGCGATATTTTGCCGGACGCGGCTGACGTTTATTACCCGTGCGAGCAACAGCGACATCGCCTCCTAACAACTCTTCCGGATTAATGCCTTCGGCTTTTATCAACTCCAGCCAGGTATTAATTTTCTCCTGCTGCTCTGCGCGCAGACGCTGTTGCTGTTCTTCTTCTTCACGTCTTTCTTTAGTGACAACCCTGAATTTTTCGAGCATTTCTTCAAGGACGTCAATGGAGAATTCGCGAGCCATTGCACGGAGTGAACGGATATTATTTAAGCTCTGTAACGTTAAGTTCATAATAGTCAAAACCTTTTAACACAACAACCAAAAGAAGGTATTACAGGACGTAGTGTATTAGATTAAAAAATATTTTTCCAGTCTCTTTAATTTATCCAGATATTATCACATGAATAAGCCCTTAAATTATTTCTCTGCGGTGCCAGTGATTATATTCATATCACATGTGAAAATCCGCTTTAAATAAAGAAGGCAGACGGAAATAGTTACAAAATATTATTAGCGCAATCATGCATATTTACTCAAGAAAAACGAATTCTCAGTCAGCAGATAATGGCGAAACTTCATGCTACTAAACAGGGTTTTTTAGCATTTAAAATGCTAAAAACAGGATAATCACCGTACCAGGCGAATTCTCTGCCATTTCTGGCGCTTTTTAAAACCACGCCTGAAAATACCGAAAAAAGAAAAATAGCTAATGCATTGTTTTACAAATAAAAAAATTTAAAAAAGAACGAAAAACCTGCATCGCATAAAAAACAGACAACACCAGAGCATTTTATCTACAAAAAAGTAAAAAATAAAAATTTTTAACTAGTTGATAGTTATTATCCAGCGATATACCCTATGCGCATAGGTATACAGCAACTTAAACCACTAATTAAAACCGTTTGGCACCGATATTTTCCCTTTTTACACTCAACATCATTCGGGTTGCGGGAAAAAACGGCGTAGTCGTTTTGAACAGCGCTTACGCTGGCCCCTGAGGGGCGAAGCCCAGGGATGGAGCGGGTACACCCACAACCTGAAGTATAACGAGTATATAAGGAGTATTAGCATGTTCTCACCGCAGTCACGCTTGCGTCACGCCGTAGCAGACACGTTTGCGATGGTTGTTTACTGTTCAGTCGTGAACATGCTGATCGAGATATTCCTCTCCGGGATGACCTTTGAACAATCGCTTTCCTCCAGACTGGTTGCCATTCCGGTGAATATTCTAATCGCATGGCCATACGGCATGTATCGTGATTTCTTTATGCGCGCTGCGCGTAAAGTAAGCCCTGCAGGCTGGGCAAAAAACCTGGCGGACGTGCTGGCCTATGTCACCTTCCAGTCCCCGGTCTATGTCGCAATTTTGCTAACAGTCGGCGCGGACTGGCATCAGATTATGGCAGCGGTAAGTTCGAATATCGTGGTTTCAATGCTGATGGGGGCGGCTTATGGGTATTTCCTGGATTATTGCCGCCGCCTGTTCAAGGTCAGCAGCTATCATCAGGCAAAAGCGTGATATAACATCGCGACTGGCGTGGCCAGTCGCCTTTCAGATTTCGCCAAAAAGTCCATTCAGATAACGTTCAAGTGCAATCCGCGAACTAAATCCGTGCGGAATACCGTAATGCTCGTGAGTTTCCCCGGCTAAATAAAGCGGGAAATGTTGATAATGATCGCAGGTTTTAATATCTGACGCCGGTTCTGCCAGCGACGAACTGCGTTCTTTTAAGGTTGGATGAATCACCAGGGCAGTACGTCCCATACGCGCTTCACGATTAACATAAACATAATTTTCGCCACGTCGATAACCGTACGTTTTCTGTGTCACCACATCTACGGTAAATCCCACTTTTTCAAGAACGCGCGCCACCTCATCAGGTCGTAAATACATATATTATCCTCGTTATCTTTTACAGCGGGCTTACCTTACCTGATTCAGCATTAGCAACGCTTTCAGAAAAGTCCATAAACGCGCGATAACGCCGTGACACAACTCTGAAGTTAAAAATATGCGCTAAGCTTAAGGTCACAGTTAAATCAATGGAGGATCATATGTTTAACAAACAGAACCGGAACGACGTTGATGAAGGCGTGCAGGATATTCAGAACGATGTCAGTCAATTAGCTGACAGCCTTGAAGAGGTTCTGAAATCCTGGGGAAGCGATGCCAAAGACGAAGCCGACGCCGCACGACGCAAAGCGCAGGCGCTGCTGAAGGAGACCCGGGCGCGGATGCACGGTCGTTCTCGCGTTCAGCAGACCGCACGAGATGCCGTAGGTTACGCAGATACATTTGTGCGGGAAAAACCCTGGTGTAGCGTCGGGACCGCAGCGGCGGTCGGTATTTTTGTCGGTGCCCTGCTGGGTATGCGCCGCTAACCAAAGTGATGACAATGACACCCCTTCTCCCCCGTGAGCCTGCTCCGGGGGTTTTACACGATGGCCTGGCGAAGCTGCCGCGCAACCTGTTCCGCCATTTCAGCGCTGGTGATGTTAGTAAAAGAGAGTAGCATCCCCCCCTGCCCCGTTGATTTTATTCGCCAGCAGCTTAGCGCCTGAACCGCCAGTCCGGCTTTATTGGCCTTGCGCACCAGCGCAACATCATCGCCGTCTACCCAGATAACCAACTGTATGCCCCCTTCCTGCGGCGCCACCTTAAATCCCTGCTCCGTTAGCGCCTGGGCTATCCATTGTCTTCGCCCGGCATAGTGTTGACGCATCTTTTTCAGGTGTCGCCAGAAATGGCCGTCGCGCATAAAATCCGCCAGCGTTAACTGCCATAACACCGGAACGGTACAGGCGATCAGGGCAGCCTGCTGACGGAAACGGGCCACCTGGTCAACCGGCACCACCAGCCACGCGGTGCGCAAAGCCGGAAAGAGCGATTTGCTGAACGTTCCGGCATAAATCACCCGCTGTGGGGCATCCAGGCTTTTCAGCGGCGGCAACGGTTTACCCTGGTAACGAAACTCGCTGTCGTAATCATCTTCAATAATCCATGAACGGGCAGCGTCAGCCCACGCCAGCAATTGATGCCGTCGGGTTAACGACAGCGCGGTACCCAGTGGACTTTGATGCGCAGGCGTGAGCAGCGCAAAGCGGGCATCCGGGTAATCACCCGTTCCGGCGGCAACATCCAGCCCGTCCTTATCAACCGCCACCGGCAGCAGGCGTACGCCTTCCCGCTCGATAATCGGTCGAATCAATGGAAAACCCGGATCTTCCATCCACATGCCGTCACCCGGCTGCGCCAGAGAACGCAAAATTAACATCACGGAAGAGGCATAGCCGGAGGTGATAAACACCTGTTCCGGTACACACTCAATGCTGCGTGAGATCCGCAAATAGTCAACGATCGCCTCCCGCAGCGCGGCTTCCCCGCACACATCCCCCAGTGCCAGATCGAATCGCGTCTGGGTACGCAAACGCCGCCCCATTACCCGCGCCCAGACCTCACGTGGAAAGAGATCCAACGCCGGTAATCCCATCTGGAACGGCTGCGGCGTGTGGCTTTCTCCGGCAAAAACAACGGGGCTCGTCGGCGTTTGCTGGGGGTGCAAGCGCCCGCTGACAAACGTTCCGGCCTGACCGCGTCGTTCCAGCCAGCCCTGCGCCACCAGCTCAGCGTAGGTATTTTCAACCGTCGAACGTGAAACACCCAGCTCCTGAGACCAGGTCCGGCTGGAGGGGAGTCTTGCGCCTGGCTTTAGTTCACCTTGCTCAATGGCTGTTTTTAACTGGCGGGCGATTTGCTGATAGCGGGGCATATGGTCTGCTTTTTTTATCAAAATATGGCTCTCTTTGGCAGTCCATTATAGTGCTACATTGCGGGACATCCAAACGAGGAGAAATACCATGACGACGTTACGCCAGCCTTACTATGAACTCAGCCCTGAAGTCTACAGCGCCCTCGGGCAGGCAAAAAAAGCGCTGGAGAATGGCGCCCTGGATACCACGCTGATGGAGTTGATCTTCCTGCGTATTTCGCAGATCAACGGCTGCGCATTTTGTCTGGAAATGCACAGCAAAGCGCTGCGTAAATCAGGTGTTGAACAGTGCAAACTGGACGCGCTGGCAGGCTGGCGGGTCAGTCATCACTTTAGCGCTCAGGAGCAGGCCGCTCTGGCATGGGCGGAATCGCTGACGGATATTGCCAGAACCCACGCCGAGGAGGAGGTTTACCAGCCGCTGCTCGATCATTTCAGCCCCCATGAAATCAGCGATCTGACGTTTGCAATTAGCCTGATGAACTGCTTTAACCGCCTGGCGATCGGGATGAGAATGTAAATTCCCTTGCCGGATGGCGACGTAAACGCCTTGCCCGGCCTACAGGTCGGCTTTAGCCGCTCACACCCTATTCTGGGTTCAACATCCCCCCTGGCCCGATTAGCGTCAGCGCCATCGGGCAACGTTTCACCCAATTCCTCCCTTCCCCGCTGAGCTCATCCGTGGGGAGCAATCAATCTAAAAATCCCATATCTTGTATGGTTGAAAATTAATTCATCTACATCTAGTATTCTCTCTGTCAAGACACACACAACCCGACGCGTATTATCGCGCCGTCGTTTAATTTTAAATGGAAATACGAATCATGCGCATTACTATTTACACTCGCAATAACTGTGTTCAGTGCCATGCCACTAAGCGGGCGATGGAAAGCCGCGGATTTGAGTTTGAGATGGTGAACGTCGACCAGGTGCCGGACGCGGCTGAAACCCTGCGCGCCCAGGGTTTTCGCCAGTTACCGGTGGTCATTGCCGGAGAAACCCGCTGGTCAGGGTTCCGTCCGGACATGATTAACCGGTTGCATCCTGAACCTCGCGTGGCCGGCGCATGAGCCAGCTCGTCTACTTCTCCAGCAGCTCCGAAAATACGCACCGCTTTATGCAGCGTCTGGGGCTGCCCGCCATTCGCATCCCGCTGAATGAACGAGAACGTATTCAGGTAGATGAACCGTACATTCTGGTTGTGCCCTCTTACGGCGGCGGCGGCACAGCAGGCGCGGTCCCGCGACAGGTGATCCGCTTTTTAAATGATGAACACAACCGGGCGTTAATTCGCGGCGTCATCGCCTCCGGCAATCGCAACTTCGGCGAGGCTTACGGTCGCGCTGGCGAAGCGATCGCGCAGAAATGCGCCGTCCCCTGGCTGTATCGCTTTGAACTGATGGGAACGCAAAGCGACATCATCAACGTACGAAAAGGAGTGAGCGAATTTTGGCAACGACAACCGCAGAACGCGTAATGCAGGAAACGACGGATTTCCACGCCCTGAACGCCATGCTGAATCTGTACGACAAAGCAGGCCACATTCAGTTCGACAAAGATAAACAGGCGGTGAACGCGTTCTTCGCTTCCCATGTTCACCCTAACTCCATCGTTTTTGCCAGTCAGGAGGAGCGTCTGGACAGGCTTGTAAGCGAAGGTTATTACGACGAAAGCGTTCTGAGTCGGTACGATCGCGTTTTTGTGGTGAAACTGTTTGCTCACGCCCACGCCAGCGGCTTTCGTTTCCAGACCTTTCTCGGCGCCTGGAAGTTCTACACCAGCTACACGCTGAAAACCTTTGATGGCAAACGCTATCTGGAACACTTTGAAGACCGGGTCGTGATGGTTGCGCTGACCCTGGCGCAGGGTGACGAAACGCTGGCAACCCGGTTGACCGATGAGATGCTTTCCGGTCGTTTCCAGCCCGCCACGCCAACCTTCCTCAACTGCGGCAAGCAGCAGCGCGGCGAACTGGTGTCCTGCTTCCTGCTGCGCATCGAAGATAATATGGAGTCGATTGGCCGGGCGGTTAACTCCGCGCTCCAGCTTTCCAAACGCGGCGGCGGGGTAGCGTTTCTGCTTTCTAATCTGCGGGAAGCCGGAGCGCCGATTAAGCGTATTGAAAACCAGTCCTCCGGCGTGATCCCCGTCATGAAAATGCTGGAAGATGCTTTTTCTTATGCGAACCAGCTTGGCGCGCGTCAGGGGGCTGGCGCGGTATATCTGCACGCCCATCATCCGGATATTCTGCGTTTTATCGATACCAAACGTGAGAATGCCGACGAAAAGATCCGCATCAAAACGCTCTCGCTCGGCGTGGTGATCCCGGATATCACTTTCCGTCTGGCGAAAGAAAATGGGCAGATGGCGCTGTTCTCACCGTATGACGTGGAGCGCATCTACGGTAAACCGTTCGGGGATATTGCCATCAGCGAGCTGTACGACGAGCTGGTCGCCGATACGCGCGTGCGTAAAAAGTACATTAATGCCCGCGATTTCTTCCAGACCCTGGCGGAAATCCAGTTTGAATCCGGGTATCCCTATATCATGTTCGAAGACACGGTTAACCGCGCCAGCCCGATTGCCGGTCGCATCAATATGAGCAACCTGTGCTCGGAGATTTTGCAGGTCAACAGCGCCTCCACTTACGACGATAATCTCGATTATGCGCAGACCGGGCGCGATATTTCCTGCAATCTCGGTTCGCTGAACATTGCCCACACCATGGATTCCCCCGACTTTGCTCAGACGGTTGCCACCGCCATTCGCGGCCTGACGGCCGTTTCGGACATGAGCCATATTCGCAGCGTGCCGTCTGTTGAAGCGGGCAACGCAGCATCCCACGCCGTCGGCCTCGGCCAGATGAATCTGCATGGCTACCTGGCGCGGGAAGGCATTGCTTACGGTTCGCCCGAAGGACTGGATTTCACCAACCTCTATTTTTACACCATCACCTGGCATGCGCTTCATACCTCAATGCTGCTGGCGAAAGAGCGCGGTCAGACCTTCGCTGGCTTTAAGCACTCACGCTACGCCAGTGGTGAATATTTTGCCCAGTACGTAGAGAGCGACTGGCAGCCGAAAACGGAGAAAGTCCGGGGGCTGTTTGCCCGTAGCGGCATCGTGCTACCCACGCGCGAAATGTGGTTGCAACTGCGGGATGACGTGATGCGCTACGGCATTTACAACCAGAACCTGCAGGCGGTTCCTCCAACCGGTTCGATCTCTTATATCAACCATGCCACCTCCAGCATCCACCCGATAGTCTCGAAAGTGGAGATTCGCAAAGAGGGGAAAATCGGACGCGTTTACTACCCGGCTCCGTTTATGACCAATGAAAACCTGGATATGTATCAGGACGCCTACGAAATTGGCCCGGAAAAGATTATCGATACCTACGCTGAGGCCACACGCCACGTCGACCAGGGGCTTTCGTTAACGCTGTTTTTCCCGGATACCGCAACGACTCGCGATATCAATAAGGCGCAGATCTACGCCTGGCGAAAAGGCATCAAGACGCTGTACTACATCCGACTGCGCCAGCTGGCGCTGGAAGGGACCGAAATAGAAGGCTGCGTGTCATGCGCGCTGTAAGGAGAGCAGAATGAAACTATCCCGCGTGAGCGCCATCAACTGGAACAAAATTCAGGATGATAAAGATCTGGAGGTGTGGAACCGCCTGACCAGTAACTTCTGGCTACCGGAAAAAGTACCGTTGTCGAATGATATCCCGGCCTGGCAGACGTTAAGCGAGGCGGAAAAGCAGCTTACCATCCGCGTCTTTACCGGGCTGACGCTGCTCGACACGATTCAGAATATCGCCGGAGCGCCGTTGCTAATGGCGGATTCGTTAACTCCACATGAAGAGGCGGTGATGTCGAATATCAGCTTCATGGAGGCGGTGCATGCCCGCTCCTACAGTTCGATCTTCTCCACCCTTTGTCAGACCAGCGATGTGGATGCGGCCTACGCCTGGAGTGAAGAGAACGCGCCATTGCAGCGTAAGTCGCAAATTATCCTTGAACATTACGCCAGCGACGAGCCGTTAAAGAAGAAGATCGCCAGCGTATTTCTGGAATCATTCCTGTTCTATTCCGGCTTCTGGCTACCCATGTATTTCTCCAGCCGCGGTAAGTTAACCAACACCGCCGATTTGATTCGCCTGATTATTCGCGATGAAGCGGTTCACGGTTATTACATCGGTTATAAGTATCAAAAAGGTCTGGAGAAACTGCCGGAAAGCGCACGTGAAGAACTGAAGAATTTTGCTCTTGACCTGCTGATGGATCTTTATGACAACGAAGCCCGTTATACGGAAGAACTGTATGCGCAAACCGGCTGGGTTGACGATGTGAAAGCGTTCCTCTGCTACAACGCCAATAAGGCGCTGATGAACCTGGGTTACGAAGCGCTGTTCCCGGCAGAAATGGCCGACGTGAACCCGGCAATTCTGGCTGCGCTTTCGCCGGGTGCCGATGAAAATCACGATTTCTTCTCCGGTTCAGGTTCGTCTTACGTGATAGGTAAGGCGGTCGACACCGAAGATGATGACTGGAATTTCTGATACCTGACATTATGGGGAATATCATTACTATATTTTGGCTAATATTTTAAGCCGGTTCCCTTTTTATCACACGATTATTCTGGTGTGATCTACACTCAATATCTGACGCATTATTCGCCTGAATTTCAGCAATTCAGGCGCATTTGCAGTGGTCCTTACAAAAAATATTACCTGACGCGCATTCGCCCTCAGCCCTTAGAGCATGGGAAGCTCCGGCAAATCCCCCCATGGAATATTTTCCCGATGAGCACATTCAGGGTTGTCTCAGATTCTCAGTATGTTAGGGTAGGAAAAGGTAACTATTTCTATCGGGTATTATATCGACATATATAAATAACAGGAATCTTTCTATTGCATGGCAATTAAATTAGAAGTTAAAAATCTATATAAAGTATTTGGAGAGCATCCACAACGCGCCTTCAAATATATTGAAAAGGGACATTCGAAAGAGCAAATTCTGGAAAAAACAGGGCTATCGCTTGGCGTAAAAGACGCCAGTCTGGCCATTGAAGAAGGCGAGATATTTGTCATCATGGGATTATCCGGTTCGGGTAAATCCACAATGGTACGCCTTCTCAATCGCCTGATTGAACCCACCCGCGGACAGGTACTGATCGACGGCGTCGATATCGCCAAAATATCGGATGCCGAACTCCGCGAGGTGCGCAGAAAAAAGATTGCGATGGTATTCCAGTCATTTGCGCTAATGCCACATATGACCGTTCTGGACAATACGGCATTTGGCATGGAATTAGCCGGTGTTTCTGCTGAGCAACGTCGCGAAAAAGCGCTGGAAGCATTACGCCAGGTGGGTCTGGAAAATTACGCTCACGGATATCCGGATGAACTTTCCGGTGGGATGCGTCAGCGTGTCGGTCTTGCCCGCGCATTAGCGATTAACCCGGACATCTTATTAATGGACGAAGCCTTCTCAGCGCTGGATCCCTTAATTCGCACCGAAATGCAGGATGAGCTGGTAAAACTACAGGCAAAACATCAGCGCACCGTGGTCTTTATTTCCCACGATCTGGATGAAGCGATGCGCATTGGCGACAGGATTGCCATTATGCAAAATGGTGAAGTGGTACAGGTCGGCACACCGGATGAAATTCTCAATAATCCGGCAAATGATTATGTCCGCACCTTCTTCCGCGGCGTCGATATTAGCCAGGTGTTCAGCGCAAAGGATATTGCCCGTCGTAGCCCTGTCGGACTGATTCGCAAAACGCCAGGTTTCGGCCCTCGTTCCGCCCTGAAATTATTGCAGAATGAAGACCGGGAATATGGCTACGTTATTGAGCGCGATAACAGGTTTGTCGGCGTGGTGTCGATTGACTCCTTAAAAGCGGCGCTCAGCCAGGCGCAGAGTATTGACGGAGCCTTGATCGGCGAGCCGATGGCCGTAGATGCGCAAACCCCTCTGAGCGAACTGCTCTCTCACGTTGGCCAGGCCCCGTGCGCGGTGCCGGTTGTCGATGAAGAACAACAGTATGTCGGGATTATTTCAAAACGCATGCTGCTACAGGCTTTAGATCGCGAGGGAACAAATAATGGCTGATCAATCTTCTCCGTGGGATACCGCACCCGCGGCCGATAGCGCCGCACAATCCGCTGACGCCTGGGGCACGCCAACCGGCACCCCCGCAGACGGCGGCAGTGCCGACTGGCTGACCAGCGCCCCCGCGCCGGCGCCAGAGCATTTCAACATTATGGATCCGTTCCATAAGACGCTGATCCCGCTGGATAGCTGGGTCACCGAAGGGATCGACTGGGTGGTGACCCATTTCCGTCCCGTCTTCCAGGGCATTCGTGTTCCGGTGGATTATATTCTTAACGGTTTCCAGCAGATGCTGTTGGGTATGCCGGCCCCGGTGGCAATCATTATTTTTGCGCTGATCGCCTGGCAAATTTCCGGTGTCGGAATGGGGGTCGCTACCCTGATCTCGCTGATCGCTATTGGCGCTATTGGTGCCTGGTCGCAGGCGATGATCACGCTGGCCCTGGTGCTGACCGCCCTGCTGTTCTGCGTGATCATCGGCCTGCCGATGGGGATCTGGCTGGCCCGCAGTCCGCGAGCGGCGAAGATTGTTCGCCCGCTGCTGGATGCGATGCAGACGACGCCAGCGTTCGTTTATCTGGTGCCGATTGTCATGCTGTTCGGTATCGGTAACGTCCCCGGCGTGGTCGTGACCATTATCTTCGCCCTGCCGCCGATGGTTCGTCTGACAATTCTTGGGATTAACCAGGTTCCGGCGGATCTGATTGAGGCTTCGCGCTCGTTCGGTGCCAGCCCGCGTCAGATGTTGTTCAAAGTACAGTTACCGCTGGCGATGCCCACCATTATGGCGGGCGTCAACCAGACGCTGATGCTTGCGCTCTCCATGGTTGTCATCGCCTCCATGATTGCCGTCGGCGGGCTTGGGCAGATGGTGCTACGTGGGATCGGCCGTCTCGATATGGGGCTGGCTACCGTTGGCGGGGTCGGTATTGTGATCCTCGCCATCATCCTGGACCGCCTGACCCAGGCCGTGGGCCGCGATTCGCGCAGCCGTGGTAACCGTCGCTGGTACACCACCGGTCCGGTGGGTCTGCTGACCCGCCCTTTCATCAAGTAATTCACCTGTCGCCCGGTCGCATTATGGCTTGCCGGGCATACAACTCATAAACTTTACACAGAATCATTCACGCCGCGTCCAGGCCGCAGGTGACAAAGATGAATGCGCCCGGCCAACGCAGAAGCCGCGTGAAGAATGAAGTGTATTAAAGGAACAACGATGCGACAGAATCTAATCATTGCCACAGCGTTTGCCACCCTTGTCTCTACCAGCGCCTGGGCTTCCGACCAGCCAGGTAAAGGCATTACCATACAACCGATACAGAGCACCATCACAGAAGAAACCTTCCAGACGCTGCTGGTCAGTCGTGCGCTGGAAAAACTGGGTTACACCGTTAATAAGCCCAGTGAAGTCGACTACAACGTGGGCTACACCTCCATTGCCTCTGGCGATGCCACGTTCACCGCCGTGAACTGGCAACCGCTGCATGATGATATGTATGCTGCTGCGGGCGGAGATAAAAAGTTTTATCGCGAGGGGGTATTTGTCACCGGTGCCGCGCAGGGTTATCTGATCGACAAAAAAACCGCAGAGCAGTACAAAATCACCAATATCGCTCAGCTCAAAGATCCGAAAATCGCCAAAATCTTTGATACTAACGGCGATGGAAAAGCAGACATGATGGGCTGTTCTCCAGGCTGGGGCTGCGAAGCAGTCATCAACCACCAGAACAAAGCCTTCGATCTGGCTAAAACCGTCGACGTCAGCCACGGTAACTATGCTGCGATGATGGCTGACACCATTACCCGCTTTAAAGAAGGCAAGCCCATTCTGTACTACACCTGGACCCCGTACTGGGTGAGCGATGTCATGAAGCCGGGTAAAGATGTGGTCTGGCTGCAAGTACCGTTCTCCTCTCTGCCGGGTGAGCAGAAAGATATCGATACCAGACTGCCGAACGGCGCGAACTATGGCTTCCCGGTAAACACCATGCACATCGTGGCAAATCTTGCCTGGGCAGAGAAAAACCCGGCAGCGGCGAAGCTGTTTGCCATCATGAAACTGCCGCTGGCGGATATCAACGCACAGAACGCAATGATGCATGCCGGTAAAGCGACTGAGGCAGACATCCAGGGTCACGTTGACGGCTGGATCAAAGCCCACCAGCCGCAGTTTGACGGCTGGGTGAAAGAGGCGCTGGCCGCACAGAAATAATCTTTTCAGCCGGGGACGCACGGTTCCCGGCATCCTGCCCTCTTCCCCAACCGCACAATCCACCACGCAACAATCCCCCTCCCGCCACAAACATCCGCTATTATTTATTTCCCTGGAAATCACTTCCCGACTCACGATTACAAATCATGACCAAACCCACTCACGGGCTTAGCCCGGCGCTGATTGTTTTAATGTCTGTGGCAACCGGTCTGGCCGTCGCCAGCAACTATTATGCGCAGCCGCTTCTCGACACCATCGCAAACAATTTCTCGCTTTCCGCCACTTCGGCAGGCTTTATCGTCACCGCCGCACAGTTGGGCTACGCCGCCGGGCTACTGTTTCTGGTACCGCTCGGCGATATGTTCGAACGTCGGACGCTGATCGTTTCTATGACGCTACTGGCGGCAGGCGGGATGCTTATCACCGCCAGCAGCCAGTCGCTGACGATGATGATCCTGGGTACCGCACTGACAGGGCTGTTCTCCGTCGTCGCCCAGATTCTGGTACCGCTGGCCGCCACGCTCGCCACGCCGGATAAGCGCGGTAAAGTGGTTGGTACCATTATGAGCGGTCTGCTGCTGGGGATCCTGCTGGCGCGAACCATCGCCGGGCTTCTGGCGAGTCTTGGCGGCTGGCGGACGGTCTTCTGGGTTGCCTCGGCGCTGATGGCTCTGATGGCCCTTGCCCTGTGGCGCGGTTTGCCGAAGGTCAAATCCCGGACGCATCTCAACTATCCGCAGCTGCTGGGTTCGGTATTCAGCCTGTTTATTCACGATAAACTCCTACGCACCCGCGCGATGCTGGGCTGCCTGACGTTCGCCAACTTCAGCATTCTCTGGACCTCGATGGCCTTTTTACTCGCTGGCGCGCCGTTTAACTATTCCGAAGGGATAATTGGCCTGTTCGGTCTGGCAGGCGCTGCCGGTGCGCTGGGCGCGCGTCCAGCGGGTGGTCTTACGGATAAAGGGAAATCCCATCTCACTACCACCATCGGCCTGCTGCTGCTGTTGCTCTCCTGGCTGGCTATCTGGTTCGGACATACTTCGGTCGTGGCGTTAATCATCGGCATTCTGGTCCTGGATCTCACCGTTCAGGGCGTGCATATCACCAACCAGACGGTGATTTATCGTCTCCATCCGGACGCCCGTAACCGTCTCACGGCGGGTTATATGACCAGCTACTTTATCGGCGGTGCCGCCGGTTCGTTGATTTCGGCCTCCGCCTGGCAGCATGCTGGCTGGGCGGGTGTTTGTCTGGCAGGTACGACCGTTGCCCTGGCCAACCTGCTGGTCTGGTGGCGAGGTTTTCACCGTCAGGAAGCCGCAATTTAAGCGGTTAGCAAGCGTTTACGTCTGTTTGGACTCCTTAGGTTGTTAAGGAGTCCCGCAGTCTGTTAAGGTTACAGGATTCATTTATTCTGATTATTTTATTATCGGTAACAACGCGCGACATCCTATGGAAATCCCTGCTCCCCAGTCCGAACCCAGCCCTGCATCCTTCACGGAAGGATTTAAAGACAGTTTACCGATAGTTATCAGTTATATTCCGGTCGCTTTTGCGTTTGGACTTAATGCCACAAAACTGGGATTCACTCCTGCTGAAAGCGTCTTTTTCTCCTGCATTATTTATGCTGGCGCCAGCCAGTTCGTTATTACCACCATGCTCGCCGCGGGCAGTACCTTATGGGTCGCCGCACTCACCGTTATGGCAATGGACGTACGCCATGTGCTGTACGGTCCCTCTTTGCGCAGCCGCATCATCCAGCGCCTCAGTAAACCTAAAACCGCCCTGTGGGCATTTGGCCTCACCGACGAAGTGTTTGCCGCCGCCACCGCGAAGCTGGTGCGCGACAACCGTCGCTGGAGTGAAAACTGGATGACTGGCATCGCCTTATGCTCCTGGGCCTCCTGGGTTTTCGGCACAATTATTGGTGCCTTCTCCGGCAGTGGATTGTTGAACGGGTATCCGGCGGTGGAGGCGGCATTAGGTTTTATGCTGCCCGCGCTGTTTATGAGCTTCCTGCTCGCATCATTCCAGCGCAAACAGTCGCTGTGCGTCACGGCAGCCTTAACCGGTGCGCTGGCTGGCGTGATACTTTTTTCTATTCCTGCGGCGATTCTCGCAGGGATCGTCTGCGGATGCCTGACGGCGCTGCTCCAGTCTTTCTGGCAAGGAGCGCCCGATGAGTTATGACGTTTTGCTACTGGGCCTGCTGGTCGGTGGCGTTAATTATTGTTTTCGCTATCTGCCACTACGCCTGAGAGTCGCCAGTACCCGACCGACCCGGCGGGGACCGACTGGCGTATTACTCGACACTATCGGCATAGCATCAATTTGCGCCCTGCTGGTGGTGTCTACCGCACCGGAAGTGATGCACGACGCCCGTCGGTTTGCGCCAACTCTGGTGGGGTTTGCTGTGCTGGGTGCAAGCTTCTATAAAACTCGCAGCATTATCATTCCAACGTTATTGAGTGCTCTGGGCTATGGACTGGCCTGGAAAATGCTGACGATTATATAGATTGAAGGAATAATTTTAATTTAATAATACATTTACTTTATTTGTCACTGTCGTTACTATATCGGCTGAAATTAATGAGGTCATGCCCAAATGGATAGTTCGTTTACGCCCATTGAACAAATGCTAAAATTTCGCGCCAGCCGCCACGAAGAATTTCCGTATCAGGAGATCCTTCTGACCCGACTCTGTATGCATATGCAGGGCAAGTTGCTGGAAAACCGCAATAAAATGCTGAAGGCTCAGGGGATTAACGAGACGTTGTTTATGGCGTTGATTACGCTGGAGTCTCAGGAAAATCACAGCATTCAGCCATCTGAACTGAGCTGCGCGTTGGGTTCATCCCGTACCAACGCGACACGTATTGCCGATGAGTTAGAAAAACGCGGCTGGATCGAGCGTCGTGAAAGCGACAACGACCGTCGCTGCCTGCATCTGCAGCTGACTGACAAAGGTCACGCGTTTTTGCGCGAGGTTCTGCCACCGCAGCACCATTGCCTGCATCAACTCTGGTCCGCCCTCAGCATTGCTGAAAAAGATCAACTTGAGCACATCACCCGTAAGCTACTGACCCGTCTCGACCAGATGGATCAGGATGGCGCTATTCTTGAGGCGCTACGCTAACGCGTCGACACGCTCAAAAATCCAGATTGATAAAAAGAAAACTGACTGGCCAGCACTCAACCTGCTGGCCTTTCTGACAAACAAGTCGGCTCAGCCGATGTGAGAATAAGATCGTGGAGAACAACATGAGCGCAAATGCGGAGACTCAAACCCCGCAGCAACCGGTGAAGAAGAACGGTAAACGTAAACGTATGCTGATCATTCTCACCTTGCTCTTTATTACTATTGCCGTGGCATATGGGATCTATTGGTTTTTGGTACTGCGTCATATCGAAGAGACGGATGATGCGTACGTGGCAGGAAACCAGGTACAAATTATGGCTCAGGTATCGGGCAGCGTGACGAAAGTCTGGGCCGATAATACTGACTTTGTAAAAAAAGGCGACGTACTGGTTACGCTTGATCAAACAGATGCGAAACAGGCATTTGAAAAAGCCAAAACCGCGCTGGCCTCCAGCGTGCGCCAGACTCACCAGTTGATGATCAACAGCAAACAGCTGCAGGCAAGCATTGAGGTGCAGAAAACCGCACTGGCACAGGCGCAAAGCGACTTTAACCGCCGCGTGCCGCTGGGCAACGCCAATCTGATTGGCCGCGAAGAGCTGCAACATGCCCGCGATGCCGTTGCCAGCGCCCAGGCGCAGCTGGATGTTGCTATTCAACAATATAACGCCAATCAGGCGATGATCCTCGGCAGTAAACTGGAAGATCAGCCTGCGGTACAACAGGCGGCGACCGAAGTTCGTAACGCCTGGCTTGCGCTGGAGCGTACTAAAATCGTCAGCCCGATGACCGGCTACGTCTCGCGCCGCGCCGTACAGCCAGGTGCGCAGATTAGCCCGACGACCCCGCTGATGGCGGTGGTTCCCGCGACCAATCTGTGGGTGGATGCTAACTTCAAAGAGACGCAGCTGGCACACATGCGCATTGGCCAACCGGCAACGATTATCAGTGATATTTACGGCGATGATGTGAAATACACCGGTAAAGTCGTCGGCCTTGATATGGGGACAGGTAGCGCCTTCTCCCTGCTCCCGGCGCAGAACGCGACCGGTAACTGGATCAAAGTAGTTCAGCGTCTTCCGGTACGTATCGAACTGGACGCGCAGCAGCTGGCACAGCATCCGCTGCGAATTGGTTTATCAACGCTGGTTACAATTGATACCTCAAATCGCGACGGGCAGGTGCTGGCAAGCCAGGTACGCACCACGCCGGTCTCTGAGAGTAACGCCCGTGAAATCAGCCTTGTTCCGGTCAATAAGCTGATCGAAGAGATTGTGCAGGCCAACGCAGGCTAACGCTGAGGTGCGTGTGATGCAACAGCAAAAACCGCTGGAGGGCGCGCAGCTCGTCATTATGACGATTGCGCTGTCGCTGGCGACATTCATGCAGGTGCTGGACTCCACCATTGCTAACGTGGCGATACCCACTATCGCCGGGAACCTTGGCTCTTCACTGAGCCAGGGGACATGGGTGATCACCTCCTTCGGGGTGGCGAATGCCATCTCAATTCCTGTTACTGGCTGGCTGGCGAAGCGCGTCGGAGAAGTCAAACTGTTCATGTGGTCAACGGTGGCGTTTGCCATTGCCTCGTGGGCGTGCGGCGTTTCCAGCAGCCTGAACATGCTGATCTTCTTCCGCGTGGTTCAGGGGGTGGTTGCCGGGCCGTTGATTCCGCTTTCGCAAAGTCTGCTGCTCAATAACTATCCCCCCGCAAAGCGCTCTATCGCCCTGGCGTTGTGGTCGATGACGGTTATCGTCGCCCCGATTTGCGGCCCGATTCTTGGCGGCTATATCAGCGACAATTACCACTGGGGTTGGATCTTCTTCATCAACGTGCCTATTGGTATTGTGGTGGTGCTGATGACGCTGCAAACCCTGCGTGGTCGTGAAACCCGTACCGAGCAGCGGCGAATTGACGCTATCGGCCTGGCGCTCCTGGTGGTTGGGATCGGCAGTCTGCAAATCATGCTTGATCGTGGGAAGGAGCTGGACTGGTTCGCCTCCCAGGAGGTCATCATTCTGACCGTGGTGGCGGTGGTCGCTATTAGCTTCCTGATTGTCTGGGAGCTGACTGATGATAACCCCATTGTCGATCTCTCGCTCTTTAAGTCGCGAAATTTCACCATCGGCTGTTTGTGTATCAGCCTCGCCTATATGCTCTACTTCGGCGCGATAGTCTTGTTGCCGCAGCTATTGCAGGAGGTGTATGGGTATACCGCGACATGGGCAGGCCTGGCATCCGCTCCGGTTGGGGTGATTCCGGTGATTCTGTCGCCGATTATCGGGCGCTTTGCGCATAAGCTGGATATGCGCAGGCTGGTGACGTTCAGCTTCATCATGTACGCCGTCTGTTTCTACTGGCGCGCATACACCTTCGAACCCGGTATGGATTTCGGCGCATCGGCCTGGCCACAGTTTATTCAGGGCTTTGCCGTGGCGTGCTTCTTTATGCCACTGACCACCATCACGCTCTCCGGCCTTCCGCCTGAGCGTCTGGCGGCGGCATCGAGCTTGTCCAACTTTACGCGAACGCTGGCGGGCTCCATTGGCACATCCATTACCACCACAATGTGGACCAACCGCGAATCCATGCACCATGCCCAGCTGACCGAGTCGGTGAATCCGTACAATCCCAATTCCCAGGCAATGTACGATCAGCTACAGGGATTAGGAATGACGCAGCAGCAGGCTTCCGGCTGGCTGGCCCAACAGATCACGAACCAGGGGCTGATTATCTCCGCGAATGAAATCTTCTGGATGTCGGCGGGGATCTTCCTGGTGTTACTTGGACTGGTCTGGTTTGCCAAACCGCCCTTTGGCGCGGGCGGCGGCGGCGGCGGCGGCGGTGCGCACTAAGCACTAAGATAAAGGGATCTGCGGATCCCTTTTTTATTGCTTACATTCCCTTTTAACCGACCGGATGCGGGAATGATGCGCATGGCAGCGAAACCGGAAGTACCACAACCTGACCTAGCGCACTGCGTGGAGTATCGGGTGGTGGATGTATAAACAAAGCCGGGTAGCGCTAACGCTTACCCGGCTTACAGTTGCTCAGGACCAGGGCCTTAGAAGATGCTTTAGCATCGCCATCCGGCACTCCAGCTAGATGTGCAGTTCCTGAAGTTTCTCTTTCGGCAGAGCCAGCTCGTCATTGCTGTTAATGCGAACATCATGATCCAGGATGTGACGCGCGATATCCTGAGCCTCGCTCAGAGAGTGCATCTGATACGTACCGCACTGATAAACGTTCAGCTCCGGGATCTGATTCTGATCCTGCACTTTCAGTACGTCAGCCATCGCCGCTTTCCACGCATCCGCCACGCGCTGCTCGTCAGGCGTACCAATCAGACTCATATAGAAACCCGTACGGCAGCCCATCGGAGAGATATCGATAATCTCAACGCCGTTGCCGTTCAGGTGGTTACGCATAAAACCTGCGAACAGGTGTTCCAGCGTATGAATCCCCTTTTCCGGCATCACTTCTTTATTAGGGATGCAGAAACGCAGATCAAACACGGTAATGGCATCGCCATGCGGGGTGTTCATCGTTTTGGCGACACGAACAGCAGGTGCTTCCATCCGGGTATGATCGACAGTGAAGCTATCTAACAACGGCATTTAGCCACCTCCGATAATTTTTTTAAAATAAACTGAACTCTTTATTCCGGGGCGAGTCTGAGTATATGAAAGACGCGCATTTGTTATCATCATCCCTGTTTTCAGAGATGAAATTTTGGCCACTCACGAGTGGCCTTTTTCTTTTCTGTTACGCGTGCCGGGCAAGCCACGTCGCAAACGGCTCAGTGTCCGCCGCTTCAACCTCAAGCTGGCGACGTTTTGACGCGTCACGCTCAGCAATGAAATCCTCTTCCTGCAAAAGCTCCAGCGGCTCTTCGCGCAGCAGATTCCGGTAAGCTTCACCCAACGCTTTACCGGTACCGCCAATGCCTGTATCAAGCATAGACCGCAGAATGCGCGCTGAGAACGTCAGCTCAGGATTATCAAAGCTGGCGACAAGTTCATCACACACTTTTTGATACTCTTCTCCGCCGTGAATGCTGTCCAGCGTGTGTGCCACACGCTTCAGATCGCGGAACAGATCTTTACCCACTTTCGGCAGCGGGAACTGGGCGGCCTCACAGCCAATGCCTAACGTCAGTCCCGGCTTGCGACCTTCCAGAATCACCCGATTCCAGTTGGTGCGGGTACACAGCAACTCGTCGCTGCTCATTTCAGGCGCATCGGCCAGTACACACCAGACCATAAACAGATCCAGGAAACGCACCTGCTGCTCATCCACGCCAATTGGCGAGAACGGATTAATATCCAGCGAGCGGACTTCAATATATTCGATACCGCCGCGCAGTAGCGCATCCGAAGGCGACTCCCCGCTGCGCGTTACGCGTTTCGGACGGATTGGCGCATACAGCTCGTTTTCAATTTGCAGCACGTTGCTGTTGATTTGCAGGCGTTTACCATCCTTCTCCAGCCCGATATTCGCATACTCATCAGAAGGCGTTTTAATCGCCCGCTTCAATCCTGCCACATATTCGTACAGATCGTTAAACGTGATCCCGAGATTGCTTTGCGACTTATTGGTATAACCCAGATCGCTCAGACGCAGCGACGTCGCGTACGGCAGGTAATACATCCCGCACTCCATTTTCTCAAACGGCAGCGTGGTCGGCTTACCTTGCAGGAAGGAGGAGCAGATCGCCGGAGAGGCGCCAAACAGATATGGAATGACCCAACCGAAACGGTAGTAGTTGCGAATCAGACGGAAGTAACCGGCGGATATTTTTTCCTTCGCATCTTCACCTTCAGTAACGCCGCACTTCGCCTGCCAGAACGCCATCGGCAGCGAGAAGTTGTAATGCACGCCTGAGATGGTTTGCATCAACGCGCCGTAACGATTTTTCAGGCCTTCGCGATACAGTGTTTTCAGACGACCCACGTTAGAGGAACCGTACTGCGCCAGCTCGATATCCTGGCCTTCAGCAATATAGCAAGGCATGCTCAACGGCCACATACGCTCGTCGCCCAGATTTCTGGCGGTAAAACGATGCAGGTCGCGCATGAAGGTCAGCATATGATCAATATCGCCGTCTACCGGAGTAATAAACTCCAGCAGAGCTTCAGCAAAATCGGTGGTTATCCATTTATGCGTCAGCGCTGAGCCTAACGCCTCCGGATGACCTGTTGTTGCCAGTGTGCCGTCTGCATTAACGCGCAGTGTTTCGCGCTCCAGTCCACGCTGAATCCCCTTCAGTGCCTGAGGGTGCTTTTCCAGCCAGGCCAGAGCCTGTGATACGTCCGGGATCAAATTGACCTCCCGCCTGTCAAAATCGTTTTAATCAGCATAACGGTAATGGTTACCCTAAAGGCTATTCCACAACACAATTAGTGCCACCATATCATGCCCTGAACCGTAGCCGCTGCGACAACAACATAGCGCAACGCTTTACCAAGACATAAAAAAAATATCACCGGTCCCCATGGGATGCGCATCCATCCCGCCAGCAGGCACAGCAGATCACCCACAACCGGCATCCAGCTTAATAATAGTGTGACAGCGCCATAGCGCTTCAGCCAGCCAGTGGCTTTTTCTTGCCAGCGCGATGTTTTGCGCAACGGAAAGAAACGCCCAAGGATAACGTTAGTTAACCCTCCAAGGCTATTACCCATTGTTGCTGTTAACACTAAGATCCAGGGATGACTCACCCCGGACAGTAGCATCGCCACCAAAACAACTTCAGAGTTTCCGGGCAACAGCGTAGCGCTGAGAAAACTACTGGCAAACAGGGACAGGAGTGACAGCCCGTCACTCACAATAGTCGGACATCCACAGCATCCATCCCTGCTGCGCATGCGGCCTGCAAACCGAAGTCTGCATCTTCAAACACCACGCAGTGCGCCGGTATCACGCCCATACGCTCTGCGCACAGCAGGAAGGTATCCGGAGCAGGCTTGTGACGCTGGACGTGATCGGCAGCGACGACAGCGGCAAAGTAATGACGCAGCCCCAGGTGCGCCAGCAATGCTTCTGCAATCATGCTCTCGCTTCCCGTTCCTACCGCCATCGGTCTGCGCCCATGCCAGGCTTTAACCACCTCAACCAACGGCAGAGGCTCTACGCTGTCAAGCAACATACTTTTTACAGCAATGGTTTTTTCATTTGCTAACGCGTGGGGATCAAGATCGGCATGATTGAGTTCAATGATCGACTGCGCAATACGCCAGGTTGGGGAACCATTAAGCGCCACAATGGCGTGTTCATCAAAGTGGAGGCCATAGCGCCTTGTTACCTCGCGCCACGCTTTACGGTGCGTCGGTTCGGTATCCAGGATGGTACCATCCATATCAAAAATTAAACCCGCATAACGTTCGTACATCGTCTTCTCACAAGCCGAATAACCAGACGTTACTTTATCGCAATTGTCTCTTTTTGTCGCTGGCGGAGATAATGAGGATTGTTCAGGGTGTGATGTTAAGAAGTGTTTTAAATTCGGGAAGATGGCTCACTGGCGCGTGCGATTATTACCGCCACCGGGTTCATGCCTTCAAAGAACGGAGAATATGGTGCATCCGGGAGGATGACTCGCCTTGCGGCTCGCCCTTCGGGCCGTTGCTGAAGCAACGTTATCTTCCCTGGTGCCTGCGATTACTGCCGCCACCGGGTTCATGCCTTCATTGCTGAAAGAACGGAGAATATGGTGCATCCGGGAGGATTCGAACCTCCGACCGCTCGGTTCGTAGCCGAGTACTCTATCCAGCTGAGCTACGGATGCATCGGGACTTGCTGATTTACTGCTGATACCAGGTATCGCGTCAACGCCATACTGGCTAATAGATGGTGCATCCGGGAGGATGACTCGCCTTGCGGCTTGCCCTTCGGGCCGTTGCTGAAGCAACGTTATTCTCCCTGGTGCCTGCGATTACTGCCGCCACCGGGTTCATACCTTCATTGCTGAAAGAACGGAGAATATGGTGCATCCGGGAGGATTCGAACCTCCGACCGCTCGGTTCGTAGCCGAGTACTCTATCCAGCTGAGCTACGGATGCATCGGGACTTGCTGATTTACTGCTGATACCAGGTATCGCGTCAACGCCATACTGGGTAATAGATGGTGCATCCGGGAGGATAACTCGCCTTGCGGCTCGCCCTTCGGGCCGTTGCTGAAGCAACGTTATCTTCCCTGGTGTCTGCGATTACTACCACCACCTGGTCCATACCTTCATTGCTGAAAGAACGGAGAATATGGTGCATCCGGGAGGATTCGAACCTCCGACCGCTCGGTTCGTAGCCGAGTACTCTATCCAGCTGAGCTACGGATGCATCGGAATTACTGCTTTACTGCTGATACCAGGTACCGCGTAACCGCCGTACTCAAGTAAGATGGTGCATCCGGGAGGATGACTCGCCTTGCGGCTCGCCCTTTGGGCCGTTGCTGAAGCAACGTTATTCTCCCTGGTGCCTGCGATTATTACCGCCACCTTGTCCATACCTTCATTACTGAAAGAACGGAGAATATGGTGCATCCGGGAGGATTCGAACCTCCGACCGCTCGGTTCGTAGCCGAGTACTCTATCCAGCTGAGCTACGGATGCAAATGGCGGTGAGGCGGGGATTCGAACCCCGGATGCAGCTTTTGACCGCATACTCCCTTAGCAGGGGAGCGCCTTCAGCCTCTCGGCCACCTCACCACACGCCTCTTACGAGTGCTTCGAAGAACTTGTTTCTGCTCATCGTCGCTGCGTGGCGCACATATTACTTTCTGGGACTTATAAGTCAAACAATTTTTCCTGTGCTTTTATCGTTTGCACATTTCACGCACAATTAGTCTGCTAAAACGACAAAAAGAGTGTTTTATCAACAGATAAATCGGTACCTGACGCAGGCTGAACGGCATAAGGAAAACGGTCCGGAAAGAAAAGAGAGAGAAGCAAAACAAGAGATAAAGCAGCAGAGTGCAAAAACAGGGAGGTAAAGCGGGTGATTCAGGTTGCGTCTCACCCGTAAAGGTGAGACGCAGAAACCTTAGTAACTGGACTGCTGGGATTTTTCAGCCTGAATACGCTGGTAGATCTCTTCACGATGGACAGAAACTTCTTTCGGGGCGTTTACGCCAATGCGTACCTGGTTGCCCTTCACCCCTAAAACTGTCACGGTGACCTCATCTCCAATCATGAGGGTCTCACCAACTCGACGAGTCAGAATCAGCATTCTTTGCTCCTTGAAAGATTAAAAGAGTCGGGTCTCTCTGTATCCCGGCATTATCCATCATATAACGCCAAAAAGTAAGCGATGACAAACACATTACATGTAAGCAGTCATGGCATCACATTCTGTTAAACCTAAGTTTAGCCGATATACACAACTTCAACCTGACTTTATCGTTGTCGATAACGTTGATGCAAACGCCGCAGAGCAGACTCCGCGGCGCTGGCGAACGCTTATACACTTCATCCTTCAGGCTGCCTTTTGTTGGCTGCGCTCATTCATCCCAGGCCTGTACGACTCCGACATTACGAGGGACTCATTCACTTGCCGCCGCAATGCAGCATGAATGATTTTGTGTATATATTTTATAGTTTTGCGCTGACCCAGGCTTGCACACTGGCTAACGCAGCTGGCAGAGCTGCGGCGTCCGTACCACCGGCTTGCGCCATGTCCGGACGACCACCGCCTTTGCCGCCTACCTGCTGAGCGACCATACCTACCAGTTCCCCTGCTTTGACACGGTCTGTCACATCCTTAGACACACCAGCAATCAGAGAAACCTTACCTTCAACTGCCGTTGCCAGCACGATAATGGTCGACCCCAGTTGATTTTTCAAATCATCAACCATAGTACGCAACATTTTCGGCTCAACACCCGCAAGCTCACTCACCAACAGCTTAACACCGTTGATATCCACTGCCTTACTGGAAAGATTCGCACTTTCCTGCGCTGCAGCTTGTTCTTTCAACTGCTGTAACTCTTTCTCAAGCTGACGCGTACGCTCCAGCACGGAGCGAACTTTGTCACCCAGATTCTGGCTATCGCCTTTCAGCAGATGCGCAATATCATTTAAGCGATCGCTTTCGGCATGTACGGTGGCAATCGCCCCTTCACCCGTTACCGCTTCGATACGGCGTACGCCTGCCGCGGTGCCGGATTCAGACACAATGCGGAACAGGCCGATATCACCGGTACGGCTGGCATGTGTCCCGCCGCACAGTTCGGTAGAGAAATCACCCATGCTCAGCACGCGAACGCGCTCATCGTATTTCTCACCAAACAGCGCCATTGCGCCTTTCGCTTTCGCCGCGTCAAGATCCATTACGTTGGTTTCAACGGGCAGGTTACGGCGAATTTGCGCGTTCACCAGATCTTCAACCGCACGGATTTCAGCAGGTTTCATCGCTTCATTATGAGAGAAATCGAAGCGCAGAATCTTGTCATTAACCAGCGAGCCTTTCTGCGCCACGTGTGTGCCCAGAACCTGGCGCAGCGCTGCGTGCATCAGGTGCGTCGCTGAGTGATTCAGACGGATACGCGCACGGCGAGCTTCGTCCACGTCAGCCTGTACCGCATCGCCCACTTTCAGAGAACCCGCAGAAAGTTTGCCGATATGACCAATCGCCTGACCATATTTTTGCGTATCGCTGACAGCAAACGCGAAGCCCGCGCCTTTCAGTTCGCCTTTATCGCCAACCTGACCGCCTGATTCTGCATAGAACGGCGTCTGATCCAGCACGACAACCGCATCCTGGCCCGCATTAATTGCATCAACAGCTTTGCCATCCACAAACAGCGCAGTCACTTTGCCGTTCAGCTCCAGATGGTCATAGCCTTTAAATTCAGATGCGCCATCAACGCGGATCATCGCGTTGTAGTCTGCGCCAAAACCGCTGGCTTCACGCGCACGACGGCGCTGCTCTTCCATCGCCGCTTCAAAACCGGCTTCATCCACTTTGATGTTGCGCTCACGGCAAACGTCCGCCGTCAGATCAACCGGGAAGCCATAGGTATCATACAAACGGAAGGCGGTTTCACCATCCAGCGTATCGCCGGAAAGTTTCGCCAGCTCTTCGTCCAGCAGCGCCAGACCACGCTCCAGCGTGCGGGCAAACTGCTCTTCTTCTGTTTTCAGCACCTGCTCAACCTGGGCCTGCTGACGCTTCAGCTCTTCGCCCGCGGATCCCATCACCTCAACCAGCGGACCAACCAGCTTGTAGAAGAAGGTCTCTTTAGCGCCCAGCATGTTGCCATGACGAACCGCGCGACGAATGATACGACGCAGTACATAGCCACGGTTTTCATTGGACGGCAGCACGCCATCAGCGATCAGGAATGCGCAGGAGCGAATATGGTCAGCAATAACGCGCAGCGACTTGTTGCTCAGATCGGTTGCGCCAGTGACTTTCGCGACGGCCTGAATCAGCGTGCGGAACAGGTCAATTTCATAGTTGGAGTTAACGTGTTGCAGCACGGCCGCAATACGCTCCAGCCCCATACCGGTATCCACGGACGGTTTCGGCAGCGGCTCCATTGTACCGTCAGCCTGGCGGTTGAACTGCATGAAGACGATGTTCCAGATCTCAATATAGCGATCGCCATCTTCTTCCGGGCTTCCCGGAGGGCCACCCCAGATATGGTCGCCGTGATCGTAGAAAATCTCGGTGCACGGACCGCAAGGACCGGTATCCCCCATCTGCCAGAAGTTGTCAGAGGCATACGGCGCGCCTTTGTTGTCGCCAATACGAATGATACGTTCGCGCGGAATGCCGACTTCTTTTTCCCAGATTTCATAGGCTTCATCGTCGGTTTCGTAGACGGTGACCCACAAACGCTCTTTCGGCAGGGCAAACCAGTTATCACCGGTCAGCAGTTCCCACGCGAACTGGATAGCATCATGTTTGAAATAGTCGCCGAAGCTGAAGTTGCCCAGCATTTCGAAGAAGGTATGGTGACGCGCAGTGTAACCGACGTTTTCCAGATCGTTGTGCTTACCGCCCGCGCGTACGCAACGCTGGGAAGTGGTCGCGCGGGAATAATTACGCTTATCGAGCCCAAGGAACACGTCCTTGAACTGGTTCATCCCGGCGTTGGTGAACAGCAGAGTGGGATCATTGTTTGGTACCAGGGAGCTGCTGGCAACTACCTGATGTCCTTTACTATGGAAAAAATCGAGAAACGCCTGACGGATCTCAGCGGTGCTCTTGCTCATAATTATCCTGAAATCAAGCTAACGAAATATCATTACCAGCATCAGCGCTCATATACCCTGCCCGGCTGGCAATTGAAAAAGTGGGAATAAGATAAGTTTTCTTCACGGGGAAGTAAAATCCCGTATGCAGTCAATCTTCAAAATTTCGCCATATGTCCTGGATATCCTCCATCAGATACCCGCGATAAAGCAAAAATTGCCGGACTTTTACCTTTTCTGAAAAGGTTGAGGGTAACGGCTCGCCGAACTTCCGCATGGCCCGTTCGCGCGCCAGAACGCCCCAGTCAATATCACATTCACGCATCGCTTTCTCAATGGCTGCCCGTGCAATGCCTTTCTGATTTAGCTCCTGCCGAATACGTGCCGGGCCATAACCTTTACGACTTCGACTGGCAATTAAGCGCACGACAAAGCGGTTATCATCCAGATAGTTATGCTCGTAGCACCAGGCGATAACGCGATCATAATCCTCTGGCGTTGCATCCATCTCTTCAGGCCCGTTTTTCCCCATGACCGGGGCGGACAGCTTGCGTCTGAGCTCCTGTTCACTGTGGTCGCGCACCGCCAGGATGCGAACAGCGCGATCTAACAGACGGGAATATGCGGGTCGGCGCGGTGTCGGTTGACTCATACAAAACCTGTTGCGGTTAAAAAGCAAAAGGGCCGCATAAGCGACCCTTGGGGGATTAAAGCAGACTATCAGAAATCTTCGTTGGTTTCCGCAACGCCTGCGCCATCATCAACGGAGAAATCCGGTGTGGAATCCTGGTTGCTCAGCAGCTGCTCACGAACCTTTTTCTCGATCTCTTTCGCCGTCGCCGGGTTATCTTTCAGCCAGGTCGTCGCATTCGCTTTACCCTGACCAATCTTCTCACCGTTGTAGCTGTACCAGGCACCCGCTTTTTCAATCAGCTTCTCTTTCACGCCCAGATCGACCAGTTCGCCATAGAAGTTGATGCCTTCACCGTAGAGGATCTGGAACTCAGCCTGTTTAAACGGCGCCGCGATTTTGTTCTTCACAACCTTCACGCGGGTTTCGCTACCGACAATGTTATCGCCCTCTTTCACCGCGCCAATACGACGGATGTCCAGACGAACGGATGCGTAGAATTTCAGCGCGTTACCACCGGTAGTGGTTTCCGGGTTACCGAACATCACGCCAATCTTCATACGGATCTGGTTGATGAAAATCAGCAGCGTGTTGGACTGCTTCAGGTTACCGGCCAGCTTACGCATCGCCTGGCTCATCATACGTGCCGCGAGGCCCATGTGAGAGTCGCCGATTTCGCCTTCAATTTCCGCTTTCGGCGTCAGCGCCGCAACGGAGTCGACAACGATAACGTCAACGGCACCTGAACGCGCCAGCGCGTCACAGATTTCCAGCGCCTGCTCACCGGTATCCGGCTGAGAGCAGAGCAGATTGTCGATATCGACACCCAGCTTGCGGGCATAAATGGGATCCAGCGCGTGTTCCGCATCGATAAACGCACAGGTTTTACCTTCACGCTGCGCGGCGGCAATCACCTGCAGAGTCAGGGTCGTTTTACCGGAAGATTCCGGCCCGTAGATTTCGACGATACGGCCCATTGGCAGACCGCCTGCACCCAGTGCGATATCCAGTGAAAGCGAACCGGTGGAGATCGTTTCCACATCCATAGAACGGTCTTCACCCAGGCGCATGATGGAGCCTTTACCGAATTGCTTTTCGATCTGGCCCAGCGCTGCCGCCAACGCTTTCTGTTTGTTTTCGTCGATAGCCATTAATTACTCCTGTCATGCCGGATAAAACCGGATAGTGAATTCTGTACTGTTGAGGCAATTATACTGTATAGTCATACAGTATCAAGCCTTTTGTAGAAATTGTTGCCACAGGGTCTGTAACGCATAAGCGGTTGCCTGTCGACGCACCGCATCGCGGTCACCACGGAAGCACTCCCGACGGGTGATCCCTTCTCCATTTGCGCAGGCAAAAGCAAACCAGACGGTACCCACGGGCTTTTCTTCGCTGCCGCCATCCGGCCCGGCGATGCCGCTAACAGAGAGAGCGTAATCCGCTCGCGCCGCTTTTAACGCGCCGATGGCCATCTCAACCACCACCTCTTCACTCACCGCGCCATGCTGCGCCAGCGTCTCTTCACGTACGCCAATCATTTGCGCTTTGGCTTCATTGCTGTAAGTCACAAACCCGCGCTCAAACCAGGCGGAGCTCCCGGCGATATCGGTAATGGATTTCGCCAGCCAACCGCCGGTGCAGGATTCGGCAGTCGTCACCGTTGCTCCGCGCGCTTTCAGCGCCAGCCCCACCTGCTCGCTTAACTGCATCAGTTCACTGTCAGTCATTTCAGCCTCTGTCAGTTAAAAAAATATGCCGGACAAGATAGCACTTTCCTGACAGAGATGGGGATGAGGTCACAATTTTACGAGGAGGATTCAGAAAAAACGTTGGGGAGACGAAGGGAGGTCACGGCCTCCCTTCATCAGCATACCTTATTGTACGCGCGCCAGTGCAACAGCCTGACCAAGCTGCCAGACCGCCATCGCATAATGCGTACTGTGGTTATAGCGGGTAATGGCGTAGAAGTTCGGTAAGCCGTACCAGTACTGATACCCCGTTCCGATATCCAGACGCAGCAGGCTGGCCTGCTGATGGTTACCCAGCGATTGCTGCGGCGTGAGTCCGGCAGCGGCAAGCTGCGAGACACTGTATTGGGTTTTGAAGCCATTCGCCAGCCCCGACGTCTGACCGTTCGCCATCACCGCTACCGCGTCGCCTTTCACCCAGCCGTGCGCTTTAAAATAGTTCGCCACGCTGCCGATGGCATCAACAGGATCCCACAGGTTGATGTGTCCGTCGCCGTTGAAATCCACCGCATATTCTTTGTATGACGACGGCATAAACTGACCATAGCCCATCGCTCCTGCGAAGGAACCTTTCAGATCCAGCGGATCGTCCTGTTCGTTACGCGCCATCAGCAGGAAGGTTTCCAGCTCACCGGAGAAATACTCTGCCCGGCGCGGATAATTAAACGACAGCGTCGCCAGCGCATCCAGAATGCGCGTTTTCCCCATGACGCGGCCCCAGCGCGTTTCCACACCAATGATACCGACAATAATCTCAGGCGGTACGCCGTATACCTGCCACGCGCGGTTCAGCGCATCCTCGTACTGATTCCAGAACGCCACGCCATTTTGCACGTTATCCGGGGTGATGAACTGCTTGCGATAGCGCAACCAGGCGCCGTTCGGTCCGGCTGGCGGCTGAGTGGTTGGCGCCTGACGATCCATCAAACGCAAAACATAATCCAGCCGTTTCGCCTGCGACAGAATCTCCTGTAGCTGCTGACGATCAAAGCCGTGCTTGCTCACCATTTTATCAATGAACTGCCGGGCATTCGGGTTACTGGCGAAGTCGCCGCCCATCTGCATCACATTATGCTGCGGCTCAAGCAGGAAGCCGCCCGTCGGCGTCCCTGTGGTCGTTTGACTCTCTGCGGGTTTCGGCTTGCTGCTACAGGCGGCAAGCAACACAAAAAAGGGAAGTAATGCTACATAACGACGCTTGAACATGAGACATCCATTAAACAAATTCAGCCAGAGCAATTATGGTAAAGCATCCGCCGTCACACAAGGAAGCAGTAGTCACTCTCTCTGACCGAATTTATGCCTCCCGTTATTCAAATCTCCGTTTCCCACCTGTAAACTTTCACTTTAAAATATTTATCTTTCATTTTGAGATCAAAATAACACTTTCATATCTTTCAATGTGATTAAAATATTGTACCGTTTAGCAAGATAACAATAAGTTCCTACAGGAGAGAACAATGATTGAAACCATCACACAGGGTGCAGAGTGGTTCATCGGGCTGTTCCAGAAGGGCGGAGAGGTGTTTACCGGCATGGTGACCGGCATTCTCCCGCTACTGATTAGCCTGCTGGTTATCATGAATGCGCTGATTAATTTCATCGGCCAGCAGCGTATTGAACGTTTTGCCCAGCGCTGCGCCGGAAACCCGTTATCCCGCTACCTGCTGCTGCCGTTCATCGGAACATTTGTTTTTTGTAACCCGATGACCCTGAGTCTGGGTCGCTTTATGCCAGAGAAGTACAAGCCAAGTTATTACGCTGCGGCGTCCTATAGCTGCCACTCAATGAACGGGCTGTTTCCGCATATCAACCCCGGCGAGCTGTTTGTTTATCTGGGTATCGCCAGCGGTCTGACAACCCTGGGACTTCCTCTCGGCCCACTCGCAGTGAGTTACCTGCTGGTCGGTCTGGTCACCAATTTCTTCCGTGGCTGGGTAACGGACCTCACGACCTCACTCTTTGAGAAAAAAATGGGGATTCAACTTGAGCAAAAAGTCCATCTGTCAGGAGCGACATCATGACGCGTATTCGTATTGAGAAAGGCACCGGTGGCTGGGGCGGCCCGCTGGAACTGGACGCGACTCCCGGAAAGAAAATTGTCTACATCACTGCCGGAACGCGGCCTGCCATTGTCGACAAACTAGAACAATTGACAGGCTGGCAGGCGGTGGATGGATTTAAGGAAGGCGAACCGCCAGAGGAGGAGATTGGCGCCGCGATTATCGACTGCGGCGGCACGCTACGCTGCGGTATCTATCCAAAACGCCGAATTCCAACCATTAACATTCATTCGACAGGGAAATCGGGGCCGTTGGCGCAGTATATCCTGGAGGACATTTATGTCTCCGGGGTGAAGGAAGATAACGTCAGCATTGTGGGTGAGGCATCAGCCGCACCGCAATCTGCCGCCAAAACCGGGCGCGATTACGACACCAGCAAAAAGATCACCGAACAAAGTGACGGCCTGCTGGCGAAAGTCGGTATGGGTATGGGTTCGGCCGTGGCGGTGCTGTTTCAGTCTGGTCGCGACACCATTGATACGGTGCTGAAAACCATTCTGCCGTTTATGGCATTCGTTTCGGCGCTTATCGGCATCATCATGGCCTCCGGCCTCGGTGACTGGATCGCCCACGGTCTGGCACCGCTTGCCAGCCATCCGCTGGGCCTGGTAACGCTGGCGCTAATCTGCTCATTCCCGCTGCTGTCGCCCTTCCTCGGCCCTGGCGCGGTGATCGCGCAGGTTATCGGCGTACTGATTGGCGTCCAGATTGGTCTGGGTAATATCCCTCCCCATCTGGCGCTGCCCGCCCTCTTCGCCATTAACGCCCAGGCCGCGTGCGACTTCATTCCGGTTGGTCTGTCGCTGGCAGAGGCCCGCCAGGATACGGTCCGCGTTGGCGTGCCTTCCGTACTGGTTAGCCGCTTCCTGACCGGGGCGCCTACCGTGCTTGTTGCCTGGTTTATTTCTGGTTTTATTTATCAATAAGAGGTTCCGACATGACCGTGATTTATCAGACCACCATCACCCGTATCGGCCAGAGCGCGCCGGATGCGCTTTGCGATCGGATGCTGATTACCTTTCGTGAAGGCGCACCTGCGGATATTGAAGAGTTTTGCTTTATCCACTGCCATGGAGAGCTGCACGGCACGCTGCAACCCGGCGCACAGTTTGAACTGGGCGAACGCCGTTATCCGGTTACCGCGGTCGGGAGCGTGGCCGAACAAAACCTGCGGGAACTGGGGCATATCACCCTGCGCTTCGACGGACTGAACGAAGCAGAATTTCCGGGCACCGTCCATGTGGCGGGGCCGGTACCGGGCGATATCGCACCGGGCTGTATTTTGAAGTTTATCGCTTAAGGCTAAAGGAGAGAAAAATGAATCAGGTTGCCGTTGTCATTGGTGGAGGCCAGACCCTGGGGGCGTTCCTCTGCCGTGGGCTTGCTGCGGAAGGTTACCGCGTAGCCGTGGTCGATATCCAGAGCGATAAGGCCGTCAGTGTGGCGCAGGAGATTAACGCCGAATTTGGTGAAGAGATGGCGTACGGTTTTGGCGCTGACGCCACCAGCGAACAGAGCGTTCTCGCCCTTTCTCGCGGAGTCGATAAAATCTTTGGGCGTGTGGATCTGCTGGTCTACAGCGCGGGTATCGCCAAAGCGGCGTTTATCAGCGATTTTCAGCTTGGTGATTTCGACCGCTCGCTGCAGGTGAATCTGGTGGGGTACTTCCTCTGTGCGCGTGAGTTCTCGCGCCTTATGATCCGCGATGGTATTGAGGGACGCATTATTCAGATCAACTCCAAATCCGGGAAAGTGGGCAGTAAACACAACTCCGGCTACAGCGCGGCGAAGTTTGGCGGCGTGGGCTTAACCCAGTCGCTGGCGTTGGATCTGGCAGAGTATGGCATTACCGTTCATTCGCTGATGCTGGGCAACCTGCTGAAATCTCCCATGTTCCAGTCTCTGCTACCGCAGTACGCCACCAAACTCGGCATTGAACCACACGAAGTGGAGCAGTATTACATTGATAAAGTGCCGCTGAAGCGCGGCTGCGATTATCAGGACGTACTGAACATGCTGCTGTTCTATGCAAGCCAAAAAGCGTCGTACTGTACCGGACAGTCGATCAACGTAACCGGCGGTCAGGTGATGTTCTAAGGTGAAGATTGCCCGGTGGCGCTGTACTTACCGGCCTTCGCAGGCCGGTTCGGGCGCAGCCGCCATCCGGGGAATCAGTCAATAAGGAGTACAATATGGTATCGACACTGATTACCGTCGCCGTGATTGCGTGGTGCGCCCAGCTGGCGCTCGGCGGCTGGCAAATTTCTCGTTTTAATCGCGCGTTCGACAAGCTCTGCCAGCAGGGGCGGGTCGGCGTGGGGCGTTCCGGCGGGCGCTTTAAACCGCGTGTTGTTGTCGCTGTTGCGCTGGATGAAAAGCAGCGCGTGACCGATACGTTATTTATGAAAGGACTTACCGTATTCGCCAGACCAATGAAAATAACCTCGATGTTAGGGAAACATCTTGATGAATTAGAGCCTGATGTGATCTTTCCCCATGATCCTCTGGCGCGGAATGCACTATCATTGGCGCTTAAACTGAAACATGGGTAATTTCGTTGTGAATGCTAATAGCTTGCGAAATTATCATTTCGCAAATTTAATCCAAGGTAATCACGCCTATGAAACCTCGTCAGCGTCAGGCCGCGATTCTGGAACATCTGCAAAAACAGGGAAAATGCTCGGTTGAAGAACTGGCCCAGTACTTTGACACCACAGGCACCACCATTCGCAAAGATCTGGTCATTCTGGAAAATGCCGGCACCGTTATTCGCACCTATGGCGGCGTGGTGTTAAACAAAGATGAATCCGACCCGCCTATCGATCACAAAACGCTGATCAACACCCCTAAAAAGGCGCTGATAGCTGAAGCCGCCGTCAAATTTATCCATGACGGAGACTCCATCATTCTTGATGCCGGAAGCACCGTTTTACAGATGGTGCCGATGCTGGCCCGCTTTAGCAATATCACCGTGATGACCAACAGTCTGCATATTGTTAACGCCTTGTCAGAACTGGATAACGAACAAACCATCCTGATGCCCGGCGGCACGTTCCGTAAAAAATCGGCGTCATTTCACGGACAGCTGGCGGAAAATGCCTTTGAGCAGTTCAGTTTTGATAAACTCTTCATGGGCACCGACGGCATTGACCTTAACGCCGGGGTGACCACCTTTAATGAGGTCTATACCGTCAGCAAAGCAATGTGCAATGCCGCTCGCGAAGTAATTCTGATGGCTGACTCATCGAAATTTGGCCGCAAAAGCCCCAACGTTGTGTGCAGCCTGGAAAGCGTCGACAAACTGATTACCGACGCGGGTATCGACCCGGCGTTTCGACAAGCGCTGGAAGAGAAAGGAATTGAAGTGATCATAACCGGAGAAAGCAATGAGTGAAGCACTACTGAACGCAGGCCGTCAGACGTTAATGCTGGAGCTACAGGAAGCAAGCCGTCTGCCGGAACGTCTGGGCGATGATTTTGTCCGCGCCGCCAATATCATTATCCACTGCGAAGGCAAAGTGATTGTCTCCGGGATTGGCAAGTCGGGCCATATTGGCAAAAAAATCGCCGCGACCCTTGCCAGCACCGGCACTCCGGCCTTTTTTGTTCATCCAGCGGAAGCGCTGCACGGCGATCTGGGGATGATCGAAAGCCGCGACGTGATGCTGTTTATCTCTTACTCCGGCGGCGCGAAAGAGCTCGATCTCATTATTCCACGCCTGGAGGATAAAGCCGTCGCCCTGCTGGCGATGACCGGCAAGCCAGCCTCCCCGCTGGGTCTGGCAGCAAAGGCCATTCTGGATATTTCCGTTGAGCGTGAAGCCTGCCCGATGCACCTGGCGCCGACCTCCAGCACCGTCAACACGCTAATGATGGGCGATGCGCTGGCGATGGCGGTAATGCAGGCTCGCGGTTTTAATGAAGAAGATTTTGCCCGCTCACACCCTGCGGGGGCGCTGGGCGCGCGTCTGCTCAATAAGGTTCATCACCTGATGCGTCGTGACGACGCGGTGCCACAGGTTCAGCTATCCACCAGCGTGATGGACGCGATGCTGGAACTCAGCCGCACCGGGCTGGGGCTGGTTGCCGTCTGTGACGACCAGATGCAGGTAAAAGGCGTCTTCACCGACGGCGACCTGCGTCGCTGGCTGGTTGCCGGCGGCGCGCTCACCACGCCGGTTAGCGAAGCCATGACCCACAACGGCATCACCTTACAGTCGGAAAGCCGCGCAATCGACGCCAAAGAGATCCTGATGAAGCGCAAAATCACTGCCGCACCGGTGGTGGATGAAAACGGCAAACTCACTGGCGCCATTAACCTGCAGGATTTCTATCAGGCGGGGATTATCTAATCCTTCAGACCCAGACGCTTCGCCAGCCGGTGCAGGTTGGCGACGTCGGTTTCCAGCGCCCGCGCGCTTGCCGCCCAGTTGTGGTTATTTTGTGCCAGCGCACGGCGAATGATCTCCCGCTGGAAAGCGTCCGTCGCCTCCCGCAAACTATGGTTGAACGGTAACGCCTCCGCGACTTCCGGCGGCGGCGCTACCGTTTCCTCCTGTAAGGCAAAATGCTGCGCTTCCAGCACCACCTCCTCTCCCGCCCGGGTTGCCCTGGCGAGTACTACCGCACGATGAATCGCATGTTCCAGTTCGCGCACATTGCCAGGCCAGCCATAGCTCAGCAAATGGGTGCGGGCGCCGGGACTCAGTACCACGCGGGATAGCCCCAGCCGTAGCCGACACTGTTCGCAAAAGTAGCCCGCCAGCAGCACGACGTCCTCACCCCGTTCCCGCAGGGGGGGAACAGAAAGCGGGAAGACGCTCAGACGATGGAACAGATCAGCACGAAAGCGTCCGGCCAGCACCTCTTCACGCAGCTCCCGGTTGGTTGCCGCCAGCACGCGAACGTCAACGCGCAGGCTACGATCGTCACCTACACGCTGAATATCGCCGTACTGCAACACGCGCAGCAGCTTAGCCTGTAGCGCTAATGACAATTCACCAATCTCATCGAGGAACAGCGTGCCGTTATCGGCCATTTCAAATTTGCCGCTACGGTTGCTGATTGCGCCGGTAAACGCCCCTTTCACATGACCAAACAGCTCGCTCTCCGCAACGCTTTCTGGTAGTGCGGCACAGTTGAGATACACCAGCGGGTTCGCCGCTCGTGGTGAACCTTCATGAATCGCCTTCGCCACCAGCTCTTTCCCGGTGCCGGTTTCACCGCTGATTAAGACGTTGAGATCGGAACCCGCCACAATCTCAATCTCTTTTTTCAACTGCATCATATTGGGTGAAAGACCAATCATCTGCGTCTCTTTCACCTGCTCAAACGGGGGGAATGAACCCGGCAGCATGTTCTGGTTTTCCAGTTGTTCAATCAGCAGCGCATTGCTGAGTGCTCCTGCGGCGAGTGCCGCAATCAACCGAAGCTCCTCATCGCTGAAAATATCAAACTGATCCGGCGACATACCATCCAGCGTCAGCGCGCCAATCAGGTTTTGTCCGGCAAAGAGCGGCAGGCCGATACAGGCGTGCACCTTCAGACTCTCCTGCCCCGGAATCAGTCCGTCATAGGGATCAGGCAGGGAGCTGTCCGCAGGAAAGCGCACCACATCACCGGCGCGGGCGATAGCCTCCAGACGCGGATGCCCTTCCAGCGTGAAACGTCTGCCCAGCACATCGCGCGCCAGGCCATCAATCGCCAGCGGAATAAACTGTCTTGCTTCATAGCGCAGCAGCGCGGAGGCATCACACTCCAGTACCTGACGCAGGGTGGTAATCAGACGTTGAAAACGATCCTGATGACCGACACCGCGCTGTAGTTCAATAGCGATACCGGCCAGCACATCAACAGAAAAACTCATGGCAGCCTCATTGTCATTTTGACTATTCACATTGTCATATTGACAGCATCAGGGATAGTCATTTTGACTACCACTTAATAAGCATATGATTTTAATTCATTGAAAAATAACAAAATAAAAAACTGGCACGCAACCTGCAATCCACAATACAACTTTTTGGAAAACGCTGAACAAATTGAGGTTGCTATGTCTATTCTGGTTAAAAATAACATTCATTGGGTTGGTCAACGTGACTGGGAAGTGCGTGATTTCCACGGCACCGAATACAAAACGCTGCGCGGCAGCAGCTACAACAGCTATCTCATCCGCGAAGGTAAAAACGTGCTGATCGATACCGTCGATCATAAATTCAGCCGTGAGTTCGTGCAAAACCTGCGTAGCGAAATCGATCTGGACGCTATCGACTACATCATTATCAACCACGCGGAAGAAGACCACGCCGGTGCCCTGAGCGAGCTGATGTCTTGTATTCCGAACACGCCCATTTATTGCACCACCAACGCCATCGACTCTGTCAACGGCCACCACCACCATCCGGAGTGGAACTTCCACACCGTGAAAACCGGTGACTCGCTGGATATCGGTAACGGCAAACAGCTGATCTTCGTTGAAACCCCCATGCTGCACTGGCCTGACAGCATGATGACCTACATGACCGGCGACGCGGTGCTGTTCAGTAACGATGCTTTCGGCCAGCACTACTGCGACGAACACCTGTTCAATGACGAGGTGGATCAGACTGAGCTGTTCGAGCAGTGCCAGCGTTACTACGCCAACATCCTGACCCCCTTCAGCCGTCTGGTCACGCCAAAAATCACCGAAATCCTTGGCTTCAACCTGCCGGTGGATATGATTGCCACCTCGCACGGTGTGGTATGGCGTGATAACCCAACGCAAATCGTTGAGCTGTATCTGAAATGGGCGGCGGATTACCAGGAGGATCGCATCACCCTGTTCTACGACACCATGTCCAACAATACCCGCATGATGGCGGACGCCATTGCGCAGGGCATCAATGAAGTTGACCCGAACGTGGCGGTGAAAATCTTTAACGTCGCCCGCAGCGATAAGAACGAAATTCTGACCAACGTCTTCCGTTCTAAGGGCGTGCTGGTGGGCACCTCGACCATGAACAACGTGATGATGCCAAAAATCGCCGGTCTGGTTGAAGAGATGACCGGCCTGCGCTTTCGTAACAAACGCGCCAGCGCCTTCGGTTCCCACGGCTGGAGCGGCGGCGCGGTAGACCGTCTCTCCACCCGTTTGCAGGATGCCGGTTTCGGGATGTCGCTAAGCCTGAAGGCCAAATGGCGTCCGGATCTTGACGCGCTGGAAGTTTGCCGTCAGCACGGTCGCGAAATTGCGCGTGAGTGGGCGCTCGCTCCGCTGCCTGAACCCCGCGTAAAAGCAGCGGCGAAAGAGGAAGAATGCGCCTGCCCTGCGGCGACCGCAGCCGACCCCGGCCCCCGTATGCAGTGCAGCGTTTGCCAGTGGATTTACGATCCCGCCAAAGGTGAACCATTGCAGGATGTTGTCCCCGGCACGCCGTGGAGCGACGTGCCGGATAATTTCCTGTGTCCTGAATGTTCATTAGGTAAAGACGTGTTCGACGTGCTGGCAACGGAGGCAAAATGAGCCGGGGAATCATCATTATCGGATCGGGCTTTGCCGCCCGCCAGTTGGTCAAAAATATCCGTAAACAAGATGCGAATGTGCCGTTAACCCTGATAGCCGCTGACAGTATGGATGAATACAACAAACCCGATCTCAGCCACGTTATCAGCCAGGCGCAACGCGCTGACGATCTCACCCGTCAGCCAGCAGGTGACTTTGCCGAACAGTTCAATCTGCGCCTGTTCCCGCACACCCGCATTACCGATATTGATGCCGATGCCCACGTGGTGAAAAGCCGGGACAAGCAGTGGCAGTATGACAAACTGGTGCTCGCAACGGGCGCATCGGCCTTTGTGCCACCGGTTCCCGGACGTGAGTTAATGCTTACTCTGAACAGTCAGCAGGAGTATCGGGCCTGTGAAACGCAGGTGCGAGACGCACAGCGGGTGCTGATTATTGGCGGCGGCCTGGCTGGAAGCGAACTGGCGATGGATTTTTGCCGGACCGGTAAAGCGGTTACGCTGATCGACAACGCCGCCAGTATTCTGGCGTCACTCATGCCGCCGGAAGTGAGCAGCCGCTTACAGCATCGACTGACCGACAGCGGCGTGCATCTGTTACTGAAATCACAGCTTCAGGGGCTGGAGAAAACCGAATCCGGCATCCGCGCCACGCTGGATCGGCAGCGCACCATTGAGGTGGATGCCGTGATTGCCGCCACCGGGCTGCGTCCGGAAACCGCGCTGGCGCGCCGCGCCGGGTTGACCATCAATCGCGGCGTCTGTGTCGACAGCTATCTGCAAACCCGCAACCCGGATATCTGCGCCCTCGGCGACTGTGCGGAAATCAACGGCCAGGTACTGCCCTTCCTGCAACCGATTCAGCTCAGCGCAATGTACCTGGCGAAAAATCTGCTCGGCGGCAACGTGCCGCTGAAACTCCCCGCCATGCTCGTAAAAATTAAAACGCCGGAACTGCCGTTACATCTGGCAGGGGAAACCCAGCGTCGGGATCTGAGCTGGCACATCGTCACAGAATCCGACGGGATGGTTGCCAAAGGCATAAACGCCGAAGGCCAACTGTGCGCCTTCGTGGTGAGTGAAAATCGCATGAAGGAGGCTTTCGCCCTGCTGAAAACGCTCCCCGTGTAGATGACAGCGTGCCGGATAACGGCCACGACCGCTCCGGCCAGCTCAGAAACTCTCGGCAGGCCGGATAAGCCGTGCGCTCAGGCATCACCCAGCCAGCGCGCCGCGGCAATCACGCCCTGCCCCAGAGACAGGCCGCCATCCCCCGCCGGTAGCTGATGTGGAAACAGAAGTTTAAAATCAGCAAGATAAAAGGCCAGACGTGCCGACAGTAACCGGTTGTGCATCACTCCACCGCTGAACACCAGCGTCGTAATATTTAACATGGCAGCCTGTTCACGCATCAGAGCCGCAAACCCTTGCGCAAGCGCGTCGTGGAAGGCCCACGCCCTTTGGGCTGGTGTGGCCTGCCAGTTCAGCCACTGCTGCCAGAAAACGGCTAAATCGAGCTGGCTGGCGTTAAGCGGCAATGTGACCGGATGCTCAACGCCCGCGCATCGCGAGGCCAGCGCCTCCAGCGCACAGGCGGCCTCCCCTTCGTAACTGAGCGAAACTGGCGCGCAATCCAGCGCCGCCGCGACGGCATCAAACAAACGCCCACATGACGAGGCTAACGGCGCGTTGATTCCGCGCTCAATAGCACGCGCCAGGACGCGCCAGTTTTGCCTTTGCAGCACCGCCGTTTCCGGATACTGCTGCCAGTCGGGGACAAAGCGCATACACTGCGCCAGCCAGTTACGCCACGGCTGTTTTGCGGCGAGATCGCCCCCCGGAAGCGCCACGGCGGGTAAGCCACCGAGATGCTCGCATTCACGATAGTTGACCCGCAGGCACTCCCCGCCCCACAGCGCACCGTCCTCGCCCATGCCAATGCCGTCCAGCGTCAGGGCAAGAACATCCCCTCCGTTCAAGGGCCAGCCATGTTCAGCCAGGCACGCCGCCGCGTGAGCATGGTGATGCAGCACCCTGTCCGTCGGCAAATCCATTTCACCCGCCCACTGGCTGGAGACGTATCCCGGATGCGCGTCACAGACAATGCGTTGTGGCGTAAAATCATAAATATTCTGGGTCAGCCGCAGCGCGTCCCGCCACTGAGCCTGAATGCCGTCATCACTGAGATCGCCCAGATGTTGACCCATCACCGCCTGCTCACCGCGTACCAGACAGAAGGTATTTTTGAGATCGGCCCCCAGACACAGCACTGGAGGCACATTCTGAAAACCCGGCGGCAGCGCCAGGGCATCCGGCACATAGCCCCGCGAACGACGCAGCATCTCCCCGCTGGCCCGCACCACGGAATCGTCCATGCGCTGCACAATATCGCGGTTATGTAACAGATAACCGTCTGCAATATCCCGCAAATCTGCCAGCGCCTGTTCGTTGCCGATCGCCGGCGGTTTGCCGCTAAGATTGCCGGAGGTCATCACCAGCGGGCAGTTCATGGCCTGTAACAACAGATGCTGCAATGGATTTGCGGGCAGCATCACGCCGACCTCCGTAAGCCCTGGCGCAATGCCCTCGCACAGGGAGGCAACATACCGTTTATCAACCAGCACGATCGGTGCCGCGGGCGTGGTCAGTAACCGACGTGCCGCTTCCGGCAACGCTTCTGCGTCAGGCAACATGACCGCCAGCGGTTTCGCCGGACGACGCTTACGCGCGCGCAGGAGAGCCACGGCGTCACCGTTGCGCGCATCGCAGACCAGATGAAATCCGCCGATACCTTTGACCGCGGCAATGCCGCCCTCTTTCAGTAACGCAACCGCCGCCTGTAGCGCCGCCTCTTTTTCTGCCTTTGTATCCGCACTCAGCCATTCCAGGTGCGGACCACACGCCGGGCAGGCGACAGGCTGAGCGTGGAAACGCCGGTCATACGGATCCCGATACTCTTTATCACATTGCGGACAAAGCGGAAAAGACGCCATCACCGTAAACGGACGGTCGTAAGGCATGGCGCGAATAATAGTGAAGCGCGGACCGCAGTGGGTACAATTGATGAAGGGATAACGATAGCGCCGCTCGCCAGGCGTATTCATCTCGACCAGGCAGGCGGGACAGGTCGCCGCATCGGGAACGATTTGCGTATTCATCGTGCCGCCAGCGCTCTGACGAATGACGAAATCAGCAGGCGGTTGCGCCCACACAAACGATTCGCCTTCAACGCTGTCGATACGCGCCAGCGGCGGGCAGCGCAGATGCAGTTCGGCAATAAATTCCGCCGGTTCTTCCAGCAACCTCACCACCACACCGTCACCGTCATTACACACATCGCCATGCAGCCCAAGCTGCTGCGCCAGCTGCCAGACAAAAGGACGAAAACCAACGCCCTGCACCTTACCGCGGATGCGAAGCTGTACGCCGGAGTGGTTGTTTATTGCCATGATGAATTCCCGCGGTCATGTTTCCCTGAAACGTTCGATTGCCGGATAGCGGCTTCGCTTATCCGGCCTGCGCTGTCTGTCCTCACCGGCCCGATAAGGCAAAGCCGCCATCAGGCATAATGAACGGAGCCATTTTACGCGGATTTTCAGAGATCAGAAAAGCAAAGACGCCGTCGGATCCAGCGCCGCACGGCGACGTTTTTGCGCACTGAGCTGCTCGAGCGTGTTGCGATCAACACAAATCAGGGCGTGAGTCGGGCAGGCTTCCATGCAGGCCGGACCCGCTTCGCGGTGGTGGCACAGGTCGCACTTATTTGCTTCCGCTTTTTCCGCACGCACGTTCAGCCCGGCACCGCTGTTACGCACAACCGGACGCACAACGACCTCCATCGCACCGTAAGGACATGCCACGACGCAGGTTTTACAGCCAATACAGCGCTCCTGCATGACATGGACAAAGCCTTTATCACGGCTGATGGCACCGTTCGGGCAGACGTTCGCGCAAGGTGCGTCTTCGCACTGGCGGCACAACGTGGCGGTGGAGACGTTAACACCTTTAATCACATGGATACGCGGTAAAAAGGTTTCAGGGGTCAGTGACGCGCAGTCCTGGTTTTCCTGATGGGATACCACGCAGGCCACTTCACAGGTACGGCAACCAATGCATTTATTGGCGTCTGCAATGATGAAACGGTTCATCAAATTCTCCAGCAATGACGGATGATGTACCGACGTATTCATAAATCATGCCAGTTTTTAATGCATTGTTATTTAAACACTTTGATTTTAAATAATGCCGTGAGAAGGTGTCATCGTCACTAGTGACGATGACAAATGACAACCTTAGCGTGGCGATGGCGGTACAACGGAATCCCGGAAGATAAGCGTGCCGGTGAAATTTTTCGCCGGGGTGTACGCGCCACTATCGAGCATGAAAATGAGTCGACCAATCGTCTCCTGGATCATTTCCGTCACCGGAATTTTAACGCTGGAAAGTGCCGGAATGGTGTAAGGCGCCATCGCGATATCATCAAAGCCAATAACAGAAACCTGCTCAGGCACGGCAATTTTGCGCTCGTGCAGCTGCTTCATTGCCCCAATCGCCATATCGTCGTTACTGGCCACCAGCGCCGTGAAGTTAACGCCGCGTGAAAGCAACGTCCCGACCCCTTCTGCGCCGCTGGCTGGCGTCCACTTACCGTTCACAATCCGCTCACTATTGAGTGGGATACCGTGATGTACCAGCGCATCTTTGTAGCCAGAGAGACGCTCAACCCCGGTCGGAGAATCCATCGAACCGGTAATGAAAGCAATCTCCCGATGCCCTTTGGCGATAAGCTCCGCCACCGCGTTGAAGCTGGTCTGTTTATGATCGCACCAGACGCTATGGCTGCTGTTTTTACGGAGTCGACGGTTCAGCACCATAATCGGCTGGGGATGCGTGTCGATAATGTCGTCTATCTCATCAACGCTGAGAAAGCGCGGGTAGATCATAATAGCGTCACAGCGTAAATCCAGCAGATACTGAATTGCCTCACGTTCCTCTTGCGCGCTGTGCTTACCATCCGCCAGCAATAGCTGCCGTCCTTTGTCTTCCGCCATCCGCGCAGTATGAAATAACAGCTCGCTAAAATAGACGCCATAATAAAGGGTATTGGTCACCACCAGTCCCAGCGTCTGGGTGCTCTTTGCCGCCAGGTTGCGCGCCAGCAAATTGGGGCGATAACCACTCTCCTCGATCGCCTGAAACACCCGGTCTTTGGTCTCCTGGCTGACGTAACCGTTACCAGAAAGCACCCGGGAAACCGTTGCTTTCGACACTCCGGCACGCTTTGCCACCTCCAGCATCGTCGTCATATTACTCATCCATTTACGCTTAATGAAGCGCAGTGTACTGCACCGTTTCGTCATTGTCCCTGATGGTCATTCAGCCCTGAAAATCACAAGTGACTGAAATCACATTTATTAAAAAATATTAATTTTTATCTTGCCATTAAATAACAAACTATTCATGATTTTGTGGAACCGGTTTCTCATATGCTTTCATCATCCCCGGAATGCACACTAACCGGATGGAAAAATAAAACGTACCTTACAAATAAAACAGGATAAAAATCCTATGTCCAAGAATTATGCAGCGCTGGCGCGCTCCGTAGTGACGGCTCTGGGCGGCGTCGACAATATCATCGCAGTCACTCACTGCATGACGCGTCTGCGTTTCGTTATCAAAGACGATTCTCTGGTGGACAGCGCCACGCTGAAAACCATTAGCGGCGTGCTTGGCGTGGTTCGTAATGACAACCAGTGCCAGGTGATCGTCGGCAATACCGTCTCGCAGGCATATCGCGAGGTCGTCAGCCTGCTACCGGGCGAAATGCAGCCCGCAGAGCCTGTTGGCAAGCCAAAGCTGACGATAAAACGAATTGGCGCAGGGATCCTTGATGCGCTGATCGGCACAATGTCACCACTGATCCCCGCGATTATCGGTGGATCGATGCTGAAGCTGCTGGCGATGATCTTCGAGATGACCGGTCTGCTTGAGAAAGGTTCTTCGACGTTAACTATCCTGACGGTGATTGGCGATGGCGCATTTTTCTTCCTGCCGCTGATGGTTGCCGCGTCAGCCGCGATTAAATTCAAAACCAATATGTCGCTGGCCATTGCTATCGCGGGCGTGCTGGTTCATCCAGGTTTTATCGACCTGATGGCCAGAGCGGCGCAGGGTGAGCACGTGGAGTTCGTGCTGATCCCGGTCACCGCGGTGAAGTACACTTATACCGTGATCCCGGCGCTGGTCATGACCTGGTGCCTCTCTTATATCGAACGCTGGGTGGACAGCATCACCCCGGCGGTCACCAAGAACTTCCTGAAGCCAATGCTGATCGTCCTGATCGCCGCCCCGCTGGCCATTGTGCTGATTGGGCCGATTGGGATCTGGATCGGTAGCGCGATTTCTGCGCTGGTTTACACCATCCACGGCTATCTGGGCTGGCTTTCTGTCGCCATCATGGGTGCGCTGTGGCCGCTGCTGGTGATGACCGGGATGCACCGCGTCTTTACGCCAACCATCATCCAGACCATTGCCGAAACCGGCAAAGAAGGCATGGTGATGCCATCAGAAATCGGTGCCAATCTGTCGCTCGGTGGTTCATCGCTGGCGGTGGCATGGAAAACGAAAAATCCGGAACTGCGTCAGACAGCACTGGCCGCGGCGGCCTCGGCTATCATGGCGGGGATTTCAGAACCTGCGCTCTACGGGGTGGCAATACGCCTGAAACGCCCGCTGATTGCCAGCCTTATCAGCGGCTTTATCTGCGGCGCGGTCGCCGGTATGGCGGGTCTTGCCAGCCACTCGATGGCGGCTCCCGGCTTGTTTACCAGCGTACAGTTCTTCGATCCGGCAAATCCAATGACCATCGTCTGGGTGTTTGGCGTCATGGCGCTGGCCGTCGTGCTGTCATTTATTCTGACGCTGCTCCTCGGCTTTGAAGATATTCCGGTCGAAGACGCCGCCGCACAGGCCAGAAAAAATCAGGCAGCACAAACCGGTACGGTAAATGGGGCCAGCGTCTGACTGGCATTAATAGAGGTTGACTATGTCTGTATTTCCGCAAGGATTTTTATGGGGCGGCGCACTGGCCGCCAACCAGTCTGAAGGAGCGTATCAGGAAGGTGGCAAAGGATTGACCACTGTCGATATGATCCCACACGGTGAACACCGGATGCCGGTAAAGCTGGGGCTGGAAAAACGCTTTCAACTGCGGAATGACGAATTTTACCCAAGCCATGAGGCGATCGATTTTTATCATCGTTATAAAGACGATATTGCCCTGATGGCAGAAATGGGATTTACCGTTTTTCGCACCTCAATCGCCTGGAGCCGTCTCTACCCAAACGGCGATGAACTCACACCTGACGAGGACGGCATTGCGTTTTATCGCGCCGTGTTTGCTGAGTGTAAAAAACACGGTATCGAGCCACTGGTGACGCTGTGCCACTTTGATGTGCCGATGCATCTGGTCACGGAGTATGGCTCCTGGCGTAACCGCAAAATGGTGGAGTTTTTCACCCGCTATGCGCGCACCTGCTTTGAAGCCTTTAATGGTCTGGTGAAATACTGGCTCACCTTCAACGAAATCAACATCATGCTGCACAGCCCCTTCTCCGGTGCGGGTCTGGTATTTGAAGAGGGTGAAAACCAGGATCAGGTGAAATATCAGGCGGCGCATCATGAGCTGATCGCCAGCGCCCTGGCGACAAAAATCGCCCATGAAGTGGATCCGCAAAACCAGGTTGGCTGCATGCTGGCGGGCGGTAATTTTTATCCTTACTCCTGTAAGCCGCAAGATGTCTGGACGGCGCTGGAGAAAGATCGCGAAAACCTGTTTTTTATCGACGTGCAGGCGCGTGGCGCGTATCCGGCCTACTCTACCCGCGTGTTTCGTGAGAAGGGCGTGGTGATTGAGCAAGCCCCGGAAGACGACGCGATCCTGAAAAATACCGTTGATTTCGTCTCTTTCAGCTACTACGCATCCCGCTGCGCCTCTGCGGATATGAACGCCAATAACACCAGTGCCGCCAACGTGGTGAAATCGCTGCGCAATCCGCACATTGAGGTCAGTGAATGGGGCTGGGGCATTGACCCGCTCGGTCTGCGCATCACGATGAATATGATGTATGACCGCTATCAAAAACCGCTGTTTCTGGTCGAAAACGGTCTTGGCGCAAAAGATGAGATAGATTGCAACGGCGAGATCAATGACGATTATCGTATCAGCTATCTGCGGGAACATATCCGTGCCATGGCCGACGCAATTGAAGATGGCGTGCCGCTGATGGGTTACACCACCTGGGGTTGTATCGATCTGGTTTCGGCTTCCACCGGCGAAATGAGCAAACGCTACGGCTTTGTATACGTTGATCGCGACGACGCGGGTAACGGCACGCTGGCACGTAAACGCAAAAAATCGTTCTGGTGGTATAAGAAAGTGATTGCGAGCAACGGGACCGATCTGGAATAACAATGTTGCCGGATGACGGATGACGCCGCCATCCGGCAACACGTATTATTCAGAATATATATTCCCGCTGGCTGTCATCATTTTTATTGCACAACTTTAGGATTTTGCAGCACCGGCAAAGGCGCTTCGCCCAACGCGTGGACCTGACCAATAATTGTCGCGCTCCGGCCAATCTGTAATGACTCAACATTCGTACTATTATGGGAGCCAAACTGGAACTGAATCACTTTGTTCGTTTTATTATTTTCGTCTTTCAGGCTGACAAGATAAGAATAAGCATTGGAAATACCATTAACTTTACGAATATCAGCAACAACGCCCCGCAATTTCACCCATTCACCAAGATAATTCTTATTCGCCTTAACGGGATTCAAGGTATAGGGCGCGACAAAATCAGCGACGGACAAGGTTGGCATTGACGCAGCTGACGACTCCCCCGGTTGAAATAATCTGTCTCCCGCAGAGAAGAACGCATCAGCCGCCGTCTCACACCCGCTAAGAAGAGAGGAAATAATAATTAAATTCACCAAACGAATACCTGAACGCATAAATAGCTCCTTTATATTAATTTTCCGTATATTCATACTCTAAATAATTCGAATTGCAGGAAGGCGAGGACGAAGGACAGGTCGGGTAACAAAGCCAGCTTATCTGCAACATGAAGAATGAGGAGTATATAACGTCCCTGAACAACGCCGAAATATAATATAATTACCGTTTCAGTCAGAGAAGAGAATATTCCCCCTGTCGTTATCGACTTCTCTTTCTTTTGCATTATTTGCATTCTGTTTTCTGGATCTGCCTTCCAGTTTCGGGTTTGCCCTCCCCCATTTTTACTGGCATTTTATTCAGTAGTTTTCCATCGCTTTATTCGTAACAAGGGAGTGTTTATGTCTGGTGAGAATGGCAATGCCGAAGCGGTTATCAACAAACCCTTACGTCATTTTAAAGTCAGCTATGTCAGAGTACGGCATGAAGATCGCAAGACCGGTTTTACACGCCGTATAAGCCGTCATGCTTCACTCACGCTGAACGGAGACTGGCTGGAACAGGCAGGTTTCCCAACGGGCACGTCGGTAAAAGTGTCGGTTACGCAGGGGAAATTAATTATTGAACAAGCGGGTGAATAGTCTGTTTCGATGGCGTCGACGTTATCCGGATGGTGGTAATGCGGCACACCATCCGGTATTAAGTGCCCTTAGCGCCTGATGGGCCAGATGCTCAGGCTTCCGGCGCCTCTAATTCAGCGAACCCACCGTGGCCCTGCCACGCTTCCAGGCGCTGATACACGGTTTCTACCGCTTCCTTGATTGCCTGAGTCATTGGATAACAGAAGCCCACGATATCCGGCTGAATCCCGAGGAAAATCACCTCGCCGACGTCGTCTTTCAGCTGGTCAATCAGGAAATTGAGCGGCATGTTGTGGGTGGTCATCATAAACATTTCGGCGATATCATCCGGATCGATAATGCGGATCTCACCGGGATTAAGTCCCATATCGGTGGCATCGACAATTAACAGTCGATCCGGGTGCCGCTCGCGGATCGCCACAATATCGTTTTCCGGCGCGCTGCCGCCGTCGATAACAATCCAGTTCCCTTTGGCCTGCTCCGCGCACATTTGGGCCAGCAGCGGCCCCGCGCCGTCGTCGCCCATCATACTGTTGCCAACACACAATAAAACGTCAGTCACGGTGTCTCCTGACCATCAAATAAATGGCGCTTTCCTGATGAATATTATGCAGCATACTGAGCATCAGCTTGCTCCATGCCTGCTGCTGCGGCGTCTGTACCGCCCGTGCGTTGTCAAACGCGGGCGCCAGCATTTGCACGTGGTTAAAATCAATGACGATCTCACCATACTTCGGCACGCCTTCCATTTTACGCCTGGCCTCGCTTCCCTCTTCCAGCGTCGAAATCCATGCCAGATACTCTTCCCACGGGCAGGTCAGCGCCGCTTCGAGGCAGTCGATGATCCCAAGGTGATGACCAATCGCCAGGCTGTAATAGACAACCTGCTGGGCCTCGGTGGGCGTCGCATCGTTCTCATCAATAAACTTACGGCTCAGTTGACTGAACACCACCGTTTCACTCATCGGATACGCGCCTCTTCAACAACATGGTTAAGGTGAGTGACGATTTCGGTCAGACGCGGATCGTTTTCCGCCTCCAGCCAGCGCGCCACCTGATGTTCACCCTGCCCCAGTTGGTTAAGGTAACTATCGGCGATCTGACGACCATAGCGATAACCCGCCAGCCGCCGCGCTTCGCGGTCCACCTTCACACGCAGCGGCTGTACCATATCGGGATGCAAAATATCTGCCGGCTGGTCGTCCCGTTCACCGGGTGCACGAGCGTGAATTTTCTGCTCCAGCAGGCCAAGCGCCATCGCAAAACCATACAGCGTAGCCGCAGGCGTTGGCGGGCATCCCGGAATGTAGACATCCACCGGTACGATTTTGTCAGTCCCGCCCCAGACGCAGTACAGATCGTGAAAGATACCACCGCTGTTGCCGCAGGCGCCATAAGAGATACAAATCTTCGGATCCGGCGCGGACTGCCAGGCGCGCAGCGCCGGAGAGCGCATCGCACGGGTCACCGCCCCGGTAAACAGCAGAATATCCGCATGACGCGGAGACGGTACGACTTTGATACCGAAGCGTTCAGCGTCAAACAACGGGGACAGAGTAGCAAAAATTTCAATTTCACAACCGTTGCAGCCGCCGCAGTCCACACGGTAGACGTAAGCCGAACGCTTAATATTTTTCAGTAAAGACGCCTTCATGCTGGCGATGGACTCATCCACCGTCATCGGTACCGGAATACCGTTAGCGTCACGTGGGCCTAATAAATTGCTCATCAGCTGGCCTCTTTCATATGGCGAGTCAGTTCAATACGGTCGGACGGCACCAGGCATTTCTGACGCTTGCAGTCCGGGCAGGTCTCAAAGCTTTCGCGGTGATGTTCCGCGCGGCTGTCACCGTTGTGCTTCAGCAGCGCAATGGCATAATCAACCTCTTTCTGCACCGCGAAAGGACGATTGCACACCCGGCAGTTGCACAGCGCAAAGCGTGACTGCTGAAGGAAATCCTCTTTTTTCCACACCGCCAGTTCATACTCCTGAGAGAGCTTAATCGCCGCCGTCGGGCACACCTCCTCGCAGCGAGCACAGAAGATGCAGCGCCCCAGATTGAACTGCCAGGCCAGCTCGCCGGTGGCAAGCAGTGTTTCAACCGTCAGGGCATTCGACGGGCAGGCATTCACGCAGGCCGCGCAGCCAATGCACTGCTGCGGATTATGTTCCGGCTTACCGCGGAAATTTTTATCAACCGCAATCGGCTCCAGCGGGTAAGACGAAGTCGGCGCGCCGGTTTTGATGACTTTTTTGATAAAGGTAAACATGGCGATTCCTTATTTCAGCGGTGAGTTTTTACGCTCAATGCTGTAGCGCTCAAGTTCTTTGTACGGCACGACTTTGCTCTTTTTCTTACGCACGTCCACCACGGTCATGCGGTCGGTACAGGAGTAGCAAGGGTCGAGACTGCCAATAATCAGCGGCGCGTCAGATACCGTATTGCCACGCAGCATGTAGCGCAGGGTCGGCCAGTTGGCGTAGGTCGCCGCACGGCAGCGCCAGCGGTACAGCTTCTGGTTGTCACCGGTCATGCTCCAGTGGATATCATCGCCACGCGGCGCTTCCGAGAAGCCCAGCGCAAAGCGATGCGGAATATAGGTAAAGCCTTCCACCATCAGCGGGCCGCCAGGCAGATTGTCCAGACCGAAGTCGATCATATTCAGCGAGGTGTACACTTCGTTGATGCGCACCTTCAGACGGGAGATCACATCGCAGCCCTGCTCGCTGTGAACTTCCATCGGCAGCAGGCCATAGCCGACAAACGGGTGATCGGCACGGGTATCGCGGGCGTGGCCGCTGGCGCGCACCATCGGACCAACGTTGCTGAAGTCACGGGCAATTTCCGGATCCAGACGGCCAATCCCCACGGTGCGCTGCTCCATATTTGGCGTGCTGAGCAGCATATCCACCAGCTCCTGCACGTCGCGACGCATCTGCTGCGCCAGTTGCCGGGTCTGGATCATGTCCTCTTTCAGCAGATCGCGACGAATCCCGCCGATCAGGTTCAGGCCATAGGTTTTGCGCGCCCCGGTGAGGATCTCCGCCATCTTCATGGATGTTTCACGCACCCGGAAGAACTGCATAAAGCCGGAGTCAAAACCGGTGAAGTGGCAGGCCAGCCCGAGGTTCAGCAGGTGTGAATGCAGGCGCTCCACCTCCAGCAGAATGGCGCGGATCGTTTGTGCGCGTTCCGGCACCACGATCCCCATCGCATTCTCGACGGAGGTGGTATATGCGGTACTGTGGGCAAAGCCGCAGATGCCGCACACGCGGTCCGACAGGAAGGTGACTTCGTTGTAGCCCATGCGGGTTTCCGCCAGTTTTTCCATACCGCGATGGACATAGAAGAGACGATAATCCGCGTCAATGATGTTCTCACCGTCTACAAACAGGCGGAAATGCCCCGGTTCATCAGAGGTGACGTGTAACGGACCAATCGGCACCACGTTGTTTTTCTTGTCACCCAGCTCGTTGATGAATTCATAGGTTTCGGTATCGGTGGTCGGCGCCGGACGCTGGCGATAATCCATGCTGTCTTTACGCAGCGGATAGAGTTCGTCCGGCCAGTCATCCGGCAGCACCAGACGCCGTTCATCCGGCAAACCTACCGGGATCAAACCGTACATGTCGCGCACTTCACGTTCGCCCCAGACGGCGGCCGGCACACGCGGCGTCACCGACGGGTATTCCGGTTTGTTCGGATCCACTTCAACACGCACCGTTACCCAGCACTTCGTCCCCTGCTCCATCGACAGCACATAGTAAACGGCGTAATGCCCGCACAGCTGGCGTTCGTCGTTACCAAACAGCACGGAGAGCCATCCCCCCTGTTTGTAGTAGAGAAACTCCACCACTTCCGGCAGAGAGTTCACCTTCACGGTGATGGTTAGCTGATCTTTGGTCTGCCAGGCTTCGTCCAGCACCACGCCCGGAAACGCCTGGTGCAGCGCTGCGAGATATTGTTGACCTGGTTTTTCTTCTTTCATTGTTAAATTCTCTTAAATCACGCCGCCAGCAAGGAGACGAATGCTAAAAACGCAAACCCAAAACCGGCCCAGGTCACGCGTGAAGTGGCGCAAAAACGCAGGCGCGCCATGCTGTTTTCAAACAGGGCGATCGCCAGCACGCCGAGGATCAGTTTTACAATGGCAATCACCAGCGCCAGCAGCAGCCCACCGACGCTGAAGGTTTCCATCTGCCCCCAGGGCAGGAATACGCCAACAAACATCTGTAATACCACCAGCTGTTTCAGGCTGATCCCCCACTTCAACACCGCAAAGCCGCTGCCGCTGTATTCGGTTAACGGTCCCTCCTGAAGCTCCTGCTCCGCTTCCGCCAGGTCAAACGGTAGCTTGCCCATTTCGATAAAGGTGGCGAAAGCACAGGCGCACAGCGCAAGAATCAACGGAATGCTACGGGCGACAGGCCAGTGGTAAATGGTGTCGGTGATATTGCTGATATGGGTAGAGCCAGCGACCTGCGCGGCGACCCACAGGCCCAGCAGCAGAATCGGCTCCACCAGCACGCCAAGCATGGCTTCACGGCTCGCCCCGATAGCGGTGAACGGGCTACCGGTATCCAGACCGGCGATGGAAAAGAAGAAGCGCGCAATCGCAAAAAGGTAGATCAGGGTGATCAGATCGCCCAGCTGCGGCAGCGGGGAACCGATCGTCACCACCGGCAGCGCGGTAGCGATAGTCAGCATGACGCCCACCATCACAAACGGCGTCAGACGAAAGACCCAGCCGGAATCGGCAGGCGCAACGCTCTGACGACCCAGCAGTTTGATAATATCCCGGTACTCCTGCAACACCCCCGGACCGCGACGATTATGCAGCCGGGCACGCGCCACGCGGGTAATGCCGGACAGCAATGGCGCAGCGGCGAATAACACCAGCGCCTGAATTAACGGATATAACACACTCATTCTCAGGCTCCTCGTGAAACCACAATCACCACCAGTACCGCCAGCTCTATCAGTGCCAGACGACGGAACAGAACCGGTGCGGCTGCGTTCTGCCAGCCCGGAACCCGCGATACCGGGTTTAGCCATTTACGCAGTTTAAGCACCGGGGCAAACGCCTCTTTCACCGGCATAGCAAAACCGTGAGCGGTAATCACCATTGACTGCTCATGGTCGTAGCCGCAGACCCATGCCGCACCGCGTGAACGTGACGGCAGACGGTTACCTTTGAAAATGACCATGATGATGAACGGCAGCAGCGGACAGGCAATCAGCAGCAGCGTGATCATTGGCTGAGAAACGGTGGTATTCGCCGTCTCCAGCGGCAGCGGCACTGCAGCCGAGAGCATTGGCAGCAGCCACGGCGCGGCAACGCCGCCCGTTACGCAGCAGATAGCCAACGCAACTACGCTAACGCCCATCAGGACTGGCGCACAGCAGGCGTTTTCCGCTTCTTTCGTACGCGGCGCGCCCAGGAAAGTGACGCCATAGACCTTCGCCATACACATCACCGCCAGCGCCCCGGTAATCGCCAGGCCGACAGCCAGCAACGGCCCCAGCAGACGCCCCACAAATGCCCCGCTGTTACCCAGTTTGAAGAAGGATTGATAGATAACCCACTCACCGGCAAACCCGTTCAGCGGCGGCAGCGCGGCCATCGCCATCAGTCCCACCAGCATCGCCAGCGAGATAACCGGCATACGTTTACCTATGCCGCCCAGCTTTTCGATGTCGCGGTGCCCGGTGCGAAACCAGATGCTGCCCGCGCCCAAAAACAGCACGCTTTTGAACAGGCTATGATTCATCAGATGATAAAGACCACCGGTCAGACCAAGTGCCACCAGCGCCGGTTGATTCAGGGCGATCCCGGCCACCCCCGCGCCCAGGCCGAGCAGAATGATGCCGATATTTTCCAGAGTGTGGTACGCCAGCAGACGCTGAATGTTATGTTCCATCAGCGCATACAGACCGCCGACAAACGCGGTGATCATGCCGAGCACCAGGAGCAACACGCCCCACCACAGCGGCGCGTTACCGCCAATCAGCGACAAAGAGAGAATGCCCAGCAGACCGACCTTCATCACCACGCCAGAGAACAGCGCCGCGGCCGGGGCGCTGGCGTTGGCGTGTGCCTGCGGCACCCAGCCGTGCAGCGGGATGATCCCGGCCAGCAGACCAAAGCCCGCCACGCCGGTCAGCCAGATATCGGCGCCGAGCGGTAGCTCCTGCGTGCGCAGATCGAGCAGGCGCAGATCCAGGGTGCCATAGCGCTGCCACACCAGACAGCAGACGATCGCCAGCAGCAGCGTACCGATACGCCCCAGCGCAAACCACAGCTTGCCCTCTTTGCTGCACCCGGTCAGAAATACCGCGCACAGCGCCATGATTTCCGCCATCACCACCAGCGCGCCGAGATTGCTGGCAACCACGGCGCAAACCGCAGCCGCCAGCAGCAGGTTCAACAGCAGCCCGTTAGCCTTCACTTGCGAATGCCGGTGCCAGTCAATGTTGTACAGGCTGACAAACAGCCCGCACAGACCCAGCGTAATCAGCCAGATGGAATTCAGCGGCGTAATTTGCATACCGTGCCCAATCAGCGGCATCACGCCGCTGACCGCAATGGCGTGAGTCAGCACGGTGAAACCGGCGGCGGCCGTACACAAACTGCCAACCGCGCCGCCAATCCCGGCAATCCAGCCGCTCAGCGCTTTATGGAAGGAGAAGAGAAATGCCAGAACGGCGGCGGCAGAAAACCAGGCCACCCCGCTGTTAATTAGTGAAATTGCGCTCATTTTGCATCCCCACGTTGAGCCTGCTGAAACAAGGTGAGATCGCCGAAATCGGTATTGAACGTCAGCTCACGTTTACGTTTGCTGGCGCGAGCGATATCCCTGTTATTCACCAGATGCAGAGCTTTGGTCGGGCACATCCGCACACAGGCCGGTCCCTGCTCATCAAAGCTGCACAAATCACATTTCACGGCGATGGCGCGTACGCCCGGAACCCAGTCCAGCAGCGTGCTGACGCGAGCCGGGGCCGGTGGCGCGGGCGGCGCTTTTGGCGAGTTGGCGTTAGCCGGAATGTGTAGCGGACGGCTGCCGGAGAATTCAATTGCCCCAAACGGACAAGCGATCCCACACAGTTTGCAGCTCACGCACAGGCTTTCATTCAGCTGTACGGCACCATTAACGCGATTGATGGCGTTGACCGGGCAGACCCCGGCACAAGGCGCATCTTCGCAGTGGTGACAGAGCTGCGGTGCAGATTCTTTTTCATTAAGCATCACTTTCAGGCGCGGCATTGACTGCAGGCCGTGCTGGCGATGCGTCTCTGAACAGGCGGCCTCACAGGTGTGGCAGCCGATACACAGAGAGGAGTCAGCAATTACAAAACGATTCACCAGGCATTCCTCAGGTGATAGTCATTTTTGACGAAAACATGCCGATGAAATGTCATTTTCGACACCCATCGACACGCCCATCCCCAAAACCATCGCGACGCTGCGTGCAGCAACATCGCGAAGCAAAACGGGCAGCGCCTCGCCCTCAATTCGCCGGGCACTGTCCCTTAACCAGCTGGCTCAGATTGACGGGGGAATTGGTTTCCACCGCGGCATATAAGCTGTCGTAAACGCTGGCGATTTTCCCAAGATAGTGTTCCAGCACCTGTCCGCGATCGCGGTTGCTGACCTGGTTGTCAACGTTGCCGTCAATATCCAGCTGCGCGCGCGCAACGAGCTGCTTATCTTCGCCATCCTGTGTTTCGACGTAATACTCGATGGTATGGCTGTTAAAGCCATCCGCCAGCGTGACGTAGATACGGAAGTGTTCGAAAAGAACGAAGCAGAGGTCTTTTTCCGGCGCACAGCTCATTGCATGATGCAGACGCGCTTTTGACAGGGTGATCCCCTGAACCAGCGAATTGCAGTAAATATGCCACTGGTCCTGTAGGCGACGATGCCGCTGTGCGATGTAATCGGCTTTTTCGCTTATTTCCCAAATAGTCATGTCAGGTTACCCGTTTAACTGAGATAGCCTGCCTTAAGCATTTTTCATGCCATATTTTAATCCATTGTTTTATATGAATTTATAAATAATTCGTCAGGTTTCGACGCCGTGACGACGTGTCATTTCGTCATTGTCGACATCCCTGAAAAATGCAGATTTTCACTCTGGCATGGTTATTGCTTGCTATCGACCGGTATGGCGGGTAACAACTTTGGGAGGCGATATGCACGAAATCACCCTCTGCCAGCGGGCACTGGAATTGATTGAACAACAGGCGGCGCAACATAGTGCCAGGCGGGTAACCGGGGTCTGGCTCAAAATTGGCGCATTTTCTTGCGTCGAAACCAGCGCTCTCACCTTTTGTTTTGATCTGGTATGCCGCGGCACCGTGGCGGAAGGTTGTAAACTGCATCTCGAAGAGCAAGAAGCCGAGTGCTGGTGCGAATCTTGTCAACAATACGTCACGCTACTGACTCAACGCGTACGCCGTTGTCCACAATGCAATAGCGCGATGCTGCGTATTGTGGCCGATGATGGGTTACAGATTCGACGAATAGAAATAGATGAGGAGTGAGCGATGTGTACAACATGCGGTTGCGCTGAAGGCAACCTTTATATAGAGGGTGACGAGCATAACCCTCATTCCGCGTTTCGTAGCGCCCCCTTTGCCCCGGCAGCCCGCCCGGCGCTCAATATTACCGGCGTGAAAACGGCTAATTTTACTCCGGACCAAACCGCAGAAGGCGACTTGCACTATGGCCACGGTGAAGCCGGAACCCACGCGCCGGGCATGAGCCAGCGCCGTATGCTGGAAGTGGAAATCGACGTGCTGGACAAAAATAACCGTCTGGCAGAGCGTAACCGCGCCCGCTTCGCCGCCCACCAGCATCTGGTTCTCAACCTTGTATCCAGCCCCGGCTCCGGTAAAACCACCCTGCTGACCGAAACGCTGATGAAGTTAAAAGACAGCGTGCCGTGCGCCGTGATTGAAGGCGACCAGCAAACGGTGAATGACGCCGCCCGCATCCGTGCAACCGGTACGCCCGCCATCCAGGTTAACACCGGTAAAGGTTGCCACCTCGACGCGCAAATGATCGCTGACGCCGCCCCACGCCTTCCGCTGGAGGATAACGGCATTCTGTTTATTGAAAACGTCGGCAATCTCGTCTGCCCCGCCAGCTTTGATCTCGGCGAACGCCATAAAGTGGCGGTGCTTTCCGTGACCGAAGGCGAAGACAAGCCGCTGAAGTATCCGCACATGTTTGCCGCCGCCTCGCTGATGCTGCTCAATAAAGTCGATCTGCTGCCGTACCTGAATTTCGACGTTGAGAAGTGCCTCGCCAGCGCCCGGGAAGTGAACCCGGAAATCGAAATCATCCTGATTTCCGCCACCAGCGGCGAAGGGATGGATCAATGGTTAAACTGGCTGGAGGCACAGCGATGTGCATAGGCGTTCCCGGCCAAATCCGCACGATTGATGGCAACCAGGCGAAGGTTGATGTCTGCGGTATTCAACGCGACGTCGATCTGACGCTGGTTGGCAGCAGCGACGAGAACGGTCAGCCGCGCCTGGGTCAGTGGGTGCTGGTTCATGTTGGCTTCGCCATGAGCGTGATTAATGAAGCCGAAGCGCGCGACACCCTCGACGCGCTGCAAAATATGTTTGATCTGGAGCCGGACGTCGGCGCTTTGCTGTATGGTGAGGAGCGATAATGCGTTTTGTTGACGAATACCGGGCGCCGGAACAGGTGATGCAGTTAATTGAGCATCTGCGTGAACGCGCCGCCCATCTCCCTTATACCGCCGAACGTCCGTTACGTATTATGGAGGTCTGCGGCGGCCATACGCACGCCATTTTCAAATTTGGCCTCGACCAGCTGCTGCCCGATAACGTGGAGTTTATCCACGGTCCCGGCTGCCCGGTCTGCGTGCTGCCGATGGGCAGAATCGACAGCTGCGTGGAGATCGCCAGCCATCCGGAGGTGATTTTCTGTACCTTCGGCGACGCCATGCGCGTGCCGGGCAAACAGGGGTCGCTGTTACAGGCTAAAGCACGCGGTGCTGATGTACGCATCGTCTACTCGCCGATGGATGCGCTCAAACTGGCGCAGGACAATCCGACCCGCAAAGTGGTCTTCTTCGGCCTGGGCTTTGAAACCACCATGCCGACCACCGCCATCACGCTGCAACAGGCCAAACTGCGTGACGTGCAGAACTTTTACTTTTTCTGTCAGCACATCACGCTCATCCCGACGCTGCGTAGCCTGCTCGAACAACCCGACAACGGTATTGACGCATTTCTCGCACCGGGACACGTCAGCATGGTCATCGGTACCGGCGCCTATCATTTTATTGCCAGCGAGTTTCACCGCCCGCTGGTGGTCGCTGGATTTGAACCGCTTGATCTGCTGCAAGGCGTGGTCATGCTCGTTGAGCAGAAAATAGCGGCCCACAGCCAGGTTGAGAATCAGTATCGCCGCGTGGTGCCGGATGCCGGTAACCTGCTTGCGCAACAGGCTATGGCTGACGTTTTTTGCGTCACCGGCGACAGCGAATGGCGCGGACTGGGCGTGATCGAATCCTCGGGCGTACATCTGACCGCCGATTATCAACGCTTCGACGCCGAAGCGCATTTCTGCCCGGCGCCGCAGCAGGTGTATGACGATCCGCGCGCCCGCTGTGGTGAAGTGCTGACCGGCCGATGCAAACCGCATCAGTGCCCGTTGTTTGGCAAAACCTGTAACCCGGAAAGCGCGTTCGGCGCACTGATGGTCTCTTCCGAAGGGGCATGTGCCGCGTGGTATCAGTATCGTCAGCAGGAGTGTGAAGCGTGAATAATGTACAACTCGCCCACGGTAGCGGCGGCCAGGCTATGCAGCAGTTGATCAATAGCCTGTTCATGGAGGCCTTTGCGAATCCGTGGCTGGCGGAGCAGGAAGATCAGGCGCGTCTTGATCTGGCGCAGCTGGTGGCAGAAGGCGATCGTCTGGCCTTCTCTACGGACAGCTATGTCATCGACCCGCTCTTTTTCCCCGGCGGCAACATTGGCAAGCTGGCAATTTGCGGCACGGCCAACGACGTTGCGGTCAGCGGGGCGATCCCTCGCTATCTCTCCTGCGGCTTCATTCTTGAAGAAGGTCTGCCGATGGAGACGCTGAAAAGCGTGGTTAACAGCATGGCTGCCACCGCGCGCGAAGCGGGCATCGCCATCGTCACCGGTGACACGAAAGTCGTCCAGCGCGGCGCGGCGGATAAGCTGTTTATTAACACGGCCGGAATGGGAGCTATTCCGGCTAATATTCACTGGGGCGCACAAACGCTGACGGCGGGTGACGTCTTGCTGGTCAGTGGCACCCTCGGGGATCACGGCGCCACCATTCTCAACCTGCGTGAGCAGCTGGGTCTGGATGGTGAACTGGTCAGCGACTGTGCGGTATTAACGCCGCTTATCCAGACGCTGCGCGATATCGCAGGCGTGAAGGCGCTGCGCGACGCCACCCGCGGCGGCGTTAACGCGGTGGCCCACGAGTTTGCCGCGGCCTGCGGCTGTGGAATAGAGCTGTCTGAATCCGCACTGCCGGTGAAACCCTCCGTGCGCGGCGTTTGTGAACTGCTGGGGCTGGATGCGCTTAACTTTGCCAACGAAGGCAAACTGGTGATTGCCGTTGAGCGGCAGGCTGCGGAACAGGTCCTGAACGCGCTACGTGCGCATCCTTTAGGCCGTGATGCCGCCCTGATTGGTGAAGTGGTTGAACGTAAAGGTGTTCGCCTGGCCGGTCTTTATGGCGTGAAGCGTACCCTTGATTTGCCACACGCTGAGCCGCTCCCTCGTATATGCTAATCACCTTCAACCCGTTCCTGTATCTATAATTCATTGACCGTTTTCGCACCGCTTTGCGGTGCTTTCCTGGAAAAGCAACATGTCGTATACACCAATGAGCGATCTCGGGCAGCAAGGATTGTTCGATATCACTCGTACATTATTACAGCAGCCCGATCTGGCTTCACTCACTGACGCGCTTTCGCAACTGGTAAAACGGTCAGCGCTTGCCGACAGCGCGGCTATTGTGTTGTGGCAGGCGCAAACGCAGCGCGCGTCCTATTACACCACGCGTGAAAATGGTGACCCCGTCGAGTACGAGGACGAAACAGTACTGGCGCACGGCCCGGTTCGCCGCATTCTTTCTCGCCCTGATGCGCTGCACTGTAATTATCACGAATTCTGTGAAACCTGGCCGCAGCTCGCTTGCGGCGGGCTTTACGCGACGTTCGGGCACTATTGCCTGCTGCCCCTGGCGGCGGACGGGCGCATCTTTGGCGGCTGTGAATTTATCCGCAAGGAGGACCGCCCCTGGAGCGAAAAAGAGTACGAACGTCTGCAAACCTTTACGCAGATTGTCGGGGTCGTTGCCGAGCAGATTCAGTGCCGGGTTACCAATAATGTTGACTACGATCTGTTATGCCGCGAGCGCGATAATTTCCGTATTCTGGTTGCCATCACTAACGCCGTGCTGTCCCGACTGGACATTGATGAACTGGTCAGTGAAGTCGCCAAAGAAATTCACCATTACTTCAACATTGACGACATCAGCATTGTGCTGCGCAGTCACCGCAAGAATAAGCTGAACATCTATTCCACACACTATCTGGATGAGAATCATCCCGCCCACGAGCAAAGTGAAGTGGATGAAGCGGGCACGCTCACTGAGCGGGTGTTCAAAAGCAAAGAGATGCTGCTGATTAATCTGAACGAGCGGGATGCGCTTGCCCCCTACGAACGAATGCTGTTCGATACCTGGGGTAACCAGATACAGACGCTGTGCCTGCTGCCGCTGATGTCCGGCAATACCATGCTCGGGGTGCTTAAGCTGGCGCAATGCGAAGAAAAAGTGTTTACCACCACCAACCTGAAGCTGCTGCGCCAGATTACGGAACGCGTGGCCATTGCCGTCGATAACGCCCTCGCCTACCAGGAGATCCACCGCCTGAAGGAGCGGCTGGTGGATGAGAACCTGGCGTTGACCGAGCAACTCAACAATGTCGACAGTGAATTCGGTGAAATCATCGGCCGCAGCGAGGCAATGTACAGCGTCCTCAAACAGGTTGAGATGGTCGCCCAGAGCGACAGTACCGTGCTGATTCTTGGCGAAACAGGCACGGGTAAAGAACTCATCGCCCGGGCTATCCACAACCTGAGCGGGCGTAACGCACGCCGGATGGTGAAAATGAACTGCGCGGCTATGCCCGCCGGACTATTAGAAAGCGATCTGTTTGGTCATGAACGTGGGGCCTTCACCGGTGCCAGCGCCCAGCGTATTGGTCGCTTCGAACTGGCGGATAAAAGCTCGCTGTTCCTCGACGAAGTGGGTGATATGCCGCTGGAGCTGCAACCCAAACTGCTGCGCGTATTGCAGGATCAGGAATTTGAGCGCCTTGGCAGTAACAAGCTGATCCAGACCGACGTGCGGTTGATCGCCGCCACTAACCGCGACCTGAAAAAGATGGTTGCCGACCGTGAATTCCGTAACGATCTCTACTATCGTCTGAATGTATTTCCAATCCAGCTGCCGCCGCTGCGCGAACGCCCGGAAGATATCCCGCTGTTGGTTAAAGCTTTTACCTTCAAAATAGCACGTCGCCTGGGACGCAACATCGACAGTATTCCTGCGGAAACTTTGCGCACGCTCAGCAATATGGAGTGGCCGGGGAACGTACGCGAGCTGGAGAACGTGGTGGAGCGCGCCGTGCTGCTCACTCGCGGCAACGTACTGCAACTGTCGCTGCCGGATGTCAGTATTACGCCGGGCGTCCCGCCGGTTGCCACCGAAGTCGCCCAGGAAGGAGAAGACGAATATCAGCTCATTATGCGGGTACTGAAAGAGACAAATGGTGTTGTCGCAGGGCCAAAAGGGGCAGCACAACGGCTGGGGCTTAAGCGTACGACCCTGCTGTCGCGCATGAAGCGTTTAGGGATTAATAAGGATATGCTGGCTTAATCAACATCGCGGTACGGTTGTCTACCCGACAGATGATGCCTTGACGTGCTCTGAAAGATGGTATGTTTATACACGATAATAACGCATTAAAAGGAGGCACTATGGCAGTATCAGCACGTAATCAACTGACCGGAACAATTAGCGCAGTCGCAACGGGCGCAGTTAACGATGAAATTGAACTGACGCTGGAAGGTGGTGCAAAACTGGTGGCCATTGTCACTCACAGCAGCCAGCAGGCGCTGGGTCTGGCAAAAGGGAAAGACGCTATTGCTCTGATCAAAGCGCCATGGGTGACGCTGGCGACAGAAGATTGCGGTTTGAAGTTCTCTGCCCGTAACCAGTTTGCGGGTAGCGTTTCTCAGGTAACTGAGGGCGCGGTCAATGCGACTGTGCATATCAAAACCGATGCAGGTTTTGAAATTGTGGCCGTTGTCACCAACGAGAGCCAGCAAGAGATGAAACTGAGCCTGGGCAGTCGCGTTATCGCACTGATTAAAGCCTCAGCGATTCTGATTGCGACCAAAGCGTAATCAGAATCAATTGCCGGATAGTGCATTTCCTGTCCGGCATACTTACTTCTTACGCTGATATTTTTCCGGCAGTTCCGGTACGGGACGCCTGTCGTCAATAAGATGACGCACGGTCAGAATGGGATGACGCCATAACATTCCCGGCCCAGCCCAACGCATGATTTGCTTCATCTCTTCGCGTTTCGCAGGCTGGTAGCAGTGTACCGGACACTGCTTACAGGCCGGTTTCTCCTCACCAAAAATACACTTGTCCAGGCGCTTTTGCGCATAGGCAAGCAGCGCGTCGTAATGCCCTTGTTCTTCTGAGGCTTGTGGGCATCGACGCTCATACAGCGCAATCATCTTCTCTATCGTCAGTTTTTCGCGAACGATACGCTTTGAGGACATGGTACCTCCAAAAATAAGTTGCATAAATAATACACCTTAATACTGGAGGCAACCAGAGTCGCACGCTGTCTGTTCAGAGGCTGCAATCCATCAGCACCAACAGCCTCTCAAATCAGCACATAGTTTGCTATTAACATCACGACAATCCCCGCCAGCGCCGGAGGTAATGTTCTTCTGACAATCATAAACGGCGAGCATTCACCCGCTTTACTCACAGCGATAATGATACCGGCAACCGGTGAAATGGAGCGCCCCATTCCCGCCATCAGCTGCATCGGCAGGATCATATTGACCGCGTTTTCACCAAATTTTGCCGCAATAGAGGGAGCCAGACCAGAAAAGGAGAAAAATGCCGCCACCCCAGACCCGGTCAGCACAGCGGTAACCCCCACCAGGGCAGTCATCACCAATGTCATGCTGGTGAAGCCCAGCCCCGCGCTTTGCACAGAGTGCAGCAGATAATCTACGGCGCCAATTTTTTGCAGGCCCTGCGCGTAAATATCGGCACACACCAGCAATGAGACGATGCTGGTGAACATACTGCCCATGCCTTTAAAAAAGACTTGCAACCCTTTGCAACAGGCCTTGAAATCGCGAGTTGAAATCAGTTCAAAAAAGAATGCAACCACCGCCCCTAATATCATCGCGGTAACCACGTCGATTTTAATCGCTTTGACCACCAGTGGGCTAAATACCAGGACCAGAATAACGGGTAAGACGGGTAACAGCGCATAAATAGCGGGCACATTACGCCCCGCCTCTTCAGCTTCAGCCACTTCCTGCGATCCTGGAACAAAGCCGTCTTTTATATCGAAAAATTTCGCGGTAAAGAAAATAACGACAGCCACGGTGACCATCACAACAGCAGCAACCGGCATTTGGTAATGGACAAAATAAATGGCGCTTTCCATTCCTGCATGATTCGCCGCCAGATTGGCCGTTCCGACTGCCGGTCCCAAATCCATAAATGCGCATAAACCGATCATCGCAGCGGCAGAGGCTTTACTTACGCCCAGGCGCACCAGAACAGGAAAGAAGGTCACCAGCAGCAACATGGCTAACCCCGCGGCGCTGGAAATCGCGACATGCAGCAGCTGCGCACAAATATAGCCAAGAGCAAGGATCAGATAAGGCGCTTTTATTACTTGCAGAGGACGAATACACATATTTACCATCGCATTGGAGGCTTTTATGTGATCCATATAACTGGCAAATCCCCCTGCCGCCATGATGATTAAACCAATGCCGGCAATTTGCGTAGTCAGTGATTCTTTCGCAAAACTAAAGATATCCAGCCATGCTGAACCGGTGGATTTTGCTTTCCCATAAAGAATACTATTTTCAGGATAAAACAGAGTTGTCACCGTTAATAATGTTAACCCTGCAAATAATAAAACAGTTTGCGGCTGGTAATTTTTCACAATTAGCCATGCAGCAATTGCTGTTATGACTATTGCGATAATAAATGCAGTCATAATAATAATCCCTATACCATGCAAATCATATATTTCAGCATTATGCAATAAGTTTTTTCCATCTGCCATGTAAAAAAACATGCGCATATGCCATGAGAATATGTCCGTCGTGTAGTGTATTAAACTTAATTTTGCATTTTGATCGTAATTGATTGCGCCACAGCAAAACAGGGGAAATATACTTTCCCACTTTTTTTTGTGAGTAAGATCTCAAGTTGTCTGATTATTCTGTAATATGTCTTGTATGAACGTAAATCAATCTATTATCTGTGCCTGAATCATTGACGGCAGGGGTGCATTTGCATATAACATTCTTAATATAAACGGCTACTGGATGCTGCGCATGTACAGAAAAAACAGTTTAAGTCTGGATGAGTATAATTCACTCACGCCAGATCCTGACGATCTGACAGAGTCAGAATCACGGCTCAATGAATATATTAATAAGCACTTCAGCGAATTGCCCTACCACGGAATTGTAGACTTATCGCAAAATGCGATGGTCAGTAAAGCGACGATTGGCCGCTTTCTGAATAAACTGGGGTTCACAGGCTACGCGGCATTCCGAAGAGCATTAGATACAACGCTTTCAAAAAATAAAATCGCCGCACCATTTGAAAAAAACATCCGTCAGCGCGATAAAAACAACGCCAACACGGAACAGATTGTTGCGACATTTAACAGCAATATTACATTGTTATTCAATGAATTTAAAAATAACATCGATATCAACAATCTGAATAAATTTATTGATCTGATTTTAAATGAGCAACGTCAGATTTACGTCGTTGGCCCCGCCTCATCTCACGCGATAGCAATTCATTTTTGTACGCTGCTGAAGTACTTCCGCAGCAACATCACGTTACTTTATACGGATGTAAGCGAACTCCCTAAGCAAATGATTAATATAGGAGAAAATGACATACTTATTGTTTTCTCCTATTATCGATTTAATCGGGTTGCGCTCAATATAGCTAAGTGGTTCAGAAAGAGAAATGCCGTTGTCGTGTTGATCACCAATTCTGAGGCAAACCCTTATGGAAAATTTTGCGATTTCCAGTTTGTCCTTCCCAGCGACGCAGGATCAATATTCCAGAGCCGGATTCTGGGGTTCTTTTTTGTTGAATTGATTCTGCATCTCGCGTATGAGAAAAGCGAGAGTGAAGGAAATTTCGCCAGTCTGGAAGAACTCTTTGTCTTCTTTGAAACATTTTCGGCTTTTTCATATAACAATTGATCGGGTGAGATCGGGAGGTTCTTCCTCCCGAACAGGCATATTATGCAATCGCCATTGCTCTCAGCTCATCAAATACCGCGACGACTTCTTTGATGAGGGCATCATTACTGCCGATATAAGAGAGGGGATCGCAGGCCTCACTCATTTCCTGCAAAGACAACGAGGCGCAAATTTCCGGGTGGTTTCTGGCCAGCTCGATAAGGTTTTGTTGTCCATTAACATCCTTGAGCATATTCTTAACCAGATTATACGCAGGCTCACGACCAATCTTAGAAGCAAGTCTCATACTCAACGATTCTGACATGATAAAGAACTGAGAGCAGTTAAAATTAGCGAGCATCTTCTCTTCATTAACAATCAGATGAGAAAGCAGGCTTCTGGCTCTTTTCAGGCTGGCGGATAGCGCATTCGACGCTTCCGGCAGGATTGTCCAGTTAAGTACCCTCATGGATGCCGCGCGCACATCCTGCTGATCGAGCATTGCTGGCGCGCCAGAGGCATACATCCAGCCCATTCTGGCCAGCGTTTGAATCATGTTGCTGGCGCGTGGATTGGCTTTGTGCGGCATGGTGCTGGATCCGCCGCCGCCTTCGCCTTCCAGTACTTCCGCAACAGGCGTACGCCCCATTGTTTCCACATCATTTGCCAGACGACATAGCGTGCCATGAATAAGCGCAAAGCACTGCACAACCTCCACAATCGCATCCTGGCTGGCATTATTAACGCCACTGGGCACATTAAGTCCCAGTGCCTTCATCAGCCGATCGCGCGTCACCATTCCCTGCGGACCGACAGAGGCAAGGTTCCCCACCGCACCGCCAAACAGGCCGGTAATGGCTCGCGGGTAGATTTGCCGGAGCCGGATAAGATGGCGGTTAATTTCCGTCAGATAGCTGGAGACATGTAGTCCCCACGTCGTGGCTGAAGCATCAACTGAATTCGTCCGCGCCACCATGACGGTACGAATATGCCTGAGCGCCATGGATTTCATCTCATCGCCAACATCCGTCAACTGCTGATACAGTAACCGCAGCGTCTGCTGTAATCTCATCGCCACACCGGAATCCAGTAAGTCCTGAGTGGTGCATCCCCAATGGAGATACTGGCTCACTAACGGCGTACCGGCAGCAGAAATCTGATCAATTAGCGGCTTTATCGCCATTCCGACAGTTTGCGTTCCCTGTGCCAGCGCTGGCCAGTCAACGTCCAGTTTCTGACACGTGTGCTCAATTTCATCTGCCGCCTGTAAGGGAATAATCCCCAGCTCGCTCTGAACGCGGGCGATTGTCGTTTCAAATTTTAGCCAGCAGTTCACCAGATTCTCGTCGGACCAAATTTGATGCATTCTTTCTTCTGTAAAAAGCGGAGAATAGAGATCAGAATCAAATACTGTTGTTTGTTTCCCGTACATAAAGCGTCTCTCCAGCGATGAAAGCGAGATGATATAAAATGTAGTTAATGAATCTTGCGGGATCTGAAGGTACATTAACAGGGGAAAATGATATTCCCATTCATGAAGCGGTCATGAGAATTTTGTTTTCCCTCATTTTCTGACGGCCTCGAGAAAAAATGGGATAAGATTCACAATTTTTCGATAACGACGTGAGATGCAATCTTCATTTAATTTATTAGCCCACAAAAAATATTAGACATTTTTATATATGGATAATATCTGACATCTTTATGCGCCAAAAGTCACATTTTGTCATGAGAAATAATAATTCCCATATCAACTGACTTCTTTTTGCTCAAACAATCTCCGGGAAGTAAATGGCGCATTCTACCAGATGGACAATTTGATTGTTACTTTGAGGGATAACATGAATATAAAATATATTTATCTTCTTTTACTGACCGGAATCTCGACCTCTTCGTATGCCATGAATATCTATAATAAAGATGGGAATACGCTGGATATCTATGGACGTATTGAGGGAAAAATAGCGAATGGCGAGAACTCTTATGCCGGAAGTGAAACACGAACCAATCTTGGAGGTCGCTTAGGGATTTATCTTACCCGTGAGTTAGAGTTTATTCCTGAGACCAGCATTGTCGGGCGCCTGGAATGGCAGGTACGAACCGAAAAAAACGACAGTAATACCGGTGAAAGTGACCTGAAAGCCCGCTATTCCTGGATCGGTTTATCAAACAAAACCTGGGGAGAACTCATTGTCGGTAGAACCCGAAACCCAATGTACCAGGTGATGAAAATGACTGATAAATATAAAAACTTCACCCCCAATGTATACAATTACGGGATCACGACCATTGATAACTCTTACCAGTACAACCGTCAGGACGGTACCGTACAATGGAACGCTAAATTTGCAGGTAATGAGATACAGCTGGCGTGGATCGCAGGCAATGGTAGCAGTAATGATACCCTCGATTATGGCGCTATGGGGAGTTACCGAAACACGCTCAGATTGGGTGATTTCAGGTTGACGCCTGCCGTCGCCATCAGTCGCTACAAGCGCCAGGACGGCGTTGTTACAACTGACGGGCGGAATCAAAATGACCAGATCATGGCCGGTCTGCAGCTCAGTTATAAGGACTTTGAAGCAGCGGTCACGGCATTACGGACATCCATTGCACGAGACAATAAAAGCGATAATAACTTTAAAGGCATGGACTCACTGATCTCATGGAAAATGGGAAAATTCAAGTTTCTTACCGGTTATAGTTTTTTAGATGAACAGGATAAAGATATCTATGAAAAAGAGGACTGGCGTGTTGAAACCCAGGTCACGCTGGCAAATAACACGTGGTTATCATTTACTTACGATAAAGCATTCGCTAATAAAAATCAGAAAGTGAATGATGACGCTTTCATTGTTGGTCTCCGCTACGACTTCTGACAGGTGATTTATGAAGAAAAAATTATCGTGCGCTATCGGTATCTTATTTTTATTCGGCAGCGCCTGCACATATGCAGATACCTTATTAGCCTCCTCACCACGAGCAAAAATGGAAGGCGATAATAAAATTATTGCATTGTATGGAAATTCATTCACTTTTTATAATAATAATATTAATACCCGACTGCGCGATCTGAGCCGTTCGCTATTAGCCGATCACGCCAGGGGATACCAATACCGGGGGATCACCATTTCCAGCGGTCGTTTGGGCTGGCAGATCGATAACCTTGCTTTTCAGAATACATTGCAAAAATGGGATGTTGTTATCCTGCAAGGCAATTCAATGGAGCCTATCTCTAAAAAGGAGAGTACCCGCCAAAATTTTGTCGAATCCGCAACCAAAATGGCTGATATGGCCCATAAAGCAGGCTCAAAAGTGGTTTATTTTATGACCTGGCCTGGTCGTGATAAGCCGGAAGATGGTCAGAAACTTGCCGACGCTTACCTTTCTGTCGCGCAAAAAACCGGTGGCTACGTCGCGCCGGTAGGGCTGGCTTTTGACAGGGCCAGCAAAACGCATCCGGAGATTAATCTTTACTACCATGACGGCGTGCATCCTTCGATGGCAGGAACCTATTTAGCCGCCTGCGTGTTCTTTGCAACCTTATACAACCAGTCCCCCGTAGGAGGCGCGCTCCCTGTCGATACGGACATGACCCCGGAAACTGCAAAAGCCTTACAGCAGATCGCATGGGAAACGGTTACTGACTTTCAAAAACCATCAACACGCTAAGATAGCGTAACGTCCCGTTCACTACGCCTTAAATATCCGGCACGCCGACCCCTCCACGGGCGGTGTGCCCCACTTCCGATGTGACTCCCCCGCCACGCAAATAAGAATTATTTTCATTTATTCATACCCTGTGCTATATAACATAGCACAGGCTATATTCGATGATTAATTAACCACCTTGTTTAGAGGGATACTATGTCAACTCTGCCTCGCCTGAAATCGTTCTTTATTGCTGGCGTCCTTGCAACGCTCGCGCTCTCTCCTGCGTATGCAAAAGATAAATTTAAAGTGATTACCACCTTTACCGTTATCGCCGATATGGCGAAAAACGTCGCGGGGGATGCGGCAGACGTCAGCTCTGTTACCAGGCCAGGGGCAGAGATTCATGAATACCAACCCACTCCCGGCGACATTAAACGGGCGCAGGGGGCACAGCTGATCCTCTCTAACGGCCTGAATCTGGAATTGTGGTTTGCCCGCTTCTACCAGAATCTGTCCGGCGTGCCGGAAGTGACCGTCTCTGACGGCATTAAGCCAATGGGCATTACGGAAGGTCCGTACAACGGCAAACCCAACCCGCACGCCTGGATGTCAGAAGAGAATGCCCTGATCTACGTGGATAATATTCGCAACGCGCTGGTGAAATACGATCCGGTAAACGCGGCGACCTACCAGAAAAATGCCGAAAGCTACAAAGCGCAGATCCGCCAAACAATGGCGCCCTTGCGTGCGGCGCTGGCTAAAATTCCCGCCGACAAACGCTGGCTGGTAACCAGCGAAGGGGCGTTTTCTTATCTGGCGCGCGACAACCATCTCAAAGAGCTGTACCTCTGGCCGATCAATGCCGATCAGCAGGGCACGCCAAAACAGGTTCGCAAAGTGATCGACGCGATCAGAGAACATCAAATTCCAGCCGTATTCAGCGAGAGTACCGTCTCGGATAAACCGGCTCGTCAGGTCGCTCGTGAGTCCGGCGCGCACTACGGCGGCGTCCTGTACGTCGATTCTCTGAGCTCAGCCGATGGTCCGGTGCCAACCTGGCTTGATCTGCTGCGCGTCACCACCGAAACCATTGTCACCGGGATTAACGACGGTATGAGGAGTCAAAAATGAGTCAATCTGCGATTACCGTTAACCACGTGACGGTGACGTATCGCAACGGACATACCGCGCTGCGGGATGCCACCTTTCAGGTACCGGGCGGCTCAATTGCTGCGCTGGTCGGGGTCAACGGTTCCGGCAAATCCACGCTGTTCAAAGCGCTGATGGGCTTTGTCCGGTTGGCCAATGGCAGCATTTCTATTCTCCGGCAGCCCGTCGGTAACGCGCTGAAGCAAAATCTGATCGCCTACGTGCCCCAGTCGGAAGAGGTGGACTGGTCGTTTCCGGTGCTGGTGGAAGATGTGGTTATGATGGGGCGTTATGGTCATATGGGCTGGTTACGCCGACCGAAAGCGCACGATCGCGCCTGCGTCGACGCGGCGCTGGCGCGGGTGGATATGCTGGAGTATCGCTATCGTCAGATTGGCGAACTCTCCGGCGGACAGAAAAAACGCGTCTTCCTCGCCAGGGCTATCGCTCAGGATGGTCAGGTTATCCTGCTCGATGAGCCGTTTACCGGGGTGGACGTCAAAACGGAAGCCCGAATTATCGCGTTGCTCAGAGAGTTACGCGACGAGGGACGCACCATGCTGGTCTCAACGCACAACCTCGGCTCGGTCACTGAATTCTGCGATTATACGGTAATGGTCAAAGGCACCGTGCTGGCAAGCGGTCCCACCGACACCACCTTTACTACTGAGAACCTGGAGCAGGCGTTCAGCGGTGTTTTGCGCCACGTGGCGCTGAGCGGTGGTGAAGAACATGTGATTACCGATGACGAGCGTCCGTTTATTTCGAGGCGCGCGGCGGGAGGGAAGTCATCATGAACTGGCTGACAGAACCGTTTGGTTATCAGTACATGCTTAACGCCATGTGGGTTTCGGCGATGGTCGGCGGCCTGTGCGCCTTTCTCTCATGCTACCTGATGCTCAAAGGCTGGTCGCTGATTGGCGACGCCCTGTCGCATTCCATTGTGCCGGGCGTGGCGGGCGCATACATGCTGGGTCTGCCCTTCTCGCTCGGCGCATTTCTCTCCGGCGGCCTGGCGGCCGGCAGTATGCTGTTTCTCAACCAGCGCTCACGGCTGAAAGAAGATGCCATCATCGGCCTCATCTTCTCCTCTTTCTTTGGGATCGGGCTGTTTATGGTTTCCCTCAACCCGATGTCGGTGAATATCCAGACCATTATTCTCGGCAACGTGCTGGCTATCGCGCCGGAGGATATTGCGCAACTGGCGATTATCGGCGCAGTGTCTCTGCTTATCCTGATGCTGAAATGGAAAGACCTGATGGTCACCTTTTTCGATGAAAATCATGCCCGCTCAATTGGCCTCAATCCGGGTCGCCTGAAGCTGCTGTTTTTCACTCTGCTTTCGGTCTCCACCGTCGCCGCGTTGCAAACCGTCGGCGCCTTTCTGGTTATCTGCCTGGTCGTCACTCCCGGCGCAACCGCCTGGCTGCTGACCGATCGCTTTCCACGTCTGTTAATCATCGCGGTCGCCATTGGCAGCCTGACCAGCTTTTTCGGCGCATGGCTCAGCTACTGGCTGGATGGCGCAACCGGGGGGATCATCGTTGTTCTGCAAACCCTGCTGTTTCTGCTGACATTCATTTTTGCGCCGAAGCACGGTCTTCTGGCCAGTCGCCGTCGCGCCCGGCTGAATAAGGAGCCAACATGTTCTTAACCACGTTACTGGAACCTTTTCAGTTCGACTTTATGGTCAACGCGCTCATCATCTCCGCCATCGTTGCGATTCCCTGCGCGCTGCTGTCTGTTTTTCTGGTGCTAAAAGGCTGGGCGTTGATGGGCGATGCCATGAGTCATGCCGTCTTTCCGGGGATCGTTCTGGCCTATATTGCAGGTATTCCCCTGGCAATTGGCGCCTTTATCGCCGGGCTGTTCTGCGCTGTCGCAACGGGCTGGCTGGACGACAACAGCCGTATTAAGCGGGACACCATCATGGGGATAGTGTTCTCCGGCATGTTTGGCTCTGGGCTGGTGCTGTACGTGTCTATCCAGTCGGAGGTGCATCTTGACCATATTTTGTTTGGCGACATGCTTGGCGTATCGGTAAGCGATATCTTACAAACGGCGTTGATTGCGCTGGGGATAGCACTGGTTATCGGACTGAAATGGAAGGACTTATTGCTTCATGCCTTCGATCCGCATCAGGCGAAAGCCAGCGGTCTGAACACCACATTGCTGCACTATGGTTTGCTGTGCATGATTGCATTGACCATCGTGGCAACGCTGAAATCGGTAGGGATTATTCTGTCAATTTCGCTGTTAATTGCCCCTGGCGCGATTGCGATCTTACTGACTCGCCGTTTTGCCATCGCGCTGATGCTGGCAGTAACGCTGTCGGTGGTGACCTCATTTCTGGGCGTATATCTGTCGTTTTTCCTCGACAGCGCCCCTGCACCAACCATCGTTTTATTGTTTACGGTGACCTTTATTGCCGCATTTATCTGGTCCACTTTGCGCGATCGGCATTGCGAAACGCTGCACAGGCAACAGAGTTAAAAATCTGAACTGGAATCAGGATCGAGAAGTCACCTCGCGCCACTTTCCCTGAAATGCGTATCTCCGCTATTATGTGCCCCTTATGTGATAACAATGACAAAGAAGAACATCACAACCTATTTAAAATCAGGGAACTGGACACAACCCCATGAGTACAATCGATAATCTCGACGCCCATACCCCCATGATGCAGCAGTATCTCAAGCTGAAGGCACAACATCCGGAGATCCTGCTGTTTTATCGCATGGGCGATTTTTACGAATTGTTTTATGACGATGCCAAACGTGCATCGCAACTGCTCGATATCTCGCTGACCAAACGCGGCGCATCTGCGGGTGAACCGATTCCAATGGCGGGTATTCCGCATCATGCGGTAGAAAACTATCTCGCCAGGCTCGTGAATCAGGGGGAATCCGTCGCCATTTGCGAGCAGATTGGCGATCCGGCAACCAGCAAAGGACCGGTCGAGCGTAAGGTCGTTCGCATCGTGACACCGGGCACCATCAGCGATGAAGCGCTGTTGCAGGAGCGCCAGGATAACCTGTTAGCGGCTATCTGGCAGGACAGTAAAGGTTACGGATATGCCACGCTGGATATCAGTTCCGGGCGTTTTCGCCTGAGCGAACCCGCAGACCGGGAAACCATGGCCGCTGAACTACAGCGCACCAATCCAGCAGAATTGCTGTACGCCGAAGATTTTGCCGAGACGGCGCTGATTGAAGGCCGCCGTGGTTTACGTCGTCGTCCGCTGTGGGAATTTGAAATTGATACCGCACGCCAGCAGCTAAATCTCCAGTTTGGCACACGCGATCTGGTTGGCTTCGGCGTAGAAAACGCCCCACGTGGACTGTGCGCCGCAGGTTGCCTGCTGCAATATGTCAAAGATACCCAGCGCACCTCCCTGCCGCACATCCGTTCTGTCACGATGGAACGTCAGCAGGACAGCATCATTATGGATGCCGCCACGCGCCGTAATCTGGAGATTACCCAGAATCTGGCCGGGGGGGTGGAAAATACGCTGGCCTCAGTGCTCGACTGTACCGTCACACCGATGGGCAGCCGTATGCTCAAGCGCTGGCTGCACATGCCGGTGCGCGACACCAAAATCCTGACCGAACGCCAGCAGACCATCGGTGCCCTACAGGATGTGACCAGCGAACTGCAACCCGTGCTGCGTCAGGTGGGCGATCTGGAGCGTATTCTGGCTCGTCTTGCCCTGCGTACCGCCCGCCCGCGCGATCTCGCGCGTATGCGTCATGCCTTTCAGCAACTGCCTGAGTTACGTGCACAGCTGGAAACCGTAAACAGCACGCCGGTACAGATGCTGCGTGAAAAAATGGGCGAATTCGGCGAACTGCGGGAACTGCTGGAACGCGCCATCGTTGATGCACCGCCGGTACTGGTTCGTGACGGTGGGGTGATTGCGCCGGGGTACAACGAAGAGCTTGACGAGTGGCGCGCGCTGGCTGACGGCGCGACCGACTACCTGGACCGGCTGGAAATCCGCGAGCGCGAGCGTACCGGACTGGATACGCTGAAAGTGGGCTTTAATGCCGTGCACGGCTATTACATTCAGATCAGCCGTGGGCAGAGCCACCTGGCGCCGATTAACTATGTTCGTCGTCAGACGCTGAAAAACGCCGAACGCTACATCATTCCCGAACTGAAAGAGTACGAAGACAAAGTTCTCACATCTAAAGGCAAAGCGCTGGCGCTGGAGAAACAGCTGTATGACGAACTGTTCGAACTCCTGCTGCCGCATCTGGCAGATCTACAGCAAAGCGCCACTGCGCTGGCAGAACTTGATGTGCTGGTGAACCTCGCAGAACGTGCTTATACCCTGAACTACACCTGCCCGACGTTCTCTGACAAGCCAGGCATTCGTATTACCGAAGGCCGCCATCCGGTTGTAGAACAGGTGCTGAACGAACCGTTTATCGCTAACCCACTGGACCTTAGCGCACAGCGTCGAATGCTGATCATTACCGGGCCAAACATGGGCGGTAAAAGTACCTATATGCGTCAGACCGCGTTGATTGCTCTGCTGGCCTATATCGGCAGCTATGTTCCTGCGCAAAAAGTGGAAATTGGCCCGATCGATCGCATCTTTACCCGCGTCGGCGCGGCGGATGACCTGGCCTCCGGGCGCTCCACCTTTATGGTGGAGATGACCGAAACAGCCAACATCCTGCACAACGCCACTGAAAACAGTCTGGTCTTAATGGATGAAATCGGGCGCGGCACGTCAACCTATGACGGGCTTTCTCTGGCGTGGGCATGTGCGGAAAACCTGGCGAATAAGATCAAGGCGTTGACGCTGTTTGCCACCCACTATTTTGAGCTGACGCAGCTGCCGGAAAAGATGGAGGGCGTCGCCAATGTCCATCTCGACGCTCTGGAGCACGGCGATACTATCGCCTTCATGCACAGCGTACAGGATGGCGCAGCAAGTAAGAGCTACGGTCTGGCCGTCGCCGCGCTGGCGGGCGTGCCGAAAGAGGTGATCAAACGTGCGCGCCAGAAACTGCGCGAGCTGGAAAGCCTCTCACCGAACGCTGCCGCGACCCAGATCGATGGTACGCAAATGTCGCTGCTGTCGGTAGCGGAAGAGACCTCTCCCGCCGTTGAAGCGCTGGAAAATCTCGACCCCGATACCCTGACGCCGCGCCAGGCGCTGGAGTGGATTTATCGGCTGAAGAGTCTGGTGTAACCGTTCACGCACCGTGTTCGCAAAATGATGGGCTTAATCCTGCCGGATAGCAGCTACCCTATCAACAATGCCCGACATAGAAAAAAGAAAAAAGCCAGCCTCAAAGAGGCTGGCTTTTCTTGACAGAACTTTGCTTACTCGCGGAACAGCGCTTCGATATTCAGCCCCTGAGTCTGCAGAATTTCACGCAGACGACGCAGACCTTCAACCTGAATCTGACGAACACGTTCACGCGTGAGACCAATTTCGCGGCCCACATCTTCCAGTGTCGCAGCTTCGTACCCCAGTAAACCGAAACGACGTGCCAGCACTTCACGCTGTTTGGCGTTCAGTTCGAACAGCCATTTGACGATGCTCTGTTTCATATCATCGTCCTGCGTGGTGTCTTCCGGCCCGTTTTCCTTTTCATCGGCCAGAATATCCAGCAACGCTTTTTCGGAATCTCCACCCAGCGGGGTGTCGACCGAGGTAATGCGTTCGTTGAGTCGAAGCATACGGCTGACGTCATCAACCGGTTTATCCAGTTGTTCAGCAATCTCTTCTGCGCTCGGTTCGTGGTCCAGTTTATGCGACAACTCACGCGCGGTACGCAGATAGACGTTCAGCTCTTTTACAATGTGGATTGGCAGTCGAATGGTACGGGTTTGGTTCATAATGGCCCGTTCAATCGTCTGGCGAATCCACCAGGTTGCGTATGTTGAGAAGCGGAACCCGCGTTCCGGGTCAAACTTCTCGACTGCGCGGATAAGTCCCAGATTGCCCTCTTCAATCAGGTCCAGCAGCGCCAGACCACGATTGCCGTATCGACGGGCAATTTTCACCACCAGACGCAGGTTACTCTCAATCATCCGACGGCGAGAAGCGACATCTCCACGCAATGCGCGACGCGCAAAATAAACTTCTTCTTCGGCCGTTAACAGTGGTGAATAACCAATCTCACCAAGGTAAAGCTGAGTCGCGTCCAACACACGCTGTGTGGCCCCCTGCGATAACAGCTCTTCTTCAGCCAAATCGTTATCACTGGGTTCCTCTTCAACTAAGGCTTTTTCGTCAAAAACCTCAACTCCGTTCTCATCAAATTCCGCATCTTCATTTAAATCATGAACTTTCAGCGTATTCTGACTCATAAGGTGGCTCCTACCCGTGATCCCTTGACGGAACTGGCAAGTGAAAGCCTGGTTCCGCCGATTTATCGCTGCGGTAAATAACGCAGCGGGTTTACGGATTTCCCCTTGTAACGAATTTCAAAATGCAAGCGTGTAGAACTGGTTCCGGTGCTACCCATGGTCGCTATTTTTTGCCCCGCCTTAACTTCTTGTTGTTCCCGGACCAGCATCGTATCGTTATGGGCGTAGGCACTCAGGTAATCATCATTGTGTTTAATGATGATTAGATTACCGTAACCGCGCAGCGCGTTACCGGCATAAACGACGCGCCCATTTGCGGTCGCGACAATTGCCTGTCCCTTACTGCCTGCAATGTCGATCCCTTTGTTGCCCCCCTCGGTAGCAGCGAAGTTTTCGATCACTTTGCCCTCAGTCGGCCAGCGCCATGTGGAGATTGGCGAACTGGTAGACATACTGCTTGCAGTTGATTCGGTAGTGCTAACTGCCGGAGCCGTTACAGGCGCTGTGACGACCGTCCCAGCAGGCTTGTTGTTAGGCAACATTTTGTTAGCACTTTGTTCACCTGAATCCTCAGAATACGTAATTGTTGGTTTCGAAGCAACAGCAACGGTGGAATTTTGTGCAGGATTGGTCACAACTCCCTGCTGTGCATCATCCGCACGGGTGATCGCATTTCCGCCAGTAATCGGGGCACCAGATGCGTTACCTACCTGTAGCGTTTGCCCGACATTCAGGCCATACGGAGCCGGGACATTATTGCGCTGCGCGAGGTCGCGGAAATCGTTCCCGGTAATCCAGGCGATATAAAAAAGCGTATCGCCTTTTTTCACCGTGTAGGTACTGCCTCCGGTATAGCTGCCTTTCGGAATGTTCCCATACTGACGATTGTACACAATGCGCCCATTTTCCATCTGTACGGGTTGCTGAGCGACAGGCTGGATCGTTGTGGGCTGAGTGACCGTAGGCTGTTGTACTGGCTGAATTTGTGGGGTTTGCTGTGCCGCTGGCGTTGACGTCCCCATTTTAGGTGGCGGCGTAATCAACATTCCGGAACTGGTGTTTGATGGCGCGCTGCCGTTGACGGAGCTAACCGGAGCAGGTGGATTAGACGAATTCGTACAACCTGCCAGCCATAGCGAAACCAGTGACAATGCCGCAATGCGGCTAACGGTGAATTTTTGGCTTCCCGCGCTCATTTATCCCCCAGGAAAAATTTGGTAAACAACCAGTGACGTAATAACCGTGCAAAGCATCGCAGAGGCACTGGAAAACGCGTCCACGATACTCTGACTTGTTCCAAAATATCCAGGAAAACTCCGGGTATTCCAGAGGCCTTAAGCGAGCTCACCCTTGACTAAAGGTACAAAGCGAACGGCTTCCACGGTATCGATAATAAATTCGCCGCCCCGACGACGCACCCGCTTCAGATACTGGTGCTCATCGCCCACGGGTAAGACGAGAATGCCGCCTTCATCCAGCTGCGTCATTAACGCGGTCGGAATTTCCGGCGGTGCTGCTGTCACAATGATAGCGTCAAACGGGGCTCGCGCCTGCCAACCTTGCCATCCATCGCCGTGACGAGTTGAAACATTGTGTAAATCGAGCTGCTTCAGGCGGCGTCGAGCCTGCCATTGCAGCCCTTTAATGCGCTCCACCGAACAAACGTGATGAACCAGATGCGCAAGTATCGCCGTCTGATACCCGGAGCCGGTGCCAATCTCCAGCACTCGGGACTGCGGCGTCAGTTCGAGCAGCTCGGTCATTCGCGCCACCATATAGGGCTGAGAAATCGTCTGCCCCTGACCAATTGGCAGCGCGATGTTGTCCCAGGCTTTATGTTCAAACGCTTCATCAATGAATTTTTCACGCGGTACTAAGGCAAGCGCCTCAAGCACATGCTCATCTTTGATACCCTGAGCGCGTAATTGTTCAAGAAGGGTGTGTACGCGTCTGCTTACCATTGCGTGTCAACTCCCACGCTGTCTAACCAGTCCGAAAGCCTATCATGCGCGCTGTGGGCGGTTAAATCCACATGCAGCGGCGTGATGGAGACGTAACCTTCATCCACAGCAGCAAAGTCTGTCCCCGGCCCGGCATCGCATTTGTCACCCGGAGGACCAATCCAGTACAGCGTGTTGCCGCGGGGATCCTGCTGTGGGATCACCTTCTCCGCCGGATGTCGGCTGCCGCAACGCGTCACACGGATGCCTTTAATCTGGTCCAAAGGCAAATCCGGCACGTTGATATTCAAAATACGCCCGGTTCGTAACGGTTCCCGACATAATGCCCGCAGGATCGTGCAGGTCATTGCGGCGGCGGTATCGTAGTGTTTGTGACCGTCCAGCGAAACCGCCAGCGCAGGAAAGCCCAGATGGCGGCCTTCCATCGCCGCAGCGACCGTCCCGGAATAGATGACATCATCACCCAGATTAGGACCTGCGTTAATACCTGAAACCACAACGTCCGGGCGTGGACGCATAAGCGCATTGACGCCCAAGTAAACGCAATCGGTAGGCGTTCCCATCTGGACGGCGATATCGCCATTCCCGAAGGTAAAAGTGCGAAGCGAGGATTCCAGCGTCAGTGAGTTTGATGCACCGCTGCGGTTACGATCGGGGGCAACCACCTGTACGTCAGCAAACTCACGCAGCGCTTTCGCCAGCGTTTGTATACCGGGTGCGTGAACCCCGTCATCGTTACTCAGCAATATGCGCATAATCACCCAATGTATTGATAAGTTCCCTTACAACACTGGTGGCAAAACTACCTGCCGGTAGCCAGAATCGTAACTCTACGGTTACATCATCCCACCAGTTCCAGCTTAATTGTTGCGGATAAAGCAGCATCGCCCGACGTGCCGCTTCGACTTTTTCTCGCAGCAGCAAAGATTGCAGATCGGTTTCGTCCGCAATGGCGGCTTGTTCAAACGCCAGCGCGTCACGCTGGGTCCCCCATTCGCCACTGCCGGGCAGAGATGCGGTAACCATCAACGCTTTTTCATCGACGCGACTCTGCAATTCGCTCAGCTCTTCATGGGCGGCGACAAACCAGCTTCCGCGTCCCGTTAATTGTAGTGCATCGCCGTCAACAACTTGATTAAAGTCTGGTTTTTTCAGTCGTTCGCTGACAATCTGATTAAACAACGCGCTACGGGCTGCCGACAACCAAAAACTACGTTTATTGCGATCGCGCACCGGCGCATTGCTCTGCGCCCAGCGCAAAGCGCCCAGTAAATTGCTGCCGCCAAGACCAAAACGCTGCGCGCCAAAGTAGTTCGGCACACCGCGCACGCCAATGGCCTGCAGACGAGCCTCAACGTCATCCCGATCGCTGATTTCACGCAGCACCAGCGTGAACGCATTGCCTTTCAATGCGCCCAAACGCAGCTTACGCTTGTGACGCGCGTATTCCAGCACTTTGCAGCCTTCAAGCTGAAAAGCGCTGAGGTCGGGCATCTCTTTTCCTGGAACGCGTGCGCACAGCCACTGCTCCGTTACCGCGTGTTTGTCTTTCTGCCCGGCAAAGCTCACTTCGCGGGCATGAATTTTCAGAAACTTCGCCAGCGCGTCGGCGACAAAACGGGTGTTACAGTCGTTTTTGAGGATCCGCACCAGGAGATGTTCACCTTCGCCATCCGGCTCAAAGCCAAGATCTTCGACGACCACAAAATCTTCCGGATTCGCCTTCAGCAACCCTGTGCCTTGCGGCTTACCGTGCAGATAGGTCAGGTTTTCAAACTCTGTCATTTTGTTGCCTTAATGAGTAACGCCACCGCTTCGCAGGCAATCCCTTCCCCACGTCCGGTAAAACCGAGTTTTTCCGTGGTGGTCGCTTTTACGTTCACATCATCCATATGACAACCGAGGTCTTCGGCAATAAATATGCGCATTTGTGGGATATGCGGCAGCATTTTCGGAGCCTGAGCGATAATCGTCACATCGACGTTGCCAAGGCTGTACCCTTTGGCCTGAATACGCCGCCAGGCTTCACGCAGTAGTTCGCGGCTGTCTGCTCCTTTAAATGCCGGATCGGTGTCCGGAAAGAGCTTGCCGATATCGCCCAGCGCCGCTGCGCCGAGCAGTGCGTCGGTCAGCGCATGCAGCGCGACGTCGCCATCAGAATGCGCCAGCAGCCCTTTTTCGTACGGGATGCGCACGCCACCAATGATAATTGGGCCTTCCCCGCCAAAGGCGTGTACGTCAAAACCGTGTCCAATTCGCATTATGTATTCTCCTGGTGGATAGTACGGGTCAGATAAAATTCAGCCAGCGCCAAATCCTCCGGACGCGTCACTTTAATATTATCAGCGCGTCCTTCAACAAGCTGCGGATGAAAACCGCAATATTCCAGTGCCGAGGCTTCATCAGTGATCGTCGCGCCTTCGTTCAGTGCGCGAATCAGACAATCATGCAGCAGCTCGCGAGGGAAAAATTGCGGAGTCAGCGCATGCCATAAATCCCGACGCTCTACGGTATGGGCGATGGCCGTTTTGCCAGGTTCTGCGCGTTTCATGGTGTCACGCACGGGTACGGCGAGGATCCCGCCGGTTTGGCTGCTTTCGCTGAGCATCAGCAGACGCGCTAAGTCATCCTGATGAAGACATGGACGAGCGGCGTCATGCACCAGTACCCACGGCACGTCACCCGCGGCTTTTAGCCCGGCAAGCACGGAGTCTGCTCGTTCCTCGCCACCGTCAACCACCGTGATTTGCGGATGCTGCGCCAACGGCAGTTGGGCAAATCGGCGGTCTCCGGGGCTAATGGCAATCACGACGCGGCTCACCCGGGAATGCGCCAGCAGCGCATCAACCGAGTGTTCAAGAATGGTTTTATGACCGATTGAGAGATATTGCTTAGGACATTCTGTTTGCATTCGGCGGCCAAATCCGGCAGCCGGAACCACGGCGCAAACATCCAAATAAGTGGTTGCCATGTTAAATCCCTGGATGGTTTATCGATTATTTTGCCCCGCAGTCTGAGCGCGTTTAGATGCGTCAGGCACCAGACGATAAAAGGTTTCGCCCGGTTTGGTCATGCTGAGTTCATTGCGTGCACGTTCCTCGATAGCCTCCTGACCGCCATTGAGATCGTCAATTTCGGCGAAGAGCTGATCGTTACGCGCTTTAAGTTTGGCGTTAGTTGCCTGCTGTGCCGTCACGTCATCATTGACGCGACTGTAATCATGTATACCGTTCTTACCGAACCACAGCGAATACTGTAGCCAGACCAGTAGAGCCAGCAACAGCAGCGTTAGTTTACCCATCCTGCCCCCTGAAAAACGGCACCATCATCCCATACTTTCGCAGACGACTCTATGTCTGCGGGCGGGAGTGCCGCGACAACGCGGGCAAATGTACCACATTTGTCCCTTGTTACGTATATCCCCTGAATAATTCGAGTTGCAGGAAAGTGGTCTTCGGAGAGGGATAACGATGTCCCTTATTTATCCCCGGAAGCGTACACGAAGCACGTGAGGATTATTCGCGACGCGCCCCCTTCAGAGCGCTGCCAGCAGCGTTCAAAACGCTGTCGAATTTTGGCGGACACAGCCCCTCTTAGCCCAGCAGCCACATGAATAATGCGCCAAACATCGCCCCTACCGTCAGCAGAGTCGACACAATGCTGTACAGCAGTTTGCCTCCCATCAACGAATGTAAGGCAATCCCCACCACCACAGCCACAGGCATCAGCGCCAGAAAGAAAGGCCAGGTATAAAGGAAGAAAAACAGCGTGTTAGGGCCATAAATCAGAAAGGGGATCCCCAGGGACAGTAACCACGACACAAAACCGACAGCGGCACCCGGTAATGACCAGGTGGTTTCATCGTCGGTCATGAAGGTATCTGACCTTGTGATAGTAATGTTATGGCTATTACGCATATTAAATCCTGTGACATTGACTGACCGGGCACACAGGCCCGGTGTCTCAGGATCTGATAATATCTTCCTGTCTCAGCAGGTCTAATAATTGGGGGACCAAATTTGTTACCAATTGTTCACCATCCAGATGAACATCCGGGGATTCAGGCGCTTCGTATACCGAATCAATGCCAGTAAAGTTACGCAGCTCCCCCGCCCGCGCTTTTTTATACAACCCTTTCGGATCGCGCTCTTCACACATGGCCAGCGGCGTGTCAACGAAGACTTCGATAAAACGCCCCTCTCCCACCCGTTCACGAACCATCTGCCGCTCGGCCCGGTGTGGAGAAATAAACGCCGTAAGCACCACCAGCCCCGCATCTACCATCAGGTTCGCGACTTCCCCCACCCGACGAATATTCTCTTTGCGATCGGCATCGCTGAAGCCCAGATCGCTGCACAGGCCATAGCGCACGTTATCTCCATCCAGTAAATAGGTGCTGACCCCCAGTTGATGCAGCGCCTCTTCCAGCGCCCCCGCCACCGTTGACTTACCGGAGCCGGACAGCCCGGTAAACCACAGCACAACGCCACGATGACCGTGACGCTGTTCACGCTGTTGCGGTGTAACGGGATGGGCATGCCAGACGATGTTTTCGTCATGCCTTGCCATTATTTGTCTCCCGACAAATCGCGCACGCCCCAGTGAGGGAAATGACGGCGCACCAGGGCATTCAGTTCCAGCTCAAAAGCGCTAAACGCCGACGGCGCGGCAGACACATCAACGACAGGTTCACGCACCATCCCTGCGCCGACGGTCACGTTACTCAGGCGATCGATGAAAATTAAGCCCCCGGTCACCGGGTTTTGTTGATAGGTATCCAGCACCAACGGTTCGTCAAAGGTCAAATCCACCAGGCCGATGCCGTTGAGCGGCAGACTTTCCGCTTCACGCTGGGTCAGATTGTTGATATCCACCTGATACTGCACGTTATCAACGCGCGCACGCGTCTTTTTCCCGGCGATTTTAATGTCATAGCTCTGGCCCGGAGACAACGGCTGCTCCGCCATCCACACCACGTCAATGGACGCGCTCTGCACCGCAGGCAACGTCTCATCGGCGGCAAGCAGCAGATCGCCACGGCTGATATCGATTTCGTCTTGCAGAACCAGGGTGATCGCTTCGCCCGCAAAAGCTTCTTGCAGATCGCCATCAAATGTCACAATACGCGCCACGTTCGACTCCACGCCAGACGGCAGCGCTTTTACGCGCTGTCCGACCTTCACGCTGCCAGAGGCCAGCGTTCCGGCATAACCACGAAAATCGAGATTCGGGCGGCTGACATACTGCACCGGGAAACGCATCGGCTGTGACTCCACCACGCGCTGGATCTCAACCGTTTCCAGGACTTCCAGCAGGGTTGGACCGCTGTACCAGGGCATACTTGCACTCTGGGAAGCAACGTTGTCGCCTTCCAGCGCGGAGAGCGGGACAAAACGGATATCCAGATTGCCCGGCAGTTGTTCAGCGAACGTCAAATAGTCTTCGCGAATGCGGGTAAAGGCTTCTTCACCGTAATCCACCAGATCCATTTTGTTGATCGCCACCACCAGGTGTTTGATCCCCAGCAGCGTAGCGATAAAGCTGTGACGACGGGTCTGATCGAGTACCCCTTTACGCGCATCAATCAGCAGGATAGCCAGATCGCAGGTCGACGCGCCGGTCGCCATATTACGGGTATACTGCTCGTGCCCTGGGGTATCGGCGATAATAAATTTGCGCTTCTCGGTGGAGAAATAGCGGTAGGCAACATCGATGGTGATCCCCTGCTCGCGTTCAGCCTGCAAGCCATCCACCAGCAGCGCCAGATCGAGTTTCTCCCCCTGGGTGCCGTGACGTTTACTGTCGTTGTGCAGGGAAGAGAGCTGGTCCTCATAAATCTGCCGCGTGTCGTGCAGCAGGCGACCAATCAGGGTACTTTTACCATCGTCCACGCTGCCGCAGGTTAAGAAACGCAGCAGACTTTTATGTTGTTGGGCGACCATCCAGGCTTCGACGCCGCCTTCATTAGCGATTTGTTGGGCAAGTGCGGTGTTCATAGCGATTCCTTAGAAATACCCCTGACGTTTCTTCAGCTCCATGGAGCCAGCCTGGTCACGGTCAATCACGCGGCCCTGGCGTTCACTGGTGGTCGAAACCAGCATCTCTTCAATGATCTCCGGCAGCGTCTGCGCGTTAGATTCGACTGCGCCGGTCAGCGGCCAGCAGCCGAGCGTACGGAAGCGCACCATCCGTTTTTTGATCACTTCCCCTGGTTGCAGATCGATACGGTTGTCATCGATCATCATCAGCATGCCGTCACGTTCCAGTACCGGGCGTTCAGCCGCCAGATACAGCGGGACAATCTCAATGTTTTCCAACCAGATGTACTGCCAGATATCCTGTTCGGTCCAGTTGGAGAGTGGGAACACACGAATGCTTTCGCCTTTATTAATCTGTCCGTTGTAGTTGTGCCACAGCTCCGGGCGCTGATTCCTGGGATCCCAGCGATGGAAGCGATCGCGAAACGAGTAAATACGTTCTTTCGCTCGGGATTTTTCTTCATCGCGGCGCGCCCCGCCGAACGCGGCGTCAAAGCCGTATTTGTTCAGCGCCTGCTTCAACCCTTCGGTCTTCATAATGTCGGTATGTTTGGCGCTACCGTGGACAAAAGGATTAATCCCCATCGCCACCCCTTCCGGGTTTTTATGCACCAGGAGTTCACAACCGTAAGCTTTGGCGGTACGGTCGCGGAACTCATACATTTCACGAAATTTCCAGCCGGTATCCACATGCAGCAGGGGGAACGGCAGCGTGCCTGGATAAAACGCCTTACGCGCCAGGTGCAGCATGACGCTGGAATCTTTACCGATAGAATAGAGCATCACCGGCCTGGAGAATTCTGCCGCAACCTCACGGATGATGTGGATGCTCTCTGCCTCCAGTTGCCGCAGGTGGGTAAGTCGTTTTTGGTCCATAACCGTTCCTATGCAATACCGCTATTTTTCGAGTTTGTCTGACAACCGACTATAGGGAGCGCAGAAGAACGAATGAAATTACGAATTGGAATGAGTTGTTCCTCAAAGGAATAACGATCTGGCAAAGCAAATATCAAAAAGTGCTTAACTGACCGGATTTCGGGCATTTAGGAATAAATGAAATTGTGTTAACCAGATCACAGTTTCATACTATGCGGGTTAAAAATTTCTGCTCTGTATTTAAGGACTCATTATGTTTTCCGCACAGCGCCATCGTATTGCTGCCTTAGCGATCGGCGTATGCTCCATTCTTCCCGCGCAGGCAACGCTGCCTAAGACCGGTGAAATAGCGAATACTCAGGCACGACACATCGCAACAATCTTCCCAGGCAGAATGACCGGAACGCCAGCGGAGATGCTGTCAGCCGATTATTTGCGTCAACAATTTGCGTTGATGGGATATCGCAGCGATATTCGGACCTTTGGTAGCCGTTATATTTATACCACCAGGAATAACCGTAAAAGCTGGCATAACATAAACGGCAGCACGGTCATCGCGGCGCATGAAGGGAAAGTACCGCAGCAAATTATCATTATGGCGCATCTGGATACCTATGCCCCACAAAGCGATGCCGACACCGAAGCCAATCTCGGCGGTTTAACCCTGCAGGGCATTGATGATAATGCCGCCGGTCTGGGCGTGATGCTTGAACTTGCCGAACGTCTGAAAGATGTCTCTACCGAATACAGCATTCGCTTTGTCGCCACCAGCGGTGAAGAAGAAGGAAAACTGGGTGCGGAAAATCTGCTTAAACGAATGAGCGCAACAGAGAAGAAAAACACGCTGCTGGTGATCAACCTCGATAATCTGATCGTGGGTGACAAACTCTATTTCAACAGCGGGCAGAATACGCCGGAAGCGGTGCGGAAATTAACGCGTGACCGGGCGCTGAAAATCGCCCACAGCCACGGCATCGCCGCCAGCACAAACCCAGGACTGAACAAGGACTACCCGAAAGGGACGGGCTGCTGTAACGACGCAGAGGTGTTTGATAAAGCCGGGATTTCGGTGCTGTCCGTCGAGGCCACCAACTGGGGGCTGGGCAAGAAAGACGGTTATCAGCAGCTTGCCCGGACCACCGCCTTCCCCGCAGGGAACAGCTGGCACGACGTGCGTCTGGATAACCAGCAGCATATCGACAAAGCGCTACCCGACAGAATTGAGCGCCGCAGCCGCGACGTAGTGCGCATTATGCTGCCGCTGGTGAAAGAGCTGGCGAAGGCAGAGAAAGCGTCTTAATTTTGGTTAAAAGACTTCATTCGCGGTTATCCCCGCGGGTGCGGGGAACACTTTAAAGATCGCCCTTCAAGCCGCTTTCGCGGCGGTTTATCCCCGCTGGCGCGGGGAACACACGATATTCAGCGGATAGCACACCAGCGCCCGCGGTTTATCCCCGCTGGCGCGGGGAACACTCATTGCGGTCATACCGTGGACTCAAAACCCGCGGTTTATCCCCGCTGACGCGGGGAACACCTCTTTTGCTGCAATCGCTGCCCGATCTCTCTCGGTTTATCCCCGCTGGCGCGGGGAACACGTTCAAACCGGGACTTTTGCTACCGCGATTGGCGGTTTATCCCCGCTAGCGCGGGGAACACGTATGATTATCCAACGGAGTATGTTCCGTACCCGGTTTATCCCCGCTGGCGCGGGGAACACATTTCCTGATGCTGTTATCGTTGAATATTCAGCGGTTTATCCCCGCTGGCGCGGGGAACACCGTGACGAGCGTGATCCCGATTTCCTCTACAACGGTTTATCCCCGCTGGCGCGGGGAACACACCAACAACGGAAATATTAACGGTGGAGATTTCGGTTTATCCCCGCTGGCGCGGGGAACACATGGTAACGGACCAGAATCCAAACAGCAGATACGGTTTATCCCCGCTGGCGCGGGGAACACTTAAAATGTCTCATGATTCTCGTTTAGATAAACGGTTTATCCCCGCTGGCGCGGGGAACACGTAAACATGCGCCGGTTCTCTGAGGTCCGGCGCGGTTTATCCCCGCTGGCGCGGGGAACACACTTTTAGGAACGTCCCCGGGGAAGCGTTCTGCGGTTTATCCCCGCTAGCGCGGGGAACACGATTTCGGTGCGCCTTTTGTGGATTTTACTGGCGGTTTATCCCCGCTGGCGCGGGGAACACCTACAGGTCTTGCCATTTCTAATGCCGATGCTCGGTTTATCCCCGCTGGCGCGGGGAACATGTATTTGGGCGGGTGCGTGTGAAATCACCGAACGGTTTATCCCCGCTGGCGCGGGGAACACTTGGGACTGCCCGCGCCAAGGTTGGGAAGGGGCGGTTTATCCCCGCTGCCGCGGGGAACACGTCCTGGCGCTGCTTTCCCGCGTCCATGTGTGAGGTTTATCCCCGCTGGCGCGGGGAACACTTCGCTAGTTTGAATATATGAAGTTATATTATCGGTTTATCCCCGCTGGCGCGGGGAACACTTTCATCCGAATCATGGATTGAAAAATAAAGTCGGTTTATCCCCGCTGGCGCGGGGAACACCTACGCGACATTGATATTTTAGATACAACACCCGGTTTATCCCCGCTGGCGCGGGGAACACCACGTAGCGAAGGCATGGCTGCACTGGCTCGGCGGTTTATCCCCGCTGGCGCGGGGAACACTGTACCTGCGCTTTTGCAAATACGCATATAGCCGGTTTATCCCCGCTGGCGCGGGGAACACGTTGTTGTATGTGGCTACTACGATGAATATGTCGGTTTATCCCCGCTGGCGCGGGGAACACTGGATTTCAAAAATACCACTAGTTACAATTGCCGGTTTATCCCCGCTGGCGCGGGGAACACCTGGTATTCATCTGCCACCTGAGCGGCAATCGCGGTTTATCCCCGCTGGCGCGGGGAACACGGCAGACCCTCGATGTTGAGTTCTCCGGACGGCGGTTTATCCCCGCTGGCGCGGGGAACACATGCCAGGGCGCGACAAATAGCTAACTGTGGGCGGTTTATCCCCGCTGGCGCGGGGAACACTGGATAACATTTTCGTATAGTAATCGACAAGCCGGTTTATCCCCGCTGGCGCGGGGAACACACATCCCGCGATCTAAGTAGTCCCGACGAAGCCGGTTTATCCCCGCTGGCGCGGGGAACACTTCACGCCTGTCACAAAGAAAAAACGAGGGTGCGGTTTATCCCCGCTGGCGCGGGGAACACAGCCGCTTTTTCCTGATAGTTACAGTCGTCATCGGTTTATCCCCGCTGGCGCGGGGAACACTTTCCCCGTTGAAACGGGTGGTGCCGTCAAAGCGGTTTATCCCCGCTGGCGCGGGGAACACCAGGCAAAAGAAAGCCCCGCGTGATGGAGGGGCGGTTTATCCCCGCTGGCGCGGGGAACACCATGCCGACTGAATACCAGTGAGCAGTATAGACGGTTTATCCCCGCTGGCGCGGGGAACACCCAGGTGACGTATGTCACAACTGCTGCAGTAACGGTTTATCCCCGCTGGCGCGGGGAACACCGCACCTTTAACTTCTTTCCCCGCCTCGATCGCGGTTTATCCCCGCTGGCGCGGGGAACACACCATTCTGATACCTGCCAGTTGGTTGTTCGCCGGTTTATCCCCGCTGGCGCGGGGAACACCAGTGAGTACGTCATGGATCTGCATAACAAGGGCGGTTTATCCCCGCTGGCGCGGGGAACACCCCAGCGGGGTTTTATGAGTTGCACGAATCATCGGTTTATCCCCGCTGGCGCGGGGAACACTACCAGCAATAGACGTTGATCACATCATACCGCGGTTTATCCCCGCTGGCGCGGGGAACACAAGACCAAAAGTTAGATCGTCAAGAGGATGCGCGGTTTATCCCCGCTGGCGCGGGGAACACAAGACCAAAAGTTAGATCGTCAAGAGGATGCGCGGTTTATCCCCGCTGGCGCGGGGAACACTCTTCTATACGCTGGCGCACGGGCTCTGTGAGCGGTTTATCCCCGCTGGCGCGGGGAACACTCGTCCATCGCGTCGGCCCGCTCGGTCAGCATCGGTTTATCCCCGCTGGCGCGGGGAACACACGTGGGAAGTCATCAGACCGAGTTTTATGAACGGTTTATCCCCGCTGGCGCGGGGAACACGCGATGTATGCCTCTTTCAACCTGGCGGCCTTCGGTTTATCCCCGCTGGCGCGGGGAACACCGTGTCGGGCAACCCAGGGTAGGCTGGGTATTCGGTTTATCCCCGCTGGCGCGGGGAACACGGTAAAACCCATCACCAGAAACATGAAACCGTCGGTTTATCCCCGCTGGCGCGGGGAACACTGTTGTTCCGGCTCTCCTGAGCCTGTAAGCCGCGGTTTATCCCCGCTGGCGCGGGGAACACAAATCCGTGTGCGCCCGGATCTGGAAATCACCCGGTTTATCCCCGCTGGCGCGGGGAACACCTGAACCTCAAAAATATATGCAGTAACAAGAACGGTTTATCCCCGCTGGCGCGGGGAACACGTCATTGCAGCCACGACCCAGCAATTTTAAATCGGTTTATCCCCGCTGGCGCGGGGAACACTACCCGACATAGATATAAGACAGAATCAGGTTCGGTTTATCCCCGCTGGCGCGGGGAACACAGTTACGCGTCAATGGGTTCCAATAGTTACTGCGGTTTATCCCCGCTGGCGCGGGGAACACCTGAATGCGTTCATCGCGCATCATGTTGCTGGCGGTTTATCCCCGCTGGCGCGGGGAACACTGTCGTTCTGAGAGAGGACAAATTCAATGTAACGGTTTATCCCCGCTGGCGCGGGGAACACATTGTCGGAAACAGCGATTCGTCACAGATGGACGGTTTATCCCCGCTGGCGCGGGGAACACACCAGTCTGGACCGGTTCCTGCCCGTGCCAGCCGGTTTATCCCCGCTGGCGCGGGGAACACTTGAGCCAGATCGCGCTGCTTACGCGCGTTTTCGGTTTATCCCCGCTGGCGCGGGGAACACCACGTTGCGCACATCAACGACACCGCATGACGCGGTTTATCCCCGCTGGCGCGGGGAACACTGCTGGGGATAACGGTAGCGATACTGCGAAAACGGTTTATCCCCGCTGGCGCGGGGAACACGCGCCCTAAAATATATAATACAATGTTTAAATCGGTTTATCCCCGCTGGCGCGGGGAACACGTCGACAACAAAACCAACACAAACACCAGACGCGGTTTATCCCCGCTGGCGCGGGGAACACTTGGAAGGAAAGGGTAGTTATTCTTGCGATATCGGTTTATCCCCGCTGGCGCGGGGAACACTACGTCAGCGTGACCATGTAACCAGTTCTGCGCGGTTTATCCCCGCTGGCGCGGGGAACACGGAAGTATGTCATCCGTGAACATGTTCATCATCGGTTTATCCCCGCTGGCGCGGGGAACACCATGCTGGAACCTAAGAGAATCGTCAAAGGTTCGGTTTATCCCCGCTGGCGCGGGGAACACTATTTTGTTTTGCAGTACGTTCCGGCTATACCCGGTTTATCCCCGCTGGCGCGGGGAACACAACAATCTGCGGTGGAACTAATTGCGCAAATGCGGTTTATCCCCGCTGGCGCGGGGAACACTCTAAAACTATATCACTGATCTAAAAGGGATTATAGCCGTAGAAAAATTTCACCAAATTTTCCACATTATTAAAGAACTATAACCCATTGATTTTACGAAGGGTGGAATGACACTAACCTTAATCCATCCAGTTCCACCGCCATGCGCCTGTTTTCACCCCATGTTTGAAAATCAAAACCAGACTCATTATTCACCGCCCAGGCCATGACAACATTACCTTCGTCTGCCAGGGTAGTGACCTGATGCCAGATCATTTCTCGCACCTTACGTGAGGTATCGCCAACGTAAACACCTGCGCGAACTTCTAATAACCAGACAGCCAGACGACCGCGCAAACGAGCAGGAACATTTTCGGTGACAACAACAAGCATACTCATGCGCTACCCCCTGTGCCCTGCATCGCCCAATGAAACAGGCTCAGGGATCGCCGGAGGCTGGGCATCTTCAAAAGGTTTAGGGATTTCAATCTCCCCGGCAGCCAGCACTTCTTCAATCAATGGGATGATCCGCGCCAGCGTTTTCTGGCTGCGGAATATATCCCGACAGGCCAGACGAACCTCTTTATCTGGACTGACTGGCGCACGGGCAGCAATCTCGAACGCAACCGGAACAACACCATCAAATTTGACGATATCAGCAATGTCATACACAAAAGAGAGCGGCTTACCGGAATGCACAAAACCAATAGCAGGTGCATAACCTGCGGCTAATACCGCGGCTTCGGTAATACCATAAAGGCAGGATGTGGCAGCACTAATACACTGATTAACCGTGTCGCCCTTTTTCCAGTCTTTAGGATCGTAACGTCGACCATGCCACTTCACACCGTAGCGCTCTGCCAGCAGAGCATAGGTCTGGCGTACCCGCGCTCCTTCGATGCCACGCAGTTGTTCAACGGAGCGACGGCTGGGAGCAGGCTCACCAAAACGCAATTCGAACATTTTACGCACCACTTTCAGCCGGAGTTCTTCATCCAGAGCCAGCTTTGCCTGATACAACAGTTTGTCTGAACGCGCACCCCCCGGCTGTCCGCAGGCGTACAGTCGTACACCTGCTTCACCAACCCATACCAGTAAGGTGCCCGTGGTTGCCGCCAGTCGCACTGCGGCATGAGAAACACGCGTGCCTGGCTCCAGCATAATGCAGGCTATCGATCCCACCGGAATATGCGTTCGTATCCCCGTTTTGTCGATCAGCACAAACGCTCCATCGATCACATCAATCTGCCCGTATTGCAGAAAGATCATTGAGGTACGATCTTTCATTGGGATGGGTGACAAAGGTAAATAAACCACAACGACACCTCTATATATATCAAACAAAATTAATGACTTCAGGCGATTGACAACAAACCACACCCCATCGCTTTTGCAGGCCCAATTCCTTGTATCAATATTTGATTGAACTTATCAGTATCCGAGACCGTCAGAAATCCATCAAAACAAACTGGCTGGATTTTTCCATTCCGATTGTTTTTCTGAAAAAATAAGGCTTTCTCCTGGGTAATGCGACATTGTTCCAGAACAGCAATACCCGATAATTTCCGTTGTAACCATGCAGTCTGTTCACCTTCATCGATTAAAGGCACACGGCAACTTTTCACTTCTCCACGGCTATTTTGCCGACGTTGAGCGTCCTTAATCGTTTTGACCGGATTAGCTCTCAGCCTGAAACGTAATCTGGCATTTTTTTCTAATCTAAAACCAAGCGGCTTACTCGCAACCACCTGAGCAACGATTGCATCACAAGGTGAAAGCATTGATTGCAGTAGTACCACGCCCCCCTTCCCGGTATGCAATTCTTCCAGACGGAAAAGGAAATCACGTGATATATCAGCGCGATCCGGGAAAAGTTGCCATAAGGCTCGATGAAGTTGATAAGGATCTCTGGCCCATCGCCAGTTAACAAAAATTTTACTCAGATACATTTCTTTTCCCCTTAATGACAAACCACTCCCTTGCGGCAAACTGACGGGGTAATGAAATGATAGGTTCATCCCTCATGCGAAAACGTTGATTTGCCGAACCAACGGCCTCTTCACAATAGATGTCCCCACCTGTCGGCGCATAATTCATCAGCGCATTTTCAGGATCTACCGCCTGGCAATCACCAACAAAAAGCGGCTCTGTCATAGGGCAAGAGCGTCGCCCCAGATAAGGTGTAAAATAAGGTTTACGAACGGCTTCGCTAAGCATTTCAACGTTAAAATCAGTCGATGGCAGACACCACACTGCCACCGTAAATGACGCGTCGCACAAATACTCACGCCAGGTTTGTATTGTCTGGTGGCATTTCAAACCTACGTAGTCTTCGCGTGCATCCTGGACCGTATGGTAGTCAATAATTTTTGTTACCTTTAACGGGTGGCTATCAACCATTTTCTGGTCACAGCGGATAGCAAAACGTACGCTGTTCGCAAGCTTTTGCAGGCTGTCCTTATTATTACGCCGAATCCCAAGGCATGCCCCCAGCAACCCAAGTAATCCACTACGCGTAGGAAAAGCCGCCGTTGGCCGCGTACCTTCGAATGTCGGTAATCCCCAGAATTGCATCGGACCCGCAAGGCGCAGAATCAGATACCGATTCATAATCAAACCTCACCGCTATTACGGATCCACTGCTTCAGTTGCTCAAGGCTCTCCATCTTAGCGACTCCGGCAGGCAAACTGTCGCCGGTTAGCAAGAATTCAGCAGCAGGTCCCGTCAGGCCATAACCTTTCGAGACGCGTTCCCAGTATTCAGTGAATGCCTCAATTGAAGGTTTCAGATACCCCTCTTTGGCCTTAACCGGACACTCAAATGCATTAGCGAGCGAGAGAGGGAAATCAGAGAAATTAACCATCACTAAATCAGCAGGGTTAAACGCAGCAAAGGTACGTTGTTTGGCATTCGGTGTTTCAGTTGCCAGCATATGTGCCAGATGGGAGGCAATTTCCAGAACCTTACTACGATCAACACTACCGAGATTTTCCTGCAACTGACTGATATTCAGACTAGCGTAACGATAAAACACACCGGAGGAGAATTCTTGAGTACCAAGATGACCCGAGCCTAATTCTTGTAGATCATCCACAGCGGTAAACCAGTCAATATCAGAATCAACGTGATGTGTCGTAATTGAGTGAGCAATCGACATAGCGCCATCAACTTTACCTAATTCACTCATCATCCCGCTTGTCGCCATACGACCGCTCAGGGCAATATCTACGCCATTCTGCAAATTCACACGCATTGCAGCCACTTGTTCTTTCAGCTTTTTGATGAGTTTTTTTTCATCCAGACCTTCTTCATCACCTATTTTCACCTGCTCGCAAAACCATGCAAATTCCCCCAATACCCAAGGGGTTACGGCGTCTGCATCAATTTTTTCTGATTCATCGATTGGTTTCCCGGATAATAAAAAAAGCGTACGATCGATTAACGCTTTATCAAAACGTTCACCCAGGTCTTTGCGCAGGCGCTCCCTTAATAACTCCAGATGAATGGTTCGAATACTCGATTCTCCGAGATGGCGAGCATAATATTCACTTTTTCTCATTGCTCTTTTCAGACTCTGGCTGGATATCCGTACCCGCCGTTTACCACCAAAAAAAGCATCTTTCTGCATGTTCATATCGTCGCGGTTCAGGCATGAAGGGCTGTGGGAAATAAGAATGTGGAAATTGATAAAATTATTCATGAACGTATCCTTACTGATTTTTCTTTTGAGGGCTTGCAATTACAAAATCTTCCAGAAGCTGACGGCGTTCTTTTGGACTCCACCAGATAAGCTGGTTAGCAAAATCCGGCCAATATAAAATCGGTTCCGCATGTGCTAACAAGCGGCGCAGCTGTACCATATCAGCAGGCCATTCAGAGCGAAGAAGCTGAAAAACCCGACGCTCATTGATACGCTGCTGACTATTTGCCAACGCTTTACCTACGCTAATACCATATTTTTCCTCAGCTTCCTTTTCTTTATGGCAAACAGCATTTCTGCCTGCCGTAAGGCAAAACACCATGCGTAATAACGGTTTTTGATTCACTGGGTTATCCCAGCCAAAGGAAGAAACCAACCGATAAAAAACCGGAATATCTTTTAACTCATCGGGTTCTGAAACCCGCCGGAGTTGAGCCCTGGCTCCGTTATCAAGCTGTTCCCATGCACGGTAAAGCGCCATGGTGTTAATCGACATTGTTATTACCTCCTTCTGGTTGTAATGCACCAAGATGTTTGTACAAACTTCGACGAGCAACGGCCAACGTAAGAGCCAGCTTAGGATGGTGTATATAGGGGGCCGTAGCATCCTCGAATAAGCGTTCACAAACTTGATGAAGGTTCCTTCTCAGGTGTTCCAGAGCGTTGTCCGCATTCTCATAATCCAACGACGCAAGCAGATCAGGAATAATTAACTCACTTTGACGATAATAGTGACGCTCAGCGCTTTCATGCACCGCAACACCAGCGCCTTTAATTCCACTGGTATTAACGCCCACGGAGAACGTATAAAGAGCTTTGCGTAACGCAGTTTTATAATTCAACCCCGTTTCTACGATCTCATTAACGAGATCCAGGAACTGCTGCCAGCCCTGATTAAAGACTAAAACATCATGGCGCCGTTCGAGGATTGATGCCTGATTGGTACGATAACCGCCAATAATAAGCTGTAATCGTTGACCACGAAGCAGCTCCTGCGCTTGCTTAACAACGGCTGCAACACGATGCCCTTCAACATTCTTCGCTGCAGCTTTTTCTACCAATATTCGGCTTACCTGGGTCCATGAGGGTATTGAGGTCGTAAAAGACAAAAATTTCTCTTCCGGTTGGCCTTTCCTGGTTTGCAACAGGCGGGGTGAGTGGGGATGAGGCCATATTTCTTCAACGTTAAAGCTAAATTTTTCTTTCAGGAAACCATCATAACGCTGTTCGGCATTCTGACCGCAACCACTGCAAATTCCACCCGCTATTGTCGGGCATAGTTCAATATGTGCAGGCTGCCAGAATAGTCCCCTGAATAAACCAATACTGGCTGCCGGAATTTTTTCCCCGCTTTTGATCGGATCCTGCCAGACGAAACTATCATTTTGAGGTAGCTCGCTATCCAGAAATATTTCCAGGTGCTGAGTAGTAAGCACATTAAGCCACACGGTAGTACGCAGATCGTTTCCCTGTACCAGGGTGGTTACCGGGGATCCACCGCGTAACCCACTCTTGAATCCACCGCCAAACCCGGGTGCATTATTTGCCTGATTAAAAAGCGCAATTGCCGTACATCCACCGCAAAGTGCGTTCCCCTGTCCTGGTTCGTTAACAAAAGCACAGTTTGTTGCTCCGGTTAATCCCACCAATAACTTATCCATCCCTGTAGCCTCTTTTGCCGCCACGCCTTTTGTCTGCATAAAAGGCGCATCAGGATGGTTAAGCTGGAAAACCTCATTCCAGCCAGACACAGCATCGGTAAAGAGTGAATCAGAAAGTGGGTTGCTGAGGCGCTGCCGAAGCACCGGGTAATCCTGCACAGGTAAAATGACCTGAACCAAACAAATCAATAGCTGTAGTGCAGCCAACTCCATGTCATCACGAGGTAAACAGAGACCCCATGACTGCGAGTCACAAAGCAGAGTCTGTAACGTAATTATCTGCGGAGAACCGCCATGCAAAGGACGGACCGGTATCCATTTATCATTCAGAAGATCCATTCTGTTTTCCTTTTTGATTTTTACTGGCTTCTCAAAACAACAACCAATGCCAGCATCGCTATGACTAAGGCAATAAACGTAATTGCCAAAGGTGTGATTCTGTTCAGTGAGTCAATAATTCTCTTTAAATCCATAGCTAACCACCTCCTGTCCAAAGAGTGAGCAGGCTATAGCTCCAAAAATAAAAAATCAAGTAATTCTGAACTCGATTGAATATTGACCTTTTTACCACTTACTTCTATCATTTAAACTCTTCCCCGCACCGGCGGGGATAAACCGTAATTATGAACACGAATGCGCAAACAACGTTCCCAAACTTATTTGGGCTCAGCAGGGATGGTTCTTACCATCCCTGTTTCCACGGTGTAAGTGAGGGAAAACCGTTTCCCCTGGTATTGCCAGCCCCCTGAATCAATGTTCCCTTCCAGCCATAGCAATCCATCCTCATCAACTTTTTCAGTAAAGACCTTCTCCCAACGATGCGGCACACCAACACGATTCAACATTAAGGCTTCACGCAGCAAATAATTATCCAGTTGTTCAACAAGTTGCCCATTTAATAAACATTTCCCCTGAGATGTCATCACGTAAGGTATTATCGGTAAGCTCATTTCACCATCACGCGTCACAGCACGAACGTTCTGATCGTCATCCGTCAGCACGGTATTCTTAGCCCAGTCCAGCATCAAACGAACACTATGCCTTTTAGTGCATTCCGTTTTCTGATACTCATCCATTCCGGCTGTTACCCATTCCGGCTCATTCATTTCCTCCGCATCGTCGTAAATCGGCTCAATCCAGCCACGATATGCCTGCGGGAAAACCAGAGGGGTATCACCTAAAGCCTCAATATATTGCTGAGTGCGCCACATCACGCGGGTATGGCTGTAGATAAGATTATGTTCGCCATAATCATCACCATCCGGGAGTAAAACGGTGGCTTTCGGAACAGAAAAGGCCGCCGGTCGCCAGTTCTCTTTATGGCGATGTAAGCGCCCCAACCGTTGGAATAAGTGATCCACAGGACACAATTGCGTAATTAACCAGTCAAAGCAGACATCTAAACTGGCTTCAATTACCTGGGTTGATACCAGGATCCGCCCGCAGCTACGATCGCCTTTCTTACCAAAATAGCTCAGCACCCCGCGCTCTTTTTTCTGACGATCAATCAACGTAAACCTGGCGTGAAATAACATCACCTGAATATCTGTATCGGCCTGCGCCTGAATCTGCCGGAACACACGCTGCGCCACATCAACCAGGTTACAAATAATGCAGACTTGCGCTCCTGAGCGTGCGGCGGCAACCATCCTTTCGATCAACGTTGAGTCTGGCATTAACTCCGCGACATGGAGCGCTTCAAGGTAAAGCTGGAAAGCAGGAGGCAAATGTTCAGGTTTATGCTGCAAATCGAGTTGCTCTTCCCGTTGCGCATCGCACCAGCTAATTAGCGGATAAGGCTCAGGAAGAGGCGAGCGCCGCGTTACGACAGAATCAGATTTACCATGAGAAAGCAGGCGCTGGCGCTGTTTCGCCGACAGTGTTGCGGAAAGCAGAATCGCACTTCCTCCGGCTGCAAGTTGCTCACTTAAAACAGCATCGAGTAATCCATTCATATAGCTATCGTACGCATGAACTTCATCAACGATTAAAACGCTGCGTCCGGTGCCCAATCCCCGAATAAAACGATGACGGACAGGTAACACAGAAACAAGCACCTGGTCGATGGTGCACACTCCTACCTGCCCAAGAAAAACACGTTTATGCCCCTGGGAAAGCCACTCACAGCACTGACTCCAGGCCTCCTCCCCCTGTGGGTTAGCACCTGCGTGTTTTAATGCCTTAAAGGTTGGGTTAAAGTCAGCATTGCCATGTGCCAGAACAATATTCGGATGTTCAAATATCTGGAGCGCCAACGTTCCCATCCGTTCCAGCATCGCATTCGCAGTAGCCTGCGTCGGCAAAGCAAAAATAATGCTATCGGCTAGATCGTTATCCAGTAATTTCCAGGCATAAGCCAATGCAGTTTCCGTTTTTCCTGAGCCTGTCGGTGCTTCAATTAATGTCACACCAGAAGCGACAGGTATCTCATCAACCAATATTTGTAGTTGTCGTGGAACATACCCTTTTTCAAGCAACGCCTGCGTACCAGAATAAGAGCTCACCGTCGTCAGTAAGCCACTGCGTTCTATAACTAGCGCCGCATCTTCCTCATACCGTTTTGTAAAATAAGATTTTAATGCTTCGTCGCTTTTCGGCAGGGTTGCACAGAACTGAAAAGTATCTTCACTGCGCCAGGAACCCAACCAATCGGAAACTGAACAAAATCCTGCTAAAAGCGTTGATACCTTCGGGGGAATACTTTCCAGTGTGAGGCTGGCAGGTTGCAGAAATAAAAGTTCGAGAACCTTGATCCATTCCCAACGCGCCGCTTTATCTCGCGCAGCGAAAGATTGACAGAGGTGAGGCATTTCGTACTGACTTGATGAAATATGTGCTGCTTGCCGCACGTAGCCATGATGACCTGTCACGGCTTCAATCCAGGGAAACCAGGAAGCGTAAGGATGTGCAGATGGTTCATCAAAACTTAAGAAACCGTTATGATTTATTGTGGGTTGAAAGTCTTCAATAAACCAAAATAAACCGCCCACTCCGTGATCAAAATGTCGGCAAGTCTCCAGTGAAGGGCGTTGTAGCTTACCGTCTTCCGGATGTAACTCCAGCCATGTTGCGCACACCTTGCACTGGAAGCGAATGTCCCATTTGCCGAGATCATGCAGGGCAGTAAAAAACAGCAGCCATGCACGAATTTCGCTCTCTGTCGCCAATCGATCGCAGCAAAAATGACGACGCATGGCAACACTATGATCCCACCAGTACGCCGCCACCGCCACCACATCCAGACAGTGATAGGGCAGCAGATGGTATGCATCCCCCTGGGCGTGAATATTTTCCTGTTTACCGGTTTTTCCCCAGTATGCAAAATAAGATGCGTAATTATCCATTTATTAATAACAAGTCCGAATCCAAATATATTAACAGAATTACAGACTAAGAAATAATATCGTTGATCAGAATCACACCTTAACGCGCAAAATAAAGTATTTTTTCAAGAAAATAATAAAAATGAATAAGATAAATTAAATAAATAAGCACCAGAAATATTTCCCTCTATTTTCCGGTGCTGATGAGACGATCACCCCTCGTGCAATCCGCACTCGCGCTTCAATCCGAAGAACCGCGTCTCTTCTTCCGCCATACCCGGCTCCCACTTACGGGTGGTGTGAGTATCACCGACGGAGAGATAGCCCTGATCCCACAAGGGGTGATATTTCAGGCCATGCTTTTGCAGGTACTGGTAAACGGTACGGTTATCCCAGTCGATGATGGGCAACATTTTAAACACGCCGCGCTGGATAGCCAGAACCGGCAAATGCGCCCGGCTGCCCGACTGCTCGCGGCGCAGACCCGCAAACCAGGTTTGCGCGTTGAGTTCTTTAAGCGCGCGGTTCATCGGCTCGACTTTGTTGATCTCATTGTATTTCTCAATGCCTTCAACGCCCTGCTCCCACAGTTTGCCGTAGCGCGCTTCCTGCCAGGCCGCGCTCTCCTTCGCCCGGTAGACTTGCAGATTAAGCTTGAGCTTGTCCGTTAACTCATCAATAAACTGGTAGGTTTCCGGGAACAAATAGCCGGTATCGGTGAGGATCACCAGGATATCCGGGTGAACCTGATTCACCAGGTGCAGGCTGACCGCCGCCTGAATACCAAAGCTCGATGAGAGCACGTATTCACCTGGCAGATTCTCCAGCGCCCACGCCACGCGTCCTTCAGCATCGCGTTTTTCCAGTTCACCGTTGGTTTCTGCCAGCGCCAGGACGCGCTCAACTTTCGGCAGTTCGTTCAACGCGTTGAGATCGAGTACGGACATAAATACCTCGCTGTTTACCTTGCCTGATGGCGCTGCGCTTATCAGGCCTACGCGTAGCGCCATCGGGTAATCGGATGTTATTCCCAGAAATCCCGCGCCGGATCGAGCACCGGACGAATGATGCCCGCACGCACCGTAAAATCGCCGAAGCCTTCACCCGCTTCGCGCTCTTTCGCCCAGCGCCCAACCAGTTCGTCAACGGAGTCGAGAATTTCCGATTCCGTAATATTTTCGCGATACATACGCGGAATGCGCGTGCCCATGCGGTTACCACCAAGGTGCACGTTGTAGCGCCCCGGCGCTTTACCCACCAGGCCCAGCTCCGCCAGCATCGCGCGGCCGCAGCCGTTCGGACATCCCGTCACACGCATCACAATATGCTCGTCAGGAATGCCGTGTTTTTCGAGAATGGCTTCCACTTTATCAGTGAACGATGGCAGGAAACGTTCGGCTTCCGCCATCGCCAGCGGACAGGTCGGGAACGACACGCAGGCCATCGAGTTTTCACGCTGCGGCTTCACCGCATTCATCAATCCGTGATCGCGCGCCAGCTTCTCGATCTTCGCTTTTTGGCTTTCCGGCACACCAGCAATGATCAGGTTCTGGTTGGCGGTGATGCGGAACTCGCCTTTATGGATCTTCGCGATTTCCAGCAGCCCCGTTTTCAGCGGGCGTCCGGGATAATCCAGAATACGCCCGTTCTCAATAAACAGCGTCAGGTGCCATTTATTGTCGATCCCTTTTACCCAACCGATGCGATCGCCGCGACCGGTGAATTCATAAGGCCGGATCGGCTCAAATTTAATGCCCGCGCGACGTTCCACTTCTTCTTTGAACGTCTCAACGCCCACGCGCTCCAGGGTGTATTTGGTTTTCGCGTTTTTACGATCGGTGCGATTGCCCCAGTCGCGCTGGGTGGTGACCACAGCTTCCGCTACCGCCAGCGTGTGCTCCAGCGGCAGATAGCCGAACTCGCTCGCGGTGCGGGCGTAAGTTTTCTTATTCCCGTGCTCAATAGACAAACCGCCGCCCACCAGCAGGTTAAAGCCCACCAGCTTGCCGTTTTCGGCAATCGCCACGAAGTTCATGTCGTTGGCGTGCAGATCGATATCGTTCTGCGGTGGGATTACGACCGTGGTTTTGAACTTACGCGGCAGATAGGTCTGGCCGAGGATCGGTTCTTCATCCGTCGTGGCGACCTTTTCCTGATCGAGCCAGATCTCCGCATAGGCACGGGTGCGCGGCAGCAGATGCTCAGAGATCTTCTTCGCCCATTCATAGGCTTGCGCGTGCAATTCAGACTCGTAAGGGTTGGAGGTACACAGCACGTTACGGTTCATATCGTTGGCGGTTGCCAGCGAGTCCAGACCAACGGAGTGCAGCATCTGGTGTACCGGCTTCACGTTCTTTTTCAGAATGCCGTGAAACTGGAACGTCTGACGGTTGGTCAGGCGGATGCTGCCGTAAATCGTGTTGTCATGGGCGAACTTATCGATCGCCTGCCACTGTCTGGTGGTGATCACCCCACCCGGCAGACGGCAGCGCAGCAGCATCGCGTGACGCGGCTCCAGCTTCTGCTCTGCGCGCTCGGCGCGGATATCGCGGTCATCCTGCTGATACATACCGTGGAAACGGATCAGCAGGAAGTTGTCGCCTTTGAAACCGCCGGTCAGACCGTCATTCAAATCTTCGGCAATGGTGCCGCGCAGGTAGTTACTCTCTACCTTCATGCGCTCGGCATCAGACAGTTTGCCTTCGACCACCAGGGGGCCAGGATGTTTTTCGCTCATTAGTAGACATCTCGCTGATAACGGCGCTCTACGCGCAGCTCACTTAAAAATTCATCCGCCGTTTCGGCATCCATACCGCCGAATTCGGCAATCACTTCCAGCAAAGCCTGCTCAACGTCTTTCGCCATGCGATTAGCGTCGCCGCAGACATAAATGTGGGCACCTTCATTGATCCAGCGCCACAGCTCCGCGCCCTGTTGGCGCAGTTTGTCTTGTACGTATATTTTTTCTTTCTGGTCACGGGACCAGGCCAGATCGATACGGCTCAGCACGCCTTCTTTGACGTAGCGCTGCCATTCCACCTGGTAAAGGAAATCTTCGGTAAAATGCGGGTTGCCAAAGAACAGCCAGCTTTTGCCCTCTGCCCCGTCCGCCGCGCGCTGCTGCATAAAGGCGCGGAACGGCGCAATCCCCGTGCCTGGTCCAATCATAATGACCGGCGTTTGCGGATTCGCTGGCAGACGGAAGTTGTCGTTATGCTCAATGAACACACGCACTTCGCCATCCTCTTCAACGCGATCGGCGAGGAAGCTGGATGCTCCCCCCGCACGGGCACGACCTTCGATGTCATAACGCACCACGCCCACGGTTACGTGCACTTCGCTTTCCACTTCCGCCTGGGAAGAGGCAATAGAATACAAACGCGGCGTGAGTGGACGCAGAAGATCAACCAACGTTTGGGCATCCAGCTGCGCTGGGGAGAAACGCACCATATCGACGATTGGCGTGGTTGCGGCGTAATGCTGCAACTGTGCCTTATCACCCACCAGCGGCAGCAGGGATTCGCTACGGGTTAAAGTGGCATAGTTCTCAACGATATTGCCGGTGTTCACCGTCAGCTCAAAATGCCACTGCAGCGCTTCGGTAAGCGACAGGGTTTTGCCGTCAACCGTGACCGGTTCGTCGCCTTTCAGCCACAGCAGCTCAACCAGTTCTTTGACCAGTGCCGGATCGTTCTGATACCAGACCCCTAAGGCATCGCCCGGCTGGTAGCGCAGGCCGGAATCACCCAGATCGATTTCGATATGGCGCACATCTTTTTCCGAGTCGCGACCGGTGATTTTCTGGTTAACCGACAGGCTCGCCGTCAGCGGAGATTCTTTGGTATACGGGCTGGAGTGGATCTCATTTACCGCTCCGCTGGCAATGGCCTGAGCAGGCGCGGCGACCGGCGCACGGGATTTCAGCACCTCAACCACGCGCGCACGCCATTCGGCGGCTGCGTTCTGGTATTCCACATCGGCATCCACGCGGTCCAGCAGACGCTCACCGCCCAGCTCAGCCAGTTTTGCATCGAAGTCTTTTCCTGACTGACAGAAAAACTCGTAAGAAGTGTCACCAAGACCAAACACGGCAAAAGCGGTGTTATCAAGCTTCGGCGCTTTTTTCGAGAACAGGAATTTATGCAACGCTACGGCTTCTTCCGCCGGTTCACCTTCCCCTTGCGTCGACGCCACTACGATCAGCAATTTCTCATTGGCGATCTGTTTGAATTTATAGTCGCCAGCATTGATGAGAGTGACGTTGAGCTTCGCGGCCAGCAGATCGTCACGCAGGGCTTCCGCCACCCGACGCGCATTACCGGTTTGCGAGGCGGAGATGAGGGTTATCCCCGGCATTTCAGCAGCAGGCGCAGGTGCCGCCACGGTGCTGCCCGGCTGCTGATTCAGCACGCCCCAGAAATAGCCAGAAACCCAGGCAAGCTGCGTGGGGGTAAGGTCGGTCGTGGCCGCCTGAAGGCGTGCCAGCTGCTCCGGGTTTAGCGGAAGCAAAGCGGAAGGTGGGGCCTGTGTCGTCATGCGTTGTCATGTTCCAGTAAGCAAAGCGGATTTCAGCAATAAAACCCAAACTGAAGATAAGGTTAACGGCGTGAATAGTAACAACTAAAGAAGGGATAGAAATAACAAATAACCAAATGAACTAACCTGTTTTAGTTGTCGTTGTTAACGGCAAAAACGATTTAATAAGCATATGATATCTAGAGTGTTATTAAACATTCATAATGGAAATATGCCGTTCTGATGTTCAGCGCCCTTTTAACTAATGATAAAAAATGTACTTTACGGTACCCTACGGCGTTTTTTTGCATTCTTGAGAGTAAATAATGTCCACCACTTTGTTTAAAGATTTCACCTTCGAAGCCGCTCACCGTCTGCCGCACGTCCCGGAAGGGCATAAGTGTGGCCGCCTGCATGGTCACTCATTTATGGTGCGTCTTGAAATTACCGGTGAAGTCGATCCACATACCGGTTGGATCATGGACTTTGCTGAGCTGAAAGCGGCATTTAAGCCGACTTACGATCGTCTTGATCACTACTATCTGAACGATATTCCTGGCTTAGAAAACCCAACCAGTGAAGTACTGGCAAAATGGATTTGGGATCAGGTTAAACCGGTTGTCCCTCTGCTGAGTGCAGTGATGGTGAAAGAGACCTGCACGGCGGGTTGTGTTTATCGCGGGGAATGATTGTATCGTCTGTGGCAACGGTCAATATTCCTTAACTAACACTCTGTTAGGGTTATGTGCTCTGGATATCTGGAGCACAACATGTCTGACGATTTCGATATTATTATCATCGGTGCAGGGATAGCGGGCACCGCTTGTGCTTTACGTTGCGCGCGCGCAGGGCTTTCGGTTCTGCTCCTTGAGCGCGGCGAACTTCCCGGCAGTAAAAACCTTTCAGGCGGGCGTCTGTATACTCACGCGCTCGGTGAACTTCTTCCCCACTTCCAACATTCAGCCCCACTTGAACGCCGAATTACCCAGGAAAATCTCTCGCTGTTAACTCGCGATGGCGCAACGACGTACTCCAGCCTGCAACCGGATGGAGACTCATGGAGCCTGCTGCGCGCCCGCTTCGACCCGTGGTTTGTCGCCCAGGCCGAGGCCGAAGGCGTACAGTTTATCAGCGGTGTGACGGTTGAGGCGCTCCATATCGAAGAGGACAGAATCTGCGGTGTCATTGCTGATAACGAGACGCTCCGCGCCCGTTATGTGGTGCTGGCGGAAGGGGCAAACAGCGTGCTGGCAGAGCGTTATGGATTCCTGCCGCGTCCCTCGACAGCCGCAATGGCATTAGGTATTAAAGAGACGCTGGCGCTGGATAAAACGCGGCTCGAAGAACGTTTTCGCTTATCCAGCGATGAGGGGGCTGCAATGCTGTTCAGCGGAGAAATCTGCGGCGAACGGCCCGGCGGCGCGTTTCTCTATACCAATCAGGAGACGCTCTCTCTGGGCGTGGTTTGTCCGCTCTCCTCTTTGGCACAGAGCGATGTCCCGGCGGCTGAACTGCTGGAACGGCTCAAGACGCATCCGGCGCTGTATCCGCTGCTCAGAGGCAGCGAAACGCTGGAATATGGCGCACATCTGGTACCAGAAGGCGGCCTGCACAGCCTGCCCGTAAAGTACGCCGGAGACGGCTGGCTGCTGGTGGGCGATGCGCTGCGCAGCTGTGTGAATACCGGTTTCTCCGTTCGCGGCATGGATATGGCGCTCATTGGCGCTCAGGCGGCGGCGCAAACATTGATTAACGCCTGCCGGAAACGCGAGCCGCAAAATCTGTTTCCGGCTTATCACCACGACATCCAGCACAGCCTGCTGTGGGACGTTCTGCAACGTTACCGGGATGTTCCGGCGTTGCTCCAGCGCCCCGGATGGTATCGCCAATGGCCCATGCTGATGGAGGCTATTTCCCGTGAAATCTGGCATCAGGGTAATCATCCGGTAGCCCCGCTGCGCCAGATCGTCTGGCGTCAGTTTCGTCGTCACGGCCTGCGTCATCTGGCAGGCGATATCATCAGGAGCTTACGATGTCTGTAGCCCGTAACGTCTGGCGTCCCGCCGACATTTCACATATCGTTCCTGCGACCGTTATTGACAGCAAAACGGCACAACGGTTGATTACGTCCTGCCCCGCCGGACTGTTTTCTCTTACGGCGAAAGGTGAGCTACGGGTCAACTTTCGCGGCTGCCTGGAGTGCGGCACCTGTCGACTGCTGTGTGATGAAAAAACGCTGCAACAGTGGCGCTACCCCGCGTCCGGCTTTGGCATCACTTACCGATTTGGATAATTTAATAGGATAATTTATGCCCCTGTTACACCTGCTTCGCCAGAATCCGGTTATTGCCGCCGTGAAAGACAACGCCAGCCTGCAATTAGCCATTGATTCCGAGTGCCAGTTCATTTCTGTGCTGTACGGCAATATCTGCACCATCAGCCATATCGTGAAGAAGATTAAAACTGCCGGTAAATACGCATTTATCCACGTTGATCTGCTGGAGGGCGCATCCAATAAAGAGGTGGTGATCCAGTTTCTGAAGCTGGTCACCGAGGCCGACGGCATCATCAGTACCAAAGCGTCGATGCTGAAAGCGGCGCGGGCGGAGGGCTTTTTCTGTATTCATCGCCTGTTTATCGTCGACTCCATCTCCTTTCACAACATTGACAAGCAGGTCGCACAGTCAAACCCGGACTGTATTGAAATCCTGCCGGGATGCATGCCGAAAGTGCTGGGATGGGTGACGGAAAAAATACGCCAGCCGTTGATTGCCGGTGGTCTGGTCTGCGATGAAGAGGACGCCCGCAATGCGATGAAAGCTGGTGTGGCGGCGCTTTCAACTACCAACACCGACGTCTGGACGTTAGCCAAAAAGCTGCATTAACCCGAGCTGCCGGATAGCAGTGTAAACACCTGATCCGGCCTGCCCCTGAATTAATTTTCTGCGATGGCTGCCAACGCCTCCAGCACCGGCAGCCAGTCATCCACAATGCCGACATCCGCCTGTGAGAAGACCGGCGCACTGGCGTCACTGTTTATCGCCACGACGAACCGGCTCTGACGAACCCCGGCCATTAGCGCCGCCGCGCCGGATGCCCCCGCCACAATGCAGACATCCGGCGCAAGCAGATGCCCCGATATCCCAATCACGCGCTCAGCGTCAAAGCCGCCATTCATCACCCGTGCACGGCTGTATCCCACTTCGGCATCGATTTTGCGACCAAGAGCGGTAATTTTTGCGGCGTCGGCGTCACCTCTTCCCTGCCCGACCACCAGCACACGCCCGGCCTGCAACAAAGGATGAGCTGTAACACGGTCAATGCTTTCTACGCTATCCAGCCAGCCCGGAGGTGTCGTGGGGGCAATCCGGCGCTCCGTCATCGCTGGCAGCACGTTGCCCGACGCGCTCGTTTCCGGTTGTCGCGCCAGTGAAAGGCACAAGGGACGCGCGGTGATTTGCAGCGTAGCCGTCAGCGCATTCCCCCAGTGGGATTTCGTCACCAGCCCCTGTTGCGCATCCAGCGTCTGCACCTGGCAAACGCTGCCGCCATGCAGACGCCAGGCCAGCCGCGTCGCAAGCTCATCCCCCAGCGCACCCGCCGGGAAAATCAGGATGTCGGCTGGCGTCAGCAACCACTGCGCCGCCAGCGCGTCCAGCACCTGCTCCGCCACGTCCGGCATCGGGTCGAGCGTCCAGCGTTCCAGTTCTGCTGCATTAAGCGCGTTTTCTGCAATCCAGCCTGCCAGTGCAGCGCATTCCCCCGATTCCGTAATCACAACGATCTTCATGGCTGCATCCTCTGGCGCAAATAATCATTCCACAATATCCGGGCTTTTTCCTGCGCCGTCGCGCCGTCGATAATCGTGGCGCTGCGCCGCTGCGCCGGTCGCACCAGCTTCTGACATTGCACGTTCGGGGTTTCATCACTGGACGCTGGCTGACGTAAAATCTCCGCTTTTGCCGCCGCCAGACGCTGACGCATTCCGGGGACGGGAAGCGCCACTTCACCACACTGCCTGACGGCAATCACTGCCGGAAGCCGCACCCGGCAGCGGCGTAACCCGGTTGTCGTTCGCTGTTCGACAACAATAAAAGGCGGCGTCAGCGTAAAACGCTCCACCAGGGTAAAGCAGGGCCAGGCCAGCATTTCAGCCATCATAAATGGCGTTTGCCCGTTCTGTCCTTCGCTACTCTGACAGCCAGTGATAATCAAATCCGCGCCGTGATGACGCTGCCAGTCAGTTATTTGCCGGGCAATGAATTCCGGCGCAAAGCGCAGATCCGCCGTCGTTTCCAGCAACACCGGCTTATCAAAACCCAGCGCGGCAAAATAGCGCAACCAATGAATCGCACGCTCATCGCTAATGCTTAGCGCGGTTAACGTCATATCACAACCTTCACGACGTTGCGCCAGCAGTAATGCCGCAGCCGCCTGCTCATCGGCACCAGGAGAACAGCGCAGCAGCGCGGTGTCCGGGCCACGGGTATCTTCCGTCGCCGCCAGCCAGTCTTTTTCCGCCAACATGCCGGAGTCTGGTTCGGCCTTAAACGCGAACAGAATGTTCATTTGCTCCTCCCTGTCTTTTCTCCACACTTCCGGCCGCCACCAGCGGCAATGCCTTCGTTTCCGGTGCCCATAGCCAGGTCACCACAAATCCAATGAGGAGCACGCCAGCCAGCAGCAGCAGCGTAACCTGCATCCCCCATTGCGCCAGCGTCCAGGGCAGCAGGCCGGTGCTGATTGCCGCGCCCAGTCTGCTCATCGACGTCGCAAAACCCACGCCCAGCGAACGGATATCCGTCGGGAAGCTTTCAGCAGGCAGGATCCCTACCAGATTACTGACCGCAGAAATTGTGGTGCTGAACATGACAAAAAGCAGCAGCGTCAACGGGCTGCCGGGCGGTAAAAAAGCCATCACCACCAGCGTGGCAGCCAACAGAAAAAAACTCCCAAGCAGAAACCGACGGTGCGCCAGCAGATGTGTCAATACCAGCCCCAGCAGTGCGCCAACGATTAACAACGCATTCAGCAGCAGGCTGGCGGTGAGCGCATCCTCCAGGCCGATGGTCCCGGCAATGGTGGGCAGCCAGGTGTAGATAACAAACCACGGGATTACCAGACAAACAAAAAAGACGCTGTTAAACGCGGTTCGCCGCCAGTAGAGGGGGGAAAAGAGCGTTTTGATGTGCTTTCCGGAGGCCGTCGACACTTCGTCGCCGAGCAATACGTGCGCCCCCAAATATCTGTGAACAATAGCGTGGGCTTCCGCGAAACGCCCCTGGCGCAGCAGCCAGCGGGGAGATTCCGGCGTTCCCCAGCGAAGCAGGGTAATCAATAGTGCAGGCAGCGCCGCCGACGCCAGCAGCCAGCGCCAGGCATCCGGGCTTTCGGTAACAAAATGGTGTCCCGCCAGGCTTGCCAGCACATAGCCGATGGTCCATACCACGCTGAACGCCCCCAGTAACACTCCCCGATGGCGACGCGGTGAGAACTCAGCCAGCAGGGTGTGCCCCACGGAATAATCGCCTCCCAGCCCAATCCCAATCAGGATGCGTAAACCAATAAGCTGTTCCGGCGAGGTGGCGAAAAGCTGTAAAAAAGAGGCGATGGTGATCAGCACAAAGCTGAAAGTGAAGATCTTCTGTCGACCAATGTGGTCTGAAATCCAGCCCAACACCAGACTACCGAGAAACAACCCGAGCAGCGCCGAACCGCCAATCATCCCGGCCATAAACGGCGTGAGCTGCATGGCAGGTGTTAACTGAATAATGGCATAGCCGACAACGCCAAGAACATAGCCGTCGGTAAGATGAGCGCCAAAGGTCAAGGCAGCAATACGACAGTGAAAACCGTTAAGCGGTAAATCGTCCATTCGCACCGGTGAAGTGTTCATTTCTACCCCTGTCCGGTAAAATTGTGGCTTCCCGGTCAGGAAGCCAGCTGATGTTTATTTCTCAATCGGGTAGATCGTTCCCGTGTTCATAATACCGTTTGGATCAAACTGACGTTTCAGACCTTCCAGCAGCGGCCACGCGCTGCCATGCTCCAGCTTGCTCCAGTGAACGCGGTGCTTACCGATGCCGTGGTGATGCACCATTGAGCCGCCAAGACGGATCGTCTCTTCGCAAATAATTTTGTTAAGCGGGTTGTGGTACTTATCAATCTCCTCTTCCGGCTTGCAGTCCACCACGTTGTAGTCATATACAAAGTACATGTTGGTACCGTTGATATAACTATGGGAAGAGTGACCGCCCAGCATGGTGATGTCATCCGCGTGTGGGAATTCAGTACGGATACGATTGATCACGTTTTCGTAAATTTGATGGATACAGCTCCAGCTGCCGGAAACTTCCGTCGTAAAGCCCATATTGCCAGTCTTCAGGATCTGCACGCGTTCGGCAGCCACTTTTTCCGGGCCCCAGTTCAGATGGTTAAACCAGTTCTCAATCAGCTTGCTGTCCACACGCTTACACTGTGGATAACGCGCGACGATCTCCGCAATGCCCTCGCCAGTGGCTTGCGCCATTCGCGGATTGCCCTCAGCCATGAAGATCAGCACGCATTTCCCGTCAGCGAAGTGTGTGAAGTGCTGGGTACCATCCTCGGCGTCATACAGGCGTGCAATCGAAGGACGGTAGCCTTCCACCATCACCTCACGCAGGATGTCGAAACCGGTTTTCATATCGTCCAGAATGTAGCCGTAAAAAAGGTTATTTTCCGGCGTGAACCTGAAGATTTTCACCGTCACTTCAGTGATATAGCACAGCGCACCTTCGTTCCCAATGATGATGTGGCGAATGTCCGGACCGGCAGCCCGGCGTGGCACGTTCTTGATGCGGGTTACCGTGCCGTCCGGCAGCACCGCCTCCAGCCCCACGACCATATCTTCAATGGCTCCGTAGAGGGTGGAGAACTGCCCGATGCTGCGGGTTGCAACCAGGCCGCCCATCTGCGCCAGCGGCTTAGACTGCGGCGAATGCCCGGTGGTATACCCTTTTTCGCGCAATGCATTTTCCAGAATCTCAAGCGGAACGCCGCATTGAGCCGTCGCCTGCATATTTTCAATATCAATGCTCAGGATCTGGTTCATCCCTGCCCCGTCCAGCACCACGGAGTCTTTGACCACCGTTTCCAGACCCCCTTCCGTCGCGGATGCGCCGGTACGCGGAACCCCATTGATTTTATGTTGGTTCATAAACGCCAGAACGCGGGAAACCTGCTCTGTCGAACCGAGTTTTACCACTGCCGCCGGAATGGGTAGTGTATAAATACCGTGAATGTCGGCATATTTACGAAAGCGGTCAATGCTGTTTTTCTTTAATACGGTTTCATCGGTAATTACGCGTTCGGACCCAACAACTTCTTTTAGCTGGTCAACAATCGCTTCGCGAGATAAAGGCATAGTCGTTCCTTCCTGATCAGGAATAATTGATAAAAACAGAAATCATCGGTAGATATTAGCGAACTAAATAACCGCCATCGACGACCAGTAAATGACCGTTAACATAATCAGACGCATGGCTGGCAAGGAATATCGCGGCCCCCATTAAATCCTGGGTATCGCCCCAACGATTGGCAGGAATATGGTCCAGTACGCGCTGATTTGTTTCCGGATTGCTGCGCGTGGCCAGCGTAATATCCGTTGCATAATATCCTGGGGCAATACCGTTAACCTGAATATTATATTGTCCAAGTTCATCGCAATACGCTTTGGTAAAACCGGCAAGCGCATGTTTGGTTGCCGAATAAGCCGGAGACCACTGACCACCAAGATAAGAGAACAAAGAACAGATATTAAGAATTTTACCGCTGTTTTGCGGAATCATAATTTTTGCCGCTTCGTAGCTCAGTTCAAATGCCGCCGTCAGGTTGACGTCAATCATCGGATCCCAGTCCGCACGACCAAAGTCCAGTACCTTATTCAGCTTACAAATTCCGGCATTGTTCACCAGAATATCCACCGTGCCAAAACGCTCGCAGCAGGCGGCAATAATCTTCTGCGGGGCCCCTTTTTCGGTAATATCCACCTGCATGAATTCAACTTCAACACCCTGTTTCTCAATGATTTCCTTCGTTTCACCGTTATCTTTTACAAAACTTGGGATAAACAGATTCGCCCCGGCTTTCGCCAGCGCCATCGCAAAAGCCTGACCCAGACCGCTGTTGCCGCCCGTTACGATCGCCGTTTTTCCTTTCAGGGAGAAAAAATTCATTGAGAATGCGTTGAGAGATTCGATTGACATAGTTGGCTCCAAATTCCTTCAGGCAAAAAAAAAGAAAGGCAACTTCCCCCGCCAGGGGGAAGTCACCTTTCTCATTATCTCTGGTAACTGGAATGAATTTTTAGCATAACGAGAAAATATCTAACGTGATCAAAATCACAGATATTTTGTTCATTTTGTATTGATAACTAAAAACAAGAAGCGTGATTATTCTCACACTATAACCCACACTTCCATGTTATTTCTAAGCGCAATTACTAGAGACCTGAGAAAAGTAATCCACCTGAAAGGGCGGTTTACTTTTCTCTTTTTTTTGTCTGCATAAAATGAGAGCCCGATATGCAACAATCCTCATATCGCCGTTGGATAACACTCGCCATTATTAGTTTCAGCGGTGGCGTTAGTTTTGATTTAGCCTATTTACGTTATATCTATCAAATTCCCATGGCAAAATTCATGGGATTTAGCAATACCGAAATTGGATTAATAATGAGTACCTTTGGCGTTGCCGCTATTATTCTGTATGCGCCCAGCGGCGTTATTGCCGATAAATTCTCCCATCGCAAAATGATCACCTCAGCCATGATAATTACCGGATTGCTCGGTCTGCTGATGATGACCTATCCACCGCTGTGGGTCATGCTCTGTATTCAGGTCGCGTTCGCGATCACGACGATTTTGATGCTGTGGTCGGTATCGATTAAAGCCGCCTCGCTGCTGGGGGATCACAGTGAACAAGGGAAAATCATGGGCTGGATGGAAGGCCTGCGCGGCGTCGGCGTCATGTCGCTGGCGGTATTTACCATGTGGGTCTTTTCTCGCTTCGCTCCGGACGACAGCAACAGCCTGAAAGCCGTGATCCTGATTTATAGCGTGGTTTACATCCTGCTGGGAATTTTGTGCTGGTTCTTCGTGAACGATGGCAACAGCCGCAGCCACGGTGCGAAAGAGGATAAGCAGGCGTTTCAGCTCAAAGATATCATCGCCGTGCTGCGTATCAGCACCACCTGGTATTGCAGCATGGTTATTTTTGGCGTCTTTACGATCTACGCCATTCTCAGCTACTCCACCAACTATCTGACCGAAATGTACGGCATGTCGCTGGTCGCGGCGAGCTACATGGGGATCGTCATCAACAAGATCTTCCGGGCTATTTGTGGGCCGCTGGGCGGCATCATCACCACCTACAGCAAAATTAAGTCGCCAACGCGCGTGGTTCAACTGCTTTCAATTGTCGGCGCCGCTGCGCTGATTGCCCTGCTGGTGACGAACTCAAATCCGCAGTCCGTGGTCATGGGGATCGGCCTGATTCTGCTGCTGGGCTTCACCTGCTACGCCTCGCGCGGGCTTTACTGGGCCTGTCCCGGCGAGGCCAGAACCCCTTCTTACATCATGGGAACCACCGTAGGGATCTGCTCGGTTATCGGTTTCCTGCCCGACGTGTTCGTCTATCCGATTGTCGGCCACTGGCAGGATACGCTCCCGGCGGCACAAGCCTATCGCAATATGTGGCTGATGGGACTGGCGGCGCTGTGCATGGTCATCCTCTTCACGTTCTTATTGTTTCGCAAAATTCGCACCAACAACGCCGCACCGGAAAAGATAAGCTCACTGGCCGCAGAAACCTCCGGCGAGTGAAGATGGAAAATTAAAGGAGAATGACAATGGCAAAGAAATACATCATTGGAATTGATGGCGGAAGTCAGAGTACCAAGGTTGTGATGTACGATCTGGAAGGTAACGTGGTGTGTGAAGGAAAAGGTCTCCTGCAACCGATGTTTACTCCCGACGCCGATACGGCGGAACACCCCGATGACGATTTATGGACGTCGTTATGTTTTGCCGCCAGAGACTTAATGAGCCAGTTCGCAGGAGACAAAAAAGACATTGTCGGGATTGGTCTGGGCTCCATTCGCTGCTGTCGCGCATTGCTCAAAGCAGACGGCACGCCCGCGGCGCCATTGATCAGCTGGCAGGACGCGCGCGTCACCCGCCCTTATGAGCACACCCATCCTGATGTGGCTTACGTCACCTCATTTTCAGGTTATTTGTCACATCGCTTAACCGGTGAATTTAAAGACAATATCGCCAACTACTTTGGTCAGTGGCCGGTGGATTACAAAACCTGGTCATGGAGCGACGACCCGGAGGTGGTTAAGAAATTCAATATCCCGCGCAGGATGCTGTTTGAGGTGCAGATGCCGGGAACCGTGCTCGGGCACCTGACCGACGCCGCGGCGAAAGCGACAAACTTCCCCGCCGGATTACCGGTGGTTTGTACCACCAGCGATAAACCGGTAGAAGCCCTGGGCGCAGGATTGCTGGACGACGAAACCGCGGTTATCTCATTAGGTACCTATATCGCCCTGATGATGAACGGCAAAGCCCTGCCCAAAGATCCGGTCGCTTACTGGCCTATTATGTCTTCAATTCCGCAAACCCTGCTCTACGAAGGCTATGGCATTCGCAAAGGGATGTGGACGGTCAGCTGGCTGCGGGATATGTTGGGGGAATCGCTGATCCAGGATGCGAAAGCGCAGGATCTGTCGCCGGAAGATTTGCTGAATAAGAAAGCGGCCAGCGTACCACCCGGTTGCAATGGCCTGATGACCGTCCTGGACTGGCTGACCAACCCCTGGGAACCGTTCAAACGCGGGATCATGATTGGCTTTGATTCCGGCATGGACTACGCCTGGATTTACCGGTCTATTCTGGAGAGCGTGGCGCTAACGCTGAAAAATAACTACGACAATATGTGTGATGAAATGAACCACGTGGCAAAACAAGTGATCGTCACTGGCGGCGGTTCAAACAGCGATCTGTTCATGCAAATCTTTGCCGATGTGTTCAACCTTCCCGCAAGGCGGAATGCCATTAACGGTTGCGCCAGCCTCGGGGCGGCAATTAACACGGCGGTAGGGCTTGGTCTGTATCCGGACTATGAGACCGCGATAGAAAAAATGGTACGGGTGAAAGATGTATTCATGCCAATAGAAAGCAACGCCAGACGCTATGACGCGCTGAACAAAGGGATTTTCCGCGATTTAACCCAGCACACCGATGTGATCCTGAAAAAGTCGTATGAAGTGCTGCATGGCAACCTGGATAACGTTGATTCGATTCAGAGCTGGTCTAACGCGTAGATAAACCGCGAAGGCCGGATGGCTGCTGACGATTCATCCGGCCTGCACATTTCAACGCCAGGCCCGATAAGCTTGCGCCATCGGGCATTCCACCATCCGGTGCTCAGGCAATATTCAGGTATTTATGGGTCTGCATCGACAGACGCCAGTTGCGGGCGATACAGGTTTCAATACACAGGCGCGTCGCATCTTCCTTCTGACTGACAGGCTGTAGCGCAATCACGCGCTGTTTTTCATCCGTCAGCGTCGCCAGCAGTTCATCCAGCGCTTCAATGTCGCGCACGCGACCAACCGGATGTTTAATCTCATCGGCCCGCTCCAGCGCCTGGGACAGCACATCGTAACCACCACGCATGTTCACTTTGGGCGATACCGTTACCCAGGTGGCGTGGGAACAGCGCACCTCATGGGTTCCACTGGTTTCAATCTGGCAGCTGTAGCCGTTCTTTTCGAGCAGTCCGGTCAGCGGCGTCAGATCGTGAATGCAGGGTTCGCCGCCGGTGATCACCACGTGGCGTGCCGTCCAGCCCTGGCGGCCAATAATCGCCAGCAGATCTTCCGCACTTCCGGCCCCCCACTTATCACTCTCTTTGGTTTTCGCCAGAATGCTGAACAGCGACACTTCCCGATCTGCGAGTTTATCCCACGTATGTTTGGTATCACACCAGGCACAGCCAACCGGGCATCCCTGTAAACGAATAAAGATAGCGGGAACGCCAGTGAAGTAACCCTCGCCTTGCAGGGTCTGGAACATCTCGTTAATCGGGTACTGCATAGTCATCTCTGTGAGGGGGATAAAGAGTAAGTATCGCAGATTTCGGTCATCAGGTCATGTACGGGAGCCGCCGCGCCTCTGCAGCTTCAGGTGCTGTCGCCAGCGGTGATGGTTTAATATTTTGAAGGTATGTTGTTTATCGCTCTGAGCAGGCCTTTTTCAGTCTCGATATAGTTTCCGGTCTTCAGCTGAGCCAGTATCTTCATGATGCTGCTGCGTGACAGAAAGGTACGGCTTAAAATATAAGAAACAATGCTGACATTATTTCTCACCTCTTCTGTTTCATCCATCAGTTCATAGAGCTGATAGCATATAATCTCATAAGAAGATAATGCCGAGATCTTCGTGCAGTGATCGAACATTCTTGTCGCACTATAAATTAACAGCGCGGCTACGCCTTTCCACAAGTTACTCCTGTCGATAATCCGGTTGGCATCGTCAATAGAGAGAACGCTAATTTCAGACGTCTCATTCGTTCTGATATAGAAATAGTCATGCTCCAGCATTTGCGTGCTTAAGCCAAATATGTAGGGAGCTGATTCTGAATTTAAGGCAATACCGTCGGCATGACGATAAAGCGTAATGTTACCGTGATGAAGTAAAAAACATTTATGCTGCCCGTCCACTCTAAAGTTAAGTGACTGCTTATCGGCGAGCGTCAGCTTATTGGCAAAAGGTGTAAGGATGCTTATCAGTTGATTGATATCAGCCAGAGGCTTTTTGTGTCTGATGCTGTAACTTATTGAGGTAGCTCTTTTTTTATTATTCACAAATAAATCCCTCCATAGGCTTATGAACATCCCCCTAACGTACTTCCCTCACGCAAACGATAATTATGATAATTATTTTAAATTTTTAAAAGTTGTTTATGGGTGTAAAATTACACCCATAAACAACTTGCATAAATAGCTATAATACCATTATGGGAACTGAATCCATTTTTCTTAAAAATCATCCTGTTTGATATTCCAGCCGGTTGGGCAAAAGGCAAACAGTAATAAAAGATTAAAATATTTATCAGGAATATTTTGTTATATAAACAAACTTCAATATTACTTTGAACCTATTGATTTAAAAAGAAATAAGATTAAAATTCATCAGATAATTCTGATCTGCATTTTAAATGAGCATCAATCAACAGGAGGCGTATTTTATGGACATCGAACATCCGGATCGCAGTCAGATCCTCTCTGCAACCGCCGAACTGCTGGAAAGCCTGGCTCCCCTGGCGACTTTTGCTATGTATCCTCCCAACACCCGGTTATATCTTTATAATAATGGCGTTGCGTACTGCTATCTGGTACGAAGCGGCGTGTGCAACGTCTATCATCAGACGAGTGAAATTCTGCTGGGGACGCTGTATGTGCCAGGGATCATGGGCCTCAGTGGAACACTTTACGCCGAGGCGGGAATGTTTATTCAGACCCACAGTACCTCTGAGATCGCCATTACCCGCACCGATAAGGTCAACCAGTTCGTCACCGAACACAATCTCTGGAGGCTGCTGGCCTGCCATACCCTCAGAGTCACCTCACGACTGTATACGATAAATACCAGACTCATGGCCACCTGTGCCTATGAAATTGTCCGCATTCAGCTACAGGAATTGATGAGTGAACCACCGGAATACAGACAGGATGTTTCTGCCGCGCAGTATATCCAGCAGAAAACCAGCCTTTCACGTAGCAGCATTATGAAAATCCTCGCCCAGCTTAAAAAAGGGGGCTATATCAGCATTGAAAACGGCATCCTTATGACAATCGGGCATCTTCCGCTAAAGTACTAACCTACTGTTTCAACGAGAAAAATAATGCGTTCTCTTCGATGAAACGTTTGCCTTTATAATATGTTCTTGTTTTGTTAACTGGCAGTCGCTATTTTCCCGAGACTTACCGCCCCCCTCTGGCATAACCCTTTCATCACGGAAAACACACAGGGTGTAAAATTACACCCAAAAAAGTGTTGCCGGATATTTTCAAATGAATAAGAATAATCCCATACAAATTATAACGCTTGACAAACTTGTTTTAAATATAAAATCAGGGAACTGTCATTGTTATTAATATTATCTTTAGAAATCTGTGAACCTGGAAACGGGACACTATTCTATTGATAAATTTCAACAAGTTGCCGTCTGCCTGGCAATATATTAATACCAATAAATTGAATATACTCAAGGAATAGATCATGAAAAGCAAATTACTGCCACTGGGAGTGCTGATTTCATCTCTGGCTGGATTTTCAGCGATGGCAGCTGATGGGGAGGTGAATTTTAACGGCGAGATTATTGATGCCGCCTGTAAAGTCACCAATAGTCCGGCCAGCCCGCTGACGGTCACATTAGGTCAGGTCAGTAAGAGCGCCTTTACCAACTCAGGCTCTACCGCTGCGCCGACCAAATTCACGTTGCAGCTCACGGATTGCCCGGTAAGCGCAACCAAGGCGGCCGTGAAGTTTGACGGTACCCCGGTGCCGGGAAATCCTGGCGTGCTGGCCCTGACCGCAGAAACGGGCGTGGCAGGCGGCGTGGGGATTCAATTATACGACGATGCCAATACCGCGATTCCGCTGTATAACGCATCCAGACAATACCCCCTGACCTCAGGCACCGGCGTGGTGAATAATCTGGATTTTATTGCGCGCTATATCGCCACATCGACAGCAGTTACCGTAGGTAAGGCTAATTCAATGGCAAGCTTCACCATTGTTTATAATTAATAGCCTGTCATATCTGCATAGCGAAATTGTTATTCGGGCCGGTGGATTATTGTCGGTCCGCCCTCACTCTTTTAATGAATGATTAATGATGAAACTTATTCCTCTCACCTTGCTGACTGCACTAATAATGACCTCCGGGTTAGCTCAGGCTGGCCTGATTGTGGGTGGCACCCGCTTAATTTACGACGGGAGTAAGAAAGAGTCTTCAATTAATGTGAGCAACCCGGACCAGGCACCTTATCTGGTACAAAGCTGGGTCGAGCCCGAAATTAATCGCGCAGAGAAAACGCCGTTTGTGATCACCCCGCCGTTATTTCGTCTGGACGGCGGTCAGGAAAATGTCCTGCGCGTCGTGCGGGCGGGCGGGAATCTCCCGCAGGACAGGGAGTCGCTGTACTGGCTGAATATTAAGAGCATCCCCTCGATAGAAAAAGATCAGGGTAAGAACATGTTGCAGATCGCGGTCAAGACGCGCATCAAACTGATCTATCGCCCTGAAGGTTTAAAAGGATCGGCGGAAGCGTTAACCCATAAGCTGTCCTGGCAGCGCCGCGGCAACCGGCTGGAGGTGAGTAACCCGACTTCATTTTATATGAATTTCCAGAGCGTTATCGTTGCAGGTAAAGAGCTGGAAGATGCCCGGTATGTTGCGCCGCAAAGTAGCGCCAGTTTTGAATTACCTGGCGGTGCGGGTAATAGCGTGAGCTGGAAAATTATTAATGATTACGGCGGAATCGGCGAGCTTCATCGTGCTCCATTCTGATAAATAACAGCACAGGCATCCGGCGTTAATTATTTACCCCTCAGGGAAGGACTACACAGATGAGGAGCCCAAAAAACCTGCGCGAATATCCACAGCCCAATAATATTGGCAGGCTGATTTATCTTTTTTCGGCACCCTTTTTACTATTGAATTTAACAACTTTTGCCTCACACGCCAGGGAATATTTTAATCCGCTGATGCTGGAAATTGACAATCCGCATCAGGGAAAGACCGATCTTAGCGTATTTGAAGAGGAAAACGGTCAGGCGCCAGGTATTTATCGGGTCGATATCTCTGTCAACAATCAGTTTCAGGAAACCCGGGAAGTGGAGTTCAGCATGCAGCCCGGCCCGGACGGGAAAGCGCTTCTGTCGCCATGCCTGAGCGTGAGCCAGCTTAGCGCGATGGGAGTCAAAACCGCCCTGTTCCCGGATCTGGGCGATGCCGCCGCGCCGTGCGCCAGGCTGGACGCGATCCCGCAGGCCAGCGCTGAGTTTCGCTTTAGCGCGCAGCAACTGCTGTTGAGCATTCCGCAGGCCGCCATTGTGATGAATCCACGCGATTACGTTCCTGAAACGCAGTGGGATGATGGGATCACCGCCCTGCTGCTTAATTACAGCGTGAACGGCGCCAGTACCCGGGCGCGGGATCGTAGCGGCACGGACAGTACGACCCAGTACGCCAACCTGCGTCCCGGTATGAACATCGGTCCCTGGCGGCTGCGTAATTACACGACTTTTCAGCGGGATAATAACGGTCGCGACAGCTGGGACACCGTCTATACCTATTTGTCCCGTGATATTCGCGTCCTGAAGAGCCAGCTGGTGCTGGGAGACAGCGCCTCCCCGTCCGATATTTTCGACAGCGTTCCCTTTCGCGGCGCGCAGCTGGCGTCCGACGAGGAGATGATCCCCGACAGCATGAAAGGCTATGCGCCGGCGATCAAAGGCATCGCGCGAACCAACGCGCAGGTGATTATCCGGCAGAACGGGTATGTTATTTATCAGAGCTATGTGGCGCCGGGTGCATTTGAAATCAACGACATGTACGCCACCGGCGGCAGCGGGGATCTCTATGTGACGATTAAAGAAGATAACGGCAGCGAGCAGAATCTCGTCGTACCGTTTGCCTCGCTGCCGGTGCTCCAGCGTGAACAGCGGCTGAAATATTCGCTGACCAGCGGCCAGTATCGTTCGTATGACCGCAGCGTGGAAAAGACGCCGTTTAGCCAGGCGACGCTGATCTACGGCCTGCCCCGGGGTTTTACCCTCTACGGCGGCGGCCAGTTCGCGGATCACTATCAGTCGCTGGCGCTGGGAGTCGGTAAAAATCTGGGGGAAATTGGCGCGATTTCTCTGGATGTCACCCAGGGCTGGTCGAAGATACAGAACCAGCCGAAGGAGAGAGGCCAGTCATGGCGGATCCGCTACAGCAAAAATATTGTCGAAACCGGGACTAACTTCGCCATTGCCGGTTATCGCTACTCGACCGACGGCTATTACACGCTGGCAGAAGTCATGGATACCTGGCGCGGCGGGAGCAACCCGACGTTTTTCGAGCGCAGGCGTAACCGTACTGAACTGTCGCTGAGTCAGAACTTGTGGGAAAGAGCGGGCTCGCTGTCGCTGAGCCTGATAAACGAAGACTACTGGAACAGCGGCCGGACCCTGCGGTCGATGAGCGCCGGTTACAACAATAGCTGGAACGGCATCAGCTACGGGTTTAATTACAGCTATAACATTAACTCGACGTCGCGCAGCGGGCGCTCCGGCAAAGAAAAGGTCTATGAGCGCGACCAGGTGTTCTCACTGAACGTCAGCATTCCACTGAGCCACTGGTTGAGTAATACCCACGCGTCGTGGAACGTCAGCAGCAGCCAGAAAGGAGACACCAATCACACCGTGGGTCTCAATGGTACGACGCTTGAGGGCAATAACCTGAACTGGAGCATCCAGCAGAGTTACGGCAGCCAGGGGACGGGCAACGGCGGCAATCTGAACGCTGACTATCGCGGAACCTATGCTGAAGTCACCGCTGGTTATGCTTACGACAAAAACAGCCAGCGGCTGAACTACGGTCTACAGGGCGGGATAGTCGCGCACGCCAGCGGCGTCACCTTCGGCCAACCGCTGGGTGAAACCATGGCGCTGGTTCAGGCACCGGGAGCCTCCGGGGTTGGCGTGAGCAATCAGAGCGGGGTGAAAACCGACTGGCGCGGCTATGCCATCGTGCCTTATACCTCGCCCTACCGTAAAAACCAGGTGCAGCTGAATACGCTGACGCTGCCCGATAACGTAGAGCTGATGCAGACCACCCGCAACGTGGTGCCGACGCGGGGAGCCGTGGTGCAGGCCAGCTTTAACGCCAGCGTGGGCCAGCGCGTGATGATGACGCTATTGCTGCAAGGAGGAATGCCGGTGCCATTTGGCGCGACGGTCAGCGATACCGCCCAGAAAAGCGCCCAGGCGTTTATCGTTGGCGATGGCGGACAGGTATATCTGACCGGTCTGGCCGACAGCGGCAAACTAAGAGTGAAATGGGGGAAAGGCGCAGAGCAGCAGTGTCAGGTGAACTATTCCCTGGATAAAGCGACGCCGGAAAATAGCGGCATTCAGATTATAAACGGCCAGTGTCGCGAAATGGGTTATTGAGAATAGCCACCTGAAATAACGGTGAGGGTATGCGTTATGTTACAGAAAAAAAATAATCATATATTCCCCCTGGTATTAGGGTTAACCGGTGCGTTTACTGCCTCTGTTGAAGCGGCCAGCTGTGTAAATTCCGGCGGGTATTATACGTTCTCAGGAACGTTAAATTATCAACGTGACGACGCTACCATGAATGTTTTCAGTCATAAATTTGAATCTAATGGTAGCAAAGTATGGGGGCTGGTTTGCACCGGGGATCCTGACGCCGACAGAGATGTGTACTTGCGTTTACAGGTTAATTCAGCCCCCGTTGCAGGTTATACCGATGTCTATCCCACGAATATTGACGGAATTGGCGTTCGTTATAATTTTGCCCTGAATACAGGCTCACTGTCTTTTTGCCCGGTGCAGTTTGACGATCATATTTCAAACTCAACCCGGACTTACACCTGCCATCTACTTAAAAAGGACACGCAGGGTTTATCCATGGGAGCATCACTGCAATTTGTGAAAACAAAGCCCAGTGTCTCCTCAGGAGCAATAACGACAATACCGTCTCTAACCTCAGGCTATTCGTTAAATAATCAAAGCGGACAGTGGGATTTAAATCCCATCTGGTCAGGCTCGGGGTCTGCGGTAGTGACGGTCCAGGCCTGCGCAATAAATAACTCGAGTATCGCTGTCCCCCTGGATCCGGTATTAGCGGATAGTTTTAGCGGTGCAGGATCCACCAAAGGCGAGCGGACCTTCACGATAGATCTTAACTGCGATGCAGGTGCCCGGATTAACGCATCGTTAAGCGGGACGCAAAATGCTGAAACCTCCAATGACAGTATCCTGGCGTTATCGGGAGCCGGGACGTCAGGGGTTGCGAGCGGAATCGGGATCCAATTGCTGTATGGCAATACGCCTCTGAAGCTGAATAGCAACATCGTGCTGAAAACCTCAGCAGGCGGGCAGGAATTCCCTCCGGGAGCCTTTACCGCACGCTATTTTCAGACGAAAGACAACGTGACCGCGGGCAGCGCTAACGCCACAGCGACGCTCAATATTACTTATCAGTAGACGGCTCCGCCATCAGAGTTATACAAGGAGAGGAATAAAATGAATATTCATAAAAGATTCATTCATCTGGCGCTGGCGGGGCTGTATTTAGCGGCAACAATCAATATTGCCGGGGCCGAACCGGTCAATATTAATGTTACCGGCAAAGTCGTCGCCTCACCTTGCACCGTTGACACCACCAAATCACAGCTCAATGTTAATTTGGGTGATGATATTCAGGCCACCGCCCTGGCACAGCCTGGTAACGTCACAACATTCAAAATCTTTTATTTAATCTTAAAAGATTGTCCTTTCGGCACAACATCGGTAACGGCGGCCTTTTCCGGAACGCCAGCAGCAAACAGCCCCGGGGAGTATGCCAATACCGGGACGGCAACCAATGTTAACGTACAGCTTAAAGAGAGTCTGGGTTCCGGTAACGGTAAGTTTTTAGGTCCGGGAACCACATTAAAGCGTAATGTTGCAACCGACCGCACTGTCTCCTTCCCGATAGGCGCACGCGCCATTGCCGCAGCGGCAGACGTCATGCCCGGTACGATAGTGAGCGTTTCACAAGTCACCTTCACCTATCAGTAAACCTGACTTCTCTGCTCAACGGGTGTTTATCATGCAGCAACAAATGAAATATGTTCTCCCCGCACTTTGTCTGGCGTGCCCTGCATATGCTGCGGAGATCAATATCGGTGGTCATGTTGTGGCTTCTCCCTGCGTAGTCGATATCGCCTCGCAAAACCAGAGCGTTAATTTCGGCCAGCTCCGCTTAAATGAAATGCGCGCCGACGGAAATGCTTCCGCGTGGAAATCGTTTGAGGTGAAGCTTTTCAAATGCCCGGCAGGAACGACATCGGTGGACGTGACGTTCAACGGACAGCCGGCCGCAGAAGATCCCACGTTGTATGCCAGTACGGGGACCGCCGCCAACGCCGCCGTGCAAATGGCCCGGGACACGAACAAGGCGCAGGTGCAGGGAAACGGCAGCAGCATGAACGTCCCCGTTGACGCTCAGCGCAAGGCGACCTTCTTACTGGCTGGTCGGGTGATTGTCTCTGACACTACCCTACCGGGTACGTTTAATTCCCTGGTACAAATGAATTTTACTTACCGATAAACAAAACCACCCTGCTTAGAGCCAGGCTCTGAATGGGTTGCTGAGAATAGTCACCTTAAATAGCGGTGAGGGTATGCGTTATGTTACAGATACAGAAGAATCATATATTCGTCCTGGGACTTGGGTTAACCGGTGCGTTTACTGCCTCTGTTGAAGCGGCCAGCTGTAATAATTCCGGTGGGTATTACACGTTCTCAGGAACGTTAAATTATCAACGTGACGACGCCACCATGAATGTCTTCAGTGATAAATTTGGATCTATTAGCAGCGAAGTATGGGGGTTGGGTTGCTTTGGGGATCCTGACGCCGACAGAGATGTGTACTTGCGTTTACAGGTTAATTCGGCCCCCGTTGCGGGTTATACCGATGTCTATCCCACGAATGTTGACGGAATTGGCGTTCGTTATAATTTTGCCCTGAATACAGGCTCATTGTCTTTTTGCCCGGTGCAGTTTGACGATCATATTGCAAACTCAACCCGGACTTACATCTGCCATATACTTAAAAAGGACACGCAGGGTTTATCCATGGGTGCATCACTGCAATTTGTGAAAACAAGGCCCAATGTCGCCTCAGGAGCAATAACGACAATACCGTCTGTAACCTCAAGCTATTCGTTAAATAATCAAAGCGGGCAGTGGGATTTAAATCCCATCTGGTCGGGTTCGGGGTCAGTGGTGGTAACGGTCCAGGCCTGTGCAATAAATAACTCGAGTATCGCTGTCCCCCTGGATCCGGTATTAGCGGATAGTTTTACCGGAGCAGGAACCACCAAAGGCGATCGGACTTTCACAATAGACCTGAACTGTGATGCGGGAGCCCGCATTAACGCATCGTTAAGTGGGACGCAAAGTGCAGAGACCGCCAATGATAGTATCCTGGCGTTATCGGGAGCAGGAACGTCAGGGGTTGCGAGCGGAATCGGGATCCAGCTGCTGTATGGCAATACGCCCCTGAAGCTGAATAACAACATCGTGCTGAAAACCTCAACAGGCGGTCAGGAATTTCCTCCGGGAGCCTTTACCGCACGCTATTTTCAGACGAAAAACAACGTGACCGCAGGCAGCGCTAACGCCACTGCGACGCTCAATATTACTTATCAGTAAGCAACTCGGCCATCAGAATTATAAAAAGGAGAGGAATAAAATGAATATTCATAAAAAGTACATTCATCTGGCGCTGGCAGGACTGTATCTGGGGACGACAATCAGTATTGCCGGGGCCGAACCCACCAATATTAATATTACCGGGAAAGTTATTGCGTCCCCGTGTGTCGTAGCCAGTGGCAGCAATATCAATGTTAATTTAGGAGACATCCCGGCTGCAGATATTGCAGTGGCAGGTACAACATCTACCCCGGTTAATTTTACCATTAACCTTGCCAGTTGCCCGGTGGGGACCACCAGCGTAGTCGTGACGTTTACCGGAACGGAAGATCCCGACTTTCCGGTACGCTATAAAAATACCGGAACGGCGAACGTTGCGATAGAACTGATCCAGGTCAGCACCGGTTATCTGAAAGGAAATAAAACAAATATTACTCAATCGGTACTCGCCGATCGTACCGTTACATACAATTTACGTGCCCAGGCCTATTCCAAAGGCAATGTGATGCCGGGAACGATCTCTGGTATCGTTCAGGCCAACTTTACTTACAATTAAATGACCGTGTCGCAAGTTACAATGACTTACCAGTAAACCGAAATATTTCGGTGTAAAGGATATTTCTCATGATGCAACAAATGAATTATTTCATCCTGGCGTTTTGTCCCTTATATCCGGCGACCTTTTTACTGGCTGGTCGGGTGAGCGTCTCCGTCCCCGGTACGTTTAATTCCCTGGTACAAATGAATTTTACTTACCGATAAAAAACCACCCAGCTTATTATTAAAAAAGCCTCTGTTGGCTTTCGGTATATTAAAGATGAAAATACTCATACAGGATCCTTATGAATTTTATCACGATGGATTAAAACATTTTTTTATGGAGATTTTCTTTGGAAGAATCGCTAAGAAAATTAGCTTCTTAACGCCTCACTCCCAACAAAACTTTGATAAAGCAGATATCGCTGTTATTTCTCTGGCTCCAGGAGAGCATCTCATGTGTTTTCCTGAACTGCAGAACAGGAAAACAGGAATTATTATTGGCTTAATCGATGAGGTGATTGATTCCCCCTCCGATCTGCCCTTTTGTATTGCCCGGATCATTTTTATTCACCGACAGGACTCGCTGTCGACAATCAAAGAGAAAGTACTAACTGCCTGGCGGGAATCAAGAAAACAGAAAATACAATACGGGAAAGCATTATGTTTTCATTGCCCGCAAAAAGTCCTGACCAGACAGCAAAGGCGCATCATGTCCTTTATCTGTCAGGGCATAACAACATCTGAGATTGCCCACAACATGTCAATCTCAGAGAAAACACTCTATGTGCATAAATGCATCATCCGCAAGAAGTTTAATCTGCGGACGAATCATGCGCTATTTTGCTTCCTTCAGAAACTCGCCGGTAAAAACAGCCAGCAGATTTATCTGCGTCCAGTTCCGCTGAACACATAAAAAAACCCGCCGAAGCGGGTTTTCTCTTAAGAGTGAAAGCTCAGAATTACTGACCTTTGATCTCTTTACGACCGTTGTACAGTGCTTTTTCGCCCAGCGCTTCTTCGATACGAATCAGCTGGTTGTATTTAGCAACACGGTCAGAACGGCTCATAGAACCCGTTTTGATCTGGCCAGCAGCGGTACCAACAGCCAGGTCAGCAATGGTCGCGTCTTCAGTTTCACCAGAACGGTGAGAGATAACGGCAGTGTAGCCAGCATCTTTAGCCATCTTGATTGCAGCCAGAGTTTCGGTCAGAGAACCGATCTGGTTGAATTTAATCAGGATAGAGTTAACGATGCCTTTCTCGATACCTTCTTTCAGGATCTTGGTGTTGGTTACGAACAGATCGTCACCAACCAGCTGGATTTTGTCGCCCAGAACTTTAGTCTGGTATGCGAAACCGTCCCAGTCAGACTCGTCCAGACCGTCTTCGATAGAAACGATCGGATACTGTTTGGTCAGCTCTTCCAGGAAGTGAGTGAATTCTTCAGAGGTGAACGCTTTGTTGCCTTCGCCAGCCAGAACGTATTTACCGTCTTTGTAGAATTCAGAAGCCGCGCAGTCCATCGCCAGAGTGATGTCTTTGCCCAGCTCGTAGCCAGCAGCTTTAACCGCTTCAGCGATGACAGCCAGTGCTTCAGCGTTGGAACCCAGGTTCGGCGCATAGCCGCCTTCGTCACCAACAGCCGTGTTCATACCTTTAGCTTTCAGAACTTTAGCCAGGTTATGGAACACTTCAGAACCCATACGTACCGCTTCTTTCAGGGTTTTCGCGCCAACTGGCTGAATCATAAATTCCTGAATATCAACGTTGTTGTCAGCGTGCTCGCCGCCGTTGATGATGTTCATCATCGGAACCGGCATGGAGTATTTGCCCGGAGTACCGTTCAGCTCAGCGATGTGCTCGTACAGCGGCATGCCTTTAGCGGCAGCGGCTGCTTTGGCGTTAGCCAGAGACACGGCCAGGATTGCGTTCGCACCGAAGTTGGATTTGTTTTCAGTACCGTCCAGGTCGATCATGATCTTGTCAATGCCAGCCTGATCTTTGGCATCTTTACCCAGGATAGCCTGAGCGATCGGGCCATTAACTGCGCCAACAGCTTTCAGTACGCCTTTACCCATGAAACGGGATTTGTCGCCATCGCGCAGTTCCAGCGCTTCGCGGGAACCAGTAGAAGCACCTGACGGAGCTGCTGCCATACCAACGAAACCACCTTCCAGGTGTACTTCGGCTTCAACAGTCGGGTTACCACGGGAGTCGATGATTTCACGACCGATGACTTTAACGATTTTGGACATTAGGTTTTCCTCAGTACAAGTTAAACTAAAACTCCAGACAAACAACGCGCACCTTTGGTACGCGTTGCCGTTCTAACTTTTTTTACTTCATTACTTCGCCTGACGCTTCTGGTAATCGCTGGCGGCTTTCACGAAGCCTGCAAACAGCGGATGCCCGTCACGCGGCGTTGAAGTAAATTCCGGGTGGAACTGACATGCCACAAACCACGGATGATTTGGCACTTCGATGATCTCGACTAACTGATCATCCCCGGAGCGGCCCGCAATGCGCAGACCCGCAGCTTCAATCTGTCTCAACAGCATATTGTTGACTTCGTAACGGTGACGATGGCGCTCGGTAATTGTCGGCGTACCGTACATCTGGCGAACCAGGCTATCGTCAGAAAGCTGACACGCTTGCGCGCCAAGACGCATGGTGCCACCGAGATCGCTCTTCTCGGTACGGACTTCAACGTTGCCGTCTTCATCACGCCATTCGGTAATCAGCGCCACAACCGGATACTTACAGTCTGGCACAAATTCCGTAGAGTTGGCGTTTTCCATGCCCACAACGTTACGAGCAAACTCAATCAACGCAACCTGCATACCCAGGCAAATGCCAAGGTAAGGAATATTGTTTTCACGCGCATAGCGTGCGGTAGCGATCTTACCTTCTACGCCGCGGTAGCCGAAGCCGCCAGGGATCAGGATCGCATCCAGATCTTTCAGAATTTCGACGCCACGGGTCTCAACATCCTGCGAATCAATCAGCTTGATGTTGACGGTGACGCGATTCTTCAGACCACCGTGTTTCAGCGCTTCAATCACTGACTTATAGGCATCCGGCAGTTCAATGTACTTGCCGACCATACCAATAGTGACTTCACCTGCCGGATTGGCTTCTTCATAGATAACCTGTTCCCATTCAGACAGATTAGCTTCCGGACAGTTCAAGCTGAATCGTTTACAAATATAATCGTCCAGGCCCTGGGATTTCAACAGGCCCGGGATTTTATAAATGGAATCGACATCTTTCATTGAAATAACGGCTTTTTCTGGCACATTACAGAACAATGCAATTTTTGCACGTTCGTTGGCCGGAACCGCGCGATCTGAACGGCAGATCAGAATATCTGGCTGAATACCGATAGACAGCAGCTCTTTCACGGAGTGCTGAGTCGGTTTAGTTTTGACTTCACCGGCAGCCGCCAAATAAGGCACCAGGGTCAGGTGCATGAACAGCGCGTGTTCACGACCGATATCCACCGCCAGCTGGCGAATCGCTTCAAGGAACGGCAAAGATTCGATATCACCGACCGTACCACCGATTTCAACCAGCACCACATCATGACCTTCGCCACCGGCAAGGACGCGCTCTTTAATGGCATTCGTGATATGGGGGATAACCTGAACGGTAGCGCCAAGATAGTCACCACGGCGCTCTTTACGCAGAACGTCAGAGTAGATACGACCGGTAGTGAAGTTGTTGCGGCGGCTCATTTTGGTGCGGATGAAGCGCTCATAGTGCCCCAGATCCAGGTCGGTTTCAGCGCCGTCTTCAGTAACGAACACTTCGCCGTGCTGGATTGGACTCATGGTACCCGGATCGACGTTGATGTACGGATCCAGTTTCATCATGGTCACATTGAGGCCACGGGCTTCAAGAATAGCTGCGAGGGAGGCTGCGGCAATGCCTTTACCCAGAGAGGATACGACCCCGCCGGTCACAAAAATATAGTTCGTTGTCATGCTGAACCTGAGAAGTTAGGTTTAAAAGACGATGGAATAACCAGGACGGGAAAGCAGTATACCCGAACATGACCCAGGCCACAAACTTTCATTATCCCTCCTCTTCGTCAGCTCACATTTAACATCGGGAGTGAGAAAATAGCTTCTTTGGGCTAAATGTTTTTGACGTAAATCAAGAGCTTGTTATTTAAAAAATCACACAAAACGCCCTTGACCGCCTAAAACCTTTAGAGATCAATTTCCTGGCGTTTTACCTCCTGCCAGACCTCCTCCATCGTCTCCAGGTCAATGCCCGTCATTTCCAGGCCCCGGGCGGCAACCATCCGCTCCACTTCGCGAAACCGGCGCTCAAATTTTTCGTTGGCTTTTTGTAGCGCAATCTCTGCTTTCGTCCCTAAATGGCGAGCCATATTGACGGTGGCAAACAGCAGGTCGCCCATTTCCTCCTCCAGTTTAGCCTGGTCTACGACAGCCTGCCGCGCTTCGAACATCACCTCATCGATCTCTTCATAGACCTTGTCGACTACCGGTCCCAGCGTCGTCCAGTCGAAACCAACGTTTGAGCAACGCTTCTGAATTTTTTGCGCCCGCATCAGGGCCGGTAAGCTGCGAGGGATATCATCAAGCGCCGAATGCTGCGCTTTCTGCGCGCGTTCTTCGGTTTTTATCTGCTCCCAGCGGCTCAGCGCTTCAGTGCTATCTCTGGCTGAAACATCAGCAAAAACATGGGGATGGCGACGAACCAGCTTGTCGCTGATGGCGGCGCATATATCGTTAAAGTCAAAGCGCCCTTCTTCCTGCGCCAGTTGCGCATAAAACACCACCTGGAACAGCAGATCGCCCAGCTCGCCGCGCAGGTCATCGAAATCTTCACGCGCAATAGCGTCAAGCACTTCGTAGGTTTCTTCGAGGGTATAGGGGGCGATGGTCGCGAAGGTCTGCTCTTTATCCCACGGGCAGCCATTTTCCGGGTCACGCAGGCGCTGCATAATATCGAGCAGGCGGTTGATCTGGTTCATTAAGGTATCCTGAAAACGTAGATCCGATAAGCGTAGCGCCACCGGGCAAAAAAGGCCGGATAGCGGCGTACCGCCCGATCCGGCCTGCAACGATTAATTCCCGTGCAGCCGTCGGGCATCGATCACATCGGGGACCTGATTCAGTTTACTGAGTACGCGTCCCAGAACCTGCAGGTTGTAGATTTCGATAGTCATATCGATGGTCGCAAGCTGCTGTTTCGTATCGCTGCGGCTGGCCACCCCCAGCACGTTCACCTTCTCGTTGGCCAGAATGGTGGTGATGTCGCGCAGCAGACCGCTGCGATCGTTGGCCTGAACGCGCACCACCAGCGAATATCCCGCAGAGTAGCTTTCGCCCCATACCGCATCCACAATACGTTCCGGTGCATGAGAGCGCAGCTCCACGAGCTGTTCGCAGTCCGCCCGGTGAACGGAGATACCGCGCCCCTGGGTGATGAATCCCACGATTTCATCGCCCGGAATGGGCTGGCAGCAGCGCGCGATATGGTGCATCAGGTTGCCAACCCCTTCGACGACCACGCGCCCATCGTCTTTGCGCCGGTTCTGCGGGGCATACGTTTTCTGCTGCAGCTGTTTGAGCGCAGCGGCGTCTTGCTCGGCAGCGCTCGGCTTATTGAACTGCGACTGCAGGAAGTTCACCATCTGGTTAAGACGGATATCGCCGCCGCCAATCGCCGCCAACAGCTCTTCCGGTTCGTTGAAGTTGTAGCGCGGCAGCAGATGTTTTTCGGCTTCTTTCAGGCTGATGCCCAGATGCGCCAGTTCATCATCGAGGATCTGCCGCCCGGCAAGGATATTTTTGTCACGATCCTGCTTGCGGAACCACGCATGAATTTTCGAACGGCCACGACCGGTCGTCACATAGCCCAGGTTTGGATTCAGCCAGTCGCGGCTGGGGTTCGGCTGCTTCTGGGTGATGATTTCGATCTGGTCACCCATTTGCAGCTGATAGGTAAACGGCACAATGCGACCACCGATTTTCGCCCCAATACACCGGTGTCCGACATCGCTGTGAATGTGATAAGCAAAGTCCAGCGGCGTGGATCCGGCGGGCAAATCAACCACATCGCCTTTTGGCGTAAAGACGTAAACGCGATCGTCAAAGACCTGGCTGCGCACTTCGTCCAGCATTTCGCCGGAATCTGCCATCTCTTCCTGCCAGGCAATCAGCTTACGCAGCCATGCAATCCGGTCCTCATGACCCGATCGCGCCCCGCCTGCCGCAGCGCCCTCTTTGTACTTCCAGTGAGCGGCGACGCCGAGTTCGGCATCTTCGTGCATCTGTTTGGTACGAATCTGGATCTCAACGGTTTTACCGCCCGGCCCTAACACCACCGTATGGATAGACTGATAACCGTTCGGTTTCGGATTCGCCACATAGTCGTCAAACTCATCCGGCAGGTGGCGATAGTGCGTATGCACAATCCCCAGCGCGGCGTAGCAGTCCTGCAAGCGTTCAGCGACGATACGCACGGCGCGCACATCAAACAGTTCGTCAAAGGCCAGATGCTTTTTCTGCATTTTGCGCCAGATGCTGTAGATGTGTTTCGGGCGTCCATAAACTTCCGCCTTCACGCCTTCGGTTTTCATTTCAGAACGCAGGTGCCCGACAAACTCTTCGATGTAGTGCTCACGGTCAAGGCGGCGTTCATGCAGCAGTTTGGCGATTCGCTTATATTCCGCCGGATGCAGATAGCGGAAGCAGTAATCTTCAAGCTCCCATTTCAGCTGTCCTATGCCTAACCGGTTAGCCAGCGGGGCATAGATATTGGTGCACTCTTTCGCTGCCAGCACACGCTCATCTTCCGGCGCGTCTTTAACCTCGCGCAGGTGCGCAATACGTTCGGCAAGTTTGATTACCACGCAGCGGAAGTCATCCACCATCGCCAGCAGCATACGACGAACGTTATCCACCTGCTCTGAGGAGACGGAATCGGTGTGCGTGGCTTTGAGCTGGCGAATCGCCGCCATGTCACGCACGCCATGAATAAGATTGACGATGGACTTGCCTACGCTCTCGCTCAGAATGTCTTCGCTAACCACGCTGGCATCCGCCAGAGGGAACAGCAGCGCTGCCCGCAGCGTATCGATATCCATACTCAGGGTTGAGAGGATTTCCACCATCTCCACGCCACGCCACAGCAACAGCTCTGCATCGGGGTGTCCCTGCGTCTGTTGCAGGCAATACGCCCAGGTTTCGGCTAAGCGCTCACACGACTGCTGGCTGGAGATCCCCAGACTTGCGATCCATTTCTTTGGATCAAACTCACCAGCTTTATTTATATGTGCACTTCTTACCGCAACCATCGTCCTCTCCTTAAAGGCTCAGGCCTGTCGAAATCGACAAGCCCTACCCATTGTCTTTCAAGCTGCATTGAGGCGGCAACTCGAAATCTGTTGGGTATTAAATACATGACAAACGCTCAAACAAAACCATCGACTCCAGGTGCCCAGTGTGCGGGAACATGTCGAGCATCGCCAGCCGCTGAATCTGGTATCCTGCATTCAACAACGATTCGCTATCCCGGGCCAGCGTGGCAGGATTACAGGATACATAAACAATGCGCCCGGGCTGCAATTTTATAATATGTTGCATCACACCGGCAGCCCCCGCCCGCGCAGGATCGAGCAAAACTTTATCAAAACCGTTTCTGGCCCACGGCTGCTTTGTCACATCGTCTTCAAGATTTTCGTGAAAGAATGTCACATTATGTAACTCATTTTGCCGCGCATTTTCCTGCCCTTTCTCGACCAACGCAGGGACCCCTTCCACGCCGACAACGCTTGCCGCACGGGTTGCCAGCGGCAGAGTAAAATTGCCCATACCACAGAAGAGATCCAGAACGCGGTCCTGAGGCTGTACGTCCAGCCACTCCAGCGCGCGGGCGACCATCTTCTGGTTCACCCCTTCGTTGACCTGAATAAAATCGCGTGGGCTGAAGCTTAATCGTAGCCCGTTTGATTCATACCAGGGCATCTCACCGGAAATCACGTCCAGTATCTCGCTTTGCGGCGCCAGAAACAGAGACAGCCCCTCTGAATGCGAAAAGCGTTCCAGTTTTTCTTTATCTGCCGAACTTAATGGCGCGGTGTGACGCAGGATCATCAGGGTACCACTGGCCGCCTGCACCAGTTCGACGTGACCAAGATGGCGTATCCCCTGCAGGCTGGCGATGCATGCCCTGACGGAGGGCAATATTGCCTCAAGCTGGGGCACCAGGATGGGGCAACACTTCACATCCACAATGTCACTGGAACCCGCTTTGCGGAACCCCATCTGCAACCGCTGCGTTTTAGGCTGCCAGCTCAGACTCAAACGGGCGCGACGACGGTAGCCCCACGGTTTGTCAGCAATCACGTCGCTGACCTCATGTTTCATCAGACGCGCCAGCGCCGCGCTTTTGCTACTCTGTTGCAGAGCGATACTGGCGTGCTGCTGCTGGCACCCGCCGCAAACGCCAAAATGCGGGCAACGCGGCATTTCGCGTTCCGGGCTATCATTCAGGCGATGCTTCACCTGCGCACGGGAAAATTGCTTTTTGTCTTCTGAAATCGTGACTTCCGCCCGCTCCTGCGGGAGTAATCCCGGTATAAACAGCGCTTTTCCGTTATGACGAGCAACGCCCTGGCCAAAAGAATCAAGGTCATTGACTGTAACGGTTATGATCTGGCGCGTCGTCACGCGCCGTTTTGCAGAGTAGAATTGCGCCATCGACGAGATTGTTCTCAAATTAACAGTGTGACCCTAATTGTCCCATAACGGAACTCCATGACCAACTACAGCCTGCGCGCTCGCATGATGATTCTGATCCTGGCCCCGACCGTCCTCATTGGTTTACTGCTCAGTATCTTTTTCGTGGTGCACCGCTATAACGACTTGCAGCGTCAACTGGAAGATGCCGGAGCCAGCATTATCGAACCGCTGGCGGTTTCCACAGAATATGGCATGAATCTGCAAAACCGCGAATCGATCGGGCAGCTCATCAGCGTACTGCATCGTCGGCATTCTGATATCGTGCGGGCAATTTCGGTTTATGACGAAAACAACCGGCTGTTCGTCACCTCCAATTACCATCTCGACCCGACGGAGATGCGGCTCCCGGACAACACGCCGTTTCCCCGGCGGTTGAGCGTCATGCGTCGCGGCGACATACTGGTCCTGCGTACGCCAATCATCTCTGAAAGTTATTCACCAGATGAATCACCTATCACCGATGCTAAAAACGCGAAAAATATGTTGGGATATGTGGCGCTGGAGCTGGATCTCAAGTCTGTACGGCTACAGCAGTACAAAGAAATTTTCATTTCCAGCGTTATGATGTTGTTTTGTATAGGCATCGCCCTCATTTTTGGCTGGCGTCTGATGCGCGACGTTACCGGGCCGATCCGTAATATGGTCAATACGGTTGACCGTATTCGTCGCGGGCAGCTCGACAGTCGCGTGGAAGGTTTCATGCTGGGCGAGCTGGATATGCTGAAAAACGGCATCAACTCTATGGCCATGTCGCTGGCGGCGTACCATGAAGAGATGCAGCATAATATCGATCAGGCGACCTCCGACCTGCGGGAAACGCTGGAGCAGATGGAGATTCAGAACGTCGAGCTGGATCTGGCGAAAAAACGCGCCCAGGAAGCCGCACGAATTAAATCTGAGTTTCTGGCCAACATGTCGCATGAGCTGCGTACCCCGCTCAATGGCGTGATTGGTTTCACCCGCCTGACGCTGAAAACCGAGCTTAATACGACCCAGCGCGATCATCTCAACACCATTGAACGTTCTGCCAATAATTTACTGGCAATCATCAACGACGTACTCGACTTCTCCAAGCTTGAAGCGGGCAAGCTCATTCTGGAAAGTATTCCTTTCCCACTGCGCAGTACGCTGGATGAAGTGGTGACGCTACTGGCCCATTCCTCCCATGACAAAGGGCTGGAACTGACCCTCAATATCAAAAACGACGTGCCGGATAGCGTGATTGGCGACCCGCTGCGCCTGCAACAGGTGATCACCAATCTGGTTGGCAACGCCATTAAATTCACCGAGAGAGGCAATATCGATATACTGGTTGAGAAACGCGCTCTCAGTAATACCAAAGTACAAATTGAAGTGCAGATCCGCGATACCGGCATCGGCATTCCGGAGCGCGATCAGTCGCGCCTGTTCCAGGCCTTCCGCCAGGCGGATGCCAGTATTTCGCGCCGTCACGGGGGGACAGGGCTGGGGCTGGTGATTACGCAGAAGCTGGTCAACGAAATGGGCGGGGATATCTCCTTCCACAGCCAGCCAAACCGCGGCTCCACCTTCTGGTTCCACATTAATCTCGATCTTAATCCGAACGTGGTTACTGACGGGCCTTCTACCGGCTGCCTTACCGGTAAACGCCTTGCTTATATTGAGCCTAACGCCGCCGCCGCGCAGTGTACGCTGGATATTCTGAGCGAAACACCGCTGGAAGTGGTTTACAGCCCAACGTTTTCTGCCCTGCCGCAGGATCACTACGATATTATGCTGCTGGGGATTGCGGTCACCCTCCGCGAACCGCTAACAATTCAGCATGAGCGACTGGTGAAAGCGACGCAAATGTCTGACTTCCTGCTGCTGGCGCTTCCTTGCCATGCACAAGTGAATGCTGAAAAACTCAAGCAGGATGGCGTCGCAGGCTGTCTGCTCAAACCGCTGACCTCCACACGCCTGCTTCCGGCTCTGATGGCATTTTGCCATCAGAATCAAAATGATGAGCTGGTCATGGCGGATGAAAACAAAATCGCTATGGCAGTGATGGCCGTCGATGATAATCCCGCCAACCTGAAGCTTATCGGTGTATTGCTGGAAGATCTGGTGCAACATGTTGAGCTGTGTGACAGCGGGCATCAGGCGGTGGATCGCGCCAGGCAGATGCAGTTCGATCTAATCCTGATGGATATTCAGATGCCGGATATGGACGGCATCCGGGCATGTGAGTTGATTCATCAGCTTCCCCATCAGCAGCAGACGCCGGTCATTGCGGTGACGGCACATGCGATGGCGGGACAAAAAGAGAAGCTGTTAAGCGCCGGGATGAATGATTATCTGGCGAAACCCATTGAAGAAGAGAAGCTGCATAATCTGCTATTGCGCTATAAACCCGGTACCGGGATATCGACACGGGTCCTGACGGCAGAGAGCGCTGAACCGGTTATCAATCCAAATGCCACCCTTGACTGGCAGCTGGCGCTGCGACAGGCCGCCGGGAAACCCGATCTGGCGCGAGATATGCTGCAAATGCTGATCAATTTCCTGCCGGAAGTCCGCAATAAAATTGAAGAACAGCTGGTCGGCGAAAACCCCGGGGGGCTGGTGGATTTGATACATAAACTGCACGGCAGCTGTGGCTATAGCGGCGTGCCGCGAATGAAAAATCTTTGTCAGCTGATTGAAGGCCAGCTTCGTAACGGCACCCGGGAAGAAGATCTGGAGCCGGAGTTCCTTGAACTGCTGGATGAAATGGATAACGTTGCGCGTGAAGCAAAACGGATATTAGGATAGTGGATTTGCATAAGCCGGATAAGACGCTGATGTCATTATCCGGCATGTGAATTTTCCGTTCGCCGGATGGTGCTGCGCTTACGCGTCTGGCACCATTAACTGCCCAACCTTAATCGCTGCGGCCACGTTTCGCGCCGTCATCCGCACGTTTTCGGCAGCATTCTTCAGCGCATCGTCCAGCGTACAAATGGTATAAAGCACGCTGAAAACCGCATCCAGCCCGTGCTCATGGACGACGCCGACATCCGCCGTCAGGCTACCGGCAATCCCGATAACCGGCTTATTGTACCGCTTTGCCACCTTCGCCACGCCAACGGGAACTTTACCGTGAATCGTCTGACTGTCGATACGCCCCTCACCGGTGATCACTAAATCCGCATCGGCAACGCATTCATCCAGATGCAAAGCATCGGTGACAATCTCAATGCCGCGTCGCAGCTGTGACCCGCAAAAGGCATACAACGCGGCCCCCATGCCACCCGCCGCACCGCCGCCTGCAAGCGCCAGGACATCCACATCCAGATCGCGGGCGATAAGCTGTGCATAGTTCACCAGCGCCTTATCTAACCGTGTAATCATTTCCGGCGTGGCCCCTTTTTGTGGGCCGAACACTGCGGATGCGCCCTCTTTTCCGGTCAACGTATTGGTCACATCGCAGGCCACCTCAATACGACATGCCGCCAGGCGCGGATCCAGCTGACTGATATCAATTCTTGTCAGGTTTTCCAGCGCCGCCCCGCCCTGCGCAATCTCGTTGTTCTGCGCATCAAGTAGCTTCGCTCCCAGCGCCTGGACCATTCCGGCCCCACCGTCATTGGTTGCGCTGCCGCCAAGTCCAATAATGATATGCTCCACGCCCGCGTCCAGGGCATGGCGGATCAGCTCGCCGGTTCCCCATGACGTGGTTTTGAGCGGATCGCGTAACCTCAGGGGAACCTGCTCCAGCCCGCTGGCCGCGGCCATCTCAATAAAGGCCGAGCGTTCGTCGCCGGACAAACCATAAAAAGCTTTGACGCGGTCACCAAGTGGCCCGGTGACGTCAACATGAATAATACGGCCGGATGTCGCCTCAACCATGGCTTCAACCGTTCCTTCACCACCGTCAGCAACCGGAAGCTTTACATAATCCGCATCTGGCCAGATCTCTCTGAAGCCCTGCTCAATGGCAGTCGCTACCTCAAGCGCACTCAAACTTTCCTTATAAGAGTCCGGTGCGATCACTATTTTCATAAAGCGTCCTTACGCATGTTGACTCTGTTAAGCATACACCAGGAGAGAACCGCCCCACTTATGGGAGCGGTCCCAATGCGCTTAGCGTACCATGCACGGACGCTTGTTGTCGAATGTCCAGTTCGGGATCAGATACTGCATTCCCATGGCATCATCACGCGCCCCCAGTCCATGTTTCTGATACAGCTCATGCGCCTTCATCACCTGATCCATGTCGAGCTCTACGCCCAGACCTGGTTTCACCGGTACCTGTACCATACCGCCTTTGATTTCAAACGGTTCTTTGGTCAGACGCTGATTGCCCTCCTGCCAGATCCAGTGTGTGTCGATTGCGGTGATCTTGCCTGGCGCCGCTGCGGCGACGTGAGTGAACATGGCCAGTGAAATATCAAAGTGGTTATTAGAGTGTGAGCCCCAGGTCAGGCCGAACTCATGACACATCTGCGCCACCCGTACAGACCCCTGCATGGTCCAGAAGTGTGGATCCGCCAGCGGGATATCCACGGACTGCAACGACAGCGTATGTCCCATCTGACGCCAGTCGGTGGCGATCATATTGGTCGCGGTCGGCAGGCCAGTCGCGCGACGGAATTCGGCCATCACCTCACGACCGGAGAACCCCTGCTCTGCGCCACACGGATCTTCGGCATAGGCCAGAGAGCCTCTCAGGTATTTACCGATTTTGATCGCCTCATTCAGCGACCACGCGCCGTTTGGATCCAGCGTTACGCGCGCCTGTGGAAAACGCTTCGCCAGCGCAACGATAGATTCCGCTTCTTCATCCCCAGCCAGGACACCGCCTTTCAGTTTGAAATCGTTGAAGCCATATTTTTCATACGCGGCTTCAGCCAGACGCACGACCGCATCCGGGGTCATCGCCTCTTCATGACGCAGGCGATACCAGTCGCACTTCTCATCCGGCTGGCTCTGATACGGCAGCGGCGTCGCCTTACGGTTGCCGACAAAGAACAGATAACCCAGCATTTCGACTTCGCTACGCTGCTGGCCCTCCCCCAGCAGAGATGCGACGTTAACGCCCAGATGCTGACCCAGCAGATCCAGCAGCGCCGCTTCAATCCCGGTAACCACGTGAATCGTGGTACGCAGATCAAAGGTCTGGAGTCCGCGTCCACCCGCATCGCGATCGGCAAACTCGTTGCGTACTGCATTCAACACGTTTTTGTATTCGCCCAGCGTTTTACCCACCACCAGCGGGATGGCATCTTCCAGGGTCTTACGGATTTTCTCGCCACCCGGTATCTCACCCACGCCGGTATGACCAGAGTTATCTTTGATAATCACAATATTACGCGTGAAGAATGGAGCATGTGCGCCGCTCAGATTCATCAGCATACTGTCATGCCCTGCAACCGGAATCACCTGCATCGCGGTTACGACTGGGGTAGTAAATTGTGTGCTCATAATTAAATCCTTATTCAGAATCAGTGACGACCGAAAACGGGGCGTTTACGATCAAAGCTCCAGCCGGGGATCAGGTACTGCATAGGACCCGCGTCATTACGCGCGCCGCCTGGCAGTTTTTTATAGGCTTCATGCGCCTTCTGCACCCGATCCCAATCCAGCTCCACGCCCAGCCCGGGCGCGTCCGGAACGGCAATTTGTCCGTGCTTAATCTCCAGCGGATTTTTCGTCAGGCGGCAATCGCCTTCCTGCCAGATCCAGTGGGTGTCAATCGCCGTTGGCTTACCCGGTGCCGCCGCCCCCACGTGAGTAAACATCGCCAGCGAGATATCAAAGTGGTTATTCGAATGGCAGCCCCAGGTCAGCCCCCAGTCATCGCACAGCTGCGCGACGCGAACCGCGCCGGAAAGCGTCCAGAAATGCGGGTCAGCAAGCGGAATATCGACAGCGTTGAGCATCACCGCATGGCCCATTTCACGCCAGTTAGTGGCAATCATATTGGTTGCCACCGGCAATCCTGTCGCGCGGCGGAATTCCGCCATGACTTCACGCCCGGAGAAGCCCTGCTCCGCGCCACACGGATCTTCTGCGTAGGTGAGTACGTCATTCAACCCTTTGCACAAAGAGATGGCTTCGTCCAGCAGCCAGGCGCCGTTAGGATCAACCGTAATGCGCGCATCCGGGAAACGTTTTTTCAACGCCCGGGCCGTTTCAATCTCCTGCTCGCCCGGCAACACGCCGCCTTTCAGCTTGAAGTCCTTAAAACCGTAGCGGTCCTGTGAGGCCTCGGCCAGCCGCACCACGGCTTCGCCGTCGAGCGCCTCCTGATGGCGCAGGTGATACCACTCGTGGTTGCCCGGCGTGCTCTCCAGATAGGGCAGATCGGTCTTTGTGCGATCGCCCACGTAAAAGAGATAACCCAGCACGGTCACCGCATCACGCTGCTTACCCGGCCCTAACAGCTCGCAAACCGGCACATTCAGCGCTTTACCTAACAGATCAAGCAGCGCCGCTTCAAGCGCGGCCACCGCGTTAACCCGCAGTTCAAAGGTCCAGGCGCCTTTACCGAAAGTATCAAAATCAGCGGCCTGGTTACCTTTATGCACCTGCTGCACCACTTTATTCAGACGAGCCACTTCCTGACCAAGCACCATCGGAATGGCTTCCACCAGCGTCTGCCAGATAACCTCGCCACCCGGCGCTTCACCCACGCCGGTATTTCCGGCGTTATCAGTCAATACGACGATGTTACGGGTAAAGTACGCATTATGCGCCCCCCCGATGTTAAGCAACATGCTGTCGTGCCCGGCCACCGGAATGACCTTCATATCTGTAATAACGGGGCTCGATTGTGTTGTCATGATGATTGTCCTGCTACGGGTTTCAGTTCAATACGTTTGATATCGCCCACCAGCACCAGATAGCTCAGTACTGCGACCAACGCATGTACGCCCACATAGATCAGCGCACCGTTGAAGGAACCGGTGGTGCCAACGATATAACCAATCGCAATTGGGGTAACGATGCCGGAGATATTACCGAACATGTTGAACAGGCCACCGCTCAGACCGCTGATCTCCTTCGGTGCGGTATCCGCCATCACCGCCCAGCCCAGCGCACCAATGCCTTTACCGAAGAACGCCAGCGCCATAAAGCCGATGATCATCCATTCCACGTTGACGTAGTTACAGAACACCATCACCATCGACAACAGCATCCCCATGACGATTGGCGTTTTGCGGGCAATATTCAGCGAGCCGGTCCGACGCATCAGCCAGTCAGAAATAATGCCGCCAAGCACGCCACCGATAAACCCGCAAACCGCGGGCACAGACGCGACAAACCCGGCTTTCAGAATTGACATTCCGCGCGCCTGCACCAGATATACCGGGAACCACGTGATAAAGAAGTAGGTTAAGGCGTTGATACAGTACTGTCCGATATAAACACCGATCATCATGCGTGACCCCAGCAGCTGTTTGATCTGCCCCCACTTCACGCTGAACGGCACTTTTGCTTTGGTATCTTTTTGATCCATATTGATCAACGCGCCACCCTCAGCAATGTACTCCAGCTCTTTTTTGTTGACGCCCGGATGCTGGTTCGGTTCGTGGATCACTTTCAGCCAGATAAAGCTGATGATGATCCCAAGCCCCCCCATGAAGAAGAAGACGTGTGACCAGCCCACTTCGTGGGTCAGCCACCCCATGATTGGGGCAAAGATAACGGTGGCAAAGTACTGCGCGGAGTTAAAAATCGCCACCGCCGTTCCCCTCTCCTGTGCCGGGAACCACGCCGCAACAATTCGACTGTTTCCGGGGAAGGAAGGCGCTTCAGCCAGGCCGACAAGAAAGCGCAGGGTAAACAGCGCCACAATGATGCCGAAGCCGCTAAAGATATCGACGAAGCCTTGTAGCAGGGTAAACATGGACCAGATAAAAATGGACCAAAAGTAAACGCGTTTTGAACCAAAGCGATCCAGCAGCCAGCCGCCCGGGATCTGCCCGATAACGTAGGCCCATGAGAACGCGGAGAAAACATACCCCATGCCGACCGGATCAAGGCCAATATCTTTGGCCATCTCCGAACCGGCAATGGATAAGGTGGCGCGGTCGCCATAGTTGAAGGATGTGACGATAAATAGCATCACCACTATCCAGTAGCGCGCGTTAGTGCGTTTTTCCGCACCGCTCGCAGCCTGACTTAATGAACTCATTGTTGCACTCCTGAATTTTCGCGTTAGCCACGCTCACTCTGAACTGCACAACCGGTAGGGGAATCAGAGGTGACGTTTCGTTTTTTGCAGCTTCTTATGAGGTCGTCCGCCTTGCTTACTGCATTTTTTAATAACTGGCATCAGCAGTATAAGAAGCGTCTTGCGCGCTCTCACCGTGCAACAACACAACATTTCAGTAACGTATTTCGTATATTTGTGGCAAAAGCCCAGGCTAGTGGAAGCAACGTCACGGAAATGAAAACCCCGGCGTTAAAAGAGGGGGGACAGGCTTTGAAAAGGAAAGAGTGTGAAACAGGTCGCTTGATCTTATGAAAATGCCTGTAAAAATCCTTTCATATGAAGGGCTTTTACAGGCATCTGCCCGACGCTAACACGATTCAGTTTTTATAGAATAGCTTCAGGTCGTTATGACTGCTTACTGGCATAAGCAGGTCACCCTCCCGCTGGCGGGAGGGTTTACCCTCAGGATAACAGCGTACCCCAGTGTTCAACCCAGGGATTCGACTCGCTTTCGGGTTCTGGATGTTCACTGGCGTCAATCAGCAGTACTTCCCCTACGCGCTGGGCGCTTTGCTCCTGCAGCAGGGCATCAAACTGCTTTCCGCCGTTGCAGAAATTGACATAGCTACTGTCACCCAGCGCAATCACGCCGTAGCGCAGATTTGGCTGAAAGCCGAGATGATCTTTGATTCCTTGAAACAACGGGACAATACTGTCCGGGAGGTCGCCCTGCCCTGTTGTCGAAGTCACCACCAGCACATATTTATCCTGATACGTCTGCCAGTCGTTAAGCTCAGGATCTTCAAAGACCGTCGCTTTATGGCCTTGCGCGGTCAGGATCGCTTCAGCCTCTTCGGCAACCAATAGCGCGTTTCCGTACATCGTACCGACAAAAATACCAATTTCCGCCATTCACATTTTCTCCCTGGATTAAGAAGGTATCCCTTCATCCTGACCCGACGACTCGACGAACTCAACCCTTTCATTCTCAGGGAGAAGACCACGCCAGCCAAACTGTGATAACGCCTGCATCCAGACATCGTCCAGTCCGGCGTGAATCGTCAGCGGCTCACCGGTGAATGGATGAGTGAGTGACAGCTGGCTGGCATGCAGCATCAGTCGGGCGCAGCCAAAGTGTTCCGCTGCGCTGCGGTTTTGCCGCAGATCGCCGTGTTTGCTGTCGCCGATAATCGGATGACGCAGATGCGCAAGATGACGCCGAAGCTGATGCTTACGCCCGGTCTTAGGTTCAAGCTCCACCAGGCCGTAACGCGTGGTCGGATAACGCCCCGTCGCCACCGGCATTTCAACGGTAGACAGCCCACGATAATGCGTCACGGCAGGCTGCGGGCCTTTATCATCCCTGGCGAATTTGTCAGCGATTTTATCCAACTCTTCCACCAATGGATAATCCAGTAACGCCTCTTCCATTAACCAACCGCGCACAATCGCATGGTAACATTTTTGGATCTGATGCTGTTCAAACTGCTGCGCAAGCAGCCGACCAGCTTCGCTGGACAAGCCCATCAGCAGTACCCCTGAGGTGGGTCTGTCAAGGCGATGGGCGGTAAACACATGCTGACCAATCTGATCGCGCACGGTCTGCATGACCACCACTTTTTCATCGCGATCCAGCCAGCTGCGATGCACAAGCCAGCCTGACGGTTTATTGACGGCAACCAGCCATTCGTCCTGATACAGTATTTCCAGCATCAGGATTCATCACGCTCAAACAGCGCATCCAGCGCCTGCAATTCCGTCAGCAGAATATCGCGTTGCGGATGGTCAGCCGCCAGCGCCATCTCATAATAAGGCGCCACGGCAAACGCCGTCGGCAGAGGCTGCGCGTTATCCAGCAGGGCGTGCATCCGCGGGATCAGCACCCACTGTAACCACTCAACCGGCTCCATCGTATCCATACAAAAAGGCTGAGAGCTGGTAAACAGGTGCGCCTCTGGCTCATCTGTTCGCCAGTAGTGATGCTCACGCAGCAACGCTTCAAGCGCATGCAGCTGTTGGCGCACGCGGTCATGAGTTGTCATGAAAGTAACCTCAATGATGAAAATCTGGCGCGAAGGATAGCATTGAGTTCAAAAGAAATAAAAAAAGGGAGCACTGTAAAAACAGTGCTCCCGGTTCGTTTCGCAGCATTCCGGCTACTTTTGGTGCTCCCTGCTCATCCGTGACAACTTTTCCAGCGGCCTTACGACCTGTGCGCTCATCCTGAACTGTTGCATCCTGCTCACATCACCCCCGATGCGATAACTTCATCCTGAAGTGTCCTGGCCATCCTGACCCACCGAACATCCCGACCGACTCTCGTTCTCCCTCCTGGAGGTGTCCTTTAACGCGTCCTGCGCTTTCCTCTTTACTTCATCCAGAAGCCTTTCCTTGCAACACCGTCCTGGTGTGTCCTGCCGAAGTGCCATCATCCTGATGTTCACTTCATGTTGCGACTCCTTGTCGACGGAGATAGAATCCCCTTTTTCGCCCTCTCTTACAAGATGCCTACAGGAAATACCTTAAGAATATTTTCATATGAAAGCCACCAAAAAAGCAACAACCACTTGATTTATATGAAATTAGTTTAAATTTGGTGATTTAAGCATTAGCTTATTTCCTGGCGATCTCCTACAGAGGTTGTAAGAGATCTCTCACACAATTGTGGGCAAAAAGGATTACAGAAGAGGCTTAAGTTGAGTGAGAAAATCCGCAAGAGAGGCGGCCAGGACAGTACGATTACGCGTGCCAAGCGTCTCTTTACATACCTCGCCTGTCAGGTTGCACACCGAAATCACCTCAAGTTCGCTTTCCTGCGTGGCGATAAAAAGCGTTGGTGGTAACTTCAGACGTTTCTGTGTCACCAGATGACCAATCAGGTTTTCCTGAACTCGGCTGAAATCATCCACACTCCAGGTTTGCAACAGCGTCAACGTTTGATCGGCAAACTGCGCGTGCATATCCCCGGCAAACTGAGCGGTGTAAAACGCGTGGATTGCAGGTTGTACCACAATATCAAACGCACGCTCAACCGCGTTTACATTTCGTTCACCTTCAAAAGGCTGTGGTTGCCAGTAAACTGCGTCGCTGGTTGTTGAAATAATGCATGGCGAAGGCACGCCATACAGCTCTTCACTGAGCGGCCAGCTGTTGTTTTTCTCGTGCCAGGCATCGCAATAACGCGTCGTAAAAGCCTTCAGGGCAATAGCGGTCTGTTCGTCCACTGATTTCTCTCTTCATAAAAGCCAGGATACACTTGCAGCATAGTGTATCTGGTTTATGACGGTGAAACATGTCCTCTTATGAAAACCATCAGGCGTTAGACGGCCTGACGCTCGGAAAATCAACCGATTACCGGGATAATTATGACGCCAGCCTGTTACAGGGCGTCCCACGTAGTCTGAACCGCGATCCGCTAGGATTACACGCCGATAACCTGCCGTTTCGCGGTGCGGATATCTGGACGCTGTATGAGCTTTCGTGGCTGAATGCGAAAGGTTTGCCGCAGGTTGCGGTAGGTCACGTTGAACTGGATTACACCAGCGTTAATCTGATCGAATCGAAAAGCTTCAAGCTATACCTGAACAGCTTCAACCAGACGCGCTTTGACTCCTGGGATGCGGTACGTCAGACGCTGGAAAAAGATCTGCGCGCCTGCGCCCAGGGCGAGGTCAGCGTAGCGCTATACCGGATTGATGAACTGGAGGGGCAGCCGATTGCTCACTTCCACGGCGCCTGTATCGATGAGCAGGATATCAGTATTGACCATTATCAGTTCAGCACCGACTACCTGGAGAATGCAGCCAGCGGCGAGAAAGTCGTCGAAGAGACGCTGGTGAGCCATCTGCTAAAATCCAACTGCCTGATCACTCACCAGCCGGACTGGGGCTCCATACAAATTCAGTATCGTGGGCACAAAATCGATCGTGAAAAACTGCTGCGTTATCTGGTCTCTTTCCGCCATCATAACGAGTTTCACGAGCAGTGCGTGGAGCGCATTTTCAATGACATTTTACGTTTCTGTCAGCCAGAGAAACTGAGCGTTTACGCACGCTACACGCGTCGTGGCGGGCTGGACATTAATCCGTGGCGTACCAACACCGATTTTGCTCCCGCTACGGGCAGACTGGTGCGTCAGTAATCTTTTTTCACCATTTTGCGCGCCTGATTCCACGCGCAAGGTTGTGAAAGATCATAAGCCAGCGCTATTGTAACCTGTTCTAAATAATTCGAATTGCATGAAGGCAGCGAAGCCGCGGCCCCGAAGGGGAGACGGGCCGGGTCACAAAGCCTGCAGCTTGAAGTATGACGAGTATTTGTCGGGAATGACGTCTGGCGTCTCATAAGGAGTTTACTTGATTACACATATTAGCCCGCTTGGCTCAATGGACATGTTGTCGCAGCTGGAAGTCGAATTGCTTAAACGCACGGCCAGCAGCGACCTGTATCAACTGTTTCGTAACTGTTCGCTCGCCGTTCTCAACTCCGGCAGTTTAACTGACAACAGCAAAGAGCTGCTGTCCCGCTTTGAAAGTTTCGACATCAACGTGCTGCGCCGAGAGCGCGGCGTGAAGCTGGAACTGATTAATCCTCCCGAAGACGCCTTCGTCGACGGGCGAATTATTCGTGCCCTCCAGGCCAACCTGTTTGCCGTACTGCGCGACATTCTTTTCGTTAACGGTCAGATCCACAATGCAGGGCGTTTCCAGCATCTGGATCTGGAAAGTTCCGTTCATATAACCAACCTGGTGTTCTCCATTTTGCGTAATGCCCGGGCGCTTCACGTTGGCGAAGCCCCTAACATGGTGGTCTGCTGGGGTGGACACTCGATCAACGAGAACGAATACCTCTACGCCCGTCACGTCGGCACCCAGCTAGGCCTGCGTGAACTGAATATCTGTACCGGCTGTGGGCCGGGCGCGATGGAAGCGCCGATGAAAGGTGCGGCTGTCGGCCATGCCCAGCAGCGCTACAAAGACAGCCGTTTTATTGGCATGACTGAACCGTCCATTATTGCTGCCGAGCCGCCTAACCCGCTGGTCAATGAACTGATCATCATGCCGGATATCGAAAAACGTCTGGAGGCATTTGTGCGTATCGCCCACGGGATTATCATCTTCCCGGGTGGCGTGGGAACGGCTGAAGAGCTGCTGTATCTGCTGGGGATCCTGATGAACCCGGCAAACAAAGATCAGGTTCTACCGCTGATCCTGACCGGTCCGAAGGAGAGCGCTGATTACTTCCGCGTGCTGGATGAATTTATCGTACATACGCTGGGTGAAGAGGCGCGTCGCCATTATCGCATCATCATTGATGATGCGGCAGAAGTGGCACGATTGATGAAAAAAGCGATGCCGTTGGTGAAAGAAAATCGCCGCGATACCGGCGACGCCTACAGTTTCAACTGGTCAATTCGTATTGCGCCGGATCTACAGATGCCGTTCGAGCCTTCTCACGAAAATATGGCCAGCCTGAAGCTGTATCCCGATCAGCCGGTCGAGGTACTGGCCGCAGACCTGCGTCGCGCCTTCTCCGGAATTGTGGCAGGGAACGTGAAGGAAGTCGGGATCCGCGCCATCGAAGAGTTTGGTCCGTATAAAATCCACGGCGACAGCGCAATGATGCGCCGGATGGACGATTTGCTGCAGAGTTTTGTTGCACAACATCGTATGAAGTTACCGGGTAGCGCTTACATTCCTTGCTACGAAATCTGCTCCTGACGGTGAATGCCCGCAAGCACGGGTTTGCGGGCATTAAATCCCTTTACTCCACAAGGCGGGAAAGGTTATTTTACCGCCCGTTTTTTTATTGATACCAGTCACATAGCAAAATCCATTTAATAAATAACGTTAATACATCATACAATTACCAGCAATACGCAAACGATTACTCAGCGATCCCGACCGGGTTTTATCGCCACAAATTCTGGTTTCTCGTCAGAATCCACCAAAAACATTGGTTTTTACAGCCAAAGCTCCGTATCTTGCGCCACAGCCTTTCGGGTCATATACCGTTAATGTTAGCCTTCGCGCCCGTAAATTCGCTTTGACTTTTATTTAACAGACTAATGGTCCAAATTTATCCACATAAAAAGTGAATTATTGCATTTGAGATCGCGATCACTGATACATTCATTAGTAAACTGTATCTTTCCGCCCGCAAATTATTACGGCGAAAAATTATATAAAAATCGCCACTGTAAGAATTTCCTTTTACCGTCAGGTACTTTTTCATTGGATTCGACCAGAAACCTGATTTTTAGCTTCCTCCAGGAGAAACAGATGGAAACCACTCAAACCAGCACTATTGCTTCGATTGACTCTCGAAGTGCATGGCGCAAGACAGACACCATGTGGATGCTGGGCCTTTACGGCACGGCTATCGGTGCGGGCGTACTGTTCCTGCCAATCAACGCCGGCGTCGGCGGTATGATACCGCTGATCATCATGGCAATTATCGCGTTCCCGATGACCTTCTTCGCACACCGCGGTCTGACCCGCTTCGTGCTGTCCGGTAAAAACCCGGGCGAGGACATCACCGAAGTGGTTGAAGAACACTTTGGGATCGGCGCGGGTAAGCTGATTACCCTGCTCTACTTCTTCGCTATCTACCCGATCCTGCTGGTTTACAGCGTGGCGATCACCAACACCGTGGAAAGCTTCCTGACGCACCAGCTGGCAATCACTCCGCCACCGCGTGCGATTCTTTCCCTGATCCTGATTGTCGGCATGATGACGATTGTCCGCTTCGGCGAGCAAATGATCGTTAAGGCGATGAGTATCCTGGTATTCCCGTTCGTTGCAGCCCTGATGCTGCTGGCTCTGTACCTGATCCCACAGTGGAGCGGCGCGGCGCTGGAAACCCTTTCTTTTGATTCCGCTGCCTCTACTGGCAATGGTCTGTGGATGACGCTGTGGCTGGCGATTCCGGTTATGGTCTTCTCCTTCAACCACTCACCGATCATCTCCTCCTTCGCCGTTGCGAAACGTGAAGAGTACGGCGAAGCAGCAGAGAAGAAGTGCTCTAAAATCCTGGCATTCGCTCACATCATGATGGTGCTGACCGTAATGTTCTTCGTCTTCAGCTGTGTACTGAGCCTGACTCCGGCAGACCTGGCGGCGGCAAAAGAGCAAAACATCTCGATTCTCTCTTACCTTGCAAACCACTTTAACGCACCGGTTATTGCCTGGATGGCACCGATCATTGCGATTATTGCTATCACCAAATCCTTCCTCGGCCACTATCTGGGCGCCCGTGAAGGCTTCAACGGGATGGTTATCAAATCCCTGCGTGGCAAAGGTAAATCGATCGAAATTAGTAAGCTGAACAAAATCACTGCGCTGTTCATGCTGGTAACCACCTGGATTGTTGCCACGCTGAACCCGAGCATTCTGGGCATGATTGAAACCCTGGGCGGTCCGATCATCGCGATGATTCTGTTCCTGATGCCGATGTACGCTATCCATAAAGTACCGGCAATGCGTAAGTACAGCGGCCATATCAGCAACGTCTTCGTTGTGATTATGGGTCTGATTGCCATCTCCGCAATTTTCTACTCCCTGTTCAGCTAAGTTCTGTAGCGCCGCTTCCGGCGGCGCTTCTCTCTGATATAACCGCAATGGATGCCCTATGATTAGCGTATTCGATATTTTCAAAATCGGCATTGGCCCTTCCAGTTCTCACACCGTGGGACCAATGAAAGCAGGCAAGCAATTCACGGACGATCTGATTGCCCGCAATATTCTGACTGACGTAACCCGTGTTGTGGTGGATGTTTATGGTTCTCTGTCCCTGACAGGCAAAGGCCACCACACCGACATCGCCATAATTATGGGTCTGGCGGGTAATTTGCCGGATACCGTCGACATTGATGCGATTCCGTCCTTTATTCAGGATGTGAACACCCACGGACGCCTGCTGCTGGCGAACGGGCAGCATGAGGTCGAGTTCCCGGTCGATAAGTGCATGAATTTCCATGCTGACAACCTGTCTCTGCATGAGAACGGGATGCGCATAACCGCGCTGGCGGGCGATAACGTCCTCTACAGCCAAACTTACTACTCTATTGGCGGTGGGTTCATCGTCGATGAAGCCCATTTCGGTCAGACAAACAGCACGCCGCTTAACGTACCGTATCCGTACAAATCGGCAGCCGATTTGCAGAAACACTGCCAGGAAACCGGCCTGTCGCTTTCCGGCCTGATGATGCAAAACGAGCTGGCGCTGCACAGCAAAGAAGAGCTGGAACAGCACTTTGCCAACGTCTGGGAAGTGATGCGTGGCGGCATTGAGCGTGGGATCACCACCGAAGGCGTATTGCCGGGCAAACTGCGCGTTCCGCGTCGTGCGGCAGCGCTGCGTCGTATGCTGGTAAGTAGCGATAAAACCACCACCGATCCGATGGCGGTCGTGGACTGGATCAACATGTTCGCCCTGGCGGTAAACGAAGAGAACGCCGCGGGTGGGCGCGTGGTGACGGCGCCAACCAACGGCGCATGCGGTATCGTTCCGGCAGTACTGGCTTACTACGACAAGTTTATCCGCGAAGTGAACGCCAACTCACTGGCTCGCTATATGTTGGTTGCCAGCGCAATCGGCTCCCTGTACAAGATGAACGCCTCTATTTCCGGTGCGGAAGTGGGCTGTCAGGGGGAAGTCGGCGTAGCGTGCTCAATGGCCGCTGCGGGTCTGGCTGAACTGCTGGGCGGCAGCCCGATGCAGGTGTGCATTGCCGCAGAAATCGGCATGGAGCATAACCTCGGTCTGACCTGCGATCCCGTTGCCGGACAGGTACAGGTTCCTTGCATTGAGCGTAACGCTATCGCTTCGGTCAAAGCGGTCAACGCCGCGCGTATGGCGCTGCGCCGTACCAGCGAACCGCGCGTATGTCTTGATAAGGTGATCGAAACCATGTACGAAACCGGTAAAGACATGAACGCCAAGTACCGCGAAACCTCTCGTGGCGGCCTGGCAATGAAGATTATCACCTGCGATTAATCTTCCTCGAAGAGGCCTCTTTTGCGGGGCCTCTTCCCGTTTTGCTTCCAACTATTAGCCTCTCCCCGCCGTGAATGTTATCCTGGGCGCTGATTGATAAGGGAGAACACCGTGGCTGTCCATCTGCTCATCGTCGATGCACTGAATCTGATTCGTCGTATCCATGCCGTTCAGGGATCTCCCTGCGTGGAAACCTGCCAGCACGCGCTCGATCAATTGATTGTCCACAGCCAGCCCACCCATGCCGTGGCGGTGTTTGATGATGAAGCGCGTAACAGCGGCTGGCGTCACCAACGTCTCCCTGATTACAAAGCGGGTCGCCCGCCAATGCCTGATGAGCTACATAATGAGATGCCCGCCCTGCGTACCGCCTTTGAACAGCGCGGCGTCCAGTGCTGGGTGTCGAGCGGGAATGAAGCCGATGATTTGGCCGCCACGCTGGCCGTCAAAGTGACGCAGGCAGGTCATCAGGCAACCATCGTTTCCACGGATAAAGGCTATTGCCAGTTACTCTCTCCTGCGCTGCGTATCCGCGATTATTTCCAGAAGCGCTGGCTGGATGCGCCATTTATCGAAAAAGAGTTTGGCGTTCTGCCACAGCAGCTACCGGACTACTGGGGGCTGGCGGGAATCAGCAGTTCGAAGGTGCCCGGCGTGGCCGGTATTGGCCCCAAAAGCGCGACTCAGCTGTTAACTCAGTTTCAGACGCTGGAAGGGATTTATGCGCATCTGGACGACGTCCCGGAAAAGTGGCGCAAAAAGCTGGAAGCGCATAAAGAGATGGCGTTTCTCTGTCGCGATATCGCGCGTCTGCAAACGGATTTGCATATCGACGGAAACTTGCAGCAGCTGCGGCTGACGCGATAGTTGTGTTGCCGGATGGCGCTGCGCCATCCGGCAGTCACCGGGCTAAATTACCAGGCCGTATTATACAGCTCGACAATATCGGCAATACTGGCTTCTCGTGGGTTGCCACCGGTACAGACATCGTCAAATGCCGCCTGCGCCAGCGCCGGAATATCTTCCTTACGCACGCCGACATCCCGCAGGTGTAGCGGAATACCCACATCGCGGTTGAGTGCAAATACCGCCTCCACAGCGGCACTACGTGCCTCTTCAAGACTCAGCGCTTCCACTTTCTCGCCCATCGCGCGGGCAATGTCGCGGAACTTCTCGCCGGTATATTCGGCGTTGTAGCGCATAATATGCGGTAGCAGAATAGCATTCGCGACGCCGTGTGGAGTGTTGTAAAACGCGCCCAGCGGATGCGCCATGCCATGAACCAGCCCAAGCCCGACGTTGGAAAATCCCATCCCGGCGACATATTGCCCCAGCGCCATCGCTTCTCCGGCATCACGTTCACCGGCAACCGAACCGCGCAAGGCGCCAGCGATAATCTCGATTGCTTTGATATGTAATGCGTCCGTCAACGCCCACGCGCCGCGAGTGATATAACCTTCAATCGCATGGGTCAGCGCATCAACGCCGGTCGCCGCTTTCAGCGCGGGCGGCATTCCGTCCATCATATCCGCATCAATAAAGGCCACCTGCGGGATGTCATGCGGATCGACGCAAACAAACTTACGTCGTTTTTCTTCGTCGGTGATCACATAGTTAATGGTCACTTCCGCCGCCGTGCCTGCCGTGGTCGGAATGGCCATCACCGGCACGCTGGGTGTATGGGTGGGTGACAGTCCTTCCAGACTGCGTACATCCGCAAACTCCGGGTTATTGCTGATAATGCCAATCGCTTTACAGGTATCCTGCGGAGAGCCGCCGCCAATGGCAATGAGATAATCCGCCCCGCTTTGCTGGAATACGCTTAGCCCCTCTTTCACCACGCCGATCGTCGGGTTGGGGATCACGCCGGAATAAATCTCCCACGCCAGACCCGCCGCATCCATCTTATCGGTCACTTTCGCGACCACACCGAACTCCACCAGCGTTTTATCAGTGACGATCAATGCCTTACTATAACCACGACGCTTAACCTCATCGGTTAATGCCTCCACTGCCCCCCGGCCAAACCACGCCGTTTCGTTCAGAATCATTCTGTTCGCCATCGTCCATCTCCTTTTTCGGTTGCGAAATTACGCTTCAATGCGTAATCCATAGGTTTTGAATTTTTCCAGTACTACAGCAATTTCATCATCATCCAGAATCGGCACCGGGTCGGTGATTGCCAGCGTACTCAGATACAGCTGCGCCAGCACTTCCACTTCATGCGCCAGCCACAGCGCTTTTTCTAAATTAACTTCACAGGCTATCAGCCCATGATGCTGGAGCAACGTTGCTTTGCGATTTTTGAGGGCTACCGCAACAATTTCTGACAATGCCTGCGTGCCAAACGTGGCATACGGGGCGCAGGGAACGGAATTTCCTCCTGCGGCCGCGATCATATAGTGAATTGCCGGGATAGGACGATTGAGGATCGACACGGCCGTACAATGCACGGCATGGTTATGAACGACCGCATTGGCATCGGGTCGGGCCTGGTAGGCCGCCAGGTGGAAGCGCCATTCGCTGGAAGGCAACTGCCGCTCGTCGTACTTTCCATCATTATCAACATACACGATCATATTTTCAGTCAGTCTTTCGTAAGGAATGCCGCTGGGGGTGATCAGCATTCCATTCTCATAACGTGCACTCACATTGCCTGCCGTTCCCTGGTTCAGCCCCAGGCTGGTCATTTCAAGACAGGTTTCAATGATTTCTCGCGACAAACGCATTCTTTCCATAATTATTCTCCGGGTACAGTTTCCCCTCGTCTTTCATTGCGAAAATAGCAATCGCAGCATAAGACGGGTCAGGTTTCAGATATGGGTAGCCGCTGAATGTATTTATTCAGATTCGGCTAACTGATTTATCTATACTCTAAATAATTCGAGTATAACGAATTAACGTGCGTGTTATTTTTGTCTTACACGCTTAATTAATTTCATCTCAACTTTTACTGTCTCTTTAATTGGCCGATCTTCAATTGCACTCATCATCATATCGAATGCTTTTTCAGCCCAAAGATTTTCATCCTGCTGCATTGACCAGACGTTATTTGCCAGAAACCCCAGCATGGGGTGTTCATCGAATGTGCCAATATTGATCTCTGGCGGGATAGCGCCATAACGATTGCGAATGGCAATAACGGCCCCTTCCAGCACAGGCAATGAAGAGGCAATAAACGCCTGCGGGCAGCCCTGCTCGTTGAGCAGTTTCTCCATGAGGCGGTATCCCCCTTCGGGCGTATTATCCGGTCCTTCAATCACCCAGTCCCGATGCGTAATCCCTTCTTTAGTTAACGTATTAAGATACCCACTCAGACGATCCCCGATACTTGGCAGTCCGGTATCTCCCACTAAAAACCAAATCGGCGATTTTCCGGCATTAAACATACTTTGCGTAAGCTGCTCACCGCCTAAGATATTATGACTTTCCACCAGAGCGTTGTCGGTATACTTAAAATCACGGTCAAGTAATACCATCGGTTTTCTGACCTGACGCAAATGATGCTGTTGATTTTCTAATGTTGAGGGAACAATAAAAAGACCATCGACATTGCGGGCAATTAACGCCTTCGTTAATTTATTCTCATAATCAACATCATCATAGGTGCAGCTAATCGTTAACTGATAACCGGAACGACGACAGCGTTGTTCGAGTTTCTCCGCCAGCGTGGCAAAAAAGACGTTGGAAATATTGGGCACAATCAGGCCCAGCGTATCCGTTTTATTCAGCTTCAGGCTACGGGCCGAATGGTTAATGATATAGCCATACCGCTCAACGTACTCCTTAATGCGAGTTTGGGTTTTAACACTGATTCGGTACTGTTCAGCTTTCCCATTTAACACCAGTCTCACGGTCGTAACCGATAAGTTCAGATCGCTGGCTATCTGTTCAACTGTTTTAGCCATTTATGTGCCCCAATCCACATCCAAACGTCAATTCACAATCATAAAAGTATTTTAAACATTTGTCTTACTACATCAGTTGGTTAACCGCGTGTTGTTGATCCCACAACGTAAGGCAGACCTGATACTTGCGGGCGAAAAATTCCAGTCGCGCCGGATTTGCCATAGAGCCTGAACCACCGGCATACACGTAATACGTGAGGATGGCGAGGTGAAATCGGTCCATGCTCTGCGGGTTGAAAACGAGGGGCGAGATCTTCGCCCCAACGCCCTTACTTCTTACCAAACGGATGTAATAATTTCTCTATCTCCGGCGTATTAATGTTCTGCGCATTAACGTATTTCACCGGAATGTCGATCTCTTTTGGCACAGACTGACCAGACACCGCCGCATTCAGCGCTTTAATCCCCTGGTAGCCAATCTGGTAAGCATCCTGTACCACAAAACCCTGTATTACACCGGATTTCAGGAAGGCAATAATGGCCTCCGTGCTGTCAAAGCCAATCACCTTGACCTTCCCCTTCAGGTTTTGGCTATCGATAGCGTTGGCGACGCCAAGCGTTGATCCTTCGTTCGTGCCATAGATCCCCGCGATATCAGGGTTCGCCTGAATCATATCGATCGTTTTATCCATCGCCTTTTGCGGATCGCCATCGCTGTACTGAACCGGCAGAACCTGAATATCCGGATATTTTTCCTTCATCCGCGCCATAAACCCTTCCGAGCGTTCAATCGCAGAAGAGGTGCCCGCCACGTGGGCGATAATACCGACTTTCCCTTTATTGTTGACCTGTGCGGCAAGCGCATCTGCCGCTTCCGCACCTGCTTTACGGTTATTGGTTGCCACAAAGCTGGCCGGGATATCGGAATTTACCCCAGAATCAAACGTCACCACCTTAATGCCGCGCGAATTGGCCGTTTCCACCAGCGGTGCGAGCGCATTGGCGTCTAACGCCGCCAGCAGCAGTCCGTTGGGCTTTTGCGCCATGACGTTTTCAACCAACTGAATCTGCTCGGCAATTTGGGTTTCGTCCGCCGGGCCGACATAGCTGGTTTTATCACCCAACTCTTTCGCCGCCGCTTCTGTGCCCATTTTTACCGTTTGCCAGAATTCATGTTGAAAACCTTTACTGACAACGGGAAGATTCAAATCTTTAGCCAGTGCGCCGGACGTGATGCAGGCCAGCAGGGATAACGCATAGACAAAATGCCTGGTTCTCATTGTTGTACTCCGTTTTGAGTGAGTCACCCTAAACGTCAGGGTCATGGTGCCCCGCAACTTTGGGGAGCGTAAATCAACGTATCTTTTTACGTAATGTGTCGAGATAGACGGCGGCCACGACCACAATGCCCATTGCCACCATTTGCCAGAACTGGGAAACGCCCATCAGATTCAGGCCATTTTTCAACACGCTCATAATGAATGCCCCAATGATGGTGCCGCCGATCGTACCAATCCCCCCCATCAGGCTTGTGCCACCGATCACGACCGCCGCAATGGCTTCCAGTTCATAGCCCACACCGACCGTTGGCTGGCCCGAGTTCAGACGCGAAGCCAGGATGACCCCGGCAATCCCGGTTAATAAACCACAGAAGGCGTAGACGAAAATTTTGACGCGCTGAACTTTGATCCCGGAAAGATGAGCCGCAACTTCATTACTGCCCACGGCATAAACGTAGCGTCCAATAACCGTTTTCTTCAGGATATAGGCGGCGATCAAGGCCACGACGACCAGATAAAAGACCGGATAGGGCAGCACATCAAACAGGCGTCCCTGAGCCAGCATTTTGAAGGTGGGATAATCTGCAAAGTAAATCGCGCGTCCATCGGTCATCACCATATTGATGCCTCTGACGGACATCATCAGGCCCAGGGTGGCAATAAAGGGAGGAATCGTCATTTTTGTAACCAGCAACCCATTTACGTACCCACATAATCCGCCAGCCAGCACCCCTGCCAGAATACAAACCGGCAGCGGCAGACCAAGGGTGCCGCAAATCCCTACCGCCACGCCGGAGAAGGCCACAACGGATCCGAGGGAAAGATCGATCCCGGAGGTGATAATGACGAAGGTGACGCCGATAGCCATAATCCCAATCACCGAGGTTTGCAGGGCGATTGTCATAATGTTTTCTGTATTAAAGAAAAACGGTGAGCCAATACTAAAAAATATTATCAGAATGATCAGACTGAAAAGCGGCGCAAGGCGCATCAACAGTTCTTTATTAATTTTTATTTTCTTATTATTGCTGTCTGAAGAGGTTACAGAGATAGTCATAAATTAATCCTCTAACGTCGCGTATTGCATGATTTTTTCTTGCGTGGCGTCATCAGAAGCTAATTCTCCGGTAATACGCCCATTCCGCATGACTAAAATGCGATCGCACATACCCAGCACTTCCGGAAGTTCAGACGAAATCATAATAATTGATTTCCCTTTTGCCACGAGTCGATTCATTAATTCATAAATTTCCAGCTTTGCCCCGACATCAATCCCGCGGGTTGGCTCATCAAAGATGAGAATATCGGTATCCTTACATACCCATCGGGCAATAATGATCTTCTGCTGATTGCCACCGCTTAAATTCAGGGCAGCCTGCTCAAGATGAGGCGTTTTAATTCGCAGCGCTTTCACCTGTTCCAGGCTGGTCTGCTGACAGCGTTGAGTCTTCACGTTGCCATAGCGGTCAGAATACTCAGGATAATTGCCCAGCATAATATTGCGCTCAACGGATAGCCCTAACGCCAGCCCCTCTTTTTTCCTGTCTTCCGTTAAATAGCTGATACCTTGTCTGATGGCATCCGGAATATCTTTGACCACCGTCTCTTTGTCGTTCAGCTTAAGCGTCCCGGCATCAATCGGATCTGCACCGAAAATGGCTCGCGCCAGTTCAGTACGCCCTGCCCCCATCAGACCGGCAAACCCCAAAATCTCCCCCTGATGCAGGGTAAAATGGATGTCATTCAGCACGCCTTTACGTGTCAGACCGCTCACTTCCAGCACCGGTATCCGCTGGGTTAACGGCTCACGGCGAGGATAGATATTGCCCAGATCACGTCCGACCATCATCGCAATCAGATCGCTGATTTTTACCGAATCATAGTCAACGGTGGCAATGAACTGCCCATCTCGCATCACGGTGGCACGATCGGCAATCAATGCCAGCTCTTCGAGGCGATGAGAGATATACACGATCCCGGTCCCCTGCTCTTTAAGCAAACGGGTCACCTGAAACAAACTTTCGATTTCCGTTTCCGTCAGCGCCGCGGTCGGTTCATCCATAATCAAAATTTTGGCATTAACCGATATCGCTTTTGCAATCTCAACCATTTGCTGCTGCGCCACGGTAAGGTCGGCGACCAGAGTCTCTGGCGAGATATTCAGGTTTAATTTTTGCAAAATATTGATAGCCGCTTTTCGCTGCTGTTTTTCATCCAGACGCCAACGACTATTTTTGCAAAACTCCCTGCCAATAAATATATTTTCTTCAACGGTGAGTTCAGGAAAAAGATTAAATTCCTGGTGAATAATCGTGATCCCCGCGTTTTGCGCACTCAGCGGATTGCTGAATGAAACGGGTTTATCTTCAAAAACAATATCTCCTTCATCCGGTTGATAAACACCGGATAATATTTTCATTAGGGTCGATTTTCCCGCGCCATTTTCGCCCAGCAATGCGTGAATTTCACCTTTGCGTAAGGCAAAATTCACATTACTTAACGCTAATACTCCGGGAAATCGTTTCGTAATATGGCTCATCTGTAGAAATGTTTCGGACATTGCTGCTTTCCTCAATCATCAGAAACCGTAATCAGTGAATCAGGCGAAAACAGTGTTGCCAGAGAGCCATCGTCACCGTTAATGCGAATACTGCTTAAAAGTCCACATATGCTGTTTCAATTTTGCTAACTCGAGTTAGCGATTGCCTTTTAAAGCTATTTTAGCTACCAAAAATAACCAAATTATTTGGTTTAAAATTGTGATACTGAACAAGCAATTTATTGTATCCATCTAATTTAAAAGAAAATTAAATTAAATACGGGAAATGTTTTATTTGACGTAGATCGAATTTTAACCACTTCTCGTGAAGTCTCTCACATATCCACCACAAAAAAGTTGTGTAAAAAACTCGCCGATACCTAAGCTAACTCGAGTTAGCAAAAATAAACAATTCAGCCAACTGCTTCAGTGGGGTTCTCATATCCGCTTCGGCAGCCCGGCATAAAGTGAGACGAGGAACCTCGAATGGAAAAAATCAGCTTACCGAAAATAGGTATCCGCCCGGTGATTGACGGTCGTCGTATGGGGGTACGCGAGTCGCTGGAACAGCAAACTATGAATATGGCGAAAGCTACCGCCACCCTGCTCAGCGAAAAACTCCGCCACGCCTGCGGCGCGCAGATTGAGTGCGTGATTGCAGATAGCTGCATCGCAGGGATGGCGGAATCTGCCGCCTGCGAAGAAAAGTTCAGCTGCCAGAACGTGGGCGTCACCATTACTGTCACCCCGTGCTGGTGCTACGGTAGCGAAACGATCGATATGGATCCCCTGCGTCCAAAAGCCATTTGGGGCTTTAACGGCACTGAACGTCCAGGCGCGGTTTACCTCGCTGCGGCGCTGGCTGCGCACAGCCAGAAAGGTATTCCGGCATTCTCAATTTACGGCCATGACGTACAGGATGCGGATGACACCTTCATCCCTGCGGATGTTGAAGAAAAGCTGCTGCGCTTTGCGCGGGCGGGTATCGCTGTTGCCACCATGAAAGGTAAAAGCTATCTCTCCGTCGGCGGCGTTTCGATGGGGATCGCCGGTTCCATCGTCGATCACAACTTCTTCGAATCCTGGCTGGGGATGAAGGTGCAGGCAGTTGACATGACCGAACTGCGCCGTCGCATCGACCAGAAAATTTATGACGAAGCCGAGCTGGAAATGGCACTCGCGTGGGCGGATAAAAACTTTCGCTACGGGGAAGACCAGAACGCGCAGCAATATAAGCGTAACGAGGAACAGAGCCGTGCAGTGCTGAAAGAGAGCCTGCTGATGGCAATGTGCATCCGCGACATGATGCAGGGCAACAAGGCGCTGGCGGACAAAGGGCTGGTCGAAGAGTCACTGGGCTATAACGCGATTGCCGCAGGTTTCCAGGGACAGCGCCACTGGACCGATCAATATCCGAATGGCGACACTGCTGAAGCGCTTCTGAATAGCTCATTTGACTGGAACGGCGTACGTGAGCCCTTTGTGGTTGCCACCGAAAACGACAGTCTGAACGGCGTGGCGATGCTGATGGGCCATCAGCTGACGGGCACAGCCCAGGTGTTCGCCGATGTGCGAACCTACTGGTCGCCGGAAGCGGTAGAGCGCGTCACCGGTAAACCTCTTACCGGACTGGCCGAACACGGCATCATCCACCTGATTAACTCCGGTTCTGCTGCACTCGACGGCGCCTGTAAGCAGCGCGATGGCAAAGGCAAGCCGACCATGAAGCCACACTGGGAGATCAGCCAGCAAGAGGCGGATGCCTGTCTGGCGGCAACCGAATGGTGCCCGGCGATTCATGAATATTTCCGTGGCGGCGGCTTCTCTTCCCGCTTCCTGACCGAAGGCGACGTGCCGTTCACCATGACCCGTGTGAATATCATTAAAGGTCTGGGACCGGTACTGCAAATCGCTGAAGGCTGGAGCGTAGAATTACCGAAAGAGATGCACGATCGGCTTGATGCCCGAACCAATTCAACCTGGCCGACAACCTGGTTTGCACCGCGCCTTACCGGGAAAGGCCCGTTTTCGGACGTCTGGTCCGTGATGGCGAACTGGGGGGCCAACCACGGCGTGCTGACTGCCGGTCACGTCGGCGCTGACTTTATAACCCTCGCTTCTATGCTGCGTATTCCCGTCTGCATGCATAACGTGGAAGAGGCAAAAATCTATCGTCCTTCCAGCTGGGCCGCACACGGCATGGACAGTGAAGGTCAGGATTATCGCGCCTGCCAGAACTACGGGCCGCTGTATAAGCGTTGATCTCTAACGTCTTTTATAACGAAAGGATCTCATCCCCTAAATAATTCGAGTTGCAGGACAAAACGGCGTAGTCGTTTGAACAGCGCTTGCGCTGGCCCCGCAGGGGCGAGGCCCAGGGATGGGCCGGATAACAAAGCCAACACACCTGCAACGTGAAATATGACGGGTATGACGGGAGTGATTATGAAACAAGACGTCATCCTGGTTCTCGACTGCGGCGCCACCAACGTGCGGGCGATTGCCGTTGACCGTCAGGGTAAAATTGTCGCCCGCAGCGCAACGGCCAACGCCAGCGATATTGCCGCGGAGAACAGTACCTGGCACCAGTGGTCGCTGGACGCCATCCTGCAACGTTTCGCAGATTGCTGCCAGAAACTGACCACCGAATTGTCCGCCTGTCGGATCCGCGGGATCACGGTGACCACCTTCGGCGTGGACGGCGCACTGGTCGATGAGCACGGCAAACTGCTCTATCCGGTAATCAGCTGGAAATGCCCGCGTACCACGGCGGTAATGGAAAACATCAGCCGCGTTATGCGTCCACAGCAGCTCCAGGAGATCTCCGGCGTTGGCGCGTTCGGTTTCAACACGCTGTATAAGCTGATATGGCTTAAAGAAAACCATCCGCAATGGCTGGAACAGGCCCACGCCTGGCTGTTTATTTCATCATTGATCAGCCATCGTCTGACGGGGGAATTCACCACCGATCTCACAATGGCCGGAACCAGCCAGATGCTGGACATCCACCGGCGAGATTTCAGCGCTGAGATTTTACAAGCCACCGGCCTGCCACGCCGCCTGTTTCCGCGTCTGGTCGAGGCGGGCGAGCGGGTGGGAACCCTGCAACCCGATGCCGCAACCTTACTGGGTCTGCCCGTTGGCGTGCCGGTGATTTCAGCCGGACATGATACCCAGTTTGCCCTCTTTGGCGCAGGTGCCGGACAGGATGAACCCGTGCTGTCTTCCGGCACATGGGAGATTCTGATGGTGCGTAGCGCCGAGGTGAATACAGCGCTGCTTAGCCACTATGCGGGGTCGACCTGCGAACTGGACAGCCAGGCGGGGCTGTATAACCCCGGTATGCAGTGGCTGGCGTCGGGCGTCCTCGAATGGGTACGTAAACTGCTGTGGACGGCAGAGACGCCGTGGCAAACGCTGATTGAAGAAGCGCGGGCGATCCCTGCAGGCACCCAGGGCGTGAAGATGCAGTGCGATCTGCTTACCTGTCAGAATGCAGGCTGGCAAGGGGTGACGCTCAATACCACCCGTGGTCATTTTTATCGCGCCGCGCTGGAAGGCCTGACGGAGCAGCTTGCGCGGAATCTGCAAACGCTGGAAAAAATCGGCCACTTCAACGCAACCGAGCTGCTGCTGGTCGGCGGCGGTAGCCGAAACACGCTCTGGAACCAGATCAAAGCCAATATGCTCAATCTTCCCGTCAAGGTGCTGGACGATGCCGAAACAACCGTTGCTGGCGCGGCGATGTTTGGCTGGTATGGCGTCGGTGAATACGCCAGCCCGGAGCAGGCCAGAGCGCAGGTGAATTATCAGTATCGCTACTTCTATCCACAAACCGAACCTGAGCTTATAGAGGGCGTTTAAGATGCTAAAAACTATTTCACCATTAATATCCCCGGACCTGCTGAAGGTACTCGCGGAAATGGGACATGGTGACGAAATCATTTTTTCTGATGCCCACTTCCCGGCGCACAGCATGGGACCGCAGGTCATTCGGGCCGACGGTTTATTAGTGAGCGATTTGCTAAAAGCGATTATTCCGTTGTTTGAACTCGACAGTTATGCCCCGCCGCTGGTCATGATGTCAGCGGTAGAGGGCGACACTCTCGACCCTGGCGTGGAAACCCGTTACCGCGATGCGCTTTCCGTGCAGATGCCTTGCCCGCCAGTCAATCGTATCGACCGCTATGCGTTTTACGAGCGGGCGCAAAAAGCCTTTGCAATCGTAATCACAGGAGAGCGCGCTAAGTACGGGAATATTCTTTTAAAAAAAGGGGTAACACCGTAATCTCATTCTGGCAGGAGAAATCGAAGGATGAGGTGAGAACAGATGAAAGCGGCGCGACAACAAGCGATAGTCGATCTGCTGATCAACCAGAAAAGCCTGACGACCAAAGCCTTGTCCGTCGGGCTCGGCGTCAGCAAAGAGACCATTCGCCGCGATCTCAGTGAACTCCAGGCGCAGGGCATAATCCTGCGTAACCACGGGCGCGCCAAATACATTCATCGGGAAAACCAGGACAGCGGCGATCCCTTTCACATTCGGCTGAAAAGTCATTATGCGCACAAAGCGGACATTGCCCGGGAAGCGTTAACCTGGATTGAAGAAGGAATGACGATCGCGTTGGATGCCAGTTCCACCTGCTGGTATCTGGCGCGGCAGCTGCCGGATATCAACATCCACGTCTTTACCAACAGCCATCCCGTTTGTCAGACGCTGGGCAAACGTGAGCATATTCAGCTCATCAGCGCCGGTGGCCTGCTTGAGCGCAAAAATGGTTGCTACGTCAATCCTTCACTCATCTCGCAGCTTAAATCACTCGATATCGATCTGTTCATTTTTTCCTGCGAGGGGATCGACAGCAGCGGCGCGCTGTGGGATTCCAATGCGATAAACGCCGACTTCAAATCCGTTCTGCTTAAGCGCGCATCGCAATCTTTATTACTGATCGATAAGAGTAAATTTAACCGTTCGGGAGAGGCCCGGATTGGGCATCTGGATGATGTGACGCATCTTGTGTCGGACGAGGCAGGTCTGATAAACGTAGCGCCATCTGGCAGTCAGCACACATTGCCCGATGACGGCTTCGCCTGACTCGACCTACCAGTGAACCGTAGCCCGGGACAAGCGCCAGACTTCCCGGGCCACGAGTGATGGACGAATTAACGTTCGTCGCGACGTCCACCCACTGCCGCCCACAGACGACGCACGTGCACGGTCACCTCTTCACGATCATGATATAACTGACGCGCCTGGATCTGCGCGTTAACACCGTGTTCGTCCAGCTGCGCCTGAATGTACGCCAGATTCTGTGACACCTCTTCGTAGCGTTTTTTCATCGGCAGCTTGAGGTTGAAGATCGTCTCCCGGCACCAGCCGTTTACCAGCCATTCCGCCATCAGTGCGGCGACCTTTGCAGGCTTTTCGACCATGTCGCACACCATCCACGAGATGTTGTTACGGCTGGGGCGATACCTGAAGCCATCTTCACGCAGCCAGGTCACCTGTCCGGTATCCATCAGGCTTTGCGCCATCGGACCGTTGTCCACGGAGTACACCCACATGTTGCGTTGCACTAACTGATAAGTCCAGCCGCCAGGACAGGCACCGAGATCCACCGCATACATACCGTTCGCCAGACGCTCATCCCACTCATCTTCCGGAATAAACACGTGCAGCGCCTCTTCCAGCTTCAGCGTCGAACGGCTGGGGGCATCCGCAGGGAACTTCAGGCGCGGAATACCCATATAGTATGGCGAATTGTTATTTGTATAAGAGTAACCCGTATAGCAGCAGCCAGGAGCGATAAAGAAAATATGCACCACCGGACGTTTCGGCGTCTCGTAGTGGGTCAGCACACCCGCCTCACGCAGCGCGGCGCGCAGCGGCACCGTAAACTTACGGCAAAACTTCATCAGCTCTTTGCTTTCATTCGTATCGGCCACTTCAACGCGCAGATCGCCGCCCTTCTCCACCACGCCCTGCAACATTCCCACAATGGGGGTAATGCGGTCTTCGGGTGGTAAATGCTGAAGCAACTCGCCGACAACAAACCACTGGCGAGCAAAAATGAGCGAACTGAACGGCAGCCCGGTAATGATTTTTTCGGCGTCTTCCGCCTGATAGCATTCGTAGATGACATAACCCGCGTTCTCTTTTACACGGGCAAAACCAAATAACTCCCGACGACCTGCTTTGTCGGTAATTTCTGCGGCACACTCTTTTTCAAAGCCCGGGCGACACAGCAACACAACCTTATTCATGACCAACGCCCTTACGCTTCAGACGAATAGCGCCAATTAACATCAGCGCCCAACCTGCCAGGAAACTCACGCCGCCGACAGGGGTAACAAACGCCCACAGGCGCAAATGAGACAACGCCAGGCAATAGAGGCTGCCGCTAAACAGCACGGTACCTAACGCCAGAAAAACGCTGCTCCAGTAAAACCAGATGCTGATACGGCGCTGCATCGCGACCGCCAGACCAAAAATCGCCAGCGTATGAAACGCCTGATATTCAAGGCCGGTCTGGATCCAGCCCATTTCAACCACCCCAAGTGTTTTGCTCAGGACGTGGGCCCCAAAAGCCCCCAGAGCCACAAAGATAAAGCCGCTGATGGCGGCAAAAATCAGCATAAAACGGCTGGTCATGGTCATACCCTAAGTCAATTATTGTTCGTAACGAAAGCGGAATTTTTCTTGTTCAGTGGCCGCTTTGGCCAGAATCCACTGGCGGAAGGCGGCTATTTTACCCAGTTCTGCCTGACTGTCATGACAAACCAGATAAAAAGCATTCTTACTGACCAGTACATCATTAAACGGACAGACGAGTCGCCCGGCCTCGATTTCGGATTGCGCCATCACGTTGTTCGCCAGCGCAACCCCCTGTCCATGGATGGCAGCCTGTAGCACCATTGCGCTATGGCTGAAGATAGGTCCCTGCTGCACGTTGATATGATTCAGCCCCAGCTGGCGCGTATAGGTTTGCCAGTCACGCCGCGAGGCATCATGCAGTAATGTGTGTTTTGCCAGATCCTCTGGCGATTTCAACGGCTTTTCACCGGTCAGCAATAAAGGCGAGCAGACCGGCAGCAAGTATTCCGCATACAATTTCTCTACACGCAGGCCAGGCCAGTTGCCCCGACCATAAAAAATAGCCACGTCCACGTCATCTGCCAGTTTATCCTCCTGGCGGTCCACCGCCTGGATCCTGACATCGATTCCCGGATAAGCTGCGTTAAAGCTGGAAAGGCGGGGCACCATCCATTGGATGGCAAAACTTGGCAATAAACTGACTGTCAGTGCGCCTTTTGCACTACGTGCCTGAAGTTTACGCGTCGCTTCGGTTAATTGCGAAAAAATCTCTTTGATGTCGAGGAAATAGCTTTGCCCCTCTTCCGTCAAAAGAAGTGAACGGTTGCGTCGACGGAATAGCTTTAGCCCCAAAAAATCCTCAAGTGACTTGATTTGATGACTTACTGCGGCCTGCGTCACAAAAAGCTCTTCTGCTGCCCGGGTGAAGCTTAAATGGCGTGCGGCGGCATCAAAAACACGCAGTGCATTCAGAGGTGGAAGTCGTTTTGACATGGCTTTTAGGTTTTGATGTTAAATGAATTTAACAATTAGGCTACAGCATGCAACCTATTAGTTTTTTTAATCTGAGCCATTATAATTTGTCCGTTGAGGTTCTACCAGCAAATACCTATAGTGGCGGCACTTCCTGAGCCGGAACGAAAAGTTTTATCGGAATGCGTGTTCTGGTGGGCTTTTGGCTTACGGTTGTGATGTTGTGTTGTTGTGTTTGCAATTGGTCTGCGATTCAGACCATGGTAGCGAAGCTACCCTTTTTCACTTCCTGTACATTTACCCTGTCTGTCCATAGTGATTAATGTAGCACCGCCAAATTGCGGTGCTTTTTTTTTGCTTACAATAGTCTGTTATTTCTCCAGAGCGACCATCTCCTTCACATCGCTGCGGTTGATCTGCTGTTTGTTGCCGTTAGCATCTTTATACGAAATCATGCCGGTATCATTATCAGTCTGCGGCTTACCATCAGACACGATGCTCCGTCCGTCATTAGTGTGCATCACATAGTTCGGACCAGAACAGGCACTCAGGGCAAAAGTCAGCATACATGCGGAAATAATTGCGGCAGTCTTTTTCATCTTCTTCTCCTTAAAGCGATTTATGCTATTTAAAACGGACTCCGTAACAGGCAAAAATATTTGCCTAACACTCTACAGCATAAGACACTGGTCGGATTTCGCCAGGATATCCAGATAATTCTGATGGTTAGCACAAACCTTGTATCAGCGCCAATTTTACGCCACGATCGGTTCACTGAACTGAGGAATACCATGAACGCTTTCAACCCCGCGCAGTTTCGCGCACAGTTTCCCGCCCTTGCTGATGCTGGCGTTTATCTCGACAGCGCCGCCACCGCGCTCAAGCCGCAAGCCGTCATTGAGGCGACCCGACAGTTTTACAGTCTCAGCGCCGGAAACGTCCATCGTAGCCAGTTTGCCGAAGCCCAACGCCTGACCGCACGCTACGAGGCGGCGCGGGAGAAAGTTGCGCGTCTGCTGAACGCGCCAGATGCTCAAACAATCGTCTGGACCCGCGGTACGACTGAAGCTATCAATATGGTGGCGCAGAGCTATGCCCGCCCCCGCCTGAAGCCGGGCGATGAGATCATCGTCAGCGTTGCCGAGCATCACGCCAACCTTGTTCCCTGGCTGATGGTGGCAGAGCAAACGGGCGCAAAAGTGGTAAAACTACCGCTGAATGCCCAACGGTTGCCGGACATTGAACGCCTGCCGGAACTTATCTCGCCACGAAGCCGCCTCCTGGCACTGGGACAGATGTCTAACGTCACCGGCGGCTGCCCGGATCTCGCACGCGCGGTTACCCTCGCGCATGAGGCCAGAATGGTGGTGATGGTGGATGGCGCACAGGGCGTGGTGCATTTTCCTGCCGATGTGCAGCAGCTGGATATCGACTTTTATGCCTTCTCAGCCCATAAACTGTATGGCCCTACCGGTACAGGCGTGTTGTACGGTAAGCCAGAGCGACTGGAAGCCATGTCTCCCTGGCTTGGCGGCGGCAAAATGATTAATGAAGTCAGCTTTGAAGGCTTTACCACCCAAAAAGCGCCCTGGAAGCTGGAGGCTGGCACGCCTAACGTCGCCGGAGTCATTGGCCTGAGCGCGGCGCTGGAATGGCTGGAGGATATTGATATCGCACAAGCTGAAAGCTGGAGCCGCGGTCTGGCGACCCTGGCGGAAGATGCGCTGGCGCAGCGCCCCGGCTTTCGATCCTGGCGCTGTCAGGATTCCAGCCTGCTGGCATTTGATTTTATTGGCGTTCACCATAGCGATATGGTTACGCTGCTGGCGGAATATGGCATCGCCGTTCGTGCCGGTCAGCACTGCGCGCAGCCGCTGCTGGCTGAGCTTGGCGTGACGGGAACCCTGCGCGCCTCTTTTGCGCCTTATAATACAAAAAGTGATGTGGATGCGCTGGTTAACGCCGTTGACCGCGCGCTGGATATACTGGTGGATTAATGACAAGCCCAATGTTTGCCGGACACCCGTTTGGCACGACGATAACTGAAGAGACGCTGCGCAATACCTTTCTCCCACTTAGCCAGTGGGAGGAGAAATACCGTCAGCTTATTTTGCTCGGTAAGCAACTCCCTCCCCTTCCTGAGGCGCTAAAAGCCCAGGCCCAGGAGATTGCCGGATGCGAAAACCGCGTCTGGCTGGGGTATAGCCTGACGGCAAATGGCACAATGCACTTTTTCGGAGATAGCGAAGGTCGTATTGTGCGCGGCCTGCTGGCGGTACTCCTCACCGCAGTGGAAGGAAAGACCGCGGCAGAGTTGCTGGAGAACTCCCCGCTGGAACTGTTTGATGAACTGGGTTTACGCACGCAGCTCAGCGCGTCCCGCAGTCAGGGGCTACACGCACTGAGCGAGGCAATCGTCCTGGCAGCGCGACAGACTCAGGCCTGACGCGCCGCTTTCGCCATCATTTTCTTCAGCGCATGGGAAACCGCCACAAAACCAAAGCTGGCGGTAACCATCGTGGCGGCGCCGAATCCGGATGCACAATCCATCCGCTTTGGCCCTTCCGCCGTCGCTTTCATCGCACACACGGAGCCATCCGCCTGCGGATAAACCAGCGCTTCCGTTGAAAACACGCAGTCCACGCCCAGCTTACCTTTGCTGTTTTTCACCACGCCAAAATCGCTTTTCAGTCGTTCCCGCAGCTTCGCCGCCAGCGGATCCTGGATCGTTTTCGCCAGATCAACGACCTGGATCTGGGTCGGATCAATTTGTCCACCCGCCCCGCCAGTGGTGACCAGCGGGATTTTATTGCGCCGACAATACGCTATCAGCGCCGCTTTCGGACGCACGCTGTCAATCGCATCAATGACATACGAAAAACCCACGCTCATATACTCCGCGACGTTATCCGGCGTCACAAAATCATCCACCACGGTCACCCGGCACTCCGGATTGATCTGGCGGATACGTTCGGCCATCACTTCCGCTTTCGCCAGCCCGACATTGTCACGCAGCGCGTGGATCTGGCGGTTGGTGTTGGTCACGCAAACGTCATCCATATCGATGAGCGTAATCGCGCCAGTGCCGGTACGCGCCAACGCTTCTGCCGCCCAGGAGCCTACGCCGCCGATACCGACCACGCAAATATGCGCATCGGCAAACAGTTGCAACGCTTTTTCACCATACAGACGCGCGGTGCCGCCAAAACGCTGACGCCAGGCATCACTTATTACAACAGACATACGACCTCAGAATTAAAAAGGGTGAGATTATCCTCACCCTGTCTTATCCGTAGAAATGGTGTTCAGAATACCACAATCAGCCGCTAAACACGTTACCCGCGCCAGGTGCATTCTTAAGCACCCATACGCGACCGTAGTGGTTATACCAGCCTGCGCGGTGTCCGGCGTCCGGACCGATTCCCTGGTAAATATCGAAGTGCTGGCCTTTAATCGCCCCACCGACGTCCAACGCCACCATCAGCCGCAGCTCATACTGGCCGTTAAACTTGCCGTTGTCGTCCAGCAGCGGCACTTCTGCCAGCAGCGTCGTACCGGCCGGGATAATGCTGCGGTCAGAGGCCACCGAGGCGCGACCAATCAACGGCACCGCGCTGGCACCCTTCACCGGCGCAAAAGATTGTGGTTTAAAGAAGACAAACGACGGGTTCTGCTCCAGCAGCTCGCGCACTTCCGCTTCGCTGTGAGTTTCGCCCCAGTGACGAATGGCCTGCATCGACATATCTTCTTTCTTCACTTCACCACGGTCGATCAGCACCTTGCCGATACTGCGATAGGCGTGACCATTTTTACCGGCATAGCTAAAGAAGTTGAGCGGGCTGCCGTCGCCAAAATCGATATAACCGCTGCCCTGTACGTCCATGATGAAGTTATCCATCAGAGAGTTGCTGTACGCCAGAATATAGCTGTCGCTGAGCGCACCGGAGTAGATCTCCGCGCGCGAGGGTAAACGACCACGCTTTGGCGGCATACGATATATAGGATACTGGAATTCGCCCTGACGGGTATGACGCGCCTGGATAACAGGCGTGTAGTAACCGGTAAACTGTACGTTGCCGTAGTTATCCGCCCCTTCCATCTGCCAGGCGTCCAGCCCAAACTGGCGCATTGTGCGCGTATCCCCACCGGAACGCAGCCACTCCTGGACAGCGTTGTAGATATTACTCTGATTGCCATACAGACGCGGAGAAGCGCTGCGGATCTGATTGACTTGCTCGGCAAAATCTCCGGCGTTAATTGGCGCGCCTACGGCATCTGGCTGGTTCACCAGTGAGAAAGGCTGGGTAAATTTCCCATCTTTATACTGCTGTCCGCGATCGGTTGGTTTTGAGGTACAGGCGGCAAGCATTGCAACCACCGCCCCCATAAGAAGGTAATTTACCCAACGTCCTTTCATGAGCTCTCGTCTTTTAGCTGTAAATCATGCGCAACGAAGATAACAAACCCCCGAACCTAATGAAATGCGCAGAGGCCTCCTGAAGCAAATCTCGCACAAAAAACGTACCAAAGTGTTTTGTTTTTGCACACTTTCATCCTGATTTCGTGATCTGGATGAAAAAAGGGTTGCATGAAAATGTTAGCAGAGTATAGTGCGCATCCACGGACGCGGGGTGGAGCAGCCTGGTAGCTCGTCGGGCTCATAACCCGAAGGTCGTCGGTTCAAATCCGGCCCCCGCAACCAATTAAAATTTGATGAAGTACAAAGCAGTACGGTGACGCGGGGTGGAGCAGCCTGGTAGCTCGTCGGGCTCATAACCCGAAGGTCGTCGGTTCAAATCCGGCCCCCGCAACCAATTAAAATTTGATGAAGTACAAGCAGTACGGTGACGCGGGGTGGAGCAGCCTGGTAGCTCGTCGGGCTCATAACCCGAAGGTCGTCGGTTCAAATCCGGCCCCCGCAACCAATATTAAACACCTTAACGGGTGTTTTTTTGTTTCTGCAGTCCGTAAAAAAGCGCCTTTCAGCGCTTTTTTATTATCCCCTTCTCGCCAGCGTCGCCCCATCGGCAAAGTACGCTTTAATCCCCGCCAGAATTGACTCCGCCACCTCCTGCTGGAAGGTCGCCGTTTTGAGCTTGCGCTCCTCTTCAATATTACTGATAAAGGCCGTTTCCACGAGGATAGAGGGAATATCTGGTGCTTTCAGTACCGCAAAACCAGCCTGCTCGACCTGATTCTTATGCAGATTATTCACCTTTCCGAGTTTGTTAAGCACGGCTTTACCAAACTTCAGGCTGTCAGCAATGGTCAGCGACTGCACCATATCGAACATTGTGTGATCGACATAGCGATCGCCGCTTTTGCTGACGCCGCCGATGAGGTCCGAGGCATTCTGGGTCTGCGCCAGATACTTCGCAGCGGTACTGGTCGCCCCTTTGGTCGAGAGCGCAAACACCGACGACCCCCGGGGCTGGCGACTGGTAAACGCATCGGCGTGAATCGAAACAAAAAGGTCCGCACGCTGCTTCTGGGCTTTCGCTACGCGTACCTTCAGCGGAATGAAGATATCTTCATTGCGCGTCATGTAGACCTTCATGTTGCCCTCTTTCTCAATCAAGGCACGCAGACGGCGGGCAATCTGTAGCACCACATCTTTTTCACGGGTCTTGTATTTCCCGACCGCGCCGGAGTCTTCCCCACCGTGCCCAGGATCGAGCATGATCACAATGGGACGATCGCGTCCGGCTTTACCCGGCTGCGGCCCACTCTGCGCTGGGGGTACCTGCTTGTCCAGATCGCCTTTGTTGTAATCTTCAAGCAGCGCCAGCAGCGGATCCTGCACGTCCTGCGCGTTGGCTGGATAGAGATCCATCACCAGGCGTTCCCTGAAGCCTGCCACGGGCGCAAGGGCAAACAGCTGCGGCTTTACGTTCTGCTTCAGTTCAAACACCATGCGCACGGTTTGCGGATCAAACTGTCCGACCCGCGCCGACTTGATGAAAGGGTCATCAGCGCGGATCTGCGTCCCGATCCCTTTGAGTACCGAATTCAGGTTCACACCTTCAATATCCACGACCACGCGTTCAGGATTGCTCAGGGCAAACTGCTTGTATTTTAACTGATGATTCGATTCCACCGTCACACGGGTGTAGCTGGATGCAGGCCAAATACGAACCGCAACGACCTGACTGACCGCAGCCAGGCTGACCTGGCTTACGCTCAATAGCCACATGGCGCCTGCCCCTTGCAGTAAACGACGGCGGCTGATTGGTGAATTGGATCCTGACATACTTCTCCCGAGCAAAACAAACCTAACGATGGTCTTCGACAAAACGCCTGAATTGACCGGAAACTTTAGCGAATGACGCATAATCTGTCATCAATAAAAGGGTAAACTTTCTTTTAGTATTCACGGCATTACTGGGAAAAAAGTTCGATGGGATTGAAATTTGCGCTTGCGCATGAGGAAAAAACAGAATAAAAATACACTAATTTCGAATAATCATGCAATGAGGGTGTGCCGTGGTGAAGGAACGTAGAACCGAACTGGTACAGGGATTCCGCCATTCTGTTCCCTATATTAATACCCATCGGGGAAAAACGTTTGTCATTATGCTGGGCGGCGAAGCCATCGGGCATGAGAATTTTTCCAGTATCGTCAATGATATCGGGCTTCTGCACAGCCTCGGCATCCGCCTGGTGGTGGTGTACGGTGCGCGCCCGCAAATCGACGCGAACCTGGCCGCACACCATCATGAGCCGGTATATCATAAGAATACGCGCGTGACGGATGCGAAAACTCTTGAACTGGTTAAGCAGGCGGCAGGGACATTACAGCTGGATATCACCGCCCGGCTGTCTATGAGCCTGAACAACACGCCGCTTCAGGGAGCGCATATCAACGTGGTCAGCGGCAATTTTATTATCGCCCAGCCACTAGGCGTGGATGACGGCGTGGACTACTGCCACAGCGGGCGCATTCGTCGTATTGACGAGGACGCTATCCATCGCCAACTGGACAGCGGCGCGATTGTCCTGATGGGACCTGTCGCCGTCTCGGTGACCGGGGAGAGCTTTAATCTGACCTCTGAAGAGGTAGCCACACGGCTGGCCATCAAACTGAAGGCGGAGAAGATGATTGGCTTCTGCTCGTCGCAAGGGGTTACCAACGACGACGGCGATATCGTCTCCGAACTCTTTCCTGACGAGGCTCAGGCACGCGTTGAGGCACAGGAAGAAAAAGGTGATTATAACTCCGGTACCGTACGGTTCCTTCGCGGCGCGGTAAAGGCCTGCCGCAGCGGCGTACGCCGCTGCCACCTGATCAGCTATCAGGAAGATGGCGCGCTGTTGCAGGAGCTGTTCTCCCGCGACGGCATTGGAACGCAGATCGTGATGGAAAGCGCGGAGCAGATCCGCCGCGCCACCATTAATGATATCGGCGGGATCCTCGAACTGATCCGCCCGCTGGAGCAGCAGGGTATTCTTGTCCGTCGCTCCCGCGAGCAGCTGGAGATGGAGATTGATAAATTCACCATCATTCAGCGCGATAACATGACCATCGCCTGCGCGGCGCTATATCCGTTCCCGGAAGAGAAAATCGGCGAAATGGCCTGCGTGGCGGTCCATCCGGATTATCGTAGCTCATCGCGGGGCGAGGTGCTGCTGGATCGGATTGCGGCTCAGGCAAGACAAACGGGTCTGAGCAAACTGTTCGTACTGACGACTCGTAGTATCCACTGGTTCCAGGAGCGCGGCTTCACCCCGGTGGATATCGATCTGCTACCCGAAAGCAAAAAAGAGATGTACAACTATCAGCGCCGTTCCAAGGTGTTAATGGTGGATTTGGGATAATCCGCCAGGCCGGATAAGCGCAAGCGCCATCCGGCATTTTTCTCACCGTGTTTCATTAAATAGCGCTGAAAGTCCACTGCGACGCTCGGTGCGGGTGGCGACCGCGCCGCTCAGGATTCGATCATCGGCATACAGCGACAGACGCTGCCGCGCACGGGTTACCGCAGTATATACCAGCTCACGCGTCACCACTGGTGAGCGTTGCGTGGGTAAAATCAGCGCGGCATGATCAAACTCTGAACCCTGCGATTTATGCACCGTCATCGCCCAGGTTGTCTCATGTTCCGGCAAACGGCTGGGCTGCACGGACTTAATGGTGCCATCCGGCATAGCAAACCAGACCCGCAGTCCCTGACCTCTGTCGAGCGCAATACCGATATCGCCATTGAACAACCCCAGCGCGCTATCGTTGCGCGCAATCATCACCGGTCGTCCTTCGTACCAGCGGGAATGCGGATGACGTTGAATGCGACGCTTTTGCTGCATCGCCTGTTCAATGCGTTCATTCAATCCCGCCACCCCGAAGGGGCCTTCCCGTAACGCGCACAACAGCTGATAACGATTAAATTCATGAATGATTACCGCGGGTTCAGCCCTGTCGCGCAACAGTTCCAGATAACGTCCGTACCCGGACAGAGCCTCATCAAGCATCGCAATATAATCGTCACCGCTTTGCAGCACACGTTTTTCGATATCGCTAAAACCCTGCTGGAATACCGCATGAATTGCCGCCTTGTCGCCACGATTAATCGCCGCGGCCAGTTGACCGATGCCGGAATCACTGCCAAAACGGTAACTTTTTTGCAGCAGACAAAGGCTGTCGCGCAGCGAGGCGGCTTCCGCTCCCGCTCCTGCCGGAACGGGCAAGCCGGTCAGGCGGCTCAGCTGCTTCGCCCGCTCTGGCGTAAAACCGGCGTTCACATATGCACAAATATCACCCAGCACCGCCCCGGCCTCGACCGACGCAAGCTGATCGCGATCGCCAAGGAAAATCACCCGCCCATGCGCCGGTAAGGCATCGATCAACCGCGACATCATCGGGAGATCGATCATTGACGCTTCATCAACCACCAGTACGTCAAGATGCAGGGGATTTCCCGCATGGTGACGCAGGCGTTGGCTGCCGGGCTGCACGCCCAGCAGCCGGTGCAACGTGCTGGCATCGTCCGGGATGCGTTTCTTTTGCTCATCGGTTAGCGGCAGCTGGCGCAACGCCTTGCCGAGCGACTCGGTAAGGCGCGCCGCCGCTTTCCCCGTGGGTGCCGCCAGACGAATGCGGCAGCGCTCGCCGTCCGCCATCTGAATCAACGCCGCCAGCAGTTTCGCCACCGTCGTCGTTTTGCCGGTCCCCGGCCCGCCGGATATGACTGAAATGCGACGCGTCAACGCCACGGCAGCGGCGACTTTTTGCCAGTTGATGTCGCTTGTGGTCGGGAAAAGATGCTCCAGCGTTTGCGTCAGCTGCGCCTCATCGACCTCGATGGCCTGATTGACCTCGCCGAAAAATCGGGCAACCGTTCGTTCGTTGCGCCACATTCGATTCAGATACAGCCGATCGCCGGAGAGAACCAGCGGCGTCGGACGCTCTCCCTGGCTCACCGCGTCGGAGGCCAGCAGGCATTCGATCCACGCTTCCGGTTTGCCCACCTCATGGCACAAATCGGCCAACAGAGGTGGCAGATCCTCTTTAAACATCAGCTGCGAGAGCGGCAAACAGACGTGGCCTTCTCCCGCATCGCGGCTCAGTAGCGCTGCGGCCAGCGTAACGGCGGGTTCATTTTCCCCCGCCACCGCCAGCGCAAATTGGGCGTCCAGAGGCCGCAGCTGCTTTTGCTCAACGGCTTCCAGCAATCGCTCCTGTAACGTCATTGCGCTTCCTCCACGTCGGCTCCGGCAAACATCTCATCCATCAGCGCGATCAGCTCACCATCTGGTCGGGTCGCGTAAATCCCCTGCTGCGGTTGTTCGCTATCGACACCGCGCAGGAACAGATATATCACACCACCAAAATGGCGCTCGTAATCATAATCCGCAATGCGGTGGCGCAGATAACGGTGCAACGCCAGGGTATAAAGTTGATACTGCAAATCGTAGCGATGCGCCTGCATTGCTGCCGCCATCGCCTGCTGTGTATAGGCCGTGCTATCTTCACCCAACCAGTTAGATTTGTAATCGAGCAGGTAATAGCGTCCCTGATGACGGAAAACCAGATCGATAAAGCCTTTCAGCATACCGCGAACCTGCATGAACTCCAGCGGAGGGCAGCCTGCGGAGAGCGGATCATACTGGCGGATCAGCGCATCCAGCTGGCTGGCAACCAGCGGTTGAGCAATCGGCAGATAAAACTCCATCTCCACCTGTTTCTCACGTGCGGAAAGCTGGTTCAGACTCACGCCGGAATCATTGAGCGGCGCGCGCAGAATGGCGTCTGTCCACTGGGTGATTACGGGTTCCCAGTGCGCATCATAGCCGCCCAGCGCCAGCTTCTCCCGCACCCAGGCGGCATCTGTCGGTTGGGTAAAATCGAGATCTTCAAACAGGCTGTGCAGGAAGGTACCGGGCGACGCACCGCGCGGAAACTGGTGAGGTGTGAGTACGGGTTTATCCAGCACTTCGCCGACGCCAGCGGCATCCACGTCCAGTCGCGGCATCAGCTCCTGCGCAATGCTATGCCCGCGCTGTTGCAGACCGGAATAACTGGTCACCCGCCAGCTGTCTCCAGGCATACGCTGCATCATCCGGGCGCCCAGCCGTTCACGCTTCTCTTCACAAGCCAGCCAGGGTTGTGTATCAGGATCCTCAGGAGTTCGACAGGCAATATCTTCACCGCAGATAGCCTCAATCGCCGCGCGCAGTCCCGCCGCATCTTTCGGTTCACCTTTTTGCAGCAGCCGCCCCAACGCGCTCAGATGCACATCGGTATCACCTTTCTTATCTCCGCGACGACGTACCAGCGGCGCGACGCCAAGACTGCAATGCCACACTGAACGGGTCAGCGCCACGTAGAGCAGACGCAAATCTTCCGCCAGCCGCTCGGCTTCCGCCAGCTCCATGCTCTCCTGCGCTTCACTGAGATCCAGCACCGCTTCAAACGAACTGCGGTCGTGATAAAACGCCTGATCCTGTATACGGAAATGGGTAATAAAAGGCAGCCAGACCAGCGGGTATTCCAGCCCCTTGGATTTGTGAATAGTGACGATCCGGACCAGATGGTTGTCACTCTCCAGCCGAAGCTGCTGGCTGGAGGCATTGCTGTCCGGCTCAAGAGTATGCTGCGACAGCCAGCGTAGCAGCGCATGCTCGCTTTCCAGCTGCGAGCCTGCTTCCTGCAACAGTTCGCTGATATGCAGAATGTCAGTCAACCGACGCTCTCCGCCAGCGGTTGCCAGCAGGTTTTCCGCGATATTGCGCGCCGATATCAGCGCCCGTAGCATCGGCATAACGCCGCGTTTTTGCCAAAGTTGCCGATAACCGACAAACTCCTCAACCACCGCATCCCAGGCGTTTTCGTCGCCATTGAGCATTTCAATATCAAGTGCGGTTAATCCCATCATTGAGGTCGCCAGCGCACTGCGCAGCGTGGTTTCACGTTCCGGCGTCATCACTGCCTGCAACAACCACAGCAGCTCCTGCGCCTCCAGCGTTTCAAACACGCTGTCACGGTTGGAGAGATAGACAGAGGGAATCGCCAGTAGCGTCAGCGCGTCGCGCACCTGAGCCGCTTCCTGACGGCTTCGCACCAGCACGCAGATATCCGAAGCCCGTACAGGACGCGAGGCGTTGCCGTTAACAAGAAGCGCCTCGCCGGTTTGCCCCGCTTTCAGCCAGTCACGAATCTGCGTGGCGCATACCTGCGCCATGTAGCTCTGGTATTCACCCACGCCGCAGCTTTCGCCTTCCATCAGCCACATTTTCATCGCTGGCTGCGTTTCGCCGTTAAACACAAATCGCAGAGATCGATTTTTCTCTGCCGATTTTACCGGCTGGAATGGAATTTCGCGGAACATAAAGGCATCGTCCATCTGCTTAAACAGCGTGTTAACGCTGTTGACCATGCCGGGGGCGGAGCGCCAGTTCGTATCGAGCGTATAATGCGCACTCACCTCGCTGCGGGCCTTCATGTAGGTAAAGATATCCGCACCGCGGAATGCGTAAATAGCCTGCTTGGGATCGCCAATCAGCAACAACGCCGTTTCCGGCTGATGCTGCCAGATCCGGCGAAAAATACGATACTGCTGAGGGTCGGTATCCTGGAATTCGTCAATCATCGCAACAGGAAAACGGGTGCGGATCGCGGCGGCCAGCGCATCACCGCTTTCACTGCGCAATGCCGCATCCAGGCGGCTGAGCATATCGTCAAAACCGAGTTCACCACGACGCCGCTTTTCCCGCGCAACCGTTTCGCGGATCTCCGCCAGCGCCCGGGTGATCACCAGATCGCGTATCGTCAGTGGTTCAGATAACAACCCATCAATGGCGACAAACAGCGGGTGCTGAGGGGTTACGCCGCCCGCTTTGGTTCTCTCTTCCAGAAAGCGCTGGGAAAATTTTCCCAGCGCCTCAGGCAACTGGTAATTTTGCGTCTCTTCCTGCGCCCACGCGGTGATCTTTTCGATCCACTTAGCCTGATTGCTCCGGTTGAACTTCCGACGATCGATCCCTGAGGATTCGAGCAACTCTTCCAGCTCTGCGGCACTTGCGCACCATTGCTGTTTTATCTCATTGATACGCGACAGAATCTGCGCATGGCGCGAAGCCAGCGTTTCATCTTCTGGCGGCGGGGCTTTAATGACCGGCACTTCGCCCTGCAAATAGCGGTTGATATCCCGCAGCAGCGCCTGTGGGCCTTTCCACGTCTCAAAGACAACCTGAGCAATGTCGCGCGGGAGCGGGTAGCAGTGACGACGCCAGAAATCCGCACAGGCCTGATAACGCAGAAGCGATTCATCTTCAATCAGCTGCTGTTCGAACAACATGCCGGACTCAAATGCGTTCAGACTCAGCATGCGCTGACAAAAACCATGGATCGTAAACACCGCCGCTTCGTCCATCTGCCTTTCCGCTAACAGCAGCCACTGCGCCGCCTGCTTTTTATCGACAATTTCGTCCAGCAGACGGGCATACAGCGGATTTTCTGTCGTTTCGCGCAGACAGGCGATACGCAGTTCATGGATGTTGCTGCGGATTCGGCCACGAAGCTCTTCCGTCGCGGCCTCGGTAAAGGTCACGACGAGAAGTTCTTCAACGGTTAGCGGGCGGGGAAAGGCGGCAGAGCCGCCCAGTCCAAGTAGCAGACGCAAATAGAGCGCTGCGATAGTAAAGGTTTTGCCAGTGCCAGCGGAGGCTTCAATCAGGCGCTCGCCCGTAAGAGGCAGGCGCAGAGGATCAAGGGACTCGGCGACATCATTCATTCTTTTCACTCACCAGGGGCATAGTTTGCTGCAACGCGCTGACGTTCTGCCACACTTTCCAGCCTTCCGGGTGCACATATTCTGCTTTCCCGTTCTGGCTACCGGAAATCTGCGAAAGTATCGCCATGCCTTGCGGCTCCACCACCGCCTGATGGAAGAAATCGGCAAGTTTTTGCGGCGTCAGCAGTTTTATCTGAGCCACAATTTTATCACGTGAATCGAAGCGCATATTACCGCGATCGAAATCTTTGCTCAGCTTCGACGCTTCTTCGCCCAATGTCTGCGGTGCCTGCAGCATTTGAGCAATCATCGCCTGCTGAATTTGGGCGAATTCTTCAGGCTTCATTGCCCGTAGTCTCGCCTCCGCTGTCGGGAAGAACGCCTTATAACGCTCCCAGAGATAAGACGGCTGTTTATCACTGCTTTGCAGCAGGAAACCCATCCCCCACTGGCGACCAACGCTCATCGGAAAGGCAAATACCGCGTAGCCCAGCTGCTCTTCAGTGCGTAACTGGTTGTAGAACCAGGGCTGAACAATTTGTCCTGACATCGCGCTGTAGGCAGAGCTGGTATATTCATCATATCCCGTTGGTACGAACACGGCGGCCAGTGCGGAATCAGTGCTGCTGCCTGCTTTCTCAAAGATGACGGACTGCTTTTTATCCACCCGCACATCCTGGTTGCGGCACCACTCAGAGCCATTCGCGGCTAACTGTTTCTGCACATCACGCGCCATGCTCTTCGTTTGTGCTTCGCTCATGTTACCAATAACCAGAAATTCCGGACGAGCCCCTGCTTTCAAGCGGTCGCGATAGGTCATCACCTCTTGCAAAGAGACTGACGGCAGCAGCGCCCGACGCTCTTCCCGCGAGAAGTAAGGCACCTGCGAAATCATCTGTACCGGCATGATTGCCTGCTCGTAGGCCTTGCCCTTTTCCGCCGAATCCAGCATCTGAGCATACCAGGATTTCGCCTGTTCCAGCTGCTCATCTGTCGCCGTGTAGCTGAAATACCCCTCCAGCAACGCCTGGAACAATTGAGGCAGACGCTGGGTGTAGCCGTTGGCGTTCAGCATCAGCCCGTTATTGGCATTAGTGGAAAAACCAATGCCCCCCACTGCGGCCTGATTACTGAGCTGGTCGAGCGCTATCCCCGCCAGATAATCGTTGAGGGCGAACATCACCTGATTTCTGGCGCTGTCCATGGCTTTTGGATTACGCAAAATCACGCTGACGTCCGCTCTAGGTTCGCTGGCAAAATACCGGCTCGGCGAGTAGACCACACGCAGATCCGGCTCATCAACAATCAGCTCCGGATGCGCGTATTCCTTTTCTGGTTTAATCAGCGAGAAATCATCGGGAATATAGGGGTTCAGCTCAGGTAATGACAGCGCGATGCCCTGCGCTTTTTTCTGCCAGTCAGCAAACGTCTGTTCGCTGATTTTATTCACCTGATAAGGCGCATCAACAAAGTAGGCTGTCTTGTTATGAGGCTCTTTTGGACTGATGTACCAGATACGCGCATTTTGCGGCGTCATCATATCCAGACGATCTTTGATTGCTTTCGCGTCATAACGATCGGCAATGTTGACGGCATCCAGCGTATGCGCCACCGGCACGCGAATCATCGTATCCGCCAGCCATTCGACATAATCCATATCACGAGTGATCGACGGATAGCGGAAGTCGAGATCCAGCACGTGCGCCAACTCATCGAAATAGCGTTTATCCACACCATTTTCGCGTAACAAATTGAGATAACTGAAGATTGCCGCAACGACTTCATCACGGTTCGCCAGACCTTTATCTGTAAGTGTCGCAGAAATGGCCAGCACACCGCTGTTACCGTTGACCACCGGATCGGAGTCAGCACGAATGCCCTCCACTAAGCCCTGCTTTTGCAGCCAGTCAGAAAGCGTGCCCGGGCTGCGGTTGCCGATAAGATAGGTTATCAGCTCGTCCGTTTTGCTACGAAACCGGGCACTGTTGTTGTCGATGCGAAATTCGACGCGCAGCACTTTACGCGGCAATGCAGGAACATAATGGATGACGATACCCTTTTGCGCATCGGTCACCACCGGTACGGTAATTTCCGGTTTTTCAATATTCTTGTTCGGCACCCGCCCGTAAGTTTGTGCAGCAATCTTTGCCAGTTCCGGCAGCGGTTTGTTGCTGTAGATCACCGCCTTCATCAGGTTAGAGGAATAGTACTTCTCATGAAAATGCCGAAGGGCCTGTTGCACCGGATTACCCGGTTTATCGCTCAATGTCTCAAGATTGCCGCCAGAAAAACGCGAACCGGGGTGTGCCGGATTGATGGTTTCTGCGCTCACCTGCGCCATACGCATACCGTCGCGAGTGCGCGCCATCGTCAACTCTGCATTTACCGCATTACGCTCACGGTCAGCATATTTTTTATCCAGCAGCGGTTCCGCAATGGCATCAGCCAGGCGATCCACCGCCCCGGGCAACGCATCATTTTCAACCTCCAGGTAGAAGGCCGTGCGGTAAGGCGCAGTGCTGGCGTTGTGGCTACCGCCGTGCATTTTGAGGAATTCAGCAAGGCTGTCTGCCTGTGGATATTTTTTCGATCCCATCAGACACATATGTTCAAGATAGTGCGCCAGCCCCTGGTGCGCATCCGGATCTTCGAGTGAGCCGACGGGGACCACCAGCGCAGAGAGTGATTTCACAGCCTGCGGATCGGATACCAGCAACACCACCATGCCATTATCCAGACGCACGGCCTGGTACTGACGGGTATCTTTGTCGCTTTTACGGATGGTTTCCGCAATGGGCTGCCAACCGGTATCTGCCTGACTTAAGGGCGCCCAAAGGGCGATAAATAACAGTAACGCTTTGAACCAGGTGCTGCGGGGCATTCACGAACCTCATCATTAACTTTCTTTACTGCTCAGATAAAACACTACGCAGGTGCATATCGGAACAGGGCAAGACTTTGAGCCAAATACGTCAGCATTTCGTATTGTAAAAATCAGTCCGTGACAGAAAGCGCATCATAGAGGAAGCGCCTCTGTTGCGCAATTTTTATACAAACATCAGGACTGATTAAAGCGAAACAGCGGTAACAGGTAGCGTTGAGACTGTGAAATGATGGCCTCAAAGGTATCAGGCTCCAGCTGACGCCACAGGCGCTGATACCAGATGTCATCCCCTTCACCACGAATAACCATGTTACCTTCGTAAGCCTGCAGAAACTTTGTGCGGGCTTTTTGTCGCGTCTCTTCATCATCTAACATGGCATCATTTGCCACGTCATAACAGGTTTTTATCCACGCGCCGCCGCTTTCCGGTAAGACCAGAAGCGGCGATGACATGCCCTCCCGATATCCTTCAATCAGTTGCGCCAGGTAAAACTGAGCCTGTTCTGCCGTAAGCGGTGGAAAACGCCACTCGCCTTCCTTGCGCAGGAGCAATCGGCTCTCACCTTTTCCCCCGCAGGCACAATAGACAAGGTGTTCCAGCCAAAGTTGCACGCCCTGGGAGACGCTTATCAATGAAGGGCGCCAGCGTAACAACCCCTCTTCCTGTACCTGCGGCAGCCAGCCGGTAAGCTGCACCCCATTACAGCACAGGTCTATCTCCATACTCTCTCCCGGCTGACGGCAGGCGACAATTTTATCGGCCAGCGCCTGCATCTCCTCGCGTTGTGCGTCCCAGAGGATTTCACCAAACGCCCCATACGGCAAATCGCCAGCCGCCCGGAAACGGCGAAACAGACGATCGGCATCCTCCTGTTCCACCAGCGTATTGAGCAATTGTTGATTAATTTGATAGCGGGTCAGCCCTTCAAGGGTGAACGGTTCCGTTTCCGGAATATCACTCTCTTCAGAGCGGAAATTGACCTGCAACCGCAACTGGAAAAATGCCCGTACCGGATGCGCCCAAAAACGCTGCAATGTCTCAAGCGTCAGTATCTCTGGCATGTTGAAGGGTAATGGCTGCACAAAATCAGCGTGAGCCAGCCCGGACTGGCTTGCAGCCGGCAGCCACTCGCTGGCATAGCTTTGCTGCTCACCCGGCAGGTAGTTTTGTGCATCAAACGGCATACGGGTGTGCAGACGCGTGATATGCGCTTTGACACGTATTTCACTCTCATCGCAGGTCAGCGCTTCATCACCCGGCAGGTAGTGGCTTTGACCGATGTAGTCCAGCAACTCCTGCACCAGCACAGACGGAAACCGTTCGCTGTTGTCCTGGATAGAACGGCCAATGTAGCTGATGTAGAGCGTTTGCTGCGCAGAAATGAGCGCTTCAAGGAACAGGTAGCGATCATCATCACGACGACTGCGATCTCCCCGCGTGGGCTTCTGGCTCATCAGGTCAAAACCAAGCGGCGCCAGTTGACGAGGATAAACACCATCATTCATTCCCAGCAGGCAGACCACCCTGAACGGGATAGAACGCATTGGCATCAGGGTACAGATATTCACCGGCCCGGCGAGAAAACGCTGGCTGATTCTTTCCTGGTCAAGACGTTGCGCCAGCTCATCGCGTAACAGCGAAAGCGGCACCTCCTCGTCATACTCTGCCCCCAGCCCCTCGGCAATAATGGCCTGCCACTGCTGCTCAATCAGCGTCATCGCGGCTTCGGTATCGGCATCCGGCAGGAAGAAATCGTTCAGCATGTCCCGACATACGGGTAACCATTCCTGCAGCGGACGTTCCTGGGCCAGTCCGCGCCGCCAGAGATTCAGTTGCATCAGCAATGACGCCAGATGCCCGACCAGTTCAGCAATCAACCCGCTGGATTCGTCATAAGGCAGAACGGACTGCCACTCCCCCTGCGCACTCTCCATCGCGTACCCCAACAGCATACGCGTCAGGCCAAATTGCCAGGTGTGCTGACCCGTCGCGGGGAGATCCAGCTCCCGCACGTTATCATCATCAATGCCCCAGCGAACCCCCGATTCGTTAACCCACAGACGCAGGTAACGCAGCCCTTCTTCATTGATATTAAAGCGCGCCGCCAGCACGGGAACATCCAACAGCGCCAATACATCTTCAGAAACAAAGCGGCTATCCGGTAGCGACAGCAGGCTGATGAACGCCTCCAGTACCGGATGAGACTGACGGGCGCGACGATCTGAAATAGCATAAGGTAAATAACGTTCTGCTGGCGCGCTGCCAAACACCGCCTGAATAAATGGGCTGTAGCTATCGATGTCGGCCACCATCACGATAATGTCTCGCGGGGTCAGCGTGGGATCGGCCTCCAGCATCGCCAGAAGCCGGTCGTGGAGAATCTCCACTTCACGCTGCGGGCTGTGGCAGACATGGAACGTCACGCTGGTATCCTGCGGATCGAGCCTGCGCTTATTGTCGCTACGGGAATATTCCTCCAGGCTGACGCCAGCCACCGCGCGGCTTTGCAGTTCCAGGATATCGGCCTGAATATTATGCAGCAGATTGTCGGGCGTCACGTCAACAAACGCATCCAGCTCCTGGCTGTTTTCCAGTTCTGAAAGCAGATAGATATAATCGCGACCCAGCTTGCCCCACGAAGCCAGCAGCGGATTGCCAACATCCTGCTCGCCGTCGCTGTTAAATAATCCTTCCGCATTCTGGCTGTCGCGAAACAGCGGCAGATGACGATCCTCAAAGCTGTGCCGCCGCTGACGCGCCAGCAGCTTAGCCAGATAAGAGGGATCTTTGATATCCCCCCAGTAGTAGCGACAGGGATTGGTAAACAGCAGATGAATCTCAATATGCTTACCCAGCGCCTGCAATGCCTGAAGATAGACGGGCGGCAACGCGGAAATACCGCAGATAAACACGCGGGAAGGCAACCCCGACGGGCAGTGGGTTGCAGACTCTAACGTCTGGATAAAGCGCTGGTAGAGATTCGCACGATGCCAGCACGGCTGCCCCAGCTCTGCGGTATATTCCACCAGCGCTTTCCATAATGGTGCCTGCCAGATCTGCGCGTCCCCTAATCCTTCCACCAGGCGCCCGGCTTGCCACTGCGTCAGCCATTCAGGGCGATACACCAGATACTGGTCGTAAAGATCTGCCGTACGTGAAGAGAGCTGAAACAGCTTACGCTTATCGGTATCATCCGTCAGATAGTGACGCAGGAGCGCAAATTCGTCCCGTTCCAGCAGCTGCGGCAGCAGCGTCATCAGCTTCCAGCTCATGCTCTGTTTGTTAAAAGCGCTCTCTTTTGGAATATCGGGCAATACGCGGACAAACATGTCCCAGATAAAGCTCGCAGGCAGCGGGAATTCAATATTGGCAGCAATACCAAACTTTTGCGAAAGCGTCATTTGCAACCACTGTGCCATACCGGTGCTCTGAACCAGAATCATTTCCGGCTCAAAGGGATCGTCCAGCCTTTCGCGTTCGACGATAAATTCCATCAACGCTTCCAGCACATCCAGACGGTTAGAGTGGTAGACCCTTAACATAGAGACTCCTGACGACTAACGTTTCGGGCAGTGCAGCTGCATCAGCTGACCTTGCCTGCCCAAAGGTGAAGAGAGTGTGACGCTGATGCTGACACATCCCGCCCGCGTTGTCTGCATTCGGTTGGCCTGCCAGTTCTCAGGTGGCGAAAACGAACGCAGTTGCGTCTGTTGCCAGGCATATCGCCAGAGCTGCTGGTACTGGTGTCTGGTGGCGAAACTGTTCATCAACACCCGTTGGTAACCCGACAACGCAGTGACGATCATAATCATCAGAACCAGCGCCAGCATCACTTCCGGCAAGCTAAAGCCGCGCTGAACATTCAGGGGATCTGACATCGCGTCACCTCCTTCAGCGGGCAAAAATCGCTCCAGCCATCTGGAGAAAAAACAACCTGCTCATCCACAATTTTCCCCAGTCGCCATAAAGATATTCCTGCATAATGCGTAATAAGTAGCACCGCATTATCCGCCAGTGTGCGCAGGCATACGCTGACCCCAGGGGTTGCATACTGCCGACACTGCAGGACGGACCGCGCTTGCCAGGACTGTACCCGGCCCCATTCTGCTGCCGACTGTACAACCGCCTGGCGCTGCAAAGCCTGACTTTCCGTTGTCACACGGGCGGCGAAGCTCCGCTCCTGTTGGTTAACGCCTTGTAATAGCAGGCTACCGAGCACCAGAAGCAGCAAAACCAGCGCCAGAGAGGAGCCCCCACGTTCACGGTTCACAGGTTGAACCCCGTTACGCTGTAGTACGCATCAATGCTCGTTTGCGGGTCTGCTTTACTAACGCCGCGGACATACAGCGTTATTTCTGGGGCAAATCCACTGATGTTATGTTGTTCTACTTTGAATGCCTTAATCCGTACCGTTGTCGGATCTGTCATCCTGTCCCATCCCTTACCTTCACAAGATGTGGCCCCGCGCAGCGTCTCCAGCATCTCGTCCTTGAGACGAAACCCGGTCTGGTCAGCCTCTTTCACCGGTGTGGTATCCCATTTACCGTTACTGTTACCATCCCACTGCACGATGAGACATGTCCCCTCACTGGCAATTATCAGCCCTTCGCCAACGCAGGTTCCCCGGCAGTAACCCGCCCGCTGCAGGTGCTTCGCCACCGTCCAGACACGCTGCCAGATCTCCTCTTCCAGCAAGACCTTGCGTGTGTTCTGTAAAATATCTCGCTGTAGTGCCGGTAAAAATCGTGCAGAACCCAGCAGTAAGACACTGCTTATCGCCATCGCGATCAGCACCTCCAGGAGAGAAAAGCCACGTTCGCTTACTGGCATGCTTGCACCTCATCACGCTCGCACAGACGAATTCGTCCCCAGGCGGATACCACCAGCCGCCACTCTCCTGCGCCGTTTTTCAGACGAATATGTCCCGCCCACGCGGTATTGCGTAGTCCGAAGAAGGCCAGCGAGGGAGTGACCTCGACAAGGTCAACATCGGCCCAAAGCGGCGTGAAAACCCACGGCGAATCTGGCGTACAGGTACTTTGCTCCGCAAGTGAACTGATAAGGCACCATGATGCCCCTTCCCTGCCAGCGGTAATGGTATGGTCACGATTGTGCCAGTTGGCGTCTTCGCGTAAATACAGCAGGTAATCTCTTGCCTGGCTGGCGGTTTGCCACAGCCGCTGCTGCTGTTGCCAGTGCTGCCAGCCATAGAGTCCTGTCGCGCTCAGCGCAGCAATTAACAGCATCGCGACCATGATTTCGATGAGCGTATAGCCCTGTTCTCTTTTCATGGCGGCAGTATGACGGGGGCGAAAATAAAAACGAGGCGAGAATTTGGCTTATTCGGCGGGTCACGAGAAATAGTTATCGTATTGCAACACGTTGCAAAATTTCAGGAATCAGCGCCGAAGAATGACGTTCTGGCGAAAAAAAACCGACGCACGCAGGCGTCGGCTATGACAGGATAACGCAGGTCAGATAGCAACCGGCGCTTTGATTCCCGGATGTGGGTCGTAGCCTTCAATCTCGAAATCTTCAAAACGGTAGTCGAAGATAGAGTCAGGCTTACGCTTAATCACCAGCTTCGGCAGCGCGCGCGGCTCGCGGCTTAACTGTAAATGCGTCTGTTCCATGTGATTGCTGTACAGGTGAGTATCTCCCCCTGTCCAGACAAAATCGCCCACGTCGAGGGAGCACTGCTGCGCCATCATATGCACCAACAACGCATAGCTGGCAATATTGAACGGCAGGCCGAGGAACACGTCACATGAACGCTGATAGAGCTGGCACGATAGCTTGCCGTCTGCAACGTAGAACTGGAAGAACGCGTGGCATGGCGCAAGCGCCATTTTATCCAGTTCGCCGACGTTCCACGCAGAAACGATAATACGACGAGAATCTGGATCGTTTTTAAGCTGATTCACAACGGTGGTGATCTGGTCAATATGGCGTCCATCTGGTGCTGGCCATGAGCGCCACTGCTTGCCGTATACCGGGCCAAGATTGCCGTTCTCATCAGCCCATTCGTCCCAGATTGTCACATTGTTTTCATGCAGGTATGCCACATTAGTATCGCCCTGCAGGAACCACAAAAGTTCATGAATAATGGAGCGCAGATGGCAACGTTTGGTTGTAACCAGCGGAAATCCTTCCTGCAGGTTAAAACGCATCTGATGACCAAAAATGGAAAGCGTTCCGGTTCCGGTACGGTCGTTTTTCTGTGTGCCTTCATCCAGCACTTTTTGCATCAGTTCTAAATACTGTTTCATGGTTCCTCAGGAAACGTGTTGCTGCGGGCGACGGCGATAAGCCCAAATCATCATAATCACACCAGCGACAATCATCGGGATAGAGAGGATCTGCCCCATGCTGATGTACTGTACCCATGTGCCGGTAAACTGCGCATCCGGCTGGCGGAAGAATTCGACAATAATACGAAACGCGCCATAGCCTATCAGGAACAGACCTGAAACTGACCCCATTGGACGCGGTTTGCGAATGAACAGGTTAAGAATGATAAACAGCACAATCCCTTCCAGCACCATTTCATACAGCTGGGACGGATGGCGCGGCAGCATGCCGTAGGTATCAAAGATTGACTGCCACTGCGGATGCGACGGCAGCAGAGCGATATCTTCCGCACGTGAACCAGGGAAAAGCATCGCAAACGGGGAGTTCGGATCGACCCGCCCCCACAGTTCACCATTGATAAAGTTGCCCAGACGACCCGCGCCAAGACCAAACGGGATCAGCGGCGCAATAAAATCAGAAACCTGGAAGAAGTTACGTTTGGTACGTCTGGCGAAGATAATCATCACCAGAATCACACCGATAAGCCCGCCGTGGAAGGACATACCGCCGTCCCAGACGCGGAAAAGATACAGCGGATTATCAAGGAACAGCGGGAAGTTATAGAACAGCACGTAACCAATACGCCCGCCGAGGAAGACCCCGAGGAAACCTGCATAGAGTAAGTTTTCAACTTCGTTTTTGGTCCAGCCGCTTCCCGGACGGTTGGCGCGACGAGTCGCCAGCCACATCGCAAAAACAAACCCCACCAGATACATCAGGCCGTACCAGTGAAGGGCGACGGGTCCAATTGAGAAAATGACCGGATCGAATTCCGGAAAATGCAGATAGCTACTGATCATCTGTCACCACAAGTTCTTGTTATTTCGCTGAAATAAGACAGCCATTGATATGTGCGCCTGCCGATGACAGGTGCGCCAAAGGTGCGAATAATAGCACAAGGGGAAGACTGGCGGTGCCTGTAAGATGTAAAAGATATGTATACCCGTCATACTTCAGGTTGCCGGAGCGTTGGCTTTGTTACCCGGCCCATCCCTGGCCTCCCCCCTTTGGGGCCAGCGCAAGCGCTGTTCAAAACGACTACGCCGTTTTGTCCCGCAACCAACTCGAATTATTTAGCGTTTTTACTCTTTCACAATCCCCCGCGTATCAGCCCACCCATGCCGCGACGCTCCATAAACGCGGCCACCTGATGACGTACCTCCGTCGCCAGCTGCGCCTCCAGGCTGCGCTGGGCAAGGTTTTGCGCATCGGCAAAATCAATATGGCGCAACAGATACTTAACGCGAGCCACCGAACGTCCGTTCATGGACAAATGACGGAAGCCCAGGCCGATCAGAATCGCTACGCACATCGGGTCACCCGCCATTTCACCGCACAGACGCAGATCGATGCCGCTTCTCTCCGCTTCCAGGGCAATCATCGCCAGCGCACGCAGCATTCCGGGGTGCAGGCTATCGTAGATGCTGGCAACGCGGGTGTTGTTGCGATCGACCGCCAGAATATACTGGGTCAAATCGTTTGTGCCGACAGAGATAAAGTCGATCCGGTTTGCCAGATGCGGCAGCATAAATACCATTGACGGTACTTCCAGCATGATGCCAATCCGGGGTTTCGGGATCGCATAACCGATCATCTCTTCCACTTCACGTCCAGCACGCTCGATCAGGCGCCGCGCTTCATCCACTTCATCAATACTGGTGACCATCGGCAACAATATGCTGAGGTTACCCGTTGCGGCGTTGGCACGCATCATGGCGCGAACCTGGATCAAAAAAATCTCCGGTTGATCGAGCGTAATGCGGATCCCACGCCAGCCGAGGCAAGGATTTTCTTCGCTGATTGGCATATAAGGCAGCTGCTTGTCCGCCCCCACATCCAGCGTTCGCAGGGTCACCGGCTTGTCGTTAAACATCTGCAACATACCCTGATACTGCGCAACCTGCTCCTCTTCCGACGGGAAGCCGCTTTGCAGCATAAACGGGATTTCGGTGCGATACAGGCCAATGCCGTCAATGCGGCTACCCAGCTTTTCCTCATGTTCCGGGCTGAGACCGGCGTTGAGCATGATCTTCACCCGCTCACCGCTTTTCAGCTGTGCGGGCAGGTTTACGTCATCTTCCGCCAGGCGGCTAAGCTCAATTTCTTCGCTGATAAGGCGCTGATATTCCTGAACCAGTACCGGTTCAGGGTCGACCAACAGCTCCCCGCGATAGCCATCCACGACCAGCGTGCGGCGGTGCAGAACCGATGGCTGAATATCCGCCCCCATCACGGTCGGGATACCGAGCGCCCGTACCATAATCGCAGCATGAGAGTTCGCCGCGCCGTCACGGACAACGACACCTGCCAGCCGGTCCTGCGGCAGCTCAGCCAGCGTAGCGGCGGAAAGCTCGTCAGCAACCAGAATAAAGCGCTCAGGCCAGGCGTTCGGTCCCTGGATGGCGTCATCAAGGTGGAACAGCAGACGCTGGCCCAGCGCACGCAAATCTCCGGCGCGCTCTTTAAGGTAGCTATCGCTGAGTGTGGCAAATTGTTCGGCGAACTTTTCGATGATCGTTTTAACCGCCCACTCAGCCACCGAACCTTTATCCACTTCGGCAAACAGTTCACGGCGCAGTCGGGCATCGGAGAGCAGGTGCGAATAGAGATCGAAAATGGCCGCCGTCTCTTTTTGCGCCCCGGCAGAAAAACGCTTGCTGTAGCGACGAAATTCGTTAGCGGCCTCTTCCAGCGCGCCGGTAAGACGTTCGCGCTCCAGCGCCGAATCGAGTGTCGACGCCTGGTAAACCTGCTCCATCAACGGCAGCGTCGCATCCTGCCAGCCTTCTGCAATTGCCACGCCAGGCGCTGCCGGTAACGCACGGATCCGCGTCTGGCGATATTGCCCAAACAGCGCGGTAAGCTGTGATTGCGAGAGAATGGCCGCCATTTGGGTGGCCAGGGTAACGAGGAAAGACTCTTCACTCTCGTCGTACTGACGCAGCTCGCGTTGCTGTACCACCAGCACCCCCAGCAGCTGACGTCGCTGGATAATGGGCACGCCCAGAAAAGCGCGAAAACGCTCTTCTTTTACCGAAGGTATGTACTTAAAGCTGGGGTGTTTTTGCGCATCGGCGAGGTTGATCGGTTCCGCCAGCCTGCCAACCAGGCCGACGATACCTTCATCAAACGCGAGTGCAACAGTGCGACCGCGTGGTTTTTTAAGCCCCCGCGTCGCCATGAGGTAGTAACAACGTCGGTCATGATCGGCCAGGTAAACCGAACAGACCTCTGTATCCATCGCAAGACAGATGTCGGTGACCAGTATATTCAGCGCTTCATTGAGACGGGGTGCGCTGGCCACCTTTTCGACTATTTCGCGCAGGCGGGTGAGCATAATTTGCGTAACTTAACCTCTTTTACGTCGCCAGGCAGGTGCGCTCTGCGGCTTCGGAGCACTCTCCTGAAGCGCCATCACAACACTTGCAAACTCTTTCATCACCCTACGATAAACATCGCGTTTAAATGAAACCACTTGTCGGACCGGATACCAGTAACTCACCCAGCGCCAGCCATCGAACTCAGGCGTGCTGCTGGTTTGCATATTGATTTCCGCGTCGGCGCTCATCAATTGCAGGAGAAACCACTTCTGTTTCTGGCCGATACACACCGGCTTTGTATCCCAACGCACCAAACGCTTTGGTAACTTGTAACGCAACCAGTTACGAGTAGAGGCAAGGATCCGCACATCTTTACGGCTTAACCCTACTTCTTCAAACAGTTCCCGGTACATCGCCTGTTCTGCTGATTCTCCTGGATTAATCCCGCCTTGCGGAAACTGCCAGGAGTGCTGACCAAATCGCCGGGCCCACATAACCTGCCCCTGACGATTACAAATTACGATACCTACATTTGGGCGGTAGCCATCGTCATCAATCACCGGACTACCTCAACATAAACCTTATATATGAATGATTGTTTCACACTCCAGACAGGCGGTAAACCACTGTGTTGGCAACGTGCATATCTAATAACAATTGAATAACTCACAGTTAAGAAGCAAGTTATAAACAGATAACGGGCATGACAGGCGATTTTATTCACTTTTTCTGTGGATATAGTTGTGAAGAAGTATGGAATTACTACGGGAAAACCCGGAACAGTCTGAATCGCCCTTCCCCGACACCTTAAAAATAGTTATTATTATTCATTAAGTTATATATAAAACATGTAACTATACAGGTAAAAAAGTGACACACATCACATAGAAGATCCTCTTGCTGATGAAAGATCGACCAGCGTCGATTTTATCCACAGATTGTGCCAGTAAGTTAGACACAATTTGGCTGAAAATTCGATTTTCGTCGCACGTCAAGGCTGTAAATTGAAACAGTAGTGGCACTTTTTCACAGTTATCCCATCTTTCTGTGGATAACATGGTGTAAGATCCTGTTTATTTTCAGTGACCAGAATTGGAAAACCTGTTTCGCCGTTGCGCAACGCTACCGTTCGAACAATAAAATTCAATATAAATCATGGCATTGAATCTGGTGCGTGGAAAAAGATAAACTCTGTCCACGCGGTATAAAATCATTGTTCATTTTTTCGCCTAAGGTTTTACACGATGCCTGCACTGACGCCTTTACTCTCGCCACCCGAATCCGAAGCCCAACTGTTCGCTCAGGCGCAGCGACTTTCAGGCTATACGCTGGGTGAGCTGGCAACGCTTGCCGGACTGGTAACGCCAAAAGATCTGAAGCGGGACAAAGGCTGGATTGGCATCTTGCTGGAGATCTGGCTCGGGGCCAGCGCGGGAAGCAAACCTGAGCAGGATTTCGCCGCCCTGGGCGTGGAACTTAAAACCATTCCAGTGGATAGCCAGGGCCGCCCGCTGGAAACGACGTTTGTATGCGTCGCGCCATTAACCGGAAACAGCGGCGTAACGTGGCAGACAAGCCATGTGCGGCATAAGCTCAAACGGGTTCTCTGGATCCCCGTCGAGGGTGAACGCAGTATTCCCCTGGCCCGGCGTCACGTCGGCTCCCCGCTATTGTGGAGTCCGGATGAAGAAGAAGAGCGTCAGTTACGTCTCGACTGGGAAGAGTTGATGGATATGATCGTACTCGGTCAGGTGGAGCGAATCACGGCCCGACATGGCGAATTTTTACAATTGCGTCCAAAGGCGGCGAATGCCAAAGCGCTGACCGAAGCCATCGGCGCGCAGGGCGAGCCAATCCTGACGTTGCCGCGTGGTTTCTACCTGAAAAAGAACTTCACTCGCGCATTGTTGGATCGCCATTTTTTATTACAGCAACCTTAGCACGCTCCGGACTTTCACCTGCCGCGCTCCAGGCCTATAATTACCGCTTCTTTTTTTGGCAGGACTTTTTTCGATGTTATTTGCATGGATAACCGATCCTAACGCCTGGCTTGCGCTCGGTACGCTGACGCTGCTGGAGATCGTTCTCGGGATCGATAATATTATTTTCCTCTCTCTGGTTGTGGCAAAACTGCCCACCGCGCAGCGAAGCCACGCCCGACGTCTGGGACTGGCAGCAGCAATGGTGATGCGTTTAGCGCTGCTGGCCTCGATTGCCTGGGTTACGCGCCTGACGAATCCCCTGTTTGAGGTCTTTGGCGAAGCGATTTCCGCGCGTGATTTGATCCTTCTGCTCGGGGGGTTGTTCCTCATCTGGAAGGCCAGTAAGGAGATTCACGAATCGATCGAAGGTGAAGCAGAGGGCCTGAAAACGCGTGTCTCTTCCTTTATGGGGGCGATCGTGCAGATCATGTTGCTGGATATCATCTTCAGTCTGGATTCGGTGATCACGGCGGTCGGTCTGTCCGATCATCTGTTCATTATGATGGCGGCAGTCGTCATTGCGGTCGGCGTGATGATGTTCGCCGCGCGCCCTATTGGCGAATTTGTCGACAGACACCCCTCGGTAAAGATGCTGGCGCTCTCATTCCTGATTCTTGTTGGCTTTACCCTGATTCTGGAAAGCTTCGATGTCCACGTCCCTAAAGGGTATATCTACTTCGCGATGTTCTTCTCTATCGCGGTAGAGAGCCTGAATCTGTTGCGTAATAAAAAGAATCCGCTGTGATCCCATTCGCTCCTGACCGGGAGCGAATATTCCCCTTATTTCACTCACAGTTTAAGATTTTACTGCTTTCATCGCGCATAACTTCACGTTATTACTAAACTATTATCAGACGCAGGCCACGTGAGGATAAATGGATGAAAAAATGGGCAGTCGTAATTTCCGCAGTAGGACTCGCTTTTGCTGTTTCCGGATGCAGTAGTGATTATGTCATGGCAACAAAAGATGGCCGGATGATCCTGACCGACGGAAAACCAGAAATTGATGATGATACCGGTCTGGTGAGCTATCACGATCAGCAAGGTAATTCGATGCAGATTAACCGTGATGAAGTTTCGCAAATCATTGAGCGCTAGTACCCGACAATCCTGAATGAGGCCAGCCTCTCCGTTGGCCTTTAGAATTTTCCCTTTCCTTTTTCCCTCCTGTTTGCCATTTTTATAGACCCAATGGATTTCAAATTGCATTGAGGCGACAAGTCCGCGAGTCCCCAGGAGCATAGATAAGTATGTGAGCAGGGGTGAGTTGACGCCGCCAACAAACTTGCAGTGTGAAAGACGAAGGGTATAGTCCTTATGTCTTGATAATAAAAAGGAAACGGCTATGCAATATCACCGTATACCCCACAGCTCGCTTGAAGTCAGTACACTGGGGCTGGGCACAATGACGTTTGGTGAACAAAATAGCGAAGCCGACGCACACGCACAGCTCAACTATGCCGTCGCGAATGGCATTAACCTCATCGACGTTGCCGAGATGTACCCGGTACCGCCGCGTCCGGAGACGCAGGGGCTTACCGAAACGTACGTCGGTAACTGGCTGGCGAAGCATGGCAGCCGCGAAAAGTTAGTCCTTGCCTCAAAGGTGAGCGGACCGGCACGTAATAATGACAGCGGTATTCGACCGAATCAGGCGCTGGACCGTAAAAATATCCGTGAAGCGCTGCACGACAGCCTGAAAAGGCTACAGACCGATTATCTCGATTTGTATCAGGTTCACTGGCCACAGCGCCCAACGAACTGCTTTGGTAAGCTGGGATACAGCTGGACGGACTCCGCCCCGGTGATTTCTCTGCTGGATACGCTGGACGCCCTGGCAGAGTTCCAGAGAGCGGGTAAGATTCGCTACATCGGCGTCTCTAACGAAACGGCCTTTGGCGTGATGCGTTATCTGCATCTGGCGGATAAGCATGATCTGCCGCGTATCGTCACTATTCAGAACCCTTACAGCCTGGTGAACCGCAGCTTTGAAGTCGGACTGGCGGAAGTCAGCCAGTACGAAGGCGTGGAGCTACTGGCCTATTCCTGTCTGGCATTTGGCACCCTGACCGGTAAGTACCTCAACGGCGCGAAACCGGCCGGCGCACGCAACACATTGTTCAGCCGTTTTACGCGCTACAGCGGCGAACAGACACAAAAGGCGGTCGCCGCATATGTGGATATCGCGAAACGCCATAACCTCGACCCGGCCCGGATGGCGCTGGCTTTTGTGCGTCATCAGCCGTTTGTCGCCAGCACCCTGCTGGGTGCTACCACGATGGAACAGCTGAAGAGCAACATTGAGAGCTTACATCTGGCGCTAAGCGAAGAAGTATTAGCGGAAATTGAAGCGGTGCACCAGGTTTATACGTACCCGGCACCGTGATGAAAAGTGCCGGGGAGTTTCCCGGCACAAAAACTACGCCTGGCGGCGTTGCCAGACCCACAGCGCCGCGATTGCCAGAGCAAACAGTCCGCCAAAGCCGATACCGATCGCAACGACCGGTATTCCCACCAGCACCGCCAGCGAATAAAGTCCCAGCATCAGCAGCATCGCACTGTTTTCACCCAGATTCTGCACCGCAATCGCATTTCCGGCACCGACACTCTTCTTACCACGCTCCTGTAGTAACGCATTGAGCGGCACCACGAAAAAGCCGCCCAGCACGCCAATAAGCATCAGCAGCGCATAAGCCGGAAGCAGCGCGTGTTGCAGGGAGAAAATCAGTACCACCACGCCTATCAGGATCCCCGCTGGCATGCAGCGCGCCACCGTTTCCAGGGTGACCAGTTTTGCTGCCGCCCCGGCGCCCACCACAATACCAACGGCGACCATCGCGTTCAGATAGGTCGGCGTGGCGTTATCGGTAATGCCTAACGCCACCGGCACCCACAGTACCAGCAGAAAACGCAGCGTCACGCCAGCACCCCAGAACAGGCTGGTGCCCACCAGTGAAAACCGCGTTTCTCCATTGCGCCACAGCGACGTACAGGCACAGAAAAAGCTGCGCACCATGTTCGCCAGATGCCAGGACTGTCCGGGACGTGCGGCGGCCAGCCGCGGAATAAACAGGTTCGCCACCACCGCCCCCGCATAGGCCAACGCACAGGCCACCAGTGCTGCAATCACGTGCCAGTCAGCCAGCACGCCACCCGCCACAGAGCCCAGCAGAATCGCCGCAATGGTAGAGGCTTCCATCAAACCGTTAGCCTTCACTAGCTTATCGCCCGTCGTCAGCTCACCGAGAATGCCATATTTCGCCGGAGAGTAGGCCGCTGCGCCAATTCCCACCAGGGTATAGCCGACAAATGGATTAAAGCCGAAGCAAATACTCGCCGCCCCCAGTAGCTTAAGACCGTTGGCAAACATCATCACCCGGCCTTTGGCAAAGCTGTCTGCCACCTGCCCCACAAAGGGAGCAAAAAGAATGTAAGCACCTACAAACACCATTTGCAGGATCGGCTGACTCCAGTCCGGATAGAACTGTTCCTTCAGCAGCGCCAGCGTGGCAAACAGCAGCGCGTTATCCCCAAACGCAGAGAGGAACTGCGCGGCAATAACGGACATCATCCCTTTCGACCAGATCGACGTGTTAGTACGTACTGACTCACTCATTGTGTTTTTCCGATTCATCAACCCAGCTTTTCAGCGTCACGAAATCCGGCTTACCGCTGCCGAGTAACGGGAGCTGTTTCAGGTAACGGATATCCCGCGGTACGGCCAGTTCAGGCACACCGTGTGTGCGGGCATACTGGAGTAGTTTTTCACGCGTCAGCTCACTGTCGGTGGTGAACAGAACCAGCGCCTCACCTTTGCTGGCGTCGCTCTTGATCGCCGTTGCGTGCATTTTCTCTGCCGAGACGCCCTGCGCCAGTTGTTCAACCATCTCCAGCGACACCATCTCACCAGCAATTTTAGCAAAGCGTTTGGCACGCCCCTGGATCTGCACAAAACCGTTTTCATCGAAGCGTACGATATCGCCGGTGTCATACCAGCCACGCTCCATCTCACCCTGTGCATTTTCCGCCGACGGCACTTCCAGCACGCCCGGTTTCTCCACGCGCAGATAGCCGTTCATGATATTGGGACCTTTCAACTGCAGGCGTCCTCCGTCTTCAATACCGGGAACCGCCAGCAGACGGGCATCCATACCGGGCAGGATACGCCCTACGGTGCCAGGTTTTGCCGCCATCGGCACGTTAATCGACACTACCGGCGCGCATTCGGTCACACCATAACCTTCCAGAATGCGCAGGCCAAACTTGTCCTGCCAGAGCTGCTTTGTGCTCTCCTGCAACTTCTCCGCCCCTGCGACGACATAGCGCAGACGATAGAAATCATACGGATGTGCAAAGCGCGCATAATTACCGAGGAAGGTGGAGGTTCCAAACAGCACCGTACAGTTCCGGTCATATACCAGCTCAGGCACGATGCGATAATGCAGCGGGCTGGGATAGAGGAAAACTTCCGCCCCGGTCAGTAACGGCGTGAACAGGCCAACCGTCAGACCAAAAGAGTGAAACAGCGGCAGCGCCGACATAAAGCGATCGTTAGCAGTGAAGTCGGCAATCGTTTTAATCTGCTCGACGTTGGCCAACAGGCTCTTATGACTGTGCACCACGCCTTTCGGATGGCCTTCAGAGCCAGAGGTAAAGAGGATCACCGCGGCCTCTTCCGGCTGTTGTTTCACCTGCGCCAGATGCGGCATCAGCAGATGGGCAAAAATCCACAGTTTATCGCCGGTGGTCACATCGGCTTTTAAATCTTCCAGATAGATCCAGCGAACCTGGGTTAGCTGTTCTGGCAAGTGCCAGAGTTTGCCTTTATCGAGGAACTGACGGGAAGTAAAAATGGTTTTGATTTCAGCGGCGGTAATCGCGCTGTTCAGCCCTTTCACGCCTGCCGTGTAGTTCATCATGGCCGGAATACGGCGGCGGGAAACCGCGCCAAATATCACCGCCGCGCTGATCGCCGCATTCGGCAGCATCAGCCCAATCTTTTCCCCTTCAACGCTGTATTTTTCCAGAATACGTGCGACAAACAGCGTCCTGGTCAGCAGCTGGCGATAAGTATCCGGCTTAAAGTTAATATCTTCAATGCAGGGTTTACCGGCACCATAGCGATACTTTGCCGCCAGCAGCGATTCGTACAGCGTCTCACGCGGACGCACCGCCATGCGGGCTTCCATCATAATCTGATGCAGCATTTCACCTGCCATTTTACGCCTGTCGCGCGCGCGCGGCGCGTCCGGCATCGGCAATGTCGTCGGGGGCAGAATATGCAGATGAATACGCGGGAAAAAGCGTCGTTTCACCAGACCTTTCAGACGGCTGAAGTGGGTTAACTCTGCTCCTTCAATACGCACGGGCACCACTGTCGCCCCCGATTTCGCCGCCACAAAACCAGCGCCGTCGTAAATTTTCATCAACGACCCGCTTACCGAAATGCGTCCTTCCGGAAAGATCACCACCGGACGTCCCTGCTCGACCAGGCGAACCAGGTGTTTAATTGCCATGGGTTTGGTGGGATCAAGTGGAACGAAATCAATCAGCGACTTCAACCAGCGCATGTACCACTGCTGGCTAATAGAGGTGTAGACCGCGAAAACTGGACGAACGGGCAGAAACAGCGTCAGCAGAATGCCATCGATAAACGAGACATGGTTTGGCGTAATGAGGATGCGCTCTCCCTGTAGCGCCTGAGTATCTCCCGTGACACGCACGCGATAAAACATGCGACACAGATTACGAAAAAAGCCCAAAAGCATATCAACTCCCTTTGCTCACGATTCAGTAAACAGAAATGGGGGCAGATTACACGAGATGGAGAACAGGAGCGACAGTAAAATAGAGACGAAAAAAAACCTGCGCATCCGCGCAGGTTGGTGCAAGAGACAAGGTACGAAGAGCGTACCGAATAATCTCACCAATCAATACCTCTGGGATCCTGATTGTGGTATTTACCCGTCCGCTTCGCCAGTCAGAAAACGCAAAGGAATGAAGGGAAATGCAACGATATGTGTAAATTGTCGGTTGCTGTTACAGATTGATGAAACAGACAAAAAAAAACCTGCGCATCTGCGCAGGCTGGTGTAATGCGTGTGTTCAACCCGAAAGTTGACTTCACCTATCAATACCTCTGGGATCCCAACGTTAACAATTCGTCGCCCGCCGCCACCAGCGAACAATCGCAACAGCCCTGCGTAAAATGTAACTAAAAATGAGCATTCTCTATCTTCAGTCATACATCGCCTGGCGTTTGTTCACAATTGCAAGGTTCTGACGGGCAATCTGCTTGAACAGACCTTCATTTTCCGTACACTGGCAGGATGTAAGCGTTTACCCCTATAGGTACTATTGTCATGGCGACCATAAAGGATGTAGCCCGACTGGCTGGTGTTTCAGTCGCCACCGTTTCTCGTGTGATCAACGCTTCCCCAAAAGCCAGTGAAGCCTCTCGCCTTGCCGTAACCAGTGCGATGGAGTCGCTCAGCTATCACCCGAACGCCAACGCCCGCGCCCTGGCGCAACAATCCACGGAGACTCTGGGCCTGGTGGTTGGCGATGTCTCCGATCCCTTTTTCGGCGCAATGGTCAAAGCGGTTGAGCAGGTGGCGTATCGCACGGGTAATTTTTTACTGATCGGTAATGGCTACCATAACGAACAAAAAGAAAGGCAGGCCATCGAACAACTGATCCGTCACCGCTGCGCGGCGCTGGTTGTCCACGCGAAGATGATCCCCGATGCGGATCTGGCCTCATTGATGCAGCAAATACCGGGAATGGTGTTAATCAACCGGATCCTCCCGGGTTTTGAACAGCGCTGCGTCGCACTGGACGATCGCTACGGCGCATGGCTGGCGACTCGCCACCTGATTCAGCAGGGGCATACGCGGATTGGCTACCTTTGCTCCAATCATTCCATTTCCGACGCCGAAGATCGCCTGAAGGGTTACTATGACGCCCTCGCCGAGAGCAATATTGTAGCGAATGACCGGCTGGTGACGTTTGGCGAACCGGACGAAAGCGGCGGCGAACAGGCAATGACCGAGCTGTTAGGTCGCGGCAGAAACTTCACCGCCGTCGCCTGCTACAACGATTCAATGGCGGCGGGTGCAATGGGTGTGCTCAATGATAACGGTATCGACGTACCGGGTGAAATCTCACTGATTGGCTTTGATGACGTTCTGATCTCACGCTATGTTCGCCCAAGGCTGACAACCATACGTTATCCCATTATCACGATGGCGACTCAGGCCGCAGAACTGGCGCTGGCGCTGGCGGAAAAGCGTCCGTTGCCGGAAATCACGCACGTCTTTAGCCCGACGCTGGTTCGCCGACATTCCGTCATGACGCCGTCGGACTCAGGCCATTTGTCGTCAAACGAATAATCAGGATAGTTTTATGACAACAATGCTGGATGTTTCTCGCCGTGCCGGTGTGTCGAAAGCCACCGTCTCACGCGTACTGAACGGAACCGGTCAGGTTAAAGAAAGCACGCGCCAGAAAGTCTTCAAAGCGATGCAGGCGCTGGATTACCGCCCTAACTTTCTCGCCCGTTCGCTGGCCAACCGGACCAGCAATAGCATCGGTCTGGTGGTTTCGACATTTGACGGATTCTACTTCGGTCGCCTGTTGCAGCAGGCCTCGCGCCAGACGGAATCTCACGGTAAACAGCTGATCGTAACCGATGGTCATGACACGCCGGAACGCGAACTGGAGGCGGTGCAGATGCTGGCTGACAGGCAGTGTGACGCGATCATTCTCTATACGCGCTACATGAACGAAACAGCGATCATGACGCTTATTAATACGCTGCCGATGCCGCTGGTGATCATCAACCGCGACGTCAGCCTGGCGCGCGATCGGGCAATCTTCTTCGAACAGGAAGATGCCGCTTTTCAGGCGGTGGATTACCTTATCTCTCAGGGACATCGCGATATCGCCTGCATTACCGTACCCGGGCATACGCCAACCGGCAAATCCCGTCTGATGGGCTATCGTAAGGCTCTGGAGAAAAACGGCATCGCGTGGGATCCGGGCAAAGTGAAATACGGTGATTCCACCATGATGCGCGGGTACAGCGCATGCAATGAACTACTGCAGGAAGGGGTAAAATTCAGCGCGCTGTTTGCCTGTAACGACGATATGGCGCTGGGCGCGTCCAAAGCGCTGCACCAGGCAGGGCTGAATATTCCACAGGATATCTCGCTATTTGGTTTTGACGACGCCCCCAGCGCAAAATGGCTGGAGCCGGGGCTGTCGACGGTCTATCTGCCTATCGATACGATGATCACTACCGCTATCGATCAGGCCATCCGTCTGGTAAGTGGCGAGGAGATTGAACCTATCCCACCGTTCACGGGAACCCTGGTGCTGCGTGATTCCGTGACCACCGGGCCCTGGTTTACCGGCAGCACCGATGCCTGACGGCATACGCTTATCAGGCCTGCGGCGTTACCTCAACCCACAGGCCGGATAAGGCGACCGGCATGTCAGATCAACTCCAGCGCCAGTAGTTCTTCAATGGTCTGGCGGCGACGTATCAGCCGTGCCTGTCCTTTATCAAATAAGACTTCCGGCAACAGCGGACGGCTGTTGTAATTTGATGACATAGAAGCGCCGTACGCGCCGGTGTCATGCAGCACTAGATAGTCGCCTGGCTCGACCACCGGCAGCGCCCGGGTTTCCACTTTACCGCCTTCCTGCTGGGTGAAGACATCGCCGGATTCGCAAAGCGGCCCCGCCACCACGGTTTCTACCCGTGGTGCGCGATCGAGTGAACGCCCATCCGCCGCCAGCGCGGTAATGTGATGATAGCTGCCGTACATCGCGGGACGCATCAGATCGTTGAAACCGGCATCCACCAGCACAAAATGACGACTCCCCATCTCTTTGACGCTACGCACCTGCGTAACCAACACGCCGGACTGGGCAACCAGGAAACGGCCTGGCTCAATTTCCAGTTTTACGTGATGCCCAAGATGGCGTGCAATCTGCTCACGCGCCGCGTTCCACAGACCATAATAGTGCTGAGTATTCACTACCTCTTCGCCGTCATGATAAGGAATCGATAGCCCGCCGCCTGCAGAAATCGCCTCCAGATCCTGACCACAATCGATCACCTGGCGCACCATCGCACCGCAAACCTGTTCCAGATGTCCGTAATCGACACCGGAACCAATATGCATATGGATACCCACCAGTTTAAGCTGATGGCGCTGCATCACCGCCAGCGCCGCAGGAAGGTCGGTATGCCAAATCCCATGCTTGCTGTTTTCCCCACCGGTGTTGGTTTTCTGGCTGTGTCCGTGGCCAAATCCTGGGTTGACGCGCAGCCAGACGCGATGCCCTGGGGAGACACGACCTAACTGCTCCAGCATATCCACGGAGCCTGCGTTTACCGGGATACTTAGCTCGCTGACGCGGGCAAGCGTAGCGTTATCAATGACATCGGCGGTAAACACAATATCATCAGGATGCGTTTGCGGATCGTAACCCGCTGCCAGCGCACGCTCAATTTCACCTGCTGAGACGGAATCGATCTTCACACCCTGCTCGCGCATTAAACGCAGAATATGGATGTTAGAACAGGCTTTCTGGGCAAAACGTACCACGTCGAACTGGCTGAGTTTAGCAATCTGGGCACGGATAATCTGCGCATCGTAAACCCACACGGGACAGCCAAATTCGGCAGGCAGGCGCAGCAGGTTATCAGCCGTCAGGTCAGTGTCGGTATTGTTGAGTGGGTGTGGCATAACAGACTCCGGTATTCTTTTTTTATGATTACGCCACACTACGAAAAGAATAAAAAATATCGTTTTATTGCGAGTCTATGCAAAAATGATATGAATGACCTTACTGGAGGATTGCCTGTGCCCGCGGTTAACTTGCGCCATATTGAAATTTTTCACGCCATCATGACGACGGGTAACCTGACAGAAGCCGCGCGAATGCTCAATACCTCGCAACCCACCGTCAGCCGTGAGCTGGCGAGATTCGAAAAAGTACTCGGATTAAAATTGTTTGAACGCACGCGCGGACGACTCCAGCCCACGGTACAGGGGCTACGGCTGTTTGAAGAGGTGCAGCGCTCCTGGTATGGTCTCGACAGGATCGTGAACGCGGCGGAGAGCCTGCGCGAATTCCGCCAGGGGGAGCTGTCGATTGTCTGCCTGCCGGTTTTCTCACAGTCTTTTTTACCCCCATTGATTCAGCCGTTCCTGGCCCGCTATCCCGACGTCAGCCTGACTATCGTCCCGCAGGAATCCCCCCTGCTTGAAGAGTGGCTCACCGCTCAGCGTCACGATCTCGGCCTGACAGAAACGCTGCATGCGCCCGCCGGGACCGAACGCATGGAGCTGCTCTCTCTTGATGAGGTCTGCGTCCTGCCACAGGATCATCCGCTGGTGGAAAAAACCGTGTTGACGCCGCAGGATTTCCAGGGGCAAAACTATATCAGTCTGTCACGTACTGACAGCTATCGACAGTTGCTGGATGCGCTGTTTAGCGAGCACAATGTGAAACGCCGGATGGTGGTAGAAACCCACAGCGCCGCCTCGGTTTGCGCGATGGTGCGGGCCGGGGCAGGGATTTCGGTGGTTAACCCGCTTACCGCGCTGGATTACGCAGCAAACGGGGTTGCCGTCCGTCGCTTCAGTATTGCGGTACCGTTTACCGTCAGCCTCATTCGCCCGCTGCATCGTCCCTCTTCCGCTTTGGTTGACGCCTTCAGCAAGCATCTGCAAACCCATTTACCGCGGCTAATTGAGCCTCTTGAAGCGATTTTAGAGCCGGTTACGAAAGCATAAATTCTACCGCATCCGCAGCATGGATCGCCGTGGTATCAAACACCGGCAGCGCGCTACGATCGGCTGGCACCAGCAGGCCAATCTCAGTACACCCAAAGATCACCCCCTGCGCTCCCTGGGCCGCCAGACGTTCGATGACCTGCAGATAATACTGGCGGGATGCTTCGGTCAACTGTCCCAGGCAGAGTTCATCAAAAATTATCTGGTTGATCTTCGCCCGCTCATCAGCTTCCGGCACCAGGCATTCGATGTCAAACTGCTGCGCCAGGCGACCACGGTAAAAATCCTGCTCCATTGTGTAACGCGTGCCCAGCAGCGCGACCCTTGTCATTCCCTGTGCCGTAATCACTCGCCCGGTAGCATCAGCAATATGTAAGAAGGGAAGCGAACAGCGAGATTCAATGGCCGCCGCCACTTTGTGCATGGTGTTGGTACACAACACTATGCCCTCTGCGCCAGCCTGCTGTAAGCCCAGCGCGGCCTCAGCAAGAATATCTCCGGCCCTATCCCATTCACCCCGACTTTGGCACTCTTCGATTTCATGGAAATCAACGCTGTGCAGCAGCAGACTGGCAGAATGCAGCCCGCCAAGACGTTGCCTGATCCCTTCGTTGATCAAACGGTAATAAGGGATCGTCGATTCCCAGCTCATGCCACCCAGCAGACCGATTGTTTTCATTGCACACTCCATTTTGTGAGTCGTTTACCGCAGTGAAGCAAACTTGTGATCAAGTTTCCAGTTCATTTGATCGGCTATTTTCTTTATACTCGCGGTCGGTTAATTTATTTGAAACAACGTTTCAATCAATAACAGGATCCAACATGTTTATTTTTCATAAAGAGACGACGCTTGAAGATCTGGGCAATGGCGTCACCCGCCGTATCCTCGCGCATAACGGTAAAATGATGGCTGTGGAAGTGAACTTCGAACAAGGGGCAGTTGGCCCAATGCACAACCATCCCCATGAACAGCTTACTTATGTACTGTCAGGCGAGTTTGAATTTACGATTGGTGATGAAAAGCATGTCGTCAGTGCTGGCGACACGTTATATAAGAAACCCGATATCATGCACGGTTGCGTCTGCTTAAAATCCGGGACCCTGCTGGATACCTTCACGCCTGTTCGTGAAGATTTCCTGAAATCCTGACGGATATCAATACATTCTGAGCCTTTCTTTCAGGAAGGCTTTTTTTTGTCTACTCGCCCACAAATCGACAAGCTAATAATTGCTAATAATATTAGTTCCCATAATCTGGCTATCGCAGACACTCCCATACTTGTCGCCATCCCTGAGAGAGATAACTGACTAATTCTTCTCAATTATGATATGCACCTCACCTATTTGAAACACTGTTTCGACTTTGATCACATTTCCACCATTATGTGAATGACGTAGAAATAAATAGCAATAAAATAAATTAAAACGATGTTTTACAAATTGAGAACAGTAGTTCATTTGCGTTGAAAGTCAGCCGTCGCCATATCACATCATGCTGATAAATTACTGAATTTACGCACATAACAGGGAGCGTTAGCATGGCGAGACACAAAAAATACTGATGCTTCGTGCAGAAAAAACCTCTGCGTGGCTGTTACATCTGAATTCGTTTTAAACCATTACTTCTCAGGTAGGTCGCTATGAATGAAAACAGGATGCTGGGGCTGGCATGGATATCACCCTATATAATAGGGCTGGTTATCTTTACCGCCTTCCCATTTGTTTCATCTTTCTTCCTCAGTTTTACTGAGTATGATTTGATGAGTCCCCCCGTGTTTAACGGGATAGAAAACTATCGCTACATGTTTGCTGAAGATGCCCTCTTCTGGAAATCCATGGGCGTTACCTTTGCATACGTCTTCTTAACGATACCTTTAAAGCTGGCATTCGCCCTGGGTATTGCGTTTGTCCTTAATTTTAAACTCCGCGGTATCGGCTTTTTCCGTACCGCTTATTACATCCCTTCTATTCTCGGTAGCTCTGTCGCTATCGCTGTACTGTGGCGTGCGCTGTTTGCTATCGATGGCCTCCTGAACAGCTTTATCGGCGTGTTTGGTTTTGATCCGGTGAACTGGTTGGGCGAGCCTTCACTGGCGTTAATGTCCGTCACTTTGCTCCGCGTCTGGCAGTTCGGTTCCGCAATGGTCATTTTCCTGGCAGCGTTGCAGAACGTGCCGCAATCGCAGTATGAAGCTGCAATGATTGATGGCGCATCCAAATGGCAGATGTTTATGAAAGTCACCGTACCGCTGATCACGCCGGTCATCTTTTTCAACTTCATTATGCAGACGACTCAGGCTTTCCAGGAGTTTACGGGGCCGTACGTGATAACCGGCGGTGGTCCAACCTACTCCACCTATCTGTTCTCACTCTACATCTACGATACCGCCTTTAAGTACTTTGATATGGGTTACGGCGCAGCGCTGGCCTGGATCCTGTTCCTGGTTGTCGCGGTGTTTGCCGCCATCGCCTTTAAATCTTCGAAATACTGGGTCTTCTACTCCGCCGATAAGGGAGGCAAAAATGGCTGATATCCAGGAAATCTCGGCAGCACGAACCATTGCTGAACGTGAAGTGGCGCGTACCCTACGTCGGGAAAAAATCAACGCCATCGTCCGTTATGTCATTTTGCTGTTTGTCGGTCTGCTGATGCTCTATCCGCTGGTGTGGATGTTCTCAGCATCGTTCAAACCAAACCACGAGATCTTCACCACCCTGAGCCTGTGGCCTGCCCACGCGACCTGGGACGGCTTTGTGAACGGGTGGAAAACCGGTACCGAATACAACTTCGGTCATTACATGCTGAATACCTTTAAGTATGTGATCCCGAAAGTGATTCTGACCATTATCTCCTCCACCATCGTGGCGTACGGCTTTGCCCGCTTCGAGATCCCGTGGAAGAAGTTCTGGTTCGCCACGCTCATCGCCACCATGCTGCTGCCAAGCACAGTGCTGCTGATCCCGCAGTACCTGATGTTCCGTGAAATGGGCATGCTCAACAGCTATATGCCGCTGTATCTGCCGCTGGCCTTTGCCACGCAAGGATTCTTCGTCTTCATGCTGATCCAGTTCCTGCGCGGTGTCCCGCGTGACATGGAAGAAGCCGCGCAAATTGACGGCTGCAACTCCTTCCAGGTGCTGTGGTACGTGGTGGTGCCGATTCTGAAACCCGCGATTATCTCAGTGGCGCTGTTCCAGTTTATGTGGTCGATGAACGACTTCATCGGACCGCTGATTTATGTCTACAGCGTGGATAAATATCCGATCGCACTGGCACTTAAAATGTCCATTGACGTCACCGAAGGGGCGCCGTGGAACGAAATTCTGGCAATGGCGAGCATCTCCATTCTGCCATCCATCATTGTGTTCTTCCTGGCGCAGCGCTACTTCGTGCAGGGCGTGACCAGCAGCGGAATTAAAGGTTAAGAGGGAAATATCATGGCTGAAGTTATTTTCAACAAACTGGAAAAAGTCTACTCCAACGGCTTCAAAGCGGTACATGGTATCGACCTGAAAATCGCAGAAGGGGAGTTTATGGTGATCGTCGGGCCGTCCGGCTGCGCCAAGTCCACGACTCTGCGTATGCTGGCCGGGCTGGAAACCATCAGCGGCGGCGAAGTGCGTATCGGCGAGAAGATCGTCAATAACCTCGCGCCAAAAGAGCGTGGGATTGCGATGGTGTTCCAGAACTATGCGCTCTACCCGCACATGACGGTACGCGAGAATCTGGCATTTGGCCTGAAGCTGAGCAAGCTGCCGAAAGATAAAATTGAGGCGCAGGTGAATGAAGCCGCCAAAATCCTCGAACTGGAAGAGCTGCTGGACAGGCTGCCGCGCCAGCTCTCCGGTGGTCAGGCTCAGCGCGTCGCGGTCGGTCGTGCAATCGTGAAAAAACCGGATGTGTTCCTGTTCGACGAACCCCTCTCTAACCTCGATGCCAAACTTCGCGCCTCAATGCGCATCCGTATATCGGATCTGCACAAGCAGCTGAAGAAATCGGGTAAACCGGCGACCACCGTTTACGTTACCCACGATCAGACCGAAGCGATGACCATGGGCGATCGCATCTGCGTGATGAAGCTGGGACACATTATGCAGGTGGATACCCCGGATAACCTTTATCACAAGCCGAAAAACATGTTCGTCGCCGGGTTTATCGGCGCACCAGAGATGAATATTCGGGCCAGTAAGCTGGTGGATGACGCGGGTCGTCTGGCCCTGACCATCGGCAACGAAACGATGCCGCTTGGCGAAACGTTGCAGGACAAGCTCTCCGCCTATCAGCAGCAGGAGGTGTTCTACGGTATTCGCCCGGAATTTGTCTCGCTTTCTGATGAACCTTTCGCTGAAGGTGGTTGCAGCGGGGAAATGGTGCGCGTGGAAAACATGGGGCATGAATTCTTTGTGTACCTGAAAGTTGCCGACTACGAACTGACGGCCCGCATTCCTTCTGATGAAGCGAAACCGATGATTGAAAAGGGACTTCATCGCAAAGTGTATTTCAAGTTCGACATGAAAAAGTGTCATATCTTTGACGCAAAAACTGAACAGAACATCTCTCTCTGACTGGAGTTATAAAAATGAAAAAAGTGCTGCTAAGCGCCGCTATCACCGCTACTCTGGGACTAACTGCGCTGCCGTCGATGGCGCAGAACGTTGATTTACGCATGTCCTGGTGGGGCGGCAATGGTCGTCACCAGGTTACGCTGAAGGCGTTAGAGGAATTCCATAAGCAGAACCCGGATATTAACGTTAAAGCAGAATATACCGGCTGGGATGGTCATCTCTCCCGCCTGACCACGCAGATTGCGGGCGGCACCGAGCCGGACGTGATGCAGACCAACTGGAACTGGCTGCCAATTTTCTCGAAGAATGGCGATGGATTTTACGATCTGAACAAACTGAAGGATGTGATCGACTTAAGCCAGTTCGATCCTAAAGAGCTGCAAACGACGACGGTTAACGGCAAGCTGAACGGGCTGCCGATTTCCGTTACCGCCCGCGTGTTCTATTTTAACGACGAAACCTGGAAGAAAGCGGGCGTTGCGTACCCCAACACCTGGGAAGAGCTGATGGCGGCGGGTAAAACCTTCGAAAGCAAGCTGGGTAAACAGTACTATCCGGTTGTGCTGGAGCATCAGGATACGCTGGCGCTGCTGAACTCTTACATGATTCAGAAATACAACATTCCGGCAGTGGATGAGAAGGCGAAGAAATTCTCCTACAGCAAAGAGCAGTGGGTAGAGTTATTCCAGACTTACAAAAATCTTATCGACAGCCACGTGATGCCCGACACCAAATACTATGCGTCATTTGGTAAGAGCAACATGTATGAAATGAAGCCGTGGATCCAGGGAGAATGGGCGGGTACCTACATGTGGAACTCCACTATCACCAAGTATTCCGACAACCTGAAGCCACCGGCTAAGCTCGAGTTGGGTAATTACCCGATGCTGCCGGGCGCAACCGACGCGGGCCTGTTCTTTAAACCTGCGCAGATGCTCTCTATTGGTAAATCAACGAAGAACCCGGAAGCGGCAGCGAAAGTCGTCAACTTCCTGCTGAACAACAAAGCAGGCGTGGAGACGCTGGGACTGGAGCGTGGCGTACCGCTGAGCAAAGCGGCGGTGGAGATCCTGACTCAGGATGGCACCATTAAAGAGGACGATCCGTCAGTAGCAGGCCTGCGTCTGGCGCAGTCCCTGCCCGCTAAACTCTCCGTTTCGCCGTACTTTGACGATCCGCAGATTGTGGCCCAGTTCGGGACTTCTCTGCAGTATATCGACTACGGTCAGAAAACCGTGGAAGAAGCGGCAGCTGACTTCCAGCGCCAGGCAGAACGCATTCTGAAACGCGCAATGCGCTAAATAAGCCCAGGAGCAGGCGTCTCAGCCTGCTCCCTCTCCCCCCGCTACACGCTTTAGACTTTCCACGCTGATAACGAAAAGCTGATTTTCATTGCCACAATCGAAAGGCTGGAGGATATGCCCCTCTGTCAGCAATTCCGGCGCAGTAACAATGACTTCCATTCAGGTTTAATCTCCATTACACGTTTACGCCCGGCTTTGTTTTGCACCGCCGCTTCAGGCATCTTGATCAAATTCTGGTAGCAAGCTCTGACATTAGCCGGCCGATCCCTGGCTGGATTTTGCACCACGCCCCACAGAGACAATTTGCTATACATTGATGACAAAGCTGATGGCAGAGCCCGTGGTGACAAATGGCTGTATATAAAACACCGGTTAGTTCAGCACCTGTAAGCAAAGTGCCAGGGAGATAAAAAAAGACCGCCACGATAATCGTAGCGGTCTCTTAAAAAACCTAAAGCCAGGAAGGCGTATTAACGTGCCAGCCAGCCGCCGTCTACGGCAACGGTGTAACCGTTAATATAATCCGCGGCGCTGGATGCCAGGAACACCACCGGTCCCATCAAATCGCTCGGCAGACCCCAACGTCCCGCCGGGATACGGTCCAGGATTTCCGTGCTACGCTGTTCGTCAGCGCGCAGTTGCTGGGTGTTGTTGGTCGCCATATAGCCCGGCGCGATCGCATTGACGTTAATGTTGTGTTTTGCCCACTCGTTCGCCATCAGACGGGTTATGCCCATCACGCCGCTTTTTGACGCGGTGTAAGAAGGCACGCGGATACCGCCCTGGAAGGAGAGCATGGAGGCGATATTGATAATTTTGCCGCCGTTGCCCTGCGCAATGAAGTGCTTCGCCGCCGCCTGAGACATGAAGAACACGCTCTTGATGTTCAGGTTCATTACGTCATCCCAGTCTTTTTCGCTGAAGTCGATCGCATCTTCACGACGGATCAGACCTGCGTTGTTCACCAGAATATCAATATGACCGAATTCAGCCACGGCGCGATCCAGCAATGCCGGTATGCCGTCAATCTGACGCAGATCGGCAGTCAGGCTTAAAAAGCGACGTCCGAGCGCCGTCACGCGTTCAATGGTCTCTTTCGGCTCAACAATGTTGATACCGACGATGTCACAGCCCGCTTCCGCCAGGCCCAGAGCCATACCCTGTCCCAGGCCAGTGTCACAACCAGTCACAACTGCGACTTTACCTTCAAGGGAGAATGCATTCAAAATCATTGTAACTCCTTATTTTTTTATTGCCTGTCACGGACAGACAGAGTGATCGCCCGCGACTAGCGCAGGTCTTTTACCGCAACGTGATCCATGTCATCGAAGACCTGGTTTTCGCCAACCATTCCCCAAATGAAGGTATAAGCCTGAGTCCCAACGCCGGAGTGAATTGACCAGCTCGGAGAGATCACCGCCTGCTCATTGTGCATCACGATATGGCGCGTTTCCTGAGGCTGCCCCATCATATGGAAGACGCAGGCGTCTTCTTGCATATTGAAGTAGAAATAGACTTCCATGCGGCGTTCATGGGTGTGGCACGGCATGGTGTTCCACAGATTGCCCGGCGCCAGTTCCGTCAGGCCCATACTGAGCTGACAGGTTTCCAGCACGTCCGGAACAAAATATTTGTTGATGGTACGGCGGTTACTGGTGAGGTCGTCGCCTAAAGTCACTGGTGCAACGTCTGCCGGAGTCACTTTTTTGGTGGGGTATGTCGTATGGGCTGGCGCGCAGTTATAGTAGAACTTCGCTGGCGTTGTGCTATCGACGCTTGCAAAGCTCACCTCTTTTGCCCCTTTACCGACATACAGCGCATCGCGATGACCTATTTCATAGCACTTACCGTCTACGGTAATCGTGCCCGCACCGCCGATGTTGATCACCCCTAATTCGCGGCGTTCAAGGAAGTCGCTGACGCCCAACTGCTTACCGACTTCACTACCCACGGCCACCGTTTTGACGACCGGCATAATGCCGCCAACGATAATGCGGTCAATGTGGCTGTAAACCATGGTGTATTCGTCGGCAACAAACACCTTCTCAACTAAAAATTCATTGCGCAGTCCCTGGGTATCCAGCGTTTTAGCATGCGCACTGTGAATACTTTGTCTGACGTCCACGCTTACCTCCAATGATAAATGTCCGTGAATGACTAAACGGATAGCAAAACGCGGTTCCGTTTTCTGTATGCGCTAATGATAAGCCTCAAGGAACACCTTTTCAATATTAAGTAAAACGTTGTTTCACTTTTTCTGCATCTTATTATCAAAAGTGTAAGTACGATCACGAACCCCCAGCCAAACGCTTAACCATTTTTATAAATATTCTTTTAAAACAATATAATAAAAAGAAAATATTGCCGAAAAGCCATACGCATCACTGGACATCCAACAATCTTCAAGCGCTTTTTAAGCGTCTTTTCTCATAAATTGCGTTGTCAATCACACATATTGAAACAATGTTTTGATAAATTGACACCCTGTTTTTAAAACTATCATAAATCTGGGTGCTGTCGCGGAGCGCAGGTATCCACAGCGCAGTAAAGGAGTGAAATATGGCTAAAGGCATGCGGGTCAAGCTGAACTATGAAGTAAGCCGCGATCCGGGTACTGGCGTGGAAGTGACCCGACTAACCCCGCCGGAAGTGACGTGTCACCGGAATTATTTCTATCAGAAGTGCTTCTTTAATGACGGCAGTCACCTGCTGTTTGCCGGGGAGTTTGACGGTCACTGGAACTACTATTTACTGAACCTGGCGGATGCTGAAGCGGTGCAATTGACGGAAGGTCCGGGCGACAATACCTTTGGCGGTTTTTTATCTCCGGATGATAGCGCGCTGTATTATGTAAAAAACGATCGCACGCTGCTGGAAGTCAATCTTAAGACGCTGACAGAACGTGAAGTGTATCGCGTACCGGACGACTGGGTTGGCTATGGCACCTGGGTAGCAAACAGCGACTGCACCAAACTGGTAGGGATCGAAATTGCTAAAAGTGACTGGACGCCGCTCAACGACTGGAAAATCTTCCATGACTTTTTCCATAAAGGCCCGCACTGTCGATTACTGCGCGTTGATTTACGTACCGGGGAAAGCCGTGTTATTCACGATGAAAAAATCTGGCTGGGGCATCCAATCTACCGTCCCTTCGATGACAATACCGTCGCCTTCTGCCATGAAGGCCCACACGATCTGATCGACGCCAGGATGTGGCTGGTTAATGAGGATGGCAGTCACGTACGCAAAGTGAAAGAACACGCTGACGGTGAGAGCTGCACTCATGAATTCTGGGTGCCTGATGGTTCTGCGCTGGTCTACGTCTCCTATCTGAAGGGACAGCAAGGGCGCACAATCTCCAGCTATAACCCGGATACCGGTGTTAATGAAGAAATTATGCCAATGCCTGCGTGTTCACATTTAATGAGCAACTTCGACGGCACGTTGTTAGTCGGTGATGGTTCCGGCACGCCGGTGGATGTGAAAGATACCGGCGGCTATAGCATCGAAAACGATCCCTGGCTTTACGGCTTTGACGTGAACAAAAAAGCGCATTTCCGTATTGCCCGTCACGATACCTCCTGGGCAACCGTGGCAAACAGTCGTCAGGTTACCCACCCGCATCCGTCTTTTACCCCGGACGATCGCGCGGTGCTGTTCAGCTCGGATAAAGACGGAAAGCCCGCACTGTATATTGCTAAACTTCCTGAACAGCCTGAATTATTGCAAATGTAGTGTCCTGTTTTGAGTTAGTGTTTCTGTAACTGGCCTTGCCCTCCTTTCGGAGGGCTTTTTTTATTTGGGTCATGTAGGTAATAAAAACCAGCCAATAAAAAAACCGGCTCACAGAGCCGGTTTTTCCAGAAGGACTGATATTCATTATTAAAAAGAATAGGCTACACCAACGCGAAAACGGGTCTGGCGTTCATCCGTGGTCTTCACCCCAACATTGCCCACTTCTACATACGGTGCCCAGTTTTGATCCCACTTATAGGCTAACTTGGCATTATATTCGTTCGAATAAGTTTTATTATTATTACGGGTAACGCCTTCGGTGCTTTTCGCATAAACATAGTTCAACTCTGTACGCCAGTCACCCATGACCCAACCGACCCAGGCATCGCCACGGTTAACTTTGTCATCATCTTTATGGTCGCTTGAAGGGTAACGGGTATATTCATAGCGGTAGCGTGCTGCAACATAAAAACCACTATCAAAACTGTATTGTAAGTGGATATTCGGTTTATAAATGGTGCGGCTATCGTTACTTTCCAGCGTCATTGCAGGCGTGATCGCAATGTTATCCGTAGCCTTCCAGCGCCAGCTAAGCGAGTCTTCATGCCCATTTCCCACGACATCAGAGAATGGCTGGTCGGCCTTGTCGCCACCGGATTTCCATTTTGCTTCTACGGAAAAACCTATGCCGTTATCAAAACGGTGCGATACCGACACGCGATCGGCATTGACGCCACTGTCAATGTACTCATGTCGTAAATCGATAGTGACCGCTTGCGCTGCAAACGATGCACCAATTAAAGACGCCAAACCCAGAGTTTTTTTAAACATGGACTATCCTCATTTTTGAAATCGTGTTTCTTTTTTATGGAATTTTATTTTATTTTTTATGCAACATGATTTTATTGATCGAGATCGTAATTATTTGTTTCAAAAAAAATGAACAAATCACAACGTGATGAATATCAAAAACCAAAGATTTTGCTGAATAAAATGATGCTAAAGATCACATTTCAACGTGAATTAAATTTTTTTGAAAAATAAAAATAAATAAAGTCCGACATACTATAAAAGATGATGAAAAGCCCATGACAATAACAGCCGTTATTTCACCCACTGAAATAATTAGCGTGTTTATCATCTTGAGGTAATTTAATTTTAACGGAAATCAGTTTTAAAAGCAGAGTCGCCAGAATGCAGTGTCGCTGGTTTTATTTATTTCCAGACATGACTCTGGCGGATCAGGATGTAAGAGAAGAACAGCGGCAGGAGTATCTAAAGGTGGATTAATCGCGCTCAATAGCCAGTGCGACACCCTGACCACCGCCAATACAGAGCGTTGCCAGACCTTTTCGCACGTTACGTTTAACCATTTCATGAACCAGAGAAACCAGGATACGGCAGCCCGATGCGCCAATCGGATGACCAAGCGCGATGGCTCCGCCATTGACATTAACCCGACGTTCATCCCATTCCAGCATTTTACCCACCGAAAGAGCCTGAGCGGCAAAGGCTTCATTCGCCTCGATAAGATCAACATCCGCCAGCTGCCAGCCGACCCGCTCAAGGCAGCGCCGGGTGGCATAAACTGGGGCAATCCCCATCAGCGCCGGATCGACGCCTACGCTTGCAAAAGCACGAATACGCGCCAGCACCGGCAAATTCAGCTCCTGCGCTTTGGCTTCACTCATCATCATAACAGCCGCTGCACCATCGTTAATTGAGGAGGCGTTGCCCGCAGTCACCGAGCCGGACTTATCAAATTCAGGATCCAGCCGCGCCAGCCCTTCAGCACTGGCGTCGGTTCTTGGCTGTTCATCAGTATCAATATGGATCGTCTGGCCCTGACGTTGCGTCGCAACCGGGACGATCTCATCTTTAAAACGACCAGCATCAATAGCGGCACGCGCCTTTTGCTGAGAACTCAGGGCCCAGGCATCCTGTAATTCACGGCTGATACCATATTCCCGGGCCAGATTTTCTGCGGTCACCCCCATATGGTAATCGTTGAACGCATCCCACAGCCCGTCATGTACCAGACTGTCCACCAGCTGGCTGTTTCCCAGCTGCGCTCCGGTGCGACTGTCGGTAAGCACATGTGGTGCCCGGCTCATGTTCTCTTGCCCGCCCGCAATGACAATATCCGCCTCTCCGCACTGAATCGCCTGGGTCGCCAGATGTAGCGCTTTCAGCCCTGAACCGCACACGTCGTTGATCGTGATGGCAGAAACGGTGTTGGGTAGGCCACCTTTAATCGCAGACTGACGCGCAGGATTCTGCCCGGCGCCAGCGGTGAGCACTTGACCGAGGATCACTTCGTCAATGGCCTGGGCGCTCACTCCCGTCTGCGCCATTAACGCTTCCACCACCAGGCTGCCAAGCTCGACGGCTGAATGGCGGGACAGCGCTCCCTGAAAACAACCAATAGGGGTTCGCAGTGCCCCCACTATCACAACCTCTTTCATCACGACCTCGGCACAAAATGACATCGCAATAGTAGAGCATTGTTAAAAATAGTTATCCTGATTGTTTAAAAATGGTGATTTTTATCACAAACGAAATTCGTATAGCCACGTTTATTCGGGCACGCGCCCCTGCTGCAAATGGTATCTCAACCAGCTTCCCGCCACGCCTGGGGGAGATTTTTTATTCCAGAGGAGATCGATAGAGATGGCTTTCGGCCAGCCGGCTACGTCCAGTTGTACCAGCGGTTTTTCCGCGGCAAACTCTTCAACCAGCGCACAAGGCAGCGCACACCAGCCAAACCCCTGCACCGCCATACTCAGCAGCAGCAAATAATTCGGCGCTGACCAGACCGGTCCGCGAGCAACGTGATTTTCACTTTCAATATAGGTATTGAGGCGCAGCTCGCGCCAGGTGTGCAACTGATCCCACTGCAATTGTTGCTGGCTGGCCAACGGATGTGAAGTTGCAGCATAAATTCCCATCCAGGTTTGCATGGGAAGACGCGTCGCCCCGATGTCCGTTGGGTAGCGATCCCGCGCTTCAATTAAGCCAACCTGCGCACGCTCCTTTTGCAACAGATCGATCACATCAACATCTTCACCAATCAGGCATTCAAACTCAGTATGCGGAAATTGCTGGTCAAACTGCACCATTAACTCTTCCAGTACGTCCGGGTGCAGCGTGTCGGAAAGGACAAACGTTAAGCGTGCTTCTGTTTCCCCGCAAAGGGAGAGGGCGACCTCATCCAGCCGCTCGCTGGCGGTCAGGATCGCCTGCACATACCCCAATACCCGTTTTCCCTCTTCAGTGAGCACGGGCTGCCGCGATGAGCGATCGAACAGCAAAAAACCCAGATCGGCCTCCAGATGCGCAATCGCGGTGCTGACGGTGGACTGGCTTTTACGCAACCGCCGTGCCGCTGCAGAAAACGAACCGCAGGAAACCGTTTCAACAAATGCCGTTAAGGCTTCGGGAGAGTAACGCATGAACTATCTACTTTATCGATGGATACTATCTTTTAGATATCATATAAAACGATAAAATTCCCGCTATTCCGTTATCCGGGCGAACAATAAAGGTTTTAAGTTATGCAGCACGATACCGTACAGCGCCGATCGTTACTCGAGCGCATTTTTCATGCCGTCTGTTTTGAAGGCATTGCCACCGCGATCCTGGCTCCTGTAACGGCCTGGTTGATGCAGCGATCCGCACTGGAGATGGGGGGATTAACCATTATCCTGGCGACCACGGCGATGATCTGGAACATCATCTATAACGCTCTGTTCGACCGTTTCTGGCCGTCACATCGCCTTAAACGTACGGCCAAAGTGCGGGCATTTCACGCGTTAGGATTTGAATGCGGCTTTATCGTGATCGGGGTCAGCATTGTGGCATATGTACTGAATGTCACCCTGCTGCAGGCGTTCACGCTGGAGATCGGCTTCTTCCTGTTCTTCCTTCCCTATACCATGCTCTATAACTGGGCGTATGACACTCTGCGCATCCGTCTGGTAAAACGTCGCCAGCAGCGCGTTACTGCCTGATAATGCTCCCGTTTGCCGGAACTGTCCTGGTTCCGGCACTCTCCTTCTTTATCCCCTGCGGTGTTTAAGCCTCCCCCCAAAACCGCCATTCATGGTAAATTGCGCTTCTTTTTGTTTATTTTATAGTTGATACGTTCAAATAATGTCGAAAATTTGGTCAAAAGAAGAGACTCTTTGGAGCTTCGCGTTATATGGGACTGCCGTCGGCGCAGGAACCCTTTTCCTCCCCATCCAGCTGGGGTCAGCGGGGGCGATTGTGCTGTTCATCACCGCGCTGGTCGCCTGGCCCCTGACCTACTGGCCGCATAAAGCGCTGTGTCAGTTTATCCTCTCCTCTAAAACGTCTGGCGGCGAAGGGATCACGGGGGCGGTCACCCACTACTACGGGAAAAAGGTCGGTAATCTGATCACCATGCTGTACTTTATTGCCTTCTTTGTGGTGGTGTTGATTTATGCCGTGGCAATTACCAACTCGTTGACGGAACAACTGGCGAAGCATGTATCGGTCGATCCCGGCGTGCGCATGCTGGTGAGTCTCGGCGTGGTCCTCGTGCTGAATCTGATCTTCCTCATGGGGCGGCACGCCACGCTGCGGGTAATGGGTTTTTTAGTTTTTCCGCTCATTGCATACTTTTTATTCCTCTCAATCTATCTGACCGGAAGCTGGCAACCCTCACTCCTGACCGGGCAGATGACTGTCGATCAACACACGCTTCATCAGGTATGGATCTCGATTCCGGTGATGGTTTTTGCCTTTAGCCATACGCCTATTATTTCCACGTTTGCCATCGACAGACGTGAAAAATATGGCGAGCAGGCCATGGGTAAATGCAAAAAAATCATGAAAGTCGCCTACCTGATCATCTGTCTGAGCGTGCTGTTTTTCGTCTTCAGCTGCCTGCTGTCGATCCCCCCCGGCTATATTGAAGCAGCGAAACATGAAGGTGTGACAATCCTGTCTGCACTGTCGATGATGCCAAACGCTCCCGCGTGGCTGTCTATTTCCGGGATCGTCGTGGCGGTGGTGGCAATGTCGAAATCGTTTCTCGGCACCTATTTTGGCGTGATTGAAGGGGCTACGGAGGTAGTAAAAACCTCATTACATCAGGCTGGCATCAAGAAGAGCCGGGCGTTTAACCGCGCGCTGTCGATCATATTGGTTTCCGCAATCACGTTTGTGGTGTGCTGCATTAATCCGAATGCTATCTCCATGATCTACGCCATCAGCGGCCCGCTGATTGCAATGATCCTGTTCATCATGCCAACGCTATCGACGTACCTGATCCCCGCGTTAAAAGCGCACCGTTCTGTGGGTAACCTGATTACCCTGATTGTTGGCCTGCTGTGTGTATCCGTGATGTTCTTTGGCTGACGTTCAAACTAAACGGCTCTGACGAGCCGTTTACTCAACGTTCCGGCACAGCAGTGAAGGGGCTCCCACCGTTGTGAATGCCCACCCTTCCCGATACCGCTTTATCTGAAAGGATAAGGAGGCGTTATTCGACAGGTAAATAGCAGGTAACGCGCCATCTCCGGCCTTATCCTGCAATTTATCAGACGGAAAGCGCATCAGGCGGCTTGAGCTAATGATGTAATTGTTCCGTATCTTATGCCAGGTAAAGTAAATCACCCGACTTATCTTATAACCTTTGGCCTCCGCCGTTTTCAGCTCACCGGCAACGGTGACAACACCCTGATTATTATGCATCTGGTAGGCGATATCGCCTTTGAAAACCTCATGATTAATCTCCCAAACGACGCTCCCGGTACAATCCAGTTTGGGATTGATTTTATTCGTATACCACAATCCCATTGCCGTTCCAGCCAGAATAACAATGAGCGCAATGGCGCCTCCTGTCAGAATCTTAATTTTCATCATTAATCGAATACCAGGCTGTACATTCAGTGTCCCTCTCTTTTCTTATATCCCCCTGACATGCCATAGCGGCTACGTTTTTTGCACTTTTCATTCCTGAAAGAAAAACATAATTGTTGTCATGGCATATTTCCATATGCCGCTGCATAAACTGAATGTAGCGCATGTCTACCGTACTGTTCTCTTTAAGTAAAAGCGTACAGGAGGAGAAAGAAGTGTTGTCGACTACCGTATAAGAAGAGAATAAAGACTGAGGCGTCAGGTAATAGAGGCTGAATATAGCACCGACGGTAATGAAAAAGAGTGAAAGCGAGAAGAAAATACTTAACAGCGTCACGCGAAGAGGCTTTTTGGTTATAGTATTCACACCAGGATCCGGTATTTCTTCCGTGATTGTGACCTCAGCATCAGCAGTCATTGGCTCCGTATTTTCAGCACCGGAAATATCCGCAAAGAGCATTATTCCACGGCGCGCTATCGTTTTAATCAAATCTCGCGACAGGCCTACCTCAGCCAACGCATTCCTGAGCATCAGCACGGTCTGGTACAATGTATTAATAGAGGTTATATTGTTTTTATCCCCCCACCCAACTTCCATTAACTTTCCCTGAGAAATGACCACCCCATTATTAATTATGAGATAGTGCAGGATAAAACTTGCAGGACTTTGAAGCAGCGTGTTTCTCCCTGAGATTTTATTTTTCAGAGTTCGTTTTCCCGGGTGAAAGTAAACCAGGTTATTAATAGTGTACAATTGTGTGTGTGTTAACAGGTCAGACACTCTGTGCATTCTCGCATTTATGTAATGAATAGTATGCTACAAAAATCTTAAACAGAGATCACGATTTATATTGAGTAATGCGAGGTACATCTAACATACATAACAAAAATACTTATAAATCATGCCAATGCAGAAACAAAAAGATCAGGTAATCTTAATTAAGACCATTTATGATGCAATATTGCTCCCCGGCAGATATTATTGTCGTGAGTGAAAAACGCAGAAAACACATTAGTTTACTTTCTGAATAAAAACAATGTTAGATTTACAAAACGCGCACACAATTTAACATAAATGCAACTTTTAGCCATTAATGCCATTTATAGATAAATCTTAAACATTTTTGCAATATAACTATTCCTGGTCGTTGCTATAAAATTCCTGGTTATAAATGATGGCATTTTCAATAGACCCATTACCCCCCAGGAATTAACGATAAAGAATGCCAGTTTATCCGCTAAAGAATACTGACATTCAGAATAGTATCAATTATTGAAATCGAGTGCTTTTATCTCTGACAAAGTGAAATTTTGTAGAGTATTGACATATTTTAAAACGGATGAAATTATGAAATTATCTACGGATAGGGAGGCTCTCATCATGGGGCTGGATGTCAAATTAAAAAGCCTTACATGCAGTAGTTGTTCTTTGCATTGTAAAATAATGCCAGAAAAATCACCGCGTTTACAATATTGTGCTAACGCCTGCTTTTGTATGTGGCCGGAAGAAAGTGTCTATTTTAATCGTGGAATTATTGATGGCATTTTAAATAATAACCACAATGCCAGATTACGCGGTTATATTTTTGTTGATTTTTCTATCAGCTTTTTACGTCTGTTTCTTGATAAAGAGTGGATTGACTATCTTGCCAGTACGCAAATGGGGATCATTCTGGTCAGCGACCGTAATATGCAATCTTTAGCAAACTTCTGGCGGAAAAATTATCCGACCATTTCAACCATCATTTATCATGACGACGGACTGGCAATCGCCAATGAGAAGATCCGCCAGGTATTTATTGGTCGGCATCTGTCGATCACGAAGGGCAATACGTTGACACAGATGGAGTTCACTGTCCTGGGCAATATAGTGGCAGGGAATAATCCACACCAGATCGCGCAAACGCTGAACATGGATATCCGCAGTGTCTATGCCTACAAGCAGAGAATCGAGAAAAGAATGGGAGGAAGAATCAATTCGCTGTTCATTCATTCCCATCCTGTCTCCAGTGATAAATCGGTGTATCCACTGCAGATGAAGGACGCTGACGGCACGCTTATGCCTTTGCAATGACGCGGTTAAAAAGCCGCTGCCGGACGGACAGGGGACGGTCAATGGGATATGACGAAGAAGAGACTCGTGTGCTGAGCGCAATCCTTCTGTCGCGCTTTACTCAACGCGATGGCAAGGCATTTTTTGCGCTGCCACAAACGCCGGAACACGTCGCGTTCCCACCTGCCGTTTGCCGCCAGTGCGAAGAGGCAATACAGAGACATTCCAGTGACAGACCCTGAAATGCATCAGCGGCTATAAATATGTTGAACGTTACGTTGCCGCGCGAAATCAGACTTCCGTTTGTGGTCACCGCGCGGCTATTTGATATAGGAATCCAGCACTTTCAGGATGACCTCTAAATCGTCCTCCCGCTTTGTTTCATCATTCTGATGCACAATATGTTCCGTCAGGTGCCCCTTAATCACTTCTCGCATAAGCCCATTCACCGCACCACGAATCGCCGCAATCTGTTGCAGAACGGCAGCACATTCATGAGGCTCATCAAGCATCTTCTTCAGAGCGACAACCTGCCCCTGAATCTTGCTGGTACGCGCTTTCAGCTTTTGCTTATCGCGGATTGTATGTGACATAGCTGCACCTCTTTAATATAAATCGTTGTGGATTATAGCATTACGCCTCTACTGGGGGGTAGTATTCAGTACTGGGGGGGAGTAGAATACGGCGAGTTAACACAACCAGGACGCATTATCATGGGTGACTTTTCGACTCTTCTTCAGCAAGGGAACGCCTGGTTCTTTATTCCCAGCGCCATCTTATTGGGCATATTGCACGGTCTTGAACCAGGACACTCAAAAACCATGATGGCGGCCTTTATCATCGCGATTAAAGGGACAATCCGGCAGGCCGTGATGCTGGGGTTAGCGGCAACGCTTTCCCATACTGCCGTCGTCTGGCTTATTGCGCTGGGCGGTATGTACATAAGCAAAGCATTTACGGCTGAATCCGTAGAGCCCTGGCTACAGCTGATTTCCGCTTTCATTATTTTAGGCACCGCATCATGGATGTTCTGGAAAACCTGGAAAGGGGAGCAGAACTGGCTGACAGAAATACACCACGATCGTCAGCACGGGCACCATCATCATGAACACGCTCACCACCATGATGATCATGGTCATCACCCTCATGAACATGATCACCCACACGATCGTTGCGGGTTAGTTCATCTGACGGAAGGGACGAAAGAGTATCAGGATGCCCACGAACGCGCACATGCCCACGACATCCAGCGTCGGTTTCACGGTAAAGAGGTCAGCAACGGACAGATTTTACTTTTTGGCCTGACGGGTGGATTGATCCCCTGCCCTGCGGCCATTACCGTGCTGCTCATTTGTATACAGCTAAAAGCAATAACCCTGGGCGCCACCATGGTGCTCTGCTTTAGCCTCGGCCTTGCCATCACGCTGGTGACGGTTGGAGTCGGCGCGGCAATCAGTATTCAGCAGGTTGCGAAGCGCTGGGACGGCTTCAACACGCTGGCAAGAAAAGCGCCTTATTTCTCCAGTTTGCTCATCGGCCTCGTCGGTTTGTACATGGGGATTCATGGTTACACAGGGATCATCCACACGCCGTAATAACCTCATCTGTCAGTACATACGGTTTTGCGAAAACAGGCACACGCCAGTTTACACCGACAATGCAGTCAGGCGCGGATATCGTCGTACTCACGTGTTTTATCGAATTCATGTTTTGCAAACGGACACAGTGGGATAATTTTACGCCCCTCACGACGCATTTTTTCCACCACTTTTGCCACCAGTTGCTTGCCCACTCCCTGCCCCTTCAGGCTGGCATCAACGTCGGTGTGCTCAATAATGCTCAAATGCTCTCCCGTCGGCACAAAAACGATTTCCGCCACCTGTTTTCCCGCTGCATCATTGACATAGAACTTGTTGTGACCTTCAAGTATTTCCATCATCCCCTCGCTTATTTATGACGATATTTCAGCGCACCGCTCGGGCAGGTATCAATCACCTTCACGACCGTTGCCGTATCCACTTCGTCCGGCGCAATCCAGGGTTTACGCTTCAGATTGAACAGCCGGGAACTCCCGCGCACACAGTTGCCGGAGTGCTGACAGATCTCAGTGTTAAAATAGACATCGATCTCCTCGCCGGTGTAAACCCGATAGCCCGCTTCCAGTAGCTTCTTATCCATAACATTGCCTTTATCATTTTTATGATTTCAAGAGTAAGCATAGCGCTGGAAAACCCCGGTGACCACGTCAGCCGGATACGCTGCCAGTAACCCGCCAGGCATCCCTGGCCAGTGTCGCTGACGCAGAGCTTTCGTGAACAGGCAGGCTTTCCGTTATCCTGCCGGGTTGTTAAAATACGCGATTGGTGCGAAATGCATACCACAAGGGAATTGAGATGACCCGGCGTATCGATTACCAGATTGAAAAATACCGCTTCACCGAGATCGACGAACCCCACCGTATCGCCAGCCAATGGAATGATGTGCTTGAGGAGTGTCAACGGGAACATGCCGGAGCGGAAGAGCGTCTGCGTATTGCGCTGCTGAACGTGGATTACGTGACCAGCTTTGAGCTTCCCTTTCGACTCATCCTCACGCGCACCCCGCAGCTGATTGATAAATTACGCACCAAATTACCGCTGAGCCAAAAAACGGTCACGGTGAATGGAAAAAGACGCGGACAGGTTTACAGCATCAATATCGATCTCAGTAACACACCTGACACATTTCGTTATCGGCTCTCGTCACGCATACGCCGGATCGACAACAGCACGGTAACCACCGCACCGTATCAGCAGATCGCCAGCCAGACTAAATTACCGCGAGAACGTCTGCGTCTGGCGCTGGAGGCGGGTTTACAGGTGAATGCGCTTGATGGCCTTTTCTGGTTCGGAATTCAACGGATAGCCGCCGATATTCAACGGCTCAGAACGTCGGGAATGACCATCCAGGCCGCCGATATTGAGGTCTTTGACAGTCTGACTAAAACACTCAGAACAACAACGACTTATTATCTCTAGTCGTTATTCCTGCAAACGGGATGACTCTCTCCTCAATATAACGCCTTCATCCCGGGTAATAACGGCATCAGCGCTTTCCGCGAGCCCCCCAGCAATAATCATTCATTATGATACATAACTGTTATATTAATGATGTATAAAATTATTTTTCTTGTGATTATTTTATTTCGTTATAAATGAGCTGTCAGAAACCATAAAACGCATTAATATATAAATTGCAATTATAATTACAGTTGATACAGGATAGCGGTGTGGAGTGGTTTCTGGATGTTTTTTCAACTTATCTTTATGGGTTAAAATTTATCGCTATTGCCCTCGCGATAATGATGTTAATCAGCGGGCTGGACGATCTTTTCATTGATATCGTTTACTGGCTGCGACGGCTAAAGCGCGGCATGAGCATTTATCGCCGCTATCCCAGAATGGATTACCACGAACTCTACAAACCCGATGAAAAGCCCTTAGCCATCATGGTCCCAGCCTGGAATGAAACCGGCGTTATTGGTCATATGGCTGAGCTGGCGGCAACCACGCTGGACTACGAAAACTACCATATTTTTGTTGGCACCTACCCTAACGATCCCGATACCCAGCGCGATGTGGATGAAGTCTGCGCCCGCTTTCCAAATGTGCATAAAGTCGTTTGCGCACGTCCCGGTCCCACCAGCAAAGCTGATTGCCTGAACAATATCCTGGATGCCATTACCCAATTTGAACGCAGCGCGAACTTCTCTTTCGCCGGTTTTATTTTACATGATGCCGAAGATGTCATTTCGCCAATGGAATTACGGCTGTTCAACTACCTCGTGGACCGTAAGGATTTAATTCAGATCCCTGTTTATCCTTTTGAACGCAAATGGACACACTTTACCAGTATGTCTTACATCGATGAGTTTTCGGAACTGCATGGTAAAGATGTTCCGGTACGAGAAGCCATCGCCGGACAGGTCCCCAGCGCCGGCGTCGGTACCTGTTTCAGCCGCCGCGCCGTTGCCGCACTGCTGGCCGACGGTGACGGTATTGCGTTCGACGTGCAGAGTCTTACCGAAGATTACGACATTGGCTTCCGTCTGAAAGAGAAAGGAATGACGGAGATTTTTGTACGCTTCCCGGTAGTGGAAGACTCGCAAGCCGGTGAACGACATAAATTCCTGCAACGCTCGCGTACCTCAAACGTTATCTGCGTGCGCGAATATTTTCCCGATACCTTTACGACTGCGGTCAGGCAGAAATCACGCTGGATTATCGGCATCGTTTTCCAGGGCTTCAAAACCCACAAATGGACCTCAAGCCCGACGTTAAACTATTTCCTCTGGCGAGATCGCAAAGGCGCAATCAGTAACTTCCTGAGCTTTCTGGCCATGTTCATCATGCTCCAGCTCTTGCTGCTGCTGATTTACCAAAACCTGTGGCCGGATGCCTGGCAATTCCTGTCAATCTTTACCGGCGGCCCGTGGCTGATAACGCTGCTATGGCTGAACTTTGGCCTGATGGCGAACCGCATCCTCCAGCGCGTGATTTTCGTGACCGGTTATTATGGTCTGGCGCAAGGATTGCTTTCCGTTTTGCGCCTGTTCTGGGGCAATCTGATCAACTTTATGGCGAACTGGCGCGCACTCAAGCAAGTCATTCAGCATGGCGATCCGCGCCGCGTCGCCTGGGATAAAACCACCCATGATTTCCCCAGCGTCACCGGAGAAAACCGTGCATTGCGTCCATTGGGCGAGCTGCTGGTTGAACATCAGGCGATTACCGAAGCCCAACTGGAACACGCACTAACCAACCGTATCCAGGGTTTGCGTCTCGGGGGATCAATGCTGATGCAGGGATTAATCAATGCAGAACAGCTGGCCAGGGCGCTGGCGGAACAAAACAACGTGCAATGGGAATCCGTTGACGCCTGGGATATACCGCAATCCTTGATCGCCGAAATGCCCGCCACCGTCGCACTGCATTACGCGGTCCTGCCATTGCGCATTGAAAACGGCGTCATGGTCGTGGGCAGCGAGGACGGTCTGGATCCTGTCTCCCTGGCCGCCTTATCCCGTAAGGTTGACCGCGCCGTCCGTTATGTGATTGTTCTGCGCGGCCAGGTCGTTGTCGGTTTACGCCACTGGTACGCACGCCGTCGTAGCGAGGACGACAGGCAAATGCTGGACAAAGCAGTACAGCGACACTGGATAAGCCCGCAGAGTGCAGAGCAGATCTGGCAGCAATTTGTCCCTCGTCAGTTCCTGTTTGCCGAAGTATTGAGGACGCTGGGTCATATCAACCGCTCGGCGATTAACGTTCTGTTGCTGCGTCACGAACGGAGCGAAAAACCGTTTGGTCAGTTTCTGGTTGAAGAAGGCGTCATCAGTCAGGAGACGCTGACGCGCGTACTGGAAATCCAGGAGACATTGCAGGTGTCATTGCAATCACTGTTAATGAACGCGGGACTCACCGCGGAGCAGATCGCAGAACTGGAGTCAGTCCATGAAGCAGAATAACGTCAATCGCCTCATCGGCCTGTCTGGTCTGTTTATTACCTCGCTTCTGAGTCACGCCGCGCTGGCGGAAACCGTCAGTAACGCGGCCAGCGGAACCAGCGCAGAAGCGCTGGGGCTAAGCGACTACCGTCACTTTGTCATTTATCCGCGTCTGGAAAAGGCACTGAAAGCGCAAAAGAATAATGATGAAAAAACGGCTATCCACGAACTGGAATATATTCACCAACAGGTGCCGGATAACGTTCCCCTGACGCTGTATCTGGCTGAGGCATATCGTCATTTTGGTCATAACGATCGCGCACAGCTGCTGCTGACGGAACAGCTCAAACGTAATCCCGGCGATGCCCGATTGCAGCAGAGTCTGGACGCCATCCCCGTGAAGGTGAAACCGGTCAATACCGTGGCAGAACTGCTCGCACAGCAGAAAGCCTGCGAGGCTTCACCGTCAGCACGCTGCCGGAGCGAAGTCGGACAAAATGCGCTCCGTCTTGAGCAGTTACCCATTGCCAGGCAACAGCTGGACGACCACACGTTCGCCGCGACGCCGCAGGGGAAAGCGCTACGCAACGATCTGCTGCAGCGGGCAATCTACCTTAAACAGTGGTCGCTGGCAGAGGAGCTGTTCAGCCAGTCGCGAGACACGCTCAGCGTCACTGAACGCCAGCAGTGGTTTGACGTGCTAATGGCCGGGCATCTGGACGACAGAATGCAGGCGCTGCAATCACAAGGGATCTTCAATACGCCGGATAACCGTATCGCGTTCGCAACGGCGCTGGCGGCACGCGGCGACGCGGCACGCTTGCAGTCGTATCTGCAAAGCGCGCCTCCTGCGTTTCAGACCCCCGAACAAGAAAAAAGCTGGCTGTATCTGCTATCGCGCTACAGCGCGCAACCGAAACAGGCGCTGGCTGGCTACTCCGCTCAGTTTGCTGAAAACCGTCAGTATCTGGCGGGGACAACGTTACCGGCAATGATCAAGGCCGGAGATTACGCCAGCGCGCAAAAAATACTGAACCAGCTTCCGGCTGATGAGATGACGGATGAGCGCTATGCGATCGCTCTGGCGACACAAAATCACCCGGAGATATTGCGTCTGGCACGTCAGAGCTATGCCCGAAACCCTGCCGACCTGACACGGCTGGATCAACTTTCGTGGCAACTGATGCAGGCCGGTCAGTCCCGCGAAGCGACCCATTTACTGTTACAACGTTATCCTTTTCACGGGGATGCACAGACCGCACGCACGCTGATGGTCCGCCTTTCCGGTTTGCTGAATGCGCATCCTGACTGGGCGACCCCCACGCAAATCGCCCGCCTGTCGCAGCCGCTCTCTTCCGCAGACCTGCGTCAGCTGCAAAGTCAGCTCCCGGGCCTGGCGGCGAATTGTCAGACGATACGCAACCTGCTCGGCGATATGTCAGCCTCCTACGATGCCGCCGCCTGGAGCAGGCTGGCCCAGTGCTTGCGCGACGATGTGCCCGGAATGGCGCTTTATGACTTCCAACAGGCTGAAACCCGCAAGCCTGATGTCTGGCATCACCGGGCCGTCGCTTATCAGGCGTTTCAGGTACAGGATTATGCCACCGCTCTGCAAGCCTGGAAAAAACTCGCCACCCGCGAGATGAGCAATGACGATCTGATTGCCGCGACGAATACCGCCCAGGCGGCAGGCGATAGCGAAACGCGCGATCGCTGGCTTGAAGAAGCACAAAAACGTGGGCTGGATAACAGCGCGCAGTACTGGTGGCTGCATGCTCAGCGTTATCTGCCGGAACAGCCGGCGCTGGCGCTCGAGGATTTAACCCGCGCCATCACCCTCCAACCGTCCGCAAATGCCTATGCTGCCCGCGCCGCGGTATATCGACAGCTGAAGCAGACGCCTGCCGCCATCCGCGATCTGCGCAGTGCCCTGGCGTTAGAACCTGATAACAGCGCCACGCAGGCGGCGCTCGGCTACGCACTCTGGGACGCTGGCGATAATGCGCAGTCGCGGGAAATGCTGGAAAAAGCACATAAGGCGCAGCCTGACGATCCGGCGATCGTTAAACAGCTCGCCTACGTCAACCAGCGACTGAACGACGTCCCGCGTACGCAAGAATATGCCCGCCAGGTTATTGATGATATTGAGAATCTGGAGCAGGTGGACACACTCACGCCCGAACAAAAACAGCAGCACTTTAACTTCCGTCGTCTGCACGAAGACGTGGCGCGCCGCTGGAGCGTTAATTTTGACACCTCCGTTGGGCTACGTTCAGGGGCGATGAATTCAGCCAACAACAACGTGGGCGGTTCTGCTCCGGGTAAAAGTTATCGCAGCTATGGTCAGCTTGAAGCGGAATATCGCCTTGGGCGCAATATGCTGCTGGATGGCGATCTGCTGTCGGTATACAGCCGCATATTTGGCGATACGGGTGAAAGTGGCGTCGTAATGCCGGTGAAAAATCCCATGTCAGGCACCGGTCTTCGCTGGAAGCCGCTGCGTGATTATGTCGCTTTCCTGGCCATTGAGCAGCAGTTTCCACTGGATCGTCACCGCGGCGAAGCGGATACCATGCTGCGAGCGAGCGCCTCGTTCTTCAACAGCGGAAAATATAGCGATGAGTGGCACCCTGATGGTCAGGGGTGGTTTGCGCAAAACCTCTACCTGGATGCGGCGCAGTATGTCCGCCAGGATATCCAGGCCTGGACGGCTGATTATCGCGTAAGCTGGCACCAAAAAGTGGCGCACGGCCAAACGGTCGAACCCTACGCGCACGTTCAGGAGAACGGCTATCGCGACAAAGCGACGCAAGGGGCACAGATTGGCGGCGTCGGCGTGCGCTGGAATATCTGGAGCGGAGAGACGCATTACGACGCCTGGCCGCACAAAGTCAGCCTCGGCGTGGAATATCAGCGCACTTTCAACACCATTAATCAAAGTAGCGGGGATCGCAACAACGCGTTTCTCACCATTGGAGTTCACTGGTAATGGGCAAGTTCTTTTCCATTTTGCTGGCGCTTCTGCTTGTCAGCCCCTTCTCCTTCGCCATGAACGGTATCTTCTGGCAACCGCAGACGCGTGACAACGCGGTGAGTGACGCGGCCTGGCAGTCGTTGATGAACCAGCTACATCAGCAAGGTTTTGATACGCTGATCCTACAGTGGACCCGCTACGGCGATGCGTTTACCCAGGAGAGTGAGCGCGCAGCGCTGGTTAAGCGCGCCGCAGCCGCGCAGCAGGCGGGCCTGAAGCTGATTGTCGGACTCAACGCCGATCCTGATTTCTTCGAGCGGCAGAAACAACCGGCTACAGCGCTGGAAAATTACCTGAGCCGTTTGCGAGTGAAAGATGTTCAGCAGGCCAGATACTGGGCGGCGGCGGCGGGTATTCACCCCGATGGCTGGTATATCAGCGCCGAAATTGACGATCTGAACTGGCGTGAAACAGGCGTTCGTGAACAAATGCTGAAATGGCTTGGGGATACGCGCAAGCTGCTTGATGGTATTGCCAGTAAGCCCGTCTATATCAGTAGTTTTTTCGCAGGCAACATGTCACCTGACGGTTATCGCCAGCTCGTCTCGCAGATGCATGAACAAGGCGTGAACGTCTGGGTTCAGGATGGCAGCGGCGTCGGCAAATTAAGCGCCGCACAGCGTGACCTGTACCTGAACGCAACCACCGGATGTCAGTCGTCAACGCCTGCCAGCGGCATCGTCTACGAACTGTTTATGGCGGGCAGCGGTCAGACATTTGTTGCCAAACCAAAGACCTCCGCAGAGATAGCCTCGCTGCTGCGCGCGCGCTCCTCCTGTGGCAAAGACCGGGTCTACTTCTCACTGCGCTACCTGCCTGCGGCGCAGGGCGTGCTGGAACATCATTGATGTCTGAGGCCAGCACCCGCTGGCCTGCTCCTCCGGAGATCACATTTCTGACCACTGATAATATCCCTGAACTTCAGGTGTGTTATCATATTCTGCGTAAATACTTTTCATCTCATACCGAGGCTTTGATGCTGGAGAATGTCATCATCTGATAATCAGCTTGCCGACCTTATTGGGCCGGACTGGTTATCAATGCACTTAAACTTTACGCGAACACCGGCTGGTGTTGGCTCGTTTTTGCATATGATGATTAACAGGTTTTCCAGTATGAATTTATCCCGTCAGGAACAGCGTACCTTACACGTTCTCGCCAAAGGTGGACGCATTGCGCACGTCCGCGACGCCTCAGGTCGCGTCACCGCCGTCGAATGTTACAGCCGCGAAGGGTTGCTGCTTAGCGACTGCACCCTTGCCGTCTTCAAAAAACTTAAAACCAAAAAACTGATTAAATCCGTTAATGGGCAACCGTACCGTATCAACACGACCGGACTAAACAATGTCCGCGCCCAAACAGACAATCGCTGAGAAAAGGAGCTCAACTATGGACATCCCACGTATTTTTACCATCAGCGAAAGCGCTCACCGCATCCATAACCCGTTTACAGCGGAGAAATATGCCACCCTGGGTAAAGCGTTACGCATGACGCCGGGCACGAGGATACTTGACCTGGGCAGCGGATCCGGCGAAATGCTCTGCACCTGGGCTCGCGATTATGGCATCAGAGGAACCGGCGTAGACATGAGCGCATTGTTCAGTGCTCAGGCCAGACAACGCGCAGAGGAACCAGGCATCGCAGAGCAAGTTAACTTCATCCATCGCGACGCCGCAGGTTTTGTCGCAGATGAAAAATGCGATATCGCCGCCTGCATTGGCGCTACCTGGATCGGCGGAGGGGTCGCCGGAACGCTCACGCTTCTGCGCGAAAGTCTGAAGCCTGGCGGAATACTTCTCATCGGTGAACCCTGGTGGCGGCACGTTCCCGCCAGCGAGGAGATTGCCAGAGCATGTGGCGCAAACGCTATCTCCGATTTCCTCACGCTACCGAAGCTCGTTTCTTTATTCAGCGAGCTTGATTATGACGTGGTGGAGATGGTTTTAGCCGATCGGGAAGGCTGGGACAGGTATGAAGCGGCGAAATGGCTGACAATGCGCCGGTGGCTGGAGGAGAATCCGGAGGACGAGTTTGCAGCAGAAGTTCGGGCGCAGCTGACTCTCTCCCCGGAGCGTCATGTGACCTACACGCGTGAATACCTTGGCTGGGGTGTCTTTGCACTTATGCCGCGCTGATCCCGTCTTATTAAACGGCAGAGATCTCGTTTCTGTCTGAAGATAAAGGCCGCATTCAATGATGCGGCCTTTATCACTGGGGCCAATTGCATATTAAAATTAATTTGCCAATCATATTAGTTTCCCGCGTTATCATTGTTCACATGGCACGTTTTGCCTGTTGCAGGCTATTTTCAAAAACAGCGATAAAAAGATTTTATGTCGATTTTTTCACTTAAGGTAAATATATCGACTTATCACGGCGCATTCAAAAAAACACCTGAAAACGTCTGTTCACCACAGCATCTGCTGCAATAAATTTTTAATTAAAATAGTATGTTACCACCATCCTGCTATAGTCTTGCGCGGATAACAGGCTGACTGAATATGCCATTAACCAGTAAAATAGCCTCATAACATTCCTGGGATAGTTCCATTAATAAGAATATTCCTAATTAATAAAATAACAAATCCACTCTTTAAATATAACACTGTGCTTATTATCACTATTCTCCAGAGGATTTTTACAGTATGGTTTAATCTTTGTTGTAGTCTCACTGTGAATGCTATCGAAGCGGCCATTTTGTTCTTTGCACACACTGAGGGAACTCACGCAATATTCGCCTTCCCTTCGAGACAGACGTTTTCTTTCATTGTGGAATGAACGACCATCGATTAAGGTCAACGCATTTCTGCACTATTGGTTTGGTTATATCAACCAGACGGACTTCTGAATTCATCATCAAGAGGAACAGGAATGAACAGAACGTTGAAACCACCTGGAAAATCATATTTTATCAATCAGATACATCGCAAGACGCATAAGACGAGTCGCTATTGGCAAGGATGTGACATCATGACCCGACAATATACATCCGTCCCCACTATCCGGTTCTGTTCACCAGAAACTGAGAACCGTCACATGAGATAAATCATTCTCAGCGCGACGCTTAAAATAACTAAAGACCGGATAATACCATCGGATTGATGGTGATAAGAAGAATATTTGCCTGCCTGCAATCAAAGAGGGAACCTAATGAAAAACAGCGCCGATAACAAAAAAAGGAATTTCCTGACTCAAAATGAAGTGGAGTCACTACTCAAAGCAACAAATACCGGCCCACATGCTGCACGTAATTATTGTCTGACATTACTCTGTTTCATTCACGGATTTCGCGCCAGTGAAATCTGTCGCTTACAAATTTCAGATATCGACATTAAATCAAAGTGTATTTACATCCACCGCCTTAAAAAAGGATTTTCAACAACTCATCCTTTATTAGGTGAAGAGATACTGGCATTAAAACAGTGGCTGGCTATTCGTATCTCTTATCCCCACTCAGACAGCGAATGGTTATTTTTATCGAGGAAAGGAAACCCACTTTCCCGCCAACAGTTTTACCAGATCATTTCTGCTTCCGGTGATAACGCCGGCCTGTCACTGGAAATTCACCCGCATATGCTTCGCCACTCATGCGGTTTCGCGTTAGCCAATATGGGTATCGATACCCGTCTCATCCAGGACTATCTTGGACACCGTAATATCCGCCATACCGTCTGGTATACCGCCAGTAACGCGGGGCGTTTTTACGGTATCTGGGATGATGCCCGCCTCAAACAGCGAAATGCAATTTTACTGTAGCCTCTTCAACGCCATGGATGGCGTCGAAATTCCCCTTTCTTGCAATACATTAATAAAAATTAACCTTATGTTAACTATGATTAATGTCCCCGCAAATTCCTGTTACATTCCTTATAGACTCTGAATAATTCAAGTTGCAGGACAAAACGCGTAGTCGTTTTGAACAGCGCTTGCGCTGGCCCCGAAGGGGCGAGGCCGAAGGCCGAGTAATAAAGCCAACGTACCTGCAACTTGAAGTATAACGAGTATAAATGCCCCACCATATCCTTATACTGTATCTGGATATTCGTTCACTCATGTTCAGTTCATTGCCTTAAACCACCCGGCAATAAAAACCGGTTAAAAATATCATTACCCACAACTTTTTTCCTTTTAATTTTATATACCTGACAACGACCACAACAGGCTCTATTGTGATAAGGGATAAAATCTTTAAAAATAAGATTTATCATGTGGCACGATCTTAACCATGTGTAAAAGTAATGTAATCACATGGCTGTGATTAATCCCTTCATATTAATACGCCTTTAACATCGCGGATTATTTTTTAATCGCTATGATGTTTCTCTGCGGGCTTATAAACTTATTTCAGGAGTAATTTATTGTGAATCGACGTCGTTATCTTACCGGCAAAGAAGTACAGTCAATGATGCTGGCCGCTCGTCACGGCCCCACCGGAGAGCGGGATTATTGTCTTATTCTGTTAGCATTTCGTCACGGGATGCGGATCAGCGAACTCCTCGGACTGCACTATCGTGACCTTGATCTCAACGAAGGGCGAATCCATATCCGTCGCCTGAAAAACGGCTTTTCCACCATCCACCCGCTGCGTTTTGACGAGCGTGAAGCCGTTGAACGCTGGAGCCAGGAACGCGCTGACTGGAGAGGTGCCTGCTGTACTGACGCAGTATTTATTTCCCGACGAGGCACGCCACTTTCCCGCCAGCAGGCCTGGCGCATCATTCGTACTGCCGGAATCAATGCCGGTACCGTCACCCACACTCATCCACACATGTTACGTCATGCCTGCGGTTATGAACTCGCAGAAAGGGGAACGGATACCCGGCTGATACAGGATTATCTGGGCCATCGTAACATCCGCCACACGGTACGTTATACCGCCAGTAACGCCGCGCGTTTTGCCGGACTATGGGAGCGAAACAACCTGTTAGAAGAAATTTTACAAGGTAAGAAAAAATGATTTAAGCGATTGATAATGAAAGGAAGTTCTCAAATCGAATTGGTCAATTGGGGCCAAACTGTCCATATCATAAAAAAATTTAACCATCTTTTGCAACTCACAAGTTAAAATTACCCGTAATAAGTATTTATCTAACTGATATTCATAGCATTAACTTCAGGCAATTTCTTCACACTCCCCCCAAAACTCAGCACCTGCCTCCGCTTTGAACTGAAGCAGATGCCGAATGCGTCCATTTGTGCAAATCAAAATATTAGATTTTAAATTCAGAAAATAGTCAGTTTCAAACATAAAAAACCAATAAAAAAGCCAGATAACCGACTGAAAGGTTTTTTACTCTAATGAGACAAAATGGCCCCAATTGTCTCATTAGTTGGGCGAGAACTGTACAGAACCGGCAGTCGAACCATTCGGCTGAAAATATGGAATGCCTGGACGGCAAAACGGCTGCCAACATGGGTTCGTTATATCGATATTGTTTAAAGGAAAAAAGCATGAAAATTAAAACACTGGCAATCGTTGTTCTGTCAGCCCTGTCCCTGTCCTCTGCGGCGGCTCTGGCCGCTACCACGGTAAACGGCGGTACAGTGCATTTTAAAGGAGAAGTCGTTAACGCAGCCTGCGCAGTCGATGCCGGTTCTATTGATCAAACCGTACAGTTAGGCCAGGTTCGCTCTGCAAGACTGGCAACGTCCGGCGACACCAGCTCCGCGGTCGGTTTCAACATTCAACTGAATGATTGTGATACCACCGTCTCTACTAAAGCGTCTATCGCATTCTCCGGCACTGCGGTTGATCCCACCAACACTACCGTCCTGGCCCTGCAGGGTTCCGCTGCCGGTAGCGCAACGAACGTCGGCGTACAGATCCTCGACAACAAAGGCACCCCGCTGGCCCTGGATGGCGCAACCTTCAGCGCGGCAACAACGCTGAACGATGGCACCAACATCATTCCGTTCCAGGCGCGTTACTACGCGACGGGGGCAGCCACTGCCGGTACCGCTAACGCTGACGCAACGTTCAAAGTGCAATACGAGTAATTCATCAGGCAGGGAAGCATTCAGGGCCAGGATGGCCCGTTATCCGCAATGGGACTGAGGTGATAACGATGCAAAGGATGAAATCAGGTTTGCTGATGCTCTTACTGCCCGCATGTGCGCTGGCCGGGAACTCGTGGAACGTCATGTTGCCCGGAGGAAGTATGCGCTTCCAGGGCGTCATTATTGCAGAATCCTGTCGCGTCGAAGCGGGCGATCGCCAGATGACGGTGAACATGGGGCAGATCGGCAGCAATCGATTTCATGCGACAGGGGAAGATACCAATCCGGTTCCCTTCGATATTCATCTGCAGGATTGCAGTACTGCAGTAAGCCAACGTGTCGGTGTGGCGTTTCATGGCGTTGCCGATGGTAAAAATCCCGATGTTCTCTCCGTGGGTGAGGGACCGGGTATCGCCAACGGGATCGGCATTGCGCTGTTTGACCAGGAAGGCAGCCTGATCCCCCTTAATAGCCCTCCGGGAAGCTGGACAAAGCTCTATACCGGGCCAACCACGCTACATTTTGTCGCGAAATATCGTTCAACCGGGCGTCAGGTCACCGGAGGTCGTGCCAACGCACAGGCCTGGTTCTCTTTGACCTACCAGTAATTAAGCAGACATACCGAATACAGGAAATGACGGTGAGAACAACAAGGGTATACATAAAAAAAACGTGGGCAATGACGTACAACTTTCTGGCCGGAGTACTGATGATAGCCGCCAGTGGACTGGCCTCTCACGCAGAAGCGGGCGTGGCGCTGGGTTCAACCAGGGTCATTTATCCGGCAGGACAAAAGCAGGTTCAACTGGCGGTGACCAATAATGATGACAGCAGTACGTATCTGATCCAGTCATGGGTGGAAAACGCTGATGGCGTCAAAGACGGGCGCTTCGTAGTCACCCCACCGCTGTTTGCCATGCAGGGAAAAAAAGAGAACACCTTACGTATTCTCGACGCGACCAATAACCAGCTGCCGCAGGATCGGGAAAGCTTATTCTGGATGAACGTGAAAGCCATTCCCTCAATGGATAAGTCAAAACTTAACGACAACACGCTGCAGCTGGCCATTATCAGCCGCATCAAACTCTATTACCGTCCGGCAAAACTGGCGCTGCCGCCGGAGCGGGCCGCAGAAAAACTGACGTTTCGCCGCAGCGCGGGCACGCTGACGCTGATCAACCCAACGCCCTACTATCTGACCGTGACCGAACTGAATGCCGGTATCCGGGTGCTGGAAAACGCGCTGGTTCCTCCGATGGGAGAAGCCCAGGTGAAATTACCGGCCGATGCAGGCGCTGAAATTACCTATAAGACCATTAACGATTATGGCGCGCTGACTCCGCGCATGAAAGGCGCAATGCAATAACGAACGGGGAACCCCACTCACTCCCCTGAACAAAAAAAGAACTGACAGCCGGGCGATTTCGAACCGGAGGGACTATGTCATATCTGAAATCTGGACTCAACCGCTTGGGGTCCCGGCGTATGCAGCACTTAACCTTGCGTATGTCTGGCGTATTTGCACAGGCCCCCTTTGCCCTTTTGCTTGCCTCACAAACTTTTTGCGCACACGCGGAACTGTATTTTAATCCGCGTTTTCTGGCTGACGATCCAGCTGCCGTGGCGGATCTCTCGGGATTTGAAAAGGGCCATGAGCTACCGCCTGGCACTTATCGCGTGGATATCTACCTCAATGACGGATACATGACGACCCGCGATGTCACCTTCAATGCCAGCGAAAACGGTCACGGGCTGGCGCCATGCCTGACGCGTGGGCAGCTCGCCGGTATGGGGTTGAACACGGCATCCGTCAGCGGAATGAATGTGCTGGCGGCAGATGCCTGTGTGCCGTTAACACAGATGATTAAGGACGCCACGACCCGTTTAGACGTGGGGCAGCAGCGGCTTTACATGACCATTCCCCAGGCATTTATGGGGAGCCAGGCGCGCGGCTATATTCCACCGGAACTCTGGGATAACGGCATTACCGCCGGATTACTGAACTACAACTTCACCGGCAACACTGTCCAGAACACTATCGGCGGCAGCAGTCATTATGCCTATTTAAACCTGCAAAGCGGGCTGAATCTTGGCGCGTGGCGTCTGCGCGATAACACAACCTGGAGCTACAGCAGCGGCGGCAACGCATCAGGTAACGACAACATATGGCAGCACGTGAACACCTGGCTGGAGCGGGATATCACGCCATTACGCTCGCGTCTGACGCTTGGCGACAGCTACACCAATGGCGATATCTTCGATGGCATTAACTTTCGCGGCGTACAGCTGGCGACGGATGACAATATGCTGCCGGACAGTCAGAAGGGCTTTGCGCCGGTTATCCACGGTATTGCCCGCGGCACGGCGCAGGTATCCGTCAAACAAAACGGTTATGAGATCTACCACAGCACGGTGCCGCCAGGCCCCTTTACTATCAACGATCTCTATGCCGCGGGTAACGGCGGCGACCTGCAGGTGACGATCAAAGAGGCCGATGGCAGCAGTCAGATCTTCTCCGTCCCTTACTCCTCGGTACCGGTGCTGCAACGTGAAGGCCACACCCGCTATGCCCTGACCGCCGGGGAATATCGCAGCGGTAATAATCAGCAGGAAGAGCCGACGTTCTTCCAGAGCACCATACTGCACGGGCTTCCGGCTGGCTGGACGCTGTACGGCGGTACCCAACTGGCGGATCGTTATCACGCCTTCAACGCCGGGGTGGGGAAAAACATGGGCGAGCTGGGCGCCCTGTCGGTGGATGTCACGCAGGCCAATGCCACCCTGCCCGATGACAGCAAGCACCAGGGACAGTCAGTGCGTTTTCTCTACAACAAATCACTCAGCGAGCTTGGCACTAACATCCAGTTGGTGGGCTACCGCTACTCCACGCGCGGTTATTTCAGCTTTGCCGATACCACCTACAGCCGGATGAGCGGCTATAACGTTGAAACCCAGGACGGGATCATTCAGGTACAGCCCAAATTCACCGACTACTACAACCTCACTTATAACAAACGTGGCAAGGTTCAGCTGAGTATCACCCAACAGCTAGGGCGCACCGCCACCTTTTACCTGAGCGGAAGCCGCCAGACCTACTGGGGGACCGACAGCGCCGATGAGCAATTACAGGCCGGGCTGAATACCGCGATCGACGATATCAACTGGACGCTGAGCTACAGCCTGACCAAAAACGCCTGGCAAAACGGGCGCGACCAGATGCTGGCCGTCAACGTCAACATCCCCTTCAGCCACTGGCAACGCTCGGACAGCAAGTCCGTCTGGCGACACGCCAGCGCCAGCTACAGCATGTCGAACGATCTCAACGGCAGGATGACCAACCTGGCAGGGCTGTACGGCACATTACTGGAAGACAACAACCTGAGCTACAGCGTTCAGACCGGTTACGCGGGCGGCGGAGAGGGCAGCAGCAGCGGCACCGGCTATACCGCATTGAACTATCGCGGTGGCTACGGCAACGCCAACGTCGGCTACAGCCGCAGCGACGGTATCAAACAGCTTTATTACGGGATGAGCGGCGGCGTACTGGCACATGCCAACGGCGTCACGCTGAGCCAGCCGCTCAACGACACGGTGGTGTTGATCAAAGCGCCGGGGGCGGAAGGGACGAAAGTAGAGAACCAGACCGGGGTACGTACCGACTGGCGTGGCTATGCCGTGCTGCCTTACGCCACCGAATACCGGGAAAACCGGATCGCCCTGGACACCAACACTCTCGCGGACAACGTCGATCTGGATGAGGCGGTCGCGACCGTCGTACCGACGCACGGCGCGATTGTCCGTGCTGAATTCAAAGCCCACGTTGGGATAAAACTGCTGCTGACGCTGACCCACAACGGCAAACCGGTTCCTTTCGGCGCAATCGTCACCTCCGACAGTAATCAGAGCGGCAGCATCGTTGCCGACAACGGCCAGGTCTATCTGAGCGGCATGCCGCTGGCTGGAAAAGTGCGAGTGAAATGGGGTGAAGGCGCGGATACCCGCTGTGTGGCGGAGTACCGCTTACCCACAGAGAGCCAGCAACAGCTGCTAAGCCAGCTATCGGCCGTGTGCCGCTAAGGACATGATGATGAGAAAAACCCTTTATCTGCTGAGCGCCGTCTTCTCGCTGGCCGCCGCCAATGCGTCTGCCGCCGACAGCACGATCACGATCAGCGGTTACGTCAGGGATAACGCCTGCGCCGTGGCGGGGGAATCGCAAGATTTTACCGTCGACCTGATGGATAACGCGACGAAGCAGTTCAGTACCGTCGGCGCCACCACGCCTGCCGTGCCGTTTCGCATTGTCCTCTCGCCCTGCGGCAACTCGGTTACTGCGGTAAAGGTGGGTTTTACCGGTCCTGCCGACGATGACAACACCAGCCTGTTAAAACTCGACGCGGGTACCCAGGCAGCGGCGGGCATGGGGGTGCAGATCCTCAACGGACAGCAAAGCGCCCTGCCGCTCAATGCGGCATCCTCCGCAATCCCGTGGACCACGCTGACGCCCGGCCAGACCAATACGCTGCACTTTTATGCCCGGCTGATGGCAACGCGGGTCCCGGTCACGGCAGGGCACGTTAATGCCACAGCGACATTCACCCTTGAATTTCAGTAAGCGGAGACTTCGATGAAACGACCCCATCCCGGTTGGCTTCTGGCGGCGCTTCTGACCGCCTTCTCCCCAACGCTACAGGCGGCCGACGTGACGATTACCGTAAACGGTAAAGTGGTGGCTAAACCGTGCACGGTGTCCACCACCAATGCCACCGTCGAGCTTGGCGATCTCTATACCTTCAGCCTGGTTTCACCCGGCTCCTCTTCGCAATGGCATACCGTGGCACTCGATCTCAGCAACTGCCCGATCGGCACGTCCAGGATCACGGCCAGCTTCAGCGGAACGGCAGACAGCACCGGCTATTACAAAAACCAGGGAAGCGCCGGAAATATCCAGCTTGAACTTCAGGATGACAGTGGCAACACGCTGAATACCGGCGCCACAAAGTCGGTACAGGTGGATGACGCATCGCAATCCGCCCGTTTTCCATTACAGGTCAGAGCGCTGTCGGTAAACGGTGGCGCGACTCAGGGAACCATTCAGGCGGTGATAAACGTGACCTATACCTACGCCTGACGAGGAGAGTATGTTGATGAAAAAAATGATAACCCTGCTGACCACGCTGCTGCTGATGGGCTGGTCGGTCAATGTCTGGGCATTCGCCTGCAAAACGGCAGGCGGCGCGACAATCCCTATCGGCGGCGGGAGTGCCAACGTCTACGTCGACCTGGCACCTGCGGTTAACGTTGGGCAAAACCTGGTGGTCGATCTCTCGACACAGATTTTTTGCCATAACGACTTTCCGGAGACGATGACCGACTATGTGACACTCCAGCGTGGCTCGGCGTACGGCGGCGTATTGTCGAGCTTTTCCGGCACCGTGAGATACAACGGCATCAGCTATCCGTTTCCTACCACCAGTGAAACGGCGCGGATGACCTACAACTCGACAATCGATCAGCCCTGGCCTGCCTTACTTTACCTGACGCCCATCAGTTCCGCCGGTGGCGTGGCGATAAGAGCCGGAACGCTCATCGCGGTGCTCATTCTGCGCCAGACCAACAACAGAGACAGCGACGATTTCCAGTTCGTATGGAACATCTACGCCAACAACAATGTGGTGGTGCCCACCGGCGGCTGCGATGTCTCAGCCCGCGACGTGACGGTGACGCTTCCTGATTATCCTGGCTCTATGCCGATCCCGCTGACGGTTTACTGCGCACAGAACCAGAATCTGGCTTATTACCTCTCCGGCACCACTGCGGATTCGGCTAACTCGATATTCACCAATACCGCATCGGCCTCACCCGCGCAGGGCATTGGCGTTCAGGTAACGCGTAATGGCAGCGTGGTCCCCGCCAACAGCACGATATCAATGGGTTCGGTGGGCACCTCTGCCGTTAGCCTGGGGTTGACGGCGAACTACGCGCGCACCACCGGACAGGTCACGGCTGGCAACGTACAGTCAATCATCGGGGTGACATTTGTCTATCAATAAGATGAGCGGGCCGATGATGGATTATATTCTGTCCCCCTGCTCGTTCGCCGCCAAAGGGCTTGCCGGCATGATGGCGCACGGCGATCGCCATTTGACGCTGCTGCAACCCCAGGCGCAGGCGATCCTGTCGCTTCCCTCTCCGGCGGCGGTAGGCCGGATCGTGGTATTTCTGCCAGACGATCCCATCTGGCTGCTTACCACGCTCAGGCAGGCGGCCTTTTTGCTGGAACAGGCCTCCACGCCGCTCCCTATGCTTATTCTCAGCCGCTGCCCGATTCGCTGGTTACAGCATACGCTATTGTATCTTGTCGCTGAGCGCGGCCAGCTTTCACAGGTACGGGCTGCAGCCTCCGATCTGCCAGGCCGCTGCATTGCGGCCTTGCTAAGGGAAGAGGCGTTGCTGGACTACCCTCTTCTGGCCCAGCTGTCAGAGCAGGAGACGCTGATTTATGGCGACACCACAAATGGGCTCAGCAAGCAGGAACTGAATGCCATTCTGGATTTGTTGCTCGGATTCAACATCGCGGAGCGGGCACAATACCGTGGCGTAAGCCAGAAAACGCTTTATAACCAGAGAACATCAGGACTCAAAAAGATGGTGGAACATCACCCGCTGCTGGCAGCGAACTTCCCTGGTAATCCGGTGACCAGGCAAAACAGAATGAACAGTGGGGGACTTTCGGCCTTTGAACGTGAATTTGTTCACGCTATTCATTGCCGGCAGGTATTTCCGGTATTTCAACCCATCATTGATGACAAACATCGACTGCAGGGTGTTGAGATCCTCTCCCGCTGGCGTCGCAATGGCAACGTCCTGCCGCCCGGCGCGTTTCTGCCTCAAATAAGTTCTGAATACGCCTGGATGGTCCTGACCGCTTTTGTCCTTCAGGAGGCTATCCAGAAGATTAATCAGTATCCTGGGGACATTTACTTCGCCATTAATATCCCCTCAGCCCTCGCCAGCCACGAAAACCTGGTACGGATGATGGAAAAAGCACGACAGAAGCTGCATCAGCCCCGGAGAACTGACAGGCTGGTACTGGAATTTGCTGAAACAATTGATGTCCGCCGACAGGGGAAGACATCAGAAGTCGTTGCTGAATTACAGCAGCACGGCTTTCGCGTTACGCTGGATGACTGCTTTTCGCAGGGCAGCGTGATGTTTCCGGTCAGGCAGATTCGGTTTAGCGAATATAAGCTGGACATGGGTATCATTAACGATATGCAACGCGACCCTCATGCTCTGGCGCTGATCAAAAGTCTGATCTATTACTGCCAGCTGACGGGCAGCCGCTGTATTGCCGAAGGTGTGGACAGCGTGGAGAAATTGACCATGCTGAAAGCGCTGGGTATGGATCGTTTTCAGGGCCATCTCATCTCACCACCGGTGGGTAGCCACGAGCTGGGGACACTGATCCGGTATCACCAGTCACAGCAGGTTGTCAGCAAAGATAAAGCCGACGCGTAAAGCGTCGGCTTATTTACGATGGCGATCAGGCTTTCGTCGTCGGCTCTGGAGCCTTCTTGCTCTGGGTGTTTTCCAGCATCCGGCGAACCGGCACAATCAGAACACACAGCACCGCAGCACAAATCAGCAGGGCAATTGAGCAACGCTCGAACAGTTCCGGCAGCATATCCAGCTGATCGGCCTTCACATGTCCGCCAATCAGACCCGCCGCCAGGTTGCCCAGGGCGCTGGAGCAGAACCACAGTCCCATCATCTGACCACGCATTCTTTCCGGAGCCAGCAGCGTCATGGTCGCCAAACCAATCGGACTCAGACACAGTTCGCCCAGCGTCAGCATCAGGATACTGCCAACCAGCCACATCGGCGATACGCCTGCGCCACCGCTGTTCAGCACGTTTTGCGCCGCCAGCATCATCAGCCCAAAGCCCGCAGCCGCACAGAGAATACCAATAACGAACTTGGTAATACTGCTCGGACGCACATTGTTACGCGCCAGCGCTGGCCACGCCCAGCTAAATACCGGAGCCAGCAGAATGATAAACAACGCGTTGATGGACTGGAACCATACCGCCGGGATCTCAAAGTCTCCGATCATGCGGTTGGTATAGTCGTTAGCAAACAGGTTGAACGAGGTCGGTTTCTGCTCAAACGCCGACCAGAAAAAGGCAGCGGAAACCAGCAGGATAAAACAGACCAACAGTCGTGCGCGCTCTTTACGGCTCAACCCGGCAAAAACAAACAGCCAGATAAAGTAGAGCACCACCGATGCCGCAATCACATAGACCAGCATACTGGCCACCGCGACAGGGTTAATGACAATAACGCCCTGCGCAATCAACGCGATGACGATCGCCACGCCAACCGCCAGCGCTAACAGCCAGCCGCCGACGCCGCTTCTTTTCACTACCGGGCTATTCCAGGTTGAATCAAGCCCCACTTCGCTGTCATAACGCTTCATCGCCGGAACGGCAAACACGCGGAAGATGATTAACGCCACCAGCATCCCGATACCGCCGATCCCAAAGCCCCAGTGCCAGCCATGTGATTTAATCAGCCAGCCAGAGATCAGCGGCGCGATAAAGGATCCTAAGTTAATCCCCATATAGAACAGCGAGAAACCGCCGTCACGACGGGTATCGCCCTTCTTATACAGCGTACCGACCATCACCGAGATACAGGTTTTGAACAGGCCGGAACCGAGCACAATAAACATCAGACCGATAAAGAACAGGCTGTCGCCCATGACCGCTGACAGGGCAATCGCGAGGTGCCCGAGCGCAATCAGAATGGAGCCGTACCAGACCGCTTTTTGCTGACCCAGCCAGTTGTCCGCCAGCCAGCCCCCAGGCAGCGCAGCGAGATACATACTCCCGGCAAAAATACCCACAATCGCCGAGGCGTTTTCACGCGCCAGCCCCATACCGCCGTCATAAACCGTTGCCGCCATAAACAGGATCAGCAGCGGACGAATACCGTAAAACGAGAAGCGTTCCCACATTTCCGTGAAGAACAGTGACCCCAACGGATAAGGATGACCGAAGAAAGTTCGGCTCTCGTTTTTATTTACAGAGGAATGCATAAAATCTCCCAAAAAATACCCGCAGCGCTTGAAAACCGAGGGAAGCGTGTTGTCCTTTTAACAAAAAGGTTAGTGTTTACATATTACAAAGCGTTATTTAACTATTTGATAACCTAACGCTGGCGCTGTCCAGCCCCTCAACCCTTCTTTTTAGACGAAAAGTCGACAAATGCCTACTTTTTTAGATTTTATATTGGAAGCACCAGGAATGTTATTGACACCACACCCAATGGGTGAAGATGAATATTTATATTTTATAATCAATAAATTACAACAAAATCACATCAAAAAAACGGACAAATCATCGCCAAAAAATAACGCGATAAAGAGTGTGGTAAATATCAGGTTGTCTGTCCTTTCCAGGAAAATTTTGCCGCAAAAGGCAAATTTATTGTCGCTTACTCGTCACCGGGATTCCCCTTCAAGAGATTGCCGCATCGTCATGCAGCGCTCGCTGCAGGGTCATCGTCCACGCATCGTCTGTACCATGCCAGCCATCATCCGGTACATGCGGTGGCATCGGTACGCTGTCCGTGTTCAAACTGCCTGCGCCAATTACGCCTGGTGAGTCAGACTCCTGGTCCGACCAACAATATGAGTCCTGAAAGACAATATTTTTATCAATCATCTGCCTGACAGTATTTAAGCGAAGCGCTGGGGTTACAGATGATAAGTGAAGAAATGCGTCTTCAGAAACACATGGCGTTTCAGGGGGGTGTCATAGCGTATAAATTCAAAAAATATTTCGCCGCTTGTGATAAGAAATTTGCGATTCTGCATGAAAATTTTATTATCCGCAGGTTTAAAGACCGGTTAATAACATTCAAGAAACTGTCTTCCGGACTCCTCTTCATTAAGGTACTCAAAAGAGAGAAGACGAATTGGGGTATGGTTATAAAACCATTCACAATCATTGCGTTGAATCATGTCTCCTGGTTTGAAGCATACCCCGGACGCTTCCCGAACAATGGCATATTTATCATTACTAAATCTCACTCTGTGGATACAGAACGGTTGATTTGCCTCTCCTGGACGGCGGCTGGAGATGATATTTCCTTCAATAAAAACAGATTTCTTCAGTTTCATAAACATAACCTTTATCACTGGAGTCAAAGAGATATGTTGTCATTTTCCTGTTCCGTTCTCGTTCGGTTGCTCATCAGCCGCCAATACACCAGCATTCTGACGGCCGGAATAACAGCCCGCAGGCGGGGCATTCCAGAACGTTATCTTTGCGTAGTTTACCCGCTTTCTGATCGGCTCTGTGAGCGCATACCGGGCAGGCAACATGAACGGGTCTTTCTTTAAAATGCCTGAGTCCGTTTGTGTAAGACATTGGGGAAATACTCTGTGGAATGTCATATTGAGTATACGCCTATATACAAGAATATTCCGGATATGATGGCTCACTCAGGAAGTCAGCCACGCAGAGCGCACTGATGATGTGTGATACAATGCCCTTCCGTGAGAAATTTATAATGAAATCAGAAGACACCCTTGACTGGTACCCGGCCCAGCTGCCACCGGTGAAAATTATCCTCGGTGAAGCCGTGCTGGCGGTGGGTAAACAGGGCCGACCGATTAACACCCGGACATTGCTTGAGTATCTCCAGGTGCTACAGGACAGGCAAAAAAAACGCGATGATAAAGTCGCGATGCAAACCGCAATTGATGTTCTCAGAGACAATCAGCGCATTAACGGTCGACGTTAATGCGCGTTTAAGCCCGCGTCAGTTTTGCAGGATTATAACCGTATGGTTTTGCCCATCATCCCCCAGCGGAATTCTGTCGTCAGGCAGTACGACGCCATCCAGCATAACCTGATATTCCCCCTCACCGCGTGAAACCGTAATCTGATAATGGCTTTCGCCATGTTGATATGTCATGGCAAAAGAGGGCCACTCATCCGGCAACCGGGCATGGACAGTAAAGGCGTTTCCGAAACGTTTGATCCCCAGTAACTCCTCTGTGAGAAGACGCCAGGTCCAGCCTGCGGAACCGGTATACCAGCTCCATCCGGCACGTCCGGTATGTGGCGCAACGCTGTAGACATCGGCGCTCATGACGTAAGGTTCCGCTTTATAGATCGCGACGCCTTCTGCATCCCGCGTGTGGTTTATCGGATTGAGCATTGACCAGAGTTGCCACGCGCGCGCGGTGTTGCCCATCCGGGCAAATGCCATCACCGCCCAGATCGCGCCATGCGTGTACTGTCCCCCGTTTTCCCGCACGCCGGGCAGATATCCCTGAATGTAGCCCGGATTAGGGCCGTGACCATCGAACGGCGGCGTTAGCAGTTTTATCAAGCCGCCCTCTTTATCGACCAGGTACTTATCCAGCGCCTGCATGGCCTGAACGCTGCGGGTCGGGTTTGCGGCGCCGGACAATACCGACCAGCTTTGTGCGATCGCATCAATCCGGCAGTCCTGCGAGGCTTTCGCCCCCAGAGGCGTCCCATCGTCAAAGTACCCGCGCCGGTACCACTCGCCATCCCAGGCGTGGGCCTCAAGATTTTTTTGCAGGCGCAGGGCCTGGGAGCGGCACATCGACGCCATACTGTCGTCCTGCCTGCTCTCCGCCAGCGCGGCGAAGCGCTGCAAAATGTCGTACAGGAAGAAGCCCAGCCAGACGCTTTCCCCCTTCCCTTCAATGCCGACCCGGTTCATCCCGTCATTCCAGTCTCCTGCGCCCATCAGCGGCAGGCCATGCTCCCCGAACCGCAAACCATGCTGCACGGCCCTGACGCAGTGTAACCACAGCGTCTCTTCGCTATCGCTGACGACGGGGGTGTCATAAACGGACTCTTCGCCCGGCTGGAGCGAACGGCCTTCCAGATAAGGGATGCGCATTTCCAGCACACCCTTGTCTCCCGTCGTTTCCACATAGTGGCAAACGGCAAGCGGAAGCCAGAGGTAGTCATCAGAACAGCGGGTGCGTACGCCATTGCCGTGGGGAGGATGCCACCAGTGCTGTACATCCCCCTCAATGAACTGGCGTGATGCACACAGCGCTATCTGGTCGCGCATTCGTTGCGGATCGGCATGGCTCAGCGCCAGCGTATCCTGTAACTGATCGCGAAAACCAAATGCGCCGCCGGACTGGTAGTAACCGCTGCGAGCCATCAGGCGACAGGCCACCGTCTGGTACAGCAGCCAGCCGTTGACCAGTAAATTCACGGAGGTATCAGGCGTGTCCACCACGACCTTATCGAGCACCTTGTGCCAGTGCTGGTGAACCCGGTTCAGCTCCTGGCGGACCGCATCCTCATTCAGATAGCGGGTGAGCGTCTCCTGCGCCAGCGCATGATTTTCATCGGTGCCAAGGACAAAAATAAACGTCCGCTGGTCGCCATCAATGAGTGTGGCCGCTGACTGTACCGCCCCGCAGGGATCCAGACCGGCTCCGGTTTTCCCCGAAAGTCTGCGCAATTTCATGGCAGAAGGATTTTGCAGGGAACCGTTACGGCCAATAAATTCCCGACGATCCCCCGTCAGCGAACAATAATTCCCGCTGACGGCAAAGAATGCGGTGCGTCCCCCGCCGTCATCGCCGTAAAAGTTATTGGCCATCACGCCGCAACCGCCGGGGAGAGTGGCGGCATGAGTCACGATATGAGGGGCAGAGCGGGTTCGGGACTCCCCGAGCGTCCACTCCACATAGCCAGTGACGGACAGCTTACGCGTCCGTCCTGAATTGTTGCTGAGCATCAGGACAGCCAGTTTCACCGGCGCTTTTTCGGCGACCAGAATCGTCAGCTCGCTGTCTATCCCGCTTTCCCGATGGGCAAACACGCTGTAGCCAAAACCGTGGCGGGTCAGATAATCACCGCGTCCGCGAACGGGTAAGGTCGTCGGCGACCAGCACTCCCCGCTCTCTTCATCGCGCAGATAAAACGCCTCACCGCTGCGATCGCTCACCGGATCGTTTTCCCACGGCGTTAACCTGAATTCATGGGCATTCTCATACCAGCTATAGGCCTGTCCCGCATCGGAAATCACGCTGCCAAAACGGGCATTTGCCAGTACGTTTGACCAGGGGGCCGGTGTCTGCGTATTTTCCCGAAGGACAATCTGATACTCCCGGCCATCCGCAGAAAATCCACCGTAGCCGTTGAAATGGCACAACTGACGGGTATCGGGCGTCCAGTCAGTATGTTGATTACTCTCCGGCACAGCTTGCGGGACAAATGCCCTGGCCGGCGGTTTTGGGGTATGAATGCGCTGGTTAAGCTGTTCATTAAGCCCCCCCGCACGGTCATCGAGATACAGACAGGCCACGCTCATCAGCAGCAGCTTATCCTCAGCGGAGAGGTGCTCGCCATTACGGACAAAAAGACCGCCCGTTTTATCCAGCAGGCTGGCCTCCGATCCGGCATAAATTAAATCCATAATCTGATTTTGCAATCCCTGCTGGTAGCCCCCCGGACTGTTATTGAGGATCACTAAATCCACCTCCAGCCCTTTCAGTCTCCAGTAGCGGTGTGCCTGAATCAGTGTGGTAACAGAGGCGATACCTTCCTCGCTGGTCACGCTGAGCAGTACTATCGGCAGATCGCCTGAAATTGCCCAGCCCCACAGACCGGACTGACCGCGGCGGTTACGGCTGATAACCTGACCCTCGGCGCGCAGCTCCTGACTGGGATAAAGTACGGCACTGGCGAGACGATTAAACAAGCTGGCATCATCTTCACTGGCGTTAATCTGGCGCAGCATCACCAGACTGTGCGACCAGGCCAGTTCAAAGACGCGGTCAGCGATAGGGGCGTCGCGATATTTTTCCAGCAACGCCAGACTTTGCTTACGGCTGTCGCTGATGCCATAAACGATATCAATCGTGACCGGCTGCCCCGGTTGCAGAGTGATGGCGTGGCGTATCGCCAGTATCGGATCCAACACCGACCCCGACGTGTTGCTGAGCGCCCCGCCGCCCCTGATGGCCTGGGCATCCGCAGGGCTTCTGCCACGCCCCAGAAATTTTTCCCTGTCCGTTTCAAACGAGACGCGCTTACGGCTATCGCCATGCATCACCATCATGTGAAACAGGCAGGGACTCGGTTCATCCGGCGAACGCGGACGTCGATGGCAAAGGATGGCGTCACGCTCAGGATTAAGCTCGGTCTGAATAAACAAATTGCTGAACGCCGGATGTGCCCGATCGCTGGCGTCAGGCGCCATCACCACTTCGGCATAGGTTGTCAGCTCCAGCGTGCGCGGCAGTCGGCCCCGATGCACCAGCGTGAGGCGCCGCAGTTCAATATCATCCTCCGGCGAAACCACTACCTGGGTTTTGACGCTGAGCTTCCCGAAGGTGCGCCTGAATTCTGCCCCGGCATCGGTAAATATCACTTCATCGCCGTGGTCAGTATCGTTGCCTGTGGGCTGCCAGGTATTGCTCCATACCTCGCCTGTATGCATATCGCGGATATAGCAGAATGCCCCCCAGTTATCCCGGGTGGTATCGCTGCGCCAGCGCGTGAGGGCAATATTGTTCCAGCGACTGTAACCGCCCCCGCCCGCGGTCAACATCAGATGATAATGGCTGTTGGACAGAAGCTGAGTCTCCGGCGCCGGAGAATCCACCCCGGTAAAAATACGGGGTTCATAGCGAACGGGCTTAACCCGCCCCTCATGAGATTCAAAATGCCGACGCGGGCTGTAGAGATCGACCGCATCCGGCACGCGCTCCTGTAACAGCAGACTCGCCGACCGGAAGACGGTACTGGACATGAACCGCTCAGTCATCGGGGCATCAAGCAGCACGTGACTCAGCGCCTGAAACGCCATGCCCTGATGATGAGCCATCCAGGACTGCACCACCGCATACAGTTGACCGGTTGCGAGGCGCGATGGCGTATAGTCCAGCGCTTCATAAAAACCGTATTCCCCGCGCGCGCCGTTTTTTTCCAGTCTGAACAGATTCTCGCAGGCTTTCTGTGGGGAGATCATCAGCGCCAGCAGTGTGGCGTACGGGGCGACAACCATATCGTCGGCAAGTCCCCGACGCAGACCAAGCCCCGGCACGCCAAATGCCTGATACTGATAGTTATGCTGCACATCAAACGCATGGTAGCCAGACTCTGATACTCCCCACGGCACCCCGCGCTCTTTGCCCCAGTGGATCTGGCGCATCACCGCCGACCGGCTCATCTCATCAAGCAGGCTGCCGGGCCAGGTGGGCATGACCAGATTCGGCATCAGGTATTCAAACATCGAACCGCTCCATGACATCAGGGCCGTTTCATTGTCAATGGTGGTGAACAGCCGCCCCAGCGCGTACCAGCTTTTAAGCGGCAGCTGATTGGTCGCAATGGCGAGAAAACTGGTCAGGCGGATTTCAGAGGGCAGGAGATCGTAATGGCTTTTATCTGGCGTGTTGGTGTCACTGTTGTAACCGACGCTGAGCAGACTGGTTTTTTCACTGTACAGAAAGGCGAAATCCATCCGCGCATGGTCATCCAGCCGCTGTTCAAGCTCGGTGATAATTTTCAGCCGCATTCGGGCCTGCGCCGTCACAGATGCGGGAGGCGAGCCTTCCCCGGTATATGTCGCGCGGGCAAGCCAGCTCAGCGTCGGCAGCCTCTGTTCGCACCAGGACGCGGGTAACCAGCCGAGCAGGAGCGACCATTCATGGCAAAGCTGTACCAGCTGATGCTCCAGATGCCCAATCCAGCGCACCAGAAGGGGGTTATCCTGATGGCATTGGGTTGTCAGATGGTTGCACTGGGTGCGCATTTTTTTCAGCTCGCTGAAAATCTCTGGCGGAGGCAGCGACACGGCGCTCAGGCAATGTTTGCGCAGCAGCCGCAGACTGGTGGGCGCACTCTGGCCCCACTGTTTCTCCAGAATGTCCAGCGTATCGTTCAACCCGGCCAGTATCTGTTCGATGTTTAAAACAGGCTGATGACGCATGGCGGTCAGCCCTTCACGCAACGTCAGTAGATGACCCGCCATATTGCCGCTGTCGACGCTCGAGACGTAGCGTGGGCTGAGCGGAGCCAGCGTACGGGTGTCATACCAGTTATAGAGATGCCCCCGGTAGTGTTCCATTTTATCCATCGTGTCGAGCGTGAGCGACACGCGCTGAAGGACCTCCCCGCCGGACAGGTAACCAAAGTCCCATGCCGTCAGGTTGGCCATCAGGGAGAGTCCAATATTGGTCGGAGACGTGCGATGCGCCACCGTCGGCTGCGGTATTTCCTGATAGTTATCAGGCGGAAGCCAGTTCTCCTTTGCGGTGACAAAGGTCTCAAAAAACGCCCAGATTTCACGACTGGTCTGGCGTAACAGCTGCGTTTGCTCCGGGTTCGGCGAAAATGCCTTTCGCACTGGCTGGCGGCTCAGCCAGCTCATCAGCAGCGGAGCCAGACACCATAACATCGCGATCGGCAACGCGATCGCCAGCAGCAGCGGGGCAAACTGCACGGTCAGGATCGCGAGCGCCGCTCCCGCAGCCACATTCAGCCACATAGCCCGATAAAAACGGCTCACCGGGATTCTGTCCCGCTCGCTGTCCAGACTGTGGCTGGTCCACTGGCTGAGGTTGCGCTGGCTGACACCCAGACGCCATAGCGTCACCACAATCGCATACAACGAATATCCGGCTTCGTGCGGCAGTATCGCTAAATTAAGTCCGATACCTGACAAACGCTTCAGCGCTCCTGTCACAACCAGCAACAGATGCTGCTTCAGAGGGCGACGGAGCGGCTTATGCAGGAGGTCATGGGTGATACTGAGCATGGCAGGCAACAGCCATATCAGCGTCAATACGCCAAGCCAGTAAAATGGATTAGGAACCCACAGCAGGGTGAAGAACAGCAATACCAGTAGCGAGGGGGTCACAAGGCTGCGACGCAGATTATCCAATAATTTCCAGTAAGAGAGCGCGGACAGGGGATTCTTATCCCGGGAGCCATCCGCTTTTCTGACGCGTGGCTTCAACCAGTTAAGCAGTTGCCAGTCTCCGCGGATCCAGCGTGAGCGACGAGCAACATCCGAAAGATAATTATTAGGATACTGTTCATAGAGTAAGACCTCGCTTAACAGCCCCGATCGCGCATAGCACCCTTCCAGTAAATCATGGCTGAGAACCAGGTTTTCAGGGCACGTGTTGGCGGTGGCCTGAACAAAGATATCCACATCATAAATCCCCTTGCCCACGAACGAGCCTTCCCCAAAGAGATCCTGGTAGATATCGGAAGACATCATCGAATAGGGATTATTGCCCGGTGCGCTGCTGCGCATGGCGGCATAGCGCCCCTGCCCGTTGCGGGGCATCTCCTCCGCCAGACCCGGTTGTAAAATGCCGAACCCCTTGACCACCCTCTGGCGCACCGGATCATACTCCGGCTTATTCAGCGGATGCGCCATTGTTGCCACCAGCTTGTGCGCCGTATCGCGTGGCAAAACCGTGTCACTGTCCAGGGTGATGACGTATTGAATGTGACCCGGTAAAAGATGCGCCGGCGTGTCTGCAACGCTGACAAATTGTCCCTCCGGATGGCGTAACCAGCTGTTCAGCAAGGCCAGTTTTCCCCGCTTGCGTTCATAGCCCATCCAGGTTCCCTGAGCGGTGTTCCATTCAGGTTGCCGGTGTAGCAGATAAAAACGCGGACGGCTGGAGGGATAGCGCCGGTTAAGCGCCTGCGTATCAGCGATCGCCTGCCTGAGCAGGGCGTTGCTTTCCGGCGAGGATTCATTTCCGGAATCAGCGAAATCGGTGAGCAGAGCGAAACAGAGGTTTTCGTGCTGATTCCCCAGCCAGCACACTTCAAGACTGGTGAGCAGTTTGCCGATGCCTTCGTGGCTTGTCAGCATGCAGGGGATCGCAATCATGGTTGCACTGTCAGCGGGAATACCGGCTGAAAAATCCATTCTCGGCAAGGGACGGGGAACACGAAGACGGGTGGTGGCGTCGCTTAACAGATCGCTCACGAGCTGACTGATCGCAATCACGAGGGGCAACGCCACCGCAATCAGCAGCCAGTCCGCCCCCTGCAGCGCGGTTTCGTGCAGTATCCCGGCCGTCGCTGCCGTGGTCAACAGGCTCAGGCTCCCCAGCCATGACAGCAGGGATATTCTGTTAAAACTGTGGCGCAGACGGACGAGCATTGACGTGTCGGCCAACAGATGAATTTCCAGCTGCTGCCGGCCTTCGCCGACCAGATAATAGCCAATATGATGCTGGGGTGTATCGGGCGCACTTTCCCCGGTCAGCGTCAGTAACCGGCTGGCAACCTCAGGCTCACTTAAGCCGCTGTCCCTGGCCAGTATTTCAATGACATGGCGGTAATGGTCACGGGTATCAAAGTGCATCCGGGGATAGATGCCCGCAGGATCATGACAAAGTGCCTGTTCGACGACGCTTATCGCCTCGGCGAAATCAGCCCAGTTTGTTTCGCTCAGTAAGCGCAACCCGGCGATGCTGTTACTGACAGAAAGCTGGCTGGCAGCAAGCTGTTGATTGAAACGATGAATGAGAACGTCAGTTGTGACCCCCTGCTCCGCCAGGCACTGGTCAACCCAGGTCAAAGGTAACGACAGCGCATTGCCATGTCCCTGTAAACGCCGTACCAGCTCGGCGACAAAGGCGCTGCTCAACGGAGGACGGGAGCGCGCCATGTCGGCAACCACCATGATTAAGTCAGCGGGCGCACTCTCTGCACATTCGAAAAGCCTTGTTATCCACGAATCTGCCAGGTTTCGTTCTTGCTGAGCCTTTACCACTTCCATACTGATACGGCGAAGATTTTCAATCAGCGCCAGGCGCAGCATACCCGGCAGGGCCCAGACTTCACCTAATGTCAGCGGCGTCACCTGCTGATAAGCCATGATATAGCTGGTCAGGCTGGCGGTGTCCCAGCGACCGTCGCCATGAGCGATGGCCTCTGATGCGATATCGTAAATTCGCGGACAATTTCGCGGCGATATCAGCGACGGAAGACCTTTGCCAAAGCTTTTTGGCAAGTGCTGGCGGACAATGCGGATTTGTTCTTCAATCAGGTAGTAATTGTCCAGCAACCACTCCCCGGCGGGCATGATACTCGTCTTTTTCCCCGCGTTAAGCTCATAGCAGTTTTGCGTGATGACGACCTCATTGTCGCCGAGCCGTTTCAGCAGGTAATAAGGAAGTTTATCCGGCGATAATTTATGGGTTCGCGCCAGCTTCTGGCCGTAGCGCTCCATCTGAGCTGTCGAAAACAGTTCTGACCGCAGGTGAGTTTCACCGGCAGGGTCGTTGATCGAAAACGGAACGCCTGCGGAGGCACTCGACGGAATATGGGCGCGGCTAAACCACGACCAGGGGTTCATTTTCATAGCGTTGCTCTGATGCGACGTTAACGCGCAGGAGCAGTTGCGAAATCAGTTCAGAAACGTTCTCTCAGGATGGGCGTAAGGCATCAGGGATTTAACAGCTGCTGGAATATGACTTAACGGCCTGTCTGTCGTTCTGTATCCACCGCTAGGGCCGGGAGATAAACAAAGCCTTGCAGCCAGGGCAAAGCATTACCTGATTGCGTCGAATTTTTGAGATGGGCTGAGCCGATTTTAAGCCACAAGAAGGGCAGGTGGCAGTAGCGGTAGACGCACCATTGATGAGTTTCATTGCGTAATCGATAATGGACATGATGATTAACCTTTCAATGAATGAGCTTCACCCTATCACGTTTGAGTAAATTTTAATCCATTTAATTTATCGCCCCATGACTTATCACTCCGCAATCGGGGGATTATCAGGGGAAATAAAGTTGTGAAAGTATTCTTTCAGCATGTAATTGAAGGCGACAATAAATCTGTCTAATGCACTGAAATATCAGGAAAGGTATATGTTAGCCGCCACGGGGCCATTAAGACCGTTAATCCGACAAAACTCTATACGGATCCCAGGGATGAGTAATTCTGATTCGCTGGAGTTGACGGCTGAAATGTGAAGCAGAACATCTTTTCGACCATCTGATGGGATGATGAGGCCTTTGCCACTGAGGATGTCAAAACTTTTGACAATTCCTGTCATTTTACGGGACAAGTATAAACTCTTTTTTGAAAACACGTGACGACTATACGCTGAAATAAAGTTAAAGCCATCTTTAATTTTTTCTACCCAGGACTTCCGGACGGCTAAAATATAATTTGCTAATTATGCCTGTCCGTGCATTAATAAACTCATCAGTTAGTTGTACAAACGAACGTAAAACATTTTACCAGGCAGTCCTCATTACCAGGCGCTATCGCTGATATCCCCTCCTTTTGAGTCCATATGTTTAATACTATACGTTTCTTATCAATTTCATAATTGTTCAATTGGAGTCAGTATGTCCTCAAGAATTAAAGGGCTGGTAAAGTGGTTTAACGAAGACAAGGGTTTTGGCTTCATCTCTCCACTTGATGGAAGCAAAGATGTCTTTGTTCATTTTTCTGCTCTTCACGGTGATGACTTCAAAACCCTGTTTGAAGGACAGAAAGTTGAATTCGCCATTCACAGTGGTGACAAAGGCCCTGCGGCTACCAACGTAATACTTTGCGATAAATAAATATTTTTGGATCTACGACAACGATGAAGGATTATTCCTGAGTAGATAGATCCATAAATTGATTCAGTGGAAGGTCAGGTGTTCTTAACAACAGGTCAGCAAATTTTGATATTTGTATGAGTGTGCTGACCGATGTGATGAAGTGCAGGTCTGCTGCATGAACAGTCTGTACTCTACATAATTCGAGTTGCAGGAAAGCCAACGCATCTGCAACTTGAAGTATGACGAGTATAAAAGCAGAAGCTAGCTGCTTGTAAAATATTAAAGTGCATAAGAGGTCAGGCAACCTCCAAAAGCATCACTTCCTCGATTTAACCTGATTTACACGAGCCAGAAAAACTCATTGCCAAATGAAGCGTTTTTAATTTATTGATCGCGCATCATCCGGCAAGTTTTTTTAGAATCGTTGTATTGATTTGAACAACGTACTGCAATACGGGCAGACAAGCTGAGATCCTTTTTGGATACGGCTAAAACTATGCTCAGAATCTTTAGTACAGTTTGGGCATGGGCATTTGACTAAGTGATTACGACGGGCTTGTGTTTTTTTATTTCCGGACATAGGCATCTCCTGATTTACGGGACTGTCACCTTACACGTTTAATCAGATTATTGCTTGTTTTTTTTCTGATGGCTTACGAGAATGTAAAAATTTTAAAATGCAAGCCCTGCTATAAAGATGGGACAAAACCATCATTAATAAGGTAAAAGTTATGACTCTACACATTCATTTTAAATGCCCACGTTGCCATGGTTCTCAATACCGGACATCTGTTTTTGATGTATCCGAGAAGAATCCCTTTGGCGCAAAGTGCATTTTCTGTAAATCAATCATGGAATGTGATGACAGCAAAATCATTAAGAATAAAACCTTAACATACACCGCATAGCGGCAACGGGTTTGTTGTTAACGTTATTTACCTCCTTTTCCGGGGAGGTGATATCTATGAAAAACACAACAGAATCATGGTGGTAAATGAAAAAGGTCATTGTTTTTTTTAATGCTGAACCCTGCAAGGTGATCACTGTTCTTAAAGGTATTACCTCGATCCGAGAGGAGTACCCAAATGGTGAAGAAACACATCTTCGGATAATGTCTGCGGAGTTTCCTTCGTTGACCGGAGATCGTGGCATTGTTTACGTGGCTTCAGACAGAGAACTGACTTCGCAAGAGATACTTGATGCGGCTCAAAAGTATTTATAGCATCCTCTGCGTTTTTCATTTTTCTAATCTGTGTCACATCGTGTACTGACTCTCGCAGTGTCCAGGCGTTCCCGAAAAATCAGATATAAATAAAAACAATGCGTAAAATCCTTTGATTGCCTGCATAAAAAGCAGGCTTTTTTTTTAGAAAAAATAAAATCCACGACGATTATTATTTTGAGAGTAGTTGCTAAAATTATTGGTCAGCAAAAATATGTTGATATCCCTTTAATGTCCTTCCATGATACCTTGCCTTTTATGGTGGATCCTCCTAAGCGGCAGGGCTAATTAACCGGATGACTCTCCTTCACTGGCGTTCATCATGCACTACTGAAGCAGCGAGTCATGGGGGGTTACCCAAAGACTCACCGGGAGGCACCCGGCATCATACCCGTAAGCCTTTGCAGCAATGCAGGGGCTTTTTAAAAGGGATGAAAGACTAAATCATCCCACCGCCCTCCCCCTTTAAAACCCTTCAAAATATTCAACCGAACGGCGTTCGCCTGCTTTTCTGGAATCAGCAAAACTATCCGCGCTTCACCGGAGGCTTAAAAGACGATATTAAAAGCAACCTCTGCATTCTTCCTGGAATGAGCTCACCGTACCTGACAAATTGCACGATCCGGGGACATGGCAGACGGGTATTCACAATGTCCACGGACCATACAGGAGAGAGCATCAGGCCGCGCTACACCAGCCATTCCCCCCCTTCAACGCCATTCACCAGCAGCTTACGTTTTTCCCCGGTCGGCACAGCGATCTTCAGCGCTTTCCACGCCGGACGATAATCCCCGCGCGCGTTGATTTTCAGGTTGATGGTTGCCCCATCGCAAACCATATCCCACTCCACCCACAGCGCATTCCCGTTCTGGTAGCCCCAGCTTTCCCCGTCATCTTCAAACAACAGGCCGGAAGTCGTACCGACGCCTTTCACCGGGAACAGCTTCAGCTCGCGGGTATCGTCTTTTGCGGCGCTGACATGAGTGATGCGTTCGCTGAGCGGCAACCCCGCGCCCGCACGGACCAGCAGCGGCAGCTTTTCCAGCGGTGCATCACGAACTATCCATTGCCCGCCGGAGAACCACTCATGGGTATAAAAATCATACCAGCCGGTTTCGTTCTCAGGCAGCCAGACTCGCCGCTCGCGCTGCCCGGCCTCGACCACGCTGGCGACCAGCACGTCGCGCCCCAGCAGGAAGTCGTCGCACTCCTCAAAGGTCTGAATATCATGTTCATGATCGAGGAAGGTTGGGCGCAGCATCGGTTCATCGTCGGCATGCGCCTGCCAGAGCAGAGTGTAGAGATACGGCAGCAGACGATAGCGCAGCTCAATCGCACCACGAATGGCCGGTGTGACGCCCGGGTACATCCACGGTTCGTTAACCGTGTGGTCATCATTCCAGGAATGAATGGTAAAACGCGGATGCATGACACCGTTCTGGACCCAGCGCACAAACAGCTCAGCGTCTGGTTTGTCACCGGAGAAACCGCCGACATCGTGGCCGACGTTGAACAGGCCGGATAAACTCATCCCCAGCCCCATGCGAGTGTTATAGCGCAGGGTGTCCCAGCTGGTGCGGTTGTCGCCGCTCCAGGTCTGGACGTAGCGCTGCATCCCGGCGCAGCCGGAACGGGAGATCAGATACGGACGTTTTTCCGGCGCGAAGCGTTGCTGTGCTTCCAGTGAAGCGCGCATCATAAGCAGCGGCATCACCGGACGAATGTGCTTGATGGCGATTTCCCTGCCAAAGCCATTGCAGCGTGCTTCGCCATCCCAGACTTCATACTCGTTGTTGTCGTTCCAGGTAGAGTCAATCCCCATCTCCAGCAGCTGCGTGGTCACCCCTTCCTGCCACCATTTCACCGTCTGCGGGTTGGTAAAGTCGAGATGTGAGCCTTCGTCATCCCAGAAACTGGAGCGTTCCGGCGCATCGCTCTCAGAATCACGAATAAACAGTCCACGTTCCGCTACTTCATTATAACGCGGGTGATCCTGCAGCAGGCACGGCTTGATGTTGGCCGCCAGCTTTAACCCTGCGTCGTGAAAAGCCTGCGTCATCACTTTTGGCTGTGGCACTTTGTCGTAGTTCCAGTTAAAGACGTAGCGCTTGCCGTTGATCGAGGTATAGCCGGAAGAGAGCTGGAAGGAATCGCAGGGGATCGCGTGTTCTTCGCACAGGCGAATAAAATTCATCAGCTGGTTTTGGGCGTCCGGGGCATCGGTGTAGTGCATGGTTGAACCGCTGTAACCCAGGCTCCATTTTGGTCCAAACAGCGTCTTACCGGTCAGGCGCACGAAGGCTTTGGTGATATCGAGTACCTGTTTGCCAGTGAAAATGTAGTAATCAATATCGCCCGCCTCCGCCTGCCAGCGGCGATAGGCGGTGTGGTAGTTGTCAATCTCATTGCCCAGATCCAGCCAGCAGCTGCTCAGGTTGTCGTAGAACAGACCGTAGCTCACGTCATCACGACGGGCAATGGTGAACGGGATGTGCTTGTACAGCGGATCGGTGCTGGCGGCGTTATATCCCATTGCGTCAAGGTTACGCATCTCATAGCGTTTCCCGTTGCGCTGGAGATCGCCGGCTTTCTCACCCAGACCATAGAACCTCTCGTCCTTACGACGGCTCAGATAGTGCGCCACGCCATCGCCATGGGCATTCAGCAGATATGCACTGGTCGGACGGTCATTCACCAGCGGCTGCCACTCACCCGCGTCGTTGCGGTAGTGCCACTCCAGCCACAGCGGCTGATGCACGGTCACGCGCAGTTGTTCGGTAGCCACCGTCAGCACATTGTCCTGCCGCGTCAGCGTCCAGACGGGGCAGGTGAAACCGCTCAGGTCATCGCGACGGCGCCCCTCCCACGGCACATCTTTTTCCGGGGCGATGCTCCAGGTGCGTCCGAGCGCCAGTTCGCCTTTGCGCTTAATCAGCACGCGGAACAGGTTCTCTTCCAGCACATACAGGCACAGGCGGTGCTGATTATCGACCAGCAGTTCCAGATGGTTTGCCGACTGCTTATCAATGGTCCAGTTTTTCAGGGTTTTCATATGCAATACATCCACTATCAGGTGCGCTTGACGCGACGTTCAGCAATAAATGCTACCAGGAAAACAGCGCCAATCAGGTCAAAGAACCCCATGGCAATAAAAAGTGGGTTGAAGCCGATTTTGTCGGCGGTCACACCAATTAACAGAGAGAACAGGAAGCTGGCGATCCAGGCTGCGGAGCCGCGCATACCGTTGACGGTCGCCATCTGGCCTTTATCGAACGACTCCACCACCAGGGCGCTGAGCATGCAGGAGATGATCTGGTGCCCGAAACCGCCAATGGAAATCAGCACGATGGTGATATACGGGTCACGGGTTATGGCGACGACCCCTAAGGAGATCATCAAGAATGCGCCGGTCACGGAGCTTGCTACCACCGAGTTCACGCGGGTGCAGCCGAACAGACGGGTATACAGCCGGGTGAGGTAGCCGCTCGCCACGCTGCCGAGATCGGCGGCGAGGAACGGCAGCCAGGCAAACATCGCAATCTGCTTAAGGTCCATACCGTGCTCTTTGGCGAGATACAGCGGAACCCAGAAACTCAGTACGGCCCAGGCCGGTTCCGCCATAAAGGCCGGGATGGCGATCCCGTAAAAACGTTTGTTCTTCGAGACGGTTTTCAGCGCGGTCAGGAAGGGCAGTCTGACGGCAGGCGGTTCGTTATCCTGCTTAATAAACGCCAGCTCGTCTTTGCTCAGGTTCGGGTGCTGCTCCGGGTTGTGATAGAACGCCCACCACAGGATCACCCATACCAGCGCCAGCACGCCGGTAAACATAAATGCCCCCTGCCAGCCAAACGAGGCGTGAGCGAAGTAGATGATAGGTGGGGCCAGCATGGCGCCAATGGAGAAACCCACGCCCGCCCAACCGGCCGCCACAGGACGTTCCGATTTCGGGAACCACTCGCCAATGGTTTTGGCATTCGCCGGGGTGGCGGCCGCTTCCGACGCCCCCATAAAGAAGCGCAGGATCGCCAGGTGTATCCAGCTTCCGGCGCCAGCGTGGAAAATACACATCAGCGCCCAGATCCCGGCGCAAACCATAAAGCCAATCTTCAGGCCAATCACGTCAATCAGCCAGCCGCACAGAGGCTGGAAAATGGTGTAGGCGATCTGGAAGGCCCCGACGATCCAGGAGTATTGCTCAGTGGTGATCCCAAGGCTCTCTTTCAGCTCCGGGGCAAGAATACCTAACGAGTTTCGGGTGATGTAGTTAACGGTGACGCCAAGTAAGAACAGTACCAGCACATACCAGCGCAGGTTTTTAATGACGCGACGGGTTTTGCTTGTCGCAACGGTGTTATTGATGTCCTGACTCATTTTACTCTCCACAAGACGGACGGTAAGGGACGTAGGTTCAGGTGGCACACAGATTTTTATGACACTGATTGTTAACCGTTTTAATGCTTAAGATTGGTATGCAACTAGTATGGAACCTGTATGACAACTTCACCTTAAGAGAGAATGTGAGAGGGGAATAGTGGATTTTGTGCAAAAAATCTCATCACTGACGCAAATCATTTGGCAGCATGGGCTTAACATCAATTATTACCTGATGAAAAGACTGTGAAAATTTTGTCATTTCGCAAATGGAGCCAGATCACAAAATGGACAAAAGGCTAAAAATCACCGAAATTGCCGCCCGCACTCAGCTCTCTATCAGCACCGTTTCGCGCGTGCTGGCGGGGAAGGCGAATACCAGTGAAAGAGCACGCAAAAAAGTGCTGTCATGCGCGCGGGAGCTGGGCGTAATGGAGGGACTGGCGGCGGGGCGGCTTCTGCTTAACAGCCTTATGGTGTTTGCACCACAGCGGGCATTTGATGAGCGGTCTGACATCTTTTACTACCGTGTGATCCAGGGGGTGAGTAAAGGTCTTGCCTTGCATGATGTCCGACTTCGCTATTGTGCCCTGGAAGAGAATGACAGCGACGCACAGTTGTTTCTGGCGCGAATGAACGAACCCGACACCCAGGCGGCAATTCTTCTCGGTATCGACGATCCGCATATCCACGATCTGGCGGTAGATATAGGTAAACCCTGTATGCTGATTAACTGTCACGACCGCCACATGCGGTTGCCTGCCGTCACGCCCGCTCACCGCGCTATTGGCGAGCGGGCGGCAGAGTACCTGTTTGAAATGGGGCACCGCGAGATAATGAACGTGCTTTGCCTGCGGCGCTACACGATGGAGCTGCGTCTGGCGGGGATCCGGGATGCGTGGCAGTCGCACAATCTGAAGTTCAACGATAAACGCGATTTGCTGGTAGTGCCAAGCTTCAGCGCACGCGAAACGGAGCAGCTGGTCAGCGTCTGGCTCAGTCAACGTCGGGGGAAAGAACTGCCCACTGCATTTTTAGTCGGCGGTGATTTTATGGCAGCCGGCATCATCAGCGCATTGCAGAAACAGGGGTTGCGTGTGCCGCAGGATGTCTCGGTGATGAGCACTGACGGGTTTAATCTGGCGGCGATCCAGGATGTACCGCTCACCGCAGTGCACGTTCCGCGAGATGAACTGGGGACTGAAGCGGTTCATATGCTTCAGCAACGGCTGATGCGCCCGGACGCGCCTGTAGGGACGCTGATGCTGAATGGAACGCTGACCGTAAGGGAATCAGTCCGGCGAATACGTCAGGGGAAACGACGTACTGCCGTTGAGCGGGAGGGGCTATACGACAGCTAAACGCTCACTTTGGCACAAAGCAGACGCCCGCCTTAAACGTCAACTGGCTGAGCAGGCTGATGCACTGACCATCCTCCAGACGGCCGCGACACACTTCGCAAAGCGCCTGAATGGCCTGCGGCCTGGGGAAATTGCCCAATAAAATCATTGTTACCTCTTACGCATCCGGTCCTTATGTGCTGTATGCGAAACATTGAAAAACCACAAAGCCCCGCGTAGCCTGCGAGGCTTTGTTATCTGGTGCGTTACGTCATCTGACGGGCAATATGCCCTGCCCCTTTGATCGCCAGCTGGGCGATCTCGTCTTTATCACAGATAAAATGGACCGGGTTCTCAAGTCCATATCGGCTGCGCCACAAAGAACGATACATTTCGCAGCGCTGCCGCTTGCCTGTCAGCACAATGTCGCCTTGCAGAGAAAAGCCTAAACGCTCGGCCTCATCAAAAAGTTTCATGTCATCCGCCGCCAGCGCCGCCTGACAAAAAAACGTTCTTTCGACTGCGGTGCACGGCAACGAGAACTCGATAAAACGCGTAAACAGCAGCGTGCGCAGAAGGCCCGCATGATGCACGCTATCACAGGCATATTGCAGGATGTCCGCCGAGAAAAAATCGTCATCCTCTTCTTCCAGCATACTGGCGCCAATAAACGTCTCTTTTTTCACCGCCGCATAAACTTGCCCGCTCAGACTGGTAATACTGCCGGCGATTCTTCCCTGCGCGTCAATGTGGATAAGCTTGGTTGTTGAACCCAGTTCGATCATCGTCAGCGGCAGGTTCCTGTAAATCGACGTCATCAGCCCCACGGCCTGAGTCTCTTCCCCGCGCATCAGGTCGATATCCCGCAGGCTGGACCAGCTACGATCCGCCTGCGCATTTTTGATACCAGGGACAAAACGGATCTCCAAATCCAGAGGCAGTATTGCGGGATCTTTAACCTTCACCACCCGGGAGACAAGCTGCTCAAGGCTCACCGGAGCGGTGATATGCGGTATCTCCAGCAGCCCGAGGTTAGAGGTGATCATTCCCGAGGCAATCGCAAAACGCACATCACCGGGCGTCAATTGGTTAGCGCGCAGCAGTTCACTTATCCCTGCGGCAATGGCGTCTCTGAAATCCCCCTGAGAACGGGCCTTCCCGGAGTTAACGCCAATAGCGAGGAGATGTTCAGCAACGATCTCCTCATCGCGTAACAAATAGAGCCGGGTCTGGGTTGAACCGCTGTCGATGATAATAATCATAAGCTTGCTCCTGAGGCGGTGGCGTGGGTTTAGAGGCTTTGCTGATAAATGGCGCGAATCTCATCGGCATCAGGCACGCGGGGATTATTCGCAAGCACGACGCGCATCGTGGTGGTGGCATTGCCAATAAACCAGTCGAAATGTTCCTCTTTAACGCCCAGAGAGCTGAGCGACGGCAGCATATTGACGTAGCCCAGCAGCGCACGCACCGCATCAATACTGCTTCTCGCCGCTTCTTCTTCGGTCATATTGAGGGTATTCACGCCAAGCGCTTTGGCGATAGCGGCGAATTTTTGCGGCGCGCTTTGCCAGGTGAATTCCATAAAGGCCATGTAAATGGCGGCAATGCCTTCGGCATGTACGACATCAAGCAACCCGCCCATCGGGTGCTGCAACGCATGGGGCAATGTCGTCCCGGCACAATCAATCGCCATACCCGCCAGCGAACTGGCAAAAGTGACTTTTTCCCACGCCTCAATATTGGTGGCATCGTCATAAACCTGCGGTAAATATTTGCCAATCAGCTCAAGCGCCTGTAATGAAAGCATTTCACTCATCGGATGGGCATTTTTCGAAATAAATGACTCCAGTGCATGAAACAGAACATCTGCCCCCGGACCGGCAATAACGCGCCGGGGTAACGTCAGCATTAACAAAGGATCAATAATTGCCGCCTTCGGATAAATCAGCGGGTTCACCAGCCCTTTTTTGTCATTGGTCTGTGGATTCGTAAATACCGCCGTTTTATTCGCTTCGCTGCCCGTGCCTGCGGTAGTCGGAATTAACACTACCGGTAGCGCCGAATCAGCCGGAGTTTGTCCAAATACATAGTCCCAAATTCCTCCGCTATTACAGGCCATAAAGGCAATGCCTTTTGCCATATCCATCGCGCTTCCCCCGCCGATGCCGACAATCACATCGCATTGCTGTTCACGGGCGAACGCAGCCCCTTCATCGACAAGGGTTGAAAGCGGGTTCTGCATGAAACGGTCAAAACAGACGGACGTCACGCCCGCCTGCGTCAATACATCAACCAACGCCGCCAGCTGCCCCGTGGGCTTCGCACTATCTGAAGCAATAATCAGCGCCTTTTTGCCGTATTGCGCGGTAATTGTTCCCGCCTGTGCCAGTTTCCCCTGGCCAAAATAGAAATTAACCGGATTAACGAAATTAAATCCTGACATAATTTTTCCCTTATGGTGTGAATTCACGATGAAGTTAATGCGGCGCGCGATGCCCATTAATAATCAGCCATTCGCCTGAACGAGAAGCTATTCGATACGCATCACCGACAGTCCAAAATATATATTTCACCCCGAACCTCAATTGTGATTACTATCGCTTTATTCACCCTAATAATCCCTATATATGAAACACGGGTTTATAATGTGGTATTGTGTGAGCGAATTCATATTTCCAGTTAATTGACTATGGAAATATACCGCCATCAAATAAGCGACCTGGCGGAAATTATCATGACCTCCTCTCCTTCGACTGTGAACGGCGTACAAACGTTACTGCGCGGACTGGCTGCCATTGAAGCGGTTGCCGCAGGACATCATGATTTACGCGCAATCAGTCAGCACATTTCCGCACCGCGCAGTACAACGCATCGTCTGATCAGCGCCCTGGTCGCTCAACGATATTTGCGACAAATTTCCAGCCGGGGCTATTTTCTCGGGCCAAGACTGATTGAGCTGGGCGGCGCATCGCTTGCCGGTTACCCGCTACGCATCGCTGCCCGCCCGCTGCTCGAAGCGCTGGCTCAGCTCACTCAGGACACCGTCCATCTCGGCATTCGCGAGCAAGGCGACGTGTTGTATATCGATAAAATACCCGGCACCCGCGGGCTGGAGATGCGCTCGCGCGTTGGGCACCGTATGCCGCTGTTTTCGACTGGCATTGGCAAAGCGCTGATGCTCGGCGCGACGATGGCGGAATGGCAGCACTTTTATCGACTGCATAATCCCGGCGCGGACGCCGGTTCCTTTATTCGCAGCATGCACCATTACGCTGAGCGCGGTTACACCCTGGATCTGGAAGAGAACGAACTCGCCATCCGCTGCGTGGCGGCACCGATTCGGGATGCCGGAAATCATGTTGTCGCCGCTATTTCCGTCGCCAGCATCGCCCCCTACATGCCGGATGAACGCATGCAGGAGCTCAGCGGCATCGTAAAACGTTACGCTGAGGACATTTCCGCAGAGCTGGGCTGGGTGGCGCATCGAACCTCTCTGATTTATCCCTTCGTCTCTACGCATGCAAAAGGATCCTGATATGACTGCATTGATCGCCCTGGATTGGGGAACCAGCGCGCTACGCGCCTACCGCTTAGCCGCAAACGGCACCGTGACTGCACGGCGGGAACTTCCCCACGGCATCATGAAATTACCCGACGCGCCCAATCGGCTGATGAGCTTTCGTCTAGCCTTCGACCTGGCCTGCGCAGACTGGCTGGCAGCCGATCCCGCCTGTCCGGTTATTGCCAGCGGCATGATTGGCAGCGCCCAGGGCTGGCAGCCCGCGCCCTATTTGCCTGCGCCCTGCGATGCTCGTCAGTTGGCGGAGCAGTTAACCCGCGTCGATGTCGATGACCAGCGCTGCTTCTATATCATTCCTGGCGTTCAGCAAACGAACCTTTTGCCGGAAGTGATGCGTGGAGAAGAAACCCAGGTGTTCGGCGCAATCGCGGGTGATGAACGCCTGCGTGATGTTCAGGCCAGCGGCAGAGAATCGCTGATTGCCCTGCCCGGTACGCATTCAAAATGGGTGAGCGTCACGCAGGGGAAAATTGACCGCCTGCGTACGTTTATGTCGGGGGAACTTTACGATGTGCTGCGCCACCATTCGATACTGGGGCTGACGATGCAGCCCCCTGAAGCTCCTGACTGGCAGGCTTTTGCTGAAGGCATCCGCGTCGCCCGCCAGCAGTCAGGCAATTTGCTCGGCTCTCTCTTTTCGGTGCGCACCCGGCTCCTTTGTCAGCAGCTATCGCCGCAACAACAGCCGGACTATCTCTCGGGTCTCCTGCTGGGCAATGAGCTTGCCATCGCGCTGGATGGGATCTCCGCCGATACCGACATCACCTTAATTGGTTCGCAGCCGTTGTGTCAGCGCTACCAGCGCGCCATGGCGATTTTTGAATGCCGCAATCCGGTGTATATCGCCCCCGGAGCGGCGGAACAGGGAATGTGGCAGGTAGCGCGTTACGCCAGTCTTGTGGCCTGATTTCCCGTTGACCTTTTTCTCGACCAACACCAGGAACTGACTATGGATTTTATCACCACGCTACGTCAAACCGGTCTGATTGCCATTCTGCGCGGTATACCGCCCGAACAGGTTGAAGCCGTCGGAGCCGCCCTGTATGAACAGGGATTCCGCATCATCGAAGTCCCGCTTAATTCGCCTGAACCCTTGCTGAGTATTTCACGTCTGCGTCGTATTTTACCTTCGGACTGTTGGGTGGGCGCTGGAACGGTGATGACCGTGACTCAGCTGCATGACGTGGCGCAAAGCGGCGGCCAGCTGATTATCTCTCCCCATACCGATCCGGTATTAATTGAAGAGACAAAGCGCGCGGGATTGATAAGCCTCCCCGGGGCGGCGACGCCAGGCGAGGCTTTCAGCGCGCTGGCGAAGGGAGCGGATGCGGTGAAACAGTTTCCCGCTGAGGCGATCCCTCCCGTCGTGGTGAAAGCGTGGCGCGCCGTGATCCCCGCGGCGATCCCGCTGCTGCCCGTTGGTGGAATCACGCCGCAGGCAATATCCGACTATCGCGCTGCCGGAGCCAGTGGATTCGGCCTTGGCGGCGCGCTTTACCAACCAGGTATGACAGCAGAGCAAGTGGCCAGTCGCGCCGCTGACTTCGTGACCGCCTGGAGAACGTCCTCGCCCCTTAATACATAAAAAGAACCAAACGGAGTTGACTATGAAAATTCAAAAATTTACCTCTGGATTATTAACCTCGCTGTTAGCCGCCAGTTCATTACTGCTGGCAAGCCCGACTCAGGCGGCGGATTATCCTACGCGCCAGATAGAGCTGATCGTCCCCTTCGCCGCTGGCGGCGGCACCGATCTGGTGGCGCGCGCATTTGCTGAAGCCTCTAAGCCGCACTTTCCGGTCGGCGTTGGCGTCATTAATAAGCCTGGCGGAGGCGGCGCAATTGGTTTTAGCGAGCTTGCTGCGTCGCGCCCTAACGGCTACAAGCTGGCGATGGGCACCGCCGAACTGACTATCCTGCCCTCTCTGGGAATGGTGAAGTTTAAAACGGAGGACTTTACTCCACTGGGCCTGTTCAATATGGAACCCAGCGCCGTGACCGTTAAAATCGACGCACCATGGAATACGCTGGAAGAGTTCCTCGCCTGGGCGAAAGAGAATCCGGGCCAGGTCAGGGTAGGCAACTCAGGAACGGGCGCAATCTGGCACCTGGCAGCCGCGTCGCTGGAAGATAAAACCGGCGTGACCTTCAACCACGTTCCTTTCGATGGCGCGACGCCAGCCGTCACCGCGCTTTTAGGCGGGCACATTGAAGCCGTCACGGTGAGCACTGCGGAAGTCCTCAACCAGGTTGAGGATGGCAAGCTGAAAACACTGGCCGTAATGAGCACTCAACGTGACGCCAACATGCCTGACGTCCCCACGCTTCAGGAAAAAAACATCGATCTGTCGATCGGCGCATGGCGTGGGCTGGTTATCTCCAGCAAAACCCCGCAAAACGTGATCGATTTTCTGACCACCGCTATCGCCGCCACTGCCGATGAACCCTCTTTCAAGGAAGCGTTAGCCAAAATGCGCCTCAACTATGTCTGGCTCGATCGTGCTGAATTCCAGGCATTGCTTGAAGAGCAGCAGCGCGATTTCTCCGTCACCATCGAAAAACTGGGCCTCGGTCAAAAATAACGGTGACGTCCGGCCAGCCCCCTCTGGCCGGATAGTCCTTATGGGAGTCGTTTATGGTTGAAAATCCGTTAACTCCGACAACGCCGCCACCAGCGTCTACGGCAGAACGACAATGCTACATTTTGGTCGCTCTGCTGCTCTGTCTGATCGCCGTAGTGGTGCTGACGATTGCCAAAAGCTTTCCCGCAACGTCCATTTCTACGGATATCGGGGCGGGCGCATTTCCTTCGGTTTATAGCTGGTTGCTGATTATTCTCTCGTTGATCTTAATTGCTGGTCAGTTCTCTGGTACCACGCTACGCCAGCTGATGGTTCTACCCACTCGCCCCACTCAGGGGTTTGGACGCTGGACGGGGCCGTTTTGTACCGTCGTCACCTGCGTGGCATACCTCTACGCCATGGAGCTTTTTGGCTACCTGGTCGCAACGGTACTTTTTATGATGCTGATTATGAAAATCTCCGGTATCCAACGCTGGTGGGTTAATGGACTGCTGGCCATCGTGCTCTCCATTACGCTGTATATCCTCTTTTCGCTGGCGCTGAACGTTCCGCTGCCGGAAAGCAGCCTCCTGGAATCGCTGACTCTGGAGTAATTATGTCCCAATTTGATCTTATTCTCGGCGGCGTAAATAGCTTGCTGGCCCACCCGGAAGCCATTTTATTTTCAATGATTGGCGTCTGGCTTGGCATCCTGGTGGGCGCGTTACCGGGCCTGACTGTCACCATGAGCGTTGCCGTAATGCTGCCTTTTACCTACGGCATGGATCCGATTTCTGGCTTACTGATTATCTCCGGCGTCTTTTTTGGTGGCGTTTATGGTGGTTCGATTATTGCCATTCTGCTCCGGATCCCCGGCACGCCAGCCGCCGCGGCAACGGCGATTGACGGCTATGAACTGACGAAAAAAGGTCAGGCCGGTGTGGCGCTGGGCACGGCGACGTTCTCCTCTTTTTTCGGCGGCTCCCTCAGCATAATCGTGCTGATGTTCCTCTCGCCGATTCTGGCCGAGGTGGCGCTAAAATTCAGCGCCGCTGAGACGTTTGCGCTGGCCGTTTTCGGCTTAAGTATTATTGCCAGTATTTCCGGTGAATCGCTGATTAAGGGGCTGATCGCCGGCGTTGGGGGTTTGCTGGTCGCGACCATTGGCCTCGATCCGATGGGCGGATTTCCGCGTTTCACCGGCGGTTTTGTCGAGCTGATGAACGTGCCTTTTATCCCGGTGATGATTGGCCTGTTCGCCACTGCAGAAGTGCTTAAGTCGCTGGAAAAAGACGAGGTAGTGAGCAAGACGGTGCAGTACGCTATTGGTCGAATCATTCCGCCGTGGTCTACGTTTAAACGTCTGATTGTCACACTACTGCGCTCCTCCGGTCTGGGCGTGTTTATTGGCATGATTCCCGGCGCGGGGGCGGATATTGCCGCTTTCGTTTCTTACAATGAAGCGAAGCGCTTTGCCAGGCCGGAAGATCAGTTTGGCAAGGGTGAGCTCAAAGCGGTTTCGGCCTGTGAAGCAGGCGCCAATGGCTGCACGGGCGGCGCGCTGTTGCCTATGCTGACGCTGGGGATTCCTGGTGACGCCACGACGGCGGTGATGCTGGGTGCGCTGACGCTACAGGGAATGCAGCCTGGGCCTCGTCTATTTACCGAACACAGCGACACGGTCTATATGCTGTTTGTCGGAATGCTGTTTTGCTATCTGATGCTGCTTATTCTTGGCCTGGTTTCCGTTCGTTTCATCGCCAAAATGATCAACATTCCCAAGAGCGTCCTGACTCCGCTGATCCTCGCGCTGTGTATCGTCGGCACCTATGCCCTGAACAACAGCATGTTTGACGTCGGCATTATGCTGGTCGCGGGCGTGATCGGCTATTTCATGCAAAAAGGCGGTTTCCCGGCATCTCCTGTCGTGCTGGCACTCATCATGGGGCCGATGGCGGAAAGTAACTTCCGTCGCGCGATGTCGCTGTCCAACGGGAGTTTTGATTTCATTTATACCCGTCCCATCACCGCCACGCTCCTGCTATTGGCGATGCTGACTCTGTTTGGCCCAATGGTACGCAAAGCCATAGCCGCAAGACGCGCACGTAAAAATCAGTTGCTCTCCTGAGTGAGCAGAAACGGGCAGAAAATCCGTCACTGTTACACGGAATTTCTGCCCGCGGTGGCGAAATCACGGCGCGGTTACATTTTTATCGCACAGAATCGGTTATTGTTATCGTACTGATCTTAAACATGAATATGACCACTGTATCAGGGTGAATTATGGATGCTCAACCTACCGAAATTACGGGAGTACAAACCCTACTGCGCGGTCTTGCTGTTATTGATGCCGTCGCGTCAGGATGTCGGGATTTACGCAGCGTCGGCGAGTTTACCGGAACCAGTAAAAGCACGACCCATCGGCTGCTCAGCGCGCTGGTACAACAGCGTTTTCTTCGCTTCACTCACCACGATGGCTATGCGCTCGGCCCACGCTTAATTGAGCTGGGCACCCGTTCACTGGAAAATACGCCGCTTTATCCTCTGGCGCGCCCCTTCCTGCAACAGCTGGCGGATTTTACCCGCGACACGGTTCATCTGGGGCAACGGGAAGGCGCGGAAGTCCTGTATATCGATAAAATTCCAGGCCAGCAGGGACTGGAGATGCGCTCGCGTATTGGACACCGCATGCCGCTGGTGCTGACCGGCATTGGCAAAGCGCTGTTACTCGACGCGGATGAATCCGAATGGCGTCAGCTCTTTTTAGCGCATGGCGAATTATGTCATCTCCCGGACTTCCTCGCCCGGATGCGCGGCTACGCCGACGCAGGCTTCGCGTTCGATCTTGAAGAAAATGAGCCGACGATTCGCTGCGTGGCGGCTCCGGTTTACGATGCCGGAAACCATGTGGTCGCGGCCATCTCCGTCGCCAGCACGGTCATCTATATGCCGGACGCACGCATGCAAGAACTCGTCCCTCACGTCAAAGAGTGCGCTAAAAAAATCTCGCTGGAACTGGGCTGGCGCGCCCCTTCTTTTACCCCGTAATCCCACCGCTTAATGTCAACATCCTTGAATGTTAACGGGCGACATATCGATTGCAACTATGTCGTCTGTTGCTGTCCCGCGAGTAGAGTGCCCCACTGCCGGGTTCTCCAACATGCAGGTTCGAAAACACACTCTTTTTCGTGCAGGAGAAGGATCGTTGCCAGCCGCGAATGTCCTTTTAGCCTCCTGACGCTGGCTTCTGGCTTCAGCCAGAGAAACATCGGGGTAAACGCCAATAGCGGACAGGAATAATGAATAAAACCGATCGGCACGATCGACAGAATCGATTATGAACAAGCAAAATGCTTTATCGTCGGACGTGGATAACGGTGTGTGTAGCAGCCTGCAAGGCCTGGCGGTCAATCTATTTTTGACGCAAAGAAACTAAGGTGAACTATCAGAGCAGGTTATCATTCAGATAAGCAGAATAGATTTTTTGTTTATAATTTATTATGTTAGCTTAAGTTAAGACGCAGAATCGCACTCATCCTGGCTGCAATTCTGGTCTTATCTGATAGCACCACGCGTGCGGGAGGAAAAAATGAGTCAACCTGTTTATCAGAATATCGCGCAGGAAACGAAAACCTCCCTGGATGAATGCTTTGCTCAGCGTGTGATTCCTCTGGAGCAGCAGTATCTCGCCGGGCTTCAGGCGCTGAGAACAACACTTTTCGGTCAGCAGGAAATGGCTGAGCTTTCACCCGCGCAGCGTGACGAGCTGATCGCCTGGGTTGACGAGCTCGATCGTCGCATCATCACCTACCAAACATTGTGCACCAAATATCTGAACGCCCTTAACTCTGAGCAGCAGCGTGAATTAATGACCTTTATGCTCTTCGGCGATACCCGGACAGCACGGGCACAGAAGAATATCCAGGAACATATACAGCTGCGCAGCGAAGCCGTGAGCAGAATCAACGAGCGGCTGGTCGATCTGCACTCTCCTGAGGCGCTCAAACGTCAGCTTCAACAGCGGCTGGAAAAAGAAATCCACATCCGGCGTTTTCTTGACGAATCCACCCACTATCGTCCTGTGCGTAAAACAGGCTGAGCGGTTGCTCAGCTTTTATTGCCGGATGTCGGCGTAAACACCTTATCAGGCCTACAGATGTGGAACCCGCAGGCCTGATAAGCGCTGCGCCATCAGGCATTTTATCTCTGTCGTCAGCCCTCTTCGCTTTCTGATTCCCCGGCAGTAAAAACTGGCTCAATGCGCTTGATACCCGCGCTGTTAATAATGATGCGTGCCCGCTCCAGAAAACTCTCTTTGCCATCCGTCACCCGACGAATAAGGTTGATGTGATAGACCTTTTCCCCGTACAGCACCTGCTCATCATCCAGAGTCGGTAATTCATTCAGCAACTCATCGGTGTATTTCAAAAAAGGGGTGATATCCAGGCGCGTAATATCCATCACAGAACGATTCACGGCGGAAAACATCTGGTCGCCGCCGCGCAGATGAACGTGTTTGGAGTAGTGCAAAATGTCTTCGCTCAGATAATAGTTTTGAATATCCAGAATGTGCACCTTACGGCGCATCGTCCTGACGTCATCGGGTAGCTGACGCTCCCCCACAAAGACGAAAGATTCGTTGCACTTACCGACCGGAGAGCGCAGGTTCTTATAAATTATCTGCTGTCGGTCAGGTAGCCAACGGCGAAATGTCGAAAACAATCGCGCCCGAAATCCCTCTTTCATTCTGTCTTTAAAGATATAGCCAATCACCATTGCGAGAAATAGTTGAAAGCTCAGCGCTCCGTATTTCCCCTGCCAAATAAACGCCACCGCCGTCGCGAAAATCATCGCAATTGCCGCGGCGATTCCGGCAATGGTATGCGCCAGAAAGGTCTCGCCTTTTTTACGCCGGATATCCAGATACATTGGACTGCTGATATATTTTTTCAGGGTATTAACGTGATAAATCACCAGTTCGTTATCCGAATTAGGTGACGGGAAAGTCCCCGGATGATTGGCTTTGCGATACAGCATCTGCTCGCGCCAGAAAATACGCAGAGTATCGTATCCCGGTGAAGGCGAAAGATCATTGAGCAATTTACGCCCATAGTGCGTCAGCATCAGAGAGAGGAATTCGTCACCATAGTCAATGATGCGTAACGCATTGACCTCAGCCACCTTTGACATCTTTATCCGCATCCGGCGATAGTTATTGAGAATATCCTCTGCGGTGGCGGCGAAGCTCAGCAGCGCCTGCTCCTGTTTGTCTTCGCTCAGCTTGCCGATATAACGTACCTCTACGTGAAGCGCCCGTTTGAAGGTCAGGCAAAACATTTTGAGTCGGTATTCAAAACCCTGCGCAGAGGTATCTTTGCTCTGTTCGGTAATTAACCGTTCAATTGTCCCCAGCGTCTTCGGCACGCTGACGGACAATTTACGCAGCGACAGGGTGGGAGGACGCAGACGAATATAGTTCTTCAGGTTTTGCTGAAAGGCCTGCGGCGGAAATGTCCAACGATTGATCTGCAAACTGGAAGGAAAGAATAGCCAGGTTTCAATATGGTAGTTTTCGCTTCGTAGAGGTTTGGTGCCGACTTTCTGCGGGAAAAAAATCCGCTGCTTAATTTCGATACAGCGTTTTCCTGATGCTTTTATCGTATCGCCTGGCATCTTTGCCTCCTGCAAATCAGGCGGTAATGTGAATTACCGCCTTCACATCAATGCTACCAGAGGGCGCTATTGAACCCCATCAGCGGCATGACATATTGAGTCCATAAAATCAGTAACACCCAAATAATAGCCATCTGGATAATACCATATTTGAAAGACTCACCGGTCGAGTAGTGATCGAGCAGGTAACTGATGTTTGCGGGTTTAGAGTTAAAGTAGAGCACGTAAACCTGGTTAATCAGGAATGCCATCGGCAGACAGAATCCCACCACGTCCCAGCCGAACTTTTTAGCGATACTGATAATGATCGGGAACATAATGATGGTACGTGCCGTTTTACTTTCGCTCACCAGCGTGGTGATGGCGAACACGCCGCTCAGTACGGCAAAGACCAACAGTTTGCCGCCACCTGAAGGGTCGATCTGCCATTTATCAAACAGGCTGTGAATATAGAGGCCGACGATATCCGTCTGATCGACCATTCCGCCAAGGACGTAAGCACCAAAGCTGAACATCAGCATATGCCAGGGAATGTCCGCATCGTTCCACTTCATCACGCCCAGCGCCGGAAGTTTGCACACCGAAGGCATCAGCACAACGCAGGCACCGGCCACGGCGATAACCTCGGCACGCATACCGTGCACCCGGTCGGTCGCCCACAGCAACAGGACGATAATAAAGGTCAGCGCCGCGCGAACTTCACCCGCGCTAATCTTGCCGAGCTGCGCCAGTTCCCCTTTCAGGCGATCCATGCCGCCTTCAATTTTCGGCTTAGCATCTTCTTTCTTAATGGGGAAAATCCAGCGTGTTCCGGTGTACCAGGCAATGGCACACTGAATCAGCGCCAGTGGACACAGGGCAATGAACCAGTCGCCGTAATAGACTTTGAATCCCGCCTGCTCCATCATCGCGACCGCCAGCAGGTTAGCTGCGGAACCGGTGATAAAGGCGCTGGCCGACACGTTATTCGCCAGCAGATTCAGCAGCACCATGTTGCGCCCGACGTTATTGCGTTTTTCCCCGCCGGTCGCACCGTAGATGGCGGCGATAACCATAAACAGCGGTAACAACAGCGCCGTTTTCGCTGAGGTCGCACTGATGAACGCCCCGAGAATCAGGTTGAGTAATATAAAGCACCAGAACAGCAGCGAGATATTATTCCCCATGCGTACCAACAGCCAGAGCGACATACGCTTCGCCAACCCTGTCACCACCAGGGCGCTGGCCATGATGAAGCTGGCAATGTTCAGGATCATTACTGGCTCACCCAGCATGGCAAACGCTGGACGCATCTTCATTGTGCCGGTCAGGATCACCGTGACGACCACGATAAGCGAGGTGAGATAGTTCGGAATCGCCTCCGTCAACCACAGCACCAGCGAGGCAAGAAAAATTCCCGTTGCGCTGTAACAGTTGGCCGGAGGAACTTTGGTTTGGGTATCGAACATTTCGATAGGCCCGACCCACTGCAAATGAAAGAACAGGAACAGCAGGATAGCCAGCGGCATACCGATGAATTTGATCCGCTCCATCCAGATACCGGCTTTAATCTCCTTGAATTTCTCCAGAGAGTAATTGCTCATATCCAGCGGATCGAAAACTTTCTTAGCGCCTTTGTCTGACATGGCCATGTCTCCTTATGCGCCTCCATGGGCAGCAAGCTACCCCTGGAGGCGTGAATTTCACATGCCAACAACCTGTCTGGCGGCTTTCAGATAATTCGTGTTAGGCAGTTCGTCGAGCCCCAGCGCCGCAACCGCTGCCTTAATTCCGGCATAATCTTCACTTTCGCAACAGGCGGTTTCGACCATCGCACCGTTAAACCATACCTGCGCGTATTCGCTGATGATGCCGTTAACGGAAAAACCGTAGCGCATTTTCTCTACTTTAACCGGTACTAAATCGCTACTGGCCCGCGCCATATTGGTAAATTCTTCCAGGGTATAGCACTCTTTATCCAGCGCCATGTTGACCTGGAGATGCTGCAAAATGGTGGCTAACTCCTCACGCTGCACCGGGAATTGAAACTTGCCGCGCGGCTGGAAGATCTCATAGCCTTCCGGGGTTTCACCGGTTTTCGTTTTGATATCCAGCAGACCGTCGCGGACTTTAACGTTAACCGTATCGGTATGTAGCGACAGAAAGTAGGTCTCTTCCGGCATCTTACGAGCCTTAAATAATGTGGCTTTGGCATCCCACATTTTTTCTTTTACCCGTTCGATAATGCCGTGGCCGAATACGCGGAACTCCGCGCGGGGAATGATTTTTTCAGCGTCGCTCGACGACGTGGCGGTATTCTTATCCATATGCGTAGCCATTGTGATTCTCCTGTTCCATTAAGAATGGTGAATGCCGCTATTTATCCCATTCGGTAAAAGGATGGGCGACCAGATTGGAGTTGAAGTAGCGCGGATCGCCGCTCACCTCTTCACCAATCCACTCGGGTTTATCGAACTGCTGCTCTTCACTTTTCAATTCCACTTCTGCGACGATCAGTCCGGCGTTAACCCCCATGAATTCGTCGATTTCCCACACCACATCACCCACCGGGATTTTGTAGCGTTTCTTTTCGATAATGGGGCGCTCTGCCAGCTCATCCAGCATGGCACAGCAATCGGCATACGGAATTTCGTATTCATATTCAGTTCGCGTTGCAGAAACGGTAACTCCCTTGATGGTCAGGAACGCCTTATCGTTTATCGTCCGGATACGAACGGTTCTCTCTTTTATACTGCTGAGATATCCCTGACGATAAACGGTTCCCTCTGCAAGTGCGCGCCACTGCTCTGAGCACACCAGGAATTTCCTTTCAATTTCTTTAGCCATCTTAAGCCTCTCATTGTCGGAACATCTGTCGATAGTTATTCACTATCTCTCTTAATTGACTCCATATTAGGCAGGCTTCTGACAGGATTAAAAATTGTAAATCAGTATCAGACCTATAAGCTCAGTTTATAGATTGATGCCGATCACATTTATTATTTTCTCATTAATTTTAGAGAGTTAAATTTGATAGAGGCGTAAGCAATGTGTTCGGCTTATAGGCTGGTTTTTTTCAGACATAAGCGTATGAGTCCTTGTTTTATCAAGGATAATGAACAATGCCACTTAGCGATGATTATGGAATATATTTTCCAGCAGCTCAGGAAAACTCCCCCACTCATTATCTGGAGTGTCATCATAAAGCAGTGAAATAAAGCCGAGGGCGGCGCGGGACAGTGAGTGCTCCCCCTGGTAAACAAGGTAGTAATCTACCGCGAGATTAAAACCTTTGACATGAAGTTCGACCAGCTCACCGCTGTTCAGCTCATCGGATATCGCCAGATGAGGAATCACGGTTACGCCATAACCGCTGCCGATAAGCCGTTTAGTCGCCTCCAGATTAGAGAGCGTCACTCGGTTTTGCGGAGCGGTGTTCGCTGAGTGACGTTTAAACCACGAATTTATTTTGGCTCTTATCCGCGTTCCTTTCTCACGCATAATGAAAGGTGATTGTAGCAATTCATCCGGACTCATATCCCGCCCGGCACATGCCGCCAGGGGGGAGTGCTTGCCCACCACTACTTTGTAGTTTTCCCGATGCAGAAATACCTGTTGTAACGGAGAGCGAATTACGGAACGTCCGGCAAAACCGATCTCAACCTCGCCGCTGGCGACCAGTTCCGCAATGTGGTGCGAGTTACCGGTCAGAATTTCCAGTTCAATTCCCGGAAAGCGTTCGTGGAAACGCTGAATAAAGCGTGTGAGATAGTAAGTGCCCATCACGCCCGTCGCCCCGATGGTCAGACGGCCTACCTGTAGTTTACTGATGTCCTGAAACACGCTCTGTACTTCATCAAAAAGATGAAAAATACGCTGTGTGTATTCAAACAGGACTTCGCCTTCTTTGGTCAAACTAATTTGCCGACGGGAACGATCGAATAATGACACCTTCAGATAGCTTTCCAGCGCCTGGATCTGCATGCTGATGGCGGGCTGAGATAAAAAGAGTGCCTGTGCGGCCTTAGTAAAACTGCCGCTGATAACAACCTGGTTGAACGTCTTAAAATGGTCAATATCCATATTCAGGTACCAGCGGTTAGAGGTGCGTTTAACGATTCTGAATATGAATATACCGAATTAACACAGAAAAAGCAGGGGAGCATCCGTTCGTTTTCCTGGATGACGTATTCCGGAAACCGCATGAGAAAAGGTGATAATGCCTCGCTGTCTCAACAAGTAGAAGCGCATCCACGCAAACAGGGCGTTACCATTGTTATACGTACCGGGATACAGGTAAATTGAAGGGCCGCACGCTTATACCCGGCAGAAAACAGCGGAAAAACAAAAGGTAACGGAACGTAGTTGGCAAAATCATCCCGCGCCGTCATACCCGCCGCCACCCCAAGCCCAAGGCGAAAATCCTGAGCACTGTCGGGGAACCAGTCCTTTTGTATAGAACACACGTAGCAGCCGCTTGAACTCATTTTTGCAAAAAATATACCTGGCTCAGTGAAGCAAACCGCTGCAGGAAACTCTCGGGCACACCACCAACCCAAACAAAGCTTTCGGGCTGGTGGTAGTTTTTGATACTAAGCTGGCTTACCAGCGAAGTTCTGAAGTAGGAATATACACGACAGAAGAAACCATATCCGCCATATCATAATTAACCTGCATACTCATAGGAACAGATCGCCCACTAACCATGAAAATGTCTGTCCAGCCAAAAGCTCTTTTCATGATGACCTCAGGGGGAGAACTTCGCTCCGGCTTCCCTAGCGTTTCGTGAATCCAACTTCGCGACATAGTATTTTTAAGAGGAGGTGGTAATTCATTAGGGAAGCTCCATCCATTAACATTATCATGTTGAATACTGAGGATAACCGACCATAACAGACGCCCCTCTCTTTTGAATGTGAGATGAACCCCTTCCCTTGCCATATCCAATGTTAAATCTGGGTCTCCAGCATAACCAGTTGGTTTCGTTTTATAAGGAATTAGCCCTTCATCAAACAATTCTTGATAAGTCTTTCCTATCCCGTCAATTAAAGCGTTAATATTCACCGTCATTTATACAGCCCCATTTCATTGTTCAACTCATGCATTTTCACCCTTGCCGCCTCTATCTGAAATTCGGTTGCCCCATGCTCTTTTAGTGCAGGCTTAACGGCATCCAGGTTGCGATCCGCTGCTGCCCGCAGATTCAGAGAATCCTGCTCAATTTGTGCTGGTTTATTACGACCACCGTATGTCTCACTTAATTTTTGATGCACTTCTTTGGGAACAACAATCGCAGCGACATCTTCAGCCATTCGATCTAACTGTTTAGTGTCGAGCTTCGGATATTTTTTCCTCAAGTAGGCACGAGCAGCCGCAGCCGAAGGCATATGGTCAACCTCATATTTCTCCTGTCGTGAGCGGCGCTTAAAGTCGCTGTACAGCTCGACTTCCAGAAACTCCACAGGTGGTTTGCTCAGGTAAATATAAATCGGCGGCAGGTCTGGCAACGGCAGGATAAGAATATAATCTGCGAAATTTTTCTCTTCCGGTGCCGGGCTGGTGGTGGCTGTTATACTGGTATTGTCTGGCAACGGGTCCACAATCACCGGATTCGGCAGCACCGGTCGCGCCTGATTGCCGGTATTTGATGGCACACTGACGCCGGAATGATCCGGTGTCCAGACGATGGTGATGCGCGGTTCTTCCTCGGTGGTGAACGTGTACGCCTGATAACGGCTGTCCCACGCCATTTTGCGCACCCGAACCATATCCTTGCCCGGCTGCGTATGCCAGCCGTGCGGTGTCGGGTTGCCGCTGGCGTCAGTCTCCCACGTAAAGCGTACACGGGTTGGGACTTCCTGCATCTGCACCGCCCGCATCCGGTCAATAAAATCCTGCTCGCCGTCATTTAACCGGCCAGGCATCATCCCTATCAGTAACCCGGCTACCGATGCGCCAGCCCCGGCGGCGGCAACCTCCCCTAAACCAGCCGCACCCCGTACCGCCCATGTGCCATAGGTCAGGGTACGCCCACCCAGCAGCTCCAGCGAACTCGCCCCGGCGGTCGCGGCCTGCGCCCGCGTTGCGGCAGTTGCCGTGGCGACTGCCGCCTGATAATCCATTTCCTCATGGTTGCCGTTCAGCCACTTCCACAGGGCGCTACGTTTCTTCGGCTTCGGTATATCTTCCGGCCGCTGCGGCTTTTTCTTCGCCGTCTGCGCATGCTGAGGCGCGTCGGTATCCGTCGCCGCATCCGCTGGCGGTGCTGCACGGAAGAAGCTCATTTCTGCAAAGTTGTTGTGCGGCTCCCGCTGGCCTCCGGCATCGTTACAACCCTCGCCCCGCAGGCAGGATTTGGCAAACACCCGGTTACGCTCACGTTCTTCGGCCAGCCGCTTTTCTTCCGCCTCCTGCTCTGTCTTACGTTGTGCCAGAAATGCGGCCTGTTTCTCCGCCGCAATCTGCTCAGGTGATGGAGCGGCTCCCATCCACTGCCCAAGTGGAGCAATAATCCGGTTAGAGCCATAAGGACAGTCACAGCGCACAATTCCCCGATCAACCGCAACAGCAGTGCCGTGAATCGTCCAGCGAGGATCCCCTTCAACAACCGTGCCGGGTTTTCCACACGTCGGACAGGGAGTGGTTTTATCACCATTTCTGATAACACCATAGCCGTATACATTGTAATTAGTGAGAGATATGGATGGAATCAGCCTTGCGCCTGTAGTCGTTTTGTCGCAGGAAAGGGCTTTTCCCCTCCCGTGAATATCTGGTCGGTATCCCATAGATTACACTCCGGGAACAACCAAAAAATCATCCAGCAACGGTATGCCTTCCCTGACAGTCAGCATACTACCACTCTGTGGAGTACTGATTACTTCATCTCCGTTATCCAGCATACTGCCAACCAGCGCCACGCCTTTTCCCTCTGATTCATAGAGAAAGCCCGCGCCACTCACGATCCTTGCAGTGCTGCCATCTGCATAAGTGATAATGCTGCCCACAGTCAGCACACTGGCCCACTCACCATTCTCGAGATGGATTTTATAACCCTCGTTCGGGTCTGAACTGAATTCCTTTGCCGTACCACCGAGACGAGTCAGGCAACCAGCCACTGCAATCCGGTAAATCGCCGTCACCGGGTGGTTTCGCGCATAATCCTCCTGTTCGTCGATAAGCGCACGCACCTCCTCACTCATGGTTGTCAGTTTTTTTTCAGCAAAGGGAGACTGAGCAAGTTCTGCAAAATTTTCCGGAGTCAGCTCATCGGTGTATTGCATATTCATAAAAAATCCTTTTATTGCTTGTGGTTAAAAACCACCAAATCTTACCCTTGTCGTAACTTATCCAAAATTAATGCGCATTTTTTGCTCACAACATCGTAACAGCCGTCAATGAAATACTTTCCGCAATGATGCTGATGCAACCGCTCGTGGACCTAATTTCGTAGGACGCGGTAAACGCTTTTAAGAAATGAGGCGATAGATCCACACCTCGCTAAAGGCTGTTTTTTTCCATCACCTTTCGTAAGCGGATAAGATTGCTTGCCATGTATTAACACTCCTGAGTAGTGGTTAACGATACATGGCAATATTGACACTGGAATACAAGATTTGAAATTCACCTGCTGGAACAAGCACGTTCATTAACTGAGATTCTTAATGTTGTGATGGTTAATCGTTACCAATCACCATCATTATTAAGCTGGTCTTTAGTAGTTCATTCAGAAGTCAATGAGTTTTCACTCAGGGTATTCCTGGGGTTACCTGATTTCAAGGTCTATGAGGGGCATTGTGTATAGTTCCAAAGTGTAGAGCACGAACTATACGCATTACTATACACATGAATGTATAGATTTGAGTAGACGTTAAAAGAAGTGAGTCATGGAGCGGGCGAAGGGATTAGAACAAGACAACCAATAACTTGAAAAATATAGAATTTTCAAGTTATATCTTAACTTATACCCCCAAAGATACCCCCAAAGCACAGAGGCTTTGAATTCAAGTAATTACCTTTGTCGATAAATCAGCAGGAAGCGAGATGATAGCAAATGGCAGGCATACTCGAAAGCAGCGATACCGTTAGCATCAGACTAATTACGATTCATTAAACCCAGATCGCGACGGGCCCTCATGATATCAATAATCGTGAGATATGGCGTTTGTTCTTGCCAGCTAAACCCTCTGCGATCGATACGAACCAGTTCGTACTTTTCCACTAGAAAGTTAATGGCATTAGCGCGAGTGATACCGGCATCGATATGTTCCTGTATGACGGTTTCATCACAGAAAGGTGTATCGTTTAGTGTCAGGCCATAATGCTGTTCCAGCAGACGACTAAGTAGCATTTGCCAGATATTCACGGGCGACAGGCATGGCTTCGCCGCCCGCATATTTGTTGTAGGTAGAAATTTCATTTTTTCTCTCGTGAAAGTAATTAACGTTGAGTGGGATAAACAGCGATGTATACGTAGCCGCAACTGCCAAGGGTGTCGGCTTCGCAAGTAAGCCCATTGTGATATAGCGTGACGCAGTGCTGATGCTGGGGGGAAAGTTCTCCGCTGGTAAGCATCAGCTCCAGTTGCTTGAGTATCAACGGAAAGGCCTGATCCAGGTATAGCGCGTCATCGTCGCAGAAAGCACCGTTAAATCCGGCCCGATCAGCAAGAAAATGCAGGCGGTCGCCTTCTTGCACCAGCCGAGCTCCAAAACAGGGTGTGATCGTACTCTTTAGCCCCCAATGCTGGCAGGGGGGATTCTCCGGTATGGCACCGGATTCTGAGTGATAGTTCATTATTGTTCCTGATTAAAGTGAAGGATTAATTGAGAGTGACGCTTCGAAGAATGACATAGGGACCATTGCGGTCCTGACGACGTTCAGCAAACACGGCCAGTACACCGCTGATATCCTGCACCTCCCGACCAGCATAATGGCAGATACTGCCAGACCATTTATATTTGCCTGTACAGAAGCGAAACAGCCGTGATCCAGGTGGTTGTCGGTATATCGCCATCGCCTGACGTTTGCTGATAATTTTCATGCTGTTGCTTTCCTCTGAAATTACAGCCATCCCCGCTCGGCAAATGAGACGATATCCATTCCACCAACCACCAGGTGGTCCAGCAGGCGGATATCTACCAGATCCAATGCCTGCTTAAGACGTTCTGTGATTCTTCTGTCGGCACCGCTGGGTTCTGAATGTCCAGACGGATGATTGTGTGCGAGTACGGCCGCTGCAGCGTTATGTTTCAGACCTGCCTTCACCACTTCGCGTGGATGCACACTTATGCTGTTGATGGTTCCGAGGAACAGCATGTCATCGGCAATAAGCCGGTGCTGATTGTCCAGCCACAGGACTGTGAATGCCTCGCGATCCATTGGGGCAAGCTGCAGCCGTAGCCAGTCGCGGACGGTATGGCTGGAGGTAAATGCCGCACCGGGTTCACGTAACTGTCGCTCCAGTAGAGTCAGCGCTTCCTGGATGGTTCGCTGTACAGAGGCGGGTAATTCACAGGCAAACAGCGGTAGTTGCTGTTTCATGGTCATCCCCTTCAGTCGATGAGGTGCATGATGGCGCTGCATTCGGGGTGGCTTAGTGCGTAGCCACGCAACCGGTAATAGTGGGCCGTCATGGCATCACATTCCGTTCGGCAGGCATGATAGCTGTATTCCAGCAGACAGGCCGCGATACCGGCCGCCATGGAGCTCATTGCGCCGCGGTTGCCATTCATGGTATTGAACAGTGTCCACTGTTCATCGTTCTCATCATCCGGCTCGGGGGCCATAAAAGCCCCACCATTGCTGAGTGTGTAAAAACGCCAGATGCCGCCGCTGTAATTTTCACAAAGCCGGTCCATCCAGCCGAAGATACGGGGCTCCAGCAGTATCCACTGCGGGATACCGCCAAAGTGCTGCGGCCAGAAATGAAGTCGCTGTGCATCAGGCAGCAAAGTAGCGGTAATGGGAACCGTATTGTCAGTACTGACGGGCGTGTGCAGACTGGTGGTGTTACTCATGGGATATTCCTTATGAAAGATAATCATTGAGGGCCCGTTGAACAGGGCCTTACGGTTGAGAGGCAGGCTTAGGGGGGACAGAAAGATGGATTATTGGCAGGTTACCTCATCCAGGCAGAAGACCAAATGTAGTCCACTTCAGCTCATCACCTGCTGTAGTTCTTCTGCCATTACCCATAATGCGCGGTTAAGCTTGATGTCGCCGTCGATACCGTTTACTGCTCTCGTCCGACTACGTTTCCCCTGTGCTGAATGACCGGACAGACCTCCTTTACTCAGATTTTCCTGCAGGCGGTTGAAGACACTCCACAGGTCATTCTGTTCATCCTGCCAGCGGCGGGCACTCAGCACCTGAGATTCGGTGACGGGCTGATGCTCTTCACCAAAACGGTACGTCAGGGCTGCTTTCGCCAGCGCCTGCTGCGCCGGAGGGGGCAGCAACAGAGACTGCATGGCATCTCGCTTCTCCTCCACCCGGTCAAATACCCCGAGCACTTCATAAGCACCTTCAATGACTTTCTCCACCACATCTCCTTTATGGGGCACCCGCACTTCACCCAATGACGTCCCGCAGACCAGGCCGTTACAGCAGACGCTGCGAAACAGCCCCGGCAGCATCTGATAACTGCTGGAGCCGTCATGCGAGTTGAGCAGAATAATTTCCGGGACCTGCTGACCAGTAATTTGCCCTGCACGGCGTAAGCGCAGCATGTGTTTGGTGTGCTCCCGGCGACTCGGGTCAAGGACGCGAGTCTGGCAGGCAAAGAACGGCTGAAAACCTTCACGCTGCAGACTCTCCAGCAGTGTGATGGTGGGGATATAAGCATACCGCTCACTGCGGGAAGCATGTTTCTCTTCACCGAACACGCTGGGGGTATGCTGCATCAGTTCATCATGGGTTAAGGGGCGGTCGCGGCGGATCAGATTAACGCGACCAAAGCGGCTGGCTAATTTCATGGGATTACCTTTATGGATGACATAAACGAAAAAGCCCTGCTCGTATGAGCAGGGCTTCAGAGGGGTGTATCAGGGAATCGCAGGATTCTTTAATGACAGCGAAAGTTACCGCGCGGTTACTTCGACTCTGTATTGGTTGGGTTATTCTCCGCCGGTAAAGTGGCTTCAGCAGGCGCAGCGGTTAAGCCACCCTGGATAATTTTGTGTTTAGCAAAAGCCTCCGGCATCGCATTAATGCACCAGGTGATATAAAAGACATTGAAGATAATGACATAGAACACATTCATCTTCAGTTCGAACTTAAAGGTGTTCAGTACGTAGCTCTGAAGAGCCGAGCGTGCTTTAAAGGCCCAAATGATGTACATCACACCGCTGGCAATGGACAATACGCCGCCGAGCATGGCAATAGCGTCCATAGTCGAGTCATAACCATACATTCCCGGGTCGGTTGTGCCCATCAAACTGAGTTGGCGCGAAATACCGTAGCAGATGGCTATCCACAGCACGTAAAGGTCAGAGGAAAACGAGACTTTCGTGGTGTCGATAATGATGCTTTGTTTACGGTAGAGCCACATCAGTGGATAGATACCGAAGGTGACGAAGGACAGTAAGACAAAATTCAGCGTTTTCGTGTTAAGACGAGCTCCGAGCGTGGTGATGTCGGTCATAATTGATTTCCTTATTATTCGGGGGATTTATTCAGGAGGATAAATTTGTTGATAATGCGGGGCTTATGGAGCAGCAAATCCAGAAATGCAGCCATCCGTCCCGAATTCAGGAATGACTCCAGAGGCACCCTGCAACGTAAAGACAGCAGCCTTCACACCATCCCCTGAAACAATCACTTTTTTGCCTTTACGCAGTTGGTTCCAGCCAAAGCCAAAATTGTCTGAACCAACATGTGATTCACTGTCTCCCATCTCCACTTTTTCGTTATTGTCGATTTTCACTTCCAGCCGTTTTTCCGTATCGCTGCTAACCTGATTGCCATGAATATCGGTGAATATCACGGTGGCAGCGCGGGAAGCGGTATCCTCACAGGACAGATAAAGCGAGGACTGCCCCTTACCCAGAACGATAAATTCTGATACCCCTTGTCCCCAGCCTGAAGTCCACTTCTCAGTACTGCCGAAGCCGAAAGCGGCTGATGACATCAGTAATGCGGAAAGTACGATAATTTTTTTCATATAAACTCCTTACACGCCAAAGGTATCGACGAGGAAAATCATGGCGAACACGATGAATATCGTGAGCAGAACGTTGATGATGAAGCAGCGGAAGATTTTCCGTGCCAGTCGGTGTGGGAATGCCATAGAGCCCCTCAGTCTCTGACGATGAGAAAGAAGAGCAACCCGGCAAGAATCGGGTCGATAATCATCGCGAGAATAAACCATCCCCAGAACGACCTTCCGGCCCCCTTAGCCAGAAAGCCCAGCACGACGGCCAGAAAAATCCATAACAAAACCAGTGGCATGTCATCTCCTTATAATGTTTGGATGTGTGTATCCATATCTGTTTTATTTCAATCAGATAGCAGCATTTCAGCTCAAGTTTATAACCCGATTGAATGAAGGGATAATGAATAAAACCGATCGGAACGATCGACGAAATCGATCATGAATAAACAAAAATATTTATCGTTGGACGTGAAAAACTAATCGAAGAAGAAGGACCACACGCTGCGGGCAATATGAGCGACGGTATGCGTAACTGCCTGCAGAGTCTTACGGGCAATCAGTGGCAGTGGTGCATTGTCAATAACGCGGTCAAGTGTATCGACGACGGCGTCACTAAAGCCGCTGTGGGCGGTTTCCCGGACGGGCGCGGAGTGATATGACTGATGCAGATGGGGCAGCAGCGGGCTGCGTGCCTGCTTTGGGAGGCGGTTTATCATTTGCTCCACGATACGAGCCAGGTGATAGCGCCCTTTTACGGATACAGGAATAATTACGTCATTCTGTATACCCAACTGGCTGGCAACAGCCTGCTGTTTACGTTTGATATTCTCAAGCTGAGTGGACGATGGCGTGGCTGAGTGCCAGTTCCATCGTTCGGAAGGCTCCACTTTATCCACCTGATTGAGTATCCAGAGCACCGACGGCATGGTGCTGCCGCACTGCGCCAGGATTGCCTGATAAAATTGCTCTTCCACAGAGAAGGCCCGGTCATCCGCTTTTAGCACCCACAGCACCATATCCAGTTTCGGGAGTTGTTCCTGATAGAGCTCGCGGTATTCTTTATCCCGGCTCTGACTCTCGCCCACACCAGGCAGATCCACCAGCGTGAGATAATGTTGCCCAAATCGCAGACGTACGCGCTGTGGTTCACGGGTACAGGCTTCCACGGCATTAACGGCACAGATTTCACTGCGGAACAGGGCGTTGCAGAGGCTGCTCTTACCGACACCTGTTTTACCCATAATGCCAATGACGGGTTCGTAAGTAATTAACTGACTCAGTTCCTTCATCAGGGTGTGACGTAATACCCGGGGATAGCGACGTAAATGGCGACGGATAATCTGATATCCGGAAGGCTGTTTCATTGAACACTCCTCAGAAATGAAACAGGCCATCCCAGAGGATGGCCTGATGAACGATATGCGCTGTTACTCAATGAGATAATATATATCTGAGATTTTTTTAATGTTTACGTTTCAGCGCTGAACCTCCCCATGCTCTGACTCCGGGGATCGACCTCACTCTACGCTGGAGTGTCCCCAGATAGAGAAGAAACTCGTCGGGATTATCGGTGTTGTACCGAAAGGCAGATATTCCGCCACATAAATCCTCATTGATGAATGAGCCTTCCTGTACCTTTTCACAACAGGCCAGACGGGGATGCTTTCCCCTGCAGTACTGAATATTGCCCAGCTCGGTATTGTAATTAATGACTACCGGATAATCACTCCAGCCTCCCTCACGAGCCGCCTTTGCAACCGAACGGACCCATAACTCACTCAAACATTTCGCGATATCGCTGGCACTGGCATCCCCAGGAATGTAAAACAGTGCGTAAATGTAGGGGCGATTTACCCGTTTTTCGTTACATATCAGCCATGAATATCCAGCGACGCACTTCCCGTATTTAAGCACCCGCATGTGATTCAGAAAATGCTTCAGTGCCAGATGAGTCTTCCTGGCATGCTCTCTGGCGCTGTCTTCTGAATACGTGCTCCCCCTGTTGGATTGGGTGATCACAAACGAGAATTTCAGGGCTCTGACCGCGCCTCCGGCAGAGAGATTCCGGAATAATTCCTTAAAGGATTTTTCAATGTTTTTCGCCCGGCGAGAGGAGTAGTAACTGTTCATTTTGAAAACATACAAGTTATGTAAATTGACATACATGTTATAGCTAAATCATTATGAGTCAATGCCTTAGGCAATGGCATCGGCTGTGTGAAAAACCCACATATTAAGTGACTTAACCGCAGGACGGTTATGCCTGCACTGAGCCCTGAAACAACGATGTCTGTAGCGTCTGGATGGGGGATCACACCAGAACGGCAAACGTTGGATTAAGGAATAAAATGATATTTTATAGAGAAGCACTTTCATAACGTCCCCCTTCCATCTCTCCCCCAGAAAACAATCTCAACTGCTTCACGATCCCCATCCTCGTTTCAAAACTAACGCCAGTATCTATTCCCATGACGATATCACCCACATGGAGATTCAGACATGGCTTATCACGACATTACCGACATCAACTTTAATCATGCTCAGCACCGTCCCCTGCAACGTAAATTGCATCATCACCAGAACCAGTTATTTGAGCGTTACTCAAAGCTGCTGATGTTACGGGTGGACTTCTCCTACCGACTGAACAGTGACTCACATCGTGAGGGAGACATTCACGCCGCAGTAGCGGACATGACGCTACTGCTACAGCAAAGCCAGGACATCAAAGGGCTGGTGGGTTACGCATGGGTTCTGGAGCATACCGGACAGCATAGTTATCACATTCACGCTGCGTTTTACCTGAATGGCCAGAAGCATCGTCAGGCGTGGACGGTCTTTGAAGCGCTAAGTAATACCTGGAAGTATGTAACCTGGGATGAGGGGCATGCGTATCGCTGCAAACCCGAGGAGCATTATCGCGTGAGGGGTGAACGGGTGACGGCCCATGACGATACCAGGGGGCGTAAGGGAATGCAGTACATTCTGAGCTACCTCAGTAAACAGGCCCAGAAAAACCGGGGGGTTATTTACCAGTTGAGTGAGATTCCTGCTGCACCAGCCGCTGGCAGACGGCGAAACGCCAGCCAGGCTCCCGTTCAAAAATTACGGCAGTGAGTCATTGTTTGAAGAACGTTCGGTATCTCATCACACGAACGTCTTCTCCCTTACCTCTGACGGAGAAAAACGATGACCACCCCAACCAGTATTCTCAGCGATAAGTTAGTCGATATGGCCTTTATCACTCAGCTTACCGGCTTAACCGACAAATGGTTCTACAAGCTTATTCAGGATGGGATATTCCCTAAGCCTATCAAACTCGGACGAAGCTCCCGCTGGCTACAGAGCGAAGTGGAAGCCTGGTTACAGCAACGCATTGCAGAGTCACGGGGCTGAACACGCACGACGAAGAAACATAACCGCAGGACATGGCAGGCTCCGGTACGCTGGATTTGTCTGCAGTGCCATCGACAATACTGCGGGGAGCGCATGTGTCCGTTCTGCTACAGTATGGTCAAGTTATAGCCGCCGCAGCTAACTGAGTCATCCCCCTCAGCATCACCCACTCATACACTTAAATCTATACCCCGCCTGATACCAGCATGACGGTGCCCATACCGGGACGGTCTATGCCTGTGTGTCATATGACGGAGAGGACTATTACTATGTACCCAAAATCATTTCTTGCCCTCAATAACGCTGGTCGCCTGACCGGTGCCAGAACCGCACTACGCTCTCCTGACGAACAATACACCTGCCAACACTGCGGCAGTATTCTGGTGCTGCACGTTGACGCTGAGCGCCCGTGGTTTGCGCATACCGATGCTGCACTCACTGAGCGAGGCACGCAAGGTTGCCCTTACGTTCACCCTGCGGCTGATGAAATTCAGTTGATACGCGAGCTACGTCGTTACGTACCCAATGCGAAGCCGGTGGTCAGTCATGCAGATCAATACGCCAGTGAATATCACGCTTACGGAGATGAGGAGGTCATATGCTCCTGATGCCATGCTATTGGGCTCTGAATACCAGAGGTGAGCACACAGGCAGCAGAAGCGCGGCCAGCCAGCCTGAAGAAAGCTGGACATGCCCGTCCTGCGGATGTCGTTTGGTACTGCATTCTGATAACCCTGGCATTCGCGCCTGGTTTGAACACGACCAACGGTCAGTGGGGAATGATGTACTGAGGCAGTGCAAGTATCGGGACGACTTTGCCACATTGCCGGGAGACTGGCACACAAGGTTTATATTCACCTTCTTTCCTCTGGATGCCTCTGCGCCTGTGGAGGCCTGGTATTGCGTCTGGTGTGGGCATCACTATGCGGGAGAGAAGCACTGTGCGGGCTGTAACACCGGTATCTACAGCATCGAAGAAACCGCCTGGCGAGAGAATTATACCAGTCCTGTTGATAGTCTGGGTGACCTGCGTTCACTCCCTCGTGTGTCAGGAGGCCGGTAAAATGGCTATAAAATTCCGACCAACAGCACATGTGATTACTGCCGATGGTGAGTGGGTGGCGGTTGATGAGCTTTCTTATCTGCACGCCAGGCCGTTGCGCTGCGGCTCCTGCCACATACACGTGCTTGTCACACGAGATAGCAACGGGGCGTATGAGCTGATTCATCGGCCGCGGTCTGAGATAGGTAGAAGACTGCTCAGGCGCTGTCGTTACGGCAACCCCGTATCGGCGTCACGACGTTTTGAATTCAGAGAACTCTGACTCAGTCATTCGTTTGATAGTAGATTAACCCGCCCTAACTAGACGCTCCCGATCTATAGCGACGCCAGTCTAAATATCAATGTAATTGGATGGCGGTGAAACACAAGGGCACACTCAAGGTCAGTCCAACATTAGGACAGATTTGTCTACGGGCTCGGGGGCACTCCAAATGTTTACGGATAGTGCCAACTACACCAGTGGCACATCCGTTTCCGCATCCTGTCGACGCATTTAATAAAAGCACATCAACGGGCCAGCACTTTATAAGTAAACTCGGTGAAGTAATCGTTGACGTTTTTCGAGGCGCTGGCGGCGAGTTCTTCATCGCCATGACAGATATTGCGCAGCATTACAGCGTTCAGTTGTGATGCTTTCACCAGCTCATGCTGATTGCTGGCGCTAAGCTGAGCAAACCAGAAGCGGCTGGAAAGCCCCTGTAGTGGCGAAAGACACGGCTGCAGGTATTCATTCTCTGCTGCCAGGCCAATCAACGCATAGGCTTGCTTGAGTAATGCGCCAAACTGACGCATATGTGAAATATCGTGAATCGCCTCAAATGATTCCGCCAGTTGCAGCATTTCCTTCTTCTGCTGATGCGTACCGCGCCGGGTTGCCAGACGCACGGCGAACTCTCCCACGCAGCGGCGCAGTTCCAACACTTTGAGCTGTACCTCAACAGAAATGGCAGGGATAAAAACGCCTTTATACGGATAAATCTCCACCAGCCGGTCATTTGCCAGACGCTGTAACGCTTCCCTCACCGGGCTACGCCCAAAGCCCGTCAGCTCCATAAGCTGCGCTTCGGACACCATCGAACCTGGCGCAAGATCCTGAAAAATAATCATGCTTTCAATGGCTTCATAGGCCTGGTTCATTTTATTGACGGGCGGATTCATGACGTTCTCCCTGCTGAGTTGTGGGCATTATCCCTCTAACGCAACAAAAATGAAAATTAGAAATTCTCTGTTAATTAGACAGTTACGACAAAATTTGTGATCTCCATCGTAATTAACCCAACAGATGATGGATGTTTTTTCTGCAAAGTGCAAATCTAATAACCAACTAATATATCAGTTGTTGATTAAGTGATTGAGATATCGTCAACACAGGATGCTACTGCGGCTCTACACATTGCCGTCGCGTGTTGCACACTTAAAAGGAGAAGGTCGTGAGTCTACAAAACCAGGTCGCACTGGTGACCGGTGCGGGAAACATGAAAGGAATAGGTAAAGGCATTGCCTGCGCCCTTGCTGAGGCGGGTGCAGATATTGTCATCAACTACGTTATCAACCCAAAGGAAGCCGAACAGGTTGCCAACATCATTCGAGGGCTTGGCAGGCGCGCGCTGCTGGTTAAAGCCGATATTTCTCATCCAGAGCAGGTCCGCCAGATGTTTAAGGACGTCGACGCTCACTTCGGGCGTCTGGATATTTTGGTGAACAATGCCGGTGTTTGCGTCTGGGAACCCTTCCTTGATATCACTAAACCCGCCTTTGACCATGCGGTAAACATCAACATCAAAGGTACCTATGATTGTGCACGCCACGCTGCACGCATGATGGTGAAAAAAGGTATTCGTGGTCGCATCATCAATGTTGCTTCTGGACATGCTCGCCGCCCAATGGCGTTGATGGGCGTTTATGCTGCGACCAAAGCTGCAATTGATCAGATGAGTCAGTCAATGGCCTTCGAACTGGCACGCTATGGTATTACCGTAAACCAACTCTGGCCCGGGTTTGTCGATACTAATATCAACGATCCGAAGCCCGAACTGGCAACCGATGAAGGACGGAAGAAGTTGCTGGCAACAATTCCTATTGGCCAGCCCGCAACCATTGAAGAGCTAGGCGCCGCCGCAGTCTATCTGGCAGGAAACCACGGTGCCGTCGTAACGGGTGATTTTATTAAAATTGATGGCGGCCAGCATATCCGCTGCATTTAATCAGGAGAATAGAAATGGAAAACAAAAATACCATTCTGATTACCGGCGGTCAGACTGAACCCAACCTGTTATCCACGCTGGAAAAATATTATTCCCAACAGGGATGGAGCGTTTATTTTAGTCAGGAAACTGAATATCACAAAATGGCCATAGCTATTGACGAGATGACTATCGGTGAAAAAAAACTGAATGCCTTTATCTACATTTCCCCACCACCACGCCAGGGTTCAATGTTGGACGATGACGAACATATCATTGCCGAAACGATGAATGACGATCTGGAAAGAGGATTATGGTGGGTACAAAATGCCTGTAAAAAAATGGTACAACAAGGTGTGCAAGGACGTGTTGTCACGCTCGCACATATTGCGGCGTTAGTGCCTACTGAGCACTACTCTTATGGTGCTGCCAGCCAGTTGGCCCTGATGAACGTCTGCCGTTCTGGTATTCAGGAGCTGGTACCTTATGGCATTAAAATCAATACGATATTCCGTGGTTTTAGTGAAGAAGATCCGCAACAAAAAGCGTTTGTCGAGCAATTAAAGCAACTGCATAAAGACGATGGTATTCCACTATTGGAATATGTTAATGCTGAAGAGATTGCCAAAACCAGTATACTGTTAACCGATCCGGATATTCACAGTTTTAACGGGGCTATGTTAACGCTCGATGGCGGTTTTTATGTCACACGAAAAATACGCTATCTGGATCCTGTCAGGGAATGACAGAATAAAATAACGACAAAATAATTCTTACGAATAATTATGTATTATTTTTACCACTAACCTCATATTAGTGAAGGGTACCTCTATGAATACGCAATTCCGTCGTGTCATTCTCGTCATGCTGACGCTGGCGATGATCATCAATTATCTCGACCGTTCAGCATTAGCCTACGCGATGCCCTTTATTACTCAGGACTTTCATCTGACGCCTGAAGAAAAAGGCATTATTTTCGGTAGTTTCTCGATTGGTTATGCCTTATTTAATTTTATTGGCGGCGTGCTGGCTGATAAATTTGGCCCCAAGCGGGTGTTTACCTGGTCAATGTCCATCTGGTCAATTATTTGCGGTCTGACGGCAGGCTGTTTTAACTTCTGGACTATGTTTATTGCCCGTGCCTTTTTCGGTGCCGGGGAAGGTCCCATTTCTACCACGGCCAACAAAGTCGTGAATAACTGGTTTCCTTTAAATGAACGTGCCCGCGCTGTGGGCATTAACCAGGCTGGAGGCCCTTTAGGCGGTGCGATCTCCGGTCCGATCGTCGGTTTTCTGTGTATCACGTTCAACTGGCGTATTTCCTTTATCATCATTGCCTTTATCGGCATTACCTGGGCCATTATCTGGGCCCTGATTGCCACCGACAGGCCCCGGGATAACAAACGGGTATCTGCTGATGAAGCCCAATTGATTGAAGGCGATGAGGACGTGCTCATTCCAGACGCGGAGCCCGGTGCCCCAGCCCCTTCAATGTGGAGTGCGATCCTCCAGCCGTCTATTCTCGCCACCGCGCTGTCGCTGTTCTGCTTCAACTACGTGCTGTTTTTCTTCATGAACTGGTTCCCGACATTCCTCGTCGATACCACTGGGATCAGCCTGAAAGACATGAGTCTGGTCGGTGTGCTGCCGTGGGTTGCCGGGACGCTCGGCTACGTTTCCGGTGGCTTCATTATCGACTTCATCTACCGTAAAACCGGCAAACAGCTCTTCTCCCGCAAAGTGGTACTGGTGACCTGTTTCGGCATCTGCTCCGTCTGCGTGGGGCTGATCAGTCAGACGCAAACTGCGATGGGAGCTGTTGCGTTGATGACTGTCGCCTTTGGCTTCATGCAAATTGCCGCCCCCGCCTACTGGACGTTGATTCAGGACGCCGCGCCGAAAGAGTACGTCGGGAGCGCGGGCGGACTGATGCACGGTCTGGCTAATATCTCTGGCATCGTCGCGCCCACCGTGACCGGCTTTATTGTCGGCTCAGGCTCTTACGCCGCTGCTTTTATCCTCGCCGGTTGCCTCGGCGTACTGGGAGCAACTGTGGTGGCGCTGTTTGTGAAAAAAGCAGCCCGGCATGACGGACATAAATCCCTCGCATAGCACAAAAGGAGGACCGGGTGAAAATTATCGATTTCGAATCCGGGCTGTACCGCGTCCCGCTCACTGAGAACTGGGGGTCGTCAAACTACGCGTTCTCCAGTCTGGAATTTGTGGTGGTGTGGTTAAAAACGGATACCGGACATACCGGTACCGGCTGGACGTTCAGTACTGGCAACGGCGGCAGCGCGTTTAAAAACCTGATTGACCATTATCTTGCCGCTAAAGTGATGGGAGAAGATCCGCTGAATGTCGAGCGCCTGTGGAGCCGCATGTGGCTTGAAAGCCACGATATCGGCTCGGCGGGCGTGACGACCCACGCAATCGCAGCCGTAGATATCGCGCTGTGGGATCTCATTGGTCAGCAGTTGAATCAGCCGCTATACCGACTGCTCGGTGGCTATCGGGATACCTTACCGGGTTACGGCAGCGGCGTGAACCTGCATCTCTCACTCGATGCCTTGCTTGCACAAATGGAAGGTTTCCTCAGCGCGGGCTATCGCACGGTCAAAATGAAAATCGGCAGCGAGGATGTTGAGGACGATCTGGTTCGCCTGTTGGCAGTACGTAACTTTGTGGGACCTTCGATTAACATCGCCGTAGATGCCAACAAGAAGTGGTCCTCGGGTGATGCCGCTCGTCGGATGGCAATACTGAAGCAGGTCGGACTGTACTGGCTGGAAGAGCCGCTGCTCAGCGACGACATCCACGGTCACCGCCTGCTGCGCCAGAAATGCCTTGTTCCAGTTGCCGTTGGTGAAAGCCTGTACACCAAATACCAGTTCGCTCACTGGATCAGCCAGGAGGCATGTGACTACATTCAGCCGGATGTTTATCGGGTGGGGGGAATTACCGAGTTTGTGAAAATCGCGAAATTAGCTGAAAGCCACAACATACCCGTGATCCCGCATTTCGGTATGGAACTGATGGCGCATCTGGGCTGTGGCTTGCCCAACATCCAGCTCTTCGAGGGGTTAAAGGGGGCGAGTCTGAGCGAGATGGGAATAATTTCTCAATCCTGTCAGGTCGTAAACGGCACTATTCGTCCGGGCGAAAGACCAGGACATGGCATCACGTTCGATCGTCCCGCGCTGGCGCGCTATGCGATGAACGACGATCTGTTACACCAGCAAAATGTCACTACACGGACGGATGTCTGACAATGAACGTAATTCAACAGCTATTCGCTCTACCGGTGCTGGAGACGCTCAGCCCCGGGATTACCCGGCGGAAAATGGATGAACTGGATATTCTGGTGATTCAGACACCTTACTGCGACGCCGCCGTAGCCTTACAGGGGGCGCATCTGCTCGCCTGGAGGCCGTTGCGGCAAACAAATTCTGTACTGTGGTTAAGCGATAACACGCCGTTTAAAGCCGGAGTCCCCCTTCGTGGCGGTGTGCCCGTTTGCTGGCCGTGGTTCACCGATCTCGGTGGTGAGCCGTTTCACGGTTTTGCCCGCATTCTCCCGTGGCAGTTAATAGCGCTCAACAGCGCCAGAACTTCCCTTTCTCTGACATTGCGCCTTTGTGAGACACCGCAAACTCGCCAGTGGTGGAACCACGCTTTTCAACTGGAGTTGACGCTGAATTTCACGGCAGAGATCTGCGAATTGCTGCTAACCGCTCACGGTAATTACAGCTCCACCGCCGCCCTGCATAGCTATCTCGCGACGTCAGATATTCGTGCTACGCGTATTCACGGAGTGGGAACGAAAGGCTACGACACCGTTGCAGGGAAACCGCGACAGAATCTGCCATCGCCGCTCTCCCTGAATGGCGAATTTGGCGCGATCTGTTCACATGCGCAACCGCAGACGGTACTCATCACGCCGGACAGAACCCTGACGCTCACCCATGTCAATAACAGCAACGTAGTGGTGTGGAATCCCTGGCAGCAACGGGCTGCACAGATAAGCGACATACCGGATGACGGCTGGCAACACTTTGTCTGTCTGGAAACGGCGGCGATCGATCGTCCCCTTGTCAGCACGCCTCAGCATCCTGCTTCTCTGGGTGTGCAGTTTGCGCTCTCTCATCATTAAGGACACTTTATGCGTATTACGAACATAGATTGCTTTCTGGTCCGTCTGCCTTATACGCCAACAATGACGCGCACCACCGATAAACAAGGTCTCTTTAATGCCGCGCGGTCGCTAAACCCCACCCTGGATGCGTTGTTAGTGAGGGTCGAAACCGATAGCGGACTTACCGGTTGGGGAGAAGCATTTGGTCACGCCTGTAATCCCGCCAGTATGGCGCTGTTAAGCGGATTACTCGCTCCATTCTTTACAGGTGAAAAGTGCGACGACATCGAGGCGTTGATGCAGAAAGCACACTATGCCTTTCACAGCTATGGTCGTGGCGGTGCCATGATGTATGCACTTTCCGCACTGGATATCGCCCTGTGGGATCTGCGTGGCAAAGCAGAGAATCTGCCGCTATGGAAATTGCTCGGCGGCACGCGCTCCCAGGTTGAGTTGTATCCCAGCCTCGCCAGTTTCGACGGAAATGTCGCTAAACTCATGGAGTGTATTAATCCCTTAACTAAAAAGGGTTATCGGCATATTAAACTGCACGAACGAGATCCGCAGGCTATTGTGGAGGTTGCCCAGGCGCTGCCGGATGAGGTCACTCTGATGGTTGACACCAACTGCGCATGGAACGCGCAACAGGCAGAAGAGATTCTCCCCCAACTCCATGCTGCAGGTATCAACTTTGTTGAAGAACCAACATTTCCACCAGAAAACATAAGCCAGCTCCGTTACCTGCGTCAGATGACGGGCGCACGCGTTGCCGCAGGAGAAAACTTTAACAACAGCGAAGAGTTTGCGTTAAGTATGGCGCTTGATGCAGTAGATGTACTTCAGCCCAGTGTCGCCAAAATTGGCGGTATCTCCGCCGTACTGGACATTATTAAACACGCACGCGCGCATGAGAACGTTAGCCTGCTGCCACACTGTTTTTATTATGGTCCGGGGCTCCTTGCGAGCGCCCATCTCCTAAGCGTGTTGCCAAAACCCGTTCCACTGGAAGTACCATGGTTGATGTTTGAACAAATCCTGCATCCGTTTATGCATTTCGAACCGGTGATGGAACTGCCACAAGCGCCGGGTCTGGGCTTTACCCCTGATATCGACGTACTGGAACGCCATCTGATTGCGAAAGGATAAAAATGGACATTGTTATTTCTGACCGTCTGATTGCCAACACGCCTGCGCTCTGGTTTCGTCCAGCAGACGGTAATGCCAGCCGCAGACCGCTCATCGTACTGTTTCATCGCTTTATGGCCTCGCGCGAGTTAGATGCCAATCTGGGTTATATGCTCGCGAAGGCAGGTTACAGCGTGGTTTGTCCACAGGCGGCGCTGCATGGGGTCAAGGATGATGCAACGCTTCGCGCCGCCTCTTTCTGGCAGATCCTGCAACACACCCTGGATGAACTTCCCGTATTAATCGCAGCGTGTCAGCAGGATAATCTGGGCGATATTTCTCGACTCGGCTTGCTGGGTACATCAATGGGGGGATTTGCGGTGCTGGGGGCAATGGCACGTTATCCGGTTATTCAGGCCGGAGCCGCCTACATGGCAAGCGGTTATTTTACCGACGCCATCCCTGCGATTCATCCTCCTTCTGGCAACATGACTGCAAATTGCCTGTGCGGATTGGCCCCTTACGACGTCGCAGGAAAAGAAGCTATTCTGGCTCAACGACCCCTTTTTCTCTGGCACGGTGAGCAAGACACGATTGTCGACGTGCAGTACACTGAACGTCTCCGGAAGGCTATCAACAGTGATTCGCTAACCTGCATCATCGATCCACAGGCTGGGCATAAAATCACACAGTCATCCATTGAGGAAGGCCTCCTGTTTTTTCGTCAGTCCTTACCGGTTTAACTCATGCAGCCCGGTATCACCGGGCTTTGTGCGCAATCAGTCGATCTCTTTATCCACATGCTGGACGATAAGATCGGCAACGCGCGCTGAGTTCTTCGCCGCCAGCGCGTCCAAAATCGCTAAGTGCTCTTCATGCAGCACCTCAGTCTGCTCCGGTGTGAAACCATACTGCCGCCATGCCAGCACCCATAAATGGTGCAGTTGCTCCTGCATGTTGATCAGGATCGGATTGCCGCCCAACCGGGCCACTTTTTTCTCAAAACTCAGATCCAGCGCGCTGTCATCATCATCGCAATCCTGGCACGAGAATTTTTCCCGGTTAAGCTCGATCAATTCCCGTAGCTGGTTAATTCCCGACTTATTAGCGCGCCAGGCGTAGTCTTCAAAGATGGCTCGCTCAATCGACGTCCGTGCCACAATCAGATTACGCAAGAACTCTTTTGTCACCCCACCTTCGATTAACCTTTCAAGGCTATGGGTATCGCTCAGCGACACCGCCGGTGGTTCCGCCAGGAAGGTTCCGCTGCCCACGCGCGTCTCAATACGTCCGGACGATTCGAGTACCTTCAGCGCCTGACGCACCGAGGTACGGCTGACATTGAGCATACTGGCGAGCTCGCGCTCGGATGGCAGGCGCTCACCCGGTTTGATCTGTTTGCTGTCGAGGAAATTAGTGATGTGTTGGATGATCGTCTGAAAAACATCCGTGCGCTTAATGGGGATCATCGTGAATTTATTCTTGTCCGGCATACCGTTACCTCTTCCCAACGACATATCGCACTTGTGGGCAGTTGCTTTCTCTGCACTACGTCGTACTCAATCACTGTGGCGTAAAAATTGGATGGACCACTATATCATTATTAGCCGTTCAGTGCCCTACCTTTCCCTTCGCAAGGATCGAAAAGGCTAAAAAACCTCCATATTTGTGACCTTTATTGCATTTCACTTAAAAATTGGTTGGACAACCAACCCAATTAGAGGATATTCCGGTTCATATAACCACAACCCGATAAAGGAATTCATGATGTACAGAAGCAATTTTAAGCCGGGCTCGACCCGCTGGGCAGTACGTCGTGCGCAATGGCGCAGTATGGGGATCCGCGAAGAAGACATGCATAAACCGAAGATCGCGATCATCAATACCTCCAACAAGCTCTCCTGCTGTTATGTCCATCTGGATGAACTTTGCCGAATCGTTGAGCAAGCGATTCGTGACGCAGGGGGATTACCATTTGAAGTGCGCACTGTCGCACCCAGCGACTTCGTGACCAGTGCGGGAAAAAAAGCACGGTATCTGATGCCAACCCGTGACCTGATGGTTAACGAAGTGGAGTGCATGATGGAAGGCGCAGTACTGGACGGCATGATCTGTCTCTCCTCCTGCGACAAAACGACACCGGCACACCTGATGTCAGCTGCACGATTGAATGTGCCGTCCCTGCTGCTGACCTGCGGATACCAGGTGGGTGGCAAGTGCTCGAACGAAAAATTCGACGACCAGTTCTTCGATATTGATGACGTTTACGAGCAGGTGGGTGCCCTGGCAACCGGAACAATCAGCGAAAAAGATCTGACCGACATGACCGATGTCGCGATCCAGTCGCCAGGCGTGTGCGCCGGTCTGGGTACTGCCAACTCCATGCACATCGTGGCTGAAGCATTAGGCATGACGCTACCTGGCAACTCGCCGATCTGGGCCAACGGTCGCAAAGTGAAAGAGTACGCGCAGGCCGCCGGGAAACGCATTGTTGAACTGACCCAACAACAGGTTCTGCCGCGCGATATCCTCACAGAAAAGGCTATCCAGAACGCGGTCATGACAGTGCTGGCCGTCGGTGGTTCGGTGAACACCGTTCGTCATCTCTCAGCAATCGCCACCGAAGCCGAACTGCCGATCGATGTCGTCAAACTGTATGAAAAATACGGTAAAAACATCAAGTTACTGACATCTGTTCGCCCTAACGGTCCGTTCCGTACAGAAGATCTGGAAGCAGCGGGGGGTACCACCGCGGTGATGAACCAGCTGCGCAATTTCCTCAATCTGGATGCGCTGACTGTCACGCAAAAAACCGTTGGTGAGAACATTAAAGACGCAGTGGTGAAAAACCATGAAGTGATCCGCAGCCTGGATAACCCGGTCAGCCAGCGCCCTGGCGTGGCGATCCTGCGCGGCAATCTCGCCCCGGATGGCGCCATCGTCAAACTTTCTGCTGTGCCGGGGGAACTGGAGCAGTTTACCGGCCCAGCCAATATCTACGAAGGCGAAGACGAAGCCATTGAGGCGTTGGGCGAAGGCAAGATCCAGAGAGGCGATGTGATTGTCCTGCGCAACATGGGCCCGGCAGGCGGCCCCGGCACGGTATTCGCCTGTAGTTTCGTGGCGGCACTGAACGGCGCAGGGATCGCGGAACATGTCGCGGTAATCACCGATGGCGAACTCTCCGGTCTGAACCGCGGCATTATCGTCGGCCAACTGATGCCAGAAGCCGCTGCTGGCGGGCCACTGGCGGTGATCGAACAGGGAGAGATCGTACACATCAACTTCGTCGATCTCAGTATCAATATGGATGTGCCGCAGGAGGTGATCGACACCCGGCTGGCGCAGTGGCAACCCAAACCTCTGCCTCTCGGCGGCGGTAGCGGCACTTACCTGTCGCAATATGCGCAACTGGTGCAGCCGATTGCACAGGGCGCGGTGCTGGGTAAACGTCGCATCCACGCGAAAAACATCGATTAATCATCACAGGATGGGGGTGAGCCTTCACCCTCAGCACGAGGAGGCACTCATGCAAATCTGGCACGAAACCGCCAATGAACTCCCCGTCACATACGACGTTGATGTTCTGATTGTGGGTGGTGGTCCAACCGGTGTTGCAGCCGCAACCGCTGCTGCACGCGCTGGGGAAAAGACACTACTGATCGAGCGCTATGGTTTTTGTGGTGGTATGGCGACCGCAGGCATGTCCGGGGCAATTTGCGGGCTATTTACCTCGGGTAAAGGTCCTCATGAGCAGTTAGTGCACGGCTTTGCCGGTGAGTTTTACCAGCATCTGAAGCATCGCGGCGCCGTCAGCGATCCCTTCCCGTTCGGTGAGACCTGTCTGGTGGTTCATGAACCACACACATGGAAAGAGATCGCCGACGATCTGCTGGCTGACAGCGGCGCTAAGGTGTTGTTTCACACCCTCGCCACCGACGTGGTGATGGAAGGCAATCAGCTGCGCGGTGTGATTATTGAAAATAAAAACGGCCGGCAGTTGATTACCGCGCGTCGTTTTATTGATGCCACCGGTGACGGCGATCTGTGTGTAAAAGCCGGGGTGCCTTATACCTGCGGACGTAACGGGATGGTGCAGTACCCCACGATGGTGTTCCGCATGGGCAATGTCGATATCGCACGCGGTATTGGCCATCCTGTGGCTCAACTAGAAACATGGGTGGAAGCCGCGCAGGCCCAGGGCTTCTACCTGCCACGCAAACATATTTATCTCCTGCCCTCCCCTCGTCCCGGCGAAGTCATGTGCAACGTCACCAGCATATTACGCGACGACGGTAGACCCATTGACGCGACCTGCGCGGAAGATCTGACCTTTGCCGAGCAGCAAGGACGCAAACAGGTACGTGAATATGAACGTTTTCTGCGTGCATGGGTTCCAGGTTTCGAAAAAGCCTGCCTCAACGATGTCGCGGCACAAATTGGCATCCGCCAGAGCCGGACGATCGAAGGGCGCTATCGCCTGACCAACGAAGACGTTTTTCAGGCCCGCAAGAGTGACCGCAAAGTCGCCAGCAGTGCCTGGTGTATTGAAGCACACGGGCAGGACGGCATCTTTATGTTCTATCTCGACAATGACTGGTACGACATTCCCTACGACACATTAGTGCCGGACAGTGTGTCGAACCTGATTACGGCGGGTCGTACGCTGTGTGCCGAACATGAAGCACTGGCCTCTGCCCGTGTGACCGCACAGTGTTTTTTGACGGGGTTCGCCGCCGGAACAGCTGCCTGGCTGAGCCGTCGCGAAAATTGTGCGTTCGCGGACATCAATGTCGCGGAACTGCGCAGCATTATTGAATACCAAACTTATTAAGGTGAAACACATGAAACCAGTTTTAGGCTTTATTGGTCTGGGCATTATGGGCAAACCGATGGTGCGCAACCTGTTGAAAGCAGGCTACACTGTCCATACCTACAGTATTGTGCCACAGGACGTGGAAGAAATTGTCCGCGATGGCGCCGTCGGTCAGACCTCGGCGCGTGCCGTGGCGGAAGCGGCAGATATTACCATCACCATGGTACCCAATACACCACAGGTTGAAGACGTGCTGTTTGGGGAAAACGGCCTCGCCTCTGCGCTGCGGGAAGGCAAAGTGGTTATCGATATGAGCACCATATCGTCCCTGGCCACCCGTAACTTTGCGCAAAAGATCAAAGCACTGGGCGCAAATATGCTGGATGCCCCGGTGAGCGGCGGCGACAAAGGGGCAAAGAGTGGGACACTGTCGATTATGGTCGGCGGCGAAGCGGACGTTTTTGCCCGCTGCAAACCCATCCTTGAGGTGTTAGGTGGGCGGGTAACGCATGTTGGTAGTAATGGTGCCGGCCAGGTAGTGAAATCCTGCAATCAGGTGCTGGCCGCGGCTACCATGGCAGCACTTGGTGAAGCGCTCGTCATGGGCGCCAAAGCGGGAGTGAATCCAGCAAAAATTGTGGAAGTGCTCTCAGCGGGCTACGCACGCTGTGGCGCGCTGGATATCCGTGGGAACCTGATTCTGGAACGCAACTTCGACCCAGGTTTCATGACCCGCTTACAGTACAAAGATCTCAATCTGGCGATGGAACTCAGCCAGGGTATCGACTCCCCGATGCCGATCGCCAGCCTGGTGCGTGAGTTGTATAAAACGTGCATGGCACAGGGTACAGGAAACGAAGACCATTCAAACATTATCAAAGTCTTTGAGCAGCTTTCCGGCATCGAAGTGCAGGCAAGGAGTTAATGATGCGTTTCCCTGATTTCAAACAACGGCTCCGCGAGGGGCCATTACACGGTTGTTTTGTCACCTTCCCCTCTGCGGCGCTCACTGAATTTACCGCCGCGATGGGATTCGATTTTGTGCTTATCGATAATGAGCACGGCAATATGAATCCAGAGACGGTAGAAGATATGGTACGCGCCTCGCACAGCCAGCAGGTGCCTTGTCTGGTACGGGTTCCGTACAACCGTGCCGAATACACGCGAAAAGCGCTGGATTTTGGTGCTGACGGGGTGCAGGTACCGCTGATCAATACCGTAGAAGACGCTCACCTCGCCAGTCGGCCAACACTGTTTCCGCCGCAAGGCGATCGCGGAGTCGCCTTCCTGCCACGAGCGGCAAATTATGGTATGTGCACAGATAAAGCGCGTTATCTGACCGAAGCCAACGCGTCGCGGATACTGTCTGTACATATTGAAACTGTGGAGGCGGTAGATAACCTCGATGACATTCTGGCTGCAGGACTGGCTGACGTTTATTTCGTCGGCCCTGGAGACTTAGCCGTATCAATGGGTTACGGACACGATTTGAACCATCGTGATGTACTGGACACCATTGAACGCTGTATCCGCAAAATCGCCGCCAGTGGCAACATCGCAGGGACTTATGTCGGTACACCGGAACGCGCGGCAGAAGCGATAAGCTGGGGCGCACACTACCTGGTGACGGCAATCACCCCGCATATGGTAAACGGCGCGAAACACTACTTACAAATAAAAAATAACTAATTTGCCTTCACTACCATCAGCGCATGAAAGAAGATATGAATCTCAACTGTGGTGTCGTCATTGACGGAGACGCTACATTGCGCCAGATGGGAGAAGCCTTTTTTGAGAAAATTAACGCAGTCGCTTCCGGAGAAAAGATTAAAAGTGAAGCACTTGGATTAGGCTAAAAATGAGTTCGTTCCCTGGCAGATTGGCGTATTGGCTTAACACAACAGGCGACATGTCCTAACATGTCGCCTGTTTCAGAACTGAACGTAAACGACAGGCCCTATTACCTTCATAATGAGTAAATGTATACTAAACTCACCCTACCATTCAGCGATATAAAGATATAAGCCATCTCTACAGCACACAGATCGATGTACGTTGCCGAACGCCATAAATACCGGTGTGGATGAGACATAGAAGCAAGATGAAGCCTACCTCAGGTTGTATCGGCAGTTACGAACTGAATGTGAATATCTGGGCGCTGCGAGTTGCCGACCGTGCACAGACACAACTAATTCGATCAGAGATGATGCTACATCATAGTCATAATGTCTGTACTGAGCGTAAAGCGAATCTTTGTCATTCTGTAGTAAAATTCGCTATGTGATCAGTTTACAGTAATACCTTCCTTTGAGGGGGTATGAAAGGTATTGCCCAGTTTTCTTAAGGACCTGCAGACTGCTAGTCCATTGGAGGGATTATTTAAGTTCCAGTGCGCGTACCACCCCGCCAATATCCGCTATATCACCCGCCGACAGCGGCTGAATAGGTCGAGGTAAACAATCGGTATCCGTCAGCCCAAGCACGCCTGCGGCGGCAGCAATAACACGGATACTTCCGCCATGTTTACGGAACAGCGCCCACAACGGTTCCAGCCGGGTTGTCAGTGCTGTGACGCGGGCATGATCCTGTGCTGCGGCTGCCTCCGTGATCTTTTTTGCTGTTTCCGGGAACAGACCTCCGCATACGGAGTACCAGACCTCACAGCCAGCATTTAATCCCAGGCCGGCAGAAGCATCACCACTGATACCGATGGTTACGTCAGGGCGCAGATGTTGACGTAACGCATTCACCCGCTCAGTCGCTGCAGCGGGGCTATCCGGTACGCCAGGGATCTTGACCGAGCGAATCCCCTCAAGTGATGAGAGACGACCGTGGAGTTCATCCGTAAAGGTAAAATGCGTCGTGCCCGGATTATCATAGATACACACCGGTACAGACACGTGCCGGGTAACGGTCTCAAAGAGTGAGAATACTTCTTCGTCACGGAGTGGCTGGTAGCTGACCGCCGGGAGTAACAGAGCATTCGCGCCGGCTGCCTGCGCGTCATCTGCCAGATGCAGGATAGCATCGGTACTGACCGCTCCCACACATACCATCATTGGGATATCCCCGGCATGCTGTTTTGCCAGCGTTGCTACGCGCTTACGCTGCTCCCGGGTCAGATAGGCGTAGCTTCCGGTTGACCCCAGGATACCCATAGAATCAACCCGAGCTTCTGTCAGGCGGGAAAGAATATGGCTGAAACCCTTTTCATCCACGCCTCTGGCGGTGACTGGGGTTAATGGAAACGCCGACAAACCGGTAAACATAAAAGTTTCTCCTGAATGATATTACTGCTGTTGTTCTTCGATGAGAGCAACCTCAAACCACAGACCGGGCATCATTTTTTCCAGACCGTCGGTCAGCATCTTCCCGGCTTCGTGAAGTCTCTCCAGCGGCATCTGCGGCAGGCTTTCCAGAATAAACCACATTTGCTGAGCTTCCACACCTAAGCGGGTTCTGCTCCCCTGTCGCCAGTTCCAGCGGCGGCAGGTCACGCCGATATCATCACACCAGATGATCTCGCCTTGTGAAGGATATTCAACGGCCGTTTCCCCCTCTTTGACTGTATCAAAAGGCTCTGTTCCTTTTGCCACAGCCAGACATGGTGAACCCTGATAGGCAGCGATATTCTCTCCACCCACCGGAACGGCGTAGCGGAGACTAACGGCATTATAAAGATCAACGATGGGATCAAGTGCTGGCATCGTTCCGTCACGTAATACGCGCTTGCGTAACGCATCCGCTGAGCAAGGGGTGCGTTTAGGTTTAGCACCAAACTTTTGAAAAACCTCTGCCCATGCGGCCAGATGCGCTTCCGCCCACTCAGGCTCACCGGCCAGAACGGCTTCACAGACTTCTCGCAGCGCTGTTTCTCCGATATCGGGGTTAAGCACTGGTGCAGCTTTTACGTAGACACTGAGTGCCCGAAAACCAGGCGCAATGCGATAAATTTCAGGGGCAATTGACGGAGAGACTGTTAACACGTGATAATCCTGTAATGACCAATTTATCTCATGATAATGACCGATGACCAAAAAAGTCAATTTAATGACCGATGCAGATTCAATCGTCAGCACCGTAAATGAAGCCGTATCTCAGCGGATTAAGCTGTATCGTAAGCAAAAGAAAATATCGCTCGATGAACTCTCCCGCCGGGCGGGCGTCAGCAAGGGCGCGCTGGTTGAGATTGAGGGATGCCGGGCGAATCCCAGCATAGCCCTGTTATGCCGCCTGGCTGTCGCGATGGGGGTTTCGGTAGCCGATTTTGTGGATGTCAGTTCCAAACCGACCGTGCATCTCATTGCTGAAGATGAGATCCCCGAATTGTGGGCTGGTGAAAAAGGCGGGAGAGCAAGGTTGCTCGCTGGTTCGGGCGGCCCTGATATGACCGAACTCTGGATGTGGGAAATGCAGCCGGGGGAAAAATTTGCTTCACCTGGCCATACGGAAGGGACGCTGGAACTGTTTTATGTCCAGTCGGGCACGCTCACACTGGGCGTACAGGATCACGTGTATCGGGTAAAAACCGGCTGTTCGGCAACGGCCAGAACGGACGTTCCTCATTTCTATGAAAACCGGCAGGAAAGTCCATTGGTTTTCATCATGACAGTACATGAGAAAGCATCCTGAGTGTTGCCCGGTATGCCAGTAGGGCTTGTCTTATCAAAGCGAGTTTACAAGGAGTTGTTCAGTGGATAATCAGCATCTGAGTTTTACCAACGGCCAGTTTACCGTCACAACCGATCCCGCTTTTTTTCAACTGGAAGCCATTCACGATTACCTCTCGCAATCGTCCTGGGCTCCTGGCATTGATGTTGAAACGGTCAGAATATCAATCCAGAACAGCCTTTGTTTTGCGCTTCTGGATGGAACAAGACAAATCGGCTTCGCCCGTCTGGTCACAGGCTATGCCACTTTTGGTTATTTGTGCGACGTCTATGTGCTAAATGATTATCAGAAGAGTGGTCTCGGCCGTTGGCTGATTGAATGCTGTCACGCCCATCCGCTGTTGTCACGCCTGCGACGGATAATGCTGGTAACCGACAGCGCTCCCTGGTTATACCGGAAGCTGGGGTATAACCCATTGAACCGACCAGATTTTGTCTGGCAAATCAATCGACCCGATATTTATCGTAAACACGGACAAAAATAAGAATATTTTTCAGAGAGTAATGATCAATGTTAATCCGTAGGGCCGGTCCCACTGATGCAGAAGAACTTGCCATTCTAGCCGAACGAACTTTCAGAAAAACTTTTGAGGATGATAATACTCAGGAGGATATGGAGCTCCACTGCCTGGTAAGTTATTCAACGGATATTCAATTGAAAGAAATCCTCAGACAAGACTGGATTACATTAGTCTGCGAATACGAGAGCAAACTGATAGGATACGCCCAACTGAGGTGGGAAGAGTTTCCACCCTGTGTAAATAGCATCCATGCCGGAGAAATCCTGTGCCTGTATGTCGATGAGCCCTACCATGGTAAAGGATTTGCACAAGCACTTATGCAGAAGTGTTTTGCTGAATTTGAGGCAAAGGGATCGGATCCTGTCTGGTTAGGTGTCTGGGAACATAACCCAAGGGCAATCTCTTTTTACCGTAAGCTTGGGTTTACCGAGATAGGTGAACATATCTTCCAGGTTGGGTCAGATCCCCAGAGAGATATCATTATGAAACGCTCAACTTGGGTTGGTTGAGCAAACGTTATGACGTCCGCTTCACGCCCTGAGACATTCGACATCTTTTTTATCCCAGAAGACAATAATGCACCATTCGCAACAATCTGCTGGTTTTTATTAAATTCTGGCAGTTATCCCTCTTTTCTTCTCCGCAGATCCGAAAAAAGCTAAAGTCGGATCTGGGCAGATTAATCATATGCAAGGGCGAAGGAGATACGAAAGAAAGGGGGCAAAGCAAAAGGCAGGTGGGAAAGAAAGGTCCGCTTTGAGCGAAGAGCGGACATGCGGAAGCATGGACTATGTATGAAAGTTAATAACGAAGTAACTAAACTCTGTTATTGCGGTGATGAAGTCGAATGTGATTGCACTGATAGTAGGGTTGGATTTGCAGTAATTTAAATGCGGTGCGGAAAGATTGATTTTATCGCATATGATTGAAAGCGTTCGGTGCCGAAAACTCGCGAGCAGGGAATTGGGCTGGGAGTACCTATAAGGGTATAGCTTACTCTACATGACACTAGAAATCGAATTCGCAGCATCTTGTACAATAACTGTAGCATTTAATAAAATCGTACACACATCACACTTTTAAGCGATTCCCGAGCATCGATTCAAAGAATATGTTATTGAAATAACACCCTTTTTATCTAAACACAGCTAAAGTATGAAACTAATTCGCATTGACATTCAAAATTTTAGAGGCATATCTTCTGCTTCAATCAATCTTGAGAATTTTACAACTTTAATTGGTTCAAATAACATTGGGAAATCGACAATACTTAAAGCAATTAAAATTCTCGTTGATACGACCAACCCCACTTCTGAAGATTGGCCATTCCGTACAGCAAGTAATGATGAGATGATCATCACCGGTACGTTTTCTGATATTCAAGACTCTGAAAGATCGAAACCCGCAATATCTAATTTAATTCATGATGGTGAATTAAAAATTCGAGTCAGGACCAAATGGGATTATGATAATGAATGTATGGGCATTCCTTCTTATGAAGCTTATTATAATAAAGAAAGCATAGAAGATTTCACGACATCAATCGTTGCAGCGAGATCTATCCCATGGCTTTTGGATATTATTCGCGAGCTTAATTGCAATAACAGCAAAGCCTACAAAGAAATGCAAAATGATGTTATTGGCATAATTAAAGAACGATACCCTGAAAAGGTCACATCTGATTTGTGTTGGACGTCAGATGGTATTAATTTTAAAAATAGCTTACAACAAGCATTACCACACGTTCTATACATCCCTGCATGCTTTAAAATTGAGGATGATCTTAAATCTCAAAAAGGCACTCCGTTTGGATTTTTATTTTCAAATAGAGTATACCCTGTTTTACAGGCTGATTCATCATTCGAACAATATACATCCTCACTTGACCAGCTACATAAAAAAATGAAAGGTGAATTAGATGGCGAGCTTATCGAAGGACTTCAGGAGTTAATGGAATCAATTACTGATTCACTTAACCAAGTTATGGATTTGAAATCCAAAGTAAAATTGAGTCTCACTGATATAGATATTAATGCTGCATTGATGAAAGCAGCGACGTTGGTTATTGAAGATAAATTAGAAACTCAACTTGAGTATCAGGGAAGTGGGGTTCAAAGGGCTCTGGCATATGCACTTTTAGAATCTAATGCATTGTTCGAAGTGACTGAATCTCAAAGGTCTACTATAATTTTATACGAAGAACCAGAGTTATACATCCATCCGCATCTAATGAGATTATTAAGAGATAAACTTAGAGATAAATCTTCAAATTCCTCTTATCAAGTTATCGTCAGTACTCACTCACCTTTTTTAATTGATATCGCTGAAAATCCATCATCCCTAAAACTCATAAAAGATAATAATGAGGGAACAAGGACGGTACATGAAATTGATGATTCAATTTTTCATGTAGGTGAAGAATATGATGAAAGGGAAATGCTTAGAGCAGCATTAGATTTTCACCCGACTGTATGTGAAGCATTTTTTGCCAAGCGAGTTGTTGTTGTCGAAGGTGACACCGAAGTTGCCATACTTAGATTTTCATCTGAGTTATGCGATAAATTAGGGATAAATAAGGATTTAATTAAAGATACAACTATAGTCTCCGCAGGAGGAAAGTGGACGATACTAGCTATAGCAAGAATTTTATCTAAACTGAGTATACCTTTCAAAGTTGTACATGACACCGACCGCAAAGGAATGACAGAAGAGCAAATTGCAAATATTTCTGCTATTAATGCTTTCCGAGCAAATGACAAAATTAGAGATATCGTTGGTGATGCTAATGTATTTCGTGTAAATGACACATTTGAACATCTGCTATGGGACCCTGTGATTGATGGCAATGCTCCATCTGAAGGAGGAAAGCCCTTCAATGCATGGAAAAGGGTTCGCTCTTATATTGATGGTTCTATTGCTTTAAATCCAATCTGCGAGGGTAAACTACGATCTGTTCTTCAATTTATCTACGAATAATTGTCGATACAGTTATCGCATGCCGGTATTTTTACCGGCATGCACTGTAGCAATATGCTCAGTACTCGAAATTTTGTTTTATCTGAGTACTTAAGCAGTATGATGAGAATGGATAGTTTTATGAGCAGGGAGAGTTACCATTTTGAGTACTTCCCTCTCACACCTACCCATTAGCAATGGGGGAGTAATTTCGCGTAGTATACAGGACCATGTAAAGCTATTCATCTAATTTTATAGTATCAAGTGTTTCTAACAAGAAATCTGTAAAAATACATTTTCAAATATTCATTACTCAAATAAATAAGTTGAGACAACAGCGATGTTATTTAAATGTTAATACTAAAAATGTTGTTTAATTGGAAAGTGTTTAATTATATAATAGTGGCTATTTAACGCCAAATAAGGATCTTAATCATGCTAAATCCTGTTGATATTTTAGAAAAGCAAAAAAACATCATACAATCGTTGAAGGGTAATAGAAGAGGAAATAGCAATGGCTTTGAAAAATGGAAACGAGATACAACCGTAGCTATCGAAAAAATTTTTGGCAAAGATTCATCGCATGTGAAAGAGTTCTCAAATATAAGTTATAGTCTATTCATGTTCACAAGTAGTACCCCCGATTATGAATTCGATAGGGCGTTGGACAGAGGACTTGATACAGCATCTACCATGCTTGAATCGATGATCGATGAGATCCATCTTTATGGCTTGGAAAGTGATTTGTCATCATATGAAGCCCATCCAGTAGATGTTGTCAATAAACTTATTAATCGTTTCCATTTGGTTGCTAAACAGCTTAGGCATCGATATAACGATCGTGATTCCTTTGAAATAGTAGATGAGTATGATGTTCAAGATCTCTTACATGGTCTTTTAAAAATTGACTTCGACGACGTAAGGCCGGAGGAATATACCCCCTCTTATGCTGGTGCATCTACACGCGTCGACTTTCTTCTTAAAAAAGAAAAAATAATCATTGAAGTTAAGAAGACTCGAAAAGGATTAACATCTAAAGAAATTGGTGAGCAATTGATTATAGATATGGCTCGATATAAATCTCATCCTGATTGCGAAACGCTTGTGTGCTTTGTATATGACCCAGAGGAAAGAATTAAAAATCCCATTGGACTAGAAAATGATCTTGAGAAAAATGCTATTGATATGAATGTGAAAGTCATTATATCACCAAAATAACATAAAACATTGACCTTTCTATGAATCAAAAGCCAGCTTGGCACGGAATAATTTACTAGTATATCTATATATATTAACTATTTCTTCCGTGACAACTGGTTTCTATCCCGCTTTGCGTAGCTGTTACAGACGATTACCCAATTCACTTACTGCTTGAACTGGCTTAATTTTCAGGAAAGCAACACTTTGACGGTCAATTTCGATACCCGTTTGGCTATAGTGCCTGAAAAAACCATTCATTCCTCCTACTATTCGAAGAAATCAGCGGTTCTGTAAGTATCCCAGCAAAAAGAACCATCAACTTTTAGAGAGTCTCTGGCACCCCAACTTCCGCTTCTGGCACTTAGCAGACAGTCAGACGCAAATGTAACGTTTCTGAAGTAAGCGTAAATGTAAATCAGTACAAAAAAATTACTGAGGTTGAACTCCTCCAAAACGGAGGAGCTAAGCTTTAGAATTCACGCCACCTACTAATAAATGGCTAATTTGACGATAGTCTCATAAGCTATGATTGATTTTTACTTGCTATAAAATCTGCATACCACTGCATCATATCCTTCCTCCCTTCTAGATACTGAGCATGGTTATAGGTCCCACGAATTGAGTTCTTATCGACGTGAGCCAGCTGTAACTCAATCCAGGCCGAATTGAAACCCTGCTCATGCAAAATGGTACTCATCGTATGGCGGAATCCATGCCCTGTAACGCACCCGGCATAGCCGATACGCCTGACCAACACAGTCAATGCCATGTCACTCATCGGTTTCTTAGGATTATTACGCCCTGGGAACAGCAACGCTCCTGCACCTGTCATGGGTTTAAGCTGGTTAAGTAGGTCAATTGCCTGGCTTGATAATGGGACCAGATGAGGGCGGCGCATTTTCATGCGTTCCGCTGGTACATTCCAAACCTTTTTCTCAAAATCAAACTCCTGCCACTCCGATTGCCTCAACTCCCCAGGCCTTACTCCCGTTAAAATAAGCAATTGCATCGCAATCTTAACAAGTACACTACCAGCATAGGTGTTGAGAGTCCGAAGAAAGTCAGGCAATTCATCCTGGGTTAAAAAAGCATAGTGCTCTTTCTCATGAGTAGTCACGGCGCTGGCTAGATCAGGTGCTGGATTGTACTCGGCCCTGCCAGTCACAACAGCATATTTCCAGACCTCTCCACAGCGCTGACGAACCTTACGGACCTTCTCAGTTGCCCCTCTTGCTTCTATCTTTGAAAGAACTGCAAGCAACTCCATCGGCTTGATATCTTTGATTGGCCGGTGACCGATATAAGGGAACACATCCTTTTCGAAGGTTCTCAGCATCTCTTCGCGGTAGGAGACAGACCAGCGGTCATAGCGACGCTGATACCACTCCCGCGTGATAGCCTCAAAAGAGTTTTCTGCGTCTTGTTGACGACTAAGTTTCTCAATTTTCCGTTCAAGAGAAGGATCGTTGCCAGCCGCTAATGTCCTTTTAGCATCCTCTCGCTTGCTTCTGGCTTCAGCTAAAGAAACATTGGGGTAAACGCCAATAGCGAGCAGTTTCTCTTTACCTAGTGAACGGTATTTGAGACGCCAGTATCTTTTGCCGTTGGGATTAACCAGCAGGTAAAGACCACCACCATCAGCCAGTTTGTAGGGCTTCTCTTTGGGTTTTGCAGTTTCAACCTGACGAGCTGTCAGCTTCATTGGGGGTACCTCTCAGCAGGGGGTACAATTATACCCCCATCCATACCCCCACATTGAGCTTGACCTTGGGGGGGTACAATTGAGTTCAATAGACTAATAGAATGCTATAACTGCTGATTTATCAAGGGAAAATTGAGTTGGATAGACTTCAGGAGACTTGAGTTTGGAGCGGGCGAAGGGAATCGAACCCTCGTATAGAGCTTGGGAAGCTCTCGTTCTACCATTGAACTACGCCCGCTTTGAAGTGCGTGAGGCATTATAAACTTTACGCTCTTGTTAGCAAGGGAGTAAAACACTGACTGGCGATTAATTCGCCGTTAGCATTTCGGTTTACTGCCCTGCGGCGGTAAATAACGCAGCGGATCGATCGCCGTTGCACGATAGCGGATCTGGAAGTGCAGACGCACGGAAGCCGCGTCAGTGCTACCCATCGTGGCGATCTTCTGACCCGCCTTCACGCTCTGACCATTATTTACCAGCATGGTGTCATTGTGTGCATAGGCGGTTATGTAATCCTCACTGTGTTTGATCATAATGAGGTTCCCGTAACCGCGCAGCTGGTTGCCGACGTAGACCACCTTCCCGGCTCCCGCGGCATATACTGGGGTGCCGCGCGCAGCAGAGATATCAATCCCTTTGTTGCCACCGTCTGCCGTAGAGTACGGCAGAATCACCTTACCGCTGGCAGGCCACAGCCAGCAACGTTGTCCCACCGGTGGCCAGGAAGATTGCGGCACGGAGGAGGATGGCCTGACCGCTGCCGTCTTCGTGGCGGATTTTTTACTGGTTTTAGCCGGGGCCGTTTTCGAACTGCCGCCAAGCTTCAGCTTCTGACCCACTTCTATCGTATAGGGAGGTGAAATGCCGTTCAGACGAGCCAGTTCTTTAACGCTGGTACCCGTGGTGCGCGAAATACGGTATAGCGTATCGCCCCGCTTCACGGTGTAAACGGAGCCGGAATACGTTCCCTGATCGGATGATTTATTGCCGGAACAGCCTGCCAGTAGCAGAGAAGCACACAGCAGCATCGCAATACTCAAACATTTCTTATTCAGGCGTCCTGCGCTCAAAACAGATCCTCGCTACATTTCAGACGCTTTATCATAGCAGCCCAAAGCCGGATGCCCAATCTATTGCGCCCGGAAAGGGTATCCGCGTGAAATAATCTCCATTATTTCGGGTAGCCAGGGCGTTGCGGGAAGCTTCACCAGCGCCGGATAAAAAATCTGTGGAGAGGGAAACACATCCACCACATAGCATTGCGATAGCTTATCCGGATCCACCTCTGATGAGGGAAGCAGCGTTGCGGCTTCAAGGCCCGACTCCAGCCACTCCAGAATAACGCCTGGCTGGGTGATGTGCATGATGACCTTCGGGTTTGCTCCCGCTTTACGAAACAAATCCATCAGCAGCTCATAGGTTCCTGAATCCTTTGCCCGGTGTAGCAGTACCAGAGGCAACGCCGCCAACGCGGTATAGTCATAAGTTTTTTGGGGGGGCGCTGGCAGACATTTTTTACTGATTACCGCCACCAGCTTAATCGGATCGAATGAGACATAATCGACCCCTTCGCTACGGTAAGGTCGCTGAATTAACGCCAGGTCAATCGCCCCTTCGTTTAATAACGTTTCAAGATAGCTGGAATCCATCACCGAGAGGTTAATTTCAGTACCGGGATGGCGTCGATATAGTTCAAGTAATAGCGGTTTAAAATACGACTGGTAAAGATGAGTTAAGCCGATACGGAGTTCTAATTTATTTTTTTGTGCAATATCCGTTGTTTCTCTTGCGGCATCCTCAACCTGGCGTAATATTTCACAGCCTTTACGGTAAAGGAAAAATCCCGCCTCTGTTGGCTCAATACGATTTCCCCGCCGCTCGAAAAGCGAAACCTGTAGCTCCTCTTCCAGCTCCTGAACTCGCTTGCTGAGCGGCGGTTGCGCCATATTCAGCGACTTTGCCGCCTTACTGACGGAGCCATGCTCAACCACCCGACAAAAATAACGTAAGCGCTTTAAGTCCATTATCATCCTCCCGATTCGCAGGGTATGAGTATCACAATCATGGCGGAAAATAAATGCACGTCATATACCACCATAATATTTCATCACTCATTAACAAATAAGCAAAATAAACTTTTTTGATCTACTCATCCCCTGCTAAACGGTATTTGTTTAAATGACACGAGAAAAATATCGTCTACAGCATCTTTTCTCTGTAAATGGAATTCGTTATGTCAGACACGAAAAATAACGTTCACGATCTCCGTTCAGCACTTGAATTGCTGAAAAGCCTTCCCGGTGAATATGTCGAAACCGATACCGAAGTGGATCCCCATGCGGAACTCTCCGGCGTTTACCGCTATGTGGGTGCAGGCGGCACCTGTCAACGCCCTACCCGTAAGAACGGCCCGGTGATGGTCTTCAACAAAATCAAGGGATTTCAGGACATCAGCGTGGCCATTGGCCTGAATGGATCTCGCCAGCGCGTCAGCCATTTCCTGCAATGTCCACCGGAAAAACTCGGTCATCTGCTGAAAGATTCCGTGGAGCACGCTGTCGCCCCAATCACCGTACAAGGTCAGGCGGTCTGCCAGGAAGTGGTACACCTGGCGAGTGATGCCGATTTCGACCTGCGTAAACTGCTACCTGCCCCCACCAACACAGAAGAGGACGCCGGTCCTTATATCACAATGGGGCTGTGCTACGCCTCAGATCCGGAAACCCGCGAATCCGACATCACCATCCACCGCCTGTGCGTACAGAGCCGGGATGAGCTCTCGATGTGGCTGACGCCAGGTCGTCACATCGACGCCTTCCGCATGAAGGCGGAAGCTGCCGGGCAACCGCTGCCTGTCTCTGTCAGCATCGGCGTGGATCCAGCAATTGAGATCGCAGCCTGCTTTGAGCCGCCGACCACCCCGCTGGGTTTCAATGAGCTGAGCATTGCAGGGGCGCTGCGCGGTAAGCCCGTTGAAATGGTGCAGTGTAAAACCATCAACGAAAAAGCCATTGCCCACGCAGAGATCGTCATCGAAGGTGAACTGCTGCCAAACGTGCGCGTGCGCGAAGACCAGAACACTCATACCGGCCGCGCCATGCCGGAATTTCCTGGCTATACCGGTGAAGCCAAAGAGGCGATTCCGGTCATCAAGGTTAAAGCCGTTACGCATCGCATAAACCCTGTCTGGCGCACGACCGTAGGACCTGGTGAAGAGCATGTGAATATGGCCGGCATTCCGACGGAAGCCAGTATTCTGGACATGGTGGAACGCGCGATGCCGGGCAAGTTATTGAACGTGTTCGCTCATTCCGCAGGCGGCGGCAAACTGCTGGCGGTATTGCAGTTTAAAAAATCCTCCCCGGCAGATGAAGGACGTCAGCGCCAGGCGGCACTATTGGCGTTCTCTGCCTTCCCTGAACTGAAGCACGTCATTCTTGTTGATGAAGATGTCGACATTTTCGACAGCGACGATGTGATGTGGGCCATGCAAACCCGCTACCAGGGCGACGTTGATACGGTATTTATCCCGGGCGTACGCTGCCATCCACTCGATCCGTCTCAGGTTCCGGAATACAGCCCGAGCATCCAGCAGCAGGGGATGTCCTGTAAGACCATTTTCGACTGCACGGTGCCGTTCCATCTGAAGCACAACTTCCAGCGTTCCAGATTCAAAGACGTGGACGTGAAGCGCTTCCTGCCCGATTTCGAGTAAAGGAGAAGGCCATGACAGCACGCATCATCGTTGGTATCAGCGGAGCGTCTGGATTTCAGTATGGCGTGAAAGCGCTGGAATTGCTTCGCCCTCTTCCCGTTGAGGTTCATCTGGTCGTCTCAAAAGGGGCGGAAAAAACCTGTGAGCTGGAGACAGACTACCGGCTGGAGGACGTGATGGCGCTGGCTGATGTGGTTCATCCGATCGGAAATCTTGGGGCTGGCATCTCCAGCGGCTCGTTCAAAACGCTGGGGATGCTGGTCGCTCCCTGCTCAATGCGCTCGTTGGGCGCCATCGCCCACAGCCTCACTGACAACCTGCTGACCCGGGCTGCGGACGTCGTACTGAAAGAGCGCCGCCGTCTGGTGCTACTGGCGCGCGAAACGCCGTTAAGCCTCGGTCATATTCGTAACATGCAGGCCGTGACAGAGATGGGGGGAATTATCTTCCCGCCGGTTCCGGCGCTTTACCAACGTCCGCAAACGGCGGATGACATCATCACCCACAGTGTGAATCGTGCGCTCGATCTGTTTGATCTTGAGGTCAACAATATCCCTCGTTGGGGGGAAGGCGAGCTACGCTTTAATTAACAGGAAATGATTCAATGTTAATCGGCCCATATGTAAATGGTTCCGCCGTCATTATTGGTGGATTAATCGGCGCAATGGCGGGCAGCAAACTCCCTGAGCGCGTTAAAACAGCGCTACCGATGACCTTCGGTCTGTGCTCCGTAGGTCTTGGCATTACGCTGGTTTTAAAAGTGAAATACATGCCCGCCGTGGTGCTGGCGATGGTGATCGGCGCAATTATTGGCGAACTGTTGTATCTCGAAAAAGGCATCGGTAAAGCCGCGGGTTCCACACGCGGTTTGATCAACAAAGTTCTGCCCCCGGTCAACGGACTCGGCCACGAGGAGTTCACGGAAAAGTTTGTCGCCATTCTGGTACTGTTTTGTGCCAGCGGAACGGGTATTTTCGGGGCGATGACCGAAGGCATGAGCGGCGACCCGTCAATTCTGTACATCAAGACCATTCTGGATCTGTTTACCGCCGGGATCTTCGCAACGCTGCTCGGCTATGCGGTGATAACAATCGCCATTCCACAGATCATTATTCAGGTGGCGCTGGCCATGCTGGCGATCTTCATTCTGCCATTGACCACCCCGGAAATGATGGCGGACTTCTCCTGCGCGGGTGGCTTGCTGATGGTCGCGACCGGCTTGCGTATCTGTAACATCAAGTTCTTCCCGGTCGCGAACATGTTGCCAGGACTTGTTTTGGTAATGCCTTTCTCCCATTTATGGGCTACGCTGGTTGCCTGAGTATACGACCCGGCCAGACCGCCGGGTCAGTTTTGATTTCAGGAGTTGTCATGACCGGGGAACACGTCATTTTACTGGACGCTCAGGATAAACCATCCGGAACGCTGGAAAAGTATGCTGCACATACTCGCCATACCCCGTTACACCTCGCTTTTTCCTGTTGGTTATTCAACGCCCGCGGCCAGTTTCTGGTCACCCGCCGCTCTCTGGCGAAAAAAGCGTGGCCCGGCGTGTGGACCAACTCGGTTTGCGGTCATCCGCAGCAGGGAGAAAGCACCGAAGAGGCCATCATCCGCCGTTGCCGCTATGAGCTGGGCGTCGAAATTACCAGCCTGACCCCCGTCTATCCTGAATTTCGCTATCGCACCGCCGATCCAAACGGGATTGTCGAAAATGAAGTTTGCCCGGTTTATGCCGCACGGGTGACAAGCGAACTACAGGCAAATAGCGCTGAGGTGATGGATTACCAGTGGAGCAATCTTGAGGATGTATTAGGTGGAATTCGCGCGACGCCGTGGGCCTTCAGCCCGTGGATGGTGATGCAGGCTTCTGATGATAAAGCGCGCCAGTTACTGCGAGAATATTGCCGGGGCTAATTGATGCCGGATGGCAACGCGAAAGCGTCTTATCCGGCCTACGGGGTGCATGATTCGTAGGCCGGATAAGGTTCCGGCATTTCACATCTTATTTTACCGGACGCATCGCCGGGAACAGGATCACGTCACGGATGGTGTGGCTGTTGGTGAACAGCATAACCATACGGTCAATACCAATACCCAGACCCGCAGTCGGCGGCAGGCCGTGCTCCAGTGCGGTCACATAGTCTTCGTCGTAGAACATCGCTTCGTCGTCACCGGCTTCTTTGGCATTAACCTGATCCTGGAAACGCTGCGCCTGATCTTCTGCATCGTTCAGCTCGCTAAAGCCGTTACCGATTTCACGACCACCGATAAAGAATTCAAAGCGGTCAGTAATTTCCGGGTTCACATCGTTACGACGTGCCAATGGAGAGACTTCTGCCGGATATTCGGTGATGAAGGTCGGCTGAATCAGGTGCGCTTCCGCCACTTCTTCGAAGATTTCGGTCACAACGCGGCCCAGACCCCAGCTCTTCTCAACCTTGATACCGATAGATTCGGCAATCGCTTTCGCTGAGTCGAAGTTATCCAGGGAGGCCATATCCGTTTCCGGACGATATTTCTTGATCGCCTCGCGCATGGTCAGTTTTTCGAACGGCTTGCCGAAGTCGAACACTTCATCACCATAAGGCACTTCCGTTTTACCCAGCACGTTCTGCGCCAGGGTACGGAACAGCGATTCGGTCAGCTCGATCAGATCTTTGTAGTCCGCATATGCCATATAGAGTTCCATCATGGTGAACTCAGGGTTATGACGAACAGAGATACCTTCGTTACGGAAGTTACGGTTGATTTCGAACACGCGCTCGAAGCCGCCAACCACCAGACGTTTCAGGTACAGTTCCGGCGCGATACGCAGGTACATGTCCAGATCCAGCGCGTTGTGATGGGTGATAAACGGACGGGCTGCCGCGCCGCCAGGAATCACCTGCATCATCGGGGTTTCGACTTCCATAAAGCCGCGGCCCACCATGAACTGACGAATACCGGCCAGAATCTGTGAACGCACTTTAAAGGTGTTGCGGGATTCATCGTTGGAGATGAGATCCAGGTAGCGCTGGCGATAGCGTGCTTCCTGATCCTGCAGACCGTGAAATTTATCCGGTAGCGGACGAAGCGCTTTGGTCAGCAGACGCAGTTCGGTGCAATGGATAGACAGTTCACCGGTTTTGGTCTTGAACAGCTTGCCTTTCGCGCCGAGAATATCGCCCAGATCCCATTTTTTGAACTGTTCGTTGTAGACGCCTTCCGGCAGATCGTCGCGGGCAACATATAGCTGAATACGGCCGCCAACGTCCTGCAACGTCACGAAAGAGGCTTTTCCCATAATACGACGGGTCATCATACGGCCCGCAACGGACACTTCGATGTTCAGCGCTTCCAGTTCTTCGTTCTCTTTCGCGTCGAAGTCAGCGTGCAGTTGGTCTGAGGTGTGATCGCGACGGAAATCGTTCGGGAAGGCAATCCCCTGCTCGCGCAGGCCTGCCAGCTTCTCACGGCGCGTTTTCAGTTCATTGTTAAGATCGACTACCGCGTCAGCGCCCTGTGCGTGTTGTTCAGACATGTTGGTTCCTCATAACCCTGCTTTCAAACTTGCTTCGATAAATTGATCCAGGCTGCCGTCCAGCACCGCCTGCGTGTTGCGGGTTTCAACCCCGGTACGCAAGTCTTTAATGCGGGAGTCATCAAGGACGTAAGAACGAATCTGGCTACCCCAGCCGATGTCGGATTTAGTATCTTCCATCGCCTGCTTCTCGGCATTCTTCTTCTGCATCTCCAGTTCATAAAGCTTCGCTTTCATCTGCTTCATGGCCTGGTCTTTGTTCTTGTGCTGGGAACGGTCGTTCTGGCACTGCGTCACAATCCCGGTCGGGATGTGAGTGATACGTACCGCAGATTCGGTACGGTTAACGTGCTGACCACCCGCGCCGGATGCGCGGTATACGTCGATGCGCAGGTCTGCCGGGTTGATTTCGATATCAATATCATCGTCAACTTCCGGGTAGACAAACGCAGAGCTGAACGAGGTATGACGACGACCGCCGGAATCGAACGGACTCTTACGCACCAGGCGGTGAACACCGGTTTCCGTACGTAGCCAGCCGTAGGCGTATTCACCCGAGATCTTGATGGTAACGGATTTAATTCCCGCCACTTCGCCTTCAGACTCTTCAATAATCTCCGTTTTAAAGCCGCGCGCTTCTGCCCAACGCAGATACATACGCTCCAGCATACTGGCCCAGTCCTGCGCTTCAGTACCGCCGGAACCCGCCTGGATATCAAGATAACAATCCGCGCTGTCGTACTCGCCGGAGAACATACGACGAAATTCCAGCTGCGCCAGTTTTTCTTCCAGCGTATCGAGTTCAGCTACGGCTTCGTTAAAGGTTTCTTCGTCGTCGGCTTCAACAGCCAGTTCCAGCAGCCCGGAAACATCTTCCAGACCCTGAGTCATTTGGTCGAGGGTGTCGACAATCGCTTCAAGCGAGGAACGCTCTTTACCCAGCGCCTGCGCGCGTTCGGGTTCGTTCCACACATCCGGCTGTTCCAGCTCGGCGTTTACTTCTTCCAGACGCTCTTTCTTGGCATCGTAGTCAAAGATACCCCCTAAGAACGTCAGAGCGTTCCGTGAGGTCCTGAATGCGGTTATTTACCGGGTTAATTTCAAACATGGTCTGATTTCTTTTATTGGACGAGTCAAAATGCGGTTATAAGGGCGGGATTGTAACCAATCCACGCACTTTTTTATAGCGAATATACACATCATCCTTCAAGCTGCCTCTTTGTTGGCTGCGCGATTTCGCCCCGGTCACGTACTACTCGTACGCTCCCGGGGACTCATCCACTTGCCGCCTCGATGCAGCTTGAATTATTTTGTGTAAGGTGACGCTAAAGTGGCCAGATATTATCGATAATAATTTGTAAACTGCGGTTGCCGCGAAACTCGTTAATATCCAGCTTGTATGCCAGCTCTACTTCACGCACACCGTTGTCGGGCCAAAAGGCGGTATCGACGTTAAATGCGATACCGTCAAGCAATGGTCCGCCGCCAACAGGCTCGACCATCACCTTCAGATGTCGTTCGCCCACCAGCCGCTGTTGCAACAGGCGAAACCGTCCATCAAACAACGGTTCCGGAAACATTTGCCCCCAGGGTCCGGCATCGCGCAGCAGTTGCGCCACTTCCATCGTCATCTCCGCGGCGCAGAGAGGCCCGTCGGAAACCACCTCACCCTGCAACAGCGCCGGATCGAGCCACTCGGTCACCAGTTCGCCAAAACGCTGCTGGAACAGCTCAAACTTTGCTTCTTCCAGCGATAGTCCTGCCGCCATCGCATGGCCGCCAAACTTCAGCATCAGCCCCGGATGCAGTGTATCCAGGCGCTCCAGCGCGTCGCGCATGTGTAGTCCCTGAATGGAACGACCGGAACCTTTCAGCGTGCCGTCACCAGCGGGAGCGAAGGCGATCACCGGGCGGTGGAAACGCTCTTTAATACGCGAGGCCAGAATCCCGACCACCCCCTGATGCCACTCCGGATGGTACATCGCCAGACCACCGGGCAGCGTTTCACGGCTACGCTCAAGCTTCTCGCACAGGATCAGCGCTTCGGCCTGCATCCCTTGCTCAATCTCTTTACGCGTCTGGTTCAGCGCATCCAGCTCGTTCGCCAGTACGCGTGCTTCACCAATGTTATCGCACAGCAGGAGCGCCACGCCGACGGACATGTCATCCAGGCGGCCTGCGGCATTCAGACGCGGGCCAAGCGCAAATCCCAAATCACTGGCCGCCAGCTTTTGCGGTTCGCGGTTAGACACTTCAAGCAGCGCCTTAATACCGGGGCGGCACTTCCCGGCGCGAATACGGCTCAGCCCCTGCCACGTCAGAATACGGTTATTGGTATCCAGCGGCACCACGTCCGCCACCGTGCCCAATGCCACAAGATCGAGCAGATCCGCCAGATTCGGCGGCGCAATACCCCGCTCGTCAAACCAGCCTTTATCACGCAGGAAGGTACGTAACGCCAGCATCAGGTAGAACGCCACGCCAACGCCTGCCAGCGACTTCGACGGAAAGTCGCAGTCATGCAGGTTCGGGTTAATGATGGCTTCAGCCTCTGGCAACGTCTCGCCCGGCAGGTGGTGATCGGTCACGACCACCGGGATATCCAGCGCTCTGGCATGCTCTACACCGGCATGCGAAGAGATGCCGTTATCCACCGTCACAATGAGTTGCGCGCCGCGGGCATGAGCCTGATCGACCACTTCCGGACTCAGGCCATAGCCATCTTCAAAACGGTTTGGCACCAGATAGCTGATGTTATCGCAGCCCAGCGAGCGCATCCCGAGTACGCTCAGCGCCGTACTGGTCGCCCCGTCCGCATCAAAATCGCCAACGACAATAATGCGAGTTCCCTCGCGAAAGGCGTTATAGAGGATCTCAACGGCTTTTTCGACGCCGCTAAGCTGCTGCCACGGCAACATGCCTTTGACGCTGCGTTCCAGGTCCTGCGCGCTGCGCACACCGCGACTGGCGTACAAACGGCGCAGCAGCGGCGGCAGGTCGGCGGGCAAATCGGCCGTCTCGTCGGCTTCACGCCGACGAAGTTGTATCTGCTGTTTCACGCGAATTATTTACCGCTGGTCTGTTTCTGATGTTCGTCAAGGAACGCTTTCATCTCTTTTGGCCCCTGGTAACCCGGCACCACATAACCATTGCTCAGCACAATCGCTGGCGTGCCGCTCACGCCAAACTGCACGCCCAGCGCGTAGTGCCTGGCGATATCGATATCACAGGATGCCGGCTGCACGCCTTTGCCTGCCATCGCCTCATCAAACGCTTTATTTTTATCCTTCGCACACCAGATGGACTTCATGTCCTGCTCTGCCTGGCTGTTCAGCCCCTGACGCGGGAAAGCCAGATAACGCACGGTGATCCCCAGCGCGTTGTAGTCTTTCATCTCTTCATGCAGCTTATGGCAATAGCCACAGGTGATGTCGGTAAAGATGGTGATGACGTGTTTTTCCTGCGGCGCTTTGTAGACGATCATCTCTTTTTCCAGCGTATTCAGATGAGTCATCAGCAGTTGGTTCGTGATGTTCACCGGATGCGCGCCGCTCACGTCGTACATCGGTCCCTGGATAATATGTTTGCCATCTTCAGCAACGTACAGCACGCCGCTATTGGTCAGCACCGTTTTCATCCCTGCGACAGGTGCAGGTTGGATTTCCGTGATCTGGACACCCAGTTTCGCCAGCGACTGGCGAATCGTGGCGTCGTCCGCGTGCGCTATTGTGGAAAATGCAGCGGCCAGCAGGGTGAACATCATAAAACTCTTTTTCATAACCTATCCTTTCCGGTCAGCACTCACGCTCGCGGGTGATGCTGTTGATGAAGTTGACGCAAGCGCTCGGTCGCGACATGTGTATAAATTTGGGTTGTGGAGAGGTCGCTGTGTCCAAGCAACATCTGTACCACACGTAAATCCGCGCCATGATTAAGTAAATGCGTGGCGAAAGCGTGACGCAACACGTGCGGCGACAGCTTTTCGCTGTCGATCCCCGCCAGCACAGCATAGTGTTTAATGCGGTGCCAAAAGGTCTGACGCGTCATCTGTTGCGCACGCTGGCTGGGAAACAAAACGTCAATCGACACGCCGTTGAGCAGCCACGGACGCCCGTGTTCCAGATACGTCTCCAGCCAGTACACCGCCTCTTCTCCCAACGGCACCAGACGCTCTTTATTGCCTTTACCAATGACCCGCACCACGCCCTGACGCAGGCTAATATCGCTCATTGTCAGCCCCACCAGTTCAGAGACGCGCAGTCCGGTGGCGTACAGCACTTCCAGCATCGCTTTATCGCGCAGCTCAAGCGGTTGTTCAATTAGCGGAGCCTGGAGCAGTCGCTCAACCTGCGCCTCGCTTAAATCTTTTGGCAAACGCTGCGGAAGCTTAGGTGAAGCCAGCTGCGAGCTGGGGTCATCCGGACGAAGTTTTTCACGATACAGATGCTGAAAGAAACGTCGCGCCGCACTCAACAAGCGTGCCGAGCTGGTAGCTTTATACCCGCCGTCCATCCGCTCCGCCAATAGCGCTTGCAAATCGCTGCTCTGCACCGTCTCAAGCGTCTTTCCCCGATGGTGCAGCCATTCAACCACCATCGACAGATCGCGACGATACGCGCTTAGCGTATTCTCCGCCAGATTACGCTCCAGCCAAAGCGCATCGAGAAACTGTTCGATTCGCGCAAGATCCTTATCCACCTCTGGCCCCTCTGCGTGTTAAATCAACGCCATTATGCCTGAATTCGACGCCTTTCTGGTACACTAGCCGCATCGTCATCGCAAGAATCGAGAGCAGTACGTCATGAATATCGGCCTATTTTATGGTTCCAGCACCTGCTACACCGAAATGGCAGCGGAAAAAATTCGCGACATCATCGGCCCGGAATTGATCACATTACACAACCTCAAAGACGACTCTCCGACTTTAATGGAGCAGTACGATGTGCTCATTTTAGGTATTCCTACCTGGGATTTCGGTGAAATCCAGGAAGACTGGGAGGCCGTCTGGGATCAACTGGACGCTCTCAATCTTGAAGGTAAAATTGTCGCACTTTACGGCATGGGCGATCAGTCAGGTTACGGCGAGTGGTTCCTGGATGCGCTGGGCATGCTGCATGATAAACTCGCGACAAAAGGCGTCAAATTCGTTGGCTACTGGCCAACTGAAGGCTACGAGTTCACCAGCCCCAAACCCGTCATTGCAGAAGGACAACTATTCGTTGGCCTCGCGCTCGATGAAACAAACCAGTATGACCTCAGCGATGAACGCATTCAGACATGGTGCGAGCAAATTCTCGGTGAGATGGCAGAGCACTATTCCTGATAGATCCTGACAGCCGATCTGACGGATGGCGACGTGAACGCTTTATCGGGCCTGTGTGGCGCACCGAACCGTAAGCCGGATAAAGCGTAGCGCCATCAGGCATTTGTCGGCGTTACCCCTGCGCTCCCTGTTGCAGCATTAACCGCCGTAAATCTCGCCATTCGGCATCATCCATACTGTCCGCGGCCAGCCACAGATGCTGACGCTTACCGGTATCTGAACGCAAACGCAGCATCATGCCCGTTTTAATCGCCCAGGGCGCGCTTATGATGGTCCACTCCTGCCCCTGCCAGCGCAGACGTCCGTCCATCAGGAGCCTTATCTCCCCCTGTCTGGTATTAATGCGCCGCTGACTGCGCACGCAGTCAAAAACCACCAGCGACAGCAGCACCATCCATAATGGGGTGTAGCTCAACGGCCAGGGCATTAATAAAATAATCGCGGCCACCAGCCCGTGAATGAGCAGAGAAAGCCACTGCGCGCGCCAGGAGACGCGTAAATCAGATTGCCACAGGACCACGTTCCCGATTCCGTGTCTGGATGAGTCGCACCATCTGCTCCAGTTGAGCATCTGCCGGTTTACCATGGTTCATCAACCAGTTGAATAAATCCGGGTCATCGCACTCCAGCAGGCGGATAAAAATGTGTTTTTCTTCATCGCTCAGCGTGTCGTACTCATGTTCGAAAAACGGCATGATAGAGATATCAAGCTCCCGCATACCGCGACGACATGCCCAATGAATACGTGCTTTGTTGTTAATATCCATCTTCTTCTTCCTGTCTCTCGAAACGAAGTACCTGGCTATTGTAACGTGTTTTTCATGTTCCATTGCGGGAATCTCAGCAACCGGAAGCGCGATCGCTAAATAAAACCACACTAAGTCAAAGAGTTCATCGATTTTGGATGTCGCCCCGCAAAGCGTAAGATAAGGCACAAATGAGCCTCTGAAAGAGCTTGCAATGGGCAATAGCTCTTTTACCATTAGTCATTATCACTGCGTTAAGCAAATCAGGACATTTACTATGGCTTTTACCTCTTTTCCTCCCCGTCAGCCTTCAGCGTCTGCGCGTTTGCCTCTGACGCTGATGACGCTGGATGACTGGGCGCTGGCGACCATCACCGGCGCGGATAGCGAGAAGTACATTCAGGGCCAGGTCACTGCCGACGTCAGCCAGCTGACCGATCATCAGCACGTGCTGGCCGCCCATTGTGATGCCAAAGGCAAAATGTGGAGCAACCTGCGGCTGTTTCGTCAGGAGGATGGTTTTGCGTGGATTGAACGTCGCAGCCTGCGCGACGCTCAACTCTCCGAGCTGAAAAAATACGCCGTCTTCTCGAAGGTGGCGATTGCCCCTGACGATGAGCGCGTCCTGCTGGGCATCGCCGGATTCCAGGCACGGGCAGCGCTGGCAAATCTCTTCAGCGAACTGCCGGACAGCGAAAAGCAGGCCGTTACCGAAGGCGTATCAACAATCCTGTGGTTCGAACACCCGGCGGAACGCTTCCTGCTGGTCACCGACGTTGCAATGGCAGAGAACATCGCTGAAAAACTGCGTGGCGAAGCGGAGTTGAATAACAGCCAGCAGTGGCTGGCACTGGATATCGAAGCGGGTATCCCGATCATTGATGCCGCCAATAGCGGGCAGTTTATTCCTCAGGCGACCAACCTACAGGCACTGGGCGGTATCAGTTTCAGGAAAGGCTGCTATACCGGTCAGGAGATGGTAGCTCGCGCGAAATTCCGCGGTGCCAACAAACGTGCGCTGTGGTATCTGGCAGGTACAGCCAGCCGGGTGCCGGAAGCGGGTGAAGATCTCGAACTGCAAATGGGCGAAAACTGGCGTCGTACCGGTACCGTGCTGGCTGCGGCTCAACGGGAGGATGGTCAACTTCTGGTGCAGGTCGTCATGAATAACGATATGGAAGCGGACAGCGTATTCCGCGTGCGCGACGATGCCAACACATTGCACATCGAACCGCTGCCATATTCGCTGGAAGAGTCATAAAATTACGCCTGATGGCACGATGCTTATCAGGCCTGCAAGTATTTCCCGTAGGCCGGATAAGGTGTTAGCCGCCATCCGGCAGCAGTGTGTCAGACCGGACCAACGTACAGATAGATCGCCAGAAAGTGGCAAACACTGCCACCCAGCACAAACCCATGCCAGATAGCATGGTTGTAGGGGATGCGTTTGCAGACATAGAAAATCACGCCCAGCGAATAGATCACGCCGCCAACCGCCAGTAACGTTACGCCTCCGGCAGCCAGTTTGATCGCCAGCTCATAGACGACTATGAGCGACAGCCAGCCCATAGTCAGGTAAGTCACCAGCGACAAAATTTTAAACCGATGCGCGATAGTCAGTTTGAATAAAATCCCGAGCAGCGCCAGGCTCCAGATAACAATCATCAGCCCACGCGCCAGCGGCGAATCCAGCCCCACCAGCAGAAATGGCGTATAGGTCCCGGCAATCAGCAGGTAAATCGCACAGTGATCGAACTTTTTCAGCCAGATCTTAGCGCGCTGATGCGGGATCGCGTGATACAGGGTGGAGGCGAGAAACAGCAAGATCATGCTACCGCCATACAGGCTGTAGCTGGTGATAGCGGTAGCACTGGCGTTCATATCAACCGCCTGAACCAGTAGCAGTACCAGTCCGACAATACCAAATACCAACCCAACGCCGTGGCTGATGCTGTTAGCGATTTCCTCTGACAGCGAATATCCCTGTGCGATTAATGGCTTCTGGACCATAGCTTACTCCGGAGAAACGAACACGCGCGTGATTGCACCTCTAGCGTAACTGAGAATGGTTCCAGTGAACACCTGTTAGCTAAAATAAACATCACATTAAGATTAATCATTACAAATCATAATGTTGTATATTGATTTTCAACTAACAGGTGTTTCGTTAAATCAAAGGCATTTAAAATCAATCACATAGAATTGTGTTTGATCAGGGTAGATATCAGCGATCACGCGCCTGAGTTCTTCCAGGGTCATATTTTCCTGTTGCGCATGTTTTTCCGTCAGCGTATCGAGCGTGACGGTAGAAGTACCCAGCACCTCGATTGTGCAGAAGTAACCGTTATCTTCAAAACGCCCAACCCGCAGAACATCGCCAGCGTTGAAGTGCGATTCGGATTCATCACGAATAGTGATAGTTTTACGTCCGGCCAGAATGTCGTCCTGGAAACGCTGAAAAAAAGTGATGTCGTTCGGCTGCATGTTATTATTCCCTGAAGATGAAGTCTGATGAGTGAGTTTTGCCATTGTGAGTATGTTCTCCCACGCCGCCATCGCCAGTCTCAACAATATTGAGATGTTGGTCTACAACTATGTCATCAAAAACCGTGACAAAGTCATGTACATGACTATCCGTGAACTGGCCGATGCCGTGGGCGTATCCACCACCACCGTGCTGCGCTTTTGCCGCAAGCTTAAGTGTGAGGGTTACTCTGAATTCCGCGTGCGCTTTAAATTATATTTAGAGCAGAATGAACAGCAACAGGCGAATTTTGGCGCCAGCGAAATTATCAGTTTTTTTAAAGGTGTAAATAACGACGAATTTGATAAATTACTCGATCAGGCGGTAGAGATTATTTTATCTTCTGAGCGAATTATCTTTGTCGGTGCAGGCACCTCTGGTGCCCTGGCGAAATATGGGGCGCGTTTTTTTTCAAACGTGGGTAAATTCAGTAATCATATTGACGATCCTTATTTTCCCGTCACTAATGATATGGCCAGAAACGCGCTGGCGATTGTGCTCTCCGTCTCCGGGGAAACTGAAGAGATCCTGCGCTTTGCCAGCCAGTTCAGCCTGCACAAGTGTAAAGTACTCTCCGTCACCAGCCATGAACACTCACGCCTGGCGAAACTGGCTGATTTTAATCTCTCCTGGCATGTGCCGCAAACGCGTATTGCCGGGGTCTACGATATCACAACGCAAATTCCTGTAATCTATATTCTGGAATCGCTAGGTCGTAAGCTGGCGAAGAAATTAACGGAATAAAACACCCTGTTTTTTCGTTGTAACAAATCACAATAGCGTTATTTTGTTATATCGTGACATTTATTTTTCCTTTGTTAGACTCAAAATCAGATTGTATTAATTTGAGACTGAACACTAATGAAAAAACTCACCTTACCGAAAGATTTTTTATGGGGCGGCGCGGTTGCCGCACACCAGGTTGAAGGCGGCTGGAACCAGGGCGGTAAAGGGCCAAGCATTTGTGATGTCCTGACCGGCGGCGCGCACGGCGTACCGCGTGAAATCACCCGGCAAGTGGAACCGGGGAAATACTACCCAAACCACGAAGCGGTCGACTTTTATGGTCACTACAAAGAAGACATCAGGCTGTTTGCCGAGATGGGTTTTAAATGTTTTCGAACCTCCATTGCCTGGACCCGCATTTTCCCGCAGGGTGATGAAGCACAGCCAAATGAAGAAGGGCTGAAATTCTACGACGATATGTTCGATGAGTTGCTCAAGTACAACATTGAGCCGGTTATCACCCTCTCCCACTTCGAAATGCCGCTGCATCTGGTACAGCAGTATGGCGGCTGGACCAACCGTAAAGTGGTCGATTTCTTTGTGCGTTTCGCCGAAGTAGTGTTCGAACGCTACAAGCACAAGGTCAAGTACTGGATGACCTTCAACGAAATCAACAACCAGCGTAACTGGCGCGCGCCGCTGTTCGGCTACTGCTGTTCTGGCGTGGTGTATACCGAACATGAAAACCCGGAAGAGACCATGTACCAGGTGCTGCATCACCAGTTTGTCGCCAGCGCGCTGGCGGTAAAAGTGGCTCGTCGCATCAACCCGGAGATGAAGGTGGGTTGCATGCTGGCAATGGTGGCGCTGTATCCATTCTCATGTAAGCCGGAAGATGTCATGTTCGCTCAGGAATCCATGCGTGAACGCTATGTTTTCACCGACGTACAGCTGCGCGGTTACTACCCGTCTTATGTTCTCAACGAGTGGGAGCGTCGCGGCTTTAACATCAAAATGGAAGCGGGCGACGAGGCAATTCTGCGCGAAGGCACCTGTGATTATCTCGGCTTCAGCTACTACATGACCAATGCGGTAAAAGCCGAAGGTGGCAGCGGCGACGCTATCTCCGGTTTTGAAGGCAGCGTGCCAAACCCGCACGTGAAGGCTTCCGACTGGGGCTGGCAGATTGATCCGGTGGGCCTGCGCTATTCTCTGTGCGAGCTGTATGAGCGCTATCAGAAGCCGTTGTTTATCGTTGAAAACGGATTTGGCGCTTACGACAAAGTAGAAGAAGACGGCAGCATCAACGACGACTATCGCATCGACTACCTGCGTGCGCACGTGGAAGAGATGATGAAAGCGGTAACCTATGACGGCGTGGATCTGATGGGCTACACGCCGTGGGGCTGCATCGACTGCGTTTCCTTTACCACAGGTCAGTACAGCAAGCGCTATGGCTTTATCTATGTGAACAAGCATGACGACGGCACCGGCGATATGTCCCGCTCGCGCAAGAAAAGTTTTGACTGGTATAAAGCGGTGATTGCCAGTAACGGCGAGAATCTGTAATTTTTTGCCGGATGGCGCTGTGCTTATCCAGTTTACGGGAACGGAATCTGTAGACCAGATCAGACATTTACGCCGCCATCCGGCAAGCAACGCATTACTTCCCTCCGGCCAGCTCCAAAAAACTGCCCGTGACGTAAGACGCCTTCTCACTCAGCAGCCAGGTAATCGCCTGCGCGACCTCTTCTGGTTGTCCGCCGCGCTGCATAGGTAACATGGATTTCACGCGTTCGACCCTTCCCGGCTCGCCGCCTGACGCATGCATTTCAGTGTAGATAAGACCGGGTCGCACGCAGTTCACGCGTATCCCCTGTGCCGCAACCTCAAGTGCGAGGCCTGTGGTGAGCGTGTCCACCGCACCTTTTGAGGCTGCGTAATCAACATATTCGAACGGGGCGCCAAGCCGTGACGCCGCCGAAGAGACATTCACAATCGCCCCGCCCTGACCACCGTGCTTAAACGACATGCGTTTTATCGCTTCCCGACAGCACAGAAAATAGCCGGTAACATTAGTCGCCAGGACGGAATTAATGCGCTCAGCGGTTAGGCTTTCCACCGTGCTCTGTTCAAACAAAATCCCGGCATTGTTCACCAGCGCAGTCAGCGGCTCGCCTTCACGGTCAATGGACTCAAACATCGCCCCGACCTGGCTTTCATCGCTGATATCTGCCCGCAGAGCAAACGCCTTTCCCCCCGCAGCGGCGATATTGTTCACCACCTCCGTTGCCGCACGAATATTGTGATGAAAATTAACGGCGACCGTGTAACCCTCTTGCGCTAACTGCAGCGCGGTTGCCCGACCAATGCCGCGACTGCCCCCCGTAACCAGTGCTATAGCCATCACTATTCACCCCAAAAATAAAGGCGCCGAAGCGCCTTTAAAACATAGTCGAATCAGCCGATTACTGATATTCGCTCATCGGCACGCAGGAGCAGAACAGATTGCGGTCACCGTAAACGTCATCCAGACGCTTCACGGTCGGCCAGTATTTGTTTGCCACCCCTGCCGGGAAGACGGCGATTTCGCGGCTGTAACCGTGATTCCACTCGGCCACCAGCTCGTTCTGGGTATGCGGTGCGTTAACCAGTGGGTTATCGGTAAGCGGCCACTCGCCGGATTTCACGCGGTCGATTTCCGCACGAATTTCCAGCATCGCATTGATAAAGCGATCCAGCTCCGCTTTGCCTTCAGATTCCGTCGGTTCAACCATTAATGTACCCGCCACCGGGAACGACATTGTCGGTGCGTGGAAACCGTAGTCGATCAGACGTTTGGCTATATCCAGTTCGCTGATGCCGGTCTCTTCTTTCAACGGGCGAATGTCGAGAATACATTCGTGCGCCACACGACCATCACGGCCGGTATACAGCACCGGATAGGCATCCTTCAGACGGCTGGCGATGTAGTTAGCATTAAGAATCGCTACCTGGCTTGCCTGCTTCAGTCCTTCTGCCCCCATCATGCGGATATACATCCAGCTAATGGGCAGAATCGACGCGCTGCCGAACGGTGCCGCAGACACCGCCCCCTGACGGGTCAGCATCCCTTCAATGTGTACCACGCTGTGGCCCGGAACAAACGGCGCCAGATGCGACTTCACGCCTATCGGTCCCATCCCCGGACCGCCACCGCCGTGCGGAATACAGAAAGTTTTATGCAGGTTGAGGTGCGAAACATCCGCGCCGATGAAGCCCGGTGTGGTGATGCCCACCTGAGCGTTCATGTTCGCGCCATCAAGATAAACCTGCCCACCAGAGTGATGCACGATCTCGCACACTTCACGAATGGTTTCTTCATACACGCCGTGGGTGGACGGGTAGGTCACCATAATGCAGGAGAGGTTATCGGCATGTTGCTCTGCTTTGGCACGCAGATCCGCCAGGTCGATGTTGCCATTCTTATCGCAGGCAACGACGACGACCTGCATCCCTGCCATGTGGGCAGATGCCGGGTTAGTGCCGTGCGCAGACGCCGGGATCAGACAGATGTCGCGATGCCCTTCGTTGCGGCTTTCGTGATAATGACGAATCGCCAGCAGACCGGCGTATTCCCCCTGCGCACCGGAGTTCGGCTGCATACATACCGCGTCGTAACCGGTGAGTTTTACCAGCCACTCTGAAAGCTGACCAATCATCTGATGGTAGCCTTCAGCCTGTTCCGGTGGGCAGAACGGATGCAGTTCCGCAAATTCAGGCCAGGTGATGGGGATCATCTCGGCCGCCGCGTTCAGCTTCATGGTGCAGGAACCCAGCGGGATCATAGCCTGATTCAGCGCCAGATCTTTACGCTCCAGAGAGTGCATATAGCGCATCATCTCCGTTTCACTGTGATAACGGTTGAACACCGGATGGGTCAGAATGGCGTCATCACGCATCATGCTTTCCTGAACAGACCGGCTGTCGTGGGCCACCTCTTTATCCAGCACATCAATGTTCAGGCCGTGGCTGTCACCCAGTAGTACGGTGAACAGTTGCAGCACATTGTCACGTGTGGTGGTTTCATCAAGCGTGATGCCCACCGCGTTATGAATGTCGCTGCGCAAGTTGATTTCTGCCGCTTCCGCACGCGCCAGCACGGCGGCTTTATCCGCCACTTCCACACACAGGGTGTCGAAGTAGTGCGCATGACGCAGCTTCAGCCCTTTCTGTTGCAACCCCGCCGCCAGAATGTCAGTCAGGCGATGAATACGGCCAGCAATACGCCTGAGTCCTGCCGGACCATGGTAAACAGCGTACAGGCTGGCGATGTTAGCCAGCAGCACCTGCGAGGTACAAATATTGGAATTCGCTTTCTCACGGCGGATATGCTGCTCACGCGTCTGCATCGCCATGCGCAGTGCGGTATTGCCCGCCGCATCTTTCGATACGCCGATAATACGCCCCGGCATGGAGCGTTTGAATTCATCTTTCGCGGCAAAGAATGCCGCGTGCGGGCCGCCGTAACCCATCGGTACGCCGAAGCGTTGCGCAGAGCCGAATACGATGTCCGCGCCCTGTTTGCCCGGTGCAGTCAGCAGCACCAGCGCCATAAAATCAGCAGCCACGCTCACAATCACTTTGCGTGACTTCAGTTCGCCAATCAGCGCGCTGTAGTCGTGGACTTCACCCGTCGTGCCAACCTGCTGCAACAGCACGCCGAACACATCCTGATGATCCAATACTTTTGCCGCGTCATCGACAATGACGTCAAAGCCAAAGGTTTCGGCGCGGGTGCGTACCACATCCAGCGTTTGCGGATGCACGTCCGCGGCGACAAAAAAGCGGTTGGCGTTTTTCAGTTTGCTGACGCGTTTGGCCATCGCCATCGCTTCGGCAGCGGCGGTGGCTTCATCCAGCAGAGAAGCGGAAGCCATATCCAGACCGGTCAGATCCAGCGTCACCTGCTGGAAGTTCAGCAGCGCTTCCAGACGCCCCTGTGAAACCTCCGGCTGATACGGCGTGTACGCGGTGTACCAACCCGGGTTCTCCAGCATGTTGCGCAGGATCACCGGCGGTAGCTGCACGGCGGTGTAGCCCATGCCAATGTACGACGTGAAGCGCTTGTTCCGCCCGGCGATGGCTTTTAATTCTGCCAGCGCGACATATTCTGTCGCCGCTTCCCCTACCTGAGGAGGGGTCGCAAGCTGAATATCTTTCGGCACAATCTGGCCGATTAGCGCATTTAGCGACCCGGCACCAACCGCATTCAGCATCTCTTGCTGCTGCGAGGCGTCCGGTCCGATATGGCGTTCTATGAAAGCGCCACTGTTTTCAAGCTGGCTTAACGTCTGAGTCATGGGCGATGGTTCCTGAAACGTGCAGTGAATCGTGATTGGCTCTGTTTACTGAATACGGGAAATAATTCGCGTTGCAGGCAGGCGGCAGGTAAGTGAATCCCCATGAAAGTACATAAGTACGTGACCGGGGTGAACGAGCGCAGCCAACCACCTGCAACGTGAAGAATTGAAGCGTATTTATTCGTCTTCTAACAATGCTTCGTATGCGGTCGCATCCAGCAAAGATTCGATTTCGCTTTCGTCGCTGGCTTTGATTTTAAAGATCCAGCCTGCGGCATACGGATCGCTGTTCACCAGTTCCGGAGAATCGCTCAGCGCGTCATTCACCGCGACAATCTCACCGCTTACCGGCGCGTAAATGTCAGAAGCCGCTTTTACGGATTCCGCAACCGCGCAATCGTCACCCGCACTGACGGTGGTGCCTGCTTCCGGCAGGTCAACGAAAACCATATCGCCCAACAGTTCCTGAGCGTGTTCAGTAATACCAACGGTGTAAGAGCCGTCAGCCTCTTTGCGCAGCCATTCGTGTTCTTTGCTGTATTTCAGTTCTGCTGGTACGTTGCTCATCAGTCAATCTCCAAAAAAGGATGAATCACGCGACGGCTTTGCCGTTACGCACAAAAACAGGTTTCGTTACTTTTACCGGCATTTCACGGTTACGGATTTGTACAATGGCAGTCTCGCCAATGCCTGCCGGAACACGCGCCAGCGCAATGCTGTAACCCAGCGTGGGAGAGAAAGTGCCGCTGGTGATAACGCCTTCCTGAGGGTTGCCCTGCTCATCGGTGAAGCGGACAGGCAGTTCATTACGCAGCACGCCTTTTTCTGTCATCACCAGACCAACCAGCTGTTCGTGGCCTTTTTCGCGCTGTGATTCCAGCGCTTCACGACCAATAAAGTCACGGTCAGTCGGCTCCCAGGCGATAGTCCAGCCCATGTTGGCCGCCAGCGGAGAGATCCCCTCATCCATCTCCTGCCCATACAGGTTCATGCCCGCCTCCAGACGCAGCGTATCGCGCGCGCCAAGGCCGCATGGCTTCACGCCCGCCTCCACGAGGGCACGCCAGAAATCCGCTGCCTTCTCATTCGGCATCGCGATTTCATAGCCGGCTTCGCCGGTATAGCCGGTCGTGGCAATAAACAGGTCCCCCGCCTGAACGCCGAAGAACGGCTTCATGCCTTCTGCCGCCTGGCGCTGCTCGTCAGTAAACAATGTGGCTGCTTTTGCCTGCGCGTTTGGACCCTGTACCGCAATCAGTGACAGATCATCACGAACGGTAATGTCGATGGCATACGGTTCAGCATGTTGGGTAATCCAGGAGAGGTCTTTTTCGCGGGTGGCGGAGTTGACAACGAGGCGGAAGAAGTCTTCAGTGAAGTAATAGACAATCAGGTCATCTATCACACCGCCCGAGGCATTGAGCATGCCGGAGTAGAGGGCTTTGCCGGTCTTCGTTAGCTTTGCCACGTCGTTAGCCAGCAGATAACGCAAGAACTCCCGGGTACGGCTGCCATGCAGATCGACGATGGTCATATGCGACACATCAAACATACCAGCATCGGTGCGGACTGCGTGGTGCTCATCAAGTTGAGAACCGTAGTGCAGCGGCATCATCCAGCCGTGGAAATCGACTATGCGCGCGCCACATAGCGTGTGTTGTTCGTATAAAGGAGTCTGTTGAGCCATCTTGTCCTCATTGAATAAGCGGGGCTTACAACCATTTCATGATGAAAATGCACCACGAAACCCGGCGTCGACGCCACTCCAGGGCCCCGACGCAAACGTTCTCTTTGCGTCTGAACTTACCACTGAAACAGACGCTAAACCATAAGGCAAAATTAACCATCACATTAGCTTATGACCAAAACCAACAAAAAACGCATCAGCATAAAAAACCAGACAGCCGCGAGATATTCCAGATTAAATACATACCAATTCGCGATTAATCAGCAACAAACCATATTAAACGCTAAAAAAATGTCAAAAATGGCGTAGTGAAAAATTCATAACATTAGAAAATATAATGCGAAAAGAGTGGTGAAATTAGTTTATTTCAAATGAGGAAAGCCCCCCGGCGCGAAGGCCGGGAGTGAAAAATGTGATGGGTCTCAAACTATCAAAATAGAGGTGAATGTTTAGCGGAGCCATTCAGGCAGTGAGTTTAACCCCATAGCCTGACGGATAAGCTGTGGCTTTACTCCCGGGAGCGTGTCAGCAAGTTTCAGGCCGATATCACGCAGCAGCTTTTTAGCCGGATTCTCACCGGCAAACAGTTCACGAAAACCTTGCATACCCGCCAGCATCATCGCAGCGCTGTGCTTACGGCTACGCTCATAACGACGCAGATAAAGATACTGACCGATGTCTTTTCCCTGTCGATGCAGGCGCTTAAGTTCATCAATCAGTTCTGCGGCATCCATAAAGCCAAGATTAACCCCCTGCCCTGCCAGCGGATGGATAGTATGAGCGGCATCCCCCACCAGCGCCAGACGGTGCGCAGCAAACTGACGGGCATAGCGTCCCGTCAGCGGAAACGCCTGACGTTCGCTTTCAAGGCTGCACAGCCCCAGGCGATTATCAAAAGCGATAGTCAGCGCCTGATTAAACTCGTCAACGCTTGCCTGCTGCATGCGTTCTGCTTCCTGCGGCGAGAGCGACCAGACGATAGAGCACAGGTGCGGGTCACTGAGCGGCAGGAACGCCAGGATCCCCTCACCGTGAAACGCCTGCCGCGCAACCGCGCCGTGAGCTTCCTGCGTACGGATAGTCGCCACCAGCGCATGGTGACGGTAATCCCAGAAGGTCAGAGGAATGTCTGCCTTATTGCGCAGCCAGGAATTTGCGCCGTCAGCCCCAACCACCAGGCGTGCCGTTAACATTGCGCCATCTTTCAGCGTCAGGAAGGCTTCATTTTCGCCCCAGGCAACCTGCTGCAATTCAGCAGGAGCCATCAGCGTAATATCAGAAGAATTTTGCGCCTTTTGCCACAGCGCATAATGGATAACCGCGTTCTCCACGATATGGCCCAGATGGCTGTAACCCATGCTCTGGTCATCAAACGCAATACGACCAAAGCTGTCTTTATCCCAGACTTCCATCCCGTGGTAGCAACTCGCCCTGCGGGCAACAATGTCTGACCATACGCCGAGATGGGTAAGCAGTTTTTCGCTGGCGGCATTGATTGCCGACACGCGAAGCGCAGGGGCAGCATCCGCCGCCAGAGGCTGCGGTTCACGCTGCTCCAGCACCGCGACGCGCAGGCCGCTGCCCTGTAAGCCACAGGCAACCGCCAGGCCAACCATGCCTCCGCCAACAATTGCTACATCAACACTTTGCACAATCCACTCCTGATGCCTGGCTCAGCAGGCGTAATTGTTGCAGCCAGTCTGGACGCGGACAGCGCGCAACAACCGCAGCATACACGTAGTACGTGAGGATAGTGAGCACTGCCGGGGTCCAAAATGGCAAATAAAATAGCCTGGTGTGACCAGGTTAACGCGCCACCCAACCAAGCGTTCTTTGCGCCAGCGCATCGCGAGCCTGGGGAAATAATTCCATCGCCATTAAGCCGATGTTGCGGCCAACAACCAGCGGCGCCCAGCGATTGGCGAACAAATAAACCAGACTGTTCGTGACGCCAATCGTCGCTTCGCAATCGTCTTCGCGGCGCAGTTGATAGCGCGACAGGACGCTGTAGCCACCCACATCCTCCCCGGCCTTACGCGCTTCAACCAGAGTTTCGGCAAGGCTCATGACATCCCGTAAACCGAGGTTAAAACCCTGTCCGGCGATGGGGTGCAGCGTTTGTGCTGCGTTGCCTGCCAGTACGGTACGATGGGTAAAGGCTTTCACCGCCGTGGTGAGTGACAGCGGGTAAGCGCTGCGTTTCCCCGCATGGGTAATTCTGCCAAGTCGCCAGCCAAAAGCAGCCTGTAGTTCACGGCAAAATTGCGCATCTGACCAGGCCATCACTTCATCCCGCTTATCCAGTGGATGACACCACACCAGCGAGCAGCGACCTTCGGACATCGGCAGCATCGCCAGTGGGCCATGTTCGGTAAAGCGTTCAAACGCACGTCCCTGATGGGGAACGGCGGTGGCAACGTTGGCAATCACCGCCAGCTGTTCCCAGGACGCCTGCTGCCAGTCAACGCCGCAGGCGGTAGCCAGTGCAGAACGCGTCCCGTCCGCTGCAACCAGGACATCGCCGGAAACGATGTCGCCGTTTTCCAGCGTAACGTTGACCTGTTCCTGGGTGCGCGACACGCTGGCCACCCGATCGGGGCAGTGCAGGGTCACACCTGCCGCTTTACGCAACAAGGCAAATAGCCTCAGACCAACGTCGTGCAGTTCGACCACCTGCCCCAGCGCCGGAATACGGTAGTCTTGCGCATCCAGCGTAACAAACCCGGCATGTCCGCGATCGCTGACGTGCACGGTATTAATGGCGGTTGCACAATCGGCAATCGCCTGCCACACGCCAATACGCGCCAGCTGCTGGCAGGTTCCCGCAGCCAGTGCAATCGCCCGACCGTCGAACCCCGGATGGCTGCCCGCTTCAGGGGCCGTCGCCTCTATCAGATGGACCGGCAGCTTCCCATGGCTGAGATGAGAAATGGCCAGCGCCAGCGTCGCCCCCACCATCCCGCCGCCAACGATAATCACGCTCATTGTTTTCGCGCCGCCGCCATTAACGCTTCAATATCGTCCGCCTTCTTCACGACGCTGGCGGTCAGGTTCTCATTACCGGTTTCGGTGATAACGATGTCGTCTTCAATACGAATGCCAATTCCGCGATACGCCTCCGGCACGTCCGCGTCCGGCGCAATATAAAGCCCCGGTTCAACGGTGAGCACCATGCCAGGCTCAAGGAGACGGGAGCGATCCGGACCGTACACGCCGACATCGTGGACATCCAGTCCCAGCCAGTGGCTCAGGCCGTGCATGAAGAAAGGGCGGTGGGCATTATCGATAATCAGTTGATCAACGTCACCGCGGAGAATACCGAGCTTCACCAGTCCGGTAATCATGATGCGAACCACTTCGCCAGTGACGTTCTGAATGGAGGTGCCCGGACGATACAGGCGCAGGCTGGTCTCTAATGACTCCAGTACGATGTCGTAGATTTCACGCTGGGCTGGCGTGAATTTGCCGTTTACCGGGAAGGTACGCGTAATATCGCCCGCATAGCCTTTGTATTCACACCCGGCGTCAATCAACACCAAAGATCCGTCGCGCATCTCACTCTCATTTTCGGTGTAATGCAGAATGCAGCCGTTTTCACCGCTGCCGACAATGGTGTTATAGGAGGGGTAACGCGCGCCGTGACGGTTAAATTCGTGGTGGATTTCGCCTTCCAGCTGGTACTCAAACATGCCAGGACGGCAGCGTTCCATCGCTCGGGTATGGGCCAGCGCGCTGATCTCGCCTGCGCGACGCAGCACCGCAATCTCTTCCGGCGATTTGAACAGGCGCATCTCATGCACTATCGGCCGCCAGTCGGTCATCGTTGCCGGGGCTCTCAGATTCTGACGAGAGCCTTTACGCAGCTTATCCAGCGCGGTAAGAACAATGTCATCCGCATACGCATATTCACCCTGCGCATGGTAAACCACGTCCAGGCCGTTAAGTAACTGGAAAAGCTGCTGGTTAATTTCACTGAACGCCAGCGCACGATCCACGCCCAGTTTTTCCGGTGCTGTCTCCTGCCCCAGACGACGACCAAACCAGACCTCCGCCGTCAGATCGCGCACGCGGTTAAACAACACGCTGTGGCTATGTGTGTCATCACTTTTAATCAGCACCAGCACGGCTTCCGGCTCATTGAAACCGGTGAAATACCAGAAGTCGCTGCTCTGGCGATACGGATATTCACTGTCCGCGCTCCGCGTCGCTTCCGGTGCGGCGAAAATCAGCGCGGCGCTGCCGGACTGCATTTGCGCGAGCAGCGCCTTACGACGGCGTAAATATTCTTGCTGTGTCATGACACTCTCCTTCCGTTCTTAATGCAGAGTCGGTTTGCGCACTTCCGGCGCGGTCGGCTGCTGGCGCGTGAAGGTGTCAAAGCACAGCAGTGCAGCAACACGCACATACTCGATGATCTCTTCCAGCGACATTTCGAGTTCTTCCTGATCTTCGTCTTCGTCATAACCCAGCTGGGCGATGTTACGCAGATCGTCAATAGCTTCACCGGTTTCACCGGTGACTTTATCGAGCTTCGGCTGAGAGACACCCAGGCCGAGCAGGAAGTGATTCACCCAACCTGCCAACGCGTCGGCGCGATCGAACACGCTGACATCGTCGCCTTCAGGCAGATAAAGCTGAAAAAGAAAGCCGTCATCCTCTAACGCATCGCTGGTGGCAGAGTGCATTTTGCGTAACGCCTGGGCCAGCTCGTGACCAAAAGCCAGACCTTCGTTCGTCAGGTCGTGAAGCAGCGGCTGCCATGAGCTGTCGTTGTTGCCGCCGCAAATCATCCCACTGATTAAACCGTGCATTTCGGCCGGGGTCAGTCCCGTCCCTTGTTGGTTCAAAAACTGGTTCATTTCGTTGTAACCAGGCATTTCGTTCTGTATAGACATAAGCATTCGTCATCAAAGGGAGGATATTCATGATATGCTACCACTTTGGACCCTGGTGAACCAGAAAAGGGCTTGTATCTTCACATCAGGGTAGCTATAGTGTCGCCCCTTCGCGGACCCAGGGTCTGGAGACGAAGGCAGCGCAGTCAATCAGCAGGAAGGTGGCATGTCTGCACAACCCGTCGATATCCAAATTTTTGGCCGTTCACTTCGAGTGAATTGCCCGCCTGAACAAAGGGATGCGTTGAATCAGGCTGCGGACGATCTGAATCAGCGGTTGCAAGATCTAAAAGTTCGCACTAGAGTCACAAATACTGAGCAGCTGGTTTTCATTGCCGCATTGAATATCAGCTATGAGTTAACTCAGGAAAAAGCGAAGACCCGCGAGTACGCGGCGAGCATGGAACAACGTATTCGGATGCTCCAGCAGACCATTGAACAGGCGTTGCTTGATCAGGGTCGCATAACCGAAAAAACGGGCCAAAACTTTGAATAACACTTTTCGGTTTACTATGGTAGAGTAACCGTGAAGACAAAAAATTCTCTGAGATGTTTGCAAGCGGGCCAGTCCCCTGAGCCGATATTTCATACCACAAGAATGTGGCGATCCATGGTTGGTGAGCATGCTCGGTCCGTCCGAGAAGCCTTAAAACTGTGACGACGCATTCACCTTGAACCAAGGGTTCAAGGGTTACAGCCTGCGGCGGCATCTCGGAGATTCCCCTTCTACCTGGCAATAGCCATGACCCTGATTTCTGAACACTCCCTGTTACGACAAGACATTCGCCAGATGATCCGGCAACGACGTCGTGCGCTCACTCCCCGGCAACAAATCAATTTTGGTCAACAGGCCGCCAACCGCATGCTGGCATACCCGCCCGTAATGATGGCACACACGGTCGCCGTGTTTCTGTCGTTTGATGGCGAGCTGGATACTCAGCCGCTGATCGAGCAACTCTGGCGGGCGGGCAAACGTGTTTATCTCCCGGTTTTACACCCGTTCAGCCCAGGTAATTTGCTGTTTCTGCACTATCATCCGCGCAGCGAGCTGGTCGTCAATCGCCTAAAGATTCAGGAGCCAAAGCTGGACGTACGCGACGTTCTGCCGCTCTCTCAACTGGATGTGCTGATTACGCCATTAGTGGCGTTTGACGGAACAGGGCAGCGCCTGGGGATGGGCGGAGGGTTCTACGACCGGACGCTACAAAACTGGCAGCAGCATCGGATTCAACCCGTGGGCTACGCGCATGACTGCCAGTTAGTAGAAAAATTGCCGGTTGAAGAGTGGGATATCCCACTGCCAGCGGTGGTGACGCCGTCCAAAATCTGGGAGTGGTAGCCGTTTTTTGCCAATTGACAGCGCCGTTTTTTTGACCTAAATTCCTCGATGAAGGGTGAGGGAGGCGAACCTCCCTCCTGCGTACTCTCTGTTAATATGCTGGCCAGGCGATGATTAACAGGATCAGCAGCATGATGACGTATCTCATCATCGTCCCTTTCCTTTTTAGAGCCCCTGCTTCGGTAGGGGCTTTCCCGTTTCAGCGCTATGCTGCCCCCCTATCGTAAATTCCTTTTATTGCTGTACAACACGCAACGCTGCCTTTAGTTGCCAACTGCGGCAAAGCTCGAAAACAGAATGTATGCGTTACAGAAAGAGATTTTGAGGCAGGGAAATCAGAGGAAAGATGGGCAGGTCAACCGCCTGCCCATGTAGAGGAAATCAGTACAGCAGACGGGCGCGAATGGTGCCCGGAATAGCCTTCATCGCCAGCAACGCTTTCTCAGCGACATCCTCGCTCGCTTCGATATCAATCACCACATAACCCATCTGGGCAGAAGTTTGCAGATACTGTGCAGCAATGTTAACCCCCTGCTCTGCAAAGATTTGGTTTAGCGCGGTAAGCACGCCAGGACGGTTTTCGTGGATGTGCATCAGACGACGACCACCGTGCAGCGGCAGCGATACTTCCGGGAAGTTCACCGCAGAGAGCGTGGAACCGTTGTCAGAGTACTTGCTCAGTTTACCCGCCACTTCAAGACCGATATTTTCCTGCGCTTCCTGAGTCGACCCGCCGATGTGTGGCGTCAGAATCACGTTATCAAAGTCGCACAGCGGAGAAGTAAACGGATCGCTGTTGGTGGCAGGTTCGGTCGGGAAGACGTCGATAGCCGCACCCGCCAGATGCCTGGTGGCCAGCGCGTCACAAAGTGCCGGAATATCCACCACAGTGCCGCGCGCAGCGTTAATCAGCAGTGAGCCAGGCTTCATCAGCGCAATCTCTTTCGCGCCCATCATGTTTTTGGTGGAAGCGTTCTCCGGTACGTGCAGGCTGACCACGTCGCTCATATTCAGCAGGTCAGAGAGATGCTGTACCTGGGTTGCGTTACCCAGCGGCAGTTTGTTTTCAATATCATAGAAGTAGACGTGCATCCCCAGCGATTCTGCCAGGATCCCCAGCTGTGTACCGATGTGACCATAGCCCACGATGCCCAGCTTTTTACCGCGCGCTTCAAAAGAACCGGCGGCAAGCTTATTCCACACGCCGCGATGTGCTTTGGCGTTCGCTTCCGGCACGCCGCGTAGCAGCAACAGCAGCTCACCAATGACCAGTTCCGCCACGGAGCGGGTATTGGAGAACGGGGCATTAAACACCGGGATCCCTCGTTTTGCCGCCGCGGTCAGATCAACCTGGTTGGTGCCGATACAGAAGCAGCCGATAGCGACCAGCTTCTCAGCACAGTTGATCACTTCTTCAGTCAGATGGGTACGGGATCGCAGACCAATAAAGTGAGCATCGCGGATGGACTCTTTTAACTGTCCGGCGTCTAACGCGCCTTTATGAAATTCAATGTTGGTATAACCTGCTGCGCGAAGGCTTTCCAGTGCCTTTTGATGCACGCCTTCAACCAGCAGAAATTTAATCTTGTCTTTCTCCAGCGATACCTTTGCCATTTCCCCGACCCTGTATTTTTATCAATCTGATGTGTTGTGTGTGGACTGAACCCGACCTCGTAAAACTATTTTGCTCGTCATGTTGAACCCGGGCAGCACTCACACTGCCTGCGCCAGTAACGCTTTCTGGGTCTGGTTCCTGCATCCGCCTTTCAACATATCAAAAATAATTATTGCGGCAATATGAACGTTTGCGTCGCCATTCTGAATAAATATCATTCAATGGGAAATCGCAGAGGAAAATGCTGGGGATAAGTTTTTCTTTGGAGAGATCGGCAGGACAATGATAATAACGTGACACATGTCACCAAATTTGCCCTGCCAAATTTTTTTGATGGGGGTATTCATTCCCCCATCAGATTATTTCACGATGGTTTTCACGCCGTCAGCGGTGCCAATCAGTGCCACATCCGCTCCACGTCTGGCGAAGAGCCCCACGGTTACAACACCTGGAATCGCGTTGATGGCGTCTTCCATTGCCACCGGGTCGAGGATCTCCATGCCGTATACATCAAGGATCACGTTGCCGTTATCCGTCACCACGCCCTGACGGTATTCCGGACGACCGCCCAGTTTCACCAGCTGACGAGCCACAGCGCTACGCGCCATCGGAATGACTTCAACCGGCAGCGGGAAATGACCGAGAATATCCACCTCTTTGGAGGCATCCGCAATGCAGATAAATTTCTTCGCCACGGAAGCGATGATTTTTTCACGGGTCAGCGCCGCACCGCCGCCTTTGATCATCTGCATGTGACCGTTAATTTCATCCGCCCCGTCAACATAGACGCCGAGGCTGTCCACTTCGTTAAGATCAAACACATGGATGCCGAGACTCTTGAGTTTTTCAGTCGATGCGTCTGAACTGGAGACCGCGCCTTCAATTTGTCCTTTCATCGTACCCAGCGCATCAATAAAGTGTGCGGCCGTTGAACCTGTACCTACGCCAACAATGGTACCGGGCTGTACATACTGAAGTGCCGCCCATCCTACTGCTTTTTTCAGTTCATCCTGCGTCATGATCGTTTCGCCTGTGGTGTGGAAAAATTCAGCCGCATTATAGACCATTGCGTAGAAAAATCTTCCCGCCCCGGCTCGCAGACTGTGGATTTCGTCTGTACCCAGAGCAAATTTATGTCATAGTGCAGAACAACAACAATTTCAGGAGTGCCTTATAGCAATGAAACGCCCGGACTACAGAACACTACAAGCACTGGATGCGGTCATACGTGAGCGAGGTTTTGAACGTGCGGCGCAAAAGCTGTGCATTACTCAATCTGCCGTTTCACAGCGCATAAAACAGCTTGAGAATATGTTCGGGCAACCGTTGCTGGTCCGTACCGTTCCGCCGCGGCCAACGGAGCAGGGGCAAAAGCTGCTGGCGCTGCTGCGGCAGGTAGAGCTGCTGGAAGACGAATGGTTGGGCGATGAGCAAACCGGCTCCACGCCGCTGCTGCTGTCGCTGGCGGTCAACGCCGACAGTCTGGCGACCTGGCTGCTTCCGGCGCTGGCCCCCGTGCTGGCCGACTCCCCTATTCGCCTCAATTTGCAGGTGGAAGATGAAACCCGTACTCAGGAGCGCCTGCGTCGCGGTGAAGTTGTGGGTGCGGTGAGTATTCAGCACCAGGCGCTGCCGAGTTGCCTGGTGGATAAGCTTGGCGCGCTCGACTACCTGTTTGTGGGTTCCAAAGCCTTTGCCGAACGCTACTTCCCCAACGGCGTGACGCGTTCCGCGTTGCTGAAAGCGCCCGCAGTAGCCTTCGACCATCTGGACGATATGCATCAGGCCTTCCTGCAACAGAATTTCGATCTACCGCCCGGCAGCGTGCCGTGCCATATCGTTAACTCCTCTGAAGCCTTTGTGCAGCTGGCACGTCAGGGCACCACCTGCTGCATGATCCCCCATTTGCAGATTGAAAAAGAACTGGCAAGCGGTGAGCTGATCGACCTGACGCCAGGCCTGTTTCAGCGCCGGATGCTGTACTGGCATCGCTTTGCGCCAGAAAGCCGAATGATGCGCAACGTCACGGACGCGCTGCTGGCCTATGGTCATAAGGTACTGCGGCAGGATTAATCGTTTTGTTGCCGGATAGCATCACGTCTGTCCGGCCAGTTTCGCTTTTCCCTTTCACTTCTTTGAAATCCATCACAAAATTAAATATCCCACGCGGCAAAAAACGACGCACCCATGGCTTTTTTTTGCTGGCGACAAGGTGCGCCAAAAAGCTCACCGTATTTGCAATATCCATTTTGATTGCGGAATACGGAGCAAAAAATGTCAGACTTGCAGGAGTGGCAAACACTCGCCAATAAGGAACTCAGTCGGCGGGAAAAAACCGTCGACTCGCTGGTAAAACAGACCGCGGAAGGCATTGCCATTAAGCCGCTGTACACCGAAGCCGATCTCGATAATCTGGAGGTCACCGGCACCCTTCCCGGCCTGGTGCCGTACGTCCGTGGTCCACGCGCCACCATGTACACCGCCCAGCCCTGGACCATCCGTCAGTACGCCGGTTTCTCTACTGCGAAAGAGTCCAACGCGTTTTATCGTCGCAACCTCGCCGCCGGACAGAAAGGACTTTCCGTGGCGTTCGACCTTGCCACCCACCGTGGCTATGACTCTGATAATCCGCGCGTGGCGGGCGATGTCGGGAAAGCAGGTGTGGCAATTGACACCGTCGAAGACATGAAGGTGCTGTTCGACCAGATCCCGCTGGATAAGATGTCCGTTTCGATGACCATGAACGGCGCGGTGCTGCCGGTACTGGCGTTTTATATCGTCGCGGCGCAGGAGCAAGGCGTGACGCCGGACCAGCTTACCGGGACAATCCAGAATGATATTCTGAAAGAGTACCTGTGCCGCAATACCTACATTTATCCGCCTGACCCCTCGATGCGCATTATCGCCGACATCATCGCCTGGTGTTCGGGTAACATGCCGCGCTTTAACACCATCAGCATCAGCGGCTATCACATGGGTGAAGCGGGGGCTAACTGCGTGCAGCAGGTCGCCTTTACGCTGGCCGACGGCATCGAATACATCAAGGCCGCCCTCTCCGCCGGACTCAAAATTGATGACTTCGCCCCACGCCTGTCATTCTTCTTTGGCATCGGTATGGATCTGTTTATGAACGTCGCAATGCTGCGTGCCGCACGGTATCTGTGGAGCGAAGCGGTCAGCGGCTTTGGCGCAACCAATCCGAAATCCTTAGCCCTGCGCACTCACTGTCAGACCTCCGGCTGGAGCCTGACCGAGCAGGATCCGTATAACAACGTCATCCGCACCACTATCGAAGCGCTCGGCGCCACGCTGGGCGGCACCCAGTCGCTGCATACCAACGCTTTTGACGAAGCCCTCGGCCTGCCCACCGACTTTTCCGCGCGCATCGCACGTAACACGCAGATCATCATTCAGGAAGAGTCGGAGATCTGCCGCACGGTAGACCCGCTGGCCGGATCGTACTACGTGGAGTCGCTGACCGATCAGATCGTCAAACAGGCCCGGACGATCATCCGGCAAATTGACGACGCGGGCGGCATGGCAAAAGCGATCGAAGCCGGGCTGCCGAAGCGGATGATCGAAGAAGCTTCCGCCCGCGAACAATCACTCATCGACCAGGGCAAGCACGTTATCGTCGGCGTCAACAAATACAAGCTGGAAAAAGAAGACGAAACGGCGGTGCTGGAGATAGACAACGTGAAGGTACGCAACGAGCAGATCGCTTCGCTGGATCGCATCCGCGCCACCCGCGACAACGCTGCCGTCAACGCGGCGCTGAAGGCGCTGACCCACGCCGCCCGGCATAATGAAAATCTGCTGGACGCTGCGATCAACGCGGCTCGCGTTCGCGCCACTCTGGGCGAGATTTCCGATGCGCTGGAAGCGGTGTTTGATCGTTATCTGGTGCCAGGCCAGTGTGTCACCGGGGTGATTGCGCAAAGCTACCATCAGTCCGATAAATCCGCCGGCGAGTTTGACGCGATTGTTGCGCAAACCGAACGCTTTCTGGCGGAGAACGGTCGCCGTCCGCGCATTCTGATCGCCAAAATGGGTCAGGATGGTCACGATCGCGGGGCCAAAGTGATCGCCAGCGCCTATTCCGATCTCGGCTTTGATGTCGATCTCAGCCCGATGTTCTCCACGCCGGAAGAGATCGCCCGCCTGGCGGTAGAAAACGACGTCCATGTGGTGGGCGCATCGTCACTGGCGGCGGGACACAAAACGCTGATCCCTGAGCTTGTCGCCGCGCTGAAAAGATGGGGACGTGAGGATATCTGCGTAATCGCCGGTGGCGTTATTCCGCCACAGGATTACCCCTTCCTGCAGGATCACGGTGTGGCGGCCATTTATGGTCCCGGCACCCCCATGCTGGAAAGCGTGCGCGACGTGCTGATGCGGATAAGCCAGCATCATGATTAACGAATCCACGCTGGCAGACGCGGTGCGGCGATTGCGTCTGGGAGAGCGAGCCACGCTCGCTCAGGCCATGACGCTGGTAGAAAGTCTGCATCCCCGTCACCAGCCGCTGAGCACGCAGCTGCTGGATGCCATTATGCCCTTTAGCGGCAACGCCCTGCGCCTGGGCATTACCGGTACGCCGGGCGCCGGGAAGAGTACGTTTCTGGAAGCCTTTGGCATGTTACTGATTCGTCAGGGATTAAAGGTGGCGGTGATCGCAGTCGATCCCAGCAGCCCGGTCAGCGGCGGCAGCATTCTTGGCGACAAAACGCGAATGACAGAACTGGCGCGATCGGATGCCGCCTTTATCCGTCCGGTACCCTCGGGCGGTCATCTGGGCGGGGCGTGTCTGCGCGCGCGGGAACTGATGCTGCTGTGCGAAGCGGCAGGTTTCAACGTGGTGATCGTCGAAACCGTCGGCGTCGGCCAGTCAGAAACGGAAGTTGCCCGGATGGTGGACTGCTTCGTGTCGTTACAAATCGCGGGGGGCGGCGACGATCTACAGGGCATCAAAAAGGGAATCATGGAAATGGCCGATTTGATCGTCATTAACAAGGATGACGGCGAAAACCATAACCGCGTTGCCATTGCCCGCCACATGTACCAGAGCGCGCTGCATATCTTGCGTCACAAGTATGCTGAATGGCAGCCACAGGTGCTCAGCTGTAGCGCCCTGGAAAAACACGGCATTGAAGAGGTCTGGCAGGCCATTTGCGATTTCAGAACCCGGCTAACCCACAGCGGGCAGATCCGACAGGTGCGCCAGCAGCAGGCGGTGGACTGGCTGCGGGAGCAAACCGAAGCAGAAGCGCTCCAGCAGCTGTTCGCCCGTGCCGAGTTCGCCCGCGACTACCAGCAGACGCTACAGGCCGTTAAAAACAACAACCTCTCGCCGCGCACCGGCCTGCGGCATATCAGCGAATTTATCCGGAATCATTACTTTAAATAAAGAGATAACTATGTCTTATCAATATGTTAACGTTGTTATTATCCAGAGGGTGGCGGTCATTGAGTTCAACTACGCCCGTAAGCTCAACGCCCTGAGTAAAGTGTTTATGGACGATCTGATGCAGGCGCTCAGCGATCTCAACCGTCCGGATATTCGCTGCATCATCCTGCGCGCCCCTGGCGGGGCGAAAGTGTTCTCCGCAGGTCACGATATCCATGAACTGCCTACCGGGCGGCGCGATCCGCTCTCTTACGACGATCCGCTGCGCCAGATCACCCGTATGATCCAGAAGTATCCAAAACCGGTGATTTCGATGGTTGAGGGGAGCGTCTGGGGCGGGGCATTTGAGATGATCATGAGTTCCGATCTGATCATCGCCGCCAGCACCTCGACCTTCTCCATGACGCCGGTCAATCTCGGCGTACCGTACAATCTGGTCGGCATTCACAACCTGACCCGCGACGCCGGTTTCCATATCGTCAAAGAGCTGATTTTCACCGCGTTGCCAATTACCGCCCAGCGCGCGCTGGCGGTCGGTATTCTGAATCACGTAGTCGAAGCCGAAGACCTGGAAGACTTCACCCTGCAGATGGCCCACCACATCTCCGAAAAAGCGCCGCTGGCGATTGCCGTTATTAAAGAAGAGCTGCGCGTGCTCGGTGAAGCGCACACCATGAATTCCGATGAGTTTGAACGTATTCAGGGGATGCGCCGCGCCGTTTACGACAGCGAAGATTATCAGGAAGGGATGAACGCGTTTCTGGAGAAACGTAAACCTAATTTCGTCGGCCACTGATGCGGTCAAAGGAGCGACATATGAAAGAGCCCTGGTCACGGATGAGCGCCGACGATGCGGCACTGATGATTGAGCATAACGCGATGGTTGCCTTCAGCGGCTTTACCCCCGCCGGTTCGCCAAAGGCACTGCCTGCGGCGATCGCCCGCCGCGCCTGTGAACTGCATCAGGCACAAAAACCGTTCCAGATCCGTTTGCTGACGGGCGCGTCAATCAGCGCCGCCGCCGATGATGCGCTGTCGGAGGCTGACGCTGTCTCCTGGCGCGCACCCTATCAAACATCGAACGGCCTGCGGCAAAAAATCAATCAGGGACAGGTACGATTTGTGGATCTGCACCTGAGTGAAGTGGCGCAGATGGTTAACTATGGCTTCTTTGGCGATATCGATGTCGCCGTGATTGAAGCCTCAGCCATTGCGCCAGACGGTCGGATCTGGCTTACCAGTGGAATAGGCAATGCGCCAACCTGGCTGCTGCGGGCGAAGAAAGTGATCATTGAACTGAATCACTACCACAGCCCCCGCGTCGCCGAGCTGGCGGATATCGTCATTCCCGGCGCGCCACCGCGCCGCAACAGCGTCGCCATTTTTCATGCGATGGATCGCGTGGGTACCCGATACGTACAAATCGATCCTAAAAAAATTGTTGCCGTCGTCGATACCGAATTACCCGATGCCGGGAACGCACTCGATAAGGTCAATCCCATCTGCCAGCAAATTGCCGATAACGTTGTGACTTTTTTGCTGCAAGAGATGGCGCATGGACGAATCCCGCCCGAATTTCTGCCGCTGCAAAGCGGTGTGGGCAAGATCAACAATGCGGTGATGGCCAGGCTTGGCGAGAACCCGGATATTCCCTCTTTTATGATGTATTCGGAGGTGCTCCAGGAATCGGTGGTGCATCTGCTGGAAACGGGGAAAATTACCGGAGCCAGCGCGTCCAGCCTGACGGTATCCGCCGATTCACTCCAGAAGATTTACGACAATATGGATTTCTTCGCCAGTCGCATTGTGTTGCGCCCACAGGAGATCTCCAATAATCCGGAAATTATCCGCCGTCTTGGGGTTATCGCGCTGAACGTGGGACTGGAGTTTGATATCTACGGTCACGCCAACTCTACGCACGTGGCCGGCGTCAATCTGATGAACGGTATCGGCGGCAGCGGTGATTTTGAACGTAATGCCTACCTCTCTATCTTTATGGCGCCATCCATCGCCAAAGGCGGGAAAATTTCCACCATTGTCCCCATGTGCAGCCATGTCGATCACAGCGAGCATAGCGTGAAGGTGATTATCACCGAGCAGGGAATTGCCGACCTGCGCGGTCTGTCACCGCTCCAGCGGGCGCACACCATTATCGACAACTGCGCGCATCCGCTTTACCGGGACTATCTGCACCGCTATCTGGAGAACGCCCCTGGCGGACATATTCATCACGACCTCAGCCACGCGTTTGACCTGCATCGCAACCTGATGGAACACGGTTCAATGCTCGGCTAGCTTGCCGTACCGTCACGATCTTCAGAGATATGCTGAAGCATCGTGGCGGTATAGCGATGGTTTTTCAGCGAGTAGAGATACTCCTGCATATACATTGGGCTGCCGGGCGCGTCGAAATACTTCAGCGTCGCCGGATTCACCAGCCGCCAGGCAAAATGAGGAATCACCGTCAAAAACTGCCCGCGCTCCACCGCGCTAATCTTGGCCATAAAGCTGTAGGGGCGATAGATAATCGTTGGGTTGATGCCACACGGACGCATGTACGCATCCAGCATCGCCTCAAAATTAGCCCGGTTTTGAAAACGCATTTGCAGCCAGGGCAGTTCGCGCAGCAGATCCTGCGGCTGTTTCTCTTCATAGCGGCGAGAAACGAGGAACCCCAGACGCAGCGGCGCAAGTTCATTAATAGTCAGATTATCCAGCTCCTGCACGCGCGACGAAACATGCTGCGGCGAAATGATAAAGTCGAGCTGCCGGTCAAACAGGTTATCAATCACGCCGTTCTCACTAAACTCAACGGCCTGTGCGGTCACCCCGTCATATTTATCGCCAAGGCTTATCAACTGATCGAAAATAATCGTCGGATAGGTGTTGTCTATCCCAATAACGATATTGCGTGAGCGGCGTGCGGAGTGATGAATTTCATTATCGATAGCTGATAAGCGCTGATAAATTGGAAACAGTTTCTGGTACAGCTCCTGCCCCGCTTTATTGAGGCTGATACTGTTATCTTTGCGGGTAAACAGCGTATAGCCAATCTGATCTTCCAGTGCCGAAATGCTTTTACCAAACGGCGATGCGGTCATATGTATTTTCTCTGCGGCCCTGGCAATGTTGTTGGTTTGCGCCAGCAGGATGAAATTACGCATCTTTTTGGAGATAAAAATATCCATAGCTACCTCTTATAAATCGCTATGGCATATCCTCATCCTGGCGAAAAAAAAGACCGGATGCGAAGTCGCACTTTTACAGTTGCTCACAGAATAGATGCGGGTATCAGGAAAAGATGAATGGACCAGACGTACGACGAATGTAGCCCGGCAGGTTTGCCGGGCGGTAAGGATTACTGCGCTTTAGCTGGCGTGGCCTGCTGTTGCTGGCCTGCCGCAGGTTCAAGCTGGAACACCACATCGACCTGATCGTCAAACTGGATAGTGGCCTGCTCGTAGGTTTCCTGGGCGGATACCGGCGCGGCGTCGGCTTTCATCATCCGCACCATCGGGCTCGGCTGATAATTGGAGACATGGTAACGCACGCTATAAACCGGTCCCAGCTTACCGTTAAACCCTGCCGCCAGTTCCTGCGCCTGATGAATCGCATCATTGATTGCGGCTTTACGCGCTTTATCTTTATAAGCGTCTGGCTGCGCCACGCCCAGCGATACCGAACGGATCTCATTCAGTCCCGCTTTGAGTGCGCCATCCAGCAGCGAGTTGAGCTTATCCAACTGACGCAGCGTCACCTCGACGGTGCGCACCGCGCGGTAACCTTTAAGGATACTTTTTCCATCCTGGTAGTCGTAGTCCGGCTGGGTACGCAGGTTGGCAGAGCTGATATCTTTCTTCGCTATCTGGTTTTGCTCAAGGAAGGAAAGATATTGCGCGACGCGTTCATCTGCCTGCTTCTTCGCGGTTGCCGCATCCTTCGCCGCCACATTAACCTCAATGGCCAGGGTGGCAATATCAGGTACCGCGTCCACGCTCGCCGTTCCCGAAGTGACAATGTGCGGTCCATCCGGCAATTCACTTGCCTGCACCGACATTGTCCCCAATCCGACTAATGCCGCCAGGGCTAAAACTTTGAAATTCACTGTCGTTCCTCCATGTTACATATACCCGTCATACTTCAGGTTGCAGGTGGGTTGGCTATGTTCAAAATCCATTAGATCTAAACTATCCGAAAATACAGGCAAGCTTAGCGGGTATAGGGCGATTGTCCATCAGACAACGCTTAGATCCTGCCCCATTAAGCTATTTTGCATGCCATTTTGAACCTGGGCTGTGCTTGCCATCCTCACGGACTCCGTGTACGCTCCGTTGGCTGCCGCTGTCCGTGTTCAACCTGCCTGCGCCAGGCTCTTAGTTGAACAAGGCGTGAACGTGCGCAACACCTTCTTTTGCCAGCTGAAAAGCAATAAACCACATCACTAATCCTACCAGCGTATTGATGATGCGCTGTGCTTTAGCAGTTCGCAGACGCGGCGCCAGCCAGGCCGCCAGCAATGCGAGACCGAAGAACCACAGGAACGAAGCGCTGACGGTGCCCAGCGCAAACCAACGTTTAGGCTCAACGTCCAGTTGTCCACCCAGACTGCCCAGTACCACAAAGGTATCCAGATAAACATGGGGATTCAGCCACGTTACCGCCAGCATGGTAGCAATAATCTTCCAGCGCCCCTGCTTCATCACTTCGGCGCTGGCCAGTTCCAGATGACTGCTCATTGCTGTTTTTAACGCGCCAAAACCGTACCACAGCAGGAATGCCACGCCACCCCACGTTACCAGCGCCATAAGCCAGGTAGACTGCATCAGCAGCGCGCTGCCGCCAAAAATACCGGCGCAGATCAGCAGCAAATCGCTAATGGCGCAAAGCAGCGCAATCATAATGTGATACTGGCGGCGGATCCCCTGATTCATCACAAACGCATTCTGCGGGCCAAGGGGCAAGATCATCGCTGCACCAAGCGCAAGCCCCTGAAAATAATAGGATAACATGTAAAGCATCTCACATAATTGTCTTGTGGGCAGACTATACTGCGCGGGATTCATTAGAGGAAATGGATAATATTAATCATTAATTAGCATTATTAATAATACCGCGCACACTCCCCTCCATATTCAGTCTATGACAATAGCGATTGTGCGTTACCCGGCGTATGCTGAAAGACAAATCTGTCTGTACCAAAGGAATGGGTATGAAGCATAACGCGAGCATTTTTCTCTTCTGTGCCTCGCTGGTAGTTACCAGTTTGTGGCCCACTGTCGCCAGCGCGGACAGAACGCTGCGCTATACCGATCACGAGCCGTATGGAAACATGCGTACCCGGCTCATAAAAGAGACTTTTTTTCGCGCGATCGAACAAGAGTCCCTTGGACGTTTGAAAATCGACGCTCACTGGAACGGCGAGCTGTCCACCAGCTATGACGCCTTAAAAACGATCGGCCAGGGCAGCGTGGCGGATATGGGGATCGTGGTCCCTGAGTACACGCCCGAACAGCTGCCGCGACACCAGATTTTTAAGAGCTTCCCCCTCGGACCAGGTCGTGGTGAAGCGCAGGTCAACGCCTTTCAGCGAATCTTCCGCGAGTATCGCCAGTTTGGTCGCGAGCTGGAAAACAACAACCTGGTGAATCTTCAGTTTTTCCTCGGCTATCCGGTTGGATTTTTTACTACCAGGCCGAACGTCGATGTGGCACAGCTGAATGCAAGCCAATGGCGGACCGCCAGCTTTTGGCATCAATCATTTTTACGCAACGCGGGCGGCGTGCCGGTCAGCATGCCATGGAATGAAAAAATTACCGATGCGCTTCAGACCGGACAGCTTGACGGCCTGATGGTTAACCTCGACAGCGGAGATGATATCCATGCCCAGCGGGCGGCCCCCTATATTCAGCTTTCCCCTTCGCTCTGGCTCGGACACGTTTATCTTCTGGTGATGAATAAAGACGTCTGGGATAGCCTGGACGTGAAGGATCGCGCAGCCATCAATCGGGCGGCCGCCATGACGCAAAAACGTATTGGCGCAGTGCAGGACGCAAGCCTGACCGCAATGGCGAAAAAGATGGCAAAAGATGGCGCACACGTTCACTACCTGACCAACAACGAGCTGAATGCGTGGCAAGCCGCGACCGGGTATCAGCACGTTCAGGCCGAATGGATTGCCCGGCAGGAAAGTAAAGGAATAAACGATGTTGGCGAGCTGATGCAGGGTGTCAGCGCAATTCTTAACAAGACGAGATAAATCAACGCCCGCCTCTCTCTGGCGGGCGTTTTTAGCTGAAGTTACCCGGTCGCGTTTTCTTTTACGCGCCGGAAGTTAACGTCCATCTGCGGATACGGGAAGCTGATCCCGTTCGCATCAAACTCGCGCTTAATACGCTCCAGCACGTCCCAGTAGACGTTTTGCAAATCACCGCTTTTACTCCAGGTACGCACCACGAAGTTGATTGACGATGCCCCCAGCTCATTCAGACGCACGGTCATTTCACGGTCCTTCAGGATCCGCTCGTCAGACTGGATAATATCGGTAAGGATCTTCTTCACCTGATCAATATCAGAATCGTATGCCACGCCGATAATAAATTCATTACGACGCACCGGCTCGCGAGAATAGTTCACGATATTACCGGCAATGATTTTACCGTTCGGAATGACCACGATCTTACCGTCCACGGTACGCATGGTGGTGGAAAAGATCTGCACGTTAAGAACGGTTCCGGCCACGCCACCCAGATCAACATATTCGCCAGCGCGGAACGGACGGAACATCACCAGCAGTACGCCAGCGGCAAGGTTAGACAGCGACCCTTGCAGCGCCAGACCGACAGCCAAACCGGCGGCACCCAGCACCGCAATAACAGAAGCCGTCTGCACACCCACGCGGCCCAGCGCGGCAATCAGCGTGAAGGCGATAATTCCGTAACGCACCAGTGCGGAAAGGAAGTCTGCAACGGTTGCATCGATATGACGCGCCACCATCAGGCGGTTAACCGTATTTGATACGATTCGCGCCACAATCATCCCGATGATGATAATGGCGATAGCCGCAACGATGTTGACGGCATAACTCAGCAACAACGCCTGGTTGCGGACCAGCCAGGTCCCCGCCCCATTTATGCTGTCGACAACATTCAAATCTTCCATTCAATAGTCCTTGAGCATGTCAAAAAAATTACGAGATCGATCTCACGAAAACACCCTATTAAAGGTAAACAAAAAAGACCGAATCTGCCATTTTTCAACATGATCCCTTAAAAGACCGCCGTAAACTCAGTTCTCCGCCGGTCGGTCGACCATCCGCAGGAACCCACTCACCAGCGAATCTTTTTGCTTAAAAATGTCCGCAATTTCACTGACCACCTTTCCGCTGCCCGCATTCTTCCAGGCAATCGAGAGCGGCGACGGCTGGCGCGGATTAATCACCTCACGGGCAACAAGTGCCCCGGATTCAACATAAGGACGACACATCCGCTCGGGTAAAAAGCCGACGCCAAGCCCGCTTAAATGACAGGCCAGCTTGGTGCTGAGATCCGGCACTTTGATCTCCTTTTGCCCGCTAAGCAGCCAGGCGACGCGGCGCGTAAGCGTACGCGAGGTATCTTCAATATTGATAGCCGGATAGCGGCGCAGCATATCGTCTGACAATACCGGCGCAGGATGGCTGGCCAGTGGGTGATTTTGCGCCACCACAAACCGCCAACTGATATCTCCCAGCGGCAACAGAGAGATATTATTGGAGAGTGATTCCGATCCGGTGACGCCAATCGCCAGCTGGAAATCGTCATACAGCAGCGAATCCCACACGCCCATATAGACCTGTCGGGAAATTTGAAATCGGGTGAAGGGAAATTGTTGGTGCAGCCAGGTCAGTAAATCTGCCGTGGTCTGCGGCTGGTACAGCAGATTGTTGATAACGATGTTCACCTGCCGTTCAACGCCCGCGTTGATCTGCTGAAGCTCGTCCGGCATTGCATCCAGCCAGTTAAGCCACTGTCGACAATGCTCAAGCAGATGCTGTCCGGCCAGCGTCAGGCTGACGGAGCGGGTCGTACGTAAAAAGAGCTGCGTCCCCACCTGCTCTTCCAGCGTTTTAATGCGATAGCTAATCGCCGCAGGCGTTTTATGCAGGGAGCTGGCCGCGCGGGAAAAACTCTCCGTCTCCGCAACCCGAATAAAAGTGCGTATTGTTTCCTGATCGAGCATGCGTTCCCCTTGAGTCGACCACCTGTAACCACCGTTGCGCTATCGCGATTCCCAGCAATGTGTCCGCCCCCGAGGAGTGCCCAACCGCAAGCAGGCGTCTGATTGCAGAATGCGGATCGCGTCCGGACTGTAAACCACGTATCACCTTCTGTAGCGGCGTTGAAAATTCGCCCACTCTGGCGCTGTTCAGATAGCTACAGCTTACCGACGTGGTGAGCGGCACAAGTTGCTCCGTCGGGGGTAAAAAATGGCGCAATTTGGCAGAAAGCCCCGCAGCATACAGCACAGCCAGCATCCCCGTCAGCATATCATCGCCGCTGGGCGTCAGTCCGGGGCCGTATCCGATCAGCCAGCGCCAGTCAGGCGTCACGCCACGATGCCAGCGTTCAAGTTGCTCAATGATTTCAGGGTAGTGCAGCATCGTATTGAGTGGCTGATTCAGCGCCCCGGAAAGACCACTGTGTTGAGTGCAATAAGAGAGGTCGACAGGGGCAAGTATGGCAGGATCCAGCGACATCCGGAGTGTGCGACGTGAGCAAAGCGCTATACCCTGCCCCCGCAGGATGCTCCCCTGTTTGATAAGTCGTTCAATATGCGCCACGCGGGAAAACTGCGCGGTGCTCAGCAGCACGCCCGTCGGTCCCATCCCCTTTCCGTATCGAAACAGCGTCAACAGCTCGCCGTCAGGACGGCAAAAGTTAATCGCCTGCGAGAAGCGGCTGTGCAACCTCCATTCACCATCGGGAAGTCGATAAAAACCCGCGCTGGCTAATGCCTTAATCGTCACCATCGATACACTCCAGGACACCGGATGGCGGGGAGAGCGCCCGATCCGGCCTACGGAATGAACTCATTCGCAGGCCGGATAAGACGCAACTGTGTCGCCTTCCGGCAACGTTGTTATGCCGTGATGTGATGCAGTTCCGCCAGCGCTTCAAGCGCTTTTTCAAAACAGAGCAGCGGTGCGCGTACGGTGCCCGCCCCCACCTGGCCGATCCCCGCGTCCTTGTGAGCAATACCGGTGTTAATCAGCGGCGTAATCCCCGTTTCCACGACGCGACGAATATCCAGCCCCAGACATGCCCCTTTGAAATCCCATGACGGGATCTGGAACAGCGGATTGTTGGCAAGATAGATCTCCGCCATCTCTTCCGATGTCTCCAGCGCAGCCCCCATGCCACCCGCGCCAACGAAGCGCGTTACGCCCGGTGCGGCAATCATCGCAGCACCGCCGATCCCCAGCGTTTCCGTGATGGCGCTGTCGCCGATATCCGGGTTGGCATCAGCCTGGCTATAGCCGGTAAAGAACAGCCCCTGCGGCGTGTTCACCGGCGCGGTAAACCAGCGATCGCCTGTGCCGCTCACGCGAATACCGAAATCACGGCCGTTACGCGTCATGGCGGTCACCACAGAACCGGCTTTAATTTCCGCCGCCGCATCCATAACGGCTTTACTGTAGGCCATTGCCAGGTTAAGGAAGAACTGGTCGGTGACGCTCAGGAATTGCAACACCTCAATGATTTCCGCCTTCGGTCGCCCCAGTCCGGCAATCACCGGAGAAAGCGTACGTAGCAGCAGAGAAGAGGCCGCAATATTACGCTGGTGGAACTCATCGCCCATCGTGATAGCCTGCGCCATCAGTGCCGTCAGATCGACGCCGTTTTCCATCTGCGAGAGCGCTTCCTGCAATACCGGCGCCAGCGTATCGCGCATCCAGCGCAGACGTTTCTGCACGTCATCGCCGTAAGCGCCAAAGCGCATCACTTTGCCGATCCCCTCATTGAGGTTGCAGCAGGCCTGATTGCCGTGGACGACATCACGCACGACCAGCACCGGCATATTGGCGGACGTAATACCGCCCATCGGACCTACCGCGCCAACATGGTGGCAAGGAATAAACTCGATCTCTCCCTGCTCCAGCATCCGCAGGGCATCTTCCTCCGTGACCGCCCAGCCTTCAAACAGCGATGCGCCAATACAGGCTCCGCGCATTGGGCCAGTCATCTCTCCCCAGGCGATCGGCGGGCCAGCGTGCAGTAATTTGCGTCCAGAAGATAATTCGGCCACCGCTTCTTTTGCAGGACGCACGGCAACCCAGTGGGGGCGTGCAGCTTTAATTCGTTCGATAATGGCTTCGTTGGCCTGTGCAATAGATGAATACATATCCGTACCTCTGAACTTAATATAACTGTTTGAGTAAGCTGGCAAGACGGGCGTTGCCACCGGCAACAGGCGCCCACTGATAATGCACAACCGGCGTACCGCTGCTTTGCAGATCCAGCGCGAAGCTGCGCAATCCGGCGTTGATGACCTGTACGCCGTCAAGAAGCGCGCTATGCGTCTGTGGAATATTGCGATCCTGGTGATGCGTCAGGCTAACGGCGAGCAGTACCGCCTCTTCCAGGGTTTCCACCACGGCAATCCCGGCCTCGCGGAGTTTCTCTGCCTGCCCGCTGCGGCCCTGCGGATCGCCGTCGGTTCCGGTCAGAGTGGCAATCACCACCAGCGGCGCAGTGCGTTTGGCGCGCACCTGATCTACCGCCTCAACAACCGCCCCCGCTGGATCGGCGCAGGCGCCATAGCCCAGAACGACATCCAGCAGCAGTACCCCGACATCCGGCAACACGGCCAGTTTTTCGATTTCAATGCTGCGGGTGGTTGGGTCAATCATCGGATGCGGTCTGCCCAGGGTGTAGCTGTCGTCCCCGAGGTCGACAATACGATGACCACCGGCATCCAGCATCACGCCCTGGTCGTGGCTTTCACTCACGGGAACCCCCAGCCCTGCAGAGAGCAGCATGGCGGCTTCCGCGGCCAGCGTCCCTCCGGCATACAGACCGTAAATCCCTTTGCCTGCCACTTCCGGCTGAACCCGTCTCTGCTGCGCCACGCGCATCAGCAGCACCGACAGCCGCGCGGCATCAGAAAGTGAATTCGCCAGCCAGACGTTCCCTTCGCGACGCTGCTCCGGCTTGCTGCCCAGAAACAGCGCGACAACCGGTTTCCCCACCTTTTGCATCGCAGCAATGATGCGGGTTCGCACCTGCGGCGACGGCGGCTTGGAGACAAAAGCCATTACCCGCGTGGCATCATCCGCAGCCAGCATCTCCAGCGCGGTCAATGCGCTAATACCGCCCACGTCAGCGCTCAGGTCACGTCCCCCCAGGCCAATCGCATGGCTAATGCCCTGCTGAAGCAGCGCAATCTGCGAGGTAATTTCCTGAATACCGGTACCTGACGCGCCAATCACGCCAATCCCACCTTCAGGCAGGACGTTGGCGAAAGCTAATGGGCTTCCGGCAATCATCGCCGTTCCGCAGTCTGGCCCCATGACGATCAGCCCGCGCTCGCGTGCCATGGTTTTCAGCTCAACTTCCTGCTCCAGCGGTACGTTATCGGAAAACAACATGACGTTTTTATTAGCCTGCAACCCCTCTCTGGCAACAGATGCGGCATATTCCCCGGCGACGGAGACCAGCAGCAGATTGGCCTGAGGTAATTTCTGGCACGCGCTTTCGAAGCGACGAGCTTTAACCAGTTGATGTGAACTCCCCGACGCGTTGGCAATCGCGCTTAGCTCTTTCTCCAGCTGCTCACGAATCAAATCCAGGATCTCAGGCTGTTCACCTTCGGCTCTGACCGCCACGCAAATATCATTTGGCGTGGCGTCGGCAAAGTCGTCGTGCCAGAACCCTGTGGAATCCAGCATCGATTTATTGGCTGGCGTTCCCATCATGACCGAAACCTGATCAACTTCCGGGCGCTCACTGAGTTTTCGGGAAATGATCATCAGGCTGACGGAATCCTGAAAACTTCCCTTTTTAATAAAGGCGTAAATCATTACCGCTACCTCTTTATGTGCGTTTTTCTTTTAAAAACAGCATTGCGAATAAACCAATAGCCAGCAGTACGGCTGAAACATAGAAACTGGAAGCCAGGCTTCCGGTCATATCACGTGCCGCACCGGCAATAATGGGTGCCAGAATGGATGAACTCATGCCGATAAAATTAAATAAGCCAAATGCGGTGCTGTAATTATTTTCATCCACGCTGTCGGCGACCAGGGCAACCAGTACCGGATCCAGCGCCAGCTTACCCACCAGACCATAGACACACAGCGCAGTGATAACACCTGTCATATTCGGCATCCAAATAATTGACAACATGCTGATAATCGCGACCGGCACCAGGAACATAATTAAAGGTTTACGCTTGCCTAATTTGTCAGACAGGCTGGAGAATAGCAGCGCCCCAGGAATGGAAATCCAGGCCACCAGCGAAGAGATAAATCCGGTTTCGCTGCCGGCAATACCCCGTTCATTTTGCAGATAATAGGGAAGCCAGGTCAGGATAACGAAGAAACCGAACAGGCTACAGAACACCATAATATAGGTAATAATTAAATTACGGTTTTTCAGCAGGTCGCTGAATTTCCCCTTTTTAACCGGCGCGCCATCGGCGTCAGCGGTACGTTTCTTCTCTTTCACAAATAGCCAGATAGCCACCCCAACCAGCACGGATGGAACCGCCATCGCATAGAATGGCATCCGCCATGAATATCCCTGATCGTATACCAGCCAGCTTGAGGTCATCAGCCCCAGCGCAATACCAAAAGCCATACCGCTGTTGATGATTGCGCTGCCGAGAGAGCGGTACTTCTTCGGGATCTGCTCAGAGGAAAGACCGTACTGCGGGCCATAATAGGTTCCTTCACCCGCCCCCGTCACCACGCGGGCAAACAGCAGGGTGTACCAACTTTTTGCCCAGCCGGTTACCGCGGTGAAAACACCAAAAAGAATAAACCCCGGAACCAGCACCTTTTTCTTACCAATTTTGTCACCCAGAATTCCGGCAGGTACCTGAAGTAATGCGTAAGAAAAATAGAACACAGAATTAAGAATACCCAATTGTGTGCCGCTTAAGCCAAATTCTTTTTCTAATTCGCCCATCACCGGATTGAGCACCGTGCGGTCGGCATACATAAAAATCCATCCCAGCCAGAACAGGAAAACGGTGACCCACCAGGCCGGTATTCCTCTTTTTTTTGTGGCCTCAGCCACTTCATATGAACCAGACATAAGCAATCTCCCGGTAATCATTACCGCTGAATACCTCATGTTATCTGACAGGATACGTGAGGTTTGATGTTTTAACTGCGTCTACCATATCGGGGTAAAAATTTATTTCATTTGAACGAAATCACACAAAATCCATTGTTATAAATTCCTGGGAACTGGCCGCAACATTATTAAAAAAAGTCTAATAATCATTTTCAAAGCAATTTAAACAAAGAAACAGAAAACATCAGTAATTATCGAGATATTTTTACAGGTATTTGAGTTGTCGACCTTATCACATAATAAAAGCGATAAAACGCTATGTTGACCACGAGATATTTTTCACAATGAGGTCATTAATGAAAAAGAAGATTGTCATTGCGCTTGGTGGCAATGCCTTATTACAGCGCGGAGAAATTTTGAGCGCAGAAAACCAGCAGCGAAGTATTCAGGTATTTGCCGAAATGGCATCCGAATTAGCCCGTGATTATCAACTGGTCATTGTGCATGGTAACGGTCCTCAGGTTGGTCTGCTGGCGCTACAGAACGCGGCTTACAAAGAGTCCCCGGCCTGGCCGCTGGACATTCTGGTTGCGGAAAGTCAGGGGATGATCGGTTTTGCCATTGCCCAGGCGCTGGCGTCATCTACGGGTAACGCGCCCGTGACGACGCTGATGACCCGGGTTGAGGTCGATCCGCAGGATGACGCTTTCTCAACACCCGGTAAATATATCGGCCCCGTCTACCAGCCGGATCAACAGACAGAGCTGGAAGAACGCTATGGCTGGCAGATGAAAGCGGATGGGCAATATATTCGCCGCGTGGTTCCCTCCCCGACACCGCTAAAAATTCTCGACAGTGATGCCATCTGCACGTTGATGGATGCGGGGCACATGGTGATTTGCTGTGGCGGTGGCGGTATTCCGGTCATTGCGCAAGGCGATGGCTACCAGGGAACCGAAGCCGTCATTGATAAGGATTTGACCGCTGCCGTGCTGGCGCAATCCATCAACGCTGACCACCTGCTGATCCTGACGGACGCCGATGCCGTGTATGAAAACTGGGGAACCCCCCAGGCGCGTGCGCTACGACATGTCACGCCAGAAGAGCTGGCGCCGTTTGCCGCGCCTGACGGTGCAATGGGCCCGAAAGCGGCGGCGGTGATACAGTTTGTCAAACAGACCGGAAACGCAGCATTTATCGGCGCCCTGAAGGATGCGCCGCAGGTCCTGGCGGGTGAAAAAGGAACCTGCGTTATGCAGTAAAAAAAATGGCTTCCCAAAGGAAGCCATTTTTACTGTCCGCAGACGGAATTACAGAACGTCAACCGCGTTCAGCTCTTTGAAAGCCTGTTCCAGACGGGTGATCATGGTTGCCTGACCAGCACGCAGCCATACGCGCGGATCGTAGTATTTCTTGTTCGGCTGATCTTCGCCTTTCGGGTTGCCCAGCTGACCCTGCAGGTAAGCTTCGTTAGCTTTGTAGTAGTTCAGAACGCCTTCCCAGGTTGCCCATTGGGTATCGGTATCGATGTTCATTTTCACTACGCCGTAGCTTACGGAGTCTTTGATTTCCTGAGCAGTAGAACCGGAACCGCCGTGGAACACGAAGTTCAGGCTGTTGTGCGGCAGGTTATGTTTCTTAGAAACATAGTCCTGAGAGTCGCGCAGGATGGTCGGGGTCAGAACCACGTTACCCGGCTTGTAAACGCCGTGTACGTTACCGAAGGACGCTGCGATGGTGAAACGCGGGCTGATTTTGCTCAGCTCGGTGTATGCGTAGTCAACGTCTTCCGGTTGGGTGTACAGTGCAGAAGCGTCCATGTGGCTGTTGTCCACGCCGTCTTCTTCACCACCGGTGCAACCCAGTTCGATTTCCAGAGTCATGCCCATTTTGGACATGCGTGCCAGATATTTGGAGCAGATTTCGATGTTCTCTTCCAGAGACTCTTCAGACAGGTCGATCATGTGAGAAGAGAACAGCGGTTTGCCCGTTGCTGCGAAGTGTTTTTCACCCGCGTCCAGCAGACCGTCGATCCACGGCAGCAGTTTCTTCGCGCAGTGGTCAGTATGCAGGATCACCGGAACACCATAGTGTTCAGCCATCTGGTGAACGTGATGCGCGCCAGAGATAGCACCCAGGATTGCAGCGCCCTGAGGAACGTCAGACTTCACGCCTTTACCCGCGATGAAGGAAGCGCCACCGTTGGAGAACTGGACGATGACCGGCGCTTTAACTTTTGCAGCGGTTTCCAGAACGGCGTTGATGGAGTCGGTACCAACGCAGTTAACAGCTGGCAGAGCAAAGTTGTTTTCTTTAGCTACCTGGAAAACTTTCTGTACGTCATCACCAGTGATTACGCCTGGTTTTACGAAATCAAAAATTTTAGACATGTTGCGAGTCCTGTATCTTCGGCCTTGGAAAGGGGGCGCGCTCGACAGCGCGCTAATAATTGGGCAGGTTTCCCTGCCCATTAATGTCTTACTTTTTAGCACGCTCTTCGAGCATGGCTACTGCTGGCAGTACTTTGCCTTCCACGAATTCGAGGAATGCGCCGCCGCCAGTAGAGATGTAGGAGATTTTGTCAGCAATGCCGAACAGGTCGATTGCTGCCAGGGTGTCACCGCCGCCTGCGATAGAGAATGCTTCGCTGTCTGCGATAGCATTAGCAACGATTTCAGTACCCTTGCGGAAGTTCGGGAATTCGAACACGCCAACCGGACCGTTCCACAGAATGGTTTTCGCATTCTTCAGAATTTCAGCCAGCTGCTGTGCGGATGCGTCACCGATATCCAGGATCTGCTCATCTTCTTTCACGTCGTTAACAGACTTCAGAGTCGCAGGCGCAGTTTCAGAGAACTCGGTCGCTACGCGAACGTCCGTCGGAACCGGGATATCACAAGTGGTCAGCAGACGTTTTGCTTCGTCAACCAGGTCTGCTTCGTACAGGGATTTACCGACGTTGTGGCCCTGAGCAGCAACGAAGGTGTTCGCGATACCACCGCCAACGATCAGCTGGTCAGCGATTTTGGACAGGGAATCCAGAACGGTCAGTTTGGTAGACACTTTAGAACCACCAACGATAGCGACCATCGGGCGAGCCGGCTCTTTGAGCGCTTTGCCCAGCGCATCAAGCTCAGCAGCCAGCAGCGGGCCAGCGCAAGCAACATCCGCAAATTTAGCGATGCCGTGAGTAGAAGCCTGAGCACGGTGAGCCGTACCGAAAGCATCCATCACGAATACGTCGCACAGCGCAGCGTATTTTTTGGACAGCGCTTCGTCGTCTTTCTTCTCGCCTTTGTTGAAGCGAACGTTTTCCAGAACCACCAGTTCACCGGCAGCGACTTCAACGCCGTCAAGGTAATCTTTAACCAAACGTACCGGGTTAGACAGTTTGTCTTTCAGGTAGTTAACAACCGGCAGCAGAGAGAATTCTTCGTTGTACTCGCCTTCGACAGGACGGCCCAGGTGGGAGGTTACCATCACTTTCGCACCCTGTTTCAGGGCCAGTTCGATGGTCGGCAGAGAAGCACGGATACGCGCATCGCTGGTTACTTTCCCTTCTTTAACTGGTACGTTCAGATCCGCACGGATGAAAACGCGTTTACCAGCCAGATCCAGATCGGTCATCTTAATTACAGACATGGTGAATCCTCTCGTTGATTCTTAAAGTTTTGTCGACGCTCAAGCGTCGAGCCTGAAACCAATAGCAGCCATCGCTAACGTGGTGTCGAGCATCCGGTTAGCGAAGCCCCATTCATTATCGCACCAGACCAGCGTCTTGATCAGGTGAGCGCCACTGACCCGGGTTTGAGTGCCATCGACGATGGCGCTATGCGGATCGTGGTTAAAATCTATCGAGACCAACGGTAATTCCGTATAGTCAACTATACCATGAAATGCACCTTGTGCTGCTTTTTGGAGCAACTGATTGACTTCATTAGCTTTTACCGGTTTCTTTACCGTAACGCTTAAGTCGATCGCCGTCACATTTATGGTCGGTACGCGCACCGCAATCGCTTCAAAACGATCGTTAAACTGCGGAAAAATTCGCGTAATACCGGCAGACAGTTTGGTGTCCACGGGAATTATCGACTGACTGGCCGCACGCGTGCGTCGCAGATCGGGATGATAAGCGTCGATCACCTGCTGATCGTGCATCGCGGAATGGATCGTCGTCACGGTACCGGACTCTATGCCATAAGCATCATCCAACAATTTAATCACGGGGATTATGCAATTCGTGGTACAGGAGGCGTTTGAGACGATGCGATTCTCTGCACGCAGCTGATCCTGATTGACGCCAAACACAACGGTGGCGTCGAGATCGTTGCTGCCAGGATGTGAAAAGAGCACTTTCTTTGCGCCAGCGGCAAGATGAGCTTCGCCGTGCTCGCGGTTGCCATAGACGCCCGTACAGTCCAGCACGACATCAATGCCGAGCTCCCGCCAGGGCAGCGTATCAAGCGTTCGTTCGTGCAGAATGCGAATAGCATCATCACCGACGATAAGCTGTTCGCGCTCCTGGCGAACATCCCAGGCAAAACGGCCATGGCTGGTGTCATATTTCAACAAATGCGCCATGCCAGCGGCATCCGCCAGTTCGTTGATGGCTACCACGGTGATTTCCGCCCGACGTCCGGATTCATATAAAGCGCGAACCACGTTACGCCCGATGCGACCAAAGCCATTAATCGCTACGCGTACGGTCATAGATCTCCTGCAAGGCTATCCCGATTCAGATGAGGCTGACAGAGTAATCCAGCACACTGTCGAGGAAAACCTTACCTGTCGCAAACTGCGACTGATTGTTTAATTGTCGAACATTTAGTCGACTGAAACGCTTCAGCTAGAATAAGCGAAACAAGGAATAAAAGGAATGATTGTCCAGTTGAAGAAGACAGTTATCTGACCTGCGTCACATTTTATACGCGACCACAGCGGCAATTATTCCAGTGAGCCGTAATAATAATCACGGCATAACTGGAATAAAGTTACCGTTCCACCATCCGGTACTTACCTGCCGGCGTCATCTCCAGCGTGAGATCTGCGGGCAGACTGTTTTCCAGCACCCGGCGAACATTCGGCCCATCGGTACGCTGGTAAAACGCCTCTGCATCGGCCTGGGATACCCCCCCGGCCAGCTTACGGCTCACCAGCCGCTCCCGTAGCGCGTCGATCGGAGCCCGAATAAACAGCGAATAATCGCAAAACTCCGCTAACGCCTGCCATCTTTCGTCATTGCGCAATAACCAGTTGCCTTCCACAATCACAATGGGCGCGGTCACCACTATCGCGTCTTCGACCGGATCGTGCTTTTGCCGGTCGTACTGCGGCCAGGTGCCTTCACCAGTCCTAATCTGACGCAGGTTTTGCGCAAGTTTATCGACATCAAAGGTTTCCGGCGCACCTTTATAAGCACGCAGGTGGCTGGCGTCCAGCCAGGCGTTATAGTGATGGAAACCATCCATCGGCAGCGTCTGGATCTCCGGCAGGCGGGGATCCAGACGAGAGAGGTGCTCCCAGAAGGTTGTCAGCGTCGATTTGCCTGTTCCGGGTGGTGCGCTGAGAAAGACAATCGTACGTCGCTCAGGATTAGCCGCATCTATTTTTGCCAACTGTTGCAACAACGGTTTGTGAACATTCTCAATTTCATCATCATCGTAATGTGCTTCAACGTGCAGCCCATTTACCGTCAGTCCGATTTTCACGGCGTTAATTCCTTTAAAATTGTCGTTACCGCCAGCGTCATTGCCGTCTTGACCATCCCACTAAAACGAACCTCAGACCATGCGGCAAAGTCGGCAAATTTCATCGACTCCAGCGCACCGTAAAGGGTTGCATTGCGGGTGATACAGTTCACGTTGCTGATAAAGTCCCAGGTCACGTCATCCGCGAAGCCGGGGATCTCTTTCTGCTGATTCAGGTACTGATAAAACTGGGAAAAATGGGTAATGTCGGCATAAAGCCATTTATCCATTTTCCCCAGCGCGTAAATCAGACGTAACGCAACGTCGATATCATCAAGCGGCCCGCTCCGGGCGAGTAACGGCTTCACTGCATATTCCACGATCTCTTCATCGTTATTGACAAACAGCGACGGCAGAAAGCGCTTAATGCCCTGAAGCAAAATGTTATGTGCCGTCGTCATAAACGAGAGTAAGTTATTTTGAGCATCCAGCTGCTCAAGCACATCGTCTTCTGTCAGCGTCGTCATTCGTTTCTCGATAAATCACCATGAATGCAGAGAGTCTATTATATTACACGTTCGATCCGCGCCGCCGATCAGTAAAGTTTGCGTGCGCACACCATTCGCAACCTGCTGGATACCATTAACAAGATCGCCACCGGTCACACCCGTCGCGCTGAAGAGGATGTCATGCCCCCCCACCAGTTCGTCGAGAGCATAGACCCGGTTGACCTCAACTCCCATCTCCGCGCAGCGCTGGCGCTCCTGTGCTGCGATCGGTCGATTTTCCGCGCTATCCCCCTTCGCTTGACAAAAATCGATCAGCTCGGCCTGCATATCCCCCCCCAGCGCTTTTACCGCGCAGGCGGAAATAACCCCTTCTGGCGCCCCGCCAATGGTGTACATCAGATCGTAAGGGTTATCCTGTAAACAGGCCAGCACGCTGGCAGCCACATCACCATCGGGCAAGGCAAACACCTTGACGCCAAGCTGTGTCGCCTCGGCAATCGCTGGTTGAAGGCGCGGCTTATCCAGCGTCACCATCCGCAATCGATCCAGCGGTTTACCCAACGCCTCAGCCACATTGCGCAGGTTTTCTGTCAACGGCAGGGCCAGGTTAATCACCCCTTTCGCCTGCCCGTTAACAACCAGCTTTTTCATGTACATATCAGGGGCATGTAGCAGACTCCCACGAGGTGCAAATGCCATGACCGCCAGCGCGTTGCTTTGCCCCATCGCCACCATTCGGGTGCCTTCAATGGGATCGACGGCAATATCAACCTCTGTTCCGCTACCGTTTCCGACCTCCTCGCCAATCCACAGCATAGGCGCGCAATCAATCTCTCCCTCACCAATGACGATTCGCCCGCGAATGGCAATCTCATTCAATGCCTGCCGCATCGCCGTGACGGCCAGCCCATCAATTTTGTTCTTATCGCCGCACCCGGTTTGCGGCCAGGCAGCTAACGCTGCCTGTTCCGTAATGCGAAATAGCGGCCATGCCAGAGACATCATGCCGCCGCCTCCCCGGTATCGACGCCAAATTGCGCCAGCAAATATTTCTCCGCCTTTTCGTTCCAGATTCCGTGCGTCTCTTCAACCAGACGCGCCAGCTCCCTGAACAAGGGGTCGGTTTTTCCTTTTTCGGCGAAATCCGCAATCGCGGTCAGCGGCATGGTGACGCCGTTGTAGATAAGCTTCTTGCCACCGGGTATATCCGGCAAATTAAGAACGGTATCCGGCACCGCATCGAGTCCGCCGATATGGGTCACCATAAATGAAGGCTGAAGCTGGCCTGTGGCACTCAGCGCAATAGCCTCTTTCATATCATCGGTTGAACCACCGGATGTCCCCACGACATGTGTACTGTTGTAATGCACGTTGTAAAAATTGAACGGCACCTTAAAGTGGCTATCCGTAGGCCCGGCAAAGAAGTTCAGGCAGCCATCTTCCGCAAGAAGATCGTCCGCCATCTCAATCACGGCGGGCACGGCGGCATAGACAAAGACATCATCAAACCCGGCGTCATCCGTTAAGGCCCGCAGCTGGGCGGCGGGATCGTCCATTCCGGTGGTATTGACGTAGATAAGTTCAATTCCTTTACTTGCTGCCAGTTCAACCTGCAGCAGTTTTTTGGCCTGTGCCAGACGCACTTCATCAATATCGACAACCACTACTCGCGACGGTTGGATCCCGCCGTTAATGGCGTAATCAATCGCGCCTATCCCCATCGGCCCGGCGCAGGCTAAAAGCGCAATATTGCCGCCGGGTTTAATCCCCATCCGATGTTCATAGACATACGGCGTCGTGTGGTAATTCGCGTTATAGGCGCCAATAATGCAGCACATCGGTTCCGCCAACGATGCAGCGGCAAAATAGGATCCGTGATAGGGTAAAACACAGCCCAGATTAATCGCCACCTCCGGGATAATCATATAAGTGGCGTTCCCGCCAAAATACTCGTAGCTATATCCGGCAGAATAACCACTGGGCAACCCCATTGCCGGTTGTAAAACAAAACGCTGTCCTTTTTTGTATTTATCGATCAGATTTTTTCCAACCTCAACAATTATCCCGGCACACTCATGACCGGTAATGACCGGATGATTCTCCAGGTCGTCCGGCACGCGTTTGTGCTCACTGCCTAATGCTGCCGCTTTCCAGGTTGAGAGACACACGCTATCGGAAATAACGCTGACCAATAGTTCATTTTCCGTTATTTCGGGCAAATCAAACTCACGGATACGAACATCCCGCTTGCCATATATCGCAGCTACTTTCGTTTTCATATCTACTCCGGAAACCAGAAATGTTAATTCGTCGTCAAATGTTTAAACAAATCGTCGAGAAGCGGATCGCCAATATAGTTCTTTATCAGCACTAAAGGTTTTTGACTCACTCGCTTAACGCGCCCTTCAAGGCTGGCATGGGTCACGATAATATCGGCGTCATCCGGCACATTCTCGATGGCATAATGCTTAACGTCGACGGACAGTCCGGCCTTTTCCAGACGCTTACGGAACGTTGTCGCCCCCATGGCGCTGGATCCCATTCCCGCGTCACAAACAAAGGCAATGCGTTTCACATTGCGGTATGAAAAACTGCCTTCCTGCTTCATAGACTTAACTGCGTTGGCTGAATCGCTGAAGGTATCCTCGCTTTCCACGTCGCTGGCTTTTTCCATTCTCAGGATGAAAGAGGTAATGATAAAAGTCACCACCGTTCCCGCCGTTACGCCCGCTATCGTCGCGAGGAAAGAACCTTTCGGGGTTAATGCCAGGTAAGCGAAAATCGACCCCGGACTTGGACCCGCAACCAGTCCTCCGCCTAACAGATTAAATACCCACGTACCGCTCATTCCCCCGGCAATCATGGCGATCAGCGTTAACGGCTTCATCAGCACGTAAGGGAAATACAGCTCATGAATGCCGCCGAGGAAATGGATAATCATCGCGCCCGGAGCCGATTTCTTTGCCATTCCTTTGCCAAAAAAGGTAAAGGCCAGCAGCAGACCTAAACCCGGACCAGGGTTCGAGGCGACCATAAAAAAGATGGATTTGCCGGTCTCTGAGGCCTGCTGCATTCCCAGGGGATAATAGACCCCTTGATCGATGGCGTTATTCAGAAAGAGAATTTTCGCCGGTTCATTAATCAATGACAGCAGCGGCAGATAACCCGCATGGACCAGCGATTCAATGCACTCTTTCACAAAATTATTGGCAATGAGGACTGCCGGGCCAATGATCTCAAACCCCAGCAGGCACAGGATCATCCCGCTAATGCCCAGAGAGAAGTTATTAATCACCATCTCAAAACCGGCAGGAATACGCGTCTCAAGCAGTCGGTCAATGTGTTTAATCACCAGACCACCAAGCGGCCCCATAATCATTGAACCGAGGAACATCGGGATATCAGCGCCCACAATCACGCCAATAGTACCGATGCCCCCCATGACCGCTCCGCGTTTTCCGCCCACCAGATGTCCACCGGTTGAGCCAATCATCACGGGTAATAAATAAGTAATCATCGGACCGACAATTTTGGCGAAGTGCTCATTGGGCAACCACCCCGTCGGAATAAATAGTGCGGTGATAAAACCCCAGGCAATAAAAGCACCGATATTAGGGATGACCATAGCAGTCAAAAATCCCCCAAAAGCCTGGACCTTTGCACGAGCAGACTTGTGTTCCATAATAAAATCCTGTAGAGGAGAAAATAATTATGCGCCAGCTATAATATCTGCCAGCTGTTTTTCTGATTTCGCAGCGAATAATGCTGCTAATGTTTCCTCTTCACATAAGAGTTCGCTTAATGCCTGGATAGCGTCGATATGTGAATCGGCATTTGCTGCCGACAATCCGATTAATAATTTTATGCCATCATCATCTTCGGCGAACTGCACTTCCTGCCTGAGTAACGTTAATGACATGCCTGTTTTTAACGCGCCGCATTCAGGGCGAGCATGAGGCATTGCTACTCCGGGAGCCAGAATGTAATAAGGGCCATTGTTAATCGTTGAATCTTTGATAGCCTGAATATAACCAGGGTTAATATAATGATTAGCCAGCAAAGATGACATGGAAAAATCAATTGCTTCCTGCCAGTCTTTTGCTGCTGATTTTATTGAGATAGAGGCTTCAGGGAAATAATCAATCAACCGCATAAATTATCCTTATTTTATTTTTAGGGTACAGCTTAGTGTTAAAAACAAAATACTCGTGCGGCAAAATGAAATCAATCAAGGGAAAAAAGACGAGGTGTAAAACATGTTTTTTACAAAACGTTAAAAAAACAAAAGGTTGAATATAAGATTATAAAAAGCAACTGATATTATGTGACATTGATTGCAAATATATAAATTTATTGAATATCAATTTTGTGATTCAGATCTAAAATAAACGCTTGTTTGATTAAAAATAATTTCAACCCGAGATAAAAACGGGCCGCCTTAGCGACCCGTTTTGTATCGTTTTGGTGATTACAGCAGCGCTTTCGCTCTGGCAATAACATTCTCGACGGTGAAGCCAAACTCTTCAAACAGCAGCTCCGCCGGGGCTGACTCACCGAAGGTGGTCATGCCGACGATAGCGCCGTTCAGACCCACGTATTTGAACCAGTAGTCTGCGATACCCGCTTCCACTGCAACGCGTGCGGAAACTGCTTTCGGCAGTACGGACTCGCGGTAAGCCGCATCCTGTTTGTCGAACGCGTCGGTAGACGGCATGGAAACCACGCGCGCTTTAACGCCTTCGGCAGTCAGTTTTTCCCAGGCTGCAACGGCCAGCTCAACTTCTGAACCGGTCGCGATGAAGATCAGCTCCGGCTGGCCCGCGCAATCTTTCAGCACGTAACCACCGCGCGCGATGTTCGCCAGCTGCGCTTCGGTACGCTCCTGCTGCGCCAGATTCTGACGGGAGAGGATCAGCGCGGTCGGGCCGTCCTGACGCTCAACGCCGTATTTCCATGCAACGGCAGATTCCACCTGGTCGCACGGACGCCATGTGCTCATGTTCGGGGTCACACGCAGCGACGCCACCTGCTCCACCGGCTGGTGAGTCGGGCCATCTTCGCCCAGACCGATGGAGTCGTGGGTGTAAACCATCACCTGACGCTGTTTCATCAGCGCGGCCATACGCACCGCGTTACGGGCATATTCCACGAACATCAGGAAGGTCGAGGTGTACGGCAGGAAACCACCGTGCAGGGAGATACCGTTGGCGATCGCGGTCATACCGAATTCGCGCACGCCGTAGTGGATGTAGTTACCGGCAGTATCTTCGTTGATCGCCTTAGAGCCGGACCACAGGGTCAGGTTGGACGGCGCCAGGTCAGCGGAGCCACCGAGGAATTCCGGCAGCAGCGGACCGAACGCTTCGATGGCATTCTGGGACGCTTTACGGCTGGCGATTTTCGCCGGGTTAGCCTGCAGCTTAGCGATGAACTCGTTCGCTTTTGCGTCGAAGTCAGCCGGCATGTCCCCCTTCATACGACGGGTGAATTCAGCCGCTTCCTGCGGGAAGGCTTTCGCGTAGGCCGCGAATTTTTCGTTCCACGCAGCTTCTTTTGCCTGTCCGGCCTCTTTCGCATCCCACTGCGCGTAGATTTCAGACGGGATTTCGAACGGCGCGTATTTCCAGCCCAGCTGTTCGCGGGTCAGCGCGATTTCTGCGTCGCCCAGCGGCGCACCGTGGGAGTCGTGGGTACCCGCTTTGTTCGGGGAACCGAAACCGATGATGGTTTTGCACATCAGCAGGGACGGTTTGTCCGTGACGGNTTTCGCATCCCACTGCGCGTAGATTTCAGACGGGATTTCGAACGGCGCGTATTTCCAGCCCAGCTGTTCGCGGGTCAGCGCGATTTCTGCGTCGCCCAGCGGCGCACCGTGGGAGTCGTGGGTACCCGCTTTGTTCGGGGAACCGAAACCGATGATGGTTTTGCACATCAGCAGGGACGGTTTGTCCGTGACGGCACGCGCTTCTTCCACTGCGCGTTTAATCGCGTCAGCATCGTGACCATCCACCCCACGCACCACGTGCCAGCCATAGGCTTCGAAACGCTTCGCGGTATCGTCAGTGAACCAGCCTTCAATATGACCATCGATAGAGATACCGTTGTCATCGTAGAACGCAACCAGTTTACCCAGCTTCAGGGTGCCTGCCAGGGAGCATACCTCGTGAGAGATACCTTCCATCATGCAGCCGTCGCCCATGAACGCCCAGGTGTAGTGGTTAACAATCTCATGGCCCGGCCGGTTGAACTGCGCCGCCAGCGTTTTTTCCGCGATAGCCATACCGACCGCGTTCGCAATGCCCTGACCCAGCGGACCGGTGGTGGTTTCCACACCCGCGGTGTAACCCACTTCCGGGTGACCCGGCGTTCTGGAGTGCAGCTGACGGAAGTTTTGCAGCTCGGACATCGGCAGGTCATAGCCGGTGAGGTGCAGCAGGCTGTAAATCAGCATGGAGCCGTGACCGTTGGACAGCACGAAGCGATCGCGATCGGCCCAGGACGGGTTCTGCGGGTTGTGGTTCANTGTAACCCACTTCCGGGTGACCCGGCGTTCTGGAGTGCAGCTGACGGAAGTTTTGCAGCTCGGACATCGGCAGGTCATAGCCGGTGAGGTGCAGCAGGCTGTAAATCAGCATGGAGCCGTGACCGTTGGACAGCACGAAGCGATCGCGATCGGCCCAGGACGGGTTCTGCGGGTTGTGGTTCAGGAAATCACGCCACAGGACTTCGGCAATGTCAGCCATACCCATCGGGGCACCCGGGTGACCGGATTTGGCTTTCTGTACTGCGTCCATGCTCAGCGCACGAATAGCATTGGCAAGCTCTTTACGTGAGGACATTTTGACTCCAGATCGGATGATGAAGGCCATGCCCTTAACGACTTGACGACAGCGCGTTTTGGGCTACGCCGGAAAAAAGTGCCAACAATGTAACCCAAGCCGCCTGTCATGTACATGGAGCATCCTTTTACCGCTTCAGAAATCTCCGGATCATGCTCGCATGTTGCGTAATCTGTTCGCCCGCGAGTGACTCTTTTCTTTATACTCAGAGCCAGGCCCCCGGGCGTAATGTCCTGGCTCTTAGCCTGCGGGTTGGTTTTACTGCAACCCACGCATTTTTGGAATAATCCTGACTTCGTGCGGAAGAGATAAAAATGAAAATTCGCGCTTTAATGATCGCTGTAAGCGTGGCAACGGTGCTGACCGGTTGCCAGAATATGGACTCCAACGGACTGCTCTCTTCAGGTGCCGAAGCCTTTCAGGCCTATAGCCTGAGCGATGAACAGGTGAAAACACTGAGTGACCAGGCGTGTAAAGAGATGGATGCGAAAGCCACCATCGCGCCTGCCAGCAGTGATTACGCAAAACGTCTGAGTAAAATCTCCGCGGCGCTGGGGGATAACATCAATGGTCAGCCAGTGAACTATAAAGTCTACGTGGCGAAAGATGTAAACGCCTTTGCGATGGCCAACGGCTGCATCCGCGTCTATAGCGGCCTGATGGACATGATGACCGATAACGAAGTTGAAGCCGTTATTGGTCACGAGATGGGCCACGTTGCGCTGGGTCACGTGAAGAAAGGGATGCAGGTTGCGCTGGGCACTAACGCCGTACGCGCCGCTGCCGCCTCTGCGGGTGGCATTGTTGGCAGCCTGTCTCAGTCGCAGTTGGGCGATCTCGGCGAGAAACTGGTGAACTCTCAGTTCTCCCAGCGTCAGGAATCCGAAGCGGATGATTACTCGTACGATCTGTTGCGCAAGCGCGGTATCAGCCCGGCGGGTCTGGCGACCAGCTTTGAAAAACTGGCGAAACTGGAAGCGGGTCGTCAAAGCTCCATGTTTGACGATCACCCGGCATCTGCAGAACGCGCTCAGCATATTCGCGACCGTATGACCGCGGACGGGATTAAATAATCATCTTCCTGTTCGGCAATGACTCAGACGTTATTGACGAAGCCCGTTCAGGCCCGGACAGCGCTCAGCCACCGGAGCGTACACGCAGTACATGAGGATGGCGAGCACTGCCCGGGGTAAAATGGCGAGTAAATAGTCCGATTATTCGCCTTTCTTCGCCGCCTGGATATACAGCATTTCCAGCGCCAGCGTAGCCGCCGCCAGCGCGGTGATCTCTGACCGATCGTAGGCCGGAGCCACTTCCACCACGTCCATCCCGACAATGTTCAGATCTTTCAGACCGCGAACCAGTTTGATCGCGCGATCGGAAGTCAGACCGCCGATCACCGGTGTACCGGTTCCTGGAGCAAACGCCGGATCCAGACAGTCAATATCAAAGGTCAGATAGACCGGCATATCGCCGACGATCTGCAAAACCTGCGCGATGATGTCATCCACGCCGCGATCGTTCACCTGGCAGGCATCCAGCACGGTAAAGCCGTTGTCTTTGTCGAACTCAGTACGAATACCGATCTGCACAGAGTGGTTCGGATCGATCAGCCCTTCATTCGGTGCGGTGTAGAACATCGTTCCGTGGTCGAATTCACAGCCGTTAGCATAGGTATCGGTGTGGGCATCGAAGTGCACCAGCGCCATTTTCCCAAAGTGTTTTGCGTGCGCACGCAGCAGCGGCAGCGTAACGAAGTGGTCGCCGCCGAAAGAGAGCATACGCTTACCAGCAGAGAGCAGTCTCTCGGCGTGCGCCTGCAGTTTTTCACTCATTTCACGGGCATCGCCAAACGCGTACACCAGATCGCCGCAGTCCACGACGTTCAGGCGCTCACGCATATCAAAGTTCCACGGAAAACGGTTATGTTCCCAGGCCAGATTAGTGGAAACCTGACGAATTGCCGCCGGGCCGTGGCGACCGCCCGCACGACCAGAAGTCGCCATATCAAACGGTACGCCAGTAATCACCCAGTCGGCGTCGCTGTCATAAGGCTGGAAATTCAGCGGCAGGCGAAGGAAACCAAAGGCGTTAGAAACCAGGGAGTTATCGTACTGATGACCTAAGGTGCTCATGGCAAAAACCTCTTATTCGTCGATATAAAAAAACCCTTCCGCGTCGTTAGGCCCGACGAGGAAGGGTTTGAAGGGGGCACTGCTTATATGGCTGCGATTATCGCCGTTATATTGCGCAGGTTCAAGTGAGCCGGGTAACAACCTTACTCGTCTTCGAGATAAGTATATCCGTACAGACCGGCTTCGAACTCTTCAAGGAACTGCTGCTGCAACGCATCGTCCAGATCGGTCTGTTTGACCTGATCGCGGAAGTGGGTCAGCAGCGTGTTCGGATCCAGCTGCACGTACTGCAACATGTCCGCCACGGTATCCCCTTCGTCAGACAGCTCAACTTCCACGCTGCCATCCGGGAAAACAAACACGTCTACCGCTTCGGTATCGCCAAACAGGTTGTGCATATTGCCGAGGATCTCCTGATAAGCACCAACCATAAAGAACCCGAGCATTGGCGGGTTATCCGGATCGTAATCCGGCATCGGCATGGTGGTGGCAATCCCGTCACCATCGATGTAGTGATCAATTGCCCCGTCAGAATCACAGGTAATATCCAGCAGTACAGCGCGACGCTCAGGCACTTGATCCAGCCCTTCCAATGGCAGAACCGGGAACAGCTGATCGATACCCCACGCATCCGGCATCGACTGGAACAGCGAGAAGTTGACGTACACTTTGTCCGCCATCCGCTCCTGCAGTTCGTCGATAATCGGACGGTGCGCGCGGTTGCTCGGATCGAGCTGCTTTTGTACCTCATGACACATGCTCAGATACAACTGCTCCGCCCACGCGCGCTCCTGAAGATTAAACGAACCTGCCGAGTAACCTGTGTGGATATCGTGCAAATCCATCTGGCTGTCGTGCAGCCATTCGCGCAGCGAACGACGACCGCCCGGCTCATGCATTTCCTGCCACGTTTCCCACATGCTTTGCAGAGGACGCGCCGCATCGTCAGCCGGCGCTGTCGGCTCGGTATATTCGTTGCGCTCCACGCCAATGATGTTAGACACCAGCACCGTATGGTGCGCGGTGACCGCCCGCCCAGATTCGGTAATTACCGTGGGATGCGGCAGGTTATTCTCTTCACACGCGTCACCAATCGCCCAAATAATATTGTTGGCGTATTCATTCAGCCCGTAGTTTACGGAGCAATCAGACTGAGAGCGGGTACCTTCATAATCAACGCCCAGACCCCCGCCGACGTCAAAGCACTGGATATTCACGCCCAGCTTATGCAGCTCCACGTAAAAACGCGACGACTCACGCACGCCGGTGGCGATGTCGCGAATGTTCGCCATCTGCGAACCGAGGTGGAAGTGCAGCAATTGCAGGCTATCCAGACGCCCGGCTTCGCGCAGGGTTTCCACCAGTTGCAGAACCTGCGTCGCCGCCAGGCCGAATTTGGATTTTTCACCACCGGAGGACTGCCATTTGCCGGAGCCTTGTGACGCAAGACGCGCACGAACCCCCAGGCGTGGAATTACGTTCAGACGCTCTGCTTCATCCAGCACGATCGCAATTTCAGACATCTTCTCGATGACTAAATAGACCTTGTGGCCCATCTTCTCGCCAATCAGCGCCAGTCGGATGTATTCACGGTCTTTATAGCCGTTACAGACGATCACGCTGCGGGTCATTCCGGCATGCGCCAGAACCGCCATCAGTTCCGCTTTCGAACCCGCTTCCAGCCCCAGCGGCTCTCCGGAATGGATCAACGATTCAATTACGCGACGATGCTGGTTAACCTTGATCGGGTAAACGAGGAAGTAATCACCGTTATAGCCATAAGATTCACGGGCGCGCTTGAAAGCGGCGTTAATCGAACGCAGACGATGTTGCAGGATCTGCGGGAAGCAGAACAGTGCAGGCAGGCGCTGGCCTTGCGCTTCACGAGCCTTAACCAGCTTAGCGAGATCGACACGTGCTTGCGGGACGTCAGGATCCGGGCAAACGCTGATGTGGCCCAGTTCATTGACGTCGTAGTAGTTATTGCCCCACCAGGCAATATTGTATGTACGCAGCATCTTGCTGGCTTCCTGGGAACTCATTGCAACCTCCTGCATGGAGCGTAGTACACCGTGTTCGCCTGCTGACGAAGGCGAACCCATAGAAATGTCGTCAGACATAGCGAACCTCAGATTTTAGTAACAAGTGTAAAACAGTTGACTACTATCGCAGCACGAAGTTGCGATAACAACCCATAAACAGACGGTTTTTTCAGCAGATAGTGCTGACACTCCGCCTGCGCGACCGGTTTCTTTTTCATATCATCGTAAACACGTAACCGAACTTAAGTATGACGGTTCGGCGAAACCACGAGAAAACTCTTGTTTTCACAAGAGCGCCCTTGTTCAGTCCTTAGTTGCTGTTACCAGCTCTCGAGTCCTGAGAAGCGCCGAGATGGGTATAACATCGGCAGGTATGCAAAGCAGAGATGCAGATTGCGGGAGACGCGCACACACCAGAACGGTGCGACAGGTTCAGTAGAATACAACGGTTCATTATCTCGTATCACCTCCACGGCCGCCCCGTAAGACGAACCCACAAGCCAAAGCATAAGTTTCAACCCGGCTGGAAGTGGCGACACGAAGACATCGTCGTGTGCTTTTTTAGTATGAGCCGCGCGCCGCGTTTTATACCGATAACCTGGCTAAAAAGCAAAACATAAATGCACACATTGCCAGCAGTGTTCGGAAAAATTTCCACTGATGTTTGCACCCCAGTGAGAGCTGATTCAAAAAAAACTGGAAATTGGGTGAAGAAGTGACCTAAAATAGCCGTCCAGATGTTAATCCATCCATACTGATTAACACTCAGACTGCCAGTGTCACAGTCACCTGCAGACTCATGGTAGAATCTTCTATCAATGACTATTCCACACAACAGTTTGAGCTAACTAAATTCTCCTTAGGTGAAATTAAATATGGCAAAACACCTTTTTACGTCCGAGTCCGTATCAGAAGGGCATCCTGACAAAATCGCTGACCAAATCTCTGATGCCGTGCTGGATGCAATCCTCGAGCAGGATCCCAAAGCACGCGTTGCCTGCGAAACCTACGTTAAGACCGGCATGGTTCTGGTCGGCGGTGAAATCACCACCAGCGCGTGGGTGGATATCGAAGAGATCACCCGTAATACGGTTCGCGAAATTGGCTATGTGCATTCCGACATGGGCTTTGACGCCAACTCTTGTGCGGTGCTGAGCGCCATTGGCAAACAGTCTCCGGATATCAACCAGGGCGTTGACCGTGCCGATCCGTTGGAACAGGGTGCGGGCGACCAGGGTCTGATGTTTGGTTATGCGACCAACGAAACCGACGTGCTGATGCCAGCGCCGATCACCTACGCACACCGTCTGGTGCAGCGTCAGGCTGAAGTGCGTAAAAATGGCACCCTGCCGTGGCTGCGTCCTGACGCAAAAAGCCAGGTGACCTTCCAGTATGACGACGGCAAAATTGTCGGTATCGACGCGGTTGTTCTGTCCACTCAGCACGCTGACAGCATCGACCAGAAGTCGCTGCAGGAAGCGGTAATGGAAGAGATCATCAAGCCAATTCTGCCAACCGAATGGCTGAACGCCTCCACTAAATTCTTCATCAACCCGACGGGCCGTTTTGTTATCGGCGGCCCAATGGGTGACTGCGGACTGACCGGTCGTAAGATCATCGTTGATACCTACGGCGGCATGGCTCGTCACGGCGGCGGCGCGTTCTCTGGTAAAGATCCGTCTAAAGTGGACCGTTCTGCGGCGTACGCAGGGCGTTATGTAGCGAAAAACATTGTTGCTGCCGGCCTGGCCGACCGCTGTGAGATTCAGGTTTCCTACGCTATCGGCGTGGCAGAACCGACCTCTATCATGGTTGAAACCTTCGGTACGGAAAAAGTGCCTGCTGAACAGCTGATCCTGCTGGTACGTGAGTTCTTCGACCTGCGTCCATATGGTCTGATTCAGATGCTGGATCTGCTGCACCCCATCTATAAAGAGACGGCGGCATATGGTCACTTTGGTCGTGAACATTTCCCATGGGAAAAAACCGACAAAGCCGCTCTGCTGCGCGAAGCTGCCGGTCTGTAATCACCCACCAACATTGATGTTCTGAAAGGCCAGCTTTGTGCTGGCCTTGTTGTTTTTGTGCAGCCTGATGCCCTCCATCCACAAGGAGAGGGTCAGACGAAATGAAAGCGCTTACACTAGTTATGAATTACACCTCTTTCAGAATAATCTCTTTGCATGATCTGACTTCATCTGCTGTTACATTCCCTTTCAGTTAAGTCTGAATATTGCGCAACCGCGATGCACATCAAATAATTTAACGCTATATTTTCAAAGTCTTAATTATATTTACAGTTAACAATTAGTGTAACCGATTACACCAATGTGATTCATATCACATATTTTTACGGGTCGCTCACTTACCCTTTACATTGATAAAACTAATAACCCAATCGGAGGGCATCATGCCTGACAATAAAAAACAGGGGCGTTCAAATAAGGCGATGACATTCTTTGTCTGTTTCCTTGCAGCCCTGGCAGGATTACTTTTTGGCCTGGATATCGGCGTTATTGCTGGCGCCCTGCCCTTCATCACCGATGAATTCCAGATTACTGCACACACTCAGGAGTGGGTCGTCAGCTCGATGATGTTTGGTGCGGCGGTCGGCGCCGTCGGCAGCGGCTGGCTCTCGTTTAAACTTGGCCGTAAAAAAAGCCTGATGATTGGTGCGATCCTGTTTGTTGCAGGTTCGCTGTTTTCCGCAGCGGCCCCTAACGTTGAAGTCCTGATTATCTCCCGCGTTCTGCTGGGTCTGGCGGTTGGCGTCGCCTCCTATACCGCGCCGCTCTATCTGTCTGAGATCGCCCCGGAAAAAATCCGCGGCAGCATGATCTCCATGTATCAGTTGATGATCACCATCGGGATCCTCGGCGCTTATCTGTCCGATACCGCCTTCAGCTATAGCGGAGCATGGCGCTGGATGCTGGGCGTGATCATCATCCCGGCGATCCTTTTGCTGATTGGCGTTTTCTTCCTGCCGGACAGCCCGCGCTGGTATGCGGCGAAACGCCGCTTTGTCGATGCCGAACGTGTGCTGCTACGCCTGCGTGATACCAGCGCAGAAGCCAAACGTGAACTGGACGAAATCCGCGAAAGCCTGCAGGTAAAACAGAGCGGCTGGGCGTTGTTTAAAGAGAACAGCAATTTCCGTCGCGCGGTGTTTCTCGGCGTACTGCTCCAGGTTATGCAACAGTTCACCGGGATGAACGTCATCATGTACTACGCGCCAAAAATCTTTGAACTGGCCGGGTACACCAACACCAACGAACAAATGTGGGGGACGGTGATTGTTGGCCTGACTAACGTGCTGGCAACCTTCATCGCAATCGGCCTTGTTGACCGCTGGGGTCGTAAACCGACGCTGACGCTGGGCTTTTTGGTCATGGCCGTCGGGATGGGTATTCTCGGCACCATGATGCACATCGGCATTCACTCCCCGTCCGCTCAGTACTTCGCGATCGCCATGTTGCTGATGTTCATTATCGGCTTCGCGATGAGCGCCGGTCCGCTGATTTGGGTACTGTGCTCTGAAATCCAGCCGCTGAAAGGTCGTGATTTCGGTATCACCTGCTCTACCGCAACCAACTGGATCGCCAACATGATCGTCGGCGCAACGTTCCTGACCATGCTCAACACGCTGGGCAATGCGAATACCTTCTGGGTTTACGCCGGTCTGAACCTGTTCTTTATCATCCTGACCATCTGGCTGGTGCCGGAAACCAAACACGTCTCTCTGGAACACATTGAGCGTAACCTGATGAAAGGTCGCAAACTGCGCGAAATCGGCGCTCACGACTAATCTTAAAAAGGCCTTCTCTGCGTTAAGAGGAGGCCTTTCTTTTCTTTCATCTACCGTTAACTTCCCCGATACGTTGAGTAACCATACTGGCTCAGCAACAAAGGGACATGATAGTGTTCGTCTGCTTTACTGATATGAAACTCCACGGGAACTTCCGGGAAAAAACTCTCCTGATTCTTACTGTCGAAATAAGGTTTAGTTTTGAATGTCACACGATAATCGCCTGGTTTGGCTTGCTGCTCAGGCCATAATGCTTTAATTCTGCCATCCTTGTCAGTATGACCGGTATTTAATTGTTGCCACCCTTCCTTATTCTTTTGCTCCAGAACGACTTCAACATTCGCTGCAGGCTTACCGGTTTGCTGATCGAGAATATGTACACTCAAAATATTATTGGTTGCCGCCATAACCACCGATGGTGCTGAAATTGCAGACAGGATTAATGCAGTCAGGATATATTTTTTCATTTGTCGCTCCATGTTAACGTAGACACAACAACTGTATATGAGCCACTCAGCGCTGACCTGACATCAGCATTACATTTTTGTCATTATTGATGATATTTTTACACCTGCTCCGGCGCTTATGACATAGTGAATTCATGAAGATTCTCCTTATCGAAGATAACCAGAAAACCAGCGACTGGGTAAGCCAGGGCCTGACCGAAGCAGGCTATGTTGTGGATCGTGCGAGTGAGGGTAGAGAAGGATTACGCATCGCTTTGCAGGAACCTTATGCCCTCATCATTCTGGATATTATGCTTCCGGGACTGGATGGCTGGCAGGTGCTGAAAGCGATCAGAACAGCACACCAGACGCCGGTTATTTGTCTTACCGCCCGCGATGCGGTGGAGGACAGGGTGAAAGGGTTAGAATCAGGGGCTAATGACTACCTGGTTAAGCCGTTCTCCTTCGCTGAACTGCTGGCGAGAGTGCGCGCTCAGCTCAGAAATAACAGCGTTTCCCACACGTGTCTGCGGGCTGGCGGGCTGGAGATGGACTCCAGTAAACAAAGCGTCATCCGGGACGGTAAAGCGATTACGTTAACCCGTAAAGAATTTCTCCTGTTATGGCTGCTGTTATCCAGAGCCGGTGAAATTATTCCCAGGGCGGTGATTGCCAGTGAAGTATGGGGAATTAATTTTGATAATGAGACCAATACGGTTGATGTTGCTATACGTCGCCTGCGGGCAAAAGTTGATGACCCTTTCCAGACGAAATTGATCGGCACCGTCAGAGGAATGGGCTACAGATTTATGACAGATGAACAGAATGAAGCCTGAACTATCCATAACGTTACGTCTGACCCTCTCATTTGTCCTCATTCTGACGCTGGTCTGTGCCGGTATTAGCTGGACTTTATACCGGGCGCTGAGCAATGAATTAACGTGGCGAGATGATGTCACCCTGATTAACAGGGCCGAACAAATCAGACAACTGTTAGCGGATGGCGCTAAAGCGGAAAATCTCCCTCTCTATTTTAATCGTATGATGGATACTCGTCAGGATATTCTGCTTATCCATTCCCCTGCCGGAGAGCGTATTTCCGTAAACCATACTGGCGTTAATCCAGGCAGGCTGGACTCGCTTTCAGTCCTCAAAGAACCGACCCTCGAAAAGATTGGCAAAAGCGATATCGCAGGTACGCAGCTTTCAGCAGTGCGGATAGCCGCAGAGAGTCATGGCACGCCGGTGACGATCACCGTCGCCAGGCTGGCTTCGGAACGACGGTATATGCTGGAGCAGTACCGATATAACAGTATCTTAATCTCTATTATCGCCATTATCGTCTGTTCTGTTCTTAGTCCTTTATTGATTAAGAATGGCCTGAAAGCGATAGTCTCCCTGAGCAAGTTAACCGCTAAAATGGACAGCCGCGGGCTTAGCCAGCCATTAAATGAAAATACTCTCCCCGTGGAGCTAAAACCATTAGGGAGCGCATTGAATATCATGCGTCAAAAGCTGGCTGAAGATTTTAGGCGACTGAATCAATTTGCTGACGATCTGGCGCACGAGTTACGAACCCCCGTAAATATTCTTCTTGGTCATAATCAGGTAACGCTGAGTAAAGAACGAACCGTTGAGGAATACCAGCAGGCTCTGGCGAACAATATCGAAGAGCTTGAGGGATTGTCTCGCCTGACCGAAAATATTCTGTTCCTGGCGCGAGCAGAACATAACAATATCATGCTAAAAAAAGAGGCTATTTCTCAGGCTGATTTGATCGGGAGTCTCACTGATTTTCTGGAATATGAAGCGGAAGAAAAGGAGATCGCTTTTACCACTTCATGTGACGGCAATGTTCAGGCCGACCGGATATTGCTACAAAGAGTATTATTAAATTTGCTCAGTAATGCGATCCGCTACTCACCGAATAACGCCACCATCCATATAGTCACCCAGTCCGGAGACGGTGAGAAAATCATTGAGATTATCAATCCGGGTGAGCCATTCGCTGCCCCGGATAATTTGTTCAATCGTTTCTGGCGCGGCGATAACGCACGTCATTCCCCGGGTTATGGTCTTGGGTTATCGATGGTGAAAGCGATCATGGAATTGCATTCAGGTTCTGTGAGCTACCGCTTTGCCGATGGGAATCATATTTTTTCCCTTCGTTTTCCCGCATATCCTCAGGAGTGAGTTGCAGACGTCTTTTTTACCCATTATCCTCTGGCGTTATGAAAACCTCCCGTCTCCCTATCGCCGTCCAGCAAGCCGTAATGCGCAGCCTGCGGGAAAAACTCGCCCTGGCAAACCAAAAGCTTGAACGGCACTACCCGGAACCGAAGCTCGTCTACCAACAGCGTGGTACCTCAGCGGGGACCGCCTGGCTGGAAAGCTATGAAATCCGCCTCAATCCGGTGCTGCTGATGGAAAATATCGAGGCATTCGTTGAAGAGGTGGTGCCTCATGAACTGGCGCATTTGCTGGTGTGGAAACACTTTGGAAGAAAAGCCCCCCACGGCAAGGAGTGGAAGTGGATGATGGAGAGCGTGCTGGGCGTCCCGGCCAGACGAACGCATCAGTTCGAGCTACAGTCCGTACGCCGTAAAACCTTCCCCTACCGTTGCAAGTGTCAGGAACATCAGCTGACCATTCGCCGCCACAATCGGGTGGTGCGCGGCGAGGCCACCTATCGCTGCATTCGATGTGGCGAAGCGCTGGTTGCCGAATAATTAATTGAACAATCAGGAGTTTTCCTGATCTGGCTGATTGCATACCTGAGCAACTTTCGCTACGTTGCGGGCTCGTTTTGACACGGAGTTCGTGATGTACCGTAATATCATTTTTGTCGCTGCGAGTCTGGCAGCGGTATTTTCAGGCCAGGCACTGGCCGAAGGGATCAACAGTTTCTCACAGGCCAGGAGCGCCGGGGTTAAAATTAATGCCGATGCGCCAGGCGATTTCTACTGCGGGTGTAAAATTAACTGGCAGGGGAAAAAAGGGGTCGTGGACCTCGACTCCTGCGGCTACAAAGTGCGTAAAAATGAAAACCGCGCCAGCAGAATTGAGTGGGAACATGTCGTGCCTGCCTGGCAGTTTGGCCACCAGCGTCAGTGCTGGCAGGATGGCGGCCGAAAAAACTGCGCCAAAGATCCGGTCTATCGCAAAATGGAAAGCGACATGCATAACCTGCAACCCGCCGTTGGCGAGGTGAATGGCGATCGCGGTAACTTCATGTACAGCCAGTGGAACGGAGGCGAAGGCCAGTACGGACAGTGCGCCATGAAGGTCAATTTTAAAGAGAAGATCGCGGAACCCCCAGCCCGCGCGCGCGGCGCAATTGCACGCACTTACTTCTATATGCGCGACCAGTACAATTTGACCCTTTCCCATCAGCAAACCCAGCTCTTCAACGCCTGGAATAAGACGTATCCGGTCACTGAGTGGGAGTGTGAGCGCAACGAACGTATTGCAAAGGTGCAGGGAAATCCTAACCCATACGTGCAACGCGCTTGCCAGGCGCAAAAGAGCTAACCTACACTAGCGAGATTCATTTTTAACCTCCCCACGCTCACCCGTGCGTGGGGATATGACGCGGATTTTTAACTATGCGCATTCCCCGCATTTTCCACCCCGAACCCATCACCTCCGGCAGCCAGATTGCGCTGTGCGAAGACGCCGCCAATCATATCGGTCGCGTACTGCGTATGGGGCCAGGTCAGGCGCTGCAACTGTTTGACGGCAGTAATCAGGTATTTGATGCTGAAATCACCAGCGCCACCAAAAAAAGCGTAGAAGTGAAAGTGCTCAACGGCGAAACAGACGATCGTGAATCCCCGTTGCACATTCACCTCGGCCAGGTGGTGTCGCGTGGGGAAAAAATGGAGTTCACGATCCAGAAATCGATCGAACTGGGTGTAAGCCTCATTACGCCACTTTTTTCTGAGCGCTGCGGCGTTAAACTGGATAATGAGCGTCTGAACAAAAAGCGCCAGCAGTGGCAGAAAATCGCTATCGCGGCCTGTGAACAGTGCGGTCGTAACCGCGTGCCGGAAATCCGCCCGGCAATGGATCTCGAAGCCTGGTGCGCAGAGCAGGATGAAGGGGTGAAGCTGAATCTCCACCCCGCTGCCCACGCCAGTATCAATACATTGCCGCTGCCGGTAGAACGTATTCGTCTGTTGATTGGCCCGGAAGGCGGCCTCTCTGCAGATGAAATTGCCATGACCGCACGCTACCAGTTTACTGATATCCTGTTAGGACCTCGCGTTCTGCGTACTGAGACAACTGCGCTCACCGCCATTACCGCGCTGCAGGTGCGTTTTGGCGATCTGGGCTAACGGAGAAGAATAATGATCAAGCTCGGCATCGTGATGGATCCCATCACAAGCATCAATATCAAGAAAGATTCCAGCTTCGCTATGCTACTGGAAGCGCAACGTCGTGGTTACGAACTTCATTATATGGAGATGGCCGATCTTTATCTGATCAATGGTGAAGCCCGCGCCCGCACGCGCACTTTGAGCGTGGAGCAGAACTATGACAAATGGTACGAATTTACCGCTGAACAGGATCTGCCGCTGGCCGACCTCGACGTTATTCTGATGCGTAAAGATCCGCCGTTTGACACCGAGTTCATCTACGCCACCTACATTCTGGAACGCGCAGAAGAGAAAGGCACGCTTATCGTCAACAAGCCGCAGAGCCTGCGTGACTGTAACGAAAAACTGTTCACCGCCTGGTTCTCTGACCTGACGCCGGAAACGCTGGTTACCCGCAACAAAGCGCAGCTGAAGGCCTTCTGGCAGAAGCACAGCGACATCATCCTCAAGCCGCTGGACGGTATGGGCGGCGCGTCCATCTTCCGCGTGAAGGAAGGCGACCCAAACCTCGGCGTGATTGCCGAAACGCTGACCGGACATGGTACCCGTTACTGCATGGCGCAGAACTATCTGCCGGCGATTAAAGACGGCGACAAGCGCGTACTGGTCGTGGATGGCGAGCCGGTGCCGTACTGCCTGGCGCGTATCCCGCAGGGTGGCGAAACCCGTGGCAACCTGGCCGCCGGTGGGCGCGGTGAACCACGTCCGTTAACCGACAGCGACCTGGAAATCGCCCGCCGCATTGGGCCGACGCTGAAAGCCAAAGGTCTGATCTTTGTGGGTCTGGATATCATCGGCGATCGTCTGACCGAGATTAACGTCACCAGCCCAACCTGTATTCGCGAGATTGAAGCGGAGTTCCCTGTCTCCATTACCGGAATGCTGATGGACGCCATTGAGGCTCGTCTGCAAAAGTAAAGCGCCAGGAATGCGCAGAATCGCAGGCCGGATAAGGCAAAGTCGCTATCCGGCAAAGACGTTTAATCGTCACCGGCGGGAGGGAACCCGCTAAGACTGAGAGTGACAGCACCATCGTTTCACCGCATACTGCACATTGTTGCTTTTTTGAACCAGGAAACAGAACCTCTGACAATGAATTTACAGCATCACTTTCTTATTGCCATGCCTGCTCTCCAGGATCCGATTTTCCGCCGCTCCGTGGTGTACATTTGCGAACATAATGAAGATGGCGCGATGGGAATTATTGTTAATAAGCCCCTGGAAAATCTACAAATTGAAGGGATTCTGGAAAAGCTGAAGATTACCCCCGAACCGCGCGATCCGGCGATTCGTCTGGATAAAGCAGTGATGCTCGGCGGCCCGCTGGCGGATGACCGTGGATTTATTCTGCATACCCCGCCCTCTCGTTTCTCATCCAGTATTCGCATTTCGGATAACACCGTGATCACCACCTCCCGCGATGTGCTTGAAACTATCGGTACACAGGAGCAGCCCTCTGAAGTACTGGTGGCGTTGGGCTACGCCTCATGGGATAAAGGCCAGCTGGAACAGGAACTGTTGGATAACGCCTGGCTCACTGCGCCAGCCGATCTCAACATCCTGTTCAAAACGCCGATTGCCGACCGCTGGCGCGAGGCCGCTAAACTGATCGGCATTGATATTCTGACCATGCCGAGCGTGGCGGGACATGCCTGATGAGTGAAACATTACTGGCTTTTGATTTTGGCACCAAAAGTATTGGCGTGGCCATTGGTCAGCGGGTTACCGGCACTGCGCGTCCCTTGCCCGCTCTTAAGGCGCAGGATGGTACACCCGACTGGAACCTCATTGAACGGCTGCTTAAAGAGTGGCAACCGGACGAGATCATTGTCGGCCTGCCGTTAAATATGGACGGCACCGAACAGCCGCTGACTGTCCGCGCGCGTAAGTTCGCCAACCGCATTCACGGTCGTTTTGGCGTGCCGGTCACGCTGCATGATGAACGTCTCAGCACCGTTGAAGCCCGCTCCGGCCTGTTTGAGCAGGGCGGATATCGCGCGCTCAACAAAGGCAGGATTGACTCTGCCTCTGCGGTTATCATCCTCAAAAGCTACTTCGAACAGGGCTACTAACCCCCCCTTCAGGCTAATCCTTCGATCCTGCTCACAGTTCACAGCAGGATCTTTTGCAATTCAGGGAATGTTTCTATAAAAGAAACATATGATGAAGCGCATGAGGTCGTTCCCCTTATCAGACAGATTCTCTGTCCCCTGATAAGGGCTGACGTTACTACCCGTAATGCTATTGAGTGATGCGCTGGTTCAGCGACTTAAGCTCTGCTAAACGTGCCGCGACGATGACGTCGTCAACCTGCCACATCCCGGCAAAGGCCAGCGCCGCAGAGTGTGCACCCAGCGGCTGCGCCATTGAGACTTCACCGTCGGCGTGGTGCCAGACAACGTGCCCCTGGCGACGCTGCTGTTCGACGTGAGGCGCCAGGTTGAGCCACTGTTCCGGCGTAAAACGCTTTACAAGAGACTCATCGCTTTCCGCCGCCAGTAGCGCCATGCCGATAACGGATTGCCAGGCGGGGAGCATATGAAATCCGGCCAGCGCCTGACTTATCTGCGCTCCGGGTCTGGAGTGATAGATATAGATTACCTGGTCTTCCCAGAGTACTCCCAGCGCGACCACGATATCTTTCGGCGCGTAGTGCTCGAGTAGAGGCAAAGCGTGGGAGAAAAGCGCCGAGCCACGAATGGCCTGAGCAGCAAGAGCGTGAATGCCCGGCCCCGGCAGGTAGCGACGATGTTCATCCTGCATGGTCAGTCCGATGGAGGCCATCGTCATCAGCAGTCGGTTCACCCGCGTGGTGTTGATGCCCATCAGCCGGGCCAGTTCGCGACAGCCAATAGCACGTCCGCTGGAGACCAGATATTGCAGACAGCGGATGCCATCTATCAGACTTTGATTCGGTTGGGATGACATGCGCAGTGGCTTCGCTTTAGCTTCAACAGGTTTTCAATTTTACCGCCAGTTCCGAAGGATACAAGGCTATGCAACGCTTTACTCAATGTGACTCAAGAACATTCCCTTCCCGGACCCTGCACGCCGATCTCGTCGTCGCTGGCGGCGGACTTGCCGGGCTTTGTGCCGCACTGGCTGCGGCACGGGATGGCCTGCAGGTCATTCTGGTGCAGGATCGTCCCGTCCTCGGAGGGAACGCCTCCAGCGAGGTCCGTTTGTGGGCCAACGGCGCAACCTCGCATATGGGGAACAACAATCGCTGGGCGCGCGAAGGCGGCATCATGGGCGAAATCATGGAAGAGAACCTGTGGCGCAACAAAGAGGGCAACCCGATAATGTTCGATCTGCTGCTGCTGGATATGGCCAAAAGCCAGCCCGGGCTAACCTTATTGCTCAATACCGCGGTGTACGAGGTGGAAAAACAGCAGCAGCGTATTCACCAGGTCAAAGCCTTCAATGCCATCAATGAAACTTTCTACACCCTGTCAGCCCGTCAGTTCTGCGATGCCACCGGTGACGGCGTGCTCGGTTATCTGGCAGGCGCAGAGTTTCGCGAAGGCGCAGAAGAGCCGGAAGAACTGGACGAAAAAATGGCCCCCGGCGAACACTTCGGTCACAAGCTTGGTCATTCCATCTATTTTTACACCAAAACGACGGCCAATCCGGTGACGTTCGTCCCCCCTTCTTTCGCGCTCGACGATATCACCACAATCCCGCGTTATAAGCGCCTGACCTCCACCCTGAACGGTTGCGATCTGTGGTGGCTGGAGTGGGGTGGCCGTCTCGACACGGTTTATGAAAGCGAGACGATCAAATGGGAACTGTGGAAGATCGTCTGGGGCGTCTGGGATCACATCAAGAACTCCGGCGAATTCCCCGAAGCAGAGAAGATGACCATTGAATGGGTTGGCGCAATCCCCGGCAAGCGGGAAAGCCGCCGTTTTATGGGCGACCATCTGCTGTGCCAGCAGGATATTATCGGGCAACGGGATCACTACGATGCCGTAGGCTATGGCGGCTGGTCCATCGACCTGCATCCGGCGGACGGCGTCTACAGCACCCATGACAGCTGCCGCCAGTTCCACAGCAAAGGCACTTACACTATTCCGCTACGCAGTCTCTATAGCCGCTCGCTGGATAACCTGTTTCTCACCGGACGTCTGATTTCCGCCTCTCACGTCGCCTTTGGCAGCGCCCGGGTTATGTGCACCTGTGGACTTCTTGGCGAGGTTGTCGGACGGGCTGCGGCATTATGCCACCAGCAGCAGCTGACGCCGCAGGCGCTTGCCAGCCACGACCACGTGACTCGTCTGCAACAGCATCTGCAGGCAAACGGCTGCTACATACCTCGCCAGTGGCTGGACGATCCGGCGCTGGGGGCTACCGTCACCACCAGCAGCGAGTACATGATTTCGACCCTTCCCCCAAACGGCCAATGGCTCCCGCTGGGTGAGCGGATGGCGCTACTGCTTCCCGTAAAGGCGGGAGACAAGCTGCCAGCAATGTCCTTCCAACTGCGTGCCGACACGCCACAATCGTTCACCGTTTCGCTGCTCGGCGCGGACAAAGCAGGTAACTTTACTCCGGAGCAGCACTATGCAGAATGCGCAATTGAGGTACACGGCAGCGGGGAATATCGTTGCGCTTTCGACTGGCTTTGCGATCGCGATCGGTATGTGTTCATTGCCTTTCCCGTCCTGAGCGACGTTGAGATTGCCCTGACCGACACGCATCTGCCCGGCATCATGACCGTGTTTAACAGTCTGAACGCCCGGGTGGCAAAACATACCCGCCAGTTACCTGACGCCGATTACGGGGTCGATGCCTTTGATTTCTGGCTGCCACGCCGTCATCCACATCAGGTAATGCCGGCCCTGCGCCTGGACACACCGCTGAACTGCTTTAGCCGCAACAATCTGTTGAACGGTCGTTTGCGTCCGGAACAACAGGCAAACGGCTGGGTTCCGGATGTAAATGACGTTCAGCCTGTCGCCATCTGGCGCTGGAACGCGCCAAAAACCGTGCGCAGCCTGACGCTGGTGCAGGACAACGACTTTGACAACGCGATGGAAACGGTACAAATGGGCCACCCTCGCGCCGTGACGCCTCACTGCATTACACACTACCGTCTGTGGGGCGATAACGCGCTGCTTGCCGAGGTGACTAACAACCGTCACTCCGTATGTCAGCACCGTTTTGCTCACCCACAGCAGTTTAGCGAGATCCGCCTGGAAATCGTCGCCACCGCCGGGGCATTACCCGCCGTTTATTCGCTCAACATTCGCTAAAGCCGGCCCTGGGCCTGCCGCTGTTGCAGGCTCCGGGCAAAGCTCATCATCCCCACCTGCTGTCCGGTCTGGATCACCTGGGGTAGCTGGTGGCTTTTCCCTTCGCGGATCAGGTTTCCTGCCGCTGGCGTATTGATCAGTAATTCAAACAGCGCCACGCGCCCGTCCTGTTTATCACGCTCCAGTTTTTGCGAAATGACCGCCCGCAGGCTGCCCGCCAGCTGGCTGCGCACCGGATCTTTTTCCTGCGCGGGAAAGGTATCCACCAGCCGCTCCACCGCCTGCGCCGCACCGCGCGTATGGAGCGTTGCCAGCACCAGATGCCCCGTTTCCGCTGCCGTCAGCGCAAGGCGGATCGTCTCGCTGTCGCGCAGTTCGCCCAGCAGAATCACATCCGGATCTTCACGCAGAGCCGCCCGTAACCCTGCGGCAAACGAGGAACAATGCACGCCGATTTCACGCTGCTGGATCAGACAGCGCTGGCTGGTATAAAGGTATTCAATGGGATCTTCCAGCGTCAGGATATGCCCATCAATATGTTGGTTGAGATAGCCGACCATGGCCGCCAGAGTGGTGGATTTGCCGCTGCCGGTTGCGCCAGTCACCAGAATCAGCCCGTTCTCGCAGGCGAGCAAATCGGGCAACGCCGAAGGGGTTTGTAGCTCCTCAAGCGCAGGACAACTGACCGGGAGCAGCCGTAGCGCCAGCGACGTTCCCTGGCGTTGGGCAAACGCACTGGCTCGCAGACGCAGGTTGCCGGTCAGAGAAACCGCAAAATCAATTTGCCCATGCCTTCGTAACGCGGCCCGCTGCGCGTCGTCAAGCCATTGCCTCAGTAATGCGTCAACATCGGGAACGACGATTGGCGCAAGTTCCATTCCTCCCCGTTTTCGCCATCGCGCAGGCCATGCATTGCTCAGGTGTAGATCCGAGACGTTATGCTTTACACTAAGGGCCACAATTTCTTCCATATTCATACAAACATCCTCGGAAAATGAACGATATCGCGCATAACCTGGCACAGGTCCGGGACAAAATCTCAGCCGCTGCAATGCGTTGCGGGCGGCTTTCAGAAGAAGTTACATTGCTTGCAGTAAGTAAAACCAAACCTGCGAGCGCCATCGAAGAAGCGATTGCCGCAGGGCAACGTGCTTTTGGTGAAAACTACGTGCAGGAGGGAGTGGAAAAAATCCGCCATTTTCAGGCGTTGGGAACGGAAGACCTGCAATGGCACTTTATTGGCCCTTTACAGTCCAACAAAAGCCGCCTGGTGGCTGAGCACTTCGACTGGTGTCATACCCTCGATCGTCTGCGTATTGCCACGCGTCTGAGCGAGCAGCGTCCGGCTGAGTTGCCGCCGCTGAACGTGCTGATTCAAATCAACATCAGCGATGAGAACAGCAAATCAGGTATTCCTCTTGCTGAGCTGGACACGCTGGCCGCTGAGGTCGCCAGACTGCCGCACATTCGTCTGCGCGGTCTGATGGCAATCCCGGCGCCTGAGTCAGATTATGTAAGGCAGTTTGAAGTTGCACAGCAAATGGCTGTAGCATTTGCCGGGCTGAAAACGCGCTACCCTGACATTGACACCTTATCACTGGGGATGTCGGATGATATGGATGCCGCTATCGCGGCGGGTAGCACGATGGTGCGCATCGGCACCGCTATCTTTGGTGCACGTGATTACACAAAAAATTAAGGAAAACTGAGGAACGCATGAATACGTTGACCTTCCTGCTCTCAACGGTAATTGAGCTGTACACCATGGTGCTGTTATTGCGCGTGTGGATGCAGTGGGCCCGCTGTGATTTTTACAACCCTTTCTCCCAGTTCGTGGTGAAAGTGACCCAGCCCATTATTGGGCCGCTGCGCCGGATTATTCCCCCTATGGGGCCAGTCGACAGCGCATCGTTGCTGGTGGCATTTATCCTCAGCTTTATCAAAGCTATTGCGCTGTTTAAAGTCGTCACCTTCCTGCCAATCATGTGGATCGCGGCGGTACTGATTGTTCTGAAGACCATTGGTTTACTGATCTTCTGGGTGCTGCTGGTAATGGCAATCATGAGCTGGGTAAGCCAGGGGCGTAGCCCAATCGAGTATGTGCTGATTCAGCTTGCCGACCCGCTGTTACGTCCGATTCGTCGTCTGCTCCCGGCGATGGGCGGCATCGATTTTTCGCCGATGATTCTGGTGCTGCTGCTGTATGTCATCAACATGGGTATTGGCGAGGTTCTGCAAGCCACCGGTAATATGCTGCTGCCAGGATTGTGGATGGCGCTATGAGTGCCGTAACACCCTGCGATGACGGGCTGGTTTTACGGCTTTACATCCAGCCGAAAGCCAGCCGTGACAGTATTGTCGGTTTACATGGCGACGAAGTGAAAGTCGCCATTACCGCGCCGCCGGTAGACGGCCAGGCCAACAGCCACCTGGTGAAGTTTCTCGGCAAGCAGTTTCGGGTGGCGAAAAGCCAGGTCGTCATTGAAAAGGGCGAACTGGGCCGCCATAAACAGGTTAAAATCATTCATCCGCAACAAATTCCGCCAGAGATTGCGGCGCTAACAGATTAGGTATCCTATGCAAAAAGTTGTCCTCGCTACCGGCAATGCCGGTAAAGTGCGTGAGCTTGCTTCGCTTCTGAGCGATTTCGGGCTTGATGTCGTGGCGCAAACGGATCTTGGGGTTGATTCCGCCGATGAGACCGGCCTGACGTTTATTGAAAATGCAATTCTGAAAGCACGCCATGCTGCACAGGTTACCGGTCTGCCCGCCATTGCCGACGACTCTGGCCTGGCGGTTGATGCGCTGGGCGGTGCGCCGGGGATCTATTCCGCTCGCTATTCTGGCGAAGACGCCACGGACCAGAAGAATCTTGAAAAGCTGCTGCTGACAATGCGGGATGTACCGGACGATAAGCGCCAGGCGCGCTTCCACTGCGTCCTGGTGTATATGCGCCACGCAGACGATCCGACACCGCTGGTCTGCCACGGGAGCTGGCCTGGCGTCATTACCCGTGAAGCTGCGGGTAACGGTGGCTTTGGCTATGATCCGATCTTCTTCGTTCCGTCAGAAGGGAAAACAGCGGCCGAACTGACTCGTGAAGAAAAAAGTGCGATTTCTCATCGCGGGCAGGCGCTGAAGCTGCTGTTGGAAGCCTTACGTAATGGTTAAGCTGCCGCCGCTGAGTCTTTATATTCACATTCCGTGGTGCGTACAAAAATGCCCGTACTGCGATTTCAACTCGCATGCGCTGAAAGGTGAAGTTCCGCACGACGACTATGTTCAGCATTTGTTGAACGATCTGGATGCTGACGCCGCCTACGCCCAGGGACGTGAAGTGAAGACCATTTTTATTGGCGGCGGTACGCCGAGCCTGCTTTCTGGCCCGGCGATGCAAATGCTGCTGGACGGCGTGCGCGCACGTCTGAATCTGGCAGCGGATGCGGAAATCACGATGGAAGCGAATCCGGGAACGGTAGAGGCCGATCGCTTTGTCGACTACCAGCGCGCCGGGGTGAATCGCATCTCCATTGGCGTACAGAGCTTCAGCGAGCCAAAGCTGAAGAAACTCGGGCGTATTCATGGCCCGGAAGAAGCAAAGCGTGCGGCGAACCTGGCGAGCGGGCTGGGGCTGCGCAGCTTCAATCTTGATTTGATGCACGGTTTGCCGGACCAGACGCTGGAAGAGGCGCTGGATGACCTCCGACAGGCTATTGCGCTCAATCCCCCTCATCTCTCCTGGTATCAGTTGACCATTGAACCCAACACCCTGTTTGGCTCGCGCCCGCCGGTATTGCCTGACGACGACGCGCTGTGGGATATTTTCGAGCAGGGCCACCAGCTGTTGACTGCCGCAGGGTATCAGCAGTATGAAACGTCAGCCTATGCAAAGCCGGGCTATCAGTGTCAGCACAACCTGAATTACTGGCGCTTTGGCGATTATCTGGGTATAGGCTGCGGCGCGCACGGGAAGGTGACCTTCCCGGACGGACGTATTCTGCGCACCACCAAAACGCGTCATCCGCGTGGCTATATGCAGGGACGTTATCTGGAAAGCCAGCGGGATGTGGAACAGGCAGATAAGCCGTTTGAATTCTTTATGAACCGCTTCCGCCTGCTGGAGGCTGCGCCACGCAGCGAGTTCACCCAGTATACCGGGCTTGCAGAAGAGGTGATTCGCAAAGAGATCGATAAAGCCATCGCCCAGGGCTATCTGACCGAATGCGAGCATTCCTGGCAAATTACCCATCATGGCAAGCTGTTTTTAAACTCTCTTCTTGAACTGTTTCTTGCGCAATAGTCTTTGCTGCGGGTGATGACAAAGCCTGAAATACCCGATAGCGCAAGGCTTATCGGGCATTTCAGCGTGACGTTGGCATCACCCGATGATGCGTCTGCGGCGCATATTTTCCTTCCAGCATATATAGCATCTACACCCTAAATAATTCGAGTTGCGGGACAAAACACGTCGTCGTTTGAACAGCGCTTGCGCTGGTCCTGAAGGGGCGAGGCCGAAGGCCGGGTAACAAAGCCAACGCACCTGCAGCTTGAATTATGACGGATATATTCGGTTAAGCCGAGCTCTTTGACAATTATTCATGAATAATAAAGCTGATCATTATTTATATTGATAAATAAAATTAAAAAATACGAAATAAATATATACAGTGCAGCGCACAAAATTAGATCAAACTCCTGGTACCTCCATGTTTTGTGATTAAGATAGCGGATAGATGTCCGACAACTACATCGATTTATCATACAACGTTGGTTTATCAGCCTTTAGATATCAACCAATTTCGGTTCTCAAAAGCTAGGAGTTTACTTATGAAAATTGCTGCGTTTTCCCGTTCACTCGTGTGTGCCTCCCTGTTGGCGCTGCTTAGCACGGGTGTCAATGCCGCAGAGAAGGTCACATTGAAACTGGCTCACAACCTGGAACGTAGCCATGTGGTTCACCAGGCTTTTGAAGAGTTAGCGAAAGAGGTTAAACAGCTGTCTGACGGTAATATGGTGATTCGTATTTATCCCAGTAGCCAAATGGGCAACGCCAGAGAAACAATGGAGCTGTTGCAAAATGGCGCACTGGATATGACAAAAGGTTCCGCCAGTGACCTGGAATCCTTTGATAATACTTATGCTATTTATAATTTACCGTTCTTATTCAAAGATCAGGCGCACTTTAATAACGTCGTCTTTGGGGAAGTCGGTAAAGAGATTATGGACTCGACAAAAGACAAAGGATTCTTTGCCCTGTCTGCTTATGTGGCAGGGACCCGGAGTTTTTATGCCAAAAAACCCATCACTAAACCAGAAGATTTAAAAGGGCTGAAAATTCGCGTCCAGGCAAGCCCAACGACCATTAAAATGATCGAATTGATGGGAGGCTCCCCCACGCCAATTTCTTTTGGCGAAGTTTATACCGCGATGCAGCAAGGCGTTGTTGATGGCGCAGAAAATAATGTTCCTTCATGGGTGCAGACCCGCCACATTGAGATAGCCAAAGTCTTCTCAGAAGATGAACATGCTTCTATTCCCGATTTCCTGGTTATCTCGACGAAAACATGGAATAAGTTAACCCCAGAGCAACAGAATATTCTGACCTCTGCGGCAAAAAATTCAGAAGCTTATCAGCAAAAATTGTGGGAAAAAATCGACAGCGAAACCCGTGCTCAGGCGAAAGCCCAGGGAGGCGAAATTGTGAAAGTCGACAAAGCCCCTTTCCGTGCGGCCGTTCAGCCATTGTTTGATGATTTCAGAAAAGATCCAAAACAGGCTGCTCTGCTGGATAAATTTGAGAATGTAGCGCAATAACAATCACTTTTGGGGGCCAGTCTCCGCCCCCATTTGCTCAGGACTCTCTCAATGATATTTAACCGCCTTAAACTTGCGGTAGACCGCATCATTGCCGCATTTTCTATTCTTGTCATGATTGCGTTGGTGGGGTGTGTCGTCTGGCAGGTATTCAGTCGCTACGTACTTAACCAGCCAAGCACGCTTACCGATGAGTTAGCGCGCTTTTTGATGATATGGGTTGGATTATTAGGCGCGGCCTATACCGTAGGCGCTCAGCGTCACCTTTCAATCGATCTGCTCTCTCTTTCGCTGAGTAAACACAAGCAGGCATTGCTTAATTTATTCATTAACTTATTGATATTCAGCTTCGCCGGTTCAGTTATCGTGACCGGGGGGATCAAGCTGATTAACAAGACGCTGGCGACGTCGCAGGTCTCGGCAGCCATGCAGATCCCCATGGGTTATGTCTATTTTATTCTGCCGATTAGCGGCGCAGTCATGATGTTTTATGCGCTCTGGTTTATTCATCAGAGTATCCACCAACTGAGACAACCTCATGAGGGAACAATTTGATGGATAGCTATATTGCGCTCACCCTTTTTGGCTGCTTCTTTATTTTGGTTTTTGTTGGTGTTCCAATCTCTTTCTCGATAGGCATTGCCACCGTCGCCTCAATGCTGCTGATGTTCCCCTGGGACATTGCCGTGATAACGGTGTCGCAGAGGCTGGCCAACGGACTGGATAACTTCGCCCTGCTGGCTATTCCTTTCTTTATTTTTGCCGGAACGCTGATGAACAGCGGGGGGATTGCCATTCGTCTGATTAACCTGGCGCAGGTAATGGTAGGCCGCGTGCCTGGCTCACTCGGGCATGTCAACGTCCTGGCGAATATGATGTTCGGCTCCATTTCCGGCTCCGCCGTCGCGGCGGCGGCGGCCGTGGGCGGAACGCTCAATCCGATTCAAACCAAACAGGGATACGATCCGGCGTTTTCTACCGCCATTAACGTCTCTTCTTGTATTACCGGGCTGTTAATTCCCCCTTCAAACGTTCTGATCGTTTTTTCACTGACCGCTGGCGGCGTCTCTGTTGCGTCTCTGTTCATGGCCGGATATCTGCCCGGTCTTCTGATGGGGCTTGCGATCATGGTCGTCTGCGCGATTATCGCAAAACAGCGGGGCTATCCGCTGTCCGAAAGACCGACCTGCGCTCAGGCGCTGAAAGCATTTCTGGATGCGCTGCCAAGCTTGCTGTTGGTCATCATCGTGATGGGGGGAATTCTCGGGGGGATCTTTACTGCTACGGAAGCATCAGCCATCGCGGTGGTCTATACGTTTATCCTCTCTGTTCTCATTTATCGTGAAGTGAAATGGCGCGATTTACCCAAACTGATCCTTGAATCGGTAGTGACGACATCCATCGTTTTACTGTTAATCGGTTTCTCTGTCGGGATGTCATGGGCGATGACCAATGCCGATATCCCGTATATGATCAGCGACACGCTGATGGGGATTTCAGATAATCCATGGGTCATTCTTTTACTGATCAATATCGTGCTGCTGATTGTGGGCATTTTTATGGACATGACGCCTGCGGTGCTGATTTTCACACCGATCTTCCTGCCCATCGCTCAGGAACTGGGTATGGATCCGGTGCATTTCGGCATCATGATGGTCGCGAACCTGTGCATTGGCTTACTGACACCACCTGTAGGCAGTGCGTTGTTTGTAGGATGTTCAATATCCGGCGTGAAAATTCAGCATTTAATTAAACCGCTGCTGCCGTTTTATGCCGCATTGTTTATCGCATTAATGATGATCGCCTACATTCCGCAAATATCGCTGTTTGTCCCGCAACTGCTGGGATTGATGTAATCGCAAAATGCCCGGTAGCGTTCTCGCTTACCGGGCATGATTAACGACGTTATGATCCCTTTATACTCGTCATACTTCAAGTTGCTGGTGCGTTGGCTTTGTTACTCGCCCCTTCGGGGCCAGCGCTGTTCAAAACGACGACGCGTTTTGTCCCGCAACTCGAATTATTCAGAGTATACAACCCAGAAATTAATACTGATTAAACATGGTCTGGATCTGTTTTGGATCTTTCGTTTGCGTCAAGGCTAACTGCAACAGTACGCGTGCCTTCTGCGGATTCAGAGATCCAGAAGCGACAAAGCCGTACTTCGCATCATCAATTTCGGCATCCTGAGTCGTTGCGCCGGTTGGTACGCGGGAAGAACGCACCACAACCGTGCCTTTGTTCGCGGCCGTCGCCAGAGTATCGAAGATAGTTTTATACAGGTTGCCGTTGCCAACGCCCGCGCTGACAATCCCGTCATAACCCGCATCCACCAACGCTTTAGCCGGAAGATCGGAAGCATTAGCATAGTTATAAACAATCCCCACCTTCGGCAGCGCGGTCAGCTTAGAGACGTCAAACGGTGTGGAAGTGGTGTGCTTACGCGCAGGTGTACGCTGATAGTCGATTTTTCCGTTATGGATATAGCCCAGCGGTCCGTAGTTAACAGACTTAAAGGTTGCCACATCGGTCGTATTGGTCTTAGCCACATCGCGACCATCAAGCACGGTGTCATTCATCACTACCAGCACACCTCGATTCGCAGAGGCTTTATCTGCCGCCGTGACGACTGCGTTATAGAGGTTGAACGGACCATCCGCGCTCATCGACGTCGACGGGCGCATTGCGCCGACCAGCACAACCGGCTTGTTGCACTTAACGGTCAGGTCGAGGAAATAAGCGGTCTCTTCCATGGTGTCGGTGCCGTGAGTGATAACAAAACCATCGGTTTCATCACACTCGGTATTAATTTTTTTCGCCAGGGTCAGCCAGACGTCATCGTTCATATCCTGAGAACCGATATTGACGACCTGCTCACCTTTAACAACAGCAATATTTTTCAATTGAGGAACAGCATTAACCAGATTTTCTACGCCAACTTTACCCGCGGTATAGTTTGATTTTGTTGCAGAGTCACCGCCCCCGGCAATCGTTCCGCCGGTCGCTAAGATAGTGACGTTAGGTAAAGCGAAGGCTGCGCCGCTGAACCCCATAACCAGTGCGGCAAGTGTCGTTTTCCTGAAAAACTCCATGTTATTTCTCCATTTACGTGAATTTGCCGCATTATCCCAATGCCACAGACGAATAATGTGACGACATCCAATTAACCAGACAAATATATTTTTCGGATTGTTAAACTTAGAGGTAGATACCAAAACGCGGTAAAGAGACAAAAAAAACGGCACAGACGCGATCTGTGCCGTTGTTTAATAAAAAAAATTATTTAAGCGTACTGACCAGCGCTTTGCGGCTGTCCTCCAGCGTGACAACGCGACTACAGACATCTTTACCAAACTGCTGGAAGTCTTTTTCCTGATTCTTCCATTCGCTTTGAATCGAAGTTTGCAGTCCGCCGAGGCTACCCAGCACGCCCTGAAGCGGATTGCCGCCCCCTTTGAGCACCGCCTTCGCCCCCATTTCGTTGATACTGTCCTGCAAAATGCCGCCCATCGCCTGGTTCACCAACTGTTGCCCATCAGCACGAACCTGATCGATCGCTTTATAGTGGAAAGTCAGACCGTCGGTGCGATGTTCAATAATGCGGTTCATCTGCTCTTTCAGCTGCGCATCCAGTTTGGTCAGACGTCCGCGCATCTTACTGCTCTCGCCGACCTCTTTAGCAATAATGTTGTCCAGCGCCACGCGACCTTTTTCCACGCGAGCTCTGGCACCCTCGTCGATCCACGGTAGCGCGCTACGCAGCTCCGCCTGGTAATCTTTCGCCTGTTCGCGCTGCGCGGCGTTCAGCGTGTACTGCTTGCCGTTGTACATCACATTGCCGTCCGGCGTAATCACCAGATTGCCGTTTTCACCCTTCACCTGCACCGTTTGCGGACTCAGAATGACATCGTCACGTGGCGTGACGCTGCACTGATAATCTGCGTGAGCGGCCATCGCCGTTAACGAAAGAACTGCCGCCAGCAGCGTTTTGCGCATCATAACTTTCCCTCAAGACAAATCGGGCCGGCATTTGCCGACCCTTTGCTTTATTAGTCCCACCAAACGTCGAAAAGTTCGCTGGTGCGGACTTCTTCAAGTTTGTGCTCTTCCAGCCATTTACGCACGGCAGCCTGATGTTCTTCAGTGCACTTACCGATTTCCTGCATGCAGATCAGACCTTCCCAGGCCAGATAACCGCTGCCGTCAAACGCCAGTTTGTTCGGCTCGATAACGTCGTTGATAAAGTCATCGACGATTTTATCAACCTGCTCTCCAGATGTACCTTCCGGGAAACGCCATGCAACCGAAAATCCTAATTCCTGGAACTCGTCGATGTGCATTTTCTTACGCAAACGACGGCTACGGTTCTTTGCCATTATTTCACCCTCTCGAACATTAAGTCCCATACGCCGTGGCCAAGACGATGACCACGTTGTTCAAATTTGGTTACCGGGCGCGATTCCGGGCGCGGTACATAATCGTTGCTCTCTGACAGATTTTTGTACCCGTCAATGGAGGACATCACTTCAAGCATGTGCTCCGCATAGGCTTCCCAGTCAGTCGCCATGTGGAATACGCCACCCAGCTTCAGCTTGCTTTTCACCAGCTCTGCAAACGGTACCTGAACGATACGGCGTTTATTATGACGTGCTTTATGCCACGGGTCAGGGAAAAAGAGCTGAACCATGGATAAAGAATTGTCAGGAATCATTTTATGCAGCACTTCGACCGCATCATGGCACATCACTCGCAGATTCCCGACGCCCTCTTCATGGGCTGATGCCAGACATGCGCCGACCCCCGGTGAATGGACTTCAATGCCAAGGAAATTTTGTTCCGGACGCGCCTTCGCCATGGCCACCAGCGAAGCGCCCATGCCAAAACCAATCTCAAGCGTCACTGGCCCTTCACGGCCAAACAGCGCGGCGAAATCCACGTATTCCTCGCTGAATTCAACGCCCATCACCGGCCAGTAGTTTTCCAGCGCGTGCTCCTGTCCTTTCGTCAGTCGTCCCTGGCGACGAACAAAACTACGAATCCGGCGCAGCGGGCGACCGTTTTCATCAAATTCCGGTGAGATGACGTCGTTTTTCATAAAAGTAAGTCTGCTTGTGATTGAGGTCTGAAAACGGGCATTATCCAAAGTTAGTTGCCGGATGCAAGTAAAGGAAGACACTGAGCTGCGGAAAGTTCCGGTTTACACCCCGTTGCCTCTGTGCTGCAATCTGGCCCCCAACAATGAAGAATTTGGTGACCATGCAAGCGTCTCAATTTTCAGCCCAGGTTCTGGACTGGTACGATAAATACGGGCGGAAAACCCTGCCCTGGCAAATTGACAAGACGCCTTACAAAGTATGGCTCTCGGAAGTTATGTTGCAACAGACGCAGGTTGCGACAGTTATCCCCTATTTTGAACGCTTTATGGCGCATTTCCCGACGGTGACGGATCTTGCTGACGCCCCGCTGGATGAGGTGCTGCATCTGTGGACCGGTCTGGGTTATTACGCCCGGGCGCGTAATCTGCATAAAGCCGCACAGCAGGTTACCACGCTGCATGGCGGCGTCTTCCCGCAAACCTTTGACGAAGTGGCGGCGCTGCCAGGCGTCGGTCGCTCAACCGCTGGGGCGGTGCTCTCACTCTCTTTGGGTAAACATTTTCCGATTCTCGACGGCAACGTCAAGCGCGTGCTGGCGCGCTGCTATGCTGTTAGCGGCTGGCCGGGTAAAAAAGAGGTTGAGAAACGACTGTGGGATCTGAGCGAACAGGTTACGCCTGCCCAGGATGTGGAGCGCTTCAACCAGGCGATGATGGACCTGGGGGCGATGGTGTGCACCCGCTCAAAGCCTAAATGTTCACTGTGTCCGCTGCAAAATGGCTGCATTGCCGCCGCCAATGACAGCTGGTCGCTCTATCCTGGCAAGAAGCCGAAGCAGACGTTGCCGGAGCGCACAGGTTATTTCCTGCTGCTGCAACATGAGAACGAGGTTCTGCTGGCGCAGCGTCCACCAAGCGGCCTGTGGGGTGGTTTATACTGTTTCCCGCAGTTTGAAGATGAAGATGCTCTGCAGGAGTGGCTGGCGCAGCGAAATATCAATGCGAATAAGCTGACCCAGCTTAACGCGTTTCGCCATACTTTTAGCCATTTCCATTTGGATATTGTGCCCATGTGGCTTCCCGTGTCTTCATTCGTTTCATGCATGGATGAAGGCAACGCGCTCTGGTATAACTTAGCGCAGCCGCCATCGGTCGGACTGGCGGCCCCCGTGGAGCGTTTGTTACAGCAGTTACGTACCGGATCGCCGGTTTAAGCAATCCGGTAAATAAAGAGGATTTTTTATGAGCAGAACGATTTTTTGTACTTTCCTGCAGCGTGAAGCAGAGGGACAGGATTTTCAGCTGTACCCGGGCGAACTGGGTAAACGCATCTATAACGAGATCTCCAAAGAAGCCTGGGCCCAGTGGCAGCACAAGCAAACGATGCTTATCAATGAAAAGAAACTCAATATGATGAACGTTGAGCACCGTAAGCTGCTGGAACAGGAGATGATTAACTTCCTGTTTGAAGGTAAAGATGTGCATATTGAAGGCTATACGCCAGAAGATAAAAAATAAGTACGTTGCCGGGTAGCACAGCGCTTATCCGGCAATATTGCACAACGACAAACACAACACGCACTCCCGAAATGATGAAAAAATTTCTCGCGCTTGCCGTTATTGCGCCGTTGCTCATCTCCTGTTCCAGTTCGACCAAAAAAGGCGATACGTATAATGAAGCCTGGGTCAAGGATACCAACGGTTTTGATATTCTGATGGGGCAGTTTGCCCACAACATTGAAAATCTTTGGGGGTTCAAGGAAGTGCTGATCGCGGGTCCGAAGGACTACGTGAAGTATACCGATCAGTATCAGACCCGCAGCCACATCAACTTTGACGATGGTACCCTCACCGTTGAAACCATCGCCGGGACAGAGCCTGCCGCGCATCTGCGTCGGGCAATTATCAGGACATTGCTGATGGGCGACGATCCGGGCTCCGTCGACCTCTATTCCGATGTGGATGATATCCAGATCTCCAGAGAGCCGTTCCTCTATGGACAGGTGGTGGATAACACCGGCCAGCCTGTTCGCTGGGAAGGACGGGCGACCAACTTTGCCGATTATCTGCTGAAAACGCGGCTGAAAAGCCGCAGCAACGGTATTCGCATGATCTACAGCGTAACGATAAACCTGGTGCCGAATCACCTGGATAAGCGTGCGCATAAGTATGTCGGTATGGTACGTCAGGCTTCACGTAAATACGGTGTTGATGAATCGCTGATTCTGGCGATTATGCAAACCGAATCCTCCTTTAACCCTTATGCCGTAAGCCGTTCCGATGCGCTGGGCCTGATGCAGGTCGTGCAGCACACCGCCGGGAAGGATGTGTTCCGCGCGCAGGGTAAATCAGGTACGCCGAGCCGCAGCTTCCTGTTCGATCCTGCGAGTAATATTGATACCGGTACCGCCTACCTGGCGATGCTCAACAATGTCTATTTAGGCGGTATCGACAATCCCACATCGCGACGTTATGCCGTTATCACGGCCTACAACGGCGGGGCGGGCAGCGTATTGCGCGTCTTCTCAAACGACAAGATACAGGCAGCAAATATCATTAACAGCATGTCACCGGGCGACGTCTATCAAACGTTAACCACCCGTCATCCTTCCGCTGAATCCCGCCGCTATCTTTATAAGGTCAATACGACCCAGAAATCGTATCGGCGCAGATAATCACGCCCTCCCTCTCCCGCTCCTGTCGTTCAGGAGCGGGAAGGTAGAAAAATGCTACCGTCATCACCCTTTTACATTGCAACTGAAAATTGTTTGCAAATATTTGTCACAGGTAACAAAAAATCACCGACACTCATTGATAGAATCACATCATAATGCAACGGCAAATGTGCCTTTCAAAACATTCATCCGCATAATGGTGTGAGGAAATTAACATGAATCTTAAGCTGCAGCTGAAAATACTCTCTTTTCTGCAGTTCTGCCTGTGGGGAAGCTGGCTTACCACTCTCGGCTCATATATGTTCGTCACCCTGAAATTTGACGGAGCATCCATCGGTGCAGTTTATAGCTCTCTGGGGATTGCGGCCGTCTTCATGCCGACTCTGCTCGGTATCGTGGCGGACAAATGGCTAAGCGCGAAGTGGGTATACGCCATTTGCCATATCGTCGGCGCAATCACGCTGTTTATGGCGGCAGAAGTCACCACGCCAGGCGCGATGTTCTTCGTGATCCTGCTTAACTCGCTGGCCTATATGCCTACGCTTGGCCTGATTAACACCATCTCCTATTACCGCCTGCAATCTGCGGGAATGGACATTGTGACCGATTTCCCGCCTATCCGAATCTGGGGCACCATCGGTTTTATTCTGGCGATGTGGGTGGTGAGCTTCTCCGGCTTCGAACTCAGCCATATGCAGCTGTATATTGGCGCCGCCCTCTCCGTTATGCTGGTTTTCTTTACGCTGACCCTGCCGCATATTCCGGTCGCCAGACAGCAAGAAAATCAGAGCTGGACCTCCATGCTGGGTCTGGATGCGTTCGCGCTGTTTAAAAACAAGCGCATGGCGATCTTCTTCATCTTCTCCATGATGCTTGGTGCTGAGCTGCAAATTACCAATATGTTCGGGAATACCTTCCTGCACAGCTTTGATAAAGATCCGCTGTTCGCCAGCAGCTTTATCGTCCAGCACGCATCGGTGATGATGTCGATTTCGCAGATCTCTGAAACGCTGTTCATTCTGACCATTCCGTTCTTCCTGAGCCGCTATGGCATTAAGAACGTGATGCTCATCAGTATATTCGCGTGGATGCTGCGCTTCGGCCTGTTCGCTTACGGCGATCCAACACCGTTCGGTACCGTGCTGCTGGTTCTGTCGATGATTGTTTACGGCTGTGCCTTCGACTTCTTCAACATTTCTGGTTCCGTGTTTGTGGAAAAAGAGGTTCGTCCGGAAATCCGCGCCAGTGCGCAGGGGATGTTCCTGATGATGACTAACGGCTTTGGCTGTATCCTGGGCGGTGTGGTAAGCGGGAAAGTGGTTGAGCATTACACGTTGAACGGTATTACCGACTGGCAGACCGTGTGGCTTATCTTCGCAGGCTACTCGCTGATTCTGGCTTTCGCCTTCGTCGCGCTGTTCAAGTACAAACATGTTCGTGTACCCGGGGGCGCTCAGACTATCGCGCACTAACGCAACACAGAGAAAGCGGGTCATCATAAGGTGACCCGCTTTTTTGTGCTTACTTCAGCACATATCCATACAACCGTTTAATCCCATCGGCATCGGTTTCACTGTAAACCCCCTGCAGCTCAGGTGAGAAGCCGGGCAGCAGATTTACGCCCTCTTCCAGGGCGAGGAAGTAGCGCTGCACTGCCCCGCCCCACACTTCACCGGGCACGACGCACAGCACGCCAGGTGGATAAGGCAGCGCACCTTCCGCCGCGATGCGACCTTCAGCATCACGAATACGCACCAGCTCAACGTCGCCGCGAATAAAGGCGCTATTGGCATCCTGCGGATTCATCAGCACCGGCGGCAGGCATTCCTTACGGAACATCGCCTTTTGCAGATCCTTTACATCAAAACTGACATAGAGATTGTGCATCTCCTGGCACAGCTCCCGCAGCGTGTAATCACGATAGCGCACCGGATATTTATTGAAGATAGTCGGTAGCACATCCGCAAGCGGCGTATCATCCTCAATATGCTGCTCAAACTGCGCCAGCATCGTCACCAGCAGCGCCATCTTTTCAGCGCTTTCCGCAGGCGTCAGCAGGAACAGGATAGAGTTGAGATCGCATTTCTCCGGCACGATGCCTTTTTCACGCAGGTAGTGCGCCAGGATGGTGGCCGGGATACCAAAGTCGGTATAGCGTCCGGTGTCGGCATCAATACCCGGCGTGGTCAGTAAAAGCTTACACGGGTCCACAAAGTACTGATCCTTTGCGTAACCCGCAAAGCCGTGCCACTTCGCGCCGGGCTCAAAGCTAAAGAAGCGGCGCTCGCGGGCTATCATTTCGGTGGGATAATCCTGCCACGGCTTGCCATCAACAACCGGTGGGATAAAGGGATTCAGCAGTTTACAGTGGGCAAGAATCGCCTTACGCGCCTCAATCCCCTGGGTTACGCAATCTGCCCACAGGCGACGTCCACTCTCTCCTTCATGAATTTTGGCATTCACATCCAGTGCGGCGAACAGCGGGTAAAACGGACTGGTGGACGCATGCAGCATAAAAGCATTGTTCAACCGCTTATGCGGACAAAAACGCGCCTGCCCGCGAATATGGTTATCCTTCTTGTGGATCTGCGAAGTCTGCGAGAATCCGGCCTGCTGCTTATGTACCGACTGAGTGACGAAAATGCCCGGATCGTTCTCATTCAATTCCAGCAGCAGCGGCGAGCCGTCCGCCATCATCGGGATAAACTGTTCGTACCCTACCCACGCCGAATCAAACAGGATGTAGTCGCAAAGATGGCCTATCTTGTCTATCACCTGACGGGCGTTATAAATCGTGCCGTCATAGGTGCCAAGCTGGATGATCGCCAGACGAAACGGACGCGACTGGTTAGCTTTTGTCGGGGCAACCTCACGGATCTGCTCACGCAGATATTCTTCATTAAAACAGCGCTCGTCGATGCCTCCGATGAAGCCGAATGCGTTACGGGCGGCTTCCAGATAGACTGGCGTTGCTCCTGCCTGAATCAGTGCGCCATGATGATTCGACTTGTGGTTGTTGCGATCGAACAACACCAAATCGCCGCGCGTCAGCAGCGCGTTGGTGACAACCTTATTCGCCGCCGACGTTCCGTTCAGCACAAAGTAGGTCTTATCCGCATGAAACACTTTTGCCGCAAATTTCTGTGCATGTTTTGCTGACCCCTCGTGGATGAGCAGATCGCCAAGCTTCACATCGGCGTTACACATATCCGCACGAAATACATTTTCGCCAAAGAAATCATAGAAATGGCGGCCAGCAGGATGCTTCCTGAAGAATGCACCGTGCTGATGACCTGGGCATGCAAAGGTGCTGTTACCCATTTCCACATACTGGGTTAAGGTGTCATAAAACGGCGGCAGCAGGTTCTCTTCATAGCGACAGGCCGCAGACTCCAGCTCCAGCCAGTCCTGCGCATTCCCCGCCACAATCGCTTCTGCACCATCAGGCACTTCAGCTGCATCTTCAGCAAGAATAAACACCGGCAGATGAAAGCCGGTGCGCTTAAGCAGAGCAAGGATGCCGCTGCGGCTGTCCGCAACGGTAATGACGACTGCCGCAACATCGGTAAAATCGGTACTGTCCAGCGCCACCACCTGACGGTGGGTGGAGAGTCGGGAAACCAGCTCACCGCTGGCGGCAATATTCATTGATTTCATAAGCGCAAATACCCGTTTCGGGAGAATAAAAGTCCCGGGCAAGACCTGATGCCTTGCCCAACGAGATGCGGGGTCAACTGGTTACCAGCTCCGACCGCCAGACATCAGTAAAAGCAGACAGCTTCTGATTTTACTGTTGTCCTGCAGTGAGCGTGCGCTACCCTCACCGCATGGTGGGAGCAGAAAGAGAGAACTCAGAAAGGGGTAAACATCGCACAATCGGGCGATCTTGCAGGCAATGTAAGGGGGTTACGTTCATCCCGGACAGCCCCATGCGGACAGGAGAAAATTCGCGCAATCATGGCACCTTTAATCTGGAGGGGCAAGATTTAATTCTTATGCGCGGATATCATGGATAAGCAAGCTATGAGTGTGATAACCAAGTCATAATAATGCTATTCAGCAATATATTTAGAAGGAACTATGCCCTAAATAATTCGAGTAGCAGGACAAAACACGTCGTCGTTTTGAACAGCGCATGCGCTGGCCCCGAAGGCCGGGTAACGCGGCGACTCAGCGACAAATTCGTCAGGAACGAATTCGTGTCTCAATGACCTCCATCTTTGGTCTGGCCTCTCTTGGTATTGGTATTTTACTGGTGATCAAATGCGCCAACCTTCCGGTAATGGTTCTGGCAACGCGGGTTGGGGCACTTATCGGCGAATTTTGCTACCTGGAAAAAGGTATTAACGGCGCGGTCGCCAAAGCCCAGCAGATGTTTATGAAACCGGGGAAGAAGACAACGCATGAATCGTTTATTCAGAGTTTTGTGGCAATCATTGTTCTTTTCTGTGCGAGCGGTACCGGGATTTTCGGGGCAATGCATGAAGGAATGACCGGCGATCCCAGTATTTTAATTGCCGAATCTTTCCTCGATTTCTTCACCGCTATTATCTTCGCCTGCCCGCTGGGGATTGCCGTCCCGGTAATATGCATGCCGGTGCTGATTATCCAGTTGACGCTTGCCACTTGTGCTGCGCTGATTCTACCGCTCACTCCCCCCGCGATGATGGCAGATTTTAGCGCGGTTGGTGGGTTACTGCCGATCGCAACCGGTTTACGCATCTGTGGTATTAAGATGTTCCCGGTGGTCAACATGCTTCCCGCACTGGTGTTAGCAATGCCGCTTTCTGCCGCATGGACTATGTTTTTTGCCTGACGAAGCGTGCAATAACTGCAAAGTGGTGATAGATTGTTCAGTCTGCGTTAATTTGAAGAAATTCCGTTGACGAAACGATACGGATCGGTTTTAATGCGCCCCGTTGCCCGGATAGCTCAGTCGGTAGAGCAGGGGATTGAAAATCCCCGTGTCCTTGGTTCGATTCCGAGTCCGGGCACCACTATTTAAAGAAACCAGCCTACGGGCTGGTTTTTTGCTTTCTGGGATTCCGGTAGATTTCTGGTCGCACTGGCCGCAGATGTTACCCCCCTGCTTCTGCGATCCAGCATGAACTTTTCTCTTAAGTAGCTACCAACCCCTCTGGTCGCTGTAGCCCTATCTGTCAGAATTCAAATTCCCAATAGACACCATTTCCACACAGTACCTGGCTGACGGGTTCATTACTGCAAGGCTACATCCGGTCTTTGTCCGGTCCAGAGAAGGACCATTTTCTCTTCTAATATGCAAACAGCCTCTGAATCGCCACAGGTTTAACAGACACCTCGGAATCATTTAAAATGGCTTAAAGAGAGGTGCACATGAGCAGTAAGCGTTATCCTGAAGAGTTTAAAATTGAAGCAGTCAAACAGGTTGTTGAGCGTGGACATTCTGTTTCCAGTGTCGCAACACGTCTCGATATCACTACCCACAGTCTTTATGCCTGGATAAAGAAATACGGGCCGGACTCTTCCACCAACAGAGAGCAGTCAGATGCTCAGGCTGAGATCCGCCGACTCCAGAAGGAGCTGAAGCGGGTTACTGACGAACGGGACATATTAAAAAAAGCCGCGGCGTGTAAATAGACCCGTTTTAGTTCCATGCATTTTTTGAGATCCCGGCCAATTTCCAACAGTATATACAATAGTCTATAAAACAAATCCAGGCTATATATTATAATCAAATACAGCCTGGACAATTAGTTAATTGACAACGATGGTTGGGTCAAGACGGCCATAACCAACCAATACTTGCCGTTGTCCCATTTCATCAAGCTTATAAACAGCGAAATTAATAGTGAAATCTTCCGAACCAGATTTAGAAATAGAGGAACTAAATTGACTAAATGTCATTTCCTTATATTTCGCTGGCAAACCATCAGCGGAACTCACATCAGGAATAACGGCCTCCTTTCGGACAAAGATATTTTGCCGAAACGGATTAAATACCTGCTCCCCACGAACATGTTCAATTTTATATACAATAGCAGCATCATCTGAGTTGGCATATACAGACATTCCTGTAAATGCAACTATATCGTTAACATTAGCTTTAAATTTTAGACTCGCAGTGCCTTGACCAGAGATAACTCCGCGACAATCTGATACAGTCAATTGGATCAAACTTGTATCATTAATCCAGGTTGGATTGTTTTTATCCTGACTTAATACCGGATATTTTTTTCTGATACGATCGGTATCAATTAACGCATGCACATAAATAAACATATTACTTGCATTGACAATGCTTTTATCTTCAGTATCCATTTTCGTTTCCTTTACTTACAAATCATCAGATTAAAAATAAGCATTATTAAAACAGACAGTAATGCGTCCTTTAAATAAAGGCAACCTCCTCTTATAATTAGAGTTAAAAAAACTTAAATCAGATGAAACCATAAAACAAAACTAAACTTTTTTAATGCTATTATAGTGATCTAGTTATCAATACCTAAATAAATTTTAGTGAAACTCGTATAACCAGCACTCAGATGCATTCAGTATGGCTATAGAAATAAAATAAAAATACAAAAAAAATATTATCAATCCTTTATTTTATATACACACCAATATAAAAATAGAATAGATTAACGATATCAGGCATAAACAAAAAGGCCGATTCCATCCTGGTATCGGGCCTCTGAATCTGTATCACGGGCTCATTGTCTATATCACATCTCCGGACCAGAGCCTTTTTTGGCCGACGTGTAATTTCACGGAGGGTCACGCCTTGCAACCTCATCCAGGTAACAAAATGGGTCGCTATACTGTCACCGGCAGCATCGGCGTCTTCTTCAGCATCTTTACCGAACAAACTCTTCCAGCCAGCAACCACCACCACTTTGGCGCTGGTTTTAAACAACTGCCCGCCACAGTTGAGTGAAACCCGCGTCGCATCCACTTCATGGTTCGCCATAAACTGGGCCAGATAATGCAGCCGGATAAGCTGGTAAACGTTGCGCTCCTGCTCACTCATTTTTGCCAGAGCGCAGGGCTGCTTTGTGGGGATAATACCGTGGTGCACGGTGATCTTGTAAGTATCCCGCCAGATGGTGACATAGTGACCGATTTCCGCTTTGCAATGCACTGCCCCCGCGTCACCAGTGTTAAACTGCCCTTCCCTTGCCCGCTTCAGGTTCGCCAGCAGGTAGGCAGTGACATTCCTGACCTCTGCCGTTTTAATGCGTCCAGAATCCGCTGCCCCAGTTTGTCAGGTAAGGCGTCAAGCTGCTGCTTCAGCCTATCCCGGTCGGGCGTGTTCAGCCGTTCGATTACCGCTGCCGGCCACGACAACCGACTTTCCCCCCTACGTACGTAACGGTTCGATTTTCGAACTAAGCCGCCATCCCCTGATTTCCGGCTTAGTTCGGGATCCGAACCCGGTAAATTTGCCCCCTTCAGAGCGCTAAGTTCGGCTCCTGAACTCTGTGGTTTTTGACCTGATTCGTTTTTTCCTACCGTGACAACACCATTTCCTGCGGGGTTTGTGGGGCGGATAACCGGGCTTCGATCAGCACAACGCGTGAGTGCTGGTGGCGCATACGGGTATCAGATTTGATCTCCTGAAAAACGGCCTGCGCCGTCAGGCGTATCTTTTTATTGATGTGTCGGCAGGCGTCAGAAACGGCATCAAGCCAGCCAGGATCGAAGTATTGCGCGTCAAACTGTCCCAGCGGCTCATTGTGCTGGGCATAGATATTGCTGCGAATGCGCCTGGATTTATCCCTGATTCGCTTACAGAGACTCACCCATCCTGTAAGGCGCAGCACTAACAGCGCCCTGCTGACCGTCTCCCGGGAGGCTTTATCCGAATGAGGCAACGCCAGCTGGCACTGCAATTCGTTATAGACAGTAAAAACAGTAAGTTAAAGAAGCCTGATGGAGCTGAAAAGTTTCCGTCAGTTTTTTTGACATCCGTAATCTTTGGGAGCCTGTTGGTTCGATAAACTACGGAGACCCCCAATACCTCTCACCGATATCGCCATCCGCAACGCAAAGCCGCCCGACAAACCTTATAAGTGCAGCGACGCGCCCACTAAATTTTCCCACTGACTTTTATGAGGAAATCCATATCTTGAAGGTACAGGTTATTTCCCATTCCTTGAATTACCCCTAGCTTTTTCCACTGAGCCAGCAAACGATTAAGGGTCTCAGTACGAATACCCAACTGATGTGCCAGCAGGCGTTGAGTGACTGACAAAGTGATATGGCGCCCCTGTGTTTTGCTGACTTTAAGCAAGTAGCGCGCAACCCGCTGCTCCAGCGTACACAGGCTAAATGACTCAATATTGTCCATTGCCTGTTGTAGCATTTCTCCGGCGCTGGACAACAGGCGAATGCCGATATCAGGTTGAGTCAGGCAAAACTGATGCAGCGTCCTGCGCGGCCAGCGGCACACCAGGGATGACATACTGGCCCAGGCATGTACGGGATAACGTCCCTCCGGCATAAACATCACCAGCGTAGCCAGCAACTGTCCGCGCAGCCTGTGTTGATAAACCAGCTCTTCACCGTTACGGCCATACCGCAAAGTATTCACCTGACCGTTTAGCACCAGATACCAGAAATCAGCCTCCTCCCCCTGATGAAAAAGCGCCTGTTTGTTCTCCAGACGGATAAAAACGCCTTCCTGCATGAGTCGCTCATACAGTTCAGAGCGTATGCCTTCCAGCAACCGCGTTGACTTTAATAGCCGAACGGCGTCCGCAAGCATTACGTTTCCGGCGTTGATAATTGTCATAGCTCAATTTTTCCCTTTGCGCCTACCATCAATTAAGAATGATTATCATTATCCAAATCAAAATATCCAGAAATACTATTGCAAAAAGGGAGTTGACCATCGTATGAAAGTACTGAATTCATCGCGCCTGTGTCTGGGGGCCGCGCTTTTTCTGAATAACGCCGTGATATGCGAAACGCTGGCAGCCGAACCCGATAAAGAGGAACAGATTATCGTTCAGGCGACGCGGTCGACTACCTCGACTGAAAGCTCGCCGCGTACGGTGACCATCATTTCTTCCCAACAGATCGCCGAACGGCCTGGCTATGCCGGTATCCAGAGTCTGTTAGCAGAAATACCGGGCATTCAGTTCGTGCGCTCCGGCGGCCTCGGCGGGCAAATCATGATGCGCGGATTTAACAGCAACGAAGGGCGCATGGTGTTGGCGATTGATGGCGACCGCTACGAGGGCCGCAATACGCTGCAGTTTAATATGCTGGATCCCAGCGCCATTGAACGTATCGAAGTTATCCGTGGCCCGGCTTCGGCATTGTATGGTTCCGACGCGATGACCGGCGTCATTAACATCGTTACCCGGCGCGCCAAAATCGACGCCGATCAGCCCTTCGCCCTGACCCCAACGCTGCGCGCCGCACAGTGGAACAGCGTCAATAATCTTTACGGCGGTCGGGCCGAACTTTCCGGCGGCGGAAACGGCTTTGACGTTATGGTTGGCTCCAGCTACCAGCACGCGAACGACTACAACACGCCGGAAGGAAAAGCGCATAACAGCGATTCGCAGAGCAAAGCGGTGGATTTCAACATTGGCTACCGTCCCGGTGAACTCTCCCGCTGGGAGCTGTCCGGACGTTTTGTCGATGTGGACACCGGGCGCGCCGGAGGGCTGGACGCCGCGCCAGGCTACCCGAACCGACTGGTGAGCGAAAGCCCCATTATCGAACGCTATCTGCGGCTGGCCTACGAAGATAAACGGGCAAGCTGGTTGGCAGACCAGTGGGAAAGTACGCTGTATCGCCGGGATTTCCGCACCGATATCTACCAGATGAACCGCAACCCGAAAACCCAGGCCTATACCGTGCAACAAATCCAGGTATACAGCCCCGAGGTCTGGGGCGGACACCTGACGGCGCAAAAACAGCTGGACGATCACGCGGTCAGCTACGGCGGCGACTTCTGGTATAGCGACACCAAAGGGCGCAAGACGCACACCAAAGCGTATAAGCCCTCAGGCGCACAGGTTTCGCAAACCCCCTGGGTTCCGATGGAGCGGGATACCAGCACGACAAACATCGGGCTTTTCGCTAACGACAACTGGGCGATAAGCGACAGCTTTAATCTGAACTCCGCGCTGCGCGGCGACACGGTGCTGGTGGATATCGGCTCCCCGACTCGCATGGAGCAGCAGATCCAAAAAGACGCCTTCGCCGGTAAAACCAGCCAGAAGCACTATGCCCTGACAGGAAGCTTAGGGGGCGTGTGGAGGATGACGCCGCAATGGCATCTGGTGGGTAACTTAAGCCGCGGTTTCCACGCCCCTTCGGCGCAGTCGATGGTGCTGACCAGCGTGGCGGGCACGGTAAAGACCCTGCCAAACCCGGAGCTGAAGCCGGAAACCAACATTACCGCCGAGCTGGGCCTGCGCTGGTACGGCGACCGACACCAGATATCGCTCACCGGCTGGCAAAGCGAATACGACAATCTGATCACTCTGGTGCCCATCAACAACAGCGGCCTGAATCAGCGGCAGAACGTCGCCAAAGCGACCCTGCGAGGCCTGGAGCTGGAAGGGCAAACCTACTTTAACCAGTACTGGAGCAGCCGCTACAGCCTTGCCACGCTATGGGGCGCGAACGATACCGCTAACCAGCCGCTGCCCGCCATTTCGCCGCTGACCGCGTCGGTATCGCTGCGCTACGATCGCAGCGACTGGTATAGCGAGGCGATCGTGACCGCCGTACAGGGGCGTAAGCGCATCGACAAAAAGCAGGAGCGTGAGACGGCGGGCTTCGTCAACGTCAACCTCTATGCCGGTGCGCATCTTGACGCCTGGCTGGGAGACAGGTTCACCGGCTGGAAGCTGGCGGCAGGGGTAGAAAACCTGTTTGACGCCACCCAGACGCCGCCTTCCGGCACGGAAAACATCCGCCTGCCTCAAACCTACACTAACCCGTTAGTCGAACCCGGCCGGGCCTTCGTGCTGAAACTCACGGTGGACTACTGATGAAAAAAACATCGTCCATTCTGCTGCTGGCCTGCTTCGGTTGGCTATCGGCAACGGAGGCTAATGCCGCGCCGCCCACTATGCGGGTGACCGATCAAAACCAGCAACAGGTGGTTATTGCGCAACCGCCGCAACGTATCATCACCTTTGTCATTCCACTGGCGTCCACCATTATGGCGATTGACGGCGGTCCGGAACGGCTGGTCGGCATGAACCGCGCAAGCGTCAGCGACGTGACGGAAGGGTTGCTGGGGGAAATCTACCCGGCAGCGAAAAATATTGCTGCTGATATTGCCGGCGACGGTTTTGCGCCCAACGTAGAGGCCGTCGCCGCAGCCCGACCGGATGTGGTGTTCCAGTGGGGCGATCGGGGAGACGCGATAGTTGCCCCGCTCAGGCAACTGGGGCTGCCGGTGGTCACGATCAACTACGGCGACACGCGGCTCGCCCGCCACTGGTTTACGCTGGCTGGCGACGTGTTGGGAAAGCCCGGGCGCGGGCGTCAACTGGCCCAATGGTTTGACGACGAAATTACCGCCGTGGAGCGGCTCGCCGCCACAGTCACGCCAGACGAGCGTCCCAGAGTGGTTTATCTCTACCGGGTGCGGGCAGGTCTACAGGTGGCAGGAAAAGGCACCAGCATGGACAGCGACATGCGCCGCACCGGCGGCAACAATATGGCGCAGTCTCTGCCAGGCTTTACTACCGTCGACGTGGAACAGTTGCTGCAATGGAACCCGCAGGTCATTTTGCTCAATAACTTCGAAGCGGGATTGACCCCGGCGGACCTCCTGAACGATCCCCGGCTGGCGGCAATCGACGCGATTAAGAGTAAACGGGTTTACTCCTATCCCCGTGGCGGCTTTCGCTGGGAACCTCCCAGCCAGGAATCCCCACTGACGCAGCACTGGCTGCTCACCCTGTTTCATCCCCATATGGCGCAGGGAAATTTTCGCGCCCGCGTGAAGGAGGCGTATCAGTTTATCTATCACTACGCCTTAAGCGAAGAACAGCTCGACCGCATCCTGAAACTCTCGGTAAACGGCGACAGCCTGAACTATTGCGCTCAGTTTTGCCGTGAACAGGGGCAGCAATGAAACGGTCATGGCGTGTAGTATTCCTGCTGGCGCTGCTGCTTCTGACAGGCCTTGGAGCGCTGATGGTTGGCCGTTTCAGCGTCCCGGCAGGCGAAGTATTACAAGCGCTGCTGGGCGATGCGCCCGCATTACAGCAACGACTTATTGTGGATATCCGTTTACCCAGGGTTCTGCTGGCCCTCATCGTCGGTGCCGGTCTTTCCGGCGCCGGAGCCGCGCTGCAGTTTCTGTTTCGTAACCCGCTGGCGGAACCGAACCTGCTGGGCGTATCGTCAGGTGCGGCCTTTGGCGGCATCCTGATGATGATGTTCATTGGCGACGGATGGCCGCTGATTCTGGGCGCGCTGGCGGGTGGACTGCTGGCTCTGGCGGCAGTGGTCTGGCTGGCGGGCAGCACGCAGAACCAAAGCGCGAACGACACGCTGCTCCTGATCCTTTCGGGCATCGTGATAAGCGCGCTGTTCTCAGCTGGCGTATCGCTAATGAAGCTGCTCGCCGATCCGCAAAACCAGCTGCCGTCGATCGTGTTCTGGCTGATGGGCAGCCTTGCCGGCACGGATCGGCAGCGGGTGCTGACTGCCCTGCCAGTGATCGGTGGCGGCCTGATACTGCTCTGGATGTTGCGCTATCAGCTGATGGTTATCACGGTACAGGGAGCCCACACGCCACGCCTGATGCGGGCGCGGCGGCTGGCGCTGCTGGCTATCGGACTCATCGCCGCAGGCAGCGTCGCGGTGTGCGGCGTGGTCGGCTGGGTTGGCCTGGTGGTGCCGCACCTGGTGAGAATGATGCTGGGACAGAACCATCGCTACTTTCTACTCTATACCAGCCTGGCGGGGGCCAGCTATTTTATTGCCGTGGATACGCTTGCCAGAACGCTGAGCGCAGTGGAAATTCCACTCGGCGTGCTGACGGCGCTGTTGGGTGCGCCAATGTTCGCCGGGTTAATTCGCCGGATCAGGAGATCGCAATGAGCCAGCCTGCCGCAGCCATGCTTTCGGTACATGACATCACCTGGCGCTATTCATCACGCCACTCGCCGATACTGAACAACCTCTCGTTCTCCCTGCCGCAGGGCGCTTTGTGCATGATCCTGGGTGCCAATGGCGCGGGGAAATCAACCCTGCTGAAACTGCTGGCGGACAAGTTATCCTGCCAGCAAGGGCACGTTTCTCGCGGCGGCGATATCGCCTTCGTCCCTCAGCGCACGACGGTTTCCCTGGCCGTTTCGGTATCCGAAACGGTGCTGGTTGGCCGGGCTGCGCATGTAGGCTTACTGCGCGCGCCCAATCATCAGGATTACCGGATCTGTGAACAAGCGCTGGGCCGGGTGGGACTGCAGCATATGGCCTCCCGGGAGTTTTCTTCGCTGTCAGGCGGAGAACAGCAGCTGGCGCTGATGGCGCAGGCGCTGGCGTCCGAAGCGCGGATCATTTTGCTGGATGAAGTTACTGCCGCAATGGACTGGCGCAATCAGGCAACAATTCTGCGACTGTTGCAGGAGCTTGCCCGACAAGGCTATACCATTTCATTTATTACCCATTCTCCACAACACGCGCTGGATTTTGCCACCCACTGTCTCCTGATGTTTCCCGAAGGTGACTGGGCGTTTGGCCCACCCTCAAAGATTATTACCGACGAAACCCTGAGCCGACTCTATCGCCTGCCGGTACGCTGTGCCGTGATAGAAGATCGATGGGTCGTTATTCCACAGTTTACCCACCAACAAGGAGTGTCAATACCGTGAGCCAACTGCTTCATTTACGCTGTATTTCCCATGAACTCCCGGACTTTTCCCGGCTACTGAAAGAGAGTGGAGCGGAATCTCTGTCGGTCAGAGGACTGGCGCAAGAACAGCTGCAACACCGGACAGTTCTTCTGATTGAAGCGCATATCGATCAGCGGGCGCTAATGGCCTGGCGCCAGGAGCTGGAGGATCACCTGGTGGCGGGAGGGCTCATCGTGTTTAACGGCCATCTGGCCTATCCGCTGTTTAACGGCCTCGACCCCTTTCGCGTTGCGGCTGGCCGGGGGCGCGACGACCTGATACTGGAAAAAGTGCACGATCACCCGGTCTTTGTCGGCGTGGACTGCGAGCATCTTTCTTTTCGTCGCGGCGTCGCCGGGTTTTACGCACGGGGCGGCAACCCACCGCCTTCAGGAGCCACAGTTATCCATCAGCTGAAAAAAGACGGCACGCCGGTTGATTGGATCTGGAGACGCCCGCAGGGCGGCGTCATCCTGATGCACAGCGGCAACAATATGTGGCTGTTCCAGAACGACGCCACCAGTGCATCACGCATCGCGCCACAACTATTAACATGGATGCTGGAATATATCGCCAGCGCTCAACGGTAATCGGGAGAACACTATGCGCATTGCTTTTGTTGACGGCGGCACCTACTACCATCATGCCACCTGTCACGATCCGGCTTTCACGCCTTTTTTCTGCCGCAACCTCTATGTCTGCGATATGGCCGATGAAAACCTTGATGACGTAGACTGCCTGTATATCGCCAGCCGCCAGAACGCGCAGGACTTAATCAGCGTCAGGGCCACGCTGGATGCCTTTCTTGCGCGCGGCGGGATGCTGGTCGTGATGGGAGAAAGCGGCTTAGATCAATGGCTGGATGGCATAACGTGGCGCGACGGCGTCTGCAACTTCTGGTGGTGGCTGGAAGAAAATCCAAATTCCGGGCTAAGCCTGGCGGCGCCGGAGCACGGCCTGTTCCGTTACCTGACGTTGCAGGACTGCACCTGGCACCACCACGGCGGGTTGACGCCGCCGCCGGGAGGCAGATCGCTGATAGAGGCGGAGGAAGACGGCTGCATTCTGTTTGACGCGCCGCTGGGCGGCGGGCGAGTGCTGGCGACGACGTTAGACCCGTGCTATCACCACGGCAGCTACTTTATGCCGAACTCAACGAAGTTTATTGCAGGATTACTGCGCTGGCTGAAAGATGGCGCGCCCGGTTAAGGATAAATAATAGCCACGTTCAATAACTTGCCGCACCATAGTTTATACTCTAAATAATTCGAGTTGCGGGACAAAACGCGTCGTCGTTTTGAACAGCGCTTGTGCTGGCCCCGAAGGGGCGAGGCCCCGGGATGGGCCGGGTAATAAAGCCAACGCACCAGCAACTTGAAGTATGACGAGTATATGGGTTATTGAACGGCTACGGCACCTGAATCACAGCAGCATCATACCCTCCGGCTGACGGGAGTGGCATTTAATAATGCTTATTATTGATAACAATAAATATCCCCAGGAATTTATTTTCTCGATTCTGAGTTCATTTGCACCAGACCACTTCCTTGATATTAGTTATATAAATATACTCATCAACGATGCTGAAAATAGAACAAAACCACTCGAACTTGCGGCTGGCAGGGTGTTATTCTCTGGTGTGTCTCTGGATAATAATTATACGCCATGCGTAACGTTAATGTCATTACGGACATATCTAAAGGGAATCGTACCAAAAGAGAGTGCCATTTTGCATGGGGCATGAGTATTCTTCGGCTATAGCCCTACAGGGACAATCACCACCTATCCAGGAGGTGGTTTAGAGCTGACAGTAAAAAGCCGGAGACATCCCCGGCTTTTCGGTTTCAGTTGTTAACCTTCAGGAAGGCAGCACTACTCCCTCTCAACAATCAGCGGCTCGATATCGCTCTCTTTCTTAATAACCAGCGACTCGTCGCCGCGCAGGCATGTGCCGCCATAGTTGCCACCGACGGTAAAGGTACAAACCTGAATATATTTACCAGCCACGCTTGGCAAACACCAAAGCTGCTGATAAATGTTCTTCTGTTCTGCGAACTTACCGCTGGTTTTATCCAGCAGCTCTTCCTGATGACTCACCAGGTCGATGTTGCTGCCACAGCGTCCGGCAATGGGTTTCACCGCATAACCGGTTTGCGCCAGCTCATCGTTAACCGTGAAATCAGTATCAAGCAGATAGCGATGATGCGGGAACAATTGCCACAGGATGGGCAGAATCGCTTTGTTGCCGGGAATTACCGTCCACAGCGGTTCGAAGACCAGTACTTCAGGACGGAGCAGCACATCTATCAGGCGCACTTCCTGATTGGTGTGCCCTGTACGGATCGGCACTGCGGCGTATTCTGTTTCGCTAACCTCTCGAATCTGTTCAATTGCCGTTTCCCACGCCCAGGTTTTCCACACGCAATTAACCAGACGACCGTCGCCATCGATCAACTGACCAGCGTCGTCCCAGCGCAGCTCGTCCAGCCCACGCAGGATCCTGCTCTCAAAACCCGCCTGATGCAGCGCCTGCTGCATAAACTGTGCGTGGTAGTTCTCTTCAATATCCTTATCCTGCATGATGTGCACGAAAGGACGCGCGCAGCTGTGCTTCCAGGCCCCCGCCAGCTCGTTGATTAAGCCTTCTGCCGGATTATGCCCCTTCCCTGTATAACCCTGCTCTGCCCAGCGTTCGAGGATAAGCCCCGCTTCGGTATGACATGACGCGGAATCGGCATTGTACTCATAGACTTTCAGGCCGCGCTCATCCATACAAAAATCCATACGACCGGTGATCATATGGTGGCGACGGCGCTGCCATGAAAGGCGTAAGCGCGGCCAGAGAATTTTCGGGATATCGAACAGGGCCAGCAGATTATCGTCTTTCAGCACTTTGTCAGTGGCGTGCAAATACATCAGGTGCAGCTCATTGGTCGCTTTAACCAGCTCCTGCTCCGCGCTCTCTGTAATCGTAAAGTACTGGTGCGGATCCTGATTAATCACGTGCCCGTTCGCCAGCACATAGGCTTTTTGCAGCGGATCCTGCTCATTCAGCCATTTACCGACAAACTGGTCTTTCTCTTCCAGACGCGCACCGCGGATCTTCAGAGAGTCATTGGCGATCTCCGGCTGCGGCAGGCTGTACTGTGTATCATCCGTCTGGATCATCCAGCCGAGGATCGTGGTGTCATCAAAGGTGTCACGCAAGGTGTAGCAGCCGTTTTCAACCACCATCTCCAGCTCGCGGGTCCACTGTTGTCCCGCCGGTAGCGGAGTGTGAAGCACGTTCTGCTCCGCAATACGAATTTTGTCATCCAGCAGCTGGGTAATAATCGCCACGTGGCCGGTATCTTTGAACTCACCGCCCTTTTGCCAGATGAGCAGTGCGCCAGCGACCGGCGCACGAGGGGAACCATTGGGGAACGCCTGTAGCGGCAGGATGTTGTCATTCACCACTTCGCGCAGAAAACGCAGCGAGAAGATCTCCCACGCCATGCCGACGTCGGTAAAAACCGCACCATAGTTGAGAAACAGAAAACGGCGCGCGAACTCAACGCACTGCCATTTGTGGCCCATGTATTCGTCGTCGATGTAGCTGCGAAATGCGGCATCATCGTCGTAGTCCCGTGGGTTGAGGGAGCTGTAATCTGAAGAGTAGATCGCTACGCCACCGGGGGCATAGCCTAACAATGTCCCGAACGGGGCATCCTGACTGGTCGTTCCTTTGCTCATGCACCTTACCTCAAAACAATACCGCCTGAGCAGCGTCTGATTGTCTGCTCTACAACGTTAATCATCATACACCTCAACGAAGCGACCGGACGCGCAAGGAGAAAAAATAGAGAGGCGTAAATGTCCCAATCAGTTAAATCACTACGTGGTGAACTGCTACACTGCTTCAACACAACCACTCAGAAGGCAGGTCAACATGTCAGACAACACCTATCAGCCCGCGAAAGTCTGGACGTGGGATAAATCCAACGGTGGCGCGTTCGCCAATATCAACCGCCCGGTTTCCGGCCCGACGCATGACAAAACGCTGCCCGTGGGCAAACATCCGCTCCAGCTCTACTCCTTAGGGACGCCGAATGGTCAGAAGGTGACGATTCTGCTTGAGGAACTGCTGGCGCTGGGCGTGGCGGATGCGGAATATGACGCATGGCTGATCCGTATTGGCGAAGGCGATCAGTTCTCCAGCGGCTTTGTTGAGGTCAACCCGAACTCAAAAATTCCGGCCCTGCTCGATCGCTCGCAAAACCCACCGGTTCGCGTATTTGAGTCAGGCTCGATCCTGCTCTACCTTGCAGAAAAGTTTGGTCATTTCCTGCCGAAGGATATGGCAAAACGTACTGAAACCCTGAACTGGCTGTTCTGGTTACAGGGTGCCGCCCCGTTCCTCGGCGGCGGTTTCGGTCACTTCTACCACTATGCCCCGGTAAAAATTGAGTACGCCATCAACCGCTTCACCATGGAAGCGAAGCGTCTGCTGGATGTGCTGGACAAACAGCTGGCGGATCATCAATACGTTGCAGGCGATGAGTATACAATTGCCGATATGGCCGTCTGGCCATGGTTTGGCAACGTGGTTCTGGGTAACGTTTATGATGCTGCAGAGTTTCTCGAGGCGGGGAGCTACAAAAACGTGCAACGCTGGGCGAAGGAGGTTGCCGGACGTCCTGCGGTAAAACGAGGACGGATCGTGAATCGCACCAACGGCCCGCTGGATGAACAGCTGCACGAGCGCCATGACGCCAGCGACTTTGAGACGAATACCGAAGATAAGCGTCAGCGTTAACACAAGATGCCGGATAAGACGCTGACGTCGTCATCCGGCATTATATTGCCTGATTACCCGCCGTTTAAGTAAACCCGTACGGCCCGAGAATCAGCCTCGCCCGTGATGAAAGCAAAAAGTCGGCAAGCGGTTTTCCTTGTTCACTCAGGCAGGCAAAACCATATTCAGCCACAGGATTATAAGGCGAGAGGAGAACACTTAACAGATTGTCATCAGGCGTTATCAGGCGCTGGTGATGTCATATTCCATACGGCGTAGCGCGTCTAACGTGGCTTTGGCTTCATCTTCATCAATGATGCTCATGGCAAATCCCACGTGCACCAGTACCCACTGCCCTCGCAGAGTTTCAGGGCTGTCTTCGCAGATCAGGGCAATATTCACATCACGCTTGATACCACACACTTCAACCTGCGCAAGCTGGTGAATATCTTCACCAACGGCCAGAACCTGACCTGGAACGCCAATACACATAGTTAACCACCTGAAAATTATACAACTTCAATACTTTTCACTTTCAGCGAATCGCCGGTATCCACCCGCAGACGATCGCCCTGACAACGCGGGCATTGCGCATCATGCTGCGTGATTTCAACCACCTGGCTACAGTCCCAACACCACGCCTGAGCCGGTTTATATCCGATGTGCAGTTCACATCCTTGCGCCACCGTTCCCTGGCAGACAATGTCGAAACTAAAGCGAACAGCGCTCTCTTCAACACAAGAGAGCGCCCCGATCTCCAGCCACACGCCGGTGACCTGCTTTACATCGTGCTGCTCCGCTTGCTGTTGGATGATTTCAACCGCACTCTGGCAAAGAGACAGTTCATGCATGCTCGCCACTCCGGCGTCCAAACAGCAGCGCACGGCGTCCGGCCTGCTGCGGCACGTCAGGATCGCTGACCGGCAGGGACAGCAGCATCCGCGCGCAATCGTCCGCCAGACGTATCCCTTCTTCTGCAGACATGCTGTGATTGAGCGGCGACATCAGCGAACAGGAGAGATACTGTGAAACCCGATCCAGTTCACCGACGGTAAATGTCATCTCCCCACAGGGAAGTCGTAATCCGAGTTTTTCACTGACTTTACGCACCGGCCAGAGTTGCTCTGGTCCGGGGAAAATCAGCGCGCTCAGCATCCACGGCGTGATAACGGCCCCCGTCCACTGCCCTTCAAACAGCGTGAAGTCAGAAACATACACAGGCATGTTCGGATGCAGGAAAGAGAGATCGTGCATTGAACGCTGAGCAATCTCTTCAAATGCGTTCTGAACCTGGGTCTTCGGGGAGGTCCGGAATCCTAAAAACTCTTCAGACATGCGCAGCCTCCTTAGGTATAGCTTCAACGCCTGATTCGCGCAGCGCGGCAAGAACCTGCTCCAGGGCAGGTTCAATCATCGCTTCCACCGTCGGCGTTAAGCCGATATGCGGCTCCAGCGATTCCGGAATAACGCCAACCAACGTCAGCTTCTTCGGAAATTCGCCGGTAAAGCGCAGGGCCGACAAAACGTCGGCCAGGCCAAGCTGATGCGGAGAGATTTTATTGGTGAACAGCGCCGGAACCTCATCATCACGCAGGATCATGATCGTTCCCGGCGTGTTTTTTCTTGAGACAATGGCATCAGCGATGATCAGGTGATCTCTGTCCGCCATGTCGCCAAGAAGCTCCATTCCCGCCGTGCCGCCATCAAGGACTTCAACGAAATCCGGCAGTACGTAGCGCTGTTCTAACGCTTCAACGATACGCACGCCGATGGCTTCATCGGTCAGCAAAATATTGCCGACCCCTAAGACTAATATCCGCATTACAGAACCTTAACTGAGACCACTTCGTTCCCGTCAGCGTCCACCACATGTACAGCACACGCCATGCAAGGGTCGAAAGAGTGAATCGTACGCACGACTTCCAGCGGTTTTTCCGGATCGGCAATCGGCGTACCCACCAGCGACTGTTCGTAAGGACCGACTTCATCGTTGAAGTTACGCGGGCCGGAGTTCCAGGTTGACGGAACCACCGCCTGATAGTTACTGATGATGCCGTCTTTGATCACCATCCAGTGAGAGAGCATACCACGCGGCGCTTCGAGGAAGCCGACCCCTTTAAACTCGCCCGTTGCCGGAATATCCGGTTTGACGAAGGTGGTATGGTCACCCTTGCCGATATTGGCGATCAGCGCGCTGTACTGGTTCTGCAAAATTCCCTGCAGTTCGCAGCAGTGAACGGTACGCCCAATGATGCGACCCAGCGTGGAGTGCAGTTGCGCAACTTCCAGCGTGTTGCCCGTCAGCGTCTGATAAATCGCGATGATTTCATTCAGCTTAGCTTTCGTGGACTCACGTCCCGCCGCCAGTTTAACCAGCATGTTAGCCAGCGGACCCACCTCTACCGTTTTGCCGTAGAAGGTCGGGGATTTAACCCACGAGTATTTACCGTCGTCTGACCAGCCGTCGTAAGCCGGGATCGTGGTGCCTTCCCACGGTTCCTGCGGCGCTTCGTCTTTGTACCAGGCGTGCTTCGCGCTCTCCTGAATCCCTTTAATCAGGTATTCATCGGAGTGAGAATCGATCGGACGATATGTCGTCAGATCTGCATTCTGGATGTACCCGCCAGGGAACAGGAAGCTGCCATTTTTACCGTCGGTTGGGAACTCCGGCGCGCTCAGGTAGTTAACCGCACCTTTACCCCGCTCCAGCCATTCCGGGTAGAACGCCGCGATTACCGCCGTATCCACTTTATAAACCTGCTCAACAAAATCGCTCAGCTTGTCGATAAAGGACTTGATATACATCAGGCGTTCCAGGTTCAACACGCCCAGGCCATCAAGGTTAATCGGGTTCGCTACCCCACCCACCGCCAGGTTCTGGATGTGCGGGGTTTTACCGCCCAGCAGCGCCACGACACGGTTTGCGTCACGCTGGCATTCCAGCGCCTGCAGGTAGTGCGCCACGGCAATCAGGTTCACTTCCGGCGGCAGCTTCATCGCCGGGTGCCCCCAGTAACCGTTGGCGAAAATGCCCAACTGACCGCTGGCGACCAGATCTTTGATCTTATTCTGAACCTTCGTGAACTCTTCCGCGCTGTTCAGATGCCAGCTGGAAACGCCGTTCAGCATCGCAGACGCTTTCGCCGGATCCGCCTTCAGCGCAGAGGTGATATCCACCCAGTCCAGCGCGGAAAGCTGATAGAAGTGGACGATATGGTCATGCGTGGTGTGCGCGGCCAGGATAATGTTACGGATGTACTGGGCGTTGACGGGAACGTCGATCTTCAGCGCGCTTTCTGCCGCACGTACGGAAGAGATAGCGTGAGTCGTCGTACATACACCGCAAATACGCTGCACAATCATCCACGCATCACGCGGATCGCGGTTTTTCACGATCTCTTCCATGCCGCGCCACATGGTGCCGGAAGCCCATGCTTTAGATACAACGCCATTTTCGATTTCGCAATCGATACGTAAGTGCCCCTCAATACGGGTTACCGGATCAATAGTAATTCTCTGGCTCATGCTTTGCTCGCCTCATGACGATTATGATCGTTTTGTTTTAAAGGAGGAAGTATCGGCAGTAGACGAATGAGTACGATGTATGCGCAAATCTCAATAGCCACAAAACCAATAGAAATCAACAGTTCTTCCCAGGTCGGGAAGTAGTGGTAGCCACCGCCAGGGTTGAATGCCACCAGCGAATAGGACAGACGCCAGGTTGCACACCCTAACAGCGCGCTAAGCGCCGACAGATACAGCATCCGCGAGTCATTACGCCACTTCGCGACGCGCAGCACTACCAGCGGGAAGAGCATCAGAATCACTTCCAGCCAGAACATCGCGGAGTAAAAATCACCGGCGAACGCATACGACAGCTTGTCCCGATAGACTAGCTCGCCAAAACGCAATACGAGGAAAATCGCCAGCATAATGCTGATGGTATTCGTCAGCTTGATGAACAGGCTCTTTTCATCCGGACCGTTTCCTCGCAGACCGGCCTGGACCAGCGAGCCTTCAAAGATGACGATCGAGAAGCCCATAATAAAGGCGGTCAGCACCGAGAACAGCGGCAGCATTTCATAGCTTTGCCATAGCGGATGCACTTTGTATCCCGCAGAGATCATCAACGACCCCATTGAGGACTGGTGCATGGTCGGCAGCAGCGCGCCAAGCGCGATGATAAAGAACATCAGCTTGTTCAGACGCTTCAACGACAGCTTCCAGCCCAGACGCTCAAATAGCGCAGGGGCAAACTCCAGCGCCATCACACCGATATAGATAGTCATACAGACCGCCGTTTCAAACAGCACCGAGTTCACGTTGAAGTGGCCCGGGATGTAGAAGTACGGCAGGTTCCAGTAACGACCTACGTCGATGGTGATCGACAGACCGCCGAGAGAGTAACCAAACAGACTGGCCAGCAGCGCCGGACGTACCAGCGGATGGTATTGTCCCCGATTGAAGACATACACCGCCCACGCCAGCGCCCAACCGCCACAGGCGAAGCCGGTGCCGATTAACAGGTCAAAGGCAATCCATACGCCCCACGGGAAACCGCCGTTCAGATCGGAGACGGACCCCAATCCGAATACCAGACGCTTCACGATAAGGAGCATACACAGGATGATTAACGGCCCGAAGATGATGACCGTTTTACTGATAACTTTGCCGCCCAGCGGTTTAGGATCATGACTCATGATCGTCTCCTCCGTCGTGATGGTCGTTTTTGGTGTTACGACGAACCAGCACGGTCAAGCCCGCCAGCATTGCCAGTGGTAGCATCATGCCTTTATACAGGGTGTGTTGAACATGTTCGGAACGCGCGCCAGTTGAAATTTCATCCAGCTTCGGCAGATCCAGGTTCTCATAAGGAACCCCCGTCAGTACCAGTACCTGCGTACCGCCGCCCTCTTTCTCACCGTACAGATGCGGGTAGTACTTCGGCACCGTATGCAGGTAAGTGTCACCCGTTTTCAGCGTCTGGCGCGGATAGTGGTATTCGCTGCCAGGCTTAAGCGCCAGGCGTTTTTGCGCCTCCGCTATCAACTCTTCACGGGTACCAAAGATAACCGCACCCGCCGGACACGCTTCAACGCAGCCAGGCAGACCGCCTTTGTCCAGACGCTCAACGCCCTTCTGGTTACACAGTTCACACTTGTGCAGCGCACCAAACGGGTTGTTGTAGTCATACTTCGGCACGTTGTAAGGACAAGCAACCATGCAGTAACGGCAGCCGGTACATACATCTTTGTTGTAATGAATAATGCCGGTTTTGGGATCTTTCTTCAGCGCGGAGACCGGGCAAACGGAGACGCAGTTAGGATCGACGCAGTGCATACACTGTTTCTTAATGTACGCGTAGCCGTTATCGATCTGGTCCTTGTTCACGCCATCGCCGCTACGCCACACCTGAATGATGTTATTGGTATACGGCGACAGTTTGTCGTTGTTCGACCAGGTCTGCTCTCCTTCCGGGTTACGCGCCGGGAAGTTGATATCCTGACACCGGGTCACGCAGGCCTGACAGCCTACACACAGCGTCGAGTCATACAACATACCCAGAGAGCCGGGGATGGGCGGGCGGTTTTCTGCAGCCGCATAGCTGACAGACGGCGCGGCGCCTAACAGCAATGCCCCGCTGGAGGCTGCTTTTATAAAGTTACGTCTGTTCACGGTTATTCTCCCCGTGAGTCAGCGTTATCTTTCTTTTGCTGACGCCCTAATTCACGCACCGCCATCACGCTGACGCCTGCAACAAGGCCGACAACGCCGCCCAGCAACCCGATAGCGCCAGCAGAAACGTTGCCGCCTTCTTTCATGTTCACGTCAGGCTTTTCGGAGCGCGGTGTCTGATTCTCCACGTGAGCAAGCTGGTGAATGCCCTTATGGAAACCAATACCCTCTTCGTTACAGCCGTAGCAGGGGTGACCAATCGCCACCGGCCAGACGCCGCCAACATCGCAGAATTGCAGCGTGGAGCAGTTGCCCCAGGTTTCAGGCCCTTTACAGCCAAGGTGGTAGAGGCACCAGCCTTCACGGTGACCCGCATCGCCGAACTCTCTGGCAAAGCGACCGGCATCGAAGTGCGGACGGCGTTCGCAATGTTCGTGAATCAGGCGACCATAGGCGAAGGTTGGACGGTTTTTCGCATCCAGCTTCGGCGGCTTGCCAAAGGTGATAAGGTGCGCGACCGTCGCCAGGAAGTTATGCGGGTTAGGCGGACAGCCCGGAATGTTGATAACGGTTTTACCTGGCAGTATTTCCTGCAAACCGACGGCGCCCGTTGGGTTAGGATCCGCGGCGGCGACGCCTCCCCAGGCAGAACAGGAGCCGATAGCGATAATGGCTGCTGCGCCTTCTGCCGCTTTGCGGATGTGATCCACAATCGGCTCGCCGGCAACCATGCAATAAATGCCGTTATCTTTTAATGGGATTGAACCATCCACGACCAACACATACTGCCCTTTATACTTCTCAAGCGCGTTGTGTTTGTTCTCTTCGACCTGGTGACCGAAGGCGGCGGAGAGGACTTCGTGATATTCCAGAGAGATCGTCTCCAGAACAAGATTCTCAACCGTTGGGTGGGTGGCACGGAGCAGAGATTCAGTACAACCCGTACATTCCTGAGCGCCAATCCAGACAACTGGCGGGCGCTGCGGGTTGGAAACCGATTCGGCCATCTCTGCGGCGGCTTTGCTACTGAGCCCCATGGTAGCGGCTAGTGCTGCACAAAGCTTCATGAAATCACGACGATTAATGCCGTGAGAATTGATGAGGGTGTTATCTCCAGTCATTTATAGTTATTCCGTTGCGAAGACCTGGCTTTTATTCTGCGTCAATCAGGAAATACTTACTGCGATCAACGCGCCATTTACCACACTTTTTTTATGGATATGTGCACCATAATACTGCGACGGAACAGCAAAACGAAGGGATTGGCCGGTAGTGTAATTAATTAAAGCAAGATAATACCCCTTTTGGATCAACCTTCGAGCCGATAGCCAGCCATGAAAAAGCGAATTGTGGTGCTGGATTGATTTTCGCGAAAGAAATCCATGACCATCTCTTTATCCAGACCGTACCGCCTGGTCAGAATCCCCGCTTCCCAGGCGCTAAGCTGGCGATCGCCCGTCTTTTCAAACATCCGATGCGAAAATCCCAGTACAAAGCCACGTTTATAGTCCGAACAGAATGCCGCCACGTTACGGGCACTGTCAGCGCGTGTGGCACTTAACCCGGCCATCAGGCCCTTACCAAAATGATTGTCCATGATCCCTCCAATCGCTATATAATAAATTATATAGCGATTTTTTAAGCGAGCGCCAGAGGTATCACGCACTTTTTTGTGCCAGATTAAAAGGCCACCCCTTCACTGGTAGAGACAGAATTTGCCATGTTACGCAGGCCAGTTTCTGCAACCATACTGGCGCCATGATTTTGCGAAAGCCGGAAATGCTGAACAGAACGTTGCAGGTCTTCAGTTTGTCGTTCCAGCGCCGCCGCCGCGGAAACCTGCTCTACCAGGGCGGCGTTTTGTTGTGTGACGCTGTCCATCTGGGTAATCGCCACGCCGACCTGAGAGATCCCTTTACTTTGTTCCTCAGAAGCTGAGGCGATCTGTTTCATAATGGTGTTCACTTCAGTGACGCCGCGCAGAATAGCCTCCATCGTTGAACCCGTATCCTTCACCAGCTGCGCCCCCTGATCCACTCGCCGTACCGATTCCGCGATCAACGCTTCAATCTCTTTCGCGGCCCCTGCGCTACGGCTGGCAAGGTTACGCACCTCACCGGCGACGACGGCAAATCCACGCCCCTGCTCACCAGCTCTGGCCGCTTCAACGGCGGCATTCAGCGCCAGAATATTCGTCTGAAAAGCAATGCTGTTGATAACCGTGGTGATTTCCGCAATCTGCTTCGAGCTGGCGGAAATCCCCTGCATGGTGTCGACCACTTCCGAAACCAGCGCCCCGCCTTTACCTGCCGTCGTCGAGGCAGCATCAGCAAGCTGGCTTGCCTGGCGTGCACTCTCCGCGTTCAGTTTCACCGTGGCGGTAAGTTGCTCCATGCTGGCGGCGGTTTCTTCCAGCGCCGCAGCCTGCTCTTCGGTACGTGAAGAGAGATCGTTGTTACCGGTGGAGATTTCCGTCGCGCCGCGCCAGATATTCTCGCTGCCGGTGCGAATATTGCTGACCGCCTCCCGCAGGCCGTCCTGCATCGCACTCAGTAACGGCACCAGTTGCCCAACACAGTTACGGCCAAATACCTCAATCGGCTGGCTGAGATCGCCCCGGGCAATCTGACGGAACTGCTGGCGAATTCGCGCCAGCGGTTTCACCAACATCGCGACCAGAAAACGGTCGGTAAAGAACAGGATCAGAATGCCCAGAATCACGGCGACAATAATGAGGGTACGGATGATTGACGTTTTGCCATCCACCATCACACGCGTGCTGTCCAGCATAACAGCGGCGGCGCTGTTAAATCGCTCCGTGCTGGCGCCGAATGCCCGGCTCAATGCAGGCGTCACGTTATTCGCTTGTTCAGCAAACGCCGTGAGCGTTCCCTGCTGCGCCAGCTGCATCTGCGGCGTAACCCCTTTATCAAGCAGCGTCTGCCAGTTCGCCACCACAGCAGCCGCAATCTCCGGCGCCATCGGTCCCGGAGAGAGCGTTTTCATCTCCTCCAGCTTTTTACTCATGTTGTCCAGCGCCTGTTGCACGGGAGCAAAATCAGGGGTGCCCCCGCCAGTTTTGACATCCATTGCGCGGCTCAGGCGCGTCACAAAGCGAAAATACTGATCGTTCCCCTGACTAAGCACGGTCATTTGCCGGACAAGGTGGCGATCGACCTCATTCCCCTCTGAGACTTCCGATAAAGCATGAACGCTATATAAGCCTACGCCTGTCCAGAGAAGACAAAAGATGCCCAGTATTGTCAGCATCACAATACGTATGGTGAAGTTTTGCAGCAGCCGCATATTCATTTCCTTGCGATATAAAAGGGATAAGCCATCTGGCGATGGCTTATCCTCGTTATCGGCAGGTCAAGGAGAAGGTATACTTACTTTTTATTTTTTTACGGTTCTCACGTCTGGCCAAAACGCTGAGGAGTATATTCATAAGAATGGTAATGAATTATCTGAGCATTATTATTCAACGAATTGTTCTCTTTTTTTAATTTGCAGGATTTTCCCTCTCATCCAAAAGCCTCCATTCAGATTAATCACAGCCTGAATTTTCAACGCACTGTGACATGACCGACGGGATTGATGTACGTTAAGGTCTAGAATAGAAACGTTGTTTTGAAATTCACCTGCATAAAGGAGATCTCATGGCCTGGTTAGCCAATTCTGAACGTTATGAGCAAATGCTTTACCGCTATTGCGGCAAAAGCGGCCTGCGCCTGCCCGCGCTATCGCTGGGGTTGTGGCACAGCTTCGGACATGTTCAGGCACTGGATTCACAGCGTGCCCTGCTGCGTAAAGCCTTTGATTTGGGCATCACTCATTTTGACTTAGCCAACAACTACGGGCCGCCTCCGGGAAGTGCAGAAGAGAACTTTGGCCGTTTGCTGCGCGAGGATTTTGCGCACTATCGCGATGAGCTGATTATCTCTACCAAAGCGGGCTACGACATGTGGCCGGGTCCTTACGGTTCCGGTGGTTCGCGCAAATATCTGCTCGCCAGCCTCGATCAAAGCCTGCAACGCATGGGGCTGGATTACGTGGATATCTTCTATTCCCATCGTGTTGATGAAAATACGCCGATGGAGGAAACCGCTTCCGCGCTGGCTCAGGCGGTACAAAGTGGAAAAGCGTTGTATGTCGGCATCTCCTCGTATTCGCCTGAACGTACGCAGAAAATGGCAGAGCTTCTGCGCGAGTGGAAAATTCCGCTTCTGATCCACCAGCCTTCTTACAACCTGCTAAACCGCTGGGTGGATAAAAGCGGCCTGCTGGATACGCTGGAATCTAACGGCGTCGGCTGTATTGCTTTTACGCCACTGGCGCAGGGGCTGTTAACCGGGAAGTATCTGAACGGTATTCCGGAAGGTTCACGCATGCAGCGTGAAGGGAAAAAGGTTCGCGGCCTGACAGAAAAAATGCTAACCGAGGCAAACCTGAACAGCCTGCGTTTACTCAATGAGATGGCGCAACAGCGCGGTCAGTCGATGGCGCAGATGGCGCTCAGCTGGCTGTTGAAAGATAACCGGGTAACATCGGTTCTGATTGGCGCCAGCCGACCGGAGCAGCTGGAAGAGAACGTACAGGCCCTGAATAACCTGACGTTTACGGAGCAGGAACTGGTGCAGATTGATAAACATGTTGCCGACGGCGAACTGAATCTTTGGCAGGCATCATCTGACAAATAAGCAAACAGGGGGCACCGCTCCCTGTTTTTTATTGCTTATGCCACGTCGGCGTATTGTCCAGAACGTTTCTCGTCCCCCTGTCTCGTAATTAAGCAACAGGAATAAATCCTCACACCTCATCAGGATTAATCAGAGGCCGCTGGTATTCAGGCCAGACCAGCGCCACCAGCGAGGGATAAGCCTCCATGCTGAACTCACGAAAACACTGGCGCAGGTTCAGCACATCAAGATCAGAATGCGAAACCTTATCACCGTTCAGACAACGCTTTTTAATATTGTCATAATATTTATAGACTGCTGAATTCAGATCGCTGCAACGACGCTGCGCGTCAAAGAGCCCTGGTGTTCCGTTGAGTTCTGCCACCGTCATTCGTTTTATCGTGGCGTGAAGGAAATCAATATATTCGTGATTGACCCGCCAGTACCATACCGGTGTAATCATATTCATAAGGGAGGAAAAATGGTCTTCTCCCTCTTCTTTACTCATGGGTTCTGATTGATTTATCGCTGTTCTGGTGTCGGAATCATGATTTTTATTATACTCCCGGATGAATATAAGTACGCCAACGGTGAGTAATAACAGGATAATGACAGAATAAAAAACACTGCTCATCAACGGACTCCGTTTTTGATTTTAGAATTATGTCATGTTATCGTCAACAAAACCTGAATGCTTTAGCGTTTGATAACAAAGGAGCTTACAACATGCTTCCTGAGCATCTTGTTCCACCACGGGCTCATCTTTCCCGGACCACCAAATCCGTAGAAAACAGTGAAAATTTAACTCAGGGAAAAATATCGCTCAGCCACTATGAGTCTGACATTTTAATTAGTACTGCTTCCACAGGTCAATCCAAAAATATGCTTCTTGAAGAGCGCGATCGTCATTTAAAAGACAGACTCTATCGTGTCGCCAAAATTGACACGTTTACTCGTGTCATTAACAACTTACAGGAAGAAGGCGATATAGATGCTCAGGCCTTAAGTAAAATACTGGCCGAAATGACGGAAAAAATAAATAATAGCGGTGAGAAAATCTGGCTTAACTTAATTACTCACGAGAAGAATTCGCCCATCTTTTACTCCCTGGAAGATGAAAAATGAAAAAAGATGTTGAGGATAATAATGTTTATTTAGCTTTAGATAATCATAAAAGTGATGAATTTGTCTTAAAGCAAAACCTTGCGGCGTTAATTGCCAATAAAAATGCCACACTGGAAAGCGTGGCGCAGGAGACGACCTCAATCCCTGCGGCGCTGGTACGCCTTAAATGGCAGAACCGCCGGGAAATCTATGCATTACAGGTAAAAGAAGAGATCTATGGTGCCACGCTGAATGCCATCATGACACAGCATCCACAGCTGCATGACAAAATCATGGCGCGCCTGGAAAGCACATACCAACAGTTGCTGGCACGCGAGACGGCGACCTTACGCCTGACCCGCAAGCTCTCAGACGGCAATTATCGGACAGCCAGCGTGACGACTGTTGCACTGAATGAGGAGAGGATATTGCCCGGTAAAGAGTAAGAATTGTCCTGATTCCTCTCAACAGGCGGTCTCATCAACCAGGCTTAAAGCATGTTGAACCAGAAGGGATAATCGTGATGTCCAGACTACAAGACCCGACAACTCAGTACTTTACCGGGGAATACCCCAAACAGAAGCAACCTGCCCCTGGCGTCCAGGCAAAGATGACTCCCATTCCTGACTGTGGCGAAAAAACCTATACCGGTAGCGGCCGACTTCAGAATCGTAAAGCGCTGGTAACCGGGGGAGACTCTGGCATTGGACGCGCAGCCGCTATCGCTTATGCGCGTGAAGGCGCGGATGTGGCAATCAACTATCTTCCGGCAGAAGAGGAAGATGCAAAGCAGGTTAAAGCGCTTATCGAAGAGAGCGGGCGGAAGGCGGTGCTCCTGCCAGGGGATCTCAGCGACGAATCTTTTGCCCGTTCACTGGTGCATGACGCGCACAAGGCCTTAGGCGGTCTGGATATTCTGGCGCTGGTAGCAGGTAAACAGACGGCTATCCCGGAGATTAAAGATCTTACCAGCGAACAGTTCCAGCAAACTTTTGCTGTAAACGTATTCGCCCTTTTCTGGATCACCCAGGAGGCAATTCCTTTATTGCCGAAGGGAGCGAGCATTATTACGACGTCCTCTATCCAGGCTTACCAGCCCAGCCCGCATCTGTTGGATTATGCTTCAACCAAGGCGGCTATCCTCAACTATAGTCGTGGGCTGGCGAAGCAGGTCGCTGCACAAGGGATTCGGGTAAACATTGTCGCACCAGGTCCCATCTGGACACCATTGCAGATTTCCGGAGGCCAGACACAGGACAAAATTCCCCAGTTTGGTCAGCAAACCCCAATGAAGCGCGCAGGCCAACCGGCAGAGCTGGCGCCAGTGTATGTCTATCTGGCGAGTCAGGAATCAAGCTACGTCACCGCAGAAGTACACGGTGTGTGCGGCGGGGAGCATTTAGGATAGGGGATGGAGTTTTCCCGGCGGCATTCCCCCGCCGGGTGATTCATTATTTCGCTTTCGCGACTTCTTCACCAACCAGGCCAATCTTCAGGTAACCCGCCTGGTGCAGCGTATCCATAACCTTCATCAGCGTTTCGTAATCGACGGTTTTATCCGCGCGGAAGAAGACCGTGGTGTCTTTCTTCCCTTCGGTTAACGCATTCAGTTCCGCCACCATGGTGTCGTAAGTCACCGGATCGTTACCGATGAACATGGTGTTATCCGCTTTCACTGACAGATAAACCGGTTTTTCCGGACGCGGCTGCGGCGTGCTGGTAGAAGCCGGCAGATTCACCTTCACATCCACCGTCGCCAGAGGTGCCGCCACCATAAAGATGATGAGCAGAACCAGCATAACGTCGATAAACGGCGTTACGTTGATTTCATGCATTTCACCGTTATCGTCCAGATTTTCGTTAAGACGCATTGCCATGAAACTTATCCTACACGTAATTTCTGCGCGGTACGTACCGGATGCGCCGCAGCGCTTGCATTCAGATCCAGATCGCGACTCTGCAACAGCAGTACCTGTGCCGCAACGTCGCCAAGCATCGCCTTAAGGCCGCCAATCTGACGCGCGAAGACGTTATAGATAACAACCGCAGGGATTGCAGCAATCAGGCCAATCGCCGTTGCCAGCAGTGCTTCTGCAATACCGGGGGCGACAACGGCCAGGTTGGTGGTTTGCGTTTGCGCAATCCCGATGAAGCTGTTCATGATGCCCCATACGGTACCAAACAGACCGACAAATGGAGAGATCGCGCCAATGGTTGCCAGGTATCCGTTACCCCGTCCCATATGACGACCCACGGCGGCAACACGGCGCTCCAGACGAAAACCGGTACGCTCTTTAATACCTTCGTTGTCTTCGCTGCCCTGGGAGAGTTCCAGCTCGTTCTGAGCCTCATTGAGTAACTGCGAGCTTAAGCTGTATGTGCCAAACCCGGCGGCGATTGCAGAAGCCTGATCTAAAGAGCGGGCTTCGGCCAGCTGCTGCTGTTCACGCTTGAGTCGACGTTTCTGAGTGAAGAACTCAACACTTTTACTAAAGAAGATAGCCCAGGTGACCACTGACGCCAGAATCAGACCAATCATCACGCACTTAACCACAATGTCGGCGTGCTGATACATACCCCAGACGGAGAGATCCGTCTGCATCAAATTATTACCCACTCTGTATCTCCAGGACGCAAATCACAAAATCTGAGCATAATAATATCAAAACGACGTCGAATTGATAGTCGTTCTCATTAGTATTTACACAGACAGGCAGTGTGCCGCACCTTTACTCTCTTTTCTTTGCGTTTACGCAGTAAAAAAGTCACCGAAGGCAATTTGGGTAAAATTTTCGGCTTTATGCGGATTATTCAGGATGCGAACGTCATCATCCATGTTAGTTTAGACATCCAGACGTATAAAAACAGGTAACCCAACATGGCAGAAAAACAGCTCGATACCCGACTGGTGAATGCAGGACGCAGCAAAAAATACACGCTCGGTTCGGTGAATAGTGTAATTCAACGCGCGTCTTCGTTGGTGTTTGATACGGTAGAAGCAAAAAAGCACGCTACGCGTCATCGCGCCAACGGCGAGCTATTCTATGGCCGTCGCGGCACGCTGACGCACTTTTCCTTACAGGAAGCGATGTGCGAGCTGGAAGGCGGCGCCGGATGCGCGCTCTTTCCGTGCGGTGCCGCCGCTGTCGCCAATACCATTCTGGCGTTTGTCGAACAAGGCGATCATGTGCTGATGACCCACACAGCCTATGAACCCAGCCAGGATTTCTGTAGCAAGATCCTCGGCAAGCTCGGCGTCACCACCGGCTGGTTTGATCCCCTGGTGGGCGCAGATATCGTTAAGCATATTCAGCCCAATACCAAAGTGGTGTTTCTGGAATCACCCGGCTCCATCACAATGGAAGTACACGACGTTCCGGCGATTGTCGCCGCGGTCAGAAGTGTCGCACCGAATGCCATTATCATGATTGACAACACCTGGGCTGCCGGCGTGCTGTTTAAAGCGCTCGATTTTGGGATCGATATTTCCATTCAGGCGGGCACCAAATATTTGATTGGTCATTCAGACGCGATGGTAGGGACCGCCGTTTCCAACGCACGTTGCTGGGAACAACTGCGTGAAAACGCCTATCTGATGGGGCAAATGGTGGATGCCGATACCGCGTATATGACCAGTCGCGGCCTGCGTACCCTCGGCGTTCGTCTGCGCCAGCACCATGAAAGCAGCCTGAAGATCGCCGAATGGCTGGCAGCGCATCCGCAGGTCGAACGGGTGAATCATCCGGCGCTTCCCGGCAGCAAAGGTCACTCATTCTGGCAACGTGATTTTACGGGCAGCAGCGGGTTGTTCTCGTTTGTCCTGAAAAAAAAGCTGACCAACGAAGCGCTGTCCGCTTATCTGGATCACTTCAGCCTGTTTAGCATGGCCTACTCCTGGGGAGGCTTTGAATCACTGATTCTGGCCAATCAGCCTGAGCAGATTGCACAAATTCGCCCTGAGGGCAGCGTCGATTTCAGCGGAACCCTGATCCGTCTGCATATTGGTTTAGAGAACGTTGACGATCTGATTGCGGATTTAGACGCAGGATTTTCCCGCCTCATGTAAAATTGACGCCAATGGACATATATGCAGACACTTCTGCTGGAAATGTCTGTATTTGTTGCGTCCGGGATCAAGGCATCCCGCGCCATTCAGGAGTACAATAGGCACATTAAGGCTTAAACGCGGTTCCACAGGAAAGTCCATGGCTGTCATTCAAGATATTATCGCTGCGCTCTGGCAACACGACTTTGCCGCGCTGGCTGACCCACACGTTGTTAGCGTTGTCTACTTTGTGATGTTTGCCACGCTGTTTTTAGAAAATGGCCTCTTACCGGCTTCATTTTTACCTGGCGACAGCCTGCTGCTATTGGCCGGAGCGCTGGTGGCACAAGGGGTGATGGACTTCTTGCCGACTATCGCGATTCTGACCACCGGCGCAAGCCTCGGCTGCTGGCTGAGTTATATTCAGGGGCGCTGGCTGGGAAACACCAAAACGGTGAAAGGTTGGCTGGAGCAGCTTCCGGCAAAATATCATCAGCGCGCAACCTGTATGTTTGACCGTCACGGACTGCTGGCGCTACTCGCCGGACGCTTTCTGGCGTTTGTCCGCACCCTGCTGCCAACAATGGCGGGAATTTCCGGGCTTTCAAACCGTCGGTTTCAGTTCTTTAACTGGCTGAGCGGCCTGCTGTGGGTCGGCGTGGTGACCAGTTTTGGCTACGCACTCAGCATGATCCCCTTCGTTAAGCGCCATGAAGATCAGGTGATGACCATCCTGATGATCCTGCCGATTGTCCTGCTGGCCGCCGGTTTGCTCGGAACTCTGTTTGTCGTGATCAAGAAGAAGTATTGCAGCGCCTGAGACGTTGATTGCCGGATGGCCCTGCGCTTATCCGGCCTGCGTTAACCCTCATTAACTTCCCTGGATTGTCCGAATTCTTGCCGCATCCTCACCCGGCGTTACGCCAAAGTAACGTTTGAATTCACGACTAAACTGCGATGCACTCTCATAGCCTACCCGCATCGCGGCTGCGCTGGCTTTCATGCCATCGTGCACTATCATCATCCGCGCCTTATGCAGCCGATAGGTTTTCAGGTACTGCAATGGCGAGGTACTGGTGACTGACTTAAAATTATGATGGAACGCCGACACGCTCATGTTAGCTTCCGCAGCCAGTTGTTCAACATTGAGATTTTCGGTGTATTTGGTTTCAATCCGCTTAAGCACCCGGCTAATCAGGCTGAAATGGGTCTGGCGGCTCACCAGCGCCAGCAACGCGCCGCCGCGCGGCCCGGTCAGGACATGGTAGAGGATCTCGCGGATAATCTGTTTACCAAGAATACGGGCATCCAGCGGTCGCTCCATTACATCCAGCAGGCGTTCAGCCGCACAGAGGATCTCCTCCGAGAGCGTCGCGGAGTTAATTCCACTCGCCGCCACTGAAGGCTGAAAGAGATCGTCTTCACCGATATCCATCAGCAGCTCCTGCAGTTGCAGAATATCGACATTAATGCGAATACCCGCGAGCGGCACCTCCGGCGTCGCATAGGTTTCACATTCAAAGGGTAGAGGAACGGTCAGCAGCAGATACTCATTGGCGTCATAACGAAACACACGCTCGTTGATGTAGCCAATTTTATGGCCGGAAAAGAGAAATATAATGCCGGGCTGATACATCACCGGCGTGCGCGGGGCGGGTTCTGCGCCATACAGCAAACGCACGTCGGGCAGCAGCGCATTTAGCCTGTTCTCATTGTTTTTCAGCTGTTTAACTTTTTCTGTCAGCAGCAGGCAGATCTCTTCACGATTCATAGCGCATCGGTTTCTCTTCGGTTGACGACGTTTTGATTGTGCGAAAAATTATTCATTTTCTCCAGCACTCTGGAGAAATGGGCAAGACATTGGCAGAAATGAGCATTGAGAGAAAAGCGGTCGGCGACCACAATGTTCACCATCAGGCAGAGCGACGCCTGCCCTCTTTTTTACCCACATAAGGGAACGAGCGATGAACAATTTTAATCTGCATACCCCAACCCGCATTCTGTTTGGTAAAGGTGCCATCACCGAACTGCGCGAGCAGATCCCTCAGGACGCCCGCGTTCTGGTCACATACGGCGGCGGCAGCGTGAAAAAAACCGGCGTTCTCGATCAGGTTCTGGATGCCCTGAAAGGGCTGGACGTGCTGGAGTTTGGAGGTATTGAACCCAACCCCGCTTATGAAACGCTGATGAACGCGGTGAAAATCGTGCGCGATCAGAAGGTGACTTTCCTGCTGGCCGTTGGCGGCGGTTCCGTACTGGATGGCACCAAATTTATTGCTGCCGCGGCGCATTACGCAGAGGGCGTGGATCCGTGGCGTATTCTGGAAACCCGAGGCGGTGATGTGCAAAGCGCGGTCCCAATGGGTTCCGTGCTGACGCTGCCAGCAACCGGTTCAGAATCTAACTCTGGCGCGGTTATCTCACGTAAAACGACCGGTGATAAGCTGGCGTTTATGACCCCGTTTGTGCAACCGGTCTTCGCGGTACTGGATCCGGTTTACACCTACACCCTGCCGCCACGTCAGGTTGCCAACGGCGTGGTGGATGCGTTTGTTCACACCGTTGAGCAGTACGTCACTTACCCTGTCGATGGCAAAATTCAGGATCGCTTCGCGGAAGGTATTCTGCTGACGCTGGTTGAAGAAGGTCCGAAAGCGCTGAAAGAGCCGGAGAACTACGATGTGCGCGCTAACGTGATGTGGGCGGCGACGCAGGCGCTGAACGGTTTGATTGGCGCGGGCGTTCCGCAGGACTGGGCAACCCATATGCTGGGCCACGAACTGACGGCGATGCACGGACTCGACCACGCCCAGACGCTGGCGATTGTATTACCTGCCCTGTGGAACGAAAAACGTGATACCAAGCGCGCCAAACTGCTGCAATATGCTGAACGCGTCTGGAATATCACCGAAGGTTCAGAGGATGCCCGCATTGATGCCGCCATCGCCGCAACCCGCAGCTTCTTTGAGCAAATGGGCGTGCCGACTCGCCTGTCGGATTACGGTCTGGACGGCAGCTCTATTCCGGCGCTACTGGCGAAGCTGGAAGCGCACGGCGGTACCAGACTGGGCGAACATCACGACATTACGCTGGACGTCAGCCGTCGCATTTACGAAGCGGCACGCTAAGCTTTTTTCGCCTCTGACTTTCGTTTTTGTATATTTCGTCCAGGCTTAAGTCACACAATCTCACCGGAGCCTGCTCCGGTGAGTTCATATAAAGGAGGAACGCATGACGAATCCAACCGTTATCAAGCTACAGGATGGCAATATCATGCCGCAACTGGGCTTAGGTGTCTGGAAGGCAAGCAACGAGGAAGCGATAACCGCCATTCATAAAGCGCTGGAAGTGGGCTATCGCTCCATTGATACCGCTACCGCCTACAAGAATGAGGAAGGGGTCGGCAAAGCGCTGAAAAGCGCGGGCGTCGCCCGGGAAGAGCTGTTTATTACCACCAAACTGTGGAACGATGACCAGAAGCGGCCTCGTGAAGCATTGCAGGAGAGTCTGGAAAAACTCCAGCTCGATTACCTTGATCTGTACCTGATGCATTGGCCGGTTCCGGCAATCGACCACTATGTCGAGGCCTGGAAGAGCATGATAGAGCTGCAAAAAGAGGGGCTTATCAAGAGTATCGGCGTGTGTAATTTCCAGATAAACCATCTCCAGCGGCTGATTGATGAAACCGGCGTCACCCCGGTCATAAACCAGATAGAACTTCACCCGTTGATGCAACAACGCCAGCTCCATGCCTGGAACGCAACGCACAAAATCCAGACAGAATCCTGGAGCCCGCTGGCGCAGGGCGGCGAAGGTGTTTTCGATCAAAAAATCATCCGCGATCTGGCCGATAAATACGGCAAATCTCCGGCGCAGATTGTCATTCGCTGGCATCTGGATAACGGGCTGGTGGTGATCCCGAAATCTGTCACCCCTTCACGTATCGCCGAAAACTTCAACGTCTGGGATTTCCGCCTCGACAAAGATGAGCTGGGCGAGATTGCTAAACTTAATCAAAGCAAACGCCTCGGGCCTGACCCGGATCAGTTCGGCGGTTAAATCCCCGTTTAAATCCCGGAGCCTGGTCTCCGGGCTTATTTTTCCAATGCAGACGGGTGACAAATGCCCGCGTCAGGCGCCGAATGCGACGCGTCCGGCAAAGTACATATCACGCGGTAAGCCTCGCCATCAGCCGCATACACCCCGCCAAAACGACCGCCCAGTCGAGCCTCATACGTTTTCCCTTCGGCGGAAATGCGCAGCGTGGAGCGATAGATCCAGTCCATGGGGCCAATCGGCAGAAAGAAGGTCCATTCATACTTATTGGGGAAGGAAAAGAAACCGTCGCGATCGGATACGGTACTGACGGAAGGCGCATTACTTTCTAAGGTTATTTCTGCGCCCTGAACCGGTTTTCCGCCGTTATCGGTCAGTCGTCCTTCCACGGCAGGCTGAGTCTGATGGTATGCCACACAGCCGCTTTGTAATAATGCAATCAGCACCACCGCTGCCCCTGTCCGCTTTGCCATCCTTGCTCTCACTTTAGATTGAGTACGTTTTCCTGAGATGGATGATACTCCGGGTTGGCGATCTCCAGGAATAATTCAGCCATTGTCGATGCAGGAACAGGCCCGGTGAACATAACGTCACCGGGCTGAGGGGTTAACGTCCGGCGACTTTACCGCGCCTTTTTTTCGCGGCAGGAGTCTGGCGCTGGTGCGCCACCGGCGTGTGTTTGGTCAGCGCCGGACGGGTGTTTCGGTTCTGACGGCGCGCTTCACGCATCTCTTCCAGCGTAGGGGCTGGCACCAGACACTCGCGACGACCGCCAATCAGATGCTTTTTACCCATCTCTTCCAGGGCCAGACGAATTAATGGCCAGTTTGCCGGATCGTGATAACGCAGTAGCGCTTTATGCAGACGGCGCTGCTTATCGCCCTTCGGCACCACCACGTCTTCACTCTTGTAGCCAATTTTACCCAGCGGGTTTTTCCCGGTGTAATACATGGTCGTGGAGTTGGCCAACGGTGACGGATAAAAGTTCTGAACCTGATCGAGGCGGAAACGATGACGCTTCAGCCACAGCGCCAGATTCACCATATCCTCGTCCCGCGTCCCCGGGTGCGCAGAGATAAAGTACGGGATCAGATACTGCTCTTTCCCGGCCTGTTTAGAATAAAGGTCGAACAGCTCTTTAAAGCGGTCATAGCTGCCCATGCCCGGCTTCATCATCTTCGACAGCGGTCCTTCTTCGGTGTGCTCCGGCGCAATTTTCAGATAGCCGCCGACGTGATGACTTGCCAGCTCTTTAATGTAACGCGGATCTTCAACGGCGATGTCGTAACGAACGCCGGAGGCAATCAGGATCTTCTTGATGCCGTCCAGAGAGCGGGCGCGGCGATAGAGGTTGATCGTCGGCTCATGGTTAGTGTCCATGTGCGGACAAATATCCGGATAGACGCACGACAGACGGCGGCAGGTTTGCTCCGCACGCGGCGACTTACAGCGCAGCATATACATGTTGGCCGTGGGTCCACCCAGATCGGAAATCACGCCGGTAAAGCCCGGAACGGTATCGCGGATCGCCTCAATTTCATTGATGATCGAATCTTCTGAGCGGCTCTGGATGATGCGCCCTTCGTGTTCAGTGATCGAACAAAACGAGCAGCCGCCAAAGCAGCCGCGCATGATGTTAATCGAGAAACGGATCATCTCATACGCTGGAATGCGGCTGGAGCCATACGCCGGATGCGGCACGCGTTTATACGGCAGCGCAAAAACGCTGTCCATCTCTTCGGTGGAGAGCGGAATGGCGGGCGGGTTGATCCAGATGTAGCGGTCGCCATGCTTTTGCATCAGCGCACGTGCGCAACCTGGGTTCGTTTCGTGATGCAAAATACGTGAGGCGTGCGCATACAGCACTTTGTCGCCCTTCACTTTCTCAAAGGACGGCAGCAGGACGTAGGTTTTCTCCCACGGCTTCGGGCGCGGCGGCTGTACGGTGACAGCTTTGGCTTCCTGTTTTTTCGGGGCAACCGGTTTGTTATCCGCGCACGGCAGATCTTCCCCATACGGATGCGGGATCGGATCAATTTTACCCGGCGTATCGAGACGGGTTGAATCTACACCACTCCAGCCTGGCAGCGCGTCTTTAACCATAATCGCGGTGTTACGCACGTCGCGGATCTGGTCAATGTTTTCGCCCATCGCCAGACGGTGCGCAACTTCCACCAGCGGACGCTCACCGTTGCCGAACATCAGCATGTCGGCTTTGGAATCGACCAGCACAGAGCGGCGAACGGTATCAGACCAGTAATCATAATGCGCGGTACGGCGCAGGCTGGCCTCAATACCGCCGAGGATCACCGGCACATCTTTCCATGCCTCTTTACAGCGTTGGGTGTAGACCAGCGTGGCGCGATCCGGACGCTTACCCGCCACGTTATCCGGCGTGTAGGCATCATCATGACGCAGTCGACGATCGGCGGTATAGCGATTGATCATCGAGTCCATGTTACCCGCCGTCACCCCGAAAAACAGGTTCGGCTTGCCCAGACGCATAAAGTCGTCTTTGCTGTTCCAGTCCGGCTGGGCGATGATCCCCACGCGGAAACCCTGCGCTTCCAGCATACGGCCGCAAATCGCCATGCCGAAACTCGGGTGGTCGACGTAGGCGTCGCCGGTTACCAGTATGATGTCGCAGCTATCCCAGCCAAGTTGATCCATCTCTTCACGTGACATCGGCAAAAAAGGTGCCGGCCCAAAGCAGGCGGCCCAGTACTGCGGCCAGGAGAAAAGGTCGCGATCCGGTTGGATCAGGGAGATAGCACTCATATTGCTTCCAAAAAATTGGCAAAAAAATAAACAAAGGCCGGGGATTATAAGCCTGAATTCGACAGAAATCGAAAGGTTAATTCAGGCGTCCGCCGTTTCCTCTTCAATTGACGCTTAAAGGCGCAGCAGGTGGTTTCTGCCGCGCCTTAAGTACGTTTCTCCGGAGAAAAACGGCTACCTAAACCCTTCTGGCAGCCATAGTCTCAACGTAGAAATTTAACTCCCCACCTGAACAAAAGCTGAAATCCCGGCTGAAGTCAGTAACCCCATTAGCGTTGAGGCCAGCGCGCCATAGCTGTACTTCCGGGCTGCCAGCCTGACGACGTACAGAACTCAAAACCCCGAACCGAAAGGTCGGGGTTTTGTTTTTCACTCACCAGGCTTTTGGACTGCATTCGCGCTTTACGGCGTCGGATTCACCAGCAGCTGCCCTATCGATCCCCGATCCGCCATTTCCAGCGTCTGGCTGTTGAAGTAGAACGGGAAGTGTGCCCAGGAAGGCTGCCCGTAATACACCAGTAATTCCACCTGACCATCCACCCAGACGGTGTCTTTCCAGCCCCGGTCTTCCGGGAACGGCATCGCGCCATTCACGTTACGCACGAGGAAAGAGACACCTTCAATATGGAATGCTTGCGGCATATCGGCACGCACCATCCAGCGCTCCCACGATCCCTGCTGCGCGGTGATATCAATGCGATTTACGTCCCATAGCTGGCCATTGATACCCGGATCGTCGCCGAGGCTGATATCACGGCTGCGAACAGGCGCACCGCTCAGGATGTCCGCAGGCAACAGACGCATCGGCAGACTATCGGTGACCAGCGGCAACAGGCCAGTCGGGCGCAGGGTTAATACCAGCGTAGAGACCAGGATGCTGGAAGGCTCGAAGAAACCGCGGATCCTGTCGACGATGCTTGCCGCCTCACCGCAAGTAATCGAGACTTCATCGCCGTTGGTCATATCCACCAGGATTTCACGACGCTCACCGGGTGCCAGCGACAGCTGCTTCAGGGATACCGGCGCGGGTAAAAAGCCCTGATCGCCGGAGATCACATGCAGCGCGCGACCATCGCTCATCTGTAACAGATAACGGCGCGAGTTAGAGGCATTCAGCAAACGCAGTCGCACCCAACCGCGGGAGACTTCCACATAAGGGCTTTGCGCACCGTTCACCAGCAGCGTATCGCCGACAAAGCCACCGCTTCCCGGCTCGCTGTACTCCGGCGTACCAAAGTTATCCAGCCGCTTATCCTGAATAATGATCGGGAAATCATCCACGCCATAATGATTGGGGATCGGCAGCGCCTTGCTGACCTCATCTTCCACCAGCCACATTCCGGCCAGCCCGTTGTAGACCTGCTGGGCGGTGCGGTTTGGCGTATTGGCGTGATACCACAGCGTGGCGGCGCTCTGACGAATCGGCAGCACCGGCGCCCAGTCTGCGTTTGGCGACATCATCCTCGCTGGCCCGCCCATGAGCGGCCCCGGCACCTGAAGCCCGGCGATGGTCATAGAGACATTTTCCGCCAGCCGGTTGCTGTAGATAAGCTTAACGTCATCCCCTTTCCAGACACGAATGGTTGGTCCGAGATAACGCCCGTTAATACCCCAGACGGGGGCGCGGGTACCCTGCGTGAAGGACCAGTGCGCACGCTGAAGCGTCATAAAAAGCGGCTGACCACGGCGGGATTCCAGCAGCGGCGGAACGGGCAGCGGCTGTTGCTGACCGGCAGCATTCGCCCTCAGCGGAACGGCACCTGCACACAGTGCAATTCCCGATGCCTGAATGAACTGTCGCCGACTGAATGACATATAAGCTCCATGTAAAAACTCGTCATACTGCACGCTGCATGTGCGTTGGCTTGCCTGCAACTTGAATTATTTAGAGTATATAATTGAATCAAATTTTCCCGGCGGCTTCCCGCTCAGCAACTTCTTTATCTAGCTCAGCAATTTTTTGTTCCATCAGCGAGCGGCAATAGGCTGCCAGCTCACGGACCTGGTCTTTCCCGTACGAGCTGATATCAACCGGCGGCAGCATCTCGACGATGACCAACCCGTTTTTCAGGCGGTTGAGGTTAATTTTATTCGAGGTATTGGAAACACACACCGGAATAATCGGCACACCGGCGGCAATCGCGGCGTGGAACGCCCCGGTCTTAAACGGCAGCAAACCGCGACCACGGCTGCGTGTCCCTTCCGGGAACATCCAGATCGAGATGCGACGTTTTTTGAAGTGATTAACCACTTCAGCGATAGTGCCGTGGGCTTTGGCACGGTTGTTTCGGTCAATCAGCAGGTTGCCCGTCAGCCAGTACAGCTGACCAAAGAAGGGGATCCACAACAGGCTTTTCTTGCCGACCGTCACCGTTGGCGGCTGGACGATATTTGCCGCTGTCACCATATCGTAATTATTTTGATGGTTAGCGATATAGATAGCATTACCGTAACTTTCAGCATCAGCAGGTTTACGGCATTCCACTTTCAGACCATACAGCGGCGCCAGGCGACCGAACATACGGCCAAAGGTGGAGACGTGTTTTGGGTTCCGCGGGCTGAACAGGCAGTAAATCGAACCGAAAATGCACACCAGAATGCAGTAGATAACCGTAATAATAAGACGAAAAATATATAGCATAACAACCTCTGAAAGCCTGAGAACCTGGTTTTCTACGTCACCTGACATCAGGTTAAGACATTGTTAGTAGGGTTCTCTGGAAAAACGTATTGTTAATCGCAACGCACGAATAGACAACGGTTTTACGGGATTTTTTAACGCTTTGCTCCCTCCCGGGCGGGAGGGAGAGTGAAAACGCGAATTATTCTTCGCTGTCACCGTGATTTGCTCGTCGTGGAGAATCAATCTCAATACGATCGATACGCTGTAAACCGCGCATCAGCGTACCGCGACGACCACGCTCACCGCTCACCTTCTGTAGCTCTTCAGGACGCAGCTTAATTTTGCGCTTACCGACATGAATGGTCAGCGTGCTTTGCGGCGGCAGAACATACAGCAGCGCCAGCGTATCGTCACCCCGCGCCGCTTCCGCTGACGGGATATTGATGATCTTATTCCCTTTACCTTTCGACAGCTGCGGCAGATCGCTTACCGGGAACATCAGCATACGACCGGCCTGGGTAATCGCCAGCAGCATGTCTGAATCATCTTCAATCACTACCGGCGGCATGACATGCGCATTTTCCGGCAGCGTTATCAGCGTTTTACCCGCTCGGTTACGCGCCACCAGATCGTTGAAGGTACAGACGAAGCCGTAGCCTGCATCAGAAGCCATCAGCAGCTTCTGCTCATCGCCTTCCATCAGCATATGTTCCACCGTCGCGCCCGGGGGCAGCGTCAGCTTGCCGGTCAGCGGCTCGCCCTGACCACGCGCCGACGGCAGCGTGATCGGATCGATGGCATAGCTGCGTCCGGTTGTGTCGATAAACACCACCGGCTGATTACTCTTACCTTTCACGGCGGCTTTAAAGCTATCCCCCGCTTTATAGTTCAGACCCTGGGCATCAATATCATGGCCTTTGGCGCTACGTACCCAGCCCATCTGCGACAGCACAATCGTGACCGGCTCGGACGGCAGCATGTCGTGCTCGCTCATCGCCTTCGCTTCTTCACGCTCGTGCAGCGGAGAACGGCGGTCGTCGCCAAAGGCATCGGAATCCGCCTGCAGCTCTTTCTTCAGCAGGGTGTTCATTTTGCGCTCGGAAGCGAGAATCCCCTGCAACCGCTCGCGCTCTTTCTCCAGCTCATCCTGTTCGCCGCGAATCTTCATCTCTTCCAGTTTGGCAAGATGACGCAGTTTCAGCTCAAGGATCGCTTCGGCCTGGGTTTCGGTAATACCGAATCGCGACATCAGCGCGGGCTTGGGTTCGTCCTCGGCGCGGATGATCTCAATCACTTCGTCGATGTTCAGAAACGCCACCAGCAAACCTTCCAGGATATGCAGGCGCTTAAGGACTTTTTCCAGACGATAGTTCAGGCGGCGGCGCACCGTATCACGGCGGAACACCAGCCATTCGGTCAGGATTTCCAGCAGGTTTTTCACCGCCGGACGCCCGTCCAGACCAATCATGTTCAGGTTGATGCGGTAGCTTTTTTCCAGATCGGTGGTTGCAAACAGGTGGTTCATCACCTGCTCCATGTCCACGCGATTCGAACGCGGCACAATCACCAGACGAGTCGGGTTTTCGTGGTCAGACTCATCGCGCAGGTCATCGACCATCGGCAGCTTTTTATTGCGCATCTGCGCGGCAATCTGCTCCAGCACTTTAGCGCCGGAAACCTGATGCGGCAGCGCGGTGATCACCACGGCGCCGTCCTCTTTGTTCCAGACCGCACGCATCCGCACGGAGCCGCGACCGTTCTGATAGATTTTGCGGATTTCCGCGCGCGAGGTGATGATTTCGGCTTCGGTCGGGTAGTCCGGCCCCTGCACGATATCCAGCACCTCATCCAGCGTGGTTTTCGGCTGGTCAATCAGCGCAATCGCGGCTTTCGCCACTTCACGCAGGTTGTGCGGCGGAATGTCCGTTGCCATACCGACCGCAATCCCGGTGGTGCCGTTCAGCAGAATATTGGGCAGACGCGCAGGCAGCATTTTCGGCTCCTGCATCGTGCCGTCAAAGTTGGGCACCCAGTCTGCGGTACCCTGGCCCAGCTCACCGAGCAGGACTTCAGCATACTTAGACAAACGCGATTCGGTATAACGCATCGCTGCGAAAGATTTCGGATCGTCCGGCGCCCCCCAGTTCCCCTGCCCGTCAACCAGTGGATAACGGTATGAGAATGGCTGCGCCATCAGCACCATCGCTTCATAACAGGCGCTGTCGCCGTGGGGATGGTATTTACCCAGCACGTCACCGACGGTACGTGCAGACTTTTTAAACTTGGCGCTGGCATTCAGCCCCAGCTCAGACATCGCATAAACAATACGACGCTGAACGGGCTTCAGACCGTCGCCAATAAACGGCAATGCCCTGTCCATGATGACGTACATGGAGTAGTTTAAGTAGGCATTTTCCGTAAATTCATGTAGCGCAAGGCGCTCTGCCATATCGCTCATTAACTGTGATTCCTCAACGTATTCGCCAGCCATCGAAGGGGCAATATTGCCGCAGATACTACCTTATCTGGCGCGTCGAGTCACAAAGAAAAGGGCTGCGAACGCAGCCCTGATGGGGATTATTTACTCACTTTATTGATTTGCTTCACGTCAATTTCAACGGAATTCCAGTCTTTATCCACTTCCCCCTGGATTTCAACGGTATCCTGCGGGGTGGCGGTCAGGCCGTTCCAGTGCTTATGGTCGATATCGACATTGATCGTGCCAGTCGCGTCTTTGAACAGATACAGGTCGTCGGAGATACGCTCAACGATATTCCCACGCAGCGTTACCCAGGTATCGTCGCGCAGCGACTTCGCGCTCGCAACCGTCGTGCTGCTCCCGTTCGGGCCAACAAAGCCACCGCTTTTATTTTGCGTCGCCGTGGGGCCAGAAAATCCACCTTGCTGAGTTGCCAGAACCGGTGCAGAGCACAATGCCATTACGGCAATCATAGCAGCCAATTTCTTCATGATAATCTCTCCCTTTGATGTCGATTTCTCATCATTTAATAAGGTAATCCTTAACAACTTCTTAAGGTAAAAAAAGAAATGTTTTTACTGTACAGCGCCAGCGGTAACAGGGTTTACTTGCTCTCAGCAAAGCTGAGCGCAGGGAGAGAAAATGCGAATTTTACTGGTAGAAGATGATGTGCTGATCGGCGACGGCATTAAAACAGGTCTGAGTAAAATGGGGTTCAGCGTCGACTGGTTTACTGAAGGTCGCCAGGGGAAAGAGGCGCTCTATAGCGCCCCCTACGATGCGGCGATCCTCGATTTGACACTCCCCGGCATGGATGGCAAGGATATTCTGCGCGAATGGCGCGAGCAGGGAAAACGTGAACCGGTGCTGATCCTCACCGCACGCGACGCGCTGGCGGAACGCGTTGAAGGCTTGCGTCTCGGCGCTGACGATTATCTTTGCAAACCCTTTGCCCTGATTGAAGTTGCTGCCCGACTGGAGGCGCTGATACGTCGTGCCAGCGGTCAGGTCAGCAACGCACTGCGGCATGGACAGGTAACGCTCGACCCCGGCAGTCTGGTCGCCACACTCGCGGGCGAATCCCTGGCGCTCAAACCGAAAGAGTTCGCCCTGCTGGAACTGTTAATGCGCAACAAAGGTCGCGTTCTGCCACGCAAATTAATCGAGGAAAAACTGTATAACTGGGACGATGACGTTTCCAGTAACGCCGTAGAAGTGCATGTCCATCATCTGCGCCGTAAGCTCGGCAGTGAATTCATCCGCACCGTCCACGGTATTGGCTACACGCTGGGTGATGCATGACGTTCGCATCGCGCCTTAGCCTGCGTCTCAGGCTTACGCTTATCTTCACTATTTTGGTTCTGGTGACCTGGCTGATTTCCAGTTTTGTCGCCTGGAAGCAAACCACCGATAACGTGGATGAGTTGTTTGACACGCAGCTCATGCTTTTCGCCAAACGGCTTATCACTCTTGATCTCGACGAGCTGAAAGCCTCCGAACGCATGGCACACACGCCGAAAAAGTTCAAACATGGTCATATTGATGACGACGTCCTGGTCTTTGCCGTTTATACCCTCGATGGGAAGATGGTGCTGCATGACGGCGACAACGGTCAGGATATTCCCTACAGCTATCGCCGGGAAGGTTTTGACGACGGATACCTGAACGGCGATAACGATCTGTGGCGGTTTATCTGGCTCACCTCAGCGGATGGAAAGTACCGTATCGTCGTCGGTCAGGAGTGGGAATACCGCGAAGATATGGCGCTGGCGATAGTAACGGCTCAGCTCGTTCCCTGGCTGGTCGCCCTGCCGGTGATGCTGTTAATTCTGTTCGTCCTGTTGAGTCTGGAGCTTAAGCCGCTGAAAAAGCTGGCGCAGGCTTTACACTTCCGCGATCCGGAATCTGAAGAACCGCTCAGTACAAAAGGTGTCCCAAACGAAGTTCGGCCATTAGTGGAATCGCTCAATCAACTGTTTTCCCGCATCCACTCCACGATGGTACGAGAACGACGATTCACCTCAGATGCCGCCCACGAGCTGCGCAGCCCGCTTGCGGCACTAAAAGTGCAGACTGAAGTGGCGCAACTTTCTGACGATGACCCGCAGGCACGACAAAAAGCGCTCCAGCAGATGCATACGGGTATCGACCGGGCCACGCGCCTTGTTGATCAGCTGCTGACGCTCTCCCGGCTCGACTCGCTGAATAATCTGCAGGATGTCGCCGAACTCTCGCTGGAAGAGGTGCTGCAGTCCGCGGTGATGGATATCTATCATCCTGCGCGGCTGGCGCATATTGACGTGCGTTTGCAGGTCAATGCCCACGGTATCAGGCGCACGGCTCAGCCGCTGTTGCTCAGTCTGCTGGTGCGTAATCTACTGGATAACGCAATCCGCTATAGTCCGCAGGGGAGCATTGTTGAAGTCACTTTACACGCCCGCAGTTTCACCGTCCGGGATAACGGTCCCGGCATTGCACCAGAGCTATTCACGCACATCGGCGAGCGTTTTTATCGCCCGCCGGGTCAAAGCGTTACCGGCAGCGGTCTGGGATTATCCATTGTCCGCCGTATTGCGTCGCTGCACGGGATGAGCGTCTCTTTTGCAAATGCCGCGGAGGGAGGTTTTGAAGTCACCGTGAAGTGGTAGCCCCTGATTATTGCTTAAGAAGCAAAAGACTTTGCACATTTTGCTAATTTCACCGCACCGCGCATTGACGTAACATGGTCCTCAAACAAGTTTCATTGAGGATAAATAATGAGCAATATTCTGATTATCAACGGTGCGAAAAAATTCGCCCACTCCAACGGTCAACTTAACGACACCCTGACCGAAGTCGCGGACGGCACGCTGCGCGACCTCGGGCATGATGTCCGAATCGTCCGCACTGACGGCGATTACAATATCAAAGAAGAAGTACAAAACTTTGTCTGGGCTGACGTGGTTATCTGGCAGATGCCGGGCTGGTGGATGGGTGCGCCGTGGACCGTGAAGAAATATATAGATGACGTCTTCACCGAAGGTCACGGCACGCTGTATGCCAGCGATGGTCGTACCCGTTCCGACGCCTCTAAAAAGTATGGTTCCGGCGGTCTGGTACAGGGGAAAAAATATATGCTCTCCCTGACCTGGAACGCGCCAATGGAAGCGTTCACCGATAAAGACCAGTTCTTCCACGGCGTTGGGGTTGACGGCGTGTATCTGCCCTTCCACAAAGCGAATCAGTTCCTTGGTATGGAGGCGCTTCCTACCTTTATCGCCAACGATGTGATTAAAATGCCGGATGTTCCACGCTATACCGCAGAATATCGCAAGCATCTGAACGAAATTTTTGGTTAACTGGTAGCCTGGAATTTGAAGGAGTTAACCATGCTTACAGTTATTGCTGAAATTCGTACGCGTCCAGGTCAACATCACCGCCAGGCGGTACTGGATCAGTTTGCCAAAATCGTTCCGACAGTACTGAAAGAAGAGGGTTGTCACGGCTATGCGCCAATGGTGGATCACGCCGCTGGCGTCAGCTTCCAGACAACCGCACCAGACTCAATCGTGATGATTGAGCAGTGGGAAAGCATCGCGCATCTTGAAGCACACTTGCAAACCCCGCATATGAAAGCTTATGGCGAAGCCGTAAAAGGCGACGTGCTGGAAATGAATATTCGTATTCTGGAATCAGGTATTTAAGACTGGCTACGTATCGCCGGGTCTCCCGTCAGGCAGGCCCGGCGATATTCTTATCAGCGCGGCAGCGCTTTTTTCAGTCTCCGGACAGCGTCTTCAAGCTCACTCGCCGTTGGTGTGGCAAACGAGAGCCGCAGCGTACGCTTATCCGGGTTATCGCTGTAGAAAAACTCTCCCGGAACATAGACAACTTTTTCCTCCAGCGTGCGTGCGTGCCACGCCGTAGCATCAAAATCGTAGCGGAAGGTTCCCCACAAAAACATCCCCCCCTGAGGCATATGGAAAGAGATATGCTCCCCCAGCTCACTGCGAATCAGCTCAGCGAGTAAATGACACTTCTCACGATAAGCGCGACGGATTAACTGGATTTGCTCCGCCAGGCGCCCCAGCGACAGGTAACTGGCCGCCATCGCCTGAGAATGTGCGCTGGTGTGCAGATCGGTAGCCTGCTTGACGATAGTCGCTTTTTGTCTAATCCATTCCGGCAGCACCACCCAGCCGACTCGCAGACCCGGCGCCAGAATTTTGGAAAACGTGGAGGTATACAGGACGTGCCCTGTACAACCGCTCTCTTCTGCATACTGGAAAAGCGTTTTAAACGTCTTTTCAGTGAAATTGATTTCGCCGTAGGGATCGTCTTCAATGATGACAAAATCATGCTGTTTCGCCAGCTGCACCAGTTTTTGACGCCGCACATCACTCAATACAACGCCCCCTGGATTACCGAACGTTGGAACGATATAAACGACCTTTATCCTGTGGTTTTGCAGCAGTACTTCCAGTTCGTCAACGATCATCCCGTCTTTATCAGTACCGACGGAAAGAATATCAGCCTGAGAGAGCTGAAGAATCTGTAGTGCGGCGAGATAGGTTGGGCGTTCGACCACGACCTTATCACCCGGATCGACCAGCGTTCTGGAGAGAATATCCAGCGACTGCTGTGAACCATTGGTCACCAGTATGCTGTCAGGCGTTGCCTGAATGCCCCGTTCCCGACACAGCAGGCTGATGGCCTCACGCAGAGGCGGATAACCTTCGCTCAGTCCGTACTGGAACGCATCCAGAAACTGATTTTCCATCATATTGCGGGTGGCGATTTCCAGCCCTGCTTTATCAAACAGTTCCGGACTGGGGATCCCTCCGCCAAGCGAAATGACCCCCGGCATTTTACTGTGTTTTAATAACTCCCGGATGGCCGATGGTTTTAATGCCCCGACGCTCTTTGCCAGATGTGTGTTGTTCATCCTGTTTCCTTATTATTTATGTCGGCGTCTGTCCACGGGAACGGCTATGTTGTCCCTGCATTTTCGCCTTCATTTGAGCGTAATGGACCTCCCTGGCAAGATCAATACGTTATCGTTATGACGATAACCCAGGCCGGGTATATCCGGCCCAGGCAAACGGGAAGAAGGAAATTACCAGTACAACTTCCAGCACTGGGTGAAACGGGCGAGCGCTTCAACATAGAAGTAATCTCCCCAGCTTGCGCATTCATCGACCCCTTTATTGCTCGAAAGATGGTACACAGAGTGCTTTAACAGGCCATTCCCCTTCTCGTCTTTTGCCATCAGGTAATGCTTCGTCAGCGATGCCATGATTCCCATCGCCCACTGCTGATAACGCTCGCGATCCGGATCGGTCACCGGCAGATGCTTAATCAGCTCCAGCAGGCCACACACGGCAATCGCCGCCGAAGACGAATCGCGTAGCGCATCCGTGCCGACCAGCGCCAAATCCCAGTGGCAAACGGCATCTTCCGGCAGACGGTTGAGGAAGTAGTTGGCTAGCTTTTTCGACAACGCCACCATCTCTTTATTACCGGTGTAGATATAGCTCAGCAGGAAACCATAAATCCCCCACGCCTGCCCGCGCGACCAGCAAGAATCATCCGCATATCCCTGCTGCGTGTTGCCATAACGCGGCGCGCCGGTTTTAACATCCATATAATAAGTGTGGAAGGTAGAAGCATCTTCGCGGATCAGGTACTTCGCTGCCTGGGCGACGTGCGCTTTCGCCGCGTCGGCAAAGCGCGGATCGCCGGTCTGCTCGCTCGCCCAGTACAACAGCGGCAGGTTCATGTTGCAGTCAATGATCATCCGTCCGGCCTGTTCTGGATCGGTAAGATCGCCCCACGCCTGAATGATCTGCGCCTGCTCATGAAAACGCTCCAGCAGCGCTTCTGCCGCCATCAGCGAAAATCCGCGAGCATCGCGATTCCCCGTTAGCCGCCAGGCCGCGACGCAGGAGAGCGTGTAGAGGAATCCCAGATCGTGGGTATTGGTGTCGTGTCGTCCGGCAATACGCAGACCAAATGAACGCACATGTTTTTCCGCCATCTCGCGGAATTTTGCTTCACCGCTCATTTCCCAGGCTAGCCATAATTGCCCCGTCCAGAAACTGGTGGTCCACTCGATATTGTCCGTCAACGGGTAATAGCCTTTGACACAGGTTTCGGCAGGAAATTTTTCACCGAATTCCGTTAAATGACGGCCAATCAATTCGAGGACATGCTCACGTGCGCTGTTCATTTCATCCTGGAATTGAACGGGATTCACCGGGCTACCAGGAAATACGCGCAACGTTTCCTCAACGATATGATTTAACATATTTCGGTTCCTTATTACGTAGATTATTTTGAAGCGTTATTTTCAGCAATGTCGAGATGGATATTATTGCGACGTTTACACTGGCATGCCGATAAGGTGAATGCCGAAATAAGCGTAAAGGTCAGCGCAATAATCCCCATGATGATATACGTTTTCTCAAAGCCAATTCGGTCATACATAAGTCCGGCAGGAGAAGAGACCACCACGTTACCGACGTACAGCATTGCCTGGTATCCCAGCAAATACATGGTCGCATTGACACGTTTATCAAAATGTTCGGCAATATATTTAAAAACTGAAACCAGCAGCAGGCAGATTTCCAGACCGTATAGCGGCTTCAGAACGGAGATCAGCAGATGGGAGTCACACAGCCCGGAAATCACCAGGCGCGCGCCGACCAGTACGCCCACAATTAATAATCCGCGTTTGGCGCCGACATAGTTAACAAATAAAGGAATCACCATATACATGACAAATTCCATTCCCGACTGGACGGTTCCCAGATAACCAAACACCGCATTGCCTTCATGTACATCAGAGAAGAAAGTGACAAAATAACGGGAGAACTGTTGCTCCGCGATAAACATCATCCACGCCACGCCCGCCACGTACAGGCAAAATGCCCAGAACTTACGGTTACGCAGCAGCGCATACACATCCGCAGGCGCAATCTTTTCTTTGGTCAATACCTCAGAGGCATTCGCTGAATTCACGTTGACCTTCAGGCTTAGCAGGACAATCAGCATCACCACTGACGCCACGCTCCCCATAATAAAGTTATACGCCGGAGAGAGATTAAACAGCAGGCCAGAGAATGACGATGCCACCGCCCAACCCAGTGAACCCCACATGCGAATCTGTCCAAACTCCATACCGTTAAGACGGCTGTAACGATCGGAATAAGATTCACAGGCCGCCACGCCAGCATACCAGGCGAAGCTCAAATAAATCGCCCCGACGATAATGCCCAACATCGTGTTGGAAATTAACAGTGGTTGATAAACATAAATAAAGAATGGCGCCATCAGTGCCGACATAATCACAACAAAATAGAGCAGATATTTGCTCATCCCGATCTTATCGAGAATATAACCATAAATCGGCTTTAGGATGACAGAAAACACACCATTAACGGCAAACACCGTACCAATAACCGTACCGCTTAATTGTGCCTTCTGCCCCAACCAGATAGCCAGTAAACCAATACTGGCTGACCAGGTAAAGAAATAGAGGAATATAAAACTGCTGATTTTATAGTATTCCGTTCTGTTACTCGTTACGCTATTTTTCATACCATCCTCGCTATAAAAAGAACGACAGCAGGCGTGTGTTTTCAGGTTCGTGAATCACAACCTGGTTGTTATTTATTTGCAGTTGCGGGATTGCCGCATATTTTTTCTGCTGCCCGGAAGCGGCAACCGCACAACACAGCCAGCTTTCGCCCTGCGAAATCTCAGTCGTCAGAGTCGGAATGGAGGCGCATTGCGCAAACATGATGCTGCTGTTGGGGGGTGTCACAACGCTATCCGGCTGGCGGGCCACCGCAGGTGACAGATCGACAATAATGCTTGTCCCGTTTTCCGCAGCCAGAAGACATCCTCGTTCGCGTAACTGATGGTCCGCTTTCATCACCGCGAAGCCGCCTTCCACCGTTTGCAGCGTGCGCGCACTGTTGATGCGATGCAGACGGATATGCCACTCGCCGAACGGTACCAGCCAGCTGTCGATGGTGACATCCTGCCAGGGAGACCAGCGGGAGAAGATAAAATTCTCCTCCACCCTGACGTCATCACACTGGCGACGCCCCCGGAAATAGTTATCCCCCTCTGCCAGCAACAACATAGAGTCACATGCCGCATGTTTGATGCCATAACGCCCGCGCTCAATGGTGAAACCAAAACGGCTGGAGTAGGCAAATTTGGTGTATTTGGCTTCGGTATTTACGTAGTTATTCAGCTCAAGCTGACCAGAAGTGAGCATCGTCACATGCCCGCCGCTGTCGCCGCGCTGCAAAATTTGTGCAGCATGCGCAATAACGCGTTTTTCTGCGAGTTGGGGTAACGGCATTTCCTCAGCCTGCCAGAAGATGTGCTCCTCCGGCAGCGCGAGGATCAGGAAAACTTTCAGCGCCCAGTAAGGAGAACCTGGCGAGTTGTAGTCTTCGCACATTGCCAGGTTTGGACAGGCAAATCCCAGCGTCAGAATGCCGTCACGATCGAAGATCGGCTGCTGCTGCCACCAGCGCAGATGTCGCAGGATCACCCCTTTAATGACGCCCTGAGAAAAGACATTCAGCCCGGCAAACGCCACCGCACTCCAGAAGGCGACCATAGCAAAACGGTAGGTCAGGCTGCGGCCAAAAGGTACGGATGCGCCATCCGCTGCCGACATATAGATAAAATCAGCGGCAAACAGGCGGGCACGTTCGCGCAGGGTAGCGGCACGGGCAGAATCGTCCGGACTCAGCGTGGCATACAGCAGTCCGTAAAAATGGAAAGCCATAGAGATGTAGTAATCTCTTGGGCGTCCAGGGCCATCGGAATACCAGCCATCACCCAGATAGTAGGCTTCCATCATTGCGAAACGTTGGTCGATAGCAGCCTGGGAGTACGGTAGCCCGGCACGTTTAAAGCCAAGCTGGACGATAATCGCAAAGTAATTCCAGTTGCTGTCTGGCATCCGGGCATCCGTGATTTGATTCAACCAGCGGTGCAGGTTTTCCCGTTCCGCTTCACTGAATGCGTCAGTTAAACGCGTCTGGAGTAAGGCCAGGCCCAGGCCATAGGCGGCCATCTCCACCAGTCGCTGATCGTAGGGACCGGTATCCCCCCAGTAGTGCGGACTTTGTGGATCGGTACCGAGCTTAATCGCCTGAATATATTTATCGGCAAACGGCACGTCAGCGCCGCCAGCCAGCAGCGGAAACAGTCCCCAAAGCGCTCTGGACAGCCCTTCCATACAGGCGATGTCCACGCCGTAATGCGCACAGGTTTCCCCCAGTGAAAACTGCGCGTTCCCCGCTGGAAACTGTTTATCCAGCGCGCCCAGCATCGACGTGACGGCGCTGATGACCTCTTCACGTGATGACAATGGATTTGATTTTTCTTCAGTTGCTGACCACATACCTTGCCCCTCTGAATCAGGAAACTGGCCCGTTCGATTATTTTGAACCAGAGCAGTGCTCACGTACTGCGTGTACGCGCCGGTGACTGCGCGCTGTTCGTGATCAAACTGTCTGCGCCAATTACGCCTGATGGGTCCCGTTCTAAGTGGCTAAAGAATAGTGAATCGCCCACTGGCGGAAATGTTATCTGAATCACACCACCAGAATTAAAACAAAACAGCGATTGATAAAATTTAAAAAGAGGGTTTATAAAATGAAATTCATTGGGAAAAATTTAAATTTATTGCACTATGAATACCCCTTTAAACGAAGAACGTCTGGAGCTCATAACCCTCAATAACGCCATTGCGTCATTCAGTCGGTTATTTGCTAACACGGTTCGCTACCACCACTGGCATCAGTGTCTTGAAGTGCTGTATGTGGAAGAGGGATTTGGCGTGGTCATTGTCGATCACAAGCAGTACACCATGCGACCTGGGCGAATGTTCTTTTTCCCCCCTTTTACCCTACATAAAATCATGGTGGACGATCAGGCGCAGGATCGCTATCGCCGGACCATTCTCCATCTTGACCAGCATGCGGTGCTGAAGGCGCTGCGCGACTTCCCGCTCAATCAGCTACGGCTGCACAACCTGTCCGCAAGAGGTGGGGAAGCGTGGGTGGTCGACGCGGCGGATATCCACCCACACGTCGATTTTCTCTTCAGCCGTTACGAAAAAATGTCCACGCAGAAGCCGCTCAACGCTGAACAGGTCTCCTGCCTGTTATTAAGTTTATTCAGCTTGTTACCCGAAGATAACGTCTATTTAAGTGCAGAAGATAGCGGGATTGCTACTCAGGCGATGTTCTGGCTTGATGAAAACTACACCCGAAAATTCAGCCTTGCCGCACTGGCGGAAGAACTGGGGAAATCCAAAAGTTATGTCTCGCGACGCTTCCATTTTGAAACGGGCGAAAGCATCCCCAACTATCTGAATACGCTTCGGCTACGCAAAGCCTGTGAGATGCTGTTGCACAGCGATGCCAATATCCGGGAGATTGCCCGTCAGGTGGGATTTTCTGACGTGACATGGTTTATTACCTCGTTCAAAAAGGGCATCGGCGAAACGCCTCTTCAATACAGGAAAAACCATATGGCCTCCTGAGCGAGTCTCTTTATGGCAACAGAAATATAATCCGAACAGCCTGAGCAAAGCCGTTTTTTTCGGCAATCGGACACAATGTCCGGTTGTCCATTTTTTATGTGAGTTAAACCGCATTCACTGCATCCCTTTTATCGATATTATCCGCACACAGATTAGCGCATGGAGAATTCAATGGATTTATTACTTGCACTGATTGCGGGATTAATTACCGGATTTGTTTTTACATTAATTAAATTACCCATTCCGGCGCCGCCAGTATGGTCAGGCGTTGTCGGTATTATTGGTGTATTAAGCGGCAGTCAACTCTTTAATTATCTGTTCCGATAATATTAGCCTGGCTGCATATATTAAAAATATTACACCGCTTGTTATCTGCAAATGATAACACAATTTATATTCTAAATAATTCGAGTTGCGGGACAAAACGCGTAGTCGTTTTGAACAGCGCTTGCGCTGACCCCGAAGGGCGAGGCCCAGGAATGGGCTGAGTAACAAAGCCAACGCACCAGCAACTTGAAGTATGACGAGTATAATCAAATTTTTATTTAGCGAGGGGTAACTCATGTCCGATCGCTATAAACAAATGCGTCAACGTTTTATTCTTCTTGAAATAAAGAAAAACAAAACGATAAAGATTAACGTCCTCGCAAAAATATTATGCGTCACGGAACGAACGATACGCCGTGATATCCATGCGCTGGCACAAACGGGGCTTATTCGTGCTCGTTATGGTGGGGCCGTCCTTCTGAGTCAGAAAGAGGCATCCCCGTATCAGGACAACCAACTTTATCTGCATACAAATATGGAAATTAACGCTTTTAATTTTACGACGCCAGCGGCCAAAAAGAACGGTCGGGTGTTTATTCTCGGTTCCTTTAATACCGACCTGGTTTATCGCTTACAGCATTTTCCCGGCGCGGGCGAGACGATTCGCGCGCTTTACTCCTGCTGTCTGCCCGGCGGCAAGGGCAGCAACCAGGCCGTAGCGGCCTGCCACGCCGGGGCGCACACCCATTTTACCGCCAAAGTTGGCGAGGATGATTTTGCCCTGAAAGCACAGCAATTTCTCGGTAGCGTGGGTCTTGAAGCGCTGACGCTGTTTAGTCAGCCGGACGTGCCGACCGGCAGCGCCGTCGTGATGGTATCGGAAGACGCGGGGGATAACGCCATTGTCATCAACCCCGGCGCCAACCAGACCATCAGTCGCGATGAGGTGCTGGCCTGCTATGAAGCGATCGGCCAGTGTGATGTTTTCCTTACCCAGATGGAAAATAACCCTGGAGCCACCGCGCTGGCGCTCAACTTCGCCCATAGCTGCGGTTTGACCACCATTTTTAACCCGGCGCCGTGGCGGAAAGAGGTGCTGGATCTGCTGGCATGGGCAACCGTCGTCACGCCAAATCTGACCGAGGCAGAATCGATTATCGGCGCGCCAGTCCGCAGCGAAGCGGACATTCGCGGCGCTGCGGAGGCTATCCATCGCCTTGGTCCGCAAATTGTCATTATCACCCTGGGCAGTAAAGGCTGCTGGCTGTTTGATGGTCAACAGCATCGTTCATTCCCGGCCTTCCCGGCGGTAAACGTGGATACAGCCGGTGCGGGCGACGCCTTTAACGGTGCGCTCGCCGCACAGCTCGCCCGCGGAGAAAACATCACCGCCGCGCTGACCTACGCCAGCGCCTTTGCTTCGCTGGCCGTTGAGCGCGAAGGCGCATCCAACATGCCGGAACACAGCGCCGTCATTGAAAGGCTTAACGCATTAATGAATTAGTCTCCCTCATCATTAAGGAAAATAAAAATGAAGAAAGTATTTTCAGCGATTATTATCGCATTGATTTCATTCTCAGCGTCTGCCGAACAAAAATATGGCTGGGGAAATATCCATTTCGATTATCAATCCTGGGACGCCGGAGTTAAAGATTTAGAATATGAACAGGCGTTAATTGGCATTGAAGGTGGAATGGGATTTGACTGGGGAGAAATGTACGGCTTCTATGATTTTGAAAACATCCTCGACAATGAAGGCAACCAGGGACAAACCGCCAACGGTGAAATTCATACCTATTTATGGGATACTGGCGCCAGTCTGTTTACGAAAGTTTATAACTCGCAAAGCCCCAATTTTAAAGAGACGAATCAGTTTATTGGCGCAGGCTATACCAGTCTGAAAGGGGACGGCTGGTGGTTCAAACCGTGGATTGCCAGACAATATATTACTGCGCATAATAACTTCGGCCCGGCTTATGATATTAACGGTCTCAATGGTTTTTCCATCGGCTGGAATGCCGGGTACGCCTTTCAGCTTTTTAACCAGGATTTACTCTTATCCAACTGGAATGAAATTGAATTAGATCGTAATAGCGAGTACTCCGCCAATAACAACGGCAGCGAAGGTCTCAACGGTGGTCTGAATCTGACCTGGAAAATCACTAATCATATATCCACCACATTTATGTATCGCTATTTCTATAACAAACTCGGCGCCGACGGATACGGTGATATTTTGATCTACCGCCTGGCTTATGATTTCTAATTAACCGGATGAATTGTTATGTCTACTACACCATGGCCAGTGTTAACGCTGGAGAGACGAATGTCGCTGATGTCAGTCCCGGCCGAAGGTCGCGTTCCGGTCGTCATTGACAGCGATACCTGTAACGAAATCGACGATCAGATTGCGATCGCCTGGGCGTACCTGAATCCGGAGAGGCTCGATCTCCAGGCTGTTTATGCCGCTCCGTTTACCAACCATTTTTTTGGCGAAGGAAGTTCGCATATCTACGTCGATAATCCGGAAACGGGAATGACGCTGAGCGTCGAGGAGATCCACCGGGTTTTTGAAAAGCTCCCGACGCGTCAGGCGCTGCCGGAAATTTTTAAAGGCGCGACGCGCTATCTGACCGGCAGCGGCGAAGCGGAATGCTCGCCCGCCGTCGCTGATTTGATTGCCCGCGCCAGAGCCGCAACGCAAACGCTTCAGGTATTGGCCATCGGCGCACCGACCAATATCGCCAGCGCCCTGCTGATCGCCCCGGATATTATCGACAAAATTCATGTGATCTGGCTCGGCGGCAACAGCTACGACTGGAAAGATAACCAGGAATTTAACCTGATGCAGGATCCCGCCGCCAGCCGCGTGCTGTTTGACAGCGGCGTGGCGCTAACGCAAATCCCCTGCTTTGGCGTGGCGAACTGCATGGCGACGTCGGTGCCGGAAATGCAGTTTTATTTTACCCATACCAGCCGCATCGGCAGCTATTTCGCGGAGATCGCTCCGCGCTGTCCGTGGATTGGCTTCGCCTCCCGCAAGGTTATCTGGGATATCACCACCGTCGGCTACGTGCTGGATCCGGGCTGGTACACCTGCCAGTACCGCCCGGCGCCGCTGATCAACGACAACCTGAACTGGAGCTTCGACAACCGTCGCCATCTGATTCGGGTCGTGCAATTTATTGAGCGCGACAATCTGTTTAAAGATCTGTTTCGCAAAATCATTGATGCGGATAAGGAGTGATGATGCAAATTCTTATCCTCTGTTCAGGTATCGTGGCGCTGCTGGCGATTGCCCTGCTCTTTTCCGCCAACCGTCGGGCGATTAATCTGCGCACCGTTTGCGGCGCGTTTGCCATTCAGGCCGGACTGGCGGCATTTATTTTATACGTTCCGGCCGGGGAAAAAATCCTGCTGGCGATTTCCAACAGCCTGTCGGGTGTGCTCGCCTACTCGTCTGAGGGGATCAATTTTCTGTTTGGCGATCTGGGCCGTTTCAAAATGGGTTTCCTGTTCGCCTTCCACGTCCTGCCGATTATTATCTTTATGTCGGCGCTGTTCTCCGTACTCTATTACCTGGGGATTATGCAGTGGGTGATCCGTCTCGTCGGCACCGGCATTCACAAGCTGCTGAAAACCAGTCCGGCGGAATCCATGGCGGCAACGGCCAATATTTTTGCCGGTAATACCGATGTGTTTGTGCTGATGCGTCCGTATGCGCCAAAGATGACCCGCTCTGAACTGTTCGCCCTGATGTGCGGCGGCGTGGCGTCGATTGCCGGATCGGTGCTGGTCGGCTATGCCAGCATGGGGATTGAAATTCGCTACCTGGTGGCAGCGTCGTTTATGTCCGCGCCCGGAGGCCTGCTGATGGCGAAGATCCTCTACCCGGAAACCGAAGCGGAAAACGTCGCCGACGTTTCCGTCGATATGGCCGCCGGAGAAGAAAAGCCGATAAATATCGTCGAAGCTGCCACTAATGGCGCGAGTTCCGGGCTGAAGCTGGCGGTTAACGTTGGCGCGATGCTGCTGGCGCTGATTGCGCTGATCGCGATGGTCAACGGGCTGCTTGGCTGGGCTTTCGGCCTGTTCGGTATGGAAAACATCACCCTGCAACTGATCTTCAGCTATCTCTTCGCCCCCGTTGCCTGGGTGCTGGGCGTACCGTCGTCCGAGATCCTGCAGGTGGGAAATCTGCTTGGGCAGAAGCTGGTACTCAATGAATTTGTCGCCTACACCAGCTTTATCCCGCTGAAAGAGAGCCTGTCTGCCTATTCACAAATTATTGTGATCATGGCGCTGGCGGGCTTCGCCAATCTCTCAGCCCCTGCGGCGCTGATCGGCGTGCTCGGCGGGATAGTGCCGACGCAAAAAAGCTTTATCGCCAAAATGGGCGCAAAAGTGATCCTCGCCGGTACGCTGTCGAACCTGATGAGCGCCGCGTTAACCGGCCTGTTTTTTCTTATCGCCCAATAAAAATGGGGGGAATCACCTTCCCCCCACCTTCAGATAACGCAAACCGCCGCGAAAGCTACGCTTCGATATCCGCCATATCGCCTTTTTCCTGTAGCCAGTTTCGGCGGTCTTCGGAACGTTTTTTCGCCAGCAGCATATCCATCATCGCATTCGTCCGCTGATCGTCTTCGTCGCTAATGGTGAGCTGCACCAGACGACGGGTATTCGGATCGAGCGTGGTTTCACGCAGCTGCATCGGGTTCATCTCGCCCAGCCCTTTAAAGCGCTGGACGTTTGGCTTGCCTTTCTTACGCTTCAGCTGCTCCAGCACGCCTGCCTTCTCTTCTTCCGTCAGGGCGTAATACACCTCTTTGCCGAGATCGATACGGTATAACGGCGGCAGCGCAACGTGGACATGCCCGTGCTTCACCAGCGTGCGGAAGTGTCTCACGAACAGGGCGCAAAGCAGCGTCGCGATATGCAGACCATCGGAGTCGGCATCCGCAAGAATGCAGATCTTGCCGTAACGCAACTGGCTGAGATCGTCGCTGTCAGGATCGATACCGATCGCCACCGAAATATCATGGACTTCCTGTGAAGCCAGCACTTCATCAGAGGAGACTTCCCAGGTATTAAGGATCTTACCCTTCAGCGGCATGATCGCCTGATACTCACGGTCGCGCGCCTGCTTGGCTGAACCGCCCGCCGAGTCCCCTTCCACAAGGAACAGTTCGGTGCGATTAAGATCCTGCGCGGTACAATCCGCCAGTTTCCCCGGCAGCGCAGGACCGCTGGTCAGCTTTTTACGCACGACTTTCTTCGCCGCACGCAGTCGACGCTGAGCGCTGGAAATCGCCATCTCCGCCAGCAGCTCTGCGGACTGTACGTTCTGGTTCAACCACAGGCTAAAGGCGTCTTTCACCACGCCGGAAACAAAGGCCGCACACTGACGTGACGAGAGACGCTCTTTGGTCTGCCCGGCGAATTGCGGATCCTGCATCTTCACCGAGAGCACATATGCGCAGCGATCCCAGATATCTTCAGCCGACAGCTTCACGCCGCGCGGCAGAATATTGCGGTATTCGCAAAATTCACGCATCGCGTCGAGCAACCCCTGGCGCAGACCGTTAACGTGGGTACCGCCCTGCATGGTCGGGATCAGGTTAACGTAACTTTCAGTGAGCAGTTCGCCCCCTTCAGGCAGCCAGAGCAGCGCCCAGTCTACGGCTTCCGTATCCCCGGCAAATGCGCCGATAAACGGTTTTTCAGGCAGCAAAGGCAGACCGTTAACCGCTTCACCCAGATAGTCATTCAGGCCATCCTGGTAGCACCAGCGCTGCTCGCTGTTGTTGACCTCGTCCTTAAACACGATCTCCACGCCCGGACACAATACCGCTTTCGCTTTCAGCACGTGCGTTAAGCGGGATACGGAAAAACGCGGACTGTCAAAGAAGGTTTCGTCCGGCCAGAAGTGGACGCTGGTGCCGGTATTGCGTTTGCCGCACGTGCCGATCACCTGCAAATCCTGTACTTTCTCGCCGTTTTCAAACGCAATGTTATAGACCAGCGCGTCGCGGCGAACGGTTACTTCCACACGCTTCGACAGGGCGTTAACCACTGAAATGCCCACGCCATGCAGACCGCCGGAAAACTGATAGTTCTTGTTAGAGAACTTACCGCCCGCGTGCAGTCGGCAGAGGATCAGTTCTACCGCCGGTACCCCTTCTTCAGGGTGAATATCCACCGGCATGCCGCGCCCGTCGTCAATGACTTCCAGCGATTGATCGGCGTGCAAAATAACCTCCACGCGCTTTGCGTGGCCGGCCAGTGCTTCATCCACACTGTTATCAATAACTTCCTGCCCAAGATGATTAGGGCGGGTGGTATCCGTGTACATTCCCGGGCGGCGGCGAACCGGCTCAAGCCCAGTGAGTACCTCAATGGCATCAGCGTTATAAGTTTGCGTCATGGTTTAATTAGCAATTCGAATTGATTGTCAGCAACTGTGCAGTCCAAGAAAATCGACAATCGGGTTGAAATAATCTTCGAAGCCCGTGAATGCGTGATTTCCGCCCTCAATAACAGTCTGGCGGCAGGAGGCGTAATACGCCACCGCCTGGCGGTAGTCCAGCACTTCATCCCCCGTCTGTTGCAGCAACCAGATCAAGTCCGGCGCTTCCAGTGGGTCGATCTGCATGACTTTAAGATCGTAAATATGGCGAGACTCTAGCACATATTGCTGCCCGGTGTAGGGGTTCTCGTTCTGACCAAGGTAGTCGGTCAACAGCTCAAATGGCCGTACCGCCGGGTTTACCACCACCGCAGGCAACATAAAACATTGCGACAGCCAGGTGGCGTAGTAGCCGCCTAATGAGGAGCCGACGACGCCCAGCGGCTCGCCGCCATGCTCAAGCACGATGGATTCGAGCATCTCTGCCGCATCGGCCGGATACGGCGGTAGCTGTGGAACAACCATCTCCACCTGCGGATGATGCGCTTCCAGCCAGCTTTTCAGCAGGCACGCCTTTGCCGAATGTGGAGAACTATTGAAGCCGTGTAGATAAAGAAGCGTAGACATCAGTAGCCTTCTGAAGCGGTATCGGGACGAAACAGCTCGCCCTCTAAGCGACAGACCTGCGTTTTCAGCGTGCCATCGGCGAAGAGTTCCAGCGTACGCCAGCCCGGGCCAATAGTATCGAGGGTAAAGTTAGCGCAGTGCGGTTTAAACTGGACGCAGGTCGACGGCGTCGCCAGCAGGCGGCGACCATTCCAGTCAAGATCCAGCTCCTGATGGATATGCCCGCAAAGCAGATACTTCACGTGCGGATAGTTAACCAGCACGTTGTCCAGTTCGGCAGCGTTACGCAGGCTGTGCTGATCGAGCCAGCTGCATCCTGCGGGCAGCGGATGATGATGCAAAAGCAGCAGGGCATTGCGTTCCGGCGCATCGGAAAGCTTACGCGCCAGCCACTCAAGCTGAAAATCGCTCAGTTCGCCGTGCGGCACGCCAAACACCTGACTGTCGAGTAACAGGATTTGCCACTGCTCGCCAATCAGCACGCGCTTAGCCGGTGAGATCCCCGCATCCTGTAACGCGCTGTACATCGCGGGTTGGAAATCATGGTTGCCCGGCAGCCAAACGCAGGGCGCACGAAAGCTTGCGATACCCTCAGCAAAATGCTGATAGGCCGCAGCGGTTTGATCCTGTGCCAAATCTCCCGTGGCCACGATCAGATCGTATTCATGCTGTTCGGCGCGGATCGCATCCAACACGGCCTGGTAGCTCTCCCAGGTATTCACGCCTAACAGCGTCTCGTGCTTTTCGGCAAACAGGTGAGTATCGGTAATTTGTAAGATCCTGACCCTGGCCTCACCAGCCAGAGGAAGATTTAACAGGCTTTCCAAATGGTGTCCTTAGGTTTCACGACGCTAGTAAACCGGAATCGCCATCGCTCCATGTGCCAAACAATATCTTAGCCAGTCAGCTAAAAACTGATTAATTTGATGCTTTTCGTCGCGTTGATGCAACTTTTTATTTGGATAATCATACCGCGCTTTGAAGCGGAAGATCTGCTGGCTTGAACACACTTCAGCCACCATTGCGTCATGGTAGAGGCGCACCGTCAGCGACGGCAGGCTCCAGTAGGTGATGGCAGGCGCCGTCTGCTCGATTTCCACCAGCGTAGTGTATCGGGTCGATTCAACAATCGTTAACCGATATTGTGCGTTTGCCACCTGATAGCTTACTGTTTCGCCGGGTGCGTCATTGCGTGGCAACAGGCGGCGTAATTGCGAAAAGTTTGTTTCGCAAAGGCGCATCATTTCAGGGAAGTCAGGTGTGTAACGCTTCATTTTTTCCACTCTTTTTTTAACTCTTGATAATGCAGTTGCAGCCATTGCAAGGCGATGACAGACGCTGCGTTGTCGATTTTCCCCTCTTCTACCCACCGGTAAGCCTGCTCCCGACTTACCACATGAACCCGAATATCTTCGTTTTCATCTGCCAGACCATGAATCCCCTTCGCCGTCGTGGCGTCCACTTCGCCCACCATAATCGATAAGCGCTCACTGGTTCCCCCAGGGCTTGCCAGGTAGCTCAGTACCGGTTTTGTTCGTCCCACGTCAAGCCCAGCCTCTTCCATCGCTTCACGGCGGGCGACATCCTCAACCGTTTCCCCTTCTTCAATCATCCCGGCCACCATCTCCAGCAACCACGGTGTCGCACTGGTGTCATACGCCGCAATGCGAATCTGCTCAATCAGCACAACTTCATCGCGCTCAGGGTCAAAGGGTAGCAAGACTGCGGCGTGACCGCGCTCAAAAATTTCACGGCGGATCTCCTGGCTCATTTCACCATTGAACAAACGATGACGGAACCGGTAAAGGTCCAGGGAAAAAAAACCACGGTATAGCGTTTCTCGTGCAATAATTTCTACATCGTTTTTCGAGAAGGTTACTGGCGAATTGTCTGGTTTGCGCATTGTGCTGTCCTGTACCAATAGTGATTAAAATGTGAATTTCAAGGGCGTTTGACTGCCGTTTCTGCGACCTTGTGGTAAATTGGTGCAAATTAACGCCTGATGGCACAGAACGCCAACTTTTTGCGGTGGCGGATTCTGCTAGAATCAGCAATTATTTTTCCAATTTGATCAGCGCTAAATACTGCTTCACAACAAGGAATGCAAATGAAGAAATTGCTCCCCATCCTTATCGGCCTGAGCCTGTCGGGGTTCAGCACTTTGAGCCAGGCAGAAAACCTGATGCAAGTTTATCAGCAAGCACGCCTGAGCAACCCGGAATTGCGTAAATCCGCCGCCGATCGCGATGCTGCATTCGAAAAAATTAACGAAGCACGTAGCCCATTACTGCCTCAACTGGGTTTAGGTGCCGATTATACCTACAACAACGGCTATCGTGATGCGAACGGCGTAAACTCCAACACCACCGGCGCTTCTCTGCAGTTAACTCAGACCCTTTTCGATATGTCGAAATGGCGCGCTCTGTCACTGCAGGAAAAATCAGCGGGTATCCAGGATGTAACTTGGCAAACCGATCAGCAAACGCTGATTCTGAATACGGCGACGACCTACTTTAAAGTATTGAACGCGATTGACGTGCTCTCTTACACCCAGGCACAGAAAGATGCCGTTTATCGCCAGTTGGATCAGACCACTCAGCGCTTCAACGTCGGTCTGGTTGCTATCACCGATGTGCAGAACGCCCGTTCACAGTACGATACCGTTCTGGCAAACGAAGTCACTGCTCGTAACGACCTGGACAACGCGGTAGAAGAACTGCGCCAGGTCACCGGTAATTACTACCCGGAACTGGCCTCGCTGAACGTAGGCGGTTTTAAAACCGACAAGCCGCAGGCCGTGAATGCGCTGTTGAAAGAAGCGGAAAACCGCAACCTGACGCTGTTGCAGGCGCGTCTGAGCCAGGATCTGGCACGTGAACAAATCCGTCAGGCGCAGGATGGTCACTTACCAACCCTGGATCTGACCGCATCGACCAGCGTATCGGATACCTCATACAGTGGCTCCAAAACCCGTGGGGCAACAGGTTCCCAGTATGACGACAGCAATATGGGCCAGAACAAAATTGGTCTGAGCTTCTCTCTGCCAATTTATCAGGGCGGGATGGTTAACTCGCAGGTGAAACAGGCGCAGTACAACTTTGTTGGCGCGAGCGAACAGCTGGAAAGCGCGCACCGTAGCGTCGTGCAAACCGTGCGTTCTTCCTTTAATAACATCAACGCCTCTATCAGCAGCATCAACGCTTACAAACAGGCGGTGGTTTCTGCGCAAAGTTCTCTGGACGCGATGGAAGCCGGTTATTCAGTGGGAACACGTACTATCGTCGATGTACTGGATGCCACCACCACGCTGTATAATGCCAAGCAGCAGTTAGCGAATGCCCGTTATAACTACCTGATCAACCAGCTGAACATTAAGTCCGCACTGGGTACGCTGAACGAGCAGGATCTGGTTGCGCTGAACAATACGCTGGGTAAACCCATTTCAACCTCCCCGGACAGCGTTGCGCCGGAAAATCCGCAACAGGACGCCAGCGCTGACGGCTACACCGCTAACAGCACAGCGCCTGCAGCACAACCTGCTTCAGCGCGTTCCTCTGACAGCAACAGTAAAAATCCGTTCCGTAACTGATGCTGATGACGGGGCTTCGGCCCCGTCTGAACGTAAGGCAACGTAAAGATCCCCCTAATCAGCCGCATTCTTCGCTCTTCTCGCTTCAATTTCGACCAGTCATCCTCTATCCTGAGCAATATTTCTGTATTTACCACTGGGTCCTGGAAGACAAAAATGAAACGGACAAAATCCATACATCACGCATCGTTCCGCAAAAGCTGGAGCGCACGCCATCTGACTCCGGTTGCTCTGGCTGTTACTGCCGTCTTTATGCTGGCAGGCTGCGAGAAGAGCGATGAGACAGTTTCTCTTTATCAGAATGCCGACGACTGTTCCGCGGCGAATCCGGGCAAAAGCGCGGAATGTACTACCGCATTCAACAATGCGCTGAAAGAAGCAGAGCGTACTGCACCGAAATACGCCACGCGGGAAGACTGCGTTGCCGAGTTTGGTGAAGGCCAGTGCCAGCAAGCTCCTGCGCAGGCAGGTATGGCGCCGGAAAGTCAGGCTCAGGCGCAGCAGTCCAGCGGCAGCTTCTGGATGCCGCTGATGGCAGGTTACATGATGGGTCGTATGATGGGCGGCGGTGCGGGCTTTGCGCAGCAGCCGCTGTTCAATTCGAAAAACCCGGCAAGCCCGGCCTACGGTAAATACACCGACGCGTCAGGTAAAAACTACGGCGCTGCGCAGCCAGGCCGTACCATGACCGTGCCGAAGACCGCCATGGCACCGAAGCCAGCGACAACCTCAACCGTGACCCGCGGTGGTTTTGGTGAGTCAGTCGCGAAGCAAAACACCATGCAGCGTAGCGCCAGCGGCACCACCTCGCGTTCAATGGGCGGCTGAAGCGCATGGAAAGAGTCAGTATTATCGAGCGCCCGGACTGGCGTGATAAAGCCACCGAATACGGTTTTAACTTTCACACTATGTACGGCGAGCCGTACTGGTGTGAGGATGCCTACTACAAACTGACGCTCGCTCAGGTTGAGAAGCTGGAAGACGTCACCGCTGAACTTCACCAGATGTGTCTTAAGGTGGTTGAGAAGGTGATCGCCAGTGATGAGCTGATGGCGAAGTTTCGGATCCCAAAACATACCTGGGGATTCGTTCGTCAATCCTGGCAGACGCATCAGCCGTCGCTCTATTCACGCCTCGATCTGGCGTGGGACGGCACGGGTGAACCCAAACTCCTGGAGAACAACGCCGATACTCCCACCTCGCTGTATGAAGCGGCGTTTTTCCAGTGGCTCTGGCTGGAAGATCAGCTCAACGCGGGCAACCTGCCGGAAGGTAGCGACCAGTTTAACAGTTTGCAAGAGAAGCTCATTGAGCGCTTTGCTGAGCTGCGTGAACAGTACGGTTTCCAGCTGCTGCACCTTACCTGTTGTCGCGACACCGTTGAAGATCGTGGCACCATACAGTATCTGCAGGATTGCGCTGCCGAAGCCGAAATTGCTACCGAGTTCCTCTATATCGAAGATATCGGGCTGGGAGAAAAAGGCCAGTTCACGGACCTGCAGGATCAGGTGATTGCTAACCTGTTCAAGCTTTATCCGTGGGAGTTTATGCTGCGCGAAATGTTCTCAACAAAGCTGGAAGATGCCGGTGTTCGCTGGCTGGAACCGGCATGGAAGAGCATTATCTCCAATAAGGCGCTGCTACCTCTGCTGTGGGAGATGTTCCCGAACCACCCGAACCTGCTGCCAGCGTATTTCGCCGAAGACGACTACCCGCAAATGGAAAAATTCGTCGTGAAGCCGATCTTCTCGCGCGAGGGGGCAAACGTCTCCATCATTGAAAACGGTAAAACGATCGAAGCAGTGGAAGGCCCGTATGGGGAAGAAGGTATGATCGTGCAGCAGTTCCATCCGCTGCCAAAATTTGGCGACAGCTATATGCTGATCGGCAGTTGGCTCATCAACGATCAGCCCGCGGGGATCGGCATTCGCGAAGACAGAGCGCTGATCACTCAGGATCTTTCCCGCTTCTACCCACATATTTTTGTCGAGTAACAGGCTATGCCCGGTGTCATTGCCGGGCATTTTATTCGTTTATCCCACTTGTACCGACAGCATACTCAGACTCCCCATCTCAATGCCGTCGACCGGGATCGTCACCGGTTCCTGACCATCCCACGCGCCTGTAACATACAGCAGCGGCAGATAATGATCCGGCGTCGGATTCGACAACGCGCCACCTTCATGATCGAGATAGTTGACCAGCGGATGCTGCTCAACCGGTCCCTGCCATGTCAGGTTGGCTTTCACAAACTCGTTAAACGATGTTGCCCACGGGTACGGCGTGTTTTCACCGTGCCAGCGGGCGGTACGCAGATTATGCACCACGTTACCACTGGCAATCAGCATGATACCTTCATCGCGAAGTGCAGCCAGTTTACGCCCGATCTCAAAATGCCAGGCTGGCGGTTTGGTACTGTCGATGCTTAGCTGCACCATCGGAATATCGGCGTTCGGGTACATTTTAATTAATACCCCCCATGAACCGTGGTCAAAGCCCCAGGCCTCTCTGTCAAGCGTCACAGGCACCGGGGACAACAGATCAACCAGGCGCTGCGCCAGCTCAGGCGAACCCGGCGCCGGATAATGAGTGTCATACAAAGCCTGCGGAAAACCACCAAAGTCGTGAATAGTCTTTGGCGCTTCCATCGCGGTTACGCCAGTTCCCCGTGTAAACCAGTGGGCTGATACCACCACAATGGCTTTTGGACGCGGCAATATCTCCCCCAACCGCTGCCAGACGCGAGTATAAAGGTTGTCTTCCAGAACATTCATCGGGCTACCGTGGCCCAAAAACAATGCTGGCATACGTGTTGAAGACATGATGATATCCTTACTGAAGGTGTCATTTTGATATCCTCACAATACGCTTTTTCGAAAAATGAAGAACTCAGATAACCATGATGATGATCATCAGTTATTTTGAAGGTCAGAAACATATACTCTACATAATTCGAGTTGCGGGCAGGCGGCAACGCTGGGGCAAGGTCCGGGAATGACCCGGGTAATAAAGCCAACGCACCCACAGCTTAATCTATGACGAGGATAAACAGACTTCAGGAGTGTTGAATGTCAGTACCACTCATTCTGACTTTACTGGCAGGCGCCGCCACTTTTATTGGCGCCATCCTTGGTGTATTAGGGCAAAAGCCCTCCAATCGCGTGCTGGCATTTTCATTAGGATTTGCTGCTGGCATTATGCTGTTAATCTCACTGATGGAGATGCTTCCCGCCGCGCTGGCCGCCGAAGGAATGTCTCCCGTACTGGGCTATGGCATGTTTATCATTGGCCTGCTCGGGTATTTTGGCCTCGACCGCATGTTGCCCCATGCGCATCCGCAGGATTTGGTCCAAAAAACAAAGCAGCCGCTCCCCAGTTCTGTCAAGCGTACCGCCATTTTACTGACGCTCGGGATCAGCCTGCACAACTTCCCGGAAGGGATTGCCACCTTCGTGACAGCCAGCAGCAACCTTGAACTGGGCTTTGGTATAGCGCTCGCCGTTGCCTTGCATAACATCCCGGAAGGCCTGGCAGTTGCCGGGCCGGTCTACGCCGCGACTGGCTCAAAGCGCACGGCGATTTTCTGGGCCGGAATCTCAGGGCTGGCGGAAATATTGGGCGGCGTGCTGGCGTGGCTCATTCTTGGCAGTCTGATATCACCCGTAGTGATGGCGGCAATTATGGCAGCCGTGGCCGGTATTATGGTGGCATTATCCGTGGACGAATTGATGCCGCTGGCAAAAGAGATCGACCCAAATAACAATCCCAGCTACGGCGTACTGTGCGGCATGTCAGTGATGGGAATGAGCCTGGTGATTCTTCAGTCGATGGGGATTGGATAAAGAAACAGCGAATGTTGTCCTGTCTTCAGGACAACATCTGGCACATCCCTGTCACAAGTGGAAAGCATTATTCCTGTTTTTCAGTGACATTATCATCTTCAGCCGCACGACGAAAAAGCTTATTGCGCGCTTCCAGTAATGCATCCCGGTCCTGGCGAAACGCTTTGCAATAGCGCTTCATGTGGCAAAAATAGCCAACGACGACAAGAATAATTAATACGATCCAATACCAGGCAATAAACATCCTTTTTACCCTTGAAATTTAACATTGCTAAACATTTAACGTTAAAAATTTACATATCTATCGCTCAACCTATTCATATATTCGCACAGTACAGAAACAAGTATATGATTTTGATCATATAAAACATCCGGAATTAAAAATAACTAAATCCCCGGCTAAGATAAAACATTGTCGATAAGATCACAGTTCAGAATATTATTTATTTACCCTAAAATTTCACAACTTTATTATCAGGATAATAAAAGAATTTAGATATATTCATAAGTAATATATTTCAAGAAAAACAATCACAATCCTTTTTATTAAAGGAGGGGATGATTCACACCCGTAAATATACTCTAAATAATTCGAATTGCTGGACAAAATGCGTAGTCTTTTTGAACAGCGCTTGCGCTGGCCCCGAAGGGGTGAAGGCCAGGGATGGCCTGGTTAACAAAGCCAATATATCCGCAAATTGAAATATGACGAGTATAAAGATATCTCTCATCAATAAACATAATATATCCATCACTGTTTTACACATATAATTTTATATAAGGAGATATATCAATGTTTCATCAATGCCAAAAAAGACTTCTCACTGGAACTATCGCGCTGATATGTGGGTTAATGTCCGCAAGTTCATTTTCCGCTGGTTTTCAACCTGCGCAACCTGCAGGAAAATTAGGCTCCGTCGTCGTTGACCCTTATGGCAATGCCCCTCTCACCGCGCTGGTTAACCTGGATAGCCATGTCATTTCCGATGTCAAAGTCACCGTTCATGGTAAAGGGGAAAAAGGCGTTCCTGTTACTTATACCGTTGGTGAGCAATCGCTAAAAACGTATGACGGCATCCCTGTCTTTGGTCTTTATCAAAAATTCGCCAACAAAGTGTCCATTGAATATAAAGAAAATGGCAAAGCAATGAAGGATGATTACGTGGTGCAAACATCCGCCATCGTTAATCATTATATGGATAACCGCTCGATATCTGACCTCCAGCAGACGAAAGTGATTAAAGTCGCCCCTGGCTTTGAAGATCGTCTCTATCTTGTAAATACCCATACATTTACGCCACAGGGTGCCGAATTCCACTGGCATGGTGAAAAAGATAAGAATGCGGGTATTCTCGACGCAGGTCCCGCAGGTGGCGCATTACCCTTTGATATTGCTCCGTTCACCTTTGTGGTTGATACACAAGGTGAATATCGCTGGTGGCTGGAGCAAAATACGTTCTATGACGGTCGTGACCTGGATATCAACAAACGTGGCTACCTGATGGGCATCCGCGAGACGCCGCGCGGTACATTCACCGCCGTCCAGGGTCAACACTGGTACGAATTCGACATGATGGGACAGATTCTGGCAGACCATAAATTGCCGCGCGGATTCCTCGACGCTACGCACGAATCGATCGAAACGGTAAATGGCACGGTATTGCTGCGCGTCGGTAAGCGTAACTACCGCAAGGAGGACGGCCTGCACGTACAGACTATTCGCGACCACATTATTGAAGTCGATAAATCCGGTCGTGTGATCGATGTGTGGGATCTGACGAAAATCCTCGATCCCATGCGTGATGCGCTGCTGGGTGCCCTGGATGCCGGAGCGGTATGCGTTAACGTTGACCTTGCTCATGCCGGACAACAGGCCAAGCTGGAGCCGGATACGCCATTTGGTGATGCACTGGGAGTCGGCGCAGGTCGTAACTGGGCGCACGTAAACTCAATCGCTTATGACGAAAAAGATGATTCGATCATTCTATCCTCACGTCACCAGGGTATCGTCAAAATTGGCCGCGATAAGCAGGTGAAATGGATCCTCGCACCATCAAAAGGCTGGAACAAACAACTGGCGAGCAAACTGCTTAAGCCGGTAGACAGCAAGGGTAAAGCGCTAACCTGCGACGAAAACGGTAAATGTGAAAATACCGATTTTGATTTCAGCTACACCCAGCATACCGCGTGGCTTTCCAGCAAAGGAACGTTGACGGTCTTTGACAATGGTGATGGTCGCGGCCTTGAGCAACCGGCATTACCCAGCATGAAATATTCGCGTTTTGTCGAATACAAGATCGATGAAAAGAAAGGTACGGTTCAGCAACTTTGGGAATATGGCAAAGAGCGTGGATATGATTTTTACAGTCCAATAACCTCAGTCATTGAATACCAAAAAGATCGCGACACCATATTTGGTTTTAGTGGTTCTATTCATTTATTTGATGCCGGGCAACCGACTATAGGCAAACTCAACGAAATTGACTACCAAACGAAAGAAGTCAAGGTTGAAATTGATGTGCTTTCAGATAAACCCAACCAGACTCACTATCGTGCATTACTGGTTCGCCCACAGCAAATTTTCAAATAATTTACAGTAAGGATTAACTATGTCAGCTAAATGGATCTCTTCATTATTTAAAAGCGTTGTGATAACTGCTGCGCTGATCGCGCCAGTTACGGCGTCCGCTTTCACCGAAGGAACCGATTATATGGTTCTGGAAAAGCCGATTCCAGATGCCGATAAAACACTTATTAAAGTGTTCAGTTACTCTTGCCCATTCTGCTACAAGTACGATAAAGCAGTAACCGGACCGGTTTCTGAAAAGGTCGCGGATGTTGTTACATTTGTGCCTTTCCATCTGGAAACCAAAGGGGAATATGGCAAGCAGGGTAGCGAAGTCTTTGCGGTATTGATCAACAAAGATCAGGCAGCAGGAATTTCATTGTTTGATAAAAACTCGCAGTTCAAGAAAGCAAAATTTGCCTACTACGCAGCTTACCACGACAAGAAAGAGCGCTGGTCTGACGGTAAAGATCCCGCGGCATTTATCAAAACAGGTCTTGATGCCGCAGGTATGAGTCAGGCAGATTTTGAGAGTGCGTTAAAAGAGCCTGCCGTCCAGGAAACACTGACCAAATGGAAAGCGGCCTATGACGTTGCCAAAATCCAGGGCGTCCCGGCTTACGTCGTCAACGGTAAATATCTTATCTATACCAGGAATATTAAATCTATTGACTCCATGGCTGAACTGGTCAGAGAACTGGCAAGCAAATAAACAGGGAAAAGCTTATGGCTTTCATAAAGGGATTGTGGAGAGATTTATGCATGGCGCCAGTTGAGACGCTGGTGAGATGGCAGGAACAGCGCTTCTTATGGTTGTTAATGGCAGTTGCAATGGGGGGATTGATCGTCCTGGCGCACTCTTTTTTCCAGCACTATCTCTACATGGCACCTTGTGAACAATGTGTTTACATTCGTTTCGCCATGTTTGTGATGGTCTTTGGCGGGCTGATTGCGGCAATTAATCCTGAAAACGTTATCTTAAAGCTGATTGGCTGCGTCGCGGCTTTCTATGGCAGCATCATGGGAATGAAGTTCTCAGTGAAACTCAATGGGATTCATTTTGCAGTACATAACCCAGATCCTGATTCACTCTTCGGTGTACAGGGATGTTCCACCGATCCGACTTTTCCCTTCGGCTTACCGTTGGCGGACTGGGCGCCGGAGTGGTTCAAACCCACGGGAGATTGCGGCTACGACGCGCCGATCGTACCTGATGGCGTCACGCTGAGTAGCACACAGCAGTGGTTTGTAGATATGTATCAGCACGCCGAAGGTTGGTACCTGATCCCGCCATGGCACTTTATGAATATGGCGCAAGCTTGTCTGTTGGCATTCGGCTTATGCTTCATATTATTGGTCATTATGAGTGCCGCGTGGATTCTCAAGCTGACGAGAGCCAACTAATCTGAAACCAACAAAAAGCCGAAGTCAGCAAGCTGGCTTCGGCTTTCTCATCACTGCCGGATGGCAATTAGCTGGCTTTACGCTCGTGCGCCTGACGGTAAGCCACCAGGTCTTCGATCGTCACAACGGCCATATTGTGTTTGCCGGCAAATTCGATGCACTGCGGCGCGCGCGCCATGCTGCCATCGTCATTGGTCAGTTCACACAATACGCCTGCTGGTTTAAAGCCAGCCAGCGTCACCAGGTCAATAGTCGCTTCAGTATGGCCACCGCGGGTTAATACACCGCCAGACTGGGCGCGCAGCGGGAAAACGTGTCCCGGGCGGTTCAGGTCGGAAGGTTTAGCGCCATCAGCGATAGCTGCGCGAACGGTGGTCACACGGTCAGCAGCAGACACACCGGTGGTTACGCCTTCTGCTGCTTCAATAGTCACGGTAAAACCTGTGCCATAGGCACTGGTGTTATTTTCCACCATCATCGGCAGATCGAGCTGTTTGCGACGATCTTCGGTGATACACAGGCAAACAATACCGCTACCATGGCGAATGGTCAGCGCCATCTGCTCAACGGTCATTGTCTCTGCCGGGAAAATCATATCGCCTTCGTTTTCACGATCTTCGTCGTCCAGCACCATCACACCGCGGCCTTCGCGCAGCGCGGATAGCGCATGTTCAACACGTTCAAAAGGCGTACCAAAAGAGGAAAGTAGCGTCTGATTCATGGTAAAAAAACCTCACTAAAATTATGGTTACCAGAATCAGGGCAGTCTTAGGAGTGCCGACAAGCGGCAAAAAAATAACGTGAGCGGGTCCATGCCCGACTGGATCGTTACTCTCTCCCATCCGGACTTTAACCGTCGGCCCCGGAATTACACCGGATCTGCTGACCTTTTCGCATAACGAAAAGCGCTCGCGGGCTTTCAACATACGTTGATTTACCGCCGGTGGGGAATTTCGCCCCGCCCTGAGAATAAGCGTATTAACTATAACGCTATTGATTACCTTCATCAATGCCTTTACTCGGCTACGCTTCACACAATTCTGGTTTATGCCTGTGGCATATCGCACTACAATATGCCTCAACACTTACCAGTTCAGGGAAACCACTATGATTGACCCGAAAAAAATTGAGCAGATCGCTCGTCAGGTTCACGAGTCGATGCCGAAAGGGATCCGGGAGTTCGGGGAAGATGTCGAGAAGAAGATTCGTCAAACGCTGCAGTCACAGCTGACACGTCTCGATCTGGTGAGCCGCGAAGAGTTTGATGTTCAGACTCAGGTTCTGCTGCGCACCCGCGAAAAGCTGGCGCTGCTTGAACAGCGTATCAGCGAGCTGGAAACGCGCCAGACATCAGAAGAAATCAAACCCGCGCCCGCCATTCCGCCAGTAGAACCACAAGAGTAAAAACAGCAACGGGCCGCAAGGCCCGTTGAGTCGATGATATCAGTGTTCTGTTTCTAACTTCCTGGCTTGTATCGCCTGCTGGCAGTAGTGCGCATAACGCTGGCAAAACCAGCTGCGATACTCCTCATCCATATTTCCGGTTACGGCCTGGATATCAACAGGGCGGCCTTCTGCCTGCATTCTGGCAAAACTACGCGCCAGAAAATCGAAATTGTTCAACGAATAAACCGTGTTGTTCATTAGCATATCCTCCAGTTATCGAATATCTGTTAAGGCCATATGCTTTTTCTGATTCCAGTATTCATCGGGAAGCGTAGCAGGTTTGTACATAATGTGCGCAAAATAGCCGACCTGGTTCACACTTTCCCGTGAAATCTGAGGGGGGTGTAAACTGTCTTTTCTGATTCAGGGAAGCCGTCGGTTGAAGGAATTGCCACCGCGGCGCAAACGCTGGGTCAGCGTGCCCTGTCGCCGGAAGATCTCCGTATGCTGGTGGAAGATAAGTTCGTTGATGCCCTGCGCGCCACGGCCTCACAGATGACGATGCTTTCAACCCGAATAACGCCTTTGACGCCGAAGGTTTGACCAGGCTGACGCAGGAAACAGAGCGTCGCCGTGAAGCTGAACAAACCCGTATTATTGCTGAGCGCCAGATTCAGGAAACGGAAATCGAACGCAAGCAGACCGTGCGCCCTAAGCTGAAATCTAAGGACGTCTGATCCGCCTGAGGCCGGATGACCCAACACTTATCCGGCCTGTAAATTTGTCGGCCGGATAAGGTGTTTACTCCGCTATCCGGCAAACTGCCCTGCGGTTATTTATCGCTGTCTTTCTGAATCTTCTTGATAATATTGGTCGTTGAGCAACCATCTTCGAAATTCAGCACCAGAACATCACCGCCGTTAGCCCACACCTCTTCACTGCCGGCAATCTCTTCCGGTTTGTAGTCGCCACCCTTGACCAGCAGATCCGGCAGTACGCCAGCAATCAGGCGCTGCGGAGTATCTTCCTCAAAGGAGACTACCCAGTCGACCGATTCCAGCGCCCCCAGTACGATCATTCGCTGTTCCAGCGGGTTAACCGGACGGGTTTCGCCTTTCAGCCGTCTGGTGGACGCATCGCTGTTCACCGCAACGATTAACCGGTCGCCCAGCTTGCGCGCATTCGCCAGATATGAGACGTGGCCCGCGTGCAGGATGTCAAAAACGCCGTTGGTCATGACCACCTTTTCACCACGCTTACGGGCGCTGGCAACGGCCAGTTTCAGCTCTTCTTCCGTCATTACGCCAAAGCCGGTATCGGCGCGACCACGTACCGCGTTTTCCAGTTCGACAGTGGACACGGTGGAGGTACCCAGCTTACCTACCACAACACCAGCCGCAGCATTGGCGAAGTAGCATGCCTCTTCCAGACTGTTTCCGGCCGCCAGCGTTGCCGCCAGCACGCCGATTACCGTGTCACCCGCACCGGTAACGTCATACACTTCCTGAGCCTGAGTCGGCATATGCAGCGGTGCTTTACCTGGCTGCAAAAGAGTCATCCCCTGTTCAGAACGGGTCACCAGCAGCGCAGAAAGGTCGAAATCGGCAATCAGCTTCATGCCGCGTTCCACAATCTCTTCTTCACTCTTACATTTCCCCGCCACCGCTTCGAATTCAGACAGATTTGGCGTCAGCAGCGTCGCGCCACGATAGCGTTCAAAATCGGTCCCTTTCGGGTCGATCAGCACCGGTACCCCGGCCTTACGCCCCAGAGTAATCATCTGCTGAATGCTTGCCAGCGCGCCTTTACCGTAATCGGACAGCACCAGTGCGCCAATTGAACCCAGCGCCTGGTTGATACGCTCGTGCAGCGGCTGTGGATCAACCCCTTCAAAACCTTCCTCAAAATCCAGACGGATCAGCTGCTGGTTGCGGGAAAGCACGCGCAGCTTGGTGATGGTCGGATGGGACGGCACAGAAACGAAGTCGCATTTTACGTTCACCCCCGCCAGCGTTTTACTGAGCGCACGTGCGGCATCGTCAATACCGGTCAATCCGACCAGACGTGAATTCGCTCCCAGCGAAGCAATATTCATCGCCACGTTCGCCGCACCGCCCGGACGCTCCTCAATGGTATCTACTTTGACAACAGGTACCGGCGCTTCCGGTGAAATACGGCTGGTTGGCCCATACCAGTAGCGATCCAGCATCACATCACCAACGACCATCACACCTGCACGTTCAAACTCTGGCAGCGTTACTTTCATTCCTGTCTCCTGGGAGATTCAAAATTTGCGCGCGATAATAACACACTTCAAATGGCAACCAGCCACTTCTGCCAGCTTGCCCGTACCAGCGTACGTTCTTTATCAAAGCACTCCTGCGCCACGTGGCCCGGGAGTTCCTGCAGTGCGAGATGATGAAGCGCATCGCGTAGTGTTGTATAAGCAGAAGTCAGCGCCATCGCTTCCTGCTCATCCATAATGTCATTTTGCGCCAGTAGCTCCAGAATGCGCACGTTATCCGACCAGCGCGTCAACTTCGGCTTCTCATGGGCATAGCGCAGCACCAGATATTGAGTAATAAACTCAATGTCGGTGATCCCTCCCTCATCAGCTTTGATATCAAAGCGATCCCGATGTTTGTTACCCAGATGCGCGCGCATTTTCTCACGCATCTCGCGCACTTCGGTTTGCAACGTTTTGCCATCACGGGCAGTCGTCATGATATCGCGACGCACCGCGTCAAACTGCGCGGTCAGTAGCGGATCGCCATACACTACGCGGGCACGCACCAGCGCCTGATGCTCCCATGTCCAGGCTTCATTTTTCTGGTAATCAGCAAAAGCGTCTGTCGAAGTTACCAGCATTCCCGCCGCCCCGGAGGGGCGCAGCCGCGCATCCACTTCATACAAAATACCGGAAGAAGTTCGCGTGCTGAACAGGTGCATAATGCGTTGCGCCAGACGCAAATAGAACTGGCGCCCGTCGATTTCTCGCTCCCCGTCAGTCATCACCTCCATCGGGCAATCATGCAGGAAGATCAGATCAAGATCGGAGCTATAGCCCAGCTCCCAGCCACCCAGCTTGCCGTAGCCAACCACGGCAAATCCGCGTCCGCCGCGCTCGCCAGGATGCGCCGGTTGCCCATAGCGCGCCACCATCTGCGTCCACGCCTGCTGCACCACGGCATCAATCATGGCTTCAGCCAGCCAGGTGAGATGATCGCTGACCTTCATCACCGGCAACGTCCCGGCAATGTCCGCCGCGGCAATGCGCAACAGCTGAGTTTGCTTGAACTGACGCAACGCTTCCAGTTGCTGTTCTTCGTCCTCCGCCGGCACCCGCAGCAGATACTGACGCAGTTCATCACGGTAGGCATCGGTCGCCGTCGGCTGATACAGCGTGTTCGGATCGAGCAATTCATCAAGCAGCAACGGATAGCGCGCCAGCTGGCTGGCGACCATTGGCGATGCGGCGCAGAGCGAAATCAGATGCTTCAGGGCGCCGGGGAATTCACTGAGGAGTTCAAGATAGGTGGTGCGGGTAACAATCCCGGACAGCAGCGGCGTAATACGGGACAACGGCACTGAGGCATCTTCACGGGAGCAGACGTCACTCAGCAAATGCGGCATCAGATGGTCAAGCACCTGACGGCCACGCGGGCCAATAGGACGCTTATCCAGCTCTTTGCGAAAATCGGCAATCAGCGCCAGCACGCGTCGGCGATCTTCATCAGCAAGATGCGCCAGCACTGGCGTGGTGTCATCTTCCTGGAGCGCGTCCTGCCACAGCTCGCGCCACTGTTCCGATAACGCCTCCTCCTGGGTCTCCGTTTCGTCATCCCCAATCAGTTCGTTGAAAACCCGACGCACATTCGCCATATGTCCGGCCAGTTCGTCAGCCAACTGCTGCCAGCTCTCAGCGTTCATCCCCCATGCCAGCCTTGCCCGGTTGAGCTCATCGCCCGGCAGCGTTTGCGTTTGCTCATCGTTAATACTTTGCAGCAGGTTTTCCAGACGGCGCAGGAAGAGATAAGCGGTCCGCAGCTGCCCCGCATCGTTTTCGGGCAGCAGATGCAGCGCGGCAATGGTGTTCAGAGTCGGCAGCAAAGAGCGAGACTGTAAAGACGGCTCACGCCCGCCGCGAATCAGCTGGAAGACCTGAACAATAAACTCAATTTCGCGAATCCCGCCCGCCCCGAGTTTGATATTGTCTTTCAATCCCCGACGACGCACTTCGCGGGCAATCATTCCCTTCATATTCCGCAAAGACTGGATCACACTGAAGTCTATATAGCGGCGGAAGACAAACGGCCGCAGCATCGCGCGCAGCTCATCGACATACTGACCGTCGGTGCCCCCCATAATTCGCGCTTTGACCATCGCATAACGCTCCCAGTCGCGCCCCTGTTCCTGGTAGTAATCCTCCAGGGCGGCGAAGCTGAGTACGAGCGGGCCGCTGTCGCCAAACGGACGCAGACGCATGTCCACACGATAAACAAAGCCATCCATTGTTGGCTGATCCAGGACTTTAATCAGCCGCTGCCCCATGCGCGTAAAAAACTGCGCGTTATCCAGCTCACGCCGCCCCCCCAGGGTGGTTCCGTGTTCCGGCCAGGCAAAAATCAAATCGATATCCGAAGAGAAATTCAGCTCCCCACCGCCCAGCTTGCCCATTCCCAGGATCAGCAGCGGTTGTGGGACGCCTTGCTGATTACAGGGCGTGCCCCATTCACGACAGCAGGCGTCATACAGCCAGTCACGCGCACTCACAATGAGCGTTTCCGCCAGATGGCTCAGCAACTGCAAAATGGCAGTATCTTCCACCAGCGACAGCGCCTGCGCCCAGGCAATGCGAACCATGATACGACGGCGAAATAACCGTAGTTCACGCATTAACGCCGCTTCATCAGTCACTGACTGTAGGGCCGCCTGCAACCACGCGGCGTAGTGCAGCCATTCATCTGCCAGAGGAGGCGTGCTTTCGAGCTCAGCCAGCCATTCAGGATGTGCGATAACGCTGTCCTGCACAAAATCACTAAATGTAAGTACTGACTTCGCCTGAGCGCTAAGCGTGGTCTCAGGTATATTGTCCGGCAACCGCTCAACAACGGTCTGCCAGTACTGCTGTAACGATGAGGAGAGCGGCTTCATAGAAGGAGTGTCCTTTAAATACTGCCGGATGGCGGCGGTTCGCCTTATCCGGCCTGGAGGTCGTGCTGGCCGTAGACCCGATCAGCGCAGCGCCATCAGGCATTCCATAGTTATCGTTTTCCGCTATGCAGCCAGAATGGCTCCTGGTTAATTGCCTCATTACGGAAATGTTCAATTTCAATATGTTGGCCGGTTGCAATAGCGTGGCGCAACCCCTGCCAGTTCTCCAGCCAGGCCTGCACCACCACCGCATCGTAGAAGCCCGCAAGCAGCAGAATACTGTCGATATCACGGGTCAGGCGCGGCAGTTGATCTGCATACTGATCGCCCAGCGGTTGTCCGAAAACGCTTTTCAGCTCAGCGGCGTGGCGTGAAAGGTGAATATCAGCAAAACGCTTGAAGGAGTCGGCGATTCTGGCCTGCGCCTTCGCGTCGAGGAACGGCTGCCAGGCTTTGGTGACCAGCCACTCGGTCAACGCCAGTTTCGCCATTGCCGTTTGCGTGGTGTAAACCGCCGTCACGGCAGAGACAGCCGAAGCGATAGTTGCTTCCGACTGGGTCAACAGATCACGTAAGTGAGCGCTCGCTTTACGTGGAACAATACCGCCAAACAGCGTCAGCGTGTGGCGCACCAGCCCCATCGCACCCAACACGTCCACTTTTGCCGCCTCAATGCCGCGTATCCATAACTCTTCGTGGTATTGCCATTGCGCTAATGCCAGCTCCATCGCTGCTTCCAGTCCCTGCTCAACGCTGGCTTTGGCGGGAACTTTCAGCACCGTTGTGGGAATAATTTCGCGCCGTGCGTTCCCCTGTGCCAGATGATAACCGCGTGCCGCTTTGCTCAGACTTCCCTGACGCAGCCCCGTTTGCGAGACCAGTTGATTTGCCAGCTTCAGGACCGCGTGGGTGTCGCCGCTCAGCAGTTCAAGCTCCAGTTCACAGAGTGGCTCGGCAAACTCACCGGCTTTGACTTCGCCGAGATCGAGCGCAATCTCAATCTGGCTACCGTCCACCTCAACCAGCCACTTTTCGCGGTAAAAATCGGTGCTGAACAGCGGCTGTACTCGTTCGGCAAGATCCGCCGGCAGTTCGCCATTCGGCCACACTTCTTGCGGAAACTGCGCCAGATCAAGCGACGGTTCACTCAGCGCGACGTTGTACTCTGGTCGCTGATGCAATCCGCCCGTCACCCGTCCGGCAATTTTCATGGTCATTTCATAGCGACCGTTCTCACCGCGAATACGCAGCCCCATATCATGTCCACGCAGCCATTTATCCGGGGTTTCGTAATAGATATTCAGTAGTGGGTCAGGCGCGTGATGCTCCCCCCCCAGCGTATGCAGATGGTCACGCAGCGCGTCGACGGCGTCGTGATTGACGATAAATTTTAATTCGATTTCCTGAGCCATGGCTTTGTACTTATCGGTTATGTCACATATGAGAAGATTGAAAACGAACTTAATACGATCATTTTTGTCAGTAGATAGTATTTTGCGCCAAATTGCCATGCAACGGGCAATTTGACGGGCGTAAAAGTTTGAAGTAGTGATTAAGCCGACACAGATGATTCCGATTGATGTCGAATGCTTTGCGTAGAGACACTGATACCACTACTATCGTTCCACTTTCTATGACAATAACGACAGCCTGATGCCAAAATTACGCCTGATTGGACTTACTTTACTCGCACTTAGCGCCACTGCCGTCTCACACGCTGAAGAAAAGCGCTATGTGTCTGATGAACTGAACACCTGGGTCCGTAGCGGTCCGGGAGATAATTATCGCCTTATGGGCACGGTCAATGCCGGCGAGGAAGTCACGCTATTACAGACCGACAACAACACCAACTACGCCCAGATCAAAGACAGTACAGGGCGTACCGCATGGATCCCGTTAAAAGAGCTGAAAAGTACGCCAAGCCTGCGTATTCGCGTGCCGGATCTGGAAAACCAGGTTAAAACGTTGACCGATAAGCTCAACAATATCGATGGTACCTGGAATCAGCGCACTGCCGATATGCAGAAAAAAGTGGCGCAGAGCGACAGCGTGATCAACGGGCTGAAAGAAGAGAACCAGAAGCTGAAAAACGAGCTGATAGTGGCGCAGAAGAAGGTGAGCGCCGCCAATTTACAGCTTGATGACAAGCAACGCACCATCATCATGCAGTGGTTTATGTATGGCGGCGGCGTGCTGGGTCTCGGTCTGTTGCTCGGTCTGGTGCTGCCGCACATGATCCCAAGCCGTAAGCGTAAAGATCGCTGGATGAACTAAATCGCCTTCTCCGTCACACTGTCATATTATGGAATGATATGTTTTTCAGTTTTCAGGATGAGGTGACGGGGCGTGAAGATTTATCTGGTCGGTGGTGCGGTACGAGATACGTTGTTAGGGCTACCGGTTAAAGATAAAGATTGGGTGGTGGTTGGCGCTACGCCGCAGGAGATGGTTGACGCGGGTTACCAGCAGGTAGGCCGTGATTTTCCCGTATTTCTTCACCCACACACCCATGAAGAGTATGCGCTGGCGCGCACAGAACGAAAATCCGGTTCAGGTTATACCGGATTTACCTGCTATGCCGCGCCAGACGTCACGCTGGAAGCCGATCTCCAGCGCCGTGACCTGACAATCAATGCGCTGGCGCGCGATGACGACGGACAGATTATCGACCCGTACAACGGGCGTCGCGATCTGGACAACCGTGTGTTGCGTCACGTCTCTCCCGCCTTTGGCGAAGATCCGCTGCGCGTGCTGCGCGTGGCGCGTTTTGCTGCGCGCTATGCACACCTCAGCTTTCGCATTGCCGATGACACCATGGCGCTGATGCGCGAAATGACCCACGCCGGTGAACTGGAACATCTGACGGCAGAGCGAGTGTGGAAAGAGACGGAAAATGCGCTCACTACCCGTAATCCTCAGGTCTACTTCCAGGTATTACGCGATTGCGGCGCGCTGCGCGTGCTTTTCCCGGAAGTGGATGCCCTGTTTGGCGTCCCGGCGCCAGCGAAGTGGCACCCGGAAATCGACACTGGCGTTCATACCCTGATGACGCTGTCGATGGCGGCAATGCTCAGCCCGGACGTTGACGTGCGTTTTGCGACGCTGTGCCACGATCTTGGTAAAGGGTTAACGCCTCCGGAATTCTGGCCACGCCATCACGGCCACGGACCGGCGGGCGTGAAGCTGGTCGATCAGCTATGCCAGCGCCTGCGCGTGCCGAATGAGATTCGTGACTTAGCCAAACTGGTGGCAGAGTTTCATGACCTCATCCACACCTTCCCAATGCTACAGCCGAAAACCATCGTCAAACTTTTCGATTCGATCGACGCCTGGCGTAAACCCCAACGCGTGGAGCAGATAGCGCTGACCAGCGAAGCCGACGTGCGCGGTCGTGCCGGTTTTGAGGCGGCAGATTACCCGCAGGGGCGATGGCTGCGAGAAGCCTGGCAGGTGGCGCAGGCCGTGCCAACAAAAGAGGTCGTTGAGGCCGGTTTCAAAGGTGTACAGATTCGTGAAGAGTTGACCAGACGCCGTATTGCGGCAGTAGCCTGCTGGAAGGAGCAGCGGTGCCCTAAGCCGGTAGCTTAAGGCATCTCAGATGCAGGCCCGATAAGCTTGCGTCATCGGGCCGCCTGAAATCAGAAAAACACCACGTAAACAGCAGCAGCCACAATAAAGCGGTAGATCGCAAACGGGATGAACGAGATACGCTTAATCACTTGCAGGAAGGTTTTAATCGCCACCAGCGCCACCACGAAAGCGGTGATAAAACCAACGGCAAACATTGGAATATCTGCCGCAGTCAGGAACGACCAGCTTTTGTAGAGATCCAGCGCGGTGGCGCCCATCATCATTGGCACCGCCAGCAGAAAGGAAAACTCAGAGGCAGCATATCGGCTCACACCCATCAGCATCCCGCCAGAAATGGTCGCCCCGGAGCGGGAAAACCCCGGCCACAGCGCCAGACACTGAAAACAGCCAATGATAAACGCCTGACGGTACGTCATGTCGTCCAGACCCGGCGCACGCGGCTCTTTTGGCTTCAGGCACTCAGCGGCAATCAGCAGCAAGCCCCCTACCACCAGCGCATACATCACGTTAACCGGGTTGAAGAGCGATTTGATTGTGTCATGAAATACCAGGCCCAGCACCACCGCCGGTATCATGCCGAGCAGAATGTGGATCAGGGTTAAACGGCCTTTCCCCTCACCTTCACGCTGTAGTGGACGACCAAAGTGGATACCGATCAGGCCAAACAGACGCCGCCAGAACATCACCACCACCGCGAGGATGGACCCCAACTGGATCACCACCTCAAAAGTTTCTGCCGTGTCGCCTTCAAATCCCAACAGATGCCCCACAATAATCATATGGCCCGTGCTGGATACTGGCAAAAACTCCGTCAATCCTTCGACCACACCCAAAATTGCCGCTATCAGCAGCGAGTGCATATCGCTCATCAATAAACCCCTAAATAGAAAAAACTACAGCGCAAAAAGATCCTGCTTTATGACTCTTATACAACCGTTTGGTTTAATAATTATTAACCTTTCGGATAACTGCCACGCTCGATGATCACCCCCACATTCGCCGCTCGTGCCACCGCGCCGGGCTTGCTGAGTTTGATGCGCACCCACGGAGAGTTAAAGCGGTTAAGCAGCAGTTCAGCCACCTCTTCGGCGACACGTTCCACCAGCGCAAAGCGTCCACCTTCCACATGATTAATGACCGTTTCAGCAATGTCTGCGTAGCTCAGACAGTCGGCCACATCGTCACTTCTGGCTGACTTACGGTTATCCCACGCCATTTCGATATCGAACACCAGTTTCTGTTCGATGGTCTGTTCCCAGTCGTAAACACCGATAGTGGTGATTACCGAAAGTTGCTCTATAAATACAATATCCATCACGACCTGCCTGCTTTTTGGCTAACCCGGATACCACTTCCGGCGAAATATGCGTATTATCCACAGAAGTAGCGTTTTACACGACATTTTCAAAACGGAACAGCTTATGAGTGCAATCGCGCCTGGAATGATCCTCTTCGCGTACCTCTGCGGCTCCATTTCCAGTGCCATTCTGGTCTGCCGCATTGCTGGTTTGCCCGATCCGCGTACCCGCGGTTCAGGTAATCCTGGCGCGACTAATGTGTTACGAATCGGCGGCAAGGGAGCAGCCCTGGCGGTACTGATTTTCGACGTCCTGAAAGGTATGCTACCGGTCTGGGGCGCATATGCGTTAGGCGTCAGTCCGTTCTGGCTGGGTTTAATTGCCATCGCCGCCTGTCTGGGACACATCTGGCCGGTCTTTTTTGGCTTTAAAGGTGGGAAAGGGGTCGCTACCGCCTTTGGCGCCATTGCTCCTATCGGCTGGGATTTAACCGGCGTCATGGCGGGAACCTGGCTGCTGACCGTCTTGCTGAGCGGCTATTCATCGCTTGGCGCGATTGTCAGCGCTCTGATTGCGCCGTTCTATGTCTGGTGGTTCAAACCGCAGTTCACCTTCCCGGTCTCTATGCTTTCATGCCTGATCCTGCTGCGTCACCATGACAACATCCAGCGTCTCTGGCGCCGTCAGGAGACGAAAATCTGGACGAAGCTGAAGAAGAAACGCGAAAAAGATCCAGAATAGAGGTTTGCCGGATGCTGATGCATAAAGCGCCTTATCCGGCTGACAGAACCTGGTAACCCTCGTCCGGCTTGCCCAATCGTTGCTGACACCACGTCGCCAAAAACTCCACGCATACCCGTAATTTCACACTGCGATATAGCGGTTCCTGATAAACCGCCCAGATATTGGCGCTCTGCGCATACTCCGGCAACACGCGCACCAGCTTACCGCTGGTCAGAAACGGTTGCACATCCCATTCTGAACGCAGCATGATCCCTTTTCCCTCCAGCGCCCACTGCAATACAATTTCACCGCTATTGGAGGAGAGATGCCCGCTGACCTTCACCGATTTTTTCTCATCGCCCTTCCCCAGCTCCCATATTCCGTGGGTCATATCCCGCTCTTTTGTCACCAGACAATCGTGTTGGCTTAATTCCTGCAATGTTTTCGGTTCAGAATGTTTTTGTAAATACGCCGGAGAGGCACACAATATTCTTTTATTCTTTGTTAACAAATGCGCAATATAATAATCCGGGATTTCATCATTAATCCGAATATCCAGATCGATATTATCCTGTACCAAATCAATTTGCCGATCGAAGAGTTCAAAATGAACCTGTAATTCAGGGTAATTGCGCATCAGTTCAGTAATGGCCGGAGCAATATGACTGCGACCAAAACCAAAACTGCAACCAATGCGAATCATGCCCTCCGGACGCGTTTTGATTTGCGTCACATCGTCTACCAGACGCTGATATTGAGTGAGGATCGTCAGCGCATGTTCATAGCAACGCAGCCCGCTTTCCGTCAGCGCGACGCCTCTTGCCGAACGGCTTAGCAACGTGGAGGCAAGCGTTGTCTCAAGGATCTGAATCCGTTTGGTCACAAATGCAGGCGTTTGTCCCAGCGCCGCCGCCGCCGCGCTAAAGCTCCCGGTATGGACAATTTCAACCAGTACCTGCAGGTCTTTCGCTAAGGGATAATTGTTCAGCATTTTCGGGTTATCCATCATTTTGATAACCGCAGTGTAATTCCCTTAACACCATTAATCCCTGCCTTTGCTCAATGTTAATGATCTTTCTGCGTCATGATTCACGAACTGTTAATTACATATACACAGTGGCATAAAATATAAATCCACATTTTTAGTGGTAGTTTACTCCAGAGAATTTATTTCCAGATAAATAAAAGAACTGGAGTTAACATGATGAGCAATCAAAATAACCAAAACGCGGTTAAGAAGCTGACGGATATTGTCGCTGATTTTACCGCAATGATTTCTACCCGGATGCCCGATGACGTGGTGGATAAATTAAAACAGCTCCGGGATGCCGAAACATCAGCAATGGGCAAGATCATCTACCATACGATGTTCGACAATATGCAAAAAGCGATCGACCTGAACCGTCCGGCCTGTCAGGACACCGGTGAAATCATGTTCTTCGTGAAGGTCGGCGCACGCTTTCCGCTGCTGGGAGAGCTGCAAAGCATCCTTAAACAAGCCGTGGAAGATGCCACGGTGAAAGCCCCTCTGCGCCATAACGCAGTGGAAATTTTCGACGAGGTGAACACCGGTAAAAATACCGGTAGCGGCGTGCCGTGGGTCACCTGGGACATTATCCCCGACGGCGACGATGCAGAAATCGAAGTTTATATGGCGGGGGGCGGCTGCACGCTGCCGGGACGCTCCAAAGTACTGATGCCTTCCGAAGGCTACGAAGGCGTAGTGAAATTCGTCTTTGAAAATATCTCCACGCTGGCGGTGAACGCGTGTCCCCCGGTACTGGTGGGCGTGGGTATCGCCACCTCTGTCGAAACGGCCGCCGTGCTGTCGCGTAAAGCCGTTTTGCGTCCGATCGGCACCCGCCATCCGAACCCAAAAGCGGCAGAGCTTGAATTGCGCCTGGAAGAAGGCCTGAATCGTCTGGGGATTGGTCCACAAGGGCTGACCGGCAACAGTTCGGTGATGGGCGTGCATATCGAATCCGCCGCGCGCCATCCTTCAACCATTGGTGTCGCGGTCTCCACCGGTTGCTGGGCGCATCGTCGCGGCACGCTACTGGTCCATGCCGATCTCTCCTTCGAAAACCTGTCTCACACCCGGAGCGCGTTATGAAAAAGATCCTCACAACCCCGATTAAAGCCGAAGACCTAGAAGATATCCGCGTTGGCGATGTGATCTATCTGACCGGGACGCTGGTAACCTGCCGTGACGTCTGCCACCGCCGCCTGATCGAACTCGGGCGCCCTATTCCTTACGATCTTAGCGGTAAAGCGATTTTCCACGCCGGGCCAATTGTGCGTAAGAACGGTGAGAAGTGGGAGATGGTCTCCGTCGGCCCGACCACCAGCATGCGTATGGAAGCCTTTGAAAAAGAGTTCATTGAGCAGACCGGCGTGAAGCTGGTGGTAGGTAAAGGTGGAATGGGGCCGCTAACCGAAGAGGGCTGCCAGAAATTCAAAGCGCTACATGTGATCTTCCCGGCGGGCTGCGCGGTGCTGGCGGCGACTCAGGTTGAAGAGATTGAAGAAGTACACTGGACGGAGCTGGGCATGCCGGAATCTCTCTGGGTTTGCCGGGTGAAAGAGTTCGGGCCGCTGATTGTCTCTATCGACACCCACGGCAACAACCTGATTGCCGACAACAAAAAACAGTTCGCTGAACGTCGTGGCCCCATCGTCGACGAAATCTGTGAGCACGTTCATTACATCAAATAATCCTTCCGGAGAGGCGCGACGCCTCTCCCTCTGCGCAGGGATACAACAATGGCACCTTTAGCTGGTTGGTGGCGATACCTGGCTCCGCTGGTAGTCATCGCCATTATTGCTGTTTTGCCCGTCCCCACCGGTCTTGAGAGCCACACCTGGCTCTATTTTGCGGTCTTTACCGGCGTCATCGTGGGACTCATTCTGGAACCTGTACCGGGCGCGGTGGTGGCGATGATTGGCATTTCAATCATCGCCGTCCTGTCGCCGTGGCTGCTGTTCAGCCCCGAACAGCTCGCGCAGGATGGTTTCAAATTTACCGCGAAAGCCCTCTCGTGGGCAGTATCGGGTTTTTCTAACTCCGTTATCTGGCTGATCTTCGCCGCCTTTATGTTCGGCACTGGCTATGAAAAAACCGGCCTGGGTCGGCGAATTGCACTGTGTCTTGTAAAGAAGATGGGGCACCGTACGCTATTTCTCGGCTATGCGGTGATGCTCTCCGAGCTGATCCTCGCCCCCGTCACGCCATCGAACTCCGCGCGCGGCGCGGGGATTATCTACCCCATTATCCGCAACCTGCCGCCGCTTTATAACTCACAGCCCAACGACGCCAGCTCCCGATCCATCGGCTCTTATATTATGTGGATGGGAATTACCGCGGACTGCGTCACCAGCGCGATTTTTCTGACGGCGATGGCACCGAACCTGCTGCTGATTGGCCTGATGAAAAGCGCATCTCATACGGCGCTGAGCTGGGGTGACTGGTTCTTAGGGATGCTGCCGCTCAGTATTCTGTTGGTTCTGCTGGTTCCGTGGCTGGCGTACGTGTTGTATCCGCCAGTGTTGAAAGCAGGCAACCAGGTACCGCGTTGGGCGGAAGCGGAGCTAAAGGAGATGGGACCGCTCTGCTCGCGTGAGAAGAAAATGCTGGTACTCATGGTGGGTGCGCTGGTGCTGTGGATCTTCGGTGGTGATTACATTGATGCCGCGATGGTTGGCTATAGTGTGGTGGCATTCATGCTGGTATTACGCATCATCTCCTGGGACGACATCGTCAGTAATAAAGCCGCCTGGAACGTCTTCTTCTGGCTGGCCTCGCTGATTACACTCGCCACCGGACTGAACAATACCGGTTTTATCACCTGGTTTGGCAAGCTGCTGGCAGGCGGACTGAGCGGCTACTCGCCGATGATGGTCATGGTGGCGCTGATCGTTGTGTTCTGGCTACTGCGCTACTTCTTTGCCAGCGCCACCGCCTATACCTCCGCACTGGCACCCATGATGATCGCCGCCGCGCTGGCAATGCCGGAAATCCCGTTACCGGTATTCTGCCTGATGGTCGGTGCCGCCATTGGTCTGGGCAGCATCCTTACCCCCTATGCAACCGGTCCAAGCCCTATCTACTATGGCAGCGGCTATCTGCCGACGGCGGATTACTGGCGGCTGGGCGCCATTTTTGGCCTGATCTTTCTGGTGCTGCTGGTGATAACCGGTCTGGTCTGGATGCCTCTGGTTTTGCTGTAACCCCCCGCCGGGGCGGCTTAATGTCGCCCCTTTTTCCATAAGCTTCTCATATGACCGTTTTACCGGAGCGCTGAGGCATACTTTTTGCTATGCACACACCCTCATGCTGATAAGGGAAACGCTCTGGATACGGTTGCGTACGAAACAATTACGCCGGGCTGGCAGGCCGAACTGGACCTGCGGTTTACCCGTACCGCACACAAAACGGTACTCGCTTCGGCGCGCCACACAGGTCCACTGACGGTACAGCGCCCGTTCTACCCGGAAGACGACGTATGTCACCTCTGCTTGCTGCATCCACCGGGAGGAATTGTCGGCGGCGATGAGCTGCGCATTTCCGTGACGCTGGCGGCAAACAGCCACGCCCTGATCACGACGCCCGGCGCAGGAAAATTTTATCGCAGTCGTGGGCCGCTCTCGCAGCTGCACCAGATCTTCACCCTCGGCCCGCACGCCACGCTGGAGTGGCTACCGCAGGATACGATCCTCTTCCCTGGTGCAAATGCAAATATCCGCTCCGTGTTTCACATCACGTCAGAGAGCCGTCTGCTGGGCTGGGAGCTACTGTGTCTCGGACGACCGGTGATGCGGGAAACCTTCAGCCACGGCGCATTACATAGCCGTCTGGAAGTGTGGCGCGACTGTGTCCCGCTGCTGATTGAACGGCTGCAATTACAGGATGGAAACCTCTGCAATGTCGCAAACCAACCCTGGTGCGGCACGCTGCTCTGCTACCCGGCGACGGAAACCATGCTGGACGGCACACGGGAACGGCTTGCCCCGCTCGGTGAGTATGCGGGAGCGACGATGATTGATTCACTGCTCACTATCCGCTTTCTTGCCAGCGATAACCTGATCGTCCAGCGCGTCATGCGTGATATCTGGCACTTTTTGCGCCCGCTGCTCACTGACAAATCCCCCCATGCCCCCCGTATCTGGCAAACATAAGAGAATCATGATGGAACTGACTCCCAGAGAAAAAGACAAGCTATTACTTTTTACCGCCGCGCTGGTGGCAGAACGCCGTCTGGCGCGTGGACTCAGGCTAAATTACCCGGAATCAGTGGCGCTCATCAGCGCTTTCATTATGGAAGGCGCCCGCGACGGCAAGAGCGTGGCTTCGCTGATGGAAGATGGCCGCCATGTTCTGAGCCGCGAGCAGGTGATGGAAGGCGTTCCGGAGATGATCCCGAATATCCAGATCGAAGCAACCTTTCCGGACGGATCAAAGCTGGTTACCGTCCACAATCCGATCGTGTAAGGAGCAAAAATGATTCCAGGTGAATACCGGATCTCAACGGGCAAAATCGCGATCAACGAGGGTCGGGAGATGCGTACGATCGTGGTGGAAAATCATGGCGATCGACCAATCCAGGTGGGATCGCACTATCACTTTTATGAGGTTAATCCGGCGCTCCGTTTTGTCCGCGACGCTGCGCGCGGTTTCCGACTGAATATTCCCGCCGGAACGGCTGTACGTTTTGAGCCAGGGCAAAAACGGGAAGTCGAACTGGTGCGCATAGCAGGTGACCAACGCATTTTCGGCTTTCGCGGCGAGATAATGGGCTCCCCGGAGGCAGGTGATGAGTGAGATTTCCCGGCAGGCTTATGCAGACATGTTTGGCCCAACCACCGGCGATAAAGTGCGTCTGGCAGACACTGAGCTGTGGATCGAAGTAGAAAACGATCTCACCACCTACGGTGAAGAGGTGAAGTTCGGCGGCGGCAAAGTGATCCGCGATGGTATGGGTCAGGGACAGATGCGCGCCGATGACTGTGTGGATCTGGTGATCACCAATGCCCTGGTCGTCGATCACTGGGGGATCGTCAAAGCAGATATCGGCATCAAAAACGGCAGGATCTTTGCCATTGGCAAGGCCGGTAACCCGGATATTCAGCCCGACGTGACGATCCCGATAGGCGTGGGCACTGAAGCTGTCGCCGGGGAAGGCAAGATCGTCACCGCTGGCGGGGTCGATACGCATATTCACTGGATCTGCCCGCAGCAGGCCGAAGAAGCGCTGGTGTCCGGCGTGACGACGATGATCGGCGGCGGCACCGGTCCGGCGGCGGGCACCCATGCCACAACCTGCACGCCAGGCCCGTGGTATATCGCCCGGATGTTACAGGCTGCTGATGCGTTGCCGGTGAATATCGGCCTGCTGGGCAAAGGCAATGGATCCTGTCCTGACGCCCTGCGCGAACAGGTTGCCGCTGGCGCGATCGGCCTGAAGATCCACGAGGACTGGGGGGCGACGCCCGCCGCGATCGATTGTGCGCTGACGGTAGCCGAAGAGATGGATATTCAGGTGGCGCTGCACAGCGATACGCTGAACGAGTCCGGTTTTGTCGAGGATACGCTGGCGGCGATTGGCGAACGGACGATTCATACTTTTCATACCGAAGGGGCGGGCGGCGGCCATGCGCCGGATATCATCACCGCCTGCGCACACGCCAATATCCTCCCCTCTTCCACCAACCCGACGCTGCCTTACACCGTCAATACCATTGATGAACATCTCGACATGCTGATGGTCTGCCACCATCTCGACCCGGATATCGCCGAAGACGTCGCCTTTGCCGAATCACGTATTCGCCGGGAGACTATCGCCGCTGAAGACGTGCTGCATGACATTGGCGCGTTTTCCCTGACCTCGTCCGATTCACAGGCGATGGGACGCGTCGGCGAGGTGATCCTGCGTACCTGGCAGGTGGCGCACCGGATGAAGGTGCAGCGAGGACCGCTAGCCGAAGAGACAGGCGATAACGACAACCTGCGCGTCAAACGTTATATCGCCAAGTACACCATTAATCCGGCGATAACCCACGGCATCGCCCATGAGGTTGGCTCAATTGCGGTCGGCAAGCTGGCGGATCTGGTGCTCTGGTCTCCGGCTTTTTTTGGTGTGAAGCCCGCAACAATCATCAAAGGCGGCATGATCGCCTGTGCGCCAATGGGCGACATCAACGCCTCGATTCCTACCCCGCAGCCGGTGCATTACCGAATGATGTTTGGCGCGCTCGGCGCGGCGCGTCATCACTGTCGCCTGACGTTTCTTTCACAGACCGCCATGGAAAACGGCGTCGCACAACAGCTCAATTTACGCAGCGCAACCGCCGTGGTGAAAGGCTGCCGGACGGTGAAAAAAGCCGACATGATCCACAACGGCCTGCAACCCAATATTACCGTCGATGCCCAGACCTACGAGGTGCGCATCGATGGAAAACTCATCACCAGCGAACCGGCGGAAGTCCTGCCGATGGCGCAACGCTATTTTTTATTTTGAGGAGACAAAATGCTGTTTCTGACACAACGTATTGAAACGCCTGCTGCGGTGACCGCCACGCTGACGCTCCCCATTGATGTACGCGTGAAAAGCCGGGCGAAGGTGCAGCTGAACGACGGTCGGGAAGCGGGGTTGCTCCTGCCACGTGGCCTGCTGCTACGCGGTGGCGATCGCCTGAGCACGGAAGACGGCGCTGAAGTCGTGGAGATCATCGCCGCCAGCGAGGCCGTTTCGGTAGTGCGATGCGCCGATCCGTTCCTGCTCGCCAAAGCCTGCTATCACCTCGGCAACCGCCACGTCCCGCTGCAGATCCTGCCGGACGAATTGCGCTATCACCACGACCATGTCCTGGACGATATGCTGCGTCATTTTCAGCTGGAAGTGACGTTCGCCCATCTCCCCTTTGAGCCAGAGGCGGGCGCATATGCCAGCGAATCTCACGACCATCACCACGGCCATGCGCACTGATGCGTGACCCACAGCAGCAGTTGCGTCTGATGCAGCTCGCCAGCGGCAGCTTACCCGTGGGATCGTTTACCTGGTCTCAGGGGCTGGAGTGGGCGGTGGAAAGCGGCTGGGTGAAAAACGTGGAGGCATTCGCCCTCTGGCAGAAGCAGCAGATGATGCAGAACCTGTTCAGCGTCGATCTGCCGCTGTTCAACCGGCTTTACCACGCCTGCGAGCAGGATGACCTCGACGCCGCGCACCGCTGGACGGCGTATCTGCTGGCCTGTCGGGAAACCCGCGAACTGCGCGAAGAAGAACGCAGCAGAGGCGCGGCATTCACGCGACTGGTGGTGGACTGGCAACCGGACTGTCCTGCGCCGTGGCGCGCGCTTTTTGCTGACAGCCAACTGTGCGGCATGGCCTGGCTGGGCGTCCAGTGGCGAATTACGCTTGCGGATCTGACGCTAAGTCTGGGTTACAGCTGGATTGAGAGCGCCGTCATGGCCGGTGTCAAACTGGTGCCGTTTGGCCAACAGGCGGCGCAACGGCTGATTATTTCGCTCTGCGAGGATTTCGCGCAGGGCATGGGGAAGGCGCTGGCGTGCCCGGATGAAGAACTGGGTGGCGCAACACCGCTTGCAACCATCGCCTCAGCTCGTCACGAAACACAATATTGCCGTTTATTCCGCTCCTGAGGAGAGACAATGACTGAATACAAACATCCCCTGCGCGTTGGCGTGGGCGGTCCGGTCGGTTCCGGTAAAACCGCCCTGCTGGAAGCGTTATGCAAAGCCATGCGCGAGAGATATCAGCTGGCCGTTGTGACCAACGACATTTACACCAAAGAGGACCAACGTATTCTCACCGAAGCCGGTGCGCTGGCGCCGGAACGGATTGTCGGCGTGGAGACGGGCGGCTGTCCGCACACCGCCATCCGTGAAGATGCCTCGATGAATCTGGCAGCGGTGGAAGCGTTAAGCAAAAAGTTTAGTAATCTGGACCTGATTTTTGTGGAGAGCGGCGGCGATAACCTGAGCGCCACCTTCAGCCCGGAACTGGCCGATCTGACGATCTATGTGATCGACGTAGCCGAAGGCGAAAAGATCCCGCGCAAAGGCGGACCGGGGATCACTAAATCTGATTTTCTGGTGATTAACAAAACCGATCTGGCTCCGTATGTCGGCGCGTCGCTGGCGGTGATGGAGCGTGACACAATGCGGATGCGCGGTGAACGTCCCTGGACTTTTACCAATTTAAAAGCCGGAGAAGGTCTGGAGACGATTATTTCGTTTCTGGAAGAGAGAGGGATGCTGCGGGTGTAATGCTTTCGCCGGGTGGCGGCTACGCCTTATCCGGCCTACGGTTTTGCAGGCCGGGTAAGCACAGCGCCACCGGGCAAAAAATCACGCCGCGGGCAGCTCAGCCAGCGGCCAGCGTGGACGCACTGTCACCCCAAGATCGGCGGTGGCTCCGGCTTTAAAACGCACCATACCGGCATAGGCAATCATCGCCCCGTTGTCGGTACAAAACTCCGGGCGTGCGTAGAACACGTCGCCACGACGCTTTCGCATCATCTCCGCCAGCTTTGCGCGCAATGTACGGTTGGCACTTACCCCGCCCGCCATCACCAGACGCTTAAAGCCGGTCTGGTCCAGCGCACGTTTGCACTTGATCATGAGCGTATCCACTACCGCATCTTCAAACGCTCTGGCAATATCGGCACGGGTCTGCTCATCATCGCCATTATTACGAATCGTATTTGCGGCGAACGTTTTCAGCCCGGAGAAGCTGAAATCCAGCCCCGGACGATCGGTCATTGGTCGTGGAAAGACAAAGCGCCCGGCGGTCCCCTGTGACGCCATTTTCGACAGCATCGGGCCGCCCGGGTAATCAAGCCCTAACAGTTTGGCGGTTTTATCAAACGCTTCACCTGCGGCATCGTCGATAGACTCTCCCAGCAGTTCGTACTGGCCCACGCCAGTGACGCTAATTAACTGCGTATGACCACCGGAGACCAACAGTGCCACGAACGGGAATTCCGGCGGGTTATCTTCCAGCATGGGGGCCAGCAGATGTCCTTCCATATGGTGTACAGGGATTGCCGGAACATTCCACGCAAACGCCAGCGAACGTCCGACCGTTGCGCCAACCAGCAGCGCGCCGACCAGCCCAGGACCTGCGGTATACGCCACCGCATCAATCTCTTTCGCCGTCAGGCCCGCCTCTTTGAGCGCCGCCTGGATCAGCGGTACGGTCTTGCGTACGTGATCGCGGGAGGCCAGTTCAGGCACGACTCCGCCGTAGTCAGCATGTAATTTCACCTGACTATACAATTGGTTGGCTAACAGACCGTTTTCATCGTCGTAAATGGCAATGCCGGTTTCATCGCAGGATGTTTCAATTCCCAGTACACGCATGACTTGTTTTACCTCGCTTTAATACCGCGCAGTGTAGGACCAATGCGGGTTGATGTAAAACTTTGTTCGCCCCAGGCGACTGCCTCGTGTATACTCCCAGTCCTTATAAAAGTCCCTTTCAAAATCACGTCGGTGCTTTACAAAGCAGCAGCAATTGCAGTAAAATTCCGCACCATTTTGAAATAAGCTGGCGTTGATGCCAGCGGCAAACCGAATTTATTAAAGGTGAGAGTTACATGCCGGTAATTAAAGTACGTGAAAACGAGCCGTTCGACGTAGCACTGCGTCGCTTCAAGCGTTCATGCGAAAAAGCAGGTGTTCTGGCGGAAGTTCGTCGTCGTGAGTTCTATGAAAAACCGACTACCGAACGTAAACGCGCTAAAGCTTCAGCTGTGAAACGTCACGCGAAGAAACTGGCTCGCGAAAACGCACGCCGCACTCGTCTGTACTAATTTGGTTGAGAGCCGGTGCTCTCAATTCAGACCGAGTTGTAGTTGTAAGGCCGTGCTTCCGGAAGGAATGCACGGCTTGTTTTCGTTTATACACGTCATCATTCAAGCTGCCTCTGCGTTGGCTGCAGTCGCTCCCCCCGGTCACGTACTGATGTACGCTCCTGAGGATTCGCTCCCTTGCCGCATCTTGAATGATTTTGTGTATATAAGTCATAAAAAAATAAAAGGGGCATATGGCTGGACGAATTCCACGCGTATTTATTAATGACCTGCTGGCAAGAACCGACATCGTCGATCTCATCGACGCGCGGGTAAAGCTGAAAAAGCAGGGCAAGAATTACCATGCGTGCTGTCCGTTCCATAACGAAAAAACCCCCTCTTTCACCGTGAACGGTGAGAAACAGTTTTATCACTGCTTTGGCTGTGGCGCGCACGGCAACGCCGTCGACTTCCTGATGAACTACGACAAACTCGAGTTCGTGGAAACCGTCGAAGAGCTGGCCGCGATGCACAACCTGGAAGTCCCGTTTGAAGCCGGCAGTGGACCCAGTCAGATAGAGCGCCATCAACGGCAAAGCCTTTATCAATTGATGGACGGTCTGAACTCGTTTTATCAACAATCGCTGATGCAACCCGCCGCTACCCCTGCGCGCCAGTATCTGGAAAAGCGAGGACTCAGTAGCGACGTGATCGCCCGTTTTGCCATTGGTTTTGCGCCCCCCGGCTGGGACAACGTCCTGAAACGGTTTGGCGACAATACCGAGAACCGCAAATCGCTGGTTGATGCGGGTATGTTGGTTACCAACGATCAGGGACGTAGTTACGATCGCTTCCGCGAGCGGGTAATGTTCCCGATCCGCGACAAGCGTGGGCGGGTGATTGGTTTTGGTGGTCGTGTATTGGGCGATGCCCTGCCGAAGTATCTTAACTCCCCGGAAACCGATATTTTCCATAAGGGCCGCCAGCTTTATGGCCTTTATGAAGCCCAGCAGGATAACGCGGATCCTCAGCGCCTGTTAGTGGTGGAAGGCTATATGGATGTGGTGGCGCTGGCGCAATACGGTATTAATTATGCCGTAGCTTCCCTGGGAACCTCGACGACCGCCGATCACATCCAGCTGCTGTTCCGTGCGACAAACAATGTGATTTGCTGTTATGACGGAGACCGGGCAGGTCGTGATGCCGCCTGGCGAGCGCTGGAAACCGCGCTGCCGTACATGACGGATGGTCGTCAGCTACGCTTTATGTTTTTACCTGATGGCGAAGACCCCGACACGCTGGTGCGTAAAGAAGGGAAAGAGGCGTTCGAAGCCCGGATGGAGCAGGCTCTGCCGCTCTCCGCGTTTTTGTTTAACAGCCTGATGCCACAGGTAGATCTGAGCACTCCGGACGGACGCGCGCAGCTCAGCACGCTGGCGCTGCCGCTGATTACTCAGGTACCGGGTGAAACACTGCGTATTTATCTGCGTCAGGAACTGGGCAACAAGTTAGGCATTCTCGATGACAGCCAGCTTGAACGTTTAATGCCTAAAATTTCCGAAAGTGGTGCTTCACGGCCCGCTCCGCAGCTAAAACGCACGACCATGCGTATACTGATAGGATTACTGGTGCAAAACCCGGATTTAGCGCCGCGAGTGCCGCCGTTGGGCAACCTGGATCAAAATAAGCTGCCCGGACTTGGTTTGTTTATGGAACTGGTCAACACTTGTTTGTCCCAGCCAGGCCTGACTACCGGGCAACTTTTAGAGCACTATCGTGGTACAAATGATGCTGCCACCCTTGAAAAACTGTCGATGTGGGACGATATAGCAGATAAGGATATTGCTGAAAAAACCTTCACCGACTCACTCAACCATATGTTTGATTCGATGCTTGAGCTGCGCCAGGAAGAGTTAATCGCTCGTGAGCGCACGCACGGTTTAAGCAGCGAAGAACGCCGGGAGCTCTGGACTCTAAACCAGGAACTGGCTAAAAAATGAATTGATAGACACAATCAGTCAAGTTGTATTAAAGCAGCAAGAGAATGAACTCCTGGGCGTGGATATAAGTACATGGCCAGAATGACAAGTCCGCAGGGCGCGGATTTGAACGCTGCTTGCGGCGGCCTGCCAGGGGCAAGTCTCAGGAAGAGACCAGTAACGAGCGCAGCTAACGCAGAGACAACTTGAAGGATGCAGTATTTAACGGCTTAAGTGCCGAATAGCGATCGGGAAGCCCCCGACAGCCGCTCTGAGAGGCAGCGGCACAAATATAAGTACGCCCTCGCTTTAAATGTTGGCGGCAACGGCTTGCTGACTCAAATCAAACGAATTAAGTGTGGATACCGTCTTATGGAGCAAAACCCGCAGTCACAGCTCAAGCTTCTTGTCACCCGTGGTAAGGAGCAAGGCTATCTGACCTATGCCGAGGTCAATGACCATCTGCCGGAAGATATCGTCGATTCAGATCAGATTGAAGATATCATCCAAATGATCAATGACATGGGTATTCAGGTGATGGAAGAAGCACCAGATGCCGATGATCTGCTGCTTGCTGAAAACACCACCAGTACTGATGAAGACGCGGAAGAAGCTGCTGCCCAGGTTCTCTCCAGCGTGGAATCTGAAATTGGCCGTACGACTGACCCGGTGCGTATGTACATGCGCGAAATGGGCACCGTAGAACTGTTGACGCGTGAAGGCGAAATCGACATCGCTAAACGCATCGAAGACGGGATCAACCAGGTTCAATGCTCCGTTGCTGAATATCCGGAAGCGATTACCTACCTGCTTGAACAATACGATCGCGTTGAAGCTGAAGAAGCGCGTCTGTCTGACCTGATCACAGGCTTTGTTGATCCGAACGCTGAAGAAGATCTGGCGCCAACTGCCACCCACGTCGGATCTGAGCTGTCTCAGGAAGACCTGGACGACGACGAAGATGAAGACGAAGAGGAAGATGACGACAGCGCTGATGACGACAACAGCATCGATCCGGAGCTGGCGCGTGAGAAGTTTGGTGAGCTGCGTACCCAGTACGAAGTCACCCGTGACACCATCAAAGCGAAAGGTCGCAGCCACACTGATGCACAAGCCGAAATTCTGAAGCTGTCTGAAGTGTTCAAGCAGTTCCGTCTGGTGCCGAAGCAGTTCGACTACCTGGTAAACAGCATGCGCGTCATGATGGACCGCGTGCGTACTCAGGAACGTCTGATCATGAAGCTCTGCGTTGAGCAGTGCAAAATGCCGAAGAAGAACTTCATCACCCTGTTCACCGGTAACGAAACCAGCGAAACCTGGTTCAACGCGGCTATCGCGATGAACAAACCGTGGTCTGAAAAACTGCACGATGTGGCAGATGACGTTCACCGCGGCCTGCAAAAGTTGCAGCAGATTGAAGAAGAAACCGGCCTGACCATCGAACAGGTGAAAGATATTAACCGTCGCATGTCCATCGGTGAAGCGAAAGCCCGCCGTGCGAAGAAAGAGATGGTTGAAGCGAACCTGCGTCTGGTTATCTCAATCGCCAAGAAATACACCAACCGTGGCTTGCAGTTCCTGGATCTGATTCAGGAAGGCAACATCGGTCTGATGAAAGCGGTAGATAAATTTGAATACCGTCGCGGCTACAAGTTCTCCACCTACGCAACCTGGTGGATCCGTCAGGCTATCACCCGCTCCATCGCGGATCAGGCGCGCACCATCCGTATTCCGGTGCATATGATTGAGACCATCAACAAGCTCAACCGTATCTCCCGCCAGATGCTGCAAGAGATGGGTCGCGAGCCGACGCCGGAAGAGCTGGCCGAACGCATGCTGATGCCGGAAGATAAAATCCGCAAAGTGCTGAAAATTGCCAAAGAGCCAATCTCCATGGAAACACCGATCGGTGATGATGAAGATTCGCATCTGGGTGATTTCATCGAGGATACCACCCTCGAGCTGCCGCTGGACTCTGCAACTACCGAGAGCCTGCGTGCCGCAACGCATGACGTGCTGGCTGGCCTGACCGCTCGTGAAGCCAAAGTTCTGCGTATGCGCTTCGGTATCGACATGAACACCGACCACACGCTGGAAGAAGTGGGTAAACAATTCGACGTTACCCGCGAACGTATCCGCCAGATCGAAGCGAAGGCGCTGCGTAAACTGCGCCATCCGAGCCGTTCTGAAGTGCTGCGTAGCTTCCTGGACGATTAAGCTTGTCGGCATAAATATGAACGCCACCTTCCCGGTGGCGTTTTTTTTACAGTCCGCGCGTGATTAACGCCTCGTCTAACTCCCTGAATGCCTCGACCAGCTTGTCCAGTTTGATACGGCTTAACCCGCTCGTATTGGGTAACACCCAAATTTGCGTAACACCAATACTCAGACTCTGCTTGCCCCACTGCGCTCCACGCTGGCTGAAGCCTTGTTCGAATGCCTGCTTTCCCAGTATTGCCAACGCCGCGGGCTGAAAGCCTTCAATCTTTGTCAGCAACTGGCGACCGCCATCATGCAACTCTTTTCTTGAAACTTCAGTTGCCTGTACCGTTGGCCTGTCGACCAGTTTGGTAACGCCACAGCGAAAATCCAGAAGGTGTTCAGCCTCTTCAGGCTTAAGCTGACGATCGGTAAATCCGGCCTGGTGAATGACCTTCCAGAAGCGGTTTGCCGGATGTGCGAATGGGAAGCCGGTGCCCGCCGAAGAGAGTCCAGGATTGATGCCGCAAAACACGACCCGCAATCCGGGGGCCAGAATGTCCTTAACCATAGTCACTCCAGAACAATAGATTGTGAGAAAAGTATAACGGATTGAAAATACGTTGTTTATAAAAACAGCATCCGTACGGTTATGGCTGGATTGCGACACAGAGTTACTTTATAATTCACCGCCACGGCCCCTTAGCTCAGTGGTTAGAGCAGGCGACTCATAATCGCTTGGTCGCTGGTTCAAGTCCAGCAGGGGCCACCAAATTTTAGCTTTAAAATCATATAATTAAGCCACTCAAGCGAGTGGCTTTTTTGTTATCTGGTTTTCTAGTGGCGATGAAATGGCGGTGGCTTTTTTTTACCGCCACTTTCCTGAGCGCATAAAAAACCCGCGCATGGCGGGCATTAAACGAAAATTTGTCAGAGCCACAATGGCCGCTGACCACCGACAGTCGGGTGCGGCGGTGCCGGGTCGATAGCTCCCGGAGTAACAATAAAGCGTTCTATCGTTTCCATTGTCATAAACGTACAACTACAGTTGATGTTCTGGCATTGGTGGTAACGCTCTTTTGTATTCTCTGTTAAATAGCGACTTGTTCGTGCATGTGCGGCATGATGACACTTTGGACAATGAAACATAACTCACCCCGTCATTCTCAATTCGTGAACCAATGATAAACATCAATTCACTTTTTGTGAATACACTTTACTCATCATCCTGTTCAGCACTGTACTCCACATCGGAGAGCTTAACCTCAAGCTCTAATCCCGTCGTGAATCCATTATTATTCAGATTGTGAGTTACCTTACTGATTAACCATGACTGCTCGTCTATGACGCGCTTAAAGCCCGACACGCGCACCGGTGTCTCAGGGAACAAATCAGCCCTACCAAGCGCCAGCGTAATTGAAAATTCCGCAACACCTCGTTGCAACTTATCCCACTTTGCCTGAGCGGCACGCATCGCCTGAGCCTTTGAAGCGTAGACCGTCGTCAGCGCCAGCACGTTATCGGCCTCACCAGCCATATACTCACCCTCGCGCGCTTCCTGCTCTTTTTTGGCTTTTGTCTTTTTGCTGACTGGCTTTGCTTTCGGGTGTTCCAGTGCGCGCAGGTGCTTCTCTTTTGGTTTACGTTTCAGCGTGACCTTCTGCTTTTGCGGCTTCGGGTCTTTGGTGTGCAGCCATTTTGCCGTTACGCCGGTATAAGCCCCACGGTCGGCAATAGCAAACTGATGGCGGTCACCATCACTGCGGGTCAGTGTCATTTGTGGGACTGGTTTGCCGCTGGCCGTCACTGCACTACCGGCTTTCAGAAACAGCAGTTTCCCCGCTTTCACTGATACTGTCGCCCCGTTCCGCTCAGCCAGTCTGGTCAGAAATACTGCGTCGGACTCCTGCGATTGGTCGATATGCGGTACCGGGATTTTTTTCAGCGAATCCGCGACGCTGGCCGTCAGTTTATTGCGTTTTGCGATGGCACTGACCAGCTCACCGAGAGTGGTGTCGTGCCATGATTCCTCACGCCGTGAATTGAGTGTTCCGCGAAAATCTGCGCTACGCGCACGAATGGTCAGCGTATCAGGCGCGCCCCGGTGCTCAATCTCATCAACCGTGAAATCGCCCTTATTCAGAAGTGCCGAACCCTGCCAGCCAAGCCACAGTGTCAGCACCGCCCCGCGCAGGGGTAACTCGACTTTGCCGTCAGTATCGTCGAGCTCAATGTCGAGCTGGTCAGCTTCAAAACCCCGGTTATCTGTCATGGTGAGAGAAATCAGCCTGTCACTAAAATTGCTGGTAATGTCCTGGCTGTTCAGCGTCAGCATAAATGCCGGGGCAAGGCTTGCTCCGGCATCAATGGTCATGCCCGTCATCATGCAGTCAGCCCTCCGAGCATACCCTGTAGCTTATCGGTCAGCTTACCGGCTGTGCCAAGCAGCTCGTTGGCCTGCTTATTCAGGTCACCAAACATCGCCGCCAGTGATTCGTCGACCCGTTTCAGTGAAAGCGTGAAATCAATCTTTCTGGCAGCGCCATCACTGAAAAATTCAGTGTGTGTGGTCGAGACCTTATCGACGATATACATCCCGAGAATATTGCCGGTACCCTCAATCAACGGCCACGCTCTGCCCTCGTCGGCCATCAGTTCAACAGCCCTCAGTGATATACGGCCACCGGTAATGGCAGGATAAAGCGTACCGGCAAGCTGAATTGAGGTCTCCCCCTCACCGAGAAACTGATAAGCGGGAGGTTTACCAACCCTGTCATTAGACACCCAGCGGTAATCCTTCGAGTGTTGCATCGACTGATAAGGCAGGGTGCGGCGTTCAAACACAAACATTCCAAGTGCAAGCATCATTATTTATTCCCCCTCAGTCATGGCTCATGCTGGCGCGCTGCCGTGCACGCTTCTCACGCTCGATCTGTTCGAGTGTGTCGCGTAGCTGTCGGTCAAGCTGATGCCCGGGCGCAACACCACCCGGTAAAGTGATGTTGTACTCACTTTTGCTCTGGTCGATGTAAGAACGTCCCGCCGGTGCGGTCACTGGCTGATAAGCCTGATAACCGCCATATGTGCTGGTTGCCGGGATATAAGAATTACTTTGCGTGGCCGCGTTGGTTTTGGCGGCAGTCTGGTCGAGGCTGTCTGACTCTTTGTTGATGATACCGAGCTTTTCGAGAAGCCAGTCGACACCGCTGCGCAACTTGTTAAATACATTGAGCGGAGCCATCAAAGCAGAGGCCAGCGCCTGACCAAATATGACGCCAACATTTTTGCAGCTATCGAGCGTTTCCTGCGTGGCCTTGACCGGTGCTATCAGGTCTTTAAACCACTGCCAGACGCCGCGCAGTTTCTCACCGAGACCGTCAAAAATGGGTGCCAGTGGAGCGAACATTTCCCCGACAGGGGTAAAGGCGCTCATGACACCCTCAATCACCCCCGAGAAAAATGCGCTGATGGGCTCCCAATATTTACGAATGAGCAGCGCCCCGGCCACAATCGCCGCCCCCACTGCGACAATCGGCCAGGTAATCGCGCCGAGTGCGGTCACAATGGCACTACCGGTGACAGTAAATACCGTACCCAGCACGCCAGCAGCAGCGATAATGGCGTTAATCCCCATAACAACCGGCCACGCAACGAGACCAATACCGCCGATGATACCAATCAGAGCCAGTGCGCCACCGGCGATGATGCCGATGGTTGTCGCCAGCCCTTTGTTCTTCTGGATCCAGCCGTCGAGCTTTAACACGTATTGCGTGGCGGTTTGGGTGAGTTTACGCAGCGAGCCCTCTTGCTGGTCAAACAGGTCGGTGCCAACTGCCTCATAAGCAGACTGGAACTCTTTAAAGTCGCCGCCGAGGTTATCCTGCATGACCTTAACCAGTTCCTCGGTTTTACCGTCCGAGGCTTTAAACGCTGCGGTGAGCCGGTCAAGTTTGCCGCTTGAGGCTGCTTCCATCAGTACCGCCGCCGCCGAGCTGGCCTCTTCGCCGAAAATGGTTTTCATGTACTCGCCGCGCTGGCTTGTCCCGAGATTGTTTTTCTCAAAGCTGCGTTGCATTTCTTTCAGGATGGAGAATATCGGGCGCGTGTTCCCCTTGCTGTCGGACGTTTTGACGCCGAGCTCTTTAATGGCCTCAAACGCTTTTCCGGTGGGAGCCTGCAGGCGGCTGAGAATGGCGCGGCTACCCGTGCCCGCCATTGACCCAGTGATTTTGGCGTCGTGCAGCGCACCGACCATTGCGGCGGTTTGTTCGATGCTCACCCCAGCATTTTTTGCCACCGGCGCGGCATAGGTCAACGCGTCGCTCAGTCCGTCAAAGTCGGCAGCGGTTTTGTTCATCGTCATCGAGAGAACGTCGCCAATGTGCGCAATCTTGTCGTTTGAAAGCTGAAATGCTGATTTCATCCCGGTCAGCAGCGCAGCGTTTTCCTCCATCGAGCGCCGGTTTGACAGTGCCATATTCAGTGTGACCGGCGTCGCCGCCTGAATAGCAGCAGCGTCACCGCCGCTTTTCGCAATGATGATTTGCGCGCTCGCTGCGTCATCTGCAGAGGCTGCAGTATTGTCGCCGAGCTGGCGCGCCTGTTGGCGTAACGCCTGCATTTCTGGCGACTGCTTATCGACCCCGAGCACAGCCTGCAGCTCGGAATTTTTCTGCGCAAAGTCATAACCGGGCATCAGCAATTTAACCCCGGCCATCGTTCCCGCTGTCGCAATACCGACCCCGGCAGCACCTGCTGCAGCCATGTTACCGGCAAGCTCCTTGCCTGATTTATATCGCTCTTTCACGCGGTTTAAGTGCGCCTGCTGTGCGCTGACCTTCGCCAGCGCCTCGCGCTGCCGGTTGAGTTGTGCTGTCGTTTCACTGATGCGGTTTTTTAATCCTCGCTCGTCATTAGCAAGGTTGCGGGTATTGATTCCGGCAGCACCCAGCTCGCGCTGCTGGCGTTTTACCGACTCGGTGAGGCTGTTGTATTTGACCTGCAGACCATCAGCCGCACGTTTTGCCGATTCAAGCACCTGCGCCTGCGCACGCGTTGGCCGTTCGGTATTTTTAAATTGGGTGGCAAGCTCCTCGGCTTCACGTTTCGCTTTTTCAAGCGCCTGACCGGTTACGGCCAGTTGCGCGCTTGTCTTACGAAAGCCGTCGATTTTCGACGCCTGACCATTCAGGTCACGCAGCCCTTTTTGTGTGGTACGAATATCACCCGACAGGGTTTTACTCGCGGTCTGGATAGATTTAAGCGGTCGGGTCGCCTGGTCGACCGCTTTCAGCAATACCTCAAGCCTCAGGTTATTACTCATTGTGGTTTCCGCTACGCTGAAGCGCCTTTTCGCGCCATGTGATGAGCTCGGTCAGGCTCAGGGAATAGAGCTCTGATGGCGGCCAGTGGAATATCACTGCGATATCCGCCATCAGGTCATCGGTCGACAGGCCGGGCGGGAAATCTACTCCGCCGAAGCCGGTGACAAAAAACCAATCACCTTAGCGGCCAGCGACAGCATATCGGGCAGGTTCATTGCGGTGAGTTCCTGCGTGGTGAGTGCCGGGTAGGTCATTCGGGGCAGCACCTTAATCAGCGCATCGACCTCAGACTGCGCCACCGCCGCCAGACTGACGCCGCGCAGGGTGCCTGCGTTCGGTTCAATCAAGGTGACCTTTTCAATCGTCTGACCGGCGCGCTTAATCGGCTTGTCGAGGGTCACGATATTCGGGTTTACGGTGTCAATTTCATTGCCAGCCGTATCAACAAATTCAGGGGTTTTGCGTGGTGCTTTTGCCATGATTTTTTCTCTGCTCTGAATGGGGGTAATAACCGGCCAGCAGTGCTGACCGGTCAGGAAATTACAGCAGCCCGATTGCGCGGCGGTGCTGTTCCAGACGGTCGACGCCGTTCACCTTCTCGACCATGTTGACGGTGTCGATTTCGATAATGTCGCTACCATCAATCGTGAGGCGGTAATAGGTGCAAACGGTCGACAGTTTGGTCGAGGTGTTTTCACCCTGCTTATTCTCGCCGCCGTCGATTTCTTTATGACGGCCACGCATGACCACCTCGACCGCAACGATTTCGCCAGTGTCGTCACGCTGGTAAGAGCCAGCAAAACGCAGCGGCACGGCATCAGCACCCGGCGCGGCATACTGCGCCCACAGCGCCACATCAGGCAGGCCACCGACAGACCATTCGACGGTAAGTGCATCATCGTCGAGGCCGAGGTCAATCGCTGCTGCGCCATTCATACCACCGCCGCGATAGTTTTCGAGCTTGCGGGTCAGCTTTGGCAGCGTCACGGATTCAACAACGCCCATGTAGCTAAGGCCGTCATTGAACATGTTCAGATATTTAAGTTTGCGGGGTAGTGCCATGTTGTTTCAGGCTCCTTAGCTGTTGACCGATTCGGCCAGATTCACCAGATATTTATCGGTGATGCGCTGGCGCAGGGTCAGGCTTTCCAGTGGGGGAACCGGTGTATAGTCGTAGTCGATATACAGTTTCCCGGCCTTGAGGGTTTCCTTGTCGTTCGATTCCTCATCGAACCAGCATTCACCGTCCACGATGTAGCCGTTAGATTTCAGCTCGCGGAATTTGGCGTTAATGCCGTCGACAATGTCACGGATGAGCGATGCGGTGATGGGCTTATCGACTGCCCACATGTGCGCCTCAGCCATTGTGTCGGCCAGCACCTGCGCGGTGCGGGTGTAGTTCTCAAACAGGAAAAGCGGGTCATCAGAACAGGTGCGGTTCCCCCAAAAACGGAAACCATCCTTGCGCACCAGCGTGGTGACTCCGGCCTCGTTGAGCAGGTCAGCATCGGTGCCGGATGCCTGCAAATCCCAAAAGACTGACGCGCTGATGCCGGTGACGCCTTGCACGCCAACGTTAGACAGCGTTTTGTGCCAGCCGATAGTCTGGTCGATGTAGGCACGCAGACCGAGTGCGCGGGCGGTGGCGTATGCCGTGGCGGTGGCGTTTGCGGTGGTATCCCATGCGAGGAAGTCAGGCCAGATGACCATCAGTTCGCGCTGGCTGAAATTTTCGCGATAGGCCATCGCCTCGGAAATGGTTTTACAGCCCCACGCACTGACATAGCAAAATGCGCGCAGTTTGATAGCGGCTGACGCAAGTGCGACCGCCACCTCCTGCGTATCGAGACCCGGCACCCCGAGAATGCGCGGCTTAACGCCGGTAACCGCTTCGGCAGTCAACAGCGCTTTAATGCCGGTGTATTTTCCGTTCTCATCCGTGCCACCGATGATGTTGGTAACGGTCTGCGCTTCTGCGTCGTCTCCGGTACCTTCGGCAACGCGCACAACGACAGTGACAGGTTTAGCCTGGTCGGCGATGGCCTGCAGACAGGTTGCCAGCGTGCCTTTTTTACCGGCTTTCGCAATGGCGCTCTGCACGCTGGTAATCAGTACGGGCTCATTGAGGGGGAATAGCTTTTCATCTGCATCACTTGCCGTGCAGACTATGCCGATGATAGCGGTCGAAACAGTGGAAATGACGCGGGTGCCGTCGTTAATTTCAAGCACCTGCACGCCGTGGTGAAAATCACTCATCCGGTTAACTCCGTGGTTAAGGGGTGAGCATATTTTCTTTTGTGCTGTAACGGTGGGCTATTTGTCGGCGTTGGGTAGCGGATGGCACATAAACAAATCATAAAAAAGACGGGCATCAGCCCGCCTGAATTATTCCGGTTTTACAGGCCAGTCAATATCTGGCGCTTTACTGGTATCCACCCGATTAAGCAGTACGCGATATTTCTTCCACGCCAGCCAGTGCGCTTTTTCTTCATCTGTTGCCATACCTAAATCAACGGCATCCTGTAGCGGTGCAATAGCTGTTGCGGCTTCGGTTAACAGGCGTTGTTTTTGATCTTCTGCCTTTGCAATCTGTTCCTCCTGTGTCGGTACCGGTATATCGTCCCATGCTGGTAATCCATCATCCCCGGCTACACGTATTTTCCCTTCTGGGGCTTCGTCGGCTGCAAATTCCTGATATACAGAATCTTCAATCTCAACAGCATCATCAGGCCAGGAATCATTAACAGCATATTCCTCCTGTAAAGAATCCGGGTAGAATGCATTAAGTTTTGCACTATAAAAATAATTCATATTAATACCCCACAGCCCACCATGTAATTACGCCAGAGCGGGCGTCTGAATTTCCAGAGTTTGATTGAAAAATGACAGTCGCAGTGGAATTTGTCATTGCCTGCCCCCACACAGACAGCATTGCATAGTTGTCCTCTGTCTTTGTGCTGCGCTTAAGTGTTGGTAAAAAAGCAACACACGATGATGGAAAGGCTACAGGGAACGAAATAGAAGTGGGGGTGTCATCACTAATTGAAGATGTTGTACCCCACTGGTATACCAGACCAGTATTAGTGTCCTTGAACCAGCCATTAATAGCTTTTGATGCAGTATTAACCCTCTGGTAACGAGCATCAAAGTATGTCCAGTCTGTCAGGGACAGTCTGCCCATCGTTGGATAACCCGTTTCCAGATTAACGGTAAGAGGGCGCAGGGAATTATAATTCCCGAGTGGATCGCCACTATTCGTCAACATCAGGTAGAGAGTTGAACCATCATTACGCCAGAATGTGCCGTAGTTTCCGTAAGCTATCCGGAAATTATTGGCAGAAGTACCATAAATTTCACCCGGATAAGCAGGGCTATAAAACTCAACCCATTCCGTCCATGTCGAGCCTGCCGGGTTATAATCTCGCACGAATAGACGCCGTGAGCTAAACGTACGATATTCCTGAACGCAGGCTTCAGCACCATTCGCCCCGGTCTGATAAACAGATAACGCCCCGGCCTCTGATATCGGGTAATTGTTGCCATTCGTTGCATTAGCGCTCATTGACTGGTAATAACGACCAAACTTCGTTCCCGTCAACGTGTTCAGGTTTGTTGCACCCAGCCCCCCATAATCCGGAACTGCTGAAACATCTGCCGCAGTTGGTTTATTCAGCGTTGAATAGAATGCGGCCCATTCCCCCCAGGCATAACCTGAACCTGTACCGGAATAATTTCGGTAATAAATAATGTTACCGCGCCACGGGAAATATAACTGTGTGCAGCCGTCGCTATACCCGGCATCTTCGATGACTACCAGCCCACCGGCTGACGATACAGGATAATGCAGCCCACTCCAGTTAACGTTAGTGTTTGTCTGCTTGTATTGCCCGGGAATTGTGATGGTATTCAGGTCAGTGGTTGTGGCAATAGTCATAGCTGCGCCCACGCCGAAATTCCCATACCTTAATATACGCCCCGACGCCCGGTCAGTAGCAGAGGTCGTCACATCACAATAAGCAGCAGTACCCAGACTGTCTGTAATTTCTTTCTTAGCTGCTTTTAATGCTTTTGGTGTTGCGGCCAACACCTCAGAATCACTGTCGGTGACATTGCTGAGCTGTACAAGACCTTTTCGCGACGTAGTGGCGTCTACAGCCGTAAATTTACCGCTTGCAAGGTCATACGCCGCCTTAACCGCTTTCGGAGTTGCTGCGAGCGTCTCAGACGAGCTGTCTGTCGCGCTGCTGAGTTGCACAATACCTTTTCGCGACGTGGTGGCGTCTACAGCCGTAAATTTACCGTTCGCAAGGTCATATGCAGCCTTAACTGCTTTCGGCGTTGCCGCGAGCGTCTCAGACGAGCTGTCGGTCGCGTTGCTGAGTTGGGTAAAACCTTTTTCTTTGAGTGTGGCGTCAGGATGGCGGCGGGACTGCTCATGCTCGGCGAGCTTATCGTCAACGTATTCCTGAGTTGCCATCACTGTTGTCGAGTCAATAGTCAGCTCCACCGACTCAATGCTACTGACAATAATAACCATGCGGCACGTCTGCGCACGACCTGAACCCTCGGCCAGTTCCGGTTTGTAGCTCTCCGCCATATTGGCGACAGCAATCAATGCCCCGGCATCATCATACAGACCAAGCTCGCGCACCCAGAAACCGCCTACCTCTGGCGGAATAACCAGTTCAGCCACAATATAATTTTTCTTCTTGTTGTCCTGGCTGATTTTATTCAGCGCATGACGCCAGACCTCATTAATGAGTTTCGTCTGACTGGCGTTAGGTTCCGGCAGCGTGCCGCCGCCATCGCCCACGGCCATCGCGGTGATATTCACTTTTTTACCACCCGGCACAGTGGCTGCAGCCAGTTTCTCAGCACCGGCAGTGGTAATAATTGTTTTAAATTTTTTGCTCATTATTCCTCACTCATCCGGGTAAACCGTAATAATGTTGCCGTCATATGCCACACCGCCGGTGTACATATAGCCCGCTATGTCCTGGATAATATTCAGACCAATCAGGTGACGGCTGGCGGGTTTTGCATCCGCAATTAATCGTTCCATTTCTAAATACATTTCTTCGGTGATGCCGCTTTCCAGTACACCGATATCAAGGCGAAAAGTGCCCGCCGGGTCGTCATTCTCCCACCACTCAGTAACGTTAATGACGTAACCGAGCGGCTCAACCACACGCCGGACTGCGCCTATCGTCCCTTTGTGGCAGTGGATGTAATACGCACTGCGAATAACGTCACGCTTGGTTTCTTCCGGCCAGTTCTCATCCCAGCGGTCAACGGAAAATGCCCACGCCAGCCACGGTAAAAGGTTTGCAGGACAGGTGTCAGGGCTCCACAGACGGCGTAACGGAACAGGTGTATTTTCAATATCGGCGCAGGCTCTGGCAGCAGCCACCTCAAGAGGCGATGAGCCTGCAGGTAACAGACGCGCATCACTCATCAGAGCCACCAATCACTATCTGATAGTCTGTGCAAAAGGATGCCTGCGTTTTATCAAGCACAATGTCAGCCACTGGCGCCGTAAGTTCGACACGCTGCACCCCCTCAACATGTAACGCGGCATAGATGGCTGACAGGCGAATATCCCGCCCTAACCGGTGTTGAGCGCTGGCATAGGCTTTGAGCCTCGCCTCAGCCGCTGCGCGAATCGGTTCACTTTCCGGCCCCGGATAAGTGAAAATCGTTGCACGTATCTGGTAATCAACAATCAGAGCCGACTGCACCGTTACACGGTCAGCAACCGGCCTCACGTCCTCCCCATTAAGCGCATTGCGCACAATGCTCAGTAGCTCATCAGATGCCGCGCCGTTGTTCTCGCGCGAGAGCACAGATATCGTGACGCAGGCGGGGGAAGGGCTGATAACCGAAATATCAGCGACACGCCCGTCAGCACTACGGCCATGAAATTCATAGGCACCCGTAGAGCCCGCCACGCTCATTCCTTCGAAAGCCTGCTGTATACGCAGACGATAATCGGCGTCGAGTTCCATTTCTGCCGGGGTGGGTGGAATGGTGGTGTCATCAGCAGGCGTGACCACAAGGCGCTCAACATTGAAATTTGCCCCGATATTATCGAGGTCACTGTCTATGGCATAAGCCAGCATGACTGCGCGCGCAGCTTCATTGACACGCTGACGCCAGATAACCTCACGGTAGGCGTTTTCCTGCAGCAGCTTAACAACCGGCTCTGACTCAAGTGCGAGCGTCCGGGCGACGGCTTCCTGCTGGTCTTCTGGATAGAGCGAAATCAGCGTCGCAATGCGCTCCGCAAGGATAGTTTCATAGTCCAGTTCCTCGACCACATCGGGAACAGGGAGCAGGCTCAGGTCAACAGTTGCCATAGTGATTTAACTCAGTGAAACAGTGGTTGAAACTGACGCACCGGTATCGGTACGCATCCCGGTAATATCGACATACATTTCGCCAGCGTCGCCGGTCTCAAAGCTGATGGATGTAAGCCTGATGCGTGGTTCCCACTTCTGGATCGCGGAATAGCACGCCACCATGATTTGCAGCCTTAGCGCCGGGGTTTGCGGCATATCAATCAACGCAGACAGGAGCGAGCCATATTCACGACGCATAACCCGCGAGCCGACCGGCGTCAGCAGAATGTCGCGCATGCTCTGGCCGATATGCTCACTGTCACTGATAGCGAGGCCGGTATTTCGGTTCATCCCCATATAGCGAGCTGTCATCTGGTGCCCTCCGTCCAGCTCCCGCCCCGTTGCACGCCGCCGTGACCGTGGTCATCAACCTGCACACCGTTTGATTTCAACGTGCCGTCGGTATGTTCGATGTTTCCCCGCATGGTGCCGCCTTTCTGCACCTCAAGCGTCGCCGTCGTCAGTTTGTTGGTGCAGACCACCTCCGGGGTGTCGAGGGTGATACGCTCTGCCGCTTTGACCAGCACCACCGGCACGGTGGCGGTGATGGACTCCGATGCCGTCACATCAGCAGTCTTGATGCCACTGACCGTCAGCGCACCGGTTTCCGGCTCATACTCAATAACCGCGCCATCAGGGAACACTACATGCCACGCATCCGCCGAGGCTGACGGGGCGGGGTTATCGTCTGAGAAAATCCCCGGCAGCACGAAAGCGGTATCAAGCTCACCACCAATCGCCAGCAGCAGTACCTGCTCACCGACCGAAGGAGCCCACCATGTACGCGAACGACCGGCGCGGGTAGTCAGCCAGTTCAGCCATGTAGTCTGGATCCCGCCGCTTTGTACGCGGCACAGCCCCTGCACAGTATCGACCTCAGTCACCACACCTGAGCGGATGAGGTTGCGAATTGCGCGCGCGAGCTCCTGTAGAGTGGATAACGTATTCATAGTGCAAGAATGCCTCTGGTCTGGAGCCGCGCCAATTCGCGCGGCACCGGTGATGGCTCACACAATATTTATTTGCCGAGGTGACTGAGAATGACGTCTTCAATCATCTGCTCATCGTCGCGGGTGAAACCGAGCAACGGGCGCGCCTCGTACTGCACCTCCCGGCTGTTGCGGTTTGGCCGGTCTTTGAGGCCATACTGATGCACCCGCGCCATGCGCTGCACTTTGCCGGTAAATTCCACCACTGCTGCACTGTCGCTGCCTTTGGCTTTCATAAAGCGGTTAGTGCGCAGTCTGGCGAACATTTCACGCTTAATGCGGCCTTTTTTGCTCCGCACCGGCTGGCGCTTTCGCGCGGCATACGGGGTGCCGTCGGGTGCCTGCTGCCGCCTGATGCGCTGTTGCTGGCTGGTGCGCAGCTTTTTCGCAATCTCAGCCGCCATTTGACGACGTGCCGCCGGTGACAGGCTGGCAATCATACCGGCAAGACGTTCCTGCAACGCGGTTAACTCACTCATCCCACTTACTCACCAGTTCGCCGTTAACGTACAGCTCGACCGGGCGCGTCACCGGCTCAGGCAACGGCGGCTCAGGGGCATAGCTGACATGCAGCGCGCCGTCGACCTCTCTGACGAGCGTGCGCTCGGTGAGTCTCAGGCTGATACTGATATCGAGCGAATCGTCGTTATTGATATCAATCATCCAGGTGAATCCTTTTTCCCGCCCGTCGTCGGTGGTCATAATGTCCGGCTGATGTTCACGCAGCCACGCCTGCACCGGCACGAATATCAAATCGAGGTCGCCGATGAAGTCAGTCACCACCACGTTAAGCACGTACACCTTTTCAAACGACAGCGAGCTCGCCAGTCGGGAATCGGTGTGCCCGTTGTCGGCAAACAGGCGCAGCATATCGGGGTTATTTCGGAGTTGCGGCACGGCGTTAATCAGCGCTTTGCGCAGGCTTTTGTGCTTTTGCATCGAGTTCATCCTGACAGTGTTTGACGGTTTTGACCTGCAGCGCACAGGCAGTCAGCGCGCCCTCAAGACGGCGAATATCCGCGCTCAGGTCACCATTCGTTTTCGGGTCACTTTCCGGCATCGGGCAAAGGCTCACCCTCGGGCATCCGTTGACCACAATCACCGGCGCTGGCGCAGGCAGGGCGGGTGTGCAACCGACGCACAACATCAGGCAGAGCAGCGTTATACCAGCGGCGAAAGGCTTCATTTTCATTAAGTAACCTCGTTATCGTCTGCTCACGGCGGCTGGCTTCTGCGCTTGCCTTTGCGAGCTGTTCGCGCAGTGCCACCTGCGCGGATTCATTACGTCTGGCGAGCTGACCGGCAACACTGAGCTGATTTTTCAGCATGCCAATCGTCGTCTTTTGCTCGCTCGCAACACGGTTTGCCACCTCAAAGGAGCGGGATAAATTGCCGTTCTCATGGCGCAACCACAGCAGCCCGAGCACGGCCAGCACAAGCAGCGTTATCAGGACTTTCATGCCATCACCCCGCCAGCCGAGCGCCAGACGGTGACCAGCTTTTCGAGACTGTGCTCGCGCTGGCCGTAACCGGCACCCGGTAATGACGCCCAGATATTGCGGCAACGGGAAACAGCACGCTCAATACGCCCCGCCCGGATATCGTCAATAGCGCCGCGCTCCCGGATTAACTGAATCGCGAGCTTGTCCTGCGACAGTGGGCTGAAATCAGGCAGTGCGAGCTGTTTCTTGTAGTGCGGCCAGAACAGATAAAGCTGCTGATAACGCCCCGATGCAGTGGATTTCTCACCACGGCGATTAAACACTTTCGGTGCTCGGCCATGCGCGAAAGGGTGGTCGCTGTAATCGGTGAAAATCTCTGGCCTGCCATCAATGCCGGTGACAATGACGTCGTAGCCACGATTTTTCGTCAGCGGATGGTTCGCTGTTCCTTCGGAATACGCCAGCATGTCCAGAAAAGCGGCGATATTCTGGTGGGTATTAATGACTGGCATCGTCGTCCCCCTTCTGTGACTTAAAGCGGCGCTGTATGGCGATTTCCACCACCTGATAACCGGCAATGCCGAGCATGGATCCAATCCCGCACACGGCAGGCAGTGACATATCAGGAAACTGCACCAGAACAACACCGGCGACCATCGAAACGAAGCCGCCGAGCAGCATGCGTCCGACAAACAGGCGCGGGGTGATGGGCTCACCACCTGCCAGCACTTTCCCGACAACAATCATCACGCCAATCACAAACAGTGACAGGACGCCTTTTTCCCCTTCTATCATGGTTTACTCCCAAAGATTGATAGTGTTAGTTACTGGTGAAGACGGCACGTCGGGCAGGTCAATCTCTGTACCATGCGGCAGAATGACACCCAGCTCAGACAGACCCGGATTAGCCTGCAGCACCGTCTCGACCACACCCTCAGTGCGCCCGTAATACCGGGCGCAAATCGTATCGAGGGTGTCTCCCTGCATTGCCCGGACTTTCATCAGAGCTGACCCACAATGCAGCGCGGCTTGTCCTGCAGGCGCGCAACCGACCAGCGCATATCCCGCCACAGGTCATCAATGGTGGTTTCCACACTGTCGGCTTTTTTGTCACCCTTACCGGTGGCCTCAACGCCGCGATAGCGCTCATACAGGGTGGCGGTTGCCATCGCCGTCACGGCGCTCAGGTAGTGGAAAACACGCACATTCTCGCCGTCGATTTCCTCGGCAGGCACGTCGGCCAGTTGCTTAAATCCGGCGGCAGTCTGGCGCAGCCGGTAGTCGTAAAGCTCCGCATTGGTCTCGGCCATGCCGGTCTTGATGGCATTGCGCAGGCGCGCATCGGAAACCGTCTGCTCAAGGCGCATCAGTTCACGCACGCGCTTCGGATCCACATCAGGAAAAAAGAACGTGTTTTTAATCACTGCGCCGCCCGTTTCCAGTGCGGGAATCACCACGCCCGGTACGTCCTGCGGTTCGTCGGGCTGGTTCAGAATCACTGTTGTCATGACAACCTCATCAGGTTGGGCGGTGGACGCCGGTCGCCGTCAGGTCTTTGCCTGCTTTGACCGGCGTGCCGCCCGGCTCGGGGAGCGTTCAGTTAACCGGCGGTTTTGCCGCCTTTGGTGGACGCCCGCGCTTTGCTGCCGGTCTGGCGGCAGGTTTGCGCGTGCGCGGTTTAGTCGTTTTACGGGGGGCGCCCTCTGGCTTTGGCTTCAATGCCCGTTCCAGTCGCTCAATCTCCTTGCGCACACCGGCATTGCGGTCGAGCTGCATCGCACGCTGAAACTGCGCCAGCGCCTCGGCATTCATACCGGCATCACGCAGGGTCAGGCCTGTCACCTTATGCAGACGGGCGCGCACCATATCGGGAACGTCAGCACCGTCGGTCAGGTCGATAGCGGTCTGCAGCCAGGAAAGGTCGACAGACTCACCTGCATCGCGCAGACGCTGCGCGGCAAGCGCCACTTCCTCAACCAGCATGTAAGGTGTTGTGCGGCGATGGTCAGAGATGAGGCCGTATTTCAGCGCGTAGGGGGCTATTTCCAGTGCGCCAGCGATATCACCGGCATCGAGACGCCACAGCATGACGGTCATGACAATGTCATCCTGCGCACCACGACCATCAGCCAGCACACCGGCGACCCACGGCGCATAGAACGGCAGCAGCTCGCGCTTTTTCTCGGCTTTACGTTCGTTTGAACGGATGTTTTTTAACGTGCGGCGGTCATCGGCCAGCTTAACCAGCATCTGCTCATAGGCGGTTGCATGGCGCAGCGGGGCTTGCTCCCGCTGCGCGGCTTGAGAGGCCGAGACCCGCATCATGTGACGCTGTGCGGGGCTCGTCATGGTTTAGGCTCCGCTTTCCGGTGCTGCAGGTGCGGTGAAGTCGCCCAGGGTGATGTTTTCCAGCAGGCACCCGGCGGCATACGCCTCGACCACATAGTCGATATTCATCGACTCGTAGTTTTCAACGCGGTCTTTTTTCGGGTTTTCATCAATGCTGCGGCGGTGGCTCTCATCCATGAAATAGATAGAGAGGTTTTCCAGCGTAGTCACTAACACGGCATTCGCCGGGAAGTACGGCACGCGCACAGCGGGCAGGTTGCCGATTCGCTTCTGGCTGATGATGATATCTGCCGCGAGCGCCTCGCTGTTTTCCTGCGGCTTGTTCACCAGCGGGAAATATTTGTCGGCCAGCAGCTTACGGCCAACGATGGCAACGAGTTTCGGGTCATCCTGATAAACCTCGTCAATCAGGTTGTTGGTCGCATCCATCACCAGCGCGTCGAGGTTCTCATAGTCGCCGTTTCGACCGACGCGAATCACTGCCGAAACGACCTTACCGTCAGCATCGGTGATATTGCTCATTACACGCGTTGGGGCTTCATTGCGGTATTTCTGCAGCCAGCCGACGGCCACATCCTGCAGCATCGGATTTTTGGTGCGGTCAGAGGTGGCGGCACGGGTGGTACCGTTAAAACCGGCCATGATGAAATCGAGCGCCTGACGTTTGACAATGGCGTCGCGAATGCGGCGCTGGAAATCCTGAAAACGCGCCCACAGGTCGAGGGTTTTATATTTCAGGTGGAAGTCAAAGTTAATCTGGTCGCACTCGTACTTGTTGGATTCAAGCGCGGTGAAGTCTGCGGTCTTACGCTCATCATCGCCCGAGGTGTCAGTCGTGCTGGCGATAGTACCGGTCACACCGACGCCGATTTTCTCACCCTTCATTTCTGCAACCGGCAGAATATTAATCGTCTGCAGAAACGCGGATGACTCCTGCACTTTGTTCATCAGCGTTTGCGTGACGGACGGCTCGACGGTGAATTTTTTACTGACGTCATCAGTGCTGATGCCGTTCAGCTCAGCGACGCGGGTCAGATAGGCATTGAACTTAAAACGGGTTTCCGGGCGCATAGTATTTCCTGTTTGAATTTATCGGTTAGTCACTGCATCGGGCGGGGTTGCCGCCCGGCTTTGGGTCTGCGGTTTATCAGCAGTCGGTCAGCAGCTCATCGCCACCACCGCCACTGGCTTTCGTGCGTCGCGGCTGGCTGAAACTTTCGGTTTTATCGAGGGTGGTTTTCAGGGTGGAAAATGCCTGGCTGGTTTCTTCAACCTTGCCGGTCAGTTCCTGTTTAAAGGTGGCAAGCGCGGTTTCCATATCGGAAATACGCTTATCCTGCGCAGTGAGGTTGGTCTGCACATGCTCGCTGACGGCGGTCACCGCTTCATGCACATCATTCATGCGCGCATCGTCGCTGACCTGCTTACGGCTGAAAATGGCTTTCACCTTGTCAGTCAGGGCGGTAAATACCGTTTCCGGCTGGTCTTCAAACTCAAGCTCGGCAAGCGTTGCCGCTGAAATCAGGTTTTCAGGGTTAGCCTTAAAGCGGTTAAGCGGGTTGTGTTTTGCATTGCGACAGAATTCGAGGTATTCGGTGCCGAGGCTCGCCGGGTCATCCGTCACAGCCAGACCTACGAGATAGCATTTGCCGGTATTGGCAAAATTCGGCTGAATTTCCATTGAGGTGTAGACCTTCTGCGCGGCTTTATTCATCGCAATAAGGTCATCGGTCGGAGTGATTTTAGCGAACAACGCCCATTTGCCGTTAAGCGCAGAATCGTCGTCAATTTTCTCGGCTTTCAGTTCAACCACATCACCCAAGCGCTTAAAGTCGCCGTCGGGGAAGAGACCGCGAATATGCTCAAGGTTGATGCGGCAACCATAGACGCGCGGATCAAACGACTCGGCCATTTCCTGAATATCGTTACCGCTGATAATGCGGCCGTCGCAGGTATCACCCTCGACGCCGATGCGAAAGAATTTTGAGACTTTTTTTGCCATTGTCAGGAGTCCTGAGGTTAGGGTTACTGGTCAACGCCAGTTTCCAGACTCAGGGCACACCAGACCACCAACGACGGCTGGACAATCTCCCACACAACAGCACCTTAGCGAATCACTGACGGCCATTAAGTAGCCTTGCCCTGAATCCACTACGGCGAGGCATCAATGACCATTTCCACCGATACAACCTTGTTGCATGACCCGCGACGACAGGCATCGCTGCTTTACTGGCAGGGGTTTTCCGTACCACAGATTGCCGAAATGCTGCAGGTCAAGCGCCCGACCGTGCAGAGCTGGAAGCAGCGCGACGGCTGGGACGGCATCGCGCCGATTTCCCGCGTTGAAAGCAGCCTTGAGGCGCGCCTGATTCAGCTCATCGCTAAACCACAGAAGACAGGCGGCGATTTCAAAGAGATTGACATGCTCGGACGGCAGATTGAACGGCTGGCGCGCGTCAACCGCTACAGCCAGACCGGCAACGAGGCCGACCTTAACCCCAACGTAGCCAACCGCAACAAAGGGGAGCGCAAAAAGCCGAAAAAGAACTTTTTCAGCGACGAGGCTGTCGCAAAACTTGAAGAAATTTTCTTCGACCAGTCTTTCGAGTACCAGTTGCAGTGGTATCGCGCAGGGCTGGAGCACCGTATTCGCAATATTCTCAAATCCCGCCAGATTGGCGCGACATTCTACTTTGCGCGTGAGGCGCTGCTACGTGCGCTCAAGACCGGCCACAATCAGATATTTTTATCAGCCAGTAAAACGCAGGCTTACGTGTTCCGCGAATACATCATTCAGTTTGCGCGACTGGTCGACGTCGACCTGACCGGTGACCCCATTGTGCTCGGTAATAACGGCGCAAAGCTGATTTATCTCGGCACCAATTCCAACACCGCGCAGAGCCACAACGGCGACCTGTTGGTCGATGAAATCTTCTGGATCCCGAATTTTCTGAGGTTGCGCAAAGTTGCCTCGGGCATGGCCTCGCAGAAGCACCTGCGCTCAACCTACTTTTCGACGCCCTCAACGCTGGCGCACGGTGCTTACCCCTTCTGGTCGGGTGAGCTGTTCAACAAGGGGCGCGCCAGTGCCGCTGACCGCATCGAAATCGACATCAGTCACCGCGCGCTCGCCGGTGGTCAGCTCTGCGACGATGGTCAGTGGCGGCAGATTGTCACCATTGAGGATGCCCTAGCCGGGGGCTGCACCCTGTTCGACCTCGACCAGCTCAAACGCGAAAACAGTGATGATGATTTTAAAAACCTGTTTATGTGCGAGTTTGTCGACGATAAGGCATCGGTATTCCCGTTCGAGGAGCTGCAGCGCTGCATGGTCGATGTGATGGAAGAATGGGAGGATTTTGCCCCGTTCGCCGACCATCCTTTCGGCTCTCGCCCGGTCTGGATTGGCTACGACCCGTCGCACACTGGCGACAGTGCCGGGTGCGTCGTGCTCGCACCGCCGGTGGTCTCGGGTGGCAAGTTCCGCATGCTGGAACGCCACCAGTGGAAAGGCATGGACTTTGCCGCGCAGGCAGAGGGCATCCGAAAGCTAACCGAGAAATACAACGTCGAATACATCGGCATTGACGCAACCGGCCTCGGCCTCGGCGTGTTCCAGTTGGTGCGCTCATTCTACCCGGCGGCACGCGGCATCCGTTACACACCTGAGATGAAAACCGCGATGGTGCTCAAGGCGAAAGACACCATTCGCCGTGGTTGTCTGGAGTACGACGCCGGGGCAACCGACGTCACGCAGTCGTTTATGTCGATTCGCAAAACCATGACCAGCAGCGGGCGCAGCGCCACCTACGAGGCCAGCCGCACTGAGGAAGCCAGTCACGCCGATATCGCATGGGCGACCATGCACGCCCTGTTAAACGAACCGCTTTCTGCCGGTAGCGGCATGCAGCCTAAATCAATTCTGGAGTTTAATTAATGGGTAAGCAAAAATCCCGCAAAGCCACTGCGCAGAAAACACGCGCATCACAGCCACTGCAAGCCGACGTACCGCAAAAAATGGAAGCGTTCACCTTCGGTGAGCCTGTGCCGGTGCTCGACAAGCGAGATATTCTGGATTACGTCGAATGCATCAGTAACGGCAAATGGTATGAGCCGCCGGTCAGCTTCTCCGGGCTGGCAAAGAGCCTACGCTCTGCCGTGCATCACAGCTCACCGATTTACGTTAAGCGCAACGTACTCGCGAGCACCTACATTCCACACCCGCTACTGTCCCGTCAGGATTTCAGCCGTTTTGCGCTCGACTATCTGGTATTCGGCAACGCCTTTCTTGAACAGCGCCACAGCGTCACCGGCCAGTTAATCAAGCTACTGACCTCACCGGCCAAATACACCCGCCGTGGGGTTGATGATTCGATTTTCTGGTTTGTGGAAAACTTCACTCTGCCGCATGAATTCGCGCCTGACACCGTGTTTCACCTGCTGGAGCCTGACATTAATCAGGAGATTTACGGCCTGCCGGAATATCTCAGCGCACTTAATTCTGCCTGGCTGAATGAATCCGCGACGCTGTTCCGTCGCAAGTATTACCAGAACGGCGCGCACGCGGGTTACATCATGTATGTGACCGACCCGGCGCAGAGCGCGACCGACGTCGAATCGTTACGCGAGGCGATGCGCAACTCGAAAGGGCTCGGCAATTTTAAGAACCTGTTTTTTTACGCCCCCGGTGGAAAACCGGACGGCATAAAAATCGTGCCACTGAGCGAGGTCGCCACAAAGGATGACTTTTTCAACATCAAGAAAGCCAGCGCCGCTGACCTGATGGACGCGCACCGCGTGCCGTTCCAGCTTATGGGCGGCAAGCCCGAGAATATCGGCTCACTCGGTGACGTTGAGAAGGTTGCAAAGGTATTTGTGCGCAACGAGCTGTCGCCGCTACAGGACAGGTTCAGGGAGGTAAACGACTGGCTCGGCATGGAGGTCATCAGGTTCAAAGAGTACACCCTCGACAACCCGGAATAACTTAGGCCGCCACAATCTCTGCGCTCATCATTGAAGATGCAATCTGCGAAAGCTATAGTGCATCGAATATCAAAACAATGGGCGCGGAGATTAATATTTTGGAAACTGATTTTAAAATAACCCTCGAAGGTTTCGCTACTGAGCAAGAGGCAAATAATATCGGTAATTTCACACTAGAAGCTATCCGAGCTTTAACAAAAAATCTCAATCTTAATATTTCAAAATTAAAATGCGTGGTTGTTTCCTATAACTTCAGTGAAGCTCTTCAAAAGGTAACATCCTCTTACCAACACAAATCCCCAAGTTCATTTACCAATAGCAAACAGGGCGCAGCCGTCGGGCAGTTAGTAACAAAAATTGGCAATGATGGGTTATGTGAAGAATATACCCTTGTGCTATCGATTGATTTTTTTGTTGAGCTTTTCAATGATGGTAGCTTCTTAAAACTCAAAGAAGAAGGATACCGCGCAGTCATCCATCTCATTCACCATGAATTAGTGCACGTACATGAAAAAAACTTACTAACATGCTTAACCCAAAACTTTACAGTCAACGAGTATGGCTGCGCGCTTCTTATCTCAGCCACGCGCGCATGGTCTGAATATCTCGCTAATTACATGTCTTCGGGGTCTGCCCCTCAAGAAACTATCGATTTATTTTTAGAGAATCTTGACACTGTTGTAAATGAAGTGTCTGACGAGATTGAAAAACTCATCTGGGGTTATAAACACGATAGTATTTCTCTGAATGACATGTATCTCGAAGTAAAAAAACGTCTCAGGCTAATCATCAACTCTTATGCTTATGCGATGGGTTACGTCCATTCTCTAAACATTAACATTGAAGAATACGATCCAAAGCTAGCCCTTACACTATCCAACTCAAAGATAAGATATCAATTATCAGAATTAGGCATTGCTTTTCAGAATCTTTATGGCAAGTTTAATGACCAGCACATTACAGGTTTTGATGATTATCGGGAGATAACAATAGTCATTGATGAAATATTCAAGCAGTTTGGGCTTGTTTTAGAGTGTCCCGATTGGTCTGGCGACTGTGAACTCTACATACATGTAGATTAGTTTAATCGTTGTATAAACATAATTAGCAGTTTTAATCCCGCCACTCCTGTTAAGCCGCTGCCTTTAGGCGGCTTTTCCATGCACACCACCATCACGCATCAGATGCGTCTCACGCGCACGAACACACCCGACCACCAACGAACCAGCAGCGACCGCGACCGCGCCATTACGGCGCTCTCAGACGATAATTTTTATTATTACGCACCACCGCTGGCGCGCAATGCTTTCCCCGCCACGCCTGCCCGCTTTACGGGTAGGTTTTAATGCAGGTGCATGACCACTCTGGATCCGCGCCAGCTCTGGCGGTGCACGACCAGAACGGGCAAGCCTGACGCATGCAAAACCATGCACCTGTTGCATGCACGGCTAAAAAACGGGGAAATCGCGGGAAAATGGCATAAAAAAACCGGCTTTAATGTTGCCGGTCTTGGGCGGATACTCAGGGTCAGGCTAACGCCTCGCGGGGCTCGTTGTTCAACCCCGCCAGCACTGAAAGCGAGTTTCAGCACCGGCGGCGTTTGTCATATTTAATTGTCGAGTATCGAATCGACCTCGCCCGTTCTCACGTTGACGCGTGCCGCTACGGTCTGTTTGACCACGCCACCATAAGCATTAGTGCCGCGAAAAGTTGTTTTTACAACGGCATGCGGGTCTTTATTCAAAATCAGATGGTAGACCGTTGAAACATGTTTATAAGAGGAATCATCATTCATACTGGCTTTTATCAGCTTCTCTAACGGGCGATAAGAGCCATCCCAACCGCTAAAATTACCCTGAAATGCGTCAAGGTTGATTTTATTATTCAGAGATTGTGGATCCTTCTCGAAGTCGTTGAAACACCACCCCAACAAATCACCGAGCTTTAACGCATCATCTTTAGTAAAAGTGTACTCGCTCATACAGGCATAAAAGGCATCAGCAGAGCTGGCCGGTACACCTTTGAAGCCAACATAGCTTTTAACGATATCGTGCCGGGTTTCTTTTGGCTCGTTGCGATATTCTTTGAGGGTTTTATCTACGTACTCAAACGCTGGCGTAGCCGGTTCCACTTTAACCGCCGGTACGTCAGTTTTTGCCACCGGCTGACTTTTTTCAGTCGGCCATAAGATTGAGCCAATAACGCCCAGCGCCAGACAGCCACCGAGATAAACCGCACTGGAGCGCTTACGGTTCGGCATTCGAACCAGCGACGGCTTGATTAACCCCACGATAAAAGCAATAAAGAGAGCCAGAGATAAAAATGCTATTACGGTATCCATGATTTTCCTTTGTGTGTAATCCCCATACAAAACAACCCCATGCTATCAAACATGGGGTCGAGGTTTGCACATTTTTCAGAGATTAACGCCAGCTCTCATCTTCCCACACTTCCTGAAGGATACTATCCAGCGCTTCGCGGTCTGAATCTTTATCGAACCCCATCAGCTCGACACCGGTCATGGATCCCTTTTTAACCGTTACGCGCGTTGACGGGAAAACAGACTGTATTCGCCTGGTCAATTCGCATTGAAAAGCATCAATTATCGGCTGTCCTATTTTTTGGTCTTTATCTAACGTGATATTTACCTTCACCTTGCTTTCTTTTGCAAAAGTCTCATCGACAGGCGGAGCGGAAAAAACAACGGAAAAATTATTGTTTTTCATTAGGTTGCCTTTTGCTATTTCCGCAATCAAATTTAAGGCAATTTCTCGGTCTCGCTCCTGACAACTACCCTCAGTCGTCAGACGCGCAATCATTTCGACACGCTCAATCATGACGTGCTCTCTCAACTCTCTATCCACACAACCTCCACTACGAGATACTGTATAAACATACAGTAGCACGTATTGGCAAAAGGTGTGAAGAAAAAAATCACAGTTAAATACACTGTATGTACATGATATGGATGAATATTAGCAGTTACATTTTCGTTGCCATTTCAGCTAAAGCCGCAACACGATTAAGGATTTTCCTAGCTTTAGCCTCATGCGATGGCGCTGCGGAAAATATTTCACCTTTGGCCGTTCCGCGTAGCCATTTGCCATCAAAACAACTTTTACCACCGGCCATCAGGTGCAGGGCTTCGCCCCGGCTGATTGTGATGCCGGTTGTCAGGTGTATCTCGTCGATAGTTTTCACTATAGCTGCTGTTTGCTCGTCCGTTCCGTGAGTGAATTTTCGCCGTACTGCTGGCTTTTGCTTCCTGAGTCGGTTCGTCAGCTCTCGTCTTTCACGCCGACTAAGCGGTTTTGTTAAATCCATTATCGGTGGATCGCTTTCGCTTCCCGTACAGTTATTGACAGAACTCCGAGAGGGCGCAGGAGCGCCCTTAACGTCAACGGCCAAATCAACGGCACGCTTCGGCACAATTTTCCACTGCGTTAACCGGGTTAAAATCGGGGTGCCAGCGCCGACAACAGAGTCGTAGACGCCACGGATGCAGACGGTTTCCTCGCCATACTGATTAAACTCGGCGCGCGGTTCATACAGCGTGCGCACCTGCAAATCATCGCGACGGACAAACGGGCCACCCTGCGCATTAACGTAACCAGCCCAGTCACCGGCGTCAGCGGCATCATGGACGGCGGCAAACTCAACGCTCAGGCCGTGCGCGGTTTCGGTATCAGCGAGACGACGCAACTCACGGTAGACCGTCACCGGCGCACCGCCGACAAACTGGAATTGACGGATGTGCCAGCGTGCCGCCCATGCCGAAACGGCGGGAGCTGTCTCTTTCAGCAGCTCACCGCTTTCGTCATCGGTTTCACCATCAAGAGCATAGCCGTCGATATTTTTCGAAATGTATTTAGCAACATAGCCGGTAGCACTGCCCTTTTCCGGGTCAATGGCCTCGGCATGAAAGCGCGCCTTTTTGGCCTTGTCGCTTCTCAGTTCGTGACGGTCTTCCTCCCACGCGTAATCGCGAATGATGAGGCGCACGCGCTCGACATCTTCCGGCAACATGAACATAAGCATGTGCCAGTGAGGCGTTCCGTCGTGATGAGGCTCGGCAACACGGATGCCGAAAATGCGGATTTCTTCCCGGTGCAACTTGGCACGTATGCGCGCCCAAAGGCCGGTTAGATAACTCTGCGTGTCTGACGGGCTGGCTCCGTTCCATTTGCTGTTACGGTAGCCCGCTTTAGTTGTGGCGTGATATTTAGACGGCGCGGTCAGTGTGTAAAACTCCCCGACATAACCGAGTTCATTGCAGATATTTTCAAACCCACGGATGCGGGTCATCAGCTCGCAGCGACGTATCGCTGGGTTGGCGACCGAGCCATCATATTTTTCAATCAGGCTGATGCGGTTGCCGTCTTCGTCTTCGAGATCCAGCCCCTTGAGAAATTCACGCGTGCGACGCTTCTGCTCGCGCCAGTCGGTCACGCAGTTTTTACTCGCGTATGCGTGTCGTTTTTTGCTGACATTACCGACTGCGATTTGCAGATGTTCGCGCCATGCAGCCGCAATGCGTCGCAAGCGGCCACGCCACCAAACCTCATTAAACATGCGGGTGATAGCAGGGGCGATTTCATCCTCACCGACATATTTCTTTGTCACCCGCTCCCAATGCGGCGGGGTAACGTTGAATTGCAGGGAAATAAAACCAGCCCGCATGTACCAGGTGTACAGCGTTTTGAGCTCGCTAAATCCGGTGTCATCAATATCGGCCAGTTCAGCACGAATGAAATTAGCGATATCAGCAGCCAGCAGGTCAATATCGGCGCGCGACATATCAGGGAGGCGGTTATATCTGGCGACCATATTGACCATACGTGACGCCAGATATTGCATAAGCTGGGTATCAAAATGACCACCAAAAACAGCGGCTGATACGTTGCTTTTAATACCCGCGCACTCATATTTTTTTGCGACCAGTTCAAGACGTGGCAATGCCTTTTTGCAGAAGCTGATTAAAAAGGCATTGGCTCGGTGACTGCCCTGATTTTGCTCCAGCACCGCAGCGGTGCGATAGACATCAAAACGCACACACTCAGGCTGGAGAGAAAGCACCTTTCTCGCATGCAGCAAAGCCGCGAACATACGGTCGCGGCGATACTGTTGCTCATAGGTAAGATATGGGCTGGCTATTGCCGGTCGAGGTGCATTCCACGGAAAAGCATACTCAAGCCTCACAATGACTCTCCGCAGCTCTCAAGAAATGCGCTGATAAACTCGGCGGCAAGTTGTGGAACTATCGCGTTCCCATAACCGCGCAGTAGCTCCACCCTTGAGGAAACCCCATTAGAAGCCTCGCCATATCCGGCAGGTAACATTCTAATCTGACCATCTGCACCCTCGTTGGGTTGCCAGTCAGACCAAAAGTGTGAAGCCACATTTGACGATAAAGGGTGTCGTTTCTCATCCGCCCATCCTTCCTGAAAAATGACTTGCTCAGATTTCCTGAATCCTTTCCAGACCTGGCTGTTACTGTCGCCCAAGACCGCACCAAAACAGATGCGCTCTCTTTTGTGAGGAGCGCCGACGCCTGAAGCTGGCAATACTGACGCTGCGCAGGCGTAGTTTTCATTTTCCAGTTCATCGAATAAATCATCGAGCCAGTATTTCCCAATCGCCGCTTTAACTTGCTCTCCAAAGAGGACTGTAGGGCGGCGCTGTTTAATGAGCCGCACGAATGTCGGCGCAAGATGCCTCGGGTCAAGTCGTCCGAGTTGTTTTCCCGCTGTACTGAATGGCTGGCATGGTGGGCTTCCTGTCCAGCAAGGGTAATCATCGGGGACGCCAGCGAGGCGGAGGGCAAGCGACCATCCGCCAATTCCCGCGAAGAAATGACATTGTTTAAAACCGTTAAGGTCGGATGGTGTGACATCTGAAATACTCCTGTCGTCAACGATACCGGGCGCGATTAGCCCGCTATCAATTAGATTGCGCAGCCATTGCGCCGCAAATGGGTCAAACTCGTTGTAATAAGCCGTCACGCTTTTTCCCCAAATGCTGAAATGCACAAGTGGCCGATGCGTTCAATTTCATCAGCCATGCCTTTGAGCGATTTAATTTCCGAGTTTTGTATATGATGATGAATCAGACCGGAAATAAGCTGATTAACCTTCGGGTAATAACCAATAGTATCGAGCCATTCCTCGCCAGCTTTTTTACCTGACTTAACGACTTTCTTTTCATTCAGGATGAATTGATATTGGTCGCTGGTAACAACCCATTTATCACCTATTTCGATGCGAATACTCATGCTTCACCGCCTTTTTTAATTGCGGCACGGCATGCGTTCCAGCCTTTTACCCACTGACTACAATCGCGTAATTTAATACCATACCGAGTTACAGCAATACGACCGGTCATTTCTACCGGGATAAATTCAGCAATAGCCAAATCAACGGCTATCCCAAAAGCCTTATTTGCCATTGGTGGGATTTTTGGGCCTCTTGCTGGCACAAACATTTTATTATTGATAACAGCACCAGCTTTAACAGATACCTCTCTGCATTCCCTGAGTTCTTCCAGTGCAGCAACTATCCCAGCGTGATATATCTGGTCGGCAGTACGTCGCTCTTCGTGAGCATTATCATTAGCCAGACTCTCAATAGCGATAAGCTGGTTTAAACTTTCATCGGTTATGCGGTTCATAGTCATACGGCACCGCCTTGTGCTAAAGCCCTGATGACACCAACGGTCATTTTGCAATCTGTTAAAGCACGGTGTGCCTGCCCTTCGACCACAACCCCTTCATGCGCAGCGGCATCAACTAACTTATGCCACTTATAACCATGATATTTTCCCGGCTCGCCACGATACTCTGCATATAATTTCATGGCGCACAGGGAGTACTCACCCATAAACGAAGATAGTCCGTCAGTCCCTAATCCATTTAATTCTGCTGTTTGACGTATCAGGCGAGTATCATAATCCGCATTATAAATAACGAATCCATAATTAAAGAAAAGGTCAGCTACTGCACCGTGTACATCTTTCCAGGCTGGTGCGTGAGCAACCATTTCATTTGTAATGCCATGAATTGCTATAGCCTCATCGGGAATAGGCTTAGTCGGTTTAATTAGCGTATTCAGCATAATGAAACCATTTTTATCTATAATGCAGATTTCAACGATTTCCGCATCATCACCCAATCCAGTCGTTTCGGTATCAATAAATAAGCGCCCATCATCAAGCCAACGCTTGGCACGTTGGCTAATTGTTGTATTGGTAATGCTCATACAGCACCTCCGTTATAGTGTTTACCTTTAAGTTCTGAAATTTCCTGACAGGTTACGCAGTACTGCACGCCCGGTATCGCAATGCGACGAGCTTCCGGGATTGGTGCGTCACATTCCTCGCAAAGAAAACGGGAAGGTGCAGCGATACGGCTGCGCGCGTTGCTGATATGGCGTTCGCGGTCTTCCTGCTCGCGAAGTTGTGCTAAATCCATTGCGTCGGCCATTAGTGCAGCTCCTGTGATTCATTCTCAAAGCGGGTTGCTTCACGGCGCAGCAGTTCTGCAGCTTCGGTGCCGCTCATACCCTCTTTGGTGATATGGATAGCCAGCGCCTCAAGGCGGATGGAAACAGCGAGCGCGCGGTCTTTACGCTCTTCTTTTTTTGCATCGGTCAGCAATACGGCCAGCGCATCACTATCAGTGTTAAAACTACGGATTTCGGTATTACGCATAATTAACTCTCCTGATTTCGGGCAATAAAAGGCCCAGCGGGTTTACGCCATTAAATTTCTGTTTGGATTAATTCGGCATGGTTAGTCGTTTGGGAAATAAGCTCACTACTGCACGAAAATGATTCATCGCTGTAATAAGCGCCTTTTTCTCGTCAGTAGTCAGCTCACTTAATTCGAGCTCATGACGAGCCGCCGGTATTTTTGCCAGAAAGAAAATAGCGGCCAGCGCCCGATTATTTTCTTCAAATTGTGAGTCACGTTTATCGCGCATATCATCGACAAACCGCTCAACCTCTTTCCAGCTATCGCCCCAATATCTCGCGCGCAATTCAGCCACATGATTGAGACCGGCCAGACGTTCACCCGCTTTTAGCGGAACAGTCGCGGAAACAGCTTCGATAGCCATGATTCCCCCTGCTTTTGAGTAGAGAGGCCAGCCAGTAAATCAGCCTGTGAATTGCTCGGGTGCCAGCGCTTTCCGTCCTTACCTGCGATCCAGCCGTGGCCGTAGTGCATACCCGGACTTTGCTTAACGAGAAGTGATGCAAATGACGGTTCGTTAGTCAGCATAAGTCCTCACACCAAACCGAAAGTTGCGCCAATGCCGGTCACTGAATCGACAACGCTCGACATTGCCGGGTTAGCCTGTAGACGTGCATGCAGCGCCAGCGCAGACAGTGAGAGCATGCGAATACCTGCGTTTACGCTCTCAACCATGCTGTGCTTACGGTCAGAGGTCATGCGTTCAGTCGAGACCGCACCGTTTGCCAGTTCTCCGAGTGAATTCATAGCGCGCATGACGTAGGTCTGTAATTTGTCTTTCGCCAGCTCGTTCACGGGCACACAAGGCAGACAATGAATCTGAGCCAAGAAGCCATCGACGAGGGTTGAATCTTCGGTCAGGTCGGTCAGCAGCCACAGCTCAGGCGGCGTGAGCTGGTGAGGCTGTTCCGGGTTGAGCTTGTTACGAAGCGTCTGAACTTTGATACCGGCGCGCTCGGCCAGCTTCACCATGTTGTGACGTTGTGCAAAAGCGCGACATGCTTCGTCATAGTGAGGATGTTTGGAAATCTGAAAATCAAACATGTTGCATCCTTAAAATTCACATAAAGTGAATTAAGCGCCTATGACAAGTTGAAATCGGGAATGACCCAACACCTTACGCAACTGTTCTTCTTTCCATCGTGCGTAGTAAATGCGAACAGGACCGCCAGCTTTCTTGCAGCCTTTACGGATTTTGCGAGGTTCGATTGGTACACATGGATTATCTCCTGTTGTCCAACGGTAAGCGGTGCGTTCTGAAACCCCCTCAAGCTCTGCAAACTGCTGCAGGGAAACCACAGGGGCTGGGATTTTGAAGATTGCGATTTCGGAAGCCATGTTGCATCATTTCCTCTTTGCCAATATTTGCCATATGGTTGCCAACGTTTGCCAATGTTTGCCACCAATTGCCACCAACAATCGAATCCTAATGCGATTATTCGCATTGGTCAACATGAGAATGCGATTTATGGACTTTGAAAGCCAAATTTCAAACGAGGAAGTGTTAGATAGAATTTGTCAGGTCTACGGGTTCACACAGAAAATTCAACTCGCAAACCATTTCAATATCGCAGCCAGCACACTACAAAACCGCTATACACGCGGTAACGTCTCCTATGATTTCGCTGCATTCTGCGCCCTTGAGACTGGTGTCAATATCCAATGGATCCTTACCGGAAAAGGACCACAAAAATCTGACGAGCACTCAAAATCGTCTTATGAACTCAAATCATTCACATTAAGTGAAGGTCGCCTCACTGATAATGGAGTTTTGAAAATCGACCCTGAGCTTTTCGAAAAACCTTTGAAAAGTGCTATCTGCGTTAAAAACGAGAGCAAAAGCTACATCACTGAGAAAGATGCGCCTTTAGCTGACGGTCTTTGGATTGTCGATGTTGAGGGCGCAATCAGCCTCCGAGAGTTAACGGTTCTACCCGGTAAAAGATTGCATGTGGCAGGAGGTAAAGTACCGTTTGAGTGTGGGATTGATGAGATAAAAACTATTGGTCGAGTGGTGGGTGTATACAGCGAGGTTAACTGATGGCCGTCCGTAAAAATCCGGCTGGAGGGTGGATTTGTGAAATCTATCCTAATGGGGCAAAAGGCAAACGCATCAGAAAGAAGTTTGCCACCAAAGGTGAAGCGCTGGCTTTTGAACAGCACAAAATACAGCACCCTTGGCAAGAAGAAAAAGAAGACCGCCGTTCTCTAAAAGAGCTTGTCGATTCCTGGTATAGCGCGCATGGAATCACCTTAAAGGACGGCGAAAAACGGAAACTTGCTATGCACCATGCTTTCGATTGCATGGGCGAACCGTTAGCTCGCGATTTTGATGCGCAGATGTTTTCCCGCTATCGAGAAAAACGGTTAAAAGGCGATTACGCCCGTTCAAACAGGGTAAAAGAAGTATCACCTCGCACGCTTAATCTTGAGCTGGCCTACTTTCGTGCTGTTTTCAATGAGCTTAATCGACTCGGGGAATGGAAAGGGGAAAATCCGCTGAAAAATATGCGCCCGTTCCGCACGGAAGAAATGGAAATGGCCTGGCTCACGAAGGAACAGATTGCAGCGCTTCTTGATGAGTGCAAACGACACGAACACCCTGATTTAGTATCTGTCGTGAAAATATGCCTTGCGACTGGTGCTCGTTGGTCTGAGGCCGAAGGGCTCAAAAAATCACAGCTCTCAAAATATAAAATTACCTACAACTACACTAAAGGTAAGAAGAATCGCACTGTGCCTATCAGCAAAGAGCTTTATGAAGAATTACCGGTTAAAAACAAAGAGAATGGTAGTTTATTCCAGAATTGCTATGGCGCTTTTCGTTCGGCACTGCAACGCACTAACATTGAGCTACCTGCCGGACAACTTACCCATGTGTTGCGGCACACCTTCGCCAGCCACTTTATGATGAATGGTGGTAATATTCTCGTATTGCAGCGTGTGCTCGGCCATACCGACATCAAAATGACGATGCGATATGCTCACTTTGCCCCCGACCATTTAGAGGATGCTGTTAAACTCAATCCACTGGCGACGAGTGGCGATAAAATGGCGGTGTAAATGGCAAATATTGGCAAACGCTGGCAAACATTGGCAAACTAAGTCAATGTTTAATAACGCAAACTATTGATTTTCGGTTGTTCTGGTAGGAACTCATAATCGCTTGGTCGCTGGTTCAAGTCCAGCAGGGGCCACCAAACACCGCAAGGGCTGGCGGGGAGTTACCCACCAGCCTGTATTTTCCGGGGATATGCCGGGGATATTCCAGAAAGGTAACCATAGTGATTTATGGTTATTTTTTGACCGCCTACACCTCATTTTTTTCTCAAATTCACTTCAACAGCATTATTTGCCACATCAACTGAGTGAGCATCACTCATAAAAAAGGTATTTAGACGGCTAAACAGCTATACGGGGAGGGGGTGGTGTAATCGCTGTAGCCCGCAGCGCGCGTGACGGCCCGCTTCATCGATTTTTGCATCCGCGAAATTAATACTGGAGGTAACGAACCAGGCATTAAGGGCGGCTAACTGATGAACAAATAGCCCTTTCGTCTGGAGTCTCAGCCTCAATGATTAGTCACAGGAGGCGGGGTTATGGTGAGTTTTGACAAGCTATAAAAAAGGCTGGCACGGCTTACAGCTTAGCAGGTACGCAAAAAGGGTACGCACGTCTTTTTTGCGTACCCGGTTTTTCACTGCGCAATCTGATGAATCACCTCGTCAATCCCTGCTGAATAGCGTTTCTGATGCTTGTCACGCTGCCAGCGAATTGCTCGCAAAACCCTGGCATTTCTAAGCATGAGAATGGCTCGTGAAACGTTGTGTTTTCTAACCATTTTACTGGCTTGCGCATCAGTTTTGATGTTGCCGCTGTCCCCCGCGGATAACACGAGAAACCTTAGGAATTCTTAGGGGCTGGCTGGAGGTCACAAATGCCGCGATCCCTTCGGACTTGTACCCGCCAGGCGGTATGCGTCGATGAGTTTTTCGCGTTTTACCGACTCCGAATTCGCACTTTTTCGGAGTTTTTTGCGCAGAATTCGCAGTTTGTTTTTTTTTGCGAATTCGCAGCTTTTTGCGCCGATTATTTATCTTTGACATCGTCTTTTTTTCTCCCCACGGACGCAGAGTCTGAGTTAAAAAAGTGCGAGTGGCTTCGGTAAACCAGGCGATCAGTGGCGGCTCAAGTCTGAGTGCCACGTTAGTTAATAAAACAGGTTAATAATTATTAAAATAACCGAAAATGTAGATAATCAATATCCGATAGATAACAAACAATATCGAACCAATAATTTACATTATCCTGAATGACTTTCTCTGGTTATCTCGGTGCACAATCCCTTCAAATATTCTATCATTACATTGGGCTGTTCACGATTGGCGGCCAGCATCTCACCCGAAAGTGAGCCTCATAAAAATCCATGGTGATCGACAAAGAAAAATGCTTCAGAATTTAAAGACCACTTATATTCTTCTTTTTTTAATTCCAAATTACTGCATTTATGAATTTTTTGATGTTTCACGATTTCACTTTTCGCATTAATTTCTTATATAGATTCAAATAATACATTCACATGCCTGTTATTTTCTGGCTTACAATAAAATCATTTTGGGACTTACTAGCGGCTTAGGTTATAGGATTTAGTTACCTCATTAATCAAAAGGAGTTTATATAATGGCTATTCCCGCATATTTATTTTTAAAAGACGACGGCGGCGCGGATATCAAAGGTTCGGTTGATATCCAGGATAGAGAGGGAAGTATAGAGATCTTATCTTTTGGTCATGGTCTGCATATACCGACAGACAGTGGGACCGGAAAGCTCACCGGCACCAGGCAACATGCCCCCCTTAACTTCCAAAAAGAGTTCGACTCTTCCAGCCCGTATCTTTACAAGGCTATTGCCACCGGGCAGACACTTAAAAGCGCAGAATTTAAATGGTACAGGATTAACGACGCCGGGCAGGAAGTTGAATACTTCAACATGTTGCTTGAGAACGTGAAGGTCGTTAGCTCCGCGCCACATATGCTCGATATCAAAAACCCGGCGACCGAAAAACATAATCATCTTGAAAACGTAGCCATGCGGTATGAGCGGATTACCTGGAAATACTGCGATGGCAACATTCAGTTTTCTGATGCGTGGAATGAAAGATGATCCGGTGCACCTTCCATCTTAATGGCGGGCAGCTATCTACATTAAGTTGCCCGGGCGTGGGTTTCTTCCCGGCGTACTCAGGAAATGCAGGGCCACACAGGAATAACCCTGCCTCGATTACAGTAGTAAAAAAAGGGCCATTGCCGCCCGGTCTTTACTACATTGTGACGCGCCAAAGAGGCGGACTTCACTCCCGCTGGCGGGATATGGTGCACGGCTTAGAGAGCGGCTCAGATCGCGATCTATGGTTTGCGCTTTATCGCCAGGATAGCCAAATTGATGATATCTCATTCATAGACGGTGTTGAGCGGGGTAACTTCCGTTTACATCCTGCGGGTAAATCGGGCATTAGTGATGGCTGCATTACGCTGCCCAGCCATGCAGATTACGCGATCTTACTTGAAGCTTTATTAAGCACACCATCAGTTATGGTTACGGCTCAATTAAAAGCGTTCGGCACAATACAGGTGTACTGATGAAACCGGCAACACATGTTTTTTTATGGCTTTCTGAACTGCTCGCCCTGACAGTGGTTTACACCCTGCTTTGTTACTTCATCCCTGATGAAGAGCTTATGGCGTGGTATGAGGAAAACTATGGATTCATACAGGAAGTGCACTGGAATGACGGGTTTTCACTGATTCTGTATTTTCTGGCTATAGCCATCACTACGCTTGCGATCTGGTTTATTGCTGCTGCCAGACAAAGGAAGTGGAAGAAATCACAGGGTGAAAACACATGACGTTTGCAACACAGTGTCCAGGCTCTGCCAACGCATTGCTTTGTGACGAATAAAAGAGAGCGATATGGAACCATTGATTGTGCTGGAGGAGTGATCTCTCAGTCATCTTGCACAGGAAACTGATAAAGTCGGAGCATGCCTCCGGCTTTATCAGATTGGGGGAACTGAGGTCGGTCACTCAGTTGGTATGCTGGTTTATTTAATGTAAAAGAATAAAATATCTGTATAAAATCATGCCACTGGCAATCTGCATCAACTCTCCGGGCAAAAAGGGTCAAGATGAGCATTTCCCCGGCATAATACAGGGATACAAAAGTGGATAGAGATCAAACAAACAGCAGCCTGTTCAATGATGATCCCGTACTTCATGCAACATGGCTGTACTATCAGGAAGGCAAAAGCCAGACTGAAGTTGCAGCCATCATGGGGGTATCCCGCGTCACGGTTGTCAAATACCTGCAAACAGCCCGGGAAAATGGCCTGGTTCATATCAACCTGGATGTGAATGTCTTTGGATCTATCAACGCCGCTTTGCAAATTCGCGATAAATTCAATCTCCAGAGAGTGATCATCGTGCCTGATGGCGAACATGCCGGAAAACGTGATGATACAAAGCTGATGCGTACTCGTCTTTCACGTGCCGGTGGCATGTATCTGAATCAGGTGATTGAGAATGGTGATGTGCTGGGGGTTGCCTGGGGAAGAACAATCCATCAGATGAGCAAAACCATGACGCCGAAGTCATGTAAAAATGTCACCGTAATTCAGATGCTCGGTTCGATGCCCTCTCAGCCAGACCTGACAATTATTGAATCCTCATCGCAAATCGCTTACAAGCTTTCAGGCCGTGTCGCCTCGCTTCATGTTCCCGCCGTGGTATCAAGCGCCAGACTGGCAATGGAGTTACAGGCAGAACCTATTATTCGATCGAATTTTGACGTTCTGACGCGTTGTACGAAAGCCTTTTTCGTCGTGGGTAATGCTCTTGATGAAAATCCCCTTATTCGGGTGGGCGTGCTGAATAAGAAGGAAATGCAGGCGTATCGGGATTTAGGCGCGGTAGGTGTCATTTGTGGCCGCTTTTATGACAAGGAAGGGATGCCCGTCGTGGCTGATGTTGACCAGCGTATTCTGGGAATAAGTCTGGCTCAGTTAAGGCAGATTGAACGGAAGATCTTCCTTGCTGGTGGAGAAAGAGGCTATGACGCGACGCTGGGTGCCCTGCTGGGGGGATACGTCACAGACCTGATTGTTGATGAAGGAACGGCAGAGTTTTTGCTGGCGTGTGAATTACCGCAGTAAAAGAATGAACAACTGCCCCATGTTGATATGGGGCAGTATTTTATTGATTAGCGGCGATAATAAGAACAATACCCACAATGTATGAAATAAACATAGTCAGCAGCAGTTTATTGGTTCCGGCTGGCGCACTGGCAAATTCTCTCCAGATGAATACCCCCCAGATCACGGCAATCATCGTTGCCCCCTGTCCCAGACCGTAGGAAATGGCATAACCCGCCTGACCAGACGCAATCAGACTAAATGCCAGACCAACACACCAAATCATACCACCCAGCCAGCCGCAAACATGATCCCGTAAGCTCCCGGAAAAATACATTTTCCCGTTGACAGGTTCTCCTGAAATAGGCTTTTTCATGACCAACGTATTAAGGACAAAGTTCGACAAAAACAGCCCTACGGCAAACAGGACAAGTGCTGAGTACGGCGTCATCAGACCGCTGACGGGCTGGCTGAAATTGTCAGACATGGAGTCAGCCAGGAAGCGGAAAAACCATCCCATGATGATACCCGCCAGAATGGCAGTGATGAGACCTTTGTTACGACGGGATTTATCCGCCTCCTGCGTGACACGACCATAGGCTATCGCGGTAAAAATAATGGCGACCACGACGCAGGCGACACCGAGGAACAGAATGAGCGGATCGCCCTGCGGATTGCCGATATAGGTGGTGATCACACCCAGAGCCAGTGCCAGCCCCACACCCACAGGGAAGGCTACCGCCATACCGGCAAGATTAATAGAAGCCACCAGAAGAATATTGGAAATATTGAAGATAATCCCTGCGAGTATTGCCGACATCAAACTACTGCTACTCGCCTGCTGAATATCAGGTATAAAGCTACGACCGGCTTCGCCCATAGAACCCAGAGTGAAGGCAAATAACAAAGAACACAGCAATAATCCAATTGAATAATCCCAATAGAATAGAGGAAACTCCCATTTTTTATTGCTTACAAGTTTTGTTGTATTCGCCCATGAACCCCAGCATATCATGGTAATAAAACACATTATTATGGCGACAGCATACGATTCCACGATAAACATAAATAACTCCTTGTGGTAGTTATAATCAATCGTTGTGGACAGAGGGGGTAACAGCCATTCCGCGAATGGCTGTCATATTTTTTAATTAAAATAAAGCTGTAATTATGCTTTCAAACCATACGTTTTGAATTTTTCAAGAACGATGGTCATTTCGGCTTCAGACAGCACGGGAACATCATGATGTAATCCGCCACATTTGATGTATAAATCAGCCAGTGTCTCGGTTTCACCCGCCAGCCACAGCGTCTTTTCCAGCGTGACGTCCATGGCAAGCATGCCGTGGTGCTGCATAAGCAAGGACTTACTTTCTCCGATCCCTTTAGATACACCGTCGGCCAGTTCAGGGCTACCAAAGGTATAATAGGGAATACAGGGAATATGATCCGTCCCCGTTACCGCCACCATATAATGAATTGCCGGAATTGAATGATTATGTATTGCCACAGCCGTGGAATTCACCGCATGCGTATGTATGACAGCATTCAATTCTGGCCTGGTTTTATAACACGCCAGATGAAACAACCATTCACTTGACGGTATTTTATTCGCTTCAGATACTCCCTTATCGTCAACAAAGACGATCATGTCTGGAGTCATCTTTGAATAGGCAATTCCACTCGGCGTAATCAACATGCCACCAGCATATCTGGCACTCACATTACCTGATGTTCCTTGATTAAGGCCTGAAGCATTCATTTCCCGACAAGTAGAAATGATATTTTCTGCTAACTTGATCCTTTCCATTCCTGCTCCTTAACAGCAGTGGCAGTCGCTTTAATGCTGCTCGTCCTGAAGTGCTTTACTCTTCAGGTCAGCAAACATACGCGCCAGCGCTGACTCACTGGCGGCACAGACTCCCCGTTCAGTAATGAGGCCGGTGATATATCTGGCAGGCGTGACGTCGAAAGCGTAGTTTCCACAACGGGTTCCTTCAGGGGCTGTATTAACCCAGCTCAACTCTCCCTGAGGGTTTATCCCGTAGACATGGGACTGTTCTTTTCCATCACGTTGCTCAATCGGGATGGTTTTTCCGTCTTCGATGGTCCAGTCAATGGTGGGTGAAGGTAAAGCGACGTAAAAGGGCACATGGTTATCATGGGCTGCCAGCGCCTTAAGATAGGTGCCTATTTTATTACAGACATCCCCTCTGACCGTTGTTCGGTCGGTCCCCACAATACAAAGATCAACGTCGCCGTGCTGCATCAGGTGACCGCCCGCATTGTCGGCAATCAGGGTGTGAGGAATGCCATGCGAGCCCAGTTCAAATGCCGTGAGCCCCCCCTGATTGCGTGGCCGCGTTTCATCCACCCAGACATGAACGGGAATTCCGTTTTCATGCGCTTTATAGACAGGAGAAAGCGCCGTTCCCCAGTCTACGGTCGCCAGCCATCCTGCATTGCAGTGCGTCAGGATATTGACCACACTCCCGGCCGGTTTTTTCTGGGCTATTTCGCGAATGAGTTCTGCGCCATGTAATCCAATTTGTTCACACAGTGCGACATCTTCCTCGGCAATTTCTGCCGCCAGCGCCCAGGCCGCATCCTTGCGCTCTGATATACAGAGATCCTTCAGTGTGGCTATCATCCTGTCGAGAGCCCATTTGAGGTTAATTGCCGTCGGTCGGGTTTTGATGAGAAGGTCATAGTAACGCTGCAGACCATTGTCACTGGCGTCGTGATTCATTCCCAGCGCGATACCATAGGCAGCAACGACACCAATAAGCGGAGCGCCGCGAACCCACATCTCCTGAATAGCCGTAGCGGCCATTTCCGCAGAGGTAAGCGCTACCACCTCAAACTTAAAAGGCAACTTAGTCTGATCGATGATTTCTACCGCATTCCCATCCCCGGAAACCCAGACCGTACGGTAGTGTTTACCTTTAATATTCATAATGACCTCTTACTTAACCTTCGCAGACTGGATGACGGAATCCATATTGTTAAACTGGCGGGCATTGACGATAAGATCGCGTGCCATGATCAACGCACGTCGTTCACATTCTGCACGAAGCTCTGTATTTTCAATCAGTTTCAGCTCGGCAACGCCAGCAAAACCAATAATCCGGCGATTCATTTCCATGCCGGCATTCACCAGGGAATCTTCAAGCAGCGTGGCAAAAAACTGATCCTGTGCGTCCTTCAGTATGGCTCTGTTCTGTTGATACATTTCTGTCGGCCACGCATCCCCCTGTGTTTTGTTGTCCCACAGCTGGCGGAACTCCCGGGTGAAAACAGACCAGGTTTCGACAATCTGCTGAAGTAGCCATTCCTGATAAGCAGTGCGACGTTGTTCATTCGCATCCCACCCTGGGCGTGAGAAGAAAGCTAACAGAAGGTTGCCGATATAGTTGCCGATATCAAACGCCATTGGCCCCATGAAACCAAATTCTGGATCAATCACTTTTGTATCCGTGTCGGTCACCATGATTGACCCTGAATGAAGGTCACCATGTAACAATGCCTGCGCCTCTGTCATAAATTTGTACTTATAACGCATGGCAACCTGGGCCATCTCTATATCAGCCCAGGCCTTATGGACGGCATCGTCCAGCTCAGGAGAGGTCCAGTTATTCCGTTCAGCGTTGTAATAGGGTTCAGTGAAAATCAAGTCTTCCGTGATTTTGCACAGCTCATGATTCAACGCGAACTCGGCGGTAAGCGCTTTTTTCTGATCGGCCGGCATGCCAATATCAGAAGTATTGAAGAGAGTCTGGGCTAAAAACGTGCCGATATCCTCAGCAAGATTAGGGAATTTTTTGCCGTTAATCAGCTCTTTGCGCAAAATTACGTGAGGTGTCAGATACTCCATGGCAAACAGTGCCATCTCCGGGTCGTAAAAATAGACCTGCGGTATCAGTTTGTGACCCGCATACTTTGCTTCCTGGCATAAGACGTTGCACTCAAAGCCTGCACGGCTCAGAGATAAGGGCCATCCTTCTCCTCCAGCGCGAAGCCAGGGAAGAGCTTGTTTTACTATGATGGTTTTATGCGTCCCCTCAACGATAAACACCATGTTCAGGTTTCCGTCCCCCACTTCTGAAACTTTCCACTCTTCAGGTAAACCTCCCGGTTCGCATGAAGAGGTCAGTCTGGATGAGAGATAACCAGGCAGCGTGTCACATGTCAGCGGTTTATAACCTGATGGAATTGAATCCGTCATAACAGTTCTCCTTGTCTACACAGAACGATAAACAACTTATCATGTGAAAACTATACATTATCAAATGTAAATCAATTTGTGATGCATGTAGATATTTTAGAACGGGGGGAGATCAGAACGATGTTGTATGGAATTGTGACGTTCTCAGGAAGAAGGGAGAGTTACCACCCATAATTTTATTATATTATTCATCATGTTACTTAATACAAAATGATTCCCCTGGGATTGTTACAGGGAACATTAAGCGAGAGAACGTACTGGAATGGCAGAAATAATTACACTGAAATGAATTACAGCTGTCACACATCGATTGTCTTTTGTTTTACTGGTGCATCACATGTATCATGCTGCCGTTTTGAGAATCCGTTGCCGGAAACCTTCTGTCAGGTTAGAAATTAGTGTTCATCCTGCAGGATAAACAACCCGTATTTTATTGCACTTTGTATCGTGTTAATACGATGCTTGTTTACAGTGTCCGGGAACCGACCACGTGCAACGTTTATTTGCAGGATTTGACGTTGTGTGAGGTGTTACCGGGCAGCTTTTTTACGACGATTACCCCATCCAGCTTGTAGGCTGGTTTTCTGAATAAGTGGTGCCGGACTTGAAATCGATGTTTGCGTATAACATTCTGTAAAATATAGTATTCATTTGATTTGAATAATTTTGCACCCTCGATCCGTCTCGACAGAATCAGAAAATCTAATCGGGGACAGAATGCGGCAGGGTATGGGGGAAAGCGGGTCTGATACATCACGCTATATTTTAATAAACTCCCCGAAAATGTACCAGAAACGCCAGCGCCACGTGGTGCACCGACGTTCTTTTGTAATCGGCCTCAAGCATAGAATGATACGTAAAAGCATAGATTAAATAAGCTCATTTAACCTCTGTTTAAATTGAGATTAATTAAACAAGCCAGTTCCCCCCCAAAAAAAATACACGCCAGGACTTTCCCCGCATAAAGAAAAACCTTAAAAAGTAGCTTTAATATGAGAATGCGTTCAACTAATAATACTTATTTTTATTAAATACCCATTCTCTCTTTGAATCGCAATGGGTTTAACAAACACCTCTGAGTCATTGAGGTGCCTTAGCCGTACGCATTCTCATGGCTGTTCTATAAGAGCATACTTTATTCTTACAATAGTACGATGCCGGGTGGCGGTTAAAGCTGTTACATCGCCAACTCATAGAGAGCTTTAATGTCTTCTAAAGAGGCCGCTCGTGGGTTACCACCAGTGCATACATCGTTTAAGGCCGCCTGCGCCAGTTGAGGAATATCTGCGCTACTTGCGCCAGCCAGACTAAGTCCCTTCGGAATACCTACCTCGCAGCACAACGTTCGCACAGCATCCACGGCCATTCTGCGGGCGTCGGCAAGGTTCACGCTGTGAGCATTTTTAACCCCCATCGCACAGGCAATATCGCGATATTTCTCGCCGGTATAGTCGGCATTCCATTCCATGATATGCGGCAGCAGAATAGCGTTGGCGACACCGTGGGGCATGTTATAGAACGCACCTAACGGATGCGCCATCCCATGAACCAGTCCTAACCCTACGTTAGAAAAGCCCATCCCGGCAATGTACTGTGCCAGCGCCATCCCCTCGCCTCCTTCAGGTTTACCGGCCACGGAATCGGCAAGGCTACGGGAGATCAGCGAGATCGCTTTCAGATGCAGCATATCCGTCATCTCCCATGCCCCGAGGGTCGTGAATCCTTCAATCGCATGGGTCAACGCGTCAATCCCGGTGGCAGCTTTTAATGCTGGCGGCATAGTGGCCATCATGTCTGAATCAATAACAGAAACCAGCGGAATATCGTGCGGGTCGATACAAACGAATTTCCGCCTTCTCTCTTCGTCGGTTATGACGTAGTTAATGGTAACCTCCGCCGCGGTCCCCGCCGTCGTCGGAACAGCGATAATCGGTACGCTGGGTTTGCGGGTCGCGGCAAATCCTTCCAGGCTGCGAACATCGGCAAATTCGGGGTTATTAATGATAATCCCGATGGCTTTACAGGTATCCTGGGGCGATCCGCCGCCAATGGCGATGAGATAGTCAGCCGATGCGCGTTTAAATACCTCAACCCCTTGCTGCACCATCGCGATGGTCGGGTTAGGCAGAACGTCGGCAAAGACGTCGAACTCCAGCCCGGCCTGCACCAGCAGTGAGGTGACTTTTTCAACCGCGCCGCACTCCACCAGCACCCGATCGGTCACCACCAATCCTTTCATATATCCCCGGCGCTTCACTTCCTCAACGATATGATTAATCGCTCCGGCACCAAACCAGGCAGTTTCATTAAGTATCATTCGATAGGTCATTGTTCACTCCTTTTGATTTAATTCACGAGATCCCGTTTTTCTACCAGCAGCACGTGCTGCGTCGCCATTACGCACTCATTACGTTGGTTAACGACCTCAATTTTCTCCGTCACCAGACCATATTTCGCCTTACGCGGATGATCGCATTTTTCGCTAATAGCAATATTTACCCGAATCGTATCGCCAATAAACACCGGGTGTGGAAAACGTAATTTTTCATAGCCATAGGTCATGGCTTTGGAATTAATCACCCCCGCAGTCATGCCGACTGCAATAGCGAATGTTAAGGTTCCGTGGGCAATCCTTTGGCCGAACGGCTGAGTTTTACACCACTCCGCATCCATATGATGAGGATAAAAGTCGCCGGTCTGCCCGGCATGAATAACAATATCGCTTTCGGTAATCGTGCGTCCCGTGGTAGTCCGACATTCAGACAGAGAAAAATCTTCGAAATATTTATCAATAAACATAATCTTTACCTCAAGCAGCGGTTATTCCAGGTGGTAAACCTCTTCCATTGATGCCCACAGCTCCCCTTCCTTTCTGCTCTCAAGCGGTATCAGGCAAGGGATGCACTCCTCCCACCAGCGCTGCGTAACCGGATCGGCGGCCATCTTCGCCATATCCTGCTGGTAATCCTCGCCGTGATATTCGTAATAGCTAAATAACCAGCCATCTTTAAAGTAAATGGAGTAGTTAGAAATATTGCAGGCTTTAATCATGGCATTTACTTCCGGCCATGGATTAGCATGCAGCTGCGCATAATAGGCATATTTTTCAGGTTTGACCTGAATAACGCCGCCAAATCGTTGGATCGTTTTCATATTAACCCCAATAAATCAATCAGATAATGGCACTTTGCTTCAGCACCTCATGAATTTTAATTTTGCGCGTTTCGGTTAATGGCCCGGTAGGGCGCAGTGAATTAACCGGCACATCCAGACCGATGAGCTGCAGGGCATATTTAATGACATTATAAAAAGGCACATCCAGGCCATAAAGCTGCGGGATCCAGGAGAGCCGCTGCTGTAAGGCGACCGCTTCGCTCAGCGCACCATTACGCCAGTGCCGATAAATGCCGCAGGTTAGCTCCGGGGCGAAGTTGGCGCTGGCGGGGATCGCACCGTCACCGCCCAGGATTAAGGTACCGAACAGATACTCGTCGTAACCGGAAAAGACAGCAAAATCCGGGCGCACGGGCTTAACCGCGTGAATCACTTCGCGAATATGGTTCAGGGTGTCAACGGTATCTTTTAGTCCCACGATATTCGGGCAGGCTTGAGCCAAACGCTGGATACAGGAGACAGGTATCGCCTGGCCGGTCAGCGCAGGAAAATTGTACAGTAGGATGGGCAACGGCAGCTGTTCGGCAATATAGCGGAAATGCTCAAACAGGTACTCTTCGGTCAATGGGTTGTACCATGGGTTAATCACCACCACGCCGTCCGTTCCCGCCTCCAGCGCTTTGCGGCCAAACTCAACAGTTGCCTGCGTGCCGGGACACGAGATACCGACCAGTACCGGCTTGCGCCCTGCGACGTATTCAATACAGAACTCCATCACTTCAAGGCGCAGGCGGTCCGACATATGAGCGAACTCTCCTGCGCTGCCCAGAAAGAAAAGGCCATCCACATCGCTTGCAAGCAGGTGGTCAATCAATCGCGACATCGCCGGTCGATCTAGCTGCTCGTGTTCATCAAACAACGTCGGAACCGGAGGGATGATGCCGCTAAATGTTGTACTCATATGTCACTCCTGATGTTCTATAAAATTTCGGTAAGAGACGCCCTCGCGTCATGCTTCCGCTAACCGATAAAGTTGTTGCGCATTGTGGCTAAAAAAGCGCTGTTGCCAGGTTCGTCCCTGTCCATCGGTAATGCGCACCAGCGTATTCACCCACGGGATCAGTCCTGTACTTAACGAACAGACCGGGTAATTGCTGGCGAAAACGACCCGGTCGGCGGCAAACGTCTCAAGGCACTGCTCAACTACCGGGCGAACCCGATCGCTGTCGCTGCCCGCAGGAATATTGACGCCAGAGACTTTGCACCAGACGTGCCGCTGCTGCGCCAGCGCGGATAAATTTCGCCGCCAGTTCGCCGCATAGCTCGCCTCTTCTTTCAGGCGAGCGCTATCAACATTGCCCATATGATTCAAAACCAGAGTGGTTGACGTCCTTTCGGCCAGCTGCACCGCATCCGCCAGATCTTCATTACGCAGGCAGATTTCAAAACAGAGCCCCGCATTACCCAGCGCATTGACATTATTGATAAAGTCAGAGGTCAGACAGGCTCCGGACGGCTGGCTGGCGACGTGCAGTACATGGCGTACGCCCTTCACCGCCGGGTGATGTTCACCGCGGGCAAGCCAGCGCGCAACCGCCTCAGGCCGCTGCATGTCAAGCGAGATGATGCCGCCCTCAACAAAATTGCCCGGATCGCTGCATAGTTCCTGTAAAAACAGACTCTCCTCGCCGCGCTGCTCCGGCGCAACGTCGACTTCTACGTACAGCGCGCGATCGATGCACCAGGCGTCCTGATTGACCAGCGCGTGATAATCCTGCCAGTTGACGTCATGATTCAGTTCCGCAACCGCGCTGAGCCACGGCAGTTTAAAGCGTGACAGATCCCATAGGTGGAGATGGGTATCGGTAATGTGCAACATGCCTGACCTCCCGTAAAAATCAGTATTTCACCATCGTCGCGCCGCTTGCGGTTGACTGATAGCAGGCTTCAACCACGCACATGGTTTTCCACGCATCGTTAATATCGTTAAACCAGTGGTAATCCGGCTCTATTAGTTTGCGCTGCAAACCCGCCATTGGTCCGATAAAGGCATCCGGGAACCAGGTTCCTTCAACAGGCAAGGTTCGCCAGCCTTTGCCATCATCAAGAATAAATTCGAATTTATCGTCAGCGCCCTGCGGATAATTCAAAATAACGCCAATCTGAATTTTAATCGCGCCTTTGGTCCCCTCGATCTTAAAGAAACACTCCTGTTTATCCGGTGCGTAATCATGACCGTGATTAGTATGGATATTGGCGCGAATGACATCGCCATAGTCCATAATGATGGATGAACGGGTTTGCGCCAGCTCCATCATTTTTGGATGCTTCATGGTTTTACAATATACGGACTGAGGGTCACCGAGAAAGAAACGAATCGCATCGATATAATGGATGCTGTGATAATTTACCTCCATACGCTCTTTCTCGAATAAGAATTCCCACAGATTCCACGGTGTCTGGCAAATAACACGCATTTCGACGTCATGAATTTCACCCAACAGGCCTTGATCAATCATTTTTTTCGCGGCGATCATAAAAGGCGCGCGACGTAGCTGGAAATTAATTCCGGCAACGATATTTTTTTCACGGCAGCAGTCAAGAATCGCCTTTGCCTGTTCAAGCGATTCCCCCATTGGTTTTTGTATCAGCACGCCAACGTGGGTGGGTAATTTTTGTAAAACGGGCAGAATCTCAGAAGCCGGTAGCGCGATATCAAATACGCAGCCCTCAGACTGCGCCAGCGCAATCAGCTCATCCATCGTCTGGCAAGCGTGGGGAATATCCCACTGGCTGACCACGTTCTGCGCTTTCTGATAATCGCGGTCAAACAGGCCAAGAACCTTGAACCCTGCCTTACGATAAGCGGGTAAGTGCGAATCGGTGACGATTCCACCGGCGCCGATAATGACAATGGGTTTACTCTGTTGTGCCACGTTCAGTTGCGTTGTCATTTATTTATCCTCTTCTTAAGCTAATCCATTGGCATATCCGACGATAACGACGGAGAGCACCAAAATCACATTACCCAGCAGCATAACTTTTTTCGGTTTTTCATAGCCTTGCCATTCGCCCGTTTTGAGGCCCCAGGCGTTGGAAATTATCAGTGCCCCTGATAAAAACGCTATCCAGCCGATGACCGGTCCCAGTTCCCCCAGTAGCGCTGTGGATTTGGCATAGAGGCCCAGAGCGGCGAACCAGATCCCCCCGGTCAACAGCGCTTTGAACCAGGCAAATGAGGAACCCGGTCGGGCAAAGTCGCTAAAAGTATTGTTTTTTCTTAATACCCACAGCGCATAGCCGATATTGGAAATGAAGCCGCCGGACGCAAACACGATGACGTAGGCGATCAGGCTGGCGCTGACTGGATTAACGCCATCGTCTACCGCCAGCGCGCTGGCCCGGCTCGCATAGGTATAGCCGACGTTCATCGCCGCGGTACCAAAACCGGAAGCCAGAGCCATTAGCAGACCGCTGACGAATTTTTCATTTTTTACCCGCGACGCATCCTGTTTTGATTGTTTATCCTTAAGAATACCGGCTTTAGTAATTACCCCTACGCCAATCAGCATTACCGCCATGCCGGCCAGCAGCCAGCTGAGAGAATTAGCGGGCGGAATTTTGTTAAGGATAAAAAGGGGTATTAATGACCCGAGAGAACACCCTACTCCGGTATTTATACCGACGGTCAGTGACATACCGATATTATCAATACCCTTACCATACCAGATGGCACTTATTCCCCACAAAAAGCCGCAAGCGGCTGCAATCGCTAAAATCCAGCCAGGCGTCATGAGGATATATTTTAAAAATCCGGGAACTTCAATCCATGTCCAGACGACAGGAATGATTAATATGCCAATAATGGAAAATATAACCCAAAAGGCCTCCCAGGAAAATGGCCGGTAGTTTTTCATACCGAGACCAAAGCTTCCCTGGAACATACAAGCGATCATTAAGACAAAAAATCCCGCGAGCATAGTTCTTCTCCTGTTAATTAGATTATGTAGTCAAGGAACATCCTGATTCACTTGTTCATATATGTGAATTAATGCCCACAAATAAAAACTAATTGAAAGCTAATCCTCGTTTTTTTTAGGGTCAACCGAAAAATTAGTTCAATTATTATTTTTCAAGGCAGATCACAATTTCACCTAATCTGACTACAAAAGTATCAGTAGCTGTGACTCAATGGTAGTGCGGTAGTACCAATTTTATGTGAAGTTCATTACAAAAAAGGAGTTGTTATGGTGACGTTGAGGGGCATTACCTGGGGTCATAGCCGCGGATTTACATCCGTAGTGGCCACCGCGCAACGTTTTAGCGAGCTGAATCCGCACGTCGAAATCATGTGGGAGAAACGTTCATTACAGGAGTTTGCCGACGGCGATCTGGATGAGCTGGCGCGGAATTACGATCTACTGGTCATCGATCATCCGTGGGCGGGTTTCGTCGCAGAGAAAGCGATCCTGCTGCCTCTGCAGGACTATCTGCCGAAGGCGTACCTTGACGATCAGGCGGCAAATTCGGTAGGAGGTTCGCATGAAAGCTATCTTTTCAACGGGTTCCAGAGCGCTCTGGCCATTGATGCGGCAACGCCTGTCGCCGTCTATCGACCGGACCATTTGCAGCAGGGACAATTCGAACTGCCGGAAACCTGGCAGGACTTACTCACCCTCGCCCGGAGCGGAAAAGTCATTTACGCCGGGATCCCCATCAACCTGTTGATGGACTTCCTGATGCTTTGCGCCACTCGCGGCGGCACCTGGTTTGACGAAGAGAGTATTGCCAGCCGCGACACCGGCATCGAAGCGCTTGAGGCGCTGCGTGAGCTAGCCAGCCTTTGTTCTAAAGAGATATTTGACTACGATCCTATCGCCGTTCATGAACAGCTTTCGACTCGCAATGAATGGAGCTACTGTCCCTACGCCTACGGCTATTCAAACTATTCTCGCGCCGGTTACGCCCGCTATCTGCTGAAGGCGACCGATGTTGTCTCATGGCACGGCGAGCCGCTGAAAACCGTCCTTGGCGGTACCGGGCTGGCGATATCCGCAAAATGCCAGCATAAGGATGTCGCCCTCGCCTACGCCAGCTATACCGCTTCGGCGGAAGTACAAAAAACGCTCTTCTTTGAAAACGGCGGGCAACCGGGCCATCGCGGGGCCTGGCTTGATGAAGAGGTGAATCGCCGTAGCCTCAGTTTCTTTACCGACACCCTGGCCACGCTCGATCGCTCGGCTAAGCGCCCGCGCTATAGCGGTTTTTTAAACTTTCAGGATCGTGCCGGCGATCTGGTGCGGGAATACGTGATGAATGGTGGAGACAGTAGTACTGTTTTCGCCGCCATGAACGCGCTTTATCAAAAATCACGCGGCTTAATGGAGTAACTATGCTTCCTTTAACAGGTTTAGTGGTACTGGATTTCAGCCAGTTTCTGGCCGGGCCTTCCGCTGCGCTGCGCCTGGCGGATATGGGGGCCAGGGTCATAAAAGTGGAACGTCCCCACAGCGGGGACGCCAGCAGAAACCTGAGCCTTAACAATCAATGGGTCAATAACGATAGCCTGCTTTTTCATACCATCAATCGCGGTAAAGAGAGCTTTACCGCGAATCTGAAGGAGCCCCGGGAGCTGGCTCAAGTGAAACAACTGATCGCGCAGGCCGATATTCTTATCGAAAATTTTCGCCCCGGTGTCATGGACAAAATCGGCCTCGGCTACGAAGACGCCAGACAAATTAATCCACGGCTAATCTACGCTTCAGTCACCGGCTACGGCACTGAGGGGCCATGGGCTAAAAAACCCGGTCAGGATCTGCTGGTGCAAGCCATGTCCGGCCTCACGTGGCTCAACGGCAACGGTGACCAGCCGCCAACGCCGTTCGCGTTATCGGTTGCCGATTCGCTTGCCGGCGCGCATCTGGTCGAGGGGATCCTCGCCTGCCTGATTCGCCGCGCTAAGACCCGGCTCGGTGGACGAGTTGAAGTCAGCCTGATGGAGTCGCTGCTCAGTATGCAGTTTGAAGTGCTGACCACCTGGCTTAACGATGGACATCAGGCACCCTGCCGCAGCGCGCAGAACAACGCTCATGCTTATCTTGCTGCGCCTTACGGAATTTATGCCACCCAAAAAGGCTATATCGCACTCGCCATGGGCTCGGTGGTCGAACTGGGCAAAATTCTGCAATCGGCGGCCCTTGCCGAATATAGCGAACCTGCCGAATGGTTCAGCCACCGCGATGAGATTAAGCAGGTGATTGCCGGGATTCTGGCCAGCGAAACCGCCAGCTTTTGGCTGGCACGCCTTGAAGAAGCCGGGTACTGGTGCGCCGAAGTGAACGACTGGGCAACCCTGACGGCGAGCGAGGGATTTCGCGCGCTGGATATGACTCACGATGTTCAACTTGAAGATGATAAAACGATTGTTATGCTGAAATCGCCGCTGCGCTTCAACGGCACGCGTACCGCCACCTCCCGCCCCGCGCCGATTTTAGGAGCGGATACGACGCGGATCCGGGCCGATTTCAACTTACCGGAGGCTGATTGATGACCCCCCTGACAGGCATTAATGTACTGGACTTCAGCCAGTTTCTTTCTGGCCCATCCGCGGCGCTTCGCCTCGCCGACTTAGGCGCCAGCGTAATCAAAATTGAAAATCCGGACGGCGGCGATATCTGTCGTAAGCTCTATATCTCCGAGCTGCAAATTGATGGCGACAGTTCACTGTTTCATGCCATTAACCGCAATAAAAAAAGCATCACCGTCAATCTCAAAGATGAGGAGCAAAAAAACGCTCTGCGTCCGCTGATCGAGCAGGCGGATGTGGTTATCTTTAATTACCGCCCGGGCGTCTCAAAACGCCTTGGCCTGGACTATGCGTCGCTGCGGGAAATAAATCCTGGTCTGGTTTACGGTGAAATTTCCGGCTACGGCGAAAGCGGCCCCTGGGTTTCCCGTCCAGGCCAGGACTTACTGGTACAGGCGCTCTCTGGTCTAAGCTGGCTCAACGGCAATCAGGAGCAGCCGCCGCTTCCCTTTGGGCTTTCCGTCTGCGATATTTTCGCCGGGGAGTATCTGGTCCAGGGGTTGATGGCCGGGCTGGTACAACGCGCCAGCAGCGGAAGCGGATGCCTGGTCCAGGTCAGCCTGCTGGACAGCATCCTCGACCTGCAGTTTGAAGTCTTAACCACCTGGCTGAACGATGGTCAACAGCCGCCGCGCAGGAGCGCGGTGAATAACGCCAACGCCTATATTTCCGCACCGTACGGTATTTATCCCACCGCCGATGGCTTTATTGCGCTGGCGATGACGCCGATTCCCCGCCTTGGAAATCTGCTTGCATGCCCCGGGCTGCTCGAATTTATCGAGCCTCAGGAGTGGTTTAGTCGTAGGGATGAGATCAAACGGATCCTGCTGGAGCATTTGCGGCAAAAGAAAAGCGCGGAGTGGTTGAGCATTCTGGAAGCGGAGGACATCTGGTGCGCACAGGTGATGGACTGGCAACAGCTCATTGCCAGCGAAGGTTTTCAGTCACTGAATATGCTCCAGGAAGTTCGCTTAAAAAGCGGAAAAACCCTGCAAACTACCCGCTGTCCGATAAAAATTGACGGTGAGATCTTCACCTGCGCCGTCGGAGCTCCGCCGCTCGGCGCGCATAATCAGAGATAAGTGCACGCCTCTGCGCTCTTTACCCGAGCTACAGGACCGCAAACGGCTGAATAGCTATAGCCCGGACAGATGCACAGCATCGCCTCTGAAAGGATTGCACAACACCAGACGGATGACCGGGGTATTCCCGGTCACTCTGGCTATTGCACCAAAACCCGGCACTCTTTCATCACCGCCAGCACATCGTTAATCGCGAGCGACTCCCACTCCCAGGCAAGAACGGTTACGCTAAATGCCGCTACCATTTTTCCCGCTGAAGAAAAAATGGGCAACGCAATACAAGCTGCCCGCTCATTGGCCTCTCGTTGCTCAATCGCGTATCCCTGCTGACGCACCTCGCGCAATTCGGCCAGCAACATCGGCAGCGTACTAATAGAGTCCACCGTCATTTTTTCCAGAGGCATTTCGCCATACAGTTGCCTGATATCCTCGTCGCTGTATTGGCTAAGCAGCACTTTCCCGACGGCGGTACAATGCGCCGGCAGATGATTACCGATATGCCGCATCAGCGAAAGGTCTTCCTGGGTGAGCGTTTTTGCCAGGTAAACCACCTGCTTGCCGTCCAAAATCGCCGCGTGGCTAGTTTTACCCAACCGCTTACTCAGAAATGCTGTCAGCAGCCGTAGATCACGAACCAGATCGGTGCTCTCAATACAGTTAGCGGCAATTTTTATCAGCGCCAGACCCGCGTGATACAGGCGCGTATCCGGCATATACAGCAAATAGTCGTTATCAAGAAACTCCTGAATCAAACTGTGAGCGGAGCTTCTGGGGATATCGAGGCTGGTTTGCAGATCGGTGAAGCTTAGCCCCTCGCGATGGCTGGCAATCAGCTCCAGCAGGCGGAAAGCTCTCTCCGCAGATTTCACTCTGGCCATATTATTTGTCTGTATTATCCGCGATACTATCGTAAAATTTGCGCGAAGAATTGTAGAAAGACTTCAGATTTTTTCGCAGCTGGACCTTATCCCGCTGGATAAAAGCCTCATGAATACTCAGCCTTAGCTTAAAGCTGTGCGCCATCGCGCCATCGGCGTTTAGCAATTTGCGCGAGAAGTCCTTACGCAGCATCACGATGGTCTGCATCAGCTTGTCATAAATCTGGTTGCCGCACAGACGCCCCATTAGCAGATCGTATTCATCAAGCAGCTGGTGGTAGGCTTCCGGTTGGCCATCCCGGCTAATCAGCTCTGCCATCTGGTCGATTAATGCCTGAAAACGGATACGATCGTCGTGGTTCACCACGCTAACCGCGGTGAGGTAGACCTCTTCTTCTATGAGTTTCCTTGCCGCATATATTTCATCGAGGTTGTGAATCTCTTTATGGAAGATCCAGGTCATCGTCTCTTCAGGGAGCTGCGGCTTGTTTTCGCAGACATAGCTGCCATCACCGGGTTTTATTTCTATAAGCCCAATCAGAGATAACGCGCGTAGCGCTTCACGCACGCGACTGCGGGTGACCTTAAACATTTCCCCCATTGCTCGCTCGTTAGGCAGCCGCTGACCGGGCTTGAGCTTTCCAGAGGTAATCTGCGAGGCGATCTGATCCATAATCTGTTCGGTAAGTGTAGTTTTTTTCAGTGCTGTCACATCCATGGCATTTCCCATACGCGGACAAAGTTCATATCCTTGAATTTACGGTAGACTTGTCCCTTGTGCAACCACTTGATGTTCATCATTCCTTCACACACAACCATCATGTATCTGACGTAATGAAACTAATTAATCACTGTGGCATGAAGTCAGACTCAGAGTCTGATAGCTTTGAATCCCTGATAGCCGGGCAGGAAGTGTCAGGAAAGGAATAGTGGAGAATCTGAGCCAGCTCGTCTTCTGTCATACCTGTCATTTTCATGACAGTGTTGCGGTCAATGCCATTCAATCCGGTAACGTTCGTAACGTGTGGGTGCTCCCCTGCGCTCAGCCCCCTCACCCTGGAATGCACGTGTTAGCGTAATACGGCTCTGGTTATGGCTGCCCGGGTTACCAGCCTGCCGATCGGCGAAACGGAAATCTGCGCCACATCGCCGCGTTCTCCTGCAAATCTTATACTTTTTCCTGATGGACGATGACAGGTCCCCGGCTTAGCTTGATTCGCTGGATATACCTCGCGCTACCGAAGGAGACTATTCCCACTTGCCGCTACCCATTTGCAGCAATGATATGGTCACCAACGAAACAAGTATCACCCTGAGCTGATGTCGGTCGTTACCGATACACTTGAAAACTGACCGGTCGCAAACGTATTGGTATATGGTAAAACGGTTATGATATCGCGTTTAGCCGACGGGTTAGCGCATGGTTCAATCTTGCTTTATCCTGGTACACATTTACGACATTTAACCATGCAGCAGGACATTAATCCGTTATTTCCAATTAAGGATAGGATGTCGCTTTAAAGATTCAACGTTGCTCGACGGCTAATCGATTAACGCGTCGATGGCATTTTCAAAATGATCGGCCATAGCCTGTACGGCGCGTTCAGGTTCTCTGGCGCATACGGCATCGCAAATACGCTGATGCAGCGCGATTATCTTAATTTCATACTCTTTTTCTTTCTTACTCTGTGCAACCAAACCGGCGCGCATCGAGGTCATTAGCTGTTCATGCAGCGACTGAAGTAAAATAGAAAGCAGTGTATTACCCGACGCGCGGGAAAGAATAAAATGGAATTGCAAATCGTGGCTAATAAAATCGTCAACCTCCTTAAAGTTTTCCTTTATTAGCCGCATTTCTTCCCTGAGTTTTTCAAAATCCTCTTCTTTGCCGTTAATTGCCGCCAGATGTACACACCCCATTTCAAGATGACGCCTGACTGCGAGTATATCCTTGTGGGTGACCTGCTCTGTAATGACCGCAAAATTGATAATAAGCTGCAGAACATTGGTGTCGATTTTTTTTATGGTCGGCAATTTACCGCTCTGAATCTCTAATATTCCCAAAGCGGCTAAAGAACGATAGGCTTCCCTTACCACGCCCCGACTGACTCCCAGATCCTGGATCAGTTGCATCTCGCTGGGTACCGCCATTCCTGCAACCAACTTTTCCTTCATAATCAGTTGCAGGATGTAGTTCTTAACCTGCGAAGATAATGTGTCTTGCCTAAGTAATGTTTTTTTCATCCCTACTGTATTCCGTCGTTATTAAGAACCTGTCTCAGTACGGATTTACTCTCATTTCAGATAACGCCTCTGAAACTAAGATGCTATACCGACTGCTCATTTTCAGGGAGTTACCCTTACTAACCGACCTCCACCGGGGGGCGAGCACCGGTCATGTTGCTTTGCCACATGCCATCCCCAGCCCGTCACAACCTCCGCCTGCGCCAGGGCTCATCTTATTGCTTATTTTCCCACAAAAAAAGTAAAAACGAATCCGCCGATTCCGCCTGAATTCGAGCAATACCGGGCAAAATTTACATCACGACGATCTCCGCGCTCTGCCATACCGACACTAATCTCGTCGGCAATAATCGCTGTTGATGCCGACATGAAAGGGACGAGCACCTCATTGGTTTAAAATCATGATCATTATCACATAACTAACACACTCATCATATACACCTGTCTGACAGGTGTATATGATGAGTGTGTGTAACGCGTTTAGATGTTTTTATGAATCGCCGAACACAATAACGGGCCTCTCACGTAGTCATTGATTTCGTAAGTATATTGATTTCATTCAAATAAATGATGAGATAGGGATAAAGTATGTGGGAAAATGACAAAGAGCTTTTTCACTTAATGCGAACAAATCTATTCCCCGCAGCTGTGGGGGATATTCTTGATACGCTGGGGTATTTACACCAGTTTATTGCGCCTGTGGTTAAGCCCATTCGTTCAAATATGGTGGTGGTTGGCCGGGCAATGCCGGTATTAGAGGCCGATGTATTTGAACTTCATTCCAGTTCGAATAAAAGCGACATAGGGGAAAAACCCTTTGGTATTATGTTTGAAGCACTGGATTCCTTACAGGAAAATGAAGTTTATATCACGACGGGATGCTCTCTGCGTTACGCGCTCTGGGGCGGACTTATGTCGGCCCGCGCCATTAAACTAAAAGCGGCAGGTGCCGTACTGGATGGTTTTTCTCGTGATACGTCAGAAATTTATGCCCTGGATTTTCCGGTATTTTCCCATGGAACTTACGCCCAGGACCAGGGGCCGCGGGGAAAAGTTATCGATTATCGCGTGCCGATTGAATTCAGCGGGGTGCGCGTCAATCCCGGTGACATCGTCTTCGGCGATCGCGACGGCGTTTTAATTATACCGCAAGCGCTGGAGACGGAGGTTATCAGTAAAGCGTTGGAAAAAGTATCGACGGAAAACCAAGTCCGAAAAGCGATAGCCAAAGGTATGAGTACGGTAGAAGCTTTTGAAAAATTCGGCGTGATGTAAGCATTCTGTCAAAGCGGTAATAAATGATTTTTGGGGAAACAGTATGTCAGACACAAGCATATTTTCTTTAACGAATAAAAAAGCCTTAATTACCGGTGCCGGCAGCGGTTTGGGTTATGCGATGGCAAAATGCATGATCACCAGCGGCGCACAGGTGATCATTGCCGACATGAACGCCGATGCCGCCAAAAAAGCGGCCGACGATTTAGGGCCGAACGCTTCATGGACGCAGTTTAACGTCGCTGATACCGATGAGACGGAACGCTGGGTCGGCGATTTACTGCAACAACATAAGCACATCGACATTCTGGTGAATAATGCGGGCAATCACTGTAAGAAGCCTATCGAAGAGATGAGCGTTAAAGAGTTCGAATCGGTGCTGGATGTGCACGTCGTCGGCGCTTTCGCTCTCACTCGCGCGCTGGTGCCGCATATGAAACAGCTCGGCAATGCTTCGGTGTTGTTTACCGCCTCCATGACCTCGTTCCTCGGCCAGCCTTATGTCACCGGCTATGCGGCGGCAAAATCCGCCTATCTGGGATTGATCCACGGCCTGGCGACGGAGTTATCCGGCGCCGGCATCCGCGTGAACGGCATCGCCCCCGGCTGGATCGATACGCCTATGTTGCGTAAGGCCATTGAGGGCGACGATGAACGTAAAAACAAGATCCTCGGCCGTACGCCGATGAAAAAATTCGGTAAGCCGGAAGATATCGGCTGGGCGGCGACGTATTTTGCGTCCGACGCCGCGGGATTCGTCAGCGGCCATGTACTGATTGTCGATGGCGGCGCGCTCATCGGTTTTTGAAAACAGGGCAATTCTCGCCATCAGGCACGGAGGTCGATGTTATTAAGGGAGGGATGCCAACCGTTATGTCTTTAACAGTGCAGATCCCTGGCAGCTATTAAACCGGAAGCGACTATGGACAATGTGGTATACAAAATTAATGCAACCGATAACGTTGCAACCGCGCTGACATCGTTTAAGCACGGAGAAACGGCGAATATTCGCGGTGCCGAAGAGGGGGTAATCGATGCAAATGAAGAGATTCATATCGGCCATAAGATTGCCCTGTCTTTTATCGCCCAGGGCGCGCCGATCGTTAAATATGGTATTAGCATCGGCACGGCCACGCAGGATATCAGTCCAGGAGACTGGGTGCATTTGCACGTAATGTGCAGCAATTACGATCGACGTTCCGCCAGTCTGGATGTCGTCACCGGCGCGCCAAAGGATATTAAATATGAATGAGTCTGATAGTCTGAAAACCATAAGCTGGCAGGGCTACCAACGCCAGAGTGGCGCAAAAGGCATCCGTAATAAAACATTGGTCATTTATACCGTTGAATGCGCCCATTTTATTGCGGACAAAATCGTCGCCCGGATTAACGATTCCGAAGTGGAGGTCGTGGGCTTTTCAGGCTGTACCGATAACGAATATGCCGTAAGAATGCTTATTGCGTTGATTCGTCATCCCAACGTCGGCGGCGTTCTCGCCGTTGGGTTGGGGTGCGAATATATTCAGCCGGAGTGGCTCAGTAATATCGCGAAAGAAGAAGGCAAACCGACCAACTGGTTTTTCATTCAGCAGGCCGGCGGCACAAAAAGCAGTATTGAGCTTGGCGTTAAATACGTTAAACGCATTCAGGACGAATTAAGCCATACGCCGCGCGTGGCGATGGGATTCTCCGATCTCATCATCGGCAGCGAATGCGGCGGAAGCGATTATACCAGCGGCCTGGCGGGCAATGTGGCGGTAGGGAATTTTTTCGACTGGTTAGTTGATGCCGGCGGTACCGCGATCTTTGAAGAGATTGTCGAAGCCATTGGTCTGATTGATATCTTGTCGGCAAGAGCCGCGACAGAAGCCGCCAGGGAGCAAATCATCGCCACTTACAATAAGGCGCTGGATTACTGTAAGTCGGTGAGGCAATACTCCGTCAGCCCCGGTAATTTCGCTGGCGGATTGTCCACTATTGAAGAAAAAAGCATGGGCGCAGTGATAAAAAGCGGCTCCCGCCCTGTTCAGGGAGTACTGAAAGTCAGCAGTAGCCCGAGGGGAAAAGGGTTATGGCTGCTTGATTCCACCCCGGACCCTCATTGGATGCAATTCGGCATTACCAACCCCAATGATAATGAAGGGCTGATGGCGCTTATTTCCTGCGGCAGCCATATTATCTTTTTTGTTACCGGACGCGGCAGCGTAGTCGGTTCCGTCGTCGCCCCGGTCATTAAAATAACCGGCAACAGCCAGACTTACGCCAACATGTCGGAAGATATGGATGTGGATGCAGGCCGTCTTTTAAGTGGCGCACTCTCCCAACAGGCGCTTTCAACAGAAATAGCCGAATTGGTTATGGCAATCGCCTCCGGGAAAAAAAGTAAAAGTGAAGAACAGGGGCATAAAGAATATTTTATTCCTTATAAATATCAAAGCAGAGATGTATTGATACCCGCGCGGTGTGAAAACTAACGTTGAATAAGGTGGGTAAAATTTTTCTATTATTAATATAACGTTAGGTCTGCCAGACTGAAAACAGAAGTAACAGGCGTACCGCTTTGCTCATCTTATTCGGAGGATGTACTGCGGCGACATTATTTAAATAACAAGTAAGCCTGTCGTGATCTTTATCACGATCGGAACAATCACCCACCATGTCATGCAGGTTGATAGGGTAAGTGGGCGGCGTGATGATAGCCTCGAAGGTGAGAGTTACCTGGGCGTCCTCCCTTGTGCAGCACAGTTGTCCACCACCAGAGGCACGGTAAATTAATAATGAGCGTAAATAGCCCGTATGAATTGAAATTACCTCGTTGAGAATAACAGTCGGTCGCTTCGTTATTGCTCTGGCTGAAAAATCTCTTTTATTAGACGCATAACAATTCTTGTTGGAGATATTTATTGTGACAGACATAGTATATAAAGAAGGTATACAGCCCGAAGCTGATACCAGAACGATAAGAAAAGTCGTCGTGGCTGGTTCGGTAGGTACAATTATCGAATGGTACGATTATGCGCTCTATGGTGCGGCGGCAGGCTTAGTCATAAACAAACTCTTCTTTCCCTCCCTTTCGCCGTCGTCCGCCTTATTAGCCGCGCTGGCGACATTTGCCGTCGGCTATTTCGCCAGACCGCTGGGAGGGGTAATCATCTCTCACATCGGCGATAAATGGGGACGAAAACCTGCCCTGATATTTTCTATCGTCCTGATGGGATTTACAACCGTCGCGCTGGGCCTGCTGCCGAGCTATTTTCAAATCGGCGTGTGGTCATCCGTGCTATTGGTGCTGTTACGCTTGCTACAGGGGTTTGGCGCCGGTGCCGAACTGGCGGGGGCGCTAACATTTGTCGGGGAATATGTTCCCTTTAAGCGCCGGGCTTTCTATACCTCTATCATCAATGCGTCGACCGTTGTGGGAATTATGCTTGCGACAGGCGCCTTCTTGCTGGTTTCGCAATTACCGGAAGACGCGTTTCTCAGTTGGGGATGGCGCATTCCATTTTTAGCCTCCTCAATACTTTTTATCCTCGCTTTTTACATCCGGCATAATCTGGATGAGACGCCGGCTTACCAAAAAAGCATGGCCGAAGCCGAGAAGAAAAAGAAAACGCAGAAAGTTCCCCTCACTGAGTTATTAAAAAATAGCCCGAAAGAAGTATTCTATGCCTTTCTCAGCGTCACGGCGCATCAGGCAAATTCCTATATCCTGAGCGTGTTCAGTATCAGCTACATGGTGAATACCCTCGGCATGACGAGAACGGACAGCCTGATTGCGCTTATATGCGGATCTATCGCCGGCATTATCGGTACGCCTGTTATGGGGAGTATTTCCGATAAAGTGGGTGCGGCGAAAGTCTACTCGCTAGGCTGTATTTTTATCGCTCTGTTTAGTATTCCCTTTTTCGCGATTCTTGATACGCAAAATCTGGCTTTCGTTATCCTCGGCATGTGTATTCTTTACGGCATCGGCTACGGCGCGACATCCGGCTCTCAGGGTGCCTTTTTAGTGAATTTATTCCCGATACGCTACCGGTTTTCAGGGGTTGCGTTGTCAAGAGAACTAAACGGTATGCTAATCGCCGGACCGACCCCGTTTATCTGCGCCTGGTTAGTGACGCTGGCCGAGGGTAAACCCACCTATGTATTTGGTTATATCTGGGCATGCTGTTTACTGTCCGTTGTCGCCGTGCATATTATTAAACACAAAGCGAACAACCAATAAGTCATCATACCCCTGAATAATTTGAGTTACGTGAAGGCTGCTACCACACGAGTCCCAGGATTTTACTCAGGTAAGCGACTGGGGCAAGTAAGGGCAGCCAACGCACAGGCAGCTTCAAGTATGACGGGTGTAAATAGCGCACACGACCTTAAACAAAAAGGTTGACTTAATAAATTATTCTTATGAGGAGGAAGTCTTATGTCATTTATAAAAAAAGACTTTTTATTGAGAAGCTTAACAGCGCAGAAGTTATATTTTGATTACGCAGAATCGATGCCGATATTTGATTTTCATTGCCATCTTATCCCGGAGCAAATCGCGACTGATAAGCGTTTTGATAATATTACCGAATTATGGCTGGGCGGAGATCACTATAAGTGGCGTTTGATGCGTTTTGGCGGTGTAGCAGAAAAATTCATAATGGGCGACGGCGACAATAAAAGTAAATTCATGCATTACTGTAAGGTATTGCCTTCAGCCATCGGTAATCCGGTTTATCACTGGAGCCATTTAGAATTACTGCGTTTTTTTGATATTGAAGATGAGATATCCATTGAAACAGCAGAATATTTGTGGGAGCAGTGTAATAAAAAAATAGCCTCCCCCGACTTTTCAGCACAGAAATTAATGCTACGGGCCAATGTTAACTATGTCTGCACCAGCGACGATCCGGTCGACGACCTGAAATACCATCAACACTTAGCCGCCCAGGACGATTTCCGCATCGGCGTATTTCCGACTTACCGCCCTGACAAAGCGCTGGCTATAGATAACCCGAATTTTATTGATTACGTTGAAAAACTGGCGGCCCGGTCAGGCATAAGGCTCGATAGTTACCAGAATTACTGCCGGGCGTTGAGTAATCGTATTGATTTCTTTCACCAGCAACACTGCCGAATGTCGGACCACGGCATAGATCTGATGCGGTATATTCCGGCCACGCCGTCAGAGTTGGAGCATATTTTTGAAAAAGCGCTCAATCGCGACCCTTTAAGCGCGAAGGAAGTGATTCAATTCAGAACCGAAACGCTCTGCTTTCTGGCTTCCCGTTATGCCCAGCTTAACTGGACCATGCAAATTCACATCGGCGCCACGCGCAGCGTGAATAGCCGTATGCTGGCACATCTCGGACGCGACTGCGGTTACGATTCGCCGACCGACCGCCCGTGTCTGGATGATTTGGTGTTATTGCTCAATCGTATGGAACAGCAGGAGAGCCTGCCTGATACCCTGTTATTCAGCCTTAATCCAACACTGGATTCAGCTCTGGCAACACTGGCGGGGAATTTCCCGGGCGACAAAGCGTTGGCAAAAGTGCAACCTGGCCCTGCCTGGTGGCATAACGATCATAAAGTCGGCATGGAAAACCAACTTACGGCATTTGGCAACGCGCTGCTATTAGGTCACTTTATCGGCATGGCGACCGATTCCAGAAGCTTTTTATCCTACCCCCGGCATGAGTATTTTCGTCGTATTTTATGTAATTTTGTCGGTGATTTAATTGAGCGCGGGGAATATACGAATCAACTGTCGGTCGCAGGGGGAATGATACAAAATATCTGTTACTTTAACGCTGAGAGGAAATACTTTAAAAAATAAAAACAGCATGACGCCATCACCACGCCCTGTTTACGAATAACACCATAGATAGGGCGCAGATCAACGCATACTGGCCTCATCAGCGTGGACTACCGGGCGACGCTGACTCTTCCGGCCCATCCGGCCATGGTACTGACAGGCAGATCAAGATCCGCACGAGCCATGAGTGGCAGTCATTCCTGAAATCACGCTGTCTGGAGGGTAGCATGAGTCGTCGCGTTAACTTTTGATTACATCGAACTGTGTTATAACTGTAAGCGTCGGCATGGTTCCAACGATCAGATGCCACCGGCTGAACATGAAAACCTATATTATCAACGGCTCAGAAGTGTCTGGATTATCCGTGGCGACTCTGATGGCAATGTCGGTATGATGTGCATCCTTACGCTAATTTTTACCCGCATACCTTAACCAAAGTTCTTTCCGATAAGGTTTCTGTCCCCTCTTTTCTTTCGTTATGCCATACAAAACTGTGATTTATTGCGCATAAAACAAACATGATGATTGCATTTTCATCACCACTATTTATTGTATTCATATTGTATACAATAAGAATACATAAGAGGTGAGAATGCGAATTATCGATACCCATAACCATATCTGGCACTGCCATGGCGAGCATTTTGCCTGGATAACCGACAGTTTGTCGTCTATTCGCCGTGATTTCCTTATTGAGGATTTAGAGGTAGTTCTCGCGGAAAACCATGTAGAAGGAGCCATTTTAGTTCAGGCGATCCCGACAATTGCAGAGAGTGAATGGCTGCTGGAGATTGCTGAAGGAAACGACAATATTCGGGGAGTCATTGGCTGGGTGGATATAAGCCAGGGGGCGGCGATTAAAAGCGATCTCCAGCGCCTGCAAAATAAATCCCGTTGCCTGAAGGGTATCCGCTATATGTCTCAGGGCCTGCCGGATGAGCACTTACTGACTCCGGCATTTATTGAGGGGGTACGCTGCGTTGGCGAGCAGGGACTGGTCTATGAGCTGCTAATTACCTCCCAACAGCTGGAAGCCGCCAGACTGCTGATCTCTGCCTGCCCTGAGGTCACCTTTGTTATTGAGCATGCGGCGAAACCTGCAATCCGTAACGGCGAAATTGCCGAATGGCGTGAGAAGTTGATGCAAACAGCCAGGGAGCACCGCAATGTCTATTGCAAACTTTCCGGCCTGATCACTGAGGCGGATTATTCGCGCTGGACCGGGCCAGAGCAGGCCTACCGGGAGATTGAGCCGTATATCGACGCAGTATTCGCCGCATTTGGTACCGAACGCGTGATGTACGGTTCAGACTGGCCCGTTTCTCTTCTGGGATTGCCCTATGCAGAGGTTCTGGGGCTTTATCAGCGCTATCTGCAAACTCACCGCACGCTTTCATCCGATAACTTTTTTTATCGCGTAGCCAAAAACGTTTACTCAATAAAGTAACAGGAGGCTCTCATGGAAATTGTACAATATATCCTCGGATTTGGCCCGGCGGTGGTCATTCCAATGATTATGTTTTTATTTGCTGTACTTTTTGGCGCAAAGCTTGCCGACGCCGCAAAGAACGCGATGACGGTGGGTATCGGTTTTCTCGGTCTGTCATTGCTCATCGGGTTTATGGTTACCTCACTCAGCAGTTCAACAGAGGCGATGGTGAAAAACCTCAACCTGCATTACGAGGTGTTGGATCTTGGCTGGCCCCTGATTAGTGCTTTTAGTCTGGCGGCGCTTTCTCTGCCGGTAGTTTATGCCCTGTGTTTTGCCACAAACTTATTGATGATTTCGACCAATACCACAAAAACCTTGAATGTGGATTTCTGGAACTACTGGCACTTTGTGTTTGCCGGTATCATTGTGGAACAGGTGAGCGGGTCGTTTTGGGCGGGAATTTTTGCCAGTTGGATTACCTTCATTATTACGCTGAAAATTGCTGACTATATAGCCCCGCACGTACAGAGATTTTGCGATACGCCTAACGTCACCATTACTCAGGCGGAGATAGTGGCCTGGGCTCCGCTGGCATTTTTAATGGATCGTATTATTGACCGTATTCCGGTCATCAACAAAATCGATCTGAATCTGAGTAAAATTGAAAGCAAACTGGGCTTCTTTGGTAGTCCGCTCGCGATGGGGGCCATTCTGGGGGTAATCATCGGTATGCTTGGGGCGCTACCCTTCAGCGATATTATTAAGAGCGGTATGAATTTTGCGGCTGTGATGGTGTTATTACCAACAATGGCCGGGGTTCTGGTCAGTGGCCTGGTGCCAATTACTGAAATTGCTTCAGAGTGGGTAAAAAAACGCTTCCCGACAAAGTCACTTTATTTTGGCATTAGTGGTGAAATTGCGTTTAAAAATCCAGCCGTTTTATCGGTCGGTATTTTGATGGTCCCGCTTACTATTCTGATTAGCACAATCTTACCTTTTAATACTATGATGCCGTTTGCCGACATTCCTTACTTACCCATCTTTGTTGTGTTTGGCACCGTAGCCTGTAATGGCAATATGTTTCGCGGTCTAATAAATGGCATTGTGATTGTGTGCGGGATTTTGTGGTTCGGTTCAGATCTTGCCGTGGTATCACAGGCGCTGGCAGAAAAAGCCCAGCTTAATGTGCCAAAGGAGATGATGGCCTCTTCTATTGATGGCGGTTCGCATGCTGTTTCCTGGATTTTTTATAAAATGTATGAATTACTGCATGGAACACACCCCGCGCTGCTAAGTGCATTAGCGCTATTAATAATGGGCATCATTATTTACGCGTTGAAATTAATTTTTAATATTAAGAAGAGAGAAGCATTAAGCTCACCTCTGGCAGAAAACAAATCCGAGTAAAACACTGATAAAACATCAGGAGAAATTTATGATTACCAATAATACGATTAAAAGCGTAGGGATTAGCGTACCCAGTTTAACGTTTGGGGCAGCCAGTCTGGCTAATTTATTTAAAACTCTGAGCAATAGTGAAGCGATGGCGATTGTTGATAAGGCCATTCAGGTTGGTTGGCGCTACTTCGACACGGCGCCTCATTATGGGAGTGGTTTATCAGAGCTGCGTTTAGGCCTGGGATTACGCGGTCTCGAGCGGAGTGAATATGTATTATCAACCAAGGTTGGTCGTTTACTGCAATCCAGAAAACAGCAGCCAGGGCTTGAGGCTGGGGAATTCTTTTTTGAGGAAAATCCATTTAATCGCCTCGCTGACTACTCTTACTCCGGCATTATGCGTTCTTATGAAGACTCTATTCAGCGTCTGGCAACCCGCTATATCGATATTCTGTATGTCCACGACCTCGGGACTTATACCTACGGTAATACGGAGACAGAACGTCAGCATTTCAAGACCTTCTGCGATTCTGGTCAGAAGGCGCTGGAGGAATTGAAGCGTAATGGCGATATCAGAGCCTGGGGGGTTGGTGCGAATGAAGAGGCCATTCTGATTGAGGTAATGGAAAACGCCGCGCCGGATATTTTTATGCTTGCGAACCGTTATAACCTGCTGGAAACCGATCGCCAGACATTTTTTGACAAGTGTGAGGAAAACAACGTGTCAGTGGCCGTTGCCGCACCGTTCGCGACCGGAATTCTGGTCGCAAAAGATAAAGCCGCTGCGCTGTATGAATACGGCTCTGCGCCTGCTGACGTTATCGAAAAAGTCAATGCCATTGATTCATTGTGTGCAAAACATGGCGTGCCAATTGGTGCCGCAGCGCTGCAATTTCCGTTAAGGAATAAGAATGTTGTGACCGTAACCTGTGGTGTTCAGTCTGTCGAACAGGCTCTCGATAATTACTCATGGGCCAACTGGAATATTCCGCAGGCGTTGTGGGACGACCTCGCCTCTGTCGGAATTAAATAACCGTAGTATGAACTCTCGCACAAAGATAAACAGACATTGAGGATGTATGAAAATAATTAAAGCCGAAATCTTTATGGTTGATTTAAAACCTAAAGTGAAACGTGTTGATGCCATTCAGTCATTTGTTTCCCAGGAGACGCCGATTATTCGTTTAACCACATCAAGTGGAGAGATCGGCGAAGGATATACCTACACAATCGGCACTGGCGGTTCCTCTGTGGTTGCGCTACTGCGGGATCATCTGCTGCCGAAGCTGATTGGTCAGGATGCAACCATGATTGAAGGGATCTGGGAATCGTTGCTGTTTTCGACCCATGCCACGTCGGTAGGAGCAATTACCTCTCTCGCATTGGCCGCTATTGATACCGCGTTATGGGATTTGAAGTGTAAGCGTATGAATTTGCCTCTTTATAAGGTGGCGGGTGGGGCGAAGTCGCGTATGAAGTTGTATACCACCGAGGGCGGTTGGCTGCACTTAAGTACACAGGAACTGGTTGATGATGCGCTGCTCGTTAAGGGACAAGGCTTTTGCGGCTCCAAAATCAAAATTGGGTCGGAAAGCCCGGTGCATGATGTTGAACGTTTGCAGGCGGTACGTGATGCGGTAGGCGATGAGTACGTCATCATGACCGACTGCAACCAGGCGTTCAAGTTCTCAGAAGCGAAGCAACGCGCCGCCCTGCTGGCACCGCTCAATATTTCATGGATTGAAGAACCGTTCCTTGCTCATGATGTTGACTCCCATGAAAAACTGTGTGAATCAACCACCATTCCGGTTGCGGTGGGGGAATCCATTTATTCTATACAGCACTTCAAAGAATACCTGCAAAATAATGCCGCAGATATTATACAAGTTGACGTTGCGCGCATTGGCGGAATTACCCCCTGGCTGAAAGTCGCGCATATGGCTGAATGCTTTAATAAGATCGTCTGCCCTCATTTCTTAATGGAACTACATATATCGTTATGCTGTGCTATCACCAACAGCCGTTGGCTGGAGTATATTCCACAGCTCGATAGCATTACCCTTAGCAAAGTAAATATCAGTGAAGGTTTTGCTTTCCCGCCAGAAGAACCGGGGTTAGGGATCCAGTGGGACTGGCAGAAAATCAATGCTGAAACCGTGCTTTATCACGTCATCGAATAACGCTGCTATTGTTTTATCTGGAGAATATTATGTCTGAAAAAAATGGCCCGTTTCATGGCGCATGGTGTCCTTCGATTACGCCCTTTAATGAACAAGGGAATATCGATTTACCGGCACTTCAGCAGCATTTTCAACGTCTGGAAGAGGCAGGGACTGATGTTATTTTGCTGATGGGGAGCATTGGGGAGTTCACGTCGTTAACGCTGGATGAACGGCTGCAATTAATCCGTGAAGCACGGAAAATGTCACCGCTTCCGATGGTGGTCAATATCTCCACCACTTGCATGACCGATATGCTACGTCTGGCGGAAGAAGCCTGGGATTGTGAATATCAGGCGGTAATGATTTTGCCGCATTACTATTTTCAGCAAACGCCGATTCAGCTGCTGTCATACTATCGCGAGCTGGGACAACGTCTGCGCGGTAAATGGTTCGCCTATAACTTCCCTGCGCGGACGGGATGCGATTTGGACGCGGCGCTGGTCGCACAACTCGCGGAGGAATTTCCCAATTTTGCCGGGGTTAAGGACACGGTGGATTGCCTGTCACATACCCGCGCGATTATTCAGGCCGTTAAGCCCGTCAGATGCGATTTCGCCGTCCTGTCCGGTTATGATGAATATCTTATTCCCAATCTGTTGGCCGGTGGCGCAGGCGTTATCTCTGGCTTGAATAATATCTGCCCGGAGCTGTTTGTACAGGCAATCAAATCCTGGGAAGGAAATGATGTGGTGCAGCTTAATCATATCCAGCGTGAGATTAGCCGCCTTTCCAGTATTTATACAATAGGTAATGATTTTGTTACTACCATAAAAACGACAGTGGCGCGTAAGTTTCAATATGCCGGGGAAAAATCGCGGAGCTTCGCGGGTGAATTAACAGAACATGAATGCCGGTCCATTGATATATTGTTTGATATCAAAGACGCATATTAAAAGGAGTGCGAAATGGCTCATCGGATGATTTTAAACGAAACCTCATATTTTGGTTCAGGCTCAATTAGCTGTATTGTTGATGAAGTAAAAAAACGGGGTTTCAGAAAGGCACTGGTAGTTACTGATGAGGATCTTATTCTTTTCAGGGTTGCGACTAAGGTCCTTGATATACTTGATAGCGCGGGGTTGCCCTACAGCGTATTTGATAAAGTTATCCCTAATCCTTGTATTGATGTGGTTCAGAAAGGCGTTGAGGCGTTCAAACAATCGGGCGCTGATTATTTGATAGCAATTGGCGGCGGCTCGCCACAGGATACCTGTAAGGCGGTGGGGATTATCATTAATAATCCAGAATTTGCAGATGTTCGCAGCCTGGAAGGAGGCGCCGATACTAAAAATGCGGCTGTTCCGATGATCGCCATCCCAACTACCGCGGGTACGGCAGCGGAAGTGACCATCAACTACGTGATTACCGATGTTCAGAACCGACGTAAGTTCGTTTGCTATGATCCACACGCTATCCCGGTGGTGGCAATTATCGATGCGGAAATGATGGCCAGTATGCCGGCCAGCCTGAAGGCGGCAACCGGTGTGGATGCGCTGACCCATGCCATTGAAGGATACCTTACTAAGGGGGCATGGGAGTTAACGGATACGTTGCACCTGAAGGCTATTGAGGTGATTGGCCGCTCGCTACGCGCTTCAGTACAGGGGGATGCGCAGGGCGTTGAAGACATGGCGCTGGGGCAATATATTGCCGGGATGGGCTTCTCTAACGTGGGGCTGGGCCTGGTTCACGGCATGGCGCATCCGCTGGGAGCGTTCTACGGTACGCCGCATGGCGTCGCCAACGCGGTGCTGTTGCCGCATATCATGGCTTACAACGCCGGTTCCACGGGCGATAAGTATCGCGATATCGCTGTTGCTCTGGGCAATCTGCACGCCGCAACACTGCCGATTGCTGAAGCACGTCAGGCGGCGATTGAGGCGGTATCCCAGCTTAACCGGGATGTTAATATTCCCACCAGGCTGCGTGATTTGGGGATGAAAGAAGAAGATATTGACGCTCTGGCCGCCGCCGCAATGGCAGATATTTGCACCAGTGGTAACCCACGTGATACCAATGTGGAAGAGATTAAAGCCCTTTACCGCCAGATTTATTAATTTTTAATCGAACCGTCGACCGGTAGCAATACCGGTCACACTACGTTTGATGATTATTGAAAACTGGAAAATAAGCGGTTATAAGAATTTTTGACGTGCTGAGCAATAGCCTCACGTGTCTGTTCAATGTCGCGGGCGATAATTCCGTCGCAAATTTTCAGATGCTCTTCTGAAGAGTCAATAATAGAGTCGCTCTTCATCTTATCCGAACGTAACATACGCAATCTATCGTAAATAAATGATAGCGTTTTAGTGACAATCGCATTGTGGCAGTCTGAAAGCAGCTGTTCATGCAATTCGTTATCAGCCTCAAGCAATAATGATGTATTTTGTTGCTCAAATCCCGCTTCGATTTTATTTTTAATTGCCTGATAACATTGCGGAACCTGATTATCCCATGACAAATTTAGCACCATGATTTCAATATCTTTTCTGATCTGGAAAATATCGCGGATTTCACTGAATGTAATGGGCTTTATGGTCTTGGTTTTATTTTTGGAAGGTTCGATCCAGCCTTCGGTCATCAGGCGAAAAAGAGCCTCCCGCAGCGGAGTACGGCTGACGTTGAGCTCCAGACACAGTTCATTTTCAGAAATAGCCCCTTTCAACTCATTGGCGATGATTTTGGCTTTTAACTGCTGATACGTTTTTTCGCTGATGTTCATAGGCTGGGTTCAATGACGGTAATACTGCATGTTTAGTTATCTACAAATTAGCCGCTTGCTGCTATGAAATCAATGGGTAAGCCAGTCTGGCTGTTATAAGTGCGGCATCAGGCTGGCAATCATTTCAAACGGACGCTGTCCGCCAGCATAAACACAGAAGCAGAATAAGATGAGGTATCGGTGGCCTAACGTTGGTCATGCTCACATTTTTGATCGTCACACTTCTGCTTCTGATCCTGAACGAACAGACTATTTGTTATGCCAGTATGCCGCCGCGCGAACACGTTGCTGATCAAACGGTTCCTGCTCAAAGCGGCTGCTGAGGTGCTTAACCACCTTCCCTTCACCGGTAATCCAGATGAAGTAATCTTCCGTCGGGACGTGAAGTTGCGCCAGGCGTGCCGCTATCGCCTGCTCATCATGTGCCAGCCATTCGATAGTGAAACCATCAAGGTGAGCAAGATAATCCCGATAAGCCGGATCCTGTACGCTCACCAGCGCTGTCACCTGCGGCTTCACCGCTAACCGGCTGAGCGCTTCCAGCCGTCGACGCAGAGCGGGCATACCCGATTCGTCGCACACATAAACCTGATATGCGTAGTCCTCAGGGACAACCAGCGAGCCGCGCGGTCCGGCAATGGTAAGCGTATCGCCCTGACGTGCGTTCATTGCCCAGGCGCACGCGACGCCGCCATCATGGATAAAGAAATCCAGTGCCAGTTCATGCCGGGCTTCATCGTACAGCGGCGTGTAGTCCCGGGATGCAGGGCGCACACCTTCGGCCCAGACGATCCCTTCATCCGTGACCGTCGGCGGCTGGAAATGGCTGCCCGGCTCCGGAAAAAAGACTTTGGTGTGATCGTCAAAACCGCGTGAGACAAAGCCTTCCAGCGCTTCGCCGCCGAGCACAATGCGCTGAAAACCCGCGCTGATACGCTCAACGCGCAGCACGGTCAGTTCGCGAAAACGCAGCTCATTACGAACGCGCTGTGGGTAGCGCGAGTGTTTATTTGTCATTTTTTTCGCCTTCGTGATGATAATACGATATATCTAAAATATTCATTCAAATGATAATGATTGCTAATCAGCAAGATTGCAAGCACTTTTTTGATATAGACACCTTTGGTTTTCAATACCTGCGAGCAAACAATTTCACAATTAAAATCAAAAGATTATAAAAAAAACCCAAACCGTTATTGCAATACTTTTCTTTTACGATATAAATTAGATATATCTAAAACAGATGAGAACACGAACGATGAGACATCAATATGAAGGCTGCTGTCACGGTGAAAACCATCAGCATGAGGGATGCAGCAGGGAAGAAAGGGAACACCGCCATCACGGGCATGAGCAGGGTTGTGAACATCGACAGGGTAAAGGCGGCGGACGCCGCCAGCGCTTTTTCGGCCACGGCGAGTTACGTCTGGTGATCCTCGACATCCTCTCACGCGATGCCAGCCACGGTTACGAGCTAATCAAAGCGATTGAAACGCTGACTCAAGGCAACTACACCCCAAGTCCCGGCGTTATCTACCCGACGCTCGATTTCCTGCAGGATCAGGCGTTCATCAGCATCAGCGATGAAGAAGGGGGCCGTAAGCAGATCACCATTACGGAGCAAGGACAGCGGTGGCTGGAGGAAAACCATGAACATCTGGCACACATTCAGGAACGCGTGAAAGCACGCAGCGTAGGGTTTGAATTACGCAAAAACCCACAGATGAAGCGTGCGCTGGATAACTTTAAAGCCGTGCTGGATCTACGCGTGAATCATGGTGATACCAGCGACGCGCAGATCAAAAAAATTATCGGGATTATCGATCGCGCAGCGCTGGATATTACCCAACTGGATTAAGCAGGCCGTGCGTCGTCCTCACGTATGCGGAACACGTTAACCATCTCTTTTAAGTGCAACGCCTGCTCGTTCAGCGAAGCCGCTGCCGCAACAGACTCTTCCACCAGGCTGGAGTTTTGTTGCGTGGTAGCGTCAATCAGGCTAATCGCGCTGTTAATCTGCGAAATACCATCAGTCTGCTCGCGGCTGGCCTGGCCAATTTCCCGCAGTATCACGTCCATCTCCTCAACATTTTGCACCATGCCGTTGATCAACACGTTGGCCTTCTCTACCAGATCCATTCCCTCCTGAGTCTGGCTGCCGGAGTCTTCAATCAGGTTGCGGATCTCGCTGGCGGAAGAGGCGCTTTTTTGCGCCAGTTGACGAACTTCTCCGGCCACCACCGCAAATCCCCGACCATGCTCCCCGGCGCGGGCAGCTTCGACAGCCGCGTTGAGCGCCAGGATATTGGTCTGGAAGGCAATAGAATCGATCAGATTGATGATGTCTGACATCCGGTTGGCCGTTTCATTAATCACGCGCATTTTCTGCGTGACCTGGTTCATCATCTCACCATTGTTTTTCACCACTGTCGCCGCCCCGGCTGAAAGCTTTGTCGCTTCGCTGGTATGTTCCGCGGTGTTTTTTACCGTTGCGGTAATCTGTTCCATAGAGGCCGCAGTCTGCTCGACAGAGCTGGCCTGCTCTTCCGTACGCGCCGCCAGATCCTCGTTCCCGGCGACAATCTGTGCCGCCGCACTGGAAATATTCTCAGAGCCGTGTTGTACTTCCTGCACAATCTCCCGCAGACGAATATTCATTGTCATTAGCGCCTGCAACAGCACACCGGTTTCATCTTTTTGCGTCGTGCTGACGCTGCGGGTCAAATCCCCCTGGGCAATCGCCCCGGCAAACTGAACAGCCTCATTGAGCGGACGGGTTATGGAACGGACGATATAGCAGCCCATCACGCAGCCGACGACAATGCTAATCAGCGCCAGAATAATCAATAACGCCCGGTTAGTTTTAAAATCACGTTCAACCTGCGCGCCATCATTGACCATCTGCGCATCTTCAAGAGTGATCAGCTCCTGTACCTTCGCTTTATACGCCTGCTGGATCGCCATCGTGGTGGTCATCATCTCCTGCATCGCGGCCTGGCGGTCGTAGTTTTGTAGCGCCTGCAGAATACGGAACCGCGAGGCGAGGTACTGCTCGCGTACGTCGCGGATCCCGGCAATAATTGCTTGCGATTCAGCGTTGAGTGCCATATTGCTGAGGTCATCGAGAAGCAGCGTGATCTGCTGGCTCATCGCCTCCATCCTCTTCTCCGCCCCCTGGCTCCACTTCCCTTCCTCATCCATTAGCACCAGCTGCTGGGTATTGACAAAATCCTGGAAATTGTCGATTAGCCTGTTGGCTTTTACCGTAATGGGATAGTCGTTATTAATGATATTCTGCATACCACTATTAGCCCGATCCAGGCTAAACAGGGACAGGCCCGAACTCACCATCATCAGTACAATTAACAAGCCAAATGCGACAAATAATTTCGAGCGAATCTTAACGTTACGCAAAAACATATTCCCCTCCTGGAGATTTTTTTCTAAGACAAATAGCGTTATCGGTAAGGAATCTCCTAACTTTATGATATTGATCGCTTTTTAATTAATCGCGCTATTATGAAATAGCTTTCGACGATGAATGAAGCCAGACTTATCGTTATATAAGTGATTTCTGAAGATTTAAATAAACGAAAGATAAGAGAAGATAAATTAATAACAAAAAATAATGAATTAATATGAAGACATTAATATTTAATATATAATTAACATTAACGTTACAATAACGCTTACCGGAGAGGGTAAGCGTTTGAAGGGAAAATACCGGGAAATTAATGCAGTACCGTAACCGCATCCTCCAGACGCGACGCACGGTGTTTCACCATCGCTGAGACCTGCGCACTCTCCTCCACCAGCTCGGCATTTTTCTGCGTGATATGGTTTAACGCATCAACGGCGCGGGTCAGGCTGGAAAGTCCCTCCGCCTGCTCCTGGGATGAGTGGCTGATTTGAGCAATAAGCTGCGTTACGTTTTGCACCTGGGTCACAATATCATCCATCGTACGCCCGGCGGCATGTACCTGGAGTGAACCAGACTGGACTTTATCTGCGCTGGCATCAATTAACTTACGGATATCATTGGCGGCGCTGGCACTACGGCTGGCAAGGTGGCGCACTTCACCAGCCACTACGGCAAAGCCCTTACCCTGCTCGCCCGCCCTTGCAGCTTCAACCGCTGCGTTCAATGCCAGGATATTGGTCTGAAAAGCGATATCATTGATAAGCGTAGTGATAGTACCAATCCGCTGGGTGCTGTTGGCGATATCATCCATCGTCTTAATTACCGTGTTCATCGCCTCTCCCCCCTGCGTCGCCGCACTGCTGGCCGCGATGGAGAGCTTATCAGCCGCAGAGGCCGTCTCGGAGTTCTGTTTCACCGATGCCGCCATCTGATTCATCGTGGTTACCGTTTGCTGCACGTTATCGACCGTCTGACGGGTATGCCTGTTCAGGTCATCATTGCCTTTCGCCAGCGTGTCACTGCCGTTTCTGACGCTCGAGACCTGACTTGAAACATCATTAATTAACCAGCGGCACATCAAACCAAGCTGGCCTACCGCACGTAGCGTCAATCCCAGTTCGTCGCTGCGGTTCATATGTATCACGCTATTACGCTCGCCCGTCGCCACTTTCAGCGCCTGTTTCGCCACATTCTCGACCGGGCGGACAACCTGCCATTCAAAGCAGACGGTTGTCAGCAGCATCACCAGGGCCGCCGTCATCTGGGCAATCAGAGAAGCGCCAGATGCCTGCAAAGCCGCCGCCAGAATAAAAAACATCAATAACATCAGGCAGCGCACGCGCCAGCGTAGCGGCATTGCCGGCAGTTTCCCCAACCAGCTCTTGCGCACCACCAGTCCCTTGTGAACCCGCCGGTTACAGCGGCCTTCATTCAGGGCTTTGTATAAAGGCTCCACTGCCGCAATCTCTTCGTCCGTGGCGCGAATCCGAATCGACATATAGCCTGTGACCTTTCCTTTGCGAATCATCGGTACCGCATTCGCCCGTACCCAGTAATGGTCGCCATTCTTACGCCGATTTTTAACGATTCCGGTCCAGGGCTCTCCTTGTTGCAGGGTGTACCACATATCAGCAAATGCCGCTTTGGGCATATCAGGATGGCGTACCAGGTTATGCGGCTGCGCCAGCAGTTCGCTGAGCTGATAGCCGCTCACCTGAACGAAAGTGTCGTTAGCATGAGTGATGTAACTTTGCAGATCAGTAGTAGACATGAGGGTCGTATCGTCATCCAGTGGGGTATTGTGCTGGGTAACGTAGAGATGAGAAGACATAATAGCGTCCTGTGCAGAGTATTTTGTTGTTAACTTCTTGTCATATGTTATGTCGGCGCTAAAAAATTTATCTTTAGTTGTTAAATTTGATTTAGATCGTAATTTGCGATAAGCCTCACAATTTGTATGCTTTTTAATTGATTGATTTCACATAATTTCGTCAGTCGCATTCCCCCTTCTTTCTGTTTACCGCCCCAATAGTGCACAAAATTTGCACCATAACGACGCATTTTTCGGGTGAGAATTACCGTCAGAACTGTGCAAAATAACACCAAATGTTATGAATTAAGATTAAATATTGCGCAAATGCAGTTACCCCTGGTGTTTATCCCGATTTTCACTCGCTGCGCTGGAATGGCGCAATCCCTGCAATACTTAACTCAGTATCATGTGATACTTAAGCCCCAGGAGCACATTTTGAACAGGTTACCTTCCAGCGCATCGGCTTTGGCCTGTAGCGCACACGCCCTGAATCTCATCGAAAAGCGCACGCTTGATCATGAGGAAATGAAAGCACTGAACCGAGAGGTGATTGACTACTTCAAGGAGCACGTAAATCCGGGTTTTCTGGAGTACCGAAAATCTGTAACTGCTGGCGGGGATTACGGAGCCGTAGAGTGGCAGGCGGGAGGTTTAAATACGCTTGTCGACACCCAGGGACAGGAATTTGTCGATTGCCTGGGGGGTTTTGGAATTTTCAATGTGGGGCACCGTAATCCAGTCGTTGTATCCGCCGTACAGAATCAGCTCGCCAAACAACCTCTGCACAGCCAGGAGCTGCTTGACCCGCTACGGGCCATGCTGGCGAAAACTCTCGCAGCGCTTACCCCCGGCAAACTGAAATACAGCTTCTTTTGCAACAGCGGTACCGAATCGGTCGAAGCAGCGTTAAAGCTGGCGAAGGCGTACCAGTCGCCCCGTGGCAAGTTCACTTTTATCGCCACCAGCGGCGCGTTTCACGGTAAATCGCTGGGGGCACTTTCCGCGACCGCGAAATCAACGTTCCGTAAGCCGTTTATGCCGCTGCTGCCGGGCTTCCGCCATGTTCCTTTCGGCAATATTGAGGCCATGCGCAGCGCGCTCAGCGAGTGTAAGAAAACCGGTGACGATGTGGCAGCCGTCATTCTGGAACCTGTCCAGGGCGAAGGTGGCGTGATCCTCCCGCCGCAGGGGTATCTGACTGCCGTGCGTAAACTTTGCGATGAGTTTGGCGCGCTGATGATCCTGGATGAAGTGCAGACCGGGATGGGACGTACCGGCAAGATGTTCGCCTGCGAGCATGAGAATGTGCAACCCGATATTCTCTGTCTGGCAAAAGCGCTGGGCGGCGGCGTAATGCCCATCGGCGCGACGATCGCCACTGAAGAGGTGTTCTCAGTATTGTTTGATAACCCGTTCCTTCACACCACGACCTTTGGCGGCAATCCGCTGGCCTGTGCGGCGGCGCTGGCTACCATCAACGTCCTGCTGGAGCAAAACTTACCCGCGCAGGCGGAGCAGAAAGGCGACATGCTGCTGGACGGCTTCCGTCAGTTGGCCAGAGAGTACCCGGATCTGGTACAGGATGCGCGTGGGAAAGGGATGCTGATGGCAATTGAGTTTGTTGATAATGAAATCGGCTACAGCTTTGCAAGCGAGATGTTTCGTCAGCGGGTTCTGGTTGCCGGTACGCTCAACAACTCGAAAACCATTCGGATCGAACCGCCGCTAACGCTGACCGTAGAGCAGTGTGAACAGGTGTTGAAAGCGGCCCGTAAAGCGCTGCTGGCCCTGCGGGTGAGTGTCGAAGAAGCGTGACAAGCATGTCGGGTGGCGCTTCGCCTATCCGGCCTACAGGGATCCTGACGGTAGGCCGGATATCACGCGTCAGCGCTCACACCACCCGTACGCCCGCAGGCATCACGCGTTCCGGCGTCAACAAAACGCTTTCACTGCCGTCATCCGTCTCCGCACACAGCAACATACACTCTGAGGTTTCACCACGCATTTTTGCTTTTTGCAGATTACACAGCACCACTACCGTTTTTCCCATCAGCTCATCCTCACGATAGTAAGGCACCAGGCTGGTCACGGTTTGCAGCGTCTGCTCGCCGACGTTAACCTGCACAATGTACAGCTTGTCGGCATTCTCATGGCGCTCAACCTTAACGATCTTTCCTACGCGTATTTCCAGTCGCGCAAAATCTGCAAATGCCACCTTTTCCATACTTTCCCTCCGGTAAATTTTACTAAATAATAGCAAAAGTTTTTTCTTCCGCCGTTCTTAAAAAAGGGAAAATGATGCGTTCATCACACTATAAAGCGGAAGTTTTACCCTGAGTGAGTCAAATAAAGGCGCTTTATTTACTGAAAACAGATGCATACACAGGTGCTTCCTTTACAATGAGAAAGCCCTCCGGGAGAACAGTGGAATAGTCGAAAAGGTAATCATGGCAACACTTAAAGATATCGCAATTGAAGCTGGCGTATCCCTGGCGACGGTGTCCCGGGTTTTAAACGACGATCCCACACTGAACGTCAAAGAAGAGACCAAGCACCGCATTCTGGAGATCGCAGAAAAGCTGGAATACAAAACCAGCAGCGCCCGGAAAAGCCAGAACGTCACCGTCAGTCTGCAACATATTCTGGCTGTCTACAGCTATCAGCAGGAGCTGGAAATTAACGATCCCTACTATCTGGCCATTCGCCACGGGATTGAAACACAATGTGAGAAGCTGGGCATTGAGCTGACTAACTGCTACGAACATAGCGGATTGCCGGATATAAAAAACATCACCGGTATTTTAATTGTCGGCAAACCCGCCCCCGCACTGCGCGATGCGGCCGCCGCATTGACGGACAATATCTGTTTTATCGACTTTCACGAACCCGGTAGCCAGTATGATGCGGTTGATATCGACCTGGCACGCATCAGCAAAGAGATCGTCGACTTCTATATTGCGCAGGGCGTCACCCGTATTGGTTTTATCGGCGGGGAGGACAATCCGGGTAAAGCTGACATTCGCGAAGCCGCGTTTGTGGAATATGGACGCCTGAAGCAGGTTGTGAGTGAAGAAGACATCTGGCGCGGCGGCTTCTCCAGTTCATCTGGCTATGAGCAGGCACTGAAGATGCTGGCAAAAACAGACTACCCGCGAGCGTTATTTGTCGCGTCCGACTCCATTGCCATCGGCGTACTGCGCGCCATTCATGAACATGGTCTGGAGATCCCACAGGACATTTCGCTGATTAGCGTGAATGACATTCCGACGGCAAAATTCACCTTCCCACCGCTTTCCACGGTGCGTATCCATTCCGAAATGATGGGCAGTCAGGGTGTGAACCTGCTGTATGAGAAGGCTCGCGACGGGCGAGCACTGCCTCTGCTGGTCTTCGTGCCCAGCAAGCTGAAACTACGCGGTACCACCCGCTGACGCGTTTTCCCGCCCGGTTTTCCTGCGACCGGGCGCACATTTCAGTTTGTCCCTCCTCCTGTTACCTCTCATTTTCGTGATCGAGTTAAAGTAAATCATTTTTACTGCTATATTTTAGTAAAAGTTTTACTAAAATCGTTTCCAGTGACTCTTACTTACCATCACCTTGAATGGTTCCGATTTCTCTCCACCGGGAGGCCTTATGAATCGCTGGGAAAACATTCAGCTCACCCACGAAAACCGACTGGCGCCACGCGCCTACTTTTTTTCCTATGATTCGGTTGCACAGGCTCGTACCTTTGCCCGTGAAACCAGCCGCTATTTTCTCTCTCTGAGCGGCCAATGGAACTTCCGCTTTTTTGACCACCCGCTACAGGTTCCGGAAGGGTTCACCTGCGAATATATGCACGACTGGGGAACGATCGCCGTTCCCGGAATGTGGCAAATGGAAGGCCACGGCAAGCTGCAATATACCGACGAAGGTTTTCCGTTCCCGATTGATGTGCCTTATGTTCCCAGCGACAACCCAACCGGCGCCTATCAGCGCATCTTCACGTTAAGCGAAGGCTGGCAAGGCAAACAAACGCTGATTAAATTCGACGGTGTCGAAACGTATTTCGAAGTTTATGTTAACGGTCACTACGTAGGATGCAGCAAAGGCAGCCGCCTGGCGGCTGAATTCGATATCAGCGCGGTAGCCAAAACGGGTGACAACCTGCTGTGCGTACGCGTGATGCAGTGGGCGGATTCCACCTATATTGAAGATCAGGATATGTGGTGGTCGGCGGGGATCTTCCGCGACGTCTATCTGGTCGGCAGACATTCCACCCATATTCAGGATTTTACCGTCCGCACCGATTTCGATGATGATTACCGCGATGCCACTCTATCCTGCCAGCTTACCCTGGAAAATCTGGCTGACGTACCCGCGCTGACCTCGCTGGAGTACACGTTATTCGACGGTGAAAACCTTATCCACACGGGCGCCCTCAACGCGCTGAACGTCAGCCATCTCACCGTGGCTGACTTTGCTTTCCCGGTTAGCGCACCGCAGCAATGGTCGGCGGAATCTCCATATCTGTATCATCTGGTCTTCACCCTGAAAGACGCCGACGGCAAGATCCTTGATATCGTGCCCCAGCGCGTAGGTTTTCGCGATATTAAGGTTCGCGACGGGCTGTTCTACATTAATAACCACTACGTGATGCTACACGGCGTCAACCGCCACGATAACGATCATCTCAAAGGTCGTGCTGTAGGCATGGATCGCGTCGAGAAAGATCTCCAGTTGATGAAGCAGCACAATATCAACTCGGTACGTACCGCGCACTATCCTAACGATCCGCGCTTCTACGAGCTGTGCGATATCTACGGCCTGTTTGTGATGGCCGAAACCGACGTGGAATCGCACGGTTTCGCCAACGTGGGCGACATCAGCCGTATCACCGACGATCCGGCCTGGGAGCAGGTTTACGTAGAGCGCATCGTGCGCCACATCCACGCACAGAAAAACCATCCGTCGATCATCATCTGGTCGCTCGGCAACGAATCCGGATACGGCTGTAACATCCGCGCGATGTATCACGCCGCCAAAGCGCTGGATGAGACGCGCCTGATTCACTACGAAGAAGACCGCGATGCTGAAGTGGTGGATATCATCTCCACCATGTACACCCGGGTACCGCTGATGAACGAATTTGGTGAGTATCCGCACGCGAAGCCGCGCATTATCTGCGAGTACGCTCATGCGATGGGGAATGGCCCCGGTGGACTGACGGAATATCAGAACGTCTTTTATCAGCATGACTGCATTCAGGGACACTACGTCTGGGAATGGTGCGACCACGGCATTCAGGCAAAAGATGATGATGGCAACGTCTGGTACAAATATGGCGGCGACTACGGCGACTACCCGAATAACTACAACTTCTGCCTGGATGGCTTAATTTACGCCGATCAGACTCCGGGACCGGGCCTGAAGGAGTACAAGCAGGTGATTGCCCCGGTCAAGGTGTATGCCCATGATCTGCAACGCGGCGAACTGCGGGTGGAAAACAAGCTGTGGTTTACGACTCTGGATGACTATACCCTGCACATTGACGTCCGCGCCGAAGGGGAAACGCTCTCCACGCAGCAGATTAAACTGCGCGACGTCGCACCAGACAGCGATACTTTGCTGCACTGCGACCTGCCGGAGCTGGATGCCCGCGAGGCGTTTCTCAACATTACCGTGACCAAAGATTCCCGCACGCGCTACAGCGAGGCGGGACACTCTGTCGCCACCTGGCAGTTCTCGTTAAAGAGCAGAACATCGCAGCCGGTTCCTTACCATCACCCCAATGCGCGCCCTCTGATCCTGGAGGAGGACCGTCTCAGCTGTACCGTGCGTGGCTACAACTTCCACCTGAGCTTCTCAAAACTGAACGGTAAACCTGGCGTCTGGCAGGTAGATGGCGAAGCGCTGCTGACACGCACGCCGAAGATTAACTTCTTCAAGCCGATGATTGATAACCACAAACAGGAGTTTGAAGGGTTATGGCAGCCGAATCATCTGCACATCATGCAGGAGCATCTGCGGGAGTTTACCGTTGAGCAGACGGCAGATGCGGTACTGATCACCAGCCGAACGGTGATTGCCCCGCCGGTGTTTGACTTCGGGATGCGCTGTACCTACCGGTGGCGTATCGCCGCAGATGGCCAGGTAAACGTTGAGCTTTCCGGCGAACGCTATGGCGAATATCCGCACATTATTCCGTGCATCGGCTTCACTATGGGTATTAACGGCGCATTCGACCAGGTGGCGTATTACGGACGCGGGCCGGGTGAAAACTATGCCGACAGCCAGCAGGCCAATATTATTGATGTCTGGCAAAGCCGCGTGGATGACATGTTCGAGAACTATCCGTTCCCGCAAAATAACGGTAATCGTCAGCACGTGCGTTGGGCTGCGCTGACCAATCGCCACGGCAACGGCCTGTTAGTGGTTCCACAGCAGCCGATCAACCTGAGTGCCTGGCATTACACGCCGGAGACTATCCATGCCGCCCAGCACTGTCATGAGCTACAGCGCAGCGATGATATCACCCTGAACCTGGACCACCAGCTACTCGGTTTAGGTTCCAACTCCTGGGGAAGCGAGGTTCTCGACTCATGGCGAGTCTGGCTACGCGCATTCAATTACGGATTTACGCTACTGCCGGTTTCTGGCGGAGAGAGCACCGCTCAGGCCATCGCCAGCCACGCCTTCGGCGCGGATTTCTTTTCCACGAATTTGCACAGCGAGAATGAAAAATGAGAATCCTCGATAACTTAGCGCAGTTCCAACAAATTTACGCATCCGGGAAGAAGTGGCAGCGCTGCGTTGAAGCGATTGAAAATATCGACAATATTCAGCCGGGTGTCGCTCACTCAGTCGGTGATTCACTCAGCTATCGTGTTGAAATCGACTCCGCCACCGATGCGCTGTTTACCGGTCATCGTCGTTATTTTGAGATCCATTACTACCTGCAAGGACAGCAAAAAATTGAATTCGCCGCCAAGAACGCGCTACAGGTGGTTGAATATTATCGTGATGAAACCGATCGTGAATATTTGAAGGGCTGCGGAAAAACCGTTGAAGTCCACGAAGGCCAGATGGTGATTTGTGAAAACCACGAGGCTTACCGTTTTATTTGCCATAACGCTGTAAAAAAAGTCGTCCTCAAAGTGACCATCGAAGACGGTTATTTTCATAATAAATAAAAACACAGGTGGCGCCAGTGATGCGCCGCCAGTACCCTATAATAATCAGGAATCGGAGATGTGCTATGTCTGATACCAAGCGTAATACCATCGGCAAGTTCGGCTTACTGTCTCTCACCTTTGCCGCTGTTTATAGTTTTAATAACGTTATCAATAATAATATTGAGCTTGGGCTGGCATCGGCACCGATGTTTTTCCTCGCCACTATTTTTTACTTTATTCCCTTCTGCTTAATTATCGCTGAATTTGTATCGCTGAATAAAAACTCCGAAGCAGGCGTTTACGCATGGGTGAAAAGCTCCCTCGGCGGGCGCTGGGCGTTTATTACCGCTTACACCTACTGGTTTGTTAACCTGTTCTTTTTCACCTCATTACTACCACGCGTTATTGCCTACGCCTCTTACGCCTTCCTGGGGTACGAATACATTCTGACGCCCATCGCCACAACGATACTGAGTATGGTCCTGTTCGCTTTCTCCACCTGGGTTTCCACCAACGGCGCGAAAATGCTGGGGCCAATCACCTCAGTCACCTCCACGCTAATGCTGCTGCTGACTCTCTCCTATATTTTACTCGCCGGGACAGCGCTGGTTGGCGGCGTGCAGCCTGCGGATCCGATCACTGTTGATGCAATGATTCCGAACTTCAACTGGGCATTCCTCGGCATTACCACCTGGATCTTTATGGCGGCAGGCGGCGCAGAATCCGTTGCGGTTTACGTTAACGACGTCAAGGGCGGGTCAAAATCGTTCGTGAAGGTCATTATCATTGCCGGGATTTTTATCGGCGTGCTCTATTCCATCTCGTCTGTGCTGATCAACGTCTTTGTCAGCAGTACAGAGCTGAAGTTTACCGGTGGCTCGGTGCAGGTATTCCACGGCCTGGCGGCATTCTTTGGCCTGCCGGAACTGATCGTTAACCGCTTTGTCGGCCTGGTTTCCTTTACCGCGATGTTCGGCTCTCTGCTGATGTGGACCGCAACGCCGGTGAAAATTTTCTTCTCTGAAATTCCTGCCGGTATTTTCGGGAAGAAAACCGTTGAGCTGAATGAAAACGGCGTCCCGGCGCGTGCGGCCTGGATCCAGTTCCTGATCGTCATTCCATTGATGATTATCCCCATGCTGGGATCCAATACCGTGCAGGAGCTGATGAACACTATCATCAACATGACCGCCGCCGCATCGATGCTGCCGCCGCTGTTTATTATGCTGGCTTACCTGAATCTGCGCGCAAAACTGGACCACTTACCGCGCGACTTCCGCATGGGTTCGCAAAGGACCGGTATTATTATCGTTTCAATGTTAATCGCCATCTTCACCGTCGGCTTTATCGCCTCAACCTTCCCAACCGGAGGCAATATTCTGACGATTATTTTCTATAACGTGGGCGGGATTGTTATTTTCCTCGGTTTTGCCTGGTGGAAATACAGCAGATACATTAAAAGTTTAACCAAAGAAGAAAAGGATATTGAAGCATCCCCAGCTACAAATATTAATTAAAATATTGATAACGATAAAAGGCTGTCTGTTTTCTTGCGCGCCTGAAATACAATGTGAAATTAAATATACAGATTTGCAGGGCATTTATTGCCCTGCCCTTCTGTTACGTATTTTCATTATTTGCAGCAAAGATTCGTCCACCAGCGGCTGCAACGAGTAAATCGACGCCCCTGCCAGAAGCGGGTTTACCTGCCCAGGACGCTCTGCGGCATTTATTTAACCCCCAGATGCCGCCACAGTTTGTCCAGCGGCATTGTCGCCAGCGCCACACACTCATCGGCGGCGCCATACCAGACGTGCAGCGTCTCATCGCGGATCAGCGCCCCACAGGTGAACACCACGTTGCCGAAGAAGCCTTCGCGCTCGTAAGGCGCATCTGGCTCCAGCAACGGTACCGGTGATTTCGCCAGAATGCGGGTCGGATCGTTGAGATCCAGCAGCAGCGCGCCGAGGCAGTAGCGCTGATCGGCATCCACACCGTGGTAGATCTCCAGCCAGCCGCGATCGGTTTTTAATACCGGTGCGCCGCCGCCTGATTTACGGCAGTCCCAGGCATCGCCGGACCGTCCCAGCAGGTGGCGATGGTTGCCCCAGTGCAGCATATCCGGCGACTCGCAGATCCAGATTTCCGGATGACCGAAGTGGCACGGGGCCGGACGGGTCAGGGCGTGATATTTACCGGCGATCTTTTCCGGGAAAAAGCAGACGTCGCGGTTGTCCGGGCAGAGGATCAACCCTTTTTTCTCCACCGTGACAAAATCTCTGGTCACCGCCAGCGCGGTAGAGATCCCCAGCGACGACACCGCCGAGTAGTTGATGTACGCGATATCATCGATGCGGGTGATCCGCGCATCTTCGCAGCCGAACTCTTCATATTGCGTATCGGCGATGATAAACGGCTGGCTGTCAATCCGGAAGTTCACCCCGTCGCGGCTGCGCGCCAGGCGCAGATGCGACATGGAGGTCAGCCACACCCGCGCCGGATCGCTTTTCAGCACGATCACCCGCGGATCGCTGAAATCATAGCGTTCATCGCGACGATCGAAACTCGCGGTGGCCTGTATCCAGCCCGCATCGGTTTTTTCCAACAGCGGTACGACACGCTGCTGCGGGTCGGAATTGATCACGCTTTCCGCCACCCGCAGCAGCAGAACGATCTCCCCGTCACACTCCGTTACGCCAGCATTGAAAACACAATCGACCTTCCTGCCGGGCAGTGAAGGCGTCACGTCTGCCGGGGTAATCAACGGGTTTTTACTGTGCCTGTCCATGTACTCTCCTTTTGATCAAACATTGATTCTTGCCAATCCATTGCGCCTCCTCTCCGTACAGCACCTCAGCCTCAATCTCCTGCCACGGATTGCGAACGGGCGCACCAAAGTTGATGGCGACCCAGACCTGATCCGCCGCCGTCGCACGGGTAAACCAGACGCATTCATCAGTGAGGTTAAGCGAGTCCTGCTGTCCCTGATGCAGCGCCGCAACGCGGCGGCGCAGGGCGATAAGCAGCCGGTACTGATGCCAGAACGATGTCTCATCCTGCTGCTGGCGCTCCGCGTTAATCAGGGCGATATCGCCGCCGACGGGCATCCACGGCGCGACGGAGGAAAATCCGCCAAAGGGGGCGTCGCGCCAGGGCAGCGGCGCGCGCGAACCATCCCGCGAATGTTCAATAGCCAGCGCCAGCGCCTGCTGCGGGCTGCTGCCTGCGGCAAGGGCGGTGCGGTAATGGGTTTTTCCCTGAATATCAAAAAGCTGCTCTGCCGTTTGCGGACGGTAGTCGGTCACCCCCAGCTCTTCTCCCTGGAAGATAAACGGCACGCCGCTCACCGTTAGCTGGAGCGCCAGCACCGCCAGCGCCCGCCCGGTATCGCGCTCGTTTTCGCCAAAGCGGCTGATCATCCGTGACATATCATGGCTGGAGAAAAACAGCGTCGGTAAACCCGACTGCGCAGCCAGCGTGGTTTTTAACTGGCTGAAAAGACGGGAAACATCAAAGGTTTTCTGGCTGCCGATATTGAAATTAAACACCACGTCCATCAGTTGCGGGCTTTGATAGCGGCTGAGCACGTCAGGGTCTTCGCTGCCGATTTCGCCAATCAGGAAATAGTCCCCCTGCGCCCGAACATGGGCACACAGCCGTTGCAGCGTCTCCGGGAGTCGCGGCTGATTGATGTCAAATTCATGGCGCTGCTCGCCGTTCTCTTCCGGGTTATCAGGCCCAATGCCGTCGGTAGTAAGAAAGTTGATGACGTCAAAGCGAAAGCCGTCCACCCCCTGCGTAACCCAGAAATCCACCACCCGGTAAATTTCCTGTTCCACCGCGGGGTTGGCCCAGTTGAGATCCACCTGGCCGGGCGCGAATTTATGGTAATAAAACTCGCCGGTGTCAGGCTCAGCGGTCCACGCGCTGCCGGAAAAGAAAGAACGCCAGTTATTCGGCTGGCGGCGAAAAAGGAAATAATCACGATAGCGGCTGCCCGGATTATTCCACGCATCGCAAAACCAGGGATGTTCTGAGGAGACGTGATTGACCACCAGATCGATAATCACCCGAATGCCTCTGGCGTGGCAGCCGTCAACCACCCGGCGAAAATCGTCGAGAGTGCCGAAACGGGCGTCAACGGCGCAGTAATCGCTGATATCGTAGCCGTTATCCACCAGCGGAGAGGGATAAAACGGCGTGATCCACACCGCGCCGATGCCCAGCGCCTGCAAATAATCCAGCCGGGAAATCAGGCCCGGAAAATCGCCCAGCCCGTCGTTATTGCCGTCGCAAAACGAAGGCAGATAAATTTGATAACAGGTACACGCCTGCCACCACGGTTGCTTTTTCACCGTCACGTTCCTTATTTCAGTGATAACGACATGCCTTCGAGGAAGTATTTTCTGAACAGAATAAACAGGACAACGATTGGCAGCATCTGCACCACCGACCCCGCCAGCACCGGTCCCAGGTAGATGCCATAGGATTTACTGAAGGTGGCGAGCAGCACCGAAAACGGCATTTTGTCCACTTCGCGCATCACGATCAGCGGCCAGAGAAAGTTGTCCCATGAGCTGGAAAAGGTGAACAGCGCGACAATCGCCAGAATGGATTTATTCAGCGGCATCATCACATGCCGCAGGATCCCCCACAGGCTGGCGTGATCGAGCCTTGCGGCGTACAGGTAATCATTCGGCGTGCCTTTAAAGCTCTGCGAAACCATGAAAATGCCCCAGGCGCTCATCGCATACGGCAGGATCATCGCCCCGTAGCTGTTGATCAGCCCCAGTTCACGCATCAGGACAAACTGTGGAATGATGAACATAAAGACCGGGAAAACCATCTGCACAATCAACAGGTTGCGAAACGCATTTTTGCCGCGAAACTCGGTTTTCGCGACGGCATATCCCACCAGCATTGAGGTCAGCGTGACGCAGACGGTAATGGTGAGCGACACAAACAGCGAGTTAACCAGGGTGCGCAAAAAAGGTTTGTCCGCCCGGTTGCTGTTATCGAACAGAAAAGCGTAATTCTCCAGCGTCAGATGACCGGAAAACAGCCCGGTCGTGTAGATTTGCGCCGTCGGTTTCAGCGAGGAGATCACCATCCAGATAAAAGGATAGAGCCAGGTGAGCGCCAGCAAAAACATCACGGCGTGAATGAGCAGCGTTAAGGGAGTCAGTTTCTTCATTCACACAATCTCGATATGTTTTTCGAATACTTTGCGGAAGACCCAGATGGCGAGGAAACTGCATGCCGCAACGATAATCGACATGGTCGCCGCCCAGGTTGGCTTCATTTTCTGGAACGCCACTTCATACATCACCACCATCGGACTGGTGGTGCTGTTGAGCGGTCCACCGCCGGTGATAAGATACGGCTCGGTAAAGATGCTGAACGCCACGGTAATCGCCAGCACCATCACCATCACGATTTGCGCGTTCATCATCGGCAGGGTAATCGCCCAACTTTGCTTAAACTTCCCGGTTTTATCCAGCTGCGCCGCACTGTAAATATCCGCGGGGATCGCCACCATCCCGGAATAGAGAATCAGCCCGTAATAACCGACGAATTTCCAGGTCACAATTAACGCAATGGATAACATGGCGCAGTCAGGGTTGGTAAACCAGGGCACAGAGATGCCGAAACTGGCCTGTAAAAATTGATTGACCGGCCCGTATTCGCTGAACAATTTTGAAAAGACGATGGAATAGGCCACCCCCGAAGAGATATTCGCCAGTAAAAAGCTCAGGGCAATAAAACTTTTCCCGTACTTAATTTTTCGTAATCCCGCGGCAAACAGCAGCGAGGCAAGAAAGACAATCGGGATATACCACATTAAAAAACGGCACACGTTCCACATCGACTGCCAGAATAACGCGTCATGAAACACGCCAATGATATTCTGTAATCCGCTAAACGTCGGCGTGCCAATAAATTGCCAGTTCGTCACGCTGAGCACGACCAGCCAGCACAGCGGATAAAACCAGAACAGCAGCGAATAACCGATCCACGTGGAGGCCAGCAGGCCTCCGGTGCGGGATTCATATCCAGCCATTTTTTCCCCTTATTTCGCCAGCAACGTATTAATTTCCTGCGCGGATTTATCGAGGGTGGCAGCCGGATCGGCGTGGTTGAAAATGACCTGCTCCAGCATCTGCGTCATGCTGCGCTGAATCTCCGTGGTTTGCGTAGTGGCCGCTGGCGGCAGCGCGACGTCCACGTAAGAAGCGATCGCCTTCTCCAGCGGGTTTTTCTCAAAGTAATTCACAAACAGCGGATTACTCATTAAATCACTGCGTGCTGGCGGCATACCGGTCAGCTCCAGCCAGCTCCGGTCATGTTCAGCGTTGTTAAAGACCCACTGAATAAACGCCCACGCCTGCGCTTTGCGCTTGCTGGAACTGAAGATCACCACCCCTTTGCTGTCGCCGAACGTATACGGGTGCGCGTCGCCTTTCTCGGTGAGCATCGGCCCAATTTGCAGCGTTTTGAGGATCTCCGGATACTGCTTATGGTAGCGGGCGATATCCCACGGACCGCGCGCGGACGCCAGCACCTGCCCGGTCGCTAACGGATCGTCGGCGGCGGTGAAATCGTAGCTGCTCCACTTGCTGTTAAAGACTTTCCCCATAAAGGTCAGTACCGCCTGTCCGGCAGGATCGGCAAACGTCGCCTGATGACCCGCGAGGTAAGGTTTACCCCCGTTTTGCGCATAATAAAGCGGAATAAAATCGAACCAGCGTTCCCACCAGTTTTTCCCGGCGGTCATCTGGATAACATAGCCGTTATTATCCGCCGCCCGGCGCTCTGCCAGCTGATAAAGCTCATCATAACGGGTCGGAACATGGTCAAAACCATACTGCTTAAGTAAATCGCCCCGCCACCACCAGACGATAGGATTAATATAGATCGGCAGAACGTGTTGCTCGCCGTTTAATTGCCATGCAGGAATAATTTTGCCCATCTGTCGGTTATTAACGAGTTCATTAAAACCGCTCATTTTAGAAAGGTCTTCCAGCTGACCAATTTCCACCAGCTGGCTGGCAAAACCGATAAAGATATTACTGGAGATATCGGGTTCCGTGCCGGAAGCCAGCGCGTTCATTATTGCCTCTTCAGAACTGCTGGCGGCAGGAATGGGGGTAAATTCGACCGGGGTATGCGCCGGGTCTTTATTCCATTCTTTAACCATAGTATTCCAGAAGGCTTCTTCATTTTCGTTTGGTGCCACCCACATTTTAATTGGCGCTTTTGCTGTCTCTTCGGGTTTTTTATCATCCGGACCGCAGCCGGAAATACAAAAGGCGAATAGTACACAGGCTGTCAATTTAGCTGTTTTTACAACTCTCACGATAACTCTCCATTCACTTTCAATAAGTATTGATTTACCGCTACCCTGCTATTGAATGGAGCGTAAATTAACACCCCCTTTTTATGTTTAACGTTAAACAAATCACAAAACGATTTTTGTTTAACGTTAAACTTTGCATCAACGTTCAACGCAATGGACGACAGAAATAAATAATTCACGCAAATATATAACCCCAGCAAATATATTAAAAATGAAAATAAACGTTAATGATAATAAAGATAAGAAACGTATTACGATAAAATCATTGGCCAAAGTTATGGGTATTTCCCATACCACGGTGTCGAACGCATGGAATAATCCGGAAAAATTATCCCCGGAGCTGCGCCAGCGAATTTTGCAATATGCCAGCGAGCTTGGCTTTCAGGGACCGGACAAGCTGGCGCGCGCGCTGCGTACCGGCAAATCTGACACCATCGGCGTGATATTCAACGACTCTATGAGTTACGTGTTTATCGATCCCCACGACATTGCGCTGATGCGGGGGATCGCCGTCCAGTGTGAAGAACAAAACGTCAATCTGGTCTTGATCCCTTTGCGTAAGCGGCAACAGACGCCGCTCAACACCCTGGTTGATGGCTATATTCTCAACGCCACGCATAACAATGCGGCCATGATCCAGCACGCGCTGGCTCACGGACGTCCGGTGGTCACGCTCGATTTTCAGTTTCCCGACCACAGCAGCGTCTCCATCGATAACGCCTGCGCCATGCGCGATATTGCCCGCTATCTGGCCGATAAAGGTCACCGGCATTTCGGCATCATCGCCTTTCCGTCACAGCCCCCGGCGCAGGGAATGTGCGATCTGACCGCCCCCGTCACCGGCGACAACCTGCTGATGCTCTCCCGCGTGAATGCCTGCCGGGAGGTTTTCCGGCAGCGCGGCTTCGCCCTTGAAACGTGCTGGCTGTATCAAACCCGACACGATGAAGAACACGGCGAAAAGGCGGCCAAAGCGTTACTGGAAACCCATCCGGAGATCACTGCGCTGATCTGCCTTTCCGATCGCTTCGCCGTCGGCGCGATCCACTACTGCCAACGGCAGCAGCTGGCGGTCCCGCAGCGGGTTGCCGTTACCGGTTTCGATAATCTTGCCGTGGATGTGGCGGGAATGCGCCTGACCACCATCGCGCAAGACGCGGAAAAGAAAGGGGAAATGGCCGTCAAATTGCTGCTCACCAGGGGACCGGTGACCCACTATGAATTGCCTTACCAGCTCATCATTCGGGAGTCAGCCTGACTCATTAATTACAGAAGAGTGGATTATGGATGAACTAACCTGTTTTAAAGCCTACGACATTCGCGGTGAGGTTGGCGTCAACCTGACGCCGGATATCGCCTTTCGTATCGGTCGCGCCTACGCCGCCTGGCGCCATCCGCGCCGGGTGGTGGTCGGTGCCGACATTCGCCTTAGCTCGGAATCATTAAAATCCGCCGTGACCGACGGGCTGATTTCCAGCGGCGTGGATGTTATCGACATTGGTCTGTCAGGCACCGAAGAGATCTACTTCGCCACCCGGGAACTGCGTGCCGACGGCGGCATTCAGATTACCGCCAGCCATAATCCGGCGCAGTACAATGGTATGAAGCTGGTGCGCGAAGAGGCGCGTCCGATCAGTAATGACAACGGCCTGCTGGAGATAAAAGCGCTGGCGGAGCAGAACCGCTTTGCGCCGATAGTCAGACACGGCAGCCTCATCCCTTATGATAATCGCCCCGCCTGGATTGCCTGCCTGCTGCGCTTCCTGAGCCGCCCACCGCGCCGCACGCTGCGCGTTGTGGTCAACGCCGGGCACGGAACCGCCGGTCCGGCGCTGGATGCCCTCGACGGCGCCCTGCAATCCCACGGCATGGATATTGAATTTATCCGTCTGCACCATCAGCCTGACGGTCATTTCCCGGCGGGCGTGCCGAATCCGATGCTGGAAGAAAATCGGCGGGTGACGCAGCGGGCCGTTATCGCCCATCAGGCCGATTTCGGCGTCGCCTGGGATGGCGATTTTGATCGCTGCTTCTTCTTTGACGAACGCGGCGAGTTCATCGAAAGCTACTACCTGGTGGCGCTGTTCGCCCGCCATTTCCTGCAACAGATGCCGGGCAGTACGGTGATCCTCGATCCCCGCCTGACGTGGAATACGCTGGAAACGGTCAGCAACGGCGGCGGCAAGGCGATTATCAGCAAAACAGGGCACGCCTTTATCAAAGCGCGGATGCGCGAAGAGGATGCGGTCTACGGCGGAGAAATGAGCGGCCACCACTACTTCCGCGATTTTGGCTACTGCGACAGCGGGATGATCCCACTGGTATTGATGCTGCAAATTATCGGCAGCGACAGCCGTCCGCTGTCGGCGTATATCGAACACGCCCAGGAGCGCTTTCCGGTTTCCGGCGAAATCAATCTGACGGTGGCCGATCCGCAATCGATCATGCAATCCATTGCCGCTCACTATCTGCAAGCCGGCGGCCTGCGTGACGATTGTGACGGGTTGAGCATCGACTTCGTTGGCTGGCGCTTCAACTTACGCGCCTCCAACACCGAGCCGCTGCTGCGCCTGAACGTGGAAACCCGCGCGGATACGGCACTGCTGGCGCGCAAAACCGATGAACTTTTAACGCTGATTACAGCCTGGGATTCTGACAAGGAGAGGTTATGACCGCGCTAAGCCTGAGCAATATTCATAAAGTCTGGGGCAAGAACACCATCATTGAAAATCTGTCGCTGGAGATCGCCTCCGGGGAATTCATTGTGCTGGTTGGCCCTTCCGGATGCGGGAAATCCACGCTGCTGCGGATCATCGCCGGACTGGAAATCCCCGACGGCGGTAAACTGGTCATGGGGGGAAAAGAGGTCACCAGGCTTGCGGCGGGTAAACGCAACCTGTCGATGGTGTTTCAGTCCTACGCCCTCTACCCGCATATGACCGTCAGGGAAAATCTGTCATTCGGTTTACGTAATATCAACATGCCCGCCGCCGGGATTGATAAGCGGGTCGCTCACGCCGCCAGCATGCTGAAGCTGGAAGAGATGCTGGACAGGCTGCCGCAGAATCTCTCAGGCGGACAGCGCCAGCGCGTGGCGATCGGGCGTTCTATTGTCCAGCAACCGGAACTGTTTCTGTTTGATGAACCGCTGTCTAACCTGGATGCCGCGTTGCGGGTCGGGATGCGCCAGGAGATCCAGCAGCTGCATAACACCCTGAAAAACACCATGATCTATGTAACGCACGATCAGGTGGAGGCGATGACGCTGGCCGATCGCATCGTGGTGCTTTACAAGGGAAAAATTGAGCAGGTGGGCACGCCGCTGGAGCTGTATAACACCCCGGCAAACCTGTTCGTCGCTGAGTTTATCGGCACGCCGAAAATCAATGTTCTGCCAGCGGTATGGCGCGAAGGCGCGCTGCATATCGCCGATAACCTCGTCTTCCGCCTCACCCGTCAGCCCGCAGGCGTCAGCGACGGGGACAAACTGTTTGTCGCCATCCGCCCGGAGCATATGCAGTACCAGCAGACCGGGGATTTCACGTTGCAGGGGCGTACCCGGCTGTGTGAATTACAGGGCGATTCCACGCTGGTGTGGTTGGATCTGGCCGGCCACCCCGTGTGCCTGAAGTCTTTTCAACAGCTTAGCTTCATGCCGGATACCCCGCTTACGCTCACCGTACAGGAGTCACACCTGCACCTCTTTGACGGTCTGGGGAAACGACTGGCGTTCTGACCTACACGCCCTTGCGCCCGCAGGGGCATTTTTTGAATCCCATCACAATCATTGCATTCCCCTTTTCCCTTTTACGCCGCGACGGCTAAATTAGTCACTCATCCGACCACATAACAATAATTTTACATACGGGACACCCTTATGAGCTATCCGTCGCTGTTCGCCCCGCTCGATCTGGGCTTTACCCGGCTTAAAAACCGTGTGCTGATGGGTTCGATGCACACCGGACTGGAAGAGCATCCCGATGGCGTCGAACGCCTGGCGGCTTTCTACGCCGAGCGTGCCCGGCACGGTGTCGCCCTGATTGTCACTGGCGGTATTGCGCCGGTCTCCTCCGGGGTGGTGATGGAGGGCGGCGCGCTGCTCAACGATGCCAGCCAGCTCCCCCATCATCGCGTGGTTACCGATGCGGTTCACGATGCGGGTGGCAAAATCGCGCTGCAAATCCTGCACACCGGCCGCTACAGCTATCAGCCACAGCTGGTAGCGCCTTCGGCAATCCGCGCGCCCATCAACCGTTTTACCCCCCACGAGCTCAGCCACGCTCAGATAGAGCAGTTGATTGAGGACTTTGCCCATTGCGCACAGCTGGCGCGGGAAGCGGGTTATGACGGGGTGGAGGTTATGGGTTCGGAAGGCTATCTGATCAACGAATTTCTCACCCTGCGCACCAACCAGCGCGACGACGAATGGGGCGGCGATTACGGCAACCGGATGCGTTTTGCCATTGAGGTGGTGCGGGCGGTGCGCCAGCGTGTCGGGAACGATTTTATTATTATCTACCGCCTGTCGATGCTCGATCTGGTAGAGAACGGCGGCACCTTTGATGAAACCGTGCAGCTGGCGCAGGCGATTGAAGCGGCTGGCGCAACACTCATCAATACGGGGATCGGCTGGCATGAAGCGCGTATTCCGACGATCGCCACGGCGGTGCCGCGCGGGGCTTTTAGCTGGGTGACGCGCAAGCTGAAAGGTCACGTCACGATCCCATTAGTTACCACCAACCGCATTAACGATCCTCAAGTCGCCGATGACATTCTGGCGCGTGGTGATGCGGATATGGTATCGATGGCGCGCCCGTTTCTGGCGGATGCCGAACTGTTGTCAAAAGCGCAGTCGGGACGTGCCGATGAGATCAACACCTGCATTGGCTGCAACCAGGCCTGTCTGGATCAAATCTTCGTCGGCAAAGTCACCTCTTGCCTGGTGAATCCACGCGCCTGCCACGAAACCAAAATGCCGATCGTTCCGGCCACGCGGATCAAAAACCTGGCCGTCGTCGGCGCTGGCCCCGCCGGGCTGGCGTTTGCGATTAATGCCGCGGCGCGGGGACATCATGTGACGCTGTTTGATGCGAACGCTGAGATCGGCGGGCAGTTTACTATTGCCAGACAGATCCCCGGCAAAGAGGAATTTTATGAGACGCTGCGCTATTACCGGCGAATGATCGAGGTCACCGGCGTCACCCTGAAGCTCAACCAACGGGTGAGCGCAAACGATCTTCAGCCGTTTGATGAGGTGATCCTCGCCAGTGGCATCAAACCGCGTAAGCCGCCAATCGAGGGAATCGATCACCCGAAGGTGCTGACTTACCTTGAGGTACTCCGCGATAAAGCGCCCGTGGGTAAACGCGTGGCGATCGTTGGCTGCGGCGGGATCGGCTTTGACACCGCCATGTATCTCAGCCAGTCCGGCGACCCGACCAGCCAGAGTATCGCTGAGTTTTGCGTAGAGTGGGGGATCGACACCAGCCTGCAACAGGCTGGCGGTCTGCGCCCGGAAGGGCCGCACCAGGCACCAGGCTCGCGACAAATTGTGATGCTACAGCGCAAGGCCAGCAAGCCGGGCGAGGGGCTGGGCAAAACCACCGGATGGATCCACCGCACTACCCTGCTCTCTCGCGGCGTGAAGATGATCCCGGCGGTGAGTTATCAGAAGATCGATGACGAAGGGTTGCACATATTAATCAATGGAGAACCGCAGACGCTAAACGTGGATCATGTGGTGATTTGTGCAGGCCAGGAGCCCGCACGGGATCTCGTCGATCCGCTACGCCATGCCGGTAAAACGGTACATCTGATTGGCGGATGCGATGTTGCGACAGAACTGGATGCCCGCCGGGCAATTGCTCAGGGCACCCGTCTGGCGCTGGAGATATGAAACAGCCCGATGGCGTCACGCGTAACATGCTGAAAATTTGTGTTTTATAAGCCGGATAAGCCGCAAGCGAGCTATCCGGCAGAACAGGCGTGACGTTCCTGCTATCTGGTTAACGACGACGTCCCAGCTTCACTGATTTCAGCACCACAAACTTATTGTTGGTGGCAATGGTGACGCAGTTGCCGAAAATCTTCTTCAGCTTGTGGAAGTAGTCGAGGTGACGGTTCGCCACAATATACAGCTCACCGTTGATCTTCAGGCAGCGACGAGCGTGGTGGAACATCTCCCAGGCGATGTTATCGGTCAGCGCATGCTTCTGATGAAACGGCGGGTTGCACAGCACCGCGTTAAAGCGGAACGGCTCAACGCCGGACAGCGCGTTGTTAATCATAAATTCGCAGCGATCCAGCGCGTCCGGCAGGTTGGTTTCCACGTTCAGACGGCTGGAAGCCACCGCCATCGGGGATTCATCAACAAATACCACGCTTGCCTGCGGGTTTTTCTCTAAAAGCGTCATCCCAATCACGCCGTTACCGCAGCCGAGGTCAACAATCTCGCCTTCCAGATTTTCCGGCAGATGCTCGATAAAAAAGCGCGCGCCGATATCCAGCCCGGTACGGGAGAAGACGTTAGCGTGGTTGTGGATAGTCCAGTCGGTGCCTTCCAGTTTCCAGCTCAGGGTCAGAGAGGTGTCGGCCAGCTCAGGCTTGCTGAACGTGCAGTTAATCAGGCGCGCTTTCTTCCACGCCAGCGTGGTAGTGGTTGGACCCAGCACCTTTTCAAACAGCTCCAGCGTCGACGTGTGAATATCGCGGGCTTTCGCCCCGGCGATAATTCGCGTTTGTGGTGTCACCACGTTGCGCAGCGCGCGCAGCTGTTGCTCCAGCAGCGCCATCGTTTTGGGGATCTTAATCAGCACCACGCCCGGCGCCTGCGGATATTCCGCGGTGCTGTCGAGAAATTTGACGCTGGACTCCGCGATGTCGTTATGGCACAGGTTTTCACGCGTCGCCAGCTCGCTTAAGTAAGAATCGCCAATGCTGTACGGCGAATGTTGCGCCAGCGCACAGCCCAGCGCGCCGAAGGTATCATTCAGGATCAGCACCGGACCGCTAATCGCAGTATCGTCCAGCTGTTGCAGCAGATATTCATCCGCCGCTTCCCACGCCAGCAGTGGGTTAACGTCATCCGTCTTTGGAAAACGTTTTAGTGTCAGTGAACGGAAACCGTTGTCTGTGTGGCTCATCGGCCCTCCTGAATGGTAAAATTGCGGCGTTATCCCTGAAAAGGGTGCGTGAGTATACACTTTTTATGATTGGTATAGGCAAACATGAGCCAACTAACCTACCTCCAGGGATACCCGGAGGATCTGCTTTCCCAGGTGCGCACGCTGATTGCCGGGCAGCGGCTTGGCGCGGTACTGGAGAAACGCTATCCGGGAACGCACGACTTCGCCACCGATAAGGCGCTCTGGCAATATACCCAGGATCTGAAAAACCAGTTTCTGCGTAATGCCCCGCCGATTAATAAAGTGATGTACGACAATAAGATACACGTGTTGAAAAATGCGCTGGGACTGCATACCGCGGTATCGCGCGTTCAGGGCGGCAAGCTGAAAGCCAAAGCTGAGATCCGCGTCGCGACGGTGTTTCGTCACGCGCCGGAGCCGTTTCTGCGCATGATTGTGGTGCATGAGCTGGCGCACCTGAAGGAAAAAGAGCACAACAAAGCTTTTTATCAACTTTGCTGCCATATGGAACCGCAGTATCACCAGCTGGAGTTTGATACCCGCCTGTGGCTGACGCATCTCGCGCTGACGCAAAATAACTGAAAACCGCCTTTTGCCACGGCGAAAACAGCATCACTATCGTCGCTCAGAAATCGGTTAACCGGTGCGCGAGTAAAATGCCAGAGTGCGCACTAGCGCACTGGCTTTGTCATCAAGACATGCTATACAAGTCATACTTCAAGTTGCTGATGCGTAGGCTTTGTTACCCGGCCCATCCCTGGACCTCGCCCTGTGGGGCCAGCGCAAGCGCTGTTCAAAACGACGACGCGTTTTGTCCCGCAACTCGGATTATTTATGTATAAATTGGCAAAAGATTCCCTTTATGGAGCACGAAGGCATTTATGATACGTTTCGCAGTGATTGGCACAAACTGGATCACCCGCCAGTTTGTGGATGCCGCCCATGAAACCGGCAGATATAAGCTAACCGCAGTTTACTCCCGCAGCCTTGAACAGGCGCAGAGTTTCGCTAATGATTACCTCGTCGAACACCTGTTTACCTCGCTGGACGAGATGGCGCAAAGCGATGCGATTGATGCGGTGTACATTGCCAGCCCGAATTCCCTGCACTTTCCGCAAACTCAGCTATTCCTCAGTCATAAGAAGCATGTCATTTGCGAGAAACCGCTGGCATCAAATCTGGCGGAAGTCGAGGCGGCTATCGCCTGTGCCCGTGAAAATCAGGTGGTGCTGTTTGAGGCCTTTAAAACCGCCAGCCTGCCTAACTTCCTGCTGCTACAGCAGTCACTGACGAAAGTGGGCCCCCTGCGCAAAGCATTCCTCAACTACTGTCAGTACTCCTCTCGTTATCAGCGCTATCTGGACGGTGAAAACCCAAATACCTTCAACCCAGCCTTCTCCAACGGCTCGATTATGGATATCGGTTTTTACTGTCTGGCTTCAGCGGTAGCGCTATGGGGTGAACCGCGTGGCGTACAGGCTTGCGCCAGCCTGCTGGAGAGCGGCGTTGATGCCCACGGCGTGGTGGTGATGGATTACGGTGATTTCAGCGTCACCCTGCAGCATTCCAAAGTGAGTGACTCGGTACTGGCAAGCGAGATTCAGGGAGAAGCCGGTTCCCTGGTTATTGAAAAGCTCTCCGAATGCCAGAAAGTGTGTTTCGTGCCGCGTGGCGGGAAAACGCAGGAGCTCACCCAACCTCAGCACATCAATACTATGCTGTATGAGGCTGAGGCCTTCGCCCAACGGGTGGAAACCAATGAGGTCAATCATCCCGGTATTGCAGTGAGCCGTATTACCGCGAAGCTGTTAACGGAAATCCGTCGCCAGACCGGCGTGGTTTTCCCGGCAGACAGCGTGAATCCCGAGGCCACTGCGTAAAACAATGTAAAAGAGATGTAACAGGCCATTGACTGGATCGATGGCCTGTCATATTTTGTTCCCCGCAAAGGGGAGTAACTTCATTGCCGGTCGATCGTCATTACGATGTGTGAAAAAAAACACATCCGGTCACCGGGCAACAAAACAGGAATGCGACACCGTATTCCTTTCTTGTTGTAAGTGAGACCTTGCCGGAAGGCGAGGTCTATGCATAGAAAAAGCAGCGGCTGACGTCTTCTGACGTTGGTCGTTTTTTTTATGTGTAAGGAAATTCTATGAATACTGTCGGCACACCGTTGTTATGGGGCGGATTCGCAGTCGTTGTGGTGATTATGCTGGCTATCGACCTTCTGCTCCAGGGACGTCGCGGCGCGCAAACCATGTCGATGAAACAGGCAGCGGTATGGTCCCTGGTCTGGGTGACGCTCTCATTACTGTTCAACGCCGCGTTCTGGTGGTACCTGGCTGAAACCCAGGGACGAGCCGTGGCAGATCCGCAAGCGCTGGCGTTCCTCACCGGCTATCTGATCGAGAAATCTCTGGCGGTTGATAACGTCTTTGTCTGGCTGATGCTGTTCAGCTACTTCTCCGTACCGCCTGCGCTACAACGCCGGGTGCTGGTGTACGGCGTACTGGGTGCGATCGTCCTGCGTACTATCATGATCTTTGCGGGAAGCTGGCTTATCACCCAGTTCGAATGGATGTTGTACGTGTTTGGCGCCTTCCTGTTGTTCACCGGCGTGAAGATGGCGCTGGCAAAAGAGGATGAATCCGGTATTGGCGACAAACCCCTGGTTCGCTGGCTGCGAAGCCACCTGCGCATGACCGACACCATTGAAAACGAACACTTCTTCGTGCGTAAAAAGGGGCTTCTGTTCGTCACGCCGCTGATGCTGGTGCTGATTCTGGTTGAGCTGAGTGACGTGATTTTCGCCGTCGACAGCATTCCGGCGATCTTCGCGGTCACCACCGACCCGTTCATCGTCCTGACCTCCAACCTGTTTGCCATTCTCGGTCTGCGTGCGATGTATTTCCTGTTGGCCGGTGTGGCGGAGCGTTTCTCGATGCTCAAATATGGTCTGTCGCTGATTCTGATGTTTATTGGTATCAAAATGCTGATTGTCGACTTCTACCATATTCCTGTTGCCATTTCGCTGGGCGTGGTGTTTGGCATTCTGACGCTGACGCTTATCGTCAACGCATGGGTCAACCATCAGCACGATAAAAAACAGCAGAAGCAGTAATCCACTGGCCGGGGAGCGCTAAGCTTACCCGGCCCTGAATGTGAAAAATCAGTTAAAAACCATGACACAAAGCGTAAATTTTAGCACTTTACGCTTCCCCAATAGTGATCTTTCCTTATACTCATTCAGGCAAACACTTTGTTACATCCAGAAAGATGCGTCCACAGAACGCACAAAGGATGAGCAACAACACAATAAAAGGATCATCAAATGACTACGCAACGCTCGTCGGGGCTGCTCTGGCGTTTGGCTCAGGGAAGCCTGGTTAAACAAATTCTGGTGGGTCTGGTACTGGGGATTTTACTGGCGCTGGTTTCTAAACCGGCAGCAGAAGCCGTTGGTTTACTCGGTACGTTGTTCGTCGGGGCTTTAAAAGCCGTGGCGCCGATACTGGTATTAATGCTGGTCATGGCGTCAATCGCCAACCATCAGCAAGGACAAAAAACCAATATCCGTCCTATTCTGTTTCTCTATCTGCTGGGGACGTTCTCCGCAGCGCTCACCGCTGTTGTATTCAGCTTCGCCTTCCCTTCAACGCTGCATCTGACCAGCAGTGCGACAGATATCGTGCCGCCATCCGGTATCGTTGAAGTTCTGCACGGCCTGCTGCTGAGCATGGTGGCGAACCCGATCGCTGCCCTGCTTAACGCCAACTATATCGGCATTCTGGTGTGGGCTGTGGGGTTAGGTTTTGCGTTGCGTCACGGTAATGAAACGACCAAAAATCTGGTTAATGATATGGCGAACGCCGTCACCTTTATGGTGAAACTGGTGATTCGTTTTGCGCCGATTGGTATCTTTGGCCTGGTCTCTTCGACACTCGCCACCACAGGTTTTGAGACACTGTGGGGCTATGCGCAGCTGCTGCTGGTGCTGATTGGCTGTATGGCTCTGGTGGCGCTGGTTATCAACCCGCTGTTGGTATTCTGGAAGATTCGCCGTAACCCCTATCCGCTGGTTCTGGCCTGTCTGCGTGAGAGTGGCGTCTATGCTTTCTTCACCCGCAGCTCCGCCGCCAATATTCCCGTCAATATGGCGCTGTGTGAAAAACTGAATCTCGATCGCGATACTTATTCCGTTTCTATCCCGCTGGGGGCGACCATCAACATGGCCGGGGCCGCGATCACGATCACCGTATTAACGCTGGCTGCGGTTCATACGCTGGGCGTGCCTGTGGATCTCCCGACGGCCCTGTTGTTAAGCGTGGTGGCATCATTGTGCGCCTGCGGCGCATCAGGCGTTGCGGGGGGGTCGCTGCTGCTGATCCCACTGGCGTGCAATATGTTTGGCATTCCTAACGATATCGCCATGCAGGTGGTCGCGGTCGGCTTTATTATCGGCGTACTGCAGGACTCCTGTGAAACCGCGTTGAACTCCTCCACCGACGTATTGTTTACCGCCGCAGCCTGTCAGGCTGAAGACGAACGTCTGGCAAACAACGCTCTGAGTAGCTAACTCACGCCTCTTCTCCCTCCGTTAACGTGCGGAGGGAGACTCTTCCTGGGCACTTTTTTCAATTTTGAAGGGATCGATTCCGCGTCGTTTCATGCGCCAGAAACGAATGATGTTCAGACCATTCATCACCAAAAAACTGCCCTCAATCATCGTGCCGCCAATTGAGCCCAGCCAGAAATTGTGAACCACCCAGCAGGCTGTCGCGCACCACATCACGCAGCGAACGGTTAACCCCTTACAGCGGAACAGCGCCCAGGTACTGGCGAGCGTCCCGATAATGGGCAAGATTTCCATCGCGTGCTGTAGCTTCGCCAGCCCAAGCACCAGCGTCAGGATGATAAACACGACCATCACCCACAGTCTGCGGGTACGCATCGACACCAGCGTGCGTATGGTATTCAGCCCGGCGCTCATGCCCGCCGGATACGCCCCCATCAGAAAGAAGTGCACGCCGATGATGGCGCTATAGACAGCAAGCTGCAACCTGAAGCGACGTTCATCGCGGTTGAAAAAGGTGGTAATACCGATCAAAAAGGCGATGACACCTACGCCCTGGGCCAGCCAATACGCGGTCATGGAAGATCCTTGTCAGGAAATAAAAATACAAACGGCGCTCCATGTCAGGATACGCCGTTTTTTAATTCCACCTTAAGCGGTTTTACCCAAAAGATTTTGTGCCACAGCAAGGCGGCAAGTTCGCTCATCCCCGGAAACTTACATGAGTAAGTCACCGGGGTGGGCGAACGCAGACAACACCGCTGCGGTGCACAAAATGAAGGGTAATTATAGCGTCACGCCGCTCTTAAAAATTGCCAGTTCACGGAAGTCATTACGCTCGTTACAGGTCTGCTTGCCATTGGCAAACCCGACGATCGTATCAACAAACTCGCTCAGCAGCTGCGGCATGGCTTTACCGTGGATCAACTGCCCGGCGTCAAAGTCGATCCAGTGTTTTTTCTTCGCTGCCAGCTCACTGTTGGTGGCAATTTTCACCGTCGGCACAAAACCGCCGTATGGCGTCCCGCGTCCGGTACTGAACAGCACCATGTGGCAGCCAGCTCCCGCCAGGGCGCTGGTCGCAACCGCATCGTTACCCGGCGCGCTGAGCAGATTCAGGCCGTGGGTCTTCAGGCGTTCGCCATAGCGCAGTACGTCCACCACCTGGCTGGAGCCCGCTTTTTGCGTGCAGCCCAGAGATTTATCTTCCAGCGTGGTGATCCCGCCCGCTTTGTTACCCGGCGACGGGTTCTCATAAATGGGCTGCTCATGGGCAATGAAGTACTGTTTGAAATCATTCACCATGGTAACCAGCTTGCCGAAGGTTTCTTCGTCACGACACTGGCTCATTAGCAGTTGTTCAGCGCCGAACATTTCCGGCACTTCCGTCAGCACGGTGGTGCCGCCATTTGCAATCACGTAGTCAGAGAAACGTCCGAGCATTGGGTTGGCGGTGATCCCGGATAACCCGTCAGAACCGCCGCACTCAAGACCAAACTTCAGTTCGCTCAGCTTGCCCGGTTCGCGTTTGTCCTGACGCATCACATCGTACAACTGATGAAGGTGTTCAATCCCCGCTTCAACCTCATCATCCTGGTGCTGGCAAACCATAAAGTGCACGCGCGCAGGATCGAAGTCACCCAGCGTCTCACGGAAAGCATCAACCTGGTTGTTTTCGCAGCCCAGGCCAACCACCAGCACAGCCCCCGCATTCGGATGACGGACCATGTTTTGCAGCATCGTCCGGGTGTTGATGTGATCGTCCCCCAGCTGTGAGCAGCCGTAGGTGTGGCTGAAGAGGTGAACGCCGTCAATACCTTCGGCGTCATTCGTCTCTTTCAGAAAACGGGTCTGCATCTGACGTGCCATTGCGTTGACGCAACCCACCGTTGGCAGGATCCACAGCTCATTGCGCACCCCCACATCCCCGTTCGCACGACGATAGATCTGAACCTCACGATCGGCCGCCTGGGCAGCAAGATCCTGAAAATCGGGTTGATAGCTATACTCGTCCAAATCACTCAGATTGGTGCGGGTGTTATGGGCGTGAATATGTTCACCTGCCGTAATATCCGTCAGGGCATGACCAATCGGCTGACCATACTTGATGACGTTTTCATCACGCGCAATGTCGCTCAGCGCAAATTTGTGCCCGCGCGCGACGTCCTGAAGAAGCGTGACGGTTTGGTTATCGACGCTCACCTGAGTACCCTGCGCCAAATCGGCCAGCGCTACCGCAACGTTATCCTGCGCATGGATCTTGATGTATAGCATATCAACCCCGGACCTTAGTTCAGTTCAATGGCGAAGTAATCACGCGCATTGTTAAAGCAAATATTTTTCACCATCTCACCCAGCAGCTGAATGTCGGCAGGCGCTTCACCCGCGGCAACCCAACGGCCAATCATCTGACACAGAATGCGCCGGAAATATTCGTGACGGGTGTAAGACAGGAAGCTACGGCTGTCGGTTAGCATCCCCACAAAGCGGCTCAGCAGACCAAGCTGCGCCAGCTGGGTCATCTGACGTTCCATACCGTCTTTCTGATCGTTAAACCACCAGCCGGAACCGAACTGCATCTTGCCCGGCATCCCTTCCCCCTGGAAGTTGCCAATCATGGTTCCCAGCACTTCGTTATCGCGCGGGTTCAGGCAGTACAGAATGGTTTTCGGCAGCAGATTCTCTTCGTTCTGCTTGCTGAGCAGTCTGGACAACTCTTCCGCCATCGGACGGTCGTTGATAGAGTCGAAACCAACGTCCGGCCCCAGCAGTTTGAACTGACGCTGGTTGTTGTTACGCAACGCACCAATATGGTACTGCTGCACCCACTCACGGCGTGCATATTCAGCGCCCAGGAATACCAGAACGGCCGTTTTGAACTGCGCCACTTCGCGCTCGCTCAGGGTTTCACCCGCCAGGCGACGCGCCAGAATGCTGTCCAGTTCAGCTTCATTCGCTTCGGCAAACATCACCACATCGAGCGCGTGATCGGAGACTTTACAGCCGTGAGCGGCAAAGTGATCCAGGCGTCTGGTCAGTGCGGTTTGCAGGTCGACGAAGCGACGAATCTCGGTATCAGAAACCTCACCCAGTTTCGCCATGTAATCGTTAAAGGTTGCCTGCTCAATATTGAAGGCTTTATCCGGACGCCAGCTCGGCAGCACTTTGATGGAGAAAGTGCTGTCTTTCGCAACCGATGCATGGTGCTCCAGAGAGTCGATCGGATCGTCGGTAGTACCGACCATCTTCACGTTCATCTGCTGCATGATGCCGCGTGCGGAGAACGTATCCTGCGCCAGCAGTTCATTGCACCGATCCCAGATCGCATCCGCTGTAGACGGAGAAAGCAATTCGCCTGTGATACCAAACGGACGGCGCAGTTCGAGGTGCGTCCAGTGATATAACGGGTTACCAATCGTATGCGGTACGGTCGCCGCCCACGCGTCAAATTTCTCGCGATCGGAAGCATCCCCGGTACACAGACGTTCAGCAACGCCGTTGGTACGCATTGCACGCCATTTGTAATGATCGCCTTTCAGCCAGATGTCATACAGATTGTTGAAACGGTAATTTTCCGCGATCTGCTGGGGCGGCAGATGGCAGTGGTAATCGAAAATAGGCTGGTCTTTGGCGTAGTCATGGTACAGACGGCGGGCAAATTCGGTATCTAACAGAAAATCTTCAGTCATAAACGGGGTCATTATCGTCTTCCTCTCAACGAGTGCGTCTGATTGCTTATGGTGCGATGCTGACAAAGTTATCACACCAATTTCCATAGTCAGAGGATATTTTCGTGAGATAGATCAATAAATGCCAACAAATTAATTACGCGCAAAGAGGTAAACAACCTCCCAGACCGCGCCAATTCTGGCGTTATCTAATCGAAATAATGACCCTGCTAAGAATCACACTTTTGTGATGGCACTCACCTTTTAAAGTTGTATGACAAGTTATCTTTCTGCCGTCGCGATACATAAGCCGACCGAATAAAAAAGTTACCGATGATTCAGCATCGGATTGACCGGTAAGGAAACCGAATTAGCACAATTAAATTAATGGCAACGTTCGGGCGTACCGGTTTTTTTCGGTTACCCCGTCGTAAATAACCTCCCCGCGCCCTGGCTGGGGGATGACCGCATTCCTTGCGGAAATAACAAAACGATGAGGTTTTCCATGCGTAAAATTAAAGGGTTACGTTGGTATATGATTGCACTGGTGACGCTTGGCACCGTGCTGGGTTACCTGACGCGTAACACTGTGGCGGCAGCTGCGCCGACTCTGATGGAAGAGTTGCACATCTCCACCCAACAGTATTCCTATATCATCGCGGCCTATTCTGCTGCTTACACCATTATGCAACCCGTTGCCGGTTACGTACTTGACGTTCTGGGTACGAAAGTCGGCTACGCGATGTTCGCCGTCCTGTGGGCCGTCTTCTGCGGCGCAACGGCGCTGGCAGGGAGCTGGGGCGGTCTGGCGCTGGCACGTGGCGCAGTGGGTGCCGCGGAAGCGGCGATGATCCCGGCGGGACTGAAGGCCAGTTCTGAATGGTTCCCGGCAAAAGAACGTTCCATTGCTGTAGGCTACTTCAACGTGGGTTCTTCCATTGGTGCGATGATCGCGCCGCCACTGGTAGTCTGGGCTATCGTCATGCACAGCTGGCAAATGGCGTTCATTATTTCTGGTGCTCTGAGCTTCATCTGGGCAATGGCGTGGCTGATTTTCTATAAACACCCGCGCGACCAGAAAAAACTGACCGATGAAGAACGTGACTACATCCTGAATGGTCAGGAAGCGCAGCACAAAAACGGTAGTAAAAAGAAAATGTCCGTCGGGCAGATCCTGCGTAACCGCCAGTTCTGGGGCATCGCGCTGCCGCGCTTTCTCGCAGAACCGGCCTGGGGTACCTTCAACGCGTGGATCCCGCTGTTCATGTTTAAAGTCTACGGCTTTAACCTGAAAGAAATTGCCATGTTCGCCTGGATGCCTATGCTGTTTGCCGACCTCGGCTGCATTCTCGGGGGTTACCTGCCGCCGCTGTTCCAGCGCTGGTTTGGCGTGAACCTGATTGTTTCCCGTAAGATGGTCGTGACCATGGGCGCGCTGTTGATGATTGGCCCAGGGATGATCGGCCTGTTTACCAGCCCGTATATCGCCATTGCCCTGCTGTGCGTGGGTGGCTTTGCTCACCAGGCGCTGTCCGGCGCACTGATTACGCTCTCTTCTGACGTCTTTGGTCGTAACGAAGTGGCGACGGCGAACGGTCTGACCGGGATGTCCGCCTGGCTGGCGAGCACACTGTTCGCACTGGTGGTTGGCGCCCTGGCGGATACCATTGGCTTCAGCCCGCTGTTCGCGGTGCTGGCGGTGTTTGACCTGCTCGGGGCGTTGGTTATCTGGACGGTGCTGCAAAACAAACCCGCCAGCGAGATCGATCCCAGTCCACATACCCACGATCCTGCCACGCAAAATTGACCTGACACAGTAAGTGATTAATTACCGCGATAGCCGCCTGTTAACAGGCGGCTTTTTCGTCTTCCCGGGTGGAGCCAGACTCGCTAAAGTGGTATAACAAATATAGTCTGCCGTATCATGCCTGGAGCGCATATGGAAATCACTGAACCACGACGTTTATACCAACAACTTGCTGCTGATCTGAAAGAGCGCATTGAACAGGGAGTCTACCTTGTAGGTGACAAACTCCCCGCCGAGCGCTTTATCGCCGACGAAAAAAACGTCAGCCGCACCGTGGTTCGCGAAGCCATCATCATGCTCGAAGTAGAAGGGTTCGTGGAGGTTCGCAAAGGTTCCGGGATCCACGTCATTTCAAATCAATCGCGTCATCAGCAGACAACCGACGAATCCCTTGAGTTTGCCAATTATGGTCCTTTCGAGCTGCTTCAGGCCCGTCAACTTATTGAAAGCAACATTGCCGAATTTGCCGCCACGCAGGTCACCAAGCAAGACATCATGAAATTGATGACGATTCAGGAACAAGCGCGCAACGAAAAATGCTTCCGCGACTCAGAATGGGACCTGCAGTTCCATATCCAGGTCGCGCTGGCCACGCAAAACTCCGCGCTGGCCGCTATCGTGGAAAAAATGTGGACTCAGCGTAGCCATAACCCCTACTGGAAGAAGCTGCACGAGCATATCGATTCACGTACCGTCGATAACTGGTGCGATGACCACGACCAGATCCTTAAAGCCCTGATCCGCAAAGATCCCAATGCGGCAAAGCTGGCGATGTGGCAGCACCTTGAGAATACAAAAATCATGTTGTTTAACGAAACCAGCGATGATTTCGAGTTCAACGCGGATCGCTATCTTTTTACCGAAAACCCGGTCGTTAATCTCGATACCGCCGCCAATGGGATGAAATAAATATTCTTCTTCCGACAGGCGCGCCGTTGCGCCTGTTGGCGGTATTTCAGTAAGCATTAGGTATAAAGTGTCAGCCTGTGTAAATCCTCTCGCCACCCCTCTTTGCGATCAGCAAAATCAGACGCCAGGGACATGTAATTTCTATAACGGACTACGTTGACCTTTGTTACAATTGGATGCACTTTGAATTTATGCTTGTTAGTACTTGCTTACTTCTCAATTTCACAAGGAATAGTTCAGGCCGCGAATTTGCGCCTTCCCGCACTCCAGCTAAAAATCATTAATAATGATGCGGCAATGCAAACTCCCTATACCGGCGTGACGTTAACCAATTCGACCTGGAACACTGAATGGAACTTTTGACCCAATTACTGCATGCCCTGTGGGCGCAGGATTTTGAAACGCTGGCCAACCCTTCAATGATTGGCATGCTCTACTTTGTTTTGTTTATGATTTTGTTTCTGGAAAACGGGTTGCTTCCTGCGGCCTTTTTACCCGGCGATAGTTTACTGGTTCTGGTGGGCGTATTGATCTCCAAAGGGGCGATGGGATTTCCGCAAACGGTCCTGCTCCTGACCACCGCGGCCAGCCTCGGCTGTTGGCTTAGCTATATTCAGGGGCGATGGCTGGGCAACACCCGTATCGTACAAAACTGGTTGTCACACCTGCCCGCGCACTATCATCAACGCGCACATCACCTTTTTCATAAGCATGGCCTGTCGGCGCTGTTGATTGCCCGCTTTATCGCCTTCGTCAGAACGCTGCTGCCGACGATTGCCGGGCTATCCGGACTCAACAATGCACGCTTTCAGTTCTTTAACTGGATGAGCGGTTTGCTATGGGTGCTGATTCTGACCACGCTGGGCTATCTGTTAGGTAAGACGCCGGTATTCCAGAAATATGAAGATCAGCTGATGTCCTGCCTGATGCTGCTCCCGGTGGTGCTGCTGATATTTGGACTGGCGGGTTCACTGGTCGTGCTGTGGAAAAAGAAATTCGGGGATCGGGGATAACGTATGCTGAAACCACGCATCACGCTCCGACAACTGGCCTGGACCACCTCCTTTCTGATGCTGATTGGCGTCATGCTACTGGCCTGGTCAGCCATTCGCCAGCAGGAATCGACGCTGGCTATTCGCGCCGTTAATCAGGGTGCGGCAATGCCGGATGGATTCTCCATCTGGCACCATCTTGATGCCAACGGCATTCGTTTTAAAAGTATCACTCCGCAAGATGACGCCCTGCTAATCACCTTCGACTCCAGCACGCAAAGCGCTGCCGCAAAGGTCGTTCTCGACAAGACGCTGCCACAGGGTTATATCATCGCCCAACAGGATGATGACAGTCAGGCCGTCCAGTGGCTGACCCGTTTACGGGACAGCTCTCACCGCTTCGGATAATGACCAGGAATCCGAATCATATCACTCACTTTGGTGATTTCGCTGATTTATGGCTATGATTGATAAGACGGCGAGATTGTTCGCCGCTTTATCATCTGGATCATCGATCCCCTCATTTGGGTTCGAGTCACAACGGAAGGTTCAAGAATGAAATACCGCATCGCTTTAGCTATTACCCTTTTCACTCTCAGTGCTGGCAGCTACGCTAATACCCTTTGTCAGGAAAAAGAGCAGGATATCCAGAAGGAAATCAGCTACGCCGAAAAGCACAATAACCAGAATCGCATTAACGGTCTGAAAAAAGCGCTCAGCGAAGTCCAGGCCCATTGTACTGACAGCAAGCTGCGTGCTGACCACCAGGAAAAAATCGCCGAGCAGAAAGAAGAAATCGCTGAACGTGAGCGTGATTTAGCCGAGGCGAAGCAAAAAGGCGATGCGGATAAAATTGCGAAACGCGAACGTAAGCTGGCTGAAGCTCAGGCAGAGCTAAAAGAACTTGAGGCCCGCGACTACTAAACCTAACGGTAACCCCTTACTCACCTGGAGAAAACTATGTCGAAAGATAACACGTCGGAACATCTGCGCGCTGAGTTGAAATCCCTGGCCGATACGCTTGAAGAGGTGCTGAGCTCCTCTGGCGATAAATCGAAAGAAGAGTTGAGTAAGATTCGTAGTAAGGCCGAACGCGCGCTGAAAGAGAGCCGCTATCGTCTGGGTGAAACCGGCGACGCCATTGCCAAACAGACCCGTGAAGCGGCGGCTCGCGCCGATGACTATGTGCGAGAAAATCCGTGGACTGGCGTAGGTATTGGCGCTGCCGTTGGCGTGGTGCTGGGCGTTCTGCTGTCGCGTCGTTAATCATGGCGGATACTCATCACACGCAAGGGCCCGGTAAAAGCGTTCTCGGAATCGGGCAGCGGATGGTTACCATTATTGTTGAAATGGTGGAAACCCGTCTGCGGCTGGCCGTCGTTGAGCTGGAAGAGGAGAAAGCGAACCTCTTCCAGATGCTGCTGATGCTGGGTCTCACCATGCTTTTTGCGGCTTTTGGGTTGATGAGCCTGATGGTGTTGATTATCTGGGCTATTGATCCGCAGTATCGTCTCAACGCGATGATTGCCACCACCGTCGTGCTGCTGGCTCTGGCGCTGACTGGCGGGTTATGGACATTGCGCAAAGCGCGCACGTCGACTCTGCTACGCCATACGCGTCATGAACTGGCAAACGACAGGCAAATTCTCGAGGAGGATAGCCGTGAGCGGTAAAGTCGAACGTGAACAGCGTAAGGCCCGACTGCTCAGTGAGATCCAGCAGCAAAGGCTGGATCTTGCAGCCAGCCGTCGCGACTGGCTGGAAACCACGGGTGCCTACGATCGCGGTTGGAACACGCTGCTCAGCCTGCGCTCCTGGGCGCTGGTCGGCAGTAGCGTGATGGCGGTCTGGACGATTCGTCACCCCAATATGCTCATCCGCTGGGCAAGGCGTGGTTTTGGCGTCTGGAGCGCCTGGCGTCTGGTGAAATCCACGCTCCGACAGCAGCAGCTGCGTTAATTTTCTTTTCGTTTTACGGCCCGATAGCGCTTTGCTTATCGGGCCGAAATCTGGCGATTAAGCCCACTCCCCTTCCGGTTATACCTCAAAATCTTTGAATAATATTGACAGTTTTCCTTGCTAACAATTCCCATAAGCCACGTTTATGATTCTCTCCATCGAACGCAACGACGCGCTACGCCGTGAAATTGCACAAAAAACAAAAACAGCCGCCTGAAGGGTTTCCTGGAGAGTAAGATGAAAAAATTAGAAGATGTTGGTGTACTGGTAGCGCGTATTCTGATGCCAATCCTGTTTATTACCGCGGGCTGGGGAAAAATCACCGGATATGCAGGGACCCAACAGTATATGGAGGCCATGGGCGTACCGGGATTCCTGCTGCCGCTGACCATTCTGCTTGAATTTGGCGGCGGTCTGGCGATTCTGTTTGGCTTCCTGACGCGTACTACCGCGCTGTTTACCGCAGGTTTCACCCTGCTGACCGCATTCATTTTCCACAGCAACTTTGCTGAAGGCGTGAACTCGCTGATGTTTATGAAAAACCTGACCATCGCTGGCGGCTTCCTGCTGCTGGGTATCACCGGTCCGGGTGCATTCAGTATCGACCGTCTGCTGAATAAAAAGTGGTAAGCACACTATACTGAAATAAAAAGCGAGGGGGCTGACCCCTCGTTTTTGCTATTAACACCCTTTGGATGTCGGGTGGCTTCGGGGCGGGCAAGAGTGGGACAAATTCGTCAGGAACGAATTTGAACAGCCAACAAAGAAGCAGCCTGAAACACGATGGGTACAGGAGAGAGAAAATGGGACAACTACTTGACGGCGTCTGGCATGACACCTGGTACGACACCAAATCCACCGGTGGCAAATTTCAGCGTTCTGCTTCGGCTTTCCGTAACTGGCTCACTTCTGACGGCGCGCCGGGTCCATCTGGCGAAGGGGGTTTTGCCGCCGAAAAAGACAGATATCATCTGTATGTCTCGCTCGCCTGTCCGTGGGCGCATCGCACGCTGATTCTGCGTAAACTCAAAGGTCTGGAGCCCTTTATCTCTGTCTCAGTGGTCAATCCACTGATGCTGGAAAATGGCTGGACCTTCAACGATGACTTTCCGGCGGCGACGGGCGACACGCTGTATCAGCATGAATTTCTCTATCAACTCTATCTGCACGCGGATCCGCACTACAGCGGTCGCGTCACCGTACCGGTTCTGTGGGACAAAAAGAATCACACCATCGTCAGCAATGAGTCTGCCGAAATCATCCGCATGTTTAACACCGCATTCGACGGGCTGGGCGCAAAGGCCGGGGATTACTACCCAACCGAACTGCGCGGTAAAATAGACGAGCTGAACAGCTGGATTTACGACAATGTGAATAACGGCGTTTATAAAGCCGGATTCGCAACCCGCCAGGCGGCTTATGATGAGGCAGTAGAAAATGTCTTTACCTCCCTGGCGCGTCTTGAGCAGATCCTGGGACAGCATCGCTATCTGACCGGCGATCGGTTAACAGAGGCGGATATTCGACTGTGGACAACGCTGGTGCGCTTTGATCCGGTCTATGTTACCCACTTTAAATGTGACAAGCACCGAATCAGCGATTACCTCAATCTTTACGGATTCCTGCGTGACATTTATCAGATGCCGGGCATTGCAGAGACCGTGAATTTTGACCACATCCGTAATCACTACTTCCGCAGTCATAAGACGATCAACCCAACGGGGATTATCTCTGTCGGTCCGTGGCAGGATCTCACCGAACCGCACGGGCGTGATATCCGTTGGGGTGATGACAACGCCTGAAATGCCCGATAGCGCAGGCCTGATCAATCGCACCGGTAAAACAGGCGTGACGCTCATCAGCAAAAAACCGCCGGAAATCACTCCGGCGGTTCTGCTTTTACCCACTCTGGCTGTTATCAGAAATGGTGTTTAACGTTCAGCATAAAGCCCTTGTCGCTGATGCCGTCTTCTTTCCAGCTGTACGCATCCACCCCCATCCGGGTGTTGTCTGAACTGTAGCTCACCCCGGCCTGCGCCATGCCGTTCACGCTGCCGCCTTTCTGACCGTCGTCAACGCCGAAACGCTGACCCGCTGCACCCTGCAGGGACGCCGTGCGGCTGCCCTTCGCGTAGCTCAGGTTCGGCCCGCCTTCCAGAGANAAAAAACCGCCGGAAATCACTCCGGCGGTTCTGCTTTTACCCACTCTGGCTGTTATCAGAAATGGTGTTTAACGTTCAGCATAAAGCCCTTGTCGCTGATGCCGTCTTCTTTCCAGCTGTACGCATCCACCCCCATCCGGGTGTTGTCTGAACTGTAGCTCACCCCGGCCTGCGCCATGCCGTTCACGCTGCCGCCTTTCTGACCGTCGTCAACGCCGAAACGCTGACCCGCTGCACCCTGCAGGGACGCCGTGCGGCTGCCCTTCGCGTAGCTCAGGTTCGGCCCGCCTTCCAGAGATGCCGTCGCCGCCCAGCCGTCTTTCCCGGCGTAGTTCAGCTTCAGACCCACCACCGAATCCACCGCCGTTTCCGTACTGCTGCTCATGCTCAGGTTGAAATCACCTGCCCCGCTCTCGCGGTACCCCTCTTCCGTGGTGTGACGCATTTTCAGTCCGGCAAACGGCGTTACCGTGAAACCGTCCTGCACGGTGAAGGTTTTCGCCCCTTCGGTACGGAACTCCAGGTACTGCTGACGGCTGTCCGCCTTCGCCGTTTTGCTGACGTCGCCGTACTCCACTGAGCGGTTGCTGTCGAGGTTATGCACGTCATAACGCAGGGCGTTGTTCCAGCTCAGACCGTTTTCACCCAGCGGCATACTGTGCTTCAGCCCGAAGAACTGGCTGTAGCCGCCGGTCACCCCGTTATCACCCGCCGTCGCGCTGCCGTTACCGTCCAGACGCGCGATACCGTACTCCATCGCCAGCGTCTGGTTGTCGCCAAAGCTCAGGCTCTGGCGCAGCGCCATCATGTCGTATTTCGTCTCGTTGCTCAGCTCAGCACGCTGGTCGCCCTTCGCCACCACGTTAAACGCCAGGCCGTTGCCGTTAACCGGGGCCGCATCCGCCAGCATATTAAAGCGGTTGCTCAGCACGCGGGCATCGCGGAACACGGTGCCGGCTTTGCTGCCGGAAATCTGCTTCATCGCGCTGTTCAGTTCCGCGGCGGTTTTCAGGTTCAGGCTGCTGAACAGCTCGTTACTGGTGTACGCGGCATCCAGCGCACCGGCAACACCGCTGACGCTGCTGTCGGTCACCACGTCAGTGTAGGCGTTTTTGGTCATGGTGACGTCCACGTTGCCGTTAGCGTCTTTCTGACCCTGCGCGCTCCACACCACGCTGGTGGATTTGATGTTCTGCTCGCCCTGAATATCTTTACCGACAAACACGTTGTCGAAGGTTTGGGTGGTGGCAGCCGTACCTGCGGTGAAGCCGGTATCCACGTCCACATCGCCCAGGTCAACATAGTCGGCGGTCAGCGTACCGGCGGTGCCGCTGGCGCTGGTGCCGATGGTGTACTGGCTGACGCTGGAGCGCAGGCCTTTACTCTGCACCGGGGCCGTCGGGTCAACCGGCAGGGTCCAGGAAGCCGCATGGATTTCCGTGCCGTTGCCGCCGGTGCCGCTACCTTCCACCGTCACGCCGGACTCTTTCACCAGGGCGCTGCCGGTGCCTTCCAGCAGCACCGTGCCGTTGTTGATGATGCGACCGTTAGCCCCCAGACGGCTGAAGGCGTAAGAGTCTTTGGCGTAGATATTAATCGCGCCGTTGTTCTCAATCACCGCATCAGCCGTGGCTTTCGCATCCAGCTGCATGGCAATCATGCCGCTGTTAACGTCAACCGTCTCTTCAGTCCCCAGGTTGATGGTGCCATTGTTGACCAGTTGGCTGGTGTTACTGCCCTTCATCCCGATGGCGCCGTTGCCGTGGAGATTAATGGTGCCGTCGTTCAGTGATTTGATGCCGCTGCTGCCTGTGGTATTAATGGCCACCGCGTTGTTGCCGGTACCCGCGGTAAAGTCCATCACGCCGCCGGTCTGGTTCCATATCCAGCCGGTCGTGGCAGAGGCGGTTCCGCCAGAGCGGACATTCACCATGGTGGCACCATTGCCGGTCATTGTTCCCTGGTTAATCACCACGCCGCCGCCAGAGTTCAGGTTGATGGCACCGCCGTTGGAAGCCTGGCTCATCTCTACGGCCTTTGTTGACAAAAGTACTCTTGCCAGCCAGGTACATGGCGTTGCTGACGGTATTCAACGTTACCGTCCCGGCAGTGTCGTTGGTAAATACCGACGAGTCACGCAGGNTGCCATTGTTGACCAGTTGGCTGGTGTTACTGCCCTTCATCCCGATGGCGCCGTTGCCGTGGAGATTAATGGTGCCGTCGTTCAGTGATTTGATGCCGCTGCTGCCTGTGGTATTAATGGCCACCGCGTTGTTGCCGGTACCCGCGGTAAAGTCCATCACGCCGCCGGTCTGGTTCCATATCCAGCCGGTCGTGGCAGAGGCGGTTCCGCCAGAGCGGACATTCACCATGGTGGCACCATTGCCGGTCATTGTTCCCTGGTTAATCACCACGCCGCCGCCAGAGTTCAGGTTGATGGCACCGCCGTTGGAAGCCTGGCTCATCTCTACGCTGCCTTTGTTGACAAAAGTACTCTTGCCAGCCAGGTACATGGCGTTGCTGACGGTATTCAACGTTACCGTCCCGGCAGTGTCGTTGGTAAATACCGACGAGTCACGCAGGTACATCAGCGTTGTATCACCACCGGAACCTGTCGGACCATTGGCGACAGTGCCGCTGTTCACCAGCGAGGTGGTGCCGGAAATATCAAAGCCCTGATTCATCATGCCGCTGTTTTTGACTTTAGCGCTGCCGGAGGTCTTCACCAGCCCGTTGATGGCGCCAGTGTTATTCAGGGTGCCCGATGTGACCTTCAGGGTCGGGGCGTTGTATTTTCCGCCGTTGAGGATGCCGTTGTTATTCACCACACCGCTGGCGTTAACGGTCACAGGTGCGCTGGTCGCTGCGCCGGTCTGGTTGTTATAGATGCCCTCGACTGTCAACGTTGAGGTGCCATCAACCGTGCCGGTATTTTTAACTGTTGAGCCTGATGCAACAATCGAACTATTAGCCAGCGTGGTACCGCCCAGGTCGGCGCCATCAGTCAGCTCCAGTGTCTCAAGGTCAGCGCTGTTATCCGCTGTTTCCGGTACGCCAGTGCCCAGATTAATCTGCCCACGGTTGATAATGCGGTTATTGACATTACCGTCGGAATAAAACGCCTGACCGTTCTCAGCATTGATATTAATCACACCGGTGGTGTCGTTAATGGCGGAACTACCGCCAGTCACGGCCATGCCAATTAATTGCGTATCCGCTGCAGGTGTTGTTCCGTTTGTACTCTCAAGGTTGATGGTGCCTTTATTGATCACAGAGCCGCCATCAAGGGCATACATCCCCACGCCAGAATCGTTGACGGTAATGGTGCCGTTATTCGTCGCGACTCCCTCGACTCCTGCAGCAATCATGCCGCCACCAATAGCAGAAAGACACGCTTTGTCAATGCTACACTGAAGCGTTAAGTCTTGCGTCGCAGAGTTTGCATTGTGAACAATCTTACCGTCGGTTTCGTTAGTCGCGATGCTATTTGGCCTCGCGCTTATTGCCCAGGTATTCCCTCCCGTCGCGGTTATTGTTCCACTATTAGATGCTTTTGCACCTGATCTTACTGACATCCCTGCTACGAAACTCTGTGGCCCAGTAGGATTAAAATCACTCGTATTACCATTTGCTTTCTTATCAGCTTTCTTATCGTTGATGACATTAATCTCACCAGTATTGATGAGTTGAGTATCATTATCCTCACCTGCTAAAGCGACAAATGTATACCCCACCCCTGACGGCAAACTTAACGGTGTTGTGTCCAGCGTCATGGAACCACGGTTCTCAGTTATAGCGCCGTTACCATTATAAACAACAGTGGTGGAAGCCCCGCCTGTGGCGGTGAACTTGACGTTACCTTTGTTAATAAATTTACTTTGGGCATCCGTAACCGAAACGGACTGACCAAAAATAGCCGCGCTATTAGCGTTATTTTCAGAAAGGATATCCAGCGTCGCCCCACTATCTAATATCAACGAACTGCCGCCAGATACGTCAGCAAATTGCATGTAACCATCACCTGCACTTCTACTCGTTAAGCTTGATGCCCCCTGAACAGTAACCTGGTTTCCGGCACCCATTGCCACAATACCGACCATATCCGGCGCAATGACCCAGTCGGATGTTTCTGTGGCACTGTTAAGATTGATACCATCTTTGACCACCACCGTATTGTTGGTTCCGCTAACATTCAGCCCTTTCACATGGTCCTGATAAGTGTTAGTCGCGCCTTTAATTGTGCCGTTATTAATCAATTCAGTGTGATAAGGCGTTGCATCGAGAGAAATTGATCCGGTCACCGTCACGTTATTAAAGGCTCCAGATACATCCAGACCGGTCATATCACGGCCAAACGGCACCGGATCGGCAGGAGAATTCGGATACGCCATCGGGTCGGTGCGGTTATCCTTCACGTTGATAGAGCCATCAACCAGAATGTTGGTGGCATTTTGTGCAGAGTCATTTTGCGACGAGACGACAACGCCGCGATAGCCCAGACCGTCTGCAAAGCGTAATGGCCCACTGAGTGAATCCTCAGTATTAGCGACAACATTCACTGTACCGGATAATTTAACATCCGCCGATGTGCCAGAAACATCCAGACCTGTTGCAGAGGTGTTAACATTCATCGCGCCTGTCAGCGTGACCTCGTTGTCATCACCAGCAACTATGACTCCAGTTGCCTGTTTACCGGTAATTGTAATTTCGTCAGACGTAAGGTTGACGATGTTGCCTCGCCCCGTCACTTTCAGACCGGTGGATAACTCGCCCACAACCATTTTACCGTCTTGATTTACAGTGTTACTGTCACCGCTGACGTTTGTTCCCGTAGCACCGCCGGTTATCGAACTCTCACCTTCGTTATTGATTTTGTTTTTATCACCGGTGACATCCACGCCGGTGGAGCCTGCCCCTGCTGCGCTGGTGCTGCCGGTGTTGTCGATCTCGTTGCCGTTACCCGCCACCTTCGTACCGGTAGCGCCGTCGGTGGCGCTGCTGGCACCTTCGTTATTGATTTTGTTTTTATCACCGGTCACGTCCACGCCGGTTGAGCCTTCTCCTGCTGCGCTGGTGCTGCCGGTGCTGTCGATCTCGTTCCCGTCGCCCGTGACTTTGGTGGCGGTGCCGCCAGCAGTCGCGCTGCTGTCGCCTTCGTTGCTGATTTTGTTTTTATCACCGGTCACGTCCACGCCGGTTGAGCCTTCGCCCGTGGCGCTGGTAGCGCCGGAGTTAGCGATCTCGTTGCCGTCGCCGTCCACTTTGGTGGCGGTACCGCCACCGGTGGCGCTGTTATCGCCCGGTACATCAATTTTGTTTTTGTCGCCGCTGATAATCGTGCCGGTTTCACCCGCCGCCCCCGCAGAGGAGTTGCCATCAACGGTTTTCTGCTGCCCGTCGCCGCTGATAACCTTCGTGTCCGGGCTTGCCWGGGTAAACGCCCCTGCGCTGTTGTACGACCAGAACAGGTTGTCAGCRCCGTAACTGCCCTGCATCACCAGGGTATTGTTGGCCTCTTTCAGGCCGGTCACGGTCAGGGTTTTCCCGTCCGGGGCGGTCAGCAGGTAGCCGTCGCCCTGTTTTGTAATGGCGAAGGTGGTATTGGTATAGGTGACGCCGTTCACGACCAGCGAGGCAAAGGTCAGGGTTTTTGCGCCCCGGTCAAGGGTGACGCCATTRTCGTAAACGGAGGTGGAGGTGTCAGGTATAACGGGGTCTACRGGCGTTACCGGATCGACGGGGTCCACCGGATCGACAGGCGTTACCGGGTCTACCGGATCCACGGGGTCTACAGGGTCAACCGGATCTACCGGGGGCTTGTTGTGCGAATTGTTATCATTGCTGTCGCTGTTAAGCGCGATGCCGACCGTGGCGGCCACGGCAGCGATACCGCCCACCGCCCAYGCCAGGTTCTGCTCTAAAACGCTTTCCGTGGCTTTCTGACACTCTGGCGACAGTCTGGCAAGTTCAGTCTGAGAAAGGCTGCTGATATTAGCAGGACACTGCTTTTTTTTGTCTTCATTGTCATTAAGTTCGGCGGCAAATGTATTACCGCTTAATGCCAGGGCAATACAAAATGAGATAGCTTTCCTTTGCATAATGTGACTCTCTGATGTGAGCGAAATAAAACGACATAACCACACCGTCACAGATTCTCCGAATCCGNCGTGGCGGCCACGGCAGCGATACCGCCCACCGCCCACGCCAGGTTCTGCTCTAAAACGCTTTCCGTGGCTTTCTGACACTCTGGCGACAGTCTGGCAAGTTCAGTCTGAGAAAGGCTGCTGATATTAGCAGGACACTGCTTTTTTTTGTCTTCATTGTCATTAAGTTCGGCGGCAAATGTATTACCGCTTAATGCCAGGGCAATACAAAATGAGATAGCTTTCCTTTGCATAATGTGACTCTCTGATGTGAGCGAAATAAAACGACATAACCACACCGTCACAGATTCTCCGAATCCGTGAGACAGCGACGCCATAAAAATAAAATTATATAAAAACGGAGTATATCGAAAGACATATTTGCTGACAACGAATCACCACGATGAATACATACCGTAACGCATTGTTTTTTATGAGCGCGGATAAAAAACAGAACAAAACACCCATTAAAAACGGATAAAATACAACATGTTACAAACATGGATTTGTCTGTAAATTTTTTAATACGCGCCATTTTAGCGGGCTGAATGGCGGGGAGAGACCAAGGCATATCTTATAAATTATAATTTTTATTATATGAATATGAAAAATAAATACTCCATATGAATATATTCACTTATTATTCACATTTATCGCAACAAATATTATTTAAAAGAAATAATAATACGCATAAATTTTCTGCGGCGCGAATCATCTGGCGATACCAATATTCCTCCTGCGTCAGGTTACGGCTGCGTTGGTTTAATAAGGGGCCAACGCAGCCGATATTTTGTGCTTATTGCCAGCCGTAGCGACGGCTATAAAAACCTTTTACCAGCTGCGTTAATGTCATGTAGCCAGCAAGAATGGCAATCAACCACGGGAAGTAGCTCAACGGCAGCGCCTGCAGCTGCAAATAGCTTGCCAGCGGCGAAAAAGGTAGCGCGATTCCCACTACCATCACCACCAGCGTCATCAGCATCAGCGGCCACGCGGCACGGCTCTGAATAAACGGCACGCGACGGGTGCGGATCATATGGACAATCAGCGTTTGCGACAGTAGGCCCACCACAAACCATCCCGACTGGAACAGCGTTTGCGATTCCGGCGTATTGGCGTGGAATACCCACCACATCAGGCAGAAGGTCAGAATGTCGAAAATCGAGCTGATCGGTCCGAAGAAGATCATAAAACGCCCCAGATCTGCCGGATTCCAGCGCTGCGGTTTCTGGATCTGCTCGTCATCGACGTTATCAAACGGGATCGCCACCTGGGATACATCGTACAGCAGATTCTGAATCAACAGGTGCAGCGGCAGCATCGGCAGAAAGGGCAAAAAGGCGCTCGCCACCAGCACGCTGAAGACATTACCAAAGTTAGAACTGGCCGTCATTTTGATGTATTTCAGCATGTTGGAGAAGGTACGACGCCCCTCGATAACCCCCTCTTCCAGCACCATCAGGCTTTTTTCCAGCAGGATAATATCGGCCGCCTCACGAGCGATATCGACGGCTCCATCAACAGAGATACCGATATCCGCCGCCCGCAGCGCAGGCGCATCGTTGATGCCATCTCCCATAAAGCCAACCACATGCCCTTCACGCTTGAGCAGCGTCACGATGCGCTCTTTGTGCATCGGGGTCAGGCGGGCAAACAGCGTGGTTCGTTGTGCAAGCCGGGCCAGATCATCATCGCTTAACGCTTCGATATCGCTGCCAACCACCACATCCCCCGCATCCAGCCCCACCTCGTAACAGACTTTCGCTGCCACCAGCTCGCTGTCGCCGGTGAGAATTTTGACGGTAATCCCGCTGGCTTTCAGCGCCTTCAGGGCCGGGGCGGTCGTCTCTTTCGGCGGATCGAGGAAAGCAATGTAGCCTTCGAGGATCAAATCAGACTCATCAATACGCTGGTAATCCCCTTCGCGGGCAGGCAGATATTTGGTCGCCACCGCCACCACGCGCAGCCCCTGCCGGTTCAGCGTGTCGGTCACCCGTTTCACCCGGCGCAGCATGTTGTCGTCTAACGGGACAATCTCACCGTTATGGCGCACCTGGGTGCAAACGTTGAGGATCTCCTGCAACGCCCCTTTGCACACCAGCTGATGGACATTACGCTCCTCTGCCACCACCACGGACATCCGACGCCGCTCAAAATCAAACGGGATTTCATCAATTTTCTGCCAGCGGGTAGAGAGTTGACGGGCCGATGCTTCATCGACACCTTCCAGTACCGCCGTATCCAGCAGGTTTTTCAATCCGGTCTGATAGTGGCTGTTCAGCCAGGCGGAATGCAGCACGCGCTCACTGGGCTTACCGGAAATATCGGTATGATTCTCCAGCACAATTTTGTCCTGAGTCAGCGTTCCGGTCTTATCGGTGCAGAGGATATCCATCGCGCCAAAGTTCTGGATGGCGTCGAGGTGTTTGACGATAACCTTTTGCTTTGACAGCTTCACCGCCCCGCGCGCCAGCGTGGAGGTGACGATCATCGGCAGCATTTCCGGCGTCAGGCCCACCGCCACGGAGAGAGCAAACAGCGCGGCTTCCCACCAGTCGCCTTTGGTATAGCCATTAATCACCAGCACCACAGGCGCCATCACCAGCATAAAGCGGATCAGCAGCATACTGACGCGGCTGATCCCTTTCTGAAACGCATTCTGCTCGCTCTCCTGCTCGCTCACGCGACCAGCCAGTTGCCCAAACCAGGTATTCGCCCCGGTGGCAATAACCATCGCCTGCGCCGTGCCGCTCACCACGTTAGTCCCCATAAAGCACAGCGTGTCGCACTCCAGCGGATTGCTCTGCTGCGGGTCACGCGTGGTTGCCACCTTCTCAACCGGCAACGACTCACCGGTTAAGGAGGCCTGCGCAACAAACAGATCGCGCGCCTGTATGACGCGCAGATCCGCCGGGATCATATCCCCCGCCGCCAGCTTGATAATATCGCCCGGTACCAGTTGGTCGATCGGCAGTTCAACCCAGTCGTTTTCTCCCTTCTCGTTTACCACGCGTAGCACCGTGGCGGTATTGCTGACCATTGCCTTCAGCGCATCCGCCGCTTTGGTGGAGCGCGCTTCCTGAACAAAGTTGAGCAGCGTGGAGATCGCCACCATAAGGGCAATGACGCCTGCGGCAAACAGATCTTCCGTGGCATAGGAGATCGCGCCCAGGATGGTGAGCAGGATGTTGAACGGATTACGATAGCAACTCCACAGATGCACCCACCACGGCGACGGCTGCTGGGCTGGCAGCTTGTTCTCGCCGTGCTTCGCGCGCGCGGCTGCAACCCCGGCGGCGTCCAGCCCTTCCGGATGCGCGTCAAAGGTTTGCCAGAGCTGTTCCTCGGTCATCAGCGCCATTTTCAGGCACTGTTCGCTCATAGAAGGTGGGATCGGCTTGCTGGCGATGCTCTGGCTGCCGGGCAGCGGATCGCGATGCACAAGGCGATAAGGTAAATGGCGGTTCAGCCGGGCAAACAGTTGGCGGGTGATATCTTTCAGCATACACAGTTCCTCCGTACCGAAAACGTCGGCACAGAATATTTATCCAGGCATGAAACAACCTTACCTGGCGGGTAATTAAAATTTCATGACAGAGACTTAAGAACGTCGCTGTCTTACATCACCGGTAAGACAGACTAAGCAGGCTTACCGGTAAAAGATGCGGTTCCGTCGGGGGAGAGGAGTGGGATCGGGATCCATAGAGCCTCCGGTAAGTGAATGATTTACGTCGCGCAGAATAGCCGGAAAACCCTAAATTTTGTGGCTATTATGGCGAGATATACAGAAAATCATTCAAGCTGCATCAAAGCGGGATGGGGCGAATCATGCAGCCAGCGCAGAGGCAGCCTGAAGGATAAAATGTATAATAACGCTGTGTTATTAAACCTAACGTATACACAAGAACATTCATTAAAAAGTCAGTTAACAGAGGAAGCATAAACTCTGAAAAATTCGGGCTGCGGGACAAAACGGCGTAGTCGTTTTGAACAGCGTTTGCGCTGGCCCCGCAGGGATGGGTCGGGTAACAGAGCCGACACATCCGCCCCCTGAAGTATGACGAGTATATAAACCAAACTTTGCCCATTGCGTTCTGGATGAATAAAGTTACTCTCTTTGACATCATTTGATGCTTACCGTGGGAAAACAGGATGCAAAATCGGCTGACCATTAAAGACATCGCCCGCTTAAGCGGCGTGGGGAAATCAACCGTTTCCCGCGTACTCAACAATGAAAGCGGCGTGAGCGAACGTACCCGAGAACGCGTGGAAGCGGTAATGAATCAGCATGGTTTTTCACCTTCCCGTTCTGCCCGTGCGATGCGTGGTCAGAGTGATAAAGTGGTCGCCATTATCGTCACCCGTCTGGACTCGCTTTCTGAAAACCTTGCCGTTCAGACCATGCTGCCTGTGCTCTATGAGCAGGGTTACGATCCCATCATGATGGAGAGCCAGTTTTCACCGGATCTGGTGGAAGAGCACCTTGGCATGTTAAGACGGCGTAATATCGACGGCGTGGTGCTGTTCGGTTTCACCGGTCTTCGTGAAGAAGAGCTCATCCCCTGGCAGAATTCGCTGGTTCTGCTGGCGCGAGATGCCAGCGGATTTGCTTCCGTCTGCTATGACGATGACGGCGCGATTAAAACGCTGATGCAGCGCCTGTACGATCAAGGCCATCGCAATATCAGCTTTCTCGGCGTCCCCCACAGCGACGTCACCACCGGTAAACGTCGCCATGAGGCCTATCTGGCCTTTTGTAAAACCCATAAGCTGCATCCCGTCGCGGCCCTGCCCGGCCTCGCCATGAAGCAAGGTTACGATCATGTGGCCAGCGTGATCGCCCCGGAAACCACCGCACTGCTGTGCGCCACGGATACCCTCGCACTCGGGGCCTGCAAATACCTGCAGGAGCAGCGTATTAACACCCTGCAACTGGCGAGCGTCGGCAACACTCCGCTGATGAAATTTCTTCATCCTGAGATTGTCACCGTTGATCCGGGCTACGCCGAAGCCGGTCGTCAGGCGGCTTTCCAGCTGATCGAACAGATTAACGGGCGCAGCAAGCCCCGGCAGATCGTGATTCCTTCAACCCTCTCCTGATCGTTTACTGAACGATAATTTGTGATCTTCGCTGCGTTTCGGGAACGTTCCCATTTTTTAATATTCGTCGAAGATATACTCTCTGCGCTAACAAAACATGTCATCCATACCCAAGGGCTTTCAGGCTGTAACACGGTGCCAGTACGGATTGAAAGGCGGCGGGTATATCACGGGGCTTTATGATGAGCAAAGTAAAACAAGCAGATATCGACCGGTTGATAGAACTGGTCGGCGGACGCGAAAACATCGCCACGGTGAGCCACTGCATTACTCGCCTTCGCTTTGTGCTAAACCAGCCAGCCAACGCCAAACCAAAAGAGATTGAAGAGTTGCCAATGGTCAAGGGGTGCTTCACCAACGCCGGGCAGTTCCAGGTGGTAATCGGCACCGATGTTGGTGATTACTATAAAGCGCTTCTGGCCACCACCGGACAGTCCAGCGCCGATAAAGAGCAGGCCAAAAGAGCCGCACGGCAGAATATGAAGTGGCATGAACAGCTGATTTCCCACTTTGCGGAGATCTTCTTCCCGCTATTACCCGCGCTGATCAGCGGCGGTTTGATTTTGGGCTTCCGCAACGTGATCGGCGATCTGCCAATGAGTAATGGTCAGACGCTGGCGCAGATGTATCCGTCGCTGAACACCGTCTATGACTTCCTGTGGCTGATCGGCGAAGCGATCTTCTTCTATTTGCCCGTCGGGATCTGCTGGTCTGCGGTGAAGAAGGTAGGCGGTACGCCAATCCTCGGCATTGTGCTGGGCGTGACGCTGGTTTCACCACAGCTGATGAACGCTTATCTGCTGGGTCAGCAGCTTCCGGAAGTGTGGGACTTCGGTATGTTCAGCATCGCGAAGGTGGGTTATCAGGCACAGGTCATCCCGGCGCTGATGGCCGGTCTGGCGCTCGGTTTTATTGAAACACGCCTGAAACGCATCGTTCCCGATTACCTCTATCTGGTCGTGGTGCCGGTGTTCTCGCTGATTATCGCCGTGTTCCTTGCCCACGCCTTTATCGGTCCCTTTGGTCGTCTGATTGGCGATGGCGTGGCCTTTGCCGTGCGCCACCTGCTGACCGGAAGCTTTGCCCCGATTGGCGCGGCGCTGTTCGGTTTCCTCTATGCTCCGCTGGTGATCACCGGCGTACATCAGACCACGCTTGCCATCGACATGCAGATGATCCAGAGCATGGGCGGCACACCGGTATGGCCGCTCATTGCGCTGTCGAATATCGCTCAGGCCTCCGCGGTGGTCGGCGTCATTATCTCAAGTCGCAAACAAAACGAGCGCGAAATTTCTGTTCCGGCGGCAATCTCCGCCTATCTTGGCGTAACGGAACCGGCGATGTACGGCATCAACCTGAAATATCGCTTCCCGATGCTGTGCGCGATGGTCGGTTCCGGCCTTGCCGGTTTACTGTGCGGCCTGAACGGCGTCATGGCCAACGGGATTGGCGTCGGCGGGCTGCCGGGCATCCTTTCTATTCAGCCGAGCTACTGGCAGGTGTATGGCATGGCGATGGTTATCGCGATTGTCATCCCTGTCGTACTGACCTCCATTGTCTGGCAGCGTAAGCACCGTCAGGGCACGCTGCATATTGTTTAGTCTTCTTCGGGGCGCAGTTGCGCCCCATTGCATACGCAGGAACCCATAATGAACACCCTTCCTCACTGGTGGCAAAACGGCGTTATTTATCAGATCTACCCTAAGAGTTTTCAGGACACGACCGGCAGCGGAACCGGCGATCTGCGCGGCGTCACACAGCGTCTCGACTATTTGCAGAAGCTCGGAGTGGACGCCATCTGGCTGACCCCGTTCTATATTTCCCCGCAGGTTGATAATGGTTATGACGTGGCGAACTACACCGCCATCGACCCGGCCTATGGCACGCTGGATGATTTTGACGCGCTGGTATCCGAAGCAAAAGCGCGCGGTATCCGCATCATTCTGGATATGGTGTTCAACCACACCTCAACGCAGCACGCCTGGTTTCGCGAGGCGCTGAATAAAGAGAGTCCGTACCGTCAGTTTTATATCTGGCGCGACGGCACGCCGGAAACGCCGCCTAACAACTGGCGCTCAAAATTTGGCGGTAACGCCTGGCGCTGGCACGCTGAAAGCGAACAGTACTATCTGCATCTTTTCGCCCCGGAGCAGGCCGATCTGAACTGGGAAAATCCGCAAGTGCGCGCCGAGCTGAAAAAAGTTTGCGAATTCTGGGCCAGTCGCGGCGTGGACGGTCTGCGTCTGGACGTGGTGAATCTGATCTCCAAAGATCGGTCATTTCCGAATGACCCCGAGGGTGATGGACGTTGCTTTTATACCGACGGGCCGCGCGCGCATGAGTTTTTGCACGAGATGAACCGCGATGTTTTCACTCCACATCAGCTGATGACGGTTGGCGAGATGTCATCCACCAGCCTGGCGCACTGCCAGCGCTATGCCGCCCTGGATGGCGGCGAGCTTTCGATGACCTTCAACTTTCACCATCTGAAGGTCGATTATCCTGATGGCGAAAAGTGGACGCAGGCAAAACCCGACTATGTCGCGTTGAAAACGCTTTTCCGCCACTGGCAACAGGGTATGCACAATGTCGCATGGAATGCGCTATTCTGGTGTAACCACGATCAGCCGCGCATTGTTTCGCGTTTTGGCGACGAAGGTGAATTTCGCGTTCCGGCAGCAAAAATGCTGGCGATGGTGCTGCACGGTATGCAGGGCACCCCTTATATTTTTCAGGGGGAAGAGATTGGTATGACCAACCCGCATTTCCGCCAGATCACCGATTACCGCGACGTGGAAAGCCACAACATGTTCGCAGAGTTGAGCAGCCAGGGACGCAACGCCGATGAACTGCTTGCCATTCTCGCCAGTAAGTCTCGCGATAACAGCCGCACGCCAATGCAGTGGGACAAGAGCGAACACGCAGGCTTCACCCAGGGCGAACCGTGGATCAACCTTTGCGATAATTACGCAGACATTAACGTGGCGGCAGCGCTGGCGGACCATTCGTCGGTGTTTTACGCCTATCAGAAGCTGATCGCCCTGCGCAAATCTGAGCCGGTGTTAACCTGGGGGGATTATCAGGATCTGTTGCCGGACAGCCCACATTTGTGGTGCTATCGCCGCGAATGGCAGGGGCAAACCCTGCTGGTGATTGCCAACCTGAGTCGTGACTTCCAGTCCTGGCAGCCAAAGCCGCTCCCCGGACGCTGGCAGGTGATAATGAACAACTACGATGAGGTCGCTCAGGTTCCCGCCGCGATGACGTTAAGGCCTTTCGAAGCCATCTGGTGGCTGCAAAAACCTGCTGTTTAATCTCTCAATTCTGCTGATTCAGCCACAGTCGGGCAACGAAAGCGTTGCCCGGCTTTACCCTACTGTTTTTGTTGAATAATTAATCGGAATTTTCTAAGAACAATTTACAATGGCTATAATGCCCGCCATCTGTACACTCCAGGTTTTACTTTGCGCTACGTCAATAAAATCGCAAACATCCTTGATGCAAATCACTACATATAGAACTTAAAATGCACTCCGACCCAATATGTTGTATTTATCGTCTACAATTGCTTCAACTACAATGTCCAGTTAAACGGAAAAATTGTGGATAAGTGGGTCTGGATTGCGGGAAGTCATTGGCAAGGTAGATGAATAAAACAATGCGCGCCTCCCCAATCTCTGTGGATAACCTGTTCTTATAAATATGGAGTGATCATGACACCGCATGTGATGAAACGTGATGGCTGTAAAGTGCCGTTTAAATCAGAGCGCATTAAAGAAGCCATTCTGCGTGCAGCTAAAGCAGCGGGAGTCGATGACGCAGATTACTGCGCCACCGTCGCAGAAGTCGTTAGCAGCCAGATGAATGAATGCAGTCAGGTCGATATCAATGTGATTCAGACTGCGGTTGAAAACCAGCTGATGTCAGGGCCATATAAGCAGCTTGCCCGCGCATACATCGAATATCGTCACGATCGTGACATTCAGCGAGAGAAGCGTGGTCGTCTGAACCAGGAAATCCGTGGTCTGGTAGAACAAACCAACTCCGCACTCCTGAATGAAAACGCCAACAAAGACAGTAAGGTGATCCCAACCCAGCGCGATCTGCTGGCAGGTATCGTCGCCAAACATTACGCTCGCCAGCATCTGCTGCCGCGTGATGTGGTACAGGCACACGAACGTGGCGATATCCACTATCACGACCTCGATTATTCTCCGTTCTTCCCGATGTTCAACTGTATGCTGATCGACCTGAAAGGCATGCTGACGCAGGGCTTTAAGATGGGTAACGCGGAGATCGAACCGCCGAAATCTATCTCTACCGCCACTGCCGTTACCGCGCAAATTATCGCGCAGGTCGCCAGCCATATTTATGGCGGCACCACCATTAACCGTATTGATGAAGTGCTGGCGCCGTTTGTGACGGCAAGCTTTACCAAACATCGCAAAACAGCAGAAGAGTGGCAGATCCCGGATGCCGAGGGTTACGCGCATTCCCGTACGGAAAAAGAGTGCTACGACGCCTTTCAGTCTTTGGAATACGAAGTTAACACGCTGCACACCGCCAACGGTCAGACGCCATTTGTTACCTTTGGTTTCGGCCTTGGCACCAGCTGGGAATCGCGCCTGATTCAGCAGTCCATTCTGCGTAACCGTATCGCGGGCCTGGGCAAAAATCGCAAAACCGCCGTGTTCCCGAAACTGGTCTTCGCGATTCGCGACGGTCTGAACCATAAGTTTGGCGATCCGAACTACGACATCAAACAGCTGGCGCTGGAGTGCGCAAGCAAGCGCATGTATCCGGACATTCTGAACTACGATCAGGTGGTGAAAGTGACCGGCTCCTTCAAAACCCCGATGGGCTGCCGCAGCTTCCTCGGCGTCTGGGAGAATGAGAACGGCGAGCAGGTTCACGACGGACGTAACAACCTGGGTGTGATCAGCCTCAACCTGCCGCGCATCGCGCTGGAAGCCGGTGGCGATGAAGCCGCATTCTGGAAGCTGCTGGACGATCGCCTGGTACTGGCGCGTAAAGCGCTGATGACGCGTATCGCTCGTCTGGAAGGCGTTAAAGCTCGCGTTGCACCGATCCTTTATATGGAAGGCGCCTGCGGCGTGCGTCTGAACGCTGACGACGATGTGGCGGAAATCTTCAAAAACGGGCGTGCGTCGATTTCGCTGGGCTACATCGGTATCCACGAAACTATCAATGCGCTGTTTGGCGACGCACACCTGTACGACAGCGAAGCGCTGCGTGCAAAAGGTATCGCAATTGTTGAGCGTCTGCGTCAGGCGGTCGAGCAGTGGAAAGAGGAAACGGGCTACGGCTTCAGCCTGTACAGTACGCCAAGCGAGAACCTGTGCGATCGCTTCTGCCGTCTGGATACCGCCGAATTCGGCGTCGTGCCGGGCGTCACCGATAAAGGCTACTACACCAACAGCTTCCACCTTGACGTGGAGAAGAAGGTGAATCCGTACGACAAAATCGATTTTGAAGCGCCGTACCCGCCGCTGGCGAGCGGGGGCTTCATTTGCTACGGCGAATACCCGAACATTCAGCACAACCTGAAAGCGCTGGAAGATGTCTGGGATTACAGCTATCAGCACGTGCCGTACTATGGAACCAACACGCCGATCGACGAGTGCTACGAGTGCGGCTTTACCGGCGAGTTCGAGTGTACCAGCAAAGGCTTCACCTGCCCGAAATGCGGTAATCACGACGCCGCGCGCGTATCGGTAACCCGCCGCGTGTGCGGTTATTTAGGCAGCCCGGACGCACGTCCGTTTAACGCCGGTAAACAGGAAGAAGTGAAGCGCCGCGTTAAGCATTTAGGGAACGGGCAGATCGGTTAATTTATACTCGTCATACTTCAAGTTGCAGATGCGTTGGCTTTCCTCGCTCACCCCAGTCACGTACTCGTGTACGCTCCTGGGGACTCACTGCGTCGCCGCCTTCCTGCAACTCGAATTATTTAGAGCATAGACGATTTTATTGCCCGGCGATGCGACGCTTTTCGGGCCATTATTTCCGCAACGCAATTCACGTCATAGCAAGGCAGCAAATGAGTAAGCCCCGGGGAGCTTACATAAGTAAGTGACTCGGGCGCCCGAACGCAGCTATGGCGCGAATTGATAAACGGATGAGAAGCGAAAATGAATTACCATCAGTATTACCCTGTCGACATCGTTAATGGTCCCGGCACTCGCTGTACCCTGTTTGTTTCAGGATGCGTGCATGAATGCCCCGGATGCTATAACAAAAGCACCTGGCGACTGAATTCGGGGCAGCCGTTCACCAGAGAGATGGAAGATCGGATCATTGCCGATCTGAACGATACGCGGATCCATCGTCAGGGGATTTCGCTCTCCGGCGGCGATCCGCTCCATCCGCAAAACGTGCCGGATATCCTGAAGCTGGTGCAGCGAATTCGCAAAGAGTGTCCGGATAAAGATATCTGGGTGTGGACCGGTTACAAAATTGCTGAACTCAACCCAGCCCAAATGCAGGTGGTGGATCTCATCAACGTGCTGGTTGACGGTAAATATGTGCAGGATCTGAAAGACCCGGCACTGATCTGGCGCGGCAGCAGTAATCAGGTTGTACATCACTTGCGGTAACGCGGTTCATCAGAGATGTTTGTCTGCCTCATGGTAGGCAGTTGATTTCTCTCGATTGCCAATTGCAACCACCAGCACTATTACCCTTTCATCTTTCACCTGATAAACCAGACGGACGTTAAGCGTGGCCATTATGCCTCCAGCGAAAAAAGACGTGTAATGCATTACAGCGGCATTACTTTCATTTCTGGAAAACGCCTCTCAAAAACGGCTCACGCACTCCATCGCTACCGCTTTAAACTCGGCAAAGTTCTGGCTGGCGCACAGACGCGTCATGGCGCGCTCGCGCAGGAAGGTGACGAAAATATCGTAGATTGCCATTGCCTCTTCGTATTCGCTTTTACTGATGGCGAGCAAAAAGATGACATGTGCCGTTTCATCGCCCCAGGCGATTCCCTGGGGAGCAAGTACGGTATAGACCACCGTTTTCTTCGCCAGCAGTCCCAGGGCGTGCGGCAGCGCAATACTGTCGCCAAGCATGGTGCTGACAATGGCTTCACGTTCCACCACCGAGTCGAGAAACTCTGCATCGACAAACCCTTCGCTCTGTAGCTGATCGCACAGCGTTTTGAACAGCGTCTGCCTTTCCATCTCACCATCAATAATGCGGAAATGAGCGGCGTCGAAGTATTTGTTCAGCATCCACGGCCGGGTTCTGTCCACCAGCACCAGCTTGCCAATCTGCTCCAGTTGATAATCGGTGGGGAATGGCGCGATCATCACCACCGGCTTGTCCTTCTCAGTGATGCGGGCGGTAGAGATAACAAAGTCTTCGCCGATGCTCTCCCGTTGCTCGTAGTCGCGCAGCGTCAGGGTACGCCCGATCTCAATCTGCGGATATTTTCGCGCCAGTACCGCTTCGATCATTCGCACCATCGCATTTCCGGCATCGCATACCAGCAGCACTTTTGGCTGCCGCTGGTAACCTATGTTGTAACTACGTTCCAGGCCAACACCAATATGCAGCACCAGAAAACCAATCTCATTTTCGCTGATAGTGTACGGCGTATATTTTCCCCAACTGGATACCGCCGCCAGGGTCATATCCCAGGCCATCGGGTAATGCTGTTTGATGTTTTCCAGCAGGGGGTTGGGCAGCATAATCTGGTAGCGCACACGCGTTATCATGGTTTTGATATGGGTGAGCAGATCGGCATGTAACTGCTTGTCATTCAACAGGTTATAGTTGTACTGGGTATTGATAAAGCTGAGGATGTAATTGACCAGGGCTTCTTCGTTGTCAGCATTGATGGCGCTCGGCGCAATCTCCTGCACCTGACGGGCAGCGATATGCACCTTCAGCCAGTTCTCTTCCGATATTGCGAGCGGCTTATCGGCCAGGCGGTGCAACACGCCCGCAATTTCTCGCGCCGCAAGACAGACATTCTCTTCAACCTCTTCGGTCACAAAGTCAGAGAGCGGGTACCCTTCGCTGATACGCCGTACCGCCACCGCGCAGTACAAACGTAAAAACAGCTCGCCCTCGTCGGTCAGGCGAATATGAAAATGGCTAAAAATATCCTGCAAAACGGACTGTAGCTGCTCCGGCACGCCCGCATTGAGCGCCTCTTCCGTCACCAGAGGATTCGCCGGATCCTGTTGCGCCAGCGTCCACAGAAGATCGGTCAGGCAGGCGCGGATCGCCATCTCGCTGCCAAACAGTTTCATGCCATGGCGCGGACGCGTTTCCAGCGTCAGATGATAGCGTTGCAGCCATTCACGCACCTCCGCCATGTCATTTTGCAGGGTTGCCCGGCTGACAAACCATTCATCAGCCAAATCTTCAAGTTTGATGGAAAATGCGGACGTCAGGAAACGAACCATCAGATAGTGTACCCGCTCCTGACTGGTACGCGGAATGCGCAGCAGCGTACCAGGCTGCTGCGTTTGCAGGGTTTTAAAGCTTGCCGGGTCATCGATTCTGAGCTGATAACCGTTGCCCCGGCTCAGGACAAACTGCGCGCCATACTGAGCCAGGAGCGCATTGAGCGCGGTGATATCCGCACGGACGGTACGTGTGGAAACCGACAACCGCTGCGCCAGTTCATCCTGCGGCAGCGTCTCGTTTTGCAGCATATCAAACAGTTGCGCTAAACGTTGGTTGGGGAATCGCACGTCAGTCTCCTCGCATTATCAGTTAGCCTGTGCACGCCCGGGTCAGCGCAAGCAGCTGGCGCACATCGTCCGGACGGGTGTTCCCACTCACCTTATCAATAATCGAACTATAAATGTGAGGAATGATTTTGCTCACGCCGGCATCAAGAGCGATTTGTAGAATCTCGGCAAAGTTTTCCAGATCGATACCGCCTGTCGGCTCCAGCCAGAAGTCATGGCGGGCGCAGGCTTCCGCCACCGCTTTGTATTCGTCACGGCATTTCAGGCCGCCCATCGGGAAGTATTTAATCGAGCTGCCGCCCATGTCCTTCAGCAAGGCAATCGCCGTCTCCAGCGGCACGATGCCGTCCGGCGCGCGGCTGCTCAGCGGACCAGTTGAGATCTTCACCCTACCCGGCGTGCCGGTCGGGGATACCAGGCCGTTCACCACCGTCTCATTCTGCCCCAACAGCGCGCGGCTGGTCGCCACGCCGGTAAACACCTGATTAACGTGCTGCGGCTGTACCTGACGGGAGATTTCACTCACCATCGCGGACTGATTCGGATCGCCTGCGCCCAGACCAACAGACAGTGCGTTATCAATCAGCGCTGCGTATTCGCGCATATCCGCCACCGCGCTTTCGACATCCGGATAATTTTTGGAGAGCACGCCGACCAGCACATGACCTTCCGCCGCCGCGTAAATTTCACAGGCGTTCTCCTTCGAGCCTGCCAGCACGTTCAGACAGACGCGATCGCGGTAAAAGTTAGGGGTCAGTTTCATGCTTTTTTCTCCTGATTAATCACATCACCAATACGGCGTGCCACAATTTCCAGCTGCGCGCGGTCCACGCTGCGCACATCGGCCTCAATAATTCCTTCGTTGGCTTTATAACCACGGAAGTAAATCGCGTACTCGCCCTGCCTGAGTGCGTCAACCAGCTCGCCCGTTGCAATACCGGTTACCGCTTCGTCAAACTTGATTTCCGCACGTGCGATATCGCGACCGGCGCTATCCCACACCACGCGCGCACTCACGCCATTCAGGGTGTTCAGCGTCTCGATAAACGGCGTCATTTTTTCCACCATCTCCGCACCGCTCTCTTTCTGTGCGCTCAGGTAGAGTTCAATGGCGCAGGTCAGGCCGAGAATGCCCTCTTTGCCAACCTTCATCGCCCGGCCAATCCCTGCCGACTGGCGTTTTACCCATTCGACATACTGCGTTTTACCAATCACCAGCCCGCTGGTCGGTCCTTCAATCGCTTTCGCACCGCTGTAAATCACCAGATCCGCACCAGAACGGTAGTAGCACTGCAAATCTTCTTCCGCTGCCGCATCCACAATCAGCGGCAGATTGTGTTTACGCGCAACCACGACCGCCTGCTCCACGCTGAGCATACTTTTTTGCACGCAGTGGTGAGACTTGATATACAGAATCGCCGCCGTGCGCGGAGTAATCGCCGCCGCCAGTTGGGCAGCAGAGCATTCGTTGGCATAGCCCGCTTCCACCAGCTTGCCGCCGCCCAGCGCCACCATGGTGCCAACCGGGGCGCCAAAGTTGACGTTGTGACCTTTCGGCAGAACAATTTCGTTGTTTTCTATCGGCGTAACATGCAGATTCTCCAGCAGCCAGTCGCTGTCCTGAACCAGCACCGCCGCTACCGACTGAGCAATCCCGGCGGATGCGCAGGCAACCACTGTCGCCCCTTCCACATCCAGCAATTTTGCGATGTACTCTCCGGTTTTATTGACCAGATCTTTCATCTCGAAATACTGATTCATTCCGGCCATCGCCGCGTCTACCACTTCCGGACGCGGCGTGGAGACGCCGAGCGCCGTCATACGGCCGGAGGTGTTAATCACCTGTTTTAAATTGTATTTCTCAAAAATCGAAGGCATGTTCCGCGCTCCCTTGTTCGGTCATATAGCCCTTGCCCGCACGTATCGCGGCAAGCGGCACCAGCAGTTTCTCAGCCTGTAAGCTGTCGTTTTCTGCGTCCACCAGCACGGTTGGCTGGCGCTTAAGCGTAAAGAGGGTCAGATCGGCATCCAGGCCCGGCTGGAGGCGACCTTTGGTTTTCAGATTCAGGCCGTCGGCGGCGTTGGCCGTCACGCACTCAATGACCTGCGGCAGCGACATACCGATGGCGAGGAATTTCGACATCACGTTAGCCAGCGTTTTGACCGGGCCGCTGATGCGGTTACGGCAGTAAATATCGGAGCTGATGGTATGCGGCAAAATCCCTAAGCTGATGGCGCGCTTCGCCACCGCAAAGCTCAGGCTGGCAGTGCCGTGACCGACGTCCAGACGCACGCCGCGCTGAAGCGCCCGGCTCACCGAAGCCCGCAGTTCACCTTCCGGCGTCAGAATTCGGTTAGGTTTGCCGTTGTAGCAGTGGGTGATGATATCGCCCGCCGTCAGTCGTTCGGCAATTTCATCCAGATCCGGCGGGTTGTTACCAATGTGCACCATCAGCGGCAGGTCGCCGTTCTCTTTCTGCATCGCTTTGGCGCGGTCAAGCGGCGTAATACCGTTCTCACCGACCACGCTGCTGCTCATCCGCGCCTTCAGGCCGACGATAAAATCAGGGTGACGCTTCACCGCCTGCTTCACCGCATCAGCATCGATATGGGCCATGTTGGCCAGCTCATTCTGGGCGATAAGCCCAACGCGGGAGATATTCAACAGCGCATAGACTTCGGTGGCGGCCTCGCGGGTCAGGGAATAAAAATCATCAATATCGTCTGCGCCGGTACTGCCCGCATCGACGACGGTGGTTACCCCGGTCGCAATCCCAACGCTGTCCGGCTCATCGTAATAAATCGGGGATTTCGGGTAGCAATGAACGTGAGAATCAATCCAGCCGGCGCTCACGTAACATTCGCCACGCAGATCAACGGTTTTCACTGCCGGTTGTTGGATATCGCCCAGCAGGGCAATTTTGCCGTCCTTTAACGCGATATCACAGACCGTATCGTCGACCAGTCGCGCATGGCGCAGGAGTAAATCAAACATATCTCTCTCCTGAAAAATGGAGGAACCTCTTGTCGGATGGCGGCGTAAGCGCCTTATCCGACCTGCACAATCACAGCAACGTGCAGGTCTTAACGCTGCGCGCCATCAGGCAATTAGCTAATAGCAATCGGGAAGATTGAACCCAGAATCATTGCGCCGAGGATCGCGCCGCCGGTGATCGGCTTCTGCCAGATGTAAAACAGCAGTGCGCCAGCCAGGGAACCCACGCCAATAGGAATGGATGCGGTCATCGCGCTGAGGATGATAAGCGGACCCAGGAAACGGCCAGAGGCGTTACCGGCCCCCATCATCACGTCCGCCCCGTAGGTGGAATCGCTCTGGTTAATCGTGAACTTACGCGCCAGAATGATGATGTAACCAATCGCCAGACCAATCACCAGACCGGTGGCCAGAGAAGCGATAAAGTTGGTCACCGGGAACATAATGCCCGCGCCCAACAGCAGCGCCGGAACCCCCAGGCCCACGCCGGTCTGAATCGCCCCGCCGATGTCCAGAATCCCCACCAGCGACCCTTCGATAATGCGGGCAAACAGGAAGCTTGCGCCAAACGCCGCTACCGCACCATAAGCACCGGTATCAATCCCCGCTTTCAGCATCGCCACGAAGGCAACTTCGTTAAACGCGCCAATACCGTAGAGGTAGTACATGTGCGTCCCGGCAAACACGCCGGATGAAAGCAGACCAACAAAGATCGGGAACGACCAGTCAGCAAACCAAAAACCTTTATTCTGTTCCATTATGGCCTCCGTTATTTGCCGCTCAGTGAGTTGTGGATAAGTTCCAGCCAGTTCGGCACGGTCATGTTGAAGGACTCAATCATCTTCATATCGAAACCACGGAAGAATCCGCTCAGGACAAACAGCAGAACAATCGCGACCATCATCACTTTAGTGACGTGGTTCCAGCCGCTCTCTTCCACACCTTTCCCGATCAGGATGCCCAGCACCAGGCCAGGTACGGCGTTGCCCATAATCAGCTGCGCCGCGCCGCCGAATACGGTCGCCCAGAAGCCCGATTTCTTACCGGCGTCGATGGCTGCCAGCCAGAAAATCACCGGCATCACGGTGTTAACCAGCAGGTTTGCTGCCGGTACCAGCACCTTAACGGCGGTCACCTGAAGCGCTTCCGGTACTGAAGAGGCAGTAAGGTTAAGGAAGGTCACGACGATCATGCCGATGATGCCGCAGGAAATCGCCATGCGTTTAGGATCGTGCAGCGTCTCACCGACGTTGCGGTTTTTTATCATCAGCGCGGCTGCGCCCCAGTTAGGGATGATGCGGTGATCAACGTCCTGGGTGAAGGAGCCTGCCGCAACGGATGAGGCCCAGGCGTTGAAGAAGAAGCCCAGACCAAAGGAGAAGTGGGAAGCCGGATCCCCTTCACAGGAGTTCAGTTCCCCCAACGTACGAAACGCGCCCATCCCCTGAGTGGTAGGCGCATGAAACATGCGTGCAGCTCCGGCCCCCACCCCGACGCCAACCAGGGCGCCGATAATGAGCGATTTTATTAAAATTATCAGGAACATAGTTATGCCTTCTTAAAAAGAATCAGCGTTGCGCGACAAATTCCACCTTGTCCAGATTGATGGCGGTCACGTTGACGGTCACATCCAGCTCCACGCTGTAAGTGTGTCTTTCCCGGCGCAAAAAGAAGAATAAAAAGGCCTCTTTACGCACCGTTTCACGCGCCTGAACAACCTGCACATCCTGTGGCTCAATACGCAGTAAGATATGCGGCGATGCCTTCATCACCGCTGCCTGAACGTGGTTCAGGGCGTCGGCAAAGGCGCGCGTTTTCGCTTCGCCTTTACCGGTGACTCTCACCGTGGTGGTGAATTGCTCTTTCATACCTACGCGCCGTATTTCTTTTGCCACGCCTGAACCAGACGCTCGCCCAGCTCTTCTTTATCCATAAAGCCGAATCCCAGCACGTTGCAGCCTTCATTGATGGCGGTGACGCCCTCATCGACAGAACGCATACCGTATTTGGCTTTATAGCCATACTTGTTTTGCGCAGTGATGGCCCCCGCACCGCCGCTGCCGCAGAACGAAATACCAAAGGTGGCATTTTCTGCTTTCATCACGTCGCCAAGTTTCATATCTGCCGCCACGCCTGGTACCACCACCGCGCGACCGCCCGCTTTCTCGACGCCTGCCGCCACTTTCTGGCCTTTACCCAGACGATCGCCAATCACAACTGTAATCTGTTCCATTTTTTGCTCCTTAAAGATTGTCTTTCGCGACTTCGAAATGGACTGACAGCAGCCAGGCTTCTTCCTCTGGAAGGTTGCCAAACGCTGCGACCACGTCGCGGGCAAGCGCCATTGATTCGGCTGAAATTTCATCAAATAAGCTGGCTTCCACTTCCGGCAAAGGCTCGCCGGTCACTGACCGGTGCGCCATGGCGCGAACATGAGACGTCAGCATTTGTTCCTGTACGGCGTTGGGAATGATGTGATGTTCGCGAAGTAAGGCATATACCTGCGCCAGCATGCGATCGGCCAGTTCACCAACCTGCGTCACCTGTTCCCCCATGTCGTTCATTACTGCTCCGTTATTCACTCGTCATACCCCGTTAATGGCTCTGAAGCTAAACTAACGGCGGGGGTTAAAAGTTTGTAGCGAGTTGTTTTCCACTTCAAAGTGGAAAGGCGAGTGGCGATAGTGATCTGTTCCACAAAAAAGGCGGCATTCACGATGAATCGCTGGAAAAACGTGATGTCTGTCGCGAAGTGAAGCGGAAAAAGGGGGTGGAAAACGCATATTTCCGCAGTCAATGAATATGAAGAAATGTGACCGGGATAGGGTTTACTGATGATAAACGCAGAAAGGCCTGATAGCGATCATCAGGCCTGGAGACGACACGTTAGCGTGTTGCCGTTTTCAACGGTGCCTCCTTAAGCAGCCAGGAGAGAACAAACGCCACCGCCATAATGCAGGCCGCCATCAAAAACGCCGCATGAATGGCGGCGCCAAAGGCATCGAGGTAATCGGTACGAATCTCCGCAGGGAGATGCTGTACGGCAACCGGATTCATCCCCGGCGGTAGCCCGGTCCCTTCCGGCAGCAGACGGAGTAAATTATTTTGCAGCACATGGCTAAACACGGCGCCGAACAGCGCCACGCCAATGCAGCCGCCAATGGAACGAAAGAGCGTCACGCCGGACGTTGCCACCCCATACATTTGTGCAGGCATGGCATTTTGTACCGCCAACACCAGAACCTGCATGACAAGCCCCAGCCCCATTCCCAGCACGCCGGTAAACAGATACAGCTGCCACACAGGCGAGTGGATGGTAATCCGGGTCAACAATATCATTCCCGTCACGCCCAGCAAGGTACCGAGAATCGGGAATATCCGGTACTTACCCGTGTGGCTGATTATGCGTCCGCTAATGACAGAGGTCAGCAGCAGGCCGCCCATCAGCGGAATCAATTGCAGCCCCGCCTCCGTTGGTGTCGCCCCTTTCACGACCTGCAAATAAAGAGGCAGAAAGGTGACTGAGCCAAATAACGACATGCCGATGACAAAACCAATCAGGCTGCACAACAGGAAGCTGCGGTTACGGAATAACGACAGCGGAATGATCGGCTCAAAGGCCAGCCGCTCCTCATAGATAAACCCGGCAACCCCGACCAGGCCAAAAGCCAGAATGCACCACAACTGCGGGTCGCTCCAGGCGCGAACGCTGCCGCCCTCGGTGGTAAAAAGGATAATACACAGCAACGCCATACTGAGATAAAACGCCCCCAGCCAGTCGATCTGATGCAGGCTGCGCTTATTACTGCTGTGAAACACCGCGCCAATGACCAGCAGCGCAAACAGGCCCAGCGGCAGATTGATGTAGAAAATCCAGCGCCATGAAGCATGCTGAACCAGGAAACCCCCGGTCAGCGGCCCAATAACTGTCGCAAGACCAAAAACCCCGCCGAACAATCCTTGATAACGTCCACGGTTAGCGGGCGGAATGACATCCGCGACCGCCGCCATGCTGATGACCATCAGACCCCCACCGCCCAGCCCTTGCAGAGCGCGCATCAGCACAAGCTGCGTCATATTCTGCGCGACGCCACACAACGCGGAACCGACGAGAAACAGCACGATCGCCACCTGCAGGACAACCTTGCGGCCAAACAGGTCCCCAAATTTACCGTACAGCGGCACCACGATAGTCGAACTGAGAATATAGGCGGTCACCCCCCAGGAGAGCTTATCCAGCCCACCCAGTTCACCCACAATGGTTGGCAGCGCGGTAGAAACAATGGTCTGATCCAGTGCCGACAGCAGCATCACCAGTAACAATGCGCTGAACAGCAGGCGAATCGATGGCACTGACTGAGGCGCAACATCAGATTTCATAACATCACTCACTTGAAATTAATTAACTGCATAATTAATATTTAGGGAAATGATGAATTCGGTCAAGAGATCGCTCAGAGATGTCAGCACAAAAAGACAACGAAACCCCTCGCCGCCCTGGACGCCCACGGGGCAAAAAATCAGGAACAGCTAACCGTGAACAGTTGATGGATATTGCGCTGGCGCTGTTTGCACGCCACGGGTTCGCCCCTGTCTCGCTGAATGCTATCGCCAAAGAGGCCGGTGTGACGCCAGCCATGCTGCATTACTACTTCAGCTCACGAGAGACGCTGGTAGAACAGCTGATGGAGGAGCGCTTTATGCCGTTGCGTAATGATATCAGTCAGATTTTTGTTGCCCATCCAGAGGAGCCCGTCGCCGCGCTCAGGCAGCTGGTTGAGGCGCTGGCGAAGATCGCGGAAAAAAATACATGGTTTGCGCCGCTGTGGATGCAGGAGATCATCGGTGAGATGCCGGTGTTACATCAGCATATGCGCAAACGTTTTGGTGATGAGAAGCACCACCAGATGCTGGAGAGCGTGCGCCGCTGGCAGCGGGAAGGCAAAATAAACCCCGCGCTCTCGCCAGAACTGCTGTTCACCTCGTTGATAAGCCTGGTATTAGTGCCGTTTTCGCGTACCCGGACAGACATACGATTACAACATATTGATAGTCAAACCATTGTCGACCACGCGCTGGCGATGATGCGCTCGGGAATAACGGGCAAGCGCTCACCTGACGCATCAGGTGAGCTTAAAGATTAACGATACTTCTTGTGGTACGCGTTGCGGGTGGTTTTAAAATCCTCCGCCGCAGCCTGCGCTTCTTTGACTTTACCTTCGTTCGCCAGCTTCAGCGCGCCGTCGATCTGCCCGACCAGGAGATCAAAACCGTGGCGGAAGTCTTTCATTTCCGGGCTATCAGGCGACTTACCTTCCAGCTTCGGCGGCGTCGCTTTTTGCGCATCCAGCGCAGCGGCACGCATCTTAGTTAACGCGTCTTTCACTTGCGTTGCGTTATCCGCCTTCTCGACCACCTTCAGGTTGTCGTTAAGCGTGTTCATATTGTCTTCAAGATCGGCAGCAAACGCAGAAGATCCAAAAACCAGCGTTGAAGCTGCGACGATCGCTAACAGGTGTTTACGCATTGCTCACTTCCTTTTTTATTATTAACAATAAACTCAGAGCCAGGCCATCAGGCATCACCGGCGCAGGCAGTTTGAGCACTGCCCAGGTTCAAAATGGCAAGCAAAATAGCCTGATGGCCGGGCTCTTAATACCCTGAATAATCCACAAAGCCGTTTTTGTCATGCCGTTCGAAGTATAGCGGGTATTACTGCCCGGCGATTTTCATCTCCGGCAACAGGACCGAACCACACTGTATATTGCTCCGCGTTTCAATATCGTTACCGACGGCGACAATATTGCGCCACATCTCTTTCAGGTTTCCGGCAATAGTGATTTCGCTCACCGGATACTGGATCTCGCCGTTCTCCACCCAGAACCCCGCCGCGCCGCGGGAATAGTCGCCGGTGATCGCGCTGACGCCTTGTCCCATCAGCTCGGTCACCACCAGACCGGTGCCCATCTCTTTAAGCATCTGCTCAAAGCTCAGTCCCTGTCCCGCGATACGCCAGTTATGAATACCGCCCGCATGACCCGTACTCTTCATCCCCAGTTTGCGCGCAGAATAGTTGGTTAACAGCCACTGGGTCAGCACGCCGTCTTTGATAATATCGCGACGTTCCGTGCGCACGCCTTCGCTGTCAAACGGCGAAGAGGCCAGCCCTTTCAGCAGGTGCGGATGCTCTTCAATGGTCAGCCACTCAGGGAGGATCTGCTTACCCAGCGAGTCGAGCAGGAAGGTCGATTTACGATACACCGCCCCGCCCGCAATTGCGCCGACCAGGTGGCCAAACAGACCGGTCGCCACTTCACTGGCAAAAATAACCGGGGCTTTCATTGTCGAAAGCTTACGCGGAGAAAGGCGGGATAAGGTGCGGCGAGCACAGTCTGCGCCTACCCATTCCGGCGTTTGCAGATCGCTCATCGCACGACCAATGGTGTAGGCATAATCACGCTCCATGTCGCCGTTTTCTTCGGCAATCACGCAGCTGGAGAGTGAATGGCGGGTGGAGCAATAGCCCTGCAACATGCCGTGGCTGTTGCCAAATACTTTAATGCCGTAATGGCTGTTAAAGCTGCCGCCCTCGGTATTGGTGATGCGCTTGTCCGCCTGCAAAGAGGCCTGTTCGGCGCGGGCGGCCAGTTCGATAGCGTGATCCGGAGAAACGTCTGCCGGATGGAACAGATCCAGATCCGGCGCGTCAAAGGCCAGAAGCTCTTTATCCGCCACGCCCGCACACGGATCTTCCGAGGTGTAACGCGCAATGTCCAGCGCCGCCTGTACGGTACGGGCAATCGCCTGCGGGCTTAAATCCGTGGACGACGCGCTGCCTTTACGGTTCTGATGATAAACCGTGATCCCCAGCGCCCCATCGCTATTGAATTCGACGTTCTCCACTTCACCATAGCGGGTGCTGACGCTAATGCCGGTGGTTTTACTTACGGCGACTTCTGCACCGTCCGATTTGCCTGAGGCTAACTCCAGCGCTGTCGAGACTGCTTCTTCCAGAATCTTACGTTGCGCTTCAACTTGTGAGATTACTTTCATTGCAAATGCCATAATGTAGAGAGAGTTTCTCTGAAGTCTAACAGAGAACCGTTTTTCAGTGCGCATCTTAACTGGTAACATTAGCCTCTTTTTTTAAGGAGCCTGAAATGACAAAGCAGCCCGAAGACTGGCTCGACGACGTTCCCGCTGATGACATCGAAGACGAAGACGATGAAATTATCTGGGTCAGTAAAAGTGAAATTAAACGCGATGCCGAGGAGTTAAAACGCCTGGGTGCGGAACTGGTCGATCTGGGGAAAAACGCGCTGGATAAGATCCCGCTGGATGCGGATCTGCGTGCCGCTATTGAGCTGGCCCAGCGTATCAAGATGGAAGGTCGCCGCCGCCAGCTGCAGCTGATTGGTAAAATGCTGCGCAGCCGTGATGTCGATCCCATTCGCCAGGCGCTGGATAAGCTGAAAAACCGCCACAACCAGCAGGTGGTGCTGTTCCATAAACTGGAGCAACTGCGCGATCGCCTGATCGTGGAGGGGGATGATGCTGTGGCAGAAGTGCTGAACCTGTGGCCTGACGCTGACCGTCAGCAGCTTCGCTCGCTGGTGCGCAACGCAAAGAAAGAGAAAGAAGGAAACAAGCCGCCGAAATCAGCGCGACAGATCTTCCAGTATCTGCGTGAACTGGCGGAAAACGAAGGGTAATTCATTGCCGGATGGCCCTGTGCTTATCCGGCCAGGGATTCGCGGCAGGCCCGGTAAGCGACAGCGCCACCGGGCCTGCTTCTTACTCTTGCTCTTCAGCCTGGGCTTTTTTCGCCAGACCTTCCAGCAGCTTTTGATGGATACCGCCAAAACCACCGTTGCTCATCACCAGAATATGATCGCCCGGCTGCGCGGTCTTCACGATCATCTCGGCCAGAGCATCAACATCTCCACTCCAGTGCGCGGGTTGAATACAGGCATCCGCCACTTCCGCCACTTGCCACGGAATATGCGGCGGCTGCAACAGGAACACCTCGTCCGCACGGCCTAATGATGGCGCCAGATCGTCCTTGCACAGCCCCATCTTCATGGTGTTTGAACGCGGCTCCAGCACGGCGATAATACGCGCCGTACCGCCAACTTTACCGCGCAGCGCGGCGAGCGTCGCCAGAATCGCCGTTGGGTGATGGGCGAAATCATCGAACACCGTCACGCCATTGGCTTCTCCGCGCAGCTCAAGGCGACGACGGGCGTTGATGAACGATCCCAGCGCGTTAGCCGCATCCGCAGGCGTGACGCCAACATGACGGGCAGCAGCAATCGCCATCAGACCGTTGTGCATGTTGTGCTCGCCAACCAGCCCCCACTTCACCTCGCCGGCTTTCTCGCCGTCCAGCCAGACTTCCCATTCAGAAGCATCGGCGTTGAGCTTCTTCGCCTGCCAGTGACCCTGCTCGCCCACCAGCTCCTGTTCGCTCCAGCAGCCCATCGCCATCGTCTGCTTCAGGTTGATGTCGTTTTCCGGGTAGATGATGCGTCCCTGGCCCGGCACGATACGCACCAGGTGGTGGAACTGTTTCTGAATCGCCTTCAGATCGTCAAAGATATCCGCATGGTCAAACTCAAGGTTATTGAGGATCAGCGTGCGCGGGCAGTAGTGAACAAACTTGGAGCGCTTATCGAAGAACGCACAGTCGTACTCATCTGCTTCAATCACGAAGAAGTCACTTTCGCCCAGCCGCGCAGAAACCTCAAAGTTCCCCGGCACGCCGCCAATCACGAAGCCCGGTTTATAACCACAGGCTTCCAGAATCCAGGTCGCCATCCCTGCGGTGGTGGTTTTACCGTGGGTGCCCGCTACTGCCAGCACCCAGCGATCGCGCAGAACAAAGTCATGCAGCCACTGTGGACCGGACATGAACGGGATGTTCTTCTCCAGCACCGCTTCCACACACGGATTCCCACGCGTCATGGCGTTACCAATGATCACCAGATCCGGCTGCGGATCGAGCTGGGAAGCCTCGTATCCCTGAATCAGGTCAATCCCCTGCTTCTCAAGCAAGGTGCTCATCGGCGGATACACATTGGCGTCCGAACCCGTTACTTCGTGGCCAAGCGAGCGCGCCAGCATCGCCAGACCGCCCATGAACGTGCCACAAATTCCCAAAATATGAATGCGCATACGTCACTATCCTTTTTTAATCTGGGGGCCATTTTACGCATATGTCAGGCAAGTGAGAAACGCATTTAAGGATAATCCGTACTTTGCTGGCGCGATTCACCTGAGCGCGAAGGATGAAATATTTGTTAAGATTGTTGCGATCGCTTTACTCCATACAATTTGCAGGGAAAGTGTTATGAAAACGTTAGGTGAATTTATTGTCGAAAAGCAGCACGAGTTCTCTCATGCAACCGGTGAGCTGACTGCTTTGTTATCGGCAATAAAACTGGGCGCCAAGATCATCCACCGTGATATCAATAAGGCCGGTCTGGTCGATATCCTGGGTGCCAGCGGTGCTGAGAACGTGCAGGGCGAAGTTCAGCAGAAACTCGACCTGTTCGCGAACGAAAAACTGAAAGCTGCACTCAGGGCGCGCGATATTGTGGCGGGCATAGCCTCTGAAGAAGAAGATGAAATCGTCGTCTTTGAAGGGTGTGAACACGCAAAATACGTGGTGCTGATGGATCCTCTTGATGGCTCGTCCAACATCGATGTTAACGTCTCTGTCGGTACTATTTTCTCTATCTATCGTCGCGTAACGCCTGTTGGTACGCCGGTAACGGAAGAAGATTTCCTGCAACCGGGCAATAAACAGGTGGCTGCGGGCTATGTGGTGTACGGCTCCTCAACCATGCTGGTTTACACCACCGGTTGCGGCGTTCATGCCTTTACCTACGATCCGTCGCTGGGCGTATTCTGCCTCAGCCAGGAGCGTATGCGCTTCCCTTCGATCGGCAAGACCTACTCCATCAACGAAGGTAACTACATTAAATTCCCCAATGGCGTGAAGAAGTACATTAAATTCTGCCAGGAAGAAGACCTTTCCACACACCGCCCGTACACCTCACGCTATATCGGCTCTCTGGTTGCGGACTTCCACCGTAACCTGCTGAAAGGCGGGATTTATCTCTACCCAAGCACCGCCAGCCACCCGGAAGGGAAACTGCGTCTGCTGTATGAGTGCAATCCAATGGCTTTCCTCGCAGAACAGGCGGGCGGCAGAGCGAGCGATGGTAAAGAGCGCATCCTGGATATTACCCCGGAAAGCCTGCACCAGCGCCGCTCGTTCTTCGTCGGTAACAACCACATGGTTGAGGACGTTGAACGCTTTATCCGCGAGTTCCCGGACGCGTAATTCGCTATGCCGGATAACGCTGACGCTTATCCGGCGATTCACATCAGGCCGTCTGCAACTTAAACGAGGCCATCGCCGCCATTAACGCATGCGACTGTTCTTCCAGCGAGCGGGTTGCCGCCGAAGATTGTTGTACCAGCGCCGCGTTCTGCTGTGCCGTCTCATCCATCTGACTTACCGCAATATTGACCTGTTCAATGCCGCGACTCTGTTCCTGAGACGCACTGGCGATTTCCCGCATCAGTTTCGTCATGCGCATCACTTCGTTGGCAATCTCATCCATCGTTTCGCCGGCCTGTATCGCCAGATCGCTCCCTTCTCCCACCTGCGACTGTGAATCGCTAATCAGCGTGCGGATCTCCTTCGCCGCCTCGGCGCTGCGGCTGGCCAGGTTACGAACCTCTCCCGCCACCACGGCAAAACCGCGCCCTTGTTCACCCGCACGCGCCGCCTCAACGGAGGCGTTCAGCGCCAGAATATTGGTCTGGAAGGCAATACCATCTATCACGCTCAGTATGTCGCCAATCCGGTGCGAACTTCCGGCAATATCGCGCATTTTCTCAATGACATAACACACCATCTCGCTACCGCGATCGGCAGTGTCTGAAACCGACTGTGCCAGCTGGTGCGCCTGGTTAGCATTTTCCGCATTTTGTTTTACCGTTGCGGTCAGCTCTTCCATGCTGGCGGCGGTCTCCTCCAGCGAAGTGGCGGTCGATTCCGTACGCTGTGCCAGGTGTTGGTTACCCGCCGTCAACTCCCGACTGCCGGTATCAATTTGCGCGCTGGCGTCACGCACGCGCATCACGGATTTACTTAGCGCGGCGCGCATCTCTTCGAGCGCGGAATTCAGGCGATTAAACTCCGTGCTGGCAAACCGGCTCACCGTTACAGACAGATCCCCCGTCGCCAGACATTCCAGCTGCTCAACGACATTATCAAGCGGTTTCAGAAGCTTATTACGCAACATAAACCATATCAGCCCCAGCAGGATGATGGCCCCCAGCGTTGCCCCGGTCATGACGGCATAATAGATCCAGGAGGTAATGATACGTGTGGAAGCGTAGATCCCCATGCTGCACGTCAGCAACAAGAGCAGAGAAAGCAGGGAGAGTAAAACCAGCAAACTGGTCCGAATGGAGAGTGATTTTGGCATTGTTATCTTTCCGGTTGTAGGGATATAGAGAAACTATCGACAACAACCGGAAAAAGTTTACGCTTCTGTCGCTGAATTGAGAGAAGGTTCCAGCGTTGGCCGCTCACGTTTTTTACTCAGGAAGAAAACGCCGAACAGCAGCATCAAGCAGACGATACCCGAGATGGCGAAAAACACGGTCTGGTAGCCTGCCATGTCAAACAGAATCCCTATGGGTGTCGAAAGCAAAACAATGCCCAGTGAGCTGGCAATCTGAAAGCCGATAAGGAAGATAGTCGAGGACAGCCGCTTATCAAAATTCGCCACGCTGTACTTGAAGACGGAGATGACGCAAAGCGGGACCTCGATGGCATGCAGTAACTTCACCAGCGAAATGACCCAGGGATTCACGAACAGGGCGCACGAGAGGATGCGCAGCATCATAATCACCACGCCAATCAGCAACGCGTTTTTTGGCCCAACCCGATTCACAAAGAAGGGGATCATCGCCATGCACAATGCTTCAATCACCACCTGAAACGAGTTGAGATAACCATATACACGCGTTCCGACATCGTGAGATTCAAACAGGCCTGCGTAGAACACCGGAAAAAGCTGTTGGTCGTAAATGTTATAAAAAGACCAGGTTCCCACAATAAACAGGACGAAGATCCAGAAGTTACGATCTTTAAAGACCGCGATAAAATCCTCTTTTTTTACTCCGCCTGCCTCAGTCGCTACGCGCTGCTGCTGGTCTTTAAAGCGCATGTTGATCATCATGAACGCGACGCCAAACAGCGAAACCAGCCAGAAGTTGATATGGGGATTGATACTGAAAAAGATGCCCGCAAAAAATGCGCCAATGGCATAGCCAAAAGACCCCCAGGCGCGGGCGGTACCGTATTCGAAATTAAAACTCCGCGCCATTTTTTCGGTGAAGCTGTCAAGCAAACCACAACCAGCCAGATACCCCAGGCCAAAAAAGAGCGATCCCAGAATCAGCCCCGCGGAGAAATGGCTTTGTAATAACGGTTCATAAACGTAAATCATGAACGGCCCGGTCAGCACCAGGATAATACTCATGCACCAGATAAGGGGTTTCTTCAGGCCGAGCTTATCCTGAATGATGCCGTAGGTGACCATAAACAGCATACTGGTAAACTGATTGACCGAGTACAGCGTGCCTAATTCTGTCCCCGTCAGGCCCAGATGCCCTTTTAACCAAATGGCATACAGCGACCACCACAATGACCAGGATATAAAAAAAAGAAATGAGTAACTGGATGCAAAACGGTAGTACGCATTTCTGAAGGGAATGTTCAGTACCATGATTACCTGCCTGTCGTTAAGTGAATTCACGTCCTGTTCAGAGGCAAAAAACGCCTTATGTTTACCGAAACTGTTCCAGCTCTTGTCGACATGGCAGCGCAGTCATTGCACCTTTAGCCGTCACCGCGAGCGCGCCACAACGCTGGGCGCGGTCTATAAGTTGCGGTAATTCACCCTCCTGAATCGGAAAGCCCGTCGCGGATAAACCGGCCAATAATCCGGCAACAAACGCATCCCCCGCTCCGGTACTGTCAATACAGGTCACGGACATCCCGGAAAAATGGTGAACCTCTCCCCGGTAACAGACCACCACGCCTTCGGCGCCTTTTGTCACCAGCAATAGCGTAATTTTATGTTCTGCCGCCAGAGCGCAAATAACGCTATCGCTGTCATCCTCCCCGCTGATGAACGACAGCTCTTCCTGTGAGAGCTTCACCACATCCGCAAGCTGGAGCGCCTGCAACAGGCACAAACGCAGCAGCTGTGGGTCCTGCCAGAGATCGTCCCGAATATTCGGATCGAAGCTGACAAATCCCCCGGCACGATGTAACTCAGTCATGGCGGTAAATGCGCAGCTCCGTGAAGGTTCAGCGGACAGGGCGATAGAACAGAGATGTAACCATTCGCCCGGTCGCCACTGGGGTAAATCTGTTGATTCTAAAAACAGATCTGCGCTGGGGCGGACCATAAATGTAAATGAGCGCTCGCCCTGATCGTTCAGATCGACCAGCACGGTGGATGTCCGGTGCCATTCATCCTGCTTCAACTGTGTGGTGTCGACGCCTTCCGCGGCGAGCGTTCGTTGCATTAACGCCCCAAAGGGATCGTCTCCCACCCGGCCAATAAAGCCGCTTGATCCTCCTAATCTGGCGATCCCTACCGCAACGTTAGCCGGTGCGCCTCCGGGGCAAGGCAGTAATCGTCCATCCGCTTCAGGCAAGAGATCCACGACCGCATCACCTAAAACCCATACTTTGGCTGACATGTTTATTCCTCACTTCATCTTGCTTACGCACATTGATAAACCGCTTTTTAAGAAATGCGTTGTCAATTTGCGCCGACATGCCTGTTTGATCACAAAACCGCATAGTTAACGTTAACATTTGCGGATATCATCACATTTAGAGAAATAAGGGACTTTATTTTTTAGAAAGTTAACGTTAACAATTCAGCAAATTTGCTGAACCAGGATGATGTAAGATGACGCAATCTCGTTTACATGCGGCGCAAGATGCGCTGGAAAAGCTTCGTGCCCGCCGGGGAAATACCTTTTATCCCCACTTTCACCTCGCGCCTCCGGCAGGATGGATGAACGATCCCAACGGTCTGATCTGGTTTAACGACCGCTATCACGCGTTTTATCAGCATCACCCGATGAGCGAGCACTGGGGACCGATGCATTGGGGGCACGCCACCAGTGAAGATATGATCCACTGGCAACATGAGCCGATCGCCCTGGCCCCGGGAGATGAGGAAGACAAAGATGGCTGCTTCTCGGGCAGCGCAGTAAATGACAACGGCGTGCTGTCGCTCATCTACACCGGCCACGTCTGGCTTGCCGGGGAAGGCAATGACAGTGCGATTCGCGAGGTGCAATGTCTGGCCACCAGCCGGGATGGGATCCACTTCGAGAAACAGGGCGTGGTGCTCACCCCACCAGAAGGAATCATGCATTTCCGTGACCCCAAAGTATGGCGTGAAGCCAATAGCTGGTGGATGGTGGTAGGCGCGAAAGATCCTAGCAACACCGGGCAGATCCTGCTTTATCGCGGCAAATCTTTACGTGAATGGACCTTCGAGCGCGTGATGGCCCATGCTGACGCTGGCGAAAGCTATATGTGGGAGTGCCCGGACTTTTTCAGCCTCGGGGAGCGCCATTATCTGATGTTTTCCCCCCAGGGAATGCAGGCGGAGGGTTATCGCAAGCGGAACCGCTTTCAGAGCGGCGTGATACCGGGTGTATGGTCGCCTGGGCAGATCTTCGCACAGTCGGGTCCGTTTACTGAGCTTGATCATGGGCATGATTTTTATGCGCCGCAAAGCTTTTTCGCTAAAGATGGCAGACGCATTATTATCGGCTGGATGGATATGTGGGAATCCTCCATGCCATCAAAACGTGAAGGCTGGTCGGGTTGTATGACGCTGGCGCGGGAATTGTCAGAGAGCAACGGCAAACTCATTCAGCGCCCGGTTCGCGAAGCCGGGACGTTACGCCAACAGCATCAGCCACTCCCGGCTGGCGAAGTGAGCAGCACATCCATTTTGCAGGAGAACGCGCAAGCGGTTGAAATTCAATTGCAGTGGGATCTTCAGCGCAGCAATGCTGAACATTATGGGCTGCAACTCGGGAGCGGAATGCGGCTTTATGTCGACAATCAGGCACAGCGGCTTATCCTCTGGCGGTACTACCCACAAGAGAACATAGATGGCTATCGCAGTCTTCCCCTCCCGCAAGGTGACACGCTCGCGCTGAGGATATTTATCGATACGTCATCCGTGGAAGTATTCATTAACGAGGGGGACGCGGTAATGAGCAGCCGGATCTATCCGCAGCCAGATGCGCGTGAACTGTCACTCTACGCCGCTCATGGTGAGGCCACGCTGATAAAAGGCGCGCTCTGGCAGCTGGGATAACGCGTTATCAGGCGGAACAACGGATCAGCAGCGGACAAGGGATCCGTTTCTGACCGCCGCCGGTACGCCCTTCAATCACATGCAATGCCGCCTCCCTGCCGATAATGTCGTGCGGAAGCTGAATTGTGGTCAGGGGCGGTAAAAACAGATGCCCTACACCGACCAGATTATCAAACCCCATCACGGCGACATCCTGCGGAATGCGGACCCCTTTTGCCAGAAGCACCTGATAGGCCACGAAGGCGGCGCGATCGTTACCGCAGATCAGTACATCAAAGCCGGGTTTGCCGGACTGAAGCTGTGCATCCAGCAAATCCGCAAGATCGGTGTAATGATCGTCCCCCATTGCCATATGACATTGCATCACCCCTGCCGGATCCCGTCCGGCGTCACGCCAGGCCTGTTCAAAACCCCGGCGGCGATAACCGGTAGCCAGCGCATCTTCCGGGAGCCAGAAGCATAGCGGCTGGCGATAACCGGCCGCGATCGCATACTCGGTCGCCTGGTACTGCGCAGTGTAGTCATCGGGGATATAGCAGGGCAGCGCAGGATCGTCTGCCACGCAATTCGCCAGGACGATATTTTCACCGTGCAGCACCTCAGGCAACGTAATATGACGCAGCCCCATCGTGGTATAGATGATGCCATCCGGACGGTGAGCCAGAAGTTGCCGCGTCGCCCTGGCTGCATCATTTTCAGAGAAGATATTGATCAGAAAGCTGTTCCAGCCAAATTCGCTGGCAGTTTGCTCAATGGCAAGCAGGATATCCACAGAGAAAGGCGTGGTGGCGGTATCCTGCGCCAGCACGGCGAGGGTTGAGGGTTTACGTCCCTGCGCGCGCATCTTACGGGCAGACAGATCGGGAATATAGTTCAGGGTCTGGATCGCCTGCAACACGCTGTCACGCGTTGCAGGACGCACTGATTCCGCATTATTCATCACCCGGGAGACGGTCATCATCGACACTCCCGCGAGGCGCGCAACATCCTTTAATGAAGCCATATCCAACCCGTTAACCGTAAAACAGGCACTGTAGCAAAAACCCCCTGCCCTGTCCTGGACTGCGTCGGCAAACCTGGGTCAGCGCTGACTTTCTGACGCAGAAATACGCGTCACCGGCGAGCTCAGGCGGTTCTCCCAAAGCACCGTCAGCCCGCGCTGTAATGCAATGAAAATAAAAAGTAAAATGCCGATGGCGATTTTCGTCCACCATGAACTGAGCGTGCCGTCGAAATTAATATAGGTCTGGATCAGCCCCTGAATTGCCACACCAAACAGCGTTCCCAGCACCGTGCCAACCCCGCCGCTGAGTAATGTGCCGCCGATAACCACCGAGGCAATAGCGTCCAGCTCGACCCCCACGCCCGCCAGCGCATAGCCCGCCTGGGTGTAGATGGAAAAAACAATCCCGGCCAGCGTCGCCAGCCCGGTTGAAAGCATATAGATACGAATTGTGGCGCTACGGGTGGAAATCCCCATCAAATTCGCGGAGGTCGCATTCCCCCCAATGGCATAAACCTGATTGCCAAATCGCGTGCGGTGGGCGAGAAAGATACCCGCCACCACGACCGCCAGCATCAGCAGCCCCATTGCGCTCAGACGCCCGCCGCCGGGAATTTTCCACGCCAGGCTCGAAAGGGCGTCATAGACGGGATGGTTGATCGGGATCGACTCTTCAGAAACCAGATAGCTCACCCCGCGCAGGAAAAACATCCCCGCAAGTGTGATAATGAACGCCGGAATTTTCAGCGCGTCGATCAGTAGCCCCATAAACGCCCCGAACGCGCAGCCCATCGCCAGCACCAGCGGGAAGGCCAGCAGCGGTGAAATCCCCCAGAAGCCAATCGCTTTTGCCAGGAAGACGCCGGTGAAGGCAATGACCGAACCGACGGAAAGATCGATACCGCCGGAGAGGATCACAAAGGTCATCCCAACGGCGATAATCCCCAGAAAAGCATTATCGGTCAGAATATTGCAGACAACGCGCGTGGAGGCGAAAGCGGGAAACTGCGTCAGGCAGTACAGATAGCCCAGCACGAACACCCCGAGAGTAATCATTAACGGTAAGTTACGTTTTAACACGGCCACGCACTCCTTTTATCAGGCTGATAAAGCGCCGGGACTGCACAATCAGCACGCAAAGCACCACCACGGCTTTGACCACCTGGTTCAGTTCCGGCGGAAAACCGGAGAGCAAAATACCGGTGTTCATCCCCTGAATGATCAGCGCGCCAACCACCGACAGCGCCAGGTTGAAACGCCCGCCCATCAGCGAGCCACCGCCGATCACCACCGCCAGAATGGCGTCCAGCTCCAGCCAGAGTCCGGCGTTGTTGGCATCCGCCCCGCGGATATCCGCCGTCACAATAATGCCCGCAATCGCCGCGCACAGGCCGCTCAGCACATAGGTCAGCATGACGACAATACGGGTGTTCACCCCGGCGTTCTTCGCCGCCCGGATGTTGATTCCCGCCGCTTCAATAAACATGCCCAGCGCCGTTTTGCGGGTCAGCCCCCAGAACAGCACCAGGGTTAACAGGGCAATCATCACCGGCGTCGGAAACAACAGCAGCGAGCCGCTGCCAAACCAGGAAAGAGACGGCGAGCTAAAGGTGACAATCTGCCCTGAGGTGATCAGCTGTGCCACGCCGCGCCCTGCCACCATCAGGATCAGCGTGGCGACGAACGGCTGGATTTTAAGGATCGCCACCAGAATACCGTTCCACAGTCCGGCGAGGATCCCGCTCCCCAGCGCGGCGAGCAGCACCACCGGCAGGCTGTGCCCGGCGACGGTCATTGCGGCCGTGGTCGCCCCCGCAATCGCCATGACGGCGCCAACAGAAAGATCGATGCCACCGGTGGCGATCACCAGCGTCATGCCGATTGCCAGCAGCGCAACGGGCGCGGCCCGGTTGAGAATATCAACAGGACTGCCAAACAGACGGCCATCCTGCAACACAACCTGATAAAAGTGCGGCGCCACCAGGCTGTCCACCAGCAGCACCAGCAGCAATGCCACGAGCTGCGGCATACCTGTCGGCCAGCGGAAGCGTCGTTCTGGCGGCGTGGTTTGCGGGAGAGATTGAGGCATCACACGATTCTCCTTATGCCGCAATGGCGTTCATGATCGCCGGAACGGACAGTTCAGCCAGCGGGATCTCCGCCACCTGCTTGCGATCGCGCATAATAATGACCCGATCCGCATAGCCCACCAGCTCTTCCAGTTCGGACGAGATCACCAGTAACGCCAGGCCATCGGCGCACAGCGTTTCGATCAGGCGGATGATCTCAGCGTGCGCCCCCACGTCAATTCCACGCGTAGGTTCATCGAGGATCAGAAACTGCGGTTTGGTCAGCAGCCAGCGCGACAGCAGGACTTTTTGTTGATTGCCGCCGGAGAGAAATTCAACAGGTTGCTCCGGGCCGGGCGTGCGTATTCCCAACTGGCGGATGAAACGTTCGGCGATGTCGTTTTGTTCTTTGCGCGGGATTGGTCGCAGCCAGCCGCGCTGGGCCTGCAATGCCAGAATGATATTTTCCCGCACCGACGCGGCGGCAATAATGCCGTCTGTTTTTCTGTCTTCCGGGCAAAAGCCGATCCCCAGGCAGGAAGCCTGATGCGGCGATCGCAACGTCTGCGCCTTGCCTTTGATCCACGCGCCGCCGCTGTCGGCGGGTTTTATGCCGAAGATAACCTCTGCCGTTTCGGTACGTCCCGATCCAAGCAATCCCGCCAGACCGACGATCTCACCTGGGCGCACGTCCAGATCGAACGGGGCGATCGTTCCCTTCTTACCGAAATCTTTAAATGCGGCAACCGGTTTGTCACTGAGTAAAGTACGACCCGCACGCTGCAAGGCGTGGGTATCCAGCTCACGCCCGAGCATCATTTTTACCAGCTCTATCTGAGGCAGTTCGCCGGTTTCACGACACCCCACAAAGCCGCCATTGCGTAACACGGTGATCCGATCGCTGACCTGATACACCTGATCGAGAAAATGGGTGACGAAGATCAGGCTGACGCCGCGATCGCGCAGATGACGCATCAACCCGAACAGCATCTCAACCTCTTGCGTATCGAGGCTCGCGGTAGGTTCATCGAGGATTAGCACCTTCGCGGAGAGATCGACAGCCCGACAGATGGCGACAATCTGCTGCATCGCAACCGAAAAACGGTTAAGCGGCTCACGCACGTCCAGTGAAAAACCGTAAGAAGCCATCAGCTCCGCGGCACGCCTTTCCATCTCTTTACGCCGCAGCAGACCAAAACGCCGGGGTTCACGTCCGATAAACAGATTATCCGCCACCGACATGTTCGGCAGGAGGTTCACCTCCTGGTACACCGTGCCGATGCCCAATTGCTGCGCATGTGCAGTATTCTTTGGTGAGATGGCCTGCCCTTCCAGCCAGATCGTACCGCGATCGGCATGGTAAACCCCCGTCAACGCTTTGATGAGCGTCGATTTCCCGGCACCGTTTTCACCGAGCAGCGCCATGATTTCACCACGACGCAGACTAAAATCGACGTTATCCAGCGCCTTCACGCCCGGAAAGAACTTGCTTAATCCCTCGGTACGGAGGATTTCCAGGTGTCGTTCATCGGTCATGTGATCCCCCTGTATCAGGCTGCCGGATAAGCGAAGCGCCATCCGGCACTTTTCCCTCACGTTAAGGGCTTAGTAGCCCATGTTTTTCTTTTTCTCTAACTCTTCTTTGGCAGTATCAGGCAGGTACAGGGTTGATTTGGTGATGGTCAGCTTCGGCGGCATCGTGCCGTCTTTTTTGAACTTTTCCAGCGCGTCGAAAGCCGGACCCGCCATGTCCGGCGTCAGCTCCACGCTGGCGTTCGCTTCGCCGTCCATCATCGCTTTATAGATATCCGGTACGCCGTCGATGGAGCCGGTGAGGATATCTTTGCCCGGCTTCAGACCGGCTTCTTTAATCGCCTGGATTGCCCCAATCACCATGTCATCGTTATGGGCGTAAACCATGCAAATATTCTTGCCGTTGTTTTCCGCTTTGATAAAGCTCTCCATCACCTCTTTACCTTTACTGCGGGTAAAGTCACCGGACTGAGAGCGGATGATTTTGATGTTCGGCGCTTTGGCGATGGCTTCAGCAAATCCTTTCTTACGGTCGATTGCTACGCTGGCGCCAACGGTACCCTGCAGCTCAACCACGTTACATGGCTTACCATTGACCTCTTTCACCAGCCAGTCGCCGATAAGTTTGCCTTCCAGCACGTTGTCAGCGGTAACGGTGGTCATATAGAGAGATTTGTCTTTAACATCAATAGAACGGTCGAGAAGAAAGACCGGAATCTCAGCATCTTTGGCTTCTTTCAATACCGGTTCCCAGCCTGTCGCCACGACCGGCGCGATGAAAATCGCATCCACACCCTGAGCGACAAAGGAACGCACGGCTTTAATCTGGTTTTCCTGCTTTTGCTGACCGTCGGCGATTTTCAGCGTAATGCCGCGCTTTTCGGCCTCGCTTTTCGCCACATTGGTTTCAGCGGCGCGCCAGCCGGACTCCGATCCAACCTGCGAAAATCCTACGGTTAAGGAGGCAGCGATTGCCATAGATGACATAGCTGCCGAAACTGCTGTAACTAAAAGTAAGCGCTTCCACATAAGTGCATCCTCGTCGGGTGATCATTGTTGATTAACAAACCGTCGCGGAAAACTATAGACAATCGAACATGTAACAGATTGCGTTACATCACACTTCAAAAAAGTAAATAAAACGTTAATCACAAGTTTGTAATCGCTTCCATGACCTTATGAAACATGCGGCTGAAGTTATGGATTTTTCTGCTGCGGAAGGCGTCTGAAAATGACATCGCGGAAAGGAGAATGGCGAAAACAGGCGAAGACTTTCGCCGTGAGATGGCTATAATACTTGCCACTTGTTTACGACACAGTTAAAGGAAACAGACATGAGCTTACTCAACGTCCCAGCGGGTAAAGATCTGCCGGAAGATATCTACGTAGTTATCGAGATCCCGGCGAACGCAGATCCGATCAAATACGAAGTCGACAAAGAGAGCGGCGCACTGTTCGTTGACCGCTTCATGTCCACCGCGATGTTCTATCCGTGCAACTACGGTTACATCAACCACACCCTGTCCCTGGACGGTGATCCGGTTGACGTGCTGGTCCCAACGCCGTACCCGCTCCAGCCGGGTGCAGTGATTCGTTGCCGTCCGGTTGGCGTACTGAAAATGACCGACGAATCCGGTGAAGATGCGAAGCTGGTTGCGGTACCGCACACCAAGCTGAGCAAAGAGTACGATCACATTAAAGATGTGAACGACCTGCCGGAACTGCTGAAAGCGCAGATCACTCACTTCTTCGAGCACTACAAAGATCTCGAAGCGGGCAAATGGGTGAAAGTTGACGGCTGGGACAACGCTGAAGCGGCGAAAGCTGAAATCGTGGCGTCCTTCGAGCGCGCGGCGAAGAAATAAGTTCGTTTTCTAAGGTTGGCATAACCTATTGAAGCCCCTCGTTTTATGAGGGGCTTTTATTTGATATTAATCTATACTCTAAATAATTCGAGCTGCGGGACAAAACGCGTCGTCGTTTTGAACAGCGCTTGCGCTGGCCCCGAAGGGGCGAGGCCCAGGGATGGACCGGGTAACAAAGCCAACGCATCTGCAACGTGAAGTATGGCGAGTATATACGATTAGTTTCAGTTCAGGCTTTGTTGCAAAGAAACTTTCCTGCTCCTCGGATATGAAATTCCCGTCAACATCAACCATAACATCAAGATTCGTTGATGGGTTGAAGTAATGATAAACATCTTTTTCCCATCGATATTTCCCTTTTATCCTCACAGTGCCTGCTGTATTTATATGTTTTCTCATTGCACTTATCAGGTGTTTACTGAGGAGATAATCATAATTGACAGATATTGTTTCTTTATCTATCTGGTTTTTTATAACACGAAGCTGAATGCTTGATATCGAAGCACCTCTTAATTGAATATAATAATATTTCTCCCATTGACCATATCGATTAATACGGTAAAACCAGAACGCCAAATTTTGGGGCGATGAAGAAAGGGATAAATACGTCCTGACACTCCAGGACGACAGGTTGGCACCGCATAAAACAACGCCACCCGAAGGTGGCGCGTTTGTGTCAGTACTGGTCTCTGTCTAACCAGTTACCGCTTTCGATTAGCGTTAATCCTTCAACCGGACGTTGGTACACATACATCCATGCACTTCCGTACGGCGTCTGGATCAGCTGGCGTGCGTACTCTCCGCCTCTGGTGCGCAGGGCATCCAGTTCGGCAAGCGTCGCGTTATCAATACGATAAACTTCACCGTGTACCGTTCCGTTCCCCGGAACCGCGCCTGGATAGTGGCCCAGACTGTACAACTGGTAGTTATCGATACTGAAATTTCCCAGCAACAGGGCATTGGTCATCCAGTGGCTGTTGCCTTGTTTGGTTAGTAAACTGCCGTAGACAAATATTCGCATTGCTAAAACTCAAACTGATAGAGCAAATCCAGTGCCTGATCTACGCCAGACACCGCTTCCAGATATAGCTTAGGCATCAGGCGATAACGTAACGTGAGCGTTGCCAATGAGTCAAATATACCCACGCCGTATTTCACCTGCAGACCTGGCAGTACGTACCCGCTGACCACCACCTGAGAGGAATCACCCGCCCCTTGCGTGTCCAGTGCCAGATTGCTTACGCCAAACGTCTCCCCGATTTTACCCACAATCTGACCACTTTGTGCAACCCCCAGGCCAATAAGCATTGAGGTCATCGCCGCACTGTCGCTCTGATCGCTGTTCAGCCCCTGCCCTCGTAACAGATAAGAGAGCGCTTCCTGCTGCGACATTGCCGGGTCGGAGAAGATCTCCGCCTTCGGTTCGTCCGCCGTCCCCGTGACGCGAACACCAGCGATAACATCATTTTCTGTAGCATCCGGGTTACGAATAGCTTCGATATTGAGTAATGGCTGATCCGGCGGACCGGAGAATAACAGCTCGCCTTTTCGCACAATCAGATCCTGACCATAGGCATGGAAACGCCCGTCCGGAATATTGATCTGTCCGTTCAGCCCCAGCCCCTGCTTATCCTGTGCAACCTTCAGATCCCCCGCCAGGCGCGCTTTCAGACCAAACGCATCGATGCGCACATTGTTGCCCACATGCACAATCAGGTTACTGTTGATCGGAATTGAGGCAGTCTGCGGCTTCTCCGGCTGGAGATCGTTATTGAGCATCACCTCATCGCTGGAGACACCCACCGCGCTTTCCGGCAAATCATGTACCACGATGCGCGCCCACGGCACATCCACACGACCATCCAGAGTGAACAGGCTCGGCGTGGCCTCGAAGACCACGTCCGGCGAGACGTCCAGCCGCACCATCGGTGGTACGGTGATCCGCACCCGGCTGCCTTTCGCCGCCACGCGCGCGCGCCAGTTATCAATCTGGCTCCAGTCAGCATCGCCGCTGAGGTTGATCTGCCCCTGCTGCGTGCGTACCACGCCCGCCAGCGTCGAGCGCGTGCCGTTGAAGATGATCCCAAGCTGGCTGGGCTGCATATCAAACGGCATAAAGTTACCGTCGATATCCAGATTGTTAAGCTGTAGCTGACCAAACAGCTGCGGTCCCTGGAGATCGCCGCCCAGACGCAGACTGGCGTTCAGCATCCCCGCCGCTTTCTCGCCGCGCGAGAAAATGGGGTTGACCATCGCCAGGTTGAAATTACGGATGTTGACGTTGCCGCCCAGATTGCGTCGCCCCTGCGGATCGGTCACCTGTACCTGCCCGTCCAGCTGTCCATTGTTGGTCAGGCGAATCAGCCAGCCCAACTGGGCGCGGTTATTGTGCAGATCGGCGCTCAGGTTTAATGTCTCAAACGCCACCGGTAACGGCGCGTCATTGACGATCTGCGTCACCTTGACGTTACGCCCTGAGAGCGTGACGTTACCCTGCGGCAGCCCCTCTTTGGTGGTGTCCCACGAGACGTCCGCTTTACCGCTAAAGACGCCGCTGGCCTGAGTCGCCTCTGGCATAAACGGCTTTAACATCGCCAGATCAAAGCGGTTGAGATTGACCACCGCATGTCCTTGCGCGCCCGCATCAATCGTCTGCGGGACACACAGCTCTGCATTCGGGTTCGCCCAGCAGTGCGGCCCAATACTGATTTTCTGCTCCTGATTACGGTAATCCAGCGCGATGGCGCGGTTCAGCGACCACGGACCGACCGGCGTCTGGAAGCGCGTGTTGCTCAACGTCCCTTTCCAGCGCTCCTCTTTACGGTCAAAGCTGCCTGCCAAATCCAGCTGGCCGGAAACCGGCTCGCCCTGAATGCGCAGCTGCAGTTCATGCTGCTTTTCACTGCCTTTGGCGTTGAGGGTAACCAGGTTGATATTGACGTCAGGCTGCGAAATCCGCTCAACGCGCACGTCGAGCTTACCGGCAATCTGGTCGGTCGATTTCACGTCGCCTTCCACCCGCACCTGCGCCACAGAAAGCGCCTGCCAGCGCAGATTACGGGCCGAGATATCCGCCAGCAGCTGCGGCGCATCGACGGTACCTCGCACTTTTACCCGCCCTTTTGCCGTGCCGCCAAGCCCCGGCAACGCGTTGTCCAGCCCTGGCGCGTCAATAGCGGCGTCAAGATTGAGATCTTTCACGCCCAGCTCGCCCTTCACCTCAGCGCTGTTTGGCCCCAGCTCCAGATGTAGCCCCGGAATGGTCCACTGCATATAGCTGTTGCCCTTCAGCGTCCCGTTAACATTGACTTTGTTCTGCTTCACGTTACCGGTTAGCTTCAGCTCCGGCACCTCCATCTGCCAGGTTCCGCCATACAGGCTGCCGCGGGTTTTAATCAAACCATTGAGCTTCGATGGCCAGTCCGGCACCTCTTTCGCCGTATTGATGCCATCCAGCGTCAGCTCACCACGCCAGCTGATCGCCTGCTGCCAGTCCACCAGAGCCTTCAGCTCCGTTTTCCCCTCCAGCGCCGCCACGCTGAGTTTGTCGAGATTAATCTGCTGCTCGTTACCTTTGGCGTCCAGCGTGATGGTCGCCGGAGGAATATCCTGCCCTTTCACCGCCGTGTGCATCGATAGCCGGTAATCCGTCATCTTGCCGGTAAGCTTGAGCTTGATATCATCAGCCTGGAACTGTTTATCACCAGTGAACGGCCAGTAAACCTGTTTACTGACCACTTCAATATTCAGCGGCAATCCGGCCTCAGCCAGGCGCGTCTGGGCGCGCAGATCCATATCCACCGGACCGGAGAGATTCACCCCCACTTCCAGCTGTTCGCGTAGCGCACCGCCCACCTTCAGCTTCAGCTTTTCGCCTTTCAGCGGCTCGACGTTCAGCGTGCTGTTGAGCGTGATATCGACCGGCCAGCTGTTGGTCAGCTGCGCCGTGCCGGTCGCATTGACGGTGCCCTGGTCAGAATCGATGTCCAGCGCGTCCAGCGTCATGTTACCGTCGATACTGCTCACCTTCAGCAGCATGTTGTACACCGTCAGATCGGTGTCGCCCGTCACGCGCAGCTGTTCCCCCTTAAACGCCTCAATATTGAGATTAAGGGGCAACTGGACATCCGTCATCTCCGGCAACACCGGTTTTGAGAACAGCGTTTTCAGCGTTTCGCCGAGCGGTTTTTCATCGGGTTGTGGATTTTCAATCTTCGGCTCAACCACCTGCTCCTGCGCAACCTCCGCGACTTTCGGCAGCGCAATCAGTAGCCCCTGCAGCGACGTGGGCTTCAGCGTCAGGTTTTTATCCTGCCAGTTCAGGCCGGAGGTAAAATCCATCACTGAAACAGTGGTGTCATCGATTTTGATATTGACGTTGTTGAGCGCCAGCCGTGAGAGCGTGATGGGATACGGCGTCGAAAGATTTAGCGGGCCGCTGCTCTCCTCTTCCTTCACCGGCCCGGAAGGCGGCATCTTTTTGCTGTCGATGGCAACGTTAATATCCTTCAGAGACAGGTCGTTAACGCACAGACTGCTGTTCCACAAACAGTTAAGACCGACAGCCAGATGAATTTCGCCCGCATTGACCGCCACGCCGGGCTGGTCGTAACGGATATTCTTCAGCGATAAATCACGCCAGCCGCCGGTTACCTGCCCTATTTCCAGACCCGGAACCCAGCGATTTGCCGCCTTGAACAGCAGATGCAGGCCGCTGGTCGTTCCCACCAGAAACGCCACCGTACCCAACAGCAGCAGAATAAAAACCAGTACGCCGAGGCTTATCTTCTTCCATAAACTCATAATTCAGGCCCCAGACCGATATAAAACTGTAAACCGTGTTCATCTTTGTCACCGACAGGAACGGCGAAATCGAGCTTGATCGGCCCGACCGGCGACTGCCAGCGTACGCCCACCCCGGCGCCGGTTTTAATATCGCTCTTACGAATATCGCTGACCGCTTCACCGCTATCGACAAACATCGCTCCCCACCATTTTCCGGTCACGTTGTACTGATACTCCAGCGATCCCGTCGCCAGCTTCGAGGCGCCTTTCAGATCGCCGTTACTGTATTTGGGTGAAATAGACTTGTATTTATAGCCACGGATACTGCGATCGCCCCCGGCGAAAAAGCGCAGATCCGGCGGGACTTTGTCAAAATCGCCGGTCTCGATCCACCCCAGGTTACCGCGCATCACAAAGCGATGGCGATCGTACAGCGTACGTATCCAGACGTTTTGTGCCTGAAAAACGGAGAAATCAACATCTGATCCCCAGGCGGTATTTGAGTAATCAACAGAGTAACGCTGAGAGTCGCCCCATATCGGCATCAGGCCGCCGCGCGAACGCGTCCGGCTGATCATCACCCCCGGATAAAGCAGCATTGTGGTATTGGTCACTTCGCCCTGGGTAAAGTGGTCAAAGCTCCAGCGCAGGTTGATAGCCCGCTGCCAGCCGCTGGAGAGATCCCAGTAACGTGAGACCGCAAGGGTGGTGGAGTCCTGTTCTGTATCATTGAGATCGGTACGCTTAAAGCCACCCTGCACAAGGTAATACTGCTCCAGTGGATTCTTCAGCAGCGGCATTTTATAGCTGAAATCGAGCTGCTGCTCCGGTGCCGAGATGCTGGCGCTGGTGGTCAGGCTGTGACCCAAGGAGTTCATCCACGGCTTTTTCCACGTCGCCTTCACGCGTGGCCCAACGTCGGTTGAGTAGCCCACCCCGGTTTCAATCGTGTTTTCAGTGCGTGGGGAAACCACGCCTTTAAGCGGCAGGACTTTCGTTTTGCGCGCCTGATCGAATTCCGGCGCGACAACCACAGAGTTGAACCAGCCGGTAGCGGAGAGACGGCGGTTCAGCTCCGCCAGCTCTTTCGATTCGTACTCATCGCCCTCTTTAAACGGCACCAGATTTTGCAGATACTCATCCCGAATCTGCGATCCCTCAAAGGAGACATGACCAAAGCGATAGCGCTCGCCGCTGTCATAATCAATGTCCCAGAACGCCTGATGGCGATCGAGGGCGATGCCCAGTTCGCTCTTATTGAATTCGCTGTCGAAATACCCTTTACGTAGCGCCACGCTGGTTAATGACTTTTTAAAACTGTCATAGTCCCCGTGATTGAGTACCGTACCTGTCGCCGGACGCGTTTTCAGCAGATCCAGATAATCGCTGTCGGTACGCGCGCCGCCGCGTAAAATGACTTCAGTCCCGCCGATGCGCACCGGTTCGCCCGGCGTCACGTTGACCACCAGAACCTGGCGCCCTTTCGCCGGAGGCGGGCGTAAATCAAAATCAATGGTGGGCTGGTAGTAACCCAGCGCTTTTAGGCCTTCGCGGATAGCATCATCAACGCGTGCGCGAAACCGCCGATCGGGCGTAACTTCGTCGCTTTGGATCGTAGACAGCTGCGCACGGACGTTTTTCTCCAGCTCACCCGATAATCCTTCTACCTGCAAACGAACGTTCGCTGCATTCGCTGCGCCGCTTAAGCACAGCAGGCTGACCCAGCATAACTGACGGATATGTGGCACTTTTTCTCCTGAATATCCCTTATTTCCACCCCTGGAAAACAAATATTATGCCTTTCCACGGCTTAACAAAAACCCAACAATTGGGATTGAAAAACAGACGACACCCCAAATATTTCTTATGTTTACTTTAGACGTATTCGTAACTGTTATTGTGTGCAAATACGCGTCTTGTTACAACCTTAACGCCAACGACGGATTTTCGGGAGAACGCTACCATGAGTTTATTTGATAAAAAGCATCTGATTTCACAGGCAGATGCGCTACCCGGACGCAACACCCCGATGCCCGTAGCAACGCTACATGCCGTGAACGAGCACTCCATGACCAACGTACCAGAGGGGATGGAAATCGCCATTTTTGCCATGGGCTGTTTTTGGGGGGTGGAGCGACTGTTCTGGCAGCTCCCCGGCGTTTACAGCACGGCGGCAGGCTACACGGGCGGTTATACCCCTAATCCAACCTACCGCGAAGTCTGTTCCGGCGAAACCGGACATGCCGAAGCGGTACGCGTGGTTTACGACCCTGCCGTCATCCGTTATGAGCAACTGCTACAGGTCTTCTGGGAAAACCATGACCCGGCGCAGGGTATGCGACAGGGCAATGACCACGGCACCCAGTATCGTTCGGCCATTTATCCATTAACGCCCGAACAGGATGCCGCTGCCCGCGCCAGCTTCGAGCGCTTTCAGGCCGCAATGACTGCCGCAGGCGACGATCGCCGCATCACCACGGAAATCAGCAACGCCGCGCCGTTCTACTATGCTGAGGACGATCACCAGCAGTATCTGCACAAAAACCCCTACGGCTACTGCGGTATCGGTGGTATTGGCGTCTGCCTGCCGCCAAACGGATGAATGACTCTTGCCTGATGGCAAGCCACGGTTCCGTCAGCCGGATATGCGACAGCGCCATCCGGCATTAACGTGTTACGGTCACCCGCGCCGCATGTCGCGTTGCCCGGGCGACCGTGCCTCTTTCCGCAACTTTCCCTTTCAGCAGCAGGTTAAACACCGGGGCAGAAGGACGATTAAGACGGTTTTGCAGCAGATGTACCGCCTCCACGCCCAGTGCCCGGCAGGGGATGGTGATACTGCTTACCGCGGCGACAGTATGCGCGTCCAGCTCCTGCACATCCGTCGTCATCAGCGACATCTCTTCGGGGATGGATATGCCTTTCTTTTCCAGCACGCTACGGATACCGGTCGACATCGACGTCCCGGCGCAGAAGATTGCCTCCGGCCACGCGTCACGCGGCGTATTGCGCAACCAGTCATCGACAGCACTTCCCGACTCTGCCTGCGAAAACCCTTCCGTCACCAGCAGATCGCGTGTGTTATCGAACGGGATCTGATACTGACGATAGATCTCTTTTATTCCTTCCAGACGCCAGTACAGCGTCTCCCGCCGCAGGCTTGTGACATTGAGGATCCGCCGATGCCCCTGCTCAAACAGATACTGCGCGGCCAGATTGCCTGTCGCCCGGTGATCCGGTGAAACCGCGTCAAGCAAGCCTTCCCTGTCTTGTGAATTGATCAGAACGCACGGTTTCCCCAGCGACTGTGCCAGCTTGTGAACTGTCGGATCATCAATTCCAATCATGATGATGGCGTTAATGTTTTTATTACTGGCTTTCTCCAGAAAGACGTTGATATCCGCCCGCTGCTCCTCCAGTCCGCAATACGTCAGCCAGACATCATGTGGGGCAACCGCTTCTGCTATCCCACGGGTGACTTCGAGGTAGAAGGCGTCCCCCTGCGCGGTAAAGGTGCGCTGCGGGGCGAACACCGCAATCCCGTTAATGAGCAGTCGGCCACTGGCCAGCGAGTCGAGAACGCCCAACTGTCGTGCGCATTTCACTATCGCCTCGCGGGCTTTATTGCTGGTGTAGGACTTCCCGCTCAATACTCTTGAAACCGTGCTGACCGAAAAACCCGTTAAGGCCGCAATTTCGTCCATTTTCAGCTTGCCCGACATTCTGTGACCTCGCTCGCAATCTATCTTTGCAAATTTTTGCAGACCCAGGCGATTGATTCTAAAACGCCTTTTTGCTTTACGTACGATCTTATTCTCCGGCCTGCAACCGTTCTCACAAAATCACATTGTCGATAATCCAGGCGTTTCTTATGTTCCGGTTATCCCTCATTTCTCCTGAATAAGGCATGACATGAAAAAAGTACGTTTTGGCATTATTGGCGTTGGGAACATCGGTTCCCATCACGCCCGCTACCTGCTGGCAGGTACGGTACCAGAGGCGGTGCTCACCGCAGTCTGCGATAACAACGCCGACAAACATACGGCAATCCGCCAGCGGATCGGCGAAGAGGTGGCACTCTTTCACGACGCGCGTGAAATGCTGGAGAGCGGTTTGATTGACGCCGCGATCGTCGCGACGCCCCACTACGATCATCCGGCGCTGTCGATGATGGCGATGCGCCTGGGTATCCATACGCTGTGCGAGAAACCTGCCGGGGTGTATACCGCTCAGGTTCATGAGATGAACGCCTGCGCGCTTGAGAGCGGCGTGGTGTTCAGCATGATGTACAACCAGCGCACCAATCCGCTGTACCAGAAGGTCAAAGAGCTGATCGACAGCGGCGAACTGGGCGAAATACGCCGTTCTAACTGGATAATTACTAACTGGTATCGATCACAGAGCTATTACAACTCCGGTGGCTGGCGTGCCACCTGGAAAGGCGAAGGCGGCGGCGTTCTGCTCAATCAGGATCCTCATCAGCTCGATCTCTGGCAATGGCTGGTCGGTATGCCGGTGCGACTGCGTGCCTTTTGCCAGTTTGGTAAGCATCGCCAGATAGAGGTGGAAGACGAGGTGACCGCTTACGCGGAGTATGCCAACGGTGCGACCGGCGTCTTCATCACCACCGTCGCGGAAACACCTGGGACAAACCGGCTGGAAATCACGGGCGATCGCGGCAAAGTGGTGGTGGAAGACGGTCGCCTGCGCTTCTGGCGACTGCGCGAATCCGAAACGGAATTCAACGCCCGCTGGCAAAACGGTTTTGGCGAGCCGGAGTGTTGGGAGGTGAACATCCCCACGGCGCCAGAATGCAGCGAACACCATGTCATCACCCGCAATTTCACCGCGGCAATCCTGCACGGCGAGCCGCTTATCGCTCCCGGTCTGGAAGGCATTCGCGGCCTGACGCTCTCTAACGCCATGCATCTCTCCACCTGGACCGACGACTGGGTTGAACTGCCAGTCAATGAACAGCACTACTGGCAGTTGCTGCAGGAGCGTATTGCGTCATCGGTCGAGAAAAATACCGCCAGCCGCACGCTGGACGCTTCCGGTAGCTGGCAACGCTAAGGAGAAAATCATGTTGAATATTGCCATTGTCGTCACCGGCAACATCCTCGAAAAAGCCCCGCATTTTTATCAGAAATCCGCCGCCGTGAGCCATTTTGCAGAAGTGGGCGCCATCCCTCCGGGTAAAGATTCAGATTCAGGAGTGACAGAATGAACAAGAAAGATGGAATGAACTATGCCCCGACCGGTAAACCTCAGCCGGTCGTGAAAGCAGGTGAATTTGTGATTGCCGCCGCTGCCCTCGATCACGGGCATATCTACGGCATGTGCAACGGGCTGATTGAAGCCGGTGCCATGCTGAAATGGGTTTACGATCCCGACCCGTCAAAGGTGGATAAATTTCTACAGCAGTACCCACAGGTGCAGGCGGCAGACACGCTGGAAACCATTCTGAATGATGCCGCGGTGGATTTGGTCGCCGGGGCGGCAGTCCCGTCGGAACGCTGTGCGCTGGGGCTGAAAGTGATGTCCGCAGGGAAAGACTATTTCACCGACAAAGCGCCGCTGACCACGCTCGAACAGCTGGAAGACGCCAAAATGATGGTGGAGAAAACCGGGCGCAAGTATGCGGTCTACTACAGTGAACGTCTGCATGTGGAAAGCGCCGTTTTCGCCGGTGAACTGGTGAAACAGGGCGCAATTGGCCAGGTCATGCAAACCCTGGGGACCGGGCCGCATCGCGAGGGTACCGGTCGCCCGGACTGGTTTTATGACCGTCGTTATTTCGGCGGCATTCTTTGTGATATCGGTAGCCACCAGATTGAACAATTTCTGTTTTACACCGGTAACAGCGAGGCGCGCGTGGTCGCAAGCCAGGCGCGCAACGTGAACCATCCGCAGTATCCGCAGTTTGAAGATTTTGGTGATGCCATGCTGGCCGGCGACAACGGCGCAACCGGCTATTTCCGCTGCGACTGGTTTACACCGGAGGGACTCAGCGCCTGGGGCGATGGCCGTCTGACGCTGCTCGGCACCGAGGGGTATATCGAAATCCGCAAGTATGTCGATATCACGCGTGGCGAGCAGGATGTCGTTTATCTGGTTAATAAAGAAGGAGAATTCCGTTATCCGGTCGCAGGGAAAGTGGGCTTTCCGTTCTTTGGCGAGCTGATCCTCGACTGCATTTGTCGCACCGAGAACGCCATGACCCAGGCACACACCTTCAAAGCCGCCGAGCTTTGCGTCAAAGCACAGATGCTGGCAAATGCGCGCATCTGACGGGAGGTACGATGAAAACCCTGAACGCTGCCATCATCGGCTGTGGCGCGATCCACGCCACGCACGTTGAGGCGCTAAAACAGCTGCCCAACGTCTCACTGCGCGCCATTGCGGAGACGGACGTCAACAGAGGGCGGCAGCTCGCCGCCCTGTACGGCTGTCATTTCTATCATAACTACCACGAGATGTTGCTGGATGACGCCATTGACGTCGTGCATATCTGTACGCCCCATGACCGACACAAACCGATGATCCTGGCCGCACTGGCGGCAGGAAAGCAGGTCTTTTGTGAAAAACCGGCGGTGATGAGCGCGCTGGATGTGGCTGAAATCCAGACCGCAACGCTGGATGCGTCAGGAATTCTGGGCATCTGTTACCAGAACCGGCTGAACCCCACCAGTATTGCGATCGGCCAGCAGCTACAAGCGGACACGATTGGCAAAATGCTTGCCATCAAAGCGGTGCTGACGTGGTCACGAACGGATAGCTATTACACCGACAGCCCATGGCGTGGGCAACACGCGACCGAGGGCGGATGCCTGCTGATCAACCAGGCCATTCACACCCTGGATTTGATGCAGTGGTTTGGTCAGGGTGTCGTGCGGGTAAAAGGGGTGGTCGACAGCAGTTGGCTGGCTGAGGTGATTGAGGGCGAAGACAGCGCAATGGCCACATTCGCCTTTCGCAACGGGGCTCGCGGGCTGTTTTACGCCAGCAATTGCCACACCGCGAACTCCCCCCTCCAGCTGGAAATTCACGGTGAGAAAGGAACGTTGCAACTTGAAGGGAACGAACTATGGCGGGTCCGCGACGGTACACGCCAGAAGCTGGCAAGCGACGTCCCCCCGGACGGTAGCGGGAAAAGCTACTGGGGGGTGGGCCACCAGCAGGCTATTCGTCAGTTTTACGCAGCCATCGAAAATCCCGCTGCCGGTCGCTGGTGCGGGATTAACGAAGCGGCACAATCATTGCAAATCGTCGATGCTATTTACCGGTCGTCGCAATTACGCCGCTGGATTAATCTGGAGAAATAAGCATTTCGCCTGAAAAAAACAGGGCAGTTATGCTCTCAATACTTCGCGCTGCGGGAGAGGATCTTCGCAGGCGTCATGGTACTGACGCGTAAAAAGTACCGTGGCTCTGGCTATTATGATCGTTGGCCTGGTGCTGGAGCAGAACGGCGTTATCCAATCTCGCGCGAAATCCCGCTCAGCCGTAGCGGAAAATTAACCCTCTGGCGGCTTTACAGTACCTTACGCTATACTAGCCTCTGAAATTACCGGCTCACTTCCACGAGCCGGTTTTCAATACGATTTACCACATGGATTTATACTCAATGAATTTCGGGATGCAGGAAGGCGGCAGCGCTGTGACAAATTCGTCCGGAACGAATTTGAACGGCCGAAGGCGGCCTTCGGTGACGGACATCGCCGGGAGCATAGAAAACGATGCAACCGGGGTGAATGAATGCAGTCAACGCCCCCGCAGTTCGAAAGACAACGAGTATCAACTTCTCCCTTCCGAGGATCTGACCGGTACGGTCAGATAAGATATGTTAAACAGTATTTTGGTCATACTCTGCCTGATCGCCGTGAGTGCGTTCTTCTCGATATCTGAGATCTCACTTGCCGCTTCACGCAAAATTAAACTTAAGCTGCTGGCCGATGAGGGCAATCTCAATGCCCAACGCGTGCTAAAGATGCAGGAAAACCCCGGGATGTTCTTTACCGTGGTGCAAATTGGTCTTAACGCCGTTGCCATCCTGGGCGGTATCGTCGGTGACGCCGCATTCTCTCCGGCTTTTTACAGCCTGTTCTCCAGATACCTGTCGCCTGAACTCTCCGAGCAGTTGAGCTTTATCCTCTCCTTCTCGCTGGTGACTGGCATGTTCATTCTGTTCGCGGACTTAACCCCGAAACGCATCGGTATGATTGCGCCAGAAGCTGTGGCTTTGCGTATCATCAACCCGATGCGCTTCTGTCTGTTTATCTTCACCCCGCTGGTCTGGTTCTTTAACGGGCTGGCGAACGTTATCTTTCGCCTCTTTAAACTGCCGATGGTACGTAAAGATGACATCACCTCCGATGATATCTATGCGGTGGTTGAAGCCGGTGCGCTGGCGGGCGTCCTGCGCAAACAAGAGCATGAGCTGATCGAAAACGTGTTCGAACTGGAATCCCGCACCGTGCCGTCCTCCATGACATCACGCGAGAATGTGATCTGGTTTGATTTACATGAAGACGAGCAGAGCCTGAAGAACAAGGTGGCGGAGCATCCGCATTCAAAGTTCCTGGTCTGTAACGAAGATATCGATCACATCATCGGCTACGTGGATTCAAAAGATCTGCTTAACCGCGTACTGGCAAACCAGAGCATGGCGCTGAACAGCGGCGTGCAGATCCGTAATACGCTGATTGTGCCGGACACGCTGACGCTCTCTGAAGCGCTGGAAAGCTTTAAAACCGCTGGCGAAGATTTCGCGGTGATCATGAACGAATACGCGTTAGTGGTGGGGATCATCACACTCAATGATGTGATGACCACGCTGATGGGCGATCTGGTCGGTCAGGGTCTGGAAGAGCAGATTGTGGCACGCGACGAGAACTCCTGGCTGATTGACGGCGGTACGCCAATCGATGACGTGATGCGTGTGCTGGATATCGACGAGTTCCCGCAGTCTGGCAACTACGAAACCATCGGCGGCTTTATGATGTTTATGCTGCGTAAGATCCCGAAACGTACCGACTCGGTGAAGCTGTCAGGCTATAAGTTCGAAGTGGTGGATATCGATAACTATCGTATTGATCAACTGCTGGTGACGCGCCTGGATAACAAAGCGAGTACGCTGACGCCGAAGCTGCCGGATGCCAGAGAAGAGACGAAGGCCTAATAGCGTCTTCCGGAAACATCAACGGCTCCCATCGGGAGCCGTTTTTTTAACTACTGCATAGCACTTTGGTTAAGCCATCTCTGTCTGCAGACGCAAAACCTGACGGTTAACTTCGGACATCACTGACAGATGCAGTTTGTCCTTCACTTTTGGGATAAGGATCTTGCCCTTATCAAATTCAAAAGCGCCAACGTCCTTGATATATAACCGTCCACGGAACAGGATCTTCACGTACTTCGCCACCTGAAGTGGGTTGTACCGTTGGAAAATTTTCATTGTTGTCTCCTGCTTTATTCTCGCCCTTGCGGTACCACAATCGGTCCAACAGTTCTAAGGCGCAAATTTTAATGCTTAATGACTATAGACTATCTCTGCGATGTTTCCAGTATGTATAAGTTTATTTACCGTATGATTACAATTATTCAGAGTAATCTAAACATTGAAGCCGTGAATCCAGTATAAGCCTTCGTTTTACGCAGGATTTGTGCGCCGCACCGCAAACTGGCATTGCGCTTGCGTGAAAAAGCATCATTCGCACATATGATTAAATGTCGGGCCTAAGTGGTCGGATCACCTGCAAACAATAAGAAGGAAACACCATGACCTTACGTAAACTTATGGCGCTGGCGTGCCTGCTGCTGCCGATGATGGCCTCCGCACATCGTTTCGAAACCAACGAACGCGTGCCACCCGTCGGGATAGCCGATCGCGGTGAATTGATTCTGGATAATGATACGTTTAGCTACAAAAGCTGGAACAGCGCACAGCTCCCCGGAAAGGTGCGGGTGTTACAGCACATTGCCGGGCGTACTTCCGCTAAAGAGAAAAATGCCACCCTGATTGAAGCGATCAAATCGGCAAAACTACCGCATGACCGATACCAGACCACCACTATCGTTAATACCGATGACGCGATCCCCGGCTCCGGCATGTTTGTGCGGAGTAGTCTTGAGAGTAACAAGAAACTCTATCCGTGGTCGCAGTTTATCGTCGACAGTAACGGCGTGGCGCGTAAAGCCTGGCAGCTGGATGAAGAGAGTTCAGCCATCGTCATCCTTGATAAAGACGGGCGCGTACAATGGGCAAAAGATGGTGCGCTAACTCAGGAAGAGGTGCAGCAGGTCATCGCCCTGCTGCACAAGCTGCTCAGTAAATAGCGACCCGGAAGCCGGGGTTAAGGAACGATTCACGCGGGGTGTAATCCAGCGATTTCCCTTGCCAGTCATGAACATGCGCCCCGGCAGCCGCAGCGACCGCATGGCCTGCGGCGGTATCCCATACGTTAGTTGGCCCAAAGCGCGGGTACAGCTGCGCATGACCTTCCGCCACCAGGCAAAACTTCAGCGAAGAACCTATCGACGTCGTCTGATGTTCGCCAAGCTGCTGTAAATATTCTTTCAGTTCGTTGTCGGTATGCGAGCGGCTGATCACCACCAGCGGAGGACGCGCGTCGCGCACCTGAATCTGCTTACGCACCCCACACTCTTCTTTCCAGGCCTTGCCCTCTGCCGCGCTGTACATCACCTTCATCACCGGCGCATACACCACGCCCAGCACCGGCTTACCTTTGTCGATCAGCGCAATGTTGACGGTGAACTCCCCGTTGCGCTTGATGAACTCTTTGGTCCCGTCCAGCGGATCCACCAGCCAGTAACGCTGCCAGTGCTGGCGTACATCCCAGCCCGGAGGATCCTCTTCAGACAAAACCGGAATATCCGGCGTCAGCGCCTGTAGCCCTTCGAGAATCACGGTATGAGCGGCAATATCTGCTGCGGTGACCGGAGAATCGTCCTGCTTGCGGGCGAACTCCATCGGTTTGGCTCCATCATAGACCTGCATAATGGCATCGCCCGCGTTCCGTGCAAGCTGGCATACATGTTCTAACATTCTCCACCTCGTTTATGGCAGTGGTGTTAACTCGTTGTTTTACTTATACCCGATCGTTGGAGGATCCGCCAACTGTGATAGCGTCTGCGGTTTTGGCGGATAAATTCATGGCATGATTCACAGTTCTGTAAGCAAGAAAACATATATACATTTTCTTTTGTGGCTTAGATCTTAAAAGGATGCCCCTGATGATTAAGTTTAGTGCAACGCTTCTGGCTACGCTGATTGCGGCCAGCGTGAATGCCGCGACCGTCGATCTCCGTATAATGGAAACCACTGATTTGCATAGCAACATGATGGATTTCGATTATTACAAAGATACCGCGACTGAAAAATTCGGACTGGTACGCACCGCAAGTTTAATCAACGCCGCCCGGGATGAGGTGAAAAACAGTGTGCTGGTTGATAACGGCGATCTGATCCAGGGTAGCCCTCTGGGCGACTACATGGCGGCCAAAGGGCTTAAAGAGGGGGAGATCCATCCCGTCTATAAGGCACTGAACACGCTGGATTACGCCGTGGGCAACCTCGGTAACCATGAGTTCAATTATGGTCTGGCGTTTCTGCATAAAGCGCTGGCTGGGGCGAAGTTCCCCTACGTTAACGCCAATATCATCGACGTTAAGACCAAAAAGCCGCTGTTTACGCCCTATCTGATTAAAGATACAGAGGTCGTCGATACGGAAGGCAATAAGCAGACGCTCAAAATTGGCTACATCGGTTTCGTTCCGCCCCAGATCATGACCTGGGATAAAGCTAACCTCAGCGGCAAAGTGACCGTAAACGACATTACCGAAACGGCGCGTCAATATGTGCCGGAGATGCGGGAGAAAGGGGCTGACGTGGTGGTGGTTATCGCCCACTCGGGGCTTTCTGCCGATCCGTACCAGAGCATGGCGGAGAACTCTGTTTATTACCTCAGCGAAGTTCCCGGCGTGGATGCCATTATGTTTGGTCACGCACACGCCGTTTTCCCGGGTAAAGATTTTGCCAATATTAAAGGCGCCGACATCAACAAAGGAACGCTCAACGGCGTGCCGGCTGTAATGCCGGGCATGTGGGGCGATCATCTGGGCGTGGTTGATCTGGTGCTCAACAACGACAGCGGTAAATGGCAGGTCACGCAGGCGAAAGCGCAGGCGCGCCCGATTTATGACGCCGCGGCGAAAAAATCGCTGGCCACGGAAGATAAAAAACTGGTGGATATCCTGAAAGCCGACCACGACGCCACCCGTGAATTCGTCAGCAAACCCATCGGGAAGTCAGCCGACAACATGTACAGCTACCTGGCGCTGGTACAGGACGATCCCACGGTACAGGTGGTGAATAACGCGCAGAAAGCCTACGTCGAGCACTTCATTCAGGGCGATCCCGATCTGGCGAAACTGCCGGTGCTTTCTGCCGCAGCGCCGTTTAAAGTTGGCGGACGTAAGAACGATCCGGCCAGTTTTGTTGAGGTAGAAAAAGGACAGCTCACCTTCCGTAACGCAGCCGATCTGTATCTCTACCCCAATACGCTGGTGGTTGTGAAAGCCAGTGGAAAAGAGGTGAAAGAGTGGCTGGAGTGTTCCGCCGGGCAGTTTAACCAGATTGATGTGCACAGCGATAAGCCGCAGTCGCTTATCAACTGGGACGATTTCCGCACCTATAACTTTGATGTGATTGACGGCGTAAACTACCAGATTGATGTTTCGCAGCCGGCCCGCTATGACGGCGAATGCCAGACGGTGAACCCAAAAGCGGAACGTATCAAAAATCTGACCTTCAACGGCAAACCTGTCGATCCAGAGGCGATGTTCCTGGTGGCGACCAACAATTATCGCGCCTACGGCGGTAAGTTTGCCGGTACCGGCGACGACCATATCGCCTTCGCTTCCCCGGATGAAAACCGTTCCGTGCTTGCCGCCTGGATTAGTGCGGAGTCGAAACGTGCAGGGGAAATTCACCCGGCGGCGGATAACAACTGGCGTCTGGCGCCGCTTCACAGCGATAAGAAGCTTGATATCCGCTTTGAAACCTCACCCACCGATAAGGCCGCCGCGTTTATCAAAGAGAAGGGACAATACCCCATGCAGAAAGTCGCCACCGACGATATCGGATTTGCGATTTATCAGGTGGATTTAAGTCAGTAACACGGAGTGTCGGATGGCGGTGATTGCGCCATCCGACAAAAACTTACGCCGCGCGATCTTTCCGCTGTGCCAGCACATGCGGCAAATTAAGTTCTATCCAGTCCGCCAGTGCCGCAACTTTATCACTCACTTGCTCACCCAGCCCGGTCAGGCTGTACTCCACGTGCGGTGGCACCACCGGAAATGACACCCGGTTAATAAATCCATCTTGCTCCAGCGCCTGTAAAGACTGCGCCAGCATCTTCTCACTCACGCCGCCCATTTTGCGGCGTAAATCGCTGAAGCGATGCGTCCCGTCACGTAGCGCCACCAGAATCAATACGCCCCAGCGGCTGGTCACATGTTTCAGCACCTCGCGGGACGGACACTGCTCGGCAAACAAATTACCGTCGCGTAGCTGCCGGGAAAGCGTCGAAGTGGTCATTTTCATACTTACCTTTTTGTGCGTACTTACTAAAAGTAAGTTTAAGTGCTAGCTTAAATAAACACAAGCGACACATTAAGGAGTTTCCCCATGATTGCGATTACCGGTGCAACTGGCCAACTGGGCCACCACGTTATTGAAAACCTGCTGAAAACCGTTCCTGCCAGTCAGGTAGTGGCGATTGTCCGTAACCCGACGAAGGCAACCGCTTTAAGCCAGCTGGGCGTTACCGTGCGCCAGGCGGATTACAGCGATGAAGCCGCCTTCACCACGGCTTTACAAGGTATCGACAAACTGCTGCTGATTTCATCAAGTGAAGTGGGACAACGTGCCACACAGCATCGTAATGTGATCAACGCGGCGAAGGCCGCCAGTGTGAAGTTCATCGCCTACACCAGTCTGCTGCACGCCGATCGTTCCCCGCTGGGGCTGGCTGATGAGCATGTGGCCACCGAGCAGATGCTGGCAGATTCCGGTATTCCTTACACCCTGCTGCGCAACGGCTGGTACAGCGAAAACTACCTGGCGAGTGCGCCTGCCGCGCTTGAACACGGCGTCTTTATCGGTGCGGCGGGTGAAGGAAAAATTGCCTCAGCCACCCGCGGAGACTATGCCGCCGCCGCCGCTCGGGTGATCGGCGAAGAGGGGCATGTCGGTAAAGTGTATGAACTGGCTGGCGATGAAGCCTGGACACTGAGCCAGCTGGCGGCGGAACTGACAAAACAGAGCGGGAAAAATGTCGTCTATCAGAACCTGAGCCAGGCTGACTTTGCTGCTGCGCTGAAAGGCGTGGGTTTACCTGCGGGTCTGGCGGATATGCTGGCCGATTCTGACGTCGGCGCCTCCCAGGGCGGTCTGTTCGATGACAGCCATACCCTGAGCAAACTGCTTGGTCGACCGACAACCACGCTCGCCGAAAGCGTCAAAGGCATCCTGTAAGTGTTAAAAAATCGTTAATTATGGTGGCATCCCCACGCATCCTCTCTGATAATGACAGAACGGTTCGTGGGGAGAGATAACGTGCAAGGTGTACCTGAGCAGTTTACTGATGAGAAAGACAGCGCCCGCTTTCGCCATCTGGCGCAGGTGCCCGGTGTTGAACTGTACCATGCGCATATCTCACGTTACGCCTTTGAGCCTCACACCCATGAAGCGTTTGGCATTGGCGCCATAGAAGCCGGTGCCGAGCGCTTTCGCTATCGCGGCACGCAGTACGTTGCCCCGGCGAATTCTGTCGTTACCATGAACCCTGACGAGCTGCATACCGGTGAAGCGGAAACCGCCGACGGCTGGCGCTACCGGATGGTCTACCTGGAGCCCGATCTGCTGGAAGAGGTTACCGGGATCCGTCACTGGTGGTTTCAGGAAGTCACACGCCACGATCCTCAGCGCTCACGCCAGATCTGCTCGCTGATCCACGGCCTGTGGCACACCGACGATCCGCTGGCGCAAAAAGGATTGCTGCTGGATTTGATCGAAACCTTCCAGCCGCTGGCGCGTCATGCCCCCACGTTGCAGGAAGGCTCGCACCGTTTTGAACGGGTACGCGACTATCTGCACGACAACTATATGCACCCGGTGACCCTTGACGAACTGGCGCAGGTCGCATCGCTCAGCCCCTGGCATTTTCAGCGTCAATTCAAAGCCCATTTTCACGTGACGCCGCATCAGATGCTGATGGCGATTCGCCTCTGGCGAGCGAAGGCGTTTCTCACCCTCGGTATGCCCGCCGCAGAAGTTGCCGCCGCCACCGGCCTGACCGACCAGTCGCACCTCACTCGCGCGTTTACTCATCGCTACGGTATTACGCCTGTGCGCTATCAGAAACAAGTCGCCAGACGTTGATCAGCAATCTCATACAATACACCCTCGTTTTCCCTGCCTACACTCTTCGCAACGTTAAAATGTATGGATGTAAAAATGATTAGCGGTGTGTTGTATGCCCTGCTGGCAGGGCTGATGTGGGGGCTGATCTTTGTCGGGCCGTTGATCGTGCCGGAATATCCGGCAGTCCTGCAGTCGATGGGCCGCTATCTGACCCTGGGGCTGATCGCCCTGCCCCTGGCGTGGCTGGGGCGCAGGCGTCTGCGGCAACTGTCGCGCCAGGACTGGGTAACCGCGCTGGCGCTGACGATGATGGGTAACCTGATTTACTACGTCTGCCTCGCCAGTGCGATTCAGCGTACCGGTGCGCCCGTCTCGACCATGATCATTGGCACGTTGCCCGTTGTGATCCCGGTCTTTGCTAACCTGCTCTATAGCCATCGCGATGGCAAGCTCTCCTGGTGGCGTTTAGCTCCTGCCCTGGTGCTGATTGGTATCGGGTTGCTGTGCGTCAATATTGCGGAGCTTAGCCAGGAGCAGCCCGATTTTAACGGCTGGCGCTATGGCTCAGGAATTGTTCTGGCGCTCATTTCCGTGGTGTGCTGGGCGTGGTATGCACTGCGAAATGCCCGCTGGCTGCGGGAGAACCCGGACAAACATCCGATGATGTGGGCAACGGCCCAGGCGCTGGTCACGCTACCGGTGTCACTGCTGGGATACGTGGCCGCCTGTGCCTGGCTGCATAAACAGACACCCGATTTTTCCCTCCCCTTCGGCCCGCATCCTGCGGTTTTTATCGGGCTGATGGTGGCGATTGCGGTGCTGTGCTCATGGGTCGGGGCATTATGCTGGAACATCGCCAGTCAGAAACTGCCGACGGTCATCCTGGGACCGCTGATCGTGTTCGAAACGCTGGCTGGTTTGCTGTACACCTTTATTCTGCGTCAGGAGATGCCGCCGCTGCTGACGATAAGCGGTATTGCTTTGCTGGTTGTCGGCGTCGTCGTGGCGGTCAGAGCGAAACTGGAAAAGCCCGCACTACACGAGTGGGCCAGTGAGGAAAAATAGCCTGGTATCCTAAAGGGGTATTCCCCTGACCTTAAGTTGCATTTAAAATGCAACTTAAACTATTGAGAATGAGGTAACGGCTATGGCTTATCGCGATCAACCTTTAGGTGAACTGGCGCTCTCTGTCCCCCGCGCTTCTGCCCTGTTTCGTAAGTACGATATGGATTACTGCTGCGGCGGTAAGCAGACGCTGGCGCGTGCCGCCGCTCGTAAGGCGCTGGATGTTGAAGCTCTTGAGGCTCAGCTTGCACAGCTGGCTGAACAGCCGGCAGAGAAAGACTGGCGAACCGCTAAACTTGCCGAAATCATCGACCATATCATCGTGCGTTATCACGACAGGCACCGTGAGCAGCTGCCGGAACTGATCCTGCAGGCAACTAAAGTTGAACGCGTACACGCCGACAAACCCAACGTACCAAAAGGTCTCGCAAAGTATCTGACCATGCTGCATGAAGAGCTTTCCAGCCACATGATGAAAGAGGAGCAGATCCTGTTCCCGATGATTAAGCAGGGTATGGGCAACCACGCAACGGGCCCGATCGGCGTGATGGAAAGCGAGCATGAAGAGGCCGGAGAATTGCTGGAGGTGATCAAACACACCACGCACAACGTCACCATCCCGCCCGAAGCCTGCACCACCTGGAAAGCGCTGTACAACGGCATCAACGAAATGATCGATGACCTGATGGAACATATCAGCCTGGAAAACAATGTATTGTTTCCACGCGCCCTTGCAGGGGAATAAATAAAGGCGCCCGAAAGCGCCCTGATTCATAGAGTATTGAGCCGCATTGCGGCTCTTTTTTATTTACGCAGATCAGCCATACGCTTCTTGCCGATAAACAGCCAGCCCAGACCCAGCGCGATAAACCACAGCGGCGTCACGAGCAACGCCTGACGGGTATCATCTTCCAGCGTCAGCAGTACCAGCACGAAGGCGAAAAACGCCATGCACACCCAGCACATCAGTTTGCCCAACGGCATTTTGTAGATGGATTTCTCATGCAGGTGCGGACGCTGTTTGCGGTACACCAGATATGAGCACAGGATGATGGTCCAGACGAACATGAACAGAATCGCCGACACCGTGGTAATCATGGTGAACGCGCCAATCACGCTTGGATTCACGTACAGCATCACTACGCCACCCAGCAGGCAGATGCAGGAGAAAGTCAGCCCTTTCGCCGGTACGGCACGCTTAGAGAGCTTAGCGAACGCCTTTGGCGCCACGCCCTCCTGCGCCAGGCCGAACAGCATACGGCTTGTAGAGAACACACCACTGTTGGCGGAAGAAGCCGCAGAGGTCAGCACCACAAAGTTAATCAGACTGGCCGCGGCAGGCAGCCCCACCAGCACGAACAGCTCAACGAACGGACTCCTGGCCGGTACCACCGAGCCCCACGGCGTCACTGACATGATAATGATCAGTGCGAAGACGTAAAACATGATGATACGGATCGGAATCGAGTTGATCGCACGCGGCAGCGATTTTTCCGGATCTTTGGTTTCTGCTGCCGTCGTGCCGACCAGCTCAATCCCCACAAACGCGAACACTGCTATCTGGAAGCCGGCAAAGAAGCCGCTTAAGCCTTTCGGGAACCAGCCGCCGTCATTCCACAGATGGGTGAACGAGGCTTCCACGCCCGTGGGTGATTTGAAGTGCATCATCACCATCACCAGGCCAACCACAATCAGCGCCACGATAGCGACGATCTTAATCATTGCAAACCAGAACTCCATCTCACCGAACATTTTAACGGTAGCAAGGTTCAGGCTCAGCAACAGAATCACCACCGCCAGCGAGGCCACCCAGTCGGAGAGACCGGGGAACCAGAACTGGGCATAGGCAGTAATCGCGACGACGTCCGCCATCCCGGTAACCACCCAGCAGAACCAGTAGGTCCAGCCGGTAAAGTATCCCGCCCACGGACCGAGCAGGTCAGAGGCAAAATCACTAAAAGATTTGTATTCCAGATTCGAGAGCAGCAATTCCCCCATTGCCCGCATCACGAAAAAGAGCATGAAACCGATAATCATGTAGACAAAAATGATCGATGGCCCAGCGAGGCTGATGGTTTTACCGGAGCCCATAAACAAACCCGTGCCGATGGCGCCGCCAATAGCGATAAGCTGAATATGCCGATTTGTGAGATTGCGCCGTAGCGACTGTTCAGCCGGAGCCTGTTCGTCGGCCGCGACTTTAACCTGATCTACCATGTTTATTCTTCCTGTACCTGTCTGTGTTGTTCGGGCTCTGCGGCCTTTCGTTGTCTGTCGTGCAATGATGTTACGACGATCCTGTTATCAGGACTCATCGATATTAGGTAAGATTCGGCGGGATGAATACTAAGAATTAAATGTAATGTTAATTATATGTTTAAAATGAGTGTCATATCACTCTGGTAACGCGAATTAGCTCACAAAAATACACGCAACAACTGCATTTGCAAGATAAAATACCAACATTCGTCGTAATTAAGGTGTTATTGCGCGTTTCCTGCTCCCCCCGGTGAGGAGGGGAACAGAAGTCACTGCTTACAGAATTTCCAGCAGCTCAACGTCAAACACCAGGGTGCTGAACGGAGGGATGGACGCACCCGCGCCACGTTCGCCATAAGCCAGTTCCTGAGGGATAGTCAGCTCCCATTTTGAACCGACCGGCATCAGGGTCAGCGCTTCAATCCAGCCAGGGATCACGCCGTTAACCGGGAATTCAGCCGGTTCGCCGCGCGCAACGGAGCTGTCGAATACGGTGCCATCAATCAGTTTACCGGTGTAGTGGACGCGTACGCGGTCGGTGCGCGCCGGGATTGCGCCTTCGCCCTGAGTCAGAACGCGGAACTGCAGACCGGATTCGGTGCTGTTAACACCCTCTTTTTCGCGGTTCTCTTCCAGGTATTTTACGCCTTCAGCCGCCATTGCCTGAAAACGTTCGCGACGTACTGCATCAGCACGTTCGTGGATTTCACGCAGCGCACGGTGCACCACATCAACCGGCACCGCCGGTTGTTTGCCTTCCAGCGCATCGGCAATACCTGCAACCAGCGCCTCAGGCAACAGCCCTTCCAGACCGGATTCGCTCAGCTGCTGTCCTACCTGCAAACCAATGCCGTAGCTTGCTTGCGCTTCGATAGTGTCAAAAGTCGGGGTTGCCATCGTATTTCCTTTCATCGGATATAAAGTAGCGGGCAGCATAGCAGCCATGCTTCTTCTGGTAAAACTTTGTCGCGGGGAGGATGACAAATCGTGAGGAAAAAGAAACAATAGGATATCCGTGTGAGGTCACGAAAGCGGACAGTACGACAAGTATCATAGCTGCTATCTATACACAAAATCATTCGAGAAGCATCGAGGCGGCAACTGAATGACAAATTCGTCTGGAACGAATTTGAACAGCTGAAGGCTGCCTTCAGTGAGGAACAAGGATGTCCTTCATTAATTACCTGACGCTTACACAAGTCAGTGACTGAGGTAAGTAAAGGAAGCCAATAAAGAGGCAGTTTGAAGAATGACGTGTATATACTCTATGATTCAGGAACGAAACGCGGAGCAGGAGGAAAGCCATGCCCGGGCGCTTTGAACTAAAACCAACCCTGGCGAAAATCTGGCATGCACCGGACAATTTTCGCATCATGGACCCACTGCCGCCAATGCATCGCCGGGGCATTATCATTGCCGCGATTGTGCTGGTGACTGGCTTTCTGCTTCCTTCAAACGATACCCGCGATGCGCCCGTTGTCACACGCAACGCCCAGCTCGATCTTCAGTCACAGTCTCAGCCGCCGACGGAAGCGCAGCTTCAGGCACAGCTCGTTCCTCCGCAAAACGATCCGGATCAGGTTGCTCCTGTGACACCCGAACCGGTCCAGGAAGGCCAGCCAGAAGAACAACCGCAGACGCAGCCATCTCAGCCCCAGACCCAGCCTTTCCAGCAGGATAGCGGGATTGAGCAGCAGTGGCGCTCTTATCGCGTGGAGTCGGGTAAAACAATGGCGCAGCTGTTCCGCGACCACGGCCTGCCGCCAACGGACGTTTACGCAATGGCCCAGGTTGAAGGTGCAGGCAAGCCGCTCAGTAATCTGAAAGATGGTCAAATGGTACAGATTCGCCAGAACGCGAATGGCGTGGTAACCGGTTTAACCATTGATACCGGTGATAACCAACAGGTTCTGTTTACCCGTCAGCAGAACGGCAGCTTTGTGCGTGCGCGTTAATTCCTGACGCCGGGTGGAACCTGAGTGGTGTGCACCCGGCCTGCAGTTAGCGAATTTTACTGACCTTATTGACCCACCAGATCCCCGAGCAGACCAGCACCAGCGCCAGCGCGTATTTCCACTCCAGGATATTTTCTCCGAGGAAAATGGCCGACAGCACCGCGCCGGAGACAGGGATCAGGAAATTAAACGGCGCAATCATTCCCACACGATTGTACTTGAGCAAAATACTCCACAGCGCAAAAGCCACCGATGAGAGCAACGTCAGATAACCGAGAATTGCCACGGAAAAGAGGCCGTGGACGGTAAGCGAGCCGCCAAAGAGATACCCGCCAATCACCAGCGCCAGACCACCGATGCCAAGCTGGTAACCCGTCATCACCGTCGGATCCACCGTCTGCGAGATCCGCTTGCCGTAAAGGGTCGCAGCAGAAAGGATAAAGGCCGCCAGCACCACCGAACCATCGCCCAGCAGGCTAAAGTTGAAATCCATCAGGCCGCTGTTGAAGTTCACGACCATCACCCCGGCAAAGCCAAGAATACAGCCCAGCGTCTTGTTATAGCTCAGCCTGTCGTTCTGATAGATGAAGTGGGCCAGCAGTACGCTAAAGAACGTACCTGTCGCATTCATAATCGAGCCTTTCACACCGGTGGTGAACGCCAGACCAATGTAGAAAAAGATGTACTGCAACGAGGTCTGGGTCAACCCCAGCAACGTCAGCTGACCGAACTGGCGCGAGCTTAACCGGCCAATCGGCTTGCGTTGCAGTATCGCCAACACCAGCAGCAGCAATCCCGCAAACAGGAAGCGATATCCGGCAAAGACAATTTTGGACGGGATATCATCCGTCGCAATCTGGAAGATCTCGTAACCACTCTTGATCGCCGGGTAAGCGCTTCCCCACAGCAGACAGCAGAACGCAGCGCTCAGCCAGACAATATTTTTACGGGCAAACAGGGGCTGCGGGTGTGCGGTATCCATTCATCACCACTTTGAAATTATGTTTTATTTTTAACGATTATCCTGAAAAGGGTAAAGAATAGCCAGAGAGAAAAATGGAGAGGGGTCATAAAAGCAAAACGCCGACACGAGGTCGGCGTTTTTCACGAGGCTGTCAGAATAAAAACTTATTCTGCAACAACGTTAATGGTCAGCTTAGCGAATACTTCGCTGTGAACCTGGAAGTTCACTTCGTGCTCACCAGTGGTACGCAGAACGCCGTTCGGCAGACGAACTTCGCTCTTAGCCACTTCAACGCCAGCCGCAGTAACAGCGTCAGCGATGTCGCGAGTACCGATGGAACCGAACAGTTTACCTTCGTCGCCCGCTTTGGACGCGATAGTTACGGTTTCCAGAGCGTTGATTTTCTCAGCGCGTGCATTTGCAGCAGCCAGAACGTCAGCCAGTTTAGCTTCCAGTTCAGCGCGACGTGCTTCGAAGTACTCAACGTTTTTCTTGGTAGCAGGAACAGCTTTACCCTGCGGGACCAGGAAGTTACGAGCATAGCCCGCTTTAACGTTAACCTGATCACCCAGGCTACCCAGGTTTGCTACTTTATCAAGCAGAATAACTTGCATTACCTTATCCTCTCAAAGTCGTATTAATGGACCGTGACCGATTACTGATGACGATCAGTGTACGGCAGCAGGGACAGGTAGCGAGCGCGTTTGATAGCGCGAGCCAGCTGACGCTGGTATTTTGCACGGGTACCGGTGATACGGCTTGGGACAATCTTACCGCTTTCGGTGATGTAGTTTTTCAGCGTAGCGATATCTTTATAGTCGATCTCTTGAACGCCTTCCGCGGTGAAACGGCAGAACTTGCGACGACGGAAATAACGTGCCATATGGCTAGTCTCCAGAATCTATCAATTCAATCTGCTCGGCATGCAGAACCATTTTGCTCAGACCGTTCTTTGCCTTGTGGCAAGAGATGAACCCCTGAACGGTTATGCGGCTGCCGACCGTTATACTGTGAGTAATGGCCTGGTTTTCGTGTCCGCTAACAATAACGGGCATTTGGCACCACGCCTGCCGGTGAAATCCGGCTTCCTCCTGCACAGAACGATGCTCAAGCACGAACTGGCAGTGAGGAATTCCTGATGGACTGACCTTTCGAAGGGGCATCCTGCACACGGTGCCGGACAACGCCAGACGGTTGGTCATCAGAAATTACTCTTCAGAATCCCCAGCATCTGCATCATCTGCGGTTTCATTTGCGAAATCATCGCGACGCTCACGGCGCTCGTCTTTCGCTTTAACCATCGGAGATGCTTCAGTAACAGCGTGTTTAGTACGCATAACCATGCTGCGGATAACGGCATCGTTGAAGCGGAAAGTTGTTTCCAGCTCATCGATCACTTCCTGCGGTGCTTCAACGTTCAGCAGAACGTAGTGAGCTTTGTGCAGTTTGTTGATCGGATAAGCCAGCTGACGGCGGCCCCAGTCTTCCAGACGGTGGATCTTGCCTTCTGCACCAGTGATGGCAGCAGAGTAACGCTCGATCATACCCGGAACCTGTTCGCTCTGGTCAGGATGGACCATAAAAACGATTTCGTAATGACGCATCGAATTGCTCCTTACGGATTATTCAGCCTCCTGTCTGGGTCAGCCGAGGCCCGGGGAGGCAAGGAACGTGTTAAAGGTCGGCTGAAAAATTGACGCGTCATAATACTGGCGTCAGGCGGTAAACTCAAGGTGATTGTACGGATATTTATCAGAAAGCCATCAATACATATCCAACAGCATTTTGACGCTGATGCAGATTGAGACCATCACGATCATCGGCCTGATGACCTTTTTGCCGCGCGTCAGCACCACCGATGCGCCAAGACGCGCCCCGAGCGACTGCCCCAGAAACATCACCAGCCCCAGCGACCAGATCATTTTACCGCCAAATATAAAGAACAGAATGGATGCAATATTGGAGGCAAGGTTGATGAAATTAGAGTGAATTTGCGCCTTATCAATACTGTATCCCCAAAGCAGAATGTAGCTCAGGGTATAAAAGGAACCGGCTCCCGCTCCGAGGAATCCGTCATAGAATCCCACACATCCACCGCAAACCAGTGAAAAAAGAAACAGCGACACCTGCTGCTTCTTTTTGGGTTCACTCAGATTGGGGGCAAAAATAAAATAGAGAGCAACCGCAATAATGAGTACTGGCAACAGTTTTTTCAGCAGCTCAGGCTCAATAAACTGAATAAGCGTGGTGCCTAACGCCGAACCGATAAAGGCGGATAAAAAGACATATTTGTGCTGCTGGACGTTGATATGACCGCGACGCAAAAAATAAATTCCGGAGGTTAACGAACTGCCCAGTGCCTGAATTTTATTGGTCGCCAGCGCGTTGGCGGGCGGTAAACCCGAAATCAGCAGTGCGCCAATCGACAAAAACCCGCCGCCACCCGAAACCACATTAATAAAACCGGCTATCAACGCGACCAGAAACATAATCGCAAAGTAGCTGAAATCCATGAATGAAGTATCCATCACTTTTTGCCTTATTATCATAAAGTTATCTTTATGCTGCGTTTCACTATAAACGGCATATTCCGGCAGTGAAATTGACTATTCGGTAAGAGTTCTTGCCCACAAAGCAGGTGTTGTCTCATAACAACGAGAAGACTCAGCTGGCTGTAAATTAACGAGAAGGATGGAATGCGGTAATTTTTTGAACAACTGCATCAGAAATGGTCGCTATCGATGTCGCCGACAGCGATTAAAATTAAATCAGAAGCTATCCACTCACAGGGGAGACAGCCACTCAGAGACCGCAGTCGAGGAGGTACCTATGCGAGTCCGTATTTTGATCCTTCTGGCCGGGCTTTTGCTAAGTGCAAATGCGATGGCAGCCATTGAAATTAACAACCAACAAGCCGGAAACATGGATGATGTGCAGAGCTTAGGCGTTATTTATATTAATCATAACTTCGCCACTGAAAGTGAAGCAGATCAGGCCCTGAACGAAGAGGCCGATGGGCAAGGCGCAAAGTACTACCACGTGATCCTGATTCGGGAACCCGGTAGCAACGGCAACATACACGCCAGCGCGGATATTTATCGCCAGCTGCCGTAGTTTGATTACCCTCATGACCTGGGGGTTTTTGCCCTTATCAGGAAACATACATTGCCCCGGACAGACCGGAAACGCCCATCCGAAGATGCACGCGTCCGGGGCAAATACTTTACTTCTGTCCGTACCAGGCGTTTGGGCCGTGCTTACGCAGAAAGTGTTTATTCATCAGATAACCGTCGATGGGCTGGAGACCCGGATTAATGCCGCGCGCAATCCACGCCATCCGTGCAACCTCTTCCATCACTACGGCGTTGTGTACCGCATCATGGGCATCTTTTCCCCAGGCAAACGGACCGTGCTGATACACGACAATACCCGGCGTATGCAGCGGTTCCACATCACCTAACGTTTCAATGATCACCTTTCCGGTGTTCAGCTCATATGCCGCCTCCACTTCAGCTTCGCGTAACGCCCTGGTACAGGGAATATCGCCAAAAAAGTAATCCGCGTGCGTCGTGCCCAACGCCGGTATCGCCAGACCCGCCTGCGCCCATGCCGTCGCGTGGGTTGAGTGGGTATGCACTACACCGCCAAGCGACGGATAACGCAGATACAGCGCCAGGTGCGTAGCGGTATCGGTGGAAGGACGATAGCCGCCCTCCACAACGTTACCTTCCATATCCACCACCACCATGTCATCCACAGTCATGGTTTCATAGGCGACACCGCTGGGTTTAATCACCACCAGCCCGCGTTCACGATCGATGGCGCTGGCATTGCCCCAGGTAAAGGTCACCAGCCCGTGGCGCGGCAAATCCATATTGGCGTCGAAAACCTGCTGTTTAAGCTTTTGCATTACGCCACCTCCAACAGGCCAGCGCTTGCCATGCGCGCTTTCACCCAGTCACGCGCTTTCGCGACCTCAAGTGCCGGATCGTCCGCCGTTTCGCTCCACATCTCAATCAGGTACGGCCCGCAATACCCGCTCTGTTTGAGCGTCGCGAAACAGCGTTCGAAATCGACAATACCGTCACCAAATGGCACATTCTTGAACACCCCCGGCCTGGTGTCTTTCACATGTACCGCCACGATATGCCCCACTCCGGCCTGTAGTTCCATCTGCACATCGTTGTCCCACGCTGACAAATTGCCAATATCAGGATAAAGCTGGAACCACGGGTTATTCAGATAGTGCGCGTACCCTAACGCCTTGCTGATGGAGTTCATCAGAGGGTAATCCATGATCTCCATCGCCAGCGTGACCTGCGCGCGGCTTGCCATCCCGACACTCTCCTTCAACCCTTCACGAAAACGACAGCGCGTCTCGTTATTGGCCTGCTGATAGTAAACGTCATAACCCGCAAGCTGGATCACGCGAATGCCCACATCCTGCGCGAACCTGATGGCTTTATGCATGATCTCCAGACCCTGCTCGCGAACGGCGTCATCTTCGCTGCCCAGCGGGAAACGACGATGCGCACTCAGGCACATGGATGGCACGCGGACACCGGTTTCGGCGATCGCATTCACCAGCGCTAAACGCTCCTCACGGCTCCAGTCAAGACGGGAAAGGCGCGCATCGGTTTCATCAACCGACATTTCGACAAAGTCAAAACCCAGCGCTTTCGCCAGATTCAAACGTTCCAGCCAGCACGCCCCGGCGGGGAGCGCTTTTTCATAAATGCCAAGAGGGATCTGTTTTGACAGCATATCCGCGCCTTATCCCCATAACTGGGCGATGGAACGTTTGAACTGGCGTGCGGCTTCCACTGGGGAGGCGGCGTCGCGAATACTACGGCCCGCAATAAAGACGTGAACGGGGATCCCCGCGAACAGCGGCAGGTCCTCCAGCGCCAGGCCGCCGGTGACGGTGACCTTAAAGCCCATATCAGAAAGGCGTTTGATAGCGCTGATATCCGCTTCACCCCATGCCACACCTGCGGCCTGTGCGTCGCGGCTGCGGTGATACACCACCTGCTGAATGCCCGCTTCACGCCACTCCTGCGCCTGCTCCCATGTCCAGTAGCCGGTCAGCTCGATCTGCACATCGCCGTTAAACTCTTTCGCCACGTCCAGCGCACCTTTGGCGGTATTGATATCCGCACAACAGATCACGGTTACCCAGTCAGCATTGGCTTCAAAGCACATACGCGAGAGGATTTTACCCGCATCAGCTATTTTGGCGTCTGCCAGTACAATCTTATGTGGATAAAGCGCTTTCAGATCGCGGACGGCGCGCACGCCTTCCCCAACGCACAGAATGGTACCCACTTCGATAATATCGACCTCTTCGGCGATCAGCCGGGTCGTCTCATAAGCACTATCCATCGTCTGGTTATCCAGCGCGACCTGCAACATTGGTAATGACATCTCAATTCTCCCTTAAACAGCCGCCGCCGTGGCGTGATCAATTAAATCCAGCACTTCCTGCTCGGTACGGCAGGCGCGTAAACGGTCGAAGTTGGCTTCATCATCAAACAAGTTAACGATCTGCATAATGCCCACTTCCTGATGGGTATTGGCGTCGACTGCCGCCATAGTGATCAGGATATCAACCGGGTCGTTATCTTCGTGGTTAAACGCCAGCGGCCTCTTCAGCGTCACCAGCGCAAAACCGGTCTTCTTCACCCCCTCTTCCGGACGACCGTGCGGCATCGCCAGCCCAGGGGCAATCACAAAATAGGGGCCAAACTGCCCGACGCCATCAAGAATGGCCTGATAGTAGCGCGGCTCAACCACATCGGCGGCCACCAGCAGATCGACGCCAATTTTCACCGCATCCTGCCAGGTATCGGCTTCCGCCTGCAGGCAGATAGAATGGTTTTGCGCCAGCGAATCACGTAATTTCATATGGCGTCCTTACTTCACGTCCTGCGGGAAATGCGTTTTGATCACCTCCAGCAGTTTCGGACCAAAATCCGCAGGCGACAGCATGTTGCGCACGCCAACCACATATTTGTTACCGGAGACGCTTATCTCGCCTGCGATATGGGTGGAGGCGATAATGATGTCCGCGCCGCTCAGCTCACTTTTGTATTCACCCACTGCGCAACTGTTTACCGTGTGGTCAATATTTGACTGGGTTAAAAACTGATCCACTTTCATCTTCATGATCATGGAACTTCCTTGCCCGTTGCCACACACAGCCAGAATACGTACGGTCATAATCAAAACTCCTTATTAAGCAGAGTGTTCTGCCAGTTGTTTTTCTGCGTCTTCTTCAGCACGCAACGAGCGTCCTGCGAAGAACATATAAGCCAGCGCGATAATCAACATAACGGCCATAAACGCGATACCAACGGATACGAAGCCCTGCATCATCGGCGGCGCCAGAATTGACCAGTCCGCCATGCCCATCCAGGCGCTCATCCCCGTGAGTTTCACCGCCCAGACGCAGCCGAAGATTTCAATCATGCCCATCACCAGACAAATCTTGAGCGCAGCGCGCCAGCCGCCAAAGTGGTTGGCAAAGACGCCGATGGTGGCGTTCGAGAAGAACATCGGAATAAAACCCGGAATGATCAGAATGGAAGAACCGCAGCCCACAAGGATACCCACGGCAATCAGCTGACCGATGGTGCCCCACATAAAGCCCCAGACCACTGCGTTTGGCGCGAAGCTATAAATCGCGGCACAGTCAATCGCCAGAACGGCGCCGGGAATCAGACGCTGGGAAATACCGTTAAAGGCTTCAGAAAGCTCGGCGACGAACATGCGCACGCCCTGGGTGATGATGAAAATGGCGACGGCGAAAGAGAAACCGGTTTGCAGGATATAGACAGTCCAGTGGGTTTTACCCGCCATCGCCTGCACGGTGTCGATACCAAAAGAGAGCAGAATCGCGCCGAAGAAAATCGTCATCACAATGGCCGTGGAGACGATGTTGTCATGGAAAATGTTCAGCCAGCCCGGCAGCTTAAGGTCTTCAACGCTTTCTTCTTTTTTCCCCAGATACGGCGCAATTTTATACGCAACCCAGGACGCAAACTGCTGCTGGTGACCAATAGAAAAACCGCAACCGTCAGTCACTTCCTGGGTCGGTTTGTACATCATATTGGAGGTGATGCCCCAGTACAGGGAAACCAGTATTGCCGTGCAGATAATGGTGGTCCACATCGGATAGCCAAAGATATAGAAAGAGACCGCAATAAGCCCCGCCTGCTGGAACATGATGTGCCCGGTCAACATGATGGTACGAATGCCGGTGATACGTCGCAGCAGGACGTAGCCGATATTCAGCGCCAGCGCCAACAGCACGGCATATCCGACCCAGCTATAGGCCTCGCCCATGCGTTCAATGGTCGCCATCATCGAGGCGTAGGTATCGGAAATCGCACCGTTGATGCCGTAGACCTCGGACATCTTCGCCACCACCGGTTTGAAGGTGCTGGTCAGAATGCCTGACCCCGCCTGTAACAACATGAAACCAATAATGGTTTTGATAGTGCCTTTGATAATAACGCTGACACTTTTGCGCAACAGGATATAGCCAAGACAGGTCACGATACCCAGCAACAGCGGGGCATTGGTCATTACCTGGTTAAAGAACACGGTAAAGATGTTGTAGAGGATCTCCATAACGATCTCCAGTAGACGAAGTTGCCGGGCTTTCCACGAGCCCCGGATGTTGTGCACCCACTCTAATTTTCAAAAGTAATCACAACAAGATTGAATTTGATTAAATGTGATGTAACACGCAAATAATTCCCGGATAGTGGACAAGGTTTAACTCCCCCGGAAAAAGAAAATAATAAAACACAACAAAATCAATCATATAAAAACATAATTAAAGCATAAAACCCCACAAATTCATGACGATAATGCTACGCTCATATTGTTTTCTTCAAAAACAGACCATTGCCAACGTGAAAAAAGAGTGCCAGTATTAATCAAAACTAATCACTAAATGATTCAATTTGAATAAACATGAAGGGAAATGGCGATGAGTAAAGTAAAAAGCATCACACGTGAATCATGGATCCTGAGCACCTTCCCGGAATGGGGAAGCTGGCTGAACGAGGAGATTGAACAGGAACAGGTTGCACCCGGCACCTTTGCCATGTGGTGGCTTGGCTGTACCGGGATCTGGCTGAAATCTGAAGGTGGCGCCAATGTCTGCGTTGATTTCTGGTGCGGCACGGGTAAACAGAGCCACAGTAATCCGCTGATGAAAACCGGCCATCAGATGCAACGTATGGCGGGCGTGAAAAAGTTGCAGCCCAATCTGCGTACCACGCCGTTTGTTCTCGATCCTTTCGCCATTCGTCAGATCGATGCCGTACTGGCGACTCACGATCATAACGATCACATTGACGTCAACGTTGCGGCCGCGGTGATGCAAAACTGTGCCGATGACGTACCGTTTATCGGACCGCAAACCTGTGTGGACATCTGGATCGGCTGGGGCGTACCGAAAGAGCGCTGCATCGTGGTGAAACCAGGCGACGTTGTGAAGGTAAAAGATATTGAAATTCATGCGCTTGATGCGTTTGACCGCACTGCGTTGATCACACTTCCGGCAGATCAAAAAGCCGCAGGCGTCCTGCCGGACGGTATGGATGAACGCGCGGTTAACTATCTGTTCAGGACGCCGGGCGGTACGCTATATCACAGCGGTGACTCCCACTACTCCAACTACTACGCAAAACATGGCAACGAGTATCAGATTGACGTGGCACTCGGTTCTTATGGTGAGAATCCTCGCGGTATCACCGATAAAATGACCAGCGCCGACATACTGCGCATGGCAGAAGCGCTGAACACCAAAGTGGTCATTCCGTTCCACCACGATATCTGGTCAAACTTCCAGGCCGATCCACAGGAGATCCGCGTACTGTGGGAGATGAAAAAAGATCGTCTGAAATATGGCTTTAAGCCTTTTATCTGGCAGGTTGGGGGGAAATTCACCTGGCCTCTGGATAAAGACAACTTTGAATATCACTATCCGCGCGGCTTTGATGACTGTTTCACTATCGAGCCGGATTTACCGTTCAAATCCTTCCTGTAAGCCTGAAAGTGCCGGGTTTTTCCCGGCACTTTTTCGACATTTACTTTAGTATTTTCAGGCTATTTCAAATATCATCTTTAAAAATCATTTTGTATCGGAATAGCTCATGACTGAAGCACAAAGACATCAAATCTTACTGGATATGCTGGCGCAGCTGGGCTTTGTGACCGTTGAAAATGTCGTCGAACGACTGGGCATCTCACCGGCGACGGCACGACGGGATATCAACAAACTCGATGAGAACGGCAAGCTAAAGAAAGTCCGTAATGGCGCGGAGGCCATCACCCAACAACGGCCGCGCTGGACGCCGATGAATCTGCATCAGGCGCAGAATCACGATGAAAAAGTACGAATCGCCAAAGCTGCTTCCCAACTGGTTAATCCTGGCGAAAGCGTGGTGATTAACTGCGGCTCCACCGCTTTCCTGCTCGGGCGCGAAATGTGCGGCAAGCCGGTGCAGATCATCACCAATTACCTGCCGCTGGCAAACTATCTGATCGATCAGGAACACGAAAGCGTGATCATCATGGGGGGGCAGTACAACAAGAGTCAGTCCATTACGCTGAGCCCGCAAGGGAGTGAAAACAGCCTCTACGCGGGACACTGGATGTTCACCAGCGGTAAGGGGTTAACGGCAGACGGCCTGTATAAAACGGACATGCTCACCGCGATGGCAGAACAGAAGATGCTCAGCGTGGTGGGTAAACTGGTGGTACTTGTCGACAGCAGCAAGGTCGGTGAGCGGGCAGGAATGCTTTTCAGCCGTGCGGATCGGATTGACATGCTGATCACCGGGAAGAGTGCCAACCCGGAGATCCTGCAACAACTGGAAGCGCAGGGAGTCAGCGTTCTGCGCGTTTAAAGATGCTGACGAAAAAACGACACCGTGGCTGCCAGCGCTTCTGGCGTAATACGGTGTCGGACGCCCGCCTCCCACAGACAGGTCAGCTTGCTGTCCAGACCCGCCTGAATGAGCGCCTGCTGCAAACGGAAGGTTTCAACTGCCGGTACCACGTCGTCATCCTGCCCGTGCCATAACAACAATGGCCTGTCCGCCAGGCGTTCCAGCTGATGTGATACCTCCCATTCCGCAAGGGGGGCGATAATATTCTCAAACTCAGCCTGCTGCGCGGCGGTTTTCAGCGTCGAAGGTGGAAACAGGGTTCGGGCCAGTCGGGTGAAGTATCCCGATCCCATCAGGCTGGCAACACACCGGACCTCCGGATGCCGGGTCATAATTCCCAATGCGGTCATCGCCCCCATTGATGCCCCCGCTACAGCAAGTCGATCGTCAGACAACCATTTTTCCGCGACGACCGCCGCACGTAACGCAGTAAATTCCTGCATATTTTGCTGCAAAATCTGCCAGAACTGGCGCATCCTTCCCTGTGTATCACCAGTGAATCGCGCCCCGTGATCGGGCGCATCGGGCATAATAATCCGCAAGCCTGCCTGCGCCAGGGCAACGGCAAAATAGCTGTAAACCAGGTTTGATGAGGTAAATCCATGATAAAAGATGATGCATGGTAAAGGCGTTTTACTTTTCCCTGTTGGATAAGCGTGGAGGATCGGAATACCAGCCAGCTGTCGCGTTTCAATTTCTATCATGTGTCTCCCCTTTCTTTCCGGTATGCCATGAGGAAATGCTTAACGCAAGTTTAAGTGTGCAGCAACATTTCGCGATGTTGAGAACCAGATTACGCTTTCGCAACATTTTCATTCGAAAATCGAGTGGGAGATAACAATTCGGGAACATTCCCCTAAATGGAAATGGATAAGGCACTACACTATGGTTATCAGGAAACGAGATAGAGTTATGCGCCGGTTTGCCTCTTTGATGCTGGTAGTGTTTTTATGTGGATGCAGCGTGCTGCAGGGGACTCCACAGCCAGCACCTTCCGTCACCGATCGCCCTCAAGAAATTCGTCGCGACCAGACACAAGGGTTGCAGCGAATGGGAACCGTGAGTTCGCTGGTTCGGGGGTCCCCGGATGATGCGGTCGATGTGATCAGAGCTAAAGCCGCCGCAGCCAAAGCAGATTATTACGTTATCTTATTGGTTGATGAAACCATCGTGACGGGTCAGTGGTATTCACAGGCCATTTTATACCGTCGATAGTCGATACCAGGTGATTGTTTTTAATCAAATTTACATCGCTTTGCATCTCTGTACGTTTACCTGTGCACAATAAACCGACAGCAGGAAGCTCGAAGTTTATTACCGCGACGGAATGCCCTACCGATGTGGGGAAACGAAAAATGGAGCTGACGATGAAACAATCACTTGCCTTATCCTCACTGCTGCTTTCTGCCGGACTGGTGAGTACCACGGCACAGTCTGCCGAATTCGCCAGTGCTGACTGCGTGACGGGCCTGAACGAAATTGGTCTGATCTCCGTCAGTAATATTTCAGGAAATCCGCAGGATGTGGAGCGAATCGTGGCGTTAAAGGCCGATGAGCAGGGTGCCTCATGGTATCGGATCATTCAGATGTATGAGGATCAGCAGCCTGATAACTGGCGGGTCCAGGCCATACTCTACGCGTAACAGAGTGCCGGATAGCATAAGCTTATCCGGCCTGCACCAGTTGCAGGCGTGATAAGACACATCCGCGCCGCCATCAGGCAAATCGTTAGCGTAATCCTCCTGTTGCCCGCAGTAGCAGATCGTTCACGACCCGATCGGGCAATCGCGCAACACCTCGCGTATCCAGCATCACCTGACACCAGGCCTGCGCCACCGGCGGCGAAGCATGGCGTAGCATCTGTGCACCGCAGCCAAGCAAAAACAGCCACTGCGAGATCTCCCGCCCTTGTTCCTCAGAAGGTTTGCGCAACCGCTGCTGGAGTCGACGTACCGCCAGGTCGAAATACCGGTCCTGACCTTTCACTTGTGCAAACGCGTCAGCGAGCAGATCCAGGGTGCCGCTTTGTTTGCTTAACACACGTAATACGTCAAGACACATAACGTTACCTGAGCCTTCCCAGATACTGTTCACCGGCATTTCACGATACAGGCGCGGCAACTCGCTCTCTTCGCAATAGCCGATGCCTCCCAGCACTTCCATCGCCTCAGCGACAAACGGGATGCCACTTTTACAGACCGCGAATTTTGCTGCGGGTGTAAACAGGCGTGCCCATAGCGCTTCTTTCGGATCGCTACGCCGATCCCACGCATGTGCCAGACGGAACAACAGCGCCGTTTGACCTTCGAGCTGCAACGCCATGCGCCCCAATACCTGACGCATCATCGGTTGCTCAACTAACGGCTTGCCAAAGACCTGCCGCTGATGCGCGTGATAAATAGCTATGGAAAAGGCGCGTCGCATCATTCCGTGGCTACCCAGCGCGCAGTCAAAGCGCGTCATTCCGCCCATCTTCAGGATATGGCGGATACCTTCGCCCTCCTCACCCAGCAACCACCCTATGGCATCCTGAAACTCCACTTCACAGCTGGCATTAGAACGGTTTCCCAGCTTATCTTTCAGTCTCTCCAGCCGTACCCCATTACGTTTACCGTCAGGCAAAAAACGCGGAACAAAAAAGCATGACAAGCCTCCTTTCGCCTGCGCCAGCACCAGATGCGCATCGCTCTGTGGCACAGAGAAAAACCATTTATGCCCTACCAGCCGGTAAGCGCCATCCTCCAGCCGTTCCGCCCGGGTGGTATTGCTGAGCACATCGGAGCCTCCCTGCTTTTCCGTCATTCCCATCCCAACCAGCAGACCGCGTTTTTGTCCACCTGGCAGCAGGTGTGAATCATAACGATCGCTGCGTAGCGGCGTCAGCCAGTCGTGAAAGGAACTGTGCAGCATCTGCAATAACAGCGGCGTCGCGGCAAACGTCATTGTCACCGGACATAACGTTCCGGCTTCCACCTGCGCATGGAGAACAAAACGCGCCGCGCGTGCAACAAACGATCCTGAGCGAGCTTCCTCTTCCCAGGCAAGGTTATGCACGCGATTGGCGCAAAGCCCTTGCATTAACAAGTGCCATGCAGGATGAAAGCGTACGTCATCCAGCCGCTGTCCTTGCGGGTCATAATGTAGCAGTTCAGGAGGGTGGACATTTGCCAGTCGTCCCAGCTCAAGGGACTCTGCGGTCCCCAGTTGCTGACCGATACTGGCGAGAAGATCGCGGTCCCAACCAGCACCTTCCCGGGCGATCGCTTCACAAAGTGCGACGTCAGACAGGAATAAGTTACTGTTATTAAGCGGTGTCGGCTGATTAAAAACGGTGTGTGTTTGCCAGTGCATTGTGTCTCCCTCCTTCAATGGCAGCCCTGCGATACTCGTCATACTTCAAGTTGCAGGTGTGTTGGCTTTCCTGCAACCCGAATTATTTAGGGTATAAGTATGGTCAGGAAGGAGAAAGTACGCCTGGGATTAAGGTCACAAAAAAGCCATCCCGAAGGATGGCCCGATAAGACAGTAAATATTAACTGCGCTGACGGACGGCCTCAAACAAGCAGATGCCCGTTGCAACGGAAACGTTGAGCGATGAAACGCTGCCCGCCATTGGAATGCTAATCAGTTCGTCACAGTGTTCGCGGGTAAGACGGCGCATACCTTCGCCTTCTGCGCCCATGACCAATGCCATGCGACCGGTCATTTTGCTCTGGTACAGCGTATGGTCGGCTTCGCCTGCGGTACCGACAATCCAGACATTCTCTTCCTGCAGCATCCGCATGGTACGCGCCAGGTTCGTCACACGAATCAGCGGCACGCTCTCCGCTGCACCACAGGCCACCTTCTTCGCTGTCGCATTCAATTGTGCGGAGCGATCTTTAGGTACAATGACAGCATGCACGCCCGCAGCGTCTGCGCTACGCAGGCAAGCCCCAAGGTTGTGTGGATCGGTAACGCCATCAAGGATCAGCAGAAACGGTTGATCGAGAGAGGCTACCAGATCCGGCAGATCGTTTTCCTGATACTGACGACCCGGTTTCACGCGGGCAATAATGCCCTGATGTACTGCACCCTCGCTTTTCTCGTCCAGGAACTGACGATTCGCCAGCTGGATAACCACGCCCTGCGCTTCCAGAGCATGGATCAGCGGCAGCAGACGTTTATCTTCCCGGCCTTTAAGAATAAAGACGTCCTGAAAACGTTCAGGCGCGCGCTCCAGCAGGGCCTGCACCGCGTGGATGCCGTAAATCATTTCACTCATGAATGTACTCGTTAATAGTTAATCATGCCGGGTGACGCTATGCATCCCCGGCTTAGGCTGTGTGGCTTACTGTGTATCTTTCTTTTTCGCCGCACGCTTAGCTTTGGTGGCAGCGGCGATTTTAAGCGTTTTTGCCGATGGCTTTTTCACTTTTTTATCGCCTTTTTTCGCCGCCTTTGGTTTGGCTGACGCATTCCCTTTTTTCTCGCCGCGGAAAGCGCTGTCCGGTTCAAAGTTAACCTTTTTACCGGCCTGACGACGTTTACCGGCATTTTTGCCTGCGTCACCTTTCTTCGCTTTCTCACGCGCCGTCTTACCAACGTTACGCGGGGCGCGCTCGCTGGAGATCAGGCTAAAGTCGATTTTGCGCTCGTCCATATTGACCGCTTCAACGCGCACTTCCACACGGTCGCCCAGACGGTAAGTCTGCCCGCTGGACTCGCCCGTCAGACGTTGGCCTACCTGGTCGAAACGATAGTAATCGTTGTCGAGGGAAGAGACGTGCACCAGGCCATCAATAAACAGCTCATCCAGACGCACAAAGAAACCAAAACCGGTTACGCTGGCAATCACGCCTTTAAAGACGTTGCCTACCTGATCCAGCATAAAGTCACACTTCAGCCAGTCGGCAACGTCGCGTGTCGCTTCGTCGGCGCGTCGCTCGGCCATGGAACAGTGCTGACCCAGTTGCAGCATCTCCTCCATCGAATAGTGGTAGCCGCCCGTTTCCGTGGTAGTTCCCTTGTGGCCCTGCTCATGCGCCAGCAGATATTTAATGGCGCGGTGCAAAGAGAGATCCGGATAGCGACGAATCGGTGAGGTAAAGTGCGCATACGACTGGAGCGCCAGACCAAAGTGACCACGGTTTTCCGGATCGTAAATCGCCTGCTTCATTGAACGCAGCAGCATGGTCTGCAACATTTCAGCGTCAGGCCTGTCGGCAACGGATTCCAGCAGTTCCGCGTAATCTCGCGGCTCCGGCTTGTTGCCGCCAGGCAGTTCCAGCCCCAGTTCCGCCAGTACAGAACGGAAGGCGGTGATCGCCTCGGTGGTCGGCTTATCGTGAATACGGAACAGCGCTGGCTCTTTGGCTTTCTCAACGAAACGGGCCGCCGAGATGTTCGCGAGGATCATGCACTCTTCAATCAGTTTGTGCGCGTCGTTACGCTGAGTTTGCTCAATACGTTCAATGCGACGCTCGGCGTTGAAGATAAACTTCGCCTCTTCACTTTCAAACGAAATACCGCCGCGCTCTTCACGCGCTTTATCCAGCACTTTGTAGAGGTTGTGCAACTCTTCAATATGCTTCACCAGCGGCGCATACTGCTCGCGCAGCTCCCGATCGCCCTGCAACATATGCCAGACTTTGGTATAGGTCAGACGCGCGTGTGAACTCATCACCGCTTCATAGAATTTGTAGCCCGTCAGGCGACCTTTCGTCGAAACGGTCATTTCGCAGACCATACACAGGCGATCTACCTGCGGGTTCAGCGAACACAGACCGTTAGAGAGTACCTCCGGCAGCATCGGCACGACCTGTGACGGGAAGTAGACCGATGTACCACGGTTGCGCGCTTCCTGATCCAACGGGGTCGGCGGACGCACATAATAGCTCACGTCAGCAATAGCAACCCACAGGCGCCAGCCTCCACCGCGTTTCTTCTCGCAGTAGACCGCGTCATCAAAGTCACGGGCGTCTTCGCCATCAATGGTCACCAGCGGTAAATCGCGCAGGTCTACACGACCGGCTTTCGCCTCTTCCGGGACCTCTTCTTTCAGCCCGGCAACCTGTTTTTCTACCGCCTGCGGCCAGACATAAGGAATTTCATGGGTGCGCAGCGCCATATCAACGGCCATGCCGGTACCCATGTTATCGCCCAGCACTTCAACGATTTTACCGACCGCTTTAGTACGACGGGTCGGACGCTGGGTCAGTTCGACCACCACCACAAAGCCCATACGTGCTCCCATCACCTCTTCAGGTGGGATCAGTATGTCGAAGCTCAGGCGACTATCGTCAGGCACCACAAAGCCTACGCCCGCTTCGGTAAAATAGCGACCGACAATCTGGCTGGTTTTCGGCACCAGAACGCGGACGATACGCGCCTCGCGGCGACCTTTACGATCTGCGCCCAGCGGCTGTGCCAGCACCTGATCGCCATGAATGCAGGTTTTCATCTGCTCGCTGGAAAGATACAGATCGTCTTTGCGTCCTTCGACGCGCAGAAAGCCATAGCCATCACGGTGCCCAATCACGATGCCTTTCAGCAGATCAAGACGCTCAGGCAGCGCATAGCACTGGCGGCGGGTGAAGACCAACTGTCCGTCACGCTCCATCGCACGCAGACGACGGCGCAGAGCTTCCTGCTGCTCTTCACCTTCAATATTCAGTTCTGCAGCTAACTCATCACGGTTGGCTGGTTTTTCACGTTTGGTTAAATGTTCGAGGATAAATTCCCGGCTCGGGATAGGATTCACGTATTTTTCAGCTTCGCGTTCCTGGAAAGGATCTTGTGACATTGAGGTTCCTCCATTGTCAGCTCTGGTGGAATTCTTTCGTCTTTCACGCCGCCTCTTTGTTGGCTGCCTTTGCTCCCCCAGACGCTTACTTTTGTATGCGCCAGAGAAGTCGCTCAGTTGCCGCCGGGATGCGACGCGAAATACTTTAGATTTTATTCTTCCACCAGCAATAATTTATAAAGCGGTTGATTATGTTCAACCAAATCGGCAAGCGTGTAGTCGTCCAGTTCCGTAAGAAAACGTTGCACGGCCTTAGAAAGCGCCTGCTTGAGTCGGCAGGCTGGGGTAATGTGGCAAAACTCGCTGCTGCAGTTCACCAGCGACAGGGGCTCCAGCTCGCGCACCACATCACCAATACGAATTGTGCTCGCGGGTTTCCCCAGGCGGATACCGCCATTTTTCCCTCGGATAGCAGTAACGTAGCCCGCCCGGCTAAGTTGATTGATTATTTTGACCATATGATTACGGGACACACCATAAACTTCTGTCACCTCAGAGATACTGGTCATGCGTCCTTCGGGTAGTGACGCCATATAGATTAGCGCACGTAATCCGTAATCGGTGAAACTCGTTAACTGCACATCAACCTCAGGAAAAGGGGATTCGGGATACAACTTATTTGTATTGATGATAAACCAGCCAACAGCCAGGCCGCTAATTTATTTCGGTTTGGGAAGGAAAAAAGCGAGGATTTAGCATGATGTCGGACAAGCGTTGTGCTTTGTCCGACATGACAATGTATCACATCATTGGCCCGGCAAGCAAAAAGCCTCCCGGGCATCCATCAATTATGCGTCGAACGGGTCGCGCAGAATCATGGTTTCAGTGCGATCCGGGCCGGTAGAAATAATATCAATCGGCACGCCGGTCAGTTCTTCAATGCGCTTGATGTAGTTCAGCGCAGCCTGCGGCAGGCCACTACGCTCCTTCACACCAAAGGTAGATTCAGACCAGCCAGGCATAGTTTCGTAAATCGGCTCAATACCTTTCCAGTCATCTGCCGCCAGCGGAGTGGTTGTCACTTCACGACCATCCGGCATACGGTAAGCCACACAGATTTTCACCTCTTTCAAACCGTCCAGTACGTCCAGTTTGGTCAGGCAGAAGCCAGACAGAGAGTTGATCTGAACGGCACGGCGTACGGCAACGGAATCCAGCCAGCCGGTACGACGACGACGACCCGTAGTCGCACCGTATTCATTACCTTGCTTGCACAGGAACTCGCCGGTGTCATCAAACAGCTCAGTCGGGAACGGACCCGCCCCCACGCGAGTGGAGTAAGCTTTGATAATACCCAGAACATAATCCACATAACGCGGACCCAGGCCAGAGCCGGTCGCTACGCCACCAGCGGTGGTGTTAGAGGAGGTTACATATGGATAGGTACCGTGGTCGATGTCCAGCAGCGTACCCTGCGCACCTTCGAACATGACGAAATCGCCACGCTTACGCGCCTGGTCCAGCAGATCGGAGACATCAACAACCATACCGGTCAGGATGTCGGCAATCGCCATCACATCATCCAGCACTTTCTGGTAGTCGACTGCTTCCACTTTGTAGAAGTTAACCAGCTGGAAGTTGTGATATTCCATCACTTCTTTCAGTTTTTCAGCGAAGGCAGCTTTGTCGAACAGGTCACCCACGCGCAGACCGCGACGTGCCACTTTATCTTCATAAGCAGGCCCGATACCACGACCGGTGGTGCCGATTGCTTTCGCGCCACGCGCTTTCTCACGCGCGTTATCCAGCGCAACGTGATAATCAAGAATCAGCGGACAGGCTTCAGACAGCAGCAGGCGCTCACGAACAGGGATGCCACGATCTTCAAGTCCTTTCATCTCTTTCAGCAGCGCAGCCGGAGACAGCACAACACCGTTAGCGATGATGCTGGTTACGTTCTCACGGAGGATACCTGATGGAATAAGATGGAGGACGGTTTTTTCACCGTTGATTACGAGAGTATGGCCAGCGTTGTGTCCACCCTGGTAGCGCACAACATATTTAGCCCGTTCAGTCAGAAGATCGACGATCTTTCCTTTACCTTCGTCACCCCATTGGGTGCCCAGTACGACGACGTTGTTACCCATTTTTCAAAATCACCGTTTGCTTAAAAATGGATTCTACCATCGCTTTTTCAGATATACAGCACTTTCTGCATCCAAAATTCAGCTAATTTCGCACATTTTTTGATCAGCCAATCGTTTTCCTCAACATGTAGTAGACCACAATGCCCGCAACCACAAGTCCACCGCCAAAACGGCGCAATGTATTTTCAGGTAGCTGCGTCATAGCAGAAATCATCTTTTTCCATGCGCGGGGATAGAGCATCGGGCCTAGCCCTTCAAGCACCAAAACCAAAGCAAGCGCCAGCCAGATTGTTGAGTTCATCGTGAGTCCTTATAAAAAGAAAACCACCGCATCCCTGAAGATGCTGGTGGTTTTGCTGGTCTAAAACCGCTGACGCTAATTTTATCGTGTTGTAGCGTTCGGTGTCTTCATGTAACGGAAGAAATCGCTGTCCGGGCTCATCACCATCACGTCCTGATTACCTTCGAAGCTCTTCTCGTAAGCACGCAGGCTACGAATAAAGGAGTAGAAGTCAGGATCCTGACTGAATGAGTCGGCAAACAGTTTCGCCGCTTCGGCATCGCCTTCACCACGCATGATGCGACCCTGACGCTCGGCTTCAGCCAGCGTTTTCGTCACTTCATAGTCGGCGGTCGCACGCAGTTTCTCCGCCTCTTCCTGACCCTGTGAACGGTGACGACGGGCTACCGCTTCACGCTCAGCGCGCATACGGTTGTAAATCGCCTCGGAGACTTCGGCCGGCAGGTTGATCTGCTTAATACGCACATCCACCACCTCGATGCCCAGCGCCGCCATACTGTTCGGGTTGACGACCGGCACTTTACCGTTGGTTTCAGCGGTCACGCGTTCAGCCGCTTCGGCAATCGCGCTATCCGCTGCCGGGGTCGCCACTTCATCTTCCGTTCCGGCAGAACCAGAGTTCAGCGCGTCACGCACTTCGAGCGTTAAGCGGCCACGGGAGTCGGTCACGATGTCTTTCACATCCAGACGACCAATCTCAGAACGCAAACGGTCAGAGAACTTACGTTTCAGCAGCACTTCCGCCTGAGAAATATCGCCGCCGCCCGTTGCCAGGAAGTAACGGCTGAAATCGCTGATGCGCCACTTGATATAGGAGTCGACAATCAGGTCTTTCTTCTCTTTCGTCACGAAACGATCGGCCTGGTTATCCATCGTCTGAATACGCGCATCGAGCATTTTCACCGATTGAATAAACGGAACCTTGAAATGCAGCCCTGGTTCATAAATCAACGGCTTCTTATCGCTATCGCGCACGACGCTGCTGAACTGGAACTTAATTCCGCGCTCGCCTTCTTTAACCACAAAGATTGAGGTGTACAGCACTACCAGCACGATGATGATAATCGCAATAACTGACTTACGCATCGTTATTCCCCCTGACGCTGGTAGTCGTTACGCTGCGCGTTTGCGCGGCGTTGGTCCATAATATCGCCCTGACTGGTGGACGAGGTGTTGCTTGCTCCGCGAGTGCTGCTGGATGAAGAAGATGACGGCAGACGCAGCAGATTGCTGGCATTGTTGTCACTCTTCGCCGCAGGCGCACTACCACCTTTCAGCATCTGATCCAACGGCAGAACCATCAGATTGCCACCCTTATCGTTAACCAGCACCTTACGGGTATGGCTCAACACATTTTCCATTGTTTCGATATACAGACGCTCACGGGTAATCTCTGGCGCAGCTTTATATTCCGGCAGGATTTTAGCGAAGCGCGCCACCTCACCCTGAGCTTCCAGGATGGTTTGCGTTCTGTAAGCACGCGCTTCTTCAAGGATACGCTGTGCCTGACCGTTTGCACGCGGCTGAACTTCGTTGGTATAGGCTTCCGCTTCACGGATGTACTGCTGTTCGTTCTCACGTGCAGCAATCGCGTCATCAAACGCGGCCTTCACCTCTTCCGGCGGACGAGCAGCCTGGAAGTTGACGTCCAGCAGGGTGATACCCATGTTGTACGGACGGATGGTCTCTTCCAGCTCACGCTGAGTATCGCTACGAATAACGGTACGACCTTCAGTCAGGATTCGGTCCATGGTGTATTTACCAATGACGCCGCGCAGCGCACTGTCAGTCGCCTGGCGCAGACTGTCATCGGCACTGGTCACACTGAACAGGTACTTCTGCGGATCGGTGATGCGGTACTGCACGTTCATCTCAACGCGCACCACGTTTTCATCAGAGGTCAGCATCACGCCGGAAGCGGCCAGTTCACGAACGGCCTCCACGTTCACCGGGGTCACTTCGTCGATGAACGTCGGTTTCCAGTTCAGACCGGGTTCAACCAGATGACTGAATTTACCGAAGCGTGTGACCACGCCGCGTTCCGCTTCTTTGATGGTATAGAAACCGCTGGCTGCCCAGATAATAACGATCGCTGCCGCCGCGATGGTGACAACTCGACCGCCCAGATGCGGGCGCGGGCCTTGCGATGAACTGCCACCGCCAGAACCGGTTCCCTTACCACCACCCAGACCACCGAGTTTTTTACTCAGTTTGCGGAAGATATCATCGAGATCAGGAGGCCCCTGCTCGCGACCACCTTTGTTTCCATTTCCCTCAGAGTTGCCGCCTGGTTTGCTGCTTCCCCACGGGTCGCGGTCTTGTCCGTTATTACCGGGCTGATTCCACGCCATGTTTGTGCTCCATATTTGTTATGCGATGCTATACCTGCGTCTTTTGCGCTGCAGATACGTTGGCTACGTCCCTCACCCCCAGTCACATAGTTGACTATGCTCCTGGAGATTTCAGGACTTGCCGCCTTCCTGCCGCACAAAACCCACAAGGTATAGAGGCGAAAAAATCTTCAGGCCATATCCGTCAGGTCAGACAACATAGTCTTCCAGTGCCGGTTCCTGTTTACAGAGGCGACGCCAGTCAACGATCGGCATACGAACCTGCAGACTTACGCTGCCGTCATCCTCCATCCACTCTTTTTCTATTGCCTGAAGCTGATAAAACCGACTTCTCAGACGCCCTTCCTGCGGCGGTAAACGCAGCGTATGCTGCGCAACTTCGCCAGAAAGTCGCTCTGTCAAAGCCTGAAAAAGCTGTGGTATCCCAACGCCAGTCTGCGCGGAAAGCCAGACTCGGATGGGTTTGTTCTCTTCATCTCTGTCAATACGCGGCTCAAAGTCGTCCAGCATATCGATCTTGTTCATCACCATCAGCGTTGGGATCTCGTGAGCCTCGATCTCTTCGAGAACCGTATTCACTGCGTCGATGTTCTCCTGCACACGCACATCCGCCGCATCAACAACGTGAAGCAGCAGAGTGGCCTGCCGGGTCTCCTGCAGGGTGGCTTTAAACGCCGCCACCAGATCGTGCGGGAGATGTCGGATAAACCCAACGGTATCCGCCAGTACGGTTTCCCCGACATCCACTACGTCAATACGACGCAATGTCGGGTCCAGAGTCGCGAACAGCTGATCTGCTGCATAAACTCTGGCTTCTGTTATCTGATTGAAAAGTGTGGATTTTCCGGCGTTGGTATATCCCACCAGTGAGACGGTCGGGACATCCGCTTTAATACGCGATTGTCGCCCCTGCTCACGTTGCTTCTCAACTTTTTCCAGGCGCGACTGTATTTGCAAAATGCGATTACGCAGCAAACGACGGTCGGTTTCGAGCTGGGTTTCACCCGGACCGCGCAAACCAATCCCGCCTTTCTGCCTTTCAAGGTGGGTCCAGCCACGGACCAGACGTGTGGCCAAATGACGCAGCTGCGCCAGCTCAACCTGCAACTTACCCTCATGGGTACGCGCACGCTGGGCAAAAATATCTAAAATGAGGCCCGTGCGGTCGATCACCCGACACTCGCACAAACGCTCCAGGTTACGCTCCTGAGCAGGACTCAATGCATGATCAAAAAGCACGACCGCAGCATTAGTCGCTTTCACGGCTTCCGCAATTTCAACAGCCTTACCTTCACCAACAAAATACTTCGGGTGCGGTGCTTTACGGCTCCCGGTAATCACCTGCATTGCTTCGACACCGGCGGAAGAGACAAGAGATTCAAACTCCTGAAGGTCTTCCATATCTTTGTCTTGCGAAAAATAGATGTGTACCAGCACCGCCTGCTCACCGGCATCATAACGGTCAAACAAGCGTTAACCTCTCAATATAGATCAGCGGGGAACGCAGACACCTGGCTCCCCGTGTGTAAAACAGCCCAAAGCCTTATTCGGCCTCTTCGCTGTCCTGTTGCGCAGAAGAACCCTGCGCGCTGCTACCGTGATGATAGTTACTGCCAGTGCCGCCACCCGCATTATTGCTGTGATGAGAAACCGGGCGAGACGGGACAACAGTAGAAATCGCGTGCTTGTAAACCATCTGGCTGACCGTGTTTTTCAACAGGATCACGAACTGATCAAAAGACTCGATTTGACCTTGCAGCTTAATACCATTCACCAAATAAATAGAAACTGGAACACGTTCCCGACGCAGTGCGTTCAGGAACGGATCTTGTAAAGATTGCCCCTTAGCCATTCTTTCTTTTCCTTATATGCTTATTTGTACTTATACACTTCATCCTTCAGGCTACCTCTGCGTTGGCCGCCTTGACGCAGCATGAATGATTTCGCGTATAGCTGAACCTTACTAAATTTCTGAAAAATTGCGCACGATACGCCTCAATTGTACACATTCAGTTCGCGATAGCACCAACAACCTGCAATACTTCGTTTCGTGCCTGGTCAGGCTTTTCACTGTCAAGCCAGTGGACCCCTTCCCAACCGCGCAACCAGGTTACCTGACGCTTCGCCAACTGCCTCGTGGCGCAAACACCTCTATAAACCATTTCATCATATGATATTTCGCCTTCAAGGTATGACCACATCTGGCGATATCCCACACAACGAATGGAAGGCAAGTCCGTATGCAAATCTCCTCGGGCAAAGAGCGCCCGGACTTCTGCTTCAAAACCTGAAGCCAACATCTGATGAAAACGCTGCTCAATTCGCTGATGGAGCAGTTCACGGCTCGCCGGGGTGATAGCGAACTGATGCACCTGATACGGCAGAGCGTCTCCCGACGTTTGCGTCAGTTCCGTTAAAGTTTTACCCGAAATGAAAAAAACTTCCAGTGCCCGGGAAAGTCTTTGCGGATCATTTGGATGAATTCGTGCCGCCGCAGTCGGATCGATATCCTGAAGCTGCCGGTGCAACGCATCCCACCCCTGCTCTGCTGCCTGCTGCTCAATTCTGGCTCTGATCTCGGGATCCGCCGAAGGTAACGGCGAGAGCCCTTCCAGCAATGCCTTGAAATACAACATAGTTCCGCCCACTAACAGCGGAATACGCCCTGCTGCAGTGATATCAGCCATCTCCGCTAGCGCATCGCGACGGAAATCTGCAGCCGAATATGCCTGCGACGGATCGCGGATATCCAGCAACCGGTGCGGGGCAGCGTTTAACTCTTCAGCATCCGGCTTCGCCGTACCGATATCCATCCCTTTGTAAATAAGGGCAGAATCAACGCTTATCAACTCTACTGGCAAAACTTTACGCAACGCAATGGCCAGCGCCGTTTTGCCGGAGGCCGTCGGCCCCATCAAAAAGATTGCCTTTGGCAGGCTCGCCTTACTTACTTCACTCATGTTTCAGGGTGTTTATAACCGAATGTAAATCAACAGGTTGTAACAAACCACCCGGCGGCGCCTTCACAAGCTGCGGGCATAACCGCTCAACATCCGCTAACAGAGTAATGGCCTGGGCAATGCTCCACTGCGGATGTTCACTTATCAAATTACGTGCAATCCACTGGGCAATATTGCCAGGTTCAAATTCAGACTGCTGCGCCAGGTAGCCTATCAGTTCAGGAATCAAGATTTGTAAATTTTGTTGGCGTAAGGGTAAAGGCACCGCGCGAATGGTCACATGCTGGGCATCAACCTGAAATTCAATCCCTAACGACACCAGCTGGCTCTGCGCTTTCTCCAGCGCCGCTTTTTCATCAACGGTCACTTTTAAACGCAGCGGAATTAACAACGGCTGGGCACAAACGGGCTCCTGTCCCGGCGTGAGCTGCGCCTGACGCAGCCAGCGCTCGGCAACCGGCAGCGCCAGCAGCTGAATCTGCCCCTCGCGTTCAAGCAACGCACAGTCGTGCCCGACAATCGTTAACACACGACCAAAACTCTGACAGTGACCTGCCAGTAAAGGTTCAATCGGTTCCGGCATGGGTGCTTTGTGCACCGGAGCCGGCGTTTTCAGCAGTTGCCGATAAACTTCACCTTGCTTCTTCTGGTATCCCGGATGAGCATGCGGCCAGGTTCCCGCTGGCTGATGCCCGCCGTGCCCCTGTTCCCCTGGCGATGCAGTAGAGTAGCGCGGCGTTGCCGATTCACGCGCTATCGCAGGCTCGGCAAAGTGGTTACGTCCGGCTGCGACGCGGTTTTCAGGGATACGTCCTGTCGCGGGTTCGTCATCGGATTCCAGCGGCAGCGGCGACGCCAGCTGCTGTTGCAGCACGCTCAGTACGCCCTGATAGATAAAATCATGCACCAGACGTGACTGATGGAAACGCACCTCATGTTTGGCCGGATGCACATTCACATCAACCTGGTGCGGATCGATTTCAAGGTACAACACGAACGCCGGCTGCTGATCGGCGCCCAGTTTATTTTCGCACGCCTGGCGGATGGCGTGATTGATTAACCGGTCGCGCATCATGCGTCCGTTCACATAGCAATACTGGATCTCCGCCAGCGCCGTAGTAGTGTGGTTTGGATCCGCCACCCAGCCGCGCAGCGTTAAATCACCGTGCTGCCATTCAATCGCCAGCGCCTGCTCCAGAAATGGGATACCGCAAATCGTGCCTAACCGGCGTTCCTTCTGCCCGTCCTGCCCAACCGCCCGGTATTGACGCACCATCTTGCCGTTGTGCGACAGATTAATAGTGACGTCGAAACGTGCCAGCGCTATACGGCGAATGATCTCATCAATATGATTGAATTCGGTTTTCTCGGTGCGCATGAATTTGCGCCGTGCCGGCGTGTTGTAAAACAGATCCAGCACCTCCAGCGTCGTTCCCACCGGATGTGCCGCCGGTTTGACCGTCACGTCCATATCACGCCCTTCCGCATATGCCTGCCAGGCTTCTTGTTGTTCCGCGGTCCGCGAGGTGAGGGTGAGACGTGAAACTGAGCTGATACTGGCCAATGCTTCGCCGCGGAACCCCAGGCTGACGATCGCTTCGAGATCGTCAAGCGAGGCGATTTTACTGGTAGCATGTCGCGCCAACGCCAGCGCCAGTTCGTCCTTTTTGATGCCACAGCCGTTGTCGCGGATGCGAATCAGCTTCGCCCCACCGCGCTCGATGTCAATGTCGATCCGCGTGGCCCCCGCATCGAGGCTGTTTTCCACCAGTTCTTTGACTACCGACGCAGGTCGTTCGACCACCTCACCTGCGGCAATCTGGTTCGCCAGTTGTGGCGGTAAGACCTGAATCGGCATGCTTATTCCTTAGTTAATCAACGACTCACCCGGTGACACAGCGCTGGCAGTTTGTGCCGGTGCCCCTTGCGGAGCGGATTGCAGCGGATGTGCCTGGAAGTAGTTGCGTAGTCCTTTGTAGATCGCGTCTGCCAGCTGTTGCTGATAGTCATCGCTCGCCAGCAGGCGCTCTTCGCTGCTGTTACTGATAAAGCCGGTTTCAACCAACACCGACGGAATATCCGGAGAGCGTAATACGCCAAGGCTGGCATGTTCCGGGCGACGCTTATGCAAAGAACCAATACGTTGCAGCTGACTTAGCATATTTGTCGCCACATCATACCCTACGCGCTGGGAATGGCCGAACTGCAAATCCAGCACTGCCTGGCTTAAGTAGGGATCGGACTGGCTGTTCGCCAGCACATCGCCCGCCCCGCCCAATAGCTCAGACTGCTTCTCATGCTCTTCCAGCCAGTTCGCCATTTCACTGTTAGCGCGGCGGTTCGAGAGCACCCACACCGAGGCACCCGTGGCGCTACGGTTTGGCGCGGCATCTGCATGAATCGATACCAGGAAGTTCGCGTTTTGTTTGCGCGCCACGTCGGAACGCCCCATCACAGAGATAAAATAATCGCCGTCGCGCGTTAATACCCCTTTGAACATCGGATCGTCATTAAGCAACGTGCGCAGTTTACGGGCCACCGCAATAGTGACGTTTTTCTCACGCGTACCGCCGGGGCCAATCGCGCCGGGATCCTGACCACCATGACCGGCATCAATCGCGATGACGACTTTATCGTCGTTGCTTGAAGAGGCTCGCGCCGCCGGACGCGTGACCGTATTGCTGCTGGTAACGGCAGTTGTACGGTCGTTACCAGTCTTAAACGGATTCCGCGCAGGTTCGCCCGGACGCGGAGTCACACCCGGCGCCTCGGCGCGTTTTGCCACAACTGGCGGCGGAGGTGGCGGAGGCGGTACGTCGGCATTGATGGTGAAAACTACGGTATAGTTTCCCCCGTTTTGTCGTTTCACCGCTTCGGTTTTGCCGTTTTCAGTGAGATCCACCATCAGGCGCAGAGACTGCGCGTCTTTCGGCGTACCTGAACGGATCGACTTCACCAGGTTATTACCGCTAAACACCAGCGGCAGTCCCTGAATCACGCCGGTCTGCTTAATATCCAGCGCGACAGCACGTTTACTCTCATGGGAAAACGCATAATCAGGATCGCCAATAAAACTGAGCGTAATTCGCGCCTGCCGTTCGCCATTGGAAACCTGAATATCGGAGAGGCTGGCAGCACCGGACTGCGCGCACAACAGGACCAGCGTGGCTACCAACCAATTTCTGATGCGATAAATCATCCCGCCACCCTTACGGTTAACCGGCTAAACGCGCCAGTAACAAATTACCTGATGAGGAGACAGCGCTAATGCGCGCCTCACGACCTTGCGCCTGGTAATCTATGTGTATTTCGACGTCCGGGTCAGGGAGTACACCTTTACCCTGTTGTGGCCATTCCACCAGGCAAATGGCATCGTTGGCAAAATAATCGCGGATCCCCATAAATTCCAGCTCCTCAGGGTCCGCAAGGCGATATAAATCGAAATGATATACCATCAGGTTATCGAGGGAATAGGGTTCAACCAGGGTGTAGGTTGGGCTTTTGACATTACCTTTATGGCCCAGCGCCTGCAAAAATCCCCGGCTAAAAGTGGTTTTACCTGCACCCAGGTCGCCGTACAAATAAATTACGGTGGCGCCCTTGCAGGCGTTGGCCACCCGTAGCCCCAGGTCTAAAGTTGCCTGCTCGTCAGGGAGCGGTATGACTCGATTCATCATGATATACGTCAATCACATCAGGGTTAACAATACGCTGTAGCGTGGAAAAAAGATCGGTCGCCAGCATGCCGCGAGTACCGAAACGCGCCGCGAGCACATCCGCCGCCGCGCCGTGGGCGACGCATCCCGCACACGCTGCATCATACGGGGTAAACTTCTGTCCGAGCAATGCGCCAATGATTCCGGAGAGCACGTCCCCCATCCCGCCACTGGCCATTCCAGCATTGCCCGCATCAACAATCCCTAAACCGTGCGGCTCTGCGGCAACGACCGTCCCTGCGCCTTTCAGCACCACAACGCCGCCGTACCGTTTTACCAGGCGCTGGGCAGAATCTAAGCGATCGTTTTCAATTTCTGCGACAGCACACCCCAGCAGTCGCGCAGCTTCGCCCGGATGCGGCGTGATCACGCGATTGTGACGTTTATCAGGGCTGATTGCCAGCAGGTTCAACGCATCGGCGTCCCACAGCATGGGTTTGCGAAAATTCTCAACCTTCTGCAACGCTTTCTTGCCCCACTCCTGCTGCCCGAGGCCGGGGCCAATCACCACGACATCGGCCCATTCCAGGCTGTCGTCAAGGGACTGCGAGGTCAGCTCATGAACCATTAACTCAGGCCGGGCGGTCAGAAGTGGCGCGATGTTTTCGCTGCGCGTAAGCACGCGAACCAGCCCCGCTCCGGCACGCAGCGCCGCCTCGCTGGTCATACGAACGGCTCCGGCCGTTCCGCGATCGCCGCCAATTATCACCAGTCGACCATGATCGCCTTTGTGCGATGTCGCACGCCGCGGAGTTAGCCAGTGCGCGAGCAATGAGGCATCAAAGCGCTGAACGGGTACGGCCTGCCCCGCCAGCCACGCTTCCAGCCCTAACGCATCGACATGCAAACAGCCAACAACATCGCGCGCCTTCCCGGTCAAAAGCCCGGGTTTAAGCGCGACAAACGTAACGGTATGCGAAGCGTTAATCACAGCGCCCGGCGTCGTCCCCGTTTGAGCCAACAGGCCAGAAGGTATGTCAATCGCCATAACCGGTGCAGGGTGAGCATTGGCGCGCTCAATGAGTCTGCTGACAGGTGCGCGCGGGGCTTGTTTCAAGCCGGTGCCCAGCAGCGCGTCAATAATGACATCCACGCCTTCTGGCCAGAGGATATCTGAGGCATGAATCACGCCACCGGCATTTAGCCAGGCTTCGCGCGCCAGCGAAGCCTCTTCAGGTAGCGGCTTGTCACTCTCCTGCGTCAACAGCGTCACGGTAATGCCCACCGCTTTTGCCAGACGTGCCAGTACATATCCATCGCCGCCATTATTTCCATGACCGCAGAGCACCAGCCATTGGCGGGCGTCAGGCCAGGCACTCCGGGTCGCATGAAACGCCGCCTCTCCCGCCCGTTGCATCAGCTCGTACAACGTCAGTCCTAAACTGTCTGCCGCCTCTCGCTCCATCCGCCTGATGTCGTCGGCGGGCCAGATGGAGTGTGGTATACTTATGAGGTTTTTCTTCATTGTATGGTCCGTCATGTCAGAGCCCCTCGATCTCAGTCAGTTAGCGCAAAAAATTAAGCAGTGGGGGCTGGAACTGGGCTTTCAGCAGATCGGTATTACCGATACCGACCTTAGCGGAACCGAACCCAAACTGCAGGCATGGCTGGACAAACAGTACCACGGCGAAATGGAGTGGATGGCGCGTCACGGCATGATGCGCGCCCGGCCTCACGAACTTTTGCCAGGAACGTTACGCGTCATCAGCGTACGCATGAACTATCTCCCTGCCAACGCCGCCTTTGCCAGCACGCTGAAAAATCCCACACTGGGTTACGTCAGTCGCTATGCGCTGGGTCGTGACTACCATAAGCTTCTGCGTAACCGCCTCAAAAAGCTGGGTGAGAAAATCCAGCAACATTGTGTTTCGCTGAATTTTAGACCTTTTGTCGATTCCGCGCCCATTCTTGAACGCCCCCTGGCTGAAAAAGCCGGGCTTGGCTGGACGGGTAAGCACTCACTTATCCTCAACCGCGAGGCGGGTTCCTTTTTCTTTCTTGGCGAGCTGTTGATTGATCTCCCCTTGCCAGTCGATCACCCCGTGGAGGAAGGATGCGGGAAATGCGTCGCCTGCATGACTATCTGCCCAACAGGCGCCATTGTCGAGCCTTACACCGTTGACGCCCGCCGCTGCATCTCCTATCTCACCATTGAGCTGGAAGGGGCAATTCCAGAAGCATTCCGAGGATTAATAGGCAACCGTATCTATGGCTGTGACGACTGCCAGCTTATTTGTCCATGGAATCGCTATTCGCAGCTGACGGAAGAAGAAGACTTCAGTCCGCGCAAAGCGTTGCACGCGCCGGAGTTGATCGACCTGTTTGGCTGGAGTGAGGCCCGTTTTTTGAACGTCACAGAAGGCTCCGCGATTCGACGCATTGGCCACTTACGCTGGTTGCGAAATATTGCCGTCGCGCTGGGCAATGCGCCCTGGAATGATGCCGTTTTAACAGCGCTGGAAAGCCGCAGAGGTGAGCACCCACTTCTCGACGAACACATAACGTGGGCGATTGCGCAGCAAATTGAGAAACGAAACGCGTGCGTGGTTGAGGTACAGCGCCCCCAAAAACAGCGTCTGGTCAGAGTGATTGAAAAAGGACTGCCACGGGATGCCTGAATCATCCACAGCTTGTGTATAAAAATAAAAATACATTGCGATTCAAGAGGGAAAAATTCGTCAAGTGATCGCGTTAACAAATTGAAATGATATTTAATCATTAAAATTCAGTTATTTACAACGATACCCTTCACCAGGCGAAGTTTCTTGCCTTCCAGGATTTTTGCCCCGTCCTGTGGATAAGTTTGTTCACAAAAGTGTGTCACAGGCGAAACAAAAGAGCCACAGCGCGATAATTGTTTGTGGATAATTTTATGAGGGTAAGAATCTGGAGCGGGAAACGAGACTCGAACTCGCGACCCCGACCTTGGCAAGGTCGTGCTCTACCAACTGAGCTATTCCCGCTTAATCTTCGTCTTTCAGAAAGCTCTCTGAAAGCCTGTGATTGGGTGGTGCGTATCTGCTGATACTTTCAAATTTGGAGCGGGAAACGAGACTCGAACTCGCGACCCCGACCTTGGCAAGGTCGTGCTCTACCAACTGAGCTATTCCCGCTTAATCTTTGTCTTTCAGAAAAGCTATCTGAAAGTCTGCGATTGGGTGTCTGGTACTGCTATCAAATTTGGAGCGGGAAACGAGACTCGAACTCGCGACCCCGACCTTGGCAAGGTCGTGCTCTACCAACTGAGCTATTCCCGCTTAATCTTCGTCTTTCGAATGCGTTATCCGAAATCCTGCGATTAAATTTGTTGCTGCCGTAATTCACATTTCTGCGTCGTTACGGGAGGCGCATTATACGAGAAATCCGTTTAGCTGCAAGCCCTCAAACGCATTTTTTCGTGATTTTTGTTCGAGTGCTGATTTAATCACCAAACACGACCAAAAATGAGCAAAGAGTGGGCAATACAACAAAAAACTTTTCACACGCCGCCTGAAAGCACATCATCAGGATGACGCTTTGCGCGAACAAAAGAATAGCACGGTGTCTCAGGAAACCCACTACACAACAATCAATATCAGGGAAAAAGATGAAAAAAAGTTTTCTCTTCATGCTATTAGCCAGCCTCTCCATTCACGCCGCTTCCGCATCCGCCAGAACCTTGCATTTTGGCACCTCCGCCACCTACGCGCCGTATGAATTCGTGGATGCAGATAATCACATCGTCGGTTTTGACATTGACGTCGCCAACGCGGTCTGCCAGGAAATGAAGGCGGAGTGTGCGTTCACTAACCAGAGTTTTGATAGCCTTATTCCCGGCCTTCGCTTCAAGAAGTTTGATGCGGTGATTGCCGGTATGGATATGACGCCCACGCGTGAACAGCAGGTCTCTTTCAGCCAGCCATACTATGAAGGGCTCTCTGCCGTGGTAGTCACCCGCAAAGGCGCTTACCACAGCTTCGCCGATCTGAAAGGGAAAAAAGTCGGTCTGGAAAACGGTACCACCCACCAGCGTTATTTACAGGATAAACAAAAAGAGATCACGCCAGTCGCCTATGACAGCTACCTGAACGCCTTTACTGATCTGAAAAGCAACCGTCTTGAGGGGGTTTTTGGCGACGTTGCAGCAATTGGAAAATGGCTCAAAAACAATCCGGATTACGCCATCATGGACGAGCGCGCCAAAGATCCTGAGTACTACGGCAAAGGATTAGGGATTGCGGTACGTAAAGGCAATGACGCACTGTTGCAGGAGATCAACGCTGCGCTCGACAAGGTGAAAGCCTCGCCGAAATATGCGCAGATGCAGGAAAAGTGGTTCACGCAGTAATTCAGCGCCGGGCCGCGATATTAGCGCCCCGGCCCCCATTACAGCTTAATAAAATTCTCGCGATACCAGGCCAGTTCAGCCACCGATTCGCGAATATCATCCATCGCCTGGTGCGTTCCCTGTTTGGTAAAACCATCCAGAATTTCCGGCTTCCAGCGACGTGCCAGCTCTTTCAGAGTACTCACATCCAGATAGCGGTAGTGGAAATATGCTTCCAGCTCCGGCATGTATTTGAACAGGAAGCGACGGTCCTGGCCGATACTGTTCCCACAAATCGGCGATTTACCCGCAGGCACCCACTCTTTCAGAAATGCAATGGTTGCCAGCTCGGCTTCACGATCGCCCATCGTGCTTGCTTTCACGCGCTCCACCAGCCCACTCCCGGTATGTGTACGTACGTTCCAGTCGTCCATTAATGCCAGCTGTTCATCCGACTGATGTACGGCGATGGTTGGCCCTTCTGCCAGAATATTCAGGTTGGCATCGGTGACCAGCGTAGCGATTTCAATTATGCGATCGCGCTCGGGATCCAGACCGGTCATCTCAAGATCGATCCAAATCAGGTTGTTTTCATTCGCACTCATGCTATTTTCCACCCTTCATACGTCACATTCGGTGTGACTACTTTCATTTAAAATTGTGTGTATCATAGATGTTTTGCCCGTAATGGGCGACCAGGAGCCAGTACGATTGAGTAAAAATAAACTCTCCAAAGGCCAGCAGCGCCGCGTGAACGCGAATCACCAGCGTCGTCTTAAAACGTCTAAGGAGAAGCCCGACTACGATGACAACCTGTTTGGCGAAACCGCTGAAGGTATTGTCATCAGCCGTTTTGGCATGCATGCCGACGTTGAATCTGCCGATGGCGATATTCACCGCTGCAATATCCGCCGCACAATCCGCTCGCTGGTGACCGGCGACCGCGTGGTCTGGCGTCCAGGCAAAGCCGCGGCCGTTGGGGTCAACGTTAAGGGCATCGTCGAAGCGGTCCACGACAGGACATCGGTACTGACGCGCCCGGATTTTTATGATGGCGTGAAACCTATCGCCGCCAACATTGACCAAATCGTCATTGTCTCTGCCATTTTGCCGGAGCTATCGCTTAATATTATCGATCGCTACCTGGTTGCCTGCGAAACCTTACAGGTTGAGCCTATTGTCGTCCTCAACAAAATCGATCTACTGGACGACGAAGGAATGGCATTTGTTAACGAGCAAATGGATATCTACCGCAATATTGGCTACCGCGTGTTGATGGTTTCCAGCCACACGCAGGATGGCCTGAAGCCGCTGGAGGAGGCGCTGACTGACCGTATCAGCATCTTTGCCGGACAGTCCGGCGTGGGCAAATCCAGCTTGCTGAATGCGCTGCTGGGCCTGAGGGAAGAAATTCTCACCAACGATGTCTCTGATAACTCTGGTCTTGGCCAGCACACCACCACCGCAGCGCGGCTGTACCATTTCCCACACGGCGGCGATGTGATTGACTCACCGGGCGTACGCGAGTTCGGCCTGTGGCATCTTGAGCCGGAACAAATCACCCAGGGCTTTGTCGAATTTCATGACTATTTAGGGCACTGCAAATACCGCGACTGTAAGCATGACACCGACCCTGGCTGCGCCATCCGTGAAGCGGTAGAGAATGGAAAAATTGCGGAAACCCGTTTCGAAAATTATCACCGTATTCTTGAAACGATGTCGCAGGTAAAAACGCGTAAAAACTTTTCTGATACGGATGACTGACAACTAAGCTAAGCGTCGTTAGAATCGTCCCCTTTTTTCAGGATCCGGCATGAACGCCGGATCAGGAACGACAGAACAATGGCCTGGAGGCTACCTTGTTAAACTCATTCAAACTTTCGCTACAATACATTCTGCCAAAACTATGGCTCACTCGCCTGGCGGGCTGGGGCGCGAGAAAGCGAGCGGGATGGTTAACTAAACTGGTTATCGACCTGTTCGTGAAGTACTACAAGGTTGATATGAAAGAGGCGCAGAAGCCGGATACCGCCAGCTATCGCACTTTTAACGATTTCTTCGTTCGCCCACTGCGCGACGACGTCCGTCCGGTGAATACCGATCCGAACGTACTGGTGATGCCCGCTGACGGCGTGATTAGCCAGCTTGGGAAAATCGAAGAAGATAAAATCCTGCAGGCAAAGGGGCACAACTACAGTCTGGAAGCGCTGCTGGCAGGAAACTACCTGATGGCAGATCTGTTCCGTAACGGTTCATTTGCCACCACCTATCTCTCGCCGCGTGACTATCACCGCGTACATATGCCATGTAACGGCATTCTGCGCGAGATGATCTATGTGCCTGGCGATCTGTTCTCCGTCAATCACCTGACGGCGCAGAACGTGCCGAATCTGTTTGCCCGCAACGAACGCGTTATCTGCCTGTTTGATACTGAATTTGGCCCAATGGCGCAAATTCTGGTGGGCGCGACCATCGTTGGCAGCATCGAAACCGTATGGGCGGGCACCATCACGCCGCCGCGTGAGGGCATCATCAAGCGCTGGACCTGGCCTGCAGGCGAAGCAGAAGGCTCAGTCGCCCTGCTGAAAGGTCAGGAAATGGGCCGCTTCAAGCTGGGTTCAACGGTTATCAACCTGTTTGCACCGGGCAAAGTCAATCTGGTCGAAGAATTACAAAGCCTGTCAGTGACTAAAATTGGCCAGCCGCTGGCTATCTCTACCGAAACATTTGTGGTGTCTGAAGCGGAACCCGCTCCGTTGCCTGAAGAAGAGATCAAAGCCGAACACGATGCCAACCCGCTGGTTGATAACAAACTGGTTGATGACAAAAAAGACGAAATCTAATACATACTAAAAACCCTTCTGGTGGCTTCAAAACGGCTGAAAGGTAATTGGTATGAAGGATACTGTTGTGCGCCTGATTATAACTTTCCTGATGGCCTGGTGCCTCAGCCTGGGGGCGTACGCTGCGACGGCCCCCGACGCCAAACAAATCGCCCAGGAACTGGAGCAGGCAAAAGCGGCAAAGCCCGCTCAGCCGGAGACCATTGAGGCACTCCAGTCTGCACTGAATGCGCTCGAGGAACGCAAAGGTTCCCTTGAGCGCATCGAACAATATCAGCAGGTTATCGACAATTTCCCAAAAATGTCCGCTTCTCTGCGCTCGCAGTTGAGCAACCTGCGTGATGAACCGCGTAGCGTCTCTCCCGGCATGTCCACCGATACGCTGAACCAGGAGATTCTCCAGGTCAGCAGCCAATTGCTGGATAAAACGCGTCAGGCGCAGCAGGAACAGGAACGCGCCCGGGAGATTGCCGACTCTCTAAGCCAGCTTCCGCAGCAGCAAACCGATGCCCGACGCCAGCTTAACGAAATTGAACGCCGTCTCGGTACCTCCACGGGTAATTCAGCGCTGAATCAGGCGCAAAATATCAGTATGCAGGCGGAGTCCGCCAGGCTGAAAGCGCAAGTGGATGAGCTGGAGCTGGCACAGCTTTCAGCCAACAACCGTCAGGAGCTGGCGCGTATGCGTTCAGAGCTGGCGGAAAAACAGAGCCAGCAGCTTGACGCATATCTACAGGCATTACGTAATCAACTGAACAGTCAGCGCCAGCTGGAAGCCGAACGGGCGCTGGAAAGTACGGAACTGCTGGCAGAAAGCAGCGCCGACCTTCCACCGGATATCGTCGGGCAGTTCACCGTAAACCGCGAACTTTCAGCGGCACTTAACCAGCAGGCTCAGCGTATGGATCTGGTGGCATCCCAGCAGCGTCAGGCGGCCAGCCAGACATTGCAGGTTCGCCAGGCGCTGAACACCCTGCGTGAACAGTCGCAGTGGCTGGGCTCCTCCAATCTGTTGGGCGAGGCGCTGCGCGCGCAGGTCTCGCGACTGCCGGAAATGCCAAAGCCGCAACAGCTGGATACAGAAATGGCGCAGCTGCGCGTCCAGCGCCTGCGTTATGAAGACCAACTCAACAAGCAGCCGCAGCTGCGTCAGATTCACCAGGCTGACGGTCAGCCGCTCACCGCTGAGCAAAACCGTATTCTGGAAGCACAGCTGCGTACGCAGCGTGAGCTACTGAATTCCCTGCTGCAAGGCGGCGACACGTTGATTCTCGAATTGACCAAGCTGAAAGTGTCTAACAGCCAACTGGAAGACGCGCTCAAAGAGGTCAACGAAGCCACCCACCGCTATCTGTTCTGGACTTCCGACATTCGTCCGATGTCCTTCTCCTGGCCGCTGGAAATCGTCCAGGATCTGCGCCGCCTGATTTCGCTTGATACGTTCAGTCAGTTAGGCAAAGCCAGCGTGATGATGCTGACCAGCAGAGAGACCATTTTGCCGTTGTTCGCCGCGCTGATACTGGTCGGGTTCAGCATCTATTCCCGCAGATACTTCACTCGTTTCCTGGAGCGCTCGGCCGCCCGGGTTGGTAAGGTCACTCAGGATCACTTCTGGCTGACGCTGCGTACGGTCTTCTGGTCAATTCTCGTCGCCTCGCCGCTTCCCGTTTTGTGGATGACGCTCGGCTACGGATTGCGTGAAGCCTGGCCTTACCCACTGGCCGTCGCGATTGGTGATGGCGTAACGGCGACGGTCCCTCTGCTTTGGGTGGTGATGATTTGTGCCGCCTTTGCCCGCCCGAATGGCCTGTTTATCGCCCACTTTGGCTGGCCGCGTGAACGCGTCACGCGGGCAATGCGCTATTACCTGATGAGCATCGGTCTTATCGTACCGCTGATTATGGCGCTCATCATGTTCGACAATCTCAACGATCGGGAATTCTCCGGCTCGCTCGGTCGCCTCTGTTTTATCCTGATTTCAGGTGCATTAGCGCTGGTTACGCTGAGTCTCAAAAGAGCAGGTATTCCGCTGTATCTCGATAAAGAGGGCGGCGGCGACAACATCGTTAACCGTATGCTGTGGAACCTGATGATCGGCGCGCCGCTGGTCGCGATTCTGGCTGCCGCCGTGGGCTATCTGGCCACGTCACAGGCGCTACTCGCGCGTCTGGAGACCTCCGTCGCCATCTGGTTCCTGTTGCTGGTGATTTACCACGTAATACGCCGCTGGATGCTGATACAGCGGCGCAGGCTGGCGTTCGACCGCGCGAAGCACCGCCGGGCTGAGATGCTGGCGCAGCGAGCACGTGGCGAAGAGGAAGTACACCACTCAAGCAGTCCGGAAGGGGCAATTGAAGTGGATGAGAGCGAGGTGGATCTCGACGCAATCAGCGCACAGTCGCTGCGTCTGGTACGCTCTATTCTGATGCTCATCGCCCTGCTGTCGGTCATTGTGCTCTGGTCAGAAATTCATTCTGCTTTTGGCTTCCTGGAGAATATCTCGTTGTGGGATGTCACTTCCACAGTTCAGGGCGTGGAGAGTCTGGAGCCGATAACACTGGGGGCTGTGCTGATCGCCATTCTGGTGTTTATCATCACCACACAGCTGGTGCGTAATCTGCCGGCATTACTGGAACTCGCGCTATTACAGCACCTGGATCTGACGCCAGGTACCGGTTACGCCATCACCACCATTACCAAATACCTGCTGATGTTAATTGGCGGGCTGGTCGGCTTCTCGATGATTGGTATTGAGTGGGCGAAGTTACAATGGCTGGTCGCCGCGCTCGGTGTTGGTCTGGGCTTTGGCTTACAGGAGATTTTCGCCAACTTTATATCGGGCCTGATCATTCTGTTTGAAAAACCGATTCGTATTGGCGACACGGTAACCATTCGCGATCTCACCGGCAGCGTGACCAAAATCAACACCCGCGCCACCACCATCAGCGACTGGGACCGCAAAGAGATTATCGTGCCGAACAAAGCCTTTATCACCGAGCAGTTTATCAACTGGTCGCTGTCGGATTCGGTTACACGTGTGGTGCTGACCATCCCGGCGCCGTCCGATGCCAATAGCGAAGAGGTGACGCAAATTCTGCTTACCGCTGCGCGCCGCTGCTCGCTGGTGATCGACAATCCGGCCCCCGAGGTCTTCCTGGTGGATCTGCAACAGGGGATTCAAATCTTCGAGCTGCGTATCTACGCCGCGGAGATGGGACACCGTATGCCGCTGCGCCATGAAATCCACCAGTTGATTCTGGCGGGCTTCCATGAGCACGGTATCGATATGCCGTTCCCACCGTTCCAGATGCGCCTGGAGAGTCTGGGTGGAACGAAAACACCTGCGGGAAGGACGCTCACCTCCGCCGGACGCGGACGTAAGGCGGGCAGTTTGTAATTTTGAGAGTGAACACATCAGATAGCGAAGAATAAACCGCCATAACCAAAAAGGCAGAAGCGCTGATAAAAAACAGATTCTGCCACCAATGGTCTTATTTTTTGAATAATCATTCTTCCATATATCACTCAGAGCCTGACCCACCCGGCTCTGAGTGATATATCCAGAAATGCCTGAACAAAGTCGTGTGCGGTAGCGTTTTTAACGCTGCTACTGCACGGTATTATCAGGCGCGATCGACCGTGAAGGCCATCACATCCGCAATCTGTTCCGCTCCCAGCGCCAGCATCACCAGCCGATCGACGCCTAACGCCACCCCAGAGCAATCCGGCATACCGGCTTTCAGCGCGTCAAGAAGGTTATTGTCAATCGGGTGTTGCGGTAAACCACGCGCAGCGCGTTTACGGTTATCCTGTTCGAAGCGCTGTTGTTGCTCACGGGCATCGGTCAGCTCGTGGAAACCATTCGCCAGCTCAATACCTTTATAGTAAACCTCAAAGCGTTCCGCGACGCGGTGATCTTCGGTACTGATTTGCGCCAGCGAGGCCTGACTTGCCGGAAAGTGGTAAACAAACGCGGGCTTCTCTTTACCGATATGCGGCTCTACGCCCACGGTAAACAACAGCTGCAGCAGAGTATCCCTGTCTTCTTCGGTATCGGCAATGTTACTGAGATCCAGCTTCGCCGCCACTTCTCGCAGTTGCGCTTTGTCAACAGACAGCGGGTCAATCTCCAGATGACGCTGGAAAGCCTGCTGATAAGAGAGGCTTTCCGCAGCCGGACATTCGAGAACCTGCTGTAGCAGATCGTCAACTTCATTCATCAGCCGGTACATGTCGTAATGTGGGCGATACCATTCGAGCATGGTGAATTCCGGGTTGTGATGACGTCCCATCTCTTCATTACGGAAACTACGACACAGTTGATAGACAGGCCCACACCCCGCCGCCAACAGGCGCTTCATGTGGTACTCCGGGCTGGTCATTAACCAGAGGCTCATTCCCTGTGAGTGGCCGGGGCCGACGAAACGCGTTTCGAACGGGAACAGATGGATATCCGTAACCGTCGCCTGGCTCATGCAAGGCGTCTCAACCTCCAGCACTCCACGGTCGGCAAAGAAACGACGGATCTCCGTCATAATTGCCGCACGTTTTAACAGGTTAGGGATGGACGCGCTCGGCTGCCAGGTTGCCGTTTCGCTCATGATACTTTCTCCGATTTAAGACAAGGGCACGAAGTCTACTCGTATCGATTCAGAGAGACAAATTTTGCACGGGAATAACACGGGAATAAATAGTGTGATCTGGGTAGTTAAAAAACTGCGGTTCAATGGTTTAGTAATTAAATTAATCAAAATCCATGATAATTCAGGCCTGTGATACGCTAAAAAAATCGAACACGTCAAATTTCCCCAACATCCCTCAGACTATACTGTTGTACCTATAAAGGAGCAGTGGAATCGCATTCGCAGCCCGCCGCTTTCAGGCTCTTCGTCTGACTGGCGAGGTTACGGAATAACAACAATCTGGAGGAATGTCGTGCAAACCTTTCATGCCGATCTTGCCATAATTGGCGCCGGTGGCGCGGGATTACGTGCTGCAATAGCTGCCGCGCAGGCAAATCCAAACGCTAAAATCGCACTAATCTCAAAAGTGTACCCAATGCGCAGCCACACCGTTGCTGCCGAAGGGGGTTCAGCCGCTGTCGCTCAGGATCATGACAGCTTCGACTACCATTTTCACGATACGGTAGCGGGTGGAGACTGGCTATGTGAACAGGATGTCGTGGATTACTTTGTCCACCACTGTCCAACTGAAATGACCCAACTGGAGCAATGGGGCTGTCCGTGGAGTCGTCGTCCGGACGGCAGCGTCAACGTACGTCGCTTCGGCGGTATGAAAATTGAGCGTACCTGGTTTGCTGCGGATAAAACCGGCTTCCATATGCTGCATACCCTGTTCCAGACCTCCCTGCAGTTCCCACAAATCCAACGCTTTGATGAGCATTTCGTCCTGGATATCCTGGTCGATGATGGTCATGCTCGTGGTCTGGTGGCGATGAACATGATGGAAGGCACTCTGGTGCAGATCCGCGCGAATGCCGTGGTCATGGCAACCGGCGGCGCAGGCCGCGTGTATCGCTACAACACCAACGGCGGCATCGTCACCGGTGACGGCATGGGCATGGCGCTGAGCCACGGCGTTCCACTGCGTGATATGGAATTCGTTCAGTATCACCCAACCGGTCTGCCGGGTTCCGGTATCCTGATGACCGAAGGCTGCCGTGGTGAAGGCGGCATTCTGGTCAACAAAGATGGCTACCGCTACCTGCAGGATTACGGCATGGGTCCGGAAACTCCGCTGGGCGAGCCGAAGAACAAATATATGGAACTGGGTCCGCGCGACAAAGTTTCTCAGGCGTTCTGGCATGAGTGGCGCAAAGGCAACACCATTTCCACACCGCGTGGCGATGTGGTTCACCTTGACCTGCGTCACCTGGGCGAGAAAAAACTGCTCGAACGTTTACCGTTTATCTGCGAGCTGGCGAAAGCCTATGTGGGTGTCGATCCGGTGAAAGAGCCGATCCCGGTACGTCCGACCGCGCACTACACCATGGGCGGTATCGAAACCGATCAGAGCTGCGAAACCCGTATAAAAGGTCTGTTCGCCGTTGGCGAGTGCTCTTCTGTGGGTCTGCACGGCGCTAACCGTCTGGGGTCTAACTCACTGGCCGAACTGGTGGTCTTTGGCCGTCTGGCTGGTGAACAGGCGATGGAGCGTGCGGCGACAGCCGGTACGGCTAACGATGCCGCACTGGACGCACAAGTTGCCGGCGTTGAACAACGTCTGAAAGACCTGGTTAATCAGGAAGGTAACGAGAACTGGGCAAAAATCCGCGACGAAATGGGTATCTCTATGGAAGAAGGTTGCGGTATCTACCGTACGCCGGAACTCATGCAGAAAACCGTGGATAAGCTGGCTGAGCTACAGGAACGCTTCAAACGCGTCCGTATCACCGATACTTCCAGCGTCTTTAATACCGACCTGCTGTACACCATCGAGCTGGGTCATGGTCTGAACGTGGCTGAATGTATGGCGCACTCTGCGCTGGCACGTAAGGAATCACGCGGTGCGCACCAGCGTCTGGACGAAGGCTGCACCGAGCGTGATGACGTCAACTTCCTCAAACACACCCTCGCCTTCCGCGATGCTGATGGCGCGACCCGCCTGGAATACAGCGACGTGAAGATCACAACTCTGCCACCAGCAAAACGTGTTTACGGTGGTGAAGCGGAAGCTGCCGAGAAGAAGGAGAAGGCGTAATGTCTGAGATGAAAAAGCTGAAAGTTGAGGTGGTGCGCTACAATCCGGAAACCGACACCGCGCCGCACAGTGCTTTCTACGAAGTGCCTTATGATGAAACAACGTCTCTCCTGGATGCGTTGGGCTACATCAAAGATAACCTGGCGCCAGACCTGAGCTATCGCTGGTCCTGCCGTATGGCGATCTGCGGCTCTTGCGGCATGATGGTCAACAATGTGCCAAAACTGGCGTGTAAAACCTTCCTGCGTGAATACACCCAGGGTATGAAGGTTGAAGCCCTTGGGAATTTCCCGATTGAGCGCGATTTGGTTGTCGACATGACGCACTTTATCGAAAGCCTGGAAGCGATCAAACCATACATTATCGGCAACTCGCGCACGCCGGATCAGGGTCCAAATACCCAGACTCCAGCGCAAATGGCGAAGTATCACCAGTTCTCTGGTTGCATCAACTGTGGTCTGTGCTATGCCGCCTGCCCGCAGTTCGGCCTGAACCCTGAGTTCATCGGTCCGGCTGCGATTACGCTGGCGCATCGTTACAACGAAGATAGCCGTGACCACGGTAAGAAAGAGCGTATGGCGCAGTTGAACAGTCCGAACGGCGTATGGACCTGTACTTTTGTGGGCTACTGCTCCGAAGTCTGTCCGAAACACGTCGATCCGGCTGCGGCCATTCAACAGGGTAAAGTGGAAAGCTCGAAAGACTTTCTTATCGCCACCCTGAAACCACGCTAAGGAGTGCAACATGACGACTAAACGCAAACCCTATGTGCGGCCAATGACGTCCACCTGGTGGAAAAAACTGCCGTTTTATCGCTTTTACATGCTGCGCGAAGGCACAGCGGTTCCGGCTGTCTGGTTCAGCATTGAGCTGATTTTCGGCCTTTTCGCGCTCAAGCACGGCGCGGAATCCTGGATGGGGTTCGTCGACTTCCTGCAAAATCCGGTGGTGGTGATCCTCAACCTGATCGCCCTGGCGGCAGCAATTCTGCACACCAAAACCTGGTTTGAACTGGCGCCAAAAGCAGCGAACATTATTGTAAAAGACGAAAAAATGGGTCCGGAGCCAATTATCAAAGGTCTCTGGGTGGTTACTGCGGTTGCGACCGTAGTCATTCTGTATGTTGCCCTGTACTGGTAAGGAGTCCGGGATGATTAATCCAAATCCAAAACGCTCTGACGAACCCGTATTCTGGGGCCTGTTCGGTGCAGGTGGTATGTGGGGCGCGATCGTTGCGCCGGTCATGGTTCTGTTGGTTGGCATTATGCTGCCACTGGGACTTTTCCCCGGCGATGCCCTGAGCTATGAACGCGTGCTGGCGTTTGCCCAGAGCTTCATTGGCCGTGCGTTCCTGTTCCTGATGATCGTTCTGCCGCTGTGGTGTGGCTTACACCGTATGCACCACGCGATGCATGACCTGAAAATTCACGTGCCGGCTGGCAAGTGGGTCTTCTATGGCCTGGCGGCGATCCTGACCGTTGTAACCGTGATCGGTATCCTTACGGTATAACGGTATACGCCCTCTTATTTTTCGAATGAGAGGGCGTTTTTTCTCTTCCACCTCTTATTTTCCCCGCAAGGCTCTACACTTAGGTAAAAAACCTAAGGAAAATATTATGCGCCTGCTTCCCATCGTTGCCGCCGTCACCGCAGCGTTTCTGGTCGTTGCCTGTAGCACTCCCACACCGCCTAAGGGCGTTACCGTCGTGAATAACTTTGATGCGAAACGTTATCTCGGTACCTGGTATGAAATTGCGCGGTTTGATCATCGTTTCGAGCGCGGACTGGAAAAAGTCACCGCAACCTATAGTCAGCGGGACGACGGCGGACTGAACGTGGTCAACAAAGGCTATAACCCGGACAGGGAAATGTGGCAGAAAAGTGAAGGGAAGGCCTATTTTACCGGCGACCCCGGCCGTGCAGCGCTCAAGGTTTCATTCTTCGGCCCCTTCTATGGCGGATATAACATCATTGCGCTCGACAGAGAGTATCGTCACGCGCTGGTCTGCGGCCCGGATCGCGATTACCTGTGGATACTCTCACGCACGCCGACCATTTCTGATGAAATAAAGCAGCAGATGCTGGCCGTCGCGACCCGGGAAGGCTTTGATATCAGTAAACTAATCTGGGTGGAACAGCCCCATTAATGCGTGCTGAGCTTCAACCCGATGATCCCTGCCACGATCAGGGCAAGGCTGGCAATACGCATCGGGTTGGCTGACTCGCCGAGCAGCAGGATACCGGTAATCGCCGCGCCTACCGCACCGATCCCCGTCCAGACCGCATAGGCGGTGCCGACAGGCAGCGTTTTCATCGCCCATGACAACATCGCCATGCTGACAATCATCGCTGCAATGGTAATGACGCTGGGCGTCAGGCGGCTAAACCCATGGGTATATTTCAGACCCACGGCCCAAACAACTTCGAGCAAACCCGCAATTAACAAGATTATCCAGGACATATCAGGCTCCGGAGAAATGGGGCCGTCCCCGGTGAAAGAAGCGTTTATACCCGTCATACTTCAAGTTGCAGGTGTGTTGGCTTTCCTCGCTCACCCCAGTCACGTACTCGTGTACGCTCCTGGGGATTCGCTGTGTCGCCGCCTTCCTGCAACTCGAATTATTTAGGGTTTACAGGTCGTCCTGCAAAGCTGGTCGTTGGAAAAGTATTTTTGCCTGAAAGAAAGTGAATTTCAACTTTTTTGTCTCCGCCCGGCTAAGAGCAGAATTAGATGTAATTCGCTGCGTACTTTGCGCATTCAGCACTCATCCGAGTTCTCTATGATGAGAAGCTTTCTGAAATCGGGAAGTCGTTAGCCTTACCTCTGAATGCGAAAAATCTATGTTGAAAATTTTAGTGATTGACCGTTGCCACTTTACTCGTATCGGAATAGAGGCCTGGCTTAATCATTCTGAGTTGTTTAACTCTACATTTATGGTTGCCGGGCTCAATAATCTCTTGCTGGCGAAAGAACATATATCGCAATGGAAACCGCATCTGGTTATCGCCGATCTGTATGGTTTTCTCCGCGATGCATGGTCACTTCAGCAAATCGCCCCGTTCTTTATGGCCAACAGTTCAGGCTCATTGATATTACTGCAATCGGGAGGCACAGAAAGCCAGCCGCACTATCCTGTTCATGCAACGTTATCAAAACAGGTAACCCTGCACGAGCTGGCGCTGAGTATCCATGATGCGTTGTATACCAGTCAGATATCAGAAGCACCGATCACCACCACACCGTTGCTGACGCCGCAGGAAGAGAATGTACTGACATTATGGATGGAAGGTGCAAGCAATAATGCTATCGCCAGCGCGCTGGGTATTCGCGGAAAAACGGTTTACACCTACAAGCGGAATATTCGGGTGAAATTGCATATGGATAATCGTTTCTCCCCCTTTCTGGCTATACCTGAGCAGAAAAACTAACGGCACGACCGTTTCCGTCGTACCGTTAACTTTATTACTGCTGAGCTTTAGTTGCCGCGCCCGAGATAGCGTTACCGCCGTCGGAGATGTCTTCCCCCACACCACGAGTGGTATTACACGCCGTCAATACTGAGGAAAGCACTAAAACAGAAAAGATCGCAGCAATTGTTTTCTTAATCATAACGTCTTCCTTTTCTAACCAATGTTGTTTGTGTATAGCAACTTAAGCATAGACAAAATCCCGAAAATTGACGGGAGTTCGACGAAATTTAAGACAACGGGAAGCGGTCAGCTGGCTGCGTGAGAAATGGAGTTACCAGGATGTTTAAGCCACGTGCGGTGTTACAGCCCGCCAGCAACGTTGTGGTGAGAAGGAGAAGAGTTACAAGGCCGGGAAGACGTTTCATCATTCCTGCCCTGGAAACGTGATGGCGCAGCAAAACGCTGCACCTCATTTACTACGTCCACAAAATCATTCAAGCGGCGTCGCGACGGCAAACGAACTTGTACAGCCGCAGGCTCCCCAGGCAAGGGGCAAAGATGCCTCTCATACGATCCCCACAGCACAGATAACTCTGCGACAGGGGTTTCAGAGAGCAGCCAACAAAGAGGCAGCCTGCAGAATAAAGTGGATTATTTAACGCGGGATACGTACTCGCCAGAACGCGTATCCACTTTGATCACTTCGCCAATCTGTACGAACAGCGGAACTTTAACCACTGCACCAGTCGACAGCGTCGCCGGCTTACCGCCAGTACCTGCGGTATCACCTTTCAGACCTGGATCGGTATCAACGATTTCCAGCTCCACAAAGTTCGGCGGCGTCACGGAGATCGGCTGACCATTCCACAGCGTTACGATACACTCAGCCTGGTCCAGCAGCCATTTTTCGCTATCGCCAATGGCTTTTGCATCTGCAGACAGCTGTTCAAAGGTTTCGTTGTTCATGAAATGCCAGAACTCACCGTCGTTGTACAGGTAAGTCAGGTTCATATCGACAACGTCTGCGCCTTCAGCGGAATCGGTGGATTTGAAAGTTTTCTCAACGCGGGTACCGGTCAGCAGGCGGCGCAGCTTAACGCGCGCAAAAGCCTGACCTTTACCTGGTTTAACGAATTCACTGGCTTCAACCGCGTAAGGTTCGCCGTCCAACATGATTTTAAGACCAGCACGAAAATCGTTGCTATAGTACGTTGCCATAAGGCCCTCTGAAAATTGTTAACTGGTAGCTAAGCCACAAAATGGCGCATATTGTAACCCTAAATACCCCATCCAGAGAAGATTGGTTAGTGCAACTTGCCGATGTTGTGACCGATCCCGATGAACTTCTGCATCTTTTGAATATAGACGCAGATGAAAAACTGTTGGCCGGACGCGATGCAAAACGCCTCTTCGCCCTGCGCGTACCCCGTGCTTTCATTGCCCGCATGGAGAAAGGAAATCCTGACGATCCGCTTCTGCGTCAAGTACTTACTTCGCAGGACGAATTCGTTTCCGCGACCGGTTTCTCCACCGATCCGCTGGAAGAGCAGCACAGCGTCGTACCCGGATTGCTGCATAAATACCGCAACCGTGCGCTACTACTGGTAAAAGGCGGCTGTGCGGTTAATTGTCGCTACTGCTTCCGTCGCCATTTCCCTTATGCGGAAAATCAGGGCAATAAGCGTAACTGGCAGGTCGCACTGGACTATATTGCCGGGCATCCGGAACTGGACGAGATCATTTTCTCCGGGGGGGATCCGCTTATGGCGAAAGATCGTGAACTCGACTGGCTGCTTACGCAACTTGAGGCTATTGGACACATCAAACGCCTGCGTATTCACAGTCGCCTGCCAATCGTCATCCCTGCGCGGATCACCGATGCGCTGACCGACCGCTTTGCACACTCTTCCCTGCAAATTCTGCTGGTAAACCATATCAACCACGCCAGGGAGGTTGACGAGACGTTCCGTCAGGCGATGGGGAAACTGCGGAAAGCTGGCGTCACGCTGCTTAACCAGAGCGTGCTGTTACGCGGGGTTAACGACAATGCGCAAACGCTGGCAGATCTCAGCAATGCGCTGTTTGACGCAGGTGTGATGCCCTATTATCTGCACGTGCTGGATAAAGTTCAGGGAGCGGCGCATTTCATGGTGAGCGATGATGAAGCTCGTCAGATTATGCGCGAGCTGCTAACGCTGGTGTCCGGCTATATGGTGCCTAAACTGGCACGAGAAATTGGCGGGGAGCCAAGTAAAACACCGCTCGATTTACAGCTACGCCAGAACTAATGTTATGACCTGGATGGTTATATATCCTGAATAATTCGGGTTGCAGGACAAATCGCGTAGTCGTTTTGAACAGCGCTTGCGCTGGCCCGGAAGGGGCGAGGCCGAAGGCCGAGTAACAACGCCAACGTACCTGCAACTTGAAGTATGGCGGGGATAAAAGGGAAATCGGGTTCTGGGTCGCCGTCACGCCCTGAACTGGACGCCATTCATCTGGTCACTCTGCGGGAAACGCAAAATGGCCAGGTAATGCCAGTCCCCCCTCTCACAACACGGGTAGATGATGATTTCATCCTGCAACATCTCATTGCAACGACTGAGAAATAGCTCAATAAATAGTCCAAAATTATCCGTTTAATAAAAAATCAATCGATAATTAATTGATACCAATAGAGGAAAACCGTCTGGCATAAAAAATTATTATTTCGGACGCTGCTTGTCTGGAGTAAGGCTTTCTGTTTATGTTATTTTAATCACGCTCAGCAAATTCATCATTAATATAACAAATTCAATATTAATTATCCGATAAATAATGGGTTAGGGAGAACCGTGCATGACTATTACTATCAAAGGCATCAATACTGGCATTATTCGTAAAGCGAATGAATTTATCGCTCTGGCATTAAAGATAAAAGAGCCAGGAAATAAAGAGTCATTATTCTTTCTGACCGCGCTTGAGCTGAGGGATCTTCTTATCGCACTGGAAAGTCGACTCCATCAAAAACAGCAACTCAATGCAGAAGAACGTCAGCAATATGAAAAATCGCGTGATATAGCCAGCGAAAAAATGCATGAAAATATTCCACTTATTCAGGAAGATGAGCTCAGAAATGCGGATATAAATCGTCGGGTGAATGTATTATCTTTCATCGATAAGCAGACCGAAAATCTGACATTTTCTTTCACATTACATGATGGCAATGTATGCGAATTGATTATTAATGAACTACAGATTGAAGTTCTTGTTCGCGCAATTATTCGAGCGTTCGATAATGCGGGGATGCGTGAACTGGTACAGCGTATTACGTCGCTCCTGGATTTTCTGCCATTATATGATGCTGATTGCCAGGACAACGGTAATCTGGAATTCGACTCTTACACGCAACCCGAGTGGAAGCACAATCTTTTTACCCACTACCTGGCTATGGTGTATCGCTTTACGGATGAATCCGGTAAAGAACATTTCAGCGGCGCTGTTGTTAAAACGCGAACACCATCCGGCAGCAATGAGGCTGAAGCCATTTCACGTCGTTTGCTCGATTTCAGTCCACGATTGAAAAAGCTGACCGGTGTACCGTGTCAGGTATTTGTCAGGACGTTAGCCACAGATAAAGCGCCCAAGCTGACTCAGGATCAGTGCCTGCACGCTCTGCATCATTTGCGCGTTCAATCCGCAAAAACGGCTGTACTACAGCCATAATGTACTTCTCCGGTGACGCTACGCTCATCAGACCAACAGGCCTGATAAGTCACCTTAGCGTCACCATTATCCGACAACAGCAGTTATCAGTTAGGGCACTTATAAACCTGACCAATCATCTCGCTGGCGGTCGGGACAAAGCTGGATAACATACCCTGTGTTGGGCTGCTCACACCGTAGATCACGTTGCCGCCCATCGCCGCAGCCTGATTACGCAGATCATTTGCCGCACCGCGCATAGAGCCACCCTCTTCGCCATGTTGACCAGAAAGCCAGTTGCTCTGCTTACCGGTCGCCGTACCAACCAGCTGGCATTCGGCGCCGGGCTTCTCTTCAACAAAACGAACGCTCTGTCCAGCCGCGCTCAGTTCGTTGCTGGAGCTACAACCCGCCATCAGTAGCGCGGCACCAACGATCCCTGCTAAATATTTCACGTGCATGTTATTCCCCATAATCAATGAGCTGGACGTTTTGTCCGTATCTGAATCTTATACTAGAAAGATGACCAAAAGAAAAACCCCCGGACATTTCTGCCTGGGGGTTTCTCATTTTTTGCGAGATGCTTATTTAATCGAATAATTCAAGTTACAGGAAGGCGACAAGTTCGTATCCCTCATTCATCCCCGGTCGCTTACATCAGTAGTGACCAGGGTGAAGAAACGCAGTCAACGCATCTGCGGCCTGAAGTATGAAGATTAAATTACATCATGCCGCCCATTCCACCCATGCCGCCCATACCGCCAGCAGCACCTAAGTCAGGCGCATCGCCTTTCGGCAGATCGGTAACCATGCACTCGGTGGTGATCATCAGGCCAGCAACAGACGCCGCGTACTGCAGAGCAGAACGGGTAACTTTAGTCGGATCCAGGATACCCATGTCGATCATGTTGCCGTACTCTTCGGTCGCAGCGTTATAACCGTAGTTGCCGTCGCCAGCTTTAACGGTGTTAGCCACAACAGACGGCTCTTCGCCGCAGTTCAGCACGATCTGACGCAGCGGAGACTCCATTGCGCGCAGCGCAACTTTGATACCCACGTTCTGGTCTTCGTTCTGACCTTTCAGGTCGGCAATCTTAGACGCTACGCGAATCAGCGCCACGCCACCGCCAGCAACCACGCCTTCTTCTACCGCAGCACGGGTTGCGTGCAGGGCGTCTTCAACGCGTGCTTTCTTCTCTTTCATCTCAACTTCGGTAGCAGCACCAACTTTAATGACTGCAACGCCGCCTGCCAGTTTCGCTACGCGCTCCTGCAGTTTTTCACGATCGTAGTCAGAAGTGGCTTCTTCAATCTGCTGGCGAATCTGAGTCACACGCCCCTGAATTGCCGCTTCTTCACCCACGCCATCGATGATGGTGGTGGTGTCTTTGTTGATTACAACGCGTTTCGCCTGACCCAGATCTTCCAGGGTCGCTTTTTCCAGTTCCATACCGATCTCTTCAGAGATAACGGTACCACCGGTCAGAGTAGCGATATCCTGCAGCATTGCTTTACGACGATCGCCGAAGCCCGGAGCTTTAACCGCAGCCACTTTCACGATGCCACGCATGGTGTTAACCACCAGGGTAGCCAGCGCTTCGCCTTCAACATCTTCAGCGATGATCAGCAGCGGTTTGCCAGCTTTCGCAACGGCTTCCAGAACCGGCAGCATTTCGCGAATGTTGGAGATTTTCTTATCAGCCAGCAGGATGAACGGGCTTTCCAGCTCTACTGCGCCAGTTTCCGGCTTGTTGATGAAGTAAGGAGACAGATAACCGCGGTCAAACTGCATACCTTCAACCACGTCCAGTTCGTCCTGCAAACCGGTACCGTCTTCAACGGTGATCACACCTTCTTTACCGACTTTATCCATCGCTTCAGCGATCAGTTTACCTACGGTTTCGTCAGAGTTAGCGGAGATGGTACCAACCTGAGCAATCGCTTTAGAGTCGGAGCATGGTACGGACAGGGTTTTCAGTTCTTCAACCGCAGCAGCGACAGCTTTGTCGATACCACGTTTCAGATCCATCGGGTTCATACCCGCAGCAACGGCTTTCAGGCCTTCGGTGATGATGGACTGAGCCAGCACGGTCGCGGTGGTGGTACCGTCGCCTGCCGCGTCGTTCGCTTTAGAGGCAACTTCTTTCACCATCTGCGCGCCCATGTTTTCGAACTTATCTTCCAGCTCGATTTCACGTGCTACGGAAACACCATCTTTAGTGATAGTCGGTGCACCGAAAGATTTATCCAGAACTACGTTACGGCCTTTCGGACCGAGGGTAACTTTCACTGCATCTGCCAGTACGTTTACGCCGCGCAGCATTTTCACACGAGCGTCGTTACCGAATTTTACGTCTTTAGCTGCCATTTTCTCTTTCCCTTAAATTCGTATGTTCAGTGTCGTTCGCGGATTACGCTTCAACAATTGCCAGAATGTCACTTTCAGACATGATCAACACTTCTTCATTGTCGATCTTCTCAGATTTCACACCATAGCCATCGTTAAAAATAACGATGTCGCCAACCTTAACATCCAGCGGCTGCACAGTACCGTTATCCAGGATGCGACCCTTACCGACAGCGATGATTTCGCCACGAGTTGATTTACCCGCTGCGGAACCGGTCAGAACGATGCCGCCAGCAGATTTAGATTCAACTTCTTTACGCTTGACGATCACACGATCATGTAACGGACGAATACTCATTGATAGCTCTCCTTTGAGAAAGTCTTTATCAGTTATGGGTGACGCCGGCCCGTAAACGGTTTCCCGGCTAGTGACCAGAGAGATGGGGGTGAGGTTTTGCCCCTTCAAGGGGCAATGCGAAAAAAAAATCGCATCAGCCAAAAATCCTGTAAAAAGCCTACTGACATCACATTTCCCCCCAATTTCGGGTGAGCCATCATAAGCAAATCCGATTGTGGTAACATCGAAAATCTGCGCAGTGGCCTGATTCTCAGGCGAAACCGGATAACAACTCATGAGTGGACTGAAACAAGAGCTGGGACTGGCTCAGGGCATTGGCCTGTTATCAACATCATTATTAGGAACCGGCGTGTTTGCCGTTCCAGCATTGGCCGCCCTGGTCGCAGGCAACAATAGCCTGTGGGCCTGGCCGGTTCTTATCGTGTTGGTTTTTCCGGTAGCGATTGTGTTCGCCCTGCTGGGTCGCCACTACCCCAGCGCAGGCGGGGTGGCGCATTTTGTCGGCATGGCGTTTGGTTCTCATCTGGAGCGGATCACCGGCTGGCTGTTTTTGTCGGTTATCCCTGTCGGCCTCCCGGCAGCACTGCACATTGCCGCCGGATTCGGTCAGGCGATGTTCGGCTGGCACGGCTGGCAGCTTCTTCTGGCGGAGCTTGGAACGCTGGCGCTGGTCTGGTTTATCGGCTCCCGCGGCGCCAGTTCCAGTGCTAACCTGCAAACGGTGATTGCCGGATTGATCGTCGCGCTCATTATTGCCATCTGGTGGGCGGGCGATCTTAAACCGGCAGAAATCCCCTTTCCCGCGCCAGGCGATATTGCAATCTCCGGGTTGTTCTCTGCGCTGTCAGTGATGTTCTGGTGCTTTGTCGGTCTAGAGGCTTTCGCCCATCTGGCATCAGAATTCAAAAATCCCGAACGCGATTTTCCCCGCGCACTCATGATTGGTTTGCTACTGGCGGGTTCCGTCTACTGGGGTTGTACCGTCGTGGTGCTGCATTTTGACGCTTACGGTGAAACTATGGCAGCAGCGGCATCACTGCCGGAAATCGTGGTTAAGCTGTTCGGCGTCCAGGCGCTATGGGTAGCCTGTGTGATTGGCTATCTGGCCTGTTTTGCCAGTCTGAACATTTATATCCAGAGCTTTGCCCGTCTGGTGTGGTCCCAGGCGCAGTACAAACCGGACCACTACCTGGCGCAGCTCTCTTCACGCCATATCCCCCGCAACGCCCTCAACGCCGTACTGGGCTGCTGCGTCGTCAGTACACTGGGGATTTACGCGCTTGAAATCAATCTTGATGCGCTGATTGTCTACGCCAACGGCATTTTTATTATGATCTATCTGCTGTGCATGCTGGCGGGATGTCGTTTGCTGAAAGGACGCTATCGCGTGCTGGCAATAATTGGCGGTTTGCTGTGCCTGCTGTTGCTGGCGATGGTTGGCTGGAAGAGCCTGTATGCGCTGGTTATGCTGGCGGTGCTGTGGTTGTTTTTACCCCGCAGGCCGAATAAGCGTTAGCGCTATCCGGCCTGCCGGCATTAATCCCTGCGATCGTCTTTATGTTCAATACTGTTACGATCGTCATCTTTGCGCTGGAATTCACCGTCAAAGGTCTCTCCGCCCCCCGTTCCGGCGCTAAAACCGCCTCCCGGCATCCGGGAGAATCGCAGATGCGGCAGCAGCTTCATCGTCAGATGCTTCTGCACCGGAGGTAATAAAAGAAGAAGACCGAGGAAATCGGTAAAAAATCCCGGCAGCAGCAGCAGCAGACCAGCAATGATCAATGACACACTCTTAATCATCTCAGCCGCGGGGCTTTCACCTGCCGCCATTTTCTGTTGCATCAGTAAAAAGTTCTTAAATCCCTGGTTACGAACCAGCGACATCCCGATAACCGAGGTGAAGATCACCAGCAGCAGGGTCATCAGGACGCCCAAAACATGGGCAACCTGGATAAAAATAGAAATCTCAATGTAAACATAGAGAAAGACAGCAAGTAACGGTACCCAGCGCAAAGGATTCTCCTTAAATGACCCCGTGATATCACGCAGATCTGAATATAGTTGCATTCCGCATTAAGCGGATGTTGTGGTAGTTCGAGAAATTTCAAGTCGTTTGCATAGTTATTTTTGAAGGTAATCCTAAAGCGGTGACCTATTTCACAAAATAATAATTAAGGAGTAATTACCCGCACTTAAAGTGATCCAGATTACGGTAGAAATCCTGAAGCAGCATATGATCTCGGGTATCAGACCGATGCAGGGGATAATCGTCGGTCGGAAAACGTTCGTAACCACATATATCCTGTGTGTTTAGTGCAATTCATTGGCAGCTTGAAAAAGAAGGTTCACATGTTAAACAACATTCGTATCGAAGAAGATCTGTTGGGTACCAGGGAAGTTCCAGCCGAAGCCTACTATGGTGTTCATACTCTGAGAGCGATTGAAAACTTCTACATTAGCAATAACAAAATCAGTGACATCCCTGAATTTGTGCGTGGTATGGTAATGGTGAAAAAGGCAGCAGCTCTGGCAAACAAAGAGTTGCAAACCATTCCTAAAAGTGTGGCGAATGCCATCATTGCCGCATGTGATGAAGTCCTGAATAACGGTAAATGCATGGATCAGTTCCCGGTAGATGTTTACCAGGGCGGTGCAGGCACCTCCGTCAACATGAATACCAACGAAGTGCTGGCCAATATCGGGCTTGAGCTGATGGGTCACCAGAAAGGTGAATATCAGTACCTGAACCCGAACGACCACGTTAATAAATGTCAATCCACCAACGACGCCTATCCAACTGGCTTCCGCATTGCGGTTTACGCTTCAATCATCAAACTGATTGATGCTATCAACCAACTGCGTGAAGGTTTTGAGCGTAAAGCGGTTGAATTCCAGGATATCCTGAAAATGGGTCGTACCCAGTTGCAGGATGCAGTGCCGATGACGCTCGGTCAGGAATTCCGTGCTTTCAGCATCCTGCTGAAAGAAGAAGTGAAAAACATCGAACGTACTGCTGAGCTGCTGCTGGAAGTTAACCTCGGTGCAACGGCGATCGGTACTGGTCTTAACACCCCGAAAGAGTATTCTCCTCTGGCTGTGCAGAAACTGGCGGAAGTCACTGGTTTTGCCTGTGTACCGGCAGAAGACCTGATTGAAGCCACCTCTGACTGCGGCGCATACGTGATGGTGCACAGTGCGCTGAAACGTCTGGCTGTGAAGATGTCCAAAATCTGTAACGACCTGCGTTTGCTCTCCTCTGGTCCACGTGCCGGCCTGAACGAGATCAATCTGCCGGAACTGCAGGCGGGCTCTTCCATCATGCCAGCAAAAGTGAACCCGGTTGTGCCAGAAGTCGTCAACCAGGTCTGCTTCAAGGTCATCGGTAACGACATCACCGTTACGATGGCATCTGAAGCAGGTCAGCTGCAGCTGAACGTAATGGAGCCAGTCATTGGCCAGGCAATGTTTGAATCCATTCACATTCTGAGCAATGCCTGCTACAACCTGCTGGAGAAATGCGTTAGTGGTATCACTGCTAACAAAGAAGTCTGTGAAGCGTTTGTATTCAACTCCATCGGCATCGTTACTTACCTCAACCCGTTCATCGGTCACCACAACGGCGACATCGTCGGTAAAATTTGTGCCGAAACAGGTAAGAGCGTACGTGAAGTTGTTCTGGAGCGCGGCCTGTTGACTGAAGCAGAGCTGGACGATATTTTCTCCGCACAGAACCTGATGCACCCGGCTTACAAAGCAAAACGCTATACTGATGAAAGCGAACAGTAATTGTACAGGGTAGTACTACAGGGGGCACGTCACACGACGTGCCTTTTTTCTTGTAAGAAGTTACCAAATAACAACAATTTAATATCAACTTGTTAAACAACAAGGAAGGCTAATATGATAGTTGTCGAACTTATCATTGTTTTGCTGGCAATCTTTTTGGGCGCCAGACTAGGGGGCATCGGTATTGGATTTGCAGGTGGGCTTGGCGTTCTGGTTCTTGCCGCCATCGGCGTGAAGCCAGGTAATATCCCATTTGATGTAATCTCCATCATCATGGCAGTTATCGCTGCGATTTCTGCCATGCAGGTTGCTGGCGGTCTGGACTATCTGGTTAACCAGACAGAAAAGCTGCTGCGTCGTAACCCGAAATACATCACGATCCTCGCCCCGATTGTGACCTATTTCCTGACTATCTTTGCTGGTACCGGCAACATCTCCCTGGCAACCCTCCCGGTTATTGCCGAAGTGGCGAAGGAACAAGGCGTTAAGCCATGCCGTCCTCTCTCCACGGCGGTGGTTTCCGCACAGATTGCGATTACCGCTTCTCCGATCTCCGCTGCGGTAGTTTATATGTCTTCTGTCATGGAAGGTCATGGTATCAGCTACATCCACCTGCTCTCCGTGGTCATTCCGTCCACCCTGCTGGCAGTGCTGGTCATGTCCTTCCTGGTCACCATGTTGTTTAACTCTAAACTTTCTGACGATCCGGTATACCTGAAGCGTCTGGAAGAAGGTCTGATCGAACTGCGCGGCGAGAAGCAGATTGAAATCAAACCGATGGCGAAAACTTCCGTCTGGCTGTTCCTGCTGGGCGTCATTTGCGTGGTGGCCTATGCGATCATCAACAGCCCGAGTCTCGGCCTGGTGGCGACTCCGCTGATGAACACCACTAACGCCATCCTGATCATCATGCTGAGCGTCGCAACGCTGACCACGATTATCTGCCGCGTTGAAACTGACTCTATCCTCAACTCCAGTACCTTTAAAGCCGGTATGAGCGCCTGTATTTGTATCCTGGGTGTTGCATGGCTGGGCGACACTTTCGTGTCTCACAACATTGACTGGATCAAAGATACTGCGGGTAGCGTAATTCAGGGTCATCCGTGGCTGCTGGCGGTCATCTTCTTCTTTGCTTCTGCTCTGCTGTACTCTCAGGCAGCGACTGCAAAAGCACTGATGCCGATGGCTCTGGCGCTGAACGTCTCTCCGCTGACCGCTGTAGCCTCTTTCGCTGCGGTTTCTGGTCTGTTCATTCTGCCAACTTACCCGACTCTGGTTGCGGCGGTGCAGATGGATGACACCGGTACAACCCGTATCGGCAAATTCGTCTTCAACCACCCGTTCTTCATCCCAGGTACGCTGGGTGTTGCGCTGGCCGTCTGCTTTGGCTTCCTGCTGGGCAGCTTCATGTTGTAAGTTTTACCTGCGGGGCGTATCTGCGCCCCGCTCGCCTTTCCCCACTTCTCCCCGCTTCAACTAACATCTCTCCCCCCTTCCGTTGTATAGTGACCACTCTCTAGCCGGTCTTTCTGTCTTTCGAGGTGTTTATGCTTGATGTCAGCAGTCAGGATATGCCCATCCCCGAAACCGTGGTGGTACTCTGTACCGCACCGGATGAAGCAACAGCCCAGGATCTGGCCGCCAGGGTGCTGGCGGAAAAACTGGCCGCCTGTGCGACATTGCTCCCCGGGGCAACCTCGCTCTACTACTGGGAAGGTAAGCTGGAGCAGGAATATGAAGTGCAGATGATTTTGAAAACATCAGTTTCACACCAGCAAGCGCTTCTTGATTGCCTGAAGTCGCATCATCCCTACCAAACGCCAGAACTGCTGGTTTTACCCGTCACTCACGGAGACATTGATTATCTCTCATGGCTCAACGCATCCTTACGCTGATCCTGCTTCTTTGCAGCACATCTTCCTTTGCCGGATTATTTGACGCCCCGGGTCGCTCGCAGTTTGTCCCTGCAGACCAGGCGTTTACTTTTGATTTCCAGCAAAACCAGCACGACGTCAATCTCTCCTGGCACGTGAAGGACGGCTATTATCTTTACCGCAAACAGGTCAGCATTACGCCTGCTCAGGCAGATATTGCCGAAGTCCGGCTCCCGCCGGGCACCTGGCATGAGGATGAGTTCTACGGGAAGAGTGAAATCTACCGTAAACGGCTGAACATTCCGCTCACCGTCAATCAGGCAGCCTCTGGCGCAACGTTGACGGTCACCTATCAGGGCTGTGCCGATGCCGGTTTCTGCTATCCACCAGAAACCAAAATCGTACCGTTAAGCGCAGTCGCCGCCAGCCCTGAAGCCTCGTCAGCAACAACGTTGGCTCCCGTAAAACAATCTGAGCAAACGCCTGCTGAACTGCCCTTCTCCGCGCTGTGGGCGCTGCTGATTGGTATTGGTATCGCTTTTACGCCTTGTGTACTGCCGATGTATCCGCTGATTTCCGGCATTGTGCTCGGCGGGAAACAGCGCCTGTCGACGGGACGCGCGCTGCTGTTAACGTTTATTTACGTGCAGGGGATGGCGCTCACCTATACCGCGCTGGGCCTGGTGGTCGCGGCGGCGGGGTTACAGTTTCAGGCCGCACTTCAGCATCCGTACGTGTTAATCGGTCTGACGGTAGTTTTCACCCTGCTTGCGCTGTCGATGTTTGGTCTTTTCACCCTCCAGCTCCCCTCATCTCTGCAAACGCGCCTTACGCTGATGAGCAACCGCCAGCAAGGCGGTTCTTCGGGCGGCGTGTTTGCGATGGGGGCGATTGCCGGTCTTATTTGCTCACCATGCACCACCGCGCCGCTGAGCGCGATTTTGCTGTATATCGCCCAAAGCGGAAACATGTGGCTGGGGGGCGGAACACTGTATCTCTACGCGCTGGGCATGGGGCTACCGCTAATGCTGGTGACCGTGTTTGGCAACCGTCTGCTGCCGAAAAGCGGCCCATGGATGGAACATGTCAAAACGGCTTTTGGCTTTGTGATCCTCGCGCTGCCGGTCTTTTTACTTGAGCGGATTATCGGTGATGAATGGGGTTTACGCCTGTGGTCGCTGTTGGGCATCACCTTTTTCAGTTGGGCGTTTATCACCAGCCTGCAGGCAAAGCGTGGCTGGATGCGCATTGTGCAGATTATCCTGCTGGCAGCCGCGCTGGTGAGCGTACGGCCCTTGCAGGACTGGGCGTTTGGTACAACCGTCGCCCAGACGCAGGCGCATCTGAACTTTAAGCCGATTGCGACCGTCGACGAGTTAAATCAGGCGCTGGCCGAGGCAAAAGGAAAACCGGTGATGCTGGATCTGTACGCCGACTGGTGCGTTGCCTGTAAAGAGTTTGAGAAATACACCTTCAGTGACCCGCTGGTACAAAGGGAGCTGAACGACACGGTGCTGTTACAGGCCAATGTCACCGCCAACAATGCGCAGGATGTGGCGTTGTTGAAACATTTGCAGGTGCTGGGGCTACCCACCATTCTGTTCTTTGATGACCAGGGTCAGGAGCACCCGCAGGCGCGGGTAACAGGCTTTATGGATGCGCCAACGTTCAACGCGCATTTGCGCGATCGCCAACCGTGAGCAACACTTGCAAAAGAATAGACAGAGGAAAATACCGTGCAACGTGAAGATGTCCTGGGAGAAGCCCTGAAACTGTTAGAAGTTCAAGGGATTGCCAACACCACACTTGAGATGGTGGCAGAGCGCGTTAATTATCCGCTCGAAGAACTGCAACGCTTCTGGCCGGATAAAGAGGCGATTTTATACGATGCGCTACGCTATCTTAGCCAGCAGGTGGATATCTGGCGCCGTCAGCTGATGCTGGATGAAACGCAGTCCGCAGAGCAAAAGCTGCTTGCGCGCTATAATGCGCTTTCAGAATGTGTGAGCAATGAGCGCTACCCCGGCTGTCTGTTTATCGCCGCCTGCACGTTTTACCCCGATCCGGCACACCCGATCCATCAACTGGCCGATCAGCAGAAAAGCGCCGCATACGATTTTACCCATGAACTGCTAACCACGCTGGAGATTGACGATCCGGCAATGGTCGCCAAACAGATGGAACTGGTACTGGAGGGTTGTCTGAGCCGGATGCTGGTTAACCGTAGCCAGGCCGATGTGGAGACCGCACACCGTCTGGCAGAAGATATTCTGCGTTTCGCGCAGTGTCGTCAGGGTGGCGCACTGACCTGATTCAGATTTCATTACCCTGCTGAACCGCATATAATTTCGACAATACGGACATGTTAAAAGGAATTATATGCGCCTTCTTCACTGCGTCCTCCTCACAGGTTTTCTCTCTGCCCCCCTGTTTGCCAAACCGTTAACCGGTTTTTCGTTCGCCCATAAAGACTGGGAAGTTGCGTGTGATAATACCGGCACCTGCCGGGCGGCGGGTTATAGTGATAATGCGGTAAGCGTTCTGCTCACGCGGGCGGCAGGCCCCGACACCCGCGTAAAAGTTGAGGTGACCTTTGCACAACGCACGGCAGATCAGTCGCCCCTGACAGGCGCGACGCTTTTTATTGACGGTCAAAAGAAAGGTGAATTAACCAACCTCTCAGACGGATATTTTACGCTCGACTATGAACGCCGAAGAGAATTTCTGGCCGCCTTACGCCAGGATAACACCATTGAGTTTGTTGCCGATGGGGAACGTGTAACGCTTTCTGGCGCAGGTTCTGCCGCAGTGTTACTGAAAATGGACGAATTTCAGAAACGTATCAATACCCAAAGTGCTCTGCTGCATCCGGGAGATAAAAACAGCAACGATGTGCTGAAGGCCGAACCTGTCCCCCTCATCATCACCCAACCGGTCGTTCGTACTCCGGACTCTGAACCTTTAACGGCTGCGCAGCAGCTAAAAATAGCGCCTCAGCTCAGGCTCACTCCCGAGATGGGATGTCGTGAACTTACAGAGGATAAAGAACGGGTTTATTACCGTATTCCGGTTGATAAACATCATGTATTAATTCAGACCGAATGCTTTGATAGCTCCCGTTTCGCCCTCTGGCTCACCAATGCAGAACTTACCGCCCCACCCGTACTCATCACCAGCGATGCCAGTGAATATGAAAATGGAGAGATCGCCCGTTTCAGCGACCCCATTCAATTCTGGGTTTGGGATGGAAAGCACTTCACTCTGCGTGATGAATACCGTAGCGGCGGACAGGGAAACCTCTCTATTGGCGGTGTCTGGACGCTCCCTACGTTTGTCAGTAACGTACGCGCTCAGTCTGAAGTGGATGCCGATAATGCGGCTTTAAAAACGCTACAAAATGCCGTCGCGAATATGCAAAAAACGGCTCCGGAATTTGCTCTGAGCAAAATTGCCGGGCAGTTCCCGTTAACCGGAAAAGTCACCAATTTTACAATCTCTTACGCTGAAGATTCAGCGAAACCAACCACAAAACCCTCTGCTGAGATTAGCGATGATGAGTGGCAGGCATGGTCCCGTACAACGATAATTGTCGATTCGGAACATGGTCGGGTGAATTTCACGCTGGTTGATCTGGACGGCGACGGTAAACGCGATCTTATTATCGACAGTTACGTTGGTGGCACAGGGCTTTTCAGCTATACCGGCGTGCTCAAACGCGGTGATGACAGGTTTTTCGCCCTCAGCAGAACCCCGGATGACGATGACTTTGGCGTGCCCGGCGCCCTGTTTTCGGAAAATGGACGCGGCGCCAATCAGTGGAGCCAATGGGTACGCATCAACGGCCAGGTTTATGCGCTCTGGTTCAACGGCTTATATAATGAAGATAACCTTTATCTACTGCGTCCGTTTAGTGCAGACGATAAGGTTCCCGTTGTAACCGTCCACTATCATCATGAATACGATATGAATTCAATTGAACCGCAAGACGCGGGACAACCGTTAAGACCGACATTAAGCGATAGTGATAAAGCTCAATTAATCAAAACGCTGAATACAATGCAACGTCATCGTTCAGAAAACAGACAGGCCGCCCCAATTTGCCCTGTACCGCCTGCAACCTCACCGGAAGAGGCAGACAGTTACAGTATGGGGATTGCGGGCACCTATGTGACTCAACATGTTGCAGATATCCCCATCTGGCTTAATGGGGAATGTTTTATCGGCACGGTTGAGAGCTATTTTGGCCGGGGTGAAACTCTCGACCTCACCTCACCGAAGGATCGGGACAGTATTATTGGTGGCTATTCGATTTCAGGTTTAAGGCGGGTCACCGCGATACAGAGCGAATGGAGACACAGAGAAGGCGATAACGGCGCGTGATAAATTCGGGTAAAAATTCCGGGAAAATTGCAAAATCGCCGTAAAGTTAAGCAACCAGACGTGAAAATGAGAAATTTGGTTGACGGGCTGTACGGATTACGGTTTAATGCGCCCCGTTGCCCGGATAGCTCAGTCGGTAGAGCAGGGGATTGAAAATCCCCGTGTCCTTGGTTCGATTCCGAGTCCGGGCACCAAAATTCATATTAACGGACCTCCACGGAGGTCCGTTTTTGCATTCAAAGCCCGCCAAAATCAACGCTACTACAATATCTTAACATCACCCAATTCAATCAACTTCAACCCGCATCAAGTCCCGTCACGGTGCAGTCGCGCCCAGAGACAGGAGGTGGCGACTGTCACTGTTTCTCATATTGACCGTCAGCGCCTGAGCCGTAGCCGCACTGTCGACGCTGAAAATCTGATCCGGTAGCGTGAAGCCGCGCAGAGCCAGTAATGCCAGTGGACCACTTCCAAGTTGTGAGCGCAGTACCCACTGCAGGGTTCGACCATCCGGGGCTGTGAAGCTCATCATCCACTGACTATGGTCAAGCTGCTGGCGTTTGCCCTGATCCAGCCAGCGAATAAAGCCCCAGGTCCCGCGGTAGTCCCCGAACAGGCGCGCACCGGCGTTGATAGTGGTCCAGGTCAGCAGGGTTCCCGGCTTGTACATCTCCCCGGGCCAGCGGAAACTTTGCCAGTCGGCCATCTGGTTGAAATAGTGCAGCTGCTGACCATCAATGGACAGCTGGGTTTCGACCACCTGCGGTACAGGGCGCGCCTGTAGCTCAAAGCTGATGCCCTGGCTTCCATCGGTAAACAGAATGTCTGACAGCTGGCTCAGCTGGTTAATGGCCCGCAGGAAGGCCGGGTTAAAGCTCAGCCCCTGGCCGTTGACCTTATCAGGCACCCACTGGCTGCCCTCTTTGTGCAGCACACCGCTGAGTTCAGTCGTCAGGAAGCGCTCAATACGTCCGCTGTCCTTGCGCACAAATTCAGCCAGCATCGGCAGAGAAGCGTCACTTTTGCTGACGGCAAACGGGAAACGTCCGTCAAATGCCGTGTGCCAGTTCGCTACCACGGAGCGTCTCCACTTGTCATTCAGGCTTGCCGCCGACGGCTGAAGCACGGTCTTCCAGGCCTGGGTCAATGGTTGCACAAACACCGTACTGCCAAAGCCGCTCCACTCTTCGCCAAGGCTTGCCGAAATCAGACTGCCGTACTGCTGGGTATCAGTGAGATCCACGCTTTTACCCTGGAATACGGTCTGCGCCAGAGTCAGCATCATCTCCTGCGGGTCGGAGGCACTGGCCACCTGTTGCAGACGCAGACGCACACGGGTGATACGGGTCAGATAGCTCTGCAGACTTAGCGTGTTATCCGCCGACATCACGTTGCGGCCTTTGTTTTTACCCAGAAGCTGAAGCAGTGGGCCAAAGGTTTTATCCAGTGGCCCCTGCGGGCCTGATGCAGACTGGTCAATCGCGGGCTTTTCTTTTCCACCTACCAGGTCTTTAGCCGATTTGATGATGGAGTCCGAAAGGCCTTCGCTTTGCTGGCCGGTCTGCCCCTGCCAGGCGAGGGTATTCATCAGGGCAATCAGCGGAGACTGGCGGACATCACTCATCAGCATCAGCTGGTCGGTGACATCCGCAATGCTTTTTGCCTGATTCCAGTGCAGGCTGTTGAGGAAGCTCAGCCAGCTACCGGCAAAGTCGGTGAAGTAACGTTGTGTCAGACGGGCTTTTAGTGCTTCCGGCGACAGGTCTCCGGAGACGGCTTTTCGGCTGTCGCTCAACACCCAGTCGATTTCATCCCGGCGGGAACTGGCGGCCTTCCCGATGGCCTGCTGAATCCCCCCTTCCCATGCCTGGCGGGTGAACATGCCCGGCACCACCTCTTCGGTGGTAAACAGGCGGCGGGCATCGGTACCGCTGGTCATGTCTTCCAGAGACACATCGGCGAAGTTACGACGCACGGATTTGAGCATATTCTCATACAGGGTGCTTTCAGCGTTGCGGCGGCCAATTTGCTGCAACAAGACCTGGCGGCTCTGGCTGACCAGCTTTGCATCCGGCATGATTTTCCACTGTGGCTGCTTTGGCAGCTCAGAGATGTAGAACGCCCACAAATCTGGCGACAGGCTTTGCCAGAGGCCGGTTGAGATGCCCATGCGTGTCGGCTGCACGGCTTTCATGGTCTGCGCATAAAATGCGCCATCGCCTTTATCCGGACGGGCCATCATTAGCCAGCCTTTAAGCTGGTCATAGCCCGGTTTCGCCAGCTGTGCACGCTGGTCGCTGTTGGGTGCTGAGTTTACCAGCGCGCTGAGTTTCTGCGTCAGGGCGGCATTTGCCGGGTCGCGTATCAGACGGTTGTTCGCCACACCGTACCAGGGCAGCATCGCGTCGAGCAGCTGCTGATTATGATCCAGACCAAAGCGCTGATACCACGGCGCACCGTCCTGAATACGGTGCTGCAGTCGGCCGGCATCATTACGCAGGGTGTGCAGGGTAGTTAGCTGGTCATCCGATACGGCAGGATGCTCTACCAGTGCATGAGCCTGTTCAGCAACAGAGACTATCTGCAGGCGGTTTACCGCAAACGACAGCAGCGTCCCCGCCCCCCAGACAGCGATAGTGACCATCAGAGTCCAGGCAAGCGTCGACTCCCAGGCCATACTGACACGGCGGCCACGTACACGGGGGCAGTCATCAACAATTCCCTGCCAGGTCACCGGCAGGATCAGCGCATGAGGGTGTGATTCCGGGACATATTTTTCTGCGTCGGCAGATGCAGTGGAAGCGGCTCCCTCTGACGTATATGCGGGTTTATTCTCCGCCAGGCTGAACATCAGCCCCCTCAGTGGGACGCGTTGCGGGGAGACAGCCAGCCATGGCACCAGTTGCTGAGCCCAGTGACCGATAGCGCCTTCTTTAAGGTGCTGGGCCAGGCGCAGCAGGAAGTCGTGACGGTTGTTCTCAGCGACCTGGCTCATACCCTGTGCCCGAAGCGCCGGCAGCATCAGCTCAAGCTGGCGGATAACATCGTCTTCTTTTGCGCGCAGTGGAAAGTTTGCCCCTACCGCCTGCTCAGGGCGCTTCGTCTGCGACCAGTCGCTGTCGCACAGTTGCCATAGCCAGACCGGTGCGGAATAGCGCAGCAGTTCGCTGATTTTTTCCAGCCCGCGTAAATCGTTGTCACTGATTTGTGGCGTCAGGTTAAGCGACGCTGGCATCACCCGAACCATTCCGTCCAGCGGACGTCCGCGGCGCAGTTTACGTAACGCGGTGTATTTTTCTTTGTCCGGTACTGGAGTCAGACTGCCGCCGTAAATCAGAACGGTACGGTTACCTTCAAGCCACAGCTGCTGTTGCAGGCCGGGAACCAGTTGCTCAATAGCTGAATCATCACCGGTGACCAGCAGCAGTTGTACCTTACGCCGCCAGAACAGCGAGTAACGTCTTCTGAGGTGATTGCTGAGGGCTGAAAAATCACATTGAATCGGGGTTTGTTCTTCATTCCTGTCACTCCAGTCATCAGGCGTAACAGGAGAGGGATTTTTTTGCCCGGAAAATGTAAAAAAAATGAGAGTACACAATAGCGCGGTCAGGGTTACAAAACCTGCCACCACATACCAGAAAACATTTTCGCCCCTACCAGAGGGTAATGGTGTGATCTGTACAAGAACAAAGAGCACCAGAAGAAAGACAAGCAGGATAAGGAGCCCTGCACCCAGGAGATTCGAGGCCTTTTTCATGCCAGTTATTCCTTTCCGGACTGTCGTGCAGCCCTGATAAATAAGGGCCGCTGAAGACGGGATGTTACACGCCGTAGCGCAAATACGATCCCGGGCAATGTCGCTACCAGTGATAGCAGCAAGAGAGAGATCCCCGACCAGGAAAATGCCATTAAAGGAAAATAGCGAATCATCAGACTGTACAGCCCGACAGTCAGCATCAGAGCCATCATCATTGAGCCGCCAGGAAAGGGGGCCGGAATAATAAAATGATCATGCCCGACAGCGGGTGCGGCGCTTCCAAGCGCAACAGCCCAGGCATTATGTTCATCTCCGAGAAGAAACCACTGGCAGGTAGGGCCATAAGCAGCCATATCTGCAGCACTACCAATCATTGCCCAACCGGCAAGATCACCGTAACGGGCGCATGTGGTGTCATAATCAATGACACCTCCGGTACCAATGCCATCATACAAAGAGATCGACAGGTCATTCAGCACCCTGCTCACCGACTGGCGTGGCGCATCTGAAAGCCCGCTGTGCCAGACCAGATGTTTCTTGCTGGCAGGAGTGAGAGCCATACTCCGTAATTCACCGAGTTCAGTGGCGAGCGTACTGGTGTTGAGTGGCATCGCCCGGAATAGCCGTAGCGCATTTTTTTGTTCACCCGGGTTCAGCATCGACGGTGGCATCAAAAATAGCGCGCAGGCAAATTCCGGTAACACGTCGTCAGGCTGGCGGTAATGCATAGCCAGAACCAATACGGGTCGCTTTGCTGACTCCACAAACTGGTTCCAGTCACCAAACGGTGATCCCGCATCCTGAAAATGAATATCAACTTTCCAGGGCTGGGAACCTGCATTCCAGATACGATGGAACGATCGGGATTCTCTATCTTTATCATTACCGCTGGTCTGAACTACAACCTGCAGCGGGCCCGAGGGATAGCGTTGCAGCAGCGAGGGCTTGATCTGAGAAATGAGATTACTGGATAGTTGCTCAAAACGTGAAATGCCTGGCGTAAGTGGTTCCTCCGGCAACAGCGTTAAAGGAGGTGTTTCTGCGCTGTCCTCCTCTTGCGCATGTGCGAGACGAGGCAACAACGCCGTGTCGGCAGAGATGCAAACATGGCGGAGAATGACGAGATGTTGATGTGCGCGTCTGCGCCACATCAGACGCATACTCCGGCACCACTCATTCCAGTTCCAGACTCGAATTGCGAGCGTTTCCCACCAGAAACTATAGACAGCGATAGCTGCCGAAATGCCTGTAAATGTCCGGATAGTCAGTGGTAACCAGTACCCACTGCTCAACGAAGGCAATCCTGTCGTCGGTAATTTCAGCACAGCAACAATTAGGCCAATGAAAAGGCCTAATACGATAATCAAAAGACAGACCCAGGGCGACCAGGCCGTTGCCTGCGCTTTTTCAGGCACCTCCGGCAGAGACCATCCCATCAGCCAACCTCCATATCCTGCAAGCTTGCGATGACGCTTGCACCACACTGCGTTTTACAGCCATGTAAAACAATTCCACGCCCGTTTTCTTCATAGGCAGAAATATCGCACTCAATAATTTTATTTATGCCATGCTCAGGGCAGGTGACGGTATCATTTAAGAGTGCGGCATTTTTACCGGATATATCAAAACTGGATGAGGCTGATGTGACTTTACCACCATGTGTAGTGGCATCCCCTAAAACAACTGCAAATTTCCCCACTTTCTATTCCTTTAATTATAATTAAACACCTGACTCCATAGTGCTTAATTTTAGAAAACTCACCGAGACTTAAAGTCAGCTTAAATATATTTATGCTTTATTTACAACTCTGTAAGCGGGTAACTTACGTTGCTCTGTATTAAACTCATCAACAACAGTATCCCGGCTAATTAAATCAGGCTCTGGCACTTTGTCAGGTATTCCACTAAAGAGATAGGGATCCTCCCCCTGTACCCAGTCCGCTTTTCGCCGTAAATCAGCCATAAATTCCTTATCCCAGGTTGCATCGCAATACCCAATCGGCAAATCATAAGCTACCACCTGCGACATGAAATCAGCACGCATTGGCAAAGTACTATGGTCCGTGGGCTGGGAAACGTAGGTTCTTAAGCGAGCATCTTTCTCTTCAAATGTTTCTTTGCGAGTCACGGGTACCAGTCGAGGCTCTGATTGTGTCCCCAAATTCTTAAAGCCAATCACAATATCCTGATTAGGATATAGATTGATGTAATTGTCATAGGTATTGTCTTTTTTTTGATTGTTCTTCGGGTTAATCTCACCCCATCCATCTTTTTGACTGGCATCATGTTCAGCTCCAACTCGGGACCCATCAAAATTAGCCAATGTGGCCGCTGATAATGGCTCAGGTACTTTTTCGGCATTAATAAAAACCGTTTGCCATTCTGGCGGATCCGGATAGGTGAAACTACTGCTTTGATACTGGTCACCTTTATCGTCCCAGAAAGGTTTTCCATCCAGCAATTTTGCAAAAGGCGTCACGGGATTTGGAGCTTCGCCACATGGAGTACTGCGAGCCAGCATCCGCTGAAATAAATTTCCCTGATGCTTTTTCAGCAGAGGATGAGGATGCCCCTGAGAATCATTGGGTAATCCCTGCCAGCCAATTGAGCGTAGCGGCCGTGACCCCATAACACGGTCATGAGGACAAAAGTAGATATAAGTGCGCCCGTGATTATCGCGTTCGGTAAGACTGGTACCATTTTCATCAGCAAGAGTGACATCAGGTCGCCAGTTTTTTTTATCTGCCGTTTGTCCGACACAAAGCCCTTCATAGCCCAGTGATGACAAATGATTTTTTCTTGAAGCCACCTTATCAATGATGGCAGATAACGTATTCTGCCGCCCTTCTGGCGAAATGCACTCATCTGCCGGAAGTGACGCGCCATTGAGATCGTTGTGATCCAGTGCATAGGGGGAGTTAAGTACAAATAATGCATCAGGTGCTTGTTCAGCAATTGCTACGGCAGCCATTGCGACCATGGTTCCCTGACTGTGAGAAACAATGGTCACCGTATCTTTGGGATATTTTTTACGGATACTATCAACCAGGTCTGCAAGACGTTTGGCCGCATGGGCATAATATTTTCGCGGCGGGGCATTGGTTAACAGGCGGTCTTTATCTTCATTAAACCATTGTATCTTAATACCGGCAACGCTCTCTTTAAATCCTTTCTCACTCCATAAAGAGTGCAGATTATTTGTTCCGTTCTGGAATGGTCCGCCGCCCCAGAAAAATGGCCCCTTAGCAATAATATTTTCATGAGAAACACCTTGCATTTTCAACTGATGATAATCAACGCCTTTCCTATTGGCTAACGGTATAACGTATTTATCTTCATTACCTTTAGGTGAGGAATACCCCCAGTAAAAACGAATAACTGGAGACCTATTTTTATCAACTTCAGGTAAATATCGGGATACTAGAGGTTCAGAATTTATTTTATCGTCAGAAAGATATTTGTTGGCCTCCAGTTCATAATCTGTCCCGTTTAATCCAAGCCTCTTATTCAGACCTTCGCAAAGTTTATCCTCCGCAATTGAAAACCACTCTCCTGTCGAGTTTACACCGTGTACAAGTAAAATAACACCAGGTAAGTGCGGCGGTAAATCACACCCGCCTCTGATCTGGCAATTTTTATGAGACGGGAATGAGTGCCAGGACGGATGCCCATTATCATCAAATTTACATTCAAGTTCCCGGATGGGTTCAGAATTACTGTTCATTTTTCACCACCTCCTTTTTCCCGTTTGATTCACTTGTATATATAATGGTTTTAGCTTTAATGCTTTTATTACACTGATATTTACTATCTAAGCCCTGAGTTAAAAGAATTGGGAATTTAATCCTATTGCTATAAACCTCATCTTCAATCCTGATTCGAATATCTGACAATTCATTTGCCATCAAATTACTTTCCTCATGAGTTTTCGGAGGTGTTAATGTTCTGATATAGTCGAATATATGAAACCTCGGTCCATAATCGTTTGCATAGGGCATTTTTTTTCTTATCAGTTCTTTTTTCACTAACTCATGAACTTTTTTCTGCCAGTCATCATAAACACTGATTAAATTTCCGTCTGAAAATATTAATTTATTCACTGAATGAAGATCGCGAAGACCTATAGGGTGAGAATATACACTCTCTGTTTGAGACCCATCTTTTAAATAAACCCCATCGTTTGCCACTACCACTTTAAGCTTACTGAATCGTTCAGGGGTGTTGTACTCCTCAGCTATAATTTTATAGATAAAGGTTTTTCCATGATCCGCTGAAAAGAAGAAAAACACAGGACAACCTCTTTCTGACCTTCCGCTACCACAATACTGATCAGTGGATGCTCCAGGAAATGCGAGATACCCATTATCCGCTCCATTGACAATGCTTCCCTGATATGACGCCATGCTATTCCCAAGACGATATGAGAAATCATTGAAATCAATATCCCATCCCAGCAGGTTTTTTATTTCCCTTTCAGTATCATTGTAATAAACCTGCCCCCCCTTATCACAAGATATGTAGTTTTCCAGTGTCAGATATCGATTTTTATCTATGCGATAAATAATTTGAGTCGGCGCATCCGTTTCAACTTTTCGTGATTCTTCTACCTGTTGAGACCCGCTCATTCCTCCCAGACCGACCCCAAAACTGGCCCCCATTGATACACCAGCTAAAAACTGAAGTCCTTTATAAATGGCATACAGGAGCACACCAGTAATGGCTATAATTGTGAGTACTTTTCTGTCTGACTGATTCCATTTCATATTATTGCGCCTTAACCAGGGTAATGAGCATATTGTCGATAACATCAGATGAGTTCAGCGACGTCGCGCCCGACGAATCTGGCACGCCTGCTTTTTATATGTATAAAAACGATCGTTACGTGTTCTTTCCCTGTACTGTAATCTACAAAAATATATTTATGCCTTATTTACAACTCTGTAAGCGGGTAACTTACGTTGCTCTGTATTAAATTCATCAACAACAGTATCCCGGCTAATTAAATCAGGCTCTGGCACTTTGTCAGGTATTCCACTAAAGAGATAGGGATCCTCCCCCTGTACCCAGTCCGCTTTTCGCCGTAAATCAGCCATAAATTCCTTATCCCAGGTTGCATCGCAATACCCAATCGGCAAATCATAAGCTACCACCTGCGACATGAAATCAGCACGCATTGGCAAAGTACTATGGTCCGTGGGCTGGGAAACGTAGGTTCTCAGGCGAAGATCTTTTTCTTCAAACGTTTCCTCACGGCTTACGGGAATCAACCGCGGTTCTGCTTCTGTACCCACATTTTTAAAACCAATCACAATATCCTGATTAGGGTAAAGATTAATGTAGTTGTCATAGGTATTGTCGTTTTTATTTTTTTTATCCGGGTTGAACTCTCCCCAGCCATCTATTTGCCTGGCGTCATGTTCCATCCCCACTCGTGTTACATCAAAATTTGCCAATTTAGTAGCATCAATAGGCTCCGGAACTTTTTCGGCATTAATAAAAACCGTTTGCCATTCTGGCGGATCCGGATAGGTGAAACTACTGCTTTGATACTGGTCGCCTTTATCATCCCAGAAAGGTTTTCCATCCGGCAATTTTGCAAAAGGCGTCACGGGATTTGGAGCTTCGCCACATGGAGTACTGCGAGCCAGCATCCGCTGAAATAAATTTCCCTGATGCTTTTTCAGCAGAGGATGAGGATACCCCTGAGAATCATTGGGTAATCCCTGCCAGCCAATTGAGCGTAGCGGCCGTGACCCCATAACACGGTCATGAGGACAAAAGTAGATATAAGTGCGCCCGTGATTATCGCGTTCGGCAAGACTGGTGCCATTTTCACCAGCAAGAGAGACATCAGGCCGCCAGCTCTTTTTATCTGCCGTCTGACCTACGCAGAGTCCCTCATAACCAAGCGATAACAGGTGATTTTTTCTTGAAGCCACCTTATCAATGATGGCAGATAACGTATTCTGCCGCCCTTCTGGCGAAATGCACTCATCTGCCGGAAGTGATGCGCCATTAAGATCGTTGTGATCCAGTGCATAGGGGGAGTTAAGTACAAATAATGCATCAGGTGCTTGTTCAGCAATTGCTACGGCAGCCATTGCGACCATGGTTCCCTGACTGTGAGAAACAATGGTCACCGTATCTTTGGGATATTTTTTACGGATACTATCAATCAGGTCTGCAAGGCGTTTGGCTGCATGCGCATAATATTTTCGTGGTGGCGCATTGGTTAACAGGCGATCTTTATCTTCATTAAACCACTGAACTTTGATACCTGCGACTCTCTCTTTAAATCCTTTCTCACTCCATAAAGAGTGCAGATTATTTGTTCCGTTCTGGAATGGTCCGCCGCCCCAGAAAAATGGCCTCTGAGCAATAATATTGTTATGAGAAACACCCTGCATTTTCAACTGATGATAATCAACGCCTTTCCGATTGGCTAACGGTATAACATATTTATCTTCATTACCTTTAGGTGAGGAATACCCCCAGTAAAAACGAATAACTGGAGACCTATTTTTATCAACTTCAGGTAAATATCGGGATACTAGAGGTTCAGAATTTATTTTATCGTCAGAAAGATATTTGTTGGCCTCCAGTTTATAATCTGTCCCGTTTAACCCAAGCCTCTTATTCAGACCTTCGCAAAGTTTATCCTCTGCAATTGAAAACCACTCTCCTGTCGAGTTTACACCGTGTACAAGTAAAATAACACCAGGCAAATGTGGTGGTAAATCACACCCACCTCTGATCTGGCAATTTTTATGAGACGGGAATGAGTGCCAGGACGGATGCCCATTATCATCAAATTTACATTCAAGTTCCCGGATGGGTTCAATATTATTATTCATTTTTCACCACCTCCTTTTTCCCGTTTGATTCACTTGTATATGTAATGGTTTTAGCTTTAATGCTTTTATTACACTGATATTTACTATCTAAGCTCTGAGTTAAAATAATTGGGAATTTAATCCTATTGCTATAAACCTCATCCTCAATCCTGATTCGAATATCTGACAATTCATTTGCCATCAAATTACTTTCCTCATGAGTTTTCGGAGGTGTTAATGTTCTGATATAGTCGAATATATGAAACCTCGGTCCATAATCGTTTGCATAGGGCATTTTTTTTCTTATCAGTTCTTTTTTCACTAACTCATGAACTTTTTTCTGCCAGTCATCATAAACACTGATTAAATTTCCGTCTGAAAATCTTAATTTATTCACTGAATGAAGATCGCGAAGACCTATAGGGTGAGAATATACACTCTCTGTTTGAGACTCATCTTTTAAATAAACCCCATTGTTTGCCACTACCACTTTAAGCTTACTGAATCGTTCAGGGGTGTTGTACTCCTTAGCTACAATTTCATATATAAAGGTTTTTCCATAATCCGCTGAAAAAAAGAAAAATACCGGGCAGCCTGTTTCTGAAGTACCGCTACCGCAATATTGCCTGGTTGATGCACCGGGGAATGCCAGATAACCATTATCTGCACCATTAATAATGGTTCCCTGATAAGCCGCAACATTATTACCACGACGATATGAGAAATCATAAAAATCTGTATCCCATCCCAGTTGGGTTTTTATTTCCCTTTCAGTATCATTATAATAAACCTGCCCCCCCTTATCACAAGATATGTAGTTTTCCAGTGTCAGATATCGATTTTTATCTATGCGATAAATAATTTGAGTCGGCGCATCCGTTTCAACTTTTCGTGATTCCTCTACCTGTTGAGACCCGCTCATTCCTCCCAGACCGCCCCCAAAACTGGCCCCCATTGATACACCAGCTAAAAACTGAAGTCCTTTATAAATGGCATACAGGAGCACACCAGTAATGGCTATAATTGTGAGTACTTTTCTGTCTGACTGATTCCATTTCATATTATTACGCCTTAACCAGGGTAATGAGCATATTGTCGATAACATCAGATGAGTTCAGCGACGTCGCGCCCGACGAATCTGTCACACCTGAAATAACAGAACCATCTGGCATGGTGATGTTATAAGCCTTACCAGGTATCGGTTCTTTTGTTAGCGCATTTCTGATAACAAATTTCTCATCAAACGTTGATGGCTCAAACGACTTCATCACGCCATGCAAACTGCCGGACCCCGCTTTCCTGATGCCCATATTCTTAATAAGCAGTTTCCCCGGGCCACCAATCTCAACATTCCCACCCCTGATTTTGATATAACCACCACCGCATATCAGCGTCAGTTCATCCTGCGCCGTGACAATCATTTTTTTGCCGCTTGAAATGTATGTGTCCTGTGTCGACCAGGTGGTGATATTTCCCCCCTGAGCCTGAATATCAATATCGTTTTGCGAGCTGAACAGTTTTGCGCCTTCACGGCTGTACAGACTGAGTTGCTTACCCGCAGCCAGCGTGAAGTCTTTTTGCACTCCGACATCCAGTTGCTTACCTGCCGTCAGCGTCAGATTATCTCTCGCCGATAGCTGCATATCTTCGCCACTCACCAGTACCACTCCTTTCGGTGCACTGCCCAGAATGACCTCCTCATGCAGTTGCTCGATTTTCTGCTTCAGGAGTTTTTGCTGACGACTGACATCCGCCGCCAGCGCCTGTGCCTGCTGTGCGCTTGCCGACAGCGATTCCATTTCCACTAATGCCGCCGACAGTCTGGCAATCGCCGGCTGCATTTCTAAAACCTGACCCTGCGCCTTTGCCTGCCCGTCTGCTGAGATGAACAGACCTTTCTGCGCACGGATGGCTCCCCGGCTGTCGGTTCTGAGCTCAAAACCCTCACCGCGCTTCTGCTTATCGGCATCCACTAAATGTCCGAGATTCAGCTGACTCTTGCCGCCGTACTCGGTGCTGACTTTGATGTGCTCTTTCCCGCGCTCATCGTCGAGCCGGATTTTGTTGTTCGCCGGGGTGCGCAGCACGTTACGTTTGTAGTTGCGGATGGTGACGTGGTCGCCGTGCGCCGAGTCGTGCAGCACGCCGGAGATGTACGGTCTGTCCGGGTTACCGTCCTCAAAGCCAATCGCCACTTCGGTGCCCGCCAGCAGCGGCAGGTGCAGGCCGTAAGTATCCCCGGCATAGGGGCGGGACTGACGGACCCACAGGCTCTCGAACCCGGTCTCCCAGTTGCCACTGTCAAACAGCATCCTGACGCGATAGCGGCCATCTTTATCGATATGCCCGTAGGTGTCATTTTCGGTGGTACTGGTGACGCGGGCCGGTAATGTGCCGGCCATCACCGGGCGTGAGCCAGGCTCAGGGCGGAAGCTAAAATCAGTGCTGTCCGGGATCCCGTCGAAGTTGACGCCAAAATCTTCATCACGCCGCGCATGGCTGTGCATCCCCGTGATGACCACACCATGAGCAAACACGTCCGCCACTTCGTAACCGCCGGTGACTTTCAGCACCTGCCCCGGAGAGAGGGTTGGGCAACTGGTGATGGCATGGGTCTGCGTCTGACCATTCAGGTAGCGTTCATGACGAATGCGGGCATAAAACGCCCCGGACTCCGGTGCCGGATTGCGGTCATACGCACTGCCCGGCGTCAGCCAGTTATCAGCATAGTGACAGGCATCACCGTAGGTGGTGGTATCCCCGCGGGTCGCATCGACCTGAGTGTTCATGTCATCCGTGGCCCGGCGGTAGTTGTAATCACGGGTGCTGACCTGCTTCTGCACCACATTATGATGGCTCTCCATTCCCCACACCGAGTCCACACCCTCCGAATGCTGGCCTGATGGCGGCACCGATAGCAGCGTCAGGCCTCTCTCGTAACCCTGCTGACTGTCATAAAACTCCACGACGTCGATATTCAGGCGGGTGTCGGTGGTGAAGCGGAACCAGATACCGACCTCGCCCAGCAGACGGGTGATAAAGTGCAGGTCGTCCTCGCCGTACTGCATCACCTGCTCGCGACGCGGATATTCTTTTGAGAGCGAGAACAGAAAATCCTGGCCGCGCATGCCGTGACGCTCACGCAGAATTTTTTCCACGATTTGCGGGACAGACATATCCTGGTAAATCGCGTTCTGATGCGAACGATCGAGCAGCGCCAGACGTGGCTGGAGCGTCAGGGCGTAATGGGTTTCATCTTTCGAGGTGCCGAGACGTGCAAAGCCGCTCACCACGCCCTGAAGGGTGCGCACAGCCTGTTGCATTTTAATGCCGTAACCCTGGTCAACCGGGGCCTGCAGCGTCAGAGAAGCGGCTTTCTTCAGCATCATTTCTTTGCTGATGGCATGGTCACCACTGGTAAACTCAATCCGGTAGCTGAACGGCGTGCTCAGGGCTTCATCGCCTTCAAACGCCAGCACATCAAGCGCTGAGCCGCACCCTTTAACCGACAGCAGGTGGTGGTTGTGGCTGAATCTTATCGGGGGATGGTTGCTCATACGTTCACTCCTTGTGTCCGGTCAAACTCCGGTCCGCTCCCCTCAGCCTCACTCCAGCTAAGGCATAGCGACTGTGGTTTCTGTTTTGCGGCAATGTGGATCGGCACCGGCAGAATTTGTTGATTAAGCAGGCAGGCGGCGTCATCGTCCGGCTCGTCCACCTTTACCATCCGGAAGCGACGCTCCAGTGCGGCATCGTTGTATTCAGACCCGCTGGTGGCTGCGATAGTACGCAATTCACCGCATGCAAGAGCGGGTTTCAGCAGATTAGCCGCATCCCCATCCCACTCGTAACGGCACGCCAGGACTGTCAGGTCACCTTCCCCCTGCTCGAACAGCTTTAACAACCAGCGCTCAGGCAGGATTTCTGCGTGGGCGTGTTTCTGGCACAGGGAGGCTGCGCCTTCCATGGCACGGACACAGTAAGGGCTCAGACGCCGCAGCAGGATGGCTGGATTTTCCATGAATATCTCTCTTTCTTTGCCGGTTCCTGGACACGCTACCGCCCCTCGCGGTTTCCCGTGAAGGGGACCAAAGCGCATACGGTCTGGCTGACAGTTTGTGGGTTTCTTTGCTGAACGACCGCGCACGCAGACGCTCAGCAAAAACGAAAAAGCGGACAGAGGTGACTGTCCGCATGCGACTTACTCGGTGGCGCATTCGTTCCAGGAATCGGAATGAACGATGTAGCCGTCTTTGTAGCTCCAGGTGTTTTTTCCGTAACACAGCTCGATCTGCTCAAGGTGGCTGTGCTTCTCGTAAGAAGGAGCCTTTATGTCGTGCATAACCGGATTTATTTTTGGGGAATATTCGGAAAGAACTGCGGCGAAGTTATTATTCAGATTAACTTTTTTTCGCTCTGATAATGGCGCGGACTCCAGACCATTACTGAAACCACCCGCAACCAGTAACTTCAGGGGAAGTTCGGTTTTCTTGTCTGCGCCATCCGTATGCAGGCCAGGCTTCAGATTAATAAGCGCCTTTGGCACTTCATTCAGGAAACTGTCAGCCATCTCATCATCCCTCGGCTATCGCTGTGCACACTTTTCACACTACAGTTTTTTACACGCGATATTAGAATAATGATCGGCACAAGATCAAATATACAGATCTTTAGTCCGCATTAAGAAAATCCTTAAGAATTTTTCACTATTTATTAATGATGAATAGCGCTGACATACCAGTAAAATGAGCTACCAGTAATACATTAAGCAAACATTTATGTCGCACTAGTTAAAGCACACGGAAAGTTGTTAACAAAGCAATGTGAAATTGATTTAAATCAATATTGAAATACTTAAAATACCCATGCATTTTCAAAGATAGGGTTTCAGATCGACAGAAGCTAAAAGGACACACCGGGAAAACTGAAAATCATGACCTTACTTAATGTGAGAAACACCGTAATAATCATGGTGAAGGCATAAGAAACATCATCGGATTATGTCCCGATAAACAATATTTGAGTTACCGGGCCATTCGAACGCTCTCCGGTAAGGCGCTTAATCAGGAGGAAGCCTGGCTACTGCGCACCGGGGAGGGACGCATCTGCTTGTCCATCAGCCACAAGGTGTTTTTGCAGGACCGGCAGATTGACCAGGACAGAAGATTATCCCCCACGAACACAAACATCCTGACCACATTGCCACTACGCTGGGAGATACTGGCATGACCCAGCAGCGTTGCTGCCAGTATGGCGGAGCCGGTGCGAAGTAAGCGTAAACCGACATGAGTTCGTCAGCAATCATCCAGAAAAAGTGAAAACCGCATTTTAACTTCCTTTCGGAAATCGGTCTTTTAATACAATAGGCAGACGGGCAGCACTGGCTGCCCGACATTTTTTATTTCAGGACATGTTAAGGTCATCTATGAAATCACATATTGCTGTTTTTACCGGGCTTATTCTTCTCGCGGGCGGTTTGATAACAACGGCACAGGCCACAGAACAGGCTCATCAGCGTCGTGAAGCCCGGGATACACGCCAGGACACCCGTCAGGATGCTCGCCAGGAAAAACGCGAATGCGTGGTCGGGAACGATAAAAGTAACCATGAGTGTCGCCAGGACAAACGACAAAGTAAGCAGGATGGGCGTCAGGAAGCCAGAGATATCAAATACTGATTTGGCCGCATCATAACAAGGCACGTTACATCCCTGCATCGTGCCTCTGTATCAGTACCGCGGGTTCATCGCCAATATCACTTCTCCACGCTTTTTTGACCAACGTGTAATTTAAACGGCTTCGGGATGACAAAGAAGGATGAATGAACACCCCGTCTATTGACCTGGTACCGTTGAATTACTCACCTCATCAGGGATAATAACTGCACGATGAATGACTTCAGGACCACTATGAGACATTCCCTGCCCTGCCGCATGTTACGTAAACGGCCGATGAAACTCGGTACGACGGTGATTCTGATGGTCAGCGCCGTACTGTTCTCGGTGCTGCTGGTGGTCCATCTGATTTACTTTTCACAGATCAGTCATATGACGCGCAATGCGCTGGCGGATAAAGCTCTCGCGGTAGCGCGTACCCTGGCTGATTCCCCGGAAATACGCGAAGGTCTGCGTAAAAGCCCCAAAGAGAGCGACCTTCAGGCCATCGCCGAAGCCGTGCGTAAGCGCAACGATATGCTGTTTATCGTTATTACCGATATGCAGAGCCTGCGCTATTCCCACCCGGAAGCCCAACGCATTGGTCAGCCCTTCAAAGGCGACGATATTTTGCTGGCGCTGCAAGGGCATGAAAACGTCGACATCAACCGCGGTTTTCTTGCCAAAGCGCTGCGAGTCTTCACTCCAGTCTACGATGAAAACCACAAACAGATTGGCGTGGTGGCGATAGGCCTGGAACTGAGCAGAGTCACGGAACAGATTAACAATAGCCGCTGGAGCATCATCTGGTCGGTGCTGTTTGGCGTACTGGTTGGTCTGCTGGGCACCTGGGTGCTGGTAAAGGTGCTCAAGCGTATTCTGTTTGGCCTGGAACCTTATGAAATCTCCACCCTGTTTAAGCAACGGCAGGCCATGCTGCAATCCATCAAGGAAGGGGTAATTGCGGTTGACGATAGCGGTGAAGTGACGCTGATTAACCAGGCGGCGCAGGAGCTGCTCGATTATCATAAATCCCAGGATGATCCTCACCTTGCATCGCTCAGCCACGCCTGGTCGCAGGTGGTGGACCTGAGCAAAGTGCTCCGCGATGGCACGCCGCACAATGATGAAGAGATCACCGTTAAGAACCGGTTACTCTTAATCAATACCGTTCCGGTGCGCAGTAACGGTGAAATCATTGGCGCAATTTCGACTTTCAGAGATAAAACTGAAGTCCGCCAACTCATGCAACGATTAGACGGTATGGTGAACTATGCCGATTCACTCCGTGAACGATCACACGAATTTATGAATAAATTACATGTGATTCTGGGATTGTTGCATCTGAAGAGTTATAAGCAACTTGAAGACTATATTATTAAGACAGCAAATAACTATCAGGAAGAGATTGGTTCTCTGTTGGGCAAAATAAAGTCACCGGTGATCGCCGGTTTTTTACTCAGTAAGATTAATCGCACCTCTGATTCCGGGCACCGTTTAATCATCAGCAATGAAAGCCAGTTGCCGGACAGCACGAATGAAGAACAAGTCACGGCATTGATTACGGTACTGGGAAATTTGATTGAAAACGCGCTGGATGCGCTGGGGCCACAACCGGGCGGCGAGATCAGTGTATCCTTACATTACCGCCACGGCTGGCTCCATTGTGAAGTAAATGATGATGGTCCGGGAATCGAGGCAGAGCAGATTGAGCACATCTTTGAGAAAGGCGTCTCGTCAAAGGGAACCGAACGAGGCGTGGGTTTAGCCCTTGTAAAACAACAGGTTGAAAGTCTTGGCGGCACTATTTTCGTGGAATCCGAACCTGGGATTTTCACACAATTTTTCGTACAGTTACCCTGGGATGGGGAGAGGGCCAGAATATGATCAATGTCTTAATTATCGATGACGACGCAATGGTCGCAGAGCTTAACCGCCGCTACGTTGCCCAGATCCCTGGTTTTCAATGCTGCGGCACTGCCTCTACGCTGGAAAAAGCCAAAGAGATTATTTTTGACAGTGAAATCCATATCGATCTGATTTTGCTTGATATTTATATGCAAAAAGAGAACGGGCTGGATCTGCTGCCGCTGCTGCACGCCGCAGGATGCAAAAGCGATGTCATTGTGATCTCTTCTGCCGCCGATGCACCAACCATTAAAGATTCACTCCACTATGGCGTGGTCGATTATCTGATCAAACCTTTTCAGGCCTCACGCTTTGAAGAGGCGCTCAATGGATGGCTGCAAAAGAAAACGGAGATGGATAAACACCAGTATTATGAACAGTCTGAACTCGATCAGTTAATTCATGGCAACGCGTCGAATGAGCAGGATACTCGCCGTCTGCCGAAAGGGTTAACACCGCAAACGCTGCGTACCCTGTGCCAATGGATAGACGCTCATCAGGACTATGAATTCTCCACCGACGAACTGGCTAATGCCGTAAATATCTCCCGCGTCTCCTGCCGCAAATATCTTATCTGGCTGGTCAATTGTCACATTCTCTTCACCAGCATCCATTATGGCGTCACCGGCCGTCCGGTTTATCGCTACCGTATTCAGGCAGAACATTATTCTTTACTTAAGCAATATTGTCAGTAGAAAATAAAATTCGCACAAATTATTTCGTTATATGTTGATAACAATTATCACAATAATGAAAAATAAAAAGAATAAGGATTACATCTGCAAAATAGAGAATTTGTGCCAGATCAAATATAATCAAAAATATGATTTAGTTTCTTTCTTTATTATCGCTTTACGTCACATTGTTTTTAATTTCAAAAACGGTAACAAAAGTTAATAAAGTATTATGTAGCTCGCATAATGTGTATTTTTACTCATAAAGGAGTAGTCTGAAATACAGCAGACACTTAATAAAAACAAAGATGACACCCTTTTGTGAGCAGACGCTATGTTGTTATATTTCAGCAACATAAGATGATAAAAGATAACCAACCTCTGTTCCATCTTAAAACCTGCCCATCGCCGGGGAGTTTTACTCCCTGAAAACTCTGAACCGATGTTTAGATATTAATCACAAACACAGGTAAAGCGAGTATTTAGTCAGGCTCTGAGCCACTTCACAAAAAACAGAACATGACTGTGATCAATTTATCAAAATTTAAACGGATTTATCGCGAGGGTAAATAAATGCTATTTAGTATACAACTTCTCATAATATTAATATGTCTGTTCTATGGGGCCAAAAAGGGCGGTATCGCGCTGGGTTTGTTAGGCGGTATCGGCCTGGTCATTCTGGTCTTCGTTTTCAACCTCCAGCCGGGTAAACCTCCCGTTGACGTCATGCTGGTGATCATCGCCGTGGTCGCCGCCTCCGCCACGCTACAAGCCTCTGGCGGCCTTGACGTTATGTTGCAGATTGCAGAGAAACTGCTGCGCCGCAACCCCAAATATGTCTCTATTGTGGCACCGTTCGTCACCTGTACCCTGACAATTCTGTGCGGTACCGGTCATGTGGTCTACACCATTCTGCCTATCATCTATGACGTGGCGATTAAGAACAACATTCGCCCGGAACGTCCGATGGCGGCGAGTTCTATCGGCGCACAGATGGGGATCATCGCCAGCCCGGTTTCCGTTGCCGTGGTATCGCTGGTCGCCATGCTGGGGAACATCACCTTTGAAGGCAAACATCTGGAATTCCTCGACCTGCTCTCTATCACCATCCCGTCGACACTGTTAGGTATCCTGGCGATCGGTATTTTCAGCTGGTTCCGCGGTAAAGATCTGGATAAAGACGAAGAGTTCCAGAAGTTCATCTCCGTCCCGGAAAACCATCACTATGTGTATGGCGATACGGCTACGCTGCTGGATAAAAAACTGCCGAAGAGCAACTGGCTGGCAATGTGGATTTTCCTCGCTGCCATTGCTGTCGTCGCCTTGCTGGGCGCCTTCTCTGAGCTGCGTCCTTCCTTTGGCGGCAAAGCGCTGTCAATGGTACTGGTTATCCAGATGTTCATGCTGCTGACCGGTGCGCTGATTATTATCCTGACGAAGACCAATCCCGCTTCAATCTCTAAAAACGAAGTCTTCCGTTCCGGTATGATCGCGATTGTGGCGGTGTACGGTATTGCCTGGATGGCGGAAACGATGTTCGGCGCGCACATGGCGGAAATCGAAGGTGTGCTGGGCAATATGGTGAAAGAGTATCCCTGGGCCTATGCGATTGTGCTGCTGCTGGTTTCCAAGTTTGTAAACTCCCAGGCAGCGGCGCTGGCGGCGATTGTTCCGGTCGCACTGGCTATCGGCGTGGATCCGGCTTACATCGTAGCCTCAGCACCGGCGTGCTACGGTTACTACATTCTGCCGACCTACCCGAGCGATCTGGCTGCCATCCAGTTTGACCGTTCCGGCACCACCCGCATTGGCCGCTTCGTCATTAACCACAGCTTCATTCTGCCAGGCTTAATTGGCGTGAGCGTGTCCTGCGTATTTGGTTGGATCTTCGCCGCAATGTACGGATTCCTGTAATTGCACCTCGCGTGTCGCCCGTCAACGGCGGCACGCGATATTAAAATAAGGCTGGAAGCATATGTCGAATAAACCATTCATCTATCAGGCGCCTTTCCCGATGGGGGAAGACAAAGCAGAGTATTACCTGCTGACCTCCGATTACGTCAGCGTGGGTGACTTTGAAGGAGAATCCATTCTTAAGGTCGAGCCAGAAGCCCTGACATTACTGGCGCAGCAAACCTTTCACGACGCCTCCTTCATGCTCCGCACCGAACATCAGCAACAAGTCGCCTCCATTCTCCATGACCCTGAAGCCAGCGAAAACGATAAATACGTGGCGCTGCAATTCCTGCGCAACTCCGAAATCGCGGCCAAAGGCGTGCTGCCAACCTGCCAGGATACCGGCACGGCGATTATTGTGGGTAAAAAAGGTCAGCGCGTCTGGACCGGCGGCGGCGATGAAGCCGCACTCTCCAAAGGTGTCTACAATACCTACATTGAAGACAACCTGCGTTACTCCCAGAACGCCGCACTGGATATGTACAAAGAGGTCAATACCGGTACTAACCTGCCAGCGCAAATCGATCTCTATACCGTTGACGGTGACGAGTACAAATTCCTCTGCGTGGTAAAAGGTGGCGGCTCAGCCAACAAAACCTACCTGTATCAGGAAACCAAAGCGCTGCTCACCCCCGGTAAGTTGAAAAACTTCCTCGTTGAGAAGATGCGCACCCTGGGTACCGCAGCCTGTCCGCCGTACCATATCGCGTTTGTGATTGGTGGTACTTCCGCAGAGAGCACGCTGAAAACCGTGAAGCTCGCCAGCACGCACTACTACGACGGTCTGCCCACTGAAGGCAACGAACACGGCCAGGCGTTTCGCGATGTGCAGCTGGAACAGGAACTGCTGGAAGAAGCGCAGAAGCTCGGCCTCGGCGCACAGTTCGGCGGCAAATATTTTGCCCATGACGTTCGCGTGATCCGTCTGCCGCGTCACGGCGCTTCCTGCCCGGTAGGAATGGGCGTCTCCTGCTCCGCTGACCGTAACATCAAAGCCAAAATCAACCGTGAAGGGATCTGGATCGAAAAACTGGAGCATAACCCGGCACAGTACATCCCGGAATCCCTGCGTCAGGCAGGTGAAGGCGAAGTGGTTAAGGTTGACCTTAACCGTCCAATGAAAGAGATCCTCGCCCAGCTTTCACAGTATCCTGTCTCTACCCGCCTGTCGCTGAGCGGCACCATCATCGTTGGGCGCGATATCGCTCACGCGAAGCTGAAAGAGCGTATCGAGTCCGGGGAAGGCCTGCCACAGTACGTGAAAGATCATCCAATCTACTACGCGGGTCCGGCAAAAACGCCGGCAGGCTATGCCTCCGGCTCGTTAGGCCCAACGACCGCAGGCCGTATGGACTCCTACGTTGATCTGTTGCAGTCCCACGGCGGCAGCATGATCATGCTGGCAAAAGGTAACCGTAGCCAGCAGGTGACCGACGCCTGCCATAAACACGGGGGCTTTTACCTGGGCAGCATCGGCGGTCCGGCTGCGGTTCTGGCGCAAGAGAGTATTAAGCATCTGGAGTGCGTTGAATATCCTGAACTGGGTATGGAAGCTATCTGGAAAATCGAAGTGGAAGACTTCCCGGCGTTTATCCTGGTCGATGACAAAGGCAACGATTTCTTCCAGCAGATTGTAAGCAAGCAGTGCGCTAACTGCGCGAAATAACCTATCCGGCCCGGCGCAGGACTGACACCAGAATGTTGGGGTCAGTCCTGCGATCCCCCCGGGCCACTTTCTCCCCAATAACAGGCATTGAAATTTTATCCGCTGCGGTAAATAGTAACCTTTTCCCTTACTTGCGAAATCACGATGATCCGCACACTGAGTCCCCTGCAACTGAACGTTGGCGCGCTGCTGCTGACCCTTATCCTGATTTACACCGGCATTTTTGCGGGTGAGAAAATCACCTGGCTGATGGAAGTCACACCGGTCATCATTGTGGTGCCGCTGTTGCTGTCCACCGCAAAGCGTTACCCGCTGACGCCCCTGCTTTATACGCTTATTTTCTTCCACGCCATCATCCTGATGGTTGGCGGAATGTACACCTATGCCAAAGTCCCCATCGGTTTCGAGGTTCAGGAGTGGCTGGATCTGAGCCGCAATCCGTACGACAAGCTGGGACACTTCTTTCAGGGGCTGGTTCCGGCGTTAACCGCGCGTGAGATCCTCGTGCGTGGGCAAATTGTCCGCGGGCGTAAAATGCTGGCGTTCCTGGTCTGCTGCGTGGCGCTGGCGATTAGCGCGACCTATGAGCTGATCGAGTGGTGGGCGGCGCTGGCGATGGGCCAGGGGGCGGACGATTTTCTCGGCACCCAGGGCGATCCATGGGATACCCAGTCGGATATGTTTTGCGCCCTGCTCGGGGCGTTAACGACGGTGATTTTGCTGGCGGGTTGGCACTGCCGACAGCTGAAACGCTATCAGTTGATTGCCGGATAAGCATCAACGCCATCCGGCAATCTGCACTACCCTCTGCGGTACTTGATAACCAGAATCGGCAAGGCGAACACCAGCGTCAGGAAGTTCGCCATGCTGACTGCCGCATCCTCAATCAACAAACCGTAAATAAGCCACATCACCAGCCCGCAGACAAACATCACGTACATCAGGCCAGAAATACCCTGCGTGTTGCGGGTGGTGATCACCTTAATCGCCTGCGGCAAAAAAGAGAGCGTGGTCAGCGTTGCCGCCAGATAGCCAATCAGCGAAACCCATTCCATGATTACGCCTTTAAATCGCCGGTCGCCACCGCAGGAATCGTCCGGGTATCCGGCTGTTCGACGGGGGACGGTACGCTTCGGTATTTATCCAGCAGGTGGATCTGAATCTTACGCAGCATATCGCCATTCAGGCGGTAATAGCGGAAGTAGAGCACCAGAGTAACAATGAAGAATACCGTGGGCAGCACTATCATAATGAACTGCATACCGAGGATGGTTTCTGCGGATTGCGCCGCATTGGGAACATAACCAATAATCCCCAGCACCACCGCAATAAAGAAGGCGGAAAACGCCGAGCCGCCTTTTACCACCATCGTCTGCACGGCGTAGGCAATACTCTCGCAGCGAACGTTAAGCTTGTACTCGCCGTAATCGACGGTGTCAGCCACCATAATCACCTGTAGTACCCAGAACAGCGCCGTACCGATGTTCAGAAAAATCCCGGCCAGGCAGATCAGGAATACATTGTGATAGCCTGCCAGCGCCATGATGAGCAACACGCCGCCGCTCAGAACCGGCATAACGGAGGCGCCGGTCCACAATATCCGACGCGAGAGCGCCTTTACCAGACGAGGAAAGAAGACCAGCGTCAGCAAATTCGCCGCACCTGCATATGACAGGTAGTAGGGGAAAAGGTCAGCATCACCAATCACATAAGTGAAGTAGTAAATTGCGAAGCCGGTAATAATATTCGCCGCCACGTTGTAAGCCAGCGCCATCCCCAGCAGGCAAGAAAGCTGATCGTTTTTGTAGATTAGCGCGAGGATCGATTTTAGCGTCAGTCGGGTGCTGTCTGCGGTGGCCTCGCTGTCGGAAGAGTACACTTCATGCACATTTCGCAATGTCACGATCGTTGAGACAACAAAGAACGCGATCAGCACCAGCGTGAACATCTGGAAACCGAACCCGCGATCCGCGCCCCCCACGTAGTTCACAAAAGGCAGCGTCACCCCGGCGGTGACAAATCCGGCCAGACTGGCGAAGAAGCGGGGAAAAGGAACCAGTTGCTCACGTTCGCGCTTATCAAGGGTAATGGTCGGCACCAGCGACCAGAACGGAATATCCATGATGGTATAGGTCATTCCCCACAGAATGTAGGTCACGCAGACAAACACCACCTGCGCGGTACCTTCAAAAAGATGCGCGCTAAAGAGCAGAAACAGCACCAGCGAGTTCGCCAGCGAGCCAATTAATATCCAGGGTTTAAACTTCCCCCAGCGCGAACGCGTGGCGTTAACAATCCAGCCCATAATGGGATCGTTTACCGCATCCCAAATTCGCGCCACCAGAAAAAGTGTCCCCACCATGCCCACCGATAACCCCACCACATCGGTGTAGTAATACATCAGGTACATGTACACAATGCCGATGGCGAAATCCTTACCAAACGCACCGAACCCGTAACTTAGTTTTGTTGTCAGAGAGATGCTCATAGGGTATCGGGTCGCTGTTACCAGCGCCCGCCTTCTGTTATTAGAGAGGTTAAACGCCGGGTCTGCCGCCCGGCGTGGTTGGCAATTAACGGTGTAGCCAGGCCGGTAACCAGTCGCCGTGTGCGGCGATCAGGTCATCCACCAGCGCATAAATCTCCTCAATGCCCAGCACCGCAGCGGTGTGTGGATCCATCATTGCCGCGTGGTAAACGCGATCGCGGTTTTCCGTCAGAATGGCTTCGGTCAGCAGCGTCTGTACGTTGATATTGGTCTGCATCATCGCCGCCAGATGAGAGGGAATAGCCCCCACTTTCGTCGGCTGAATGCCATTGGCATCCACCAGGCAGGCCACTTCCACACAGCTTCCTTGCGGCAGGTTGTCGATCAGGCCATCATTACGCACGTTGCCGTAAATCACGCTTGGCTCACCGGTCCAGATAGCGTTCATAATAGTGCTGGCATATTCACGCGAGGGCTTAATCTCGATTCGCTCAGCGGTTTTGTACTCTTCCAGCTCTTTATGCCAGTTTGCCAGCTGTTCAACACAGCGCTTCGGATATTCGTCCAGCGGCACTTTATAGCGCTCGATCAGGTCTTCGCGTCCGGGCTTGATAAACCACGGCGTATACTCAGCAAAGTGCTCTGACGATTCCGTCACGAAATAACCCAGTTTTTTGAACATCTCGTAGCGCACAATATTCTGACAGCGCTCGTTACCGTGAATGTTTGGTTTCGGTGCCTGCCCGGCCTCATAGGCAGCCAGCAGTTCCGGGTAAAAATTGACGTAGCTGCCGTCGGCGGTTTTGCGCTCCAGCTCCAGATAGAACGCCATATGGTTGATCCCGGCGCAACGGTAACGCAGCGAAGCAGGATCAATATTCAGATCCCGCGCCAGCTCCTCCGCCGTTCCCTGCACGGAGTGGCACAGGCCAACCTGTTTGATGTGCGGATAGCGGGCATACATCGCCCAGGTATTCATTGCCATCGGGTTGACATAGTTGAGCATCGTGGCGTCCGGGCAAACCTCCGTCATATCTTCGCAAATCTGCCACAGGTGCGGGATGGTGCGCAGCGCACGCATGATACCGCCGGGCCCCAGCGTATCGGCGATGGTCTGCTCCAGCCCGTGCCGTTTACAGACCTCAAAATCGGTGACGGTGCAAGGTTCATAGCCGCCAATCTGGAAGGCCACCACCACAAAATCCGCATTCTGTAACGCCACTTTTCTGTCGGTATGGCAGGTAATCTGGCCGGACGCGCCTGCGGAATCCATCAGCTTACGAACGACAATATGCGACTCTTCAAGGCGCGTTTCGTCGATATCCATCAGGGCAATATGCGCCGACTTCAGCGCCTCACGGTGAAAGACGTCGCCGAGGATATTTTTCACGAAAATCGTCGAACCGGCGCCGATAAAGGTAATTTTGGGTGCTGTCATCATGACTCTCCAGAACAGTAGTGAACATGTTCATGGTGGCACGCGATCCGGGTGAAAACATCCGTCTTCCCGGATGAGCATTCCCATAAACTCAGATTCTCTGCTGACCGTTGGGCGATCTGAGTTTTTGGGACAAAATCACGTAATACGCAGATCGCCGACCGTTTCAGGCAGGAACGTCAGGCGTTTGTCGAGGCGATGGTAATGGCAGGACAGACGTAGCGCGTCAGGATGCCGGAACGCGCGTCCTGGATTATGTGAAAAACAAAGGCAGGAGCTAATGCAAAACCCCCTAACCCTGGGGTCAGGGGGCAATTTTACGCATCCATGGGATGAGGAAAGCGGCATTGGCAAACAAAATAGCCTGAGAGATCAGGCTCTGAATCTAAGACCAAAAAGCAGAGCAACCGGCCGGTTAATCAGTCTACTATTAACAATAACGACATTTTTTGTGTTCCCATTCCCGGTTTCTTTACTGCGGATAAGGCATGATTCTGATAATTCAGGAAATGGAGTGATGATGAGTACGCAGCCGATAGTCTTTCTCCCGCCCGACCCACATATGTGTAATGGCGACGAAAAGCAAACCCGTAGCCCGCTGTCGCTCTACTCGGAATACCAGCGGATGGACATTGAGTTACGCCAGCCGCATGCCATGGCCGCCAGCCACTGGCATGGCCAGGTGGAAGTCAACGTGCCGTTCGACGGCGACGTGGAGTATCTGATCAACAACGAAGTCGTACAGATAAAGCAGGGACATATCACCCTGTTCTGGGCCTGTACGCCGCACCAGCTCACCCGCCCCGGCAACTGCAGGCAGATGGCGATCTTCAGTTTACCCATGCACCTGTTTCTCTCCTGGCCGCTGGATCGTGAGCTTATCAACCATGTCACCCATGGGATGGTGGTGAAGTCGTTGGCAACCCAACAGCTCAGCACATTTGAAGTGCTGCGCTGGCAGCAGGAGGCGAACAGCCCAAATGAGCAAATTCGCCAGCTGGCGATCGATGAAATCGGCCTGATGCTTAAGCGCTTTAGCCTTTCCGGCTGGCAACCGATTTTGCTTAACAAAACCTCACGCACGCACAAGAACAGCGTCTCGCGCCATGCGCAGTTCTACGTCAGCCAGATGTTAGGGTTTATCGCTGATAACTACGATCAGCCGCTGACCATTAATGACGTTGCAGAACATGTGAAGCTCAATGCCAACTACGCGATGGGGATCTTTCAGCGCGTAATGCAGCTAACCCTGAAGCAGTACATCACCGCGATGCGGATCAATCATGTACGCGCCTTACTCAGCGATACCGACAAAACGATCCTCGACGTCGCCCTCACCGCCGGATTCCGCTCCAGCAGCCGCTTTTACAGCACGTTCAGTAAATTTGTCGGAATGTCGCCACAGCAATACCGCAAACTGAGCCAACAACGGCGACAAACGATAAGCAACTGAAGCTGCCATATCACTTTCAGCCATAAAAATAATTCACCTGTCGATAAACGGCGGGTTAAAAGATGAAAAGCATCCATTTAACCCGTTGTTTTAAAACCAATAACTATTAATTTCGCCTGTTTTTCAACCGCTTTACACCCTCATTTATCAGGTAAATACTTGCCCGCGTTACATTTCTCCACAACCGGGTAAAAGATGATGAAAGTATTAATTGTTGAAAGTGAGTTTTTGCATCAAGACACCTGGGTCGGTAGCGCAGTCGAACGTCTGGCTAACGCTTTAAGTCAGCAAAACGTTACCGTCATCAAGTCCACATCATTCGATGATGGCTTTGCCATTTTGTCCGCCAATGAAGCCATTGACTGCCTGATGTTCAGCTATCAAATGGAACAGCCGGACGAGCACCAGAGCGTCAGGCAATTGATCGGTAAGCTTCATGAGCGCCAGCAAAACGTGCCGGTATTCCTGTTAGGTGACAGGGAAAAAGCCACCGCGTCGCTGGGTCGCGATATGATGGAACTTGTCGATGAATTTGCCTGGATCCTGGAAGATACGGCTGACTTTATCGCCGGGCGGGCCGTGGCCGCCATGACCCGCTATCGCCAGCAGCTTCTACCGCCGCTGTTCAATGCGCTGATGAAATACAGCGATGTCCATGAGTATTCATGGGCCGCGCCGGGCCACCAGGGGGGTGTCGGCTTCACCAAAACCCCTGCGGGACGTCTATACCATGACTATTACGGCGAGAACCTCTTTCGTACCGATATGGGGATCGAACGAACCACGCTGGGTTCCCTGCTTGACCACACCGGCGCGTTTGGCGAGAGCGAGAAAAACGCCGCCCGCGTGTTTGGCGCTGACCGCTCCTGGTCCGTGGTAGTCGGAACATCCGGCTCCAACCGTACCATCATGCAGGCCTGCATGACCGACGACGACGTGGTAGTGCTGGACCGCAACTGCCACAAATCCATCGAGCAGGGTCTGATCCTGACTGGCGCAAAACCGGTGTATATGGTGCCAAGCCGCAACCACTACGGCATTATCGGGCCTATCTATCCGCAGGAGATGCAGCCGGAAACCCTGAGCAGAAAAATCAGCGAAAGCCCGCTGACTAAAAGCAAAGCCGGGCAAAAACCTTCCTATGCGGTGGTCACTAACTGTACTTATGACGGCGTCTGCTATAACGCCAAAGAGGCGCAGGAGCTGCTGGCGCAAACCAGCGACCGTCTGCACTTTGATGAGGCCTGGTACGGCTATGCGCGGTTCAACCCGATTTACGCCGATCACTACGCGATGCGCGGTCAGCCGGGGGATCACAATGGCCCGACCGTCTTCGCCACCCACTCCACTCATAAACTCCTCAACGCGCTCTCTCAGGCCTCCTACATTCACGTGCGTGAAGGACGGGGAGCGGTGAACTTCTCCCGCTTCAATCAGGCGTATATGATGCACGCCACCACTTCGCCACTGTACGCCATTTGCGCGTCAAACGACGTCGCAGTATCGATGATGGACGGCAGCAGCGGCCTGTCGCTGACCCGGGAGGTCATCGACGAAGCCATTGATTTTCGTCAGGCCATGGCGCGTCTGTACAATGAATTTACCGCCGATGGCGACTGGTTCTTCAAACCGTGGAACAAAGACGTGGTCAGCGATCCGCAAACCGGTAAAACATACGATTTTGCCGATGCGCCAGCGAAACTGCTGGCAACTGACCAGAACTGCTGGGTTATGCGTCCGGGTGAATCCTGGCACGGCTTTAAAGATCTGCCGGATAACTGGAGTATGCTCGATCCCATTAAGGTCAGCATTCTGGCGCCGGGGATGGGCGACGATGGCGAACTGGAGGAAACCGGCGTACCCGCCGCTCTGGTGACCGCATGGCTGGGGCGTCATGGGATTGTGCCAACCCGTACCACCGACTTCCAGATCATGTTCCTGTTCTCCATGGGCGTCACCCGTGGGAAATGGGGCACGCTGATCAACACGCTGTGCTCCTTCAAACATCATTATGACGCCAATACCCCACTGTCACAGGTCATGCCAGAGTGGGTGGAAGAACATCCTGAAACTTACGCCAGCATGGGCATTCACGACCTGGGCGATCGGATGTTTGCCTGGCTGCGGGAAAATAACCCAGGCGCACGACTCAATGCGGCTTACTCTGGTCTGCCTGTTGCTGAAATCACCCCGCGTGAAGCCTATAACGCGATTGTGAACAACAATGTCGAGATGGTGGCGATTGAGAATCTGCCGGGTCGCATTGCGGCAAACTCCGTCATTCCTTATCCGCCGGGGATCCCAATGCTGCTGTCTGGCGAAAACTTTGGCGATGAGAACAGCCCGCAGGTGAGCTATTTACGTTCGCTGCAATCCTGGGACCACCATTTTCCTGGCTTTGAACATGAAACCGAAGGAACGGAAATTATCGAGGGTGTTTACCACGTCATGTGTGTAAAACAATTTGCTTAGAGCCGATCCCGGCAGGCGTATATTGTTACAGCCCGTCTGACCACGGACAGCGCGGAACAACCGGAGCGTACACGCAGTATGTGAGGATGATTCGCCACGCTCACCCAGCGAGCCGCTGCAAGCGGCGTTAAAAACGCTGTCGGGCTTTGTGTGAGCACTGTCCTGGACCAGGATGGCAAATAAAATAGCCTAATGGGATAGCCTTAGTCTGCTTTTAAAGGTTGACGTGTCATTATTGAGTAATTCCTGAGTATTGCTGCAAAACTTTAACATTGTCATACCTTTTGCGCGGGTCCACCCCGCGCTTTTTTTATCCAATTTTTTGTCGTTTCCACCCGCGTAAAAAATTATGTACATAAGAATTATCGAAAATCTATTGTAATTCAGATTAATCGCGCTATTTTATGGCGGTCCTGATTCATCATACAAATTATTTTTCTTCCGTTATCTTGCCCCTTTGGCAAAATCGGTTATTTTATGTTCATATTCCAGGAGTTCGGGTATGAGGATTTACAGCAAAGAACCTTGCATTGTGGTATTAACTGAAAAAGACGTTTGGCTTAGAGTCAATGGTAAAGAGGCCATTAATTTAAAAGCAAACCATATGGCGCTCATTGCCAGTGAAAATAACATTATTGATATCTCTTCTCTCAATAACGCGCTGGTTGCTCATATTAGTCGCGACATCATCAAAGATTACCTGCGATTTCTTAATAAAGATCTCTCACAAATGCCCGTCTGGCAACGAAGCGCCTCACCGGTGCTGAGCGCCTTCTGTCTGACGCCAGGCGTTTTTCGCGTCGCCGCAGAACACAGCATAACGCATTCCCAAAATCCAGGAGAAAGTGAACGTACCCGCTCCCTTTTGTTCACCGTTCTCTCACGCTTTCTTGACAGTAAAAAGTTCATTCCGTTGTTAATGCATATGTTACGTAACCGCATCAGCGACAGCGTGTACCATATTATTGCCAGCGATATCCATAAAGCCTGGAGCCTCAACCAGGTTGCCAGCTGTTTATGTCTGAGCCCCAGCCTGCTAAAGAAAAAGCTGAAAAATGAAAACACCAGCTATAGTCAAATAATAACCACTTGTCGTATGCGTTATGCGGTGAATCAATTACTGATGGACGGTAAAAATATTTCGCAGGTATCCCAGCTGTGCGGATATAACAGCACCTCTTACTTTATCTCCGTATTCAAAGAGTACTATGGGATGACGCCATTACATTATGTCAGCCAGCACAGAGAGCAATCCGCCGCCTGATTTTTGCGCACTTTGCAATGAGCCACGATAATATCAGCATTGGCGATAAGCCCGCCTCACCTTAATTCATCCGTACTTTGCAGGGGTATGATACAGCCTGATTTATCATTCCTTTCAGGAGTACTTTATGTCTTCGGATGCTGATGCTCACAAAGTGGGCTTAATTCCCGTCACCTTAATGGTGTCGGGAAATATCATGGGTTCAGGTGTTTTTCTGCTTCCCGCTAACCTCGCTTCCACCGGCGGGATTGCAATCTACGGATGGCTGGTGACCATTATTGGCGCGCTGGCACTGTCTATGGTGTACGCCAAAATGTCGTCCTTAGATCCCAGCCCCGGCGGTTCCTACGCTTACGCACGTCGCTGCTTCGGCCCTTTCCTGGGCTACCAGACTAACGTCCTGTACTGGCTGGCCTGTTGGATCGGTAACATTGCGATGGTGGTGATTGGCGTCGGTTATCTGAGCTATTTCTTCCCAATTCTTAAAGATCCGCTGGTATTAACGCTGACCTGTGTGGCGGTGCTGTGGATCTTTGTCCTGTTGAACATTGTCGGACCGAAAATGATCACCCGCGTCCAGGCTGTCGCCACCGTGCTGGCGCTGGTGCCGATCGTCGGGATTGCCGTCTTTGGCTGGTTCTGGTTCCGCGGGGAGACCTATATGGCCGCCTGGAACGTGAGCGGTATGAACACTTTCGGCGCAATTCAGAGCACCCTGAACGTGACGCTGTGGTCGTTTATTGGGGTGGAAAGTGCCTCCGTCGCGGCTGGCGTGGTGAAAAACCCGAAACGCAACGTGCCAATTGCCACCATCGGCGGGGTACTGCTTGCCGCCGTCTGCTATGTTCTCTCAACCACCGCGATCATGGGGATGATCCCCAACGCCGCCCTGCGCGTTTCGGCTTCACCGTTCGGTGACGCGGCGCGGATGGCGCTGGGCAATACCGCTGGCGCCATTGTCTCCTTCTGTGCGGCGGCGGGCTGTTTAGGTTCTCTGGGCGGCTGGACGCTGCTTGCCGGACAAACCGCCAAAGCGGCGGCCGATGACGGCCTGTTCCCGCCGATTTTCGCGCGGGTAAACAAAGCGGGTACCCCGGTTGCCGGACTGATTATTGTGGGCGTGCTGATGACCCTCTTCCAGTTCAGCAGCATGTCGCCAAACGCCGCGAAAGAGTTTGGCCTGGTCTCTTCCGTCTCCGTGATCTTCACGCTGGTGCCGTACCTGTACACCTGCGCCGCCCTGCTCCTGCTCGGCCATGGCCACTTCGGCAAAGCGCGTCCGCTATACCTGCTGGTGACCTTTGTCGCATTTGTTTACTGCATCTGGGCGGTTATCGGTTCCGGAGCAAAAGAGGTGATGTGGTCATTCGTCACGCTGATGATCATTACCGCGCTGTACGCCCTTAACTACAACCGGATCCATAAAAATCCCTATCCGCTGGATGCCCCAGTGAGCCGTAATTAATTCCTCCTGACATCAGGTATTAAGCCAACATTAAGTTCTTAAGGTTGGCTTAATTTTACTTTGCGAGGATTGTCATCACTGAGTCGATGGAAACCCCGTAATGTTAAAGCACCTTCTAAAAAGACCGATCCTCAGCCAGCTCGCCTGGCTAATGCTGGTTTCATTCTATATAGCCGTTTGCCTGAACATCGCCTTCTATAAGCAGGTGTTACAGGTTTTACCGCTGGATTCGGTACGCAACGTGCTGGTTTTTTTATCGATGCCGGTTGTCGCTTTCAGCGTGATTAACATCGTGCTGACGCTGGTTTCCTTCCTGTGGCTCAACCGTCCGCTGGCCTGCCTTTTTATTGTGGTCGGTGCCAGTACGCAGTACTTCATCATGACCTACGGCATCGTTATTGACCGTTCGATGATTGCCAACATGATGGACACCACTCCCGCAGAAACCTTCGCCCTGATAACGCCGCGCATGATGCTCACGCTGGGCCTGAGCGGTATTCTGGCGGCCATTATCGCCTGCTGGATTAAAATCAAACCCACCAGACCTCTGCTGAAAAGCGGTCTTTATCGCGGCGCAAACGTGCTGATCTCCGCGCTATTGATCGTGCTGGTCGCCACCTTTTTCTATAAAGATTACGCCTCGCTGTTTCGCAACAACAAAGAGCTGATCAAATCCCTCAGCCCATCGAACAGTATTGTCGCGACGTCCTCATGGTATTCCCACCAGCGGCTGGCGAACCTGCCGCTGGTCCGGATTGGCGAAGATGCGCATCGCAATCCGCTGATGCTCAAGGAGCCGCGCAAGAACCTGACCATTCTCATCGTCGGTGAAACCTCACGCGGCGAAAACTTCTCGCTCGGCGGCTATCCGCGGGACACCAATCCGCTGCTGGCAAAAGATAATGTGATCTATTTCGCGCATACCACCTCCTGCGGGACCGCCACGGCTATTTCTGTACCGTGCATGTTCTCCGATATGCCGCGCAAACATTATGACGAAGAGCTGGCGCACCATCAGGAAGGGATGCTGGATATTATTCAGCGGGCGGGCATTAACGTGCTGTGGAATGATAACGATGGCGGCTGTAAAGGCGCATGTGACCGCGTTCCGCATCAGAATATGACCGCCCTTAACCTGCCGGGGCAGTGTATTGACGGCGAATGTTATGACGAAGTGCTGTTCCACGGACTGGAAGATTACATCAACACCTTGCAGGGCGACGGCGTGATTGTATTGCACACCATTGGCAGCCACGGCCCAACCTATTACAACCGCTATCCACCGCAGTTTAAGAAATTTACCCCAACCTGCGATACCAATGAAATCCAGACCTGCTCACAGCAACAGCTGGTGAATACCTACGATAATACGCTGGTTTACGTGGACTATATTGTTGATAAAGCGATTAATATACTGAAAGCGCATCAGGATAAATTCACCACCAGCCTGGTCTATCTTTCCGATCATGGCGAATCGCTGGGAGAGAACGGTGTCTATCTGCACGGTCTGCCCTACGCCATTGCGCCAGACACACAAAAACATGTTCCTATGCTCCTCTGGCTCTCTGAGGATTATCAAAAACGCTATCAGATTGACCAGGCCTGCCTGCAAAAACAGGCTAGTTCGCAAGATTATTCGCAGGACAATCTTTTCTCAACCATGCTGGGTTTAACGGGCGTGCAGACGAAGTATTACCAGGCCGCAGATGATATTCTGCAGTCATGCAGGAGAACCGCTGAATGAAGATTCTGATTGTTGAAGACGATACGCTGTTATTACAGGGACTCATTTTAGCGGCGCAAACGGAAGGGTACGCCTGTGACGGCGTCTCTACAGCCCGCGCCGCTGAACAATGCCTGGAGACCGGACATTATAGTCTGGTCGTACTGGATCTCGGCTTACCGGATGAAGATGGCCTGCACTTTCTGTCCCGGATCCGACAGAAAAAGTACACCCTGCCGGTGCTGATCCTGACCGCCCGCGACACGCTGGGCGACAAAGTTTCCGGGCTGGACGTCGGGGCCGACGACTACCTGGTGAAGCCGTTTGCGCTGGAGGAGCTGCACGCCCGCATCCGCTCGCTGCTGCGCCGCCATAACAACCAGGGCGAAAGCGAGCTGGCCGTCGGCAACCTGACGCTGAATATGGGACGTCGCCAGGTCTGGATAGAAGGTGATGAGCTGATCCTGACGCCAAAAGAGTACGCGCTGCTGTCACGCCTGATGCTCAAAGCAGGCAGCCCGGTTCACCGGGAAATCCTCTATAACGATATCTATAACTGGGACAATGAACCGTCCACCAACACCCTGGAAGTGCATATTCACAACCTGCGCGACAAAGTCGGCAAGTCGCGTATCCGCACGGTTCGTGGGTTTGGCTATATGCTGGTCGCAACTGAGGAAGGTTAAGTGAATCTGAGGCGTTTTCTGCAAAGGCCGATGACCCTGCGTCAGCGACTGATGCTTACCATCGGTCTGATTCTGCTGGTTTTCCAGCTCATCAGTACCTTCTGGCTATGGCACGAAAGTACCGAACAAATCCAGCTGTTCGAGCAGGCGCTGCGGGAAAATCGCAACAATGACCGCCATATCATGCACGAGATCCGCGAGGCGGTCGCCAGTCTGATCGTCCCCGGCGTGTTTATGGTCAGCCTCGCGCTGTTGATTTGCTATCAGGCTGTCCGGCGCATCACGCGTCCACTCGCCGACCTGCAAAAAGAGTTAGAGGCACGCACGGCGGATAACCTGACCCCTATCGATATTCACAGCTCCACCATAGAAATTGAGTCCGTGGTTTCCGCGCTCAACGAACTGGTGACCCGGCTGACTAACACCATTGACAACGAGCGGATGTTTACCGCCGACGTCGCCCACGAGCTGCGCACGCCGTTATCCGGCGTACGTCTGCATCTCGAACTGATGGCTAAAACGCACAAACTTGACGTTTCCCCCCTGCTGGCGCGCCTTGACCAGATGATGGACAGCGTCTCGCAGCTATTACAGCTCGCGCGCGTCGGTCAGTCGTTTTCTTCGGGAAACTACCAGCACGTCAAACTGCTGGAAGATGTGATTCTGCCCTCTTACGATGAGCTTAGCACCATGCTGGATCAGCGAGAGCAGACGTTACTGCTACCGGGCAGCACCGACGATGTTATCGTCAAAGGGGATGCCACACTCTTACGTATGCTGTTGCGAAACCTGGTGGAAAACGCCCATCGTTACAGTCCGACAGGCACGACCATCACCATTAGCCTGTACAGCACAGATGAGGCCGTAATGGCCGTCGAGGATGAAGGTCCGGGAGTTGATGAAAGTAAGTGTGGCGAGTTAAGTAAAGCCTTTGTACGCATGGACAGCCGTTACGGCGGAATCGGCCTGGGATTGAGTATTGTCAGCCGCATCACGCAGCTGCATAAGGGACAATTTTTCCTGCGCAATCGCGTGGGAACAACGGGTACCCGTGCATGGGTGGCATTAAAGAAAGATCAGTAGGTTGTGACCCAAACGTACAAAAAACTGCTGACAATCAGCACGCTAAACACGGTCGTTAAACTTTCATAAATACGCTTTTTCATCGCACTCTCCTCCAGGGAATGGAAGAGAGTGTGCCTGAAAGAGATTAAGCAAACCTTAAGGCAATGTGATGTGTATATATTGTCCCACCAGAGACGATGCGCCGGGTGGCGACTGACGCCTTACCCGGCCAACAGAATGTCTGATAGCCCGACGCCATCAGGCAATGACACGCTTACTCGTCAATACGGGGATGCTGCTGTACCAGGCGGGTACGTTTAGACTGCAAATCAGCAATCTCCTGGTCGATATCTTCGATTTTCTGCTCGATGTTATCGTAGTGCTCACCCAGAATTTCCTTCGCTTCCTGAATATCAGAAGCGGCAGGCGTTGCCCCTTTCAGCGGTTGGTTGGCGGTCTCTTTCATCGTAATACCGGTGATAAAACCGATTACCGCAATCACCATCAGGTAATACGCCGGCATCATCAGATTTTGCGAGCTTTCCACCAGCCATGCGGCCAGGGTCGGCGTCAGACCCGCAATCAGCACCGAAATATTAAACGCGGCGGCCAGCGCGCTGTAACGAATGTGCGTCGGGAACATTGCAGGTAATGAAGACGCCATCACCCCGGTAAAGCAGTTGAGGATCACCGCCAGCATCAGCAGTCCCGCAAAAATCAGACCAATAACGTTGCTGTTAATCAGGATAAACGCCGGAATCGCCAGCGCGAACAGCGCGATACTCCCCATGATAATAAACGGGCGGCGGCCAAAGCGGTCACTCAGCAGCCCCATTACCGGCTGTACAAACAGCATCCCGATCATGATGGCGATAATAATCAGCACACCGTGGTCTTCTGAATAGTGCAGGTTATGGGACAGATAGCTCGGCATGTAGGTGAGCAGCATGTAGTAGGTCACGTTGGTGGCGATCACCAGACCGATACACGCCAGCAGGCTGCGCCAGTGTTTGGTCGCAATCTCTTTAAAGGAGACTTTTGGCCCGTCCTGCAATCCTTCACGATCGCCCTGCTCCAGCTTTTCGACGTGCTGCTGGAACGCCGGGGTCTCTTCCAGCGCATGACGCAGATAGAGACCGATAATCCCTAACGGCAGCGCGATGAAAAACGGAATACGCCAGCCCCACTCCAGGAAGTTCGCCTCGCCGACAACGGTGGAGATCAGCACCACCACGCCCGCGCCCAGCACGAAACCGGCAATCGAGCCAAAGTCCAGCCAGCTCCCCATAAATCCGCGCTTACGGTCTGGCGAATACTCGGCAACAAAAATCGACGCGCCGGTGTATTCTCCGCCGACCGAAAAGCCCTGCGCCATTTTACACAGCAGCAGCAGGATCGGCGCCCAGATGCCAATCGAGGCATAAGACGGGATCAGGCCAATACAGAAGGTGCTGATCGACATGATCACGATCGTGATGGCGAGAATCTTCTGGCGACCATATTTATCGCCGAGCATACCGAAGAATAAGCCGCCAAGCGGTCGAATCAGGAAGGGGACGGAGAAAGTGGCAAGTGCAGCAATCATCTGCACGCTGGGGTCAGCCCCCGGGAAAAACACTTTACCTAAAGCGTAAGCAACAAAACCATAAACACCAAAATCGAACCATTCCATCGCGTTACCCAGCGACGCTGCGGTAATCGCCTTTCGCAATTTACCGTCATCAATAATGGTGACGTCGCGAAGCGTAATTGGTTTTATCTTTTTCCTTTTTAGCATAGCAGTCCTCGTAGACTAAGCCCTGTCTCGCTCCGGACCGAATCCATTGGCGCCAGTTGCGCTAACGTCACCGTCGGGCGTTGGGAATTGCACAGGCGCAATCCCTGTAACAAGCGTAGCAGGTTTACTTACACACCCCGGTTAAGGATTGTACAACCGAACCTGTTGACGCCTGATTGGGCGGTTAATGAGCTATCTACCCTACCAGTGTTTAAATTTGTGATCAACTTCACATATATGTTTACGTTTCGTCAACAACGGTAAATAAGATAATTCTTAGTCACTTTTTCCACGTGAAGATGTTGCCAATCAGAAAAAAACAGAACTCCTGCTATTTGAACACGTTGGCTCTAAAATCACGGCTTTTACTATGGCTCTGCGCGAAAATCCGGCGATCATTTTTCACATTCAATTCACGAAACGAAAAATAATAAAAAACATCTCCCCCTTTTGCATAAATTATGTGACAAAGATAACTAAAACATCGTTTTATTTTTATTGAATCAATATATCAACGGGTGCAAAATATTATTATGACGCAACACCTGCGGGCGTGCGGATAAACATAAAATTGCCATTTATCAGATAACACATTGAAGTATAACGATATTAAATTCCTTGCCAGGTAATTCAATACGGCAAGATGTGAGGATGTTTATGAAAATTAAGGCCACCATAGAGCGCATCCCTGGCGGGATGATGTTGATTCCGTTACTGCTTGGCGCGATTTTAAATACCTTTGCCCCTAATACCGGGGAGTATTTTGGTTCCTTTACTAAAGGAATGATCGGCGGCACCGTGCCTGTTCTGGCGGTATGGTTTTTTTGTATCGGTGCATCCATTGACTTACGCGCGACCGGAACCGTATTGCGTAAATCCGGTACGCTGGTGATCACCAAAATCGCTGTCGCATGGGTCGTGGCGATGATAGCCGCATCATTTATCCCGGATACCGGGATCCAGACCGGATTTTTTGCCGGATTATCGGTGCTGGCTATCGTTTCAGCGATGGATATGACCAACGGCGGTCTGTATGCCAGCCTGATGAATCAGTACGGTACTAAGGAAGAGTCCGGGGCGTTCGTCCTGATGTCGCTGGAGTCCGGCCCGCTGATGACGATGGTAATTCTGGGCTCCGCTGGCCTGGCTTCCTTCGAGCCACATCACTTTATCGGGGCCGTACTGCCGTTCCTGATTGGCTTTACGCTGGGGAACCTTGACCACGATCTGCGATCTTTCTTCAGCAAAGCAACACCAGTACTGATCCCATTCTTCGGCTTTGCGCTGGGGAATACCATTAATCTCGGCGTGATCGTGGATACCGGCCTGCTGGGTATTGTTCTGGGCGTGGCGGTTATCGTGATCACCGGTATCCCGCTGATTATTGCAGACCGCGTGATTGGCGGCGGAAATGGTACCGCAGGTGTGGCTGCCTCTTCTGCGGCAGGCGCTGCGGTAGCAAACCCGGTCATTATCGCGCAAATTAACCCGGCGTTTGAACCCGTCGCGGCCTCAGCGACGGCGCTCGTTGCCGCCAGCGTCATCGTTACCGCTATTCTGGTACCGATCATCACCGCGCTGTATGCACGACGCTTCGGTAACCTGCCAGCACAGCAGGCGCAGGAAGAGAAACCTGCCGGGTCTCTGCACCACTAAGTGCAACACCGTCCTCTTTTATCCTCTCTGAGAGGACGGTGTAAAAATTTCCTCGACCATCGCATCCACCAGTCGCTTCGCTGAACAGAGTCGCGGCATCCCCAGCGCCACGTTTTGCCAGCGCTGAGTCACCGACCAGCAGACCGGATGCTTATCCGCGTCGCACCAGTCGCCCACCCAGCTCAGCATATCGTTATGCCCGCCCGTCCCCACTGCCGCAGGCGAACTGAGCCACTGATGGTAGTAATGGCGCGTGGTCGGCGCGGCCTGATGACTGTACGCCAGATAGTGAGTCGCCATCCCACGCAGATTATCTTTCAGCACCGCAACCACTTCCGGGTTTGCCAGACGACAGGCGTCGCCAAAAGGCCCCCAGCGTAGCTCTTCCAGCGCGATAAAACAGCGCCCTGCCAGCGACCAGCCATCATAGGCCCCCGCGTGCCAGCGGGCAAAAATCTGCTCACTGTGCAGACCCGCCTGCACCGTCAACCCCCGCCGGGTTAGCGCCTTTTCTTTCCAGACGCTGCGCTGCGTAAACCACCGTTGCAGAGCATCCAGCTGCCGGGCAATACCGGGAACCGACTGCCCACGGGAGAGATCCGCCTGCTGTAGCAGCGTCAGCCGTTGTACAATCCTGGTTAACGCCAGATGCCCGGGGTCGATCGACCCCGCCAGTTTCTCCACCAGCCCGAGGCGCATCATCAGGTTTTCACTGTACACCCCGGCCATCGCCCACGCGCGAAGCTGCGTCTGCGCCAGAACGTCCTGCGTCAGGCGCTCGCGAAATTGCTGCTGTTGCAGCGTACCGCCCACCCGTTTGGGTTCTTCTCCCTGAACCAGATCGACCATAAACTTCGGATGAATGCACTCCAGCATCCGTCCGGGGCCTTCCAGTAACACGCTCGTCATGTGTGCTCAGCTGCAAAAAGAGTCTGAATATCATCGCGGAGCAGGCGAGAGTCCTCATAAATCCACGCGTTCGCGGCGATGCTGTGTTGTAACTGTTCGCTCAAGGTCGTCACGGCGGATTCATGCTGCTGGCGCACCAGCAGAGTCTCACGCAGGCTCTCCTGTAGTCCGGCAAGGGATAATGAAAACTCTGCAAAAAACGTTGCCATACCTGCCGTAACAGAAACATCGACCTGGACGGCTAAAGCTTGATAAATTTGTTGGCAAAAGTGGCGGACATAATCCTCCAGGCTGCGGTGTAATGCTTTTATATCAATGGAGTAGCGTGCCCTGGCCTCAACCTGTTCATTCCCTCCCCAGTCTGGCTGATTCAGCCAGCGGGAGAAGGTTTCACGTACCCCACCCGCCCGCGGCGCGAGGTTGTCCATCGATTTTTCTTCCGCTATCGCCTCACTGAACAGCTGACGGGTATCGAAATTGAACAGAGAAGCCTGAAAGGCCGGGAGGCCGATCCGCACATGAAACCCCGCATGGCTTAACTCCTCTTTGACTCGCTTCTCGATTGGGCGCATCGCATCATTAAGCGTGCGGCTTAACGTTGCTTCAAGTTGCTCAAAGTGCAGCGTCAGCTCGCAGCTGATAGTTTCCTGCGCGGCCAGCAGCATTCCCTCACAGGAGGAGCGAATTTTACTCAGCACCACCTGCGCCTGCCCTTCGTCATGCAGTATCAGCAGCCCTTCGGTCATTTCTGCTGCAGGAAGAAGAGGAAAACGTTCATATCGCGCCATTTGCAGCACCTGCTCCCGGCTGAAGTCGCTGTCGATACGCCGGAGGATCTCTCCCTGCTGGCGGGTGATAAATACGCTGGCCGAGGCCAGCGCCCGTTCAACCTCGTGTTCCACCTCGTCGCGTACGGCCTTCTGGCTCACCTGTAGCTGCTGCATATCCGCTTCAAGATGCAGAATATTTTGCTGTAACTGCCCGTAAGCAACCGTCAGACCGTGATAACGAAAATCCAGATATTCACGTACGTTTTGGGCATAATTCAGCAACTTTTGCGAAGCAGAACGCAGCGCATAGAGAGAGGCATTGGCATAAGCCGCATGGATAAGCGCCTGAATCGGTTGCTCAAATAGCGAATCTTCCCACAACAGCCTGGCGGCATGACGAATATGGTCGATATCATCAAGATCGGCGCTACGCCAGCGTCTGCCCAGCGCCGCTTCGGCAAAATCCTGCACCCAGCGCTGCTCCTGGTGATCCGGCAAGCGCCCGTTGACCGCCAACTCATGCCGCGCCCGATTCGCCAGGTAGCCCCACATTGACGAGACCGGGTAAATGTGTCCGGGGGTGATACAGCCCTTCATTAAGGTACCGGAAATCATCGCCCGGACCTGCTCCTCGTCGTCGCTGTTACGATCTTTCTGATCGAATTTATTCACCAGCGCGAACAGCGGCACGGATTTCCCCACGGCGGCAATGGCATGGCGCACCTCTTCATCGGAGATCGATTTCAACTGTGTATAGTCCATCACCGCCAGCACGGCAGAGGCACGCGCCAGCTGCTCGTTCAGCATCTTTTGCAGGTGCGGCTGTCCGGCTTCATTAGGCCCCGGTGTATCCAGTAAAGTCAGCTGTCCCGGAAATTTCTCCAGCCCCTCCAGATGCACAAACTCGACGTCGATAACCGGGATATGCTCAATGGCGGCATAGGCGGCAAACGGAAAATCCACCTCCAGCGCTTTCGACAGACGAACCAGATCGTTAAGGCTCTTCAGGCAGTGAAAAATCGGCTGTGCGCCGAGATAGCATCGCTCAAACGCGACGCCATTTTCGATTCGCTGAAGCAGCGCATCCATATCTTTATCGATTTCCAGTACCTGAATCAGATGCTGGCGATCGCGCATGTGCATTCGCTGTTGCAGGGTGAGCATCAGGCTGTCGATCGGCGCGACATGGGGGAAATGCAGGACCGGCTCTTTTTGTCCCGGTGTATGGCGAATCAACGTCGGGAGCGCAGTCATGGGCCGATTACGATTAGGCAAAACCTCAGTGCCGACAATGGCATTGATCGTCGTCGATTTTCCCGCCTTCATCGTGCCGACGATCGCCAGAACCATCTCCAGGCGCGAGATTTTTCGCAATTCATTGCTCAGCATGGCCTGTGGAACATCCATATCACAGGCGCTAAAATGCAACGGTTGAACGGGACCCAGGGTGTCCCCCGAAATTTTTCGGGCGTTATTCAGCGTCACCGTTGGCATTTTCGTTACCCCCTTAAGGTGCTCCAGGGAAAGCAACAGTAAGCGTTCAGCTTCCTGACTTAATTCATATATTGTCTGTGTGTGCATGCAAAATGCTTCCTTAACGAAAATTTTATTACTTTAGTTAGCCGGATGATTTTATTTATGGATTTTCGGCTTTTATAATGACATTAAAAATAAGAAAAACTAAAATAACCTTATGATATTACTGGCTTATTATAATCCAGACGTCACAACGGGCTTTGCACCTCTCATTGGCTGAAATAAGGATAAAGATAAAGAGAGTAGTTCAATTTAAAAAAAACAGATTAACGCATACTATTTTCACCTACCTGAATTAAGGGGCAAGATAAGTAAGTCGTGGTGGAAAATAAAACTGTTGACCGTTATTTCAGGTTATTCACTTCACCTTATCTTAAATATCAATACGTAGCAATTTCCCTCAAAAAAACTTTTTCCTGTTGCTAACCCCCTCCAGCCGCAAGGGCCCATATTCTTAAAACCGGAGTAGCCCCGACAACGTTAAGGATTTTGTGTATAATTGCGGCCTTTTTCAACAATCTGCCATACTTTGGGCGCTTTTGCCCCTGCTGACTTTTGAGGAAATCCCCATGTCATTACCACACTGCCCACAATGCAACTCCGAATACACTTACGAAGATAACGGCATGTTCATCTGCCCGGAATGCGCTCACGAATGGAACGATGCTGAACCAGCCCATGAAGATGACGCCCTGGTCGTCAAAGATGCCAACGGCAACCTGCTGGTTGACGGCGACAGCGTGACCGTGATTAAAGATCTGAAGGTAAAAGGCAGTTCTTCAATGCTGAAGATCGGCACCAAAGTAAAAAATATTCGTCTGGTAGAGGGCGACCATAACATTGATTGCAAAATTGATGGTTTCGGCCCGATGAAACTGAAATCAGAGTTTGTGAAAAAGAGCTGATTTGTCCGGCGGGAGGATCATACTTCCCGCCTGGTTTCTTCTCACTGGCGGTGTCTACACTTAACGGGCTTCTCTTATTCTGAGGTTAAGATCATGCCGTTAAGTCCCTACATCTCTTTTGCCGGCAATTGTGCCGACGCAATCACGTACTACCAAAAATCATTAGGCGCAGAGCTGCTCTACAAAATCAGCTTTGGCGAAATGCCCCAGTCAGCGCAGGATAGCGAAGAGGGTTGCCCGTCAGGAATGAAATTCCCCGATACCGCCATCGCTCATGCTAACGTGCGCATTGCGGGTAGCGACATCATGATGAGCGACGCAGTGTCGGCGGAAAATGCCCACTACTCCGGCTTTACGCTGGTTCTTGACACGCAAAATGTCGAGGAAGGAAAGCGCTGGTTTGAAAGCCTGGCGGTAAACGGAAAAATCGAAATGGACTGGCAGGAGACCTTCTGGGCGCATGGGTTCGGAAAAGTCACCGATCGATTCGGTATCCCCTGGATGATTAACGTTATTAAGCAGCCGCAGCCAACCGAGTAAACCGACGGGAGGCGCGTCCTCCCGTACTGTCATCATATTCGCCCTAACTCTTCATCCGCAGGTAACGTCCTCTTAACCCAAACGTCATATTGATCCGCCACGATGGGGCCACTTTTTTAGGGAGGCCGCATCATGCAAACGATCATTCGCGTCGAGAAACTCTCCAAAACGTTCAATCAAAATCAGGCGCTACATGCGGTTGATCTGAACATCTTTTCCGGTGAGATGGTGGCTCTGCTTGGGCCTTCAGGTTCTGGCAAATCCACCCTTCTGCGTCATCTGAGCGGTTTGATCGCTGGCGATAAGTCGCCGGGCAGCCGGGTGGAACTGCTGGGGCGCACGGTACAGTTCGAAGGCCGTCTGGCACGCGATATCCGCAAGAGTCGCACCCATACCGGTTGCATCTTCCAGCAGTTCAACCTCGTCAACCGCCTGACGGTAATGGAAAACGTGCTGACTGGCGCGCTCGGCAGTACGCCGTTTTGGCGCACCTGTTTTAGCGCCTTCACGCAAGCGCAAAAACAGCGCGCACTGCAAGCCCTGACCCGCGTGGGCATGGCGCACTTTGCGTACCAGCGTGTCTCAACGCTCTCCGGTGGGCAGCAGCAGCGCGTCGCTATCGCACGTGCCCTGATGCAGCAGGCAAAAGTCATTCTCGCCGACGAGCCCATCGCCTCGCTGGATCCGGAATCAGCGCGCATCGTGATGGATACCCTGCGCGACATTAATCAGAACGACGGCATCACCGTGGTCGTCACGCTGCATCAGGTGGATTACGCCCTGCGCTACTGCGAGCGCATTGTGGCGCTACGTCAGGGACATATCTTCTATGACGGCAGTAGTCAGCACTTTGATAACGAAAGATTTGACCATCTCTACCGCAGCATGAACCGCGTCGAACAGAGCGCGCAGGCTGCTTAATTCAAACTGGCGCAGCCAGACTGGATACGAAAACTGCCGCGTACACGTAGTACGTGAGGACTTTGAGCACTGACCGGATTCAGGCTGGCAAGTGAAATCGCCCGGAATAATGCGAGGAAAAAATGAATTACAAAACTGTTGCCGCGCTGGCTTTTACCAGCATGTTCAGCGTTAGCACCTTGTTAAGCCCGGCATTTGCCGAAGATCGGGAAAAAGCGCTGAACTTTGGCATTATTTCGACCGAATCACAGCAAAACCTGAAGCCGCAGTGGGATCCGTTTCTGAAGGATATGGAAAAGAAACTGGGCGTGAAAGTGAACGCCTTCTTCGCCCCGGATTACGCCGGGATCATTCAGGGAATGCGCTTTAATAAAGTCGATATTGCCTGGTACGGCAACCTCTCCGCAATGGAAGCGGTGGATCGCGCTAACGGTCAGGTATTCGCCCAGACCGTCGCCGCAGACGGATCGCCAGGCTACTGGAGCGTGCTGATCGTCAATAAAGACAACCCGATCAACAACCTCAGCGAACTGATCGCCAAACGCAAAGATCTGACCTTTGGCAACGGCGATCCAAACTCCACCTCTGGCTTCCTCGTCCCTGGCTACTACGTCTTCGCGAAAAACAACATCTCCACCAACGACTTCAAACGCACCGTTAACGCCAGTCACGAAACCAACGCGCTGGCTGTCGCCAACAAGCAGGTGGATGTGGCTACCAACAACACCGAAAACCTCGACAAGCTGAAAGCCTCCGCGCCGGACAAGCTGAAGGCGCTGAAGGTGATCTGGAAGTCGCCGCTGATCCCCGGCGATCCGATCGTCTGGCGTAAAAACCTCTCCGAATCCACCAAGGAAAAGGTGTACGACTTCTTTATGAATTACGGCAAAACGCCGGAAGAGAAAGCCGTGCTGGAAGGGCTGGACTGGGCGCCATTCCGCGCCTCCAGCGACCTGCAGCTGGTCCCCATTCGTCAACTGGCGCTGTTTAAAGAGATGCAGGGCGTGAAGGATAACAAAGGGCTGAATGAGGAAGAGAAAGCCAGCAAAACCACTGCGATTAAAGCGCAGCTGGACGACCTCGATCGCCTGACCGCCGCGCTGGGCGCCATGACCAGCGTCACCAAAGCGGTGCAATAAGACATCCAGGCCGGATACGCGCAGCGCCAAAGCGTCATATCCGGCCTGCAACGAAACACACGTTCCTGTGGAGCCAAATATGCAAACCATCACCGTCGCTCCGCCCAGGCGTAGCTGGTTCTCGCTACTGAGCTGGGCCATTCTGCTCGCCATTCTGGCTGTGTCGTGGAAAGGTGCCGAAATGGCTCCGCTCACGCTGTTCCAGGATTCCGGCAATATGGCGACCTTCGCCGCCGATTTCTTCCCGCCGGACTTCAGCCAGTGGCAGCACTATCTCAGTGAAATGGCCGTTACGCTACAAATCGCCGTCTGGGGCACCGCGCTGGCGGTGATCCTGTCGATTCCCTGCGGCCTGCTGTGCGCCGACAACCTCGTACCGTGGTGGATTTACCAGCCAATGCGCCGCCTGATGGACGCCTGCCGCGCCATCAACGAAATGGTCTTCGCCATGCTGTTCGTTGTGGCCGTCGGTCTCGGTCCGTTTGCCGGGGTCATGGCGCTGTTTATCCACACGACCGGCGTGCTCTCCAAGCTGCTGTCTGAAGCGGTAGAAGCCATCGAACCCGGCCCGGTTGAAGGGATTCGCGCCACCGGCGCCAACAAAATTGAGGAGATCCTCTACGGCGTACTGCCGCAGGTGATGCCGCTACTCATCTCCTACTCGCTGTACCGTTTCGAGTCCAACGTCCGCTCCGCCACGGTGGTCGGAATGGTGGGTGCGGGCGGTATCGGCGTCACGCTGTGGGAGGCGATCCGCGGTTTTCAGTTCCCGCAAACCTGTGCGCTGATGGTGTTGATCATCGTGACCGTCAGCCTGCTGGACTTCCTCTCCCAGCGTTTACGTAAGCACTTTATCTGATTAGCGAGGCATTGATTGCTATGCACTTGTCTACACATCCCACCAGCTATCCAACGCGTTATCAGGAGATTGCCGCGAGACTTGAGCAGGAGCTTCGTCAACATTACCGCTGCGGCGATTACCTTCCGGCCGAACATCAGCTTGCCGCGCGTTATGAAGTGAATCGCCATACCCTGCGCCGCGCCATTGACCAGTTAGTTGATCGCGGTTGGGTACAGCGCCGACAGGGCATCGGCGTGCTGGTGCTGATGCGACCGTTCGATTACCCACTCAACGCCCAGGCACGCTTCAGTCAGAACCTGCTGGATCAGGGGAGCCATCCCACCAGCGAAAAACTGCTGGCGGTGCTGCGTCCGGCATCCAGCCACGTTGCCGATGCGCTCAGCGTAGCGGAGGGGGAAAACGTCATTCACCTGCGCACCCTGCGCCGGGTGAACGGTATCGCCCTGTGCCAGATAGACCACTATTTTTCCGACCTGAGTCTCTGGCCGCTGTTACAGGGCTTTCACAGCGGTTCTTTACATGACTTCCTGCGCGAACGCTCCGGTCTGACGCTGCAACGCACGCAGACACGCATCAGCGCCCGCCGCGCACAGGCCAAAGAGAGCAGGATCCTCGAAATCCCCAGTATGGCGCCGCTGCTCTGCGTGCGCACCCTGAACCACCGGGCAGGCGATGAACAGGCCACGGAGTACTCCGTAAGCCTGACCCGCGCCGACATGATCGAATTCACTATGGAGCACTGACTGAATGCACGTCGATATCGCCACCCGCCAGCGCTGGATGCGCGCGCTGGCTTATAGCAGTGCCGAAGCCCTGAACGGGCGACTCCAGGCGCTAAAGCTGTCTGTGGAATATGCGCTGATTCGCGCACCTGAAACCGGGCTGATGCAGATTCAGGCACGGATGGGCGGCACCGGCAATCGCTTCTTTGCTGGCGACACCACGCTCACCCGCGCAGTCGTCCGCCTTAAAAGCGGCACGCTGGGCTACAGCTACCTGCTGGGACGCAACAAACAGCACGCCGAGCAATGCGCCGTCATTGACGCACTGCTCCAGGAACACACGCATTTTCAGAACTTAATGGAAACCCTCATTACCCCGCTGGAAGCCGAACGTGACGCGCTGATGAGCGCTCGCCGCGCCGAAGTCAACGCCAGCCGGGTCGACTTCTTCACGCTGGTACGCGGAGATAACGCATGACCTTACAGACTGCCTTTAACTTACCCGTCCAGGACGCGCAGCAAAGCTTTCGTCGCCTGCTGAAAGCAATGAGCGAACCTGGGGTCATCGTTGCCCTGCATCAGCTCAAACACGGCTGGCAGCCGCTGAACCTCGCCACAACCAGCGTTCTGCTTACGCTGGTTGACGGTGACACCCCGGTCTGGCTGTCGCCTGCCGTCAACAATGACATTGCCCGGCAGAATCTGCGCTTTCACACCAACGCGCCGCTGGTTGAGCAGCCGCAGCTGGCCGCATTTGCCGTTGCTGACGATCATATCAGCAGCGAGCAGCTTAACGTCCTCTCTGCGGGATCTGCCGTCGCGCCGGAAACCAGCGCCACCCTGATTGTGCAGGTCGTCGCCTTAAGCGGGGGGCGGATGCTGCGTCTGACCGGCGCAGGCATTGCCGAAGAGCGGATGATTGCCCCGCAGTTGCCGGAGTGCCTGATCCACGCGCTCACCGAGCGCCCGCATCCTTTCCCGCTGGGAGTCGATCTCATCCTCACCTGCGGCGAGCGGCTGCTGGCTATCCCACGAACCACTCACGTGGAGGTGTGCTGATGTACGTAGCCGTCAAAGGGGGGGAGAAGGCGATTGCCAACGCCCACGCGCTGCAGGAGAACCGACGTCGGGGCGACAGCGCGATGGCTGAACTGAGCGTGGCGCAAATCGAACAACAGATGAACCTCGCCGTCGACCGCGTGATGACCGAAGGCGGCATCGCCGACCGGGAGCTGGCAGCGCTGGCGCTCAAACAGGCCAGCGGCGACAACGTCGAAGCCATCTTCCTGCTGCGCGCCTACCGAACCACGCTGGCAAAACTGGCGGTGAGCGAGCCGCTCAATAGCGCAGAAATGCACCTTGAACGCCGCATTTCCGCCATCTACAAGGATATTCCCGGCGGGCAGGTGCTGGGGCCAACCTACGACTACACCCATCGCCTGCTCGATTTTACCCTGCTGGCTAATGGCGAAACGCCGCCGCTGCGCCGCGCGGAGAGCACGCCGGAGCCCGCCCCGCACGTATTTTCCCTGCTGGCAAACCAGGGGCTGGCGAAGCGCGAAGAGGATAACGGCGCTCAGCCGGATGATATTACCCGCACGCCACCGGTCTACCCCTGCTCACGCGCCTCACGTCTGCAACAGCTGATGCGCGGCGACGAAGGCTACCTGCTGGCGCTGGCTTACTCCACCCAGCGCGGCTATGGACGCAACCACCCGTTCGCCGCCGAAATCCGCAGCGGCTATGTGGCGCTGGAAACGGTACCGGAAGAGCTGGGATTTGCGGTGAACGTCGGCGAACTGCTGATGACCGAATGCGAAATGGTCAACGGTTTTGTCGCACCAGAGAACGAAGCCCCCCATTTTACCCGTGGTTACGGCCTGGTGTTCGGCATGAGCGAACGCAAAGCGATGGCGATGGCGCTGATGGATCGCGCCCTACAGGCAGCCGAATACGATGAAACGGTCACGGGACCGGCGCAGGACGAAGAGTTTGTGCTGGCGCATGCGGATAACGTCGAGGCGGCGGGTTTTGTTTCGCACCTCAAACTTCCCCATTACGTCGATTTCCAGGCCGAGCTGGAACTGCTCAAACGCCTGCAACAGGAGGCTGCCCGTGACGACTAACCTCTCCGGCTACAATTTTGCTTATCTTGATGAGCAGACCAAACGCATGATCCGCCGGGCGATATTGAAAGCGGTGGCGATTCCCGGCTATCAGGTGCCGTTCGGCGGGCGCGAAATGCCGATGCCTTACGGCTGGGGGACCGGCGGTATTCAGATCACCGCCAGCGTGATCGGCGAGCCGGACGTGCTGAAGGTCATCGATCAGGGTGCGGATGACACCACCAACGCGGTGTCGATCCGCAACTTCTTCAGACGTATCACCGGCGTCAACACCACCGAGCGTACGGAAGATGCCACGCTGATCCAGACCCGTCACCGGATCCCGGAAACACCGCTGACGGAAGATCAGATCCTGATCTTCCAGGTGCCGATCCCGGAACCGCTGCGCTTCATTGAGCCACGCGAAACCGAAACCCGCACCATGCACGCCCTGGAAGAGTACGGCGTGATGCAGGTGAAGCTGTATGAAGATATCGCCCGCTTTGGCCATATCGCCACCACCTACGCCTATCCGGTAAAGGTGAATGGCCGTTATGTGATGGACCCCTCGCCCATCCCGAAATTCGACAACCCGAAGATGAACATGATGCCGGCCCTGCAACTGTTTGGCGCGGGCCGCGAAAAACGCATCTACGCGGTGCCGCCCTTTACTCGCGTGGAGAGTCTCGATTTCGACGATCACCCTTTCACCGTGCAGAGCTGGGATGAACCTTGCGCCATCTGCGGTTCAACGCACAGCTATCTTGACGAAGTGGTGCTTGATGACACAGGCAAACGGATGTTTGTCTGTTCCGACACCGACTACTGCCGCCAACAGAGCGAGGCCCTCAACCCATGACGCAACCGCTGCTTTCGGTTAATCACCTGACCCATCTCTACGCGCCGGGCAAAGGCTTCAGCGATGTCTCTTTTGACCTGTGGCCTGGCGAAGTGCTGGGCATTGTCGGGGAGTCCGGTTCCGGCAAAACCACCCTGCTGAAATCGCTCTCCTCGCGCCTGATGCCGCAGTCTGGCGATATTCAGTATCAGAACCGTTCGCTGTACGGAATGAGCGAGGCCGAACGCCGCCGCCTGCTGCGCACCGAATGGGGCGTGGTACATCAGCATCCGATGGACGGCCTGCGCCGCCAGGTTTCGGCTGGTGGAAATATCGGCGAACGCCTGATGGCCACCGGCGCGCGTCACTATGGCGAAATCCGCGCCACCGCCCGGCGCTGGCTGGAGGAAGTGGAAATTCCGGCCTCGCGCATCGACGATCTGCCGACCACCTTTTCCGGCGGAATGCAGCAGCGTTTGCAGATTGCCCGCAATCTGGTGACCCATCCCAGACTGGTATTTATGGATGAACCCACCGGCGGACTGGACGTTTCCGTACAGGCCAGACTGCTGGACCTGTTGCGCGGTCTGGTGGTGGAACTGGATCTGGCGGTGGTGATTGTCACCCATGATTTGGGCGTGGCGCGTCTGCTGGCGGATCGTCTGCTGGTAATGAAGCAGGGGCAGGTGGTGGAAAGTGGATTAACCGACCGCGTGCTCGACGATCCGCATCATCCCTATACCCAGTTGCTGGTGTCGTCCGTATTGCAGAATTAACGATTATTTTGCCGGGTGGCGCTACGCTTACCCGGCCTACGGATTCGCACAGTTTGTAGGCCGGATAAGGCGAAGCCGCCATCAGGCAATCAGGATTAAGAGGCCAACATGATTCGCGTAGAAAATGTCAGTAAAACCTTTGTCCTGCACCAGCAAAACGGTGTGCGCCTGGCTGTGTTACAAAACGCTTCCCTGGAGGTAAAAAAAGGCGAATGTGTGGTGCTGCACGGTCACTCGGGCAGCGGTAAATCAACGCTGTTGCGTTCTTTATACGCCAACTATCTGCCGGATGAAGGCCATATCCATGTCCGCCATGCGCAGGAGTGGGTGGATCTGGTGCAGGCTCCGCCGCGTAAAGTGCGGGAAGTTCGCCGCGCCACTATCGGCTGGGTAAGCCAGTTTCTGCGCGTTATCCCCCGGATCCCGACGCTGGATGTGGTGATGCAGCCGCTGCTGGATCTGGGAGTCCCGCGCGAAGCGTGCGCCGCCAAAGCCGCGAATCTGCTCACGCGCCTGAACGTGCCAGAGCGCTTATGGCACCTCGCGCCTTCTACCTTTTCTGGCGGCGAGCAGCAGCGCGTCAATATCGCGCGCGGGTTTATTGTTGACTACCCGATTTTGCTGCTCGACGAACCAACCGCCTCGCTGGACGCCAAAAACAGCGCTGCCGTGGTGGCGCTGATTGAAGAGGCGAAAGCCCGCGACGCGGCGATTGTCGGTATTTTTCACGATCAAACCGTGCGCGACCGCGTGGCAGATCGCCTGCACCTGATGGGAACAACACCATGATTATCAACAATGTAAAGCTGATACTGGAAAATGAAGTCGTGCAGGGATCGCTGGAAATGGAAGACGGGGTAATCCGCGCCATTGCCGACAGCCCGAGCCGTCTTCCTGAGGCGCTGGACGGCGAAGGCGGCTGGCTGCTGCCGGGGCTGATAGAGCTGCATACCGACAATCTCGACAAGTTTTTCACCCCACGTCCAAAAGTTGACTGGCCTGCTCATTCGGCGATGAGCAGCCATGACGCACTGATGGTCGCCAGCGGGATCACCACCGTGCTGGACGCCGTGGCCATTGGCGATGTACGCGACGGCGGCGATCGTCTGGAAAATCTGGAGAAGATGATCAATGCCGTAGAAGAGACGCAAAAGCGTGGGGTGAACCGGGCAGAGCACCGTCTGCATCTGCGCTGCGAGCTGCCGCACCACACCACCCTGCCGCTGTTTGAAAAGCTGGTTGGTCGCGAACCGGTAACGCTGGTTTCGCTGATGGATCACTCGCCAGGCCAGCGTCAGTTCGCCAGCCGCGAAAAATACCGCGAGTACTATCAGGGCAAATATTCGCTCACCAATGAGCAGATGAATCAGTATGAAGAAGAACAGCTTCAGCTTGCCGCTCGCTGGTCGCAGCCAAATCGCAGCGCCATCGCACAAATGTGCCGGGAGCGGCATATTGCGCTGGCGAGCCACGATGACGCCACTCATGAGCATGTGCGGGAATCGCACCAGCTTGGCAGCGTGATCGCCGAATTTCCCACCACGTTTGCAGCAGCAGAGGCCTCACGCCAGCACGGCATGAATGTGCTGATGGGCGCGCCAAACATCGTGCGCGGTGGCTCTCACTCTGGCAACGTGGCGGCTCATTCGCTAGCAGAACAGGGGCTACTGGATATCCTCTCCTCTGATTACTACCCCGCCAGCCTGCTTGATGCGGCATTTCGCGTGGCTGATGACGATGGCAACCGCTTTACGTTGCCGCAGGCCATTCGCCTGGTGACCGGTAATCCAGCCAGGGCGCTGGATCTCGACGATCGCGGCGTCATCGCCGAAGGTAAACGCGCGGATCTGGTGCTGGCGCACCGCAAAGGCGATCACATCCATATCGACCACGTCTGGCGGCAGGGAAAAAGGGTATTCTGACTATGGGAAAGCTGATCTGGCTGATGGGAGCCTCCGGCTCCGGTAAGGACAGTTTGCTCACGGCGCTCCGCGAGCGGGATCAAACGCACCTGCTGATTGCGCACCGTTACATCACCCGTGCGGCCAACGCCGGGAATGAAAACCACATCGCCCTCAGCGAGCAGGAATTTTTTACCCGTGCCGGACAGAACCTGCTGGCGCTCAGCTGGCATGCCAACGGCTTTTACTACGGCGTGGGCGTGGAAATTGACCTCTGGCTGCACGCCGGTTTTGACGTGGTGGTCAACGGTTCACGCGCGCATCTCCCTCAGGCGCGGGCACGCTATGGCACGGCACTGTTACCGATCTGTCTACAGGTTTCCCCTGCCATTCTGCGCCAGCGCCTGGAGAAACGCGGGCGCGAGAGCGAAACAGACATCGCCGCCCGTCTCGAACGCGCGGCCCGCTATGCGCCGTTTGACTGCCACACGCTGAATAACGACGGGAGTTTGTGCCAGTCTGTTGATACTCTTTTAACACTGATAGGGCGTGCAGACTCTGCCATGCCTGAGAGCGATGCTGATGCGTTTTATCAGCCCTGCGAACGGTTACCAATCCAGGCCGGATAAGGCGTTTTTGCCGCCATCCGGCATAGACGCCGTATGATATTGCCCGATCCGAATTCGTCCGGGGAGTTGCTATGAGTTTGACTATCACGCTGACTGGTACGGGCGGCGCCCAGCAGGTACCGGTTTTTGGCTGCGACTGCATCGCCTGCCGCAGGGCGCGCCAGCAGGAGCGGTATCGACGCCGCCCGTGCAGCGGGGCGATCGAATTCAACAACGCAATAACACTGCTGGATGCGGGCCTGCACGATCTTACCGATCGCTGGGCCGCCGGATCGTTCCGGCAGTTTCTGCTCACCCATTATCATATGGATCACGTTCAGGGGCTGTTTCCACTGCGCTGGGGCGTGGGGGCGGCGATCCCGGTGTACGGCCCGCCGGATGAACAGGGTTGTGACGATCTGTTTAAGCACCCCGGTATTCTGGATTTCAGCCATACCGTTGAGCCGTTCGTGGCTTTTGATTTACAGGGATTACAGGTCACCCCCCTGCCGCTGAACCACTCAAAGCTGACGTTTGGTTACCTGTTAGAAACGGCGCATAGTCGCGTGGCCTGGCTCTCAGACACCGCCGGACTGCCTGACAAAACGCTAAAGTTCCTCCTCAACAATCAGCCACAGGCGACAATCATTGATTGTAGCCACGCCCCGCGTGACGAGCCGCCGCGTAATCATTGCGACTTAAACAGCGTCATCGCACTCAACGCAGTGATTCGCTCCCCGCGGGTGATCCTGACCCATATCAGCCATCAGTTCGACGTCTGGATGATGGATAACCCGCTGCCGGAGGGGATTGAAGCCGGGTATGACGGGATGGAAGTCAGGGTGGCGTAGCCCACTTCACCGCCGCTTCACTGATGCAAATATGGATCCCACACGGATCGTGCTGCCCGAAGAGATCGTGCCAGCAAAACCAGGGACAGGCGGTTAACGATCGTAATCCTCTTCCATTCTGCGCTCTTCATCCTCCAGCTGACGCCGTTCCTGATCGAGCTGGCGCTGACGATCGTCCAGCTGTCGTCGTCGGTCTTCAAACTGACGCCGCCTGTCGTCATACTGTCGGCGACGATCGTCGCTCATCTCCCGCTGCCAGCTCTCATCGCGAGAATCGTCATATTCCCGCCCGTTGTCAGGTTTCCAGGCGTCATTAATCGCCTGCTGAATATTGCCGACCGCGTCATCGATAATATCGGCATACGCCGGAACGTCGTCAGCGACAACAGACTGTATAAAAAGAGCGTGGAGTAGCGTTTCATAGTGCCAGCCTCAGAAAGAAACCCTCTCCACAGTAGTGACGGCCTGTTCAGACGAGTAGTGGATGAATCTCAATTCCTCCGCTGTTCTATCGTCATCATCACCTCTACGCGTTTTTGATGACGCCCTCCTTCAAATTCTGCATCGAGCCACGCATCCACGATCATTTTCGCCAGCTCCAGACCAACCACCCGCGAACCAAATGCCAGCACGTTGGTATCGTTGTGCTGACGTGAAAGCTGTGCCGAATAAGGTTCGCTACAGACAACGGCGCGGATCCCCGCAAACTTATTCGCCGTTATTGAAATCCCAACACCGGTACCGCATATCAGAATCCCCCCGTCGGCCTCCCCCGCAGCAACAGCCTGCGCCACTTCGCTGGCATAGTGTGGATAATCGGTGCGCTCCGGCGACCAGGTTCCTTTATCAATAACTGAAATACCACGCCGGGCTAAGTGAGCTAAAATATCCGGTTTGAGGATAAAACCGACATGATCACAGCCAAATGCAATCTTTTTCATTCTCGTTCCTGCGTTACGTCAAACTTCACGAATAAAAAACATTTGTGATTAAAATGCGTTAAAAAGAACAATTAATCGGCAAAATTCACCGTCACCACCTGTTCTACACGCTTACATCCCGTAGTTCAACAGCATTAAACGCGCTACGCATTCGCCCTGGCAGGCTTTGACAAAGCATGCAGATAACTTTAACCAACTGAGTTTAATCAATTTATACACATTATCGTCCTTTGTGACATTCTGAAAAATTCACAAAAACAAAAACTTTATAAATTTAAATATTTTGTGAAGTCATCAGCATCTTTTCTGTTCCTGGTGTGGTGATATAGTGACGTCTTCAATTCAAGGACAAGAGAACGTAATGAGTCAGTCAGAGTTTGATTCAGGGCTTCCAAACGGTATCGGGCTTGCGCCTTACCTGCGCATGAAGCAGGAAGGGATGACAGAGAACGAAAGCCGGATCGTGGAATGGTTACTCAAGCCGGGTCACCTCAGCAGCGCGCCCGCCATTAAAGATGTGGCGGAGGCGCTGGCGGTGTCTGAAGCCATGATTGTCAAAGTATCGAAGCTGCTGGGGTTCAGCGGATTTCGCAACTTGCGCAGCGCCCTGGAAGACTATTTTTCTCAGTCTGAGCAGGTGTTGCCAGCCGAACTGGCCTTTGATGAAGCGCCGCAGGACGTGGTGAATAAAGTATTTAACATTACTTTACGCACCATTATGGAAGGGCAGTCGATCGTGAATGTCGATGAGATCCACCGGGCCGCTCGCTTTTTCTTTCAGGCAAAGCAGCGCGATCTGTACGGCGCTGGCGGGTCGAACGCTATCTGCGCAGACGTGCAGCACAAGTTTTTACGCATCGGCGTACGCTGTCAGACCTACCCGGATGCGCACATCATGATGATGTCTGCATCGCTCTTAAAAGAGGGGGATGTGGTACTGGTGGTGACCCATTCCGGGCGTACGAGTGATGTGAAGTCCGCTGTCGAACTGGCAAAAAAGAATGGTGCAAAAATTATCTGCATCACTCACAGTTACCATTCACCCATTGCCAAACTGGCCGACTATATTATTTGCTCACCAGCACCAGAAACACCGTTATTAGGGCGCAACGCCTCAGCGCGTATATTACAGCTCACGCTGCTGGATGCTTTTTTTGTTTCCGTCGCCCAGCTTAATATTGAACAGGCTAATATTAATATGCAAAAAACTGGCGCAATTGTTGATTACTTTTCACCAGGCGCGCTGAAATAAGATGCTCGTCATACTTCAAGTCACAGAGGCGTTGGCTATGTTTGTTCGCCCCAGTCAAAGAGTACCGGGGACTTACTCACCTGCCACCTTTCTGTGACCTGAATTATTTAGAGCATTAATTATTAGCTCCTTTCAGAGGAGCAATACCCTGTACTCTAAATAATTCGAGTTGCGGGACAAAACGCGTAGTCGTTTTGAACAGCGCTTGCGCTGGCCCCGAAGGGCCGAGTAACAAAGCCAACGCACCTGCAACTTGAAGTATGACGAGTATATATACTGAGAATATTGCTATGAACAAATATCTGAAATACTTCAGTGGCGCGCTCATGGGCTTAATGTTATCAACCCATGCTTTTGCCGCCGCCGAATATGCCGTCGTATTAAAAACATTATCCAATCCTTTCTGGGTGGATATGAAAAAAGGTATTGAAGATGAGGCAAAAACGCTGGGCGTCAGCGTCGATATTTTTGCATCGCCTTCGGAAGGTGATTTTCAGTCTCAGCTACAGCTCTTCGAAGATCTGAGTAACAAGAATTACAAAGGGATCGCCTTTGCGCCATTGTCCTCGGTGAACCTGGTGATGCCCGTTGCCCGCGCGTGGAAGAAAGGCATTTACCTGGTCAATCTCGATGAAAAAATCGATATGGATAACCTGAAAAAAGCAGGAGGGAATGTTGAAGGTTTTGTCACTACCGATAACGTCGCCGTAGGGGCAAAAGGTGCAGCATTCATTATTGATAAATTGGGCGCACAAGGCGGTGAAGTGGCGATTATCGAGGGCAAAGCCGGTAACGCATCCGGCGAGGCGCGTCGTAACGGCGCAACCGAAGCCTTCAAAAAAGTCAGTCAGATCAAACTGGTTGCCAGCCAACCGGCAGACTGGGACCGCATAAAAGCCCTGGATGTCGCCACCAACGTGCTACAGCGTAATCCGAATATCAAAGCGATTTATTGCGCGAATGACACCATGGCCATGGGCGTTGCTCAGGCCGTGGCGAATGCCGGCCAAACAGGAAAAATACTGGTCGTAGGGACCGACGGCATTCCGGAAGCCCGCAAGATGGTGGAGAGCGGACAGATGACGGCAACGATTGCCCAGAACCCTGCGGATATCGGCGCGACAGGGCTTAAGCTGATGGTTGACGCCGCAAAATCTGGCAAGGTCATCCCGCTGGATAAAGCGCCCGGATTTACGTTAGTCGATTCAATCCTGGTCACTAAATAAGTCTGTAAGCTCTAAATCATTCGAGTGGCGGGACAAAACGCGTAATCGTTTTGAACAGCGCTTGCGCTGGCCCCGCAGGGGCGAGGCCCAGGGATGGGCCAGGTAACAAAGCCAACGCACCTGCAACCTGAAGTATGACGGGAATAAAAGAGGTTATTTATGGTCACGCCATATATATCGATGGCGGGGATCGGCAAATCCTTTGGTCCGGTTCACGCATTAAAATCGGTTGATTTAACGGTTCACCCTTACGAAATACATGCGTTATTAGGCGAGAATGGTGCCGGTAAATCAACGCTGATGAAAGTTTTGTCGGGAATACATGAACCGACCAAAGGCACCATTACTATCAATAATGTGACGTATGACAAGCTGGACCATAAATTAGCGGCACAGCTCGGCATCGGGATTATTTATCAGGAACTCAGCGTGATTGATGAATTAACGGTGCTGGAGAATTTATATATTGGTCGCCATCTGACGAAAAAAGTCTGTGGCGTCAATATTATCGACTGGCGAGAAATGCGCGTACGGGGCGCCATGATGCTGCTGCGCGTAGGCTTAAAAGTCGATTTAGACGAAAAAGTGGCGAATTTATCCATCAGCCATAAGCAGATGCTGGAAATTGCCAAAACCTTAATGCTCGATGCCAAAGCGATCATTATGGATGAGCCCACCTCTTCACTCACGAATAAAGAGGTGGACTATCTGTTTCTGATTATGAATCAGCTGCGCAAAGAGGGCACTGCCATTGTCTACATCTCGCATAAGCTGGCGGAAATTCGCCGCATCTGCGATCGCTATACGGTGATGAAAGACGGGAGCAGCGTTTGCAGCGGCATGGTGAGCGATGTGTCAAACGACGATATCGTCCGTCTGATGGTTGGCCGCGAGCTGCAAAGCCGCTTTAACGCCATGAAAGAGAGCACCGGCAATATCGAACGCGATACGGTATTTGAGGTGAAAAACGTCACCAGCCATGACAGGAAAAAGGTCCGCGACATCTCCTTTAGCGTTAGTCGGGGAGAAATTTTAGGCTTCGCCGGGCTGGTCGGTTCCGGGCGCACGGAGCTGATGGATTGTCTGTTTGGGGTCGATAAACGTGCTGGCGGTGAGATCCGCCTGAACGGTAAAACCATCTCCCCTCGCTCACCGCTGGACGCAGTGAAAAAAGGGATGGCCTACATCACCGAAAGCCGCCGGGATAACGGCTTTTTCCCCAACTTTTCGATCCAGCAGAATATGGCCATCAGCCGCAGCCTGAAGAACGGCGGCTATAAGGGGGCGATGGGCCTGTTCCATGAAGGTGACGAGCAGCGAACCGCCGAAGCCCAGCGCGAGCTGCTGGCGCTGAAGTGCCACTCGGTTAACCAGAACATCACCGAACTTTCCGGTGGAAATCAGCAGAAGGTGCTGATCTCCAAATGGCTGTGCTGTCACCCGGAGGTCATTATTTTCGATGAGCCTACCCGCGGTATCGACGTCGGCGCAAAAGCCGAAATCTATAAAGTGATGCGCCAGCTGGCGGACGACGAAAAAGTCATCCTGATGGTGTCATCTGAGCTTCCTGAAATTATCGCCGTCTGCGACCGCATCGCCGTGTTCTGCGAAGGACGACTGACGCAAATCCTGACCAATCGCGATGACATGAGCGAAGAGGAGATTATGGCATGGGCTTTACCACAAGAGTAAAAGGCGAAGCGAACGAGAAGAAGCCGTTCAACTTTGCTCTGTTCTGGGATAAATATGGCACCTTCTTTATCCTGGCGATCATCGTCGCCATCTTCGGCTCGCTGTCGTCAGAATATTTTCTGACGACCAACAACATCACCCAGATTTTTGTTCAAAGCTCCGTGACGGTGCTGATCGGCATGGGGGAATTTTTCGCCATTCTGGTCGCCGGTATTGACCTCTCCGTCGGAGCGATTCTGGCGCTTTCCGGCATGGTGACCGCAAAGCTGATGCTGGCAGGCGTCGATCCATTCCTTGCGGCGCTGATCGGCGGCGTGCTGGTCGGCGGCGCATTGGGGGCAATTAACGGCTGTCTGGTGAACTGGACCGGCCTGCACCCGTTTATTATCACCCTGGGCACTAATGCGATTTTCCGCGGGATCACGCTGGTGATTTCTGACGCCAACTCGGTGTACGGGTTCTCATTCGACTTCGTGAACTTCTTCGCCGCCAGCGTGGCAGGCATACCGGTCCCCGTCATCTTCTCGCTGATTGTGGCGATCATCCTCTGGTTTCTCACTACCCGTATGCGGCTTGGGCGCAACATCTACGCGTTGGGCGGCAACAAAAACTCGGCGTTCTATTCCGGGATTGACGTGAAGTTTCACATCCTGGTGGTGTTTATCATCTCCGGCATCTGCGCGGGGCTGGCAGGCGTGGTTTCCACCGCGCGACTCGGCGCCGCAGAGCCGCTTGCCGGAATGGGCTTTGAAACCTACGCCATCGCCAGCGCCATCATTGGCGGCACCAGCTTCTTTGGCGGCAAGGGACGCATCTTCTCGGTGGTGATTGGCGGCCTGATTATCGGCACCATCAATAACGGCCTGAATATTCTGCAGGTACAAACCTACTACCAGCTGGTGGTGATGGGCGGATTAATTATCGCGGCTGTCGCTCTTGACCGACTTATCAGTAAGTAAGGAACTGAACATGAAAATATCTCCCTCATTAATGTGTATGGATCTGCTGAAGTTTAAAGAACAGATCGAATTTATCGACCGCCATGCAGATTACTTTCACATCGACATTATGGACGGCCACTTTGTGCCGAACCTGACGCTGTCACCCTTTTTTGTCAGCCAGGTCAAGAAACTGGCGAGTAAACCGCTTGATTGCCATCTGATGGTGACCCGTCCCCAGGATTACATTGGTCAACTGGCCCGCGCTGGCGCGGATTTCATTACGCTACATCCGGAAACCATCAACGGCCAGGCATTCCGCCTGATTGAGGAAATCCGCGGTCACAACATGAAGGTGGGGCTGATCCTCAACCCGGAAACGCCGGTGGAAACGATGAAATACTATATCCACAAAGCCGATAAAATTACCGTCATGACCGTCGATCCCGGCTTTGCCGGTCAGCCGTTCATTCCGGAGATGCTGGATAAGATTGCCGAACTGAAGGCGTGGCGCGAATGTGAAGGGCTACAGTATGAGATCGAAGTGGATGGCTCATGCAATCAGACCACTTACAAAAAAATGATGGCGGCGGGGGCGGATGTCTTTATCGTCGGCACCTCCGGGCTGTTTAACCATGCGGAGAATATCGACGATGCGTGGAAGGTGATGGCGGCACAGATCCTGACGGCGAAAAACGAGGTACAGCCTCATGCAAAAACAGCGTAACGTCGTGGCGGGTGTGGATATGGGAGCAACGCATATCCGTTTTTGCCTGCAGACAACTGCGGGCGAAACCCTGCACTGTGAGAAAAAGCGCACCGCAGAAGCGATCGCCTCCGGCCTGGTCGCAGGTATCACCAGGATGATCGACGAACAGCTGAAAAACCTTGAAGTGCGCTGCGGCGGCCTGGTGATGGGTTTTCCTGCACTGGTCGGTAAAGACAAACGTACCATTATTTCTACCCCCAACCTGCCATTAACGCCGCAGGATCTGGAGGGGCTCGCCGCCAGGCTGGAAGAGGCACTGGGCTGCCCGGTAGAGTTCTCGCGCGACGTGAACCTGCAACTGTCGTTTGACGTGATGGAAAACGGTCTCACGCAGCAGCAGGTACTGGCCGCCTATCTCGGCACCGGTATGGGCTTTGCGGTGTGGATGAATGGCGCTCCCTGGACAGGTGCGCACGGCGTAGCCGGTGAACTGGGACACATCCCGCAGGGTGACATGACACAGCGTTGCGCATGCGGCAATCCGGGCTGTCTGGAAACGGTCTGTTCCGGGCTGGCGTTAAAACGCTGGTATGAGCAACAGCCTCGTGATTTTGCGCTGGGAGAACTGTTTGTCCATGCGAGCGAGGCACTTTTCGTCCAGGAGCTGCTGGAAAGCGCCGCCCGGGCAATTGCCACCAGCATCAACCTGTTCGATCCCGACGCCGTGATCCTGGGCGGCGGCGTGATGGATATGCCTGCCTTCCCACGCGAAACGCTGATTGCGATGACTCAGCAATACCTGCGCCGTCCGCTACCGTATGAGGCCGTGCGTTTTATTCCCGCCTCGTCCTCCGCGTTTAATGGCGCTCAGGGCGCGGCTCAGCTTGCACGCTCTCGTTTTGCGTAACGCTTCAATCGCCTCTTTATGCAGGGCTCTGCCCTGTTTATCTTTCGCACCTGCCCTCTGTCACGCTTTATGTATTCGTCACGTCAAATATGACGACAGCCTGTTTTTCGTCAGAGTTTTGACCAAAAATCGCCCGTAATATCAGGGTAAGCCCACAATAAAAACATGGCATAAAAGATGCATACTAAGAGTGACAGCGCGTATGCGCGATTTGATTAACTGGAGCGAGACCGATGAAAAAAGTCATCACGGTTTGCCCGTATTGCGCATCAGGTTGCAAAATCAACCTGGTGGTCGATAACGGCAAAATCGTCCGGGCAGAGGCGGCGCAGGGGAAAACCAATCAGGGTACTCTGTGTCTGAAGGGCTACTATGGCTGGGATTTTATTAACGATACCCAGATCCTGACCCCTCGCCTGAAAACCCCCATGATCCGTCGCCAGCGTGGCGGCAAACTGGAATCCGTTTCCTGGGATGAAGCGCTGAATTACGTCGCCGATCGCCTGAGTGCTATCAAAGAGAAGTACGGTCCGGACGCCATCCAGACCACCGGATCTTCTCGCGGTACCGGGAATGAAACCAACTATGTAATGCAAAAATTTGCGCGCGCCGTTATTGGTACCAATAACGTTGACTGCTGCGCTCGCGTCTGACACGGCCCATCGGTTGCAGGTCTGCACCAGTCGGTCGGTAACGGCGCAATGAGTAATGCGATTAACGAAATTGATAACACCGATTTAGTGTTTATTTTCGGGTACAACCCGGCGGATTCGCACCCCATCGTGGCGAATCACGTGATCAACGCTAAACGTAACGGGGCGAAAATTATCGTCTGCGATCCGCGCAAAATTGAAACCGCGCGCATTGCCGACATGCACATCGCGTTGAAAAACGGCTCGAATATCGCGCTGTTGAATGCGTTTGGCCATGTCATTATTGAAGAAAATCTGTACGACCAGGCGTTTGTCGCCTCCCGGACAGAAGGCTTTGAAGAGTACCGTAAGATTGTCGAAGGCTATACGCCGGAGTCTGTAGAAGAGATAACCGGCGTAAGCGCGCACGACATTCGCCAGGCTGCACGGATGTACGCAGGGGCGAAAAGCGCGGCGATCCTGTGGGGTATGGGCGTAACCCAGTTCTATCAGGGCGTCGAAACCGTACGCTCACTGACCAGCCTCGCGATGCTGACCGGCAATCTTGGCAAGCCGAGCGTGGGCGTTAACCCGGTTCGTGGTCAGAACAACGTTCAGGGCGCGTGTGACATGGGCGCGCTGCCGGATACTTATCCGGGCTATCAATATGTGAAAGATCCGGCTAACCGCGAGAAATTCGCCAAAGCCTGGGGCGTGGAAAGTCTGCCTGCGCATACCGGCTATCGCATCAGCGAACTGCCGCACCGTGCGGCGCATGGCGAGGTTCGTGCGGCATACATCATGGGTGAAGATCCGCTGCAAACCGATGCGGAGCTTTCCGCTGTGCGCAAAGGCTTTGAGGATCTGGAGCTGGTCATCGTGCAGGACATCTTTATGACCAAAACCGCGTCGGCGGCGGATGTTATCTTACCGTCAACGTCGTGGGGTGAACATGAAGGGGTCTTTACCGCCGCTGACCGTGGCTTCCAGCGCTTCTTTAAAGCCGTTGAGCCGAAGTGGGATCTGAAAACGGACTGGCAGATCATCAGTGAAATCGCCACCCGTATGGGCTATCCGATGCACTACAACAACACCCAGGAAATTTGGGATGAGCTGCGTCATCTGTGCCCGGATTTCTACGGTGCGACTTACGAGAAGATGGGCGAACTGGGCTACATCCAGTGGCCTTGCCGCGATACGTCGGATGCCGATCAGGGGACTTCGTACCTCTTTAAAGAGAAGTTCGATACCCCGAACGGCCTCGCGCAGTTCTTCACCTGCGACTGGGTCGCGCCGATCGACAAACTCACCGAAGAGTACCCTATGGTACTGTCTACGGTGCGTGAAGTCGGCCACTACTCCTGTCGCTCGATGACCGGTAACTGTGCAGCGCTGGCGGCACTGGCGGATGAGCCAGGCTATGCGCAAATCAACACCGCCGACGCCGCGCGTCTGGGCATTGAAGATGAGGCGCTGATATGGGTTAACTCGCGTAAAGGCAAAATCATCACCCGTGCGCAGGTCAGCGAACGTCCGAACAAAGGGGCGATTTATATGACCTACCAGTGGTGGATTGGCGCCTGTAACGAACTGGTGACCGAGAACTTAAGCCCGATTACCAAAACGCCAGAGTACAAGTACTGCGCCGTGCGCGTCGAGCCGATTGCCGATCAGCGGGCCGCCGAACAGTATGTGATTGATGAGTACAACAAGCTGAAAACCCGCCTGCGCGAAACCGCAATGGGGTGATCTGCTTTCATTTCCGTCCTGCAACAGCCTCCACCCGGAGGCTGTTTTTTTATCCATTCGATCTCTTTATACTGTCAATTCCGTACCCTAAATAAAACTCAAAATGAAACAATTAATTGCATTGATGTTCTTTATGACATTCTTTGCCCATGCCAGTGATACTGAGCCGGGGAGCCAGTATCTACAGGCAGCAGAGGCAGGTGACCGACGCGCACAGTATTTTCTTGCCGATACCTGGTTTAGCTCCGGCAATTTGAGTAAAGCTGAGTATTGGGCGCAAAAAGCCGCAGACAGCGGTGATGCCGACGCCTGCGCGCTGCTGGCGCAAATCAAAATTACGAACCCGGTGAGTCTGGATTACCCACAAGCCAAAACCCTGGCGGAAAAAGCCGCCAAAGCGGGCAGTAAGGCGGGCGAAATTACCCTGGCACGAATTCTGGTAAACACACAGGCCGGTAAACCAGACTATCTACAAGCCATCACGCTTTTACAAAACGCCTCGGAGAATCTGGAAAATGATTCTGCCGTAGACGCCCAGATGCTGCTCGGGCTGATTTACGCCAACGGCGTCGGGATCCCGGCTGATGATGATAAAGCGACCTGGTATTTCAAACGTAGCTCCGCTATCTCCCGTACCGGTTATTCAGAGTTCTGGGCGGGCATGATGTTCCTGAACGGGGAGCAGGGTTTTATTGAGAAGAACAAACAGAAGGCGCTGCACTGGTTGAATCTGAGCTGTATTGAAGGGTTCGATACCGGCTGCGAAGAATTTGAAAAGCTGACCAATGGCTGATGCCAACCGTTTAAGCGTTAACGGAGAGTTTTTAACAATGGCAAAGGGTTCCGTTCACCGTATCTTCATTGTTTCTCTGAAACCCTCATTCCCGTGAACGGGCAAGGGAGGCTCGCCGTGCACTTAACCCGTTCACAGGAGCAGGAATGTCAGAAAGGCGTAATACATGACGTGAACGGAATAATTAACCGAATCCGGCATATTGAGTCTGCGTCACACAGGGCTTTGCGGCTAATCAATCCAGGTAACCCGCATTAGACCAATGGCTGATGTTGATTGCCGGATGACGGTGTAAACACCGAATCCGGCATCAACAATTACTGGGCGGTCTTGTCAAATTTACCCAGGACTTCGCGCTCATAGGCCAGCGCTTTCTTGCGGTCAAACTTGTGTTCCCACTTGGCGATAACCAGCACCGCCAGCGCATTTCCCACCACGTTCAGCGCAGTACGCGCCATGTCGAGGATACGGTCGACACCGGCGATAAACGCCAGACCTTCCAGCGGGATCCCGACGCTGCCAAGGGTTGCCAGCAGCACGACAAAGGAGACGCCAGGCACGCCGGCAATCCCTTTTGAGGTGACCATCAGCGTCAGCACCAGTACGATTTCCTGCCATAGCGACAGGTCGATGCCATACAGCTGTGCGATAAAGATGGCCGCAATACTCTGATACAGCGTGGAGCCATCGAGGTTAAAAGAGTAACCGGTCGGTACCACGAAGCTGGTGATAGAAGCCGGTGCTCCGTAGGCTTCCATCTTCTCGATAATACGCGGCAGCACACTTTCAGAGCTGGCGGTCGAATACGCCAGAATCAGCTCGTCTTTCAGGATACGGATCAGGATCCAGATACTCAGGCCACAGATGCGCGCCACAATGCCCAGCACCACCAGCGCGAAGAACAGGATCGCGAAGTGAACCAACAGCACCAGCTTCGCCAGCGGCCACAGCGAGGCAAAACCGAAGTTGGCCACGGTAACCGCAATCAGTGCGAAAACCCCTACCGGCGCGTAGCGCATCACCATGTGCGTCACTTTAAACATGGTTTCGGAGACAGAACGGAACACGGTAACCAGCGGCTCGCGGTGGCTCACAGGCAAAGATGAAAGCCCCAGACCGAACAATACCGAGAAGAAAATGATCGGCAGCATGTCGCCTTTCGCCATCGACGCAACAACGTTGGTCGGAACCAGCGACAGAATTGTGCCCATCAGGCCATGCGCATGGCTTTGCACTTCCGCCGTTGTGTTCTGGTATTTCGAAATATCCACGGTCGCCAGCTGCGACATATCAATCCCGGAACCCGGTTGAAACACGTTCGCCAGCGTAATGCCCAGGATAATGGCGACGGTCGTGATCACTTCGAAATAGAGAATGGTTTTGGCACCGATTCGCCCCAGCTGCTTCGCATCCCCCACCCCGGCAATACCGACGATCAGCGTGGAGATAACAATCGGGACAACAATCATTTTGATCAGATGGATAAAGATATCGCCTGCCGGCGAAAGCAGATTCATCACCAGCCACTCGCGGCTGTCACTGTGATAATGCAGGTAGCTTCCCAGCAGAATGCCCAGCACCATCGCCAGCAGGATCTGCCATGCGAGGCTGATTTTTAGATTTTTCATAAAAACAGACTTCCTCAATGGAACACCACTCGATATACACATACGTAAGAGTGGTTACATACTGAAAGGGTATGAATTGTGTTGCGTTCGTTTTAGAGTTTTTTAACGCGCATAATCTGTACCATTTGCATGGTGTCTTGCGCAACCCTTTAAGAACAGGGCTTTTCGCTGATTTAATGCATAATAACGCGGGTTTATAGCGATCATCATGAATAACTATTTGTTATGAAAAGATTTTTACATTAACAATTTTGAATAATATCCGTCTGGAATTATTTTGCCTTTATTGTTCATTTGCTTTTTTTTTAAACAGTAAAAACGGCATAAATGACAATAAAACAAAATTATTACTGCCGATTCTGCAACAACTTCGCCATATTGATGGAGTCAATTAATTGCGCGCGATTGACCCTCGGCGAGTTCAAATCCAGAACTTTTTGCCACTGTAATACCGCCTGGGCGTAGTCAGCCTGCATAAACGCATCAGAAGCCAGCAGCATCAGCGCGGTGACCTCCGTGGCATCCAGCGCCAGCGCCTTATCAATCATCTCGCGGGCTGGCGGCGTCATGTGCTGTCCGGCCTGGTAGTACATCACCGTTGCCAGCGCTGAACAGAGTTCAGCGTTTTCACCGCGTAAACGTAGCGCCTGACGATACGCCAGCAGCGAATTATCATAGGCGTTACGCCAGAGGTAATATTCGCCAAGCAGCGCCCACTGCTCGCTGTCCTGCGGGTTAGCTCGAATTTTGCTTTGCAGCGCAAGGAGTTGCGCTTCGGGCGTCTGCTGTTCGGCAAAATCATGCAGCGGATCGGCCAGACGTCGCTGTTCGCTACGCACCGCCTGCCATTTGGGGGTTAGCAGATAACCACCAACACAAACCATCAGCAGGGCAAATGCCGCCAGCAACAGCCTCTTTCGCGGCAGCGGACGTAAGGATACGCCTGCCACCTCCGGTTGCGCCAGGTCGCGTTGTAATTCACGCAGCAAATGTTCCGCTTCGGGAGTAGCCTGCGACTGACGCTGGCTGTGACGCAGTAGCTGTACGCTTATCTGATGCAGGCTCATTGAGAGCTCTCCTCTGTGCGCTGACGTCGGTTAACCCGCCAGAGCACGATGCCCACCAGCAACAGCAGCAGGCACGGCAGTCCCCACAGCAACAGCGTTTGTCCGGTCAACGGCGGGTTATAGCGGACAAAATCACCATAACGGTCGGTCATCCAGGCGGTGATTTCCGCTTCATCTTTTCCCTCAGCCACCATCGAATAGACCTGATGGCGCATACTGACGGCTACCGGCGCGTTCGATTCCAGCAAGTTTTGATTCTGGCACTGCGGGCAGCGCAGCTGGCTGGCGATAAACAGCGCTTTTTCCTGCTGTTGCGGACTTTCAAAGGCCCAGGTATCCACAACCTGGGCATGGCTGGCAAAAGGCAGACAGATCAGAAACGCCAGTAACAACATAAATTTGCCGGATGACGGCATCAACCCCTTACCCGGCCTGCGAAGTGCATTACCATCAGGCAGCAATTCAGAAACATTACGCATCGCGTCTCCTCCCTCGCCAGGCGCTCAGCAATGCGCCAAAGACCATCAGCAGCCCGCCGCCCCAGATCCAGCGCACGCCGGTCTGTACATACAGGCGGATGGCATAGCGATCCTGTCCGGTTTTTTCACCCATCACCGCATACCAGTCGTGGAGCAGGTTCCAGCGGATCCCCGGTTCCATCATTTGCTGACGACGCGCCGCGTAGAAACGTCTTTCAGGATGCAGGCTGCCGATCCTCTTATCATCCTGCCACAGCGTAATCAGCGCCTTCTCGGTGGTGTAGTTCCCTTTAGCCTGGAGATCGAGACGCTCAAAACGGAAGGTATAGCCTGCCAGTTCGACCTGCTGCCCCGGACTCAGGTTGAGGCTTATCTCCTGTCGACTGCCGCTGGAGAAGATGATCCCCATCGCAACGATCAGCACGCCGGTGTGCGCCAGCAGCGCCGGGAGCTGGCGGCGCAGAGCATCGAGCGGCTGGAACCAGAGACGCAGCATCACCGCCGCCACCAGCCCACAGGCCAGCGCCTCTGCCACACCAGGCGACCAACACAGTGCAATAACCAGCAGCCCGATAGCAAAAGGCCACACCCGACGGCGCAGAGAAACATCCGGCGAACGTTTCCAGAAGCCACCCGCCGCAATCCCCATCACCACCAGCATTAACAGCGCAAACGGCAGCGTCGCACGATTAAAATAGGGAGCACCGACGGAAATCCGCCCCCAGCCCAGCAGACCATAAATCATCGGGTAGAGCGTGCCAGTCAATACAATCAACAGGACTGCACTAAACAGCAGCAGCGCCGCCAGAATCATCATCTCGCGCGACCAGCCGCCGAAACGTGCGGCCTGATGGCCGTCCCGCGCCCGCCAGCCGTACAGACCAAGCGAAGCCAGACTCAGCACAGCAAAGAGCGCAAACAGCGGAACGGCACGTACATTATCCAGCGCAAAAGCGTGCACTGAGACCAGAATGCCGGAACGAACAATCAGCGTGCCAAGCAGAGAGAGGATCAGCGTGATAATCGCCAGCAGCAGCGACCAGTGCCGGAAAATCCCGCGCTGGCGCGAGGCATACAGGCTGTGCAGCAGCGCGCTGGCGGAAAGCCAGGGTAATAAAGAGGCGTTTTCCACCGGATCCCAGAACCACCAGCCTCCCCAGCCCAGCTCGCAATACGCCCACCAGGAGCCGAGAATGATACCAAGCGTCAGGGCGCACCAGCCGGGCAGCGCCCAGCGCCAGCACACCCAGGCCGTTGCCGCGCTAAAGCCGCCGTGCAGCAGTGAGGCTAACGCCACCCCAGCCGCCACCATCAGACCGCCATAACCCAGGTAGAGCAGTGGCGGATGAAGAATTAACCCGAGATGTTGCAGCATCGGATTGAGGTCGCGACCTTCAATCGCGGGCGGGAAGATCCGCACAAACGGATCGGACCACACCACCACAAACAGCAGCAGCAGTGCGGTCATCAAAGAGAGAACGCTGAGCGTCAGGGGGAACAAGGCATCAGACTCATGCCGATAGCGCCAGGCAAACAGCGCTCCCCAGCCGGAAAGAAACAGCACCCACAGCAGGAGCGAACCTTCATGGCCCCCCCACACCGCCGCCAGCTTTAGCGCCCAGGGCAACAGGCTGTAGCTGTGCTGAGCGACGTAAACCACCGAGAAGTCGCTGATCAGAAAGCAGAACGCCAGAATGGAAAAAGCGAGCAGCAGCAGGGCAAATTGCGCCAGCATACCCACCGTCGCCAGCCGCATCACGCCCTGCCAGCGCTGACGTACACCTGTCAGCGTGGCAAGCGGGGTCAACAAATTGACCCCAAGGCTTAATAACAGAGCCAGAAATCCGGCTTCAGGAAGTAAGACGTCCAGATATCACCTTACGCAACGGTTAACTGCCCCGCATACAGAATAAAGAAGCGCAGCAACAGAACCCCGGTGAGGCTGGCGCCGCATACCGCCAGTACGCCGTGGAACGTCGAACCGCGGTTCGCCCAGGGCTTCAGCAGCATTGGCACAATCAGTCCCAGTCCCGCCACGCCGATCCAGAACCACCAGGTCCAGAATCCGCCGCCCAGTGCCGCCGCCAGCGCGCGCATTTTGCCGTCATCGCCCAGCGCCAGACCGACGAAAAACGCCGCCAGCAGGAAGATCTCCAGCCACACTACCGGCGTTTCCATGCGATGGATAAAATGCGCCTCGGTGCTGTGCGGATTGCTACGATGACGTAACGCCATCGCGATCAGCGCAACCGCCGCCCCGGACGAGATCCCGGAGAACAGGAACAGCACCGGCAGGATGGGGTTATTGAGGAACGGATAAGATTTCAGCGCCGAAAGCAGGAAACCGGTGTACGCCCCAAGCAGCACCGCCAGTACCAGCATCAGCGTCTCAAGTGCGCGGTGGAACGGCGTCAGCCACATGAGCACCTTCTGAACCAGCCCCAGGCGCGGTAACCAACGCTGCTGCAGGGCAATGACCTCTTTTTCAAAGATTTTTGCCAGCCACAGAATCAGCACCACCATATAAAGCTGGAACAACATAACCCCCATCGACATCACCGAGGTAAAGCTGTAGTGGAACATCAGCTTCCAGAAGGTCCACGGGCGCGTGAGGTGGAACACCAGAATCAGCAGGCCGAGAATAATCGCCCCCGGCCCGACGACCAGCGTCGTGCGCAGCAGCGTACTGTCCGCCCCGCCCGCCTGCGGATGGAAACGACGCAGCAGAATCGCAAGCGTAACCAGTCCGGCAGAAATACCTATCAGAAACAGGTAAATAGCAATGGGCCAGTCCCATACCAGAGATTCAAAATGGAATGCAGAAGCGTTTGTCATTGGCTCACCTCCCCGTATTTAAAGGGAACGCGCCAGACCTTCGGTTTGGTACCCAGCGCCAGCTTGTAACGGTAGGTGGGTTTCTGCTGCAACAGACGCGAGATCTCGCTGTTGGGATCGTCCAGGTTGCCAAACGTCAGCGCCTTTGTCGGACAGGATTCGACGCAGGCGGGCAGTTTGCCCTCTTTCAGATTCGTCTTCCGGCAGAAATCGCACTTATCCGCGGTTTTCGTGACCGGATGGATAAAGCGCACGCGATAGGGACAGGCGGCAATGCAGTACTGGCAGCCGACGCAGAGATCCGGGTTCACATCCACAATACCGTTGGCGGCATCGCGGAATGAGGCCCCGGTCGGGCAGACGTCAACGCAGGGCGCATGGTCACAGTGCTGGCACGATTTGCGAAAAAAGTGATATTTCACATCAGGAAATTCACCCTGCGGCTCGCTGCGAATAATTGTCAGCCGGGATACGCCTTCCGGCACCTTATTCACTTCCCGGCAGGCATCCATACACGCGGTACAGCCGATGCATAAGGATTCATCATGCACCATGCCATAACGCACCCCGTTGATATTCAACGTTTTCGCCACCACACGTCCTGCCGTCCCGCTGACCGCCACCAGCGCGCCGACGCGGGTGATAAACTGGCGACGAGAGCAACTCATGGATGCTCCTTAAGCAACGGAACGGACGCCGGATTAAAGTTCGGGTTGTTGCGCTGGTCGCTATGGCAATCGACGCAAATCTTGATCCGTCCTTTATCGCTTAACGTCTGCATCGTGTCTTGCTTCGGATGCAGCGAGTGACAGCTGGCGCACGCTACTTTAGTGACGTGGACATCGTGCGGCCAGAACGCTTTTTGCAACTGCTCGGGCAGGTGACAGGACATACAGACGCTGTTTTGCTGCTCCACGTTGTACATCGGCTCGTTAAAGCGCATCACATCTTTCACCCCTTCGCGGTGTTGAGGCGACGGCTGGCCGTGACAGTTGGTACAGGTAACCGGCAGTTTATTGTTCGGATTGATGACGGAAGCATGCTTACCGTGCATCCCTTCCGTATCCGGCTTGTGACAGTCCTGACAAGCAGCATCCGGACTCCGCTGTTGGGTAACCGTCCAGCGTTGTTCAGACTCCTGCGGCGTTGGCGTGGCGGTAATCCCGCTCAGGCTCCAGAACAGACCTGACGCCAGCACCCCAGCAGTTAATAACGAACGTAATACGCTCATATTCACTCCGTTGAGTTATCCGCCCCTGACGGGGCGGCATGGGGTTATTGGCTTAACAGACCGTTTTTACGCGCCTGATCTTCCCACTGCGGAATCACTGTCTTGATGAATTCCTGCTTCTCAGCGTTAATTTGCTGCACGTTCAGACCAATCGCCGCCTGAGCTTTCTCTTTGGTCGAGATATCCGGCAGTGGGATTTCGTGGGTGATGCCTTTGGTCGCCAGCAGACGCACCAGTTTAGTCCGGGCATCAGCCGCTTTATCCATCGCGCTGCCCAGCATCCGCAGCCCCTCTTCCGGAGCGTGCATATGAATGCCGTGAGAGGCAATTGACAGATCCCATCGCCATTGCGCATGGCGAATATCGTCCAGAATCGGCTTCATTTCCGCTTCCGTCGCGCCCGCATCCCATGCGGCTTTCGCTTCGAAGTGGGCATGAACCAGCTGATCTTCCACCTTGATTTTCAGGTCATGGATCGACTGTTTGCGCTCGGCAACCACTTTTTGCAAAGACGCTTTATCCTGGGTGTGGCAGTTAGCACAGGTCTGGGAGAAGCTATCAAACGGGTTGCCAATCTTGTGGTCGGTGTAGAGTTTGCCTTCCGCGTTCTGCACTTTCGGCATGTGGCAGTCGATACAGGTGACGTTGTTCTTGCCGTGAATACCGGCGCTCCAGGTTTCATACTCCGGGTGCTGCGCTTTTAACATCGGAGCTTTCGACAGGGAGTTGGTCCAGTCAGAGAATGCGATGGTGTCGTAATATTTCTCCATATTCTCGACCTTCATGCCCTCATCCCACGGGAATTTAACGGCTTTGTTTTTACCGTCAAAGTAGTATTCCACGTGGCACTGACCGCAGACCATGGACTGCTGATCGAAACGGCTGGCCTTATCGAACGGTTTACCGATCGCTTCCATCGCACGTTCAGCATAAGGACGCGACAACGTCAGCTCTGGCTTGCCTTTGGCGAAATCTGGCGAGGCGGTGTTATGACAATCGCCACAGCCCAGGTTGTTGACGATTTCCGGGCCGCCACGCGCCCATTTGCCGTGGAAGTAGCCATCTTCACCGTCTTTCTGGATCAGACGCGCGACGTCCGGGCTTTTGCAGCTCCAGCAAGCCATTGGCAGCGGGCCATCTTCCGCATTTTTAGGCGCGCCGGTACGCAAGGTTTCACGCACATCGGTGACCGCATAAGCATGACCACGCGGTTTGTTGTAATCGCGAGAGAACGGGTATCCGGCCCACAGAATCACCAGTCGCGGATCTTCTGCCAGCGCATCTTCACGTGCGGACTGCTCCGACGTGGCTTTCCAGGAGAGATATTGATCGGGATGTTGAGGGGCGAAGACTTCATTCTTCGCTTCAACGGTTACGGTTGTTGCGGGTGCGGTCGTCTGCTCAGCGTAAACAGTGGAAATAAATAAAAAAGGCATTAACAGGCTGAAGAAACGACGTGCGCTTATTTTTGTCCTTGCCATAGGGTTTTCATCCAGATTACACCATTGTTTCAATGGCGGTTCTTTTGTTGTATTGGCATAACAGCAACCGCACGAGTGCCGTTATGACATTGCTCCTCCTTATGTGTAACAAATAACCACATTCAAAATGTTGTCTTTAATCAATTGTAAGTGTATGTAAAATACCACTTTAGAGTTAGTTACCCCCCTAATCCCCTCCCCAAACCGCTGTTTTCCGATCGGGATCACCTTTCTTGCGAAGTACGTATAACTGCATGTTACAGAAAGGTTTAAACAATTTTTGTTGGTGTCCTTCAAAAATCAGTTTGTTGTTTATTTGCACAACTCCTCTATTGCGTGATCTGCCGCGCAAATACTAAACAAAACTAACAAAGCCCCTATATTTAACGTTTATGCGACATATTATTAACATCTTACAAGGAGAACAAAAGCCATGAGCCAAATACACAAACACGCCATTCCCGCCAACATTGCGGACCGTTGCCTGATAAATCCGGAGCAGTATGCGGCAAAGTATCAACAATCTGTTAACGACCCGAATACCTTCTGGGGCGAACAGGGAAAAATTCTCGACTGGATCAAACCGTATCAGAAGGTGAAGAACACCTCCTTTGCACCCGGTAATGTCTCTATTAAATGGTACGAAGACGGCACGCTGAACCTGGCGGCAAACTGTCTCGATCGTCACCTGCAGGAAAACGGCGATCGCACCGCCATCATCTGGGAAGGCGACGACGCCTCGCAGAGCAAACACATTACGTATCGCGAACTGCATCGCGATGTCTGTCGTTTCGCCAACACCTTGCTGGATCTGGGGATTAAAAAAGGCGACGTGGTCGCCATTTACATGCCAATGGTGCCGGAAGCCGCGGTTGCCATGCTGGCCTGCGCCCGCATTGGCGCCGTGCATTCCGTGATCTTCGGTGGTTTCTCGCCGGAAGCGGTCGCCGGACGCATTATCGACTCCAGCTCACGTCTGGTGATCACCGCCGACGAGGGCGTACGCGCCGGGCGCAGCATCCCGCTGAAGAAAAATGTCGATGACGCGCTGAAAAATCCAAACGTGAAGAGCGTTGAGCATGTGGTCGTGCTGAAGCATACGGGTGGAAAAATTGACTGGCAGGAAGGTCGCGACCTGTGGTGGAGCGATCTGATTGACGCGGCCAGCGATCGGCACCAGCCAGTGGAAATGAACGCAGAAGATCCGTTGTTTATCCTCTATACCTCCGGTTCCACCGGCAAACCGAAGGGTGTGCTACACACCACCGGGGGTTATCTGGTTTATGCCGCGACCACCTTTAAGTATGTCTTTGACTACCATCAGGGCGATATTTACTGGTGTACCGCCGACGTCGGTTGGGTCACCGGACACAGCTACCTGCTGTATGGCCCGCTGGCCTGCGGCGCAACCACGCTGATGTTTGAAGGCGTGCCTAACTGGCCGACACCCGCGCGTATGGCGCAGGTGGTGGATAAGCATCAGGTGAATATTCTTTACACTGCCCCGACCGCCATCCGCGCGCTGATGGCGGAAGGCGACAAGGCTATCGCGGGAACCGATCGTTCTTCGCTGCGCATCCTGGGTTCCGTGGGCGAGCCTATCAACCCGGAAGCATGGGAATGGTACTGGAAGAAAATCGGCAACGAAAAATGCCCGGTGGTTGATACCTGGTGGCAGACCGAGACGGGGGGCTTCATGATCACCCCACTGCCTGGTGCGATCGAGCTGAAAGCGGGTTCTGCAACGCGCCCGTTCTTCGGCGTGCAGCCTGCGCTGGTGGATAACGAAGGCAATCCTCAGGAAGGCGCAACGGAAGGTAACCTGGTCATTACCGACTCCTGGCCGGGCCAGGCGCGCACCCTGTTTGGCGATCACGAACGCTTTGAGCAAACCTACTTTTCTACCTTCAAGAATATGTACTTCAGCGGCGACGGCGCGCGTCGTGACGAAGATGGCTATTACTGGATCACCGGTCGTGTGGATGACGTACTGAACGTCTCCGGTCACCGTCTGGGTACCGCAGAAATTGAATCCGCGCTGGTGGCACATCCAAAGATTGCCGAAGCCGCCGTGGTCGGGATCCCACACAACATCAAGGGCCAGGCCATTTACGCCTACGTCACGCTGAACCATGGTGAAGAGCCGTCACCTGAGCTGTACGCCGAAGTGCGCAACTGGGTACGTAAAGAAATTGGTCCGCTGGCGACGCCAGATGTGCTGCACTGGACCGACTCACTGCCAAAAACCCGTTCCGGCAAAATTATGCGCCGTATTTTGCGCAAGATTGCGGCGGGCGATACCAGCAATCTGGGCGACACCTCAACCCTCGCCGATCCTGGCGTGGTAGAGAAACTGCTCGAAGAGAAGCAGGCCATCGCCATGCCTTCATAACCATAACCGTGAAATGCCCGATGGCGCGCTGCGTATCGGGCCTACAAATCCTACCCCTACCCCTCCCCTGACCGGGAGGGAAAATATAATAACCCACCCCAAAGGATTTCGCGTTGCAGGAAGGCGGCAAGCGAGCGCATCCCCAGGAGCATAGTTCACTATGTGACTGGGGTGGGCGAGTGCGGCCAACGAACCTGTAACACGAAAGACGCAGGGGACCTCTGGAGACTCTGTGATGAATGACCCTATTTATCAGCGGATAGAAGACAGTGCGCGTTTCAGGGAGTTAGTTGAAAAACGGCAACGGTTTGCCACCATCCTGTCGGTCATCATGCTGGCAGTTTACATCAGCTTTATTTTACTGATTGCCTTTGCGCCTGGCTGGCTGGGCACGCCGCTACACGCGGGAACCAGCGTCACCCGGGGTATTCCGATTGGGGTCGGTGTGATCCTCATCTCCTTCATCCTGACCGGGATCTATATCTGGCGGGCAAACGGTGAATTCGACCGTCTGAACAATGCGGTTCTGCACGAGGTTAAAGCATCATGAAGAGAGTCCTGACGGCGCTTGCCGCCACGCTACCCTTCGCTGCTCACGCAGCGGATGCCATTAGCGGTGCAGTTCAACGCCAGCCAACCAACTGGCAGGCGATTATCATGTTCCTGATTTTCGTCTTATTTACGCTCGGTATTACTTACTGGGCTTCTAAACGCGTCCGCTCGCGTAGCGACTACTACACCGCAGGCGGTAATATTACCGGCTTCCAGAACGGGCTGGCGATTGCGGGTGACTATATGTCCGCCGCGTCGTTCCTCGGGATCTCCGCACTGGTCTTTACCTCTGGCTATGACGGGCTGATCTATTCGCTGGGCTTTCTGGTGGGCTGGCCAATCATTCTGTTCCTGATCGCAGAACGCCTGCGTAATCTGGGTCGTTACACCTTTGCTGACGTGGCCTCTTATCGCCTCAAACAAGGCCCCATCCGTATTCTGTCAGCCTGCGGTTCACTGGTGGTGGTGGCACTGTACCTGATCGCCCAGATGGTGGGGGCAGGTAAACTGATCGAGCTGCTGTTTGGCCTGAACTACCACATTGCGGTGGTGCTGGTTGGCGTACTGATGATGATGTACGTGTTGTTTGGCGGCATGCTGGCGACCACCTGGGTACAGATCATCAAGGCCGTGCTGCTGCTCTTTGGCGCCAGCTTTATGGCCTTTATGGTCATGAAGCATGTCGGCTTTAGCTTCAATAATCTTTTCACCGAAGCGATGGCGGTACACCCGAAAGGTTCGGCCATTATGAGTCCGGGCGGGCTGGTGAAAGATCCGATCTCCGCGCTGTCGTTAGGTCTGGGCCTGATGTTCGGTACGGCGGGTCTGCCACACATTCTGATGCGCTTCTTTACGGTTAGCGATGCCCGCGAAGCCCGTAAAAGCGTATTCTACGCCACCGGTTTTATGGGTTACTTCTACATCCTGACCTTTATTATCGGCTTTGGCGCCATCATGCTGGTTGGCGCTAATCCGGCATATAAAGACGCTGCTGGCGCGCTGATCGGCGGTAACAACATGGCGGCGGTTCACCTGGCGAATGCGGTGGGCGGCAACCTGTTCCTCGGCTTTATCTCCGCAGTGGCCTTTGCCACCATCCTGGCCGTTGTGGCGGGCCTGACGCTGGCGGGAGCCTCAGCCGTCTCTCACGACCTGTATGCCAACGTGTTCCGCAAAGGGGCAACCGAGCGTGAAGAACTGAAGGTATCGAAAATCACCGTTCTGGTGCTGGGCGTGATCGCCATTATTCTCGGCGTGCTGTTTGAGAATCAGAATATTGCCTTCATGGTGGGTCTGGCATTTGCTATCGCCGCAAGCTGCAACTTCCCCATCATCCTGCTTTCCATGTACTGGTCGAAGCTGACCACCCGTGGCGCAATGCTGGGCGGCTGGTTAGGTCTGTTGACGGCGGTAGTACTGATGATCCTTGGCCCGACCATCTGGGTACAAATCCTCGGTCACGAAAAAGCCATTTTCCCGTATGAATACCCGGCGCTGTTCTCCATCACCGTGGCATTCCTGGGGATTTGGTTCTTCTCTGCTACCGATAACTCGGCTGAAGGTAACCGTGAACGCGAGCAGTTCCGCGCCCAGTTTATCCGTTCCCAGACGGGCTACGGTGTGGAGCAGGGCCGCGCCCACTAATCGTTCTTCTTCCCCGGTCTGACCGACCGGGGCGTTTTTTTCAGAACATCACCATCGCCACCAGCGGCGCGACCAGCACCATCACCACCCCGGAAAGCATCATCACCAGACTGGCTACCACCCCCTCCTGCTGACCAAGTTCATAAGAACGCGCCGTCCCCGCACCGTGCGACGCTGCGCCAAACCCAGCCCCTTTCGCCATTCCTTCGCGGATGGAAAGACGCAGAAACAGCGCGTCACCGACCGCCATACCGAACACGCCGGTAACGACGACAAACAGCGCCACCAAATCCGGCTGACCACCCAGCGGTTCTGCCGCCGCCAGCGCGAACGGCGTCGTGACGGAACGTACCGCCAGACTGCGCTGAATCTCATCCGGGAGAGTAAACAAACGCGCCAGCCAGACGGAACTGGTCACCGCGACCACCGTCGCCGTGACCACACCCGCAGCGAGCGACATCCAGTGGCGTTTGATGATGGCGAGGTTGTCGTAAACCGGTACGGCAAACGCGATGGTCGCCGGACCAAGTAGCCACAGCAGCCAGTGCGATTCGCCAATGTAGTTTTGCCAGGAGATATGCCCAAACACCAGCATCATCACGAGTAACGCCGGAGTCAGCACCAGCGGCATCAGCGGTAATTTGCGAAAGCGGCGGTACAGCCATTTATTGGCAAAATAGATGACCAGCGTAATCACCAGACAGAGTACGCTGCGCTGAAAATTACTCACGGTTTAGCCTGCTCATCTCATAGCGATACACTTTATCCACCACCCAGGCGGTCGCCCCGAGCACCATCAGCGTGCTGATGGCAATCACGCAGAAGATACGCCAGCCGTCCACCAGCAGCAGGTGGGCATAGTTCACTACCGCCACCACCGCAGGCACAAAGAACAGCAACATTTCAGCCAGCAGCCAGCGCGCACCTGCGCGGATCCAGCTCAGTGGGATCACCCGACAGACAATCAGCGCCAACATCAGCACCATCCCAACCAGATTGGCGGGGAGCGGGAGGTGCAGCCAGGAAACGAGATACTGAGCAAAAATGAATAAACCTGCGTACAGCAGTACCTGAACCGGTATCTGGAGTCGTTGTACAACGGCAGGCGTAACGCGGCTTAACGCCACAGCCATGAGGAAATGTCCTGAAAAATAATGAGGAGTGCCAGTATAGAGAGCCACCGTCCCGGACTGAAATGAATTAAACTCATTGCAGGTATAGTCGGAAGGAATAATCATGGATATCAGAACGCTGCGTTATTTTGTCGAGGTGGTTCGCCAGCAAAGTTTCACCCGCGCAGCGGAGAAGTTATTTGTCACCCAGCCCACCATCAGCAAAATGCTGAAGAACCTTGAAGACGAGCTTAACTGTACGCTGTTAATTCGCGACGGTCGTCGGCTGCTGCTGACCGATACGGGGCAGGTGGTGTTTGAGCGTGGGCTGGCAATCCTCGCAGAGTTTCGCCAGCTGGAGGCGGAGCTGGGCGACATTAACCACCTCAATAAAGGGTTGCTACGCCTCGGTATTCCCCCGATGGTTGGAATGCTGATGGCCGGACCGATAAGCCTTTTTCGTCAGCGCTACCCCGGCGTGGAGCTGAAAATATCAGAGTTTGGCGGCCTGACGGTGCAGCAGGCGGTGATGAACGGCGAGCTGGATGTCGCCATGACCGCCCTGCCGGTGGAAGAAGAGAGTGGGCTGGCGACGCTACGACTGTTCAGCCATCCGCTCTGCGTGCTGGTGCCGCGTTCAGGCAAATGGACAACGTGTGGATCCATCTCACCGGAGGCGCTGGCAGAACATCCGCTACTCATTTATAACGAGGACTTCGCCCTTAGCCGCCAGCTGATGCAGCTTTTTCATGAGCACAGCGTAAAGCCGCGCATTGCGGTTCGCAGCGGGCAGTGGGATTTTCTCGCGGCAATGGTTCAGGCTGGCGTGGGAATCGCCATTTTACCGGAGCCCATTTGCCAGCGGCTGGATAAAAACATCCTGCGCTGGATCCCGCTGGAGAGCGAATTACACTGGCAACTGGGGATGATCTGGCGCGAAGGCGTTTATCTCTCCCATAGCGCCCAGGCGTGGCTGAAGTGCTGTGAAGAGTTTTACTCTGAAGCGTAACCAAACGCCTTACCGGAGCTGCGTATGTTCTGCAGGCCCGGTAAGCGAAGCGCCACCGGGCAACATTATTTACCCAGTGCGCCATAAAGCCCCGTCCTTAGGGCGGAGAGGATGTCAATGATTCTCAATCAGCAACGCTTCCAGCAAATCCAGATCGTGCAGCAGCTTCTGCAACGTTTCATTGCTGATTTCGCGGGTTGCGCGCAGGTGATACAGCTCGGCACGTTCGGAACGCAGCGCTGCCAGACGGAAGCGTCGCTCAAGATTTTCTTCCTGGAGCGAACTCTCGACATCGTTTCGCCCGTCAGCACGCCGCCGCAGGTTACCAATGACGCGGGAACTCACTTCGGTAAGCAATTGGTTGTCAATGTTCTCCTCGGCGTCCGCCGCCAGGCGCTCTTCCATCTTCTGAATCGCAACAATCGCCACTTCCGCCGTCGCGGCCCGGGCAATTCGCTCCTCTTTCTGTTGCTGAGAGTGGTCAGCCACCTCCAGATGTTGCAGCAGGATCGGCAGCATCACCACCCCCACAAACAGCGAGAACAGAATCACGCCTGCGGCAAGAAAGACCAGCTCATAGCGCGCCGGGAATGCGTTACCATCCGGCAGCAGCAGCGGGATAGAGAGCACACCGGCAAGGGTAATGGCACCACGCACCCCCGCGAAGGAGGCGATAAGAATTTCCCGCGTGGACCAAGAGCCAAACTCCATCGGCTTTTTCTTCAGGAAGCGCTTACTGAAGTTTTTCATCGTCCACAGCCAGCCGAAACGTACCAGCATCAATGCCATATAAATCAGCACGATGTCGGTAAACAGCATCCAGGTTTCAACATTCGGATCGGCTTCTGCCGCCACCAGCGACGACTCCAGAATCCCCGGCAGTTGCAGACCTAACAGCAGGAAGACCATGCCGTTAAAGACAAACTCCAGCATCGCCCACGTACTGTTTGCACGCAGACGCATCGCCAATGGCGCGCGGCGCATCACGCCGGAGCGGGTGATGGTCATCCCGGCAGCCACCGCCGCAAGGATACCGGAGACGCCGATATGTTCGGCAATCAGGTAAGAAGCAAACGGCAGCAGGAACAGCAGCACGATTTGTGTGGCAGGTTCATCCCCACCCCAGCGGCTGAGAAAACGCAGAGAACGACCATACAGCCAGCTGACCACAAAACCGGCCAGGATACCGCCAATCGCCACCTTAAAGAATTCAACCGTTGCGCCGCCGACGGTAAACACCATCGAGCCCATCACTACGGCAACGGCAAATTTCAGCGACACCAGGCCAGAGGCGTCGTTCATTAACGCTTCACCCTGCAGGATGCCCATAATTTTCTTCGGTATCCGCCCTTCACCAACAATGCCGGAAAGCGCCACCGCATCGGTGGGGGACAGTACGGCCGCCAGCGCAAAAGCCGGAATTAGCGGTATGCCTGGCACCATCCAGTAGATCAGGAAACCAATCCCGATAACGGTAACCAGCACCAGCGCCAGCGCCAGACCGAAAATCTCTCGCCCATGCTCAAGGAATTCGCGAGTCGGCGTTTTCCAGCCATCAGCGAACAGCAGCGGCGGGATAAAAAGCACCAGAAACAGTTCGGGGTCGAATTCCACATGCAGACCAAATGTTGGCCACGCAAGCAGCGCGCCAATCGCAATCTGCATAAGGGGTAAAGGAAGCTGGAAGGGTAGTACTCGAGTAAATACCCCCGACAGCGAGACCACGAGGGTCATGATGAGTATTGTGAAGAAAATTTCCATGCGTTCCCTGTTTGCGATGTTTCTCAGAACCGGGGCCGCCAGGCATGACGGGCGCAGGCAGTTTGAACACGGACAGCGCAGAGCAACCGGAACGTACACGCAGTACGTGAGGATGATTCGCTACGCTCACCCAGCGGGCCGCGCAAGCGGCGTTCAAGACTCCGTCGAGTTTTGTGCGAGCACTGCCAGGTTCAAAATGGCAAGCAAATGCCTGATGGACCCCATTTTTAATGTTGTACGACGTGAGGCATCGTGCCTCTATTTTACCTTTCTCAGAGTATCGCAAAAGACAACGGGATGTGTGTTGAAAATAAAAACGGGCGGCAAAAGCCACCCGTTTTCGGAATAGGGTTCAGAATCAGATAGCCCAGCCGCCCGCATAGAAAGCCACCAGCGCCAGGGCAATCACCACGGTACCGATATTTAGCTTACGCCATTCACCGGATACCAGACGGCCAATCACCAGCGTGGCAAAGCCAATCATGATGCCCGTAACGATGTTACAGGTCAGCACGATGAATACCGCAGTCACCAGACCTGCCATCGCATCGACGAAGTCTGCAAAGTCGATTTTTGCGACATTACTCAGCATCAGCAGACCGACGTACATCAGCGCTGGCGCGGTTGCGTATACCGGAACGAGATAAGAGAGCGGAGAGAGGAACAGGATCAGCAGGAACAGCACGCCCACGGTGATCGCGGTCAGACCCGTTTTCCCCCCCGCCGCCGTGCCCGCCGCAGACTCAATGTAAACCGCCGCCGGAGCCGCCCCAACCAGGCCGGAGAAGACGCTGCTCAGGGAGTCGGTGGTTAATGCTTTACCGCCGTCGATGATTTGCCCGTCTTTATCCAGCAGATTCGCCTGACCCGCGACAGCCCGGATCGTACCGGTGGCATCGAATACCGCAGTCATCACCAGCGCCAGCACACTTGGCAGCACAATCGGGTTCAGCGCCCCCATAATATCCAGGCTGCCAATCAGCGATTTGCCCGTCTCGTCACTCAGGGAAGGCATCGCGAAAACACCGGAAAAATGAACGTTCGGATCGAAAACCAGACCCACAACGGAAATACCAATAATGGTCAGCAGAATGCCGCCCGGCACCTTCATTTTTTCCAGACCAATAATGACCGCCAGACCAATCAGCGACATAATCACCGGGAAAGTATTAAAGTTCCCCAGCGCAACCGGCAGACCGTCCAGGGGGTTCTTGATCACCAGGCCAACGCCATTCGCCGCAATCAGCAGCAGAAACAGGCCGATACCGATCCCCGTTCCGTGCGCCACGCCCTGGGGCAGATTACGCAGAATCCAGCTACGGATACCGGTGGCAGAAATAATGGTGAACAGCACCCCCATCAGGAATACCGCGCCAAGTGCGACCGGTACGCTGATATGCTGTCCCAGAACCAGACTAAACGCGGTAAAGGCGGTCAGCGAGATGGCACAACCAATTGCCAGCGGCAGGTTCGCCCACAGGCCCATAACAATGGATCCTACGCCGGCCACCAGGCAGGTTGCCACGAAAACGGCGGCTGGCGGGAAGCCTGCTTTACCTAACATTCCCGGCACCACGATCACGGAATAGACCATCGCCAGGAAGGTGGTTAATCCGGCAACCACTTCCTGACGGACAGTGCTTCCACGTTGTGAAATTTTAAACCAGGCGTCGAGTGAACCGCCGGTACGCGCTGAAGGCGTAGACATAGAAAACATCCCCTGAGAGTTTATTTTTCGTTGATATGCGTGGTGGACAATCCACTGCCAGCGAAACGTCATCTCCTTGTGCTACATCGCGATAAAAAGGGGCATCGCAAAAAAGCAAACGTTTAACTCCGCGCATACAAAACGGGTGGTAAAAAAAAGCAAACGATTATCCAGCGATCATATAGCGTTTTTCAACTGAACTTTGCCGGTTTTTACTCTTTTCTTGTAAGAATGATGAATAAATCAACAGCCGATGCGCAAACGTTATCGTCGATGCGCAATCTTGCAACATTTCTTCTGCGTATTTTTTGCAAATCCATTGCGCAAAATGGTTAAAAATACGCCCTTACCCCGCGGAGAAGTCTAAAGGCCCCCCGTGCTGAATCGCACGTTGCCAGGCGGGTCGCATTTCCACCCGCTTTTTCCAGGCGTTAATATTCGGCAAACGATCAACGCCGCCTCTGTCCAGCAACGCAAAGATCGGAAAACTCATTTGTATGTCTGCCATGCTGATGCATTCACCGGCAAACCAGGGATGATCCGCCAGGTGTGCATCAATAAAACGTGCATGTGTTTCCAGCTGCGGGTTGATCCAGGACTTTTGTACGCCTCGCCCTAACGCTCCGCCCAGCGTGCGAATGCCAAACGGCACCGGCGGCTTACCGAGACTGGAAAACACCAGTTTCATCAGCAACAGCGGCATCAGCGAACCTTCCGCATAGTGCAACCAGAAGCGATACTGCCGTTTCTTTTCTGCATCAGCAGGTTTAAAACGTCCTTCGCTGTCGTAGATTTCCTGTAAATATTCCAGAATTGCGCCGGATTCCGCGAGAATCACACCATCATCTTCAATCACCGGCGACTTCCCCAATGGATGGATCTTTTTCAATGCAGGTGGTGCCAGCATGCTCTTTTCACGCTGGTAACGGACAATCTGATAAGGCAGCGATAGCTCCTCAAGCGCCCACAGGACGCGCTGGGAACGGGACTGGTTCAGGTGATGCACGGTTATCATGCTGGCTCTCCTTCATTCATACAGATTAACTATAGAAAACTGTTGAAGATGATGAAAAAAATTCGGCTAAAAAACAGCCAGTGCACTGGAAAACGACACAGCATGGCATACACTTATCGTATCAACACAAACCGGAACCTCCACCACGTGCTCGACTGAGGGGTGTTGACGTCGGGGGAAACCCTCCTGTGTACCAGCGGGATAGAGAGAAAGACAAAGACCGGAAACAAACTAAAGCGCCCTCGCGGCGCTTTAGTTTTGTTCATCCTCCAGCAGGCGTGCGCCGGTCCCCTCTTCGCCGAGCCTGTCGCCGGGGTTACGCAGCGGACAGTCGCTGCGTGATAAACAGCCGCAGCCGATACAACCGTCCAGCTCATCACGCAGTGCCATCAGGGTATGAATGCGCCGATCCAACTCTTCCCGCCATTGAGAAGAGAGTTGTTTCCACTCTTTGGCGCTTAACGTATGCCCTTCAGGCAGAACGCCGAATGCCTCACCGATAGTCGCCAGTGGAATGCCAATGCGCTGCGCAATCTTGATGATCGCCACATAACGCAGCACGTCACGCTTATATCGCCGCTGATTACCGCCATTACGGATGCTGGTGATAAGCCCTTTGCTTTCATAGAAATGCAGCGCCGATACCGCCACACCGCTACGCCTTGCCACTTCACCCGGCGTGAGCAGCGCTTTAATGCGGGGTAATTTCTTTTCCATAAATCACTTTACCTCAAGTTAACTTGAGGAATTATACTCGCCCGCAGACAAAACGATGAATCGAACACTGAGAAAGAGGCAGCAATATGTCCCATCAGCAAATTATTCAGACCCTTATTGAATGGATTGATGAACATATCGACCAACCGCTGAACATTGATGTGGTCGCAAAAAAATCAGGCTATTCAAAGTGGTATTTACAGAGGATGTTCCGCACAGTTATGCGTCAGACGCTGGGTGACTACATCCGTCAGCGTCGGCTTTTACTGGCAGCCGTCGAGCTACGAAATACCGAACGTCCTATTTTCGATATTGCGATGGATTTAGGTTACGTATCGCAACAGACATTTTCTCGCGTCTTCCGCCGCGAGTTTGATCGCACGCCGAGCGACTATCGCCATCGCCTGTAACGTTACTGCCCGCGCCGCATCAGTCGCGCGAGCGACTGTTGCTGCCAGATAATGAACGCCTGCGGAGGCAACGCTTTCGCAAAGTACCAGCCCTGGCAGTACTGTACGCCGCGTTTTAGCAACCAGTTCACCTGCTCAATCGTCTCCACCCCTTCAGCAATGGTTTTCAGACGCAGGCTCTGCGCCATCTCGACGATATGTTCCGCAATCAGATGACTGGTGCTATTTGTCGCGAGCGTATCAATAAACGACTTGTCGATTTTCAGAATATCGACATTCAGTGAATAGAGGTTGTGCAGGTTAGAATAGCCGGTGCCAAAATCATCGATCGCCACTTCAAAACCCGCCTGGCGAAATGCCTGAATCACCGGCGTTGCTTTTGGTACGTCTATGAACGCCCGTTCAGTGACTTCAATTTTAATTTGTTGCGCAAGCACCGAATACTGTTGTGTCTTCGCAGCAATCATGGCAATCAATCGCGATGAGTGAAAATCCGATGCTGAGAGATTAATTGATATATAAAGATGGGGGTGTGTAGCCAAAAAAGCCCCCAGATCTCGGAACACCTCTTCCACGACGTAATCCGTGATCTGTTCAATCAGGCCCTCTTTTTCCGCCAGTGGGATAAATTCTGCGGGGCTCATGACCTCAGCGTTGCTCTCGCTACAGGACCAGCGCAGCAGGGCTTCCGCCCCGACGCACGTCTCATTTTTAATATCAATAATCGGCTGGTAATGCAGACACAGCTGACGCTTGTCGATCGCCCGTTGCAACATCCGGCGCGGGGAGTGATATTCCCGATTCAAACGCAGCCACATCCACAGCAAAAAAATCCCGCTGATGATCCCTAACGGCAGAGTGAACATGAGCTGGTGATACAGATTCTGATACAGTCGCTGTTCTGTGGTTGAGACAATAACGGCGATCGGCCTTTTTTCCGAATGCGCAATAGTATAAAAACGGTCATCCTGCTGGAATATTTGCTGGTCACGGCGAATCAGAGGTAATAATTGCGCGACATGCGCCCGCTCGCTCACGGAGAAAAAGGTATCCGTTACCGTATCATAAACCCCCCAGACCATATCAGGATCGTCTGACATCACTTCGCTCCATGACAGGGGATTGATCACGACCACATAGTTTCCCCGCTGCAAATACGTCATTTTGTAGCCGGTAAAAAAGGGAGTGTCACGGTAGTAATAAATAGAGATGTCAGGCTTTCGTTTATAATCGGGAGCCGAAATAATATAAGGGGCGGGCAGCGTCATTATCGATGAACATAAAAAACGATCATCCTCTGCGTAAATTAACTCGTTGATATACATGCGTCCGCGAATAATATTCAGCATACGCTGCTGATGCGCGGGAGTACATGCCTGTCCCTGATATTGTTCAGCAGCATCGCGAGCCAAATCCGCTTGCAGGATCACCAGTTCAGTTTTATTCAGCGCCAGTTGCGCAAACGTGCCTAGCTGGTCACTCGTTTCAGATACCGCTCGTTGGTAAGCAAACCATAGCACCAGCATTACGGGGAGCAACACCGTCATGATGATTCCGAGGAACCTCAGCATTTTTCCGTGCGCGCGATGACTCATTTTAGCTCTGATTCCCTGTGCCTGTTCCAGAGTGGACGCAATATCAAATAAGAGAGTACGTTGCATGAATCTGGTAATATTAGCAACAGACTTTTCTTAGTAAAAGTCTGATTATGCCGGATGATGATAATGTCCTTCCGTAAGGCAAATCCTTGCCTACGCTTATTTTTATCAGGGAACACTATTACCCAAAAGAAGTAAGGTTTCAGGGAGGTATTTGCCAGACAATTCGCAATTATCATTTAAGGTAAATTCTGCTGAATAGTATTTTTCGAAAAGAGAAAAGGTAAAAAGAATACATCTTCCATTACCAGTGTCCAAACGTGCGTCACGCGGGCATCTCTTAATCTCGATCACTTTTAACCATAAAATAAGTAAGGTTATAAAACAGACAAAAGGCATCAACGGCACTGGCGAACAAACAACCCGATGTGATATAGTTCACAAAAATGATGAAACAGAAACAACGTTTCATTCAGTGTTGATGTCCATGCCCGTCGATAGCCAGAATGTACCACGCCTTCCGTGAACAACGCCGCGCTGTCCTGGGCACCTGCTATTCTCAGAGGAATTGTTTCATGGCAACCCTAACCACTGGCGTGGTGCTTCTCCGCTGGCAGCTGCTGAGTGCGGTACTGATGTTTTTAGCCAGCACGCTCAATATTCGTTTTCGTAAATCAGATTATATCGGACTGGCGGTGATCAGCAGTGGCCTGGGCGTTGTCTCTGCATGCTGGTTCGCGATGGGTTTGCTCGGTATTACCCTGGTTGATGTTTCGACCATCTGGCATAACATTGAATCCGTTATGGTCGAGGTGATGAGCCAGACGCCGCCAGAATGGCCGATGGTGTTAACCTGATTTTTCCCACAATCCTCCAGCGGGAAATCATCTGCTACCGTCCCCTCATCCCATACTCATGGCGCTGGCAAATTGGGCATTGTTTGTCATCCGGGTTAAACGTGGGGAATTCCCGCTGGCAGCCTGAACAAATACGCCGCAGGTAGCCCACAGAGACAACCTCACAAATGCCCACCTTTGCCTGCGTCTTTATCGCCTTAGTCGGGCATGCTATTGCACAGTTATTACACCCCGTACATGCAGAAGAGGACAGAACCATCTCCTTCCCTGTAAAGGTAATCGCTTTTTCCTCACATACCCGCTCACATCCGCCACATAATATGCACAACGATTCATTAAGGGACAATTGATGCTCCCCATATGCCTGCCACACATTTCGACGTAAACGTTGTGACGCCTTTACTCTACCCGACCGCACCCTTTCTTCATTAACGCGCAACAAATGGCGACGGAATACATTTACACGCCCTGATACAGGAGGAATAACCTGCCAGAGCGGCTCATTGAGCGCCTTCAGACGTATATTCAATGCTGCCACGGCCAGAGCCCAGTCAGGATATTCATCTATATTCAATTCAACAGCGCGGATGCCGTACTGGATATGCCACATCAACAGCTCATCCACACCTGCCGCCTGTGTCGTAAAGGGCGCAACCAGCGACGTATCGCGATACTTTCGCTGGGCAACGTTCACATTTTCCAGAGCATCAACAGGACAGGCAAACAAACAGTGGCCGCAACGAATGCAGCTGGCATCATCCAGCATGACGGCATTCACCGTGAAGGTAATGGCTTGAACCGGGCAGACCTGGCGACACGCATCACAGGTATGATGAGGAAATCGCTTACGCACACAAGAAGCCCCCACACCGGGTGGTGCAGGGGAATTCATCAGGGAGAGAACGCTCATCAATGAATACTAAAGAACATAAAGCGCAGCAGAACTTCTGCCACCACAAGCCCCAGGCTGCCGAACAAAATCCCTCCTCGACAGGAGCGCCATGCGCCAATGGCAAATAACAATGTGCCTATGACGGAAACGCCCCATGCCAATATCCGCAGGTGGCTAAACTGACGAAATGCCTCCAGAGACTGATGCGGCAACGTCACGATATTATTCATCTCAGTCAGACTCAGATAGCGGATGTACTCCGGCTGCGCCAGCAAACGAACAACCGTAATCGCCACAACCAGCACGGCCGCAGTGCGTAGCAGCTTCATCATCTCTGGCGTGTCAGATCGATTTGCAATTAGCCAGCTCATTACTATCGCCCCCAGAATACCGGACGTGCCGAAGAACATGAGCCAGGTGTTGAAATGCTGCCAGGTGATCACTGAAGAATGGTAATAAATCGCACCCATGCAGAAGACATCAATTAAACCAAATGCCGTAGCGATAACCAGCAGAACACGCGAAGGTTGCTTTTTCAGCAGCACCAGCAGAGTGGCAATCCCAAGGATCGCCAGATAAATACTGGCAAAGACGATCTCGCGACTCAACCAGGAGCTCTCCATATGCCGTAACGCATAGAATGCATTGAGCGGATGGCCAAGGTGTAATGTTGAGGCCACCAGCCCCAATCCTCCCATAATGCAGGCGATGAGCATAGGAGGCAGTAAACGGCTTCTGTTTCCAGAACTGAGCGCCATAAATAACGTTAGTCCCACCGATCCCTGAACCAGCAGAGTAAAAATAAGTAGCGGCAACTCATGCATGGCGTTTACCTCCCTTCTCTGCACCCTGATGTGGCTTGATCGCTAAATTCGGCTGCGTAATGGATGAATCAGGCAATCCCTGTACATCACAAACATCACCGTATTTAGCGCGTAGCTCATCAATGGGACCAAACTTTATTGCTTCCAGAGGGCAGGCCGCCACGCAGATGGGTTGCTCTCCTTTGACCAGTAAATCAATACAAAAATCACATTTAGACATTTGCCCCGATTGCGTATCCATCTGCGGCGCGCCGTAAGGGCACGACCAGGCACAGTAGCCGCACCCTACGCATTTGTCAGTATTAACGCGCACAATACCGTCCCCCGGACGTTTGTGCATCGCCGTGGTCGGACAGTTTTTGGTACAAATCGGATCGGCACAATGGTTACATGAGATAGACATTGTCCAGGCGAAAACGTTATTCATCACGCCACCCTGACCTGTAGGAGAAAATCCGCCACCATTGACTTCGTAAACCCGACGGAATCGGCGTCCAGCCTCCAGGTTATGACTGTCTTTACAGGCAACCTGACAAGCCTTACAGCCAGAGCAGCGAGAGGTGTCAATAAAGAAGCCAAGCTGCTGCTCGCTAACCGGTGGATAATCTTTAAACTGACTCATGCTTTCGCTACCTCCACCAGCATAGTTTGATGTGAATTACCTTTTGCAAGGGGAGTAATACGGGACGAGCTCAGCACATTCGGGCAGCCACCATGATCGATGCCTTGTGCATCAGGTTGCCACCAAGCGCCGGCCTGCATCGCAACAACGCCAGGAATGATACGCGGAGTCAATTCTGCCGGGATCATGCAAACGCCACGGTTGTTATGGATACGCACCGTGTCCCCCTGAGCAATCCCGCGTTTTTCAGCATCAACAGGGTTTATCCACAATTTTTGTGCCTGCGCTTCCTGTAGCCAGGGGTTGGCATACTGCGTTGAGTTAGCGCGATTTTTACCTTTCCAGGTAATCATCTGTAGCGGGAAGGATTTCGTCAACGCGTCTTCCGGGCCTTCATGGGCTGGCACGTAATGCGAAAGAGCAGGTATCTCTGGATTCTGCATGTCATACAGTCGCTTAGAGAAGATCTCAATTTTGCCAGACGGCGTCGGGAACGGATGGTTTTGCGGATCGCGAATATTATCCTCAAACGCTATATGCGGCTTCCCCTTAAACAGATGACGTCGTTTGACCTGCAGTTCGGCAAAGTCCGGCAGATGCTCATCCGGCATAGACAGGCGCGTCTGCTCCCAGATATGTTCAATCCACTCTTTTTCAGTACGCCCTTCGCTGAATGTCTGTTCTATACCCAATTTTGCGGCTACTTCTCGGATCCACTCGTAATCTGAACGACGTTCAAAATCGGGTTCGATCAGCTTTTCAGACAGGATCAGATAGTTTGCGGTCCCCCACGTTTCGCCAATGTTCCAGCGTTCCATAAAGCTGGTTTCCGGCAGCAGAACGTCAGCATATTTTGCACTTGGAGTCATGTAGAGATCGCTGACGACGATGAATTCAATCTTCGATTCATCCTCCAGTACTTTTGCCGCCTGGTTGATGTCAGGGTTTTGATTAGCCAGATAATTTCCAGCCAGAGAGAACAGGATCCGGATATTGCTTTTCAGCTTATCGGCTTCTTTCAGCCCGTGTTCGGGGGTGACTTTGCTGGCATCGTCCGCCGCCTGAACCCAGTTCATGATCGAGATTTTCTCTTTCACCGGATTTTCCGGCATTTCCGGACCGGTCGTGAAGAGGCGGTTACCGCAGCCGCCATAGCCTGCCGCCCAGCCCCCTTTGATTCCGACATTACCGGTAAGGGTTGCCAGTAATGTAGAGCCGCGCGCGGTGCGTTCCCCACAGATATGACGTTGAGGCCCCCAACCCTGAATCAGAGCCGCTGGTTTGGTCGTTGCATAATCACGGGCCAGTTGGCGAATGATTTGCGCTGGCACGTGAGTAATTTTTTCTGCCCATTCAGGCGTTTTGCGGACACCGTCTTTATCGCCCATCAGATAAGCGACTAAAGATTCATTCGTCGGTACACCTTCAGGCATCGAAGATTCATCAAAGCCCAGCGTATAACGTTCGATAAACGCTTTATCGTGCAGATTTTCGCTGATGATCACATACATCATTGCGTCCATCAGTGCGTTATCTGTAGTGGGAAGTAACGGGATCCACTGATCGGCAAGAGAAGAAACGGTATCAGAATAGCGCGGGTCTACCACCACAAAGCGGGTGCCGTTTTGCTTCATCCGCTGGAAGTAATGGTTAGTATGTCCAAAAATGGTTTCGGTGGGGTTGTGGCCCCAGAGGATCACCAGCGGTGTTTCCGCCAGGGTATCCAGAGAGTTACCGCTGGCAGCCGCACCATAGGTATAAGGCGTCGCCGCAACGGTATTTCCCAGACTAACCGAATGATAATATTCCAGATAGCCACCGGTTTGCGATAACAGGCGACGAATCATTTTATCACCGGAAAAAGTGCCCCCGCTGGTTGCCGTGTTATTATGCACAAAGCGCGACTCAGGACCGTATTTCGCGGTGATACGCTGTAAATTATCGGCAATAAGCGTGACGGCTTCTTCCCAGGAAATACGTTCAAATTTACCCTCACCACGTTTACCGACGCGTTTCATCGGATATTTCAGGCGATCGGGATGATAAACAAATTTTCGATAACCCCGCCCACGTATGCATGCGCGCATAACAGGCATTTCAGGATCTAATTCAGTATCTGGTCGGGTAGTAATTTGCGTCACCACACCATCTGCCACATGCGCTCGAATATCGCATTTACCACCACAATCAAATGTACTACACGTGGGTACAACACGCTCTGCAATATCTTCCATCGGTGCTACAGGTAGCCCGGTCGTAGTGGCACTTGCCTTTTTTGACATCATAAAAGGCAGTGAAACCAGGGCGGCACTCGCTTTTAACATGTCCCGACGCGAGACACTCAGAGGATGAGTTCCCTCTCTATTTTCTTGCTCTTCCATTTCATCCCTCCAAAAAGATTATCTTCATCGCTAATCCTTTAGAGGTAATTGATTTTTATCAACCATAAACAATAAGAGTGAATATATTCCTGGACTATTTGTAATAATAACAACCATTCCCAAATAGTTTATTTTTAATTTAACTCATTACTCACACAATGATTAATTACATAACAGTTTTGCAATTATGGCAAAACCAAAATATTTATTGAGATAAGGCTGCCCGTCATTAACTCGTCCCATTCAGGTAAAGAGGGAACACGACGTACAGCCTAATTTTTTTGGTATCGAATCACTGGCGCATCACCAGGCAATTACACGGTATTGATGGCATAACATGGGCAAATGACCGCCATCCTCCTGAATTCCGTCCTGCTATTTCCGACACTGGATTACAGTCTACAAAGACGCAGGCCAGAAAGGAGCTATGAGCATAAACCCGGATGGAGCAAAGAAATGGCAAAATCTGAAAAGACATCACCACTGACAGATATCACTCTGGAAAAGTTATTTCCTGAAGATCTACGGGTGAAGCTCCGCTACCTGCGGGCAGAAAATGCTGACTTAAAAAAGTCGCTGAGAAAGGCGACAGGCGATAGGCGATAGGCGATAGGCGATAAAGGACTATATCCATGCCGACTGTCCATGACACAACAACGCGTGGATAAGCTATAGAGCCTGAGTCCGGCAGAGTACCGAACCCAGGCCCTGAATGCAGCTTAACATGAACTGTCCAACCTTATGGGGGTCAGGCCAGTAAAGCGCTTTTCAATACGTATGTAAAACGGCGCGCTTAGAACGGGATATCGTCGTCGAAATCCATCGGCGGTTCGTTAGACGGTGCTGCCGGAGCAGACTGCTGCGGACGAGACTGCGCGCCACCGCTGAACTGGTTGCCGCCCTGGGGCTGCTGCGGCTGACCCCAGCCACCCTGCTGCTGCTGCTGACCACCCGCCGGAGCGCCGCCGCCCTGACGACCACCCAGCATCTGCATGGTGCCGCCGACGTTTACCACAACTTCAGTGGTGTATTTTTCTACGCCGGATTGATCGGTCCATTTGCGGGTACGCAGCTGACCTTCGATATAGACCTGGGAACCTTTACGCAGATATTCGCTGGCCACTTCCGCCAGTTTGCCGAACAGCACCACACGGTGCCATTCAGTCTGCTCTTTCATTTCGCCGGTCGCTTTATCACGCCAGGATTCGGAAGTAGCCAGCGTAATGTTGGCAACTGCGCCACCATTCGGCATATAGCGTACTTCCGGGTCCTGGCCCAGATTACCGACGAGAATCACCTTGTTTACGCCTCTGCTGGCCATGATCGTGTCTCCTGAAAAACGTTACTGAATAAGTGTAAGCGCGGGATTGTAGCATTTCCAATAGCGCTTTTACTACGTTACGAGATCGATTCCAGTAAACAACCCCAGACAGACATTGTTGCACAGACATCTGCGTTTCGCATTCCAACACTGTATATCCATTCAGGTTATACTGTGTCATAATTAACCGTTTGTGATCGCCGGTCGCAATCCATGCAACCAGGCAAAAAGCGTTTAAATCCGGGAAAGGTGAATGGATAAGATCGAAGTTCGGGGCGCCCGCACCCATAATCTCAAAAACATCAACCTCGTTATCCCCCGCGACAAACTCATTGTCGTGACCGGGCTATCGGGTTCTGGCAAATCCTCGCTCGCTTTCGACACCTTGTATGCCGAAGGGCAGCGTCGTTACGTTGAATCCCTTTCCGCGTATGCGCGTCAGTTCCTGTCGCTGATGGAAAAGCCGGATGTCGACCACATTGAGGGGCTGTCGCCAGCTATCTCCATCGAGCAGAAATCGACATCCCATAACCCGCGCTCCACGGTAGGCACCATTACTGAGATCCACGACTATCTGCGTCTGCTGTTCGCCCGCGTCGGCGAACCGCGCTGCCCGGACCACGACGTCCCGCTGGCGGCGCAGACCGTCAGCCAGATGGTGGATAACGTGCTGTCACAGCCGGAAGGCAAACGCCTGATGCTGCTGGCCCCGGTGATTAAAGAACGTAAAGGCGAGCACACCAAAACGCTGGAGAACCTCGCCAGCCAGGGCTATATCCGCGCCCGTATTGATGGCGAGGTCTGCGATCTCTCCGATCCGCCAAAGCTGGAGCTGCAAAAGAAACACACCATTGAGGTGGTGATCGATCGTTTCAAAGTCCGCGACGATCTCTCCCAGCGTCTGGCAGAGTCTTTCGAAACCGCGCTGGAGCTTTCAGGCGGTACGGCGGTGGTTGCCGATATGGACGATTCAAAAGCGGAAGAGCTGCTCTTTTCCGCCAACTTCGCCTGTCCTATCTGTGGCTACAGTATGCGTGAGCTGGAACCGCGTCTGTTCTCGTTCAACAACCCGGCGGGAGCCTGTCCGACCTGTGACGGTCTCGGCGTACAGCAGTACTTCGATCCCGATCGCGTGATTCAGAATCCGGACCTGTCGCTGGCGGGCGGCGCGATCCGTGGCTGGGATCGCCGCAACTTCTATTACTTCCAGATGCTCAAGTCGCTGGCAGAGCACTATAAATTCGACGTGGACGCGCCGTGGGCAAGCCTGGAGGCGAGCGTACATAAAGTGGTGCTGTACGGCTCCGGAAAAGAGAATATCGAATTCAAATACATGAACGATCGCGGCGACACGTCCGTACGCCGTCATCCGTTCGAAGGCGTACTGCACAACATGGAGCGCCGTTATAAAGAGACTGAATCCAGCGCGGTACGTGAAGAGTTAGCGAAGTTTATCAGTAACCGTCCGTGCGCAAGTTGTGAAGGTACGCGTCTGCGTCGTGAAGCACGCCATGTGTTCGTGGAAAACACGCCGCTGCCTGCCATTTCCGACATGAGCATCGGTCATGCGATGGACTTCTTCAGCAACCTCAAGCTCGCGGGCCAGCGGGCGAAGATCGCTGAGAAAATCCTCAAAGAGATTGGTGACCGCCTCAAGTTTCTGGTCAACGTCGGCCTCAACTACCTGACGCTGTCCCGTTCGGCAGAGACGCTCTCCGGCGGCGAAGCGCAGCGTATCCGTCTGGCAAGCCAGATTGGTGCAGGTCTGGTGGGCGTGATGTACGTACTGGATGAGCCGTCTATCGGCCTGCATCAACGCGATAACGAACGTCTGTTGGGTACGTTGATCCACCTGCGTAATCTCGGCAATACCGTGATTGTGGTGGAGCACGACGAAGATGCGATTCGTGCCGCAGACCACGTTATTGATATCGGTCCGGGGGCTGGCGTCCATGGGGGCGAAGTGGTCGCGGAAGGTCCACTGAAAGCCATCATGGCGGTACCTGAGTCGCTGACCGGCCAGTACATGAGCGGCAAACGTAAGATCGAGGTGCCGAAGCAGCGCGTTCCCGCCAATCCAGAAAAAGTGCTGAAGCTGACCGGCGCACGCGGCAACAACCTGAAAGACGTGACGCTGACGCTACCGGTAGGCCTGTTTACCTGCATCACCGGCGTTTCCGGATCGGGTAAATCGACGCTGATTAACGACACGCTGTTCCCGATTGCGCAGACGCAACTGAACGGCGCGACGCTCGCCGAACCGGCACCGTATCGCGATATCCAGGGGCTGGAGCACTTCGACAAAGTTATCGATATCGACCAGAGCCCAATTGGCCGCACGCCGCGCTCCAACCCGGCGACCTACACGGGCGTGTTTACTCCGGTGCGTGAGCTGTTTGCCGGGGTGCCGGAGTCACGCTCGCGTGGTTACACGCCGGGTCGTTTCAGCTTTAACGTGCGCGGCGGACGCTGTGAAGCCTGTCAGGGTGACGGGGTGATCAAGGTTGAGATGCACTTCCTGCCAGACATTTACGTGCCGTGTGACCAGTGCAAAGGCAAACGCTATAACCGCGAAACGCTGGAGATTAAATACAAAGGCAAGACGATCCACGAAGTGCTGGATATGACCATCGAAGAGGCACGAGAGTTTTTTGATGCCGTTCCGGCGCTGGCGCGTAAGCTGCAAACGCTGATGGATGTGGGCCTGACCTACATTCGCCTCGGGCAGTCCGCGACCACCCTCTCCGGCGGCGAAGCGCAGCGCGTGAAGCTGGCGCGCGAGCTGTCCAAACGCGGTACCGGACAAACGCTGTATATCCTGGATGAACCCACCACTGGTCTGCATTTTGCCGATATTCAGCAACTGCTGGATGTTCTGCACCAGCTGCGCGATCAGGGCAACACGATTGTGGTGATTGAGCACAACCTGGACGTCATTAAGACTGCGGACTGGATTGTCGATCTGGGTCCGGAAGGCGGCAGCGGCGGCGGGGAAATTCTCGTCTCCGGTACGCCGGAAACCGTTGCAGAGTGTGAAACCTCACATACGGCTCGTTTCCTCAAGCCAATGCTGTAACCACCTTACGCCGCTTCCTGAGTCATCGGGAAGCGGCGCGCTCCCTTCACGGCGCCAGTAGCTTACGCTTCTCTTCCGGCAGGGTGTTCACCGCCTGTTGATAAGAGGCATCCACCAGATAATAGATTTGTGAACCCGGCAGCGAACCATCCAGATACACCGTGCTCCAGTGTGCTTTGTTGAGATGTCTGCTGGGCCGCACGTCGCCATGCTGCTGGCGTAACAATTCCGCCAGTTCAGGACTGGTTTTGAGAGATGCTGCCGGACGACCTTCCACCTCTTTCACCATCGCAAAGAGCACATCTTCGACTTTAATCTGTGTGGCTTTCCAGTCGCTGTGCACGCTTTGCTCCGCGCCTGGTTTTGCCATGCAATATTGCAGCAACTCCGAAATGGTCATGGTTATCCCCTTTTGAGCGTATCGCTCCACTGAAAATGTCTGCTATTCAGTTTGCAGCAAGTCAGCCAAAGGTAAAAGCCGACAACTCAATTTTGTTTAAAAAAACAGCATCCCGCCGTGCGTCTGACTCTCCGGCACTTTTAGTATTCGGAGTTCACAATGACCTCTTCACCGTACGCCCCGGCCTGCGGCAACGGTCGCCAGGTGGAGTTAGAGGCGCGAAGGATACGGATACCGCGGATGCCGGCATCCCGTGCGGCAGCGATATCATTGTCAGAATCGCCGTAGAACATAAGGATATTTTTTTCCTGCAGCCACTGCGTTTTGGTGTTCTGACCCGGTTTGTCTCCGGCGAAAATAACCGGATTCATACTGGAGGCAGGAATATGGAAATTATCGGCCAGCGTTTTGGAGACGGTTTCGGTTTTCGTCGGGCTACGTCCGGTTATAAAGAAGATGTGGTCGCCACGGCGCACATGCATATCAATAAGCTGACGCGCAACCTCTTTCGGAATGCTGAACTCATCCCAGCCATTGTTCATTTTTTCCCAGAATGCCGGATTCTTCAGATACTCTTCGCTGTCCGGCGACCAGGTTTTTTTGCCCCGCCAGAAGCCTGGACTGGAGAAGAGCACAGTATCATCAATATCAAATCCAACGGCCATCGGCTGACGACCCGTAAGGCTATTTTCAATCTGGGCAACGGAAACCCAGTGAACGGGAACCTGCTCAGCAAGCTTAGCAACGTTAGTGCCCGGATTCAGCGGGGATGGAGAAGAGGCCAGCGCGAGAGCAGAATAGTTGAGCGTGAATAGCAGACATATGGCGCTAAAAGTCAGGGTGAGTTTGCGCATATTTTCCTTCGCTACCATTTAGTTATGATTTTTAATTGAACGACTGGTCAAAAAGCTTTCTGACCATAACCCCGGCGGCAGGTGAAAGGAATAATTTTCTGCGGTTTTGTTACAGAAAAAGAGGATGATCACATCTGAATGGCAAACGGTGTAGTAAGCCGGATAAGGTGTTCACGCCGCCATTCGGCAACGCAAGGCCTGATGGCGTTGCGCTATCAGGCCTGTGAGAAGAGCAACTACATTACCGCAGCAAACGCCTTAGCCACGCGCTGAACGTTAGTGGAATTCAATCCAGCCACGCACATACGTCCGCTGGCAATCAGGTAGATGCCAAACTCCTCGCGCAGCCTGTCGACCTGTTGCGCATTCAGCCCGGTGTAGCTAAACATGCCGCGCTGTTGCAGCAGATAGTCAAAATTGCGTCCGGGGATTTCGGCATTGAGCACCGTCACCAGCGCCTGACGCATCGCCAGAATACGGGTACGCATCGCTTCCACTTCCGCCAGCCAGCTCGCTTTAAGCGCTTCATCACCCAGCACGGCAGCCACCACCTGCGCGCCGAAATTCGGCGGGCTGGAATAGTTACGCCGTACTGTGGCTTTCAGTTGTCCAAGCACCCGACCAGCCGCATCGGCATCTTCGCAGACCACTGACAGGCCACCCACACGTTCACCGTACAGGGAGAAAATTTTCGAGAAGGAGTTGCTGACCAGCGCAGGTAATCCGGCGCTGGCAATGGCGCGAATAGCATACGCATCATCCTCCATTCCGGCACCAAAGCCCTGGTAGGCAATGTCGAGGAATGGGATCAGATCGCCTGCTTTCAGAATCTCAATCACCGCATCCCACTGCGCAGGCGTTAAGTCCGCCCCCGTTGGGTTATGGCAGCATGGGTGAAGCAGCACAATGCTGCGCGGCGGTAAGGTTTTCAGGGTCGCTAACAGATCGTCGAAGCGCACGCCGTTTGTCGTGTTGTCGTACCAGGGGTAAGTACTTACTTCGAATCCGGCGCCTTCAAAGATGGCAATATGGTTTTCCCATGTTGGGTCACTGACCCACACACCAGAATCCGGAAAATAGCGTTTCAGGAAGTCAGCCCCCACTTTCAACGCGCCGGAACCGCCCAGCGTCTGGATGGTCGCCACACGCTGCTGCTGAAGAACCGGATGGCTGGCCCCAAACAGCAATGGCGCAATGGTATGGCGATAGCTGTTCAGACCCTCCATCGGCAGATACAACGACGCACCGTGCGGCTGCGCGTTAAGGCGGGCTTCTGCTTCGGCCACCGCCTTCAGCTGCGGGATAATGCCGTCTTCGTTGTAATACAGACCGATACTGAGATTCACTTTGTCGCTGCGAGAATCTTCCTTGAAGCACTCCATGAGCGAAAGAATCGGGTCGCCAGCGTAGGCGTCAACTTTTTGAAACACGCTGTGGTTCTCCAGGTTTACAGGCGGGGGATAAAGACACAATAAACCGGAAGCGGGAGAAGATCGAGAGGATGTTGAGAGGAATATTGCCGGATGGCGGCGTAACCGCCTTATCCGGCACATCATGAACTTAATCGATATACTTCATTGCCACCCTTGACGTCAGGCGCGTGATAAGTTCGTAAGCACTTACTTTTGTCATTTCAGCGATGCGTTCGACCGGCAGCCCTTCACCCCATAAAATCACCGGGTCGCCAGCATGATCCTGCGCCTGCGGACCTAAGTCGACGCAGATCATATCCATCGCCACGCGACCAACGATCGGGACTTCACGGCCATTGACCAGTACTGGCGTACCGGAAGGTGCCGCGCGCGGGTAGCCATCGCCATAGCCCATCGCAACCACGCCAAGACGCGTATCGCGCTCACTCAGCCACGTACCGCCATAGCCGACCGGTTCGCCCGCTTTATGGTCGCGCACGGCGATCAGGCTTGATGTTAACGACATCACCGGCTGACAGCCAAAGTCGGCCCCGGTGGAATGGTTCTCCAGAGGCGATACGCCGTAGAGAATGATCCCAGGACGCGCCCAGTCAAAGTGAGATTGCGGCCACAGCAGAATTCCGCCAGAAGCGGCAATGGAACGCTGACCGGGTTTACCTGCGCAGAAAGCGTTAAAAACATCAAGCTGCTTCTCGGTCGCGCCGCATTCCGGTTCGTCCGCCCGGGCAAAATGGCTGACGATATTCACCGGCTGACGCACGTTTTTACACTGTGTCAGGCGCTGATAAAAGGCCTCAGCCTGCTCCGGGAGTACCCCCAGACGGTGCATACCGGTATCCAGTTTCATCCACACGGTAACCGGCTCATCCAGCTCTGCCGCTTCCAGCGCGGCAAGCTGCTCCTGGTTATGCACGGCGGTATGCAGATGTTGCTCAGAGATGGTCGGCAGATCGGCGGCATCAAAAAAACCTTCCAGCAGCAAAATGGGCTGCGTGATCCCACCCGCTCGCAGGCGAAGGGCTTCTTCGAGACGCGCAACGCCAAAGGCATCAGCATCGGGGAGCGTTCGCGCGGTCTCCAGAAGACCGTGTCCGTAGGCGTTCGCTTTCACGACCGCAACCAGCTTGCTGGCGGGTGCCAGTTCACGCAGACGTTGCAGGTTGTGTCGCAGAGCGCGGCGGTTAATAACAACGGTTGCCGCTTGCATTTGAATTCCTTTATAAAAAAAAGAATTTCCAAAATCATTCGCGTTGCAGGAAGGCGACAAGCCCGCACCCCGGGAGCTTAGTTAACTAAATGACCGGGGCGCGGGCGCAGTCAACGCACCTGCGGCGTGAAGAATGAAGGAAATTTACTCGTCATCGTATTGAGGGCCTGCGTAGTTATCGAAACGCGACCACTGTCCGTTAAAGGTCAGACGTACCGTCCCGATAGGGCCGTTACGTTGTTTACCAATAATAATTTCGGCGATGCCTTTCAGGTCGCTGTTTTCGTGATACACCTCGTCACGATAGATAAACATGATCAAGTCGGCATCCTGCTCGATAGAGCCGGATTCACGCAGATCGGAGTTAACCGGGCGTTTATCGGCGCGTTGCTCCAGAGAGCGGTTAAGCTGCGACAGCGCCACCACCGGCACGTGCAGCTCTTTTGCCAGCGCTTTCAGCGAGCGGGAAATTTCAGCGATCTCCAGCGTACGGTTGTCGGAAAGCGACGGTACGCGCATTAGCTGGAGGTAGTCGATCATGATAAGACCAATGCCGCCATGTTCGCGGGCGATACGGCGCGCGCGGGAGCGCACTTCCGTCGGCGTCAGGCCGGAGGAGTCATCAATATAGATGTTACGTTTTTCCAGCAGAATGCCCATGGTACCGGAGATCCGCGCCCAGTCCTCATCGTCGAGCTGACCGGTACGGATACGGGTCTGATCCACACGTGATAATGATGCCAGAGAACGCATCATGATCTGTTCTGAGGGCATCTCAAGACTGAAGATAAGAACCGGTTTATCCTGCAACATCGCCGCATTTTCGACAAGGTTCATCGCGAATGTCGTTTTACCCATCGACGGACGCGCCGCGACGATAATCAGATCCGACGGCTGCAGGCCAGCGGTTTTCTTGTTGAGATCGTCATAGCCCGTATTCACGCCGGTCACACCGTCGTGCGGCTGCTGGAACAGCTGTTCGATACGCGCGACGGTGGCGTCGAGCACATCGGTGATATTTTTGGGCCCTTCGTCTTTATTAGCGCGGCTTTCTGCAATCTTGAAAACGCGCGATTCCGCGAGATCCAGCAGATCTTCACTGGTACGCCCTTGTGGATCAAAACCCGCGTCAGCAATCTCATGAGCGACCGAAATCATTTCACGGACAACGGCTCGTTCACGGACGATATCAGCATATGCGCTAATGTTCGCCGCACTTGGCGTATTTTTAGACAGCTCTGCCAGATAGGCAAACCCACCAACGCTGTCCAGTTGCCCCTGACGCTCCAGCGATTCCGCGAGCGTAATCAGATCTATCGGGCTACCGCCTTCCTGTAGTCGTCCCATCTCCGTAAAGATATGACGATGCGGACGGGTATAAAAATCGTCTGACACCACGCGCTCGGCGACGTCGTCCCAGCGCTCGTTATCCAGCATTAAACCGCCCAACACCGACTGTTCCGCTTCAATCGAGTGCGGCGGTACCTTCAGCCCGGCAACCTGGGGGTCACGCTCACGAGCATCAGTCTGTTGTTTGTTGAAGGGTTTATTTCCTGCCATAGTGAATGGAGTTACCGAAACAATGAAATCATGATTGGGTCGAAAGATTACCACATTTCTGGAGGAATCATGGCAACACGTATTGAATTTCACAAGCACGGCGGCCCGGAAGTACTTCAGGCCGTGGAGTTTACGCCAGCAGCCCCGGCGGAGAACGAAATCCAGGTTGAAAACAAAGCTATTGGCATCAACTTTATCGATACTTATATTCGCAGCGGACTCTATCCGCCTCCAGCCTTACCCAGTGGTTTAGGCACAGAAGCGGCAGGCGTGGTCAGCAAAGTCGGCAGCGGAGTGAAACATATTAAAGAAGGCGATCGCGTGGTTTATGCGCAATCCGCACTTGGCGCTTACAGTTCGGTGCATAACGTGCCAGCGGACAAAGCCGCGGTTCTGCCTGACGCTATCTCCTTTGAACAGGCTGCCGCCTCCTTCCTGAAGGGCCTCACCGTTTTTTATCTGCTGCGTAAAACCTATGAAATCCAGCCCGATGAGCCGTTCCTGTTCCATGCGGCGGCAGGCGGTGTCGGCCTGATCGCCTGCCAGTGGGCGAAAGCGTTGGGGGCAAAGCTGATTGGCACCGTCGGCAGCGCGCAAAAAGCGCAGCGGGCTCTGGATGCCGGAGCATGGCAGGTCATTAACTATCGCGAAGAGAATATTGTCGAGCGGGTGAAAGAGATCACGGGCGGGAAAAAAGTACGCGTGGTGTATGACTCCGTCGGCAAAGACACCTGGGAGGCGTCTCTGGACTGCCTGCAACGCCGCGGCCTGATGGTCAGTTTTGGTAATGCTTCCGGGCCGGTGACCGGCGTCAACTTAGGCATTCTGAATCAGAAGGGTTCCCTGTATGCCACGCGCCCTTCTCTGCAGGGGTACATTACCAACCGGGATGAGCTTACAGAAGCCAGCAATGAGCTGTTTTCGCTGATTGCCAGCGGCGTTATTAAAGTGGATGTGGCTGATAATCAGAAGTATACGCTGAAGGATGCGCAACGCGCACATGAGATTCTGGAAAGCCGGGCTACGCAGGGTTCAAGTCTGCTTATTCCTCTTCCCTCTCAATAATTCCGGTTGCAGGACAAAACGGCGTAGTCGTTTGAACCGCCGGTCAAGGCATCCCCAGGCGCTGACCAAAGTCAGTGGCTGGGGTGAATGAAATCGACCAACACCTGTGCGGTTTGAATCAGGGCGGGGAAAAAGATTAGGGCCTCCACATGGGAAGCCCTTTCTTTTTTAGTTCGACTGTATGTAGGGTACAGCTCGATGAATTCGTTAGACGCGCAATAGTGGCAGATTTGATTATCAATTCCTATTTGGTTCTGAAGCCAAAGTTGCAGGTTGTGACGAACCCCACAATCCCCTAGTAACGCCAACGGTTATTGCGCTGATATTGTGGCACTTTTGGCGATTTAACCGCCTTGATCACCCACACCACGGCAACAGCCAGCAGCAGCCACGGCAACAGTTTAATCATCAGCGCGAACATCCCCCCAAGAAACATCACAGCAGTTGCCGCCACCAGCGCCGCCAGGATACCCAGCAGTGACACACCGGTGACCATCAGCATGATAAAAAAGCCAGTCACAAAAAGTAGTTCCAGCATGATGCTCTCCCATAATGAAATTCTGCTAAAACCATTACAAAAATCATGCCAAACTTAATTATTTGATTTATAAACAAAAAGCCCCGCGACATTACGCGAGGCGTGGTGAAATTGACTAAATTTTAGTGAAACCTTAACGTTTATCCGCCACCAGCTTCAGGGCATGTTCCAGTACGTTAATATCCGCACCGGCTTTATGGGCGTTTTCGCTGAGATAGCGGCGCCACTGGCGCGCCCCCGGGATCCCCTGAAACAGCCCCAGCATATGGCGGGTAATATGCCCTAAGTATGTTCCCTGGCACAGCTCGCGTTCGATATAGGGATACATCGCACGTACGACGGCAACCGGATCGGCATCCGCAGTCGTCGTCGCAAAAATTTCGCGATCGACAGCGCTCAGAATTCCTGGATTTTGATAGACTTCGCGACCCACCATCACGCCATCCATATGCTGCAGATGCACTTTCGCCTCCTCCAGCGACTTGATGCCGCCGTTAATGGCCATGGTCAGATGGGGAAAATCCCGCTTCAACTGATAAACTCGCGGATAATCCAGTGGCGGGATCTCACGGTTTTCTTTCGGACTCAGTCCGGAAAGCCAGGCCTTGCGGGCGTGGATAATAAACATCTCACACTCACCTTTACCGGACACGGTATCGATGAAATTGCAGAGGAATTCGTAACTGTCCTGGTCATCGATACCGATACGGGTTTTCACCGTAACCGGAACAGACACCACATCACGCATCGCCTTCACACAGTCAGCCACCAGCTGAGCATTACCCATCAGGCAGGCGCCGAACATGCCGTTCTGAACGCGATCGGAGGGGCAGCCGACGTTGAGGTTAATCTCGTTATAGCCCCTTTCTTCAGCCAGCTTCGCGCACTGCGCCAACGCCGCCGGATCACTGCCGCCCAGTTGCAGAGCGAGCGGATGCTCTTCTTCGCTGTACGCCAGGTAGTCACCTTTACCATGAATAATCGCCCCGGTGGTCACCATCTCGGTATAGAGCAGCGTCTGGCGAGACAGCAGACGCAGAAAGTAACGGCAGTGTCTGTCCGTCCAGTCAAGCATCGGCGCGACGGAGAAACGGTGAGCAGGAAAAAGGGTGTGTGATTCTGATGGCATGGTGAATTTTTGAGCATCCGATAAAATGGGGGCGCTACTATAGCACAAAGCATAACCGGAGACGTAACGCCTCCGGTCGGCAGAAATCAGAAAGTCACGCTCAGCTGCGCGCCAGCCCCCCAGGTCTCATCCTCACCATACAGGCCCATCAAATCGACGTGGACGCGGTTGAATGGCGCAAATCCGACACCACCGGTAAAGACATTGCTGTCGTTATCCTTTACGTCTGCCCGATATCCGGCACGGACTGCCAGCCAGTCTAACGGACGCACTTCGGCGCCCACGCCAACGTATTGCGAGTTATCTTCGCTTTTAAAGCCTTTCGTTTCGGTGAGATCGCCATCCACACTCAGGGTTACAAAGTCGTTATGCCATGCGGCCCCCGCGGTCACCAGCGGACGGATTTGGTACGTGTCGCGTACTCCATCAACCTCTTTAGTATCAATATCCCGTGAGAACACGTTTTGTCCGCTCAGGCCAACCGTCCAGTTTTCTCCGAAGTCTGCCGCCAGACCGGCATCAACGTTAAAACCGGTGTCATCGTTACGGTAACGGCTGCTGTTGATATCGTCGCTGTTGAAGTTGTAGATCGAGACGGTGTAGTTATAGAGCCAGGTTTGTTGCAGTTTCGGGGTCACCCCAACGGATATCGGTACGCCTCCCAGGTTAAACTGACGCGCAATCGCCACGCCATAATCAGACACAATCGCCGCCCGGCCAAAACCCTTTGATTTCAAATCCTGCGGGTCAACCGCGAGAACGCCCGAAGGTACCGCTTCAACCCCTCGCAGGGTGTTGATGTCACCCTGATCAATGTAAGAACTGACGCGGGCACGTGCGTTTGCTTTCGCCACAAAAGCGACCGCCAGAACATCGTTCGGAATGCTCACCGCAAGTCCACCGCCCGCTTTCGCAGTAGCCGTTTTGCCTTTAAGGGATTCAAGCCGATCCGCCAGATTGCCCGCAGCAGAAGAGACCTGCTGATAGCCCTGGCTACCGGGAATAAAGAGATTGAAAGGGTTAATGTTGTCCAGAGAGTGGCGATAGCTGTTGATATCGTCAGTGATATCGTCAATCTTATCGCGCAGATTATCTTTGTCTGAAATCTGTCCCCCGAGGGCCGGAAAAATCACCGTGATCTCATCGTCCGGCTGCGATTTTGCCAACAGCGCAGGGTTGATTAAGACCCCGCTGCCATAGTTTGCCGAGGCCACGCCCGTGCCACCCATTGCGTCATTACGCGCCTCTGTCCAGGTATTCGCCGCCTCTGCCTGATTTGCCATAATGAAAGAGACTACAACGCTAACCACCGAAAATTTTAATGTTTGTTTCACAGTATGCTCGTCTTATTGTCTGCTGATAAACAACCTCCTGTCAGTTATCACCTGAACAGGAGCGAACTATTGCTGTGAATAAAGTGAGAAAAAGCGGCCTGTTCCCTTAACCAAAATCTTCATCTGGCCTGTTGTAATATGTGACGGCCCTCAATATTTATAGAAGACCCTGCTATTTTCGCCCAGGTTTTCCATCATGCGGACCAAAAAATTGCGGGGGATGATCCACCCAACGATCTTCACGCGTGGCGCCATACACCGGGTTCTGCGGATAATAGATACGGTTATGTTTTTTATTTGCCTCACCGACAACCAGCAGCCTCACGTCTTCGGGGGTGTTGTTGATGAAGGTATGGCAGATACCCGTTCCTGCCGGAAAGCCAACGCTATCGCCGGGTTCCAGATTCCACAGATAGCCGTTAATCCACACCTGAGGATATCCTTCCAGCACGTGGACAAACTCTTCTTCATCACTTTCGGCATGGGGGTACGACGTTCGACGTCCTGGCGGCAACCGCTCATGATGAATACCAATCCGCCGCAGTCCCAGAGTACGGGCCAGCGGTGCGCCAACAGAAAAAAGCTCGTCGCTGTCAGGGTAAGTTGAGTCATCGGCACCTTCCACATCGCGCCAGTGACGAATGCAGTCCGGTCTTTTCATCATTATTGTTCTCTTGAGTTGCAATGCGTCAGGTATAGCACAGGTTGGCAGATCTCGGCGTTTATGACAGAACATGATAAAGTAAGGGATTAGTCTTTCACGCAACACGAGGTGCCGAATGCAAAAGCCACCAACGCAAGAGCTTTTAGCGCAAGCTGAAAAACTCTGCGCGCAACGCAATGTCCGACTGACGCCACAGCGCCTCGAAGTGTTGCGTTTGATGAGCCTGCAAGAAGGCGCCATCAGTGCTTACGATCTGCTCGACCTGCTGCGTGAAACAGAACCGCAGGCTAAACCGCCGACGGTGTATCGCGCACTCGATTTTCTGCTTGAACAGGGATTCGTCCACAAGGTTGAATCCACCAACAGCTATGTTCTCTGTTATCTGTTCGACCAGCCGACGCACAGTTCAGCGATGTTTATCTGCGATCGCTGTGGCGTGGTGAAGGAGGAGTGTGCGGAAGGTGTGGAAGACATCATGCATACCCTTGCCGCTAAGATGGGATTTGCACTGCGCCATAACGTGATTGAAGCACATGGGCTATGCTCTGCCTGTGTCGAGGTGGAGGCCTGTCGTCATCCGGGACAGTGCCAGCACGATCATTCAATTTTGGTCAAAAAGAAACCTCGCTAAAGCATTAAGGCGGCAGCCCGCCTTAAGCAAACATAGGGATCGTACATCCATGTACGTTCGGGCAGGAGGGGAACACCTCATACTACTAGTTGCATGGGTGTTGGCTGCAAATCGCAGCGTTTAGCGTACAGATTACCAACGGTAATCGTTACGGGTTTCCCAATCTTTAACCTCTTTCTCTGCCTGATCTTTCGCGTATCCGTAACGTTCCTGGACTTTACCGACCAACTGGTCACGTTTACCTTCAATGACCGTCATATCATCATCGGTCAGTTTGCCCCATTGCTCTTTCACTTTACCTTTAAACTGTTTCCAGTTACCGCCGACTTCGTCTTTATTCATCTTAAAATCCTCATCGTTAGGCTGATAATAGCGAGAGTGAATCGTCCAACTTCGCTATGTTTTTTGCTGGACGTGAGATTAATTGTAGTCAGTGATTTTGGATTTAAAGAAATATTCGGAATTTTTAACCATGACTTGAGGCAAACCAGGTTCCCTTTTGCCAGTGTCGCCGCCAGATTAAAGCTAAAGAAAGCCCGCGCAGAGCCAGAAAGACGGTCAGCGCCAGCCAAAGGCCATGATTTCCAAGCCAGGGTAAAGCAAGCAGTGTAAGGGCAAATCCACCGGCGGCAACGGCCATACTGTTACGCATTTCCGCCGCGCGCGTCGCGCCGATGAACATCCCATCCAGTAAATAGCACCAGACACCAACCAGCGGCAGAATCACCTGCCAGAGAAGATAACGATCGGCCAGCTGTTGGATCTGCGGTAACGAGGTCAACAGGGCGATAATATGCTCACCCGCCAGCGCATAAACCAGCGAAAACAGCAGCGCCACAATACCGGACTGACGACAGGCCGCGTGCCAGACCTCCTGCAGCTGGCTGCCGTCCCGCGCACCATAGGCCTGGCCCGAATGTGCTTCAACGGCATAGGCAAATCCGTCCAGTGCATAGGCGGTAAATGTCAGTAGCGTCATCAATACCGCATTCACCGCAATGATGTCGCTCCCCATCCGCGCCCCCAGCACGGTAATCGCACCGAAGCAGAGCTGCAGCAAAAGCGAACGCAGCATGATGTCGCGGTTAAGCGCCAAAAGACGGCGAAAGTTTCCCTGCCAGGCCTGCTTAAGCATCGCCAGTAAGACACCACGCAGATGAAGGACTTTACGCACCATCAGTAAGCCAATCACCAGGGTGGAATATTCTGCAATAACGGTAGCCAGCGCCGCGCCCTGCACGTTCATGTGCAGCCCCATGACCAGCCAAAGATCAAGAACGATATTCAGGATATTGCCGACAATCAGCAGAATAACCGGCGCCCGGGCATACTGAACCCCCAACAACCAGCCCAGCAGTACCAGATTCGCCAGTGATGCCGGCGCGCTAAGCCAGCGAATTTCCAGGAAGCGTCTCGCCTGTACCAGCACAGCTTCACTGCCGCCAACAATGTGTAATGCCAGGTCAATAATCGGCGTGCGAAACAGCGCAATCAACACTCCGGCCCCTAGTGCCAGTATCAGCGGCTGCACCAGCGCCCTCGCCAGCGCCAGGGGATTTTTCGCGCCATAAGCCTGGGCCGTCAGCCCGGTTGTACTCATCCGTAAAAAAAGCAGCAGCATGAAAAGAAAGCTGGTCGCCGTTGCCCCAATAGCAACCCCTCCCAGATAGACAGGACTGTCCAGATGACCAATCACCGCCGTATCCACCAGCCCCAGCAAGGGAACGGTGATGTTGGAGAAAATCATGGGTAAGGCGAGACGCCAGAGAGCTTTATCTGAGGAGGCGAAAAACGGCATGGGAGCGAGCCTGAGAAGGAGTTAAACGTATTGGTGAATGGTTTCCAGGTCTGGTAAGCGTAGCGCCACCGGGCAGGTTGCCGGATGGCGACGCCACATGTCGCCGGACGACGGTGTAAACACCTTATCCGGCCTGGAGGAAATCAGCGGGCAATTACAACCATTCGCCGTTGCGAATAACGCCTACCGCCAGCCCTTCAATGGTGAAGCTTTGCTCGCGCAGGTCTACAATAATCGGTTTGAATTCGCTGTTTTCTGGCAGAAGTTCGACTTTATTACCCTGTTTCTTCAGGCGTTTTACCGTTACTTCGTCATCGATGCGCGCGACCACCACCTGGCCATTACGCACATCCTGCGTTTTATGCACCGCCAGCAGATCGCCATCCATAATACCGATGTCTTTCATCGACATCCCGCTGACGCGCAGCAGAAAATCGGCGTTCGGTTTAAACAGGGATGGATCGACCTGATAATGACCTTCGATGTGCTGCTGCGCCAGCAGCGGCTCACCTGCCGCGACGCGCCCAACAAGCGGCAGCCCTTCCTCTTCTTCCTGCAACAAACGAATACCACGCGATGCACCGGAAACAATTTCCAGCACGCCTTTACGCGCCAGTGCTTTCAGGTGTTCTTCAGCGGCGTTTGGGGAACGGAACCCCAAACGCTGCGCGATCTCCGCACGCGTCGGTGGCATACCTGTCTGGCTGATGTGATCCCGGATGAGATCAAACACCTCTTGCTGCCTGGCCGTTAACGCTTTCATTCCGCCCCCTGGGTGTATATACAGTTATGCTGTGAGTATATACAGCTAAAGGTGATTTTGGAACCATAAACTGCGCAGAAAACAGGAGTTTTATACGGTTATGGAACCTTTATCGAAAAAACCTTAGCGAAAATGTGACCATAACAGGATGCCCCAGGTAATCAGTGCGACGATAATAGAGAGCAGTACGGCGGCCGATCCCATGTCTTTGGCGCGCCCGGAGAGTTCGTGATAGTCAGAACCAATGCGGTCGACAACGGCTTCAATTGCACTGTTGAGTATTTCAACAATCATGACCAACATTACAGAACCAATCAGCAGTACGCGGGTAATGGCGTCGACATCCAGCCAGCAGGCGATGGCAACGCCCAGTAGCGCAGCAACGCTTTCCTGACGGAAGGCGGCTTCGTTGATCCACGCAGCGCGAAAACCTCTCCAGGAGTAGCCAGCTGCTTTGATAATTCGGGTGAGTCCAGTGGTATTATTGGCCATCAAAAAAACCTTTCTGCATTATTAGCGTCAATGACATTATATCGTTAACTCCGTTGTTCTGAGCTACAGCAACGCGGCGCGAAGTATGACGGGATAGTCCAGAAATTCACATGACTTTCTGATATCCTTGCAGCGCATTTGCATTATTAACCAGAGGCTTTACATCGTTTATGTCCGGCTGGCCACGAATTTACTACAAATTACTGAATTTACCATTAAGCGTACTGGTAAAAAGCAAGTCCATTCCGGCGGATCCCGCTCCGGAATTAGGACTCGATACCTCTCGTCCAATTATGTACGTTTTACCGTACAACTCGAAAGCGGACTTGCTAACGCTGCGCGCCCAATGTCTGGCGCATGACCTTCCGGATCCCCTGGAACCACTGGAGATCGACGGCACGCTGCTGCCGCGCCATATCTTCATTCATGGGGGTCCGCGTGTCTTTACCTGGTACACGCCAAAAGAAGAGTCCATTAAGTTATTCCACAACTATCTCGACCTGCATCGCAGCAATCCGGACCTGGATGTGCAAATGGTGCCGGTATCGGTGATGTTTGGTCGCGCGCCCGGGCGCGAAAAAGGCGAGGTCAACCCTCCGCTGCGGATGCTGAATGGCATTCAGAAATTCTTTGCGGTTTCCTGGCTGGGTCGCGACAGTTTTGTGCGCTTCTCTCCCTCCGTTTCTCTGCGCCGGATGGCCGACGAACACGGAACGGATAAAACCATTGCGCAAAAACTGGCCCGCGTGGCGCGTATGCATTTCGCCCGCCAGCGTCTGGCGGCGGTCGGACCGCGCCTGCCTGCCCGTCAGGATCTGTTCAACAAGCTGCTGGCGTCCAAAGCCATTGCTCGTGCGATTGAAGACGAAGCGCGCAGCAAGAAAATTTCCCATGAAAAAGCGCAGCAGAACGCGATTGCGCTGATGGAAGAGATTGCCGCCAACTTCTCATACGAGATGATCCGTCTGACGGACCGTATTCTTGGCTTTACCTGGAACCGGCTGTATCAGGGGATTAACGTCCATAACGCCGAGCGCGTACGCCAGCTGGCGCACGACGGGCATGAAATCGTCTATGTACCCTGCCACCGCAGTCACATGGACTACCTGCTGCTTTCTTACGTGCTGTATCATCAGGGGCTGGTGCCGCCGCATATTGCTGCGGGCATTAACCTGAACTTCTGGCCGGCAGGTCCGATATTCCGCCGCCTGGGCGCGTTCTTTATTCGTCGTACCTTCAAGGGCAATAAGCTCTACTCCACCGTTTTCCGTGAATACCTGGGCGAACTGTTCAGCCGTGGCTATTCAGTGGAATATTTCGTGGAAGGCGGTCGCTCACGTACCGGTCGTTTACTGGATCCGAAAACCGGCACTCTCTCGATGACCATTCAGGCGATGCTGCGCGGCGGAACTCGCCCAATCACACTGGTGCCAATTTATATCGGTTACGAGCATGTGATGGAGGTCGGGACTTACGCCAAAGAGTTGCGTGGCGCGACGAAAGAGAAAGAGAGTCTGCCGCAGATGCTGCGCGGCTTAAGCAAGCTGCGTAATCTGGGTCAGGGCTACGTTAACTTTGGCGAACCGATGCCGCTGATGACGTATCTGAACCATCATGTCCCGGACTGGCGCGAATCTATCGATCCTATCGAAGCCGTGCGCCCTGCCTGGCTGACGCCGACGGTTAACGGCATGGCGACTGAGCTGATGGTGCGTATCAACAACGCCGGTGCGGCAAACGCCATGAACCTTTGCTGTACCGCGCTGCTGGCTTCGCGTCAACGTTCGCTGACCCGCGAGCAGCTGACCGAACAGCTCGACTGCTATCTGAATCTGATGCGCAATGTACCGTACTCCACCGATTCGACTGTGCCATCGGTCAGCGCCAGCGATCTTATCGATCACGCGCTGCAGATGAATAAGTTCGAAGTCGAGAAGGACACCATCGGGGATATCATCATTCTGCCGCGCGAGCAGGCGGTGCTGATGACTTACTACCGTAACAACATCGCACATATGCTGGTGTTGCCGTCGCTGATGGCAGCCATTATTACCCAACATCGCCACATCTCTCGTGAGGCGCTCCAGCAGCATGTTGACGTGCTCTATCCGATGCTGAAAGCCGAGCTGTTCCTGCGTTGGGAGCGCAATGACCTCGTCGACGTGCTTGACGCGCTGGCCAGCGAGATGCAGCGTCAGGGGCTGATTACGTTGCAAAACAACGAGCTGCATATTAACCCCGCACACTCCCGCACGTTGCAACTGCTGGCGGCTGGCGCGCGTGAAACGCTGCAACGCTATGCCATCACGTTCTGGCTACTGAGTGCGAACCCGTCCATCAATCGTGGCACGCTGGAGAAAGAGAGTCGTACCGTGGCGCAGCGTCTGTCGGTACTGCACGGCATCAACGCGCCTGAGTTCTTCGACAAAGCGGTATTCAGCTCTCTGGTATTAACTTTGCGCGATGAAGGCTACATTAGCGATACTGGCGATGCCGAGCCGGAGCAGACGATGAAGGTATATCAGATGCTGGCGGAGTTGATTACGTCGGATGTACGTCTGACTATCGAAAGCGCGACGCAGAGTGAGTAGGTCGTAACCGATCGTAGGCCGGATAAGGCGGAACGTCGCCCTCCGGCATATGTGGTGTGCCTGATGACGCTATGCTTATCAGGCACATTATTCTGTTAAAACATTCATAAGTGCCAGTAGCTCATCGCCAGCCCGATAAACAGCACCAGACCAACGTAGTTGTTGTTCATAAACGCTTTAAAGCAGGCCTCGCGATCGCGGTGAACAATCAGTTTCTGCTGGTAGACGAACAATGCGCCAGCTATCAGCACCGCCCAGTAGTATCCCATCCCCAGCCCGTTGAGCCAGCCAACCAGCGCCATTAATGCCAGCACGCCAACCTGCAAAATACCAATAATCAGTTTGTCGTTCCGACCAAACAGGATCGCGGTCGATTTGATACCTATTTTCAGGTCGTCATCCCGATCGACCATCGCATATTGCGTATCGTACGCCACGGCCCAGAGAATATTCGCAAGGAACATCAGCCAGCAGCTCAGCGGCACAGACTCACTGACCGCCGCAAACGCCATCGGAATCGACCAGCCAAACGCCGCGCCCAGTACAACCTGCGGCAGATGGGTATAGCGCTTCATAAACGGATAGACCCACGCCAACCCCAGCGCCGCAATTGACAGCAGAATGGTCATCGTATTCAGAGTCAGCACCAGCAGGAAGGAAAGGACCACCAGCACCACAAACAGCGTGCGTGCTTCTTTCTCGGTCACTGCCCCGCTCGGTAGCGGTCGGTTCGCCGTGCGCTTCACGTGACCGTCAAACTTACGGTCAGCATAATCGTTGACGACGCATCCGGCAGCACGCATCAACCAGACACCGGCGACAAACACCGCCAGGATCCACAGCTGCGGTACGCCAGGGGTTGCCACCCACAACGCCCACAGCGTTGGCCAGAGCAGCAGTAAAGCGCCGATTGGCTTATCCGTACGCATTAAGCGGTGAAACGCCAACAGCTTATTCTGCGTCAGACTCCACTCCATTTTATTATCCTCTTCAGTACAACGGTGATGCAGGCAAAAAGAGTTCAGTAAGCATCAGAGGCTTGCCGCTTAACCGCAAACGGGAACGACGTCCCCATAGCGCTGCATCACAACCAATCTCAATAAAATCTCGGGTCAACGTCGATGATGTAAAAAGATAGCGCCCTAACGGGGTTTTCCCCAGATTTTGTAAGGCCAGTTCAGGGCCGCATAACGTTGATTCAGGCACGACGGTACGCCCGGCAAGCCAGGGTTCGCCATCCGCACAGAGTAAAATTTCACGTAGCCAGTAGCGGGACTCTTTTGGCAATAACGCCAGCTCCTCCACCACTTCAGCTTGTTCAACAAAGGCTTCCCGAAGTAGCGTGACAGTCACCCGTTTTCCCTGCTGCTCAAAACGTTTCGTCATGGAATCTTCCAGTAACAGCCAGTCAAGCAGGTCGGGATCCAGCGCAGGAATCTCGTCAAAATAGCGCAGCGCACGCAGTTGCGTTAACGCGGGGTGTGACATGCCTTACTCTCCGTTTCATAACGTAAAGGCATTGTATCGCAGAAAAGAGATTACGGGAGATGGAAACATAATTAAGTGATCTGTTGCGCAACAGAAACTTAACAATTCGCATGGAATGCTAAAAAAAAGGTGCGCCACGAGACGCACCAGTTGTTGCAAATCAGCAATGTGGGGAGAGCGTTACCCCTTGCCTTTTACACTGCTGATAAAAGTGGAACGGGCAGATGTCGATCCCAGACGTTCAGCTTCATCAAGCAGTTTCAGCGCTTTATCGACATCGCCTTTCGCAACGGCCTCTTTAATCGCGCTGTTAAAATAGCTTTCCGTGTCGTTCAGCATCGGTTCGCTTTTCTTCGCGGGTTGTGGCGCTGGAGCAGCAACTGCTGCTGCCGGAGCCGCATAGGTCGGGGCAGGCGCGGCGGTATTGCCCACCGTGACAGGACCAGGGCCGGATGAACCAAACAGCGGTCCAACCAGCACGCTGGAGCTGCTGTTGGTTTTCACTTTCAGCTTCAGCAGACCGTCGGTGGTATGACGGGCGATCGGGTCTGGAATATCCGGAACAGCGTTACCTACGCCCTTGGCATAGGCTTTTGCCGGATCAAGCAAGGTTGTGGTCTGCTGGAGATCTTTCTCAGTGGTAAAGACCAAAACATAGAGTTTTTGCTGACCCAGCGCTGGCGTCAGGCGCATGACGCCTTCCAGACGATCCGCGCTCATCACCCCCGGCTCCTGGTAAGTAAAATAGCTGCCGGGGAAGAACGCCGATGGCGTCATGTTTTGGTCAAGAATTAATACGTTTGGCGCAAATACGCTGGTTTGTTTATTCACTTCACTGGACAGCGTCAGCGTGAGCTCGCCAATATTCGCCGGTATGCTGTAAGCCGCTACCGGGCCGGAAATGCCCGCGACGTCAAGGCGCTGACCGCCGGTTGAGAGTTGTGTGGACTGAGTTTTGGACTGGTCGACAGGCGTCCAGGTCAACTGTTGTAAGGCGGCGCCTGGGATCACCGGCGCAGCACTGGTATTTTGCGGAACATAGTTGACCTCCGCAAGCGTAATACCCGGAGCGCTTGCCCATAATCCTGCGGATAAACAGAGGGCGACGAGAGTTTTCTTCATTTTCATTGTTATCACCTCAGATAGCGTGGGTTCAGCGGTGGCCAGGCAATAGCGCGCTAAACCAGAAATAAGAGGGGCTTGCGCCCCTCGTCACATCAGGTTACTGCCGTATTACCACCAGATTTCCATCTGGGCACCGAAGGTCCACTCATCGTTGTCGCCGCGGCTGAAGGTACGCGCACTGGTATCTTTGTAAGCAATACCGTTGTCATAGCCCCACTTCTCATCCCACTTCGCATACGTTGCGAAGACACGAATGGCCGGACGGGACCAGATGCTGTCGCCAGCCTGCCACTGTTGCGCCAGGGTAATTTTGTACTGATTGTTGGTGTCGCTGGTACGCTGAGACTTCACGTTGTCGTACCCGACTTCCATCAGGGTGCTCATGATCGGCGTCCATTTGAACATCGGACGGACACCCACGGTGTACCAGGTGGTGCCGTTGTTGTCGTCACGATCGATATCCTGATACATACCGACATACATCAGGTCCCAACGGTCGCCCAGGGAGATTGCGCCGTGATCGAGGATTCGTACCAGAGAGCCGTTATTATTGATTTGGTTGTTAATAATGCCCGGAGCATCATCATTCGGATAGGTATTGCCAGTGAACGATCCCTGCGGAATACCTTTGCCCTGCGTGGTCATCGCGTCAGTCGCGTACTGAACCACAAACTTGTTGTAGCCCTTCAGCATGCTTTGGGTGTGCTCAGCAGTGAACATCCAGCCATCTTTTGATGCGCCATCCGCAAAACTGTAACCGTCGGTCTTATTCGCGCGACCGTAGTCAACACCCAGCTCCAGCACGCCGTCCGGGTTGGTTTCCAGGCCCGCTAAACGCACGTCGAAGACATCGTTGGCGGTGTCTTTGTAGTCACGATAGATATCGTTGCTGGAGAAAATGTAAGAACCGCCCGCTTCCTGAGAACGGGTTGCTGCCAGAGACAGTTTACCGAAGCCCAGGTCAATATTTTCGATACCCGCACCAGGACCTGAAATATCCCAGTAGTAGAAGTCGATCATATGCACGTCATGACGCTGATAGAAGCGCTTACCGGCCCAGATAGTGGAGCCAGGCAGCCATTCAATCAGGTTTTTACCCTGCACGTTGGCTTCGCGGAATGCCGGGTCAGTGGCTTCCCAGTCGTTCTGTTGTGCAACGGAGTAAGCGACGTTAGTGTCGAAATAGAAGCTCTTGTCGCCTTCTTTCCACACTTCCTGACCTAATTTGATTTCCGCATAGGTTTCACATTCGTTACCGAGACGGTATTTACTTTGAGCACCGGTTGCCTGGAAACACTGTTGTTCACCGCCACTCCCCGTCCAGCCGATACCGGAACGAGCGTAACCATGGAAATCCACAGCCATTGCCTGAACAGACATAACGCCTGCTGCGACGGCAACCGCCAGAGGGAGTTTGCGCAGAGTAATCATCATTCTATCTCCTGAGATCATTGCTTTTCTTTAAACGCGTCCCCCTTCGGACTGCCTCTTTGTTGGCTGCATTCTTTCACCTGCCGCCGCGATGCTGCCTCGAATGGTTTTGCGTTTTGTTTTTTTAATGGGGACCTTAAACACCCGGCTCCTGATGCAGTCGACGACATGCGGTGCCATCCTCACGAAACAGATGGCAACGCTCTGGCGGCAGGCCGATAGCGAATGTGGCACCCTCTTCTACCAACACCACGTCGTTCTGGCGGTACACCAGGTTCTGACGGATGGCGGGGATCTGGATATGAATCTGTGTTTCGTGACCGAGCTGTTCGACGACCTGAACTTCACCTTCCAGGGTGACATCGGCGATGTCGCTGGGCAGCAGATGTTCAGGGCGAATACCTAATGACATGTTGGCGCCCACCTGAACATCACGGCTCTCAACCGGCAGCCAGACGTTCTGGCGGTTCGGCAGTTCAACCTGCACCTGGTCGATAGCGGTCGCGGTGACTTTCACCGGCAGGAAGTTCATCTTCGGCGAGCCAATGAACCCCGCCACAAAGCGATCCGCCGGGTAGTGATACAGCTCCAGCGGTTTACCCACCTGTGCAACGCGGCCTGCGTCCAGCACCACGATTTTGTCAGCCAGCGTCATCGCTTCGACCTGATCGTGAGTGACGTAAATCATCGTGCGGCCAAGACGTTTATGCAGGCGGGAGATTTCGATACGCATCTGAACGCGCAGCGCGGCATCAAGGTTAGAAAGGGGTTCATCAAGCAGGAACACGCGCGGTTCCGCCACCAGCGTACGGCCAATGGCCACACGCTGACGCTGCCCGCCGGAGAGCGCTTTCGGTTTACGATCCAGCAGGTGCGCCAGTTGAAGGACTTCCGCCACCTGATTGACGCGCTGGTTCATCACCTCTTTCTTCGCGCCCGCCAGCTTGAGGCCAAAGGACATATTTTCAGCAACAGACAGATGGGGGTAGAGCGCGTAGGACTGGAAAACCATGCCCACGCCGCGTTCAGCGGGCGGGATATCGTTCATCCGGGTTTCACCAATAAACAGATCGCCGCTGGTGATGGTCTCAAGCCCGGCGATCATACGCAGTAACGTTGATTTACCGCAGCCTGACGGTCCCACAAACACCACGAACTCTCCTTCGTGAATGTCGAGATTGATATCTTTCGATACCACCACGTCACCCCAGGCTTTCGTTACATTTCGCAGCTGTACGCTCGCCATGCCCTTCTCCCTTCGTTACAACCTGTCATTGACAGCAACATTCATGATGGGCTGACTATGCGTTATCCATTGATTGCGTAAATCCTCCGCCCCCGGCTTTTTTATGGGGGAGGAGGCGGGAGGATGAGGGAGCAGCGTCGGTGAGCCGGACCGTGTGCCGTCGAAGAATTTCGTGATGCAACCTGCAAAAATGGGTTCGTTTTTATGTGCGCCAACACGCATTACTCACATTTATGCAACACAGATCACATAAAGGAGGGGTGGGGCGTAGGGTTAAGGAGGATGGAAAGAGGATGTCAAATAAGGAGACTGGGTCACGTTAAGCCACCTCTGCATAATCACCAAACAGGATGGGAACTATGAAAATCAAAACTGGCGCACGCATCCTCGCATTGTCCGCACTGACAACGATGATGTTTGCCGCCCCGGCTCTCGCCAAGATTGAAGAAGGCAAACTGGTTATCTGGATTAACGGCGACAAAGGCTACAACGGCCTCGCTGAAGTGGGCAAGAAATTCGAGAAAGACACCGGCATCAAAGTCACCATTGAACATCCGGACAAGCTGGAAGAGAAATTCCCACAAGTTGCCGCAACGGGCGATGGCCCGGATATCATCTTCTGGGCGCATGACCGCTTTGGTGGCTACGCGCAGTCAGGACTGCTGGCTGAAATCACCCCGGACAAAGCGTTCCAGGACAAACTCTATCCCTTTACCTGGGACGCGGTACGCTACAACGGCAAGCTGATCGCCTACCCCATCGCGGTTGAAGCGCTGTCACTGATTTACAACAAAGACCTTGTCCCGAATCCACCGAAAACCTGGGAAGAGATCCCGGCGCTGGATAAAGAGCTGAAGGCGAAAGGTAAGAGCGCGCTGATGTTCAACCTGCAGGAACCGTACTTCACCTGGCCGCTGATCGCCGCCGACGGCGGTTACGCGTTCAAGTTTGAAAACGGCAAGTACGACGTCAAAGATGTGGGCGTGGACAACGCGGGTGCGAAAGCGGGTCTGACCTTCCTGGTTGACCTTATCAAGAACAAGCACATGAACGCGGATACCGACTACTCCATCGCTGAAGCGGCTTTTAACAAGGGCGATACCGCGATGACCATCAACGGCCCGTGGGCATGGTCGAACATCGATAAGAGCAAGGTGAATTACGGCGTTACCCTGCTGCCAACCTTCAAGGGTAAATCGTCCAAACCGTTCGTGGGCGTACTGAGCGCCGGTATTAACGCCGCCAGCCCGAACAAAGAACTGGCAAAAGAGTTCCTCGAAAACTACCTGCTGACCGATCAGGGTCTGGAGGACGTGAACAAGGACAAGCCGCTGGGAGCCGTCGCACTGAAATCTTACCAGGATCACCTGGCGAAAGACCCGCGCATCGCTGCCACCATGGATAACGCCCAGAAAGGCGAAATCATGCCGAATATTCCGCAGATGTCCGCATTCTGGTACGCCGTTCGTACGGCTGTTATCAACGCCGTCAGCGACCGCCAGACGGTTGACGCTGCCCTGAAAGATGCACAGGGTCGTATCACCAAGTAATACGGTTTCCCTTATTTCTTAGGGAATCAGGTTTATTGAATACGTTGTTACGCGAAATCATTCGCGCTACATCGAGGCGGCAAGGAGGCAAATCCCCAGGAGCTTACATAAGTAAGTGACTGGGGTGAGCTTCCGCAGCCAACAAAGAGGTAGTGCGCAGGATAAAGCGTAAAGAGGATTGATCCCCATGGATGTCATTAAAAAGAAACACTGGTGGCAAAGCGACACGCTTAAATGGTCAGTGATTGGTTTGCTGGGCCTGCTGGTGGGTTACCTTGTAGTTTTAATGTACGCACAAGGGGAGTACCTGTTTGCCATCATGACGCTGATTTTAAGCTCTGCTGGCCTGTATATTTTCGCCAATCGTAAGACCTACGCCTGGCGCTATGTTTACCCTGGCATGGCCGGGATGGGACTGTTTGTCCTGTTCCCGCTGATCTGCACCATCGCTATTGCCTTTACCAACTACAGTAGTACCAACCAGCTCACCTTCGAACGTGCGCAGCAGGTACTCATGGACCGTTCTTACCAGGCGGGCAAAACTTACAACTTCGGGCTTTATCCGGCGGGTGAAGAGTGGCAGCTGGCCCTCACCGACGGGGAAACCGGCAAGAATTATCTCTCTGACGCCTTTAAATTTGGCGGCGAGCAGAAGCTACAGCTGAAAGAGACTGACGCCCTGCCGGGCGGCGAACGCGCCACTTTGCGCATCATTACTCAGAATCGCCAGGCGCTGAATCAGTTAACCGCCATTCTGCCAGACGAAAGTAAAGTCATTATGAGTTCGCTGCGTCAGTTCTCCGGCACGCAGCCGCTGTACACGCTTGCGGATGACGGCACGCTGACCAACAACCAGAGCGGCGTGAAATATCGCGCGAATAACGACATTGGTTACTGGCAGTCGATCAACGCTGAGGGGAACTGGGGCGATGACAAACTGAGCCCAGGCTATACCGTTACCATCGGCTGGGACAATTTCACCCGCGTCTTTACCGATGAGGGGATCCAGAAACCGTTCTTCGCCATCTTCGTCTGGACCGTGGTGTTCTCGGTGCTTACCGTCGCGTTAACCGTTGCCGTGGGCATGGTGCTGGCGTGCCTGGTGCAGTGGGAATCCCTTAAAGGTAAAGCGATTTATCGCGTGCTGTTGATTCTGCCGTACGCCGTACCGTCGTTCATCTCGATTCTGATTTTCAAGGGGTTGTTTAACCAGAGCTTTGGTGAAATCAACATGATGCTGAGCGCGCTGTTTGGCATCAAACCGGCCTGGTTCAGTGACCCAACCACCGCGCGTTCGATGATCATCATCGTTAACACCTGGCTTGGTTATCCCTACATGATGATCCTGTGCATGGGGCTGTTAAAAGCGATTCCGGACGATCTGTATGAAGCGTCAGCGATGGACGGCGCAGGCCCGTTCCAGAACTTCTTTAAGATTACGCTGCCGCTGCTGATTAAGCCGCTAACGCCGCTGATGATCGCCAGCTTTGCGTTTAACTTTAACAACTTCGTTCTGATTCAGCTGTTGACCAACGGCGGTCCTGACCGTCTCGGCACCACCACACCTGCCGGTTATACCGACCTGCTCGTGAGCTATACCTGGCGAATCGCCTTTGAAGGCGGCGGCGGTCAGGACTTTGGCCTGGCGGCCGCTATCGCCACGCTGATCTTCCTGTTGGTGGGCGCGCTGGCGATAGTGAACCTGAAAGCCACACGAATGAAGTTTGATTAAGGGAGATAACGAACATGGCTATGGTACAACCCAAATCTCAGAAACTGCGTCTCTTCACGACGCACCTTCTGCTGTTGATTTTCATTGCGGCGATCATGTTCCCGCTGCTGATGGTTATCGCCATCTCCCTGCGTGAAGGCAACTTTGCCACCGGGAGCCTGATCCCGGAACAGATCTCCTGGGAGCACTGGCGGCTGGCGCTGGGCTTCAGCGTTGAACATGCTGATGGGCGTGTTACGCCGCCGCCTTTCCCGGTTCTGTTGTGGTTGTGGAACTCGGTGAAAATCGCCGGTATTACCGCGACTGGCATTGTCGCGCTCTCCACCACCTGCGCCTACGCGTTTGCCCGTATGCGTTTTCCGGGGAAAGCAACGCTGCTTAAAGGGATGCTGATTTTCCAGATGTTCCCGGCAGTACTCTCACTGGTGGCATTGTATGCCCTGTTCGACCGCCTCGGTCAGTACATTCCCTTCATCGGCCTGAATACTCACGGTGGGGTTATCTTCGCCTATCTTGGCGGCATCGCACTGCACGTCTGGACCATCAAAGGGTATTTTGAAACCATCGACGGCTCGCTGGAAGAAGCCGCCGCGCTGGATGGTGCCACCCCGTGGCAGGCTTTCCGCCTCGTGCTGCTGCCGCTCTCGGTGCCGATTCTGGCGGTAGTCTTTATTCTGTCGTTTATTGCCGCCATTACCGAAGTTCCGGTCGCTTCGCTATTACTGCGCGATGTGAACAGCTACACCCTGGCGGTGGGGATGCAGCAATACCTCAACCCACAAAACTACCTGTGGGGCGACTTTGCCGCTGCCGCTGTCTTGTCCGCCATTCCTATCACCCTGGTGTTCCTGCTGGCCCAGCGCTGGCTGGTTAACGGCCTCACGGCGGGTGGTGTGAAAGGTTAGTTTTGAAGTACCCGCCCGGAAACGGGCAATGCCACTGCACCCTCAACTTATGTTATCCCAACTTGTGACTGTTATTTGGCGCTCCCTGGAGCGCCCTTTTTTTATGTTATTTCATAATGCAGTTACGATTATTTTCTTTCGTGCTCTCCATCACTACAATTCTATTTACTGCCGGGTTTTCGACAAATTAAACAGAATTAAGATCACAGAAAAGACAAATCGTAACAGCATTGTTAAAAATGATAATTGCCTTCATCACGTGACAATTTCACCATCATCAGCTCTGATAAAAAGAGCCGTATCTTCACCTCTGAAAGATACTGTTGAACAGTCACCTGGTGTCAAAGGCAGGTCTGAATGAATACCCAGTATAATTCCAGCTATATTTTTTCGATTACTTTAGTCGCAACATTAGGAGGGTTATTATTTGGCTACGATACCGCCGTTATCTCCGGCACCGTCGAGTCACTGAATACCATTTTTGTTGCCCCACAAAATTTAAGTGAATCCGCCGCCAACTCCCTGCTGGGGTTCTGCGTCGCCAGCGCGCTGATTGGCTGTATCATTGGTGGCGCGATCGGCGGATACTGTAGTAACCGGTTTGGTCGCCGGGATTCGCTTAAAATCGCTGCCCTGTTATTTTTTATTTCTGGCGTGGGTTCCGCGTGGCCGGAATCAGGATTCACCACAATTAATCCGGATAATACTGTTCCTCTCTATTTAGCCGGATATGTCCCTGAATTTGTTATTTATCGTATTATTGGTGGTATCGGCGTTGGTTTAGCGTCGATGCTTTCGCCAATGTATATTGCCGAACTGGCACCCGCCCACATTCGTGGAAAACTGGTTTCATTTAATCAGTTCGCCATTATTTTTGGTCAGTTACTGGTGTACTGCGTCAATTATTTCATTGCGAAATCCGGCGACGCCAGCTGGCTGAATACTCACGGTTGGCGTTACATGTTTGCGTCAGAATGTATTCCGGCGCTGCTATTTTTGCTGCTGCTGTATACCGTACCGGAAAGCCCGCGCTGGCTGATGGCACGCGGTAAACAGGAACAGGCCGAAGGGATCCTGCGCAAGATTATGGGCGCGTCGCTTGCAACCCAGGCGATACAGGAGATTAACCAGTCTCTGGAACATGGTCGCAAAACTGGCGGTCGTCTGCTGATGTTCGGCGCAGGGGTGGTGGTTATCGGCGTGATGCTGTCCGTATTTCAGCAGTTTGTCGGTATCAACGTGGTGCTCTACTACGCGCCGGAGGTCTTTAAAACGCTGGGCGCCAGCACCGATGTGGCGCTGTTGCAGACCATCATTGTTGGCGTAATTAACCTGAGCTTTACCGTGCTGGCGATCATGACGGTGGACAAATTTGGCCGCAAACCGCTGCAAATTATCGGCGCACTCGGTATGGCAATAGGTATGTTCAGCCTCGGCACCGCGTTTTATACGCAGGCACCGGGGATCGTCGCGTTGCTGTCGATGCTGTTCTACGTCGCCGCGTTCGCGATGTCCTGGGGACCGGTTTGCTGGGTATTGCTGGCAGAAATCTTTCCCAATGCGATTCGTGGAAAGGCGCTCGCGATAGCCGTTGCCGCCCAGTGGCTGGCAAACTACTTTGTCTCCTGGACCTTCCCGATGATGGATAAGAATTCGTGGCTGGTTTCCCATTTCCATAACGGCTTCTCCTACTGGATCTACGGCTGCATGGGCGTTCTGGCGGCGCTGTTCATGTGGAAATTCGTACCGGAAACCAAAGGCAGAACGCTGGAGGAACTGGAAGAGCTGTGGGTACCCGCGAAGGAAAAAGCATCTGAAGCTGAAGCACTGTAATCGCTTAGTGGTGGCCGACAGGCCACCTGTTCATATCGACACTACACGCGGACAAAATCGGTTTCAAAATTAAACGAGTGCCAGAGATGACGGGCGCAGGAGTATTCAAACAGCCTGCCATTATCAAGAAACGCCGTCTGTTCTACCTGAATCAGTACCGCAGGTTCCGCCAACGCCAGCCACTGACGCTCCTGTTCGCTGGCGCTGATCCCCGTCACCTTCATATGCGCGCTGTGAATGGTGAAGCCTGACTCGTGGGTAATATAGGCATAAATGGAGTGCTGGATATGGCTCAGGTTCAGATGGGGAAACAGGGCGACCGGCATCCAGGTATGCTCAACAATCGACGGAATATCATCAATAATACGCACCCGATGGATCTCATGAACCAGCTCGCCTTCCGGGATCTGCAATTTTTGCGCAATATCCTGATGGGCAGGGACGGCAGCATATTGCTGAACGCGCGTAGACAACGTTTGACCATAGCTGGCGCAGCGTTGCGCAGTCCCGATCAGGTGTGAGTTGCTGGCGGCGGACGCCTGACGCTTAACAAACGAACCCAGCCCACGCTTGCGTAACACCAGACCTTCCCTGACCAGCAGTTCCAGCGCCTTGGCGATGGTTAATTCGCTACAGCTAAATTCAGCGGCAAGTTTAGCGCCTTCAGGGAGTTTGTTATCCGGAGCATAGATACCCGCCACAATGCGGCGTCGCACCTCCTGGTATATATCCATATATTTAGGCATAAATCCTCCGCAAACGGCCCCTGACGGAGCCGGATAAAATTATCGGGACAGTGATGCCGCCATACGTACCCAGGTATGCCGTCGTCCCCGAATCGCCACCGATAGCGCATTGAGCGCCTGCGGGTCGGCCATTCCCGCGACCCCCGCATCACCAAAATTGTGCATATCGCTACCGCAACGCTTACTGGCCAGGCCGATTTCGCGCACCGTAGCACAATCCGCGCCCTCCTGACTACTGCTCAGGGTCGTCACGGCAATACCGCCATGCGCCTGTACCGCCTGCACAATCTCTCTGACAAGCGTTTCCGACGCGCCGCGACATCCGGCTGGCGCCGGGAAGATAACCCCATCCGCCCCGGCCCTGACGTAGCTGGCGTACTCTTCCGGCAGCGTGAGTCCTGACGTATAGAATTTCGCCGCCAGAATCAGCTTATCCGTTTGCGTGCGCAGCTGAGCAATAGCCTGACGCATACGTTCGGCGGTTACCCCGGGTTTGTCGTATCCGGTGAGACAATAAAAGTCCGCGTGCTGCATCGCATGTAAATGCGCTGGCGAAAAAGCGTTGGCATGGGAAGCCTCTTCCTCTGCCAGAACCTCAAAACTGACGCCGGTTAAGCGCCCGGTCAGGCATTTAATCTGTGCGACAGGATTGTCACCAAATCGGTCATCGCTGCCGTTAAGTTCAGGTTGCAGGCAGTTGATCCCTTTCAGTAACAGCAAATCAGCGCCAAACGCGCACAGCAGTTCGGCATTCGTCACCTCAGCAAACAGCGGCGGCGTCTGCACGGCGACCTCAGCCATAATCACCCGCCCTTCACTGGCAACGATCGCTTCGCGCAGCGCCTCACCCGTTACCGGCAGACGAAAGTCGCTGGCCCGACAATTGAGGATCCTTTTCATCACCACACCTCCCCCTTCAGAGTGACAATCGCGGGCGAAGGCTGATGAAATGCCTTATCCAGAATTTCGAGATTGGTCAGCGCCTCGCGTTCACTGACGTAGTTCGCCGTTCCCGTTGTCAGGGTTTCGTAAAGCGCATCGTAAACACGGCCATAATCACCCGCAACTGGCGGAATTTCCTCGCGTACCGACTCTCCGGCCTCATTAATATACTCGAGTACGGCCATCTGCGGATCCGCGCCAAAACTCGCTTCTCCCGGCATGATGCCGGCCTTCAGGCTGGTTTCCTGCCGATCGATACCGTAGCGAACAAACGAACCACGCGTGCCATGAACCGTAAATCGCGGATACGGAATGCTGACCAGATGGCTGGTTTTAACAATCGCTTTTACCCTGCCATAATAGAGATGCACGTCGAACGTATCGTCCGGATTAAGCGGATTTCGCAGCTGTCGCAGGTGATACCCAACCTGCTGCGGCCGCCCCAGCAAGGCGATGATTTGATCGACGGTATGCACCCCCAGACCATAGAACGCACCGTTAAAATAGCTTCCGGGCTGGGTTTCCGCTTCGGGACGGAAATAGTCAAAATGGCTTTCCACCTCCACAATGTCGCCCAGCTTGCCGCTTTCAATGACCTGCTTCATGGTCAGGAAGCAGCTGTCAAACCGTCGGTTCTGAAACGGCGTCACGGTCAACCCTTTCTCGCGCGCCAGCGCAAACAGCGTTTTGGCCTCATCCAGCGTGGGGGTGAACGGTTTTTCCACCAGCACATTTTTACCGTGCTCAAGGCATAATCTGGCGTATTGATAGTGGCTGTCCGGATGGGTGCAGATAACCACCAGTTGGATCTCCCGATCGCTCAGGATATCGTCGAGCTGAGAAGTAAAGGTGATGTGTTGATATGGCGCGCTGGCTTCAATATCAGGCTTACGCGCAATATCGTAGATACGTTTCACATTATATTTATCCTTGCGCACAAGAACGTAGGGAAGATGGTAACGCGTGGCGCTTTTCCCAAAACCGATATAAGCACAATGAATCATGATTTTTCCTTTTCAAAGAACGTCAACGCCGCCTCAATCGCCGCCTGGCCATCGAGTTTGCTGAAATGTTGGTGGTCAATCAGAGCCACAGGACAGTGGTGATTAATGTCCTGAACGATCGTTTCTTGCATATAAGCTAACTGTGGACCGAGCAGGATAAGCGAGGCTTTTTCATAATCCTCAACCAGTTTCCCGGCATTAACCGCGTAAATATTCAGGGTACAGTTCTGACTCCCGGTATATTTCCGCATCTTCGCGGCCATTAATGAAGTGGACATGCCTTCGTTGCAGGCCAGAATAATCGTTTTGCCATCCAGAATATGAATATCTGTGACTGTGGTTTTTTCTGCCTGTTCTCCCGACGCTATCTGCTCGATCACCTTTTCATTGCGGCTTTGCATTATCGAGCTTTCCCAGGCTTTTAAAAACGGCATATAGATAATCACGCCCAGCGCTAATAATCCCCCTTGCAAAACAACATTGCGAAAATCACCGCCGGACCCCAGCCATCCGGAGATAAAAGGAGGAACGGACCACGGTACATAGGCGACAATTTTCGATACCCATCCCCAGGACGTGGCGAAATAAGCGATAATAAAGTTAATTTGTGGATAGATGATAAAGGGGATCATCATCAATGGGTTATAGAGCACCGGAAAGCCAAATATCACCGGTTCGTTGATATTGAATATTCCGGGGGCGATCACCGTACGGCAAAACTTGCGGTGGCTGGATATTTTACTGCGCACAAAAATAGCTAACAATAAGGCCAGCGTGCTTCCCGTTCCTCCCATATGACCGTAGAGATCGCGAAACGGTAAAACAATAATATGCGGAGGGATCTGCCCACTGGCAAAAGCGGCCATATTTTCCTGCATCGCCACCAATAGCGGGGGTTCCAGCACAGGATTAATAATTCCTCCTGGATGAATTCCCAGTGAAAACAGCAGATTGGTCAGCGTCGTTAACACCAGAAAGCCCGGTAGATTGGTCGTCAGATGTACCAGCGGCGCCTGAATGAGCTGCTGAATCAGCGTCTGTATTTCCGTCTGCCCGACCATATTGACGGTAAAAGCAACGAGTGCAAAAACGCCGATTGTCAGCATAATCGAAAACATCGCCTGAAAGGACTGCACCACCATTGGCGGGACGTCATCGCCCAGGCGAATTTGTAATCTTTTACTTTTCGACACCCATAAAAAAAGATTGGTTGAGAGTATCGCGGTTAATATTGCCAGGAATACGCCACCGGCGTTGGTATATGCGTAGGGAACAATGCCGGTCTGTTTTACCTCCTGAGCGTTTGCCAGCGTGATAGTTATTTCTACCGGCATCAGCACATAAAATGCCGCTAACGCGACCATCGCGGGGATCATCGGCTCAGGGTATTTTTTCTTACTGGCGATATGATACGCAATTAATATCACTAACATCAGTGATAAAATATTCATCGTACCATTAAGGATGCGATCGCCAATATTATGTAAACGTAATAATGTTTCTGCGGAAAGAATAGTGCTGAATATGCCGCCAGGATCCAGAATGACATAATTCAGCATAATAAATAACCCTGCCAGTACAAGGAAGGGTACCGCGATAATAAAACTGTCGCGTAAGCTACGCAGATGAACCTCTGCGGCCATTTTCTGCGAGACGTCAGTTATCCGCCCCAATAATGAGGACTGAGCCATTTGCGCTCTCCATGAAATGTGAATGTGGACATCCACCTCTGGTGAGATCCCTCACCGCCATCAGGCTTCATGGGCAGGCATTTAAAACTATATAGTTTTAAATTAAATCCATATAGATCACATTTTGCGCAATGGCCTTTGTATCATTCCCGTTTCAGTCGATTCGAATTACACAGCCAGAGGGTGATCACCAACAGCAGGAGCGCCGCCGAATAGATCAGCACATCCATTGGCGATTTATGATCGACGATGATCAAGCGCACAATCGCCGTGATCCCGATATACACAAAATAGCGCAGCGGAAAGTGAAAGCCTGACTGAAAGTACTTCACAATCAAGGCGATAAACTCGAAATAAAGGAAATAGACTACCAGTCCCTCCACCAGCTCATACTTACTGGTTTGCTCCGGCGCGAACAGGACATCCGCGAGATGCAGCGTCTCTTTACCGAGGAATACCACCAGGATCAACCCCAGGCTCAGCAGCCCAAGATTCAGTATGGTCTGCAGGATGGTGGCAATAAATTCAAAACGTTGACGAAATGGTGACGTCATAACAACACCTTTTTTCTAATAGCGAGGTCCCTGTATAACGCAAAAATGTGACGGTGATCTACATTTTTTGTTTATGTTTTGTTCAGGAAAGGTCAGTGAGGAATGATCAACACCACGATACATACCACAGGAAGAGAAAAATGCAGCGAAAACAGGCCGCCATCCGGAACGTCACCTGCGGTGAAAATGTAGTGATTTATGAACCCGCCAACCTCTATGACTGCCAGCTCGGCGACAATGTTTTTGTCGGACCATTCGTCGAAATTCAGGGAAATACGCAAATTGGCGCAGAGACTAAAATCCAGTCGCATTCCTTCATCTGCGAATATGTCACCCTGGGATCCCGATGCTTTATCGGCCACGGCGTGATGTTCGCCAACGATATGTTCCGGGAAGGCAAGCCCAATGCCGACCGGAACAGCTGGGGGCGGATTACCATTGGCGATGATGTCTCCATCGGCAGTGGCGCAACCATTCTGGCGGTCAGTATTTGCGATGGCGTGGTTATCGGTGCGGGGAGCGTGGTAACTAAATCGATAACCGAGAGAGGCGTGTATGCAGGTAATCCGGCAAGATTGCTGCGCCGCCTGTAAATCGCCCGGTGGCGCAGACGGTTACCTGGCCTGCGACAGATGAGTCATGCCCTGGCCGGATAAACGAAGCGTCATCCGGCGCAGATATCCCCCCTCGCAGGTCAACGGAAGTTTATGCTGCGATCGCTGGTCATGTCGTACAGCTGAAACTTACGTCCAAGCTGCTGACCACCGTCACGCGTCAACGGTGTCCAGCCAATCGCTGCCCGACTGCGGGTCGGGCCTGACGAGAAGAGATCCAGCGGCACGGAAACATAGACACCTTTGGTGAAGTCCCCTTCCCCGTATTCATCCGCCGACACGTTGGTGATAGTCGCATAGCCGCCCACCACCACACCGCTGTCGAAGCGTTTAGAAATATCCAGCGTTCCGCCTTTGTCGCCTGCCAGATATTGCCCGACGCTCGCTTTCACCAACACGTCCTGAGCGAAAGACGGAGTCCAGTAAGCGGTCAGATGCCCGGTCTTCACGCTATAGTCGGTAAATTTCATCATGTCCTGTGCGCTGCGCCAGTCACGCTGTTTCACATAGTTCGCATCCAGGCCGAACGCCCAGTTGCTGTCCACCGGACGATACAGCACTTCCGCCCCCGCGCCGCCATACATCGTCTCAAGGTAACCCCCATAGGCCTGGCCATAGAAACCGTTGCCAAAATACTGGAAGTAGTTAGCTTGCAGGTTGTTGACGTAAACATCGTTTTGCACATACTCACGCACGCGGGTTCGCACGCGCGGCAGATGTGAGTCGTTCGGTGGGTTGGTGTAGTTAAATTTGTCGTAGTTATTGGCAAGGTTAGCAAACACGCTACCGGTGGTGAGCAGATGATCCGTCACCCACAGGTCTGCCGTCCCCATTACGCCCAGCTGGTACATGTAGAAGTTTTCCGGGCCGCCCACAGACTGGTTGAGAACCGGATCAAGGTGGAAATCAAAGCGTGATTTGTCGATATACCACCCCTGCTCGGTGATTTCCGGGACGATCGGCTCCACCCGCTTTTGCGCCAGCGGGGTCTCATGGCCCAGCGGCTCCCCTTCCAGGTGCCGTTGCAGGCTGGACACTTCCGTTTCGGTGGTGACCTGCGGCATGTTGAGGCGATTTTCGGTTACCCGGATCGTGCGGATCCCTTCCGGCAGGGCGTTCATCACGATCCGATTCGCGCGTTCGATCCCTTCCCGCGAATCACGGTATTTCACCTGCTCGCCGGTCACATACAGCGTGTCGCCTTTTACCTGGATTTTGGGATCCGCCAGCCCGGCGTTGTATTTCAGGAGCGTCAGCTGATTAGCCACCACCGAATGTTGCAGGATGGCATCCTGCGGCTCCGGCTGGTATTTCGGTCGCGGATTGTCGCTATAGGAAGGACGCAAATCATTGAAGTTGGTGCGTAGCGTAACCCCAAACATAAAGGTATTACCGCGCTCATAGCTGAGGTTGACGTCGGCCCAATCGGTGACGCGGTAAATGGCGCCGACGTTAAATTTGCTCTTCTGTTCCAGCTTGCCCGCAAAATCCTGCTGGTAATTATTCCCTTCATACTCCAGCTTCAGGCGCAGTGGCTGCCAGGGCGTCTGGTACTCAACGCCGCCAAACAGCGATGCCGGTCCGTGGAACATCTGGCTACCGTCAACAGATCCCGCCTGTTTGTAGCTGTTATCACGGTAGCAATACTTATCGCTGTATGAACAGAATGGGTTACTCACGTTGCCGCTGGTCCCCAGATAGCCCCAGCCAAGGCCAAGCGAGAAATCAAAGGGTCCCCAGGCTTTATTTGCCACAATGTATTCTGCGTCAAACAGACCGGTACCGCCGATATCGCGAGCGCCAGCGGCCACTTGTGGCATCCAGTCACTCTCTTCCCACAGCCGTAACTTCAGGTCGAAAGCCTTATCTTTGTAGGTCTGATCGCCGGAGAAGGACTCCACGCTGCTGTATTGTTTGGTTCGCACGTCGGTATAGCGCAGCGTCGTTTCCAGCCACGGAAAGAGCTGTGCAGAGGCGGAATAGTAGCGGTACTGATCGTTATCACGGTAATTCAGACTCATTTCGCCTTCCCGCGCCATTCGCGCCGTAGGCGTTTGCAACAGCCCCACGCCGCCAAAGTCAGACTGCGATGGCCCAATGGGGGCAGGATATGTTTCGGCATGACAGGCCGCGCTGATGCCCAGCGCCAGTAAGCTGAGCAGATATGTTTTTTTCATTACTCGGGTATCCGCTGCGTCAGGGTATGAAGAATGTCGGCATTCAGCGCATCCGGCGTGCGACTCCAGACGGAACCGGCCAGACCAACAAAAATGATGCTGCCGGGCATCGGCTCTACGTGGCGCTTATTCCAGTAAGCGATCGGCACTTTCTGCGTGCGACCGTCGGGATATACAATCCACGCATAGCTGCGCTCCGCCCCGCTGAGCAGGCTTTGTCCTTCGAGATAACTGAAGACATCGCGTCCTGGAGTAAATAGCTGGCGGCCAGGCCGGTTTATCATCCCAAAGAGCGTCACCGTGGTCGGCTGTGGACCTACCCACAGGGTGTAATTCCCTTGCAGCGACGGATTACCGCGTTCACTCACCCGAACACTATCGGGGTCAAGATTCACCTGCTGTCTGCCAGTGACCTTCAGGGCCTGAATTTGCTGACGCAGCGCGTTTATTGCAGCGGCATCGTCACCCCTTTCATCGGCGCTCAGCGCCACCAGACGTCCCAGCAGCGCCTGCTGCTGGCGCTGTGCCGTCGCGGTCGCCTGCTCTTCACCGATCACCGCCGCAGGCCACCAGCTGTTTGCCAGCCGTGGCTGTCCCACCAGATCGATCAGATGCTCCGCGCCGGTAAGGGTTTTCGGCTCTGGACTATCGGGCGTAAAGACGTTGACCGTGCCAACCGCAAAAACAGATGACGCGCCCAGGCTAAAAAGCAGCGCGGTAAGGGCCCGTTTCATCATGATTTTGCCGCCTTAATGAGCGTGGTTTTCACCGGGAAGAAATTTGCACCGAGAGTCTGTTCGGACTGACGAATTTTCGCTTCGTTATCAATCCAGTAGCGGTTATGCCATTGCGTATGATCGGTAGTGACCTCTTCATCAAGAATGCGTACCGGCGTTACATCGTTCCCAACCTTAATGCTGTCGGTCCCCTTCCATTTGAACACCGATCGCGCGGTGGCGTAGCGCACCTGTTTATGCTCGGTCCAGCCCATGGTGCGGGTCCAGGTTGCACCATCGATAATTTGTGTGGGTTGAGCCAACGGATCGGCGGCCAGATTATTCACGTCAATCAGGTTGTCGCCGCCGAACAACGTTTTCACCAGACGGCCATGCTGCGTCACGATAGTCGCCTGATCCTGCGTCACCCATTTCTGCTGCCCGTTCTCTGCGAAAGCGAGCACCACAAACAGCTGCGGCCCGCCGTTGAGCTGCATATACTGGCTGGCATAAGGCATATTCTGAATATCGTCATCCGTGAGCTGCACGCCTGGCGTACCGAACACACTTTCCCACAGCGAGTTGCCCAGCTCCTTTGTGGTGGCTGAGCATGCCTGTAACAGCAGGCAAATTAGTATGAGCGCAGGTCGCTTCACGACGCTTCTCCAGAGGGGCAAAATAACCACACCGAAGTGTGGTTATGGTTAAACGTACCGGTATTACTGGGTACTGGTGGTCGTGGTGGTTGTGGTCCCGGTATTGGAACCATCACCACCACCGGTAGCCGCCAGCGCGACTCCCACCGCAGAACTTACGGTGCTAACGCTGGTTGCGGAGGAACTCCCCGCCGAAACCAACGTTGCTGCCGAACCTGCCGCTTCCCCCACCTGGACGGGGGCTGACCAGGCAGAGGTCGCCGCAAGCGCAGATATGGCAAAAATGCCATACAGAACTTTTTTCATAACAATTTCCCTTCATTGAATGAATGGAGATTTGCCTGAAATAGAATTCAGACGCAGTCGAGTATACACAACTAAATTGGGCGGATTACGGAGGGGAGAATAGCGGTTCGATTTTAGGATAATTAGCTAAAACGCCAATAAAAACCATTCATTAAAAATAAAAAAAACTCTATATTTCAAAATGTTAATAAATTAATATACTAAAGGAAATCCTAAAAAATCATTTTTACAACGTCGGTCAAATTATATTTTTAGGATAATCCTGAACCACTCTGACCGATTTTTTCCGCCATCTCTGTACACTATGTCACGCACATCCGAAAAAGCGCGGCGGACCGTCATCGATTAAATATATTGATAATATGCATACTCTAAATAATTCGAGTTGCAGGACAAAACGCGTAGTCGTTTTGAACAGCGCTTGCGCTGGCCCCGAAGGGGCGAGGCCCAGGGATGGGCCGGGTAACAAAGCCAACGCATCTGCAACTTGAAGTATGACGAGTATATATTGTAAAACTGCGACCTGGCTGCTAAGCATCACGAAAAAATTGCCATATCTGTATCCATGATGTCCACGAGGAGAATGTTTTTAGCGTTGCCGCCACCTATATTTCAGGGATCATTCTATCTTTCTCTGAGGAGGCACAGTGAAAACATTAACCATCGGTCTTTTTGGTATTGGGCTGGAAACTTACTGGCCCCAATTTCCTGGGCTAAAAACAGAGCTGGAAGATTATCTGTCACAGGTTGATAAAAAATTGCAACAGAATAATGAAAACATCAACATTATTAATAGCGGATTAATTGATAATAACGCGGCTATGGATCGGGCCATTACGCTTTTTTCAGCCAATAATATTGACGCGCTGGTGCTCTATATTACGACTTATGCACTCAGTTCAACGGTACTTCCTTTAGTGCAACAGCTTAACGTTCCGGTATTAATTCTGGCGCTCCAGCCGGAACAAAGCCTGCCCTGCAACAGAATTAACCAACTGGCAGATCGCGGCACGCGAACCGGACAGTGGCTGGCCCATTGCCAGGCCTGTAGCGCGCCGGAGCTGGTTAACGTCTTCCAGCGTACCGGCGTTTCTTATAGCCTGGTACCGGGCTATCTGGAAGATGAGGATGCCTGGCAGGAGATCGATGACTGGCTGGCGGCGCTGGCGGTTGTGAACACCTTAAAAACCACCAACATTGGCGTCCTCGGTCATTATTATAACGGTATGTATGACGTCTATTCGAATATGACGAACCTGTCGGCAAAATTCGGCGTGCGGTTCAGGCTGCTGGAAGTGTGCGAGTTAGTTAACACATTAACCGCAATTACCGACGAGCAACAGGCGCAAAAACGCCAGCAGATATTTCAGTCCCTGAGTGTCGACCCCGCCTGTGAGGAATATGAATTACAACGTGCCATAAATACCGCGATTGCGCTGGATAATATGGTTGACCGCCATCAACTGGGTGCCCTGGCCTATTATTATGAAGGCGCGTCAGGTTCGGCCCAGGAAAATATCATGACCTCCGTGATTATGGGAAATACATTGCTGACCGCAGACGGAATTCCGGTGGCGGGCGAATGTGAAATCAAGAACGTCATCGCCATGAAAATACTCAGCCTGCTGGGGGCGGGAGGATCATTCTCTGAACCTTATGGCATTGATTTTCGTGCGCAAACCGTACAGTGGGGTCATGACGGCCCGGCACATCCGCTGATGTCCGCAGAGAAGGTCAGGCTGGTGCCCCTGCCCGTCTATCACGGTAAACCCGGAAAAGGGGTATCCATCCAGATGAGCGTGGCACCCGGTCCGGTTACCTTTTTGTCCGTCGTCGAGCATCAGGATGGCAGCGTCACGCTGCAATACGCCGAGGGCGAGGCGGTCGCAGGAGAAACGCTGGATATCGGCAATACCAACAGTCACTACCGGTTCCCGCTCAGCGCGAAGGCGTTTACCCGCCGCTGGTGTGAAGGTGGAGCGGCTCACCATTGCGCCATCGGGATTGGACACGTTGGCCTGAAGCTGGAAAACATCGCCAGGCAGCTTGCCATTCACACTCACCGGATTTGCTAAAGATTGCTGACTACCTTGTGCCGTCTGTAGAGCCTCGCCCGACCGGACGAGGCCCGCGCTAATTATGCACGCCAGGACTTATAGCGGTTAATCAGACCGTTGGTTGAACTGTCGTGGCTGTCGATCGCTTTGTCGTCACCCAGCTCCGGCAGAATACGGTTTGCCAGCTGTTTACCCAGCTCAACGCCCCACTGATCGAAGGTGAAGATATTCAGGATCACACCCTGCGTAAAGATTTTATGCTCATACAGGGCAATCAGCGCGCCCAGGCTGAACGGGGTGATTTCACGCAGCAGGATGGAGTTGGTCGGGCGGTTGCCTTCGAACACCTTGAAGGGCACCACGTGGTCCAGGGTTGCCGGATCTTTACCCTGATCGCGGTATTCCTGCTCAACCACATCGCGGGATTTACCGAACGCCAGGGCTTCAGTCTGCGCGAAGAAGTTAGACAGCAGCTTCGGATGGTGATCCGACAGCGGATTATGGGTGATAGCCGGGGCGATGAAATCGCACGGTACCATTTTGGTGCCCTGGTGAATCAGCTGGTAGAACGCGTGCTGGCCGTTAGTACCCGGCTCACCCCAGATGATTGGGCCGGTCTGGTAATCCACCGCGTTGCCGTTACGGTCAACGTATTTGCCGTTGGATTCCATATTGCCCTGCTGGAAGTAAGCTGCAAAACGGTGCATATACTGGTCATACGGCAGAATCGCTTCGGTTTCAGCGCCGAAGAAGTTGTTGTACCAGATACCGATCAGCGCCAGCAGCACCGGCAGGTTTTTCTCCGGGGCAGTAGTAGAAAAATGCTTATCCATCGCGTGCGCGCCGGACAGCAATTCAACAAAGTTGTCGAAGCCGACGGACAGAATGATGGACAAACCAATGGCTGACCACAGGGAATAGCGACCGCCCACCCAGTCCCAGAATTCGAACATGTTGGCAGTATCAATACCGAATTCGCCAACCGCTTTCGCATTGGTGGACAGCGCAGCAAAGTGCTTCGCCACGTGTTTTTCATCACCCGCAGTTTTCAGGAACCAGTCGCGCGCGCTGTGGGCGTTGGTCATGGTTTCCTGGGTGGTGAAGGTTTTGGAGGCCACCAGGAACAGGGTCGTTTCCGGGTTCACTTTCTTCAGCACTTCGGCGATGTGAGTACCATCGACGTTAGAGACAAAGTGCATATTCAGGTGGTTTTTATATGGACGCAGCGCTTCGGTCACCATGAACGGGCCGAGGTCAGAGCCGCCGATACCAATGTTGACCACGTCGGTAATCGCCTTACCGGTATAGCCTTTCCATTGACCAGAGATAATCGCTTCAGAGAAGGCTTTCATCTTCTCCAGCACCGCGTTCACTTCCGGCATGACGTCTTTGCCGTCGACGATAATCGGGGTATTGCTACGGTTACGCAGCGCAACGTGCAGGACGGCACGGTCTTCGGTACGGTTAATCTTCTCGCCGGAGAACATGGATTTGATGGCGTCAGCCAGGAAGGTTTCTTTTGCCAGATCCTGCAACTTTGCCAGCGTCTCTTCGGTGATGCGGTTTTTAGAGAAATCGACCAGCATCAGATCGTCGAATGTGGCGGAAAAATGAGTGAAACGGTCGCTGTCTTTCGCGAAAAGCTCCGCGATAGTAACGTCCTTCATTTCGTCGTAATGTTTTTGTAGTGCCTGCCAGGCAGATGTCTGCGTCGGATTGATGTTTTTCATTAGCAATACTCTTCTGATTTGAGAATTGTGACTGAGATCGATTGTAACGCCAGCCACAGAAAAATGTGATTGTTTTAATGCCGTTGCCCCAGGCACTGTCGAATGGGGATAAAAAGTATATACCCTAAATAATTCGAGGTGCAGGAAGGCGGCAAGTGAGTGAGTCCCCGGGAGCATAGATAACGATGTAACCGGAGTGAGTTGAACGTAGCCAACACGCCCGCAACCCGAAGTATGACGGGTATCGCTGTTATAAGCCCTGTTTCTGAGTCTAAACGCAGCATAAAAAATCCGCATAATCCCGGCGTTGACAGTCCAGCCCGCACATTTTATTTATAAATACGGAATTTGCTTTTGCGCCTGCACCGGTGTCAGTACTGCCTTTGTGCCATGGTCGCTTTTTTCACTCCCTGACACGAGGTAGTCATGACCGATATTGTTGTCTCCAAATTTGGCGGTACCAGCGTGGCTGATTTTGACGCCATGAACCGCAGCGCCGACGTGGTGCTTTCCGATGCAAACGTCCGTTTAGTTGTCCTTTCGGCATCTGCCGGGATTACCAATCTGCTGGTTGCGCTGGCGGAAGGCCTGGAAGCAGCCGCACGTTTCGAAAAGCTCGACGCTATCCGTAAAATTCAGTTCGACATCCTGGAGCGTCTGCGCTATCCGAACGTTATTCGCGAGGAGATCGAGCGCCTGCTGGATAACATCACCACGCTTGCCGAAGCCGCTTCTCTGGCCACCTCCACCGCCCTGACCGACGAGCTGGTCAGCCACGGCGAACTGATGTCGACCCTGCTGTTTGTGGAGATCCTGCGTGAACGTAACGTGCAGGCGCAGTGGTTTGATGTGCGTAAAGTGATGCGTACCAACGATCGTTTTGGCCGTGCAGAACCCGATGTTGTCGCGCTCTCTGAACTGGCGACGCTGCAACTGGCACCGCGGCTGGAAGAAGGCCTGGTGATTACTCAGGGCTTTATCGGCAGCGAAAGCAAAGGCCGCACCACCACTCTGGGACGCGGCGGGAGCGATTACACGGCCGCTCTGCTGGCAGAAGCCCTGCACGCGACGCGAGTTGATATCTGGACGGACGTGCCGGGCATCTATACCACCGATCCTCGCGTGGTCCCTGCGGCACAACGCATCGATGAGATTGCCTTTGAAGAGGCGGCGGAGATGGCTACTTTTGGCGCCAAGGTTCTGCATCCGGCAACCCTGTTACCCGCCGTGCGTAGCGATATTCCGGTCTTCGTCGGCTCCAGCAAAGATCCGAAAGCCGGTGGCACGCTGGTGTGCAACAAAACGAACAATCCGCCGCTGTTCCGCGCGCTGGCGCTGCGTCGTAAACAGACATTGTTAACCCTGCACAGCCTGAATATGCTGCACTCTCGCGGTTTTCTCGCCGAAGTGTTCGGCATCCTGGCGCGGCATAATATCTCGGTGGATTTGATCACCACTTCGGAAGTCAGCGTGGCCTTAACCCTGGATACCACGGGGTCGACCTCAACAGGCGATACGTTGCTGACGCAGTCTCTGTTGATGGAGCTGTCTGTATTGTGTCGCGTTGAGGTGGAAGAGGGTCTGGCATTGGTTGCGCTAATTGGCAACGATCTGTCCAAAGCCTGCGGCGTGGGTAAAGAGGTGTTCGGCGTTCTGGAACCGTTCAACATCCGCATGATTTGCTACGGAGCTTCCAGCCACAACCTCTGTTTCCTGGTCCCTGGCACCGAAGCTGAGCAGGTCGTACAGAAGCTGCACCATAATCTGTTTGAGTGACCGTCAATGGAATAGCCCCGCGCACATCGCGCAGGGCTAGAGTGAGTTTCCCATTACCGTCTGATACAGCAGTCTGTCCAGTTCCCTGACATCTCCTTCCCGACTGTCCGGAATAACCGGCGGGATCTCGCCTCGCGCCAGTTCAGCACGGATAAACGCGTGCAGCAGTGGGCGACGTGGACCGTATTCCGCTTCTCCCGTACGTTGTTTGCGTTCAAGCAGTTCGTCTATCTCCTGACGTAGCGCGGCATCCAGTTCGCTTCCCGCCAACAGTGCGGCAAAACGCACAGGCGGCACGCCCTTCCCTGCTTCAACCCAGCGTACGGCCAGTAACGGGCGCAGGACATAGAAGTATTTTTTTAACCGTACATCCTCACCCTGCAGATAACCGCGGAAGTTTTTTCGCGCCATCGAGTAGTAGTGCCAACGGGCGCGAAGTGGCGAAAACCATTTTGGTACGAGCGCCTTAAGCGCGGATACCGTTGCCTCATCCTGATGATAAACCACCGGTGAACCCAGCCATTCTATCAGCGTGGGGTTAGCCCCCTTCAGTAAACCAAGTGCTTTACGCCACTCCCAGCCGCAGACGTCCAGTTCATCGTCTATTGGCAGCTCGATTACATCGCGCGGGGCTTCTACCCGCAGGTACCACTCCGGCTGATGGACATATAAAAACCGCACATCGTAATCGCTGTCTGGAGAAGCGAATCCCCAACCGCGGCTGCCGGATTCGCAGGCATACAGCACCCGAACGCCATAGCGCTGCTCCACCTCTTTCAGCTGCCACGCAACCTGTTCGCGCATGGCGGCAGTAACACCGTTATTGCTCATCGTTCTGCTCCTTTTATATTCACCAGGCCGTGCAGCACCTGATCCAGACCGCCAAAGACCGAGATTTTATCGATACGTTCCGCCACTCTTTCGAGCGTCTCCAGCTCTTTTAAACGCAGCGCCACCGGGTTGTTTTCCATCACTTTCGCGGTGTTCAACAACGAGCGGGTCGCGGCGGTTTCTTCACGTCGACGAATCACGTTAGCCTGTGCTGACTTTTCCGCTTCCACCAGGCGGGAGAGAATAGCCTTCATATCGCCAGGCAGGACAATATCCTTCACACCAGGTGAGGCGACTTCAATGCCAAACGGCGCCATACGGGCTTTTACCTGCGCGCTGACGACTTCGTCGATGATCTGCTTATTTTCCAGCAGTTCATCAAGGGTGCGCGTTCCCACCGCTTCTCGCAGCGCAAACTGTAACTCCCGGTACAGGTGGTCCAGCGGTTTCGTAAGCCGGGAAAATGCCAGCAACACGTCGCTAAAGCGCCAGTTTGCCGCCAGATTCAGGCGCAGATTGACCTTATCTTTGGTCAGGATCTCCTGTCCACCGACCTCCAGCACCTGCAGACGGGTATCCACCACGTCGGCTTCAACCAGATGATTCACCTTCCAGTACGCGGTCAGACCGGGTGTCAGCAACGGCTGTGTCTCACCGTCAATTTTCAGAACGCCCACGTGCCAGGCCGGAACCTGTACTGTCAGCATCGCTTCACGTCCTTTCACCGCACCATTACGGCGTGGCTGTAACACCGCATTCATGACGTCCGCGGGTACCAGAGCCTGGCGTGTATCCATCCGTACCTGTCTCAACGCCTCATCGGCTCGCCAGTACAGGCGGCGCGTTGACGGCGGCAGGATCTCCTGCAAAATGTCGTTCATATACAGCGCACCTGCCTCTGTGTCACTTAAATCCACCGCCAGGCAGTAGCGCTCAACCCAGCCGGGCTGGAAGCGACGCAGATACTCCGCCAGCGTTTCCTGCACTTCGCTGCCGTCCAGATTAATGACAAGTACCTCTGGCGTACTGAACCACGGCAGACGATGTTCACCCGCTTCCAGCACCTGGTAGTAATCGCCCTCACGGGACAAAAGCCCTAACTGACCTTTTCGTATTGTGATTTTCTTAGCCATTTCTCTGTTCCTTATAAAATCAGGTGCGGGTGCAGGGGCGAAGCCACAGGGGAATTCCCTTTTGCCTGTGGCGCGGCGCCATTACCGGCAACCTGCTGTTGGGGATTGCTAACCGCTCAACGCCCCGTTTCTATTTCTGTGATTAACAACCAGTTTCATTGGGAAAATGAATCGGGAATCGAACCCATTGTTCAGGTGTCATCTGCTGACGGAACACTCCGGGAAAACAGCCTCTGCCGTTCCTGACGTGCCGGCGGGGTTTAACCCCCTGCGTTTTCAGCGTTATTGACCCATGTGTTATTGCCAGAAGCGTGCCAGAAAGAAAAAACGACAAAATATTTTTTTAATTTATTGATTATTATTGTTTTTATTTTTCATGCTGGTTTTGACGATTGCCGTAACCTGCAGGATTTTTTATCTTTTAATATCGAATATTATCTTTATGGATAAATGATGAAAAAGCGGCGGGTAGTGATTGGTGTCCTGGGCACGGTGTTGGATAAACGCGGCAAGCGGGCAAACCGGTTTAAGAAATGGCGGCCCACGGTCGGCTTGTGCCAGCAGGCTGATTTCCCGATCGACAGGCTGGAACTGCTCCACCAGCCGCGAGATGAGAGCATGGCGCAACGGTTGATTGAAGATATCGCCCAGCTTTCACCCCATACCGACGTCCGCGCACAGGCGATCACAATTAACGATCCGTGGGATTTTGAGGAGGTCTACGCTGCGTTTCTCGACTTTGCCACACATTATGAATTTGATACGCAAAACGAAGAGTATCTGGTGCACATCACCACCGGCACCCACGTGGCGCAGATCTGCTGGTTTCTGCTAACGGAAGCCCGCTACCTGCCTGCCAGCCTGTTGCAAACCAGTCCGGCAACGAAAGGTTCATCAGACGAAGCTATCGCCGCTGGTGTCTGTTCGGTGATCGATCTTGATTTAAGCCGCTATGCCACGCTCACCAGTCGCTTTCAGCGCGAGCAACAGCAGTCGGTCTCATTCCTGAAAGCCGGTATTGAAACGCGCAATGTGACGTTCAACAAACTTATCGACCGAATTGAGCGGGTTGCGCTACGTTCAACAGATCCGATTCTGCTTACCGGCCCCACCGGTGCGGGTAAATCCTTTCTTGCAAAACGTATTTTTCAGCTTCGCCAGTCGCGTCATCTGGTGGCAGGAAAGCTGGTGGCAATAAACTGCGCCACCCTGCGCGGCGACAATGCGATGTCTACGCTGTTCGGTCACGTGAAAGGCGCTTTTACCGGGGCGCTGGCTCCACGTACCGGGCTATTACGTGAGGCCGATGGCGGCGTGCTGTTTCTCGATGAAATCGCCGAATTGGGGCTGGATGAACAGGCCATGCTGCTGAAAGCGATTGAAGAGAAAACGTTTTTTCCATTTGGCTCGGATACAGAGGTCCATAGCGACTTTCAGCTGATTGTCGGAACCCATCGCGATATGCCGCAGTGGGTGGCGGAAGGCCGCTTTCGCGAAGATCTCTACGCGCGTATCAATATGTGGCGTTTCGCCCTGCCTGGTCTGGCGCAGCGGCGCGAAGATATCGCCCCGAACGTCGAGTATGAGCTTCAGCGTTTTTCCCGCAGTAAACAGATGCAGATCCGCTTTGATAAAGAGGCCCGCGAGCGCTATCTGGCATTTGCCTGCTCGACGCAGGCACAGTGGCGCGGCAACTTTCGCGAGCTGAGCTCTTCCGTTGCGCGCATGGCGACGCTTGCCGAACAGGGACGTATTACGTTAGTCCTTGCTGAAGAAGAGATTGCGCTACTGCAAGAGAACTGGCAAAGCACTGCCTCACTACCTGAGCTGGAGGGGGAGATCGACCTTTTCGACAGGCGACAGCTGGAAACGGTGCTGGAGGTATGCCGCCGCTGCGCATCGTTGTCTGAAGCCGGACGAGAACTCTTCGCCGTCTCCCGACAGAAAAAAGCCAATCCCAACGATGCCGACCGCCTGCGCAAGTACCTGGCCCGCTTTGGGCTGAGCTGGGAGAGCATCCGCTGCGGATCATGAACATAATTTATTTGAATAATATTCCCTTGCACGATAAATAATAGCTATGGTCCGGCTCGATCCTGACCGGTTAATAACAAGCAAACACAACATACGTGCAAGGAAAACAACATGCTCGCCACCTTTACAAGGCTGTTCCCATTATGGGCGCTGCTGCTCTCTGTTATTGCGTATTACACGCCATCGACCTTTGGCCCAGTCGGACCGTGGGTGCCCACGCTGCTGATGCTGATTATGTTCGGCATGGGCGTACATCTTAAAGTCGACGACTTCAGGCGCGTACTCTCCCGCCCGGCCCCGGTTGCCGCGGGTATTTTCCTGCACTATCTGGTGATGCCGCTCGCCGCCTGGCTGCTGGCGCTGGCCTTTAATATGCCGCCGGAGCTTTCTGCCGGGATGGTGCTGGTCGGCAGCGTCGCCAGCGGCACAGCATCTAACGTGATGATTTATCTTGCAAAGGGAGACGTGGCGCTTTCAGTGACCATTTCCTCCGTTTCCACGCTGGTGGGCGTGGTGGCCACGCCGCTGCTGACGCGCCTGTATGTCGATGCGCATATCCAGGTTGATGTGATGGGTATGCTGCTCAGCATTTTGCAGATTGTGGTGATCCCGATTGCCTTGGGTCTGGTGGTTCATCACCTGTTCCCACGTGTAGTAAAAGCAGTAGAGCCATATCTGCCCGCATTTTCAATGGTGTGTATTCTGGCAATCATCAGCGCGGTCGTCGCCGGTTCGGCTTCACATATTGCTTCCGTCGGCTTTGTGGTGATCATCGCGGTTATTCTGCACAACACCATTGGCCTGCTTGGTGGCTACTGGGGAGGAAGGCTGTTTGGCTTTGACGAATCCACCTGCCGCACGCTGGCAATCGAGGTTGGGATGCAGAACTCCGGTCTTGCTGCCGCGCTGGGTAAAATCTACTTCGGCCCGCTTGCCGCACTGCCCGGCGCGCTGTTCTCCGTCTGGCACAATCTTTCGGGTTCGCTGCTGGCGGGTTACTGGTCCGGCAAGCCGATTAATGAGAAGCCACAAAAGATCGTAAAAGAGAAATAGAGAAACAGGCCCGGAACATCCACCAGCCGGGCCTGACCTATTTGCACGATCACTGGTTTCCCTGGCTTAATAAGCATCATCACAAGTACAACCAGGTAAATTTGTTGGTTTTCTGATTAACAACATCTGAAACCCGAGGCCGCAAGATATTTAACTTCACCGCGGCCGGTCCAGCCGCTCTTCAGGTTGCCCCTTTTGACTGAACGCACTAAAACGCCCGGGCGGATTCGTGGCCCGGGAGCAGTGCAGCGTTTTCGGCGGGAGTTCAATGAGTGACAGTGACACCCTCCCCGGTTTCAGCATCCAGGACAAACTCCGAGAAGATAAATTGTCTGACCTGAAGTATCGAACTGAGGTTAAGCTTTTGCCCTATTCTGCTGGTATAGGAATAGACAGTTTTTGGCGACAGATAAATTTTCCTGGCAGCCGCCCAGGTGTCGTCAGTATCAAGCAGGGCAAAAAGTGTCTTTTTTTCCTGAACTGAAAGTATGCTGAGACTCCTGTAGCGTGCAATGTGGTTTAACGCATATTCAGGTGAATGCGTCCTGCCGTCGGTGAGTTGTTTTCGAAACTCCATAAAGCACGATTTTCTGTATATCGTTACAATCGGCTCAAGAACTCTTGAACTGACATCCTTGCCACCGATGAAGATCAACCTATGCTTTTCAATCAGTTTATTTCTTTTCAGCAGTCTGAATATCGACCCCAGGCTTCTGAAAGATTCAATGTCAATGACGCAAACCTTCCTGCTGGCAGGAACTTGCTGAAGGATGACAGACAACGCGTTATTAAAAAAAACATCTTTAGTCAAAATTATGTGAGGCATAAACATAACCGGAAAATTTCAGAACACAATGAAAAGGGGCCCTGAGGCCCCTGATATAACATCAGAATCCGATACGGATACCGGCCACACCCTGGACCGGTGTCTCTGTGTGGCTGCCCTGACGATAATTAGCCTCGCCATATAAGGTTACGTCCCTGCCAACACTGACCGATGCGCCCAGACCATACTTGCCTGATGTCCCTTTGACGTTGTTATCGAAGCGGTTGCGTGCATTGATGGTGACCTCATTTGCGTCCGCAAACTCCTGCACGACCGCAGCCGACAAATAAGGCTTAAATTCAGTCTCACCGAGGCTGAATTTACCGGTAAGCTTCGCGCCGGCCTCACCCGTGACCGAGCGTGGCGTGCCGGTGTTACCCTTCATGCCGTTGCTCAGCTTCACGTCCTCACTGCTCATCTGAACATACGCCAGGCGGGCATAAGGCGTGAGACTCAGGTCGTCCCTCACATCAAACTGATAGCCCCCTTCAACGGCTGTGCTGAGACCATACTGCTTCCAGTCACCGCCGGTTTTGCCGCCATTGGTCATAACGGCGCTCAGTTTGTTGTTCAGGCGGTTACCCTTCACCACACCGTCAGCGTAGAAGCCGCTGGCATCGAACCATGTTGCATACAGGCCGATACCGTAGCTGTCGATGTTGCTTTTTCCACCGCGGGCATGCTTAACCTGGTTGTCGCTGTAAGACATGAATGCCCCCGTGAAGAGGCTGCCGCGCGCAAAATCCGTCCGCGTGTCGGCGCCGATTTCCATGCCGCTCTGATTAAGCTGATACGCCGCGCCGTTGCTGGTATCCGTATGGTTTTTGCTGCCGAGGTAGTGACCCCAGACGTTATTCTCCGGTCCGGTTTTATCCAGATTCGCCCGGTACATGCGCAGGCCATCAAGTTCGGAGTGAATGACATTCAGGCCGGCATTCGACATGGCCAGGATGGCGTCCGCTGCCGGAGTGGTCATCGGCTTCTTGCCACCGCCCGGGTTTTCACCGCCACCTGGATTCTCACCGCCACCTGGATTCTCACCGCCACCCGGATTCTCACCGCCGCCAGGGTTCTCGCCACCGCCAGGGTTCTCGCCGCCACCCGGATTCTCACCACCGCCAGGGTTCTCGCCACCGCCCGGGTTCTCACCACCGCCAGGTTCTTCCGTCATCGCGCCCAGGTACCAGACGTTCCCGCCGTTCAGACCATCCTTGTTCTGCTGGCTGAACAGCGTGTACATGTAAGTCCCACCGTCAATGGCCCGGATACTGCGGCCTGACGCCGTGACCATCTCAAAATCAATATCGCCACCCTGCTCGTGAATGAGATTCACCGTCAGGTCTGTATGGTCTGATATCTCCTTACCGGAGTCGGTAACAGCGATACCGAAGTGACCCGTACCCTGTTCGATGGTGACAAAGTTGGCATTACGCTCAGCGAGAGAAGTATTGAACAGGAAGCTGCCGGTGCCGCTGAGTTCGGAGATGTTCAGCTCCGCGAAGTCACCTTCACCGTTACGCAGGAAGGAGACATTGCCGCCGTTCATGGTGAGCTTATCGACCTGAGCCGGGGTATAACTGGTGGTGGTATCGGTAAGGTCGGCGACAGAGAGGGTCCCCCCTGTGATGCGCACGTCCGTTGCGACAGAGCCAGCGTCCATCAGCAGTTCACCACCGGCGTTCACTTTGGTTTCGCCGTCAGCCAGTGCCCCCGTCTGCAGCCACGACTGACCGCTATTGATGGTGGTGTTAATAGTCGTGCCGCCACTGGAGACCCACTGCCTGCCACCGCTATTGATAGTGGTATCAACAGCGGTGGCACTGTCGAGTAGCTGTATACCACCATTAATGGTGGTAGTGATGATGGTGGTTGCCTCGCCATCGATAACTTGTTGAATGCCACCGCTGTTAATGATGGTGTCAATGGTGGTGCCACCTGAAAAGTACTGTATGCCACCGCTGTTAATTGTGGTGTCAATGGCGGTGCCACCTGAAAGGTACTGTGTGCCACTGCTGTTAATTGTGGTGGCAATAGCTGAACCGCCAATGTCGATGTATTGGAGACCTCCGTAGATGGTGGTGTCATTGGCAGTGCTCCCACTGGAGACGAACTGCACGCCAAAGTAGTTGATGGTGGTATCAGTGGCGATGCCGCCATCGTAGACATACTGCTGGCCACCGCTGTTGATGGTGGTATCAGTGGCGGTGCCGGCATAGACTTTCTGCCAGCCACCGCTGTTGAGGGTGGTGTTGGTGGCAGTGCCGCGCTGGACCAACTGCTCACCGCCATTGAGGATAGTGTTCGTAGCTATACCACCGACGAACTGAACACCATTGAAGATGGTAGTGTTTGTTGCAGAGCCGCCGCTTAAGACCGACTGCTGGCCACCGCTGTTAATGGTGGTCTCAGTGGCTGTTCCCCCTATAGTGACCCATTGCGCGCCACCGCTTTTGATGGTGGTGTTAGTGGCTGTGCCGCCACTGAAGACGTTCTGCCTGCCACCGCTGTTGATGGTGGTGTTAGTGACTGAGCCCTCACTTTGGACGCTTTGAGAACCGCCGTTAATGGTGGTGTCAGTGGCTGTGCCACCTCGCTCGACGTATTGAAAACCGCTGTTGATTATGGTGTTTGTGGCTGTGCCCTCATTGAAGACGTCCTGATAACCACCATTAACGGTGGTGCCAATGGCTGTGCCGCCACTGGAGACGTACTGATAACCACCACTGTTGATGGTGGTTTTTGTGGCTATGCCCTCATTGAAGACTACTTGATAACCACCATTCACAGTGGTGTCAGTGGCCGAACCTCCGCTGTAGACGTCCTGATGACCACCATTAACGGTGGTGTCAGTGGCTGTGCCGCCGCTGGAGACGTTCTGTCCGCCCCCGCTGTTGATGGTGGTGTTTGTGGCTGTGCCGCCGTTGACGTATTGAGTGCCGCGGCTGTTAATAGTGGTGTCATTGGCCGTGCCGTCACTGGAGACGTACTGCTCGCCACCGCTGTTAATTGTAGTTTCGGTAGCCGTGCCGCCACTGAAAACTTTCTGCCAGCCACCTGTGTAGATGGTGGTGTCAGTGGCCGAACCGCCGCTGTAGACGTCTTGATGACCACCACCATTAATGGTGGTGACAGTGGCAGAGCCGCCACTGAAGACGCTTTGACTACCACCGTTAATGGTGGTGTCAGTGGCTGTGCCCCTATTGTAGACATTCTGACTGCCACCGCTAATAGTGGTGTCAGTGGCTGTGCCGCCGCTAACGATCTCCTGCTTGCCACCACTGTTGATGGAAGTGTCAGTGGCTGTGCCACCTAAGATGTACTGGTCGCCACCGTTGTTGATGGTGGTCTCAGTGGCCGAGCCCCCAACGTAGACGTCCTGCATGCCCCCATAGTTGATGACGGTCTCAGTGGCTGAGCCCCCATTGTAGATGTACTGACTGCCACCGTTGATAGTAGTAGAGGTGGCCGTATCTCCTGAAGAAATAGTCTGTTCACCCGTTAGCGTCACGTCCACATAATCCACGGCCATGACCGGCGCTGAGGGCAGCAGCATTGCCCCCAGCAGCAGTGCCAACGCGCTTTTCTTCGGCACCAGCTTCGGGCGACCGGACCCGGATGCCAGTTCAGAGGTGACCACCCACTGCTGGCGCGACTCGCACCAGACGGTGGTATATATCTTGTTCATAGTAACGCTCCTTAATTATCAACTAATCCTGCATGCAGACGGTCCACCATCCCTGTAACCTGTCGTCCGGTTATCAGCCGCGTGCACTCATACTGTCTTGGGGTATCCCTGTGATGCGGGCACCACAAAAAATCCTGGTGGTCAAAGTCAACCGACGTGTCATCCCAGCAGCCGTTACAGCCATGACTGCTGAACACCCGCCAGGGGGTGTAAAATTCGCTATTCGGAAGGCTGAATCCGCTGATCAACACCACAGGTATGTCAGTTGCCCAGGCAAGCCATGACAGCCCGCTGGCCAGACCGATAAAGAAACTCGCATGCATTAACAGGTCCACCCGATCCTGAAGCGGAATGTCGCCCGTGAAGTCTTCGGCACCATAGGGGATGTGGTTCCAGACGAAGCCCTGACCGTGACGGGCCTGGCGGTCAATGCACAGCACCCGGTACCCCAGTGATTTAAGGTGGGCAACCACCTCTGCCCAGCCATGACCGTTGTTCCAGTATTTCGCCTGGTTGGTTGACTGTGCGGCGATACAGACGTACGGCTCCGCAATTTTTCGCTCTGCATCCAGTTTCAGACGAGGCGGAGACTCACGGGGGTCAACCCCGAGGATGTAACCGGCATTGCGGTGAAAACCGACTTTCCTGAAATCAATGGGCTGATGAAGGGTGTCACCCTGAAAGAAAATGCCGACATACCAGGACGCGTAGGGATTCACTGTCCGGAGAGATTCTTTTGTGGAGAAGGTAATCTCAGGATATTGTGCGCTGAGCAGGTCAATGATTTCCTGCCCCATGACGCATTCAAGCTGGCACCGGTGCAGTTGACGAAATCGCTCGGCGTAAGGGAACCAGCCAAGCATATCGCCCAGCGTCCCGGTCGGGAAAAAGATGACGACCGGCTTGTCCTTCATGTCCAGTGTTTCATCCAGGACCGGATGCGCTTCTCCCTGGTGGAATACCTGAATACGGAAACGGACGTAATATTTTTTGGTACTGGTGACCCACCCTCCGTCAGAATCACAACTGAAAAGTATATTGCCGGATTCATCATCCATTAAAATGACATGCCATTTCCCTTCCGGAAGGTAAACGCGTGCACCGTAATTAAAGTCAAACAGAATGCCTTCCGGTCCGGCGCAGGTCGGAAACTCCGGAGGAGTTGCAAAGTTAACTGACATATCTCATCTATCCTTAGTATTCATTTGCAATCGGTAATGATTTAATCAATTGCACAGGTTATTCTTCTGCAATGTTTTTTCGTGACGGGTTGTGAGCTGTTTTATATCAGGCCCATAAGCAGTTCCACATTTCACATGTTTCCCGGCTGTAAAAACGTTTAAAATTAACTTGTAGTGGATGATTAACTTTTAATTTTGCCTGGACTAATGATGTTCAATCTTTTCACAAGAGTGAAGAAGTAAAATGTGTGCACAAAACTCGCGCATACTTACAGGTCGAGAAAACAAATAGCCCTGAAAGGTATCAATCCCCTTCATTTCTAAAAGCTTAAACTGCTCATTCGTTTCAACACCTTCAGCAATAATATGCAGATTTAACTTCTCACTAAAAGACATGATGGCGTCAATAACAGAGGAATAAATCAATTTATGGTTACAAACCATCGTTAAACATTTGTCAATTTTTATCGTTGAGAATCCAGCGTGTTCAATGTATTTTAAGCATGAACCACCACTGCCATAATCATCTATTGAAAAACCAACACCTGACGCAACAAGCTCCTGCATCGCATCCAGGGCAAAATCGTCAAATTCTAATGTGCCACGCTCAACAATCTCAAGAATAACCATGATGTCTTTGCCAAAATGAATATTAAATTCTTTAACCGCTTTTACCATTCGTGATGAATTGAGCTGTTGGGCACAGATATTAAAAGAAAAATAAAAACCTTTCGGTAGAGACTCAACATGAGGAGTGAAATGTGCTTTCACTTTCTCCAGAAGTTCACAAGTAACATCGTTGCATACTTCACCGCTTTCAATAACAGAAAGATACGATTCTGGAGAATGAAGGACACCATTCTTTTTCACCCTCATAAGGACTTCGCATCCCACTAATTCTCCCGACTGGTAAACAGGTTGAATAAAAGGAACAAACTCGGCACCTGCAAGTTCGGAGGTCAATATGGATTTTCTTACTGACCGTAGCAATCTACAAATCACTTGTTCTGTTTTCCTGAGTATTCTGATATTTGTCATCGTCAGGGCCCCTTACTCGTGTGCTCACAATCCTGCAGGAGATACCGTTCGCTAATCATCTGATGCAATCGGTAACTCATGTATTAACGGCCAACAGGCCAGTTCACTTTTGACGGGGAAATTTTATCTCCCTCATGCTGTAATCAACAACATGTATCTTAAATTTCAAAAATACCAGACTTATATTTTTAAATACATTGACTATACGAACGTTTATTCTGGTACGGGCGTCATCACGGCTGGGTATGATATGCTAATGAGAAGGTCACAGAGGGGTTAATGAAACAAGGACTGCTGTCTTTCGTCAGTCTGCAGCCAGGTTTCGTGGAGAGTCTTGATGGAGTATTTAATCAATTCACAGGTAAGGTATCGTACAGATGACGGTGCAATATGGCCTGTACGGGATGATGAATCGGTCATTATTCTGACCATAACAATGAACAGGCTGCTAGTCTATCTTCTGGAAAGACAGGGGCAGGTTGTTAAGCGGGATGAACTGCTAAATAATGTCTGGGACTTACATGGCCTGCGATCGTCCAGCCATACCCTGAATAAATACATTTCCGAAATCAGAAAACACTTTATGAGAGCTGGCATTCATCATGAGTGTATTACGACGATTCCAAGGGTCGGGTTTGTTTTTAACAGTGATGTCGAGGTTATAGCAATTGATAATGCGGAAAATAATATACATTCGGATACTATAAATGCTGCTGTCGGGACGGTTCTTACTCATTCAATACAACCCTTAAGATACAAAGCATGGTATGCAGCAATAACCCTTTTTATCATCATATGTAGCACCGCCCTTATAATCTCTGGCAATCGCCTAAAATCTAAAACAAACGTCAAATTACAAGACGCTCCTGTTTATTTTCTTTTCAATTATCAAACCTGTCCAGTTTATACGACGCAAAAAAACTCCGCATCGTTTCTCGAACAAAAAAAGAAAGTTTTTCTTGATCTTGTGAACGTCAATAAAATTGAGTGTCTGAACGGCACCTCGTTTCTGTATCAGGCATCCGACTCCTATATGTATGGTAGTAAAGGACGTATATTTATCAGCAGATGCACATCTAAAAAAAATAAATATCTTTCCTGCCTAAATAATTACTGGACTGGTTATGAACAAAATCAATAATATACAAAGATGGCTCGCTGCTATTTTAATCCTAATTCTGACTTTATCCCTCTGGTTCTATCTACATGCACGTCAGCAACAAAAGGGTATGGATGTTAACTGTGCGGCAAGCTTACGTTATAATCAGCGTGATCCTGATTTTATAGCCACGTTCGACATGATTTTCCGGCTGAACAAAAGTTTTTATGGCCAGGTATTCCTGTTCGGTAATATTCACTCTGAACGTGGAGTAGAAGTTATCTCCCGGACTATTCAGTTTAATTATGAGGTTTACAGACCGGGAGAGATTTCGGTGACGAACATGCATTATGCAAAAAATATCAGTGATACAGCTAATGATGAGCTTTTCAAACAGAGATTTTTCTACGTCCCTGAAAATTCTTCACGTGTGCTCAGGCTTAATCCGTCAGGCAATAGCTGGTTAATTGAAAACCTTCAATCCCCTTTCGCGCTTTGCGTGAATAAAGACGGATAGGCTACACTTTAACTTCTTCGTATTACCAGGACAGATTCTGCTATCTCTTAACCGACGGTTCGGTTAAGAGTAACGGCGACATAAGATCTTAGTTATCTATCAGGATTTACCATACCCCCTCCTATACCATTCACGTTCTTAGAGTTTCAACGGATAAAGAGAAGCCGTGTATATCGCGCAATTTCTCGCTGGCAATGCAGGTCCAAAATCAGCGTAACGGTCTTTGAGAAGTGATATTAAGCTGCATATTGCTGACTAAGCGCCTGGTCGCCCGTTCAGTAATACCGTACACTCAAACGATCGGCTAACTGAGGGCACCCCCTATGGCACTCCCCCGCATTACCCAAAAAGAGATGACGGAACGCGAGCAGCGCGAACTGAAAACGTTGCTCGACCGCGCCCGCATCGCGCACGGTCGTCCGCTGACCAATTCTGAAACCAACAGCGTAAAAAAAGAGTACATCGATAAACTGATGGTCCAGCGCGAAGCAGAGGCGAAAAAAGCCCGCCAGTTGAAGAAAAAGCAGGCATATAAACCGGATGCTGAGGCGTCATTTTCCTGGTCAGCGAATACGCCAACGCGCGGCAGACGTTAACGCCCTTTCTTCTTACGCCCCGGCGAGGTAAAGCGTTTACCGTTCGATGCCGGGCGTGCTTTCTCACTGGTTTTTTCGATTGCCACGACCGGACGCTTAATACCTGCGGTCTTCGGCTTCGCTTTTGCTTTCGGTTTGGCTTCGGAAGAGGAATTCTCAATCAGCCTGAACAGCTCGATCAGTTCATCATCGGTCAGGTCGCGCCACTCGCCCGGCGGGATCCCGGTAAGGCTGACGTTCATAATGCGCGTGCGCTCCAGCTTCGTCACTTCATAACCAAAGTGTTCGCACATCCGACGGATCTGACGGTTTAAGCCCTGCACCAGGGTGATGCGAAAGACAAACGGCGCCTCTTTCTTCACCTTGCATTTTTTGGTGACGGTACCAAGAATCGGCACACCTGCGCCCATACCGCGGATAAATTCGTCGGTGACCGGTTTATCAACCGTGACCAGATACTCTTTTTCGTGATCGTTTCCGGCACGCAGGATTTTATTCACCAGGTCGCCGTGGTTGGTCAGAAAAATTAGCCCCTGCGAATCTTTATCCAGACGACCAATCGGGAAGATACGTTTACTGTGGTTCACGAAATCGACGATATTGTCACGCTCACCGTCTTCAGTCGTGCTGACAATACCAACCGGCTTATTCAGGGCAATCAGCACTAAATCATCGGCTTCTCGCGGCTCAATCAACCGTCCGTTGACCTTCACAACGTCGCCTGGCTTAACCTGATCGCCAATAGTGGCGCGTTTGCCGTTGATAAAAACGTTGCCTTGTTCGATAAAGCGGTCCGCTTCGCGGCGCGAGCAGATTCCGCTTTCGCTGATGTATTTATTTAATCGGGTGGATGAGTCGGTCAGCATAGTTTCTCCTTAGACAGCGAAATATACCTCACCTTGCAGATGATAAAAAATAATCGTGAATATTCGTCATACTTCAGGTTGCTGGCTTGCTTGCCCGTCCCTGGGACTCGCATAACGTTCTTTGCAACAGCCTGCTTTGCAATGGTCGTTCTGTCCCACTGATGAGTCTTCAAAAAACAGAATAATGAATCAACAGACATCGCTTTTCTGGATGCACTCTCTGACGCCATTTCTCCACAGACCCGCGTTGTTATTGTCACTGATGCAGGTTTCCAGAGTACGTGGTTTCGTCATGTCAAATCACGGAGACGGGATTTTATTGCCCGAATCAGAGGGACAGTAAACTTCAGACTTCACATTGACAGTGCAAGCCATCACCATCAGGTACACCAGTTTGACGAGATTAATCCAGTGCAGATCCCTTCATGAGCCTTTTATGCGCACTGATAACGGGCGCATAAGCATGATGGTATCGATAAAACGAAGCGCAAGCATTACAGGAAGATGAGGACAGGCACAGTGATTACTCATCACATCATGCCAGTCTCCTTTTGTGGGAATGTCTCAGGGCATGTCAAAGGTAAGGGTAGCCATTGCCTCATAGTTCCCAGCACCAGTCGGTGCCTTACTGGCATTGGCAGCCGTTGGATAAGCGTAGAATTTCGCTGTAGCCGTTTTACCTGAAGCCTCAGCTTGTACGGTTTGCGTACCATCAACTTTAACCAGGTTCTTACCCGCAGCATCGCTGGTGATCTTAACCCCCAGGTCGTTTATCCCCGTTCCCTTCGCCAGCAGTATTCCTTGTTGCGCTGCCCCGGCAGATAAACTGTCACCAACCCCAGTCATTGACCAGACAACCCCTTTAGTAAATGAGGAGTTAATATCACCGGAGCAATTCAACGCAATTTTGGTCTCTTTCGGTGTAAAACCATCAGGGATGCCGCCTTGCCCCTTGCCCACCAGTTTTCCTACCGATGTTGTCGCAAGATCGATGGTCTTTGTCGTTTCTGCCACGCTACAGGTCGTTCTGAACGTCACTGTCCCCTGGATATAGTAGTCAATAAGAGGCGTTGTCGAGGCACCTTTGGTACATATTTTGGCGGCCTCATAGTCCGCATCATTGGATCCGTAATCAATACACATGTGGTGTATTGATGATTGGCCCACCTTCATTGAAGGGATCGTGATAGTGGAATACGGTGTCCTGGGCATATAAAAAGACACTTGAATGTTGCGGTTATTATATTGATTACCCAAGGTAAAAGTAATGTATGACGTATCACATGCAACGTTCGCGGCGTAGTTTCCCTCTGCCTTTGTGCAGCCAGAAAGTGCAGTCGTTTTACCCCAACTAGACCAATTAGTATTAAATTCGTACCATCCCAGACCATCGTTACTCGTTCCCCTGAAATACAGGTCTAGTAGGTCGACATATTCATATCGGTCAATGTTAGGCAGCCACATTTGCTGTGCTAACCGTATATACACAGGAATATTTGTCCCCGTGATGTTTTTCAACCGATAATACTTTTTGCCACTCACGTTTATCGTATCGCCAGTATTCACATTAGCAGTATCATACCTCCCCTCAATCACCGGGGAACTACTTGTCCAGCGGCCATTACGCTTGTCAAAATCACGGGCGGGTGCACGAAACTTCGTCTCTCCTGAGGGCAGTGTCAGATTTGAGATCACTAAAAGCGCGCCTCCTTTGTTCGTGACATCTTCCGCAATAGTGAAATTGGCTCGGCTTGATGTATTACCTGTTCGTGGCATTACCACCGTCTGCGCCGCATAAGCACTACCGACACAAATGAAAAGCAGATTAAGAAGAAAAATGTTGAGTTTCATCTCGCTTCCTTCTTACTAATGAAAAAAGACACAGCGTTTTTGAGAAAATTATGATTTTTGAAAACTGAATTAATCATACGATGCACTCACCATCAATGTTGCCGTCACCTGCCCTGCGGTGATTGCGGTTCCCGTCTGCATGTATCTGACATAATAATCACGCGGCGTCGCCAGCGGAGCCTGAGGGGTAATCGGATACGTCAGAAGGCGGCTCTTGCCTGTATTATCTAACACGTTCTGATTATCCCGCTGGTCAAATACTGCAAAGCCCACGCCGTTATCAATGCGTTGACCAGAACCGTCGATGGCCTGATTGATGAATATGCCAGGCGCGGCTTTACCATTACTCGGCAGCGCATCGAAGCTAATTCGGATCTTCGACGCGGTTATCGTAGACAGTATGCAGTTTTCAACTATCAACGAAAAATTTTTCCTCAGGGAAGAGAGCCGTTGTTCTGAAAACTCACCTACGCCGATGGGTGATAAAAACAACACATCACTATTGAAACGGACATCGCAGGTTGTTTGTATCAGCTCACCACCAAAATTAATACCATAGCCACTACCATCAGAGATAATCTCTCCCGCCGCGATAGCATTACCGGGCATAAAGCAAGGCGTCATCAGAAAGGCTAATGAAATAATTCCCTTTCGTTTCATTATCAACTCACTCACCGTAAACGCTCCAGAATATTCATATCAGATTAAAAAGAGCACGGTATTACTCGTAAGCAATATTCACAAAAGCCTTAGCCTGAAGATCTTTACCCGCACTATTGGCATTTACAGCAACAGAATCAGCCATTAATCCACCTCTGGCCACAACCATTTTGGCATACAGCGGCCATGTATAATCGTTGCCCGTTTTGGTCAAGGAAGCCAGTGGCAAAACGGTCGGTTCGCCCGCTTTATCCGCACTGACATACACCGCATCAGTCTCTGAAGTAGACGCGGTATTTTTGAACAATGCGAACCCCAGGCCAGACTCCCTGTCATTTGCATCAAGGAAGTTTACCGCTTTACGTATAAAGCCCGCGCCAGAGGTGGATGCACCGACAAAATTGACTTTAATATTAGTGATACTATTACAGCCCGAAAACTTCAGAGACACGTTTTTAACCGGAGCAGCTGGAATAATCGTCCCTTGCGCTTTCCCCACAATATCAGATGCATTGAGGCTGCCAAACGCAATATCCGTACCATTAGAACCCACAAAAGAAGCCGTACAGGTTGGTGCAGTAAGGGTTCCTTTAAATGTTAAATTCACCGTTGCGTCTGCTGCCAGAGCGGAAAGTGGAGCGCAGAGTAACATAGCAGAAATAATTTTTTTCATTTGTCGGCTCCCTTTCTTAAAGATAAGTAATATTTACAACAGCGGTTGAATTCAGTGAACCTGAAACCATCTTTGAATAAGCATCAACGGTCGGAACAATAGTCGTCTTAATATAGACACTCCATTCCGGTGAAAATTTCTCTGTGCCAGTATTCATCGTTTTGTTATCAGCCTGCAGCGAATAATATGTACCCGTTGCACCATTTTTCACTTCGGTCCTGAACGCCACGCCTGTCGCGCCACCGGTGGCCGGTACAACCCATTTTCCCTGATAAGCACCGGAAGCGATATCAGCAGTACTGGTGGAACTCAGAGAAAGAGACATATTATTGACAGCAACACAGTTATTCAGTTTGAATGACTGCTCAACGTTCTTTGTCCCGGCAAATGCCTCAACAGGGGTCACATTGCCAAACTCATATGTCAGCCCGTCAGACCCCGAACTCAGGGTACAGGTACCACGGTTAATGTGGGTACTTGCCGTAAAATCGACTTTCTCAGCCAGTGCGGAACCGCTCAACATCACCGCACACAGGGAACCCGTAATGAATACTGATTTCCCTTTTAAATTGAATTTATTCACTAAAAACTCCTTTTTTAATCAAAAACATTCATACTAAAGATGATTCGCTTGATGGTGATGTTATTAGTCACAGATAACATTGCCGATGGACAACGTTTTACTGTTGATATCTTCCTGAGACGTTTCAGGTAACTGGTAATTAAACCGACATTGTTCTTCAGTTTTATCACCCCAGATAACAGATAACGTCCCGGACTGATCTATTCCACGGGTAAAGGCACGCCCACTTTGCCCTACCGTCCCCACCGCTTCATTATTTTCATTAAATATCTCGGCGCCCAGAGGAATATTTTTGCCATTTTTCATGCTTAGACGGAAAAATACCGAACGACGAGCGTCCGTGGCAAACGGTACATAAACAATGGCCCCTGCACGCGGCACAACTTTGGTCGATGTCTCTTTTAATTCAGTATCCTGTTCCATTTTCGATGGATCGATACTCACATCGTTAAAACGGTAAGGCGACAGGTTAGAGACATAGGCATACCCGGCACTGTTAATTCGCGCGGCGCTATCGCCCATCGCCAGCGAGCCCTTCGCCCCTTTCGCCTCAATCAATGCAACAGGCGTGTCACCATTAATGGTACGTCCGAGGGTCACGCCGCCCTTGTGGATCAAAATCCCACCGCTGCCGCTCACAGACATCTGATGGCTGTTTTCTAAATCGGCAGACATGTTCGCCCCCCAGCTACCGTAACGGGTATCCCACGAGGCATTCGCGCCGATATTCTTTATTTTGTTATCGTCGTAGCCGTTCTGGCGATAACTTACGTTGACGCCATAGTTCAGGCCTGCCTCTTGGTTATAACCCGAGGTAGACGTCGATAAACTGCTGTCTCCCTTACTGCTGCGGGTATAACTGGTGTTCAGGTAATCAAACAGTGGCGCTTTATCACCGGAGCGATCGCCAAGCGGTACAGAAAACGACAGATAAACCTGATCGTCTTTCTTATTATCATCGGTGTAATAGCGGTTAACGGAAACGCTATAACTGACCCGCCCCAAAGAGTTGCTGTACCCCAGTTGATAGCTTTTCTCTTTACGCCCTGAACGCCAGTACTCTGAAAGCATCGCAGAAGAATAAAACGATCCCCATCCCTCATTGAGGTTCTGACTCACGTTGATCTGCACCTGAGACTTAAGACGATCTTCCATATTCTGCCAGTCGGTATTCGACAGATAATCCGCTGCTTCGCCCAATGTGTAAAAATCTTTTGTCGAATAACGGTAAGCCGCGATGTTAAAGCTGGTATTCGTCGGAGTAATAAAGCTGTTGTATTTAACCCCGACGCTCAGCCCTTTCCTGGTGCCTTCTTCTGCTGTCAAATTCGAATGGGTCAAGTCGACAGAGATGGCCCCCACTGGCGCATTCAGCGCCATCCCGCCAATCACGGAGTAGAAGTCCGACATATATTCAGCACCAGAATATAAAGACAGATAGTTATTCAGGCCGTATTGCCAGGTTGCCTGGCCAACAACGGGTTTCTCTGCTCCACTCGTGCCGTCGTATTCACCCACCGCCAGCGTATAAAGGCTGACACCCGGGTAAAGCAGTTGCCCCCCTCCGTTGTACGGGATAATCAACTGACGCGTCCGACCGTCTGCTTCCTGAATCGTGACGTCAAGCTGTTCGCTGGAGCTGACCGGATTATAATCATCGATCGAAAACGCCCCTGGCGGCACGGTCGTTTCTAATATTTTAGTGCCTGCCTGGCTGACAATAATTTTCGCGTTCGACTCCGCGACTCCACGAATAACCGGGCGGAAGGTATTCAGAGAGTCTGGCAACATTCGCGTGTCGCTACTCAGCGTCACACCGCGTAATGGAAACGCATCAAAAAAAGTGCTGCTGCTGTAAATTTCACCGATCCGCAATCGGGACTTCAGCGGTGCGACATCATGCTCCACGTACAGGTTCGAACTGTCGAACGTCGTGCCACTCTCTTTCGAGTAGTTCGCATCGCCACGGACACGGACACGCCAGCCCAGTAAATTCAGGCCGCCATCCATGCCAACCCAACCGCTGTCAGAGTCAATGCTGCTATAGCTCGAACGGTAATAGCTTGTGTTATAACTGAGAAATGCCGCGTTGACGCCGTGATCCCAGAGAGTATCCGGCACTTCGTCAGGACGTTTCATTAGTACCATCGCCTGTGGAATATTCAGGATAAAACGCTGCTCGTTAATATCCATTTTCCAGCTAGCCTGGGGTATCAGGGTTTTCAGCGAAATGCAGCTTTCCGCGGCAGAAACATTAATGGCACCGAGATCAACTCCAAAATTCGCCAGATCTTTCAGGCTAAGGCAAGGAATTGCGCGTAACGGATCTTTCGGGTTTTCATCAAATTGAATTTCAAACTTACCCATTTCGCGCTCGTTAAGTACAACTGTTGCGTGATACTTCCCGGCGGTGACAGGGTTTCCCCTGGAAAAACGGCTAACATCTATTGGCTGATTAGATAAAAAGATATTACTAAACTCTACCTCTTCATCTTCATCTTCATCTTCATCTTCAGTGCCGATTTCCTCACTTTCTTTATCTTCCTCTTTTCCCTGCACATTAGAATTTTCTACTAATGATGCAGGCGAAAGACTATTTTGTGCAGGAGTTTCCGTCTCAGCAGCACTTGCTGCCCCGACAACATTCAATAAAATAAATGAGCTAGCGATACGCGACAAACGAAAACGAACGCTAATTAACATATCCATAGAAAGACCCGAACGTTCCATCGTGGAAAAATGTTATTTGATAACAGCGGTACCCTCTACATCGTTACCATAATCAGAAATATAACTGTAGGTAAGACTCGCTCCTGCGGACGGTTTAAACGCCTTGTTATCAAATGCGAATGTTTCTGTTGCAAAAGGTGCAACCATTCCTGATTTAGCTCCGTTATTACCCACTTTCATCATGTTGAATGTCAGATAATAAGGAGAATTATTTTTTGCAACTAACGCACCATTTTCAGCGCGCCATTCAACTTTACCCGCTGCATCCTGGGGTTTTACGGTTAAAGCCGTTGGACGATAAAACATCTTGATACGGGTACGGAATGCCAGCTGTAATTTATTATTACCCGCATTCTGATCTTTTGCTTTTGGTGGAACCTCCAGCACGTTCAGGTAGTAGATGCTTTCACGGTCTTTTGGCAAACTGGCATCCATTTTTGAAATACGCAGCGTCTGACCTTTCTTCGCATCAATGCGAGATACCGGCGGGGAGATCATAAATGGCAGATCAATATTCTCCGGTGATTCCGTTGCACGACCATCGTCCAGCCATGACTGCACCAGCAGCGGACGCTTACCTTCGTTGGTCAGACGGACGTTAACTTCTTTCGCTGATTCTTTATAGACCACGCGAGTGGTATTAATGACCACATCTGCCCATACGGAAGAGCTGGCGGCCAACGTCGCAGCCATAATTGCAGATAAATATTTAACTGACATTTATGTATTGCTCTCTGAAAAAATAAGGCGGTTATAAGCGTTACCGCCTTTGGTTTAGTAAAAATTTACATGTAGACGACGCTGAAGGTGGCTACCGTTTCTATACCACCGGCAGTGACATCAGCAGGTTGAGCAGCTGTCTGAACATAACGGGTTTCAAAACTGTAGGTCTGCGCACCCGTTTTAGGGTCTTTATAATCCGCGTCCGCCAGGGCGTTCAGGTCCATCAGCAAATCGCTCCCCCCCACCTTGGTGAAGCCCATCTGGATGCCCTTAGCAGCAATATCCATGGTATTCACAGACTGCAGCAGGCTGTTGGTATAGGTGCTGGTACCCGCATCAGCGTAACCAGTAGAGTCAAAGCTGACCGCCAATCTGGTCTTACCTGATGGCAACGTGCAACCATCCAGAGTAATATTTACGGTACGCATATCGCGAGACGCTTTCAGGGAAGTGCCTTTCGCGGACTTCACCTCTTTAGTCAGATCAACAGCTGCAACCGGATCGATATTCAGCAGAATAGAAGATGGCGCACCGTTAATTGCTACAGCACAGGTTTTATTGATTACTTCACCGTTGATACGAATCTGGCCATCTGCCGCCATTGCGTTCATTGCAATAAAACCGCCCGCAACCAGCACAGCAACCTGAGAAATTTTACGAACTGAATAATGCATAATTTATAACTCCATTTACAAATAAATTTAATAAAAAACCACGCTTCTTTCCGTGCATTATGTCGGTTTAAACAAATGCATAACGCTTCACAATAGTTAATATTTAATTCTAACTTTTGAGTCGTATTATTGCCGGAAGAAAACGAAATTGCAATACAGGAACACCGTATAAGAATCGTGCGTTATCATTCAAAAAATATATTTATCATTTATTTTCATAATAAAAATAAACACATACAGAAAAAAATAAATCACTTTAAATACATGATGTTAAAAAAACAATCAAGATTACCTATCACTGTGATAAGAAAAACAAATCACATTTCTCAGATTACACTCATGGAAACATCATTTTAATTGATGCATTCATAAATCAGATAATTAAAAAAATCAATAGATTTAAAAAATAGCAAACCTACTAATAAATTTGGTTATTAATCTCTAATATCCACTTTTACTTCAAACCACATCCACATCATGTGAAAATATATTTCACATTACTGCGACAATATTCTTATTTAAAACATCAAATTACATTTTGCTTGCCTGGGATACTTATTGGCTTATGTTACTTAGCGCCTGCTGGCAAGATTCGTTACTTCCGGCAAAAAGAGAGTATTCAAGAGGGTAACTGACTTATATTGCTCCTGATAAGTAAAAGAAAGTCGCCATGCAAAAAGTGTTATTTAAATAACGTGACAAAAGTGATATTACTCATCTTCGACCAGAATCATCAGGAACACAGGCCTTCATGAGCACATTAACCATTTTTTCCGACAAAGACGCCAGCAAGTATCAGTGACGCAGCACCGACGCCGCTCAACAGTATTTATGTCACACGCCAGGGAGATTTAAGCTGATTAAGCGCGACGCCCACTCTGTCATGACAGACCATTGAGCGATTTGTGATGGACACAGTCATGAGCCACGTCAGTAAGCCGCTACACTGACGGTGGTAACATGACCCTCTAAATAATTCGGGTTGCAGGGAGCCAACGCACCAGCAACCTGAACCATGACGAGTAGGTAATTTTCTGATTACACGGAGAAATAATGGAACTGCTTTTATTGAGTAACTCTACGCTGCCGGGCAAAGTCTGGATGGAACACGCCCTGCCGTTAATTGCTGACCAGTTGAATGGTCGCCGTACTGCGGTGTTTATCCCTTTTGCTGGCGTCACGCAAACCTGGGACGAATACACGGAAAAAACGGCTGCAATCTTTGCGCCAATGGGCGTCAAGGTTACGGGCATTCACACGGCGGCCGATCCGGTTGCAGCCATTGAAAATGCGGATGTGGTGATTGTCGGCGGTGGCAATACCTTCCAGTTACTGAAAGAGAGCCGGGTGCGCGGCCTGCTGGCTCCGATTGTCGATGTGGTAAAACGCGGAGCGCTGTACATCGGCTGGAGCGCAGGTTCCAACCTCGCCTGCCCGACCATCCGTACCACCAACGACATGCCGATTGTCGATCCTCAGGGCTTTGATGCGCTGGGCCTGTTCCCGCTGCAAATTAACCCGCACTTCACCAACGCGCTGCCGGAAGGCCACAAAGGCGAAACCCGCGAGCAGCGTATTCGCGAGCTGCTGGTTGTCGCGCCGGAATTAACGGTGATTGGTCTGCCGGAAGGTAACTGGATCAAAGTGAGCCAGGATCGGGCGGTTCTCGGCGGCCCGAACACCACTTATGTGTTCAAGGCCGGTGAAGAAGCGGTAGCCCTGGAAGCGGGTCACTGCTTCTAACCGATCTGACCGGATGACGGCGTGTACGCCATCCGGTCTTACCGCCTGTCAGTACTCCCGCTCGTCGTCTTCATCCGGCTGCTCCAGCACGCTGTATGCCACCGAACAGAACAGCGAGTTCAGACGCTGCATATCCCCCAACAGCCCCAGATGCAGAGAACTGGTTTCAATGCTCTGTACGTTCTGCTGATGCAGGCGATCAACATGCGCGTGTGAATAGCGGCGATTAAGGATGCGGAAACGATGCTTACTGCGGCGCAGACGGCGGGCGCTGGCCACGTCACCCGAGAAGAAAACCGACATCGCCAGCTGCAGGTTGCTCAGAAGCTGATCGAATAGCGCATCCAGCTCCTTTAGCCCTTCAACAGAGAACGCCCGACGCGCGGCCAGCGATTTATCTGCAATCTCGCTCCCCATTCGCTCAACGATATCCGAAGCCTGTTCAAGGTTGAGCGACATCTCAATAATTTCCGCCCAGCGCCGGGACTCCTCTTCCGCCAGCTCCTCTTTCGGCATCCGCGCCAGATAGAGTTTTATTGCGGTGTAGAGCACGTTGATATCGTCCGCCAGCTTGCGCAGTTCTTTTTCTTCGCGCGGTTCGCCGTGCATCACCTTCTTCAGCCCTTCCATCATCTGCTCCATCGCATCGCCGATGCGCAGCGCTTCGCGGGCGGCGTTGGCCAGCGCCAGCGTTGGCGTATCCAGCGCGCTGACGTCCAGATGCTTTGGCTTCAGATGCGCATCCAGCTCCGGTTCATCACGAATGATGCGCTTGCAAAAGCGCGCCATCGGCTCGGCGAACGGCACCATTGCCAGACAACGCACGAGGTTGTAGAAAACGTGAAAGTAGATCACCAGCTCCGATTTTGGCAGCGGCAGTTTACCCATGGTGTCAGCCAAAATATGCACAAACGGCAGGATAATCAGGCTCCCCACCAGCTTAAACAGCAAACTTCCGAGCGCCACGCGGCGCGCGGCGGCGTTGGCGGCGCTGTTGTTGAGCATCGCCAGCAGGCCAGACCCGAGGTTGGCGCCAATCACCAGGCATAAGGCGACCGGAAAGGAAATCACCCCGGCGGCGGTCAGCGTTGCCGTCAGCAGCACCGCCGCGAGGCTGGAGTAGCTGACAATCGCAAACATCGCGCCAATTAACGCATCCAGCATAATGTCGCCGGTCAGCGAGGAAAAAATGACCTGCACCCCGTTGGCCTGGGTGATCGGCGTTACCGCCTGCACAATCAGCTCCAGCGCCAGCAGAATTAAACCAAGGCCAATCCCCACTCGTCCAAGCTGTCCCGCCCGCGACTGCTTGCGTCCAAGAAAGAAAATCACGCCGATAAAAATCAGCAGCGGCGACAGCCACGACAAGTCAAAAGTGAGGATTCGCGCCATCAGCGCGGTACCCACATCGGCTCCCAGCACAATCACCAGCGCCGGTGTCAGCGCCACCAGGTCCTGGGCGACAAACGAGGTCACCAGCATGGTGGTGGCGTTACTGCTTTGTACCAGTGCAGTAACGCCAATCCCCGCGCAGAAGGCGAGCGGTTTCTTTTCAACGCTGCGACTGAGAACGGTACGCAGGCGAGCGCCGAACACGCGCATCACGCCGGTACGTACAATGTGGGTGCCCCATACCAGTAGAGCAACTGCGGAAAGCAGGTGTAGCAGAGTTAGCACAGAATCAGGTTCTCCTTATCTTTATCGGTTCCTGAGGCTCATTACGTTGGCACCGTGCCTGATGGCACCGTGCTTGTCAGACCTACAAAATCTCCCGTAGGCCGGAGAAGGCGTTTACGCCGCCATCCGGCAAGCAGCCCCCGTGAACCTTCTTCCAGTATAAGGGTTTACTATCAATAAAGAGACAAGGCGCTGAAAGAGCGCCCTGTTTGTTGTAAGGAAAGATGACAGTCTGATGACTTTCCGCTGGCTATTCCTTATGCCGCCACGCGTTTGTGATACCACCACAGCGAACCCACTTTGCAGCATTCAGATAAGAGGAACCCCGACAACGCCAGAACCGCTGAATGGCTACCCGTCAGATTTAAAAGTAAAGGAAGCAGTGAAACAGAGCTGGTCAACGATGCAAAGCGCAGTACTTCCTGAATCCCCAACAGGATAAAATTTAATTTATCTTTAAAAAGAAACAGATACGCAGAGTACACAAGCGATATCTTCATCAGCAAACCGACGAAGAAAAAGATCTGGATGGCTGCGCCAGGGCCTTCACTCGCACCAAAGGCTGAAAATGTTTGATAAAAATCAACCACATCCGCATAAAAGGGAATGTTGCCGCGAAGCGCGGAAGACCAGAAATAAAGGGCCAGCGCCAGCAAATCCATCAGTCCCCAGAAAACGAGAATTTTATTTCTCGTTTTGAACAGGTTGAGCATGTTATATGGCCTCCGTTGCCACAGTGTTATCGGCCAGCGCCAACCGCAAGACGGCGCTGGCTGATTGCTCCAGATCAGTCCGCGTCGTAACCAAGATTCGGCGCTAACCAGCGTTCAACTTCCGCCACGCTCATCCCTTTACGGAAGGCGTAATCCTCCACCTGATCGCGCTGAATCTGCGCTACCGCATAGTACTTGCTGTCCGGATGACTGAAATACCAGCCGGATACCGACGCCCCTGGCCACATCGCAAAGGACTCGGTGAGCTTCATCCCGGTATGCTTTTCCACATCCAGCAGCTGCCAGATGGTCCCCTTCTCGGTGTGCTCCGGGCAGGCCGGATAGCCCGGCGCCGGACGAATGCCCTGATAGTTCTCGCGGATCAGCTCCTCATTGCTGAGGTTTTCATTCGCTGCATACCCCCAGTAGACTTTACGCACCCGCTCATGCAGATATTCCGCAAAGGCTTCCGCCAGACGGTCGGCAATCGCTTTCACCATGATCTTGTTGTAATCATCGTGCTGCGCTTCAAACGCATCTGCCAGCGCATCTTCTTCCAGTCCACCGGTGACCGCAAAAGCCCCGATATAGTCCGCTTTGCCGCTTAGCTTCGGCGCAACAAAATCAGACAGGCAGTAGTTGGCAAAACCCACCTTTTCCGTCTGCTGGCGCAGATGATGGCTGACCGTGAGCACATGGGTGCGCGTTTCGTCACGATAGATTTCGATGTCATCGCCCACCCGGTTCGCCGGGAACAGACCTACCACGCCGCGCGGATTCAGCGCTTTTTCAGCGCTCAGTTTATCCAGCATCTCGTTAGCATCTGCGAACAGGCGCCTGGCCTCTTCACCCACCACGTCATCTTCGAGGATGCGCGGATATTTCCCCGCCAGCGACCAGGTCATAAAGAACGGCGTCCAGTCGATGTAGTTGCGCAGGGTTTCGATGCTTGCTTCCACTTCCTGCACGCCCGGACGATGCGCCACCGGCGGCGTATAGCTTGCCCAGTCAAACGCCAGATCGTTATCGCGTGCCGCGGCCAGCGTTACCGGCGGGGTACGCGGTTTTTTGCGGGCGTGCTGGATACGCACGGTTTCATATTCTTTGCGGGTGCGGGCGACAAAGTCATCATGCTGGGTATCAGACAGCAATGCAGCCACCACGCCAACCGTGCGCGAGGCGTTCTGCACGTAAACCGTCGGGCCGCTGTAGTTCTGCTCGATTTTCACCGCCGTATGCGCTTTTGAGGTGGTCGCCCCGCCAATCAGCAGCGGAATGGTAAAGCCCTGACGCTCCATCTCCTTCGCAACAAAGACCATCTCGTCCAGCGACGGGGTGATAAGCCCGGAAAGCCCAATCAGATCCGCATTCACCTCTCTGGCGGTTTTGAGAATTTTCTCCGCCGGAACCATCACGCCAAGATCGACAATCTCATAGTTATTACACTGCAACACCACCCCGACGATATTTTTGCCGATGTCGTGTACGTCGCCCTTCACGGTGGCGATCACCATTTTACCGTTGCTGGAACCTTTCTCTTTGCTGGCTTCGATAAACGGTTCCAGGTAAGCCACCGCCTGTTTCATGACGCGAGCGGATTTCACCACCTGCGGCAGGAACATTTTGCCCTCGCCAAACAGGTCGCCAACCACGTTCATGCCGTCCATCAGCGGCCCTTCAATCACCTCAATCGGACGGGCCGCCTGCTGGCGCGCCTCTTCGGTGTCCTGCTCGATAAATTCCGTAATACCTTTAACCAGAGAATATTCGAGGCGTTTTTTGACTTCCCAGCTGCGCCATTCCGCCTGCCGGGCATTGGCGGTGTCATCGGTTTTACTGCCGCGATACTTTTCGGCCAGATCCAGCAGGCGCTCGGTACCGTCGTCGCGGCGGTTAAGGATCACATCCTCCACCGCATCACGCAGTTCCGCGGGCAGATCGTCGTAGATCGCCAGCTGGCCCGCGTTGACGATCCCCATGTCCATGCCGTTACGAATGGCGTAGTAGAGGAACACCGCGTGGATCGCCTCACGCACCAGGTCGTTGCCACGGAACGAGAACGACACGTTGGAGACGCCGCCGGAGATCAGCGCATGCGGCAGCTCGCGTTTAATGTCTTCACAGGCGCCGATAAAGTCCTGCGCATAGTTGTTATGCTCGTCAATACCGGTCGCCACGGCAAAAATATTCGGGTCGAAGATAATGTCTTCCGGCGGGAATCCTACCTCTTCGGTAAGAATTTTGTACGCCCGACGGCAAATCTCAATTTTACGCGCGCGGGTATCGGCCTGCCCCTGCTCGTCAAAGGCCATCACCACCACCGCCGCGCCGTAGCGACGCAGCAGCTTCGCATGGTGGATAAACGTCCCGACGCCCTCTTTCATCGAGATGGAGTTCACGATGCCTTTACCCTGAATACACTTCAGCCCTTTTTCGATGACATCCCATTTGGAGGAGTCGATCATAATCGGCACGCGAGCGATGTCCGGCTCACCGGCTATCAGGCTGAGGAAGCGCACCATCGCCGCTTCTGCGTCGAGCATCCCCTCATCCATGTTGATATCGATAATCTGCGCTCCGCTCTCCACCTGCTGGCGGGCGACGTCCAGCGCTTCGCTGTACTTCTCTTCTTTAATCAGACGCTTAAATTTCGCGGAGCCGGTAACGTTGGTACGTTCACCGACGTTAACGAACAGGCTGTCATCGCCGATATTCAGTGGTTCCAGGCCAGAGAGACGGCAGGCAACCGGGATTTCCGACAGCTTGCGCGGCAGCAGCCCCTCCACCGCGCGGCACATTGCGGCAATGTGTTCCGGCGTGGTGCCGCAGCAGCCGCCAACGATGTTCAGGAAACCGGCTTGCGCCCATTCACGGATCTGCTTTGCCATCGTATCGGCGTCGAGATCGTATTCGCCAAAGGCGTTTGGCAGACCGGCGTTCGGGTGCGCGGTGACATAACATTCGGCGATCCGCGACAGCTCCTGCACATACTGACGCAGCTCATCCGGTCCCAGCGCACAGTTCAGACCAAAGGTGAGCGCTTCGGCATGACGCAGGGAGTTATAAAATGCTTCGGTCGTCTGACCGGAGAGCGTACGACCGGAAGCGTCGGTGATGGTGCCGGAAATCATGATCGGCAGATCCACGCCCAGCGCCTCAAGTTCCTCTTTCACCGCGAAGATCGCCGCTTTGGCGTTCAGGGTATCGAAGACCGTCTCAATCAGGATCAGATCGCTGCCCCCCTCCACCAGCGCTTTGGTCGATTCGCGATAAGCCGCCACCAGCTGATCGAAGGTGATGTTACGGAATGCCGGGTCGTTAACGTCGGGTGAGATAGAGGCCGTGCGGTTGGTTGGGCCAAGGACGCCCGCCACATAGCGCGGCTTGTCTGGCGTGCGGGCCGTCCACTCATCGGCACAGGCGCGCGCCATCTTAGCCGCTTGAAAGTTGATTTCCGCCGACAGGGATTCCATCTGGTAATCCGCCATCGCAATCGTCGTGGAGTTGAAAGTGTTGGTTTCGATGATATCCGCACCCGCCTCAAAGTAGGCGTGATGAATTGCGGCTATCACCTCCGGTTTACTGAGCACCAGCAGGTCATTGTTACCTTTCAGATCGCAGGGCCAGTCGGCAAAGCGTTTACCCCGAAAATCGTCTTCACTTAAACGGTAACTCTGGATCATGGTACCCATACCGCCGTCCAGCACCAGAATACGTTCATTTAACTGCGCACGCAGTTGTTTCACTTTGCTGCTCACACTTGCTCCCGACAACGCTCAACCAGACCGAAAAAAACTCAACAAAGCATACTGGCATAAACATGGCTGGCGTAAAAGCAAACAACAAGCAACATGAGACATGTTCAGCTTCACTCCTCCGATCAGTTCAGGAACTCTTGCATTATAATTGAATAAAACGAAAATGATTTCCACGATACAGAAAAGGAGTCTGCCATGGTTGCCCCCGTTCCCGCGAAACGCGGTAGAAAACCCGCCGCTACCACTGCGCCCGCAACCGGGCAGGTTCAGTCGTTAACCCGTGGCCTGAAGCTCCTGGAATGGATTGCCGAATCTAACGGCAGCGTGGCGCTGACCGAGCTGGCACAACAGGCGGGCCTGCCGAATTCCACCACTCACCGTTTACTGACCACCATGCAACAGCAGGGCTTTGTGCGTCAGGTAGGAGATCTGGGGCATTGGGCCGTCGGCGCTCATGCGTTTATCGTGGGCAGCAGCTTTTTGCAAAGCCGCAACCTGCTGGCGATCGTCCACCCCATTCTGCGCAAGCTGATGGAAGATTCCGGTGAAACGGTTAATCTGGCGGTGCTGGACCAGAGCGATCATCAGGCGATAATTATTGACCAGGTACAGTGTACCCAGTTGATGCGCATGTCTGCGCCCATCGGCGGCAAGCTACCAATGCATGCCTCTGGTGCGGGAAAGGCGTTCCTGGCACAGATCAGCGAAGAACAGGTCACTGGTTTGCTGCATCGCAAAGGGCTGCACGCTTATACCCACGCCACCCTGGTGTCGCCAGTACATCTGAAAGATGACCTTGCCCAGACGCGTAAACGTGGCTACTCCTTTGATGATGAAGAACACGCGCTCGGCCTGCGCTGCGTGGCATCGTGCATTTACGATGAACATCGCGAGCCATTTGCCGCCATCTCCATCTCCGGGCCGGTTTCGCGCATTACCGACGATCGCGTCACCGAGTTTGGCGCCATGGTGATCAAAGCGGCGAAAGAGGTCACGCTGGCGTACGGTGGGATTCGCTGAAATTTAGCCCTGCGCAATTGTCGGCCTGAGAAGCGCAGCGCCATCAGGCAATACGGTGCACATTGCCGGCATCATACCGCACGCTGAACCGCTGGCGGCGACGGTAGGCATAGACATCCTCCACATGTCCTTCACGGATGCGCGTTTGCAGCGCCCGCCAGTAGTCGGCGCGGAACAGATCGGCGTGCATCTCTTCAAACAGCGGGCCAATACGCGGATCGGCACACAGCCAGTGGCGAAACTCCTCCGGGAAAACATCTCCCGGCGAGACGCTGTACCAGGGTTCGCTGGCCAGCTCATCTTCCGGGTAACGCGGGGGCGGGATATCGCGGAAATTCACCTCCGTCATATAGCAAATTTCGTCGTAATCGTAGAACACCACGCGACCATGCCGGGTGACGCCAAAGTTTTTAAACAACATATCGCCGGGGAAAATATTCGCTGCGGCAAGCTGACGAATGGCATTGCCATACTCTTCAATCGCATCACGTAGCTGCTGGCCTTCCACCTGCTCCAGCCAGATATTCAACGGCACCATTCGACGCTCAATATACAAATGTCGGATGATTATCCGGTCGCCGAGATCGGTAATTTTCTCCGGTGCTTCCTGAAGTAACAGCGCCATCAAGGCGGGATCGATTTGCCGCTTTTCCAGCACGAAGTTCTCAAACTCCTGGGTATCCGCCATACGGCCAACACGGTCATGCTCCTTAACAAGCTGGTAGCAGGCCCGGACATGGGCAGCAGACATCTCTTTTTGCGGGGCAAATGTGTCCTTGATGACCTTAAACACACGATCAAAGCCCGGCAGGGTAAACACCAGCATCACCATGCCGCGAATACCCGGCGCTTCAATGAATTGCTCATCACAATTGGCCTGATATAACAAATACTCCCGATAGCTTTCCGTTTTCGCATGCTTCTGACAGCCAATCGCCATATACAACTCAGCGGTGGTTTTACCCGGCAGGATCTCGCGCAGCCATTCAACCAGCGCGGCAGGCAACGGCGCATATACCATAAAATAGGAACGCGCAAAGCCAAACACAATGCTCGCTTCGGCCGTGGTGGTCAGACAGGTGTCAATAAACAGCTCACCTTCATCGGTACGATGAATCGGCAGCAGAAACGGCAGTGTGACCTCTGGCGTGATAAGTTTCCCCACCAGCCAGGCGGCCTTATTACGGTAAAACAGTTCGTTTGCCACCTGCAAATGACAATCTTGTAAGGCATCTGCGCCGAGTGTTTCACTCAGATGGGCAATGATGTAGTGAATATCACGGCTTTTATTTTGCCAGGGCAGACGCAGCGACAAATCGCTGAGCACGCGCACAAGCAGCGATTCCCAGCCATGATCGGGAAAGAAGTCTCTGGCCAGCGGACGCGGGATAGTACGAAAGCGACGCTCTGGCTGAGAACTAAAGATAAAAAGCCGCTCGGGAGTCAGCGAGCGGTGGTCAAATAACCGACAGTAGACGGAGTTAAAAAAGCTCTCCGCAATCTCGAAGCGCGGGTAATCCGGCAACAGCCGGGTGTATTGCTCTTTAACACGCAGCAAAAAAGCGGCACTGGTACTCTTGCCGTCGGTAATGCAGCGTAATTGTTCCACCACCAGACCCACGTGGTGATCGTAAAGATGGATGCGGCTTTTCATCGCCAGCTGAACGGCGTGCCAGTCGGCCTGTTCAAAGCGCTGCTGGGCGCCGGAGGTCACTTCAAGAAATCGACCATACTGCGCGTCAAAGCCCTGCAGGATGGTTTGAGCAATCAGTAATTCCAGGCCACGCGACATTATTTTCCCCATCCGGCACAACGTCATGCCGGATAGCGCATTCGCTTATCCGGCGCGGATCCTTCACAGGCCCGGTAAGCGTAGCGCCACCGGGCATCAGGCTGCTCAGAACTGCGATTCCTCAGTTGAACCGGTCAGCGCGGTCACTGAAGAGGCGCCCCCCTGAATGATGGTGGTGACCTTATCGAAGTAACCTGTCCCCACTTCCTGCTGGTGGGAGACGAAGGTATAACCGTCTTTTCCAGCGGCAAACTCCGGCTGCTGAACTTTCTCGACGTAGTGCTTCATACCTTCTCCCTGGGCATAAGAACGCGCCAGGTCGAACATGTTGAACCACATGCTGTGAATGCCCGCCAGGGTGATGAACTGGTACTTGTAGCCCATATCCGACAGCTGCTGCTGGAAGCTGGCGATGGTTTTATCGTCCAGATTCTTCTGCCAGTTAAACGACGGAGAACAGTTATAAGCCAGCAGTTTGCCCGGATATTTCGCATGGATAGCATCGGCAAAACGCTTCGCCAGTTCGAGGTCCGGCGTGGAGGTTTCGCACCACACCAGGTCAGCATAGGGCGCATACGCCAGCCCACGACTGATAGCCTGCTCAATACCCGCGCGGGTACGGAAGAAGCCTTCGTTGGTACGCTCGCCAGTAATAAATTCGCTGTCGTATTCATCGCAGTCGGAAGTAATCAGGTCCGCCGCATCCGCATCGGTACGGGCGATCACCAGCGTCGGTACGCCCATTACGTCAGCCGCCAGGCGCGCCGCCACCAGTTTCTGAATCGCCTCCTGGGTCGGCACCAGTACTTTTCCCCCCATATGACCGCACTTCTTCACCGACGCCAGCTGATCTTCGAAGTGAACAGCCGCTGCACCAGCTTCAATCATCGATTTCATCAACTCAAATGCGTTCAGTACGCCACCGAAACCCGCTTCTGCATCGGCAACGATCGGCAGGAAATAGTCAACATAGCGCGGATCGCCTGGTTCAATACCGGTCGACCATTGGATCTGATCCGCCCGACGGAAAGTATTGTTGATCCGATCCACCACCGCCGGGACAGAATTGGCCGGGTACAGCGATTGATCCGGATACATGCTGGACGCCAGGTTAGCATCCGCCGCCACCTGCCAGCCCGACAAATAAACGGCTTCAATCCCGGCTTTCGCCTGCTGCAGCGCCTGCCCGCCGGTCAATGCACCCAGGCTGTTGATGTAGCCTTTTTTCGCCTCACCATGCAGCAGACGCCACATTTTGGCAGCACCCAGCTGCGCCAGCGTGCATTCCGGATTCACCGAGCCGCGTAATTTCACCACTTCCTCCGCGCTGTACGGGCGACGAATGCCTTCCCAGCGCGGTTGCGTCCATTCTTTCTGTAATTCTTCGATTTGTTGGGTACGGGTTTTCATGTGCAGATGCTCCATATTATTCTCCTGGCTTCCCAGGCGTTATCGGTGAAGACAGTTTGGTTACGGGAAGCCGCGCAAAAACCGGAGCGTACTTATAGTACGTGAAGATTATGCGCGCTGCCCGGGGTCAAAATGGCGAACAAAATAACCTGAGCCATTACGCCAGCAGGCGGTAGCCTGGCAGGGTCAGGAAATCGATCAGTTCTTCAGAGGTGGTGATCTGTTCCATCAGGCGCCCGGCGTCGTCAAAACGTCCGCTGCTGTAGCGCTGTTCGCCCAGCTCGTCCTGAATCACCCGCATCTCTTCAGCCAGCATCTGGCGGAACAGGGCTTTGGTCACCGGTTTGCCATTGCTCAGGGTTTTCTGATGATGGATCCACTGCCAGATAGAGGTACGGGAGATTTCAGCCGTCGCCGCATCCTCCATCAGACCGTAAATCGGTACGCAGCCATTGCCAGAGATCCACGCTTCGATGTACTGCACCGCAACGCGAATGTTGGCGCGCATTCCCTCTTCGGTCCGTTCGCCCTCACACGGTGCCAGCAGCTGTTCAGCGGTAATCGGCGCGTCTTCATCACGGGTAACGAAGAGCTGATTTTTGTTCTCACCCAGGACCTCGTTAAAGACCGCCATTGCGGTATCCGCCAGCCCCGGATGCGCAATCCAGGTACCGTCATGGCCATTGTTGGCTTCCAGCGCCTTATCCGCTTTTACCTTCGCCAGAACCTGGTTGTTGCGTTCAGCGTCCTTGCTGGGAATAAATGCCGCCATCCCCCCCATCGCAAACGCGCCGCGTTTATGACAGGTTTTAATCAGCAGGCGTGAATAGGCGCTGAGGAACGGTTTATCCATCGTCACTACCTGACGATCCGGCAGAACGCGATCCGGGTGATTTTTCAGCGTCTTGATATAGCTGAAGATGTAGTCCCAGCGGCCACAGTTGAGACCCACAATATGGTCACGCAGTGCGTGCAGGATCTCATCCATCTGGAAAACAGCGGGCAGCGTTTCAATCAATAATGTGGCTTTAATCGTGCCACGCGGCAGGTTAAAGCGATCTTCGGCATAGCTGAACACTTCGCTCCACCAGGCTGCTTCCTGCCAGGCCTGAGTTTTCGGCAGGTAGAAGTACGGGCCGCTGCCTTTTGCCAACAACGCTTTGTAGTTGTGGAAGAAATAGAGGGCAAAGTCGAACAAACTGCCCGGAATCGCTTCGTCACGCCAGGTGACATGTTTTTCCGGCAGATGCAGGCCGCGTACGCGGCAGATCAATAAGGCCGGATCCGGCTTGAGTTGATAAATTTTGCCGGCCTCGTTGGTGTAGCTGATGGTGCCGTTAACCGCATCGCGCAGATTAATGTGCCCGTCGATCACTTTGCTCCACTCCGGCGCCAGTGAATCTTCAAAATCAGCCATAAACACCTTCACGTTGGCGTTCAGGGCGTTGATCACCATCTTACGCTCAACCGGGCCGGTGATTTCCACGCGACGATCCTGTAAATCCTCAGGAATACCGCGAATCTTCCACTCACTTTTACGAATGGAATCTGTTTCCGAAATAAAATCAGGCAACTTTCCGTCATCAATATCCTGCTGCTGCTGAATGCGGGCGGCGAGCAGTTTGTTGCGTTTTGGCGTAAATCGCGTCACCAGTTCGGTCAGAAACTCCACCGCCTCTGCGGTCAGGATTTGCTTCTCCTGCTCGCCATACGGCCTGGTAAAGGCCAGTTCATCAGTTGTCGTTGCCTGTTGATTCATCGTGCGGCTCCTCGTCATTGATCCGAATACATCCCCAATGCGAACGAAGGATCGTTGTGCGCTTTTCGTTCAGCACAACTAAGACTACGCATTTAAATTTCAAAATCAAAAACAATTTCCATTTTTAAATAAAATAACATTTAACTCATTGATAACAATAAAGATAAAGTTTAGTCACAATATGAGGCGTGTTTCGGAAACAAAAAAGGCACCCGAAGGTGCCTGGTTCAGCGTGCTGAAACGCTTTAGGATCGTCAGCGCCAGAAGATTAATCCAGCGTTGGATTCATGTGACGCAGATCATATGGTGTGATTTGGTAGACGTAATAGTTAAGCCAGTTGGTAAACAGTAAATTACCGTGGCTGCGCCATGTCGCCCGGGGTTTGTTTTGTGGATCATTTTTCGGAAAATAGTTGTACGGTATTTCCGGGCTTAATCCGGCTTCTGCATCGCGGAAATATTCACTTCCCAGCGTATGAGCATCATATTCCGGGTGGCCAGTGACAAAGGCGATACGCTTGTCTTTGCTGGCAAACAGGTAGGCATCCCCTTCCTCTGTCTCAGCGAGGATCTCCAGATCGGTGTAATCACGAATCAATGCAGCCGGGAAATCGGCATAGCGCGAATGCGGTGCAAGGAATGAATCGTCAAAACCTCGCGTCAGCAAAGCGTGAGGATGCAGGATGTGATGCTCGTAGACACCGGAAAGTTTATCTGTGCGGGTTTGCTTCGGAATGCCGTAAAGGATGTTAAGAGCAGCCTGTACCGCCCAACAGACAAACAGCGTTGAGGTAACGTGATCTTTTGCCCACTCCAGGACCTGTTTGATCTGCGGCCAGTAGGCAACGTCGTCAAACTCAACCAGACCAAGCGGTGCCCCGGTCACAATCAGACCATCGAAGTTTTGGTCACAAATATCTTCGAAATTACAGTAGAAGTTGTTCAGGTGCTCAGCAGGCGTGTTTCGCGACTCACGGGCATCAACCCGCAAAAGCTGAATATCAACCTGTAGCGGCGAGTTCGACAGCAGGCGTAAAAACTGATTCTCAGTTTCGATTTTCTTTGGCATCAGATTAAGGATAAGCACCTTCAGCGGACGAATTTCCTGACCTGACGCACGAGATGTCGTCATGACGAAGACATTTTCCTCACGCAAAAAATTGACGGCGGGCAGCTCGTCCAGCACGCGTATCGGCATAACCTGATAACCTCACAACATACGTTTAAACGTTTAGACATCCAGATAGCTGAAGATACCCAGAAATCAGGCGAATGTCGAGCCTGCATATTCAAGGTGAGAAAGTTTCACGCAGGTACTTACGTTAGAATATAAGCATGGATGAAAGGAGAGAATATGGTTATTAGTATCCGCCGTTCACGGCATGATGAAGGTGAAAAACTGATTGCAATATGGTGCCGTTCGGTCGACGCCACGCATGACTTTCTGTCAAAAACGTATCGGGCAGAGTTGGAAGAGCTGGTCAGTTCATTTTTACCAGAAGCACCGTTATGGGTTGCGGTAACAGAACAGGATGAACCAGTAGCGTTTATGCTGCTCACAGGTGAGCATATGGATGCATTATTCGTCGATCCCGATACTCGCGGTCATGGCGTGGGAAAATTGTTGATTGAACATGCGCTGACGCTGGCCCCCGGGTTAACAACCAATGTTAACGAACAAAATGCACAAGCCGTTGGGTTTTATAAGAAGATGGGATTTACGGTCGTGGGACGCTCAGAGGTGGACGATCTTGGAAGGCCGTATCCTTTATTGAATTTGATACATCAATAACGCTGCAGGCCGGGTGAGGCAAAGCCGACATCCGGTAACTTTCCTGAAAGTAAAACGCAAAAAGGCCATCCTGACGGATGGCCTTTTTACTTGTTTGATGCCTGGCAGTTCCCTACTCTCGCATGGGGAGACCCCACACTACCATCGGCGCTACGGCGTTTCACTTCTGAGTTCGGCATGGGGTCAGGTGGGACCACCGCGCTGTTGCCGCCAGGCAAATTCTGTCTGTCAACACGCATTCCTGCGCATCAACTAATCTGTATCAAACTGAATATTGTTTCTGTCTCTCATCCGCCAAAACATCTTCGGCGTTGTAAGGTTAAGCCTCACGGTTCATTAGTACCGGTTANTTTGATGCCTGGCAGTTCCCTACTCTCGCATGGGGAGACCCCACACTACCATCGGCGCTACGGCGTTTCACTTCTGAGTTCGGCATGGGGTCAGGTGGGACCACCGCGCTGTTGCCGCCAGGCAAATTCTGTCTGTCAACACGCATTCCTGCGCATCAACTAATCTGTATCAAACTGAATATTGTTTCTGTCTCTCATCCGCCAAAACATCTTCGGCGTTGTAAGGTTAAGCCTCACGGTTCATTAGTACCGGTTAGCTCAACGCATCGCTGCGCTTACACACCCGGCCTATCAACGTCGTCGTCTTCAACGTTCCTTCAGGACYCTTWAAGRGTCAGGGAGAACTCATCTCGGGGCAAGTTTCGTGCTTAGATGCTTTCAGCACTTATCTCTTCCGCATTTAGCTACCGGGCAATGCCATTGGCATGACAACCCGAACACCAGTGATGCGTCCACTCCGGTCCTCTCGTACTAGGAGCAGCCCCCCTCAATTCTCCAGCGCCCACGGCAGATAGGGACCGAACTGTCTCACGACGTTCTAAACCCAGCTCGCGTACCACTTTAAATGGCGAACAGCCATACCCTTGGGACCTACTTCAGCCCCAGGATGTGATGAGCCGACATCGAGGTG
>NZ_PQMB01000004.1 GCF_002918555.1 Citrobacter amalonaticus
GATGGCAGGCAAGAGGCCCGAAGGTCCCCCTCTTTGGTCTTGCGACGTTATGCGGTATTAGCTACCGTTTCCAGTAGTTATCCCCCTCCATCGGGCAGTTTCCCAGACATTACTCACCCGTCCGCCACTCGTCAGCAAAGCAGCAAGCTGCTTCCTGTTACCGTTCGACTTGCATGTGTTAGGCCTGCCGCCAGCGTTCAATCTGAGCCATGATCAAACTCTTCAATTTAAGTTTGATGCTCGTAGAATTAAACTTCGTAATGAATTACGTGTTCACTCCAGAGACTTGGTATTCATTTATTGTCCGAAGACATTAAGAATCCATGTCACTTTGAGTGCCCACACAGATTGTCTGATAAATTGTTAAAGAGCAGTTGCGACGCGCTTCAGCGCTCTGTCGCGAGGTGGCGTATATTACGCTTTCCTCTTTCAGAGTCAACCCTGAATTTCAGGATTTTTCTCTTCAACCGGCCCGGCTGTTTGTGTGAAGTGATTCACATCCACCGTGTCGATGGAGGCGCATTATAGGGAGTCGACTCAGGAAGACAAGCGGAAAAATGCAGATTTGTTTCAACCGCTCAGCTTTTAATCACAACGCTTATTTTTGCTGCTTTTTTATCGCCATTGGCAGATCTGCCAGACTGTTTATTACCCAATCCGCCGCATTTTCTGCTTCCGGGGTGATGGGTTTGCCGGTACGTACCAGCACTTTAGTTCCTACATTTGCCGCCGCCGCCGCTTGCATATCTTCTATTTTGTCACCCACCATATAAGAAGCAGCCATATCAATGTGCAGGAAGTCACGCGCGGAGATAAGCATTCCCGGATGCGGCTTACGGCAATCGCACACCTGGCGAAACTCTTCAACACTGCCCTGGGGATGGTGCGGGCAGTAATAGATACCGTCGAGATCGACATCACGATCCGCCAGGGACCAGTCCATCCATTCGGTTAATGTCTCGAATTGTGCTTCAGTAAATTTGCCGCGCGCGATACCGGACTGGTTAGTCACCACCACCAGCGCATAGCCCATATTCTTAAGTTCGCGCATGGCGTCAATGACGCCGTCAATAAACTCGAACGCATCGATTTCGTGTACATAGCCGTGATCCACATTAATAGTGCCATCACGGTCAAGGAAAATTGCGGGTACGGACTTTGCCACCTTTTATAGCTCCTGAATAAGGCATGTGGCGTTAGTATCGCATGTTTCAGCAAGCAAGAAAGTGCTCATCGCATAAACCCTGATTGATTTAGACGTCTGGATGCCTTAACATCCATTTTGTTAACGGCTACGACCGTATCTGGCAGACGAAAATGCCACGGCTAACTTAATTACGATAATAAATAATCAATGATTAAACTTTCGAATATCACCAAGGTGTTCCAGCAGGGGGCCCGTACCATTCAGGCGTTGAACAACGTCAGTCTGCACGTTCCTGCAGGACAAATTTATGGCGTTATTGGTGCTTCAGGTGCCGGTAAAAGCACGCTTATCCGTTGTGTAAACCTACTGGAGCGCCCGACTGAAGGTAGCGTTCTGGTTGGCGGCCAGGATCTGACCGCTCTTTCCGAATCTGAGCTGACCAAAGCGCGTCGCCAGATTGGCATGATTTTCCAGCATTTTAACTTGTTGGCTTCCCGTACCGTTTTTGGCAACGTCGCTCTACCGCTGGAACTGGATAACACCCCTAAAGAAGAGATTAAACGTCGCGTTACGGAACTTCTGGATCTGGTTGGTCTGGATGATAAACACGACAGCTATCCGGCAAACCTTTCCGGCGGTCAAAAACAGCGTGTCGCGATTGCCCGTGCGCTCGCAAGCCAGCCGAAAGTTCTGCTGTGTGATGAAGCTACCAGCGCGCTGGATCCCGCAACCACACGTTCAATCCTTGAGCTACTGAAAGACATTAACCGCCGTCTCGGTCTGACGATTCTGTTGATCACCCATGAAATGGATGTTGTTAAGCGCATCTGTGATTGTGTGGCAGTCATCAGCAACGGCGAACTGATAGAGCAGGATACCGTCAGCGAAGTGTTCTCTCATCCCAAAACCCCGCTGGCGCAGAAATTCATTCAGTCGACGCTACATCTGGATATCCCGGAAGATTACCTGGCGCGCCTGAAAGAGGAGCCAGAAGCCGACAGCGTCCCGATGCTGCGTATGGAGTTCACCGGCAAGTCCGTTGACGCCCCGCTGCTTTCTGAGACAGCGCGTCGTTTCAATGTGAATAACAACATTATTAGCGCGCAGATGGATTACGCCGGTGGCGTAAAGTTCGGCATTATGTTGACCGAAATGCACGGCGCGCAAGAAGATACGCAAGCCGCCATTGCCTGGCTGCAGGAACACCATGTAAAAGTAGAGGTACTGGGTTATGTCTGAGCCAATGATGTGGCTGCTGGTTCGCGGCGTATGGGAAACGCTGGCAATGACCTTCGTATCCGGTTTCTTCGGTTTCGTGATTGGTTTGCCGGTGGGCGTACTGCTGTATGTCACTCGTCCGGGACAAATCATTGCCAACGCAAAACTCTATCGTACGCTGTCAGCGTTGGTGAATATATTCCGCTCTATTCCGTTTATAATCTTACTGGTATGGATGATTCCATTCACCCGCGTGATTGTGGGGACCTCCATCGGTCTGCAGGCTGCCATTGTGCCGCTCACCGTTGGTGCCGCGCCGTTCATCGCCCGTATGGTTGAGAATGCCCTTCTGGAGATCCCAACAGGCCTTATTGAAGCATCCCGCGCAATGGGAGCGACACCGTTGCAGATCGTCCGCAAGGTTCTGCTGCCGGAAGCGCTGCCAGGTCTGGTGAATGCGGCAACCATTACGCTTATCACGCTGGTTGGCTACTCCGCGATGGGGGGGGCCGTCGGCGCAGGTGGGCTGGGTCAGATCGGCTATCAGTACGGTTATATCGGCTACAATGCTACCGTTATGAATACGGTATTAGTATTACTGGTAGTGCTGGTTTATTTAATTCAGTTCGCAGGCGATCGCATCGTCCGGGCGGTCACACATAAGTAACATCACATACAACATCAAAAACACATTAAGGAAACAGGCATGGCGTTCAAATTCAAAACTTTTGCGGCAGTTGGAGCCCTGATAGGTTCTCTGGCACTTGTGGGTTGTGGCCAGGATGAAAAAGATCCCAACCACATTAAAGTGGGCGTTATTGTTGGCGCTGAGCAGCAGGTCGCCGAAGTTGCACAAAAAGTGGCAAAAGAAAAATACGGCCTGGATGTGGAGCTGGTGACCTTCAACGATTACGTGCTACCAAATGAAGCGTTAAGCAAGGGTGATATCGATGCTAACGCCTTCCAGCACAAGCCGTATCTGGATCAGCAGATCAAAGATCGTGGTTACAAACTGGTCCCGGCTGGCAGTACCTTCGTATACCCGATTGCCGGTTACTCCAAAAAAATCAAATCGCTTGATGAGCTACAGAACGGTTCCCAGGTTGCAGTACCAAACGATCCGACCAACCTCGGCCGTTCGCTTCTGCTGTTACAGAAAGTGGGCTTAATTAAACTGAAAGAGGGCGTTGGTCTGCTGCCGACCGTTCTGGATGTGGTGGAAAACCCGAAAAAACTGAAAATTGTTGAGCTGGAAGCCCCGCAGCTGCCGCGTTCTCTGGACGATGCGCAGATCGCTCTGGCCGTTATCAACACGACTTACGCCAGCCAGATTGGCCTGACCCCAGCCAAAGACGGGATCTTCGTTGAAGATAAAGATTCCCCGTACGTCAACCTGATCGTGACCCGTGAAGACAACAAAGACGCGGAGAACGTGAAGAAATTCGTCCAGGCTTATCAGTCTGACGAAGTCTACGAAGCAGCGAATAAAGTCTTCAACGGCGGCGCTGTTAAAGGCTGGTAATTTTTAGGCTGTATTCACAATATGTAATATCATTCAGGACGGGCGCTTGCCCGTCTTGTCATTTATGCAAGCTCCTGATTCAATATCTGACAATGAGATGATTAATTGAGGAAATATTATGCGTGCTTTACCGATCTGTTTATTAGCACTCATGCTGAGCGGCTGTTCGATGCTAAGCAGATCCCCTGTTGAACCCGTAAAAAGCACCTCTACCCCAGTAAAAGCGGAGCCGGAAAAACCGAAAGCGCCACGTGCCGCACCGGTTCGAATCTATACCAACGCTGAAGATTTGGTGGGTAAACCTTTCCGCGATCTTGGCGAAGTCAGCGGTGACTCTTGCCAGGCCTCTAACCAGGACTCTCCGCCGAGCATCCCAACCGCACGCAAGCGTATGCAAATTAACGCTTCAAAAATGAAGGCAAACGCTGTGCTCCTACATAGCTGCGAAGTGACCAGCGGGACGCCAGGCTGCTATCGTCAGGCCGTTTGTATCGGATCCGCGCTTAACATCTCGGCGAAATGAGCAGTTTTCAGTTTGAACAAATAGGCGTTATTCGCTCACCCTACAAAGAAAAGTTCGCCGTTCCCCGCCAGCCCGGTCTGGTGAAAAAAGCAAACGGCGAGCTGCATCTGCTGGCGCCCTACAATCAGGCCGATGCCGTTCGCGGCCTGGAAGCGTTCAGCCATTTGTGGGTCATCTTCGTTTTTCATCAGACGATGGAAGGCGGATGGCGTCCTACCGTGCGCCCTCCCCGTCTGGGCGGCAACGCCCGAATGGGCGTTTTTGCCACCCGTTCTACCTTCCGCCCGAATCCTGTCGGTATGTCACTGGTTGAGCTAACATCCGTTAGCTGCCAGAAAGATAAGGTGATTCTGCGGCTGGGAAGTCTGGATCTGGTGGACGGTACGCCAGTCATTGATATCAAACCCTATTTACCCTTTGCGGAGTCTCTGCCAGACGCGACCGCCAGCTATGCGCAACATGCGCCAGCAGCCGAAATGCACGTCAGCTTTAGCGAAGAGGTTGAAAAGCAATTTCCGCGGCTTGAAAAGCATTATCCGCAGCTAAAAACATTTATTCGCGAAGTACTGGCGCAGGATCCGCGTCCTGCGTATCGTAAGGGCGAAGAGACAGGCAAGACATACGCCGTCTGGCTGCATGATTTCAACGTGCGCTGGCGCGTCACTGAGACAGGTTTTGAAGTCTTTGCACTGGAACCCCGGTAATTTCACGCCCTTCTCTTTTGACATCCCTTTGTCGCTGGTAAACTGAACCCTAAATAATTCGAGTTGCAGTAAAGCGGCGACGCGGCGACAAATTTGTCAGGAACGAATTTGAACTGCTGAAGGCAGCCTCTGGTGAGAGAGATCCCCAGGAGCGTACACAAGTACGTGACGGGGGAGAATGACCAATCTGCCGGGAGCAGATTTGAATGCTGTCTACCGCGGCCCCACAGGGGCGAGGCCCTGGGATGGGCCGGGTAGTAAAGCCAGCGCATATGCAACTTGAAGTATGACGGGTAAATCACTTTTTTTGTGTCAGGCTCGCCTTGAGCCTGTTCGATCGTTCAACTGGAACCGTAACAACATGCGTACTAGCCAATACCTGCTCTCCACTCTGAAGGAGACACCTGCCGACGCCGAGGTTATCAGCCATCAGCTGATGCTGCGCGCCGGGATGATCCGCAAGCTGGCCTCCGGGTTATACACCTGGCTGCCGACCGGCGTGCGCGTCCTGAAAAAAGTCGAAAACATCGTGCGTGAAGAGATGAACAACGCCGGTGCGATCGAGGTGTCTATGCCAGTCGTTCAGCCCGCTGACCTGTGGCAAGAGAGTGGTCGTTGGGAACAGTACGGTCCGGAACTGCTGCGTTTTGTTGACCGTGGCGAGCGTCCGTTCGTACTCGGCCCAACTCATGAAGAAGTGATCACCGACCTGATTCGTAACGAGCTCAGCTCTTACAAACAGCTGCCGCTGAATTTCTACCAGATCCAGACCAAATTCCGTGATGAAGTACGCCCACGTTTCGGCGTGATGCGTTCCCGTGAGTTCCTGATGAAAGATGCTTACTCTTTCCATACCTCTCAGGAATCCTTGCAGGAAACCTACGATGCCATGTATGCCGCTTACAGCAAAATCTTCAGCCGTATGGGCCTGGATTTCCGCGCGGTACAGGCTGACACCGGTTCTATCGGCGGTAGCGCATCGCACGAGTTCCAGGTACTGGCGCAGAGCGGCGAAGATGATGTGATCTTCTCTGACTCTTCTGACTACGCGGCAAACATTGAATTCGCCGAAGCCGTTGCGCCGAAAGAGCCGCGTGCCGCAGCAACCCAGGAAATGACGCTGGTTGATACGCCAGATGCGAAAACCATCGCTGAACTGGTTGAGCAGTTCAATCTGCCTATTGAGAAAACTGTCAAAACCCTGCTGGTGAAAGCGGTTGAAGGGAGTAGCTACCCGCTGGTTGCCCTGTTAGTCCGTGGCGATCACGAACTGAATGAAGTCAAAGCGGAAAAACTGCCGCAGGTTGCCAGCCCGCTGACTTTTGCAACGGAAGACGAAATTCGTGTCCTGGTAAAAGCAGGTCCAGGATCTCTCGGTCCGGTAAATATGCCGATTCCGGTGGTGATCGACCGCACCGTTGCGGTAATGAGCGATTTCGCCGCTGGCGCGAACATCGACGGTAAACACTATTTCGGCATCAACTGGGATCGTGACGTGGCAACGCCAGAAGTGGCTGATATCCGTAACGTGGTTGCAGGCGATCCTAGCCCGGATGGTAAAGGCACGCTGCTGATTAAACGCGGTATCGAAGTGGGTCACATCTTCCAGCTGGGCACCAAATACTCTGAAGCGATGAAAGCTGCCGTACAGGGCGAAGATGGTCGTAACCAGATCCTGACGATGGGCTGCTACGGGATCGGGGTAACCCGCGTTGTGGCGGCGGCTATCGAGCAGAACTTTGATGAGCGTGGCATCGTATGGCCTGATGCCATCGCACCGTTCCAGGTGGCGATTCTGCCGATGAACATGCACAAATCCTACCGTGTGCAGGAGCTGGCTGAAAAGCTGTACGCTGAGCTGCGTGCGCAGGGCATTGAAGTGCTGATGGACGATCGTAAAGAGCGTCCGGGCGTGATGTTTGCCGATATGGAGCTGATTGGCATCCCGCACACTATCGTGCTGGGTGACCGTAACCTCGACAATGACGATATCGAATACAAATACCGTCGTAATGGCGAGAAACAGTTGATTAAAACCGGCGACATCGTCAGCTATCTGGTAAAACAGATTAAAGGCTGATGGCATAAGAGGTCCTGATTTTCAGGACCTTTTTTACATGGATTGTATAAAATGGCTAAACAGACGGCGTATTACCGCCTGCTCCTCCCCTGCTTACTCTTACTTTCGGCCTGCACCGTTGACGTCAGTCAGCCGAAGTCATCAGCAACTGCTGTTGATACCCAGGCCAGAAAATGGGCGATCAAATTCCAGCGGCAAAGTTCATTTACCGATAAAGCGCTGTATGAGATTACGGATACCGATCTCAAGCCTGGCGATCTGCTGTTCTCCTCCAGTCCTGGTGTGACCTCATTCGGAATCCGCGCTTTCAGCACTTCTTCCGTTAGCCATGTCGCGGTTTACCTGGGCGATAATGAAGTCGCAGAGGCGACCGGGGCTGGCGTACAAATCGTGACGCTGAAACAGGCCATGAAGCATAGCGATAAACTTTTTGCCTTGAGAGTGCCGGATCTTACGCCGCAGCAGGCCGCAGAAATCAAAGCATTTGCTTATAAAATCAAAGACAGTGGCTATAACTATCGCGGCATCGTCGAATTTATTCCGTTCATGGTGACCCGCCAGATGTGTTCGCTCAATCCCTTCTCGGAGGATTTTCGCCAGCAGTGCGTCAGTGGTCTGGCGAAGGCGCAGCTAAGCGATGCCAGTGAGGGAGAAAAGAAGGCCTGGTTTTGCTCCGAATTTGTGACCGATGCTTTTGCTAAAGCCGGGCACCCGCTAACGATGGCGCAGGCGGGCTGGATTAGCCCTTCCGACCTGATGCATATGCGCCAGGGCGACGTTTCCGTGTTTAAGTCTGAAACGCAGCTACAGTATGTCGGGCACCTGAAGTTAGGGATATATATCAAAGCGAGCCGTTTTGTTGGACTGACCTCTAAATAATTCGAGTTGCAGGACAAAACGCGCAGTCGTTTTGAACAGCGCCTGCGCTGGCGCGAAGGGGCGAGGACGACGATCGCGACAATAATCCGGCGGGTTTCCAGATGGTTAAAGCCAGTCAGCGACCATAAATTAACGGCCCGAATGATGGAGTCAGTCCATTACCGGGCCGTTTCAGCATTCATTTAGTCGTTACAGCCCTCGCCGGCAGCGAATTTAGCGTCCTTATCGGGAATGAGCGTTTTCACGCCTTCTCCCGTGTCCGGGTTTGCCGCCATCGTGAAATGCCCCTCCACCGTCAGCAGTACCGCCTCACCCGTTGTACCACGCGCAGTCAGATAATCACGCTCCAGTTGCGCATTGTTCGCAACAGCGACACTTTTGCCTGTCGCACAATCGGTGAAGGTCGCCGCATCAGCCAGATAGAAATACATGCCGCGCATCGCCATTGGCGTCACTGGCAGGCTGGATTTTACCGGCTCCAGCATATAGTTGAACTGAGACGTAATCGGATTACCTTCACGATCGAGCATCTCCAGAGATTCGCCTTTCGCCCGGTAATAGGACTTCTCACCTTTGCTATCGGTCAGCACCAGTTTATCAGCGGTACGCGCCCAGGACCCATACGAAGCAAATGAAGACGGTTCATCACGTACGCCCTGATAGCGTTCATTCATAACCCATGTTCCGTCTTTTTCCAGAAACAGAGAGGTTTCGATACCTTCGCAATCTGCACAAGGCAATACACCGCGCCAGCTCTGCTGCATCGGTTTAAGCTCCGCTGCCTGGGTGGGTTGTAACGTCTCAACTTCAGCACGGTTGTTACAGCCGATCAATGCAAAGAGCGTCAACGCGGCCATTGCTGACAATATCGCTGTTTTCACCATTAATTCCTTATAAATTATGATTCCCGTCCGTCAGTCCGGTGGCCGACGAACTTTTCCGCGAAGTGCTTTCACTGTCGATTTTTGTGCCTTCGACGCTAATCTGCGCTCTTTAGACGCTCGCGTGGGACGCGTCGCCTGACGGTTTTTCTGCACTACGGTTAATTCTTTTATTACCGCCACCAGCCGCGATATCGCCGCCTCCCGGTTTAACTCCTGACTGCGGTATTCCTGCGCCTTAATAATGATCACACCTTCACTGCTTATCAGATGATGACTGGCGGCCAGCAAACGTTCTTTATAATACTCTGGCAGGCCAGAGGCCTTGATGTCAAAGCGCAAATGGATAGCCGTTGAAGCCTTATTCACATGCTGTCCACCCGCGCCCTGGGCACGAATAGCCGTAATCTCCAGCTCATTATCAGGGATCGAAACATTTCTGGAGATAACAATCATGCAGGTTGCTGCCACGCAGTCAGGTGAATTTCCAGATTATTCTGAGAATCTGACAGCCAGATGGCGCCATCCTGAATCGTCGCCTGCAGGGTCATCGTCCGGTCGGCAAAAGCGCTCAGCTGCGCCAGCTGCTCATCATCCAGATACCAGACGGAAAGGTTAGCAAACTGTGCACATTTACTCTGATTCTGCTGCCACCAGATCTGCGCCGCGCGGTTGTTATAAGCAAACAGCGCGACCTCAGCCGCCTGAGTGCAGGCTTTCTTAATCCGCTTCTCGTCCGGCAGACCCAGCTCAATCCACAAATCAATCCCGAGATGATCGTTACGCAGCCAGGCTTCCGGCTCATCTTCTGCGCTCAGACCGCGAGTGAACTGCAATCGTTCATTCGCGTATTTAATCCACGCCAGCAGGCGCAACATCATACGCTCCTGGGTTTCGGACGGGTGACGCGCCAGCGTCAGCGCGGCATCCAGGAACTGGTTGCGGTCAAGATCCGCCACGTTCACCGCTGCTTTATAAATTGTCGCTTTAAGCGCCATGAGAAAACTCCTTTCGAATCAGGCGCACATTGTAGCGAAAACGGCGGCAAAAGGCTGTTAACGATGCTTTATCAAGGCGCTGATATTGCCTGAATGAGTGTGGTATAGTCACCTTGCTAAACAGAGTTTATCTTCGTAGGCTTAGACTTGCATCCACGGTTAAGTCAGAGTACTGACAGGAGGGCATGTGGAAAAATATTGTGAGTTAATACGCAAGCGGTATGCGGAAATCGCCAGCGGAGACTTAGGGTATATCCCGGATGCGCTGGGTTGCGTATTAAAAGTGCTTAATGAAATAGCAGACGACAGCACCCTTTCAGAGTCGGTCAGGGAAAAGGCGGCCTGTGCTGCCGCGAACTTACTGGTGAGCGATTATGTCAATGAATGAAACGTATCAACCCATTAATTGCGATGACTACGATAATCTTGAGCTCGCCTGCCAGCATCATCTTTTGCTCACGCTGGAGCTTAAGGATGGTGAAGTTTTACAGGCGAAAGCAAACGATCTGGTTTCACGCAAAAACGTGGAATATCTGGTCGCGGATGTCGCCGGTGAAACACGCGAGCTGCGTCTCGACAAAATTTCCAGCTTCAGTCATCCGGATATTGGTACTGTCGTGGTCAGTGAATCCTGAATCATTTAACGGGCAGGTGATAGCTGCCCGTATTCCTTCCATTCCAGCCTGACACCAGACTCCCCTTCAGCCAGGCCATCAAGCGTGACAAAAGCCCCTGCCGCAGCAATCAGCGTATCGCCGTAAAACAGCAGCGGCGTAGTATCGCGTCGCCAGGGGGGAACCGCCAATTCCTGCCAGATTTTCTTCAGCTTACGTCCACCGTTACGCCCCACAATATGCAAAACTCCCGATGCCTTAAAACGTATGCTCACAGGTTCAGCGGCACGTGGGGAACGCAGCTCTCCCCCCGCAACCAACTGCACTGTCCCAAGACCGGCAGGTAACATCAGCGGAGTTTGCCAGGATGGCCACACAATGACCGTTTCGCTTTGCCCGATAACGGATTTAATCCACCACAATTGCGACTGATAGCGACGGATTTCATATTCGCCAAACCGCAAGCAGGGCGAGGCATCCGCGCGTGCGCAAACCACCTCCTGCCAGATGCGTTCCAGCGCATCGCGGGAAGGCATTGGCGCATTCAGCATCATCAGCCAACGGCGCAGCAGCGCCGCACGCCGCACCACGCTCATCGTCATTAACGGTGCCAGCTGTAGCCCTCCCCGCGGGGTAACACAGTCGGCTAAATCCTGGGCAAGTAGTTCATCCAGCAGACTTTCCTGCTCTGCACACAGCGCGGCGCTCCGGGCTGTGGCTTGCGTAAAATGCGGCCAGCGCTGTTGCAGCAGTGGGACAACCTTGAGGCGCAGAAAGTTACGATCGTAGGTATCGTCCTGATTACTCTCATCCTCAATCCAGCTCAAGGCGTGCGCTTGTGCCCACTGTTCGAGCGCGCGACGCGATTGCGTCAGCAACGGACGAATAAGCTGCGTTCCGGCAAACGGCGAGCTTTCTCCCATTGCAGAAAGCCCCGCAGGACCGCTACCACGCTTGAGCGCCAACAGAAAGGTCTCACACTGATCGTCCAGATGCTGTGCGGTTACCAGGATTTCTCCCGGCAATAGCGTTCCGGCAAACGCCTGATAGCGCGCTCGTCGCGCATGGGCTTCGATCCCTAAACCATCATCGACGAGCGTTACCCGCTCAACCAGCAGCGGCACCCGCCATTGCTCACACACGGCTTCGCAATGTTGCACCCAGCTCTCTGCATGGGGGCTAAGGCCGTGATGGATATGGATAGCGCGCAAATGGACATCAGGATGCCGTTCACGCCATTGAACCAATTGATGCAGCAGCACTGTCGAATCCAGGCCGCCGCTAAAAGCAACCAGAATCTGGCGAGAAGTAAGAAGATGAGTGTTCAGCGTGAGTGTCGTCATGGTGGTCGTTTACAGTGACATTGCCCGGCACGTTACCGGGCAATCATCTTAATAACAAGCCTTACTGCTCGTACAGCTCGAGCGGCAATCCATCCGGATCGTTGAAAAAGGTGAATCGCTTATCAGTAAAGGGGTCAATGCGTATCGCTTCACACTTAACATGCCTGGCTTCCAGATAGACAACCGCCTTCTCCACGTTTTCAACGCTGAATGCCAGGTGACGCAGACCGCAGGCCTCCGGTCGCCCCGGACGTGGCGGCGGAAACGGGAATGAAAAAAGCTCAATCACATATTGCCCGTTCAGCGCCAAATCGCCTTTCCAGGAATCACGTTCTTCCCGGTATGCTTCACTCATCAGCGTGAATCCCAGAATATCGCAATAGAATGCCTTACTCACCGCATAATCAGTCGCAATAATCGCAATGTGGTGAACCTGTTTTATACCGAGCATAGCGTCTCCTTGATGTGTTATCAGCACGTTACCTGCCAGCAACCAGATATGGCAAGCCGTTATGCCGTTTTTAAGACTCGTACGCGGTATACCCCATCCTCGTCTTGCTTCGCCCCGTGGATATCGGTTTCAAAGCCGGGGTAATGATGACCGACAGAGCACAGCATCAGCAGGAAATCGAGCACAGCCCGACTCTGTTCGGTGATCCTTTCTCCAGGCATCAGCAGCGGTACGCCCGGCGGATAAGGCAGGAGCATATTCGCACTGACGCGCCCGACGAGTTGATCAAGACGGATAGTCTCCACTTCACCTTTGATCTGCCGCTGCCAGGCCTGATGCGGCGTCATGATCATCTCTGGCAGCGTATCAAATGCCCGTAGCATCAATCCGGAAAGATCGTGCTGACGAATGAGCTTATGGATCCCCTGCGCCAGATCCTGAATCCGCATGTTTCGATAGAAATCAGGATCTTCGGCATACAGATCCGGTAGCATATTTTTGACGCGCAAATTGAGATCGTAAGAACGTTTGAATTCCGTCAACCCGCGCAGGAGTCCCATCGCCCGGGTTTTATCAATCCCGATACTAAACAGAAACAACAGATTATAAGGGCCGGTCTTTTCAACCACCACGCCGCGTTCATCAAGGAACTTCGCCACCAGCGCGGCGGGAATGCCCTCTTCGCTCATATTTCCCTGCTCATCCATACCCGGTGTCAGGATAGTGACTTTCACCGGGTCGAGGAACATGTGGTCATCGTCCGCCTCGGTAAAACCATGCCAGTCAGCCCCCGGAGAAACCGGCCAGCATTCGGCTTCATCCACTTCTTCCGGTTGCCAGATATCAAAGAACCAGCTGTCCGACTCTTCACGCAGGCGCTGCACCTCTTTACGGAAATGGAGCGCGCGTTCTACCGAGCGATTGATTAGCCGCTTACCCGGATTACCACGCAGCATCGCCGCCGCCGTTTCAATGGAGGCCACAATCGGATAGCTCGGCGACGTGGAGGTGTGCATCATAAACGCTTCGTTAAAGGTTTCTTCGTCGTACTCACCTTTAATATGGATGAGCGATGCCTGCGACAGCGCGGCCAGCATTTTATGGGTCGATTGCGTTTCGAAAATCACTTTTCCCGGCACGCGCTCACCGCTCATGCCGCTTTTCCCCTGATAGATCGGGTGAAAATGGGTATACGGTACCCAGGCGGAATCGAAGTGGATGGAGGGAACATCCAGCGTCTGTTTAATCCAGTTGGTGTTATACAACAAACCGTCATAGGTCGAATTGGTAATAACGGCATGGACCGGCCACTGCGCCTGAGGCGTCTGTAAGACCTTATGTTCAATACTTTCGTGGGTAAACTCACGCTTCGGGATGCCGCCGAGAATGCCCAACGCATTGCGTGTTGGCTTCAGCCAGAGCGGCACGACATCGCTCATCATCAGCAGGTGCGCCAGCGATTTATGGCAGTTGCGGTCAATGAGTAATGTGCTGCCGCCCGGTGCAGCATACATACCGACAATCTTATTCGAGGTCGAAGTGCCGTTGGTCACCATATAACTTTGCTCCGCACCAAAGGTGCGGGCAATATACTCTTCCGCCTCCAGGTGCGGCCCGGTATGGTCCAGCAGAGATCCCAGCTCCGTCACGGAAATCGACACGTCGGCTTTCAGGGTATTCCCGCCGAAGAAATCGTAAAACAGGCAGCCCACCGGGCTTTTTTGATACGCCGTCCCCGCCATATGGCCCGGCGTACAGAAGGTATACTTTCCTTCCTTCACGTAGGTAAACAGGGCTTTGGTAAACGGGGGGGTGATATTGTCGAGATACTCGTTAGTGTACTGACGGATCCGCGTTGCAATGTCTTCGGACTGACCGAGCGCATATTCAAAAAACCAGAGCGCCATCCGGAGATCGTGCGCACTGACATCCATTGTCGAGTGGGTATTAATAAACGCGTACAGCGGAAGATATTCGTTCAGCTGATTGATGTCGCTACAGAGATCGAGATTATATTCATCCCAGTCAAAAATGACGCCGCAAATCCGCGGGTTATGTTCGATAAACTTCAGCAGGTCAACGCTGTTTTGCGGCCAGATTAACTGAAACCCTTGCGAGTGAAGTGCCAGTTCCAGCTCTTTGATGGGTTCGTCTTTATAAAAGACGCCATGTGGTCCCATGATGGCAATGATATTCATGCGCTCCTCCTGGAAAAATCATAGTTAATCATAGCCAGGTAAAAACCGCAGATAAAAAAAGGGTCACATCTCGTGACCCTTTTTCAGAAAGTTTGCGGCTCAGGCGTAGCCGTAGCTCATCAGGCGCTGGTAGCGACGGTTTTTCAAATCATCGGTGCTTAACACATCGAGATCGGCAAGATCCGCCAACAGCTGTTCTTTCAGCGAAGCAGCCATCGCCTCCGGATTACGGTGCGCGCCGCCCAGCGGCTCCGGAATAATGGAATCAATCAGCTTCAGCTCTTTCAGACGCGGGGCGATGATACCCATAGCTTCTGCGGCCAGCGGCGCTTTGTCCGCACTCTTCCACAGAATGGATGCGCAGCCTTCCGGAGAGATAACGGAATAGGTGCTGTATTGCAGCATATTCACTTTATCACCTACGCCGATTGCCAGCGCGCCGCCGGAACCACCTTCCCCGATAACGGTACAGATCACCGGAACGCTCAGGCGTGACATTTCACGCAGGTTACGCGCAATCGCTTCAGACTGACCGCGTTCTTCCGCGCCCACGCCCGGATAAGCCCCTGGGGTGTCGATGAAAGTAACGATCGGCATATTGAAACGCTCGGCCATCTCCATCAGACGCAGCGCCTTACGATAACCTTCCGGTGCTGGCATACCAAAGTTACGACGGATTTTTTCTTTAGTTTCACGGCCCTTTTGATGACCAATAATCATCACCGGACGACCGTCCAGACGTGCAATGCCGCCCACGATAGCTTTATCGTCGGCATAAGCGCGATCGCCCGCCAGTTCATCAAATTCATCAAACGCCAGGCGAACATAATCCAGGGTATATGGACGCTGCGGATGGCGCGCCAGTTGGGCAACCTGCCATGCGCCAAGATCGGCAAAGATTTTGCGCGTCAGCTCTACGCTTTTTTCACGCAGACGATGCACTTCTTCATCGATATTAATATCCAGTTTCTCGTCATGGCGGCTCACCGCTGTCAGAGAATCGATTTTCGCTTCCAGCTCTGCAATCGGCTGTTCAAAATCAAGGAAATTCAGACTCATAGTATTCCTGTATTAGTCAAACTCCAGTTCCACCTGCTCCGAACCAATGAGGCCACGGAGATCGTTTAGCAAACGATCGCTCGGAGAGACACGCCACGTCGCACCAAAACGCAACCGCGCACGTGCATCCGCCCTCTGATAGTAGAGATGTACTGGAATTGTCCCCGAGCGGTGGGGTTCCAGAGACTGACGGAGTCGGTTTAAAAGCTGGTCATCAATTTGCCTGTCCGTCAGCGAGATAGCAAGCCCGCGAGCATATTTTTCCCGGGCTTCGTCAATATCCATCACTTCGCGAGCGGTCATTTTAAGCCCCCCGCTGAAGTCATCAAAGCTGACCTGTCCGCTGACGATAAGTATGCGGTCTTTTTCCAGCAGCTGCTGGTATTTATCCAGAGCATCGGTAAATAACATCACCTCCAGACGCCCGGAACGGTCATCCAGAGTGCAGATGCCGATACGATTGCCGCGCTTGGTGACCATAACCCTTGCGGCAATGACGAGCCCCGCAGCCGTGGTCACTTTACCACGTTCTGTCGGATGCATGTCTTTTAGCCTGTAGCCTCCGACATAGCGCTCAATTTCTTTTAAATACTGGTTGATAGGGTGACCCGTCAGGTAAAGCCCCAACGTTTCGCGTTCCCCATCTAACACCACCTGCTCCGGCCACGGCTGGCAGTTGGCATAGGATTGTTCAATTTGCTCCGGCTCTTCCGCCAGTACGCCAAACATGTCCGCCTGACCAATGGCTTCCGCTTTCGCGTGCTGATCGGCGGCCTTCAGCGCATCGCCCAGCGAGTTCATCAGCGCTGCACGATGTGGCCCAAGACGGTCAAACGCCCCGGACATAATCAGTTTTTCGAGCACGCGACGGTTCAGTTTTTTGGTATCGGTACGGGCGCAAAGATCGAACAGCTCGCGGAAATAACCGCCATTGTTACGCGCTTCAATAATCGCTTCGATCGGACCTTCACCCACGCCTTTGATGGCGCCGATGCCGTAAACTATCTCACCATCGTCGTTAACGTGGAAGTGATACAGCCCAGAGTTAATATCCGGCGGCAGGATTTTCAGCCCCATACGCCAGCATTCATCCACCAGGCCAACCACCTTCTCGGTGTTGTCCATATCGGCGGTCATGACCGCCGCCATAAACTCAGCCGGATAGTGTGCCTTCAGCCACAGCGTCTGATAAGAAACCAGCGCATATGCCGCAGAGTGCGATTTATTAAATCCGTAACCGGCGAACTTCTCCACCAGGTCGAAGATTTTCATCGCCAGCTCGCCGTCAACGCCGTTCTTTTTGGCCCCTTCTTCGAAGGTTCCGCGCTGCTTGGCCATCTCCTCTGGCTTTTTCTTACCCATCGCACGACGCAGCATATCCGCACCGCCAAGGGTGTAGCCAGAAAGCACCTGGGCAATCTGCATAACCTGTTCCTGATACAGGATGATGCCGTAGGTTGGCTCCAGCACCGGTTTCAGGCTCTCATGCTGCCACTGCACGTCCGGGTAAGAAATCTCTTCGCGTCCATGCTTACGGTCGATAAAGTTATCTACCATCCCCGACTGCAGCGGCCCCGGACGGAACAGGGCCACCAGGGCTATCATATCTTCGAAACAGTCAGGCTGCAGACGTTTAATCAGGTCTTTCATGCCGCGGGATTCAAGCTGGAAGACAGCGGTGGTCTCCGAGCGCTGCAGCATGTCGAAGCTTTTTTTGTCATCAAGCGGGATAGCGGCAATATCCAGCGGCGGCTCGCCGTGCTTTTCACGACGGGCGTTAATCATCTCCAGCGCCCAGTTAATGATAGTGAGCGTACGCAGGCCAAGGAAGTCGAACTTCACCAGCCCGGCGTATTCCACATCACTTTTGTCAAACTGGGTAACCGGATGTCGCCCTTCTTCGTCACAATATAGCGGCGCAAAGTCGGTGATTTTGGTCGGCGCGATAACCACGCCACCAGCGTGCTTACCGGCGTTACGCGTGACGCCTTCCAGCTTCCGCGCCATGTCGATAAGCGCTTTAACCTCTTCATCTGCCTCATAAATTTCAGGCAACTGTGGTTCAGCTTCAAACGCTTTCGCCAGCGTCATGCCAGGATCTGGCGGCACCAGCTTTGAGATGCGGTCCACAAAACCGTATGGATGCCCCAGTACGCGGCCAACATCACGGATGACCGCTTTTGCCGCCATTGTACCGAAGGTAATAATCTGGGATACCGCATCGCGCCCGTACATGTCCGCGACATGTTCAATAACCCGGTCACGTTTCTCCATACAGAAGTCAACGTCGAAGTCAGGCATGGAAACACGTTCCGGGTTAAGGAAGCGTTCGAACAGCAAGTCGAATTCCAGCGGGTCGAGATCGGTGATTTTCAGCGCATAGGCTACCAGCGAACCCGCACCGGAACCGCGTCCTGGACCTACCGGCACGCCGTTATCTTTCGACCACTGGATAAATTCCATTACGATCAGGAAGTAGCCCGGGAACCCCATCTGGTTAATAACCTGCAGCTCAATATCCAGACGCTCATCATAGGGAGGACGCTTCTCTTTACGCACCGCTTCGTCAGGAAACAGAAATTCCAGACGCTCTTCCAGACCCTCTTTCGATTTTTTGACCAGGTAATCTTCGGTGGTCATATCTCCGGTCGGGAACTGCGGCAGAAAATATTCGCCCAGACGAACCGTGACGTTACAGCGTTTGGCTATCTCTACGCTGTTTTCCAACGCTTCCGGAATATCGGAAAAGAGTTCGCACATCTCCTCTTCCGTACGCATATACTGCTGAGGCGAGTAGTTGCGCGGGCGCTTCGGATCGTCAAGGGTAAAGCCATCGTGAATCGCAACGCGAATTTCATGTGCGTCAAAGTCGTCGGAGTCAATAAAGCGAACATCGTTAGTGGCAACAACGGGCAGACCACGCGCTTCCGCCAGTTCGACAGCGGCATGCAAATAAGTTTCTTCATCCTGCCTGCCGGTGCGGATCAGTTCCAGGAAGTAACGATCCGGGAAATGCTCCTCATAGAAGGCCACGCACTCGTCAACCAGTGCGCTGTTACCCCGCAGCAGACTGCGACCAACGTCGCCCATCCGACCACCAGAGAGCAGAATCAGCCCCTCTTTGTGCTCGATCAGCCAGTCGCGATCGACAATGGGTCCCGCCGCGCCGTAGCCACGCTGGTAAGCTTTAGAGATAAGCAGGGTCAGGTTTTGATAGCCGGTATTATTTGCGGCAAGCACCGTCAAATGGGTGAGTTCATCCCCCATCAGCTCGCTCTGGACATTGAAATCGGCGCCAACAATGGGTTTAATCCCCGCGCCATGGCCCGTTCCGTAGAACTTCACCAAACCGCAGAGGTTGGTAAAATCAGTGATCGCCAGCGCAGGCATGCCCAACGCGGCCGCCTTTTTCACCAGCGGCCCGGTTTTAGCCAACCCATCGATCATGGAGTAGTCACTGTGCACCCGGAGGTGGACGAAACGTGGTTCAGACATCTTCAGATTCCGGTTTACTTATTCTCGACACAAGAATCAGGACGCAAGTCCCAGAGCGCGTTTGACAGGAGCAAAACTGCGTCGATGATGCTCCGTCGCACCATGTTCAGCAAGTGCAGCCAGATGAAAAGCGGTTGGATACCCTTTGTGTCGGGCAAAACCATACTGTGGGAAAATACCGTCCAGCGCCGCCATTTCGGCATCGCGCGTCACTTTCGCAATAATAGACGCCGCGCTTATCTCCGCCACACGGCTGTCGCCTTTCACCACTGCCATTGATGACACCGGCAATGCCGGACAGCGATTGCCGTCAATCAGCACGTATTCAGGTGCTATATGCAGACCGGCAACCGCACGCTGCATCGCCAGCATCGTGGCGTGTAAAATATTCAGCTCGTCGATCTCATGCGGCTCTGCGCGCCCCAGACTCCAGCTTAAAGCTTTCTCTTTAATTTCGTCATACAGCGCCAGACGGCGCTTTTCAGAAAGCTTTTTGGAATCGTTAAGCCCTGTTATCGGGCGGGTCGGATCGAGGATAACCGCAGCAGTCACCACGGCCCCTACCAGAGGGCCGCGCCCCACTTCATCCACACCGGCGACTAAATGCGTATGCGGATAAACAAATTCGATCATTGTGCTAACTCCAGGACGGCATCCGCGGCTTGCTCATCGGCATTGCAACGGATCTGCTGATGCAGTTCGCGGAAGGTATCATGCATTACATGACGGGTTTTACCGTTTGCCAGCAGCGGCAACAGCGCTTCGGCCAGTTTTTGCGGTTCACACTCTTCCTGCAACAGCTCTTTAACTAATTCTCTTCCCGCCAGCAGGTTGGGCAACGAAACGTAATCAGTCTTCACCAACCGCTTCGCCAGCCAGAACGTGAATGGCTTCATACGATAGCCCACCACCATCGGACATTTCGCCAACATGCACTCCAGCGCCGCCGTACCGGAGGCCAGCAGTGCCGCATCGCTCGCCACCATCGCTTCACGCGCCATTCCGTCAAGCATATGTACGGAAAGTTCGGGCGCAACGTCTGCTTTAATATGTTCAAACTGCTCGCGCCGTTTGGCATTAACCAGCGGCACAACAACTTCAAGGTCGGGATAGTGCTGGCGCAGCAGCTGTGCGGTTTTCAGGAAATCCGCGCTAAGCATTTCTACCTCAGCACCGCGGCTGCCGGGCAACAGAGCGAGACAGTGAGCGTCATGGGAGATCCCCAGCACGTCGCGCGCCGCGTTTTTATCCGGGTCCAACGGCATGGCATCCGCCATCGTATGGCCGATGAAACGGCACGGGACATGATATTTGTCGTAAAACGCTTTTTCGAAAGGCAGAAAAGCCAATACCATGTTGGTGGATCTGCCTATTTTGAAAACGCGTTTCTGTCGCCACGCCCAGACGGACGGACTGACATAATGAATTGTTTTAATGCCCTGCTTTTTCAGGTTTCCTTCAAGAGTAATATTGAAATCAGGCGCATCAATACCAACGAACACGTCTGGCTTAAGATCGGTGAACCGACGGGTGAGATCGGCGCGAATGTGCAGTAAGCGACGCAGGCGACCAAGCACTTCAACAATGCCCATCACCGCCAGCTCTTCCATTTCGTACCAGGCCTCACAGCCTTCAGCCTGCATACGCGGCCCCGCAACGCCAACAAAACGAGCATCAGGAATCCGCGCTTTAAGGGCGCGAATTAAGCCAGCACCAAGAATATCGCCGGAAGTTTCTCCGGCGACCAGGGCAATCGTTAAGGGACGCTGTTCAGCCATTAGCGGATCAGACCACGCGTTGAGCGGGCAAAGAAATCGCTAAACGGTTGAACTTCCGGATACTGCTTCGCCAGCTCGGCAATTTCCGGTTTCGCTTCGTCCAGCGTTTTGCCGCTGCGGTACAGCGCTTTGTAGGCATTACGGATCGCGGTGATCGCTTCGCGACTAAAGCCGCGGCGCTTCAGCCCCTCGATATTGACCCCAAAAGGCGTCGCGTGGTTGCCCTGAGCAATAACATATGGCGGAACATCCTGAGCGACCCCAGAACAGCCGCCGACCATCACGTGCGCACCGATGACGCAGAACTGGTGCACCGCGGTCATACCGCCGATGATGACAAAATCATCCAGCGATACATGGCCCGCAAGAGTGGCGTTATTAGCCAGAATGCAGCGGTCGCCTATCGAACAATCGTGCGCCACGTGAGCGTTGATCATCAGCAGGTTATCGCTGCCCACCTTCGTCAATCCACCACCCTGCACTGTGCCACGATGAATGGTGACGCTTTCGCGAATGCGGTTACGATCGCCGATTTCCACTCGGGTGGGTTCACCAGCATATTTCAGATCCTGGTTAACCTCACCAATAGAGGCAAACTGATAAATCTCGTTATCGCGACCAATTTTGGTATGGCCGTTCACGACAACATGAGACTTCAGTACGGTACCCTCACCAATTTCAACATGGGGTCCAACAATACAAAAAGGTCCAATGTGGGCATTGGCACCGACAGAGGCACCCTCTTCCACAATGGCTGTGGGATGAACAAAGGCGGATTTATCAATCACGTATCAGGCCTCCCGGCTACGAGCGCACATCATCGTTGCTTCGCAAACTACTTTACCGTCAACCAGCGCAACCCCTTTAAAACGGGTCAGGCCACGGCGTGTTTTCTCGAAAGTGACTTCCATGATCATCTGATCGCCGGGTACAACAGGGCGCTTGAAGCGCGCTTCGTCGATACCAGCGAAGTAATACAGTTCGCCCGGTTCCAGTTTACCGACGCTTTTAAACGCCAGGATACCGGTGGCCTGCGCCATCGCTTCCAGAATCAGCACGCCCGGGAAAATCGGTTTGCCCGGAAAATGTCCCTGGAAAAACGGCTCGTTAACAGAGACATTTTTCACTGCGCGCAGAAAACGCCCTTCTTCAAAATCCAGCACGCGGTCAACCAGCAGAAACGGAAAACGGTGCGGCAGAAGTTCTAAAATCTCTTCAATATGCAGAGTATGAGTGTTAGTAGTCAAAATACTCTTCCTGTCCAAATATACTAAAAGACAATAATAACACGGCCTGCCGCAATCATATGAATGGGACAGGCCGTAAAGTCAGATATGCTTACACTTCATCCTTCAAGCTGCCTCTTTGTTGGCTGCCTTAGCTCCCCCGGTCACGAACCAGAGTGCGTTACCGGGGATCACTCAGTTGCCGCCCTGAGGCACCTTGAATGATTTTGTGTATAACTGGAGCGTTAGTCTTGCTGATTAACCTTGCGCTCAATCGCTTTGAGGCGCTTGCTCATATCATCAATATTCATCACCAGTGCGGCAGTCTTACGCCAAACTTTGTTAGGCTGCAGCGGAATACCTGAAGAATAGACGCCAGGTTCCGTGACAGGACGCATCACCATAGCCATGCCGGTCACCGTGACTTTGTCGCATATTTCCATATGCCCGTTGATCACGCTGGCCCCGCCAATCATGCAATAGCGACCAATCTTCAGGCTGCCCGCCATAATGACGCCACCGGCAACTGCCGTATTGTCGCCAATCACAACGTTATGTGCAATCTGGCACTGGTTATCAATAATAACACCGTTGCCGATCACCGTATCATCCAGCGCGCCACGATCGATCGTCGTACAGGCACCGATCTCCACACGATCGCCAATAATTACGCGACCAAGCTGTGGGATCTTCACCCAGTTGCCACGATCGTTGGCATAGCCAAAACCGTCGGCACCGACAACCGTACCCGACTGAATCAGGCAATTTTCACCGATCTGAATGTCGTGGTAAATCGTCACGTTCGCCCACAGACGCGAACCTGCACCAATTTTGGTATTTTTTCCGACGAAGCACCCAGCGCCGATCGCCACGTTATCGCCCAGTTCTACGCCAGACTCAATGACCGCGTTCGCGCCCACCGAGACATTGTTACCCAGCTTTGCCGTTGCGTCGATCGCTGCACTCGGAGCAATGTTCTGCGCAGGCTGCGGCGTGGTATCTAAAATTTGCGCCATTCGCGCATACGTCAGGTAGGGGTTCTTCACTACCAGCGCGGCACTCTTAGCAAAAGGGAGATCGTCCTGCGTCATCACGACAGCAGAAGCCTGGCATAATGCCAGATGTTCACGGTACTTAGGATTCACCATGAACGTAATGTGACCTGTTTGCGCAGATTGCATGGAAGCCACGCCGGTGATGACGATATCGCCATCACCGTGTAACTCTGCATCCAACTGCTCTGCTAAATCAGCCAGTCGAATTGAAGGCATTACTTATTTAACCTGTTTCAGTACGTCGGCAGTGATGTCTTTTACATCGCTGCTGTTGTAAGCAACGGTGTTTGCGTCCACAACCAGATCGATGCTCTGGCTGTTAGCAACGGATTTTACGGCAGTCTGGATACGGGTAACCAGTTTGCCACGCTCTTCGTTGGAACGGCGTGCACGATCCTGCTCAAAAGCCTGCGCTTTTTGAGAGAAAGTCTGGCGCTGAGCCATCACGTCTTTTTCCAGCTTGGTACGCTCGTTGCCGGCTTTCATGGACTGCAGACGCTGCATTTTAGATTGCAGATCGGATTCCATACGCTGCAGTTCGCTGGCGCGGCCTTTGAACTCGTTTTCCAGCGTGTTGGAGACACCGGTTTTCTGCGCAACCTGTTGGAACAGGCTACCCATGTTGACGATTGCAATTTTGTCAGCAGCCTGTGCAGACGTTACCATCGCTAAACCGAGACCTGCAGCTAATAACCACTTTTTCACAATAAACTCCTTACCATCCCATTTGCACCCGAAGGTGCAGTTCTTTGCGTGGCAAAGGCGATCCCATGCAAGCAAAATCGCCTAAAGTCATCGCTACACTACCATTACATTCCTTTGCGAAGAACAATTACCAGGTTTTACCAATGTTAAACTGGAACTGCTCTGCTTTGTCTCCATCGTACTTTTTGAACGGCTGGGCGTAGGAGAAAACCAACGGCCCCAATGGGGACATCCATTGTAATGCGATACCTGCGGACATACGGATATTGCTCGGATCACTGTAGTCTGGATAACCGGAATATGCACTTGAATCCCAGTTAGTATCCCAGACGGTCCCCATATCCCAGAAGAATGAGGTACGGACCGAGTTGGCGTATTTGTCGCTAATAAATGGCGTAGGCGTAATGAACTCCAGGCTGGCGACAGCCATGGCGTTACCGCCCACTGCATCATTCGATTTACACGGCGCGGATTCAGAGCTCTTACATTCGTTATCGTAGTCGTTATCACCATCATGACGGCTGCTGGAAGGGTAGTAGACCGCTTTCGGACCAATGGTGTTGGACTGGAAACCACGCACGGTGCTCGAGCCACCGCCATAGAAGTTTTCATAGAACGGCATCTCTTTGCCGCCAAATCCATCACCGTAACCCCAGCGGGTACGCCCCAGAACCACCCATTTGTGATCGTCATCGATCGGCACGTAGGTCGCGGTATCCAGCGTCGCTTTGTAGAACTCGTTATCAGAGCCCGGGATCGTCACCTTACCGTTCAGGTTGACACGCGTACCTTCCGTTGGGAAGAAACCACGGTCAAGCTTGTTATACGTCCAACCGTAGTTGAAGGTGAAGTCATTGGCGCTATAGGAGTTTCTGTCGTTTGAATTATCCGGGTATTCACCCACGGAGTTCAGATAACGCCACATGGCGACCTGTGGCTGCATGTTAGACAGGGAGTTATGTACATAACCCAGACCCGCACGCAGCGTGTTGTATTCGTTGATCGGGAAACCCAGCGTCACGTCTGTACCATAACTTTTGTTGGTATAGTCGGACAGGTCCGCATCGTTCGCATTGAAGTCGTTATAGAAAATACGACCCCCGAGGCTCACACCGTCAACGGTAAAGTACGGGTTGGTAACGGACAGTTCGCTGTAGGTCTGGTAGTCGTTCTTAGTCCCGCTGATACCTACGGAATAACCCGTCCCTAACCAGTTGTCCTGCTGTACGCCGGCCTGGAAGCTGACGCCGCTTTCGGTACCGTAGCCGATACCAAAGTTGAAGCTACCGGTATTACGCTCTTTGACCTTGTAGACAACATCAACCTGATCCGGGCTGCCCGGCACACGCTGCGTGTCTGTATCAACGGTTTCAAAGTACCCCAGACGGTTCAGACGCTCTTTCCCCTGATCGACCAGGTCGCTGCCTAACCAGGCACCTTCCATCTGACGCATTTCGCGACGCAGGACGGAATCTTTCGAGGTGTCGTTACCTTCAAAACGGATCTTACGTACGTAGAAACGGTTACCTGCATCAACGTTCACACGCAGTTTAACGGTTTTGTCTGCATCGTTGATTTCAGGTTGCGACTGCACGCGTGGATAGGCATAACCATAGCGACCAAGAAGCTTCTTGATATCATCTTCCATTTTGGTCACTTTGGTGCCGTTATAGAGTTCGCCCGGTTCGATTTTCGTCAGGCTCTCAATCTCGGCGGAATGTCCGGCCAGGTTACCGCTCACCTCAACGCCAGAAAGCTTGTACTGATCGCCTTCCGTGATGTTAACGGTGATGTAGATCCCTTTCTTATCCGGCGTCAGGCTAACCTGCGTGGAGTCGATGTTGAAACGCGCATAACCTCGATCCAGATAGTAGCTACGCAGTGTCTCAAGATCGCCCGCCAGCTTCTGCTTCTGGTATTTGCGATCGCCAACGACGTTCCACCACGGTACTTCATCACGCAACTGGAAGTGAGAGATCAGTTCATCAGTGCTAAAGGCATGATTACCAACGATGTTGATCTGTTGGATCTTCGCCGAAACGCCTTCCTGGAACACCAGCTTGAGGTCAACACGGTTACGCGGCAGCGGTGTCACGACAGCTTTTACGCTGGCGCTGTATTTACCGACGCTGTAATAGAAATCTTCCAGACCTTTTTCGATATCGGCAAGGGTTGTGCGATCCAGAGATTCGCCAACACGCACGCCGGACGCCTCAAGGTTTTGCTTCAGCATGTCATCCTTCACCGATTTGTTACCGGAGAAGGTGATACTGGCAATCGTTGGACGTTCTTTTACCTGGACCAGAAGGGTATCACCATCACGAAGGACGCGGACATCCTCGAAGTTGCCAGTAGCAAACAGAGCGCGAATGGTATTACTGATATCTTCATCATTAACCGTGTCGCCTGTGCGCACTGGCATACTGAGGAGGGCCGCACCAACGGCGACTCGCTGCAGGCCTTCGAAATGAATGTCTTTCACTACGAACCCTTCAGCACCGTATACGGTGGCGCTGCTAAACAGCAGCGACGCTATGAGCAACTTTTTCATCGCCATCGTTATTATGCGTTCTTCCTAACACTCTCTTACAACCGAGAGAAATCATTGAAAAGTGCAAGCCCCATTAACAACACCAGCAAAATCGAGCCAATGCGATAACTAAAGTCTTGAACCCGCTCGGATACCGGACCGCCCTTAAGCTTTTCAATCGCCAGGAACAGCAGATGCCCCCCGTCAAGAACGGGCAACGGAAACAGGTTGATTATCCCTAAGTTCACGCTAATCAGCGCAAGGAACATCAGGTAATAAATCCCCCCAAACTCCGCTGACATCCCAGCCCCCTGAGCGATAGAAATCGGCCCACTGAGGTTGTTCAGTTTCACATCACCGGTTATCAATTTTCCCAGCATACTGACAGTCAGCTTCATCAACTGCCACGTTTTATCCGTGGCTTCGGCAATGGCGCTGAAAGGCCCATACTGGCGTACAGTCTTATATTCTTCCGGCAGAGGGATAATTTTAGGTACTACACCCGCAAACCCTTCCGCCTTTCCGTTAACCGGCTTTGTATCCGGGATTAACGTCAAAGACAAGGCACTTCCTTGTCTTTCAATTTCCAGCGCTAACGACTTACCCGGATTATCGCGCACAAGCGTCACGAACGTCATCCATTGCGTTAACGATTGACCATCGACTTTAACGATCCTGTCGCCCGCTTGCAAACCTGCTTTGCTTGCCGCCGAATTTACCTGCACTTCGGCCAGGACCGGTTCAATCTGCGGACCACGTGGTCGAATCCCTAAAGAAGATACAGGATCTTGCTTGTCAGGCTCAAATGCCCAGTGCCGCAAATCCAGCGTTTTCTCTTGTCGCTGGTTGCTGCCAAAGGGCGCCACGGTAATGGTCGTGCTTTCGTCACCGATTTTTGCTACCAGTTGTAAACGCACGGCATCCCAATCAGGGGTTTCGATACCATCAACGGCTTTAAGTTCCGTGCCTGGCGCAATTTGCGCTTCAGCGGCTATTGAATTGGGCGTTATTTCACCCACTACCGGACGAACGCCAGGGACGCCGATGATAAAAACCAGCCAGTAAGCAAAGATAGCGAAAATGAAATTTGCAACCGGACCGGCGGCAATAATCGCCGCACGTTGGCCCACGGTTTTATTATTGAACGCATAGTGGCGTAGCTCCGGGATCACCGGTTCAGCACGCTCATCCAGCATTTTGACATAGCCGCCCAGAGGGATCAGGGCGATAACATATTCAGTACCCAACCGGTCAGTTCGGCGCCAGAGCGCTTTGCCAAAACCAATGGAAAAGCGCTCGACACGGACACCGCAGCGCCGGGCAACCCAGAAGTGACCAAATTCATGCACGGTAATAAGCACGCCCAGTGCAACGATGAACGCAGCCAGATTCCAGAGAATACTCAGCATAAGACCTTCCGTTAAAGCGTTTTGAATACCAGTAACAACAGGCAGGCAAAGACCGGTACCGCTGCCGTCAGGCTGTCAATACGATCCAGAATACCGCCATGCCCCGGAATCAAATGACCGCTGTCTTTAATTCCTGCTTCACGCTTAAACATACTCTCGGTTAAGTCACCCAACACGGAGGCCAGGGCCGCAACAATAGAGCAGATGAGCAACGTTACAGGTGCGACTTCCAGATTCGCCCACATGCCGTAACCCCATGAGATTACCGCTGCGGTGGCGAGTCCGCCGATAAAACCCTGCCAGGTTTTACCCGGAGATACCTTCGGCGCCAGCTTATGTTTGCCAAACAATTTGCCAAACATATACGCCCCGGAGTCCGCCCCCCAAACGAGGATCATGACATAGAGCAGCCACAGTGCGCCACTATATTGATTCTCATCATAATGCCATGCGCGTAGCACCAGCATTCCCCAGAAGAAGGGAACAATAGTTAACACGCCGAAAATGATGCGTAAAGTCTTTGAGTTACGCCAGATCGACGCTGATTCAGGATAAAAAAGCACCAGTAACAGCGCCGCAATCCACCATCCCAACGAAGCCCAAAGCGAAACGTCAACCAGTGGTTGTTGATGAATATTGTGGTGATATTCGGGCAGCAGAAAAAGCATCAGCGCCAGCAATAACCCGCACAGAACCGCCAGCCAGACTCGCTGTGTGCGAGTCGTGAAACCACTTAACTGTCCCCATTCCCAGGCGGCCAGCATACACACGACCAGCGTAACAATGGCGAACCCCACCGGCGGCAGCAGAAACAGCGCCGCGATGACAACAGGTATTAAAACAAAAGCAGAAATCAGGCGATACTTCAGCAAAAGAGACCCCCATCAGGCTTTTTCATCACCGGGCTCGGTGCCGCCGAAACGACGCTCTCGATTAGCAAAGGCATGCAGCGCACCTTCAAAGTCTTGTTCATCGAAATCGGGCCAGAGAACATCAGTAAAGTAAAGTTCGGCATAGGCAATTTGCCAAAGCAAAAAGTTACTTATGCGATGTTCTCCCCCAGTCCTAATTACTAAATCCACAGGAGCCAGCTCATGCATGCAGATTTGCTGGCTTAGCATCTCTTCGTCAATCTGATCAGGGCGCAGTAAACCTTCCTGCACCTGTTCTGCCAGTTGCCTGACTCCCTGGACAATATCCCAACGTCCACCGTAATTCGCTGCAATATTCAGCGTCAGCCCTGTGTTCTGGGCGGTAAGTGCTTCTGACTTACGAATACGTTCCTGCAAACGTGAGTTAAATCGACTGATATCTCCAATAATACGCAGGCGAACGTTATGGCGATGCAGGCTTTTAACTTCGCTATCCAGCGCCCACACAAACAGCTCCATTAACGCGCTCACTTCCTGCGCAGGACGATTCCAGTTTTCACTACTAAAGGCATACAGCGTTAACGCATCAATACCGTTGTTGGCAGCAAAAGAGACAGCCCGACGGACAGATTTGGCTCCGGCCTTATGTCCGAAAGCGCGAATCTTCCCTTGCTTTTTCGCCCAGCGACCATTGCCATCCATAATGATCGCGACATGACGACAGCCATGTACTGGCAAATTTTCGCTTACTGGTTGAGTTGCAGACAACATAACGCGTTTTTAGTCCCTGAAAGGATTTAGCGGTACTCAGGAATACTGAAGCCTTTTACACAACATCCTTCAAGCTGTCTCTTTGCTGGCTGCGAATTATCCGGCTCATCTCTGAGCCTCGCCCTTACGGGCCGCCGCTGTGCGACGTTCAAATCTGTTCCAGACAGATTTGTCATTTTCCCCTGTCACATACGATTAATATGCTCCTGGGAACGCATTCGCTTGCCACCTGGATGCAACTGGAATGATTTTGTGTATACATAAAAAAGCCGTGTCAAACCACGGCTTACCTGACCAAATAAAGCCAAATACCTGCGATCAGGTGGCGCAGACTATATCACTGAAGCCCAACGCTAACAAATAGCACGATCTCCTGCAGCAGGAATATCGTCAGCTTACACGTCGCATCACCTGCTTTTTGGCTACTTCCCGGGCAACAGTATCAACCGCCAGCACATCATCAACGCTTTGCGGTTCCTGCAAATCCACCTTCTCCAGCACGGCTAAATTTAGTTCAGCAATATCAGTAAAACGAATTTGTTGCGCAAGGAATGCGGCGACCGTCGTTTCATTTGCCGCATTCAGCGCTGTCGTCGCGGCCTGCCCTTGTTCGAACGCATCCATCGCCAGCTTCAGACACGGATAACGCTGATAATCAGGTGCGGCAAACGTCAGCGCACTGAGCTTACAAAAGTCGAGTGGCTTCACGCCAGAGGTCACGCGATTCGGCCATGCCATCGTATGGGCAATCGGCGTACGCATATCCGGTTCCCCCAATTGTGCAAGGACGCTGCCATCCTGATAACGCACCATTGAGTGGATCACCGACTGCGGGTGAATCAACACTTCCATCTGGTCAGCACTGGCATTAAACAACCAGCGTGCTTCAATGTATTCCAGACCTTTATTCATCATAGTGGCAGAATCGACGGAGATCTTACGTCCCATCGACCAGTTCGGATGACGACATGCCTGATCGGGCGTCATATTCACCAGATCGCGCAATGGCGTTTCACGGAAAGGGCCACCAGACCCGGTAAGCAAAACGGATACAACGCCATTCTGCTCCAGATCAGCGTATCCCAGATCGTGTTGAATGGGTTGGGGCATACTCTGAAAAATAGCGTTATGTTCGCTATCCACCGGCAAAAGTCGGGCTTTACTCTGTTTGACGGCCTCCATAAAGAGGCGACCACAGGTGATCAGCGATTCTTTATTAGCCAGCAGAATTGTCTTTCCGGCGCGGATGGCCGCGAGCGTTGGCAGCAGTCCGGCAGCGCCAACAATGGCCGCCATCACCTGGTCAACCTCGTCCAGTGCCGCCATATCACATGCAGCCTGCTGCCCACTCAGAACATCAATACGGCAGCCATGTTGCTGCAGCGCCGCCTTAAGCTGAGCGGCGCTATTTTCATCATCCATCACCGCATAGCGCGGCGAGAATTCCAGACACTGCTCCACCATACGGGTGACATTTTTACCTGCGACCAGCGCTACAACACGGAAGTTATCAGGATTGTGGCGTACCACGTCCAGCGTGCTGCAGCCAATAGAGCCGGTCGAGCCCAGAATGGTTAGTTGCTTCATGAGACGTCCAGAAGAATTTTACCCCTCATACTTCAAATTGCATGTGCGTTGGCTCGACTCAACCCGTAGGCAGCCAGCACAAGCGCCGTCCAAAACGCTAACGCGTTTTACCCCGCAGCTCGAAATATTTAGGGTATGACAAGATAAAAAGCAAAACGCCGCCAGTCGATCCTTTTGGATCTTCTGCGCGGCGTTTTAGTCGTACAGGCGAATCAGAACTGCATCAGTTCCGCTTCTTTGTCTGCCAGCGCCGCATCAACTTTCTTGATCGCTGCGTCAGTCATTTTCTGTACGTCGTCCTGAGAACGGCGATCGTCATCTTCGCTGATCTCTTTATCTTTCAACAGTGCTTTCACTTTATCGTTAGCATCGCGACGAACATTGCGCACGGCAACGCGAGCCTGTTCTGCTTCGCCACGAACGATTTTGGTCAGGTCTTTACGACGTTCTTCGGTCAGAGGAGGCAGCGGAACGCGGATATCGCTGCCCGCAGAGCTCGGGTTCAGACCGAGATCGGACGCCATAATCGCTTTCTCTACCGCCGGGCTCAGGGAACGATCGAACACGTTGATTTTCAGGGTACGGGAATCTTCTACCGTTACGCTTGCCAGCTGACGCAGCGGCGTCGGCGTGCCGTAATATTCCACGACAATGCCATCCAACAGGCTGGGAGAAGCACGACCCGTGCGTATTTTGCTGATTTGGTTTTTGAACGCTTCAACGCATTTTTCCATGCGTACTTCAGCATCTTTTCTGATATCGCTAATCACGTTACGAATCCTTGAATACTAGTCTCAGTCAGACCAGACAATTGCACATAGTGGAAATGTGCTAAGTATAGCCCTGATTAATACGTTTACGGGTAAGGCACTATCCCGCGACAGTAGTGCGAAATCTTACCTCTATTTCTACACAAAATCATTCAAGTTGTATCAAGGCGGCTGCCTTCGGTGAGGGACAAGGATGTCCCTCATTCATCCCCAGGCGCTTACTACCGTAAGTGACTGGGGTGAGCAAAGGCAGCCAACGCAGAGACAGCCTGAAGGATAAAGTGTAACACGGGAATTATTCCGTGATTAACGTCCCCTCTTTTTCACCCATTACGACACGACGCAGCGCGCCAGGCTTATTCATGTTAAACACACGAATTGGCAGTTTATGGTCACGGGCCAGCGTAAACGCAGCCAGATCCATCACTTTCAGCTCTTTGTCCAGCACTTCGTTGTAAGTCAGCTGTTCGTACATGGTTGCAGACGGATCTTTTGCCGGATCGGCGGTGAACACACCATCGACTTTCGTGGCTTTCAATACCACATCGGCTTCGATTTCGATACCGCGCAGGCAGGCAGCGGAGTCGGTGGTAAAGAAAGGATTACCGGTTCCTGCGGAAAGAATAACGACACGGTTGTTACGCAGCAGGCTGATCGCCTCAGCCCAGCTGTAGTTGTCACAAACGCCATTCAGCGGAATAGCAGACATCAGGCGGGCGTTCACATAGGCGCGGTGGAGCGCATCGCGCATCGCCAGACCGTTCATCACGGTGGCCAGCATGCCCATGTGGTCGCCCACGACGCGGTTCATACCCGCTTTCGCCAGACCAGCACCACGGAACAGGTTACCACCACCAATCACCACACCAACCTGAATACCCAGTTCAACCAGTTCTTTGATCTCCTGAGCCATACGATCCAGTATGCTTGCATCAATACCGAAGCCTTCCGTACCCTGCAGAGCTTCACCGCTTAACTTAAGCAGAATACGTTTATAGACGGGTTTTGCATTGGTAGCCATGTTTCTTTCCTGAGACTGTCAACGATTGAGATGAATGAGTTCCGGCGACATTGTATGTCGCTTTTCAGCGCAACCAAACCGGGGCTGGCTGAATTTACATGAAGGGTTGCAAAAAGAAGCCGCCCTCAGGCGGCTCCTTTTCGACAATTAAGACTGCTTGGACATCGCAGCAACTTCTGCTGCAAAGTCAGTCTCAACTTTTTCGATGCCTTCGCCCACTTCAAAGCGGATGAAGCCAGTTACGTCGGCATTGTGCTCTTTCAGCAGCTGACCAACAGATTTGCTCGGCTCCATAACGAAAGGCTGGCCGGTCAGAGAAACTTCGCCGGTGAATTTCTTCATGCGGCCTTCAACCATTTTCTCTGCGATTTCTTTCGGCTTACCAGACTGCATCGCGATGTCCAGCTGAACCTGGTATTCTTTCTCTACAACTTCAGCGGACACATCTTCCGGCTTAACGAACTCAGGCTTGCTTGCAGCAACGTGCATAGCCAGCTGTTTAACCAGCTCTTCGTCAGCGCCAGTTGCAGCAACCAGAACACCGATACGCGCACCGTGCTGGTAGCTACCCAGAACGTCGCCTTCCAGGGAAGCGATACGGCGAATGTTGATGTTCTCACCGATTTTCGCAACCAGAGCAACGCGCTCTTCTTCGAACTGCGCTTTCAGCACTTCGACGTCAGTGATTTTGCCAGCAACGGCCGCGTCCAGCACTTTGTCAGCAAATGCCTGGAAACCACCATCTTTAGCAACGAAGTCAGTCTGGCAGTTAACTTCCAGAATGAAAGCGATGTTGCCATCGATTTTGGTTTTGATTACGCCGTCAGCAGCAACGTTGCCTGCTTTTTTCGCTGCTTTGATAGCACCGGACTTACGCATGTTTTCGATTGCCAGCTCAATGTCGCCATTCGCTTCAGTCAGTGCTTTTTTGCAATCCATCATGCCTGCGCCAGTACGCTCACGCAGCTCTTTTACCAGGGATGCGGTAATTTCAGCCATTCTAAAATCCTCGGAAGATTTGATCTGCCCGGCGTCAAACCGCACAGATTTAAAAGTGAAAAAGGGGCCTAAAGGGCCCCTAACCAAACGTGATACTACCTGGTTTATAAGGGGGCTCGAACGAGCGTACCTTATTATTCAGCTTCTACGAAGCTTTCTTCCGCCTGGGAAGCCAGATCCTGAGAACGGCCTTCACGAACGGTTGCAGCGACAGCGCCCAGGTACAGGCTAACAGCACGGATTGCGTCGTCGTTACCCGGGATAACGAAGTCAACACCGTCCGGATCAGAGTTGGTATCAACGATAGCAAATACCGGGATACCCAGGTTGTTTGCTTCTTTGATAGCAATGTGCTCGTGGTCAGCATCGATAACGAACAGCGCGTCCGGCAGGCCGCCCATGTCTTTGATACCGCCCAGGCTGTTTTCCAGTTTCTCAAGCTCACGAGTACGCATCAGCGCTTCTTTCTTGGTCAGCTTTTCGAAAGTACCGTCCTGAGACTGAGTTTCCAGGTCTTTCAGACGTTTGATGGACTGACGAACGGTTTTCCAGTTAGTCAGCATACCGCCCAGCCAGCGATGGTTCACGAAGAACTGGTCGCAGCTGTTAGCAGCGTCTTTCACCGCTTCGCTTGCAGCGCGTTTGGTACCAACGAAAAGGATTTTACCTTTGCGAGAAGCAATCTTGTTCAGCTCAGCCAGGGCTTCGTTGAACATCGGTACAGTTTTCTCAAGGTTGATGATGTGAACTTTGTTACGCGCACCGAAGATGAATGGCTTCATTTTCGGGTTCCAGTAACGGGTCTGGTGACCGAAGTGAACACCAGCCTTGAGCATGTCGCGCATGGAAACAGTTGCCATGATTAAAACCTCTATATAAAAGTTGGGGTTATGCCTCCACGTATCCCATATTACCGACCCCAAAGGGCACCCCGGAATATGTGCCGATACGTGTGTGTTGTTACACAAAGTGAGATTTGTCGCTTCCGTCCATCTTGTGTAGTCTTCGAATGGAACGAAAGTCCGGCGCGCTTTATACCATAAATACGCCACAGACACCAATAATTGTTGGCGTACGGTGCTGCACTGAATGATGCATTTCGTGTGTCACGCGGGCGGCAAATTTTTGACGCCTGGGATCAGGCGTGTCGTCAGTAGCGGGTGTGAAAAAATGCAGCCGACGCCGCTGTGACGCAATTTGCGGCACGAAAGGCGAAGTTCAGAATGATTCTCAATTTGGCAGCATGTATCCGGGACTGATACCATTGACAGCACTTACACAATTATTGTCGAAATAATCGACACTGATGGACAGAATTCATGGCTATCTCAATCAAGACCCCTGAAGAAATCGAAAAAATGCGCGTCGCGGGCCGTCTGGCCGCCGAAGTGCTGGAGATGATCGAACCGTATATCAAACCGGGCGTCAGCACCGGTGAACTGGATCGTATCTGTAACGATTACATCGTCAACGAGCAGCAGGCGATTTCCGCTTGCCTCGGCTACCACGGCTATCCGAAATCGGTGTGCATCTCTATTAATGAGGTGGTGTGCCACGGTATCCCGGACGACGCCAAACATCTGAAAGATGGCGATATCGTTAATATCGACGTTACCGTGATCAAAGATGAATACCACGGCGATACCTCAAAAATGTTTATCGTCGGCAAACCGACGATTCTGGGCCAGCGCCTGTGCCGTGTGACTCAGGAGAGTTTGTATCTGGGCATCAAAATGGTGAAACCGGGCATCCGCCTGCGCACTATCGGCGCGGCGATTCAGAAATATGCCGAGGGCGAAGGCTTCTCCGTGGTGCGTGAATACTGCGGGCATGGTATTGGCCGCGGCTTCCATGAAGAGCCACAGGTTCTTCACTATGATGCCGATGACGGTGGCGTGGTGCTGCAACCGGGTATGACTTTCACCATTGAACCGATGCTGAATGCCGGTGATTATCGTATTCGTACGATGAAAGACGGCTGGACGGTAAAAACCAAAGACCGAAGCTTGTCTGCGCAGTACGAGCATACTATTGTGGTGACCGAAAACGGCTGCGAAATTCTGACGTTACGCAAGGATGACACCATTCCTGCGATACTCACGCACAACGAATAACATTTTTGCCTGATGGCGCTATCGCTTATCAGGCCTACAAATTGCTCTGTCCCGTAGGCCGGATAAGGCGCTTTCGCCACTATCCGGCTTTTTAATGGGTGGCGCATGATGAATACTCTTCCTGAACAGCACGCAAATACCGCACTTCCCACCCTGCCCGGCCAGCCGCAGAACCCTGGAGCCTGGTCGCGAGACGAGCTAACCGTCAGCGGAATTAAAGCGCATATCGATATCTTTCAGCACTGGCTGGGCGAAGCCTTTGACAGCGGTATTTCCGCCGAACAGTTAATTGAGGCTCGTACTGAGTTTATCGATCAGCTGTTGCAACGCCTGTGGATTGAGGCTGGATTCGCGCAGATTGCCGATCTCGCCCTGGTTGCCGTCGGCGGATATGGACGCGGTGAACTGCATCCCCTCTCCGACATCGATCTGCTGGTTTTAAGCCGCAAAAAGCTACCTGACAATCAGGCGCAAAAGGTCGGCGAACTGCTGACGTTGTTGTGGGACGTAAAGCTGGAAGTCGGGCACAGCGTGCGTACGCTGGAAGAGTGTCTGCTGGAAGGTCTTTCGGATCTCACCGTGGCTACCAACCTGATTGAAACGCGTCTGCTGATTGGCGACGTGGCGCTGTTCCTTGAATTGCAAAAGCATATTTTCAGCGAAGGATTCTGGCCGTCCGATAAGTTTTACGCCGCAAAAGTGGAAGAGCAAAACCAGCGCCACCAGCGTTACCATGGCACCAGCTATAATCTGGAGCCAGATATCAAAAGCAGCCCCGGCGGCCTGCGCGATATCCATACCCTCCAGTGGGTCGCGCGGCGTCACTTTGGCGCCACCTCGCTTGATGAGATGGTCGGTTTCGGCTTTTTAACTCAGGCAGAACGCGCCGAGCTGAATGAGTGTCTGCATATCCTCTGGCGGATCCGCTTTGCCCTGCATCTGGAGCTGAGCCGTTACGACAACCGCCTGCTGTTCGACCGCCAGCTAAGCGTCGCCCAGCGCCTCAACTATAGTGGAGAAGGTAACGAAGCGGTTGAGCAGATGATGAAGGACTACTTCCGCGTCACGCGCCGGGTCAGCGAGCTGAATCAAATGCTGTTGCAGTTGTTTGATGAAGCGATCCTCGCCCTCCCTGCCGATGAAAAACCGCGCCCGATTGATGATGACTTTCAATTGCGCGGCTCGCTTATCGATCTGCGTGATGAAGAGTTGTTTATCCGCAAACCGGAAGCGATCCTGCGGATGTTCTACACGATGGTACGTAACAGCGCGATCGCCGGGATCTACTCCACCACCTTGCGCCATTTGCGCCACGCCCGTCGTCATCTGAACCAGCCGTTATGCTACATTCCGGAAGCGCGGTCGCTGTTTTTAAGCATGCTGCGCCATCCGGGCGCCGTCAGCCGCGGTCTGCTGCCAATGCACCGCCATAGCGTACTGTGGGCCTATATGCCGCAATGGTCGCACATTGTCGGCCAGATGCAGTTTGACCTGTTCCACGCGTATACCGTGGATGAGCACACCATTCGCGTGATGCTGAAGCTCGAGAGTTTTGCCAAAGAGGAAACGCGCCAGCGCCATCCGCTATGCGTCGATCTCTGGCCGCGCCTGCGACAACCTGAACTTATTCTGATCGCCGCCCTGTTCCACGATATTGCCAAGGGTCGAGGCGGCGATCACTCGGTGCTGGGCGCGCAGGACGTGCTCAAATTTGCCGAACTGCACGGTCTGAACTCCCGCGAAACGCAGCTGGTCGCCTGGCTGGTACGCCAACATCTGCTGATGTCGGTCACCGCTCAGCGCCGTGATATTCAGGATCCGGAAGTGATCAAACAGTTTGCCGAAGAGGTGCAAACGGAACATCGCCTGCGCTTTCTGGTCTGCCTGACGGTGGCTGATATCTGTGCCACCAACGAATCACTGTGGAACAGCTGGAAGCAGAGCCTGTTGCGCGAGTTGTATTTCGCGACCGAAAAACAGCTGCGCCGCGGTATGCAAAACCCCCCGGATATGCGAGAACGCGTACGCCACCACCAGCTTCAGGCGCTGGCGCTACTGCGAATGGACAACATTGATGAAGAGGCGCTGCATAAGATCTGGAGCCGTTGCCGCGCCAACTATTTCGTGCGCCATAGCCCAAACCAGCTGGCCTGGCACGCCCGGCATCTGCTGCAGCACGATCTGAACAAGCCGTTAATTCTGCTCAGCCCACAGGCCACGCGCGGAGGAACCGAGATCTTTATCTGGAGTCCGGACCGCCCCTATCTGTTCGCCGCCGTCTGCGCCGAGCTGGACAGGCGCAATCTCAGCGTGCACGACGCGCAAATCTTCACCACCCGCGACGGCATGGCGATGGATACGTTTATCGTCCTGGAGCCGGATGGCAGCCCGCTGTCGTCCGATCGTCATGAAGCAATCCGCTTCGGGCTGGAGCAGGCCATTACCCAGCACAGCTGGCAGCCGCCGCAACCGCGTCGCCAGGCGGCTAAATTGCGTCACTTTACCGTAGATACAGAAGTCACTTTTCTGCCGACCCACACCGACAGAAAATCGTTTCTCGAACTCATCGCTCTCGATCAGCCAGGACTGCTGGCGCGGGTCGGACAAATTTTTGCCGATCTGGGAATTTCGCTTCATGGTGCCCGAATTACAACCATTGGCGAACGAGTAGAAGATTTATTCATAATCGCGACAGCCGATCGGCGTGCCCTTAATAATGAGCTACAGCAGGAAGTACATCAACGGTTGACAGAGGCCCTCAATCCAAACGATAAAGGGTAATGTGTTTATTCATATGGAAAGAGTTTAACAATGCAGCAGTTACAGAACGTTATTGAGACCGCTTTTGAGCGCCGCGCCGGGATCACTCCGGCTAATGTGGATACGGTTACCCGTGAAGCGGTTAACCAGGTTATTTCTCTGCTGGATTCCGGCGTTCTGCGTGTCGCAGAGAAAATCGACGGCCAGTGGGTGACGCATCAGTGGCTGAAGAAAGCGGTTCTGCTCTCTTTTCGTATTAACGATAACCAGGTTATCGACGGTGCGGAAAGCCGCTACTTCGATAAAGTGCCGATGAAATTCGCCAGCTACGACGAAGCGCGCTTCCAGAAAGAGGGTTTCCGCGTGGTTCCGCCTGCGGCGGTTCGTCAGGGGGCGTTTATTGCCCGCAACACGGTACTGATGCCATCCTATGTGAACATTGGCGCCTACGTTGATGAAGGGACAATGGTCGACACCTGGGCAACCGTGGGTTCCTGTGCGCAGATCGGTAAAAACGTGCATCTGTCCGGCGGCGTCGGCATCGGTGGCGTACTGGAGCCGCTACAGGCCAACCCAACCATCATCGAAGATAACTGCTTCATCGGCGCACGCTCCGAAGTAGTGGAAGGCGTGATTGTTGAAGAAGGTTCCGTCATTTCTATGGGCGTGTACATCGGTCAGAGCACACGTATCTATGACCGCGAAACCGGCGAAGTACACTATGGTCGCGTTCCGGCAGGGTCCGTTGTCGTTTCCGGCAACCTGCCATCGAAAGACGGCAAATACAGCCTGTATTGCGCGGTGATAGTGAAGAAGGTCGACGCCAAAACGCGCAGCAAGGTGGGAATTAACGAACTGTTACGCACCATCGACTAACAGCGATCTGAAAAAGCGGGCCTGGCCCGCTTTTTTTACCTCTGCAGGTGGCGGAAATAAAACTTTTCGTTAATTATTCAAAGGTTATGTTGAGATTAAGGATACCGAAAATGTACGACAATCTGAAAAGTCTGGGCATTACCAATCCTGAAGAAATCGATCGCTACAGCCTGCGGCAAGAAGCCAACAACGATATCCTGAAAATCTATTTCCAGAAGGATAAAGGCGAATTCTTTGCCAAGAGCGTCAAGTTTAAATATCCTCGCCAGCGTAAGACAATCGTTGCCGATGGCGTCGGTCAGGGTTACAAAGAAGTGCAGGAAATCAGCCCTAACCTGCGCTATGTGATCGACGAGCTGGATCAGATCTGCCTGCGCGATCGCACGGAAGTCGATCTTAAACGCAAAATCCTTGATGATCTACGTCATCTGGAAAGCGTTGTCACCAATAAGATCAGCGAAATCGAGGCGGATCTTGAGAAGTTAACGCGAACCAAATAGATCGTCTGTCGCCCGGTGGCGCTCATCGCTTACCGGGCCAACAAACCGCGTTCATCCTGCATATCACCTTTGCTCATCCAGCTGCAGCGCCACATACAGTAATAACCTGTCGTCAAAATTCCCCAGATCCAGCCCGGTCAACTCAGAGATACGGTTCAGACGGTACTCCAGCGTATTGCGATGGATGAACAGCGCTTTTGAGGTCGCCAGCGGCTGTACGTTATGGCGAAACCATGCCGCCAGCGTCCGCCGCAGCAGTCCGTTGTTATCCATTGCCTTCAGCCTGGCCAGCGGGCGCGCCAACTCATTGGCCTGCCAGCCGCCGCGCAGACTGTCGAGCAGGACCGGCAGCATTAAATCCTGATAGAAATAGCTGCGGCTTTCCGGCATCCGCTGCTTCCCCACCATCATCGTCGTGCGTGCGGTGCGGTACGAACGGGCAATACTACCGGGACCAGTGAAGTAATTACCGAGCGATACGCGAAAACGCAGCTGACCGTTCTCTTTCATCCGGGCAATAAGCTGTTCAACGCGCTTACGGTGATCTTCAGCATCCCAACGACCAAACGAGTTCAGCGCGGGTTTCAGCACCACCATCTCAGTCAGCGAGACAATGGCAATCAGGTTGTTACGTTCAGGGGTTGTTAACGCATTCTGTAGCTGCTGCAACTCAGCCATCGCGCTGTCAACGCCGAGTTGCCCACTGTCGACCTCCACTACCGCCACCACCCGCGGCTGATTAAGATCGATCCCCAGACGCTGCGCCCACTCGGTCAACGCCGGAGTATTCTCTTCCGCCTGGATCAGGTTCATCACCAACTCTTCACGCAGACGACTGTCCTGCGCCAGCAGATGCATCAGGCGCGACTGCTCAAGCATCATCTCAGCGGTCATACATACCAGCTCACCGTACTTACGCAGATGCTCTGGCTCGCCGGTAAGTCCGATAACGCCCACGATTTCACCTTCAAGACGCAGCGGCAGGTTTATCCCCTGACGCACGCCATGCAGGTGCCGCGCGACCGCATCATCAATGTCCACCACCCGTCCCTGAGAAAGTACCAGCAGCGCCCCTTCGTGCAATTCACCAATACGCTCGCGATCGCCGCTGCCGATAATCCGCCCACGGGCATCCATCACGTTGATATTGGTATCGATGATGCGCATCGTGCGCGCCACGATATCCTGCGCCATTTTGGTATCGAGATGCCAGCCAGCCATAAATCCCTCCTGTGAGCAGAGCCCAAGCTTAAGGAAGATAGCTGTTGTCGGCATTGTGCAAATGCACAAAGCAAAGCAGAGAAGTATGGAGTTGTGGAGGGCTTCACAGAATAAAGGACAACCCCTTCCCTGTTACAGGAAGGGGTTTGAGGAGCTTACTGCATCAGCAGGTAGATAGAGCTGTCGCCACGCTGGATATTCAGCGCCAGCACAGACGGCTTGCTGTCGAGGATTTTGCGCAATTCAGCGATGTTTTTTACCGGCTGCTGGTTAGCGCCAATAATCACATCACCTTTCTTAAGGCCAATCTGCGCGGCCGGGGTATTCGCTTTCACGTTATTCACCACCACGCCTTTATCCTGACCTTTGTTGCTCATCTCTGCACCTTCAATACCGCTGAAGATAGAGCTGGAATCAACCTGAGTCTGGCTGCTCTGCTGCAGTTCCAGATTCACATTAACCTGCTTGCCATCACGCAGCAGGCCAAGGCTGATTTTGCTACCAACCGGCATCGTGCCAACCTGCGCACGCAGCGCGGCAAAGCTGCTGATCGGTTTACCGTTCAGTGAGGTAATGACATCCCCGGCTTTAATACCGGCTTTTGCCGCTGAAGAGTTCGGCATCACCTGGCTGACGAACGCACCACGCTGAGCGTCAACTTTCATCGCTTTTGCCAGCTCAGAGTTCAGTTCCGTCCCCATAATACCCAGCTCGCCACGTTTCACCTGGCCATACTCCACCATCTGGGAAGTCAGGTTTTTAACCATGTTGCTGGGGATCGCAAAACCGATACCAATATTGCCGCCATCCGGCGCAAGGATCGCGGTGTTAATCCCAATCAGTTCGCCGTTGAGGTTAACCAGCGCACCACCGGAGTTACCCCGGTTGATTGCGGCATCGGTCTGGATAAAGTTTTCATAGTTTTGCGCATTAAGGCCGCTGCGGCCCAGCGCAGAAACGATACCGGAGGTTACCGTCTCACCCAGACCAAACGGGTTACCAATCGCGACAGTGTAATCCCCCACACGCAGCGCGTCGGAATCTGCCAGCTTAATCGCCGTCAGGTTTTTCGGATCCTGAATCTGGATCAGCGCGATGTCGGAGCGCGGATCTTTGCCGACGATCTTGGCATCAAATTTACGCCCATCGCTCAGCTGGACTTTAATCACCGTGGCATTATCCACCACGTGGTTGTTGGTGACGACATAGCCTTTCGCGGCATCAATAATGACGCCGGAACCCAGCGCCATAAATTTCTGCTGCTGACCGCCGCCCTGCTGCGCGCCACCCTGCCCACCGCCCTGGCAGAACGGAGAACTCTGGAACGGAGAACCGTCCTGGCAGAATGGAGAATCATCACCAAAGAACTGCTGGAAGTTACGCGGCATACGCGGCGTATTCACGGTTGTGCTACCTTCCACGTTAATGCTGACCACCGATGGCATCACTTTTTCGAGCATCGGTGCCAGACTTGGCATCTGCTGAGCGGTTGTTGCTGAAGATGAAGTCTCAGCCGCCGTCGCAGAGAGCGGAGATAACGCCAAACCTAAACTCAGAGCCAGTGCACTCATTGCTAATGTGGTTTTTTTCATGTGTTCCAATCTCAATTAACAGATAACGCAAAATTGCTGTGTACGTCAGATTCATTTTATAGCGCGAAGTTCCGGACGGAAGTTTCTGCAAAAGGTAAAAATTTATTGTCCGTCTTTACAAAAGACTGTTTATTGTTCGACCGCCATCAGACGCCGATATTCATCCCAGGCATAGAGGTCAGTCATCCCGCTGATATAATCCTGGATCAGGCGACAGCGATAATAATATTCAAGAACCGAATAGCCAGGTGAATCTGAAGCTAATTTACTAACGGCTTCAATGTAGGCCAGGCGGTGGCGCGTCGAGAGCTTGTGGAATAAGCGAGATTCGATAGGAAACCGCTTAAGCCGTTCTTTTTCCACCAGCTCAGTAAAGTCTGTAAGCGACATATTTAATAGTGGACTGTAAATTTCCAATAATCCGCTAATGACCCGGTACCCCTGTAGCTCCAGTTGTTCTACATCCGGATGGCTAAACACATGTTTTACCGCCACCTTCTTATAAAGTTCCAGCAGACGGCTGAAACCACTGGCATCCTCAAGCAGCGCCTGGTTAAAGGTCCCGGCAAAAATCTGCGGCAAATTGTCAATAAACCGTTGGGCAGCATAAGGCACCAGTTTATTTAGCGTATTCACCCGTAAATACATAAAGAACTGATCTTCCGTGCTGCGACTTAATGAATTAGAACGTGATTTCTCCCAGGCGTTTTCAACGACCAGCGCAAAGAGAGAGCCTTTCTCATGATTTCCCCACGTCTCGTAGAGATGATGATAGAGTTGTTCCACGCTGAAAATACGTTTCTCTACAGCGTCTTCCAGATCGGCCACACAATAAGAGATATCGTCAGCGGCCTCCATAATCCAGGCTAACGGAAAACGGCTGTAAGGCGCCAAATCCAGTTCTTTACGCAACCTCGCAATATACGGTTCTTCAGAAAGGTAGTAGCCCGGCTTTTTCATTAAATAGTCGTGTGTAGAGGGGGTTTCGCCTCGCCACCACGCTGGCCGCGTATATTTTAAAATCCCACCGACCTGTGCCCATGTCAGGTTCATTCGCATTAAGGTATGTACCAGACGAATGCCCTGGGCATTACCTTCAAAATGGCACAGATCCTGGCGCACCTTTCGCCGGGTTTCATTGAGCGACTCTTCACCTTCGCGCAGGCGCAGCGCCGCAACAGCACAGCGGTCCTCGCTGAGCGGCTGGCTCTCAGTGTCTCCAGGGTGCAGACGCTGACGGAACCAGTCATTTATCGCCGCTTCGCCAAAATGACCAAAGGGAGGATTACCAATGTCGTGCATCAGGCAGGACATTTCCACGATACTCTCAAAGGGGCCGGTCAGTTCATCCAGACCGTAGGCCTCCAGCCGCTTCTGCTCCTTTAGTCGACTCAACACCTCTTTAGCGATATAGCGCCCCACCTGCTGAACTTCCATCGAGTGGGTAAGACGGGTTCGTACTGCGGCATTGCGCTCGAGCGGGAAAACCTGCGTCTTTTGCTGGAGGCGGCGGATCGCCGGAGAGTTGATAATGCGCCCGCGATCGCTTTCAAAGATACGCAGTATTTCATGCTCACTCTTCACACCCTGCGGTGAACGATAACGACGACGCCAGTTTATTTTGTTCCGGAAATCAATCTGTGCCATGTCCACTCCCGCGTGAGAAATGCGCTTCCCCTTAAGCGCATGATAGACTATGCCCTCAAATCTGGGTTATCGCGAGTAAATCTATGAAAATCGGCATCATTGGTGCAATGGAAGAAGAAGTTACGCTGCTGCGTGACAAAATCGAAAACCGTCAGACTCTCACCCTGGGCGGTTGTGAAATTTATACCGGCCAACTGAACGGAACCGAGGTTGCGCTACTGAAATCAGGCATCGGAAAAGTTGCTGCTGCGCTGGGTGCGACGCTGCTGATTGAGCTTTGCAAGCCGGATGTCATTATCAACACCGGCTCCGCTGGTGGCCTGGCCTCAACGCAGAAAGTCGGCGATATCGTGGTGTCTGACGAAGCGCGTTATCACGACGCTGATGTCACCGCGTTCGGTTACGAATTTGGTCAGCTTCCGGGCTGTCCGGCAGGGTTCAAAGCCGATGAGAAACTGGTGGCCGCCGCAGAGTCCTGCATCAATGAACTCAACCTCAACGCGGTTCGCGGGCTGATCGTCAGCGGCGACGCCTTCATTAACGGGGCCAAAGCGCTGGAGAAAATCCGCCACAACTTCCCACAGGCCATAGCCGTTGAAATGGAAGCCACGGCGATTGCGCATGTCTGCCATAACTTCAGGGTCCCTTTCGTGGTGGTTCGCGCCATTTCAGACGTGGCCGATCGGGAGTCTCATCTCAGTTTCGACGAATTCCTGGTGGTTGCTGCGAAGCAGTCGAGCCTGATGGTCGAAGCCCTGGTGCAGAAACTGGCGCATGGCTAAATCATTCACCAGGGCGCTGGCCGCCCTGCTGTTAGCCCTTCCGGTGTGGCTTAATGCCGCACCGCGCGTTATTTCCCTCTCCCCAGCCAATACCGAACTCGCCTTTGCCGCCGGGATCACCCCGATAGCCGTCAGCAGCTACTCCAACTATCCGCCACAGGCACAGAAAATTGAGCAGGTTTCCACCTGGCAAGGAATGAATCTGGAACGCATTGTGGCACTGAAACCGGATCTGGTGATTGCCTGGCGCGGTGGCAACGCTGAACGACAGGTCAATCAGCTCTCTTCGCTGGGCATTAAAGTGATGTGGGTCGATGCCGTTACCATTGAGCAAATCGCCGATACGCTGCGCCAGCTCGCAGCCTGGAGTCCCGAGCCGGAAAAAGCAAAACAGGCCGCACAAACCCTACTGGATGAGTATTCTCAGCTAAAATCCCGCTATGCAGAGCAACCCAAAAAGCGCGTGTTTCTCCAGTTTGGCATCAATCCCCCCTTTACCAGCGGAAAAGGCTCCCTTCAAAACCAAGTCATTGAATTGTGTGGCGGGGAAAACATCTTTGTTGGAAGTCGGGTTCCCTGGCCACAGGTGAGCCGGGAACAGGTGCTGGCAAGAGATCCTCAGGCGATCGTCGTCGCAGGGAATTCGGACGAAATTCTCAAAATCAAACAATACTGGGGAAATCAGTTAAAAATTCCGGTTATTCCACTCAACAGTGACTGGTTTGAACGCGCGAGCCCGCGTATTATCCTCGCCGCAAAACAACTCTGTAATGCGCTTTCACCTATAAATGATACACAACATCATTCATGATGCATCGAGGCGGCAGGCGAGGAAAGCACCAGGAGCATAGATAACTATGCGGCTGGTTTTTCAATACTCTGAATAATTCGGGTTGCGGGAAGGGACTGACTAACAAAGCCAACGCCCGGCAACCTGAAGTATGACGAGTATTAACGCAGCCAACAAAGAGGCAGCCTGAAGAGTGGGGATTCGACGATGCTCGTCTATTGGCTGGATATTGTAGGCACAGCTGTATTTGCTATCTCTGGCGTATTGCTGGCCGGAAAACTGCGTATGGACCCATTTGGCGTGCTGGTATTGGGCGTGGTCACCGCCGTTGGCGGCGGGACTATCCGCGATATGGCGCTGGATAATGGGCCGGTTTTCTGGGTAAAAGACCCCACCGATCTGGTGGTCGCCATGGTCACCAGTATGCTGACAATCCTGCTCGTTCGTCAGCCCCGACGGCTGCCAAAATGGATGCTGCCGGTCCTGGATGCCGTGGGTCTGGCAGTATTCGTTGGGATTGGCGTGAATAAGGCGTTCATTGCCGGTACCGGCCCGCTGGTGGCTATCTGTATGGGAGTGATTACCGGCGTCGGCGGCGGGATTATCCGCGACGTCCTGGCACGTGAAGTACCGATGATCCTGCGTACCGAAATTTACGCAACAGCCTGTATTATCGGCGGGATTGCGCACGCCACGGCGTTTTATACCTTCTCCGTCCCCCTGGAGACAGCAAGCATGATGGGGATGGTCGTAACGTTAGCCATTCGACTCGCGGCGATCCGCTGGCATCTGAAGCTGCCAACGTTTGCCCTGGATGAAAACGGACGTTGATTGCCTGATAGCGCTACGTTTATCAGGCTGCAGTGCGTAGGCCGGATAAGGCATTTATGCCGCTATCCGGCATGACAGACAGCAATCAGATGCTAAAGGAAGAACCACACCCACAGGTGCTTTTTGCGTTCGGGTTGGTCACGACAAAGCGGGAACCTTCCAGCCCTTCGGTATAGTCTACAGAACCGCCCACCAGATATTGCAGGCTCATCGGGTCAACGACCAGACCCACACCCTGCTTCTCAATGGTCATATCACCTTCGTTGACCTGGTCATCAAAGGTAAAACCATACTGGAAACCGCTGCAACCACCGCCGGTGATATACACGCGTAATTTCAGGTTCGGGTTATCTTCATCAGCGATCAGGCTTTTTACTTTATTGGCTGCTGCTTCAGTAAATTGCAGTGGCAGTGCTACGTCATCACTCATATTTTTGCTCCAAACGACACCGGCAATTGGGCAAAATCCAGCCCAATATTGGCGACATTATCTAATACCCTGGTAATTCGTTCAAGTATTCTCGCCAGCGGTAGCCGCCTGGCTTTTAGCTGCCTGCTCAGCGTCCTGCTTCGCCAGGGTGCGCGCGAGGATAGTGGAGTATAGCGGTTTTCCGCCCAGGAATTGTGCCAATAGTGTTGCGCCCAGGCAGGTAATAATCATTGGCAAAATGAGCTGATAGTTATCTGTCATCTCCAGCACCAGCACTATTCCGGTTAACGGCGCACGAACCGACGCGGCTAACAGTGCCCCCATTCCGGCAATGGCAAAGGTACCGGCCTCCAGATGATACTGCGGAAAAAACAGCGCCGCAGCCGTACCAAATGCGGTCCCCAGTAACGTCCCCAGCGCCAGCATAGGGGCGAATATCCCTCCCGGCGCGCCGGAAGAGAAGCACAGTAGCGTGGTAATGACCCTGGCGATAAAAATAAATAACAGTAGCCCAACGCTGAAATTTCCGGCCGCTGCGACAGGGATCAGGTTAAACCCACCGCCTGCCGCTTCCGGCTCGATAAAACCAAGGATCCCGCACAGCCCGCCGATCACCCCGCCCATCAGCACCCATTTTTTAATTTCACCGCCATGAAAGCGCTGGAACATGTCCTGGGTTTGGATCACCATTTTATTAAATAGCGGGCCGACACAGCCAAAAATCATCCCCAGAATCAGGTACAGCCACAGAGTGTTTACTGGCGCACTGGAGAGTTTACCCACCTCAATAATCGGCGCTTCGCCATTAAAAATGCGGAACACAATGCTCGACATGATCACGCCGGTGAACACCGCTTTGATCGAAATAAGGTTGTAGCGAAACTGCGGGCGCATCTCTTCAATAATAAACAAAATGCCCGCCAGCGGCGCATTGAACGCCGCACAGAGACCTGCCGCCGCACCGGTTGCCAGCAGCGTATGGCGCGCTTCTGCGCTGCGCATACGAAAGACATCCAGCACCATACGGCCTATATTGCCGCCAATCTGTACGGTAGGTCCTTCCCGTCCCAGCACCATTCCCGCGCCGAGCGTCCCCATCCCACCGACAAATTTGACCGGCAGCACGCGCCACCAGCGCACGGGACGGAGTTCCTCCAGCGCCCCTTCAATCTCCGGGATCCCTGAACCGCCCGCCTCCGGAGCAAATTTGCGTACCAGGAAATACCCCACCATTGCAAGCCCGGCCGAAAGGATGAAGGCCAGCGGCCAGAGTAAAAACGGGTGATCGACAACATGAACCAGGGTGCCGATGCGCATATTTTGTACCCAGGAGACCGCTTTTTCGAACGCTACGCCAACCAGTCCGGTCACTGTGCCCACCACCGCGGCCATCAACAGGATCGCCAGCGGCGTTTTATCCCGTTCGAGCAGTCGGCGGATCTGATCCCTGTGCCGTAAACGCACCATTTGCTGTGCTTCAAAAGAGGGGGTTTCTGTCTTCATCAGATGATTATTAATTGGTAATACAAATACGGAAACGGCATTCTACTCGCCTCTTTTGCGAAAATCCCCTGCAAATCGTATTGTTTCAAATGCAGATAACTTTACTTAGAATAGCGGGCATTCACTTTTTCTACGAACCAGGAACCCATCCATGAGTAAGTCTGAAAATCTCTACAGCGCAGCACGTGAGCTAATCCCCGGCGGCGTTAACTCCCCTGTTCGCGCCTTTACTGGCGTGGGTGGAACTCCGCTGTTTATTGAAAAAGCGGACGGCGCGTATCTGTATGATGTCGATGGCAAAGCCTATATCGATTACGTCGGCTCCTGGGGACCTATGGTGCTGGGCCACAACCATCCGGCGATCCGTAACGCGGTAATCGAAGCGGCAGAGCGGGGCTTAAGCTTTGGCGCACCCACCGAGATGGAAGTGAAAATGGCGGAACTGGTCACCGAACTGGTGCCGACCATGGACATGGTGCGGATGGTGAATTCCGGTACGGAAGCGACCATGAGCGCCATCCGTCTGGCGCGCGGTTTTACCGCTCGCGATAAGATCATCAAATTTGAAGGCTGCTACCACGGTCACGCCGACTGCCTGTTGGTCAAAGCAGGTTCCGGCGCGCTGACGCTGGGCCAGCCGAACTCACCAGGGGTACCGGCTGATTTTGCCAGACATACCCTGACCTGCACCTATAACGATCTGGCCTCCGTCCGCGCCGCGTTCGAACAGTATCCGCAGGACATCGCCTGCATCATCGTAGAACCCGTCGCTGGCAACATGAACTGTATCCCGCCGCTGCCGGAATTCCTGCCTGGCCTGCGTGCGTTGTGCGACGAGTTCGGCGCGCTGCTGATTATCGATGAAGTCATGACCGGTTTCCGCGTGGCGCTGGCTGGCGCGCAGGATTACTACGGCGTGGTGCCGGATCTCACCTGTCTGGGCAAAATCATTGGTGGCGGTATGCCGGTGGGGGCTTTTGGCGGTCGTCGCGATGTGATGGATGCGCTGGCGCCAACCGGTCCGGTTTACCAGGCGGGAACGCTTTCCGGCAACCCGATCGCGATGGCGGCGGGTTTCGCCTGTCTGACCGAAGTCGCCCAGCCGGGAATTCACGAAGCGCTGAACGAACTGACAACACGCCTGGCGGAAGGCCTGCTGGAAGCCGCACAGGAAGCCCATATTCCGCTGGTGGTAAACCACGTTGGTGGAATGTTCGGGATCTTCTTCACCGATGCCAAATCCGTGAACTGCTACCAGGATGTGATGGCCTGCGACGTAGAGCGCTTTAAGCGTTTCTTCCACATGATGCTGGACGAAGGGGTCTACCTGGCGCCTTCGGCTTTTGAAGCGGGCTTTATGTCCGTGGCGCACAGCACGGAAGATATCAATAACACCATCGACGCCGCGCGCCGGGTGTTTGCGAAGCTGTAAGTGACAGGCCGGGTGACGTTTACGCTTACCCGGCCTGCAGTTGAGCCACAGGCCGGGTAAGACACTTACCGCCATCCGACAAAATTAACGACTCTGCTTTCTCAACAGATAGATAAAATACGGCGCGCCGATAAACGTCGAGAGTAGCCCCGCCGGGATCTGATACGGGAACAGCACCATTCTGCCGCACCAGTCGGCAAAGACCAGCAGCAATCCCCCAGCCAACGCCGACATCACGATATGCGGCATCGTCCGACGAAAACCTGACATGCGCGCGATGTGCGGCGCCATCAGACCTACGAAGCTCAGCGGCCCGATGGTCATCGTGGCCGTCGCCGTCAGACAGGCGGCCAGCAGCAGCAGACCAATACGTGACGGCGTCAGCGCTATCCCGACCGCTCTCGCGGTATTGCCGCCTAGCGGTAAAATCGTCAACCAGCGGCGACACAGCGGCGTGATTGCCAGCAGGATCGCCATGACGATCCCGGTACGTAAAACCTGCTCACCGGAGGCGTTATAGGTTGAACCTGAAATCCAGGTCAGGATCTGCGCCATCCGCGGATCGCCGCTCGCCTGTAGCATCATCAGCAGCATGGTAAATGCGGTACTGAGCGCCATCCCGGCCAGCAGCATCCGATGCGGAGAGAATCCGCCACGCCCGGCAGCAACCATGATGATCAGCAGCGTGACCGCCGCGCCGAGGCTCCCGGCAGGCAGCAGCCAGCCAAAGGCGTTTCCCGGCACCAGGAACAGCATCAATACCACGCCAAACGCCGCACCGGAGCTGATGCCCAGCACTTCCGGACTTGCCATCGGGTTTCCGGTCAGACGCTGAATAATACAGCCCGCTACGGCCAGCATCACACCGGCAATCATCGCCGCCAGAATGCGCGGCCAGCGCCAGGGCATCAGATCGTCCAGCAACGCTCCGCTTGCCCACGTCCAGCCATGCGCGTCACGGCCAAAAGAGAGCGCCACAAACGCGCCGAGCAACAGTAATACTCCGCCAGCCAGCGCAAATCTCAGCACATGCTGACGTTCTGCCGCTACGCGATCGCTGACGTTCATATCCGGCGCGCTTATGCTGCGCAGACGCGGCAGTAGCCACAGCAATAGCGGTGCGCCAATCAGGGCCGTGACGGACCCCGTGGAAACCTCTGTCCAGACGCGGGTCAGCCAGAGAATAATTTGATCGGAAAGCCAGAGGATCAGCGCACCAATCAGCGGGGCCAGCATCAGACGCGCCAGCAGCCGTCGCGCACCGAGCATCTTCGCCAGCAGCGGCGCAAACAGTCCGATAAAGCCAATAATCCCTACCGCGTTAACCAGCAACGCGCTGAGAACAATCGCCAGCGACAGCGCTGCCAGGCGCGCCATCGACAGCGCCAGACCGAGATTGCGCGCAACGCCGTCGTCCAGCCCCATTAAGGTCAACGGGCGCAACAGCAGCAGCGTGAGTATCACCCCGCCCAGCAGCTGCGGCCACAGCCGCTGTACGCCGCTCCAGTCGGTCTGGGTCAGCGTCCCGGTGCTCCACAGGAACATACTTTGCAACTGATCGTGGTGGAAGATGACCATCAGTTGGTTGATCGCCCCACAGTAAAGGCTAACCACCAGCCCCGCCAGGATCAGCGTAACCGGCGAGAGCCGTTTGCCCCAGGCGACACCAAACACCAGCGCCCCAACAATGCAGGCTCCCGCCAGGGCGGCAGATTGCGCCGCCAGTGCGCCGGGAATCGCCCACAGCGTGGTGACCGTAATCCCCAGCTGCGCCCCGGTCGCCACGCCAAGCGTTGTCGGCTCCGCCAGCGGGTTACGCAGCACCTGTTGAAACAGCACGCCCACCAGCCCCAGTCCGGCACCGACCAGCAGGGAGATCGCCAGGCGCGGGAGCAGGCTGTAGTGGAAAATCATCTGCTCGATAATATCAATATCCGGCGACCAGAGCGCCTGCTGCCACTGACTGCGCGGCAGGGCAATGGAGAAGTTCACCCAGGTCAGCCAGGCGGCAACCACAAACAGAATCGCCAGCAAAAGCATCGGGAACAGCGCAATACGTTTACTCACGTCCGGCCTCCCAGCGCATTATCCAGAATGCGTACAAAGTGCATGGTCGACAGCGTCGCGCCGTAGAACCAGACGGCAGGCACGCGCTGGAAACGTCCGGCACGCACAAATGGCATCGCCTGCCATAACGGCGTCGCCATCAGCGCTTCCATCTCATGGTGATTACCGTGATCAAAGCAGAGCACGTCGGCATCTTTGTAGACCGCCAGCCTGTCGATTCCCACCACGGTGCTGCCCCAGAAGTTGGTTTCCCCCTGCCAGGCATTGCGAATGCCGTACTCATCCAGCACCTCCTGGAACAGGCAGTTTGGACCAAAGATCAGCATATGGCGCGGATCGAGCAGAGTCATCAGCAGCAGAGGACGCTCCCCACGCTGCACAAAGCGTGGCTTCATGCTTTCGATAAAGCGGTCATACTCCGCCAGATGACGTCTTGCCGCGGGTTCAAGGTTCAGTATCTGCGACATCTCTACGAGCGACTTACGCGCCACCGCCAGCGGCCGCTTGCCGTCACTGAAGTTGAACCCGCACCCAGGCGCAATGCGCGCCAGTTTTTCAGGAGCAGGGCCATAGCCTGCCGACCAGACCATAAACGAGGGCTTCATTTCGGTCAGCAGTTCCAGATTGGGTTCTGTACGCAGTCCGACATCAATCACCGAATCCGGCAACGGCGGCTCGTTAACCCACAGTCGGTAATTGGGAATATCCGCCACGCCGTACGGTGTGATCCCAAGCGCCAGAAGCAGCTCAACCGGCAGCCACTCCAGCGCCACGATACGCTGCGGATCGACGGACGCCGCACGCGCCTGCCCCATTTGCCAGAGCAGCGGAGAAAGCGCCATCGCCGTTAATAAACGACGACGAGTAATATGTTGTAACTCACTCATTACCAGACAAAGCTCACGGGTGCGGCACCGGCCGGATGAGGCAAAATCCCCATTGGGATGCCGTAAATCAGCGCCAGGGTTTCAGCACGCATCAGTTCGGCTGGCGTTCCCTCAGCAATCATTTCCCCTCCGCGCAGCGCGACTAAGTAATCGCAGTAGCGGGCTGCCATATTGATATCATGCAGCACGGCGACTACCGTTAATCCGCGCTGTTGACTGAGACGATGTACCAGCGCCAGCACGTCAACCTGATGGGCAATATCCAGCGCCGAAGTCGGTTCATCCAGCAGCAGACAGCGGCTATCCTGCGCCACCAGCATGGCAATCCACGCTCGCTGACGTTCACCCCCGGAGAGACTGTCCACCAGACGATGCGCCAGCGGCTTCAGGCCCACAAGCGAAATGGCCTCTTCCACTTTCTCTCTGTCCGCCACGCCAAAGCGCCCAAGTGCACCGTGCCAGGGATAGCGACCTATCGCTACCAGTTCGCGCACCGTCATCCCTTCTGCCTGCGGCAACTGCTGCGGCAGATAAGCGACCTTACGGGCAAACGCCTTGCTGTTCCAGCTGTCCAGCGGCTGAGAGTCGAGCAGAATATCCCCTTCTGACGGCGGTTGATGGCGTCCCAACATTTTCAGCAATGTGGATTTACCGGAACCGTTGTGACCGATTAAACCGGTGACTTTACCCGCAGGAAAGGTTAACGAGAGAGGATGCAACAGCGTGCGCCCAGGCACACGAAAAGAGACATTGTGCAGTGCAAAAGTGGTATCGGAATGATTCACGTGTTCCTGCATAACAGCCAACTTGTAAAACGGGCACGCAAAGCGTGCCCAAAAAGAAATTAGAAACGGAAAGTTGCTGTAGCAACAACCTGACGCTCCGCGCCCCAGAAGCAGCCATAGGTGTTAAAGCAGCTGGCGACGTATTCACGATCAAACAGGTTGTTCACATGCAGCGCCACGTTGGAACCCGCCATACCGACGCGAGCCAGATCGTAGCGTACCAACGCATCCACCAGCGTATAGCTCCCCACTTTGAAGGAGTTTGCCGGATCGCCATAGCTGGAGCCCGTGTAACGAACCCCGGTACCCAACGTCAGTCCGGAAAGCGCGCCATCAAAGAGGGTGTAATCACCCCACAGTGATGCCATGTGTTTTGGCATCTGAGCAGGCGTGTTGCCTTTGTTGTTGGTGTCGGTGGTGTATTGCGCATCGGTGTAGGTATAAGACCCCACCACGTTGACGCTTGCAGACAGCGCCGCTTTCGCCTCGATTTCCACACCGCGTGAACGGATCTCACCGCCTTCAACCGAGAAGAACGAACCGGCCGGATCGGCCATCAGGTTGTTGGTTTTGGTCAGCTGATAGACCGCACCGGTAACCACAATGGGACGATCGCTCGGGACGTATTTTACGCCAGCTTCGTACTGTTTCCCTTTAGAAGGGGCGAAAATATTACCGCTTGCGCCTACCTGTGAAGTCGGTTCAAACGATTCACTGTAGCTGAAATAAGGCGTTACGCCGTTATCAAACAGGTAGTTAACGCCACCACGCCAGGTGAACTGGTTATCATCACGGGAATCCGGCACGCCAGAAACGCGGTTCAGAGAGTCCTGTTTGGCCCAGTCGTAACGGCCGCCCAGCGTCACCAGCACCTTATCCCACTGCATTTGATCCTGCACATACAGGCCAGTCTGCTGCTGTTTGTTCAGCACCTGATACGCGCCAGAAGGTCCAGGATGTGAACCGAAATCAAAGTCGCCGCGATCGAGGTTATAGATATCGGACGGCGCAACTGACCCCGCATAACCAAACCAGGAGTCGATATCGTTACGCATACGCATATAGTCAACGCCAGTCAGCAGCGTGTGATCTAAAGAACCGGTAGCAAACTTGCTTTGCAGCTGAGTATCGACAGAGAAGTTCTGTAATTTCTCATTATCAATCACATACTGACGCGTCAGCGTATGTCCCCACTGCGACTGCGGAACGCTGGCGCAAGGACTGGAGGCAGGATTGCCCGAATAGAGCGGATCGGAGCACATGCCGTAGCCATACACGCTGTTCTGTGAAACCTTGTTTTGCGCGTAACGCAGGTTCTGCCGCACGGTAAAGGTGTCGTTAAATTCATGGTCGAAGCTGTAGCCCACCATTTTCTCGTTACGAGAGGAGGTATTGTTGTTCGCGCCTTCGTTGAAATCAGTCGGGAGACGCTTACCGTTCGGCAGCTTAGACACCGTCCCCTCTTTTGGCAGCCAGCCGTAGTAGCCCGTTTCAGGCTCGTTCTGGAAGTAAGAAAGGAAGGTAAAGTTGGTCTTATCATCCGGACGCCAGGAGAAAGACGGTGCGATGGCATAACGCTGTTCTTCCGCACCCTGCTGCTGCGCATTGGCTGAGCGCGCCAGGCCGGTTAAGCGATAAGAGTAAACGCCGTCATCATCCAGCGCATCGCTGAAATCAAAACCGGTCTGGAACAGGCTGTCAGTGCCCATTTTGAACTGAACTTCTTTCAGCGGTTCCGTGCCTGGACGCTTGCTGACCATATTCAACAAGCCGCCTGGGTTACTCTTTCCGTAAAGAACAGAAACCGGACCGCGCATGACTTCCGCACGCTCCAGCATATAAGGGTCGATCACCGCGTCGTTGTAGAAGTTGCCCTGCATCTTCAGGCCGTTCAGATAGTTATTCTGGCTTTGGCCGTCAGCGGCAAATCCGCGGATAATCAGGTAATCATAGGTATTGGAGGCGCCACGGGTCCCCACCGCCACGCCAGGGGTATAGCTGAGCGCCTCTTTCACCGATTTAGGCTGGTGTAAGGCCATTTCTTCTGCGGTTACAACAGAGATGGACTGCGGCACCTTTTGAATGGGGGTATCTGTTTTTGTCGCCGTGGCAGATTGTCTGGCCGCGATGGTTGCCGCGGGTCCCCAGGCACTCTCTTGCGGAGCAGGCGCGGCGGTGACGGTAATGGTTTCTTCTTTTTTCGGTTCAACCGCCGCCTGTGCATAGACAGACATGCCGCTAACCGCTGTGGCTACTACAACTGCGATTTTACGCAGCGAGTGATTTGGCTGAGCAGTTTTAAGACGCGCCATTGGTATATCTCTGATGTAAAGTGAATGATAACGTAAACGAGAATTATTATTATGACGGCAGCATAATAGGCGAAAGATTGGCGCGATAGCAAGTAGTACGCGCCCCTACAAAAACTAAGGGGTTAAGAAACAACCAGATGAAAAGAAAGGGTTAATAATTTATTCTGGAATGTTAGCGCATAAAAATCTATGGTCACCCCCGTTTTTGCAACACAGATTTTGATTTATGATGGGCTTGCGTAAATCTATTCGGCGTCTGGTGAGCAGTTATGCCCGCGCCACGATGAGTTCCGCACCTGCCGAACCTTAAAAACCCGTCGGCTTCCAGGAGCCATTTTTTATGTCAGGTTCATCAGCAGGCCGATATGCCGTTCATGTCATCAATTATCTGATGGTTCCCTCTAAAATAGAACACTCCGCCAGCGTACCGCTCACAGGGTGGGGTGACCATCTCATTAGCCCCGCTCAGCAGGGCTTCTCAAGTCGCTATTACTTCAATAGCCGATACACGTAGATGAACGCCAGCAGCGCAGGGAGCAACGCCACCAGCCAACCCGATATCAGCAGCAGGTCAAGTGTGTTCTCGTCGCCACGAAGCGCCAGCGCGTTACTTATCGCATAAATCCACAGCAGCGGCGCATTGTAAAACCAGACGGCGGAGATTGACACAAACGCCACCAGCCCGGCGAGGCCGCTCATGAATATCGCTATCAGCTTCCTCATGTGACCGTAATTGTTCCATACGCTTTAAAACTGGTGCAGGGCACTGGGATCATCGTCGTTTTCACTAATGCCTCCCGCAGATAATCAAAATCACTGAGGTGCAACAGAGTAATACAACCCTCGCTGAGTCCGCGAGGCCCAACCGGGTGGAGGCGAAAACTACCCCGCTTAACTCCATCAATAAACACACTATCATCGATCTGCCAGTCTTCTTTATACAGTGCGAACCACATTGAACGGTCAGTACCGTAGAAATTTTTGAGCCCAAAATCCGTTATAGTGCCAAGCCTGCCGCCGCTTTGGCGACCAACGATGAAGTAACGCCCGGGAGGTATGGGGCCAATATTTTTTCTTCCAGCCATCGTCACGTTATTGCGCCCGTACAGCTGACCAGAAAACGCAGGGAAGTTTCCAACACCCAGAACGGTGAGTATCGATGAGGGGAGTCCGTTCAACGCGTACCGGGCAATGATCATGCAGTTACCCTGATATTCCAGCCATCAGTATATTGGATATTGCCATCACAGTGTTTCCAGGTGATTTTTTCGTAACGTAGCTCTATCGCCTCCAGATGATTATGCTTTTCCATTGAGGGGTTTTTAACGTTATGCATCACCGGCGTGATACCAACGATCTTCACGTTCTCAAGGAACATGTTGAAGTACTCAACTTCCTGGCCTGCATCGTTGATTTTGTACCACTTAATTTCAGCTGACTTGAGCGTTTGACCGGTAGCAACAGCGCGGTAGAGATAGGGAGAAGATGAGTCAAACTCTTTCTCTATGGTAAGGGGGGAGTGCATTCGCGTGCCAGTAAGCTTTCCTGTGTTGCTATCCGTAGGAATGTGAAGTCCGTGACCAAACGATAAAACCTCAATGCTTCCCTCTCTATCTCGTATATCAACGGAGCCTTTGATATCTGCACCGCCATCATCTTTCAGCCATAAATACGCGGGTATTGCCATTATTTTATCTCCTTATAAAACAAAGGATATTACGCCTGAGAGATGGAGCTGATTAAGGATTTTGTGCTTACCACATTACGCTGCCACCAGCACAGTAAAGAGTCCACCTTCTTAGAAGGTGGCTTTGACCCGGCACCCTAAAAGGGGGCTAAAAACATTTATTCCCCATTCTTTAGTATTGTTTCTGATTGCATTACCGAGAATAACCGCACTGCTTCTCTGAATTATCCGGGTATAAGGTGAAACATTTCCGCATCGGTTTTCTTCGGGCTATAGCCCTACAGGAACAATCACCACCTCCCCAGGAGGTGGTTTAGGGGTGACAAAAAACCCGCCGAAGCGGGTTTTTACACTGTGGGCAATTAGTTACTGCCAAACATGTCTTTAATCCAACCGGCAACGCCGTCGCCGTCCTTCTTCTCCTCTTGCGCTGGCTGCTGTTGCGGCTGCTGCTGAGAAGACTGATCGAACGGATTCCCGGTCGGCTGCGGCTGTTGCATCATTTCACCCTGCTGGCAGAGCGAATCTGGATCGGCGGTCCAGACCGGCAGCGTACGCGTTCCACCGCTGCACACAAAGTTGCCGTCGTAATCTACGCCCATATCAACAATGTCTTCCGGTGGCGTGAGGGTCAGCGGCGTCGGCGTCTGATTCGCCAGATAACGCTGATAAATCGACATCGCCCCGCTCGCGCCATACAGTTTAGTCGGCTGGTTGTTGTCGCGCCCTACCCAGGTGATAGTGACCTGGCTGCCGTCGATACCGGCAAACCAGGTATCCACATTGTTGTTTGTCGTCCCGGTTTTCCCCGCCAGATGCAGACCCGGATACTTCGCGCCCAGCTGGCGACCCGTACCGCGCTGCACCACCTGCTGCATCGTCCACAGCGTCATATATGCCGCCTGTGCCGGAACGGCACGTTCAGCCTGCGGGAAGCTCTGGTACAGCACGGAACCATCTTCCGCAATCACCGAGCGCAGCGCAGAAAGCGGCGCACGATTACCGCCGCTGGCAATGGTCTGGAAGGCCTGCGCAACTTCAATCGGCGTCAGGTTCAGCGCCCCCAGCAGCATTGCCGGAACCGGATGCAGCTGATCTTTCGGTACCCCCAGTTTTATCCAGGTATCCGTCACCGCAGGCAAGCCCAGCGCAATCCCCAGATTGACCGTCGGCACGTTCATCGAACGCGTCAGGGCGTCCACCAGCATAACCTTACCGCTCTCGCTGTAGCGGCGGTCGTCGTTCTGCGGCGACCATACCTGGCCGTTTGGCTGACGCAGCGCAATCGGCGCATCGGCAATCCAGGTATTCAGACGATAAAGCTTCGGCTGGCTCAACGCCGTCAGATAGGTAGCCGGTTTTGCCAGAGAACCAATCGAACGACGCGCCTGCATTGCCCGGTTGTAACCGGCAAACTGCGGCTCCGCCCCACCAACCATCGCCCGCACTTCGCCGCTAAAGCGGTCAACCACCACAATCGCGGTTTCAAGATCGCTCAGCTTGCGCTGTTTCTTCAGTACCGGAATTCCCTCAACGGCCGCTTTTTCCGCCGCATCCTGCGCTACAGAATCGAAGGTGGTGAAGATCTTCACGCCGGAGAGATCTTTCACTTTATCGCCCAGCTTCGCCTGTAGCTCCTGACGTACCATCTGCATGAAGGCGGGCTGTGGCGAGATCACCCCACCGCGCGGCTGCACGCCCAGCGGACGCGCGCTCAGCATGTCATACAGCTCCTGGTCGATAACCTGCTGCTGTTGCAGCAGACGCAGCACCAGATTGCGTCGCTCCAGCGCCAGTTTCGGGTTCCGCCACGGGTTATAGATTGACGCCCCTTTCACCATCCCCACCAGCAGCGCCTGCTGATCGAGGCTCAGCTCTTCCACCGGACGACCAAAGTAGTACAGACTCGCCAGCGGAAAACCGCGGATTTCATTGTCGCCGCTCTGACCGAGATAGACTTCGTTCATGTACAGCTCAAGGATCCGATCTTTGCTGTAACGCGCATCCATGATCAGCGCCATGTAGGCTTCGTTCGCTTTACGCCAGTAGGAGCGCTCGCTGGAGAGGAACAGGTTTTTCACCAGCTGTTGCGTCAGGGTACTTGCCCCCTGCACCGTCCGACCCGCGGTCAGGTTTGCCAGCACCGCACGCCCGATGGAGTACAGGCTGATACCATCATGCTCATAGAAGTGACGGTCTTCGGTCGCCAGCAGCGTGTCCACCAGCAGATCCGGGAAGCCGCTGCGCGGCACAAACAGGCGCTGCTCCCCGTTAGGCGATGAAAGCATGGTGATCAGACGCGGATCGAGACGGAAGAAACCGAACTGGCGGTTATTATCCATGTTGACGATGGTTTCCAGATGACCGCCGTCAAAAGTGAGACGTGCGCGCACCTGTCCTTCTTTGCTATCCGGGAAATCAAACGGACGGCGGATCATCTCGATGCTGTTCGCCTGCACGGTAAACTCGCCGGGCCGCGTCATCTTCGTCACCTGGCGATACTGCGTCGCTTCCAGCAGTTTCACCATTTCGTTTTTGCTGACGGACATATCTGGCTCAAGATTCACCATCCGGCCATACACGGCCGCAGGCAGCTGCCAGACTTTACCATCAATGCGACTGCGGATTTTTTGATCCAGATAGACGCCGTAAATGGCAATCAGCACCAAAAAAACGATCGACAGTTTTACCAGCAGCCAGAACCAGCCGCGCTTACCACGAGGCTTACGCCCTTTGCCTTTACCTTTACGCGGCATCGGTTCTTCATCCTCATCGTCATCATCATAATCGTCGTCGTACTCTTCATCTCTGAGCTGACGACGACTCACCTTTTGTTTCACCGGACGCGAGGGTTTCCCTTTGCGTCCAATTGGCTCGCGATCATTCCCGGCCATGCTTTTTCTCCGCAACGTTCAGGCGCAACGGCCTGATTCTCTGTTCTTCCGTCAGACAACAGAAGAAGAAATCTCTCAATTATGGGGCTTTTTTGCCGGATGGCGGCGAAAACACCTTATCCCACCGGCATGTCCCGCAGACCTTAGCGCTTCGCGCCATCAGGCAAATCAGGACCACTACGAATACTTTTTGGTGCGCCGCGTCGGCGCGGTATTCGCCGGATCGTCTGGCCAGACATGTTTGGGGTAGCGCCCCTTCATCTCTTTTTGCACTTCCTTATACGCCCCCTGCCAGAAGGCGCTCAAATCACGTGTAATCTGTAACGGTCGCTGCGCGGGCGACAGCAGTTCCAGCACCAGCGGCACGCGCCCCTGCGCGATGGCTGGCGTGACCGCCTCACCAAACATCTCCTGCATTCTGACCGCCAGAACGGGGGAGTTATCCTCATGATAGCGAATGGCTATCCGGCTTCCCGTCGGCACAGTGTAATGTGTGGGCAGCGAAGTCTCCAGACGTTGATGCATGGGATAGTCCAGTAACCCACGCAGCGCCTGATGAACATCAAGGGATTTCAGACCACGCAGTGAGTGAACGCCAGCCATATGCGGCAGCAGCCACCGCTCCAGCGTCGCCAGTAATGTCGCCTCATCCACGGCGGGCCAGTCATACTCCGGCAGCCATTTTGCTGCACACTGCAACCGTAAACGCAGTTGCTCCGCTTCTGTAGTCCAGCTGAGGACAGTTAACCCCTTGTCGCGGATCCCGTTAAGCATCGCCTGATGCAGCTCCTCTTCAGAAGGCTTCGCCAGCGGCTGTACTTTTACCGTAAGTTGCCCAATCCGCATTCTGCGCCATGCTTTCAGCGTGCCCTGCGCGTCATCCCACTCGACAGTATCCGACTGCGCCAGCAGCTCAGGACAGCGTTGAACCAGCACGTCAATGTCCAGCGGTAAGGCCAGCAGAATACGCGCATCCGGCGACACGCTGCCCTGCAACAACAGAGGGGCTATCAGCCACTCATGCCGCCCCAGGGCATCGTCAGCCTCCAGCGCGGCCCCCATGCCGTTTGCCAGCTGGTAGCGACCATCCTGACCGCGCCGCCGTGCGATACGATCGGCAAACGCCCGTGAGAGAAGCGGCGCAATCAGCGTCGCGTCAGCGTCACCGCCGTGCGCATTAAGACGCTTCAGTAATTGCAGGCTGCGCTGCTGCCAGGCGGGATGATTACGCGAAAACGCCACGCTGAGATCGCTGTTTCCCATTCGCGGTGGTTCTTCGAGGATGGCAGCAAGCTGCGCCGCGGTCGCCGCCTCGTCAGCATTACCGGCGCTTATAAGCATTGCGGCCAGACGCGGGTCGTTACCCAGCGCCGCCATTTTCTGTCCTGCCGCACTCAGCCTCTCGCCATCCAGCGCGCCCAGCATCTGTAACAGCCGCTTTGCCGCCTGTAAATTCCCCGCCGGGGGCAGATCCAGCCAGGTGAGCTGGGTCGGGTCGCTGCATCCCCACTGCAACAACTCCATCAGCAACCCTGAAAGATCGCTTTGTAAAATCTCAGGGTCGCTCTGGGCGGCAGCGCGTTCGGCCTGCTCTTTTTCCAGCAGATGCAAACAGATGCCGGGCTCCAGTCGACCGGCGCGTCCCGCTCGCTGGGTCATGGAGGCCTGACTCACCCGCTGGGTGACCAGTCGCGTCAGCCCGGTGCGGGCATCGTAACGGGCCACGCGCTCCTGGGCGCAGTCCACCACCAGACGAATTCCCTCAATGGTCAGGCTGGTCTCAGCAATATTGGTTGCCAGCACCACTTTGCGCATCCCTGCCGGGGGCGGCAGAATCGCTTTGCGCTGCTCATTTAGCGATAACGCCCCGTATAACGGACACAACAGCACATCGTCGCCAACGCGCGAACGTAGCTGCTCCTGTACGCGCTGGATCTCCCCGACGCCGGGCAGAAACAGCAGCAGCGAACCGGCCTCATTACGCAACAGTTCCGCAGTTGCAGACGCGACGGCTTCATCAAAACGCATTTGTGACGCCAGCGGCTGGTAGCGGCGCTCAACGGGAAACGCCCGACCTTCAGAGATAATCACCGGCGCTGCGGGTAGCCGCTGTTGCAGCCGATCGTTATCCAGCGTTGCGGACATGATCAGCAGCGTTAAGTCATCCCGCAGCCCTTGCTGCACATCCAGCAGCAGCGCCAGCGCCAGGTCGGCCTGCAAACTGCGCTCGTGAAATTCATCGAGGATCACCAGCCCGACGCCGTTCAGCTCCGGATCGCGTTGGATCATTCGGGTCATCACCCCTTCGGTGACCACTTCCAGGCGCGTCTTTGGCCCTACGCAGCTTTGCGCACGCATCCGGTAGCCAACCGTCTCGCCGGGCTTTTCATTCAGCTGTTCCGCCAGGCGTTGCGCCACGTTGCGCGCCGCCAGGCGACGCGGCTCCAGCAGGAGAATTCGCCCCTGAACAGCACTCAAAAATTGCAGCGGTAGCCAGGTTGATTTACCGGCTCCCGTTGGAGCACTCAGCAACACCTGCGGTGCGCTCCCAAGGGCGGCAAGCAGTTCAGGCAATACGGCGGCAACAGGCAACGACGTCACAAATGGCTCCAGAGGGTTAACATTCTTCGCGCTGCATTGTAGCATCGCGTTAATTCATTACCGAGTATCCATCATGTCTGAGTCCAAAAGGCTGTTCTTTGCGATTGAATTGCCTGGCGCCGTTCGGGAGCAAATTGTTCACTGGCGTGCGGAACAGTTCCCCGCAGAAGCCGGGCGTCCCGTTGCAGCAGAAAACCTGCATCTGACGCTGGCATTTTTAGGCGAGATCGGCGCCGACAAACAGCAGGCGTTATCCACCCTTGCCGGACGCATTCGCCAGCCGGGATTTACGCTCGCGCTTAACGATGCCGGACAGTGGCTGCGGTCGCGCGTTGTGTGGCTGGGGATGCGCCAGCCGCCGCGAGGACTGCTGCAACTTGCCAGTATGCTACGGTCGCAGGCGGCGCGCAGCGGCTGCTATCAAAGCCCACAGCCGTTTCATCCACACATTACGCTACTGCGTGACGCCAGCCATGCCGTCGCAATCCCACCACCGGGTTTTTGCTGGTCATTTCCGGTCAATGAATTTGCGCTCTACGCCTCTTCATTCAAACGGGGCCGTACGCATTACACGCAGTTGCAACACTGGACGCTTGCCGAATAATCAGAGCCTGATGGGCCTGGCTCTTAAGGATATATGCAATGGAATTTACCCCTCCACTTCAGCGCGCCACGTTGATTCAGCGCTATAAACGTTTTTTAGCCGATGTGATCACACCAGACGGCAGAGAATTAACATTACATTGCCCAAATACGGGAGCGATGACCGGTTGTGCAACACCTGGTGACACGGTCTGGTATTCGACTTCAGAAAAAACTGAACGCAAATATCCGCACACATGGGAATTAACTCAAACTCAATCTGGCGCGCTCATTTGCGTTAATACATTGTGGGCAAACAGACTCACGAAAGAGGCGATTCAGGATGGGCAGATTTCGGAACTTTCAGGCTACAGCGTATTAAAAAGCGAAGTAAAATACGGCGCCGAACGCAGCCGTATTGATTTTATGTTACAGGCAGACTCCCGCCCGGACTGCTATATTGAAGTGAAATCGGTCACGTTAGCGGAAAATGAACAAGGTTTTTTTCCCGATGCCATCACTGAACGAGGTCAGAAACATCTTCGGGAACTGATGGGCGTAGCGGCGGAAGGCAAACGCGCAGTCATATTTTTTGCCGTTCTGCATTCTGCCATTACACGGTTTTCACCCGCGCGCCATATCGATGCAAAATACGCGCAATTGTTGATTGAAGCACAGCAAAAGGGGGTAGAGATTCTGGCTTATAAAGCGGAACTTTCTGCCGAAACAATGACTCTTAATGAGCCATTACCCACTGTTTTATACTCTACATAATTCGAGTTGCAGGAAAACGCGTAGTCGTTTTGAACAGCGCTTGTGCTGGCCCCGAAGGGGCGAGGCCCAGAGATGGGCCGGGTAATAAAGCCAACGCATCTGCAACCTGAAGTATGACGAGTATAGTTGTGGTGTAACGACTGGCGAATTAGTATTCTGGCCGCGTGCGCAAATACGCTTTTCCTCACAGGGTTGTCAAGTGTTACGTTTAGATAATTGCTATCCGGAAAAGCTTCTGCTATTTATAGCGACCTGATTTTTCCCCGAACATGGGGATCGATAGTGCGTGTTAAGGAGAAGCAACATGCAAGAAGGGCAAAACCGTAAAACATCGTCCCTGAGTATTCTCGCCATCGCTGGGGTGGAGCCGTACCAGGAGAAACCGGGCGAAGAGTATATGAACGAAGCCCAGCTGTCGCACTTCAGGCGTATTCTTGAAGCATGGCGTAATCAACTTAGGGATGAAGTCGATCGCACCGTTACTCATATGCAGGACGAAGCAGCAAACTTCCCCGATCCGGTTGACCGCGCCGCACAGGAAGAAGAGTTCAGCCTCGAACTGCGTAACCGTGACCGTGAGCGCAAACTGATCAAAAAGATCGAGAAAACGCTGAAGAAGGTTGAAGACGAAGATTTCGGCTATTGCGAATCCTGCGGTGTGGAAATTGGCATCCGCCGCCTGGAAGCGCGTCCCACAGCCGATCTGTGCATCGACTGCAAAACGCTGGCTGAAATTCGCGAAAAACAGATGGCGGGCTAATCCCCACCGTTTCATAACGTTACAACAGGCGGGGACTTCCCCGCCTTTTCATTTCCTACAAAGATGACTCACTCACACTACATTGGCCGATTCGCCCCCTCTCCCTCCGGCGAACTGCATTTTGGTTCACTGATTGCCGCGCTTGGCAGCTATTTACAGGCCCGCGCACAGAACGGTACCTGGCGCGTCCGTATTGAAGATATCGATCCCCCGCGTGAAGTTCCCGGTGCCGCAGAGACGATCCTGCGTCAGCTGGAACATTACGGCCTGCACTGGGATGGCGACGTGTTGTGGCAATCCGCCCGCCATGAGGCCTACCGCGAGGCGCTTGCCTGGCTTTACGAGAGAGGTCTGAGCTATTACTGCACCTGTACCCGTGCGCGTATTCAGAGCATCGGCGGTATTTATGATGGCCACTGTCGCGAACGGCATAATGGACCGGAACAGGCCGCGGTGCGTATTAAGCAGCGGCATCCCGTGACTGAATTCACTGACCGGCTGCGCGGCAATATCCAGGCGAACCCGCAGCTCGCACAGGAGGATTTCATTATTCACCGTCGCGATGGGCTGTTTGCCTATAACCTGGCGGTGGTGGTAGACGACCATTTTCAGGGCGTCACCGAGATCGTGCGCGGTGCGGATCTCATCGAACCCACGGTCCGGCAAATTTCGCTTTACCAGCAGTTCGGCTGGAACGCACCGGGTTATATCCATCTGCCACTGGCGCTCAATGAACAAGGCGCTAAACTTTCCAAACAGAATCATGCGCCTGCGTTACCGCAAGGCGATCCGCGCCCCATACTGATTGATGCGCTACGCTTTCTCGGCCAGCGTACCGATTTGCCGTGGCAAGATATGCCTGTGGATGAAATTCTCAGGATGGCGGTGGAGAACTGGCGGCTGACGGCGGTGCCAGAATCGGCAAGTGTAAATCCGTCATTCTCAAATGCGTCCTGCTGAGCTATGATTAGCCGCTATTTTTGCTCGTCGTCTTTCGCATTGCTGCTGTACTGGCTGCGTTTGCTCCCCCGGTCACATCGTTTTTCTATGTTCCCGGGGATTCAGAAGCCTGCAGCCTTGCTGCAAAGCGAAAGCCATAGAGCAACTTTTGTCCTGAATATTGTTTGACACTACCGAGGTGCACTATTTTTACCCGAGTCGCTAATTTTTGCCGCAAGGTGCTAAGCCGCGAGGAGAGCGAGGCCGAGCTTGCCGTCGCCCGTCCACATATGACGGTAATCCCGCGTGAACAGCACGCTATTTCCCGCAAAGATATCAGTGAAAATGCCCTCAAGGTGCTCTATCGTCTGAACAAAGCGGGCTATGAAGCCTATCTGGTCGGCGGTGGCGTACGCGACCTTCTGCTTGGCAAAAAACCCAAAGATTTTGACGTGACTACCAGCGCCACGCCGGATCAGGTTCGTAAACTGTTCCGTAACTGTCGTCTGGTTGGCCGTCGTTTCCGTCTCGCCCACGTGATGTTTGGCCCGGAAATTATCGAAGTGGCGACCTTTCGCGGACACCATGAAGGCAGCGAAAGCGATCGCACCACTTCCCAACGCGGACAGAACGGGATGCTGCTGCGCGACAACATTTTCGGCTCCATCGAAGAAGATGCCCAGCGCCGCGACTTCACCATTAACAGCCTCTATTACAGCGTGGCTGATTTCACCGTACGTGATTACGTTGGCGGAATGCAGGATCTGCAGGATGGCGTGATCCGTCTGATCGGCAATCCGGAAACGCGTTACCGTGAAGATCCCGTTCGCATGTTGCGTGCGGTTCGCTTTGCCGCAAAACTGAATATGGGCATCAGCCCGGAGACCGCAGAGCCCATCCCGCGACTGGCCACGCTGCTCAATGATATTCCGCCCGCGCGTCTGTTCGAAGAGTCGCTGAAGCTTTTACAGGCAGGCTACGGCTATGAAACCTATAAAAAGCTGCGTGAATACAGCCTGTTTCAGCCGCTGTTCCCGACTATCACCCGCTACTTCACCGAAAACGGCGACAGCTCCATGGAGCGGATCATTGCTCAGGTGCTGAAGAATACCGATAACCGCATCCATAACGATATGCGCGTTAACCCGGCGTTCCTGTTTGCCGCCATGTTCTGGTATCCACTGCTGGAGATGGCGCAAAAAATTGCCCAGGAGAGCGGTCTGGCCTATTACGACGCCTTCGCGCTGGCAATGAATGAAGTTCTGGATGAAGCGTGCCAGTCGCTGGCTATTCCAAAACGTCTTACCTCGCTGACCCGCGACATCTGGCAGCTACAGCTGCGCATGTCCCGTCGCCAGGGCAAACGCGCCTGGAAGCTGATGGAGCATCCGAAATTCCGCGCCTCTTTCGATCTGCTGGCCCTGCGTGCCGAAGTGGAAAACAATGCTGAACTTCAGCGTCTGGCCCACTGGTGGAGCGAGTTCCAGGTCTCTGCACCGCCAGAACAAAAAGGGATGCTGAACGAGCTGGATGAAGATCCAGCGCCGCGTCGCCGCCACCGCCGTCCACGTAAGCGCGCCCCGCGCCGCGAAGGCAGCGTGTGACCATCACGTATATTGCACTCGGCAGTAATCTGGCCTCTCCGCTGGAGCAGGTCAATGCTGCCGTAAAAGCAATCGGCGAAATCCCTGACAGCCGGATCGTTGCCGTCTCCTCTTTTTATCGCACTCCCCCGCTGGGTCCGCAGGATCAACCGGACTATCTGAACGCCGCCGTCGCGCTGGAAACCGCGCTTACGCCGGACGCGCTGCTCAATCACACCCAGCGCATTGAGCTGCAACAGGGCCGGGAACGCAAAGCTGAACGCTGGGGACCGCGCACGCTGGATCTGGATATTATGCTGTTCGGCGATGAAGTGATTCACACAGAACGTTTGACGGTGCCACACTACGATATGAAGAATCGCGGTTTTATGCTGTGGCCGCTGTTCGAAATCGCGCCTGACCTGCACTTCCCGGACGGGCTGAGCCTGCGCCAGCAACTCACCCTTCTGGCCGCCGAAAAACCTGCCCACTGGTAAACCCCGCCCCTTTCTGTAGCGTTTACTGCTTACATGCCAATCGGTTTCTTAAATCAATTGCCCCTCTGAATATGACTGTTAGAATGCCGATAAATATGACTTTCGTCCTCAGGAAATGTTATGAAACCGACCACCATCTCCCTGCTGCAAAAATGCAAACAAGAGAAAAAGCGCTTCGCGACCATTACCGCCTACGACCACAGCTTCGCCAAACTGTTTGCTGATGAAGGCATCAACGTCATGCTGGTAGGCGACTCGCTGGGCATGACGATTCAGGGACATGACTCCACGCTGCCTGTTACCGTCGACGATATCGCTTACCACACGCGTGCCGTACGCCGTGGCGCCCCCCAGTGTCTGTTGCTCTCAGATTTGCCCTTTATGGCCTATGCCACTCCGGAACAGGCGTTTGAAAACGCGGCTATCGTCATGCGCGCCGGGGCCAATATGGTCAAAATTGAAGGCGGCGCATGGCTGGTCGATACCGTGAAGATGTTGACCGAACGCGCAGTGCCGGTGTGTGGACACCTCGGTCTTACCCCGCAGTCGGTAAATATCTTCGGGGGTTATAAAATTCAGGGGCGCGGCGACGCGGGCCAGGTGCTGCTGGATGATGCGCTGGCGCTGGAGGCTGCGGGCGCGCAGCTGCTGGTGCTGGAGTGTGTCCCTGTTGAGCTGGCAAAACGCGTCACAGAGGCGCTCTCCATTCCGGTTATCGGCATTGGCGCTGGCAATGTGACCGACGGTCAGATCCTGGTGATGCACGATGCGTTTGGCATCACTGGCGGGCACATTCCAAAATTTGCCAAAAATTTCCTCCAGGAAGCAGGCGACATGCGCGCCGCGGTGCGGCAGTATATTGCCGAAGTCGAGTCCGGCGTTTATCCGGGCGAAGAACACAGTTTCCATTAAGGAGTCACATTGTGTTGATTATTGAAACCCTGCCGCTGCTGCGTCAGCATATCCGCCGTTTACGTCAGGAAGGTAAACGTATCGCGCTGGTTCCAACCATGGGCAACCTGCACGATGGTCATATGAAGCTGGTTGATGAAGCGAAAGCACGTGCTGACATAGTAGTCGTGAGCATTTTTGTTAATCCGATGCAGTTTGATCGTCCGGACGATCTGGTTCGCTATCCACGCACGCTCCAGGAAGACTGCGAAAAGTTAAACAAGCGTAAAGTCGATCTGGTTTTTGCTCCGGCACCTGACCAAATCTATCCTCAGGGTATCGAAGGACAAACCTACGTTGACGTCCCCGGGCTTTCCACCATGCTGGAAGGCGCCAGCCGTCCTGGCCACTTCCGTGGCGTTTCCACGATTGTCAGCAAGCTGTTCAATCTGGTCCAGCCGGACATCGCCTGCTTTGGCGAGAAGGATTTCCAGCAGCTGGCGCTGATCCGCAAAATGGTTGCCGATATGGGCTACGACATTGAAATCGTCGGCGTACCGATTATTCGCGCCAAAGACGGTTTAGCCCTCAGCTCCCGTAATGGCTATCTGACCGCAGAGCAGCGCAAGATTGCGCCAGGCCTGTATAAAGTGATGAACGGCATAACTGAGAAACTATTAGCAGGCAACCGCGACCAGCAAGAGATGATTGCCATCGCTGAGCAGGAGTTGAATGAAAAAGGCTTTCGTGCCGATGACATTCAGATCCGCGATGCAGACACGCTGCTGGAACTGACGGAGACCAGCAAACGTGCGGTGATCCTGGTAGCGGCATGGCTCGGTCAGGCGCGCCTGATCGACAATCAGAGCGTGACATTAACCCAGTAGACAGGGGTTAAAAATCGGGCAATACTGCCTGAGGAATTTCTCAAAGCCGGCTTCGGCTGGCTTCGTTGACAACAAGACAGACTCAAAATCATTCGGGTTGCCTCTGTGTTGGCCTCCTGAAAGATCCCGAGGATTAAAGGTAGATGTTATGATTCGCACTATGCTGCAGGGCAAACTCCACCGCGTGAAAGTGACTCAGGCGGATCTGCACTATGAAGGCTCCTGCGCCATTGATCAGGATTTTCTCGACGCCGCGGGCATTCTGGAAAATGAAGCCATTGATATCTGGAACGTGAGCAACGGTAAACGCTTCTCGACCTATGCGATTGCGGCAGAACGCGGCTCCAGAATCATTTCCGTCAACGGTGCGGCCGCGCACTGCGCCGACGTCGGTGATATTGTGATTATTGCCAGCTTCGTCACCATGTCTGACGAAGAAGCGCGTACCTGGCAGCCGAAAGTCGCCTATTTTGATGGCGACAATGAGATGAAACGTACCGCCAAAGCGATTCCGGTTCAGGTAGCCTGAACCCTGTCACCCCTGCGGCTGGTTGCTGACCAGCCGCGACATCGTTTCCAGCGAATCTGTTCTTAAGATATAGAGCCGTTTCAATAAGTACGGATTATCCCCCGGCTTCACCTTCCCTTTTACCGTTGTCACCGCCAGATGAAATCCGGCATCGTGCGCGGCTTTAACCGCCATGGCGTTGTAGCCGCCAAACGGATATGAGAGATAGAGTACGTGCGGATTAAACTGGGTGAGCGATCGCCTCGAGCGTTCAAAATCAAACAAAATATTGTGATAGCTGCGACTGAGCAGAATTGGACGACGATGACCATCCACCCGATGTAAAAAATGGGTATGTGACTGGAAATCAAAAACATCCCGGATTTCGCTGAGTTCCGAAACGCTCATAAACTGCAGCGATTTTGGATCCCACTTCTGTGGATGGCGCTTAATACGTGATGAAATAATAAACGCCGTCGCCTTCATTCCGTACTGCTTCAGTATCGGGTACGCATAACGGCTTACTGATTTCAGGCCATCATCAAAAGTAATCACTACCGCCCGTGCGGGCAGGTTCATGTTATTACGCACGTAGCCTTCAAGCTGATACAGCGTCAGCGTGCTGTAGCCGCGATCGCGCAGCCAGGTCATCTGGTTGCTGAAGGCGCGCACTGAGGTGGTCGTGGAGGTATGGCGAAAGCGGGTGTTCTCTTCATCGCGCAGGATGTGATGGTATGTCAGCACCGGAATACCGCTGTCTTCCTGCGCATCCAGGGCGCTGATATACGCCAGCCGATTGGCGATGCGAATCTGATACCAGGTCTGATTCAGCCGATCTTTCAGTTTGCTGATGATGGGATAACGCAGGTTATCCGCCAGCACGCCAAACGGGGCGCTGCCGATATCCGGCGCATTATAAACCGGCGTATCTTTCCAGGTGATCAGGTTCTGGTTGCTGAGCGGTTTGTTGAGATCGCCCAGACCATCTTCTACCTTCTGCCGCCCCTGAACGACATCCAGGTGTCCTTTATCAATAAACCCCGTTCCAAAGCCAAATTTAAACTCATAATAATCTGCGGCAATGGGGATAACAGAGAGGATCTGCCCGGCACGAACGTGACCCACCGTCACCATCTGGTCGCCAATTTGCGCCCAGATAGCAGCATCTTCAGTCGTTTGCATGTAACGAGCGGGCAGAACGGCCGCCGCACAACCGGAGAAAAAGACGAACACAACGAGCAGAACACGCATGACCATATGAGATAACCGCAGCGAGAAAACGCAATGATTGTAGCAAAAGCGTCATCAATAGCACTGTCTAATAGTCATACAAATCATGCTTCAGCACAAAAGGCGGATTCTTTTGCTGCTGATGCCAGAGGCTGGTGACATCCGGCGTACCAAGAGCCACGATCCTGTCGCGAAAGGCAACGCTGCTCATCGACTCCCGTGATGAAAGCATTTGTTCCAGCAATGGATAGCTCACCCCGGAAATCACTTCACACTGCAAATGCTTATGGCTCATCAGAGACGCCACCCGGTACGGCGCAGCGCCGGAAATATCGGTCAGAAAGATGACGCCATCGCCAGAGTCTGTGGCATGCAGGGCATCGCACATCATCCTGCTCAGCATATTCGCACTCAGGCCGCGCCAGAAATTCACCGCCCGGCATTGTGCCTGTGGACCATACTGTTTTTCCAGACGATCCAGCAGCTCCTCCGCCTTATCGTCATGGCATGTAATTACCCAACCTAACATCGCCCACCTCCTTAGCAGGCGAGTAGTTTATCAGGGTGATAAATGGATAATGATGACAGCCGTCAAAACTCTCCTCTCCCTTGCAGGAGAAGAGAAGAATCGAATCAGCTACGCAATCCGCGACCGCGCTGAATCAAAGACCAGCACAGCAGATAAAACGCCGCGATAAACACCACCAGTACCCCAAAGGTGGTGACCAGCGGCACGTCATGGATCCCGAGGAAACCGTAGCGGAAACCGCTGATCATGTAGACAATCGGGTTCAGTTGCGACAGCCCCTGCCAGAACGGCGGCAGCAGCGTCAGGGAGTAAAACACCCCGCCCAGGTAAGTCAGCGGCGTCAGCACGAAGGTGGGGATCAGGCTGATATCGTCGAAGGTTTTGGCAAACACGGCGTTTAGCAAACCCGCCAGCGAGAACAGCACCGCCGTCAGCACCAGCGTTAAGGCGACAAACAGCCAGGAGTGAACCTGGAAGGGCACAAAGAACAGCGATATCGCCGTCACCAGAATCCCGACGCACAGCCCACGCGCCACGCCACCACCGACAAACCCGGCGATAATAACGTGCGTCGGCACCGGCGCAACCAGCAGTTCTTCAATATTGCGCTGAAATTTGGCGCTAAAGAATGACGACGCCACGTTCGCGTAAGCGTTGGTGATTACCGCCATCATAATCAGGCCTGGCACAATAAACTGCATGTAGCTAAAGCCATGCATCTCGCCAATCCGCGAGCCGATCAGGTTGCCGAAGATAATAAAATAGAGCGTCATCGTGATGACGGGCGGCACCAGCGTCTGCACCCAGATGCGCATAAAGCGATTAATCTCTTTCGCCCAGATGCTTTTCAGCGCGACCCAGTAAAGCTGCATCATGCGCGATCTCCTTGTTTTTCATGAACCAGTGACACAAACAGCTCTTCCAGGCGGTTCGCCTTGTTACGCATACTCAGCACCTGAATCCCCTGGGCGCTGAGCTGACTGAAAACGCTGTTAATCCCTTGTTCACGCAGCACTTCCACCTCCAGCGTTGAGGTATCCACCAGACGATACTGGTAACCATCAAGCTTCGGCAGCGGGCTTTTCGGTGCCAGATCGAGAATAAAGGTTTCGGATTTCAGCTTGGACAGCAGTGCCTTCATGGAGGTGTTCTCCACCAGTTCGCCATGCTGAATGATGCCAATATTGCGGCAGAGCATTTCCGCCTCTTCAAGGTAGTGCGTGGTCAGAATGATGGTGGTGCCTTTGTCGTTGAGATCTTTCAGAAAACCCCACATTGAACGACGTAGCTCAATATCCACACCGGCGGTCGGTTCATCAAGAATCAGCAACTTAGGCTCGTGCATCAGCGCACGGGCGATCATCAGACGGCGCTTCATCCCGCCGGACAACATCCGCGCACGTTCGTTACGCTTTTCCCACAGATCGAGCTGTTTCAGATACTTTTCGCTACGTTCGATAGCCTCTTTACGCTCAACGCCATAGTATCCCGCCTGGTTAACCACAATCTGCTGGACAGTCTCAAACGGGTTAAAGTTAAATTCCTGCGGCACCAGCCCCAGTTGACGTTTGGCATTGACGACATCTTTTTCGAGATCGTAACCAAAGACGCTGACACGCCCGGAGGTTTTGTTTACCAGGGAACTGATAATGCCGATGGTCGTCGACTTCCCAGCCCCGTTTGGCCCCAGAAGCGCGTAGAAATCCCCCGCTTCGACCTGCAAATCGATACCGCGAAGCGCCTGAACGCCTCCCGGATACGTTTTTTTAAGTTGTTGAAGTTCCAGTGCTATGGTCATGAATAATTACTTACCTTACGTTCTTACACTTTCATACACGTCATCCTTCGAGGTGCATCATGGCTGACTGCCTTCACTCCCTCCCCATCGCTTACCGATGTAAGCGCCAGGGATTCATTCAATTGCCGCCCCGATGCGCCCCGAATGATTTTGTATATATTATGTGGTTTAAATAATCCTGGAGTTGCCCTATATTAGCCCAACGCACTTATTTGGTTACAGGTCGTTAACCTCCATGAAAGACATAGATACACTCATCAGCAACAATTCACTATGGTCAAAAATGCTGGTGGAAGAGGATCCCGGATTTTTTGAGAAACTGGCGCAAGCGCAGAAACCGCGTTTTCTATGGATTGGATGTTCCGACAGTCGCGTTCCCGCAGAACGTTTAACCGGTCTTGAGCCGGGCGAATTGTTTGTTCACCGTAATGTTGCCAACCTGGTCATCCACACCGATCTGAACTGCCTCTCCGTCGTTCAGTATGCAGTTGATGTCCTGGAAGTTGAACACATTATTATCTGCGGCCACTACGGTTGTGGCGGTGTCCAGGCTGCGGTTGAGAACCCTGAACTGGGTCTTATCGACAACTGGCTGCTACACATCCGTGATATCTGGTTCAAACATAGCTCATTGCTCGGCGAAATGCCGCAGGAGCGTCGTATGGACACCCTGTGCGAGCTGAACGTGATGGAACAGGTGTATAACCTGGGTCACTCCACCATCATGCAGTCCGCCTGGAAGCGCGGTCAGAAAGTGACGATTCACGGCTGGGCTTATGGTATTCATGACGGCCTGCTGCGCGATCTGGAAGTGACGGCCACCAGTCGTTCCACTCTGGAGCAGCGTTACCGCCAGGGCGTGTCTAACCTCAGCCAGAAACACGTAAACCATAAATAAACCTGTCACAAAGCCGGGCGGCGGCGTCACCTGCCCCGCCCCGGCTCTTCCCGGCCTTATTTTAAAATATTTCTCAAAAAAACATAACCCATGCAAATAATAAATATTCGAATAAAAGCATTTTCTCGTTTTTATCATCCTGCCGTCGCGAAATAGTGGGTTATTTCCCCTTTAAATATTCGCGTAACAGATACATGGGTATAGCTGAAATCGTCATAGATTAAAACAATGGGATCCCTTCCTGTTAGCATCGCTCAGGCAGAGTGGCTACGTTATCAAAAAAGCCCAAGAAATACTGCATAATTTACAGCAAGTTATTGGAATATGACGTTTTGTCATAAATACCTTCCGCTAAAGAAACGATGTTAATTAATTAAATAGATAATTAACGTTAAAGGGATTTTTATGAAATATAAATTGATCAGCATGAGTGTGGCGATGGCGCTCACGGTTAATTACGCGCATGCCGCCGCACCGTTAAACATTGAAAATAGTTGCCCCGAAGACGCCAGTAAATTAACCCCGGAGCAGAAAAAGAAACTGCCTGCCAATTGCCTGCAGGATGAAGGGTTAAATCAGAAACTGATATGGGGAGGCGTCGCGGGCGCAGCGGCCATTGCGGGTATCGTTATTGCGGCCAGCGGTAGCGGCGGAGGTGGCGGCAGCGATGACCACACGCCGGATACCCCTGATACGCCAGATACACCGGACACCCCTGATACGCCTGATACCCCAGATACGCCGGACACTCCAGATACACCGGACACCCCAGATACACCGGACACGCCGGATGAACCTGTCACCTACAGCAAAACGTTCCCGAATAATCTGACCGTGACGTCCAGCGAGCCGCTTGCGCAGACCACCCGCGCGACCTTCATGTTTGGCGATAGCGCCACGCCGTTGCAGGGTCAGGAGCAGGCGGACGGCACCTGGCTTATCACTGATGCTGCGGGCAATGAGTATGTCATCACCGCGCTCGATCAGACCACCGGGAAAACCGACGGCTATGTCGCCGCGCATAAAAATGCCGACGGCGTGATTGATTACCGCGGCAAATGGCAGTTTGACGAGCAGGGCAACAAGGTCAGGCTGAACACCTATACCACGATGAGTGGCCTGGACGTGCCCGAAGGTGCGCCGGTGACCCTGTCCACCCAGGGCAGCCTGACGCCGGTAATCATTGAAAACACGGGGGAAACCAATGCCCGGCTCAACGACGGAAACGACGTCCAGACCCAATTCATTACGATTAAGAGTAACACCACCTATCTGATGAGCGGCGATGTGAATCTGGAGATCGTTGACAATGGTAATTCAATGAATGGCTTTGCGCTGGATGGCGAAGGTGCCCGCGCCATCGTGGGTAAAGACAGCACACTGACCTTCAGCAATGGCGACAACAACACCTCTGCAACCCTCGCTTATTCTCCTGCGTCTCAGGGCTACTTCGACAACTACGGTACGATCCTGTTGAGTAACGGCAGTCCTGATCAGGTAGGTTATACAACATACCTCACTGATGGTGCCAAACCTGGCGTGGGCGGTTCCGGGAAGCTGGATTTTACTAACCATAGCGGCGCGACGATAACATTAAGCAATGCGTTATCTCAGCGGGTGTATCTCTGGCTCGGCGCCGGTAATTTTGTCAACGACGGTACCATCACCGCGACCGGCGCTAACGTCACTGTCGCCAGCGCTCATAGTCAGAGTCAGGGCGAACCAGGTACGCTGACCAATAACGGCACCATCACCATTAACGGCGATAACGCCACGGTATTCCAGGATTTGAGCGGCACGACGTCCGTGAATAACGGCACCATTAACCTGGGCCTGCAGCAGGACGCCGACCTGAACGCAACAGGTATGACCGCCTTCCAGAGCTCGACCTCTGATGCAGTGGCAATTAACGGCACGACCGGCGTGGTGAACATCTATGCCAACGATTCCGCTGTTTTTGACCGTGGCGGCAGCACGTCTACCGCCAGGTTAATCAACTACGGCCAGTACAATATCGCCCCCGACGTAACGGGCTCCAGCCTGGTCCGTGGCGAAGCTGACAGCGTGGTGCAGAATACCGTGCAGGGCTACACCGTCGGCACCACCGCCAGCGGCACCTACGGGACTTACTCCGCGAGCAGCTACACCATTAAAGAGGCAAAAGTGAATACCGGCTTTGTGCTGGGCACCAGCGCGCAGAGCGTCACAATGGATAACGTCTTCACCGGTCAGGATATTCAGGGTGAAGAGAATATCGCCTCTACCAGCGCGGTATGGCGCGCTGACGCCAGCAAAGACAGCAGCGGCAACGTTGATGTGACCATGACCAAAAACGCCTACACCGACGTGGTCACCGACAGCAATGTCAGCGACATGGCGCAAGCGCTTGACGCGGGTTATACCAATAACGCGTTGTATAACAGCCTCAACCTGGAAACCGCCGGGCAGGTCACAGACGCGATGCGCCAGCTCTCCGGCATGAAAGCCGTGACGGCCAACCGTGAGTCGCGCGTGCTCAGCAACCGCTTTAACATGATGCAAACCAGCGGCGTGAAAACGGAAAGCGGCCTCGGCTTTAACGTTATCGCCCAGAACGACAGTCGTGCCGAACTCGGCAACAATGCCCGCTTTGACATGCTCTCGCTCAGCCAGCGTTTTGACCTGTCGCCAACGCAGAACCTGAGTATGCAATACGGCATGGCGCGCATCGTCGACGGTCAGGCGAAAGAGGCCGGGGATAATGGCCTGACGGGTGGCTTCAGCCAGTTCTTCGGTATGCAGCATGACGTGCAGTTTGCCGATGATGTGATGCTGAGCAACAGCCTGCGCTATGACCTCCAGCAGTTGCAAAGCGATCGTCTGGTCAGCTACGGCGCGGTCAATACCACCGGCAGCTCCGACTCCGTCCAGCAGTATCTGGAATGGCGCTCTCAGTTCAGCAAATCGTTCAGTCTGAGCGACGAGCTGAGCATCGCGCCGTTAGCGGGCGTTAAATTCCGCCACGGCAGCGACAACGGCATGGATGAAACGGGCGCAGGCGATTTCAACCTGCAAATGAGCGGCGGTTCCAAAACGGCGGTAGACGCCACCGTTGGCCTGAAGCTGGACTATCAGGGCAGCAACGGCTGGGCGGTTAACGCGATGGTCGAAGGCAGCCCGAATCTCACCTTTAGCCAGAGCCAGCGCAGCGGCGAACTGCAGGGCGCGGCGGGTCAGCGCTTTGCGATTGACAGCGGCGAACAGGGCGGCGGGATTAACAGCTTTGCTTCCGTCGGGGTAAACTATCTGCAGAAAAACAGCCAACTGCGGGCGGAAGCCTTCAGCTGGCGTGAGGACGGTCTCAGCGACAAGGGCATGATGCTCAACTACGGCTATCAGTTCTGATAAACCGCTTTTATCTCCTCGTAAATAAGGCAGGGTTTTCCCTGCCTTTCACGCGCTTACTCGTCCAGTAACACCACTTTGCCGACGTACGGCAGATGGCGATAACGCTGGGCATAGTCAATCCCATAACCCACTACAAATTCGTCCGGGATTGAAAAACCCACAAACTCCACCGGCACATCCACTTCACGGCGGGTTGGCTTATCCAGCAGTGTACAAATCGCCAGAGATTTCGGCTCGCGCAAGCTCAGGATTTCGCGGACTTTTGACAGCGTGTTACCCGAATCGATGATGTCTTCAACAATCAGCACATCCTTGCCACGAATGTCTTCATCCAGATCTTTGAGGATTTTGACGTCACGCGTGGTGGACATACCGCTACCGTAGCTGGAGGCGGTCATAAAATCGACTTCATGAGATACCTGTACTTCACGGCACAGGTCCGCCATAAACATAAATGACCCCCGCAGCAGACCGACCAGCACCATGTCACTGCCGCTGTTTTTATAACGCTCAGTAATCTGACGACCCAGTTCGGCAATACGCGCTTTGATCTCCGCTTCGGGGATCATGACTTCTACAGTATGTTTCATATCTCTAACCATATGATTTAAAAACAAATCACTCCATGCCTGCTCTTGATAAGACAGCATCGAAGCGCAAGGCACGCAGTATATCAGCAAAAGTATTTATTCGCGGCATCTGTTGATAAAGCTCATTTTGTGATTACGATCACACATGTTAAATCCTATAATTAATTGCTACTAAAAAATTAACAAATTGAGATGGTACCTTTTTATGGCAAATAACAACGTAACAGCGCCACGACTTCTCGTGACGCTGACGGCCCTCTTCGCAGCACTCTGCGGACTGTATCTTCTGATCGGCGGAGGCTGGCTGGTCGCTGTCGGCGGCTCCTGGTATTACCCGATTGCCGGTCTGGTGATGCTGGCCGTCGCGGTATTACTCTGGCGCAGCAAGCGATCCGCGCTATGGCTGTATGCCGCCCTGCTTCTGGCGACGATGATCTGGGGCGTGTGGGAAGTCGGCTTCGACTTCTGGGCATTGACGCCGCGCAGTGACATCCTGGTCTTCTTCGGCATTTGGCTGATCCTGCCTTTCGTCTGGCACCGTCTGGTTATCCCTTCCGGCGGTGCGGTGGCGGCTCTGGTGGTTGCCCTGCTGATAAGCGGCGGGATCCTGACCTGGGCTGGCTTTAACGACCCACAGGAGATTAACGGCACGCTCAGCGCGGACTCTACCCCAGCTGAAGCCATTTCAACGGTTGCCGACCAGGACTGGCCCGCATATGGCCGTAATCAGGAAGGCCAGCGCTACTCTCCGCTAAAGCAGATTAACGCAGAGAACGTCCACAACCTGAAAGAAGCCTGGGTGTTCCGTACCGGCGATCTTAAACAGCCAAACGATCCGGGCGAAATCACCAACGAAGTGACGCCGATTAAAGTCGGCAACATGCTGTATCTGTGTACCGCTCACCAGCGCCTGTTCGCCCTGGATGCGGCAACCGGTAAAGAGAAGTGGCATTTCGACCCGCAGCTGAATACGGATACCCGCTTCCAGCACGTCACCTGCCGCGGCGTTTCATATCATGAAGCCAAAGCCGACACCGCCTCACCGGATGTGGTTGCTGACTGTCCGCGCCGAATCATCCTGCCGGTGAACGATGGCCGCCTGTTTGCCATTAATGCCGAAACCGGCAAGCTGTGCGAAACCTTCGCCAACAAAGGCATTCTGAATCTGCAAACCAATATGCCCGATACCACGCCGGGTCTGTATGAACCGACTTCTCCCCCCATCATCACCGATAAAACCATCGTGATTGCGGGTTCGGTAACGGATAACTTCTCCACCCGTGAAACCTCGGGTGTTATCCGTGGCTTCGACGTAAATACCGGTAAGCTGCAGTGGGCGTTCGACCCGGGCGCGAAAGATCCAAACGCGATCCCATCGGATGAACACACCTTTACCTTTAACTCGCCAAACTCCTGGGCACCCGCCGCGTATGACGCGAAGCTGGATCTGGTCTACCTGCCGATGGGCGTCACCACCCCGGATATCTGGGGCGGTAACCGCACGCCGGAACAGGAGCGTTACGCGAGCGCAATCGTGGCGCTGAATGCCACCACCGGTAAGCTTGCCTGGAGTTATCAGACCGTTCACCACGATCTGTGGGATATGGATATGCCGTCCCAGCCGACGCTGGCGGACATTACCGTTAACGGCAAAACCGTGCCGGTGATTTACGCTCCGGCGAAGACCGGCAATATCTTCGTGCTGGATCGCAGCAACGGTAAGCTGGTCGTCCCTGCGCCGGAAAAACCGGTTCCGCAGGGTGCAGCCAAAGGCGACTACGTTTCCAAAACGCAGCCGTTCTCTGACCTGAGCTTCCGTCCGAAAAAAGACCTCAGCGGCGCAGACATGTGGGGGGCCACCATGTTCGACCAGCTGGTGTGCCGCGTGATGTTCCATCAGCTACGCTATGAAGGCATCTTCACGCCGCCGTCTGAGCAGGGCACGCTGGTATTCCCTGGCAACCTCGGTATGTTCGAATGGGGCGGTATCTCCGTTGATCCAAATCGCCAGGTCGCCATTGCCAACCCAATGGCGCTGCCGTTCGTCTCTAAGCTGATCCCGCGCGGCCCCGGTAACCCGATGGAACCGCCGAAAGATGCCAAAGGGACAGGGACTGAATCCGGGATCCAGCCGCAGTACGGCGTACCGTTTGGCGTGACCCTGAACCCGTTCCTGTCACCGTTTGGTCTGCCGTGTAAACAGCCGGCCTGGGGTTATATCTCCGCGCTGGATCTGAAAACCAATGAAGTGGTGTGGAAAAAACGCATTGGTACCCCGCAGGACAGCATGCCGTTCCCGATGCCGGTTCCGGTACCGTTTAATATGGGTATGCCGATGCTGGGTGGCCCAATCTCTACTGCGGGTAACGTGCTGTTCATCGCGGCGACAGCAGATAACTACCTGCGCGCGTACAACATGAGCAACGGTGAAAAACTGTGGCAGGGCCGTTTACCGGCAGGTGGTCAGGCCACGCCGATGACCTATGAGGTGAATGGCAAGCAGTATGTGGTGATCTCTGCGGGTGGTCACGGTTCGTTTGGGACGAAGATGGGCGACTATATTGTCGCGTACGCGCTGCCGGACGAAGCGAAGTAACGTAGTGTGCCCGGTGGCGTTGCCGCTTACCGGGCCTGCGGAGTCGATACAGGCCGGACAGGCGACAACGCCATCCGGCATTTTTATACGGTAAATCCGAGCATCATGCCGGTATCTTCATGTTCCAGCAGGTGGCAGTGCGCCATATAAGCATGTTCTTTTGGCGCATCGTGGTCGAACTTCACCAGGACTTCGCTCACGCCGCCCTCAACGCGCACCGTATCCTTCCAGCCTGCGCGATGTACCGCGGGTGCTTTGCCGTTTTCCGACAAAATGCGAAATTGCGTGCCATGAATATGGAACGGATGCAGCATCATGTCACCTACCCCGGAGATAACCCAGCGCTCATATTGCCCTTTCGCGGCGGCAAACATCGGCTTATTCATATCGAACGCCTGGCCGTTGATCTTATTGGCGCTGTGGAAATCAAATTTCCCGCTGTGGTTCATATGGCCCATGTTGCCATGATCCCTCTTACCGTTGCCCATATGCCCCATCATTTGTCCGTGATCCATTCCCGACATCGCCTGGTTGCCATACTTCTGCATCAACATCTGCATCCCCATCATGTCAAGCATCGGATCCATCGACAGCTGAAGCTGGCGTACCGTCAAACCCTCAAGCGAAGGCAAGACGGGCATGGCTGTCAGCGTATCGGGTAGCGTTCCGGAAGCATTCACGATCACCGGCTGGATACGCATAACCGGGTGCGGTTTATCAAACGGCGCAATGGCCATTCCCATCTGGCTGACCGGTAGCGTCATCAGGTCGAACGGTTTTGCATCACTGACATCCACCAGCACCTCAAAACGTTCCCCCATCAATACCGGCAATTCACTCACTTTAACCGGCTCCGGCAACAGGCCACCGTCGCTGGCAATAACATACAGCGGCCGATTATCGCTGGTGGCAAAATTTAACGACCGCGCGTTACACCCGTTGAGCAAACGCAGGCGCAGCCAGCCACGCGGGGCGGCATGCTGCGGATAAATTGCGCCGTTCGTCAGCAGGGTATCGCCAAACCAGCCCACCGCTGCGGTCATCATATCCAGCTGATAATCAATTTGTCCGGCGGCGTTGAACTGTTTGTCCTGCACGATCACCGGCACATCATCGATCCCCCACTGTTTTGGCAACAGCAGCTTGTGGATATCTTCGTCTTCAACGATCGCCAGCCCGGCTAACCCCATCGCCACCTGACGGCCTGTTTTTCCGTGCTGATGGGGATGAAACCAGCAGGTTGCCGCGCGTTGTTCAGGGGTAAAAGTCACGGTCCGCGTTCCGCCTGCCGGGATGATCCCCTGCGGGCCGCCATCAACCTCTCCGGGAATTTCCAGCCCATGCCAGTGCAACGTCGTCTCTTCGGCAAGCTGGTTATGAATATTAACCGTGACCGCCTGGCCCTTTTGCAGCTTCAGCGCAGGCCCGAGCAGATTGCCGTTATAACCCCAGGTTGTCGCACTCTTCCCGGCAAAGATCGATTGACCGGCTTTGATAATCAGCGATATGTGGTTATGTGCATCGCGAGTCAGGAGATCGGGAATGGGTAACGCAGGGCGCTCGGCGGCAAATGCTGCCCGACTCCACAACGGAAGCGCCGATACAGCCCCAAGCGCCACGGAATATTTTAAGAAATCACGGCGTTGCATTTTTATTTCCTTATTCTCAACAGGCAGGACACAGCCTGAAACTTGAGCATAGACCCTCCCCTTACGGGAAGGTCAAGTTTACCACTCAGAATAATCACCACGGCTTTACGAATAATGTTCGTCGCCTCGCTCACAGTGTGCTAACGTTTACTTTCCACGATGCACTGGTAGAAGCAATGAAGACGTTTTTCAGAACAGTTTTATTCGGCAGCCTGATGGCTGTTTGCGCCAACAGCTATGCGCTTAGCGAATCTGAAGCCGAAGATATGGCTGACTTAACGGCAGTTTTTGTTTATCTGAAAAATGACTGCGGCTATCAGAATTTACCCAACGGGCAAATTCGCCGCGCCCTGGTCTTCTTTGCCCAGCAAAACCAGTGGGATCTGAGCAACTACGACACCTTCGATATGAAATCCCTTGGTGAAGACAGCTACCGCGACCTGAGCGGTATCGGTATTCCCGTCGCGAAAAAATGTAAAGCACTGGCGCGCGATTCGCTGAGCCTGCTGGCCTACGTTAAATAACCTCCGCTCAGTGCTCTAAATCATTCAAGTTGCAGGACAACGCGGCGGCGTCGTTTTGCGCCGCGCCTGCGCCGTCCGAAGGCCGGGTCAAAAAGCCCATCGTACATGCAGCATGAAGAATGACGAGCCTATATTGCTGAAATATTGACCGTGCATCCCCGGTCATTGTTAGCTATGATGTTGCGCCCTTTTTTTACAGGTGTTAACAATGGAGGTATCAACCCATGGCCGAAAATCCCCAGTGGCATGAAACGCTACACGACCAGTTTGGGCAGTACTTTGCGGTAGACAACGTCCTGTATCACCAGAAAACCGATCACCAGGATCTGATCATTTTTGAGAACGCCGCGTTTGGTCGCGTAATGGCGCTGGACGGCGTCGTACAGACCACCGAGCGCGATGAGTTTATCTACCATGAGATGATGACCCACGTTCCGCTGCTGGCCCACGGTCACGCGAAGCATGTGCTGATCATCGGCGGTGGCGATGGCGCGATGCTGCGCGAAGTCACGCGGCACAAAAATGTCGAAACCATCACCATGGTGGAGATTGATGCAGGCGTGGTCTCTTTCTGCCGTCAGTATCTGCCGAATCACAATGCTGGCAGCTATGACGACCCGCGTTTTAATCTGGTGATCGACGACGGCGTGAATTTTGTTAATCAAACCAGCCAGACCTTTGACGTGATCATCTCCGACTGCACCGATCCGATCGGTCCCGGTGAAAGCCTGTTCACCTCTGCCTTCTATGAAGGTTGTAAACGTTGTCTGAACCCTGGCGGGGTTTTTGTCGCCCAGAACGGCGTCTGCTTCCTGCAACAGGATGAAGCGCTTGACAGCCAGCGTAAGCTCAGCCCTTACTTTGGCGACGTGAGTTTCTATCAGGCGGCGATCCCAACCTACTACGGCGGGATCATGACCTTCGCGTGGGCAACCGATAATGAAGCGCTGCGCCACCTGTCGACCGAGATTATTCAGGCGCGTTTTCACGCCTCCGGCCTGAAATGCCGCTATTACAATCCGGCGATTCACACGGCAGCGTTTGCCTTACCTCAGTATCTGCAAGACGCGCTGGCAGCCCGGTCGTCCTAAGGAGAAGATAAAAAATTGAAAAAACTGAAACTGCATGGCTTTAACAACCTGACCAAAAGTCTGAGCTTCTGTATTTACGATATCTGCTATGCCAAAACGGCCGAAGAGCGCGATGGCTATATTGCGTATATTGACGAACTCTACAACGCCAACCGTCTGACCGAGATCCTGTCAGAAACCTGCTCTATCATCGGGGCCAATATCCTGAACATCGCCCGTCAGGATTACGAACCGCAGGGTGCCAGCGTCACCATTTTAGTGAGCGAAGAACCGGTCGATCCTAAACTTATCGACACCACAGAACACCCCGGCCCGCTGCCGGAAGCGGTTGTCGCCCACCTCGATAAGAGCCATATCTGCGTCCATACCTATCCGGAGAGCCACCCGGAAGGCGGACTTTGCACCTTCCGCGCCGATATTGAAGTTTCAACCTGCGGCGTGATTTCGCCGCTGAAGGCGCTGAACTACCTGATTCACCAGTTAGAATCCGATATCGTGACCATTGATTACCGCGTGCGTGGATTTACTCGCGACATCAACGGGATGAAGCACTTTATCGATCACGAAATTAACTCTATTCAGAACTTTATGTCCGAGGATATGAAGGCGCTGTACGACATGGTGGACGTGAACGTCTATCAGGAAAATATCTTTCATACCAAAATGTTGCTGAAAGAATTCGACCTGAAGCACTACATGTTCCACACCAGGCCGGAAGACCTGACGGAAACGGAGCGCAAAGAGATTACCGCTGCGCTGTGGAAAGAGATGCGCGAGATTTACTACGGCCGCAATATTCCGGCCGTGTAAGCGTAACGGCGGAGCACGGAGGCTCCGCCCGGATTAACGTTGCTGGACGAACTCACGGTAAGCCGCCACGACCTGAAGAAAATCCTCGACGCCGCACAGCGACAGGCTCTCCTCATCGTAATAGTTCATTCCCTCTTCCATTTCATCGCCGCTAAACTCCAGCTGGTTGGCACGAACCATCACCTCTTCGCCATCCATCCAGAGCGTGTATTCATGCCCCGCCCGTTGCCAGGAACGTTCACTGCCTTTAACCGTCAGCGCCGCCTGTTCCACTTCATCGAGCAAGGCCAGGTTTTCTTTCACTTCTTCATTAAACCAGTGCCCCACCACTTCGTGGCCCATGGACATGCGCACCTTTACGACTCCGGTCACATCGCGCAGAAATTCGTAATCCATAATGTGTTCCTCTGCTCCCGGCAATGCGCCAATACCGCATTGCGCCTTGCTGTAATTATCGCAGCCTGGGCGCAGAAAAAAAGCGGAGCGGGTGTAAGGAATAGAAATAAAAATGCCCGATAACGCAAGGTTCATCGGGCATTGATGCATTTTTACGCAAAATGCGTCAGGACATTACACCGCCGTCTGGAAAATCACGCCGTCTGCTTTTTCAGTGTACTGAGAAAGCTGGTCGAAGTTCAGATAACGGTAGGTATCCACTGCGGTTTTATCCACCTGCGCCACATAGGTCTGATACTCTTCCGGCGTCGGCAGTTTACCAATCAGCGCCGCAACCGCCGCCAGCTCCGCAGAAGCCAGATAGACGTTTGCCCCGGTACCTAAACGGTTCGGGAAATTACGGGTGGAGGTGGATACCACTGTTGCACCGTCCGCCACGCGCGCCTGGTTCCCCATGCACAGGGAGCAGCCTGGAATTTCAATACGCGCACCGCTCTTACCAAAGACGCTGTAGTAGCCCTCTTCGGTCAGCTGTGCCGCATCCATCCGGGTTGGCGGCGCCACCCACAGACGGGTCGGCAACTGGCCTTTATGCGCATCCAGCAGTTTACCCGCCGCACGGAAGTGGCCGATGTTGGTCATGCAGGAGCCAATGAATACTTCATCGATTTTTTCGCCCTGCACGTCAGACAGCAGACGTGCGTCGTCCGGATCGTTCGGCGCGCAGAGGATGGGCTCTTTGATATCCGCCAGATCGATGTCGATCACCGCGGCATATTCTGCATCCGCATCGCCTTCCAGCAGTTCAGGTTCCGCCAGCCATTTTTCCATCCCCTGAATACGACGTTCCAGCGTACGACGATCGCCATAGCCTTCCGCGATCATCCACTTCAGCAGCACGATGTTGGAATTCAGGTATTCAATGATTGGCTCTTTGTTCAGCTTGATGGTACAACCCGCCGCAGAACGCTCTGCGGAGGCATCGGTCAGCTCAAATGCCTGCTCCACTTTCAGATCCGGCAGGCCTTCAATTTCCAGAATGCGGCCAGAGAAGATGTTTTTCTTACCTTTCTTCTCAACGGTCAGCAGCCCCTGTTTGATGGCGTACAGCGGAATGGCGTGAACCAGATCGCGCAGGGTGATGCCTGGCTGCATTTTGCCTTTGAAACGCACCAGAACGGACTCCGGCATATCCAGCGGCATCACGCCGGTCGCAGCAGCAAACGCCACCAGACCTGAACCCGCCGGGAAGGAGATACCGATAGGGAAACGGGTATGGGAGTCACCGCCGGTACCCACGGTATCCGGCAGCAGCATACGGTTCAGCCAGGAGTGGATCACGCCGTCGCCCGGACGCAGAGACACACCGCCGCGATTCATAATGAAGTCCGGCAGCGTGTGGTGCGTCTTGACGTCAACCGGCTTCGGATAGGCTGCGGTATGGCAGAAGGACTGCATCACCAGATCGGAAGAGAAGCCCAGACAGGCCAGGTCTTTCAGCTCATCACGAGTCATTGGACCGGTGGTATCCTGAGAGCCGACGGAGGTCATCTTCGGCTCGCAGTAAGCGCCCGGACGGACACCGGCGACGCCGCACGCACGGCCCACCATCTTCTGCGCCAGAGAATAACCACGGCTGCTTTCCGCCACATCTTTCGCCTGACGGAATACCTCGCTGTGCGGCAGACCCAGCGCGTCACGCGCTTTGGTGGTCAGGCCACGACCGATGATCAGCGGAATACGGCCACCGGCACGCACTTCGTCAATCAGCACGTCGGTTTTCAGTTCGAAGCTGGCCAGCAGTTCGTTGGTTTCATGGTTACGCACTTCACCTTTGTACGGGTAAACATCAATCACGTCGCCCATATTCAGGTTGTTCACATCCACTTCAATGGGCAGTGCGCCCGCATCTTCCATAGTGTTAAAGAAGATAGGGGCAATTTTTCCACCCAGACACAGGCCGCCGCCGCGCTTGTTCGGCACATGGGGGATATCATCGCCCATAAACCACAGCACCGAGTTGGTGGCGGATTTACGCGAAGAACCGGTTCCGACCACGTCACCGACGTAAGCCAGAGGAAAGCCTTTTTTCGCTAACGCTTCAATCTGTTTGATCGGGCCGACCACGCCAGGCTGATCCGGTTCAATACCTTCACGGGCGTTTTTCAGCATGGCCTGGGCGTGCAGCGGGATATCCGGGCGAGACCAGGCATCCGGGGCCGGAGAGAGGTCATCGGTGTTGGTCTCACCGGTCACCTTGAAGACGGTGACGGTGATTTTTTCCGCCAGCGCAGGACGGTTCAGGAACCATTCGGCATCGGCCCAGGACTGCATAACCTGCTTCGCGTAGACGTTGCCCGCTTTGGCTTTTTCTTCCACATCGTAGAAGTTATCAAACATCAGCAGCGTAGAAGAGAGCGCTTTCGCGGCAATCGGTGCCAGCGTGTCGTTATCCAGCGCGTCAATCAGCGGATGAATGTTGTAACCACCCTGCATGGTGCCGAGCAGTTCAATGGCTTTTTCAGGAGTAACCAGTGGGGAGGTTGCTTCGCCTTTGGCAATGGCAGCAAGGAATCCGGCTTTTACGTAGGCAGCTTCATCTACGCCAGGCGGTACACGGTTGATCAACAGGTCTAACAGGAATTCTTCTTCGCCCGCAGGCGGGTTCTTCAGCAGCTCGACGAGCGCGGCCATTTGGGTTGCATCCAGGGGCCTGGGCACAATCCCTTCGGCGGCACGTTCAGCTACGTGCTTACGGTATTCTTCTAGCACGACGGTTCTCCTCGCTCTCATTGTCATAGTGCGGCAGGCGATTCTCTTCACGCTCCTGTGAGACAGCAGTTTGTAGGGTAAATGCCCGATACCGCAATGGGCAGAATAACAGGATTTTAGTGGGGTGTTAATCTGTTTACAAAAAAGCAACATAAAAAAAGTGGCTGAATCGTTAAGGATAGTCTAATGCCCTTTTACCTTTAAGAAAGAGGTGAATTTATTCCAGTAACGTTTAGTCACATTATTTCACAGGTGAATAGTCAAGGGGCGGTACCACAATCCCAAGATTCGTCAAAAATTAAACTATCGTCCCTTTATACTCACGCATCACTGCACCTGCGGGTGGCAGCTCTTCGACCATAGCGATTTCCAGGAAATCGGGAGTAAGAAAATGACGTTGCCTTTTAAACCCCATGTGCTTGCGCTTGTCTGCTGCGCCGGGTTACTTGCTGCTTCTGGAGTGTTGTATGTTAAAAGTCGTACTCCTGAAGCCCCGGTTCAACCGGTACCTGCTGCCGTAACGCCTCAGGAACCCGCCACAGCGACAGCCCCCGCGCTCCCCTCCACCTTTACCACTGCCCAAATCGATCGTTGGGTGGCGCCGATTGCGCTTTATCCTGATTCGCTGCTGTCTCAGGTACTGATGGCATCCACCTATCCGGCTAACGTTGTCCAGGCGGTACAGTGGTCGCACGATAATCCCACGCTCCAGGGTGACAAGGCGATTCAGGCCGCGTCCGGTCAGCCGTGGGATCCGAGCGTGAAATCGCTGGTGGCCTTTCCCCAACTGATGGCGCTGCTGGGAGAGGATCCGGAGTGGGTGCAAAATCTTGGCGATGCGTTTCTGGCGCAACCGCAAGATGTGATGGATTCCGTACAGCGTTTGCGCCTGCTGGCCCAGCAGACCGGCACGCTGAAATCCACGCCGCAGCAGACGGTGAGTAACGAACCCATAACCCCGGGAAAAGAGGCGCCAGCGAAATCCACGTCAACGACCACCGTCGTTACGCCGCCAGCCCCCGCCGCCACCATCATTAAAATTGAACCGGCCGACCCGCAGGTGGTCTATGTCCCGAGCTACAATCCGACGGTCGTCTACGGCGCCTGGCCCAATACGGCATATCCGCCGGTCTATCTGCCGCCGCCTCCGGGGCAGCAGTTCGTCAGCAGTTTCGCCAATGGCTTAGGGTTTAGCCTGGGTGTCGCAACCACCTACGCGCTGTTCAGCAACATTGACTGGGATGATGACGATCACCACCACCATTATGATAATGATGGCTACAACCGTAATGGCGATAATATCAATATTCACGTTAACAATTTCAACCGGATAAGCGGTCAATCCCTGGCCGGCAACAATATCCGCTGGCAGCATAATCCGGCGTATCGCAACAATGTCCCCTATCGCAACGAAGCTATCGCCCGGCAGTATCATCGCACCAATGTGGCTAATGGTTTAAGCGCTACGCAGCGGGCCGCCGTGACCGACGAACAGCGGCAGGCGGCGCGAAATACGCTACAGCAGAGGACGGGTAAATCATTAAACCCGCCGTCAGCCTTATCCTCATCCTCGCGGGATACGCAGCGCAAAGCCGCCGCCAGTCAGTTGCAGCAGATCGCCCGCCGGGACAGCTATCGCGGTTACGATACCAATAGCACCACTACCCGCCGTGATGCGGCTAAAACGCAGTTTCAGCAGCGGCTAAGCAGCCCCCCGCCGGAGCAGCGCCAGCAGCGACAGGAAAACGCCCGTCAGCGGGTGGCCTCAACGCCGCCGGAACAGCGCCAGCAACGGCAGGAAAACGTCCGTCAGCGGGTGAGTTCGTCCCGTGCCAGCGCGTTGAGCGGCAATGACAGCCGTTCTCCTGACTGGCAGGTGCAGCAACGGCGTGGAAGCGAAAGCCGCCAGCGGAGCCACATCAGTTCCGGGCAACGTTCCGCTCTCAACGAACGCATTTCAGATCGTCGTAACCGGTAAGGTGAAAAGATGAAAAAGTTGACTCTCTTCAGTGCGCTGGCGCTACTGACACTCCCTCTTCTGGCGCAGGCTCAGCAGCAGTTCAGCACGCCCGATCGGGCTGCTGATGCCCTGGTGAATGCCGTTACCACGCACGATGAAGCCAAACTGAGCGAGCTTTTGGGCGATAACTGGCGGGAATATTTCCCACCGGAAGGTGCCGATCCGCAGGCCGTCGCACGCTTTTTGCGCGACTGGAAAATCAGTCACCGCATTGTGCAACAGGGCAATATGGCCCATCTGAACGTCGGGCAGGAAAGCTGGCAGCTTCCTGTTCCGCTCATCAAAACGGATGCCGGCTGGCGTTTTGATATGGCCGCTGCGGAAGATGAAATTCTGACCCGCGCCATTGGTCGCAATGAACTGGCAGCCATTGAAGCGATGCATGCTTATATTGATGCCCAGCAGGATTACTACGCCCTGAACCACGCTTACGCGCAGAAGTTCATCAGCAGCGACGGTAAAAAAGACGGCCTCTACTGGCCGACTGCGCCAGGTGAAGCGCCCAGTCCGTTAGGACCGGCATTCAGCCCTGCCGCACCGGGCATGGGTTATCATGGCTATCATTTCCGCATGATCGCCAACAAAGATGAGAAAGGCTTCGCCCTGCTCGCCTGGCCGGTAATGTGGGGGGAAACGGGCATCATGAGCTTTATGGTTAATCAGGACGATAAGGTGTATCAGGCGGATCTGGGGAAAGAGACCGGGACGAAAGTGACTGAGATAAATCATTTCAGTCACAATGCCCCCTGGAACCCGGTGGAATAGCAGACACAAAAAAGCGGCCGCTAAGCCGCTTTTCTTTCTTCACTCAGAAGATTACTTCTTCTTCGCTTTCGGGTTCGGCAGGTCGGTGATACTACCTTCGAACACTTCCGCCGCCAGGCCCACGGACTCATGCAGAGTCGGGTGAGCATGGATGGTCAGCGCGATGTCTTCCGCATCACAACCCATTTCGATCGCCAGACCGATTTCACCCAGCAGCTCGCCGCCGTTGGTACCGACAATCGCACCACCGATAACACGGTGAGATTCTTTGTCGAAAATCAGTTTAGTCATACCGTCTGCGCAGTCGGAAGCGATAGCACGACCAGAAGCAGCCCATGGGAAGGTGGCGGTTTCGTAGCTGATGCCTTTCTCTTTCGCTTCTTTCTCCGTCAGGCCAACCCATGCCACTTCTGGTTCAGTGTAGGCGATGGATGGGATAACTTTCGGATCGAAGTAGTGTTTCTTACCGGCGATAACTTCAGCGGCAACGTGACCTTCGTGAACACCTTTGTGCGCCAGCATCGGCTGACCGACGATATCGCCGATAGCAAAGATGTGCGGCACGTTGGTGCGCAGCTGTTTGTCAACGCGGATGAAGCCACGGTCATCAACTTCCACGCCAGCTTTGCCCGCGTCGAGGTTTTTGCCGTTCGGTACACGACCGATAGCCACCAGCACCGCATCGTAACGCTGAGCTTCAGCAGGCGCTTTTTTGCCTTCCATGGAAACGTAGATACCGTCTTCTTTCGCTTCAACGGCGGTCACTTTGGTTTCCAGCATCAGGTTGAATTTCTTGCTGATGCGTTTGGTAAAGACTTTAACCACGTCTTTATCGGCCGCCGGGATAACCTGGTCAAACATTTCAACCACGTCGATCTCTGACCCCAGCGCGTGGTACACGGTACCCATTTCCAGACCGATGATACCGCCGCCCATTACCAGCAGGCGCTTAGGAACAGTTTTCAGTTCCAGTGCATCGGTGGAATCCCACACGCGCGGATCTTCATGCGGAATGAATGGCAGTTCGATCGGACGGGAACCCGCCGCGATGATCGCGTTGTCAAAGTTGATCACGGTTTTGCCGTTTTCACCTTCAACTTCCAGGGTGTTCGCCCCGGTAAATTTACCCAGACCGTTAACCACTTTCACTTTACGGCCTTTGGCCATACCCGCCAGACCGCCGGTCAGTTGAGTGATAACTTTTTCTTTCCAGGTACGAATCTTGTCGATATCGGTTTTCGGCTCGCCAAAAACGATACCGTGTTCAGCCAGCGCTTTGGCTTCTTCGATAACTTTTGCTACGTGCAGCAGCGCTTTAGAAGGGATACAGCCGACGTTCAGACAAACACCGCCGAGGGTGTTGTAACGTTCTACGATGACGGTCTCCAGACCTAAATCTGCGCAACGGAAGGCAGCAGAGTAACCTGCAGGGCCTGCCCCAAGTACCACGACCTGAGTTTTGATTTCAGTGCTCATCATGACCTCTTAATTTATACCCGTCGTCCACCGGGTCGTTCTATCCGCTCGTATTTTACAAAATTGTTAACAATTTTGAAACAACAAACGGCAACCGATTTGTCTTTCGCACAATAACCTCACTGACTTCATGAGATTACCAGAAAAAAGCCGGCCGTCAGGCCGGCTTTTTCGCTTACATCACCAGGCGGCGAATGTCAGACAGCATGTTGTTGATGATGGTGATAAAGCGCGCACCATCAGCACCGTCGATTACGCGGTGGTCGAAGGAGAGCGAAATCGGCATCATCAGACGCGGCATAAACTCTTTACCGTTCCACACTGGCTCCATAGAGGACTTGGAGACACCGAGGATAGCCACTTCCGGCGCGTTCACAATCGGCGCGAAGTGGGTCGTGCCCAGGCCACCGATGCTGGAGATGGTGAAGCAACCGCCCTGCATTTCGCCAGCGGTCAGCTTGCCATCACGCGCTTTCTTGGAGATGGTGGTCAGTTCACGAGACAGCTCGGTAATGCTCTTCTTGTTCACGTCTTTGAAGACCGGAACAACCAGACCATTCGGCGTATCTACCGCAACACCGATGTTGATGTATTTTTTCAGGGTCAGACGCTGACCGTCTTCAGACAGAGAGCTGTTGAAGCGCGGCATCTGTTCCAGAGCGGCGGCAACGGCTTTCATGATGAAGACCACTGGCGTGAATTTCACGTCCAGTTTACGTTTCTCAGCTTCGGCATTCTGCTGTTTACGGAACGCTTCCAGATCGGTGATATCGGTCTTGTCGAAGTGCGTAACGTGCGGGATCATCACCCAGTTACGGCTCAGGTTAGCACCAGAGATTTTCTGGATACGGCCCAGCTCCACTTCTTCGATTTCACCAAACTTGCTGAAGTCCACTTTCGGCCAGGGCAGCATGCCCGGAATACCGCCACCTGCTGCTGCCGGAGCAGCTTCAGCACGCTTGATAGCGTCTTTCACGTAAGCCTGAACGTCTTCACGCAGGATACGACCTTTACGACCAGAACCTTTCACTTTCGCCAGGTTCACACCGAACTCGCGCGCCAGGCGACGAATTAGCGGCGTTGCATGAACGTAAGCGTCGTTCTCAGCGAACTCAGATTTACTTTCCGCTTTTGCGGCCGGAGCTGCGGCTGGTTTAGCAGCCTGAGCCGGTGCAGCTGCAGAGGCTGGAGCAGCCGCGGCAGCTGGAGCGGCAGCAGGTGCTGCGCCTTCCACTTCGAAGATCATAATCAGAGAACCGGTTTTGACTTTGTCGCCGGTGCTGATTTTGATTTCTTTTACGGTGCCCGCGAACGGTGCCGGAACTTCCATAGAAGCCTTGTCGCCTTCAACGGTAATCAGTGACTGTTCAGCGGCAACTTTATCGCCCACTTTAACCATCACTTCAGTGACTTCAACTTCGTCACCGCCGATATCCGGAACGTTAACCTCTTTCGAGCCAGAAGCTGCCGGAGCCGCCGCTGCTGCTGGAGCTGCCGCCTGAGCCGGTGCTGCAGCAGGCGCTGCGCCTGCAACTTCGAAGACCATAATCAGAGAACCGGTAGACACTTTGTCGCCCGTGTTGATTTTGATCTCTTTAACGGTGCCCGCAAATGGTGCCGGAACTTCCATAGACGCTTTGTCACCTTCGACGGTGATCAGGGACTGCTCAGCCGCAACGGTATCGCCTACTTTCACCAGAATTTCAGTAACTTCAACTTCGTCACCGCCGATATCAGGCACGTTAACGTCTTTCGCTGCCGCGGCTGCTGCTGGAGCAGCGGCTGCCGGGGCGGCTTCTTTCTTCTCTTCTGCCGGAGCAGGCGCAGCGGCTGCTGCACCATCGGCGGAATCGAAAATCATGATCAGTTTGCCGGTCTCAGTTTTGTCGCCAACAGAGACTTTGATCTCTTTAACGATACCTGCCTGAGGAGACGGAACTTCCATAGAGGCTTTGTCGCCTTCTACGGTGATCAGCGACTGTTCAGCTTCAACTTTGTCGCCTACTTTGACCAGGATCTCGGTGATTTCAACTTCATCAGCCCCGATGTCCGGTACATTGATTTCGATAGCCATTATTCTTTTACCTCTTACGCCAGACGCGGGTTAACTTTATCTGCATCGATGTTGAATTTGATGATTGCGTCAGCAACCACTTTCTTATCGATTTCGCCACGTTTAGCCAGTTCGCCCAGGGCCGCTACAACCACATAAGAAGCATCAACTTCGAAGTGGTGACGCAGGTTTTCACGGCTGTCAGAGCGACCGAAGCCGTCAGTACCCAGTACGCGATAATCATCAGCCGGTACATAAGTACGAACCTGTTCGGCAAACAGTTTCATATAGTCAGTAGATGCCACTGCCGGAGCGTCGTTCATCACCTGAGCGATGTACGGAACGCGCGGAGTTTCCATCGGGTGCAGCATGTTCCAGCGTTCACAATCCTGGCCATCACGCGCCAGTTCAGTGAAGGAGGTGACGCTGTACACGTCAGAACCTACACCGTAGTCGTTCGCCAGGATCTGTGCAGCTTCACGCACGTGACGCAGGATAGAACCGGAGCCCAGCAGCTGAACTTTACCTTTCTTACCTTCGAGGGTTTCGAGTTTGTAGATACCTTTACGGATCCCTTCCTCAGCACCTTCCGGCATGGCTGGCATGTGGTAGTTTTCGTTCAGCGTGGTGATGTAGTAGTAAACGTTCTCTTGTTTCTCACCGTACATACGCTCCAGACCATCATGCATGATGACCGCAACTTCGTACGCGTAAGACGGATCGTAAGAGATACAGTTCGGGATAGTCAGAGACTGAATATGGCTGTGACCATCTTCGTGCTGCAGACCTTCACCGTTCAGCGTCGTACGACCAGAAGTTCCCCCTACCAGGAAGCCGCGAGCCTGTTGGTCGCCTGCCTGCCAGCACAGGTCGCCGATACGCTGGAACCCGAACATGGAGTAGTAGATGTAGAACGGGATCATCGGCAGATCGTTGGTGCTGTAAGAGGTCGCAGCAGCCAGCCAGGATGCGCCAGCACCCAGTTCGTTGATGCCTTCCTGCAGGATCTGACCTTTCTCGTCTTCTTTATAGTAAGCAACCTGCTCACGGTCCTGCGGGGTGTACTGCTGACCGTTCGGGCTGTAGATACCGATCTGACGGAACAGACCTTCCATACCGAAAGTACGCGCTTCGTCAGCGATGATCGGCACCAGACGATCTTTGATCGACTTGTTCTTCAGCATCACGTTCAGGGCACGAACGAAAGCGATGGTGGTGGAGATCTCTTTGTTCTGCTCTTCCAGCAGCGCACCGAAGTCTGAAAGTTGAGGCAGTTCCAGCGTCTCGGTGAAGTTCGGCTGACGAGCAGGCAGATAGCCGTGCAGTTTCTGACGCTGAGCGTGCAGATAAGTGTGCTCTTCAGAACCTTCCGGGAAGGTGATGTAAGACAGGTTTTCAACCTGCTCATCGGTCACAGGAACGTTGAAACGGTCGCGGATATAACGCACGCCGTCCATGTTCATTTTCTTAACCTGGTGAGCGATGTTTTTACCTTCGGCGGTGTCACCCATGCCGTAACCTTTGATGGTATGGGCCAGGATTACAGTGGCTTTGCCTTTGGTTTCCTGCGCTTTCTTCAGTGCAGCGTAGACTTTCTTCGGATCGTGACCACCACGGTTCAGCGCCCAAATCTGCTCGTCAGTCCAGTCAGCAACCAGGGCTGCGGTTTCCGGGTATTTACCGAAGAAGTGCTCACGTACGTATGCGCCATCTTTGGATTTAAAGGTCTGGTAGTCGCCGTCAACGGTTTCGTTCATCAGCTGGATCAGTTTACCGCTGGTATCTTTACGCAGCAGCTCATCCCAACGACCGCCCCACATGACTTTGATAACGTTCCAGCCAGCGCCCGCGAAGATGCCTTCCAGTTCGTTAACAATCTTGCCGTTACCGGTGACCGGACCGTCAAGACGCTGCAGGTTACAGTTGATAACAAAGACCAGGTTGTCCAGTTTCTCACGGGTCGCGATGGTGATAGCACCCTTAGATTCTGGCTCATCCATTTCGCCGTCGCCCAGGAAGGCGTAAACGGTTTGTTTAGAGGTATCTTTCAGGCCACGGTGTTCCAGATATTTCAGGAATTTAGCCTGGTAGATTGCACCGATTGGGCCCAGACCCATAGAGACGGTCGGGAACTGCCAGAATTCCGGCATCAGTTTCGGGTGCGGGTAGGAAGACAGGCCTTTGCCATGTACTTCCTGACGGAAGTTGTTCATCTGCTCTTCAGTCAGACGACCTTCCAGGAATGCGCGTGCGTAAATGCCCGGAGAGATGTGGCCCTGGAAGTAAATCAGGTCGCCGCCATCCTGCTCGTTGCGCGCACGGAAGAAGTGGTTGAAGCAAACATCATAAACGGTTGCGGAAGACTGGAAGGATGCCATGTGGCCGCCAAGCTCGAGGTCTTTTTTAGACGCACGCAGCACGGTCATGATGGCGTTCCAGCGGATAGCAGAACGAATACGACGCTCCAGCTCCAGATTGCCCGGGTATTCCGGTTCGTCTTCAACGGCAATAGTGTTGATGTAACTGCTGGCCCCTGCACCTGCCGCTACTTTCACGCCGCCTTTGCGGGCCTCAGAAAGAAGCTGATCAATCAGATACTGAGCACGCTCAACACCTTCTTCACGGATGACCGATTCGATCGCCTGTAGCCAGTCGCGGGTTTCGATCGGATCCACGTCATTTGGGAAACGTTCTGACATGGGGGTATTCCTTATCTATCTAATACGTTGAGTTATCTGGAACCTGTCCCATTAAGCTTTCGCCAGAAAGCTCAATAAGACAGGTTCTGCGTTTAGTTGCCGCGCTTTTAGTTAGCGCTTGATTTACAACATCTTCTGGTTAATGTTCTGCCAGAAAAATCACTAATTCTTGCGTTGCTCCAGACGGCGTAAGGCGCGTTCACGACGGCTCTCTTCACGGCTTCTGTCGAGCAAAATTTCTTCAATAAACGCCAGGTGACGATGGGAGGCTTCACGCGCGTCGTTCGGCTTTCCGGCGATTATCGCTTCAAAAATGCGGGTCCGGTGACTGCTAACCAACGGCAGCATCTCCCGACGCGCATACAGCAATTCAAAGTTTTGTCGGACATTCTGGGCCAGCATCGGCTCCATACACCTTAGCAAATGGAGCAGTACCACATTATGCGCCGCTTCGGTGACGGCGATTTGGTACTGGAGAACCGCGTCGGACTCTGCGTCCAGATCGCCTGACTCTTGTGCCAGCTCAATGGCATGATGAAGTTCACGAATGCGCGTCTTGTCTTCATCGGTGCTGCGCAGCGCCGCGTAATATGCGGCAATGCCTTCAAGCGCATGGCGCGTCTCGAGCAGGTCAAACTGGGATTCAGGATGGTCGGAGAGCAGTTCTACCAGTGGGTCGCTGAAGCTTTGCCACAGGCTGCTCTGAACAAAAGTGCCGCCGCCCTGACGACGAAGCAACAACCCCTTCGCTTCGAGACGTTGGATCGCCTCGCGTAAGGAGGGGCGGGAAACGTCGAACTGTTTTGCCAGTTCACGTTCCGGTGGGAGTTTTTCGCCGGGGCGTAATGTCCCCTCAAGAATTAAAAACTCCAGCTGTTGCTCAATCACATCGGATAGTTTTGGTTGGCGGATTTTGCTGTAGGCCATGATTTCCTGTCTTAAGCCATTTGCCCGGAGTCAATTGGTCTTACCAATTTCATGTCTGTGACGCTAAAGTAACAAAGTATTCACCTTATGTCCATACAGGTTTTGATTGAAATCAGTAAACCACGCACATTTTAACAACATTACAGAAATAACGTTTCAAACATGTAACTATGCACAAATGTTAAATTTACCCGGCAGGGAGTGGTTTTAACTAAATTGAAACGATAAAAAATCCGTTCTGAACCGATTCAACTTAGCAGCATGTGACTATTTACCCAATTTTAATGAATTAAAATTCGAATTATGCCTTCATGAATACGTTCCGTGTTTCATTTACAAATGCTTTCTTTTTACGCACCCCGTCATCTCCCCTTCATAAAGCAGGTGCATTCGCCGCCGCATACCATTATTCTGAGTCGGACAAAAGACTTCAGGTAATAATTTAGTTTCCCTTGCTGTAAACAAATTAATACAACAAACGGAATTGCAAACTTACACACGCATCGCTGCGTAGTTCAAAAATAATTACTCAAAAGAGTAACCACACACGAGGTTTCATGATGGAAGGTCAACAGCACGGCGAGCAGCTAAAGCGCGGCCTTAAAAACCGCCATATCCAGCTTATCGCGCTGGGCGGCGCAATCGGAACCGGTCTGTTCCTGGGGAGCGCCTCCGTTATCCAGTCAGCAGGCCCCGGCATTATTCTGGGTTACGCCATCGCTGGTTTTATCGCTTTTATGATTATGCGCCAGCTAGGCGAGATGGTGGTTGAGGAGCCGGTTGCCGGTTCCTTCAGCCATTTTGCTTATAAATACTGGGGAAGCTTCGCGGGCTTCGCCTCCGGCTGGAACTACTGGGTGCTGTACGTGCTGGTAGCAATGGCGGAGCTGACCGCCGTCGGCAAATATATCCAGTTCTGGTACCCGGAGATCCCCACATGGATTTCTGCGGCGGCCTTCTTTGTCATTATCAACGCCATCAACCTGACTAACGTAAAAGTGTTTGGTGAGATGGAGTTCTGGTTCGCCATTATTAAGGTCATTGCCGTGGTGGCTATGATCCTGTTCGGTGGCTGGCTGCTGTTTAGCGGCAACGGTGGTCCCCAGGCCAGCGTCAGCAACCTGTGGTCCCACGGTGGTTTCTTACCCCATGGCTTCACCGGGCTGGTGATGATGATGGCGATCATCATGTTCTCTTTTGGTGGGCTTGAGCTGGTGGGGATTACCGCCGCTGAAGCGGATAACCCGGAGCAAAGCATCCCGAAAGCGACCAATCAGGTTATCTACCGCATCCTGATCTTCTACGTCGGCTCGCTGGCGGTGCTGCTTTCTCTGCTGCCGTGGACGCGAGTAACCGCAGATACCAGCCCATTTGTCCTTATCTTCCATGAGCTGGGCGATACCTTCGTCGCTAACGCCCTGAACATTGTTGTACTGACCGCGGCCCTCTCTGTTTATAACAGCTGTGTCTACTGCAACAGCCGTATGCTGTTCGGTCTGGCTCAGCAGGGCAACGCGCCGAAAGCCCTGCTTTCTGTCGATAAGCGCGGCGTCCCGGTTAACACCATTATCGTTTCGGCGCTGGTAACGGCGTTGTGCGTATTGATTAACTACCTGGCACCTGAATCCGCATTTGGTCTGCTGATGGCGCTGGTGGTCTCTGCCCTGGTCATTAACTGGGCAATGATTAGCCTCGCACACATTAAGTTCCGCCGCGCTAAACAGCAACAGGGTGTGAGCACGCGTTTCCCGGCGCTGTTCTATCCGCTGGGCAATTGGGTCTGTCTGGCTTTCATGGCGGCAGTATTGGTGATTATGCTGATCACCCCAGGTATGGCGATCTCCGTGTATCTGATCCCGGTCTGGCTGGTTGTGCTGGGCATCGGTTATCTGTTCAAAGAAAAAACCGCCAAAGCGGTTAAAGCACATTAATTGTCCCTCAATTCTCCCTCCCCTCACCCTGTCGGGTGGGGGGTTGTTACCTGGTTCACACTTTTCTCTGTATAGCAATTTCATCCATATCAGCGGCGCTATCCTGCAACGCAATTATTAGGTCTACGGCGAATAATTCTCTACATCACCTGATGGGGAGAGATCTCAATGGAAAAGAGTAAACTGTCGATAAAAGAAAAGATCGGCTATGGCATGGGCGACGCAGGATGCAACATAATATTCGGCGCCATCATGTTGTTTGTTAACTATTTTTATACGGATATTTTTGGTCTGGCGCCTGCTCTTGTGGGCGTATTATTACTGTCGGTACGCGTGATAGATGCCGTGACGGACCCGATAATGGGGGCCATCGCCGATCGTACCCAAAGCAAATATGGTCGCTTTCGTCCCTGGTTATTGTGGATTGCCTTCCCCTATGCGCTATTCAGCATCCTGATGTTCACGACTCCGGAATGGACATACAGTAGCAAGGTTATCTATGCCTTTGTGACCTATTTCCTGTTGTCGATAACCTATACGGCAATCAATATCCCCTACTGCTCCTTAGGCGGCGTCATTACCAACGATCCGAAAGAACGCGTGGCTTGTCAGTCTTACCGTTTTGTTTTAGTTGGGATCGCCACACTCCTGCTTTCACTGACGCTGCTGCCAATGGTGGACTGGTTTGGCGGCGACGACAAAGCCAAAGGTTATCAGATGGCGATGACCGTGCTGGCGATTATCGGCATGTGTATGTTCCTGTTCTGTTTCGCCACCGTTCGCGAGCGTGTACGTCCTGCGGTTCAAACCCATGACGATATGAGAAATGACTTTAAAGACGTGTGGAAAAACGACCAGTGGGTACGCATCCTGCTGCTGACGCTTTGCAATGTCTGTCCTGGCTTTATCCGCATGGCCGCGACCATGTATTACGTCACCTGGGTCATGGGGCAAAGCACTCAGTTCGCCACCCTTTTTATTAGCCTTGGCGTGGCAGGCATGATGCTCGGCAGCGTACTGGCGAAAGTGCTGACCGACCACTGGTGTAAACTGAAGGTGTTCTTCTGGACCAACATTGCGCTGGCAATTTTCTCCTGTACGTTTTACTTCTTCGATCCAAAAGCCACAATGATGATTGTGGTGCTCTACTTCCTGCTCAATATCCTCCATCAGATCCCTTCCCCACTGCACTGGTCGCTGATGGCGGATGTTGACGACTACGGTGAATGGAAAACCGGGAAACGCATTACCGGGATCAGTTTCTCCGGCAACCTTTTCTTTCTGAAACTGGGTCTGGCAATCGCCGGGGCAATGGTTGGCTTTTTGCTCTCCTGGTACGGCTACGATGCGGGAGCAAAAGCGCAAAGCGCCACGGCGATTAACGGAATTGTGCTGCTCTTTACGGTAATCCCTGGCGTTGGCTATCTGATTACCGCAGGCGTGGTTCGCCTGCTGAAAGTGGACCGGGAGTTGATGAAACAGATTCAGGATGACCTGGAGAAACGTCGGACGAATTATCGCGAGCTTAACAACTATCAGGAACTTAAAGCTGCTGAAACCGTAAGGAAAGCCTAATGCAAAGTTGGCCGAATCCGTTTATAGAACAACGCGCCGATCCGTTTATTTTACGCGACGGCGAGGACTATTACTTTATTGCTTCGGTACCGGAGTATGACCGTCTGGAGATCCGCCGGGCCGCCTCGCTGGACGGGCTACGCACGGCCATCCCGGTGGTCGTATGGCGCAAACCAGAAACCGGCCCGATGAGCGAGCTGATCTGGGCGCCGGAAATTCATCATATCAACGGCAAGTGGTACATCTACTTTGCTGCGGCTCACACTCAGGCACTCGACAAACAGGGGATGTTCCAGCACCGCATGTTTGCGCTCGAATGTACCGATCCCAACCCGCTCACCGGTAACTGGACGGTAAAAGGCCAGATTAAGACGCTATTTGATACTTTTGCGCTGGACGCCACCACCTTTCACCATCAGGGAAAGCAGTGGTATCTGTGGGCGCAGAAATCCCCCGACATCGCCGGGAACTCCAACATTTATCTCGCTGAACTGGAAAACCCCTGGACGATTAAGGGCGAGCCGGTGATGCTCAGTAAGCCTGAGTTCGACTGGGAGTGTCGGGGCTTTCTGGTCAACGAAGGCCCGGCCGTCATGGTTCACGGCGACAAGCTGTTTATCAGCTATTCCGCCAGCGCCACCGATGAGAACTACTGTATGGGATTATTGTGGATTGATCTCAATGCCGATCCGCTCAACCCGCAGAACTGGCGCAAATCACCGCAACCGGTCTTTACCACCAGCGATGAAAACCGCCAGTACGGCCCTGGACACAACAGCTTTACGCAAACGCCGGAAGGCGATGACGTCCTGGTGTATCACGCGCGAAACTATACCGAGATTGAGGGCGATCCGCTGTATGACCCGAATCGTCATACCCGGCTGAAGTTAATCCGCTGGGACGAAAACGGTATGCCGGACTTTGGCATCCCGCCTGCGGATACGTTTTGAATGATTGCCCGGTAGCCTCTCGCTTACCGGGCCAATCACGGTCGCTGTCCGAATCAGGCTCTGCCGCCATCCGGCAACCACGCTAAATTTAAATCAGCGTGCCGTAAATCGTCAGCAAGGCAATGACCACCACCACCACAAACGAAGCCTTCTTCGCCATAGATACGGCGGCTTTCGGCGTTTCCACTTTATCCGTATGCGATTCCCGCGCCAGGGAGAACTGCGCCAGACGCGTCAGCACCTGATACTGGGAAGTACGCAGATCCGCCAGCGAGGCAAACCAGGCTGGCAGCGCCTTTTCACCGTGTCCTGACAGAGCGTAAACCACCCCCGCTAAACGCACCGGGATCCAGTCCAGCACATGCAGAATCGCATCAATGCCCGACTGCAGACGCTGGTGAGGCGTCTGATAACGCGCCAGCCAGGACTGCCATGAGCGTAAAAAGGCATAGCCAATCAGCGTCACCGGCCCCCAGGGACCGCCAACGATCAACCAGAACAGCGGCGCAAGGTAAAAGCGGAAGTTTATCCATAACAGCGCATTTTGCAGTTCGCGCAGAAACTCGCGCTCATCGCAATCCGGCGGGACGCCGTGAATCATCGTCAGCTCGCTGGCCATCGCCAACCGGGCATGGGCGTCATTGCGTGAAGCCGCGTTCAGATACGCATGGTAATGCAGACGGACCTTCCCTGCCCCAATACACAGCAATCCGATCAGGATCCACGCCACCAGCGTCGGCACATTAAACAGCAATCCTTCCAGCGCCCGCAGCAGCAGGAACGCCACCAGCATAGCGATAATCGCCATGCCGAGGGTTCGGCCCATTGAGAAATGTTTAATCCGACGGAAAATCGTTTCGAGTCGGTGATCAAACTGCCAGTGCTCACCCAGCTTAAACAGGCGCTCAACGATCAGCACCAGTAATGTCGTAAACAGCGTCATGTCATCTCCTTGTGTGACGAGGCAGTGACCAGGGCACGAAACCTTGCCCAGTCAAACGAGGGGCCAGGATCGGTTTTACGCTCAGGCGCAATATCACAATGTCCGGTCATGTTGTCGGCAATCGCCGGGTAAAGCTTGATCAGCGTGCGCGTAACGGCAGCCAGCTGCTGATACTGTTCATCGGTATAAGCCAGCGTATCCGTTCCTTCCAGCTCAATCCCAATGGAGAAATCGTTGCAGCGCTCACGCCCGTGATAGCGCGATATCCCGGCATGCCAGGCGCGCTTATCGAAAGGAACATACTGGACGATCTCACCATCACGGCGAATCAAGCAATGCGCCGAAACACGAAGACGGGCAATGTCGGCAAAAAAAGGATGGGCTTCGGGATCGATTGTTCCGGTGAATAGCGCATCTATCCACGGACCGCCAAACTCACCGGGCGGCAGGCTAATATTGTGCACCACCAACAAAGAAGGGGTTTCGTCATCCGGGCGGCAGTCGTAATGAGGAGAGGGAACGCGTCGCGCCTCTGCCAGCCAGCCCTTGTCTAACAACATGCAGGATCTCCTTTTGAGTGGTGCTTATAGCTGCTTCAGAGTAGCATGTTTCTACCTTATGATTCGTTAGCAATTTGGAGTTTTATCATGCCGCCTCGCCGCTATAACCCCGACTACCGACGTGACGCGCTGTTGGAACGCATTAATCTGGATATCCCTGCCGCTGTCGCCCAGGCGCTGCGCGAAGATTTAGGCGGAGAAGTGGATGCCAGTAACGACATTACAGCGCAGCTGCTGCCAGAAAATACGCGCTCTCATGCCACGGTCATTACCCGTGAAGACGGGGTATTTTGCGGCAAGCGCTGGGTGGAAGAGGTCTTTATTCAGCTGTCTGGTGACGATGTCAGCATAACCTGGCATGTCGAAGATGGCGACAGCATCAACGCTAATCAGCCGCTGTTTGAGCTGGATGGCCCTTCCCGCATCCTGTTAACCGGCGAGCGTACCGCGTTAAACTTTGTCCAGACGCTCTCTGGCGTTGCCAGCGAAGTCCGCAAATATGTCGACCTGCTGGCCGGTACAAACACGCAGCTACTGGATACACGTAAAACATTGCCGGGTCTGCGTACCGCATTGAAATATGCCGTACTCTGCGGCGGCGGCGCAAACCACCGTCTGGGGCTTTCTGACGCCTTCCTTATCAAAGAAAACCATATCATTGCCTCAGGCTCAGTGCGCCAGGCTGTTGAGAAAGCCTTCTGGCTGCATCCGGATGTGCCGGTAGAAGTTGAAGTTGAAAACCTGGATGAACTGGATGATGCGCTTAAAGCAGGTGCGGATATCATCATGCTGGATAACTTTGAGACGGACCAGATGCGCGAGGCCGTCAAACGCACCAACGGTCAGGCCCGACTGGAAGTCTCCGGCAACGTGACGTATGCAACCCTGCGTGAATTCGCAGAAACGGGTGTGGACTTCATCTCCGTTGGCGCCTTAACCAAGCACATACGCGCACTCGATCTCTCAATGCGTTTTCGTTAATCCCCCGCTGCCGGATGGTATGCATCCGGCACATTTTCCCATAACGCCTCGCAATTTCATTGTTTGCTCCTGCAAGTCTTTAAAAATCCTCTGAACACGCATTCCTGTTTCATTTTTTGCCGCTCGCCCGCTTCTCACCTGTTTGCCAAAGTAGCGCCTGCGATAACTCAAGGAGCGAAAAATGGACAAGCAACGAGGCTTCACCCTGATCGAATTGATGGTAGTCATCGGCATTATTGCCATTCTGAGCGCTATCGGTATTCCGGCCTATCAGAACTACCTGCGCAAAGCGGCGCTGACGGACATGCTACAGACCTTTGTTCCCTACCGTACCGCCGTTGAGCTGTGCGCACTGGAACATGGCGGTACCGACACCTGCGCTGCGGGCGCAAACGGCATTCCATCCCCCACGACCACGCGTTATGTCTCTGGTATGAGCATTGAGAAAGGCGTGGTTTCTCTCACAGGGCAAGAGAGCCTGAACGGTCTCAGTATCACAATGACCCCGATATGGGACAACGCTAACGGTATTACCGGCTGGAAACGCGTTTGCGCCATTCAGAATGGCAGCGCGCTACAGCAGGCCTGCGAAGACGTTTTCCGCTTTGACGCAAACTAAGGAGCCGGGATGAACACCACGCAACTTACCGCACTGTGCCAACGCCATCAGGGAATACTGCTTGATGCGAACCATAATGTAGTCCACGTCGCCGTGGTGGATTCCCCGTCGCATGAACTGCTGGACGCTCTGCATTTTGCCACCACTAAACGCATTGAAATAGTCTGCTGGACCCGCCAACAAATGGAGGGCCATATGCATAAGCCGCAGCAAACGCTTCCGGCAGTGATACCTGACAGCAGCCGCACAGCGGCGGAAATGCTGCAACATATATTACAATCGGCGCGGGCTTTGCGCGCCTCAGATATTCATATCGAACCGGCTGAAAACCACTATCGAATCAGACTACGCGTGGATGGGGTGCTCCATACCTTACCGGACATTTCAACGGAAACGGGCACCGCATTAACAGCAAGATTGAAAGTACTGGGAAATCTGGATATCGCTGAGCGTCGTCTCCCACAGGACGGGCAATTTGCTATGGAGTTATCCGGTAGCCCAATCTCGCTGCGTATCGCGACGCTTCCCTGCAAAGCCGGAGAAAAAGTTGTGCTACGCCTGTTGCATCAGGTTGATCAAGCCCTGGACATTAAAACACTTGGTATGCAGGAGACACAGTTAAGCGAGTTTATCCAGGCTTTACAGCAGCCGCAGGGGTTAGTACTGGTTACCGGCCCAACGGGGAGCGGAAAAACGGTCACGCTCTATAGCGCGCTGCAAACGCGCAATGCGCCAGATATCAATCTTTGCAGTGTCGAAGACCCCGTTGAAATCCCGATTGCAGGACTCAATCAGACGCAGATTCACCCTCGCGCTGGACTGACTTTTCAAGGCGTACTCCGGGCATTGCTGCGCCAGGATCCCGACGTGATCATGGTGGGAGAAATTCGCGATGGCGAAACGGCAGAAATCGCCATTAAGGCAGCCCAGACCGGTCATCTGGTGCTCTCCACATTACATACTAACTCTACCTGCGAGACGCTGATCCGTTTGCAGCAAATGGGGGTTGCCCGCTGGATGATTTCATCCGCGCTGATACTGGTCGTCGCACAACGCCTGGTTCGCAAACTGTGCCCGCACTGTCGGCAGGCCACCAGTGACGCCATTGCGCTACCTACAGCAATCTGGCCCGCGCCGCTTCCACGCTGGCAGGCACCGGGCTGTGAGCATTGCCATCAGGGCTTTTATGGTCGTACAGCGCTGTTTGAAGTACTGCCAATTACACCAGCACTGAGGCAACGCATTGCTAACGACACCGACATCGAAACGCTCGAGACCTACGCACAGCAGGCCGGAATGCGCACGCTTTTTGACAACGGCTGTCTGGCGGTCGAAAAAGGATTAACGACGTTTGAGGAATTGATCCGCATATTGGGTATGCCGCATGAACGCTAAACAACTCTGGCGCTGGCAGGGTATCAATGGTGAAGGGGAGCCTGTAGAGGGAGCGCTGTGGGCTGAGAATCGGGCTCTTCTGCTTCTGACGCTGGCTCAGCAAAGCACAACGCCACTGTCTGTCAGGCGTTTGAGCGTTAAAGCCTCCCAATGGCGAGCGGAAAAAAGCGCGGAATTCATCTATCAGCTCGCCACGCTCCTTAAGTCTGGCCTGACGCTTTCAGAAGGGCTGACATTGCTTGCCGAACAGCATCCTTCCGGACAGTGGCAAGCTCTGCTGCAAACGCTGGCGCACGATCTTGAGCAGGGTGTGGCGCTCTCCACCGCGCTGGCACAATGGCCAAACGTCTTTCCTCCGCTTTATCAGGCGATGATCCGTACCGGAGAACTGACAGGTAAGCTCGATGAGTGTTGCTTTGAGCTTGCCCGCCAGCAGAAGGCCCAGTTACAGCTGGCGGCAAAAGTGAAAAAAGCGCTTCGCTATCCCATCATTATTTTAACTATGGCAATGTTGGTGGTTCTGGCAATGCTGCACTTTGTTCTGCCTGAATTTGCCGCTATTTATAAGACTTTCAACACCCCACTTCCCGCTCTGACGCAGGGGGTTATGAGGCTTGCCAGCGTCACCGCCACCTGGGGATGGCTGCTAATGCTGCTCTGTATCGTGCTGGCGATGACCAACCGTCTGCTGCGTCGAAGAACCTCATGGCAAATTCTGCGCCACCACCTCTTACTTCGCTGTCCGGTAATGGGACACCTGGCGCGTGGACAAAAGCTCACCCAAATATTTACCGTTCTGGCCTTAACGCAGAGTGCGGGGATCGCTTTCCTGCAAGGGCTGGAAAGCGTAAGAGAGACGATTGTTAGCCCCTGGTGGTCACAACGACTGGCGAAAATGGAGCAGGAAATCAGCGCGGGAAACCCCGTCTGGCTGGCACTCAAAAATGCGGACGTATTCAGTCCATTGTGTCTGCAACTGGTAAAAACCGGTGAGACATCAGGTTCTCTGGATACGATGCTGCAAAATCTTGCCCGACATCACAGTGAAAACACGCAGGCTCTGGCTGATAACCTGACGGCACTACTGGAACCGGCCCTGCTGGTGATTACCGGGTTAATCATAGGTACGCTGGTGGTGGCAATGTATTTGCCGGTTTTTCATCTGGGCGATGCGATGAGCGGGGTGGGATAAAGTCTCGCAGGCCGGATGGCGACGTTGACGTCACCATCCGGCATTTTACCGTTTACAATCTGTGCGTTACAGGCTATTGAAAACGCGGTTTTCCTGTTCCTGAACGCGGATAAAGGTCGTGCGCTTGGTCAACTCTTTCAGACGCGATGCCCCGACATAGGTACAGGCTGAACGCAGGCCGCCAAGGATATCACGCGCGGTATAATCAACCGGACCGCGCAGCGGCAGTTTAACGGTTTTACCTTCCGCAGCACGATACTGTGCAACACCGCCCACGTGACGAGTCATGGCTGATTCAGAGCTCATGCCGTAGAACAGCATGAATTTCTCTCCGTTTTCTTCAACCACTTTACCGCCACTTTCTTCATGACCAGCCAGCATACCGCCAAGCATCACGAAGTCTGCGCCGCCGCCGAAAGCTTTCGCCACATCGCCAGGCATGGTGCAACCGCCATCACTGACAATCATACCGCCCAGACCGTGCGCCGCATCTGCACACTCAATAACGGCAGAAAGCTGCGGATAACCCACGCCGGTTTTTACGCGCGTGGTGCATACGGAGCCTGGACCGATACCCACTTTCACAATATCTGCGCCGGAAAGAACCAGTTCTTCACACATTTCACCGGTAACGACATTACCAGCACAAATAGTTTTCGTCGGCCACGCCTCGCGCGCTTTCGACACAAACTGGACGAAGTGTTCAGAGTAGCCATTCGCCACATCGATGCACACGAAGTTCAGCCCCGGATTCAGCGCCAGAATCTGTTTGGTTTTTTCGAAATCCGCGTCAGATGTGCCGGTAGAAACCATCACGTGTTTCAGAACATCGGCTGATGACTTACTGATAAACGCCGCCCATTCTTCCACCGAATAGTGTTTATGTATTGCGGTCAGAATATCGAAAGAGGCCAGTGCGGTAGCCATTTCAAAGGTGCCGACTGTGTCCATATTGGCCGCAATAATCGGCACGCCGGACCACGTCTGACCTGAATGTTTAAAGGTAAACTGGCGTTCCAGTTCAACATCGGAACGACTTTTGAGGGTAGAGCGCTTAGGGCGGATAAGAACGTCTTTGAAACCTAACTTCAGATCTTCTTCGATACGCATGTGCGGATTCCTGGGGTTAATGGCGAAAATTCGAAACTCACAACTCCAGTGACGCTATCATACGCACTAATGAATCCCGCGCAAGACTGCGAAATTCTCTTTTTTTACGCTACAATCCCATAAATTTACCTGTGAATAGTGGATCACACCCGCGACAGGTTTGCCTTTATGTGCATAAATTTTAACCTTTTGATTATCATGCTTAATTCCTGGAATCAAAATAGATGAGGTATACAGTAGCCTTAACCGGCGGTATTGGCAGCGGTAAAAGCACCGTTGCAAACGCATTCGCTGACCTCGGAATTGATGTAATCGACGCAGATATTATTGCGCGCCAGGTCGTTGCGCCCGGTATGCCTGCATTGAATATCATTGCGGAGCATTTTGGTTCTGAACTCATCGCTGCTGACGGTTCACTGCAAAGACGAATTTTGCGTGAACGGATTTTTTCTCATCCTGATGAGAAAGCCTGGCTGAATGCACTACTGCATCCGCTCATTCAGCAAGAGACTCACCACCAGTTTCAACAAGCGACCTCTCCTTATGTCCTGTGGGTTGTACCGCTGTTGGTTGAAAACTCACTGTATAAAAAAGCGAATCGCATTCTTGTGGTTGATGTCTCGCCCGAAACACAACGCCTTCGGACAATGCAGCGTGATAATGTCTCACGCGAGCATGTCGAACAAATTCTCGCTGCACAGGCAACGCGTGAAGCGCGCCTTGCCGTTGCAGACGATGTTATTAATAATAACGGCGCACCAGATGCCATTGCATCGGATGTTGCCCGACTGCACGCACATTATTTGCAGCTTGCGTCGCAGTTTGTCTCACAGGAAAAATCGTAATGCACACCCAGGTCCTTTTTGAACACCCTCTCAATGAGAAGATGCGCACGTGGTTGCGCATTGAGTTTCTGATTCAACAACTCACCGTCAGTTTACCTGTTGCGGACCACGCCAGCGCCCTGCATTTCTTCCGTAATATCGGCGATCTTCTGGACGTGTTTGAACGTGGTGAAGTGCGTACAGAATTACTTAAGGAGCTTGAGCGTCAACAGCGTAAACTTCAGACCTGGGTCGAAGTACCGGGTGTCGATCAAAGCCGTATTGAAGATCTGCTTCAGCAGCTGAAAAATGCGGGCAGCATTTTGATTTCCGCGCCGCGCATAGGGCAACACCTGCGTGAGGACCGCCTGATTGGCCTGGTTCGTCAGCGTCTGAGTATCCCCGGCGGCTGCTGCAGTTTTGATTTGCCAACGCTGCATATCTGGCTACACATGCCGCAGGCACACCGGGATGCGCAGGTCGATGCCTGGCTTGCCAGCCTGAATCCACTCAACCAGGCGCTGACGTTAATCCTTGATCTCATTCGTCACTCAGCGCCGTTTCGTAAACAAACCAGTATCAACGGTTTTTATCAGGATAACGGAGAAGATGCCGACTTACTGCGCCTGCAGCTGGAGTTGGGTTTACAGCTTTATCCACAGATTTCCGGACACAAGAGCCGTTTTGCGATCCGCTTTATGCCGCTGGACAGTGAAAATGGGCTGGTGCCTGAACGCCTCGATTTTGAACTGGCGTGCTGCTAAGGAGTAAAGATGTCAGAAACTATCACCGTTAACTGCCCAACCTGCGGGAAAACCGTGGTCTGGGGAGAAGTGAGTCCGTTCCGTCCGTTCTGTTCCAAACGTTGTCAACTGATCGATCTTGGCGAGTGGGCCGCTGAAGAAAAGCGTATTCCAAGCAGCGGCGATCTCTCCGACAGCGACGGCTGGAGCGAAGAAAAAGAGTAGAGGTTATAGCAAGCGCAACGCCATCAGATACAATGTGTTGCCGGATGGCGGCGTTGCCTTATCCGGCCTGTAAGGTTTGAACCAGTTTTGCGATCACAGGCTCATTCGCGGGTGGGAAATCGTTCACGTTCAGCGCGCTTTGCGCGATCCACTGCCCTGACTGTCCCTCTTTGCCCCACGGTTCTCCTTCCCAGCGCTCAACCATCCAGAACCACAGTGTGATATGCCTGTCCGGGAACTGATATTCTAACTTATCAAAAAGTGTGGCATTAACGGGCGTAATTCCCACCTCTTCCTGCAACTCACGAATCAACGCCTTTTCAGCGGTTTCACCCGCTTCAATTTTCCCACCGGGAAACTCCAGCTTATTGCCCATATGCGCATCTGCGGCACGGCGGGTAATAAAGATTTCGTTATTCGGGTTACGAATAATACCAACGGCAATTTGCAGTGTTTTCATATTGTCTTACCCATAAAAAAGGCGCAGTCATCTGCGCCTTTTTGCTCGTATTCAGACCTTAGCTCAGACGGCCATGGCACTGTTTGTATTTTTTACCGGAACCGCATGGGCAGGGATCGTTACGTCCTACCTTACGTTCACCGGTCTGCGCGGCCAGGTTGGCTGCCGCTGCGCTGTCGTCATCCTGATGGCTCAGTTGTTGCATCTGTGCTAAACGTTCAGCTTCTTCACGACGCTGCTGCTCCATCGCTTCCACTTCCTCAGGCATACGTACCTGAACTTTGCACAACGTACTGATCACTTCATACTTCAGTGACTCCAGCATGGCGGCAAACATGGAGAAGGATTCACGCTTGTATTCCTGCTTCGGATCTTTTTGCGCATAACCTCTCAGGTGGATCCCCTGACGCAGGTAATCCATCGCCGCCAGGTGTTCTTTCCACAGAGAGTCGAGCGTTTGCAGCATTACACCTTTCTCGAAGTGACGCATCATCTCAGCGCCCACGATCTCTTCTTTACGCTGATACACCTCAATGGCCTGCGCCAGAATACGTTCACGCAACGTCTCTTCATGCAGCTCCGGCTCTTTATCCAGCCACTCGGCGATTGGCATATCCAGATCGAAATCGTTTTTCAGACGCTCCTGCAGACCCGGAATATCCCACATCTCTTCCAGTGACTGCGGCGGAATGTAGGCGTCAATGGTCGCTTTGAACACATCTTCACGAATGCTGTTGATGGTTTCGCTCACATCCGTCACATCCAGCAGTTCATTACGCTGGGTGTAGATTGCACGACGCTGATCGTTAGCAACATCATCATATTCCAGCAGTTGCTTACGAATATCGAAGTTACGGCTTTCAACTTTACGCTGCGCATTGGCAATCGCTTTAGTTACCCACGGGTGTTCAATCGCTTCGCCAGGCTTCATACCCAGTTTACGCATCATGCCGGAAACACGGTCAGAGGCGAAAATACGCATCAGCGCGTCTTCCATCGACAGATAGAAACGGGAAGAACCCGCATCACCCTGTCGACCAGAACGGCCACGCAGCTGATTATCGATACGACGAGATTCGTGGCGCTCGGTACCAATGATGTGCAGGCCACCAGATGCCAGCACCGCTTCATGGCGAACCTGCCAGTCCGCTTTAATCTGAGCAATTTGCTCTGGTGTCGGATCTTCCAGCGCGGCGATTTCTGCCTGCCAGCTACCGCCCAGTACGATATCCGTACCACGACCCGCCATGTTGGTTGCGATGGTCACCGCAGCCGGGTAACCCGCCTGTGCAACAATCGCCGCTTCGTTGGCGTGGAATTTGGCGTTCAGAACGTTATGTTTGATACCCGCTTTGTTCAGCTCATTAGAGACAACTTCAGACTTCTCGATAGAGATCGTACCCACCAGCACAGGCTGGCCTTTCTCGGTACGTTCTTTGATATCTTCGATAATAGCCTGAATTTTTTCCGCTTCCGTCATATAGACCAGATCCGGCATGTCCTTACGGATCATTGGGCGGTTAGTGGGAACCACAACGGTATCAAGCTTATAGATAGAGCTGAATTCAAACGCCTCAGTGTCTGCTGTACCGGTCATACCGGCCAGTTTCTCGTACAGACGGAAATAGTTCTGGAAGGTGATGGATGCCAGCGTCTGGTTTTCGTTCTGGATCTCCACGCCTTCTTTCGCTTCAACAGCCTGATGCAGGCCGTCAGACCAGCGACGTCCCTGCATGGTACGACCGGTATGTTCGTCAACGATGATAACCTCACCGTCTTTAACAATGTAATCCACATCGCGGGTAAACAGGACGTGAGCACGCAGCGCGGCAGTCACGTGGTGCATCAGCATGATKTTACCCGGAGAGTACAGAGACTCGCCTTCATCCATAATGCCTTCTCTTACCAGCAATTCTTCAATCAGCACCAGGCCGCGTTCTGTCAGGTTGACCTGACGAGCTTTCTCATCAACGGAGAAGTGCCCTTCCCCCTGGAAAGTATCCGAATCATCCTTCTCCTGACGAATCAGGTAAGGGATGATTTTGTTCACTTTTTTGTACATTTCCGAGCTGTCTTCAGCCGGGCCGGAAATAATCAGCGGGGTACGTGCTTCATCGATCAGGATGGAGTCGACCTCATCCACCAGCGCGTAATGCAGTTTACGCTGAACGCGCTCTTCCGGACTGAACGCCATGTTGTCGCGCAGATAGTCGAAGCCGTATTCGTTGTTGGTACCGTATGTGATGTCGGCCGCGTAAGCTTCTCGCTTGGCTGGCGCAGGCATACCCGGCAGGTTGATACCTACGGTCATGCCGAGGAATTCGAACAGCGGACGGTTGTTTTCGGCGTCACGCTGCGCCAGATAGTCGTTCACGGTGACCACGTGCACGCCTTTTCCGCTTAAAGCATTCAGGTATGCAGGCAGCGTTGCGGTCAGGGTTTTACCTTCACCGGTGCGCATTTCCGCAATGCAACGATCGTTAAGCACCATACCGCCCAGCAACTGGACGTCAAAGTGACGCATACCGAATACGCGCTTACTCGCTTCACGGACAACGGCGAACGCTTCCGGGATCAGGCTTTCCACGCTTTCACCTTTTTCAATGCGCGCGCGGAATTCGTTAGTTTTGGCTTTAAGTTCGTCATCGGAGAGTTTTTCCATCTCCGGTTCCATGGCATTGATAACACCGACCGCTTTACGCATACGACGCAACGTACGATCGTTACGGCTACCGAATACTTTGGTTAATAATTTGATTAACATATTAAAATCTCAAACGCCCCGCTGTGCGGAGTCACAATAATTAATTGAAGGTTCTTTATTTTTTAGCTGAGACGTTGAGGACCCGCGCGAATTCCCTGAGCCTGGCTTATCCAGACAGGAGCGCTAAAGGAAGCCTGAGATGTGAAATGCGCATACGCCACAAGATCAACCACCGCAGGTGGTCGTCCTTCCTGCGTCAACATCGCGCTGAGCGTGTTCAGCAAGGCCAGATGATGCGCCTGAAGCGGTAAAGGTTCTTCAGCTACGGGCAGCGCCTGAGGCGCCATTGCAAAGGAAAGGTGGCGGATAACCGTGCGAATGGCGTGCTGATGCCAGTAATCAACGGTAAAATTGGGTCGACGATTGGACGCTTCGAGTAACGCAAGCTGACTAAAGTTAACTTTAGCGCTTTGATCGTGGTTGCTGGCGGTAGCCTTCGCTGGCGTATTGGGTTCGGCAGCACTGCTGAGTGCGGGCAGGCCAAAGCCAGCCGCGACCATCCCTAATAAGAGATGCGGCCAGAAGTACCGTCTGCCTAACTGTCGCCAGCGCGTCAGTATCCCACTCACGTTAATGCCACCCTTTAGTATTCAATGTTTTTGCGTCTATACCCTGAATAATTCGAGTTACAGGACAAAATGTCTGAGTCATTTTGTCCTGTAACTTAAAGTATGACGGGTACAAATCTTATCATTAATGCGTACGCTCTACAGCAGTATTGATAAGAAGTTGCCGGTAAAATGCTTAAGAAAGCAGCGTTCGCACTGCGTTTCACTCTTTGTAACAGTAAAATCGTCCGGGAAAAATTCAGCGGAATATGAGCAAAAAAAAAACGACTGGCTTACCTGGCCGGAGAGGGTGCCAGATTAACCAGTCGAATTTATACGACAGTTGATATGTCGTTATGCCAGTACTGTCGAAGGCGCTTTGAAAGCCAGCGGCAGTTCTGCGTCGTCCTGGAAGGTCACATATTCCCAGCTTTCCTGTTTTGCCAGGACCGCCTGCAATAATTTGTTATTCAATGCGTGACCGGATTTATACGCGGTAAACGCACCAATAATATTGTGACCACACATGAACAAATCACCAATCGCGTCGAGCATTTTGTGACGAACAAATTCATCTTCAAAACGCAGGCCGTCTTCGTTCAGTACGCGATAATCGTCAACAACGATGGCACAATCGAAGCTGCCGCCCAGGCACAAACCACGGGACTGCAGATATTCAATATCACGCATGAAGCCGAACGTACGCGCACGGCTAATCTGGCGCATGAACGCATCCGCAGAGAAGTTCATCGCATAGCGCTGGCTGCTGGAGTCAATCGCCGGATGGTTAAAGTCGATAGTGAAATCCAACGTAAAACCATTGTACGGCTTAAATTCAGCCCACTTATCGCCATCTTCGACACGAACCGTCTCTTTGATGCGCAGGAATTTTTTGGCGCAGTTCAGTTCATCAATACCCGCATCAAGCAGCAGGTAGACAAACGGAGCAGCACTGCCATCCATGATCGGGATTTCCGGTGCATCGACTTCAATAACGATGTTATCGATACCCAACCCCGCCAGAGCAGCATTAAGGTGCTCCACGGTTGAAATCCGTACATCATGCTCATTGACCAGACACGTACAGAGCATGGTATCACGCACAGATTTGGCATCGGCCGGGAAATCTACCGGTGGATTCAAGTCGGTGCGACGATAGATGACCCCGGTGTTGGCCGGCGCAGGGCGTAATGTCAGGGTGACTTTTTTGCCGGTATGCAAACCGACGCCAGTCGCCTGAACGATACGTTTAAGTGTCCTTTGTTTGATCATCGTATAATCTCGCCAAATTACCTATCCAACCGAAGTGTACTATACATTCGGTGGGCCAGTTTAGCACAAAGAGCCTCGAATCCCAAATTCAGCCTTGTCTTAATCGGCTTGCTTACGCAGGAATGCGGGGATATCCAGATAATCCGGCTCTTTCGCGGTCTGCGGCGTATTGTCGTTAACCACTTTTGCTACCGGTTTCTGCTCTTGCGTCAACGGTGCCATACCGTGCTGCTGGTAACGATCCATCACCGGCTGCTGTACCTGCTTGTTGGTAACCAGAGTGATTTCAGGACGTTTGTCCATACCAATTCCAGTGGCAACTACGGTAACGCGCAGCTCGTCGTTCATATCCGGGTCCAGCGAGGTACCGATAACCACGGTCGCGTTATCCGATGCAAAGGCACGGATAGTGTTACCGACGGTTTCAAACTCATCCAGACGCAGGTCGAAGCCCGCAGTGATGTTGACCAGTACGCCGCGCGCGCCGGACAGATCGATATCTTCGAGCAGCGGAGAAGAGATAGCCATTTCAGCCGCTTCTTCCGCACGGTCTTCACCGCTTGCCACACCGGACCCCATCATTGCATAGCCCATTTCGGACATCACGGTGCGCACATCAGCAAAGTCGACGTTCATCAGACCCGGACGGGTAATCAGTTCCGCGATCCCCTGGACAGCGCCTTTCAGCACATCATTCGCCGCGCCGAAGGCGTCGAGCAGAGAGATACCGCGACCCAGCACTTTCAGCAGTTTGTCGTTCGGGATAGTGATCAGCGAATCCACATGCTTGGACAGCTCTGTAATACCCTGCTCCGCAAATGCCATGCGCTTCTTGCCTTCAAAGTTGAAAGGCTTCGTCACGACCGCTACGGTCAGGATACCTAAATCTTTTGCCACTTCAGCAACCACTGGCGCGGCACCCGTACCGGTACCGCCGCCCATGCCTGCGGCGATGAACACCATGTCTGCGCCGTCAAGCGCCGCACGCAGTGCTTCACGATCTTCGTCCGCCGCGTTGCGACCGACTTCCGGGTTTGCACCCGCGCCCAGACCTTTGGTAATGCCGCTACCAATCTGAATGGTCTGCCCAACCGCCGTTTTACGCAACGCCTGCGCGTCGGTATTCACCGCGAAGAATTCAACACCTTCAATGCGCTCGCGCACCATGTGTTCAACGGCATTACCGCCGCCGCCGCCGACGCCGATGACTTTAATCACCGCGTCATTGGTTAGTTCCATAGGTTCAAACATAGTTTCTCTCTCCGTTTTACACTTATCCCTTCAAACCGCCTCTTTGTTAGCGCCTTCGTTCACCCCGACCACTTACTTATGTAAGCACCTGGGGATTCACGCCGTCGCCGCCTCGATACAACCTGAAGAGCTTTGTGTATTGTGCCTGTCGCCTGAGGCCGTAATTTTCGTCAGCCTCATAAAAATTAAAACTCTTTTCGCAACCAGCTATTAAGTCGCTTGATCCACGAGCCAACTGATGCCGTAACACGTTTTTCAACTTCTGCTTCACCACTCAAATGGGACTCTTTCCCATAGTGAAGCAACCCCACGGCCGTAGAGTAGTACGGCTCCTGGGCATAATCCGTCAGACCAGTAATATTCAACGGCGCACCAATACGCACCTGCGTATGGAATACACGCTGGGCACAGGCTGCAAGGCCTTCAATTTGCGCCGCGCCACCGGTTAGCACAATCCCCGCCGCCAGATGATGTTTTACCCCCTGCTGGCGAAGCTGTTCTTGTAATTGCAATATCTCTTCGTTGACCAGGTTGAGCAGCTCGGTATAACGCGGCTCAATCACCTCTGCCAGTGTCTGACGTTGCAGACTGCGCGGCGGGCGCCCACCTACGCTCGGCACTTCAACACTCTCGTCTTTACCCACGATAGAACCTAATGCGCAACCGTGACGAACCTTAATGGCCTCCGCATCGCTCGGCGGCGTACCGAAGGCATAAGCGATATCGCTGGTCACCACATTCCCGGCGTAGGGGATCACTTTGGTGTGGCGCAACGCCCCGCCAGTATAAACGGCGATATCCATTGTACCACCACCAATATCCACGACGCAGACGCCCAGTTCACGCTCATCTTCCGTTAATACGGAATAACTGGCCGCCAGACCGGCAAATATCAGTTGGTCAACTTTCAGGCCACAACGTTCAACGGCTTTAACAATGTTTTTCGCCATATCGTTGTGGCATGTGATCAAGTGCACTTTTGCCTGCATCCGCACGCCAGAAAGACCGACCGGATTTTTAATGCCTTCCTGATAGTCAATCGCATATTCCTGCGGAATAACGTGCAGAACGCGGTGCTCGTCGCGCACACGCACTGACTTCGCGGTATGTACAACGTTCTCAACGTCTTCCTGCGTGACTTCTTCTTCAGAAATCGGCACCATGCCAATCTCATTCTGGCAGCTAATATGCTTACCCGAAAGCGCCAGATACACCGAGGAGATCTGGCAATCCGCCATCAATTCTGCCTGGTCAATGGCGCGCTGTACGCATTTTACCACTGACTCGAGGTCATTAACCCCGCCTTTATCCATACCACGTGACGGGCAACTGCCTACGCCAATGATATTGACCATACCGTCGGGCAGAACTTCCCCTACTAAAGCGGCAACCTTCGCGGTGCCTATCTCCAGTCCAACTACCAGTTTTCTGTCCGTCGCCTTGATCATTGTTGTTCTGCCTGTGCCTGATTCTGTTGCTGATTAGATTCCTCAGGAGGTAAGGGAACCCACCCTACTGCCGCCCCTGAGTCATAACGCAAATCAACGTAGCCAATCCGTTTGCCATCGGTTTGCGCCTGCTGCTGTAGAACCGGGTAAAGTTCTACAAAGCGAGCCAAACGTTTCATCGTATCGCCCCTGCCGAGGTTGAGCTTAATATCGTTATTGAGCGTCAACTGCCAGGAACGACGTGCGGTCATTGCCGCTTCCTTCAGGGTAAACCTGTCCTTCGCCAGCACGGAGCCCATCTCGCGGTACCCCTGCAGCACTTCACTTGCGCTACCTTCCGGGCCGTACAGCATGGGCAATACCTGCTTGCTGGTTCTGTCAGGAGGAACGCTGAAGGCATTCCCTTCGGCATCCACCATATGCTGATCATTCCAACGCGCAATTGGCACATATTCAACCAGATGAATCTTCAATTCATCAGGCCACTGCTTTCTTACGCTCGCCTGCTTAATCCACGGCAAGCGCTCAATCTGGCTCTGGATGATATTCACATCCTGGGTCATAAACGTCCCCGGCTCGCCCAGCGCCAGAATCGACTGGCGGATATCATCATTGCGCGTGTAGTGCCGCTCGCCGGTTAACACCAGTTTTGATAACGGCAAACGCTGCGCATCTTCCATCCACCCCAGGACTACCCAGCCGCTCACAAACACGGTGCACAGTACCGCCAGCAGGAAAATGATCCCTGCAAGGCGCGTTCCATTATTGCGACGTGAGGAAGAGGTTTCTTCCTCACTGTTTCGCGTGTTCAGCGCAGCCTGCGACATATCAGTCCGCCAACTCCAGAATTCGTACCACCAACTGCGAGAAGCTCATCCCCGCCTGGCGCGCCGCCATCGGCACCAGGCTGTGGCTGGTCATGCCCGGAGAGGTATTCGCTTCCAGCAGATAAAACTGCCCATCGCTGTCCAGCATGACGTCAATTCGCCCCCAGCCTTTGCAGCCTAACGTCGTCCATGCTTTCAGGACTAACGCCTGTAAAGCTGTCTCTTGTTCCGCTTCCAGACCTGCCGGGCAGAAATATTGTGTCTCATCAGACAGATACTTCGCCTCATAATCATAGAAGGTTCCGGCGGGTTGGATACGAATTGACGGTAAAATTTCTTCACCCACTATCGCAACCGTAAATTCCGGCCCACTGAGCCATTTCTCAATCAGAACTTCTTCATCATGCTGAAATGCCAATGCTAATGCATTTTGCAAAGCATGTTGTTCTACAACTTTTGACATTCCGACGCTGGAGCCTTCACGGCTCGGCTTAACAATCAGTGGCAAACCTAAAGCAGAAATCTGCGCAACCACTTCATCATTAAGACCTTTTTCAAATTCAGTACGCGTAAGCGCCACCCATGGCGCAACGGGTAAACCCGCCCCCTGCCACAGCAATTTGCTGCGCAGTTTGTCCATTGAGATCGCGGAAGCCATCACGCCGCTGCCGGTATACGGCAGCCCCATCAGCTCCAGCACCCCTTGCAACGTACCATCCTCGCCGCCACGGCCGTGCAGTGCAATAAACACCTTCTGAAACCCCATTGATTTCAGTAAGGTCACATCAACCGCTTTCGGATCGACCGGATGTGCATCCACGCCTCCTTCGCGTAACCCCGCCAGTACGGCGGCGCCGGAGTTCAGCGAGACTTCACGCTCCGCGGAGGTTCCCCCCAACAGGACTGCGATTTTATCAGCCATGCTGCTCGTCCTCCTGAGTTTGCGGCCTGAGTTTGATTTCAGCTAAGGAACGTGCGATTTTGCCGATATTTCCCGCACCCTGCACCAGAATCAAATCATTGCCGGTTAAAACCGGGGCCAGCATTTCCGCGACCTGAACCGGGTCAGATACCAGAATCGGGTCAATCTTGCCACGCCCACGAATGGTGCGACACAGTGAACGGCTATCCGCCCCCGGAATCGGCGCTTCGCCAGCGGCATACACGTCCAGCATCAGCAGCGCATCAACCTGAGTCAGCACGTTGGCGAAGTCATCGTACAGATCGCGTGTCCGCGTGAAACGGTGCGGCTGGAACAACATCACCAGATTTTTATCCGGCCAGCCCGCACGTGCAGCTTTGATTGTCGCGTCCACTTCCGTTGGATGGTGACCGTAATCGTCGACAAGCATTGCCGTTCCGGTTTTACCATTCACCGGCTCAAGCGGAAATTCGCCCAGGAAATCAAAACGACGCCCGGTACCCTGAAAACTTTCCAGCGCACGCAGAATAGCCTCGTCCTCGATTCCTTCTTCCGTGGCAACCGCCACCGCCGCCGCCGCATTCAGCGCATTATGGCGACCAGGCGCATTCAGCGTCACCTGCAGCGCAGGCTTGTCCTGGCGCAACAGGGTGAAGTGTCCCTGCGGACCAACCTGCCGGTAATCTTCCACACGCACATCAGCGTCATCGCTAAAGCCGTAGGTCGTTGTCTGACGGCCCACACGCGGCAGCAGCTCGCGGATTACCGGGTCATCGACACACATGACTGCCCGACCATAAAACGGCAAATTATGCAGAAAATTAATAAACGTCTGCTTTAAATTTTCGAAATCGCCATGGTAGGTATCCATATGGTCGGCTTCGATATTGGTGACAATCGCCACCATCGGTTGCAGATGCAGGAACGACGCATCGCTCTCATCCGCCTCAGCAATCAGATAACGGCTGTGTCCCAGGCGCGCATGCACGCCCGCCGCTTTCACCAGCCCACCGTTAACGAAGGTCGGATCCAGACCTGCTTCCGCATAGATGCTGGAGACCATGGCGGTCGTCGTCGTTTTACCGTGCGTCCCGGCAATGGCGATACCGTGACGAAAACGCATCAACTCAGCCAGCATCTCCGCACGGCGGATCACCGGGATACGCGCTTCATGCGCCGCCACGATCTCCGGGTTATCCGCAGAGATCGCGCTGGAAACCACCACCACACTCGCATCGCGCACGTTTTCCGGGCGATGGTTGAAGAAAATCGCCGCACCCAGACGGGCCAGCTGCTGCGTGACCGGATTCGGCGCTAAATCGGAACCACTGATCTGATAACCTTCGTTGGCCAGAACTTCGGCAATACCGCCCATACCGGCACCACCGATGCCGACAAAGTGAATGTGCCGAACGCGACGCATTTCGGGCACGATGGAACGCAGTTTTGCCAATTGTTGTGTATTCATTCTTTACGCCATTAACTTCAAAATATCCTGCGGTGCAGTAAGGCACCGCCACAATTACGCCCGGGCAGCCCGGCTCACTTCATTTGCAACGCGCTCGGTGGCATCCGGAATGGATGCAGCGCGGGCCCGTTCTGCCATGGTTAATAAGGTTTCTCGCGACCACCCCGAAAGGGTGTCAGCGACAGCATCCACGGTAAACTGCGGCTGCTCTAAAATTTTGGCTGCGCCCGCTTTCTCCAGCGGTAGCGCATTCCAGTACTGCTGCCTGTCTTTATGCTGGAACGGCACAAACAGCGCAGGTAACCCCGCTGCGGCGATTTCACTCACCGTAAGTGCACCGGAACGGCAGACGACCACATCCGCCCACGCATAGGCCGCTGCCATATCGTCAATAAACTCAGTGACCTTATGCTGCGGTTGCCCTGCGTCGGCATAAGCTTGCTCGACCATCTGCTGCGCGCCTTTGCCGCTCTGATGCCAGATGGTCACCGCATCCCCCAGCTTTTCCGCAACCTGCGGTAGCGTCTGATTCAGGACGCGAGCCCCCTGCGAACCACCAACAACCAGCACACGGACCGGACCTTCGCGCCCGGCCAGACGCGCCTGGGGCAGCGGCAGCGCCAGTACGTCAGTACGCACCGGATTTCCCACAACTTCTGCGTTCGGGAATGCGCCGGGAAAGGCCTGCATCACCTTCGTGGCGATCTTTGCCAGCCATTTATTTGTTAACCCTGCAATGCCGTTCTGCTCGTGCAGAACAACCGGGATCCCCAAAGACCAGGCAGCAAGCCCACCTGGGCCAGAGACATAGCCGCCCATACCGAGCACCACGTCAGGCTTGAAGGCTTTCATAATCGCGCGAGCCTGACGCCAGGCGTTAAAAATGCGCAGCGGCGCGGCCAGCAGTGCTTTGACACCTTTCCCGCGCAGACCAGAGATACGAATAAAGTCAATCTCAATGCCATGCTTTGGCACTAAGTCCGCTTCCATACGATCGGCGGTACCCAACCAGCGAACTTCCCAGCCCTGGGCCATTAAATGGTGCGCAACCGCCAGTCCCGGGAACACATGCCCGCCGGTCCCGCCTGCCATCACCATTAACCGCTTCCCTTGACCACTCATCGTGAACCCCGTGTAAACGCCTGCGCTTTTTCCAGACGCGTTTCATAATCAATACGTAACAAAAACATGATGGCTGTCGACATGATCAACAAACTGGAACCACCATAACTGATCAGCGGCAGCGTCAGGCCTTTCGTTGGCAGCATACCTGCTGCCGCACCGACGTTTACCAGCGCCTGAAAGCTAAACCAGATCCCGATAGAACAGGCTAAAAAACCGGAAAAACGGTGATCGATCAGCAACGCCTTACGACCAATCGACATCGCACGAAAAGCGACGAAGAATACCATTAAAAGTGCCAGTACCACACCGATATAACCCAGCTCTTCCCCAATAATGGCGAAGATAAAGTCAGTGTGCGCTTCCGGCAGATACTCCAGTTTTTGCACCGAGTTGCCTAAGCCTTGCCCCCATAGTTCTCCGCGACCAAAAGCCATCAGCGATTGCGTTAACTGGTAGCCGCTGCCGAACGGATCCTCCCACGGGTTCCAGAAAGAGGTCACACGACGAATACGATACGGTTCTGCAAGGATCAGCAGCACCACCGCAGAAATCCCCATACCGATAATGGCAATGAACTGCCACAGTTTCGCTCCGGCGAGAAACAGCATCGCCAGCGTGGTCACAAACAGCACAACCACCGTACCGAGGTCAGGCTGCGCCAGCAGCAGGATAGCCAGCACCAGGATCACACCCATCGGTTTTAAGAAGCCGCGCAGGTTGTTACGCACCTCATCCACCTTCCGCACCAGATAGTTGGCGAGGTAGCAGAACAGCGACAGCTTGGTAAATTCCGCAGGCTGAATACGCAGCGGCCCCAGCGCAATCCAGCGCGATGCCCCGTTAACTGCGCTACCAACCACCAGTACAATCAGCAGCATAATGATCGAGGAGATCAACATCGTGGTGCTGTACTTCTGCCAGAACTCCATCGGTAAACGCAGCGTGATCATCGCCAGACAAAACGCCAGGAAAATATAGAGCGCATCACGCTTGGCAAACAGAAACGGATCGCCCGCCAGACGCTGCCCGACCGGCATTGATGCCGACGTCACCATGACAAAACCGATCGCCGCAAGGCCGAAAGTCAGCCACAGCAGTGTGCGATCGTACATGATCAGGCTGTCGGTATCTTTTTCCCGCGAGGCCATCACCCAGCCTTTTAGCGCCGCAAAGATCCATCCCAGGATGCCAAATCCTGGCAGGCGCGGCATTCTCAGGCGAGGGAGAGATAAACGCATCAACCCAACTCCTTCGCCAGTCGGGTAAAGACATCACCCCGTTGCTCAAAATTCTTAAACTGATCGAGGCTGGCACAGGCCGGAGACAGCAGCACCATATCGCCTGGCTTAACGTGCGGCGCGAGCAGACGCATCGCCTCTTCCATCGTCTCAGTTTGTTGCGCGATATCCGGACGCAGCGCCGCCAGCTGCGCGCCATCACGTCCAAAGCAGTACAAGCGCACGCGATCGCCGGTCAGATAGCGGGTCAGTGAGGAAAAATCCGCAGACTTGCCGTCGCCGCCCAAAAGCAGATGCAGCGTGCCATCAACGTGCAGACCGTTCAGCGCGGCTTCGGTGCTGCCGACGTTGGTTGCTTTCGAATCGTTAATCCAGCGCACGCCGTTATGATCCAGCGCCAGCTGGAAGCGGTGCGCCAGACCGGTAAAGGTGGTCAACGCTTTCAGGCTGGTGGCTCGCGGTAACCCAACGGCATCAGCCAGCGCCAGGGCCGCTAACGCATTGGTGTAGTTATGCTGCCCGGAGAGTTTCATCTCTTTCACGTTCAGCACTTTCTCACCCTTCACCCGCAGCCAGGTTTCGCCCTGCTGGCGATTGAGATGATAGTCACCCATATTGACGCCAAAGCTGACGCAACGCTCATCGGCGCCGCGCACTGGCATGGTTAACGCATCATCCGCATTGACCACGCACACCTTCGCATTCTCGTAGACCCGCAGCTTCGCCGCGCGATACTGCTGCAGACCAAACGGATATCGGTCCATATGATCTTCAGTGACGTTGAGAATCGTTGCCGCAGCCGCCTGCAGGCTGGAGGTGGTCTCCAGCTGAAAGCTGGACAATTCAAGCACATATAGCTCACGCTCGGCGTCCAGCAGCATCAGGGCCGGCAGACCAATATTGCCGCCAACGCCGACGTTTACGCCTGCCGCTTTCGCCATCTCGCCGACCAGGGTAGTCACGGTGCTTTTACCGTTAGATCCGGTGATCGCCACAACTGGTGCCTGCGCTTCACGGCAAAATAGCTCTATGTCGCCAACAATCTCGATCCCCGCGTCAGCGGCTGCGCTTAACGCAGGATGCGCCAGGGCAATCCCTGGACTGGCAACGATCAGATCAGCCGCCAGCAGCCAGTCATCATTCAGGCTCCCAGCGTGACGCTCAACGGCTTCCGGTAATTTATCCAGCCCCGGCGGCGTCGCACGGGTATCCATCACACGAGGGGTAACGCCGCGAGCCAGGAAAAAGTCCACGCAAGAAAGCCCGGTTAAACCCAGACCAATAATGACGATGTTTTTACCCTGGTAATCAGCCATGATTAACGTACCTTCAGCGTTGCCAGGCCAATCAGCACCAGCATCAGCGAAATAATCCAGAAGCGCACGATGACGCGCGGTTCCGGCCAGCCTTTCAGTTCATAGTGGTGGTGAATCGGCGCCATGCGGAAGATACGCTGTCCGCGCAGTTTGAAGGAGCCTACCTGCAGAATCACCGACAGGGTTTCCACCACAAATACGCCGCCCATGATCACCAGCAGGAACTCCTGACGCAGCAGTACGGCAATGACGCCCAGCGCGCCGCCCAGCGCCAGAGAACCGACATCGCCCATAAAGACCTGTGCCGGATAGGTGTTAAACCACAGGAAGCCTAAACCCGCGCCAACAATCGCCGTACAGACGATCACCAGTTCACCCGCATGACGTAAATACGGAATGTGCAGGTAGTTCGCAAAATTCATGTTACCGGTTGCCCACGCCACCAGCGCAAAACCTGCGGCAACAAATACGGTTGGCATAATCGCCAGTCCGTCCAGACCATCGGTCAGGTTGACCGCATTGCCGGTGCCGACAATAACGAAATAAGCCAGTAAAACGTAGAACAGCCCCAGCTGCGGCATCACGTCTTTAAAGAACGGCACCACCAGCTCGGTCGCTGGCGTATCTTTACCCGCCAGATACAGCGCGAACGCCACCCCCAGCGCAATCACCGACATCCAGAAATATTTCCAGCGGGCAATAAGGCCCCGGGTGTCTTTACGCACAACTTTGCGATAGTCATCAACAAAGCCGATGATGCCGTAGCCTACCAGCACCACCAGCACGCACCAGACGTAGGGATTCGATGGATAGGCCCACAGCAGAACGGAGATAACAATCGCCGTGAGAATCATAATGCCGCCCATCGTCGGCGTACCGCGTTTACTGAAGTGTGATTCCGGGCCGTCGTTACGCACGACCTGACCAAATGACAATTTTTGCAGACGGGCGATCATGCGCGGGCCCATCCATAAAGAGATGAACAGCGCGGTCAGCAGGCTGACGATGGCGCGAAACGTCAGATAGGAAAAGACGTTAAAGCCGGAATAATATTTGACCAAATGTTCGGCCAGCCAAACTAACATGTTCCATTCTCCTGTAATGCGCGTACTACCTCTTCCATGGCGGCACTACGTGAACCCTTCACTAAAATGGTAATCATCTGCTGCTCTACGATCAGCGCCTTAAGACGTGCGATCAGCGCGAATTTATCCGCAAAATGCTCGCCCACGCCGCTGGCATCGCTGATAGCCTGGCTCAGTTTCCCTGTACTCAGCACGCTGTCGATACCCGCCGCTTTCGCAGCAATGCCCACCTGAACGTGGCAGGCGTCACTTTCCGCCCCCAGTTCCGCCATATCGCCGACAACCAGCACCCGGTAACCCGGCAGCTCAGAGAGCACCTGTACTGCGGCGGTCATCGAACCGACATTGGCGTTATAGGAGTCATCCAGCAGCAGCTGGTTTTCACCTAACTGAATCGGGAAAAGACGCCCCGGTACCGCTTTTAAGTTCGCCAGACCGGTTTTGATCGCTTCAAGGGGGGCCCCTACCGCCATCGACAGCGCAGCTGCCGCCAGCGCGTTTGCGATATTATGACGCCCCGGCAACGGCAGCAGCACATCAATGCTGCCCGTTGGGGTTTGCAGCGAAAACTCAGTACCATGCGATGTCACGTGGATGCTGGTCGCCGTGAAATCGCTGTTGGCGGCATTCGGCGAGAAGCGCCAGACTTTGCGATCGCCAATGATGCTCTGCCAGTTCAGCCAGTCATTATTATCAGCGTTCATGATGGCGATACCGTTCACCGGAAGACCGGTAAAGATTTCACCTTTCGCTTTCGCCACGCCAGCCAGCGATCCGAACCCTTCCAGATGGGCAGCGGCCAGGTTATTGACCAGTGCCGCTTCAGGACGCGTCAGGCTGACTGTCCAGGCAATTTCGCCCTGGTGATTGGCGCCTAATTCAATGACGGCATAGTCATAATCGTGGGTTAAACGCAGCAGCGTCATTGGCACGCCGATGTCGTTATTCAGGTTGCCAGCGGTATATAAGGTGTTGCCGCACTGGCTCAGAATCGCCGCCGTCATCTCTTTGACGGATGTTTTACCGGAAGAACCGGTTAACGCTACAACGCGCGCCGGAACCTGAGCGCGAACCCACGCCGCCAGTTCGCCAAACGCGAGGCGTGTATCTTTCACAATCAGTTGCGGCAGATCGATATCCAGCGGACGACTGACCAACAGCGCACCTGCTCCCCCCTCTTTTGCCTTATCAGCAAAATCGTGGGCGTCGAAGCGCTCACCTTTCAGCGCCACAAACAGGCAGCCCGGCGTTAGTTTACGCGTATCGGTCGTCACGGCGTCCAGAGTCAGATCGCCGCCTTTCAGCTCGCCATTCAGGATCCCGGCAAGTTGGCTGAGAGTTACGCTAATCATGCGATAACCCCCAGCAGACGCGCAGCCGTGACCCGATCGGAATAGTCGAGACGCTGAGTGCCGACAATCTGATAATCTTCATGACCTTTCCCGGCAACCAGCACGACATCGTTTTCTTTGGCCTGCATAATGGCGCAGGTTACCGCTTCGGCGCGCCCTTCCATCACTTTTGCCCTGCCGGCATCCAGCATTCCTGCCAGGATATCGTCGATGATGGCGCGGGGTTCTTCGGTGCGCGGATTATCATCAGTGACCACCGCAACATCGGCAAATTGCTCGGCAATCGCCCCCATCAGCGGACGTTTGCCTTTGTCACGATCGCCGCCGCAGCCAAAGACACACCACAGTTGACCGGAACAGTGCAGCCGCGCAGCCTGCAACGCTTTTTCCAGCGCATCCGGCGTGTGAGCATAATCCACCACCACAGTCGGTTTACCCGGCGCGCTAAAGACTTCCATACGACCACAAACCGGTTGCAGACGCGCCGCGGTTTTCAGCAGATCCGCCAACGGATAGCCCAGCGCCAGCAGCGTCGCCAGAGCCAGGAGTAGATTGCTGACGTTAAATGCGCCCATAAGACGACTTTCAATTTCACCTTCGCCCCAGCCTGAAGAGAAGCGAATAGTCGCGCCGCTGTCGTGATAGTTCACCTCAACCGCCTTCAGCCAGCGGCCGTGGCAGCCAGGGTTAATATTGCCTTCCATCGATACCGCAACCGCATCCGGCAGCTTAGCGAGCCAGCGACGACCGACTTCATCATCCGCATTGACGATGGCCTGGCCGCAGTGGTGCGTGGAGTACAACAGCCATTTTGCCGCTTCGTACTGCGCCATATCACCGTGGTAATCGAGATGGTCACGGCTTAAATTGGTAAACACGGAGGCTGCAAACTTCAGGGCCGCCACACGATGCTGTACCAGACCGTGGGAAGAGACTTCCATCGCGCCAAAGGTAGCGCCTTGCGCTGCCAGTCCCGCCAGCACATGCTGAACGTCAACGGCCGAGCCAGTCGTGTTTTCCGTCGGGATCGCTTTGCCCAGCAGACCGTTGCCTACCGTACCCATCACCGCGCTGGTTTCGCCGAGCAGTTGGCTCCATTGGGCCAGCAGCTGCGAGGTGGTGGTCTTACCGTTGGTACCGGTCACCGCCACCAGACGCATTTTTTCAGATGGCTCGTGGTAAAAGCGGCCCGCCAGTGCAGATAAACGCTCGTTGAGCTGGCTCAGGTAGATGACCGGTACGCCGTGCATTTCACGGACTTCACCGTCGGTCGCCTCATCTTTAGCCTCTGCAATAATGGCAGCCACACCTTGCGCTATCGCCTGCGGGATATATCGACGCCCGTCCGCCTGATGACCAACCACTGCGACAAAAAGATCGCCCGACGCAGCCACACGGCTGTCGAGTGTCATCTCTCGCAGTTCTCTCGCAGGTAGTCCCGCTACCCACGGAGCAAGAAGGTCGCGCAAATTACGATCTGCCACCTGTTCCCTCGCCTCGATTAATTACGAATTCACTTTTTTCGCCCGTTGCCAGCGCGTCCGGCTCGATGTTCATGGTGCGCAGCACGCCCCCCATGATGGCACCAAAGACCGGCGCTGAAACGGCGCCGCCGTAGTATTTACCCGCCTGCGGATCGTTGATAACAACAACCAGCGCGAAGCGCGGCTGACTCGCAGGTGCAACGCCTGCGGTATAAGCAATGTATTTGTTGATGTAGCGGCCATCTGGCCCCACTTTCTTCGCCGTACCGGTTTTAATCGCGATGCGATAGCCTTTGATAGCCGCTTTCACGCCGCCCCCGCCGGGCAGCGCCACGCTTTCCATCATGTGGACAACGGTACGAACGGTCGCTTCCGGGAAGATACGTTCGCCAGGGACCGGTGGATCAACTTTAGTAATCGACAGCGGACGATATACGCCATAGCTGCCAATCGTTGCGTAGACTCGCGCTAACTGTAACGGGGTTACCATTAGCCCGTAGCCGAAAGAGAAGGTGGCCCTCTCTATGTCAGACCACCGTTGTTTTTGAGGATATAAGCCACTGCGTTCTCCGACCAACCCCAAATTGGTCGCCTTTCCCAGCCCAAAACGAGAGTAAGTATCTACTAACGCTGAGGACGGCATCGCTAACGCCAGCTTAGAAACACCGACGTTACTCGACTTCTGTAAAACCCCGGTCAGGGTTAATTCGCTGTAGCGCGCCACATCTTTGATTTCATGGCCGTTAATTCGATAAGGAATGGTGTTGAGTACGGTATTTTCGCGCACCACGCCACGCTGTAGCGCGGTCATGACCACCATCGGTTTGACGGTAGAGCCCGGCTCGAAAACGTCGGTAATGGTACGGTTACGCATTGCATCTTTCGGCGTGCCGCTGAGGTTGTTCGGGTTGTAGGATGGGCTGTTCGCCATCGCCAGCACTTCACCAGTGCTCACGTCCACCAGCACCGCGCTGCCCGACTCCGCTTTGTTGAACGCCACGGCGTTATTCAGTTCACGGTAGACCAGCGCTTGCAAGCGCTCGTCAATACTCAAAGTCAGGTTATGCGCCGCCTGGCTGTCAGTGGACGAGATATCCTCAATCACGCGGCCATAGCGGTCTTTACGCACAATACGCTCACCCGGTTGCCCGGTGAGCCATTTATCAAAGCTCTTCTCAACGCCTTCAATGCCCTGACTGTCGACGTTAGTAAATCCGATGAGGTGAGCGGTCACTTCCCCGGAAGGATAGTAACGACGCGATTCTTCGCGCAGATGAATCCCCGGCAGCTTCAGTTTTTTAATGTAATCAGCCATGTCAGGGTTAAGCTGACGCGCCAGATAGATAAAACGCCCTTTCGGGTTGGAATTGATTCTTGCTGAAAGCTGATCCAGCGGGATATTCAGCGCCGTGGACAGAGCCTTCCAGCGATCGTCCACGCTGATACCGCCTGCATCATGCACCTCTTTCGGGTCAGCCCAAATCGCTTTTACCGGCACGCTCACCGCCAGCGGACGCCCGGAACGATCGGTGATCATCCCGCGAGAGGTCGCCACTTCCTGTACGCGTAAAGAGCGCATATCGCCCTGACGTACCAGCATATCCGGCGCGATGATTTGCAGCCAGGCCACACGCCCAAGCAGGAACCCCATCGCCAGTAAAATACAGCCGCACAGCAACGCAAAACGCCAACTGATAAAGTTGGTCTGTTCTTCCTGGCGTTTTGGTTTTACAGGCTTCATCCTTCAAGTTGCCTCTGCGGTGACTGCACGCAACTACCCCAGCCACTTACCTGAGTAAGCTCCTGAGGATTCACGTGCCTGCCGCCTTGATGCACCTTGAATGATTCTGCATATAGCGTTTTTGCCGCTGCTTTCATGCGTCGCGTTTATCCTTATTTTTGCACTACGATATTTTCTTGTGAGGGATCAACATGCTGCATTTGCAGCTTATCCGTTGCGATCCGTTCCACCCGGCTATGATCGCCAAGCGCATTCTCCTCAAGGATCAGATTGCGCCACTCAATGTCCAGCGCGTCACGTTCCAGAACCAGCTGTTCACGCTGTGCGGTCAACAGGCGTGTATGGTGCGCAGTGGTCACCACGGTTATCGCCGTCAAAATGATGCAAATGAACAGACAGAGTGGCAGCTTCCCAAACCGCAAAAGATCGTCACCGATCACGCCAGGCAAGGCATGGCGCTCGTTGCTTCCTATCGATCCTTTAACTTTGCTTAGGGCTTCTGTCACTCTGCTGATCATGCGTTCGTCCTCTCTGCAATACGCAGAACTGAACTACGGGCACGAGGATTCTCAGCGATCTCTTCTTCACCCGGCATTAACTTGCCTAGTGCTCGTAACTCACGGCCGCCCAGTTTTTTGAGCTGCTCTTCGGTCATCGGTAATCCCGCCGGAACCTGCGGACCGCGGCTCTGTTCACGCATAAAACGCTTCACAATGCGGTCTTCCAGCGAGTGGAAACTGATAATCGAAAGCCGCCCCCCCGGGGCCAGCACGCTGAGCGAGCTTTTTAGCGCCTGCTCTATCTCCTCCAGTTCACTGTTCACCCAAATGCGCACCGCCTGGAAGGTACGGGTCGCGGGATGTTTGAATTTGTCTTTTATCGGTGTGGCTGTCACTACCACGTCCGCCAGCTCTTTAGTGCGAGTCATCGGCTGTTCGCGATTGCGTTCAACAATGGCGCGAGCAATACGTTTGGCAAAACGCTCTTCGCCAAAGGTCTTCAGCACCCACGCAATATCAGCTTCTTCCGCTGTTTGCAGCCACTCGGCCGCTGACTGACCGCGCGTTGGATCCATGCGCATGTCCAGTGGACCGTCACGCATAAAGGAAAAACCGCGCCCGGCGTCATCAAGCTGCGGGGAAGAGACGCCAAGATCGAGAAGAATCCCGTCGATCTTCCCGGTAAGTTCGCGCTCGCTTACATATTCAGCCAGCGCGGAAAAGGGTCCATGAATGATGGAGAAGCGAGGGTCATTAATGGACTGCGCAACGGCAATCGCCTGCGGATCGCGATCGATCGCCAGCAGACGTCCCTCTTCGCCGAGCTGCGAGAGGATCAGACGTGAGTGACCACCGCGACCAAAGGTCCCATCAATGTAGATGCCGTCAGGGCGAATGTTCAGACCGTTTACGGCCTCGTCCAGCAGCACCGTGGTGTGTTTATAATTTTCCATCATCTTATAGAGACAAGTCCTGCAGGCGTTCCGACAGAGTTTCGGTAACGGACTGCTCAGCGTCGATATCTTCCCTGACCTGTTGATACCAGGTCGTTTCGTCCCACAGCTCAAACTTATTGAACTGCCCAACCAGCATCACTTCTTTTGTCAGACCAGCATGCTGCCGCAGAACCGGCGCGACCAGCAATCGACCGGCGCTGTCCATCTGACATTCGCTGGCATGCCCCAACAGCAAGCGCTGCACGCGGCGCTCCAACGGGTTCATGCTCGACAGACGCGATAATTTTTGCTCGATAATTTCCCATTCAGGCAGGGGGTAAAGCAGCAGGCACGGGTGATGAATGTCAATGGTACATACCATTTGACCGGCAGCGTTCTCGATCAGTTGATCCCGATATCGGGTTGGCACCGCCAGGCGCCCTTTACTGTCGAGATTGACTAACGTTGCTCCCCGGAACATGCCAGCCTCACCCCTTATCACCACTTTGCCCCACAAATTCCCACTTAAAGGAGTTTACGGAGCGGAGGAAAAGCTTGTCAAGCAAGTCAGGATGCTTACCGGAGCAAAAAACCCAATGTTTACGGCTAATATCAGCGTTGATTAAATTCCGTCCAACGAACGAAGCAAATTAACGTCATGAATATTTGTAAGAAAAAAATCCCAAAACTCATCACCGTTTTAAAACGACTCAATATCATCTGCGGAAAATATAAAGTGTCAGTTTGCGACGCGAGCGGCATTTTAGGACAATATGCTTCGGGATAACAGTCCCCTGTTAGCCCCTCTCTGCGCCCCGCGCCAACAAGCCAGACGCAATCCAGGAACTGCAAAGCCAAAAGTGTTTGTTAATTCGACAATTCACCGCCAGGCATGTAACAAAATAATACAAAACAAAGCGAATATGGCTTTTCAATAACCAGAAGGCGGAGATACCTGGTTTAAAATCAGCATATTTGAAGAGGAATTCAGATAATTATGAGGAATAATCTTAATTATGATGCGGATATTGTTGGAGAGAAAAATTTAAGCAGCGCCAGAAGAGATTCCTCCCCGGCGCCAGAAAATGATTAGCTGCGGCTCAGTACGCCACGACGATACAGGTTGCGCTTAATACGCGTTAAGCCCGGCTTCGGCTTACGCGGCTCATCCAGGCTTGCCAGCACAATCTCCAGTACCCGCTCCGCGACGTCGCGATGACGTTGCGCCACCGCCAGCACCGGACATTGCAGGAAATCGAGAAGCTCATTATCCCCAAAGGTGGCGATCGCCAGATCGGACGGCAGTTTTCCGTCGCGGCGCAGCGTGACGTCCATCACTCCCTGCAACAGAGCAAATGAGGTGGTGAACAACGCCTGTGGCATCGGATGCGTCTCCAGCCATTTTTCAAACAACTGGGCCGCGGCTTCACGCTCATAGCTGTTGGCGTACAGATAGTGAACTTCACGCGGATCGTCTTTCCAGGCGGCGCGGAACCCCTGCTCGCGCAGGAAGCTGACGGATAGCTCCGGCAGCGCCCCCAGATAGAGCACCGTCTCTGCCGGGAATTTACGTAACTCTGCCGCCAGCATCTCAGCATCATCCTGATCCGCTCCAACGACGCTGGTGAAATGCTCACGATCCAGCGCGCGATCCAGCGCGACAATGGGGAAGGTGCCGTTAGCCCAGCGTTGGTAAAACGGATGTTCTGGTGGTAATGACGTGGAGACGATAATGGCATCCACCTGGCGCTGTAGCAGATGCTCAATACAACGCATCTCGTTATCCGGCTGATCTTCAGAGCAGGCAATCAGCAGCTGATAGCCACGCTGACGTGCCTGGCGTTCCAGATAGTTAGCAATACGGGTATAGCTCGTGTTCTCCAGATCGGGGATCACCAGTCCAATAGAACGTGTGCGTCCAGCACGCAGCCCGGCCGCCACGGCATTTGGGTGATAATTGTGCTCACGCACCACCGCCATGACTTTTTCAACGGTCTTGTCGCTCACGCGGTATTGCTTTGCTTTTCCGTTAATAACGTAGCTTGCAGTCGTTCGCGATACACCCGCCAGCCGAGCGATTTCATCCAGTTTCACAATTGCCCCTTGCGTAAAATGTACAAACCATAACCATTGCAGCGGCATGGATTAAATTCTTTAACATCTAAGCGCAGAATAGTGACTGCGGCAACCGCTTTTATTCTGGGTTACCACTGATTTCGCAAAAAAAAGCCCAACGCATTCCGCTGGGCCTGCAAATGAAGAGCATGTCTCTGATTAGCGCATGATCTTATCGCCGCGCGACAGTCCGACGACGCCGGAACGCGCAACCTCAACGATTTTCGCCACCTCACGTAATGTCGCCAGGAAAGCATCCAGCTTATCGCTGGTGCCCGCCAGCTGGACGGTGTAGATGGACGGTGTGACATCGATGATCTGCCCACGGAAAATTTCCGTATTGCGTTTCACCTCTTCGCGACCATAGCCGCTGGCCTGAATCTTCACCAGCATGATTTCCCGCTCAACGTGCGCCCCCTGACCCAGTTCACTTACGCGCAGAACGTCGACCAGCTTGTGCAGCTGTTTCTCAATCTGCTCAAGCACCTTCTCATCACCAACGGTCTGGATGGTCATTCTCGAAAGTGTAGGATCGTCAGTCGGCGCCACGGTCAGACTTTCAATATTATAGCCACGTTGCGAAAAGAGGCCGATCACGCGCGACAGCGCCCCGGATTCGTTCTCCAGCAATACTGATAATATCCGGCGCATAATCAGGTCCTCTCCGTTTTGCTTAACCACATTTCGTCCATCCCACCCCCGCGAATCTGCATCGGGTAGACATGTTCGCTGCCATCAACGGTGACATCGACAAACACCAGCCGGTTGTTCCGCACATGCCCGAGCGCTTCGCTAAGTTTGCTTTCCAGATCATCCGGACGGGTAATCTGGATCCCAACATGTCCGTAGGCTTCCGCCAGGCGGACAAAATCCGGTAGCGACTGCATATAGGACTGTGAATGGCGGCCAGAATAGATCATGTCCTGCCACTGTTTCACCATCCCCAGATAGCGGTTGTTCAGATTAAGTACCAGCACCGGCAACTCGTACTGCAATGCCGTCGACAGTTCCTGAATATTCATCTGAATACTGCCATCCCCCGTTACACACACCACGGTTTCGTCTGGCAAAGCCATCTTCACACCAAGCGCGGCGGGCAAGCCAAAGCCCATCGTCCCCAGGCCGCCGGAGTTGATCCAACGACGCGGCTTATCAAAGGGATAATAGAGCGCGGCAAACATCTGATGCTGCCCAACGTCGGAAGTAACATACGCGTCGCCTTTTGTCAGGCGCCAGATGGCTTCAATCACGGCCTGCGGTTTGATACTTTCACTGTGCGAGTCATATTTCAGACACTGGCGGGCGCGCCAACGCTCAATCTGCTGCCACCAGTCGCGAATGTCATCCAATGGCTGCTGGGGCGATTCTTGTGGCAATAATTCCAGCATCTGCTCCAGCACCTGCTGCGCATCACCCACAATCGGAATATCTGCGGTCACCGTTTTGGAGATCGATGTCGGGTCGATATCGATATGCAGCACCGTCGCATTCGGGCAATACTTTGCCAGATTGTTGGTCGTACGATCGTCAAAACGCACCCCGACGGCAAAAATCACGTCCGCGTTGTGCATCGTCATATTTGCTTCATAGGTGCCGTGCATCCCCAGCATCCCTAGCGACTGACGATGGGTCGCCGGAAACGCGCCCAGCCCCATCAGTGAAGAGACCACTGGCAGGTTGAGCGTTTCAATAGTTTGCCGCAGCTGCTCGTGGCATCCCGCAGTTATCGCCCCGCCACCAACATAAAGTACCGGTTTTTTTGCCGCCACCAGCGTTTGCAGGGCGCGCTTAATCTGCCCTTTATGACCTGTTGTCGTAGGATTATAAGAGCGCATGCTCACGGAATCCGGCCAACAATAAGGGAGTTTTTTGGCTGGATTTAAAATGTCTTTAGGTAAATCGACCACTACCGGACCAGGACGACCGCTTGCCGCCAGCCAGAAGGCCTTTTTCAATACCTGAGGGATATCTTCCGTCTGCTTTACCAGAAAGCTGTGTTTCACCACCGGCCGCGAGATCCCCACCATGTCACACTCCTGGAAGGCATCGTAGCCGATCAGCGAAGTCGCGACCTGGCCGGAGAGAATGACCAGCGGAATAGAATCCATATAGGCGGTAGCAATCCCCGTAATCGCATTGGTGGCTCCTGGCCCCGACGTCACCAGCACAACGCCCACGTCTCCCGTCGCGCGCGCCAGTCCATCAGCCATATGTACCGCTGCCTGCTCATGACGAACAAGTACGTGATCGATCCCCCCTACCGTATGCAACGCATCGTAAATATCGAGGACTGCGCCCCCGGGATAACCGAATACCTGCTTAACGCCCTGATCGATGAGCGATCGGACGACCATCTCGGCTCCTGACAACATCTCCATGGCTTGCCTCACTATATGACGAATAACGATGTGTAAAACACCTTAACCGCTCGCCAGACCTCAGGCAATTCGGACAGACAGCGTCAATCAGGAAGAAATAAGTAGAAAAAGGAGGAAAGCCGCAAAGAAATGGTGAAAAAAACCAGAATGGATAAACGTGGTGATAATTAATCGCATGAAAATGCAGAGTTACAGGAATTCATCTATTTTTTAGCCTATCCGGCGGCACCGCATCGGCTCAATTTAGAATAAAATGCCAGATAAACAAACAACAGCAGAATAAACCAAATTCAAAGATCTGATTTACTCTGCCCGATACTCAGCGTTTACAGACTGATACTAATAGCTCTTCCATCCACTGATGACCTTTATCCCGACCAGCCGCATCATGCCAGGAGAGGTAACACGTTCTGCTGTTGAGTTTTAAAGGCAACGGCAATACCTGCAGTTCCAGAGAATCGGCAAACTCTTCTGCCAACCAACGTGGAGCAATAGAAACCAGCTGCGTCTGAGAAACCACATTAAGTACGCTGATTAATGCCATTCCCTGATAGGCAACGCTGGATTGTTTATCTGGCGTGTCATACCAGTGCTGACTAAATGACGCATAGCGATCGAGTGACACTACCGCATGCTGTTCATTATAAACGTCGCTTTCCAGCAGAGGCCCGCTGATACGCGGATGTTTTCTGCTTGCCACTAAAACCATTTCATCTTTAAACAAGGGAACACTGGTAAATTCCGGACGACGGAATTCTTCGTAACTGATGACAAACTCCGTTTCCTGGTAACGTAGCTGATGTTCAGTGTTCTGATTTAAGGATGACTTAAATACAACATGAATATTTGGCGCGATTTGCTCTACTCGATTATAAATCAACGAAGTCAGGACATTGTCCAGTGGACTGCAAACGCAAAGATTAAATACACGCTCGCTACTGGCAGGTTCAAACCCGGACCCCGGCAATTCATTTTGCACCAATTGCAGTGCCTGACGAACGGAGCCAAATAGCTGAAAAGCGCGCGCGGTCGGTTGGATCCCTCGTCCATAGCGAACGAACAGTTCGTCGTTAAACATAATTTTCAGGCGCGCGACCGCGTTACTTACCGCAGGCTGAGACATGCCCAAAGTATGCGCCGCGCGCGTGATATTCTGTTCTTGCATTACCGCATCAAAAACGGTCAATAAATTCAAATCAACCATGCGAAGTTGCGGTTTACCCATATCCACAAGATTAGGATTTGGCTTATCTAATTTTAGCTCTGGCATACTTAACTCCACTTTCACGCTGAACTCCCTTTCTCTTGCAGGAATGCAGAAATAACTGCTGAAAATATGATTTACCATGCATATAAAATAAGAAAAAGAGAAAATACAAAAATTAGGAAAACATAAAGATACCGGTTCCAGAGAATGAAAATTCGGCATTCATGCAATGTGGTTACGTCACAACAGGTCTATTCATAATGTCTAAAATACTTCAGCAATATAAACATAAGCCAAGTGAATAAACAATCATCCAGCAAACGAATAACAAAAACAATTTTAATTAAAAATTTATATTAATAAAACATTAACCCTTAACATTAATTTATCAAAAATATAATTTAAGTGAAAATTAATTAATTCACTACAATTATAACTATAAGCAAATCATAAAGATAACTCTATTATCTCAATTGTCCTTTTTAGGACTTTCCATCGGTAAGTGCAAAAATTGATACCTAAATATGTCAAAAGATGAAAAATATGTTTACCCGTAAAAATATTAATTTTGTATTAATCGCAAAGTTCAGCACAATTAGCTAATGAACTGAGCAATTACACCGCCATAAGCGAGGGGATTTCAGCCTGCCGGGGTTGACATCCGCCATCGTATCCAGTACCACTAAAAGCCTATCGCATTCGCCTGGAGTTGATTAATGATTCGTATCGCTCACTTTAACGGTCTACTACTACTAACCGCATCCTCGTTGCGCGGTAGACTCGTGAGCGGCATTCAGCATTAAGTCAGCACAGAGTCAACATAAAAACCCGCGCCGTTGCGCGGGTTTTTTTATGCTCGAAGCAAGGCGCCCTAAAGACCAAGGACCTAAACCATGAGCCAGCAAGTCATTATTTTCGATACCACCTTACGCGACGGTGAACAGGCATTACAGGCAAGTCTGAGTGTGAAAGAAAAGCTGCAGATTGCCCTGGCCCTTGAGCGTATGGGGGTTGACGTGATGGAGGTCGGTTTCCCTGTCTCTTCACCGGGTGACTTTGAATCTGTACAGACTATCGCCCGCCAGGTTAAAAACAGCCGCGTCTGCGCGCTGGCCCGCTGTGTGGAGAAGGATATCGATGTGGCGGCTGAGTCGCTGAAAGTCGCAGAAGCATTCCGTATTCACACTTTTATTGCCACCTCGCCGATGCATATCGCCACCAAATTGCGTAGTACGCTGGATGAAGTGATTGAACGTGCTATCTACATGGTTAAGCGTGCACGTAATTACACCGATGACGTGGAGTTCTCATGCGAAGATGCGGGTCGCACCCCAATAGCCGACCTGGCGCGAGTGGTAGAAGCAGCGATTAATGCCGGAGCAAAAACCATCAATATTCCCGATACCGTCGGCTATACCATGCCCTTCGAGTTTGGTGGAATCATTTCCGGTCTGTATGAACGAGTTCCGAATATCGACAAAGCAATCATTTCCGTACACACCCATGATGATTTAGGTCTGGGTGTCGGTAACGCCCTGGCTGCGGTGCATGCCGGGGCGCGCCAGGTCGAAGGCGCAATGAACGGCATCGGTGAACGTGCCGGTAACTGTTCGCTGGAAGAAGTGATCATGGCGATCAAAGTACGCAAGGATATCCTGAACGTCGATACCCGCATCAATCACCAGGAGATCTGGCGCACCAGCCAGTTAGTCAGCCAAATCTGCAATATGCCCATACCGGCAAACAAAGCGATTGTCGGAAGCGGCGCGTTTGCCCACTCCTCCGGCATTCATCAGGATGGCGTGCTGAAGAATCGCGAGAACTACGAAATCATGACCCCGGAGTCTATCGGTCTGAACCAGGTGCAGTTAAATCTGACCTCCCGTTCCGGACGTGCGGCGGTAAAACACCGTATGGATGAGATGGGCTATAAAGAGAGCGAATACAGCCTGGACAATCTGTATGACGCATTCCTGAAGCTGGCGGATAAAAAAGGTCAGGTATTTGACTACGACCTGGAAGCGCTGGCGTTCATTAATAAACAGCAGGAAGAGCCAGAGCATTTCCGTCTGGATTACTTTAGCGTTCAGTCAGGCTCTAATGATATCGCTACGGCCGCCGTTAAGCTGGTCTGTGGTGACGATGTCAAAGCGGAAGCCGCAAACGGTAACGGCCCTGTTGATGCCATCTATCAGGCCATCAACCGAATTACCGATTATCACGTTGAACTGGTGAAATACAGCCTGACGGCAAAAGGTCATGGTAAAGATGCGCTGGGTCAGGTCGATATCGTCGCTAACTATCACGGTCGTCGTTTCCACGGTGTCGGTCTGGCCACAGACATTGTCGAATCGTCCGCCAAAGCAATGGTGCATGTCCTGAATAATATCTGGCGTGCTGCAGAAGTCGAAAAAGAGTTGCAACGCAAAGCTCAGAATAACGAGAACAACAAGGAAACCGTGTAATGTCGAAGAATTACCATATTGCTGTTTTGCCGGGCGACGGTATTGGTCCGGAAGTCATGGCGCAGGCCCTGAAAGTACTGGACTCAATTCGCCAACGTTTTGATATGCGCATTACCACCAGCCATTACGATGTAGGCGGCGCCGCCATCGACAACCACGGTCAGCCGCTGCCGAAGGCCACGATTGAAGGCTGCGAGCAGGCTGATGCCGTTCTGTTTGGCTCCGTCGGCGGCCCAAAATGGGAACATCTGCCGCCAGACCAGCAGCCAGAGCGCGGTGCGCTGTTACCACTGCGTAAACATTTCAAATTATTCAGCAACCTGCGTCCGGCAAAGCTGTACCAGGGCCTGGAAGCTTTTTGCCCACTGCGTGCCGACATCGCCGCCAATGGTTTTGACATCCTGTGCGTACGTGAACTGACGGGGGGGATCTACTTCGGGCAACCCAAAGGCCGCGAAGGCAGTGGTCAACATGAAAAAGCGTTTGATACCGAGGTCTATCACCGTTTTGAAATCGAACGTATCGCGCGTATCGCCTTTGAGTCGGCACGCAAGCGCCGCCGCAAAGTCACTTCGGTGGATAAAGCTAACGTGCTGCAAACGTCCATTCTGTGGCGCGAAATTGTTAACGAGGTCGCCAAAGCGTATCCGGACGTTGAGCTGGCACACATGTACATCGACAATGCCACCATGCAGCTGATCAAAGATCCTTCTCAGTTTGATGTGTTGCTCTGCTCTAACCTGTTTGGCGACATCCTGTCTGACGAGTGCGCCATGATTACCGGTTCAATGGGTATGCTGCCTTCAGCCAGTCTGAATGAGCAGGGTTTTGGCCTGTATGAGCCCGCTGGCGGTTCCGCTCCGGATATCGCAGGTAAAAACATTGCCAACCCGATAGCGCAGATCCTGTCGCTGGCGCTGCTGTTACGCTACAGCCTGGACGCCAATGAAGCTGCCAGCGCAATTGAAAGCGCGGTTAATCAGGCATTAGAAGAGGGTATCCGCACGGGTGATTTAGCCCGTGGCGCTGCTGCAGTCAGTACCGATGAAATGGGCGATATCATTGCCCGCTACGTTGCGCAAGGGGTGTAATCATGGCTAAAACGTTATACGAGAAATTATTTGACGCGCACGTGGTTTATGAAGCGCAAAACGAAACCCCACTGTTGTATATCGACAGACATCTGGTACACGAAGTGACCTCTCCGCAGGCGTTTGACGGTCTGCGCGCACACGGCCGTCCGGTACGCCAGCCGGGCAAAACCTTTGCGACAATGGACCATAACGTCTCCACGCAAACCAAAGACATCAACGCGTCCGGCGAGATGGCACGTATTCAGATGCAGGAGTTGATTAAAAACTGCAATGAGTTCGGCGTGGAATTGTACGACCTGAACCACCCGTATCAGGGGATCGTCCACGTGATGGGACCAGAGCAAGGCGTCACGTTGCCGGGTATGACTATCGTCTGCGGCGACTCGCACACCGCCACCCACGGCGCGTTTGGCGCGCTGGCGTTTGGCATCGGGACTTCCGAAGTTGAGCACGTGCTGGCAACGCAAACCCTGAAGCAGGGTCGTGCGAAAACCATGAAGATTGAAGTGAAAGGCACCGCCGCACCGGGTATTACTGCCAAAGATATTGTACTGGCGATTATCGGTAAAACCGGCAGCGCAGGCGGTACCGGCCACGTAGTGGAGTTTTGCGGCGATGCGATTCGCGCCCTGAGCATGGAAGGTCGTATGACCCTGTGCAACATGGCGATCGAGATGGGGGCAAAAGCCGGTCTGGTCGCACCGGACGAAACCACGTTTAACTATGTGAACGGTCGTTTGCACGCCCCGAAAGGCAAAGATTTTGACGATGCCGTCGAATACTGGAAAACCCTGAAGACCGACGACGGTGCCATATTCGATAGCGTTGTGACCCTGCAGGCCGAAGAGATTGCACCGCAGGTAACCTGGGGCACCAACCCAGGCCAGGTGATCGCCGTCAATGACAACATCCCCGATCCGGCATCCTTTGCCGATCCGGTAGAGCGCGCATCGGTTGAGAAAGCGTTGGCTTATATGGGCTTAAAACCGGGTATTCCACTGACCGAAGTGGCTGTCGATAAAGTCTTTATTGGTTCCTGCACCAACTCGCGCATTGAAGATTTGCGCGCCGCCGCAGAGGTTGCGAAAGGACGTAAAGTCGCTCCGGGCGTACAGGCGCTGGTTGTTCCCGGTTCTGGTCCGGTAAAAGCACAGGCAGAGGCGGAAGGGCTGGATAAGATCTTTATTGAAGCCGGCTTTGAGTGGCGTCTGCCGGGTTGCTCCATGTGTCTGGCAATGAACAATGACCGGCTGAACCCAGGTGAACGTTGTGCCTCCACCAGCAATCGTAACTTTGAAGGTCGTCAGGGTCGCGGCGGGCGTACTCATCTGGTAAGCCCGGCGATGGCCGCCGCCGCCGCCGTCAGCGGTCATTTTGCCGACATTCGCAGTATCAAATAAGGAGAACCACTATGGCAGAGAAATTTACCCAACATACAGGCCTGGTTGTCCCCCTGGATGCCGCTAACGTTGATACTGACGCGATTATTCCCAAGCAGTTTTTACAGAAGGTCACCCGTACAGGTTTTGGCGCACATCTGTTTAACGACTGGCGCTTTCTGGATGAAAAGGGCCAACAACCTAATCCGGAGTTTGTACTGAATTTTCCCGAGTATAAAGGCGCGTCGATTCTGCTGGCGCGGGAAAACTTTGGCTGTGGTTCTTCGCGTGAACACGCGCCGTGGGCGCTGACCGATTATGGCTTTAAAGTGGTGATTGCGCCGAGCTTCGCGGATATCTTCTACGGCAACAGCTTTAACAACCAACTGCTGCCGGTGAAGCTGAGCGAAGAAGAAGTGGATGAGTTGTTCAAACAGGTGCAGGCGAATCCGGGCATTCGCTTTGAAGTGGATCTGCAGGCGCAGGTAGTGAAAGCGGGAGAAAAGCCTTACGCCTTCGTCATCGATGATTTTCGCCGTCACTGCATGATCAACGGTCTGGACAGCATCGGCCTGACGCTGCAACACGAAGACGCCATTGCCGCATACGAAGATAAACAACCGGCGTTTATACGCTGATTCTCAGCATGCCGGATGGTGACGCAAAAGCGCCATTCGGCTTTATGCCTCCGTCACCCGTCCGGTCATCACCAGCGTCACCACAGAAATTGCCGCAATTACCCAGTAAACGGCAAAGTGTCCGTAGCTTTGCGCGATCGCCCCCTGAATCACCCCGGCCAGAATCACGCCAGTCGAAATGCTGTTGGTAAACAACGTTGTCGCCGAACCGGCCCTGCCCGGCATCAGATCCTGAAACCATAACATGCCGATCCCGGCGATAATGCCGATAAACACCGCATTGAACAGCTGCAAAACCAACAGCGCCGTCCGGCTGTGAAAGAAAATCAGACCGAGATAAAACAGCACGCCTGCGGCAACGGCGGCGACCATCATCCGGCGCTTACCGAATCGTTTTACGTAGTAACCCGCCAGTATCATTGCCGGAATTTCCAGCCCTGCCGCGGTCCCCATCAGGATACCGGCGAGCTTGTCCGGCAGCCCCAGATCCACGCTAATCCATAGCGGCATATCGATGATGTACATGGTGTTGCAGGTCCACATCAGCGTGGAAGCGATAAACAGCATACGCACGTTTTTATCTTGCCAGCCGCTAACCTGCGTAACGGGCACGTCAGCCGGCTGTTCGACCCGCGCCACCGATGGCAGGATGAAGGTAATCAATAGCAAACTGATAGCGAAAATGGCGGCGGCAATGGAAAACATCACCGTAAAACCGTAGTTCAGCGCCAGCATAAAGGCCAGAGGCGGGCCAATCACCCACGCCAGTGAAAGCTGCGCACGCATGACGGAACTGAACATCACCACTTCACGCGCCGAGTTATCGGCATACTCCCGCGCCAGCGCAAACAGCTGCGGCATCGCCGTGTTCGCCAGCGACGCCAGCAAAACGCCACAGGTAATCAGGGTTAAATAATGACGATTAAAGGCAAACAGCAGCGCGTTGCCAATCGCCATCAGGCAGCAAAACATAATGAGCTTACGGCGATCGCCCCGGCTGTCCGAACGTCTGGCGAGCGTAAGGCTGACCAGAATCCCGGCGATGGCGTTAACGGTATAAAATAGCCCAACCCAGAACGGCTGCGCCCCCACCTCCCTGCTGAGAAACAGGCTTAGCGTCGGCGCCTGGAGCGCACCGGCAACGCCCATCATAAAAGCGACCAGCATAAATGCCGCGTAAACACCGTTAAGGCGTCGTCCCATCGTCATAATCCAGAGCATTACCAGTTCCTTAAGCGCAGCTGAAACGAAAAAAGCCAGCAGAAATAATCTGCTGGCGGGTGAATCGAGGCTGTATCCTGCCATTATACCTGGCATCAACGCTCAGGGATAATGGCAGGATACAGCCAGCACCAATACTCAGTCACACATGATGTCTGCAAGTCGGAAATCCGAGGTCAGGCTGTCACCTCCCACTGCATCAGTTCTTCGAGCATCTTTAAGCGTTGCGGTACGCTCAGGCAAGCCAACCAGGACCCTTTCTGGATCGCGGTAAAGTACTGCAAGTAAAACTGACGCATAGATGACCTCTTCATATTCACCTCTTCGCTTCATCGGATTCTATTATTGGCTTAATATAGGGATTATAAAATTGCTGAGTTTTCCGCAGGAGTTCCCCTTTTATGTCTTCAGGCCGTTTGCAACAACAGTTCATCCGTCTTTGGCAGTGCTGCGACGGTAAAACACAGGACACGACGCTGAACGAACTGGCGGAACTGCTGAGCTGCTCCCGTCGCCATATGCGCACCCTGCTTAACACCATGCAGGAGCGCGGCTGGCTGACATGGGAGGCCGAAGTAGGTCGCGGAAAACGTTCACGCCTGACCTTCCTTTATACCGGTCTGGCGTTACAGCAACAGCGGGCGGAAGACCTGCTGGAGCAGGATCGTATCGATCAGCTGGTACAGCTGGTTGGCGATAAAACCGCCGTCCGGCAGATGCTGGTTTCTCATCTGGGACGCAGCTTCCGCCAGGGGCGACATATCCTGCGCGTCCTCTACTACCGGCCAATGCAAAACCTGCTGCCGGGAACGGCGCTGCGCCGTTCAGAAACCCATATCGCCCGACAAATCTTCAGCGCCCTGACCCGCATAAATGAGGAAAATGGGGAACTGGAAGCCGATATCGCCCACCACTGGCAGCAGATTTCACCTTTGCAATGGCGATTTTTTCTGCGTCCAGGCATTCATTTTCACCACGGTCGCGAGCTGGAGATGGAAGATGTCATTGCCTCGCTCACGCGAATTAATGCCCTTCCGCTCTACTCGCATATCACCCGGATCGTCTCTCCCACCGCCTGGACGCTGGATATCCATCTGTCGCAACCAGACCGCTGGCTGCCGCTGTTGCTTGGGCAGGTTCCGGCGATGATCCTGCCGCGAGAATGGGAAACGCTGAGTAATTTCGCCAGCCAGCCAATTGGTACCGGCCCCTATGCGGTGATGCGAAATACGCGTAATCAACTAAAGATTCATGCCTTTGATGATTTCTTCGGCTACCGGGCGCTGATTGATGAAGTGAATGTCTGGGTGCTTCCGGATATTGGCGACGAGCCGAACGGTGGTTTAACGCTGAAAGGTCCCACTGACGATGAAAAAGCGATTGAAAGCCGACTGGAAGAGGGCTGCTATTACCTGCTTTTTGACGCCCGGACTCATCGCGGAGGAAATCAGGAAGTCAGAGAGTGGGTAAGCCGCGTGCTTTCTCCCAGTAATCTGCTCTACTTTGCCGACGAGCAGTATCAGCGGCACTGGTTTCCGGCTTACGGGTTGTTACCTCGCTGGCATCATGCCCGCCCGGGTCAGGGAGAAAAGCCTGCCGGACTGGAAACCCTGACCCTCACTTACTATCACGATCACATTGAACACCGGATTATCGCGCAGATTATGAGTCAACTGTTGGCGAAACATCAGGTAACGCTGGAAATTCAGGAAATTAGCTACGATGAGTGGTATGCCGGTGAAATCGAGAGCGATATCTGGCTCAACAGCGCCAACTTTACTCTTCCGCTCGACTTCTCACTGTTCGCCCATTTATGCGAAGTCCCCCTGCTGCAAAACTGTATTCCACGGGACTGGGAAACCGATGCTGCCCGTTGGCGTACCGGCGAAATGAACCTCGCGGCATGGTGTCAGCAATTACTTGCCAGTAAAGCGATCGTTCCGTTGATCCACCACTGGCTGATCATCCAGGGGCAGCGCAGTATGCGCGGGCTGCGCATGAACACGCTGGGCTGGTTCGACTTTAAATCTGCGTGGTTTGCGCCGCCAGATCCATAGAGCCTTGCCTCTTGATTGCCGCATAGCAACAAAATCATTACACTAACGCCGTTCTCAACGGGGTGCCAAATAAAAAAACATACACAAAATCATTCATGATGCCTCAAGGCGGCAAGCGAGTGAGTCCCCAGCAGCATAGATAACTATGTGACTGGGGTGAGCGACAAATCTGCCGGGAGCAGATTTGAACGCTGCTTGCAGCGGCCCCGAAGGGGCGAGGCCCGGGGATGGGCCGAGTAACGCAGCTAACACAGAGGCAGCGTGAATGGATGACGTGTATGGGCTGAGAGATACCCGTCGAACCTGATCCGGATAATGCCGGCGAAGGGATTTGAGGCTATAGCTCAAAATCCTTTGCCACCCAAACGTATTGAGGTGCAAAGTGTTAAACAGATATCTTCCCCTGCTACTCCTGTGCGCAGCGCCGGTCTTCGCCAAACCGGTACTCACCGTTTATACCTACGACTCCTTCGCCGCTGACTGGGGCCCCGGACCGACCATCAAGAAAGCCTTTGAAGCCGACTGCGACTGCGAGCTAAAGCTGGTGGCGCTGGAAGATGGCGTTTCTCTGCTCAACCGTCTGCGCATGGAGGGGAAAAACAGCAAAGCCGATGTGGTTCTGGGGCTGGATAACAATCTGCTGGAAGCCGCCACGCAAACTAAGCTGTTTGCCAAAAGCGGTGTGGCGAACGACGCCGTTAACGTCCCCGGCGGCTGGAACAACGACACCTTCGTCCCCTTTGATTACGGCTATTTCGCCTTCGTCTACGATAAAAACAAGCTGAAAAACCCGCCGAAGAGTCTGCAAGAGCTGGTGGAAAGCCCGGAAAAATGGCGCGTCATCTATGAAGATCCGCGTACCAGCACGCCGGGTCTGGGGCTGCTGCTGTGGATGCAAAAAGTTTATGGCGATAAGTCAGCGGAGGCCTGGCAAAAACTGGCGGCAAAAACCGTCACCGTCACCAAAGGCTGGAGCGAAGCCTATGGTCTGTTCCTGAAAGGTGAAAGCGATCTGGTGCTGAGCTATACCACCTCTCCGGCGTATCACATCATCGAAGAGAAGAAAGATAACTACGCTGCCGCAAACTTCAGTGAAGGCCATTATCTACAGGTGGAAGTGGCGGCCCGTACCGCTGCCAGTAAGCAGCCTGTGCTCGCAGAAAAATTCCTCCAGTTTGTAATCTCTCCGGCATTCCAGAACGCCATCCCAACCGGCAACTGGATGTATCCGGTGACCCATGTCCCCTTGCCTGCGGGTTTCGAACCGTTAGCCCAACCTGCCGCCACGCTGGAGTTTACCCCGGCAGAAGTGGCCTCCCGGCGTCAGTCCTGGATTAGTGAATGGCAACGCGCCGTCAGCCGTTAATTCCCGGCTGGCTGATACCCGGACTCTGTGCTGCCACATTAATGGTGGCCGTCGCCCTGGCGGCTTTTCTGGCGCTATGGCTTAACGCGCCGCAGGGAGAGTGGTCCGCCATCTGGCAGGATAGCTACCTGTGGCACGTGGTGCGTTTTTCCTTCTGGCAGGCTTTTTTGTCGGCGGCGCTTTCCGTGGTTCCGGCGATTTTCCTCGCCCGGGCGCTCTACCGACGACGCTTTCCTGGACGACAGGCATTGCTGCGTCTGTGCGCCATGACGCTGATCCTCCCGGTGCTGGTTGCCGTGTTCGGCATTCTGAGCGTCTACGGTCGCCAGGGCTGGCTGGCCTCGCTCTGGCAGACGCTGGGGCTGGAATGGCGTTTTTCCCCTTATGGGTTGCAGGGCATTCTGCTGGCTCACGTCTTTTTTAACCTGCCGATGGCGAGCCGCTTATTATTACAGTCGCTGGAAAATATTCCCGGCGAGCAGCGCCAGCTTGCCGCACAGCTGGGTCTGCGCGGCTGGAATTTCTTCCGTTTCGTTGAGTGGCCCTGGCTGCGTCGGCAGATTCCTCCCGTCGCGGCGCTCATCTTTATGCTCTGTTTCGCCAGTTTTGCCACCGTGCTCTCCCTGGGGGGTGGGCCGCAGGCCACAACCATAGAGCTGGCGATTTATCAGGCGTTGAACTTCGATTACGATCCTGCCCGCGCCGCAATGCTGGCGCTGATTCAGATGGTGTGCTGCCTTGCGCTGGTGCTGCTCAGCCAACGTCTGAGCCGCGCCATTGCCCCCGGCGCCACGCTGGTTCAGGGCTGGCGCGATCCGGATGACCGTCTGCACAGCCGCCTGGCCGATACGCTGTTGATCGTGCTGGCGCTCCTGCTGTTGTTACCGCCGCTGCTGGCGGTCGTTGTTGACGGTATTAACCACCAGCTGCCGGAGGTGCTTGTTCAGCCAGTCCTCTGGCAGGCGCTGTGGACGTCACTGCGCATTGCGCTTGCCGCCGGACTGCTGTGTGTCGTTCTGACGATGATGCTGTTGTGGAGCAGTCGGGAACTGCGCGCACGGCAGCGGATGCTGGCGGGGCAGGCGCTGGAACTCAGCGGAATGTTAATACTCGCCATGCCGGGCATTGTGCTGGCGACCGGCTTCTTCCTGCTGCTGAACAACAGTACTGGATTACCGGAATCTGCCGACGGCATCGTGATTTTCACCAACGCCCTGATGGCTATTCCTTACGCGCTAAAAGTGCTGGAAAACCCAATGCGTGATATCACCGCACGCTACGGTATGCTGTGTCAGTCGTTGGGTATTGAAGGCTGGTCGCGAATGAAAGTGGTGGAGCTGCGCGCGCTGAAGCGTCCTCTGGCGCAGGCGCTGGCCTTTGCCTGCGTGCTCTCTATCGGCGATTTTGGCGTGGTGGCACTGTTCGGCAATGATGATTTCCGCACGCTGCCGTTTTATCTGTATCAGCAAATCGGCTCTTACCGCAGTCAGGATGGCGCGGTAACGGCGCTGCTGTTGCTGCTGCTCTGTTTTATGCTGTTTACCATTATTGAAAAGCTTCCGGGGCGAAATGCTAACACTGACTGATATCACCTGGCTGTACAACCATTTGCCGATGCGCTTTACGTTGTCCGTAGAACGCGGCGAACAGGTGGCGGTTCTTGGTCCCAGCGGCGCCGGGAAAAGCACACTGTTAAACCTGATCGCCGGTTTCCTTGCCCCGGTCAGCGGATCATTGACGATCGGCAATGAGGATCACACCGCGACACCACCTTCGCGTCGTCCGGTTTCGATGCTTTTTCAGGAGAACAACCTGTTCAGCCATCTGACCGTGCGGCAAAACATTGCACTGGGGCTGGATCCAGGATTGAAGTTGAACGCGATTCAGAAAGAGAAAATGCACCATATCGCGCGACAAATGGGGATTGATGACCTGCTGGAACGCCTGCCGGGAGCGCTTTCCGGCGGCCAGCGTCAGCGCGCGGCGCTGGCGCGCTGTCTGGTGCGTGAGCAGCCGGTGTTGCTGCTGGATGAACCGTTCTCAGCCCTCGACCCGGCATTAAGGCAGGAGATGCTGACGCTGGTGAGTGACATTTGCCGTGATCAGCAGCTGACGCTGCTGATGGTATCGCACAGCGTGGAGGACGCGGCGCGAATTGCCTCGCGCGCCATCGTGGTCGCCGACGGGCGGATTGCCTGGCAGGGAAAAACGGCTGAACTATTAAGCGGTAATGTCAGCGCCTCGGCGCTGCTGGGCATCAAAAATCAGTAACCCACAACTTTCTGCAAGATACCGATATATACCGGCATCAGCGGATGACGAATCAGCGCAACCAGCGCGACAATTCCCACCCCCAGCATCAGCGGAGCCAGCCACAGCAAACGACCACGGGGCAAATACTGAGTTAAGCGATCTTGCCCCGCTTTGTTGCTACGCCACAAGCGCCAGCACAGCCAGCCGCCGGTCCACAGCAACAGCGCCGTCGCCAGCAGCAGCCATTTGAAGTTCCCGCTCTGCATCCCCGCAGGAATATCAATCGCCGCCCCCGCCAGGATCCCCGGCAGAAAGTAAAACGGCGGCCAGAGCAGGCAACCAAGAATATTTGGCGTGATAAATTTAGCGACCGGCAGATCCAGCATACCCGCCACCATTGGCACCAGCGGGCGCGTCGGTCCAACAAAGCGACCCACCAGAATAGTGAACATGCTGTGCTGATGCAGCGCATGTTCCGTTTTATCCAGCAACGCTTTGTTCTTTTTCATGAAGGACCAGCGGTGCAGCGGCCTTTTGAAACGCCAGCCCAGCCAGAAGGAGATCCAGTCCCCCAACAGGCAACCGATAATCCCCGCCAGCCATGCATGCCAGAAATTAAGTTCACCACTGCCAATGAGTGCCCCCAGCCCCGCCATCATCACGGTGCCGGGTAAAATCAGACCGACCAGCGCCAGCGATTCCAGGAAAGCCACCAGCGCCACGGCGATCAACGAGTAGATGGCGGACTGGAGAATAAAGTGTTCCAGCAGTGCTTGCATAAGATGCCCGTCAGATTTACGAAGCAGGGATTCTGCAAACCTTGTCCAGCTTCGTCAAGCGGTCAATTTTCTGAATAGTTACAGACTATGACAACCTTACCAATACATCATTCACTTTTTCTTCACATCCCGCACGGAACTCGCTCGGGCTGGCACCGGTACACTTCTTGAACACGCGTGAGAAATAGAGCTGATCGTCAAAGCCGACGTTGCGCCCGACGGTGGCTATCGGCATCCGCGTGGTGCTGAGCAGCAGCTTTGCCTGACTGATTCGCTGATCTTCACGCCAGCTTAATACGCTAATCCCCAGCTGCTGGCGGAATAAATGCGACAGGCGGGAAGGCGACAGGCAGACGTGCTGCGCCACACTGGCAATATCAAAATGGCTGTCAGCCAGATGGTCGCTGATGTACTGGCAGGCGTCGCGCACACGGTTATCCATCGGTGGATGCAGCGACTCGTTGATCGCCTCCATGCGTCTCAGGAGTAGCTGTTCCAGCAAGTTTATTGCCAGCAGCTCCGAGTAGCGCCCCTCCCCCTGCCCGGCGTTGATAATCTGACCAAACAGCGTATTAAAGTGCGGTTGATGCACCTCATCCGGACGGAAAAAGCCGGTCTGAGCAAAGATGGCCGGCCAGGCCAGCCACTCCTGCCAGTAAGCGCGTGGACGGAAGTAGACCCACTGGTGATACCACTCACTGGCGTCAGGATGGCGACCATAGTGGTGAATCTCTCCAGGCGGAAACAGCAAGATATCGCCCGGTCGACAGATAAACTGCTTGCCCTGATTATTGATTACCCCTTCGCCACGAATGGTGAGATTAAGAATATAACCCTTCATGCCCAGTGGACGGTCGATAAAAAAATCCAGATATCCGTTCGCGTCAATCGGCGTCAACCCCGCCACCAGGTGGGCGTTAAATGAGTAACCAGGCAGCAGGGGATCGTTTTGCGTTTCAGCCATAAATTCAATACTCCCGACGTGCGTTCAGGAAACAAATCGTCCATATTGCGCGAGGCCGCATTGATTTTACCCCTGCGCCCGGACGATGTGCGACATGTCCTACCACCAACCCCGCATGTGAAAAGCATCCTGTAATAAAGACGAGCAATGGCAGCGACAAAAACGGGTAACAAAAGTGTCTATAACTACGGCAGAAATGTCCACATTGATTATTTGCACGGCGTCACACTTTGCATCCTCATAGCATTTTAGTCCATAAGATTAGCGGATCCGACCTGACGTTTTTTATCCCCACTCACTACTGTTTCTCCATACCGTATTCTTGGATGGAGTTAGACGATGGCGATTGCAATTGGCCTCGATTTTGGCAGTGATTCAGTGCGAGCTCTGGCGGTGGAATGCGCCACCGGAGAAGAGATCGCCACCAGTGTGGAATGGTATCCACGCTGGCAGGAAGGTCGTTACTGCGACGGCCCGAACAACCAGTTCCGCCATCATCCACGCGACTACATCGAGTCCATGGAAGCGGCGCTGAAAAGCGTTCTTGCCGAACTGAGCGCCGACCAACGGGCGAATGTCGTCGGCATCGGCGTCGATAGTACCGGCTCCACGCCAGCCCCCATTGATACCGACGGTCACGTACTGGCGCTACGCCCGGAATTTGCAGAAAACCCGAATGCGATGTTTGTTCTGTGGAAAGATCACACCTCGGTGGAAGAGGCGGAAGAGATTACCCGTCTGTGCCATACACCGGGCAAGATCGATTATTCCCGCTACATTGGCGGCATCTACTCCAGTGAATGGTTCTGGGCGAAAATCCTCCACGTTACCCGTCAGGACAGCGCCGTTGCACAAGCCGCGGCCTCCTGGATTGAACTGTGCGACTGGGTGCCCGCCCTGCTTTCTGGTACCACTCGCCCACAGGATATTCGTCGCGGTCGCTGTAGCGCCGGGCATAAATCCCTGTGGCACGAAAGCTGGGGCGGCCTGCCGCCAGCAAGTTTCTTTGATGAACTCGACCCCATAATCAACCGCCACCTGCACTATCCCATGTTTACGGATACCTGCACCGCCGATCTGCCGGTTGGCACGTTGTGCAGCGAGTGGGCGCAACGCCTCGGCCTGCCGGAAAGCGTGGTCATCTCCGGCGGTGCCTTCGACTGTCACATGGGCGCGGTGGGGGCGGGAGCGCAGCCAAATGCACTGGTAAAAGTCATTGGCACCTCCACCTGCGACATCCTGATTGCCGACAAAGCCAGCGTCGGCGAACGCGCGGTGAAAGGTATTTGTGGCCAGGTCGACGGCAGCGTGGTGCCTGACTTTATTGGTCTGGAGGCGGGACAGTCCGCCTTTGGCGATATCTATGCCTGGTTTGGCCGCATTCTCGGCTGGCCGCTGGAGCAGCTCGCCGCCCGGCATCCGGAGCTTGAGGATCAGATTAAAGCCAGCCAGAAGCAGCTCCTCCCGGCGCTGACCGAAGCATGGGCCAATAATCCATCGCTGGACCACCTGCCGGTAGTGCTCGACTGGTTTAACGGTCGCCGCACGCCAAACGCTAATCAGCGTCTGAAAGGCGTCATTACAGATCTGAACCTCGCCACCGACGCCCCGGCGCTGTTTGGCGGCCTGATTGCGGCAACCGCATTTGGCGCACGTGCCATTATGGAGTGTTTTACCGAACAGGGGATTGCGGTCAACAACGTCATGGCACTGGGCGGAATCGCACGCAAAAACCAGGTCATCATGCAGGCCTGCTGCGACGTGCTTAACCGTCCGCTACAGATTGTCGCATCCGATCAGTGCTGTGCGCTCGGTGCCGCCATCTTTGCCGCCGTTGCCGCAAAAGTGCATGTCGATATCCCGACCGCCCAGCAAAAAATGGCCAGCGCCGTTGAAAACACGTTGCAACCACGCCCGGAACAGGCACAACGCTTTGAACAGCTTTATCGCCGCTATCAGCAGTGGGCGCTCAGCGCTGAACAACAATACCTTCCGACCGCCGCGCCGGCACAAAAAAATCCGGCCCACCAGGCAACCCTGACTCATTAAGGACACGACAATGACGATTTTTGATAACTATGAAGTGTGGTTTGTGATTGGTAGCCAGCATCTGTATGGCTCTGAAACGCTGCGCCAGGTCAATCAGCATGCTGAGCACGTCGTTAAGGCGCTGAACAGCGAAGCCAGACTGCCCTGCAAAGTGGTGCTGAAACCGCTGGGCACCACGCCTGACGAAATCACCGCGATTTGTCGTGACGCCAACTATGACGATCGCTGCGCAGGCCTGGTGGTCTGGCTGCATACCTTCTCTCCGGCCAAAATGTGGATCAACGGCCTGACCCTTCTCAACAAGCCGCTGCTCCAGTTCCACACCCAGTTCAATGCCGCACTGCCGTGGGACAGCATTGATATGGACTTTATGAACCTGAACCAGACCGCGCACGGTGGCCGTGAGTTCGGCTTTATCGGCGCACGCATGCGTCAACAGCACGCGGTGGTGACCGGACACTGGCAGGATGCAGAGGCGCAGGAACGCATCGGTTCATGGATGCGTCAGGCGGTCTCCAGACAGGATACCCGTCATCTGAAGGTATGCCGCTTTGGCGACAACATGCGTGAGGTCGCAGTGACCGACGGTGACAAAGTTGCCGCGCAGATTAAGTTTGGTTTCTCCGTCAATACCTGGGCTGTAGGCGATCTGGTCCAGGTGGTTAACGCTGTCAGCGACGGGGATATCAACGCGCTAATCGACGAATACGAAAGCAGCTATACCATGACCGCCGCCACGCAGATCCACGGCGAAAAACGGCAGAACGTGCTGGAAGCTGCGCGCATTGAACTGGGGATGAAGCGTTTTCTCGAACAGGGGGGATTTCATGCTTTCACCACCACCTTTGAAGATTTGCACGGCCTGAAGCAACTTCCGGGTCTGGCCGTACAGCGCCTGATGCAGCAGGGCTATGGTTTCGCTGGCGAAGGCGACTGGAAAACTGCCGCTCTGCTTCGCATCATGAAGGTGATGTCAACCGGTCTGCAGGGCGGCACCTCATTTATGGAGGATTACACCTACCACTTTGAGAAGGGCAACGATCTGGTGCTCGGCTCGCATATGCTGGAAGTGTGTCCAACCATCGCTGTGGAAGAAAAACCGATCCTCGACGTCCAGCATCTGGGTATCGGCGGTAAAGACGCCCCCGCGCGTCTGATCTTCAACACCCAAACCGGCCCGGCGATCGTTGCCAGCCTGATCGACCTCGGCGATCGTTATCGTCTGCTGGTTAACTGCATCGACACGGTAAAAACGCCTCACGACCTGCCAAAACTGCCGGTAGCCAACGCCTTGTGGAAAGCCCAGCCGGATCTGCCAACCGCTTCCGAAGCCTGGATCCTGGCCGGTGGCGCGCACCACACCGTTTTCAGCCATGCGCTGGATCTGAATGACATGCGCCAGTTCGCCGAAATGCACGATATCGAAATCACGGTGATTGATAACGATACCCGCCTGCCTGCATTTAAAGACGCACTGCGCTGGAACGAAGTGTATTACGGTTTTAAACGTTAATTATGTTGCTGCCGGATGGCGCTGCGCTTGCCCGTCATCCGGCACAGAGGAATCAACATGCTTGAAGATCTTAAACGTCAGGTACTGGAAGCCAACCTTGCGCTGCCACAACACAACCTGGTCACCCTCACCTGGGGGAACGTCAGCGCCGTTGACCGTGAGCATGGTGTCTTCGTGATTAAGCCTTCCGGCGTCGATTACAGCGTCATGAGCGCAGACGATATGGTGGTCGTCAGCATCGCCACGGGCGAAGTTGTCGAGGGGACTAAAAAACCCTCCTCCGATACGCCAACCCATCGCCTGCTGTATCAGGCATTTCCGACGATTGGCGGCATCGTACATACCCACTCACGCCATGCGACCATCTGGGCGCAGGCGGGGCAATCCATCCCGGCAACGGGCACCACTCATGCCGACTATTTCTACGGTTCGATTCCCTGTACGCGCAAAATGACCGACACGGAAATTAACGGCGAATATGAATGGGAAACGGGTAATGTCATTGTGGAAACCTTTGAAAAAAAAGGAATAGATGCAGCCCAAATGCCGGGCGTACTGGTGCATTCCCACGGTCCTTTCGCATGGGGGAAAAATGCCGAAGATGCGGTACATAATGCTATCGTGCTGGAAGAAGTCGCCTATATGGGGATCTTCTGTCGTCAGCTCGCACCGCAGTTGCCCGATATGCAGCAAACGCTGTTAGATAAACATTACTTGCGTAAACATGGTGCAAAAGCCTATTACGGACAGCAATAAACATAAGCCGCGCATCCTGAACGGGGTGCGCTTTCATATTACACACGTCATCCTTCAAGCTGCCTCTGTGCTGGCGTTGTTACTCGGCCCATCTTCGGGGCCGCTGCAAGCAGCGTTCAAATCTGCTCCCGGCAGATTTGTCGCTCACCCCAGTCACATAGTTATCTATGCTGCTGGAGACTCACTCGCTTGCCGCCTTCCCGCAACTCGAATTATTTAGAGTATACTCAGAAATATATTCAGCAAACTCGCTTCGATACACACAATTATTCGAGCAAAGATAATCAATCACGTTGTCATAATGCCCCTGCTGCTCTTCTCCTTCCAGCGAATGAAAGAAAATATAATCCGCAATAGTTGACTGCCATCGCTGCCCGTGTAACAGATAATTGATCACCGTATCGCGATGTCCATTTCGTCTGTCATGACCTTGCCAGTGAAAAAAAGCGTTACCGTGTTCAATAATCTCAGCACGCCAAATTTGCCCCGTCCATGTTTTATACTCAATATATTTGCATACGTTTTTAATGGATGGATTAGATAACTGAGTGTTAACAAACAGGTAGTGGTTGTACCCTACCTGCAGCGCCTGAGTATAAATATTCATAAACCCTCCCAGATATTCATTGAAAAACATCCGGACAATTCTCTGAAAATAATTTATATACTCGTCATACTCCAGGTTGCGGGTGCGTTGGCTTTATTACTCGGCCTTCGGCCTCGCCTCTTCGGGGCCAGGCAAGCGCTGTTCAAAACGACTACGCTTTTTGTCCCGCAACTCGAATTATTTAGAGTATAGCCAGAAATAAAAATAAAATTATACAGAGAGATATCCCGACGAGATCGAACTGAAAATCCATTTTTATTCAGCAATAGTAACCCATTTAAATATATATTATATTCAATCAAATCATTCGGATGTTTTAAATAAATTCTTACATTAACCATAAATAAAAACAAATCTAAAAACCATTTTTTTACTGTTCCGAGAAATATGTAACAGAATTAAACAGGCATAATTCCTAAAAACCGATGATTATCTGAGAATGGACTTGAATGCACAATTAAACATATCAATTAAGGGAAATAAACAGGAAAAAGAAATAAACCACAGGAATACAACAAATCACACGCACTGAATATTAGTTCTTCATTCATCACTTAAATATAAATAACCGCCGTGGAAAACGACACTGTTGGTCTGCGGCTCGCTGGCGCGCTTTTACTTCGTGAGACCTTTTCAGTGGGCATGGCGTTCTGCGCCTCACGCCTGTACAAAATAACAGTATTATCGAGTAAACTAGGTTATAATTGTCGTTGGTTTGTTTGACGGATACTCAGCGTGGCGCAGGCAGGTTTTATTTTAACCCGGCACTGGCGGGATACATCGCAGGGAACGGAGGTTTCATTCTGGCTGGCAACGGACGACGGTCCTTTGCAGGTAACGCTTGCGCCGCAGGAATCGGTGGCGTTTATCCCCACACACCAACACTCCCGCGTCACCTCGCTGCTGAGTGCGGAAAATGGCTATCGGCTTTCCCCTCTCAATCTGCAGGATTTTCATCGCCAGCCCGTTTCGGGTCTGTACTGTCGTTCTCATCGCCAGCTCATGCGTCTGGAAAAGCTGCTGCGCGGAAATGGCGTGACGGTTTATGAAGCCGACGTGCGCCCCCCGGAACGTTATCTGATGGAACGCTTTATCACCTCGCCCGTCTGGATTGACGGCGACAGGCGTAATGGCGCTATCGTCAACGCACGCCTGAAACCGTACCCGGATTACCGCCCGCCGCTGAAGTGGGTCTCGCTGGATATCGAAACCACCCGCCACGGCGAGCTGTACTGTATTGGTCTGGAAGGTTGCGGACAGCGCATCGTTTATATGCTCGGCCCGGCAAATGGCGATGCCTCCGCGCTCGATTTCCAGCTTGAGTATGTGACGAGCCGCCCGCAGTTGCTGGAAAAGCTAAATGAATGGCTTGCCCGCCACGACCCGGATGTCATCATCGGCTGGAACGTGGTGCAATTCGATCTTCGCGTCCTGCAAAAACACGCCGAACGTTACCGAATACCCTTACGCTTTGGCCGCGATAACAGCGAACTGGAATGGCGCGAACACGGTTTTAAAAACGGCGTATTTTTTGCCCAGGCCAGGGGACGCCTGATCGTTGACGGTATTGAGGCGCTCAAATCCGCCTTCTGGAATTTCTCCTCATTTTCGCTGGAAACCGTCGCGCAGGAGCTGCTTGGTGAAGGTAAGTCCATTGATAACCCCTGGGACAGAATGGACGAGATTGACCGCCGGTTCGCCGAAGATAAGCCCGCGCTCGCCACTTACAACCTCAAAGACTGCGAACTGGTCACACGGATTTTTCATAAAACCGAAATAATGCCCTTTCTACTGGAGCGTTCAACGGTTAACGGCCTGCCTGTCGACAGGCACGGCGGTTCGGTCGCCGCTTTTGGTCATCTCTATTTTCCACGCATGCATCGCGCGGGTTATGTTGCGCCAAATCTGGGAGAGGTTCCGCCACATGCCAGCCCCGGCGGTTACGTGATGGATTCGCGTCCCGGCCTGTATGATTCGGTGCTGGTACTGGATTACAAGAGCCTGTACCCGTCCATTATCCGCACCTTTTTGATCGACCCGGTGGGTCTGATAGAAGGAATGGCGCAGCCGGATCCCGCGCACAGCACCGAGGGTTTCCTCGACGCCTGGTTTTCACGAGAAAAGCACTGCCTGCCGGAAATCGTGACCCAAATCTGGCAGGGACGCGACAACGCCAGGCGTCAGGGTAATAAACCACTGTCTCAGGCGCTGAAGATCATCATGAATGCCTTCTACGGCGTACTTGGCACCACCGCCTGCCGTTTTTTCGATCCCCGACTGGCGTCGTCGATCACCATGCGCGGCCACGCGATCATGCGTCAGACCAAAGCGCTGATTGAAGCACAAGGCTATGACGTGATCTATGGCGATACCGATTCCACTTTCGTCTGGCTGAAACAGGCGCATTCTGAAGACGATGCCGCAAAAATTGGCCATTCGTTGGTACAGTATGTCAATAACTGGTGGGCGGAGTCGCTACAGCAGCAACGGCTAACCAGCGCGCTGGAACTGGAATTTGAAACCCATTTTTGTCGCTTTCTGATGCCCACCATCCGCGGTGCGGATACCGGCAGTAAAAAGCGTTACGCCGGGATGATTCAGGACGGTGAGACACAACGCATGGTGTTCAAGGGGCTGGAAACGGTACGTACCGACTGGACGCCGCTGGCGCAGCAGTTTCAACAGGCGCTGTATTTGCGTATTTTCCGTAACGAACCGTATCAGGAGTATGTTCGCGAGACCATCGACAAACTGATGGCGGGAGAGCTGGATTCGCTGCTGGTTTACCGCAAGCGTCTGCGCCGTCCGCTCAGCGAATACCAGCGCAACGTTCCACCACACGTGCGTGCCGCCAGGCTCGCAGATGAACAAAATCTCCAGCTGGGGCGCGCTGCGCAGTATCAAAACCGGGGGACCATCAAATATGTCTGGACGACAAACGGTCCGGAACCGCTTGATTACCGACGTTCACCGCTGGATTATGAACATTATCTCACACGCCAGCTACAGCCGGTGGCAGAGGGGATACTTCCCTTTATTGATGATAACTTTGCTACACTGCTCACTGGACAATTAGGGTTATTTTGACACGTGACGAATGCGCCGCCATCCATTACCATAGCGCCCTTTCCATTCCTGGACCCAATGTACATTGCTGCCCATTTTGCGGGTAGCGATGTCGTTTACTCTTAATAATTCGAGTCGCAGACGGGCGGCGAAGCCGCAAATCTCCGGGAGCCTGTATAACCAGGTGACTGGCGAGCCCGCAGACTGAAATATGACGAGTATTGCCTGCAATTAAAGATATAGAGCCGACAAATATGCCTTTTACACTTGGTCAACGCTGGATCAGCGATACAGAAAGCGAACTGGGACTTGGAACCGTTGTCGCAATGGATGCGCGAACTGTCACTTTACTTTTCCCGGCCACAGGTGAAAACCGTCTGTATGCGCGCAGTGACTCTCCGGTGACCCGCGTGATGTTTAACCCTGGTGATACCATCACCAGCCATGAAGGCTGGCAACTGCAAATCGATGATGTAAAAGAAGAAAACGGTTTGCTTGCTTATACGGGTACCCGCCTTGATACCGAGGAAGCAAACGTCACGCTGCGTGAAGTTCTGCTCGACAGTAAGCTGGTCTTCAGCAAACCTCAGGACCGTCTGTTCGCGGGTCAGATTGACCGCATGGACCGTTTTGCCCTGCGTTACCGTGCACGTAAATTCCAGAGCGAGCAATATCGTATGCCGTGGAGTGGCCTGCGCGGTCAGCGTGCAAGCCTGATCCCTCATCAGCTCAACATTGCCCATGATGTCGGTCGTCGCCACGCGCCGCGCGTCCTGCTGGCCGACGAAGTGGGCTTAGGAAAGACCATTGAAGCCGGGATGATTCTGCATCAACAGCTGCTGTCAGGTGCGGCAGAGCGCGTACTGATTATCGTCCCGGAGACATTACAGCATCAGTGGCTGGTAGAAATGCTGCGCCGTTTCAACCTGCGCTTCGCCCTGTTTGATGACGAACGTTACGCGGAGGCTCAGCACGACGCCTGTAATCCGTTTGAAACCGAACAGCTGATTATCTGCTCGCTGGATTTTGCCCGCCGTAACAAGCAGCGCCTGGAGCATCTGTGCGATGCCGAGTGGGATCTGCTGGTCGTCGACGAAGCGCACCATCTGGTGTGGAGCGAAGACGCGCCGAGTCGCGAATACGCGGCGATAGAACAGCTGGCAGAGCGTATTCCTGGTATCCTGCTGCTGACCGCGACGCCGGAACAGCTGGGTATGGAAAGCCACTTTGCCCGTCTGCGTTTACTGGATCCAAATCGTTTCCACGACTTTGCGCTGTTTGTTGAAGAACAAAAGAATTACCGCCCGGTGGCCGATGCCGTCGCCATGCTGCTGGCTGGTAATATGCTCAGCAACGACGAGCTGAACATGCTCGGCGAGCTCATTGGCGAGCAGGATATCGAACCGCTGCTGCAGGCCGCAAACAGCAGCAGCGAGGATGCAGAAAGCGCCCGTCAGGAGCTGGTCTCCATGTTAATGGACCGCCACGGCACCAGCCGCGTGCTGTTCCGCAACACGCGCAATGGCGTAAAAGGCTTCCCGAAACGCGAACTCCATACCATCAAGTTGCCGCTGCCGACCCAATATCAGACGGCGATAAAAGTCTCCGGCATCATGGGCACGCGCAAAAGCGCAGAAGACAGAGCACGCGACATGCTCTACCCGGAGCAGATTTATCAGGAATTCGAAGGGGATAGCGGCACCTGGTGGAACTTTGATCCACGCGTTGAATGGCTAATGGGGTATCTGACCAGCCACCGTTCGCAAAAAGTGTTGGTGATCTGCGCCAAAGCCGCCACCGCGCTACAGCTGGAGCAGGTTCTTCGCGAACGTGAAGGTATCCGCGCCGCCGTGTTCCATGAAGGGATGTCCATCATCGAGCGCGACCGTGCTGCCGCCTGGTTCGCTGAAGAAGACAGCGGTGCGCAGGTTCTGCTGTGCTCAGAAATCGGCTCTGAAGGACGCAACTTCCAGTTTGCCAGCAATCTGGTGATGTTTGATCTGCCGTTTAACCCGGATCTCCTGGAGCAGCGCATTGGCCGTCTGGATCGTATTGGCCAGGCGCACGATATCCAGATCCACATTCCGTATCTGGAAAAAACCGCGCAGTCAGTACTGGTTCGCTGGTATCACGAAGGTCTGGATGCGTTCGAGCACACCTGCCCGACCGGTCGTACCATTTATGACACGGTGTACAACAACCTGATCGGCTATCTGGCAGCACCGGAAGAGACGGACGGTTTCGATGAGTTGATTAAAACCTGCCGTGAGCAGCATGAAGCGCTGAAAGCACAGCTGGAACAAGGTCGTGACCGCCTGCTGGAAATCCACTCCAACGGCGGTGAAAAGGCGCAGCAGCTTGCTGAAAGTATTGAAGAACAGGATGATGATACAAGCCTTATCGCCTTCGCCATGAACCTGTTTGATATTGTGGGAATTAACCAGGACGATCGTGGTGAGAATCTGATTGTCCTGACGCCATCTGACCATATGCTGGTGCCGGACTTCCCTGGTCTGCCGGAGGATGGCTGCACGATCACTTTCGAACGGGACGTGGCGCTGTCGCGCGAAGATGCGCAGTTCATTACCTGGGAGCATCCGCTGATTCGCAACGGGCTGGATCTGATCCTTTCTGGCGAAACCGGCAGCAGCACCATTTCTTTGTTGAAAAACAAAGCCTTACCTGTTGGTACACTGCTCGTTGAACTGGTATACGTTGTCGAAGCGCAGGCGCCGAAGCAACTGCAGTTGAACCGTTTCCTGCCAGCGACCCCGGTCCGCATGTTGCTGGATAAGAACGGCAACAACCTGGCCGCACAGGTGGAGTTTGAAACCTTCAACCGTCAGTTAAGCGCCGTTAACCGTCATACCGGCAGTAAGCTGGTCAACGCCGTTCAGCAGGATGTCCATGCCATTTTGCAACTGGGTGAAGCACAGGTTGAGAAGTCTGCTCGTGCGCTGATCGACGCGGCACGTCATGAAGCGGATGAAAAACTGTCTGCCGAGCTGTCGCGTCTGGAAGCGCTGCGCGCCGTTAACCCAAACATCCGTGATGACGAACTTACCGCGATTGAGAGCAACCGTCAGCAGGTAATGGAAAGCCTGGATCAGGCCAGCTGGCGTCTGGATGCCTTACGCCTGATCGTCGTGACGCATCAGTAACGGAGCCGGAAATGGGGATGGAAAACTATAATCCGCCGCAGGAGCCCTGGCTGGTCACTCTGTATCAGGATGAGCACATTATGGTGGTCAACAAGCCGAGCGGCTTGTTGTCCGTGCCTGGTCGCCAGGAAGAGCACAAGGACAGCGTAATGACGCGCATTCAGCGTGATTTCCCGCAGGCAGAATCGGTGCATCGTCTGGATATGGCGACCAGCGGCGTGATTGTCGTGGCGCTGACCAAAGCGGCCGAACGCGAGCTGAAGCGCCAGTTCCGCGAGCGCGAGCCGAAAAAGCAATATGTTGCGCGCGTGTGGGGCCATCCAACTCCGGCCAGAGGGCTGGTTGATTTACCGCTGATATGTGACTGGCCGAACCGGCCAAAACAGAAGGTGTGTTATGAGACCGGCAAACCGGCGCAAACTGAGTATGACGTCGTCGAGTTTGCTGACGATAATACCGCCAGGGTGGTGCTTAAACCCATCACCGGGCGTTCTCATCAGCTGCGCGTCCATATGCTGGCGCTCGGGCACCCGATTCTTGGCGATCGCTTCTACGCTTCACCAAAAGCGCTGGCGATGGCGCCGCGCCTGCTGCTGCATGCTGAGATGCTGACCATCACCCATCCCGCCTACGGCAACAGTATGACCTTCAAAGCCCCGGTGGATTTTTAAATTCTGTACCTGCTTGTGCCGGGAGCGCTTCGCTTGCCCGGCCTACTGGCTTTATGTCTCGGGTTATCGACACAAATCATTCGAGATGCCTCGAGGCGGCAAGCGAAGAAATCCCCAGCAGCATAGATAACTATGTGACTGGGGTTTCACAGCGCAGCCAACAAAGAGGCAGCCTGAAGGATGCCGTGTATATTTACTTAAACCCTTTCTGCTCTTTGATGAGCTCGTAGGCTTTCTGAATCTCTTGCGCTTTCTGCTTCGCCATCTCCATCATTTCCGGTGGCAAGCCTTTCGCCACCAGTTTGTCCGGGTGGTGCTCACTCATCAGCTTACGGTAGGCGCGCTTGATCGTGGTGGCATCGTCAGTCTGCTTCACACCCAGCACATTACAGGCATCCTCAAGCGTGGGTCCCCGCTGCGCCTGCTGCCAGCCGGCACCGCCAGACTGCTGCTGATACCCCCCGCCAAACTGCGCGCCGCCCTGCATCATCCGCAGGAATTGATCAAACTGCGTCCGGGAGATACCCAGCTCTTCCGCAATGACATACAACACTTCGCGTTCGTTAGGGTGCAATGAACCATCGGCAAACGCAGCCTGAATCTGAATCTCCAGAAACATGCGAATCAGGTCAAAACGGCCAAAGCAGACGCTGCGAAACTGGCGCATTTTTTCACGTAACGGGTAATTGTCTGATTTTCCCACCCGGAAGGCATTCTGCGCCGCGGAGCGGGAATCCCCATGCAGGTTCATGCGATCCATCAATACGCTGGCGATATGAATATCGGCCTCGGTGACCCGTCCTTTCGATTTGGTTAAATGGCCCATAACCTCAAAGGTCGTGGCAAAAAACAGCGCCTGACGCTCTCGTTGATTCGCAAACCACGCCATTTTGCGGCTACGGGCTTTGTCAAACATATGCCCAACCAGCAGCCCCAGCACCACGCCCCAGAAGCCGCCGCCCATCATCAGAGCCACGGCCACACCAATTATTTTTCCCCAGTACTGCATACGTTCCCCAAATCTTCACGCTGTTAAGCGTCATGCTCTCAAGCGATCCCCCACAATATATCCCCTTCGTCTTTCAAGCCGCATTTTTGTTGGCAGCCTTCGCTCACCCCGGACACTTACTGCTGTAAGCGCCAGGGGGATTCTCTCAGTTGCCGCTTCAATGCAATTCGAAATCCATTGGGTACAGGACGCTTTTACCGTTTCACGGTCACGGTCAATTGTGGGACATCGCCTATAATTTGCATTATCATACCTGTCATTCAATGCCGTGCCTAACCCCACAAACGTGATACCCGCTCGATTGTGGAAAGCATCATGACGATAAAGGGTAGATACACAAAATCATTCAGGCTGCATCAAGGTAGCAAGCAGCAGCCCTCCTGGGGTGAGGCGCAGGGATGGCCGAATAACGAATGCAGCTAACGCAGAGGCAGCCTGAAGGATGACGTGTATGATTAACACTAGCGCTATGATGATGAGTAAGTTAGTCTCTGACCGTTTGTCACGCGCAACGCTACCGATGATGGAACAATAAAATACAACGTATGAAAAAACGTATTCCCACCTTCCTGGCCACCATGATTGCCACCGCCCTTTATAGTCAACAGGGTCTGGCAGCCGATCTCGCCTCACAGTGCATGCTGGGCGTGCCAAGTTACGACCGTCCTCTGGTGAAGGGCGATACGAACGAATTACCTGTGACCATCAATGCCGACCATGCCAAAGGGAATTACCCTGACGATGCAGTGTTTACCGGCAATGTGGATATCATGCAGGGCAACAGTCGTCTGCAAGCCGACGAGGTGCAGCTCCATCAAAAAGAGGCGCAGGGCCAGCCAGAGCCAATACGCACCGTCGATGCGCTCGGTAACGTTCATTACGACGACAATCAGGTCATTCTGAAGGGGCCAAAGGGTTGGGCAAACCTCAACACCAAAGATACCAACGTCTGGGAAGGTGATTACCAAATGGTGGGACGTCAGGGGCGCGGCAAAGCGGATCTGATGAAGCAGCGTGGTGAAAATCGCTACACCATTCTGGAAAACGGTAGCTTCACCTCCTGCCTGCCTGGATCTGATACCTGGAGCGTTGTCGGTAGCGAAGTCATTCACGACCGTGAAGAACAGGTCGCAGAAATCTGGAACGCCCGCTTCAAACTGGGTCCGGTTCCGGTCTTTTATAGCCCATATCTCCAGCTGCCGGTTGGTGACAAACGTCGATCCGGCTTCCTGATCCCGAACGCGAAATACAGTACCAAGAACTATTTTGAGTTCTATCTGCCGTACTACTGGAATATCGCGCCGAACATGGACGCCACCATCACGCCGCACTATATGCACCGTCGTGGCGGTATCATGTGGGAAAACGAATTCCGCTACCTCAGCCAGGCCGGTGCGGGTTTGATGGAGCTCGATTACCTGAATTCCGATCGCGTTTATGACGATGAACATCCGAACGACAGTAACTCCCGTCGCTGGCTGTTCTACTGGCAGCACTCTGGCGTCATGGATCAGGTCTGGCGTTTTAACGTCGATTACACCAAAGTCAGCGACTCCAGCTACTTTAACGATTTTGACAACAAGTACGGCTCCAGTACCGACGGTTACGCCACGCAAAAATTCAGCGTTGGCTATGCGGTACAGAATTTTAATGCGACAGTCTCCACCAAACAGTTCCAGGTCTTTGACGATCAGAACAGAAGTAGCTATTCCGCTGAACCGCAGTTAGACGTCAATTTCTACCAGAATGACGTCGGTCCGTTTGATACGCGTATTTATGGTCAGGCCGTAAAATTTGTTAACACGAAAGATAACATGCCAGAAGCAACCCGTGTGCACCTGGAGCCGACCATTAATCTGCCGTTGTCGAACAACTGGGGCAGCATCAATACTGAAGCGAAGCTGATGGCGACGCACTACCAGCAGACCAACCTGGACTGGTACAACAACAACCCGGGTAACGTTAACAAGCTCGATGATTCCGCCAACCGCGTCATGCCGCAGTTTAAAGTTGACGGCAAGATGGTTTTTGAGCGCGACATGAACATGCTTGCGCCAGGCTATACCCAGACGCTGGAGCCGCGCGCGCAGTATCTGTACGTGCCATACCGCGACCAGAGCAAAATCTACAACTACGACTCCTCTCTTCTGCAATCGGATTATACCGGCCTGTTCCGCGATCGTACTTATGGCGGCCTGGACCGTATCGCTTCCGCCAACCAGGTTTCGACCGGTATCACATCTCGTGTATATGATGATGTCGCCGTTGAACGTTTTAATGTTTCCGTGGGTCAAATCTACTATTTCACGGAGTCACGCACCGGCGATGACAACATTAACTGGGAGAAAGATGACAAAACCGGCTCACTGGTATGGGCGGGCGACACATACTGGCGGATGACCGATCGCTGGGGTTTGCGTGGTGGGATCCAGTACGACACCCGTCTGGACAACGTTGCCACCAGCAGCACCAGTCTCGAATACCGTCGTGATGAAAACCGCATGGTGCAGTTGAACTACCGTTACGCCAGCCCGGAATATATTCAGGCCACGCTGCCGAAAAATTATTCCACCGCAGAGCAGTATAAAAACGGGATTTCGCAGGTTGGCGGCGTGGCAAGCTGGCCGATTGCCGATCGTTGGTCGATCGTCGGTGCTTATTACTTCGATACCAATGTGAACAAAGCTGCGGATTCCATGCTCGGCTTGCAGTACAACTCCTGCTGTTATGCGATTCGTGTCGGTTACGAGCGTAAGCTGAACGGCTGGGATAATGACAAACAACATGCGGTTTATGATGACACGATTGGCTTCAACATCGAACTTCGCGGCCTGAGCTCCAACTATGGTCTCGGCACGAAAGAGATGCTGCGTTCGAACATTCTGCCGTATCAAAGCTCTTTGTGATTTGATTGATTTATACCCAATGAATTTCGAGCTGCATTGAGGCGGCAACTGAGAGAATCCCCCGGCGCTTACAGCAGTAAATGACCGGGGTGAGTGAAGGCAGCCAACAAAAATGCAGCCTGAAAGACGACGGGTATACAACGTAATCCGCATTGCGGTTAATTAATAATGGAAAAAGTATGAAGAACTGGAAAACGCTGCTTCTCGGTATCGCCATGATCGCGAATACCAGTTTCGCTGCCCCGCAGGTAGTCGATAAAGTTGCAGCCGTCGTCAATAACGGCGTTGTGCTGGAAAGCGACGTCGATGGCTTAATGCAATCCGTAAAACTCAACGCAGGTCAGGCTGGTCAACAGCTTCCGGATGATGCCACGCTGCGTCATCAGATCCTGGAACGTTTGATTATGGATCAAATCATTCTGCAGATGGGCCAAAAGATGGGGGTGAAGATCTCTGACGAGCAGTTGGATCAGGCTATCGCCAACATCGCCAAACAGAACAATATGACGATGGATCAGATGCGCAGCCGTCTGGCTTACGACGGCCTGAACTACTCCACCTATCGTAGCCAGATCCGTAAAGAGATGATCATCTCTGAAGTGCGTAACAACGAAGTTCGCCGCCGCGTAACAATCCTGCCGCAGGAAGTTGACGCGCTGGCACAGCAGGTCGGTAATCAAAACGATGCCAGCACCGAGCTGAACCTGAGCCACATCCTGATCCCGCTGCCGGAAAACCCAACGTCCGATCAGGTAAATGAAGCAGAAAGTCAGGCGCGCTCCATTGTGGATGAGGCGCGTAACGGTAGCGATTTCGGCAAACTGGCCATCACCTATTCGGCCGATCAGCAGGCGCTGAAAGGCGGCCAGATGGGCTGGGGACGTATTCAGGAACTGCCGGGCATCTTTGCTCAGGCGCTGAGTACGGCGAAGAAAGGCGATATCGTTGGTCCGATTCGTTCAGGTGTGGGTTTCCATATCCTGAAAGTGAACGACATGCGCGGTCAAAGCCAGAGTATTTCCGTGACCGAAGTTCATGCTCGCCATATTCTGCTTAAGCCGTCGCCAATTATGACCGATCAGCAGGCACGCCTGAAGCTGGAACAGATTGCAGCCGATATCAAGAGCGGAAAAACCACATTCGCTAATGCGGCAAAAGAGTTCTCTCAGGATCCGGGGTCTGCCAACCAGGGCGGCGATCTGGGCTGGGCAGCCGCGGATATTTTCGATCCTGCTTTCCGTGACGCGCTGACCCGTCTGAACAAAGGCCAGATGAGCGCACCGGTGCACTCTTCCTTTGGCTGGCACCTGATCGAACTGCTGGATACGCGTAACGTTGATAAAACTGACGCAGCGCAGAAAGATCGAGCCTATCGTATGCTGATGAACCGTAAGTTCTCGGAAGAAGCAGCAACCTGGATGCAGGAACAGCGCGCCAGCGCTTACGTTAAAATCCTGGGCAATTAATGACTATTGTTCAACGTGTAGCAATCACTCCTGGCGAGCCCGCCGGGATTGGTCCGGACCTTGTGGTCCAGCTTGCACAGCGTGAGTGGCCGGTAGAACTTGTCGTCTGTGCCGATGCCGCGCTACTCTCCGACCGGGCAAAACTGCTCGGTCTTCCCCTCTCGCTCCGCCCCTGGTCTCCCCATACCCAGGCCATCCCCCAGGCCGCCGGAACGCTGACCCTGCTGCCGGTCGCGCTGCGTGCCTCCGTTGTTCCTGGTGAGCTGGCGATAGAAAATGGGCAATACGTGGTGGATACGCTGGCGCGTGCCTGTGACGGTTGCCTGCAAGGTGAATTTGCCGCGCTGATTACCGGCCCGGTACACAAAGGTGTCATCAATGACGCTGGCGTCCCCTTCACCGGACACACGGAGTTCTTTGAAGAGCGCTCACAGGCGAAGAAAGTCGTGATGATGCTGGCAACGGAAGAACTACGTGTGGCGCTGGCGACCACTCACCTGCAGCTTCGTGCAGTGGCTGATGCCATTACGCCCGCGCTGTTGCATGAGGTGATCGGCATCCTGCATCACGATCTGCGCACCAAATTCGGTATTACCGATCCGCATATTCTGGTGTGTGGCCTCAATCCGCATGCGGGTGAAGGCGGCCATATGGGCAGCGAAGAGATCGACATCATTATTCCGGTTCTCGACAAATTGCGCGCGCAGGGGATGAAACTAAACGGTCCATTGCCCGCCGATACGCTGTTTCAGGCCAAATATCTCGACCACGCGGATGCCGTACTGGCAATGTACCACGATCAGGGTCTCCCCGTGCTAAAATACCAGGGATTTGGCCGTGGCGTGAATATCACGCTGGGCCTGCCCTTTATTCGCACATCCGTTGACCACGGCACCGCCCTTGAACTGGCGGGCCGGGGTGTCGCAGATGTCGGCAGTTTTATTACGGCGCTTAATCTCGCCATCAAAATGATTGTTAATACCCAATGAATAATCGAGTCCATCAGGGCCACTTAGCCCGCAAACGTTTCGGGCAAAACTTTCTCAACGATCAGTTTGTGATCGACAGTATTGTTTCGGCCATTAACCCGCAAAAAGATCAGGCAATGGTCGAAATCGGTCCGGGTCTGGCTGCGCTGACCGAGCCGGTAGGCGAACGTCTGGACAAGCTCACCGTTATCGAGCTTGATCGCGACCTGGCTGCGCGTCTGCAAACGCACCCGTTTTTAGGGCCAAAGCTGACCATTTACCAGCAAGACGCCATGACCATGAACTTTGGCGAACTGTCTGAAAAGATGGGACAACCGCTGCGCGTGTTTGGCAATCTGCCGTATAACATCTCCACGCCGCTGATGTTCCACCTGTTTAGCTATACTGATGCCATTGCTGACATGCACTTCATGTTGCAAAAAGAGGTGGTTAACCGTCTGGTTGCAGGTCCGAACAGTAAAGCGTATGGTCGATTGAGCGTTATGGCGCAATATTATTGCAATGTGATCCCGGTGCTTGAAGTACCACCATCTGCCTTCACGCCGCCACCTAAAGTGGATTCTGCCGTCGTACGCCTGGTACCTCATGCCACGATGCCTCATCCGGTTAAGGATATTCGTGTTCTGAGTCGCATCACGACCGAAGCCTTTAACCAGCGTCGTAAAACGATTCGTAACAGCCTCAGCAATCTGTTCAGCGTTGAGGTTCTGACGAAACTGGGCGTTGACCCGGCTATGCGAGCGGAAAATATCTCTGTCGCGCAGTACTGCCAGATGGCGAACTATCTGTCAGAAAACGCGCCTTCGAAGGAGAGTTAAGCATGATCAATTCGCCCCGAGTATGTGTTCAGGTACAAAGCGTCTACATTGAGGCGCAATCTTCACCTGGTGATGAACGTTACGTTTTTGCTTATACCGTAACCATCCGCAATTTGGGGCGAGCGCCGGTGCAGCTATTAGGACGCTACTGGTTGATAACCAATGGTCATGGTCGGGAGACTGAAGTTCAGGGGGAAGGTGTGGTTGGCGTTCAGCCGCACATCGAACCAGGCGAAGAGTATCAATACACCAGTGGCGCAGTCATTGAAACGCCGCTGGGTACCATGCAGGGTCATTACGAAATGATCGATGAAAATGGCGTCGCCTTTACCATCGATATTCCCGTTTTCCGACTCGCCGTTCCAACGCTCATTCACTAAAACAATAACTATGGCAACATACCTTATTGGCGACGTTCACGGTTGCTACGATGAACTGATCGCATTGTTACAACAAGTAAAGTTTACCCCTGAGAACGATACCCTCTGGCTGACCGGCGACCTGGTCGCCCGCGGCCCTGGCTCACTGGACGTGTTGCGCTATATCAAATCGCTGGGCGACTGCGTGCGTCTGGTGCTGGGTAATCACGACCTGCATTTGCTCGCCGTGTTTGCCGGAATCAGCCGGAATAAGCCAAAAGACAGACTGACTCCGCTGCTGGACGCGCCCGATGCCGACGAACTGCTTAACTGGCTGCGCCGCCAGCCGCTGCTCCAGGTTGACGAAGAGAAGAAACTGGTGATGGCGCATGCGGGCATTACGCCACAGTGGGATTTGCAGACAGCCAAAGACTGCGCGCGTGATGTTGAAGCCGTGTTGTCGAGCGATTCCTATCCCTTCTTCCTCGATGCAATGTACGGCGATATGCCCAACAACTGGTCGGCGGAACTCAGTGGACTGGCGCGGTTACGTTTCATCACCAACGCCTTTACCCGGATGCGTTACTGCTTCCCGAATGGTCAGCTGGATATGTACAGCAAAGAGTCGCCGGAAAACGCCCCTGCGCCGCTGAAGCCGTGGTTTGCCATCCCTGGCCCCGTCAGCGAGGCGTACAGTATCGTTTTTGGGCACTGGGCCTCACTGGAAGGGAAAGGCACGCCGGACGGGATCTATGCGCTGGATACCGGCTGCTGCTGGGGAGGCGATCTAACCTGCCTGCGCTGGGAAGATAAGCAGTATTTTGTGCAGCGCTCAAATCGTCAACAGAATTTAGACGCTGGCGAGGCGGTGGCGTCCTGAAAGAGATGAATGCCGGGCAGCATGAACTGCCAGGCATCATGTTTAACGACGTTCCAGAATCTCGAAGCAGTAGCTATGAGAGTTCTGTGCATCGGCGTCATGGAATTCACTGAACACGGATTCCCAGTCGTCCGGTTCGTAGTCCGGGAAATGGGTATCCCCTGGAACGATGGCATCAATATGCGTCAGATAGAGTTTCTGCGCCTTCGGCAGAAATTGTTCGTACACGCGTCCACCGCCGATCACCATAATTTCTGGCGCATCGCCACAAGCGGCAATCGCTTCATCAACAGACTTCACCCACTGCACGCGATCGTCGGTGCCAGCCTGGCTGCTGATAACGATATTCTTACGCCCTGGCAACGGTCGTCCGATGGATTCCCAGGTATGGCGTCCCATGACGACAGGTTTGTTTAACGTATTACGTTTAAACCAGGCGAGGTCGGCAGGCAGGTTCCACGGCATGGCATTTTCCATACCGATCACGCGATCCACCGCTAACGCCGCAATCAGACTGATCATTGAATGTTTCCCGGATACAAAAAAATTGTCGCCACTATACGGAAAGAGCAATCTTTCGTCGACTGGCGGAAAGAGCTTGCGCACGAAAATTTTTCGTTCTGCTGGCGACCCGACTTATTTAAAGTGGAGCGTCTGCATTACAGTAGTTCAAAAACAATCTGTTAGCAGTAAAGTTTGCAGTACATCACATTTTTTACTTATGCTGACGGTTTCATTTCCGGCTCATCGGCGACGTCTCCCGTATGCTTCCCCTCTTCTGTGCCTTGCCAGCCATGACGTTGAATTAACGAAAGATGTTCGCGATCTTCCGTGATGATCTCACTCAGCATCGCGCTCGTGCGTTTATAGACGGCGGCGCGGGACGTGGCGTCATTGTCTCCTTTCACCATCTCCTCCACCATCCGGGTATTAAAACGGCGGAACAGATCGGCCTGCTCGCGTGCCTCATAGCGTCCGAGTCCGAGACTTTCCAGCGCCAGACGTCCGGTTTTTAACGCCCCTTCAAAAGTCTCACGCTCCGGTTGCTCCACACCGGCCTGGCGCAGAAGAATGTAATGATCGACATCGCGGGCGCGGGCGATAATTTGCAGCGTCGGGAAATGTTCCTTCACCATTTTCGTCAGTTCCAGACTGGTCTGCGGATCGTCAATCGCATTGATCAGCACTTCTGCTTTTGCTGCACCCGCAGACTCCAGCAGGTCCATACGTGTGGCATCGCCATAAAAGACCTTCATACCGAATTTACGCAGCGTTTCGATATGATCCGGATCGTGGTCAAGTACTACCATCTTCACGCCGCTCGACAGCAACAAACGGCCAGTGATCTGACCAAAGCGACCAAACCCGGCGATGATCACCCGCGGTTGCTCTTCATCAATTTCGTCTGCTTCACGCTCTTCACCGGAAGCTGATTTCTCAAGACGCGTCAGGATCGCCAGTAAAATCGGCGTTGCCGCCATCGAAAGCGCCACCGCCAGCGTCAACGCTTTTGCCCACGCGGGTTCAAGAACGTTAGCCATCTGGGCCGCCCCAAAGACCACAAAAGCAAATTCACTTCCCTGCCCTAACAGGACCGCAAACCAGCGACGCTGTTTGTTGGGCACCTTTAAGGGGCGAGCTATCAGCCATAGCATCCCCGTTTTGATGACCAGAAAACCGACCAGCAAAATGATGATCCGCAGCGGATGATCAATGAGCGTGCCGAAGTCGACAGACATCCCGACGCCGATAAAAAACAGCCCCAGCAGCAGCCCTTTGAACGGCTCGATATCACTCTCCAGCGCATGACGGTACTCTGAGCTTGCCAGCAGGACACCCGCCAGAAATGCGCCCATCGCCATCGACAGCCCCACTTCTTCAAGCAGCAGTCCAAAGCCAAATACCAGGAACAGCGCCACGGCGCTGAACACTTCCCGCAGTCCGGAACGGGCGACAAAACGCAGCGCCGGCCGGGTGACATAGCGCCCCAGCAGAACCACCAGCACCAGCGCACCGGCGACCTTCAGCGCAGAGAGCGCAAACGCCCCCAGCGTAGTAGAGGCGCCGCTGGTTGCCAGCAGTGGGATCATTGCCACCAACGGGATCGCCGCAATATCCTGGAACAGCAGCACCGCAAACGCGCTACGCCCCATTTGCGACACGGTCAGGTTGCGTTCATTCATCGCCTGCATGGCAATCGCCGTCGAAGAGAGCGCCAGCGTCATACCAATCAGCTCCGCCACCTGCCAGCGCAGACCCAGGAGCATACAGAACAGACCAATCAGACCGCCACAAACCACCATCTGCAACGCGCCACCGCCAAACACTGATGCGCGGAGTTTCCATAAGCGCTGCGGATCCAGCTCAAGACCGATGACAAACAGCATCAACACCACACCTATTTCAGCAAAGTGCAGAATAGATTCGGCGTCGGTAACCAGACGCAGCCCCCAGGGGCCGATGATACAACCGGCAATCAGGTAACCCAGAACGGAGCCGAGACCTGAACGTACGGCAATCGGGACGATCAGCGCCGCCGATCCGAGATAAATCAACGCCTGTATCAGGGTATGGCTATCCATTATTCACCTCTTGCCACGCCATCAGACGCTGCTTGTAATGACGCGCCTGCGCCTGCAGCGTCTCGTCATCGCAGATAAAGGTACAGTGCATGGCAAAAGGCGGTAACCAGTGAAGACCGCAGTAAAGCGCCGTCGCCTGCAGCGGCTGTGAGAGCACGTCAAACCCCGGATGGGAGCCGATGTCGAAGTGACTTTCGCCACCGCCGGTCGTCACTGCCCACATCATATGTTTACCGCGTAGCGCCGTGCCGCCATGACCGTAGGCCCAGCCGTGCGAAAGAACTTTGTCCATCCACAGTTTGAGAAGAGGGGGAACGCTGTACCACTGCATAGGATGCTGCCAGACGATCAGATCGGCGCGAGAGAGCGCCTCTTGTTCCGCAGTGATATCGATATTGAAATCAGGATAGAGTTGATAAAGAGAACGAACTTCGACGCCTTCCAGCGTTCTTGCCTGTGCCAGCATCCGTTTATTTGCATGCGAGTGCTGCGGATAGGGATGCGCATAAATAATGAGAATCATGATTTGCCTGCTGTTACTGCATGATTGTAATAACAATGAGTTTAGACAGTTAATCAGCAGGCTAAAAGTCAATATTATTGAGGCCTGTGTACAAATTCATTCAGGCTGCATCAGGTGACAAATGCGCCTTGCACGAATGTGCACAGACGGAGGCTGCCTTCGGTGTGGGAATCGGTAGGGGATGAATGACCCTCATTCATCCCCAGAAGCTAACTCATGTCAGTGACTGGAGTGAATGAGCGCGGCCAACACGGATGTAGCCTGAAGGATGAAGCGCAGGAATTAGTTATCCAGTTCGCTCATATTTTTTACCTGGTCGCGGTTAATTTGTTCCGTTTTCCCGGTTTGGGCATTTTTATACGAAACCAGGCCCGTATCGTCATCAACCTGCGGTTTCCCGTCAGTGACAATGGTTCGGCCATCGGTCGTTTTCACAGCCTGGTTAGAGGAACAGCCCGCGACGGTAAACAGCGTTGCTGTGGCAAAAATAGACGCGATGAGGATATGTTTTTGCATGGTGTTCTCCCTGTTTTTCTTTCATTTTCATTAACATACCGATTAACTATGATACTCTACATAATTCGAGTTGCAGGACAAAACGTGTAGTCGTTTTGAACGCTGCTTGTGCTGGCCCCGAAGGGGCGAGGCCCAGGAATGGGCCCGGTAACAAAGCCAACGCATCTGCAACCTGAAGTATGACGAGTATAGACTCATCAGCTGAACGCAAAAGCAAATACAGAACACTCTGAAGGTTTCCCTTAACGCAACGGCTTGCGGCGCATGGTCATACTGCTCGTCTGGGACAACGTCAATCCGCGCGTCTCCGGCGCAAAGGCGACAGAGACCAGCAGACCAATCAGCGAGATCCCTGCCCCCATCAGCATGACATGGTTGATACCGTATTTGGTGATAAAGATCGGCAGCGCCCAGGTTGAAAGAATGGTGCCGATTCGGCTCAGGGACATGATCACGCCAACGGCAGAGGCGCGAATATCCGTCGGAAACAGCTCATTCGGATAGAGCCACTGAAGGTTACCGGGCCCGCCGGAGAAAAAGGCATACACCGCAAATGCCGTAACCACCAGCCAGATCCCCATTTCAGGAATAAGCCCCAGTACAGCCAACGCCAACGTCATCATTACAAAGCTGCCGATCAGCAGCGGCCGCCGTCCCATACTGTTGAGCCAGTACATCGGCGGAATACACCCCAGCATAAAGAACAGGCTGATCACCACATTGCCCAGCGTCGCGCTTTTTCCGACCCCCAACCCCAGCAGGCCAACGATCTGCGGACCAAAGGTATAAATGGCGAACATCGGAATAACCTGGCAGGTCCAGATGGCGGCAACAAACAGGACAAACGGGAAGTGACGGCGATTAAACAGCTGGAGGAAGCGAGTCTCTTGCGGCGGTTCGTCATCGAACGCGACCGGTTCGCCAAACAGTTTAATCATCATCTCCTCACACTCTTTCACCCGCCCTTTACGCAGGAGCCAGCGCGGTGATTCGGGAAGATCAAAACGTCCAATCAGGATCATGATGCAGGGAATCGCTGCGCTCCCCAGCATCCAGCGCCATCCGCCCTCCACATCGTACAGCCAGTAGCCGACCAGATCGGCGCAGGTTGCACCGACGTACCACATCGCAGCAATAAAACTGATTGAGAAAGCGCGCTGGCGGGTGTTGGAAAACTCAGTGATCATCGAGGTGGCGATGGGGTAATCGGCGCCAATCACCACCCCAATCAGCACACGCATTACGAGCAACTCCATCGGCGAAGAGACAAACATCGTCGCCACCGATATCACCCCAATGGCGACGATATCGATGAGAAACATTTTGCGCCGCCCAACTTTATCCGAGATATAACCGAACAGCGACGTGCCGACAAACAGCCCGGCCAGCGTCCCAGCCCCCAGCAATCCCAGCCACTGCGCATCCAGCTTCAGCGCGGGAGTTAGCTGCTCCAGCGCGACGCCAATCATGACCAGCACATAACCGTCCAGGAACGGGCCACCGCTTCCCCACAGCATGATCCTGCGGTGAACGGATGAGAATTTAATGTCGTCAAAGTTCCTTGGCTGCTGCATAGCCGCGTCCTGTTTTGTTTTAACTTGATGCCTGATGGCGCGTAGCGTTAAGGCCTGAGTACTGTGCCTGCGGGCCGGATAAGGCGAAGCCGTCATCCGACAACAGATTTAGCCGTAGCGAAATTCCACCCCGAAGGTGCCGCGGGGGTACTCCCATTTCTCCAGCGCCGTATCGAGTCCAAGAATTCGACAGGTGCCACACTCCAGGCATCCGGCGTAATCAAAGCGCACGCTGCCGTCGTCCTGCTTTTTGTACAGCCCGGCGGGACAGGCCTTGATGAGCACCTCCAGCACCTGCTTGTCCGGAGACGTTTTCAGAATGATGTGTGGATTCTCTTCATCCACATTGAATTTATTGACGCCCAGCTTGACGTCCACATTGACGGGAGAAGTCATAATACGGTCACTCCTTTAAGACCATCCTTCAGCAGGTTGATAAAGCCCACCTTCTTCGCATGGCGCAGGATTTTCTTACGCATCGGTACCGGCGCGCTGCCGTCGACGGTAAACAGATCGCGGGCGATCCCCACCGCCATTTCCGGGTAGCGGGTAAACATACGGGGGTTATCGAGAAAAGCAGGCAGACGCTGGTACATCCGCATGTCCCGACCAGGCCCGTTATCCAGATGCTGACGGTATGCCGTGAGTCCCTGACGACTGAAATCGTTGTTTTGCATTGCAGAAAGCACCGTTTTCGCTGCCGCTTCCCCGGCAGCCACGGCCAGATCCATCCCTCGAATGGTAAATCCGAGATTCATACACATTCCAGCGGCATCACCGGCAATCAGTACGCCATCGCCAACCAGCTCAGGCTGCATATTCATTCCCGCTTCCGGGACAACGTGTGCGGCATATTCCACCAGCTTACCGCCAGCAATCAGCGGGGCGACCGCCGGATGCTGTTTAAAATCTTCCAGCATTTGGGGGACCGATTTCTTCGCGTCTTTCAGATGGTGAAGACCGCAAACCAGCCCCAGAGAGAGGGTTGTTTTATTGGTATAGAGGAAGCCGCCCCCCATCAGACCATCGGTAGGAGAACCGGCGAATAGACAGGCGGCGCCTTCGTTTCCCTGTAATCCGAAGCGATCCGCAATGACCGATTCGGGCAGTTCGATCAGCTCCTTCACCCCTACCGCAACATGTTCAGCACTGACGCGCTTCGCCATGCCTAATTTCTCTGCCAGCAGGGAGTTAACCCCATCAGCCAGGATCACCACTTTTGATTCAATAATGTCGCCATCGGCCTCAACGCCAACGACTTTACCGTCGCGCTGAACCAGGTTATCCACGCGGATACCGGTAATCAGCTGCGCTCCCGCCTCTTCCGCCTGTTCCATCAGCCAGGCATCGAATTTACTGCGTAGCACCGAGTAAGAGACCTGAGACGGCGCGACCTCCTCGCCATTGAGATAGTCCACCGTCATCGCCCCTGTATCGGTCATAAAGGCGAGTTTTTCGTGGGTGATCGTTCGCTCAACGGGTGCCTGCTCCGCAAAGCCCGGAATAATGCGCTCCAGGCTATGGGCATAAATGCGCCCGCCGGTGACATTCTTCGCGCCAGCGGAATTGCCGCGTTCGATAACCAACACCTGTGCCCCTTCGCGGGCGAGCACCAGTGCGGCTACCGACCCGGCCAGCCCTGCACCCACGATGATGGCATCAAAGATATCTTCGGACATAAATACTCCCTGTTAGCGGCAGAGCCCATATCCGTCATCGCTTAATGGGATATATCCGGCTCTGCCCAAATAGATCAACGCGCCAGTGCCGTCGTCAGCGCAGGCAGGATCTTCAGCGCGTCGCCGACGATGCCGTAATCCGCATACTGGAAGATTGGCGCATTCTTATCTTTATTAATGGCAAAAATGGTCTGCGCTCCGTTGGCCCCCACCATGTGTTGGATCTGTCCGGAGATCCCCACGGCCAGGTACAGTTCCGGTTTGAGCATCAGGTTTGAAATACCAACGTAACGCTCGTGCTCCATCCATTTTTCGTTTTCCGCCACCGGACGTGAACAGGCCAGCTCTGCCCCCATTGCCTGACACAGCGCCTGCGCAAGCCCGATATTCTCTTTGCTGCCGATGCCGCGCCCAACGCTGACCACCAGACGCGCTTTATCGAGGTCGACGCTGTTGCTCTGACGTGCCTGCGTCGCGGTACGCGTCACGGCAACTTCCGGCGCCTGCCACTGCACGACGTGCGTTTCGCCGCGGCGTCCGGCGTCCGGCTGCATGGCCTCAAACGTTCCGCTGCTGAGGGTCATGACCGCAAAAGGCGAGGTAATCGTCTCTTCGCCAATGGCCAGACCGCCATAAACCATATGTTTAACCGTTGTATGACCATCCTGCTGCGTCACCGCACTGGCGTCGTTAGAGACCGCCGCACAGAGGCGATAACCCAGCTTTGCCGCCAGCAGTTTGCCGCGACGAGTGTTCGGCAGCAGCACCAGACCAGCATCACTCTGCTGGCGAATGGTTTGCGCCATCGCGTCGGCATAATCTTCCACCATGCGATCGTCCGGCTTACCGCACAAAAGCCATATGTGGTTCGCGCCTGACTGGATTGCCGTCTCCCCTTCGGCATCGCTGCGCACAAACACATTAATTTGTTCACCCGAGGCCTGCGCGCCACTCATCAGTTCCGGCAGACGAGAAGGGGTATCGCTGAATACCCAAACATGAGAAAACTTGTTCATAACATCCCCTGATAATTAAATGACTTTGCGCAGGCTTTCGACAAACGCGGCGATCTGTTCTTCGCCATCCCCTTCAATGACCACCCGCTGACGCTCACGCTGTTTCGGCGCGGCAACCTTCTGCACGGAGTACACGCCAGGCGCGCTGAAACCAATATCTGCGGCAGACCAGACCTGAACCGGCTTCTTCGCCGCGCCCAGAATCGCTTTCATCGACGGGATTTGCGGCGCGTTGATGTCTGTAGAGACCGCCACCACCGCCGGGAGGGGAATACTCAGAGTTTCAATTTCATCTTCCAGCTCACGTTCAACGGTAAGCGTACTTTCCGTCAGGGAGAGAATTTTACTCACGCCGTTGATAGCTGGAATATTTAGCGTTTCGCCTACCAGCAGGCTGACCTGCTGTGCGTAAAGATCGGAAGAGCCGTCGCCGCAGATGATGAGATCGAAACCCGCTTTTTGCGCGGCGGCGGCCAGCGCAGCGGCAGTGTACTGGGGAAGCGCCTGTTCAAACTGGTCATCAATCACGACCACCAGTTCATCAGGGCCGCGAGAAAGCACATCTTTGCGCCCTTTCGCATTCGTCAGCGCTTTACCACCCACGCTCATCGCGATAACTTGCGCATCGCCGAGCTGCTGTTTTAACTGGCAGGCCGCTTCAATAGCATTCAGATCGTATTGACTGATTTTTGCATCCGCTTTGCTGAAATCCAGTGAGCCATCAGCATTATTAATCGCAATATCCTGTTCATCAGGTACGCACTTGTAGCAAGTAATTATCTTCATTGCATCTCCAGAAATCATGAAGGAAACGTCGTCTATATCGGCACGCTTAAATACAGATATCACGCTCTTTAATTCTGAATTAAAACCTTAATCACCAATATTGAAAATGTCACACACTGATATTCGTAACTTTCAATATTGTTAAGTACCTCACCAATATTGAACGGTGCGGCCTGAATATAAAAACTTTCAATATTGTTTCACGGATCACCAATATTGAACGCTAAATGGATTAAAAGCCAACAAACAACCAAATAACAACATGATTTTATTAAATAAAATGAGCAAAAAGCGAGTCTGACAGCCCTGGCAAAAAGTGTGATAAAGGTAACAGAATGCCGCGAAATGAATACCCATTATGAGTTACTCGTCAACGCGTTCTGAGGTTAAATAGTTATCAACAAATTATTAATAAAAATAAAACAAACGGGAACGCTAAATAAATTTCGTTTTCACACTGGAATTAACTCATGAAAAATGAAAAGAGAAAGTCAGGAATTGAACCGAAGGTTTTTTTCCCGCCGTTAATAATAGTCGGGATCCTTTGCTGGCTAACGGTTCGCGATCTCGACGCCGCGAATGTCGTTATTAATGCGGTATTCAGTTACGTCACTACTGTCTGGGGCTGGGCGTTCGAATGGTATATGGTTATTATGCTCATCGGCTGGTTCTGGCTGGTTTTTGGCCCTTATGCCAAAAAGAAATTGGGTGATGAGAAACCTGAATTCAGCACCGCCAGCTGGATCTTCATGATGTTCGCCTCCTGCACCTCGGCTGCCGTGCTGTTCTGGGGCTCTATAGAGATTTACTACTATATCTCCACCCCGCCGTTTGGCCTGGAACCGAACTCCACCAGCGCAAAAGAGATTGGTCTTGCCTACAGCCTGTTCCACTGGGGACCCTTGCCGTGGGCAACCTATAGCTTCCTTTCGGTCGCGTTCGCCTACTTCTTCTTTGTCCGCAAAATGGACGTCATTCGCCCCAGTTCCACCCTGGTACCGCTGGTTGGTGAAAAACATGCCAAAGGGCTGTTCGGCACCATCATTGATAACTTCTATCTGGTGGCGCTGATCTTCGCGATGGGCACCAGTCTCGGTCTGGCCACACCGCTGGTGACCGAATGTATGCAGTATCTGTTCGGCATCCCGCATACGCTGCAGCTGGACGCCATCATTATTACCTGCTGGATCATTCTGAACGCCATTTGCGTGGCCTGCGGCCTGCAAAAAGGGGTCAGAATCGCCAGCGACGTGCGCAGCTACCTGAGTTTTCTGATGCTCGGCTGGGTGTTCATCGTCAGCGGTGCCAGCTTCATCATGAATTACTTCACCGATTCCGTCGGTATGTTGCTGATGTACCTGCCGCGGATGCTGTTCTATACCGACCCGATTGCCAAAGGCGGCTTCCCACAGGGCTGGACCGTCTTCTACTGGGCATGGTGGGTAATTTACGCCATCCAGATGAGTATCTTCCTGGCGCGTATTTCTCGCGGTCGTACCGTCCGTGAGCTGTGCTTCGGGATGGTGCTGGGTCTGACGGCCTCCACCTGGATCCTGTGGACCGTACTCGGTAGCAACACCCTGCTGCTGATCGACAAAAACATCATCAACATTCCGCAGCTGATTGAACAGCATGGCGTGGCGCGCGCGATTATCGAAACCTGGGCCGCCCTGCCGCTCAGTACCGCCACGATGTGGGGATTCTTTATCCTTTGCTTTATTGCCACCGTTACGCTGATTAACGCCTGCTCCTATACCCTGGCAATGTCCACCTGTCGCGAAGTCCGTGACGGCGAAGAACCGCCGCTGCTGGTACGTATTGGCTGGTCCGTGCTGGTCGGCATCATCGGCATCGTTTTGCTGGCGCTTGGCGGGCTGAAGCCGATTCAAACCGCGATTATCGCCGGAGGGTGCCCCCTGTTCTTCGTCAACATCATGGTGACGCTTTCTTTTATCAAAGACGCCAAAGTGCACTGGAAAGATAAATAAACCTAATTACCCCACGACATAGAGGTTAGAAGATGGATTTCAATTTAAATGATGAGCAGGAACTGTTTGTCGCCGGTATTCGTGAACTGATGGCCAGTGAAAACTGGGAAGCTTATTTTGCCGAGTGCGATCGTGACAGCGTCTATCCGGAGCGTTTTGTGAAAGCGCTGGCGGATATGGGCATCGATAGCCTGTTGATCCCTGAAGAACACGGCGGCCTGGAAGCCGGCTTCGTCACCGTTGCCGCCGTCTGGATGGAACTTGGACGCCTGGGTGCGCCGACATATGTTCTGTATCAGTTACCCGGTGGTTTTAATACGTTCCTGCGTGAAGGTACCCAGGAGCAGATTGATAAGATTATGGCCTTCCAGGGGACGGGTAAACAGATGTGGAACTCTGCCATCACGGAACCGGGAGCCGGATCGGATGTGGGCAGTTTAAAAACCACCTATACCCGCAAAAATGGTAAGGTTTATCTTAATGGCAGTAAGTGTTTTATTACCAGTAGCGCCTACACCCCTTACATCGTGGTAATGGCAAGAGACGGCGCTTCCCCGGACAAACCGGTTTATACCGAATGGTTTGTCGACATGAGCAAACCCGGCATCAAAGTCAATAAACTGGAGAAGCTCGGCCTGCGCATGGACAGCTGCTGTGAAATCAACTTTGACGATGTTGAACTGGACGAAAAGGACATGTTCGGTCGGGAAGGCAATGGCTTTAACCGCGTAAAAGAAGAGTTCGATCACGAACGTTTCCTGGTAGCCCTCACCAACTACGGTACTGCAATGTGCGCCTTTGAAGATGCGGCGCGTTACGCCAATCAGCGCGTGCAGTTTGGCGAAACGATTGGCCGTTTCCAGCTGATTCAGGAGAAGTTTGCCCATATGGCAATCAAATTAAACTCCATGAAAAACATGCTGCTGGAAGCCGCCTGGAAAGCCGATAACGGCACCATTACTTCCGGCGACGCGGCGATGTGTAAATACTTCTGCGCCAATGCGGCCTTTGAAGTGGTGGACAGCGCCATGCAGGTATTGGGCGGCGTAGGGATTGCCGGCAACCACCGCGTTACCCGCTTCTGGCGTGACCTGCGCGTGGACCGCGTTTCCGGCGGTTCTGACGAGATGCAGATCCTGACGCTTGGCCGTGCCGTGCTGAAGCAATACCGTTAACCGGGGCACCCTGTAGGCCTGATAAGACGCGCTGGCGTCGCCATCAGGCAATCATGCCGGATGGCGCTGCGCTTATCCGGCCTGGACATAATAAAAAAGCCAGGAGCTAATTTATGAATCGTCTATCCATGCCTGCCTTTGGCCCCCTTGCCGGGCTGCGGGTTGTCTTCTCCGGCATCGAAATCGCCGGGCCGTTCGCCGGACAGATGTTTGCCGAATGGGGCGCGGAAGTGATCTGGATTGAAAACGTAGCCTGGGCCGATACGATTCGTGTTCAGCCCAACTACCCACAGCTGTCGCGCCGCAACCTGCACGCGCTGTCATTAAACATTTTCAAAGATGAAGGACGGGAAGCGTTTCTGAAGTTAATGGAAACCACCGATATCTTTATCGAAGCCAGCAAAGGACCGGCGTTTGCTCGCCGCGGTATCACCGATGAAGTCCTTTGGGAACATAACCCGAAACTGGTTATCGCTCACCTTTCCGGTTTTGGTCAGTACGGCACCGATGAGTACACCAACCTCCCGGCGTATAACACGATTGCTCAGGCGTTCAGCGGCTATCTGATCCAGAACGGCGACGTCGATCAGCCAATGCCCGCTTTCCCATACACCGCCGACTACTTCTCCGGCATGACGGCAACAACCGCGGCGCTGGCAGCCCTGCATAAAGTCAGGGAAACCGGCAAAGGCGAAAGTATTGATGTCGCGATGTATGAAGTGATGCTGCGCATGGGCCAGTACTTCATGATGGATTACTTCAACGGCGGCGAAATTTGCCCACGAATGACCAAAGGCAAAGATCCCTACTATGCCGGTTGCGGCCTGTATAAATGCGCTGACGGCTATATCGTGATGGAGCTGGTCGGTATTACGCAGATCAACGAGTGCTTTAAGGATATCGGCCTGGCGCACATTCTCGGCACGCCGGAAGTCCCGGAAGGCACCCAGCTGATTCACCGCGTGGAGTGCCCGTACGGACCGCTGGTGGAGGAAAAACTGGACGCGTGGCTGGCCGTGCACACCATTGCCGAAGTACAGGAACGCTTTGCACAGCTGAATATCGCCTGCGCCAAAGTGCTGACTATTCCTGAACTGGAGGGCAATCCGCAGTACGTCGCCCGTGAATCGATTACCGAGTGGCAAACGATGGACGGTCGCACCTGCAAAGGCCCGAACATCATGCCGAAATTCAAAAACAATCCGGGGAAAATCTGGCGCGGCATGCCGTCGCACGGCATGGATACTGCTGCCATTTTGAAAAATATCGGCTACAGCGAAACAGAGATTACGGAGCTGGTCAGCAAGGGTCTGGCCAAAGTTGAGAACTAGACTCGAGGCGCTAACCGGCGCGTCCGGTTAGCGCAGGTATAAAGGGATGAAGGTGCAATGGATATCGTAGGCGGACAACACTTACGTCAGATGTGGGACGACCTGGCCGGGGTATATGGCAATAAAACGGCGCTTATTTGTGAATCCTGCGACGGTAACGTACAGCAGTTCAGCTATGCCTCGCTCAATGAGGAGATCAATCGCACAGCGAACCTTTTCTACACACTGGGCATTCGCAAAGGTGATAAGGTCGCTCTGCATCTGGATAACTGCCCGGAATTTTTCTTTTGCTGGTTTGGACTGGCAAAAATTGGCGCCATTATGGTGCCAGTTAACGCTCGTCTGCTGCGCGAGGAGAGCGCCTGGATCCTGCAAAACAGCCAGGTTAGTCTGTTGGTGACCAGCGCACCTTTTTATCCGATGTATCGCCAGATTTGGCGTGAAGACAATACCCTGCTTACCGCCATCTGTCTGATTGGTGAAGATGTCCCGGTCGAAGAAGGCGTCAGCCACTTCGCCAGTCTGAAAGAGAAACAACCTGCAACATTGTGCTATGCACCACCGTTATCTACTGACGATACCGCGGAAATCCTGTTTACCTCCGGCACCACCTCCCGTCCTAAAGGCGTGGTGATCACCCACTACAACCTGCGCTTTGCAGGCTACTATTCATCATGGCAGTGCGCCCTGCGTGATGATGATATCTATATGACCGTCATGCCGGCTTTTCATATCGACTGCCAGTGCACGGCGGCAATGGCGGCTTTTTCTGTCGGCGCCACCTTCGTGCTGATAGAGAAATACAGCGCCCGGGCCTTCTGGGAACAGGTACGTAAATATCGCGTGACCGTCACGGAATGTATTCCGATGATGATCAGAACGCTGATGGTACAACCCGCAACGCCAGAAGAGAAGCAGCACTGTCTGCGCGAAGTGATGTTCTATCTCAATCTGTCGGTTCAGGAAAAAGACGCCTTTATTGAACGCTTTGGCGTGCGTCTGCTGACCTCTTACGGCATGACTGAAACCATTGTCGGTATCATTGGCGATCGCCCCGGCGATAAGCGGCGCTGGCCGTCTATCGGGCGCCCTGGGTTTTGCTACGAGGCAGATATTCGCGATGAACAGAACCGTTCGCTACCCGCCGGAGAAATTGGTGAAATCTGCATTAAGGGCGTGCCGGGTAAAACCCTCTTCAAAGAGTACTACGACAGACCCGACGCCACCGCCAAAGCGCTGGAACCTGGCGGATGGCTGCATACTGGCGACTCCGGTTATCGGGATGAGGAAGGCTTTTTCTATTTCGTTGACCGGCGCTGCAACATGATCAAGCGCGGCGGCGAAAATGTCTCCTGCGTCGAGCTGGAAAATATCATCTCCGCGCACCCTAAAATTCAGGACATCGTGGTAATTGGTATTAAAGACTCTATTCGCGACGAAGCGATAAAAGCCTTTGTCGTGCTGAATGAAGGTGAAACGCTGAGTGAAGAGGAATTTTTCAGTTTCTGCGCGCAAAATATGGCGAAATTTAAAGTCCCCTCTTTTCTGGAGATAAGAAAAGATCTGCCGCGAAATTGTTCAGGGAAAATAATCAAAAAAAATCTGAAATAAACCGCCCGGCGAGAGTATTTTCTCGCCGGATAATAATACCGTGACGAAATATATGCTCTAAATAATTCGAGTTGCGGGACAAAACACGTAGTCGTTTTGAACAGCGCTTGCGCTGGCCCCAAAGGGGCGAGGCCCATGGATGGGCCGGGTAATAAAGCCAACGCACCAGCAACCTGAAGTATGACGAGTATATGCATTGTTTTGTAGAGTCCCTGTCGTCTCTGTAAAACGAAACAGGAGAAAAATATGAGTGAATCATTACGTTTGACCCGCAACGGACCTGTTCTGGAAATTACGCTGGATCGCCCCAAAGCCAACGCGATTGACGCCAGAACCAGTTTTGAGATGGGTGAAGTCTTTCTTAACTTCCGTGACGATCCTGAATTACGTGTGGCGATCATCACCGGTGGCGGAGAAAAATTCTTCTCAGCAGGCTGGGATTTAAAAGCGGCTGCGGAAGGCGAAGCGCCGGATGCGGATTTTGGTCCCGGCGGTTTTGCGGGTTTAACGGAAATTTTCGACCTGGATAAACCGGTGATTGCAGCCGTTAACGGATATGCCTTTGGCGGCGGCTTTGAGCTGGCGCTGGCGGCGGACTTTATCGTTTGTGCGCAGAATGCCAGCTTCGCATTGCCGGAAGCCAAACTTGGCATCGTCCCGGACAGCGGCGGCGTACTGCGCCTGCCTAAGCGACTACCACCCGCAATCGTCAATGAAATGGTGATGACCGGCAGAAGGATGGACGCGGAAGAAGCGCTGCGTTGGGGAATCGTTAACCGCGTCGTCAGCCAGGCTGAGCTTATGGACAGCGCGCGCGAACTGGCGCAACAGCTGGTAAACAGCGCTCCGCTGGCCATTGCTGCGCTCAAAGAGATCTACCGCACAACCAGCGAAATGCCGGTCGAAGAGGGCTATCGCTTTATCCGTAGCGGCGTACTGAAGCATTATCCGGCGGTACTGCATTCTGAAGATGCCACCGAAGGACCGCAGGCGTTTGCTGAAAAACGCGATCCGGTCTGGAAGGGTTGTTAATGTTGCCATGCCGGATGGCGGCATAGCGCCTCATCCGGCAATTCAGGAGAAGATCACGTGAGCTATTACGCCTTTGAAGGCCTGATCCCGGTAGTCCATCCAGAGGCGTATATCCACCCCAGCGCCGTGTTGATTGGCGATGTCATCGTGGGGGCTGGCGTTTATGTCGGCCCACTCGCCTCGCTGCGCGGTGACTATGGGCGCCTGATTCTGGAAGCGGGCTCGAATCTGCAGGATGGCTGCATTATGCATGGTTACTGCGATACCGACACTATCGTGCATGAAAATGGACACATCGGACACGGTGCTATTCTGCATGGCTGCGTGATTGGCCGGGATGCGCTGGTCGGTATGAACAGCGTGATTATGGACGGGGCGGTCATCGGCGAAGAGAGCATTGTCGCCGCGATGAGCTTTGTTAAAGCCGGTTTTATTGGCGAGGCCCGACAGCTCCTGGTCGGCTCACCGGCTCGCGTTATCCGTGAAGTGACGGAAAAGGAGCTGCACTGGAAGCGGCTGAATACTCAGGAATATCAGGATCTCGCCGTACGCTGTCGGGCCTCACTACGAGAAACGCAGCCCTTAACTCAGGTCGAAAAAAATCGCCCGCGCCTGAAAGGCACGACAGAGGTAAAACCCAAATCGGCTTAGAGCCTGGCCCATCAGGCTATTTTGCTTGCCACGTTGAACCTGGGCAATGCTCGCACAAAACGCGACAGCGCCGCTTGCGGCGGCCCAAAGAGTGAGCGTCGCGAATCATCCTCACGCACGGCGTGTACGATCCGGTAGCAGTGAACGGCCTGCGCCAATGACGCCCGGTGGGTCAGGTTCTGAGTGATTCATGCCGGAGAAGGCGTTATGCCGCCATCCGGCACTCTGACATTACCGACGCATACTCTTTGACAGCATCATCTGCCATTTCTGCTCGCGGTTAAGCTCCGCAGGCGGAACGGCTGGCATGCGCGGCGTTTTTACGGCGCTCACCATTTTTTCCTGTACGCTATGTCCCAGGCGAACATAAAGCTGGGGATCAATCTGCGTCACTCTCACCAGACGCTGACACTGACAGCCCCGACCTTCCAGCTGATTAGGGATGGTCTTAGTCTCACAGCTTATTTCCCCAACTTCGGCAAGAATATACGAGACCGTATTAATCGCTTTGCAGTGATCCATATTGAAATGCTTTGCGATCTCTTTCGCGCTCACCCAACGCTTTTCTGCCATCACCCAATCAGCGATCAACAAATAAAGCGGTTTTTCAACATATTCTTCACACATAAGCACACCATTTCACAAATTAAAAAACTTGCTATGTCCTGTTCCCAGCAGGCAGAACAAGACCATATTAAAATTGTGGGTATAGGGGATAGTATGCAACTTAGCGGCTCATTAGTGTGAGCCAAATCTTGCTTGTTACATTGAAATGTTGCCATTACGGCATATATGACCAGGAATTAACTTATCGAATAAAAAAACGGCTCCGTTTCCGAAGCCATTTTTATATCAGGCAACCAACTGACCCGTCATTTATTTTTTAATCTGCGCGTGCATCTCCTGCACAGAAATCACTTTCTCAGTCGCATCGGCATTCAGCGCCATCGCGGTGGCGAAACCGCCGTTCAGCGTAGTATCGTAATGCACTTTATACTGTAGCGCGCTGCGACGGATGACCCTGGAGTCTTCAATCGCCCGACGGCCTGCGGTGGTGTTAATGATGTAGGTGTACTCGCCATTCTTGATACGGTCCTGAATATGCGGACGCCCTTCATGCACTTTATTCACCAGACGCGGGTTGATACCGGCTTCCCCCAGCACAATCGCCGTACCGTGGGTTGCGTCCAGCTCGAAGCCCTGTTTCAGCAGCTTCGCAGCCAGGTCAACGACGCGCTCTTTATCGCCTTCCCGCACGGAGAGCAGCGCACGCCCCTGTTTTTTCATGGTGGAGCTGCTGCCCAGCTGTGCCTTCGCGAACGCTTCCGCGAAGGTACGGCCCACGCCCATCACTTCCCCGGTAGAGCGCATTTCTGGCCCTAACAGCGGGTCAACGCCCGGGAACTTATTGAACGGGAGCACCACTTCTTTCACCGAGTAGTACGGCGGGATGATTTCTTTGGTGACACCCTGCTGTGCCAGCGTTTGCCCTGCCATCACGCGCGCCGCGACTTTCGCCAGCGGTACGCCGGTGGCTTTGGAGACGAACGGCACGGTACGCGCCGCACGCGGGTTGACTTCAATCAGATACACTTCATTGTCTTTCACCGCAAACTGCACGTTCATCAGGCCGCGCACCTGCAGTTCAAAGGCCAGCTTTTGTACCTGCTCGCGCATCACATTCTGGATGTCCTTACTCAACGTATACGCTGGCAGAGAACAGGCAGAGTCGCCGGAGTGTACGCCAGCCTGCTCGATGTGCTCCATAATGCCGCCAATCAGCACCATTTCGCCATCGCAGATGGCATCGACATCCACCTCCACGGCATCATCCAGGAAGTGATCCAGCAGCACCGGCGCATCGTTGGAGACGCTTACCGCCGTCTGGAAATAACGGCGCAGGTCCGCCTCGTCGTAAACAATTTCCATCGCGCGCCCGCCGAGGACGTAAGACGGGCGTACCACCAGCGGATACCCAATCTCTTTCGCTTTTTCAACGGCCATGTCGATGGCGGTCACCGTGGCGTTAGCCGGTTGCTTCAGCTTCAGACGGTCAACCGCATGCTGGAAACGTTCACGGTCTTCCGCGCGGTCGATGGCATCCGGGCTGGTCCCGATTACCGGTACGCCTGCGGCTTCCAGCGCACGCGCCAGTTTCAGAGGCGTCTGACCGCCGTACTGGACGATAACCCCTTTCGGTTTCTCGATGCGCACGATTTCCAGCACATCTTCCAGCGTCACCGGCTCAAAGTAGAGACGGTCAGAAGTGTCATAATCGGTTGAGACCGTTTCCGGGTTACAGTTAACCATAATGGTTTCGTAACCGTCTTCGCGCAGCGCCAGCGAGGCGTGGACGCAGCAGTAGTCAAATTCGATACCCTGACCGATACGGTTCGGGCCGCCGCCGAGAACCATGATTTTGTCGCGGTCAACGGACGGATTCGCTTCACACTCGTCTTCATAAGTGGAGTACATATACGCGGTGTCGGTGGCAAATTCTGCCGCGCAGGTGTCCACACGCTTGTAGACCGGGTGCAGGCCTGACTTCTCGCGCAGCTTGCGGATTTCCGCCTCACGCACGCCCGCCAGCGCAGCCAGACGCGCATCGGCAAAGCCTTTACGCTTCAGCACGCGCAGGAAGTCCGCGTCCAGGCCGTTGATGCCCATATCCGCCACTTTCTCTTCCAGACGCACCAGCTCTTCAATCTGCACCAGGAACCAGCGGTCGATGTTGGTCAGGTTGAACACGCCGTCTACTGACAGGCCTGCGCGGAAAGCATCGGCGATATACCAGATACGCTCAGCCCCTGCGTCTTTCAGCTCGCGGCGAATTTTGGTCAGCGCTTCCGGGTCATCCAGGCTGACTTTCGGGTCAAAACCGGTGGCACCCACTTCCAGACCGCGCAGCGCTTTTTGCAGAGACTCCTGCTGCGTGCGACCAATCGCCATCACCTCACCCACAGATTTCATCTGAGTGGTGAGACGGTCGTTAGCGCCAACAAATTTTTCGAAGTTGAAGCGTGGGATCTTCGTCACCACATAATCGATGGACGGTTCGAACGACGCCGGAGTACGCCCCCCGGTGATATCATTCATCAGTTCGTCGAGGGTATAACCCACCGCCAGTTTTGCCGCGACTTTGGCGATTGGGAAGCCGGTCGCTTTTGAAGCCAGCGCGGAGGAACGGGAAACGCGCGGGTTCATCTCGATAACGATCAGACGGCCATTTTTCGGATTCACCGCAAACTGGACGTTAGATCCCCCGGTTTCTACACCGATTTCACGCAGCACCGCCATCGAGGCGTTACGCATGATTTGGTATTCTTTGTCGGTCAGCGTCTGGGCTGGCGCAACGGTAATGGAGTCGCCGGTATGAATCCCCATGGCGTCGAAGTTTTCGATAGAACAGACGATGATACAGTTGTCGTTCTTATCACGCACCACTTCCATCTCGTACTCTTTCCAGCCAATCAGCGACTCATCAATTAGCAGTTCGTTGGTTGGGGAGAGATCCAGACCGCGGGTGCAAATTTCTTCAAACTCTTCGCGGTTGTAAGCGATACCGCCGCCGGTGCCGCCCATGGTAAAGGAAGGACGGATGATGCACGGATAGCCCACATCGGCCGCCACGGCCAGCGCCTCTTCCATCGTATGGGCGATACCGGAACGCGCGGTGTCGAGACCGATTTTCTTCATCGCGATGTCGAAGCGGCGGCGATCTTCTGCTTTATCAATCGCATCAGCGGTGGCGCCAATCATGGTCACGCCGAACTCTTCCAGCACGCCCTGACGCTCCAGTTCCAGCGCACAGTTCAGCGCCGTCTGTCCGCCCATAGTAGGCAGAACTGCGTCCGGGCGCTCTTTTTCAATAATCTTGCGCACCACTTCCCAGTGAATCGGCTCGATGTAGGTCGCATCGGCCATCTCCGGATCGGTCATAATGGTTGCCGGGTTGGAGTTCACCAGAATGACGCGGTAACCCTCTTCACGCAGCGCCTTACAGGCCTGTGCGCCGGAGTAGTCAAATTCACACGCCTGACCGATAACAATCGGACCCGCGCCCAGAATCAGGATGCTTTTTATGTCTGTACGTTTTGGCATTGTCTTCTCAGCTCCTGATTATTTAGCGGTCTTACGGTATTGCTCGATAAGTTCGATGAAGTGATCGAACAGCGGTGCGGCATCGTGTGGGCCAGGGCTGGCTTCCGGGTGTCCCTGGAAGCTGAACGCTGGCTTATCGGTGCGATGAATCCCCTGCAGGGTGCCGTCGAACAGTGATTTGTGCGTTACGCGCAAATTAGCAGGCATAGAGGCCTCATCCACTGCGAAGCCGTGGTTCTGCGCGGTGATCATCACCGTGTTGTTGTCGATATCTTTCACCGGGTGGTTGCCACCGTGGTGGCCGAACTTCATCTTGATAGTGTTCGCGCCGCTCGCCAGCGCCAGCAGCTGATGGCCGAGACAGATGCCGAACACCGGAATATCGGTTTCGAGGAATTTTTGTATCGCGTCAATGGCATAATCGCACGGTGCCGGGTCGCCAGGGCCGTTGGAGAGGAAGATGCCGTCCGGATTCATGTTCAGTACCTCTTCGGCAGAGGTTTTCGCCGGAACCACCGTCAGACGACAGCCGCGGTCCACCAGCATACGCAGAATGTTGCGTTTCGCGCCGAAGTCATAAGCGACAACGTGGAACGGCAGGTCATCGGCAGATTTTGCTTCCGGCAGGTCACCCGCCAGGGTCCAGCTTCCCTGAGTCCAGCTGTAAGTCTCGTTGGTAGTGACAACCTTTGCCAGATCCATGCCGTTCAGTCCCGGGAAGGCTTTGGCTTTTTCCAGCGCCAGCGCCGCGTCGAGGCTATCGCCCGCGATGATGCAGCCGTTCTGTGCTCCCTTCTCGCGCAGCAGACGGGTCAGCTTACGGGTATCGATATCGGCAATCGCCACAATGTTATGGCGCTTCAGCCAGGAAGAGAGATCTTCAGTATTACGGAAGTTGCTGGCAATCAGCGGCAGGTCGCGAATGACCAGACCTTGCGCATGTACCTGAGAGGATTCTGCGTCAGCTTCATTGGTGCCGACATTTCCGATATGGGGATAAGTAAGAGTGACGATTTGGCGGGAATAGGAAGGATCAGTGAGGATTTCTTGATAACCGGTCATTGAAGTATTGAAAACGACTTCCCCAACCGCCGAACCTGTTGCCCCTATGGCCCGACCGTGAAACTGGGTTCCGTCTTCCAGAACCAATAGCGCTGACTTAATCAAAACACCCTCCAGAGAATATTCACTCACTTTATTTGCATATTAATTCATTTACATCGTTTGAATCAATGCAAATCTGCTTACCCATATATTTCTGGCAAACGGCGGCATTCTGGAGATTTGGCGGGTAAAAGTCAACTTAAAGGCGCTATTTTTTGTGTTAATTTGCCAGTCACGAACTATTTTCACGATTTAACAAGCAAAAAGATCACCTAAGTCATTCTGGAAAACGCTTGCGTGCGATAAACATTGTAAAAAATGCATTCAGACGCATGAAAAGTGGACCATCCGGTCAAAATTTACATTCAGGCAACAGAATTTGCATGGTAAACAGTAAATTTTATGAGATTCCATTTAAAAACATAAAAAACAAAGAGAAAATAAAAGGGCAATAAAAATTACCCTTTATAATCAATGCATTATTACAAACACAATCACAGAAAAAAGATAATAAATTACTATAAATTATTCAAATCAAGCACATCTCGCATATCAAAAAGGCCATTTGGCTTCTTGCTTACCCATAAAGCCGATCTCACTGCGCCATTGGCAAAGGTCATACGGCTGGACGCTTTATGGGTAATCTCGACCCGCTCGCCAATATCAGCAAACATGGCGGTATGTTCACCCACAATGTCGCCCGCACGCACGGTCGCAAAACCAATAGTCCCCGGCACGCGCTCGCCGGTATGACCTTCCCGACTGTAGACCGCACACTCTTTCAGATCTTTGTCCAGCGCATGGGCAATCGCCTCACCCATCGCCAGCGCGGTTCCCGATGGCGCATCCACTTTATGACGGTGGTGCGCTTCAATAATTTCAATATCGGTGTAGTCGCCCATCACCTTCGCGGCTTTCTCAAGCAGCTTCAGCATGACGTTAACGCCCACGCTAAAGTTAGCCGCAAAGACAATGCCGGTCTCTTGCGCGGCGTCGCGGATCGCCTGTTTGCCTGCGTCATCGAAGCCCGTTGTGCCAATGACCATCCCTTTGCCATGTTGCCGACAAAACGCCAGATGATTTAGCGTGCCCTCCGGACGGGTAAAATCAATAAATACGTCAAAATCATCTTTTACCGCATCAAGACTGCTCTGCACGGTAACGCCTGTCTTCCCGGCCCCCGCCAGCTCCCCGGCGTCGCTGCCCAGCAATGAAGACCCTTCCCGCTCCAGTGCGGCGCCCAACGTCACGTTTTCCATTGCCAGCGCGGCCTGAATCAACTGACGCCCCATGCGTCCCCCGGCTCCCGCGATGGCAACGCGGATTTGTGCATCATGCATAGCTATTCTCTTTTGTTAATTTTGCGTAAACCTTTTCAGAGTAACCAGCGCATCGCCGCGCTGCCACCGAAAATGGCGATAATTAGAATTTAATGATATGTAGGAAGGAATATCAGTGAAAGCGATAAATGACACTCAACAGTTACATTTTGCTCTGTCAGGCAAGAGATGATAATCAGATGAATACAGCCTGTGACTGGTTTCACACTAATGTGTACAGTGTGCCAGCAATTTACTCATTTTGGTTGGTTAATCAAGTTTACCACATTACAAAACTAAGGTTAACCGATTAACCTCAAACAATACTAACTGCTGGCAGTAAAATATAAATGGTGGTCGATATGAATACTTTCTCACGGACAGAGCGTATTGTGTATGAATATATACTTTGTAATACCCACAGATTAGCAATGATGTCTGCTAAAACAATCGCCAGCGAGACCTTTACGACAACAACCTCTGTTAATCGAGTCAGTAAAAAAATGGGCTATTCCGGATATACGGAGTTGCGCTATAAATGGAGTTCAGAACAACATGGGAAAATGCCTGTCTGTACCTCGGAGACCGATAGTACAGAGAACGAAATCAACAGCCTCTGCCAGACACTCAGTAATGCATCCCATGTCTATTTATACGCAAGAGGCGCAACAATAACCAGCCTCAACTACTTATCACGTTTTATATCGATTGCCGGAATTCCTCACCTGGAGTTAACCGATGTTCATCAACTTGCACTAATCAATAAAGGAATGTTATTAATTGTCAGTAAATCTGGCGAAACAAAAGATATTACAGAAATGGCCCGAAGCGCCAAAAGAAAAAATATCAAAGTCATTGCCATCACGCAGAAAAACTCAACTTTATCTCGAATTGCATCCCGCTCCTGGTGTATTGAGACAACAACTGATGCCTCTTCGCTTTACCAGAGAGAATCACAGATACGGTTATTGAATTTCATTGACGGTATCGGATATCGATTACTTAATACATCCGATACCTGATTGCGGATATCACAATTTTTTGGTGATACCCAGACGTCCCACAAATTCGTTTTTGTGGTTACCATCACTATCGATATATGTTTTATCGATTGACCCCAGCTCAATGTAGGGCGTCCAGTCATCATCCATTTTATAATTGAACGCCAGCGTATGCTCCCAATAGGTATCTTTTCCGTTTCCCTGATCCACTCCATTTTGGTAGCGAAAACGCGGATTCCATGACATACCAAATCGACCAATATTGTAGGCTATCCAGATATCGAACTGATGAGACTGACGGCGAGTATACTCATCACTACCAACCATCAGATCGCTGTGCGCATCATTGGTGGTGTTATAACGATAGCGTGCTGAGATATTGACACCGTTACCAAAATCCTTCCATCCCTGAATAAAAGGTCGATAATGGGTATTCGTTTTGGTGAAAATTGTCGTCATGCCAGGAGCAATTGAATAACCATCACCTAACTTAAACTGCCAGCGCGTTTCTATTTCCTGGGATACCCCAGTAACACCATCATCTTTTCCATCCTTACTATCTTCATCGCCAAAAAAGGACTCATTATGGTTTTGCGTCGCTTCAGCCGAAAAATAGAATCCGTTATTTGCCTGATGCATAAATTTAATCCTGGTTTCGTTAGTATCCGCACGCATATTATGTGCAGCACGAACATCAACCCAGGTATCACCACTCCAGCTAAACGAACTGTATATCACAGGCACACACAATAAGACTTTTAAATTATTATTCATAAAACATTCTCATAAAGTTAATTCACGCTATCACCTTACTATCTGCAAATGGAGTTCAAACCATTTTATGGTACATTCATTGTATGGTCATACTCTTGACAAAAATAATGCAAACCCTATTGTTACAGCAAATTTAAATTTAGAAAACTAAACACCCCAGGAAGAGAGTCATTTTATTTTTAATAAATTAACCTAATGAGCAAATCGACACATTGAGGACTATATGCTGCTAAGCGATGTGACGTCTCACGATTTGATTCTTCTGGATCAAGAATGGAACAATCGTGAAATTATTCTGGAAAACTTATCCCATCTTCTATTTCAAAAAGGGAAGATCGCGGATAAATCCGCTTTTCTCCAGGCGGTATGGGAACGGGAAAATATTTCAGAAACGGGTTTTGAACAGGGTATCGCCATCCCACATGGCAAATCGCCTGTTGTTAACCAGCCAGCCTTTGCCGCAGTACGGCTGACACACCCCGTCGATGACTGGCCAACAATGGATGGCGAAGATAAAGTCTCTCTGGTTTTTTTGCTGGCCGTGCCGCTGGGGGATGACGATGGTCATTTGCGCTTACTCTCCACGCTCAGCCTGGCGTTGATGGATGAGCAAAACGTCACCGCGCTGAAACAAGCGTCAACGGTCGAGGATTTTCTCGCACATCTGGATAATCACGACGCGACAGCAGAAAAAAACATTGTCAACGACAGCGGGAAAAGCCTGATTGTGATCACCTCCTGCTCAGCGGGTATTGCCCATACCTATATGGCCGCCGAAGCGCTGGAGAAAGCGGGTGCAGCCCGGGGTATCCGGGTATTCAGCGAGAAACAGGGGGCTAGCGGCATCGAAGATGAGGTCAATGATGAGCAAATTCGTCAGGCAAGCGGGGTCATTTTTGCGGCCTCCTTACCGCCAAAAGGGAAAGCGCGCTTTAACGGTAAACCCTTTATCGCGACCTCTGTGTCCGAACCCTTAAAGGATCCCGATGGGTTAATTGAGCGAATATTGACGCAGCCTGATGGTATTGTTGACGAAGCCGAAAGCGGCGAACAGATGACCCGGAAAAGCACGCTATCCTTTGGCGGACAGCTCTACCAGGGCATCTCCAGCGGCATTTCCTACATGATCCCGGTGATCGTCGCCGCAGGTTTAATGATCGGCGTGGGGCAACTGGCAGCCAGTCTGTTCGGCATCACTGACATCGGAAATAATCGCTACGCCAGTCAGAGCAGCACCCTGCTGGTCATTTGCCACTTTTTAACGCTGTACGGCAATATGATCATGAAGTTTATGTATCCGGTTTTTGCCGCCTATATGGCCTGGAGCATCGCCGACAGGCCAGGGCTGGTCCCCGGATTCATCGGCGGGGCATTTGCCGGTGGGCTGCATTATACCTTCTGGTCGGTAAGCGGCGGCGTCCCTTCGGGATTTATCGGCGCACTGATTCTCGGCGCGCTAGCCGGATTTATTGCTGATTATCTGAATCGACACATTCGGCTGCATAAGCATTTGCAGGCCATGAAGCCAATGCTCATCGTTCCTGGCCTGTCGGTACTCGCTATCTTCTTTATCAATTTTTACTTTGTCGATCCCGTTTTTGGCGGCATTAACCGATTTTTGCAGCAATTTATCACGGAGCAGGGTACCTCCAGCGCGTTAATGCTGGCAGTGATTATTGCCGCTCTGACGGCCTTTGACTTGGGCGGCCCCGTGAATAAATCCGCTGGTGCTATCGCCATTGGCCTGGCCGCGGATCATATCTTCCCCCTCACAGCGCGCGTGCTGGGGATTGTGATCCCGCCTGTCGGGATCGGCCTTGCAACCCTCATCGATCGTTTTATTGTCAGACGGCGTGTCTTCGACGAAAACCAGCGCATCACCGGAACAACATCTTTGATTCTGGGGTTTCTGGCGATTGGCGAAGGGGCTATCCCCTTTATGCTAAAAAATCCGGTTATCACCATCTCAATTAACATCATTGGGGCCGTTATAGGATCGGTGACCGCCATTGTTTTAGGTTCAGTGCAATGGTTTCCATTACCCGCCATCTGGGGCTGGCCACTGGTGCAAAATCTTCCCGCATACCTGTCTGGCATGTTTATTGGCATCGCATTTATCGCATTGGCTAACGTTTTCGTTCGCTATTACTTAATCAAGATCGGCAAGATCGCATTGAATTAACTGGGGATGAAAAATGGTTCGGAAGCAAGTCTATGTCGTACCACACTGTCACTGGGATGCTGAATGGTATTTTACCTGTGAAGATTCCCATATTTTGCTGGTCGAAAATCTGGATTATTTGTTAGATCTATTGGAAAACGATGCCGACTTTCCCAGTTACACATTTGACGGCCTGGCCGTAGTCCTTGATGACTATTTACAGGTTCGTCCGGAAAATGCGCCACGCATTGAAGCGCTGGTAAGTAAGCATCGGCTTTTCGTCGGCCCCTGGTATACACAATGTGATTCTCTGCTGATTCGCAGTGAATCGCTGATCCGCAATTTGCAGTACGGTATCCGCACCGCAAAGCGGTTTGGTCATAGCATGAATATTGGTTATTTACCGGATATCTTCGGTCAACATGCTTATCTGCCCGCCCTGTTTACCGATGCAGGCATTGAGTATTGCGTGTTGCAACGCGGCATTTATAACGACCAGATTCATGGCGACCTTAATTTCTTATGGCGCGCGCCAAACCAGAAAATAGTCGCGACAAACTATATGTACTACGGTTACGGACCCGGAAAATTTTTGTCCGCTGACGCTGATTATGTTCAACATCGCCTGTTACCCATACTCCAACAATTGAGCGCGATGAATACCCACACAGACAGGCTGCTGCTGCCCTGCGGCGGAGACCAGGTACTGCCGAACGCACAGTTCCCGGAAACGGTAAAAGCGCTCAACCGGCTCGATACGCCTTATCATTTTATAATGGCAGATTACGAAAGTTATATGCGCGACGCGTGGTCCGGGAGTCCGTTTACCCACGTGATCGATGGTGAACTGTTCGCTTGTCAGAAGTCCCGTATTCACCGAACCTGCCATTCGACCCGATATGACATCAAGCGTCAGACCTGGGAAACAGAGCATCTGCTGATCGATCACCTGGAGCCGCTTGCCGTCATAGCCACCCAGCTTGGCATCCACTGGCCCCAACCGTTGATGGACAGCCTGTGGAAAACGGTGTTCTCTGCGCATGCGCATAATGGCATTGAGGCGACGAACGCCGATCCGGTTAATCACAACATTAAGCAGCGTTTAATTAGCGTTGAGCGTTCAGCATTGAGTCTGATCAACCTGCTGAAAAAGAAAATCAGCCATGCCATCAGCCGCCGTATGGGTCAGGATAATATTCTGGTGGTCTTCAATTGCGACATCAGTCCACTGGATCGCCTGACGCGCGCGGTCGTTTTTACCAAAAGTAAAAATGTCACCTTACGTCAGGGGGATAAACGCGTTGAGTGTACCCTGCTGGATCAGCAGATACTGGATGGCGGGCAGCGCGTCATCGTCACGGCAGAAGGCGAAAAACTGGAACGGGTGGATGACTATTATCGCAGTGAAATTATCTTTCAGGCCGAAGGTGTTAACGGACTGGGCTATCAAACCTGGCTTATCGAAGAACACACCGCGAGTTCGCCGCTAATCCGCAGTAATCGACAAACGATTGAAAACGATCGTTATCGCATCAGCCTCTGCCATGGCGCGTTAACGCTGGAAAACCTCAGTACCCGACAGTGTATCAATGATTTTCTCTCATTCGTCGACTGTGGGGACGACGGTGATGAGTTTGATTTTGCCCCCCTGCCCGGGGAACAGCCGTTAATTGCGACCGCTTTCTCCCTGCTTTCCTGTGAGATCGGTCCGCTGGTCTCACGCATGACGCTGGAAACCACCCTCTTAATTCCACAGGATATTCAGCATCGTCTGACCGCAGAACCGACGGTATCAATGCAAATTCTGACCACCCTCGAGCTGCGCCGACATGAGCAGTATGTGCGCGTCCAGCATCATCTGGACAATCAGGCTGATGAGCATCGACTGCGCGTACACATTAAAACGCCAGTGGTTGCACCTGAGTACTCTTATGCCGATCAAGGCTATGCCTTGCTCCGCAGGGAGACCACCAGCCGGTACGTAACAGGCTGGCGAGAAGCGGGGTTTGTTGAAAAACCGATGCCCATCTACACCCTGGAAAACTGTGTCGCGTTGCGTGATAACAATCACTTTTTTGGCGTTATGACTAAAGGTATCAAGGAGTATGAAGTACTCCCCGAAGATAACATTCTGGCGCTAACGCTGTTTCGCAGCGTCGGTTTATTGGGTAAAGACGATACCCTGTGGAGACCAGGCCGGGCATCCGGCATTAATAATAAGGTCGTCGAAACGCCTGATGCGCAAATGCATCAGGCAATGCAATTCGACTATGCGTTAATAATGGACAGCACTGTCGATGATGCGACCTTATTCAATGCCTGTAAGCATTATCGCGAACACTATCTGACCTATCAGCTCCAGCAGCTTAATACTTTTGAAGAACGCCTCGAACGCTTCACGATCCCAATAACGAACAGCGAGGTCTCTCCGACAGACGCCTGGCTGACACAGAGTAATCGCGCCATCATGCTGAGTATGTGTAAACCCGGCAATAACGTGAATTCGTTTATCATCAGGTTGTTCAACCCCAGCGATACCAGGCAAAAAGTAGAACTTTCCTCTGCCTGCCAGTACCAAATTTACCGCCTTTCTTTACAGGATGAAGTCCAGGAATCTCTTGACGGAGAGATTGTTATCGACGCGAAAGATTATATGACCTTAGCCATTCAGATTATAAAAAGCTGATATGCAAAGGCGGCATGTTGCGTGAAACAACGCAGCATGTCGTCCAGTTTTTTTAATATTCTTCCGGGAAAATGTAATGAACAAACTTGACCAGGCCTCTTTGCAAAACCAAATCCTGTTAATACTCAATGCAATCTACCCTGAGAAAAATAATACGGCGCTTACCGAAAACATACTGACAAGCGTCAGAAAAGGATTACCCATCGAGGAAAACCGTCCACCGTTGAAAGAGGACAGCATTTATCTGATTACTTACGGCGACGCATTTTCCGCACCAAATATATCGCCGCTGGCCGCGCTGCACAGATTTGCAAAGAATTATCTTACAGAGACAGTGAGCGATATCCATTTATTACCGATGTATCCCTTTAGCTCCGACGATGGATTTAGCGTTATTGACTATTATCAGGTGGACCCCGCATCAGGGTCATGGTCTGATATTCGGGCATTATCACATGACTTTTCTCTGATGTTTGATTGTGTTATTAACCATATATCAAAACACAGTCAATGGTTTACTGAATATCTTAAGGATAACCCGGATTATCAGCGTTATTTTATTGAAGCCGATATCCACGCTGACTATCAGAACGCGGTTCGCCCAAGAACCACTCCCCTGCTGACCCCTTTTACCCACAGCGACGGAAGGCAGGTGAATATCTGGACCACATTCAGTGATGATCAAATTGATCTGAACTTTAAAGAACCCAGGGTACTACTGGAAAGTATCAATATATTACTCTTCTATGCCGCGCAGGGGGCGACATCCATCCGCCTCGATGCCATTGGTTTTATCTGGAAAGAGCCGGGAGAGCGCTGCATCCATCAGCCGCAGGTCCACCTGATTATCAAACTGTGGCGTTTAATACTGGATACGGTATTTCCGGGCTGCCGAATAATAACGGAAACCAATGTTCCGCATCATGAAAATATTGCGTATTTCGGACAGGGTGACGAGGCGCACATGGTGTATCAGTTTCCACTACCGCCATTGACGCTACATGCTTTTTTGCGCGGTAACGCACGCTGGCTACGGGAATGGTCCCGCTCTCTGGAGAGAGAATCGCTGCCTGCTGGTACGACCTTTTTTAATTTTATCGCCAGCCATGATGGTATTGGCATCCGCCCAACGGAGAATTTGCTGGAGGATAGCGAAAGAGATTTTCTGGTCAGTGAAACCCTGAGAAAAAATGGGCGGGTATCGTGGAAAAATAATGGCGATGGCACCGCCTCCCCTTATGAATTAAATATCAATTACCTCAGCGCACTGTCTGAACCCAATGATAACAATGAGATTAAAACGGCAAAAATGCTGGCAGCCCATGCCATTTTATTCTCATTAAAAGGCGTTCCCGCCTTGTATTATCACAGTTTGTTAGGTAGCGAAAACGATCAGGACGCAGTCGAACAGTCGGGTATCAACCGCCGGATTAATCGCCAAAAACTTTCGTTGGCTCGCCTGGAAACAGAGCTTTCTTCTCCTGAAAATCTGCGCGCAAAGGTTTTTAGCGCCCTGCATAACATGCTGCAGATCCGCAAAAACCATCCCGCCTTTTCTCCCTGGGCCGAACAAAAAACGCTACTTCTGGCAGATGCCTTTTTTGCTGTTGAACGCTGCGATCAAAACAGCGGAGAAAAAATAACCTGCATCGTGAATGTCAGCGCAGAGCATTGTCTGTTACAGCTTGATATTCGGGGAAATTGTTTGCTCAGCCATCGGGCATTTAATGGCGAGTTAATCCTGGCCCCCTGGCAAACTCTTTGGGTTAAACATTCCGTGCGGTAGTCCCGCCGTCGTCGCAGGACGACGGGGCAGCGCAATTTTATCGCACCAGACTCGTTGATATTAGCGTGATCCACAGGCCGGATACGGCGCTTGCGACGTTCTCCGGCAAAACAGATCTAGCGTTTGTCTGCAATCTGTTACGGGTATTTTTGAACCCCATTCGCAAAACCGCATGACTCTCTGACCACCAGCGCAGGCGGCAGGATAATGCGCTTCGGCGGTTCATCATTCCCCTGAATTCGACTGTAGAGCAGCTCTCCCGCCTTCCGGCCAATCTCTTTCGCCGCCACCGAAACGGTCGTCAGCGCAGGTTGAACCAACGCGGCCTCAGTAATGTCATCAAAACCCACCAGCGCAAAATTGCGTCCAGGTTCCCGCCCCATTTTACGTAGCGCCTGCATCACTCCTAACGCAACAATATCCTGATAACACACTGCAGCGGTAATTTGCGGATTGAGGCTCAACAGAGACTCCGCGACTTTCGCACCATCAATCTGGCTTGCCTGAGCTGCGACAATCCAGTCCGGATTGGGCGATATTCCGTGTTCCAGTAATGTACTGGTAAATCCCCCAATACGCTGTGCCCTGCTGCCGGAGTTTGGACTCCCGCCAATGAAAGCAATATTCTTATGCCCCATCTTTAATAAGTGAGTCGTCGCCATTTGGGTTCCGAGGAAGTTATCGGTACCCACGAAATCAAAATCCGGATCGCTGAGTGGGCGCACCACCATAATGGCCGGAATATTGCGCCTTTTCAGCGCATCAAAGAATGACGCTGGCGTCTCACGCGCGGCGCATAGCACCATACCGCAGGCATTATTACGCATCAGCGAGTCGACAAATTTCTGCTGACGCTCCCCGGACTCCTCACTGTTAGCCAGAAAGAGCAGCAGATCGTGGCGTTCCATTTCATGGCTTAGACCTGCCGTCATCTCGCCATAAAACGGGTTGGTGATATCGTGTAACAGCAATCCGACCTGGTTACTGCTCCGATTACGCAGGTTAGCAGCGGTCTGATTGTAGACATAGCCGCTGTCATCCAGTGCTTTTAGCACTCGCTCGCGAGTGGCCTGTGAAATTCTTCCCCGATTACGCAGCACCATTGAAACGGTCGCAGTGGAGACGCCCGCGCGTTCTGCGACCTGCGCCAGGGTAATTGCTGTCATGATCCCTCCCGTTTCTCTACGTCATATAGCAGGTTAATCGAATAACCTATTTTTTACATTTTAACGTGTGATTACCGTCACATCAGCACGTATTTAATCGCTTGAGTTGTTCATTATGGCGGGTTAATCGCATTAACCACACTATCAAATTAAGGTTAATCGATTAATCTTTATTTAGAGCCTGATCCATCAGGCGTAACTGGCGCAGACAGTTTGAACACGGACAGCGCGCACAGCCAACGGTGCGTACACGGAGTACGTGAGGATGCGAGCTGTGCCCCAGGTTCAAAGTGGTAAGCAAAATAGTCTGATGAGCCAGGCTCCTGGCTAATATGGAGAAAGAGAATGCCGACAACCTATAATAAATTCCCGGAAGTTCATGTTCAGGGTTATGACCACCAGGCCTGGCAAGGCTGGGAATCTGTTCAGTCAGTGCTTAACAGCCGGGTTTCTGATTCGCCAAAAACGGTACTGACTGTCGATTGCTATCCGGGTGTTAATCTCGACGAGCTTGTTACCCGTTTATTCCCGGCGCTGAATGCCGCGCTGATCGTTAACATCGAAAATGCGCGTCATGATGAACTGGCTCTTCACGATATGCTGGCACGCAACCTGACTGACGATCGTGTATTCGGCGTTCTCTCCTGTCACCATCTTGATGAGTTTTTTGATCAGCAAAAACTGCATCTACTACGGCAACAAATTGATGCGGTTACGGAAGGCCTCGTCATCGTTTATGGTTCGGGCGCCGCACTGGCGCACCCTGGCGACCTGTTGGTTTATGCCGATCTCCCGCGTTGGGAAATTCAGCAGCGGATGCGTCATGAAAGTCTCGGCAACTGGGGGGCGCAGAATCAGGATGAAGATATTCTGCGTCGCTACAAACGCGCTTTTTTCATCGAATGGCGGGTCTTCGACCGGCATAAAACGCCACTGCTCAAGCGCGCCGATTATTTGCTTGATACCACACAAGATAATACCCCTGCGATGGTGAGCGGCGACGCGCTACGGGCGGGTTTACAGCAAACCACCTTACAGCCGTTTCGGGTTGCGCCCTTTTTCGATCCCGGCGTCTGGGGCGGCCAATGGATGAAACAACAATTCGATCTCGATCCCTCAGCGCCAAATTACGCGTGGTGTTTTGATTGCGTGCCCGAGGAAAACAGCCTGTTACTGCGTTTTGGCAACGTGCGGATCGAGATCCCCTCGCAGGATCTGGTACTGATGTATCCTCGCCCTCTGCTGGGTGAGAAAGTTCACGCTCGCTTCGGGGCGGAATTCCCGATCCGCTTCGATTTTCTGGATACCATTGGCGGTCAGAATCTTAGCTTCCAGGTGCATCCTGTCACCGAATATATCCAGCAACAATTCGGCATGCATTATACCCAGGATGAGAGCTACTACATCCTCGAGGCAGAACCGGATGCCGTGGTTTACCTTGGAACCAAAACCGGGGTTGAGCCTCAGGAAATGCTGGACTGCCTGCGGGCGGCAGGACGTGGAGAAAAAGAGTTTGATGACGAGCGCTTTGTGAATCAGATCCCTGCACACAAGCACGATCACTTTCTTATTCCAGCGGGTACGGTGCACTGCTCAGGCGCAGGCACCATGGTCCTTGAGATCAGCGCGACGCCCTATATTTTCACCTTCAAGCTGTGGGACTGGGGACGCCTGGGTTTAGATGGGTTACCGCGCCCAGTTCATCTGGACCATGGTCAGCAGGTCATCGACTGGCAGCGCGACACGCAATGGGTTTATGACAACCTGGTCAACCGCATTGAACCCATCGCTGAAGGCGAAGGCTGGCATGAAGAAAGAACCGGCATGCACGAGAGAGAATTTATCGAAACGCGCCGCCACTGGTTCACCACGCCTGTCACGCACCATACTCACGGCGGCGTTAACGTCCTGAACCTGGTGGAAGGCGCAGAAGCCGTTGTCGACAGTCCGGACGGTGCCTTTGCCCCATTTATCGTTCACTATGCCGAGACCTTTATCATTCCAGCAGCAGTTGGCGAATATCGCATTTCGCCCTCTGGCGAAAGCATTGGCCAGCGGCTCGCGACCATTAAAGCCTGGGTTAGAGGATAAACCGATGATCAATATTATTGTTGCTACCCATGGTCCGCTGGCGGAGGCGCTGCTTGCCAGCAGCCGTATGGTTTACGGCGAATTGCCGCATGTATACGCCGTTACGTTGAGCGAACAAACGGGTATCGAAGGGTTTAAAGATAACTTTTCCCAGGTGCTCGCCCGTGCAGGACAAAACGCTGACGGCGTGCTGGTGTTATGTGACATGCAAAGCGGCACGCCGTGGAATGTTGCCTGCCATCACGCATTTTCTTCACTCACGTTTCCTCCCGTCGCCGTCGTGGCGGGCGTCAATTTCCCCATGCTCCTGCAAAGTGAAGAGATCCACCCTTTAACGGATGTCCATGCCGCAGCCGATGAGCTACTGGCGTTAACCCTCCCCACACTGATTAAAGCCGCCCCGGTTTTATCCGTTCAGTCAGATGATTTTTAAAGGAGCCCGCTATGAGTATTTCTTTTGTACGTATTGATGACCGCGTTATCCACGGGCAGCTCGTGACACGTTGGGCCAAAGAGCTGCCCTGTGATGGGATTGTCGCCATTGACGATGCCGTTGCGGCCGACCCGCTCCTTTCATCGGTCATGAAAGGCGCTGTTCAGGATCTCAAAGTCTGGCTGTTTGATACGGCGACAGCCATTGAAAAACTGCCAAAGGTCATCGCCAGCGAGAAACGTTATTTCGTGATAGGAAAATCTCCCGTCACGCTGAAGCGTATTGAAGAAGCGGGGATCAGTTTGCAAAACGCCAACGGCAAGATCAACGTGGGTCCGATGAGCGCCCGCGCCGATACCACCACGATCGGCCCTAATCAATCGGTCAATGTTGATGAAATCGCCGCTTTTGACTGGCTCACACAGCACGGGCATCGGGTTGAATTTCGCCTGGTACCGGATGCCAGCTGTTACAGCTGGCAGGACGCACGACAAAAGCTGAAATAAGGAGAGCACGATGATTATCGAAGCTACGTTGATTGGCATTCTTTGCTATCTCGGCGCTCTCAGTAGCCCCTGGCTTCTGGGACTGACCGGTGGATGGTATCTGATCACCCGACCGCTGATTTCTGGCATGCTGGTTGGCATCATTCTGGGTGACATAAAAACCGGGATTATGATTGGCGTCGCCGTTCAGGCTGTGTATATCGCGATGGTGACCCCTGGCGGCTCCATGCCCGCCGATCTGAATTTTGTTGCATACCCGGCCATTGCTCTTGGGATCCTCTCAGGCAAAGGCCCGGAGGTTGCGGTCGCGCTGGCGGCAACAATCGGTATTGCCGGGACCATTTTATTTAATGCCATGATGGTGCTGAACTCTTTCTGGAACCACCGGGCCGACGTGGCGCTGGAGCGCGGCGACGAACGCGGGATCTATCTGAACAGCGCCATCTGGCCGCAGGTAACGAACTTTGTTTTGCGCTTCGTTCCCACCTTTATTGCCGTCTATTTTGGCGCACAGTACATCAGCGGTTTTATGGACAGTTTGCCAAAAGTCATTTTGTCGACGATGAATGTGCTGGGCGGCATTTTACCCGCAGTAGGGATCGCGATTTTGCTCAAACAGATCATCAAGAACTACACCATGTTGATCTACTTTCTTGTCGGTTTCGTTTGCATCGTCTTTTTGAAACTCAACATGGTTGCGCTGGTGATCGTCGGTTCGCTCCTGGCGTTAATCCACTATAACTACAAGCCGGAAGCGCCACAGGCTGCAAATGTGAAGTCGCCCGCCGATGATGAGGATGAATTCTGATGGAAGACCGTACCCTTACCCGCAAAGATCTTCGCCGCTGCTGGCGCGCATGGATGATGCATAACCTGTCCTCCATGAGTTTCGAACGACTGGAATCATTTGGCTTTTGCCTGAGCATGCTCCCCGTCGCGAAAAAGCTCTATCCTGACGCCGCCCAGCGCACTGAAATGCTCCGCCGCCACGCGTCATTTTACAACACCGAACCGCAGATCGGCGCCATCGTAAACGGCATGGTATTGGGGCTTGAGGAGAAAAAAGCCAATGGCGAACCGATCGACGGAGAAACGATCAACACCCTGAAAGTCGGTCTGATGGGGCCGATTGCCGGGATCGGTGATTCAATGATCCCCGGAATGCTGATCCCTATCCTGCTCAGCATCGGCATGGCCCTGGCAGCGGGTGGTAATATCCTGGGGCCACTGTTTTATACCATCGCATGGTTGGCCATCATCATTCCCGGATCGTGGTTCTTATTTTTGAAAGGCTACAAAATGGGCTCCGGCTCGGTGGAAATGCTGGTAAGCAGCAAGTCTGCCCGCCTGCGCGAAGCCTTATCGCTGCTGGGTGTTTTTGTGATGGGCGGGGTCGCGGCCAGCTACGTTAAGCTGGGTACCGGGCTGGAGTTTACGACCAAAGATGGCGTGAATATCCATGTCCAGCAGATGCTGGACGGCATATTTCCTCAACTGCTGCCGCTGGTTGTTGTGCTTGGTACCTGGTATTTGATGGCAAAACGCGGTGTTTCTCCGGTGAAAGCGATGATCTTACTTTTGATACTCGCCGCACTTGGAGTAGCAACTGGCCTGTTTGCGGGTTAATAACGATAACCTGGAGTGCCGGATAGCGGCGTAAACGCCTTATCCGGCCTGCGTAACTCACTGGCCTTTATGGATGAAAGTTGCACCACTGCTCTGCGCATTTATCCGGACGAGAGATAAACTGAAAACGTCCGGGATCCTCGAGAAATTGCGCATAAATGGGGGCAGAGGTCAGCGCAAATTCGGTATATTGCCGGGGCGTAACGGCCTGCAATCGACCGGGAATGTAGCGTGGATTGTGCTGCCAGATAATATGGTTATTCTGCAATAGCGGATACCATGCCAGCCCTTTATGCGCCCGGACGGCCTCATATTCGAAACCATATTCACGATCGCACCACGCCCCAAAGGTTAAGGGTTGCTCTGGATCGGCAGATATGGTGGCATGTCCCCATCCTGGCGGCACCAGCACTTTTTCACCAGGCCCGGCAATCACCGCAAAACAACGACCAGGATCGTTATCAACATACTCCTGCATATAAATAATCGCTTTCCCCTGCCAGATTTCATACAGCTCCGGCGGCGACCACCCGCTATGCTGACTGATACGATGGACATGCCCCTGACTGCGAATCGGCTCCTCACCCAATCGACCAGCAGCATAGGTCACCACGCCAAACAGCAGCATGCGCTTTTTCAGCTCTTCACGATCCTGCATTCGCGCAACGTCCATCGCAATGGCGTACACCTCTTCCGGGCCTTCGCAGTGCGGATCACGCAGCGAAGCGCGGATCTGCTCAAGTCGGCGGATTTCCGGCATCGGCCCGGTCACATCATCCCCATAGCTAAAACCCAGTGGATGATGGTGAATCTTCATATCCAGACCAAAAAGATGGGCAAAATCAGCCATGTTGCACCGCCTTCACCTGCACGTTGTGGTCAACCTCAAAGACCCTCAAGCTGAAGCCCTTCGCTAATGCCGCATAATCATGTCCAGCCACCGTTGGCCACACGGCAAGCGCAGAAAGCACCTCACTACCGGTGTTTATTAACCGATGAGCGGTAAATCCAGGAATGATGTGGACAGACCCGGCAAAAACCTTTTCCAGCCGCGCTTCACCTTGTTCATTTTGCAGAAGCAGTAATCCGTTACCGCACAGGCCAAAATAGACCTCTCCCTGTTCGCGACGCGCATGGAAATGCCCCCGGGTCATGAAAAACTCGCCGCCGACACGCCCTGGATAAAGATGGGTGACACCAGTATAGAGTTCACCTTCAGCAGAGGAAGTATCGAGGATTTCAACGTCATAGACTATCTGCTCACCGGCCAGAAGCTGGCGGGCAGGCTCATCGGCAAATACGCCAACAAGATCCTGAACTCGAGTGGATTTACGCGATAATGAGCCACCGGCTAAAGCGCCGCTCGCCCATGCCACCTGCGGTGGCTGGATAAAAGAAAGATTCATATGTGTCTCCGGCCCGAGGAGAACAACGCCTTCAGAATAGCAGATTAATCGATTAACCTGCTATTCATCACAGAATCTTGCGGGCCGTATCACAAACCTTAATTAAGGTGCCAGCTCCAGCACCTCTGCCACCCAGTGCTGAAAACCAACCACATCAATATCCAGCGCCACTTGCGCATTAGCCGGCTGACCGAAACGCCCTTCAATATCCACTACCGTTGTACCCGCCGTATATTCGCCCTGTGTTTCTACCGCTACAAAGCACGGTTTTACAGTAAACAGATCCGGGCGCACCAGCCAGGCAATGGCGCAGAGGTCATGCATCCGCACGCCGGTGCTCATCGTGCCGCTGCGGTAGTGGCTGAACAGCGCATGTAGCATTTTCCCGGTACGATTAAGCGTTGGCAGTGTCGCCAGATAATCCGGGGCTAACATCGCCTGATTCGTCACATCCAGCCCGCACATCACAATCTCTATCCCGCTCCGGAACACACGAGCGGCGGCTTCCGGATCGACAGCAATATTGAATTCCGCGTTTGGCGTGAAGTTCCCTCGTCCGGCGGAGCCACCCATAATCACCAGACGGCGAATATTGAACGCACACTCCGGATAGTGCATCAGTAGCAGCGCGATGTTGGTTAACGGGCCAATAGCAACCAGAGTGATCGGCTCTGCGGCACTCATCAGCGCATCACGAATGGCGATGAACGCTGGTTTTGCCAGAGGTTGTCGTTCATGGGTCACAAAGTCGTAGCCTTCCATACCAGACTCACCGTGAACACAGGCAGCATCGCGTAATGAGCGCAAGAGCGGCGTGGCGGCACCCTGCGCCAGAGGAATATCCGCATCCCAGAAATGCAGCAGTTGCAGGGCATTACGGGTGGTTTTATCTACAGAGACGTTTCCCGCAACGGTGGTCATGAGCTGCAGGTCAAGCTGTGGGGCAAATAGCGCGGCGGCAATGGCGGCGGCATCATCAATGCCCGGATCGGTATCAAGAATAATTGGCAGGCGCATGTTTCCTCCATAAAAAATGCCAGACATTACGCCTGGCATCTTCGCACAGATTGACGAGCAATATCCCCTAAAAATTCGGGTTGCAGGAAGGCTGTCTTCGCTGAGAGATAAGAATATCCCTCATTTGCCCCCGGCGCGTACACCTGTACGTAACCTGAGCGAGCGCGAAAAGGCAGCGCACCGGCAACCTGAAGTATGACGGGTTATCACTCTACTTCACGCACATCCACACGTAGCTCTTTCGGCACTTCAAAAACAATATTCTCTTCACGGCCTTCCAGCGGGACGGCTTCGCCACCGCCAAGTTCCTGCAAACGAGCGATCACGTTCTGCACCAGGATATCCGGCGCAGAAGCACCAGCAGTCACACCGACGCATTCCGCGCCTTTCACCCACACTTCCTGGATATCGGTAGCATCGTCGATAAGAAACGCCTTTTTCCCCATACGCTGTGCCAGTTCAGCCAGGCGGTTGGAGTTTGAAGAGTTCTTTGACCCGACAACCAGCACCACATCTGCCTGTTCAGCCATCGCTCGTACCGCTTCCTGGCGGTTGGTGGTGGCATAACAGATATCATCTTTCCGCGGCCCGACTATTTTCGGGAAACGGCTCCGCAGGGCGTCAATAACATCAGACGTGTCGTCTACAGAGAGCGTGGTCTGGGTCATGAAGGAGAGCTTGCCTTCGTTTTTCACATCAAGCGTCCAGACATCATCCGGCGACTCAACCAGATACATTCCCCCTTCCGGGTTGCTGTACTGACCCATCGTGCCTTCAACTTCCGGGTGACCCGCGTGACCGATCAGAATCGACTCTTCCCCGCGGCGACTGGCGCGTGCCACTTCCATATGCACTTTGGTGACCAGCGGGCAGGTGGCATCAAAAACGGTCAGGTCGCGGCTTTTCGCTTCGTTACGCACCGCCTGAGACACACCGTGAGCAGAGAAAATCAGAATTGCGCCATCCGGCACTTCGCTGATTTGTTCGATAAAAATCGCCCCGCGCTCGCGCAGACTATCAACCACGTAGCGGTTGTGCACCACTTCGTGACGGACATAAATCGGCGCGCCGTAGATGGCCAGCGCGTTTTCTACAATGCTGATAGCGCGGTCTACACCTGCGCAAAAACCGCGCGGGTTGGCCAACAGGATCTGCATTTTACGCCTCCAGCGCCGGATCGATCTCCAGCACTTCAATATCAAAATGAACGGTACGCCCGGCCAGCGGATGGTTGAAATCAACGGTGATCGAATCACCATTAATTTCGCGGATCACACCAGGCATCTCACTGCCGTCCATTGCGGTAAAAAGCATAATCGTTCCAATTTCGGGCTCGCCTGCGTCCATAAATTCACGGCGCGAGAAGTATTGAATCAGATCCGGATCTGGCACGCCAAACGCGGCATCCGGCTCCAGCGAGAAGGTGGTTTTCGCCCCCTCTTTCAGCCCCAGAAGATGCTGCTCCAGCCCTTCAGACAGAGATGCGTCACCCAGGCGAAACAGCGCTGGCTTACCGTTGTTACGCGTTGACTCTGCGGTGGAGCCATCGTCGAGCTTTAAGGTGAAGTGCACCAGCACCGCACTGTTACTCTGTACTGATTTAGACATGCAGGTTGCTCACTTATTGTGCCCAAAAGCGCAAAGATCGATAAAACTTGTAGGCCGGATAAGGCATTGACGCCACCATCCGGCATTTGATTACGCCTGTTTTTTCGGCAGAAAACCTTCCAGCACAATCAGTGCCGCACCGACACAAATTGCGCTATCGGCGAGATTGAAGGTGGCGAAATGCCAGTCACCGACATAAAAATCAATCATATCGACAACGAAACCATGCCACAGGCGGTCGAACAGATTGCCCAGTGCGCCGCCAATAATCAATGCGTAAGCGATGTTGTTCAGCTTCTGCGTCGCCTTAGAGCGATACATCATCACCGTCAGGATGACACAGATACCTATCGCGATACCGGCAAAGAACCAGCGCTGCCAGCCACCGCTATCGGCGAGGAAACTGAACGCCGCACCGTAATTACGCGCATAATGCAGATTAAGCGACGGGAACAGAGACACCGTATCCCCCAGAGCAAAGTTCTGGAGGATCAGGTACTTGCTGCCCAGATCGATAATCAGCACAACCACAACCAGCCACAGCCAGCGCAGTCCTGTTGAACAGAGAGGCTTACTCATCAGGCAAACTTACGTTTTTCGCCATCACCGGCGACGTTGCTGACACAGCGGCCGCAGATTTCTGCGTGCTCCGCCACCTTGCCGACATCAGTAGTGTAATGCCAGCAACGCGGGCACTTATCACCTTCGGCTTTACTCAATGCGATTTTCAACCCTTTGAGCAGTTCGCTTTGCTGTGCGTCAGCAGAAGCCTCCGCATAGTCAGCGACTTTCGCCCCCGAGGTCAACAGGACGAATCGCAATTCGTCGCCCAGCGCGGTCAGCTTCGCAGCCAGTTCGGGTTCCGCGTACAGGGTTACAGCCGCCTCCAGAGAGCCGCCCACTTTCTTGTCCGCACGCGCCTGTTCGATGACTTTGTTCACTTCGCCACGAACCTGCAGCAGATCGGCCCAGAACGCATCGTTCATCGCCCCGGCATCGGCGAGACCGAACAGACCTTCGTACCATTCACCGGTGAAAACATACTTCTCACGGTCGCCCGGCAGGTAGCCCCAGATTTCATCTGCGGTGAAGGACATAATCGGCGCCATCCAACGAACCAGCGCTTCTGCAATATGATACAGCGCACTCTGGCAGCTACGACGCGCCACGCTATCCGCTTTCGCGGTGTACTGACGGTCTTTGATGATGTCGAGGTAGAACGAGCCCATTTCAACGGAGCAGAAGCGCATCAGGCGCTGTACCACTTCGTGGAAATCGTAAGAGGCGTAGGCTTTCATAATGTCTTCCTGCGCCGCTTGCGCACAGCCTACCGCCCAGCGATCCAGCACCACCATCTCTTCCGGTTTCACCATGTCTTTTACCGGATCGAACCCGTTCAGGTTTGCCAGCAGGAAGCGTGCGGTGTTACGGATACGACGATAGCTGTCAGCCGCACGTTTCAGGATTTCATCGGAGACGGCCATTTCACCGGTGTAGTCGGTGGATGCCACCCACAGACGCAGGATATCCGCGCCCAGTTTATTCATCACATCCTGCGGAGAAACGGTGTTGCCGATAGATTTGGACATCTTACGGCCCTGACCGTCAACGGTGAAGCCGTGGGTCAGCACCTGGCGATACGGCGCTTTACCCTTCATGGCGACGCTGATCATCAGAGAGGACATGAACCAGCCGCGGTGTTGGTCAGAACCTTCCAGGTACATATCAGCAGAATGACCGCCGAATTCCGGGCGCGCGTCCACAACGGAGTAGCTGGTTGAACCGGAGTCAAACCAGACGTCCAGGGTATCCGGCACTTTCACGTAGTTGTCAGCGTCGTCGCCGAGGATTTCACGCGGGTCGAGATCCCACCACGCCTGAATACCGTCTTTTTCTACGTATTTAGCGATGTCTTCCATCAGTTCAGTGGTGCGCGGGTGCAGCTCTTCGGTGTCTTTATGCACGAACAGCGCCATCGGCACGCCCCAGGTACGCTGACGGGAGATACACCAGTCAGGACGGTTGGCAACCATCGATTCGATGCGCGCTTTACCCCATGCCGGGATCCAGCCGCTCAGGTTTTCTTTCGCCAGACCTTCCTGCTCAATACGGTCGATCTCTTTGAGAGACTGAATGCGCAAGCCTTGTCTTTCCATGCTGACGAACCACTGCGGGGTCGCCCGGAAGATGATCGGCGATTTGTGACGCCAGCAGCACGGATAGCTGTGCTGCATTTTCTCAACGTGCAACAGTGCGCCGCTGTCGCGCAGCATATTGACGATGATGTCGTTCGCTTTGAAAACGTTGATCCCGTCCAGCGCCGGGTAAGTACCGGGCAGATAAGCGCCGTCCGGACCAACCGGGTTAGCGATTTCCAGACCGTATTTCAGACTGATACTGTAGTCGTCAGGACCGTGACCACCGGCGGTATGCACCGCACCGGTACCCGCATCCAGCGTCACGTGATCGCCCAGGATTGCCGGCACGTCGAAGTCCAGGAACGGATGCCTGAAGCGCATCAGCTCCAGCGCGTCGCCTTGCACGGTGCCCAGCACGGTATATTCGGTGATGTTCGCGCGTTTCAGCACGCTTTCAACCAGATCTTTCGCCAGGATAACCGCCTGACCCTCAATCTGCACCAGCGCGTACTCAAACTCACCGGACAGAGAGATCGCACGGTTCGCTGGCAGGGTCCACGGGGTGGTGGTCCAGATAACCAGGGAGATCGGGCCATTGACGGACGACACGCCAAATTTGGCTTTCACCGCATCCTGATCCACCGCGTGGAACGCCACGTCGATAGACGGGGAAGTCTTGTCGTAATACTCCACTTCCGCTTCTGCCAGCGCAGAACGGCAGTCAACGCACCAGTGCACAGGCTTCGCGCCTTTATGCAGGTGACCGTTGGCGATGATTTTGCCCAGCGCACGAATGATGTTGGCTTCGGTTTTGAAGTCCATGGTCAGGTACGGATGCTGCCAGTCGCCCAGCACGCCCAGACGGATAAAGTCAGCACGCTGACCGTCAACCTGAGTCGCGGCATATTCACGGCACTTCGCACGGAATTCCGCTGCGGTGAATTTCTCACCCGGCTTGCCAAACTCCTGCTCAACTTTCAGCTCGATTGGCAGACCATGGCAGTCCCAGCCCGGAACATAGGGCGAGTCGTATCCTGAAAGCCCCTTGGACTTCACGATAATGTCTTTCAGAATCTTGTTTACAGAGTGACCAATATGAATGCTGCCATTCGCATACGGAGGGCCATCATGCAGAATGAAGGTTTTTTTGCCTTTTTTGGCCGCACGAATGATGCCGTACAGGTCATCATCAGTCCAACGCGCCAGCATTCCCGGTTCACGCTTAGCGAGATCGCCGCGCATCGGGAACCCTGTTTCCGGCAAATTCAGGGTTGATTTATAGTCACTCATCAGATTCTCGGTTCCGTATTTATCACGTAGGCATTTAAGCCGGGTTTGATTTACCCGTCATACTTCAGGTAGCAGGTGTGTTGGCTGCACTCATTCATCCCAGTGACATATCTGTGTACGCACATCTGGGATTCACTCACTTGCCGGCTTCCTGCACCCCGAATTATTTAGGGTATCGCCCAAAAAATTCGCGGGCCGTTAATTCATCACGCGCAATCTGCGCTTTCAGTTCATCAAGCGAAGCAAATCGCTGCTCGTTGCGTATTTTTTTACGCAACACTACATCTATATGGCGACCGTAAAGGTCCATTGCAACATCCAGCAAATGCACTTCGAGTTGCTGACGCACGCCAGCCACCGTCGGACGCGTGCCAATATTAGCAACGCCAGGCATTGGCTTCTCGCCAGGCCCTGTCACCTCCACCGCATACACCCCTTTCACTGGGGAAACCTGGCGACGTAGCGGCAAATTCGCCGTCGGGAAGCCGATGGTGCGACCAAGTTCATCACCGTGCACCACACGCCCAGAGATAGTAAAGGGATGTCCCAGCAAACTTTCAGCCAGCGCCAGATTATCTTCCGCCAGAGCCTGACGCACCGCCGTACTGCTGATACGCACGCCGCCTTCGCAGAAAGTCCGGGTACTGGTAACATCAAAGCCGTACTCAGATCCAGCCTTCTGTAATAACAAGAAATCGCCCGCGCGGCTAGCGCCAAAGCGGAAATCATCACCAACGGCAAGAAATTGCACACCGAGGCGTTTCACCAGAAGATCGCTGATAAAGGTCTGTGCCGTTAGTGCAGCAAAGCGCCTGTCAAAACGCACGCACAGCACATAGTCCACGCCGCACTCGGCGAGATAGCGCAGTTTTTCCCGCAGGCGTGTCAGGCGCGCTGGCGCTTTTTCAGTCGCAAACAGTTCAAGCGGCTGTGGTTCAAAAATCATCACCATTACCGGTAAGCCACGCCTGCGCCCCTCTTCCTGCAAACCTTGCAGCAGCGCACGATGACCACGATGCACGCCGTCGAAATTACCAATAGTCAGCACACACCCTTGCGGGGCCTGACTGAGATTATGTATGCCGCGTATCAGCTTCATGTCTGGCTCAAAACAGTGAAAATCGCCAAAGTATACCTTGTACAGCGGTCAAGGTTAACCGGCGATTTCTGCCGGGAAACATAAAGAAGATGGATTTCATTGCTATGGAACGAACCAGGGCATAAAACTGGCGGGCCTTTGCAATTTTTATCGTGGAAAAGCTGTATTCGCAGGTCGCAAGCTGGTAGAATCCTGCGCCATCACTACGTAACGAGTGCCGCCATATTAACGGCGCTTATTTGCACAAATCCATTGACAAAAGAAGGCTAAAAGGGCATATTCCTCGGCCTTTGAATTGTCCATATAGAACACATTTGGGAGTTGGACCTTGGCTAATATCAAATCAGCTAAGAAGCGCGCCGTTCAGTCTGAAAAGGCTCGTAAGCACAACGCAAGCCGTCGCTCTATGATGCGTACTTTCATTAAGAAAGTATACGCAGCTATCGAAGCTGGCGACAAAGCTGCTGCACTGAAAGCATTTAATGAAATGCAACCGATCGTGGACCGTCAGGCTGCTAAAGGTCTGATCCACAAAAACAAAGCTGCACGTCATAAAGCTAATCTGACTGTACAGATCAACAAACTGGCTTAATCGTCTGTTTGTCGTCGCTTTGTAAAAAACCGCGAAAGCGTAACGCCGATTGGTTAAGCAAAATGATTGTTTAACGATCCGGCAAGCGTAGCACAATAAGCCTCATCATTTTTTGATGGGGCTTTTTCATGCTTTCAGCCTGTCGCTATGAGACACAAACTGGGCGGAACCCAAGCCTCTTTCCTGTTTTCGGCGCTCAATACCTCTTAAATGTTTCTCTCAGGTTCTTCGATCCACAGATAAAGGCAGTATCAGAAAGCATAAACTTTCCGCTGAACTCGTTATCTGGTTAATTATCGGAATGGGCTTTATCGTGATCGTCCCATCACCGATGTGGTGACAAAACTCGATCGTGTTCCGGGTGACATTCTGGCTGCCATCTCTATTAATCAGGCCTGCCGGAGATTCCGTGATGCACCGCCTGAGGCATTATTTCATCTGACCGGCTCATCACTGGACGCATCATCTTGCCGAACAACGATTAACCGAGCTTTCCGGTGGCAAGCTGACGCTCGCGCCTTATCCAACAGACGCGTAATAAACTTAGGTTGCATTACGTAACGAAAAATATCATGAGGTCACTTTTCTACATATATATTCATGACTTTTGCAATTTCCGCTTGTATCGTGCTTATTGCACTTGCACAGGATAAATCCTTTTTGTCCGTGAATTTCTTTTCTGATTTCAGGATTAAGATACAGGTTTTTCCCGCCATCATGAAGAAGACGTAACTCTTCCCTGTAGAAAAACACCGTCAGGAGTACTAATGCTGTAGTCAATACAAATGTCAGGAAAGCTAAAATAACCCTCTCCTTATGCAGGGAGAGATTAACGGCAACGTCTGTTTTTTTACCCTCCACTTTGCTCTGAATTTCATAATGGGCGCTGAGAATATCAACGTCAGAAGGACAGGGAAATACTTCAGTGGCAGTCGGTTCATTTTTTTCGGCGCCTAATTCAGCAACTGGTGTAATGCTATAGGCCGGATTGATCTGGTAGCCCAGTCGGGGATGGGTAATGATTAAATCCGTCATCTCTATATCCCGCAAATCACGCCGCAAAGCATAAATCGTCTGCAATAACGTACTATCGCTGGCGAATAAACCAAATTGTCCCCATACCTCATCGCAAATTTGCTTTTTTGTCGTTATATCTTGTTGGGTATGCGAGATGAGACACTTCAAACAGCGACCTTTCACGCCGGATAAATGAATACTTTCCCCGTCCTTAAGATGGTGAAGAACCATTTCACTTGTATCAAACAATAAATCATTTCCAATCATGAATGATGTAACCATTTGAAAATCCATTAATTATTGAGATGATTTATTTTAGTACCAAAGATAATCATCTAACTGAGAGAGTTGTCAAACCTGCTGTAAAAAACCATAAAAAATTCCGAAAAGGAGAAGGCGATATCATAAATATATAATATGAATTTACTTATTCCATCCATAAAAATAATTCACCTGATACTCAATTTTTATTTACTTATTTTATGTTTTTTACACGATTCAGACAGCCGAAAACGTCCCCCTTTACAGGGGGACGTGAGCACTTACTTCGTAATACCTTTAAAATAGAACGGTCTCATATCAACAGCTTGTCGCGTCATTTCACAGCCCAGCCCTTCGCGAGCCGCGTTCACCAGCGGGCCACGGTCCAAATCCGCCGTCCAGGTAAACAGTCCGCCCAGGCCGCGGGATTTCACGTACTCGGCTTTGGCCTTCACGGTGCGCGGGGTATCCAGCGACATAAAGACTTTAGACTGTGGGTTATACAGGAAATCCGCATCCGCCACTTCATCGGTGTAAACAATAAAATTATTGCGACCGGTCTGGTTTTCCAGATCAAGATAATTTGCGATATGGTCGTACCATTCCGTTGAGCCGGATTCAAATGTCCCGACCGTCGTGCCATATCCTGGCGTGTAAGTTCCTTTCAGCGGAGATACGCTCTGGATCGTCGCATCATGGGCATTACGGCTATAACCGGCATAACCGATAAAGACCTGTTTAAGCGGTACCCCAATCGACTCCAGATAATTAACGGCGGTCTCCACGCTCCAGTTATTCGCGCTGCCATTCGGGTAGAGATTGGTATGATGCGCCAGCTCGGTAGCCCACGGCGTACCAAAGAAGTCGTAGGTCATTAAATTAATGCCCCAGACCCCCGCATCAATTAGCGCTGGAATATTGGCTTTTTTCAGTTTCTCGATATCACCCGCCGCGGCAACGCTAATTTTCACATCACTGCGATTGATTTTATTCAGCGCGGCTTTCACATCCTTAATCAAGGCAGCAAAATTCGGTGCGTCAGTATCATCGTAGGTATTACCGGTATTTCCCGGCGCGCCCGGATATTCCCAGTCCAGATCGATTTCACTAAACATCGGGAATCGGGTGAACAGATCGGTCAGGCCGTCGCAGAATAGGGCTCGTTTATGCGGATCCTTAGCCATAAAGTGGAACGCCTGGCTCATGGTCCAGCCGCCGATGCTCATTGAAAGATGGAGATTCGGGTTCTTTTTCTGTACGTCGCGTAACCCCCCCAGAACGCCCTGCGCATCGTACTGATGGAAAAGCGCCATGTAATCGTTGCTTACCCAACCCGCAAAGCCGCAGTTGCGGTAGGAGGCAACATCTCCCCACGCATCGACAAAGGTGGGTTGCCATTGCGTGCGCTGGAAGTCGACTGCGGCATTGTTGATAGTCGTCGCTTTCTCGCCGGTATCGCCGACGATCCCGCAGAAACCCAGCGTAATTTTATCGTAAGCAAAGGGGTCTAATAACGCCAGGTCAACGCCGCGCCCACAGCTGGAAGGCGCAAAATCGCCGTCGAGACGACCGTCATATTGCGACCAGTCCGTCCAGTAACCGGACACTTTAAATTCGTTGGGTTTGTACTCGTTGTAGGCTACCTTCGCGACGCGCGCCGATGTATAGCTAAACTCATTGGTTTCCGTGGCCGCCACAAATCCGTTCTGCTCGTACTCTTTTGTACTGAGCGAATCATTTTGTACCAGTTTGCTGTTCGTCATAATGCTTACCTCGTTAATGAGTCATAGAAGAAATAGCGTGTCCCATCCGTCCGGCGGGACACCTATGTAATGCTCCCATTATGCGAGGGGGGCTAATCACAAACGCTTTGAAACCATGAGATATCGGTTTGATGAGATCTCATTTTCTGTATAAAACAGGTAACGTGATATGGCAGGAAGGGAGATGGAGGGTCTCAGAAAATCTCTTTCTGTTTGATTTGCTATATCTTTTGCGTCGGTGCATCCACTTTGCTCAGCACACGCCAGTGACTCTGCCACAGGGTGGCAGAGAGCAGGAACCATCAGAAACGGTTGCCGCCCCGCCAGGAAGACGTCGCGATGAAATTCGCGGCTCTCCGGTTTGCAGCAGCGCGTGGTGTACCGCCAGCAGATTAAAACGTCGTACTGGTAGTCGATATGGATCGTCAACAGCACCTTATCGGAGCTGGCGTCATCGGTGTATTGGTGGTGCCAATGGTGTCGTTATGCACCGACTGGCCCAGGAATGGGCCGGGTAACAAAGCCAACCCCGCAACGTGAAGTATGACGATTACGCCTTGATTATTTGCCCGCAGGGGTAAATAAGGCGGAGTAGTCCGCATTACAAATACGCTGTACCGCCGGATGCTGAATCATTCTCTCAGCAAAAATGGCATGGTACTCTTCCATCACATTTTCCACGCGACCTATCTCTATAATCGAATCATCAGCGTAAAAGTCATGCTTATAGAGCGTTGGGGCGACGAAAATAGCATTGTGGGCCGCGCCAAACGCTTTCATCAGCGCCGCATCGTCAAACTCTCCCAGAATCTCAACGTTTAGCCCCTGTGAGTTAAACCAGTTCAACAGCTTACGTCCCAACATGGAGCGCCGTCCTGGCACCAGCAGTCGCCGCTCTTCCAGACATGCCGGAAAAGGCTTCTCAGGCAACGGCTTCGTACACCAGAAGCTGACGCTACACTCGCCGATCTTCACGGAGAACAACCCTTCCTGCTGCGTTGAGTCGATTGGGCAATCGGAGATAATCATATCCAGCTTGTGCTGGCTCAGTTGCTCCAGCAGCATTTCATGGGTTGATTCAAAGCAGCGCAGATGGATTTGCTCCTCTTCCACGACCGCCGCATCCAGCACATTGCTGACCAGACGTTTCGACAGGGCATCCGCTACACCGACATCAAACAGCAGATTCGACTCCTTGCGGTAGTTCACGATATCCAGCATCTCCTGGCTCAGGGTGAACATTTTATCCGCATAGCGAAAAACCAGCTCCCCCAGTTCACTCGGCTCCAGGCCGCGTCCTTTACGCTTGAACAGCTTACCCTGCAGACGTTCTTCCAGCGCTTTAATCTGACCCGTAATAGTTTGCGGGGTTAAAAAAAGCGCCTCCGCTGCGCCAACCACCGACCCCTCTTTATAAACGTGCCAGAAGTAATAAAGGTGGTTGTAATTAATGTGAGACATACTCATTTATCTCCCTGACTCAGAGTCGCAGAGGGAGCCTCTTTCGGCTCCCTGTTCCATCAAATCGCCGGACTTAAACGCATACGTAACCAGCTATAACCAATCACCGCTGAAAGCAGAGAACCGATTAGGATCCCCAGCTTCGCCCAGTTAATCAGTTCCGGATCGACGCTACCAAAGGCCAGGCTGGCAATGAAGATAGACATCGTGAAGCCAATGCCACACAGAATGCCAACGGCCATTATTTGCTGATAGTTCGTTCCTTCCGGCAGTTGCGCCAGTTTAAGACGTAGCGCCAGCCAGCAGAACAGGCTTATCCCAAGCGGTTTGCCAATCAGCAGGCCCGCGATAATTCCCAACGGCAGCATTGATGTCAGCCCATCTACCGTCACTCCCTGCAAAGAAACGCCCGCATTGGCAAATGCGAACAGCGGCAGGATCAGATACGCCACCCACGGATGTAAAACATGCTCCAGCCGTTTTGCCGGGGAACGACCGTGCTTTTCCTTAAGCGGAATAAAGAACCCAACAATCACCCCAGCGAGAGTCGCGTGCACGCCAGACTTCAGCACCGCTGTCCAGAGTACTACCCCGACCAGGATATACACGCCGGTACGCCTTACGCCGCATAGATTGAGCAATGCCAGAAGCGCAATGGCAAACGCCGCAACGCCCAAAGAAACGATTGAGAGATCATTGGTGTAGAACACCGCGATGATGACAATAGCCCCCAGGTCATCGATAATCGCCAACGCCATCAGAAAGATTTTCAGCGCCAGTGGCACCCTGCTGCCCAATAATGCCAGTACGCCCAGCGCAAAAGCGATATCCGTTGCCGCCGGAATTGCCCACCCTTCACGAGTAATCGGATCGGCAAAGTTAAATGCCAGATACAGTAGTGCCGGAACAATCATTCCGCCCAGCGCCGCAATCACCGGGAAAGAAGCCTGCCGTAGGCTGGCGAGCGACCCCTGCATAAGCTCACGCTTAACTTCCAGGCCGATCAGCAGGAAAAATACCGCCATCAGCGCGTCGTTAATCCACAACAGCATGTTTTTGTTGATCTCAAGCGCACCAACCCGCAACTGGACAGGAGTATCAAGAAAGTCGTGGTACCATCCACTGGTGAGGTCTGTGTTAGCCATAAGCATAGCCAGCGCAGCGGCGATGATAAGAATGATGCCTCCAGAGGCATCGCTGCTAAAAAATCGGTGCAGATGTTTCACTTTTTATTCTCTCTAACTGGTGAATACTTCGTAAGAACTATCTTACCTCACTTAACATATCGATAAAATTAGATAATACATGCTAAATAGCTCGATTTTATCGATGTAATATAACAGCCCAAAAAAAGCCCGAAATTTCTCAATCCCGGGCTTTTTAACAGAATGATGAAAGTGGTTAGCGGGTCAAATCATCAAAGAATTTCTTCACACCGTCGAAGAAGCTTTTTGAACGTGGGCTGTTCTTCTCACCGGTCGGGCCGCCAAAGCTTTCCTGCAGCTCTTTCAGCAGCTGTTTCTGCTTGTCGTTCAGACCCACCGGGGTTTCCACCACAACGCGGCACAGCAGATCGCCCTGCGCACCACCGCGTACGGATTTCACGCCTTTTCCGCGCATGCGGAACAGCTTGCCGGTCTGGGTTTCGCCCGGAACTTTCAGATTCACACGACCATCCAGCGTCGGGACTTCAATTTCGCCCCCCAGCGCCGCCATTGCGAAGTTAATTGGCACTTCACAGTAGAGGTTGTTGCCTTCACGCTCGAAGATAGCGTGCTGTTTCACCTGTACCTGAACGTACAGATCGCCAGCCGGCGCGCCATGCTCACCCGCTTCGCCTTCACCAGACAAACGGATACGATCGCCGGTATCAACTCCTGCCGGAATCTTAACTGACAGCGTTTTGCTCTTCTCAACGCGGCCATGACCGTGGCATTTATTGCATGGATCTTTGATCAGCGTCCCGCGTCCCTGACAGTGCGGACAGGTCTGCTGCACGGCAAAAAAGCCCTGGCGCATCTGTACCTGGCCGGAACCATGACAGGTTGGACACGTTTGTGGCTGCGTCCCTGCCTTCGCGCCGCTACCGTGGCAAACATCACACTCTTCAAGCGTCGGAATACGGATCTCTTTGGTCACGCCACGAACCGCTTCTTCCAGAGTAAGATCCATGTTGTAACGTAAATCAGCGCCACGCGCCGCACGTTGACGGCCGCGGCCGCCGCCAAAGATATCGCCAAAAACGTCACCAAAGATATCGCTGAAGTCAGCACCGCCGCCAAAACCGCCACCGCCGCCCATACCACCTTGCTCAAACGCAGCATGGCCGTACTGATCGTAGGCCGCGCGTTTCTGCGCGTCGGTCAGAACCTCATAGGCTTCTTTGATCTCTTTGAATTTAGCTTCGGCCTCTTTATCACCCTGGTTACGGTCCGGGTGGAATTTCATGGCCAGGCGCTTGTAGGCCTTTTTGATTTCACGCTCTTCCGCTGTTTTGGAAACGCCTAAAATCTCGTAATAGTCTTGCTTAGCCATCTCTTTTTATCTGCCCTTAACATACGTGCACGGGCGGAGAGGAAACCTCTTCGCCCGTGCCGATTAACTACCCTGCATCAGGGCGATTATTTTTTGTCTTTCACTTCTTCAAACTCAGCGTCGACAACATCGTCATCTTTCGCATTGTTTGCAGAAGCATCAGCGGAACCCGCCTGCTGCTGTGCGTGCTGCTGCTGAGCGATTTCCATCAGCTTCTGGGAAACCTGCGCCAGCTCCTGCATCTTCGCTTCAATAGCCGCTTTGTCTTCACCTTTCAGAGCCGTTTCCAGTGCGCTCAGTGCAGATTCGATAGCCGTTTTGTCGTCTGCCGGCAATTGGTCGCCAGCTTCTTCAACCTGCTTACGAGTACTGTGCAACAGATGGTCGCCCTGGTTGCGGGTCTGAACCAGCTCTTCAAACTTACGGTCAGATTCTGCGTTCGCTTCTGCTTCACGAACCATTTTCTGAATTTCTTCTTCGTTCAGGCCAGAAGATGCCTTAATGGTGATCTTCTGCTCTTTACCGCTGTTTTTGTCTTTCGCGGAAACGTGCAGAATACCGTCGGCATCAATATCGAAGGTCACTTCGATCTGCGGCATGCCGCGCGGCGCCGGGTTGATACCATCCAGGTTGAACTGACCCAGAGATTTGTTATCAGCCGCACGCTTACGTTCACCCTGCAGCACATGGATGGTTACCGCAGACTGGTTATCTTCAGCGGTAGAGAACACCTGGCTGTGCTTGGTCGGGATAGTGGTGTTCTTGGTGATAAGCGCCGTCATCACGCCGCCCATCGTTTCGATACCCAGAGACAGCGGGGTAACGTCGAGCAGCAGAACGTCTTTCACCTCACCGGTCAATACACCGCCCTGAACGGCAGCGCCGATAGCCACGGCTTCATCCGGGTTAACATCTTTACGCGGCTCTTTACCAAAGAACTCCGCAACTTTCTTCTGCACCATCGGCATACGTGTCTGACCACCAACGAGGATAACGTCGTTGATATCAGATACGGACAGGCCAGCGTCCTGCAGCGCAACTTTCAGCGGCTCGATGGAACGGTTCACCAGGTCTTCGACCAGGCTTTCCAGTTTCGCACGAGTCACTTTGATGTTCATATGTTTCGGACCAGTGGCGTCTGCGGTGATGTACGGCAGGTTCACGTCGGTCTGCTGAGCGGAAGACAGCTCGATTTTCGCTTTTTCTGCCGCTTCTTTCAGGCGCTGCATAGCCAGCGGGTCGTTACGCAGGTCAATGCCCTGATCTTTCTTAAATTCTTCGACCAGATAGTTGATCATACGGCTGTCGAAGTCTTCGCCACCCAGGTGGGTATCACCGTTGGTTGCCAGAACTTCGAAGGTTTTTTCGCCGTCAACTTCGTCGATTTCGATAATAGAGATATCGAAGGTACCGCCACCGAGGTCATAAACCGCGATAGTACGGTTGCCGACTTCTTTATCCAGACCATAGGCCAGAGCAGCAGCGGTTGGTTCGTTAATAATACGTTTTACTTCCAGACCTGCGATACGACCCGCGTCTTTGGTTGCCTGACGCTGAGCATCGTTGAAGTAAGCAGGTACGGTGATAACCGCTTCAGTTACCGGCTCGCCGAGATAATCTTCTGCAGTTTTCTTCATTTTCTTCAGCACTTCAGCAGAGATCTGCGGCGGTGCCATTTTCTGACCTTTCACATCAAGCCATGCGTCGCCGTTGTCGGCGCCGATGATTTTGTACGGCATGATGGAAACATCGCGCTGAACTTCTTCGTCCTGGAAGCGGCGACCAATCAGGCGTTTAATCGCAAACAGGGTGTTTTGCGGGTTTGTCACTGCCTGACGTTTAGCCGGCTGACCAACCAGAGTTTCACCATCCTGGGTATAGGCAATGATAGAAGGCGTGGTGCGATCGCCCTCGGCATTCTCCAGCACACGTGCTTGAGTTCCATCCATAATCGCTACACAAGAGTTGGTAGTACCCAGGTCGATACCAATAATTTTACCCATCTAAACGTCTCCACTAAAAATTCGGTCATCATGTGGTTGTGAATCTGTAATAAGGGCGAAACATGCGGTTTCAACTACCCTGAATCGTTTTTTTCAGACTCACTCACTGCGGTTGACTACTAAATGGGGTCGTAACCCACGTCATCAAGGGGGAGATGAAAAAAATTTTTATGATTGTGGCTTCCAGGAGCCAAAAAATAGCCACGGCGGGGGAAAACGCAGAGCCAACACCCGGCAATCATTCAAAACTGGAATGGCAAAAATAAAATCATTCACATAAAAGCAGAAATTCCTGCCAGCGCTTGATGACAAAATCGCAGAGCAGGAGGCATTACTGCCGCCGATCATGAAAAACCGTAAGCGGGTAAAAGAGGCGTCGTACCTGCTCTTTCCTGCCCGGAAACCCGCATTCTGCGCGGCGCTGAGCGGTGTAAAAGCCGCCAGTCCGCACCACCGTCCCTCACAGAATTGCAAATCGCCAGTTTGCGCCAAACGATCGCCGCGCCCCAGGTGTGATAGTCATCACAGGGGAAAATAATTCATTTTCCCCTCATCAGATCATAGACAGCCACCCTGCCCCTGATTATTATGCCGCGCCCCAAACTGAATACCGTTTTTTGGGGAAACTATTTCACCATTCAATCAATGATGATTTTGAGGAATTATGGGCAACACTAAGTTGGCTAACCCGGCACCGCTGGGCCTGATGGGCTTCGGCATGACCACCATTCTGCTTAACCTGCACAACGCGGGTTTCTTCGCCCTTGACGGTATTATTCTCGCGATGGGAATTTTCTACGGCGGTATCGCGCAAATTTTTGCCGGTCTGCTGGAATACAAAAAAGGCAATACCTTCGGCTTAACCGCATTTACCTCTTACGGTTCTTTCTGGCTGACGCTGGTCGCGATTCTGCTCATGCCGAAAATGGGTCTGACTGATGCGCCGAACGGACAGTTCCTCGGCGTGTACCTGGGGCTGTGGGGCGTGTTCACTCTGTTTATGTTCTTCGGCACGCTGAAAGCCGCTCGTGCATTACAGTTCGTCTTCCTGAGCCTGACCGTCCTGTTCGCCCTGCTGGCCGTTGGCAACATCGCAGGTAACGAAGCGGTGATCCATGTTGCAGGTTGGGTTGGCTTAGTGTGTGGTGCCAGCGCCATCTACCTGGCGATGGGTGAAGTGCTGAACGAACAGTTTGGTCGTACTATCCTGCCAATCGGTGAAACGCACTAATCTTTTATCCCCCCGCAAGGGGGGATAAAATTTACAGACGCTGTAAGTCCGCTTGCATCTGCGTATCTCGGTAATAAATATCCTGGCGCAGCCAAATCCCTAACCCCAGTCCCATCAGCGATAGCGCCAATACGTACCACGCCGGAGCCATTGGCGATATCCCCATCAACATCGTGACCGCAATGGGCGTCAGACCGCCAAAAATGGCATAAGAGACGTTATAAGAAAAAGAGATACCGGTGAAGCGGACTTCTGCCGGGAAGGCACGCACCATCACATAAGGTACGGCCCCCACCACGCCAACGCACAACCCCACCAGCCCATATAAAAGGAACAACTGCTGCGGATGCGCTCCCACCAGGTGATAGAAAAACCAGCTTGAGCAGGCCAGCAAAATACTGCCGACAATAAAGGTCTTGCTGGCGCCAAAACGATCCACCACAAATCCCGCTAGCAGACAGCCGAGACACAACATGATGGTCGCCACGCTGTTGGCCTGCAGGGTCAGGGCCGGAGCAAATCCATACTGTTTTTGCAGCCAAACGGGTGACATCAGAATCACCACCACAATGCCAGCCGAGAGTAGCCAGGTCAGCAACATTGAAATAATGACCGCTTTTTTATGGTTGATGACCACCGCCTTCACCGGGAGTTCCTGCGCCAGCGCCTTACGCTGTTGCATCTCCAGGAAGATCGGCGTCTCCTGCAACCAGCGCCGCAGATACATTGCCACCAGGCCAAAAATACCGCCGAGCAGGAACGGAATTCGCCAGCCGTAATCATGTACTGCCTGTTGGGTCAAACTGGTGTTAACCAGCGTCGCCACCACTGAGCCAAGCAGGATCCCAATCGTCAGCCCGGCAGTCAACGTGCCGCAAGCGATACCAATACGACGTTCAGGAACATGCTCCGCCACAAACACCCATGCCCCCGGGACTTCTCCGCCAATTGCTGCCCCCTGCAAAACGCGCATCAGCAGCAGTAAGAGTGGTGCGACAATACCGATGGAGGCATAGGTGGGCAACAAACCAATTGCCAGGGTGGGAACCGCCATTAATAAGATGCTCAGGGTGAACATCTTTTTACGTCCGACCAGGTCGCCAAAATGGGCCATAACGATGCCACCCAGCGGGCGCGCCAGATAGCCAGCGGCAAAAATACCGAAGGTTTGCACCTGGCGGAGCCATTCGGGGATGTCAGGCGGGAAGAACAGTTCCCCCACCACGGCGGCAAAGAAGACAAAGATAATGAAGTCATAAAACTCAAGCGCGCCACCCAGCGCAGCCAGAGTGAGCGTCTTATAATCCTGACGATTCAGAAGTCGTGAGTGTTGTGACATAGCAATCCATGAGTCAGTGGAGTAAAGAAGGTGTTTACGATGACTGTAAATTAAAAATTACTATATCGTAAACAATTCAACACTCCACCTGTGCCATCACTTATCTCACAAAAAGGTCAAATTCAGGTGTTTGTGTCGCGCATTGCGCTTTTAGGACGGAAAGATGCTACCACGCCGGGCGAAGTCTCCACATAAGGCCCATCGAGCAACTGTATACAATACGGTACACTGGCAAAAATCCCTGGCACAAGGACTTTCCCCTCAGCATCCTTCACCCCTTCAAGGGTCTCTTTAATGGATTTTGGCTGTCCGGGTAAATTGAGGATCAGCGCCTGCTTGCGGATCACGCCAACCTGACGTGAGAGGATCGCCGTCGGCACAAAGTGCAGGCTGATCTGGCGCATCTGTTCACCAAATCCGGGCATCTGCCTGTCGGCCACCGCCAGCGTGGCGTCGGGTGTCACATCACGACGCGCGGGTCCGGTACCGCCGGTTGTCAGCACCAGATGACAACTCATCTCATCCACCAGCTCGCACAGCGTTTGCTCGATAATCGCCTGCTCGTCTGGAATAAGACGGGTTTGGACTTCAAAAGGCGTCGTCAGCGCCGCTGCCAGCCACTCTTCCAGCGCCGGAATACCTTTATCCTGATAAACACCGCTGGAGGCGCGGTCAGAAACAGAAACTAAACCAATACGTAAGGTGTTCATGATTAATCCGTTTAAACAGTCTCGTTAAACAGAATGATACACTGCGAGAGGAAGGACAGACAGGTTTCAGAAGAGGTAGCGTGACCGGTGTATCGGCCACGCCGCAATGATTACAGCAGATCGCCGATCATTTTTTCCAGTTTTTCCTGGTCTACAGCAAACTTACGGATGCCGTCAGCCAGTTTATCCACTGCCATCGGATCCTGGTTGTGCTGCCACAGGAACTCAGACTCAGTGATGCGTTCCGGACGTGCTTTTACTTCGCCGGAGAAAGAGAGTTTGCGTTCGATAGCGCCTTCGCTTTCTGCCAGCTCTTTCAACAGCGCCGGGGCGATAGTCAGACGATCGCAGCCTGCCAGCTCAAGGATTTCGCCCATGTTACGGAAGCTTGCGCCCATAACGACAGTTTCGTAACCGTGCTGTTTGTAGTACTCGTAGATTTCAGTTACGGAAACCACGCCTGGATCTTCAGCCGGTGCGTAATCTTTCTTGTCGGTATTGGCTTTGTACCAGTCCAGAATACGACCCACAAACGGAGAGATCAGGTAAACGCCCGCTTCGGCACATGCACGCGCCTGCGCGAAAGAGAACAGCAGCGTCAGGTTACAGTTGATGCCCTCTTTTTCCAGCTGCTCAGCGGCACGAATCCCCTGCCAGGTGGAAGCCAGTTTGATCAGGATACGATCGTTGCTGATACCGGCATCGTTGTAGAGCTTGATGATGCGTTTTGCTTTTGCAATAGACGCTTCGGTGTCGTAAGACAGGCGAGCATCCACTTCAGTGGAGATACGACCTGGAACCAGTTTAAGGATCTCCAGACCAATGTTCACCGCCAGCTTGTCCGTTGCGTCAACAACCTGCTGCGCACGGTCACTGCTCTGCTGCTTAGCCCAGGCAACAGCATCGTCAATCAGCTTGCGATATTCCGGGATCTGGGCGGCGTTAAGAATAAGAGAAGGGTTGGTTGTGGCATCCTGCGGCTGGTACAGCTTCATTGCCGCGATGTCTCCGGTGTCGGCCACCACGGTGGTGAACTGACGAAGGGAGGTCAATTTGTCCGTCATGATAGTATTTCTCGTTAAACAGCTTGTTAGGGGGATGTAACCGGTCTGCCCTGATGATAACACGACGCAGTGACAGCGCAACCGCAGACAACGCGGTTATTGCGCAACGCGGTTTTTCGCTCCACCTTGACCCCACACGGCATTACGCAGAATGCTCTCGTGTATGATAGCGCTCAGCTATCAATCGCCTAATAACGTTTATACTGTTCATGATTTGGTAACGCTTACACAGGATTGTCAGGCGTACCGGCAACAACAAGAGGGATGTTAATGCCTGATTTCTTCACCTTTATCAGCGACGTGCTCTGGGGATCGGTGATGATCTACCTGCTTTTTGGCGCAGGTTGTTGGTTTACTTACCGCACAGGGTTCGTGCAGTTTCGCTACATCCGTCATTTCAGCAAAAGTTTGAAAAATAGCATTAGCCCGCAGCCTGGGGGATTAACGTCGTTTCAGGCACTGTGTACCAGCCTGGCGGCGCGAATTGGTAGCGGCAACCTTGCCGGTGTGGCGTTGGCGATTACCGCGGGTGGCCCCGGTGCCATTTTCTGGATGTGGGTAGCGGCGCTGATCGGGATGGCGACGTCGTTTGCCGAATGCTCACTGGCACAACTTTATAAAGAACGTGATGCCAGCGGCCAGTTTCGCGGCGGCCCGGCATGGTACATGACTCGCGGATTGGGTATGCGCTGGATGGGCGTGCTTTTCGCCATTTTCCTGCTTATCGCCTATGGGCTGGTGTTCAACAGCGTGCAGGCGAACTCGATTTCCCGCGCATTTCATTTCGCCTTCGATTTCCCACCGATCGTGTCGGGTATTGCATTGGCGTTTTTTACCCTGCTGGTCATTATGCGCGGGATCAAAGGCGTTGCGCGAATAATGCGGTGGTTTGTGCCCATGATGACTCTGCTGTGGGTTGCCACCAGCCTGATTATTTGTCTGCTGCACATCAGTGAACTTCCTGGCATCATTGTATCTATTGTGAAAAGCGCGTTCGGCTGGCAGGAGGCCGTCGGCGGCGCGGCTGGCTATACGCTCAGTCAGGCCATTACCAGCGGCTTTCAGCGCAGCATGTTTTCCAACGAAGCCGGTATGGGCTCAACACCGAATGCGGCAGCGGCGGCGGCATCCTGGCCCCCACACCCTGCCGCACAAGGGATCGTGCAGATGATCGGCATTTTTATCGACACGCTAATTGTCTGTAGCGCCACCGCCATGCTTGTTCTGCTGGCGGGCAACGGCACGGCCTACGCCCCCATGGAGGGCATTCAGTTAGTTCAGAGAGCAATGAATACGCTGGCAGGAAGCTGGGGAGCCGGGTTTGTCGCCATTATCATGGTTTTGTTCGGCTTCAGCTCGATAGTTGCTAACTATATTTACGCAGAAAATAATCTCTATTTCCTGCGACTGAACAACATCAGAATCATTTGGACTTTGCGGATAATAACCTGTAGTACCGTGATTGCGGGAACATTACTCAGCTTCCCTCTGCTCTGGCAGCTGGCCGATATTATTATGGCCTGCATGGCGATCACTAACCTGACGGCGATTTTACTGCTTTCGCCGGTGGTGCATACCATTGCCAGCGACTATCTGCGTCAACGAAAACTCGGCGTATCGCCTGTCTTCGACCCGTTACGTTATCCGGATATTGAACAACAGCTAGCACCGGATACCTGGGATGATCTGACACGGAACTAATCGCAACTATCGATCAACCCGGTCGTGTTTTTTGCTAAAGTCGCAGTAAATTTCCTGCAAGGACTGGATATGCTGATTCTGATTTCACCGGCGAAAACGCTCGACTACCAAAGCCCACTGGCCACCACACATTATACGCAACCAGAGCTGCTGGATTACTCCCGGCAGCTTATCCACGAGGCGCGCAAGCTATCAGCTCCGCAGATCAAAAAATTGATGGGGATCAGTGATAAGCTCGCCGACCTGAATGCTACCCGCTTTCACGACTGGCAGCCCGACTTTACCCCAGAAAATGCGCGTCAGGCGATCCTCGCATTCAAAGGCGATGTATACACCGGATTACAGGCGGAGACCTTCAGCGAAGCAGATTTTGATTTTGCCCAACAGCATCTGCGCATGCTTTCCGGACTGTATGGTGTTCTTCGCCCGCTGGATCTCATGCAGCCCTACCGTCTGGAGATGGGCATTCGTCTTGAGAACGCCAAAGGAAAGGATCTCTACCAGTTCTGGGGCGATATCATTACCGATAAACTCAATGAAGCACTGGCAGCACAAGGCGACCAGGTGGTGATCAACCTTGCTTCAGATGAATACTTCAGATCCGTGAAGCCGCCAAAACTGAAAGGCGAGTTGATTAAGCCAGTTTTCCTCGACGAGAAGAACGGCAAGTTTAAAGTCATCAGCTTTTACGCCAAAAAAGCACGCGGACTAATGAGTCGTTACATTATTGAAAATCGTCTGACCAGGCCGGAGCAGCTTACCGCGTTTAACAGCGAAGGCTATTTCTTTGATGAAGAAACGTCAGGAAATGGCGAGCTGGTGTTTAAGCGTCAGGAACAGTAATGCCATTGACTGTAGGCCCGGTAAGCGAAAGCGCCGCCGGGCAGTACAGGCATTGCCGGATGGCGACGCACGCGTCTTATCCGGCTAACAGCGGCATACCGATTATCGACGAGTCATCATAAACTGACGCAACGCCGCAAAATCGGCTGGCAGATTATGTGAAAGCAACGGCAGATCGGCACGATCCGCCAGCTCTTTTGGCAGATCCAACGCTTCACCAAGGATGGCTTCCACACTCTCTTTAAACTTCGCCGGATGTGCCGTTCCAAGGAACAGGCCGTATTCGCCCGGATTAAGCCGATCGCGCAGTGCGCGATACGCCACGGCGGCATGCGGCTCAGAGAGGTATCCCTTCGCCTGTAGCTCGCGCATCGTCTCTTGCGTGGTTGCATCATCCACTGCCGCATAGCCCAGCTCGTTAAGCCGCCAGATTTTGCGGCGGAACAACTCTTCCACCCGCGGCCAGTTGTTCGGCTGGCTAACGTCCATGGCATTCGACAAGGTTGCCTGCGTCGCCTTCGGTGCCCACTGACCCTCCTGCAGAAAACGCGGCACCGTATCATTGACGTTGGTAGCAGCAATAAAGCGTTTCACGGGTAACCCCAACGACTTCGCCAGCAGCCCTGCCGTCAGGTCGCCAAAGTTACCGCTCGGCACGGAGATGACCAGTTGGTTACGCGCTTCCTGCGGCAGTTGCGCAACAGCTTCGAAGTAGTAACAGATCTGTGCCAGCAGACGGCTGATGTTGATGGAGTTGGCAGAGTTCAGCCCCAGCGCGACTTTCAGCTCTTCATCGTCAAAAGCCTGTTTCACCAGCGCCTGGCAAGCGTCGAAGTCGCCGTCGATCGCCACGGTTTCAATGTTGCCCCCCAGAGTACAGAACAGCTTCTCCTGCAACGGGCTGATCTTACCGCGTGGGTAGAGGATCACCACCCGAACATTCTTCAGTCCATAAAATGCATGCGCCACGGCGGCGCCGGTATCTCCAGAGGTCGCCGTTAAGATAGTAACCGGTTTATCGCCGCTGATATGGGTGAGCATTTGCGCCATAAAACGACCGCCGAAGTCTTTAAACGCCAGCGTCGGACCGTGGAACAGCTCCAGGCAGCCAATATCGCTTTCCACCTGGGCGACAGGTGCCGGGAAAGCAAACGCCGCACGCACGCGCTCTTCCAGGATCTCCTGCGGGATTTCATCACCAATAAAGGCAGAGAGGATCTTTGCGCTGCGGCTCACGAAGTCCAGACTCAGCATCTCATCCACTTCTGAGAGGTTAAATTCCGGCAGTTCGTGCGGAAAAAACAATCCCTGGTTCTTGCCGAGTCCCTGCGTGACGGCCTGCGCAAAGCTGACCTGCTCATTGTGATCTTTCAGATTATAGAGTTTCATTAATTATCCCAGTACGCGTGCGCCCGCCGTATCCAGCTGGCAAATATGAACAAAGCCTTCCTGATTTTGCAGATAGTTTTTACCCAGCCAGTCCGCAACCCGCTGCGCCGTGTCCGGCTTATCACACAGTGCAAACAGCGTAGGTCCGGATCCGGAAATACCGCTGGCCAGCGCCCCGATTTCCGCAACAGCCTGGCGCGCCTGGCTGAAGCCCGGTAACAATCTGGCACGATACGGCTCAGCAATCACATCTTTCATCAGTTTTGCTGCAAGCCCTGGCTGACGGGAATAGCAGGCGTGGATAAAACCGGCCAGATGACGTCCGTGGGCGATGCAATCCTGACGACGATACTGCGCCGGTAAAATAGCCCTTGCTTCCGCCGTAGAGACTTTAATTCCCGGATACGCCAGCACCCATAGCCACTCATCAAAGCCTGGCACCTGTTGGCTGATAATGCCGTTTTCTTCGATCATCAACTGCATGCCGCCAAGGAAGCACGGCGCGACGTTATCATAATGGATACTGCCAGAGATACGACCTTCCAGCTCTCCCATAATCGCCAACAGGCGGGTATCGTTCAGCGGTTTTCCGCAGTGCTCATTCATTGCCACCAGCGCAGCAACAACAGAGCAGGCGCTGGAGCCCAGCCCGGAACCAATCGGCATATTTTTTTCCAGCGTCATCGCCACCGGAATTTGCTTACCCAGCTCCTGACAAAAACGCTCCCAGCACTGATACACGATATTTTCACGCGGCTCTGGCGGCAGCTTGTCGGCAAAACGCCCCAGATTATTCAGGCTGAAGCTGTCCGCCGCTTCCACCGTCACGACGTCGCCCAGTAACGAGCCATCAACCGGCGTCACTGCCGCCCCGAGCACATCGAACCCGACGCTCATATTGGCACTGGAAGCCGGGGCATAAACTTTAACCATTTCAGACTCCTAACTTCCATGAGAGGGTACGCAACAGGTCGGCAAAAACGCCGGCCGCCGTCACGTCGTTACCCGCACCATAACCGCGCAGAACCAGCGGTAGCGGCTGATAATAATGACTGTAGAAAGCCAACGCATTTTCACCATTTTTCACTTTAAACAGCGGATCGTTGCCATCCACTTCGGTAATCTTCACGCGACAAACGCCGTCGTCTTCAATGTTGCCAACATAGCGCAGTACTTTGCCCTCATCACGGGCTTTCGCCACCCGCGCGGCAAAGGTTTCGTCAAGCTGCGGCAGATTCGCCATAAACGTGGCGACGTCACCAGAATCATCAAATCCCTCTGGCAGCACCGGTTCAATAACGATATCTGAAAGCTCCAGCTCACGTCCGGTTTCACGGGCGAGGATCAACAGCTTACGCGCCACATCCATACCTGAAAGATCGTCACGCGGATCCGGCTCGGTGTAGCCCATTTCACGGGCCAGCGTGGTGGCCTGCGACAGGCTCATCCCCTCATCCAGCTTCCCAAAGATAAAAGAGAGCGAACCGGAAAGGATCCCGGAGAATTTTTGCAGTTCATCCCCTGCATTGAGCAGGTTTTGCAGGTTTTCAATTACCGGCAAGCCTGCGCCGACGTTAGTGTCGTACAGGAATTTACGGCGTGATTTCGCGGCGGCGAAACGCAACTGATGGTAGTAATCCATCGAAGAGGTGTTCGCTTTCTTGTTCGGCGTCACGACGTGGAAACCTTCACGCAGGAAGTCGGCATACTGATCCGCAACGGTTTGACTGGAAGTGCAGTCGACAATAACCGGATTAAGCAGATGGTACTCTTTCACCAGGCGAATCAAGCGTCCCAGGTTGAAAGGCTCTTTCGCCTCTGCCAGTTCGGCCTGCCAGTTTTCCAGGTTCAGGCCGTGCACATGGGTCAGCAATGCCTTCGAATTCGCCACACCGCAGACGCGCAGATCGATATGTTTGTTTTTCAGCCAGGTTTGCTGACGTTTAAGCTGCTCCAGCAGCGCGCCGCCGACGCCACCCACACCGATAACGAATACTTCAATCACCTGATCGGTGTTAAACAGCATCTGATGGGTAACGCGCACGCCAGTGGTGGCATCATCATTGTTGACCACCACCGAAATAGAACGCTCGGAAGAGCCCTGCGCAATGGCGACAATATTGATATTGGCGCGCGCCAGGGCGGCAAAGAATTTCGCCGAGATACCACGCAGCGTGCGCATACCATCACCAACGACGGAAATGATCGCCAGACGCTCAGTTACCGCCAGCGGCTCCAGCAGACCTTCTTTCAGCTCCAGATAGAATTCATCCTGCATTGCTCGCTGCGCACGGGCGCAGTCCGCCTGCGGAACGCAGAAGCTAATGCTGTACTCAGAAGAGGACTGGGTAATCAGCACAACCGAAATCCCGGCACGCGACATCGCGGCAAATACGCGCGCCGCCATCCCCACCATCCCTTTCATGCCCGGGCCAGAGACGCTGAACATCGCCATGTTATTGAGATTCGAAATGCCTTTCACCGGCAAATCATCTTCATCCACGCTGGCGCCAATAAGCGTACCCGGCGCTTGCGGATTTCCAGTATTTTTAATCAGGCAAGGGATCTGGAACTGAGCGATAGGGGTGATGGTACGAGGATGGAGAACTTTGGCGCCGAAGTAAGAGAGTTCCATCGCCTCCTGGTAGGACATCGACTTAAGCAGCCGGGCATCCGGCACCTGACGCGGATCGCAGGTATACACGCCGTCGACGTCAGTCCAGATTTCACAACAGTCTGCACGCAAACAAGCCGCCAGCACCGCGGCGGAGTAGTCGGAGCCGTTACGTCCCAGCACAACCAGCTCACCTTTTTCGTTACCCGCAGTAAAGCCCGCCATCAGCACCATATGATCAGCAGGAATGCGTCCAGCCGCAATGCGACGAGTGGATTCGGCGATATCAACGGTCGATTCGAGGTAATGGCCCACGGCCAGCAGTTTTTCAACCGGGTCGATCACCGTGACCTTATGCCCACGCGCTTCCAGCAGGCCAGCCATGATGGCGATAGACATCTTTTCACCACGGCAAATAAGCGCGGCATTGATGCTGTCCGGACACTGTCCCAGCAGGCTGATACCGTGCAGGACATGTTTGATTTGCGCAAATTCCTGTTCGACGAAAACTTTCAGCTGTGCGAGCGGAAAGCCCGGTTGGGCCGCTGCGAGCCCGGTCAGAAGCTCAGCAAAAATTCGTTCGGCATCACTGATATTGGGTAACGCGTCCTGACCCCCGATGGTTTTTTCAATCATGGCCACCAGGTGGTTGGTAATCTTAGCCGGAGCAGAAAGTACGGTCGCTACCTGCCCCTGCCTGGCATTACTCTCCAGAATATCGGCAACACGCAGAAAACGCTCTGCATTTGCCACTGATGTACCGCCGAACTTCAACACTCGCATGGTTGTTACCTCGTTACCTTTGGTCGAAAAAAAAGCCCGCACTGTTCAGGTGCGGGCTTTTTTCTGTGTTTCCTGTACGCGTCAGCCCGCACCGTTACCTGTGGTAATGGTGATGGTTGTGGTAATGGTAGTGCTGATGCGTTTCATGGATGTTGTGTACTCTGTAATTATTATCTGTCTGTCCTGTATCCTTTAAAGGGTTAAAGTATCTGGTGACCTAAGTCAATAAATTTTTAAATTGATCACATTACGAAACTTGTTCATGTGCTGCTACTGGCGTATTTACTTTCAACCAATGCCACCTGTCCAGCCCCCTTGAAACCAAAATTAATCTCTGAAAAAACCACCTAATTAAACTTTTTATCTTGTTAGTTTTTTTTCAACATCGTGCACCAAACGGTGCAACATCGCCGTGTCCCTTTGTTCTAATACCCCCAGGCGTTGCTGTAACCAATCCACCAGTTTGACGTCATCGGCAACATCCAGCGACGAGAGCAACGACATCACCCGTGCACGTAATGCCTGTAACTGAAATTCATCAGATGTGTTATCAGGCTTAATGGGTTGTTGCATTAAGCCTGCTAATTGATAGCAATACACCATGACGGCCTGACCCAGATTGAGTGAAGGGTAATCTGATACCATCGGCACCCCGGTAAGAATATCCGCAAGCGCCAGCTCGTCATTTGTCAGTCCGGAATCTTCACGGCCAAAAACTAACGCCGCATGATTCATCCACGCCGATTTTTCTTCTAACAACGGCAGCAATTCCGCGGGCGTTGCGTAGTAATGAAACTTAGCGCGACTGCGTGCAGTCGTCGCGACGGTAAAATCAACATCGTGCAGCGCTTCGGCCAGCGTTGAAAAAACAGCAATATTTTCAATAATATCGCCAGAGCCATGAGCCACCCGGCGCGTGGCGGGTTCAAGATGGGCCAGGCTGTCCACAATGCGCAGAGTCGTGAACCCCATGGTCTTCATTGCCCGTGCCGCAGCACCAATATTTTCCGCTCTGGCGGGAGCCACCAGGATAATTGTCAGACGCATTTTGCCCCTCTTTTTGATCGGCCCACTGGCAATAATGTGACGAACGTCAACATATTACGCAGCGCGAATTTACAAAATTTTAACGAAAATCACTGAAAAAGCATTCCACATTCAATAAAAGACGCTAAACTATTTCATGTGTTAATTAACAGGAAAAATGTTAATAAAAACTGCATATCCCTCTGTTTATTTAGGGTAATTTAATTTAAAATGGTTCTCACACATTGGATTCATTACGTTTATTAGTTAGCACTTGCAACTAGTTGGATTATTGAAATTTTGTGACGAAAGCTAGCATTTAGATACGATGATTTCATCAAACTGTTAACGTGCTACAATTGAACTTGATATATGTCAACGAAGCGTAGTTTTATTGGGTGTCCGGCATGTCTTAGCCTGTTATGTTGCTGTTAAAATGGTTAGGATGACAGCCGTTTTTGACACTGTCGGGTCCAGAGGGAAAGTACCCACGACCAAGCTAATGATGTTGTTGACGTTGATGGAAAGTGCATCAAGAACGCAATTACGTACTTTAGTCATGTTACGCCGATCATGTTAATTTGCGACATGCATCAGGCAGGTCAGGGACTTTTGTACTTCCTGTTTCGATTTAGTTGGCAATTTAGGTAGCAAACATGCAGACCCCGCACATTCTTATCGTTGAAGACGAGTTGGTAACACGCAACACGTTGAAAAGTATTTTCGAAGCGGAAGGCTATGATGTATTCGAAGCGACAGATGGCGCGGAAATGCATCAGATCCTCTCTGAATATGACATCAACCTGGTGATCATGGATATCAATCTGCCAGGGAAAAACGGTCTTCTGCTCGCGCGTGAACTGCGTGAACAGGCTAACGTTGCGCTGATGTTCCTGACTGGCCGTGATAACGAAGTCGACAAAATTCTCGGCCTCGAAATCGGGGCAGACGACTACATCACCAAACCGTTTAACCCACGTGAATTGACCATCCGTGCACGCAACCTGCTGTCCCGTACCATGAATCTGGGTACCGTCAGTGAAGAACGCCGTAGCGTTGAAAGCTACAAGTTCAACGGTTGGGAACTCGATATCAACAGCCGTTCTCTGATCGGTCCTGATGGCGAGCAGTACAAACTGCCGCGCAGCGAGTTCCGTGCCATGCTTCACTTCTGCGAAAATCCGGGCAAGATCCAGTCCCGCGCAGAGCTGCTGAAGAAAATGACCGGTCGCGAGCTGAAGCCGCATGACCGTACGGTTGACGTGACCATTCGTCGTATTCGTAAACATTTCGAATCCACGCCGGATACCCCGGAAATCATCGCGACTATCCACGGCGAAGGTTACCGTTTCTGTGGCGATCTGCAGGAATAATGGTTTTACCTCCATAAACAAAAACGGCGCTCTTCGCGCCGTTTTTTATTGTCTCAATTCACTCAATGACTTCCGATCACTTCCACAAACGGAGCGCGTCATCCTCTGGTTCACCCGCTGGCTGCGATGTTGGTTTTGTCCGGGAAAACGCATACCAGTCCAGATTGCGCGTCAGGAACATCACGCCGCCCAGCGCCAGCAGCAGAACGCCCGTCCCCAGAAGCAATGAGCTATCTTCCGAGCGCAGCAGCCCCCACATCACACCATCCAGCAGCAACAGTGCCAGCGTAAACAGCACGCTGTTACGCCACCCTTTCAGCACCGCCTGCAGATAGACGCCGTTCATTAACGCCCCCACCAGGCTTGCCGTAATCCACGCCAGAGTGAAGCCAATATGTTCTGAAAGCGCCAACAGCAGCAGGTAGAACATCACCAGCGATAAGCCAACCAATAGATACTGCATTGGGTGCAGTCGCTGGCCTGTCAGCGTCTCGAAAACAAAGAAAGCCATAAAAGTCAGCGCAATCAGCAAGATGGCATATTTCGTCGCTCTGTCCGTCAGCTGATACTGATCGGCTGGCGTCGCCACCGCAACGCTGAAAGAGGGCAGGCTGTGCCAGTTGACTTTCTGCGCGTCAATAAACCGGTCGCCAAGGTTATTAGCAAACCAGCTGCTCTGCCACTGCGCCTGAAAACCGGATTCACTGATTTCACGTACGCCGGGGAGGAAATCACCGAGAAAACTGGGGTGCGGCCAGTTGCTGGTCAGCGTCATTTCACTGTTACGCCCGACAGGCACCACGGAAAAATTGCCCGTTCCGCTGAGATTGAGCGACATTGCCAGGCTCAGATTACGCTTCGTCCACTGGTTGTCCGCAAGCGGAATATGGATCCCCTCTCCGCTTGCGGATAAACCGGTCCCCGGCTCTACGGCGAGAGACGTTCCATTGACCTGTGGCGCTTTGACTACACCTATCCCTCGCGCATCACCAACGCCAACGACGATAAACGGTTTACCCAGGGTGATATCAGGCTTGTCCAGTTCACTCAGCCTGGCTACATCAAATTCCGCTTTCATCGCGACATCCGTGTGCCACACCTGCCCTTGATAAATACCAATTTTTCGCGCTTCAACGTTCTGATTACCTTCAACCATCAATGACTCAGGCAGCCAGAAATGGATAAAACTGCGCTTACGCTGCACCTCTTTATCATTTTCCAGTACGGTATACAGTTCGGTAACTGGCACCGCGATCAGCGGCCCCACCACCTTTTGCGGGCCGCTGGTGCTCTGACGAATAGCATCTTCAACATCGCTGCGGTAATCCGCACGCTCCACAATAATCTGCCGCACCATCATCAATGGGATTAACAGCAGCAACATCGCACCACCTAAGGTGATAATTTTCCAGAACAGGGGGGATTTCAACATAGCCTTCTCCTTTGCAATGACGCCAGAGTAAGAGGGCTATGTGGGGAGAATTTGAAGTTATGTGAAGTGACGGTGAAGCGTCAGAGTGGCCTGTACGCCCCCTTCCGGGCGATTACACAGCGTGACCTCCCCTTTGAGCAACCGGGCAACTTCGCTGACAAAAGCCAGGCCAAGGCCACTACTTTTGTGTCCGTTCTCACGCGGTAGCGAATAGAAGCGCTCAAAGATACGCGACAGCGCGAAGTCGGGGATCCCGCTGCCATTATCGATAACCTGCAACGCCACTTTATCTTCCAGCAACTGTGCGCTGAGCGCGATCTCTCCGCTAACAGGTGTAAAGTCGATGGCGTTATCCAGCAAATTCCCTATGGCTTGCTCAAGCAGAGCAAAGTCTGCGGCAACGGTGAGCGATGACGGGCTTACGTTAAGCGTGATATTTTTTGCCGCCAGTTGAACACTGCGCGCCTCGCTGATTTGTGCAAACAACGCATCAACAGAGACTGGCTTAAGATCAATATCCTGCCGATTTTCCAGCCTGGCCTGGCGAAGCAGGGTTTCAACCAGCACCTGCATACGCGCGTTCTGCGTCAAAATGTTATCGGTGAAGCGCGCCGCGATATCCGGTGGAGGTCCCTCACGCAATATTTCCGCCGCACCACGAATCGCCGCCAGGGGGCTTTTCAGCTCATGGGTCAACGCGTACACATACTGTTCAATGTAGTTCTTTCCTTCCAGCTTCAGACGCATACTTTCAAGCGCCTGCGCCAGCTTGCGCAATTCGCTGCTGCCTAACTCCGGCAGAGGAACCGGTTTGTTTTCAGTAACAGAGTCCGCATAGCGCGCCAGCCGGGCAATAGAGCGGTTGATCCACCAGACCATACCCGCACCAATCACCAGCGCAATCCCCAGCAGCACGGCGCTGGCCCAAAGGATTCGTCTTTCGCTACGCTTGATCACCGGCGCCATTGCCGCATTCGGTTTACCAACGCTTAAAACGCCAATAATACGCCCGCTGTCCAGGATGGGAGCCGCCACATACATTACCGAACTTTCCGGATCGGCGGGATCCTGCGGCGTACTGCGTGCGCCGTACTGCCCGCGCAGCGTTAACCAGACATCGTTCCAGCGAGAGTAATCTTTCCCGACGGACTGGTTAGCGGAATCAAACAGTACCTTGCCCTGCGCATCCGTCATGTAAACATGATATTCGTTGCGTACTTTATTGATACCACTGATGTTGGCGCGAAAGGGACGATTTTGCAGTTGCTGAAACGCCCGCGCTAACTGGCCGTGGGCAGGGTCACCGGAGAGAAGATCATCGCGAGCGAGCGCCGCAAGCAGCGTGGCGGTATCAATCAGAGTTCCTTCAGTCGCGCGACGAACGCCCGGTTTAATCTCCTGAACAAAGATCGACAAAACAAACCAGCCAGCGACGGCGACAATCAGGAAATAGCCGAGCAGCAGCCGCATACCAATGCGCATCAGACGCTCCTCAGGCTGTATCCCATTCCGCGATGAGTGTTAATTGGCGAGAGTTCAGCGTTAATGGCGCGCAGTTTGGCACGCAGCGTTTTAATATGCGTATCCACCGTCCGGTCAAACGTCTCCTGCGCATCGGCCCAGACGATATCCATCAGCTGCTGTCGGGAATACACGCGCCCAGGCGACATCAGCAGCGTTTTCAGCAATAAAAACTCATAGCGCGTCAACTGTAGCGGGGTACCAAACCAGCTCACCTGCGCCGCGGGTTCATTAAGTTCAAAATGACCGGTGCGAACCACGGATGAAGGCGTAGAAAACTTCTTCACCCGTCGCAGCAGGGTGCGCACTCTGGCGCACACTTCACGAGGTGAAAAAGGCTTGGCGACGTAGTCATCAGCGCCAATTTCCAGGCCAAGCAGGCGATCGACTTCATCGCTACGGGCGGTCAGAAACAAAACAGGTAAGGCCGGATGGCGTTCCAGCAATTGTCGGCACAGCTCAAAGCCGCTGATATCCGGCAATCCCACATCCAGAATTGCCACATCCGGAAGACGGTGGCGCGCTTTTTCGAGGGCGGGCAGCCCACGCTCAAACGCCTCAACGCTAAACCCTTCCTGCTGGAGCATGTAGATCAGCGTGTCGGCAATCCCTTGTTCATCCTCAACCAGCCAGACCAGTACCTGCTGCATAGTGCTTCCCTGTTATTGACGCCATGGAATAATAGGCACCGCGCTGATGGCGTTTTTCGGCGATCCATCGACGAACTTGTCGGAGTAGGCCAGATAAGCCAGCGCGTTGCGTTTCGCGTCGTAGAAACGCACGACCTGCAATGATTTAAAGACCAGCGAGGTTCGTTTCTTAAAGACGACTTCCCCCTGCGCTTTGCCGTTTTTGATTCTGTCGCTCAGCTCCACCGGCCCAACCTGCTGACAAGAGATAGCCGCGTCGGAGGTATCTTCCGCCAGTCCCAGCCCACCTTTAATGCCGCCAGTCTTCGCCCGGCTGACATAGCAGGTCACATTTTTAACATCAGGATCGTCAAACGCTTCCACCACGATTTTATGATCGGGCCCCAGCATTTTAAATACAGTATCGACAGAGCCGATCTGTTCAGCATGCGCAACCGGCCCCAACATCAGCAGGATTGAGGAAAGTACTAAACTCTTGTATTTCATATTGTTACCATTCTTTAATGTTGCCATGAGCAATTATTCGATATTCTAAAATAAAGTGTTTAGAGATCACAGGATTACAATAATTATGCCTCCTGTAATGCAAAAAAAGCATTTCTGAGCAAAAAAAACACTGAATGCTAAAACAACAAAAAATGCTATTATCCGATTACCTGATGTCAGGTGCTCGTTGTTGAAAGGATGAGGATATTTTATGGATCAGGCCGGCATTATTCGCGACCTCTTAGTCTGGCTGGAAGGTCACCTGGATCAGCCCCTGTCGCTTGACAATGTGGCGGCGAAAGCGGGTTATTCCAAGTGGCACTTACAGCGAATGTTTAAGGATGTAACAGGCCATGCCATTGGCTCATACATTCGCGCGCGTCGTTTGTCTAAATCCGCAGTGGCGTTACGCCTGACAGCGCGCCCGATTCTGGATATTGCCCTGCAATATCGCTTCGATTCTCAACAGACCTTTACGCGCGCCTTTAAAAAACAGTTTACCCAAACGCCGGCGTTGTACCGCCGCTCTCCCGAATGGAGCGCCTTTGGCATCCGCCCTCCTCTGCGTTTGGGCGAGTTCACCATGCCTGAGCATAAGTTTGTGACGCTGGAAGAGACTCAACTGATCGGCGTTACCCAGAGTTATTCCTGCTCGCTGGAGCAAATCTCGGATTTCCGACACGAGATGCGCGTTCAATTCTGGCACGACTTCCTCGGCAAGGCGCCTGCGATTCCGCCGGTACTGTACGGGCTTAACGAAACGCATCCCAGCCTTGAGAAAGATGACGAGCAGGAAGTTTTCTACACCACCGCGCTACCTCTGGAGCAGGCCGACGGCTATGTGCAGTCAGGACACCCGGTGGTATTGCAGGGCGGGGAGTACATCATGTTTACCTATAACGGTCTGGGAACCGGCGTACAGGAGTTTATCCTGACGGTATACGGCACCTGTATGCCGATGCTGAATCTGACTCGCCGTAAGGGACAAGATATAGAGCGGTACTTCCCGGCGGAAGATACCAAAGCGGGCGACCGCCCTATAAACCTGCGCTGCGAATTCCTGATCCCGGTACGTCGTTAACGCTGTAGCTCATCCAACGCAGGGGCATCCAGATGCGATACGTCCCCTGCGGTTTCAACCACCCATCCCGGCGCCAGCCACAGGCTTTCCTGATAATCCACGCGTGAAATTGAGCAGTTACGCAGACGAAGACGACGTTCGGCCCACGCCGGAAGTCCCAGAATCGTACTCACAAGGCAACCCAGCGCAATACCGTGACTTACCAGCAGTGGACGGCTCCCCCGCGGCAACGCCAGGCATGAAGCCAGCGCGGCATTGACGCGATCGCTCAATTCCTGCATCGATTCGCCGTCCGGAATACGGCCATCAACGGTGCCGTTAACCAACTGGCGACGCCACCCCTCTTCTTCTTCGGTAAGGGAGTCGATATGCCTCTTTTCCAGCACCCCCATATCCAGCTCGCGCAGGCGCGCGTCGAAGGTGATATCACACCCGCAGGCCTGGGCGATGATCTCAGCGGTGCGGCGGGTACGACCTAAATCGCTGCTGATGACATGAGTGATACCGAGCGTTTTTGCGCGCTCCCCCACCTGCATAGCTTGCTGCTCACCTTTAGCGGTCAGCGGACTATCTGACTGGCCTTGAATGCGTCGCTCGGCGTTCCACTGCGTTTCACCGTGGCGAACAAGGTATACCTGTAACATGCTTTTTATCCGTTATACTGCGATGAATTTTTTTAAACTGAGCTTAATTATGCACCAGGTTATCTCTGCAACAACCAATCCTGCCAAAATTCAGGCAATTCTAAAGGCATTTGAAGAGATCTTCGGCGAAGGATCCTGCCATATTGAGTCCGTTGCCGTCGAGAGCGGCGTGCCGGAACAACCCTTTGGAAGTCATGAAACGCGCACTGGCGCACGAAATCGCGTAGAAAACGCCCGTCGTTTGCGCCCTCAAGCCGACTTCTGGGTGGCCATTGAAGCAGGAATTGATGATGACGCGACGTTCAGTTGGGTGGTGATTGATGATGGCACTCAGCGGGGGGAAGCGCGTTCCGCCACGCTGCCCCTACCGGCGGTTATTCTTGAAAAGGTCCGCCGGGGTGAAGCCCTTGGTCCGGTGATGTCGCAATATACCGGTATCGATGAGATCGGGCGCAAAGAAGGAGCTATTGGGGTGTTTACTGCCGGGAAGCTAACCCGTGCGAGTGTCTATCATCAGGCGGTGATTCTGGCGCTCAGCCCGTTCCATAATGCGGTTTATTGATGACGTTGTGCCAGATGGCGGCTTCGACTTACCTGGTCTATGACTCAGCGTCATTTGCAGGCCAGATAAGCGCAGCGCCATCAGGCATTTTTCAGCAGTACCTGCTCCAGCCAATGACGCAGCTCCACCGGCGCGGACTTCAGACTGTTTGAACCGCGGGTAATTGTCGCAATTCCCGCCCCCAGTTCGTTTTTCAACTCGCGCTGGCTCATCTCGCCGCGTAACAGCTCTTCAACGATGCGCACGCGCGTTCCCAGCGCTTCGCGCTCATCCGCCGTCATCATCAGATTCAGTAACGCCAGGTGTAAATCTTGATCGTAAGCGTGTTTAAGCAGGTCGACAAAACGTAACCACTCCTGGTGACGCTGTTCTGCCATCGCTGCTGAATAGGGTGATTGCTGAGTCATAATCTGTCGCCATCGTTACGGGGGAAGCGCAGTGCGGCCCCCTGCTGTACTCGTTAATGAGTACGATAGCATAACATACCGCGGCTAATCAGTAACGACGCTTCCATTCTGTGTCGTTCATCAAGCTCGGTGTATCTCCCATGAAGTAGCGATAATAGGCATCATACGCCAGCACATTCTTCACATAGCCACGTGTTTCAGAGAACGGTATGCTCTCGACAAACGCAACGGCGTCAATGCGCCCGGCGCTGTTGCTTAACCACGTTCTCACGCGTCCGGGTCCGGCGTTATAAGCCGCAGAAGAGAAGATGCGGTTGTTGCCAAATTGCTGATATACGTACTGAAGATAGCTGGTGCCGATATTGATATTGGTTTCCGGATCCAGTAACTGGCCAGGGCTGCTGTAGCCAGGAATGGAGAACATCTTCACCGTATGCGTCGCCGTTCCCGGCATAATCTGCATCAGGCCGCTGGCGCCAACCGGCGATTTTACCTTCGGATTCCATGCGCTTTCCTGGCGCGCTATCGCCATTGCATAAGCTGGTTGGATATCTTTGCCGCGGGTGTATTGTTCAAAAAGATCCTTGTAAGCCAGTGGAAAACGTTCTTCCAGATGATCCCACAACTTACCGGCGATCGTCGCCTGCACGCTCAGATCCCACCAGTGATTATTGAACGCATAACGCGCCAGCTGCACCTGCTCTGACTTCGTCCGGCTGGTGACGAGGTTCGCCCATTCGCTGCGTGCTGTGTTATCCATATTCCAGTACATCAGTTCGCGAACCCGTGCCATTTCAGGTCCCTGGGTCAGCGCACTGTCAACGGTAGCCGGTGCTTTATCAATTTTCAGCACATACTCTTCACCCAGACGCTGGGCGGCCACCATCGGATAGAAACCGCGCTGCTGCATCAATGCATGCAGGATCTCTTTTGCTTCGGCCTCACGCCCACGCTCCAGCAGCAGATCCGCCTGCCAGTAGCGCCATTCATCTTTCTCTTTGGCCTCCATCGGCAGACGCGCCAGCCAGGTGTTCAGACCACGACGATCGCCCGTTCCCAGCGCCATTCGCACGCGGCGCTCCACAAGCGAGATGGAATTTGAGCGCATGATGGCATCGTCGCGCCATTTTGCCTGTTCATCGGTAACATCGTTCCCCATCAACCGCCAGGCGACAATATCGCGTAGCTCCTGGGTTTGATCTTCGTTCAGCTGCTGCGCCTGCACCAGTGACGGAATCATCAGCCGCGCGTTCTCCGCATCCTGACGCGCAACGCTGGCAAAAGCCACTGCCGCCATCTGGCGGGTAAAATCGGTTGCTCCGGTACCACGCGCGAAGGTCATCACGCTGTTGGGGTCGTTCGCCAGTGCAATAATCGCTGAGGCGATGGTCTGGTATTGTGCTGGCATCTGTCCGGCCAGCACTGTCACCAGTCCGGTATTTCCCGCTTTCATCGCCAGGCGGATGCGTTCCAGGTACGCCAGCGGATCCTGGGTGCCGGAAGCACGCCAGACGCTGAACAGTTTGTCACAGGCATTGGGCTGGCTTTTCCCGGTCAGCCAAAGCTCTTTTGCTCCCTGCCAGGCTTCTTCCGCTTGTCCGGTATTCCACTTCGCATAGTAATAGTTACATTGCGCTTCGGTCGTACCCGGTTTTTCCGGACTAAAGGCCAATAATCCACGCCAGTCTTCACGGCGCGCCAGTTCATTGACAAAGCGCGACTGTAACGTACGAGCAGGAGGTAACGTTGGATTGGCGCGAACAAAGTTGGTGACAGTGACCGCTGGCTGGTTCATCAGATCGTCAGTTATCTGGCGATATTCCAGGTAGGGATATAAAGGGTAACCTTTCAGGCCCGGCATCATCTGTTCAACGACATCCATTTGCCGCTTATCCCAGGCCTGTTTAATTTGTGCATAGCGGTTGCGCTGCTCCTCCAGAGAGTCGGCTCGTGCTGCCTGACTTACCGTCAGCAGGCACACGCTGGCGACGATAAGACGCCAGGTAAATAGTTTGGCTCTGTCCACAAGCTCTTCCTCAAATCGTTATACGTCTGTGCAGCTTCATGCCGCGTATCCATTCATGCTAACCAGTCATGGGCATTTGCGCCACGTTGCGAACACTTTTTTACTTTTGCTGCGAGTGGGATCTGCTGGCTGGGATTAGGGAGGGAAAAAGGCTACACTTCGCCTTTGATAACTCATTTTCATCACAATAAATATACAGAGGCGAAGTCCAACGTGGCTCAATTCGTTTATACCATGCATCGTGTCGGCAAAGTGGTTCCGCCGAAACGTCATATTTTGAAAAACATCTCGCTGAGTTTTTTCCCCGGCGCAAAAATCGGCGTTCTGGGTCTGAACGGCGCCGGTAAGTCTACCCTGCTACGCATTATGGCGGGCATTGATACCGACATTGAGGGTGAGGCCCGTCCGCAGCCTGGCATCAAGATTGGCTACCTGCCGCAGGAACCTCAGCTCAACCCAGAGCAAACCGTCCGCGAATCTGTTGAAGAAGCGGTGGCCGAAGTGGTTAACGCCCTGAAAGGTCTGGATGAAGTGTACGCGAAGTACGCGGAACCGGATGCAGACTTCGATAAGCTGGCCGCGCAACAGGGCAAGTTTGAAGAGATAATCCAGGCACACGACGGGCATAACCTGAACGTGCAGCTGGAGCGCGCGGCGGATGCCCTGCGTCTGCCAGACTGGGATGCGAAAATCGCAAACCTGTCCGGTGGTGAACGTCGCCGCGTGGCCCTGTGCCGTCTGCTGCTGGAAAAACCAGACATGCTGCTGCTCGACGAACCGACCAACCACCTGGATGCAGAATCCGTGGCCTGGCTGGAACGCTTCCTGCACGACTTCGAGGGTACCGTGGTGGCAATCACCCACGACCGTTACTTCCTCGATAACGTTGCGGGTTGGATCCTCGAACTTGACCGCGGTGAAGGTATTCCGTGGGAAGGCAACTACTCCTCCTGGCTGGAGCAGAAAGATCAGCGCCTTGCGCAGGAAGCATCTCAGGAAGCGGCTCGCCGTAAATCCATTGAGAAAGAGCTGGAGTGGGTTCGTCAGGGTGCAAAAGGCCGTCAGTCGAAAGGCAAAGCCCGTCTGGCACGCTTTGAAGAGCTTAACAGCACCGAATACCAGAAACGTAATGAAACCAACGAACTGTTCATCCCACCTGGACCGCGTCTGGGCGACAAGGTCGTTGAGGTCAGTAACCTGCGCAAATCCTATGGCGATCGCGTTCTGATCGACGATCTCAGCTTCTCCGTCCCGAAAGGCGCCATCGTCGGCATCATCGGTCCGAACGGCGCGGGTAAATCGACTCTGTTCCGCATGATGTCTGGTCAGGAACAGCCGGACAGCGGCACCATCACGTTGGGTGAAACCGTGAAGCTGGCCTCCGTTGACCAGTTCCGTGATGCGATGGACAACAGCAAAACCGTGTGGGAAGAGGTTTCCGGCGGGCTGGATATCATGAAGATCGGCAACACCGAAATGCCAAGCCGCGCCTACGTTGGCCGCTTTAACTTCAAAGGGGTTGATCAGGGCAAACGCGTGGGCGAGCTGTCCGGCGGTGAGCGCGGTCGTCTGCACCTGGCGAAGCTGCTGCAGGTTGGCGGTAACATGCTGCTGCTCGATGAACCGACCAACGACCTGGATATCGAAACCCTGCGCGCGCTGGAAAACGCCCTGCTGGAGTTCCCGGGCTGCGCGATGGTTATCTCGCACGACCGCTGGTTCCTCGACCGTATCGCGACTCACATTCTGGACTACCAGGATGAAGGGAAAGTCGAGTTCTTCGAAGGTAACTTTACCGAATATGAAGAGTACAAGAAACGCACGCTGGGCGCTGACGCGCTGGAGCCAAAGCGCATCAAGTACAAGCGTATAACGAAGTAATGACAGCGGCCTTCTTCCGAAGGCCGTTTTTTTATCCCACGTAGAAGTGTTTCACTTCATCAAACTGGATGGCAAACTCGATATAGCTCATCAGCGCGGGTGAATTCAGCTTGCGGCTGGGATAAGCCAAATAGAGATCGTTGCCTTCTACCGTCCATTCCGGCAGCACCTGTTCCAGCACGCCGCGTTTAATCTTGTCTTCCAGTAAAAACGCGGGCAAAAGCGTAATTCCGGCACCGGCCATCGCCGCCTCGCGCGCATACACCAGGTTATCAGTCAGATGCGCGTTATCCGGTTGATGACGGTAGTCCTCGCTTTCCCGTTGTAATATCCACTCCGGCCACGCCTTATGAGCGATGCAACGATGCTCCACCAGCTGTCGCGGATGCGTCAGCGGTGGAAAGCGGGCAAGGTAATCCGGAGCAGCCAACAGATAGCGCGGACAGTGGCCAATCATGCGGCCAATCAACGAGGAGTCCTGGGGTTTACCGGTGCGCAAGGCCACGTCAAAACCGCTTTCTACCAGATCCAGTACGTCGTCAGAGATACACACGTCCAGCGACACATCAGGATAACGCAGTTGAAACTGCGCGTTCATCCGGGCCAGCAGCGTCGCACCAATCCCCGCCGGGCAGGTAATACGCAGGCGTCCACTGGGGTTATCCCGTAATCGCTGGATAGCATATTCAGCGCGTTCACTGGCAGCAAGAATTTCACGGCAGTGGACCAGATAGTGCTCACCGGCGAAGGTCAGGTTCAGTTTACGGGTCGTGCGGTTAATCAGGCGAATCCCCACCTGCTGTTCAAGCAGACTGATACGCTGGCTGACGCTCGACTTCGGCAAACCCGCTTTAAGCGCCGCCGCCGTAAAGCTACCGCTCTCCGCCACCAGCGCAAAGAGCGCCATATCCTGTAGCTGCTTAAACATACTGTTCATTCGGCGGCGCGGCTCATCCCTGCTCGCCCATCATCTCTTTCACCAGCTCCACACAGCGCAGGAAGCGGCCATCGTAGTTGTCTTCCTCTACATGGACGAATTCGATATTGTTCTCTTTGAGCATCTCCACCAGCAGGGTCTGGAACTCTTTACGATCGACCGAGCTTCCCAGACTCCGCAGGCCGTCGGCGATCCATGGCGTATTATTTTCCAGCAGGATCACCAGATCAAAACGATACTCATCGATCAGCGCCTGAACAAACGGATGTTCCCGCCCTTCATACTTTTTGCAAAAGGCCTGAGTCGTCACGAAGTCGGTATCAATAAATGCCACTTTATTGGCATATTTCACGGCAAAATCAATGTACTGCGCATGACCCAGCGCGATCTTGTCGTAGTCGGAATACTGTAACGCCATCTCATCGCCGCCCAGATGCGAAAAGACATAGTCGCGCCCATATTCCCACGCGCTGGTGGTATTGAAGATATTGGCGAGCTTATTTACCAGCGTCGATTTTCCACTCGACTCACCGCCGAGGATCGCCACGGTACGCACAAAGAAGGGCTTCACCTCCGTCGGGATATACTCCCAATAGCGGAACGGGTTTTCACGGATCTGCGCCCCGCTGATGTTCATAAAGGTCCGCTTTGGATCGACCAGCACCGTTTCAATACCGAGATGTTCGAGGAACTGCGGAGCATCGGTTTCTTCCGAGGTGTAGATCCAGTCAGGCTGAATTCCCTTCTCTTCCATAAACGCTTTGATACCGTTACTCCACACGTCCCAGCCGTGCGGATACGGCTCCATCCCTTCTTCATTGAAGGCATGAATACGGATGTTTTTCTGGTATTTAAAGGTCTGCAGTAACCAGCGCAGACGATCCGGGACGGTCGGCTGCTGGGACATGGCGCTGTCGTCAAACAAAGCGCGGTCACGTGTATCGTCGTACCCCATAATGATGTGCAGTTCATCCACCTGGCTACAGGCGCGCTGAATCAGGTAGATATGCCCTGTATGTAGCGGATAAAACTTACCAAACACAACGCCCACGTTTTTCTGCTGACGAGGGAATTCCAGCCCCAGAAAGCGGTGCAGCGCCTCCAGCTTTTGCGCGCTGGGGCTTTTAATTTTGGCGTTCAGAAGCTGGCTCAGATACCCCTTGGTCATGCCGCTGGCATCCGCCACCTGTTGCAGGGTACAGCCTTTCTGGCGAATAGCGGTTTTAAGATAGTCAAATGCTGACACAAGATTCTCCTGCGAATAAAGCGCGGTTTCTTACCTGATGGCGCTTCGCTAATCAGGCCTACCCACTGAAGAAAATACCCTATGGATTGCTGATGGCAGGAAGGCGGCAAGCGCGTGAATCCCGATGAGCTGAGTAAACTCAGTGATTCGGGCGAACGAACGCAGCCAACACACCTGCCGCCAGAAAGACGACGGGTATTTAATTATAAGTCGTCAAAGACGCTTAACGCATCCGCGAGCTTTTTAACACCAAAAACCTGCATTCCTTCTGGCGGCTTTTTCGGCACGTTGGCGGCTGGCACTATCGCCCGACGGAAGCCGTGTTTGGCCGCCTCAGAAATACGCTCCTGCCCGCTGGGCACCGGACGGATCTCTCCCGCCAGCCCCACCTCACCAAACACAACCAGATCCTGCGGTAGCGGCCTGTCGCGCAGGCTGGAGACCATCGCCAGCAGCAGCGCGAGATCCGCACTGGTTTCGGTGACCTTAACGCCGCCGACCACGTTGACGAATACGTCCTGATCGGCCATCTGCAGACCACCGTGCCGGTGCAATACCGCTAGCAGAATCGCCAGACGGTTCTGTTCCAGCCCCACGGCAACACGACGCGGGTTTGCCATCATTGAGTGATCGACTAACGCCTGAATCTCAACCAACAGTGGGCGGGTACCTTCCCAGACCACCATCACCGAGCTGCCGGGAGTCATCTCATCGCCGCGGCTTAAAAAGATAGCCGAAGGGTTGCTCACTTCACGCAGTCCCTGCTCGGTCATTGCAAAGACGCCCAGCTCGTTCACGGCACCGAAACGGTTTTTATGGCTACGCAGGGTACGGAATCGGGAATCGGCATCGCCATCAAGCATGACCGAACAGTCGATACAGTGTTCAAGCACCTTTGGTCCCGCCAGCGAGCCGTCTTTGGTGACGTGACCGACCATCACGATGGCCACCCCGCGCGTTTTGGCAAAGCGTGTCAGATAAGCCGCCGTTTCACGCACCTGCGCCACGCTCCCCGGTGAAGACTGGACATCCGCCATGTGCATCACCTGAATAGAATCGATCACCATTAATTTCGGCTGCTCTTCTTCCGCAATCAGGCAGATCTGTTCGATGCTGGTTTCTGACAGCATATTCAGATTCCCCGTCGGCAGACCGAGCCGGTGTGCGCGCATCGCGACCTGCTGCAACGACTCTTCCCCGGTGACGTACAGGGTTTTCATCTGCCCGGCGAGCATACAGAGCGTCTGTAGCAGCAGCGTTGATTTCCCCGCACCGGGATTACCGCCGATCAGGATGGCGCTGCCGGGCACGACGCCGCCGCCCAGCACGCGGTCAAACTCTTTAAAGCCGGTGGAAAAACGCGGCAGTTCCTCAAGACTGATGTCAGACAGTTTCTGCACCTTTGCGACGCCAGAACTTCCCGCATAGCCACTGAGCCGCTCGTTACGCGCCACCGTCGGCGATGCGGCAAGGCGCACCTCGGTGATGGTGTTCCAGGCATGACAGGCGCTACATTGCCCCTGCCAGCGTGGATAATCGGCCCCGCATTCATTACAAACAAAGGCGCGTTTTGGAGCTTTTGCCACGGTTTACCTCTTTATTTCTGATTCATGCTGCCGGAGAGGATGCAGAACACCCCCATCAGGTCAGCGTGACGGATAGTAATCTCCGTCTTTTCATTCACTTTTGGTTTCGCATGATAAGCAATGCCCAGTCCCGCCGTCTTGATCATCGGCAGGTCGTTGGCGCCATCGCCAATCGCCACGGTTTGCGTCATCGGGATTTCATACTCCTGCGCCAGCCGGGTTAACGTGTTCGCCTTATAGCGGGCGTCAACGATGTCGCCAATGACGTTGCCGGTAAACTTACCGTCCATGATCTCCAGTTCATTGGCCACCGCCGTGGTCAGACGCAGCTTGTCACGCAGATACTCCGCAAAGAAAGTGAAGCCGCCGGAGGCAATCGCCACCTTCCAGCCGAGCGTTTCCAGCTTCAGCACCAGCTGCGTCAGCCCCGGCATCAGCGGCAGATTGTCGCGAACCTGATGCAGGATACTGGCATCTGCGCCCTTCAGCGTCGCCACGCGGCTGCGCAGGCTGGCGGTAAAATCGAGTTCGCCGCGCATCGCGCGCTCAGTCACTTCCGCTACCCTTTCACCGGTACCAGCCAGTTTGGCGATTTCATCAATACACTCAATCTGAATCGCCGTGGAGTCCATATCCATCACCAGCAGACCTGGGGTGCGCAGATGCGGAATTTTTCCCAGCGGCGCAACATCCAGCTGCGCATCATGGGCCAGTTTAGTTGCCCGCGGCGTCAGGGAGCCTGCCAGGCGAATCACCTGATAGTCCTCAACACACCAGGCCGCCACAATCACCATTGCTGCCCCCAGTTTGCTCTGGTACTGCGTCAGGCGCTGTTTATCCAGCCCACGACCATACAGTAGCCAGCCGCTACGACCAGCGTGGTAATCCAGAGGCATCACCTCGTCACCACTTAATGAAAGGGGCAAACCGGGCCATAAAGAGACATCTTCAGGCAGGTCGCACCAGGTAATGTTAGGCATTAAAGCTCCTGTAAAATCGTTCGGGCCGGGAATCATCCAGGGAAAATAACGCATGAGGCTACCCTGTAACCAGCGCTTCTGGCAACATTAAGCCTCAAATTTTCAGCAGGTGGAATATGGCTCGCGCAAAACTCAAATTCCGGCTTCATCGTGCAGTAATTGTATTGTTCTGTCTGGCACTGCTTGTCGCACTGATGCAGGGCGCCTCCTGGTTTAGTCAGAACCATCAACGACAGCGCAACCCGCAGCTTGAAGAACTGGCACGCACGCTGGCGCACCAGGTGACGCTGAACATCGCGCCGCTAATGCATACCGAAACACCCGATGAAAAGCGTATCAAAGGGGTCATCACCCAATTGACGGAAAGTAGCCGTATTCTGGATGCCGGTGTTTACGACGAACAGGGCGATCTGATTGCCCGCGCGGGTGAGAGCGTCAATGTCCGCGACCGCCTGGCGCTGGATGGTAAAAAAGCGGGCAGCTACTTCAACCAGCAGATTGTGGAACCCATCCAGGGGAAAAACGGTCCGCTGGGTTATCTGCGCCTGACGCTCGATACCCATACCTTAGCGACCGAGGCCAGGCAGGTTGATAATACCACCAATATTCTTCGCCTGATGTTGCTTTTGGCTTTAGCCATTGGCGTGGTGCTAACCCGTACCCTGCTACAGGGGAAACGTACCCGCTGGCAACAATCACCCTTCCTGCTGACCGCCAGCAAACCGGTGCCGGAAGAGGAAGAGAGCGAAAAAAAAGACTAATTTACTACAGGAAAGGAAAACCGCTATGTCGACACTTCGCCTGCTTATCTCTGACTCTTATGATCCCTGGTTTAACCTGGCGGTTGAGGAGTGTATTTTTCGCCAGATGCCCGCCACCCAGCGCGTTCTGTTTCTGTGGCGCAATGCCGACACGGTAGTCATTGGACGTGCGCAAAACCCATGGAAAGAGTGTAATACCCGGCGCATGGAAGAGGATAACGTCCGCCTTGCGCGCCGCAGCAGCGGCGGTGGCGCGGTGTTTCACGATCTCGGCAACACCTGCTTTACCTTTATGGCGGGGAAACCGGAATACGATAAAACCATCTCAACATCTATCGTGCTCAACGCCCTGAATTCGCTGGGTGTCACGGCGGATGCGTCCGGACGTAACGACCTGGTGGTGAAGACCGATAAAGGCGATCGGAAAGTTTCCGGTTCAGCCTACCGCGAAACTAAAGATCGCGGATTCCATCACGGCACGCTGTTGCTCAATGCCGATCTCAGCCGCCTGGCAAACTATCTGAACCCGGATAAAAAGAAACTCGCCGCGAAGGGAATTACCTCAGTACGTTCGCGGGTGGCAAACCTGACAGAACTGTTGCCGGGCATTACCCATGAACAGGTCTGTCATGCGGTGACGGAAGCCTTCTTTGCCCACTACGGCGAGCGCGTCGAAGCCGAAGTGATCTCACCGGATAAAACGCCAGATCTGCCGAACTTCGCCGAAACCTTTGCCCGTCAAAGCAGCTGGGAGTGGAATTTCGGTCAGGCGCCTGCTTTCTCGCATCTTCTGGACGAGCGTTTCACCTGGGGCGGCGTTGAGCTGCATTTCGACGTGGAAAAAGGTCATATCACCCGTACACAGGTCTTTACCGACAGCCTCAATCCCGCACCGCTGGAAGCACTGGCGGGTCGTTTGCAAGGGTGCCTGTATCGCGCAGATCGGTTGCAGCAGGAGTGCGAGGCGCTGCTGGCCGATTTCCCGGAACAGGAAAAAGAGCTGCGGGAAGTTTCTGCATGGATTGCCGGCGCGATACGCTAATAAAAAGCCCGCTGGCGATGTCCGGCGGGCCTGAGGATCCTCAGGCCGGGTAAGGCATCACTGCCACCCGGCACAAAACAACTTACTCTTTATCGCCCAGCAGAACAGATTCCAGCGCGATTTTGATCATGTCGTTGAAGGTGGTCTGGCGCTCGGCGGCAGTGGTCTGCTCGTGCGTACGAATATGGTCGGACACGGTGCAGATAGTCAGCGCTTTCGCACCAAACTCAGCCGCCACGCCGTAGATACCCGCCGCTTCCATTTCCACGCCCAGAATGCCGTATTTTTCCATCACGTCGAACATTTCGCCGTCCGGAGAGTAGAACAGATCCGCAGAGAACAGGTTGCCCACGCGCGCGTCAACGCCCAGCGCTTTCGCCGCGTCAACCGCGTTACGCACCATGCCGAAATCAGCGATAGCAGCAAAGTCATGATCTTTAAAACGGATACGGTTAACTTTGGAGTCGGTGCAGGCACCCATGCCAATCACGACATCACGCAGCTTCACGTCCATACGCACTGCGCCGCAGGAGCCAACGCGAATGATTTTCTTCACGCCGAAATCAGTGATCAGTTCTTTGGTGTAAATGGAGCAGGACGGGATACCCATCCCATGACCCATTACGGAGATCTTACGACCTTTGTAGGTACCGGTGAAGCCTAACATGCCGCGAACGTTATTAACCTCACGGACATCTTCGAGGAAAGTCTCAGCAATGTGCTTTGCACGCAGCGGATCGCCCGGCATCAGCACAACATCAGCGAAATCACCCAGTTCAGCGTTAATATGTGGGGTAGCCATATTCAGTTCCTTATCAAATAGTGAAAATACCCTATGGATTTCGCGTTGTGGGAAGGCGGCGAATTCGGGAGTCCCCGGTCACACAGATTAACGATGTGACCGGGATCAGCGAATGAAGCCAGCGTCCCTGGAGCGCGAAAGACGACGGGTATCACAGCATGTTTTTGCCGTATTCCATTGGCGATGTGCCGAAGTAAGTAGCCAGCGTCTGGCCGATATCCGCGAAGGTTTCACGGTGACCCAACGAACCGGGTTTCACTTTCGGGCCGTAAATCAGCACCGGAATGTGTTCGCGGGTGTGGTCGGTACCGGTCCAGCTTGGATCGCAGCCGTGGTCAGCAGTGAGGATCAGGATGTCATCTTCACCCACCCGTTCCATCAGCTCCGGTAGACGTCGGTCGAACAGTTCCAGACCCGCAGCATAACCGGCGATATCGCGACGGTGGCCCCAGGAGGAGTCGAAGTCCACGAAGTTGGTGAAGACAATCGTCTCATCACCCGCTTCTTGCATCTCTTTAATGGTGGCATCGAACAGCGCATCCAGACCGGTAGCTTTCACTTTTTTGGTGATGCCGCAGTTGGCGTAGATATCCGCAATCTTACCAACGGAAACCACCTGGCCATGTTTCTCGTCCACCAGCTTTTGCAGAACGGTCGGGGCCGGTGGTTCAACGGCGAGGTCATGACGGTTACCGGTACGCTGGAAGTTACCGGCTTTATCGCCGATAAACGGACGCGCGATAACACGACCAATGTTATAGCCGCCTTCGGTCAGCTCTTCACGGGCAATTTCACACAGCTCGTAAAGCTTATCGAGGCCAAAAGTCTCTTCATGGCAGGCAATCTGGAACACAGAGTCAGCGGAGGTATAGAAAATCGGTTTGCCGGTTTTCATATGCTCTTCGCCAAGCTGATCCAGAATGACGGTACCGGAAGAGTGGCAGTTACCGAGGTAACCCGGCAGGTTGGCGCGTTTCACCAGCTTATCCAGCAGCTCCTGCGGGAAGCTGTTTTCATGGTCGCTGAAGTAGCCCCAGTCAAACAGAACCGGAACACCCGCGATTTCCCAGTGACCTGACGGCGTATCTTTACCGGAAGAGAGTTCGTGTGCCCACGCATACGCACCAATCACTTCCGCATTGCCATCCATACCCGCCGCAATTTTACCGGTAGAACCTTCATGCGCTTTCACAAGGCCCAGTCGGGTCAGGTTCGGCAAATTCAGAGGGCCTTTACGACCATTGTCCGCTTCACCTTTCGCACAGGCTTCTGCGATATGGCCCATGGTGTCAGAGCCTACATCGCCAAAACGATCCGCGTCTTCAGTCGCGCCGATGCCGAATGAGTCCAGCACCATAATAAATGCACGTTTCATATCTTCTCCGTACTTAGTGCTTCATAAAAAATCGATCAGATCAGTATATAACTATTCGGTAATACGACGATAGACCGTTGGTGTGCTTTCTGGCGCCTTATCGTCAAGGATCATTGCCGCTTTGACGGCTTTCGCCGCTTCCTGCCAGCTGGCCTCGTCTTTGGCGTGGATCACTGCCAGCGGACGCTGCCCGTCAACGCTGTCGCCCAGACGCGCCATATCGGTAAAGCCGACGCTGTAATCAATGGTGTCCGATGCCTGGCGACGACCGCCCCCCATCGAGACCACCGCCATGCCCAGCGCACGGGTGTCCATCGCGCTGACGAACCCTTCGGTATCGGCATATACGGCCTTGCTGAGCATCGCCGTCGGCAGATAGTTCGCGTAATTTTCCACGAAATCGGTCGGCCCTTTCTGCGCTGCAACCATGCGACCAAAGATTTCCGCTGCTTTACCGTTATCCAGCACCGCTTGCAGTTTCGCGCGCGCCTCAGCATCATCTTTAGCAAGCTGACCGGAGATCAGCATCTCAACGCACAGTGCCATGGTGACGTCAAACAGACGTGGATTGCGGTACTCGCCAGTCAGGAACTGCACGGCTTCGCGCACTTCTACGGCGTTGCCCGCACTGGAAGCCAGCACCTGGTTCATGTCGGTCAGCAGGGCGGTCGTGCGAACGCCTGCGCCGTTTGCCACGCCGACAATCGCTTCGGCCAGGGCTTCAGATAGCTCATAGGTGGGCATAAAGGCGCCACTGCCTACCTTCACGTCCATCACCAGCGCATCCAGCCCTTCCGCCAGTTTTTTCGCCAGAATAGAGCCGGTAATCAGCGGAATGGAGTCCACAGTCGCGGTAATGTCGCGGGTCGCGTAAAAACGTTTGTCCGCCGGTGCGAGCGAGCTGGTCTGCCCAATAATCGCCACACCCACGTCTTTAATAATTTCGCGGAAGCGGTTGTCGTCCGGGAAGATGTCAAACCCCGGAATCGCTTCCAGTTTGTCGAGCGTACCGCCGGTATGACCGAGGCCGCGACCGGAGATCATCGGCACGTAGCCGCCGCATGCTGCCACCATGGGGCCAAGCATCAGCGACGTAACGTCGCCCACCCCGCCGGTGGAGTGCTTATCCACAATCGGGCCGTTCAGATTCAGACTCTTCCAGTCCAGAACGGTACCTGAATCCCGCATCGCCATGGTCAACGAAACGCGTTCCGGCATCGTCATATCGTGGAAGAAAATGGTCATCGCCAGGGCGGCAATCTGCCCTTCGGAGATCGTGTTATCACGAATACCATTGATAAAGAAACGAATCTCTTCGTCGCTCAACGCATGACCATCACGTTTTTTACGAATAATTTCTTGTGCGAGAAACACGGTAACCCCCTGAGATCAAGGTTAAATGCGGCGGTTAACCCGCCGCGAAAAATATTACTCCAGATAATTCGAGTTGCAGGAAGGCGGCAAGGGAACGCCCCCAGGAGCTTACACAAGTAAGTGACTGGGGTGAGAGTGCCGCCAGCGCACCTGCAGCTTGAAGTATGACGAGTAATTAGTAGCTGCTTGCGCTCTTACCGTCGCCGTGGCCCAGAGCCTTCAACAGGCTTGCCAGCAGGCTGGATGCGCCAAAGCGATAATGACGGGAGTCCGCCCAGTCAGCGCCAAACAGCCCATCCGCAATGGCGAGGAACTGCTGTGCATCTTCTGCGGTACGTACGCCACCAGCCGGTTTAAAACCGACGGTCTTTTCCACACCCATATCGCGGATCACTTCCATCATGATACGGGCGCTTTCCGGGGTCGCGTTCACCGGAACTTTGCCGGTAGAGGTTTTAATGAAATCCGCACCGGCTTTAATGGAAATTTCAGAGGCTTTACGAATAAGCGCTTCTTCTTTCAGCTCACCGGTTTCGATGATCACTTTAAGCAGGACGTTTGCCGCGGCGCATGCGTCTTTACAGGCTTTCACTAAATCAAAACCAACCTGTTCGTTACCGGCAATCAGCGCGCGGTACGGGAATACCACGTCAACTTCGTCCGCTCCGTAAGCAATCGCCGCGCGGGTTTCCGCCAGCGCGATATCGATGTCATCATTACCGTGCGGGAAGTTAGTCACGGTTGCAATGCGGATATCCGGGGTTCCCTGCGCTTGCAGAGTCTTACGCGCAATCGGGATAAAACGCGGATAAATGCAGATTGCGGCGGTGTTACCAACCGGGGTTTTCGCCTGATGGCACAACGCGATCACTTTTTCATTGGTGTCGTCGTCGTTCAGAGTCGTCAGATCCATCAGTTTCAGTGCACGCAGGCTGCTTGCTTTTAAATCAGTCATTTCAATCTCCAACGGCGTTGCCGTATAAAATTTCACCTTGCGAGTCTGTTAGTATTCTAACATTCGCTCGCCATTACACTTCGATATACATCACAGTTAATGAAAACTTCGTACAAATTTGCATTACTGTAATGAGATCAACTTCAAACAATTAACCTTCGCCCCGCTATTCTTCTGTTCGCAAGCGGATCAGGATCAAAGGTGCCACTGCGGCAACTTTCTACAATGACGCCTCATCTTCGGCATAAAAAGGAAACGCAGATGCCTACTTCAAGCGAAACAGCGCTGCAACAACGTTGCCAGCAAATTGTGACCAGCCCGGTACTCAGCCCTGAGCAGAAACGCCATTTTCTGGCACTGGAGGCCGAGAACAACCTGCCTTATCCGCAGCTGCCTGCCGAAGCCCGCCGCGCGCTGGATGACGGTGTTATCTGCGATATGTTCGAAGGTCACGCGCCGTTCAAACCGCGCTACGTTCTCCCTGATTACGCGTGTTTCCTGGCAAACGGTTCGGCCTGGCTGGAGCTGGAAGGCGCACAGGATCTTGATGATGCCTTGTCCTTACTGACCATCCTGTACCACCATGTTCCGTCCGTTACCTCGATGCCGGTTTATCTCGGCCAGCTTGATACGCTGCTGCAACCATATGTTAGAATTCTAACACAAGAAGCGATCGATATCCGAATAAAACGTTTCTGGCGTTATCTTGACAGAACGCTGCCAGATGCTTTTATGCATGCCAATATTGGCCCAGCGGACACCCCCATTACCCGCGCCATTTTGCGCGCCGATGCTGAGCTAAAGCAGGTAGCACCTAACCTGACGTTTATCTATGATCCCGATATCACACCGGACGATCTGCTGCTGGAGGTTGCTAAAAATATCTGTGAATGCAGCAAACCGCACATTTCCAATGGCCCGGTTAATGATAAAATTTTCACAAAAGGTCACTATGGCGTCGTCAGTTGTTACAACTCTCTGCCGCTTGCCGGCGGCGGCAGTACGCTGGTACGGCTTAATCTGAAAGCCATCGCAGAGCGCAGCGAGTCTGTCGATGACTTCTTTAGCCGGACCCTGCCGCACTATTGCCAGCAGCAGATCGCCATCATCAATGCGCGATGTGAATTCCTCTATGAAAAATCACAATTCTTTGAGAATAGCTTCCTGGTACAGGAAGGGTTGATCGATCCGCAACGTTTTGTGCCGATGTTTGGTATGTACGGCCTGGCGGAAGCGGTAAACCTGCTGTGCGAAAAGACGGGGATGAATGCCCGTTACGGGAAAGAGGAAACGGCCAACGATCTGGGTTATCGCATCAGCGCCCGGCTTGCCGAATTTGTCGAAAATACACCGGTAAAATATGGCTGGAAACAGCGCGCGATGCTGCATGCTCAGTCCGGCATCAGCTCTGATATCGGTATCACGCCTGGCGCACGTTTACCGTACGGCGATGAACCGGATCCGATCACCCATCTGCAAACCGTCGCGCCGCACCATGCGTATTACCATTCCGGGATCAGCGATATTCTGACGCTGGATGAGACGATCAAACGTAACCCACAGGCGTTGGTACAGCTCTGCCTCGGTGCCTTCAGGGCGGGAATGCGCGAGTTCACCGCCAACGTCAGTGGCAACGATCTGGTGCGCGTCACGGGTTATATGGTGCGCCTGTCCGATCTGGAAAAGTATCGCGCTGAAGGATCCCGCACTAATACCACCTGGCTTGGGGAAGAAGCCGCGCGTAATACCCATATTCTGGAACGGCAGGCCCGCGTGATTAGCCATGAACAGCAGATGCGCTTCGGTAAGTAAAATTATTCCCTTCTCCTGCGTGGACGGGCCAGGCAGTCGCCTGGCTCTGTTTTTGCAGGGATGCAACCTTCGCTGTAAAAATTGCCACAACCCCTGGACAATGGGACGTTGCAACGATTGCGGGGAGTGTGTTCCACAGTGCCCGCATCAGGCGCTGAGCCTCAGTGCGGGCAACGTTGTGTGGCGGGCAGATATCTGCGAGCAGTGCGACACCTGCCTGCAGATGTGTCCGCATCATGCAACGCCGATGGCGCAAACCATGAGCGTCGACGATGTGCTGTGTCATATCCGCAAAGCATCGCTATTTATTGAAGGTATTACCGTCAGCGGCGGCGAGGCGACAACACAGTTGCCGTTTATTGTCGCGCTGTTCACTGCCATTAAGGCCAACCCACAGCTGCAATCGTTAAGCTGCCTGGTGGACAGCAACGGTCTGCTCAGCGAAACCGGCTGGGAAAAACTGCTGCCGCTTTGCGACGGCGTGATGCTGGATCTCAAAGCCTGGGACAGCGCGTGTCACAGGCGGCTCACCGGGCGGGATAATGCGCCGATCAAGCGCAGCATTACTCTACTGGCAGAACAGGGAAAACTGGCGGAACTACGTCTGCTGGTGATCCCCGGTCAGGTTGATTATTTGCAGCATATCGCTCCGCTGGCGGCATTTATCAGGCAACTTGACGACGTACCGGTACGCCTAAATGCCTTCCATGCTCATGGTGTTTACGGTGAAGCCCGTGAATGGCCGAGCGCCACGCCGAAGGATGTGGAGCAGCTGGCAGAAGCATTACGGGAACGTGGCGTGGATAAACTGATCTTCCCGGCGCTGTATCTTTAGCGGCTGAATACACAAAATAATTCCAGATGTATCAGGACCGCTAACAACGCGGCAACGTGAAGGATGAGGTGTGCAGATTGAACAATGCCATCGTATTGCGGTACAGCGCTTCGGCTATCACGTCAGCCGGTTCCGGACGCAGCTCACATAACACCGAAAACACCCTGGCTGCCTGCTCCGGACGGTTCGGCTGCCCCTGAAAACCATTCAGCGGCATATCCGGCGCGTCGGTTTCCAGCAGCAGCGCCTCCAGAGGCAGTTGCGCCATCACGTCACGCGTTTTACTGGCGCGCGGATAAGTAATCGTGCCGCCCACACCAATTTTATACCCCAACTGCACAAACCTCTCCGCTTGCTGCAAGCTACCGGAGAAGCCATGCACCACCCCCGTTCGCGGCAGATCCTGACGCTTAAGATGCATCGCCAGCTTATCGTGAGTACGCCGCGAGTGGAGGATCACCGGCAGATCGTAGCGTTTTGCCAGGTTAAGCTGCAACGCGAATAACGACTCCTGCCGTTCAAACTGTGGATCATCCCGATACAGATCGAGACCTATCTCACCGACCGCCACGACTTTGCCCGCCCCCTTTTCCAATGCCTGTTGCAGCCGCTCCAGACTGTCGCGTTGATGGCGTTCAATCACTATTGGATGCAGCCCCAGCGCGGCAAACAGAGGCGGAAATTGTTCGGCCAGTGCCAGCACGCGCCCAAAATGTGCCGCCTCTGTCGCCGGTATAATGATTTTTTCGACGCCCGCCTCAGCCGCACGTCTGAGACTGTCAGCCTCGTCCCCGGTAAACGGCGGAAAATCAAAATGACAGTGTGTGTCGATAAAGCGAATGCTCACGCCAAATCCTCACTATCAAAAGTGGTGTCGTTCGCCTGGGGCGCGTCATTCACTGTTGTTACATGCGCATCGTTGGCCACCGGTGCCGGAGGGATCACCACCGGTGCAGGGGTCACGATTTGCGGCAAATGGCGAGAAAGTGGCGGTTTTTCTGCCAACAGTTTGCCGACGGTCGCCAGGAAATACCGACCGCATAAACGCCCGGTTTTGTAATCCTCACGCAGCGCCGGAATGCGGCTGCCCAATGCCATGCTCACCAACGGCTTCGGCGGATAAATTTCAAAGATCCGCAGCTTGCCCGGCGGCTTTTCGATAAACCGCTGAATTTCGCTATAGCTGGCTTCATGATGCTGCACCAGATTAACCAGCGGTTGCAGGCTGCTTTCACCCAGCCAGCGTTCCATACGCTTGAACCATTGCGGGGTGTAGTACATTTGTGACGGAACGGTACGGATCACTACCAACGTTTTCGCTCCCTGCCTTGCCGCCTCGCGAACCGGAATAGCATCGCTGATGCCGCCATCCAGATAATTGACGCCATCCAGCGCTACGCCGGAACGATAAAACCCAGGAATTGCGCTGGAAGCGCGAATGACATCGAGCCAGTTTTGCTTCGTGGGTGAGAAATAGCCCGGCGTATAATCATCCCCCCGGCAGGCGCACATGTAGAAAGATTTTCCCGTCTGAAACAGGCGCTCAGCGGTGTCCATTGCCAGCGGCATCTGCCCGGCTGTCGATTCTGTCAACCAATCGAGATCGATAAGATTACCGCCGCGCACAAATCGTACCGGATCGAAAAACTCACGCCTGGTGGTATAGCGCATAATGACTTTGCGGCCGTAGCCTGGCTGGTTGCACAGGTAGGCAGAAAGATTCTGCGCCCCTGCGGAGGTGCCATAGTAGAGTTCAAACGGGTTGAACTGCGCGCGCATAAATTCATCAAGCACACCGGCGGTGAAGATCCCGCGTTGTCCTCCGCCCTCACACACCAGCGCCATACGACCGGGTTTGAATTTGCTCAGCGATAACGGCGCAATATTACCGAGTGTGACGGGTATTCGTTGGCCCACCTCTGCCTTCCTGTTTTCATTTTTTTAGAGGACAAAGTAACGCAATTTACTGACGGCTAAAACAGTAAAAGCCAGTCCACTGGACTGGCTTAGTTGCAACTTTACTTTACAGATGACGTATCAGGGTCGTTTACGACCGGTAAACAGGCTTACCAGGAACAGGATAATCCCTACAACGAAGACAATTTTTGCTGCCCATGCAGCGGTACCTGCCAGTCCACCAAATCCCAGAGCAGCGGCAATTAACGCGATAACCAGAAATATAATGCCCCAACGAAACATAAGCCTCTCCTTTACCATAGTTAATGTCGACCGCTTGCTATGAGTGCTCAGGCAACTCATTAGCGATATTTTTAGTGTGGTGCACATTCCGCCTCCCGACAAATGTCAGGAGGACGAATTACAACGAATTACTTAGCTTTCAGATCGTTTTTGACGCTTTTCACGCCATCAACAGCTTTGGCGATGCTTTCAGCGCGTTCAATTTGCGCCTGAGAATCGACGGTACCGGAGAGCTGAACGACGCCATCGGTCGTTTCAACTTTCACTTTACGAGATGGGACAATGTCATCTGCCAGCAATTTCGCTTTGATTTCACTGGTTGTCGCCGTATCACCGGCATACCCTTTCACAGAACTTTCTTTATTGTCGCGAACATGGAGTTTGTCGCTTACCGAGGTGACGCCCTCAATACCTTTCGCTACTTTCACTGCTTCTTCGGCCTGAGCCTGGCTTTCGACAAAACCACTCAGCGTCACAACTTTTTGATCGGTTTTAACAGAGATATCGGTGCTCTTAATATTTTCGTTATCCACCAGCGCGGCCTTTACTTTCGCCGTGATGGTGCTGTCATCCATGAAGTTACCGACTTTATTCATAGAGCTATCGACTTTCTGCCCTGCGGTTTCAGCACCGGAGTGCGCTTTATCCGTTGTGGTGTTTTCTGCAAATGCAGAACCAGTAGCCACAGCAGAGGTCAACATCACGGCGAGCAGAGTTTTAGAAATCTTCAGTCTTGTCATAGTCATCGATTTGTTCCTGTATAATTTGCTCATAATTTGAGCTCAGGCAACACGCTGGTTGCATTGCTGAATAGGGAAAAATATCTCCCAGCTCAGAAGTCAATGGCAGTCATCACATTCAGTAATGGTTATGAAGAAACATTGCCATAAAGCGTCCTGAGTCAGTTATTAATATTGCGATAACAATAAACACCAGCCACAACCGCTTAAATTCACGCATTGAACAGCATTTAAAGCCGGTGTTTATGTCATCACTTTGTTAAATATAGATCACAATTTTGAAATCGCTCGCCGAATCGAACAAAAAACAGGCGGTCATAAGAAAAAATGAGGGATTTAAGAACATTCCGTAAGCGGCTAAAAAGGCAGGGAAAGTGACAGGGCGCAGCGGTTGCTGCGCCCTGGAGGGACGATTAGTGTTCGCGAGTTTTGCGGAACTGCACGTCAGGATAACGTTCTTGCGTCAGGTTGAGGTTAACCATGGTTGGCGCGATATAAGTGAGGTTGTCACCGCCATCAAGCGCCAGTTGAACTTCATTCTTACGCTTAAACTCTTCGAATTTCTTCACGTCAGCGCATTCCACCCAGCGGGCAGTGGCCACGTTGACGGATTCATAAATCGCTTCGACGTTGTATTCACTCTTCAGACGAGCAACCACCACGTCGAACTGCAGGACACCCACCGCACCAACAATCAAATCGTTGTTGGCAATCGGACGGAACACCTGGACTGCGCCTTCCTCAGAGAGCTGGACCAACCCTTTCAGCAGCTGTTTCTGCTTTAGCGGATCTTTCAGACGAATGCGGCGGAACAGCTCCGGCGCGAAGTTCGGAATACCAGTGAACTTCATCATTTCGCCCTGGGTAAAGGTATCGCCGATCTGAATGGTGCCGTGGTTGTGCAGACCCAGAATATCGCCCGGATACGCTTCTTCCACGTGCGAGCGGTCTCCGGCCATAAAGGTCAGCGCATCGGAGATCACCACATCTTTGCCAATACGCACCTGGCGCATTTTCATGCCTTTTTCGTACTTACCAGAAACGACACGCATAAAGGCCACGCGGTCGCGGTGTTTCGGATCCATGTTCGCCTGAATCTTAAAGACGAAACCAGTGAACTTCTCTTCTGCCGCTTCCACGGTACGGGTATCGGTTTTGCGCGGCATCGGCGCTGGCGCCCACTCAACCAGACCGTCGAGCATATGGTCAACGCCAAAGTTACCGAGCGCGGTACCAAAGAAGACCGGTGTGATTTCCCCCGCCAGGAACAGCTCTTTATCAAATTCGTTCGATGCGCCCTGCACCAGCTCCAGTTCATCACGCAGCTGCTGCGCCAGGTCTTCGCCCACCGCAGCGTCGAGATCCGGGTTATTCAGACCTTTAACAATGCGTACTTCCTGAATCTTATGACCAAGACCAGTCTGATACAGGTAGGTCTCATCTTTATAAAGGTGATAGACGCCCTTGAAGAGCTTGCCGCAGCCAATCGGCCAGGTGATCGGCGCACAGCCGATTTTCAGCTCGTTCTCAACCTCATCCAGCAGTTCCATGGGATCGCGGATATCGCGGTCAAGTTTGTTCATAAAGGTCAGGATCGGCGTGTCGCGCAGACGGGTTACTTCCATCAGCTTACGGGTCCGGTCCTCTACCCCCTTCGCGGCGTCGATAACCATCAGGCAGCAGTCCACCGCCGTCAGGGTACGATAGGTATCTTCCGAGAAGTCTTCGTGCCCTGGGGTATCCAGCAGGTTAACCAGGCAGTTGTGATACGGAAACTGCATTACCGAGGTAGTGATAGAGATACCACGCTGCTTTTCCATCTCCATCCAGTCAGATTTCGCATGCTGGCTGGAGCCACGGCCTTTTACCGTTCCGGCAGTCTGAATCGCCTGTCCGAACAGCAGAACTTTCTCAGTAATCGTCGTTTTACCGGCATCCGGGTGAGAAATAATGGCAAAAGTGCGGCGCTTGGCCACCTCCTGCAAATAAGGAGACAACGTCATAATTCAATCTTCTTGATAAGGCACGGCATGACACCGCGCATGTTGAATACGAAAAATTGCGGCTATTTTACCCATCAACGGGGGGGAGGCAATCAGTGTTTACACAGGAGCTGCTCCAGTTCGCTTAATGACGTTACGGTCCAGGTGGGTTCAATGCCTTCAGGTTGTGCCCGATGATGGACATTCAGCCAGCAGGTGGAGAGTCCGGCGTTAATCCCCCCCTTAATATCCGATTCGGCGGTATCCCCCACCATTAATACCCGCGAACGGTCAGGGTTACCCGCCTGCGCCAAGGCATAATCAAAGATTTGCGGATCCGGCTTCGCGACGCCAACCTGCTCGGAAATCACCAGCAGGTCAAAATAGTCACGCAGACCGGTACGCTCCAGGCGGATTTGCTGTAACGCGGTAAAGCCGTTAGTAATGATGCCGATTTTGCTCTTACCGCGAATAGCGTTAAGCAACGAAACCGCCCCAGGTAACGGGGAGCAGATCTCCGCCATAGCATTAATAAAGGCATCGTTGAGCTGGCCTGGCGCAACGTCCAGGCGTTCGGCCCAGCTCTGAAAACGGGCATGTTGCAGCTGTAACGAAGTAATGGCGCCGTTCTGATAATCCACCCATAGCGGTTTATTCACGGCCTGGTAGTCCTGAAAATCTTCAGCGGTAAAGGTAATGCTGTAGTCGAGAAACATCCGCTGTAAGCCGGTAAACGAGTCAAATGTAAACAGCGTTTCGTCGGCATCAAAGAAAATCCAGTCCCACTTCATCATTCCACCTTGTCTTACATACTGATTGGCAATGCCATTATGATGGCGTCTTCGCGACCGTCGGCGGTCGGATAATAATTGCGGCGAACCGTTGCCTCGTTAAAGCCTAAGCTTTCGTACAGTGCGATGGCGGCAACGTTAGAGGCGCGTACTTCCAGCCACAGCGTCAGGACGCCGCGTTTTTCCAGTTCATCGATCACATGCTCCAGCAGCGCCCTTCCCAACCCGCGGCGCTGAAAATCGGGATCGACGGCAATATTGAACAGCGTAGCTTCATCCAGTACGACCTGCGTAATGGCGAATGCGGCCATTTTCCCGCCTACCGTCAGCTGATAGTTGAGGTAACGTTCGCCCTGATTGCTGGAAAATGTTTGTTCACTCCATGGAAACGCATGGGCGCGCTTTTCAATCTGAAATGCGGCAGGTAAATCAGTCGGGCTGAGGGAAGAAATCGTGTTCATATGCGCAGATTTGTTGCCATAGTGCGGCACGTGCCACAGGGCTTGTCAGTAATTCGTTATACGCAGGTGTCGAAACCTGTGCGCCTTTCAGTTGCAGCGTCTCGTCCGTTCCCAGCCGCCAGCTGTTACAGCGGCTCCCCTCTGGCAACATCGCGACGCGATCTGGCGTCACCTGTAGAACCTGGTCAGGGCTGATGGTTAATGCGCGTAAAATATCGTTGACCAGCGGCTCGGTCAGGGCCGGTAATTCCTGAGCAACCATCACCAGACGAACGTGCGCAGGAATGGAAATCGCGATCTCCCCCTGTAACGCGCCGGGGCGACGCAGCGACCACTGGGTAATGCCCAGCTGTTGTAACTGCCAGTCTCGTCGGGTTGTCATAGCGAATCGCTCCTGTCGGTCAGGGGCGCAAATATAGCAAATTTGTCGAATCTGCGCCATCAAACAACGATACACATCATCCTCCAGGCTGACCCGGCGTTGCCCACGTTCCCGCCCCTGATCACATCGTTATCTCTGCTGCCAGGACGCGCCCGCTTGCCGCCTTGATTCAGCTTGAATGATTTTGTGTATATAATCGCCCCTTGCATAATTTGAGGAGCATTCCATGTCTGCTTTTACCCCGGCAAGTGAAGTCTTGCTGCGCCACAGTGATGATTTCGAACAAAGCCGTATTCTGTTTGCCGGAGATTTGCAGGATAACCTGCCCGCGCGCTTAGAGAGCGCCGCCAGCCGCGTACATACACAACAACTCCACCACTGGCAGGTTTTGAGCAGTCAGATGGGGGATAACGCGCGCTTTAGCCTGATAGCCCAGGCCGAAGATGTGGCCGACAGTGACACGCTGATCTACTACTGGCCCAAAAATAAGCCGGAAGCACAGTTTCAGCTGATGAACATTCTCTCGCTGCTGCCAGTGGGCACCGATATTTTTGTCGTCGGCGAAAACCGTAGCGGCGTGCGTAGCGCTGAGCAGATGCTGGCGGAATATGCGCCGCTGAACAAAATCGACAGCGCACGTCGCTGCGGGCTGTATCATGGTCGCCTTGAAAAACAACCGATTTTTGACGCCGAAAAATTCTGGGGTGAATACCACGCGGATGGCCTGACCGTGAAAACCCTTCCGGGCGTATTCAGCCGCGATGGTCTGGATGTGGGTAGTCAACTGCTGCTTTCCACCCTGACGCCGCACACGAAAGGCAAGGTACTGGACGTCGGCTGCGGCGCTGGCGTGCTTTCCGTCGCGCTTGCCGGCCACTCACCTAAGGTCCGCCTGACGCTGTGTGATGTCAGTGCGGCAGCCGTTGAAGCCAGCCGCGCCACGCTTGCAGCAAACGGTATTGAAGGTGAAGTCTTTGCCAGCAACGTTTTCTCTGAGGTGAAGGGGCGTTTCGATATGATTATATCAAACCCGCCGTTCCACGATGGCGTTCAGACCAGCCTTGATGCCGCGCAAGCGCTGATTCGCGGTGCCGTGCGTCATCTCAATAGCGGTGGTGAACTGCGTATTGTAGCCAACGCCTTTTTACCCTACCCGAAAGTGCTGGATGAAACGTTTGGTTTTCACGACGTTATCGCCCAGACGGGACGTTTTAAAGTTTATCGCACGGTCATGACGCGCCAGGCGAAAAAATAAGACTCACAGGCCAGAGCAAGTCTCTCCACCGCCATCCGGTAAGGTTTTGCACATTGCCGGATGACGTCCATTTTTCCAGCAATTGAACCCGCCCACGCAATTAACTATTGACGAAAAGCTGAAAACAACTAGAATGCGCCTCCGTGGTAGTGATTCTTTTTAGAGTCGATGGTATGCGAAGGTGGCGGAATTGGTAGACGCGCTAGCTTCAGGTGTTAGTGTCCTTACGGACGTGGGGGTTCAAGTCCCCCCCCTCGCACCAAAACCACGTTGATATTGCTCGCACTGGGCGAAGGTGGCGGAATTGGTAGACGCGCTAGCTTCAGGTGTTAGTGTTCTTACGGACGTGGGGGTTCAAGTCCCCCCCCTCGCACCAACGAGGCAATATCAAAAAAGTAAGATGACTGTGCGAAGGTGGCGGAATTGGTAGACGCGCTAGCTTCAGGTGTTAGTGTCCTTACGGACGTGGGGGTTCAAGTCCCCCCCCTCGCACCAATTATCTTGCTAACTTCTTGATTCTCTTCTCTTATTTTCAGCTCTGATTCCAGTTCATCATCATCAAAACAATTCCGCTAATCAGCGCCAGGCACGATGGCAGCAGAACGAAGTGTCTGAGATGCTTGTGATAAAGCATCAGCGGAGTCAGTAATAATCCTGATATAATCATCGCTTTCCATGCTTCAAGAGACAGATCGGCAAATGCCAGTCCGGCAATCAGAATCCCCGGCAGTAACACTCCCCAACCACTACCCAGCGCCCGCTGCAACATGGTTTCACCTCTTAAACCGATAATGATAACCAATATCATATGATATATTTTCTCATTTGTCAGCAAAGCATCGATGTCACTTACATGAGTTTTAATTAACAATTGATGACATGAATTCTACAAGGTGATAAATTGTTCAGCGTTTAATTCACAAACATGACAAACCCACTCGTTAAGCGAGCTTTCTTCTCGCCCGTTATTTTTCATTTTGGCAGCCTGTACAGTGTAATAGATAGATAAATAACGATATTCCGATATGACAGTACAAACCTGGCACACATTACGCACAAAGAAATATCAGCTTTCTTTACGCCTGTTTTTGTTTCTCAACGCCGTTTCGGCGCTGTTTGCGCTGGCGTTTCCTGTTTATCAGGTCAAAGCCGTTTCCCCACCGGGCATCGCGATCTTCGCCATTAGCGCATTACTGCTGGCATGGCACGGAAAATATGCGAATAAAAGAATCAATATTCCACTGACATCCACGATATTTGGACTTTTATGGGCCGGACATATTGCGCTGAAATATAACGCAATTAATCATGATGATTATTCCTTTTTACTGATTGCATTACTCAGCGTACTGTTTATTGGCTCAATCGCTTTTGCTAATAATATCATCGCGTTCACGCTCCATTCGTTACCCTCGGTACTGGTGTGCCTGTGGCTTAACGGCAGCGAGCACGGGCTGCGCGTCATCTACTTAATGGCGCTGCCTATGACGGGGATCGCCATCCAGCATCTTATCCAGAAACGCTATGATGATTTCGCTCAACAGCTGATGTTTAAACTGCTTGCCGAAAAAGAAACGCTGAATGGTCTGAGTATGCTCGATCCTTTAACAGGCTTGTACAATCGCCGTGGGCTGCAAAATAAGCTGGATACGCTACAGGCGCTGGATAATCAGGAACACTATGTGCTGCTGCTGGATATCGATCACTTCAAGGCCTATAACGATCACTACGGGCATACGATGGGCGACCAGGCGCTGATCCGCGTCTCAGCCGCCATTCGCGACGCCGTCCGTTCCCGCGACGTTGTCGTCCGCTTCGGTGGCGAAGAATTCATGGTGTTGTTAACCGCCAGCGATCCACAACAAGCACGTACCGCGGCTGAACATATTCGTCAAAACGTCTACGATCTGAAAATTCCGCACAGGTTCAATGAAAGCGTTGCAACTAACGTGACGATCAGTATCGGCATTGCACCATTGAGAGATTGCAACGTGGAAGAAGCGATAAGGAAAGCAGATAAAGCGCTGTATGAAGCCAAAAATCTGGGACGCAACCACATTCTGGTCAGCGGCGACCCTTGTGTCGTCTGACGGTTCAATCGCGGGACGCTGCATAAGCTGACAACAAAGATCTTGCTATCGATTATGGCTATCGCTAGGATTGGAAATCATTATCATTTAGATTTCTATCCAGGTTATGCCATACCGTTCCGCATCGATCATTGAAAATGTCATCTGGCGTTCACATCTCCAGCCGAAGGTCCCTGGGCTGGCCGAAGCCGTGCGTGCAACGATAGCCCAAACCCGCGAACATCTACTTGATTTCATCCGTCTGGATGAACCAGCCCCTCATGATGCAATGACACTCGCGCAGTGGTCCAGCCCCGCAACGCGAACCTCTCTGTTGGCGGTCTGGTCAGACCATATTTATCGTAACCAGCCCACGCTGCCGCGCGAAAATAAACCGCTGCTCTCCCTCTGGGCGCAATGGTATATCGGACTGATGGTGCCGCCGCTGATGCTCGCCCTGCTTACACAGGAAACGGCAATTGATGTCTCACCAGAGCACATCCATGTGGAGTTTCATGAAACGGGTCGTGCCGCCTGCTTCTGGATTGACGTCCACGAGGATAGCCTGGCGACTGCGCAATCACCTCAGGCACGTATGGAAACGCTGGTCACCCAGGCGTTAGTTCCGGTGGTTGAAGCACTGGAAGCCACCGGAGAAATTAACGCCAGGCTCATCTGGAGCAATACCGGATATCTGATCCACTGGTATCTGACGGAAATGAAGCCACTGCTGGGTGAGGAGTTATTGAACACCTTACGCCACGGCTGTTTCTTTGAAAAACAACTCTCAAACGGTGCGGATAATCCGCTCTGGCGCACCGTTGTGCCGCGTGAAGGCCTGCTGGTACGTCGAACCTGCTGCCAGCGCTACCGCCTGCCGGATGTGCAACAGTGCGGTGACTGCACGCTGAAATAACCAGGGAGCCGCAGCGCCCTGGTCCATCTTATAACGCAATCTGTTCGCTTTCGTCTTCTTCATGCCGGGTCTCTTCAGCCTCCTGCGCCAGGAGTTGCTTCTCATAGACCTTGAAGAACGGGAAATAGATAATCGCGGAAACCAACGCCAACAGCACCACCAGAATTGCCGCACGATAATCCCAACCCAGCGCCCACGCCGCCCCAACCGGTGCCGGTGCGGTCCAGGGAACAACGGATATCACGCGACCAATCAAATCCAGCTTCATCGCCGCCCATGCCAGCACAGCGTTAACCATTGGCGCCAGTAAAAACGGAATAAAGAACACCGGATTCATGACAATGGGTGTCCCGAAAATCACCGGTTCATTAATATTGAAGATGCTGGGTACAACGCTCAGACGGCCAATAGATCGCAGATGAACGGAACGACTGCGCAGGTAGCAAATAACCAGCCCCATCGTCGCCCCGGAGCCGCCAACAACGATGAAGAAAGTCCAGAAAGCTTCCATAAAAATATGCGGCAATGGCGCCCCCTGCGCCAGCGCGCTCTGGTTCATGCCAAGGTTAGTCAGCCAGAACATTTGCAGCATTCCGGAGACAATTGCCGCGCCGTGGATCCCTGCAAACCAGAGCAGATGCCCAATTAACACCGCCAGCAGGATAGCCGGAAGCGAATCGGCAGCAGAAACCAGCGGCTTAAAGATGGCCATAATCGCCTGCGGTATCAGCATGTCGAACTGCGACTGGATCACCAGGCTTAGTGGATACAGCGTTAACACCACCACCAGGACCGGGATCAGCAGATCAAAAGAGTTTTTGATCATTGGCGGCACCTGATCGGGCAGACGAATACCGATGTTATGGGCCTTCAGAAAGCGCATCATCTCAACGCAGTAAATTGCCACCAGAATCGCGGTAAAAATCCCGGTACCTCCCAGGCTATCAACCGGCATTGTCCCTTTAGTTTTGGGCGCGGCAACCAGTAAGAAAGCCATAATGGAAAGCATCGCACACATAAACGGATCCAACTGATACGACTTAACGTAATGTTTACCCAGGTTATAAGCGATAGCCGCGCAGATATAGACAGACATGATCCCCATCGTCATATCAAAAGGGGTGAGGATCTGACCTTCAAACTGTTTTGCTAAATCCAGCCAGGCGCGGGCGAACCCCCAGGTTGTATCGGGCGAAAACGGCGGATAGGCAAAAACCAGCAGAAACGATCCAACGATCATAAATGGCATTGCCGAAATAAAACCATCACGGATAGCCATGACATGGCGCTGGGACGAGATTCTCCCGGCAACCGGACTGACGTAGTTTTCAACAAACCGGAAAATCACATTAAAGACTGCATGGTTAGTAGATTTCATAAGTGACTCTTTTTATGTGATACAGAGGAGATGACAAACTCAGTATTAATCCCTCTGCTCCGTAACTGCAACCGGTTACCGTAACCGGTTTCTGTGATTGTGAAGAGGATCGAAAAATCCTCCGTGTTGCGGGTTTGTTATATTAAAATATTTACAGGAACATCAGACGTATGACAAATTACGCACGCAATTTTCCGAAGAACGGTATGATGTCAGGAGAAATGAATGAGTCTGCAATCCGTACGGCAATTTCTGGCCGAACATGCCCCCGATATTGAAATCATCGAGTTAAATCAAAGTACGGCCACGGTAGAGTTGGCGGCAAAGGCACACAACGTGGCGCCAGGACAAATTGCGAAGACGCTTTCGCTTAAGGTAAAGGGTAACGTTATTCTGATTGTCGCCAGAGGCGATGCTCGTCTGGATAATAAGAAGCTCAAAGAGGTCTTCGGAGCCAAAGCTCGCATGCTCAGCAGTGATGAAGTTGTCAACGCCACAGGCCATCCCGTTGGCGGCGTCTGTCCGTTTGGTTTAGAAACACCACTTCCGGTCTATTGCGATGTTTCCCTGAAGAACTATGTTGAAGTATTGCCCGCCGCTGGCGCTACATATAGTGCTATACGAATAGCGCCAGAGCGAATGGCAAAATTGACGTCAGCGGAATGGGTCGATGTTTGTCAGTAGACAAACCTTTATGCTGGTATGACCCACTCGCTATACGGAATGTAATGCAGGAAGGGGTTCCCCGCCACGCATGTAAAGCAAGATATCTGCGGCATCCAGCAGTCCGGCGTCATTACTGACACCCAGTTTAGACATCACATTAAACTTATGTGCCCGAATTGTCTTGATGTTGCGTTCCAGTTGAACGGCTATCTGGGGCATAGAATACCCATTAGACATAAAACGCAGTATTTCACGCTCTGTGGGGCTTAATATGCGATTCAGATTAAGAAACCACAGATTATCCGAGCTTTCTGTTACACGACGGGTATTGCTTAATGCTGAAAATAACTCTTCCTGCAGCGCTTCCAACGGCGTGGTCTTACTGAGCACGCCATCAAGATGTGAAGGCGATAGCGAGTTAATTAAACGTGCTTCTACATCATCATCTGCAATGACCAGTCGCCGCATACGCGGCCAGTCAGTTGCCATTTCCGTCAGAAAGGCCAGTCCTACTCTGCGCTCTTTTCTTATGGTGGAGAGTGAAAAAATAACCGTTGAAAATGATGTTGTCAGCATCGCTTTTTTAAAGGCCGTTTGCGTAGAAAAAATATGCAGCTGATAAGGGCTATTGGGCATGGTATGAAATAAACTCTGAATACCCACGCTGCTCATTACACATTTTTCTAAGAGTGCGACATTTCTCTTACTGTTTCTGTTTTCCATTCCGTGGCATCTCCATAGGCTGAAGGTAAATTCAACTCTCTTGCTCCTTGAGAACTGTTTATCCAGGCATACATCTCAGCATTGCTATGTATCGACAGGCGACGCATAGCGCTATTCTTTTGGGCGCTGATTGTCTTATTACTCTTCTTGAGTAATGCCGCAATCTGGTTAATCCCCCATCCTTTTCCCAATAAACGCAAAACCTTACGCTCAGAGATCGTCAAAATAATCGAACGGATACCAGGATCCTGAGGCTCATCGAGTAGAACCGGAGACAACAGCGCCTTACTAATTCGTTCCGAGCGGGTGTGACCAAAGCGAATAGTGCTAATCAGGCTCTCTATAGGCTCAATATCAGACAACAACGTGCTGGCAGGCCCCATCAGTAGCTCCACGGCCTGCGCATAGTAGGCGCGAGAAACAAGGAACACCCAATGAATGTCGCGATACTGTGAAATTAACCGATAGAACTGTTCACAGACGAGATGAGGCTGATGGCAATCCCCAGTGAGATCAGCGATGACTAATTCAGAACGACGAAGTTGCAATAAAGTGAGTTCTTCTACAGAAGAAAAAGATGTTAATTCATAATCAGAGAAATGACTCTGCATTACACCTTTTAGTCCTGCCTGCATGACAGGTATTTTACTAATAACAATTCCATTTTTGCAGCATCCAGGCAACATATTTCCTCCATATTCACGGGCCATCCTTCCCGTTTACCTTATTCCTATACTAATAAATATATATACCTGACGAAATGAAATAGGAAAAACAATAGACGGCACGAATTATTTACCCTTTAATTTCTTTATCAGTATAGCTATAATTACATTACAGCGCTGCACAGGATAAAGCAAGATAACCGTATCAAAAAAAATCACATATAAATATTAATCTAAATTAACTAAATGATCATATAAAAGCGACGCACAAAGTTTAGCTTCGTTTAATAATTTCACGATATGTTTTAGGCGACATATCCGCATGTCTTTTAAAAAAACGTGAGAAGTAGGTAACATCACTAAACCCCAAATAATCAGAGACCTGGCTTATTGTCATCCCGGTATATTGCAGGCTTCGTTTCGCCTCCAGCATGAGCCGCTGATGTAGCACAACCAATGCACTACAATTATGAAATTCACGGCATAACTGATTAAGTACATTCACCGATATCCCCACTCTGCGAGCATATTCAACCAGTGAAATATGCTCGCGGTAGTGGCTTTCCACCTGGCGAGCGAAAAGACGCATCACGCTACGCTTACGCTCTGTCTTATCTTTTTGCACCACATTCGTAAGATCTTGTCTGCGCAGCCAAACCAGTAGAGTGCCCAGTAATGAGAACAGCATCATTTCGCGCGCCTCATTATCAGTATCGTATTCTCGCTGCAGGGCGGAAAATAACAAACTGATTTGGCTACGCGACTGCGCAACCGGTACACACTGCGGCGTAGTTAATACAGAAAGCGGTTGAAAAAACTGTGATTCCAGGCGGTCAATCAGCGGCAACGCCAGCGATAACACATAGCCTTGCGTCCCCGGTGAAAAACGAAAACCGTGTACCGATAACGCAGGGACAATTTGGATACAGGGCTCACGCATAACCGTCGTCTGCCCCTCAATCTCAATAGAAGCTTGCCCACGATGCAGATAGAGAAGTTGCACCAGTTCTGCGTGCTGATGAACCCGAATATGCCACTCGTACAGACTGCTGCGCTGATGAATAGATTCACAGTGCAGCAGATCGGGCGTCGGCCACCCTTCCTGTTCGCCATACAATTTAAAAACGGGGATCATTTTCTCTGACTGCATAACACGCCTCAGTCTACCTTTTCATACGCCAGGCCTACATAGTTTTCCGCAATGGTCATCAGTCCAGCCGTCGACTCCAGATAATAGTGACGGTCGGCTTCCTGCATTTTTCTGTCAAAATCGCTTTTCTCCTGAAAATCATGCAATAAATGCGTCATAAACCAGCTGAAGCGTTCTCCTTTCCAGACGCGATTCAGCGCCAGCTGTGAATAAACAGCCAGTAGATCGGCGCGCCCGTGCTGATAGTATTGTGTCAGGATACGCCACAGATAATTCACATCAGAGGCGGCAAGATTGAGCCCTTTAGCGCCGGTCGGCGGCACAATATGCGCAGCATCCCCCAGCAGAAAAAGTTTGCCGTACTGCATCGGCTCCACAACATAGCTACGTAATGGGGCAATACTCTTCTCAAGTGAGTGACCCGTCACTAACTTCGCTGAAAGCTCGACAGGCAAACGCTGTTTTAGCTCATTCCAGAAGCGCTCATCGCTCCATTTATCCACCTGCTCGCTTAACGGTACCTGTAAGTAATAGCGGCTTCTTGTTAGTGAGCGCTGACTACACAACACAAATCCACGCTCATGATGCGCGTAAATCAGTTCAGAGTTGATCGGGGGCGTATCGGAAAGTAATCCCAGCCAGCCAAATGGCCAGATGTTCGTATATTCACGTATGACTTCCCGCGGAATGCTCTGTCTGGATACGCCATGAAAACCATCACATCCGGCAATAAAGTCACACTCAATACGGCACGATTCCCCCTCTTTTTTAAACGTGATACTGGGGTGGTCGCTTTTTGCATCGTGGATTTCAACGTCACTTACGCCATAAATCGTCGGCGCACCGCAGTCACTGCGCGCCTGCATGAGATCCCGCGTCACTTCCGTTTGTCCGTATACCACCACGCTTTTACCGCCGGTTAACTCACTCAGTGGCACAGGAATGCGCTTCCCATCGAAAATAAACTCAATCCCATGATGAATTAATCCCTCGCGATCCAGCCGTTGTGCCACCCCCGCCTCACGCAGCAGGTCAACCGTTCCACTTTCGAGGATCCCCGCGCGGATCCGGCCGAGCACATAGTCAGGTGCCTGACGCTCAATAATCAGCGTCTGAATCCCCGATTTGTGCAGCAACTGTCCCAACAACAATCCGCACGGGCCCGCCCCAATAATCGCTACCTGAGTTTTCATTACCTCACCGCCTTAAGTTAATTATTTGTTTAAATAATGTTTAATGAAAGTTTCAGATTGCATTTTTGATAAGCCGGGGAGGAAAAAGAAGGGATGAATCCGTCTAAAATTTGCACTTTTCACCGATTTGGCAAAAATGTGGCGCAGTTCAAATTCTGAAACCTGGCCCTGTGGTGTTTTTTTCATCACAAAATTGATCTTAGCCAGAGCCAGATTGGCGGTGCTTCATGATACAAAGGAGTCTTTCGTCATCAGATAGCACGCAATACGTCTTTTCAGTCAGGGCGAATCATGCAAGAAGAGCAGTCGTTACAAAGAACAGTGACACGATTATGTATTCAGTGCGGGCTTTTTTTATTACAACACGGAGCGGAAAGCGCGCTGGTTGATGAACTCTCCACCCGTCTGGGTCTGGCATTGGGCATGGACAGCGTAGAAAGCGCGATCTCCTCTAATGCGATCGTTCTTACCACGATTAAAGACGGGCAATGTCTCACCTCAACGCGAAAAAATCAGGATCGCGGCATTAATATGCATATGGTTACGGAAGTACAGCATATTGTCATTCTGGCGGAACACCGGCTGCTGGATTACAAAGGTGTAGAAAAACGCTTTAGCCAGCTTCGTCCATTGCGCTATCCGCGCTGGCTGGTCGCGCTGATGGTTGGCCTCTCCTGCGCCTGTTTCTGCAAGCTGAACAACGGCGGATGGGATGGTGCAGGCATCACCTTCTTCGCCAGTGTAGCTGCCATGTATATCCGCCAGCTCCTGGCCTACCGCCATCTTCATCCACAGATTAACTTTTGCATTACGGCATTCGTCGCCACAACCATCTCCGGTCTGTTGCTCCGCCTCCCTGGCTTCAGCCAGACGCCAACCGTGGCGATGGCGGCGAGCGTTCTGATGCTGGTCCCCGGCTTTCCGCTCATCAACTCCGTCGCGGATATGTTCAAAGGTCATATCAATACCGGCCTGGCACGCTGGGCCATTGCCAGCTTACTGACGCTGGCAACCTGTGTTGGGGTCGTCGTGGCATTAACGCTTTGGGGGCTTCGCGGATGGGTGTAATCGAGTTTATTCTCGCGCTAATGCAGGACATGATTCTGTCCGCGATCCCCGCAATGGGATTTGCAATGGTGTTTAACGTTCCGCACCGGGCGCTTCCCTGGTGCGCACTGCTGGGGGCATTGGGGCACGGTTCGCGCACGATCATGATGACCGCCGGATTTAACATCGAATGGTCAACGTTTATGGCTTCGCTGCTGGTCGGCAGTATCGGCATTCAATGGTCACGCTGGTATCTGGCGCATCCAAAAGTCTTTACCGTCGCCGCGGTGATCCCCATGTTCCCTGGCATCTCAGCCTATACGGCCATGATCTCCGCGGTAAAAATCAGCCATTTCGGCTACAGCGAACCGCTGATGATCACCCTGCTGACCAATTTCCTCAAAGCGTCGTCAATTGTCGCCGCACTCTCTATCGGACTTTCCGTGCCGGGGCTTTGGCTATACCGCAAACGTCCGCGCGTTTGAGTGATACGGCAGGCTTATCCCTGCCGCTCTCTTCCGTCTGTGTGTTACTATAAAAGCAGTGTCCCTTCTCGATTGTAGCCGTATTGAGTAACGTTATGTCTTCCAGAATCTTAACCCCGGACGTCATAGGTATTGACGCCTTACTACACGATCACCACGCGGTGCTGGCCAAATCGGCAACTGGCGCGGTTGCGGTGTTTGCCAACAACGTACCGGCTTTTTATGCCGTGACGCCTGCTCGCCTGGCGCAACTGCTGGCGCTTGAAGAGAAGCTGGCAAGACCGGGTAGCGACGTGACGCTGGATGCGCAACTGTATGAGGAACCGCAGTCCGTGCCAGTGGTCGTGCCGATGGGGAAATTCGCCATGTATGCCGACTGGCAACCGGATGCCGATTTTCAGCGTCAGGCCGCGCTATGGGGCGTAGCGTTAAGAGAACCGATCACCGCTGAAGAGTTAGCCTCATTCGTGGCTTACTGGCAGGCGGAAGGCAAAGTCTTTCACCACGTTCAATGGCAGCAAAAGCTGGCGCGAAGTGTACAAATCAGCCGGGCCGGCAACGGCGGTTTGCCTAAGCGTGACGTGAACACGGTCAGCGAACCTGACAATCATATTCCACCGGGTTTTCGAGGTTAACGATGAAAAACGTTGGCGAACTGATGAAACGTCTGCAAAAAATGATGCCTGCGCACATTGAGCCCGCATTTAAAACAGGCGAAGAGTTGTTAGCCTGGCAGAAAGAGCAAGGGAAAGTCCGGGCGGCTGCGCTGGCCCGCGAAAACCGGGCCATGAAGATGCAGCGCACGTTTAACCGTTCCGGCATTCGTCCGTTGCATCAGAACTGCTCGTTCGACAACTACCGCGTTGAAGGCGAGGGGCAAATGAACGCCCTCAGCAAAGCGCGTCAATACGTTGAAGAGTTTGATGGCAACATTGCCAGCTTTATCTTCTCGGGCAAGCCGGGGACAGGGAAAAACCATCTCGCCGCGGCGATCTGCAACGAACTGCTGCTGCGCGGTAAATCGGTGCTGATTATCACCGTTGCGGACATCATGTCAGCCATGAAAGATACCTTCAGCAACCGTGAAACCAGCGAAGAACAACTGCTGAACGATCTCAGCAATGTCGATTTGCTGGTGATCGACGAAATCGGCGTGCAGACCGAATCCCGCTATGAAAAGGTGATCATCAATCAGATCGTCGATCGTCGATCGTCCTCAAAACGGCCAACCGGTATGCTGACCAACCTGACCATGGATGAAATGAATAAACTGCTCGGCGAACGGGTCATGGACCGTATGCGTTTAGGCAACAGCTTGTGGGTAAACTTCAACTGGGAGAGTTACCGCAGCCGCGTGACCGGAAAAGAGTATTAAGACCATTCCTAACATCAGCAGCGCTATACTGCAACACACGGCATATACACGAGTAATAACCATGAAAACGACAAAACGTCTTCTGTGCTGCGCGATTGCCGCCAGCGCACTCATCGCCACCAGCACTTTTGCCGCCTCCTGGCAAGATTCGCTCTCCAGCGCCGCCAGCGAACTTAGCAAACAAAGCAGCACCGAACAGGGCGGTACATCACTCTCCTCCCTGACCAGCCTGCTAAACGGCGGTAATCAGGCGTTGAGCGCCAGTAACATGAATAACGCCGCAGGTATTATGCAGTACTGCGCCAGGCAGAAGCTGGCTTCCGTTACCGACACAGAGAACGTGAAAAACCAGGTGCTGGATAAACTGGGTCTGGGGACCACAGAGCAAAAACAGGACACCAACTATCTGGATGGGATCCAGGGGTTGCTGAACACCAAAGATGGTCAGCAGCTGGATCTCAACAATATTGGCAGTACTCCGCTGGCGGAAAAGGTAAAAACCAAAGCCTGCGACCTGGTTCTGAAACAGGGCGTCAACTTTATCTCCTGATCCCTAAACGCTGCGCTTTAGCCGCTTCCCGGTGAGCGCAGCTTCAAACCTCTTTTTCTCCCCTTCTTTTACGTACATTCACTCGCCAGGCGGGAAGTGAAGACGATCAAAAATGTCCATTTCTAAACCAATTCTGAATGGCAGTGCATTTTAATGTCACTAGAATTGCAGCAAGATGACATCACAATTACATTGTACTTCCTGAAAAGAGAATACGCTGCCAGTCGAATGCTGGTTTACTGAGGATTGCCGGTTGTCTGAACTACTCTCTCTCACCCTGTTTCTCGCCTCCGTGCTGATTTATGCCCTGAAAGCGGGACGCAATACCTGGTGGTTTGCTGCCACCCTGACGGTGCTGGGGCTGTTTGTCGTTTTAAATATCACGTTGTATGCCAGTGACTACTTTACCGGTGACGGCATTAACGACGCGGTTCTCTACACGTTGACCAACAGCCTGACGGGCGCTGGCGTGGGTAAGTACATATTACCGGGCGTGGGGATCACACTCGCATTAGTTGCGGTTTTTACGGCATTAGGCTGGGTGTTGCGCCGTCGCCGTCACCATCCTCACCACTTCGGTTACAGCCTGCTGGCTCTGATTCTGGCATTAGGCTCCGTGGACGCCAGCCCGGCGTTTCGCCAGATTAGCGAGCTGGTCAAATCTCAGTCGCGCGATGGCGATCCGGATTTCACCGTCTGGTACAAAGAACCGTCAAAGAGCATTCCCAAACCGAAGCTCAACCTGGTTTACATCTACGGTGAAAGCCTGGAACGTACCTATTTCGATAACGATGCCTTCCCGGATCTCACCCCGGAACTGGGGGCGTTGAAAAATGAAGGACTGGACTTCAGCCACACCATGCAGCTGCCGGGTACGGATTACACCATCGCCGGGATGGTCGCCTCCCAGTGCGGTATTCCGCTGTTCGCGCCATTTGAAGGCAACGCCTCAGCGTCCATGTCCAGTTTCTTCCCGCAGAATGTCTGCCTCGGCGATATCCTGAAAAATTCCGGCTATCAGAACTATTTTGTGCAGGGGGCGAACCTACGCTTTGCCGGAAAAGACGTGTTCCTCAAATCTCACGGTTTTGACCACCTGTACGGTGCCGAAGAGCTGAAAACCGTGGTGGCGGATCCCGACTATCGCAATGACTGGGGCTTCTACGACGACACGGTTCTCGACGAAGCGTGGAAGAAATTTGAAGCGCTCTCCCGCTCCGGGCAACGTTTCTCGCTGTTTACGCTAACGGTGGATACCCACCATCCGGACGGTTTTATCTCCCGCACCTGTAACCGCAAACGCTACGACTTTGACGGCAAGCCCAACCAGTCCTTTAGCGCAGTCAGTTGCAGCCAGGAGAACATTGCAGAATTTATTAACAAGATCAAAACCTCCCCGTGGTTTAAAGACACCGTTATCGTGGTTTCTTCCGACCACCTGGCCATGAACAATACCGCCTGGAAATATCTCAATAAACAGGATCGTAACAATCTGTTCTTTGTGATTCGCGGTGACCAGCCTCAGCAGGATACGCTGGCTGTCAAACGTAACACGCTCGATAACGGCGCGACCGTGCTGGATATTCTTGGCGGCGATAACTTTCTCGGCCTCGGGCGCAGCAGCCTCTCTGGTCAGTCATTGTCAGAAGTTTTCCTCAACAGCAAAGAGAAGATTCTGGCGATGAAGCCGGACATTATCCGCCTGTGGAACTTCCCGAAAGAGATGAAAGATTTTACCGTCGATCAGGATAAAAAGATGATCGCCTTCTCCGGCAGCCACTTCCGTCTGCCGCTGCTGCTACGGGTGTCGGACAAACGCGTCGAACCGCTGCCGGAAAGCGAATACTCAGCCCCACTGCGCTTCCAGCTTGCCGACTTTGCCCCACGAGATAACTTTGTCTGGGTTGACCGCTGCTATAAGATGGCGCAGCTGTGGAAGCCTGAACTGGCGCTATCCACTGACTGGTGCGTTTCGCAGGGACAGCTGGGAGGACAACAAATCATCCAGCACGTCGATAAACCACAGTGGAAAGGCAAGACCGCATTTAAAGAAACGGTCATCGACATGGAGCGTTATAAAGGCAATGTCGATACCCTGAAAATTGTCGATAATGATATTCGCTACAAAGCAGACAGCTTTATCTTTAACGTCGCAGGCGCGCCGGAAGAGGTGAAGCAGTTTAGCGGTATCTCCCGCCCGGAATCCTGGGGACGCTGGTCTAATGCTCAGCTCGGTGAAGAGGTTAAAATTGAGTACAAAGCGCCGTTGCCCAAGAAATTTGATCTGGTGATTACCGCCAAAGCCTTTGGCGACAACGCGAACAAGCCCATCCCTGTCCGCGTGGGTAACGAAGAGCATACCCTGGTGTTGGGAAATGACATCAGCACCACAACCCTGCACTTCGACAACCCCAGCGCCGCCAGCACGCTGGTGATTGTCCCGCCAGATCCCGTCGCAACCAATGAAGGCAATATTCTCGGCCATTCGCCGCGTAAGCTGGGTATCGGTATGGTGGAAATCAAAGTCACGAATGCGGAAGGTTAACGTCAGGAGAGCAGCCCGCCGTACGGCGTGGCAGATTTAATTTTGATTTGCACAACTTGTGCGCGATATAATTATGAGAATCGCCTTCATGGCGGTGTCTCTTGATCGTTCGGGTGGTGCCGGACGATCCGGCTGGCGCGGGTGGTGCCGTACCAGCCATGAATAGCCGCCCTTATGGGCGGCTTTTTCTCTTTCAGAAACCGTTTTATGGCTTAACTTTCACGGTGCTGACCTTGCCGGTCTCATCCACGGCGATCGTGACATGGTCGCCTTTAATATTCACAAACTCCCCGGATACCTGGTGAAAACCCAGTTCTTTCAGCGAATGAGCTGCTGACACAACATCCTGTGCCAGAACATTTTCGTCTAATGCCGCGTTAAGCCTGGCACGAGCGGTCACACGGTCATCGGTGCCATGCCTGTCGTCGACATGCCGTGAGGGGCTGACGCCATTCCCGGCAGCCGTCTTATGAATATCACATGTGCCATCGGCTTCAGTTACCTGCGTACATCCGCTACGCTCGAGTTGAGCACGATAGCCGGAGCTAATGGCGTTCGCGTTGCAAGCAACCAACAGGGCAGCAAAAGCGACAACGGGGGTCATCTTTTTCATTACGATCTCTCTTCCAGGTGAATGACATTTCAGATGCTTTCATTAAAGCCGTTCTGAAAGTCGTAGGGGTGAAAAGCTTAGAAATCGCTGTGAAATCCAAGAGAGCCGCCCGCCGCAGTACCGTCATAACTTGCCTGTACCGTTACGGCTGAATGTGCATTTGCCTGAAATTGCATGCCGCCAGCAATTGCCGTGCTGCTTTCATACTGTCCGACGGCAACGGCATAGCCGCTTTGATTGGCGTTATAATGGAGGTTTGCAGAAGCCTGTGCCGATGCGCCGAGATTGCGGACATCACGTTTCAACTCAGCAATATCCTGCTCGTTCTTCGCTGCCTGTGCCTTTGTTTCCAGATCTGCCGCAGCGGTCTGCTGAACAATCGCTGTCACGCCGTCTTTCCCGTCATGACCTGCGGCCCCAGTTAAACCCCGGGCCCCCTGCGCCCCGGCCCTGCCCGTTGCACCTGTTGCACCACTCTGCCCCTGCGCGCCATCTTTACCATCGTGTCCTGCCTTACCATCAATGCCGTCGCGCCCGCTTACGCCATTTCGAGCAACCGGCATATTTTGCAGATTACGGATAGCAGCATCCTGCGCCGCATCGTGATCATTACTCTGCTGTTGTACCTGGTTTACATAAGCGTTAACCGCTGACAGCTTCGCAGCAGTGTCACTGTTCAGGCTGCGAATGTCATAAGCATTGCGCTGAATGCCCGCACTGTGGTCATAACCATTCAGGCGAAGACTATCAATCATCTGATCCTGGAGTGAGTCATAAGAGGTGGAATTGGCTGCAAAAGTGGAAGCGCTTACAGTCGCAAAAACAAAGGCGCTCAACGTCTTTTTCATGGTGGTGTCTCATGTGGAAATAATGTCTAAAAATGATGGTCGGTGGTGTGGCCGACGGCGCTCCATGTCCTGAAATTCAGTCCATCTCGCAGCCAGTAATCATTTATTTTGCGGCACGTATCATCTGTTTCTAATAGTGATACGGTTCACATTTTGAGCGCTCATTTTTAGCAAAAAGTGGCATTGCGTTATTGATCCAGATCAACAAGAAAGATTAATTAATTTACGCAGTGAATTATTTAATATCGATAAGAGAGTGGGCGTGACTACATGAAATGCGGCAGCGGATGGAGGCACTTTCAGCTGAAACAGGGGATTGTTTCGTCTGCGGTAAAACAGTCCCCGGTTCCTCATGCGCACCCGACTCATTCGGCAGGCTGCGCGCAGCGGTACGCTGACGGGCTTTTTTGCCCCTGCGGTTGTCAGCACTGACTTAAAGCTGGCGGACGTCACCGCGACATACGTCCTGCCTGAGGATCGGTAACTGGCGGAGGTTGAAAGTCCGCGTGGATGATACTGTATTCGCCTCTGACTAAAAAAAACAGCGCCCAACACGGCTCCGGGCGCTGCATGGCAATCGCATCAGAACGTAATCACCCCTTTGATAAGTTCACGATTATTAATCACATCGCGCTCATAGGCTTCCGCTAACGTGGCAAACGGATAGCGGTGGGTCAGCATCATTTCGGCGGTCAGTTTTCCCTCTGCCATCAGCCGCCCGACCTTCGCAAAATCGTCCGGCGTTGCGTTACGACTCCCCATCATGGTGGTCTCTTTTTTGTGAAACTCAGGGTCCGGGAACTGCAAATCCCCCTTGAACAGTCCGACAAACACAATGCTGCCGCCGTGGCGGATCAGATTGACGGCATTATTCATGGCATGCTGATTTCCCGTGGCATCGATAACTTTTTGCGCCAGCGATCCGCCGAAGTGGGCACGCAGACGCCCCTCGAAATCGTCAGCTGACGGATCCACCACCGGCAATCCCAGGTGTGATGTTACATGCTGACGACGAGCCGGACTGGTATCCGCCACAACCACCTGGGCACCGTCAGCCTTCGCAATCGCCGCAGCACCCAGACCAATCGGCCCTGCGCCAGCCACCAGCACCTGCTCGTCCGGCGCAATCGCCGCCCGACGCACTGCATGTGCGCTAATGGCATACGGTTCAATTAACGCAGCGGCGTGAGGGTCAATGCCTTCGGCGAGGAGCAGATTATTCACCGGCACCGACAGGTATTCGCTGAAGCCGCCATCCTGATGCACGCCAATCACGGAAATCTTTTCACAGCAGTTGGTACGACCGCTTTCACATGCCGGACATTGCTGACATGCCACGTAAGGAATAACCGCCACCTGTTGCCCATTATTCAGGTTCTGGATATTTTTCCCCAGAGCAACAATTTCTCCACATATTTCATGTCCTAATACACGCGGATAACTAAAGAAGGGCTGATTACCCGACCAGGCATGAATATCGGTTCCACAAATGCCGACAGATTTTATTTTAATCAATGCTTCACTCTCACCCGGAACGGGTATTTCCCGCGTTTCCCGGTGCATTTTTTTGGGTTCCAGACACACCAGGACATTCATTGTTGCCATCGTTTTTTCTCCCATATTTTCTGTTGCAACAGATATCCTGGAAAAAGCCTCTAAAAATAAACGGGCGACATAACTTGTGAAACTCAGCGCATTAAAATGTTTTAAATCGGGTTTTAATGCTCAAAAAGGAGGGAGCCATGAGTCGTTCGCAGAATTTACGCCACAATGTGATTAACCAAATGATTGACGATATGGCACGCGGTCATATTCCTTCACCGCTGCCATCGCAAAGTGCGCTGGCCGAGATGTACAACATCAGTCGCACCACGGTACGCCACATGCTGAGCCATCTCAGCGAATGCGGCGTACTGACGCAGGTCGGCAGCGATTACGTCATTGCCCGTAAACCCGATCATGATGATGGCTTCGCCTGCAACAGCGCCTCGCTGACTGAGCAAAATCGCATTTTTGAACAGGCATTTTTTACGATGATCAACCAGCGCCTGTTGCGGGCAGGTGAGACATTTACCGAACTTCAGCTTTCCCGCGCGGCTGGCGTAAGCCCGGTCGTTGTCCGGGAATTTCTTTTAAAATTCGGACGTTACAATCTAATCCAAAGTGAAAAACGTGGTCAGTGGAGCATGAAACAGTTTGATCAGGCCTATGCCGAGCAGCTGTTCGAACTGCGTGAAATGCTGGAAACGCACGCGTTACAACGTTTCCTTAACCTTCCAGCCGATGACATTCGCTGGCAGAAAGCCCGCGATCTTCTTGACCATCATCGCACCCTGCGAGACACGATTGGTGACAACTATCGTATGTTTTCCTCACTGGACAGAGAGTTTCACACGCTACTGCTGAGCGCGGCAGAAAATGTTTTCTTTGACCAGTCGCTGGAGATTATCTCAGTCATTTTTCATTTTCATTATCAATGGGATGAAAGCGATCTTAAACAGAGAAATATTATTGCGGTCAATGAGCATATGACCATTCTTAGCGCGTTAATCTGCCGTAATGATTTTGGCGCCACCACCGCTTTACGCCAGCACCTGCAAACAGCCAGACAGACCATGGTTCATTCGATTAATACCTCTGGTTAAATACCGATTAAAAACAATAAAGCATTACCACTACCACAAAATCACCTAAAAAAAGCCACCTGATGGTGATGAGATAATAGGCTCTAAATCTTCACATAGAAAATAGACCCGCGAGTTGGGCAGTATACTCTAAATAATTCGAGTTGCGGGAAGGCGGCAACGCAGCGAATCCCCAGGAGCGTACATAAGTACGTAACTGGGGTGAGCGAGGAAAGCCAACGCACCAGCAACTTGAAGTATGACGAGTATAGAACAAAATAAGCATCAACCTGACCGGACTATCCTTCCCCTATCGTAATGTGAATTAATTCCGCAGTTCCCACGAAACTGGAGAGCAATGATGAGTAAAATGATAAAAAAAGGAAATAAGTTACTGGCATTTGCAATGGGTTCGATAATCGCAACCGCCTCCCTTACGGGTTCTGCCTTTGCCGCGGCTGAATATACATTAAAAGTCGCTTATGAAAACAACCCTGGAGAACCGTTTGATCAAGCCATTCATGAATGGGCGCGCCTGTTCAGTGAACAAACTGCCGGGAAAGGTGAATTAGTCCCTTACCCCAGCTCTCAGTTAGGCTCGAAGAAAGATGTTATCGAACAAATGAAGCTGGGAAGCCCGCTGATAACCCTGGCCGATGGTGCCTTCTTCTCTGACTATGTGCCGGATTTCGGCATTATGTTTGGCCCTTATCTGGGTAATGATTACCTGGATATTTTCAAGTTGAATCAGTCTGACTGGTACAAGGATTTGGAAAGTAAACTGGATGCGAAGGGACTCCACATCATCACGAAAGACTGGTTATATGGTTCCCGTCACATGTTAACCAACAAAATGGTTAATAAGCCGGAAGATCTGCAAGGGCTGAAAATCCGGGTACCGAACAACCGTATTCAGATTGAAGGGATGAAAGCGATGGGCGCAACGCCAACGCCACTCCCGCTGGCAGAAGTTTATACCTCGTTAAATTTAAAAATCATTGATGGCGCAGAAAATCCAATTCCCGTGTTATATGGGCAAAAACACTATGAAGCGGCCAAATACCTCATCCTGACAGGGCATGTCGAAAATGTGACGAATCTGGTCATGGGAAGTCGCACATACAAAAAGCTGCCACCTGACATTCAAACCGCGCTGATCGACTCGGGTAATAAAGCAGGTCAGTATCTGACGGATCTGGTCCTGAAAGAAGAGAAGAGCCTGATAGAAAAAATGAAAAACGAGGGTGTTACCGTTGTTGAAGTCGATCGCACGTTGTTCCGCGACGCCTCAAAATCTTTCTATACGAAATTCCCGGAATGGACCCCCGCTTTATACGAGAAAACGCAGGAAATCATTGCCAAATAACCGTCAGGCTGCGCAGGTTTATCACCTGCGCAGCCCCAAAAGAACCGGGATGAGACTGACAGAGGGGCGTTCGAAGAGATACCGCGCCTGCCTGATAAACATGTCATTTTAAAGGAATTGCTATGTTCGGTTTTTTCAACAGATTTAGCGATATATTAGCCGGTGTCGCAACCAGCGGAATTGTGCTGATAACAGTCCTGGCCGTTTTCATGCGCTGGTTGCTAAACTCTCCACTAATCTGGGGAGAAGAAGTACTCATTATTTGTTATATATGGCTCATTATGTTAGGTGCCGCTTCTGCCATGCGGTTACGTATGCATGTGAGTATCGATGCCTTAACCGCAATGCTACCCGAAAAATTGCAGCTTATCTGTACTATCTTCACGCACATTATTTCTATTATAGCGCTGTCTACATTCGGTTATTTGGGCTATGAGCTGTCTTTAATCGCAGAGGATAAAATAACACCCATCCTCGGGGTTTCTTATTTATACATTGACTTTGCGGTGCCAACCGGAGCTGGGCTCATGGTTATTTTCTGTCTACAACATCTTTGGCAAGATATTAAAAGAATGAAAAACAGGGAGGTCGCATGTCAGTAGCCATTGCCTGTATTGTTTTACTGTTTCTGTTCATGCTGAATACGCCAATTTTCATCAGCGTTCTGGTTGCTATTCTGATTTATTTCTTTATGGCAGGTGATATATCGCCCTTAATTGCGATTCAGCGCATCATCGGCGCAGGTGAAAACGTCACGCTATTGGCAATTCCCTTTTTCATTCTGCTGGGTAATCTCCTCAACTATACGGGGATTACTCACCGGATGTTAAAGTTTACGGGCGTTCTCTCTGGTCATTACCCTGGCGGACTGGCGCAATCCAACGTCCTGCTGAGTACCATGATGGGAGGGCTATCGGCCTCAAACCTCGCCGACTGTGCGATGTTGTCAAAAATGCTGGTACCCGAAATGACGAAACTGGGATACAGCAAAGGATTCTCTACCGCAGTAACGGCTGCAGGATCGTTAATAACGCCGATTATTCCCCCTGGCATTGCTTTAATTATTTATGGCTTTGTCGCCGATGTTTCTATCGGCAAGATGTTTATGGCGGCGATTATTCCCGGCCTGCTGTGCTGTGTCGCATTGATGATTGCCATCTACCTGATATCGAAAAAGCGCGGTTATTTGCCCGCGAGAAGCCACGGCCCCACCGTCCGTGAACTTTGGGAGGCGGGAAAAGGCGCAACATCAGCGCTGGTACTTATCCTGGTGATTATTGGCGGGATTCGTTTTGGTATATTCACACCGACAGAAGCGGGTGCTATCGCCGTACTTTTTGTCATTATCGTCGGTACCCTTTTCTATCGGGAAATGACCTTAAAAGATATCGCTGCTTCAGTCCTGGAAACGGCACGCTCAACGGCAAGCGTAATGCTCATCATTATGACCTGTTCTGCATTAGCATGGATTTTGACCAATGAGCAAATTGCGCAGAATGTGGCTGTCCTGATGACAGGGTTCTCCGATAATCCTTATCTGTTTCTTCTGATCGTCAATGCAGTACTGTTATTTCTTGGTATGTTCATCGAAGGAAATGCGGCGATTATCGTCCTGGTGCCGCTCCTGATGCCGACAGTAAAAATGCTGGGAATCGATCCTATTCAATTTGGCGTCATGATGATCCTGAATTTAGCCGTGGGATGCCTGACACCGCCTATGGGTACGGTTATGTTTGTGGCAACGTCGATCACCGGAACCAAAATTTCAGAATTTATTCGCGAAGTGATACCGTTATTTATTGCGCTCCTGGTCGTACTCTTGATGGTGACGTTTATTCCGGCCCTCACCACTTTTTTACCCAGTTTGTAAAAGTGCCCTCAGCAGAGGGCACACAGAGTGAGCGCAAAATAGCCTGATGGACCAGGCTCTTAAAACGTTTCCCAGTTCTCACCCGTATCGGCCGCTGCCGCTTTACGTAGCGGGACCGGGGTTGATACGGGTTTTGCTGCGACCGCATCACGCGCACGCTGCTGTTCCTGCTGAATACGGAACACGGCAACGGCCTGAGTCAGGCGGCTGGCCTGTTCTTCCAGGGCGGCGGCGGCGGCGGCAGACTCTTGCACCAGCGAGGCGTTCTGCTGGGTGACGCGATCCATCTCGGCAACCGCCAGCCCGACCTGGTCAATACCGCGGCTCTGTTCGTCAGACGCGGAAGCGATTTCCCCCATGATGTCGGTTACGCGGGTTACCGCATTGACGATCTCCTCCATCGTTTCACCGGCGCTTTCCACCAGTGTTGAGCCGACATCCACGCGGCTCACGGAGTCTTCAATCAGGCTCTTAATCTCGCGGGCAGCCTGGGCGCTGCGGCTTGCCAGGGTACGTACTTCACCGGCCACAACCGCAAAACCACGGCCCTGTTCACCCGCACGGGCCGCTTCTACCGCGGCGTTAAGCGCCAGAATATTGGTCTGGAAGGCAATGCCGTCGATAACGCTAATAATGTCGGCAATTTTCTGCGAACTGGAAGCAATGTCGCGCATAGTCTGCACCACGTTATCAACAACCTTCCCGCCCTTCTGCGCGGTTTCAGAGGCGCTCAACGCCAGATGGCTCGCCTGACGGGCGTTCTCGGCGTTCTGTTTCACCGTGGCAGTCAGCTCCTCCATACTGGCGGCAGTCTCTTCCAGGGAGGCGGCCTGCTGCTCGGTACGGGAAGAGAGATCGTTATTGCCCATCGCGATTTCACTGGCACCGCTATAAATAGCGTTGGCGCCATTACGCACATCGCCCACGGTACGAACCAGCTCGCCCTGCATATGGCGCAGGCTTTGCGCCAGCTGTCCCATTTCGTTGGTGCCTTCCACATCGATACGCTTCACCAGATCGCCGCTGGCGATATGACGAATGTTCTCGATCAGGCGATTCATCGGTGCGATCAGCGACAGCTTGATACCAAACCAGACGGCGACGATCGCCAACAGCAACGCGATCAGCACGATCGTCAGCACCCACATCGCCTGATTGTAGGAGTCGTTGTTATCGCTAACCACGGCCTTGTACAGACGATCTATTTCCTGCTGGTAAGCCACATACTGTTTCTCAAAGCCATCCTGATAGCTCTGGGTTGGCTGATCGAAAAATTCATTGATCTTGCCCGTCCCCAGCAACTGGATCAGCTCAGCCAGCGCATTGTGATAGATATCATAAGTACGTTTGATCTCCGCGGAAGCGGCTTCGCTCTGACGCGGGTCGCGCGGCTGCGCTTCATAGTCAGCCCAGTTTTTCTCCGCCTGCCTGAGGGAGGTTGTTGCAATCTGCATCAGCTCCGCAACGGTTGCCCCGCTGCCGATATTGCTCTGATCCATCATGTAGCGGATGCCCGCACGGTTGAGAGTGTTGCGCGTTTGCAGTAGCGCCACCCAGCTGCCATTCAGCGTGGATTGCTGCTGGCGAATAGTTTGCAGAACGGTGAAGTTCTCTTTGTCACTTTTTAATGCGTTAAAGAACAGACCGCCCGATGTCAGTTGTAAGAGGCCAAACAACCCCAGGACCAGCAATAAACTGGTCACTATTTTGATTCGTTTTAACATGTTTTCTCATTCCGCTAGACAGATACACTGGTTGTCGGCCTGAAAAGGAAAAACTTTATGCAAAATCGAGGTCTGGCGCAGAAAATTTGTTCAATTAACTGGCATAAAAAGCGATTACAAACTACCCGCTTCGATAGCAGGCGAGGAACAAGGCCTCGCCTGCCGGAATTTTCACAGAGCGCGGATCTCTTCATACAGTTTGCAGGGAATTGTCACCCCTTCTACCGTGGTCTTCTCCCGGCAGATAAAGCGGCGCTCGCCGGGTAGCCGCGCCCCCTGCTCCTGCATTGCCGCAAACAGGGTTTCGGCACGCGCCAGATGAACATGCGCCTCCTCACCGAGGAATCTGACAGGATCAAACGCCAGGATCAGCTCACCGCCATAGGGCAAGCCCCCCGCACCGGCATCCCAGGCCAGCGACTCCGCACTGGTCATATCGCCAATCAGCGGCCCCGCCAGCAGTTCAACCATCGCCGCAAACGCGGAACCTTTATGTCCGCCAAAGGTAAGCATCGCCCCGTCCAGCACCGCCTGCGGATCGGTCGACGGCTGGCCTTCACTGTCGATCCCCCAGCCTTCAGGGATGGATTTTCCGGCACGCTGATGCAGCTGGATCTCCCCGCGCGCTGCCGCGCTGGTCGCCATATCAAAAAGGTAAGGCGGCTTATCTTTACGCGGCCAGCCGAAGGCGATGGGATTGGTACCGAATAGCGGGCGCGTGCCGCCAGCAGGAGCCACCCAGGCATGGCTGGGCGTGCAGGCGTAGCCGACCAGTCCGGCATCGGTCAGGGGTTCGATATCGGCAAATAAAGCGGAAAAATGGACGCAACGGTTAATCGCCATCGCCGCCATTCCACACTGGCGAGCCTTCGCCATCAACAGCGGTAATGCCAGCTCATACGCCACCAGCGAATAAGCGCCCCCCGCATCCACCTGCACAATCGCAGGTGCCCGATCGCTGATTTCCGGGCGCGCATCCGCCGACACTTTCCCTTTGCGCAGGGTTTCCACAATCCCCAGCAAACGCCACAGGCCGTGAGAGGCGCAGCCGTCGCGCTCGCCTGCCGTCACGTTCCGCGCGATAGCGTCGGCATGTTCGGCGCTAAACCCGTTCTTGCTCAACACTTCTCGCGCCAGTGCGTAAGCCTCTGCTAAAGAGAGGTTCACTGTTTCCATAATGTTCTCCTTGTGATGTTGTCGGCAATAAGGGTAGACGGTAATCGTGGTGAACCCGATAGTTTTCACCCGCAGATTTTTCATTGTGATCTCAATCACATAAATATCGCCCCTTAGCCGCTCTCTTTACCGCTTACTGACACTTCTGACCGCTTAAGCTGACATATAACCACTCGCTTATTTACCTTACTTTACGCGCGCGTATCTCTGGCAAGATCTTTCCAGCATTGCAGTCAATTTACCTCCTCAAACGCAACTCAAATGAAAACGGCTTCGGCCAATTATTAATCTTAAACAGCCAGGTTTTACTATGGATACGAAAAAGATATTCAAGCACATACCCTGGGTGATTCTCGGAATCATCGGTGCTTTCTGCCTCTCGGTAGTCGCCTTACGTCGGGGTGAACACGTCAGCGCCTTGTGGATCGTGGTCGCTTCCGTGTCGGTTTATCTGGTGGCTTACCGCTACTACAGCCTTTACATCGCCCAGAAGGTGATGAAACTTGACCCAACGCGCGCCACGCCTGCGGTCATCAATAACGACGGCCTGAACTACGTGCCAACCAACCGCTACGTGCTGTTCGGTCACCACTTCGCGGCAATCGCTGGCGCAGGCCCGCTGGTAGGTCCGGTTCTGGCGGCCCAGATGGGTTATCTGCCGGGTACCCTGTGGCTGCTGGCGGGCGTGGTGCTGGCCGGTGCGGTACAGGACTTCATGGTGCTGTTTATCTCTTCCCGCCGTAACGGCGCCTCTCTCGGAGAGATGATCAAAGAAGAGATGGGGCCGGTACCGGGAACCATCGCGCTGTTTGGCTGCTTCTTAATCATGATCATCATTCTCGCCGTACTGGCGCTGATTGTGGTAAAAGCGCTGGCCGAAAGCCCGTGGGGGGTTTTCACCGTTTGCTCAACCGTACCTATCGCACTGTTTATGGGGATCTACATGCGCTTCCTGCGTCCGGGACGCGTGGGTGAAGTCTCCGTGATTGGTATCGTGCTGCTGGTTGCCTCCATTTACTTTGGCGGCGTGATCGCGCACGACCCGTACTGGGGTCCGGCGCTGACCTTTAAAGACACCACCATTACCTTTGCGCTGATTGGCTATGCGTTTGTTTCTGCGCTGCTGCCGGTGTGGCTGATCCTGGCGCCACGCGACTATCTGGCAACCTTCCTGAAAATCGGCGTTATCGTCGGCCTGGCGCTGGGGATTGTGATCCTCAACCCAGAGCTGAAAATGCCAGCGATGACGCAGTACATCGACGGTACCGGTCCGCTGTGGAAAGGCGCTCTGTTCCCGTTCCTGTTCATCACCATCGCCTGTGGTGCGGTATCTGGCTTCCACGCGCTGATCTCTTCGGGTACCACGCCGAAACTGCTGGCCTGTGAAACCGACTCGCGTTTCATCGGCTACGGCGCAATGCTCATGGAATCCTTCGTGGCGATTATGGCGCTGGTTGCGGCGTCCATCATCGAACCGGGCCTTTACTTTGCGATGAACACCCCGCCAGCGGGCCTCGGTATCACCATGCCGAACCTGCATGAAATGGGGGGCGAGAACGCGCCGCTGATTATGGCGCAGCTGAAAGACGTAACCGCACACGCGGCGGCGACCGTCAGCTCCTGGGGCTTTGTGATTTCGCCTGAGCAGATCCTGCAGACCGCGAAAGACATCGGCGAACCGTCCGTACTGAACCGCGCAGGTGGCGCCCCGACGCTGGCGGTAGGTATCGCCCACGTGTTCCACAAAGTGCTGCCGATGGCTGACATGGGCTTCTGGTACCACTTCGGTATTCTGTTTGAAGCGCTGTTCATCCTGACCGCGCTGGATGCCGGTACCCGTTCCGGCCGCTTTATGCTGCAGGATCTGCTGGGTAACTTCGTTCCGTTCCTGAAGAAAACTGATTCTCTGGTTGCGGGTATCGTGGGTACTGCGGGCTGCGTAGGCCTGTGGGGTTACCTGCTGTATCAGGGCGTGGTCGATCCGCTGGGTGGCGTTAAGAGCCTGTGGCCGCTGTTCGGTATCTCTAACCAGATGCTGGCAGCCGTGGCGCTGGTTCTGGGCACCGTGGTACTGATTAAAATGCAGCGCACCAAATACATCTGGGTTACCGTTATCCCGGCTGTATGGCTGCTGATCTGCACCACCTGGGCACTGGGTCTGAAACTGTTCAGCGCCAACCCGCAGATGGAAGGCTTCTTCTACATGGCTAACCAGTACAAAGAGAAGATTGCCAGCGGCGGCGAGCTGACCGCAGAGCAGATTGCCAACATGAACCATATTGTCGTCAACAACTACACCAACGCAGGTCTGAGTATTCTGTTCCTGGTGGTGGTATACAGCATCATTTTCTACGGTTTCAAAACCTGGATGAAGGTGCGCAATGTTGATAAACGTACCGACAAAGAAACGCCGTACATACCGGTACCGGAAGGCGGAGTGAAGACCTCTTCACACCATTAAAAAACGTGCCGGATAGCGACAAAAACGCCCTGTCCGGCCTGCAAAGTGTAATAGCACTCACAGGCCGGATAAGCGCAGCGCCATCCGGCAAAGCCAACGCCCGGTTCGCCGGGCTTTATTCATATCTGGATGAGAAAATGTTTGGTAACTTAGGTCAGGCAAAAAAATATCTCGGCCAGGCGGCGAAAATGTTGATTGGCATTCCGGACTACGACAACTATGTCGAGCATATGCAGACCAACCATCCGGACAAGCCGTACATGACCTATGAAGAATTCTTCCGCGAGCGCCAGCAGGCGCGCTACGGCGGCGACGGTAAAGGCGGCATGCGCTGCTGTTAGAAGGAGAAGTGAATGACCCCGATTGCAGTCACCCTACTCACCGGTTTTCTCGGCGCGGGCAAAACCACCCTGCTGCGCCACATTCTTAACGAAGAACACGGCTATAAAATTGCCGTTATCGAAAACGAATTCGGTGAAGTTTCCGTCGACGATCAGCTGATTGGCGATCGCGCTACCCAGATCAAAACCCTGACCAACGGCTGCATCTGCTGCACCCGCTCGAACGAGCTGGAAGACGCGCTGTTAGACCTGCTGGACAATCTCGACCAGGGCAATATCAACTTTGATCGTCTGGTGATTGAGTGCACCGGCATGGCCGATCCCGGCCCGATCATTCAGACCTTTTTCTCCCACGAGGTGATTTGCCAGCGCTACCTGCTGGACGGCGTGATTGCGCTGGTCGATGCGGTGCACGCCGACGAGCAGATGAACCAGTTCACCATTGCCCAGTCACAGGTTGGCTATGCCGATCGCATCCTGCTGACCAAAACCGACGTGGCGGGAGGAAGTGAAAAACTGCGTGAACGTCTGGCGCGCATCAACGCCCGCGCCCCGGTGTATACCGTCACGCATGGCGATATCGATCTCTCGCAACTGTTCGACACCAACGGTTTTATGCTGGAAGAGAACGTAGTCAGCGCCAAACCGCGCTTCCACTTTATTGCCGATAAGCAAAATGATATCTCCTCGATTGTGGTGGAGCTGGATTACCCGGTGGATATCGGCGACGTCTCCCGCGTGATGGAGAACCTGCTGCTGGAATCAGCGGAGAAACTGCTGCGATACAAAGGGATGCTGTGGATTGACGGCGAACCGAACCGTCTGCTGTTCCAGGGCGTTCAGCGCCTGTACAGCGCCGACTGGGACCGCCCGTGGGGCGACGAGCAACCGCACAGTACGCTGGTGTTTATCGGCATTAATCTGCCGGAAGACGAGATCAGAGCCGCGTTTGCGGGGTTGAAGAAGTAACCCTCATTCTGGATTGCCCGATGGCGCGCAGCTTTCGGGCCTACAATTCCCCACCATGTCTCAAAACCTACGCCCACAGGCCGGACAAGATCCTCAGCGTGTTCCAGCCCTATAACCAGACGGCGGAACTGACCGACGTCAGCAGTCCGCAGCAGGTGTTCGATTTGTTTGAAAAACTGCGTGCTGCGCAGATTTTCCAGTGGAATGAAGTAGAGCAATTCTGCATGGCATTTTTCAGCAAAAATAAATCCAACGCGGCAATCAGCAATATTTGCAAACCGGCGGTCGAACGCTGGAAAAAGCGCTACGCCCTGGCAATCGATGCTTACATGATGGCAAAAGAGATGTTTGAGCGCACAAAAAAAACAAGCGATACGGTATTAATTACCAATGCGGAAAATAGCTTTAACGCCTGCAAGCAGGAAAAAGATCGTCTGGAGATTTTCAAGAAAGAGGAATTTCTGTCGCATATTTTGTCGCGAATGAACGAACTGTTTATAACCGATAATCTGACGGATAAAGATATGATTAATTATGCCTTTACCGTGCGCGATAAATTATCAGAGAACCAGGCCGTAATGACGCAGATCGCCAATAATACTCGCGAACAGGCGATGCTGGGCGATTTCCCGAAAGCGATTGATGATGCGGTAATGGACAGTAATGAAGCACAGCAGGAGATGATGATGCAGTATCTTTCGAATCCAATGCTGGCGAAAGGGTTCGCGCGCGTGGTGTTTGATTTGCTGAAAGGGGTTTAATGTTAAAAAGGCTGCGGTAGTTTTCGCAGCCTTTTATTGTTCAATCCTTAGCCTGTTCTTCCCGGCGCTTAAGCTCTTTTAGTAGTTTAATTTCGCCCAATGACGGAAACTGTTTCGACATCATGACACCGGTCCATAATAGCACCGCAACGGAGAGATAGAGTATGGCATGTTTCCATAAGGGCAGCTGTCCCGGATTAAAAATAGATAAGGAGATGAAGAATATCGCAAGTACAAAAAATTGAAGTGTGTATATCATCCCTATTCCCCATTCAAACCATACTCCCTTACCTATCTTTATTAATGGGTTCAGGTTTTCTCCCACGCAGATATTCGATCTGAATTTTTTAAAGAAGAACACGGTAACTAATTCATGGTATTTATTAGACAAAACCACACAATAGTTCTGTCTGATAACATCATCAAAACCACAAAGCTTTTTATTCTTTATCCTTTTAAACTCCTGCCGTGCGCAGTTTTTCGTTTCAGCGGGAAGGTATTCATCCTGCATAATGTTAATCAGCGCTCTCTCTTTTCGATTCCTGAATAGCCCAATCAAATGGCTAACATAGTCTATTTTTAACAATGAGAAATAAATAAAGATGACAGAGGCTATCAACAGGAAAGCAACCCACACCTCAATAATTTTATTTTCAATACAATATTGTAGAAATTTAATAATGGGGTCCAGTATTTCCGACATATTCTATTTCCATTAGTAGATTAAATTGTTTTCATTAAGCATTCGACTTGAGTTGAAGGTAATGCTTGTATGGATTTACAGGTATTTTTTAACGCAAGGCGCTCGTGCTGCAACACGAGCGTCTCGATAATCACAATCACTATTTCTAGAGGAATAGCCATCATGACTACCCCGCATTCTATTGCAGCATTCACCGCTCCAGAAGTCTCCCCGACAAATAACCGCTCAGGTACCGTGACTTATGCGAGTCGTAATCCGGATTAAGCGCATGTTCCGGCAATTATGATGAAAGGCCTGTGGCTGGAAGCCGCCGGTTTTACCGCCGGCACCTCAATCAATGTCAGAATGATGCCTGGATGCATTGTGCTGACGGCAAAGCTGCCGGAGCCGAAAGAGCCCGTATTGCTACAGTCTCTGCGCCGGGTGTCTAAATTATCCGCGCGTAAGCAGCGTCAGGTACAGGAGTTTATTGCCATCATTGCCGACAAGCCCCGCAGGCGGAAACCATAAAACCAGCCATCCGGCAGCTCTGCGCTGCCGGGTTGACATCGAGGCTACACAGCCACACTATCCATCTGTTTTTCAAACGCCTGGCGGACTAGCCCCATCACATACGGAAGCTGGGCAAGATCGCTGAAACCGACCTCTACATTACCATTGCCCCAGCGACCAAGATCCGTTACGTCTTTCGCCATCCCTTTCGGATCGACCAGTTCATGGAACGGCATATTCAGCGACAGGCGCAACCGGCTTTTCTGCGGCACCACATCCACAAAATTGGTCTCTGCCTTGAAGGCGATATACAGCTTCAGCACTTCCTGTGTGATACTCGCATCCAGCTTTAAAATTTCTGGTGCCAGTTGGTCAAATAGCATCCGGCTATGTGAGCCGACCTCCAGTTGATGGAAATCCGTCAGACTGTAGTTCATCGCTTTTTCAGGCTGCTGACGATAGCCATCAAGAACATCTTCATCCAACTCAGGAGCACTCCAGACCTGAACGGCACGCTTCGCCAGCCGCTCGGCCCGAGCATCCATCGCCGCTTCATCCCACTTCTCGCACAGCCCTAATCCGGCGTTTAAATGCAAAGGGCTTTCTTTAAAGCCGCCATCAATATCGCGTTTTTCCACAAAGGCTTTATCGCTGTAACGGGAGTTATAGCCGGTTAACGTCAGGTTCCCCAGCGTATGCAGTCGCTCTTTATGTACCCGCTGCCAGTCGCTACCCAGCTCTTCACGCCATTTTGCCGACAGATTTTCATTCTGCGGCATAATATGTTCAATCGTATATTCATCCACCGCCACGCGCTCTTTGCGCCCGTAATTTTCCAGGCGGCGTAGCCAGTAACTACGGCTACGGAAGTTATACAGATCGCGCTCTTTTAACTTGTGGCTAAATTCATCGTTGTCCGGGAAACGTCGATAGCTCGGCAGTTCCAGTAAATGCGCCTGAATACTTTCCAGGTAGCGTTCTTTATCTTTATTTAACACCCGATAAAACGTGGCGAATGTTTTGTTCAGCGAGTTGGTTGGAATAGCGCACACCGTGCGGCGGAAAACATACGACTCAACCAGGCGTATCGCACTCAGAAAATCATCGTGTGATAAATTGCCCTCCCGGTAATCGTGGTACAGCACCAGCAGGAACGGATAAGCAACATCAACCTTTAACTCCCGTAAATCCTGAAACGCTATAGCAAGTTGCTTATCGCTCTCTTTCCCCAGCGCCATCGCACAGAAATATTCCGCATAGCGCTGAATATCCTCTACCAGCGCATCCACACCCTCTTCAGCAACGGCAGGGTCACGCGCATGCAGCTTAAAAGCCTCATAAACTTCATCGGTACGCGGAATATCCCCCGTTTTTACCGTCAGGTAATGACGCATAAAGCTGTCGAAATACTCGCTGTATCCTTTCTGACCAAAAGCAATTTCCATCGGCCGCCAGTGATCGTCATACAGGCGCGCCTGATGCTCTGGCTCCAGCCCCATCAGAATAAAGTTACGCACTAAATCGGCCTGGCTGAGCGCCTTGCCCGTAGAGTTCATGCTTTCAAAAATAAGCTGTGGATTATCCTGCCCGCGATTCAGTGCCACATCAACAATCAGTAATTTGGACAGCCCACGGCACAGTGAAACCAGATCATCGCCTAATTTGCTGATTTGTTCATCGAAGAATCTAAAATTGGCCTCAATCCGCTGCGAACCGTTTTCAGGCAGCGGTTTTTGCTTAATCAGCGCCAGCAGGCTGTCTTTATCCGTCTCCGTCAGCAACAGCTTGTATCCCCGCTCTCCGGACTCGTAGGGGTTGAGCAAATAATAGTTACGTAATTTCATGGCGGAAAAACCGTCAATCAGCTCTTCATCGCCAAGATGACGGGATAACGCCTCAAGGAGTAACATCGCCGTCGTCAGGCGCTGTTGACCATCAATAACCAGTAACGGAGAAATCCCCGAAACCTGATACAAACCTTGCTCAATATAAACCACGGACCCAATAAAATGGGCTGAAATATCATCACGCTGCCCGGCTCGAATAATATCGTCCCAAAGCTGGCGGCATTGCTGCTCAGACCATGAATAGGTTCGTTGATAGATGGGAATAACAAATTGCTGTGAACGTTTGAGAAAATCAAGTAATCGGGCTTCTGTGGCTTTCATCCTGGTATTGTTCCTTCCGTGAAGCAAAGTGCATCAATAATACTCCCTTCGTTTGCAGAACCAGGAGCAATTTCTCCCAGTCCTTCCTATTCCATCGCCCCACCACAAACGAGGTCGCCACAAAACCGTTCAGGAAAAACCATCCACGGCTATTCGATCTGATCGCGCCGTAACCCAATATCTTGCAATCGTTCATCGCTCAAGCGTTGCAGTACGCGCCGCGTTTGCGCCCGTAACCGCCATGCCTTATATGCCCGCCAGATCAGAACAAACCCGATAAATGGCTGCTTTGCTTTGTTCTCATGAAATTCCATACCCACCTCCCCATCTTGTCAGAGGCTTTATTCTGCGGGCGTTGAGGCATTGCAATACAGATTCAAAAACTACTTTTATTTAACATACAGATTAGTTAAAACGGTATCTGCACCGCATGATTTCCAGCAATCTGTGCTGGTTTTTCTATCTGTATGGCATCCATAAGGGATACAGCATGACGCGTTACCAACATCTGGCTAATCTGCTGGCCGAGCGTATAGAGCAGGGGCTGTATCGTCATGGGGAAAAACTGCCGTCGGTGCGTAGCCTGAGCCAGGAACACGGAGTCAGTATCAGCACCGTCCAGCAGGCGTATCAGATGCTGGAACAGCGACAGCTCATTACGCCACAGCCGCGTTCCGGCTACTTCGTTGCGCCACGGAAAGCACAGCCGCCCGTGCCGCCGATGTCGCGCCCGGTACAGCGTCCGGTCGAGATAACCCAGTGGGATCAGGTACTGGATATGCTGGAAGGCCATCGTGATCAATCCATTATCCCGTTCAGCAGCGGTATTCCGGATATCAGTCAACCCAGCCTGAAACCGCTCTGGCGCGAGCTTAGCCGGGTGGCTCAGCATAATCTGAAGGCGGTGCTGGGTTACGACGAGCTACCCGGCTGCCGGGAACTGCGCCAACAGATTGCCCGCCTGATGCTGGATAGCGGTTCAGTCATCAACGCCGACGACATTGTGATCACCAACGGCAGCCAGAGCGGAATGTCGCTGGCGCTGCTGGCGGTTTGTCTGCCTGGAGACATTGTCGCTGTTGAATCACCTGCTTACTACGGCACAATGCAGCTGCTGCGCGGCCTGGGGCTCAAGGTAATTGAAATCCCAACCGATTCAGACACCGGCATCAGTATTGAAGCGCTCGAGCTGGCGCTGGAGCAGTGGCCGATCAAAGGGGTTATTCTGGTTCCCAACTGCAATAATCCGCTCGGATTTATTATGCCGGACGCACGTAAGAAAGCGGTGCTCGCCCTCGCCCAGCGTCACGACATCGTCATTTTTGAAGATGATGTGTATGGCGAACTGGCGACGGACTATCCGCGCCCGCGTACGATCCACTCCTGGGACAGTGACGGCCGTGTAATACTCTGCAGTTCGTTTACCAAATCCGTAGCCCCAGGACTGCGCGTGGGTTGGGTGGTTCCCGGTCGCTATTACAACAAACTGCTACACATGAAGTACGCCGTCATTGGTACTAACGTTCCCGCTACGCAGCTGGCAGCAGCCTCCTTTGTGCGCGAAGGTCATTACCATCGGCATATCCGGCGTATGCGCCAGATTTATCAGCGTAATATGGAGATCTATACCTGCTGGGTACGGGAATATTTTCCCTGCGGGATCTGCGTCACCCGACCGAAAGGCAGCTTTATGCTGTGGGTCGAGCTGCCGCTCCAGGTCGATATGGTCTGCGTCGCTAAGCAGCTCTGTCGCCTGAAAATCCAGGTCGCACCAGGATCGCTGTTCTCCGCATCCGGAAAATACCGCAACTGCGTGCGCATTAACTGCGCGTTGCCGCCAAACGAGAAGCATCAGGAAGTGATGCAAAAGCTCGGCGAGGCGGTAAAGATGGCGATAGAGTAAACCGGACCGCCCGGTGATTCCGGGCAGGCGATTATGCGATTTAACTCATATCTAATGACTTAAACCCTGAATATCTTCTGCGGAAAGCCGGGTAATTTTTTGTACCGTGCAGATATCAATACCGTCTGCCAGCATGGTGTGGGCAATGCGGAGCGCTTCATCACGTCGTCCTTCTATAAGCCCTTCTTGTCGTCCTTCCTGTAACCCTTCCAGCCTGCCTTTTTGTAGCCCTGCCTCATGTAATCTGTCGGCGATCGTCATCAAATGCTCCTTATGCTGCGGTGAACGTTCGGCAACCTCACGAATAAACTCACTGAATCGAAGTGCATCACCAGTTCGTAAAATATAATTAAACAGCGTCTTTATCTGGCTGTCATTAGTCAGTCCGGTAAGTAGCAGGGAAACAATTTGCTCGACCAGCCCCATAAGGTCACGCTGACGAATATGTTTTTGGATTAACTCCAGCAGCGCCATACGTCGATGCTGCACTATTTCGTCATCCGGGATAACCGTAATATCCACCAGCGGAAACGCCACAGCATACAGCTGACGAGCCAGCTTCGGGTTAGCAAACTCATCCAACCAGCATAGGGAATAAGGATACGGGCTTTTCGCACCGTGATAGAACAACATCGGCACCACCAGCGGCAATTGCTGATGCCCGGCATCTAAATGTTTCTGCATGACCGCTACCGCGTAGCGCATCAACCTGAATGCCATATGCGCATCCGGTGTGCTTTGGTGTTCAATCACCACATAAACATAGCCATCACCTTCCGTCGTTTTCACGGACCACAGCACATCGGAATAGTACGCACGTAAATCCTCTTCAATGAAACTATCTGGCTTGAGTTTCAACGTCTGAAAATCGCAAAGTTCGCGCAGCGAAGCAGGAAGATGTATTTGTAGAAAATCCCGAGCTGTCTCAGGGTGGCGCAAAAACGTTTTAAAGACCGCATCATGCGGGGTGGAAGTCGGTGCTTTGTTCATGGCGATCCGTCACCTGGAAATAAGATGCCGTGACTGTAGCGCTGGTAAACCACACCCTCACCTGTAACTTTCTCTCTTTGCGAGACAATTTCCGGGATAAAAACGCCCCTTTGTAATGTCTGCATTTTTCTGGAACGCATCGCGCAGAATTACGACCTCAATGCACATTCCCGCTTTTTCACCGCAGGGCCTGTGCTATAACAAATCATCACTTTCATGGAGGACACGATGTGACGCATACCCGGGATATTCCACAATCGTTCTGGCGTGATGAGCAACTGCCGTGGCTGGAGCTGCGCAGCACCTGGCGCAGCCAGCAGGCTTATAAGCGTCATCACCATCCGCAGCTGTCGGTCGGTGCGATTCTGGAGGGGGAAACCTGCTGCGTTTATGATGGAAAGGAATACCGTCTGCATGCCGGCGATCTCATTGTGGTTCCGCCGTGGGTCCCCCACAGCTGTAACCCTGTGGAGGGGCAATATCGCAGTTATCATATGCTGTATCTGGATATGCGCTGGTGCCTGGCACACCTGCCCGGTCTGAGTACGGATTCATCGCTAAGCGCCCCATCCCCGGTGATTCGTCAGCCCCCGGCCTTTCAGCACTACCTGCGGCTGGTTGCGTTAATGCAGCAGCAGCAGACGGCACGGCTCCCCGATGTCGTATGTGCGTTGCTGCACCTGCTCCCGTTGCAGTCAGATAAGCCTTGCCAACAGCGCACCACCAGCCAGTATCTACAGGAACGGCTGCAAACCAACCTTCTGACTCCCCCCTCGCTGGATGACCTGGCGCAGGAGTGCAGCATGCGTAAAGAGACACTCATCCGCACTTTCAAAAAAGATACCGGCCTGACGCCAGGCAGCTATCTGAACATCTTACGCATTGATTTCGCCAGGGAGCGTCTGCGTGCTGGCGATGACATTGCCGACGTTGGCTACCAGAGCGGATTTGCCGACCAGAGTCATTTTCACCGTACGTTTGTCAGCTACACCGCCGCAACGCCGCGCCAGTATGCGCTGGGTCGATCAATATCAGACAATAATTAGCGTTGCGTCAGACGTACGCTGATCTCAGATTCATTCTCTGAGGTCGCTATGGCACTGCTTTCCGTACTCTTTCCCTCTGCTTTTCCAGCACTGGCGCTGGCGCATTTTGTTGCTCTGCTCAGCCCCGGCCCTGATTTCTTTTTACTGGTAGGCTACGCCGTACGTTATCGGCTGCGCGGCAGCGCCGGACTGTGCGTCGGGATAGCGGCGGGTAACGGGCTGTATATCCTGCTGGCCATTGTCGGCTGGGGGATTCTGCGGCAATTCCCCCTGCTTTTTACGCTGATTGAGCTATCTGGCGCACTCTATTTATTGTGGATTGGCAGCCTGCTGATCCGCAGTCGCTCACAGGCACTGACGGACGCAGACGCGCAGGCCACCTGTCCTGGTTTTGGCAAGCAGGTGCTGCTGGGACTTGGTTCCTCACTGCTCAACCCAAAGAATGCGTTGTTTTATCTGGCGCTGATGACCGCACTGCTTGGCCCGTCGGTGACGTTACTACAACAAACCGTCAGCGGTATCTGGATGGCAAGCGTGGTGCTGTGCTGGGATCTGTTAATCGCAATGTGCATCGGCCTGCCGCAGATCCAGCGACGGTTAACGAAAGGGATCCTGTGGATCGAACGTCTGGCCGGGGCGGTATTGATCGTTTTTGGTAGCGGGATCTTGCTGCGTTTTTTATATGATTTGCTTCTCTGCGTGCCGGGTTAAGGCCCGGGATTTCCTCTTTCTTAACCGGATAAACTCTTTTGATTAACATCAAATTTTAATTACACTTAACGTGTATATTTTCCGTTCAACTTAACGTTCCCGAGGTGTGATGTGCTGATTGTTCTCTGTAATCGCTACGCTTTCTGACGGATATCAGACCGCGTTTTCCTGTCTGTTTTTGAATCAACAGACAGTGCTTTTGATTACGTGAAATTCAATGCATCCGCAGTCTGTTTTCCCATCATCTGCCCGACGTCCGTGCGACGGTATTGAATTTTACACTTCCCGTTATGGGTTTTCTCCGACATGGAGTGCGTTTTATATGCAACGGATTTCTGAGTTTTTCTCCCGGCACGCCACGACGCTGTTCTTCCCGATGGCGCTGATCCTGTATGACTTTGCCGCCTATCTTTCGACGGACCTGATCCAGCCGGGGATCATCAATGTTGTGCGTGAATTTGATGCCGATGTCAGTCTTGCTCCGGCAGCGGTCAGCCTTTATCTGGCTGGCGGGATGGTGCTGCAATGGTTGCTGGGGCCGCTTTCCGATCGAATTGGCCGCAGGCCGGTACTGATAACGGGCGCCCTGATTTTTGCCCTTGCCTGTACCGCCACGCTGTTCACGACCTCAATGACGCAGTTTCTGGTGGCGCGTGTCGTCCAGGGAACCAGCATCTGCTTTATCGCAACGGTGGGTTACGTCACCGTACAGGAAGCTTTCGGGCAGACCAGAGCGATTAAGCTGATGGCGATCATCACCTCTATCGTGCTGATCGCACCCATTATCGGCCCGCTTTCCGGGGCGGCGTTGATGCACTTTGTTCACTGGAAGGTGCTGTTTGGCATCATTGCCGTAATGGGCTTTCTGGCCTTTGCCGGACTGCTGATGGCCATGCCGGAGACGGTGAAGCGTGGCGCGGTTCCGTTCAGCGCCGCTGGCGTGCTGCGTGATTTTCGCGATGTGTTTCGCAACCGCGTGTTCCTGTCCGGCGCGGCAACCCTCTCTCTGAGCTATATCCCGATGATGAGTTGGGTGGCCGTTTCACCGGTGATCCTGATCGACGCAGGCGGTATGACGACCTCACAGTTCGCCTGGGCACAGGTTCCGGTGTTTGGCGCGGTGATTATCGCCAACATGATTGTTGCGCGTTTTGTGAAAGATCCCACCGCGCCGCATTTTATCTGGAGAGCCGTCCCCATTCAGCTGAGCGGGTTGGCGGTACTGATTGCCGGAAACCTGCTGTGGCCACACGTCTGGCTGTGGTCCGTGTTAGGTACCAGCCTGTACGCGTTTGGTATCGGGATGATTTTCCCGACGCTGTTCCGCTTCACGCTGTTTTCCAATAACCTGCCGAAAGGGACCGTCTCAGCCTCGCTGAACATGGTGATACTGACCGTGATGGCCGTTTCCGTCGAAATAGGTCGCGGGCTGTGGTTTAACGGTGGTCGGCTTCCGTTTCACCTGCTGGCCGTGGTGGCAGGAATTGCGGTGGTGTTCACACTGAAGGGGCTGCTACAGCGTGTGCGCCAGCATGAGGCAACAGAGCTGGCAACAGAGAAATAAGTGCAGGCCCCGCCATGCGGGGCCTGATTTTTTAAGCGATACGCGCAAATCCGGCGTCCAGATCGGCGATCAGATCGCCCACATCTTCCAGGCCGATATGCACCCTGACCAGCGTGCCGCTGAAATCAACATCACCGGCAGGACGGATACTGTTCAGCTCTTCCGGCTGGTTTGCCAGAATCAACGACTCAAATCCCCCCCACGAATAGGCCATATGGAACAGCGAGAAGTTATCGAGGAAGTTTGCCATCTGCTCATCGGTCAGTCGCTTTTTCAGCACGAATGAAAACAGACCTGAGCTACCGGAAAAGTCACGCTGGAAATACTCGTGTCCCGGACATTCCGGCAGCGCCGGATGATTTACCCGCGCCACTTCCGGGCGAGCCGACAGCCAGCGGGCAATCTGGATACTGCTCTCCTGGTGCTGTTTCAGGCGTACCGACAGCGTGCGTAAGCCGCGGCTGCCGTTATAAGCAGTATCAGCATCCAGCGTCTGTCCCATCAGATAGGAGTTCTCCCGCAGACGATCCCAGCAGCGGGCATTCGACACCGCCGTTCCCAGCATCCCGTCGGAATGACCAATGGTGTACTTGGTGCCAGCCTGAATCGAAATATCCACGCCGTAGTCGAGCGCCTTAAACAACACTCCTGCCGCCCAGGTATTGTCGATCATAATGACAATCTCCGGATTCACCGCCCGAATCGCCTTCACCATGCCCGGAACATCCTGGACCTCCATGGTGATGGAACTGGGGGATTCGAGGAACACCACTTTGGTTTCCGGGCGGATCAGTGTGGCAATGCCCGCGCCAATCAGCGGATCGTAATAGGTCGTTGATACGTCGAACTTGCTCAGGATCTTATTGCAGAAATCCTGCGTAGGTTCATAGGCCGCCCCGGTCATCAGGAGATGATCGCCTGCCTGCACGAAGGCCAGAATCGCATTCGTCACTGCCGCTGCGCCGCAGGGGTAGAGCGCGCAGCCGACGCCGCCTTCCAGTTCACTCATCGCCTTCTGGAACGCGAAGTGGGTATACGTCCCACGGCGACCGTAGAACAGCTCGCCGTTCGCGCGATTGGCCGTCGCAAATTTTTTGTCTTTCACGGTATCAAACACCAGTGAAGACGCGCGCTGGATCACCGGGTTAACCGCCCCCTGGGTGTAACGTTTATCGCGTCCGGCGATGATTAACTGCGTGTCGAGCTTAACTGAATCTTTCATAACGTCTCCTGTTACTTCCTTAATCCGTGCGGAAAACCTATACCACAGCGGGCGTGGTATTGATGTCAGCGTTCACCGGCTTCTTTCCGGAAAAGCGCTCCACAATCTGCGCCGCGTTCAAATCATGAATCACGTTGATAAGCGTTGCGGGTGCATCCGTAATCGTACCCAGCACCACCAGCATCGGAATAGCCTCCATCGGCAAGCCCAACGTGGTGACAATAAAGATCTCACCGAGGAATGCCCCACCGGGTACGCCACCGACGATAATCGCCGAGAGTACGGAAATCAGCATTGTCAGGAAGAACGTCTCGGTAGTGAACTCCATGCCTAAGACGGAATAGATAAAGACAATCTTCAGTGCGGCAATCATCGCCACGCCGCCTTTATTCAGGTTCACCAGCAGCGGAATGGACACATCCACGATTTCCGGGTTAATGCCCATCGCTTTGCCCGCACGCAGGGTGACCGGCAGCGTCCCCAGCGAGGAACACGTCCCCAGCGCGGTGACCGAAGGTTCAATGGCGTTACGCCAGAAGGCCTTCACCGCAGGCATCCCGCCGCCAATGTAAGAGTAGAGAACAGATCCGAAGATGTAGTAAACCAGCGTGGCAGCCATAAACAGGCCGATAGCCCGGGCGAAGGTCAGCAGCAGGCCGGAGTCCTGACTGGCCATCGTGGCGGCGAAATAGCAGCCAAGTCCGATGGGGGCAACCTTCATGATGATCGCCACGATCTTCATGATCACCGTATTGGCATCTTCGAGCAGCGAGGCGATGCGTTTGCCCGCCTGTTCCGACTGCCCTATGGCGATCCCGGCGATAATCGCCATCACGATCAGCGCCAGAATATTGGACTTAGAAAACAGTCCGATAAAGTCACTGGTGGTGATCATACTGACGAAGTCCATCTTGCCGCTGCCCGCCTGCACGGATTGCGAAAGATCGATAGTTACCCCCTGCGCCGGGTTATACCAGAGCGCGAGCGCCACAATCCCGGCGGCCGGAATAAAAGCCATCGCGATGGAGACGATAAAGATGACCGCCATAATGCGTCCCAGACGTTTCAGGTCGGTCATACTGGCGATAGAGGACATAACGCTAATTCCCACCAGCGGAACGATGATCATGAATAACAGGTTCAGGAAAATCTGACCTATCGGCTGGAGTTTGCTTGCATACGTCGGCGCATAAATACCGAACAGACCGCCGACAACCAGAGCGAGTAATAAAATAATAGAAGATCTGTAGGGTTCGAGTCGTGACCACATAACAGGCACCTTATAATTAAAATATTTTACCCGTCATACTTCAAATTGCCTGTGCGTTGGCGGCTGAGGTTCGCGCCTGACGAATTTGTCGCGCCCTTGCCGCTTTCATGCAATTCGCATTATTGGGGTATATTAAATGAGATTAAATTCACAATTTTTAGACTTTCTGCTTTTGCCTCCTTTTTAATTTGTGACGTAACTCACTTAAGTTGTTATTTTTTCATTTTGTCAGAGAGTTGTTTCCTGTGATTCAATAGTTACATGTTTCAAATGCCAATGTAACGGCCTTGTCGTACCATTTTCGCAAATCACTTGTGAATAAAAGGAAACAATGAGCGCGCCAATTTCCCTGAAGCATTTAGAGTTTTTTATCAAGATCGTGAATTGCGGCGGATTATCTGAAGCGGCCACGCAGCTTAACGTGTCGCCTTCGGCGGTCAGTAAAAGCCTGGCGGCAATGGAAGAGACGTTAGGTACGACGTTAATTAAACGCACCACCCGCAGTATTACCCTGACCGATGCCGGACAATATTTATTTAATCGGGCCACGAAATTACTCAACGAGTTTGATGAAGCGCTAAATACCACTTCCGGTTATTATCACAGCCCACAAGGTGAATTACGCATAACCTGTTCAATTGCCTTTGGATATTCCCGGTTAGTGAATCTGGTGGATAAATACCGTACACAGTACCCGGACGTGAATCTTTACATCGATCTCAACGATAACTTCGTGAATCTGAACGAAACAGATTTCGATATCGCCCTGCGCATCTCCACCGCGCCGCCACAAAACTATGCCATGCGTAAGCTCGTGCCGATTCGCTGGGCTTACTGCGCCTCCCCCGGCTATCTGGCAAAAAAAGGGATGCCGCAGCGCCGCGTCGATCTGGTAAACCATGATTGCCTGGTCTATCCCGGACTCACCCCGGTGCTTAAGGTCGCTGACGAACAGGATCGCCTGCACCAGTTAAAGCTACACATGCCGATTCAGGCCAACAGCAGCCTGGTACTGCTGAAATCCGTGCTGGAAGATCAGGGCGTGGCTTATCTGCCTACTTACCTGATTGGCGATCATATCCAGAAGGAAGAGATCACACCGCTGATGCTCGACGGCACCATCACCTGCGAAACGCATACCCTCTATGCGCTCTATTTTCCGAGTAAATACAGCAACCCGAAGGTGCGTTCATTTATCGATTTTCTGGTGGCGGAGCTGGGTACGCTACCCGCCTGGGATAACTGGATCCCAGGCTGAACGCCGTTGTTTTTGCACGATCCCCCCGTCTGGCTCTATTCTTAACCCTATGAATAAAATCGCTGAACTCAAACGCGCTAAACTGCTGGCGCTCTCCCTGCTGCTGATTGCGGCGACCACGTTTGTCATCACGCTCTTTCTGCCGCCCAACGTCTGGGTGAACGGGATTAAGGCCATTGCTGAGGCGGCGATGGTCGGCGCGCTGGCCGACTGGTTCGCCGTGGTCGCGCTGTTTCGCCGCGTCCCCATTCCGTTTATTGCCCGACATACCGCCATTATCCCGCGTAATAAAGACCGGATTGGCGAAAACCTCGGCCAGTTCGTGCAGGAAAAATTTCTCGATACCCAGTCTCTGGTTGCGCTGATTCGCCGCCACGAACCGGCACTGCTGATCGGCAACTGGTTCAGCCAGCCGGATAACGCCCGGCGGGTGGGGCAGCATCTGCTACAGATTATGAGCGGTTTTCTGGAACTGACCGACGATGCCCGAATTCAGCGCCTGCTGAAACGAGCGGTGCATAAGGCGATTGATAAAGTCGATCTCTCCGGCACCAGCGCATTAATGCTGGAAAGCATGACCAAAAACGATCGCCATCAGGTGCTGCTCGACACGCTTATCGCCCAGCTTATCGCCCTGCTCCAGCGTGACAGTTCGCGGACGTTCATCGCCCGGCAGGTAGTGCGCTGGCTGGAAACCGAGCATCCGCTCAAAGCCAAAATCCTGCCGACAGAGTGGCTGGGCGAGCACAGCGCCGAACTGGTTTCCGATGCGGTTAATTCGCTGCTCGACGACATCAGCCACGATCGGGCGCACCAGATCCGCCACGCTTTCGATCGTGCGACGTTCAGACTTATCGACAAGCTGAAAAACGATCCGGAGATGGCCCTGCGTGCCGAAAGCATCAAAGAGTATCTGAAGGAGGATGAAGCCTTTAACCGCTATCTTGGCGAGCTGTGGGCCGATCTGCGCGAATGGCTTAAAGCGGATATCAATGGCGCAGATTCGCGGGTGAAACAGCGAATTGCCAATGCCGGGCAATGGTTTGGCGAGACGTTGATTGCCGATGAAGCGCTGCGGACATCGCTTAATGGGCATCTTGAACAGGCGGCGCTCCGCGTTGCCCCAGAGTTTGCTACCTTCCTGACGCGGCACATCAGCGATACGGTAAAAAGCTGGGATGCGCGGGATATGTCACGGCAGATTGAACTCAATATTGGTAAAGATTTACAGTTTATCCGCGTTAACGGCACGCTGGTTGGCGGGACGATTGGACTGGTGTTATATCTGTTGTCGCAAATTCCGACGCTGATTGGCTTTTAAGGAGAATCCATGGCTGACATCACCCTCTCCCCGGCGGAGCGCGACCGTCTGCGCGAGGCGCTTGAAACCTATTGTAACGACCATTTTGATCTGGAACTTGAGCAGTTTGATGCCGAGTTCTTCATTGATTTTATTATTGAAAAACTGGGACCGGCGTTCTACAACGCCGGTATTGAAGAGGCAATTCGTACCCATCTTGCGTGGGGCGAACGCATCCAGGAAGAGATGGATCTGAAGAAAATCTTATGACGATTTATTGCGCGGGAGATCAATAATTACACAATATTAACATGGTTATAATGCGAGGGTCTTTTCAACATCTCCCGTGTCACGGGGAAGGAAAATCTATGTCGCTTATCACCGATCTACCCGTCATTTTCGACCAGTTCTCTGAAGCTCGCCAGAAAGGCTTTCTTACCGTAATGGATCTCAAAGAGCAGGGTATCCCGCTGGTGGGAACCTACTGCACCTTCATGCCGTCGGAGATCCCGATGGCGGCGGGGGCAGTGGTCGTCTCGCTGTGCTCAACCTCCGACGAAACCATCGAAGAGGCGGAAAAAGAGCTGCCGCGCAACCTGTGTCCGCTAATAAAAAGCAGCTACGGCTTCGGTAAAACCGATAAATGCCCCTACTTTTACTTTTCCGATCTGGTGGTGGGGGAAACCACCTGCGACGGCAAAAAGAAAATGTACGAGTACATGGCCGGGTTTAAAGCGGTACACGTCATGCAGCTGCCTAACAGCGTGAACGATGCCGCGTCACGCGCGCTGTGGAAAGCGGAAATCCTGCGTCTGCAACAGGCGGTGGAGGCGCGTTTTGGTACGCCAGTCACCGAAGCCGCGCTGCGCGAGGCGATTATCCTCAAAAACCGCGAACGCCGTGCGCTGGCAAATTTCTACCGTCTTGGGCAGCTTAACCCCCCGGCGCTCTCCGGAAGCGATATCCTGAAAGTGGTGTATGGCGCAACCTTCCGTTTTGATAAAGACGAGCTGATCGATGAGCTGAACAGCATGGCTGACCGCGTGCGTCAGGACTGGCAGGAAGGCAAACGCCTGGACGCCCGCCCGCGCATTCTTATCACCGGCTGTCCGATTGGCGGCGCGGCGGAAAAAGTGGTGCGCGCCATTGAAGAGAATGGCGGCTGGGTGGTCGGCTTCGAAAACTGCACCGGCGCGAAGGCCACCGAACAGTGCGTTGCGGAAACCGGTGATGTGTACGACGCGCTAACCGATAAATACCTCGCCATCGGCTGCTCCTGTATCTCGCCGAACGACCAACGCTTAACGCTGCTCAGCCAGATGGTGGAAGAGTATCAGGCGGATGGCGTGGTGGATGTCATTTTACAGGCTTGCCATACCTATGCCGTTGAATCACTGGCAATTAAACGTCACGTTCGTCAGCAGCATAACATTCCCTATATCGCCATCGAAACAGACTACTCCACTTCGGACATCGGCCAGCTCAGCACCCGCGTCGCGGCCTTTATCGAAATGCTGTAAGGAGCAGGCGTGACGTATTCGATAGGTATTGATTCCGGCTCAACGGCGACAAAAGGTATTTTGCTGGCAGACGGCGTGGTTCAGCGACGCTTCCTGTGTCCTACGCCATTTCGCCCGGCCGATGCGATTCGCGAAGCCTGGGAAGCGCTCGGCGCAGGGCTGGAAACACGCCCGTTTCTGACCTTAACCGGCTACGGTCGCCAGTTAGTCGATTTTGCCGACAAGCAGGTCACCGAAATCTCCTGTCACGGGCTGGGGGCGCGCTTACTTGCGCCCGCCACCCGCACAGTAATCGATATCGGCGGGCAGGATAGCAAGGTGATCCAGCTGGATGACGATGGCAACCTCACCGACTTTCTGATGAACGATAAATGCGCGGCGGGAACCGGGCGCTTTCTGGAAGTGATTTCGCGCACGCTGGGCGCGAGCGTGGAGCAACTGGATGTGATTACCGCTGGCGTGGCGCCGCACGCGATCGGCAGTATGTGTACCGTCTTTGCCGAGTCAGAGGTGATCAGCCTGCGCTCTGCGGGGGTCGCCCCGGAAGCGATTTTAGCGGGCGTGATCAACGCAATGGCTCGCCGGAGCGCCAACTTTATCGGGCGGCTATCTTCACAAGGACCGCTGTTGTTCACCGGCGGCGTCAGCCACTGCTCAGCGTTTTCCCGCATGCTGGAAAGTCATGTCGGCAGGACGGTGCATACCCATCCTGACGCACAGTTTGCCGGAGCCATTGGAGCTGCGCTGATTGGGCAGCGCCAGAGGAGATGCGAATGACGGAGTTTCTGTTCCTGTTTCACTCCACTGTCGGCGTCATTCAGACCCGTAAAGCGTTGCAGGCTGAGGGGATGGCCTTTCGGGTCGCGGACATCCCCCGCCAGCTGCGCGGAGGATGCGGATTGTGTATTTACCTGACCTGTCCTGCCGGTAAGGAGAAGCAGTGGGTCATTGCCGGGCACACCGAGTCGATTTATCGCCTGGAGAATGGCGACTGGCGGTGCGTGGCGAGCTTCAGCGCGCCGTAGATTTCAGCCAGTTCCCCTGCTCCATCTCCAGCAGCAGCAGCATGGTAAGCGCCTGCGCGTAAGGTACGGGCGCCATCGCAATGTCGCAGTAATACTGAATATCCCAGCCCAGCATGGTGCCGCGTGAGGCTTCCTGCACCAGCCCGTTGTCGTCAATACGTCCCCTCACCGCCTCAAACGCGCGCAGGGCGAACGGACTCACCGACGGTTCCAGAATCCCCGCCCGCACGCCGCGCAGCATCCCGTAAGCAATACCCGCCGTGGCTGACGATTCCTGCGGAGAAAACGGATCGTCAAGCACCGTGTGCCACATCCCGTTGTCAGCCTGTAGTTCACACAATGTTCGTACCTGACGTGCCACCACCTGCGAGAGAAAGCGCCGCACGCTGGTATCGAGATGCTCGCCCATCAGCTCAAGAAACTCCGGGATCGCCACGGTGATCCACGCGTTACCCCGTGCCCAGAACGCCCCCGCGTAATGGTGCTTATCGACAAACGTCCAGCCGTGATACCACAGGCCGCTTACCGGATCGCTGAGATAGCGGGTATGCAGCAAAAACTGGTACCCCGCTTCGTCGATCAGCTCCTGACGTTTGAGCACAATGCCCGCCACGCCGAGAAACAGGCAGGTCATAAACAGCGTGTCATCCCACAGCTGTCCGGTATTGGGCTGCTCTTTCACCACATGCTGAAACCCGCCTTCTTCGGTTTTAGGTAGATCACGCAGCAGCGCATCGGCCCAATCATTCACCACCTTCAGCAGATCCTGGCGCTGGTGATGCCCGGCCACCAGCGCCAGGGCGATCATCGGTGCTGTAGTGTTGATCTGCATCTCTGGCAGACCGTTGTCGATCTGCGCTTCATACCAGGCGAGGATCGACTGCTGTAATGCCGTATCCTGCTGAAAGTCAGCGAAACGCCAGAAACCGTACAGGCCCACGCCGATCTCCCATTCCCACTCCTCAAAATGGATAGCGAATCCGTCGCTGGTTCCGATCTCATCGAGATTTTTCAGCCGACAAAATCCGCGTACCACGCGATCCAGCGTCGCCATCAGCGCTTCCCTATTCATCCCTGTGCTCCTTCTGCCAGTTGACCCGCACGCTTGCGCAGTTTTATGTCGTCGGCCATCTCCTGTAGCGCCAACAGCCCCCGGTAATCGGTAGGGTAGTACGCGGGGTGATTCCGCTCCGTCAGCCCCTGAGTTTCCGCCCTGGCAAACCAGGACGCCAGCCGCTCTCTGGCAACGGCCTGCTGCACACGTCCTCTGCGGGCGGAGGCCACAAACAGCGCTTCCGGGAAGAACTGCCCCGCCAGATACTGCGCCGCATGGAAGGCCAGCGCGTGATTCTCACTGCTAAACCCCATCGCGTCACAGCCTCGTTCATCCTGCCAGTAGCGAAAGCCCAGCAGGGTTGATTTCACCCGCCGCCAGAGCACGTCGGGGAAGTATTCCCCCTGATGAAAACGCCAGAGTTGCAATAACGGCAGCACCGAGAAAACACAGCACTCTTCCCTGGCGCTGATATGCCTGAGCGTGTTTAACAACAGCGTTTCAGCATAGGGACCATATTCCCGTTGCTGCATGACCGTGAGCAGACGGCGGGCTGACTCATCACTCTGATTCACAACCCGCGGCGGCAGGCACTGGAACTCCGGCAGGTTACGGGCATCAGTAAGCCCAAAACCAAGAGGAACGCTTCCCTGATAGAGGATCTGCAACGCACAAAGCGTGTCGCGTTCCGCCAGTTGATCGAGATGGATAAGCAGGCGGTTCTTACCGGCAAGCAGCGGCAGCTCGCATTCGGTCTGCGACATCAGATTGCGGCTTAACGGCGTGAAGCAAACACATTGCACGCCCGAACGCCAGATCCGGATAGCGCCGCAGGTCGCCAGGCGAAACGAAAAGTTGCCCGCATACGGGGCATAAAGATCGACCTGCAACCAGCGCTGATGGTGGAAGGGACGCGGGCTGAAATCGGAGAATGAAACAATACCGCGTTCATCAGCCACGGCGATCGTCGAACAGGGCAACGCCCTGTCGGGGTCGACCACGCGCTGTGCCATACTCTGGCGAAACACCTGGCGACAATATGATTCATCGGCGTCCGGTAACGCTCCTTCTCCGGTATAAAACTCAGCGAATCGTTCCGCTTTGAGCGGCGAAAACAAAAAACGGGCGATCGCATCGCCCTGTTCTAACTGCCAGTCACGCTGTGACATATTTCCTCATCTCCCGCAGGACCTCATGCGCCATGCGGGCATCATCGGCGGATTCGCTTATTAAGACGAGCGGCCATTATTGAGGATTATCGGGATATGCCTGGCAACTCACAATCCGCAGAAGCAGAGGCTTTTCTGCGTGATGAGGGTCACAGCCCGTTCCGGGGGAAGGGACTGTGATGTGATAAAAATCACAATAAATCCTGCATCGGCAAATTTTTCGTGACGTGAATCACCCTTTAAGGCTCTTAAGCTCCGCGCTCAGGCTGTCTGCCAGGGCGCGCACGCGGGAAGCATCAAATAACACGTGCAAACCCGGCGAGGCATCCGCATGTTTTGTACAGAAATCGTCCATCTCCGAGGCGCTGCGATACAGCTCCTGAATATTAATCTGGCAGATCTCACGCATGCTCCAGCTGTTCTCCGCTTCGTGGGCAAAACGCAGGGTGAAAAACGCCTTCTGCGCATGTAAAAACAGATGGCAATAGAGAGCGAATCCCTCCCACTCTTCCCGCCAGCGACGCTCAAGCGCCCAGGGGAAGGCCGCACTCTGTGCGAAACGTAGCGCTTCGTCACGCAAGGCCACCGAAGCGACGCCGGCTTCGTCCTTTTCACTGGCAATGCGCGAAAGGCAGGCCGCAGAGGTGTCGACATCGCTGCGGCTGAAGAAAATATCCCGCTCCGAACCCGGCAGCCAGTGGCTGCGATTGAGCTGTCCGTACAGGCTCCACACCGCCTGTCCGTAGCTTTCCGGCACCTGGCTGTGACGATGGAAGACGTGGTCACGAACGTATATTGCGTTGTACAACACCTGCCCTGCCCGCTCCAGCAGAGAGCAGAAAGCCGCAAAAGTCTGCTCATCCGGCAGCCAGCCATAGGCTTCATCCAGCCAGTATGTTATCAGCTGTGCCTGGGTCAGACCGGCGTCAGGGCTGACGAGCAGACGGCTACAGGCCACCAGATTACATTCACTGAGGGTGCCGATAATCCAGTGGTTATCCACGCCCTCCCAACTGGCCTTACATACTGCCCCGCGAATCGCCGGATTGCCGCGACACCACAGTAATCTCCCTTGTAGTTCATCAATTCGCAGAAACGGAAAGATCCCCCATCCCACCTCTTCGCCCACCAGATCGATATCCGCCCACACCTCGCGCTCCTGCACCGCCAGCAGCGCAGGATTATTGGGAAACGATGGCCAGAAACGCTCAGGGGTGAGTTTGATTGACACACTCACGCTTGTCGGCAGAGGACGGATGGCCTCCAGTACGTTGCCGAGATCGTGATTGCCCGCCGGAAACACCCGCAGCACCAGGTGCTTGTTTTCCTGTTGCATCACGCGGGAAAGGGTGTTGAAACAGCGGCTGTAAATAGCAAAGCTGCGCTCATCGCGCTGCGGCTGGCTGGCCTCTTCTTCCGACTGGAGCTCCCAGTTGGGGCGCGAAACCGGAAGAAGACCATCGGTATTTGAAATGGCTATCAGCAGGCCGCTGAGCGACGGGATCCGTTGGCAGATCAGCGACACTTTATCGGCCAGATAACCGCACCAGAAATCGACGTCGAACCGCACGCCACGGCCCGGTTCAAACAGATGCGGATGTGCCAGCAGCAGGTCGGTTGGGAAGTTAAACTCTTTGGCCTGGAGATAGAAACGCAGCCCTTTTTGCTGGCACAGCTGCCCAAGTCGATTAAGGTAAACACAGCGGGCGCGCTGCTGGCTGGAAAGACGATCGTTATACTGATGCGGCGTATAGCCCTTTGGGGAGACCAGCTTGTCAAACAAATCCGTCTGCCCGACGATTATCGTATTGAATTCGTGCTTCACGGCCCATTCGACCAGCTCGCAGGCTTTCTCCCGGTTCCAGTAGGCCTGATTATTCAGCTCCAGCGCACGCGTCTGCCACATATCCTTATCCTCTTAGCCGGTTGCAGACGGCTAGTGATATCACAGAACGTCAGATTTGTGATGTGGCACAGCACAATATCACTCGCATAGCCGATTCCGACCATGGTGTTAAGGAATGCTTAAGATTTTTAGATATACTGCCTGAATATCTCATTGATTTTACGCCCTAAATAATTCGAGTTGCGGGACAACACGGCCTGGTCGTTTTGAACAGCGCCTGCGCGGGTCCCGAAGGCCAGGCAACGCGGCAACAACCTGACGTATGACAGGGATATTAGATGGAAGCCTAATGAAACGGATATCCCTGCGAAGAAAAAGCGTCGTCGCTACAGGCGCGCTTCTGGTCATGATTATTGCCGGTATGGCGATTTACTATCAGGATCGCCCCCCCTCAACGCTCGACGGTTACCGGGCAACCATTGATGGCAAAGTGATAACCGGCGTTAAAAAGAATATCTCATCCCTCACCTGGTCAGAGAAAAGCGGTACCCTCTACAGCACGATCAACAAGCCACCCACCATTGTGGAACTCAGCAAAGAGGGTGAACTTATCCGCACGATCCCGCTCGATTTTGTGAAAGATACCGAGACAATCGAATATATTCGCGACGACATTTTTGTTATCAGCGATGAGAGCGATTACGCCATTTACACCATCACCCTGAACGATAAGTCGGAGGTCAGGGTGCTGAAGACGCTCACTCTTGCCCTGCAAAAAACGCCGACAAACAGCGGATTTGAAGGGCTAGCCTATTCGCCGCTGGAGAAAACCTTCTGGTTTTTTAAAGAGAAAGATCCCATTGAGATCTACAAGATCACGGGGTTACTCAGAGACGACAACCTGGAAATCACAGAAGACAGCGCCCTGAAACGCAATCTCGATGTGAAAGATATCTCCGGCGCGGAATTTAATCCGCAAAACAAAACGCTGCTTATTCTGTCTCATGAATCCAGAGTGTTAAAAGAGGTCACGCAGTCTGGCGACGTGGTGGGAGAATTACCGCTAACGAAAGGCAGCCACGGCCTGGCGCGCGAAATCAAGCAGGCAGAGGGCATTGCCCTGGACGCCGACGGAAACATTTTTATCGTCGGGGAACCGAACCTGTTTTATCGTTTTACGAAACAGCCGCCTCATTAATCTCACATTCCCCCTGTCCAATTGTTATGAATTTGTTATTCTTGTTAGCATAAGCACAAATCATAAGAATAAGAACTTATTCCATCGGCCGTAGCGGGTGAAGCCTGTCGGGGATCGGACAGCGCTCCGCCCCCAAAATGGCGAACAAAGCCGTCTGATGGGACTGGTTCTAAGGGAACCGACAAAATATGCACCCGCAACACCACATCACCGACCGCGACGCCCTTAAGACGGCCTTTTTCGGCATGATGGTACTGGCTGTCGGAATGGGGATCGGACGCTTTCTGTATACCCCAATGCTGCCTGTTTTACTCTCTGAAGGTCACTTCAGCTTTACACAACTCTCGTGGATTGCCAGCGTCAACTATGCCGGTTACCTGGTGGGAAGCCTTTTATTTTCCTTTAGCCTCTTTCACCTTCCAGGACGTTCAACCGCCATGCTGTTAAGTTCGGCGATCGCAACCGGACTTCTGCTCTTTGCTATGGCCTTGTTCACTCAACCCGCGGTTATCATGCTGGTACGATTTCTGGCCGGGATCGCCAGCGCCGGGATGCTGATTTTTGGGTCGACAATTGTCCTGCGACACACCCGTAATCCCTTTGTTATCGCCTCCCTCTTTTCGGGGGTGGGGATCGGGATCGCCCTGGGGAATGAATATGTGATCGCCGGGCTGAACGGGGCACTCTCTTCCCGCGCGCTGTGGACAGGAGCTGGAATATTTTCTGTCCTGCCGATCCTTCTGCTGGCGCTGCTGCTTCCGTCGCGCACTGACGCCCATACGCCAGCGCCGCTGGCAACCCCCCAGCAGCACCCCATGCGCTGGTGGCTGCTGGCGGTGCTGTACGGACTGGCGGGTTTCGGTTACATCATTGTGGCCACCTACCTGCCGTTGATGGCAAAAAATGCCGGTTCCCCGCTGCTCACGATCCATCTCTGGACGCTGGTCGGCCTGGCCATTGTTCCGGGGTGTTTTGGCTGGTTGTGGGCGGCAAGGCGCTGGGGAGTGTTACAGAGCCTGACGCTGAATTTAGTGATTCAAAGCCTGTGCGTCCTCCTGAGTATCGCCAGCAGTTCCCCGCCGCTGCTCATTCTGAGCAGCGTGGGATTTGGCGCCACCTTTATGGGCACCGTCTCACTGGTCATGACCCTCGCCCGCCAGCTCAGCGTGCCGGGAAACATCAACCTGCTGGGCTTTGTCACACTGACCTATGGCATCGGACAAATTCTCGGCCCGCTGCTGACCAGTTGGCTCAGGGGGGGAACGGACGCGATCGTGGATGCAACGTTGTGCGGCGCGGCAGCCTTGTTTTGCGCCGCGATAATCAGCGCCATGCCGCTCAGACAGTAATCCTGCCTGCCGCGCTATGCAATAAACGCATGGCGCGAAACATTCTTGCATTTTCCCCATACCCTCATGGCTGATAAGGTCATTGCGATTCGGGCCGCTTCTGGCCTGTCGCAACAAACACACATCATCAAAAAAATAACGGGGTTCGCAATGGCGCAACAAGGGGAACAGGCGGCGATGCCGCTTGCAACAGAGAAAGTCGGCATTAAAGGGTATCTTGCATTTTTTATGACCATCATCTTCTTTTCCGGCGTATTTTCCGGATCGGAAGGCTGGTGGCGCGTTTTTGATTTTACCGTGCTGAACGGTTCATTTGGCCAAATCGCCAATGGCGCCGGACAAGCGTCCGTGACATTCCGCGGCGCGACCGGCACTGGCGCAAAAGATGGTTTTCTCTTTGCGCTGGAACTCGCTCCGTCGGTCATCCTCTCACTGGGCATTATTTCCATTACCGACGGTCTTGGCGGACTGCGTGCGGCTCAGCAACTGATGACCCCTGTCTTAAAGCCGCTATTGGGGATCCCCGGTATTTGCTCGCTGGCGCTCATCGCTAACCTGCAAAATACCGATGCGGCTGCCGGTATGACGAAAGAACTGGCGCAGGATGGCGAAATCACCGAGCGCGACAAGGTCATTTTTGCCGCGTACCAGACCAGCGGTAGCGCCATTATCACCAACTATTTTTCCTCTGGCGTCGCCGTTTTCGCCTTTCTGGGAACGTCGGTTATTGTCCCGCTGGCCGTGATTCTGGTCTTTAAATTTGTCGGTGCCAATCTGCTACGTATCTGGATCAACTTTGAAGAACGCCGTAACCCAACGCAAGGAGCACAAGCATGACCACTCAGGTACGTAAAAATGTCATGGACATGTTTATCGACGGTGCCCGCCGCGGCTTTACCATTGCCACCACCAACCTGCTGCCTAACGTGGTCATGGCGTTCGTGATTATTCAGGCGCTGAAAATTACCGGTTTACTTGACTGGGTTGGACACATTTTTCAGCCCGTCATGGCACTCTGGGGACTTCCCGGTGAAGCCGCCACGGTGCTGCTGGCTTCGCTGATGAGTATGGGCGGCGCGGTTGGCGTTTCCGCCAGTCTGCTCGCTGCCGGCGCATTAAACGGCCACGACGTGACGGTCCTGCTCCCGGCTATCTATCTGATGGGCAACCCGGTGCAGAACGTGGGTCGCTGCCTCGGTACCGCTGAAGTGAACGCCAAATACTATCCCCACATCATCGCTGTATGCGCCATCAACGCATTGCTGTCGATTTGGGTCATGCAGATCATTGTTTAGTAAGGAGTTACCATGCCTGATTTATCCGTTGCAGATTTTACGCTGCTACAGGGGGCGCATCTTTACGCGCCAGAAGACCAGGGGATTTGCGACGTACTTCTCGCCAACGGCAAGATTATTGCCGTAGAACGCGATATTCCTCCTCACATAGTGCCGGACTGTAAGGTTATCAATCTCAGCGGACAGATTCTGTGTCCGGGTTTTATTGACCAGCATGTTCACCTGATTGGCGGTGGCGGCGAAGCAGGCCCCACCACCCGAACGCCGGAGGTCAGGCTGAGCCGACTGACCGAAGCCGGGGTCACCACCGTCATTGGTCTGCTTGGCACCGACTCCGTGACCCGCCATCCGGAGTCGCTGCTGGCGAAAACCCGGGCGCTGAATGAAGAAGGGATCACCGCCTGGATGTTGACCGGCGCTTACCACGTGCCTTCCCCGACCATTACGGGTTCCGTGGAGAAAGATGTGGCGCTGATTGACCGCGTTATCGGCGTGAAATGCGCAGTGTCCGATCACCGCTCTGCCGCCCCCGGCGATTATCAACTGGCTAATATGGCGGCGGAATCCCGCGTTGGCGGCCTGCTGGGCGGCAAGCCGGGCGTCAGCGTGTTCCATATGGGCGACAGCAAAAAAGGACTCAAACCGCTGTACGACATTCTGGAAAACAGCGATGTGCCGATGAGCAAGCTGCTTCCCACCCATGTGAATCGCAATGAGGCGCTGTTTGAAGAAGCGCTGGCCTTTGCGATCAAGGGCGGCACCATCGATATCACCAGCGGCATTCCCGATCCGATCGCGTCTGCTGAGGGTGTGGCTCGCGCAGTAAAAGCCGGTGTCCCGCTTGCCCGGGTTACCGTCAGCTCTGACGGTAACGGCAGCCAGCCGCTGTTCGACGACACCGGAAAGCTCACCGGAATCGGCGTGGCGGGCTTCGAAAGCCTGCTGGAAACCGTACAGGCGCTGGTGAACGATTACGGATTTACCCTGACCGATGCGCTACGTCCGCTCACCACCAGTGTTGCCGCGTTCCTGAACCTTTCCGCTAAGGGCGAAATCGCCCCCGGTAACGATGCCGACCTGCTGGTGATGACTCCGGAGCTGCGCATTGCGCAGGTTTACGCCCGCGGCAAACGGATGGTCGTTGACGGTAAGGCCTGCGTGAAAGGCACCTTCGAGTAAGAGCAATCGATTGTCAGCCGTGCGAATGCCCGTAAAATGGCGCAGGCGAACGGCTGACAGGTAATGATAAATGGATGTGAGTGGTGCTGGCTTGTATAACATTGAAACAAAATGGCTTTATGACTTCCTGACCCTGGAAAAGTGCCGAAACTTCTCTCAGGCAGCGATTATCCGTAACGTCTCGCAGCCTGCCTTCAGTCGCCGCATTCGCGCGCTGGAAAACGCGGTAGGGGTTGAATTGTTCAATCGACAGGTCTCGCCGCTGCAACTCTCTGAACAGGGGAAAATCTTTCACTCTCAGGTACGCCATTTGCTACAACAGCTGGAAAGCAACCTGGCTGAACTCCGTGGCGGCAGCGATTTCACGCTACGTAAAATCAAGATTGCCGCCGCGCACTCCCTCTCGCTCGGCCTGTTGCCCGGTATCGTCAGGCAGATGCCCACCCAGTTTACCTGGGCGGTTGAGGCGATCGATGTCGATCAGGCTGTGGACATGCTGCGGGAAGGCCAAAGCGATTTTATCTTCTCTTATCACGACGAAAATCTGCTCCAGCCGCCGTTCGCCAATATTCGCCTGTTCGAATCGCAACTGTTTCCCGTCTGCGCCAGCGATGAACGCGGACAACCGCGATACACGCTCGATCAGGCTCATTTCCCGCTGCTCAACTATAGTCAGAACTCCTACATGGGCAGGCTGATCAATCGCACGCTGACCCGCCATCCCGGACTGAGTTTCAGCACGTTTTTTGTCTCTTCAATGAGTGAGTTGCTTAAACAGGTTGCGCTCGACGGCTGCGGAATCGCCTGGCTCCCGGAATATGCCATTCGTCAGGAAATCAGCAGCGGGCAGCTAATTGTGCTGGATCAGGACGCGCTGATTATCCCTATCCAGGCCTACGCTTACCGCATGGACACGCGGATGAACACGCTGGCAGAGCGGTTCTGGCAGGAGCTACGCAACCAGCATACCGTCCCCTGACTCAGGCGCAGACCGCCTGGGCCAGGAATGGATCGACTTGCGTATCCGGCCAGGACTCATACCAGCGAATAGCGGCCCGGACCAGCGATGCCGTGGAATCAATAAACCGACAGCCAAATTCCTGCTCATGCCCCGCGACAATCAGCGGGATCTCGGTACAGCCCATAATAATGACCTGGGCGCCGCGGGAAATCAGCTGTCCGACCTGTGGGAACAGCAAACGTTGCGCCGCGGATTTATCACCGCGTTTCAGCGCATAAATCGCCTCCATCACCTGCGCCTGTCCGTCCTCTTCCGGCTGAACAAGGGAGAGTCCCTGAGCCATGGCTTTTTTCTGATACAGCCCCGTCGCCAGCGTGGCGTGGGTTGCCAGCAGGCCGACGCGCGTCATGCCGGGTGGGATCTCACTGAGCGTGGCGTCCAGAATGCTGATCATCTCCGCCTTTGCCACCGCCTGTAAATCGTCGAACCAGTAGTGCGCGGTGTTGCAGGGGATAACAATACACTCTGCCCCGGCGTCCTCCAGCATGTGCAGGTAACGTTCAAGATAGTGCCAGGGAGAGGGACCGCCAGAAAGCAGGCAGGCCGTGCGATCGGGAATATCCGGGATTGAGCTGACGATAAGCGGGATATGTTGTTGATCGCAGCTGGCGCTGCGCAGTTCAACAAATTTCTCCAGCATGTCTGCCGTTGCCGCTGGCCCCATGCCGCCCAGAATCCCAATGGTATGTTTCATCGCCTGCCTCCGTTCTTTCGCCGTCATTCAGAAAGACACTATCACCCTGATGTGTATGTAAAAAATGCCGTTTTATTAGAGGCTATGCGTAAAAGTCATAGCGCAGCGAAAGCGAACCGGTTTTGCCCCCTTTCGGCTACCGCTATCACATTGACCGGATCGTGTTACCGTGGCAGGATAAAAAGATGAACAGCAAACAGTCCGTCACCCTTTCACATTATTACCGTTGGTGGCTGCCTTCTTAAGGCGGCACGGATTTGTTTTTTCCATTCAGATAGCCGCCGAAAGGCGGCTATTGCATTTCAGAGACGTCTTTCGGCTTTTTCAGAGGCTGGCCTGCCAGGCATTATGGCGCAGGCAGTTTGAATACGGATGGCGCGGAGCACCCGGAGCGTACACGGCGTACGTGAGGATGGCGAGCGCGGCCCGGGTTCAAAATGGCAGGCACAGTGACCTGACGGGCCAGGCTCTTAGTCCACGAAGGAGTCTTTATGCACGGCAAACCCATCATTCTTACTGGCGATCGCCCAACCGGCGCGCTACATCTTGGTCATTTCGTCGGCTCGCTGCGTCAGCGCGTCGCCCTGCAACATACGCATCAACAGTTTGTGCTGGTTGCCGATTTGCAGGGGTTAACCGATAACGGCAGCAATCCACAGAAGATCCGTGACAACATTCCGCAAGTATTAGCGGATTATCTGGCGGCGGATATCGATCCGGATCTCACCACGATCTGCCTGCAATCCGCTTTACCGGCCCTCGCCGAACTCACGGTGCTGTACATGAATATTGTCACCGTGGCTCGCGTGGAACGTAACCCGACGGTGAAAAATGAGATTGCTCAGAAAGGATTTGCCCGCTCGTTACCGGTGGGTTTTATGGCCTATCCCATCAGTCAGGCCGCGGATATTACCGCCTTTAAGGCGCAATATGTCCCGGTTGGCGACGATCAGTTACCCATGATCGAGCAGACCAATGAGATCGTGCATAAAATGAACAGCCTGCTGCCAGCGCCGGTGCTACAACGCTGCCAGGCCATTCTCAGCGATACCAGTCGGCTCCCCGGAATTGATGGCTGCGCCAAGATGTCAAAGTCTCTTGGCAACACGCTGCTGCTTTCTGCCAGCGAAGAGGAGATCCACCGGGCGGTCGGGGCGATGTATACCGATCCTCATCACCTGAAGGTCAGCGATCCCGGACAGGTCGAGGGGAACGTCGTATTTACCTACCTTGATGCATTTCATCCGGATAAAGCGAAAGTGGCAGCCATGAAGGAGCACTATCAGCAGGGCGGGCTTGGCGATCGTAATTGCAAAAACGAGCTGGAGGCGTGTCTGCAGACGCTGATCGCCCCCATGCGTGAACGGCGGGCAACCTTTATTCAGGATAAAGGTATGCTGATGGCGATGCTAAAAAAAGGGAGCCAGCGGGCGCATGAGGTAACCCAGGCAACGCTTCATGAAGTCAAACGCGGGCTGGGTTTACCCACGTTCTGAACGCCTGACGGACAGCGCGGAGCGTTTCACAGCCGCTCTGTCCATTTACCGATCCGCGACTGCGGTTTACCGCTGGCGTCAATGCCGCGCCCGTCCGGTAACCAGCGCTCCGCGTCCCCCTTCAGCATCCCTTTTTCATAATTCTGACGCACCGCCCGCGTGCCGTCCGGGTAAAACTGTTCGCTGAGCGCGTGACGCAATCCCTGATGCCACTGTTCGCGCACCTGTAGCTGTCCGGAAGGATAAAAGCTGCGGCATTCGCCGTGCAGCTGACCGTTAAGCCACTGTTCTTCACGTAAGAGCGTCCCTTCTTGCGAGAAGTAGCGGGCCACACCGTCCGGCCGGCCCTCACAGTACGCCTGCTGCATGGCAAGCTGCCCGTTAGGGTGCCAGCGCTCCATCACGCCGTGCAGCACGCCCTGCCGATAGCGCAGCACCGCCAGCAGGCGTCCGTGCTCCTCAATCCGCGTCTCGCCGTTAAGCTGACCGCCGTTAAGTTCGGCCTGTAGCCGGACGCTATCCTGCTGATGTTCCATCATCTCGCGCATCAGTTAATTTTCACCATACCGCCTTTGATGGTCAGCATCCCACCGCCGTCCACGGTCTGGGTGGCGCTGGCCTTGCTGGTGAGCGTGGCTTTGGCTTCATGGCTGATGGTCGCCGCTTTCTGCGTCAACGAGGCTTTGGCTTCGCTGGCGATATTCGCGCCGTCGAGTTTCAGATCGCTGGTCGCGCTGGCGTTCAGCGCCGCCCCGCTCTTCACGCTCAGGGTTTTGCCGCTCTCCAGCGTTAGCGTGCCGCTGACCTTAATCGTCAGATTGCCGTCGACGTTCAGCGTGTAGTTGCCCTTCACCTTGTGCGTCTCGTTGCCATCCACCGCCAGTTCCTGATCGCCCTTCACCGTCACGCTGCGTTTCTCTTTCACCTCCAGCGTGTCGCTGCCTTTTTCGATTTTTACCGTGCGATTCCCCTTCTTCAGGGTGACGGTTTCGTTGCCCTCTTCAATGGTGCGGGTGCGGTCATTTTTGACGCTGTGAATGTCATCGTGGCTGATGGTGGTTTTACTGTCGTTCAGCACGGTGAGCTGAAAATCTTTTTGCGCCTGCATCGCCAGCAGCTCGGCATCTTTTTTGTCGTCGAAGCGCAGCTCGTTGAAGCCTTTGTCGCTGCGGGTCTTAATGCCGGACTGGGTCTGATTTGCCGGAAGCGCATACGGCAGGGCATTCGCGCCGTTGTAAACGCAGCCGGTAATGAGCGGCTTATCCGGGTTACCGTCGATAAAGCTCACCACGACTTCCTGTCCGAAGCGCGGGATAAACTGCGCGCCATAACCGTTGCCGCTCCAGGCGGTGGCGACCCGCAGCCAGCAGGAGCTGGTTTCGTCGTTTTTACCTTCTCTGTCCCACGGGAACTGCACTTTTACCCGCCCGAGCTTGTCGGTCCAGATCTCCTCGCCGCTTTTGCCAACTACCCGCGCCGTTTGCGTATGCATAAACGGCTTCGGCGTGCTGCCCTGCGGACGGTACGGCGTGGCCTTCGGGATGGCGGTAAAGCGGTTGCGATAGCGCTCGCCGTCGTACTCGTGGCTGACGGCGGTCACCAGCCAGTCGATGTTTAATGCTTTGTCATCGTGATCGGTCAAACTGAACCAGTGCCCGGCGGCCAGCGCCGCACAGTCGCTCTCTCCGACCAGCTGTTTCGCCTGCGCCTTCAGGGCGCTAACCTTCCACGCCGCCAGCGCGTCACCCTGGGCTTTTTCACTAAAACGGCCAGGGTGCTGATAGTGCATACCGCCCTTCTTCTCACCGGCCTGGGCGAACAGCGCCGCTTTTGGCTGCTCGTAGTTATAATCACTGCTCTGGAATCCCTGCGCGGTGGCCTGCAAACGCAGCTCTGCCGAACGAATCGCGCCGGTTTCCCGCTCGCCGCTCTGCGCGGCCTGATACCTGACCTTTTTCTCACCAGGAATCGGCGGGAAGGCGCTGTTATCATCCGCCAGCACCAGCGTGTGCTTGCCCTGCTCGTGGGTAAAGAACCAGAAAATCCCCTCCTGCTCCAGCAGCCGCGAGACAAAATTAAAGTCGCTTTCGTTGTATTGCAGGCAGTATTCGCGCTTTGCCGGTTTGGTTTTGAGCTGGAATGTGTAGTCGGTAAAACCGCCGTCCTTAAACACCTTCTCGACGATCTCCTGCGCGCTGAGGTTCTGAAACACGCGGTTGTTGCTGGCAAGCGTCAACCACCACAGCCACGGGCGCAGCACAAACTGGTAGCGGTCGGCGTTACCGGTCGCCGGAAGCTGGTGCGCCTCGGCAATCAGCCCGTCGTAGTCGGCGTTATTGATGGTGGCGGTCAGATGGGTTGCCAGCACAGCATCAAGCGTTAACGGCGCGGAGGTGGTTGCGGCGATAGTGGCGGTGGTCAGGCCGTTAAGTTGGGAGTCGGTTTGTGCGGTAGCGGCGGTAAGACCGGTTAGGGCCGGAGCGGTGAGTTTGATGATGGTGGTGTCGGGCATGGGAGAGTCCTTTTATATTTATTGAATATATCCGACTAAACTTTCATTGAGCTAAATATTCAAATGCCATCTAAAACTACCTACCCATAAAACCATCTTAACCAATTAGGCCAAGCTCGACCTCCTGGATAATGATTTATATGAGCATAATCCCATCTTGCTGTTTCACCATAACCTAAATTTCGTAACTCCTGAACCACAGTTGCTTCAATGGCTCTGATGTTGATATTTTCCAATTCCATATAATTATTATTATGCAATTGCAAAAATGCGTTTGAATCAGAAAAATATTGTAATGCATGCCCCATTTCATGCATAAGACACATTGATGGAGACAATAATCCCAATCTCGTCCTAGGACCAAAAAATACTTCCATTACTCGACCAGGAAAAGATATTTCACGATTCCATGGTACATTCTCTCTTCGAGCTTCGTTGAGCCCCAATCTTGGGTCATTATAAGCAAAATCCATTGTTTCTACTGTCTTATTTATATTCCAATAAATAATCCCTCCATCTAAATATCTAGGGCATCTTCTATCATAAGGAGGAACATATTCGCATCCTCCTTGTACTGTTATTAGAATACCCAAGTGCAAAGGCGACTCATCTAAACTAGAAATTACTTCTGCAGCAAATGGTGAGTTACAAAGATAAGCGACAGAGCGCCTATAAATGGCTTGAAAATTATTAACTGAAGGAATCAGACCAATCATAATACCCCCCATAAAATCACAAAATTAACTCCACTTCCCCAACCACCAGGTTCTCAACATCCCTGGCCCCCACACCCTTACATTTCTCCATTACACTTTCCACCAATCCATCCTCCATATTTAATTTTTCCCCCGTCGCCACGAAATAGCGCTGCGCTAATTTCTCTAATTTAGCCAGCACTATCCCTTTTAATATTTCTTCATCCAAAGCCCGATAGGCCACCGTGGTCATCCGCGCTAAGAACGCCGGGCGGAAATGGCGCAACAGCTCCTCGCGCAAATCCTCGTTAAACCGCTCGCTGTTTAATTCAGCCGCAGGCGTATCGAGAATCAGCTCCGCGCCCACGTTGCTGGTCGCCAGCATCACCGTATTTTTGAAATCGACAATCAGCCCGGTGCCGTCCTCCATCACCCCTTTGTCGAAGACGTTATAAAACGCCTCCAGCACGTCCGGGTGCGCTTTTTCAATTTCGTCGAGCAGCACCACCGAATAGGGGCGACGGCGCACGGCTTCGGTTAACGCCCCGCCGCTGCCATAGCCGACGTAGCCCGGCGGCGCGCCTTTCAGCTGGCTGACGGTGTGCGCCTCCTGGTATTCGGAGAGGTTGATGGTAATCAGATTGCGCTCCCCGCCGTACAGGGCATCGGCCAGCGCACAGGCGGTTTCGGTTTTACCGACGCCGGTTGGTCCCACCAGCAGGAACACGCCGACCGGCTTTTGCGGATCGGTCAGGCCGCTGCGGTAAGCGCGCAGGCGCCGGGCGATAGTTTCCAGCGCCGCCTGCTGCCCCATCACCCGCGCGCTCATCCGTTCAACCAGCGTGCGCAGGGCGTGGGCTTCGTCGGTCAGCATCTGCCCGAGCGGGATCCCCGTCCAGCCACCGATCACCGCCGCAACGGTCGCGGCATCCACGCAGTCCGGCACCAGCGGCACCTCGTCGCGCAGCTGCGCGGCGGCGGTTTCCAGTTTGCCGATCAGCGCCGCGCACTCCACCAGATCCTGCTCCAGATCGTCGTCGTCCGGCCGCTCGCTCAGATCCAGCATCCGCTGACGGGCGGCGAGCAGTTCGCCCACCCGCTGGCGTTCATCCTGCCAGCGCCCTTCCACCTCCTGCGCCTGAAGCTGGAGTTTTTCCGCCTGCGCCTCCAGTTCGCACAATCGGTCATGATGATCTACGCCCACCAGCAGCTCGCGGTTCAGGCGTTCGCTCTCTTCTTTTATTGCCGCCAGCTGCTGGCGGATCTCCTCAAGCTGGGGCGGCACATCGTGCTGCGCCAGCGACACCCGCGCACAGGCGGTGTCGAGCACGCTGATGGCTTTGTCCGGTAGCTGACGTCCGGAGATGTAGCGCAGGGAGAGGCGCACCGCCTCGCGGATAGCGGTATCCAGAATCTGCACCCCGTGGTGCGCTTCCAGCTTGTCCGCTACCGCCCGCAGCATCACCACCGCGCTGTTCTCGTCCGGCTCTTCGATCTGGATGCGCTGAAAACGCCGATCCAGCGCCGGATCCTTCTCGAAATATTTTTTGTACTCCTGCCAGGTGGTCGCGGCGATGGTACGCAGTTCCCCGCGCGCCAGCGCGGGTTTCAGCAGGTTCGCGGCGTCGCTGCCGCCCTCTGCGCCCCCCGCGCCAATCAGCGTGTGGGCTTCGTCGATAAACAAAACGATCGGCTGTGAGGATTTTTTTACCGCGTCGATCACCCCTTTAAGACGCTGTTCAAATTCGCCCTTTACGCCTGCGCCTGCCTGTAACAGACCCAGATCCAGCGAGAGCAGCGCCACATCACGCAGCGGCGGCGGTACGCTGCCTTCGGCAATGCGTCGCGCCAGCCCTTCGGCAACGGCGGTTTTCCCGACGCCGGGCGCGCCGACCAGAATGGGGTTGTTCTGCCGACGACGCAGCAGAATGTCGATACACTGGCGGATCTCGGCATCGCGCCCAATGATCGGGTCGATCCGCCCCTCCCGCGCGTCGCGCGTCAGATCGTGAGTGTACTGATCCAGCACCCCGCCTTCACGCGCCACGGGTTCCCCCTCATGCGTGTCGCTTATTTCCTCTACGGAACGTCGGCACCAGTTCTGCCACTGGCTCCCCAGCACATCAGCGGAGAGCTTCAGCAGCGACGGCATCCCTTGCGCCAGCTGAGCGCGCAGCCGCTCGCGGGTGAGTAACGTCAGCAGTAACAGAGCGGAACGCACTTGTGAAATGCGCTGGAACACGGCCTGCAAAATTGCGCCTTCCAGCAGTTCGACCAGCTGTACGGAAAACACCGGCATCCGCGTACAGCCGGTTTTAAACTGCGCCTGCGCACGGCGTATCTCTTCGCGCAGAGAATCAACGGAAACTGACGCGCTGCTCAGGCAGTACGCCAGATCGTTATGTTCATCATCCAGCAGCGCCAGCAGCAGATGTTCCGGCTCCACGAACCAGTGTCCCTGCGCCCGGCTACGTTCGGCGGCCTGCTCCAGCGCCCGAAAACAGAGCGGATTCAGGCGTTGTACCCGCACTTTTAAATCCATGTATTGTTCTCCTCAAGATACTGCTGGCAGCGAAACGACGCAGGTTTGCGCCCTGTCAGCTGCGCGGTATAACCCAGGCGCGGCGGCGCAGCGCGCCTTAAACGGTTGTCCAGCGTCAGCGTTCCGCGCATCATCAGCTCAAGCGTTATCCCTGCGCCAAACCAGATGTCACCCAGTCGCTTAAGCTGAACAAAACCCGGCCCGCCGGGTAAAAATGCCCGCCACTGCGCGGCGTCTTTGGCAAGCAGACGCACCCGCAGCGCCGCATGCTGATTCCATACTCGCCGTCCGGCCACGCTGTCGCGCCCCAGTCGGCATCCGGTCCGGCTCTGAGAGGCCAGCGGCAAGGGCTGCCAGCGTCCGACAAACTCTTCAATATTCACGGTAATACGGAGTACCGCCGCCACGAGCGCGACAAATCCCGCCGTCGAGCGTCTGCGTCGGGCAAGCCCGCCGCTATGCGCCAACAGGTTCGGTATCTGTGCAGACTCACGCTTTTTCATGGCGTCGGTATCGAAGCCGCACAGCGACCGCATCACCACCAGCCCCGGCGCGCAATCGCGGCGGGCGTAAGGCGTCGCCAGGCGATACACACTCAGGCTACGGCAGTGATGCTGAATAAAACGCTGCTGGAACAGGTGGATAAAATCCTGCGGCGCGCCGTTTTTGTCCTGCGCCGCCTGTTGCAGCCATTCGAGCCAGCCATAGGGCAGCACGCCGTCCGCCCCGCCCGGCCCCAGGCTGCGAACCTGAAGAGAGCCGTTATCCAGCGAACTGACTTCCGCCGGGCTAAATGCCAGCCCCAGATCGCCCCGCAGTTCAGGCGTTTCACCTTCCGCCTCCAGGATGCGGACACACTGCTCCAGCGAAAAGCGCCACGGCTCGCCCTTAAGCTGCGCCATTACGCTATCTGCGTGGTTTGTTCGGCTTCGGTCCATAGCGACAGCTCCTCTCCTTCGTCCTGCAATACTGTGTGAATAAAGCAGTTTGCGGTGGCATTGCGCGCCAGAAAACGGGCGATAATGCCCGCAAACAGCAGCCGGCTGCTGCCGGTAAATGCCTGTGGATCGAGTGTGAGCGTCACCCTGATACCGTTACGCCAGCCGCGCCAGGCATCCCGCCCCCGATGTTCACTCACCCGCTGGCTGTACATCCCGCAGATACCGTTAATTTGTTGCCAGATAGCGGGCGACGCAGCGGAAGGGGCATACAGCGCCAGCTGCTCTTTTAGCGTCTCCAGCGCCATTTCCCCTGCCGTCAGCGACAGATGGTTGAGCGCAAGCGTTGAGAGCAGTTTCCAGCGCGCATCCCGCTGAGAGGCTGGAACCGAAGGCATCGTCGGCGTGCCAAGTAAACAAACCTGCGCAACCGGGCCGGGCTGTTCAAAGGTCAGCGGCGTTCCCGCAGAAAGCTGCATGGCCCTTTCGCCGTTAGTGCACCACAGTTTTGCCGTCAGGCTGGTTTCCTCCGCGTCTTCAAAAGGATCGAACCGGCTGTCCACCAGCGTCAGCCACAGTTCATTCCCCTGACGGCAGTTGCGTCGGGCGTGCCAGAACCAGCGGGCATGGTTATGTCCGCTCGCCGAGTAGTACGGCGGGACGCGCCAGGCTTCCTCACGGCGGCTCATCCACAGTTCTTGCAGGCGATGGATCTGCACATTTTTGTCATGATGATCCGCCACCAGCCGATGCTCGCTCCGGGTGTGTTCAGCCAGCAGCGGCTCTGAGGTGCGGGTGAAAAGGTTGACGACCGGCGTGCAGCCCAGACGAATATCGCCAGGCTGAATATGCCGTGCCGCCTGCGGAGCCCTGTCGAACGGAATGCAGAGCGTCAGCGTATCGCCCTCGCCAGGCTCCGGGAGCGGCAGGTCAAAATACATCAGCGCCTGCGGACAGTTCATCCACACGCTTAACGCCAGCGCGCTGGACTCCACGCCAGGTTCGCCAGGCAAAATCTGCTCAGCATTCAGTAGCCCTGCCGGCAACGGACGCCGTGGGCCAGGCACATGGGCGTACAGCAGATCAAACAGCGTGGCGTTGATTTGCGGCGACCCGCAGAGATGGATCCGCAGTGTGTCTACCGTCAGCGTCGAAAACTGATGCGGCGGCAGGCAGCGCAACACAATACGCAACGCGCCGCGCGCCTGCGCCAGCCCGCTCAGCTGCCGGGCCTGCCCGGCATCGCACCAGACGACATCCTCGATAACCAGCGGCCACAGCGTTTGTTCAAGCGCCGTACGCCACCAGATTGTCTCCCCGCTCTCTTTCTGCACATACAGCGGCGTTCCGGCAGGAAGGGTGTAACCCTGATGCAGATCGCCCGCCAGCGGATCGGGCGTAAAACAGGCGGTAGCGCAGGAGGGAAAAGGCCGCATTAAATGAGGAGAGAGTTGCTCCAGCAGCGATTCACAAAGCTCGCCAAAGCCGTCGTCAAGGCGCTGATGCAGTCGGGCGCTTTGCAGGGCGACCCCCTCCAGCAGCCTTTCGACATGGGGATCAGGACAATCAAACTCGCTCAGCCGCAGCCGGGAGGCAACGTGCGGATGCCGCCGGGCGAACTCGCCGCTGGCGGTACGCAGCCATCTCAGCTCCTGCAAATAGTCGTTCAGCAATCGATCGTCCATTGATCTTCTCCTGCGATAGTCATCGCCAGCTGCCGTGCAGATACGTCAGATCCAGCGTCAGCGGTTCGTCGTCGCGCCACAACATCACATCGAGATGCAGCGTCAGCGTCTGATGACGGGCATCTTTGACGCTCACCATCAGCGCCTGAATGCGCGGCTCATGGCGGAGAATGGCGGCGCGAAGCTGGCGACAAAACCAGTGAAGTACCCGCTCATCGCCCACGTTCAGGCGGTGCCATTCCGGCACGCCCCAGGCGAGCAGCGCCGGTAACGCGTCGGCATCCTTTGGTGCGCGGGAGTTGAATAATCGCCTCAACTCCCGGCACACCGACTCACGCGGGCTTATCTCCTCATCCAGCAGCCTGTCGAATAGCGCAACCGGGATGAAAGGTTCCACCATTAGCTGCCTTTCTTATTCAGCGCCATATCCCAGACGGATGAACTGGTGCCCTGCTGGGTGCCTTCCGATTTCTGGGCGGTGATTTCCCATTTGATTTTGGTGAAGTTCAGCGACATCGTCTCTACCGGCTTACCGCCGGATCCGCCGCTGACGCTCAGGTGTGAGATCACCACGTTGCTCAGGGTGTAGACAATAAACGGCAGCATCGCGCTATTGTCGTTACGGCAGAGCGTCAACTTCGCCTCTTTGATCACCTTCCCGCTACAGCAATATTCATTGAGCACCGGCGTGGCGAGATCGACAAACTTGGTCAACGACATCTCACCCACGTGCGCCCGCCCGGAGGTACGCTCGGTATTACTGACGTCGTTAGTGACCTGCATCGCCACGTTATGGCTGAACGACATGATCTCAATCTGGTCTTTAAAGCCATCGGCCTGGCTTTCGCCTTTGATATCGTCAAGCTTTAAAAAAATCGCATCCATGGTTTATCTCCTTAGTAATCAGGCAGCGGCTGGCGGCGGCAGTTCTGCCACCAGGCGAATCGAGGTGGTCAACTCTTCTAACTGGAAGTGCGGACGCAGGAATACAACGGCGCGATAAACGCCGGGTTTGCCGGGAACTTCACTCACGTCCACCCGTGCTTCACGCAGCGGATAACGCGCTTTAACCTCCTGTGGCGCGCTGTCGCGCAGCAACACATAGTCAGCAATCCAGTTATTGAGGTAACTCTCGACATCATCGCGGCTCATAAAGCTGCCGACCTTGTCGCGCATAATCACCTTCAGGTAGTGCGCAAAACGGGAAGCGGCGAGGATATAGGGCAACATTGCGGAGATCCGTGCGTTGGCATTGGCCTCCGGGGTGTTGTAGATCCTTGCCTGATTGGTGGTCTGTCCGCCAAAGAACGCGGCGGTGTTGGTATTCTTTTTATGACACAGCACGATGAACCCCAGATCGTTAAGCTCTTTCTCACGCCTGTCGGTAATGGCGATCTCCGTCGGGCAGCGCAGGCTGATATCGCCGGATGGCGTGGAGAACGTATGCGCCGGGAGATCGGATACCAGCCCGCCGCCTTCCGCACCGCGAATCGCCGCACACCAGCCGTACAGGGCAAACGCCTCGGTAATACGGGTAGCCAGGGTCCAGGCCGCATTGCCCCACAGATATTTGCTGGCATCGAGGCCGTTGACGTCTTCTACAAAATTAACGCCCTCCACCGGAACCGTATCCGGGCCGTACGGCAGACGCTGTAACACGTGCGGCAGCACCAGCGACACATAGCGGGAATCATCGCTCTCGCGGAACGCCCGCCATTTAATCAGCTCGGTACTTTCGAAGATCTTCGCCAGATCGCGCGGGACACTCAGTTCGGCAAACGAGCCCATATCAAACAGGCGTGGACTGGCAGAGGCGATAAACGGCGCATGAGCCGCCGCCGCAACCTGAGAGATTTTCTCCAGCAGCGCCACGTCCTGCGGGTGACGACCAAACTCAAAATCCCCCACCAGCACGCTGTAAGGATTGCCGCCAAAGGTGCCGTACTCATCCTCATACAATTTTTTAAACAGCGTGCTCTGATCGAACTCCACCGCTTTTTCCAGATCGTCCTGCAACTCTTTGCGCGAAACGTTCAGCAGGCGCAGTTTCAGCCGTGTACTGGTTTCCGTATTCATCACAAACTGGTGCAGGCCGCGCCACGAGGCTTCCAGCTTCTGCATATCAGGGTGGTGCAGCACGTCATTGAGCTGGTCGCTGATGAGCGCATCAATTCGCGCGATACGGTGGTTGATCATCGCCACGGTGTCGCTCTCTATCGCCATGCCTTCGTCAAGAATTTGCGTCGCCAGTTCTTCCAGCATGTCGCGCGCGTAGGTCTGTTGCAGCTCATCGCGCGCCATTCTCCCTTCCTGAATAATGCGATCCAGCACGCTCAGCGTGACCGTTTGCCCGCCGCTTTCAGCGTGTTCCTGAACATTGTCCATTGCTCTTCTCCTTTCCGTTACGCGTTTTCGGCCGGTTTTTCTTGCGCCGAGGGTCTTAGCGTCTGAAGCTCCGCGTTATCGTTTACTACCTGCTGTAACAGCGCATCCAAATCGTCGTTGCCGTCCAGTTTGGTCAGCAGATCGCGCAAGCGCTGCCTGGCAAGGAACAGGCGCTGGAGCGGTTTAACCTGATTGATAATATTGAGGGGAGAAAAGTCATCGAATTCGTTGAAATGCAGCTCAACGTTAAGTTTGCTGCCATCATTCGCCAGACGATTTTCCACCTGCATCGCCAGGCGAGGCGCGATGGAAGAGAGCACATCATCAAAATTATCACGATCAATTTCGACAAAACGGCGCTCACGTAATTTCTCAGGAGGCGATGCAGGCTGCCCGGATAAATCTGCTAAAATTCCGACGACCAGAGGAAGTTCTTTTTTCTCAATCGCACCGCCAGTTTCCACGTCATACGTTATTTGTACACGCGGCGGTCTAATACGATTGAGTTTATGCTGAATGCTCTCTGCCATATTCAATCCTTTTTAAGACAATAGTATCCCTGGTGCTCACTCAGTAGCACCATTATTCAAAACGCGATATTTCTGAATAACGACAGCCAATATAAAAGACACAACAAAAAATAAAGATCAACTTAATTTTTTACTTTTAACACAAAAACTATTCATTTGATAAAAATCAATTAACCAAAAATTAACCATTAAAATTCAATAAGATAAACACAAAAACACCAACAATAATATATTTTCAATTAAATTCATTCATGTCATGCATGATTTATTGTTAACATTTTTATTGCGAAATATGTGAAGAATAATGATTTAAATCAAAAAACAAACCGTCGCCATTAATTACCTTCTTTAAAAAGATATATACCCTAAACCAAAGCTTACATCGTGAATGTTTGCTGCTAACACCTGTGTCATATGAATGATGACGGGTATAAAGAGATTTTATATGACAACCGGTATATGCCACTCAGCCAGAATAATATTATTCAGTTTCTTAATTTTACTGAATAGCGGCTGTTCGTTCTGGCAAAACCGGGTTGAATTAAAGGCCGTAGTGATTGAAACCGTTCCGGATGCAAATGATAACGCTCCAGTTGCAGTGGATATTGTCGCGGTTGGCAACAGCGTGCTGATCCCAACCATACAGGCACTCTCCGCCGCGCAGTGGTTCAACGCGAAATCACAGCTGCTGCGCGACGCCCCTGATGGGCTACGCGTCTGGTCTCTGGAGCTGGTGCCGGGTTCTCGCTTCGTTGCGAAGGAGCCACCTCTGCAAGGCGTTCCGGCAGAGGCTATCCTGCTGTTTGCTCGCTACCGCAGTGAAGGAGAACACCGACTGCGGCTGGATAAAACCGATTCACTACATCTGTTGCTGATGACGGATGAGGTCGTTCTGGCCCCCTGAACAAGGAAAGTAACATGAGCACAATTCCGGCAATGGTCTGCTGGTATGAAGGGATGGCAATGCTGCCACAGCATTTCCAGTTGCAGGCATTGCGTAATGAAACGCTTTCCGCCGCGCTCGCGCAGTGCGCCAATCACTGGTTCTGGGGGGTGAAGCGGCTACAGATTGACGAAGCGGCGTTGTGCGCGGGTATGCTGCGCATTCTGCACCTTGAGGCCATCATGCCCGACGGTACGCCGGTTGATTACGACGTGGGCTGCGATTCACCGCTGGAGTTTGACTGCTCTCGTCTGCTCCCGGCACCGCCGGACAGCGAACATAGCCTCTGGCTGGCGCTGTCGCCGTACCGTCGCGCCGGACAGTGGCAGCAGATGAATACCCGTAACCGTTCCATCAACAGCGCGCCGTTGCCGGATCTGAGCAGCGGCGAATTTCCCGAAAGCATTCCCCTCTGGCAGCCCGCGCCGCGCCTGGTCACTTCGCACGAACGCGCCGATTTAATCTGCCTGCCGCTCCTTCAGGTGGTCTACACCGAAGGCGGATTTCGCCAGAACGCGTGGTTTCCCCCCACGCCTGGCGTCAGCGAAGAGAGCTATCTCAGCCGCCACACGCGCCAGATCTGCCTGCAGGCGAGAGAGAAAATCCTGTTCCTGAGCCGGGAAATGCAGCTGGCGCAGCAGAGTCAACACACTCACGACTGGCTGTGGCTGGCGCTGTCGCTACAGAGCATTCAGAGCGCGCTGCCGCTACTGGAAACCCTGTGCAACAGCGGGCAACCGCACCCGCAGGATCTCTGGCGCGCCCTGTGTCTGTTTGTGGGGCAGACGGCAATTCTGACACAAGACAAAACGTTGCCCCTGCTTCCCGCCTTCGATTACCAGAACATGCAGCCCGGTTTTGCCACGCTTTTCTCACTGCTGAAAACGCAGCTGGCGCATATTCATCGCCGCTACCAGCGGCTCAACTTCGGAAAGCAGGACAACCTCTTTTCGCTGCAACTCCCTGTGGACATTCACGCCGGAGAACAGGTGGTGATCGGCATTCTGATGCCCAATGGCGACACGTCCCGGGCAGAGGGCTGGCTACAACGCAGTCTTATCGCCAGCCAGCCATTCCTGCCCGTCCTGCGCCGTCAGCGGATGCACGGCATGAGCTTCGTCCCGCTGGCGACGGAGCAGCGCGGCGAGTGGGAAACCGAAAGCAGCATCGCATTGTTCACCCTGACGCTGACCACCCAGTGGTTTGAAAAAGAGGCGTTGCTGACCATCATGCCGCTACATGAAACGGACGATATGCCGCAGCAAATTATGCTTTACCGCCAGGAGGATCGTCATGACGCCCGCGAATCCTGACATGCCTGCCAGCCGCCTGTTTGATGATATTTTTTCCCGCTGGCTGGCGCAGTTCGAACGCTGGAAAAGCAGCACGCTGCCGCCTGATGTCCTGCATCATCAGGCCTTTGAATACGCGAATCAGGCAGTGGCAGAGTACAGCCGACGCCTGACGCGCGAGCTGGGCTCCCCCTTTCAACAGCAGATTGATGATGCTATTTACGCGCTGGTCGCGCTGATTGATGAAACGGTTCTCTACAGCAGCTGGCCAGCGCTTACTCTGTGGCAGACCTGCCCGCTGGAATATCATCTGTGGCAAACCCACAGCGCAGGGGATCGGATCCCCCGGAAGATCGAAACGTTGCTCACTGAGCGTAATCCGGGGCAGCGCGACCTGGCCGCTGTCTGGCTGCGCTGCCTGACGCTCGGATTTGGCTCCCGCCGCGAGGATTTCAATGCGCAGGCGCAGCAGGAAACCTGCCGTTTACTCTGGCACTTCGCCTTCCAGGGCGACGCGCAGCCTGAGGATCTCGCCCGGCGCATGGTCTCCGCGTCGCTGGGATCGCCCTTACAGCTCCCGGCGCGTCGCCGCCTGCCCGATAACTCAAGGCTGCACCTCATCGCCCTCATTGTGATCCTGGCGCTGCTGCTGTTAAGCCAGCGCCTGTGGCTGAGTATTGAAGATGCCATTGGCGTAAACACGCTGCCTGACTTTCCGGTTACCCAGTCTTGTCCGGGAGATGAAAAGTGACGCAACCCTGGCTGACTTTGCTGATCGTTGTGCTGGTACTGCTGGCGATAACCCTCTGGTGCGTCTGGTGGCAGTGGGAATATCGCAACGATACCTTTACTCGCGCACAAAAGGAGATCCAGCGCGCCTGCGGCGGTCAGGATCCTTACGATAGTATGCGTATCCTGATGCTCGGCGATGAAGAGGACAACCGCCAGCTCTGCCGCAGCTGGTCGCTGACCGACGGCTTTGAATACTGGTTCGGGCAGTGGTGGTTTAACCCACAGTGCAGCCTTCTGTGCGTGCCTCAGGCGCTACAGACGACCGGGAAAAAGCGGCTCATTCGCCAGAATGACTGGCAAAAAACGCTGGCTGCGCTGGTGAAAAGCCGCCCTCAACGCCCTCTGGATGCCCTGATTATCACCCTGCCGCTGGAAGCGTTGCACAGCGATGATGCCACCCGTACCAGCCTGCTGAACAACTGCCAGCAGATCCAGCAGGTATGTGGACTGAGCCTGCCCATCTACCTGCTGGTAAGCGGTCTGGAATCACTGGAAGGCACCGCCGCACTGCTTGCGCAATTACCAGAGGAGGCCCGCCGCAGTCCTGTCGGTAGCGCCATCCCGGTCGCCAGAGAGGCGGTCTGGAAGCCGCAGTGGATTGACGATGCGCTGGAAAACACCCGGACATCGTTGCGCCAGGTCATCACTGAACTCGGCGCGCTACAGGGAAATACGCCGGAAGCGCTGTTCCGGCTGCCGGAGTGTATCCCGCCGCTGGCTACCCCATTGCATGACTATTTTGACTCTCTGTTTAACAGTAACGCCCGCGACGAACCGCCGCTGCTGCGCGGGATCTGGTTTGTTGCCAGAACCCTGACGCATGACAAACCGCAGATGCAGTTTTGCCAGACGCTGCTGAGTGGAAAAATCGCCGCAGAGCACGGACTCGCGCTGCCCGTGCGCCGCCTGCTGCGCCTGAATCTGCGCCGTCATTTCATCACTCTCGCGTGCTATAGCTGCCTTTGCGTACTGTGGCTTATCGCCATGACCTGGAGCTGGCGCTACCAGTACACCAACGCCCTGCTGCTGCACGATCGCCTGCAGGTGCTCGCGACGCAAACTGTCCGTGCCGATAGCTCCGGCGAGCGCTCTGCCGCCCTGTACTGGCGCGTGTTAAATGCCATTCCACAATGGCAGTTTCGCTCTGTCGTCTGGCCCGGTTCACTGTTCAGCCGCACCGATACAAAACTGCGGGAAACCTTTCACAACGCCACCATGAGCAGCCTGCTGGTCCCTGCCACCAACAGTATTTGTCTGCGAAATCAGAGTGAAAAAATGCAGGAGCAGGACGATCTGCTGCCGGAAGAGCGCTACCGGCAGATTCAGCAGGTACTGAGCCAGGCGAAGCAGATGGAGTCACGCTATCTGCCCTTGCTGCAACTGATGCAGGTAAAACAGCCAACGGTGCAGACGCTGGCGACAGTCAGCGCCAGCGTCTGGGGGGTTACCGTCGATACGGACTCACTGCCCTCGCAGGAAGGGCTGAACGCGATGTTCGCCACCCTCAACCTTTCACGTCTGCGGTTGCCCGACGCCAGCGAACTGACCCGGCGCAACAGCGCGATTTTTTCCCGCGAAACCATGCGCTGGCTGGAGCAGAATTATGGCAATACCAGCCTGGATAACAACGAAGAACAGCTTGAACAGCTGCTGGCGCTCTTTAGCAACGGCACACGTGTGACGCCCCTGTTTGTCCGCTCACTGGTTCGCCAGGTTAGCCGCTTACAGAGTACGCTGACGACGATTAACAACCTCAGCCGCGACGCCACGCACACCCCTGTTCGCCTGCCGCTGGATGAGCTACTGACCCAGGCCCGCACGCTCCGGCTGATTGACAACAATGTGATTGTGGATCTGCTGCGTCACGAGGGACTGCTGCGTCAACGGTTTCTGGCGCAGGTTGATGGTTCCCGACTGCACTTCTCTTCCCTGACCGAACAGTCACCGGAAGGCGATTTTAACGTGTCACCGGACATTCTGGCGCTACAGAAAAGCCTGCGCGATTTGCTTAATCAGCCTTTCTGGCAGCAGGGCACAAGCCCGGCGACAGAAAGCGCAACGGGGTATCCTGGCAATCGGCAACTTCAGCAGGCACTGGCGCTGTACGGCGGATATGAGCGTTTCGTGCAGCAGCTTCCGGACAGCCTCTGGCGCCCCAGACTCACCCTGCTGGCGCAGCAGGCGGCGGAAAACGCCATGCGCCAGGCGCTCTACGCGGCGACGGCCAACGCGGCGCAAAGCAATAACATCAGCACCGCCAGCGCGGATCGGGTCATTGACGCGCTCAGCCAGCTTAATCGTCCTCAGTTAACGACAGCGTTACGCCAGCAAATCGCCGCCCAGGTCATCGCCCGGCTGCGGCAGGATGGCGGCGCACTGCTCCCGGCGGTGAATCCACCGGTTGTCAACTACGCCACCGCGGAACAGGCGCAGTCCAGCGGGCAGAAGGTCGCGGGCTGGGCCACCGCGCAGGCAGAGCAAATCTCCGGGGCGTTGATCCGTTACGAGCAGGATATCGCCTGGCTCGACAAACAGCGTGCCTGGCTAACGCCTGCGGATAACCAGCTTATCGTTCGCTGGACCCGTTCGCTGGCAGCCATGCAGCGGTTGCAACAGCAGGATCCGGGCAGCCCGCCGGTACAGATGACCACGCTTGCCGCCGCGCTGCCGACAATGACCGCGCAAAACTGTCGGGACGAGCTGGCGCAGTTCAGCGCATCCGGCGACAACGATTTTTACAGCCAGTCCCTGAACGCGCTGGTACACGCATCGCAGCAAAAATGTCAGCAACTGCGCCAGCAGGCGAGCATTGGCGCGACGCAGAAAATCTTCACCCTGTACAACGTCTGGCTGACAGGACGCTTTCCCTTTACCGTCGTCCCGCACGCGCCGGATGCCGATGTCGATCGGGTACGTGAACTGAACGAACTGCTCGCTCAGCTCCCGCCGGAAGCGCTGCCCGAGCAGCCGCCGTTGATTCAGCAACTGGCAGCGGCACAGCCGCTGCTTGCCGCGCTGGTCGCTCCCGAAGGGGTGACCGTGCGGGTTATCTGGCGAACCTCACGTCATCTCGAAACCGGAGCCGACCAGATAGCCGACTGGCGGCTGGACGGCAATCAACAGACCATCAGCTCTCCGGGCGGGACAACGGATCTACAGTGGCGCAGCGGCGACAGCCTGAACTTCAGCCTGCGCTGGGCGGCAAACTCCCCATGGCGACCGCTGCCGGGCAGCACGCAAACAGGCGTGACGGTGAGCGGCGATACGGGTCGCTGGCGCTGGCAGGGGGCATGGTCGCTGCTGAGGATGATTGGGCAACAGCGTGTCGGCGGCGCGCTGGCCCAACCGCTGCCGCTGCGTTTTACGCTTCCCGTGGGCGATAGTGACAAACAGCTACGGGCAACGGTCTGGTTACAGATAGCGCTGCTGGACAGCAAAGGAAAGACGCCGCTACCGTGGTTCCCGCTTACCGAACAGGGATTATCAGGAGATCATTGATGGAAAATATTCAGGCATTACTGGCGCCCATTCGGGCAGATAACCTCTGCGGAGACGCTATCCGTTATTCACCGGAGTTCGACAGGCTGGCCGCCGCCCGGCAGCAGGATGATGAAACGCTGCCCACCGGCGTCTGGCAGAGTACGCCGCGGCGCGCCGACTGGGAGGAGGTTGCCAGCATAGCCACCCTGCTGACCGAAACGCTGAGTAAGGATCTGGTGATCATGGGCTGGCTGGGCGAAGCGTGGATCAGAACGCGGGGGCTGAGCGCCCTGCCCGATGCGCTGGCATTATCCACGCTGGCGCTGGAGCGTTATCCTGTAGAATTGCATCCGCAGATCAAAGAGGGCGATTACGACTATCGCGCTGCCCCGCTGCGCTGGATGGCGCAGCAGTACGCCACGCTGATTGCCGGGGCGCCGCTCTTCACCGTCCACGGGGAGACTATCTCTCTGACGCAATGGCAGCAGGGAAAGCTTACGGATATTCCGCTGCCCGGCGCAGAAGTCCCCCATGCTCAGGCATTGACGGCAAGCCTTGAATGGCTTAAACGTTTGAATGCTATCTGTCAAAGCTGGCCCGACGCCTCTGCGCCTTCCTTCAGCGTAATGGAGCAAAAAATCAAAACCTGCCTGCAGGCGCTGGGTAACGTGATGCCGGAAGCGCCGCAGCCTGTCGTGCAGGACGCGGCGCCAGCGATCGGCAATACCGTCACGTTTGCGCATCGGGAACAGGCGTATCTGGTGATAAAACAGGTGGCAGATTATCTGGCGCGAACCGAACCGCACAGTCCGGTCCCCTATTTGCTGTACCGCGCCTGTGCCTGGGGGAATATGCCGCTGCCGGAGCTGCTCTCTGAACTGATTAACGGCGATGAATCCGCCCGCCGACTGTGGCGGCAACTGGGAGTATTACCATGAGCTGTCCAGGAGTGTGTACTGGTGCAATACTGCAATGTTCATTCGGCCTCGCACCTGCCACGCTGAACGTCTTGCCCACCAACCGTACTATCGTTAACAGCATGCCGATGGCGAATATTATGGATAACAAACCGTTTGTAAATATTCTGCCTTTCGGGATGTGTAACAGTATCGCCAACCCGATCGTGGCCGCAGCCACCGCGGCCGCGTTTGGCACATTGACGCCAATGCCGTGCATTCCAGCCACCGTAGCCCCCTGGATGCCCGGCTCGCCAACGGTCATGGTCGGAAATATGCCCGCCCTCAGCGCCCAGTCGCAGCTAATGTGCACCTGGGGCGGGGTGATTCAGATTAGTTTTCCGGGGCAGGTAACGACCATTGTGGCGTAGGTCAGGCGTCGACTTTATCCAGCGGCCAGGAGTCGAAGAGATAGCCATCGAACCAGAGGTCATCGACGTTGGAGAACTCCATCAGCCGCTGCTTGACGTTCTCCAGATGCTGCCACATCGCCAGCTTCGCGGCGCGGGCATCTTTTTTGATTAACGCCACGAGGATCTGTTTGTGATCGCCCAGCCACGCTTTGCGATAGTGGGTATCGTCGAGATGGCGGTGAAGCTGGATCCACATCGGGTTGTTTTCCCGCCACTCCCACGACTGGCGAAACAGCTCCACCAGCATGCTGTTGTGGGTTGCTTCGGCGATCGCCAGATGAAACTGCATGTCTCCACTTTCAGAACCGCCCGGCGCGCTTGACGCCAGCTCACGTTCTTCAAGCAGCAGGGCCTGACGCATTTTGCTGATATCTTCGCGGGTGGCCTGCAGTGCGGCAAATTCGGCAATATTGCTTTCCAGCAGCTGGCGCGCCTGCAACAACTCAAACGGACCGGCGTCATTGCAGTGGCTGACATCCTCGCTCTCCATCCCGGCTTCGCCAGCGTTGTCGAGCACATAGATCCCGGCTCCGCGACGCACCTCCACCAGACCGTTGATCTCCAGCATGATCAGCGCCTCACGCACCACGGTACGGGTGACATTCAGCATTTCGGCGATTTCTCGCTCCGGCGGCAGGCGCTCGCCAGGGGTGTACGGCGTCCTGACGATCAGATCGCGGATCATCGCGCCCACTTCCTGATAGGGTCTTGGCGAAGAGGTTTCAGATTTCATATTTCATACCCGTCAGCGGAGGATTGGGTCCCGAACTCTACTCTACATAATTCGAGTTGCGGGACAAAACGGCGTCGTCGTTTTGAACAGCGCTTGCGCTGGCCCCGAAGGCCGGATCACGCGGCAACGTACCAGCAACCTGAAGTATGACGAGTATATAGCATTTGCGGCGAGCCAAAAACAGGAAACGGGTCAACCAAACAGACATTAGGTTGACCCATTATCGTGAGCAGATCAGGCGTCGGCGCTTAACGCCGCGACACACTCACGCGCACCCTGTTCGCACAGCTGTTGATAAGCGAGCTTCACAGTCGCGACAAACTCGTGGTTATCACGGAGATCGTGGCTAAAGATGCCGCTTAAGGCCAGCAGCGCGTCCACACGTTCGTGGCCGTGATAGCGCTGGTTGATCTGCCGGAACTCCGCCACCAGCGGATCCACCACCTCAATATCATTGCCCTGTTCGTCCACGCCCTGCACGTAGCGCATCCAGCCCGCCACGCCCAGCGCCAGATGCCGCCAGTCGCTGCCGTTTTGCACATGCAGACGAATCGGATCCAGCAGACGCTGCGGCAGCTTCTGGCTGCCGTCCATCGCAATCTGCCAGGTGCGGTGACGCAAAGACGGATTGCTGAAACGCCCGATAAGCAGCGTCGCATAGGCGTTAAGATCGGTGCCTTCCGGCATGGAGAGCGTCGGGGCCTGTTCCTGCATCATCAGCGCGAACGCCGCATTGCGATATGCCGGGTTGGTCATGGTATCGGCGATAGTTTCATACCCGCCGAGATAGCCCAGATACGCAAGGAAAGAGTGGCTGCCGTTGAGCATCCGCAGCTTCATCATTTCAAACGGCACCACGTCCGCCACAAACTGCGCGCCGACCTTGTCCCACTGCGGACGACCGTTCACAAAGTTGTCCTCAATCACCCACTGACGGAACGGCTCGCAGGCGATAGCGCACGGGTCGTACACGCCGAGCTGATCGGCAATCTCCTGCAGGGTTTCCGGCGTGGCCGCCGGCACAATACGGTCAACCATGGTACACGGGAAGGTGGCGTGAGTTGCAATCCACTTCGCCAGCTCCGGGTCGCGCGCCTGCGCCAGCCCGAGAACCGCCACCTTCGCCACATGGCCATTTTCACGAACGTTATCGCAGGACATCACGGTAAACGCCGTCAGCCCCTGTTCCCGGCGCAGACGCAGCGCTTCCACAATATAACCAATCGCAGACTTCGGCGTTGCCGGGCTGGCGAGATCGTGCTGAATCAATGGGTTATTGAGATCCAGTTGACCGCTGGCGGCGTCGGTGCAGTAGCCTTTTTCCGTGACCGTCAGGGACACAATCGCCGTCTGCGGACGTACCATCGCGCGCAGGATCCCGTCGCAGCCGTCAATTTCCGGGTGCAGCGCCTCTTTCATCGAGCCGATCACCTTCAGCGTGGTGCTTTCCGCGCCCTTTTCCGCCACGGTATAAAGCAGCTGCTGTTTTTTCAGATTCTCAATCAGCACCCGGTCGTTACCCGGCATCAGGTTAACTTCGCAGATCCCCCAGTCGCTGTCGGTTGTTTCCAGTAAATGGTGAGTGTACAGCGCCTGGTGCGCACGGTGAAACGCCCCACAGCCCAGATGCACAATACGGGATGCCAGACGCGAGCGATCCCAGGCGGGACGGGCAACCGGCAGGTTGCTGTCAGCAATTGTCGTCGTCATTGAAAACTCCTGAACCCGCCGGGGAACCCGGCGGTAAGAGAAAGAAAAACCGGCATGGCGCACAGCCTCGCCGATATATACTCTAAATAATTCGAGTTGCGGGACAAAACGCGTAGTCGTTTTGAACAGCGCTTGCGCTGGCCCCGAAGGGGCGAGGCCGAAGGCCGGGTAACAAAGCCAGCACACCCACAACCTGAAGTATGACGAGTAAAGGTTAGCGGCTGAAAAAGGCGCGCTGAATAGCCATCTCAACGCCGCGCACTTCCGCCAGCCCCTTGAGGCGACCTATCGCGGAATAACCCGGATTCGTTTTCTTTTTCAGGTCATCGAGCATCTGATGACCGTGATCCGGGCGCATCGGGATCGGATCGTCCTTCCCTTCCGCCTTGCGGCGCTGCTCTTCTTCCACAATCGCTTTGACCACTTCGTACATATCCACGTCGCCGTACAGGTGCGCGGCTTCATGGAAGGTTTTCGGGTTATCTTCCCGCAGCGTGGAGCGCAGGTGAGTGAAGTAAATACGCGGGCCAAACTGTTGGATCATGTCGACCAGATCGTTGTCGGCACGCACCCCGTAAGAGCCGGTACACATGGTGAAACCATTGGCCATGCTGTTCACGGTATCCACCATCCACTGCATATCTTCCACGGTAGAGACAATACGCGGCAGGCCGAGGATCGGGCGCGGCGGATCGTCCGGGTGCACCGCCATGCGGACCCCCACTTCTTCCGCTACCGGAATAATGGCTTTCAGGAAGACGGCGAAATTCTCGCGCAGGCCGTTTTTGTCGATATCTTTATAGCGTTCCAGGTGCTGGCGGAACTGGTCAAGGGTGTAACCCTCTTCCGCACCCGGCAAACCGGCGATAATGTTGCGGGTCAGGCGCGACTTATCTTCTTCGCTCATCGTGGCAAAGCGCTCATGCGCCTGAGCGATTTCTTCTGCGGTGTAGTCCGCTTCCGCGCCCGGACGCTTGAGGATATGCAGCTCAAAGGCGGCAAACTCAATCTGATCGAAACGCAGCGCTTTTGAACCGTCCGGCAGGACATATTCCAGGTCGGTACGGGTCCAGTCGAGCACCGGCATGAAGTTGTAGCATACGGTACGGATCCCGCACTGCGCGAGGTTACGCAGGGACTGCTGGTAGTTGGCGATCCACTGGAGATAGTGACCGGAACGGGTTTTGATATCTTCATGAATCGGCACGCTTTCCACCACCGACCACACCAGCCCCGCCTCTTCAATAATGGCTTTGCGCTTTTGGATCTCTTCAACTGACCACACTTCCCCGTTCGGGATGTGATGCAGGGCAGTCACCACCCCCGTGGCGCCCGCCTGACGTACGTCAGCTAAGGTGACCGGATCGTTTGGGCCATACCAGCGCCATGTCTGTTCCATGCTTATTCCTCATTGATTGTTGTGGACTCGACGATATGGCGCATAAATTCCTCCTTTTGGTATAACATGTCAACCTTGAAGCTAAAATTGGTTAACCAAATCACAAGAATTGCTGACAGCGGTCAGTGATGAAAAAGCGACGGTGTAGAGAAACAGCGTCACTCTGTGACGGAATATGACATTCATATTATCAATGGTTAACGGGAGATCCGGGAGCGACGCCGCTGCTGATTTAAACAGCGCCTGTGTTTTAAACGGAGGATGGTGGTTATAACGCGTTAATAGCGGAACCCCGCTTCGCACGTCAGCCCTGGTCGCCCATTTCCTGTGGCGCAGCGATGCTTCCGGAAATGGGCTTCCTGTCGTTAACGACGCGTCAGAACAACCCTGCGTCGGGCATACAGCGTTTCCGCAGACAGCTGAAACTGACATTCCGCGGCCTTCAGCTTCCGCGATTTAAGCGTGTTCATCGTGACGCCACGTATTTGCCCTGACTCAATCCCTCTCTTGATTTCGGCAGTACTCAGCATGAGTTGCTTCTGCAAAATCGACAGCAGGCTGACCTGAAAAGGACGGGAAATCCTGACGCTAACGCTGATCCACTTGCAGGTGGTGAGGCATACCGACCACCGCTCCTGAATGCGAAAATCAGGCCTCCCCGACAGTTCGGCGTTGTTTCGCTTCAGCGTCGCTTTGTCACCGGCAAAATGACGCACCGTAGCGGCATCGTTCGCCATCAACCGCTGATAAAGTTCAGGGTTAATTTTGCTGACGTGCAGGCGCGAAAACAGGGAGATATTCCAGGTGTAATCGCAGTGCGTGCATTTATAAATGCTCCACACATCCAGCCGCTTCTTCTGCGAATTAACCCGTACAGCTCCTGAAGGGGCGAAGTCCCGTTTTACGTTGCACGAAGGGCAGCGTTTGGAAATACGCTGATACCCCACGGGCGTGACGATCCATGTAACTTTCATAACGTACCTTTTTTAACCCATACAAAATCGGATCCGTACTGAACGGACCGTAGATATTTATGTATGAAAAATATTTATAAGATATTTTTCAGTGGGTTAAAAAAAGATTTCCAACACGACTATCCTGTCAACAACCGAAGAGATACGTCGAGACTATCAAAGCGGCATTCATCGGGTATATGAGTTCAATCAATATTCAGGGTGGTCACGACAGGATCTGTTGATCTTACACGCTAATCGCCGCGCATTAATTCTGTATGTTTATCAGACAACAAAACGACAGAAGGAGCGCGTTATGACACAGCACGAACGGTTTTGTCAGGCCTGCGGAATGCCGATGTCCGCACCTGATGCGCAGGGGGCCAGCGATAAATATTGCGCTTACTGCAGCGACAGCGACGGTAATCTGAAATCCTGGGAAGAGGCCGTTTCCGGTCTGGCCAGGTTTCTTGACTCCTGGCAAAAAACAGGCGAGGAGGAGTCACGCAAGCGGGCAAAACGCTACCTGACAGCGATGCCCGCCTGGGCGCATAAAGCGGATGAGTGAGCCGCGTCTCCGTTGCTCAAAAAGAATTGCCCCTGATGAACCAGTACGGCAATTCACAGACAGGTATCGGACAATGACATTCTCAACGATCGCTGACGGGGGGCGCACTGCCCGTTAACGGGCGGTATCGTCACGCCAGCATCAGCATACCGGTTCCCGGCCAGGCGCGGCGGGCAAAGAGTCTCAGGCCTGGCGGGATCGTTCTCATCGCTGAACCTGGCCGGTACCGGGTTTCCACGACTCAGAACGCCCATCTTCTCCCTTTTTAAGAGAGGAAGCCCCCCCCCCGCTTCCTCCTCACATAATGTGAAGCTGCTCACGCCCATCTCGCTATAGCAGATTATTACTGGTCGATAGCGAAACGTTTATGACTCCCCGTAACGCGAAACGATAACGTTGCCCGTATCTCTACATCAAGCTTCCCGTATGAGGAAACGAGGGTATCATGAATAAAAATTACTCTATCAGTTGCCTGTTCTTCCTGTTCTTTTTTATTGGCTGGGGATGCTGCTATCCCTATTTGTCGCTTTGGTTAACCGAAACCATTGGCATTAGCTATACCGACGTCGGCCTGGTCTATTCATTTACCGCCATCATCGCGGTATGCGTGCAGCCGCTCTTTGGTTTTATTTCCGATAAACTGGTCTACCGCAAACACCTGATGTGGATGCTGGCCATTATCATTACGCTGTTTGCCCCCTACTGGATTTACATTTTCGCTCCCCTGCTGAAATACAACGTCATCCTCGGCGCAATGGCTGGCGGGGTTTATATCGGCATGGCCTACGGCGCGGGCTGCGGCATCTGCGAAGCCTATATCGATAAAGTCAGCCGCGCCTCCGGCTTCGAGTTTGGCCGCGCGCGGATGTTCGGCGGAATTGGCGCCGCCATCGGCACGTTTGCCGCAGGTAAGCTCTACGGTATCGATCAGAACATGATTTTCTGGCTGGCCAGCGCCGCTGGCGTTTGCCTGCTGTTTATCGTCTGGAAAACAGAGGTCGATACGACCAGCGCAGCGGTGAAGCAGCAGACAAAAGCAACGCCCGTGACCTTTAACGACGCGATTGCGCTGCTCAAAATGAAGAAGTTCTGGTTCTTCGCCTTCTATATGATTGGGGTGGGCGCTGTCTATGAAACCTACGATCAGCAGTTTGCTATTTATTACAGTGGTTTCTTTGAGAGCAAGGCGCGCGGCGCGGAAGTCTTCGGTTACCTGACCACCGGGCAGATCTTCCTGGATGCGATGGTGATGTTTTTCGCCCCCTGGTTCGTTAATAAAATCGGCCCGAAAAACGCGCTCCTGTACTGCGGTATGATCATGAGCCTGCGCATCATCGGCTCTGCCTGGGCCATTGGTCCGGTCTCCATCAGCCTGATTAAACTGCTTCACGGCTTTGAAAGCTCGGTGCTGCTGGTCGCAGCGCTGAAATACATTAGTGCTAACTTTAACCCGCTGCTCTCGGCCACGGTTTACCTGATTGGCTTTCAGTTCTCCAAAAGCTTCAGCTCCATTTTTCTCTCCACTGGCATTGGTCATATGTACCAAAGCATGGGTTTTACCAGCAGCTACGTGGTGCTGGGAAGCATTGCCCTCAGCTTCACCCTGCTCTCCTTTATCACGCTAGAAAAAACGCGAGCCTTCGCCCCACAGCCAGCAACGACATATTAATTTCATGAGGTAACTGCATGTCTGATTTATATTACGGTGTCGCTTATTACGACGAGTATATGCCGGAGGATCGCCTGGCAGAGGATATTGCGCTGATGCGCGAGACAGGCATCAACGTGGTGCGTATTGCCGAATCGACCTGGAGTACGCTTGAGCCACAGGAAGGTGAATACAATTTCTGTCACATTGACCGCGTCCTGAACGCCATGCATGAGGCGGGCATTGCGGTGATCATCGGCACCCCCACTTACGCCGTACCGGCATGGCTCACCGCCAGACACCCGGATATTCTGGTCACCACCATCAATGGGCAGCAGAAATACGGCCCACGACAGATTATGGATATTGTAAATCCAACCTTCCGCCGCTATGCGGAAAAGATCATTCGTACTCTGATGGCCCACGTGCAGCACCACCCGGCGATTATTGGCTGGCAGCTGGATAATGAGACCAAGCACTACAACAACGTCGGACGCTATATGCAGGAAGGGTTCGTGCGTAGCCTGCGGGAAAAATACGCCAGCCTCGACCAGTTGAACCACGACTTCGGCCTCGACTACTGGAGTAACCGCATCGACAGCTGGGACGACTTTCCGTCCGTGGAGAACACGATCAATGCCAGCCTCGCCTGCGCCTTTTCACGCTATCAGCGCCAGCAGGTAACGGACTATCTGGCCTGGCAGGCGAAGATCGTGCGCGAATACGCCCAGCCGCATCAGTTCGTGACCCATAATTTTGACTTCGAATGGCGCGGTTACTCGTTCGGTGTACAGCCGCATGTTAATCATTTTGCGGCGGCACAGGCGCTGGACGTCGCTGGCGTCGACATCTATCACCCAGGCCAGAAACACCTGACCGGGCGGGAAATCGCCTTCGGCGGGGCCATTACCCGGGCGTTAAAAGGCGGGAATAACTATTTTGTGCTGGAAACGCAGGCGCAAGGCTTTGCCCAGTGGACGCCTTACCCCGGCCAGCTGCGGCTTCAGGCTTTTAGCCACGTCGCATCCGGCGCGGCGATGGTGTCCTACTGGCACTGGCACTCTATTCACAATGCGTTTGAAACCTACTGGAAAGGGCTGCTGAGCCACGACTTTTCACGCAACGCCACCTGGCAGGAAGCGACGACCATTGGAGCCGACTTCGCCCGCCTTTCACCGAAACTTGCCGGGCTGCGTGCGGAAAACGATGTCGCGCTGCTGATCGATAACGACGCAATGGATGCGCTTAACCAGTTCCGCCCCGGCGACGCCCAGGGCAACGTCTATAACGATATTTTCCGCCGTTTCCACGACGCGCTGTACGACCACAATATCTCGCTGGATATCATCAACGATGTGACGGACGACACGGCGCGTTATAAGGCACTGATTATCCCCGCGCTATACGCCGCCGATGACGGCCTGCTCGAGCGAATTAATCGTTATATTGCACAAGGCGGACGCGCGTTGATTAGCTTTAAATCCGGCTTCAGCGACGAAAACGTGAAGGTCCGTAACAGCACGCAGCCCGGTATTCTGCATCAGGCCTGCGGCGTGAGCTACAACCAGTTCTCCCTGCCGGAAGACGTTACGGTGGCCTCCTGCACGCCCGCGCTTGACTGCCGCGAGCACAACGAGGCCGAACTGTGGATGGAACTGTTGACGCCAGAACCGGGCACACGGACGCTGCTGCGCTATCAGCATCCGGCCTGGGGTCAGTATGCCGCCGCCACCGAAGCAGACTACGGCAAAGGACGGGCGCTTTACGTCGGCTTCCTGCCGGGCAAGGCATTGATTAACCAGCTGTTCGGTGCGCTGACCAGCGATCTGCATTTACATTCGCGCAGCTCTGCCTGCCGCTTCCCGCTGGTCGCCAGAACGATGCGCAACCGCGACGGCAAGCGCATCCACTTTCTGTTTAACTACAGCGACAATCGTCAGGAGATTGTCGCGCAGGCCAGCGGCACCGAGCTGCTCAGCGGTAAAACGGTAACGTGCGGCGAGCCATTGTGTCTCAATGGCTGGGGCTTTAGTATCATCGAAAGTTAACGGCATCCGGGCGGAGGAGATATGGAGTTAGATATCAATGAGCTTTTACATTTCTCGCCGTTGATAAAAACCTTCACCTTTAACGCCTGGGTGGTTGCCGGTTTTACGCCGATTACCCGCGGCTCAAAGCTCGACTATTACATCAATCGCCCGCAGGGGATGAAGGGCTATATCATCAACCTGACCCTGCGGGGCCAGGCGAGAGCCAGGGCAGGCGAAGGATCGTTGTTGTCTGGCGAAAACGAGCTGCTGCTGTTCCCTCCCGGCGTGCCGCACCACTACGGGCGCGACGAGCACAGCGATCACTGGGATCATCTGTGGATCTACTTTATTCCGCGACCCTACTGGATCGACTGGCTGAAGTGGGATCACACCACCCACGGTATCGGCAAAACCACGGTGCACGATCCGCAGCAACTGCGGGTGCTGCGCGATCTGTTTTACGAGGTCATCCGCTACCATAACGATACGGCACCCCTCGCTGAGGCGCTGTCGATGAACGCGCTGGAGCGGCTGATCCTGAGCTGCTTCCAGCTCCAGCCTGTCAGCAACCGCCATGCCCACGACCCGCGCATTAATGCCGTCTGCGACTACCTGAATGAACATATCGCTCAGGAGATGAAAGTTGAGACGCTGGCGGCAATGGTTTTCCTGTCCCCCTCACGTCTGGCGCACCTGTTTAAGAACGAGCTGGGTCAAACCATCTATGCCTGGCGCGAAATGCAGCGGATTAATCGGGCCAGGTGGCTGGTACAGACCACAACGCTACCGTTGAACAAGGTGGCGCTGTCGGTCGGCTACAGCGACCCGGTCTACTTCACAAAGGTGTTTCGCAAACATAACGGCATTCCGCCAGGGGAGTACCGCAAGCGCTATGCGGCGATGAAGGAATGACGGCTCCCCGCAGCAGTAAACAGCGAACCAGTCCACATTGAAAATAAAAAAGAAAAACAGTGGAATGAAAACAAGCCCACCGACGGTGGATAAATTATTTTCCTGCAAAAGTCATTTTTTCATCAAAATTTGTCGAAGGATATAATACTTTCTCACCGATAAGTTTTAACTTATTAAATCAAAGTTCGGTGGGAGGCAATGGAAACACCATCAAAATTATTATGCAGGCTCAGGGCGTATCGGCTATCGTCGGGAATAACGTTTTCCATAAATATATTGCCGAAAGCCATCGTAACCCTTTATTTGCTAAGAAAATTAAACTTCAGAGCCTTACCTGTTTTTTCTGACAATTGACATTCGTAATCAAAAGGTGTCCAGCTATTTCCGGAGCGATACTGACCATTACCGGTGAGTCGGGTTGATGAGATGAGGCGCTGCTTATTGGTTTTCCCCTGGTCCATAATGACTTTATCAACCTTCGGAAAAAGAGACTTAACGTATTTTTGTGCCAAAGGTCTGCAGATAAACTCGGCCACCCGCTGGGCTTCTGTCCAGTTGCTATTGACATAATTCTGGTCGTCCAGATTACGGAGTTCTGTTTTAATCAGGCTATGCAAATAACTGGACTGAGCCGGATTCAAAACATGTTCATCGGCGCAGGCAGAACCCACAGCGCAGCTCCAGACTGCGGCAAAGATTAAAAATTTCTTTATACTCCGGGAAATATTCAGTACGTTTTTCATATAGATGCCTTTTAAAGATGAGCTAACTACCGAAGATATAAACGCCAGGATGGGAATAACTCTGCTCTGCATCAAAATTTTATACCATTTGTTTGCGCCCCTCCCCCGGAGACTGACCGTCGCTGCCACGTGTAAGATTAAGATGACCGCCGCAGGTATGTATATTGACTGTCACTCATGGTGGAACAGCAGCAACCAGACCCAGAACAGAAACCAGAACAAGAGTGAAAGAAAAGGATGATGCGTTGTTGATTCATGCCATAAATGACAGATAACATCCAGAATATCAGCCATATCAGAAAGCCTCCTTTCCTTGTACCTCTGAAAATCATCCTTTGTCTTTAGTGCCGTTCGTATGTCACGCTGAACCTGCATTCCTTATGACGATTTCAACGACAGAACGGAGATGTCAAGTGTCTCCGCCCCTCTCCATTAGAGATATGCACCAATATTGCAACAATTGATAGCTTATTTACCTATGTTTGATTATTTTAATGGAATTAAAATCTGAATTAGTCCCATTCACTCTCCAGGAATATTGTATATAATGTTACTCAATTCACTGTTATTACAGATTATTCCTTCAAATTCCCGATTAATTCCTGGCGCTTTTTTTCTCTGTACCGACCCCCTATCATCAACAGCCCAGAATAATATTAGCTTTCCGTGGTAATTCGCAGTCTGTTGTCAAAAATTACAGTCAGCTCATTACTTTCAGGAATCTTTACAATCTTATTAGTCCATTTCTGAAACCCCGGTTTCAGATCAAAAAAACAGGTTAGTTACGTGATATTTTTATCGCACAGCTTACCGGCAGGAGCCGGGGATAACCTACAGGTCAGACTGCCTGTGGGTGAAACACAGGGATGCGAATACATGAATGATTGCCGGACAGTGCAGGTAATGGCCTGTTGTGAATATTTCACCACAGGTATGCGTCACCTTTTTAGTGACGATAACATTACAATACATTTTATTAAACATATTGAAGATGTTGTTATTACAGATGACGCCCCGCTGGTTATTCTGCTGGTACTGGATTTGTCCGGTACTGAAGCCCTCAGTAATTTCAAAACTGCTGTGGATTTTTTAAATCAGATAAACGGGCGGAAACGTATTGGTGTACTGGTCAGCCGGTATAATGCTTACCTGACCTGGTATATTTCGCGTAAGTTTCGTGGCCATGTGACTTTTTTTAACTCTCATAATCTTCAAAGCGGTCTCTTCCGGCGTAATTTTCTGTCCTGGCTGGACGGTAAAACCTGGCGTCCCATGCGTGTGGTGGCCCGCTACCGGGACAACCGGTATGGTTTTTCCCTGAAGGAATGGGTGTCGCTGGTTATTCCCCTGAGCGGAGAAACTGTTCAGGAAATGTCTGCCTGCATGGGCATCTCTGAACAGACGCTATATCAGATAAGACAGAACGCCCTGAAGAAAATAGGAATAAATTCATGGCGGAAGTTCTGTGATTTATATCTTAGCGGACAGATTAAAACAGAGAATGACACGATTATCCGTCGGTACTGATGTTATTTAATTTCGACAGTAAATAAGCTCATATATTTTAATATGCAGGGGGCGGCATGCACTTTTCAGAAATTCGTCTGCAGCAGGCTTTTGCTCAATGTGAATTTATCCCATTTTATCAACCAGTTATTCATGCCGACACCGGAAAGGTCGCCGGATGTGAAGTTCTGGCCCGCTGGCTTAATCCGGAAAAAGGGTTACTGGAAGCGGGCACCTTTATTCACAGTATTGAAACAACCGGCCTGTCGGAATTACTGACCCGGACTCTGGCCAATAAGGTTATTCCGGATATTTACGATTTGCACAACGGCAGAACCGGTCATTTCATGCTGACGATGAATATTAGCCTGAGCCAGATTATGGCCCCCGGTTTCCGGGCTTATCTTGTCACGCTGAATAACCAGCTACGGCAGACGGGTGTGATACCCGTTTTTGAAATCACTGAACGTGAAGATATTCGCGATTTTACCGGTGCCGCCGACGTTCTGGCCGGACTGACCGGGGACGGGCTGTGTTTTGCCGTGGATGACTATGGTACCGGATATGCCGGTGAAACGCTGTTGGCTGTCTCCCGGGCCGCCTTTATCAAGCTCGGCTGTCAGGTTGCAGCGGATTTAACCGATCCTGTCACCCAGGCGTTTGTGACGGACACGGTCAGGCTGGCCCGCAGCTCGGGTGCCAGGGTGATTGCCGAAGGGGTAGAAACCGCAGAGCAGGCAAAGCAGCTACAGGACTGCGGGGTTGACTACCTGCAGGGTTTTTTATACGGCGCGGCCATGCCATTTGGTCTCTTTCATTATCGTCTGGGAGCCATGTCGCCCCGGCGTTCAGTTTATTTTTCAGAACAGGGAGAACCCCTATGAATACATTGCAGACTGTCGGCACGGTACGTGGCGGACAAAGTAACCACGGCGATTTTTATATGCCAGCGGAAATCCGCCATCTGGGCGGGATGCCGCTGTACCGGGCGGTGGCCTGGTGGGGGCTGTTGACGGGGAAGGCATTCAGCCGTGAGCAGGTCTGTCAGGCTTTCCGGGTGGACCAGCGCCGGGCCAGCGGCGTCCTTAATTATCTCTGTCACCGCTATCACCACGACGATATCACATTTGAGAGCTACAGCCGGCACCTGCCGGGCGGACACCGTCAACTGACGATACGCATTCTGGCGGTGAAGGAGTCGGCTAAACGCCCGGCGTCACCGACGCCGTCGACGCCGCGACGCCGGTCGATACCGACCGGGGATAACGCAGACCGGCTGATGGCACGCTGGCTTCTGTCCCGCCCCTCCGGCAATGATGAGGCGCGGCTGGCCGCGTGGAAAGCCGCCTGTCCGGTACCGGAAGACGCACTCTGAGATCCGTTCAGCATCAGTCCCCCTGCAGCCCGGACGACACGCCCCTCTCCTGACATGCCATTGCGGTCGGGGCCATTCTGTTAACCAGTAATACGCGGGAGTCTGAGCGGGTAGCGGAGATCCCCCGGCGTTTTATCTCTGCACGACCACCCACTTCTGCGGAGGTGGTCAGCAACCGGTATCTGCGTCAGAAGCGCCCTAATCTTTCAGATGCGAGTAATCATACTGACCATGACCATAACGATAATAGTCTCCGGCTCTTCTCTTCACTGCATTCAGAATACACCCTTTCACCATCACGCCACTTTGTTCCAGTCGTTTCAGGCTGCCAGTGATATCCTGAACAGTATCAACACCATACCGGACGACCATCATAACCGTTCCCGCATACCGGCCGATAATTGCAGCATCCGTGACCGCCAGAACAGGAGGTGTATCAACGATAATCAGATCATACTGAGAAGATGCCTCTGTCAGTAAAGCCGCCAGACGTGGATGTAAAAGCAGTTCCGTCGGGTTAGAAGGAACGGGACCACGACCGATATAATCAAACCCGTACTCCGGCAAAGACACTCTGGCCTGTGCAAGACACGCTCTCCCGGCAAGAATATCTGATAACCCTGGGCTTTCAGTGCCGCCAAACAACCGGTGCGCATATCCTTTGCGCAAATCCGCATCAATAAAAAGCACTTTTTTCTCTGTCAGAGCAACGATGTGCGACAGATTACTGCTGATGAACGTCTTACCCGCCCCCGGACTGGCGCCTGAAATCATCAGCACATGATTGTGCGCATCCATCATGGCAAAATAGATATTGGTTCGCAGACTGCGTATCGCTTCAACGGCCAGATCGGCAGGCATCAGGGTGGTTAACAGCCCTTCCACAGGAGCCTTATTTTTTCTGGAATGCGTTACCATCGTCAAAGACAGAGGCACGCTGGCGCATACGTTAATTCCCTCTCTTTCAAGCGCTTCGGTCGATTCGATCCCGCGACGAAATGCCACAAACATCAGAATTAACCCACCTGAAAAAATCATACCTGTCATTGCGCCGATAATAACGATAAGCAGCTTTTTCGGACTGACGGGAACCGCCTGCGTCACAGCCTCGTCAATAATCCTGACATTGCCGATAGCCCCCGCTCTGGATATATTCAGCTCTTGCTGTCGATTCAGCAACTGCTGGTAGACCAGCCGTTCAGACTCTACCTTTCGGCTAAGTCCCAATACCGTCTGCTGAGTGACAGGCATAACGCTAATACGCCCATTCAGTCTGCTTTTTTCTTGCTGTAATGCATTTTGCTTTTCCAGGAGCGCACGATAAACAGGATGTTCCTTATGATAAAGACGGGAAATTTCCGCTTCGCGGAACGTCAGTTCATTGAGCTGTTTATCCACATCCACAATCTGCTCAAGAATGGATTTCGTTTCCAGGGAGAGATCGACTGAATTATTTTGTTGCCGGTAAGCACTTAACCTGTCTTCGGCTTCGTCCAGCTCGGCCCTCAGAACGGGTAACTGTCGCTTCAGAAATAGCAGACTGTTCTCATCCCGCGCAGACTGCCGTTCAACATTCTGCTTCAGATAATAATGGCTGATACTGTCAAGAACGCCTGAAATCTGTGACGGATTTTCTCCTGTAAGAGAGAGACTTAGCATCCCTGTATTTTTCCCTGTTTCAGTAATACTGAAATGCTGTTGTAATGCGGCAATGGCAGCCAGATGCGTAACCCGTGATATAACAAAACGAGAACCTTTCCACGCATCGATTTGACGAATAAGCAAAGACACGCCATGCCCCTCAAGAGGCTTACCAGCAGAACCCTCGAGTATGAAACCGTCACCCGCAATCTGATAATGCGTGTTGTCCAGCACGGTCAATATCAGATGCATATTATCTTTGGATAATGAAAGATATGAAAAATCGATTACCCCGGATGCACTCCCTGTCAGCCGTGATAGTGTTATACGCATTTTTGTAAACCAGTCCGGAACAACCCGGTTCTGTAAGTTCAGGTCGTCAACCGCTTTACCCAGAATCATCCTCGATTTTAAAAGCGCAATTTCCGATGCGGGCGATGGCTGATGATCATTCAGAACCTCTTTCAGACCACTGAACAGGGCATTCTCCTGCTTCTGCTCAACCTGTATTAAGGCATCGGCCCGATAAATCGGTGTAGAGAACAATAAATATAAAACAGCAAATCCTAAAAAAAGGATGGTGCCGGAAAGGAACAGCTTCCAGTAGCGAACCAGCTCAGCAAACAAAGAGAGCAGGTCTATTGTTTCAGGTTCTGTCACCGCTGATGATGGAGTGATTAAAGACATCCATTCCTCCACGATAATGTTGAGTTTAATTTATTCGCCCACTGCTGGCTGGCTTGCGCAATGAGCTGATATACAGCCTCAAAGACAGCATCATCATAACCAATGGGGTCGGGGATATTCTGTTGAGCAATCCAGTGGCCAAACAAAAACGTTTTTCCCCGGACATACGGTGCCATACTTAAAATGTGGAATATATGTGTTTTCTCCATCGCCAGAATAAGATCGTACTGATTTAATTTATCTTCCGTCAGCGGTGTTCCTGTATGTCCTGCCAGCGACAATCCATACCGGGCTGCCACTTCTTTCATCTGGTAACTGGCCGCCAGCCCTGTACAGGCTCGGGTTCCTGCTGAGTCTATTTTCTTTTTTGGGAAAAGATGACGTAAATAGCGCTCTCCCACAGGAGAGCGACAAATATTTCCTGTGCACACTATCAGAACAGAATCAAACATAATTAATTCCAGTTTCTGACTAAATGGAAAGATTCTGCCATATTATGAATGCCAGAGATCGTCGGAATAAGTTGTGAAATCACCCGATTCCATTGTGACACCGGAGCACTGGTAACAAAAACAATGTCATAGGGACGGAGTTCAAATTCGGTCCCCAGTACCATCGCCGCTGCCTCCTGGGCATCCAGCCTGTATATATTTGCAATTTTTCCTTTTTTATCATTTTTCAATGAACGAATAACAAATATCCCCGTAGCATCTCCGGTAGACTGAGAAATTCCTCCCGAATCGCCTAACGCTTCAGCCAGTGTCATACCACTACGATCCATCTTAAGGGTACTTTGCTTCTCAACCTCGCCCATCACAAAGATTTTAAGGTTATCATTGCGGGGAACAAAAAGAATATCACCGGAAGACAGTAGCTGGTTTTGTGTCAGGTCGCCATTCTGGAATAAAGCGTATAATGAAATTCGGGTCTCTTTTCCATGGTGAGTTAAAATAACATTATGCCAGTCAGCATCATGCGCAAGGCCACCGGCAGCATTAATCGCATCGATCACGGTTAAAGGAATATTGGTCACTTGCTGTTGACCTGATTTCATGACTTCTCCGGTGACATAGATTTTTTGCGAGCGAAATGCGGCAACGCTGACATCAACCTGAGGACTTTCAATGTAAGTTGACAGGCGTGAGATAATAACATCACGTATTTCTGACAATGTTTTCCCGGCTACAGCTATTTTCCCAATATACGGATAAAAGATTGTGCCATCCGAACCCACCCAGTTCCCGGAATCACTTGCACTACGATACTCACCCGCCGGAGTTGTCAGTTCAGGATGATCCCAGACCGTAATCATCAGAACATCACCAGGCGCTGTTCTGTACTGATAGTTTTTTAGCTGAATATCCAGTTGTGGATTACTTCGTGCAACAGCAGGAGGGGGCCGGAGTTTTTGCGTTAACTCCGGCGTAATTTCATACATATTTACGACCGAATCCAGATCATATTTATTATCTGTCATCTGTGTTGTTTTTTCGGATGAAAATTTTAAATGCTGCCCAGGTAGTAATGCACATCCATTTAACATGCTCACGGCAAAAAGAAGAAAAAAATTTATGACATATCTGTCATATGCTCTTAACAACATTGTTAAACAATCCTTTAAAATCCAGTAGTAATAAAGTTATTGATTAAATGTGACCTGACATCCCCTGATAGCGTTAAAAGTAAACTCATTTCCTTCATCCCGGCAGCCCATCCGCTGAAGATGTCAAATGAATATCTTAAGCGCCGCCGGGTTGAGATTAATCAATATCTGTTATGCTATTAATGTGAATCATCATCCTTTTCTTATTCAGTTAACTTCACCAGGAAAACAGAGATTATAAATGCAACGATACATAATGAAAGGATGAGAAAGCATTGAAAACAAAGAGAAACAATCTTTGTTTTCAATGAGATAGTCATTGAGCGCAATCATTTTCTCAGGGGCAAATAGCTCTATATTCAGCATGTTATATTAACAATTTAAATATTTACAGAATTATTAACTATGGATACCAGGCCCCTTTTATACACGTTATTTAGCAGAGCACGTCAGCGGCATGACTGAAGCGGTTGTCCTTCGGGTATCTGTGCTGGTATTTATTTCAGCCTGTAATTTATAGCGTATTTTTTATAAGAGGTATTTATAAAAATCAGAAACCAAATCATCATGACCCTCTCTGAATAATATCAATCACAAGAGTTGTCAATCACGCCTGCCATCAATCAATAAGAAATACGCTTTTATATAATTTCGCCACTTAACGCCGGCATGTTTTTTTCAGTATTTTTGCAATTTTTTCTTTTCCCTGATGCCTTGCTGATTTGTTATCCCAGGAAAGATAACACGTTAATCTGTTTATGTTTAATGGTAATGGCAATATCTTTAAGCCTAAAAATTTTTCGTATTTTTCAGCGAGATTATATGGGGAAAAAGAAATCATTTCGGTCTGTGAAACAATATTGAACACACTTAATATATCGGTTCCATAGTATGAAATACAGGATTCTTTTTCCGGAGTGTCATACCAGTACTGACTAAACGATAAATGTCTTTCCGGTGATGCCACCGCATGTTGCTCTCGATAAACGCCCCCCTTCATACTTATCTCCTGAAGCCGGGGATGTTTTTTGCTGGCAACAATCACAATTTCGTCATCAAATAAGGAAACGGAAGAAAAATCCTTTTGTTTTATTTCACTATATGAGATGACGAAATCAGCAGATTTATTATCATCGTCTGTTTTTTTGAACTTATTAAAATATTGTTCAAATTTAATGTTGAAATTCTTCTCCCCTTCAAACAACCGTAATATGATGGGTATCAATGATATATCCAGGGGACTCTCAATGCCGAAGGTGAATGTTAAATTATCCGGTTCGGTTTCCCGTGGTGCGACAGGTATTATGTTCAGTAGTATATCCATCGATTTGCACACTGAATCATAAACTTGAGTGCCTAAGATTGTTGGTCTGACGCCACGCCCCTGCCTTAAAAATAGTTCATCATTAAATATGAGTTTCAACCGTGAAATAGCATTACTCACCGCAGGCTGAGTCATCCCCAGCTTTTCTGCTGCATGAGTAAAATTCATTTCCTGCATTGCTACCATAAAGACAGGTAACAGATTCAAATCAATTTTATGTAACCATTGCCCGACATCATTTTTACCATTCTTGTCACCAGTCATATCATTATCCAATAAGTTATTATTAACAGGACAAGTAAGCTATGAACAACAGATAGTTTGATTCTCTGAATCAGATCATAAAACGGGTCAATTTTTGTATCAGTGATAATTTTGTTCAGTATGAAGTCCCGGATATTCTCTTTTTGATAAAGTCTGGATTTCATGAGCTTTTTATTGATCCTTTTTCAGGAATATAAGCTGAGAATGTTTGTCAGGTGCAAATGACGATGTGGTCACTTCAGGGGAGGTCACATGCGTCAAATCTCCGTGGCGTCCCGACCATTCCCCGTGAACGGCGCCGAACGTCGAATCATCCACCTGAGCGCCTCCACACTGTCCGTGCGGCTAAACACGCGGATCCCACGAAGGCAGTCAGCAGAACTGACGCTGCGCGAATGCGTTCCGTCACACGACAATCCCACCTTTACGCCGATATTGAATTCCGGATAACATCCCTGTACTTCCCCACCCGTATCTGGAGAATCAGCAGGTCGTTTTTTTAATTATCAGAAAACAATAAGATCAATTATTTTCCGTCAATTTTAAAATGCGTATCTGGTACTGTTCCCGGAGTTCCGAAACCTGCCCGGTATATTCACCCGCCAGACACAGCGTGTCCGTACCACATGATTCCATTTCCTGTTTCCAGGCTTTCTCTTTTTTATCCAGCTTACCGCGTTTTTCACAGGGCAAACTTATTCGCAACAATTCATAAAGCGTATTCAGCTGCGCATTTCGCTCACGAAGCCAACGGTTATCACAAATAAGAATATCCGTCGTCGACTCCAGATGCTGGCAGTCTACCTCGGGGGGATGAGAGTCCGGGTTGGCGTAAGCGGAGGGGATGCCTGACAATAACCAGAGAACGCCTCCCGCAAGCGCCACCCGTTTTCGTCCGCTATAGCAGCGAAATAATTTCATCATATGTTCGTTCATGGCAGCGTGTTTTCTCCATCACGACGGTAACGCTGGCGCAGAAAAAACTGGCGGATCTGCCGCAATTCCGTCTCTGCCTGCGCACCCGCGGTCTTTTTAGCTGCCGCACAACCCTGTTCCCGCGATTTTTCCGCAGGTGCCGATTGTGAGGGCGATGTCAGGGAGGCTTCAGAAATAGCCAGTATCATGATCCTGGCGGTTCGTCTCCCGTGGCCTGTCCGGGAAACGCATTTTGTCGCTTTCACCACATCCTGCCGCTCGCAGGTAATATAGGTCATGATATCTGCCGCTCTGCGCAGTGAAATATGAAACGCTTGCGCAATATCATTCCGGGAGATCATCTCCCCGATCAGCAGCCCCCAACGCGCGACCGCCAGCCAGAGCGGTGGATTCTGCAGATGCGACAAACAGGCCGGCAAATAGTAAACCGCATGGTTTGTCTGCCGACCTTCCACGCGCTGGCGGATATCATCCTCTTTGCACCGATTTTCAGTACTCCATTCCATTACCATCCCCAGTGTCTCCTGCATCGTATTGGCGGTACGTATTACAGGCACCGCCAGTTATTTGTCTTACGCCTGCCGGGAAAACAGCAGTTTCAGCACCGCTGCCCTGCTGCCGACAACACCGATCAGCAATACCAACGTGGTCAACAGCAGTACGCCTGCGCACGCTGAACCTGATAACGATGATTTACGCCCCGAATTCACCATCGCCAACCCGATAAAAATGCACCAGACAGACACAATCAGCTGTTGCCAGTCTTTGTCCGGCCCATATCCCATGACGCACAGCCACCAGAAACAGCCGGGTATCAAGGCACCTCCCTGCCATAACGAAGCACTGACTGAAAGTTCCCCACAAAGCCAGCGCACAATCCACGGAGACGGAGAGTAAAATCCTCTACGTTTTCGTTCTCCGGGAAAGCCTGTGATAATCAACCACAGCAAAAGAACCGTCGCCAGAACACCGGCTGATAGCTCCCAAAAATAAAGCGATTCATCAAATAACACGTTATATACCCGTCATACTTTGCAATACCTGTTCGCAGGCGACATTAAGCCCGAATAGCAATACAAAAAACCTGACCGTCGTTAAGCTTATATTTAAGCAAATATCATTGCTATCAAAATAAGCGCAAAATAACGCACTTATCATCGATCTATTGTGATATTTTACGCTAACGGCCACCTATTAATCCTTGACAAGGACCCCGTGTCGTTTATACCTTTAAAGGTGTTCTCACTCGTTCTTTTTTCCAGTAAGCAAAAGGCCGACCTTCAAAGGTCGGCCTTTTTATTTCCTTCGCCAAATTTTATTTACCCGACAGGTTGACGCCCATTAACTGCCGTTTTTAGCATTCCCGTCGAGTAACAGAAATATTAAAAATGTTACGGATAGTGCATCTGTTATCCCCGGGTTTTCTGTGAGCCTGGGGATTTTCTTTGTCTGGCAATAAAGACGGATGCCACAGTGAAAATGTTCTGCCCGAAAGATTATCCCGGCAACAGAACAATACAATAAGGTTTGACGATGAATAAGATGAAACTCAGTATCGCGATGGTGTGTCTGATGGGCATCGCCGGTTGCTCCGGCTTCGGGCAGGCAATGGCTGCCGGTGGGAAGATTTATTCCCCGCAAAGCGGTGTGCTCTGCGACCGGCAGGAAGGTTTCTGCGCCGACCGTAACGGGCTATCAACCGAGCTGACCACCCGTTTCCTTGGCGAATATGCGGCAGACAGGCTGAATGACAGCCATCCACACCGCAGAAAATCCTTCACGTTAAGTAACGGCGTGCTTTGCAGCGTTCATGAACATAAATGTTTTATCGATCAGAATAAATCATTTGAAGACAGGAGAACGACCGAAATGTTATATGGTGAAAGCGTGTCAAATGAACCGCAACCGCTGCCAGACACCAACGAAGCGATCTTTTTTCCGGCCAAAGGAATTATCTGCGACAGAACCTCTAATTTCTGCGCCGATCCCAGCGGCATATCAATGGGATTAACCCAGGTCTATATCGGCAATACCACCGCATTGCAGTCTGCTCTGGGCGATATGAAGAATGTCAATCTCGCCAGCTATACCCTCAGCAACGGTGTTTTTTGTGATAGCCAGCGCCGAAAATGCTATGACGACAAATATCGTTCCAGACTGAATAAAGTGTATACGCGTAATTTATTCCATTAATCATCGTGCGGGCAACCTGACGTTGCCCGTTTAGATAACCGATAAAAAAAAGGCGCCCGATGAGCGCCAAAAATATGAAAAATAAATACGCGAAAAAAAAGAAGTCTCATCCCTGATGGAAAACGGAAGAGGTGAAATATCCGTACCGGATAACGTGAATAAATGGTCGTGGTTCAGCGATGGCGTCCCGCACAATAAATGAAAGACGCCTTCGTTAACTCCCGCCCCGGAAAGGGCGGGCTGTTTGTTTAGTTGGTGTACATCGCCATCACCAGCGGGATATCCCAGTCGCCCACCGGCAGGTTACCGCCACCCGGCTTCTGGATGGTCGCCGTCACTTCCTTGCTCACCAGCGGGTCCGTTACTGCATAGGTACCGCCAAAAATATCATCATCGGTTGCACTGCCCAATGCATGCTTGTCCATACCGGTATCCCAGATAAAATCCACGGAATCCGTACCGTTATTTACCGTTACGCCATCTGCTGTCGACGTAAAGGTGTAACCCGGCTTCGTCGCACCGATACCCACCGCCGTCGGGAACGAGGTCGCACCCAGCTCGCATTTCGATTCAATTTTCACCGCCAGGCTGGTGTCCGTTGCGCCGTTACCCTTCACCGGGTTCGTCGCAATTGAGCAGGTAATGGCGCCCCCCATTGTGACCTGAACATTTGCATAATTCTCTGAGCCCGCCACATAGGTTGCTGCAAAAGACGGGGCCGCTACGTACATTCCCGCCAGGGCAAGGCCGCAGAGTAAACTGTTAAGCTTCATAGATAATCCTGTTTTATTTACTGTTATTCATTGCAAAAAGTAATCAGTTCCACGCCATTACCATCAGTGGAATGGTAAATTGTGTCGGTGCCGAACCCGATTTAACGTAACCACCTAACTCCACACTGCCAGCCCCTGGAGCGGTGGTGGTGCCCACAAAACCATCCATAAAACCGGCCGCCATATCATCGGCGGTGGCCGCCTGGACGCTGGTACCGGTCTGTGCAGCGAGTTTAAAGTAGAATTTAAGAGCCGTTACAGCATTCCCCTGGGCATCCTTCGTCATATAAAACTGGCCAGGGCGCGCAGCTTCCTTCACCATATCAGCCGTTTTCACGATGCCAATAGTCGCTGAGGTATCCGTACCGCTTTTCTGACAGCCAAATTCGACTGTCCCGAAAGGTGTCCATGCATCAAAAGTGCTCAGGTCCGGTGCTGTGATCTTTGGCTTGATGGAGCACGTCGTCCCGTCACTGACGGTCACGTTCAGCGTTCCCGTTGCCTGATGCAACTTGTCAATACTCTGGCTGTGCGCCGCGCCCGCGACCAGCAGGGTGCCCAGAAGCATTGCTCCCATCCGGCGGCGGTTGTTCATCATTTTCATTATTGCTCTCTCTTTTATTAAACGTGGTTACCATCAGTCCTGCGGGTTATCCGGCGGATAACCCCTTACATCACAACTACATCGCAAACTGCTGCCGTCACTTCAGCGACGCGCGAAACTCCCGGCTGTTGCCGCCGTAATCGGTTATCACCTTCCAGCTCACCTCGCCCCCTTTCCCTGCACCCAGGCTGTAGCGCTTCTCTGACTGCGGCGCCAGGTACTCCGGCTCTTTCACCGCCGTTCCCCCCACCTTCAGCTCCGCCAGGCTCAGGTAATACGCCGTCGGGTTCTTCGCCACCAGCTGGTTGCCCTCCTGATGCCACGTCACCTGTCCGCCCACGTCTTCCGGGCTCTGTTTCAGCGACTCCGGGCGGAGCATCATCTTCATGCAGGTGCTGATTGATACCTGTACCGACACCGACGTCGATTTCTTCGCCTCATCCTTCAGCGCCTCCCCCGCCGCCTGCGGCGGCACACCCTGTATGCAGGCCCACGCCAGCGATTCACGGTCCGTCGGGTAGTCGCCGCCGGTTCGTACTATGCGCACCTGGCTCTGCTGGTTACCGTCCAGGCGGAACAGCGGCGGCGTCGCCACAAACGGCACCGCTGACTTGCGGTCTTCCGCCACCAGCGTGGTACGCGCCAGCATCGGGTAGTTCTGCGGGTTTTTAATGGTCAGCGTCGCGCCGTTCCCGTTCAGCGGAAAAATCACCCGCTAAGGCGATACCGACACGCCGAACGCCTGGGTGTTCACCGTGGTGGATTCCGATGCCGTGGCAGAAGCCTCCGTCAGGGTCATCCCCGCCATCAGCAGGCCCAGGGAACAGAACAGGGCAATATTTTTCTTACGGAATACAGCAGCGTCTTTTTTCATATTTTCCAAATACACTCTCAAAATAGTAAACCGGCAGTCAGCCACGGGCGGGAAATAGTAAAACCCCGCCCCTTTCTTTATTTCAGGATAATAAAAGTCAGTTTAAAAAAATCATTTTAATTATTTAACAATCAGCCATGCCATATCTTCACAGAGGCAACAGAAACAAACCGGAAAAATAATCTGCTCTTCTGAATATATTATTCTTCAGGTTAAGTCACCTGGCGAAGCGCTACAGCATTTCTGGAATGAAATCATTATAAGATGGGCCGCTTCATCAGGAAACCCATCAGACGATTACCGAAACGGACAATATCATCAGCAAAAACAGCAGGATACAAAAAACACCATAAAATAATCCGATCTTTATTTACCACAAAAAACAGAGATAAACACCAGTAAAGATATAATAAATGGGATATAAAACCATAAAATCATTCAAGGACAGTGTTGCAATGAAAAGACATGGCCCGTATTCCGGCCGTCGCCGAATAACAGGCCGCCCCGGACAGGGGCGAAAGAGGTCAGGAGTGATTCAGGAAAAAGAGATGAATAAAAGATCCGGGTAAAAGGATCCTGCCGGTAAAGGGATGCAGAGAGGATAATGAATTCCACGGGGCGGTGAGGAAAGCACCGCTGAAGGAAATATCGCAGAGGTTTATATAACAGAATAACAAATCAGGCGCAGAAGGACGGGAAAAAACCGTGTCGCAGCGGCGGACATTCCGTAACGGGGGAAACGGCATCCGTTACCGCCGGGAAAAAACACACCGTAACCGGTAAAAAAAAAGCGCCCGATGAGCGCCAAAAATATGAAAATAAATACGCGAAAAAAAGAAGTCTCACCCCTGATGGAAAACGGAAGAGGTGAAATATCCGTACCGGATAACGTGAATATATGGTCGTGGTTCAGCAAACGGTTCAGCGATGGCGTCCTGCACAATAAATGAAAGACGCCTTCGTTAGCACCCGCCCGGAAAGAGCGGGCTGTTTAATCAGTTGGTGTACATCGCCATCACCAGCGGGATATCCCAGTCGCCCACCGGCAGGTTACCGCCCCCTGGCTTCTGGATGGTCGCCGTCACTTCCTTGCTCACCAGCGGGTCCGTTACCGCATAGGTACCGCCAAAAATATCATCATCGGTTGCACTGCCCAATGCATGCTTGTCCATACCGGTATCCCAGATAAAATCCACGGAATCCGTACCGTTATTTACCGTTACGCCATCTGCTGTCGACGTAAAGGTGTAACCCGGCTTCGTCGCACCGATACCCACCGCCGTCGGGAACGACGTCGCACCCAGCTCGCATTTCGATTCAATTTTCACCGCCAGGCTGGTGTCCGTCGCGCCGTTACCCTTCACCGGGTTCGTCGCAATTGAGCAGGTAATGGCGCCCCCCATTGTGACCTGAACATTTGCATAATTCTCTGAGCCCGCCACATAGGCTGCGGTTGCTGCAAAAGACGGGGCCGCTACGTACATTCCCGCCAGGGCAAGGCCGCAGAGTAAACTGTTAAGCTTCATAGATAATCCTGTTTTATTTACTGTTATTCATTGCAAAAAGTAATCAGTTCCACGCCATTACCATCAGTGGAATGGTAAATTGTGCCGGTGCCGAACCCGAATTAACGTAACCGTCTAACCCTACAGTTCCGCCCCCTGCAACATCGGTGGTGCCCACAAGCCCATCCATAAAATTAACCGCCAGATCATCGGCGGTGGCCGCCCGGACGCTGGTACCGGTCTGCGCGCCGAATCGAACAAAATATTTTGCAGCCGTAACCGCACTTCCCAGGGCGTCCTTCGTCATATAAAACTGGTCAGGTTTCGCAGCATCCTTCACCATATCAGCCGTTTTCGCGATGCCAATAGTCGCTGAAGTATCCGTACCGCCTTTCTGGCAGCCAAAGTCGACTTTCCCGAAAGATGTCCATGTATCAAAAGTGCTCAGGTCCGGTGCCGTGATATCTGGCGTGATGGAGCACGTCGTGCCGTCACTGACGGTCACGTTCAGCGTTCCCGTTACCTTGTGCAACTTGTCAATACTCTGGCTGTGCGCCGCACCCGCGACCAGCAGGGTGCCCAGAAGTGCCGCAACCATCCGGCGGCGGTGGTTTATCATTTTCATTGTTACTCTCTCTTAAAATAGCTACCGTAAATTTTGTGGATTTACTTTCTGCTCACCCACGGTATTACGAACCGCGATTTATCCTTAAAATACCCGGCGGTCCGGTGGACATATCACCATCTGCAGCGCAGCAATATCGCCATATAAATTCGCTGGTTTTATTCCCGAACGCATTCGCTTTATTTATTGGCTGCACATTCATCAGGCCAATCGTATTTCGTCGAGTCACTGGAATCACTGTTTTCATTTTTTATACTCATCGGCTTATTCTTATTCCGCCCGACATACAGCTTTCAGCGTCACAACTTTTTCTTTTTTCATCTCTTCCGAAACGCTATATGCGGCTTTACATGATTCTCCGGCCTCGCTGCCCCACCTGACGTTTACGGTGCCTTTTTCCGGCATCCCGGCCATATAGACTTCACCGTTATCACCGACGATACCGTTACGCGCAACGGCGTTGCTATCGTCTGGATTTTCTGTTTCCAGGTCGGCCATCGCACCAAACGGCAACGCTTTACCGTCAGACCGCGCCAGCTTCAACAGGAGCGCCAGTCCGGTTTTCACCGGGTAACGCACCGCCATCACCGCCCCTTTGGTCGGTACCACCTTCATATCGGTCTGTTTCACCTCATCACCCGCCGCCAGGGTCAAGGAATCGAGAGAGACAGTGTTCTCCTGATACGGGCTCATATAGCCCTGCAGCGCATAGCCGCGATAATCGGTTTTCACACCGGGTGAACTGCTTAATCCCACTCCCGACACGCCGGGTGCGCTAACCAGCGCCTGCGTGCCATCCACCGACTGCCCCGCAGTGATGCCATGTTCGTGCAGTAATAAGCCGCCGCTGACGCCCAGGTTCCAGGTACGATACTGATCGCCCGTGTAGCTATACCCGGCATTGACCGTACCATCGCCCCCGCGCCAGTTCAGTCCGGCATAACCATCACGGTTCGAATCCGACGGTTGTGACGGCTGATACCCCTGCTGCACGTTCCAGTTAAGGCGGTTATCCGCCGCACTACCGTACAGGTTCAGCCGATCGCTGCGCTTCCCGGAGGAAGAGGTTGTTTGCCAACTGGCCGAGGTACCCGGCAACCAGCGGGACAACGGCACGGAGACATTTACCCCGAACTGGCGCTCATTGTGTCCTGCCCCGTCGTTCTGACCCGCGTTCTTTGTCTGAGTCGCATACAGACTGACCCCGGATCCCAGCAGCGAAAAACTGTAGCGAGCAGAGTAGGACTGGTCCGTCTGACGACGCCCCCGATAGCCGTTGCGCCACCATGACAGTCCCAGATTCCCCAGCTTGCCCAGCGACTGGCTCAGCGACATCGACAGCCGCTCTTTCGGCGTAACGCCGTGCGCACCATCTTCCTGGTTGCTATTGGACGGATCGACATAGCTGTCCAGCACCGGCGCCATATCGTGGTAACCCTTCGAACCATAACGATAGTCAGATAAGGTGAATGATGTCCCCGTCGAGTCCAGCGTCTTGCTGTAACGCAAGCGCACCGCCGAACCGGTATCCTGGCTGCCGTCTGCCAGGCGGGCCGCCGAGCGCACCACATCGACTGATGCCGCTCCCAGTTTCCCCAGCAGCGTCCCCAATCCCACCGCCAGTCCCTGATAATGATTGGCCATCTGGATGCCGCCATATATTGTCAGGTTCATCGGCAGACCATAAATCGCCGTACCCTGCAGCACTTTGGCATCGCTAAGTTTGTCGCTCCCCGTTACGCCGGAAGGCCGGTAAAAGCCCGCCGCCAGGCCATAACGGAACGCACCTCTGCGTAAAAACACCGCTTGTGACGAGTTGGCCACCGTAAAGTGTTGCGTGGAGCCGTCTTCTTCTTCCACCGTCACATCCAGTTCTCCGGATGAGCCCGGCTGCAGGTCTTTCAGCTCAAACGGCCCCGGAGCCACCATTTCGCTATAGATGCTGTAGCCGTTCTGACGTACCGTCACCCGCGCATGGGTTCGCGCAATACCGCGAACGACGGGTGAAAACTCGCGCATCCAGGTAGGTAACATGGACGTATCCGTCGCCAGCTGCACGCCACGCAGCGGAACACCGTCAAAAACGGCCATATCCTGGGAAGTCGTCAGATCGCCCATGGTTAACCGCCCTTTCAGCTGGTTAATGCCGCGCTCCAGATAGGTTGTGGAAGTCTCCCACTTGCCCGCGTCATGCCCGCTTTTCGACCATGTTGTGGCATTACGAAACCGCCATGGTCCCAGGTTTGCCCCCGGCTGCAGTCGCAGATACTGACTGTTGGTGCTACTGCCCCCTGAACCACGGGTTTCTGTCCGGGATTCATTCGCGTTGTATCCCAGCAAAACGGCCGGGATACCGTCATCCCAGCGCGCCATTGGCGCAACGCCCTTTTCTTCAGGCCGCAACGCCACCTGCGGAATATCCAGCGACAAGGTGCTGGCTGCAAAGTCATACTCCGCGCTGGCCAGCGGGATCGCTGACAGATTTGCACAGGTCCCCTCTTCTTTATCACTGGTCCCGGTCTTCCCGGCCAGCTGCGGATAATCCTCCACGCGCACGCCAAAATCCGACAGCCAGCTCACCGGCAGGCAGGGCACCAGATGCAGACGCCCGTTGTCCTGCTTTTCAGAGTGGAAGTTGACCTCGCGGGAGGCCACCTTTTTGCTATTCAGCAGGATATCGGCCAGATAAACACCCGGTGGCTCGTACCCGGCCTGGTTAAACTGTGAAACCGCCACGCCTTTACCAAAAGCATCGGTATTAAAGGTGTAATCGCTATTCGCTGCTGCAAACGCTCCTGGTGGTACACAAAGCAAACCCACCAGCACTGACAAAACCGCCCGGCGCATTACCACTCCTCTCTTTATTTTTTGATCTCTGCACCGGACCTTTTACCGCTGCACCGGAAGCTATTTCGTCACTTCAGTGACGCGCGAAACTCCCGGCTGTTGCCGCCGTAATCGGTTATCACCTTCCAGCTCACCTCGCCCCCTTTCCCCGCACCCAGGCTGTAGCGCTTCTCTGACTGCGGCGCCAGGTACTCCGGCTCCTTCACCGCCGTTCCCCCCACCTTCAGCTCCGCCAGGCTCAGGTAATACGCCGTCGGGTTCTTCGCCACCAGCTGGTTGCCCTCCTGATGCCACGTCACCTGTCCGCCCACGTCTTCCGGGCTCTGTTTCAGTGACTCCGGGCGGAGCATCATCTTCATGCAGGTGCTGATTGATACCTGTACCGATACGGACGTCGATTTCTTCGCCTCATCCTTCAGCGCTTCCCCCGCCGCCTGCGGCGGCACACCCTGTATGCAGGCCCACGCCAGCGATTCACGGTCCGCCGGGTAGTCGCCGCCGGTTCGCACAATACGCACCTGGCTCTGCTGATTACCGTCCAGGCGGAACAGCGGCGGCGTCGCCACAAACGGCACCGCCGACTTGCGGTCTTCCCCCACCAGCGTGGTACGCGCCAGCATCGGGTAGTTCTGCGGGTTTTTAATGGTCAGCGTCGCGCCGTTGCCGTTCAGCGGAAAAATCACCCGCGAAGGCGATACCGACACGCCGAACGCCTGGGTGTTCACCGTGGCGGATTCCGATGCCGTGGCAGAAGTCTCCATCAGGGTCATCCCCGCCATCAGCAGGCCCAGGGAACAGAACAGAGCGGTATTTTTCTTACGGAATAAAAAAGTATCTTTTTTCATATTTATCAATAAATACAGATTAAAAATAATTATTAGGCAATAAACGGCAAATGGCATATAGAAATATGACCTGCCGATTATCATGGGATAGCCCGGACATTTCAGACAAATATTATTTCAATCATTTAAAAAACTCCCGCAGTGTTAGTGCGGGCGCAAAAAAAAACAACAGGCACATCCATCTGGCTCTTTTGATAATATTATTTCCGGCTTCGCTTACCTGCGAGGCAACAGCAATTCCGGAATGAGAGAATTATAAGATGGGTCACATCTCTTGAAAACCCCTAAGATAGTTACAAAAACACAAGATATTTACTTTAAAAACAAAGAGATAAAAAATGAAGCACAGAAAAATCCCATCTGTTTTTTGTTGAAAAAACAGTTCAAAACACCAATAAAAAACAAATATAAAGAATATAAAACTATCAAAATATTCATCAACAGAACCACAATGATGACATAAGAATAAACGCGTCCTGATAACCAGAACGCGTGCGTTATCAGAGGACAGAACACAGGAGAATACCGTCCGTTCAACGAAATCGCGCGATTCGCCCGTTCTGATTTTTGGTAGAGAGGGACAAGGCATCAGATAAAGTCAATATAAAAGGCAATTCATTGCGCATGGGATGATATAAAGCAGGTCGTCTTTTCTGACAACAAGGAGAGCCTCAGGAAAATGAAGCAGAAAAAAGAGCGCACATCATTACAATGCGCACTCTTCGTCTGTAAACAGAGAACCGTCTGGAACGTCAGAACAGAATACCGCTAAACAATCGCTATATTCACCACCAGGAACGCGATGCGTTATTTCTGCATTGCATTATGTGAGGGACGCGCCGCCTGGCCGTTCGCCAGCACGATCGCCGCCCGAATATTTTCCGCCGTCGTCATGCCGGTAATTACCGTTGTGTTCTCAGGCGTTGCGCCTGTCACTGGCATCACGACGATCACGGGCGGTGTGTCCAGCCCTATTTGCTGAGCCAGCTCATCTGTGCGCGACATCGTATCCAGCGCTTCACCGGAAGCAACCAGTGCGCTGGAACCCGCCTGTGTTGCCGCTCTGCGAATATCCTGGGTAGTCAGATCACCTTCGGTGTGACCGGTCGCAAACACCGCCTTACGATAGGTCATATAGGCCTGGATCCCTTTGCGTTGCCATATCTGTAACCCAGTCTGCGCCGCTTTCAGAGAAGCAGGCCAGCGGGTGGCCATCACCGGCCATTCGCGAAACCAGAATCGGGCCTCCGGTGATCCATTCATGGCATACATCAGCTCAGAAGAGAGTCGGCTACACGGCGTACACTGGTAATCAGAAAAAACGGTCACCGATACCGGGGCAGTCTCTGAACCAAACACCGGCGTCTCTTTACCTTCATCGGTTAACTGAGACTGATGGACGATGGCGGCTTTTACCTGCATCCGGTAGTTTTCTTCTTCCCGCTGCTGCGTCAGTTTTTGACCAACCTGGACCAGTAAATCAGGATGTGCGAGAAAATACTCTGCAGCAATTTCCCCGATCCGTTTCTCCTGTGCGGGCGTGAAGGCCGCCGTCTGTGGTGCGTTTTCCGCTACTGGTGTTTTCTCAGAAGTAACCGCCAGTTTTTTATCCGGGAGAGCATCGAATGATAGCGTGCCGGTATCATTTTTTACTTTATTAACAGCGGGAGCCGGGGAATTCACCGGCGCAGTCAGCGTATTTTCGCTTACCGCAGCCACCGGAGAGGAACCTTTCGCTGTCACATCCGCTTTTGTCGCAGCAGAGGCTACGGGTTTATCAGCCTCAGAGATCGCCGGTGCGGCGGTATCAGAAGATGGTTTTTCACCAGAAACAACAGGGTCTGTTTTCACTTCTGGCGCTGAGGCAGCTTCAATTACCGGCGCTATCTCAGATGCTTCTTTATGTGCCTCCGCGGGCGAATCCGTTGCCGTCTTTGTAGTAACATCATTCGAATAGACCGCAACCGGTTGTGGACCTGTTTCAGCAAAAATGGTCCCGATTGACAGTACCGGCCACAACATCAGGACATACTTCAGTTTGTTCAAACCACTGCTCATCAAATCTGTTCTCCTCAAAAGCATTACGTTCTCATTCCGCGGCGCATTATGTCTGTCAGTGCATAAGCCACTGGTTAACCAGCATCAGCAATATCAGCATCCCCGTGTAGAGAATATATCGGCGCTTATCGTGCTGGCCGCCCCAGCGCATTCGCCATATCCGGCATCCGCAATACGGACACCGTTTAAAGTGCCAGGGGATCACCACACCGCAGGCTAAACAGGCGACGGACTTAGTATTGACGCCCTTGACGTTGCGTACAGCCATAGGGCGGCGCCATGGTTTCCGGCATAAATCAGCGCCAGAAACGAGTTGTATATTCATTTTCTTGCCAGCCATTACTCATACCATGTGGCGAACGCCACCCGAGAAGTGTAATCACCTGGTGTAACCTTCTGATCACCATCAACTTTAACCAGGAATGTCCCGCCGTCTGGCCCGTAGATAATCCGTCCTGCTCCTGCGGTGAACGAGGGGTCATCCTTTACAACCGTGTTTACGCCCGGCGTCAGGTACAGCTTCACCTTGTGACTGCCATCCTCCGTTGCCGCAAAGCCATGCAATGTATCCTGTCCGCTTTGCAGGAATTCATCCGCAAAACGGGCGCCAATGTGAAAACCATCGGAAACAGAGATATGGAACGAGCCAACCGCGACATCGCTGGACATTGAGCCGCCCACCCCGTGGAGACCTGATGCCGGTTCCCATTTCAGGGATGAGGTGACTTCCGGCATGATAGTAAACTCCATATCTTGCGTTTTCGCGGTTCCCCAGCTTCCCGCATAAGAGAGCCCAACCCACCCCATCAGTACCAGCTCAGCAGCAATAACCAGATATTTATAATTAATACTCATTTATTTTTTTACCTGTTAAAAAAGAAAGGTTTTTCTTATGGCAGCATCACTGCTGCAACCAGCTTTATCTGGTAACGACCCGGCGTCAGGGTCTGGCGTCCATGCGTCACCAGTACAAGATCCCCCTGTAAAGTGCTGGCGTATCCGTTTGCCCCTGATGGTCCGGCGCCCGGCGCGGTACACCCGCACTCTCGCGCCTGTATTGCACTGTTAATGCGCGAGCCATCCCCCTGATTCACGATATAACCCTGTGTCCCCAGGCCATTCGTGCCAACTCTGTCCGGCGCAAATTGAACGGCGACTTCACTTCCAGGCGCCACCATATCAACCACCAGTTTTCCCAGCAGGGTTCCGCTATCTTTTACGCCGGCCCGGAGGCCACTATCAGGTATAAAACGCAACGACGCATTATTAACGACAGGTCCTGATTCCAGTGGGATCATGGCTCGCGGCATTTGCAATTCGGCCTGCGCATTGCGGGAAATGCAGCTTATTAACATCACGGGTAAAATAAACGCCAAACCAACCGCTGTACTGACAGGAGATATAAGCTTCAGCAATCTCATAATTTCTCGACAGATGTATTACGCCAGAATAAAAACCAGAAACGGTTTTTATCGGCATCAACATATAAATAAAAAACAGGAAATGAATAAAACCAGCATTACAAAATGATTTATTATCAGTCTGATCTCGCTCAGCTCACTTTATTCCCTGCACCGACAGTTCGGGTGATTGAAGATCGTAAACACCAGGGCATAACTTAATAATAAACAGGGTATAAACATAACGACGCATCTGACGGAGTGCATTATATGACCGGGAGCGCATCCAATGAAAGCTCTCAGATAATGTCAAAATAGCGAAAAAATCACTTTAAAAACAACAAATTAAAACATTCACCGCAAAGAATTCCTATCCATGAAAAATACAAATTTTGGAACTTAACACCAAAAAAAATCTTTTATAAGCATAATAATCCAGATTAAAAAGTTAAATTACTGATGAACTGGCAGACGCTGACTCCCGTTAAAAGCCTTCCTTACTTGCTCTTGTGCATATTCAGTGTCAAACGGCGAGCCACTATCAAATGACTAAGCATGGCGTGAGCCTACGTTGTCAAAGTCCTCCCGCAGGGCGAACCGGCCTGTCTGCAAGTTTATGCATTAACGGTTAAATCCGCCTTGTCAGCAATAATCCCACCTGAGCATCATGCTGTAACTGCATAAAAGATAAGCACTTTGCGTTGAATATTTCTCTGATTTAGAGAGATTTTCGATCTTTTATTCTGTATTTTTGCGTTTCCAGATATGCGAATTCTCAATAAACACACATTTAACTATTTGAATTCTATAAAAAATCAATCATAACAATCAATATTCCGATGCGTTGCCACCATACGGACTGCAATGAGAAAATAATGATGTAAGGTTTGACGTACCGTTAACCTGGTAGAATTATTAATGTTTTCTATTATCCTGTTTATTAAAGAAACACGTAATAGTAATTAAATACAGGAATGGAGGCTTGAATGTTCGAGGATACTACCCATCAAGGAATCCATATAACTACCGGACATACAGACAAAATTCTGGACTATCTTGCGCCAGAGATTTTACTTTCACATCATTGCCTGATTTATGTTCTAGAGGGTGAACTTTGGTTCTCTGATAACGATCATAATTATCCGACAAGGTGTTGTACTGGTCAGGCAATTTTTCTTGAGAAAGGCACCATCCTTCCCTCCAGAATGCTGGATAAAATTGCATCAGGGACATCATATAAAATCCGCGTGATTAAAATCGACCCACGCATAATTAGCTTGTTTAACTTTTTTTCTTATATCGAATCGGGTTATGAACAGAACCGTATCCTGCCAAAAAGCGATACACCTGAGTCTTTGTCCTCACATTTGATTGATTTTAGAAAATTAAGTCATAGTGAACACCGGGTCTTAGAGAGGGTGAGCTATCTTTTAGCCGCAGAGAACGTATGCGGCCAGTTTCCCGAGACCCCGACAAATCAGACTATCAGGTTACATGAGTACCATCTGGTGTTGGGTTTTATGCTGAAAGTGATGCCTGAAATGGTCGATATCCTGCATAAGCACAGTCAGGAATCCTATGCTGAGCGCACCGCCAGTATCATTATGAGCGATTATTGCCGCACATGGACGTTAAGTGAAGTATCAAGCGTAATGCATATCTCACCATCCACATTGAAGAGAAAAATTAATTATGAAGTGGGCCCGTTCAGTGATTTTGTGAATCGTCTGAAAACCACTGAAGCACTGCGGCGGTTACGCAGAACAAATCATTCGCTTACAAAGATAGCGCACGACCTTGGTTTTTGTTCAAATGCCTACTTTGCTAAAGTTTTTGTAAAATATATGGGATTTCTCCCTTCCAGCGTGCGGCAGCGGAGATAACGCATAATTAATCGCGCTGTCAGGCATAAGGATAAAATTTATATAATCAGGGGGTGTTTCATCTTAAATAAGGCTTGTTGATTTTCTTTCCCATTAATTGCAATAAGAAATGTAGTCTCATGTTTCAAAGATACACTTATCTGTGTAGCATCAATTATATCTGGATTAATACTGGATGTCTGCTCTGGCTTTCTGCACTGATTGCCAGATTTTTATATCTTCATAACATGTCCGTAGTTTTAGGTAGTTGCGCATTCTGCGCATTTGCAATTTATAGTCTACAGGAGATAACAAATATGTTTGGCAAGAAAACTGACCCATCGCCGATGCCCCCCACGACGGAATCACATGAAATGCCGTTCCCGATCATCGGGAAAACAGAAACAAAAGCAAACACCGTCATTTCCAGCGATACCACCTTTGAAGGAAATATTGTCACCACGGGTATGGTCTCTATTCATGGCATCCTTCATGGAAATGTCGATGCTGAAGACGGAATCATTAGTGTTTTACAGGGGGGAGAGATCCACGGCGACGTTAACTGCAAAAATTTGAATATTGATGGTCAGATAATCGGCCAGTGCCAGGCTGAGAGTATCGAAATCTACGCGAACGGGAACATTACGGGGTCGATCATTTATGAAAAGCTCTCTGTAAAAAAAGGCGGCGCATTAAACGGACATGCTCAGCATATGGCGCAAGATACACATCGTGAAAATGTCATTACGTTTCATGCCGAAATGACGTCTGAACCAAAATTTGAGAATGAAGAGTTCAGTATATAAGGAAGCTTTTTATTGTTTCATCCGACGAGGGGCAATGAGTTTCTTTTGTAAGAAAGAGTCATCCGGCAGATAGCTGAAATGAATAACCAGGCCAGTATCCGATGATATTTCACAGCGAAAGCCAAATGTGTGCCAGTGTCCAGTATGATACTGACCTTCACCAATGAGGATCTCAGGAGAATAGCGCGTCACCTCATCGCCCTCAATACGGTTGGACCCCAGAAAAATACCATCAGTCTGGGGTTCAGTACGACGAATAGTTTCCAGCGCTGCGGGAAGACACTGGTTTTCTAATGATGTAACAGGCTCTGCCATCAAAAAATTTGCAGAACATAAGAGTAAAACGCCTGGCAGCACACGTCCTGCTCCAGTAAGAGAAACAGCAGCCTGAATCATCATCTCTCACGCCCCAGAGAATAAAATAAATTTTGTTTTACAAAAAGGTAATAACCCTATGATTTTCAATAAAATAAAAAACACCATCACTATCATTTCAAATAAAAAAACCATGATATCAAAACAGCCGGAGTTATTTATGAAAAGGCTATTATCCCCCCTGCTTATACTCACCATCGCGAATCCTTTATTTGCGCAAACCGACTGGTACACCGAGGAACAACCAGAGGGCCTGTTAACACTGACAGGAGTATTTGATGACAGCGGTGCAGCTATTCTTTTCAGTTGTGATGATGATTTATTTTCCTCCGGGGTTATTATAATGAATGAACAGGATAAAGAATACGGCATTATACCAACAGCCATAACATTGACAGACGCAAAAAAAAGAAATATTCACTTCACCGCTCCTCAGGTTCCCTCATCAGAAAGCAGCTATGCGTTTATGTCGGCCAGTTCTTCTTTGTCTTTCACTCTTTTGCATTTTGTTGAACATGCACCAGATAACATATTAACAATTAAATTAAAAAATCGTGACATTGCTCTTTCAGGTGAATGGAAAATCCAAACCGCATCCGCAGGCAACGCCATCAGGACATTCGAAGAAAAATGTCAACCAGCAAGAACCTTCTCCAAAAACTAATAATGAGATTAAAAACGGCGGTTTGCTTTATTCTTTGATAACGATCAATAAAAATATCACCGACTGGTGAAATCAACACCGTCCTTCCTGCCATCGCCAGGACAATGCCTGCGCTATATATGCTCAATACATATCGATGGCATAAATATATTCCAGCTATATGTTTAAAAAAATGCATTTTATCGACATATAAGCACAGCCCACAACCACACCAGTTAAAACAGTGCAGACAACGAGAAGCATCCGTTGTTTTCCCTACAAGCAACAGACAGAGAAGAACTTTTTTTGAACTAAAATTTGACGATTTTTATGATTATTACAATCGTAAAATTACTTCGTATTCCTTCCTGAAAAACGAAGTATGGAGGTGGTATGAATACGCAGTTAGTTGAAAGAGAAAGAAAAAAACCGGCGTCCTCATTTAATCCTAACGAAATCATAGCGAACCGGGTCGGGCATATCGTTTCTTCAGTGTTTGCAGATTTTGATGATAAATCCCTGGCATCTGAAATCCTGGTGCTGGAGGATCTGGATTTGCTGGTATATGTCGTGGGTGCTTATCTGCAAAAGAAAACGCGGATGAGCGAACGTGAGATGGACCTGTTCAAAGCCAGGATCTAGCCAACAGGCAGTGATTGATGCTCGGTATATTTACTGAGTGGTTCGGATGCCAGAGTTTCAAACAACTCCCCTTCCTCTGGTTCGAACACAGCAAGACACATTCCCGTGAGATAGTGTCGGCTCGCATAGTAGATACCCTGAAAATTGCACCCTGGATAATTTGTCGGTAACCAGTAATGGCTTGCGTCAGCGAGTAATCAACACCTGTCAGTTGATCCGCTGTTAAATGCAACATTGACGCAAGTGTTGCCATATCAACCAGTATCAATGGGGATTTCGGGTGCAGCGTATACATATGTGCAATATCCAAGGCATGCCCTGATATTGCGAAATCTCCATTGGCGTGGTGGTACATTCTGCCATAGCTTTCAGCCAGCGCTGTCAGGCTATTTTCCGCAAAGTAACGAACCCCGGTTTTACCAGACAGATCGTTATAACGCCCCATTTCTTCTGGTTTCGTTGGTTTCCCGTAATGTTCCGCCGAAGCGTAATATTTCCCTTGAAAACGTTTCACATCAAGGTCAAAGCCAAATACAGGTAACTTTCCATCGAGGCAGATTCGAGCCAGTTTTTCTAAAACTAGTTACCGATCACGTGAACTGTTTCTGGAACCGGGTGGCAGCGCTTATGACATACAGATACCGGACACCGCTACTCCATTATTTTAAGGCGTCAGAGATAAAACAAACCATTTAATGCGAATGAAAATAGAAATAATTTACGGATACGTAACGCATCGCAGTTAATTAACCAATTGATATTAAACAATAAAATACAAACACCCTCTTTGAATTGATTATTGCGCAAGATAAACTATTAGCAGGCTATTTTATAAATAGACTGAGGGAATATCACGAGGGACGACGGTCAGAAGACCACTCTGTTTAGAAGGCTCTAACATAATGAATGCCGAAAAACTTGCTATTCTCCAGCAGCGAGGCATTGCTTCACATGCTGCTCACTCCGCTATCTCCGATGAATTAAACCTGAAAGACGCCCCCCATCCCCGCGCAAAAAAACTGCGGGATATCTATTTTCAGACACTCTCTTCTGTGGATACCGAATTTCCCTACTGGTATACCCGCAAGTGGGATGAACTGGCTGACGACGTGGCGATTATCCGCCGGGCAGAAGCGCTGAAATGCGCATTTTCCCATTTAACGCCCAATATTTTCCCCGGCGAAAAACTGGTGATGCAGAAAACCGCCTGGTATCGCGGCTCCTTCCCGATGCCATGGCTGTCGGAAAGCTTCTTTCTCGCCAATGCTGACGAACTGACGGCCCGTACCGATACCGGAAGCGACAGCGCCGGGAAGCTGTCTCATTTTGGCGGCGGCGGCGGTAACGTCACGCAAAGTTACGGCAATATTGTTTCCATTGCCGGGAAGTTTGGCATCCGTGCAGAGCAGACCCCGGCCCTGATTGCCTTAGCCAGAGCCTGGGAGGGGCGCTCAGTCGAAGCGCTCGGGCATAAGTACGAAATGCTGATCCCGGATTACCAGGTTAAAGAAGACATCATGAAGTCGGTAATCTGCATGTTCGATTCCGGCTATACCATCCCGCAGGGGCGTGAGGTGGTTAACTACTACTATCCGCTTCAGTATGGGCTGGACGGCATTAAAAACTTTGCTCTCGAACAGCGTGACCAGGTTGCAGGAAACGCGGACGGCGACGGCATCACCGGCATGGACAGGCTCTATTACTACGATGCCGTGCGCATTATCATTGAAGGATTGCAGAACTGGATCCATCACTACGAGCAGCACGCGCGTGAGCTGGCTGAACAAACTGCGGATGCGCAGCAGCGCCAGGAATATACCGATATTGCGGAATGTCTCGCGTGGATTACCCACCATCAGCCCCGGACCTTCCGCGAAGCGCTGCAGCTCAGCTACACCCTGCATCTTGCCATGCTGAACGAAGATGCGGCATCGGGCATGTCGCCGGGACGTCTCGGCCAAATCCTCTGGCCGTGGTTCGGGCAGGATATCGCCGCAGGCCGCCTCACGGAAGACGAAGCGCTGGAGCTACTTCAGCTTCATCGCGTCAAACTGACCTGCGTTGACTGCTTCGCCTCTACTGGCGTAGTCGGCGGCGTGCTCTCCGGCAACACCTTCAACAATGTGGTCCTCGGCGGCCTGAAAAAAGACGGTCTGTCCGCCGCCAACCGGCTTGAAGAGCTGATTCTGGAGGCGGGCATCCGCTGCCAGTCCACCCAGCCGACGCTGAGCGTGCTGTATGACGAGAAAGTGCCGGAGTCTTTCCTGCTGAAAGCGGTGGAATGCACCAAAACCGGCGCGGGCTATCCGGCGTGGATCAACAACCAGGTTGGCATGCAGTTCCTGCTGAGCCAGTACGCCGCCGAAGGGATGGATGTCGAAGAGGCCCGGGCTATCGCCATCGGCGGCTGCCTTGAAACCTCGCCCGGTTCGTTTTTACCCCTCACGCTGAACGGGAAGCAGTATGATATCCCCGGCGGTTCCGGGCAAACGGCGGCCACCGGCGTCCACTTCCTCGCGAATCCGAAAATCCTTGAACTCGTTCTCACTAACGGGATGGACAGGCGTACCGGAATTCAGGTTTACCCACCGCATAACCTGAAACTGGACAGCTTTGAACAGCTGTGGGAGCAGTTCACCCATTATTATGAACAGACCTGTGATGTGGTGGCGAAAGCCAATAACATTCAGATGGATATCTGGCGTAAAAATAATATGTCCATCATGAATTCCTTCCTGAAGCCGGATTGCCTGCGCAAAGGCAAACATATCGGCCAGATGGGCTACCGCTATAACGCCACCTATAACATTGAAAGCTGCGGCACCATCACCTGCATCAACTCGCTGGCGGCGATTAAAAAGCTGGTCTTCGATGACAAAACGTATTCTCTCGAACAACTCACTGACGCACTGCTGAATAATTTCGGCTATCAGACGGCGGAAGAAAGCGGCAATTACTCGATGGCGGAGCAGCGCAAAACCGATACCGGCAAAGACTATGACGATATCCACGCCGCCTGCCTGAATGCGCCTAAATTCGGCAATAACGATCCCTGTGTCGATGATTTGCTAAAAATGTACGAAAGCTGGTTTTGCTCGATGGCGCGCCAGTATGAGTCGCTGTACGGCAAAAAAATGTATGGCTGCCAGATCTCCGTTTCCACCCACGGTCCGCAGGGTGCCTGCACGCTGGCAAGCGCTGACGGACGGCTGGCGGGAACCACCTATTCAGATGGATCCATGTCCGCCTATCCCGGCACCGATCGTAACGGGCCGTATGCGTTATTCAGTTCCGCCACCGTCTGGGATCACAGCCAGTCGCAGAACTCACAGATGAACCTCAAACTCCACCCGACATCGGTACACGGCGCGGCAGGCTCGCGCAAACTGCTGGAGCTGACCCGCAGTTACCTGCGTAAAGGGGGATTCCATATTCAGTACAACATTGTGGACTCCAGAACGCTGCGTGACGCGCAGCAGCACCCCGAAAACTACCGTGAGCTGATGGTCCGCGTCGCGGGCTTTACGCAGTACTGGTGTGAAATTGGCAAGCCGATTCAGGATGAAGTTATTGCCAGAACCGAATACGAGGAGATGTAATCATGTGTGAACGTAACCATAGCCAGTGCCATCAGTTCTGCCCGGTCGATGTCGCCAAAGGTCTCTGCCGCCGCAGCGGCGATATCATCATGACGGACTCTCCTGTCTGCGAACACTTCAGTGAAAAACCGCGCTGCGAACACTGCCGTCACTACGACGACACAACCTCACCGGCGCAGTGTCTTGGTCTGGGAAAACCTTACTGGGTTGACGCCAGTACCAACGCCGGGCTGTGTGAGGCATTCACCCGCCGTTAACGTGACTCCGGTCGCCCTGAACCCGCTTTCCGGCGGGTTCTTTTTTACAGGAGACATGAGATGGATGCTGAAAAGGGTCTGATCTTCGATATTCAGAGCCACTCAATTCATGATGGCCCCGGCAGCCGCACCACCGTGTTTATGAGCGGTTGCCGCCTGAGCTGCCAGTGGTGCGCCAACCCGGAAAGCTGGCAACCGCAGGAAAAGATGTTATTCAGTAAGATGCGCTGCGTCGCATCACAGGGATGCACCCGATGCGTGGAAAGCTGCGCCAGTCAGGCAATTACCGTTGCGGACGGTCAACTGATGCTGGATAACGCACTATGCCAGACATGCCGGACGTTAACCTGCACTCATGCCTGTCCGCCACAGGCGCTCAAACGATGCGGCCACGACTATTCCGCAGACGCATTACTCCAGCGTTTACAACATGACCGGGATTTCTGGGGGGAAGACGGTGGTGTGACATTCAGCGGCGGCGATCCGTTTGTCCAGCATCGTTTTCTGGACAATATCGCTCATCGTTGCCAGAAGGCCGGGATCCATACGGCCATCGAAACCACGGCTTATGTCCGCGAAGACATTTTCCTGGACGTTATGCGGTTTATTGATTTCGCGTTTATCGATGTCAAACATCTGGATAGTCATGTTCATCGCCAGTTTACCGGGGTGGATAATACCCTAATCCTGAGCAATATTCAGGCTCTGGTCCGCAGTGACTGGCCGGGTCGTCTGGTGTTACGGGTGCCGGTAATTGCTGGTTTTAACGACACTGACGATAACATACAGGCGCTGGCGGCATTTATGGAATCGGCGGGCGCATATGAAGTTAATCTGCTGCCCTTTCACCGGCTGGGGGCCTCAAAGTGGCAACAGCTGGGCAAAACCTATCCGGCGCAAAACTGGCAACCACCGACAGATGCGCGGCTGGCAGAGATAGAGCAATTCTTCACCCAAAAACAACTGGCCTGCTATATCGGCAGCGACACGCCCTTTTGACCCCGTGATACACCGTCCGGCAAATCTATAACGCCTTAGTATCTGATACCACTGTCACATCGGATTGCCTGGCAATACCTACCCACCGCCAGGCAAAAGGGTGATGCCAGTGGCATCAACACCCACCGCATTTCGCTAAAACTTCCCCGGCTCATATACAAAACAACCTGTTCGCCCTTCCTGGATTTCCCCAGACTCCAGCACAATCGCTACCGGGAGATCCCAATGAAACTCGCCCCTTACCTGATAACACTGACACTACCGTTTATCTCGTTATCTGCCGAAGCGGATTACCACACCCCAGATTAACGCCGGAAATACCGTTTCTGGCGATGTTGTTGATGGCTCAAAAGGTAATCAGCATGTTTATCTGACTCCACCATCACTGGCCCCTATGCCTGGAGCTACGTTGGCGATGGTGGGCAAACCAATCACATCACCGTTACCGATCACGGTGAACTGTTTCTGGAACCGGGCGGCAGCGCTTATGATTCACAGATAACCACCGGTGGTGATCTACAGGTGAACGGTTATGCTGAAAACACCTATGTGGATAGTGGCGGACAGGTTTACGTTAACGCAGGAAATAATAGCGTCGCAGATCCAGGACAAGGCGGCCAGATTATTAACACCACCGTTGGAACTGGCGGCCTGGTCGTTACTCCTTCCCGACCGCATCAGGGAGAGCTATGGGTGCAGGCGCTGAGTAATCGCTTTGACGTTAACCGCACAGGCAATACAGCATACCGCCAGCGGCTCGGTGGTCTGATGATGGGCTATGACAAAAACCTTCCTCACCAGACTGGCCTGCTTACACTCGGTATTGCAGGCGGCTACAGCCGTTCCGATCTTGATCTCGCCAACAACAGCGACGGCTCAGTAGACAGCTACAGCGCCGCGTTATACGCCAGCTATTATGATCAAAGTCGTTTCTGGCTGGACGCAATGCTGAAAGGCAATCTGTTTAACCAGCACCTTAAATGCCCGCATGAGTTCCGGTGGTCACGCCGACGGCAGTTTCACCATCCCCGGTCTGGGTGGGTGTCTGATTGCCGGGTATGACGCCAGATTCGCCAGGACCACCCTCTCCCCCCTTTGTCGGTTTCACTGGCTTCATCTCACAAAGCGATGATTACCGGCTGTCGAACGATATGCAGGCACATCCCGGCACGGCTAAATCCGCGCTGGGACAAGTCTGGTTCCGGCTGCGCCAGAATATGACGACTCGCCAAGGACCGGGTATTTAGGGAGCAGTTACAGATTTTAATCCCTACAGGAAAATTAAATATTTTTTGTGATATATGCTAAATATTGATGTTCATCAATAAAGATAATAACAAGATAATAGATTAAATCATTTTCTTTCAGTTAATTACCATATGAATCAAATTAGTTATTTGCATAACGCTATAAATATGATTTTTTATAGGTTAGCTCGGTAATGATAAAAAAAGCTCAAATCCAAAGTTATGCAAAAACTTTAAGGATTAAACCCAATATCACCCATAATATAAAGAGGTCTCAAAGATGAACATAAACCCGCTAGACACAACAGAACAAAGGGAACTTGATAAACTTGCTTACAGCATTTACGGGCAAGCCATCGACAAAACCACCCCAGTATATCAAAAATTTTTAGATGCGAAAAACAAAGCTACAGAATCTTATATTTTATCCCATAGTCATTATCAGGAAAAATTAAAACCAGAAGTGTTAGAAACATTAGAACCAACAATTAATGAACTATTATTCAGTTCCATACAGAAAGCTGTTAATATCGACCCTTACTCTCCATCAGTTTACTGGGTAAATAATGCAAAACCGAGACTTAGCTTTGATAAAAAATTTGAAATCCCTGGAGGAAGATATTCTTACGACAATCCAGATACCATATACAGAATGGTCCCTATTGATAGCAATAATCGATATATAATCAATGGAAAACAAAACACGAAAGGGGGAACCAGTGATTATACCTACTCACTGATTATTAACCCGAACTCACAAAATACAGTTGCTTATTTAGATAAAAACACATTAGAAGTGGACAGCAATGGTGAATACACTATTACTATAGACAACAGTGCCTCCGAGGGGAGAAGTAATCACCTTCAATCTAACGATATGGTTCAATTTTTATTTATCAGACATAACTTAGCTGACTGGTCCAGTGAAATACCAGATACGCTCAGAGTGGAATTAATCAATCAGGCGCGAGAAAAAAGAATTTCACTTGACGACATTATAAACACAGCAGTCAAAAACTTAGAAGAAAGCGCAATCACCTATGGTGTAGGCGCAATGGGGGTGGAAACCTATATACCAAACCCGGTAAATACAGTCCCTCAACCTAAACAATCTTCGGTATTAGGAACTCTTGTTACACAAGCCAGTTCATTCGGCCATATTGATATAGATGAATCCGAGGCATTTATCATTACTGTATATACAGGCGGTGCTAAATATTTTGTCGTTCCCGTATCCAATGCATGGATCATATCTGTCAATGTAGATTATCATCAATCAAGCCTGAATAACAGACAGGCTTATCCAAATAATGACGGATCATATACTTTTGTTGTCAGTTTAAAGGATCCAGGAGTAGCAAACTGGCTGGATACTGCGGGCCTGCATGAAAATACATTAATGATCCGGTGGCAAAATATGCCACAAGACTCAAAGCCAAGCGTTAGTTATGAGTTAGTACCGTTATCTGATCTTAAAAGATATTTACCACCTGAAACTCCATTTCTTACTCCCGATGAGCGTCGAGACACACTCCAACACAGGATGAATGGATATCATAAGCGGGATATTTGATTTGGAGTATTTTTGTATTCCTTTTTTAATATTCACATGGAACTGATTAGGGCACGGATGCCTGAAATATAACCGTTAACATAACTGCATCAAAACCCAGATCAAACAATCTCCCCGCCTGCGTTTTCGTTTTCCCATTGCTCACAACCCCTCACGCCATCACTCTGCGCTGACCCCCATCCGCAACAGGAAACAGATATGTCGGACGACACCTTCAACATGGGTTTCCTGCGTAGTGCGATCCATATTCAGCTTCACACCCACAACGCGACCCGGCTGTGGACCAGGCGGCGGGCGACCGAGAACGGCCCAGCGCCAATCATCGGGATGCCGCGCTTTATCGAAATTCTCAACCAGATACGCATCGCCGCAGAACACAACGATCCTTTCGCCGATCTGCGGATGCTGCGTATGGAAGAGAAGCTGGCGCAGTCGCGTAAGATGATGCAAATGATCGAAGGCCGGACTCGAACATCGCAACTATCCTTATGATCTTAAGAGATTAAACTTAACATAGTAGGTTAGATACCATCATTGATACCATCAGTCCCGATTGGTGATAATCGAACACTATAAAAAATCATGACGAACATTATGAATGTAAGTTAATTTATGTATTTTTAGCAAGAATTTTTTAAAGAACATCAAAATAACTCGTATATTTATTTTTTCATCCGATTGAAAAATAGGATAATTTGTATACAGGTTATAAGGATTCTTGATTTATGGTAATATAAAACAACAAATATATTGCATGGAGAAATGAACTTGGATACATTATTTAAGATTTTTGAAAAATTTAGTTCAAGACCGCTTTATTTTATTTTCTTTGGTTTATCAGTATGTGAATTTTTACAAAAAGAGTCAGCATTAAAAAGTCCTAACATAGAAAACATACTATATCTTTTATCTGCAATGATAATGGTAGTCTTTTTAACAGGGGGATATGAATGGCTCATATTTAAGTTCAATGTCACATTGGAACCTCATGATCAGGGCGATATCGGCCCAACGATTGGAACGGCAACATTAGCAGTTTATTTGGTTTATGCATTTCATTTTTTAAGTGAACAACCAGATGCCTTAAATCTCAAGTTGCTAACTAATTCAGGATTCATTTATAGCACAACTTTATTGTTATTTTCGCTTGAGTCAATGAAACTTAGGAGATTAAAGCAAAGATAATAATTAAGTTTCGGAAGAGTATTAAATATAACTTGGCACTATAAAAAGCCGATATGATTATACTCCTATATCATATCGGCTTTTCATGTTTTAAGGCATCATAGATACATAATCTACACCAATTCTAGAACTGTATTGCGACGCAATAGCTTGGTATCGTTCAGCATAACCACTTCGAAGCTGGGACTTTAATTTCAGTTTAACTGGTACATTTTGTACATTGTCATCCATGCTACTCAAGAATACCGCTGAAAGTATATTTTTCTCTTCCCCCGGAACGGTATGGCCGTGATTTAAAACAACCATATAATCAACCACTGGTAAAGTTTTATCGCCTTCAAATATAGATAAATACTTTCTGGTATTCTTATGAATTACATAAATATACTTGGATTGTTCTGCATTAGGTAATGCTTTATTCTGGTTAGCATTGAAAAGTTCTAACACCTTAATTAAACGATGAGGACTTAATCTTTTATGATGTGGATCATTACCCTGAGTAGGCACAAGATCGCAAGCAGCAGAAACACATAAATACCATTTTTCAGATTCAGTATCGAAGAAAATTGTGCCTGTTGAAATATGTCCTTCTTCAAAATTTTTAGAAGACAGATTCATGTTCAAAGCATGATACATCTCATTAAATGAGCTTGCATTTGCAGGTAAATTCATTTGTTTTGAACAATAATCTAATGATTTCGCTTCTCCACTACTTTTAAAATCAGTTGTATATGTTTCAAAAACATCATTAATGAAGCCTACTAAAGATTTATTTCCCTTCAATCTTTCATAGAGTTCTTCAGATAAATTACTAAAAACAAATTCAATGTTTTTCCTTTTAATTTCATCAGAAGCGGAATTTAATATTTGATTCAACCACCCAGCTTGACCATAACCATCATTAGCTAAATGGTTATTGAAAGAAAGTGCTTCGGCTTCAATAGTATTTTGAATCTCTGACTTGATAATTTGATAGTAAGATGGATTCCATTCAATTAATGATTCATTTAGTGTTTGCCAAATTCTCTCACCATCACTTTCATGATCATCTTTATCCTTATGGAACACACTGATAAATATATTACCACTTTGAATCCATTTAATACCGGCTGTGTCCCCTACAACCATACTTTTTGTCACATAATCTGGAATGACGGCATTTTCAGCGACTGCATATTCAGAAATCATCTTAGCAATGAAATTAATATCATTTTGCTCTGTAAGGCTTCCATCATCTCGGATTGCTTTCTTAATACGCTTACATAGGCAGTCATTTTGGATATATAGTACAGTTTCATCCCTCGTTAATGCCCTTTCTCCTTTGTGGATCAAATCAGGTGAAATAACACTCTGCCAGTATTCAATTAATTCATCATTTTCTGTTTCAAGTATTTTCTCATTACAATTTTCGATCCCTCTTAGAGAAGAAGCAATTTGCATCCAAACAGTTTTGAGCTCCTCTCTCGTATAAATAACAATCATATTCAAATGATCAGAATTTTTTAATTCTTTTAATATTGTAATAGTTTTATCCGGTGCATTGTTATCTAAATGATAATCCATTATGACCAAATCTGACTTACGGATGCGGTCAACATCAAAGTTTACTGAACCGTTGTCAATATCACAGATCATATTCTTGGCTTGAAAATATTCTTCGAGGGTAGCAGCACGCTTTGAGGAATCAACTTTTGCTGGGTCTAATTTTATCTCGCTATTAAGTGCTTTGATAGAGTCAGAATAAGTAATAAAATCGTCATCTATCATTACTACTGAACGAATAGCATTATCACAAAAAGTTTTCTGCACAAGGGAATTATAAGTTGTTATAGCCATGTTATGACTCCACTCCATTGAACTTAATTACGAAATTAGCACCATCTTTAATTAAATAGTCATCTTCAACATTTGGATCAGAATACCAAATCTTGTGGTGTGCTACAGCTAAATTCTCCCTGCATAAATAAAGCCCGACACCATGACCATTAGCTCTTTTGCTATAAAACAATTCAAATAAACGAGGAATGTCATCTGGGTCTATAGCAGGGCCTGTATTTGCAATTATAACTAAAGAATTAACAAAATCTATTTTGATTAGACGATTATCGGACAAACTCACCCAATACATTGCGTTATTTATAATATTAGTAAAAACCGGATATATTCGTGAAGGTATATCATTGATAGATATGTTCTTAAAATCATCACCGAACTCAATGGAAATACGTTGTCTTTCAAAACGATCACCAAAAAACTTCAGGATATAATCCATTATATTTTTTCCAGAAATTTTTTGCCTTGACTGATATCCAGATATTTTCAAAGGTGATAAAAACCTGATTTGTTGTGTTAATGATCTATGTGCATTCAGAGCCAATGTGAAACCAGGGTGTTCCTTCGCGGCTGAAGGCAAAGAATTTAGTCCTCGTGTAACCATCGAGTCCATTTCTTCAAGCTCGTGTGAGAGTATTTCGACGCTGATTCCTAACTGAGCCAAAGCATTTAAACTCTTAGCTTTATCCTCGAAATACTCTCTTTCTTCTTCTGATAGCGAAAAAGCTGAGTCTAAATTTACTCCTTCAAATAACCTTTCTAATCCTTTATTTATAGATTGATATTTGAATGTTAGGGAGTCAATTGTTTCAATATAAATGCTGTCGAGTAAATTTAAAACATTCTCGATCTCAGTATTGTTATTAATTGAGTCAACTATTGATATAGCTTTAGAGTAATATATAGCTCTATCACTTTTAATTTCTTCTCCCCATTTCTTTAAGAGAGCATTTGTTTTTTCATCTATATTATTACTAAACTTGGTTAATCTGGCATTTATGATCCCTTGATTTTTATCAAGATGATTTTTACCTACTAACGAAGGTTCTAACTTATTTAATTCAGAATCCAATTTATTAACTATTAATTTCATCTCTAATATATACGCAGAGAATTCATTGTATTTATCACGATAATTTCTATATCTCTCCTCATATACACCAATTTTAGGTGGCTTAGTTGGAGTTTTTATTTCTGTTCTCAATGATTCTAAATTAGCAAGGTCAGCATCTATTTCTTTTATATAATTATAATCATGCTTGTTTTGATTACTATCTAATTTAGTCTTCAATTTTTTTACAGCTTCAAGCGAAGCATCTAAAACGGGAGTTTGCGTTTTTAGTGCCTCAGAGAAACTCTTTTGTGTCGATTTACGAGCTTGTTGCTGTGCTGATTTTCGTAATTCCTTTTCACGTTTAACTTGCTCAAGAAGTTCTTTACGATCTTCGGAATTTCTACCAAAAAATCTATCCGCTAATGATGTTAATAAATCTGAAACTAATGTTTTCAATTCTCTAGCAGCTTGGTTTCGAATGAAGCCTTCCCTTCCAGATTTATCCTTTAGTTCTTTATTATTTGATTGTGTGATACTGATAAATCCGAAAATTCTTCGGTTAGACCAATAGTACCGCCCAGCATTCCATGAACGTCTTTCCTCGATTTGGAAGAAATCATTATCTACTCGTCCATATGGCAACACTCTTAAATTATCCCGAAACACCATAAGCCCAGCATATTTTTTTGCCTTGAGGTCAAAGTGTGTATGCTCTCGCTCGGTGTGCGAGGTATTTTGCGGCAGAAATTCTAATGTCCCAATTTGAATTTCAAATGGTCCGACTCCAGAATCAGAATTAACACTTATGCTGGCAGGAATAACTACTTCGCCCTTATCCTCACCAAAAGCTTTTACGCGACCTCTAAACCAACCTTTCTCATCAACATAGCCTACAACAGTGTGCTCTAAAGCATCAAAATCGCTTTTACTAAATACATCCGATTGCTTTAATATTTGACGATGGTAACCATTGGCCTTAACTGTATATATCTCATAAGAGAATGATAGATCCTCTAAAATATAAGGATTTACAAATGCCCTTAAAGTGTCAACCAAGCTTTGTTCAACATCAGATAACTCTGCATTATCCTTAGCTAAATCCCCTGCATTGGTTAATAATGACAAATCTCGTCCAAGCTCCAATAAAAAGAGAGCGGTACCATGTTTACCACCGTCTATCTTTTCAACTTTGATTAGGATTTCTTCCCAAGGAACGAAGACACTAGGATCAATTTTAAATTGGTCACAAAAATTAATTATTTTATCTTGAGTAGTAATAAAGTCACTTTTTTCATTTACAGCTTTCTCGTCTTCTGAGAATTTTTCCCAAGCTGCTTTTGTGAGAAGATGATTAAAATGACGAACTTCATCTTCATCATCATCTTTGCTGGGAAAGGATACATTCTTCTTAAGTTCAATGAGCAAACCAGATAAAACATCAGAGAGAGAATCTATTTTTTCAAACTCTCTGAATGGAACAGTGACATCGTCAAATGAGAGATACGGGTTTTCGAAAAGCCTCCAATCAATTAGTAAGGCAACATAATTATTATCCATTTTCTTAGTAACAAGAAAAGTTACGGGAGATAGAAAAGCAGCAGATAATCGCCCAATCCCTTTTTCTCCTTGAGTTTTTCGGATACCTAATCCGAACCGCTCATTTTCTTCTAATGTGTTCTTTCTCGTTTTAGATTCGGTGCCAACAACAAGCCAATTATCAATAATTTGTTGCAAGGACATTCCGCAACCGTTATCTATAAGGGCTCCGCAAGGGTAATCGCCATCTATTGTGTATAATGCCACATCTCTTGCATAAGCATCATATGCATTTTTCCAAAGCTCGCTTACAGCAGTTGGACAATCTGCAATCTGCCCCTTACCGAGATGTTCAATTGTCCTTGCTCTCGCTTTAAAGCTAAGAGATCTCATCTGCATTTTTATCATCCCTATGAGAGTTATTGATTATTATTTCAACACAAGATTTCAGAAGAATTTTCCCCAGATTTACAGGAACAGCATTTCCCACCTGTTTCCCTTGGCTAATGATGCCTCCAGAAAAAATGTAATCATCGGGGAATGTTTGAAATCTAGCCGCCTGCCTTACAGTAATTCCATGGTTATCCCACGGATGTAGGAAACGGCCCTTTGAAGGATTAAAACAACCAGTCGTTATTGTTGGGCCAGGTAATGATAGCCTTATCCGACCATAAACATCTTTATGACCAACATAGCCATTCGAATGACAAGGCAATCTAAAATCAACATCTTCCCGACTGCCATTAATTGGTGTCAAACTAAATCTTTCAATCATATAATCAGCATGATTCATATGAATATTATTTGGATCACTTTTATTTTCTTTAAGCGTATTTCTAAATTTTAATTTGTGTGCGACATCTTGCCCTAAAACAGCAGTAATTTTTTCAATAATAGAAGATGTAGGTTTTTCAAAGATTTCAGAAGCATTAACCCAATAAGGTTTTTTATCTTTGAAATGAGTTGGGGAAGGTGGCCAATCACCTTCGCTGATAGAAATATCATCTCTGAGTCCTAAGATAAATACCCGGTTTCTGTTTTGAGGAACTCCATAATCTTTTGCATTCAACTTTAATGGACCCAAGATATTATATCCACTATTAGCGGCAAGCCTTTTAAAGTTGTTTAAATAATCTTTATGTTTTTCCCAAAGCAAACCTGGCACATTTTCAACAAGAAACATCTTAGGCTGAAAAATTTTAACAAAATCATAGTAGCGAATAAGTAATTCATTTCTTGGATCATTAACACCAGCATTTTTTATTCTATGAGATGAAAAACCTTGGCAAGGTGGCCCACCAATGATTAGATCCAACTCTTTTTCTTTTAGTTGTAAGCTATCCATTAACTCATCAGGTGAAATAGCCATAATATCTTTGTTTAGTAATTTTATGCTATTTTCTCTTTTTTGAATTAAATTTTTTCTGTATGTATCACAAGCATCTTTATCAAGTTCTATTGCAGCTAAAATTTCAATACCCAGATCCAGAGCGGCTAACGAAAAGCCTCCCGCACCTGAAAAAAGATCTATGGCCTTGATTTTATTCAATTTATCCTTCACTCTTATAAGCAATCGTTTTCTTACAACTAATTTTACAGTAAGCGGGCAGTTATCACAATCCAAAGGTAACATCAAGGCAGTTTCTGGTTTTAAGTCACCCTGTATAGCATAAATACTTAAACTGAATAAATTCGGTTCCTCATGCTAACTTTATTTCCTTTATTGAAAAATACCTAAATATTGCCTTTTGAGTTAGCTTTTCATTATTTTTCGTACTAAATAAATTTTTTTTGTTCAGATGACGAATGTATTCAATATAAATTCTCGAAAGCTGGTGTTGTGTTACCATATTATAAAAGGAAATATATTGCATGATAAAAATAGATTTATTTAAATCAAACAGTTTAAGATAATTTATTATCGAAACTAGTAGTGCCTCTTCATTTTTTTGTTTACATAGTTTTTTTATCATTGTTAAAGTAAACACGTCTGATATTAATTCATTGAAATGATATTCATCAACACTAAAATAAATTGGCACTTTTATTAAAGACAAACTTGTTTCATCAAACTCCAAATATAAATCATGCACTTTAAATTCTTTTTTTATCTTTAATATATCAATTAAAATCTCGTTGTTATTATAAAAATAATTTTTTTTAGTTATGTACGACTCGGAAAGACAAACGCTATCAAGTGAGTTGTAGTATAAGTTGTTGTTTGCATCAATATATATTTTAGGAAACGCAAACAACTTTTTATTTCCGCAGCAAATTTCTTCAAGTTTTAAATTGAAATGATGAAAGTCCATATATTCCCCTCTTTTAATTACTGATAATGCATATTTTTTGTTTGTCAATATCTATGAATGATGTTAATATTTATTTTTTGATATCAGCATTCTTAAATCATAGCCAAGAGAGATCTTAATATGTCAAATCATAGATTTTACATTGTAAAGATTTGCACCCCGGAGTTTTTAGTATATATCCCTGAATTTTTAAAAATTGAACTATCGCATAATAATATTTGCCCTTCTAACTTCATTCCTATTTTTGTAGTTATTGATCGAGCCAATAAAATTGATCCTATTGTTTGTGTTACAGAAGCATATGCATTAAATAAAAAAAAGGAGTTGCAGAAAGCTCACCAAGCTGAAAATCCTTTATTCAAATTTCCTATATTAGAAAAAAAGTTAAAGCTTATTAACGAAGAAGAAGGCTGTCGTTTAAGAATTATACTGTTAGGCGAAGAGTGTGAAGAAGAGTTAGAAGAGTTGCCAGAAGAAAAATCAACCATTACAATTTTCGACATGATATTATATTCGACGTGCTGTTTTTTATTAAAAATTCATAAAGAAATAAATCGCAATAATAGTGTAATATTATATTTAGAAACTAGCATTAACTATCTTAAAGATAAGTTTGACAAAATCGCTTCAGACAAAGATGAAATTTCAAACTCACTCAACCCTTTGGATAAAATATCAAATAGTAATAAACCAAACATATAATAAACACTACACCTCCTAAGCAAGGGCTAACTCATCGAAGCTCCGCTTCTCTGAGTTCCCTTGTTTTTCGCCCTTCGGTTGAAAAAGAAAGTCAAAGTCGAACCTACCTCATTGACATGAATTGCATTTCCACTATAAATATATAATGTGTTGCAAAGGAATTGCTCACTTTAAAGCGAATACACATATGAAAAGGAGTTTATATGAGTAAAATAATAACATTGTCGTATACAAATAAATTTAAGCCAATTAGCGATAATAAATCTCAATCATTGCGAATACACTGTGTCAGTGTACGATTAAATAAAGAAGAGTTAGAGCTTCTTAATGCAAGCCGTGGTGATAAACGCAAAGGTGAATGGCTTCGCATGGCATCACTTCAAAAGCTTCCTCCTGCCATTCCTGCAATCAACTTAGAAGTTTGGCAATCATTGTCAGATATATCTCAAAAGCTAAATCGTCTAATAATCCACCTTGATACTAAAAGCAGTAATAGTGAATTGACGAAAACAGAGATCTTCGCTGTTAAAAAGCAGATTAAAGAGCTTCGCTCATGTCTTACAGCTTCTGATCCGTCCGTAAGGTAGTTTTTTCGCATGAAAGGAATGCAGAAGATCAAAAGGGGAAAAAGCTTCTCTGGTGTGGTTCTCTATGTGTTAAAGCCAGGTTCACATCATAAAAGTGATCCAATCGTAATTGGCGGGAACATGTTAGGTGATTCAGTCCTTGAACTGATCGCTGAATTTGATGGCACTAAAAAGCTTCGTCCAGATGTTCAGAAACCGGTATGGCATAACTCCCTACGCTTACCAGCAGGTGAATCACTAACGGCTGAACAGTGGTCCAGCATCGCAGATGACTACATGAAGAGGATGGGGTTTAATGATACTCACCTTCGTTGTTATGTGCTTCATGAAGACGATGGCCAGCACATACACATTATCGCAAGTCGCATAGATCTCAATGGTGGGAAGCTCTACTTGGGTAGGAACGAAAACCTCATCAGCACGCAGATCATCAGTAAACTCGAAGTCGCTCATGGCCTGACAGTGACCAAAACTGCATCTCCCCCCTCGCAAGCACAACCGAAGCGGAAGAGAGTATCCCGTAATGAGAAAATGCTATCGGAACGAACCGGGGTGCTTTCACCAAGAGAAGCTCTGCAGCAGATACTTGATAAAAGTTTTGCAGATACACCTGACCTTTTAACTTTTATCAAGAGGCTGGAAGAAGCAGAAGTCGGTTGGACGGCGAATGTCGCAAGCACAGGTAAAATGAACGGGTTCTCATTTTCCTACCGAGATATAGCCTTCAAAGCATCTCAGCTTGGAAAGGCATACTCTTGGGTAAATCTTCAAAAGCAACTTAGCTACAACCCCGACCACTTAGAAGCTATACGAACCAACACACCAACAAAAGACCACCCTGCTGTTCCTGCTCCTGCTCCTGCTCCTGCTCCTGCTCCTGCTCCTGCTCCTGCTCCTGCTCCTGCTCCTGCTCCTGCTCCTGCTCCTGCTCCTGCTCCTGCTCCTGCTCCTGCTCCTGCTCCTGCTCCTGCTCCTGCTCCTGCAACGATTTTAAGGACAACTGAGAGAAGGGAAAGTATCGGTGGAAAAATTGCAGAACTGGAATTACGGCTCAGAGAAGACAAACGGACCGCACTCGTAGAAAAGATTCTTCTAAAGAATACAGTCAAACAGCAAAAGCATCTCAGGCTCATCGGCTGGATTCCATTTATCAGAAGGTTAATAGAGCTTCTGCGAAGCTATGGTAAGAGCATTCTTCATAAGACCCCTACAAACTTCTCAGAAGTCTATTCAACACATCATCTAAAACCTGCAAGAAAAATTCGTTTATAGACAGTCAATTACAAATACTTTTCGTAACCGCACTCTATCTGTAGTAACAAATTTGCGTTTAGTCAAGAAAATATTGATCGTTATTACAGATCGATAATCTAGTTGTGATAACCAAAACCTATCAAGAGCTAATCATCGATCGGTACAAGCAATTTTACTAAAGAGAGTCGGTCATCGAGAATCTCTGTAAACGCACCATTTAATCTGCAACCTTGAGGTTGATATGAAAAACGAAACAATAAAGTGCCCGTTCTGCTTCAAAGAGAGCCAGTTTGGAGTTAGCGTCTGCACTGGCTGTCATTCAACCATCAAATATGGAGCCGTTTCATCTTGGTTAGCTTTACTAATAGGAATTGTGCTGTTGGCGATAGCTTTCTTCATATTCGCTGTCAGTCAAAGTTTTATATTTGCTGTCGTTATCTATTTTGCATCAGCAATTTCTTTAAGATTCTATTTACGTAAGAAATTTGCACACAGAGCCGTTTTCACACATAAAAGCTAACCCTAATCAAATATAATAAGGAAGATAAAATGAATAAATTTATTGTAACCTCCTTTTTCATTGCAATATTTTTAATTTCTGGCTGTTCAACATCAGGGAACCAGAACCTTAAAAACGAAACACCGCAAAGCCTCCAGTCAAAGATCATTAAAAACAAAACAACTAAGTCGGAATTACTCACTAAGTTAGGTGAGCCTGATACAAGAACCACACTCGATGACGGAAATGAGCAGTGGAAATATTTCATGTCTAACAATCAGTTCCGTGCAACGACTTTTATCCCTGTTGTCGGATTGCTAACTGGCGGTTCTCAGACTCAGTCTAAAACGCTTGAAATCGACTTCAAGGGAGAGACCGTAAGTAGATGGGCTTTCTCCTCTGACAACAACAACACCAAAACTGGCATTCTTAATTAATTATTTCTGGATAATAAAATGAAAATATACTCAATCCTTACAGTTATCCTTACTACATGTCTTCTAACTGCATGTAACAGTGAACCATCGCAAGACGATATATACAATGCTTTCAAAATTGTTGTAGAAAGATCAAATGCAAGTATGAAAGCTCTGAACTCAAGTATTCCCGAAAAAGATCTTTTAAGAATCGATTATGTGAAGAAAGTTAACTGCACAGAAGAAGCAAACAATGTTTATAACTGCATTGTCGATGCCTCTATTAGCAATATGAAACAGACAAAGCCTGTAAAGCTTGTGAAAGCTGATGGTAACTGGAAAGAAGTTCAGTAGTAGCCTATATCAAGAAGTCTCTTTTAGCCCCCGCATTGGGGCTTTTTATTGCCTATAATCTGACGGCTCTTACGCGAACTTCATGGGTTAACTCTTTCTCGATTACTTTCATTTCATATTGTGCTCTGACAGTAGTATAGATTTCTTCGGCTTTTTCTTGATTGTTATCAATATAATTAACGAGAGAATTTAGCTCCCTAAGAACCCCTTCTTTGTTATTTAATCGTTGTAGTAGACTGCTTGTCAGACTTTTGTATACCGAACTGAACATGGTCATCACATTGTCTATATTGCGATCTGATTTGGAATAAATTCTTTTAGGATAGAAATACTTTAAATGATAGCCCACAAAAATTAGGTAAAGTTGATATGAGAAACTTTTATCTCCGGGATGGTATCTTTTTGAGATATACTTATCGACAATAATGATAAGTTGCTCTTCCAGAGTAAACTCTGAATTGATGATGTTTTTGTCCATAAAATGCATCCTTGCATAATTGAAATAGTCTTCCTGACCATATGTTTATATTTATCGCATTTATTTAACTTGTCAATAGGTGCAACCTATCAATTGCTATTTTTTATTAAATGGTCTATTCAATTGTTCCATAGTGAGACCATGTCTATAAGCATTATACTGCCAATAACTAAATTGCTCTTTGTATCTATTGTTCTGTTTTTTTAACATTTCATTTTCGGCTTTTAGATTTAATATTTGTTGTGCCGCAATCGTTAAATTAGCTGGTTTTTTAAGGCCTGATTTTTTCAAATTGGACAAATTTTTCTTTGTTTTATATGCTTCAACAACTTCGTTATGAGCACTTAAAGATTGCCTTGTAATGGTTCTGTTTAGATTTTTATATACTGATTCACATAAATCATCCCATGTTATTTTGCCGTCCCAAGCCAGTATAATATTTGTAATTGTTTTTATTTCACTCCTGTTTAAATGTTTTGCCATATGTATCTCCTGTTTCAATTATTCAATAGTTTATTAATTCTTTCCAAATTTTTCTCATGGTGTTGCAGCCATTTGTCTGCACCATAATCACCATTTTCATAAGCGGTCTGCGTTATACTCTTCAGTTTTGTTACTTTTTCTCGGATATATTCAAGTCTAATTCTATCTATTGATTTCATTTCCAGTGTTTCATTATCATATTCTATAAATTCATCGATTTTATTACAAGGACGAAATAAATAGTTATGCACACAGTAGCCAAATTCTGTTAAGTGAATTGCTCCTTCATTCAGGTTATCAAAATCAACTGTCATTTCATTTGTGGGTATTGATTCCCTTTGACAATAATTTTTCATGCTCAATTTAATAGCTTTTATTTTATCTAACATATCTTCTTCTGACACATGGTTATAAACTCTGTTCTGATTCGCATTGATACGACAAGACCATTTAGCTATATCCAGTTCAGACATTTCACCATAATGAGCTATTGTGTTTAAAAGATGCCGTGGCTGGTGTGAGCGAATAAGTAGTGGTTTACCTTCATCATCATAATACCCATATCGGGAAAATATATTTTTATAATTCATCTCATAGCTTTTTTTACTTTGTATATCACTGAAAAAGAAACTTTTAGTAGGTTTATAAAATGTGAAAATTGAAGTCATTCTTGATAAAGAAAATTGATCCGTATTGAGCAAGCATAAAGCATTACTAAATTTTATGGATTTTTCTTTATCATACCATGGAAAGTCTCTGCTAAAATTAGAACTAATAATTTCCCACAAATCACTCAATGAATAGTTGTAATCATTGTGGTTTAAGAAACTTCTCCCACCATCCAAACTCGTTCTTTTAATTTTTAAAACACATGATTTATGATCAAATAAATGATACCCCAGTGCATGGCAAACTTGTACAACGGTCAATTTAGCTTTTTCATCAACTGTTGGGCAAAGCTCATGTCGGTAAAATTTATCCGGGTACTTTTCGCACCACTGAGCAAGTGCTCTTGCATGTTGTGATAAGGAAAGTAATCTTCTAATCGCTTTCTTTGCAACTGGTATCATAACCCGTGGAATCCATTTGATATTAGGGCCATACCCTTTTACCGAATAAAATCTCAATCCATATCTTTCGATACCCTTTCCATCTATTTGTGTAATCTCACAATCAGCAGGTAAGGCTAAAATTTCAGAAATTCTGCTCGGACAACAAAGCAGAAGTGCAAATACTGAACTGGTGAACTTATCCCTTGGACTCAGTAACTCATCATTTTGAGAAAAAATATCAGCAATAGCGAGCAATGCCTCTTCATCTGGTAACTTATCGCTTCGGTGATAATCCTCGATCTCAGGAAGATAATTGTTTTTGACTTTCTGTTTTACATGGTTTTTCCATGAGATATATCCTGACTTTACAAGATTATGTTCACACAGAAACTTTGATATTTTTTCAAGCTGTATTCCACATTTAGCCAAAACGTTACCTTCAAAATATTTACTCCCGATCTGCATTGCCTCATCGAAAACAACGGCTGTAACATTATAAATGAGACCAGTGTTCTGAACCTGCAAAAGGGCCTGTTCGAGACATCGCAAGGCCATCATAATAACCCCATAATTTTTCAATGGTTTCAATGAGTGTTGATATCTGATATGTGCTTTTGCAAAATCGAGAAAATCTTCATGCATGGCATCTTTGTAGTTAAATACTTTATTTCCAACCCCAATCTTTCTAAAAGTTACGTACCCTTTCCAAACATATTGTTCCCAATCCTGAGTTTGGGTTAGTCCGGGCAGTTGATAGCGACAAAATTTTATGAACTCATTATAATTTTCTTCTACAAGAATATGTTTTTTTGATTTGAACAAAATAATATTATTCATAGTTGATTCACCTCACTGCGATCAATCGGAATAAAAAATATACATTGATTGCAAGGAAATCCTGAATTCTGACTCTGGCATCTACTTGAAGAAAAAAATTTGAAATGACTACTCTTTTTCGATTTGATTCCGTTCATAAAAATATCAGCGACAAATGACAATTGTTCTGAAACAGCGGAATCAATCCTCTCAACACTGTCAGCATGATTTTTAATATAAATCCCCGCACTTGAAGTAGAGGAATGATCCAATAATTCAGCTATAGTATTAACATTATGCCCATCCTTAGCCAGCATGGTTGCTATTGTATAACGAAGCCTACGAGGAGTAACATTTAGTATCGAACCGGTACGGTTGGATATTATATCCCCATTATTAACAATACTCTTCAATGCTACATTAGCAATTGTAGGCTTCGCATAAAATTTATTATTCTCCAGAAGAATTGAACCTGTTATGGATAAATCTGAGAGTTTTTCCTCATTTAAGAAAATAGGAACTTCTCGTTTAGAATAATCATCAAGAGTTTTTCCAAGAGCTTGCTCAACAAGTTTCACTGATTGATTAGCTTGCAATTGAACAATTGATGCAACCTCTGATATTATTGCAAGTTCTCGATATCGTAGTTCTTTACCCCGTTGTTTAACTCGTGGCACTGAAATTACATATTCTACTTTTCCATTATCTAAGTTATTTTGAAGAAGGTCTTTATATTTCAACATAACTAACTGCTGAGGTCTTCTACCTGTAAGGCTGATCAATAGTGATATTGCATAATCTGGCAGTGACAGTTCACCTTTTCTATATGCATGATTCATAGCCTTAATCAAAGAAGCATGTTCTTCTTTAGTTAGTGGTCCCTCTGTTGGATCATCTTGAAGCACAGACTGACCAGATTTTTTTATTTTTAGGTCCAAATGCTTTAACAGTTCTACCGCACTTTCATCTATTCCAGGATATCCTAACTCAAACCATTTAATCAAAAATGGTCGTAAAACACGAAATGATGCTGGGGATTTTGATAATTCTTTATTTTGATATTCAATTAGAACCTTATCATCAATATGAGTAGGAGATAATTTACGGATAAGACCCTCCATATTTCTAACAATATTTTTCACATACAAATAGCTGTTGCTATTAAAATAATACTGTACTGTATTTACAAATCCACAAACCAAATTTTCGTTCATAGCATATATTAAGTTTGTAAGATTGATTCCATTATTTTCAAGCGAACTGACGATTTTATGTTCATGCAAAGACATTTTATCCGAGTTATATTTAATTAAATTATTCATCAACTTCTCCTTTGAATAGTTGCTCTTGTTGTTCAAGTGCAGTTTTTTTCGATAGCTCAAAAATATGCCTGCGATTATAAATTATTGAAGTTTCTGAACCCGGTCGCCATCCCATGAGATAAGAACGGATTTGTTGTTCTTTTTCATCGGATATGTCCTGATTCTTGTCTATTGATTTCGAAAACTCATAATTCCATGTATGTCTGAGTTTGTGACCTGTCAATCCCCCTAGAAGTGAGGAGGATTGACGAACAACACTCACCACTTTGTGATATGAAGAAAATGAAATAGGTTGCCCTTGAGTTTTTCCTTCCTTATAAGTAATAAACAGGAAATCATGTTTGTTAGAATTTTTTATGTTTCTTCGATCATTCAGAATATAATCTGAAATTTCAAACATGAGCTTTTTATCAGCAATTAATTTCCTCTCACAAGTTTTAACTAAAGGCTGATACACTCGCGGATCTGTTTTATCATTTGCTCTTCTTCTTATTGCAATTGTCGATTCTGCAAAATCTATATCACCAATTCGCAGATTCAAAAGTTCACCTGCTCTCAGGCCAAAGCAGTGTAATAGCAGGAATATTAGATTGTTTCTTTTTTGCACTTTTTCTGAAAAAGGATTTAATTTGCTACCCGGTGCAAGAATGCTAAACAAAGAATCCAATTGTTCATTATTTAAACTTTTTTCTATATCCATATTATATTTATCATTATTTCTCGGTTTCTTTCGTTTTATGTTGTTAATGAAATCTAAAATATATTTGAGAGTATCCTTCTGTCCTGTATGAGAAAGATGTATTTTGCACAGCCATTCCAGATAGTTAGCTATGGTTGTTATCCGAAAGTACTTAGTTGGTTTTTTGACATTTGAACTTCTAAAATTATCATTCTCGCCATCTCGAAAATTGAATGAAGTGAATTCGATCAAATCTTCAATTTCATGAGGAGCCAGAAATATCCTTTTCTGAATTCTTTCATCAATATTGATCTCTTTCCTCATAAAGAATCGATATAACAATGAAATGCTACCGGCAATAACCTTCATTGTTGATATAGACTCTGACCGATTCCTGACCTGTGTTGTTATATACAAGTTAGGATAATACAATGGTTCACCAGTATTTTTATTTACGATATGACAATATCTCTCACCATTTTCGAACATAAAAGAATCCACACAAATACTACGCATATTTTCCTCCTAAACTTTACAAAAAGTATAATTCCAATATATTAATAATAAGCATTTCGTAGATTTACAAATTTATTTGAATTGATTAAGCCATTTAGTTAAATTAAAACAGTGAGATAGATGTTTATTCCTGTCAAATTATCATCTGGTAGATCTAGTTAATATTATGTACACCTAATCCTTGGGATACTATCTCACTGCCTTGCTAATAAACGGCATCCAAAATAATGTAAGTAATTTTGTAAGGTTTTAAGTTAAAATATGGAGTCAAACTTTACATTTTTACAAAAGAGTTCTCAGTCCAATGTGGTATTGGATTATTCGCTTTGAAAGACTTTTCATCTCAATAGGACATTTAATTAGCGAGAACCATGTCTCATAAACGTAAAACTGATTGAACATATTAAGCTCAGAGATCGCATCTAACGGTTCCCTTAGATTCCCTACTAAATACTGGCTTAACCAGTAAACAATCTTTCTGTTAAATTGATTATCAGGTAAATCATAAATTGCTCCGGGTTCGAAGATCTTGGAAAAAAGATCTTGGCCCAGATTACACATATAGTTTTCTTCACTCACAAATTCTTCGATATTCATAAAATCTCTCCTAAGTTCAATTAAGCAACATTATTTCGACTTTTTTCAATAACAGACTGAATCCACTCGTCAACTTCACTCTCGACAAAAGCAACGGCACGAACGCCGATCTTTACTGATGCTGGAAACCGACCTTCACTGATCAAACGATAGATCCATGCCTTGCCGAAACCAGTTCGTTTCAAGACTTCTGGCAAACGAATTAAGCTTTGATTAGTTGTAGTCATTTGGCTGTCTCCTCCGCTTCCGTTACGAAGATATTAGCCACACAGATTTGTATCTATGAAGGGAATGCTGATAACTGAAAAGTTAGATGAGGGAAGAATGAAAGGGAATTCCGGGGAAGAAAAATATTTATGCCCTCCCCTTGACAATTAACATGATGATTTACAACTAGAAAGAGCCGAGTTCAGAAATCGGTATGTTGAGGAGATGGCTGTTTTTGCTGATAAAGTATTCCAGACTACGGGTTGTTTCTCCATTCAATGACTTCTCTGCAACAGGCCTGTCTGTATCTTTAATGTGATCTTCTCCTCTGATCTCATTTGTAAAGTCGGGATACAAGACACGAGACAACACCATATTTGAGATTTTTACTTTTTTAAATTTTGCCCAAATCAATAGATCCATCATTGGGATAATATTGTAATCGACAAGTTTTCTTATTTTTGCCAGTCCAATTTTTTCTGTTTTTACTGGCTCAATTTCATATTCTTTCCTGAGAACGGGTAGCATCGTTTGTAAGGTTGTTATAATTTCTTCATCGCTGGACATTCCTAAATCAAATGAAACATACATCTTGCTGCTATTTTGGTTTAGAAAAAAGTCTCTCATAGTTTTTGTTATTGGTTTCTTTTTCAACTCTTTTTTGAAATCGCCATTTTCTTCAAAAAAATCCATGCTAAACATTATTAACTTGTTCTCTAATTTTTTTATATCACCAAAGCTAACCTGCGTAACATGTCTTTGGCCCTTACCAAAATGACCATGATTATTATCTTGTCTGCTTAAAATAGGATTACCTTCAAGGATAGACCTTAAATTTTGATTATCATCCTCCCATCCAAAATTTACACTGTCGAAAATCGCTTCTCTAAAGGCAAGCTCAGTATGCAGTTCTTTGATTGTAAGTGATTTTAACTGCTCATAGTTTTCGAGACTAAACCAGCTTTTTAATTCTTCATAAGGGCTTACTACTTTCATTAATCCCTCCACTGTATTCAAAGCTTGAATGAGTTAACACTACTTATTTGAATTGATTCTCCCTTAACAGCATTGATAAGGAAGAACGATTAATTAACTACTTATTCATAGTTAAGTCTTTTTAAAATCAAATGGTGAAACTTGTCGTATTCTAAGAAGGTCAAGGTAATCGGCCCACCATTGAAGCATTAACTTTCGCTCATCAAGGTGCTCTGCTTTATGTATGTAAGCAGCACGAACTGAGTTCCGCTCCTGATGGCTCATTTGCCGTTCAACAGCATCTTTCGACCACAAACCGGATTCAATCAAGGCACTACAAGCCATAGCCCTGAATCCATGTCCACAGACCTCCACGGTTGTGTCATAGCCCATAGACCTCAAAGCCTTGTTTACCGTATTTTCACTCATAGGCTTTCTGAAATCATGGTCGCCAATGAACACGAGTTCATGATCACCGCTGATCTCTTTAATTTCCGTCAACACAGCCAATGCCTGACAACTCAAAGGAACAAGATGTGGAGTTCGCATTTTCGAACCACGGTGCGAATGTTTGACCCCTGGCAATAGCTCGCGTTCTCCAGGGATAGTCCACATCGCATTTTCAAAGTCGATCTCCGACCATCTTGCGAATCTGAGTTCACTGGAACGAATGAAAATGAGCAATGTCAGCTTTACGGCTAACTTCGTGAGTTTCCTACCTTTGAAGTTATCAATTCGTTCTAAGAGTTCTGAGAATCGTTCGAATGGCAAAGCTGGCCTGTGGGTTCGTTTGGCTACGGCAATAGCTCCTGCCATCTCCTGAGCAGGATTGTAATCTATCAGCCCATTTTGGACGGCATATCGCATTACTGCTGTTGTTCTTTGCTGTAGGCGGGAAGCAACTTCCAATCGCCCGGAAGCTTCAACAGCCTTGATAGGGGCAAGAAGATCTCTGGTATTAAGCTCGGATATTTTTCTTTTACCAATGGCAGTAAAGAGACCATCTTCCATGCTTTTTAGAACTCTCTCGCTGTGGGAATCTGACCATTTTCTTTTACAAGCCTTATGCCAGTCCCTGGCAACAGATTCAAAAGTAAGAGCTTCGCTCTGCTCGATCTTGTCGGCTTTTTTCTTCTCAGAAGGGTCGATACCATCAGATACCAACTTTTTGGCTTCATCTCGTTTCCTGCGAGCTTCACCAAGAGAGACCATTGGATAAACACCCAATGCTAAAACTTTTTGTTTGCCATCGAAACGGTATTGGAGTCGCCAGTATTTTGAACCATTGGGGTTGATCAGCAGGTGCATACCCTGCCCATCTGTGAGTTTGAAAGGTTTGTCGGAGGGCTTGGTAGTCCTGACTTTGATATCGGTGAGAGCCATCAGTTGATACCTCCAGTGTTGGTACCAAAATCAATCGAACCGGGAATACCATCAGTTATACCATCATCGGTTGGTATATGTTCAAGGAATTGAGTAGACGTGAACAGACTAAGCCAAGTCAGGAACCTGCTTAACTTACTGTTTTTATGGACTAAAGCAGACGTTAGTAGACTTGAAAAAAGCTTTGTATGGTGCCGAAGGCCGGACTCGAACCGGCACGTATTTCTACGGTTGATTTTGAATCAACTGCGTCTACCGATTTCGCCACTTCGGCACTGAAGAGGTATGCGGAAAACGTTGTGGATTATACCTGTCACGCGCCACCATGCAAGCAGTTGCGTACGGTAGTTTCGTTAAGTGTCGAAAAAACAAGCACTCCTTCTCTGACGGTTTTCATCGTCCTTTATCCCCTCTTCTGCAAAGCGGCGCAGCATCTCATGCTCTACACTTTCCTGTTCAACACCACATTGAGGGGAAACACGATGGCGATGATAAAAAGTTACGCAGCAAAAGAAGCTGGCAGCGAACTCGAACTCTATGAATATGATGCGGGCGAGCTTAAGCCGGAAGATGTCGAAGTCCAGGTGGATTACTGCGGTATTTGTCATTCAGACCTGTCGATGATCGACAATGAATGGGGATTCTCTCAGTATCCGCTGGTTGCCGGACACGAGGTAATAGGCCGCGTGGCGGCGCTCGGCAGCGCGGCGCAAGATAAAGGTCTGAAGGTTGGTCAGCGCGTTGGGATTGGCTGGACTGCACGCAGCTGCGGGCACTGCGATGCCTGTATCAGTGGCAATCAGATTAACTGTCTGGAAGGCTCCGTTCCCACCATCCTCAACCGCGGCGGCTTTGCCGAAAAGCTGCGTGCAGACTGGCAGTGGGTGATCCCGCTTCCGGAAAGCATCGATATCGAATCCGCCGGCCCTCTGCTGTGCGGCGGTATCACCGTGTTCAAACCGCTGCTGATGCACCATGTCACCGCCACCAGCCGCGTTGGCGTAATCGGTATCGGTGGACTGGGCCATATCGCCATCAAGCTGCTGCATGCGATGGGCTGCGAAGTTACCGCGTTCAGCTCCAGTCCGGCGAAAGAACAGGAAGTACTGGCGATGGGGGCCGATAAAGTCGTCAACAGTCGCGATCCAGAGGCACTGAAAGCGCTGGCAGGCCAGTTCGATCTCATTATCAACACCGTCAATGTCGATCTCGACTGGCAGCCCTACTTCGAAGCGCTGGCCTATGGTGGCAACTTCCACACCGTCGGGGCGGTACTGAAGCCGCTTCCGGTTCCGGCGTTTACCCTGATCGCCGGGGATCGCAGCATCTCTGGCTCGGCAACCGGTACGCCTTATGAACTGCGTAAGCTGATGAAATTTGCCGGTCGCAGTAAAGTCGCGCCGACCACAGAACTCTTTCCGATGTCGCAAATCAACGAGGCTATCCGGCACGTTCGCGATGGTAAGGCCCGCTATCGCGTGGTGCTGAAAGCTGACTTCTGATTTTCTGACCCAGCGCGTCGATGCTCATACTGACGCGCTGAGACTCTCCTGCGCCTGGCGAAAAGCAAAAACCGCCTGCCGACACTGCTCCGTCACGCTCTCAATGTCATGGTTCGCATCAATACGCACGACATCTTTTTCATCCGACTTCGGGCATTCCAGCGCATCAAACTGGCTTTTCAGCAAACCGACTGGCATAAAATGCCCAGCCCGGCGCTCCATCCGCGCCTGGATGGTGTCATAGTCACCATCCAGCCAGAGGAAATGCACGTTGGGGCTGCCTTTACGTAAAAAATCGCGATACTGTTTTTTTAATGATGAGCAAACAATAAATCCCGTTTCATTCTTTTTATAAAGACTGTAGGACGCATCGTTTAACCGTTCTAACCACGGCAATCGGTCTTCATCGGTTAATGGAATCCCCTGAGACATTTTATCAATGTTTTTGGCTGGATGGAGATCGTCACCATCAATGAATTTCGCCGATAATAACGCGGCAACTTTATTGCCAATTAACGATTTACCACTTCCCGAAACGCCCATCAAAATATAGCTTTCCCCGGCCATTTAAATACCCCTGAGTCGTATTCCATGATCTGATACTACGCCTGCACATTCAGCAATTTCACGTTTTTTTATTTCCATCAACAAGAATTACAAGGCGCATCACGTTATGCGTAACATTGTAGTGTAACAATTTTCACGCGTGATCTTCATCACAAATAATAACAATTAAAACCGCTTAAATGCACCTGAGGTGACTACCAGACCCCAGTGAGGAATTTATGGAAGTGAAAACCCAATCCTGCGTTGTTGCAGGTAAGCATTCTGTTGCCGTAACACAACAGAATATCGCATGGAATAATAAAGGCACGCTCGTAAAAATAACACGAGGCGGTATTTGCGGGTCCGACCTGCATTATTATCAGGAGGGAAAAGTTGGTAACTTCACAATAAAAGCGCCGATGATTTTAGGCCATGAAGTGATTGGTAAAGTCGTTCATAGTGATTCAAAAACATTACGTGAAGGACAGCGGGTTGCCATTAATCCGTCTAAGCCATGCGGCCACTGTAAATACTGTCTTCAGCATGAAGAAAACCAGTGTACTGAAATGCGCTTCTTTGGCAGCGCCATGTATTTTCCACATGTTGATGGTGGTTTTACCCAGTTTAAAACTGTCGATACTGCCCAGTGCGTCCCTTATCCGGAACAGGCGGATGAAAAAGTTATGGCCTTTGCCGAACCGCTGGCGGTGGCTATCCATGCAGCCCATGAGGCCGGCGATCTTCAGGGTAAACGGGTGTTTATCTCCGGGGTCGGGCCAATTGGCTGTCTGATCGTCAGCGCGGTAAAAACCCTGGGCGCTGCGGAAGTGGTCTGTGCGGATATCAGCCCCCGTTCACTGTCGCTGGCGCAGCAAATGGGCGCAGATACTCTGGTGAATCCGCAGCATGACTCGCTGGATAGCTGGAAAGAGGAAAAAGGCTATTTCGATATCAGCTTTGAGGTGTCGGGCCACCCCTCTTCCATCACTACCTGCCTGGAAGTGACCCGCGCAAAAGGCGTGATGGTGCAGGTTGGAATGGGCGGCGCAGTTCCGGATTTCCCGATGATGATGCTAATCGGCAAAGAGATCGCCCTGAAAGGCTCTTTCCGGTTTACCACCGAATTCAACACCGCCGTCTCCTGGCTTGCTCATAACGTGATTAATCCCCTGCCACTGCTGAGTGCGGAATATCCGTTCACCGATCTGGAACAGGCGCTGATCTTCGCGGGCGATAAAACACAGGCGGCGAAAGTGCAGCTGGTTTTTGAGAATGAAAAATAAGGAAGGACACCATGAACGATCTTTTTTCGCTGGAAGGTAAAAATATTTTAATCACCGGCTCCGCCCAGGGGATCGGCTATTTGCTGGCCACCGGGCTTGGCAAATATGGCGCACAAATTATCGTTAACGATATTACGCCAGAACGCGCAGCAGCAGCGGTAACAAAACTACAGCAGGATGGGATCCGCGCCGTTGCAGCGCCCTTCAATGTAACCCACAAACAGGAAATCGACGACGCGGTTGAACAGATAGAAAAAGATATTGGTCCTGTCGATGTGCTGGTGAATAACGCCGGGATCCAGCGTCGCCATCCGTTTACCGAATTCCCAGAACAGGAGTGGAACGATGTCATCGCGGTAAACCAGACCGCCGTGTTCCTCGTGTCTCAGGCGGTGACGCGCCGCATGGTGGCGCGCCAGGCCGGGAAAGTTATCAACATCTGCTCAATGCAAAGCGAGCTGGGCCGCGACACCATCACCCCGTATGCCGCTTCAAAAGGTGCGGTGAAAATGCTGACACGCGGGATGTGCGTAGAGTTAGCGCGTCATAACATCCAGGTTAACGGCATCGCGCCGGGATACTTTAAAACAGAGATGACCAAAGCGCTGGTTGAGGATGAAGCCTTCACCGCCTGGCTGTGTAAACGAACCCCTGCCGCACGCTGGGGCGATCCGCAGGAACTGATTGGCGCAGCGGTGTTCCTCTCTTCCAAAGCGTCTGATTTTGTTAACGGCCATTTGCTATTTGTCGATGGCGGCATGCTGGTCGCCGTCTGATACAACACAACGCAACATCACGCAGCGCCCAGGCGCTGCATTTTTGGCCCCCCCTAAATAATTCGAGTTGCAGGACGGCGGCAAGTAAATGAACCCGATGAGCTTACTTGAGTAAGTGATTCGGGTGAGTGAGCGTAGCCAACACACCTGCAACCTGAAGTATGACGGGGATATAAGAGAAAAGATTATGCCATTAATCATAATTGCGGCAGGCGTCGCACTGCTTCTGGTCCTGATGATTGGCTTTAAAGTCAACGGCTTTATAGCCCTGGTACTGGTCGCGGCGGTCGTCGGATTTGCCGAAGGGATGGACGCACAAGCCGTTTTACACTCGATTCAAAACGGGATCGGCGGCACGCTCGGCGGGCTGGCGATGATCCTCGGTTTTGGCGCGATGTTGGGTAAATTAATTTCCGATACGGGCGCAGCGCAGCGCATCGCCACCACGCTTATCGATACTTTCGGTAAAAAACACGTGCAGTGGGCGCTGGTCGTCACCGGGCTGGTTGTCGGTCTGGCAATGTTCTTTGAAGTGGGTTTTGTTCTGCTGCTGCCACTGGTGTTTACGGTGGTGGCGTCTTCGGGTTTACCACTGCTGTACGTGGGTGTCCCCATGGTGGCAGCCCTCTCCGTCACTCATTGCTTTCTGCCGCCGCATCCAGGTCCGACCGCCATTGCGACAATCTTTGAGGCGAATCTCGGTACAACGCTGCTGTATGGGTTCATTATAACGATTCCAACCGTCATCGTCGCAGGCCCACTGTTTTCAAAACTGCTAACGCGTTTCGAAAAAGCGCCGCCGGAAGGATTATTTAATCCGCATCTGTTCACCGAAGAGGAGATGCCGTCGTTCTGGAACAGTATCTTTGCAGCAGTCATCCCGGTCATACTGATGGCGGTGGCGGCAGTGTGCGAAATCACCCTGCCGAAGACCAACAGCGTGCGGGTGTTCTTTGAGTTTATCGGTAACCCTGCGGTGGCGCTGTTTATCGCCATTGTGCTGGCCATTTTCACTCTTGGTCGGCGTAATGGCCGGACGATAGAGCAAATCATGGATATCGTGGGTGACTCCATCGGCGCCATTGCGATGATTGTGTTTATTATCGCTGGCGGCGGCGCGTTCAAGCAGGTTCTGGTGGATAGCGGCGTGGGTCAGTATATCTCGCAGCTGATGACGGGCACCTCGCTCTCACCTCTGCTCATGTGCTGGACGGTTGCGGCATTACTGCGCATTGCGCTTGGTTCAGCCACCGTCGCGGCGATCACCACCGCAGGCGTGGTACTGCCGATAATCAACGTCACCCACGCCGATCCCGCGCTGATGGTCCTGGCAACCGGCGCTGGCAGTGTGATCGCCTCACACGTTAACGATCCGGGCTTCTGGTTGTTTAAAGGCTACTTTAACCTCAGCGTGGGTGAAACGTTGCGGACGTGGACCGTCATGGAAACGCTGATTTCTGTTATGGGCCTGCTGGGCGTACTGGCGCTCAACGCAATTCTCCATTAAGGCGTTACGAAGGGGTAGTTTTATCACCGGGGAACAATGTCGTCGTTCCCCGGCACTGGAGACAAAATGAGGAACCACAGAATTTCCTTGCAGGACATCGCCACGCTCGCGGGCGTCACTAAAATGACGGTGAGCCGCTATATCCGTTCGCCGAAAAAGGTCGCAAAGGAAACCGCCGATCGTATCGCGCAGATCATGGAGGAGATCAATTACATCCCAAACCGTGCGCCTGCCATGCTGCTGAATGCGCAAAGTTACACGCTTGGCGTACTGATCCCCTCTTTTCAGAACCAGTTGTTCGCCGATATTCTTGCCGGTATTGAATCGGTGACTTCCGGCCATAACTACCAGACGCTGATTGCGAACTACAACTATGATCGCGAATCGGAGGAAGAGTCGGTCATCAATCTGCTGTCCTATAATATCGACGGCATTATTCTTTCCGAAAAGTACCACACCCTCAGAACGGTGAAGTTCCTGCGCTCAGCCGCCATTCCGATTATCGAACTGATGGATATCCAGGGCGATCGTCTGGACATGGAAGTAGGATTCGATAATCGTCAGGCGGCGTTTGATATGGTCAGCACCATGCTGGATAAGCGCCAGCGGCAGAAAGTCCTCTACCTTGGGTCAAAAGATGATATCCGTGATGAGCAACGTTATCACGGTTACTGCGATGCGATGACGCGGCAGGGACTGACGCCTTTACGGGTCAATCCACGAGCCATTTCCTCTATTCATCTGGGTACACAACTGATGCGCGACGCGCTCGGCGAGCACCCCGATCTGGATGGCGTGTTTTGCACTAATGATGATATCGCGATGGGCGCCCTGCTTTTTTGCCGGGAACGTAACCTCTCTGTCCCTGAGCAGATCTCCATTGCCGGATTCCACGGGCTGGAGATGGGCCGACAGATGATCCCAAGTCTTGCCAGCGTGATCACCCCCCGTTTTGACATCGGTCGTACCGCCGCGCAGATGTTACTGAGCAAAATCAAGAACAACGACCATAACCACAATACGATTGATTTAGGGTATCAGATTTACCACGGCAATACGCTTTAAGAGCCTGTCCTGCCAGGCTCTGCGTCATTTTCTCTTCCTGACACATACTTTCTTTCATGGACATTGCCTATACTCCACGCAGGATAAATGGAGGAAATTTCATGAGCTCACCCCTGTTAATTGCCCGCACGCTGGATACAGAACTGTTCCTGCTGCCGGGCATGGCAAACCGTCACGGCCTGATTACCGGCGCGACCGGGACCGGTAAAACCGTCACCCTGCAAAAACTGGCGGAATCACTGTCGGAAATCGGCGTCCCGGTATTTATGGCGGATGTGAAAGGTGACTTAACTGGCGTGGCGCAGGAAGGCGCAGGCTCCGAAAAGCTGCTTACCCGACTGAAAAATATCGGCGTCAACGACTGGCAGCCACATGCCAGCCCGGTGATATTGTGGGATATCTTCGGCGAGAAAGGTCATCCGGTGCGGGCCACCGTCTCGGACCTCGGGCCGCTGCTGCTCGCGCGTCTGCTGAACCTGAATGAAGTGCAGTCCGGCGTGCTGAATATTATCTTCCGCATTGCCGATGACCAGGGCCTGTTGCTGCTGGATTTCAAAGACCTGCGGGCAATCACCCAGTATATCGGCGATAACGCTAAATCTTTCCAGAATCAGTACGGCAATATCAGTAGCGCCTCGGTTGGGGCGATCCAGCGCGGGCTGCTCACGCTTGAACAACAAGGCGCCACGCACTTCTTTGGCGAACCGATGCTTGAGATTAAAGACTGGATGCGCACCGATGCTAACGGCAGAGGGATCATCAATATCCTCAGCGCGGAAAAACTCTACCAGATGCCAAAACTGTACGCCGCCAGCCTGCTATGGATGCTCTCTGAGCTTTATGAACAGCTGCCGGAAGCGGGCGATCTGGAAAAACCCAAACTGGTCTTCTTCTTCGACGAGGCGCATCTGTTGTTCAACGACGCCCCGCAGGTGCTGCTGGATAAAATCGAGCAGGTCATCCGCCTGATCCGCTCAAAAGGGGTCGGCGTCTGGTTTGTCTCGCAGAATCCGTCTGATATTCCGGACAACGTGCTCGGTCAGTTGGGTAACCGCGTGCAGCACGCCCTGCGCGCCTTCACGCCGAAAGATCAGAAGGCGGTGAAAACGGCAGCGCAAACCATGCGCGCCAATCCGGCGTTTGATACAGAGAAAGCGATCCAGGAACTGGGGACCGGTGAAGCACTGATCTCGTTTCTGGATGCCAAAGGCAGCCCGTCGGTGGTTGAGCGGGCAATGGTCATTGCGCCGTGCTCACGCATGGGACCGGTGACGGATGATGAGCGCAACGGGCTTATCAACCACTCCCCGCTGTACGGCAAATATGAAGACGCCGTCGACCGTGAATCGGCCTGGGAGATGCTGCAAAAAGGCGTTCAGGCCGCCACCGATCAACAAAATAATCCCGAGGTAAAAGGTAAAGAAGTCGCCGTTGACGACGGCATTCTTGGCGGACTGAAGGATATTCTGTTTGGCAGTACCGGGCCGCGCGGCGGCAAGCGCGATGGCGTGGTGCAGAGCGTTGCGAAAAGCGCAGCGCGTCAGGTGACGAACCAGATTATCCGGGGGATGTTGGGTAGCCTGATGGGGGGCAGAAAACGCTAACGCCAGCACAGACCTGATAAGCGCAGCGCCATCAGGCACTGCGCTTTACCTTGCCGGATGGCGGAGAAACGCCTTATCCGGCCTGCGGCGCGGTGCCGCTATCCGACCAACAATTTACGCCTTCCGCATCATCAGCCAGAGACTGATCAGGAAGAACGAAGCGCTTGGCAGCAGCGCGCCGATAATCGGTGGAATGCCATAAACCAGCGTCAGCGGACCGAAGATCTGGTCCAGAACGTAGAACACAAAGCCGAAGCTGATACCGGTGACCACACGCACGCCCATCGCTACGCTACGCAGCGGACCAAAGATAAACGACAGCGCCATCAGCATCATGACCGCCACAGAAAGCGGCTGGAAGATTTTGCTCCACATGTTGAGCTGGTAACGCCCGGCGTCCTGGCCGCTCGACTTCAGATACTTCACGTAGTTATGCAAACCGCTAATGGAGAGCGCATCCGGATCCAGCGCCACCACGCCCAGCTTGTCCGGCGTGAGGTTGGTTTTCCACGTCCCACTCACGGTTTGTGAACCGGTGATTTGCTTTGGATCTTTCAGGTCAGACTCATCCACCTGCGACAGACGCCAGATCTTATGTTCCGGATCGAACTTCGCGGAGGCGGCATAGCGCACAGACTGTAAACGGCGCTGGTCGTTAAAAGCATAAATGCTTATCCCCGCCAGCTCCTCATCACCCTTCACGCGTTCGATATAGACAAAGCTGTCGCCATCTTTCGCCCACAAACCTTGCTGGGTGGAGAGCAACGAGCCGCCGTACATCGCCTGCGCACGATAGTTACGTGCCATCTGCTCGCCCTGCGGAGCCACCCATTCGCCAATAGCCATTGTCAGCAGCACCAGCGGGATCGCGGTTTTCATAACCGAGAGCGCCACCTGCATCCGGGTAAAGCCGGATGCCTGCATGACCACCAGCTCGCTGCGCTGCGCCAGCATCCCCAGCCCCAGCAGCGCCCCAAGCAGCGCCGCCATTGGGAAGAAAATCTGCACATCTTTTGGCACGCTAAGCAGGGTATACATCCCTGCGCCCATCGCATCGTAGTTCCCCTGCCCGGCTTTTTTCAGCTGGTCAACAAACTTGATGATCCCGGAGAGCGACACCAGCATGAACAGAGTCATCATGATGGTGGTAAAAATGGTTTTACCGATATAGCGGTCAAGTACACCAAATGGCTGCATCACACCGCTCCTTTACGCATAAAACGGGCGCGCAGGCGGCGTACCGGCACCGTATCCCACAGGTTCAGAGCAATCGCCAGCGCCAGATACAGCAGGTTAACTACCCACATCCAGATAACCGGATCCAGCTTACCCTTACCGCCGTTCGATTTCAGGGAGGTCTGGATGAGGAAGAACATCAGATACAGCAGCATCGCTGGCAGCATTGACAACACGCGTCCCTGACGAGGGTTTACCACGCTCAGCGGCACAACCATCAGCGCCATCATAAATACGGTGAATACCAGCGTGATACGCCAGTGCAGCTCCGCACGTGCGCGATCGGTGTCTGTTGACCACAGCGTGCGCATGTCCATCTGGTCGGTGTCATTCGGGTCCAGCGCTACCGCCTGGTGCCCGATAATCGCCTGATAGTTCTCAAAATCGGTAATACGGAAATCGCGCAGCAGCGCAGTCCCTTCAAAACGTGTCCCCTTGTTCAGGGTGACCACCTGAGAGCCGTCGCGTAATTGGTTTAAATGTCCGGAATCGGCTACCACCACGGAAGGACGTGCGCTGCCTTTCGGGCGAATCTGTGCGAGGAACACATCATTAAAGTTGCTGCCGTCAACGCTTTCAATAAACAGCACCGAGCTACCGTTCGTTGCCTGCTGGAATTGTCCCTGCGCCAGTGCCGCCATGCCAGGGTTGGCTTTCGCTTCCGCGAGCACTTCATCCTGATGTTTCGAGGACCATGGCCCCGCCCACATCACGTTAACCGCCGCAACAATACCGGTAAACAGCGCCAGTATCATGGCCGCTTTCACCAGAACAGCCTTGCTCAGCCCACAGGCATGCATGACCGTAATTTCACTTTCGGTATACAGTTTGCCCAGCGTCATCAGCAGCCCGAGAAACAGGCTTAACGGCAGGATGAGCTGCGCCATTTCCGGTACGCCCAGCCCCAGCAGCGAGAGCACCAGATTTGCCGGAATATCACCGTCAACCGCCGCGCCGAGGATCCTCACCAACTTTTGACAAAAGAAGATCAAAAGTAAGATGAAGAGTATTGCCAGCTGGCTTTTGAGCGTCTCCCGCACCAGATATCTTATGATTATCACTTTAAATACGCCCGTAAAAACTCGTCTTTTGCAGGAATTTAGCTTGTTTCATGGCTTAAACGTCATTTATTCTCTTGAGTCGTCGAAATCGTCGCTAAAATTATTATACTCAGCGGATTCGCCCTTCAGAACGCGTTCTGACGTGCCAATGCCGTAATAACGTAAGATTAACACGAAGTCATCGCAACTGCGGACATGAGTTACGAAAGCTTGCAATTCTAACTGCAGGTGCCGCCGTTGTCTTTAAGATTCAGGAGCGTAGTGCATGGAGTTTAGTGTAAAAAGCGGTAGCCCGGAGAAACAGCGGAGTGCCTGCATCGTCGTGGGCGTCTTTGAACCACGCCGCCTTTCTCCGATTGCAGAACAGCTCGATAAGATCAGCGACGGATATATCAGCGCCCTGCTGCGCCGTGGCGAACTGGAAGGAAAACCGGGGCAGACGCTGTTGCTGCACCACGTTCCTAACGTTCTTTCCGAGCGAATCCTCCTCATTGGCTGTGGTAAAGAGCGCGAGCTTGATGAGCGTCAGTACAAGCAGGTCATTCAGAAAACCATTAATACTCTGAATGATACAGGCTCAATGGAAGCCGTCTGCTTCCTGACTGAACTGCATGTAAAAGGCCGTAACAACTACTGGAAAGTGCGTCAGGCTGTCGAGACGGCGAAAGAGACGCTGTACAGCTTTGATCAACTGAAGACCAACAAAAGCGAACCGCGTCGTCCGCTGCGTAAAATGGTCTTCAACGTACCGACCCGTCGTGAACTGACCAGCGGCGAGCGCGCCATCCAGCACGGTCTGGCCATTGCCGCCGGGATTAAAGCGGCAAAAGACCTTGGCAATATGCCGCCGAATATCTGTAATGCCGCCTATCTGGCCTCTCAGGCTCGCCAGCTGGCCGACAGCTATAGCAAAAACGTCATCACCCGCGTCATCGGCGAACAGCAGATGAAAGAGCTGGGGATGCACTCCTACCTGGCGGTCGGTCACGGCTCACAAAACGAGTCGCTGATGTCGGTGATCGAATATAAAGGCAATCCGTCCGAAGACGCGCGTCCAGTGGTGCTGGTGGGCAAAGGGCTGACCTTTGACTCCGGAGGTATCTCCATCAAGCCTGCCGAAGGCATGGACGAGATGAAATACGACATGTGCGGCGCGGCGGCAGTTTACGGCGTAATGCGGATGGTTGCGGAGCTACAGCTGCCGATTAACGTTATCGGTGTGCTGGCTGGCTGTGAAAACATGCCTGGCGGCCGGGCCTATCGTCCGGGTGACGTGCTGACCACCATGTCCGGTCAGACCGTTGAGGTGCTGAACACCGATGCCGAAGGCCGTCTGGTACTGTGCGACGTGTTAACCTACGTTGAGCGTTTTGAACCGGAAGCGGTGATTGACGTTGCGACCCTCACTGGTGCCTGCGTGATTGCCCTGGGCCACCACATCACCGGTCTGATGTCGAACCATAACCCGCTGGCACATGAGCTGATCGGTGCCTCCGAGCAGGCTGGCGATCGCGCATGGCGTCTGCCGCTGGGCGATGAGTATCAGGAACAGCTGGAGTCCAACTTTGCTGATATGGCGAACATCGGAGGACGTCCTGGCGGTGCCATCACCGCAGGCTGCTTCCTGTCGCGCTTTACCCGCAAATACAACTGGGCGCATCTGGATATCGCCGGTACCGCATGGCGTTCCGGGAAAGCGAAAGGCGCAACCGGTCGTCCGGTGGCCTTGCTGTCACAGTTCCTGCTCAATCGCGCCGGATTTAACGGCGAAGAGTAACGTTGTTTGATTGCCGGATAGCGACGTTTACGCGGCTATCCGGCCGACAGGCTCAGGCAATTAGAATTCTGTACCCTATGGATTTCGAGTTGCATCGCGGCGGCAACTGAACACATCCCCAGGAGCATAGTTTACTATGTGACTGGGGTGGGTGAAGGCAGCCAACAAAGAGGCAACGTGAAAGACGACGGGTAGAGATATGAAGAATGCAACCTTTTATATTCTGGACAATGACAACATCGTTGATGGCCTCAGCGCCGTAGAACAACTGGTGTGTGAAATTGCCGCAGAACGTTGGCGCAGCGGCAAACGCGTATTAATTGCCTGTGAAAACGAAAAACAGGCCATCCGCCTGGATGAAGCGCTGTGGGCAAGACCGGCAGAGAGTTTTGTCCCGCATAATCTGGCAGGAGAAGGTCCGCGCGGCGGCGCGCCGGTAGAGATCGCCTGGCCGGAAAAACGCAACAGCAGCCCGCGCGATCTGCTCATCAGTCTGCGCGTCGGGTTTGCAGATTTTGCCACCGCTTTCACAGAAGTGATAGACTTTGTCCCTTACGAAGATTCTCTGAAACAATCGGCACGCGAACGCTATAAAGCCTACCGCGTGGCTGGTTTTAACCTGAATACGGCAACCTGGAAATAATGGAAAAGACATACAACCCCCAAGATATCGAACAGCCGCTTTACGAGCACTGGGAAAAGCAGGGCTATTTCAAGCCTAACGGCGATGAAAGCAAAGAGTCCTTTTGCATCATGATCCCACCGCCGAACGTCACCGGCAGTTTGCATATGGGTCATGCTTTCCAGCAAACCATCATGGATACCCTGATCCGCTATCAGCGTATGCAGGGTAAAAATACCCTGTGGCAGGTCGGTACCGACCACGCCGGGATCGCAACCCAGATGGTGGTTGAGCGCAAAATTGCCGCCGAAGAAGGTAAAACCCGTCACGACTATGGTCGCGATGCATTCATCGACAAAATCTGGCAGTGGAAAGCGGAATCCGGCGGTACCATTACCCGTCAGATGCGCCGTCTCGGTAACTCCGTTGACTGGGAGCGCGAGCGCTTCACCATGGACGAAGGTCTTTCCAATGCCGTGAAAGAAGTGTTTGTCCGTCTGTACAAAGAAGACCTGATTTACCGCGGCAAGCGCCTGGTAAACTGGGACCCGAAACTGCGCACCGCCATCTCCGATCTGGAAGTGGAGAACCGCGAGTCTAAAGGCTCCATGTGGCACATCCGCTATCCGCTTGCCGACGGTGCGAAAACCGCAGACGGTAAAGATTACCTGGTTGTGGCAACGACCCGTCCGGAAACCGTACTGGGCGATACCGGTGTGGCCGTCAACCCGGAAGATCCGCGTTATAAAGATTTGATCGGCAAATTCGTCATTCTGCCGCTGGTTAACCGCCGCATTCCGATCGTGGGCGACGAGCACGCCGACATGGAAAAAGGCACCGGCTGCGTGAAGATCACCCCGGCGCACGACTTTAACGACTATGAAGTCGGTAAGCGTCACGGCCTGCCGATGATCAACATTCTGACCTTTGACGGCGATATCCGTGAAACCGCCGAAGTCTACGACACCAAAGGCGAAGAATCTGACGTCTATTCCAATGAGATCCCGGCGCAGTTCCAGAAACTGGAGCGCTTTGCCGCGCGTAAAGCGGTGGTTGCCGCCGTTGATGCGTTGGGCCTGCTGGAAGAGATCAAACCCCACGACCTGACCGTGCCGTACGGCGACCGTGGCGGCGTGGTGATCGAACCGATGCTGACCGACCAGTGGTACGTCCGTGCCGACGTGCTGGCGAAACCGGCTGTAGAAGCGGTTGAGAACGGCGACATTCAGTTCGTACCGAAGCAGTATGAAAACATGTACTTCTCCTGGATGCGCGATATTCAGGACTGGTGTATCTCCCGTCAGCTGTGGTGGGGTCACCGTATCCCCGCATGGTATGACAACGACGGCAACGTCTATGTTGGTCGTACTGAAGACGAAGTGCGTCAGGAGAACAACCTGGGGGCCGACGTTGCGCTGCGCCAGGACGAAGACGTTCTCGATACCTGGTTCTCCTCTGCGCTGTGGACCTTCTCCACCCTGGGCTGGCCGGAAAACACCGACGCCCTGCGTCAGTTCCATCCAACCAGCGTGATGGTTTCCGGTTTCGACATCATCTTCTTCTGGATTGCCCGCATGATCATGATGACCATGCACTTCATCAAAGATGAAAACGGCAAGCCGCAGGTGCCGTTTAAGACCGTCTACATGACCGGCCTGATCCGCGACGACGAAGGCCAGAAGATGTCCAAATCCAAGGGGAACGTTATCGATCCGCTGGATATGGTCGACGGCATCTCCCTGCCGGATCTGCTGGAAAAACGCACCGGCAACATGATGCAGCCGCAGCTGGCAGAGAAAATCGCCAAACGCACCGAGAAACAGTTCCCGGAAGGCATTGAGCCGCACGGCACCGACGCCCTGCGTTTCACCCTGGCGGCGCTGGCCTCTACCGGCCGCGACATCAACTGGGATATGAAGCGTCTGGAAGGTTACCGTAACTTCTGCAACAAGCTGTGGAACGCCAGCCGCTTTGTGCTGATGAACACGGAAGGAAATGACTGCGGCTTTAACGGCGGCGAAATGACGCTGTCGCTGGCGGATCGCTGGATTCTGGCAGAGTTCAACCAGACCACCAAAGCGTACCGCGAAGCGCTGGATAACTTCCGCTTTGATATCGCGGCAGGCATTCTGTACGAGTTCACCTGGAACCAGTTCTGCGACTGGTATCTGGAACTGACCAAGCCGGTCATGAACGGCGGCTCCGGGTCTGAACTGCGCGGCACCCGCCATACGCTGGTCACCGTGCTGGAAGGTCTGCTGCGCCTGGCTCATCCGATCATCCCGTTCATCACCGAAACCATCTGGCAGCGCGTGAAGGTAATTTGCGGTATTACCGCCGACACCATCATGCTGCAACCGTTCCCGCAGTATGATGCCTCTCAGGTTGATGAAGCGGCACTGGCTGACACCGAATGGCTGAAGCAGGCGATCGTTGCCGTACGTAATATCCGTGCGGAAATGAACATCGCTCCAGGCAAACCGCTCGAACTGCTGCTTCGTGGGTGCAGTCCCGACGCGATTCGTCGTGTGAACGACAACCGCAGCTTCCTGCTGAACCTGGCACGTCTGGAGAGCATCACCGTGCTGCCAGCCGATGACAAAGGTCCGGTTTCCGTGACCAAAATCATCGACGGCGCCGAACTGCTGATCCCGATGGCGGGTCTTATCGACAAAGAGGCCGAGCTGGCGCGTCTGGCGAAGGAAGTGGCGAAAGTCGAAGCGGAAATTGGCCGTATCGAAGGCAAGCTGGCGAATGAAGGTTTTGTGGCGCGCGCCCCGGAAGCGGTTATCGCCAAAGAGCGTGAGAAGCTGGAAGGCTACGCCGAAGCAAAAGCGAAGCTGATTGAGCAGCAGGCGGTTATCGCCGCACTGTAATCCTTGCGAGAAAGAATTAAGGCCGGAGCATACTCCGGCCTTTTTGTATCAGATACAACGGGCAATCCCGCCATCACCCACCATACCTGTACGGGTGAATAATGAAAGTTAAAGCGCATATTATTCAGCCTGGTCCTCATGGCATTATATTTTATGTTTTTGACCATCAGAATGGGGAATACCATAGCAAACAAGAATAATAATATCAGCTCAGGAAAATCGCCAGCCCCCGCGTATGATAGCCAAGCGGACGCCGCTCAACGCCATATTTTCATAAATATAGCGCCGACTGCGCACCATCGCCCACGGCGATATATATCCCGAAGGTAATAATACACAGCATCAAATTAGTCAGGCAGAGAATAAAGTATGCCCCGGCACGACCATGAAAGTTAAACAGCCAACGGGACCACGGCTCGTTTTTACCACCGAATCCATAACAATTCTTTTATTTCCTCAATATATACTCTAAATAATTCGAGTTGCAGGACAAAACGCGTCGTCGTTTTGAACAGCGCTTGCGCTGGCCCCGAAGGCCGGGTAACGCGGCGACGCATCTGCAATTTGAAATATGAAGAGTATAAATCTCATAAATAATAAAAACATACTTATTAGCAACAGCAGAATAACTTGCCCATGAATAAACGCTTGTTTTTTGACGTACCTCTTGCATGTATTCAAAGAGAATGATATCAATTGCAGTTATATATTTTTATATTTAATTAAACGACAATATGAATAATCAGACGCACCCGGCGCTCACCCTCCGTCCTCTTTCAGCACAGGATAATCCTGCTATCGCTACGGTTATCCGCCAGGTTTCCGCAGAATACGGGCTTACCGCAGATAAAGGCTACACCGTTGCCGACCCGAATCTGGATGAGTTGTACCAACTCTATTCTCAGCCAGGACACGCCTACTGGGTGGTTGAACACAATGGCGAAGTCGTGGGGGGCGGCGGAATTGCCCCTTTAACATGTAGCGAACCGGACATTTGCGAGCTACAAAAAATGTACTTTTTACCTGCTGCACGTGGGCAGGGAATGGCGAAGAAGCTGGCGCTGATGGCACTGGATCACGCCCGCGAGCAGGGCTTTAAACGCTGCTATCTGGAGACGACCGCCTTTTTACGCGAGGCCATCGGCCTGTATGAACATTTAGGGTTTGAGCATATCAGCGAGCCGCTGGGCTGCACCGGGCATGTCGATTGCGAAGTACGAATGCTCAAACCCCTGTAAGCCTTCTTACTGCATCTCAGGCGCTACCAACAGACGAATAATCCATAAGGAATCCGGAGCGGCAGCCAGCGCCGCTCCGGGTAACATCTGACGCTCAGAACCTGGGCAAAATAGCCTGATGAGCCAGGTTCTTAGTGACGCACACCGTCGTCGTCATCGTCGACGTAATCTTCATCGTCGCCGTCATCACCTTCTTCGCCATTCGGATCTTCAAAGTAGGTGCCCCAACCGTCGTACTCAACGTCGTACTTCTCAGCCAGGTTCATCAGTTGCTCAACCTGCACGTCGATAAGTTCTGCGTTCAGCGCGCATTCGCTAAGGATGTCACAGCAAATCACCGTGTCACCCTCTTCCACTTCCAGCTCCTCCGGCTCGGTCACCTCATAGCCCAGCCTGAAGGCTTCTACCGCCGCTTTCTCCAGCGTCTCGAAATCATCTGCGGAAAGATGGTGTTCAATGGTGTACAGCGCGTCCGGGTCGCTGCCATCTTCCAGCAATTCGTCAATAATCAGGCGCGTCTCTTCACGCTGCTCTTCCAGTAGTTCCGGGTTTGCCATAGCTCATTCCTCATAATGTCCTGCCGATACTCTTATTGTCACATACCGCCGTCATTGCCTCCACCTTTGTAAGAAAGATTTGTTATACGGGGTTGCAAATGAATAATCATCCATATAAATTGAATTTTAATTCAATAAATGGCCTAAGCCATGGGAGGGAACTATGTCAGGTTTTTATCAGAAGCACTTCTTGAAGTTACTCGATTTCACCTCTGCTGAACTCACCGCGCTACTACAGCTTGCCGAAAAACTAAAAGCTGATAAGAAAAATGGCAAAGAAGAACAAAAGCTTACTGGCAAAAATATCGCGCTCATCTTCGAAAAAGACTCGACCCGTACCCGATGCTCTTTCGAAGTTGCCGCTTACGACCAGGGCGCTCGCGTTACTTATCTCGGATCCAGCGGCAGCCAGATTGGGCATAAAGAGTCAATTAAGGACACCGCCCGCGTACTCGGACGGATGTATGACGGTATTCAATATCGCGGCTACGGCCAGGAAGTGGTGGAAACGCTGGCGGAATATTCCGGCGTACCGGTATGGAATGGTTTAACCGACGAGTTCCACCCCACGCAGCTGTTGGCAGACCTGCTGACAATGCATGAACACCTGCCGGGTAAAGCGTTTAACGAAATGACGCTGGTTTACGCTGGCGATGCGCGTAACAACATGGGTAACTCCATGCTGGAAGCGGCAGCGTTAACCGGGCTGGATCTGCGCCTGGTGGCGCCAAAAGCATGCTGGCCCCAGGAGTCTCTGGTTGCAGAATGCGGCGCAATGGCGAAGAAAAATGGCGGCAACATTACGCTGACTGAGGATATTGCGGCTGGCGTACAGGGCGCTGACTTTATCTATACCGACGTCTGGGTGTCGATGGGCGAACCGAAAGAGAAGTGGGCGGAACGTATTGCGCTGCTGCGCGACTATCAGGTGAACAGCAAAATGATGCAGCTGACCGGCAATCCACAGGTGAAATTCCTGCACTGTCTGCCGGCGTTCCATGACGACCAGACCACACTTGGCAAACAAATGGCGGCTGAATTCGGCTTACACGGCGGGATGGAGGTGACCGATGAGGTATTTGAATCTCCGGCCAGTATCGTCTTCGATCAGGCAGAAAACCGGATGCATACCATCAAAGCGGTGATGGTCGCGACGTTAGCGAAATAAGTCCCCGGAAAAAGAAAAGGCCGAACCCGGCCTTTTCTTTTTTATGCTACCAGCAGCTTCACCACCGCTTTACGCACCTGCGCCGGCGCACCGACCGCGCACAGAGGTTTATGCACTTCGCCTGGATAAAAGACCACAAAGTCACCTTCATTGAGGATCACCGTTTTTTCTTCTGTCCCTTCAGGCAAAAACGCGATGTCTTTGTCAGCCAGCCAGTCGGTTTCAGGCGCGCCCGCTGGTTGGGTGCTGAAAGTCATTCCCTCCTGGCCCTTTAAGACAATCTGAATGTCCAGGTAGCGAGCGTGATACTCCGCACGACGCTTTTCAAAAGGTTCGGTCATATCTTCTGAAATCAGATAAAACAACCGGTCACCATCAATGTCATGTTTACCTTTGGCGGTTTCATCCGTGACATGCGCTTTGATATGCTCGATTGCCTGGCGTAACTCTTCCGGCAGCCAGGATTGCAGATTGTGGATATTGCCTGTGATCATCTTAACCCCCAATAAAACATCGTTTCAATTTACTTGTTATACGAAAAAATCGAATGCCATACCACCGCTATCTCTTCATGTTTTGCGTCAGCGCATGTTTATCGCTGGAGTTGTTGACTGTCTGTTAATTCATAGTAGCGTTTTATGCATTTTTTCTGCATAACTTCTGAAATCACTTTTTTTCCCATAAATTCAACTTATTGTTATAAAAAGGGTTACCAGAAAAACCTTGGATCGATCACAATTCACTCCCCCTGCATAATCAGTGCTTATCGCTATAGTTATTTTGAAATTTAGTTTATAGCGAAAATAATGTCATCCGCATTACGCATAATTATGCTCGCCAATACATAAAAAACATAAAAATCAATAAGTTAGGATTTGGTCATTATTTGTAAAAACATACAAACAATTAACACAGAAGAATAACCCGCCAAATAAATGCGTAGTAATTCAGTTTACGAACATTTGTTTTTTTAATTTCTCAGACCCACGTCATATATTAAATAAGAAAAATCAAACATCCCTTTTGATGTGAAATACATCACATTACCTTCGTAAATTAAATTCAATGATGCCTCTCAGAAATTAGCTGAACAGTAATGACTGCAAACTCATTAATTATTTGCAGCCCTCTCCTTTTTATTCCTGAAAATAGAGTGAAAGGTATCGTAATGGAAAAACATTATGTTGGTTCTGAAATCGGTCAATTGCGCAGCGTGATGCTGCATCGCCCTAATCTCAGTCTGAAACGCCTCACGCCATCGAACTGCCAGGAGCTGCTGTTTGATGACGTCCTGTCAGTTGAGCGAGCGGGTGAAGAGCATGACATTTTTGCCAACACGCTCCGCCAGCAGGGTATAGAAGTACTGTTACTCACTGATTTATTGACACAAACCCTCGATATTTCTGAAGCCAAAAGCTGGCTGCTGGAAACACAAATCTCTGATTATCGACTGGGTCCAATCTTTGCTACCGATGTCCGCGCCTGGCTTGCGGATATGTCACACCGGGAACTGGCGCGTCATTTAAGCGGCGGCCTGACCTACGGCGAAATTCCCGCCTCGATTAAAAATATGGTGGTTGATACTCATGATGTTAATGACTTTATTATGAAGCCATTACCCAACCATTTATTTACCCGAGACACCTCCTGCTGGATATATAACGGCGTCTCTATTAACCCAATGGCTAAATCTGCCCGCCAGCGCGAAACCAATAATCTGCGTGCTATTTATCGCTGGCATCCGCAATTTGCCGACGGTGAATTTATTAAGTATTTCGGCGACGAAAATATCAATTATGACCACGCCACATTAGAAGGTGGTGACGTGCTGGTGATTGGACGCGGGGCGGTGCTGATCGGCATGTCCGAACGCACCACGCCGCAGGGGATCGAGTTCCTAGCCCAGTCGCTGTTTAAGCATCGCCAGGCTGAGCGCGTTATTGCCGTTGAACTGCCCAAACACCGCTCCTGCATGCACCTCGATACCGTGATGACCCATATCGACATCGACACCTTCTCCGTCTACCCGGAAGTGGTTCGTCCGGATGTCCAGTGCTGGACCATCACTCCGGACGGGCGCGGCGGACTGAAGCGTACCCAGGAGAACACCCTGGTTCACGCCATTGAGAAAGCGCTCGGCATCGATCAGGTGCGCTTAATCACCACCGGCGGCGACGCCTTTGAGGCCGAACGCGAGCAGTGGAATGACGCGAACAACGTCCTCACCCTTCGTCCCGGCGTGGTGGTCGGCTATGAGCGCAACATCTGGACCAACGAAAAATACGACAAGGCCGGCATCACCGTTCTGCCCATTCCTGGCGACGAGCTGGGACGCGGGCGCGGTGGCGCGCGCTGCATGAGTTGCCCCCTGGAACGTGATGGAATTTAAGGAACGGACATGGAAAACAAACCGACCCTGGTTGTCGCGCTGGGCGGCAATGCGCTGCTCAAACGCGGCGAGCCACTGGAAGCAGATATTCAACGCAAAAACATCGAGTTAGCGGCGAAAACCATAGCACAGCTCACCCAACAGTGGCGGGTTGTGCTGGTACATGGCAACGGTCCGCAGGTTGGCCTGCTGGCGCTGCAAAACAGTGCTTATGACCGCGTCACGCCTTATCCCCTCGACATTCTTGGCGCGGAAAGTCAGGGAATGATCGGCTACATGTTGCAACAGGCGCTAAAAAACCAGCTCCCGCAGCGGGAAATCAGCGTACTGCTCACTCAGGTTGAGGTCGATGCCAACGATCCGGCATTCCGCAACCCCACCAAATACATCGGACCGATTTACGACGAAGCCCAGTCCAGAGCGTTAGAAGCAGAAAAAGGGTGGATTTTCAAAGCCGACGGCAAGGCTTTCCGCCGCGTGGTTCCTTCACCGCAGCCAAAACGCATTGTCGAGCGCGATGCGATCCAGGCGCTGATTGCCCGCGATCACCTGGTGATCTGCAACGGCGGCGGCGGCGTTCCGGTAGTCGAGAAAGTGGACGGCTATCACGGCATCGAAGCGGTTATCGATAAAGACCTTTCCGCTGCGCTGCTCGCCAGCCAGATCCACGCCGATGCGCTGCTGATCCTCACCGATGCCGACGCGGTGTATCTCGACTGGGGCAAACCCACGCAGCGCCCGCTGGCGCAGGTGACGCCGGAACTGCTCAGCGAAATGCAATTCGATGCCGGTTCGATGGGGCCAAAAGTCACCGCCTGCGCTGAGTTTGTCAGCCGCTGCCGCGGAATTGCCGGTATCGGTTCACTGGCCGACGGCCCGGCCATTCTCGCCGGTGACAAAGGCACATTGATACGCCTGGAAACCACCGACGCATAACCCATTAGCACGTATCTGCAGACCTGATATGCGCAGCGCCATCAGGCCTGCGGGTTCCAGCACGACATCGACTTAAGGATAGATAAATGGCTATTTCACTGAAAAATCGTAACTTTCTGAAGCTGCTGGATTACACCCCGGCGGAAATCCAGTACCTGATCGATCTGGCGATCGAGTTGAAAGCCGCGAAGAAAGCCGGACGCGAAAAACAAACGCTGTCAGGCAAAAACATTGCGTTGATCTTCGAAAAAACCTCCACCCGCACCCGCTGCGCCTTTGAAGTTGGCGCATTCGACCAGGGGGCACAGGTCACCTACCTCGGGCCAAGCGGCTCGCAAATTGGTCACAAAGAGTCGATGAAGGATACCGCCCGCGTGCTGGGACGGATGTATGACGGCATCGAATACCGGGGCTTTGGCCAACAGATCGTCGAAGAGCTGGGGCAGTACGCAGGTGTGCCGGTCTGGAACGGCCTGACCGACGAATTCCATCCCACACAGATCCTCGCGGATCTGATGACCATGCTGGAGCACTCTCCGGGTAAAACGCTGCCGGAACTCAGCTTCGCCTATCTGGGCGATGCCCGTAACAACATGGGTAACTCGCTGATGGTCGGCGCGGCGAAGATGGGAATGGATATCCGCCTGGTGGCACCGAAATCCTTCTGGCCGGATGAGGCGCTGGTTGCCGAATGCCGCACCATCGCCAGCACTACCGGGGCGCGCATCACGCTGACGGAAGACGTAGAAGAAGGCGTTTATGACGTGGATTTCCTCTACACCGACGTCTGGGTTTCGATGGGCGAGCCAAAAGAAGCGTGGGCAGAACGTGTCAGCCTGATGAAGCCTTATCAAATCAACCAGACGGTTATCAACGCAACCGGCAACCCTGATGTGAAGTTCATGCACTGTCTGCCCGCCTTCCATAACGAACACACCAAAGTAGGTCGTGAAATCGAAGCCGCTTACGGCCTGAAAGGGCTGGAAGTTACCGAAGAGGTTTTCGAATCCGCGCACTCCATCGTGTTCGACGAAGCGGAAAACCGCATGCACACCATTAAAGCGGTCATGGTAGCGACGCTTGGCGACTAACCCATAGGGAAAGCGCCGTGCGAAACGGCGTCTTTCTTCACGGTAGCAATTGGACCGGACGAATCAGGCGCGGGCGCGTCGTCAGCCCCGCGTCTCACGTAAGGAGACCCATTATGCGAAACCAGGATTTTCCGTGCCTCTTCGTTAATCTTTCGGTCATTCGTGACAACACCCGGACGCTGATCGCGCTATGTCGCCAGCATGGTGTCGAACCCGTTGGCGTTAATAAGCTGAGCTGCGAAGCGGCGAGCGTTGCCAGAGCAATGATTGACGCCGGTATCAGCACGATCGCCGATTCCCGTATCCAGAATCTCAAGAAAATCGCCGACCTGCCCGTCGACAAACTGTTGCTGCGTCTGCCGCAAATCAGCCTTGCGCATGACATTGTCGCCTATGCGGATATCTCGCTGAACTCCGAAGAACACACGTTGCAGGCACTCTCTGCGGCGGCAGTGGCGCAGAACAAAAAGCACCGGGTCATTCTGATGCATGACCTGGGCGATCTACGTGAAGGCTGCATGGATCCGCAGGAGACGCGGCGGCTTGCGCGGCTGGTGCATAACACGTTGCCGGGGCTGACGCTGGAAGGGCTGGGCGCCAATCTTGCCTGCTACGGCGGCGTTGAACCCACAACCGAAAACCAGCAGCAGTTGGTCGATCTGGCTCGCGACATCGAAAACGAACTGGGCATTGAACTGCGAACCATTTCAGGCGCCAGTTCCTCCGCCCTGTTTCTGCTGATTAACGGTGGGCTGCCGGAGGGTGTTAATCAACTGCGCCTCGGCGCCTCGCTGATCATGGGCTTCGGCCTGAATGACGAGCCGATTCCTCACACACGCCAGGATGCCATCAGGCTCGGCGTGGAGATCATCGAGCTGAAAGATAAGCCCTCTGTTCCGCAACGTTCCACAGCGCTGGATGCCATGGGAAGAAAGCCGATATTTGACGATCTTGGCGTGCACCACCGGGCGCTCGCCGCGCTTGGCGAACAGGATGTTTCCTTCTCTCAACTCCAGCCATTTGACCCTGGCGTCAAAGTGCTCGGCGCCAGTTCCGATCACCTGATCCTGGACGTCACCCACGCCGCCTCGGGATATCAGGTGGGCGACATCGTCTATTTCTCCCTTGGATACAGCGGCGTCTTGCAGTGCATGACCTCTGAATACGTCGGCAAGCAATACGGCTACTTCTAAAAATAACTCTCTGTCAGAGTGAGGACACTCTTCATGACTACTCTTGATAACAGCAAACCGGCTGTGGACGCTTCGGCCTCGCAGACCGAAGGCAAGCTCAAACTTCCGGCGCTGACGGCGCTGGTGGTCAGCGCACTGATCGCCGCTGGCGTATTTTCTCTTCCGCAAAATATGGCCGCGAAAGCAGGCGCTGGCGCGATTTTGATCGGCTGGGGCATTACCTTCATTGGTATGTTAACCCTTGCCTTTGTTTTCCAGACCCTGGCGCACCGCAAAAGCGAAATAGAAGGCGGCGTGTATGGCTATGCCCGCGCAGGCTTCGGCGAGTACATCGGTTTTAACTCAGCCTGGGGCTACTGGATCTCGGCGTGGATTGGCAACGTTTCGTACTATGTGGTCATCTGCTCCGCACTCGGCTCGTTCAGCGCGCTCGGTTTCTTCGGTGATGGAACCACGCTTTCTGCGCTGATCGTCGGTTCAATCCTGCTCTGGAGTCTGCATTTCCTGATCTGTCGTGGCGTACAGGGCGCGGCGCTGCTTAATCTGATCGGCACGGTCGCCAAAGTCGTCCCCCTGATCATGTTTGTCGTTCTGGTCAGCGTCGCCTTTCAGGTCCGCACCTTCCGGATCGAATTTTGGGGTAATGAACATCTCGGATCCGTCATGGACCAGGTGAAAAACATCATGTTGGTCACCACCTGGGTGTTCATCGGCATTGAAGGCGCCGCCATGTACTCGGGCCGGGCGATGAAAAAATCAGACGTGGGTAAGGCCACGATGATTGGCTTTTTCATCTCGATCCTGCTGTTCGTCGCCGTGTCGGTTCTGTCGCTCGGCGTGCTTTCCCAGCCTGAGCTCGCGCAATTGAAGAACCCTTCTACCGCCGGCGTGCTGGCTGCGGCAGTCGGGCCGTGGGGCGCAGCCCTGATGAATATCGGCCTGATCGTATCCGTAGGCGCCGCACTGCTGGCCTGGACGCTGCTGTCTGCGGAAACGGCGTATATGGCAGGTAAAGACGGCACCATGCCCAAATTTCTGGGCAAGGAAAACGCCAATAAAGCGCCGATCAACGCACTGCTTCTGACCAATGGCCTGACCCAGCTGTTTCTCATCATCGCCCATTTCCAACAGGCGGGGTATCTCGCGCTGCTGCTGCTGGCCACCTCGATGATCCTGATCCCCTATTTCCTCAGCGGCTTATACGCCCTGAAAGTGGCGTTGCAAAAGGACGGTTACAGGAACGATGAACAGCGTTCCATCGCCCGCGACATCTTCATCGGCGCAATGGCGACACTCTACGGCGCATGGCTGGTCTATGCCGCAGGGATGGAATATTTGCTGCTGTCGATGATCCTTTACGCTCTCGGCATCGTTTTTTATATCTGGGCGAGAAAAGAGAAAAAAGGAAGACTTTTCAATCCAATAGAGATCGTTCTGGCTATTATGGTGGTGGCGGCGGGGATCTACGCAGTCTATTTGTTAGCAACAGGCGTGCTCACGCTCAGTTGACGCACGCAAACACAGGGAAGACGAAGCGGCAAAACTCCGCCTTCCCTTCGGCGGCTAAGTGGAATATTTTCTCATGAAGATATCATCCATCAGGATGCAGAAGCGCGCTCCGATGAAATTTCAATAAGCCGATCAAGCACATCCCTATTGAAATGGAGAACTTTGACTTAGTACGCCATCTATCTATGACAAATAGAAACATTGGACAAACCTATTGGTTGTTACCTTCGGCTTATTACACTGGAATAACTGATGATGAAATTTTATCAACCCGCTTCAGAAAAAGAAGAACTACAACTCTCAGTTTGTCAGCGCCTGATTAGCGAAAAAAGTTACCTGTCCCAGGAGGAGATACGTCGCGACCTGCAAAGTCATGGTTTCGAAAGCATCAGCCAGTCGACGGTCTCACGCCTGCTCAAGTTGCTTGGCGTCATAAAAATAAGAAATACCAAAGGACAAAAAATTTATTCCGTAAATCCACAGCTGCGCCCCGCGCCGGATGCCGCCCGTTCGATTGCGGAAATGGTGGTCAGCGTGGAACATAATAGCGAATTTATCCTTATCCACACCGCCGCCGGATATGGCCGCGCAGTCGCCAGAATTCTCGACTATCACGCTCTGCCAGAAATTCTGGGGGTGATTGCCGGTAGCAGTATCGTCTGGGTCGCCCCGCGCGTAGTTGAGCGCACGGGCCTGGTCCACAAGCAGATTAATTATTTACTAAAAATGAATTAATATTCATTAAAACCGTTTGCTATGAATAAAACCCGCATTAATCGCTTGATCCCAAAGCTGAGCTGAGTATAATCGCGGACAATTTGCCGGGAGGAAGTATGGTTCAGTGTGTACGACATTCTGTCTTACCGCGTCTGAAAGCAGACGCTGGCCTGCCGTTTTTCTTTCCGTTAATGCCCTATTCACAGCCCCTCAATTGAGGGGCTTTTTTTTTGCCCAGGCGTCAGGAGATAAACATGGCTAACCCGCTATATCAAAAACACATCATTTCCATAAACGACCTTAGTCGCGATGACCTTAATCTGGTACTGGCGACGGCAGCGAAATTAAAAGCGAACCCGCAGCCGGAGCTGCTGAAACACAAAGTGATCGCCAGCTGTTTCTTCGAAGCTTCCACTCGTACCCGTCTGTCGTTCGAGACCTCAATGCACCGCCTGGGCGCCAGCGTGGTCGGTTTCTCTGACAGCGCCAACACCTCGCTGGGCAAGAAAGGCGAAACCCTGGCGGATACCATTTCGGTGATCAGCACCTACGTGGATGCCATTGTGATGCGTCATCCTCAGGAGGGCGCAGCGCGTCTGGCGACTGAGTTTTCCGGCAACGTGCCGGTGCTGAACGCCGGAGATGGCTCAAACCAGCATCCCACTCAGACGCTGCTGGATCTGTTCACCATTCAGGAGACGCAGGGCCGACTGGAGAATTTGCGCGTGGCGATGGTTGGCGACCTGAAGTATGGCCGTACCGTGCACTCACTGACGCAGGCGCTGGCAAAATTTAACGGCAACCGCTTCTACTTTATCGCTCCGGACGCGCTGGCGATGCCGCAGTACATCCTCGACATGCTTGACGAAAAAGGGATTGCCTGGAGTCTGCACAGCGCTATCGACGAAGTGATGGCGGAAGTGGATATCCTGTATATGACCCGCGTGCAGAAAGAGCGCCTGGACCCATCGGAATACGCCAACGTGAAGGCTCAGTTTGTCCTGCGCGCCAGCGATCTGGCAGGCGCACGGGAAAACATGAAGGTGCTGCACCCGCTGCCGCGCATTGATGAAATCGCCACCGACGTGGATAAAACGCCGCACGCCTGGTACTTCCAGCAGGCGGGTAACGGGATTTTCGCTCGCCAGGCGTTACTGGCACTGGTTCTGACTGACGATCTGGCACTGTAAAGGAAGGAAGAAAAGAGATGACACACGACAATAAATTGCAGGTTGAAGCGATCAAATGCGGCACCGTAATCGACCACATCCCCGCGCAGATTGGCTTTAAATTGCTGACCCTGTTCAAGCTGACGGAAACCGACCAGCGCATCACCATTGGCCTGAACCTGCCTTCCGGTGAAATGGGGCGCAAGGACCTGATTAAAATCGAAAATACCTTCCTGACCGCCGAACAGGTTAACCAACTCTCCCTGTACGCACCGCAGGCTACCGTGAACCGGATCGACAACTACGAAGTGGTAGGGAAATCACGCCCAAGTTTGCCGGAGCGCATCGACAACGTACTGGTCTGCCCGAACAGCAACTGCATCAGCCATGCTGAACCCGTTTCGTCCAGTTTTGCAGTGAAAAAACGCACGAATGACATCGCACTCAAATGTAAATACTGTGAAAAAGAATTTTCGCATAATGTGGTGCTGGCTAACTAATTGGGTATGAGGGTTTAGCCAGCGAAGAGGCAGCGTGAAAAATGACGTGTATAATGCCGAAGAAAATTCTATTACCACTGTTATTCAGGAGAAATCATGAGCAAAATTATCGCGACGGAAAATGCACCTGCTGCTATCGGTCCATACGTTCAGGGCGTAGATCTGGGCAGCATGATCATCACTTCCGGTCAGATCCCGGTTGATCCCAAAACCGGCAGCGTACCGGAAGACGTGTCCGCTCAGGCGCGTCAGTCGCTGGAAAATGTGAAAGCTATCGTGGAAGCGGCTGGCCTGAAAGTGGGCGACATCGTGAAAACGACTGTGTTCGTTAAAGATCTGAATGATTTCGCCACCGTCAACGCCACTTACGAAGCCTTCTTCACCGAGCACAACGCGACCTTCCCGGCGCGCTCCTGCGTGGAAGTTGCCCGTTTGCCGAAGGATGTGAAAATCGAGATCGAAGCGATTGCCGTTCGTCGTTAAGCGTAAAAAAACCGCCGGAAATCACTCCGGCGGTTCTGCTTTTACCCACTCTGGCTGTTATCAGAAATGGTGTTTAACGTTCAGCATAAAGCCCTTGTCGCTGATGCCGTCTTCTTTCCAGCTGTACGCATCCACCCCCATCCGGGTGTTGTCTGAACTGTAGCTCACCCCGGCCTGCGCCATGCCGTTCACGCTGCCGCCTTTCTGACCGTCGTCAACGCCGAAACGCTGACCCGCTGCACCCTGCAGGGACGCCGTGCGGCTGCCCTTCGCGTAGCTCAGGTTCGGCCCGCCTTCCA
>NZ_PQMB01000005.1 GCF_002918555.1 Citrobacter amalonaticus
GAGCCATGATCAAACTCTTCAATTTAAGTTTGATGCTCGTAGAATTAAACTTCGTAATGAATTACGTGTTCACTCCAGAGACTTGGTATTCATTTATTGTCCGAAGACATTAAGAATCCATGTCACTTTGAGTGCCCACACAGATTGTCTGATAAATTGTTAAAGAGCAGTTGCGACGCGCTTCAGCGCTCTGTCGCGAGGTGGCGTATATTACGCTTTCCTCTTTCAGAGTCAACCCTGAATTTCAGGATTTTTCTCTTCAACCGGCCCGGCTGTTTGTGTGAAGTGATTCACATCCGCCGTGTCGATGGAGGCGCATTATAGGGAGTTCCCGAGCATCCGCAATAGAAAAATTGCAGAAAAATGACTGACTGCTGCATTCCCCAGCAAAACCCCGCCTTATACCTTTTTACACACAGAGTTATCCACAATTTCAGGGATCGTTTGCCGGATCCTTCCTGCGGCAAGGGATCGATAATAGAAGGAAAATCAGTGGCCGAATCGAAAAAGAAAAATTCGCGAGCGTTGCGCAAACGTTTTCGTTACAATGCCCCCGCAAAATAAAGATGCCCCGTAAGGGGCGTTAGCTGAGTTTTTTACGAAAAACTCAGCTAACGCTCTCTGTTATAGTCAAATCCAGGGGATTTACCATGCAACAACGTCGTCCAGTCCGCCGCGCTCTGCTCAGTGTTTCTGACAAGGCCGGTATCGTCGAATTCGCCCAGGCACTTTCTGCACGCGGTGTGGAGCTACTGTCTACGGGGGGTACTGCCCGCCTGTTAGCAGAAAAAGGTCTGCCGGTGACCGAAGTTTCCGATTACACCGGTTTCCCGGAAATGATGGATGGACGCGTAAAAACCCTGCATCCGAAAGTACACGGCGGTATTCTCGGCCGTCGCGGCCAGGATGACGGCATTATGGAACAGCACGGTATCGCGCCAATCGATATGGTGGTTGTAAACCTGTATCCGTTCGCCCAGACCGTGGCTCGCGAAGGCTGCTCGCTGGAAGATGCGGTGGAGAATATCGATATCGGCGGCCCGACCATGGTGCGCTCTGCGGCGAAGAACCATAAAGATGTGGCTATCGTGGTGAAGAGCAGCGACTACAGCGCCATTATTAACGAGATGGATGCCAATGAGGGTTCTCTGACCCTCGACACCCGTTTCGATCTCGCCATTAAAGCCTTTGAACACACCGCCGCTTACGACAGCATGATTGCCAACTACTTCGGCAGCATGGTGCCAGCCTATCACGGTGAAAGCAAAGAAGCGGCAGGCCGCTTCCCGCGTACCCTGAATCTGAACTTCATTAAGAAGCAGGACATGCGCTACGGCGAGAACAGCCACCAGCAGGCTGCCTTCTATATAGAAGAAGAGGTAAAAGAAGCCTCTGTTGCTACCGCACAGCAGGTTCAGGGTAAAGCGCTCTCTTATAACAATATCGCTGATACCGACGCCGCACTCGAATGCGTGAAAGAGTTTAACGAACCTGCCTGCGTTATCGTGAAGCACGCTAACCCGTGCGGCGTGGCGGTCAGTACCTCTGTTCTTGACGCTTACGACCGCGCGTATAAAACCGACCCGACCTCTGCGTTCGGCGGCATTATCGCTTTCAACCGTGAGCTGGATGCCGAAACCGCCCAGGCCATCATCTCTCGTCAGTTTGTTGAGGTAATTATTGCGCCATCGGCGTCTGAAGAAGCCCTGAAAATCACAGCCACAAAACAGAACGTCCGCGTCCTGACCTGTGGACAGTGGGCGGAACGCGTTCCGGGCCTGGACTTCAAACGTGTTAACGGTGGCCTGCTGGTTCAGGATCGTGACCTCGGTATGGTGACAGAAGGCGAGCTGCGCGTGGTTTCTAAACGCCAGCCGACCGGACAGGAGCTACGTGACGCGCTGTTCTGCTGGAAGGTGGCGAAGTTCGTTAAATCCAACGCCATTGTTTACGCCAAAGAGAACATGACCATCGGGATAGGTGCAGGCCAGATGAGCCGCGTCTACTCCGCGAAAATCGCTGGTATTAAAGCGGGTGATGAAGGTCTGGAAGTGAAAGGTTCTGCGATGGCATCCGACGCTTTCTTCCCGTTCCGCGATGGAATTGATGCCGCCGCCGCCGTTGGGGTGAGCTGCGTGATCCAGCCAGGCGGTTCCATCCGTGATGATGAAGTGATTGCCGCTGCGGATGAACACGGCATTGCAATGATCTTCACCGACATGCGCCACTTCCGCCATTAATGGAGCGAGACATGAAAGTATTAGTTATTGGAAACGGCGGGCGCGAGCACGCCCTGGCGTGGAAAGCCGCCCAGTCGCCGAAGGTAAACACGGTATTTGTTGCGCCAGGTAATGCCGGCACCGCACTGGAGCCCACGCTGCAAAACGTTGCCATCAATGCCACCGACATTCCGGCACTGCTGAACTTTGCACAGAACGAGAAAATCGACCTCACTATCGTCGGCCCGGAAGCGCCGCTGGTCAAAGGTGTGGTGGACACCTTCCGCGCCGCAGGTCTGAAAATCTTCGGCCCGACCGAGGGTGCCGCGCAGCTGGAAGGCTCCAAAGCCTTCACTAAGGATTTCCTTGCCCGTCACCAGATCCCGACGGCGGAGTATCAGAACTTTACCGACGTTGAGCCTGCGCTGGCGTATCTGCGCGAGAAAGGCGCGCCGATCGTGATCAAAGCCGACGGCCTGGCTGCGGGCAAAGGCGTGATTGTCGCCATGACGCTTGAGGAAGCCGAAGCCGCCGTTCACGACATGCTGGCTGGCAACGCGTTTGGCGACGCGGGTCACCGTATTGTCATCGAAGAGTTCCTCGACGGTGAAGAGGCGAGCTTTATCGTGATGGTTGACGGCGAGCACGTGCTGCCAATGGCCACCAGCCAGGACCATAAGCGCGTAGGCGACGGTGATACCGGGCTGAACACGGGTGGTATGGGCGCCTATTCTCCGGCACCCGTGGTAACTGATGAGGTTCATCAGCGCACCATGGAACGCATTATCTGGCCAACCGTAAAAGGTATGGCGGCGGAAGGTAACACTTACACCGGTTTCCTCTACGCGGGACTGATGATCGACAAACAGGGTAACCCAAAGGTTATTGAGTTTAACTGTCGCTTTGGCGATCCGGAAACTCAGCCGATCATGCTGCGCATGAAGTCCGACCTGGTTGAGCTGTGCCTTGCCGCCTGCGAAGGTAAGCTGGACGAGCAAGAATCGCAGTGGGATGAGCGCGCATCGCTGGGCGTCGTCATGGCCGCAGGGGGTTACCCAGGCGACTATCGCACCGGCGACGTCATCCACGGTCTGCCGCTGGAAGAAGCGGCGGATGGCAAAGTGTTCCACGCCGGAACCCGAGTGGCGGATAGCGATCGGGTAGTCACCAGCGGCGGCCGCGTGCTGTGCGTCACCGCGCTGGGAGATACCGTGGCTGAAGCGCAAAAACGCGCTTATGCCTTAATGACCGATATCCACTGGGACGACGGCTTCTGCCGTAAAGATATCGGCTGGCGCGCGATTGAGCGTGAGCAGAACTAACGCAACAGTTTCGCCAGCAGCGTCTTGCGTGTGATGCCTAACTGACGGGCGGCTTCAGTCTTGTTGCCGCCCGTTTTCTCCAGCGCCGCCAGTATCACCTCTTTCTCGACCTCCACCAACGGCTGAATGGCAGCCTCCTGCATTTGTGGGATTGCCGCGTTAGCCATAGCCAGCGGCAGTTCGCGCTCCGAAATGTACTCCCCATTAAGCAGGACCACCGAACGCTCAATGGCATTTTCCAGCTCGCGGATATTACCCGGCCAGTCGTAATGAATCAGCAAATCCATCGCCCGTGGGGTAAATCCTTTCACCACTTTGCGGTTACGCTCAGCAAAACGCTGGAGAAAATGTTCCGCCAGCAAGGGGATATCTTCCCGGCGCTGGCGTAGCGACGGCATTTCAATCGTAACCACGTTCAGTCGATAGTAGAGATCCTGGCGAAAGCGACCGGCGCTCACCTCTTCGGCCAGATCGCGGTGGGTGGCGGCAATCAGACGAACATCCACGGAAAGCGTCTGATTGCTCCCCACACGCTGCACTTCCCGCTCCTGAATGACGCGCAGCAGGCGCACCTGCATCATTGGCGAAATATCGCCAATTTCATCGAGAAATAGCGTGCCGCCGTCAGCCTCAATAAATCGCCCCTCCCGGCGTTTGTCTGCGCCGGTAAACGCCCCCTTTTCGTGACCGAACAGCTCTGACTCCAGCAGCGACTCGTTGAGCGCCGCGCAGTTCAGGGTCACCAGTGGTTTACCACTGCGCGCGCTGCTGGCATGCAGCGCCCTGGCGACCAGCTCTTTCCCGGTACCCGAATCGCCATGTATCAACACCGTGGCATCAGATGGGGCAACCATCGCAATCTCACTAAGCAATTGCTGCATTGCCGGGCTTTTGCCGGTCATACCGAACTGCGCGCCAGAGACCGACGTCAGCTCGCTTGTGGAATCCCGCGTGTGGGCCAGCGCTTTTTCCAGCGTCTCCTGTAAGCGGTCAAAATCCAGCGGTTTGATTAAGTAATCCAGCGCCCCGGTCTTTAGTGCCTCCACCGCCGTCTCCACGCTGGAAAAGGCGGTCATGATCAGCACCGGAATAGCCGGGTTAAGCGTTTTGATCTCTTTGAGCGTTGCAATGCCATCCATCTCCGCCATCCGCACATCGCACAGTACCAGGTCAAAGACATGTTCACGTACCTGTTCCAGCGCTGCGCGTCCGCTGTACGCCAGCGCGACGCCATAGCCCCAACCGCGAAGCAGCGCCTGCAAGATCGTGCAGTGGCTGACATCATCATCCACCACCAGAATGTCAATTTTTCCGCGAGTCATCCGTGTAAATCCTTACGTGTTGCCTTAACCGGCAGCCAGAGTGTGAAAACAGCGCCTTTTCCTGCCGGGCTGGCGGCCTGAATGTTGCCCCCATGCTGCTCAATAATGTTTTGTACCACCGCCAGTCCCAGCCCGGTCCCCTCAGCTTTGGTTGTAAAGTAGGGGGTAAAAATGGCTTCCAGCTGTTCTGCCGCAATCCCCTTCCCCGTGTCGGTAACCGTAATTTTAACGCGATCGCTTCCGCTTTCACTCGCCTCAACGGTGATAATCCCTTGACGATCAATAGCATGGATCGCGTTCAGATAGAGGTTCAGCAGTACCTGGGTCAACCTGTCCGGATCCGCCTGAACAGGCGGGAGCGTCGGTTTGGCACTGAAACGCAGCACAATCTCCCGACTTTGAGCATCCTGCCTGACCAGTTGCAAAGAGTGGGCTATCACCTCGTTAAGATCCACCGACTGCAACGACAGATGCGCGGGCTTCACCAGCTCCAGCAGCTCGCTGACCACCCGGTTTAAGCGGTCAGCTTCTTTTGCCATCACCTGCGCCAGTTCATGCGCCTCACCTCCTGCTGGCGAGCGCTCGGCGAAATATTTTGCTAAGCCCTTGATGGAAGAGAGCGGATTACGAATCTCGTGGGCGACCCCCGCCGCCAGATGCCCTAGCGCCACCAGCCTCTCTTTACGATTCATCTCATCCTGTAAAAGTTGGCGGGAACGCAGGTACCGGCGATACCAGAAGAATGTCAGGAGCGTCGCCAGCAGTACCGTCGCCAGCGCAAAAAGAACAATCAGCGTATTGTGCCACTCTCGCGCCTTCGTCACCGCCAGCTCACTGGCATCAAAGGCGATAAAAATCATCTGCTGCGCCGCCGGAGTGGCGTCACCGTTGCTGTCACAACGCGGCGTATTGCGCATGCCGTGCCTGCCAGGAGCAAACAGCGGCTGAAAATGGCGATAGATTTCCAGTGCCTCCACCGGCTCACCGTTCTCACCTTGCGCTTCAATATACCGCCAGCGTTCCTCGTCTCCCGGATTTAACGTCTGAATCTCATCCGTCGAATAGAGCTTTTTCCCTACCATCGCAGGATCGCTGTGGGTCACGATTTTGCCCTGGGCATCCGTTACCGCAAACCAGAGCACCCCTGGCTGTCCGGCCATCTCCTCCAGCAGCGTCTGCTGTTGGACATGGTGCATCCGCATGCTCATTCCTACGCGGGTTCCTGACTCCAGCGCCCGGATCAGCACGCTGCCTTTTTCCAGCAGCGTCTGACGGGCCGCGTTGCTCTCCCGACCATAGTCACGGATCACCATCACGGAAAACAGCCCTACCAGAATGAGAATAACGGCGGGCAGCACGCCGTTCAGCCATTTCGCTATTTTATCCTTATGTTCCCGCATGAAATGCATATGCTCTCTCTTATTGTCGTTCCCTTCCCTGCTTCAGCAGAAATCATGCCACTTTTCATCGCGGGTAAACCTGTCCCTCGACACAAACCGCGGCACCCTCTGAGTAAAAATGACTCACAGGGCTAACCAGACGGGTCATTTTTACTCACATTCAGACCCAGGGGACAACCAGAGCCTATGGGATACGGGGCGGACACATCTGGCACGGAAGATGCAATACAGTGAGTAAGACTACCCACAGGAGGATAAATGATGAAACGGATTAACAAACCTGGACTTGCGCTGATTGCTCTCTCTCTGCTGGCATTGGGTTCAACCCCAGCCTTAGCACGCCACCACTGGGGGAACGGCGACGGCATGTGGCAGCAAAATGCCAGCCCGCTGACCGCTGAACAGCAAACAACCGTGCAGAAAATTCATAATGATTACTACACACAAACCAGCTCGCTGCGTCAGCAGTTAATGTCCAGGCGTTATGAATACAATGCGCTGTTAACCGCCAGCTCACCGGACAGCGCCAGGATCAGCGCGGTGGCAAAAGAGATGGAAGCGCTGAACCAGTCACTGGATGAGCAGCGTGTGAAACGGGATATTGCGATGGCGGAAGCGGGCGTACCGCGTGGCGCGGGTATGGGCTATGGCGGCTGCGGCGGGGGTTACCATCGTGGCGGTGGTCATATGGGGATGGGCAACGGGTAAAGGACTTAATGCCTGATGGCGCTACGCTTATCAGGCCTACAGATGGACACCGTAGGCCGGGTAAGACGCCTTTGCGTCGCATCCGGCGCTAAAATGTTTTCTCTTTTGGCTGCCAGCGGCAGAAATCAGAATTAGCCACCAGTAAGAGTTGCGACCCTTCCGGCGCCTCCAGCCATGCCACGCTCACGTCTGACGACGAGCGGCTCTGGCGGCGCTCAATATGGCTCATTGCCCACGAATCTAAATCGGGCTTAACCGTCTCGCCTTCACAGGTTGTGATCGTGCGTTCCGCAGCATGCCAGCGCCCCTGACGCAATATCACTCGCCCCTGGCGTAGCGCATCGCTGGTCTGGCGGATCTGCTGTGCACGGTAGCGATATAACGCGATTTGATCGTTAGAAAGCTGCTGCTTTTGCCCATCGACTTCGCGCTGCATAAAACTTAGCTCATTGCGATCGTCAAAGCGCACGCGAATATGTTCCGGCGGTTTAGCGTAAATGTTGAGCTCAATCAGAGAGAGCGTGTCTCCCTGCCAACGGTATTCGCTGGTGGTGGTATCGCCGTTACGCCAGGGACTAAAGACTGAAAGCAGATGGACACCGTCGGCGGAATCTTTCCGCCAGATGCGCACCGCCCCCTGATCGTCCGCAAACCCGCTGGCCGTAAACGGCGGCAGAGAAGTATTGTGACTACAGGCCGTCAGCAACAGCATGCCCGCCAGCGTCAACGCGCGACGCCAGACAGACAAAAGGGGCGAAACCGCCCCTTCGCTAAAACTGTTCACAGCCATGCGGTCTTACTTAACTGCGTCTTTCAGTGCCTTACCAGAAACAAATGCCGGTACATTAGCTGCGGCGATTTTGATTTCTTTACCGGTCTGCGGGTTGCGGCCAGTACGCTCAGCGCGGTGGTTCACTTTGAAGGTACCGAAACCAACCAGTTGTACAGCATCGCCTTCTTTCAGAGACTCAGTAATTGCAGCCAGAGTGGATTCCAGAGCAGCTTTAGCCTGGGTTTTAGACAGTTCTGCTTTGTCTGCAATTACATCAATCAGTTGAGTCTTGTTCATAAGTTATCCTTACAATGTGTTTATCGCTTGCTAAGCATCGAGTGCGACGGAAATGCCAGAAAAGCACTCTCCTGCATACACGCACCGATAGCCACTTTTTTTCGCCCCCCAAATGTAGACCAGACGGGGGGCGAAAGGGAAGACTCCAGGCACGACAAATCAGGCGTTAAATCACGTTTTCTGGTCTCATTGCTGAAAATTTATACCGATATTGCTCTCTCCGACCTCGCGGAGGTCTGCACGGAGCCCTTTTATCAGCTCAATATCGCGTTCTTCGCAGTCGGCCAAAAGTCGGAATATTTCCCACTGAATATCCCATTCCTGTTCAACAGCGGGGTTTTCTTTGAGCTCTTCATCGGTCATTTCCCGCCCAGCTTGCGTCATTTCCAACATCGCTACCGTAGTGATCGATGTCTTACTGACCTCAAGTGCATGTTCCAGCGTTTCACCGCTCAGACGGGAATGCATTAATTCGCTTAATGCAACGCAGGCATCAATCGCCGGATAAACGCCGTACAGGTCAAAATCATCGGCCACCGGAATCGCTTCTTCAAACTTTTCGAGCTGACTGTCGAAATTCACCTTCGCATCTTTCACCGTCAGCGTCTCCCAGATGAGATCCAGGATGCGGCGGTATACCTGGCCGTCGCCAAATCCAGTCTGCTGGCAAAACATCGCGTAATTCGGGTACATGCGTTCACATAAACAGGCCATAAAAGTGACGTGCTGCCAGCTTTCCAGGCGCTCCAGACGGAGATGAATCGGGTTTTGTAACATGATGAGTTCTCGAAAACAGAAATTAGCGGCAGTGTACCTGAATCAGGGTTGAATTTCTTGCCATCGCATAAACGCCGGGCGTTCCGACGCGACGGCATCCGCCCAGCGGGTCGGCTCCGGCAGGCGGTACCCTTTCATACAGCGTTGAACCCACGCCAGCGCGCTATCCGTACTGACCCGATGCCCTGTCGCGATAAACAGCGGATTACAGCGTGCCTTGCTGCGCCAGACCCAGGCCAGCTGTTCGCCTTTATCCATTAGCGGGGTTAATGCGCCAGGTTCAGCAGAAAGCGGCTCAAATTTACCGCAGAGTCGTTTTTTTGCCACGCCAATGGTCGGCACATCCACCAGCAGTCCGAAATGGCTGGCAACGCCAAGCCGACGCGGATGCGAGATGCCGTGACCGTCAACAAAGACTAAATCGGGTTTTTGCGATAGCTGTTCCCACGCCGCCAGCAGCGCGGGATATTCACGAAACGAGAGAAAGCCTGGAATATAAGGCATGGTCGTGGCGATACGCGCCACTTTGTACTCCACCAGCTCAAGCGTGGGATACTTCAAGAGAACCATTGCGGCCCGCGTCACTTCACCGCCCTGCTCAAACCCGACGTCGGCTCCGGCGATCAGATCTGGCGGATCTTGATCAAGACGATCTTCACGACAAACGGATGAGGCAAGTTCAAGCTGTTTTGCGCGTAGCGACGCGAGATCCATAATGGTTCCTTAGCGGTGATACTGTTGGGACAAACGGTGCACCGCCTCCACAAAGACGCCGGCATGTTCTGGCGGCACATCCTGGTGGATACCGTGACCGAGGTTAAAGACGTGCCCTTCACCCTGGCCGAAACCAGCCAGTATCGTTGCCACCTCTTCTTCGATACGCGCCGCTGGCGCATAGAGCATCGACGGGTCCATATTGCCCTGCAGGGCGACCTTATGCCCCACGCGACGGCGCGCATCCGCAATATCGGTGGTCCAGTCAAGCCCCAGCGCATCACAGCCCGTTTCCGCCATCGCTTCCAGCCACTGCCCGCCGCCTTTGGTGAACAGCGTAACCGGGACGCGGCGACCGTCGTTTTCACGCAGCAAGCCATCGACAATCTTGTGCATGTAATACAAAGAGAACTGCTGATAATCACGACCCGTCAGCACACCGCCCCAGGTGTCAAAAATCATCACTGACTGAGCACCCGCCTTGATTTGGGCGTTAAGGTACAGCGCGACGCTCTTCGCCAGCTTATCAAGCAGCAGATGCAGCGCCTGCGGATCGGCATACATCATCTTTTTGATGACGGTAAAGGCTTTGCTGCTGCCGCCTTCCACCATGTAGGTCGCCAGCGTCCACGGGCTGCCGGAGAAACCGATCAGCGGCACGTCGCCTTTCAGTTCACGACGGATAGTACGCACCGCATTCATTACGTAGCCCAGTTCATCTTCCGGGTCAGGGATCGGCAGTTTGTCGACGTCAGCTTTACAGGTCACCGGCGCGGTGAAGCGCGGGCCTTCTCCGGCTTCGAAATAAAGCCCCAGCCCCATCGCATCCGGAATCGTCAGGATATCGGAGAAGAGGATCGCCGCATCAAGCTTATAGCGGCGCAGCGGCTGTAGCGTCACTTCACACGCCAGCTCGGCGTTTTTGCACAGCGACATAAAATCGCCCGCCTGTGCGCGGGTGGCTTTATATTCCGGTAAATAGCGGCCCGCCTGGCGCATCATCCACACCGGGGTGACATCAACGGGCTGGCGCAGCAGCGCACGCAGATAACGATCGTTCTTCAGTTCGGTCATTTTTGCAGTTCCTTATTGCGTCAGTCCGCCAGTGTATCACTACTCATTCTTTACTCGTACCCGGCCCGGCAGATCGCCACGGTATCTTCGATAAGGCGGCGCGCCACGGTGCCCGGCGGCGGCAGTAACGGGAGAGAGTCATAACGATACCAGTTCGCTTCTAACAGCTCTTTTGGATCGATAACAATCTCGCCGCTGTCATACTCTGCCATAAAGGCGGTCATCAGTGACATAGGGAAAGGCCACGGCTGGGAAGTCACGTAGCGCAGGTTTTTGACCGTAATCCCACTCTCTTCCATCACTTCGCGCGCCACCGCCTGTTCTAAGGTTTCGCCCACCTCCACAAATCCGGCAAGCACGGTATGGATGCCGTTACGATGGCGGGTATGTTGCGCCAGCAGAATGCTATCGTCACGACGAATGGCGACGATAATGCAGGGGGCAATTTGCGGGTAATAACGTTCACGACAGTGGCTGCAAAGCATCGCCCATTCGGTTTTGCCTGGATACATTGGGTGCCCGCAGTAGCCGCAGAATTTATGCGAACGAAAGAATTCCGCCAGCTGCACGCCACGCCCCGCCAGTTGAAACAGGCCGACATCCTGATCGATAACCTGACGCACCGAGCCCATATCGTACCGTCGATGCTGTTGTACCAACCAGACAGGCTCATCTTCCCACTCCCCGATTCGGAGTGCGCGCTGCCCCACAAGATCGAAATTTCCCGCCTCACCGTGTGGCAATTCACCGTGGGGCAACCATAATTTTTGCTCATGACTGACGATCCACCAGCCGTGATCTCTTTTTTCAATAATACGATCCATAGCTCTTGCACTACCTTTGCTTCACTGGCATGTTGTTAACATTATATTTACATTTTTGGGTGAGCAGTTTACATCTACATTTGCGGAGTCAATCATGCTAAACCAGCTGGAAAACCTGACAGAGCGCGTCGGAGGAAGTAATAAACTGGTTGATCGCTGGCTACATGTACGTAAGCATCTGCTCGTTGCTTACTACAATCTGGTCGGCATTAAGCCTGGCAAAGAATCGTACATGCAGCTGAATGAAAAAGCGCTGGATGATTTTTGTCAGAGCCTGGTCGATTACCTGTCCACCGGACATTTCAGTATTTATGAACGCATTCTCCATAAATTGGAAGGGAATGGTCAGCTTTTAAAAGCGACAAAAATCTGGCCCTTACTGGAAGCCAATACCCAGCGCATTATGGATTACTATGATTCCAGCCTGGAGATCGCTATCGATCACGATAACTGCCTTGAGTTTCAGCAGGCGCTGTCCGATCTCGGTGAAGCGCTGGAAGCCCGGTTTGTGCTGGAAGATAAGCTGATTATGCTGGTATTCGATGCCATGCACGACAGCGCCACGCTCAAACGTCCAGCTTGAGTTCTGCATTATTAACGCGTAGTTTACAAGCGTCCCCTCTCTTCGGAGGGGAGTTATCTTGTCGGAGTGCTTATTTTCCACAAAAGCATTCGTGATGCCTCAGGGCGGCAGGTCAGTGAACCTCCGGAAGCTTACATAAGTAAGTGACTGGAGTGAGCGGACGAAGCCAACGAAGAGGCAGCGCGAAGGTTGAAGTGGAAAAGGCTGAGACCGTTAATTCGGGATCCGCGGAACCTGATCAGGTTAAGACCTGCGAAGGGAACAAGAGTAATTCTGCCTTATGCTATGCTGCGCCCGTACGGGCGGTGTACATCCATTACTCCATCCGTCGTCTGACAAGCCACGTCCTTACTTTTATGGAATGAGCTATGTCTGCAACCACGAAACCATCACGCCGCGAACAGCGCAAACATGCCCAACACTTTATCGATACCCTGGAAGGCACCGCCTTTCCCAACTCGAAACGGATCTACATTACCGGCTCACAACCGGATATCCGCATCCCAATGCGTGAAATCCAGCTTAGCCCGACGCTGACTGGCGGCAGCAAAGAACAGCCGCAATACGAAGAGAACGAAGCGGTACCGGTGTATGACACCTCTGGCCCTTACGGCGATCCGGATGTGGCGATTAACGTCCAGCAGGGTCTGGCGAAACTGCGCCAGCCGTGGATTGTCGCCCGTAACGACAGCGAAGAATTAGACGACCGTAGCTCCGCTTATACCAAAGAACGTCTGGCGGATGACGGCCTTGATGAACTGCGTTTCAACGGCCTGCTGACGCCAAAACGCGCCAAAGCAGGCAAACGCGTAACCCAGTTACACTACGCCCGCCAGGGGATGGTGACGCCAGAAATGGAGTTCATCGCCATTCGCGAAAACATGGGCCGCGAGCGCATTCGTAGCGAAGTGTTACGCCACCAGCATCCGGGAGAAGGGTTTGGCGCGCGTCTGCCGGATAACATCACCCCGGAATTTGTCCGTGATGAAGTCGCCGCCGGGCGCGCGATTATTCCCGCCAACATCAACCACCCGGAATCCGAACCGATGATTATTGGCCGCAACTTCCTGGTGAAGGTGAACGCCAACATTGGTAACTCAGCGGTGACCTCCTCCATCGAGGAGGAGGTGGAAAAGCTGGTGTGGTCGACACGCTGGGGGGCGGATACGGTGATGGATCTCTCCACCGGTCGCTATATCCACGAAACCCGCGAGTGGATCCTGCGTAACAGTCCAGTACCTATCGGTACTGTGCCTGTCTATCAGGCGCTGGAGAAGGTTAACGGGATTGCCGAAGATCTCACCTGGGAAGCCTTCCGCGATACCCTGCTGGAACAGGCGGAACAGGGCGTGGACTACTTTACTATCCACGCGGGCGTGCTGTTGCGCTACGTGCCGATGACCGCCAGACGTCTGACGGGTATCGTCTCACGCGGCGGTTCAATCATGGCGAAATGGTGTCTCTCTCATCACAAAGAGAACTTCCTCTACGAACACTTCCGCGAAATTTGTGAAATCTGCGCCGCCTATGACGTCTCTCTGTCGCTGGGCGATGGCCTGCGTCCAGGGTCAATTCAGGATGCCAACGACGAAGCGCAGTTCTCCGAACTGCGTACGCTGGGCGAACTGACCAAAATCGCCTGGGAATATGATGTGCAGGTGATGATTGAGGGGCCGGGTCACGTGCCGATGCAGATGATCCGCCGCAATATGACCGAAGAGCTGGAGCACTGCCATGAAGCTCCGTTCTACACCTTAGGACCGTTAACCACCGATATCGCACCGGGCTATGACCACTTCACCTCCGGGATTGGCGCAGCGATGATTGGCTGGTTTGGCTGTGCCATGCTGTGCTACGTGACGCCGAAAGAACACCTGGGCCTGCCGAACAAAGAAGATGTGAAGCAGGGGCTGATTACCTACAAGATTGCTGCCCATGCCGCCGATTTAGCCAAAGGACACCCTGGCGCACAGATCCGCGATAACGCGATGTCAAAAGCACGCTTCGAATTCCGCTGGGAAGATCAGTTCAACCTCGCACTCGACCCATTCACCGCCCGTGCTTATCACGATGAAACCCTGCCGCAGGAATCAGGCAAAGTAGCCCACTTCTGCTCCATGTGCGGGCCGAAGTTCTGTTCGATGAAAATCAGCCAGGAAGTGCGCGACTATGCCGCCGCGCAAACCATCGAAGTGGGAATGGCGGATATGTCGGAGAACTTCCGCGCCAGAGGCGGTGACATTTATCTTCGCAAGGAGGAAGCCTGATGTACCAGCCTGATTTCCCCACCGTCCCCTTCCGCCTCGGACTTTATCCGGTGGTAGACAGCGTGCAATGGATCGAGCGTCTGCTGGAGGCAGGCGTGCGTACTATTCAACTGCGCATTAAAGACAAGCGCGATGAAGAGGTGGAGGCCGATGTGGTCGCCGCCATTGCGCTGGGTCGCCGCTATGATGCCCGGCTGTTCATTAACGATTACTGGCGTCTGGCGATCAAACACCATGCCTGGGGAGTGCATCTCGGCCAGGAGGACCTGGAAACGACCGACCTGAAGGCCATTCAGATGGCGGGATTACGCCTCGGCGTGTCGACTCACGATGATATGGAGATCGACGTGGCGCTGGCGGCTCGTCCTTCTTACATCGCATTAGGGCATGTTTTCCCGACGCAAACCAAGCAGATGCCTTCGGCCCCGCAGGGGCTGGAGCAACTGGCACGTCATATTGAGAGGCTATCCGATTACCCCACCGTCGCCATCGGCGGTATCAGCCTGGAACGTGCACCTGCGGTACTGGCCACCGGCGTCGGCAGCATTGCCGTGGTCAGCGCGATCACTCAGGCAGCAGACTGGCGTGCTGCCACCGCGCAGCTACTTTCGGTAGCAGGAGCCGGCGATGAATGACCGTGATTTTATGCGCTACAGCCGACAGATCCTGCTCGGCGATATCGCCCTTGAGGGGCAGCAAAAGCTGCTCGAAAGTCATGTACTGATTGTCGGTCTGGGTGGACTAGGCTCACCTGCTGCGCTGTATCTGTCCGGTGCCGGCATCGGAACGCTAACCCTGGTGGATGATGATGACATTCATCTGAGCAACCTGCAGCGGCAGATTCTTTTTACCACTGATGATATCGCCCGCCCGAAAGCGCAGGTCGCCCGGCAGCGGCTGTCGCGACTTAACCCGGACAGCGAACTGGTGGCGCTGCAACAACGTCTGACGGGCGATGCGCTCAGACATGCGGTGGCATGTGCCGACGTGGTGCTCGACTGTACTGACAATATGACCACCCGCCAGGAGATTAACGCCGCCTGCGTGGCGCTGAATACGCCATTGGTTACCGCCAGCGCCGTCGGTTTTGGCGGTCAGCTGATGGTGCTGACGCCGCCCTGGGAGCAGGGCTGCTATCGCTGCCTGTGGCCAGACGACGCAGAGCCGGAACGTAACTGTCGCACCGCGGGTATTGTCGGCCCTGTCGTCGGCGTGATGGGCACGCTGCAGGCGCTGGAAGCGATTAAACTGCTGAGCAATATCGAAACACCCGGCGGCGAATTACGCCTGTTTGACGGCAAAACCAGCCAGTGGCGTAGTCTGGCGCTGCGCCGTGCCAGCGGTTGTCCAGTATGTGGAGGGCAACATGCAGATTCAGTTCAATGATGAGCCAATGCAGTGCGCAGAGGGGCAAACCGTCAGCGAACTGCTCACCGCGCTTAATCAGCTCAAACCGGGGGCAGCGCTGGCGCTGAACCAACAGATCCTGCCACGCGAGCAGTGGCAGCAGCAAATCGTGCAGGAAGGCGACCAGATCCTGCTTTTTCAGGTTATTGCAGGGGGTTGATATGTTACACATTGCAGACAAAACGTTTGATTCACATCTGTTTACCGGCACCGGAAAATTCGCCTCATCGCAGCTTATGGTTGATGCGATCCGCGCTTCCGGTAGCCAGCTGGTGACGCTGGCGATGAAGCGTGTGGATTTGCGTCAGCATAACGACGCGATCCTGGCGCCGCTGATCGAGGCTGGCGTTACGCTACTGCCCAACACCTCAGGGGCAAAAACCGCCGAAGAGGCGATCTTCGCCGCTCAGCTGGCGCGCGAAGCGCTGGGCACAAACTGGCTGAAGCTGGAGATTCATCCGGATGCCCGCTGGCTGTTGCCGGATCCGATTGAAACGCTGAAGGCCGCCGAAGCCCTGGTAAAACAGGGGTTTGTGGTGTTGCCCTACTGCGGCGCTGACCCGGTGCTGTGTAAGCGGCTGGAAGAGGTCGGCTGTGCGGCGGTAATGCCGCTCGGCGCGCCGATAGGATCAAATCAGGGACTGGAAACCAGAGCCATGCTGGAGATTATTATTCAGCAGGCGACGGTGCCTGTCGTCGTGGATGCCGGGATCGGCGTCCCCAGCCACGCGGCGCAGGCGCTGGAAATGGGCGCCGATGCGGTGCTGGTAAATACGGCCATTGCCGTGGCGGACGATCCGGTCACGATGGCGAAGGCATTCCGGCTGGCGGTTGAAGCCGGGATTCTGGCGCGTCAGGCCGTTCCGGGATCGCGTGGCGTTTATGCCAGCGCCACCAGCCCGTTGACCGGATTCCTGGAGGCCATCGCATGAAAACCTTCACCGACCGCTGGCGGCAGCTGGACTGGGACGATGTTCGCCTGCGTATCAACAGCAAAACCGCCGCTGACGTAGAGCGCGCGCTCAACGCCGCGCATCTCAACAGCGAGGATATGATGGCGCTGCTCTCCCCTGCCGCCGCCAGCTATCTTGAGCCGCTGGCGCAGCGGGCGCAGCGTCTGACCCGCCAACGGTTTGGCAACACGGTAAGCTTCTACGTCCCGCTCTATCTCTCTAACCTCTGTGCTAACGATTGCTCCTATTGCGGTTTTTCGATGAGCAACCGCATTAAGCGTAAAACGCTGGATGAAGCAGAAATTAACCGGGAGTGTGCGGCCATCCACGCGCTGGGGTTTGAACATCTCCTGCTGGTGACCGGCGAGCATCAGACCAAAGTCGGAATGGACTATTTCCGTCGTCACTTGCCCGTCATCCGCCGTCAGTTTTCCTCTTTACAGATGGAAGTACAGCCGTTATCGGAAGAAAACTACGCGGAGCTGAAAGCGCTGGGGCTTGACGGCGTGATGGTCTATCAGGAGACGTACCACGAACCGGTGTACGCCCGGCATCATTTGAGGGGCAAAAAACAGGACTTCTTCTGGCGGCTGGAAACCCCGGACCGGCTGGGGCGGGCGGGGATCGACAAAATTGGTCTCGGCGCGCTGATCGGTCTTTCCGACAGCTGGCGGGTGGACTGTTTTATGGTCGCCGAACACCTGCTGTGGCTACAGCAGCACTACTGGCAGAGTCGTTACGCCATCTCCTTCCCACGCCTGCGTCCATGTACCGGGGGTATTGAACCGGCATCTATTATGAATGAGCGGCAACTGGTGCAAACCATCTGCGCGTTTCGCCTGCTGGCACCGGAGATTGAGCTGTCACTGTCCACGCGCGAGTCAGCGTGGTTTCGCGATCGCGTGATCCCGCTGGCGATCAACAACGTCAGCGCATTTTCAAAGACGCAGCCTGGCGGTTACGCCGACAATCACCCGGAGCTGGAGCAGTTTTCTCCGCATGATGACCGTCGTCCGCAAGCCGTTGCAGCCGCATTGACGGCGCAGGGGCTACAACCGGTGTGGAAGGACTGGGACAGCTGGCTGGGGCGCTCGTCGCAACAATGACAAAAGCGGCGGGGGGAGTGACTCCCCCCGTTTTTTTCAATACACGGTGACTTTGGCCACTTTTGCTACTTTACCATCATGAGAGGGATTGTCAGGCGTTACGCCTGCTGCAATTGCTTTATATAACCCGGCCAGTTGAGCAAATAAGACGTACAGCATAGCCGTAAAGGATTCATGCACTTCAGCCAGTTCCGGGCTGGAAAAATGAAAGTAGCGATCGCACACAGTAGCTTCATCCGGCAACGCGTCATGACCAATTCCAATAATCATGGCCGCTTCACTGCGATCGCGTTTTAGCTCTGTCATCATATCCAGATCGTAACGCTGTAAATCTGGACGGGCGGCGATATAACCAAGAATCGTGGCATCACGATTAACGATCAACTTTGGACCGTGACGAAATTCCAGCATAGAATGCCACGCCGTCATGATGCTGCCATTGCCCATCTCCAGCAATTTGAGGCTGGTTTCGCAGGCTACCGCTTTTAGCGACAATGCGCCGACGGCCACCATATTATCGCGCTCAAGCGTGGCCCACTGTTCAATAGCCGACGCATAATTTTGCAGAAAATAACCGGCGCCACGCATTAGCACGGGCAAAATATTTTCCAGCTCCTGCCTGCGTTTTGGCGCCAGTAGCAGCATCAGATACCACAATGGCAACGTAAATTCAGATGTTGCGGCAAAACTCCCGTTTGAAGTCCCCTCTGGCACAGGTACAAATAACCCTTCCGGATGCTGGCAGGCAAGCAGTGCCAGTTTACTCTGTGCATTGTTGGTGATGGCAATATGATAAAGTCCGGGCTGGCTCATGAGATATTTTTCAACGACGCGGACTGTTTCAGGTGTATTACCAGAGCTGCTTACCGAAACTAAAATCACATCATCCGTCATCCTTTCGGGCATCAATACCAGGTCCGTAGAGGGTATGACCTCTATCTGGCGTTCCGATACGCTGCGCAGCCAGTTGAGACAGGATCGCGCAGCAAGTAGCGATGAGCCCGCACCGGTAATCACAATCCGATGCCGGTTCTCACAGCCTGTCCAAAAAGCCGCTATCGCCTCCTCCTGCGTTTTAACCCGTTCGAGTCCTTCCTTCCACAAACGTGGCTGCGCCACGATAGCCTTCGCAGTCAGTATGGCCCCTTTCTCTTGCCACCAGTCTTCATTGTGGTTAAGCATAATGATTTCCTGAAGTTAATGTCCTTGCACCCGGCGGAAGTTGTGCATTAGCATCCCGTCGCCAGCCTTTTTATTCATACTTTCCGGGGACCCTCATGAAGCCAGTCTATGTTTTGATTCGCGACACGCTAAAGCGTGATATTCAAAATCAAAAATATCCGGTGGGTTCCCTTATTCCATCCGAACGCGAGCTTGCTCAAACGTACCAGGTCACACGAGCAACGGTCCAAAAAGCAATAACTCACCTTGAGCAGGAAGGCCTGGTTAAAAAGATCGTGGGCAAAGGAACATTTGTTAGCCGGACCTTTGCGCCACCCGTTTATTTGCTGAACCCCGAAGGTAAAAATAGCGCCCTGGGGGTCACTCAGGAGCTCAGCGAAAAAGCGACCATTACCAGTCAACTGATCTATAACGTCAGACAACCAGCCGGTGAATTACTTGCCTCCCAGTTTGGCGTTAACGCAGATGAACCCGTCCATGCCATTCGACGTATTCGACTCTTTGACGGCGTGCCGGCATTAATCGAAGACAGCTATATTCCCCGGTCAGTTGTTGCGGTGATTGACAACGACACGCTGGAGAATCATTCGCTCTATACCTTTATCGAAAACGCCTGCCAGCAAAAAATTGGGGGTACCGATTCGGAAATCTCGGCCAGCCTTTTCAACCAGGAGATGGCCAGACTTTTGCGTATTCCGGTGAACTCCCCCATGCTGCATATTAAAGAGCGAACCTGGCTTGCCGACGGCACTATTTTTAACTACTCATGGAGCTATAACCGCGGCGATCTGTTCCGTATGCACAGCCGCAAAATCCTCACGCCTTAAAAAACTGAGGCAGATATTCCCGATGCGCCTGCAGAAGCTCATCCAGCACGTTTTTGGCGACCTTCCCTGACGGTACCAGCGGGTTGAGCGTCAGCGCCTGTAGCGCTGCGCCATAGTCTCCGGTCACCGCCGCTTCTACCGCCATCTCCTCCCACGCTTTCATCAGCGACACCAGGCCGGATACCGTTGCCGGGAGCGGATCGTTATTCAGCGGAATAGCGCCGTAGCGCCCTATAACGCAGGTAGTTTCAATGGCGACATTATCCGGCAGAGAGCGAATCGCGCCGTTATTACGCACATTCACCGTCATCAGCAGATTTTTATCATTGTAGATTGCGCTAATGAGCTCACACGCCGCCTCGGAGTAGTAAGCCCCGCCCCGCTGCTCCAGCTGTCCTGGCTTTTCATGAAGCTGTGGATTTTTGTATAACGCAAAAAGCTCATGCTCGACGGCTTTAACAACCTCGCCGCGCGTACCGTGTTCTCTGTATTCCTGTACTTGTTTCTCAAGAACATCGCTGGTGGCGTAGTAATACTGATGATAAGGGCAGGGAATCACGCCGAGATGCTGAATTTGCGCCTGTAGCCAGGGAATATCCGGAATATTTTTTGGCTTATGCTCACTGTCGTATCGCAGGTTTTTCAGCACTTCCGGCATGACATCCCTGCCATCCATATAGACATGCGTGCCGTATAAGAAATGGTTTAATCCCACCAGTTGCAGCATAAATCGAGATTTATCCACGCCCAGGATCTCAGCGACCATCCGCTGCATGGATTGAGAAAGATTGCACAGGCCAACGCATTTTATCTGGCTATGTTTAAGCACCGCTTCCGTTACGATCCCGCTGGGATTCGTAAAGTTGATGAGCCAGGCATCCGGGCACAGCGCTTCCATGTCCCGGCAAATATCCAGAATCACCGGAATTGTACGCAGCGCTTTTGCCAACCCCCCTGCGCCATTGGTCTCCTGACCAATCAAACCATGTGAAAGAGGAATGCGTTCATCTTTAATTCGCGCTTCAAGCTGTCCCACGCGGAATTGCGTAGTCACGAAATCGGCACCTTTCAGAGCCTCCCGGCGATCGAGCGTCAGATGAACCTTGCAGTCAATCCCCGCCGCTTCAACCATCCGCTTTGCCAGGTTACCAACGACGTCGAGTTTCTCACGCCCTGCTTCAACATCGACCAACCAGATTTCGCCAACAGGCAATTCATGATAGCGCTGGATAAAACCTTCAATAATTTCTGGGGTATAAGAACTGCCGCCCCCAATAGTGACTATTTTAATTTTCTTCGTCATAACCTAATCCTTTAACTTTCCGCTACGGGCGATACTGTTTTTATAAAATCACGTTGTTGCTCTGTTTCATCACGTAGATATTGTTTATCAAGAGTCATTACAAATGGATAATAGATGGTCATCGCCACAATAAGATTTATTAGCTGAAGCAACATCCCTTTCCAGCCGCAGATTAAAAAACCGCTGATCAATATGGGTGTCGTCCACGGCACTTCCAGACCCGATGTCAGGGGTAAGACCCCCGATGACATTGCACTGTATGTGATAATACACAAGACAACCGGCACGATGACAAAAGGGATCATCATGACGGGATTCAGCGCAATAGGCACACCAAAAATAATAGGTTCATTAATATTAAACATCGCGGCAGGGGTGGCCAGTTTAGCAATTTCTCGCATACGCTTACTTTTTGCTTTCAATAGCATGACCAGCAGCATGGCCAACGTAAAACCGGTGCCGCCGCAGATCAAGAAAACATCCCTGAATTGCTGCGTAATAATATTGATGGGCGGCAAACCGTTTTTCGTCGCCTGAAGATTTTCCAGCGTTAATGAGCGCCAGATAGGTCCCATAACTGCGGTGACAATAGAGTCACCGTGCAGTCCAAAAAACCAAAAGAAGCTGATAAAGAACTCGGCAATCATTTGTGAAAACAATGAATTCCCTAACTTCATCATCGGCGCTTGTAAAACGGTGAAGATCATCTCCTGAACAGTATTAAAGTTCGTTATTTCAAAGAGTAAACGTAACAACCAAAATAGCAACACAATCAGGAATGAGGGAATAAGGGAACTAAAACTGTTCGATACTGCAGGTGGAACACTGTCAGGCATCTTGATCATCAGGCGAGGATGATTAAAGAGGCGATACAATCTGACTGACGCCAGCGTTACCATCAAAGACAAAAATAATCCCTGCGCCCCCATTGCAAACACAGGAATGACATCACTGACGACAGTGCCGCTATTCAGAGGGAGTTTATAAGGTGTGATCAGCAAAAAACTGACCAGAGAAATCAGTGCGCATGATATTTCATTGAGCTGCCAGCGCTTTGCCAGACTGATACTTGTGCTGACGATGACCAACAAAGCCATAATTGAATAAGTCGCATCAAGAATATAATTCAATCGGCTAATAAATTTTTCACCAAACAATCTGATAACAAATTCGCTATATCCAGGGACAGGTATGTTGGCGACCAGGAGAAAGAATGACCCTATGATCAAAAAAGGCATAATCCTGATAAACCCATCTTTAATCGCAGACAGGTAATCATTACCTTCAATTCGCATTGCCAAAGGGAGCAATCTTCTTTCTATAAATGCAGTGAACTTGTTCATACATGACTCACCGTTACCTCACAAGTGGTATATACCACTTGTGAGAGAGTATTTTTTCTTCAGGAGAGAGTCAATCGACTAGAGAGTTTGCAGAGGCTATTTATTGTATTATGTGAGAACGAACACAAATAAATAAAATTTGAGCTTTGATTGAAGACGTTAAGATAATCAATAAATTTAAAATTAATGCAGGATAAATCAAGAAAGAATATGAAAAACATCGTGTTATGCTGCGATGGATTACGACATGCTGAAAGGCAATGGCATACCGGGGAAAGCATAACGGTATGGAAGAGCCACAGACAACCAGCATCATGGCACTGATGGTCAACGTGGGTGCGGCATGCAGCCAGGCGGCATAAAGGGGATTTCGCTGGGGCGTGCCTCGCAAATGCGGTGAATGGCGATGTAATCGAATAACTCTTTTACGAGCGTCTATGGAAGATTGAAAACGGCAGGTTGTTGTTAATCGGCCGCCCTTTTAAGCTGATGTTGTCAGCCATTCATGCTGTCCAGGGCGGAAAGCTTCTTCCTCGTTTCGCCCTGCCTTCAATGCCAGCAATACGATAAAACCCCCATACCCGCGGTAAATTTTCTCGAACTAACGGCATTTTTAAGATAATTCATCTCCATTCATAATGTTAAGATTATAATTGCATACATTCTGTCCTGATGCGTAGATCCACCTTCTGGTTCTTCATCGTGCTTCCCTTCAGGATTCACACCTTCTGAAACTGGTTACAGTAATGGCAAGTTATAGCAGAAAACTTTCTTTCACTACGCCGATTCTGGTGAGCTTCACGGGTATCTTGATCAGTTTTATTCTGATTGCGGTATTTATTACCTTCACCCAAAGAAAAGACTTTCTCGATGATTATCATGGCATTAACAAAAATTTCACGCATAACCTCGCCGTGAACTACACGGAGTCGTTGCTGCGTGAAAATGACTATATTCTCGGACGTGCGGCAACCTTCTTCTCCCGCAACGATCAGCTAAACCAAACAGTAAACGTTAACCCGGAAGAAGGGTTGAATACGCTGATGCAGTTGCAAACGCTGATGCCGAGCGTCTCTTCAATTTCACTGGCCGATACCAAGGGAAACTATCTGCGCGCGCCAGAAGTGCTGTCTGATGAAAGCAGCCACACTTTCGATGCCAAAACTCGCCCGTGGTTTATATCGCAGGCTGAGGCCAGCACGTTCAGTAGTTATACCTCCCCCTATATGGACCACTTCACTCATAATCCAACGGTCACTCTCTATAAGCCCGTGATATCGCCGGAAGGCAAGCTGAAAGGCACCATCGCGTTCCACCTCGATTTGACCTCAATTGGCTATACCTTGCGTCAGATGGTGGCTCCGGTACAGGGCGAATTTTTTGTTGTCGATCGTCATGGAAACGTCATGTTGCATCCGGATACCGGCATGTTATTTAAGCGCTATGTTAGCGAAGCCATAATGCATAAAATGACCAGTGGCGAGGGCCATCTCTACGATAAAGAGAGTGATGACTGGTATTACTACTACTCGTTTACCAATCCGGACTGGTTTGTTATCTACCGGGTAGCCAATACCACCCTGGTTGGCCTGACGCGACATGAAACCGACATTGTCCTATGGGGCTTTGCCCTGGCAGCCATCGTGATTGTGCTCTTTGGTCTCTATCTACGTCACGCCTCCCGTACGGTGTTGATGAACATTTTTAATGCAATAAAAACGGGAGACGTTCAACGCGCGCCCCGTCTCGAAGCGATGCTCAGTAAAGCCATTGAAACCAACAAGGAACGTGAACTCACTTATGTCCGCCAGGCCACGATCGACGCGCTGACGGGCTGTAAGAACCGTCGCGCTTTTGACAGCGATATCTCCACGCTGATGAACGATCACCAGCCATTCGCTCTGGCGCTGGTAGATATAGATAACTTCAAGTCCATCAACGATACCTGGGGCCACCTGAATGGCGACATCGTGCTACGCAACGTGGCACGAGAAGGTATTGCGGTCATGCAGCCGCAGGGCATCTCTGTGTATCGCTATGGCGGTGAAGAGTTCGCGATCCTGTTTCCTGCCGGGCATCTGCATGCTGCGGACTCGCTGCTGGAAAGCTGGCGAATTCAGGTCGCGCAGAGAACCTGGCGCGAGGAGGGTCTGCACGTCACCTTTAGTGCTGGCGTTGGCGAGTGGAACCTGGAGACGCTGGAGCAGCTGGTGATAAACGTGGATGAAGCATTATACAAAGCGAAAAAGCAGGGTAAAAATCGAATTCTCCGCGTCAAAACCCACTAACCCCTGCTACCTATAAAGGCCTGCCATCGCAGGCTTTTTAATACCGCCAACAAAATTGTAACCGGTTTCATTTTTTGTGTGATGCTTTACACACATTCACATGAAGACAGTTGTTCTCATCACCTGCCCGGACTAAAGATGAAGTATCAACGTAACCGTGAGAACCAACTATGAAGAATATCGTTTTATGCTGTGCCGCCGGAATGTCCACCAGCATGCTGGTACAACGAATGAAAGACGCGGCTCAGAAGAAAGGCGTGGAAGTCAGCATCAAAGCCGTGCCTGTCGCCGAATTCAAAGAAAATATCGCCGCAGCGGATATCGTTCTGCTTGGCCCGCAGGTTAAGTATGAACAGGGCAAGCTTCAGGCACTTGCTGACCCATTAGGTAAGAAAGTCGCAGTTATCGATATGATGGATTACGGCATGATGAAAGGCGATGTCGTGCTGGAGAAAGCGCTTAAACTTATGGAGTAACAGCATGGAAGATTTAGAGACAATCATCATGGAGCTGCTGGTCAATGCAGGAGCGGCGCGTAGCCAGGCGCTAACTGCGCTTCAGCTGGCGCGTAAAGGGGATTTCGCCGGAGCCGGGCAGGCAATGGAAGAGTCGCGCGATTACGTTAAGCTGGCGCATAAGATCCAGACCCAGCTTATCGGTATAGACGAAGGGACAGGCAAGTTACCGGTCAATTTGATCACCGTACACTCGCAGGATCATCTGATGAATGCAATGGTCATTCAGGATCTGGCGGGCGATATGATTGAGCTATACCGTCGGTTGCCGCCAGTCGGTGAGTAGACATAAAAAAACCCGCTTCGAAAAGCGGGTTTTTTATTACAGGACGTTCAACGATTAATCGTTGTCAGAACCACCCAGGCCTGCGTTCAGCAGTTCTGCCAGGCTGGCAGACGCATCTTCAGCAGTCACCTGCGGTGCAGCCGGGAGTTCACCCGCTGCGCGGCGGCGCATACGATCCTGGTGGTACGCGTAACCGGTACCTGCCGGGATCAGACGACCCACGATAACGTTCTCTTTCAGACCGCGCAGTTCATCACGTTTACCCGCAACGGCGGCTTCGGTCAGGACACGCGTGGTTTCCTGGAACGATGCTGCAGAGATGAAGGACTCGGTTGCCAGAGACGCTTTGGTGATACCCAGCAGATCGCGGGAGAATGTTGCACCCACTTTGCCGTTCGCTTCCAGATCGCGGTTTGCGATCTTGACGCGGGAGTATTCAACCTGCTCGCCTTCCAGGAAGTCGGAGCTACCTACGCTTTCGATGGTGGCTTTACGCAGCATCTGACGAACGATAACTTCGATGTGTTTATCGTTAATCTTAACGCCCTGCAGACGGTATACGTCCTGAACTTCGTTAACGATATAACGAGTTACAGCATGCACACCACGCAGACGCAGAATGTCGTGCGGCGCTTCCGGACCGTCGGAAACAACGTCACCACGTTCTACGCGTTCACCTTCGAACACGTTGAGCTGACGCCATTTCGGAATCATCTCTTCGTACGGATCGCTACCGTCTACCGGGGTGATAACCAGACGACGTTTCCCTTTGGTTTCTTTACCGAAGGAAATGATGCCGCTGATTTCAGCCAGGATTGCCGGCTCTTTCGGACGACGTGCTTCGAACAGGTCCGCAACGCGCGGCAGACCACCGGTGATATCCTTGGTACCGCCGGATTCCTGCGGTACACGCGCCAGGGTGTCACCAGAACTGATCTGTACGCCATCTTCCAGCTGAACAATCGCTTTACCCGGCAGGAAGTACTGCGCAGGCATATCGGTACCAGGGATCAGAACATCATTACCCTGAGCATCAACGATTTTCAGCGCAGGACGCAGATCTTTACCGCCGGTAGTACGTTCAGCAGAATCCAGAACCACCAGAGAAGACAGACCGGTCAGCTCGTCGGTCTGACGAGTAATGGTCTGGCCGTCGATCATGTCAGTGAAGCGGACGAAACCACTCACTTCGGTGATAACCGGCATGGTGTGCGGATCCCAGTTTGCAACGGTTTCGCCGCCAGCAACCTGCTCACCATCACCTTTCGCCATAACGGAGCCGTAAGGCACTTTATAGCTTTCTTTGGTACGGCCGAATTCGTCGATCAGTTTCAGTTCGGTGTTACGTGAGGTGATAACCAGTTTACCGCTGGAGTTAACAACCGACTTCGCATTGCTCAGACGGATGCTACCTTTGTTTTTCACCTGGATGCTGGATTCAGCAGCCGCACGAGATGCCGCACCACCGATGTGGAACGTACGCATCGTCAGCTGTGTACCCGGCTCACCGATGGACTGCGCCGCGATAACACCGATCGCTTCACCTTTGTTGATGATGTGACCACGCGCCAGGTCGCGACCATAGCAGTGCGCACATACACCAAAGTCGGTGTCACAGGATACAACGGAACGCACTTTCACAGAGTCAACGGAGTTCGCTTCCAGCAGGTCACACCACTGTTCGTGCAGCAGCGTGTTACGTGGAACCAGAATATCCGCCGTACCCGGCTTCAGCACATCTTCAGCCGTCACACGGCCCAGTACGCGATCGCGCAACGGCTCTTTAACGTCACCACCCTCGATAACCGGGGTCATGGTGATGCCTTCCAGTGTGCCACAGTCGTCTTCAGTGACGACCAGATCCTGCGCCACGTCAACCAGACGACGGGTCAGATAACCGGAGTTCGCTGTTTTCAGTGCGGTATCCGCCAGACCTTTACGCGCACCGTGAGTGGAGATGAAGTACTGGAGTACGTTCAGACCTTCACGGAAGTTCGCGGTGATTGGCGTTTCGATGATGGAGCCATCCGGCTTCGCCATCAGACCACGCATACCCGCAAGCTGACGAATCTGTGCAGCAGAACCACGCGCACCGGAGTCGGCCATCATGTAGATGCTGTTGAAGGAAACCTGCTGCTCTTCTACGCCGTCACGGTTAATCACGGTTTCGGTTTGCAGGTTGTCCATCATCGCTTTGGATACACGATCGTTCGCCGCGGCCCAGATATCGATAACTTTGTTGTAGCGTTCGCCCGCCGTTACCAGACCAGACTGGAACTGCTCCTGGATCTCAGCAACTTCGGCTTCCGCTTCGCTGATGATCTCGTGTTTTTTCTCCGGGATGACCATGTCATCAATACCAACAGATGCACCTGAACGTGCTGCATAAGCAAAGCCGGTGTACATCGTCTGGTCCGCAAAAATAACGGTCGGTTTCAGGCCCAGAATACGGTAACAGGTGTTCAGCATTTTGGAGATTGCTTTCTTGCCCAGCGCCTGGTTGACGATGGAGAAAGGCAGCCCCTTCGGTACGATCATCCACAGAATGGCACGGCCAACGGTCGTGTCTTTCAGGCTGGTGTGCGCAACGAATTCGCCATTAGCATCTTTTTCGTATTCAGTAATACGCACTTTAACGCGCGCATGCAGAGAGGCCAGGCCAGCGCGATAAATACGCTCGGCTTCTTTCGGGCCAGTCAGCACCATGCCTTCGCCTTTGGCGTTAACACAGTCACGGGTCATGTAGTACAGACCCAGTACAACGTCCTGGGACGGAACGATGATAGGTTCGCCGTTCGCCGGGGACAGGATGTTGTTGGTAGACATCATCAGCGCACGCGCTTCCAGCTGGGCTTCCAGCGTCAGCGGTACGTGAACAGCCATCTGGTCACCATCGAAGTCGGCGTTGTATGCCGCACAAACCAGCGGGTGCAGCTGGATAGCTTTACCTTCGATCAGTACCGGTTCAAACGCCTGGATACCCAGACGGTGCAGTGTTGGTGCACGGTTCAGCAGTACCGGGTGTTCGCGGATAACTTCGTCCAGGATATCCCAAACGACAGCTTCTTCACGCTCAACCATCTTCTTGGCGGCTTTGATGGTGGTGGCCAGGCCACGCAGTTCCAGCTTGCCGTAGATGAACGGTTTGAACAGTTCCAGCGCCATTTTCTTCGGCAGACCGCACTGATGCAGACGCAGGTATGGACCTACGGTGATAACAGAACGACCGGAGTAGTCGACACGCTTACCGAGCAGGTTCTGACGGAAACGACCCTGTTTACCTTTGATCATGTCGGCCAAAGATTTCAGAGGACGTTTGTTAGAACCGGTGATTGCACGACCGCGACGACCGTTATCCAGCAGGGCGTCAACCGCTTCCTGCAGCATACGCTTTTCGTTACGGACGATGATGTCCGGCGCAGCCAGATCCAGCAGACGTTTCAGACGGTTGTTACGGTTAATGACGCGACGATACAGATCGTTCAGGTCAGAAGTCGCAAAACGACCACCATCCAGCGGTACCAGCGGACGCAGATCTGGCGGCAGAACCGGCAGAACGGTCAGGATCATCCACTCCGGCTTGTTGCCAGACTGTACGAACGCTTCCAGCAGTTTGATACGCTTGGTCAGCTTCTTACGCTTGGTTTCAGAGTTGGTTTCGTTCAGCTCTTCGCGCAGAGTTTCGCACTCTTGCTCCAGATCCATGCTCTTCAGCAGAGCCTGGATTGCTTCCGCACCCATCTTCGCATCGAATTCGTCACCGAACTCTTCCAGCGCATCCAGATACTGCTCTTCAGTCAGGATCTGCTGGCGTTCCAGGTTAGTCATACCGCCTTCGATAACCACATAGGATTCGAAGTACAGCACGCGTTCGATATCACGCAGCGGCATATCGAGCAGCAGGCCGATACGGGACGGCAGAGATTTCAGGAACCAGATGTGAGCAGTCGGAGACGCCAGCTCGATGTGGCCCATACGCTCACGGCGCACTTTGGTCTGGGTCACTTCAACGCCGCACTTCTCACAGATCACACCGCGGTGTTTCAGGCGCTTGTACTTACCGCACAGGCACTCGTAATCTTTTACTGGCCCAAAGATACGGGCGCAGAAAAGGCCGTCACGCTCAGGCTTGAACGTACGGTAGTTGATGGTTTCCGGCTTTTTAACTTCACCGAAAGACCATGAACGGATCATGTCTGGCGAAGCCAGAGCAATTTTGATCGCATCAAACTCTTCGGTTTTAGTTTGCGCTTTCAGAAACTTTAATAAGTCTTTCACGGATTTGCTCCCGTCGGAGTTAGCACATTCCGCTGCCGGGTATTACCCCGACAGCGGTGACCTGTTTGAGCGAGAATTACTCGTCTTCCAGTTCGATGTTGATACCCAGCGAACGAATCTCTTTCAACAATACGTTGAAGGATTCCGGCATGCCCGGCTCCATCTGATGGTTGCCGTCCACGATGTTCTTATACATCTTAGTACGGCCGTTAACGTCATCAGACTTAACGGTGAGCATTTCCTGCAGGGTGTATGCTGCGCCATATGCTTCCAGCGCCCACACTTCCATCTCCCCGAAGCGCTGACCACCGAACTGAGCCTTACCACCCAGCGGCTGCTGAGTAACCAGGCTGTAAGAACCGGTAGAACGCGCGTGCATCTTGTCATCAACCAGGTGGTTCAGTTTCAGCATGTACATGTAGCCAACGGTAACCTGGCGCTCGAACTGCTCACCGGTACGACCGTCGAACAGGGTGATCTGACCGGAAGTCGGCAGGCCGCCCAGCTGTAACAGTTCCTTGATTTCAGACTCTTTCGCACCGTCGAAGACCGGCGTTGCGATCGGCATACCTTTACGCAGGTTTTCAGCCAGACGCAGAACTTCTTCATCGCTGAAGGTATTCAGGTCAACTTTCTGACGAACATCAGAACCCAGATCGTAGGCACGCTGGATGAACTCGCGCAGTTTCGCGACTTCCTGCTGCTGTTTCAGCATGGCGTTAATCTTATCGCCGATACCTTTCGCAGCCATACCCAGGTGGGTTTCCAGGATCTGACCAATGTTCATACGAGACGGTACGCCCAGCGGGTTCAGTACGATGTCTACCGGCGTACCGTTTTCATCGTAAGGCATATCTTCGATCGGGTTGATCTTAGAAATTACACCCTTGTTACCGTGACGACCTGCCATCTTGTCACCAGGCTGGATACGGCGTTTAACCGCCAGATATACCTTAACAATCTTCAGCACGCCCGGTGCCAGATCGTCGCCCTGAGTGATTTTGCGGCGTTTCGCTTCGAGTTTTTTCTCGAACTCGTGTTTCAGTTCGTCGTACTGTTCAGCCAGCTGTTCCAGCTGATTTTGTTTCTCTTCGTCGGTCAGGCCCAGTTCCAGCCAGCGATCGCGCGGCAGCTTGTCGAGCTTCTCAGCTTCAACGCCACCGGAAACCAGCACAGCGTGGATACGGCTAAACAGGCCAGCTTCGAGGATTTGCAGTTCTTCAGACAGGTCTTTCTTCGCCTGCTTCAGCTGCATCTCTTCGATTTCCAGCGCACGTTTGTCTTTTTCTACGCCATCGCGAGTAAAGACCTGAACGTCGATCACGGTACCGGATACACCGTTTGGTACGCGCAGAGAAGAGTCTTTAACATCAGACGCTTTCTCACCGAAGATCGCACGCAGCAGCTTCTCTTCTGGCGTCAGCTGGGTTTCACCTTTCGGCGTTACCTTACCAACCAGAATGTCACCACCGGTCACTTCCGCACCGATGTAAACAATACCGGACTCATCCAGTTTGGAGAGCGCAGCCTCACCCACGTTCGGGATGTCGGCCGTGATCTCTTCCGGCCCCAGCTTGGTGTCACGGGACACACACGCCAGTTCCTGAATGTGGATGGTTGTAAAGCGGTCTTCCTGGACAACACGCTCGGAAACGAGGATGGAGTCTTCGAAGTTGTAACCGTTCCACGGCATGAACGCCACGCGCATGTTCTGACCGAGCGCCAGTTCACCGAGGTCGGTGGACGGACCGTCTGCCAGCACGTCGCCGCGTTCAACCGGCTCACCCAGAGATACACAAGGCATCTGGTTAATGCAGGTGTTCTGGTTAGAACGGGTGTATTTGGTCAGGTTGTAGATGTCGATACCCGCTTCGCCCGGATACATCTCATCTTCGTTAACTTTGATAACGATACGAGATGCATCGACGTACTGGACGGTACCGCCACGCTTAGCAACCGCAGTTACGCCGGAGTCAACGGCAACAGCACGCTCCATACCGGTACCAACCAGCGGTTTATCAGCGCGCAGGGTCGGAACCGCCTGACGTTGCATGTTCGCACCCATCAATGCACGGTTGGCGTCATCGTGTTCCAGGAACGGGATCAGGGACGCACCGACGGAAACCACCTGCTGGGTGGAAACGTCCATGTAGTCAACCTGGTCACGGCTGAACAAGCTGGATTCGCCTTTACTACGGCAGGTAACCAGATCTTCTTCAAAGTGGCCTTCGTCATCCAGGTTGGAGTTCGCCTGAGCGATAACGTAGTTACCCTCTTCGATAGCAGAAAGGTAATGAATTTCGTCCGTTACCACGCCATCAACTACACGACGGTACGGCGTCTCAAGGAAGCCATATTCGTTAGTCTGTGCATACACGGACAGGGAGTTGATCAGACCGATGTTCGGACCTTCTGGCGTTTCGATAGGACATACGCGACCGTAGTGAGTCGGGTGTACGTCTCGAACTTCGAAGCCCGCACGTTCACGGGTCAGACCGCCAGGGCCGAGTGCGGAGATACGACGCTTGTGCGTGATCTCAGACAGCGGGTTGTTCTGGTCCATAAACTGAGACAGCTGGCTGGAACCAAAGAACTCTTTCACGGCTGCAGAAATCGGCTTGGCGTTGATCATATCCTGAGGCATCAGGGTATCCAGATCGCCCAGAGACAGACGCTCTTTCACCGCACGCTCAACTCGTACCAGGCCAACGCGGAACTGGTTTTCCGCCATTTCGCCTACGGAACGGATACGACGGTTGCCGAGGTGGTCGATATCATCGACTTCGCCCTTGCCGTTACGGATATCGATGAGCTTCTTCATCACGTCAATGATGTCGTCTTTGCTCAGGATACCGGAACCTTCGATTTCGTCGCGCAGCAGAGAACGGTTGAACTTCATACGACCAACCGCAGACAGATCATAGCGGTCTTCGGAGAAGAACAGATTCTCGAACAGGCTTTCAGCCGCTTCACGCGTCGGCGGCTCACCAGGACGCATCATACGGTAGATTTCTACCAGTGCGCTCAGACGATCGTTAGTTGGGTCGACGCGTACAGTTTCAGAAATGTACGGGCCGTGGTCCAGATCGTTGGTGAACAGCGTTTCGATACGCTTGTGACCAGACTGGCTCAGCTTAGCCAGCAGATCCAGGCTCAGCTCCATGTTCGCTGCGCAGATCAGCTCACCAGTGGATTCATCAACGTAGTCTTTAGATGCCACTTTGCCAGCAATGTACTCAACCGGAACTTCGATATGTTTGATATCGTCTTTTTCCAGCTGGCGAATGTGGCGCGCAGTGATGCGGCGGCCTTTTTCGACGTAGACTTTGCCGTTCGCTTCGATGTCAAAGGAGGCGGTTTCACCACGCAGGCGTTCCGGCACCAGTTCCATCTGCAGCTTGTTGTCGCGGATCTCAAAGATCACTTTCTCAAAGAACAGATCCAGAATCTGCTCAGTGGTGTAGTTCAGTGCACGCAGAATAATGGTCGCAGGCAGTTTACGGCGACGGTCAATACGTACAAACAGGTTGTCCTTCGGATCGAATTCGAAGTCCAGCCAGGAGCCACGGTAAGGAATGATACGCGCGTTATACAGCACTTTACCCGAAGAGTGGGTTTTACCTTTGTCGGAGTCAAAGAAGACGCCAGGACTACGGTGCAGCTGAGAAACGATAACACGCTCAGTACCGTTGATAACAAAGGTACCGTTGTCGGTCATGAGCGGAATTTCGCCCATGTAGACTTCTTGTTCTTTAATGTCTTTAACGGTGCCTTCCGGCGCTTCGCGCTCGTAGATCACCAGACGCAGTTTTACGCGCAGCGGTGCGGAATAGGTCACACCACGGATCTGACATTCCTGAACGTCAAACACCGGTTCGCCAAGGCGGTAGCTGACGTATTGCAGCTCGGAATTACCGCTGTAGCTCTGAATCGGGAACACGGAACGGAAAGCTGCTTCCAGACCATACTGCCCTTCAGGATCTTGCTCGATAAACTTCTGAAACGAGTCAAGCTGGATAGAAAGGAGATAAGGTATGTCCAGAACTTGTGGACGTTTACCAAAATCCTTACGAATACGTTTTTTCTCGGTATAGGAGTAAACCATAGGGTTCCTCAGCTCGCTGACAAGTCGACCCATCTGTCCTGCACTGGGACAGTTTGTGCAACACTATTTTGTTGACCGGAAAATGGAATACTTTCCGCAATGCCTGTTGCTATCACGCTTAAACCATTTCATTGCGATTTACACAGAACGTGCGTTCTGTCGCAGTATATTAAGTCGTCGATAGAAACAAGCATTGAAAGGCACAGCAGTAGTCAAACAGTGTGAAACGCTACTGGCACCTTACAGCGCAAAAAGGCTGGTGACTAAAAAGTCACCAGCCATCAGCCTAATTTCTCAGGCTGCAACCGGAAGGGTTGGCTTATTTAACTTCAACTTCAGCGCCAGCTTCTTCCAGAGATTTTTTCAGAGCTTCAGCGTCATCTTTGCTCACGCCTTCTTTCAGAGCGGCCGGAGCAGATTCTACCAGGTCTTTAGCTTCTTTCAGACCCAGGCCAGTTGCGCCACGTACTGCTTTGATAACAGCAACTTTGTTAGCGCCAGCAGCTTTCAGAATTACGTCGAATTCAGTTTTTTCTTCAGCAGCTTCAACCGGGCCAGCAGCTACAGCTACAGCAGCAGCAGCGGAAACACCGAATTTTTCTTCCATTGCAGAGATCAGTTCTACAACGTCCATTACGGACATAGCGGATACTGCTTCAATGATTTGATCTTTAGTGATAGACATTTAAATTGTTCCTGAATATCAGAATAAGTTTATACGTAAGCAGATGCTTTACAAAGACGACTGCGATTAAGCAGCTTCTTTCGCATCGCGTACAGCAGCCAGAGTACGAACCAGTTTGCCAGCCGAAGCTTCTTTCATGGTTGCCATCAGGCGTGCAATTGCTTCTTCGTAGGTCGGCAGAGTTGCCAGGCGGTCGATCTGCGACGCCGGGATCAGCTCACCTTCAAAGGCAGCGGCTTTGACCTCAAATTTTGCATTCGCTTTCGCGAACTCTTTGAACAGACGAGCAGCAGCGCCCGGGTGTTCCATAGAGTATGCAATCAGGGTCGGACCAACAAACGTGTCTTTCAGGCACTCGAACGGAGTACCTTCAACGACGCGACGCAGCAGGGTGTTACGAACAACACGCATGTATACGCCAGCTTCACGACCTGCTTTACGCAGTTCAGTCATTTTATCTACAGTCACGCCACGGGAATCCGCAACTACTGCAGACAGCGCACCTTTGGCTACTTCGCTGACTTCAGCAACAATCGCTTGTTTGTCTTGAAGATTTAAAGCCATTAGCTTTGCTCCTGGATGTTTGCCAGAGCTCATGCTCTGGAACTCACTTCACTCTCTCCAACGAGAAGAGCGTCATAATACGGTGAGCAGAAACAAGCCAGAGTATAAAAAATAATCTTAGCGTTCTGTCACCGTCTACGCAGGGCATTAAGTTTCTTACGAAACACCTGCGGTCTTCGACGGAGGCCTGGATAGGCCAGGCTCCAACGAACAAATTCTTTCTATTTGTCGCTATTCCGTCCGTAGCCGGCGCTAGTATCCCTGGTTCACACCGTTCGCATAGTTATCTATGCTCCTGGCGATTCACACGGTTGCTGCCTTGCCACAACCTGAATATCTCGAATAGAGATCTGCTATTTGCAGAATCGTGGGGGTAGAATTGTAGACAAAACCACCGCCCACGTAAAGCTAATCTTAGTTCGCGGAAGCGCTCAGACCAGCTTGATCAACGGCAACGCCAGCACCCATGGTGGTGGAGATGCTAACTTTCTTGATGTACACGCCTTTCGCCTGAGTCGGTTTTGCTTTTTTCAGCGCAACCAGCAGAGCTTCCAGGTTTTCTTTCAATTTGTCAGCGTCGAAATCCACTTTACCGATGGTGGTGTGGATGATGCCGTTTTTGTCGTTACGATAACGAACCTGACCTGCTTTAGCGTTCTTAACCGCTTCAGCAACGTTCGGCGTTACAGTACCGACTTTCGGGTTTGGCATCAGGCCACGTGGACCCAGAACCTGGCCCAGCTGGCCAACAACGCGCATTGCATCCGGGGAAGCAATAACAACGTCAAAGTTCATCTCGCCTTTTTTGATCTGGTCAGCCAGATCTTCCATACCTACCAGTTCAGCGCCAGCAGCTTTCGCAGCTTCAGCGTTTGCACCCTGGGTAAATACAGCTACGCGAACAGAACGGCCAGTACCGTGCGGCAGTACAGTTGCACCACGTACGTTCTGGTCAGATTTACGCGCATCAATGCCGAGGTTAACGGCAACGTCTACGCTTTCTACGAACTTAGCGGTAGCCAGTTCTTTCAGCAGAGAGATAGCTTCATTGATGTCGTACTGTTTGGTCGCATCAACTTTCTCACGGATCACACGCATGCGCTTGGTCAGTTTAGCCATTTCTTAATCCTCCACTACCAGGCCCATGGAACGTGCAGTACCTTCAATGGAGCGAGTCATCGCTTCAATGTCGGCACCAGTCATGTCGGCAGCTTTGGTCTGCGCGATTTCCTGCAGCTGAGCGCGGGAAATTTTACCTACTTTGTCTTTGTTCGGCTTGCCGGAACCAGACTTGATACCAGCCGCTTTTTTCAGCAGAACTGCTGCTGGCGGAGTTTTGGTAACGAAGGTGAAAGAACGGTCAGCATAAACAGTGATAACAACCGGGATTGGCAGACCTTTTTCCATAGAATCCGTTTTAGCGTTGAACGCTTTGCAGAATTCCATGATGTTAACGCCCTGCTGACCCAGTGCTGGACCAACCGGCGGACTCGGGTTTGCCATACCAGCTGCAACCTGCAGCTTGACATAGGCTTGTACTTTCTTAGCCATTCTTAAAATCCTCAGATTGGGTTATAGCGCCTTTATACAAGGCTCCCCGTGATAAATATCGTTTTATGGGCCAGGCCCATAAAAACAAAAGGCGCGAAATTGTAGTCCAATCTCACGCCTTGTGCAACGATTAAATCGCCGCTTTTTTGATCGGCCTTTAGGCTTTTTCTACCTGGGCAAAGTCCAGTTCTACCGGAGTCGCGCGACCGAAGATAGAAACAGAAACTTTCAGGCGAGACTTCTCGTAATCGACTTCTTCGACCACACCATTAAAGTCAGCAAACGGACCGTCGTTAACGCGGACCATCTCACCGGGTTCAAACAGCGTTTTCGGACGCGGCTTATCACCCACCTGTTGCAGACGGTTCATGATCGCATCAACTTCTTTATCGCTGATTGGCGCTGGGCGATCGGAAGTACCACCGATGAAGCCCATCACACGCGGTACGCTGCGCACCAGGTGCCAGCTCGCGTCATTCATAACCATCTGGACCAGTACATAGCCTGGGAAGAATTTGCGTTCGCTTTTGCGACGCTGGCCGCCACGGATTTCGACCACTTCTTCGGTCGGCACCATGACTTCACCAAACAACTCTTCCATGTTGTGTAATTTGATATGCTCGCGCAGCGACGTTGCTACGCGGCCTTCAAAACCGGAAAACGCCTGAACGACGTACCAGCGCTTTTTAGGAGCTTCAGACATCTCAGAACCTCAGGCCAGTGATAAAGGATACCAGGCGAACCAGAATACCATCCAGTCCCCACAGGATCAGTGACATTACTGCGGTAACCGCAGCCACAATCAGCGTGGTGTGCAACGTTTCCTGGCGAGTCGGCCAAATGACCTTACGGACTTCGGTACGCGCTTCACGGGCAAAAGCAACGGTTGCTTTACCTTTTGTCGTCAACAGCGCGACACCACCCGCTGCAGCAATCAGAATTACTACGGCCAGCGCACGCAGCGGCAGCATCATGTCACGATAAAGGTAGTTGCCCACGATTGCCACGATCAGCAATGCGGCAACAATCACCCACTTCATCGCTTCCAGGCCGCGCCCGCTCCCTTGAGCTTCGGTATTCGCACTCATAAACCAACCTGTCAGAAGTATTCTACAAACATTTTCACCCCGCGTGTGCGAGGCAATCCAAACCGAAAATTATGTTTCGGACTAAACGCCCTCTGCAGAGCCTGTCTCAGCAATGATTATGACAAAAAAAATCACTGATGAGCCAGGTTCTGATGTGAAAGCGTGCAAAAAGGGCATCAAATGATGCCCTTTTATTGCGCATTGCGTCAAATGTTATCAGCAATTAGCTCATTACTTTAGCAACAACGCCCGCGCCAACGGTACGGCCGCCTTCACGGATTGCGAAACGCAGACCGTCGTCCATCGCGATCGGGTGGATCAGGGTAACAACCATTTTGATGTTGTCGCCCGGCATTACCATCTCTACGCCTTCCGGCAGTTCGATGGTGCCAGTCACGTCAGTTGTACGGAAGTAGAACTGCGGACGGTAGCCTTTGAAGAACGGAGTATGACGGCCGCCTTCATCTTTGGACAGGATATAAACTTCAGATTCGAATTTRGTGTGCGGCTTGATGGAACCCGGCTTAGCCAGTACCTGACCACGTTCGATTTCTTCACGTTTGATACCACGCAGCAGAACACCCACGTTCTCACCAGCACGGCCTTCGTCCAGCAGTTTGCGGAACATTTCAACGCCAGTACAGGTAGACTTCGCAGTCTCTTTGATACCAACGATTTCAACTTCTTCGCCCACTTTGATGATACCGCGCTCTACACGACCGGTAACAACGGTACCACGACCAGAGATGGAGAATACGTCTTCGATCGGCAGCAGGAACGGCTTGTCAATCGCACGCTCTGGTTCCGGGATGTAAGAATCCAGGAAGCCAGCCAGTTCGATGATTTTCGCTTCCCACTCTGCTTCGCCTTCCAGCGCTTTCAGAGCAGAACCACGAACGATCGGGGTGTCGTCGCCCGGGAAATCGTACTGAGACAGAAGTTCACGCACTTCCATTTCAACCAGTTCCAGCAGCTCTTCGTCATCAACCATGTCACATTTGTTCAGGAACACGATGATGTACGGAACGCCTACCTGACGACCCAGCAGGATGTGCTCACGAGTCTGCGGCATCGGGCCGTCAGTCGCAGCAACAACCAGGATCGCGCCATCCATCTGCGCAGCACCGGTGATCATGTTTTTAACATAGTCGGCGTGGCCCGGGCAGTCTACGTGTGCGTAGTGGCGAGTCGGGGTGTCGTATTCAACGTGAGATGTGTTGATGGTGATACCACGAGCTTTTTCTTCCGGCGCGTTATCGATCTGATCGAATGCGCGAGCAGCACCACCGTAGGTTTTAGCCAGAACGGTAGTGATTGCAGCGGTCAGNCTACCTGACGACCCAGCAGGATGTGCTCACGAGTCTGCGGCATCGGGCCGTCAGTCGCAGCAACAACCAGGATCGCGCCATCCATCTGCGCAGCACCGGTGATCATGTTTTTAACATAGTCGGCGTGGCCCGGGCAGTCTACGTGTGCGTAGTGGCGAGTCGGGGTGTCGTATTCAACGTGAGATGTGTTGATGGTGATACCACGAGCTTTTTCTTCCGGCGCGTTATCGATCTGATCGAATGCGCGAGCAGCACCACCGTAGGTTTTAGCCAGAACGGTAGTGATTGCAGCGGTCAGGGTAGTTTTACCATGGTCAACGTGGCCGATAGTGCCGACGTTAACGTGCGGTTTTGTACGTTCAAATTTTTCTTTAGACACGGCTATATTCCTTACTATAGTGCTCTCCCCTCTGGAGAGAGCACGGGACTTAGGTTTTAATCCTGTGGATTATTTACCACGGGCTTCAATAACGGCCTGAGCAACGTTGTTCGGTGCATCATCATATTTCAGGAATTCCATCGTGTATGATGCGCGACCTTTGGTCAGAGAACGCAGCTGAGTTGCATATCCGAACATTTCAGACAGCGGTACTTCAGCGTGGATCTTAACGCCAGTAACTTCAGATTCCTGACCGCGCAGCATACCGCGACGACGGCTCAAGTCACCGATTACGTCACCGGTGTTCTCTTCCGGCGTTTCTACCTCAACCTTCATGATTGGCTCAAGCAGAACAGGTTTTGCTTTCTTAAAGCCATCTTTAAAGGCGATAGACGCAGCCAGTTTAAACGCCAGTTCAGAGGAGTCAACGTCGTGATAAGAACCGAAGTGCAGACGCACACCGAGATCAACCACAGGGTAACCCGCCAGCGGACCAGCTTTAAGCTGTTCCTGGATGCCTTTATCAACGGCCGGGATGTATTCACCAGGGATTACACCACCTTTGATATCGTTGACAAACTCGTAGCCTTTCGGGTTGGAACCCGGCTCCAGCGGGTACATGTCGATAACAACATGACCGTACTGACCGCGACCACCAGACTGCTTGGCGTGTTTACCTTCGATATCGGTAACTTTCGCGCGAATCGCTTCACGGTAAGCAACCTGAGGTTTACCGACGTTCGCTTCAACGTTGAATTCACGCTTCATACGGTCAACGATGATGTCGAGGTGCAGCTCACCCATACCGGCGATAATGGTCTGGTTAGATTCTTCGTCAGTCCATACGCGGAAAGACGGGTCTTCTTTAGCCAGACGGCCCAGAGCCAGACCCATTTTTTCCTGGTCAGCTTTGGTCTTCGGTTCTACTGCGATGGAGATTACCGGCTCAGGGAATTCCATACGCTCCAGAATGATCGGCGCATCCGGATCACACAGGGTGTCACCCGTAGTTACGTCTTTCAGGCCGATAGCAGCAGCGATGTCGCCCGCGCGAACTTCTTTGATCTCTTCACGTTTGTTAGCGTGCATCTGAACGATACGACCGAAACGCTCACGTGCAGTTTTCACGGAGTTCAGTACGGTATCACCAGAGTTAACCACACCAGAGTACACGCGGAAGAAGGTCAGGTTACCCACGAACGGGTCGGTAGCAATTTTGAATGCCAGTGCAGAGAAAGGCTCTTCATCGCTAGCGTGACGCTCAGCCGGAGTATCTTTACCGTCGTCCAGAATGCCGTTGATCGCAGGTACGTCAACCGGGGATGGCAGGTAATCAATTACCGCATCCAGCATCGCCTGAACACCTTTGTTCTTAAATGCAGAACCACAGGTTACCAGGATGATTTCGTTGTTCAGAACGCGCTGACGCAGAGCTTTTTTGATCTCTTCTTCAGTCAGTTCTTCACCACCCAGGTATTTCTCCATCAGCTCTTCAGAAGCTTCTGCAGCGGATTCGATCAGGTTCTGGTGCCATTCTTCAGCCAGTTCCTGCATGTCAGCCGGGATATCTTCGTATTCGAAGGTTACGCCCTGATCTGCATCGTTCCAGTTGATGGCTTTCATTTTCACCAGGTCGATAACACCGGTGAACGCTTCTTCAGCGCCAATTGCCAGCTGCAGCGGAACCGGGTTCGCGCCCAGACGGGATTTGATCTGACCAACAACTTTCAGGAAGTTCGCACCCATGCGGTCCATTTTGTTAACGAACGCAATGCGCGGAACTTTATATTTGTTTGCCTGACGCCATACGGTTTCAGACTGCGGCTGAACACCACCAACTGCGCAGTAAACCATTACCGCACCATCAAGAACACGCATGGAACGTTCTACTTCGATAGTGAAGTCAACGTGCCCTGGGGTGTCAATGATGTTTACGCGATGCGGCTCATACTGCTTAGCCATACCAGACCAGAATGCAGTAGTCGCTGCGGAAGTGATAGTAATACCACGTTCCTGCTCCTGCTCCATCCAGTCCATGGTAGCTGCGCCGTCATGAACTTCACCGATTTTATGGTTTACACCGGTGTAGAACAGAATACGTTCGGTAGTAGTGGTTTTACCGGCGTCGATGTGCGCACTGATACCGATGTTACGATAGCGTGCGATGGGTGTTGTACGAGCCATTTGATTCCTCGTTTATCTTTTAGGCGTTCAATTTAAGTAGCCCAAAGCGGGCTGCTTACTGGAAGCGCCCGCCTGGTGACTAAAATTCCGAAGGGATTACCAACGGTAGTGTGCGAACGCCTTGTTGGCTTCGGCCATACGGTGAACGTCTTCACGTTTCTTAACTGCAGTACCTTTGTTGTCTGCAGCATCAGAGAGTTCGTTCGCCAGGCGCAGAGCCATGGATTTATCACCGCGTTTACGAGCAGCTTCAACGATCCAACGCATTGCCAGAGCATTACGACGAACCGGACGGACTTCAACTGGTACCTGATAAGTAGAACCACCAACGCGGCGAGACTTAACTTCGACAGTCGGGCGCACGTTTTCGAGAGCTACTTCGAAAGCTTCCAGTTCAGATTTACCAGAACGCTGAGCCAGGGTCTCCAGCGCGCTGTATACGATAGTTTCGGCAGTAGATTTTTTACCATCTACCATCAGGATATTTACAAATTTAGCCAGCAGTTCTGATCCGAACTTCGGATCCGGCAGAATTTTACGCTGACCAATGACGCGACGACGTGGCATGGAAATACTCCGTTGTTAATTCAGGATTGTCCAAAACTCTACGAGTTTAGTTTGACATTTAAGTTAAAACGTTTGGCCTTACTTAACGGAGAACCATTAAGCCTTAGGACGCTTCACGCCATACTTGGAGCGAGCTTGCTTACGGTCTTTAACGCCGGAGCAGTCAAGCGCACCGCGCACGGTGTGGTAACGAACACCCGGGAGGTCTTTTACACGACCGCCACGGATCAGGATCACGGAGTGCTCCTGCAGGTTGTGACCTTCACCACCGATGTAGGAAGTCACTTCAAAACCGTTAGTCAGACGAACACGGCATACTTTACGCAGCGCGGAGTTCGGTTTTTTAGGAGTGGTGGTATATACACGAGTACATACGCCACGTTTTTGCGGGCATGCTTCCAGCGCAGGCACGTTGCTTTTTGCAACTTTGCGCGCGCGTGGTTTGCGTACCAGCTGGTTAACTGTTGCCATTAAATAGCTCCTGGTTTTAGCTTTTGCTTCGTAAACACGTAATAAATCGACCTCACACAATATGAGGACGCCGAATTTTAGGGCGGTGTCGAAAAGGTGTCAAGAAATATACAACGATCCCGCCGTCACCAGGCCATCTGGCTGGTGTGCTTAACCGCAAGTCTGACGAAGTCAGTATAGCCAACCCTGACGACACTGTCTGAAATTTGACCACTCAAACCGCGAGCTTCAATGTCTTCTTTCAGTGCGTATACGGTTATGGGGGCGTTGTGCAGACTTTCAAGGAAACGGCTGCCTTCTAATGCGGCGGTCACGCCATCCTGTAGCAAGAGAAGCTCATCCCCTTCTTCCACCAGACGCAGAAGTGAAGTGAGATCGGTAAACCACGCAGAGCGATGTAACGTATGCAGCATAAACGCCTCAGAATCTCAGTATGACATCGAAATTGCCCAGTTCACGGCGTAGCGCCTGAGGTTCAAGCGGTGTGGCATCAACCACAAAGTTCGTTTCTTTTCCAAGACCACGTTCACGCAATGAGTCGGCACAGAGCCAGCACTGCTCGATGTCATACAGTCCCAGCAATTTGAAGGTGGCAATATAATCACGCGCCAGAACCACATCCGGCTTTTGCCCCGGCAGAATCTGGAAGACGCCGTCGCCAATAAAGAAGACGCCGAGATTATCCGTTAACGCAGAGGTCGCCAGAAGTGCATCCAGACCTTCACGGCCCGATGCGCTACCGTGTGGCGCAGTGGAAAAAACAAAGGCAATGCGTTTCATCAGAACTGTACCACGCGATCGCAGGTCAGAGACGCTTCTGCCAGCGCACCAAGTCCGCTTAATGTAAAACCGGGCTGAAGATTGGCTGATGCCAGCCCCAGCCTGCCCGCTTCGGTTTCATCAACGATACCGCGTCGAAGCGCCGCCGCTACGCAAATGTTCAACGCCACGCCGTACTGCGCGTTCAGTTCTTGCCAGGCTCGCACCAGGTCAAATTCATCACTGGCCGGGGAGGTCAGTTGGTTGGCGTTGTACACCCCTTCCCGATAGAAGAAGACGCTGCACAGCTCATGTCCCTCTGCCAGCAGAGCGTGAGCAAACTGCAAAGCGCTGCTCGCCTGTTGGGTACCATAAGCCGGGCCGGTAACCATAATGGCAAAACGCATTACTTATCTTGCCCCTGGAAGTCACCGCTTTTGAACTGGCGAATATAGAGGTAAACGGTATGCTTGGAGATGTTAAGACGGTCAGCTACCTGATTGATCGCATCTTTAATATCGAAGATACCTTTCTCGTACAAATTCAGAACGATCTGACGGTTCTTGGCGTTATTGGAAACGTTACGATCGGCATTCACTTCTTCAATCGTGAACTCCAGCGTCTGGGTGACCAGGTCTTCAACTGAGGAAGCAAAGTTTACCGCAGAACCCACTTCCGGTGTTTCCGGCGGAATAAAGGTGTTCATAATCTGCGAGAACGGTACATCTAGGTTCATGTTGATACACAGCAGACCAATCACGCGATGCTCACGATTGCGAATAGCAATGGTTACTGACTTCATCAGGACGCCGCTTTTGGCACGAGTGAAGTAGCACTTCGACACGCTGCTGTCTGCACCGGTCATATCATGCAGCATTCTCAGCGCAAGGTCGGTAATTGGCGAACCAATTTGACGGCCCGTATGTTCACCGTTAGCAATGCGAATGGCCGAGCATTTTAAATCCTGCAAAGAGTGCAATACGATTTCACAATGAGAACCAATGAGCATCGCTAACCCGTCCACCACCGCTTCGTAGGATTTCAGAATATCAAAGTCGGTTTGATCGAAAGGACGTTGATCCAGTAAATCAAGCTCACTGGTTTCATTGGTTAAAAGCGACCTGGACATGAAAAAAAACACTCCTTTTCAGGAGCCTGTCGTTATGTTCTCAGGGCAGGCTCATATTTACGCGGATAACTAAACTAATACAGCGGAGGTTCCGCTTTCCAGTTAATTATATCCGGCCTGCAATAAAAAAACCGCCGCCATATCAGGCGGCGGTTCTCAGTTTTTATTTTTTAGCAGCATCAGCTGCTTTAGCATCAGCTTCTGCTGGCGCGGCGGCATCCGCCTTCGGTGCCGGTTTAATGTCCAGCAGCTCTACGTCGAATACCAGCGTGGAGTTAGCCGGGATCCCCGGAACGCCAGTTTTGCCATAAGCCAGATCCGGCGGGATAACCAGTTGGATCTTACCGCCTTTCTTGATGTTCTTCAGGCCTTCAGTCCAGCCAGGGATCACGCCATCCAGACGGAAGGAGAGCGGTTCACCACGGGTGTAAGAGTTATCAAACTCTTTACCGTCGATAAGCGTACCTTTGTAGTTCACCACGACGGTATCGCTGTCTTTCGGCGCTTCACCCGTACCGGCTTTCTCTACTTTGTAGAGCAGGCCAGTAGAAGAGGTTTTAACATCTTTCTCTTTCGCAAACTTAGTGCGGTACTCTTTGCCTTTGGCTTCGTTGTCCGCTGCGTCTTTTTCCATCTTCGCCTGAGCAGAAGCCTTCACGCGAGCTTCAAATGCCTGAAGAGTCTGTTCGATTTCCTGGTCAGACAGTTTGCTCTTATCCGCAAACGCATCCTGCACACCGGCGATCAGCTGATCTTTATCCAGTTTGATTCCCAGTTTTTCCTGCTCTTTCAGGGAATTTTCCATGTAACGACCCAGTGATGCGCCCAACGCGTAAGCAGATTTCTGGTCGTCATTTTTGAACGCGGCTTTGCTGTTTTCGGTAGCAGCCGGTTTCGCAGCGTCAGCAGCGAAGGTGATCGGAGCGTGCAGCGCAACGGCCATTGTGGTCGCCAGCAGCGTAGCTTTAAACAGTGATTTCATCCATATCTCCAGGGCCGGGGCATCTCGCCCCAGGGTTAACTTACTTAAGAAGCGTACTATAAAGCGTTGTAGAACAAATCAACATACGGACACGCCCTATTATCACCCCTTTTCAGACTCTTTTTGTTTAAATAAGTTTCTACGCGGGCAAATGAAGGCTGTGCAACCCGATAAAGTTAAGTAGAATCCGCCGCGACCAGAGACAATCAATGAGGTGAATCATGCAGGATACAACGATGGAAGCTCGCCTGGCTGAACTGGAAAGTCGCCTGGCCTTCCAGGAGATAACCATTGAGGAGCTCAACGTGACCGTGACCGCCCACGAAATGGAAATGGCGAAGCTGCGCGATCATCTGCGTTTGCTGACGGAGAAACTGAAAGCCAGCCAGCCGTCGAATATCGCCTCACAGGCTGAAGAGACGCCACCGCCTCATTATTGAGACGTAAAAAAAGCGGGTTTTGCCCGCTTTTTTTGTACCCGGTAGTTTACCGGGCCAACAGATACCCTATGGATTTCAAGTCACAGCAAGGCGGAAAGCTTGAGCAATCCCCGGGAGCATAGGTAACTAAACCCGTCATACTTCAGGTTGCAGGTGCGTTGGCTTTCCTGCAACCCGAATGATTTAGGGTCTATGTGACAGGGGGTCGAAAACGCAGCCAACGCCACTGTAGCTTGAAAAACGACGGGTATTAGTGGCAGCCGCAGCCGCCGTTGCCTTTACCGCCACAGCAACCTTCGCCGCCGTGCTCGTGACCGTGGTCATGGCCGTGACCGCCGCAGCAACCATCATGGTCATGATCGTGGTCGTGACCGTGCGCACCGTGAACGTGACCGTGAGCCAGTTCTTCTTCGGTTGCTTCACGAATCGCCACAACTTCCACGTTGAATTTCAGATTCTGACCAGCCAGCATGTGGTTGCCGTCAACCACAACGTGATCGTCTTCCACTTCGGTAATTTCTACCGGTACCGGACCCTGGTCAGTTTCGGCCAGGAAACGCATGCCGACCTGCAGTTCGTCAACGCCCATGAAAACGTCTTTAGGAACGCGCTGCACCAGGTTTTCGTCATACTGACCGTAAGCGTCATTCGCGCCTACAGCAACATCAAATTTGTCGCCAACTTCATGACCGTCCAACGCTGTTTCCAGGCCAGAGATCAGGGAACCGTGACCATGCAGGTAGTCCAGCGGCGCACTCACCGGAGACTCATCAACCAACACACCGTCTTCTGTACGTACCTGATAGGCCAGGCTGACCACCAGGTCTTTTGCTACTTTCATGATATCTCCTGAGCATGGGAAGAATAGTGGCGCAGATTGTAGCGGAATTCTGCACCCGTGTACCCACTAGCTTAAAAAAACCTGCGGCATATCGCTAGTCCGGATGAAAAATCCCGATCACTTGTTCTTCCTTACGAACATGCTCGCGGACCTCTTTATCGGCTTCGCGCATCTGGTGACCACACTTAACGCATTCAACAATATCGACATTATTCTCACGCCACATCGCCATCGAATCCTGCGTCTGGCAGGCCGGGCATTTTGCCCCTGCAATAAAACGTTTACGGATTGCCATCTCTTACCCCCTACTCGAATTCGTCCCAACCATCCAGCTGTCGTCGTTCCTGCTGCATTTCGCGTTGGAAAATCTCTTCCAGCTCGCGCCTCGCTTCCCGGGCGCGAGAAATTTGCACCGTGTCGGTATGTACCGGAATCAGCTCCCGCAGCATGCGCATATCCAGACGCCGGAAATGCAGCTGGGCCCGCTGGGCCTGATGCGGATGCATCCCCAACGACACCAGCGTTTTGCGTCCCAGCTCCAGCGCGCTGGAGAAAGTCTCACGGGAAAACTGCGTCACCCCGGCCTGTAACAGCTCATGCGCCTCCACACGTCCGCGCGCTCGCGCAAGAATATGCAGGTGAGGAAAGTGTTGCTGACACAGCTCCACCAGCTTCATGGTATCTTCCGGCTCATTACAGGTGATGACGATAGACTCCGCCGCTTCCGCACCTGCTGAACGAAGCAGATCCACCTGTGTCGCATCGCCGTAATAGACCTTATAGCCATATTTACGCATCAGGTTAACGGCGCTGATATCGCGCTCCAGCACGGTGATGCGCATTTTATTTGCCATCAGCAGGCGACCAATCACCTGGCCAAAGCGTCCGAACCCCACCACGATAACCTGTGGTTTATCATCGTCCACCCAGGGCTTTTCGTCTTCTTCATCCGGGCCGTTAAATCTGCGGGAAAGCCACTTATCAACCAGCTTCATGAGCAGCGGCGTGGTCATCATCGACAGCGTAACGGTCACCAACAGCAGCGCCATCTGGTCGCCCTGAAACAAGCGCTGGGAGGAGGCGGTAGAAAAAAGCACAAAGGCAAACTCCCCTCCCTGGCTTAGCACCCCGGCAAACTGCATACGCTCGGAGCTTCTCACGCCGTACAGTCGCGCCAGCAGGTAGAGAACCAGTGCTTTCACCGCGACCAGCATAAAAACGCTGGCGACAACCCACAGTAGATGGGTATAGAGCACGCCCAGGTTTAGCGACATCCCGACGGAAATAAAGAACAGGCCGAGCAGGAGCCCTTTAAACGGGTCAATCGCGGTTTCCAGCTCATGGCGGTACTCGCTCTCCGCCAGCAGCACCCCGGCGATAAATGTGCCAAGCGCCATCGACAGCCCCAGTGCATCCATAAATAGCGCCGATCCCAACACCAGCAGCAGCGTGGCGGCGGTAAACACTTCACGCACCCCGGAATCGGCAATAAAGCGAAACACCGGACGCAGCAAGAAACGACCGCCAATCAGCATGCCGGCAAAAGCCAGCACCTTCATCCCGATTTTCATCCAGTCAAAATGTTCGTCAGCCGAACCGGCTAATAACGGCACCAGCGCCAGCGCCGGGATCACCGCAAGATCCTGGAACAGCAGCACTGAAAAACCAAGCTGTCCCGATTCGCTACGGTTCATCCCTTTTTCCCGCATCAGCTGGAGTGCCATCGCCGTCGACGACATCGCCAGGCCGATCCCACCGACGATTGCAGCCTGCCAGGAAAAGTGAGTGAGCATCAACAAACCGGCCAGCACCGCGGCACTCAGTAGCACCTGCGCGGCCCCAACGCCAAATATAGAACGCCGTAGTTGCCAGAGCTTGGAAGGATTAAGCTCCAGCCCAATGATGAACATCAGAAAGACCACGCCCAGCTCGGAGAAATGGAGGATTTCATCAACATCGCTGATAAAGCCCAGCCCCCACGGACCAATGGCGATCCCCGCCAGCAGATAACCTAAAACGGCGCCAATACCCAGCCGCGATGCCAGTGGCACCGCAGCAACCGCCGCGAAGAGAAACAGCACCCCCGCTAATAACAAATCAGAACCTTCCATCAGCGGCCTCCCACAGCAACTGGATTTGCCAGCCACTCACCATACGCTTTGGCATGGCTCGCCAGCGCGGGCTTACTTTGTCGCCTGGCCCAGTAAACGATGATTGGGCTCATCCAATGCATCCGACACATACCGGCCGTCAGCTCAAACGGTCGCAGAACGTCGCTCATCGGATAACGGTTCAACGCATCATGGCGATACGCACTCTCCGGCTCGCCCGTGGTGATCACGCTGCGCCAGTATTTTCCCGCAAGCTGGTTTCCTCCGGGGCCGCTGGCGAAACCGCGACTCAGCACGCGGTCGAGCCACTCTTTAAGCAGGGCCGGACAGCTGTAGGTATACAGCGGATGCTGAAACACAATCACCTCGTGTTCGCGCAGCAGCGCCTGCTCATGGGCGATGTCGATAAAAAAATCAGGATAGTGCGCGTAGAGATCGTGCACCGTTACATTGCTGAGCTGCGTGGCCGGTTTAAGCAGTACCCGATTGGCAACCGAGTCCTGAGATTCCGGATGGGCATACAGCAGCAGAACTTTTGCTGGCTGAGACATCATCCCCCTCCCGGTTTTGTACTTTGTATATAGACACTTTATCCTTCAGTCTGCCTCTGCGTTGGCGGCGTTACTCGCGCCTCCCTGATGCAGCTTGAATGATTTTGTGTATAGCTGTTGTTTTGAGCTACCATTGCGCCCAGCGCGGCAGAATGCCCGCATACTACATTATCATAATGATAAATTAACATAGTCAAAACATACGGCGCCTTATGATTGTTTTCTCCTCGTTACAAATTCGTCGCGGCGTACGCGTCCTGCTGGACAATGCCACTGCCACCATTAACCCGGGTCAGAAGGTCGGTCTGGTGGGTAAAAATGGCTGTGGTAAATCTACCCTGTTGGCATTGCTGAAAAATGAAATCAGCGCCGACGGCGGCAATTTCACTTTTCCGGGCAGCTGGCAGCTGGCGTGGGTGAATCAGGAAACGCCCGCACTACCTCAGCCGGCGCTGGAGTACGTCATTGACGGAGACCGCGAATATCGTCAACTGGAAGCCCAGTTGAACGATGCCAACGAACGTAACGACGGACATGCCATCGCAACCGTGCACGGCAAGCTGGATGCTATCGACGCGTGGACCGTACGTTCGCGTGCCGCCAGCCTGCTGCACGGACTTGGTTTTAGTAACGAACAGCTGGAACGTCCGGTCAGCGACTTCTCCGGTGGCTGGCGAATGCGTCTGAACCTCGCCCAGGCGCTGATTTGCCGTTCCGATCTGCTGCTGCTCGATGAACCGACCAACCACCTCGATCTCGATGCGGTTATCTGGCTGGAAAAGTGGCTGAAGAGCTATCAGGGCACGCTGATTCTGATTTCACACGACCGTGACTTCCTCGATCCGGTGGTGGATAAAATCATTCATATCGAACAGCAGAACCTGTTCGAGTACACCGGTAACTACAGTTCATTTGAGGTACAGCGCGCCACCCGTCTGGCCCAACAGCAGGCGATGTATGAAAGCCAACAGGAGCGCGTGGCGCATCTGCAAAGCTACATCGACCGTTTTCGTGCAAAGGCGACGAAAGCGAAGCAGGCGCAAAGCCGTATCAAGATGCTGGAACGCATGGAGCTTATCGCTCCAGCTCACGTTGATAACCCGTTCCGCTTCAGCTTCCGTGCGCCGGAAAGCCTGCCTAACCCACTGCTGAAGATGGAGAAGGTCAGCGCCGGATATGGCGATCGCATCATTCTGGATTCCATCAAGCTGAACCTGGTACCCGGCTCACGCATTGGCCTGCTGGGGCGTAATGGTGCAGGTAAATCGACCTTGATCAAACTGCTGGCGGGTGAACTTAATCCTGTGAGCGGTGAAATGGGTCTGGCGAAAGGGATCAAGCTGGGTTACTTCGCTCAGCACCAGCTGGAGTTTTTACGTGCAGATGAATCGCCAGTCCAGCATCTGGCTCGACTGGCCCCACAGGAGCCGGAGCAGAAACTGCGTGATTATCTCGGCGGTTTTGGCTTCCAGGGGGATAAGGTCAGCGAAGAGACCCGTCGTTTCTCCGGGGGTGAGAAGGCGCGTCTGGTGCTGGCGCTGATCGTCTGGCAGCGTCCAAACCTGCTGCTGCTTGATGAACCGACCAACCACCTTGACCTCGACATGCGTCAGGCGTTGACCGAGGCGCTCATCGAATTTGAAGGTGCGCTGGTTGTCGTCTCGCACGATCGTCACCTGTTACGTTCTACCACCGACGACCTTTATCTGGTTCACGATCGTAAGGTCGAACCGTTTGATGGCGATCTGGAAGATTATCAGCAATGGCTGAGCGACGTGCAGAAGCAGGAAAGCCAGCCTGATGACACGCCAAAAGAGAATGCCAACAGCGCGCAGGCGCGTAAAGATCAAAAGCGTCGGGAGGCAGAGCTACGCACGCAAACTCAGCCGCTGCGTAAAGAGATTGCTCGTCTTGAAAAAGAGATGGAGAAGCTCAACGTACAGTTAGCGCAGGCAGAAGAGAAGCTGGGCGACAGTGAACTGTATGACCAGAGCCGTAAAGCCGAGCTGACGGAATGTTTGCAGCAGCAGGCCAGCGCCAAATCCGGGCTGGAAGAGTGCGAAATGGCCTGGCTGGAAGCACAGGAACAGCTCGAGCAGATGCTGGCTGACTAAGAGCCTGGTCCATCAGGGCTATTTTGAACCTGGGCAGTGCTCGAAATCCTCACGTACTCCGTGTCCGTTCCGGTTTCTCTGCGCTGTCCGTGTTCAGATTGCCTGCGACAATAACGCCTGGTGGCCAGGCTCTAAGCGCAAAATGACATATTGGCTAACCTGCGGCCCTTATGCGCGGTATAGTTATGCTTTCCGATTCTTAATTGCTCTGGTGCTATGGTTGAAATCACCCCAACAGAAATGACCCCGCCCGCTGATGATTCGCGTGAGTTCCACCCAATGCGCTGGATCAGCAATCGCCATCTGCAAACGATGCTTCCACGTTTGCTCCGTCGTAAAGTGAAGTTCGATGCTCACTGGCAGCGGCTGGAACTGCCCGACGGCGACTTTGTCGACCTGGCATGGAGTGAAGAACCACACCAGGCGAAACATAAACCGCGACTGGTGGTTTTTCACGGTCTCGAAGGCAGCCTGAACAGCCCCTACGCGCATGGGTTGATCGAGGCGGCGAAAAAACGTGGCTGGCTGGGCGTGGTGATGCATTTTCGCGGCTGTAGCGGCGAACCGAACCGACTGAATCGAATTTACCACTCCGGCGAAACGGAGGACGGCAGCTGGTTTTTACACTGGCTGGCGCGTGAATTCGGCCACGTTCCGACCGCTGCGGTTGGCTATTCCCTCGGCGGGAATATGCTGGCATGTCTGCTGGCCAAAGAGGGGAAAAATATCCCGATTGATGCTGCGGTGATTGTTTCAGCCCCTTTTGTACTTGAAGCGTGCAGCGACCACATGGACAGAGGCTTTTCCCGCGTTTATCAGCGCTACCTGCTCAATCTGCTGAAAGCCAATGCCTCACGTAAACTGGCGGCCTACCCGGGTTCACTGCCGGTCAGTTTGGCACAGTTGAAATCGATGCGTCGTATTCGCGAGTTTGATGACCTGATCACCGCCAAAATTCATGGCTTTGCCGATGCCATTGACTATTATCGTCAGTGCAGCGCGATGCCGCTACTGAGTCAGATAGCCAAACCGACGCTGATCATCCACGCAAAGGACGATCCGTTTATGGATCACCACGTGATCCCCGAAGCCAAAGAGTTACCACCACAGGTGGAATACCAGTTAACCGAGCATGGCGGACACGTCGGGTTTATCGGCGGCACGCTGCGACGCCCGGAAATGTGGCTGGAATCGCGTATTCCCGACTGGCTGACAACGTACCTGGAGGCGTAATCATGATGCTCCCCTGGCAAGATCTCTCCCCCGAGACGCTGGACAATTTGATTGAAAGCTTTGTGTTGCGCGAAGGCACCGATTATGGTGAACATGAGCGTACCCTTGAGCAAAAAGTCGCCGACGTCAAACGCCAGTTACAAACGGGTGAGGCCGTACTGGTGTGGTCTGAACTGCATGAGACGGTGAATATTATGCCGCGCGCTCAATTTCGTGAATAAACAGGAGTGGTTATGTCTGCCAAACATCCGGTGATTGCGGTAACAGGATCCAGCGGCGCGGGGACCACCACCACCAGCCTCGCGTTTCGTAAAATTTTTGCGCAGTTAAATCTGCGCGCTGCCGAGGTGGAAGGCGACAGTTTTCATCGTTACACACGTCCGGAAATGGATATGGCGATTCGCAAAGCGCGTGACGCCGGGCGGCATATCAGCTATTTCGGCCCCGAGGCCAATGACTTCGGCCTGCTGGAACAAACCTTTATCGAATACGGCCAGACCGGCAAAGGCCAGTCGCGCAAGTATCTGCATACTTACGATGAAGCTGTGCCGTGGAATCAGGTTCCGGGCACGTTTACTCCGTGGCAACCGCTGCCGGAACCAACAGATATCTTATTCTACGAAGGGCTACACGGCGGTGTCGTCACCCCGCAGCACAGCGTTGCACGGCATGTCGATCTGCTGGTCGGCGTAGTGCCTATCGTTAACCTGGAGTGGATCCAGAAACTGATCCGTGACACCGGCGAGCGCGGTCACTCCCGCGAAGCGGTGATGGACTCCGTGGTTCGGTCGATGGATGATTATATTAACTTTATCACGCCACAGTTCTCCCGCACCCATATTAACTTCCAGCGCGTGCCAACCGTCGACACCTCAAATCCCTTTGCCGCAAAGGGGATTCCCTCACTGGATGAGAGCTTTGTGGTGATTCATTTGCGCAATCTGGAAGGAATCGATTTCCCCTGGCTACTGGCGATGCTGCAAGGTTCATTCATTTCTCACATCAATACGTTAGTGGTGCCGGGCGGCAAAATGGGTCTGGCGATGGAATTGATTATGCTGCCGCTGGTCCAGCGACTGATGGAAGGCAAAAAGATAGAGTAGGGTGTTATTTTGCCGGATGGCGGCCGATGCCTTATCCGGCCTACGTGTTTATATCCTGTAGGCCTGATCAGTGAAACGCCATCAGGCATGACATCACGAAGCAGCAACCACTTCATAGGAGTGGGTAATGTTCACCGCCTTTTCCAGCATCAGCGCCACGGAGCAATATTTTTCCGCAGAGAGATCGACTGCGCGCGAAACGGACGCATCTTTCAGATCGTTACCCGTGACGATGAAATGCAGATTGATATGGGTGAACAGGCGTGGAGCCTCTTCACGGCGTTCTGAGGTCAGCTTGACTTCGCAGTTCGTGACATCCTGGCGACCTTTCTGCAGGATAGAAACCACATCGATTGCGCTACAGCCGCCAGCGGCCATCAGCACCATCTCCATTGGACTCGGCGCTTTGTCACCGGAGTTACCATCCATCAAAACCTGGTGGCCGGAAGCAGACTCCCCCAGAAAGGTTAACCCTTCAACCCACTTAACACGTGCTTGCATATTTTATTACTCCGATGCATCAATTTTCCTGACAGATTACGCGCGCACAACAAATCTCGCAACGGAAGGCGACCTGCGTCATGCTGAAGCGAGACACCAGGAGACACACGGCGAAAGCTATGCTAAAACAGTCAGGATGCTACAGTAATACATTGACGTACTGCATGTATGCAGAGGACATCACATTACAGGCCGTCGCACTTTTTTGACAGCCCCCTTCCCAGGTAGCGGGAAGCACATTTTTGCAACCCCCAGAGACAGCATCGTTATCTGGCTCTGGAGACAGCTTATAACAGAGGATAACCGCGCATGGTGCTTGGCAAACCGCAAACAGACCCGACTCTTGAATGGTTCTTGTCTCATTGCCACATTCATAAGTACCCATCGAAGAGCACGCTGATTCACCAGGGTGAAAAAGCGGAAACGTTGTATTACATCGTTAAAGGCTCAGTGGCCGTGCTGATCAAAGATGAGGAAGGGAAAGAAATGATCCTTTCTTATCTGAACCAGGGCGATTTTATTGGTGAACTGGGCCTGTTTGAAGAAGGCCAGGAACGTAGCGCCTGGGTGCGTGCTAAAACAGCATGTGAAGTGGCTGAGATTTCCTACAAAAAATTTCGCCAATTAATTCAGGTGAACCCGGATATTTTGATGCGCCTGTCTTCCCAGATGGCTCGTCGTCTGCAAGTAACTTCCGAGAAAGTCGGCAATCTGGCTTTCCTCGATGTAACAGGTCGTATCGCCCAGACACTGCTGAACCTGGCGAAACAACCCGATGCGATGACTCACCCGGACGGCATGCAAATCAAGATTACCCGCCAGGAAATTGGCCAGATCGTTGGATGCTCCCGCGAGACCGTTGGTCGTATTCTGAAGATGCTGGAAGATCAAAACCTGATCTCCGCTCACGGTAAGACCATCGTCGTCTACGGCACACGTTAACCCCGTCGGAATGGCGCGTTACGGAGTAGCGCGCCCTTTTTGTTGTATCCGATGTGGCGCAGACTGATTTATCATCCAGAGATTAACTACGCACTACGACAAACGCTGGTGCTGTGTTTACCCGTGGGCGTCGGCCTGATAATTGGTCAGCTACACCTGGGGTTGCTCTTCTCGCTCGTTCCCGCCTGCTGTAACATTGCCGGACTTGATACGCCGCATAAGCGTTTTTTCAAACGCCTGATGACTGGCGCGTCGCTGTTTGCCGGATGCAGCCTGATAATGCAGTTGCTGCTGGCGCAAGCCATCCCCCTGCCGTTCATCCTGACCGGGTTAACGTTAATCCTCGGCGTCACCGCGGAACTAAGCTCTCTCCACGCTCGCCTGCTGCCAGCCTCTCTGATTGCCGCGATTTTCACACTCAGCCTGGCCGGGAATATGCCCGTCTGGGAACCGCTGCTAATCTACGCGCTCGGCACGTTATGGTACGGGCTTTTCAACTGGTTCTGGTTTTGGCTGTGGCGCGAACAGCCGTTGCGGGAATCTCTCAGTCTGCTGTATCGCGAGCTGGCCGATTACTGCGAGGCCAAATACAGCCTGCTGACCCAGCATATCGTTCCGGAAAAAGCGCTGCCGCCGCTACTGGCGCGCCAGCAAAAAGCGGTGGATCTGATCACCCAATGCTATCAGCAGATGCACATGCTTTCAGCACATCGCAATAACGATTACAAACGCATGCTGCGTGCTTTTCAGGAAGCATTAGATCTCCAGGAACATATCTCCGTCAGCCTGCACCAGCCAGAAGAGGTGCAAAAACTGGTTGAACGCAGCCACGCGGAACAGGTGATTCGCTGGAATGCCCAGACCGTCGCCGCCCGACTGCGGGTGCTGGCGGATGACATTCTGTACCACCGGTTGCCAACGCGCTTTTCGATGCAAAAACAGACTGGCGCGCTGGAGAAGATTGCCAGTCAGCATCCGGATAATCCGGTAGGTCAGTTTTGTTACTGGCACTTTAGCCGCATTGCCCGCGTGTTACGCACCCAGCGACCGCTCTACGCCCGCGATCTGATGGCCGATAAGCAGAAGCGCTTACCGCTGTTCCCGGCCCTGAAAAACTATCTTTCATTTAAATCTCCGGCGTTACGCAATGCCGGACGCATCAGCGTGATGCTGAGTATCGCCAGTCTGATGGGCAGCGCGTTACACCTGCCCAAACCTTACTGGATCCTCATGACGGTGCTGTTTGTCACCCAAAACGGTTACGGTGCCACCCGTGTGCGGATCCTTCACCGGTCGGCCGGTACGCTGGCGGGTCTGGTGATAGCCGGCGTGACGCTGCACTTCCATATTCCGGAAGGGTATACCCTGGCGCTGATGCTGCTTGTCACTCTGGTGAGCTATCTGATTATCCGCAAAAACTACGGCTGGGCGACGGTTGGCTTTACGGTCACCGCCGTGTATACCCTGCAACTGCTGACGCTGGATGGCGAGCAGTACATTGTGCCGCGGTTTATCGATACGGTGATTGGCTGCCTCATCGCCTTCGGCGGTACGGTTTGGCTCTGGCCGCAATGGCAAAGCGGTTTATTGCGAAAGAATGCCCACGACGCGCTGGAGGCCGATCAGGAAGCCATTCGTCTGATCCTCAGCAACGATCCGCAGGCCACTCCGCTGGCGTATCAGCGAATGCGGGTCAACCAGGCGCATAACACGTTGTTTAACTCGCTGAATCAGGCGATGCAGGAACCCGGATTTAATAACCATTATCTGGAAGATATGAAACTGTGGGTCACGCACAGCCAGTTTATCGTTGAGCATATCAACTCAATGACCACCATGGCGCGGGAACATACGATGCTGACGCCAGACCTGGCGCAGCGCTATCTGCAATCCTGTGAAATCGCGATCCAGCGCTGTCAGCAGCGGCTGGAGTACGACGGGCCGGGCGGCTCTGGCGATGTGAACATTCTGGAGTCGCCGGAGATGCTGTCTCACGGCCCGCTTAGTGCCCTGGAACAGCATCTGCAACGCATCCTGGGGCATCTGAACACGATGCATACCATCTCTTCCGTGGCATGGCGTCAGCGACCGCACCACGGGATCTGGCTCAGCCGCCGGTTGCGGGATACGAAAGGTTAAGATCGATTGCCGGATAAGCGTAACGCCTTCCGGCATTTACCCCGCGACTTTCGCTACCGCCTGGGCGAAGCGCTGCATGCCTTCGTCAATATCGGCCTCTTCCACCACCAGCGACGGGGCGAAGCGCATCACATCCGGACCTGCATTGAGCACCATCACGCCTTCGTGTGCGCCCGCGTAAAGGAAATCCCGCGCCCGGCCTTTGTATTGCGGCTTCAGCTCCGCGCCAATCAACAGGCCCATGCCGCGAACATCACTGAAAATGTCGAACTGCTCATCAATCTTCTGCAAATGTTGCACAAATAGCTGCCGTTTGGCCTGAATCCCTTCCAGCACTTCCGGCGTGTTGATGATGTCGAACGCCGCGCCAGCAACCGCGCAGGCCAGCGGGTTACCGCCGTAGGTTGAGCCGTGGGAGCCTACGTGAAACGCGGAGGCAATTTCCTGGGTTGTCAGCATCGCGCTCACCGGGAAGCCACCGCCCAGCGCTTTAGCGCTGGTGAGAATATCGGGCGTTACACCATAGTGCATATAGGCAAACAGGTCACCGGTGCGGCCCATCCCGCACTGCACTTCATCGAACACCAGCAGCGCCTGATGCCGATCGCAGAGTTCGCGCAAGCCCTGCAGGAACTCCGGCGTTGCGGCAGTAACGCCGCCTTCCCCCTGGATCGGCTCAACCACCACCGCGCAGGTATGATCGTCCATCACCGCTTTCACCGCGTGCAAATCGTTAAACGGCACATGGATAATGTCCGCTGGTTTTGGTCCAAAACCGTCGGAATATTTAGGCTGACCGCCGACAGAGACAGTGAATAGCGAACGACCGTGGAAGGCGTTATGAAAAGCAATGATTTTGGTTTTGAACGGGCTATGGCGCACGCAGGCATAGTGACGTGCCAGTTTGAAGGCGGTCTCGTTCGCTTCGGTACCTGAGTTCATAAACAGTACGCGTTCGGCAAAGGTGGCGTCGATAAGTTTACGTCCCAGACGCAGGGCCGGCTCGTTGGTGAAGACGTTACTGGTATGCCACAGGGTTTCACCTTGGCTTTTCAGCGCCCCGACCAGCGCCGGATGGCAGTGGCCTAACGCTGTCACCGCAATGCCGCCCGCGAAATCAATGTATTCCTTGCCCTGCTGATCCCAGACCCGGCTTCCTCTGCCCTTTACCGGGATAAATTCTGCTGGTGCATAAACCGGCAGGATCACTTCGTCGAAAGTCGCGCGCGTAATTGCAGTTTGTTCAGTTGCCATCTTATGCCCACCCAGCCATATGAAATTTCAGTCATAAAATATGCATAAAAAATCACTGAATGGCAACCATAAATCAACGGTTGAGGAAATTAGCCAGCAGCTGATGCCCCTGTTCGCTAAGGATACTTTCCGGGTGGAACTGTACGCCTTCCAGATCCCACTCCCGGTGGCGTATCCCCATAATTTCCTGGCTGTCGCTCCAGGCGGTAACGGCAAAACAATCCGGCAAATCAGAAGGCTCCACCACCAGCGAATGATAGCGGGTAACGGTTAAAGGATTCATTAAACCCTGAAAAACACCCTGCCCGTTATGGGTAACGGGTGAGGTTTTGCCATGCATCACTTTGGTGGCACGAACCACCGTCGCGCCAAAGGCCTGCGCGATTGCCTGATGCCCCAGACAGACGCCGAAAATCGGTATCTGTCCGGCATAATGGCGAATCACCTCAAGGGAAATCCCGGCATCGTCCGGGGTACAGGGGCCGGGAGAGATAACGATTTTCTGCGGATGCAGCGCATCTATCTGCGACAGCGTCAGCTCGTCATTACGTCTGACCAGAACGTCAGCGCCGAGCTCACAAAAATACTGGTAGAGGTTCCAGGTAAAAGAATCGTAATTGTCGATAAGCAGGATCATGGCGGCTCCGGTACAATAGAACCGCGCTATTCTACTCAGTTTCCCCGGCTTCGCTCACCACTTTACGCAAGATAGCCTGTAGCGCAGAAAGATCGCCCATCGCCGCGTTCTGATTAGCGCCATTCCATTCGTCCTGCTCAATCCCATTCCAGCTCAGCCGATAACCTGCATGCAGCGCCAGTTGCTCAAAGAAAATACGCTGCGCCATACCGCTGCCGACGCGAAATGGATGCAGCATGTTAATCTCACAGTAGTAGTGCGCGAGCCGGGCGATAAACGGTTCTTTAGCTAACCCCGTCAGATACTTTTCTTCTTCCAGATCCTGCATAAGGGCATTGCCCTCTTCTTCGATCCTGGCGAAATGGCAAAACCAGGTGTCTCCCTGATAGATATCGACTTCGCGCAACTGCCCGGCCCAGTCAAAAACATCCTGGTAAAGCTGGCGGTGGATTGCGCACAGATGAGGCAATCCACGCACCAGTGGCCCCAGTTCGATGGTCGCGGCACGTAATGACGTGAGTTCACAGGCTGCCTGCTCCAGACGTTGTAACTGATGAATGCCGAGACGGTTGCGCATGACATTCAGACCAGGATAGAGATAGGGATCGCGCCCTTCACCGAACTTATCGCTCATAATGCCCCCTTAGTGCCTCAAGGCGTTCGAGAGCTTGTTCGGCTGTCAGAGTGACTAATGGAACGTCAATGCCTTCAAGACGACGACTGGCCTGAAAATTGACGTTACGCGTTTGTTCCCAAAGGCGGGATTTTTGCCTGTCGGTGAGTTTGTTCACATTGACCTCCCTGAATGATCCGGTATGTGCCACAAGTATAAGCAGCAAATACAGGTTACGCAGAGGAGGTGACTGTGCGCGGGCATTGATTACCCGCGCAGGCGATCATTACGGCAGGACTTTGGCTGAAAGGATAACGACCGGCCTGGTCGGAACATTTTGATAAGGACCGACGTCGTGCGTCTGTACCTGAGAGATCTTATCCGCCACGTCCATCCCTTTCACCACTTTGCCAAAAACGGCATAACCGAAGTCGCGCTGACCGTGATCGAGGAAAGCGTTATCTGCAACGTTGATAAAGAACTGGCTGGTAGCGCTGTCTTTGTCAGCGGTACGCGCCATCGCAATAGTGCCACGGGTATTACGCAAACCGTTGTCAGCTTCGTTTTTGATCGGTGGATTTGGCTTCTTCTGCTGCATCTGCTCGTTAAAACCACCGCCCTGCACCATGAAGCCTGGGATCACACGGTGAAAGGTGGTGTTGTTATAGAAACCGCTGTTCACATAATCGACAAAGTTTTGTACAGAAACCGGGGCTTTCTGGCTGTTCAGTTCCAGTTCAATGTTACCGGCAGAGGTTGTCAGCAGAACGTGCGGATCCCCTTTCGCTGCCAGCGCTGCGGGAGAGATAGCAGAAAGAGCAAAAACAGCTGCAACAGCCGCCAGAGTCGATTTGAGCATGAGATTTCCTTAAACGAGAGCAGAAACTAAAGCAAGTGGATTGATTCTAAAGAGCCTTCAATGACAAGGCCATCCCTTTACCTAATTTTACGTATCTGAAACAAATGTAACTTCATGACGGCAATAATCAACGTGATAAAAATCACATTAAAAAATGCAATGTTGCCAGTAATTACCAATAAATATTTAAATAGATCACGAAAACGCCTAAAATCTGCCCGTTCACGGCGCTGTCAACGCGCTTTAATCTTTTATACACAACGCATTCACGCTGCATCGCGGTAGCCAGCGAAGCCCCCGGTAGCATCGCGACCTGGGTGACTGTCGCGGCAAAGCGCGGCCAACAAAGAGGTAGCCTGAAGGGTGACGTGTATTAATAAGGCCAGTCATGACTAACAGCAATCGCATCAAGCTCACATGGATCAGCTTTCTCTCCTACGCCCTGACCGGCGCGTTGGTGATTGTCACCGGGATGGTGATGGGAAACATCGCGGAATACTTCCATCTGCCCGTTTCCAGTATGAGTAACACTTTCACCTTCCTCAATGCCGGTATTTTGATCTCTATTTTCCTTAATGCCTGGCTGATGGAAATTGTCCCGCTGAAAAAGCAGCTACGTTTTGGCTTTATCCTCATGGTACTGGCGGTGGCCGGGCTGATGCTCAGTCATAGTCTGGCGCTGTTCTCTGCGGCGATGTTTGTACTGGGACTGGTCAGCGGGATCACCATGTCGATTGGTACCTTCCTGATCACCCAGATGTACGAAGGCCGTCAGCGTGGTTCACGCCTGCTGTTCACTGACTCCTTCTTCAGCATGGCGGGGATGATCTTCCCGATGATCGCCGCGTATCTGCTGGCGCGCAGTATCGAGTGGTACTGGGTGTATGCCTGCATCGGCGTGGTGTATGTTGCCATTTTCATTCTGACCTTCGGCTGTGAATTCCCGGCGCTGGGCAAGCATGCGCAGCAATCTGAAGCCCCCGCCGTAAAAGAAAAATGGGGAATCGGCGTGCTGTTTCTCTCCATCGCGGCGCTGTGCTATATCCTCGGCCAACTGGGCTTTATCTCCTGGGTACCCGAATACGCGAAGGGTCTGGGCATGAGTCTGAACGATGCCGGTACGCTGGTCAGCAATTTCTGGATGTCCTACATGTTTGGTATGTGGGCGTTCAGTTTCATCCTGCGCTTCTTCGACCTGCAACGTATTTTGACCGTGCTGGCTGGGCTGGCAACCGTGCTGATGTACCTGTTCATTACCGGCACGCCGGAAAATATGCCGTGGTTTATTCTGACGCTTGGTTTCTTCTCCAGCGCCATTTATACCTCCATCATCACGCTCGGTTCACAGCAGACCAAAGTCGCCTCGCCGAAACTGGTTAACTTTGTTCTGACCTGCGGCACCATCGGCACCATGCTGACCTTTGTGGTGACCGGTCCTGTGGTTGCCCACAGCGGCCCACAGGCGGCGCTGTGGACCGCCAACGGTCTGTATGCGGTCGTCTTTGTGATGTGCTTTATTCTCGGTTTTGTTACCCGTCATCGCCAGCACAGCGTACCAACTGCGCATTGATGATGACTGCCGGATGACGATGCTATGCGTCTTCTCCGGCCTGGAGCGTAAGCCGTTCACTGGCCGGATCAAGGCGAAGTCGCTATCCGGCTTTTTCTGCGTTTCCCCTCTCCTCCCCACGGTGTAGATCGCAAAATCTTTAGAGGTAGCTCCTCTTCATCAAAAACCCTGCGTTTTGTATGTTATTTGTACAACAACGAAAAGTCTGACAATTCCGTGACTTAATAAAATGCTGACAAATCAGCAATATACCCCTTAAGGAGTATATAAAGGTGAATTTGATTTACATCAATAAGCAGGGTTGCTGAATCGTTAAGGTAGGCAGTAATAGAAAAGAAATCGAGGCAAAAATGAGCAAAGTCAGACTCGCAATTATCGGTAACGGTATGGTCGGCCATCGCTTTATTGAGGATCTTCTTGATAAATCCGACGCAAGCCTGTTCGATATTACCGTCTTCTGTGAAGAACCCCGCAAAGCTTACGACCGCGTACACCTCTCTTCCTACTTCTCTCACCACACTGCTGAAGAGCTTTCTCTGGTGCGAGAAGGGTTTTACGAGAAGCACGGCGTTAAGGTACTTGTAGGCGAACGGGCGATCACCATCAACCGCCAGGAAAAAATTATCCACTCCAGCGCAGGCCGCACGGTCTACTACGATAAGCTCATTATGGCAACCGGCTCCTGCCCGTGGATCCCACCGATTAAAGGTTCCGATACCCAGGACTGCTTCGTTTACCGCACCATTGAAGACCTGAACGCCATTGAAGCCTGCGCCCGTCGCAGTAAGCGTGGTGCTGTTGTCGGCGGCGGCCTGCTGGGTCTGGAAGCCGCTGGCGCGCTGAAGAACCTCGGCGTTGAAACGCACGTGATTGAATTCGCCCCTATGCTGATGGCGGAACAGCTGGATCAGATGGGCGGCGAACAGTTACGTCGCAAGATTGAGAGCATGGGCGTGCGCGTGCACACCAGCAAAAACACCAAAGAGATCGTTCAGGAAGGTACCGAAGCGCGTAAAACCATGCGTTTTGCCGACGGGAGCGAGCTGGAAGTCGATTTCATCGTCTTCTCTACCGGTATTCGCCCACGTGACAAACTGGCGACCCAGTGCGGTCTGGAAGTCGCGCCACGCGGCGGTATCGCGATCAACGATTCCTGTCAGACCTCTGACCCGGATATCTACGCCATCGGCGAATGCGCCAGCTGGAATAACCGCGTCTATGGCCTGGTAGCGCCTGGCTACAAAATGGCGCAGGTTGCCGTCGACCATATCCTCGAAGCTGAAAACGCCTTTGAAGGCGCAGATCTGAGCGCCAGGCTGAAGCTACTGGGCGTTGACGTCGGCGGGATTGGCGATGCGCATGGCCGCACGCCCGGCGCACGTAGCTACGTCTATCTTGATGAAAGCAAAGAAGTCTACAAGCGCCTCATCGTGAGCGAGGATAACAAAACCCTGCTCGGCGTGGTGCTGGTGGGGGATACCAGCGACTACGGTAACCTGCTGCAACTGGTGCTGAACGCCATCGAACTGCCGGAAAACCCGGACTCACTGATTCTGCCGGCTCACGCGGGCAGCGGGAAGCCTTCAATTGGTGTGGATAAACTTCCGGATAGCGCGCAAATCTGCTCCTGCTTCGACGTCACCAAAGGCATGTTGGTTGCCGCCATTAATAAAGGCTGCCATACCGTTGCCGCGCTGAAAGCAGAAACCAAAGCCGGAACCGGCTGTGGCGGCTGTATTCCACTGGTCACTCAGGTGCTGAACGCCGAACTGGCGAAACAGGGCATCGAAGTAAACAACAACCTGTGCGAGCACTTCGCGTACTCCCGTCAGGAACTGTTCCACCTCATCCGCGTGGAAGGCATCAAAACGTTTGAAGAACTGCTGGCAAAACACGGTAAAGGCTACGGTTGCGAAGTGTGTAAACCGACCGTTGGCTCCCTGCTGGCCTCCTGCTGGAACGAATATATCCTGAAACCACAGCACACCCCGCTACAGGATACTAACGATAACTTCCTGGCAAACATTCAGAAAGACGGAACCTACTCCGTGATCCCTCGTTCCGCCGGGGGCGAAATCACCCCGGAAGGTCTGGTGGCCGTAGGGCGTATTGCCCGTGAATTTAATCTCTACACCAAAATTACCGGTTCTCAGCGTATCGGCCTGTTTGGCGCGCAAAAAGACGATCTGCCGGAAATCTGGCGCCAGCTGATTGAAGCCGGTTTCGAAACCGGTCACGCATATGCCAAAGCGCTGCGTATGGCGAAAACCTGCGTGGGTAGCACCTGGTGCCGCTATGGCGTGGGCGACAGCGTAGGCTTCGGCGTGGAACTGGAAAACCGCTACAAAGGCATTCGCACGCCGCACAAAATGAAATTTGGCGTCTCTGGCTGTACCCGTGAGTGTGCGGAAGCCCAGGGTAAAGATGTCGGTATCATCGCAACTGAGAAAGGCTGGAACCTGTACGTCTGCGGTAACGGCGGGATGAAGCCGCGTCATGCGGATCTGCTGGCGGCGGATATCGATCGCGAAACGCTGCTTAAGTACCTTGACCGCTTCATGATGTTTTACATCCGAACGGCAGACAAGCTGACCCGTACCGCACCGTGGTTAGATAACCTGGAAGGCGGCATCGACTACCTGAAGTCGGTCATCATCGACGACAAACTGGGTCTGAACGAACATCTCGAAGAAGAGATGGCGCGTCTGCGTGCCACTGTCGTCTGCGAATGGACAGAGACCGTCAATACCCCATCCGCGCAGACGCGTTTCAGACACTTTATCAACAGCGACAAGCGTGACCCCAATGTCCAGGTGGTGCCAGAACGTGAACAGCACCGCCCGGCCACGCCGTATGAGCGCATCCCGGTAACTCTGGTGGAGGAAAACGCATGAGCCAGTGGAAAGACATCTGCAAAATTGATGACATCCTGCCGGAAACCGGCGTCTGTGCGCTGTCAGGCGAAAAGCAGGTTGCCATTTTCCGCCCATATCACAGCGACCAGGTGTTTGCGATCAGCAACATTGACCCGTTCTTTGAGTCCAGCGTGCTGTCGCGTGGGCTGATTGCTGAACATCAGGGTGAACTGTGGGTTGCCAGCCCCTTGAAAAAGCAGCGCTTCCGTCTGAGAGACGGACTGTGCATGGAAGACGAACAGTTTTCCGTCGCGCATTATGAAGCGCGCGTGAAAGACGGCGTGGTACAGATACGCGATTAATACGTTAGAGGGAGGCGCAATGCCTCCCCTTTTTGGATTTTTTGCTCCATTTTTCATTGTTTTCACAAAATCATTTGTGATGCATCGCGGCGGCAACTGAGTAAATCCCCGGCAGCATAGTTCACTATGTGACTGGGGTGAGGCCCGGAGATGGGCCGAATAACGAAGGTAGCCAACAAAGAGGCAGCGCAAAGGATGAAGTGATAAAAGGATAATCAAACTCATGTTTACAGACACCATCAACAAGTGTGCGGCTAACGCTGCGCGCATTGCACGCCTGTCAGCGAGTAATCCGCTCGGCTTCTGGGTCAGTTCCGCTATGGCTGGCGCTTACGTCGGCCTGGGTATCATCCTGATTTTCACCCTCGGCAATCTGCTCGACCCGTCAGTTCGCCCTTTAGTGATGGGGGCAACCTTTGGTATCGCCTTAACGCTGGTCATTATCGCCGGTTCTGAGCTGTTTACCGGGCACACCATGTTCCTGACGTTCGGCGTTAAAGCCGGCACGATCGGTCATGCCCAGATGTGGGCGATTCTGCCACAAACCTGGCTCGGCAATCTGGTCGGTTCCGTGTTCGTTGCCCTGCTCTACAGCTGGGGCGGCGGCAGTTTGCTGCCGGTTGATACCAGCATCGTACACTCGGTGGCTCTGGCAAAAACCACGGCACCCGCAGCGGTGCTGTTCTTTAAAGGCGCGCTGTGTAACTGGCTGGTTTGTCTGGCGATCTGGATGGCGATTCGTACTGAGGGTGCAGCAAAATTTCTCGCAATCTGGTGGTGTCTGCTGGCATTTATCGCTTCAGGCTATGAGCACTCGATTGCCAACATGACCCTGTTTGCCCTCTCCTGGTTTGGTCACCATAGCGAAGCCTACACATTGACCGGAATTGGTCATAACCTGCTGTGGGTGACACTCGGCAATACTTTGTCCGGTGTCGTATTCATGGGATTAGGTTATTGGTATGCTACGCCAAAATCGGAGCGTCCCGTTCCGGCAAAAATCAATCAAACTGAGGCTGCTGCCAATAATTAAGGGGTAATGTCGTGGATCATTTGCCTATATTTTGTCAATTACGCGACCGCGACTGTCTGATTGTCGGCGGTGGTGATGTCGCAGAACGCAAAGCTCGGTTACTGCTGGATGCGGGCGCACGTATAACGGTTAACGCGCTGACGTTTATTCCTCAGTTCACCGTATGGGCAAATGAAGGCATGTTAACGCTGGTTGAAGGTCCATTCGATGAAGCGCTGCTCGACCCGTGCTGGTTGGTCATCGCAGCGACCGATAACGATACGGTGAACCAGCACGTTAGCGAAGCGGCAGAATCACGTCGTATCTTCTGTAACGTGGTCGATGCCCCAAAGGCCGCCAGCTTTATTATGCCCTCGATTATCGACCGCTCACCGTTGATGGTGGCGGTCTCCTCCGGTGGTACCTCGCCGGTTTTGGCTCGTCTGCTGCGTGAAAAACTCGAATCAGTGCTACCGCAGCATCTGGGTCAGGTTGCGCATTACGCCGGGCAGCTGCGCGACCGGGTAAAAAAACAGTTCACCACCATGGGCGAACGCCGCCGGTTTTGGGAGAAGCTGTTTGTTAACGACAGGCTGGCGCAGTCGCTGGCAAACGACGATCAACAGGCTATTGCAGAGACAACCGAACAGTTGCTCAGCGAGCCGCTGGATCATCGCGGCGAAGTGGTATTGGTCGGCGCGGGCCCAGGGGATGCTGGTTTGTTGACACTGAAAGGACTGCAACAGATCCAGCAGGCCGACGTGGTGGTCTATGACCGTCTGGTCTCGGACGATATTATGAATCTCGTGCGCCGCGACGCAGATCGGGTGTTTGTGGGCAAACGTGCGGGTTACCACTGCGTACCGCAGGAAGAGATTAACCAGATCCTGCTACGTGAAGCACAACAGGGTAAACGCGTCGTACGTCTTAAAGGCGGCGATCCGTTTATCTTTGGTCGCGGCGGTGAAGAGCTGGAAACATTGTGCCATGCCGGGATCGCCTTCTCCGTGGTACCCGGCATCACGGCTGCATCCGGCTGTTCCGCTTACTCCGGAATTCCACTGACCCACCGTGATTACGCACAGAGCGTACGCCTGGTTACCGGACACCTGAAAACCGGCGGCGAGCTGGACTGGGAAAATCTGGCGGCAGAAAAGCAGACGCTGGTGTTCTATATGGGCCTGAATCAGGCGGCAACTATCCAGCAAAAACTGATTGAGTTTGGTATGCAGGCAGATATGCCTGTCGCACTGGTTGAAAATGGTACCGCGATAAAACAACGGGTCGTTAGCGGTGAACTGTCGCAGCTGGGTGAACTGGCGCAACAGGTTTCCAGCCCGGCACTGATTATCGTTGGTCGCGTGGTTGGGCTACGCGACAAGCTCAACTGGTTCTCGAATCATTAATGAAAATAAGTCATTGCTGAGGCCGGATATGTCCGGCCTTTTTTATTCCCCGTCACTAATCAAATTAAAAGTCCGAATCCGGACTTTTATCTTAACCTATTAATTACAATAAGTTACCACCACTCAAAACATCCCTGTCGATTACATTGCTGACGTCAAAACCATATTAATATATCGTTTTACATGAGCAGCAAACTTATATTCGCTTCTTCAATCAGTTATTTACACATATATTTAATACATAGGGAATGTAAATGAACAAATTTATTAAAATGGCGCTGGTTGGTGCCGCTCTGGCTACCCTGACTGCATGTACTGGTCATATTGAGAACCGTGATAAGAACTGCTCTTATGACTACCTGTTGCACCCGGCGATCTCTATTTCCAAAATCATTGGCGGCTGCGGTCCAACAGCACATTAATCGTTTAAAATCGCGATTGTGCAGATACAGAAAACCGGGAAATTCCCGGTTTTTTATTTTGTGCTTATCAGGCCTACAGTATTGTGTAATCGGTTAGCATTCGGCGCAGGCAGAGCCCTCATCCGACATATCACATCAGACACTGGTCCACGCTTTCGCGTAAAATGCGCAGCACGGTTTCCTCTCCGCTACGGTTTGGATTAATGCGAATCGCATAATCGGCCAGTCCAGGACTCGCTTCGCGGAACGTCCCGGAAAGGCGATAAAATAGCGGCGGGATCTCATATTTCGACTCCGCACCAACCGGATACGGCAGCGCCCCTCTTTTATGCGACTCTTCCAGCACGCCTGCCGCAATCGGTCGATCAAACTCAACGATCAGCACCTTCGACTGGGCATTGGCAATCGCCGCCTTTCTCACCCCAGATATTGTTCCGCTATTGAGCAAGGTCAGCAGACGCTCAGAGACGCCAGCCTGCACTGCATGCATCACCGGAGCGAAAACCAGACCACGAATAACCTCCAGCGCCTGCGTCCCCTGAATCTGACTGCCGCCGGAGTAAAGAGTGTTACGGATCCGGGCAATCGCTTCCGCTTTCCCAACCACCACGCCCACCCCCTCCGGGCCGAAAAGTTTAAAGCTGGAGAAGGTGGAGAGCGTCGCCCCGCATTCACAGCCGATACGATCTACCTTCATCACCGCATAGTTATCGTCGGTCAACGTCGGTACGCCACACTGCGCAATCGCCTCCAGAACGGCGTCTAAAACATAATGGTCCTGCGGCTGTTGACGCGTGTGTTGCACCAGCGCAGCATCGGGGCGGTGTGCAGTAATGGCCTGCCTGATTGCCAGCAGATCGTTGAAATCAGCCCTGATAAGCACAATCCCCATCTGCTCAACGAGCACTTTTGTTGTGGGATATACGGGCGCATCGTGGACCAGCAGCCGTTGTCCCGGTTTCAGCAACGCCGCCAGCCCCGCACGAATGGCCCCGGTCCCCGCCCCCTGAACCAACGCTGCCGCCTGCGCATGAAACGCATCGGCCAGAACCTTTTCCACACGCTGCGTCACCCGGGGCTGATTCAGCCCCGGAACCAACCCCAAATCGCCACCAGCCAGAAAATCAGCGCCCGGAAAATGACGGCAGAGCGTATCCACCAGCGCAAACTGCTTCTGCTGCGCCTGTGCAAGCGTCAGGCTTTGCAGGGGAAACGTCTTCATTTACGCCTCCTCAGGCCGGGATGAACAGACCAAACCAGTAGAGAATATTGAGCAGAATACCGGTAATCATTACCGCGACCACCGGCGCCGCCATTTTCTGCACCGGACGTCCAATCGACTCGTTGAGGAAGTAAATCGCCACCGCGATGGAAAAGCCGGTATAGCCTGCCATCTTAATGGAGGCAAAAATAGAACCGATCAGCAGCGCCATTTCCATCAACATATTCATGGCGTTGCGGATGTTATCCGACGCGTTACGTATGGACGGATAGCGACCAAGCCATTTGCCAATTGAGCGCAACAGCAGTACTTCCGCTGAGATCACGATTGCGCCGAGGATGGCGGCAATCCACGGATTCGGCGCCAGATAACCAACCGCATAGACAAAGGTGAAACCCGCCACCGCATATACACCTGTTGCCAGTGCGGTTGTGGCAATCAGCGGCACAAAACCTAACCCACGCATGAACTCTGCCAGCGCTGCCTGGTTAATCAGCGTCTGCGACTGCTCTGGCGTAATCCCTGCGGAGTAAGCTTTTTCCAGCGTAAAGATGGAAACCTCGCTGCCCGCGAAGATCTTCATGCTGGCGACGGCAGCAATCAACGCGCCGACAATCGCAATATACGGCAGGTTTTTAATGATCCGCGAAGTTCGCTCTTCAAAAACAGACAGCCCGCTGGCGTCCATCTCCCCATCACCACGATGAAGTATGTCATGGGTAATCGCGATAGCCAGTAACATCACCATCCCCACAAAAATCTCGATGGATTCCGGGTTCAGGTATGGGAAAAAACGAACGACAACCACGCGGGTCATCAGCACCACCACCGCAGCGATAATGCTATGTTTCCAGCCAAACTGGTAGAAAATCGCCACCAGCGGGAAAAGTGCAAATGCGGAAACGACCGGTGAGCTTAATTCACCAAGGCTACCCAGCACATCCACCGGCAATGCCGTCAGCAGCTGGTTCACTGGCAACAGGCAGGTCAGAATCAGCACGCCCCAGATAGCGCCCAGGCCGAACGCCAGCACGCTGTTTACCGCCAGCACGCCGAGAATATCCGTGGGCAGGAACAACAGCCAGGCGTTGAGTAATCCGGTTTTCAGGGTAAAGGAGATCCCAACCGAAGCCACAAAGCCAATACTCAGACCAAACGCGATACTCCCCGCCTCACGGCGATTCATATATCCTTCGATTAGCTGCGGCAGAATGGGGCGGATACCGTCATGAAAGACAGCAGCCGACCGATGTGCCAGAAGTGACGTCATGCCCGTCAGGCAGGCCACTACGACAATCTGAATGTACAGATCCATAATCGTACCTTTTATTTCAGATGGTTAATCAGCATCGGAATCGCATGTTCAATATGTTCGACGGAGAGGCCAAAAGCCACCTTCCCTTCCGCGACCATTTTTGCGATATGTTCATCTTTCGCCTTAATTCCCGGTTTGGCGATGGTGCAGCTCTTGTTATAGCCAATCACCGCGATGGCAATTGACAGCGCCGCACCTGCGCCGGTATTACAGGCGCCGATGTAGTAGTCCAGCTGCCCGGATTTCACCTTCATCGCCGCGTCCATATCGTTGTGAATAGATACTTCAAAGCAGCCGGGAGCCGCAGTCTCGATGGTCTTTTTAATCTGCTCACGCTGTAAGCCAGCAACGCCAATCTTTTTCATGATTCTGTCCTTATTGGAAAAATTGTGAGGGGTTATCACGTAACATCGTGTCCACATCGGCCTGACTGAATCCTGACTGGCGCAGCTGTGGGACAAAAGTGGTTAACAGGTAGCCGTAACCATTGCCGCCATTGGCTTTTAAATGGGAACGACGGGTAATATCCATCGAGAGCATCACGCGATTAAGCAGCCCGCGATCGCGTAGCGCGTGCAGCATGCCGATGCGTTTCTCGTCCGGGTAGTAGTTGTTTTTACCAATGGTGTCGAACTGCACATACGCGCCGAGGTCGATCATCCTTAAGATGTTGTCGAGGTTGTCTTTCAAATCGCAGTGGCCCACTACCACGCGTGAAAGCGTGACGCCCTGAGCCTTCAGCAGGGCCAGCTGTTCCAGCCCCATTGTGCTGAACGAGGTATGGGTCGAAATGGGGCGGCCGGTTTCGTTATGCGCACGCGCGGCGGCGATAAAGACCTTCTCTTCAAGCGGCGTAATCACCCCTTCGCTGGAGCCGATCTCAGCAATGATTCCAGCCTTCAGCCCTGTACCATCAATACCGATAACAATTTCATCAACCATCTCCCGCGCAAGCTGTTCCACGCTGCGGGACGCAACGTGCTCAGGGAAAAACGCGTCCTGGTAATACCCGGTACAGACCACGACGTTGATCCCCGTGTCACGCATCAAATTGCACATAAACTGCGGATTACGCCCCATATAGCGGTTGGTCATCTCAATAATATTGCGAACGCCCAGCGCATAAAGATCGTTCATCTCCTGACAAATGAGATCGTACTGATCTAACCGACAGTCGAGGTTGTTCTTAAAACCGGAGAGATCGATATGCAGATGCTCGTGGGCCCAGGTGTAGCCCGTCGGATCAAAATTCATAAGGCGTCTCCTGAAAGCCGCAATGCCGAAAGAAAAGAGGTACCGTTTTGAGGAAGCGGGGCGCCGAAAAACTCACACACCGTAGCCCCAACATCGGATAAGGTGGCACGAACCCCCAACCGGGCAGGCTCCAGCCCCTGCTGATAAACCAGGACCGGCACGACTTCACGGGTATGATGGCTATGTCCAATAGTCGGGTCGTTACCGTGATCGGCCATGACAACCAGACAATCATCAGGATCCATAGCGGCCATAAGGCGCGAAAGATTAAGGTCGACAAGCTGCAATCGTTCGGCATAACGAGCTACATCTTCTGCGTGTCCGGCAAGATCGGTTTCCTGAATGTTGGTACAGATGAATGCCGTCGGTTCGGCATGAAATTCATTAAAGGTGATATCCATAATCTGCTGGCTATCGACCAGGTTTTGCCAGCTGCGGCCATGCGGATTACTGACGATGTCCGCCACTTTCCCGACCAGTACGGTTGGTACGCCCGCTTCATGCAGTTTTTGCGGGACCTGCACCTGCTCATCAACGCCGTAGCCCATATGCCGCACCTGAAAACCGCATTCATAAGCGCCGGAACGCGGGGCGTTAATCCCGATAAAACGCCCCTCTTTTGTCTCCGCGGCGTCCAGAATCTGCTGGCTGTCATGAAGTCGTCCGCCAAAGGTAATCACGCGCCCGACCCGTACCTGTTCACGCACCACGCGGCCTATCTCCAGCACCTCGTCAAAGGGAATAACCGAAAGATTGGCGGTAACGTTGTAGACCTGGCCTAAATCTGCTTCGAGATTATCACCTACCGCGACCGCCCCATTAACCCACAGAAACGCCAGCGAGCCGCCGCGTCGTTCCACCCGCCAGCCCGCGGCTTTCAGCGCTTGCTCAACGTTGTCGATGACGTCGCTGAACGGCATCCGCAGCGGCACCTGTGGTCGTGAACCTAAAATCTCCTGATGTCCCATGAAGGTATCTCCGCCTTCATGCTGCAATTCCGCAACGCCCCAGACTGCCAATTCCGAAGGTTTCATCACCCCTGGCGTATAGCCCAGCGCGTTAATTAACCCGAGTTTTTCCAGAGTCGGCAGCTGTAAGTGCGGTAATTCACCGAGAATATGCCCACAGGTATTCGCCCCGGCATCCTGCGGCCTGACCAGCGTCACATCTTTCATTGCGCCGACACCAAAGCTGTCGATAACCAGCACCACAAATCGGGCCATTAGTCCTCCAGAATATTACCGAGACTGTCATAACGGGCGACAATCTCCGCCGCTCCGCGTTGAATACCTGACACCAGCACCACATCACTGCGCGTCACGAAGATCTGCGTACGAAAGCAGAACACCGCCGCGCTGCTTACCGGGAACTCACCGGCGAGAGGCAGGTAGTAATCAATGCTGCTGTCATCCACAGGTTTCAGCTTCGCCTGAATCGGGGTGTCATTATTCGGCGTAAAGACCAGCGCGTTCTGTGCATGACCGCGACGGTAATATCCCCCGCCATAGCAGTAACTGTCCCCGCGAAAATTATGGGAAACCTCGCTCAGCCAGAGCATCGCGATACGTTCAGGCTGATCGCCCTTCTGGTTGCAAGGAATAGTGCCGGTAAGCGCATGACCCGGCTCAGCATGAGTTACGCCATATTCCGCCAGGAGTGGTAACGACGCGCAGCTACTTGCAGACGGCGCGTTGAGTTGCTCAATCCCCATTCCCGCCTCTTCCAGCTCACGTCGGGCCTCCACCAGCGTTTGCAGGTTCGGCGTTGGTATGGTCTGGTGTGATTTTTCATCCCACAATAAACAGGGGAAATGTGTTAACCCCCTCACCCGCAGACCCGGTAACCGACGGATTTCACTTACCACGTCCGCCAGATACGCCAACGGAAAACCGCTTTCCTGGCCTGGATAGAGAAAATCATTCTTACCGTATACCTTGAGCATTACGCTCTGTTCGCGACCGGCCCTGACCGCCGCCGCAGAGACTTCGCGCGCTTTCTCCAGCGAAAACAGGGTAATGACATCGGTTCCCTGCGCGACGGCCTCGCTGACCTGATGTGATGGGATTTGTACCAGATGCCCCTGATGCGCCACCGGTAACCCGGCGCGGCGCATAACGCGAGCCTCTTTGTAATCCACCACCACAATGCCTGCATATCCAAGCTGTAACAGCCTGTCCGCCAGCCAGGGATTACGCCCAATTTGTTTGGTCATCAGATACAATGAGATGCCGTGCTGTCGTGCGACATCCAGCAGGCGTTTGCCATTTTCCATCACCTGATCAACATCAATGACCCAACTGTCCGGAGCAATCTTTCCCTGCTGCCACAGAGCGAGAGCGGCTGAGATAAGCGTGGGATTCTGGCGTTTCAATGCCTCTATAAACATCTTGTTGCCTCGTTTCTAATCCTTCAATTAAATATTCATTTTTTTGAATATTTAAGGTGCGATACGCGGATATTCCGTTCACTTCAGACGCTTTCGTGTACCGCCATCCACAATCCATATAAATTCGCCAACAGATATCCCTCCTCATTAGGATGGAGCGCCACCGCAAATTCTTTCAGCAAAGTGTGATTAACCAACTGTATGGTTGGCCAGAGGTTCGATTGCGCCAGCTCAGCCAGCAGCTCATTATCCAGCGCCTCAATAACTTCACCCCGACGACTGCGCATTAATGCGCTCGCCATGTGGGTCATCGCCATCGTCCCCTGCTCGGTATAAACCGGCAGACGCCACTCTTCGTCCAGTCGCCTGACCACCTGCAACATACCACTGCAAATATCTTTATCGATCACGCCCGCTTCACACAGCAGGTTCAGCCTGTTTTCCATTGGTACGCCCTAACTAATAACTGGGTTCCTGTTCACCGTTCGCCACACGTTGTTGATGAGCAAGCAGCGCCTCTTTATTCACAACCGCACTTAATAACTGCTGCATCGGATAATCCTCTGCCCGGGTCAACACCACGGCCTCCGTTGCCTGTAAAAATCGAAGATCGTCGGTGAGCGGCGTGGCCTCTAATCCCAGCACCGCCAGCTCGGCTTTTGCTACAACGTTCCAGATCACCGCATCCACATCCCCTTTCGCAATACGCTGAAGGCTCTCGTGATATGGAAGATCGATCAGTTCAACATCGCGTTCGCCAAAGCACGCTTCCGTCATGATCTTCTGATCCGCCGAGCGGTTATCCAGTCCCACTCGCTTCACGCGTCCTGACTCCCCTTTACGGCAAATCAGCTGATGCTCACCCACGTAGGTATGCGGCCCCAGCGCCAGGGCAATACGAAGTCCGTCCTGGGCAAGATAACTTTCTGCGGCCAGACGAGAGACAACCGCCATGTCGTAGACGCCGTTTAGCAGGCATTCCACACGGATATCCGCCCCACGCATATGCGCATAATAAAAGGGAATGCCGTCGAATTGCGCCTTAAGCCCGCTCGCCAGCCCTTCATACAAACGGGTGTAGGGCAACGGCATTGCGCAAACCACGTTGCTGATATCCACATGCTTCAACAACGTACGGTTATCCATCTCTACCAGGTAGCTACCGTTACGCCCTCGTCGCTCAATACGGATCGCCCCGGATGATTCCAGCGTTTTCAGCGCAGCCTGGGTTAATCCCACGGATGAATGGCACTCATTTGCCAGTTCATCTATAGTTTTCAGACGGTTACCGCACTTCTCACCAAGCAGATAACGAGCCAGGGTTGTCAACACAACCCCCTCTTTCTTAATAAATGTCCGACGCATCATATATTTTCATTTAATTGAATATTTATATCCTCATTAAAATGAAGATATAACGCAATGGTGAAATGCACAAACGGCGAGGCGCTTCACAGTTTTTGTGGGTAGCAAACCGACAGGCGAAAAAAAACCGGGCAAAACCCGGTTTTCACAATACGGAATGGATCACGGCTTAGCAACAAAACCAATCGCTTCGTAAACCGCCTTCAGGGTAGCAGAGGCACGCGCACTGGCTTTCTCAGCCCCTTCTTTCATAACCTGCTGCAGGAAGGCTTCGTCGTTGCGGAAACGATGATAACGCTCCTGCAACTCGGTCAGCATACCGGAAACCGCTTCGGCCACTTCGCCCTTCAGATGACCATACATTTTCCCTTCGAAGTGCTGCTCCAGCTCCGGGATGCTCTGGCCGGTGACGGCAGAGAGAATATCCAGCAGGTTGGATACACCCGCTTTGTTCTGGACATCGTAGCGCACAACCGGCGGCTCGTCGGAATCGGTCACCGCACGTTTGATCTTCTTCACGACAGATTTCGGATCTTCCAGCAGGCCAATCACGTTGTTGCGGTTATCATCCGATTTGGACATCTTTTTGGTTGGCTCCAGCAGCGACATCACGCGCGCGCCAGACTTCGGAATAAACGGCTCAGGTACTTTGAAAATATCACCATACAGCGCGTTAAAACGCTGTGCGATGTCGCGGCTCAGCTCCAGATGCTGTTTCTGGTCTTCACCCACCGGCACCTGGTTGGTCTGATACAGCAAAATGTCCGCCGCCATCAGCACCGGATAGTCAAACAGACCCGCGTTGATGTTCTCAGCATAGCGTGCAGATTTATCTTTAAACTGAGTCATACGGCTCAGCTCGCCGAAGTAGGTGTAGCAGTTCAGCGCCCAGCTCAGCTGCGCATGTTCCGGCACGTGAGACTGAACGAAGATAGTGCTTTTTTCAGGGTCGATACCGCATGCCAGATACAGAGCCAGCGTATCCAGCGTCGCTTTACGCAGCTGTTGCGCGTCCTGGCGCACGGTGATGGCATGCTGGTCAACGATGCAGTAAATGCAATGATAGTCATCCTGCATGTTCACCCACTGACGCAGCGCACCCATGTAGTTGCCAATGGTCAATTCACCTGAGGGCTGTGCGCCACTAAAAACGATGGGCTTAGTCATTTTTCAATTCCTGATTATCGCTGTGCAAAAGCCCGAGAGCGGGCAGAAGGTCATTAATTTGGTCGTAAATGACGTCCGGCTGGCTAAGATCAATCGCTTCACCGTAGTTATAGCCATACGTCAGCCCCACAGAGGGACAGCCCGCCGCTTTTGCTGCCTGAATGTCGTTGCGGGAATCGCCGACAAAGAGCATCTGCTCTGGCGCAACGCCCATTCGGTTTGCCACCAGCAGCAGCGGATCCGGATGCGGCTTTTTGTTTTGTACATCGTCGCCACCGATGACCACGCTGAAATATCTGGCGATATCCAGTGCATCAAGCAGCGGTGCCACAAACGGCGTCGGCTTGTTGGTCACCAGGCCTAACGGCAGCCCTTTCGCGTGCAAGGCACCCAGCGTATCGGCCACGTGTGGGAACAGGAATGTCCCTTCCTCCGCAACATCGCCATAGTACCGGTCGAACAGCTTACGCAAAATACGCACCTGTTCTTCAGCGGGGATATCATCGTCCACCGGCGGTTTACCCATTGTTTTTCGCAACGTAGCACGTTCCTGGCGCGACCAGGCAAGCGCACGTTCCATTAAGACATCAGCACCGTTTCCGATCCAGGTAATCACGCGTTCTTCACCGGCAACCGGCAGCTCCAGCGCATACAGCGCCATATCGACGGCGGCGGCCAGGCCCGGCGCGCTGTCTACCAGCGTACCATCGAGGTCAAAGGCGACGCCCCGAATATTATGCAACTTATTCATGACTTACCTTTGCCAGTTCACTACGCATTTCATCGATGACTTTTTTATAGTCAGGTTGATCGAAGATGGCAGAGCCAGCGACAAACATGTCGGCACCTGCCGCCGCAATTTCACCAATGTTGCTCGCCTTCACGCCGCCATCCACTTCCAGGCGGATATCGTAGCCAGACTCATCAATACGACGGCGCACTTCACGCAGTTTATCCAGCGTTTGTGGGATAAAAGACTGACCGCCAAAGCCTGGGTTAACGGACATCAGGAGGATCACATCCAGCTTATCCATGACGTAGTCCAGATAGCTCAGCGGTGTTGCCGGATTGAACACCAGACCCGCCTTACAGCCGTTTTCTTTAATCAACTGCAAGGTGCGGTCAACGTGTTCGGAGGCTTCCGGATGAAAAGTGATGATGCTGGCGCCTGCTGCGGCGAAATCCGGCACGATGCGGTCTACCGGTTTCACCATCAGATGCACATCAATTGGCGCGGTAATACCGTATTTACGCAAGGATTTTAGCACCATCGGACCAATGGTCAGGTTAGGCACATAGTGGTTGTCCATGACGTCGAAATGGACGACATCAGCACCGGCAGCCAGTGCGTTTGCGGTGTCCTCACCCAGGCGAGCAAAATCAGCCGACAGAATTGAGGGGGCAATCAAATACTGTTTCATCCGCTTCTCCTTGAGAATTACTTTTTCGCAGGCGTTACGGCTTCTGGTTTGTACAGCGCCAGCAGTTCGTTCACCTTTTTACGTGTGCCGCCGTTGCTGCTTATACTGCGCCGCACTTTGACCTGAAAATGTTTCGCCGCTTTATACCATTCACGGGTATCGGGCGTATCGTGGTTCGAAATTAACACCGGGATCCGCTTATTGACCAGCTTTTCCGCCATCTCCGCCAGACGAGCCTGTTCTTTAGGGCTGAAGCTGTTGGTATGATAAGCGGTGAAATTTGCCGTTGCAGAAAGCGGTGCATAAGGCGGATCACAATAGACCACAGAGTTTACCTCTGCACGATCCATGCACTCTTCGTAAGAGAGGCAGTGAAACTCTGCTTTCTGCGCTTTTTCGGCAAAATGGTACAACTCTGCTTCCGGGAAGTAAGGCTTCTTATAGCGGCCAAACGGAACGTTAAACTCACCACGCAAATTGTAGCGGCACAGACCATTGTAACCATAACGGTTCAGGTATAAGAACAGAACCGCCCGACGGAATGGATCCTGGCAGTTGTTGAACTCATCACGGAATTGATAGTAAACCTCGGCCAGATTCGTATCAGGCGCAAACAGCTCACGGGAAGCCTGCACATACTCTTCGGTACGCGACTTCACAATGTTATAAAGACCGATCAGATCGCTGTTAATATCGGCAAGAAGATAACGAGAAAAATCGGTGTTAAGAAACACCGACCCGGCCCCCACAAAGGGTTCGACCAGACACTCGCCTTGCGGTAAATGCCGTTTGATATCATCAAGCAGGGGGTATTTTCCCCCTGCCCACTTCAGAAAAGCGCGATTTTTTTTCATGCTGACTAACTAATTACACCTTCTCCGGCTGTGGAAAAAGCTCCGACAGCATTCTGCGCTTTAACATTACTTCAGATCGGCCTGCACCTGACGCAACGGTTTTGCCCACGGGTTTTTCGCCTGCACATCGGCTGGCAGCGTGGAAACCGCACGTTTCGCATCGTCTTTAGAGGCATATACGCCAGTCACCAGAACATACCACGGCTGGCCATTACGCGTCGTCTGATACACCACATAGTTTTTCAGGTTCTCTTTCTTCGCCCAACCGTTCAGGTTGTCGTAGTTAGAAGAGCTGCTGAGCTGCAGGGTGTAATGACTGGAAGGCGCAGATTTCAGCGAATCCACATTACCCGCGCTTTTCGCACCCGCCGCACTGCTGGTATTAGCCGCCGGGGTTGTCGTTTGCGCTGGTGCTGCGGTTTGCGCAGGCGTAGTCGTTGCCGTCGCTTTAGGCGCAGTCGTGGCAGCCGGGGTCTTCGCTGTCGTAACAGGCGCAGCAGGCTCAGTACGTTTTGGCTGGGCGGTTGGCTTAGGCTCCACAGGGGTCGCTTTTGCGGTTGTCTGCGGTTTCTTCGGCTCAATCACCACCTGCTTACGCTCCGGACGTGTCGTCTGGCGCTCAGTGGGTTGCGCTGTCGCCGTCTGGCGAGGCGCGTTGCCGTTATGAACAGGAGCAACGGTCGCCGGTTCGGTCGGCAACGTAGAGTTCACCACCACATTGTTAACCTGATCCTGACCCCGCGGTTGAGTCAGTGCATTGTTCAGGTCGCCCTGAACTTCAACGCGCTGCTGACCTTCCGTCGCCGCTGGCGCTTGTCCTTGCGTTGGCGTTGAGGAGATCGGCGGCAGAGAAACGTCCTGCTGCGCGTTTGCGGTATTCTGTTCAACGCCCGGCGCAGGCTGAGCTGTGCTCGCCTGATCGGTCGCGTTATTGCCGGAAAGATCGATACTCTTCTCGCCAGACGCCGTCTGTTCGCTGGAAGAGGTTGAAGGGGACTTCAGCGCGGAACCAATGCCGACGATCAGCAGCAGCAATACCAGCACCCCAACCCCCATCATCACATACTGACGCGAGGCAGGTTTGGCGGCGGCTTTTTTACGCTTTTTAGGACGACGCTCTACGCGTTCTTCATCCACGATTTCATCATTGGACTCGTAATCGTCTTCAGCGTCCTGTTCGTCAAGGCGCTCTTTACGCCCACGCGTCGGACGACGGTCATCGGTATCCAAATCAACATCATCGAAATTGATTTGTGGCTCACCGCGTTCAGAAGATTGACGAGAACGACCAGTACGACGATCGCTGGGATCGGGTTTCAGCTCGTCTTCTGGTTTGAATTCATCCATTTAACACCCCGCTCAAAGGTTAATGCTTACGACGTTGCAATTAACCTGAATTTAAATGACCAGTACCGTACGGTATCGGTCCGACCTTTCTTGTTTTTACGCCTGCTGACAGTCAGCAATAGCGCTAAGAACTACCTCGTGCGACACTCCGCCGCGGACTTCACTTTTCCCTATGGCCAGCGGGAGAATTAAGCGCATTTCACCCGCCAACACTTTTTTATCACGTAACATATGCGGCAGATAAGCCTGAGCGGACATCTCGCGTGGTCCGTTAACTGGCAAGCCAGCGCGCTTAAGCAACGTTATGATACGCTGCGTGTCAGCAGAACTAAACTGACCAAGACGTTCTGAGGTACGGGCAGCCATCACCATACCAGCGGCGACAGCTTCACCATGTAACCAATTGCCATAACCCATTTCAGCTTCAATGGCGTGACCATACGTGTGTCCCAGATTCAGTAAAGCACGTAAGCCCATTTCACGCTCGTCTGCGGCAACAACTTCGGCTTTCAGCTCACAACAACGGCGAATACAGTACGCCATCGCCGGACCATCCAGACGCAACAGCGCATCCAGATTCTCTTCAAGCCAGCTGAAAAATTCACCGTCAAGGATAATGCCGTACTTGATCACTTCCGCCAGTCCCGATGCCAGCTCGCGTGCCGGAAGGGTTTTCAGGCAGTCGAGATCCACCACCACGGAGGCGGGTTGATAAAACGCGCCAATCATGTTTTTGCCGAGAGGGTGGTTTACCGCGGTTTTACCGCCAACGGAGGAGTCAACTTGCGACAGTAATGTCGTTGGGACCTGAATAAAACGCACGCCACGCTGGTAGCTGGCGGCCGCAAACCCCGTCAGATCGCCAATCACGCCGCCGCCAAGCGCGACCAGCGTGGTATCACGACCGTGTGGTTTTTGCAGTAATGCCGTAAACACCGTATCCAGCACCGTCAGGCTTTTATACTGCTCGCCATCGGGAAGGATGACGCTGTCAACGTTCACACCAGCCTGTTCAAGTACGCCGCGAATCTTATCAAGATAAAGAGGAGCCAGGGTTTCGTTGGTCACCAACATAACCTGCTCGCCCGATTTCAGCGGTAAGAATGAAGCTGGTTCGTTAAACAAACCAGCCGCGATGGTGATAGGGTAACTACGTTCCCCGAGAGTGACGGTGATCCTCTCCATGACGCGACATCCACCTTAATGACTTGTACCCGCAGGCAAGTGTGTATTAAGCCAGAATCAGTTGCTTTCCAGCATATGGATAATCTGGTTCGCTACGACTTTGGCGCTCTGATCGTCGGTACGAATGGTCACGTCGGCAATCTCTTCATACAGCGGATTACGTTCGTCGGCCAACGCTTCCAGCACTTCGCGAGGCGGTGCTTCTACCTGCAACAGCGGGCGTTTTTTATCGCGCTGCGTACGCGCAAGTTGTTTTTCAATCGTCGTTTCAAGATAGACTACGACACCGCGCGCGGAGAGACGATTACGAGTTTCGCGTGATTTTACAGAGCCACCGCCGGTTGCCAGCACAATACCCTGCTTTTCCGTCAACTCGTTGATGACTTTCTCTTCACGATCGCGGAAGCCGTCTTCACCTTCCACATCGAAGACCCAGCCCACATCAGCTCCGGTGCGTTTCTCAATCTCTTGATCAGAATCGTAAAATTCCATATTGAGTTGTTGAGCTAACTGGCGCCCAATAGTGCTTTTTCCGGCACCCATAGGCCCAACCAGAAAGATATTGCGTTTCTCTGCCATTTTTTCGGTACTACTAAGACTATTCGTTAATGATAAACCCGCGTCGCAGACACTGAGCGCAGCAGGACATGAACTGAAACCTCATAAGATATTGCGAGAGTCAGACTGAAAATTATCTCAATACTCCAACGGGTTTGGCAACTGAATAAATTACCAAGCCCCTTGTATTTCTGGTAGCGGCAAACGAACTGGCCTTAAAATACCGTAACGAGCAACGAATCGCGCTCGTTGGCAACTCAAAACAGGCCGACAACCAACCACCGAAAAAGTGAAGAGTATTCACAAGTGCATAAGCAACAAAAAGTACCGACTCTCAAATCGGTACTCCTTGTATGCTAAATACCTCCGCACGTCAAATCCCTGAAACGAATTCAGTGCAAAAATAACCGTGTTTTATCCCCGAAATAATTCGAGTTGCAGGGCAAAACGGCGCTGTCATTTTGAACCGCGCTTGCAGCGGCCCCGCGGGGGAGAGGCCCGGAGATGGGCCGGGTAACAAAGCTAACGCATCTGCAACTTGAAGTATGACGAGTATATTTATAAATCACTCTGTCGAAACCAGTCTGGGGGTGATAAACACCACCAGCTCACGTCGCTCATTTTCTTTACCATCATGGCGAAACAATTGTCCGAACCAGGGAATATCCCCCAGCAACGGTACGCTATCTTTACCGAATTTATTTTTTCGCGAAAAAATGCCCCCCAGCGCCAGCGTCTCTCCGCTTTTGACCTCGACCTGAGTTTCTATCTCTTGTTTATCGATCGCCAACACCTCACCCTCTGCCTGCTGTAGTACCTGGCCGGGGACGTTCTGGCTGATATGCAGCTTCAGACGGATCCGCCCGTTTTGTAACACCGTAGGCGTAACCTCCATCCCCAATACGGCCTCCTTAAACTCTACCGAGGTGGCGCCGCTTTCACCGCTGGAAACCGGATAGGGGATCTCGCTCCCCTGTTTAATACTGGCGGGCTGCAAATGTGAGGCCAGCAGCCGCGGGCTGGCGATAATATCGAGCTGCTGTTTTTGCTCCAGCGCTGAGAGTTCAAGATCCAGTAATCGTCCGTTAATACGTCCGATGTTAAACCCAACGCGCGATGTGGCGGCAGCCACCGAGAGATCGCTGGCAAGCGAGGTCGCCTGCCCCACGCCTCCCGCTTTTTCAGCGTCTGCCAGCGTCCATTTCACGCCCAACTCACGCAGGCTCTTTTCATTAATCGTGACAATGTGCGCAGCCAGTTCAACCTGCTCAACGGGCAGATCCATCTGCATGGCCCACTGTTCCAGCGCCGCCAGCGCTAGTTTATTGTCACGCAGTAACAGTCGGTTGGTTCGTTTATCAACGGTGATGCTGCCTTTGGCGCTCAGCAGTTTCTCTCCAGCTTTTGCTACTTCTGTTGCATCGGCATAACGCAGAGATATGTTGCGATTTTCCAGCGGCAAACTCGCCTGCCGCCTCACCATCTCGGCCTCCTGACGCGCCGCGTCTTCCTTCTGCCAGCTGGCGGAATGAACATGCAGGATGCTCCCCTCCTGACGCAGCACCAGCCCGGCGCTTTTCACCACCGTCTGGAAGGCCTGTTTCAACGGAACCTCCGTCAGGTGTAGAGACAGCACGCCATTGACGTCCGGCGATACCACCAGATTCTTCTTCTCCAGTTCAGCGAGCGCCTGCAGGATCTGCACAACGGGAACATCATCCACGACCAGCGTCACGTTTTGCGTCTTTCCCGCCTGGGCGGCGAGGGTGAGAACCATCAGCGGTACCACTATCCATTGCTTCATCCACTTCTCCTTGTCGTTGCCACTGCCAGTCCGGTGGATCGCAATTTTCCCCCGTAATGAGCGTTAACGTTTGTGTCGTCAGTTGGGTAACCGTCCAGCCGTTATCAAGTACCTGATGTTGCTCTACCCGTCGCCATCTCTGTTGACTGTCCTGAAGAATGCCAATCGTCCGTTCTCCCCGGCTCACCGCCCCCTGATAGCGCCACATCGTCAGTTCCCCCGTCTGGCAACGATCCTCCGGTGGTTTAAACGGATCCCGCATTCCGGTCAGCATCAACAATGAGATCCCCACCAACAGCCAATGTTTAACCGTCATTCGGTTGCTCCAGCTGGAATGTCAGTAATAACTCTGCGTCCTCAACGCGAAAAGAAAATTGACTCACCCCCATGCCCTGCAGGGCTAGCTGGCTAAAAATCTGCGGTACCGCGTCCCATTGCCCTTTTAGCGCCATTTCTCCGCCAGACGCCGTTGGCTTCCAGTGCTGAAGACGCATCTGCGGCACCTGAAAGTGCAGTGGTGAAAAAGACGGTCTCGCGCCATCCGTCGCCATCAGATGCTCATCCACAGAGTTGACCAGATGACGCAGGGCTTGCCACTGTCCACGTAGCGCCACTCGCTGCTGGAGTCGCTCCTCGCTTTCTGGTTGAGCCATGTCAGGCATACAGATGGCTGCCAGCACGCACAGGCTAAGAGACCAGAGACACCAACCGCCAATACGCAAGCGCGTCGGGAGCGCGCACCAGGCGTCAACGAGAGAGTTCATCGTCCCGCCCCCTTATCAGCTGATACTGAAACTGCCATCGCCCCTGCGCATCCTGCTGTGTCCCGCCAGTACTGCGTATTCGGAATTCTGGCTGACGACGCAGTGAGGCTTCCAGTTCACTCAGTGAGACAAAGGTGAGTGCTTTTCCTGCCAGTTCCAGCGTGTCATGTTGCCAGACCAGCTGTGTAAGCCACGCCTGTTCCGGTATCAGGGTCGCAAGGTTTTTCAGTACCGACTGCCAGCGCAGGGTCTGCTCACGCTGTTGCTGTCGGTGCAAGGCTTGCTGCCAGAGCTGTTGTCGCTGCTGCCAGCGCGGCTTAGTGGCTAACAACGTGGCAAGGCAGTGTTTATCGGCCTGCAGTAAAACAGCATCAATCCGGGCGTCCTCATAGAGAACCACGCAAAAGCGCAGGACAACGCCGAACACCACCAACAGAGACAGGGTAAACATAACGCCCCAGAACCGTAGACATGCCGTTCGCTGCATCTGCCGCCAGGGCATGAGATTGATCGGTTTATTCATCCGCGCATCTCTCCCAGCGCTAGCCCAAGGGCAATGGCAAATGCCTGGCCTTCCGGCGGGAACGGCGGCTGACGAACGGACACCGCGCTCCAGGGGTCGAACCCGTCCGGCCCACATAGCGTCAGCTCACTGACAGGAAGGGAGAGCACCCCGGCAAGCTCGGCAACGCTGGCAATGTCCTCATCCGGTTTTCTTCCCCAGGCATAACAGGTTGCCCATAGCCACTGGGTACTGCCACGCCAGACCAGGCACTGCTTGCCGGGTGGTAAAAAAGGCAGTAAGCGCTGTAAGGCGCTGGCATCCGGCGTAATCGCGGCAATTTTCACTTTCAGCGTTTTCGCCAGCGCTAACAGCGTCGACACCTCCTTGCTTTGCGCCGCCGTGACGTTAAACGCAGAACTTAAGGCATCTTCGCTATAATCAAATCGCAGCGCATCGGGATCCATGTCCAGTTCTCGCGCCATTGTTCCGGCAAGCCACGCGGCCTGCTCGCGTTCGCGCAGCGCCATTGCTGGCCGTGCAAAAGCTTTCTGCCGCGTGCGTCCGGCGGGAAAAGAGAGGTGAATGTGGTGGCGCAGAGGCAATTCGCGACTCCAGGGTCGCAGCACGTCGGCGAGCTGTTCAGGTTCACGGATATGCCCATCTTTAACAATCTCTTCGGCTAACGGCATACGCCACCAGCGCTGTAAACTCCACCCGGATACGCCGCGAACGACGGCGACAGCCAGCGCCTCATGCTGTCGAATATGAAGGCCAATTTGCCAGTTCCTGAAAGCCATTGCTGATGATCTCCTTATCACCCGTCACTCTAACGGGTATATCAATGCGTCAGGCTTGCCTTTATACTACCGCGCGTTTGTTTATAAACTGCCCAAATGAAACGAAATGGGAAATCTCCAGTGAAGTTCGTAAAGTATTTATTGATCCTTGCAGTATGTTGCATCCTGCTGGGAGCAGGCTCGATTTATGGCCTCTACCGCTATATCGAGCCGCAACTACCTGACGTCGCGACCCTCAAAGATGTGCGTTTGCAGATCCCGATGCAGATTTACAGCGCTGATGGCGAGCTGATTGCGCAATATGGTGAGAAACGTCGTATTCCAGTCACGCTCAGTCAGATGCCGCCGGAAATGGTGAAAGCCTTTATTGCGACAGAAGACAGCCGCTTTTATGAGCATCACGGTGTTGACCCTGTGGGGATCTTCCGTGCGGCAAGCGTTGCGCTGTTTTCCGGTCATGCGTCGCAAGGGGCAAGTACAATTACTCAGCAGTTAGCGAGAAATTTCTTCCTGAGCCCTGAACGCACGCTGATGCGTAAAATCAAGGAAGTGTTCCTCGCCATCCGCATTGAACAAATGCTGAGTAAAGACGAGATCCTCGAACTCTATCTGAACAAGATTTATCTCGGTTACCGCGCTTATGGCGTCGGCGCTGCGGCACAGGTCTATTTTGGTAAGACCGTCGATCAGCTTGATCTGAGCGAAATGGCGGTCATTGCCGGTCTGCCAAAAGCCCCTTCCACCTTCAACCCGCTCTACTCCATGAGCCGCGCAACCGCACGTCGTAACGTGGTGCTGTCGCGTATGTTGAACGAGGGCTACATCACACAAGCACAGTACGTTCAGGCCCGCCGCGAGGTGATTGACGCAAACTACCATGCGCCAGAAATTGCCTTCTCTGCGCCATATCTGTCAGAGATGGTGCGCCAGGAGATGTACAACCGCTACAATGAAAACGCCTACGAAGATGGCTACCGCATTTACACCACCATTACCCGTAAAGTGCAGCAGGCGGCACAGCAGGCCGTTCGCAATAACATCCTGGATTACGATATGCGTCACGGTTATCGCGGTCCGGCCAATGTGCTGTGGAAAGTCGGTGAGAGCGCCTGGGACAGAAAAAAAATCACCGATACGCTGAAGGCGTTGCCGACCTACGGGCCGTTGCTGCCAGCGGTGATCGCCAGAGCTAACCCGCAGGAAGCAACGGCTGTCCTGGCCGATGGCACCTCCGTCTCCCTGCAGATGGAGGGCGTGCGTTGGGCGCGTCCTTACCGTTCAGACACGCAACAAGGTCCCACGCCACGTAAAGTCACCGATGCGGTTCAGGCGGGTCAGCAAATCTGGGTTCGTCAGATGGGCGATACCTGGTGGCTGGCGCAGGTGCCAGATGTCAACTCCGCGCTGGTTTCTATCAATCCGCAAAACGGTGCCGTCCTGGCGCTGGTCGGCGGATTCGACTTTAACCAGAGCAAGTTCAACCGCGCTACCCAGGCGTTGCGTCAGGTGGGATCAAACATCAAGCCATTCCTCTACACCGCGGCGATGGATAAAGGTCTGACGCTGGCAAGTATGCTGAACGATGTGCCGATCTCCCGCTGGGATGCCGGTGCCGGTTCTGACTGGCGTCCGAAGAACTCGCCGCCACAGTATGCGGGTCCGATTCGTTTACGCCAGGGTCTGGGGCAGTCAAAAAACGTGGTCATGGTCCGGGCAATGCGTGCGATGGGCGTTGACTATGCGGCCGAGTATCTGCAACGCTTCGGCTTCCCGGCACAGAACATTGTCCATACCGAATCGCTGGCGCTGGGTTCCGCGTCCTTCACGCCAATGCAGGTGGCACGCGGCTATGCGGTTATGGCGAACGGTGGCTTCCTGGTTGATCCCTATTTCATCAGCAAGATTGAAACCGACCAGGGTGGCGTGATTTTCGAAGCCAAACCGAAAATCGCCTGTGAGAATTGCGATCTCCCGGTGATCTACGGCGATACCCCAAAATCAAACGTGCTGGAAAACAGCGACGTTGAAGATGTCGCCCACTCCCGGGAGCGGCAAAACGCTACGGTTCCAATGCCTCAGCTTGAACAGGCAAACCAGGCGTTAGTGGCGCAAAGCGGCGCACAAGAGTATGCCCCGCACGTTATTAACACCCCACTGGCGTTCCTGATCAAAAGCGCGCTGAACAGCAACATTTTTGGCGAGCCTGGCTGGATGGGTACCGGCTGGCGGGCGGGTCGCGACCTGCAACGCCGCGATATCGGCGGTAAAACCGGGACCACCAACAGTTCGAAAGATGCGTGGTTCTCCGGTTACGGACCTGGCGTGGTCACTTCCGTCTGGATTGGTTTTGACGATCATCGTCGCGATCTGGGACGCACTACCGCATCAGGTGCGATCAAAGACCAAATCTCCGGTTATGAAGGCGGGGCAAAGAGTGCGCAACCCGCATGGGATGCCTACATGAAATCGGTGCTGGAGGGCGTTCCTGAGCAGCCATTAACCCCGCCGCCAGGTATTGTCACGGTGAATATCGACCGCAGCACCGGGCAGCTGGCAAACGGCGGTAATAGTCGTGCAGAGTACTTCATTGAAGGGACTCAGCCAACGCAGCAGGCGGTACATGAAGTGGGGACCACCATTATCGATAATGGTGAGACGCACGAACTGTTCTGATCAAAAAAGGCGCTTCGGCGCCTTTTTTACTATTTCGTATAACGGTGAATCTGAACTACATCCGCCCCTGCCCTTTCAGCCACTCGCGCACCAGAAACAGTGCGCTGACGTTGCGCGCTTCGTTGAAATCCGGATCTTCCAGCAAATCCATCATGTGTGCCAACGGCCAGCGTACCTGAGGCAGCGGTTCTGGTTCGTCGCCTTCCAGCGATTCCGGGTAGAGATTTTCCGCCACCACAATATTCATCTTGCTGGAAAAATAGGAGGGCGCCATGCTGAGCTTCTTCAAAAACGTCAGATCCTGCGCGCCAAAACCCACCTCTTCTTTCAGCTCCCGGTTAGCCGCTTCAAACACCGTTTCCCCCGGGTCGATCAGCCCTTTGGAAAAACCTAACTCATAGGACTCCGTCCCGACGGCATATTCACGGATGAGAATCAGGTGATCGTCGACGATCGGCACAATCATTACCGCTTCACGATTGGACGGACGCATACGTTCATAGACTCGACGGACGCCGTTGCTGAACTCCAGATCCACACTTTCGACGCTAAATAGCCGGGATTGTGCGACAGTTTCAACATTCAGAATGGTGGGTTTTTGTAATGATTTGCTCATCGTGAGAATCTTTGCAGTGAAATCTACCGTCATTGTGCGATATGCAGCACGGTTTCGGCAATGTGAATTGCTGGTTATTTACATTTATGTAACCTAATAAAAATATAATTAGCGTTTCAAATTAAAAGTCAATAGGTTGAAATAAGTCCAGGAATTTGCTGATATTCCGGCTTTGCTGGTTTTGCTATGGTTTGCGTTCACTGGGATACGCTTAAAAATGCTCAAGTTAAACTCCACGCTTGCCGATAGCCAACCACAGAATCACGTGTATTGCGACAGGGTGCGACTGACCACACCTGACAGACTAAGTAAGATGGGGAAAGCATGAGCACCATTCTGATTTTTTTAGCGGCTTTGCTGGCCTGCGCGCTGCTTGCAGGGTGGTTGCTCAGGATCCGCGCCAGGCGGCGGAATCTGCCCTGGGTTAATGCCTTCCCGGATGCGGCTACGCGCAGGCTCACCGCGGAAGAACGCAGCGCCATTGAAAACTATCTTGATAATCTCAGCCAGATCCAGCAAGTTCCGGGGCCAACCGGAGCCAGTGCCGCGCCCGTCTCACTCACCCTGAATGCGCAAAGCAACAGCGTTATCATTCTGACGCACTCAATCACCCGTTATGGCATCACCACCGACGATCCCAATAAGTGGCGGTATTACCTTGACTCTGTCGAGGTGCATCTGCCGCCGTTCTGGGAACAGTACATCAATGATGAAAACAACGTTGAGCTGATCCATACCGATACGCTGCCTCTGATTATCTCGCTCAACGGCCACACGTTGCAGGAGTATGTACAGGAGACGCGTGGCTATGCCCTGCAGCCCACAACCTCAACGCAGGCATCGATTCGCGGTGAGGAAAGCGAGCAGATCGAGCTACTGAATATCCGCCAGGAAACCCATGAAGAGTACACGCTGAGTCGTCCTGCAGGACTTCGTGAAGCGCTGCTGATCGTCGCGTCATTCCTGCTGTTCTTCTTCTGCCTGGTTACGCCGGACGTATTTGTCCCCTGGATGGCCGGCGGGGCCATTCTGCTGCTTGCCGCGGGCCTCTGGGGGCTGTTTGCCCCTCCGTCGAAAACCGCGCTGCGAGAAATTCATTGTCTTCGGGGCACGCCGCGGCGCTGGGGATTATTTGGCGAAAACGATCAGGAACAGATTAACAACATCTCTTTGGGGATTATTGACCTGATCTACCCGCTCCACTGGCAGCCGTATATCGCCCAGGATCTTGGGCAACAGACGGATATTGATATCTATCTCGACCGCCACGTTGTGCGACAGGGGCGATTTTTATCCCTGCATGACGAAGTGAGGAACTTTCCGCTGCAACACTGGCTACGCAGCACCGTCATTGCCGGTGGCTCACTGCTGGTGTTGTTTATGCTGCTGTTTTGGATCCCATTGGATATGCCGATCAAGTTCACTCTGTCATGGATGAAAGGCGCGCAAGTCATTGAAGCGACCAGCGTTAAGCAGCTGGAAGCGTCCGGCGTCCGCGTGGGCGACACGCTGCATCTTCGTGGAACGGGGATGTGTAATATCCATGCTGCCGGCGACTGGACGGCGCAATCCAACTCCCCCTTTATGCCATTCGATTGTTCACAGATTATCTGGAATGACGCACGTACGCTGCCACTCCCTGAGTCTGATCTGGTCAATAAAGCCACCGCGCTGACCCAGGCCGTTAATCGCCAGCTGCATCCAAAACCGGAAGATGATTCCCGCGTCAGCGCCTCTTTGCGTTCGGCAATCCAAAAATCCGGTATGGTACTGCTGGATGATTTTGGCGACATCGTCCTGAAGACGGCTGACCTCTGTTCCTCCGAAGATGAATGCGTGCGACTAAAAAACGCGCTGGTGAATCTGGGGAACAGTAAAGACTGGAACGCGCTGGTCAAACGCGCCAACTCCGGCAAGCTCGACGGTGTAAACGTGCTGCTCCGCCCGGTCAGCGCAGAGTCGCTGGATAATCTGGTAACGACCTCAACGGCGCCGTTTATATCACGCGAGACCGCCCGGGCGGCGCAGGCGTTAAACAGCCCGGCGCCCGGCGGATTCCTGATCGTTAGCGACGAAGGTAGCGATCTGGTCGCTCAGGCGTGGCCGTCAATATCTTTGTATGATTATCCTGCGCAAGAGCAATGGAACGCCTTCCAGCGGCTGGCGCAAGCGCTGATGAATACACCATTCAGCGCCGAAGGCATTGTCACCAATATCTTCACCGACGCCAACGGAACCCAACACATTGGTTTGCACCGTATTCCGGATCGCTCCGGCCTGTGGCGTTATCTCGGCACCACGCTGCTGATGCTGGCCCTGCTGGGAAGTGCCATCTATAACGGCGCTCAGGCGTACAGGCGTTATCAGCGTAACCGCCGCCGTATGATGGAAATTCAGCAATATTATGAAAATTGCCTGAAACCGAAGCTTATTGCCTCCCCGGAAAGCCTCATCTGATACATCACGGTATGCTACCCTGTAGCGCATACTGATGGCAGAGCACTCAATGCCTGATGACGCTACGCTTATCAGGCCTGCAATGAACACAAAATCGTAGGCCGGAGAAGGCGCTTGCGCCGCCATCCGACAAACGCCGCCAGGGTTTAGCGGCAATCTAATCTGGAGAGTTTCCATGCTTATTGATATCGCCTGGCAGGACGTCGATACCGTTTTGCTGGATATGGACGGCACCCTGCTCGATTTGGCATTCGATAACTATTTTTGGCAGAAGCTGGTGCCGGAGACCTATAGCGCGCAGCAGGGGCTCTCTGTAGAAGCGGCGCGGGACTATATCCGTCAGCAGTACCACGACGCCCGACATACGCTAAACTGGTACTGTCTTGATTACTGGAGCGATCGCCTGGGTCTGGACATCTGCGCCATGACGACGGCAATGGGCCCGCGCGCCGTCCTGCGTGAAGATACGGTTCCCTTTCTGGATGCCTTAAAAGCCAGCGGCAAGCGCCGTATTCTGTTGACCAACGCGCATCCCCATAACCTGGCGGTGAAGCTGGAGCATACCGGTCTGGCTTCACACCTTGATTTATTACTTTCCACCCACACATTTGGTTATCCCAAAGAGGATCAGCGGTTATGGCACGCTGTGGCTGAAGAGACGGGAATAAGCGCCGGGAAAACGCTGTTTATTGATGACAGCGAGCCGATTCTCGATGCTGCCGCGAAGTTTGGCATTCGTTACTGCCTCGGCGTGACGAACCCCGACTCCGGTCTTGCAGAGAAGCAATATGCACGTCATCCGTCGCTGAATGACTACCGCCGTCTGATCCCCTCGCTGATGTGAAGGAGATGCCATGAAAGAGAAGCCCTCCGTTGAGGTCAGACTGGATAAATGGCTGTGGGCGGCACGCTTTTATAAAACCCGTGCGTTAGCCCGCGAGATGGTTGAAGGCGGCAAGGTGCATTACAACGGGCAGCGCAGTAAGCCGGGCAAGATCGTTGAGCTGAATGCCACCCTCACGCTGCGTCAGGGAAACGACGAACGGACCGTCATCATTAAAGCCGTGACCGAACAACGCCGTCCGGCGACCGAAGCCGTTATGCTGTATGAAGAGACGGCTGAAAGCGTACAAAAACGCGAGAAAATGGCGCTGGCGCGTAAGCTTAACGCATTGACGATGCCGCATCCGGACAGACGACCGGATAAGAAAGAACGCCGCGACCTGTTACGATTTAAACACGGCGACAGTGAGTGACTGTCACCCGCAAGAGAGATGATTATGCCGCAACATGACCAATTACACCGTTATCTGTTTGAAAACTTCGCCGTGCGCGGCGAGCTGGTGACCGTTTCGGAAACCCTGCAACAGATCCTCAACAACCACGCTTATCCGCAGCCGGTAAAAACCGTGCTGGCGGAGCTGTTGGTTGCCACCAGTCTGCTGACCGCGACGCTGAAGTTTGCCGGTGATATCACCGTGCAGCTGCAGGGCGATGGTCCGCTGAGCCTTGCGGTCATCAATGGCAATAACAACCAGCAGATGCGCGGCGTGGCACGCGTACAGGGCGACATCCCTGATAACGCCGATCTGAAAACCCTGGTCGGCAATGGCTATCTGGTGATCACCATTACGCCCGAAGAAGGCGAACGCTATCAGGGCGTGGTTGGTCTGGAAGGCGACACGCTTGCTGCGTGCCTTGAAGATTACTTCCTGCGTTCTGAACAGCTGCCGACACGCTTGTTTATCCGTACTGGTGAAGTCGAGGGTACACTGGCGGCAGGCGGGATGCTGCTGCAGGTGATGCCGGCACAGAATGCGCAGGCTGATGATTTCGACCATCTGGCGACGCTGACCGAAACCATCAAAGCTGAGGAACTCCTGACGCTGCCGACAAACGATGTGTTGTGGCGTTTGTACCACGAAGAGGAAGTCACCCTCTATGATCCGCAGGACGTTGAGTTCAAATGTACCTGTTCACGCGAACGTTGCGCTGGTGCGCTGAAGACACTGCCGGACGAAGAGGTGGACAGCATTCTGGCGGAAGAAGGTGAGATCGACATGCACTGCGATTATTGCGGAAACCACTATCTGTTCAACGCAATGGATATCGCTGAAATCCGTAATAACGCCTCACCCGCCGATCCACAGGTACATTAATCACTCCTGGGTAAGCTTCGGGCTTACCCACTTTTTCCCGGACCACTCCCCTTCCCCTTTATCGCTGATTAACCTCTTTAAACGTTTTTTTGTTCGAGGTGAATCGATATTTTATATGTTTCAGTTACGTAATTTTCTTACGTGAATGCGATTACACTCACAATACTTCCGTCAAAAACACTTGTTTTTAACCTTTCAGGAACATTTTCCACAACAAAAAGGGGTTTTCTGCCATAATAACGGCCGCTTCGTGACAGGAGTCACAGTGTTTTCAGTCAATAATGAATTTGTCCAGATAAGTAAATCTATGAGCCTTGTCGCGGTTAACAAACCTCAAAAAACCTTATTATTTCAGGTAATACATATTGGCTAAGGAGTAGTGAAATGCGCGTGAACACAAGTTTAACCCCGCAAGATCTCAAGGCTTATGGTATCAATGATGTTCAGGATATCGTTTACAACCCAGACTACGACATGCTTTATCAGGAAGAACTCGATCCTTCCCTTCAAGGCTACGAGCGTGGCGTGCTGACAAACCTGGGGGCCGTTGCAGTTGATACAGGTATCTTTACCGGGCGTTCGCCGAAGGATAAGTACATTGTCCGCGATGACACCACGCGTGATACGCTCTGGTGGTCCGACAAAGGTAAGGGCAAGAACGATAACAAACCTCTCTCCCAGGAGACCTGGCAACACCTGAAAGGCCTGGTTACCCAACAGCTCTCCGGTAAACGTCTGTTCATTATCGATGCCTTCTGCGGCGCAAATGCGGATACCCGTCTTTCCGTACGTTTCATTACTGAAGTGGCCTGGCAGGCGCATTTTGTCAAAAACATGTTCATTCGCCCGAGTGATGAAGAGCTGGTCGATTTCAAACCAGACTTTATCGTCATGAACGGCGCGAAGTGCACCAACCCGCAGTGGAAAGAACAGGGTCTGAACTCCGAGAACTTTGTCGCCTTCAACCTCACCGAACGCATTCAGCTGATTGGCGGAACCTGGTACGGCGGCGAAATGAAGAAAGGGATGTTCTCAGTGATGAACTACCTGCTGCCGCTCAAGGGCATTGCCTCCATGCACTGCTCTGCTAACGTGGGTGAGCAAGGCGATGTGGCCGTATTCTTTGGTCTGTCCGGTACCGGTAAAACCACCCTTTCGACCGATCCGAAACGTCGCCTGATTGGTGATGATGAGCACGGTTGGGACGACGACGGCGTATTCAACTTCGAAGGCGGCTGCTATGCGAAAACCATCAAGCTGTCTAAGGAAGCCGAACCGGAGATCTATAACGCCATCCGCCGCGATGCGCTGCTGGAAAACGTTACCGTACGTGAAGACGGATCTATCGACTTTGATGACGGTTCAAAAACCGAGAATACCCGCGTTTCCTACCCGATCTATCATATCGATAATATCGTTAAGCCAGTGTCCAAAGCGGGTCATGCCACTAAGGTTATCTTCCTGACCGCAGATGCTTTCGGCGTGCTCCCCCCGGTTTCCCGTCTGACGGCAAACCAGACCCAGTATCATTTCCTGTCAGGCTTTACTGCCAAACTGGCCGGTACTGAGCGCGGTGTGACCGAACCCACCCCCACCTTCTCTGCCTGCTTTGGCGCAGCCTTCCTGTCGCTGCACCCAACCCAGTATGCGGAAGTTCTGGTGAAACGTATGCAGGCCGCAGGCGCCCAGGCTTATCTGGTGAATACTGGCTGGAACGGCACCGGCAAACGTATCTCCATCAAAGATACCCGCGCGATTATCGACGCTATTCTGAACGGTTCTCTGGACGATGCGGAAACCTTCAGTCTGCCGATGTTCGACTTGGCAATTCCGACCGAACTGCCGGGCGTGGAAACGCGTATTCTCGACCCGCGTAACACCTACGCGTCACCAGAACAGTGGCAGGAAAAAGCCACCGCACTGGCGAAACTGTTTATCGAGAACTTCGAGAAGTATACGGATACCCCGGCAGGTGCAGCGCTGGTTAGCGCAGGGCCGAAGCTGTAAGGGAATCAGCCGGATAATGATATTTGCTTATCCGGCTCACAGAAACGACAAGGGAGGCTCCCCCCGCAGCCTCCCTTACAACCCAGGCTCCCGGCAGGGAAAATCACCACTTCGTGGTCCATTCACCTTATGTCGTATTCCTTCGGGCGGACCCAGTCATCCGACAACCTCTCATCGATTTTCATGCCGGACCCGGCGCATCGCTTCAGCACACTGACTTTCAGTTAAATCCGTTTCGCTTTAATAAAAAATACAGACCCCACAAAGGGTCAGGTGTGGAACAGTCCGGCTGAAAATTGCCGACGTGTTTCCGTAAGGCCGGGAGAACCCGCATGGATGCGGGTTCAGGGCGCGTTTTGCAGGGACGCTACATCGCGCCCGACCCGGTAGCCTGGAGGAATAAACGGAGGGTATCGCGAAGCGACAATTTTCCCGCCGGGAGCCGGGATTGTTAAGGGTGCGGCGATAGCACCCTTAACCCGTTCACTGGAGCTGGAATGTCAGAAAGGCGCAGGACATGACGTGAACGGAATAATTAACCGAATCCGGCATATTGAGTCTTCGTCACACAGGGCTTTGCGGCTAATCAATCCTTAAGTAACCCGCATCAGGCATCTCGCCTCCCTTTTTTATGCGTCTTTTGCTGAACCCTGTACACGCGTGACCGGAACCGGCAGCCAGGCACGAATAGAGAGCCCGCCGCGCTCGCTGGTGCCAATTTCCAGCATACCGTTATGATTATCAATAATGCGCTGCACAATCGCCAGCCCCAGCCCTGTACCACTGGTGCTACGGGCGCTGTCACCGCGCACAAAAGGCTGGAACAGATGCTTACGCTGTTCAGGTTTGATCCCCGGACCGTCATCCTCAACCTGGAACCAGGCGCGATGCAGTTCCGTTCCACTACTCACTTTGATCCAGCCATTACCATAGCGAGCGGCGTTCACCACCATGTTGGCAACCGCGCGCTTGATCGACAGCGGATGCATTTTCACCTGAATATTACCCGGCTGAAGCGCGGTATCAATCTCACGTTCATAGCCGCTTTCTGCCGCCACCACTTCGCCCAACACAGCATTAAGATCCGCCATTTCCATCGGCATCTCCTGTCCGGTGCGCAGATAATCAATAAACTGCTCGATGATGGCGTTGCACTCTTCAATATCCTTATTGATAGACTCGGCAAGATAGCCGTCCTGCTCGCCCATCATCTCGGTCGCCAGGCGAATACGCGTCAGCGGCGTGCGTAAATCGTGGCTCACACCCGCCATCAGTAACGTACGGTCATCAGCCAGCTGCTTCACCCCGGCGGCCATATGGTTGAAAGCACGCGTGACAGAACGCACCTCAGAGGCGCCATACTCGCGCAGCGGAGGAGGAATAATGCCCTTCCCGACCTGTAGCGCAGCATGTTCAAGATCCACCAGGGGGCGGTTCTGAATACGAATAAACAACCACGCGCCGCCTATCGCCAGCAGCATTATCGCCAGCGTGTAGCGGAACAGCGGGGAAAAATCGCCCTGATGGATTTCAGTCAGCGGCACGCGCACCCAGATATTGGGCGACAGCCAGGTTTTGAGCCAGACGACCGGCGAGCTTTTGTTGACCTCAACGCGAACTTCCGTCGGCCCACCCAGCTGCTGCGCCATTTGGTGGCTTAAAAATTCATAGTGTTGCGCCCAGCGAAGCCCGGCCTCTTCGGCGGCTTCATTGGAGTAGAGGGAAATCCCCAGTTCACGGTAGATTTCCCGGCGAAATGCGGGCGGCACAACCAGCTGCGTGCCGTCTTCCAGCTGCAGTTTATCGGTCATCAGCATACGGACTTCGTATGCCAGCACCTTATTAAACTGCTGAAGGCTCGGCAGAATCGCAAAGTTCAGCACCACCAGATAGGTCGTCACCAGGCTGACAAATAGCAGGGTGACGATAAGTAACAGCGTGCGGGCAAACGAACTTCGTGGCGAGAAGCGCATTCGCCTCATGCTTTAGAACCGTCCGGCACAAAGACATAGCCCAGACCCCAGACGGTCTGAATGTAACGAGGATGCGCCGGATCTTCTTCCACCATGCGGCGCAGACGGGAAATCTGCACATCGATGGAACGCTCCATTGCAGAATATTCACGACCGCGAGCCAGGTTCATCAATTTATCGCGAGACAGCGGTTCACGAGGGTGGCTGACCAGCGCCTTCAGTACCGCAAACTCGCCGCTGGTTAGCGGCATAGGCTCATCTTCACGGAACATTTCACGGGTGCCGAGGTTCAGTTTGAACTTCCCGAAGGCAATAACCGCTTCTTCCTGAGAAGGCGCGCCCGGCAGTTCGTTCGCCTGACGGCGCAACACCGCACGAATACGCGCCAGCAGCTCACGTGGGTTAAACGGCTTAGGAATATAGTCATCGGCACCGATTTCCAGACCGACGATACGGTCCACTTCTTCGCCTTTCGCCGTCACCATGATGATCGGCATCGGGTTACTCTGGCTGCGCAGACGACGACAAATCGACAGGCCGTCTTCTCCCGGCAGCATGAGATCCAGTACCATAAGGTGGAAAGATTCACGGGTCAGCAGACGATCCATCTGCTCAGCGTTTGCGACGCTTCGAACCTGGAAGCCCTGCTCGGTCAGATAACGTTCCAGAAGCGCACGAAGACGCATGTCGTCATCGACAACCAGAATCTTATAGTTCTCTTGCATTGTTTGTACTCCCAAAGGTTCGCAACAATTGTAAGTGTATATTCTTTAGAAAGCTTACGTGAGTCACCAGCAAATTCTGGTATGAATTCCAGGCTAAATTGTTACAAAGCATATTAAACAGCAGCTTAAGTATACATTGAAACGTGCGACACATTATTTATTCTGTTGATAAGGTCGCGTAATACGAATTGTGCGCATCATCACAAACTCGAAGGTAAATCAAAAAGATGAAAACGCCCCTGATTACCCGGGAAGGGTATGAAAAACTCAAACAAGAACTGAATTACCTCTGGCGTGAAGAGCGCCCGGAAGTCACCAAAAAAGTGACCTGGGCCGCGAGTCTTGGCGACCGCAGCGAGAATGCTGATTATCAGTATAATAAAAAGCGGCTGCGTGAGATCGACAGGCGCGTCCGTTATCTGACCAAATGCATGGAAAATCTTAAAATTGTCGATTACTCCCCGCAACAGGAAGGCAAAGTCTTCTTCGGTGCATGGGTGGAGATCGAAAACGACGATGGCGATACCCGCCGTTTCCGCATTGTCGGTTACGATGAAATTTTTGGTCGTAAGGATTACATCTCGATCGACTCGCCAATGGCCCGCGCGCTGCTGAAAAAAGAGGTTGGCGATCTTGCGGTAGTGAATACGCCTGCCGGAGAAGCGAGTTGGTACGTTAACGAGATTGAATACGTTAAATAGTCCGAGAGCGCCCTCCGCGACTGGCATTTTGTCGTGCCAGTCCGTATAACTATCCCCTCAATAATTTGGGCTGCATCAAGACGGCAAGCTCGTGGATCCTCAGGAGCATAGAAAACGATGTGACTGAGGTGAGCGCACGAGGCTAACGCGAAGGCAGCCTGAAGTATGAGGGGATATCCCCTGATTTTTTATTCTAAAGATGAAACTAAATCCATGATGAATGATTCTTTCTGCCGCATTATCGCGGGTGAAATTCAGGCACGCGCCGAACAGGTAGACGCTGCCGTTCGCCTGCTTGACGAAGGGAACACCGTGCCGTTTATCGCACGTTATCGTAAGGAGATCACCGGCGGTCTGGATGACACGCAGTTGCGTAATCTGGAAACCCGTTTGGGATATCTGCGAGAGCTGGAAGACAGACGTCAGGCCATCCTCAAGTCCATTTCCGAGCAAGGCAAATTAACCGATGATCTGGCAAACGCCATCAACGGCACGTTGAGTAAGACCGAGCTGGAAGATCTCTATCTGCCTTATAAACCGAAACGCCGTACCCGTGGACAAATCGCTATCGAAGCAGGGCTGGAACCACTGGCTGAACTGCTGTGGACCGACCCGTCCCATCACCCGGAAACCGAAGCCGCCAGGTATATCGATGCGGATAAAGGCGTTGCCGACAGTAAAGCTGCGCTGGACGGCGCGCGCTATATCCTGATGGAGCGCTTTGCCGAAGATGCCGCGCTGCTGGCAAAGGTGCGTGATTACCTGTGGAAAAATGCTCATCTGGTCGCCACCGTAGTGAGCGGTAAAGAGGAAGAGGGAGCGAAATTCCGCGATTATTTCGATCACCACGAGCCGATCGCAACCGTACCTTCTCACCGCGCGCTGGCGATGTTCCGGGGGCGTAACGAAGGGATATTGCAGCTCTCACTCAATGCCGATCCACAGTTCGATGAACCGCCAAAAGAGAGCCACTGCGAACAGATCATCCAGGATCACCTCAGCCTGCGCCTGAACAACGCTCCGGCAGACAGCTGGCGTAAAGGCGTCGTGAGCTGGACGTGGCGTATTAAGATATTGATGCATCTCGAAACCGAGCTGATGGGTACCGTGCGTGAACGCGCGGAAGATGAAGCGATTAACGTCTTCGCCCGCAACCTGCACGATCTGCTGATGGCTGCCCCTGCGGGTCTGCGCGCCACCATGGGGCTCGATCCGGGTCTGCGTACCGGCGTTAAAGTCGCGGTGGTTGACGGCACCGGTAAACTGGTTGCCACCGACACGATTTACCCACATACCGGCCAGGCGGCGAAAGCGGCGGTCGCGGTTGCGGCACTGTGCGAGAAATACAACGTAGAACTGGTTGCCATCGGTAACGGTACGGCGTCTCGTGAAACCGAGCGCTTCTACCTCGACGTGCAGAAACAGTTCCCGAAAGTCACCGCCCAGAAGGTGATCGTCAGCGAAGCCGGGGCATCGGTTTACTCTGCCTCCGAGCTGGCGGCACTGGAGTTTCCGGATCTGGACGTTTCCCTGCGTGGCGCGGTATCTATCGCCCGCCGTCTGCAGGATCCGCTGGCCGAGTTGGTGAAAATCGATCCGAAATCCATCGGAGTCGGCCAGTATCAGCATGATGTCAGCCAGACCCAGCTGGCCCGTAAACTGGATGCGGTGGTGGAAGACTGCGTAAACGCCGTCGGCGTCGATCTCAATACCGCTTCCGTGCCGCTGCTCACCCGCGTGGCTGGACTGACCCGCATGATGGCGCAAAATATCGTCGCCTGGCGTGATGAGAACGGTCAGTTCCAGAACCGCCAGCAGCTGCTGAAAGTCAGCCGACTGGGGCCAAAAGCCTTTGAACAGTGCGCGGGCTTCCTGCGTATCAACCACGGCGACAACCCGCTGGACGCCTCCACCGTTCACCCGGAAGCCTATCCGATTGTGGAACGCATTCTGGCGGCAACCGAGCAGTCATTACGCGACCTGATGGGCAACAGCAGTGAACTTAAGTCTCTGAAGGCGGCAGATTTTACCGATGAACGCTTCGGGGTGCCGACTGTCACCGACATCATCAAAGAGCTGGAGAAACCGGGTCGCGATCCGCGTCCGGAGTTCAAAACCGCACAGTTTGCTGACGGCGTGGAGACAATGAACGATCTGCTGCCGGGCATGATTCTGGAAGGCGCTGTCACCAACGTCACTAACTTTGGCGCGTTTGTTGATATCGGCGTCCACCAGGACGGTCTGGTTCACATCTCTTCACTGTCAAATAAATTCGTCGAAGATCCGCATACCGTGGTGAAAGCAGGCGACATTGTGAAGGTGAAAGTGCTGGAGGTCGATCTGCCGCGTAAACGTATCGCCCTGACTATGCGTCTGGACGAGCAGCCAGGTGAAACCAATGCCCGTCGCGGCGGCGGTAGTAACGAGCGCGCTCAGGGTAACCGCCCGGCGGCGAAAGCAGCTAAACCACGTGGTCGTGATGCACAACCTGCAGGCAACAGCGCCATGATGGACGCCCTGGCCGCTGCCATGGGTAAAAAACGCTGACAGAATACCGGAAGGCGACGCCCCGCGTCTTATCCGGTCTACGGTCACCCGTCACCGTAGGCTGGATAAGGCATTTATGCCGCCATCCGGCAATATCATTTAAATTTAACAATTAGCGCCTGCGCTGGCCCCGGAGGGACGAGGCCGAAAGCCGGGTAACAAAGCCAATGCACCCGCAACCTGAAGTATGGCGAGTATATCCGCTTAATTCATTCTCCATCTGTTGTTAATAGCGATAATTATCATTTCATTAACAAATAAAACCTGAATTAAACATTAATAACGCTGAATAATGCGCAAATCACGGTCTTTCTACAAAGGCGAATAAATGTTGAGCCATATCAACATTGGTTCAAATTATTTTTCAAACCAATATTCAGTCACATTTTAAGTATTGATGATAGAAACCATTCTCATTATCATTGCATTGTTGGTTATTTAGTCTTTTCTTCGTTGGCACGTTATCTGCTCTCATGTCGCTCCCTTACGCCCCATGAGGTAATCATCCAGTTAGTGAAAAACAAGTAGGTCCTTATGCAATTCGCTCCAGACACTGCGTGGAAAATTACCGGCTTTGCACGTGAAATCAGTCCGGCATACCGCCAGAAACTGCTTTCGCTCGGCATGTTACCAGGATCCTCATTTAACGTGGTGCGAGTGGCGCCACTGGGCGACCCAATTCATATTGAAACGCGCCGGGTTAGCCTGGTGTTGCGAAAAAAAGATCTGGCCTTAATAGAAGTGGAAGCGGTTTCCTGTTAATACAGTGAGTCTATAAAGATGAAAAAATTAACCATTGGTTTAATTGGTAATCCAAATTCCGGCAAGACTACGTTATTTAACCAACTCACCGGCGCACGTCAGCGTGTCGGGAACTGGGCTGGCGTAACCGTTGAGCGCAAAGAAGGTCAATTCTCAACGACCGATCATCAGGTCACACTGGTGGATTTACCCGGCACCTACTCTTTGACCACCATCTCTTCACAGACTTCACTCGATGAACAGATTGCCTGCCACTATATCCTGAGCGGCGACGCCGATCTGTTGATCAACGTGGTCGATGCCTCCAACCTTGAGCGTAATCTCTACCTGACGCTACAACTGCTGGAACTGGGCATCCCCTGCGTTGTCGCGCTCAACATGCTCGACATTGCTGAGAAGCAGCAGATTCGCATTGATATTGATGCACTGTCCGCACGTCTGGGCTGTCCGGTCGTGCCGCTGGTCTCTACGCGTGGTCGTGGTATTGAAGCGCTGAAGCTGGCGATCGACCGCTACAAAGCAAACGAAAATGTCGAACTGGTGCACTATGCCGAGCCGCTGCTCAACGAAGCACAATCGCTGGCTGAAGCAATGCCCGTTGAGATGCCGCGAAAGCAACGTCAATGGCTCGGTCTACAGATGCTGGAAGGCGATATCTACAGTCGCGCCTTTGCCGGTGATGCCGCCCACAAACTGGACATTTCGCTGGCCCGCCTGAACGACGTTATGGACGATCCGGCGCTGCACATTGCCGATGCGCGTTATCAGTGTATCGCCGCAATCTGTGATGTGGTGAGTAACACCCTGACGGCAGAACCCAGTCGTTTCACCACCGCAGTGGATAAAATCGTCCTCAACCGTTTCCTCGGCCTGCCGATTTTCCTGTTCGTGATGTATCTGATGTTCCTTCTCGCCATTAACATCGGCGGGGCGCTTCAGCCGCTGTTTGATGCAGGCTCCGTGGCAATCTTTATCCACGGGATTCAATGGATTGGTTACACGCTGCACTTCCCGGACTGGCTGACAATCTTCCTGGCGCAGGGCCTGGGCGGCGGTATTAACACCGTGCTGCCGCTGGTGCCGCAGATCGGCATGATGTACCTGTTCCTCTCCTTCCTTGAAGATTCCGGCTACATGGCACGTGCCGCGTTTGTCATGGACCGCCTGATGCAGGCGCTGGGGTTACCGGGGAAATCATTCGTGCCGCTGATTGTCGGCTTTGGCTGTAACGTTCCGTCAGTGATGGGCGCGCGTACGCTGGATGCCCCACGTGAGCGTCTGATGACTATCATGATGGCACCGTTTATGTCCTGCGGCGCACGTCTGGCGATCTTCGCCGTGTTCGCTGCCGCTTTCTTTGGTCAGAACGGTGCGCTGGCGGTCTTCTCGCTGTATGTCCTCGGCATCGTCATGGCCGTGCTGACTGGCCTGATGCTCAAGCACACCATCATGCGTGGTGAAGCCACACCGTTTGTGATGGAACTGCCGGTTTACCACGTACCGCATATCAAGAGTCTGGTTATTCAGACCTGGCAGCGTCTGAAAGGCTTCGTACTGCGCGCAGGTAAAGTCATTATCATCGTCAGTATCTTCCTCAGCGCATTTAACAGCTTCTCGCTGAGCGGAAAAATCGTCGACAACATCAACGACTCCGCCCTTGCTTCTGTCAGCCGGGCCATCACCCCTGTATTTAAGCCGATTGGCGTACATGAAGATAACTGGCAGGCAACCGTGGGTCTGTTCACCGGAGCAATGGCGAAAGAAGTCGTGGTTGGGACGCTTAATACGCTCTACACCGCAGAAAATATTCAGCAAGAAGAGTTCAATCCGGCTGATTTCCATCCTGGTGACGAACTGTGGGATGCCGTTGAGGAAACCTGGCAGAGCCTGAAAGACACCTTCAGCCTTAGCGTGCTGGCAAACCCGATCGAGGCCAGCAAAGGCGACGGGGAAATGGCCACCGGCGCAATGGGCGTGATGGACGCGAAATTCGGTAGCGCCGCCGCGGCATACAGTTACCTGATCTTCGTACTGCTGTACGTGCCGTGCATTTCGGTTATGGGAGCTATCGCCCGTGAATCCAGCCGTGGCTGGATGGGTTTCTCCATCCTCTGGGGTCTGAACATTGCCTACTCGCTGTCCACCTTGTTCTACCAGGGCGCCAGCTACAGTCAGCACCCAACCTGGAGCCTGGTCTGTATTCTGGCGGTCATCCTGTTTAACATCGTGGTGATTGGTCTGCTACGTCGTGCGCGTAGCCGGGTGGATATCAGCCTGCTGGCAACACATAAAACGGCGAGCAGTTGCTGCGCCAGCACCACCGGCGATTGCCATTAAGGTGTAAATGATGGCTTCACTTATTCAGGTTCGTGATTTGCTGGCGCTGCGGGGGCGTATGGAGGCGCAACAAATTAGCCATACGCTGCACACCCCGCAGCCGATGATCGACGCCATGCTGAAGCAACTGGAGACAATGGGCAAAGCGGTACGGGTTCAGGAGGATGCCGATGGGTGCCTCTCCGGGAGCTGCAAGAGTTGTCCGGAGGGTAAAGCCTGCCTGCGTGAGTGGTGGTCTTTGCAGTAACTGAATGCCGGATGGCACTCTGTCATCCGGCGTTTTGCGTGGCGGCTTGCGTAAAAGTGAATCCGTTTCGGCAAAACAAATTTATCCCCCAGCCTTTCCCGCGTTGTTAAAAACATGGAGATGCATCCCGCCGTCCTGGCAAGTAGAGTCACATCATCGGGTTTTTAAGGTGATGGATCGCCATGAATACTGCTACGACAGCGACACCGCACGATGCGATTTTCAAAACTTTTTTGAGCCACCCGGCAACCGCGCGGGATTTCCTTCAACTCCACCTTCCAGCGTCTTTACGTACTCTTTGTGACCTGAAAACACTGAAGCTGGAATCGGGCAGTTTTATTGAAGAAGATTTACGCGCGTACTATTCCGATGTGCTGTGGTCCCTGAAAACCCACGAGTGAGACGGCTACATCTACGTCGTCATCGAACATCAGAGTACCGCAGATGCACATATGGCGTTTCGTCTTATGCGCTATGCCATCGCGGCAATGCAGCGACATCTGGATGCCGGTCATAAGAAGCGGCCCCTGGTGATACCTGTGTTTTTTTATCACGGCACGGTCAGTCCTTACCCTTTTTCACTATGCTGGCTGGACGAATTTGACGACCCAAAATCAGCACGCCAGTTTTATGCCACAAATTTCCCACTGGTGGACATCACGGTTGTTCCTGATGACGAAATCATGCAGCACCGCCGCATGGCATTACTGGAACTCATTCAAAAGCACATCCGCAAGCGGGACCTGATGGGGTTGGTGGAAAGAATGGTCATTCTGCTGATTAAAGGACACGCTAATGACAGCCAGCTGAAAGCGCTGTTTAATTACCTGATGCAGGCTGGCGACACGGCTCATTTTAGTAAGTTTATCCATCGTGTTGCCGAACGTTTACCCCAACATAAGGAAAAGTTGATGACTATCGCCGACAGACTACGCCAGGAAGGGCATCGCAATGGTCTTCAGGAAGGTCATATAAATGGATTACAAGAGGGCTTGCAACAAGGTAAACGTGAAGAGGCGCTTCGCATAGCGGCGACAATGCTGGCTGACGGCATAGACCGTCATACTATTCTCAGAATCACCGGCCTTACGGCTGAAGACCTGAAAGCGCAGAACCACTAACCTCAGTCCCGGCAAGTGTTTGCACTTACCGGGCGGATTTTCTGCGCGTTACAGTTTCTGCCGGAATGCCACCAGCGCCTCACAGAACGCGGCGGGGTGCGAGATAAACGGCGCATGGGCTGCTTTTGCAAATATCTGAGATTCACTTTCCGGCCATAATTCATCAAGCAAAGAGACCACTTTACGCGGCACCAGGCCATCCAGATACCCGTACAGACGCAGGAACGGCAGCGGTAACGTTTTTAACGGTTCGCGCAGGTCCGTCATTTTCAAAATCTCCAGCCCGCCATTTAAAACGTCAACCTCCGGCATCGGTTGCGCCAGCACGGTTTTCTTCAGCGCACGGGCATCCTGACGCGCAGTCTCCGTCCCCATGGTTTGCAAAGCCAGAAAACGCTCGACCGTACGCTGGAAATCATCGCTCAACTGCTGCTGAAAACCCGCCAGCACTTCCGGCTTAATGCCTGGCCACGCGTCACGCGCGCTGAAACAAGGAGAGGAAGCGACGGTCACCAGCGCCTGGACGCGTTCTGGATGGGTCAGCGCCACCTGACTTGCCACCAGCCCCCCCAGACTCCAGCCCAGCCAGACCGCTTTGTCGGGCGCATTCTGCAGTACGCACTCCGCCATCGCTTCCAGCGTCATTGCCGTAAAACCCTGACTGCGACCAAAACCGGGCAGGTCAACAAGGTGCAACGTAAAATGCGCGCTGAGTTCCTCGCTTACGCAATGCCACACCTCCGCATTCAGCCCCCATCCGTGCAGCAGCACAAGATGACAATTTCCCGTTCCCAGGGTCTGCCACCAGACGTTATTCATCAGTTATTGTTCTCTTTTCACCAACATGGATGAACCTATGCTAACAGTACCAGGATTGTGCTGGCTATGCCGAATGCCGCTCGCCCTCAGTCGCTGGGGGATTTGCTCTGTCTGCGCACGTGCTGCCTGCCGACATCCGACACTGTGCCCACAATGTGGACTTCCCGCGGCGCACCCTGCCATGCCCTGCGGCAGATGCCTGCAAAAACCACCGCCGTGGCAGCGTCTGGTGACCGTCAGTGATTATGTTCCGCCGTTGAGCACGCTTATCCATCAGCTCAAGTTTTCCCGACGGAGCGAGGTTGCCACCGCGCTTTCGCGTCTGCTGTTACTGGAGGTTTTACAGACTCGTCGGGAGACAGGACTACAAATCCCCGACCGTATTGTCAGCGTGCCGCTATGGCGCCGCCGCCACTGGCGCAGAGGATTTAACCAGAGCGATCTGCTGTGTCGTCCACTGGCGCACTGGCTGAATTGCCCCTGGGATGCTCATGCCGTAACGCGTATACGGCCTACCGCCACGCAGCATCATCTCAGCGCCCGATTGCGCAAGCACAACCTGAAAAATGCCTTTCGCCTTGAATTGCCGGTGCAGGGACTCCATATGGTTGTTGTGGATGATGTCGTCACTACCGGAAGTACCGTTGCAGAAATTGCGCAGCTGCTTTTACGCCAGGGCGCAACGACGGTCCAGGTATGGTGCCTGTGTCGAACCTTGTAGAGCCTCGATGATGGGCGTATTATAACCAACTAAAATAGTCAACTATTAGGCCATTACTATGATCCATATTTCCGAGGCTGCACAAGCGCACTTTGCCAAACTGCTGGCAAATCAGGAAGAAGGGACACAAATCCGCGTATTTGTGATCAATCCCGGCACGCCTAACGCTGAGTGCGGCGTTTCTTATTGTCCCCCGGACGCCGTGGAAGCAACCGACACTGCTCTTAAATTTGACCTGCTGACCGCCTACGTTGATGAACTGAGCGCCCCGTATCTGGAAGATGCTGAGATCGATTTCGTCACCGACCAGCTAGGCTCCCAGCTGACGCTGAAAGCACCGAACGCCAAAATGCGTAAAGTCGCCGATGACGCGCCGCTGATGGAGCGCGTGGAGTACATGCTGCAATCGCAGATCAACCCCCAGCTCGCGGGCCACGGTGGTCGCGTGTCGCTGATGGAAATCACCGACGAAGGCTATGCGATTCTACAGTTTGGCGGCGGCTGTAACGGCTGTTCCATGGTCGATGTCACCCTGAAAGAAGGGATAGAGAAACAGTTGCTGAACGAATTCCCGGAGCTGAAAGGCGTTCGCGATCTGACCGAACACCAGCGCGGTGAGCACTCCTACTACTAAGTTTCCATTCGTCGGCATAACGCCTGATGGCGTTATGCTTATCGGACCTGCGTCCACTGTAGAGTATTCGTAGGTCCGATAAGACACATCAGCGTCGCCGTCAGGCATTATTGATGTCGGATGGCAACATAAACGCGAACTGCATTACCCGGCCTTCAATCCAGATCTTCACCCTCCATAACTTGACCTGCATCGCATAATTCAAATTTTTCTTGCCCTGGTGATTCTCAATTACCGCATGTTACCCGTATCATTCTCATGGGCACTGAACACACACATAACAACTGGCTAAACTAAATAGTTTGAAGGTAAGCAGTAGTGGTGCCGTTACGTTTCGGTTTACGCCCGGAGCAAAAGACATTTTTCGTCGATACTTCGACGTTACCCATAACAAATGAAAGGCCAGGTAAATCATGCCATTAGTCATCGTTGCTATCGGTGTAATCTTGTTATTACTCCTGATGATCCGCTTCAAAATGAACGGATTCATCGCTCTCGTCCTGGTGGCGCTTGCTGTTGGATTGATGCAAGGAATGCCACTGGATAAAGTCATTAATTCTATTAAAGCCGGCGTTGGCGGCACGCTTGGCAGCCTTGCCCTGATCATGGGTTTTGGCGCTATGCTCGGCAAAATGCTGGCGGACTGCGGCGGCGCACAGCGCATCGCCACGACGCTCATTGCCAAATTTGGTAAAAAGCATATTCAATGGGCGGTAGTATTAACCGGTTTTACCGTTGGTTTTGCGCTGTTCTATGAAGTGGGCTTTGTCCTGATGCTGCCGTTGGTGTTCACCATCGCTGCGTCTGCAAACATCCCGCTGCTGTATATCGGCGTACCGATGGCGGCAGCGCTGTCTGTAACTCACGGCTTCCTGCCTCCGCACCCGGGTCCAACCGCGATTGCCACTATTTTCCAGGCCGATATGGGGAAAACGCTGCTGTTCGGTACGATTCTGGCAATCCCGACGGTCATCCTTGCTGGTCCGGTGTACGCTCGTTTCCTGAAAGGAATTGATAAACCAATCCCGGAAGGCCTGTACAGTGCGAAAACCTTTACTGAAGAAGAGATGCCTGGCTTTGGCGTCAGCGTCTGGACCTCTCTGGTACCGGTGATCCTGATGGCGATGCGTGCCATCGCAGAGATGATCCTGCCGAAAGGCCACGCTTTCCTGCCGGTTGCAGAGTTCTTCGGCGACCCGGTGATGGCAACACTGATTGCGGTACTGATTGCGATGTTCACCTTCGGTCTGAACCGTGGTCGTTCAATGGATCAGATTAACGACACGCTGGTCTCTTCCATCAAAATCATTGCAATGATGCTGTTGATTATCGGTGGCGGCGGTGCCTTCAAACAGATACTGGTTGATAGCGGCGTGGACAAATACATCGCGTCAATGATGCACGGTTCAAACGTTTCTCCGCTGCTGATGGCCTGGTCTATCGCTGCGGTACTGCGTATCGCACTGGGCTCCGCAACCGTTGCAGCGATCACCGCTGGTGGGATTGTGGCACCGCTGATTGCAACGACCGGCGTAAGCCCTGAGCTAATGGTTATTGCGGTTGGTTCCGGTAGCGTGATTTTCTCTCACGTGAACGATCCGGGCTTCTGGCTGTTCAAGGAGTACTTCAACCTGACCATCGGTGAAACCATCAAGTCATGGTCAATGCTGGAAACCATTATCTCCGTCTGCGGTCTGGTAGGATGTCTGCTGCTGGGAATGGTCGTCTGATAAAATGTTGCCGGGTAGCGTTTCGCCTACCCGGCAACGTAACATTACGTCTTCTTCGTGACAGCCTTCCGGCGCTTATCCAGATCCTTAATCAGCTTATTCACTCTCTCATCGGCAAACATCTTCTCAAGGCTCACCGCCAGCTTGCGTCGCCAGTTTTTATACTGATAGCTGGTGCCTGGAATATTCACCGGCGCCGCCATATCCAGCCAGTCTTCCGGCTGCAGGCCCAACAGTGCGCTATGACTGTCGGCGATATAACGCTGCATACCGCGGTTGAGCGCTGGCGTCATCGACATCTGCGATGCTTTATGCCCCACACGTTTTGGCAGACAGCCATATTTGTGCAGCGCATCCAGCAGTCCCTGCTTTGCCAGCTCACGATCCTGGTACAGCTCACGCAATACCTCTTCATCGGGGTAAAGCCCCAGCGTTTTACCCAGCGTCAGATCACCGCTTTCCCAGTAGCCACGTAGCACAGGAAGGTCGTGCGTCGTCGCGACGGCCATTGACTGTTCCGGGTACGCTTTCGGCGCACGGAAATTCTTCTCATGGTCGTTTTCAAAATAAAGCACTTTGTAGGAGTAAACGCCGCTGTCACGCAGCTTACCCACGATCTCCACCGGTACGGTACCCAGATCTTCGCCAATCACCATACAGCGATGACGCTGACTTTCCAGCGCCAGGATGGAGAGTAAATCGTCCACCGGATAATGGACGTATGCCCCGTGATCGGCCGTTTCACCGTAGGGGATCCACCAAAGCCGCAGCATTGACATCACGTGATCGATGCGCAACGCGCCGCAGTTCTGCATATTGGCGCGCAGCAGTTCAATAAACGGTTCATAGGCACGTGCAGCGATGATATGCGGATCCATCGGCGGTAAGCCCCAGTTCTGCCCCAGTGGACCGAGAATATCCGGCGGCGCGCCCACAGACGCTTTCAGGCAGTACAGCTCACGATCACACCAGGTTTCAGCCCCCCCTTCCGCCACGCCGACGGCCAGGTCGCGATACAAACCGACGGGCATTTTAAAGCCCTGACAGGTTTCCCAGCAGGCAGCAAACTGCGTAGAGGCCAGCCACTGTAGCCAGAGGAAAAAATCCACCTCGTCGCGGTGTGTTTCGCAAAACTGTTCCACTTCCGGGGAATCCACCGACTGGAATGCTTCCGGCCAGACCGGCCAGCCCCAGCGCAGCGCATCCTCTTTCACCTGATAAGCATGCAGCGCGTCGAACGCCGCCTGCCAGTACAGGCTGTCGCCCTCCCGGGAGACAAAGTGACGAAACGCCGCCATCTGCTCATCATCACGAACCGCAAAACCTTTCCACGCCATGCGCAGAGCCGCCATTTTCAGCGCGGTGACGGTGGCATAATCCACCCACTCAGCATCTCTGGCGCGTTGCAGCGTTTGCTGAGTGGTGGGCATCTGCCACCATGCCTGCGCCTCTTCGCTCAGGCAAAAATCCTCTACGGCATTCACATCGATATAAATCACGTTCAGCCAGCGGCGAGAAGAAGGGCTGTACGGGCTGGCGCTCTCCGGATTGGCCGGGTAGAGAGCGTGAATGGGGTTCAGCCCGATAAACGCGCCGCCACGCTTAGCAACATCCACCAGCATATGCTTCAGATCGCCAAAGTCGCCAATTCCCCAGTTTTTTTCTGAACGCAGGGTGTAGAGCTGGACACACGCCCCCCACAGTTTTTGCCCGCTCAGCAGCGCCTGTGGCTCATAGCAGCGTTTTGGCGCCACGATAATGCGGCAATGCGTGCGCTGCTCCCCCTGCGTCAGGGTCAGCGTGTGGTAGCCCTCAGGCAGCTTAGCCGGAAGATTGAACGCTTTCCCGCCCGTGGCGTGCCCTTTATGCTGGCTCCCCTCTTCCGTTGTCAGCAGCCAGCTAAATTCCCCACTTCCCTCAACCGCCAGCGGCATCTTTTTGCCTGCGGTGTAGACCACGACATTCGGCACCGGCGTCACCGCCACCTTCGTGGCAGCAGTGGTGCGATGCATGGCGTCAAGCAAACGCCGCTTGGTTTCGGCGCCAATAGACTGCGGTTTACCGTGGGCATTGATATAACTGGGGCTAATCCCCGCCGCCAGCGCGGCATTATCCAGACGTTTGCTTTCCATCGCGCTTCCTTAGCGTTTTGCCTGCCAGATACGGCTCTGATAATCGCGGATAGAGCGATCCGAGCTAAACATGCCGCAGCGAGCCGTATTCAGAATCGCCGCCCGGGTCCAGGCCTCCTGGTCGCGATACAGCACATCAACCTGCTTTTGCGCCTCAACGTAAGCGGCAAAATCCGCCAGCACCAGATACGGGTCACCGCCCTGCTTACCGAGGCTATGCAGCATCTGGTCAAAGGCATGCTTATCGCCCTCGCTATATTTACCGCTTTCCAGCTCTTTAAGTACCGCATCCAGCACTTTATCTTTCTTACGCCATTTCACCGGATCGTAGCCTTTGGCCTTAAGCGCCTTCACCTCTTCCACGGTATGACCAAAGATAAAGATGTTCTCTTCACCCACCTTCCCGGCGATTTCGACGTTTGCCCCATCCAGCGTACCGACCGTCAGCGCCCCGTTCAGCGCCAGCTTCATGTTGCCGGTACCTGAGGCCTCTTTTCCGGCAGTCGAAATCTGCTCGGAGATATCCGCTGCCGGGATCAGCAATTCCGCCGCCGAAACACAGTAATCCGGCAGGAACACCACTTTCAGCTTGTCGCCAACCTGCGGGTCGTTGTTGATAGTTTCCGCCACCTTGTTAATTGCGAAGATAATGTTCTTCGCCAGGTAGTAACCCGGCGCAGCCTTCGCGCCAAACAGGAAGACACGCGGCACGCGATCTGCCTGCGGGTTTTCGCGGATCTCTTTGTACAGCGCCAGAATATGCAGCAAATTCAGGTGCTGACGTTTGTACTCGTGCAGACGCTTAATCTGAATATCGAAAATCGCCTGCGGATTGATTTCAATCCCGGTACGCACCTTCACGAACTCTGCCAGACGGATTTTGTTGGCCTGTTTAATCTGGCGATAGGTCTGCCGGAATTTCGCATCGTCAGCCTGCTTTTCCAGGTGGATCAGCTGATCGAGATCGTTCGCCCACTCTTTTTTCAGCGTCTTATCTAACAGCGCCGCCAGCTGCGGGTTGCACTGTTTAATCCAACGGCGTGGCGTGATGCCGTTGGTCACGTTGTGGAACTTGTTCGGCCACAGCTGGTGATATTCCGGGAACAGATCCTTCACCACCAGATCGGAGTGCAGCGCCGCAACACCGTTCACCGCAAAACCGCTAACAACACACATATTCGCCATGCGAACCTGCTTGTCATGCACCACGGCCAGCTTCGCCCAGACCTGCTTATCGCCAGGCCAGGTCTTATCCACCAGCGTCTTAAAGCGGTCGTTAATTTCTTTGATGATCTGCATATGACGCGGCAGTAGCGCTTTTATCAGCTTCTCATCCCAGCACTCCAGCGCCTCCGGCATCAGCGTGTGGTTGGTATAGGCAAAGGTTTTACTGGTGATCGCCCACGCGTCATCCCAGCTCAGCTGATGCTCGTCAAGCAACACGCGCAGCAGTTCCGCAATGGCGATAGTCGGGTGGGTATCGTTGAGCTGAATAACCTCATACTCTGCCAGTTCGCGCAGCTTACGCCCCGCCAGATGATGGCGACGCAGAATATCCGCCACCGAACAGGCGCACTGGAAGTACTGCTGCATCAGGCGCAGTTTTTTACCCGCAGTGTGGTTGTCATTCGGGTAGAGCACTTTCGTCAGTTTTTCCGCGTCGATCCCCTGTTGCTCAGCACGCAGGAAATCGCCGTCGTTAAATTTGGTCAGATTAAACGGATGTGCATGGGTCGCCTGCCACAGACGCAGCGGCTGGGTTACTCCATTACGGTAGCCGAGAACCGGCAGATCCCATGCCTGTCCGGTAATGGTGAAGCCCGGCACCCAGCGACCGTCTTTCGTCACCTTACCGCCAATGCCCACCTGAACATCAAGCTGCGCATTATGACGGAACCACGGATAGCTCCCGCGATGCCAGTCATCCGGTGCCTCCATCTGCTGTCCATCCGCAAAGGATTGACGGAACAAGCCGTACTGATAGTTCAGGCCGTAACCCGTTGCGGACTGGCCTACCGTCGCCATCGAGTCAAGGAAACATGCCGCCAGACGCCCCAGACCGCCGTTGCCCAGCGCCGGGTCAATCTCTTCTTCCAGCAGGTCGCTCAGGTTGATGTCGTGCGCTTTCAGCACATCGCTCACCTCCTGATACCAGCCCAGATTAAGCAGGTTGTTCCCCGTCAGACGACCAATCAGGAACTCCATCGAGATATAGTTAACATGCCGCTGAGTTTTCGCTGGCTTCGCAGCAGGCTGCGCGCTGAGTAACTCTGCCAGCGCACCGCTAACGGCCTGCCACCACTGGCGAGACGTCATCTCTGCTGCCGACAGTAAACCAAAATGCTGCCACTGACGTGCCAGGGCCGCCTGAAATTGCTCTTTATTGAAGGTAGGCTGTGACATAGGAATTCCGGGTCCTTTGGTAATAAAACAACGTTATCGCTAGTTTGCCAGGCTCGTTGTTGACCTTCCTCATCCCACCGGGGATTAGGCAGGGAGGAGTGGTGGGGATGAGTGTAAAAGTGTGATCGCTGCCACTAAAGGATAGCGTATCAGCAAATAACGGGGACCGCTTTATACTCGTCATACTTCAGGTTGCAGATACGTTGGCTTTGTTACTCGCCCCTGCGGGGCCAGCGCAAGCGCTGTTCAAAACGACTACGCGTTTTTGTCCTGCAACTCGAATTATTTAGTGTAGAGATATATGTAAACAGCGAGACAGTTTCTAACCTGAAATATTTAAGCCATGTCGGGTTATCCCTGGAAAAAAGAATATCCTCACAGAGGAACGACTCATTTTTATTATAAAAACCAATAACATTACAAAATAAAAGGTTATTTTTATCCCTCGTTAATTACGGGCTTAAGCCAGTCTTCATGCACCTTCAGTGCTGTTAAACAGCATTTTTGCAACAGATATTTGGAATTGTGACAGAGTGCAAATTCAGACACACAAAAAACCCGCTTAGCTTGCATTAAACCGGTTTCTGTCCGAACTTATAATTCATTAATTACGAAGCGCAAAAAAAATCGAAGATCCCCATTTCCCACAGTGAAGTATTTAACTATGTTGATTCCGTCTAAATTAAGTCGTCCGGTTCGACTCGACCATACGGTGGTTCGTGAGCGCCTGCTGGCTAAACTTTCCGGCGCGAACAATTTCAGGCTGGTTCTGATCACAAGTCCTGCGGGTTATGGAAAGACCACGCTCATATCACAATGGGCGGCGGGAAAAAGTGAACTGGGTTGGTACTCGCTGGATGAGGGCGATAACCAGCAGGAGCGATTCGCCAGCTACCTGATCGCCGCAGTGCAGCAGGCAACCGGGGGACACTGCACCACCAGTGAAGTGATGGTGCAAAAACGCCAGTATGTCAGCCTGACGTCGCTTTTCGCTCAGCTGTTTATTGAACTGGCGGAGTGGCATCGCCCACTGTATCTGGTTATTGACGATTATCACCTGATTACCAATCCGGTAATCCACGAGTCCATGCGCTTCTTCCTGCGCCATCAGCCGGAAAATCTCACCCTGGTCGTACTATCGCGGAATCTGCCGCAGTTGGGCATCGCCAATCTACGTGTACGCGATCAGCTGCTGGAAATCGGCAGCCAGCAGCTGGCCTTTAATCACCAGGAAGCAAAGCTGTTTTTTGACCGCCGTCTCTCGTCCCCTATCGAAGCCGCAGAGAGTAGCCGGATGTGCGACGACGTGGCCGGCTGGGCAACCGCACTTCAGCTCATCGCCCTTTCCGCTCGCCAGAACAACAATCCTGCCCATCTGTCGGCACGCCGTCTGGCAGGAATCAATGCCAGCCATCTGTCCGATTATCTGGTAGATGAAGTTCTGGACAGCGTCGATCTCAGTACCCGACATTTTCTGCTCAAGAGCGCTATTTTGCGTTCCATGAACGATGCGCTGATCGTCCGCGTGACCGGTGAAGAAAACGGGCAAATGCGTCTGGAAGAAATTGAGCGCCAGGGGCTGTTCCTGCAACGTATGGACGATACCGGCGAATGGTTCAGCTATCACCCTCTGTTTGGTAACTTCCTGCGCCAGCGCTGTCAGTGGGAACTGTCAGCCGAGCTGCCTGAGATTCATCGCGCCGCCGCGGAAAGCTGGATGGCGCAAGGCTTCCCCAGCGAAGCAATTCACCATGCGCTGGCGGCGGGCGATCCCCATATGCTGCGCGACATCCTGCTGAATCATGCCTGGGGCCTTTTTAACCACAGCGAACTGGCGCTGCTCGAGGCGTCGTTAAAGGCGCTGCCGTGGGAAAGTCTGCTGGAAAATCCGCGTCTGGTACTGCTGCAGGCCTGGCTGATGCAGAGCCAGCACCGCTATAGCGAAGTGAATACCTTGCTGGCACGCGCCGAGCAAGAGATCAATGGCGTAATGGACGGCACGCTGCATGCGGAATTTAACGCTCTGCGCGCTCAGGTGGCGATCAACGATGGCAATCCGGATGAAGCGGAGCGTCTGGCAAAACTGGCGCTGGACGAGCTGCCAATCGCCTGGTTCTACAGCCGCATTGTGGCGACCTCCGTACATGGCGAAGTGCTGCACTGTAAGGGCTACCTCTCACAATCCCTGACGCTGATGCAGCAGACCGAGCAAATGGCGCGCCATCACGACGTCTGGCACTACGCGCTCTGGAGTCTGATCCAGCAAAGTGAAATCCTGTTTGCCCAGGGTTTTTTACAAGCCGCATGGGAGATTCAGGAAAAAGCGTTCCAGTTGATTAAAGATCAGCATCTTGAACAATTGCCTATGCACGAGTTCCTGGTGCGTATCCGCGCACAGCTGCTGTGGGCCTGGTCTCGCCTGGATGAGGCGGAGTCCTCAGCGCGTAGCGGGATCGACGTGCTTTCCTCTTTTCAGCCTCAGCAGCAACTCCAGTGTCTGGCGCTGCTGGTGCAGTGTTCGCTGGCGCGCGGCGATCTGGATAATGCCCGCAGCCTGCTTAACCGTCTGGAAAACCTGCTCGGCAACGGCCAGTATCACAGCGACTGGATCTCCAATGCCGATAAAGTCCGCGTGATTTACTGGCAGATGACCGGTGACAAGAAGTCGGCAGCTAACTGGCTGCGCCACACGCCGAAACCCGAGTTTGCCAATAACCACTTCCTGCAAGGCCAGTGGCGCAATATCGCCAGGGCGCAGATCTTGCTGGGCGAATTTGAATCGGCCGAGATCGTGCTGGAAGAGCTGAATGAGAATGCGCGTAGTCTGCGCCTGATGAGCGACCTGAATCGTAACCTGTTGCTACTTAATCAGCTGTACTGGCAGGCGGGGCGGAAAAATGATGCCCAGCGCGTTCTGCTTGATGCGCTGCAGTTAGCCAATCGTACCGGTTTTATCAGCCATTTCGTCATTGAAGGCGAAGCAATGGCCCAGCAGCTGCGCCAGCTGATTCAACTTAACACGCTGCCGGAGCTGGACCAGCATCGCGCACAGCGTATTCTTCGTGAAATTAACCAGCATCATCGGCATAAGTTTGCCCATTTTGACGAAGGTTTCGTTGAGCGTCTGCTGAATCATCCGCAAGTGCCCGAACTGATCCGCACCAGCCCGCTCACCCAGCGCGAATGGCAGGTGCTGGGGCTTATCTATTCCGGGTACAGCAACGAGCAAATCGCGGGTGAGCTGGCGGTGGCGGCAACCACCATCAAAACGCATATCCGCAATTTGTATCAGAAACTCGGCGTGGCGCACCGCCAGGATGCGGTACAGCACGCGCAGCAGCTACTGAAGATGATGGGCTACGGGGTTTAACCAACCAGACGGTATCCCCTTGCAGGTCGGAAGCCGGAGAGGCAAAGCTGCTATCCGGCCATTTCCCTAGCACAATTCCAGCTGAATATGATGGTCAGCGATCACCTGCAATATCCCTGTGGGCGGCAGCGTGTCGGTATAAACCGCATCCACCATGCTGATGCTGCCCATATTAACCATCGCGTTACGACCAAACTTCGAGTGATCGACCACCAGCATGACGTGGCGAGAATTCTCGATGATGGCACGTTTGGTGCGCACTTCGTGGTAATCAAACTCCAGCAGTGAGCCGTCGGTGTCGATCCCGCTGATCCCCAGGATGCCGAAGTCCAGGCGGAACTGGGAGATAAAATCGAGCGTCGCTTCCCCAATGATGCCGCCGTCACGGCTACGAAGTTCGCCGCCCGCGAGAATAATGCGAAAATCCTCTTTTACCATCAGCGTATTTGCGACATTGAGATTGTTAGTCACAATACGCAGATTGTTGTGGTCCAGCAGCGCGTGGGCGACAGCTTCCGGCGTCGTCCCGATATCGATAAACAGCGTTGAACCGTTGGGGATCTGCGTGGCAACCTTACGCGCAATGCGCTCTTTTTCCGCCGTTTGTGTGGCTTTACGGTCGTGCCACGGCGTATTCACCGAGCTGGACGGCAACGCCGCACCGCCATGATGGCGCAAAATCATGTTTTGATCGGCGAGATCGTTAAGGTCCCGGCGAATGGTCTGCGGGCTGACGGAGAAATGTTCCACCAGCTCCTCCGTACTGACGTATCCCTGTTTTTTTACCAGTTCAATGATCGCGTCATGTCGTTGTGTTTGTTTCATTGCTGTTCCCTGGAATTATGTTCGTTTTCGCGTATTGAGCGTATCAACCCATGCCATAGCCAAACCTACACCTAATCCGGCGATATGCGCGCCGTTAGCCATAGACATCCCAAATACATCAAGCCACCCGGCAACGATCCAAACCAATGCAAAGATAATTAAACCGCGCTGGAGGTAAATACCACTTTGCGGGTCGCGCTCACCGCGCAGCCACACGTAACCCATTAGCGCGTAAACCACGCCAGAAAGCCCGCCAAACCACGGACCGCTAAATTTCTGCTGCACATAGCCGCTCAGCAAGGCGCTGATGACGGTGATAACGATCAGTTTGCCGCTGCCTAATCGTTTCTCTACCGCCCCGCCGAGATACCACCACCACAGCAGGTTAAAGAGGATATGCATCAGTGAGAAGTGCATGAAGGCGTGCGTAAAGTAACGCCAGACGTCAAATTTTAATGACGGTTCGAACGGCCAGGCCAGCCAGACCATGACGGTCTGATCGCCGACGATATTCATGATGATAAACACCAGAATGCAGGCAGTCATAACAAGCCAGGTCACCGGACCGGCACGCTCGCGCAGCGTAGCAATAAAAGGAAAACGGCGATAATGCAGCCCGCCGCCGGTATGACCGGACTGCCAGCTGGCCGCCAGATAGCGAGGGTCGCCGGGGTTCTCCAGAAAACGCGCCAGCTCAGCCTGTACGCGCGCGACCTGTGATTCATCAGCCAACCAGACATCGCTTTGATGATGTTGTTGAATCGTCAGGATAACGCCCTGCGTCGCCATGTAATCGACAAATGCCTGCGCCACGCGGGGGTTAGCAAAAGAGGTAATCATCAACATTGTTGCTGTCGCTTATTCCACACAAAAGAGGACAGTATATATACCCTTCTGACTTCGGGCTGCATCTTTGTTGGCTTTCCTGGCTCATTCCGGCCACGTACTCTTCGTACCCTCCCGGAGATGCGTGACGTCGCTGCCGTGATCCAACCCGCATTAATCCAGGCATAGCCTTATGAACCGAATGCCACTTCTGCCGGAAAATGTCGGTGCCAGGCGTCGAAGCCGCCGTCAACGCTGTAGACCGCGTCATAACCTTGTTGCAGCAGATACTGCGCCGCCCCCTTGCTGCTGTTGCCGTGATAGCACATCACCATCACCACAGTATCGAAATCATGTTCACGCATAAACGCGCCCAGCGTGTCGTTAGTCAGGTGAAACGCCTGCGGTGGGTGGCCCATCGCATAGCTTTGCGGATCGCGGATATCCACCAGCACCGCCGCGCCCTGGTGCAACTTCTGATGCGCTTCTTCGACATTAATACACTCAAACTGATCCATGAAATTCTCTTTCTCATCTGTAGATCGCCAATATTACCTTCCAGTTTACGTCTCAGACGCAGGTAAACGCCATAATGTTATATGTATCACTCTAAAATGTTTTTTCGATGTTACCAGTCGCGCGCTTTTTTGCTATTATGTTCGATAACGAACATTTATGAGCTTTAACGAAAGCGTATGAGGGCAGCATGGAAACCAAAGATCTGATTGTGATAGGCGGAGGCATCAACGGTGCCGGTATCGCGGCAGACGCCGCTGGACGCGGTTTATCCGTGCTGATGCTGGAAGCGCAGGATTTAGCCTGTGCCACCTCTTCCGCCAGTTCTAAACTCATCCACGGTGGCTTGCGCTACCTGGAACATTACGAATTCCGCCTGGTGAGCGAAGCGCTGGCCGAACGCGAAGTGCTGTTGAAAATGGCGCCGCATATCGCCTTCCCAATGCGCTTTCGTCTGCCGCATCGTCCGCATTTACGCCCGGCATGGATGATCCGTATTGGTCTGTTTATGTACGATCATCTGGGCAAACGCACCAGCCTGCCGGGTTCAACCGGTTTGCGTTTTGGCGCAGACTCCGTGATGAAACCTGAAATTGTGCGCGGTTTCGAATATTCTGACTGCTGGGTGGACGACGCGCGTCTGGTGCTGGCAAATGCCCAGATGGTGGTGCGTAAAGGTGGCGAGGTATTGACCCGCACCCGTGCGACCTCTGCACGCCGCGAAAACGGTCTGTGGATCGTCGAAGCAGAAGATATCGATACCGGTAAAAAACAGACCTGGCAGGCGCGTGGTCTGGTTAACGCCACGGGGCCGTGGGTAAAAGCGTTCTTCGACGACGGGATGCATCTGCCTTCTCCGTACGGTATTCGCCTGATCAAAGGCAGCCATATCGTGGTGCCGCGCGTGCATACCCAGAAACAAGCTTACATCCTGCAAAACGAAGACAAGCGTATCGTGTTTGTGATCCCGTGGATGGATGAGTTCTCCATCATCGGCACTACCGACGTGGAATATAAAGGCGACCCGAAAGCCGTGAAAATTGATGAAAGCGAAATCAATTACCTGCTGAAGGTCTACAACGCGCACTTTAAGAAACAGCTGGGGCGCGATGATATCGTCTGGACTTACTCCGGCGTGCGTCCGCTGTGCGATGACGAATCCGATTCACCGCAGGCCATCACGCGTGATTACACGCTGGATATCCATGACGAAAACGGCAAAGCGCCGCTGCTGTCGGTATTCGGCGGTAAGCTCACCACCTACCGTAAGCTCGCTGAACACGCGATGGAAAAACTGTCGTCTTACTACCAGGGCATTGGCCCGGCGTGGACCAAAGATTGTGTGCTGCCCGGCGGTGAGATCGGTGGCGATCGTGACGACTACGCGGCAAAACTGCGCCGTCGCTATTCGTTCCTGACGGAATCACTGGCACGCCACTACTCGCGTACCTACGGTAGCAATACCGAATGGATCCTCGGTGAAGCAACTTCCCTCGCGGACCTGGGCGAAGATTTTGGTCATGAGCTCTACGAGGCGGAGCTGAAGTATCTGGTCGATCACGAATGGGTACGCCGCACGGAGGACGCATTGTGGCGTCGTACTAAAGAAGGGATGTGGCTCAACGCTGAACAGCAGTCTCGTATCACTCAGTGGCTGGGCGAGTATATCGAAAAACACCCGCTATCGCTGGCGTCCTAGAAAAATGCCGGATGACGGCTGACGCCTTATCCGGCATGCAAATGTGCAAAAAAGCAGGCCGGGTAAGCGAAGCGCCCCCGGCCCACGTGTTCTACAACCTCACAGCATCAATATGCCAGATAGAATCGGCATATTCCTTGATGGTTCTGTCGGAGGAGAAATAACCCATGTTGGCGATATTCAGCATCGCTTTCGCGGTCCACTCTTCCGGACGACCATACAGTTCGTCCACCTTGTCCTGACAATCGATATAGCTGCGATAATCCGCCAGCACCTGATAGTGGTCGCCAAAGTTGATCAGCGAGTCTATCAGGTCACGGTAGCGTCCCGGTTCTTCCGGGCTGAACACGCCGCTCCCGATTTGCGTCAGCACCTGATGCAGTTCCTCATCCTTTTCGTAATACTCGCGCGGTTTATAGCCCTGCCTGCGCAGCTCTTCCACCTCTTCCGCCGTATTACCGAAGATAAAGATATTCTCTGCCCCCACGTGTTCCAGCATCTCGACGTTTGCCCCGTCCAGGGTACCAATAGTCAGCGCGCCGTTCAGGGCGAACTTCATATTACTGGTACCGGAGGCTTCTGTTCCCGCCAGCGAAATCTGCTCAGACAGATCGGCCGCCGGAATGATCATCTGCGCCAGACTCACGCTGTAGTTCGGGATAAACACGACCTTCAGCTTATCGCCAATCTGCGGATCGTTATTGATGACCTTCGCCACATCGTTAATCAAATGGATGATGTGTTTTGCCATGTAATAGGCCGACGCCGCCTTACCTGCAAAGATATTTACGCGCGGCACCCACTGTGCATCCGGATCGGCTTTGATACGGTTGTAGCGGGTGATGACATGCAGTACGTTCATCAACTGACGCTTGTACTCGTGAATACGTTTAATCTGCACATCAAACAGCGATTTCGGATTTACCACCACGTTAAGCTGCTGGGCGATCAAGGTAGCCAGACGCTTTTTGTTCTCCAGCTTCGCCTGGCGCACGGCGTGGTTCACCAGCGGGTAATCACAGTGCTGCTCAAGCTCGCTCAACTGGCTAAGGTCGGTACGCCAGGTGCGACCAATGTTCTCATCCAGCACGTCGGAGAGCGACGGGTTCGCCAGCGCCAGCCAGCGACGCGGCGTCACGCCGTTGGTGACGTTGCAGAAACGGGTCGGGAAGATTTTCGCAAAATCGGCAAACAGCGACTGCACCATCAGGTTAGAGTGCAGCTCAGAAACCCCGTTCACCTTATGGCTGACCACCACCGCCAGCCAGGCCATCCGCACACGGCGCCCGTTAGATTCATCGATAATCGACGCCCGTCCCAGCAGGGCGGTATCATCGGGATACTGCTCCTGTAGCGTTTTCAGGAAGTAATCGTTGATCTCGAAGATAATTTGCAGATGGCGCGGCAGGATTTTGCCCAGCATATCAACAGGCCAGGTCTCCAGCGCCTCGCTCATCAGCGTGTGGTTCGTGTAGGAGAAGACCTGACAGCAGACCTCAAACGCCTCGTCCCAGCTGAACTTATGCTCATCAATCAGCAAGCGCATCAGCTCCGGAATCGACAGCACCGGATGGGTATCGTTGAGGTGAATGGCGATTTTATCCGCCAGATTGTCGTAGGTTTTGTGCAACTGGTAGTGACGGCTCAGGATGTCCTGCACCGTTGAAGAGACCAGGAAGTATTCCTGACGCAGACGCAGCTCGCGTCCCGAATAGGTTGAGTCATCCGGATAGAGCACGCGGGAGACGTTTTCGGAGTGGTTTTTGTCCTCCACCGCCGCGAAGTAGTCGCCCTGGTTGAACTTACCGAGATTGATTTCGCTACTGGCCTGCGCGTTCCACAGGCGCAGCGTGTTGGTCGCGTCGGTGTCATAACCAGGGATAATCTGGTCATAAGCCACCGCCAGGATCTCTTCGGTCTCAATCCAGCGCGTTTTCTTGCCTTCCTGCTGAATTCGTCCGCCAAAGCGCACCTTATAGCGCGTGTTATGGCGTTTAAACTCCCACGGATTGCCGTATTCCAGCCAGTAGTCCGGGGACTCTTTCTGCCGCCCGTCGACGATGTTCTGCTTGAACATGCCGTAGTCGTAGCGGATACCGTACCCGCGCCCTGGCAGACCTAACGTCGCCAGCGAGTCGAGGAAACAGGCCGCCAGACGCCCAAGGCCACCGTTGCCGAGGCCGGGATCGTTTTCTTCGTCAATCAACTCTTCGAGGTCCAACCCCATCGCTTCCAGTGCGCCTTTGACATCGTCATAAATCCCCAACGATAACAGGGCATTGGAAAGGGTGCGGCCAATCAGGAATTCCATCGACAGATAGTAGACCTGCCGGGTTTCCTGTGACAACTGGGCACGATTAGAACGCAGCCAGCGCTCCACGAGACGATCGCGCACCGCAAACAACGTGGCGTTCAGCCATTCATGCTTATTGGCAATGACCGGATCTTTGCCAATCGTGAACATCAGCTTATAGGCGATAGAATGCTTAAGCGCCTCAACGCTGAGTGTGGGCGATGCATAAGTAAATGGAGCATTCATATAGGTGTTTCCTGAATATCTATTTCAAGCGATAGTAAAGCTCACGGTACGACTTCGCCGCGACTTGCCAGCTAAAATCCATAGCCATAGCCTGACGTTGAACGAACCGCCAGAGCGAGGGCCGGGACCACAACACGAAAGCACGCCGGATCGCCCGTAATAACGACCAGGCATTACTATCTTCAAAAACAAAACCGCTGGCGATGCCGTCCGCCAGATTCTCCAGCGAACTGTCAGACACCGTATCAGCAAGCCCACCGGTACGCCGTACCAGTGGCAACGTGCCATATTTCAGGCCATAGAGCTGGGTTAAGCCGCACGGCTCAAAGCGGCTGGGCACCAGGATAACGTCCGCCCCACCCATGATGCGGTGTGAGAACGCTTCGTGATAGCCAATCTGTACCCCAACCTGACCGGGATGCTCCGCCGCCGCTGCGAGAAACCCTTCCTGAAGCACCGGATCCCCCGCACCAAGTAGCGCCAGCTGTCCGCCCTGCTCCAGTAATCCCGGCAGCGCTTCCAGCACCAGATCGAGCCCTTTCTGACTGGTGAGGCGACTCACAACAGCAAAAAGCGGCGCTTTATCATTGACCTTTAACCCCATCGCGATCTGCAACTGGCGCTTGTTTTCCGCCTTCTCTTCCAGCGTGTCGCGGGTGTAGCGCGACGCCAGCAGCAGGTCGGTTTCCGGGCTCCAGATATTTTCATCAACACCGTTGAGCACGCCGGAAAGACGCCCCTCCCGATGACGCTGCTGTAGCAACCCTTCCATACCGTAGGCAAACTGCGGCTCGGTGATTTCACGCGCATAGGTGGGACTCACCGCCGTAATATGGTCGGCATAATAGAGTCCCGCCTTCAGGAATGAAATCTGTCCGTTGAACTCTAAACCGTGCATGTTAAAGAATGACCACGGTAACTGGATGTCATTCATATGGTGTGCATAAAACATGCCCTGATAGGCCAGGTTGTGCACGGTAAAGACCGATTTCGCCGGACGCCCGCGCGCAGCCAGATAAGCGGGGGCCAGCCCCGCATGCCAGTCGTGCGCATGCACCACATCCGGGCGCCAGAATGGATCAAGCCCACAGGCCATTTCACATCCGACCCAGCCCAGCAGGGCGAAACGCAGCACGTTATCGGTGTAGGCATAAAGATTGGTATCGTGATACGGGCTTCCCGGACGATCGTAAAGATGTGGCGCGTCGATCAGATAGATACCGACGCCATTGTAATGACCAAACAACAGGGTAATTCGCCCCGCGAAAGTATCGCGACGCGTCACCACCTGCGCATCCGCAATGCCGCGACGAATGTCAGGGAAAGCAGGCAACAATACGCGGGCATCCACGCCATCTGCGATTTGCGCTGCGGGCAACGCACCAATTACATCTGCCAGACCCCCTGTTTTCAACAGGGGGAACATCTCTGAACAAACATGTAAAACCTGCATTATCGCTCCTGTTTGACCTGCAGCTTGCGTAGCATTTCACGCGTAACCAGCACAATGCCTTCCTCTGAACGGTAGAAACGGCGCGCATCTTCTTCGGCGTTTTCACCAATCACCATTCCTTCCGGGATCACACAGGCGCGGTCGATAATGCAACGACGCAGGCGGCATGAACGCCCCACCCAGACCTCCGGTAATAACACTGCCGAATCAATGTTACAGAATGAATTCACCCTCACCCGAGGGAACAGAACAGACTGCACGACGACCGAACCGGAGATGATGCAGCCGCCGGAAACCAGCGAGTTAAGCGTCATACCGTGGCTACCGGAACGGTCCTGGACAAATTTCGCGGGCGGCAGCGATTCCATATGCGTACGAATCGGCCAGTCCTGGTCGTACATATCAAGTTCCGGCGTGACTGACGCCAGATCGAGGTTAGCCTTCCAGTACGCTTCCAGCGTGCCCACATCGCGCCAGTATGGTTCGGATTCCGGATCCGACTGTACGCAGGACAGCGGGAATGGATGTGCATAAGCCATGCCAGCCTGCGTAATTTTCGGGATGATATCTTTGCCGAAGTCATGGCTGGAAGCGTCGTTCAAATCATCTTCCTCCAGCAGTTCGTAGAGATAGTCGGCATTAAAAATATAAATCCCCATACTGGCGAGCGATTTGCCCGGATCGCCGGGCATAGCCGGGGGATTTGCCGGTTTTTCGACGAACTCGATGATCTTATCGCTGTCATCAACCGCCATCACGCCAAACGCGCTGGCCTCTTCAATCGGTACCGGCATACAGGCCACGGTGCAGCGCGCGCCTTTCTCGAAATGATCGATCAGCATGCGCGAGTAATCCTGCTTGTAGATATGATCGCCCGCGAGGATCACCACATATTCCGCTTTATAACGGCGGATAATATCCAGGTTCTGCGTCACCGCATCCGCGGTGCCGCGATACCAGTTTTCACCCTGCATCCTTTGCTGGGCAGGCAGCAGATCGACGAATTCGTTCATCTCTTCACTGAAGAACGACCAGCCGCGCTGAATATGCTGAACCAGCGTATGGGACTGATACTGCGTGATTACGCCAATACGGCGGATCCCGGAATTAAGACAGTTGGATAAGGCAAAATCGATGATACGGAACTTGCCGCCAAAGTGCACAGCAGGTTTAGCACGTTTGTTCGTTAGATCTTTCAGTCGGGTTCCACGGCCACCGGCCAGGATCAGGGCAACAGATTTCAAAGGCAGCTGGCGCGCCAACATTACACGATCGTTCTTATCTAAACTCCCCATGACTAACTCCTTTTTATCCTCTCTGGAACACACACAGTCCATGTGCAGGTCCCTGCCAGACAGCTGTTACCACCGGATTATCCTCTCCAGCGAATGGGGGAATGGCGTGCCACTCCCCGGCAGGTAAAACAATCTCTGTTACCTCAAGCGTGGCATTAATCGCGATCAAAAAACGATCGGACAGCAGGATCTGTAGCTGTTTCGGTCCGTTTTGCCACTCATCCGCACTCAAGGGTTTTGCATACCGACTTAACCAACTTACGTTGCCATCCCCCTCTTCCCACCAGCGATTTCCCACTAAAGCCGGAATTCGCTGACGTAAATGGATTAACGCCGCGGTAAACGCGGTCAAGCCACTGCTTGCCTGCGACCAGTCCAACCATGTCAACGCATTGTCCTGGCAGTAGGCGTTGTTGTTGCCATGCTGGCTATGACCTTGTTCATCACCCGCCAGCAGCATCGGCGTTCCCTGGGAGAGCAGCAGCGTGGTCAGCAAGGCATGAATGCTGTCGCGCCGCCGTTCAATGAGATCCAACGAACCGCCTAACCCTTCTTTACCATGATTGTCACTGTAGTTATTGTTGGTGCCGTCCCGATTCTCCTCACCATTTGCTTCATTGTGCTTATTTGTGAAGCAAACACAGTCACGTAGGGTAAAACCATCGTGGGCCGTCACCAGATTGACGGTCGCGCCGGGTTGGCGACCGTTACGTTTAAACACGTCACTGGAGGCCGCAAAGCGCCCGGCAAACTCGCCGAGCGACAGATCGCGCCTGAGCCAGAAGCGGCGGACTGCATCACGGAAATGGTCATTCCACTCGGCAAACAGCGGTGGAAAATTACCCACCTGATAACCGCCCTCGCCGATATCCCACGGTTCCGCAATCAGCTTGACGTTCGAAAGCAACGGACAGTTTTTGATTGCGTTAAACAGCGGCGCGTCCTGACGAAATTCCGGGGTACGTCCCATTACCGATGCCAGATCAAAACGAAAACCGTCGACGTGGCAGGTTTCAACCCAGTAGCGCAGGCACTCACAGGCATACTCCACCACGCCCGGATGGCTAAGATTCAGCGTGTTGCCGCAGCCGGTCCAGTTGTGGTAATCGCCATCGTCTCTGATCCAATAATAGCTACGGTTATCAATTCCGCGCAGGGAGAAGAGCGGACCATCGAGATCCAGTTCGGCGCTGTGGTTCAGGACGATATCGAGAATGACCTCAATACCGGCTTTGTGCAGCGCTTTCACCGCGTCGCGAAACTCATCGAGCGCGGTATCCGGCGAGCAGGCGTAAGCAGGATGCAATGCAAACATCGCAACGGGGTTGTACCCCCAGTAGTTTGACAATCCCAGCCGTTGCAAACGCGGCTCGCTGGCGAAATGCGCCACGGGCAACAGCTCCAGCGCGGTGATACCAAGATGTTTGAGATAGCCGATCATCACCGGGTGGCCCAGCGCCTTGTAAGTACCGCGAATCTCTGGCGGGATCTCCGGATGCAGATACGTTAAGCCTTTGACGTGAGCTTCATAGATAACGGTATTCCCCCACGGCGTACGCGGTGGAATATCATCTTCCCAGTCATAGCTGTCCGGCGGCACCACGATGCACTTTGGCGCGATACTGGCGTTATCCCGATAATCCGGTTCAGCGTAGCCCGCGTGAAAGAGCGGATCATCCTTAAATTCGCCCTCAACACGTCGTGCGCACGGGTCCAGCAATAACTTTGCCGGATTGAAGCAATGCCCCTGCGCGGGATCCCACGGACCATGCACGCGATATCCGTAGCGCAGCCCCGGTCTGGCCTCTGGCAGATAGCCGTGCCAGACATCACCGCTGCGCCCCGGCAGGTCATAACGATGCTCAACGCCTTGCGCATCAAATACGCACAGCTCAACGCGCCCGGCATGTGCGGAAAAGAGCGTGAAGTTGACCCCATGACCGTCATAGCTTGCGCCCTGAGGCGTGGCCTGCCCGGTAGACAGTTGCGTCATTCCCCCTCCCGAACCAGCCAGATAGTGGCCAGCGGCGGCAGCGTAAGACTCAGCGAGTTTGGTCGACCGTGGCTACCTGTTTCATCACTGTGCACCGCGCCGCCATTCCCGGCGTTACTTCCGTGATAGTGCATTGAGTCAGTGTTAAGGATCTCGCGCCATTGGCCCGGCTGGTTGATGCCAAAACGATAGTTGTAACGAGGGACGGGCGTGAAATTACTGGCGACAATAATTTCATTGCCGGCCTTATCGCGACGGACAAAAATCAATACCGAACGTTCGTTGTCATCCACCACCAGCCATTCAAAACCGTAGGAGTCGAAATCAAGCTCATGCAGCGCTTTGTGGTGACGATAAGTATGGTTAAGATCGCGCACCAGCCGCTGTACGCCGTGGTGCCAGTTATCGCCGCCCTCCAGCAGATGCCAGTCAAGGCTGGCGTCGTGATTCCACTCGCGCCCCTGAGCAAACTCGTTCCCCATAAACAGCAGCTTCTTACCGGGGAAGGCCCACATCCAGCCGTAGTAAGCGCGCAGGTTGGCAAACTTCTGCCACGCATCGCCCGGCATACGGTCGAGAATCGATTTTTTGCCGTGAACCACTTCGTCGTGCGACAGCGGGAGGACAAAGTTTTCGGTGTAGTTGTAGAGCATACCGAAGGTCAGCTTATCCTGGTGATACTTACGATGAACCGGATCGAGCTTCATGTAGTCCAGGGTGTCATGCATCCAGCCGAGGTTCCATTTGTACCAGAAACCTAACCCCCCCGTATCCTGCGGTCGGGAGACGCCCGCAAAATCAGTGGACTCTTCCGCCATGCTTACCGCCCCTGGCACCTGCTCGCCGAGGATCCGGTTGGTATTGCGTAAAAACTCGATGGCCTCGAGGTTCTCGCGCCCGCCAAACTCATTGGGGATCCACTCGCCCTGTTTCCGGCTGTAGTCGCGGTAAATCATCGACGCCACGGCATCCACGCGCAGCGCGTCAATGCCAAAACGCTCAATCCAGTACAGAGCGTTACCCACCAGATAGTTACTGACTTCACGACGACCGTAGTTGTAGATCAGCGTATTCCAGTCCTGGTGATAGCCTTCACGCGGGTCACTGTGTTCATACAAATTGGTACCGTCAAACTCTGCCAGACCGAAGTCGTCAGACGGAAAGTGCCCCGGCACCCAATCCAGAACGACGTTAAGACCAGCCTGATGAGCGGCATTGATGAAATAGCGGAAGTCATCGCGCGTACCAAAACGGCGGGTTGGCGCATACAGTCCCGTTGGCTGATAGCCCCAACTACCATCAAACGGATGCTCATTCACCGGCAGCAGCTCAAGATGGGTAAAGCCCATCCATTTGACGTAAGGGATTAATTGATCCGCCAGTTCCCGGTAGCTTAGCCAGAAGTTGTTATCCGTGTGACGACGCCATGACCCCAGATGCACTTCATAGATGGAAACAGGCGCATCAAACTGATTCGCTTTTTTACGCTCCTCCGTTTGCACCACTTTTTCCGGCAAGCCGCAGATAAGAGACGCGGTTTCCGGACGCATCTGCGCTTCAAAAGCATACGGGTCGGCTTTAACGCGCAGGTTGCCATGCGCATCGATCATCTCGTATTTATACAGCTGCCCCTGCTGCGCGCCGGGGATAAACAGCTCCCAGATCCCGCTCTCTTTACGCAGACGCATGGGATGACGCCGACCGTCCCAGTAGTTGAACTGTCCGACAACAGAGACGCGGCGGGCATTTGGCGCCCAGACGGAGAATCGCGTCCCGGTGACCCCATCCATCGTATCCGCATGCGCACCCAGCGTTTCATAGGGTCGCAAGTGGGTGCCTTCTGACAGCAGCCAGGCATCCATATCCTGGAGCAAAGGGCCAAAACGATAAGGATCATCAATGAGATTCTGCTGCCCATGCCAGACAACAGCGAGTTGATAGCGAAAGAAATTTTTACGACGGGGGAGCAGGCCACTGAAAAAACCGCGTGAATCAAGGCAGTCCAGTTTAGCGACTTTACGTCCGGTTTTTGGTTCGATCACCCACACTTCGGTGGCGTCGGGTAAAAGGGCGCGAACTTCCAGTCCCGCGGTGGTTTGGTGCATACCGAGTACGGAAAAAGGATCCGCAAAATGACCTGCAATTAGCGCATTAATCACGTCTCTATCGATACGATCGGACATGGCTGTCTTCCTGTTTTATGGCATCTCTTTCCTGATGTTTGTTGGCATCGGTGGAGACGCTTTTTAACTCTAACAGCGCAGCACAAAAGTGCATCCTCTCTGCGCCGTCCTGGCTTCAGGCAACGGTTTAATACCTCCGGTATTAAGGCCCCCTTAAAGAATAGCCAATGCTTTATTTTACCTCCGATAAAAATTGAACATCTGCGCTACTCCTGTATTACGCAAAAAAAAAGGTGACTCAGCACCCAATGTTTAAACATGACATGTGTTTGCCGGATAACAAGATAACCCCGTTATCCGGCCTGAAGTTTTATGCCAGATGACGCAGCATACGGCGTAAAGGTTCTGCCGCTCCCCAGAGCAGCTGGTCGCCAACGGTAAAGGCCGACAGGAACTCGGGCCCCATATTCAGCTTACGCAGGCGACCGACAGGCGTGGTAAGCGTACCGGTTACGGCCGCCGGGGTTAATTCCCGCAGGGTAATGTCACGATCGTTAGGGACCACTTTGGCCCACGGATTGTGTGCCGCCAGCAGCTCTTCCACGGCAGGAACAGACACATCTTTTTTCAATTTGATGGTGAACGCCTGGCTGTGGCAGCGCAGTGCGCCAACGCGCACGCACAGACCATCCACGGGGATCACAGAAGATGTGTTGAGAATTTTGTTGGTTTCCGCCTGTCCCTTCCACTCTTCGCGGCTCTGACCGTTATCGAGCTGTTTGTCGATCCACGGAATCAGACTTCCCGCCAGCGGTACGCCAAAGTTATCAACAGGCAACTCGCCGCTACGGGACAGCGCTGTAACTTTGCGCTCGATATCGAGAATAGCAGAGGAAGGTGTCGCCAGTTCATCGGCCACATGGCCATACAAATGGCCCATTTGGGACAGCAGTTCGCGCATGTGACGCGCGCCGCCGCCGGAGGCGGCCTGGTAGGTCGCCACAGAAACCCAGTCCACCAGATCGTTGGCGAACAGGCCGCCCAGCGACATCAGCATCAGGCTGACGGTACAGTTACCGCCGACAAAGGTCTTAATCCCTTTGTTCAGTCCGTCGGTAATCACATTCTGGTTCACCGGATCGAGAATAATGATGCTGTCATCTTTCATGCGCAGCGAGGAGGCCGCGTCAATCCAGTACCCCTGCCATCCGCTTTCACGAAGCTTCGGATAGATTTCGTTGGTATAATCGCCGCCCTGACAGGTCACAATGATATCGAGCGCCTTCAGCGCGTCCAGATCAAAAGCGTCCTGAAGTGTGCCGGAAGCCGTATCGCCGAACGTCGGCGCCGCCTGTCCGAGCTGGGAAGTTGAGAAGAAAACAGGGCGAATGGCGTCAAAGTCGCGCTCTTCAACCATGCGTTGCATGAGAACAGAGCCGACCATACCGCGCCAGCCGATAAAACCAACATTTTTCATAGCGTTTTTTCCTGCGAAGATGTGTGCTGTATATGTATGCCAGTGTCCTGGTGGCATCTCCTTCACCATACAAAAAGCAGCCAAAGTCGCAAGTGAAATTAATCAATGATAGTCAGGCCATCAGTAATGCGACTTATCCCGCTGCGCAAGCAAGCAGGAAATCCACAGCAATTACCAGGGAATTTGAGTTATGAACGAAATCATTTCTGCAGCCGTTTTACTGATCCTGATTATGGATCCGCTCGGAAATCTGCCCATTTTCATGTCCGTACTGAAACATACAGAGCCAAAACGGCGCCGGGCTATAATGGTGCGGGAATTATTCATCGCCCTGTTATTAATGCTGATCTTCCTGTTTGCTGGCGAGAAAATTCTGGCGTTTCTGAATCTGCGGGCGGAAACCGTGTCGATTTCCGGGGGGATAATTCTGTTCCTGATTGCGATTAAGATGATCTTCCCGAGCGCCACGGGTAACAGCGCCGGACTCCCGGCAGGCGAAGAACCCTTTATCGTGCCGCTGGCAATCCCGCTGGTTGCGGGTCCCACCATTCTGGCAACGCTGATGCTGTTGTCGCATCAGTACCCTAATCAGATGGGGCATCTGGTGATCGCCCTGTTACTGGCCTGGGGCGGTACGTTTGTGATTCTGCTACAGTCTTCACTGTTTCTGCGTCTGTTGGGTGAAAAAGGGGTTAATGCCCTGGAGCGTCTGATGGGGCTGATTCTGGTGATGATGGCAACCCAGATGTTCCTGGATGGGATCAGGATGTGGATGAAGGGATAATACAGTGTCGGGTTGCGGCGACGCCTTACCCGACCTGTGGTAGAACCCGGGAAGCGCAAGCAACACCGGGTATTTCAATTAGCTCAACAGCTGGAAGGCAATCATACCAATAATAGCGCCTACGGTGCCGAGGATGGTTTCCATCATCGTCCAGGTTTTCAGCGTTTGCGCTTCGGTTGCGCCAGTAAATTTACCAAACAGCCAGAAGCCCGCGTCATTGACGTGGCTGACCACAATCGAACCACCCGCGATGCAGATAGACAGTGCCGCCATCTGCGCGCCGGAGTAGTTTAGTTGCTCAATCACCGGCATAACAAGGCCGACAGCCGTTAAACAGGCAACCGTTGCCGAACCCTGAATGATACGGACTGCAGCAGCCAGCACGAAGCAGGTGATGGCGATCGGTAAACCCATACCGGTTAACGCTTCGCCCAGAGCCGGTCCCACGCCAGAATCAACCAGCACCTGTTTGAACACGCCGCCCGCGCCGATCACCAGCAGAATAATCCCCGCCGGCTGCAGCGCGTGACCGCAGATTTCCATAACTTTATCTTTTGGCATCCCCTGACGTATCGCCAGGCCATAAATCGCCACCAGACACGCGACCAGAATCGCGGTGAACGGGTGGCCGATAAATCCGAACCATTCGTACGCGGTTGAACCTTCAGGCACAAAGCGCGCTGCGATAGTTTTCAGCCCCACCAGCACCAGCGGTAGCAGGATCAGCGACAGGCTGAAACCGAAGGATGGCATTTTGCCTTCGCCCAGGTGTGGCTCGGTAATGTCATCCGGCACGTGCAGTTCAACGTAGCGGCTGATGAAATTCCCCCACAGCGGCCCGGCGATAATCATGCCCGGAATCGCCGCACACAGGCCAATCAGGATCATCCAGCCAAAGTCGGCGTGCATCTGCGAGGCCAGCAGCATTGGCGCAGGCCCCGGCAACAGGAATGCGGCGGCAGCTGCCACGCCTGCAAACAGCGGGATCACCAATTTAATCAGGTTCGTGCCAGTGTGGCGCGCCATCGAGAACGCAACGCTAATCAGCAGCACAACCGCGACTTCAAAGAACAGCGGTAGCGCACAGATCAGCCCCGCCAGACCAATTGCATAGTGCGCACGGCTATGACCAAAGGATTTGAGCATCCTGACGGCAATCTGATCGACCGCGCCCGTCTCATGTAAAATCTTGCCGAACATCGCTCCCAGGGCGACGACTATCGCCAGGAAGCCAAGCGTTCCCCCCATCCCTTTTTCCATTGTCGCTGCGATTTTATCAAGCGGCATACCAGAGAAGAGGCCTGCACCAACAGACACCACCATCAAAGCAAGGAAGGCGTGCATACGCGCCTTCATCACTAAAAACAACAGCAGTAAGACCGAGCCTACTGCTGTTAAAACAAGCGTTAATGTACTCACTACTTACTGCCTTTGTTGATCACTCCAATTGTGCTGGCAACAACATCTTCCAGCGGCTGATCGATATCGACCAGTAAAACGTCAGTCTCTTCAGCCGTCGGCTCTTCCAGCGTTTCAAACTGGGTGACCAGCATCTGGGTTTTGAAGAAGTGGCCTTTACGCGCTTTCAGGCGGCTTTCGATGACATCAAAGTCCCCTTTCAGGTAGATAAAGGAGAGGTTCGGGTTACCGTCGCGCAGCAGATCGCGGTAGTGTTTTTTTAGTGCGGAACAGACGATCAGCGAAACCTTGTTGGTACGCTGCATCGCAAACGCGGCGTCGTTCAGCGCCTGCAACCACGGCTTACGGTCGTCATCATTTAACGGCTTACCGGAGGCCATTTTTTCAATGTTGCAACGCGGATGAAGAAAATCGCCATCGAGAAACGCGGCATGCAGCTGATGCGCTACTTCACTTGCGACAGCGGATTTGCCACTACCTGATACGCCCATCAGAACGTAAACGTGGTTGTCGTGATTAGTCGTGCTCAAAGTGGTGCCCTCACAGTACAGGAGTCAGGAATTGTTACGGGTAACTGTTATCGGTAACATTGTCCTGCCGGACAAACCTGGAAGCAATGCCCAAACGTGCCAGAAGTGAATAAGTGTGAGCTACTTCAAACTTGTAAGACTAAATGGATCCGCCAGGTGACAAGGTGAAACCTAAATCTAACATTTTAGGTGTTACCGCTTCGCCGCGAATGCGTGCCAGCAAGCGTTCTGCACCAATGCTGCCCATTCGTTCACGCGGGGTAAGGACGCTGGCAAGACGAGGTTCCATCACCTGCCCGATATCATGGCCGTGAAAACCCGCAATCGCCATATCGTCCGGAATTTTTAACCCTAAACGCTGGCACTCAAATGCCGCCCCTACCGCCAGGTCATCGTTGGTACAGAAGATACCATCGAGCTGCGGATATTCACGCCGCGCCTGACGGATAAGCTCAATACCAGAAGAGTAAGAAGAAGACTGTTCCACCATCACACTGTAAGGCAGCAGCCCCGCATCCAGCATCGCCTGTTCATAGCCCTTCTGTTTGATGATAGTACGTTCGTCGAGACGAGCCCCCAGATAAGCAATATGCCGGTGGCCACGGGCGATAATCGCAGTGGTCATCTGTCGGGCAGCTTCGAAGTTGTCAAAACCAACGGCAATGTCGAGGCATGGTGACCTGCTGTCCATCAGCTCAACAACGGGAATACCCGCGACCTCGATCATTTTCAGGGTACGGGGCGTGTGGGTGCGCTCGGTGAGAATTAAGCCGTCGATATTCCAGGAAAGCATCGATTCCAGACGCTCCTGCTCCATCTCAGGTTTATAGCCATAGTGCGCCAGCATGGTCTGATAACCGTGAGCGTCGGTAACGGCCTCAATACCGCGTAATACTTCGGCAAAGACCTGGTTGGTCAGGGATGGCAGCAAAACACCTACCGCACGGCTGGTGGCGTTAGAAAGGATATCAGGCGCACGATTGGGAATATAACCCAGTTCATCAAGTGCAGCAGCAATCTTGCCCCGCAGCGCGACGGAGACCTGCTCCGGGTTACGCAGAAAACGGCTGACCGTCATTTTGGTCACGCCTACGCGGTCAGCTACATCCTGAAGTACGGGTCTTTTCTTTTTCATCGTCCTGAGAGAAATCGTAAGTGAGACATTCCCTCAGTTTATCACGGAGATGGCCCAACCTTCCCCGTTTAAAGGGAAGGTTGGGTAATTATTTATACCGGTGGTAAATCAAACAGCAACACTTCGCTATGGGTATCGGCATGGATGGAGATCGCCTGCTCATCCCAAATAGCCAGACCATCACTGGTGGAGGCCTTAGTACCGTTGATGGTCACGTCACCTTTCACCACCTGGATCCAGACGCGACGTTCGGCGGCAATCTGATGTACCGATTGTTCATCTTTCACCAGCGCCCAGCGGTAAAGTTCCATATCCTGATACACTTTCAACGATCCGTCACGGGCATCCGGTGAAAGCACCAGTTGTTTACCCTGCGCGGCGTCGAAACGGCGCTGCTCATAACGCGGCGTGATGCCGGTTTCTTGCGGAATGATCCAGATTTGGTACAGACGCAGACGATCGGTTTCACTCGGGTTGTATTCAGAGTGACGGATCCCGGTCCCGGCGCTCATAATCTGGAATTCACCCGCCGGAACCTGCTCTTTATTCCCCATGCTGTCTTTGTGTTCCACGGCACCTTCCAGCACGTAGGTCAGGATTTCCATGTCCTTATGCGGGTGAGTCCCAAAACCCTGGCCTGCGTCGATCACGTCATCGTTAATCACCCGCAGCGCGGAGAAGCCCATAAAGTTTGGATCGTAATAGTCGGCAAAAGAGAACGTGTGCCAGGAATCCAGCCAGCCATGATTCGCATGACCACGGTCGTTTGCTTTGCGTAAGTAGATCATTGTTCACCCCCGGATGTTTTCGATGGAGTCAGTGTGGACCCAATCGGCAAAGGATCATAGAGAGCGAAAATTGACGCCTCTGTTCAAAAAATATGAATAAGACCAGAGGAGCCAGTAACACTTATTTTGCGAGGGTTATTGTGGCAGGAGAAGCCTGCTCAAATCCCCGCTCAAGGATTTCAAGGTTGGTCAGAACTTCAGATTCCTTGACGTAATTCGGCGTGCCGTGGGTCAGGGTCTCATACAGGGCGTCATAGACGCGGCCATAATCGCCTGGCTCAGGCTTCACCTCTTCACGAACCGTCAGGCCTGCGTCGTTAACATATTCCAGCACCCCCAGGGAATCATCGGCCGCAAACCCAGGTTCCCCCGGCATGATATTCGCTTTCAGGCTGGTTTCTTGCTGGTCAATACCGTACTTCACAAACGAACCTTTGGTGCCGTGAACAATGAACTTCGGATAGTCGATTTTCACCAGATGGCTGGTTTTCACAATCGCCTTCAGATCGCCATAAAATAGCTGTGCTTCAAAAGTATCATCCGGATTGGCTTTGTTTCGCAGACTGCGGATGTCATAAGCCACACGATCGGGGCGACCGAACAGGGAGATGATTTGGTCCATGGTATGAACGCCAAGACCGTAGAACGCCCCGTCCTGCGGCAGGCCAGGTTTCGTCTCTGCCACCGGGCGGTAGTTATCAAAGTGGCTTTCCAATTCAACAATCTCGCCAAGCTTGCCGCTCTCAATGGCCTTTTTGGCGGTGAGGAAACAGGAATCAAAGCGACGATTCTGATACGGCGTGACGGTCAGCCCCTTACTCCGCGCCAGCTCAAACAACGCTTTTGCTTCTGCGAGCGTTGGGGTGAAGGGCTTCTCTACCAGGACATTCTTACCCGCTTCCAGCGCGCGTCTGGCGTAATCAAAGTGGCTGTCGGCATGGGTACAGACGATCACCAGATTGACCTGCGGATCGTCCAGTACCTCATCAAGATCGCTGGTGAAGTGAATATGTGAATAAACCGGCGCCTGCTCTTCCGGCCTGGCATGGCGACGAAAAATGTGCGCGACATGCCAGCTATTTTTGCGGTTAAGCACATACGGCAGATGGTAGCGGGTCGTGCTTTTACCAAAACCAATGAATGCGCAGCGTAAGGTCATGAGTGTGTCCTTTTTAAAGGTGATTGCATACACCATAGCGCAAAGCGGAGGGAGACTGAATGTTGGATTCTTTGCCGGATGGCGCTTGAACTGCACCACAGGGCGACAGGTTCGGCCGTCGGCGTCGCAGGCAGTTTGTTCACGGCAAGCGCGCAGGGCCCGGAGCGTACTAAATGTACGTGAGGAGCACGAGCACTTCCCGGGGACGAAATGGCAAGTAAGCCAGGCAGACACAAAACCTCAAAAAAAAAGCCAGCACCCGGCTGGCTAAAGTAATACTGGAAGCAATGTGAGCAATGTCGTGCTTTCAGGTTCTCCGCAAAGGTCTCCCTGAACGCAAAGCAATAATAATCATTCTCATTCGCACTTGTCCAACACTTTCTGCAAAAAATTTGTAGTTGACGACTTTTCCAATCTCAGCGAGTGTAAATGCACAATGACCCTTTAAAAGGAGAGAAGGAATGAGCGAGATAGTGATACGCCACGCTGAACCAAAAGATTACGACGCAATTCGTCAGATCCATGCCCAGCCAGAGGTGTATCTCAACACGCTACAGGTTCCTCATCCTTCCGTGGAGATGTGGCAGGCACGGCTAGCCGATCGACCCGGCATTAAACAGCTGGTCGCCTGCATTGATGAAATTGTCGTTGGCCATCTGTGCATCGACGTTGCCCAGCGTCCGCGGCGCAGCCACGTCGCCGATTTTGGTATCTGCGTCGGTGCGCAATGGCAGAATCGCGGGGTCGCCAGCGCGCTGATTCAGACCATGATCGACATGTGCGACAACTGGTTGCGTGTGGATCGCATTGAGCTGACGGTGTTTGTGGATAACGACCCCGCCGTGGCGGTCTATAAGAAGCATGGTTTTGAGATTGAAGGTACTGGCCGGAAATACGGCCTGCGCAACGGCGAGTACGTGGATGCGTACTTTATGGCGCGCGTGAAATAAATTTAAGGGCGAGTCTTATCGCCCTTCTTATTGAAAGGACGCAATAGTGAAAAAGCACCTTTCCCTGGTGTTGCTGGCAGCACTCTCCCCTGCTTTCGCCACTACCGTACAAAATCTCGATTCCGTACCCAGCGCCATTCAACACCCGGAAGGTAAACAGATTTTTGCTGAGCAAATGGCGGGAGCAACACCTGCCAAAGGATTTGGCGAGCTGCCACAGGGATTATCTGAGAACTCGTGGATTGCCTGGATTGCGCCGAATGAAGATCCTGACAACCTGATCCTCACGGGTGCCAAATCCTGGGGCAAAGACGGCAAATATATTGGTGTCGCCTGTTTCGCCGACAATCAGGCCGACGCCGGGCAGGCAAAGAAATACGCGGATAACAACTGCCCGGAAAACGACAGCAACGGGCACGCCAATAAATTATATCTCGGCGTTTTTTCCTGGCAGAACCAACAGCTAACGCCGATTGCACGCTCGGAAAAACCATTAAACCAACTCTCTGAGTGGAATAAAACCGCCGAAAAAGAGAGCGATGATGAGTCCGTCAGACCGCTGGCTTATTATACAAAACTGGATCTGGCACCGTACCGGATCGCACCCGATACGCTGGCGTTTGGGGTGCGCGGAGGATACTCTGATGCGTATTCCGGCGGCGGCGCATTTTATGAAGTGCTGGAGCTCTATGCGATCAAAGACAACAGGATAATCAACGTGTATTCCGACCTTGTTTATCAATATACGGACATCGCCGGAGAGTGGAATAAAGACGGTACAAGACAGCACGACATCAGCGAAAGTAAATACATCCTCAAAATGCGTTCGGCAAAAACGCATGGGTTTTATGATTTAGAACGAGTAAACCTGCAGGATAAAAGCAGCCAAATATTCCGCTGGTCTGAATCGCTGCAGCGATATGCGCCATTTATCATCGGTAAAGATAGCGGTGAAATCTTTGGTTCAGGCACTGCCTGGCCGCAGGAATAATATTTACAAGACTATGGAGAGAGCAAAAAAACACGAAGCTAAGGTTACCTGGAGACAATTAATTATAATAACTGCCATTGAGCCTTCCAAACCTGCCCTCTCCCAGCGAAGAGGGCCATTATCCTTAATATCCCGCCGTTAAATCATCCACGGCACGCGGATCAGAAGCGCCATACAGCGCGCCGTCCGGCCCTACCATGATGCTCTGCGTGCTGCCCATCGCCTCTTTCAGCGCGACTTTCTGTCCCTTCTGCTCCAGCAGTTTCAGGGTATCCGGGCTGAAGCCTTTTTCCACGCGCAGTTCATCCGGTAGCCACTGGTGATGGAAACGAGGTGCATTGGTTGCTTCCGCAACGTTCATTCCAAAGTCGATGGTGTTGACCACCATTTGTAACACGGTGGTGATAATCCGACTGCCGCCTGGGCTGCCCGTCACCAGCCAGGTTTTTCCATCTTTTACCACGATAGTCGGCGACATAGATGACAGCGGACGCTTCTTCGGTCCGACCGCGTTGGCATCGCCGCCTACCAGACCGTATACGTTCGGTACGCCCGGCTTGGCAGAGAAGTCGTCCATTTCATTATTGAGCAGAATGCCAGTATTACCCGCCACAATACCGGTCCCGAAGGTGGTATTCAGGGTATAGGTCACCGCCACGGCATTGCCGTCTTTATCCACCACCGAGAAGTGAGTGGTCTGATTGCTTTCATACGGGGCGAGCTTGCCAGGTTTAATCTCGCTGGAAGGCTTAGCCTTGTTGATATCAATCTGATCGGCAAGCGTTTTAGCATAGGCTTTGTTGGTCAATGCCTGCCATGGCACTTTCACAAAATCGGGATCGCCCAGATACTCCGAGCGGTCAGCGTAGGCATACTTCTCCGCTTCAGCCATGACCTGCATGGCGTCGGCGCTGCCAAATCCGTATTTCTTCATATCAAAGTTTTCAAGAATATTGAGGATCTGCACGATGTGAATACCGCCAGAGGACGGCGGCGGCATGGAGAAGACCTGATACCCGCGATAGTCACCGCTGATGGGGGTGCGTTCTACCGCTTTATACGCAGCCAGATCGTCTTTGGTTATCAGGCCGCCGTTTTTCTGCATTTCCTGGTAAATCTGCTCGGCTATCGGCCCCTTATAGAAAGCGTCCGGGCCATTTTCAGCAATCATCTCAAGACTCTTTGCCAGATTTTTTTGCACCAGCCTGTCGCCCTTCTTCAGCGGTTCGCCGTCCTTCCAGAATATCGCTTTGCTGTTTTCATGATTTGGAATCACTTCACTGCCGTAGGTTTTCAAATCATCGGCCAGCGCATCGTTCACGACAAACCCCTCTTCCGCCAGCTTCATCGCCGGACGGATGACTTTATTGAGCGGCATGGTGCCGTATTTTTCCAGCGCCAGCGAGAATCCGGCGACAGTCCCCGGCGTGCCGGAAGCCAGATGTGACGTCAGCGATTTTTTACCGTCCGGATCCCCCTGACTGTTGAGGAACATATCGCGCGTAGCGCTGGCAGGCGCCATCTCACGAAAATCGATAGTGGTGGTATTACCGTCTTTCGTACGCAGCAGCATAAAACCGCCGCCGCCCAGGTTACCCGCCTGCGGATGGGTCACCGCCAGCGTGTATCCCACGGCAACGGCAGCATCAACCGCATTCCCGCCCTGCTTAAGGATATCGACCCCCACCTGGGTGGCCGTCGCATCAACAGTCGCCACCATCCCCTGCTTTGCCCGTACAGGATGGAACACATCCTCCTCCACGCCATAAGAGACCGGTGGCGGTGCGGCAACGGCACTGAACCAGCTTCCTGAGAGCAGAGCAGCAATGGCTACCCGGCGCAAAAACGTCGGTTTCATCATCGTTATTCTCCAGAAATAAGGGGGGCAACTCCCCTACTAAGCCTGGTGTATAACGCTGAAATAATCATCGTTATGGCGGAAAAGGAGTAAACTTAAGAGATACCTCAGAGGAGGAAGGATGATGAAACGACTCTTGATTGTGGCAGCGCTCCTGCCGTTTGCCTGTTTCGCACAGCCGATTAACACTATGAACAACCCGAATCAGCCAGGGTATCAGATCCCCAGCCAGCAGCGGATGCAAACCCAAATGCAGACGCAGCAGATCCAGCAAAAAGGGATGCTCAACCAGCAGTTGAAAGCCCAGACCCAGGTTCAGCAGCAGCATCTGCAAACGCAGATGAGCAATAACACGCAGCGGATCCAGCAAGGCCAGGTACGTCAACAGCCGCTGCCGAATACCAGCGGCGGTATGTTAAGTGGCGGAACCGGCCAGGGCAGCACGCAACAGCACATGCTGCCCCAGCGGCAGAATGGCAATATGCTTAATCACTCGCAGTAGTAAAGTCCGGGCCTATTACATCGATCGCATCGGTACAGATACAATCTACCCCCCAGCGCAACAGTTCAGCTGCACGCTGGGGTTTATTGACGGTGTAGACCAGAATATGCAGCCCGGACTCTTTCAACATCTTCACGCGCGCTTCATCCAGCAGTTTATGATTCAAATGGATGGATACGCATTCTAAGCGGGTAGTCAGCGCCTGCCAGTCCTCCCGCCATTCATCCAGTAATAGTCCGCGCGGCAGTTCCGGCGCAACGGCCTGCGCCGCTTCAAGCGCATCGATTTCAAACGACGAGAGCAACGGCGCCGTCATCCCTTGCCATAACGCTCGTGCGGCCAGCGCCACCGCTTTCCCCGTTACCGGGCCGGTGCCGGTCGTCGGTTTAATTTCGATATTGACCATCATATTCAGCGTACGGCAGCGCTCCGCGACCTGAGAGAGCAGCGGCAGCGGTTCACCTTTAAACTCACCGCTGAACCAGCCTCCGGCGTCCACACGCAGCAGATCCTGCCAGTTGAGCTCCCCGGCGACACCCCAACCATTGCTGGTACGCTCCAGGTTGTCATCATGGAGCAGGAAAATCTCGCCATCTTTCGACAACTTAGCGTCAAACTCAATCATGGTGTGCCCATAGCGTGCGCCCACCTCGATCGCCGCCAGAGTGTTTTCCGGTGCCAGTTTGCCGCCGCCGCGATGGGCAACAATGTGCGGATAAGGCCAGTTACTCATACTCGTAGTCCTGTTTCACCATCAAAAAGATGCAAATGATTTTCGGGCAGATGCAGCCAAAGCGTACTGCCTGCCGCCGGACGCTGCTGATGCGTCAGTCGCACCACCAGTTTTTGCTCCCCCCAGCGCCCGTGCGCCAGATTATCCGCCCCTAACATCTCCAGCGTGTCTGACACCAGCGGTACGCCGCCTTCCGCCTGCGAGCTTAGCGTAATATGTTCCGGGCGGATACCCAGCGTCATTTTACGCCCGGCATAACGGCGATAGCACTCGTTGATGGGCAGCGCCATGCCGCTCTGAAGATCAAAATGCGTACCCGCTGCGCTGATGCGACCTTCCAGCAGGTTCATTGCCGGGCTGCCAATAAAGCTTGCCACAAAACGGCTGGCGGGTTTTTCGTAAACTTCCACTGGCGTGCCAATCTGTTCGGCAACGCCCTTGTTCATCACCATCACGCGCTGGGCGAGGGTCATCGCTTCAACCTGATCGTGAGTTACGTACAGCGAGGTGGTTTCCAGACGACGATGCAGATGCTGTAACTCAAGGCGCATCTGTACGCGCAGTTTGGCATCGAGGTTCGAGAGAGGCTCGTCGAACAGGAACACCGCCGGATCGCGAACGATAGCGCGTCCCATTGCCACCCGCTGACGCTGACCGCCGGAAAGCTCGCGTGGGCGACGTTTGAGTAATCCGTCCAGTTCCAGGATCCGCGCCGCCTCTTTCACCCGTTCGGCAATATGGCCTTTCCCCATTCCGCGAATTTTCAGTCCCCACGCCATATTCTCTTCCACACTCATATGCGGGTAGAGCGCATAGTTCTGGAACACCATCGCGATGCCGCGGTCTTTTGGCTCCATTTCAGTCACTCGCTGACGATCAATCCAGATATCCCCGCTCGTGACACGCTCCAGCCCGGCCACCATGCGTAACAATGTGGATTTCCCACAGCCAGACGGACCGACCATCACGATAAATTCCCCGTCAGCGACGTCCAGCGTTAACGGCTGAATGACCTGGGTTTTGCCATCCCAGCTTTTGGTTACTGCCTGTAATTTCAAACCAGCCATAAAATTTCCTACTTCTCACTGTCTACCAGGCCACGCACAAATGCACGCTGCATGGCGAGAACGATAACGACGGGCGGAATGAGGGTCAGCAGCATCGCAGCCATAACCTGGTTCCACAGCGTGGTGCCTTCCCCGGAGGCGATCATGCCCTTGATGCCCGCAACGGCGGTGCCGAGATTGACATCGGTAATAATCAACAGCGGCCAGAGATACTGGTTCCAGCCGTAGATAAAGGTGATAACAAATAGCGCTGCCAGATTGGTTTTCGACAGCGGCAGCACAATGTCGCGGAAAAAACGCATCGGCGAGGCACCATCAATGCGTGCCGCTTCAATCAGCTCGTCCGGCAGCGTCATAAAGAACTGACGGAACAGGAATGTCGCGGTAGCAGAGGCCATCAGCGGCAGCGTTAAGCCCGCATAGCTGTCGAGCATTTTAAGATTGGCGATCACCTCCACCGTCGGGAAGATACGCACTTCAACGGGCAGCATCAGAGTGATAAAGATCATCCAGAAGAACAGGTTACGCAGCGGAAAGCGAAACCAGACGATGGCAAATGCCGACAGCATGGAAACGGCGATTTTGCCCACCGTAATACCGAACGCCATGATGAAGCTGTTGAGCATCATCCGCCAGAATGGCGCGCTGTTAACCCCCACGCCGTTGACCCAGATGTGTTGCATGTTTTCCAGCAGATGCGTACCGGGGATAAGCGTCATCGGCGTTTCAAATACCGCTTTGTTGTCCAGCGTCGCGGCAACAAACGCGACGTAGAGCGGGAACAGAATCACGGCAATCCCCAGAATCAGCATGGTGTGGCTGAATATCGTCAGCCCGCGACGGTTCTCAATCATTGGTAACGCACCTTACTTTCCACGTAGCGGAACTGCACCACCGTCAGAATAATGACGAGGAACATCAGCACCACCGATTGCGCGGCAGAGGCAGAAAGATCCAGCCCGGCAAAACCTTCGCGGTAGATCTTATAAATCAGCGTGGTCGTGGCCTGTACCGGTCCACCCGCGGTGGCCGCATCGATAACCGGAAAGGTATCGAAAAAGGCATAGACCAGATTCACCACCAGCAGGAAGAAGCTCACGGGTGCGATCAGCGGCAGCGAAAGTTTGAAAAAGCGACGAACCGGACCTGCGCCATCAATCGCGGCAGCTTCAACCAGCGAACGAGGAATGGATTGCAGCGCAGCAAAGAAGAAAAGGAAGTTGTAACTAATCTGCTTCCAGACCGAAGCAAATACCACCAGGAACATCGCCTGACCGCTGTTTTGCGCATGGTTCCAGTCATAGCCAAACTGCTCAAGAAAATGCGTGATCAGCCCGCGGCCAGGGTTAAACAGAAAGATCCACAACACGGCGGCAACGGCAGGTGCTACGGCATAGGGCAGCAGCATCAGGGTTTGATACCAGCGGCTACCTCGCACCACGTAATCCACCAGCGCGGCAAAAAACAGTGATATCAGTAGGCCACTAATCGTCACCAGCGCACTGAATTTAATCGTCGTCCAGAAGGCGTCGAGATAGTAACTGTCATCAAACAGCGTGACAAAGTTATCCAGGCCGACAAACTGGCTGGACAGCCCGAACGGGTCGACGCTTTGTAGCGAATACCACAGCGCTTCACCGGCGGGCCAGATAAAGAAGATAACGGTGATGGCTAACTGCGGGGCAACCAGCAAATACGGCAACCAACGCGAGCGAAACACCGGGCGGGATGAGGACATTGAGATTCTGTTCCTGAAAGATGCCGGATGGCGCTGCTGGCACCTTATCCGGCCTACAATCACTGTAGGTCTGATAAGCGCAGCGCCATCAGGCAAGGATAAGCTTAAGACTTCGTTGATTGCTCAAAGCGACGCAGCAGCTGATTACCACGCTCGACGGCGGCGTCCAGCGCCTGTTGTGGGGTTTTCTTCCCGGTCCACACGCTTTCAAGCTCTTCATCCACAATGGTGCGGATCTGCGGCATATTGCCCAGACGCAGCCCTTTGGTGAACGACAGCGGCGGCTTGTTCAGCATCTGGCGCGTGGCGATGTCCGCGCCCGGATTTTTATCATAGAAGCCCTGCTCCCGGGTCAGGTCATAAGCCGCCTGGGTGATCGGCAGATAGCCCGTTTTCTGGTGCCATTCCGCGGCGTTTTCGGGCTTCGCCAGGAACTCAAGGAACTTCGCCACGCCGGTGTAAGTCTCTTTGTCTTTCCCCTGCATCACCCACAGGCTCGCCCCGCCGATGATGGCGTTCTGCGGCGCCCCCTTCACATCGGCATCGTACGGCATCATCCCCACGCCATAGTTGAATTTGGCGTAGTGACGGATATCCGCCAGTGAACCCGAAGAGGCGGTTGTGATAGCGCAATCGCCGCTGTAGAACTTCTCAGTGGATTCATCCTTACGTCCGAAGTAGCTGAAATCACCTTTCTTATTCAGTGCTTCCAGCAGAGCAATATGTTTCACCTGCTCCGGCTTGTTGAACTCCAGCACCGCGTCGGTACCGTCAAAGCCGTTATTTTTGGTGGCGACCGGCAGGCCATGCCAGGCGCTGAAGTTTTCAATCTGGATCCACCCCTGCCAGCCACTGGCATAGCCGCACTTCATTCCCGCCGCCTTCAGCCTGGCGGTGTATTCCGCCAGGTCCTGCCAGGTTTTCGGTGGCTGCTCCGGATCTAAACCGGCTTTTTTAAAGGCGTCTTTGTTGTAATACAGCACCGGCGTGGAGCTGTTAAACGGCTGGGAGAGCAAATGTCCCGATTTAGAATCGGTGTAATACCCGGAAACCGTCGGTACGAACTGCGACTCATCAAAGTGAATATCTGCATCTTTAAAAACTTCGTAGACGGGTTTGATGGCTTTCGACGCCATCATCGTCGCGGTGCCAACTTCATACACCTGCAACAGCGCCGGGGCGTTGCCGGTACGAAATGCCGCGATGCCTGCACTCAGACTCTGCTCGTAGTTGCCTTTGTACACTGGCGCAATCCTGTAATCCGGATTGGCCGCATTAAAACGTTGCGCCAGAGAGTCAACCTCTTTCCCCAGCTCGCCTTCCATAGAATGCCAAAACGGAATGGTGGTAACGGCCATGGCGTTTGCCACGAATGCCAGGCTTAACGCGACTCCTGATGCTGTATGTCGTAACAATGTCATTCGCTTATCTCTCTTGTTATGCCGGATGCGCGATATCACGCGTTTTATGCTCGCGAGGTAACATGACATGCGCGAATGACAGAAAAATAACTACAGGATTACAAATAGATGACAGTCAGGCGTCAGAGGGATGATGGAACGGTGACGAAAAGATGGCGAAACGCGATGTTAACGCCATCGGTTAATTGATTAATCGCGCTTAGTATGCCTTTCGTATTCGTGTTGAAAACGCTGGTGTTCCCGACGCTCGCGTTCTCGCTGGATATCCGATTTTTCATCTTCCCGGCCAGGGCAGGCTGAACTTGAAAAAACTTCGCAGGGTGAATTGGATTGTGCAGGAGAAGCGTCCGGCTTTTCCTGCCAAATGGAGGGATCGCGTGGATCAATGTTTTGCGGTTTCAATGCGTGAGCACCGACGGAAAATGCCAGTATCATGCCTCCGAGCGCCATACAGGTGACAAAACCTCTCATCCTTACTCCCTGGTTTATTGTTATTGATAACGATTCTCAATAATAACATCCCTGCATTATTTAAAAAACAAGAACTGCACTGTACTTATCGCAAGTATGAAGACAGGCCCGGTCACCGGGCCTGTCTGCTTAACCTCCCAGATAGGCGCTGCGCACCGCTTCGTTTGCCAGCAACGCGTCGCCAGTATCCTCCAGCACCACGTGACCGTTTTCCAGCACATAGCCCCGATCGGCAAGTTTCAGCGCCTGGTTGGCGTTCTGCTCCACAAGGAAGATGGTCATTCCCTGTTCGCGCAGCTGCTCAATGGTGTCGAAGATCTGCTGAATAATTATCGGCGCCAGCCCCAGCGACGGTTCATCAAGCAGCAGCAACCTGGGCTGGCTCATCAGCGCACGGCCAATGGCCAGCATCTGCTGTTCGCCGCCAGACATGGTGCCCGCCCGCTGAATACGGCGCTCAAACAGACGCGGGAACAGCTCATACACCCATTTAATACGTTCCTGAAACCGATCGCGCTCGACAAAGAAACCGCCCATCGCCAGATTCTCTTCCACCGTCATGCGAGAAAACACGCGGCGCCCTTCCGGAACAATCGCCACCGCTTCGCGCATGATTTTCGCCGTCTGCCAGTCGGTAATGTCTTTATCATCAAACACCACCCGACCACTGGTGGCTCGCGGATCGCCGCACAGGGTGCCCAGCAGCGTGGTTTTCCCCGCGCCGTTGGCACCAATCAGGGTGACGATTTCTCCCTGGTTGATATGCAGACTCACTTCGTGCAACGCCTGGATTTTGCCGTAGTGGGCGCTGACTTTGTCAAAGGACAACATCACTTTTTCCATTTTATGCCTCACCAAGGTATGCACGGATCACGTCCGGGTTATTACGAATCTGTTCCGGCGTCCCGTTTGCCAGCGGCGTCCCCTGGTTCACGACGTAAATACGATCTGAAATTCCCATCACCAGCTTCATATCGTGCTCAATCAGCAAAATGGTGGTGTTGTGATGGTTACGCAGTTCAGCAATCAGCTCGTCCAGCTCTTTGGTCTCTTTCGGGTTGAGGCCAGCCGCCGGTTCATCAAGCATCAGGATTTCCGGCTGAGTCACCATACAACGGGCAATCTCCAGACGACGCTGATCGCCGTAGGCCAGGTTACTGGCCTGACGGTTGGCGTGTTCGAGCAAACCGATACGCTCAAGCCAGGTGGCGGCGCGGTCCAGCGCTTCGCTCTGCGCGCGGCGGAACGACGGGGTTTTCAGCAGACCAGAAAAAACACCGGTTTTCAGCTGTTGATGTTGTGCCACCAGCAGGTTTTCGATCACCGTCATTTCGCGGAACAGGCGCACGTGCTGGAAGGTCCGCACCACACCCATGCGGGCAATCTGCTGGCCCGGTAACCCTTCCAGATGCTGGTCGCGTAGCTTAATGGTGCCGCCCGTCGGTTTATAAAAACCGGTCAGGCAGTTGAAGACCGTGGTTTTACCCGCACCGTTTGGCCCAATCAGCGAGACGATCTCTTGTGGATGCAGTTCCAGCGCAACGTTGTTCACCGCCAGCAGGCCGCCGAAGCGCATCATCAGACCGTTAACCGATAATAATGGCTGACTCATGCCTGCTCTCCTTTCGCTGTCCCGTTTTTCAGTTTCAACTGCGGACGGGTCATCGGCAGCAAGCCCTGCGGACGCCAGATCATCATCAGCACCATCAAACCACCCAGCATCAACATGCTGTATTCATTGAAATCGCGCATCAGCTCACGCGATACCACCAGCAGGATTGCCGCGAGAATAACCGCAAACTGCGAGCCCATGCCGCCAAGCACCACAATTGCCAGCACAAAGGCCGACTCGGCGAAGGTGAAAGATTCCGGGCTGACAAACCCCTGACGCGCAGCGAACAGCGTTCCGGCAAACCCGGCAAACGCGGCGCTGATAGTAAAAGCGGTCAGCTTGATGCGGGTCGGGCTTAAGCCCAGTGAGCGACAGGCGATCTCATCTTCACGCAGCGCTTCCCACGCGCGCCCCAGCGGCATACGCAGCAGGCGGTTGATCACAAACAGACTGAACACCACCAGCAGCAGCGCCACCAGATAGAGGAATATCACACGGTCGGACGGGTCGTATTTCACATTGAAGAAGTTACCGAAGGTATCCCAACCGCCTTCGCGAGCGGTACGGCTAAACTCCAGGCCGAACAGCGTGGGTTTAGGGATCTGGCTGATGCCGTTTGGACCACCGGTGACTTCGGTATTGTTGAGCAGCAAAATACGGACAATCTCACCAAAGCCTAAGGTGACAATCGCCAGGTAGTCACCGCGCAAACGCAGAACCGGGAAGCCGAGCAGAAAACCTGCCGCCGCGGAAACCAGGCCCGCCAGCGGCAGACAGGTCCAGAAGCCCAACCCATAGTAGTGGTTCAACAGGGCGAAGGTGTAGGCACCAATCGCATAGAAACCGCCATAACCGAGAACCAGCAGCCCGGAAAGACCGACCACGACGTTCAGCCCCAGGCCAAGGATGATGTAAATCATAGTCAGGGTGGCGATGTCCACCGTGCCACGCGACACCATGAACGGCCACGCCACCGCAATCACCAGCAGCGCAACCAGAAACAGCTTCTGCTTCACGGTTGAACCATCAATCGCCGGCAGAATAAATTTCGGTCCTGAGATACTCTTCAGCCCCTTCTGGAAAGCGGGACGTAACAACTGGAAGAAAAAGACGACCGCGGTACCGATAAAGATCCACTGCCAGCGAATATCGGCAGCGGTATCAACCACCAGTTTGGTACCATCCAGCTCCAGTTGTACGCCCATAAAGACGCCAGCCAGAATGAAGAACATCACGGCAGAGAGCAGCGCCATTGCAAAATGCATCGGTTTCATACTTTCTCTACCTCCGGACGGCCCAGAATACCGGTGGGCATCACCAGCAGCACCAGAATCAGCAGGGCGAATGACACCACATCTTTATATTCCGTACTCAGGTACGCAGAAGAGAGCGCTTCGGCAACGCCCAGAATCAGCCCCCCAATCATGGCGCCTGGAATGCTGCCGATACCGCCGAGAACCGCCGCGGTAAACGCCTTCATCCCGGCCATAAAGCCAATATACGGGTTAATGACGCCATAGAACTGGCCGAGCAGTACGCCAGCCACCGCCGCCATCGCCGCGCCAATCACAAAGGTCAGGGCAATCACGCGATCGGTGTTAATACCGAGCAGGCTGGCCATTTTCAGATCTTCAGCACAGGCGCGGCAGGCGCGTCCCATGCGGGAGTAGCGAATAAAAATGGTAAGTGCGAGCATCGCCAGGAAGGTCACAATCCAGATAACCGCCTGCATTGTGGTGATGCTCGCAGAGAAGTTTTCGCTGCTGCCGACAATCCACTGACCATTAAACAGGCTTGGCAATGCCACATCACGCGAACCTTCGGTCAGGCTAACGTAGTTTTGCAGGAAGATGGACATCCCAATTGCGGAGATAAGCGCAATCAGACGCTTAGAGTTGCGCACCGGGCGATAAGCCACCCGCTCAATGCTCCAGCCATAGGCGCTGGCAATGACAATTGCGCCAACAAATCCGGCGGCAACCAGCAGCCAGCTGGTGTCGATACCCATCATCATCAGCGCGGCGATGATCATAAAGGAGACGTAGCTACCGATCATATAAACCTCGCCGTGCGCGAAGTTAATCATGCCGATAATGCCGTAGACCATCGTATAGCCGATGGCGATGAGCGCGTAGGTGCTTCCCAGCGTGACGCCGTTAAACATCTGCTGCAAGAAATAGAGGAACTGCTCGGACATAAAATAACCTTTATAAACCCGCCCGGACGGGATATTGAATCCACTCTCCATATTCGAGTTGCAGGAAGGCGGCAAGCTCGCTCATCCCCAGGTGCATACACAAATATGTGCCAGGGTGGGCGAGCGCTGCCGACGTTTCTGCGGCCCGAAGTTGACGAGTGGTTGCCTTATTTGGCTGCCGTGGAAGACCCGTCGGCGTGCCACTGGAAGACACCAAATTCAAATCCCTTCAGATCGCCTTTTTCATCCCAGTTCAGCGGCCCAATCACGGTATCAGCGCCGTGTGCTTTCAGATCTTTCACCAAATCAAGCGGCTCTTTACTGCCGGTACGATCCATTGCGGTTGCCAGCGACTGCACCGCCGCATAGGTGATCCAGACATAAGGGCCAGAAGGATCTTTCTTCTCAGCCTTCAGCGCATCGACGATACCTTTGTTCGCCGGATCCTGATCATAGCGTTTTGGCATAGTGACCAGCATACCTTCAGCGGCATCACCCGCAATGTTGGACAGCGAAGCATTGCCCACGCCTTCTGGCCCCATAAACTGCGTTTTCAGCCCCATAGAACGCGCCTGACGCAGCATCTGTCCCATTTCCGGGTAGTAGCCGCCGTAGTAAACAAAATCGATATTCTCTTTTTGCAGACGGGCGATAAGCGCGGAGAAATCTTTTTCCCCGGCAGTAATACCATCAAAGAAAACGATATTCGCGTTGCCCGCTTTCAGCCCCTCCTGAACGGAACGCGCCAGACCTTCACCATACTGCTGCTTGTCATGGATGATGGCGATGCGCTGCGGCTTCACCTTTTCAAGAATGTATTTCGCGGCGGTCGGTCCCTGGGAGGAGTCCAGTCCCGCTGTACGCATGATGTGCGCATATCCACGCTGCGTCAGCTCCGGGTTCGTGGCGCCTGGGGAGATCATCAGAATGCCTTCGTCTTCGTAGATATCAGACGCGGGCTGGGTGGAAGAGGAGCACAGGTGACCAATAACGTACTGAATCCCATCGTTAATGACTTTGTTCGCTACCGCAACAGCCTGTTTCGGATCGCAGGCGTCGTCATACTCCACGCCGACCAGCTTGTCGCCTTTAATACCACCTTTGGCGTTGATGTCTTTAATGGCCTGACGTGCGCCGTTAAATTCCATATCGCCCCACTGTGCAACCGGCCCGGACATCGCACCGACAACGGCGACTTTAATCTCGTCCGCCATTGCCGTATGCGACATCGCCAGTGCAATCACCCCTGCGATGAGCGTCTTCGCATTCCGTTTCATTTACTGAATCCCCATTCGTGATGATGTATATATTTTGTATTTATATGGTTAAAAAGCAGACTGTGCTTTTTTTGAACTGTACTATTTTTACCAGTCTGATTAATGGTTTAGCGCAGTATTTTTGGTAAAAATCGAGTAAAATCTCTATTTTTCAGTCTATTAAGAACAGATAATATTCTGCTTTTCACTATAGATAAACAAAAAAAAGCGCGTTTGTCAGCATAAAATAACGGCACAAAGAGCGGAATAAAACGCTATATGTTAGGAGAATGTACTGCCTGGTTTTCATTCTCTGATGTTTCAAGCTGTACTTATCGTCCTCAAAAAATTAATTGCCTGGTAACTGGCAAAAAAAAGAGAACGCCTCCGGGGTAATTATTTCGGTACACTGACCGCATCTTTTGTGATTTGGACATGCTGCCGATGAAGCTGACCATCATTCGTTTAGAAAATTTTAACGCTCAGGATCACATTGATCTGGGCAAAATCTGGCCGGAGTATTCCCCCGCCTCTTTAAGCGTAGATGAAACCCACCGGATCTATGCAGCGCGCTTTAATGAACGTTTGTTAGGTGCCGTGCGGGTGACGCTGAGCGGAACACAGGGTGCGCTGGATTCTCTTCGCGTGCGCGAGGTCACACGCCGCCGCGGGGTGGGGCAATACCTGATAGAAGAGGTGATCCGCGACAACCCGGACGTCTCATCCTGGTGGATGGCGGACGTGGGCGTGGAAGACCGCAGCGTAATGGCCGCGTTTATGCAGGCGTTAGGCTTCACCGTGCAGCAGGACGGCTGGGAGAAGCGTTAGCCACGCGCGCCCTTATTTTCTTCCCCACGGGAAAGCTCACAAATGGGCTTTCCCCGCTGAACGCTGAATCAGACCATTTCGCGAACCAGATTACTTACCTGGTCGCTATGGTTAAGGTAAGATTCATTGATGCGCAAAATTGTTCAGAGAGTGTTCTGAACTCACCTTCTCATCGACAGCAATCATGGAATTAACATATGGAAATGTACATTTGGCTGGCCATTGTCGTCGTGGTGCTCCTGTGGACCATCATCACCTATAACCGTTTTATCTCACTGCGCCGTTTTAAGGACGAAGCCTGGAGCGGTATTGCCGTACAGCTCAAACGCCGCCACGATTTGGCACCCAACCTGCTGAGCCTGGTAAAACGCTATGCGCAGCACGAAAAAGAGCTGCTGGAAGAGATCGCTCGCCAGCGCAGCGTTCTGATGGGTAATCCTCAACAAATTGCTGACAGCGAGCAGCAATATTCGGGGACGCTGAGCCGCATTTTCGCCCTCGCGGAAGCGTATCCCGAACTTAAAGCCAACGAAAATTTTCTCTCGCTACAGCAATCTCTTGCCGAAATTGAAGAGCAGCTTCAGATGGCCCGCCGCTATTTCAACGGCACCGTGCGCGATTTTAATATTCTGGTGGAATCATTCCCCAGCCTGCTGCTGGCCCGCCTGTTTAATTTCAGGGCGGAAGTTTTCTTTGAACTGGACTCACCTGAAGAAGCCACACTGCCACGGATGGAGTGACCGCATGCCAACGTTATCCGCCCGCCTACTGCGAGGCTTTGGGCTGTTGTTCCTGTTGCTGGTGGGTTTTAGCTCTGTCGCGAGCGACGACATTATCATCACCGATGCCTCGCAGCTTCCCCCGAACGCCCGATTGGTTCCTGCGTATGAGCATATTATCTCTTTCGATTCCCGGGCGCGTTTTAATCCGGATGGCAGCATGGAGATGCAGGAAAACATCACCGTGCTCTCTCTTGGCAACGAGATTCGGCGGGGGATTTTTCGCACGCTGCCTCTCACCTGGAACCGACAGGATGGCAAAATCTTCAGCGTGGATTACGCAATAAAATCGGTCTTACGTGATGGATCCGCAGAGCCATACAGCCTCGATCAGGCGACAAAAACGCTGACCGTCCGTATTGGCAGCGCCGGGCAGATCCTGAAGCCCGGTATTTATCACTACGAGATCCGCTACCAGGTCAGCAATCACTTCAGCCGCTTTCCTGAGTGGGATGAGCTTTACTGGAACGTCACGGGCAACGACTGGAGCTGGCCAGTCAGCAAAGCCCGTTTTCATCTGGAGCTGCCTGACGCCATCGCTAATCTGAATGGCGAAGGTAAAGATGCCAGGTTGCGCACCATCGACGTTTACACCGGTGTGCCGGGCGCCAAAGATCATAATGCGATAATCCTGCCAGATGGCAGCATACAGACCTCACGCCCCCTCGCCACAGGAGAAGGCTTAACCGTTGTCTATACCTGGCCGCGCGACATTCTGGCTAATGCAGCCGCTCCGGAAGCGGTCTTACCGCTGGTTCATCTACTGATGCCCACGCTTGCAACCAGCCTGATCTGGCTCCCTCTGTTGCTGCTTATTGCCTACTGGTGGCTCTGGTGGCGCAAAAACGTCACGGCCACAGGGCTAAAAATGCCGCCGGTAGTGCCGCAATTCTCGCTGCCCGACACAATGTCGCCAGGCTATTTGCGTTTCATCATGCAGCGTAAGTATGACGATGTGGCGTTCAGCAGCGACCTGCTGGGGCTGGTCGCTAAACGGGCGATGACATTAACGAAAAAGAAGAGCAAGACTAAAAGTATATGGCTTTCACCCTCGGTTGATGAACAGTGGCTGTCCCGCTCGCCCGACGAGAAGAACCCACGGTTAAATGCCGCAGACAAAAAGTTGCTGAGTATACTTTTCAGCGGTAAACGCAAGAACATCAATCTCAGTCAGCCGCACCAGCCATTGATGCGAAATGCCCGTAACTGGCTGGATAAACGTTGTCAGCAGCAGAAGCCGCAGTTATGCCGAAAATGGGGTAAACCGTTTCGCCGTTGTATTTACATTGCCTTACTTGTGCCGGTCGTCTGCGGCGTCTGGTTTAGCCCGGCGGCAGCGCTTCTCACTATTCCATGTCTGATATTTGGGAGCGTGGGTGTTTCACTGCTCCTCTTTTTGCTGAAATTTTTACGCCACCCGATTAAAACATGGCGTAGCTGGGGATTCCTTCCCCTCTTAATGGCACTCATATTTGGTCCTTTTGCTACCCTGGCAGGAGGCGCTTTCCTGTTCGGTATGTTGCCCTTAACCCAGCTACCTGCCGGATACGTGGGCGCATTGTGGACCGCCATTGTGCTGTGCGCGCTCGTTGGCTGGAAAACGCCGCGCTATACGCAGAGTGGGCTGAACGATTTAGCCATAGCCAAAGGGTTAAAGCTGTACATCAAAACGGCCGAGAAACCCCGTTTTCAGGCGCTTTATCCGCCCGCTCAGGGGGTTGCGCACTTTGAAAGCCTGTTGCCGGTCGCGCTGGCGCTCGACGTAGGGAAAACGTGGGCAAATACGTTTGCCAGATACTTAGTGAGTACCGGCGCGATGTCGGAAGCGTTTGATAATGCAGACTGGGCAAGCGTGAATCATTTTTGCCACGGCTGTCATTCTGCATCCAGCCAGAAGCCAGGCCAGAGTTCAGGCAGCGGCGGTTCGTCAGGTTCAGGCTACCGCGGCTCCGGCTCCTCTGGTGGTGGATCGTCAGGTGGCGGTTCCGGTGGCGGCGGGGGCGGCGGCTGGTAAAGACCGTCGCTGCTGATGTAAAAAAGCCGGGGGGCGTCTGCGCCTTACCCGGCCTGGATTCTCCACCCTGTTTTCCCAATACTTTCGCGTGGCAAGGCGACGGCAGGTTATAAAATCCCCGGAAGCTTATATCAGTAAGTGACCGGGGTTGAATAACGCAGCTAACGCACTTGCGACGCGAAAGGCGCCGGAAAAATTATTTGGCGTCGGTCGCCGTACCGTTAGCATGCCAGGTGAAAACGCCGAACTCGAAGCCCTTCAAATCACCTTTTTCATTCCATGACAGCGGCCCCATAACGGTATCAACGGTATTCGCTTTCAGGTATTTGGCGATTTCAGCCGGATCGTCAGACTGGTTCAGGCCCGCCTGCAGAGACTGCAACGCCGCATAGGTGGTCCACACGAACGCGCCGCTCGGATCCTGTTTCTTCGCTTTAATGGCATCCACAATCGGTTTGTTTGCCGGAACCTGATCGTAGTTCTTCGGCTTAGTCACCAGCATACCTTCCGCAGATTCCCCGGCAATGTTAGACAGCGATACGTTCGCCACCCCTTCCGGCCCCATAAACTGGGTTTTCAGACCCGCAGCGCGGGACTGGCGCAGGATCTGCCCCATTTCCGGGTGATAACCGCCGTAGTAGACAAAATCGATGTTCTCTTTTTTCAGACGCGCCACCAGCGTGGAGAAATCTTTCTCCCCGGCGGTAATACCGTCAAAGAACACCACGTCAGCGTTGCCTTTTTTCAGCCCATCCTGCACCGCACGCGCCAGACCTTCGCCGTACTGCTGCTTATCATGGATGATAGCGATGCGCTTAGGCTTCACGCTATCCAGAATATATTTTGCCGCCGTTGGCCCCTGGTCAGAGTCGAGACCGGTAGTACGCAGAATCAGGTCATAACCGCGCGCCGTCAGCTCCGGAGCCGTTGCCGCAGGCGTAATCATCAGGATGCCCTCGTCTTCATAGATATCAGACGCGGGTTGTGTGGATGAAGAACACAGGTGACCGATAACATATTTAATGCCGTCGTTGACCACTTTGTTCGCGACCGCTACCGCCTGTTTTGGGTCACAGGCATCGTCATATTTTACGGCAACCAGTTTGTCGCCCTTGATGCCGCCTTTCGCGTTGATATCGGCAATCGCCTGCTCCGCACCGGTAAATTCCTGATCGCCATACTGCGCAACCGGACCTGACATCGCGCCGACCACGGCGATTTTAATATCCTTAGCAAACGCCATATTGCTCAAAGACAGGGCGATACATCCTGCCAATAACGCTTTACCCTTCATATTCATCCTGCTAATCCCCATTTTTGTGGTTATTACGTGTGTTGTGATGTTGTTAATTCAGCGCTTTATTTCAATTATTGGTCAGCCACCCGCGCTTTTGCAGCATACTCTGCTAAAACATACCCGATTTTGATTATTTTGGAATAGCTAATTTGAAAGCAAGATAACAAGTTGAAGCATGACGGGGGGTTTATTGCGTCAGTGAGTGGATAATGATATCGAGCGCTTTGCGAAACTGCGCCTCAGGAATAGTGAGTGGATAAAGGAATCGAATCACGTTGCCCTGAACGCCGCAGCTCAGTAATAACAATCCCTGTTCCAGCGCCCTGGCCTGCACCTGCCGGGTAAATTCCGGCGAAGGTAGCCCCGTACCGGGATCGTTAAACTCAACGGCAACCATTGAACCCAGCGCACGAACATCGACGATCTGCGGGCAATTCTCGCAGGCGTTCTTCAGCACGGCAACCAGCTGCTGGCCGAGCACAGACGCCCGCACGCAGAGTTTTTCGTCATCGATCACATCCAGCACCGCATGTGCGGCAGCAACCGCCAGCGGGTTCCCGGCATAAGTCCCGCCAAGCCCGCCTGGTGCCGGTGCATCCATCACCTCCGCACGCCCGGCAACAGCCGATAACGGCATCCCACCGGCAAGGCTTTTCGCCATCGTCATGAGATCCGGCTGCACGTTATGGTGCTCCATCGCAAACAGCTTGCCGGTACGGGCAAATCCGGTCTGCACTTCATCAGCAATCAGCAAAATACCATGGGTATCGCACAGCGTGCGTAATGCCTGCATAAACTCAACGGGCGCGATGTTAAAACCCCCTTCTCCCTGAACCGGCTCAAGAATGATGGCCGCCACCTGATCCGGTGCAATATCCGCTTTAAAAATTCGCTCCAGGCTTCGCAAGGCTTCGTCAGTGCTGACACCATGCCGCGCGTCGGGGTACTGGGCGTGATAAACCGATCCGGGAAAGGGACCAAAGCCGATTTTATACGGCGCGACCTTGCCGGTCAGCGCCATCGTCATAAAGGTGCGACCATGAAACGCGCCGCCAAAGGTAATCAGGCCGGGTCGTCTGGTATAAGCCCGGGCAATTTTCACCGCGTTTTCGACCGCTTCAGCCCCCGTTGAGAAGAAGGCCGTTTTCGCCGGGCCGCGAATCGGCACACGTTCGTTAATACGCTCAGCCAGTGTGATATAGCTTGCATAAGGGACAATTTGATAGGCGGTATGGGTAAATGACTGAAGCTGTTTTTCGATGGCGGCGACAATTTTAGGATGACGATGTCCGGTATTCAGCACTGCAATACCCGCGGCGAAATCAATCACCTCCCGGCCTTCCACATCCCACAACGTGGCGTTCTCTGCTCTTTCGGCATAAAAACCACACATCACGCTGATACCGCGCGGCGTGGCCTGTAAACGCCGTTCATTGAGTTCGTTATTGTTCACTTTCACCCCCTAAGATGCGCACAACCCATCGATAAGTGTTTGCCAGGGGGGAAAAATTCGCCAGATCGGCAGATAAAAAAAACTAACCTGCAGGCCCGAAAGCGGCGCGCTATCGGCCATCTGCGCCTGCCAGTTTACCGGATGACGACGACACGTTCTCCGGCCTGAAAAAACAAAAACCCCCGAATTCACATTCGAGGGTTTATGGGGCACTTCGCAGAAATTACGCTTCGATAGCGGCGCGAAGTTTTTTCATGGCGTTCTTTTCAAGCTGACGCACACGTTCCGCAGAGACGCCGTATCGATCGGCCAGTTCCTGTAGCGTGGACTTATTGTCTTCGTCCAGCCAGCGGGCGCGGATGATATCCTGGCTACGCTCGTCAAGACCTTCCATTGCGTGAGTGAGTTTGTTTGCGGCCTGATCTTCCCAGTTATCCTCTTCAATACCATCAGCAAAGTTAGAGGACTTATCCTGCAAATACAGCACCGGAGCCATTGGCTGGCTGTCCGATTCGTCGTCAGACGACATGTCAAACGTCATATCCTGCGCCGCCATACGCGATTCCATCTCGCGAACGTCTTTGCTGGAGACACCCAGCTCGCGCGCAACCATCTCCACTTCATCCTGGTTAAACCAGCCCAGACGCTGCTTGGTTTTACGCAGGTTAAAGAACAGTTTACGCTGTGCTTTGGTGGTCGCCACTTTAACGATACGCCAGTTACGCAATACGTATTCGTGGATCTCAGCTTTAATCCAGTGCACGGCGAAAGAAACCAGGCGCACACCCACTTCCGGGTTAAAACGGCGCACGGCTTTCATCAGGCCGATGTTACCTTCCTGAATCAGATCCGCCTGCGGCAGGCCATAGCCCGCATAGTTACGAGCAATATGAACAACAAAGCGCAGGTGAGACAGGATCAGCGTTTTAGCTGATTCCAGGCAACCCTGGTAATGCAGCTTTTCAGCAAGTCGCCTCTCCTCGTCAGCCGATAACATCGGCCACGCGTTCGCAGCCCGGATATAAGATTCCAGGTTACCAACAGGGGCTAAAGCTAAATTTTGCATTTCTTTGGTCATTCAAATCCTCTCAATTTTTATCGTCTGGCACCGGCCAATAGCCGTCAGCAATTCGCGTGCCAGCGTTAATGAGCAACGAGATTATCATTCACTCTTGTATCAGACCGTGATTTTATCCACAAGTTCAATGCAACGTTGTGAATACATTACGCACAAATTGTGACATGAAGATGAAATGCGGGGAAGAGACAACGGGGACTCTTTCCCTGCTAACGGAAACCCATTGCAGGGAAAGATTATACCAGAGATTTTTTAATCGGGGGTAAAGTGACGTAAATGTTGAACCGTGGCAAGCCACGCTGCCACCCAGCCGATCATCGAACAAACCAGCAATAACAACAGGCACTCATCGAACGATAACCCGTTGATATCAAACTTAGTTCCGAAGACCTGCGCCACTTCCGTTACTGCCGATGACAGACGCATCACCAAAATTTCTGACAAAATCAGTGACAAAAATGCGCCGGAAAAACCGAGCAGCGCCCCGCCATAGAGGAACGGACGCAGGATAAATCCATCCGTCGCGCCAATCAGTTTCTGTACGTTAATGGTGTCGCGACGAGCAAAAATGCTCAGGCGGACGCTGTTACCAATCACGAGGAAAACCGCCGCTACCATCAGCACACCGATCATTGCAGAAACACGCCCTACCAGCCCGGTCAACGACGCCAGACGGGCAAACCAGCTGTCATCCATGCGTACTTCGTCAATACCGTTAATTTGCGAAATGCGATCGCGCAGCGTATTCAGCGACGCGGTTCCCTGAAAATCCAGTTTCGGAATCACCACCGCCACTGCCGGTAACGGGTTTTCCTCCAGCATATCCAGCGCACCGCCAAAGCCGGACCAGTTGCGGAATTCACCGAGCGCATCGTCGCGGGAAAGATAGTTGACCTTCTCCACGCCCTGCTCAGCCTGCAATTGCGCGACCACCCCCGCCGCCGCGTCATCATCCAGCGTTTTTTGCAAATAAACGGTGATTTGTGGGGAAGGATAATACTGGGTCGCCGCCTGATTTACGTTCTTGTAAACCATGTAGCAAACGCTCGGCAGCGTCAGAGAGATGGCGATAACCATCACCGTCAGGAACGTCGCCAGCGGCTTGCTCTTCAGATCCTGTAATGCTCCCTGAAACGCATAGCGCACCTGCTCGTTAAACACGTTGGTCTTGCGCGAATTAGGCTTCGGCGACGATTTTGCGCGTTTGGGCGCGTTACGCCCGCCATCGCCGGACGAGCCGCCCGATTTACGCAGGCGATCCAGTCGGCCGCCAAACTGCCTGATTTGATTGATAGCATCGCGCTTATTCATTCGCCAGGCCTCCATGCAGGTGTCCATCGCTCAGGACAAGCTGACGATAAGAACGACGGGAAATCAGCCCGATATCGTGCGTCGCCATCAATACCGTCACCCCGACGCGGTTAAACTCTTCAAACAGCCGTAAAATGCCTTCCGACAGGGCGTCATCAAGGTTACCGGTCGGTTCATCCGCCAGCAGCACTGCCGGTTTGTTCACCACCGCACGGGCAATCCCCACGCGTTGCTGTTCACCACCGGAGAGTTGAATAGGGAAATTCCTCGCTTTGTCCAGCAGCCCGACCTTATCCAGCGCCGCCGACACGCGACGGCGAATGTCATCCCCGCTGGCGCCCGCAATGATCAGCGGAATCGCCACGTTGTCATAGACCGTGCGATCCATCAGCAGGTGGTGATCCTGGAAAATCATCCCGATCTGACGACGCAGAAATGGTACTTCACGGTTTTTCAGGCGACTAATATCGTGCCCGCTGAAAAAGATTTTCCCAGCGCTCGGCCGCTCGATCCCACAGATAAGCTTCAGCAGGGTACTTTTCCCCGCGCCTGAGTGACCGGTCAGAAACGCCATCTCGCCTGGCTGCATATGGAAGGTAACCCCCTGCAGCGCTTGTCTCCCACCGAGATAGGCCTTGCTGACATGTTCAAAGCGAATCATTGTTAATCCTCTCGGGCAAAAAGTGCCTCTATAAAATCATCCGCCTTAAACGGACGTAAATCCTCGATACGTTCACCCACACCGATATAGCGGATAGGGATGCCAAACTGATCGGCAACCGAGAATATAACCCCACCTTTCGCCGTTCCATCCAGCTTGGTCAGGGTGATACCGGTCAACCCCACCGCTTCATGGAACAGTCTGGCCTGGCTTATCGCATTTTGCCCGGTGCTGGCGTCGATAGTCAGCATAACTTCATGCGGTGCGTCTTCGTCGAGTTTCTTCATCACGCGAACGATTTTTTTCAGTTCTTCCATCAGGTGCGATTTGTTCTGCAAACGACCTGCGGTATCAGCAATCAGCACATCAATGTTGCGCGCCTTCGCCGCCTGAATGGCATCGAAGATAACGGATGCGGAGTCTGCGCCGGTATGCTGGGCAATCACCGGAATATTGTTACGCTGCCCCCAGACCTGCAACTGCTCCACTGCCGCCGCCCGGAAGGTATCTCCCGCCGCCAGCATCACCGATTTGCCCTGCTGCTCGAACTGACGCGCCAGCTTGCCGATGGTCGTGGTTTTACCCACTCCGTTGACGCCAACCATCAGAATAACAAATGGCGTCCTGCCTTCAACGTTGAGCGGCTCATCGACTTTCGCCAGAATTTCGCTCATCTCATCTTTCAGCAGACCGTACAGCGCTTCTGCGTCTTTGAGCTGCTTGCGGCTGGCACCTTCAGTCAGGTTAGCGATGATTTTCCGCGAGGTTTCCACCCCCACGTCGGCGATAAGCAACTGCTCTTCCAGCTCCTCAAACAGATCATCGTCGATTTTCTTGCCACGGAACAGGCTGATAAATCCGGAACCCAGATTTTCTTTGGTTTTCAGCAAGCTACGTTTCAGTCGTGCGAAGAAACCTTCTTTGGTCGGTTTTTCCTGCTCTTGCGCAATGTCCTCAACCGGCGTTTTTTCTTCCGGCACCACAACCGCGGCCTCTTCCGCTGCTTCAGCGGCCAGTGCCTGCGCTTCCCGTTCTTCATCGGTCAGCTGCGGTTCGTTTTGCGCCTCTTCTTCCACCGCTTCCACGATTTCTACCGTTTCCGCTTCGGCCTGCCACTCTTCAGGCGAAGTTTGTTCGACTTTCACCTCTTCCGGCTGCGCTTCATGCGCGATCGCGTTCTGCGGTTCAATAATATCTTCAGCGACTTCAGCAGCAACAGGCTCTGGCTTTTCGCTTTCCTGAACCTGCTCAGTGACCTCGACAACCTCTTCTGCGAAGGCTTCCGTCTCCACCTGGCTGTGGGCGTGCTCTGCCGCTTCTGATTCAGCAGCCGTCTCAACAGGCGTTTCTGGCGTTAATTGTTCTTCAACAACCTGCTGTTCTTCGGTTTTTTGTTCTTGTTCCTGTTCTTTCTCACCAAAGCCCAGCCAGGAAAAGAAGCCACGTTTTTTCTGTTTTGTCATCTGCGGTTACACCCCTCGCGGCCCTATATATATACACTTCATCCTTCAGGCTGCCTCTTTGTCGGCTGCTGAGCTACTCGTCTCAGTCACGTACTACTCGTACGCTCAGTGACGCATTCTCCTGCCGCCCCGATGCATCCTGAATGATTTTGTGTATAGACGCTAAAAAAAATGATGAAATAGTCTATCACTTATACCCAATGAATTTCGAGTTACGTCAAGGCAGCAAGGGAGTGACAAATTCGTCAGGAACGAATTTGAACAGCCAGAGGCTGCCCTCAGTGAGGGACCAGGATGCCCCTCATTCATCCCGATGAGCTTACATGAGTAAGTGATTCAGGTGAGCAGGCGCAGCCAACGCAGAGGTAACCTGAAAAGCGATGGGCTAACTTAATTCACATCACCGCCAGGCCAGGAATGACTTGCCACGGGCGGTTTGAGTATTTGAAATGAAAAAACCGAATCATTCAGGCAGCGGCCAAATCCGCATTATTGGCGGACAATGGCGGGGCCGCAAACTTCCGGTGCCAGACAGTCCCGGTTTACGTCCGACCACTGACCGCGTCCGGGAAACGCTGTTTAACTGGCTGGCCCCGGTCATGGTGGACGCAGCCTGTCTGGACTGTTTCGCGGGGAGCGGTGCATTGGGGCTGGAAGCGCTGTCTCGCTATGCGGCAGGCGCGACGCTTCTGGAGATGGATCGGGCCGTCTCACAGCAGTTACAAAAGAACCTTGCTACGCTGAAAGCTCCCCACGGGAAGGTGATCAATACCAATACGCTGGCTTTTCTGGCGCAGACAGGTACGCCGCACAATGTGGTATTTGTCGATCCGCCGTTTCGTAAAGGTCTGCTGGAAGAGACGCTTAATCTGCTGGAAACTCAGGGCTGGCTTGCTGATGAAGCCTATATTTACGTTGAAAGCGAGGTCGAAAATGGCCTGCCGCCTGTACCGATAAACTGGTCGTTATATCGGGAAAAAGTCGCCGGACAGGTCGCGTACCGTCTGTATCAACGTGAAGCACAAGGAGAAAGGGATGCTAATTAATCTGGGTCGATTACTGATGCTTTGCGTCTGGGCATTTTTGCTGCTTAACCTGGTGCAGCCCTTCCCGCGCCCGCTCAATATTTTCGTTAACGTCGCACTGGTGTTTATGGCGCTGATGCACGGTATGCAGCTGGCGCTGTTGAAATCCACCATGCCAAAAGACGGGCCACAGATGACCGCCGGGGAAAAAATCCGCATTTTCCTGTTTGGCGTGTTTGAGCTGCTGGTCTGGCAGAAGAAGTTAAACGTCAAAAAATAACGCGGCATGAGAGTGCCGGATGACGCTTCGCTTATCCGGCCTGCAAACGCGAGCGGCTTTCCACTTTATTGCTGAGCAACAAAATCGACAAACCGCGTTCCCTTGTAGCTCAGCGTACCTTTATCGCCCACCGTCAGAGCATGATATTGCTGCGCATCGAGACGAAAGGTCTGCTCCAGGCCACCGTTCTGCGGTTTGAAACTGGCCTCATACCGCATACTGGTACCCGCCGGGGTGACCTGCTGTTGACGCGAACGCCGGTCATTGATCGGCTTTTCACGCTTATTGCTCACCACCACCTGCTTTTGCTGTAACGGTGCGGCATCGTTATCGGCTTTTTCCCGCCGCTGCGAGACATAGCGAAACGACGCGGCAACAACAATTAAGACGATGATAACAATAAAAAAAAGAGGCGGCTTGCTCATAATTTCATACCCTAAATGATGCGCAGTGCAGGAAGGCGGAAAGTGAGTGACAAATCTGCAGAAGCAGATTTGAACGCGCTGGCAGCGGCCCCCAGGGGGCGAGTCACAAAGCCAACGCACATGCAACCTAAGTACGACGGGTATAACCCATCAGAAAATGCGCAAATAAGCATACCCTGCCTGTTAATGTGTTGTCATCAGGCCGTCGCCCCCTCTACACTGAATATCATTACCGTAAGCATACTGCTTGCGAAAAAATAACGAATTCAAGGAACTAAGATGCTTTGGTCGTTTATCGCTGTCTGTCTTTCCGCATGGCTATTTGTGGATGCTTCATATCGTGGGCCTGCCTGGCAACGCTGGGTATTTAAGCCCGTCACCTTATTACTCCTGCTCCTGCTGGCGTGGCAAGCGCCAATGTTTAATGCCATTTGCTATCTGGTACTGGCGGGCCTGTGCGCCTCGTTGGTTGGTGATGCCCTGACGCTGCTGCCGCGCCAGCGCCTGCTGTACGCCATTGGCGCATTTTTCCTTTCGCACCTGCTGTACACCATATACTTCGCCAGCCAGATGACGCTGTCATTCTTCTGGCCATTACCGCTGGTGCTGCTGGTTCTGGGCGGGCTGCTGATAGCCGTCATCTGGACGCGCCTGGAAGATCTTCGTTGGCCGATATGTACTTTTATCGGTATGACGCTGGTGATGGTCTGGCTGGCCGGTGAACTGTGGTTCTTCCGCCCAACGTCGCCAGCTCTCTCCGCCTTCACCGGTGCGACGTTGTTGTTCATCGGGAATATCGTCTGGCTGGGCAGCCACTACCGCTATCGCTTCCGTGCAGACAACGCGATTGCCGCCGCCTGCTACTTCGCCGGACACTTCCTGATCGTCCGTTCACTTTATCTCTGATAATGCTTGACTCTGGAGTCGACTCCAGAGTGTATCCTTCGGTTAATGAGAAAATTATCATCAACCGGAGGATGTTATGTCGACACCCGATACCGCTGGTAAAAAAGCCCCACAATTTTCATCCTTCAGGCTTGCCCCTGCGCCGCAGAAGGCCGATGACTGCTGCTGTGAAGGCAGCTGCGCGACGCCGGCTCCGGTTTCCGATACGGTTGAAGGTACCCGTTACACATGGTTCGTTTCAGGGATGGACTGCGCCGCCTGCGCCCGTAAAGTTGAAAACGCGGTACGTCAGCTCAAGGGGATTAATCAGGTTCAGGTACTGTTTGCCACCGGGAAGCTGGTGGTCGACGCAGAGTCTGACCTTCGCCCGCAAATTGAAAGTGCCGTGCAAAAAGCGGGCTATTCCCTGCGCGACGCCCGGACCCAGGAACAGGAACCTGAATCCCGTCTGAAAGAGAACCTGCCGCTGATTACACTGATCGTGATGATGGCGATCAGCTGGGGTCTGGAGCAGTTCAACCATCCCTTTGGTCAACTGGCGTTTATCGCCACCACGCTGGTCGGGTTATATCCCGTTGCCCGCCAGGCGCTACGCCTGATTAAAACCGGCAGCTATTTTGCTATTGAGACGTTGATGAGTATCGCCGCTATCGGCGCATTGTTTATTGGCGCGACCGCTGAAGCGGCGATGGTCCTGCTGCTGTTCCTGATTGGTGAACGTCTGGAAGGTTGGGCCGCCAGCCGTGCCCGCAAAGGGGTCAGTGCGCTGATGGCGCTTAAGCCGGAAACCGCGACCCGCCTTCGCAACGGCGTGCGTGAAGATGTCGCCATTAAATCCCTGCAACCTGGCGACATTATTGAAGTCGCCGCAGGTGGACGCCTGCCCGCAGACGGCAAGCTGGTTTCCGGGTTTGCCAGTTTTGATGAGAGCGCACTAACCGGAGAGTCCATCCCGGTGGAACGCACAGCTGGCGAGAAAGTTCCGGCTGGCGCCACCAGCGTTGACCGGCTCGTCACCCTGGAGGTGCTGTCGGAACCCGGCGCCAGCGCTATTGACCGTATCCTGAAGCTGATAGAAGAAGCCGAAGAGCGTCGTGCGCCAATCGAGCGCTTTATCGACCGCTTCAGCCGTATTTATACCCCGGCAATTATGGCCGTCGCGCTGCTGGTCACGCTCGTTCCGCCGTTGCTCTTTGCCGCCTCCTGGGAGGTGTGGATTTATAAGGGACTAACGCTGCTGTTAATTGGTTGTCCGTGTGCGCTGGTGATCTCCACACCTGCGGCGATTACCTCCGGCCTGGCCGCAGCGGCACGCCGCGGGGCGTTAATTAAAGGCGGTGCGGCGCTGGAACAGCTGGGCCGTATTACCCAGGTGGCGTTTGACAAAACCGGTACGCTGACCGTCGGTAAACCACGCGTGACCGCCATCCATCCGGCCACGGGGGTCAGTGAATCAGAGCTACTGGCGCTGGCAGCGGCGGTGGAACAAGGGGCAACGCATCCGCTGGCGCAGGCTGTGGTGCGCGAAGCCCAGGAAAAAGCGTTGGCAATTCCAGCCGCCGAGGGCCAACGAGTGCTGCCGGGTACGGGCATCGAGGCACAGATTAACGGCGAGCACGTGCTGATTTGCGCCGCAGGTAAAAAGCCAGCCGACACCTTTGCCGAAAAAATTAATGAACTGGAAAACACCGGACAGACCGTGGTTCTGGTGCTGCGTAATGATGCCATACTTGGCGTCATTGCCCTGCAGGATACCCTACGCGACGACGCGCGCATCGCTATCAGCGAGCTTAGCGATCTGGGTGTACAAGGCGTTATCCTGACTGGCGACAACCCGCGTGCGGCGGCAGCGATCGCCGGAAAACTGGGGCTGGAGTTTAAAGCCGGGCTGCTGCCGGAAGATAAGGTAAAAGCGGTTACCACGCTTAACCAGCATTCGCCGCTTGCCATGGTCGGCGACGGCATCAACGATGCTCCGGCGATGAAAGCCGCCGCTATCGGTATCGCAATGGGTAGCGGCACCGACGTGGCGCTGGAGACGGCAGATGCGGCATTGACCCATAACCGTCTGCGCGGCCTGGTACAAATGATTCAGCTGGCACGCGCCACTCATGCCAATATCCGCCAGAACATCACCATTGCACTGGGTCTGAAGGGGATTTTCCTTGTGACTACGCTGCTCGGGATCACCGGACTGTGGCTGGCGGTACTGGCGGACACCGGAGCGACGGTGTTGGTTACCGCCAATGCGCTGCGGTTGTTGCGTAAAAGATAATACCAGCGCACCGTCAGGACATTGTTTTTTTCGCTAACTAAAAATAAATTTCTGAATTTTCACGTCATCATACTGGCATGCAAGAGAATATTTGCATGCCAGTTTCTGTATATTCCGCCACTAAAAATTTCCTTATTTATATCAAAATCTTAACAAAATAAAACAACATTAACCATAAGGTTAACATTTATCCTACCGATAAAGAAATTATCCATCCCCATAAAGGACAGTAAGACCTTATGAAAAATATCAAAGTCATAACTGGAATTATTACAACACTGGGAATATTTTGCGGACTATTACTGGTGACAGGAATATTCTTCTATTCAGCGGTGAGTCACGATCGGCTTAATTTTCACAAAACCAGCGTGCTCAACTACCAGCAGCAGCAACTCGGCGGGAGTTATCAGACCCTTATCGAAACCCGGGTGACCATTACCCGTGTTGCTATTCGAATGTTGAAAAATCAACAGGACTCTGCAGCACAAGCAGCAATGGCCCAGCTGTTGACGAATGCCAGCGTTTCCCTTGCTGAGGCAGATAAACATTTCACGAACTTTATCAATACGAAAGATATTGCAGGCGAAGACCCCGCCATTGATAACAAAGCAAAAGCCAGTTTCAGGCACATGCATGACGTCCTGCAACAGTCTATCCAGTTTCTCAGCGCGAATAACTATGAAGATTATGGCAACCTGGATGCCCAGAAGGCGCAGGATGAGATGAGGGAAGTTTATAAGGAGTGGCTGGAACAGAATAATCATCTGTTAATACTGGCTGGCGAGGAAAACCAGAACAGCTTTAATCAAATGCTCTGGACGCTGGGTATCATTTTTGCGATCGCAATAACCCTGCTGGTCCTGATTTGGCTTGGATTACAGCGCGTATTATTGCGCCCATTACAATATGTGATTGATCAAATTCATGCCATCTCAGAGGGTGATTTAACCCAACATATTGATGCGCAAGGACGTAGTGAAATGAGCCTGCTTGCGGCTGGCTTAAAAACGATGCAGCAATCGCTGGTTCGTACCGTGGGTGTGGTTCGTGACAATGCAGATTCAATCTATACCGGGGCAGGCGAAATTTCTGCGGGCAGCACCGATCTCTCTTCCCGTACCGAGCAACAAGCCGCTGCACTTGAAGAAACGGCGGCAAGTATGGAACAGCTGACGGCAACCGTAAGGGAAAATACCAGCAACGCACGTCACGCTACGAGCCTGGCAAAGACCGCATCAGAAACAGCGTTAACCGGTGGGCGCGTCGTTCATGAAGTGGTCAATACGATGAATGATATTGCGAGCAGCTCCGAAAAAATTATGGATATCACCAGCGTGATAGATGGTATTGCTTTTCAGACGAACATCCTGGCGCTAAACGCCGCAGTAGAAGCCGCACGGGCCGGAGAGCAAGGACGGGGATTCGCTGTCGTGGCAGGTGAAGTTCGCACCCTGGCAAGCCGCAGCGCGCAGGCAGCCAAGGAGATCAAAGTGTTAATTGAAAGCTCAGTCTCACGTATCAATACCGGTGCAGGCCAGGTGCATGAAGCCGGAGAAACAATGAAGGCAATCGTGACCGCGGTGACCCAGGTAACCAGCATTATGGATGAGATTGCCAACGCATCCGACGAACAAAGTAAAGGTATCGAACAGGTAGCGCAGGCTGTATCAGAAATGGATAGCGTGACGCAGCAGAATGCTTCTCTGGTGGAGGAATCCGCGAGCGCAGCCGCGGCGCTGGAAGAACAGGCCAGCGCGCTACGTCTGGCCGTCGCCGCATTTCGGATTGAGCACGCCGTCGACCAGGGAACAATACGCTCCCCGCTGAGCAGAGAAATAAAGCCACAGCCCGTTCCCGCTGAGGGCAATTGGGAAAGTTTTTAAAGTACAGAGAAAAGCCCGGTACAGGTGCTCTGCCGGGCCATTTTTTACTGTACGTCGGCAACCGCTTTATCAAATTCTGGCGCTTTTCACCCTATCGGCGCGAACCGGTGCCGTGGATTTAGCATGCCGGGGCGGTTACTGGCCTTTACGGATCAGATAACGGTATGGCAACGACCCCGTCTCCTGCGCGACCAGCTCATGTTCCATAAAAGTACAGAAACCGGGGATATCGCGGGTGGTGGCCGGATCGTCCGCCACAATCAGCAGCGTTTCACCCGCCAGCATGTTGCGTACGGTTTTACGCACCATCATTACCGGTTCCGGGCAACGCAGTCCCTGGGCATCAAGGGTATGGTCGGGGGAGGAAAACAGCTCGCTCATCTTAATCTCATTCACGAAAAAACGGCGGTATTTTACGCCCATAATGATCAGTAAGCCAGACAGGTTAACGATTGCGTAAAAATTAGCCATTGCATTACGCTTTTAAAGCAGTATCATGCGGCGGCTTAAAAATGTTAAGACGCGTTATTGGCGCGGACAAATAGCATGCAGCACGAATTGGGTTCCCTCACCCCAAATATCCATAAAAAGGTACAATATGACTCCGTTCACACAAACACAGCGCGTAAAAGCGTTGTTCTGGCTATCGCTATTCCACCTGCTGGTGATCACCTCCAGTAACTATCTGGTACAGCTTCCGGTCTCCATTTTGGGTTTCCACACCACCTGGGGCGCGTTTAGCTTTCCCTTTATTTTTCTCGCTACCGATCTGACCGTGCGCATTTTTGGCGCGCCGCTGGCGCGTCGTATTATCTTCGCCGTGATGATCCCGGCGCTGCTGATCTCCTATGTCATCTCATCGCTGTTTTATATGGGATCCTGGCAGGGATTTGGCGCGCTGCTGCACTTCAACCTGTTTGTCGCCCGTATCGCCGCAGCCAGCTTTATGGCCTACGCGCTGGGGCAGATTCTGGATGTCCACGTCTTCAATCGCCTGCGTCAGAATCGCCGCTGGTGGATGGCGCCAACGGCCTCAACGCTGTTTGGCAACGTCAGCGACACCCTGGCGTTCTTCTTTATCGCCTTCTGGCGTAGCCCGGATGCTTTTATGGCCGAGCACTGGATGGAAATCGCTCTGGTCGATTACGGTTTCAAGGTGTTGATCAGCATTATTTTCTTCCTGCCGATGTATGGCGTATTGCTGAATATGTTGCTGAAAAGACTGGCAGATAAATCTGAAATCTCTGCATTGCAGACGAGTTAAAGGTTCATTTTCCGAGTTGTGATAAGATGAACGAATGAGCCGTTATGGCCGTTTATCGAAAGGAAGAAGTCAATGCGCAATCTGGTTAAATATGTCGGTATTGGCCTGCTGGTTATGGGGCTTGCGGCCTGTGATAATAGCGATACCAAAGCGCCGGCAGAAGGTGCCGCCGCAGAAAGTCATGCAACCGGACAACCTGTCAGCCTGCTTGATGGCAAACTGAGTTTCTCATTGCCGGCAGATATGACCGATCAGAGCGGTAAGCTGGGCACCCAGGCTAACAATATGCACGTCTATTCCGACGCAACCGGTCAAAAAGCCGTGATTGTTATTGTGGGCGACAATACCAACGAAGATCTGGCCGTACTGGCAAAACGTCTGGAAGATCAGCAGCGCAGCCGTGACCCGCAGTTGCAGGTGGTGACCAACAAAGCCATTGAGCTGAAAGGCCACACGCTGCAACAGCTGGACAGCATTATCTCGGCTAAAGGCCAGACGGCGTACTCTTCCGTGGTTCTGGGTAAAGTCGACAATCAGTTGCTGACTCTGCAAATCACATTACCTGCTGACGATCAGCAGAAAGCGCAGACCGCAGCAGAAAACATTATCAACACGCTGGTTATCCAGTGAGTTAAGACGATGAAACGGTCACTGGTTCTTCAGTCAGTGGCCGTTTTTTTAAGCGCCAGACCAGCAGCATGGCAATTGCCACCAGTCCCGCCGCGGCCAGATAGATAACCGGTACGCCCGCCCGGCTCATAACCAGCCCCGCCAGTGGCCCGGTCATCCCCAGCGACAGATCCATAAACACGGTATACGTTGCCAGCGCAGCCCCCTGATTTTGCTGCGGTACCGCTTTTACCGCTACCACGCCAAGCGCCGGGAAGACCAGCGAGAACCCCATGCCCGCCAGCAGCACGCCGATTTTCGCCATCCACGGCATCACCGCCATGCCCACCATTAATAACCCGACGATCTCCACGCTAAAACAGATCATCGCCACGTTTAAGCCGCCGAACCGATGAATACCATTGGGGAACAGCAGACGCGTACCCACAAACGCGCAGCTGAAAAGCGTCAGCGCAAACGCGGCGCCATCCCAGCCTTTGGCGTCATAAAACAGGGTGATAAAGGTGGCGATAACCCCAAATCCGGCAGACGCGAGCGCCAGCGCCATTCCGTACAGCCAGACGCGCCCAAGCACCGCGCGAAACGGCAGCGGTTTACCTTTACTGGCTTTAACCGCCTGACGAGGGATGGCCAGCAGCACCGCCAGCAACGCGACGCCCATAATAACCAGCGCCAGCCCTTGCAGACCGCCCCAGGCATAAAACAACACCCCGAGCGGCGCCCCCATCGCCATTGCACCGTAGGTGACGATACCATTCCATGAAATCACCCGGCCAATATGCAGCGAGCCCACGACGCCCACCCCCCACAGCGTGGAGCCGGTTCCGGCAAAACTTTGTCCAATCCCCAGAATGACGCGTCCCAGACAGAGCAATAACAGGCTCGCGATCGGCCAGCCGCTGGCGCTGCCTGCCAGAAAATAGCTCGCCCCGCTTAAAAAGCAGCCGCACAGTCCGAAGACGACGATTTTTTTCGGTCCCAGTAAATCGGCAAATCGTCCGGCATGAGGACGACTCAGTAAGGTCGCGAAATATTGCAGGCTGATGACCAGCCCTGCCCAGAAGGCGCTAAAGCCCATCACATCATGAACATAACCCGGCAAAACCGCGAGCGGCAGGCCAATAGTCAGGTAGCTGGCAAAGTTAAACATCACCACAGAGACGATGCGCAGATTGAGACGCAGACCGTTTAGCGCCGGTTCGGCGACGGGTTCGGGCATGGGGATCACCACGTATTTACAACAGTGTTTCATTTCTACCATGTTGCGCGCCGGAAATCAGCAGACAGATTAGGAATATCGGCAACACGCCAGCCGCTACACTTAGAACCTGGCCCATCAGACTATTGCCGGGCTCTTAATAAAAATCACAGTAAAGGAATCACGAATGACAGCTCCTCAGCCCGATAAAACGGGCATGCATATCCTGCTTAAACTGGCATCGCTGGTGGTGATTCTGGCGGGTATCCATGCTGCGGCAGATATCATTGTGCAATTATTGCTGGCGCTTTTTTTCGCCATTGTGCTTAACCCGCTGGTGACCTGGTTTATTCGTCGTGGTATCCGGCGTCCGGTGGCAATTACCATTGTGGTGGTGGTGATGCTTATTGTGCTTACCGCGCTGGTCGGCGTGCTTGCTGCCTCTGTTAATGAATTTGTCGCCATGCTGCCGAACTACAATAAGGAGCTGACGCGCAAAGTCCTGCATTTGCAGGAGATGCTGCCCTTTCTGAATATACACATGTCACCAGAACGGATGCTGCAACGCATTGATTCTGACAAGCTGATGACCTTCACCACCACATTGATGACCGGGCTTTCCGGTGCGATGGCGAGCGTCGTGCTGCTGGTTATGACGGTCGTCTTTATGCTCTTTGAGGTACGCCACGTGCCTTACAAACTGCGTTTTGCACTGAACAATCCGCAAATTCACATTGCAGGATTGCACCGGGCCCTGAAAGGGGTTTCACATTACCTGGCGCTGAAAACGCTACTCAGTCTGTGGACCGGGGTCATTATCTGGCTGGGGCTGACGCTAATGGGGATACAATTTGCGCTGATGTGGGGCGTGCTGGCTTTTCTGCTTAACTATGTCCCCAATATTGGCTCAGTGATTTCCGCTGTCCCGCCGATGATTCAGGCGCTGCTGTTCAACGGTTTTTACGAATGTATGTTGGTTGGGATACTCTTTTTGGTAGTACATATGATCATCGGTAATATTCTGGAACCGCGCATGATGGGACACCGATTGGGCATGTCTACGCTGGTGGTTTTTCTGTCGTTACTGGTCTGGGGATGGTTATTAGGCCCGGTGGGGATGTTGCTGTCCGTTCCCTTAACCAGCGTCTGTAAAATCTGGATGGAAACCACCAAAGGCGGCAGCAAGCTGGCCATATTACTGGGGCCGGGACGCCCTAAGAGCCGATTACCGGGATAATCGCCCCTACCAACCAGGGTAGTTTTTATCTTATCCCTGACCCGTTAAACTGGCGCATATTTAATGTATATGCGCTGATTTAGCTTAAATAAGAAAAAGCAAGCCCAATACTTAACTCGATTAAAATAGATATTTAACTAAAATCGTTTCCGTAAAAAATATATACAATCAATAAATAGTTCAAAAGGTTTCATTCTCGATATGCCACTATGCTCTAAATAATTCGAGTTGCGGGACAAAACGCGTCGTCGTTTTGAACAGCGCTTGCGCTGGCCCCGAAGGGGCGAGGCTCAGGGATGAGCCGAGGAATAAAGCCAACACATCTGCAACCTGAAGTATGACGAGTATATAATGGATGATTATTTTATTGATATATTGTACCGGCCAGCTTATAGTTTGCGTGAAATGTTATCATCGCATATTGAAAACGATAAAACCTGTTATCTGACCGCTATCGCATGAATGAATACCAGTTTTACAAAAAAATAATAAAAACCTTCCTCATGCTGACAGCACTATGCTCTAAATAATTCGAGTTGCGGGACAAAACGCGTCGTCGTTTTGCACAGCGCTTGCGCTGGCCCCGAAGGGGCGAGGCCGAGTAACGCGGCAACGCACCAGCAACCTGAAGTATGACGAGTATAATTCAGAAACTGAGTTGTTCATTTTATCCACAATACTTTGCAGGGAGTCTTCATGAAACAATACATTAAGTGGTTTGCTGCCATTGCCGTCGTTGGTGCGCTGGCGGGCTGTGCACGCACAGCGCCCATTGATCAGGTGCACTCTGGCGTCAGCGCAGGCCATACCCAGGATCAGGTGAAAAACGCGATTCTGAAAGCAGGCGTTCAACGTCAGTGGGTCATGTCTGAGGCCGGTCCGGGCGTCATCAAAGCACGTCAACAAACCCGCGATCACGTAGCTGAAGTGCGAATCACCTATTCCGCTACCCGCTATGACATCACCTACGACAGCAGCCTCAATCTGCAGGCCTCTGGCGGCAAAATTCATAAAAACTATAACCGCTGGGTGCGTAACCTGGATAAAGACATTCAGTTAAACCTGTCTGCCGGCGCCAGTCTGTAATGTTGCCTGAAGTCGGACCGTTTACGGTCCGATATTTCCTTATTGCCCCTTAGAGCCTGATCCATCAGGCGTCATTGGCGCAGGCAGTTTGAACACGGAGTACGTGAGGATGGCGAGCACTGCCCGGAGGTTCAAAATAGCAGGCAAAAAGGCTGATGAGCCAGGCTCTTAACAGGTTGAATGCTATATGTACGAACAGGACTCCCTCAGCGCACTGGATGCGATTGCTGAAGCACAACGTATCGCCTTCGCTCCAATGCTGTTTCAAACTGCACTTTGTCTGCGAAATGCAGATGTGTTGGCTTACCTTGACGATCGGGGAAGACAAGGCGCAACGCTGGAAGAGATAACAGAGAATAGCCGGGTCAATGAATATGCGGTCGGCGTACTGCTGGACATGGGATTAAGCGGACGCATTATCACGTATAAGGCGGGGCGTTATTATCTGGCAAAAGTAGGACATTTCCTTTTGCACGATACCATGACCCGCGTGAATATGGACTTCACGCAGGATGTTTGCTACCAGGGGTTGTTCTTTCTGGAGAACGCTTTGCAGGAAGGGAAACCGTCCGGGTTAAAAGTGTTTGGCGACTGGCCCACCATATATCCGGCGTTATCGCAATTACCCCCGTCCGCACGTGAAAGCTGGTTTGCCTTTGATCACTACTATTCCGATGGCGCTTTTGACGCGGCGCTGCCCTATGTATTCGCAAGTCGCCCTGCAACCCTGTACGATGTCGGCGGAAATACCGGGAAATGGGCATTACGTTGCTGTCAGTACGATGAAAATATCGCGGTAACCCTATTAGATTTACCACAACAAATTGCGCTGGCCCGTGAAAATATCGAAAATGCAGGATTATCTCATCGCATAGATTTCCATGCGGTGGATATGCTTGGCGACGCACCTTTACCCACAGAGGCGGATATCTGGTGGATGAGCCAATTTCTCGACTGTTTTTCTCCGGAACAAATTATCACCATGCTCAGCAACGTTGCCCGCGTGATGAAACCCGGCGCAAAGCTATGCATTATGGAGCTGTTCTGGGATGCGCAGAAATTTGAAGCGGCCTCATTTAGCCTGAATGCCTCTTCGCTTTATTTTACCTGCATGGCTAACGGCAACAGTCGTTTTTACAGCGTAGAGAAGTTTTATCACTATCTGAATCTGGCAGGGTTTCAGGTAGATGAACGCCACGACAGCTTAGGCGTGGGACATACTTTATTGATATGTCAGAAGAAGAAATAACAAAGTGGCGTTGAAACGCCATTGGTATCACCCGATTATCGCGGATACGCGTTGATGAAATTTGCATTAAACATTACCGACTGGCGGGCGATGGCGCCAGGGCTTAGCGAATCAACACAGTGGCATGAATGGTCACGGCTTTCGCACGCCATCGATCCTGCCGCGCCGCAGGCGAAGCTCAGCGAGCTGCCGATGATGACCGCCCGCCGCCTTAGCTCCGGGAGCAAACTTGCCGTGGAGTGTGGGCTGGCAATGCTGCGCCGCCACGATATTGATGCGGTGTTGTACACCAGCCGTCACGGTGAACTTGAGCGTAATTACCGCATCCTGCACGCGCTGGCGACAGAACAGGCGCTTTCGCCCACGGATTTTGCCCTGTCTGTCCACAACTCCGCCGTGGGAAACCTGACTATCGCGGCAAAACAACCGATCGTCTCGTCTTCTCTCTCGGCGGGTCGCGACACCTTCCAGCAAGGACTCTGCGAAGTCATCAGTCTGCTGCACGCGGGCTACCAGCGCGTTTTGATGGTCGATTTTGACGGTTTTCTGCCTGAGTTTTACCATCCACGGCTTCCCGAAAATATGCCAACCTGGCCCTGGGCAGTGGCGCTGGTCTGCGAAGCAGGCAGCGACTGGCAGTGTCAGACTCAGCCAGGTCAGGCTGGCGCGGAGACAGAGCTCCCACAAAGCCTGCTGTTTTTACAGCACTACTTGCAGAATGCCGACGCGTTTACCCTCCCCGGCGAACGTATGCAGTGGCACTGGAGCAGAGCATGAGTGCGTTCTTTTCATTCCTGAACCGGCTATGGCGTATCGTAATGACCGGCTTCTGTTTTGCCCTGTTTGGTACCGGTGGCCTGCTGTTGTCCGTCGTCTGGTTTAACATATTGCTGATTTTCGTCCGGGATCCTGCCCGCCGTCGCCGTATTGCGCGGCGCAGCATTGCAGCCAGCTTCCGTCTTTTTTTAACGGTCACTCGCGTATTGGGCGTGCTGGATTATCACATTGCAGGCCGTGACATTTTGCGCCAGGAACGCGGGTGTCTGGTGGTCGCTAACCATCCAACCCTGATTGATTACGTGCTTCTGGCCTCAGTGATGCCAGAAACAGACTGTCTGGTGAAAAGCGCCCTGCTGAAGAATCCCTTCCTCAGCGGCGTGGTACGAGCCGCAGATTATCTGATCAACAGCCAGGCAGACGCCCTTTTGCCCGCCAGCCGGCAGCGTCTGGCACAGGGCGATACCCTTTTAATATTTCCCGAAGGTACCCGAACAACGCCCGGCGAGACGATGACGCTACAGCGCGGTGCGGCAAATATCGCCGTGCGCTGCAACAGTGATCTACGCATTGTGACGATCCACTGTAGCGAACGCATGCTGGATAAAAAAAGCAAATGGTATCAGGTACCGCCGACGAAACCGCGTTTTACCATCCAGGTGGGTGACCGGGTCAGGATCGGAAAATTTTACGACGCAAATTCACAAGAACCGGCGCTGGCGGCAAGACAGTTGAACCGGCATCTTTTGCTGCAATTACAACCAGGTAATTTACCTTTCTCAGGAATTAATGATGCAAGCGCTTTATCTTGAAATTAAAAATCTCATCATAACAACATTGAATCTGGAGGAGCTGACGCCAGACGATATTGAAACCGAGGCGGCGCTGTTTGGCGATGGTCTGGGGCTGGACTCAATTGATGCCCTGGAACTGGGACTGGCGGTAAAAAATCAGTACGGCGTGGTCCTTTCTGCGGAAAGCGCAGAGATGCGTCAGCACTTCTTCTCCGTTGCCACGCTGGCATCTTTTATTCACGCGCAACGTGCCTGAGGACAGCCTGCTATGACCGAACAAAAAGCCATTTATGCAGAAGTCTCCGCGCTGCTGGTTAAGCTGTTTGAAGTTGACCCGCAGGATATTCAGCCACAGGCGCGCCTGTATGAAGATCTGGAGCTGGACAGCATCGACGCCGTCGACATGATCGTGCATCTGCAAAAGAAAACCGGTAAGAAAATAAAGCCGGAAGAGTTTAAAGCCGTGCGTACCGTGCAGGACGTCGTTGATGCGGTAGAACGTCTGCTAAAAGAAGCGTAACTCGCGATGTCGGGCGTTCGCTCGCTGCCTGCCTTACCGTTGCTGACAGGATTGCTGCTGCTGGCCTGGCCGTTTTTAATCTGGTTTGGTCTGGCGCATAACAGCCTGCACTGGCTGCTGCCGCTGATGGCGCTCCTTCTCTTTTTACGCCTTCACCAGACCCGGAGAAGGGCGGGACCGTTGCGTGTTGTCACCCAGGTGGTGGCCGTTGCAGGCATCACGCTTTGCGTCGCCAGCTACCTGTTAAAAACACATCAACTCCTGCTGTTTTATCCGGTGGTGGTGAACGCGATCATGCTTACGGTTTTTGGCGGGTCGCTGTGGTCGGCGATGCCCATCGTTGAGCGTCTGGCGCGCCTGCGCGATCCGGCGCTTCCGCAGGTGGCAGTGCGATATACCCGGCGGGTGACGCAAGTCTGGTGCGCCTTTTTCATCATCAATGGTGGGATCGCGCTTTTTACCGCCCTGCTCGGCGATATGTCCCTGTGGACCGCCTGGAATGGCATGATTGCCTATCTGCTAATGGGCTTGCTGATGGCCGGTGAATGGCTGGTACGCCGCCGGATAATTAAACGAGATCCACAATGAAGCAGACGCTGACGCTTGCCCGATGGCTCACCGCCCCACGTCCGGCAGAAACGCCGATCGCCTGGCTGGGTGAACAGACCTGGACTCTTGGCCACCTGCGCCACGATGTCGCCCACCTCATGGAATACCTGCAACGGCAGGAAGGCGATCGCTGGGCGCTGTGCTTTGAAAACAGCTACCTGTTTATCGTGGCACTCCTGGCGACGCTGCACACGGGAAAAATACCGGTGATCCCAGGGCATAACCGCGCATCGCTCCTTGATGAGCAACGCGCCTTCTTTGACGGCGTGCTGAGCGATAAGACGCCTGGCTGGCAAGGCCCGCAGTCGGTTGTGCGTTCCACGATGACAGCGACCACGGAAGCCATCGTGTTTCCGGCCATTGCCGACGACGCCAGTGTTGAACTGTTTACCTCCGGCTCGACCGGTCAGCCAAAACGCGTGAACAAACCGGTAAGCCTCCTCGACAGCGAAGCAGAGCTGCTGGCGACTCGTTTTGCCGGACGGCTCGCGGGCTGTCGCGTGGTCGCCTCCGTCACACCCGTGCACCTGTATGGCCTGACCTTTCGTATCGTCCTGCCAATGGCGCTGGGCTTGCCGCTGCATGCGGCAATGCTCTGGTACGCCGAGCAGCTTGCGGCGCTGAATCATGAGCATCACTATGTGTTTATCAGCAGTCCGGCCTTTATCAAGCGCCTTGACCACCAGCTTGCCCCACCGCCAGTGAAGATGATGCTGTCCGCCGGGGGCGTGCTTCCCTGGCAGGATGCCGCACAAACCGCGGCCTGGCTCAGCGTCTGGCCGGATGAAATTTACGGCAGCACCGAAACCGGCGTCCTCGCCTGGCGCTATCGTCAGCAGGACGATGTGGCATGGCTGCCCTTTCCCGGCGTCCGGCTTCAGCCAGAAAACAACGCGTTTCGCGTGTTTTCACCATTGATTGCAGACGTTGAAGGCCTGCTGCTCGACGATAATCTGCAATTCGAAAAAAACGGACGGTTCCACCTGGCAGGGCGGCGGGATCGGGTCGTCAAAATTGAAGAGAAGCGGGTTTCGCTCAGCGAAGTCGAGCAACGCCTGCTGGAGCTTGACGGGATCCGCGAGGCGGCAGCACTGCCCGTCTCACGCGGCGCTCGTCAGGGCGTGGGCGTCCTGCTGGTACTGAATGATGAAGCCCGCCAACGCTGGCAGCAATCGGGCGGCAAAGCGCTGGAACAGGCGTGGCGGCGCTCGCTACAACCGAAGCTGGAGCCGGTCGCCGTTCCCCGTTACTGGCGCGTGATTGACGAGATCCCGGTCAACAGTATGAACAAGCGTGTCTATGCGCAATTACAGGAATTATTTCATGACACCCCGTGAAATTGAGCGCCATCAGGCACAGCCGCACCAGGTTGAGATTGTTTTATATCTCGATCCTTCTCTGTTCTGGTTCAGAGGACACTTTGCCGTTCAGCCGCTGCTGCCCGGCGTGGCGCAGATAGACTGGGTGATGCATTACGCCACCACGCTGCTCGCGCCCGGCTGGCGCTTTCACGGCATTCAGAACGTGAAGTTCCAGGCGCCGCTGTTGCCGGAAAGCACCGTCACGCTGACGCTGAACTGGCAGGAAGCACGCCAGATCCTCACCTTCAGCTATCTGCGTCACGACGGCGCGGCGCGGCATACCGCCAGCAGCGGGAAGGTCCGGTTATGCCGCTAACCTTTTTACCCTGCGTGCTGATCCCCTGCTATAACCACGGCGCGATGATGGCGCGCGTACTGGAGCGGCTTCAGCCGTTTGGCTTGCCCTGCATTGTGGTGGACGATGGCAGCGATGCCGACACGCAACAGGAACTGAATCGACTGGCGGCAGAAACCGCGAACCTGGCCTTAATCCGGCTGACGGAGAACGCGGGGAAAGGCGCGGCGGTGATCTGTGGCTTGCAGGCCGCGGCAGAGGCCGGATTCAGCCATGCGGTACAGGTCGACGCCGACGGTCAGCACGCCATCGAAGATATTCCCAGGCTGCTTGAACTGGCGCAGGCGCATCCGCACGCACTAATTTCAGGACAGCCGATTTACGATGACTCCATCCCCCGTTCCCGCCTGTACGGACGCTGGGTGACCCACGTCTGGGTATGGATTGAAACGCTCTCGCTACAGTTGAAAGACAGCATGTGCGGCTTTCGGGTCTATCCGGTTGCGCCAACGCTGCAACTGGCGCAGCGCGTGGCGCTCGGCAAACGGATGGATTTCGACACGGAAGTGATGGTACGACTCTACTGGCAGGGCAATCCCAGCTATTTTGTTCCGACCCGCGTGACCTATCCCCAGGACGGGCTGTCTCATTTCGATGCCTTCAAAGACAATTGCCGCATCTCACTGATGCACACGCGTCTGTTCTTCGGCATGTTGCCGCGCATTCCTTCGTTGCTGTTTCGCCGCTCATCGCCGCACTGGGCGCGTCAGCAGGAGGTAAAAGGATTATGGGGGATGCGCCTGATGCTGCGGGTATGGCGCCTGTTGGGGCGTAAGGCATTCTCCCTGCTGCTGTACCCGGTGGTCGGTGCGTACTGGCTGACGGCAGCCACGGCGCGTAACGCATCACAACACTGGATAACCCGCGTGCGTGAACAACTCATCGCGCGCCGGATGCCCGTGCCGCCAAAGCTCACCAGCTATCAGCACTTCCTGCGCTTCGGGAATGCGATGCTCGATAAAATCGCCAGCTGGCGTGGAGAGCTGCACTTCGGTCGCGATGTGGTTTTTGCGCCAGGTGCAGAAGAGGCGTTGAACGTCAGCGATCCGCAGGGAAAACTCCTGCTGGCCTCGCATCTGGGCGATGTCGAAGCCTGTCGCGCGCTGGCGCAATTACAGGGCAGTAAAATCATCAATGCGCTGGTGTTCAGCGACAACGCGCAACGCTTTAAGCAAATTATGGCAGAGATGGCGCCACAGGCAGGGCTCAACCTGATGCCGGTGACCGATATCGGCCCGGAGACCGCCATCCTGCTTAAAGAGAAACTGGAGCGCGGCGAATGGATTGCCATTGTCGGCGATCGCATTGCGGTAAACCCGCAGCGCGGCGGTGAATGGCGCGTCTGCTGGAGTCGTTTTATGGGACAGGTCGCCCCGTTCCCTCAGGGGCCGTTTATTCTCGCCGCCATTTTGCGCTGTCCGGTGGCGCTTATTTTTGCCCTGCGTCAGGAAGGGAAGCTGCGCATTCACTGCGAGCCGTTCGCCGATCCGCTGTTATTACCGCGTGCCGAACGTCAGGGCGCGTTGCAGAAAACCATCGATCGCTACGCCAAACGCCTTGAGCACTACGCGCTACAGTCGCCGCTCGACTGGTTTAACTTTTTCGATTTCTGGCGCTTGCCAGATACCAAAAACAAGGAGTAAAGGTGCTTAACGATCCCCGTTTTACGGCTGAAGTCGAGCTGACCATTCCATTTCATGATGTCGATATGATGGGCGTGGCGTGGCACGGAAACTACTTCCGCTACTTCGAGATTGCCCGTGAGGCGCTGCTTAACCAGTTTGACTACGGCTATCGCCAGATGAAAGCGTCCGGCTATTTGTGGCCGGTGGTCGATACCCGCGTGAAGTACCGCAATGCGCTGACCTTCGAGCAACGTATTCGCGTCCGCGCCCGTATTGAGGAGTTCGAAAACCGCCTGCGTATAGGCTACGAAATTTTTGATGCCGAAAGCGGCAAGCGCGCCACCACCGGTTACACCATCCAGGTTGCGGTGGAAGAGAAGAGTCGTGAGATGTGTTTCGTCTGCCCGGATATCCTGTTTGAACGAATGGGGGTAACGCCATGAGATTTCTGCCGCTACTGGCGCTGCTGATCGGCCCGTGGGCCAGCGCCATCACGCTCGACGATCTGCAACAACGCTTTACCGGGCAGCCCGTCGTCCGGGCGCATTATGCCCAAACCCGCACCATTAAGGATCTGCCGCAGCCGCTGCGTTCCCAGGGCAATATGCTGATCGCCCGTGACCAGGGTTTGCTCTGGGATCAAACGTCCCCGTTCCCGATGCAGCTGCTGCTGGATGACAAGCGGATGGTGCAGGCCATCGGCGGCCAGCCGCCACAGACTATCACCGCAGAAAACAACCCGCAGATGTTCCAGTTTAACCATCTGCTGCGGGCGCTGTTCCAGGCCGATCGTCAGGTGCTGGAAGAGAATTTCCGCGTGGCGTTTGCCGACCAGGGCGAAGGCCGCTGGACGCTGCGCCTGACGCCGATCACCACGCCGCTGGATAAAATCTTCGGGAGTATCGATCTCGCCGGAAAGACATACCTGGAGAGCATTCAGCTCAACGATAAACAGGGCGATCGCACCGATATCACGCTTTCCCAACATCAACTGACGCCAGCGCAACTGACCGATGACGAACGCCAACGCTTTGCCGCCCAGTAAACGCCCTGCGCTGTTATGGGGCGTCGTCTGCCTGATCCTGTTGGGTATTCTGCTGATGCAACTGCCTCAGGCCAGACTCAACAGCAGCGTACTGGCGATGCTGCCGAAACAGGCGTTAGGCGCGATTCCTCCGGCGCTGAACGACGGCTTTATGCAACGTCTTGATCGCCAGCTGGTCTGGCTGGTGAGTCCCGGTAACAAGGCCGACCCGCAGGTCGCCCGTGACTGGCTGGAACGCCTGCAAAAATCACACGCGCTGTCGGAGGTGAAGGGCCCCCTGGACGCTGACAGCCAGCAGGCATGGGGCGCATTTTTCTGGCAACACCGCAACGGTCTGCTTGACCACGACACCCGTGCGCGGCTGCAAAACGGCGGCGAGGCGCAGGCGCAATGGATCCTCTCGCAGCTCTATTCGGCGTTCTCCGGCGTCAGCGGTAAAGAGCTGCAAAACGACCCGCTGATGCTGATGCGTGGCTCCCAGCTGGCAATGGCCAAAAACGGGCAACGCCTGCGGCTGATGGACGGCTGGCTGGTTGCCCAGGATGAGCAGGGCAACGACTGGTATCTGCTGCACGGCGAACTGGCAGGTTCGTCATTCGATATGCAGCAGACGCACCGGCTGGTCACCACGCTCAGGGCGCTTGAGGGCGAGCTGAAGGCACGTTATCCGCAGGCGCAACTGTTATCGCGCGGGACCGTGTTCTACAGCGATTACGCCAGTCAGCAGGCGAAGCAGGACATCTCCACCCTCGGTGTCGCAACGGTGTCTGGCGTGATCCTGCTGATTATCGCCGTCTTCCGCTCGCTGCGCCCGCTGCTGCTGTGCCTGATCTCCATCAGTGTTGGTGCGCTGGCGGGAACGGTCGTGACGCTGCTCATTTTTGGCGAACTGCATCTGATGACGCTGGTGATGAGCATGAGCATTATTGGCGTCTCCGCCGACTACACGCTCTATTACCTGACCGAACGGATGGTACATGGCGCGGAGGCGTCGCCGTGGCAAAGCCTGGCCAAAGTGCGTAATGCGCTACTGCTGGCGTTGCTGACAACCGTGGCGGCATACCTGATTATGATGCTTGCCCCCTTCCCCGGCATTCGCCAGATGGCGGTATTCGCGGCGACGGGACTTTGCGCCTCTTGTCTGACGGTGATTTTCTGGCATCCGTGGCTGTGCCGTGGACTGCCCGTGCGCCCGGTTCCGGCAATGGGGCTCATGCTGCGCTGGCTTGCCGCCTGGCGACGCAATAAAAAGCTTTCCGTCGGCCTGCCCGTGGCGCTGGCGCTTTTCTCACTGGCGGGACTCGCGACGCTGCGCGTGGACGACGATATTTCGCAGCTACAGGCGTTGCCACAAGACATTCTGGCCCAGGAAAAAGCGATTACCGCACTCACCGGGCAAAGCGTCGATCAGAAGTGGTTTGTGGTTTACGGAACATCCGCACAACAAACGCTGGAGCGCCTGGACGCTTTTGTCCCGGCGCTGGAACAGGCGAAAAAAGAGGGATGGCTCAGCGGCTATCGCACGATCCCACTGAATTCACTTGCCCGGCAGCAGCAGGATCTCACCTTACTGAAAAACGCCGCCCCTGCCATCACCCACGCCCTGAACAACGCCGGGCTGGCGACGGTCAACCCCGATCTTAACGCCATGCCGGTGACGGTCGATGCCTGGCTTGCCAGTCCGGCCAGCGAAGGCTGGCGCCTGCTATGGCTGACGCTGGCAAATGGCGAAAGCGGCGTGCTGGTTCCGGCTGAGGGTGTGAAAAACAGCGCGGCGCTGAAGGCGCTCAGCGCAAAAAATATCGGCGTCGCCTGGGTGGATCGTAAAAACAGCTTTGATGAACTTTTCGCCCTTTATCGCCATGTACTCACGGGTCTGCTGTGTGTCGCACTGGCGATCATTGCCAGCGGTGCCGTGGCGCGTCTTGGCTGGCGCAAGGGCTTAATCAGCCTGGTGCCATCGGTGCTCTCTTTAGGCTGCGGTCTGGCAGTGCTGTCGCTGAGCGGGCACGCGGTCAACCTGTTCTCGCTGCTGGCACTGGTACTGATACTCGGGATCGGCATTAACTACACGCTATTTTTCAGTAATCCGCGCGGCACTCCGTTGACCTCACTCCTGGCGATTACGCTGGCGATGATGACCACGCTCCTGACACTCGGGATGCTGGTCTTTAGCGCCACCCAGGCTATCAGCAGTTTTGGCATTGTGCTGGTGAGCGGTATTTTCACCGCGTTCCTGCTTTCACCGCTGGCGATGCCCGGTAAAAAAAGAGAAAAAAGAAAATGATAAAACAGACCTTCCGCTTGCTGAGAAACCCCAGGCCGGATAAGCGTAGCGCCATCCGGCAGTGTCTGCTGGTCGCCGCGATGCTGCTGGCCGGATGCAGCCACTCACAGCCGGAACAGGAAGGCCGTCCGCAGGCCTGGCTGGAACCCGGCGTCCGCGTGACGCTGCCCGCGCCGGGCATCACGCCTGCAATCAGCTCACAGCAGTTGCTCACCGGGCGCTTTAATGGCAAAACCCAGTCGCTGCTGGTGATGCTCAACGCCGACGATACGAAAATCACCCTGGCGGGGTTGTCGTCCGTGGGCATCCGCCTGTTCCTCGCAACGTATGATCAAAAAGGGCTGCATACTGAACAGTCGATCGTCGTTCCGCAGCTGCCGCCAGCCAGCCAGGTGCTGGCCGACGTGATGCTCAGCCACTGGCCGATTAGCGCATGGGAGCCACAGTTGCCCAAAGGCTGGACGCTGACGGACACCGGTGACAAGCGCGAACTGCGTAACGCCAGCGGCAAACGGGTGACGGAAATCACCTACCTGAACCGCAACGGGAAGCGTGAGCCGATCGGCATCGAGCAGCTCGTCTTTAAATACCACATCACCATTCAATACCTGGGTGACTGAGATGATCTACATTTCTGCGGTTGGCATGATTAACGCCCTGGGCAACAACACCGATGAAATCGCCGCCAGTCTGACGCGCGGCACTGCGCCCGGTATGCGCCCTCGCCCAGGCTGGCTACAGGGCCATCCGCATACGGTGTTAGCCGGTGTTGACGGTGAACTGCCCGCCATTCCCGATGCGTTCAGCGCCCATCGTTCACGCAATAATCAGCTTTTGCTGGCGGCGCTCGAACAGATCCAGCCGCGAGTGGATAAAGCCATTGCGCAGTACGGGCGGGATCGAATTGCGGTGGTGCTCGGCACCAGCACCTCCGGGCTTGATGAGGGGGATGCGCACGTCAATCTGACGCTTAACGGGAAGGAAAGCACCACCTGGCGATATCCCCAGCAGGAGCTGGGCGACCCGTCGCGCTTTCTCAGCCACTGGCTGTCACTGGATGGCCCGGCGTTTACGCTCTCAACTGCCTGCTCCTCCAGCGCCCGCGCCATCATCAGCGGACGCCGTTTGATTGAATCCGGACTGGCAGACGTCGCCATTGTCGGCGGCGCAGACACCCTGAGCCGGATGCCGGTGAATGGTTTCCACAGCCTGGAATCGCTCTCCCCCACGCTGTGCCAGCCGTTTGGTCGTGACCGCTGCGGCATTACCATCGGCGAAGGCGCGGCGCTGATGCTGCTGACCCGCGAACCACAGCCCATCACGCTGCTGGGCGTGGGGGAATCCAGCGATGCGCACCATATTTCTGCGCCGCACCCGGAAGGTGAAGGCGCTATTCGGGCGATCGGGCAGGCGCTGAACGACGCGAATATCACGCCGGAACAGGTGGGTTATATCAACCTGCACGGCACCGCCACGGTGCTTAACGACCAGATTGAAGCAAAAGTGGTGAACGCGCTGTTTGGCGAGAGCGTCCCGTGCAGTTCGACGAAACATCTTACCGGACACACGTTAGGCGCGGCAGGCATTACCGAAGCGGCGTTGAGTATGCTGATTTTGCAGCGTGACCTGCCGTTGCCGTTTCAGGACTTTAGCCTGTCGCCACTGGATCCCACACTGCCGCGCTGCGGTATTCTCGGGCAGCCGCAGCCGCTTGAGCGCCCGGTTATTCTGTCCAGTTCGTTCGCCTTTGGCGGCAATAACGCCAGTATTCTGCTCGGGAGGATTTCATGAGCCACTATTTACCGCCCGGTGAATACCTGCCGCACGACGCCCCCATGCAGCTGCTTGAAGAAGTGGTCAGTGTGACGGACGCAGCGGCCTGCTGCCGCGTGACGGTATCCCCGGATGGCGTGCTGGCCCCGTTTCTCAACGCAGAGGGCAACCTCCCCGGCTGGTTCGCCCTGGAACTGATGGCGCAGACCGTCGGCGTCTGGTCTGGCTGGCATCGACATCAGCAGGGTCAGGGCAATATCTCACTCGGCATGGTGCTTGGCGCTCGTGAGCTGGTTTGCGCGGCTGGCGACCTGCCGGGCGGACTGACGCTGAATATCACCGTCACACTGCTGATGCAGGATGCGCGCTTCGGCAGCTTCGAGTGCACGATTGACGCCGGTGGAGAGGCGCTGGCCTCCGGTCGGGTCAATACCTTTCAGCCCACGGCAGAAGAACTACATTCTCTATTTCAACAAGGAGCGTCCACATGAGTCGTTCAGTTTTGGTTACCGGTGCCAGCAAGGGCATCGGGAGAGCGATCGCCCGTCAACTGGCGGCGGACGGCTTTATCGTTGGCGTCCACTATCATCGCGATGCGTCGGGAGCGCAAGAGACGCTGGATTCGATTCTCTCCGCGGGCGGCGCAGGCCGTCTGCTTACGTTTGACGTCGCCCACCGCGAACAGTGCCGCGAAGCGCTGGAGCAGGATATTGAGAAGCACGGGGCGTGGTATGGCGTGGTGAGCAACGCCGGAATCACCCGCGACGCGGCGTTCCCGGCATTGAGTGACAACGACTGGGACGCGGTGATCCACACCAATCTCGACAGTTTTTACAACGTCATTCAGCCATGCATCATGCCGATGATCGGCGCTCGCCAGGGCGGTCGCATCATTACGCTCTCCTCGGTATCCGGCCTGATGGGTAACCGTGGTCAGGTCAACTACAGCGCGGCAAAGGCAGGGATTATCGGCGCCACGAAAGCGCTGGCGATTGAACTGGCGAAACGCAAAATTACCGTTAACTGTATAGCGCCTGGGCTTATCGACACCGGGATGATCGAAATGGAAGAAGCCGCACTGAAGGAAGCCATGTCGATGATCCCCATGAAACGGATGGGGCAGGCGGACGAAGTGGCAGGACTTGCCAGCTATTTAATGTCGGATGTGGCGGGATACGTGACCCGTCAGGTAATTTCCATCAATGGAGGGATGCTATGACACGTCGCGTGGTCATTACAGGCATGGGCGGCATCACCGCCTTTGGGGAAAACTGGCAGGATGTTTCCGCCAGGCTGCTGGCGTATGAAAATGCCGTGCGCAAAATGCCGGAGTGGCAGGTTTATGACGGACTGCATACGCTGCTGGGTGCCCCCGTCGACGACTTCACCCTCCCGGAACACTATACCCGTAAGCGCATCCGCGCGATGGGCCGCGTGTCGCTGATGTCCACGCGTGCAACTGAACTGGCGCTGGAGCAGGCCGGACTCATTGGCGATGCGGTGCTGACTAACGGCGAAACCGGGATTGCCTACGGATCGTCAACCGGCAGCACCGGTCCGGTGAGCGAGTTCGCCACCATGCTGACCGAAAAACACACCAATAACATCACCGGCACCACTTACGTACAGATGATGCCGCACACTACCGCCGTCAATACCGGGCTGTTCTTTGGCCTGCGCGGGCGGGTGATCCCAACCTCCAGCGCCTGTACCTCCGGCAGCCAGGCGATAGGTTATGCGTGGGAGGCCATTCGTCACGGTTACCAGACGGTGATGGTGGCGGGCGGCGCGGAAGAGCTGTGTCCCTCTGAAGCGGCGGTATTTGATACCCTGTTCGCGACCAGCCAGCGCAATGACCAGCCCAAAACCACCCCATCGCCTTTCGATGAAAACCGCGATGGTCTGGTGATTGGCGAAGGCGCGGGCACGCTGATTCTGGAGGAGCTGGAACACGCCAAAGCCCGCGGGGCGACTATTTACGGCGAAATTACAGGCTTTGCCACCAACTGCGACGCCGCGCATATCACCCAACCGCAGCGAGACACGATGCAGATTTGCATGGAACAGTCACTGAAAATGGCGCGCTTAAGCGCCCTGGACATCGGCTATATTTCGGCCCACGGCACGGCCACCGATCGCGGGGATATCGCAGAAAGTCAGGCGACGGCCGCAATTTATGGCGACAATGTGCCGATCTCCTCGCTTAAAAGTTATTTTGGGCATACGCTTGGCGCCTGCGGCGCGCTGGAAGCCTGGATGAGTCTGCAAATGATGCGCGAAGGCTGGTTTGCGCCTACGCTAAATTTGAGTCAGCCGGACGCCAACTGTGGCGCGCTGGATTACATTATGGGTGAAGCCCGCAAGATTGATTGTGAGTTCCTGCAGAGCAACAACTTTGCGTTTGGCGGCATCAATACCTCCATTATTATCAAACGTTGGTCCTGATATGTACCGGATCGTACTGGGAAAAGTGTCAACATTAAGCGCGGGCGAATTGCCGGGCGAAATAACCATTCGGGCGCCGGAGGGTGCCCGCCGTGCGCGCTGGCTGGCTGGTCGCGTACTGCTTTCCCGCGCCCTGTCGCCGCTGCCGGAAATTATCTACGGGGAGCAGGGTAAACCCGCCTTCGCCGCGCAAACACCGCTGTGGTTCAACCTCAGCCATAGCGGCGATGATATCGCGCTGCTGTTGAGCGACGAAGGCGAAGTGGGTTGCGATATCGAAGTGGTACGCCCACGCGATAACTGGCGAGCGCTGGCCAATGCGGTCTTCAGCCTCGGCGAACATGCCGAGGTGGAGTCTGAACATCCGGATCAACAGCTGGCCGCCTTCTGGCGGATCTGGACGCGCAAAGAGGCCATCGTCAAACAGCGCGGCGGCAGCGCCTGGCAAATCGTCAGCGTCGACAGCACGCTGAATTCCGCGCTGTCGGTGAGCCACTGCCAGCTCGGTTCTCTGAGTCTGGCCGTCTGCACTCCGACGCCGTTCACGCTAACCGCCGACGCCGTGCAGCGTCTGGAAGTCCTGGCGTAAATTCTCCGGGAAGTTTTCCGGCAACTCGCTCGCCGCACAGGCGATAACGCTGTCGTTGTTCGCGCCGCAGTCACGCACAAAAGTGATGGTCGCGAACTCATCAATCACTTCTGTTGGATACGCCGGACCCGCATCACGATAAGACATCATCAGCGGAATATGATCATTCTGGAAGCAGACCGTTTTTTGCGGATTATCGATCACCCAGCGCGGGAAAAAGATAGTGCCGTGAAAGAGTTTGTCGCCCAGGTTAACAATCAGGCTGACGTCGGTGCCGGTGGGTTCAGTCCACGAAATTTTATAGACGCTCTCGCCGACCCGCACAATGTACGCCTGCTGATCTTTCACCCAACGATTGGCCACGATGCCGCTGTGAATACGGTAATCCAGCGTGGTATCGTTTTTTACGTAAATCTCGTAATTCCAGCCATTATCGTAGGTATAGACCAGATGTTTGCCGACGAAACCGCTCAAATCATGTTTATCAAAAGTGCTCATATTGGTTCTCCTCATACCTGATGTGAGGATCTTAATGCTTTAAAAATTGGATTAATAACGCTATGTTTGCATCATATTCATCCAGTTTTTAGATAGATTATGCATAAGACAACCCTGGAGCAGTGGGCACTGCTGGAGAAAGTGGTGGAACTGGGCAGCTTTGCCAAAGCAGCGGAAGAGACGCACCGCAGCCAGTCTTCGGTGAGCTACAATCTGGCTCTGTTACATGAGCGGCTCGGCGTCACGTTACTGACGCCGGAAGGCCGCAGGGCGGTGTTGACGCCGGCAGGCGAACTGCTGCTCAATCAGGTCAAACCGTTGCTGAAGGCCTTTTTGTGGGTGGAAACCCGGGCGGCCACGTTGCAAAACGGGGCGCGTACGCGACTGGATTTAATGGTGGATAGCATCTTCCCGCGTCGACGCCTGTTCGCCATTCTCAAACAATTTCAGCAGGAATGGCCGCAGACCCAGGTACGCCTGACTGAAGTGCTGGAGAACGCTGACGATCGACAGGCGGCGTATGCTGATGCAGACGTGATGGTTCTGACGCGCCGCCAGGATGTCACCGGACGCGGTGAATGGTTGATGAATATTGACTTCGTTGCCGTTGCCCACCGCGATCACCCGCTCTGCGCGCTCGATGCACCGCTGGATGAAGACGCGTTGCGCGCCTGGCCGCTGATTCGCATTGCCGATCGTGATAATCCGCAGCAACCGGTTCGCGATGCCTGGACCTTCTCGACCATCGATGCCGCGATTGATGCGGTGATGTATCAGGTTGGCTACGGCTGGCTGCCAGAGGAGAGAATTCAGACACAGCTTGCCCAGGGGATTTTGCGTCCGCTGCCGTTAAGCCACGGTGCGCGCCGCGCCACGCCGCTGCATCTGATCGTCAAAGAAACCCTCGCTCCCCTGGACGATCAGGTCAGTACCCTGCTGCGCTTATTGAGTGAGAGTTAACATACGAATTTCGTATACATCCCCTTTCTGACCGCTCAACTATTGATCCAGAACACATCAAAAGTATGATGAATCTTTAGAATCGTCATACTCATTGAGTCGTACCTTTTTACATCATTCGGGGTCACTATTTTGTCCAGACTACGCCGCACACTCTTTGCGCTGCTGACCTGCGCGTCATTCCTCGCACAGGCTGCCGCACCTGACGAAATCACTACCGCATGGCCGGTAAACGTTGGGCCGCTCAACCCACATCTTTATACGCCTAACCAGATGTTTGCCCAGAGTATGGTCTATGAGCCGCTGGTGAAGTATCAGGCAGACGGTTCGGTGAAACCCTGGCTGGCGAAAAGCTGGACCCACTCGGCGGACGGTAAAATCTGGACTTTTACCCTGCGTGATGATGTGACATTCTCCAACGGCGAAACGTTCGATGCCCATGCTGCGGCAGAGAACTTCCGCGTCATTCTCGACAATCGCCAGCGTCACGCCTGGCTGGAGCTGGTCAATCAGATAGTCGGGGTCAAGGCGCTCGACAAAAACCAACTGCAAATCACCCTGAAAAGCGCCTACTACCCGTTCCTGCAAGAGCTGGCGCTACCGCGTCCTTTCCGCTTTATCGCCCCGTCGCAGTTTAAAGACAATGAGACGATGCACGGCATTAAAGCGCCGATTGGCACCGGTCCATGGGTGTTAAAAGAATCAAAGCTCAATCAATACGATGTTCTGGTGCGAAACGACCGCTACTGGGGTGAAAAACCGCAGATTCAAAAGATTACCGTCAAAGTGATCCCAGACCCAACGACCCGCGCCGTGGCCTTTGAGACGGGCGACATCGATCTGCTATACGGCAACGAAGGGCTGTTGCCGCTCGACACCTTCGCACGTTTCAGCCAGAACCCGGCATACCGTACCCAGCTTTCGCAGCCAATAGAGACGGTGATGCTGGCGCTGAACTCCGCAAAGGCGCCGACCAACGAGCTGTTGGTGCGTGAAGCGCTGAACTATGCGGTAAACAAAAAATCGCTGATCGATAATGCCCTGTACGGCACCCAGCAGGTTGCCGATACCCTGTTTGCCCCCACGGTCCCTTACGCCAATATTGGCCTGAAGCCGCGCCAGTACTCGCCGCAAAAGGCGAAAGAATTGCTGGAGAAGGCAGGCTGGATACTGCCAGCAGGTAAAGAGATTCGAGAGAAAAACGGCCAGCCGCTGCGCATAGAGCTGTCTTTCATCGGCACCGACGCGCTAAGCAAATCGATGGCGGAGATTATTCAGGCTGATATGCGTCAGACTGGCGTGGATGTGGCGCTGATCGGCGAGGAAGAGAGCAGTATTTACGCCCGCCAGCGCGACGGTCGCTTTGGCATGATTTTTAATCGCACCTGGGGCGCACCGTACGATCCGCACGCCTTTATGAGCTCAATGCGCGTACCGTCGCACGCAGATTATCAGGCTCAGCAGGGTTTAGCCGACAAGCCGGTTATTGATAAAGAGATTGGCGAAGTGCTGGAAACCACTGATGAAACGCAGCGTCAGGCGTTGTACCGCGACATTCTGACGCGTCTGCACAACGACGCGGTCTACCTGCCCATCAGCTATGTCTCAATGATGGTGGTTGCCAAACCGGAGCTGGGCGCGATCCCTTATGCGCCAATTGCCTCGGAAATTCCGTTTGAACAGATTAAACCGGTGAAACCCTGATGTTGCGTTACGTGTTGCGGCGCATTGCGCTGCTGATACCAATGATCTTTGCCGCCTCGGTGATTATCTTCCTGATGCTGCGCCTGGGGACCGGCGATCCGGCGCTCGACTATTTGCGTTTGTCGAGCCTCCCGCCAACGCCGGAGATGGTGGCCTCCACTCGCGTGATGCTGGGGTTGGATCAGCCGCTTGTCGTGCAGTACGGCACCTGGCTGTGGAAGGCGCTGCATCTGGACTTTGGCATCTCGTTCGCAACCCAGCGCCCGGTGCTGGATGATATGCTGAACTTCCTGCCCGCCACGCTACAGCTGGCGGGAGTCGCGCTGGTACTGATCCTGCTCACCTCTGTACCGCTTGGCATCTGGGCGGCGCGCCATCGCGATCGTCTGCCCGATTTTGCCGTGCGTTTTATCGCCTTCCTCGGCGTGTCGATGCCTAACTTCTGGCTCGCCTTCCTGCTGGTGATGTTCTTCTCGGTTTACCTGCAATGGCTGCCTGCTATGGGCTATGGCGGCTGGCAACACATTATTCTGCCTGCGGTGTCGATCGCTTTTATGTCACTGGCGATTAACGCCCGTCTGCTGCGCGCCAGCATGCTGGAGGTCGCCGGGCAGCGTCATGTTACCTGGGCGCGGCTGCGCGGCCTGAACGAGAAGCAAACCGAACGCCGTCATATTCTGCGTAACGCCTCGCTGCCGATGATCACCGCCGTGGGGATGCATATCGGCGAACTGATTGGTGGAACAATGATCATCGAGAACATCTTTGCCTGGCCCGGCGTGGGTCGCTATGCCGTCTCGGCGATATTTAACCGCGACTATCCGGTGATTCAGTGCTTTACGCTAATGATGGTGATTGTTTTTGTGGTGTGTAACCTGATTGTTGACCTGTTGAACGCCGCGCTGGATCCGCGAATTCGTCGCCATGAAGGAGCGCACTCGTGAACTTTTTCCTCTCTTCACGCTGGTCTGTCCGCATCTCTTTAATCATCATCGTCCTGCTGGCGGTGATTGCGCTCACCAGCCAGTGGTGGCTCCCTTACAATCCGCAAGCCATTGATTTACCCTCGCGCCTGCTGGCGCCCGACGGTCAGCACTGGCTGGGCACCGACCATCTGGGCCGCGATATCTTCTCGCGTCTGCTGGCGGCGACCCGCGTCTCGCTCGGTTCGGTCATGGCCTGCCTGTTGCTGGTGCTCACCCTGGGACTCATCGTCGGCGGCAGCGCGGGGCTTATCGGCGGTCGCGTCGATCAGGCCACCATGCGCGTCGCGGATATGTTTATGACCTTCCCGACCTCGATCCTCTCTTTCTTTATGGTTGGCGTGCTGGGGACCGGGCTGACCAACGTGATCATCGCCATCGCCCTGTCACACTGGGCGTGGTATGCGCGGATGGTGAGAAGCCTCGTGATTTCCCTGCGCCAGCGCGAGTTTGTACTCGCCTCCCGGCTTTCCGGCGCGGGTCATATCCGGGTGTTTATTGACCACCTGGCCGGCGCGGTGATCCCGTCGCTGCTGGTGCTGGCGACGCTGGATATTGGTCACATGATGCTGCACGTCGCCGGAATGTCGTTCCTCGGCCTCGGTGTTACCGCGCCAACTGCGGAATGGGGCGTAATGATTAACGACGCGCGCCAGTATATCTGGACCCAGCCGCTGCAAATGTTCTGGCCGGGGCTGGCGTTATTTATCACCGTGATGGCTTTCAACATGGTGGGTGACGCGCTGCGCGACCACCTGGATCCCCATCTGGTCACGGAGCATGCCCACTGATGCCGCAACAAATTGAACTGCAAAACATTGCGTTACAGGCCGATCGCCCGCTGGTGCACGGTGTCTCTTTGTCGCTCAAACGCGGACGCGTGCTGGCCCTGGTGGGTGGCAGCGGAAGCGGTAAATCACTGACCTGCGCGGCAGCCCTGGGCATTCTGCCTGCGGGCGTGCGGCAAACGGCTGGGACAGTCCTCGCGGATGGCAAACCTGTTTCGCCCTGTGAACTGCGTGGCATCAAGGTCGCCACCATCATGCAGAACCCGCGCAGCGCCTTTAATCCGCTGCATACGATGGCGGCCCATGCGCGAGAAACCTGTCAGGCATCAGGCAAACCCGCCGACGACGCGACGCTCATCGCGGCGCTGGAGGCGGTTGGCCTGGAACATGCAGAACGCGTCCTGAAGCTTTACCCGTTCGAGATGAGCGGCGGCATGTTACAACGCATGATGATTGCAATGGCGCTACTGTGCGATGCGCCGTTTATCGTGGCCGATGAACCCACCACCGATCTGGACGTGGTGGCCCAGGCACGCATTCTTGATCTGCTGGCAAGCATTATGCAAAACCGTGCCCCTGGTATGTTGCTGGTGACGCACGATATGGGCGTGGTTGCGCGACTGGCGGATGAAGTGGCCGTGATGGATAACGGTAATATTGTGGAGCAGGGCGATGTCGAAACCCTGTTTCGCACGCCACAGCACACCGTCACCCGCAATCTGGTTGCGGCACATCTCGCCCTGTACGGTATGGAGCTGGCATCATGACATTACTCAGCGTATCTGCCCTTTCTCATCAGTATTCACATGCAGGCTTTCACGGTAAACATCAGCATCAGGCGGTGCTGAAAGCGGTCTCTTTAGAACTGAACAGCGGCGAAACCGTTGCCCTGTTGGGGCGCAGCGGCTGCGGGAAAAGCACGCTGGCGCGCCTGCTCGTCGGTCTGGAATCCCCAACGGAAGGAAGCGTCAGCTGGCAGGGTGAGCCGCTCTCCCGGCTGAACCGCGCTAAAAAAAAGGCGTTTCGCCGGGATATTCAGATGGTATTTCAGGACTCCATCAGCGCGGTAAACCCGCGTAAAACCGTGCGAGAAATTTTACGTGAACCCATGCGCCATCTGCTGTCGCTGACGAAATCAGAGCAAATGGCGCGGGCCAGCGAAATGCTCAAAGCCGTGGATCTCGACGACAGCGTACTCGACAAGCGCCCACCGCAGCTGAGCGGCGGGCAACTCCAGCGCGTCTGCCTGGCACGCGCGCTGTCAGTAGAACCGAAACTTCTGATCCTGGATGAAGCGGTGTCGAACCTCGATTTGGTCCTGCAGGCGGGCGTGATCCGTCTGCTCAAAAAACTGCAACAGCAGTTTGGCACCGCCTGTCTGTTTATCACCCACGATTTACGCCTGGTCGAGCGTTTTTGCCACCGGGTGATGGTGATGGATGAAGGACAAATTGTTGAGACTCAAACCGTGGGTGAGACATTAACTTTTTCCTCTGACGCCGGACGTGTGTTACAAAATGCGGTACTTCCCGCATTCCCTGTGCGCCGTCGCGCCATATCGTAAGGTTTAAATCAGATGCAACGTGTCACTATCACTCTCGATGACGATTTACTGGAAACGCTCGACAGCCTGAGCCAGCGTCGTGGCTACAATAACCGTTCTGAAGCGATTCGTGACATTTTGCGCGGTGCGCTGTCCCAGGAAACCATGCAGGAACATGGCACCCAGGGCTTTGCGGTGCTCTCATACGTGTATGAACATGAGAAACGGGATTTAGCCAGCCGGATAGTCTCCACCCAGCATCACCATCACGATTTGTCTGTCGCCACGTTGCACGTACATATCAACCATGACGACTGCCTGGAAATCGCCGTGCTGAAAGGCGACATGGGCGACGTTCAGCATTTTGCGGATGATGTTATCTCCCAGCGTGGCGTGCGCCACGGTCATTTGCAGTGCTTACCGAAAGAAGAGTGAGATATCCTGACGCTGCCGGGCGCGCTTTGCCAGCCCGGCCAGAAAACAAACCGGCATTCATCCCCTTTCCTGCTTGACCAGAAACACGACGCAAATCACATTTTTTTGATCACGATTCGGTCGCTCAAATTGTGAGACGCTTCGACCCCCTTCTTTCACGGTTCCCCTATTATACATTTGAAGTTGTCCATGATTGTCCATAGACAACTCTAAATGATCAGGTGCGCACCATGAAATCATTGAGTAAATCATCACAAATACCGCTTTATCAGCAGGTGGTTGAATGGATAAGAGAGAGTATTTATACCGGCGAGTTGGTTGAAGACGATCGTATTCCGTCTGAGTTCCAGATAATGGATATGCTGGAAGTCAGTCGGGGTACCGTCAAAAAAGCGGTTGCCCAACTGGTCAAAGAAGGTGTTCTGATTCAGGTTCAGGGCAAAGGAACATTTGTTAAAAAAGAGAATATTGCGTATCCATTGGGCGAGGGGTTGCTGTCGTTTGCAGAATCGCTGGAAAGCCAAAAAATAAACTTTACGACGCAGGTCATTACTTCACGTATTGAACCCGCCAATCGTTATGTGGCAGAAAAACTGCGTATTACACCAGGCCAGGACATTCTTTACCTGGAACGTTTACGCTCAATTGGCGAAGAGAAAGTGATGTTGATTGAGAACCGTATCAACATTGAGTTATGTCCGGGAATTATCGATGTCGACTTTAATCAGAATAATTTATTCCCGACGATTGAACGATTGTCTCAAAATAAAATTCGTTACTCAGAAAGTCGCTATGCCGCCAGATTAATCGGTAATGAACGCGGACATTTTCTGGACATCAGTGAAGAAGCGCCGGTGCTCCATCTTGAGCAGCTGGTCTTTTTTTCCCGAGAGCTGCCGGTTGAGTTTGGCAATGTCTGGTTGAAAGGGAACAAATATTATCTTGGAACCGTACTCCAGCGTCGGGAAGTGAGTTAATCACCGATAAATTATGACCATGAAATAACAAGGGGATTATATGCAGGGAGTTGATTTTAAAAAGGAATATATCCAACAACTGCCAGCAGGATTGGGTATTGATGAGATCATCCGCCAGCTTGCGCAGCCGCTGATTAATGACGAGCTGGTGGTTGGGGATTTCGCCGAACATGTACTTAAACGCGAAGAAAATTTCCCGACGGGTCTACCGACCGAACCCATCGGCGTTGCCATCCCGCATACCGATCACAAGCATGTACGCAGGAACGCCATTGCTCTGGGCATTTTACCCGAACCGGTTTTATTTGCAGATATGGGGGGCGAACCAGAGCCTGTGCCAGTTCGCATTATTTTCCTGCTTGCACTGAGTGAAAGTAATAAGCAGCTAAATGCGTTAGGTTGGATCATGGAGATGATTCAGGACAGTACCTTTATGGAGTCATTACTCAATATGAAGACAGCCGATATTTATTCAGCTATCTCGCAAAAAATGACAGAACGAGGTGAAATATGAGTCAGACAATTTTATTCGTATGTGCTACTGGAATTGCAACATCCACGGCGGTGACTGAAAAAGTCATGGAATATTGTAAAGAACAGGGATTACAGGTCAATTATTCACAGACTAATGTCGCCTCCCTACCGGGGAATACTGATGGCATCGCCCTGATTGTATCAACAACCAAAGTACCCTATGAACTGGATGTGCCGGTTGTAAATGGCCTGCCAATTATTACCGGTATTGGTGAGGATAAAGTACTGGCGCAAATTGTCTCAATTCTTAAAAACCAATAAATATTATTAATATCCGACTCACTAAAACAGGCGCTAACGCGAGGAGCGCTGTCGCCTGAAAAAAGAGGTTTATCATGAACGAAATAGCTCATACCCTCTATAATATCGTGCAATATATATTGGGTTTTGGCCCGACGGTAATGCTGCCGCTGGTCCTGTTTATTCTCGCACTCTGTTTTAAAGTCAAACCGGCCAAAGCGCTGCGTTCTTCATTAACTGTCGGGATTGGTTTCGTCGGTATCTATGCCATTTTTGATATTCTGACCAGTAATGTTGGCCCGGCGGCACAGGCAATGGTTGAGCGGACCGGTATTAATTTGCCTGTTGTGGATTTGGGCTGGCCTCCTCTTTCCGCGATAACCTGGGGTTCCCCGATTGCGCCCTTCGTTATCCCTTTAACCATTCTGATTAACGTTGCGCTGCTTGCTTTCAACAAGACACGTACCGTCGATGTTGATATGTGGAACTACTGGCATTTCGCCTTAGCCGGGACGCTGGTGTATTACAGTACGGGCAGCTTATTCTTTGGCCTGCTGGCCGCCGCCATTGCCGCCGTTGTGGTACTCAAACTGGCAGACTGGTCTGCACCTCTGGTGCAGAAATATTTCGGTCTGGAAGGGATCTCTCTGCCCACGCTGTCTTCCGTCGTCTTTTTCCCGGTCGGTTTACTGGTTGATAAAATCATCGATAAAATCCCAGGTCTTAATCGTATTCATATCGACCCAGAAACTGTCCAGAAGAAATTTGGTATCTTCGGTGAACCCATGATGGTGGGGACTATTCTTGGGATCTTACTGGGCGTTATCGCTGGCTATGATTTCAAACAAATTCTGCTGTTAGGCATCAGTATCGGCGGCGTAATGTTTATTCTGCCGCGCATGGTCCGTATTCTGATGGAAGGCTTGCTTCCCTTGTCAGAAGCCATCAAAAAATACCTGAATGCCAAATATCCCGGTCGTGACGATCTCTACATTGGTCTGGATATCGCCGTTGCGGTAGGTAATCCCGCCATTATCTCAACCGCGTTGCTGCTTACTCCCATCTCCGTATTTATCGCCTTTATTCTACCGGGGAATAAAGTGCTGCCGCTGGGCGATCTTGCGAACCTTGCCGTCATGGCTTCAATGATTGCACTGGCAAGCCGCGGCAATATTTTCCGCACCGTGCTGGCAGCAATCCCCGTCATTGTGGCTGACTTATGGATCGCTACCAAAATCGCGCCATTTATCACTGGAATGGCGAAAGATGTGAATTTCAAATTTGCCGAAGGCTCCAGCGGGCAAGTATCCAGCTTCCTGGATGGCGGAAATCCTTTCCGCTACTGGTTAATGGAGATTTTCAACGGCAACCCGATCGCGATTGGCTTAATCCCGATCATAGGCCTGGTGCTGTACGGCATCTTTAAAATGACGAGGAGTACGGTCTATGCCTGACAACAGCGCGGCTATCGTCATTGATATTGGTACCACCAACTGCAAAGTCACCTGTTTTTCCTGCCAGGATGCGACAACGCTTGGGGCTTTAAAATTCGTGACGCCCAAAAACGTTTCACCACAGGGCGCGGTCGATTTCGACATCGAAAGGCTCTGGCAGGAGGTCATCCTTGCGATGACACGTTTAACCACTGCATCACCGCTACCGGTTACGTGCATCAGTATCGCCAGTTTTGGTGAATCAGGCGTTTTCATTGATGAGAAGGGAGAGATCCTGACGCCGATGCTGGCATGGTATGACCGCCGTGGAGAAGAATATCTCAACACATTAAATGAAGAAGCCAGCAATACACTGTATGAAATCACTGGCTTACCGGTACATAGTAACTACTCCGCTTTTAAGATGCGCTGGTTGCTGGAACATCACTTACTGCACGATCGTAACGATATCCGCTGGCTGCATGCTCCGGAAGTCTTGTTATGGCGTCTTACGGGCCAACAGCGAACAGATATTACGTTAGCAAGCCGTACACTCTGTCTGGATGTACGCAAGGGGACATGGTCGCAGGAGGCGGCAGCGTTATTATGTATACCTTTTTCGGTATTCGCGCCGCTGGTTCAGCCGGGTGAGCCTGCAGGCTGGGTGAGCGAAACGCTTCGCCAGCAATTAGGTTTTGCGTCTCCCGTTAGCGTGGCGCTTGCCGGGCATGACCATATGGTCGGTGCCAGGGCATTGCAGATGGTCCCCGGGGATATCCTCAACTCGACAGGCACCACCGAAGGGATTTTACAACTCGATACGCAGCCAACGCTGGATGAACAGGCGCGAAGAGATAAGCTGGCAAATGGTCGTTACTCTTTGAGGGGACAATTCACGCTGTTTGCTTCGCTTCCCGTGGGAGGCTATGCCCTGGAATGGCTCCGCAATACCTTTCGTCTGACAGAAGAAGAGATCGCCACATCGCTCAATCGCGGTTACCACGACTATCTGGCGGGGCGGTGGAATATTGATGAGCTACCGGTGTTTATCCCTCACCTGCGAGGTTCAGGATCACCTTTTAAGAATCGCCATACCCGGGGGTTGTTCTACGGACTTGGTGACCATCTAAACGTAGATACGTTAATCGCCAGCGTTTCTCTTGGCCTGACGATGGAGTTCGCAAACTGCTTTTCCTGCTTTAATGTCCCGACGACAAGCGCAATGAAAGTCATCGGTCCGGCAACGGAGAACCCGCTCTGGTTACAGCTAAAAGCCGATATTTTGCAACGTCCGGTAGAGGCGATCGCTTTTCAGGAAGCGGTATCCGTCGGTGCGCTCCTCACAGCCTGCCCAACACTTTCATCACCAGAGATCAACGTCGGACAACGTTATCTCCCCGACAGGGTTCGCTATCACTCATTACAACGTTTTCAACAGAAGTGGAAAACCTGGTACCGCCTTAAATTACAGCAAGAGGGCATAATCCAGACCCACATCCGGGAGGAACACAATGCTGAGTAAAGTTATTGAGGTCAAAAACAGTACGGGCTTGCATGCGCGTCCCGCTGCCAGTCTGGCCAAAGCGGTTAAACGGTTTTCCTGTCGCGTAACGCTGCATTACGAAGGTAATGACATTAATGCCGCCAGCATGATGAATATTATGCGTGCCGGAATTAAAGGCGGCAAGACGGTAGAAATACGCTGTGAAGGAAATGATGAAGCCGATGCAATGCAGACGCTTGTGACTCTTTTTCGCGACCGGTTTGGCGAAGCCGAATAATCAATCACCTGCTTAATGATATGAGGTAAAAATTATGCCATTAGTAAATGGACGGATATTGCTCGACCGTATTCAGGAAAAACGGATATTAGCGGGCGCATTTAATACCACCAATCTGGAAACGACAATTTCCATTTTAAATGCAATCGAGCATTCAGGTTTACCCAATTTTATTCAGATCGCGCCAACCAATGCGCAATTATCGGGATATGATTACATTTATGAAATTGTAAAAAGACACGCGGATAAAATGGATGTCCCGGTGAGCTTACATCTCGACCACGGTAAAACCCAGGACGATGTAAAACAGGCGGTGCGCGCCGGATTTACCTCCGTCATGATCGATGGTGCCGCGTTTTCGTTTGAAGAGAATATCGAATTTACGCGAGAAGCCGTAGATTTCTGTAAATCCTTTGGTGTACCGGTTGAAGCAGAACTCGGGGCTATACTCGGGAAAGAGGACGATCATGTCAGCGAAGCCGACTGTAAAACAGATCCGGAAAAGGTCAGAACATTCGTTGAACGAACCGGATGTGACATGCTGGCTATTTCTATCGGTAATGTACATGGGCTGGATGATATTCCGCGTATTGATATCCCGCTGCTCAAACAAATTGCGGATATCACCCCCGTGCCGTTAGTGATTCATGGTGGCTCCGGGATCGCCCCTGATATTTTACGTAGCTTTGTGGATTATCGGGTTGCCAAGGTCAATATCGCCAGCGATCTGCGTAAGGCATTTATCACTGCCGTCGGCAAAGCGTATGTCAATAATCATAACGAGGCGAATCTGGCCAGGGTCATGGCTTCGGCAAAATATGCGGTAGAGGAAGATGTTTACAGCAAGATTATGATGATGAATGAAGGGCACCCGCTTCTCAGGCAGGCATCATAACTTAAAAAAAGAGCCAGCCTTTATGGGTTCAGTCCATTTACGCTGGCTCTTTAAACGTGAATGATGTTTACGCCATCGTGCCTATCGTCTTTCTGAAGCGCAGCAGTGCAATCAGGAAAAAGGCGCTGCCGATTGCCAGTAGCGTCAGGAACTGCGGCCAGACAATAGCAAATCCGGCGCCGCGATAGAGTATCGCCTGCGCAAGGCTGACAAAATGGGTGGTCGGCATCGTCTGCATGATGTCCTGCACCATCTGCGGCATACTTTCACGGGGCGTGGAGCCACCGGAGAGCATCTGTAGTGGCAGCAGCACCAGAATCATCAGCAGCCCCAGTTGCGGCATTGAGCGCGCCAGCGTACCCATAAAAATGCCGATTGACGTCGTGGCAAACAGGCTCAGCGCCACGCCCAGCATAAACAGCGGGATGGAGCCTTCAATCGGCACGCCAAGAACCCCTTTTACCATCAACATCAGCGACAACCCGGATACCACCAGTACCACCAGCCCCATCGACCAGATTTTCGCCATCATGATTTCAAACGGCGTAATCGGCATCACCAGCAGATGTTCGATCGTGCCATGTTCCCGCTCGCGGATCAGCGCCGATCCGGTCAACACTATCGCCAGCAGAGTGATGTTATTAATAATTGCCATCACGCCGCCGAACCATGCGGGATCCAGATTCGGGTTGAAGCGCATCCGGGTTTCCAGCGAAACCCGCAGCTCGCTATTGTCGCGATAACGCGCCACAAAGCTGTTCACCTCGCCGCTGATGATGTTCTGAATGTAACTGTTGCCGGTAAACGCCTGGCTCATGCGCGTTGCGTCGACGTTGAGCTGAATATCCGGCTGCCGCCCTGCCAGCACATCACGCTGAAAATTCGGCGGAATATTGACGGCAAAGGTGTAGCGACCCGCATCCAGCCCGGCATCCATCTCATCGGCGGTAATCATCTCTGGTGGAAGAAACCACGGACGGTAGAAGCTGTTCACAATACGATTCGACAGCTGCGACTGGTCCATATCGGCAATCGCAATCGGCGCAAGATGCAACGACCCCGGCAGTACCGTCGCGGAGGAGTAAACCGAAACCGTAAAGGCGAAGACAATCAGCGTCAGCATCGCTTTGTCGCCCAGCAGACTGCGCAACTCTTTGATGCCGAGGTTGAAGATATTGCGTAATCGACGCATCACCCCTCCTGTTTTTTCAGCAGCAGTACGCTCAGGCCGATCACCACCGGAGCGGCTATCAGCAGCGGCACAAACAACTGCCAGAGATCCATCAGATCCAGCGCTTTCGAGAACGTCCCGCGGGTAATCGTCAGAAAATGGCTGGTGGGGTAGATCTCACCGATCCAACGTCCCGGTCCCTCCAGCGAGGCCACCGGATCGATCATCCCGGAGAACTGCGTTGCCGGAATAAGCGTAATGATCGATGTCCCGAAAATGGCGGCAATCTGGCTCTTCATAAAGGTTGAGATCAGCAGCCCCACACCGGTCGCAATGGTGACGTAAACCAGCGCCGCCAGGGTGAGCGTCAGGAAACTGCCCTTGTGCGGCACGCCAAACACAAACACCGACAGCGCGCAGAGCAGCAGGAAGTTCAGCATCCCCAGGGCGATATAAGGTAGCTGTTTGCCAAGCAAAAATTCGGTGCGGGTGGTGGGTGTGACGTACAGGTTAATGATCGATCCCAGCTCTTTTTCCCGGACCACGCTCAGGGCGCTGAGCATGGAAGGAATCATCATCAATAGCAGCGGGATCACCGCCGGAACAATCGCTGGCAGACTTTTCACGTCCGGGTTATAGCGATAGCGGGTTTCGATGTTCATTAACCCGCCCTGTCCGGCGGGCGTCGACTGGCGGCTCGCCACGTCCTGTAGCCAGGTCTGGTGCATTGCCTGCACGTACCCCTTCACCGTCTCACCGCGGCTGGGCATTGCCCCATCCACCCAGGCACCTATCTGCACCGGCGTGCCACGCGCTATATCACGACCGAAATTTGGCGGAATTTCAATCGCCACTGTCACGTCACCCGATCGCATTCGTCGGTCAAGATCGTCATAACTGGTCAACGGCGGCTGTTCGATAAAGTAGCGGGAGCCCGCCAGATTCAGCGTCCAGGCCTGGCTGCTGACCGTCCGATCGCGGTCAAGGACGGCAAAGCGCAGATTCTCCACGTCCATGCTGATACCGTAACCCATAATCAACATCAGTATTACCGTACCCAGCAGCGCCAGCGTTGAGCGGATCGGATCGCGCCGCAGTTCAAGCGCTTCCCGTCGGCTGTAGCTGAACAGGCGTTGCAGACTAAAGCCCTGACGCGGCGCGTTAACCTCTTGATGCACCACTGGGGCATCCACTTCCGGCACCGGGGCGTCTGGCGCAGTCCCTGCCGCTTCCGCCAGCCAGGAGATAAACGCCTCTTCCAGGTTGGCTGCGCCCCGCCGTTCCACCAGCTCCTGCGGCGTACCGCTGGCGAGCACCTTCCCGGCGTGCATTAACGACATACGGTCACAGCGCTCCGCTTCATTCATAAAGTGGGTGGAGATAAAAATCGTCACCTTATCCTGACGTGACAGATCCACCATCAGCTGCCAGAACATATCCCTGGCAACCGGATCCACGCCGGAGGTTGGTTCATCCAGAATCAGCATTTCCGGGCGATGGATCACCGCCACCGCCAACGACAAACGCTGGCGAATACCGAGCGGCAACGACTCCGGTAAGATGTCTTCAACATCGGTCAGCATAAAGCGCTCGCTCATCTGCGCCACCCGCGCCGGGATCTCCGTCTCCGGTATGTGAAACAGACGGGCATGCAGCTCCAGGTTTTGCCGAACGGTCAGCTCACTGTAAAGTGAGAACGCTTGCGACATATAGCCTACCCGGCGGCGGGTTTCGATATCCTTCGGATCCACCGGCTGTCCGAACAGCCTCGCCTCACCCTCGCTGGCGGGCAGCAGGCCCGTGAGCATCTTCATCGTGGTGGATTTACCGCAGCCGTTAGAGCCGAGAAAACCAAAGATTTCCCCGCGAGGTATGCGGAAGTTGACGTGATCGACGGCGACGAAATTGCCGAAGCGCATCGTCAGATCTTTCGCCTCAATGGCGATCTCTTCCTGCGTGGTATCGTAAGGTGGAATGACCACCGGCTTGTGTGCCTGGCGCTGCGCTTCCGGCAACAGGGCGATAAACGCCTGCTCCAGCGTGTCGCTGTGGGTTTTATCACGCAACGCTTCCGCACTGCCGGTCGCCAGCACCTCACCCGCATTCATCGCCACCAGCCAGTCGAAACGCTCGGCCTCTTCCATATACGCGGTGGCAACCAGTACGCTCATGTTGGTCTGGCGCTGACGAATGCTGTCAATCAGTTCCCAGAACTGCGCACGGGAGAGCGGATCGACACCGGTAGTCGGTTCATCAAGAATTAACAGCTCCGGGTCGTGGATCAGCGCACAGCACAGCCCCAGCTTCTGCTTCATCCCGCCGGAAAGCTTCCCGGCAGGCCGATCGCGAAACGGTGCCAGCCCGGTGCTGTTCAGCAGTTCAGTAATACGCATCTCGCGCTCGGCTTTGTGATGACCAAACAGGCGCGCAAAGAAGTCGACGTTCTCATACACTGACAGCGTGTGGTACAGGTTTTTACCCAATCCCTGCGGCATCCAGGCAATGCGCGGGCAGACGTTCCGGCGATGTTTCGGATCGCGCATGTCTCCTCCCAGCACCATCACATTCCCCTGCTCGATCGCACGCGCGCCAGAGATGAGCGACAGCAGGCTCGATTTACCCACACCGTCCGGGCCAATCAGTCCCACCATACAGCGGGCGGGGATATCCAGCGTGATATTGTTCAGCGCCACCGTTGTCCCGTAATGCTGACTCACGCCATCAAGGTGCGCCACGGGAGAAACGGAAACCTGCGCCAGGGACATCATTGCGGCAACCTCACCACCAGCTCATCTGGCCAGGAGCGTTGGTTATCCAGCCGCACCCACGCCATGCCCGGCAGTCCGGTTTTGACATATTCCAGATGCTGCTGTAGCAGCTCCGGCGGGATACGCGCCTTCACGCGGAACATCAGCTTCAGCCGTTCATCGCTGGTTTCAACCGTTTTCGGCGTGAACTGCGCCACGCTGGCGACAAAGCTGATGGTGGCCGGAATACGCAGATCCGGCGCGGCATCCAGCACCAGACGCGCTTCCCCCCCGATTTGCAGCAAACCAGCCTGCCCGGTGGGCAGGAAGAAAGTCATATAGACATCGCTGAGGTCGACCATATTCAGTACCCGGCCACCGGCTGCCAGCACTTCGCCCGGCTCGGCAACGCGGTACTGCACGCGACCGTCCCGCGGCGCTTTTAATTCGCTGTCGTCAATGTCGGCCACAATACGCCGTTCGGTTGCCTGAGCAGCCTCCACGCGGGTTTGCGCCTGAATAATACTGGTGCGCGCCGCTTCAATCGCCGCTTTCGTCGCTGACACCTGCGCTTTTGCCGATTCCAGCGCGGCGCGCGCGCTTTCTGCCGCGGCGCGATCGTCATCCAGCTGCTGCGCTGAGACGGCGCCACGCTGTGACAGTGAACGGGAACGGACGTGACGTTTAGAAACCGAATCCAGTTCGGCCTCGCGCTGTTTTACCACCGATTCGGCAGCGCGGGTTTCGCTCTGCCGCTGTTCAAGCAGCGCGTGTGCGGCGGCAACGGCGCTCCCGGCCTCTTTGATCTGCGCAATGGCTTCCAGGCGTTGCTCCTGCAACACGCGGGTATCCATCTTTGCCAGCACCTCGCCCTGACGGACAAACTGCCCCTCTTTCACCAGAATAGTATCGATCCGGCCTGCTATTTTGGTGGCGATGTCGACTTCCGTCGCCTCGATTCTGCCATTACTGACGGCAAAACCCTCCGGTACGCCAGCGGGTCGCAACATCCACCACGCCAGGGCGGCGACCACAACCACTGCGCCTGCAATCCACCACGTCAGATGACGCTTAATTTTGTCCATAATCGACCCGCCATAATCCCTGTTACCAGACGATGCGTGTCACAAAGCTCCCCTGAACGGGTGTTCAGCGGTATCTTCTATCAGGGAAAAGAAGGAAATAAAGCGTACGACCAGACAGCGTGCAAACGTCAGAAGGACGCTCGCCGTTGAGGAAAGTGAATGACGGTAAAGCTTTGAAAACGGGTAGTAATGTTGTCATCATCAGCGTTCCTGGCCGTAAATGAAACACGCATACTCATAGCTAATATCAATTAAATACTAACATTTATATTCATCATGTCTATTTGATTATCGCTGACAGTTGCGCTGTGTCATCCCTGCGGCAGAAAGCGGATGACCCGGTTTCGTCAATCAAACGGTTGAGGATGCCGGGTGACATCCCCTGGATGATTAGCGGGACGGCGCTGCCATCACGCTATAACACGTTATTCAGCCGGGACTAAATCCTGCGCGCACGCCCAGGCGCTTGACCACGCCCACTGGAAGTTATAACCGCCCAGCCAGCCGGTGACATCCATCACTTCACCAATGAAGTAAAGCCCCGGAACTTTGCGCGCTTCCATCGTCCGCGACGACAGTTCGTTGGTATCCACGCCGCCGAGGGTCACTTCCGCCGTGCGGTAACCCTCCGTGCCGTTGGGCTGCACGCGCCATTCGGTCAGTGTTCCAATTAGCGTTTGCTGCTCGCGCACGTTGAGCTGCTTCAGCGTCACATCCGGAATCTGTCCGGACTGTTGCAGACACTCCACCAGACGCTTCGGCAGCTGCATCGCCAGCGTGTTCTTCAGGCTCTGATTAGGATGGGCATTACGTTGTTCATTGAGGAAATCGTCCAGATCAACATCCGGCAACAAATTTATGCTGACAAATTCACCAGGCTGCCAAAAGCTGGAAATTTGTAAAACCACAGGCCCCGAAAGCCCACGATGCGTAAAGAGCAGATTTTCACGAAATACGGTGCCGTCCTGCGCGGTAACCACCGTAGGGACAGAAACGCCGGAGAGTACCTGAAGCTGCTCCAGCAGCGGCTTATGTAACGTGAAAGGCACCAGGCCTGCGCGCGTGGGCAGAACGTTAAGACCAAATTGTTCGGCAATTTTATAGCCAAACGGCGACGCCCCAAGCCCCGGCATAGAAAGACCGCCAGAGGCAATCACCAGTTTTTTGGCCCCGACGGTCATGCCGTTAAGTTCCAGCGTGAAACCTTCATTGTCCCGTGCTACGCTCAGAACTTCGCTGCGTAACCGCATCGTGACGCGGCCTTTTTCGCATTCGGCCACCAGCATATCGACAATTTGCTGGGCAGAGTCGTCGCAGAATAGCTGACCCAGCGTTTTTTCATGCCAGGCAATGCCGTGCTTACCGACCAGGTCGATGAAGTCCCACTGGGTGTAACGCGCCAACGCTGATTTGCAAAAATGTGGATTCTGGCTCAAATAGGCCGCGGGTTCGACATAAAGATTAGTAAAGTTGCAGCGGCCCCCGCCAGACATAAGAATTTTACGTCCCGGCTTTTTACCGTTATCGATCAGCAGCACGCGGCTGCCTGCCTGTCCCGCCAGTGCGGCACAGAACATACCTGCCGCACCTGCGCCTATAATAACGGTATCAAACCTTTCCACTTTGCATTCCTCTCCAATAACCGGGGAGGAATTGTAAAGATTCCTCAGTGGTCGCACCAGCGACAAAATTACCGCTTATGGGTATTTATCTGAATTCTTTAAGATAATTCCTTAGAAGCAGTTAACAAAGCAGGATATATATCAAAAAAAGTCTATATTTCACTTTGCCCGCGCCGCCAAAGTCACTGATAATGCGCCGCGTTCATGTCCTCAAAATGGCGTAACGTCCTATGCTACATTTGTTTGCTGGCCTGGATTTACATACCGGGCTTTTACTATTGCTTGCTCTGGCTTTTGTGCTGTTCTACGAAGCAATTAACGGCTTCCATGATACAGCCAATGCAGTGGCGACCGTCATCTATACCCGCGCGATGCGTTCGCAACTTGCGGTAATTATGGCTGCGGTCTTCAATTTCCTTGGTGTTTTACTGGGCGGTCTTAGCGTTGCTTATGCCATCGTGCATATGTTGCCAACGGATCTGCTGCTTAACATGGGTTCCGCTCATGGCCTCGCCATGGTGTTCTCCATGCTGCTTGCGGCAATCATCTGGAACCTCGGTACCTGGTACTTTGGTCTGCCTGCCTCCAGCTCCCACACATTGATTGGCGCAATTATCGGCATCGGTTTAACCAATGCGATGATGACCGGCACATCCGTGGTGGATGCACTGAATATCCCGAAAGTGATTAATATTTTCGGTTCTTTGATCGTTTCCCCTATTGTCGGCCTGGTGTTTGCTGGCGGTCTGATTTTCTTGCTGCGTCGCTACTGGAGCGGCACCAAGAAACGCGCCCGAATTCACCTGACCCCAGCCGAGCGTGAAAAGAAAGACGGTAAGAAAAAGCCGCCGTTCTGGACGCGTATCGCACTGATCCTTTCTGCTATCGGCGTGGCATTTTCTCACGGTGCGAACGACGGTCAGAAAGGCATTGGCCTGGTTATGCTGGTTTTGATTGGCGTGGCGCCCGCAGGTTTCGTGGTGAACATGAATGCTTCCGGTTATGAAATCACCCGTACCCGTGACGCCATCAACAACGTTGAAGTCTACTTCCAGCAGCACCCGGAACTTCTGAAGCAGGTCACGGGTGTCGATCAGCTGATCCCGTCGCCAGAACCCAGCGAAGCGCAGTCAACAGAATTCCACTGTCACCCGGCAAACACGCTGAACGCGCTCGATCGTGCGAAAGCGATGCTGGCAAATAATGTGGAAAGCTACGACAAATTAAGCGTTGAGCAGCGTGGTCAGCTGCGTCGTATTATGCTTTGCATCTCCGACACCACCGATAAAGTGGTGAAACTGCCTGGCGTCAGCAATGATGATCAACGTCTGCTGAAGAAACTGAAAAGCGATATGCTCAGCACCATTGAGTATGCGCCAGTCTGGATCATCATGGCCGTCGCGCTTGCTCTGGGTATTGGTACCATGATCGGCTGGCGCCGCGTGGCAACCACCATCGGCGAGAAGATCGGTAAAAAAGGCATGACCTATGCCCAGGGGATGTCGGCGCAAATGACCGCCGCCGTCTCTATCGGTCTGGCGAGTTACACCGGTATGCCGGTTTCCACCACCCACGTACTCTCCTCCTCCGTTGCGGGGACGATGGTTGTTGACGGTGGCGGGTTGCAGCGTAAAACGGTCACCAGCATTCTGATGGCATGGGTCTTTACCCTGCCTGCGGCGATTATTCTTTCCGGGACGCTGTACTGGCTCTCGCTGAAGCTTATCTAAACGAACGAATGTTGTAATGAGCGGGTCAGGAAACTGGCCCGCTTTTTTTTGCTCAGTGCCAAATCATCAAGGCAATCAAACTCACCACGACCAGTCCGCACAGCGCGCTGGTCAGAATGAACTGACGTCGCACACGTTCACAGCGACGGATAAACTCATCATCATGATGATCCCGATAGCGCTGGGCGTAGATATACCACACCAGACGCATCTGCTTATTGGGTTGACCATGCGAGGTAAAAAAGCCCCCTCCATCCACATACTGGTAGAGCAATGGATCGCAACCACGAAGTACCACTAACAGCGCACGTAGCGAAGAGAAATAGCGCGCCATGTTAACAATGCAAACGACACATAAGGCCCAGAATAATGCGACGGTGCTAATCATACCTCCTCCCCGGCGACCCGCCCACGGAACTTCACTCCGGGACTACCGCTCCCCGATAACCTGCCAGACAGTTAGAAAGAGAACTACCGAAGCCGCGCTTATGATTGCTTAACATCCGAGCGGCCTTAACACTTCATCGTTCAAGCTGCCTCTGTGCTGGCTTACGCCAGCCACATGCACCTGGAGCCTTGCTCGCTGCGTTGATGCAGCTTGAAGGATGCTGTGTATATAAATAGTGTAGGAGATCAGTTAATTTTTTTACCAGAAGGTTAACCGCTGTCAATGCAATTTACTGACAAATTTGTTTAACTATCTGGTAAGCAAGGCGGATTGACGGATTATTCCTGTCACTATACTGTAAGGATAATCTCTACAGGCTCAGTTAGCCCCGCGCAGGACGTTCACAGGACGCGGGTAACGCGACGGCATAAGAAACGCTGGCTGGCTGGTCATCGACAACTTTATGGAAGGAGTAACACTATGGCTTATAAGCACATTCTCATCGCGGTTGATCTTTCTCCGGAAAGCAAAGTTCTGGTAGAAAAAGCGGTCTCTATGGCGCGTCCATACAACGCAAAAGTTTCCCTGATCCACGTTGACGTGAACTACTCTGACCTTTATACCGGCCTGATCGATGTGAATCTGGGCGACATGCAGAAACGCATTTCCGAAGAAACTCACCACGCTCTGACCGAACTCTCCACCAATGCGGGCTACCCGATCACTGAAACCCTGAGCGGCAGCGGCGATCTGGGTCAGGTACTGGTTGATGCCATTAAGAAATACGACATGGATCTGGTCGTCTGCGGTCATCACCAGGACTTCTGGAGCAAGCTGATGTCCTCTGCGCGCCAGTTAATCAACACTGTCCACGTTGATATGCTGATTGTCCCGCTGCGCGACGAAGAAGAGTAAACCCACGATAACCGGGTAATCCGGTCACTAATGAACGCCCGCAACTGCGGGCGTTTTTATTTTCGCTTAATTCCTGAAACAATTCAGTACATCATTCCATCGTTAAAATCATAATTAGTGTGATCGACTAATTAGATCGAATACCATCTATATAATAATCTATTCATACGGTTAATGACCGAAGTCTATAACAGAGTCAGACTTTTTCGGCGCGTTTAAGCATACGCGTTCATACTTTTCGGGATGGTATACAAAGGCGAAGTCATATGAATACAACTGCACCTACGGGTTTGCTGCAGCAACCTCGTCCGTTCTTCATGATCTTTTTTGTCGAGTTATGGGAACGATTTGGCTATTACGGCGTTCAGGGCATTCTGGCCGTTTTCTTTGTGAAACAGCTTGGATTCTCGCAGGAACAGGCTTTTATCACTTTTGGCGCATTCGCGGCGCTGGTTTACGGCCTGATCTCTATTGGCGGCTATGTCGGCGACCATCTGCTGGGAACCCGGCGAACACTGGTTCTGGGCGCGATTGTCCTGGCGATTGGCTACTTTATGACCGGCATGTCATTACTAAAACCCAACCTGATTTTTATCGCGCTGGGGACCATTGCCGTCGGAAACGGGCTGTTTAAAGCGAATCCGGCAAGCCTGCTCTCTAAATGCTATCCACCAAAAGACCCCCGTCTGGATGGCGCATTCACCCTGTTTTACATGTCGATTAATATCGGCTCGCTGCTGTCGCTGTCTCTCGCGCCCGTCATTGCCGACAAGTTCGGTTATGCCGTGACCTACAATCTGTGTGGTGCCGGTTTGATTGTCGCGCTGCTGGTCTACATCGCCTGTCGTGGAATGGTGAAAGATATTGGTTCAGAGCCAGACCATCTGCCATTGAACTTCCGTAATCTGCTTTATGTCCTTATCGGCACCGTGGTGATGATCTTCCTCTGCGCCTGGCTAATGCACAACGTGATGATTGCCAACCTGGTGCTGATTGCTCTGTCGATCGTCGTGACCATCATCTTCTTCCGTCAGGCATTCAGGCTGGATAAAACCGGACGCAACAAGATGTTTGTGGCCTTTATCCTGATGATTGAAGCGGTGCTGTTTTATATTCTGTACGCACAGATGCCCACATCGCTGAACTTCTTTGCCATCAACAACGTGCACCATGAAATCCTTGGCTTTGCCATTAACCCGGTGAGTTTCCAGGCGCTCAACCCGTTCTGGGTGGTGGTTGCCAGTCCGGTTCTGGCGGCGATTTATACCCGCCTGGGCAGCAAAGGCAAAGATCTGACCATGCCGATGAAATTTACGCTCGGGATGTTCTTATGTTCGCTGGGTTTTCTGACCGCCGCGGCGGCAGGCATGTGGTTTGCCGACGCGCAGGGGCTAACCTCGCCGTGGTTTATCGTTCTGGTCTATCTGTTCCAGAGTCTGGGCGAGCTGCTGATCAGCGCCCTGGGGCTGGCGATGGTTGCCGCGCTGGTGCCGCAGCATCTGATGGGTTTTATTCTGGGGATGTGGTTCCTGACGCAGGCCGCTGCCTTCCTGCTGGGCGGCTATGTCGCCACCTTCACCGCCGTGCCTGAAAACATCACCGATCCGCTACAGACGCTGCCCATCTATACCGGCGTGTTCAGCAAAATTGGTCTGGTCACGCTGGTCGTCACGGTGGTAATGGCCATGATGGTGCCGTGGCTTAACCGGATGATTAATACGCCGGATAACGACAAGTAATCTTCATTTTCACACTTAACCGCGAGTCGCTTCGCGGTTTTTTAATACCCTGAGAGACTATTTTATTTTGAACCATTAGAATGCATAAGATAAATTAACCATAATTTAAACAGGGAGATATGAATGAATGGCTATCCCCGCGTATTTATGGCTTAAAGATGATGGCGGTGTTCCTCAATGAAACAGCAGAGAGCATTAGCGCATCATTCTGGCGTACCGGCATAAATGTCAAACCGATGCCCTTTGGTGACAATGGCGTTTGGCGTGGCGACACCGGCAAGCGGCGGCGCATAGTCCGGGCGTTTCACCACCACCCGTTTGGTCGCCAGGTGACGCGCAGGATCCAGCAATCCGTCAGCGTCAGCGTCCGGCCCCACCAGCGACTGGAACACCCGCATCTCCTTCTTCACCAACGCGCTTTTCTGCTTATGCGGAAACATCGGGTCGAGATAAACCACCTGCGGGCGCGGGGTGATATCGGTCAGCGCCGTCAGGCTGGAGGCATGGATCAGTTGCAAACGCGTCTGCAACCACGGGCCGATTTCCGCATCGGCGTAGCCGCGCGCCAGACCATCGTCGAGCAATGCCGCGACAACCGGGTTACGCTCCAGCATCCGCACGCGACAGCCAACGGAGGCCAGCACGAAAGCATCACGACCTAAACCCGCCGTAGCATCGACCACGTCCGGCAGATAATCGCCCTTGACGCCGACCGCCTTCGCCACCGCTTCACCGCGCCCCCCGCCAAATTTGCGCCGATGAGCCATTGCCCCGTCGACGAAATCAACGAAAATACCGCCAAGCTTCGGCTCATCGCGCTTACGCAGCTCCAGATGTTCCGCCGTCAGCGCCAACGCCATCGGGTTGTCATCATCATGCTCCAGCCCCCACCGGGCGGCCAGAACAGATAATGCGCCGTCCCCGACGCCCGTTTCATCAATTAAGCAGATCTTCAATTCCGCTTTACCCTAAATAATTTGAGTTGCATCGAGACAACAAGTGAAGGAGTTCCTGGTCACGTACAAATAGTACGTGACCAGGGTGAGTGAGCGCAGTTGCCGAAGAGGCAACTTGAAGTATGACGGATCAATCAGCCTTTAATTCCGTAATGCTCCAGCATCGCATCCAGCTGCGGCTCACGGCCACGGAAGCGCCTGAACAGCGCCATCGGCTCTTCTGAACCCCCGCGAGTCAGGATGTTATCGAGGAACGACTGCCCGGTTTCACGGTTGAAAATCCCCTCTTCCTCAAAGCGTGAGAAGGCATCTGCCGCCAGCACATCGGCCCACAGGTAGCTGTAGTAACCCGCCGCATAACCACCGGCAAAAATATGGCTGAAGGCATGTGGGAAGCGTCCCCAGGATGGCCCCGGCACCACGGCGACCTGCTTTTTGATCTCAGAGAGCGTCTCGAGAATTTTCGCCCCCTGCTGCGGGTCAAACTCCGCATGCAAACGGAAATCAAACAGGCCAAACTCCAGCTGACGCAGGATGAACAGCGCCGCCTGGTAGTTCTTCGCCGCCAGCATTTTATCCAGCAACGCTTTCGGCAACGGTTCGCCGGTTTCATAGTGACCGGAGATAAACGCCAGCGCCTCCGGCTCCCAGCACCAGTTTTCCATAAACTGGCTTGGCAGTTCCACCGCATCCCACGGCACGCCGCTGATACCGGACACCCCGGCCGTTTCGATACGGGTCAGCATATGGTGCAAACCGTGACCAAACTCATGGAACAGGGTGATCACTTCGTCGTGCGTAAACAGCGCGGGTTTACCATTGACCGGACGGTTGAAGTTACAGGTCAGGTAAGCGACTGGTTTTTGCAGCGTGCCGTCCGCTTTACGCATCTGACCGACGCAGTCATCCATCCACGCCCCGCCGCGCTTGTTTTCGCGCGCATACAGATCGAGATAGAAGCTGCCGCGCAGTTCGTTGTTTTCGTCATACAGTTCGAAGAAACGCACTTCCGGATGCCAGACGTCCACGTCGGTACGCTCTTGCGCCGTGATACCGTAAATGCGTTTCACCACTTCAAACAGGCCGTTCACCGCTCTGTTTTCCGGGAAATACGGACGCAGTTGCTCGTCGCTGATGCTGTACAGATGCTGTTTCTGCTTCTCGCTGTAGTACGCGATATCCCAGGGTTGCAGTTCATCGACGCCAAATTCTGCTTTCGCGAAGGCGCGAAGCTGCGCCAGCTCTTTCTCACCCTGTGGGCGGGCGCGTTTCGCCAGATCGGTTAAAAACTCCAGCACCTGCTGCGGGTTTTCCGCCATTTTGGTAGCCAGCGATTTAAAGGCATAACTTTCAAAGCCCAGCAGCTGGGCCAGCTCATGGCGCAGAGCGAGGATTTCCGCCATCAGCGGGCCGTTATCCCATTTACCGGCATTAGGTCCCTGATCGGAGGCGCGCGTAACGTAGGCGCGATACATCTCTTCACGCAGCGCCTGATTATCGCAATAGGTCATCACCGGCAGATAGCTTGGGATATCCAGCGTCAGCAGGTAACCTTCCTGCTCTTTGCCCTCAGCCTGGGCTTTTGCCGCCGCCAGCGCGCTTTCTGGCATACCGGCCAGTTCCGCTTCGTCGGTGACTAACTTCGTCCAGCCCATGGTGGCATCGAGCACGTTGTTGCTGTACTGATTGCCAAGATCGGACAGTCGGGTGGCAATCTCCCCGTAGCGCTGCTGTTTGTCCTTCGGCAGGCCGATCCCGGAGAGTTCGAAATCACGCAGCGCGTTATCCACTGCTTTTTTCTGTGCGGTATTCAGGGTGGCGTAATGATCGCCATCACGCAGGTCGCGATATGCCTTGTACAGCCCTTCATGCTGTCCAAGCCAGGTGCTGTACTCAGAAAGCAGAGGCAGGGTCTGCTCATAAGCTTCACGCAGTTCCGGGCTATTTTTTACCGAGTTCAGGTGGCTTACCGGAGAAAAGATACGTCCCAGCACATCATCCACTTCCGCAAGCGGCTGACAGAGGTTTTCCCAGGTATACGGCGCGCCCTGCGCCACCACGCGTTCGACGTTTTCGCGACAGTCGTTCAACGCTTTGGTCACCGCAGGAACCACGTGCTCCGGTTGGATACTGGAAAACGGCGGCAGTTCGAAGGGCGTCAGTAATGGATTTGTCATAAGCGCAGTCCTGGTTAAAAAGGAAAAGGAAGCGCTCAACGGGCGCTTTGCATAGTGTGTGTAGCATGGGGTCAAGTGTAGTGAATTTCAATGCTATGCGTTGCGCTTAGAACCCGATCCACCAGGCGTAATGGGCGCAGGCAGTTTGAACGCAGATGAGGATGGCGAGTGCGGCCCTGGTTCAAAATGACAAGCAAAACAGGCCTGATAGCCAGGCTTTTAATCAAAATGGCGGGATTCTCTCACAGTACCAAAAGGCGATGGGTTTAACTCTTGTTTAATATTAAACTCGGACATAAACGCATTCACAGCCTGTTGTCTGACCGCAGATAACTTTACCTGACCACAAGTTTTGTCATAGAACCGCTCTGCAATATCGTTTACGATGGCATTACTTAATAAATTTTTCTTTTCATTCGTTTCGCAATTTTTTTGTAATTTGGCAATCGTTTTCTTGACTGAATGATTGCCTGTAATAACATGCTTAATTGAACTTTGTGCAGAATTAACATCAAGCTCCGCAGACTGCATGGAGCTCACACTGCTAAATATGCTGGCTTTACTTTCTTTCTTAATTGTCCCTCTCAGGTTAATACAGACAGTATCTAATAATTTATTGATTTCAGAAGAAGGCATGGTAATACATTCCTGCCTTACCCACTGATTTTTCAGATCGCTTGTTGGATTTGCTGATGAAATTGCCTTTTCAATCTCTGCAAATACCTTATTAAGCTTAAGCTTTGCTGTTCCTGCCCCGTTGTTCAGATCATATTTTACATATGTATTTGATACGCCTACACATGAGCAGAAAAATGAATTTTTACGAGAAACAGAAATATCAAGATTTACCGTTTCTTTTGCCGAAAAGGCTTTAGAAACGAAAGAATACGACTGATTTGATTGTATGCTAAATTTCATAATATTCATCCATATATGTTTTCATATAACATTTCAATAAATTATCAACTTAGTTTAATCTGATATTTCAAAAAGTGCTCATTACGATTTCAGGGAAATAATATAAATAAACATCTAATAAATAAATGATGGAGGAAATAACCCTTTATGATAGCTACTTTGATAACGAAGTACGGTAATTTGTCACAATCTACGGTACACTATGGCCAATCAGTTTTAATTGTCCGGGAACTACCCTTTTATGCTCAGTTATCGCCACAGCTTTCACGCTGGCAACCACGCCGACGTCCTTAAACATACCGTTCAGAGCCTGATCATCGAGTCGCTCAAAGAGAAAGATAAACCGTTCCTCTATCTGGATACCCACGCGGGTGCGGGCCGTTATCAACTGAGCAGCGAACACGCCGAACGCACCGGTGAGTACATGGAAGGGATTGCCCGTATCTGGCAACAGGAATCCCTGCCTGCCGAACTGGAGCCTTATATCAGCGTCGTTAAACACTTCAACCGCAGCGGACAGCTGCGTTACTATCCGGGTTCCCCGCTTATCGCCCGCCAGCTACTGCGCGAGCAGGACTCTCTGCAACTGACCGAATTGCATCCGAGCGACTTCCCACTGCTGCGCGGCGAGTTTCAAAAAGACAGCCGCGCCCGCGTGGAGCGCGCCGACGGCTATAAGCAGTTGAAATCGAAACTGCCACCGGTTTCCCGTCGCGGTCTGATCCTCATCGATCCGCCATACGAAATTAAGACCGACTATCAGGCGGTGGTCAGCGGGATAGCCGAAGGCTACAAACGTTTTGCCACCGGCACCTACGCGTTGTGGTATCCGGTGGTTTTACGCCAGCAAATCAAGCGTATGGTGCACGCCCTTGAAGAGACCGGCATCCGCAAAATTCTGCAAATTGAGCTGGCGGTTCGCCCGGATAGTGACCAGCGCGGAATGACAGCCTCCGGCATGATTGTGATTAACCCACCGTGGAAGCTGGAGCAGCAGATGAATAACGTACTGCCCTGGCTGCACAGTAAGCTGGTTCCAGCAGGTACAGGCCACACTTCGGTAAGCTGGATCGTGCCGGAGTAATCGCAGCCATCGGTGGAACCTTTTAATTTCAGGTATACAATCGCGGCAATCAGACATAAAGGATAAGACTCATGAGCAAGCATTATGACTACATCGCCATCGGCGGCGGCAGCGGTGGCATCGCTTCAATTAACCGTGCAGCGATGTACGGCCAGAAGTGTGCGCTGATTGAAGCCAAAGAGCTGGGTGGCACCTGTGTGAACGTCGGCTGCGTACCGAAAAAAGTGATGTGGCATGCCGCGCAGATTCGTGAAGCGATCCATATGTACGGCCCGGACTACGGCTTTGACACCACCATCAACAGGTTCAACTGGGACACGTTGATTGCGAGCCGAACTGCCTATATCGACCGTATCCACACCTCGTACGATAACGTACTGGGCAAAAATAACGTGGATGTGATCAAAGGCTTTGCCCGCTTCGTGGATGCAAAAACCATTGAAGTGAACGGTGAAACCCTCACCGCCGACCATATTCTTATTGCGACGGGCGGTCGCCCGAGCCATCCGAACATTCCGGGAGTGGAATTCGGTATCGACTCCAACGGTTTCTTTGAACTTCCAGCGCTGCCTGAACGCGTGGCGGTTGTTGGCGCAGGTTATATCGCGGTGGAGCTGGCCGGTGTCATTAACGGCCTGGGTGCGAAAACCCATCTGTTCGTGCGTAAACATGCGCCATTGCGCAGCTTTGACCCGATGATCACCGAGACGCTGGTTGAAGTAATGAACGCCGAAGGTCCAACCCTGCATACTCACGCCATCCCGAAAGCGGTAGTGAAAAACGCTGACGGCAGCCTGACGCTTGAGCTGGAAGATGGACGCAGTGAAACGGTGGACTGCCTGATTTGGGCGATTGGTCGCGAACCGGCAACCGACAGTTTCAACCTGGCGGCAAGTGGCGTAAAAACCAACGAAAAAGGTTACATCGTCGTCGATAAATTCCAGAACACGAACGTAGAAGGGATTTATGCCGTAGGCGATAATACCGGTGCGGTAGAGCTGACGCCGGTTGCCGTAGCGGCAGGCCGTCGTCTCTCCGAACGCCTGTTTAATAACAAGCCAGAAGAGCATCTGGACTACAGTAATATCCCGACCGTGGTCTTCAGCCACCCGCCAATTGGCACCGTGGGCCTGACCGAGCCGCAGGCGCGCGAGCAGTACGGCGACGACCAGGTGAAAGTGTATAAATCCTCGTTTACCGCGATGTACACAGCAGTCACCTCTCACCGTCAGCCATGCCGCATGAAGCTGGTCTGCGTCGGTGCGGAAGAGAAAATTGTGGGTATTCACGGCATCGGTTTCGGCATGGACGAAATGTTGCAGGGTTTTGCCGTAGCGCTGAAAATGGGTGCCACCAAAAAAGACTTCGACAATACCGTGGCGATCCACCCAACGGCGGCGGAAGAGTTTGTGACCATGCGTTAATGTAGAAAAACCATACCTGCACCTTTTACATCTCTGAAAACTGGCCGCAAAAGGGCCAGTTTTTTATACAATTAAGAATAGATTGGTTACGTTCTTTTCAGCTTTTCATCCGGCAGGATATGCTCAGCAAGACTGCAGATTCCTGGTGCATACGCATGGACATAAATAACATACTGTTCAGGCAGCGTAGCTTGCTTTAAGGCCTTCAGGACATCCTGATTACCTGCGTGGACGATCTGAAGGGCTTCCTGGATGCGTTCGCGGAAACTGACAGGCTACCCGGCAGGCATATCTGCTTCATCCGTTTTTTTACTGTTTTCGTCCCTGAGATTTATCTTCGGTAGCTGCCCAAAGATGAGCTTTTCATTTTTCAGTTCCTTCGCAATCTCTGCCGTAATGTCCACGCTGACGGAAACGGCCAGAGCATGCTCTCTGGGCAGTACGGCATCGACACCATTCTTTTTCTGCCAGAGCCCGACCATTTTCAGCACAGCATCACTGACGATTTTATGTGCGGCCTGCTGTTCGGCACGCCACTGCATATCGAGCACCTGCCTGTCAGAGAGTTCTGCCTGACGACGCGCCGCATCGTCCATCGTGGCATAGCGGGACTGCGCCAGTACCATACCTTCGCGCAGCCTTTCCCCTACGGCCTTTAGATGAATGGCCTCCTGCTCTCCCAGCCCGGACATGAGCAGTACCTGCTGTGTATCCACAAAGCGAACTGAATTTCCCATTTTATTTTTGTCTCCGTTATCACAGCCCGTCAGCAACACAGTGAGCAGCGTCCCGGCTGCCAGACAGACCCATAATCCTGTTGATTTCATTAATTGGTTACCGGGGCCGCTACGGCCCCGCCTCGTTAAGATGTGGTTTTATCTGAAGCTGCGGCTGAAATTCAGACTTATGCCTTTATCCGCGGCACCGTCTTCCTTCCACTGATAGGCATTGACGGCAAAACCGTTGTCACCGCTGTTGTAATTTGCGCTGACCATGGCCTGGTTGTTCAAACCGCCGCCACGTTTACCGTCACTGATAGCGAACTGCTGACCCTGTACACCCTGCAGACTGGCTTTACGCATGCTCTGGCTGAAGCCCAGGTTTGGACCGGCTTCCAGCGTGGCCTGTACATCCCAGCCATCTTTGCCAGCATAGTTCAGACGCATACCGGCCACCGCATCGACACTCGTTTCGCTGTAGCTGTTCGTTTTCAGGTTAAAGTCACCTGCCCCGTGCTCCTGATAGCTATCGGTAATGTGGTGGCGCATTTTGGCTCCAGCAAACGGTGAAACGGTCAGACCTTCAGCCATCTCCATATTTTTGACACCCTCTGAGCGGAACTCCAGATGCTGCTGACGACCACTGGCGCGGGCCACACGACTGGTGCCTTCAAAGCTGATGTTACGGCTGCTTTTCAGGCTGTGCAGGTCATAGCGCAGGCTGTTATCCCAGCGGCTGTCTTCTCCCAGCGCCAGGCTGTGGCCCAGACCGAAGAACTGGCTGTACCCCCCGGTCAGGCCGTTATCCCCGGCACGATTGCCTTTGTTACCACCTTTGCCGCTCAAACGGGCCATCCCGTATGAGGCACTGAACTCACCCGCACTCGTATCGAAGATCTGACGCAGGGCCATCATGTCGTAGGTGACCTTGTTATCCATCTCGGCACGTTTGTCGCCCTTCGCCACCAGATTCATCGACAGACCACCTTCCGTGGTCACAGGAGCGGTCTCAGCCAGCATGTTGAAGCGCTGGCCCAGCACTCGGGCTTCACGGTTCAGGCTCTTCGCCTGAGCGCCTGAGACCTGCTTCAGAGCTTTATCCAGCTCAGAGGCCGAGCTAACGTTCAGGCTGCTGTACAGGCTGTTGCTGGTATAGCCTTTATCCAGAGCGGCCGCGATGCTGCCGACTGACTTATCCGTAGCGACGTCGGCGTAATCGTTCTTCGTCATGGTCACATCAACATTGCCCGAAGCATTCTGCGATGCCTCGGCGTTCCAGACGACACTTGAAGATGCGATGTTTTCTTTCCCGGTTATTTCGCCAGCAGAGCTCAGCACATCCGTGAAAGTCACCTCGCGGTCAGATATGCCGGCGGTGAAACCGGTGTCTATGGCAACATTATTGCCAACGGTGATCTGGTTTGCAGAAAGCTTGCCTGCGCTGCCATCCGCATTGGTGCCGATGACGTAGTCAGTCAGCAGGTTACTGCTGGGTGATGGTGCCGTACCGGGTTTTCCCGTGCTGGTGTAGTCGCCGCCAGAGGTGATAACCAGATTGCTGGATCCATTGATTCGGCAACCGGTATCGCAGAGTAAATTGACGGTGCCGTTATTCACCACTTTCGTTTTACTTGCATCCGTCGTCGCAACAAAGACATACGAATTATCGGCCCAGACGTTAATGACACCGCCTGCGTTGTTATAAACCACATTAGACGACTTGTTAGTACGAACCCCCACCAGTTTCGTGCCGTTAGTACCGTTATTTTTGCCCTCTTCGGTGCCCACGTTGATAACCCCGTCATTCACCACATAGCTTGTATGGGAAGAGGTATTCATCGAGATACCGTTGCTACCGGATCCCGTGAAGGAGATCTCCCCTGCATTGTGGAAACTGTAACCGTTGCCGAGTTTTATCAGGGAGTGACCGCTGGCCAGGTCGGAGCCTGAAATACGCCCGGTCTCCGTGTTATATAGCCATGTCGGATTACTGGTGGAGTTGGAGGCATTGGTCATAGTGACTGCACCATATCCGTTTTTCGCTTCAATATTCCCACTATTGACCAGAAAATTCTGAAGGTAGTTGCTCGAGTAGTTAATCAGGTAGCTGCTGGTTCCTGTTGCCTGAGATGAATTGGTGATGAGCCCGCCTTCCTGGTTATACAGCCCGAAGCGGCTACTTACAGCGGCAGCACCGTTTTTATCCGCAATGATTGTTCCCGTATTCACGATGTTACTAGCCATGTTTCCGGTTACGTTTCCAATGATGGTGCCGGAATTATACAAATTGCCACTGCCTGCTAAAGTAATAGAACTTCCCTGAAGCGTACCACTATTAACCAGGTTCCCCCTGAACTGGGCTTTTGCGTCAAATGTAACCAGCCCTTCTGAAGTCACGCTATTTCCGTAGAAAAAGAGCCCTTTTCCAGTCTCATCCGTATAGGTTTTATTTTCGCCCGATGCCGAAAGGATACTGTCACCCACAGCAGTACCAGAGAATTCATTTACTCCCTCACCCCAACCGGCATCGCCGGAATTAATGTTGCCGCCGTTGAGGTTAACCATCCCGTTGTTGATGACAGTACCGCCATTTTCCGTGTAAAAAGCATTGCCGAGGTCGGTGTTGATATTAATGACGCCGTTCATACCATTGACAGCCATTGCATTGCTACCGACTGCTGCCATAGCAAACATACCATCAGCCAGCTCATCGTCAGCCGTGAGATTGATGGTGCCTTCATTAATTACGGTACCGCCCCGATAGGCGACCATACCAAAGCCAGCGTTATTCACGTTGATGGTGCCGGTATTTATGCCTATACCGCCCTGTTTGATATCATGAGAGCCGTTGAATCCTACGCTGACTGCGCTGCCACGCAGCGTATTTGTTACGTCACTCCAGACGGTTTTGTTGCCCGTCAGGTTGTTGTCAGCGTCAGTTTCCAGACGCATGGCATCAAGATTAATGGTACCGCTGTTTAAAACCGTTCCTTCAAGCGAGGAAATGCCAAAAATGGAGGTACCATTAAGGTTCATCTCACCCTGGTTTTCAGCATAGCCTCTATAGGTATATAGTCCATACTGGGTATTCTCATAATTACCTGCAGTAAGTCTTGCCTCATCTACATATTGAGTTGTTTGTTTCTCAGAAGTAAGCGCTGATGAAATATTGATTACGCCACTTGATGAATTTAATACTGCAGATCCCTCTTTCGCCAGGTCACTCATTACTATATATACATATGTATTGGCTTTTGTGGCATCCGGATTAGCCTCCAGGGTAATAGTTCCATTATTGATTATTGTCCCGCCGTTGGTATGCGAAGAGATAATTCGTGAATTTTCTGAAGCTGTAATTATGCCATCATTTATTAATGTAGCTCTGTTTCCGGTAAGATATATTAATCCGCTGATTGATGTAGTATTGTTAGCCATCGTATCGTCATATCGGACGATGTTTAATCGTGACGACTCATCCAGCCACACGGTATTGTCTGTACCTGAAACAGAAATAACAGACCTAATCATCCCCCCTTTCACATCCACAGTGGATTCACCAGAAATGCTGATGGTATTATTTTTTCCTTGCAGGGCGATCAGATTGGCGTTTTGATGGTGTTGCGTGCTTCCCTGTGAGGTGCCGGGCTCACGGAAATAGCGATAATCCAGACCATCCTTAACTGCAATTGTGTTATTGTCACCATTAACCGCCATTGCGAGAAGATATGTTTGTTCATAATTCCCCGTACCAGGCGCACTGGCCAGACTCCCGTAATACTCCAGACCAAGCGTTCCTTCAATAATGACCGTACCGCCGTTTCCATCAAGCTGGATACCTGTTAACGAAGGTCTGGTTTTGCCAATGTTGTCCTGGGTATCCTTAACCCGAACATCTCCACTGACTAACAGAGAGGTGTTGTCCGAAGTGATGCTCACCCCGGTCGCAGGATTACGCGATTTCCCCGCATCCACCATCAGGTTACCGTCAAGCACAGCCTTAACAGCCTCGCCACTCATCAGCATGCCGGTACCATTGTCCGTGACGTAAATATCGCCGGTGTTTGTGAATGAAGCATTGTTACCAGAGACAGTGATACCCGTGGAATTCTTATCTGCCACGTCAATATTACCGTTATTGGTCATAACGGCATTATTGCCGCTGACCGCCACCCCGGTTGCGCCTTCACGCACGGTCAGGCTGCCGTTGAGGGTTGTGGTGCTGTTGTCACCATTGAGTTCAACCCCTGTCGTTCCATTGCCAGAGGCATTCGTGTCGCCATTACTGGTGAGACTGTTGCCGTCACCATCTACCAGTATACCGGTGCCCCCGCCAGTGGCGTTTACGTTTCCGTCAACATCCACGGCATTACCATCCCCGGTAACATTCAGGCCCAGGGAACCTTCACCGGAAACACTGGTATCCCCTTCGCTGACCACATGATTGTTGTTGCCGTCCACTACAATACCCGTGCCACCCTCATTAACATTAACATTGCCACTGATGGTGACGTCTTTTTCGTCACCGGTTATCGTTTTACCCGGACCGTCTCCTCCCTCCGCGCTGATATCTTCGTCAATCACGACTTCATCACCGCCGCCTGGGGTCTCACCGCCGCCAGGATTCTCACCGCCGCCAGGATTCTCACCACCGCCAGGATTCTCACCGCCGCCAGGATTCTCGCCGCCGCCAGGATTCTCACCACCGCCAGGATTCTCGCCGCCGCCAGGATTCTCGCCACCGCCAGGATTCTCGCCGCCGCCAGGATTCTCACCGCCGCCAGGATTCTCACCGCCGCCAGGATTCTCGCCGCCGTCGCCGTTGCCCTTACCAGAACTGCTGCTGTCTGAATCAGAGATAGTATGTACAGCCCCGGCAATCGCCGCCGCCATCAGGGAGGCGCTGGCAACCAGAGAAGCCAGCTGCTCATCAGGCATATCCTTCTGACAATCACCAGCCAGAAGCTCATCATCAGATAACATTAGACCGGCCTCACAACGTTGCTCGGTTTTAATTTCATCTGCGCGTGTGATTTCATTTTCCGCTGCAAATACGCACGGGGCTACAGCCATGGCAACACATACTGCCAGTACAGTCTTTTTCATAATTTATATCCAGAAATGTAATGTTAAATAATTGCCGGTGTTTCTTAGCCATTTACATATTAAATTGATTTTCAGATAATATGCATGACTGGCAATTGAACTGTACATATATGAAAGGCCCAGCAGAATGCCGAATAACGATAATGTTTTTCTCCACAGACCTAATGCGCAGAAATAAACAATACCAAAGAGGAATGCCAGGAAATTATAGCTATAGCGGGTTCGCTCGGTGAACCCCACGCTGTACAGAGCATTCTGATACTCGGGAGAGGAAGGTGAACCATATTTCTCAAACAACGAGAACCTGTCCAGCCATTTTTGAGGTGCTTGTTTAGTGTCTTTGTTCATGATGATTTTACTTCTCTGCTTTTACAAAATCTGAGTAATAACACTCTGGACTTATTATAATGCCGGTGCTATTAACTAACGACGGATTGACTGCCTCACAAGTTCATTAATCATATACTGTATTGCGTCCGGACAAAATTCTCTCCTGAAATAACAGTGCGTCTGCAGTCGGTTGACCATATTGAGTTTCTTAACCAGTTTGTCGACACGCCGATAAAAAAGTTTAGGCCGGATCCCAATATGTCTGGCCGCACTAATTATCGAATTATTTATTAACAGGCTGTATACCGTCGTCATATCTTTGTGGGAATAACCGGCCATACTTTTATGCCGTTCAAGGCGGCGTTTCACCATTTCATACGTTACTCCCGGACAATGGCGAATAGCTTCATAGTATTTTATGACCGACATTCTATTTTTCAGCGAAACTATAGGGGATAATAACCGGGAGTAAATCCCCTCATCGGCAATGAAAATATATCTGTACGTCATACTATATTTATTGATGCATGTACTGATCGCCCTGAGCGAATGAAATGAGGCGAGGTCGATAATACAGATCTCCGGTTCATTGCGAAGCCTTGGCAGCAGGTTTTCCAGCGCAACACGCAGGTAATTATTCCGGGTTTCAATTCGATACGTCACGTTCTTTTCCGTGTAATAGGAGAGGAGAAGGTTCCGGCCTCGGTGGTCAGGGAATGGGCTTTCCCGGTCTGCACGGTCATGCCGTTGGTCAGCGTGCTGTCGGCCACCTTTTTATCAGACAGGATTGTCCGGGTTTCATCGGCGGAAATATCTGCGGCCAGACTCGTTGATGGCACGGAAATAACAGCCAGCATCATAAAATACAGCGGTTTCAGCTTGAATTCTTTCATAATTCTTCCAGGGTTATTTCGCATTAACGCGAAGTGGTTAAATTAAATGAATGAATAAATGAACTAAATAATGTGATACTCAGGTGGAGGTGTGATTACTATCATTCCAGTAATAGCCCTGAGCAAGATTTGCCCCGGAGCACATGCCTTTATAAAGATCGCTTTCTGACTCCACGCCCTCTATCAGTACCGGAATATCACCGAGCATCTTTTTTACAATATGAATAACGTCGCCGAGATGGGGGGCCCTGATTTCTTTACGGTCAATTTTGACCCCATCAAATTTTCCGTGATAAGCTGGCAGACTGATTAAATCGTCAAGGCAGAAGTCATCCACCCAGATTTTTATGCCGAGAGTTTGCAGGTCCCGGGTGTTTTTAAAAAAGAGGTATTGTTTTTTACTGTTAAGTAATTTCAGTGCTGAAGAGTCGGCAACCTCCAGGCAGATATTCGTAAAGCGCGCAATCTCTTCAATATCGGCTGATGTGAGACACAGAAAGCCATCTACGGATAAATTATAAAAACAGGTATCCGCCACGGATTCGCTGACGCAGCTTATCTGTGCTAACAGCAGGTCAATCTGCTGACGGCCGGAGAGGCGTGCAAACCACTGTTCCACATTCACATCAAACTTCAGCTTGCTTAATACCTCGTAGCCGACAATGCGGTTACGGGATAAATCAATAAGCGGCTCCAGGCGATAGTGTTCGATGCCGTGATGCAGACGGTGTGTCACTGGCGAAATTATCTTTTTCATGTCTGTGTTCATGTCCTGCAACGGTCCGGAGCGACAGGATGCCATCCGGGTTGATAGACCCAGTATTCAGATAAATCCCCACTTAACAATATCATAATCCATTGACATGCTGTTATATGGTTGTTGATATCGTCTTATATGTTAAATATAGATTAATATTCTATATATTGTACTGAGAATCTTCCCGCCATCATCCGCGAACGGAAAGATCTATCATGTACAGATGCTCAGAATAAGGAGACGAGCGATGGTTTACCTGATTGATGGGGTGGTTATTTACGACTCCCTGAATGGCACCTTGCGGCGAACGGGTGAAAAGATGGGGGATGCGGTAACCCTGACTACGATTGCCAATAAGATCTTATTGCACCTCGTGCAACATCATGGTCAACTGGTGACCCGCGATATGCTGTTTGACGAGATTTGGGAAAAAGAAGGAATTGCCTCCTCCTCCAATACGCTGACGCAGTATATCAGCCTGCTGAGAAAAATCTTTGCACATTATCTCGGAAATAAAGAAGTCATTGTCACTGTTCCCCGCTCAGGATATTACTTCAGCAAGGAGAACAGTGTCACCTTGAATACGGTCGTGCATCACTGGTGGTCATATCTGCCGAAAGTTATTGTCGCTTTCGTTGTTCTGTCACTGGTTTTCTTCGGAATGTTTTTATTCTCTACCAGTCCGGCGAAAGTTACTCCGCGTAAAATAGGTGTACTGAAAGGGTGTCCGGTTTATGATATTTCTGGGATCAAAAATGATGTTGCCGATGCGTCAAATTTTGACGTCGCCAGAAAAGCACTGGAAATGAATAATCAGATTTGCACGGAGACCACGGCATTTTATATTTATGCCCAGGAAACGCTGCACCTGCATAAGCGGGCCCGTATTATGTTCAGCCGTTGTATCGAATGGCATGACGACCGCGGTACCTGCCAGAACATTTATTACTACACGTGGATACGCTGATGAAAAAACAGCACCTTTTTTATTCGGTGGCAGGTTGTGTATTACTGGTTATCTTTTTATTATCCGGTTACTGGCTCTCCCTGCATAACCTCAGTTTTACCTGTTCATCGTCGACCGCATCCTTTGCTTCCAATATCAATAATACGGTGGCGCTGAATTTTACCCAGAGCATGACATTCTCATACCGGGGCAAAGCGGTTGTCCATCTGTCGGGTTATTTCACTACCGGCGATACCCGGCATGTGCTGAACCGGACCATTGTGTATGCCTATACCCGTACTGGCACCAGCGACTACAGTCTGCGGGTCGTGAACGCCACCCGCGCCGGCAGCGATACCGTCCCGGAAAACCTGGAGCGAACCTACCTCGGTCCGATACTGCAGGGGGCGTACCGCATTATCGGGATCCGTGAAATGCCGAGCGGCGATATGCTGATTGCCAATAATGCCGGGCCCTATCTGATTTGCGCCGTACATTAGGCTGCCTTCAGGTAAAGGATGTGAACTCAGGGTATTTGATCATGTGCGGCGGCGAGCTTATTGTGTACAGCGTCAGCTGCCGTCTTGATCAGAAAGGTTAGCTCTGTATGAAGGATAATAATGCCCGTCAGATTCAGGATCTGATTGACCGGAAGACATTTAACCGGGAAACGCTATGCCCGGGCGAGAGCGGGATGTGGACAACGCACCGTCCGCAAATGGAAATCCGGCCAGACCCGAATGGAGTTCACCACCTGGTGCTATCTGTGCTGGCTGGCCAGGGCTTAGGTAAGTGTTTATGTGCGTTTCCAGAGTGAAAACATTTCAGAGACAACTGGATAAATATACAGCATTCTTCAGTTACACCGCCAGCCAGATAATAGTATTTAAGTGTTAGATGATGGTGTTCTCACTCCAGCCAGAGCAACCCACCCGGGCTGGGACGTAAAAAAACCGACGCGAAGTCGGTTTTTTTACGTCCGAATCTGGACCTGAGTGAAGGTTATTTGTCCTGCATATACGGCGTATACACTCCGTTCAGGCTTTCGAGGAACGCGACAATATCATCGATATCCTTCTGTGGCAGGTCTTGACCCACCTGATAACGCAGCATCAGTTTAACCGCACCATCCAGCGTCGGGACATCCCCACGGTGGAAGTAAGGCGCGGTGAGCGCGACGTTACGCAGTCCTGGAACCTTTTGACGTAATTTATCGCGAGCTTCATTGGTCACGTTCATACGACCAATATCCGCAGCGGTCACTTCGCCAAAATTAAAGTCCTTTTTCAGCCCCAGCGGTTCAAAGGAACGCCCGCCCAGAATAATACCGCCGTGACAGGTGGCGCACTTATTGTCTTTAAACAGCTGATAACCATGTTTCTGCTGTGCAGTCAGCGCATTCTCATCACCACGCAACCAGTTATCGAATGCGGAATTTGGGGTGATCAGCGTCTTCTCAAACTCAGCAATCGCATCGGTAATATTCTCACCGCTGAAGCCCTGTGGATACACTGCCTGGAACTGCGCTTTCAGCACCGGATCCTTATCAAGTTTGGCAATAATTTCATCCCAGGATTTCGAGGCCATTTCAATTGGGTTCAACGGTGGCCCCCCAGCCTGCGCCTGCAATGTTGCCGCACGACCATCCCAGAATTGTTCAACGTTAAAGACCGAGTTAAACACCGTTGGCGCATTGATCGGCCCTACGGCTCCCCCGACACCAATGGAGGTTTTTCTGCCGTCGACGCCACCGGCATTCAGCGCATGACAATGGGCACAGGAGATAGTGCTGTCACCGGACAGACGCGGGTCGTGATACAGAGTGAATCCAAGCGCCACTTTTTGCGCATCGGTCGGCAGCGAGGTCGGAATAGGCTGTACAGGTTCGTTGCGATGCTGAGTGGCAGTGTCGCTGCTGGCGTAATACTTCTCGCGCTGCTTCGCTATCCAGCCAAGAATCTCCTCTCGCTCCGCGTCGCTAACCTTGCCAGCCCAGTGCAGCGCGGTATAACGCATCGGTGGCATAGTTTCATACTGCATTACCCATTCAATTTTATTGAGATCGCTTTGTGAAACGGATTCATCCGCCACTAATGCAGCACGTACAGCTTCAAGATTGAAGGATTTATAGCCCAGTTGAATATCATAATTCATCAACTGTTTCGCGATGGGAAATGAGGCATAGAAAGGTAATTCTGCTGAAGGCGTGTGACAATAATCGCATCCTTTCTCGCGTAAAAAACCCAGTACTTTATTGTTTTCTTCCAGTTTTGAGGACTGCACAGAGGCTTCTGTACTTCGTTGTTTATCGTGATACCAGACGTAACCGGATAGTCCAAAATAGCAAATCACGATACCAGCTATGGCTATCGCGGTAATACGGGTAATGATTTTCATTATTTTACCCTCACCGTTGTGAGTTATTGTGACCCAGAAAATAAAGAAATTTGCGGATGTCTTTGGAGACCTTGCCATGATAGGAAATAAGAGGGATATCAATTTGATAAGTATCAATCAATTACATGGGCGGTGGCTATCGTTAGAATAGCCTGTCCCTATTATAGGTAGGGTTTTTCTCTCCATTGTTCATCATTCGTTGCCATCGAATATTCTGAAATTGAACTTATTCTGATATAGAGGGTTTTGAGGAATATGGTTTTATTTCATACAGATATAGGGTTACCGTTATTTTTTTTCATCCTGAAAACGTGATCTATCGCACGCTTTGCACCGCACGCATCGAAGCGAATGTCTACGCTTAAAAGACAGCCGGGCAACACCCGTATCATTTACGACGCAATCCGGAGGTTCTTCTCATTATGCTCAACCAGAAACAACAACACGTCCCGTCCGACGAAATCACGATCGATATCGATCTGATGTATGAAACGGATCCGCGCGAGTTAAAGCTGGATGAAATGATCGAGGCAGAACCGGAACCCGAGATGATTGAGGGGCTCCCCGCCTCCGACGCCCTGACCCCTGCCGATCGCTATCTCGAACTGTTCGAACATGTGCAATCCGCAAGAATCTTTCCCGACAGCAAGACCTTTCCGGACTGCGCGCCAAAAATGGATCCGCTGGATATCCTGATTCGCTACCGTAAAGTCAGACGTCACCGTGATTTCAGCCTGCGTGAGTTTGTTGAAAACCACTTCTGGTTACCGGAGACCCGTTTCAGCGAATATGTCTCCGATCCGGAGAACTCACTCAAAGAGCATATCGACAAGCTCTGGCCTGTTCTGACGCGTGAACCACAGGACCATATACCCTGGTCTTCTCTGCTGGCGCTCCCGCAATCCTACATCGTGCCCGGCGGTCGCTTTAGCGAAACCTACTACTGGGACTCTTATTTTACCATGCTGGGGCTGGCGGAAAGCGGTCGCGAAGACCTGCTGAAGTGTATGGCGGATAACTTTGCCTGGATGATTGAGAACTACGGGCATATTCCCAACGGGAACCGCACCTATTACCTGAGCCGCTCGCAGCCGCCAGTGTTTGCCCTGATGGTCGAACTGTTCGAAGAAGATGGCGTTCGCGGCGCGCGGCGTTATCTGGAACATCTGAAGCTGGAGTACGCCTTCTGGATGGATGGCGCAGAATCATTAGTACTCAATCAGGCCTATCGTCACGTGGTGAGAATGCCGGACGGTTCGCTGCTTAACCGCTACTGGGACGATCGCGACACCCCACGCGACGAATCCTGGCTGGAGGATGTCGAAACCGCCAGACATTCTGGCCGACCGCCCAATGAGGTATATCGCGATCTGCGTGCGGGGGCGGCTTCCGGCTGGGATTACTCCTCCCGCTGGCTGCGGGATGCCGGACGCCTGGCCAGTATCCGTACGACTCAGTTTATTCCCGTCGATCTCAACGCTTTTTTATTCAAGCTGGAGAGCGTTATCGCCAACATTTCCGGGCTGAAAGGCGAACGGGAGACTGAAGCGCTGTTTCGCCAGAAGGCCAGCGATCGCCGCGCGGCGGTAAACCGGTATCTGTGGGATGAGGAAAATGGCGGCTATCGCGATTACGACTGGCGACGCGAGCAAATGGCGCTGTTTTCTGCCGCCAGTATTGTTCCTCTGTACGTTGGCATGGCGACCCATGAACAGGCTGACCGCCTGGGCGATACGGTACGCAACCGCCTCCTGACGCCCGGCGGCATTATGGCGACCGAATACGAAACCGGTGAACAGTGGGATAAACCTAATGGCTGGGCGCCATTACAGTGGATGGCCATACAGGGCTTTAAAATGTACGGCGATGATCCCCTTGGTGATGAAATCGCGCATAGCTGGCTGCAAACCGTGAACCAATTTTATCAACAGCATCATAAGCTGATTGAGAAGTACCATATTGCGGGCGGCACGGCGCGTGAAGGCGGCGGCGGGGAATACCCGCTACAGGATGGTTTTGGCTGGACCAACGGCGTGGTCCGTCGTTTGATTGGGTTATACGGGGAGCCATAGCGCCCCCTGCTACCCGTGAATCTCGTCATAAATCTCGGCCTGGATCTTCTGCCATTTCTTGTTGTCCGCGCTGGGTTCGGCGCGGGCGCGCAGTCTTGCCTGTTCAGCATCATACTGTTGGCGCGTGACGACAGCGGGCACCGTGCAAAAACGCTGCAGATACGCTTTATGCTCGGCGGTCAGCTTCGCCCCGTTTAACATGGCATAACCCAGGGTATTGATAAACCGTCGGCAGGGTTTGGGTTCATCCATCTGCGAGGGGTAGCGCAGCAGCAGTTGCAGGACGTCGACATTTCCCAGAGCAAATGCCTGTTCGGTCCACGCCAGCTGCCAGTTCATTCCACCTTGTAAAAACAGTGCTGTCACGCGAGTATCGTTTCTGTCGATTGCCGCACGCAGGCTAAACGTATCCCAGGTAATCCCCATATGCGTCACCGTTTCCCGCGCGGAGGGAGCTTCACGTTTAGGTTCATTCTGTATGATTTCAATACGCTGTGCCGGTGCCGGACCCTGCGTGCTGAATAACCAAAAACCCCCTCCCAGCACCACCAAAACCAGTACGCCAACGGCCCCCCAAAGCGCGCCAGAGATCAGTTGCTCTCGCTCCTCAGCGGTGCGCTGAGGATGCTTACGCGGCGGATCAATGGTTTCCCCAATCTCCAGGGGATCACCGCCCGTCAGGCGATCTTTTTGCCGCACGCTTTCCCAATACTGTTCCAGCTGCTCCTCATCGACAACCATTAGCGAGGCAGGATTCACTCGCGTGCGTCCTCGTTCGAATGCACGCTGTACCGGACGCGTAATGTGCTGATACTGACAGGCCAACAGCGTCAGCTGCGCCTCTGTAAGTCGTTCATTGGCAATCACGACGTTGCGCGCCTGTCGGCAATCATCCAGAAACTGCCGCAGCGTCGTACGCGGCTCGGCGAACAGCGTCAGCACAGAAGCATCATCAAATATCGCGGCATAGTGGCGGGCAAACGTCTTTTTATCGACGACCATCAGCGCCAGTTCACTAAAACGCATTCCGCTCAGCGCATCCTGACCGTTTCCCTGTTTGATCCAGGCTCGCAGACGATCGACGCCAAAATGCTGCTTTAAATAGCCATTCAGCGCTTGTTTATTCGGCCATACCTGTGCCACCAGCCCTTTCAGCACCAGTTCAATCGTCCGAAGCTGGCGCTGGGCACGACGCTGCTGGCTGCTATCGCTCTCTTCTACCTCAGTGTGATAATTCAGCAGGGGCTGATGCTGACGCAGTTCCTCCAGCGCGGTAACAAAACGCAGGGCGGCAATAAGTTGATTTTCACTGACGTCCTGACAGTTATCATATTGCGGTATACATTGCTGTAGATGCCGCAGCCGCAACGTGAACTGACTGAGCTGCGCATCATTCATATGCAGCCGTTTCGCCACGGCATTCCAGCCGCCAAGATTCAGCCGGGCCTGATCCAATTGTTCCAGAAACCAGCGAGGATCTTTTCCCTCAGAGACAGGCACCTTTAACAACAATAGAATTTCTACTGACGCCTGGCGGATGACGCTCAGGCAATGTTCAAATGTCGTGCTCGTCGTCTGTAATACGCTAATCGCCATCACCTTCCCTATCGACAAAACGCCTCACAGGAGGACGTAAAATTTGACTTAAGTATCTGTTTTATAGGTGTTACTTGACTAAAGATATATAAAAATAAAGATATAACAGTGACCGCTACGTAAACATTGAGAAATTTATGCGGAGCGAGGGCTTGCCCCTGCCTGCCGTCGGGACACAGAGAAATCCGGCACGCTGGCAGCGACCAGGCATTTAGAGCGGGTGACTGGCGAAGAGGAATGAATGGCCTGTCAGCGTGAATTCCCTAACGACGCCTGCTGAAAACGTGAATATTCAGCGCGGGTATGAATCATTTTTACGTGCAGGAACATCGCCTGTTATGGCTGTGGATTCTATTTCACAGCCAGAATACATCTGACTGTGAAATAAGGTCAGTTAATGTGCGTCGCTCAGCATCATTGCCGCCTGTGTGCGATTTTTAACATCCAGACGTCGATAAAGTGATTCCAGATGTGCTTTCACCGTACCTGTACTGATATTTAACGCGCGGCCTATCTCTTTATTCGACTCTCCTGCGGCAAGCATCGTTAAAATTTCACGCTGACGCGCGCTTAATGCTTTTATACTGCGAGGTTCCGAATCCGGCGCGCTTAGCCATTGCCCCGGTAAAAACATCATCCCCATTGCCAGACTATTGAGCGCCAGAGCAAAAGTTTCAGCGCTGGAATCACGCGGAACAATTGCCAGAACCCGCAACTGTGTCATTTCCTGCAACCATTTCTTACTACAGTCTGTCGCCGTAATTAAAACTTTTACCTGCGAAAACTGTTGCACTGTTTTTTGCAGTAACCAGCGGCAGAACTCACCGTCCATGTCGCCATCCAGCATCACCAGCGCTTCAGGATTTTCCTCCAGTTTTTGCCACAGTTCATCTGCCTGACTGACACCCCGAATACTGACTCCTGGAATTCGCTGCTGTAAACTGATTTTCATTCCATGAATAAATATTGACTGCCTGTCAAACATTACTATCTGCATTGCTGTTTCTCCACCTGGATACAATAATAGACTGAGGTAGTGGAAGGGTATTACCCGATAGGTAAAATAAGAATTCGCCATTTGGCGGTGGCCATTTTACCTGTCCTGGGGAAGGAAATAAATGAAAGATATGAATGGTTACATCTGGCGCACCGAAATTACATGTCAGTATAATTCATCAGCAATAATTTCAGAATATCCTTATATTTCACACAGAGGGTAAGCTTAATTAATATTATTTCCAAGATTACGCTTTGCGTCAGAAAAAAGAAACATTGCCTCCCCGTAAATTTGTTACTGAATAAAATTCAGCATTAATTGTTAGATCCTGTCGCTCCGGCCATATAGCTTCAGCGGGTATATTCACCCGCTGAACAGAATATCAGAGGAACATTCCGCCGGAAACCTCAATCCGCTGCGCGGTCATCCAGGCTAATTCATCGCTGAGCAGCACGGCAATAGCGTCGCCAATATCATCCGGTAAACCTGCGCGTCCTAACGCCGTTTGCGAAGCAACGTAGGCATTAAGCTCTTTGTTATCACGTAGTCTCCCGCCGCCAAAATCCGTTTCAATCGCACCGGGTGCGATGATATTCACTGAAATCCCCCGCTCCCCCAGCTCTTTCGCCTGGTAGCGTGTCAGCACTTCCATTGCTCCTTTCATTGAGGCATAGGCGGCATAACCCGGCAGCGCAAAACGCGTCAATCCTGATGAGACGTTCAGGATCCTGCCGCCATTTTTAATCAGCGGCAGCAGGCGCTGAGTCAGAAAGAAAGGCCCTTTAAAGTGGATGTTCACTAATTCATCAAACATCTCTTCAGAGGTATCGGCAAAAGCACCGTACAGGCCAATACCCGCATTGTTCACTAAATAATCAAACGTCTCACGATTCCAGACGTTTTTCAGCTGCGTTTTTACCTCACGAGCAAAGGTGTCAAAGCTGGCAGCCTCGCTGACATTCAGCTGTATTGCCGCGGCTTTTCTGCCTTTTTGCTCAATTTCAGCCACAACATCCAGCGCCGCCTGCTGCTGGCTATGGTATGTGAAGATAATGTCCGTTCCTTTGTCAGCCAGCTTAAGCGCGGCACTTTTACCGAGTCCACGGCTGCCGCCGGTCACTAATGCGATACGTTGCGTCATAAGAAACCTCATTTCAGGTGTTGTGAAGATTGAGAAAGAGCTTATTAGGTGATAGAAAAACATTAAATATAGTGAATTACGTATTACTGTTTCATTTTGAACAACAACAGGCCATCAGGATGGATAAAATTCACGCAATGCAGTTGTTCATACGCGTCGCAGAACTGGAGAGTTTCTCTCGCGCTGCCGACACACTCGGCCTTCCTAAAGGTAGCGTATCGCGTCAAATTCAGGCGCTGGAAAACCACCTCGGCATCCAGTTGCTACATCGCACAACGCGCCGGGTACAGTTGACGCAGGACGGAATGGTCTATTACGAAAGGGCAAAAGACCTGTTGAGCAACCTTGATGAACTGGACGGGCTTTTTCAACATGAACCCACCAGCGTCAGCGGAAAACTGCGTGTAGACATGCCGGTTTCCGTGGCGAAAAATCTGGTCATCCCCCGCCTGCCCGCCTTTTTGCAGCAATATCCGGGGATTGAACTGGAACTGAGCAGCAGCGATCGGCTGGTGGATATCATTCGAGAAGGCTTCGACTGCGTGGTCCGCATCGGTACGCTCAAAGACTCCGGGCTTATTGCCCGTCCGCTGGGAAAATTATCCGTCATTAACTGCGCCAGCCCGACATATCTGACGCGGTTCGGCTATCCGGAAAGTCCTGATGACCTCGCCTCGCACGCGGTGGTGCACTATTCTCTGAACCTGGGAACGCGTCCGGAGGGGTTCGAAATCGCCACGCCAGAGGGCATTCAATGGGTGAAAACCGGCGGTATGCTGACGGTAAACAGTACTGAAACCTACCACGCGGCCTGTCTGGCGGGGCTGGGGATTATTCAGGTACCGCGCGTGGGCGTGCGTGACGCATTGCGTGCCGGAGACCTCATTGAAGTCTTACCGCAGTATCGTGCCAGCCCCATGCCGGTTTCTTTACTCTACCCACATCGCCGCAATCTCTCACGGCGGGTGCATCTGTTTATGGAGTGGTTAACGGGAGTAATGAAAAATTATGTGGACTGACACGCTATACTTCAGAGAGCTAACAAAAGAAGGACTATTGACCTGATGACGCAGGAAAATGATGTAAAGCGCCCTGTTCAGGAGCTGAAATATGACCCGATTCAAAAGCCAGAGGCGATCGAACCGACAAGTTCTGCAAGTGGAAAAACAGAGCAGGCGCTGAAAAGCGTCACCACAACGGCACAAAAAGTACAGCGCCAGCCGGCAATTGCCCACCTGATCCGCGCAGCCGAACGCTTTAACGATCGTCTGGGCAACCAGTTCGGCGCGGCAATCACCTACTTTTCGTTTCTGTCGATGATTCCCATCCTGATGGTTTCTTTCGCCGCAGCGGGTTTTATCCTCGCGTCGCATCCCACGCTATTGCAGGATATCTTCAATAAAATTCTGACAAACGTCAGCGATCCAACGCTTGCCACCACGCTGAAAAGCACCATCAATACCGCCGTTCAGCAGAGAACCACCGTCGGCCTGGTCGGGCTGGCGGTGGCGCTTTACTCGGGCATTAACTGGATGGGAAATCTGCGTGAGGCTATCCGCGCACAGTCACGGGACGTCTGGGAGCGTACAGCGCAGGATAAAGAGAAAATCTGGATAAAGTACCTGCGCGATTTTATCTCGTTGATTGGCCTGCTGATTGCGCTGATCGTGACGCTGTCGATAACCTCCATTTCCGGCTCCGCGCAGCAGATGATTATCTCGGCTCTTTATCTCGACAGTATTGAATGGTTGAAGCCCGCCTGGCGGCTGATTGGGCTGGCAATTTCAATTTTCGCCAATTACCTGCTGTTTTTCTGGATCTTCTGGCGACTGCCCCGCCATCGTCCCCGTAAAAAAGCGTTGATTCGCGGCACGCTTATCGCTGCTATCGGCTTTGAGGTGATTAAAATCGTCATGACATACACGCTGCCAACGCTGGTAAAATCCCCCTCCGGCGCGGCATTTGGTTCTGTACTCGGCCTGATGGCATTCTTCTACTTCTTTGCGCGTCTGACGCTGTTCTGCGCGGCCTGGATCGCGACCGCCGAATACAAAGATGACCCGCGTATGCCGGGAAAAACCCACCGCTGATTCATCATTTGATGCCGGATGGCGCTGCGTTTAGATGCTTGCATCCGCCTCCGGCACTTATTTCAGCATATAAATCCAGTTGGTAACTTTAATTTAACCAAAAACCAGTGTTATCCACTAACCTTTAAATTATGTGAAGCATTTCATGGAAGTGAAATTGCAGGCCTAAAAATTATCCCCTTTTTGCCCATTTTTTGCCCACCGCCCCACTTTGTTACACATTGAAATATCACTTTTGCTGTGCGTAATATGGTCGTTCGTTCGCCAAAAATAAGAAATGATTATGCAAGCAACCGCCACCACACTCGACAACGAACAGGAACACGCTCCGGTAAACTCCCGCAATAAAGTCCTCGTCGCCTCGCTCATTGGTACCGCCATTGAGTTTTTCGACTTCTACATTTATGCGACAGCCGCAGTTATCGTGTTTCCACATATTTTCTTCCCGCAAGGTGATCCTGCCGCTGCCACGCTACAGTCGCTCGCCACCTTTGCCATCGCCTTTGTCGCCCGCCCGATTGGCTCCGCGCTATTCGGTCATTTTGGCGATCGCGTGGGACGTAAAGTGACGCTGGTTGCTTCTTTGCTCACAATGGGGATCTCCACGGTCATTATTGGTCTGCTGCCGGGTTACGCCACCATTGGCATCTTCGCCCCCCTGCTGCTGGCGCTGGCACGTTTTGGTCAGGGCCTGGGGCTTGGCGGTGAGTGGGGCGGCGCGGCGCTGCTGGCTACCGAAAATGCGCCACCGCGTAAACGTGCGCTGTATGGTTCATTCCCACAATTGGGCGCGCCGATTGGCTTCTTCTTTGCCAACGGCACGTTTCTGCTGCTCTCCTGGCTGCTGACCGACGAACAGTTCATGACCTGGGGATGGCGCGTGCCATTTATTTTCTCTGCGGTACTGGTGATTATCGGTCTGTACGTGCGTGTCTCTCTGCACGAAACGCCGGTATTCGCCAAAGTTGCCGCCGCGAAAAAGCAGGTGAAAATCCCGCTGGGAACCCTGCTGACAAAACATGTGCGCGTCACGATCCTCGGCACCTTTATCATGCTGGCGACCTACACGCTGTTTTATATCATGACCGTCTACTCAATGACCTTCAGTACCGCAGCCGCCCCCGTCGGGCTGGGTCTGCCGCGTAATGAAGTATTGTGGATGCTGATGATGGCGGTAATTGGTTTCGGTGTGATGGTACCGGTCGCCGGTTTGCTGGCTGATGCTTTCGGTCGTCGCAAAAGCATGGTCATCATCACCATCCTGATTATTCTGTTTGCCCTGTTCGCTTTCAAACCGCTGCTCGGCTCCGGCAATCCGGTGCTGGTATTTGCCTTCCTGCTGCTGGGTCTGAGCCTGATGGGACTGACCTTTGGCCCTATGGGCGCGCTGCTGCCAGAGCTGTTCCCGACGGAAGTACGCTATACGGGCGCCTCATTCTCGTATAACGTTTCGTCAATTCTCGGCGCTTCCGTCGCCCCTTATATTGCCGCCTGGCTACAGGGAAACTACGGTCTGCCTGCGGTAGGGATCTACCTGGCGTCAATGGCAACACTGACGCTGATTGCGCTGTTGTTAACTCACGAAACGCGTCACCAGTCGTTGTGATGCTATTTGCCGGATGGCGGCGCATGGCGCCCTTATCCAGCCTGGGGTATGTCATAACAGGCCGGATAAGCGCAGTTCACAGCCCTGTCCGGCAAAAGCGATCACTTCTTCATCTGCGAGAGAATCGTCCGGCACTGATTAGCGTCACCCTCTGACGGCGAAATCAGCGCCAGCAGCGCGGCGGCGGGCGTGACTAACGTCGCCAGCGCGGCAGCCACTGCCCCACGCGCAATCAGCGGCCCGGCTTTCACACCCGCCTGGGGATTCTTAAACGTCCCACGCACGTACAGCGGCGAGCGCAGGGTGATAATACGGATCCCCCTACTCTCCGGGTCGATCGTTAAATCGAGCCGTTCAGAAGCAAAGCTTGCTGTCCCCGTGACGTTAATCAGCGCGTTTTCGGTATCAAAAGCGAATATTTGTGGACGCGCCACGCCGTTGACGATATCCAGATTCGCGGCGGCACAGTTTACCCGAACCTCATCATCACCAAAGATCTGCCCGACGATGTAATTGCCCACGTTCAGGCCGACAATCTCCATCAGATTACGGCTAACCAGTCCGTCATTCATCAGCAGTTTCAGGTTGCCGTTGCTGCTGCCCAATAGCGCCGCCACCGAATTGCCCGTTCCGCGAAACTCAGCGTCGCCGCTCATTTCACCCAGCGTTTTCTGCATCAGTTCGACATTCGGCATCAGCTCTTTGAGCTTCAGGTGGCGAGCCTGAATATCCGCCCGTCCCTGCATGGGCTTTTTGTTTCCTTCCAGATGGATGTCAGAGACGATGCTGCCCCCTGCCAGACCAAACTTCAGCGGTTGCAGGCGCAAATCAGCATTTTTCAGGGTGATGTGGGTGGAGAGATCGCTGATTGGCAGGCTGCTGCCATGCTCAATCCGGCGGCCTTTGAAGCGCACGTCGGCGTCCATCACGTCCCATTTGCCGGTTTCAAAGCGATCGTAAGGCAATACTTTATCCGCAGGCTGAACGCTCTTCTCGCCTTTCTTCTGTTCAGAACGCTTTGCCTTCTCCGCGCCTTTACCTGAATCCACGCCAATCAGCGGTCCCAAATCCGCCAGCCGCAGCTGTCGCGACTCCACGTCGCCCTCAAGTTTCGGCCGTGGTTTGCCTGTGGTATAGGTCAGAGAACCATGAATATCGCTGTCGCCAATCCGCCCGTTGAATCCGCGGTAATCAAAGACTGACGATTTTTGCGGTTCGATTTTCGCCACCAGCCGACCGTCGGTTTCAAATGGCGGCGTATCCGGCAGCAGTACGCCGGTCAGGTCATACAGTTCGCCCAGCGAATCGCCGGAGAATTTGAGCTGGAGATCGACACCGCCCATTTTCATCGGATCGTTCACGACACCCGCGAACGCCACGCGGGTGTTGCCGGAGCGAAAATCCGCCTGCACCGGGAACGGCGCGCCTTCACTACGCAGCGCCAGCATCCCCCCCATTTTACCAGTACCGGAGAGCGGCTCATCGTTGTAGCGACCTTTTGCCTTCAGACCAAAAACATAGTCTTCAACGTTGGCCTTATCGTCTTTTCCCTTCGATCCCGTGACTTCGCTAAACGGTAGCGGTTTACCCAGCGGATCGACCAGGATCTCAATATCCGCTTTGCTGACCTTGTCATCAATCGCGATTCGCCCCTGATCAAAGAGGATATTATCCAACCGGAACGACCAGTCCGATGGCTTCGCGTTGGGATCTTTGTCCTTCTCGCTCGCAAGATTAAAGGTCCAGTTATTCTTTTTTTCCGACAGTCTAATCAGCCGCGCATCAGGCTTCACCAGCTTGATCCACGGTAACCAGACGGTTTTAGTGAGAAGCGCCAGCGGTGCCAGCGTGGCCTCGACGCGGGGCAGATGGATCATGGTGACGTCAGGGATATCCGGCGGATTGCCGAGGATGATGTCTTCAGCGTGAACGTGCGGCCAGGGAACCCAACTGCGCCAGCCGGTTTCCTGCTTCTGACGCTCCCAGACCACGCCGAGATCCCCACGGATAGCGAACGGCCGGTTAAGCTCAGTTGAGACTTTCTGGTTGATGGTCGGTTTGAGGCGGTTCCAGTCAAATGTCGCAATCAGGACAACCAGTACCACAATCAACAACAAGAAAGTCCCTGAAACAACAGCGGTTATTTTGCCTGCTCTGGTCATACTCTGCATCCTCACGTCTTCCTTTGCCTGTCTTAAAGGATAGTTCAGTCAGACGGAAATACGGTTTTACAGAGTCAAAACCGCTTCTTCGAGGGTTTCAACAGGGAGCGGACGTGACAAAAAATAGCCTTGCGCCGCAAAAGCGGGAGAATTTTGCACATCGCGCCACTCTTCCAGCGTTTCCACACCTTCCACAATGATACCGCGGCAGTAGCGGTTCATTAACTGCAACAGCGTGGTGAAGAGTGTGCGTCCTTCCGGCGTCTGTCGGAGCATCACAAACAGATCGCGCGCCACCTTGATATAGTCATACCGGACTTCGCTGAGCGCCGAAAAGTTGGCCATTCCGGTACCAAAATCATCCAGCCACAGCGGGCCGAATTCACACATCGACGCAAAAGAGGACTCTTTGGGCAGACGAATATGTTCGACCAGTTCAAAACGCAGCCAGGGCAGACGTTCGATCATTTTCAGGAGCGCCGGCTGCTGGCGAATGGCAATCAGCGTCGGAGCATCCACATTCACCGACGCTAACAGATTGTGGTGACAAAAAAACGCCGCTTTCTGTTCCAGCAGTTGCAGTTGCTCTTTTACCACATTCACACGGTGGCGCACCGCGACTTCGGCGAAATAGCGGTCCGGGGCAATGCGTCGGGAAGGGTTATCAGGATGCGTCACCACCGTCAGCAGTTCGACGGCCATTAATCGACCATTTGTCTGGTAAATGGGTTGATGAGTGTAAGCACGCTCACACTGCAACCAAAAGCGTCGCGCCTGCAAGTTCTCAATACTTGCATCGGGATTGCCTGGATGCTGGATAACCGGCTTTATCATCTCAGATGTCCTGTGATTAAGCGCCTGGCCCACCAGGCATAACTGGCGCAGGCAGTACGGACAGCGCGTAGCCACCGGAGCGTACACGTCGTTCGTGAGGATTATTCGCTACGCTCACCCTTCGGGATGCCGCAGACGCCGGGTTTTGTACGGGCACTGCCCGGGTTCATAATGGCAAGCAAAATAGCCTGATGGTCCAGGCTCTGAGAGCGTAGCCGCCCGGACTCGTCAGAGGTTATCGGCGCTGGTGCGGAGAACTTTATATCCGTCCACGCGCAAAATCGTAAACACTGCGGCAAAAATCAGCACAGAACGCGTGCTGGCTCAAAAAATTAATGGAACGATGTTTTAATATAGTTGACCACTAAACACCCACAGCGCACACTAACGCTAATTTTTTTATCTGAGCAGGTTCACGACTATGTCCAAAAAGATTGCCGTGATTGGCGAATGCATGATTGAGCTGTCACAGAAAGGCGCTGACGTTCAGCGCGGATTCGGTGGCGACACACTGAATACTTCCGTTTATATCGCCCGCCAGGTTGATTCTGCGGCGTTATCCGTTCACTACGTCACGGCGCTTGGCACGGACAGTTTCAGCCAGCAGATGCTGGATTCATGGCAGGGCGAAAACGTCGACACCTATCTGATACAGCGTATGGAGAACCGTCTGCCGGGTCTCTATTACATCGAAACCGACAGCACAGGCGAACGTACCTTCTATTACTGGCGTAATGAGGCTGCCGCAAAATTCTGGCTGGAGAGCGAGCAGTCTGCAGCCATTTGCGAAGAACTGGCGACTTTCGATTATCTGTATCTGAGCGGGATCAGCCTGGCGATTTTAAGCCCAACCAGCCGTGAAAAACTGCTGTCTCTGCTGCGCGAATGCAGGGCTAACGGTGGAAAAGTCATTTTCGACAACAACTACCGACCGCGCCTGTGGGCCAGTAAAGAAGAAACTCAGCAGGTGTATCAGCAGATGCTACAGTGCACCGATATCGCTTTCCTGACGCTGGATGATGAAGACGCACTGTGGGGCGAAAAACCGGTTGCGGAAGTCATTGCCCGCACTCATGCGGCAGGCGTGGAGGAAGTGGTGGTGAAACGCGGTTCGGACTCCTGCCTGGTCTCCATTCAGGGCGAAGAACTCATCGACGTACCGGCGGTGAAACTGCCGAAAGAGAAAGTGATCGACACCACCGCAGCGGGTGACTCGTTCAGCGCAGGCTATCTGGCTATTCGCTTAATGAAGGGTAACGCTGCCGATGCCGCCAGACGCGGTCACCTGACAGCCAGCACGGTTATTCAGCATCGCGGGGCCATTATCCCACGCGATGCCATGCCGCACTAATCTGGACAACAGCAGGCCGGATAAGGCGGTGACGCCGCCATCCGGCGAGAATGCCGGGCCTGATGGCGCTACGCTTATCAGGCCTGCATCTACTGTGCTGCCGGGATATCCGTCACTTCCGGATGCACATCATCCGTATCGGTAGTCGTTGCCGCGGCGGTAACCGGCGCCATGATTTGATCCCACGTGGCCTGCAGATCCTTCATGTTAAATTCCGGCTCCCCTTTCGGCTGTAGCAGAATCAGCGCCATGTCGTGCGATAACTGCTGACGCAAATCCTGATTCAGCATCTCAACGGTCAGACTGCTAAGGAAATCCTGACGCAGCTTCTGATACTGCTCCGGCGCAATATCCACAACCTGATTCTGCAACGAGCGTAAACGCTGGCTAATCAGAATATCGGTGTCCGTACGAGCGTAGGTCGCAAACAGCTTCTGCAACTCCAGATCTTTTTGCGCCACCAGCGCGTTAAATTCCTCTTCCGACAGGCCTTTATCGCGGACTTTCGCCAGCTCACGCGCCACCGTACTCAGGTTCGCATTCAGCTTATCGTTAGGTGAATCAATATTGATCGCGCACTGGGCGCGCAGAAACAGCACCCGGCAGTCGAAGCCGAGGCCGATATCTTTGGCGTTATTTTTACTCAGCTCCTGCTGGATATGCCAGAACAGCGCCTCGCGGGCTAAATCCGCTCGCCAGTAGCGTAACAGCGCAGCAGATTCGCGAATCGGCTGCCACGGCGTATCCCACATGATGGAGAGCCGGTCCTGGCGCGCCATGTCGGTCATAATACTCACCGCTTCAGCACGCAGCGGAGAGAGCGTTGGCACCGGCGCAGGCGTTTCACGTTTGCCTTTCAGCTCCCCGAAAGTTTTGTTGATCTGATCGGCGACTGACCGGGCATCAACGTTGCCGACGATAATCAGCGTCATCGCATCCGGGGTGTACCATTTCTGATAGAAATCATGAATTTTCGCCGCATCTACCGGATGTTTCAGCGGTTCAGCGGGATCGTGCCCCAACAGCGCGGAGCCTTTCAGACGATAGCGCCACCAGCCCTCTTTAGTATCCACCGGCAGCGTGGCGACCATATCTTCACTGCCCAACGCGTGGTTGACGGTTTCTGGGGTAATGGTCAGCTTACCCATCGTATTGGCCAGATATGAGAGCGACTCTTTGAGCAGGTCGTTACGGCTGTTTGGCAGGCTGAGATTGTACTGGGTGGAATCATAAGAAACGATAACGGGCGGCATGGGACGTTTTGGGTCGACCCCCTGCTGCCAGAGTGAACGGGCTTGCGGGGCCTCAAGGCCGCCGCTCTGGGTCAGCGCGATGCGTGGGATCGCATGGCTGAAACCGCTCTGTTGCGTGCTCTCGGCGAGCGAACCGGTATTTACCAGCAGGCGGACCTCAATACGGTCGCTGGGACGCTGCGGGGTGGCTAAAACCTGCCACTGTAAACCATTTGCCAGCGTCCCCTGTTGCCATGCCGGGTCAGGCTGGAGCGCATCCGCCTGCACATAGCCAGCGGTGGCCATCATCAGCAAACCGCCCGCTAAGAGTCGAATTTTTGTGCCCTGCATGTGAACCCCTGATCAACAATCCTGGTAATAAAAAGACAACCCTGTGAAAGGCCTGTCTGAATATGACGTTAAAAACACTTCGCGTGATACCCGTCATCCTTCAAGCTGCCTCTTTGCTGGCTGCTGAATGACTCATCTCATCCATGAAACTCGCCCTGACAGGCCGCCGCTCCGATGCATCATGAACGATTTTGTGTATAGACCACAAGAACATGAAAATGTCACGGAGGAAGTGAAATAATCCCGAAGTGATTCGGGTACAGGGGTCAATTATGCGCAGGAGCCCGCAGCCCCACAAGGGACTACGGGCATAAGTGTCGAAATTAAGAGGATATTTCGTTCGTTTTGCCATCCGACGCACGATTATTCAGCACATCGTCGAGCTTTTTGTGGTCCAGTTCTTTAACCCATTTAGCCACAACCACCGTCGCCACGCCGTTACCGACCAGGTTGGTCAGCGCACGGGCCTCAGACATAAAGCGGTCAATACCGAGGATTAACGCCAGACCCGCCACCGGCAGATGTCCCACCGCGGAGATAGTCGCCGCCAGCACGATAAAGCCGCTTCCGGTAACCCCTGCGGCCCCTTTCGAGGAGAGCAGCAGCACCACCAGCAACGTTATCTGATGGAAGATATCCATATGGCTGTTCGTGGCCTGAGCGATAAATACCGCCGCCATCGTCAGATAAATGGAGGTTCCATCAAGGTTGAACGAGTATCCGGTTGGGATCACCAGCCCGACAACCGATTTCCGGCAACCCAGCTTCTCCATTTTGTCGAGCATACGCGGCAGCGCAGACTCGGAAGAGGACGTGCCCAGCACAATCAGCAGTTCTTCACGAATATAGCGAATGAACTTGAAGATGCTAAAGCCGGTGACGCGAGCGATAGAGCCAAGCACCACCACCACAAACACGATACAGGTGATGTAGAAGCAGATAATCAACTGCCCCAGCTGCACCAGCGTCCCCACACCGTATTTACCGATAGTGAACGCCATTGCGCCGAACGCACCGATTGGCGCCAGACGCATGATCATGTTGATGATGCCAAAAATAACCTGAGAGAAGCTCTCGATGACATTAAAGATCAGCTGGCCTTTGCTACCCAGACGATGCAGAGCAAACCCAAACATTACGGCAAACAGCAGAACCTGCAGGATATTACCGCTGGCAAATGCGCCAATGACGCTGCCGGGGATGATATCCATCAGAAAGCCCACGATCCCCTGGTCTTTTGCCTGTTCGGCGTAGATCGCCACCGCTTTTGCATCCAGCGTTGCGGGATCGACGTTCATCCCGGCTCCCGGTTGCACCACGTTAACGATGATGAGACCAATGATCAGCGCAATCGTACTGACAATTTCAAAATAAAGCAGCGCGACCGCACCCGTGCGACCTACCGCTTTCATACTTTCCATGCCTGCAATGCCGGTCACGACAGTACAGAAGATGACAGGGGCGATGACCATCTTAATCAGCTTAACGAACGCGTCGCCAAGCGGTTTCATTTGTGCGCCTAATTCAGGGTAGTAATGGCCAAGGAGAATACCAATGGCAATTGCTGTCAGGACCTGAAAGTAAAGGCTTTTGAACAGAGAGGTTTTCATAGGGTGTCCTTGAAGTAAAAACCACAGGTCTTGTAAGGTTTTATGTAACCTGCGGCCTTAAAATAACACCCAGACAACATGACAGAAATGCACCAGGATCATAATTGAAACAAAAATGTTAAAAAGTTTGAGCTGACTCGCACAAGCGCGCCCTTTTATAACTATTTTAACTGGAGCTTTGCCTTCAGGCGCACATTGTTGCAACCCGTTTGAAAACGGACAGCGCGGAATAACCGGCGCGAATCCGCAAGTATATGAGAATGATTCGCTTCACTTTCCCTTCGGATCGCGCCAAAACATGTGCATAACTTGATACGTTTTATCCGAGCACAACCGGGTTCAAAGTGGCAACCCGGCCAGCCTCAGGTCAGGCCGTGGTCAGATAACATTCCTCAAACATATCGGAGGGTACCGCGCGGCCAAAAAGGAAGCCCTGAGCAATTTCAACCTCAGCGTGCTCCAGCCATTTACGCTGCGCTTCCGTCTCGACCCCTTCAGCAATCATTTGCAAATTAAGGCTGCGCGCCAGCATGACGATGGCTGAAATCATACTGTTGTCTTCCGGCAGACCTTCCACAAACATTTTGTCGATTTTGAGTACGTCCACCGGTAGCGATTTCATATGCTGTAGCTGGCGTAATCCCGAGTAGCCCATACCAAAATCATCCAGCGCAATACGCACGCCAGCGTTACGTAACGGGCGTAAAATCGCCACGGCGGCGTGCGGATCGTCAATCCGTCGGCTTTCGGTGACTTCCAGAATCAACGTTCCAGGCTTAATGCGATAACGGTGTAATAACCCCAGCATGTCCGACACCATACTGGGATGCATCAGCTGGAGCGCAGAGAGGTTCACCGACAGCGGCAGCATAATGCCGCGCTCCTGCCAGGCCGAGAGCTGGCGGCAGGACTCTTCCAGCACCCAATGCCCGACGTTCACCATCAGGCCACAGGATTCAATGCGTTCGATCAGTCCTTCCGGCAGTTCCCAGCTGCCGTCCGGCTGCTGCATACGCAGTAACGCTTCCGCGCTGAGAACTTTCCCACTCACCATATCCACCTGCGGTTGCAGCCAGAGAGCAAAGCGGTGATTGTCCAGGGCAGTGAGGATGTCGCTCTCTTCCGTCAGCCGCCGTTGAGCCGCTTCCATCTGCTCAGGATCAAAGAACTGAATCTGGTTTTTCCCTTTACGACGAGCGGTAAAGGCGGCGGAAACCGCGCGACCGTACAATTGTTCCGCACTGAGATCGCCATAAAACATCGCCACCCCAATGCTACAACTTGGCCGCAGTTGAATCCCCTGAATGGGCAACCGCTCATTAATGAGAGTGAGTACTTGCTGACCTAGCGTAATGGCGTGCCACGGCTCTTTGACTCCGTGAGCAATTATGGCAAAGTCATATCCGCTCACCTGGGTCAGCACCATTCTGGGCGTCAGCGCCGATTTGAGCTTTTCAACCAGCGTCAGCAGCAGGATCTCCCGCTGCGTCTCTTTCAGTATACCTGCGGTATCGCGCAAGGTTTCACAAGTGACGATCATCAGCGCGGTCGTCTTCTGGCGAGCAATCACCTGCTCCAGCAGCCCCATCAGGAACGTTTTATTCGGCAGATCGGAGACGGGGAAGCGCATCGCGTTTTCCGACTGTTCTTCGCTGTAGCGCCGCACCATCTGCTGGTTAAGGTTGTAACTTCGCACCAGCATACCAATCTCATCATCCTGATGAAGACGCGGCAGCACCAGCTGATGACCAATCAGGTCCTGCTGCGGGATAGTATTCAACTCGCGGGCAATTTTACGCAATGGATGCAAAATCAGGCGGTTAACGCACCAGCTGATCGCAACCGTCAGCATCAGCGATAAAAGTAAGTAAATGGTCACTAACGTTGAGAGCGTACTCATCACAAACTTATACATGCGGTATGAGTCTGCCTGTAGCACCAGATACGCCAGCGGCTGCGGGTTTGCGGGACGTTCAAGGGAATAGACCGGTAACGAGATTTGCACCGGCAGTTCAAACAGTCGGGTTACCATCACCGGAACCGGGCGCTCAGGAATAAAGCTCATCCGCAGCGCCTGGAATTGATTGGGCAGCACCACGTCGGCGCGGCTGACCACGCCTGCGGGCTTAATGCTGGCAAGAATGGCCTCTGCGTCGGGGATATCCGCCTTCAGGATTGCCGCCGACAAAGGTTCGCGGACGGATCGGGCGATGCTTTCCAGTTGCGTAGCCGTGTTGTAGCGGTTCTGCTGCACCAGATGAAACAGCAAAACGGTGCAAAAAATAAAAACGAACACCATGACAACAGCCGCAACCATTGCCATCTGCTTAATTGTTAACGAACGACTAACGCGCAAATTGCTTCCCCCGGAAATGCCAGACAGCCGCCAGAGTATACACATTCATCGCGTAATTAAGAGAAGCGCTATCTGAAAACTTACCAGTCGGCATAAGGTACCAGCGGTTGCGGCGGCAGATCCATATCCCCCTGCCATCCGGCGGCGGAATAACGCACGTACAACAGGAGATGACTTGGGGTGTAATCTTTCGCTTCCTGAATATCAACAGAGGTTCCCACAAACCAATTCGACGTCACCCGACGCTCGATCAACGCCCGCGCCGTATAGCCGAAGCCCTGGCTGCTGCCGCCGTCGTTGGTCTGCTCGCTCGCAGCCTCGCGATAATCCGACGGAATGAGATTTAACAATGGATAACGCGGCATCGTCTTTGTCCGCGAATGTGACCAGGAAGCCGATCCGCCCAGTTCCCATGACCAGTTCTCAGTACGCTGACGCCACATCACCGGCACGGCAAACGACAAATATTCCTGAGGGCTATAATAGCCGCCCTGTCCCAGCGAATAACCACTCAGGTCCTTGTCGTAGTGCCAGATCATATTGTTCAGACCTACGGTGACGCGACGGTTATTCTCGTTGATGATCTTGTAGTAGTAACCGGTCATCCAGCGTACACGCCAGTTGTCTTGCACATTCTTACCGGTGAGCCGATCGCCGCTGAGCGACGCCCAGACGCCGTTTGCCTCACCTTGATCATAGCTCAGGCCGATCCCGGCACCGTCTGCCCGCACGCCGCCCCATTTCTTACCGGTGTTGCTCGGCGCGTCTTTCTGACCACCAAAAGCCAGCAAAGAGCTGGAGACAGGCCGACGGTGGGCGTTCAGCGTATAACCCAGCGGACCGATATCATCGCTGTAGCTCACGCCGCCGACCACATCAACCACGTTGAAGCCCATCGGCGTGGTACCAACATCCCAGCTCCAGGTGTCATTTTCCCAGCCAACCGCCACGCTCGCGCCGGTACCAGACTGGCTGCGGTTGCCGCTACAGTCATACAGTGTGCAGGTCCCCCAGTTATTGTCCCATTTGCCGTTCTCGTCGGCGGAGAAACTGCCGACGTTCATATTGACCAGATCGGTACGGAAGAACATTCGGCCATCAGAGTACGGCGCATCCACATGCAGCATGGTGGTGTGCGCTTTCAGATCGGAATATCCACCGGTGCCGCTTGAGCCCCAGTAATCATGTTCCAGGGTGACGTTCAGATCCTGCTGACGGTATAAGTCCGCCGCATCGCTGCGCACACCGCGTTTTAGCCAGTCGTCTGTCTCATCGTTCCGGGTCAGTCGGGTGAACGTATCGTTATCCTGCGGGCGCGTTGGCGTCACGCCGGAGGCGACCATCGCGTCTTTATATGTCTCCAGTGCCTGTTGCGGTTCGCCCGCCTGCGCCTGGAACTTCGCCGCATCGCGCAGCACCATCGCGCTTTCCATTGAAGGCGGTTGTGATTTTGCCTGCGGGATTATGGTGTTAAATGTCTGCTGTGCCGCAGCGGTATCGCCGAGCTGCATTTGCGCCAACGCCACCCGGCGCTGGGTATTGATTGACGGCACTTCTCCCGCCGCCGGGGCGGGCAGTTTTGCCAGCTGCGCACGTGCCGCGGGTTTATCCCCCTGGGCAAGAGAAACTTCGGTTAGCCCCAGCATGGCATCCACATTTGCCGGTTCACGAGCCAGGACGGATTCATACGCGGCACGGGCGGCGGCGTAGTCACGACGCTGCTGTGCCCAGTCTGCCAGCGTTAAGTCAATTCGTGTGGAAGGCGGCTGCTGACGCAGCATCGCTTCTGCGTCACGTTCTTTCCCCCCGTCACGCAGACGGTTAGCCGTTTCCAGTACCTGGTTGCTTTGCAACCGATCCACCAGCTCCTGAATATTGTCGTTCCACTGGCTGCGCGGCAGGCTGTTAATATGCGCCAGCGCCGCCCGGTCCTGATCGTTGCCGGAAAGGTACAGTCCGTAGGCATAAACCTGATCCGGATCGGTCGGTTTTTGCCGCACCAGGTCGCGCATCTGCGCATCTGCCTGGCGGTGTTGCCCGGCCTGCCAGAGATCGCGGGACAGGCGATACGTAATCCAGACGCTGCCCGGATCCAACGCCAGACGACGGCGATGCAGTTCTGCCGCCTGCGCCCAGTTACCCTGGTTTTCCAGCGTCTCTGCCTGCTGTGCCAGACGGTCGTTTTCCAGACTACGTTCGATATCATCGATACTGCGACGCTGGCTGGCAGAAAGCGACGCGATAAACGCAGAGGCTTTCTCCGGTGACTGCTGACGATAAATATTTGCCAGACCGCGTACGGCGTTGCTGTTGTCACGATCCATCCGTAGCGCTTGCTGATAGAAGCGTTCAGCCGCAGGATAATCCTGACGCGCCATCGCCACATCACCCAACCCCAGCACGGCATAGCTATCGGTGTTATCGATATTTCTCGCCTGTTTATAGAAGCGTTCAGCCTGGTCAGGACGGTTCGTTTCCAGCGCCGCGTCACCCTGCTGAATAGCCAGCCAGTAGCTGTTCATCGTCAACAGACTTTGCCATTTATCGCTGCTGCTGCTTTGCGGATCCATTGCCAGCGCTTTTTTAAACTGCGCCACGGCGCTGGCACGATCGCCCCGCTGGGAATACGCCTGCCCCAGCGCGCCAACGGCTTCGCTGTCGCTGTGGTTTACGCTCACGGCCTGCTGAAGTTCACGAACGGCCTGATTACCCTGACCGGCGTCCACCGCAGCCAGAGCCTGCGCCCGGGCGCGTAATACCGGATCGGCGAGCTGTTGCTGCTGCTCGTTTAACTTACCGCGCGCTGCGGTGACGTTATCGCCATCGCTGAAGAGGGTCAGGTACTTTTGCAGCGCCTTCACGCTGGCATCGCTGACCGGCAGATCTTTTATCTGGGAATACCAGATGTCCGAAGCGGTATTACGCCCGGAACTGGATTTCGCCATCTGTTCCAGGACCGCAAAACCTTCATCGCGTCGGTCGCTGCTAAACAGCAGCTGCGCCAGATTATTTTGCAGCGCGGTATTGCCAGGATTGCTGGCATTGAGTTTTTTAAGCTGGGTAATCGCTTCGTTACGCCGGGCGGGAACTTTTGCTACCGTGTTCCAGTATTCCAGCGCCATGTCACCATTCGGCGGATTGCCTTTAAACAACTTATCGTAAGCAGCAACGGCTTCTTCGGCGTGTCCGGTCGTGGCCTGCAATCGCGCCTGTTGCAGGGCCGCAACCCCTTCAGGCGTCGAGAGCAACATGGTGGTTTGCGATGACTGATACGCGTGGGAACTCGGGGCTAACTGCGACAGTCGGTCGAGCTGTTTCTGCGCTCCGGCATTATCCCCCTGACGCAGCAGATAGCGAAAACGGGCGGCAACGACATCCGGGTTATTCGGATCCATCAGCTCCAGACGGTAAAGCGACTGCTGCACTAAATCTTCGCGGTGCGTCGCTTCCCCCAACCGTACCTGTTCCAGCAGTTGCTGTTGCGCGGAGGGGGCGGCCTCAGCAAACGGCATGACAGTAATGCCAAGAGATAAACTGAGTAAACTTAGTGTGAACTTGCGCATTCCTGGCCCCAGTCAGGTAGTAACTCACCTTTGACGGTGAAGCGAAAACGATGCTCATCCCAGCCTTGTCCAAAGAGGGTTAGCATGTAGTTGTAATAGGCATCGCTGCCAGGAAAGTTATCCATCACGCGCTGTCGCTGCACCGCGGTAGCATCACGATTTTGCAGAAACGGCAGTAAGGCCGCTGAAAAGCCCGGCGGGCCATCGCCCTGAGCTTTTCCGCTGGCGACGTCCACTTTCTCCGGTGGAATACCATTTTTTGTTGTCAGGGCGGCCATCGGTTTGAGTCGTCCAAGTAATCGCGCTTTCTGCGGGTCGCCGTCATGCATCATTCCCGCCCACAGGTAGACACGAATCGCATCGTAGCTACCGATCAGCGTTTTTTCCGGCTTCAGCTGCCAGCCTTTGTTTTTTTCATAACGCACCCAGTCAGGCGAAAATCCTTTCGGGGCCGTTTCCATCAGCAGGCGTTGGTTGGTTTCGCGCAACGTCGTCCAGGGCGCGCCGAAACGGGTGAAATACTGTGCCAGCTGTGGAGGGAGATAGCTGGGGTTGAAGCGCCAGCTGTTTTCTTCGACAAAGCCCACTTTGCCCGGCAGCAACATCGAACCCAGACCAGGCACCGTCACGACCTCTTCACGGGCGATGCGTTTAAGGAGCGCTGTACCAATGTCGGTGTAACGGGGCTCTTTCCACAGCCTTCCTGCCTCCAGCAGCGACCAGGCCATCCAGATATCGCCATCGGATGCGGAGTTACTGTCCAGCACGCTCCAGGTCGACGGATCTTTTTGTCCCCACAGCCAGGCGGGCAGATGCTCCTTTAAAGAGCCCTGTGCCAGATTGTTTTGCGTCCAGTCGAGGATAGCGTCAAACGCCGCCCGATCGTTCGCGGCAAGGGCAAAGAACATGCCGTAACTCTGCCCTTCCGAAGTGGTGATTTTACGCGAGTCGCTGGGGTCAATAACCCGCCCCTCTTCGCTGATGTAATCCTTTTTAAACCGATCCCACGCCGGCCAGTTACAGGCCGCCTGAACGCTCAGCGCGGTCAGCATTAACACCACCACCATTCCACTTCGTAGCGCATTCATAATCGGTTACTCACGGTCAGGATTAAGACGACGGCGGCTGATAATACGCAGCAGGCGCCACAGTACCCAGGCCAGCAGTACGACGCTGATTGCCGCCAGCACGGCCAGCAGCACCGGATGATTCGACAGGGCATACCACAGACGTTCAAACCACGGTAAATGTCCGACGTAGTAAACATCCCCCACGCGCAGGCTGTTCACACCGGATTCGCGAATGACAGAGACAGAACCAAACATCACCGCGCGTTTGCCGCTGTCATTAATTGCATCATTCAGCAATTCATAACCACGCGGACTGTCAGCCAGCAGCGCAATCACGCTGCGTTGGTCGTTGAACGGTGACTGGAAGCCAACAATGGCGGCCATCGCGCCAGAGGAGCTGATCGTTGACTGCGCATTCGGCGTGCGATCGATTTCGTCCGGCATAATGCTCGGGAAGGCCGCCTGGCGCATGGGCGTTCTCACCCAGCTTTGCGTCGCCTGCACCAGTAAATCGATATGTTTGTCATCCTTCAGCTTGTCCGGAATAGCGCCGATTATCATGATGTCAGCGTCTTTGCCCTGAATCTGACTGCCGTCATCGGCGATGGTCAGATTCAACGCCGGAAAGCCGGTTTGCGCGCCAATGATGCCGGTCATATCCAGCAGGGTTTGCATTTGCGCTTCGTTTGGCGTTTTCGGCATCACGGCGATGGTTTCCGACAGGTCGGCCATCCGGCTGAACGGGAAACCGGCATTCGCGAAGGCGCGCAGATCCGGCATTTCAAGAAAGTGATAATACTTCGAGAAATCAATGGTGGAATCGTCGCCGATCACCACGTGATTCGGCACCGACTGGAAGGTGACACAGTTATCCACCGAACCGCCCGGCATCGGGTTCATGTACTCGAAGTTAAAGCGCAGCTGGTTGGTGGTGCCGAGCTTCAGCGCCGGAATCGACACGTCCGTTTTATCGTCCAGTAGGCCCTGCAACACCGGCAGACGCAGCAACAGGCGATTGCTCTCCTGATTCGAACTCAGGCTAAAGGCTTGCAGAAACTGGTTGTTCAGGCTGATGTCCATCCGCGAACTGTCTTTCGTCGGCGGCGTGGTGTAACGGTAGTTGATATTCATATCAATACCGGTACTGCGCAGAAGATAGAGATCCGGCGGCAGGTTCAGCGAAAGGTTGATTGGCGCAGGTTCCATCCCGGAGGACTGTAACTGCTCCTCATAGGTTTTCAGCTCACCAAAAGTGACCGGACGGTCAGTGCGCACCCAGTTCGGCGCATCGTACGGTTTGCGTGCCACCAACGGTTTGACGTCATCAATGGTGACGCTGCTCCCACGGAACAGAACGTTCCCCTGGGCAATGCCCTTCGCCGCCATCAGCAGATCGTTATCGTCGCGACCAAACACCACCAGCAGTTTTATGTACGGATCTTCCGGGTGCGAGATCATTTCGATCGTCGGCGCTTTTACCGCGGGATGATCGCGCAGGAAGTCAGGACGCTTATCGTTGGTGGCAAAAACAATCGCGTTACGATCCGGCAGTTTGTTATACAGCACGGGGAAGTGCTGTCCGCGCCAGACTGCGCGGGAACCAAACCACGATGAAACGATAGATGCCGCCTGCTGTTGCTCACGATCCGGCGCGCTGGCAAAAACCATCGGCAGGGTCATTGTCCGGGTATCACGCGGATCGAAGAACGGCACCGGGAAGTGTGACAAATCGTTTTGCACTTCCAGCGTCTGGTAGGTGAGATTGAGCACGCTACTGCGCCCCACGTCCAGCCACAGCGTGCTGCTGGCCGGGTTCTCACAAATATGTTGATAGTGTCCGACAAACTCCAGACGAACGCGGTTGAAATCGGTGATAAACAGCGGGTTGATCGGCATCTGCGCCAGCGTCTTTTTCCCTAACTGTTCTTCCGTCACCGGCAGTACGCCCATCAGTTCATCATTGAGATAGACCTTCAGCTGCGACTGCACCGGCAGCAGCGATGGCGATGGGGTGTACTCAAGATTCAGTACCGCCTTTGAAACCACTTCATCGCTACGCATACCAAACTCAATACTGCCGTTCGGATTCACCCCGCGCAGCACCATGCTGCCCGGCGGCGGCGCAATTTGCGCGAAGGTCAGCTGCACGTCGCGGGAAGGCCCATGCTGCGCAACGATCGGCGCATCAGCGCCCGGCACGCCTGGCATGACCTGTCCTACAGGCTGATTTTCATCCACCGGCGCTGCAACGGCGGGTACCCCGGCTGGCTCAGTATTGATCAGCGGTTGGGTCGCAGGCGTTGCATTCGCCACGAAAGCGGGGAGCGCGCTCATCCCCATTGCCACTGCACAAATCCAGGAAAGTTTTCTTTTCATCGCGTTATCATCATTGTTGAGCCATAACCTGTTCCGGCTGCTGCACCGCGTCTTCCCGCTCAGGACGACGCGGCACAAACGACACAATCCAGGAAACCAGGGAAGTCAGAGACTGGAAAATTACTTTGACGAAAGACGGGGCAAACTCCGCCAGATGGCGATAGCCGCGGAAGCCCAGCTTCAGAATGTCCAGCAGACTTTCCAGAGGTTTATCCTCCGGGAAACTGTCCTGCCAGAGCGCCCATGTATCCGCACGGGCAAACGTACACTGCACAAAATCGATATGCTGTTTGGTGGTAAGCGGCATCAGTTGCAGCCCCACTTCGTCACCCCACACTCGCGCCACCTGCGTCGGGAAGACATACTCCTGTTGGCCGCGTTTAAGCAGTAACTTGATTTTCTGCCCTTCCAGTACCCGGGCCTGACCGTTGATCCTGATCCCCAGCCCACCGTCAGAGAAATCATGTACGGTGCACGAGAACAGATGACCATCCTCACGGACAATCGCCGCGGGCATAGACATTTCAACACGGTGTGAACGTCTGACCTGTTTACTTTCCACCGACACCGCCACCGCGCCGCCAAGAATAATCAGGTTGTAGAAGACCCACACCAGGCTGACGGTCACCGTGAACATCTCGTTTTCCGGACCATAGAAATAACGCCAGATACCAACCGCCACGCCGAGCAGATTAAGCAGAACCAGGTAGATATAGGGGCGCGAGATCACCCAGTCGACGTACTCCTCTTCCACCAGTCCGCCTTTCGCGGTGACGTTGAATTTCCCTTTATGCGGGTTAATCAGCGCCACCAGCGTCGGCGGGGCGATGTACCAGGCGAGCACCGTTTCATAGATTTCACTCCAGAAGGAATGTCGATATTTGCCCTGAATCTTCGAGTTGGTCAGGCTGGCGTGAATCATGTGCGGCAAAACAAACAACGCAATCATCAGCGCAGGGGCGTAGATGATATAAGCATGCAGCAACAGAAACGCCAGCGGCGCGGTCAGGAAGATCAGTCTGGGGATCCCGGACAGGAAGTGGAACATGGCGTTGATGTAGCACAGGCGCTGGGCAAACTTCAGCCCTTTCCCCTTAAATGGGTTATCCAGACGGAAAATCTGCACCATTCCCCGCGCCCAGCGAATACGCTGTCCGATATGCGCAGAGAGGCTCTCGGTTGCCAGCCCTGCCGCCTGTGGAATGCGCATATAGGCGGAGGTATAGCCCCGACGATGCAGGCGCAGCGAAGTGTGCGCATCTTCGGTGACGGTTTCTACCGCGATGCCGCCAATTTCATCGAGCGGCTTGCGACGAATCACGGCACAAGAACCACAGAAGAAAGTAGCATCCCACATGTCGTTACCATCCTGCACCAGACCGTAGAACAGCGTGCCTTCGTTCGGCGTTTTACGAAAACGTCCCAGGTTGCGTTCAAAAGGATCCGGTGAGAAGAAGTGGTGCGGGGTCTGCATCATCGCCAGCTGTTTCTCTTTGAGGAACCAGCCCACCGTCATTTGCAGGAATGAGCGCGTGGGGACGTGGTCACAGTCAAAGATGGAGACAAATTCACCTTTGGCGTACTTCAGCGCATTGTTGATGTTACCGGCTTTTGCGTGCTCGTGAGTGGTTCGGGCGATGTAGTGAACCCCGACGTCCCGGGCAAACTGCCTGAACTCTTCACGTCCGCCGTCATCCAGAATCCAGATATTGAGCTTATCTTTCGGCCAGTCGATACCCAGCGAAGCGTAAATGGTGTTTTTCACCACGTTAAGATCTTCGTTATACGTTGGGACGAAGATATCCACCGTCGGCCACAGCGCCATATCCTTCGGCAAAGGGACCGGCTGACGGTTCAGCGGCCAGACCACCTGGAAGTAGCCCAGCACCAGCACAATCCACGCGTAGGTTTCAGCAAACAGCAGAACCAGGCCGCAGACCAGGCTAACCGGATCGTTCCAGTTGAGCGTGGAGGTGTAGCGCCACCAGATATAACGGCATGATACCGTCAGCGACAATACAATCAGCATTAGCGCGGAAAAACGCCCCGGCAGGCGACGAACCACCAGCGCCACGCCCCATAACAGCATCAGGAAGATAAACTGTGACAGTGGATTGAAAGGCTGGGTAATACAAATCAGCGCCAGAATCAGTGAGAAGGTGACGATGATACCGAGGATAAAACGGCGCGCCCCGAGGCTAAGATGACCAAGCTCTTTTTGTTTATCCAGGTGGGTCGTGTTGTGGCTGAAACGCCCTGGCAAATCCTCCATCCACTGATGGTAACGGCCACGTATTCCGTGCAGGCGAGAAAAGCGCTTCCCGCGCGATTCGGTATTTTCTTTACGCGAGGTTGTCGCTATCAGCCACAACGTCTGAATGGCGTAACGTGCCGGATCCAGCGGACGCGGACGGGCGGCGTTAATATGCGGATAGAGGGCTTTACGTTCGGCGCGAATACGCTGCCAGCGGGGATGCTCCAGCGGAATAAAGGTCCACGCCAGAATCACCCACAGACAGCCCAGCGCCGCGCTAAATGGCGATGCGCCATGACGACGATAGTCCTGATAGCGCTCGCTCAGACGGGCGCTAACCGGCGGAACAAGCAACCACCGGGACAGGATATTCATGATGTGCTCCGGACCACGGTTTTATGACCTGAGTAATGAAGCAGGCACCAGTTCGCCAGCGTTAATACCTCTTCTGCCGCCAGTGAATCACTACGGTATTCGCCCAGCGGCTGTTTTGACGCCATGCACTCTGCTACGGATTCGTCACGATGGATGACCATCGGCAACAGGCCTTTCTGGCTCTGAAGCCAGACCTGATAAAGATCGTCCTGTAATTGGCTACCCACACGCAAATCGTTAATCAGGATGTGCGATCCTCCCGGCAGCGCCTGCTGATGAAGACGAACATGGCTGTTCGTATCCACCTTCACTATTGCCAGAGTGTGATCGCACAGATTCACCAGCTGACGCGTAAGCTGCGCTGAGCCATGAGGCAAATCCAGTAAAATCCAGCGATAGCGTTGGCTCTCTTTAAGCGCAGATATCCCCGCGCAAATTTCACCCAGTTTTTCCTGCCATTGTTCAGGATTCATTCTCTCTTCAGCGGTCAACTGGCCAAATGGCAGCAGATCGAGCTGCGAGGTGTAGCGCAGACCGGCATCTTGCCAATCCCGTCCGTCCAGAATAGCTCTGGCCCAGCCATCCCGGTGTACGAAATCCACGTTGAAAAACAGACGCAGCTGATTGTCAGGACTGGTATCGATGACCAGAACGTTTTCCCCGAGCATCTGCAATGACCAGCCCAGCGCCGCAGTGATGGAGGTTGTTCCTACGCCGCCACGTATCCCCTGAAGTCCCAGAATACCCATCCACGACTCCCTTATTGTTGTTGCGCAAATTCAGCCAGCAACGGCCAGCGTTTAATCGCAGAAGCCAGTTGCTCGCGTTGGGAAATATCGGTGTAATCGATTTCTGGCAATGAAAACGCCTGACTTAGCGCCAGAAAGTCATTTTGAAAGGTATAGCCTAATGCTGAATCAGGCAGAGTCGTGGATTCGTTGTCAGACATTTTATTTATCCCTTTTGAAAATACTCGCCCTGCTTCAGATCATTTTTCTGTCAGCATCCAGTCCCTTCCAATCGACAATAGCAACATGGAGGATCGTTCATTTTTCACTTTGCGTTGCGCAACAAATAAGCGCTGAGGCCAATGTCAGGAGGCATCCAGTCCACAAAATTGATTCATATGCTAAATCTGATACGTTTTAATTTCAATGTTAGGTTTATTTCTGTACTTTCGCTAGTAAACTGATAAACAGACAAAATAGCGACCAGAGGAACGCTGTGAACCCCATATTCTCTCTAGGTATCTCATCACTATGGGATGAACTTCGCCATATGCCAGCTGGCGGTGTCTGGTGGATTAATACCGATCGTCATGAAGATGCCATAAGTTTAGTGAATCAAACCATTGCATCTCAAGCAGAAACCGCCAAAGTTGCGGCCATTTGCATGGGCAGCGATCCGAATAAAATAATCAAATCAGAAGATTCTCATGGCCCGGAAAAAGTTTACTTGTTCTCTTTGCCAGATTCCGTGAATGGTCTGCATTTTTTGCCCCGTGATTTAACCTGTTCTGTTGATCCTGATAATTATTTATTCATTCTTATTTGCGCAAACAACGCATGGCAAAATATTCCATCAGAACGGCTTCGCCAGTGGCTGGATAACATGAGTCGTTGGGCGCGGTATCATCAATGTACTCTGCTGGTGATGAATCCAGGCAACAATAATGACAAACAATTCACTTTGTTGATGGAGGAACATCGTTCGCTTTTCGGTCTTGCCAGCCTGCGCTTCCAGGGCGATCTGCATCTGTTCGATGTCGCTTACTGGTGTAATGAAAAAGGGGTTAGCGCACGTCAGCAGCTTACCGTTCGCCATCATGAAGGACAGTGGGCACTGGTACAGCAGAAAGAGGCAGAGCTACAGCCCCGGAACGACGAAAAGCAGATCCTCAGCAATATTGCTGTTCTTGAAGGCGCGCCACCGCTGTCGGAACACTGGAAATTATTCGATAACAACGAAGCCCTGTTCAATGAAGCGCGTACCGCTCAGGCCGCAACGCTCATTTTTTCATTGCAGCAAAACAGCCAGATTGAACCACTGGCACGCAGTATTCATACCCTGCGCCGCCAGCGGGGAAGCGCGCTGAAAATCCTGGTGCGGGAAAATATCGCCAGCCTGCGCGCCACTGACGAACGTTTGCTGCTGGGCTGCGGAGCCAATATGGTTATTCCGTGGAACGCCCCACTCTCTCGTTGTCTGACGCTTATCGAAAGCGTGCAAGGACAGCAATTCAGCCGTTATGTTCCGGAAGATGTCTCTACGCTGCTGTCGATGACCCAGCCCGTGAAGCTGCGTGGTTTCCAGAAGTGGGATGTTTTCTGCGAAGCGGTGAGTAATATGATGAACAACACCCTGCTTCCCGCAGACGGAAAAGGGGTGATGGTGGCGCTACGCCCGGTCCCCGGCATTCGTGTTGAACAGGCGCTGACGTTGTGCCGCCCAAATCGTACTGGCGACATCATGACCATCGGCGGCAACCGACTGGTGCTGTTCTTATCTTTTTGTCGGGTTAACGACCTGGACACGGCGTTAAACCATATCTTCCCGCTGCCAACGGGCGATATTTTCTCCAATCGCATGGTCTGGTTTGAAGATAATTTGATCAGCGCCGAACTGATCCAGATGCGTTTATTGTCACCGGAAATGTGGGGGAAACCACTGCCTTTAACGCAGTCCGCAAAGCCCGTGCTCAATGCCGAACACGATGGTCGGGTCTGGCGTCACATCCCTACCGCTGTGCGATTACTGGATGATGAAGTGGAGCACTCGTCATGATGAACATTAACGATATTCTTCAAATCATTATCGTCTGCGCCCTGATTTTTTTCCCGCTGGGCTACCTGGCTCGCCATTCTCTGCGCCGCATCGGTAACACGATGCGACGTTTATTTGTCAAACCTCGTTATGTTAAACCGGCCGGAACGTTGCGCCGCACCGTGATTTCCAGGGCAACTAAAAAATGACTCAACAAACTCAACATACACCAATGCCTTCTCCACTCTGGCAATACTGGCGCGGTCTTTCCGGCTGGAATTTCTATTTTCTGCTCAAGTTTGGCCTGCTCTGGGCGGGTTATCTCAATTTTCATCCGCTGCTGAACCTGGTGTTTATGGCCTTTTTGTTGATGCCGATACCGCGTTACAAGCTGCACCAGCTCCGTCACTGGGTTGCCATCCCAATCGGTTTCGCGCTGTTCTGGCATGATACCTGGCTTCCTGGCCCGGAAAGCATTATGAGTCAGGGATCGCAGGTTGCCGGTTTTAGCGCCGATTACATGCTCGATCTGGCGACCCGATTTATCAACTGGCAGATGATTGGCGCCGTATTTGTTCTGCTCATTGCCTGGCTGTTTGTGTCGCAGTGGATCCGGGTGACTGTCATTGTGGTTGCTATCCTGGTGTGGCTGAACATCCTGACGCTGACAGGGCCGAGTTTCTCCCTGTGGCCAGCCGGTCAGCCGACAGACACGGTCACGACAACGGGTGGTAATGCGGCAGCGACGGTTGCCACTGCGGCCGGGACGCCGGTCGTTGGCGATATTCCTGCCCAGACCGAACCGCCAACGTCAGCCAATCTGAACGCCTGGCTGAACACCTTCTTTAACGCCGAAGCCAAGCGCAAAACGCCGTTCCCGTCCTCGCTGCCCGCAGACGCACAGCCGTTTGAACTGTTGGTGATCAACATCTGCTCGCTTTCCTGGTCTGATATTGAGGCTGCCGGGCTGATGTCGCACCCGCTATGGTCACATTTCGATATACAGTTTAAGAACTTTAACTCTGCCACGTCCTACAGCGGCCCGGCGGCGATTCGTCTGTTGCGCGCCAGCTGCGGTCAGTCTTCGCACATTAACCTGTACCAGCCGACGGGAAATGACTGTTACCTCTTCGATAACCTGTCGAGACTGGGCTTCACCCAGTATCTGATGATGGGGCATAACGGCGAGTTTGGCGGCTTCCTGAAAGAAGTTCGCGAAAACGGTGGGTTGCAGGCTGAATTGATGGACCAGGAGAAGTTACCGGTAGAGTTATTGGGCTTTGATGGTTCTCCGGTTTACGACGATTCCGCCGTACTGAATCGTTGGCTGGACACCACGGATAAAGATAAGGATTCACGCAGTGCAACGTTCTATAACACCTTGCCGCTGCACGACGGTAACCACTATCCGGGCGTAAGCAAAACGGCAGATTACAAAGTGCGGGCGCAGAAGTTTTTTGATGAGCTGGATGCGTTCTTTACCGAGCTTGAGAAATCGGGCCGTAAAGTGATGGTGGTGGTCGTGCCGGAACACGGCGGGGCGCTGAAAGGCGACAGAATGCAGGTCTCCGGTCTGCGTGATATCCCAAGCCCGTCAATCACCAACGTCCCGGTGGGCATCAAATTCTTCGGCATGAAAGCGCCGCATCAGGGAGCGCCAATCGAAATTACCCAGCCAAGTAGCTATCTGGCAATTTCCGAACTGGTTGTGCGTGCCCTGGACGGGAAGCTGTTTAATGAGGACAACGTAGACTGGACTCAGCTTTCAGGTAACCTGCCACAGACGGCGGCGGTTTCTGAAAACGACAACGCGGTGGTTATTCAATATCAGGACAAACCCTATGTACGCCTGAACGGTGGCAGTTGGGTACCTTATCCGCAGTAATGCGAAAAAAGGCCGCAGAGTCTCCCCTGCGGCCTGGTTCGGGCGCATGTTGCCATCACGGCAGGCAGACGCCCGCAACGCACATGACTTCCTGTTCCGTAGCAAGCTCACGACCAGGCTGACAAGAATGCCAGGCCGCTAAATCGTGCCAGAGACTGCGCGCGCGTCATATAGCCGCATGGTGTCAACGTAAAGCAGAAGTGGCACCTTCACGGTGAGACAGAGATGTCCTTCTTTGTTTCAGAGAATGCGTTTGACCGCCTCACTATAAACTTCCGGGCGCTCTCTTTTCCCCACAGATACGACAAAGACAACAACCTTTTCCTCTATGACCTGGTATACAAGGCGGTAACCTGGGGACTTTAGCTTTATTTTGTAGCTGTCAGGCATCCCACGCAATTTACCGCGCTGCGTAACGCCTCGCATTTTCCCTTTCCCACAGCAATACGCTGGAAAGATTCTTGCCAGCTGGCAACTTTTCTGACGGCCCGTAAAAAGCAATAACATTTAACTAATTGATATTTAAAGACTCCTTTTCTGGCACAGCGATTGCTATTTGAGTGTGAGCTGTTCTGTTCCGAATCAAAGGAGATATCATGTCTGACTGCCGCACTTATGGATTTCATACCCAGATCGTTCACGCGGGGCAACAACCCGATCCTTCTACTGGCGCGCTCAGTACGCCAATCTTCCAGACCTCGACGTTCGTTTTCGATAGCGCCGAACAGGGTGCCGCCCGCTTTGCGCTCGAAGAGTCCGGGTACATTTATACCCGCCTGGGCAATCCCACGACGGATGCACTGGAGAAAAAGCTGGCGGTACTGGAGCGAGGCGAAGCGGCGCTGGCAACCGCATCGGGCATTTCCGCCATCACCACCACGCTGCTGACACTCTGTGAGCAGGGGGATCATATTGTCTCTGCCAGCGCGATCTATGGCTGCACGCACGCCTTCCTGTCGCACAGCATCCCGAAGTTTGGCATTAACGTGAGCTTCGTCGATGCCGCAAAACCCGACGAGATTCGTGAAGCCATCCGTCCGGAAACCAAAGTGGTGTACATCGAAACGCCAGCGAACCCGACGCTCTCCCTGGTCGACATTGAGACAGTCGCCGGGATCGCCCATCAGCAAGGGGCGCTCCTGGTGGTCGATAACACCTTTATGTCGCCGTACTGCCAGCAACCCCTGCTCCAGGGCGCTGATATTGTCGTACACAGCGTCACGAAATACATTAACGGCCACGGGGATGTCATTGGCGGGATGATCGTCGGCAAGCAGGAGTTTATCGATCGGGCACGGTTTGTCGGGTTAAAAGATATTACCGGCGGCTGTATGAGCCCCTTCAACGCATGGCTGACGCTACGCGGCGTGAAGACGCTGGGCATTCGCATGGAGCGTCATTGCGAGAACGCGCTGAAGATCGCCCGCTTCCTGGAAAGCCATCCGAAGATAACCCACGTCTGGTATCCGGGGCTTCCTTCACACCCGCAATATGCGCTTGGCAAACGCCAGATGAGCCTGCCTGGCGGCATTATCAGCTTCGAAATTGCAGGCGGCCTGGAGGCTGGCAGACGCATGATCAATTCGGTAGAATTGTGCCTCCTCGCGGTCAGTCTCGGTGATACCGAAACCCTCATTCAGCACCCTGCGTCTATGACACATTCGCCTGTTGCGCCAGAGGAACGGCTCAAAGCAGGTATTACCGACGGGCTTATCCGTCTTTCGGTCGGTCTTGAAGATCCAGAAGATATTATTAACGACCTTGAACACGCTATCAGAAAGGCGACATTCTGACCCTTGCAGCCGGAGCAGGCCTCCGTCGGCTCCGACTGTAGAGAATCAAGGCACAACGGCCTGGCTATACGCTTCATCCCTCCCCGGAATGAAGCGTATTTTGGGCAGGGGGCTCTATGCAGGACAACACATTACAATTAAGCAGCAACGCGACCACCGCAGCTTTCTCAGGAAAACTACCGTTTACGAAATACGATTTTGGCTGGGTGCTATTGTGCATCGGCATGGCTATCGGCGCCGGAACGGTACTGATGCCGGTGCAAATCGGGCTAAAAGGGATTTGGGTTTTTATTACTGCGTTTATTATCGCTTACCCTGCCACTTATATCGTGCAGGATATTTATTTAAAGACGCTCTCTGAGAGCGAAACCTGTAATGATTACACCGATATTATCAGTCATTACCTGGGGAAAAACTGGGGGGTATTCCTCGGCGTAATCTACTTTTTGATGATTATCCACGGCATTTTTATCTACTCCTTATCCGTGGTTTTCGACAGCGCATCGTACATTAAAACCTTTGGCCTGACCGGGGCCGATCTTTCACAATCTGTCGTCTATAAAGTGGCGATCTTCACCGTACTGGTGGCTATCGCTTCCGGCGGAGAAAAGCTGTTGTTTAAGATCTCCGGCCCGATGGTGGTGGTGAAGGTGGGCATTATCCTGATATTCGGCTTTGCGATGATCCCACACTGGAACTTCGGCAACATCACGGCGTTTCCACAGGCGTCGGTCTTCTTCCGCGATGTGCTGCTCACCGTTCCCTTTTGCTTTTTTTCGGCGGTCTTTATTCAGGTCCTGAACCCGATGAACATCGCCTACCGCAAGCGCGTGGCCGACCGGGTGCTGGCGACGCGAATGGCGATTCGCACCCACCGCATCAGCTACATCACGCTGATAACGGTGATCCTGTTCTTCTCATTCTCGTTTACCTTTTCTATCAGCCACGCAGAGGCCGTCTCTGCCTTTGAACAGAATATTTCTGCGCTGGCGCTGGCCGCCCAGGTCATTCCCGGACAAATCATTCACATTACCTCGACGGTACTGAATATCTTCGCCGTCCTCACCGCCTTCTTCGGTATTTATCTGGGTTTTCATGAGGCGATTAAGGGCATCATTCTCAACGTCCTCAGCCGGGCATTCGACGTGGAGAAGATCAATCCGCTGCTGCTGGCGCTGGGTATCTGTACCTTTATTGTTATCACGCTGGTGATCTGGGTTTCGTTTCGCGTCTCCGTGCTGGTGTTTTTCCAGTTGGGCAGCCCGCTGTATGGCATTGTGTCGTGCATTATCCCCTTTTTCCTGATCTACAAAGTCAGGCAGCTGGAAAAACTGCGCGGCCTGAAAACCTGGCTAATTCTGCTGTATGGGATCCTGCTGTGCCTGTCGCCGCTCCTGAAGCTGATTGAATAACCCCTTCTGCGCCGTCGACCCCGGCGGCGCCTGGCTGACCTCCTCCAGCTGATAGCTGCGTATTTTATTCAGCACCGTCGTGTGCGACACCCCCAGCGCTTTGGCAATATGCCGGGAGGACACGTTCTCCTCTACCATCTGCTCAATCAGCCGCCGTTCGGCGTGCTGCATCTGCTCTTTAAAGGGTCTTGCGGAATGCTTCGGCAGCGTTTGCGACACGTCCGAAATCCCCAGTTCATCACAGGTGATGACATCGCTTTCGGACATCAGCATCAGGCGGATAATGGTGTTTTCCAGTTCACGGACATTACCCGGCCAGCGGTGGTGATGTAGCGCTTCAAAGCAGGCTTTATCCAGTATCAGTCGCCGTTGAAACTCTCTGGCATATTTCTGCACAAAATGGCGAATCAACAAGGTGATATCTGAAGGACGCTCCCGCAACGGCGGGATTGTGAGCGCCAGAACGTTAATGCGATACCAGAGATCGGCACGCAGCAGACGCCGCTCAACCATCTCTTCCAGATTCGCATTGGTGGCGACAATAATACGCGCATTAACCGGGATCACCTGCGCCCCGCCCACACGGCGGATCCCTCCATCCTGTAACACCCGCAGCAGTTTAGCCTGCAAATTCAGCGGCATTTCGCCAAACTCATCAAGGAACAGCGTTCCCTTATCGGCCATTTCAAACAGCCCTTTTTTCCCTTTGCTATCCGCCCCGCTGAATGCCCCTTTTTCATAGCCAAAAAGCTCACTCTCCATGAGCATTTCAGGCAGCGTTGCACAGTTGACGGGAATAAACGGATAGAAGCGTCGCTGCCCGGAATTATGGATAGCACGGGCCAGCAGCTCCTTACCGGTTCCCGTCTCACCACGAATCAGGACGGTATATTTGCTGTCGGCAATTTTTAGCGCTTTTTCAATCAGCGCCTGCATACTCTGGCTACTGCAAATAATGTCAGAAAAATAGCGCGGGGGCGTCACGGGCGATGCCAGTGCTGAAATATCCTCAGAGAGATAAGCCACATTAATAATGTCTGCGTACTGAGTTAAGCAGGTCTGTACGCTGGCAATATCCTGCAGGTGACGACACCAGGATTTTATCAGGATCCTCCCTGGCGTCACCTTCATGGAGATAATATTAATGTCGCGGCAGGAGAATTCCTTGAGGACATCCTCAACCATTGAGAGGCGATCAATTGTTTTAATATCCCAGCGTATCGTGACCACGTTAGCTCCCGATATTTCTGTGACGATCAGGATCCTGCTTACATTCTATATTCTCAATAGTTCAAGTTGCGGGATAAAACGGCGTAGTCGTTTTGAACAGGACTTGCGCTGACCCGAAGGCCGGGTAACAAAGCCAGCGCACCGGCAACGTGAAGTATGACGAGTATAGTCCTAAAAGAATAATGTTCTGCAAATAGACTCACATTGTGTGATCTAAAAGAGAAATATAAAAAACCGGAGCACAAGGCTCCGGTTATGAGGCAATAACCGCAGGTTATTGCTGTGGGTTTTCATCCTGATCGACCGCAAAGCAGGCCACCAGTTGACCACCGTACTCTTTCAGCTGTGGCTGCAACTGCGTGCAGAGGCCAAAGCGACGGCGACAGCGGGCGTTGAATGCACATCCCGGCGGCGGATTCAGCGGGCTTGGCAGCTCGCCGGTCAGCTTGATACGCTCACGGCGATCGTCCGGGTTCAGGCGCGGCGTGGCGGAGAGCAACGCCTGGGTGTACGGATGGCGTGGGTTATTGAAGATTTGATCCTTGGTCCCTTTCTCCACGCAGCGCCCCAGGTACATCACCATCACTTCATCAGCGATGTGCTCCACCACCGACAGATCGTGCGAGATGAAGACGTAAGAAAGCCCCAGCTCCTGTTGCAGGTCCATCATCAGGTTCAGCACCTGTGCGCGAACGGAAACATCGAGCGCCGAGACAGGCTCGTCGGCAATCACCACGTCCGGGTCGAGCATCAGACCACGGGCGATAGCAATACGCTGACGCTGACCACCGGAAAACATATGCGGATAGCGATCGTAGTGCTCCGTTTTCAGTCCCACTTTTGCCATCATCGCCAGCGCTTTTTCCCGGCGCTGCTCTTTGCTCAGACTGGTGTTAATCAGCAGTGGCTCTTCCAGAATCTGCCCCACCTTTTTACGCGGGTTCAGGGAACCATACGGGTTCTGGAACACAATCTGGATTTTCTGCCGACGCAGCTTCTGCGCGTGCGGATCGTGTTTAAGTAAGTCCTGTCCCTGCCAGTACAGCTCGCCACCGGTTGGGGTTTCAATCATCGTCAGCAGGCGGCCCAGCGTGGATTTACCGCAGCCGGATTCCCCCACCACCGCCAGCGTTTTGCCCCTCTCCAGAGTAAACGACACGCCGTCCAGCGCTTTCACCAGCCGTTCAGGAGAAAATATCCCCTTCTTCACCGGGTAATGTTTTTTCAGATCGATGGCCCGCAACAGCGGCTGTTGCAAGGTGGCCTCGTGCGTACTCATAGTGTGGGCCTCCCGGCATCATCAAGTGGATAGTGACATTTCGACTGACGACCGCCATCAAGCAGGTTCAGCGAGGGTTCTTCACTGCGGCATTTGTCTGTGGCATACGGGCAGCGCGGATTCAGCAGACAGCCATTCGGCCGATCGTATTTCCCCGGTACAACGCCCGACAGCGAAGCCAGCCGCGCTTTGTCCTGCGCAAATTCCGGCAACGCGCGCAGCAGCGCCTGAGTGTATGGGTGACGCGGGGCGCGGAAAATATCGTGCGCATCGCCCGTTTCCACCACCTGACCGGCATACATCACGATAATTTTGTGTGCCGCCTCCGCCACCAGTGCCAGGTCATGAGTAATCAGCACCAGCGCCATGTTCTCTTTCTGCTGCAACTCCAGCAGCAGCTCGATGATTTGCGCCTGAATGGTGACATCCAGCGCGGTTGTTGGCTCATCGGCAATCAGCAGCTTAGGCCGACAGGCAATCGCCATGGCGATCATCACGCGCTGGCTCATCCCACCGGAGAGCTGGTGCGGATAAACGTCCAGACGCGACGCCGGATCAGGGATCCCCACCAGATTCAGCAGGTCAATCGCCCGCTGACGGCGGGTTTTCTTGTTGCCGCCCTGATGCACCTTAATGGCTTCCATAATCTGGAAACCCACGGTGTAGCACGGGTTCAGGCTGGTCATTGGGTCCTGGAAAATCATCGCCACTTCGGCGCCCACCAGGTTGCGGCGCTCTTTTTCAGAGATACGTTTCAGATCCTGACCGTTAAAGACCAGATTTTCGGCATTCACGCGGCCCGGATAATCAATCAGCCCCATAATCGCCAGCGAGCTGACCGATTTACCCGAACCAGACTCCCCGACGATCCCGACCACTTCACCCTGATTCACGCTGTAGCTAATACGGTCCACGGCGCGGAATTCGCTGCCTTCGTCGCCGAAGTGCACCGATAATTGATCTACATTTAATAACGCCATCTCGAACCTCTTACTGCTTCAGTTTGGGATCGAGCGCATCACGCAAACCGTCACCCATCAGGTTAAATGCCAGCACCGTCAGCAGGATCGCCAGACCCGGGAAGGTGACGACCCACCAGGCACTTTGCGCGAACTGCAACACGTCGGAGAGCATGGTGCCCCACTCCGGTGTTGGCGGCTGCGCCCCCATGCCAAGGAAGCCAAGAGCGGCCATATCGAGAATGGCGTTAGAGAAGCCAAGCGATGCCTGAACAATCAACGGCGCAAGGCAGTTCGGGAAAATATTGACGAACATCTGACGCATCGCCCCGGCTCCCGCCACGCGGGAAGCGGTCACATAATCGCGGTTCACCTCCACCAGCACCGCGGCGCGGGTGAGACGAACGTAGTGCGGGAGCGCCACGAACGTCAGCGCCAGCGCGGCGTTGCCAATAGAGGGGCCGAAGACGGCCACCAGCACCAACGCAAGCAGCAGGCTCGGCAGCGCCAGCATGATATCGACCACGCGCATGATGATGTTATCGACGATACCGCCGAAATAGCCTGCGATCAGACCAAGCACAACCCCCATCACCAGCGACAGCACCACGACCAGACAGCCGACCAGCAGCGACAGGCGTGCGCCATACATCAGCCGTGACAACACGTCACGGCCCACATCATCGGTACCCAGCAGATGCGCAAGGCTGCCGCCCTCCTGCCACGCCGGTGGCGCCAGCAGCACATCGCGGAACTGATCCGCAGGGTTATATGGCGCGAGGAAATTCGCAAAAACCGCAATCAGGATCATGATGGCGACGTAGACCAGCCCCACCACCGCCCCTTTGTTGCGCTTGAAGTAGTGCCAGAATTCCTGCAGCGGGGTCATCGGAACCGGCGCAGCAATCACTTTATTTTCAGTAATCTGTGACATGACGGCCCCTTACTTCTTATGCCGGATACGCGGGTTCACCACGCCGTATAGCAGGTCGACCAGCAGGTTGACGAGAATAATCATCGTCGCCACCAGCAGCACCCCACCCTGCACCACCGGATAATCACGGCGCTGCAATGCATCAATCAGCCAGCGTCCCAGACCAGGCCACGAGAAGATGGTTTCGGTCAGAATCGCGCCAGCCAGCAGCGTGCCAACCTGCAAACCAATCACCGTTACCACTGGCAGCATCGCATTTCGCAGAGCGTGAATGACGATGACGCGCATCCTTGTGAGTCCTTTGGCGCGCGCGGTACGGATGTAGTCTTCGCCCAGCACTTCCAGCATCGACGAACGGGTCATACGCACAATCACCGCCAGAGGAATGGTGCCGAGCACCATTGCGGGCAGGATCATATGCGCTACGGCATCAATAAAGTTGCCCTCTTCACCCCAGATGGCGGTGTCGATCAGCATAAATCCGGTGAGCGGGTTAGTATCATCAAGGAACACAATGTCGCTTACCCGCCCGGAAACCGGCGTCAGGTTCCAGTGAACGGAAACCAGCATGATCAGCATCATGCCCCACCAGAAGATAGGCATGGAATAACCGGTCAGCGCAAGACCAACGGCAGTGTGATCGAAAACCGAACCGCGCTTGACGGCAGCCAGCACGCCAACGGGAATGCCTACCGCCGTGGCAAAAATCATCGCGCAGACGCCCAGTTCCAGCGTCGCTTTAAAACGCGGTACGAACTCGTCCCACACAGGGATTCGACTTTTTAATGAGATCCCTAAATCGCCATGCATAACCCCCCAGATATAATGGAGGTATTGCTGCCACATTGGCTTATCAAGACCAAGCTCAGCCAGCAGTTGAGCATGGCGCTCAGGGGAGATACCACGTTCACCTGCCATGATCATCACCGGATCGCCGGGGATCATATGGACAAAGGCAAAGGTGAGAAGGGTGATACCGATAAACGTGGGGATGACAAGTCCCAAACGTCGGAGAACGAACTGCAACATAACCCGGATTCTCTCTAATGACGCACGGCCTGGAACAGTGCGTCTGTATTGCTCACAAATCTTATCCCCTCCTTTATGCAAGAAGGGGATAAAGCATTACTGCCAGGTCGCGCCGTGCGGGCCGACTTAACGGAGCACAGCGCTTCCTGGTGTTGCTTTTAATTATTCGACAGAGGCAGTTTCGAAGTGGTGTTTACCTAATGGATCCACCACATAGCCTTTGACCTCTTTACGCACGGGTTCGTACACGGTGGAGTGAGCGATGATCAGCGCAGGCGCCTGGTCATGCATCACAACCTGAGCCTGTTTGTAGAGTTCAACACGCTTGTTGTGGTCGTCGGTCGCGCGCGCCGGTTGAATCAGATCTTCAAACGGCTTGTAGCACCAGCGAGAGTAGTTGGAACCGTCTTTCGCCGCAGCACAGCTGAACAGGGTCGCGAAGAAGTTATCCGGATCCCCGTTGTCGCCGGTCCAGCCCATCATCACACTCTGATGCTCACCCGCTTTAGCACGCTTGAGGTACTCACCCCACTCGTAGGTGACGATGTTGGCTTTTACGCCCACTTTCGCCCAGTCAGCCTGAATCATCTCTGCCATACGGCGAGCGTTCGGGTTGTAGGGACGCTGTACCGGCATCGCCCACAGGTCAATGGTAAAGCCATCCGCATGGCCTGCTTCTTTCAGCAGCGCTTTGGCTTTTTCCGGATCGTAGGTGTAGTCTTTAACGTCGTCGTTATAGCCCCACATGGTTGGCGGGATCAGGTTCTTCGCGGCAACGCCCGCCCCCTGGTAAACCGCCTTGATGATCGCCTCTTTGTTCACCGCGTAGGTCAGCGCCTGACGCACTTTCACGTCATCAAACGGTTTCTTCTCGGTGTTGAAAGAGAGGTAGCCGACGTTCAGACCCGCCTGCTCCAGCAGATTGATATTTTTGTCCTGCTTCATGCGTGCGATGTCTGCCGGGTTCGGGTACGGCATCACCTGGCACTCGTTCTTCTGCAGTTTGGCATAACGCACGGAGGCGTCAGGCGTTATGGAGAAGACCAGACGGTCGATCTGCGGCCTGGTGCCCCAGTAGCCGTCAAACGCTTTGTAGAGGATACGAGAGTCTTTCTGGTACTGCTGTAGCTGGAATGGTCCGGTACCGATTGGGTTCAGATCCACTTTCTCCGGCGTACCGGCCTTCAGCATGTTATCGGCGTACTCTTTAGAAAGAATAGAGGCGAAATCCATTGCCAGGTCGGCGAGGAACGGCGCTTCCGGACGCGTCAGGACGAACTGAACGGTGTTATCGTCCACCTTTTTCACTTCGCTTATCAGGTCTGGCAGGCCCATCCCTTCGAAGTATTCATAGCTGCCGCCGGATACCTTATGGTACGGGTTCTGGGTGTTTTTCTGACGATCGAAAGAGAACACCACGTCATCAGCGTTCAGGTCGCGCGTCGGTTTAAAGTCTTTGTTGTCCTGCCACTTCACGCCCTGGCGCAGGTGGAAGGTGTAAGTTTTACCGTCTTCGCTGACTTCCCACTTCTCAGCGAGGCCCGGGATCACTTCAGTGGTACCGATTTTGAATTCCACCAGGCGGTTATAGATGGGTACAGAACTGGCGTCATAGGTTGTGCCAGAGGTAAACAGCTGTGGGTTGAAGCCCTCAGGAGATCCTTCTGAACAATAAACCAGAGTTTTAGCCTGTACGCTTGCGGCGCAGGTCATAGCCACCAGGCTCAGACCAAGCTTCAGCATCCCTGACTTCTTCAAGGAAATACTCATTCTTCTGCTCCAAATGTGATGTTTGTTGTTTTACCCTTTGCAGTGGGTTTGCACCGCCTGGCCTTTTTTGTTTTTTGCCCGACCGGGTTGGCGTTATGAGGTAGGGATTCCGTTCACATAAACGACTGAGTTGCAGCGCGGATTCTCCATAAAATGCCCCTCATGCCCTACAATCTGTCAACAGAATGTGAAAACGTCAATACAGGCAACCGTGATTTACGTTAACGGTGAGAATTGGCAAACAAAGATTAAAAAAACTTCAGCCCCCTATTTTCAGCAGAGAAATTTATGCTACGCGCTTAACACCAGGATAAACATCTTAATATTTCGCAACATTTGGTGATTAACGTTTGAGCAGATTCTGAAAAATTTCTGAAAAAATGGTGCATATGTGAGCGATTAATATCACGAACGCTAAAACGCACAGCGGAAAATGCTGGTGCCAGTCATAAGTAACGCAAAAAAAAATTTAAGCAAAGATAAAAAAAGACAATGGAATATGTCACAGAATCGTTAAGTAACAGTGAGAAGTGGGGCGCAGTTTGTTGCAAAGAAAAGGAGGGTTCGCCATGTTGCCTGATGGCGATTCGTTGACCAGACCTGGAACGCCCACAAATGCAAATCCTTGGCCCATATGCCGCGCAGATCAACGACATCCGACATCTGACATCTGACATCTGACATCTGACGGGGCGTTTTAATAGTACGTTGACAAACAAGCTGCTGGTATTTGTCGACGAATCCGAAATGACGGAATCTGGATGCGCGGACAGACTGAAAGCCATCATCAGTGAACCAGTCTTTAACCTTGAACGTCAGGGATGGAACCGGAGCCTGTCCCCAACTGCGCACGGATGATCTTCGCCAGTAATCACGAGCAGGTAATCCGGGCCGGATTGTATGAACGCCGTTTTCTGATACTGGAGCCAGGCGCTCGCCGTATTATGGACAAAAATTATTTTGATCGGCTGCATCGCTGGCTGGGCAAAGACGGCATAGCCCAACTGCTTCGCTGGTTACTACATCTGGACCTGACAGGCTTCGATCCCCGCCGCGTTCCCATGACTCAGGCGTTAAGAGAAGATCGCCAGCCTACCGATGGTGCATCAGTTTATGCTGGTTGAACTTGAAACCTCGCGGTCATTCAGCGGCATGGCACGTCTGACGTCCACCGAACTGGTGGAAAGGTTTTTGCTCTGGAGTACAACTCATCTTCTTCAACTGTCTCAGGCTGCTGCCAGAGCAATAAGCGGCAAGCTGATGCAACGGCCAGGCATCCCGGTACAGGGGCGCTCAGGCAGGGGGATCGAACTGCCGGAGGGGGATGTGCTGCGTTAGCGGTTTGCAGCAATGCTGGGGGAAACGATAGATACGATGTTTGGTTAATATATAAACTTAGATTTGACAAAGAATTTTGTGTCAAAAGCAAGCTCTGGTAGGGGTACTCACAACGTTCAGGTATTATAATGTCGCGTGACTGAGCATCAGGCAATAAGTAGAGAACCACGTGTTTTGAACGTAGAATTTCCTAATAAGTGTTAGCAAATAGAGGCTCTATGGAAGATTTAGCATGTAGTTGGTCACCGAATTTGATCGTTGAACTTATAAAAAGCATTGCCTGGCCAGTAGTCGTTCTTCTCATTGGGTTCAGTTTTCGAACTCGAATCGTTGAAGTGGCACGTTCTTTTTTTTCTAAAAATATGGTATCAGAGATATCCGCTACAGTATCAGGTGTATCGGCAAAATTTGTGGCGGCAAAACAATCAATAGAAGTATTGGAAACAGCTAGTTCTAATACAGCGAATTTGCCGAAAAACATGAGCATTGAAGCTATAAAGGAAAGACATGAACAGTACAAAACAGAATTTAGTGAGGAGCTATATCAAGCGATAATTAAACACACATCCTCTTTAAATGTTGACAATGAAGTAAAGATTGAATTGTTGGCGCGTGAAGCATCTCTTTTTCAAAGTGCAATACGATATTTTAGTATAAATAAGGTGTTGTTTCGCTCACAATACAATTTATTCTATATTATAGCTAGTAATGATAGCTATATTCGTGAGGAAGATGCATATCTGCATTTTGAAACAATAAAGAAAAACAATAAAGAAGTATTCGTGGATTGGGACTGGATTAAATATATCGCATATCCAGTTAGCAATGAGCTTATCTATAAAGATGATGATGGTTATAAACTCACTCCGACAGGAAGATCGTATGTAGCTTTTATGTCAAAGAATCCGCAATTGATCGACGAACTTGCAAAGTTATAGCTATAGGTAACGTCCGCTATGCCTCGCTCAAGTCTGGCAATGAGCCACCTTATAACAGGTAAGTGCTGTGAGTTTAACCGGCAATAAAAAAGTGAAATTTCTTAATTGTTTTTTAGTTGTTTTATATCCGAATCAATACCACTATTCTTTTCAGAAGGCTCGATGAAACGTTCATAATAATGATTTATTATTTTATCTTGAAAATTTCTTTCTGGTGCATTTCTTTTAAAAAAAGAAAGGAGAACATCATGAACCTCACACCAGATAAACCTACAGCCAGAGATCTCCTGGACCTCTGCCGTATCCTGACGCATTCCATGCTTGAGATCGATGAACATGGTCCCAACTATGTCCATCTCCTCGCCGCTCAGCTTCATTTACTATACGAAGCATTTAAAGAAGCCGAGGAACGGGAAATGCGGCGTGAAAGGCTACCGGAATAACAACAGATCGGGGTAACGCACTGCCAGCTAAGGTGAACAACGCTGTAAGTTCACCTTAGCTGTATTGTGAGCGGAAGGGAATGGCTTTAAGGGAGAACGGTCCTGCCCGAAAAGGCCAAAAGGCCGCCTGTGCCAGGAGCCTAATGAGAGTAAGACTAAGCGAGCGTATACCCTTGTCTTGGCGAATTAGGCTTGTTAGGAAACGCCTGCTTCAGTTGTTTTGAATCCACCATAGGTTTTAAGTAATTCTGGCGAATACTCTGCGCTTTACGCCCCAACAATATTTCCATTACCGCGACAGACAAGTAGTGTCCATTGCACAACTGGACAAGCAGTTCCTTCATCACCCCGGCTTCCAGCCGACGGTGCTCCCGCGATGGCGCAGCTAACGCTTCAAGTACATCCCGAAATCCATCACTTAATGCGTCAAGATCATCAATAAACGGTTTATCTAGCAAGTGACTGATAAACCGACCGTGTTCATCTCTTCCCTGATGGCTCTCCACTAAGTCAGGATCACTATGCGTTAAGCTGATGTCACTATGCGTTAAGTCCTGTGCGTTATGCGTTAAGTTCGATGTAGAGCTTAACGCATTAGCGAAGACTTCTTCCGGAGACGGCAACTCCATTCCGGGTAAGCTGTATGATTTATCTCGCTTTTCACCACTAGCGACAAGAAAAGCCTTATCCACTAACTTTGGAAATGCCAGGGTGACATCTCGAGAATGTCTGCTTGTTAGCTGACATGCTCTCTCATGGTTTACCCAACCTTCTGTCGCTGCCGTAATAACGATCATTCGTTCGAGATCATCAAGCAGATGAAAACGTTGGCCAAATAAATCATCAAGCCGTTCAGTAACCTCCTGTGATACAAGGCTTACCGTTGACAGCTCAAGCAGCGTTTGTTCGGAGGGCTCCGTTTTCTCATACAACTTTGGTGTACGCCAGTTTGCCCATTTCCAGCCGCTCATAATTTTGGGCACACCAGAGCCTGCACGCTCACCTGCGCCAATCATTAAGAACATCTGGTGCATACGGCGATTACGGCAGTCACTTTCCCCGCCCTTCACTGCGATTTCCGGCGGTATCCTCATCAGCCCAGGATTACGGAAGCCAAAAAGATCCGGCCGTCTGACCACTAAAATGGAGCTTCGCCCCGTGTAATCAGCATGTACCAGGGTGTTAACAAGCGCTTCACGGATAGCTTCATGAACTTTGGTCTCATCCAGCCGAATGCCGTCCTGCAATTCAAAAGGCACCTTAAGGTCAGTAATGAGTTTTCGATATGTCCGGCGGTAAAAATCGAAAATATTGCCTGACCATGAACCATCCGGATAGATGCGGTCGATCCAGCGGGAATCAGGTTGAGTGTCATCCCGCTCACGGTAATCAACGAAATAATTTGGAACCGCGTCCTGAATGGCATTCCAGGTACCAAACATCAGGATACCCGCAAGAGTGATACCTTCTTCCCCGCTCTGACGGTTTTTGCGCCAGCCACCGATGTTCCTGAATAAATCGATGATATCCAGCTCCAGCCAAGGATGCTGAGGCTTCGCAACTGCAAAGAGGTTACGGTAGGCGCGCAAACTGTCCTGATCGATATCGCTGAAATCAAACCCGACCAGGATACGGTCATCACGACTATCCTCGACCTGCTCCGCGAGCATTCTTTTGATTTGTTCTTCAGAACAGTGGCAATCCCCTTCATGGCGACGGATGTATGTTTCCATCATCGGCTGGTTATTGAGATAGACCGGCTTTTGCTCACGTCTTGCTACGGGGATCTCAATGACAATAACCGCTTTATTATCAAGATTGATGATCTGTACCGATTGATCGGTCAGTAAATTGACATTTACTTTTTTCTTGTTGTTTGCAATATCAAACAGTTGCTTCGTAACGGTAGCAATATCGCAGATCCCTTCAACGATAAAGTTCCCTTTCTTTTCCCTGACGCCCAGCACGACATAACCACCACGGGTATTCGCCATCGCGCTGTATGTTCGCCAGAAATCCTCCGGCAGCTTACCTTTACCATCCACTCCCTGCGCCAGCTTAAACTCCAGTTCAACTGATTCAGAAAGCGTTTGTAAGTCCAACAAATCACTGACAGGAAACATAATCGGGTCGGCACCTGTTTAATTTAACAATCCAGGAAGGGAGAAGGACAACCTGAGCGAATAGTTAACCGTATTATCAATACAAACGCCTGCGGTGCATCCAAAATTTCAGTATCAGTCTCAAAACGCATAATACACCATGCTCTCGAATGAGAGATAAAACCATTAATTATCAAAATACTACAATAAATCATTACTTGGACATTGCATCCTGAATGCTATGTTTATACCAACTATTGCAGTGAAAGAGCACTCAGGTGAGGCATGAAAAAAGGCAGTTGCCGAAAAAAATGATCGCGCACACTTGAAGTTTATCCTGTATGTCTGCGCCAAAACGGTGACAGACACCAGTACGTGCGTCAATCGTTACAAAAAGGAGGAATGAACAGTACCGGAGGCGGATCACGACAATCCGGGGGCATCCCTGCTGACGCAGGCGACCTACAAACCGTGCAGTACCGTACCCCGCCATACCTCAACTCTCGCCTTCCAGCGCAACGGTACCGTTCAGCATGGCGCAGCTAAACAGGAGTTGAGCATTTTTATTTTTCATCAAGACACGAAAGTCCAAATCGCCCCGTTGCCACTCGATCCACATAGTTTCCCCACCAGACCATAATTTCCCGTCGCTGCTCAAGGTAATTTGACCGGTTGTAAGCCCGTCGAACTTCGTTGATATCCATGTGCGCCAGAGCCGATTCAATGACATCCGATGGAAAGCCCGACCAACACGGCCACCGGATTAACCACAATCAGTCCCGCATTCATAGCAAAGTCCATCACTTCGTTAATCCGTTGCGTCATCCGCTTTACGGTTTTCAGCTTACCGCCTGCGCGACAGGGTTCCAGCGCTACAATAACCTGCTATGCCGTGAATTCATCAAGTTGACCTCCCCGATGCAAGGAAACACATACCGGTTTAACGAGTTCCAGATACCCTGCAAAGTACGGGGTTTCAGCCCCGCCGCTTTTTTCAGTTCATACCAGTTTGCAGCGACATTTTTAAACGTATTATCCCTGGTGCGGCGGGCTCTCTCCTGGCTGGCACGCTGCTCTTCGAGCGGGTCGATATATTTTGCCAGTAGACTTTTGGCATTGTCTCGCAGGATCAGCCAGCGTCACTGCCGGATAAGAGCCAAAGCTCATCATGCCGCGTTTCCGGCTATGTGGTTTGTAGTAGCGAAAGCGCCACAATTTTGAACCGAAAGGTGTGATTTGTAACTCACGTCATAAAGCACGATAGCTTTATCTACAGCCTTGCCGTTTTTGATTTCAACAGGGCTAAGTGGTCTGATTTGCCTGGACATTGTCGTTCCTCCGCAAGCAGCGATGCGTAGACATAGAGAAAAAACCTGCTAGTTTCGTTATGCCTTGTCGCATGCCTAAAACGGTGAATTTCAATGTAATCACATGGTGGGATATGAGCAATAAAAAACAGCAGATTACAATAACGTGCTGTTTTTATTAGAAATAAAATCATTTTATAATTCTTCATAACTAACATTTTTTGAGAGTTTGGTCGGTGATAGAGGATGACTCGCCACTTCGTGACTCGCCCTGCAGGCCGTTGCTGACGCAACGTTCTCTCGCTCTGCTCGAGTCGAACCTCTTGCCCCCGGAGGTTCTTATCCTCTTTGGGCGCTAAAGCAAAAAGCCCTGCTCGTTGAGCAGGGCTTTGAATTTGGTCGGTGACAGAGGATGACTCGCCACTTCGTGGCTCGCCCTGCGGGCCGTTGCTGAGGCAACGTTCTCTCGCTCTGCTCGAGTCGAACCTCTTGCCCCCGGAGGTTCTTATCCTCTTTGGGCGCTAAAGCAAAAAGCCCTGCTCGTTGAGCAGGGCTTTGAATTTGGTCGGTGATAGAGGATTCGAACCTCCGACCCCTTCGTCCCGAACGAAGTGCGCTACCAGGCTGCGCCAATCACCGAATGCGGGGCGCATCTTACTGCTGAGATGCGCCTTCGTCAATCACTTCGTCGCAAAATGCCTTTCGATCGACGAGAAAGTCGGCAACAAGTTAGTTTGCTACCGTTTTCTTCGGTTCAGGAATATGGCACCAGTTCAAATTCTCGTTAATCCCGCCATCTGACGAGGTATAACCAAGACAACCCATAATCGTGTCATAAAGCTCAACATGACGACGCGGTATCTTCATTTCCGCTTCCTTTTTAAGGTGCGCAAACGCCTGCGCGTTGGCCGGATTCTCCAGATATCTGTCCGACATCCAGACCATCATCGGCACGCGGAACTGCTCCGGCGGCGCCATTTTACGCGGCGTTCCATGAAGATGTTCGCGCTCGTTGATTGACTCACCATGATCAGCCGCGTAGAACACGATCGCCTTCTTATCACGCACCTGGTCAATCACGCTGGTAATAAAATGGTCAACGTAGCTCACTGAGTTATCATAAGAGTTAATCATCTGCGCTTTCGTACAACCGTTGTCCACCCCTACACACTCAGGCGTCCACTGCGCATAGCTGCGCGGGTAACGCTGCGTATAGTTAAAGTGAGACCCTTTGGTATGCAGGATGATCAGATGTTTTCCATTCGGATTACGGTTGAGCGACTGCTGCATCTCTTCGACCAGCAACATATCATCTACAGGCTTACCCCGGTTACGAGGCTCTGCGCCAATCTGCTCACGGTAGGAAATATTATCTGCCATGGTATTGCTGTAGAACCACATCTCACTTTGCATCGCATACAGATCTGAGCTAAAGCCCAGTTGTTTGAGTACAGCAAAAACATTCTGCTCTTTTAGCGTACGCTGGGGATTATCTTCAGCCCCACCTTCACGAACGAACATACAGCGAAGGGAAAGTTTCGTCGCCGTATCACAAGAATACCCACGGAAGGCCGCCAGGTTTTTTTCCCTGGCAAGTTCAGGCGTGGTATTACGCTCATAGCCAAAAATGCCCATGTGATCCCAGCGCGTCGTCTCACCAATAATGAATACGACATAGGTGTCATCAATATCTTTAGGCGCATCATAATTAAATTTCTTTGCCGGGTTGATGAGCGATTTCGTGTCAGAAGACTCATCCACCTGCGCCCACGCATACAGACCCAGCGCAGACAGCCAGTTTGAGGGCAGATAGGAATTTGCCACCACACCGCCGTAACTCGGCAGATCGACCCCAGTGGCGTGTTCAACCCTTTTCTGTTGCACATCAAGCAAGCGAATTGGCGCCCACACCATTAGCCCGGCCAAAACTACCGCAGCCACGCTACGAACGCGCTGCCCTGGCGTGCGCAATTGTCGCAAGAGGGTATAGCGACAACGGTTACTCCAGATAAAGATCAAAGGAAGAATACTGACTGCCACCAGCCATAAAATAAAATGTAGCCCTACCACTTCCTTCGATAAATCAATATCCGTCGTCAGGACGGACGCAATAATGCCGTAGCCAATGACCACATTTAAAAAAGTCATGTAGTAACTGGCACCCGCTGAAAACAGAACAACCAGAGTTGCCAATACACGCCAGATGCGTCGGCCGAACAAGGAGAGGAGTCGGAGTAAGAAGAAAGTCACCAGCACCGTGGCGACGAGTTCAACAACCGCTGAAATTCCTTTCCAGACGGTAAAGTCATGCGCATAGCTGCCGAAACGGCGATAAAAAACAGCGCAATTCATAAACAGACCGATATAGATAGCGAGCAAGAAGCTAAGCTTTTGCTGCGTTATCGACTTAATGTATTTCATGCAAGCAAGCCCTGGAAATCGAGGGGAGAACACCGCCTGCACATAGACCAATCAGGTCCGGCAGGTGAAATGCGGAAGTAGCTTAATGATAAGAAAATCTACAAACGCGGGTAAGTAGACCACAGCAATACGGAAAAGTGTCTACAAAGAGTGTGATCGGAGCACAAATTTACAAAATTGCAAGTTTGAAAGCAGACGGTTTATAAGATGTTCTTATACTACTGACAAATCTCACGCCTGTTTTGCCGGATGGCTCGCCCGGGAGCTATCGCTATCTGAGAAGTACAGTATTTTCAGTACATTATGCGGTTCAGCGTCGGCCCGCCATCGGCGGCTTTCAGGCTTTGCCATCACGCTCAGGCCCGCACAGATGCAGGCCTTTTGCTACAATTTATACACAATTAATTTGAGCGAATCAGGCGTGAGCTTCTTTGTACACTTCACGCTTCGGCTGGCGAATGGTGGTAGAAAGCGCCAGTGAAAGAATCAGCAGTGCAAAGATCACGCAGAAGGTGACATAGAAGCCGCCAAACAGCGAGGCGATAATAGAGCCGCAGATGCTGCCAATACCGAAGCCCAGATAAATGACACCATAGTTTTTCGCCAGATTATTCAGGCCAAAGAACTCACTGACCAGCGACGGGAAGACCGTAATGGTTCCGCCAAAGTTAAAAGCAACACAGGCAATGGCGGCGAAGAAGGTCATCGCATTCAGCGGCGCAAAGAGCAAAGCGGCCATCCCGACCAGCGACACCACCTGACCGATTGTGATCACGCGGATGCGGGCGATTTTGTCCGACAGAATGCCAAGCACTAAACGACCGGACAAGTTCGCGATAGAGATAACCGTCACCGCGTTGGCCGCCGCGGCAACATCCATATGCGCCAGCCCCTGAGCAATATCCTTCGCCACGCCAATCACATATAAACCGCTCATGCACGCCGTCAGGAACATCACCGCCAGCATCCAGTACTGCGGTTTACGCATAGACTGAGCAAGCGTGTAGTCGGTTTCCACGACGCCATTTTGTGTTTCCACATCCTGATCCGGCGCATCTTTCATTAGCGTGGAACCGAAGACAATCATCACCAGCACAATCGCCCCCCAAATCACGAAGGTCTTTTCCAGACCAACGGAGGCCAGAAGGTGGCTGTCGATAAATTTGAAACCCAAACTCCCCAGGCCATAAGAGCCAATCGCAAAGGCAGAGATCAGCCCTTTACGTTCCGGGAACCACTTCACGCAGTTGGAGAGGGTTAAAAGGTAACCAGCCCCGTCAGCCAGACCAACCAGCACGCCGGCGCTCAGCCACAGCATCATCAGATTACTGGCGTGCGCGGTGAGGAAGAAGCCCACGCCCAGCAGAATGCCCGACGCCATCGTGACGCGTTTAACGCCAAATCGTTCCTGCAACTTCCCGGCAACAGACGATGAAATAGCCAGTCCCAGGCTCAGCAAGCCAAAGGAGAAAGCCACCTGGCTTACCGGCTCATTCAGCTTCGCAGAAAGCACGCCATTAAACAGGCTCCAGGTGTAAACGGAACCGAGTGCAAACTGGGTAATAATGGTACCGATGAGGGTCAACCAACGAGTACGCTGATAATTTGAAGTTTTCATGGCAGTTTTCCTGCATAGACAAAATGGGAAATTCTCTGCCGACAACAATAACGAAGTGCATTTTATGCCAGGGGAAAACGGCATGAAGTGCCACCAGAACGGAATGAAATGCCTGGATTTTGGAATGAATGACGAGACAAAACCGGAGGCGGCTGACGCCCAGATTGTAAGTTAGTACCCACTATCAACGAATTAACTGTTACTACTGCGTTTTAATTGTGAGCTATCTGTTAAAACCTGGCGCTAACCCCCATGGTGTACAAAAAATCGCTGTTGGTGGCGCTGTTTTCAGTTTGAGACAGCGCAGCATAAGCCGCCATGTTCTGATTAAGCAGCATATCCGCCCCAACGGTCACATCCAGCCAGTTCCCCTCCTGGCTCGCCGCCACCATCCGACTAAGGCCTGACTGCGCTTTCCAGATGTTCTCGCCAAACTGCTGGTTATAGCCAATTTGCGCCCACGGTCGCAGGTCGCCAAATTGCGAATTGACACGCCACCCCAACGTGCTGACACTGGCATGCCAGAGTGGATCGGTCAGGGTCTGTGTCGTCACGCTATCGCCAAATTCGTTATAGATTGCCGCTGTGGAACCATCGTAATGCAGCGCAGCAACCGGCCCGGTGGAGATGCGCGTGGACAAGGGGAAATTCCAGCCTAAGCTCATATTGCCGGGCGCGTCAGGGGGCAATTCATCTGCCAGATTCAACACCAGACCGGGCGCATTTTGATGAGTCCGGATCCGCTCGGCCAGAATATCATCGTAACTTGGTTGGTGATCGCTATCCCATGTATAGCGTTCTGTCGTATGCCCCGATACGGTATCAGCGATATATTCTTGTTGCCAGGCATACGCGGTATTGATAGAGAACGAACAGGCCACTACGCCCGCAAGGCAGCATAATGCCCGGCGACCTCTGCTTTCTTTCAAATTCATCAACGCGACTCCAGGAAAGAGCCGAATTCGGCGATATTATTGTCATTGTAGGAAGTGTGTCAGGCACAAGAGCCTGTATTAAATATTGTCTTTTTGGCGGGCGCGTCAAGGCCAGCCGAATGAAAATTTTACGTTATGGCAAACAGCGAGGGAGAGTATGGAACGTTGCGGCTGGGTCAGTCAGGATCCACTTTATATTGCCTACCACGATACGGAATGGGGCGTACCTGAAACCGATGGCAAAAAACTGTTTGAGATGATCTGCCTCGAGGGTCAGCAGGCCGGGCTCTCCTGGATTACCGTGCTCAAGAAGCGGGAAAACTATCGCGCCTGTTTTCATCAGTTTGATCCCGTTCGCGTGGCAGCGATGACTGAAGAAGATGTTGAACGCCTGGTATCAGATGCCGGTATCATTCGCCACCGCGGTAAAATTCAGGCCATCATCGGCAACGCCCGCGCGTACCTTGCAATGGAACAGAACGGAGAACCGTTTTCTGAGTTCGTGTGGTCATTCGTGGGCAACCAAACGCAGGTCTCGCACGTGGCCACCCTGAGCGAAATCCCCACCTCAACACCGGCTTCTGACCTGCTTTCAAAGGCGCTAAAAAAACGCGGCTTCAAGTTTGTGGGCTCCACCATCTGTTACTCCTTTATGCAGGCGTGCGGTCTGGTCAATGACCATGTCATAAGCTGTTTTTGCCACCCGGGAGAGCATCATGATCCGAGAATCCCACAGTAGCGATATGGCGCCCATTCTGGCGCTATGGCTGGAAAGCACTATTCATGCGCACCCATTTATTCGCGAAGCGTACTGGCGTGAAAGCGAAGAGATTGTCCGCGACGTCTATCTGCCCGCTGCGCAAACCTGGGTGTGGGAAGAGAATGGTCAACTAAAAGGCTTCGCCAGCATCATGGAGGCACGTTTTTTAGGGGCGCTGTTTGTCGCGCCTGATGCGCTGAGGCGTGGGATAGGCAAAGCGCTGGTGCAGTACGTGCAGCAACGCTTCCCCATCCTCAGCCTGGAGGTCTACCAGAAAAACCAGACCGCCGTGAGTTTCTACGATGCGCTGGGATTTCGCATTGAAGATAGTGCCTGGCAGGAAGATACCCGACATCCCACCTGGATTATGGGCTGGCAGGTGGATCAAACGCGGTAAGCGCCAGCGCGGGCCCGCGGTATTTCTCCAGCCAGGCCAGCGCGGTATTGCCTGCACATCCGTTGCCCAGTCGTGAGCTGGGGAGATCTTTGGTCAGGACGTTAACCGCGCCATTCTTACAAATTCCCCCCGCAGACGGCTCCAGATCCGGCCACGCTCCTTCATGAATGCAGATAACGCCAGGTCTGATGCCTTCGGTAACCACCGCCCCTGCAAGGATTTGCCCGCGATGGTTCCACACCCGAACCGTATCGCCATGGGAAATCCCCCGCGCCCGCGCATCGTCAGGATGGATAGTTACCGGCTCGCGATCCGCCACTGCATACTGCTCGCGAAGCGCGCTGTAATTGAGCTGGCTGTGCAAGCGATGCGCCGGGTGTGCGGAGAGTAGCTGTAGCTGGTCGGGTTTTGCATTACCGTGCCATTCATCCGGCTCCAGCCACGTCGGGTGCCCCGGACAATCAGCATAACCGTAGCTGGCAATCTTCTGTGACCAGATTTCAATTTTCCCGCTTTGCGTCTTCAACGGGTGCCGCTCAGGGTCACGGCAGAAATCCGCAAAACGAACAAATTGCGCGTTGAGCGGGCTCTCCGGCATCTCGATCAGTTGATTTGCTTCCCAGAACTGAGCAAACGGCGGTAACGTGACCTGCTGGCTGGCACCGCGCTGACCGGCAATCGCGTAGAATGTCTCCAGCCACTCCAGCTCGCTTTTACCTTCGGTAAAGCGGGCATAGCCACCGGTTTCCCAACGCTCGCTGAGTTCGGCAAAGACGTCAAAATCATTGCGTGCTTCATCACGCGGGGTGACAACCTGCTTCATCGGCACCAGATGCTGGTTGCTGTAATCGCCGGTCATGGTGAGATCGTTGCGTTCAAAAGAGGTGGTCGCCGGGAGAACAATATCCGCGTGCTTCGCTGCCGCGGTCCAGAAACATTCGGAAATCACCACCAGCTCCGGCTTTTGCCAGGCACGAATCAAGCGGTTCGTATCCTGATGATGGGTAAAATTAGCGCCCCCCGCCCACCAGACGAAGCGGATATCCGGGAAGTGACGATTCATACCGTTGTGCTGATAAGGCGCACCGGGGTTTTCCAGCGCTTCGACAATGCGCGCCACCGGAATTTTTTCTACCGCGTCGGTGCCGCCCGGCAAGCTCCCCTGCATTGACGCCAGCACGGCGGAACGGCGCGTTGGATTGCCGCCGTTAGCAAAGTGATATGACAGCCCAAACCCGCCGCCAGGCGTGCCGATTTGTCCCAGCATCGCGGCGAGAGTCACAATCATCCAGTGCTTTTGCTCACCAAACTGCTGTCGCTGCATCCCCCATCCGGCCATCAGCATGGTGGTATTTTTATGGAATATTGTTGCCAGTTCGCGAATTTTCGCCGCAGAAATCCCGCAAATACTCGCGGCCCACTCCGCTGTTTTTGCCCTGCCGTCGCTCACGCCCAGCAGATAGTCGGCAAAGACGTCATAGCCCGTCGTGCAGCGTGCGAGAAACGCCTCGTCATGCCAGCCGTTTTCCACCAGCGTATGGGCAATTCCCAGCATCAGCGCCACATCCGTGCCCATATGCGGGGCAATCCACTCCATTTGATCGCCAAAGAAATCCGCACTTTCCGATCGCATCGGATCGATACAGATCAGCGTCTTCCCGCTGTTACGCAAAGCATCAAAGTAAGGAATACCCTGCTCATCCGACGCATTCCAGGCGATTTTCAGCGTGTTAAGCGGATTGGCGCTCCACAACACCACGACATCACTGTGCTCCAGGATCAGCGGCCAGCTGGTCTGCTGCTGGTAGACCTCACTTCCCCCCACCACGTACGGCATGATGGCCTGTGCCGCCCCCGTGGAGTAGTCGCCAAGATGACCGGTATAGCCACCCGCCAGCGCCATATAACGCTGCAACAGGGTCGCCGATTTGTGCAGTACGCCGTTCGACCGCCAGCCGTACGAACCGGCAAAAATTGACGCCGGTCCATACGTTTCACGAATACGTTTGTGCTGGGTGTGAATAAGCGCCAGCGCATCATCCCAGCTCACGCGTACAAATTCATCCTGCCCGCGTACGCCCTGTGGGTTCTCCGGTGAGTTGAGAAATCCTTTACGAACCATCGGAAAGCGCACCCGGGCTTTGCTATGAACCTGGTCACGAACCACCGTTTGCAGCGAATTGGGGTGTGAAGTGGGCAGTGCCCCGCGGGATGACAGAACACGCTCTCCGTCGGTCTCGACCAGAACAGGCCCCCAGTGGGCTGCCGTTAATACGGAATAAGATGATTCATTAGACAAAGTGAGCGCTCCTGCAGATGACGTCGTTTATTTATTGCGCCATTCAATGTTACTTACAAATTTCAGAGAGTTCCCTGGAATTTTCTTCATGTTCACACGTCATAATCAGGCGCCACGGTCGCTGTGGCAAAAAATAAGAAAGTCATTAAGGAATTAAGATGAAGAAACGTGTATTTGTGATTGCTGCCATCGTGAGCGGCGCCCTGGCGGTATCAGGCTGCACAACCAACCCTTACACCGGCGAACGCGAAGCGGGTAAATCTGGCATTGGCGCAGGTGTCGGTTCGCTTGTTGGCGCAGGTATTGGCGCACTCTCCTCCTCGAAGAAAGATCGCGGCAAAGGCGCACTGATTGGCGCCGCCGCAGGTGCTGCACTGGGCGGAGGTGTGGGCTACTACATGGACGTACAGGAGGCGAAACTGCGCAATAAAATGCAGGGAACCGGTGTTAGCGTAACGCGCAGCGGCGATAATATTATCCTCAACATGCCGAATAACGTCACCTTCGACAGCAGCAGCGCCACCCTGAAACCAGCGGGTGCGAATACGCTGACCGGCGTGGCAATGGTGCTCAAAGAGTACAATAAAACCGCGGTCAACGTGATGGGTTATACGGACAGTACCGGCGGACAGGATCTGAACATGCGTCTGTCGCAGCAACGTGCCGACAGCGTTGCCAGCTCGCTGATTACTCATGGTGTGGAGGCAAACCGAATCCGCACCGGCGGGATGGGCCCGGCAAATCCTGTCGCCAGCAACAGCACCGAAGAAGGCAAAGCGCAAAACCGCCGCGTCGAAATCACCCTAAGCCCGATTCAGTAATAAATTGCCGGATGGTGGTGGCTTCACCATCCGGCATGAATCAACTTGCCATTGTTAATTTTCGCGCTAAGGTGTTCACACTTTCAGGCGAGAGAAATCCCCATGGAAAAATCAGCACGCCCTACCATCAGTGATGTGGCAAAAACCGCGAAAACCGGTAAAACCAGTATTTCCCGCTATCTCAATGGCGAAAAACATCTGCTTTCTGATGCGCTGCTGGCTCGTATTGAAAAAGCCATTGCCGAACTCGACTATCGCCCAAGCCTGATGGCCCGTAACCTGAAACGCGGCCGCACTCGCCTGATAGGTCTGATCATCGCTGATATCACGAACCCCTATTCCGTCAACGTATTAAGCGGTATTGAAGCGGCCTGTCGCGAGAAAGGTTTCACCCCTCTGGTCTGTAACACCAATAACGAAGTGGACCAGGAGTTACACTATCTTGATCTGCTGCGTAGCTATCAGGTGGAAGGCATTGTGGTCAACGCTGTTGGCATGCGTGAAGAGGGGCTGAATCGTCTGCAACAGTCGGCGCTGCCGATGGTACTTATCGATCGTAAGATCCCTGATTTCGCCTGTGATGTGGTGGGACTTGATAACACCCAGGCCGCCACAGCAGCCACTGAACACCTGATTGAACAAGGGTTCGAAGCATTGCTGTTTCTCAGTGAACCACTCGGCACCGTGAACACGCGCCGCGAGCGCCTGAGCGCCTTTCGTGCGACGCTTGCCCGCTACCCTGGAGTGGTGGCGGAAGACGCCGAAGTTCCGTTGACGGAGAATACATACCTGGATAACACTTTGCGCCAGTTTCACCAACAGCACCGGGGTATGCGCAAAGCGGTGATCTCCGCTAACGGCGCGCTCACCCTGCAGATTGCCCGCTCGCTTAAACGCATTGGTCTGAACTGGGGCAGCGATATTGGCCTGCTGGGGTTCGATGAGCTGGAATGGGCTGAGCTGGCAGGCGTCGGAATTACCACACTCAAACAGCCCACCTGGCAGATTGGTTACGCTGCCGTCGAGCAGGTGGTGCGCCGGATCGAAGGTGCCGCAGAGCCTCTCCATGAGCAGGTTTTTTCCGGCGAACTGATCGTCCGCGGTTCCACATCCCGTTAATTTTCCTTCGTGATAGCGATCATAATTTCGACAAAGCGATCTTTTCTTTGGAACCGGTACCATTTAGCGTATTAAAAAGAGCGTCCGACCAGGAGTTTCCATGCAGAGAAAAATTATGGTGGTGACTGCCGCTTATGGCAACGATCTGGTCCGCGCAGCTGGCGGACAAAGCGCGATGCTGCCGGTCATTTCCGGAGCCGGTGCCGACGGCGTCGAGATCCGCCGTGAAATGTTCACACCCGCAGAGCTTAAGACGTTACCCACGCTGGCCCTCGCCATTGAATTATTCGGCTTGCTGACCTGCTATTCCGCGCCAGAACCGCTGTTTCTGACTGATGGCACCCTCAATCCACAGCTCCCCGAATTGCTTCATGAAGCACAAACACTGCGCGCACTCTGGTTAAAAGTTTCGCTCGGGCATTTTACCCATACGGAGCAATTCAACACCCTGCATAACTGGCTGGAGAACAGCGGCATGGCGCTGGTGGTGGAAAACGATCAAACCGCATGCGGGCGGCTGCTCCCAATGCAGCGCTTCAGCACGGCCTGCCAGCAACAAAAGCTGCCTGTGCGACTGACGTTTGATATGGGTAACTGGCTGTGGGTCGGCAACTCGCCGGAAGCCGCAGCAGAGCTGCTTGCTCCTTCCGTGGGCTATGTCCACGTCAAAGCCGCAGTGGCGCATCGCGACAGCTATCGCGCCGTTCCACCAGACCAGGCCGATCCCCGCTGGCTGACATTGCTCAGCAAACTGCCCGCAGAGGTGCCACGCGGCATTGAGTTCCCGCTGGAAGGGGCCGACCTGACGGAAGTTACCCGTCGCTACGTCGATATGTTACGTAAGGAGTAAGAGATGAAGAATTCCCTGGATGTCATCACCATTGGCGAAGCGATGGCGATGTTTGTCGCCACTCAGACCGGCGATTTAGCAGAAGTCGATCAGTTTATTAAGCGCGTGGCGGGTGCCGAACTCAACGTCGCAACAGGCCTGGCGCGCCTGGGGCTGAAGGTGGGTTGGGTGAGCCGCATCGGTAATGATAGCTTTGGCCGTTTTATTCTCCACTCGCTGAAAAAAGAGGGAATTGATGCTCATGGCGTGATCCTCGATGAACATCACGCCACCGGCTTTCAGCTCAAATCCAAAGTCGAAAATGGAACCGATCCCATTGTGGAATACTTCCGTAAAAATTCAGCCGCCAGCCATCTTTCCGTTGAAGATTACAACGACGCGTACTTCTCCGGCGCCCGCCATCTGCACTTAAGCGGCGTCGCGGCTGCGCTCTCCGCCAGCTCCTGTGAACTCCTGACACACGCCGCCCGCACAATGAAAGCGCAGGGTAAAACCTTCTCATTCGACCCAAACCTGCGGCCTGTACTGTGGAAGAGCGAAGCGGAGATGGTGGAGAAACTCAACCGCCTTGCGTTTCAGGCCGACTGGGTTCTGCCAGGTTTGAAAGAAGGGATGATATTAACCGGCCAACAAACCCCGGAAGGTATCGCCGATTTCTATCTGCATCATGGCGTGAAGGCGGTGGTGCTGAAAACCGGTGCCGACGGTGCCTGGTATAAAACCGCAGAGGGTGAACAAGGAAGCGTTGCCCCGGTAAAAGTGGACCATGTGGTGGATACGGTTGGCGCAGGCGATGGCTTTGCGGTAGGCGTGATAAGCGCTCTGCTGGAAGGGCGCACGCTGCGTCAGGCCATCATTCGTGGCAATAAAATCGGTGCGCTGGCCATTCAGGTACAGGGCGACAGCGAAGGATTACCGACACGTGAAGCGTTAGGTGAATAATGACACGTGATGCTAACCGCCTCCCTAACCCCGGTGGCAACGGCGGCGTGGCGACAGACAATGGAGAAACGATGACGCTGGCTCATTCTTCGGCTCGTGATTTGTGGACTCTCTCCACGACGCCACTGGCAGTCCGTTCGCATCGTACATTTTCAGGGGGGTAGCGCTTTTTGCCTCAGTATGGCTAACTCTGATTGTTAAGCCTGCCAATAATCAACAGCGACCGGTTGGCGCACGCCACGCTTAAATTTTAACTTACGGAGATTTGCATGAAGCCGTCCATTATTCTCTACAAAGCGTTACCCGACGATTTACTGCATCGCCTGGAAGCACATTTTGCCGTGACTCAGGTCCCCAACCTGCGCCCGGAGACGGTAAAACAGCACGCACACGCTTTCGCCAGTGCAGAAGGTTTATTAGGCTCCAGCGAAGCCGTCAATACCGCCCTGCTGGAGAAAATGCCGAAGCTGCGCGCAACATCAACCATTTCCGTGGGTTATGACAATTTTGATGTGGATGCCCTCAACGCACGTAAAGTACTGCTGATGCACACGCCAACGGTGCTGACGGAAACCGTGGCTGATACGGTGATGGCGCTGATCCTGAGCACCGCCCGTCGCGTGGTAGAAGTGGCAACACGAGTGAAAACCGGTGAATGGACGAAAAGCATCGGTCCTGACTGGTTCGGTACCGATGTTCATCATAAAACGCTGGGGATTATCGGCATGGGGCGTATTGGTCTTGCCCTCGCGCAACGCGCCCACTTCGGTTTTAACATGCCGATTCTTTACAACGCACGGCGGCATCATCAGGAAGCAGAAGAACGTTTCAATGCGCGCTATTGCGACCTCGATACGCTGCTCCAGGAATCTGATTTTGTATGCCTGATTCTGCCACTCACGCAAGAGACACATCACCTGTTTGGTAAAGCGCAGTTTGCCAGAATGAAGTCCTCCGCCATTTTTATCAATGCCGGGCGCGGTCCGGTCGTGGACGAGAGCGCGCTGATTGCCGCATTGCAAAATGGTGAGATCCACGCAGCGGGACTGGATGTCTTTGAACAAGAACCGCTGCCGGTGGATTCACCACTGTTGTCGCTGCCAAACGTGGTGGCGCTGCCGCACATTGGTTCAGCCACCCATGAAACACGCTACAACATGGCAGCCTGCGCTGTGGATAACTTAATCGATGCGCTACAGGGCAAGGTTGAGAAGAATTGCGTGAATCCGCAGGTGGCAGGATAAAAAAGAAAAAGAGGCGAAAGATTCGCCTCTTTTTTGTATTACTGAATTGCGTTCACCGCAGCAGTCCAGGCCTGAGTAAATGCCTGATGCTGAGAGGCCAATGGACCAATCAGCGCGTTGTACTGACTTGCCTGCTGTGAGGTCGGAAACTGAATACCATTCGCCACAAAGCTGACCTGCGTATCCTGCTGGGCCATAAAATCGCCCACCTGTACCAGCTGCTGCGTGAAGATTTGCGCAGCCGGGATCAACGGTTGCAGCGCATCCGCAGGAACCGTCACGACTTTATTGTAAACCTGATCGAAGACCGGCTTCAGATCGTCAGCTTGCTTTAGCGTGCTACGCGCGGCATCAGCCTGCAGTTTTGCATTCTGCAACTGCTGGCTTAACACGCCAAGAGAGCCATTCAGATCGCGCAGGGGACCACGCTGGGTCATATAATCCTGCGGCACGCGAATCGCGTTAACGCTGTCCACAACCGGACGCAGACCGGAATCCATCGCCTGATTAACCTGCTGCGAGTAGCCATACAGAACCGCGTAGTCGGATACAAACGGACCAAACTGTTTTTTCTGATCGGCAGTCAGAGTTGGCAGACGCTCACCGCTACGCATCACCGTATTCTGCAGAAAATCGACAAACGCTTTGCGCTGATCGCCTTCTTTATCAAAACACCCACTCAGGCTAACTACCATTAATAACGCCGCAAGAGGCGCAAACCAGCGAGAGCAGGACTTACCTGTCGCCATTTCAATACTCCTTTCACACAAAAAAGCGCACACCAACACACGCGTGCCTGACGCTGACAAGGATAGTCCAGGTCAGGCTCGCAGGATACCCTTTCCGCATAATCTTGTAGTGGAAAATGATGTCTCAAAACAGGAAATTTTAGTTTGTTATTTTATTGTTAATTTCATCACATTTAACCTCTCTCCTGCAATGGCGCGCACGAATAACAACACCATGATTTTTATCATATTTCAAACCATGCACGCTCCATACGCAGCCAAATCGTACGATTATCGCACGTTAATGAAACAGGAGAGATTGCCCGGGCGTGACTTCGGTGTTTTGATTAAATGAACGATTAACGAATAAACGTTCGATAATCGCACAAAAACCATCAACGCCTGCGGTGGAGAAAACCATAATTACCTCTGTCCCCCGCCTTTATTCAGCAGGAACGATCGCATGACAAACAGAACGACGGATATTCAAGCGTTTATAAATGATCATCCCTTTTCAAAGTATCAGTGGATGATCCTCGTGCTGTGCTTTGTGACCGTCGCGATGGACGGTTTCGACACAGCCATTATTGGTTTTATTGCCTCTGACCTGGTACAGGAGTGGGGGGTTGAGAAATCAGCGCTCGGCCCGGTAATGAGCGCCGCGCTGGTTGGGTTGGCTGTGGGCGCGCTAACGGCGGGTCCGATGGCTGACCGTATCGGGCGCAAGAAAGTCCTGATCATGTCGATTATTGTCTTTGGCGGATTTAGTCTGCTGACCGCCTTTGCCAGCACGCTTAATCAACTTACCGTCCTGCGCTTTTTAACGGGTCTGGGGCTCGGTGCAGCCATGCCCAATGCCGCTACGCTGATGAGTGAATACGCCCCCGAACGCCGTCGCGCTCTGATGGTGAATCTGATGTTTGTAGGGTTCCCAATCGGATCGTCAATGGGTGGATTTATTTCCGCATGGCTCATTCCCCATTATGGCTGGCAGAGCGTGCTGGTTCTCGGTGGGGTGATGCCACTGATGCTGGCGCTGGTGCTCATCTTCCTGCTGCCGGAGTCGGCGCGCTATCTGGTGGTCAAAAACAAGTCCCAGCAGCAGATTGGCAAAATCCTGCGTCGTATCGCGCCACTACCTGATGCCACTCATTTTGTCCTGCGCGAAACGGGCCAGGTGAAAGAGAAATCCGCGCTCGGCGTCATTTTTTCACCGCGTTACGCACTCGGTACCGTGATGCTCTGCCTGACCTATTTTATGGGACTGCTGATTTTCTACCTGCTGACCAGTTGGCTGCCACTGCTTATCCGTGAAACGGGCGCAACATTGAGCCAGGCATCAATTATTACGGCCCTGTTCCCACTGGGCGGCGGCATCGGCGTGCTGGTGCTGGGCGCGCTGATGGACAAAATGAATCCGAATAAAGTGGTCGCGGCAGGCTGGTTGCTGACCGGCATCTTTGTCTGTCTGGTCGGTTTTTCTACCAGCAATCTGGTGTTGATGGGCGTGATGGTATTTATTGCCGGAACGATTATGAACGGCGCGCAATCGTCGATGCCCGCTCTGGCCGCCGGTTTTTATCCCACCCAGGGCCGTGCCACCGGCGTGGCATGGATGCTGGGTCTGGGGCGCTTTGGCGGTATTCTCGGCGCCTTCAGCGGTGCATTTCTGATGCAGGCACAGCTCTCATTCGAAACCATATTTACCCTTCTCGCATTCCCGGCGCTCGTTTCCGCCTTCGCGCTGATGGTGAAATACTGGGCCGGAAAACGACAGCCGGCCATGGTTAGCGCTTCTTCTGAAAACCTGAACAGTGCAACGCAAAAAGCCTGATCCCTCCCCGGCGGGTTTTTCCCGCCGGAAATCGTCATATTTTCGTAATCTTTACACTTTCCTGAATGGACAGGATATCCCGACCGTTATCAGATCGTTAGCACGCTACAATTCTGCTTATCCTTTTTGCTGAAACGAATTTGCAGCGCCCTCCCATCGTCTTACGCCAGACGTCTTTGGCGTTTTGCAACTATTCTTAACTGGCTTCGATGAAATTCACGATCCCGCTGTGTGATTTAGAGGAGTTCTCAATGGAATATAAAGATCCTATGTTTGAGCTGTTAAGCAGCCTGGAACAAATTGTTTTTAAAGATGAATCTTCACGAGTTACCCTGACGAGTAAGCCCAACCCTTTTACTGAATTTGAACAGTTACGCAAAGAAAGCGGGCTAAAAACGGCTGACTTCGCCCGGGCGATGGGGGTAACCGTAGCGATGGTGCAGGAGTGGGAATCAAGACGCGAGAAGCCGTCCAGCACCGAGCTAAAACTGATGCGCCTGATACAGGCTAATCCGCAACTGAGTCATCAATTGCGGGAATAAATCTTTTAACACTGCAATCTATCGCGGTCCTGCAAAGGACCGTTTTCCGACCAGTCAGAGAGTCATAATGAAAATAAAAGTTGCATCCACCAGCGTTACATGAGTTAATGCACTCAACGGTTTGACGTACAGACCATTAAAGCAGTTTAGTAAGGTAGTCCCCTTCAAGAGTTATCGTTGATACCCCTCGTAGTGCGCATTTCCTTAACGCTTAAAAAATCTGTAAAGCACGCCATATCGCCGAAAGGCACACTTATTTTTTAAAAGGTAATACACTATGTCCGGTAAAATGACTGGTATCGTAAAATGGTTCAACGCTGATAAAGGCTTCGGCTTCATCACTCCTGACGATGGCTCCAAAGACGTGTTCGTACACTTCTCTGCTATCCAGAACGAAGGTTACAAATCTCTGGATGAAGGTCAGAAAGTTTCCTTCACCATCGAAAGCGGCGCTAAAGGCCCGGCAGCTGGCAACGTAACCAGCCTGTAAGCTTAAACAGCTCATCAGAATTCCAGATCCCTGCCAGTCGGCGGGGATTTTTTTATGCATAATTCTGTCTTTGCATTACTTTACCTGCAATACCTTTGACCTTACCCTAAGGGCAAGCTTTAAAGTGAAAACCCTGTTTTTCACATGGAATTGAAGCGATGTCGAAATCTTCATTATTGTTATTTCTGGGATTACTCACCAGCAGCGCCGCATTCGCCGCAGCACCTGAATCTGCGTTCCTGGCAAAGCATGGGCTTGCCGGAAAATCCGTGGAACAAATGGTCGAAACCATCGACCAGACAGCACAAAGTCGTCCGCTGCCTTTTTCAGCTTCCGTAACCAGCACCGATCTGAAGTTAAACGATGGAGAGCAGGTCCACACCCTGCCGCTGGGCGATAAATTCTATCTCTCCTTCGCCCCCTATCAGCAACAAACACACCCCTGCTTTAATCACAGCCTTTCCGGTTGTCAGGGAGAAATGCCGAATACCACGTTCAATGTAAAAGTGACGGATAACAAAGGTGATGTCGTCATGCAAAAAGCGCTGAAGAGCTACCAGAACGGCTTTATCGGCGTCTGGCTCCCACGCAACATGGAAGGGTCGGTTGAGGTGAGCTACAACGGTAAGAAGGCGATTCATCCCATTAAAACTATGAATGACAGCCAGACCTGTCTGACTGAATTGCAGCTGCTTTAACTGACGAGAATTTGTCGGATGATTACAGGCCTGATGCGCGCATCGCCATCAGGCCGTTTTGTGTTGGTCAAAAATCCAGCCATATTCAGCAATATATTAAGCGCATCCAAAAGGGTATCTCATGGCGCAAGGGGACGATATCAGGGCCGCAATTCGCCATATTTATAGGATGCAGTTGCTCCGCCATCTATCAGCAGGTCACTGCCTGTCACATACGTCCCATTTGGCCCGAAAAGAAATTCAGCAAGTGCGCCAATTTCATCCGGTGTACCGCCACGGCCCGCAGGAGATTTCTCCAGCATATTGCGATAGAACGCACCTCGCTCCACGCTGTTAAGTTCATCATAAGCCAAAGGCGTAAAGATAATACCGGCGCTAATGCAGTTAATACGAGCACCACGTTTGCCCCATTTTACAGCTTCAGACATAACGCGAAGTGCGTTACAGCGTTTAGAAATTTGGTAGGCATACAGGCTATCTTCAATTTCTTTTATCAGTGGTAATTCAAGCAATTCTTCTGGTGGTAGCGTAGCCAGTGCATCGGCCTGAGTTTGAGTCAGTTCATCAACAGGTAAACGATGGCTGGATTGTGAGCCAATCACCACGCCTGAGCCGCCATGCCCGATAACCTTACCAAACTCTTCAAACAGCACTGCGCTACCGTATAAATCGACTTTGATCAGATCCTGGGCTTTTGCCTGAGAAGGCGACAATCCGGCAGTATGAATGATGCCTTTAACCTCCCCCAAAGCGCAGGCTGTTTTTACTAACTGTTGTATTGATAACCGGGAGCGCACATCAACAACCGTCGTACTTACCGCAAACCCGGCACGTGACAAAGTGTTTTCCGCCATTTGCGCCTGTTCGATTTGAATATCGGCCAGAAGAATATGCTTTCCAACGCTAACACGACGCACAATAGCCTGTGCAATAGAACCGCTGCCAATAACAACAATCACTTCTTTCATCATACTTCCTCACCACGCGATCATGATTTTGACTGTGGCCGGAGATTTCAAAGAAAATCTCTCGATAATAGATAATATCCCCCGCACAGTTAGCTTATGCAGAATAGACGTAAGTAAAGGATATCTGAAGAGGGGAAAGTAAGCTTACCCTTATGAGTTTCACTCATAGATGATGTAGATTTAGTGCATAAAAAAACCTGCCCGAAAGCAGGTTTTAATGATCAAGAATACGACTACTGTAGCAGGGAAATATCCGCTACCTGCAGGAACAGCTCGCGCAGTTTGGACAGTAACGTCAGGCGATTGATACGGATATCTTTCTCTTCCGCATTCACCATCACATTCTCGAAGAACTCATCAACCGACTCACGCAGAGAAGCCAGTTCGATCAGCGCATCCTGGTAACGACCTTCGGCAAAGTAAGGTTGCAGCTTATCACGCAGAACCACCAGATTGCCTGCCAGCTTGATTTCCGCCGCTTCTTTCAGCACGGATGCGTGAACGATGTCGTTCAGCGTCTCGTCGGATTTCGCCAGGATGTTGGATACACGCTTGTTGGCCGCAGCCAGCGCCGACGCTTCTTCCAGAGTACGGAAGTGGGACACGGCCTTCATACGGGCATTGAAGTCTGCCGGACGAGTCGGACGACGCGCCAGCACCGCCTGAATAGTATCGACGGTATAACCTTCGTCCTGATACCAGGCGCGGAAACGGCCCAGCATAAAGTCGATAACGTCATCCACCACTTTCGCGTTGGTCAGCTTGTCACCGTACAGGCGCACCGCTTCTTCGGTGAGGGTCTGCAAATCCAGCGACAGGTTCTTCTCGACGATGATACGCAGCACGCCCAGCGCGGCACGACGCAGCGCAAACGGATCTTTATCACCTTTAGGGTGCTGACCGATACCAAAGATGCCTGCCAGCGTATCCATTTTGTCAGCAATCGCCAGCGCGCAGGCTACCGGATTAGACGGCAGATCATCACCCGCAAAGCGCGGTTGATACTGTTCATTCAGTGCGACCGCAACATCTTCCGCTTCACCATCGTGACGCGCATAGTGCATGCCCATCACACCCTGAGTGTCGGTGAATTCGAAGACCATGTTGGTCATCAGGTCGCACTTGGACAGCAGGCCCGCACGGGTTGCGTGATTCACGTCAGCGCCAGTCTGACCGGCAATCCAGCCGGCCAGGGCCTGGATACGGTCGGTTTTGTCGCGCAGCGTACCCAGTTGCTGTTGGAACAGCACGGTTTGCAGACGCGGCAGATGGTCTTCCAGACGTTTTTTACGGTCAGTATTGAAGAAGAACTCGGCATCAGCCAGACGCGGACGCACCACTTTCTCGTTACCAGAGATGATCTGCTGCGGGTCTTTCGACTCGATATTCGCCACGAAGATAAAGTTCGGCAGCAGCTTGCCCGCGTTGTCGTATACCGGGAAGTACTTCTGGTCGCCCTTCATGGTGTACACCAGCGCTTCAGCCGGCACCGCGAGGAATTTCTCTTCGAACTTCGCGGTCAGCACCACCGGCCACTCCACCAGGGAGGTGACTTCTTCCAGCAGGCTTTCGCTCAGATCGGCGTTGCCGCCAATCTTGCGCGCCGCGTCTTCCGCGTCGGCTTTAATTTTGGCTTTACGCGCTTCGTAGTCAGCCACAACCATACCGCGTTCCAGCAGAATCTGCGGATACTGGTCGGCATTGTCGATGGTGAACTCCGGTTCGCCCATAAAGCGGTGACCGCGAATAATGCGGTCGGACTGCACGCCCAGGATGGTTGCAGGAATGACTTTATCACCCAGCAGCAGGGTCACGGTGTGAACCGGACGAACAAAGTGCACGTCGGACGCGCCCCAGCGCATGAGTTTTGGGATTGGCAGTTTCGCCAATGAGCTGGCTACCATGTTAGGCAGCAGCGCTTCGGTACTTTCACCTTTGACGTGTGCGCGATACAGCAGCCACTCACCTTTGTCGGTGACCAGACGCTCGGCCTGCGCGACGCTAATACCGCATCCACGCGCCCAACCTTCAGCCGCTTTGCTCGGTTTACCTTCCGCGTCGAACGCCTGGGCAATCGCCGGACCGCGTTTTTCAACTTCGCGATCCGCTTGCGCAGCCGCCAGACTGGCGACCTTCAGCGCCAGACGGCGCGGTGCAGCAAACCACTCAACATTACCGTGCGCGAGGCCAGCGTTATCCAGCTCCGCGGTCACGTTCGCAGCAAAAGACTCCGCCAGGCTGCGCAGCGCTTTTGGTGGCAGCTCTTCAGTGCCGATTTCCACCAGGAAAGTATTTTCAGACATGGCCGCCTCTTATTTATTCTTGTTGCACATCGGGAAGCCAAGGGCTTCACGGGAAGCGTAGTACGCTTCTGCCACTGCTTTGGTCAGGGTGCGTATGCGCAGAATATAGCGCTGGCGCTCGGTGACGGAGATGGCTTTACGCGCATCCAGCAGGTTGAAGCTATGGGCAGCCTTAAGAATTCGCTCGTAGGCAGGCAGCGGCAGCGGATTTTCCAGCGCCAGCAACTGCTGGGCTTCTTTCTCATACTGCTCGAAGCAGGAGAACAGGAAGTCAACGTCCGCGTATTCGAAGTTATACGTGGATTGCTCCACTTCGTTCTGATGGAACACGTCGCCGTATGTGGTTTTACCCAGCGGACCGTCACTCCAGACCAGATCGTAAACGCTGTCTACGCCCTGAATGTACATGGCCAGACGTTCCAGACCGTAGGTGATTTCACCGGTTACCGGTTTACACTCCAGGCCACCGACCTGCTGGAAGTAGGTGAACTGGGTCACTTCCATGCCGTTCAGCCACACTTCCCAGCCCAGACCCCAGGCGCCCAGCGTTGGGTTTTCCCAGTTGTCTTCCACGAAACGAATGTCGTGGATGGTCGGATCCATACCCAGCTCTTTCAGAGATCCGAGGTACAGCTCCTGGATGTTGTCCGGAGACGGTTTAATCACCACCTGAAACTGATAGTAGTGCTGTAAACGGTTCGGGTTTTCGCCATAGCGACCGTCGGTTGGACGACGGGATGGCTGCACGTAAGCAGTTGCCATCGGCTCTGGCCCCAGCGCGCGCAGGCAGGTCATTGGGTGAGAAGTTCCCGCGCCAACTTCCATGTCCAATGGTTGAACAATGGTGCAGCCCTGGCGAGCCCAGTAATCCTGTAAGGTCAGGATCAAGCCCTGGAAGGTCCTGGTATCAAACTTTTGCATATTATTTCGTGCTGGATACGTGTGGATTTAAAGGAAGGGATCAGTATACCCGCTGACTGCAAGATATACAGTACGTAACGGGAAAAAGGCGGGGGTTAACGCATGGAAAGATGCAAAAACTGCCCATCCGGGTCAAAAGAGCAGACAAAACTCTCTTTACGGAACGTATAACCGCGCATCTCATAGCTCCCCTGGAACTGTTCGAAGCCAGTCACATCGATTTTTTGTATGCCCGTGTTATAGCGTCTGGCCGCCTGGTCTTTGCACATCTCTTCCATGTCAAGCGTTCGCGTTGGGCTGGGTTTCGCTTTCTGCGCCTTCTGCACGGGCGGTGGTGGCGTTGCGCATCCCGCCAGTGCGACGGAGAGCATCGCTGGAAAGAAATACTTCATCATCATTTTATTCCCGCCCGATTTGCTGGTCAGTCTTATTATTAATGTCTGGATATGTCAGGTACATTTTGCGAATCTCTTCGAGCCATCTCAAGATTTAGCCTGAAAAGTCAGATTATTCCAGCGAGATATGCCGGAAAAACGACAGTCAGACCCTTTTTAAAACGGAAATCGAGAAACTGATGCAGCCCAAAATTTACTGGATTGATAACCTGCGAGGGATAGCCTGTTTAATGGTAGTGATGATTCATACCACAACCTGGTATATCACAAATGCGCACAGTGTCAGTCCGCTGAACTGGGAGTTTGCAAACGTACTGAATTCTGCCTCACGCGTCAGCGTACCGCTGTTTTTTATGATCTCGGGCTATCTCTTTTTTGGCGAACGCAGCGCTCAGCCGCGCCATTTCTTACGAATTGGCCTGTGTTTGTTGTTCTACAGCGTCGTGGCTCTGATTTATATCACCCTGTTTACCTCCATCAATGCAGAACTCACGCTAAAAAATCTGCTGCAAAAACCGGTGTTCTATCATCTGTGGTTTTTCTTTGCGATTACGGTTATCTACCTGGTGTCACCGCTTATCCAGGTTAAAAACATCGGCGGTAAAATGTTGCTCATACTGATGATAGTTATGGGCATTATCGCCAATCCCAATACCGTCACGCAGAAGATCGGGGGTTTTGAGTGGCTACCGGTCAATTTATATATCAATGGTGATACGTTTTATTACATCCTGTACGGTATGCTGGGCCGGGCTATTGGCATGATGGAGACGCAAAAAGCCTCGCTATCCATGCTTTGCGCCGTACTTTTCATCGCGGCGGTATTTATTATCTCGCGCGGAACATGGCATGAATTGCAATGGCGAGGAAATTTCGCCGATACCTGGTACGTCTATTGCGGGCCAATGGTATTTATTTGCGCGGCATCCCTGCTAACGCTGGTCAAGAACACGCTCAATACGCGTACAGTCCCAGGTCTTGGGATTATTTCGCGCCACTCATTAGGCATTTACGGATTTCATGCGCTGATTATTCACGCTTTGCGCACCCGTGGTTTTGAGTTAAAAAGCTGGCCGCCGCTGGATATGTTCTGGATTTTTAGCGCTACGCTGGCAATAAGTGTGCTGCTTTCGATGATGTTACAGCGTATTGATACGCGCAGGCTGGTCAGTTGAGACAAAAAACGCCCGACAAGGGTAAGCCGGGCGTCTTTGTTTATTCAGTAAAATCGTCCGGGACAGTCGCGGGATCTTTTAATCGCTCCAGGTCGCCATCACGGATATTTTTCTGTACGGCTACCGCGCCGAACAAACTTAAAAAGAAGGCCAGGCCGTAAAATCCTTTTTCACTTAACAGCAGTGTGGCATTCCACAACCCCACCACCAGCAATGCGACGGCAATGATAAAAGCGGTAAGACAGGTCACATAATAAATCGCCGTGGTCGGGATACCTTCGTATTTGTCCCGAACCGTCTTTTGATACGATGCCGCTGAGAACAGGCCAAGCACCAGGACAGCAAAATAATATCCCTTTTCATTTAGCTGCATATCCGCATTCCACAACCCCAGCAGGTAAGTCACAATACCACCAATCAGCGCAACCCATGACACAATACTGAATGCGGGAGAATATGTTGATGTCTTACTATCCATATAACGTCCTTCCATTGCAAAAAGGGGTGCAGTCGATGTGAAGTCCCAATGACTATCCACCAACAGAATAAATTGCCACATAGACAAGTTTTCAAAATCTTATTTTTCAATAAGATCAAACTTCCCGTTTTTTGATGACCGCATCAGCAGGAACTGCCCCAGCAAACAGACGAAGAATGCCGCGGGGTAAAGTCCTCTTTCAACCAGCGACAGCGGAGCATTCAACACCCCGACCAGCAATAATCCAACGGTAATCAGCGCCACAATCTGACACACAGAAGCAAAGTGCTCATCTAACTGCCCATCCACCCGCAGCCAGGCATAGAGGACAAACATCCCCGTTATCAGCACTCCCAGAAAATATCCTTTTCCGTTCAGTTGCGGACAGGCACGCCATAGCCCGACAACATAAATCAATGCGCCAACAATGAGTAACAGCCATGAAATAAACGCTGATTTATTCATTGAGACCTCCTTATCCATGATGAAGCACATTATGGATAACCGGAGAAATTCGACACAGGTAAATAACGTAAAGAGGATAATTCAGAATAAATCCATACTATTTTTTAATGATTTATTCGGTTGTATTTTTAAAACAAATCTCTCCTGTAACCAGGAGAGATTTACGCTCAGGACATCAGCGGCAACAGTTGCTGATAGAGCCGACGGAACGTCTCCCGACGCTGTTGGTAAACCGCATGGCGTTGCGCATCCGGATAATGTGCCTGCTCCAGAGGAAGCTGCGGCAGTAAATCAGGCAATAACTTATTCGGATTAACCGCGATTTGCGCCAGACGAGCCGCTCCCAGAGCCGGACCGACATCCCCCCCAGTGCGATAATCAAGCTGTAGCCCGCTGATATCAGCCAGCATTTGCCGCCACCACGCACTGCGCGCACCGCCGCCAATCAGCGTAATACTCTGCGGTTTAACGCCACAGGCATGCACCACATCCATGCCGTCCGCCAGCGCATAGCCAACCCCCTCCAGCACCGAACGCGCAAGCTCTGCGGGCCCATGCTGATGGGTCAAACCAAAAAACACGCCCTTGGCCTGCGGATTATTATGCGGCGTGCGCTCACCAGAAAGATACGGCAGAAACCAGACGGGTTCGATGTCGTCATTCGCCTGCTGCGCGGCAGCAATCAACGCAGGTACCGTCTCCAGGCCGGTTAATTTCGCCGCCCAATCCAGACAAGATGCCGCACTCAGCATCACAGACATCAGATGCCAGCGTTCAGGAAGCGCATGACAGAAACTGTGCACCGCGCTTTCCGGCTTGCTAAGAAAGCCTTCACTGACGGCAAAGTAAACGCCTGATGTTCCCAGAGATAACATGGCCTGATCGGCATTCATCATCCCTACGCCAACCGCCCCGGCAGCATTGTCACCACCGCCCGCCACCACGGGAACGACAGGCATGTTCCACGCCATCGCCACCTCCGGTAAAAGCGTACCGGTAATCTCACTCCCTTCAAACAGTGCAGGCATATGGTCGCGCGTCAGGCCGCAGGCATTCAGCATCACATCACTCCAGTCGCGCTTTTCCACATCCAGCCACAGGGTTCCCGCCGCGTCGGACATGTCGCTGGCAAAGTCCCCCGTCATCCGTAAACGCAGATAATCTTTCGGCAACAGGACTTTTGCGACCTGGCGAAAAACTTCCGGCTCATGACGTTGAACCCATAACAGTTTCGGCGCAGTAAAACCGGGCATCATCAGGTTACCCGTGATGGCACGAGACTGCGGAACCTGTTTCTCCAGCAACGCGCACTCTTCAGCGCAGCGTCCGTCGTTCCACAGGATGGCTGGACGCAAAATGCGCTGCTGTTCATCAAGCAATGTTGCGCCGTGCATCTGCCCGGCAATGCCTAATGCTTTTACTGCTTTCAGCGAATGCTGCTGACCCAGCGCTTTGATGGCGCGATCTGTCGCCTGCCACCACTGTTCAGGATCCTGTTCCGACCACAATGGATGAGGACGTGAAACCGCGAGTTTCTCTGTTTGCGAGGCGACCACATCACCCTGCTCATTGAGCAGAATGGCCTTCACGCCGGACGTTCCCAAATCAATCCCGATATACATAGCGATGACTCCTTAAACAGAAATGCCCGGTATCGTCGCGCTTACCGGGCTCAGGATTCTCTGGCCGGGCGAATGCAGCGCGACCCGGCACACTATCGCCGTCCGTTACTTATCGAACAGGTAGTGGTTTACCAGATTTTCCAGCTGTTCCTGGTGACCGCTTTGATGAACCGGCGCAAGGTTATGCTGCTGCGCATACTGCGCCAGCTCGCTCAGGGATAACTGGCCTTTCAGGATCTGCTGACCCAGTTCGCTATTCCAGCCTGAATAACGTTTTGCCACACGTTTATCCAGCTCGCCGTCCTCAATCATGCGAGCCGCCACTTTCAGCGACAGCGCCATCGTATCCATAGCGCCAATATGTCCATAGAACAGATCGTATTTATCGGTGCTCTGACGGCGCACTTTGGCGTCAAAATTCAGTCCCCCGGTAGTGAAACCGCCAGCTTTGAGGATTTCGTACATCACCAGCGCATTCTCTTCAACGCTAATCGGGAACTGGTCGGTATCCCAACCCAACTGCGCATCGCCGCGGTTGGCATCGACGGAACCAAACAGACCCAATGCAATTGCGGTGGCGATTTCATGATGGAAGGAGTGACCCGCCAGCGTCGCGTGGTTGGCCTCAATGTTCAGCTTGACCTCTTTCTCCAGACCGAACTGTTTCAGGAAGCCGTAGACAGTTGCCGCATCGTAGTCATACTGGTGCTTGGTCGGCTCCTGGGGTTTAGGTTCAATCAGCAGAGTCCCCTGGAAACCGATTTTATGTTTATGCTCGACCACCATCTGCATGAAGCGGCCAATTTGCTCGCGTTCCTGGCGCAGATCGGTATTCAGCAAAGTTTCGTACCCTTCACGACCGCCCCAAAGCACATAGTTTTCACCGCCCAGTTTGTGCGTGGCGTCCATCGCGGTCACCACCTGGGTGGCCGCCCAGCTGAACACTTCAGGATCCGGGTTCGTGGCCGCACCGGCGCCGTAGCGCGGGTTGGTAAAGCAGTTCGCCGTCCCCCACAGCAGTTTCACGCCGCTCTGCTCCTGCTTCGCCGCCAGAACATCAACCATCTGCGCGAAATTATTTTTGTACTCTTTCAGCGATGCACCTTCCGGTGAGACATCCACATCGTGAAAACAGTAGAAAGGCACATTCAGCTTGTGGAAGAACTCAAACGCAACGTCAGCCTTACGTTTTGCCAGCGCCAGCGCCTCACCCGGCTGCTGCCAGGGACGGTCAAAGGCCCCTACGCCAAACATATCCGCACCGTTCCAGCAGAAGGTGTGCCAGTAGCAGGCCGCAAAACGTAAATGCTCCTCCATACGTTTGCCCAGCACAAGCTCATCTGGATTGTAGTGACGGAACGCAAATGGATTAGTGGATTTAGGGCCTTCATAACGAACACGATCGAGTTGGTCAAAATAAGCTTGCATAATAAACTCCATAATCAGGTAATACGGCGAGTAAACTGCGATACCTAATACTGGAATTTCCTGATTTATTGCTCAATTACGTTATTTCACACCGCTATTAAGAGAATACCCAAATGTGCACTGGCTCCCAAAAAAACGCCTGAATCCGGGGAATAAAAAGTCGATCGCGATCGAAGGTTAGTAATTAAACAAAAAACCATAACTCACAGATAAGAAATGAGAATTGCCTTCGCAGTTTTGGTGTGGTGAATTTCTCCTGGCATTAACACGAGTGATAATATCGGCACGCCAACGTTCACATTTTTCAGGATCTGTTCTTATGTTTGATAAACGTCACCGTATCACCCTGTTATTTAATGCGAATAAAGCCTACGACCGGCAGGTAGTAGAAGGTGTTGGTGAATATTTACAAGCATCGCAGTCAGAATGGGACATCTTCATCGAAGAGGACTTTCGCGCCCGAATTGATAACATCAAAGACTGGCTGGGCGACGGCGTGATTGCCGATTATGATGACGATGATATCGTTCAACTGCTTGCCGATGTGGACGTCCCCATCGTGGGCGTTGGCGGCTCGTATCACCTTGCAAAAAACTATCCCCCTGTACATTACATCGCGACCGATAACCATGCGCTGGTCGAAAGCGCATTCCTGCATTTGAAAGAGAAAGGGGTTAACCGCTTTGCGTTTTACGGCCTTCCGGCGTCCAGCGGCAAACGCTGGGCAGCAGAACGTGAACACGCTTTTAGTCAGATAGTCGCCCAGGAGCGGTATCGCGGTGTGGTGTATCAGGGGCTGGAAACCGCGCCTGAAAACTGGCAGCACGCACAAAACCGGCTGGCAGACTGGCTGCAAACCCTGCCGCCGCAAACCGGCATCATCGCGGTCACTGACGCCCGCGCTCGTCACGTATTGCAGGTCTGCGAGCATCTGCATATTCCGGTTCCGGAAAAGCTCTGCGTGATTGGCATTGATAACGAGGAACTGACCCGTTATCTGTCACGGGTCGCCCTGTCATCTGTCGCTCAGGGCGCACGACAAATGGGTTACCAGGCGGCAAAGCTGCTGCATCGGCTGCTCGATAACGAAGAGATGCCGCTCCAGCGGATTCTGGTACCGCCTGTACGCGTTATTGAGCGTCGTTCCACGGACTATCGCTCCCTCACCGACCCGGCGGTAATTCAGGCAATGCACTTTATTCGTAACCATGCCTGTAAGGGCATCAAGGTGGATCAGGTACTGGATTCCGTTGGGATTTCCCGCTCAAATCTGGAGAAGCGATTTAAGGAAGAGGTTGGCGAGACCATTCATGCAGTGATCCATGCCGAAAAGCTGGAAAAAGCGCGTAGCCTGCTGATTTCCACCACGCTATCAATTAATGAAATCTCGCAGATGTGCGGCTATCCCTCTTTGCAGTATTTTTATTCTGTATTTAAAAAAGAGTACGACACGACGCCCAAAGAGTATCGCGATCGACACAGTGAAGTATTGTTGTAATGTTTTCAGACGGGAAGAAAAACGCCTTCTGAAAAGAAGGCGTTCGGAGATTACATATGTGCGGCAATTAAGCGCTGGTTATCCTGGTACATAGCGAACAGATAGTTGTTGTAGCTCTGTCCTTTGGTGGAATACCCCTTCAGCTTATGGATCATCGCTGTTGCGGTCACTTCCTGATCCGCCTTGCGCAGTTGAGCGCGAGATTTACGGAACGAAGAGTAAGCCGGATGGGTATTCAGGTTAGTGACGTACGCGCTCACTGACTCCTTCACGGAATCGAACTGAGAGTATCCCTTCACCTTACCAGGCGCATTGACACAACGCCCTTTCCCACACTTCATGCCGAAAAGGTTGTTATTGCTACGCGCGAGCTTCGAGGTTCCCCAGCCGCTCTCCGCCGCCGCCATTGTCGCCACCATGCTGGTTGGAATAATGTCTACGCGTTCCAGCAGTGTATTCCACGGAATTTTACGCGTATTGCCAGACCAGCTCACCTTATAGCGCTTAGCGATATCTTTCATACGCGTGCGCTCAGAAGGCGACCAGCGATTCTGGTACTGCTTTGAAATCAGCCAGTTACGATCTGCCGTAATGGCAGCATTTTGACTGGTAATATAAGGCATAACCGTCCGGAGAAACGCTTTTTTCCTTGGTGTTCCGGAAGGGTATTTTCGCAAATCAGGAAGTGAACTGCTCTTTGCACTATTGCGAGAATACTCTTGTTTACTGCTAACCTGTGTATTACTTGTCTTGATTATGTGGGACGTGTGACTCGTTGCTGTCGTGTGCGTCTTAGCCAGCACCTCACTCGAAAAAACACAAGTGAGTAACATGAGAATCATTGCCCCATATCGTCGAATGGGAGTCAATATCATTAGGTCTCCTGGTCGGATTTATACATTCCAACACCTTATTTTTTTCACAATTTTGAGATTTGAATCCCAAATCATAGCAAAAATAGCCGTCAAGAGCACCCCTGGAAATAGTACGAATCCGAAACTATGTCACGTACTAATCATTCTGAAGAACATTAATCCGAAGAAAATGTGGTGCTTATCGCAAAATATGGCTAATTTTTGCGCGCATACGTTCATCCTCGCGCCTCATCCGGGCAGAATACGCCAGCAGGAGGAGTTACCTGGCTCATTTCGCTGGCAGACTGGCTAAAATCGCAGCAACAAGGACAGCGTTATGAAACTTGCCGCCATCGCACTGACATTTTTACCCGGTATCGCGATCGCCTCGTCATGGACTTCCCAGGGCTTCCCCGTCTTCACTGAGGAGAGGACCGGAAGGTTTGTCAGCCATGCGGAGCTGACGAAGGGTACTCGTCCTTTGACCCTCAATTTTGACCAACAGTGCTGGCAGCCTGCCGATGCCATAAAACTCAATCAGATGCTGTCGCTGAAACCTTGCGAAAACACGCCGCCGCAGTGGCGATTATTTAAAGCGGGTGACTACACGCTGGAGATCGACACGCGTTCCGGCACGCCCACGTTGATGTTATCGGTAAAAACACAGACAGTGCCGGTCAGCGATCGGGTACGCCAGTGCCCGAAATGGGAGGGTTCGCCGCTGACGATCAACGTGAGCCAGACCTTCCCCGAAGGGGCGGTCATACGCGATTTTTACAGTAAACAGATCGTCACCGTCAAAAATGGGCAGATTACGCTGCGACCCGACCCCGCCAGCAATGGATTGCTGTTGCTTGAGCGTGCGGAGACTGACGCGCCGGCCCCCTTCGACTGGCACAACGCCACGGTTTACTTTGTACTCACGGATCGCTTTGAGAATGGCGATCCCACCAATGACCAAAGCTATGGCCGACATAAAGACGGTATGCAGGAGATTGGCACCTTTCACGGCGGGGACTTACGCGGGCTGGCAGATAAACTGGATTACCTGCAACAGCTGGGCGTGAATGCGTTGTGGATAAGTGCCCCATTTGAACAAATTCACGGCTGGGTTGGTGGAGGTACCAAAGGTGATTTTCCCCATTATGCTTATCACGGTTATTACACTCAGGACTGGACCACTCTTGATGCCAACATGGGAAGTGAAGCCGATCTGCGTGCGCTGGTTGACGGCGCGCACCAGCGTGGTATCCGCATTCTGTTTGACGTCGTGATGAATCACACGGGCTACGCGACGCTTGCAGACATGCAGGAATTCCAGTTTGGCGCTCTTTATCTCTCTGCCGATGAACTGAAAAAAACGCTCGGCGAACGCTGGACGGACTGGAAGCCTGCTGCCGGTCAAAGCTGGCACAGTTTTAATGACTACATCAATTTCAGTGATAACGCCGCCTGGGAGAAGTGGTGGGGGAAAACGTGGATCCGAACCGATATCGGCGACTACGACAATCCAGGCTTTGACGATCTAACGATGTCACTGGCCTTTTTGCCGGATCTTAAAACTGAATCCACTCTCCCTTCGGGCCTGCCGGTATTTTACAAAAACAAACCCGACACCCACGCCAAAGCCGTTGACGGCTACACGCCGCGGGATTACCTGACCCACTGGCTGAGCCAATGGGTACGCGATTACGGTATCGACGGATTCCGGGTCGATACCGCCAAACATGTTGAGCTCCCCGCCTGGCAGCAGTTAAAAACCCAGGCCAGCGCGGCATTGACCGAATGGAAAAAGGCCAATCCGGATAAAGCGCTCGACGATAAACCGTTCTGGATGACGGGCGAAGCATGGGGCCACGGGGTCATGCAGAGCGACTATTATCGGCACGGTTTCGACGCGATGATTAATTTTGATTATCAGGAGCAGGCCGCTAAAGCCGCTGATTGTCTGGCTGATATGGACCTCACCTGGCAACAAATGGCCGACAAACTGCAAGATTTCAACGTGCTGAGCTATCTTTCTTCGCACGATACCCGCCTGTTCCGTGAAGGTGGCGACAAAGCCGCAGAGCTTTTGCTGCTGGCCCCTGGTGCGGTGCAGATTTTTTACGGCGATGAATCTGTGCGTCCTTTCGGCCCCACGGGTTCAGATCCACTTCAGGGCACGCGTTCAGATATGAACTGGCAGGATGTTAGCGGCAAATATGCCGCTAACGTCGCCCACTGGCAGCGTCTGGGACAGTTCAGAGCCAGACACCCCGCCATCGGCGCGGGCAGACAGACGACGCTTTCGCTGAAGGAGGGATACGGATTTGTGCGCGAACACGGCGACGATAAAGTGATGGTCGTCTGGGCAGGTCAACCCTGACAGCGTCGACGTCCCGTACTGCTGCAGTGCGGGACGCCATCAACCAGATAAAATTCCACCCAGAAGAAAATTACCAGCACAAAGCATCAACCGCACGACGGAGACCCGATTTGCACCCCGCCAGAGGTAGCGTTATGGTTACCCCTTTGATACACAGTCCGACAGACCATCCGCGATGACATTTTCACTTTTTGGCGACAAATTTACCCGCCACTCAGGCATTACCCGCCTGATGGAGGACCTCAACGACGGCTTACGCACGCCCGGCGCAATTATGCTCGGCGGCGGTAATCCGGCGAAAATCCCGGCGATGCAGGATTACTTCCACACGCTACTCGCAGAGATGCTGGAAAACGGCAAAGCCACTGATGCGCTTTGTAATTATGACGGTCCGCAGGGAAAAACTGAGCTGCTGACCGCCCTCGCGTCGCTGCTACGTGAGAACCTGGGTTGGGATATTGAAGCACAGAATATTGCGCTAACCAATGGCAGTCAGAGCGCGTTTTTCTACTTGTTTAATCTCTTTGCCGGACGCGGCGCCGACGGGACAACCAAAAAGGTGCTGTTCCCCCTTGCACCAGAGTACATCGGTTACGCAGACTCAGGACTGGAAGAGGATCTGTTTGTCGCCGCGCGCCCCAATATCGAACTGCTGCCAGAAGGTCAGTTTAAATATCACGTTGATTTTGAACACCTGCATATAGGTGAAGAGACGGGGATGATCTGCGTTTCGCGTCCAACCAACCCGACAGGTAACGTGATCACCGATGAAGAGTTAATGAAGCTCGACACGCTCGCCCATCAACACGGGATCCCACTGGTGATTGATAACGCCTACGGCGTGCCGTTCCCGGGCATTATCTTTAGCGATGCGCGTCCGTTATGGAATCCTAACATCGTACTGTGCATGAGTTTGTCCAAGCTGGGGCTTCCAGGTTCTCGTTGCGGCATCATTATTGCCAATGAAAAAATCATCACCGCCATCGCGAATATGAACGGTATTATCAGCCTCGCACCTGGAGGAATGGGTCCGGCCATGATGTGCGAAATGATTAAGCGTAACGATCTGCTGCGCCTGTCAGAGACGGTGATTAAACCTTTTTATTATCAGCGTGTTCAGGAGACGATAGCGATCATTCGCCGTTACTTACCGGAAGATCGCTGCCTGATTCATAAACCTGAAGGGGCTATCTTCCTCTGGCTGTGGTTTAAGGATTTGCCCATCACCACCGAACTTTTGTATCAGCGTCTGAAGGCGCGTGGCGTACTGATGGTGCCTGGCCACTACTTCTTCCCCGGACTGGATAAACCCTGGCCGCATACGCACCAGTGCATGCGAATGAACTACGTTCCCGATCCGGAGAAAATCGAAGCTGGGGTGAAAATTCTGGCTGAGGAGATTGAGCGCGCCTGGAGAGAGGGCAGCAACTGATCCTGTCGCCCGCTGCAATTCAGGCATCGGGCGACGCCTGTTCAACGATATTATCCGGGTTCAGATGATAAATGCGCCAGTCGCTGAGCAGGTTAAGCGGCTGCGAGATACGCTTGCCTGTTCGATGTCATACCCTGCCTCCCTGCCTGATGTTCAAAGGGGAGCGAAAGCCGTACGGCTTCGTCTTTCACGACTTTGCTGCGCGATCTGTTCCTCACTCACGCAGCTCAGCGCACGTGTCGGGCAGCCTTCCACGCAGGCAGGGCCTGTTTCACGGTGCCAGCAAAGATCGCATTTAATCGCCTTTGCGCGTGAGGCCTGCGCGACGACGTTCATTGCGCCAAACGGACATGCCAGCATACAGCTTTTACAGCCAATACATCGCGCCTGTTCGACGAAGATATGCCCACGCTCTCGGCGAATCGCCTGAGTTGGGCAGACGTTGGCGCACGGCGCATCCTCACACTGATGGCAGGCAACAGCGGTAGTAAAATCAGCGTCTTTAATCACCCGAATGCGTGAGACAAACTCTCCCGACGACACCGCCGCACAGTCCTGATTTTCCTGATGTGAAACCACACATGCGACTTCACAGGTACGGCAACCGATACACTTTGTCGCATCCGCCATGATAAACCGGTTCATTTTCTACTCCGCCCGCCATAAAACGCCAGAGTGCCAGAGTGCAAGCCGTTGTTGCCTTGATCACACAGGGGAAACGGTTAAATTTTGGCACTTGCCCATGAGGTTGCGGAACTTCGCCTAAGGCGATCCCCCCTCTTTTTACGTTAGTTGCACAATATGCGTTCCTGGCCAGATAAGTCGCTTGCGACGCTCTCCGGCAAAACCGGCGTGACGTTTGTCAGCCGTTTTAAAATGACAGGCTTTAAGAATTAATATGTTCCTTACAGTAGCGTCGCTTCCAGACGGCTGGCGTCAGCCCCGTGTGTTTACGAAAGATCTGACGGAAATAGCCGACATCATTAAAACCACACAGCTCCGCCACCTCCTTCAATGAACGCGCATCGCTGATCAGCAATTTTTCTGCTTCTCGTACACGCTGGCGATGAATTGCCTCAGTTAAGGTCAGATGAAAGACTCGCCGATAGACACGACCAAGATAATCCACATTACAGTGCAGCTCTTTGGCCAGAAGCCCGGTCGATAGCGGCAGATGATACTGCGTACGGATAAGCTGTTGCGCCTTCCATGCCAGCGATCCCCCTGGATCCTCGGCGTTTTCATTCTGCGGATCAGTACAGGTTAACTGTTGCAGGATTAACAGGACGATAAATTCCAGCGCCGGACTGCGCTGCAGCTTCTCCTGTTCGCTCATAAACTGGCGAAAAAGCGCAATCAGCGCCTGCGGGTCCGCTACCCGCGTGTGCTGTGGTACAGAGAGATGCGTCAGCCAACGCGGATCGCTATCGGGCGCTTTTACCTCAAAGTGCAGCCAGTAAAACCTGAGGTCGGAAGGGAAATCTTCCACGCCAATATGCCGACGACGCGGCCATAGCAGCAGGCTTTCTCCTGCCTCCACGCAAAAAACATGATCTTCTTCCTGAATCGTCAGCCGACCTTTTTCCACAAAAATGATTTCCCACGATTCCAGACGCCTTGCAGGATGACGACCCACCCCGCGAGAAATGAAGAGTCCCCCGTTTTGCACTTTAATCGGAAGCGTCATGGATAATTCGAGCATAGATATGTAATTTCCCGCTTAATTCATACCAAATAAATGGATTACCTTTTGATTATTAATCAAAAATCTAAACTTCCCTCGATCCATCTCACATTTTTTATCACAGGTCGGAATTGTCACCTTTTTTTACTCTTTCGTCGCCTTGTTGAGCGTCTGATTCCAGGCAGAATTAATCAGGTCATTCTCATAAAACAATAATCACTGAAAGAAACCTCTCCATTAGCGAGGAACCTCTATGACCTCTACACCGATAACTACCCGCGATATCGCCAAAGGCCAGGCCGATGATGCGCTGTCCGTGCGTGAGAAAATTGGCTACGGTCTGGGCGATGCCGGCGGCACCGTCATTACCTGTCTGATCATGAACTTTCTCACCTTTTTCTACACCGATGTGTTTGGCTTAACCCCCGCGTTGGTGGGGACCCTGTTCATTGCCCTGCGCGTCTTCGATGCGATTTCCGACCCCATCATGGGGGTGATTGCCGATCGCACGCAAAGTCGCTGGGGACGTTTTCGTCCGTGGCAGTTATGGATTGCGATTCCCATCGGCATTATCGGCGTGCTGACCTTTACCGTCCCGGACGCCAGCATGGGGGTCAAAATCGCCTGGGCGTTCGGCACCTATCTGCTGCTCTCCGTCGGATATACCGCCATCAACGTGCCTTACTGTGCGTTGATCAACACCATGACCACCCGCCACAGCGAGGTTATCTCCTGCCAGTCCTGGCGTTTTGTACTGTGTGGTGTCGCGGGCTTTCTCGTCTCCGTTGGCCTCCCCTGGATGGTGGACGTATTTGGTCAAGGCAATGCCGCTCAGGGTTATCAACTGGGTGTGGGTGTGCTCTGTAGCGTTGCGGTGGTGATGTTCCTGTGCTGCTTCTTCTGGGTTCGCGAGCGCGTACCGCTGTCGATGATGGGAAAATTTACCCTGCGCGAGCACCTTGCCGGGCTGCGTAAAAATGACCAGTTGTTGCTGATGCTGGTCATGTCCTTCCTGCTGATTAACGTCTTTAATATTCGCGGCGGTGGGTATATGTATTTTATTACCTACGTGCTGGAAGGCAGCACCGCGTACACTTCGCTGTTTTTCACAATGGTGACCTTCGCCTCTATTATCGGTTCGGTGATCGTCAACCCGCTTACGCGTCGATTCGATACCGTCAGACTCTATTACTACACCAACCTGGTGCTGGCGGCTCTGGCGGTGCTGATGTGGTTCCTGCCCTCCGGCCCGGCTTACCAGACGCTGTGGCTGGCAGCGATCCTCGGTAACGGTATTATTCTGGGCTTCACCCTGCCGCTGCACTTCTCGTTGATGGCTTTTGCCGACGATTACGGTGAATGGAAAACCGGCGTGCGTTCGTCCGGGATGAACTTCGCCTTCAATCTGTTCTTCATCAAACTGGCCTGGGCCTCCAGCGCCGGGATCATCAGCTTATTGTTTATTTTCGTCGCCTATCAGCCTGGCGCGGGCAATCAGACCGCCAGTTCGCTGAGCGGAATTACCGCCATGGAGACGCTGCTGCCTGCCCTGTTCCATCTGCTGCTGGCACTGTCTGTCCGTATCTGCAAACTCAATAATCCAATGATGTCGCGCATTGCCACCGATCTGCGCCAGCGTCATGTACAACCTTAAGGAGCACGAAATGAACGTACTGGAAGTCGACCTGCATAAGCTTACGGTCAGCGATCCGTTCCTCGGACAATACCAACAGCTGGTCCGCGATATCGTGATCCCCTACCAATGGGATGCTTTAAATGACCGGATTCCGGAAGCCGATCCCAGCCACGCGATCGAAAACTTCCGCATTGCGGCAGGTCAGCAATCGGGAGAGTTTTACGGAATGGTTTTTCAGGACAGCGATGTCGCCAAATGGCTGGAAGCCGTCGCCTGGTCGCTGTGCCAGAAGCCCGATCCAGTGCTTGAAAAAACCGCCGATGAGGTGATTGAACTGGTGGAAGCCGCCCAGTGTGATGACGGCTATCTCAATACCTACTTTACGGTAAAAGCCCCGGAAGAACGCTGGACCAACCTGGCGGAATGCCATGAGCTGTACTGCGCCGGACACATGATTGAAGCGGGCGTTGCCTTCTTCCAGGCCACCGGCAAACGCCGCCTGCTGGAGGTGGTATGCCGTCTGGCAGACCACATCGACAGCGTTTTTGGACCCGGAGAAAATCAGCTCCACGGCTACCCAGGACACCCGGAAATTGAGCTGGCGCTGATGCGGCTGTATGAGGTCACGGAACAGCCACGCTACCTGGCGCTGGTGAACTATTTTGTTGAGCAGCGCGGCACCGAACCGCACTTCTACGATGAAGAGTATGAAAAGCGCGGGCAGACGTCTTACTGGCACACCTATGGTCCGGCGTGGATGGTAAAAGACAAAGCCTATAGCCAGGCACACCAGCCGGTTTCAGAGCAGAACACCGCAATTGGCCATGCGGTACGATTCGTGTATCTGATGGCTGGCGTTGCGCATCTGGCGCGCCTCAGCAACGATGAAAACAAACGTCAGGACTGCCTGCGCCTGTGGAACAACATGGCGCAGCGCCAGCTGTACATCACTGGCGGAATCGGCTCGCAGAGCAGCGGCGAAGCCTTCACCTGCGATTACGATCTCCCCAATGATTCTGTCTATGCGGAAAGCTGCGCATCAATCGGTCTGATGATGTTTGCCCGCCGGATGGTGGAAATGGAGGCGGACAGCCAGTACGCCGACGTGATGGAACGTGCGCTGTACAATACCGTGCTGGGCGGAATGGCGCTGGACGGTAAGCACTTCTTCTACGTGAATCCACTGGAAGTGCATCCGAAGTCCTTAAAATTTAACCATATCTACGATCACGTGAAGCCCGTACGCCAGCGCTGGTTCGGCTGTGCCTGCTGCCCGCCGAATATCGCCCGCGTACTTACCTCCATCGGTCACTACATCTACACGCCGCGCAAAGAGGCGTTATATATCAACCTCTACGTTGGCAACAGTATGGAAATACCGGTGGAAAGCGGCACGCTCAGGCTACGTATCAGCGGTGATTATCCCTGGCATGAGCAGGTCAACATCGCCATTGAATCTTCACAACCGGTCCATCACACCCTGGCGCTACGTCTTCCGGACTGGTGCCCGAATGCGAAGGTGACGCTGAACGGGCAGGAGGTCGCACAGGAGATACGCAAGGGCTATCTGCACATCACCCGGATCTGGCAGGAAGGCGACACGATCGGTCTGACGCTGCCAATGCCTGTACGCCGCGTATACGGCAACCCGCTGGTGCGACACGTGGCGGGTAAGGTTGCCATTCAGCGCGGACCGCTGGTCTATTGCCTTGAGCAGGCAGATAACGGGGAGGAATTACACAATCTGTGGCTACCCAAAGAGAGCCATTTCCGGGTCTTTGAAGGCAAAGGTCTGTTTGCGCATAAGATGCTGATTCAGGCAGAAGGTGTGAAGCAGAGTGTCACAAATGCGCAGCAGCAGGCGTTGTGGCACTACGACCACGCTCCCGCGTCCAGCCAGCCGCAGACGCTGACGTTTATCCCGTGGTTTAGCTGGGCTAACCGGGGTGAAGGGGAAATGCGCATCTGGATTAACCAGGCGTAATTAACGTGCCGGATGACGATGCGAAAGCGCCTTATCCGGGCTGGGAGTTATCCCTCCAGCCCGGATAAGCGAAGCGCCGTCTGGCATTTCAAAACTCAGAAGCGCCAGCTCACCCCAGACAGGAAGGTGAAGCTGTCGTCGCGATCGACCATCGGACTCTTTTTGATATCATCCGGCAGAACGCTATACGTGGCGCTCGCCAGCAGAACCAGATTGTCAGTCAACGGATATTTTGCGGCGAGGCCCACGTACGGCGTCCAGCTGTCATCTGGCGAGTAGCCCGCTAAACCGCTGCGGCGGGATTCGCTACCGGATACGCCGTAGTAATACTGGTTAAAATTCTCGTCATAGTAGAGAACGCCCATGGACGGCGTAAGGGTGAATTTCCCCATCAGCATCGGGCGGAAATATGAAATCTCACCGACCCAGCCGTTGCTGTTATTCAGTATATCGGCAGCGGCGGAGACTTTCAGACTGCCCCATTTCTCATGGTGATACCATGCCGCCCCGGCCATCGCGGTACTGTCGCGCTTATCGAGTTGACGCATGGCGCGATCGTCATTGTCTGACGGATCAAACTCCAGCGGCATCCAGGAAGCCGTGACGCTAAATTCATTTGTCTCACTCTTTGAGAGAATGTAGCCCAGCGTAGTTTGTCGGAAATAAAAAGAGTTGCTTTCATAGCTGGCAAGGGGGACTGCATGCGTATTTTTATTATACCCGTGATAAGGTGATTCATTATATACCGCACCCGCACCAAGCGATAAATCTGCGGCCGTGGCATTCGCCATAAAAGAAACAGCAACCAGCGCCACGATATTGCGTGTCGTTAACATTTCCGATAATCCATTTTAAATAAGCAACAAGGCGCGGGAATAATAATGCTTACAATTTCATCGATGCAACGGCCATATTTATATAGTAATATATAAATTCATATATATATTGGACTTCGCGATGAATAAATTACAACTCAAACCCCGGGAACTGAAGATTATCTCGGTTATCGCTGCCAGTAACAATATCAGCCACGCCGCAACCGTTCTCGGTATCGCTCAGGCTAACGTCAGCAAATATCTTGCTGATTTTGAATCAAAAATCGGTTTAAAAGTTTTCGACAGAACCACCCGACACCTCACCCTGACCCCTTTTGGCACCGCACTGCTGCCTTACATTAATGACGTTCTGGACAGAGATAACCAGCTGAATAACTTCATTGCTGATTATAAGCATGAAAAACGGGGGCGGGTGACAGTATATGCACCAACGGGAATCATCGCATATTTATCAAAATACGTTATCGCAAAAATTCAGGATATTGGTGATATTACGCTGTCGTTGAAGACCAGCAACCTTGAGCCAAGGGCATTTTATGAAGGCGTCGAGTTTCCGGACGACTGCGATATCTTAATCACCTACACACAGCCCAAAGATGAATCTCTGGTCGCCAGCTTTATTACCAAATATGCTGTCACGGCGTTTGCCAGTCGAAACTATCTCGCCCAACACCCTATCAGTCGCCCTGACGAACTGGAAAAGCACTCATGCATTCTGATTGACTCGATGATGATTGATGATGCCAATATCTGGCGCTTTAATGCCGCTGGCAGCAAAGAGATGCGCGATTACCGCGTAAGGGGAAACTACATTTGTGACAATACGCAGTCGGCACTTGAGATGGCGCGTAACGATCTGGGGATTGTATTTGCCCCCAAAGAGTACGTGAAAAACGAGGTCCACTCCGGAGTACTGGTTCCCTGTTTTTCCGAACAACATGAATGGTGGCTGGATTTGGTGGTGATATTCCGCAAGCGTGAGTATCAGCCCAGGCGCGTCCAGTTTATCCTTGATGAAATACTCAATGAGATCCGTCGGCAGGTTCTGAACCGTTAGTCGGTCACATGCTCGTATTTTATTAAATGTCAGAATACAGGTAATGTATTCACTTCGTGATTACTTTCCCAATACAGAGGCGAATATGGACGGCAAAAAGGATGTTTCCCCAGAAGTTAACGTTAAGCGAGTGAAAGCATCCATCATCTACCGGTTAATGCTGATTGGCTTTGGGATCCCGATGCTCGGCTTTAGTTTTATTTGCGGTTTAATGGGTGTGTTTGGCTATGACATGGTGAAATGGAACAATCAAACGATTCACGGCTTGCTCGCCCTGCCCACAGCGCTGCTCAGCGGCATTCTTCTCAGCCTGCTGTTTACCGTGTTTCTGGGTTCGGTCACCTGTTTAGGTTTATGGATCTACAGCCGTTTTCGCCCTTTGCAGGTTAAGGTGCTTGATTAAATTCATCCTGCCGGACACATCTGTCCGGCAGGATCTGCATCATTAAAAAAGCCCCAGCGGTTTATCGGAATAGCTCACCAGCAGGCATTTGGTTTGCTGGTAGTGCTCCAGCATCATCTTATGCGTCTCACGACCTATCCCCGACTGCTTGTAGCCACCAAACGCGGCATGTGCCGGATAGGCGTGATAGCAGTTCGTCCATACGCGTCCGGCCTGGATCCCGCGCCCCATTTTATAAGCCAGACTGCCGTTTCGACTCCAGATCCCGGCACCGAGGCCATACTGAGTATCGTTGGCGATCTCCAGCGCCTCTTCCATCGTTTTGAACGTGGTTACCGCCAGCACCGGGCCAAAAATCTCCTCCTGGAAAACTCGCATATTGTTCTTACCAGACAGGATCGTGGGTTCGAGGTAATACCCCTCTTTCAGCTCTCCTTCCAGTTCCTTACGCCGCCCACCGGTCAGCACGTCCGCCCCCTCTTTTTTACCGATATCAATGTAATTGAGGATAGTTTCCAGCTGGCCGTGGGAAACCTGCGCCCCCATCTGCGTCACACTGTCGAGAGGGTTACCGCTGCGAATGCTCTCCACGCGGCGAATTGCGCGTTCCATAAAACGTTCGTAAATCGATTCCTGTACCAGTGCGCGACTCGGGCAAGTACAGACTTCCCCCTGGTTAAAGGCGAATAATGCAAAGCCTTCCAGCGCCTTGTCGAAGAACGAATCCTCTTCATCCATCACATCGGCAAAGAAGATATTCGGCGATTTTCCGCCCAGCTCGAGCGTGACCGGAATAATATTTTGCGTGGCGTACTGCATAATCTGCTGCCCGACTTCCGTCGAGCCGGTAAAGGCGACTTTCGCAATGCGCTTCGAGGTTGCCAGATACTCACCGATCTCACCGCCTGCCCCGTTGACCACGTTCACAACGCCCGGCGGCAGCAGATCGCCAATGACCTCCATCAATAGCAGGACGGAAAGCGGTGTCAGGCGCGCCGGTTTGAGCACCACACAGTTGCCTGCCGCCAGCGCTGGCGCCATCTTCCAGCTCGCCATCAGCAGGGGGAAGTTCCACGGAATAATTTGCCCGACCACGCCAAGCGGTTCGTGGAAATGGTAGGCCACCGTTTCACTATCCACCTCGCTAATTCCCCCCTCCTGGGCGCGAATACAGGAGGCAAAATAACGGAAATGGTCAATTGCCAACGGCACATCCGCAGCGCTGGTTTCACGGATTGGCTTACCGTTATCCCAGGTTTCGGCCGTCGCCAGCAGTTCTAAATTTTGCTCCATACGATCGGCAATCTTGAACAGAATGGCCGCGCGATCCTGCACGGAGGTATGCGCCCATTTATCTTTCACTTTGTGCGCGGCGTCGAGCGCCAGGTCAATGTCCCTTTTGCCTGAAGAGGCGACTTCGCACAGCAGCTGCCCGGTAACTGGCGTCAGGTTCTGATAATACTCACCGTCGGCAGGTGCCACCCACTCCCCACCAATGAAGTTGTCATAGCGGGCCTTTAATTTCAGGGGAAATCCATATTCGCCGGGCTGAATACGCGTTGAAGGGGGATTATTGGTCATGACCGTCTCCTTGCAGTAGAGGTATAACAAGGGTAGACGGCGCTGGCGAAATATTCGGCAACGGATCCCAGCTTTACGACTGTGGTCACGTTATACGAAGTGGCCGAGGCAGATGTGCCGGATGGCGGTTATGCTCGTCATGCTTCAAGTTGCAGATGGGGCGGCTTTGTTACCCGACCCATCCCTGGGACTCGCCCCTGCGGGGCCAGCGCAAGCGCTGTTCAAAACGATGACGCCGTTTTGTCCTGCAACTCGAATTATTGAGAGTATATATCTTATCCGGTCTGGGCAATTACGCGCTTCACAGGCCCCGCCATCCGCCAGTGTATTACATCGCGCTACGGTAGATTGCGACGATCTCGTCGTGGGTCGCCTGAATTGGGTTAGTCAGGCCGCAGGCGTCTTTCAGTGCGTTAGTCGCCAGAACCGGGATATCCTCTTCCTTCACGCCAAGATCGCGCAGCCCCGCCGGAATATTCACCTGCTGTGCCAGTTGACGGATCGTATCAATGCACGCTTTCGCACCGTCGGCTCCGGTCATACCGGCGACGTTCACGCCCATTGCGGCTGCGCAGTCACGCAGACGATCGGCAGCGACCTGGCTGTTGAATACCTGCACGTGTGGCAGCAGCACCGCATTGCACACTCCGTGCGGCAGATCGTAGAAGCCGCCTAACTGGTGCGCCATCGCGTGCACATAGCCCAGAGAGGCGTTATTAAATGCCATCCCCGCCAGGAACTGCGCATACGCCATCGCTTCACGCGCCTGCGCATTGCTACCCTCGTCCACGGCGACGCTCAGGTTCCCGGCGATCATGGCAATCGCTTTCAGCGCGCAGGCGTCGGTAATGGGCGTAGCGGCAATGGAAACATACGCTTCAATCGCGTGGGTCAGTGCATCCATCCCGGTCGCCGCGGTCAGTGATTTCGGCATCCCCATCATCAGGGAAGAGTCATTCACCGAGAGCAGGGGTGTAACGTGCTTATCGACAATCGCCATTTTAATGTGGCGCTCAACGTCGGTAATAATGCAAAAACGGGTCATTTCGGAGGCCGTGCCTGCCGTGGTGTTAATCGCGATCATCGGCAACTGCGGTTTTGCAGAGCGATCAACGCCTTCATAGTCACGAATATCGCCACCGTTCGCCGCCACCAGCGCAATACCTTTCGCGCAGTCGTGCGGAGAACCACCACCTAACGAGATAACGCTGTCGCAGCCGTGCTCTTTGAGAATTTTTAGCCCGGCAGCCACGTTTAACGTGGTCGGATTAGGCTGCGTGCCGTCATAAATCACGCTAAAAATATTGCGTTCCTGCAACGCGTTTTGAATATCACCCGCCATGCCTAATTTCGTCAGCATACTATCCGTGACAATTAATGTGCGGCGAAATCCAAACTCCGCCATTGTATTCATTGCCTCCTTTAATGAATCAGCGCCAATTATATTCACGGAAGGAATGAAAAACGTTGAAGCAGCCATTGTACTATCCTTAATTATTTAAATAAGGCGGGCAGCATACGAATGAATGTCCTGCAAAAATATGATCATTGTTGTTATTTAATGTTCGGAAAATTTAAATAGCACATTAGGTTCATCTTCTAATGTGCTATTTATACTCGCTATACTTCAATTTAAATCAATATACTCGTTATACTTCAGGTTGCAGATGCGTTGGCTTTATTACCCGGCCCATCCGTGGGCCTCGCCCTTTCAGGGCCGCTGCAAGCAGCGTTCCTGAAAATAAAATTATTTAGAGTATATATTTTTTGTATTAATATATTTCTCTCTTAAATTAATCGTTTCATTCATTCCTTTGCCGGAAATAATAGCGCATCGCGTAATAAATGATCGTTCCCCCGGCGACGGGTAAACCCGATGCGGTCAAAATATTCCAGGATCTGAATAGCGAGTTTTCGCCCGACGCCCAGCCGATCGCGGAAATCCGCCGCGCAGGTTGAACCCCGCGCCTGATCCAGTTCGCGTATCAGGTTTGCAAACGCCACAATGCGATCGTTACGATAATAGCGATCCTTCACGATCGCGGTAATCATCCCCTGCTGCGCAGCCTGACGGAGCACCAGCCGCATGGTTTGTTCTTCGGTTCCTGTCTCGCGCGCCAGATCGCGCACCCACCAGGGTTCGTCATTAAATAACGGTTCGGCCTTTTGCCAGACCGCCAGCTGCTCTTCGCTGAAACCGGCTTTGTGCTCCGGCAGGTGCAGCCAGCCGTGATGGCTGTGAATCTCGCCACTGTCGCGCATCCGCTCAATCAACAGCAGCACCAGCGCTTCGTCTTCCATCGGCAGCGCCATCCGCCGCAGACGCTCCCGTCCCGGCCCTGGCTCATCGCGATGCTGTTCGTGATAGGTCGCCAGCGTATCGAGAATTTTTCTCTGCCAGCGGGCAGCCACCGGCGCATTCAGCAAACTGTATCCCGCCTGGATAAAGCCAGACTGCTGAATCAGTCCCCGCAGGCCGTCGCCGTTAAGCTGACGCGCCCACGCAAAGTCTGGCAGGTTGACTGCCCCACGCGCCAGATGCACCGCCAGCGCGGCTGCGTCATCCTGAGCCGCCGCCAGCGAGGTCAGCCATTGCAAATATTCTGGTTTGCGTTTACCACGACGTGGCGGATTGAGCGCAACCACACGCGCTCCGGCAAGCGTGCTACGTGCGGAGATATCACGCAGCACCAGGCGGTCGTTGTCGGCCACCCACAGCGGAGTGTCGAATACCAGCTCCGCCAGATTGCCCTCCAGCAATGAGACACGTCCGGTCACATGGCTGGCGGCATGGTGAATATGCAGCGGCTGCCACTGCGTAAGTGGAACATGGCTCTCCAGCGCAACGATAATTCGCGAGAATGGTTCAGGCGGCGCATCAGAGAGCAGCCAGTCGCCGCGATTTAGCTCATCTTTTTCGGCATCACCCGCAATATTCAGCGCAATGCGCTGCCCGGCATGTGCGCATTCTGTCGCCTGGTTTTGCGCGTGCAGACCACGTACGCGCATCGTTTTGTTAACGCCGGTGAGCCACAGCGTATCACCCACGTTCACTTCACCGCTGAGCGCCGTACCGGTCACCACCAGTCCGGCGCCCTTTACGGTAAATGCACGATCGATCGCCAGACGGAAACTCTGATTACCGGCATGCGCACGGGCAGGCAGTTGCTGCAAATGTTCACGCAGCGCCTCAATGCCGCGCCCTTCAGTGGCGGCTGTTACAAACAGCGGAGCCGCAGCAAAACCGTATTCACGCAGTACCTCAGGAACCTGTTGCGCCACCTCCGCGATCCGCGCCTCATCCACACGGTCAGCTTTGGTCAACGCCACCGTCAGCGTCGGGTTGCCGGTTAACTGCAAAATAGCCAGATGCTCTCGCGTCTGTGCCATCACGCCGTCATCACAAGCCACCACCAGCAGGGCGTGATCGATACCCCCCACGCCGGCCAGCATGTTGGAGAGAAACTTCTCGTGGCCTGGGACGTCGATAAATCCCAGCACGCGACCATCCGGCTGCGGCCAGTAGGCATAACCGAGATCGATAGTCATGCCACGCTTTTTCTCTTCCGGTAAGCGGTCGGCATTGACGCCCGTGATCGCCTGTAGCAGCGTCGTCTTACCGTGGTCAACGTGTCCGGCAGTAGCAATAATCATTTCAACAACATCTCCATAAACCGGGTCTCATCTTCAAGGCAGCGTAAGTCCAGCCACAGACGACCATCGTAAATCCGTCCAGTCACCGGTACGGGTAGCGCGCGCCAACGTGCAGCCAGCGCGTCAAGACGGCTTCCGCGTCCGTCATGCGGCGTGAAGGTCAATGCCGCGCTGGGTAGCCTGTCCACGGGCAGCGAACCGCTGCCAATCTGCGACAGGCACGGCATGACGTTTACCGAGAATTCGTTTTCGTAATGCGCGACGAGCGCCGTTTGCAGTCGCTGCGCCTGTGCCTGAATGACCTCTGCGCTGCGGGTTAGCAGACGTAACGTCGGTAATTTTTCTGCCAGCGCTTCCGGATGCAGATAGAGACGTAACGTCGCTTCCAGCGCCGCCAGGGTCATTTTATCTGCCCGGAGCGCTCGTTTAAGCGGATGACTCTGCAACTGCGCGATCATCTCTTTCTTGCCGACGATAATCCCGGCCTGCGGCCCCCCCAGCAGCTTGTCGCCAGAGAAGCTGACCAGGCTGACGCCAGCGGCAATAAGCTGCTGCGGCATAGGCTCTTTCGGCAAGCCATACTGACTGAGGTCAATCAGTGAACCGCTGCCCAGATCCGCCACAACCGGAATATCCAGCTCTTGTCCGATAGCCGCCAGCTCTGTTTCATCAACTGTTTTGGTGAAACCTTCAATGCTGTAATTACTGGTATGCACTTTCATCAGCAGAGCCGTATTTTCGTTCACTGCCTGGCGATAATCCCTGGCGTGCGTCCGGTTGGTCGTCCCCACCTCATGCAGAGTACACCCCGCCTGGCGCATCACATCCGGAATGCGAAACGCACCGCCAATCTCCACCAGCTCGCCGCGGGAAACGATCGCTTCTTTCCCATTCGCCGTGGCTGCCAGCATCAGCAGTACCGCCGCCGCATTATTGTTGACGATGCAGGCATCTTCCGCGCCGGTGATACGACACAGTAAATCTGCCAGCGCACGATCGCGATGCCCGCGTCCTGCGCCATCCAGATCGTACTCCAGCGTCACCGGCGAACGCATCGCCTCAGCCACGGCGTCGATAGCCTCTTGTGCCTGTAGCGCGCGTCCGAGGTTGGTATGCAGCACTGTCCCCGTCAGGTTAATCACCGGTCGCAGCGCGCTTTGCGCCTCTTTTTCCAGCCGGACATCCGCTTCTTGCGCCCAGTTGTCGCACCACGCTGGCAGAGCCTGCGTACTGAGTATCACCTCTCTTGCTTCATCCAGCATCTGGCGCAGCAGATCGACCACGCGAGTATGACCATACATGTCACGCAGGGGGAGAAAGGCGCGGTCACGCAATAAGCGATCAATGGCAGGAAGCTGACTGTAGAGCGAATGCGTTTCGGTTGTCATGAAAAAGCCCGGCTGTTGGTGACCCTCCCCACGACGGAGAGGAATGTCGACATGAGGGGGATTGTAACGTGAGTTTGCTCAGGCGGACACATACCCTAAATAATTCGCGTCGCAGGAAGGCGGCATGTGATTCGGGTCAGTGAATGCAGCAGCAGCCTGAAGGATAACGGATATTAATGCGTATCAGGCCTTTGGCGGTTCCGTGCGGGCAAAGCTTTCACGCTGGAAGAGCGTTTCCACCAGTTTGACCAGATGGGGTCTGTCCACACACCAGCCTGGCGCCACACGACGGAAATTGAGATAGCCTACGGCGCAGGCAATGGCGATGGTTGCCAGATTCACCGTATCGGTCCTTATCGTCCCGTCCACCAGATACCCCTCCAGCGCATCCAGGCTACGGTTAATTTTCTCACGTTGGCGCAATAGCTCAGTTTCAGACTGTTGTGCTGCGGGCCGCGCCTGTTCACGTACCGAAACCAGCCCGGCATCCATGATGCCGTCAGCCAACGCTTCAAGCTGCCGTACCTTTAGCGACGCCAGGGATTCGCGCGGCAGCATGGCCGGGGCGATATCCAGCAGTTCGATGTATTGCGCGATAATCGGCGAATCGTACCAGAACTCCCCATCATCGGTGACCAGCGCCGGGACTTTACCCAGAGGGTTATAGTGCGCCACGCCGTTTTCCGCGTTATAGGGCAGTTCATTAACAAATTCGAAAGTGATGCCCTTTTCCAGCAACAGAATGGAAATTTTGCGTACAAACGGGCTGGTGTAGCTGCCGATGAGTTTCATGTTCAGTCCTTTTTGCCAACAAAAATATCAGTATGGCTCAGGCCAGGGCAAAAGACAGGTGATGGCCCTCTCAATAATCCCATCAGCCATGACATTGACGTCAATATTTGGATTCAAATCTATCAGCGCCGGCAGTCGGGTTATCATTTTCACGGCGAGAGGTTGCTCAATTACACCGCCGATTGTTACCAGGGAGAAAAGGTGCTCAGGATCGCGTCTGTGAATTGACCATTGAAAATATCTTGTGACTGATATCACAAAAACCCAACAAACAATCAAAATATAAACGTGATAACAGTCACATATTAATGCCATTTATCGTCAATAAATCCAGTTTGTTGTTTTTTTACACACCAATTTTGTGATCAAAATCACATCATTTACCTCTCTACCCCCTATATTTATGTGACTCAAATCACATATAAGGTTCCCGACTGGACAGTTAAACGATTCAGTGCCAGATTTCGCAGTATCTACAGGGTCCGGCTACCTCTGCCGCTACATTAACAAAACCTCGGGCTAACAGCCTGCGCGTCAGCAAACATAAGAAGGGGTGTTTTTATGTCATCCGATATTAAGATCAAAGTGCAAAGCTTTGGTCGATTCCTCAGCAATATGGTGATGCCAAATATCGGCGCGTTTATCGCGTGGGGTATTATCACCGCATTATTTATTCCAACAGGGTGGTTGCCGAACGAAACGCTGGCGAAGCTGGTCGGTCCAATGATCACCTATCTCCTGCCGCTGCTGATCGGTTACACCGGTGGTAAGTTGGTGGGCGGTGACCGTGGCGGCGTGGTGGGTGCTATCACCACCATGGGCGTTATCGTCGGTGCCGATATGCCGATGTTCCTCGGTTCAATGATTGCCGGTCCGCTGGGCGGCTACTGCATCAAGAAATTCGATAACTGGGTAGACGGTAAGATCAAATCCGGTTTTGAAATGCTGGTGAATAACTTCTCCGCTGGCATCATCGGTATGATCCTCGCTATCCTGGCATTCCTCGGCATTGGTCCGCTGGTTGAAGGTCTGTCTAAAATTCTGGCCGCTGGCGTTAACTTCATGGTTGTCCATGACATGCTGCCGCTGGCGTCTATCTTCGTTGAACCGGCGAAAATCCTGTTCCTCAACAACGCCATCAACCACGGTATCTTCTCGCCGCTGGGCATTCAGCAGTCCCATGAGATGGGCAAATCCATCTTCTTCCTGATTGAAGCCAACCCGGGTCCGGGGATGGGCGTTCTGCTGGCGTACATGTTCTTTGGTCGCGGCAGCGCGAAACAGTCTGCGGGTGGCGCGGCCATCATCCACTTCCTGGGTGGTATCCACGAAATTTACTTCCCGTATGTGCTGATGAACCCGCGTCTCATCCTGGCGGTTATCCTCGGCGGTATGACCGGCGTCTTTACGCTGACTATCCTGAACGGTGGTCTGGTTTCTCCGGCTTCTCCGGGTTCAATCCTGGCCGTACTGGCGATGACGCCAAAAGGTGCCTACTTCGCTAACATCGCGGCGATCTGCGCAGCAATGGCGGTTTCCTTTGTTGTCTCCGCTATCCTGCTGAAAACCAGCAAAGTGAAAGAAGACGACGACATTGAAGCGGCAACCCGTCGTATGCAGGACATGAAAGCAGAATCTAAAGGCGACTCTGCGCTGTCTGCCGGCGACGTCACTAACGACCTGAGCCACGTTCGTAAAATCATCGTGGCCTGTGACGCCGGTATGGGTTCCAGCGCAATGGGTGCGGGTGTGCTGCGTAAGAAAGTCCAGGATGCCGGGCTGACGAACATCTCGGTGACCAACAGCGCAATCAACAACCTGCCGCCGGATGTTGACCTGGTCATCACCCACCGCGATCTGACAGAACGCGCAATGCGTCAGGTGCCACAGGCGCAACATATTTCGCTGACCAACTTCCTGGATAGCGGCCTGTACACCAGCCTGACCGAGCGTCTGGTGACTGCCCAGCGTCATACCGACAACGAAGTGAAGGTACGCGACAGCCTGAAAGACAGCTTTGATGAAGGCAACAACAACCTGTTCAGGCTGGGTGCGGAGAATATCTTCCTTGGCCGTAAAGCCGCGACCAAAGAAGAAGCGATTCGCTTTGCCGGTGAGCAGCTGGTAAAAGGCGGCTACGTTGAGCCAGAGTATGTCGATGCGATGCTGGAACGTGAAAAGCTCACCCCGACCTATCTGGGCGAATCCATCGCGGTACCACACGGCACCGTTGAGGCGAAAGATCGCGTGCTCAAAACCGGCGTGGTGTTCTGCCAGTACCCGGAAGGCGTGCGCTTCGGTGAAGAAGAAGATGACATTGCCCGTCTGGTGATTGGTATCGCGGCCCGTAACAACGAGCACATCCAGGTGATTACCAGCCTGACCAACGCACTGGATGATGAATCCGTGATCGAGCGTCTGGCGCATACCTCCAGCGTGGAAGAAGTGCTGGAACTGCTGAATAAATAATCTCACTCTCTTCCCTCTCCCCAACGGGGAGAGGGTTTGGGTGAGGGGGAAAGTTATGCAGTCCCTCACCCCAGCCCTCTCGGGTAAAAACATTAATGAAGGTTAACACTATGAAAGCATTACATTTTGGCGCAGGTAATATCGGTCGTGGCTTTATCGGCAAACTGCTGGCGGACGCGGGGATACAACTGACGTTTGCGGATGTAAACCAGGTCGTGCTCGATGCCCTGAATGCCCGTCATAGCTACCAGGTTCATGTCGTGGGTGAAAATGAGCAGGTCGATACCGTCTCCGGCGTCAACGCGGTTAGCAGCATCGGTGATGACGTCGTTGAGCTGATTGCCCATGTTGATTTAGTCACGACCGCAGTGGGTCCCGTTGTTCTTGAGCGTATCGCCCCGGCTATTGCTAAAGGATTGCTCAAACGTAAAGCGCAGGGCATTGCCACACCGCTGAACATCATTGCCTGTGAAAACATGGTGCGTGGTACCACGCAGCTGAAAGGCCACGTGATGAATGCCCTGGCCGGGGAAGACAAAGCCTGGGTCGATGAGCATGTCGGTTTCGTTGATTCCGCTGTCGATCGCATCGTTCCGCCTTCGGCCTCCGCCACTCACGATCCGCTGGAAGTGACCGTTGAGACCTTCAGCGAGTGGATTGTCGACAAAACGCAGTTCAAAGGCGAGCTGCCAGACATTCCGGGGATGGAATTAACTGATAACCTGATGGCATTTGTCGAACGTAAACTCTTCACGCTGAACACCGGGCATGCTATAACCGCGTACCTCGGAAAATTGACCGGTCACCAGACCATCCGTGACGCGATTCTCGATGAGAAAATTCGTGCCGTGGTAAAAGGGGCAATGGAAGAGAGCGGCGCGGTGCTGATCAAACGCTACGGTTTTGATGCTGATAAACATGCGGCATATATCCAGAAAATCCTCGGTCGTTTTGAAAACCCGTATCTGAAAGATGACGTTGAGCGCGTTGGCCGCCAGCCGCTGCGTAAACTGAGCGCGGGCGACCGTCTGATCAAACCGCTGCTCGGTACGCTGGAATACGGCCTGCCGCACATCAATCTGGTCAAAGGTATCGCCGCGGCTATGCATTTCCGCAGCGAAGAAGACCCGCAGGCGCAGGAGCTGGCGACTCTGATTGCAGAGCAAGGGCCGCAGGCCGCGCTGGCGCAAGTCTCCGGACTGGATGCAAACAGCGGAGTGGTAGCGGAGGCGGTTAACGCATATAACGCGACCAAATGATACCAACTGCGGCGCAGGTCAGCCTGCGCCCGAATAACAGATTGTCAGATATGCAGGCAATAATGGAACAAACCCAGGCCTTTGAAAATCGTGTGCTTGAGCGTCTGAATGCTGGCAAAACCGTACGGAGCTTCCTGATCAACGCCGTCGAGTTACTCACCGAGGCGGTGAACATTCTGGTGCTTCAGGTCTTCCGCAAAGACGACTACGCGGTGAAATACGCTGTGGAACCGTTGCTCGATGGCGATGGTCCGCTGGGCGATCTCTCGGTGCGTCTGAAACTTATTTATGGTCTGGGCGTGCTCAACCGCCCTGAGTATGAAGATGCAGAACTGCTGATGGCGCTGCGTGAGGAGCTCAATCATGACGGCAATGAGTACGCCTTCACCGACGATGAAATTCTTGGGCCGTTCGGCGAACTGCACTGCGTGACGGCGCTTCCGCCTCCCCCGCAGTTTGACCCATCAGATCCCAGTTTGTACGCCATGCAAATTCAGCGCTACCAGCAAGCAGTGCGCTCAACGATGGTACTTTCTCTGACCGAGCTGATTTCGACAATCAGCTTAAAAAAAGCCTTTCAAAAATAGAGCCATACCGGCTTATCGCTTCTCTTCCTGCCGTGGCTGATAAAGTTGTCGATAATATTCCAGCCGTTGCAGATACATCTGCGCATTTTCTTTGGGTATCTCTCTGGGGACGATATTACGCGGGGGCGTTCTGTTCAGATATTCACGAAACGCCTGACTCGAAGCCATGAAATCGACAGCTTTATCAATAAGAAGCGGAACGTTCTCACCTATTTTCGCCATGATGATCTCTCCGTGTTTTCTCCGCGTCGGGGATGCGCGGCCGCTCATTTGAGTTTAGGATCGTATACCTAATAATATTAAGGAAAACGTGCTTAATCCGCGAGCAGCAAACCAGGACTTACATGATCCGGTTATTGTCTTAAATCCTATTTCGATCAAGTGATTACAAAAAATAATTAGCAGCTTAATACTCGCTGTATTGGATTATTTTTATCCCATTAGTTGTTAATAATCCTGCTCTGCGCGCATAATATGGGACATCCACCTTATTCCTGCAGAAGCTATCCCATGAAAGAAGTTGAAAAAAACGAAATTAAACGTCTGAGCGATCGTCTGGACGCGATTCGCCACCAGCAGGCAGAGCTGTCGCTGGTTGAAGCCGCCGATAAATACGCGGAGCTTGAAAAAGAGAAAGCGACGCTGGAAACCGAAATTGCCCGCCTGCGCGAAGTCCACAGCCAGAAGCTGAGCAAAGAGGCGCAAAAGCTGATGAACCTGCCGTTCCGCCGCGCAATTACTAAAAAAGAGCAAGCGGATATGGGCAAACTGAAGAAAAGCGTCCGTGGTCTGGTCGTTGTCCATCCGATGACGGCATTAGGCCGCGAGATGGATCTCAAAGAAATGACTGGTTTCGCAAAAACCGAGTTCTGAAATCCCACCGGGCGGCACTCACGCTGTCCGGTCCCCCTCCTGAATTGGCCCTACCAATCTCCGCGCAATACGACCATTGGTTCACAATTCATTAAAATCGCACTACACTATCGTTGCCAATAAATAACATTTAATTAACTATTCGTTGTCGCTATCCCTACACAACAATATTGGCAGGGCCACTTTTACACAGAGTGTGACGAAAAGATGAGCACAGACTCATTACACTCCGTGCGCTGGCCCTCAGGAGACCTGCAATGAATCTCTGGCAACAAAACTACGATCCAGCCGGGAATATCTGGCTTTCCAGCCTGATCGCATCGCTCCCGATTCTGTTTTTCTTTTTCGCGCTGATTAAGCTCAAGCTGAAAGGCTACATCGCCGCCTCGTGGACCGTGGTTATCGCACTGGCCGTGGCGCTACTGTTCTATAAAATGCCGGTCGATCATGCGCTGGCCTCTGTCGTGTACGGCTTCTTTTACGGCCTTTGGCCGATTGCCTGGATTATCATTGCTGCGGTGTTTGTCTATAAAATCTCGGTGAAAACCGGGCAATTCGACATTATCCGCTCTTCGATTCTCTCAATTACGCCTGACCAACGCCTGCAAATGCTGATCGTCGGTTTCTCGTTCGGGGCATTCCTCGAAGGTGCCGCAGGCTTTGGCGCACCGGTGGCGATCACCGCCGCCCTGCTGGTTGGGCTTGGTTTTAATCCACTGTACGCGGCAGGCTTGTGCCTGATTGTGAATACCGCCCCGGTAGCATTTGGCGCGATGGGTATCCCCATTCTTGTCGCCGGACAGGTCACCGGACTGGATAGTTTTGAAATCGGCCAGATGGTTGGTCGTCAGTTGCCGTTCCTGACGATTATCGTGCTGTTCTGGATCATGGCAATTATGGATGGCTGGCGCGGCGTAAAAGAGACCTGGCCTGCGGTTATGGTGGCGGGAGGTTCATTTGCTATCGCTCAGTATCTGAGTTCTAACTTTATTGGGCCAGAACTCCCGGATATTATCTCATCGTTAGTCTCACTGGTCTGCCTGACGCTGTTCCTGAAACGCTGGCAGCCGGTACGTATCTTCCGCTTTGGCGATATGGGCGCTTCACAGGTTGATCTGACCCTGGCGCGCACAAATTATACCTTTGGGCAGGTCGTTCGCGCCTGGACGCCATTCCTGTTCCTGACGGCCACCGTCACTCTCTGGAGCGTCCCGCCGTTTAAAGCCCTGTTCGCACCGGGTGGCGCGCTGTATAACTGGGTGATCAACATTCCGGTTCCGTTTCTTGATAAGCTGGTCGCCCGTATGCCTCCTGTGGTGCACGAAGCAACGGCCTACGCCGCCGTGTACAAATTCGACTGGTTCTCCGCAACCGGCACCGCCATTCTGTTCGCCGCTATCCTGTCCGTTATCTGGCTGAAGATGAAGCCATCTGCGGCGATCCAGACCTTTGGCAGTACGCTGAAAGAACTGGCGTTACCGATTTACTCCATCGGGATGGTGCTGGCCTTTGCGTTTATCTCCAACTATTCCGGGCTCTCCTCTACGCTGGCATTAGCGCTGGCGCACACGGGCAGCGCCTTCACCTTCTTCTCGCCGTTCCTCGGCTGGCTGGGCGTATTTCTGACGGGATCGGATACCTCGTCAAACGCGCTGTTCGCCGCCCTGCAGGCCACTGCCGCACAGCAAATTGGCGTTTCTGACGTGCTGATGGTGGCGGCCAATACCACCGGTGGTGTAACCGGCAAGATGATCTCGCCGCAGTCTATCGCTATTGCCTGCGCCGCAGTGGGGCTGGTCGGGAAAGAGTCGGATCTGTTCCGTTTTACCGTCAAACACAGCCTGATTTTCACCTGTATGGTGGGCGTAATAACCACGCTTCAGGCCTACGTCTTAACCTGGATGATTCCATGATAGTTATGCCCAGACGCCTGTCAGACGAGGTTGCCTCCCGTGTGCGGGCGCTGATTGAAGAACAACAGCTGGAGGCGGGTATGAAACTACCCGCTGAGCGCCAGCTTGCCGTACAGCTGGGCGTGTCGCGCAATTCCCTGCGCGAGGCGCTGGCAAAACTGGTGAGCGAAGGGGTGCTGCTCAGCCGTCGCGGCGGCGGGACGTTTGTCCGCTGGCAGCATGAGGACTGGTCTGAACATAACATCGTTCAGCCACTGAAAACCCTGATGGCAGACGACCCGGATTACAGTTTCGATATTCTGGAAGCGCGTCATGCCATCGAAGCCAGCACCGCCTGGCACGCCGCGCTGCGCGCCACTGAGATCGATAAAGAGAAAATTAAGCTCTGCTTCGAAGCCACGCTCAGCGAAGACCCGGACCTCGCCTCCCAGGCCGACGTCCGTTTTCATCTGGCTATCGCTGAAGCTTCCCACAACGTCGTGTTGTTGCAAACCATGCGTGGTTTCTTTGATGTGCTGCACTCCTCTGTAAAACAGAGCCGTCAGCGTATGTATCTCGTTCCGCCAGTCTTTTCACAGCTAACGGAACAGCACCAGGCGGTGATGGACGCCATTCTTGCCGGTGATGCTGATGGCGCGCGCAAAGCGATGATGGCGCACCTCAGCTTCGTCCACACCACCATCAAACGATTTGACGAAGACCAGGCCCGCCAGGCGCGAATCACCCGCCTGCCCGGTGACCACAATGATATTTCCAGGGAGAATAGATCATGATTATTTCAGCAGCCAGCGATTATCGCGCCGCAGCCCAGCGCATTCTGCCCCCTTTCCTGTTCCACTACATCGACGGTGGAGCGTATGCGGAGTACACCCTGCGCCGCAATGTGGAAGATTTGTCTCAGGTGGCGCTGCGCCAGCGTGTGTTGAAGAACATGTCTGACTTAAGCCTGGAAACGACGCTGTTTAGTGAAAAACTCTCCATGCCGGTCGCGCTGGGGCCAGTCGGCCTGTGCGGAATGTATGCCCGCCGTGGTGAAGTTCAGGCCGCCGCAGCAGCGGATGCGAAAGGGATCCCGTTCACCCTTTCCACCGTTTCCGTTTGCCCGATTGAGGAAGTTGCCCCAACCATTAACCGCCCGATGTGGTTCCAGCTGTACGTCCTGCGCGATCGTGGCTTTATGCGCAACGCCCTGGAGCGCGCTAAGGCGGCAGGCTGTTCCACGCTGGTTTTTACCGTTGATATGCCAACACCTGGCGCACGCTACCGTGATGCCCATTCCGGAATGAGCGGCCCGAATGCGGCAATGCGTCGCTACTGGCAGGCGGTGACCCATCCGCAGTGGGCGTGGGACGTCGGCCTGAACGGTCGCCCGCACGATCTGGGCAATATCTCTGCCTATCTGGGTAAACCGACCGGACTGGAGGATTACATCGGCTGGCTGGCGAATAACTTCGATCCTTCCATTTCATGGAAAGACCTCGAATGGATCCGTGAATTCTGGGATGGTCCAATGGTGATCAAAGGGATCCTCGATCCGGAAGATGCCCGCGACGCGGTACGATTCGGCGCGGACGGCATTATAGTTTCCAACCACGGCGGCCGTCAGCTTGATGGCGTACTTTCTTCCGCGCGTGCGTTGCCGGCCATTGCCGACGCGGTGAAAGGTGATATCGCAATTCTGGCAGACAGCGGGATCCGCAATGGTCTGGACGTGGTACGCATGATTGCGTTGGGGGCTGATACCGTACTGTTGGGGCGTGCTTATCTGTACGCACTGGCAACGGCGGGACAAGCAGGCGTCGCCAATTTACTGGATCTCATCGAGAAAGAGATGAAAGTCGCCATGACGCTAACCGGTGCGAAATCTATCAGTGAAATCAGCCGCGACTCACTGGTGCAGGAACTCGGGAAGTCGGTTCCGGCCGCGCTGGCGCCGCTCGCCCGGGGTGATGCCGCGTGAGGGGGAATTAAATATCTGTTATTCTGCCCCCCGCACTTAAGGGGGCAGCAAACATGCTTAACATCGTATTATTCGAACCAGAAATCCCGCCAAACACTGGCAATATCATCCGTCTTTGCGCCAACACCGGCTTTCGTTTGCATATCATTGAGCCGATGGGCTTCACCTGGGATGATAAGCGTCTGCGCCGTGCGGGACTGGATTACCACGAGTTTGCCGCCGTACAGCGCCATCACGATTATGCCGCCTTTGTCGCCGCAGAAAACCCGCAGCGCCTGTTTGCCCTGACCACGAAAGGAACGCCTGCGCACAGCGCGGTGAGCTACCAGGATGGCGATTATCTGATGTTTGGCCCCGAAACGCGTGGTCTACCGGTCAGTATTCTCGATGCGCTGCCCGCAGATCAAAAAATCCGCATACCGATGATGCCGGACAGTCGCAGCATGAATCTGTCAAATGCGGTGTCGGTGGTGGTGTATGAGGCCTGGCGCCAGTTGGGATATCCTGGCGCGGTATTGCGTAGTTAATTATTGTCGGATGGCGGCTGACGCCTGGGATGGCGTGTGAACGGTAACGCATTGATGACGCCAACATTCGGTGTGTTAGCCAGTTCAGAAACATACGGTCATACTGGATGGACCGGAACGCTGACGTCAATCGATCCAGTTAACCATATGGCTATTGTGATTTTCGGTAACAGGCCACACTCGCCAGTTGCAGATCCTAAAGTGAATCCAAATGTATTTGTGAGTGGGTTGCTACCTGCTGCAACATATGGTTGGATTGTTGATCAGATATATGGTGCATTGAAATAAAACTAATAAAGGGACTCCAACGGAGTCCCTTTATTCAAAAGACAATAAACACACTTATCCATACAGGAATGCATAATATCCACAGCATTGCTTCAATTTTAAATCCTAGTGTCAATTTGCAAGGTAAACTTCTTATTAAATTATAACCATCTATGCTCATATCATAATTTGAGATTTTATTATATTTGAAAATTAAAGTTTCCATAATAAACGCAACTTTAGTGAGATATAATCCAGGTGTGGCAAATAGACTCGCATTTTTGCATATTATTGCTGTAACAGGCAACGCTCCGATTTCCTTTTCATAGATTTCAACTATTTTTTTATATGCTATCTTATTGTAAAAGTAAAATACTATTATTAATAACATATTAAATGCAAGAACAAAGCTTATGATAACTTTTATAAGTTCCTCATTTTGAATAAAAAGAGTTTTCATATATAATATGATCTCCTACATAATTACCTGATTTTTCACCAACGTCTTCGCCATATTTTTCTGCAATTTTACCTGATGCAATAGTAACACCGACTCCTGTAACAAAACACAGAGTAGCACCGACACCGCCAGCTTCTATAGTGGAAAGTCCTAATACCCACGTACAAAGCGCAGTCGCGGCACGTCCGGCAGCGGCTCCGATCACCATACCACTTACCTGTTTAAATCCAAATTTACTATACTCTGTTATCGCCACTTTTTTGCAAGCACTTTCACGGCCTTTTGCACAGGCATCATAAATATTTGATGTGTATCCGGCAAAATCTAAAGCTATCCCAACAAAACCAACGGTTTTCATCAGTTTAATTAATTTAGCTGAATTTTCAATATATGTAGCATAGCCCTCAATATTATCCACTCCGGTTTTATCCCATTTGTGCATAATTGATCCTGTTGATAAACCTAAAGCTTTTTTTATGTTATTATATTCTTCTAAGTTAAGATGGGTTTTAGAATATTTGTTTAATAGAGAATTTAGTTTTTTAAATAGTCTTGCACGTTGACCGAAAAATTCCTCCCCCGATATAATTCCTTTATTATGGGCATATGTGTTTTTGTATAACTCCTGAATTTCAATTAATATTTTGTTTATTTCTTCATAATAACTGTTACCTGCCTCACTAATATAGCCAAAGCCGTCCCCAGCATTTCCTAAATAATTGCCAAAGAGTTGATATGAAAATGCATCCACGGCCCCTCTGTTGTCATGCAGTAATTTTGCTTCCTCTAAAGAAAGCGGTGCAAGAGCTTTATCTATTCTGTCACGCGCTTTTTGCAATGTCTGAATTTGTTCCTGATCTTGTTTTTCAGGATCAACAACAATCAAAATCGAACCTGGTTGTTTTTTCATATCAGGATTCAGTTTGTGGTATAGCTCACGTGTACCATCGGGAGGATTATTGAAAAACCACGATTCATACGACGATGGTGTGGCTTCGTATGGCAGTACACAAAATCCCGCATCTACAGGTTCACGGGGCGGTTTTTCGTCTTCAACCAGGTCAGATGGCTCTGGAGCTATTGTAAGCGGTTTCGGTGCGTGCTGTGGTGTTTCAGATACCATTTTGTTTGTTACCGGCCTGGCGGAATGGACTTTACTTTTACTCTCACATTCATAGCCATACGTTACATTATAAATTGAATTAATAAATTTGCACTTACACGGACATGTACCGGTGCTATGTGCTGTTCCGGCAGCCTGTACACCCTGTATATAATAATTAGGCTGTCCCCCTGCTATAGAATAAATATTTTTATCTCTACCACATATATATTTATCACCATTACGGGCAGTACACTGTCCATGAATTGTATGATTAGACGCACCCGTTATGATTCTCCCGCCACATGTTGTTTTATCGCCAACTCTTAAAAAACATGCAATACCCATAAAACCCTCACTTTATTAAATCATCTGGATTACAAAAAATCCAGTCATTGTCCCATGTCGCTAAGTAAACACAGTCAGATATTTCATCAAATTCTTTAATTTTAATATTTTTGAATGCTATTAAACTTTGCTCTTTTAAATAGTCACTATGATAATTACACTGTGATTTGGTATGGCTAATGAAGTTAGCATATCTTCTTTTCCACATTTTATTAAATTTTTCCGTCACATTTTCTGGTATTTCTAATATCGGGTATTCGCTGTCTTTTGTTATAGCACCAGAATTATACGTGATGGGGATGGTGGCCTGAACCAAATGGCAATTACATCTAATAATTTTATTGTCCTTATTGGCCCAGAAACCTGCGCTCAATAATAAATTATATGCGTGAGTTTTTTTGGTGGAATAATTATGCATCATCATTTCTTTGATGTTGAAATCATCCAGAGGATATACATCCCATTTTTCATTAAAATTTTCTTCTAAATAAGTTGAATAAAACGCTGCTTCCATCTTTGAACAAAATAAAGAAATTCCTTCTATGTCACTATCGTATTTCCTCCATAAAGGTTCTAACATTTCCTCATTTTTGTGGGTAATCTGATTATATATTCCAATAACGCGACCTAAAACCCATATTTGATGTTCGCAAATATATTGATATCTTTTTTTATTACCTTGATAAAAATACATTTTTAAATTTACTCATCTGCTAAAAATACAATAAAAGACGATTTTCACAATAAAATTTGTGTCTTTTGTCACATATTGTAAAAAAAATACTGAATAAAATTCTGGACGATTCAGGCTAAAAATAATTAATATATGACTAATTTGAAAAATGAATTGATCATAATGTTTTCACCTTTCCTATAATCAAATTTATCTCATTTAGCCCATTTTTTGATAGTAGAATGTGTAACGCTTTTTCCCATTTCAACGTTGTCTCTCTTTTTTCAATAATATAGTCGTATCTTTCGTAGTGTTTTTTACCAATACTACTATTATCGTGTTGATTTATTATGTCTTTTTCATTTTCTGTGAAATGCAGCATCCCAGATAGTGTTTTAAACGTTCGCCTGGTTTACTCGCGTTAATTTTTTGAATATTAGTTGTTGGGTTATGGGGCAGATGAAACTCTATACTATTTGAAACTGAGTTACCTGGCGGGTCGTTATCCACCACCATGCCGTATGCAAAAACCGCATGTGATTTTTTCCTGATTTTATCAGCTTGAGCCAGAAAACCTTTTTTAGCCCAACTCTGGAGCCACAGAGTTACCTGGGCTGGTGTGATCTCATTAGCGGTTTCATTGCCAGTAATTAGTCCCCGTTTGATAAGTTGATCTGGCAATATTTTATATTCGTTAACTGTACTTCTATATCCTTGTCGTACTTTGTGTGTCATTCCTGCCAGTTCAACTTAGCGCTGGTTAGCCTGCTCCAAAGAGTAGTAGGGCCAGTCTCCCAACGTCTTAAACTTACGTTTTCCGTCCAACTGGAATCTATAGACGAAACATTTTCGACCTGAAGGAAAAATTTTGATCCCAAGTAGCCCTGTTCCACGAGTACCATCGTTCCTGAAAACAGAGTACGATTCGTTTCTTGTCTTGAGATTTTTTATCACACTATCGTTTAACCGCATGTTGTTCTCCTTTGCATAACTATTGCATACAATCTGCATAACAGCGGGTGATGTTGTGGGTGCTGTTACTGTAAAATCGTATGCACGCATTTGGGATTTCACAACTATTAAATAGACTGTAAAATCAGACTGTTACGATTGGTTTGCGATTAAATTATAGTCAGTGATTTTGAATGATGTGGGCCTTATCCGACCTACTAACGCATTTGTCATTTATTTTTCGGGCGTTATCGGCGCAGTCAGACTGAACCTGGACTGCGCGCAGCCACCAGCGCGTACCCGCAGGGCGAGCACAGCCCTGGTTCAGTGTGACAAGTAAGATAGTCCGAAAACTAAATGCCATCTCCATACTCAAACGTATGGTGGATCCCGTTGAAGTGCTGATCCATGTCCATTGACGGTTTATCGCTGTCAGGCTTACCGACGATGCGTGCCGGAACGCCTGCGGCGGTGGTGTGCGGTGGTACCGGCTGTAACACAACGGAACCCGCGCCAATCTTCGCGCCACGCCCGACTTCGATATTGCCGAGAATTTTCGCCCCCGCGCCAATCATGACGCCTTCACGAATTTTTGGATGGCGATCGCCACCAGCCTTTCCGGTACCGCCCAGGGTCACCGATTGCAGAATAGAGACATCATCTTCAATCACGGCCGTTTCACCCACCACAATGCCGGTTGCATGATCGAGCATGATCCCGCGCCCAATCTTCGCCGCCGGGTGAATATCCACCTGAAAGGTCACAGAAACCTGATTTTGCAGGAAGATTGCCAGCGCGCGACGGCCTTCGTTCCACAGCCAGTGGCCAATACGATATGCCTGTAGCGCGTGAAAGCCCTTCAGGTACAGAAGCGGAGTGGAATATTTATCGACCGCCGGGTCGCGGGTGCGTACCGCCTGAATATCGCAGGCAGCAGAAGCAATCATTTCCGGGTCGGCGGCGTATGCCTCCTCCACCACTTCGCGAATGGCAATAGCAGGCATAATCGGCGAAGCCAGCTTGTTCGCCAGCATATAGCTCAGTGCGCTGCCCAGATTCTCATGCTTGAGTAACGTTGCGTGGTAAAAACTGGCAAGCATAGGCTCGCAGTCGGCCAGAGCCCGGGCTTCGGCTTTAATATTGTTCCAGACGATATCCAGTTCTTCACACGGCATTGCATACTCCAGACGATATGTTAATGACCGGCCAGTTCTTTGCTGGCCGGGTCACGTCGCTAACAAGGATCCCTGCGGCTAGTTGCTGCTGCGCTCATCCTTGCGTGCACGACCTAAGAGAGTCAATGCTGCCTCGCGCGCGTTTTTTCCGCAATATAATACTTGATAAATTTCCTCGGTTATTGGCATTTCGACACCAAAACGGTGTGCCAGGGCGCGAACTTCTTTTGTATTGCGGTAGCCTTCAACCACCTGACCAATCTTGTCCTGTGCGCCTTGTACATCCATGCCCTGACCGAGCATCATGCCAAAACGACGGTTACGCGACTGGTTGTCCGTGCAGGTCAGCACCAGATCGCCCAGCCCTGCCATCCCCATAAAGGTAGCAGGGTCGGCCCCCAGCGCCGCGCCCAGCCGCGACATTTCTGTCAGGCCACGCGTAATCAGCGCGGTGCGCGCATTTGCGCCAAAACCGATACCATCAGACATCCCGGCACCAATCGCAATCACGTTCTTCACCGCACCGCCAAGCTGCACGCCGATGAAATCCGGATTGCTGTAGACACGGAAGCTTTTGCCGCAGTGCAGCAGCTGCTGCAAATCTTCAGCAAAGGTGTCGTCAGTAGAGGCTAAAGAGATGGCCGTCGGCAATCCTGCCGCCAGCTCTTTAGCAAATGTCGGACCGGAAATGACCGCTAACGGAATTTGATCCCCCAGCGCCTCGCGGGCGACATCCTGCAACAGGCGACCCGTTTCGGCTTCCAGACCTTTGGTTGCCCAGACCAGGCGCGCATCAGGACGCATCAGCGGTTTAATCTGTCGCAACACTTCACCAAAGACATGACTTGGCACGACCACCAGAATATTCCGGCTGGCCGCCAGCGCAATGGCTAAATCACGCTCCAGGTGAAGCGTATCGGGAAAAGGCACATCAGGGAGAAACGCGACGTTGCAACGATCGTGCTCAAGGGTCGCGATATGTTCAGGATCGTGGCCCCACAGGACAACCTGGTGGCCATTTCTTGCCAGAGTAATAGCAAGAGCGGTGCCGTACGAGCCGGCACCAATCACAGTCATTGAAGCATTACTTTGGTTCATCAGGCATCCTGATGTTCTTCAGTACCTTCGCCAGCCTGCTGCTGTAAATAGTTCATGAACAGCGCATCGAAGTTAACCGGCGCAAGGTTGAGTTGCGGGAACGTACCGCGTGAAACCAGGCTGGTGATGCCTTCACGGGCATACGGGAACAGAATGTTCGGGCAGTATGCACCCAGGCAATGCGCCATCTGAGTTCCTTCGATACCGCTGATGGAGAAGATACCACCCTGCTGAACTTCGCACAGGAATGCTATTTCTTCATCCAGGGAAGCCGTTACGGTAACACGCAGCACCACTTCGTATACGTCATCTGCCAGTTGAGTCGATGCCGTATCCAGATCAAGTTTAACCTCTGGTTGCCAGTCTTTCTGGAAAACTTGCGGCGCATTTGGCGCTTCGAAAGAGACATCTTTGGTATAAATGCGTTGGATCTGGAAAGCCATTTCGGTGTTGTTTTGTTCTGACATGTGTAAAAACCCTTTAGTGTTGTCCTTAAATACCGCTTAGCGACGAAACGTTAGTTCAGCAGGGGATCCAGTCCACCACGCGCATCCAACGCATACAAGTCGTCGCAACCGCCAATGTGCTGTGCATCAATAAAAATCTGCGGAACCGTCGTGCGGCCACTGCGTTTGATCATCTCTTCACGTTTGGCAGCATCACCATCAATCGGAAGCTCCTGGAAGCTCACACCCTTACTGGTTAACAGCGCTTTTGCGCGATGGCAAAACGGGCAGGTCGCTTTGGTGTAGATTTCAATGTTGGCCATGACTTATCTCCGACTATTTTCCACGAACCAGCGGCAAATTCTCACCGCTCCAGCCCGCTACGCCTTCTTTCAGCACAAAGACTTTTTCAAAGCCCGCTTTAATCAGTGCGTTTGCTGATTCCTGGCACTGCATGCCTGAACCATCAACGACGATTAGAGGCTTATCTTTGTGCTTTTCAAGCTCACCAACGTTGTTGGCCTTGATGTCACTCGGCAGCATATTGGTGGAACCTGCGATATGGCCTTTACGGAAGTCGTCACGCTGGCGTAAATCAACGACAACGGCGTCTTCTTTGTTAATAAGACGTGTCGCTTCGCCGCGGGTAATCACCTTCACTTTGGAGGTCAGACCTTTGAACGTGGTGAACAATACCGCCACCAGTAACGCAATCCAGGCGATACTCAGTATGGGATGACGGCCAACAAATTGCATAATTTCTTGCATGGGGGGTAACAACTCCCGACTTAGTGATTAAAAAACCAGGGAAGGAGTATACCTTCGCGTTGGAGCAAATACAGCCAGAGCGTGCAATGGATTGCATTTTTGCGGGCTGCTACGGAAAAAAAAACCTAAATCAGCGCCATCCTCGCTGCCCCCCGGCGCATTCTTTGATCTTCTGAGGCTATTTTATCGATTCAGCTGTAGTAAAATTACGCAATTATTTTTGTCTATTGAGTGTGAGGTTGTCGCAATGTCGGTTTCTAAAAAACCTATGGTACTGGTGATTCTGGACGGTTATGGGTATCGCGAAGAGAGCCAGGATAACGCCATTTTTAGTGCCAAAACCCCGGTAATGGATGCTCTGTGGGCAAAACGTCCGCATACACTGATCGATGCTTCCGGTCTGGAAGTGGGTCTGCCTGACCGTCAGATGGGTAACTCCGAAGTGGGTCACGTTAACCTGGGCGCGGGTCGTATCGTCTATCAGGACCTGACGCGTCTGGATGTGGAAATTAAAGATCGCGCGTTCTTCGCGAACCCGGTACTCACGGGCGTCGTGGATCAGGCGAAAGATGCCGGTAAAGCCGTGCATATTATGGGCCTGCTGTCTGCGGGCGGCGTACACAGCCACGAAGATCACATCATCGCAATGGTGGAACTGGCAGCCGCGCGTGGTGCTGAAAAAATTTATCTGCACGCTTTCCTCGACGGGCGCGACACGCCGCCGCGCAGCGCTGAATCCTCACTGAAAAAGTTTGAAGAGAAATTTGCCGCACTGGGTAAAGGCCGCGTTGCTTCTATCGTGGGTCGTTACTACGCGATGGACCGCGACAACCGCTGGGATCGCGTTGAAAAAGCATATGACCTGCTGACGCTGGCACAGGGCGAATTCCAGGCAGATACCGCTGTGGCTGGCCTGCAGGCTGCCTATGCACGTGACGAAAACGACGAATTCGTAAAAGCGACCGTTATCCGCGCTGAAGGCCAGGCCGATGCCGCAATGGAAGACGGCGATGCGTTGATTTTCATGAACTTCCGTGCCGACCGTGCTCGTGAAATCACCCGTGCATTTGTTAACGCTGATTTCGACGGCTTCGCCCGTAAAAAAGTGGTTAACCTCAACTTCGTCATGCTGACCGAATACGCAGCAGATATCAAAACTGCCGTGGCTTACCCACCCGCATCACTGACGAACACCCTCGGCGAATGGATGGCGAAGAACGACAAAACCCAACTGCGTATCTCTGAAACAGAAAAATACGCGCACGTCACCTTCTTCTTTAACGGCGGCGTAGAAGAGCCGTTCAAAGGCGAAGACCGTATCCTTATCAACTCGCCGAAAGTCGCAACCTACGATCTGCAGCCAGAAATGAGCTCTGCAGAACTGACTGAAAAGCTGGTTGCGGCGATCGAGAGCGGCAAATACGACACCATCATCTGTAACTACCCGAACGGTGATATGGTCGGCCACACTGGCGTGATGGACGCGGCGGTCAAAGCGGTTGAAGCCCTGGATCACTGCGTTGAGCAGGTGACTAAAGCGGTGGAGTCCGTGGGTGGACAACTGCTGATCACGGCAGATCACGGCAACGCCGAGCAAATGCGCGATCCGTCCACGGGTCAGGCGCACACGGCGCACACTAACCTGCCGGTTCCGCTGATTTATGTGGGTGCGAAAAACGTGAAAGCCGTCGAAGGTGGCAAACTTTCCGATATCGCTCCGACCATGCTGACCCTAATGGGTATGGAAATCCCGCAAGAGATGACTGGTAAGGCGCTGTTCATCGTGGAATAATCCCTCCCCATGAGGGGAAAGGCGATTAATACCAATACACGGGCCGTGAAACCGCACTGGTTTTCAGTCAGGCCCTTGATCTACGCCAGCGTGGTGAGCGCTGGCGTATTGCTGTGCGCCTTTTCCGCCCACGCGGACGATCGCGACCAGCTCAAATCCATTCAGGCGGATATCGCAGCTAAAGAGCGCGCGGTACGTCAACAGCAGCAGCAGCGCTCTACCCTGCTTACGCAACTTAAAGCACAGGAAGAGGCTATTTCAGCCGCCGCCCGTCAGCTACGGGAAACCCAGAATACCCTCGCTCAGTTGAATAAGCAGATCGACGCGATGAATGCGTCCATTGCAAAACTGGAGCAGCAAAAAGCCACCCAGGAGCGTAGTCTTGCGGCGCAACTGGATGCCGCATTTCGCCAGGGCGAGCACACCGGTATTCAGCTCATCCTCAGCGGGGAAGAGAGCCAGCGCGGCCAACGCTTGCAGGCCTATTTTGGCTATCTGAACCAGGCACGTCAGGAGACTATTGCCGAGCTGAAGCAAACCCGGGAACAGGTTGCCGCGCAAAAAGCGGAGCTGGAAGAGAAACAGAGCCAACAGCAGACGCTGCTGTACGAACAGCGAGCCCAACAGGCGAAGCTGGAGCAGGCCCGTAATGAGCGCCAGAAAACGCTCAAAGGACTGGAGTCTTCCATTCAGCAGGGCCAGCAACAGCTGAGCGAATTGCGTGCGAACGAATCCCGTCTGCGCAATAGCATCGCCCGTGCGGAAGCGGCGGCCAAAGCGCGCGCCGAGCGAGAAGCCCGTGAAGCGCAGACCGTACGCAATAAACAGCAGGAAGCGACCCGCAAAGGCACGACCTACAAACCGACCGAAAGCGAAAAATCGCTGATGTCGCGTACTGGCGGTCTTGGCGCTCCCCGTGGTCAGGCCTACTGGCCCGTACGCGGCCCTACGCTGCATCGCTATGGCGAACAGCTGCAAGGTGAGCTACGTTGGAAGGGGATGGTTATCGGTGCATCTGAAGGGACGGAAGTCAAAGCGATTGCCGATGGCCGGGTTATTCTGGCTGACTGGTTGCAGGGCTACGGGCTGGTTGTCGTCGTGGAGCACGGTAAAGGCGACATGAGTCTTTACGGCTACAACCAGAGCGCGCTGGTCAGCGTGGGTTCGCAGGTTCGCGCCGGTCAACCTATTGCGTTGGTCGGCAGCAGTGGCGGCCAGGGTCGACCGTCGCTCTATTTCGAAATTCGTCGCCAGGGTCAGGCCGTCAATCCACAGCCGTGGTTGGGAAGATAAGTTTTGCCTCATTTTCGTCGTACCGTTCTCTCAATTGCCAGCCTGCTGGCATTCGCCTCTCCTGTGTTTGCTGGCAAACTGGCCATCGTGATCGACGATTTTGGCTATCGTCCACATAACGAAAATCAGGTGCTGGCGATGCCTTCCGCCATCTCCGTCGCTGTTCTGCCTAATGCTCCACATGCCCGTGAAATGGCGACCAAAGCGCATAACAGCGGGCATGAAGTGCTTATCCATCTGCCAATGGCACCGCTGAGCAAGCAGCCGCTTGAGAAAGATACGCTGCGTCCGGAAATGAGTAGTGATGAGATTGAGCGGATTATTCGCGATGCGGTGAACAAAGTACCGTATGCCGTGGGGCTGAATAACCATATGGGCAGTGCAATGACCTCCAGCCTGTTTGGTATGCAGAAAGTGATGCAGGCGTTAGGACGTTATAATCTTTACTTCCTCGACAGCATGACTATCGGCAATAGCCAGGCTATGCGCGCGGCAAGCGGCACTGGTGTGAAGGTGATTAAGCGCAAGGTGTTCCTCGACGACACGCAAAATGAAGCGGACATTCGCCGCCAGTTTAACCGCGCCATCGATCTTGCACGTCGTAACGGCTCAGCCATCGCGATTGGACATCCACATCCGTCGACGGTGTGCGTGCTGCAACAGATGGTCTATAACCTGCCAGCAGATATCACGCTGGTACGTGCGAGCAGCCTGCTCAACGAGCCGCAGGTTGACACCTCCACACCACCGAAAAACAACGATGCCCCGCGAAACCCGTTCCGCGGCGTGAAAGTATGTAAAGCCAGGAAGCCATTAGAACCGGTCTACACCAGTCGATTCTTTGGCGTATTGAGTGAGAGTATCAGCCAAAGCACACTGGTGACGTACTTCCAGCATCAGTGGCAGGGCTGGGGGAAAATTGCCTCCCCCAATAATATGGCTAACGCAGATTAAGCGCTTTACGCGCAATACGCTGGTGCGACAGCGTTTTGTCGCGCCATTGATACAAACGAAATGACCATAACAGCGCCTGATATGCCAGTTTAGCGCTGCGCACGTTAGTCACCATGCGCTTATACATACCCGAAGTAAAAACCTCCGCAATCATACGCTGACGCGTCAAAATATCGGGTTCTTTCCGTACTGAGTGGCAAACGCGTAATGCCTCATAGGTAATTTGTTGATGGAATTCCGGATAAATCGGAATTCGGTCGGCATAATCCCGATTCATTTTTTCTAACAATCGCGTAATCTTGATGTAATGACGCTGATAGTTAAGATTTTTATTACCTTGTCTTTTCAGTCGGCTAACGGAATTATTGTGCAGGAAGTATTTATACAACGATTGCTCAGTATAACGCGCACGCATGGCATTAAACATGAACGCCGTTGTCCACACGATATCCTGATGATGTAAACCAGGAATAAACTTAATATTATTCTTTTCGATAACATCACGGCGATAGATTCCCATCCACACCACGTGCGTCCAGCGGCGTGATGAAAGCGCCATCCGCAGCCAGTCTGGCCCGGTTAATACGCCGGTTGATCGGATACGATCGGTGGGGATTGATTGCCAGGTTCTTCCCGTCTCGCGGACACACCAGTCTGCGTTGCACTGTGCGACATCGAGATCGTCCTCTAATGCCATCGTCATCAACGTTTCATACATGGTCGGGTAAACCAGATCGTCCGCATCGACAAACGCAATGTACTTGCCTGTTGCCGCTTCCATTCCCCGGTTACGGGCTACCGATGCGCCAGCGTTAGCCTGATGCAACAGGTAAACGTGCGGATAGTTTTCCACGTAATGCTTTGCTATTTCGACGGAATTATCCGTTGAACCATCGTTAACAATAATGATTTCCAGGGCAGTCCATGTTTGCGCGATTAAAGATTCCATGCAGGCATTGAAATCATTACCCGCGTTATACAACGGGATAATAACACTGAGTTTATTTGCACTGTTCATCATAAAATTACCGAATAACCTTGAAGTCATGCTGCCTTTCTACCGTCTTTGTATTAAGAAACTATTAAGGCAGGAAAATATTATTTTTACGGTGTGCGAAGACTTCAGATTAGGAGGATGAAATGAACAGCAGAATAAGACGAAGACGCAATTACAAATTATTTAAGACAATCACAGGACTTTACAACTATTACGGATTTACCTTAGAGAAAAGGGCCGGAACACCAGCCCTTTTTTACGATAAAGCGTTAATCCCAGCTCAGGATCACTTTACCAGACTGACCGGAGCGCATGGCGTCGAAACCCTTCTGGAACTCATCAATCGAAAAACGATGGGTGATGACAGGTGACAGATCCAGACCAGACTGAATCAGCGCCGCCATCTTGTACCAGGTTTCAAACATCTCGCGACCGTAAATACCTTTGATGAACAGACCCTTAAAGATCACCTTCGTCCAGTCGATGGACATATCTGATGGTGGAATACCCAGCATGGCGATACGCCCGCCGTGGTTCATGGTGTCCAGCATGGTGCGGAACGCTGGCGGGGCGCCGGACATCTCCAGACCGACATCGAACCCCTCGGTCATGCCAAGTTCAGCCATCACATCGTTCAGATTCTCCCTGGCGACGTTGACCGCGCGGGTAATCCCCATTTTGCGCGCCAGTTCCAGACGGTATTCGTTAACGTCGGTAATCACCACATGGCGGGCGCCCACATGCTTCGCCACAGCCGCAGCCATGATGCCGATTGGCCCCGCACCAGAAACCAGAACATCTTCCCCCACCAGATCGAACGACAGTGCCGTATGCACCGCGTTACCAAACGGGTCGAAAATGGACGCTAAATCATCGGAGATATTGTCCGGGATCTTAAAGGCGTTAAACGCCGGGATCACCAGATACTCAGCAAAACAGCCGGGACGGTTTACGCCAACGCCGGTGGTGTTGCGGCACAGGTGAGTACGTCCGCCACGACAGTTGCGACAGTGACCACAGGTAATATGACCTTCGCCGGAGACGCGATCGCCAATGTTGAATCCTTTGACTTCCTGGCCAATACCGACCACTTCGCCAACGTATTCATGACCAACGACCATAGGAACCGGGATGGTTTTTTGCGACCATTCATCCCAGTTGTAGATGTGAACGTCAGTGCCGCAGATGGCTGTTTTACGGATTTTAATTAGCAGATCGTTGTGGCCAACTTCCGGTTCAGGAACGTCGGTCATCCAGATGCCTTCTTCCGCTTTCAGTTTGGATAACGCTTTCATCTCACATCCTCAGGCAATTACGCCCAGTTGTTTACCAATCCGCGTGAACGCCGCGACCGCACGCGTAATTTGTTCAGGAGTGTGTGCCGCAGACATCTGGGTACGGATTCGCGCCTGGCCTTTCGGAACGACCGGATAGAAAAACCCGGTAACGTAAATCCCCTCTTTTTGCAGCTCGCGAGCAAACTCTTGTGCAATGACCGCATCTCCCAGCATCACCGGGATAATGGCATGGTCAGCACCTGCAAGTGTAAAGCCCGCGGCAGACATCTGCTCGCGGAACTGACGCGCATTCGCCCACAGGCGGTCACGCAGTTCAGCACCTGCTTCAACCATTTCAAGCACTTTAATGGAGGCGGCAACAATGGCAGGTGCCAGGGAGTTGGAGAACAAATAGGGACGAGAGCGCTGACGCAGCCACTCAACCACCTCTTTACGCGCCGCGGTGTAGCCGCCTGATGCCCCACCCAGCGCTTTACCCAGCGTACCGGTGATGATATCTACACGCCCCATAACATCGCAGTATTCATGAGAACCGCGTCCGTTTTGCCCCACAAAGCCAACAGCATGGGAGTCATCGACCATCACCAGCGCGTCGTATTTATCGGCCAGATCACAAACCCCTTTCAGGTTGGCGATAACACCATCCATTGAGAACACCCCGTCGGTGGCAATCAGAACGTGGCGCGCACCGGCTTCGCGCGCCTCTTTCAAACGCGTTTCCAGTTCCTGCATATCGTTGTTGGCATAACGGAAGCGTTTAGCCTTACACAGACGAACGCCATCAATGATAGAGGCGTGGTTTAACGCATCAGAGATGATCGCGTCTTCTGCACCCAGCAGCGTTTCGAACAGACCGCCGTTAGCATCAAAGCAGGAGGAGTAGAGGATGGCATCTTCCATCCCAAGGAACGTGGCCAGCTTTTGCTCCAGCTGTTTATGGCTGTCTTGAGTGCCACAGATAAAGCGCACTGACGCCATTCCAAATCCGTGAGAATCCATTCCCGCTTTTGCTGCTGCAATCAGTTCCGGATGGTTTGCAAGACCCAGATAGTTGTTGGCACAGAAGTTAATGACGTGGCTTCCATCCGCCACCGTGATATCCGCCTGCTGCGCAGACGTGATAATGCGCTCTTCTTTAAACAATCCTTCCGCACGAGCGGTTTCCAGATCGTTAGTTAACTGTTTGTAAAAATCCCCACGCATTGCGATTCTCCAGACTGGGCAAATTTCAGCACATCTTACCTAACCCTGGACGCTGATACGAGATGACGCATTATCAGTTCTTTAAAATGCAGGATAAATCACGCGATGATGGTTGTTTTGTGGGACTAAAAAAGCCTATACAGGCAACGAAAAAATACTTAACACTTTGATAGATATTAATTTTTATCAGAAATCAAAATCAATGACAAAACACCTGTCTGAAGGCCGTTGACTATCAGCCATACAGGATAAAAGATGTATATACGCGTCATACTTCAAGTTGCGGCTGTGTTGGCTTTGTTACTCGGCCCATCACAGGGCCTCACCCCTTCGGGGACAGCGCAAACGCTGTTCAAAACGACTACGCGTTTTGTCCCGCAACTCGAATTATTTAGAGTATAAAAAAGAAACAGGTTACTTCCCGGAAAGCAAAATTCTGAAGGCCTGAAGTTTTGAACCCAATTTCGTTCTCTTAAAACAACGAAAAAGATCAAACCATTTTCTCCGCCCCAAATAATTAAGCTGGAAAAGATCCGGTCGCTTGTAATAGCACATGACAAATATACCCTGATCGTCATCTACTATATTGTTTTGTAAGGTAATTTTCTGACTTTTTGTTACAAGGGGATAGAATTCCATCCATTTTTCCTGAGAGCCAACAAGCGCACCACCAATTATGTATACATGGTTTCCAATCATAAAATCGAAGACCTGTTGCTGCGAATTCACTCTCAGACCCTTTTTAATTGTAAAAAGATGCATTTTGTTACGATCAAATGGGAAATCCCAGACTTTCAAACCACGCAAAACATTTGGCTTACGGCAATAGCCAAAATCGATCCATGCAACCATCGGCGTTTTGATCAAATCCAAATGAATAGCTTTGTTGACAAAATAGCTCTTTAAATTACAAACAAGAACATAGTCCGGCGACCAATATTCCGGATTTTTTAACTGCCGGGGCTCTAATTTGTCTGTAAAAGCTTTATCCTGTTGAACTCTTTCAATACGACGTCGTATATATTTAAATTTATTTTTTATATCAATCGCAATAACTGTTGTAGGCTTGCCGCGGCGTAGATTTTCGACTTTGGATTTTAATTCCGGCGAGGTAAAAATGACCATATCATTTTCAAGCGCAGCCAGTCGTTCAAAATAATTAAAATAAACATCAACTGAACGAGCAAGCTTATCTCGAAATCCTTTATTAGCAGTCCATTCCCCTCTACCAATATCAAAGTATGCAGTTACAATTGTGGTAGATGATGTCATCGCGAATAAAAAACATTATCGTAAAAGAAAAATGATACCACAGCCTTTAATACATTGTATATAGATTGTTTTATAAACGCCACTACACGGCTAAAGATATATCTTATACTCGCTATCACGATTCTATCCATTAGTAAAAGTAAACTAACTTCAAATCATACGCTGCCAGGGCTGAAGGGATTTAGATGTGATGGTATGATTACAGACATTCGTGTCTGAGATTGTCTCTGACTACATAATTCGAAGGTTACAGTTATGATCATCGTTACCGGCGGCGCGGGCTTTATCGGCAGCAATATCGTTAAGACCCTGAATGATAAAGGTATCACCGATATTCTGGTGGTGGACAACCTGAAAGACGGCACCAAGTTCGTTAACCTGGTGGATCTGAATATTGCTGACTATATGGATAAGGAAGATTTCCTGATCCAGATTATGGCCGGAGAAGAGTTCGGCGATATTGAGGCGATTTTCCATGAAGGTGCATGCTCATCCACCACTGAGTGGGACGGCAAGTATATGATGGATAACAACTATCAATACTCTAAAGAGCTGCTGCATTACTGCCTGGAACGTGAGATCCCCTTCCTGTACGCCTCTTCTGCCGCCACCTACGGCGGTCGTACCTCTGACTTCATCGAATCCCGTGAATATGAAAAACCGCTGAACGTTTACGGCTATTCAAAATTCCTGTTCGACGAGTATGTGCGTCAGATCCTGCCGGAAGCGAACTCGCAGATTGTCGGCTTCCGCTATTTCAACGTTTACGGACCGCGTGAAGGCCACAAAGGCAGCATGGCAAGCGTCGCTTTCCATCTTAATACCCAGCTTAATAACGGCGAAACGCCGAAGCTGTTTGAAGGTAGCGAAAACTTTAAGCGCGACTTCGTGTATGTGGGCGATGTGGCGGACGTTAACCTCTGGTTCTGGGAGAACGGCGTATCCGGTATCTTCAACCTGGGAACGGGTCGTGCAGAATCCTTCCAGGCCGTGGCGGATGCCGCACTGGCATTCCACAAGAAAAGTGAACTTGAGTACATTGCGTTCCCGGAAAAACTAAAAGGTCGTTATCAGGCCTTCACGCAGGCAGATCTGACTAATCTGCGTGCCGCAGGCTATGACAAATCGTTTAAGACCGTTGCTGAAGGCGTAACGGAATATCTGACCTGGCTGAACCGCGACGCATAAGACATATCTATGAGAATTTTGGTGATCGGCCCGTCCTGGGTGGGCGACATGATGATGTCGCAAAGTCTCTATCGCACGCTCAAGGCGCGCTATCCCCAGGCGATAATCGATGTGATGGCACCCGCGTGGTGTCGTCCGCTGTTATCGCGGATGCCGGAAGTCAACGAAGCGATCCCGATGCCGCTTGGACACGGGGCACTGGAGATCGGTGAACGTCGCAAGCTGGGCCATAGTCTGCGCGAAAAGCGTTATGACCGCGCTTACGTGTTACCTAATTCGTTTAAATCCGCGCTTGTTCCATTCTTTGCCGGCATTCCTCATCGTACTGGCTGGCGCGGCGAGATGCGCTACGGTCTGCTTAATGATGCCCGCGTGCTGGACAAAGCAGCCTGGCCACTGATGGTTGAGCGCTATGTGGCGTTGGCCTATGACAAAGGCGTAATGCGTACGGCAAAAGATCTGCCGCAGCCCCTGCTGTGGCCGCAACTTCAGGTTAGTGATGGTGAAAAATCCCTGACCTGCAACGCGTTTTCACTATCTGATGAACGACCAATGATTGGCTTCTGCCCTGGCGCAGAATTCGGGCCTGCGAAACGCTGGCCGCACTACCACTATGCGCAACTGGCAAAACAACTCATCGATGAAGGCTATCAAATCGTGTTGTTTGGTTCAGCAAAGGATCATGAGGCGGGGAATGAGATTCTGACAACGCTGAGTGAAGAGCAGCTGACATGGTGCCGTAATCTGGCCGGTGAAACACAGCTTGAGCAGGCCGTGATTCTTATCGCTGCCTGTAAGGCCATCGTTACCAATGATTCAGGGCTGATGCATGTCGCCGCAGCGCTGAATCGTCCTCTGGTTGCCCTCTATGGTCCCAGCAGTCCCGATTTCACTCCCCCACTTTCGCACAAAGCGCGCGTGATACGTCTGATTACGGGTTATCACAAAGTGCGCAAAGGCGATGCGGCTGAAGGGTATCACCAGAGTCTGATAGACATTACGCCAGTACGCGTACTGGAAGAACTCAATAGTCTGTTGCTACAAGAGGAAGCCTGACGAATGCGAGTTCTGATCGTCAAAACATCATCAATGGGTGATGTATTACATACGCTTCCCGCGCTGACCGATGCGCAGCAGGCTATCCCTGGTATTCGTTTTGATTGGGTAGTAGAAGAAGGATTTGCCCAGATTCCCTCCTGGCATGGCGCGGTTGATCGTGTGATCCCAGTTGCGATTCGTCGCTGGCGCAAAGCCTGGTTTTCGGCAGCAATTAAAGCGGAGCGCAAAGCCTTTCGCAATGCCGTTCAGACAGAGCAATACGATGCGATTATTGATGCTCAGGGGCTGGTAAAAAGCGCCGCGCTCGTCACGCGACTGGCACGTGGAATAAAGCACGGCATGGACTGGCAAACCGCCCGCGAGCCGCTGGCCAGCCTGTTTTATAATCGTCGCCATCATATCGCCAGGCAGCAGCATGCGGTGGAGCGTACCCGGGAACTATTTGCCAAAAGTCTGGGTTATAACAAACCTCAGACCCAGGGCGACTACGCCATTGCACAACATTTCCTGACAAATCTGGATGCCGATGCCGATCAGTATGCAGTATTTCTGCATGCCACAACGCGGGACGATAAACACTGGCCCGAGGCAAACTGGCGAGAGTTGATTAGCTTGTTGGGGGATGCGGGAATTCATATTAAGTTGCCCTGGGGGGCACCTCATGAAGAAGCGCGAGCCAAAAGGCTGGCGGAGGGGTTTGATTACGTCGAGGTCTTACCGAAGATGAGTCTGGAGGGTATTGCGCGCATACTGGCAGGCGCAAAGTTTGTCGTGTCGGTTGATACCGGTCTGAGTCATCTGACTGCGGCGCTCGATCGGCCTAATATTACGCTATATGGCCCAACGGATCCGGGTCTAATTGGGGGTTATGGGAAGAACCAGGTAGAATGTCGGGCGCCGGAAGGTAGATTAGCTTTATTGACGCCTGAAAGGATTGCTTGTAATTTTGTTAAGCAACGTCTCCAGACAAATGGATGAGTTTTTAACCCATCCATTTTCATTTATTTTTCTTCTTCTTTTTTAGTTAATAGCGATGTTGAAAGGAATAAACAGACTATCCATGCAGCAGGTATTGGTTTCGCATGGGTGATTACGTCGCTCAGGCCAAATAATATGATCGCTGCGGGGAAAACGAGCAGTAAATATTGTTTTTCACGAATACAATAATAAATCATTGTGGTATAGAAAAACAACAAGAAAATAACGCCAAAGACACCTTTCGTAGATAATGCTTCTACAACTTCGTTGTGCATATGAACATCAAGGAATTCTGTCGCGCCTTTATAAATATTATTCTCCTTACTTAACTCTTTAATGTTGATCGCCCTCTGCTCAAGGGATTGCCATGATAGCCCCTCTGGAGCGACCTCAACACCTGCGCGAATCATTGAAAAACGAGCACCGACTGAGGATCGGCTATTATTCTTCGTTGTATATAAATTAATATCATTTTGAAGAGATTTTACCCGATTTTCAATTTCTTTACTAAATAACAACCCGCAACCGAAGAGTAATATGAAAACGCCAGCAAGGCCTTTAAACAAAAAAACTCGCTGATTACGATGTTGGATATAGAGCATGGCGATAGTAATCATTGGATAACTAACGATGGCGGCTCGTGTTCCTGTCATCATGACTGCCACAAAACTTAGGGTGAAGTTAATATAAAAAAATACCCATTTATACTTTGAGTCCAGCTTCATAAAAACTATAGACGCATATAGTGCGCAAAACGTTATCACATAAGCAGCAATTGTCGCAGCCCCCATCTGGCCTATATTACCATTCATTGCGGAAAGGGGGATTCTATCAGCATGCAAAATAAGACTTTGATAATAAGATCGTAATAAAACCACTAATTGCATCAATATTACAGCAATTAAATGAAATTTGATGTTAAAACCAGATTTACTTTTATTTAAAAACAATAATGTAAAAGAACAAAACAATAACATTTTTCCTGCTTCTAAATATCCACGATAAGCATTCTTGTAAACAACATCATTGGTTTTGTAAAATTCATACCACGAAAGATCAATTGCACCTAGCAAAAACATGCCTGCAACCAAAACAATAACCCTCCTGTCAAAATAACGAACAGGAGAAGTTAAAAAAAATAAAAATGATAGAAAACCAGTTAACAGTATTATTTTATTGGTTATGTGTAGATTAATAGGAATAAATACAACAGCAACCAGATAGAGAAAGAAAATAAAATTGCTCAACCAATCTTTAATCAACTTAATACTAAATTCCACGCTTAGCCACCTACATTTAAATTTCTTATAAAGGTCATTTTAAAAATGAAAAAAATACAACCTTCACCCAAGAGCGAATTATTTTTGACCTCTTATTAAAGTAACTACGAGGTTGCTTGTGTTCAGACATTTGCATCCTCTCGACCTCAAGATGACTGTTTGAGATATTTAATACAGGATGTGAAATTATTTCATCGAGATAGAAGTTATTAATGATATGTTCCTGATGCATAAGTTTCCAACTATCTGCACGATAGGTGCCATAAACATTAGTTAATTCAATTAACTGACGAGCCATTTCATTATTCATGAGATAACAACAAGTCCGGCGTATCTTTTTTTGATTATAGTTAACTCGTCGGAAAGTACATGTTGATATTTTTTCTTTATTAAATAAACTTAACCCTAAAACAGGATAATCATGTAATCCTTTCTGTCCTCCCAATAAATATAGATTATCTTTTTTAAGTTTTCTTAACTCATCATTAGTTAACATAGAAAGAAATTTCTTTAAGCGGAAATCAACTGTGACATCGTCTTCAAGAATTAAGGCCCATTTAATATTCTCCGCAACCATTTTCTGATAAATGAACTGATGACTCAACGTACAAGCTATCTCACCATCGGTCATCTCATTACCAACTCCTTTATCCCTCATACTGTCAATCAGTACACGGTTACAAGGATCCTTAGCATCGATTGCATCAAAATAATTAAAATCAATATCCAAAGCAGAGAATTCAGCTGAAATTTTAGCTCTTCGAGCATCATCTCTTAGCAGAGAGACAATATAAACAGGGACTTTCATTAAGAAACCTTAATTTGAACGCAGCGAAAAATGAGTTATTAATATTTTGAAAAATATTTTCTAAGTATTTTCTTTTTATAAAATTTCATATAATCTATAACTGCTGAGAAATATTTTTTATTTTTTAATTCATGCTTATATTTAGCTTGAAATTGCTTCTCTGTTATAGCTGGAATAAATGAAACATCATTCCAGCAGGAGAGATTATAAGCTTTATTAAAATATTTTTGACACGGATAATCAGTCCAGTTGTTCCAGGGCTTAGTTACCCCCACATAATGAATAAGTTTAGTTTCTGCAGTGATAATTTTTATATAATCCTTGTCTGTTTTGTTCTTCAACTCATAATCTATACCATAAAAACAATCATAATCCCCGCTAATAAAAATACAATGACCAAAAAACAAAACATTTAAGATATCCTGATCAAGGCATTTATATTTTTCATGTTCAGGATCGCTTGCAAGCATTGTAAGCGCTTTATCCATATAATTATTTTTTTTCCAGGCGTCAAGTTTTAAATAGACTACTCCGGCATTGAAATAATTACCGGGCAATCCTTCAATACCCAATCGTCTGGCGGGTTTATCTTGCATAAATGGCACATCTTTTATAACTGCAGCACAGACATTTTTTTCAAAATGAATCGTTAACAATTTATCAAGTGGCCCTTTGCAGATCACATCAGCATCAATATACAAAAGATTTTCAATACTATCGCTAAGAAATTGAAATGCAACTAGCCTAAAAAACGTTGCATATGACCATTGCTTTAAACTCGGGAAAATATCAATAAAAACACTTGAAACCTTATAAATACAAACTTGGGCATTGGAATTTTTTTTAGTGAACAAGCTCACTCTTTCTAAATAATCATCATTGATATAATCGGTAAAGAGATGAAATCTTATTCCTATTTCCGGATTATGCATTATCACTGATTGCATAGAAATGGCCGCACCAAATAAAAAATTACGGTCAACTCCATATGCTATATCAAGAACATTATCATAATTGACAATAGAGCCTGAAGATACAACCTTTGAAATACTTTCGGATAGTAAGTCCATATTTAAATCCCAGAGGAAAATATATTATTTTTTGCCTTTGATTTTTTTAATAATCTTACGAAATTTGGTTTTGTAAATCACCGAATAATATCCAGGATCTTTTATTTCATTAGGAATCCCCAGATGTTTTTCCATCGCCATACGATCCCGGGCTTTTCTTTCAGCTGTACAACTTTTTCCAGATAAATCAATGATCCGAACACCATTTTTACTAACTATAAAATTGCCACGATGAGGATCACCTGAAAGCATATTTAATGAATGGAGCTTCTCCATCGAGGATTTTATCTCTAATTTTATCTCTTCGGATATCTCTGGCATATCATTAAGTTCTACGCCTTGTACATACTCAATTAACATGATGAAAACACTTGCATAGTTAAATATTTTACGCTCCGCGAGAAAGTAGAAATCATTAGGAAATTTTAATCCCGAGTTTCTTACACGATCTGTCTCAATGATTAAATTTTTATAATAATCACCTTTAACAAAAGATTTAAAAAAACGCTCATTTCTTTTATTTTTCGGAGCAAATACTTTGAATACAAAGCGACCATATTTTGTCTCAATCAATGAGACTTTTGTATCATCAATATTACGTAGAACTTTAATTGTTTTAAATTGATAAGAAAGAATTTGATCGAATATTTCTTTATATTTATTTTCATTATTTTTATAGTAAAATGAAAATCCTCGATAGCGAGTGCTTGTAATCATAATATCAACTTATTTTTTTAGTTTATACTTTAGCAAAGAAATCATACCATTTAAATATTCACCATGAACAAACTGATGCTTATATTTTTTTTGCATTTCGGCAACAGTGCGTGCATCTTTTAATGGATGTTTATTCCAGGGTGAGTGCTCTCTGGCATAATTAAAAAATTGTGCAGATGGATATGCTGCCCAGAGATGCCATGGTTTTGTAATTCCAGTATAATGAATCAATACCGTGTCATCAGTAATAGTCTGTTTAAATCCTTGATGACCCCGATCTTTTAACTCATTTTTCAATGTATATATCTGATCATATTTTTTTGATATATATATATTATTCATATTAAAAGCAATATTCAGAGCATCTTGATCCAAATATTTTAATCTTCCATATTCTGTCTCGCCTCTCAAAAGTTTTAGTAGATAGGGGGTAAGATTGGCTTCGTGCCATTTTTTAAGATTAACATAAATGACACCGGCATTAAAATATCGACCTTTTATCTCTGGCAGATTGAGGCGTTCAGCACTCGCTTGTTGCGTACTGTCATTATCCGGAATAACAGCAGCAAACTCATCATTGAATTTTACCTCAGTAATATATTTCAAACTGCCTTTGCAGACCACATCTGCATCCAGGTAAAGTAGCGTAGAAATACTTTCACTAAGATACTCAAATGACAATACCCGAAAGTAGGTTGCATATGACCAGAACTGCGACGTAGGTAAATCAGTAAAATATATTGGATCTATAAGATATACAATAATTGTGGTATTAAACTTTTCGACTGTTTCCTTAAACATTTCCAGATAGTCATCATCAACGTAATCTGTAAAAATATGAAATGTAAAGTTGATATCTGGATTATGAATTAAAACCGATGAAACAGATACTCCTGCTCCATAAAGGAAATTTTTATCTATGCCATAAGAAATATTAAGTTCAGGAACATTTAATTTCTTTTGTTTTGTCTGATATAAAAACGTTTCTTTTATAAATTTATCCATGAGCAACCCCAAATCTATTTTATTATTTTGAGATAAAAATAATAAAGATAATTTTTTATTCCTTTTAAGATTTTTTTCTGCTTAAAGTTATGTTTTGCGCAATACCGAAAATAATTAGAGTTAGTAGGTTTCATTAAAGCATTATCCTTCCATGAGGATTTTTGTTTTGCCTCCATGAAAGGAATGGTGCTAGGATAGCAAGCCCAGCAATGCCACGGTTTTGTCGGTCCTACATAATGAATTAAAGCAGTATCTTTATATATGGGACAGATAAAGGAATCTTTTAACTCGTAGTTAATACTAAATTGAGTATTAAACCGTCCATCGATGAATTTTACTTTACCAGGCAAAATCATGTTAAGAATATCCTGATCCATATAAGTCAATTTACGAATCACGTCTTTGTTCGATAACATTGATATGGCTTTATCGGATACGCCTTCTTTAGCCCACTCATTTATATTCAGGAGTAGAACACCAGAATTAAAGTAACCCTTTGCAAGTTCATAATATTCAAGACTTTTCGCTCGCAATTCCCACCATTTTTCATCGCGTTCAGCAACTACTCCAGCAACTTTATTATCTAAATCCAATTTATATAGAGCAGAAATATCATTATTACATATAATATCAGCATCAAGATAGAGCACTCTATCCTGTTGACTAATAAAATAATCACCAATAATAAAACGGAAGTACATCGCAACAGACCAGTTTTTGGTCGTCGGAAATGATTTTAGTTTTTCGCAGTTAACAATATGTATTTGTATACATGTATTAAAGAGTTTCGCTTGTTGAGAAAAACGTATTTTTTCATCGTCGGGGAGTTCGTCGATAAACACATGGAATACAAAATCTCTATTACTATTATGGAGCAAGATAGAGGCAATTGATACACCACAGCCAAATAAGAAATTCCTGTCAATCCCATAGGCAATATGGAAAGTAGGATTCCCGTAATTATTATTTCCCTCACCGAAGATAATTGTATTTTTAATCATTTCTTCAGCATTTAAATACTGATAGCCCATTTATAATCTCCGGGAATTATAACGATTTACGAATAGTTCTTTCCTTAATTATATTAGCCTTAGCTATCGCATCAGATAACAAAGATTGTTCCTGAACTATTATATCTTTAAGCGATACGTCGAAATACACCCGCATAAATCTCCAGATATCGCGCTGTGTCAGGCCGATATTCATTGACGAAAAGTAGAGTCCGATCAGGTCCTTGTCGCGCCAGCGGCGTGGAACCTTCGAACGGATCTGCGCGCGGTGCAGATCAATCACAGAAATCTTCAGATCGTCTTCCTGGCCAGTAAAAGGCAAGTGCAACAGGAAGTGGCAAATATAGCAATCACGATGATTAATACCCCCGGCATGCATCTGGCGTACCATCGTCGCGACGCGCTTAATGATCATCCGCTTCACTTTTACATCAGGAGGATTACTCGCCCAATCGGCACAATAATCTTCCAGGCTAATTGTTGGCGTCAGATCTTCTGTGATAATGAATGACGTTCTGGTCAGCGGATTCAGCCCTTTTTCACCAAAACCGACGCCATGCATCGTGTCCACCCCCAAATCACTCAGCCTGTGAATCGCGTTCCACTCTCTGTCCGCACCCAAAACAGGCATACGCAGCGAAAGCAGGTTTTTCACGATCTCTTTGAGGGACGTCCCCCTGTGCCATTTGAGAAAGTAGCTTTTACCCGCCAACTCAAATCGCAATGTGCGACGAGTTTCCAGCTCTCTGAATACCTCACCCTGCAATGTTTTGACTTCTTCAAAAGCATCTTTGCCATGCCAGAGCGTGGTCAATGGCTCTTTCAGCTCAACCATCCAAACCACCTGTAATAAGGTCTGCCGCTTTTTCCGGCAAACTGTACAAATCTTCTGTATCCGCATAATGCCGCGCATTTTCTGCCCACGCTGTGCGTAACGAAGGCTGCGTCAGCGATTTACGCAAAATGTCATTCAACGTTTCCTGTCGGAAGGGCTCTTCAATTGCTACCCCGCAGTTTGCATCCACAATATAGTGGGCATATCCGCATACTGACGAGGTCAGAACCGGCAACCCAGCGGTGATAGCTTCCAGTAGCACGATGCCCGCAGCTTCCTGGTACGCCGGATGCATGAGTAAATCAGCGGCAGCCATTAATTCTGCAACATCGTTACGCCCGGAGAAAAAATGAACATTAGCCCGTACACCACGCTTTTCTGCCAGCGCTTCAAATTTACGTGGCTTATCCTGACCAACAATAAAGAGCAACGTGTTGTGTCGTAGCGCTTCCGGGAGGGATGCAAGTGCTTCAATCGAACGATCAACCCCTTTACGGGTAAAATCAGAACCAACCTGCAGTAATAAATACTGTTGCTCTGTGATACCGTTTTTTTGACGGTAAATTTCCCGGCTATTGGGGATCTGCTGACTATATTTTCTGTCCGGATAAATCCCCGGAGGGAGGATATGAAAACGTTCGGCTTCTGTCTGATAATGTTTCTGAAAATCAGCGATCTGCTTATCGGTCAGCATTAATAATTGGGTAGGTTTGCCCTGCTCGAACGTCGCACGCTCAAATGCGGCATAATGCCGATAACGTGACGTTAAGCGATAGAAGAAGCCTTTTTCCTGTGCCACTTTTTCGGCGTAACAAACGTCAGCGGCATAGTAAATATCCAGCCCTGGCATTTTATTAAAACCCACAACCCGGTCGACAGGATGTTCACGCAAATGCGCCTGCACCCACGAATAATACTCAGCGTTACGACCATGATTCGTTCGTGACTTAACCGGGACCCGAATCAACTCAAAAACGCCAGGGCATTCGCCTTCCCAGAACTGCGTATAGACGCGAACATGGTGTCCACGAGCGGCGACAGTTTGTGCAATACGCATAAAGTCCCGCTGCAAACCGCCAAAGGGGAAGTATTTATATAGGCAGAAAGCGACAATCATAAAGAGGTTCCGGCTTGTGACGAAAAGAGTCGACCTGATAGCAACTTATCAACCGCAGCTATAACATCCTCAGCCGGGATCGCCGAGAGATACATTTCGTTGCGATCGCGCTGCTCGCGTGGCGGTATAGGTCGATAATCACCAGCCCAAAATTGAATCATATTATTTGACCATGGGCGCCAAAAATTGTGGTCAGTTGCACCAAAGAGGCATATCAGCGGAGTATTAACCGCCGCGGCAATATGCCCGGGTGCAGAATCGACGCCAATAAAGAGCTGGGCATGATCGATAACCGCCCCCAATTCAGGAAAACTCATCTTACCTGCAAGCGATGTCACTGGCGCTTTCAGACACCCTTGTGCAATGGCATCTATGCAGGCCAGATCGTCTGCGCCGGGGCCTGAAGTCAAAACAACCGCAAGACCACGCTCATGCAGCGCATCTATCACCTGTGAGAATTTCTCGTTGTTCCAGCATTTGAATATTTGCCGGGCTGTCGGTTGAATCACAACATACTCTTCCCCCACACCGGCTTTATCTAATTCACTACGCATACGCTCCCAGCTGGAGGGGGGATAACTCATGGTCGTATGCGCTACTATCGAATCCAGTTTCAGTGGTGCGAGTACTGACAGGTTACTTTCCACTACATTCGCACCGCTCAGAGGCACCAGGCAGGTAAAACTCTTTTTCCAAAAAGAGGACTGACGATGCCCATAATCTTGTGAAATTTTAACGGGTGCACGAAGGAACCTGACTAATACCGCAACCATCCACTGATCGGTAAGGTTAATCACTAAATCATATTTATTTGCACGTAATGCTCTAACTAATTCAATGAAGTTACTCATTTTATCTATGGCTTTTGATTTTTTATTTTTGATGCCATAAAGCACATTAATTTCAGGGTTTTCAGACAAAATGGGAATAGTATCCTGGTAAAGAAGCACATCAATTTTTGCGTCAGGATAATTCTGCTTTAGCGTACTAATGACTGGAGTTGTTAATAACATATCTCCGTGAAAACGCATCTTTATGACCAGGATTCTTCGAAATGGCTTATCCACAAGCGACTCTTATGTTGTGATTGTCCAGTAAAGTTAAGCAGAAAAAGTACGCTACCGCCCCAGGCTCAACAGCTACCTGATCACTGATATCGCACTTACTTTTACGTGCTAGTGTATCACTTCTTTCGCTGCGATCCGACATGAATAGAAACTAAGCAAACAGACCTGTTTTGTTTTTTAAATCAATCAGATAAAACACAAATGAGAACATTTTCATTTCTGAACAACCCACTGTATCTGCGCATATCAATGGATAGCATAAAAATGCAAAATGAAGGTAAATTGTCCGGTGGTATCGCTGCACTTAAGGTTATTTAAGCTAAAATCAGGAAAAGTAATGGTAAAGCCCCAACTAAATACATAGAATCCCCAGCACATCCATAAGTCAGCTATTCACTATGCTCGAATTGCTTTACACCGCCCTTCTCTACCTTATTCAGCCGCTTATCTGGATACGGCTTTGGGTGCGCGGACGTAAAGCCCCGGCCTATCGTAAACGCTGGGGTGAACGTTACGGTTTTTTTCGCCGCCCCCTGAAGCCTGGCGGGATCATGCTACATTCTGTCTCCGTCGGGGAAACACTGGCGGCGATCCCTTTAGTACGCGCTTTACGTCATCGTTATCCCGATCTCCCCATTACGGTAACGACCATGACGCCAACCGGTTCAGAACGCGTACAGTCCGCCTTTGGCAGCGACGTACAGCATGTTTATCTCCCTTATGATCTACCGGATGCATTAAACCGTTTCCTGAATAAAGTTGACCCCAAGCTGGTGTTGATTATGGAAACCGAGCTGTGGCCAAACCTGATTACCGCTCTGCATAAACGCCATATTCCATTGGTTATCGCCAATGCGCGTCTCTCTGCCCGTTCGGCTGCTGGCTATGCAAAGCTGGGGAAATTTGTCCGCAAGTTGCTACGCCGTATTACGCTGATAGCCGCGCAAAATGAAGAAGATGGCGAGCGTTTTGTGACCCTGGGGGCAAAAAACAATCAGGTTACCGTGACCGGCAGTCTTAAGTTTGATATTTCCGTTACGCCACAGCTTGCCGCAAAAGCCGTCACGCTGCGTCGTCAATGGGCACCCCACCGACCGGTATGGATCGCAACCAGCACACATGATGGTGAAGAAAGTATCGTTATTGCCGCTCATCAGGCTCTCTTACATCAGTTTCCGAATTTGCTGCTTATTCTGGTACCACGCCATCCGGAGCGTTTCCCGGACGCGGTTAATCTTGTACGCGATGCCGGGCTAAGCTATACCACACGCTCTTCGGGTGAGGTTCCATCCTCCAGCACGCAGGTGGTCATTGGCGACACGATGGGTGAACTGATGCTACTTTACGGGATTGCCGATCTTGCCTTCGTTGGCGGCTCTCTGGTTGAACGTGGCGGGCACAACCCGCTGGAAGCGGCAGCACACGCCATTCCGGTACTGATGGGACCGCATATCTTTAACTTTAAAGATATTTGCGCCCGGCTGGAGCAGGCAAGCGGACTGATTACCGTCACCGACGCGACAACGCTGGCAAAAGAGGTCTCCTCTTTACTGACCGATGCCGATTATCGTAATTTCTATGGGCGTCACGCGGTTGAAGTGCTGTATCAAAACCAGGGCGCGCTCCAGCGTTTGTTACAGCTACTGGAACCTTACCTGCCACCAAAAACGCATTGAGGGCTGTTATGCAGAAACGGGCGATTTATCCAGGTACCTTCGATCCGGTAACTAACGGCCATATCGATATTGTCACACGTGCCGCAGAGATGTTCGATCACGTAATTCTGGCCATTGCCGCCAGTCCCAGCAAAAAACCGATGTTTACGCTTGAAGAGCGCGTTGAACTGGCACAACAGGCTACTGCGCATCTTGCCAGCGTAGAGGTAATGGGCTTTAGTGATTTAATGGCTAACTTCGCCCGCGATCGGCAGGCGAATATCCTCATTCGCGGACTCCGCGCCGTGGCGGATTTTGAATATGAAATGCAGCTGGCGCATATGAATCGCCATCTGATGCCACAGCTTGAAAGCGTGTTTCTGATGCCTTCCAAAGAGTGGTCTTTCATCTCTTCTACACTGGTGAAAGAGGTGGCGCGTCATCAGGGCGATGTGACTCATTTTCTCCCTGCGAATGTGCATCAGGCATTGATGAATAAGATAAAATAAGCTTATTCATCCGGCGCTTATTTCTGACACTGACGACAATAGAACGTCGCACGCTGGGCGTGTTTTGATGCCACAATCGGCGTTCCGCAAACCCGACAAGGTTCGCCTTTACGACCATAAACCTGCAATTCCTGCGCAAAGTAGCCGGGTTTACCGTCACTTTGCAGAAAATCCTTCAACGTTGTCCCGCCCTGCTCGATTGAGCGCAGCAAAACGGCTTTAATTACGCGCACCAGCAGCTCGCATTCCACTTGCGACAACGAGGAAGCCAGACGATCGGGATGGATACCTGCAGCAAACAGAGACTCACTGGCATAGATATTGCCCACCCCCACAACCAGCTTATTATCCATCAGCCACGGTTTGATCGCCGTTTTCTTCTTCGCGCACTTTTGTTGCAGGTACACACCGTTAAAATCGCCGCTCAGAGGCTCCGGACCGAGATGCGCCAGCACGTTATGCCCTTCCAGCTCTTTCGTCCAGAGCCAGGCACCAAAGCGCCGTGGGTCGGTATAGCGCAGTACTTTGCCATTGCTCATCACCAAATCAACATGATCGTGTTTTTCAGCGGGCTGCTCTTCAGGAAGGATGCGTAAACTACCCGACATCCCCAGATGAATGATTATCCAGCCGTCGGGCAGCTCCAGCAGCAGATATTTGGCGCGGCGCTGAACGCTGAGCACGGGCTTGTCGCTCAGACGATAGATCTCTTCGGAAACCGGCCAACGGAGACGGCCATTGCGCACATTGGCATGTAGAATGGTAGCTCCAACTAAATGTGGTTCAATGCCACGACGGCTGGTTTCAACTTCAGGTAATTCGGGCATAGCGTCTCCGGTAGTGTTTATACCCGTCATACTTCAAATTGCAGGGGTGTTGGCTGTATTACCCGGCCCATCCACGGGCCTCGCCCCTTAGGGGCCCGCGCACGCGCTGTTCAAAACGACTACGCGTTTTGTCCTGCTACTCGAATTATTTAGGGTTTATATGTCTTTATTATGGGGACAGCCAGAAAACAAAAAACCCCGCCGAAGCGAGGTTTTTCATTACAAAGAAACCAAAATTACTTGATTTTAGCTTCTTTGTAGAGAACGTGCTGACGGACAACGGGATCGAATTTTTTCAGTTCCAGTTTTTCCGGCTTAGTACGTTTGTTCTTCGTAGTGGTATAGAAGTGACCAGTACCAGCAGAAGAAACCAGCTTGATTTTCTCACGAATACCTTTAGCCATGATTTATTTCCTCTTAGTACTTAGTACTTTTCGCCACGGGCACGCAGTTCGGACAGAACTGTTTCGATGCCTTTCTTATCAATTACACGCATACCTTTAGCAGATACACGCAGGGTGACAAAACGCTTCTCGCTCTCAACCCAGAAACGGTGAGAGTGCAGGTTAGGCAGGAAACGGCGTTTAGTCGCGTTCAGTGCGTGGGAACGGTTGTTACCGGTCACCGGACGCTTGCCAGTAACTTGGCAGACTCGGGACATGTCTATTCTCCAAAAATCAAATTAGCTCGAGCTTCGTATGGGGTATTGGCGCCTCGTCAGGCTTCTCAGCCTGGTTATCGCAGTTCAATACACACATCCTTCACGCTATCTCTTTGTTGGCTGCGCTCGTTCACCCCAGTCACTTACCAATGTAAGCTCCAGGAGATTCACTCCCTTGCCGCCGCGATGCAACGTGAATGATTTTGTGTAAATGCGAACTCTCGATTGCCAGGCCCAAATGCCAAACCCGAGATTCTCAAAGGTGGCGTAGTATACGCTGACTCGGCGATGTGCTCAAGTCCCGAACAGACAAAGATCCCGATGGATCGCGCAAAGTGCGTTAAATCCAGCCACGCTCTGCAAAAGAAACGTACTCTCCGCGCCCAATGACGAGGTGATCAAGCACCCGGATATCCATGTACTGACAGCAGCTTATCACTCGCTCGGTTATGAGTTTATCCGCTTTACTCGGCTCTGCACACCCTGAAGGGTGATTATGTGCAAGGATCACTGCCGACGCATTTATTTTTATCGCTTCACGTACAATTTCACGCGGGTGCACTTCGACATGGCTAAGCGTACCGGAAAAAAGGCGGCTGTGTTTGATAACCTTATGCTGCGAATCAAGAAAGATCACCATAAAGATCTCCCGCTCCTCGCCTGCCAGCTGGCTTTGCAGGAACTCCCGGGTCATATCAGGACTCAGTAATGGACTCTCTTCGTGCATACGTACGTCATAATAACGTCTGGCCAGCTCTGCAATGCCCTTTATCTGAGCGTACTTTGCTACCCCAATTCCTGGGATATGCCTGAATTGCAAATAATCAGCAGTCAGCAAACCATAAAGCGAACCAAAGTGCTGGAGCATCTCTTTCGCCAGGGTTAACACATCTTTTCCCTGCGTCCCGGTACGTAAAAAGAGCGCCAGTAACTCGGCATCGCTCAATGAGCCAACCCCCTGCAATAACATTTTTTCCCGGGGCAACCAACGTTCAGAGTCTTCCATCCTCACACCTCCTTTCAGCAGGGCAGGCATGTTGGCACAGGCCCAGAAGTGAATCGACGCTCTGTTTTCACTCTTGCGTAGCGCCTCGCAAAGTGATTAACCCGCAAGGACACGACAGATTCCGGATTGTGATAAAATATCCGCCTTTGGTGAAACCCTACAGGAAAGATCATCATGAGCCTGGCCGGTAAAAAAATCGTTCTCGGCGTCAGCGGCGGCATTGCTGCCTACAAAACCCCTGAACTGGTGCGTCGTCTGCGCGATCGCGGTGCTGATGTTCGCGTGGCAATGACCGAAGCGGCAAAAGCTTTTATCACCCCATTAAGCCTGCAGGCGGTATCGGGATACCCCGTATCCGACAGCCTGCTGGACCCAGCAGCTGAAGCGGCAATGGGCCATATTGAGCTTGGGAAATGGGCCGATCTGGTTATTCTCGCACCGGCCACGGCTGATCTGATAGCCCGCGTGGCCGTCGGTATGGCCAACGATTTGGTCTCGACAATCTGCCTGGCGACACCCGCGCCAGTGGTGGTACTTCCGGCCATGAATCAACAGATGTATCGCGCCGCTGCCACACAGCATAATCTTGGCATACTTGCCTCTCGTGGATTGCTTATCTGGGGACCAGATAGCGGCAGCCAGGCGTGTGGTGATATCGGCCCAGGTCGTATGTTAGATCCGTTGACTATCGTCGAAATGGCTGCGGCACACTTCTCATCTGTCAACGATCTGCAACATCTCAACATCATGATTACGGCTGGCCCAACGCGCGAACCTCTTGACCCGGTGCGCTATATTTCCAACCATAGCTCCGGCAAAATGGGCTTCGCTATCGCCGCCGCAGCCGCTCGCCGCGGCGCTAACGTGACGCTGGTGTCTGGCCCTGTGTCGCTACCGACGCCGCCATTTGTGCAGCGTGTCGACGTGATGACTGCGCTGGAAATGGAAGCAGCGGTGCAGGCTGGCGCTCAGCAACAACATATTTTTATTGGTTGTGCCGCGGTCGCTGATTATCGCGCAGCCACTGTCGCCTGCGAAAAAATCAAAAAACAGGCTACGCAGGGTGATGAATTAACAGTAAAAATGGTCAAAAATCCGGATATTGTCGCAGGGGTCGCCGCACTCAAAGATAATCGCCCTTATGTCGTTGGGTTTGCCGCGGAAACAAATAATGTGGAAGAATACGCCCGGCAAAAACGTATCCGTAAAAACCTTGATCTGATCTGTGCGAACGATGTTTCGCTTTCAACTCAAGGATTTAATAGTGACAGCAACGCTTTACACCTTTTCTGGCAGGATGGAGAAAAAGTCTTACCGCTTGAGCGCAAAGAACTCCTGGGCCAATTATTACTCGACGAGATCGTGACCCGTTATGATGAAAAAAATCGACGTTAAGATTCTGGACCCGCGTGTTGGACAGCAATTTCCGCTGCCGACCTATGCCACTTCCGGCTCTGCCGGACTTGACCTGCGAGCCTGTCTCGATGACGCCGTAGAGTTGGCGCCTGGCGCAACCACTTTACTGCCGACCGGGTTGGCTATCCACATTGCCGATCCCGCCCTGGCAGCGGTTATCCTGCCGCGTTCCGGTCTGGGCCATAAACATGGTATCGTGCTGGGCAATCTGGTCGGTTTGATTGACTCTGACTATCAGGGTCAGTTGATGGTTTCCGTCTGGAACAGAGGCCAGGACAGCTTCACTATTGAACCCGGTGAACGCATCGCGCAGATGGTGTTTGTCCCTGTTGTTCAGGCCGAATTTAATCTGGTGGAAGATTTTGACGCCACCGCTCGTGGTGAAGGCGGCTTCGGCCATTCTGGTCGTAAGTAAGACACTTACGTATCTCGCTACGCTATAACGCCATAACATTACCGCAAACGCTGAGTTTGCGGTCGTAGCGTGGATGCTCGCCTGGCAAGTGCTTATTTTCAGGGGTATTTTGTAACATGGCAGAAAAACAAACTGCGAAAAGGAACCGTCGCGAAGAAATACTTCAGTCTCTGGCGCTGATGCTTGAATCCAGCGATGGAAGCCAACGTATTACAACGGCAAAACTGGCAGCCTCTGTCGGCGTTTCGGAAGCGGCGCTGTATCGCCACTTCCCCAGTAAGACCCGCATGTTCGACAGCCTGATTGAGTTTATCGAAGATAGCCTGATTACCCGTATCAACTTGATACTAAAGGATGAAAAGGACACCAGCGCGCGTCTGCGGCTGATTGTCCTGTTAATTCTGGGCTTTGGTGAACGCAATCCCGGTCTGACACGAATTCTGACCGGACACGCGCTAATGTTTGAACAGGATCGTCTGCAGGGGCGAATTAACCAGCTGTTCGAACGCATTGAGGCACAGCTGCGCCAGGTGCTGCGGGAAAAGCGAATGCGTGAAGGCGAAGGTTACGTGACAGATGAAACGCTACTGGCAAGCCAGCTGTTAGCGTTCTGCGAAGGCATGCTCTCGCGCTTTGTGCGTAGTGAATTCAAATACCGCCCAACGGACGACTTTGATGCCCGCTGGCCGTTAATTGCCACGCAACTACAGTAACTGTAGCCGGATGGCTGCTATCGCTTACCGGGCCTGCACGAGTTCTGCTGGCCCGGTAAGCGCGGCGCTACCGGATAAAACCAACGATTACACGCCAAACTCTTCCCGATACGCACGCACAGCGGCCAGATGTTCCGCCATCTCAGGCTTCTCTTCGAGATAAGCAATCAGATCTTTCAGCGTGATAATAGAGATAACTTTGCAGCTATAATCGCGCTCCACTTCCTGAATTGCTGAAATCTCACCGCGACCACGTTCCTGACGGTCGAGAGAAATCAGTACGCCAGCCAGCGTCGCGCCATTTGCCTGAATAATCTCCATAGACTCGCGAATCGCAGTACCTGCGGTAATCACATCGTCCACCAGCATCACGCGACCCTGCAACGCGCTGCCGACCAGATTTCCACCCTCACCGTGATCTTTCGCCTCTTTACGATTAAAGCAGTATGGCAGGTCTTTATCATGGTGTTCCGCCAGCGCAACAGCCGTGGTGGTCGCAATCGGAATACCTTTATATGCCGGGCCAAACAGCAGATCGAACTCAATACCGGAATCCACCAGCGCTTCAGCATAAAAACGGCCTAACAGTGCCAGGTCGCGCCCGGTATTAAACAGCCCGGCGTTGAAGAAATAAGGGCTTTGACGCCCGGATTTCAGCGTGAACTCGCCAAACTTTAACACCTGCTTGTTAAGCGCAAACTCAATAAACTGGCGCTGATATGGTTTCATGGATCTGCTCCTCATCTTACTGTCATCATTTACGGAATTTACAGACAAAAAAAAGGCGACTCACTGGTCGCCTTAAAAATCAGTTTTCTAGCGCCGCCTTCTGCGTCGCTACAATAGATTCAATTCCCCCTCGGGCCAATGCCAGCAAGGTAAGAAGTTCTTCATGGCTGAACGGCTCGCCCTCCGCCGTACCCTGCACTTCAATAATGCGACCGTCTTCGGTCATCACGACGTTCATATCGGTTTCTGCTGCTGAGTCCTCAACATACTCCAGATCGCAGAGCGCTTCACCGTTAACGATCCCTACGGAAACCGCCGCCACCATCCCTTTCATTGGATTAGTTTTCAGTTTACCGCTCGCCACCAGCCTGTTCAGCGCATCCGCCAGGGCAACACAGGCCCCGGTAATAGACGCAGTACGCGTGCCACCATCAGCCTGGATGACATCGCAGTCCAGCGTAATAGTAAATTCACCAAGGATTTTTAGATCAACCGCGGCACGCAACGCGCGAGCGATGAGACGTTGAATCTCCATTGTACGACCGCCCTGCTTGCCTTTCGCCGCTTCACGCGCGTTACGAGTATGGGTCGCACGTGGCAGCATACCGTATTCAGCGGTGATCCAGCCCTGGCCCTGACCTTTCAGAAAGCGCGGAACGCCTTCTTCAATGGAGGCAGTACACAGCACTTTAGTGTCTCCAAATTCGACCAGCACCGAGCCTTCAGCGTGTTTTGTATAGTTACGGGTCAGGGTTACGGGACGCACCTGATTAGCGCTACGGCCTGCTGGACGCATATTGAGATCTCCGGCTTGAAACGAATGTGGCTGCGCATTATACGGACTTCCGGCGGTTATTCCTATCCTGACAGGACATGGATAGCTATAATCCCCTCATCTCTCCTTTAAAAACAGGAACGTCTATGATCCGCAGTATGACCGCCTACGCCCGGCGTGAAATCAAGGGTGAATGGGGTAGCGCGACCTGGGAAATGCGCTCGGTAAACCAGCGTTATCTGGAAACCTGGTTTCGTCTGCCGGAGCAGTTCCGGAGCCTCGAGCCTGTTATCCGCGAACGCATTCGTACGCGCCTGACGCGCGGTAAAGTCGAATGTATGCTGCGTTTCGAACCGGACGCCAGCGCGCAAGGGGAGCTGATTCTTAATGAGAAACTCGCTAAACAACTAGTGACCGCAGCCAACTGGGTCAAAATGCAAAGCGATGAAGGAGAAATCAACCCGGTTGATATCCTGCGCTGGCCGGGTGTTATGGCGGCTGAGGAACAGGATCTGGACGCTATTGCCGCAGAAATTCTCACTGCGCTGGACGGAACGCTGGACGACTTTATCGTTGCCCGCGAAACCGAAGGACAGGCGTTGAAAACCCTGATTGAACAGCGTCTGCAAGGCGTCAGTGCTGAAGTCGCGAAAGTCCGTGCCCATATGCCTGAAATTTTGCAGTGGCAGCGTGAACGCCTGGTGGCCAAACTGGAGGACGCACAGGTACAGCTGGAGAATAACCGTCTGGAGCAAGAGCTGGTGCTGATGGCACAGCGTATTGACGTCGCGGAAGAGCTGGATCGTCTGGACGCTCACGTTAAAGAAACCTGGAACATCCTGAAGAAAAAAGAGGCTGTGGGTCGTCGTCTGGACTTCATGATGCAGGAATTCAACCGTGAATCGAATACCCTCGCATCGAAATCCATCAATGCTGAAGTGACCAACTCCGCCATCGAGCTCAAGGTATTGATTGAGCAAATGCGCGAGCAGATCCAGAATATCGAGTAATACACCTCAACACGTAGTCTGCAAAATTCAGCGGTGCTACGTGTTTTCCCCTCATACCCCACACAACTCGCATTACATTTTCTCATTCATTTTCCTCCCTCTCATATGATAACAACGCATGATGTCTGGTCAGAAAGGGCAACTGGCATAAGTAAAATTTATTAAAATCCATTCACCTTAGAAAATCTCAATCGTGAGATTACGCGCAAATCGCTAATCTCTGCCCCAGAAAATCAGGGGGAGTCATGCTGTTACACGTTTTATATTTGATTGGTATCACAGCCGAAGCCATGACGGGCGCTCTTGCTGCGGGTCGTCGCCGTATGGATACATTTGGCGTCATTATTATTGCAACGGCTACCGCCATTGGCGGCGGCTCCGTACGCGACATCCTGCTCGGGCACTATCCGCTTGGTTGGGTAAAACATCCTGAATACGTCATTATCGTGGCAACCGCCGCAGTGCTGACCACCATCGTAGCTCCCGTTATGCCCTACCTGCGCAAATTGTTTCTCGTGCTGGATGCTCTGGGTTTAGTGGTCTTCTCCATCATTGGCGCTCAGGTCGCGCTGGATATGGGACATGGTCCGATTATCGCCGTTGTCGCCGCCGTCACGACTGGCGTTTTTGGTGGTGTGCTACGCGATATGTTCTGTAAACGCATTCCGCTGGTCTTCCAGAAAGAGCTGTATGCCGGTGTCTCGTTTGCCTCCGCCGTACTTTATATCGCGCTCCAGCACTATGTTTCTAATCCCGATATCGTCGTTATCTCTACCCTTATGTTTGGCTTCATTGCTCGCTTACTGGCGCTACGTCTCAGGCTCGGTTTACCGGTATTTTATTACCGTCACGAAAGCCATTAGGGAATGAATCCCGGAATACGCTGAGCGGCAAGCCAGTTGCTCAGCGCTTTAATTTCCGCGCTATCGTGCCATTCAATGACCTGCTGCGCACGGCGAGATCCCGTGGCAGGAAGCTGTCGCCAGTGCGATTCCGCTCTTTCCAGTAATTGCTGCCATGAACGTTCGCCACTGGCGTTCAATGCTGCCTGCGTGAGCGGAATTCCCATTGCCACAATCCAGCGGATAAAGGGTTGCTGTCGGGCAAGATTAAACTGATGCCACAATTGCTCGCCTTTCCCTTTACCTAATCCCGGCGTGTTACGAAGTTGTTCCGGTGTTAAGGTAAGCCACGAGAAGATGTGTTCAAAGCGATACGTCTGATGCAGTAATCGCCATCCTGCTTCGCCTATGCCATTTAGCTCTAATACAGGTTTTGAACCTAACCAATCGAGTCTGGAGATAAACTGTTCCTGGCAAATTTCCGAGGCATAAAAGCAGGTTAGCGAATTAAACCTATTTTTCGGCGGTACGGGTTTGGTTCGTTCAGTCCCTCGCCAGACAACATCATCAAGACGCGGGATCCCTTGTCCAGCCAGACTCACCAGGAGCCGATCGCCTGGCGCAATATCCCACTCTTCCCAGCGTCTGACAGACCCCACGTTTACGCGTTGCACACGTTTATCATCAAGCATTACGGGAACGAGTGACGCCACTACGGCAATTTTTCCACTTTTGCCCACGGTGAACTGTATTGCCTTGACTTCCGCTACCTGCGCCACCGGAGGATACTTCCATGCCGCCAACCAGTTGCCCTGCCCTGGTAGCCAGTATCGCGAATTCGGCTCTTTCCCCATGCGAACCACGACACCATCGGTCACAAAAGGCAGGCCTGACGTCCACCACCTGGCGCGTACCCGTTCGATTTCATCAGCACTGTTCACCGCACGGGTGTATTTTTGCGTGAGTGAAAATCCTGCTGCCGTAAGTTCATTCAACCTTTCGGACATACTCTGTGGTCCATCAGGCCAGGCCCAGATAAACATTCCCAGCGAAGAGAGTGAGGAGGTATTCTCCTGTCGCATCAGCATACCAGCCACCTTAGAACGGGCGTTCATACCGCCCATTTGTTGCTGGACGTGGCTATCTCGCTGCAGGAAAATCTCGCCTTGTAAAACACTGTTTGCAAGCGTCCCGTTGATCGCTTGCGGCACTGAGGGGATCAAACGCACCTTTTGCGTCCAGTCCTGCCCCTTCAGGCCATCGCCGCGACTGATCGCCCGGACGAGCTTTCCATTCTGATAAACCAGAGTCACTGCCACTCCGTCCACCTTCGGTTGCACCCACAAATCACTGCGCCCCTGCATCCATTGTCGTATGGCCTGTTTATCCGCAAGCTTATGCACGCCAGTATGAGGAACAGGATGCACCGTTGTACCGTTTAGTGGTGGGGAGGAGAGTTCCAGAGGTGTCTCTTTGCTAAAGCAACGCTGCCACTGACGGAGTTGGGCACTAAGCTGATCGTACACGCTGTCTTCAACTGTACTGACACCCTGCTTCCAGTAATCGTCATTCCACTGCGAAATTTGCCGCTGTAAATGCAAGATTTCCTCGCTTGCCCTGGCTGGTGACCAGACAGGGCAGACAGCACTGGCCATCGAATGCCACAAAAACATTACCGGCAGTATGCTTTTCCATACTTTCATCTCAACCTCCGCTTTACATTGCCAGGAAGGTATAACGCTAAGAATTCACAAAGCCGAGAGGCAATAATTGATGCTGCGAGCGTCTTTCCAGAGATTCGATTTTGCTGCAGAAAATGCCCTGTAAATCAGGAAACCGGTACGCAAAACAAAATCATCTGGCGTAAAAAGTGTGACAAAGGCTACGTCGCATAGCGGCGACGTGTATAATAAGCACGTATGTAGGCTCTATTTCGATAATCACATACGTAAGATACTCATGGCTCAAGGCACGCTTTATATTGTTTCTGCCCCCAGTGGTGCGGGTAAATCCAGCCTGATTCAGGCTTTATTAAAAACACAACCGTTGTATGACACCCAGGTTTCTGTATCACACACCACCCGCGCTCCACGCCCGGGTGAAGTTCATGGTGAACACTATTACTTTGTAAGCCATGATAAATTCAGAAGCATGATTGGACAGGATGCGTTCCTGGAGCATGCGGAAGTTTTTGGTAATTACTACGGCACCTCACGCGAGGCGATTGAGCAAGTTCTGGCATCTGGCGTAGACGTTTTTCTGGACATTGACTGGCAGGGCGCTCAGCAGATTCGTCAGAAAATGCCGCACGCACGCAGTATCTTTATTTTACCGCCGTCCAAAATTGAACTGGATCGCCGCCTGCGCGGTCGTGGTCAGGATAGTGAAGAGGTCATTGCAAAACGTATGGCGCAAGCTGTTGCAGAAATGAGCCATTACGCCGAATATGATTATCTTATTGTGAATGATGATTTTGATACCGCCCTGAGCGATCTGAAAACGATCATTCGCGCCGAACGTCTGCGCATGAGCCGCCAAAAGCAGCGTCATGACGCTTTAATCAGCAAACTGTTGGCAGACTGAACTCACTTTCAGTATCATGCCCAGTCATTTCTTCACCTGTGGAGCATTTTAAGTATGGCACGCGTAACTGTTCAGGACGCTGTAGAGAAAATTGGTAACCGTTTTGACCTGGTACTGGTCGCCGCGCGTCGCGCTCGTCAGATGCAGGTAGGCGGAAAGGATCCGCTCGTACCGGAAGAAAACGATAAAACTACCGTAATCGCGCTGCGCGAAATCGAAGAAGGCCTGATCAACAATCAGATCCTCGACGTGCGTGAGCGCCAGGAACAGCAAGAGCAGGAAGCCGCTGAATTACAAGCCGTTACCGCTATTGCTGAAGGTCGTCGTTAATCACAAAGCGGGTCGCCCTTGTATCTGTTTGAAAGCCTGAATCAGCTGATTCTAAACTACCTGCCGGAAGACCAGATCAAACGTCTTCGGCAGGCGTATCTCGTTGCACGTGACGCTCACGAGGGCCAGACACGTTCAAGCGGCGAACCTTACATCACGCATCCGGTCGCGGTAGCCTGTATTCTGGCCGAGATGAAGCTCGACCATGAAACGCTGATGGCCGCGCTGCTGCATGACGTAATTGAAGATACTCCCGCCACCTACCAGGACATGGAGCAGCTTTTTGGTAAAAGCGTTGCTGAACTGGTCGAGGGGGTATCAAAGCTTGATAAGCTAAAGTTCCGCGACAAGAAAGAGGCGCAGGCCGAAAACTTTCGCAAGATGATTATGGCGATGGTGCAGGATATCCGCGTCATTCTCATCAAACTTGCTGACCGCACCCACAATATGCGTACGCTGGGCTCTCTGCGCCCGGATAAACGTCGCCGCATCGCGCGTGAAACCCTAGAAATCTATAGCCCGCTGGCACACCGTTTAGGTATTCATCACATTAAAACCGAGCTGGAAGAGCTGGGTTTTGAAGCGCTGTACCCAAACCGTTATCGGGTGATTAAAGAGGTGGTGAAAGCAGCACGCGGCAATCGTAAAGAGATGATCCAAAAAATCCTCTCTGAGATTGAAGGGCGTTTGCAGGAGGCAGGGATTCCGTGCCGCGTCAGCGGTCGCGAGAAACATCTTTACTCGATCTACTGCAAGATGGTGCTTAAAGAGCAGCGTTTTCACTCGATTATGGATATCTACGCTTTTCGCGTAATCGTTCATGATGCAGATACCTGCTATCGCGTGCTCGGCCAGATGCACAGCCTCTATAAGCCACGTCCAGGGCGCGTTAAAGACTATATCGCCATTCCGAAAGCGAACGGCTATCAGTCTTTGCACACCTCAATGATTGGTCCACACGGGGTGCCGGTTGAGGTACAAATTCGTACTGAAGACATGGATCAGATGGCGGAGATGGGTGTTGCCGCACACTGGGCCTATAAAGAGCATGGTGAAACCAGCACCACCGCACAGATTCGCGCCCAGCGCTGGATGCAAAGCCTGCTGGAACTGCAGCAGAGCGCCGGTAGCTCATTTGAATTTATTGAGAGCGTTAAATCCGATCTCTTCCCGGATGAGATTTACGTTTTCACTCCGGAAGGGCGCATTGTCGAACTCCCTGCGGGTGCCACACCCGTCGACTTCGCCTATGCCGTACACACCGATATCGGTCATGCCTGCGTTGGCGCGCGCGTCGACAGACAGCCTTATCCGCTGTCACAGCCGCTCACCAGCGGTCAGACCGTCGAAATCATTACCGCACCTGGCGCCCGCCCGAATGCGGCATGGCTCAACTTTGTCGTCAGCTCGAAAGCGCGTGCCAAGATTCGTCAGTTGCTGAAAAACCTTAAGCGTGATGATTCCGTCAGCCTCGGACGTCGTCTGCTCAATCATGCCTTAGGCGGCAGCCGTAAACTGGCTGAAATTCCGCAAGAAAACATCCAACGCGAGCTTGAGCGTATGAAGCTCGCTACGCTGGACGATCTGCTGGCAGAGATTGGTCTCGGCAATGCGATGAGCGTGGTCGTGGCGAAAAACCTCCAGCCTGGAGATGCCTCAGCGGTGCCGTCTGCATCGCAGAGCCACGGACACCTGCCGATTAAAGGCGCAGATGGCGTGCTGATTACTTTTGCGAAGTGCTGCCGACCGATTCCTGGCGACCCGATTATTGCGCACGTCAGCCCAGGCAAAGGTCTGGTGATTCACCATGAATCCTGCCGTAACATCCGCGGCTACCAGAAAGAGCCTGAGAAGTTTATGGCTGTGGAATGGGACAAAGAGACGGAACAAGAGTTCATCACCGAAATCAAGGTGGATATGTTTAACCACCAGGGTGCACTGGCAAACCTGACGGCAGCAATCAATACCACAACCTCCAATATTCAGAGCCTGAATACTGAAGAGAAAGATGGTCGCGTCTACAGCGCCTTTATTCGCCTCACCGCCCGCGATCGCGTGCATCTGGCGAATATCATGCGCAAAATCCGCGTGATGCCGGACGTCATCAAAGTCACCCGTAACCGAAATTAGCTTTACACACAAAATCATTCAAATTGCAGCAGGGCGGCAAGTGAATGAATTCCAGGAGCGTACAGAGGTACGTGACTGGGATAAGTGACAAATCTGTCAGGAACAGATTTAAACGTTGCGGAGCGACGGTCCGTAAGGGCGAGTCATCATGGATGAGACGACTAACTCAGCGGTCAACGCCGAAGCAATTTGAAGGATGAAGTGTTATGAACTCAAAACGTTATGCGCGTATCCGCGAGATGCTCGCCAGGCGTCAGCCTGACCTGACGGTCTGCATGGAGCAGGTCCACAAACCTCATAACGTTTCTGCGATCATTCGCACCGCAGATGCTGTTGGCGTCCACGAAGTCCACGCCGTCTGGCCGGGTAGTCGCATGCGTACGATGGCCTCGGCGGCAGCGGGCAGTAACAGCTGGGTACAGGTGAAAACTCACCGGACTATCGCAGATGCAGTAACGCATTTAAAAGACCAGGGTATGCAGGTTCTGGCTACCCATCTCTCTGATAAAGCTGTCGATTTTCGTGAAATTGATTACACGCGCCCAACCTGCATCCTGATGGGACAAGAGAAAACGGGCATTAGTCAGGAAGCGCTGGACCTGGCAGACCAGGACATCATCATCCCGATGATCGGCATGGTGCAGTCGCTGAATGTCTCCGTCGCCTCTGCATTGATTCTTTACGAAGCACAACGCCAACGGCAGAACGCAGGCATGTATTTGCGTGAAAACAGTATGCTGCCGGAAGACGAACAGCAGCGTCTGCTGTTTGAGGGCGGTTATCCGGTACTGGCGAAAGTCGCCAGACGCAAAGGTCTTCCCTACCCACATGTGAACCAGCAAGGTGAGATCGAAGCCGATGCCTCCTGGTGGTCCACGATGCAGGCAGCAGGGTAATTACGATGAAAGGCCGCCTGTTAGATGCTGTCCCGCTCAGTTCCCTGACGGGCGTTGGCGCGGCGCAAAGCAGTAAACTGGCCAAAATTGGCCTGCACACCGTGCAGGATCTCCTGTTACACCTTCCTCTGCGCTATGAAGATCGCACGCATCTGTACCCCATTGGCGAGCTGCTGCCCGGCGTCTACGCCACCGTGGAAGGCGAAGTGCTGAACTGCAATATCACCTTTGGCGGCCGTCGGATGATGACCTGCCAGATAAGTGACGGCTCCGGCATTCTCACCATGCGCTTTTTTAACTTTAGTGCGGCAATGAAAAACAGCCTCGCGACGGGGCGACGCGTGCTGGCGTACGGTGAAGCAAAGCGCGGCAAGTATGGCGCAGAAATGATCCACCCGGAATACCGCGTGCAGGGCGATCTCAGCACGCCGGAGTTACAGGAGACGCTCACCCCCGTTTATCCGACGACCGAAGGCGTCAAGCAGGCCACGCTGCGCAAACTAACCGACCAGGCGTTGGATCTGCTCGAGACCTGCGCCATTGCTGAGCTGTTACCACCGGAACTGTCTCAGGGAATGATGAGCCTGCCGGAAGCGCTGCGCACTCTGCACCGCCCGCCGCCATCCCTCCAGCTAAGCGACCTGGAGACCGGGCAGCATCCGGCACAGCGACGTCTGATTCTGGAAGAACTGCTGGCGCACAATCTGAGTATGCTTGCGCTACGAGCAGGGGCGCAGCGTTTCCATGCCCAGCCGCTTAGCGCTAATGATTCCCTGAAGAACCAACTGCTGGCGGTATTACCGTTTAAACCAACAGGCGCACAGGCGCGCGTGGTTGCTGAAATTGAGCGCGACATGGCGCTGGATGTCCCGATGATGCGTCTGGTACAGGGCGACGTCGGCTCTGGTAAAACGCTGGTTGCTGCCCTGGCGGCGCTGCGTGCAATTGCGCATGGTAAACAGGTGGCGCTGATGGCGCCAACCGAACTGCTGGCCGAACAGCATGCCAATAACTTCCGTAGCTGGTTTGCTCCGCTTGGCGTTGAAGTGGGCTGGCTGGCAGGTAAGCAGAAAGGGAAGGCCCGCCAGGCGCAACAGGACGCTATTGCCAGCGGACAGGTGCAGATGGTGGTCGGTACCCATGCCATATTCCAGGAACAGGTACAGTTCAACGGGCTGGCGCTGGTAATCATTGACGAACAACACCGGTTTGGCGTTCACCAGCGTCTCGCGCTGTGGGAGAAAGGTCAACAGCAGGGTTTTCATCCGCATCAGTTGATCATGACCGCCACGCCGATTCCCCGCACTCTGGCAATGACCGCTTACGCCGACCTCGATACCTCAGTGATTGATGAACTGCCGCCGGGCCGTACGCCGGTCACCACAGTCGCTATTCCGGACACCCGCCGCAGCGATATTATTGATCGTGTGCGCAACGCCTGTACTCACGAGGGGCGGCAGGCTTACTGGGTTTGTACACTGATTGAGGAATCCGATCTCCTGGAAGCTCAGGCGGCAGAAGCGACCTGGGCAGAACTGAAGCTTGCCCTGCCGGAGCTGAACGTGGGTCTGGTGCACGGGCGAATGAAACCTGCCGGGAAGCAGGCGGTAATGGCCGCCTTTAAGCAGGGCGAACTGCATCTGCTGGTCGCCACAACGGTGATTGAGGTCGGGGTGGATGTACCAAACGCCAGCCTGATGATCATCGAAAACCCGGAGCGATTAGGTCTGGCGCAATTACATCAGCTGCGAGGCCGCGTCGGCCGTGGCGCGGTGGCTTCACACTGTGTCCTGCTCTATAAATCCCCTTTATCGAAAACCGCGCAAAAACGCCTGCAGGTTTTACGTGACAGCAACGATGGCTTTGTCATTGCGCAAAAAGATTTGGAGATTCGTGGACCGGGCGAATTGCTGGGCACGCGTCAGACCGGGAATGCAGAATTCAAGGTTGCGGATTTATTACGCGATCAGGCCATTATTCCCGAAGTTCAGCGTATTGCCCGCCATATTCATGAAAAATATCCGCAGCAGGCAATTGCACTGATTGAGCGCTGGATGCCTGAAACCGAGCGTTACTCAAATGCCTGATAATGTTTTGCGATAGACGTTGTTAAACCGCACATTCATTCCGCCGCAGTTTCCGTTATCTCTGACAATGAGGCTCCCCTTCACCAGCTGCATTACGCCAGCACACTCCCGGTTTTCTTTTTATCCCCCCATGCCAGCGGGTTTCCCCACGAGCTCCCCTGAAACGCCTGGTCGCCAACATGCACATTCTGGTCGCTATCATCGGTCATCCCACCGTACTACCAGGCATTACCCGCTACGCCAGGGATCTTTTTAACAAGAAATGAGCGACCATAACAAAGCATCAGAAAGTATCTTATTTCAGCATTGCGCAAGTTTCCGCTCAATTTCAACCATCCTGATAGCAACCGTTATTTGTTTTAACGCACTGCAAACGTTTGCTTTTGCCCCCTGGTCAGCTAAAATGCCCGCTTTTCCACCACGGGATTGCCTTTGATGTCTGTAAACACCGTCGAGTCAGAAAATGCGCAACCGGTTGCGCAGCCTCAAAATAGCGAACTGATTTATCGTCTTGAAGATCGCCCCCCGCTTCCTCAGACCCTGTTTGCCGCCTGTCAGCACCTGCTGGCGATGTTTGTCGCGGTGATTACGCCTGCGCTGCTGATCTGCCAGGCGTTGGGATTACCGGCCCAGGACACGCAACACATCATCAGCATGTCGCTTTTCGCCTCCGGTGTGGCCTCCATTATTCAAATTAAGGCATGGGGCCCCGTCGGTTCAGGGTTGCTATCCATTCAGGGCACCAGTTTTAACTTCGTTGCCCCGTTGATTATGGGCGGTACGGCATTGAAAACGGGTGGTGCCGATGTCCCGACGATGATGGCAGCACTGTTCGGCACGCTGATGCTGGCAAGCTGTACTGAGATGGTGCTCTCCCGCATCCTGCATCTGGCGCGCCGCATCATCACGCCGCTGGTGTCTGGCGTGGTGGTGATGATTATCGGCCTGTCGCTGATTCAGGTCGGTCTGACCTCTATTGGGGGCGGCTATGCGGCCATGAGCGACAACACCTTTGGTGCGCCCAAGAACCTGATGCTGGCAGGCGTGGTATTGGTGCTGATCATTTTGCTCAACCGCCAGCGTAACCCATATCTGCGCGTGGCGTCGCTGGTGATCGCGATGGCAGCGGGATACGCACTGGCATGGTTTATGGGGATGCTGCCAGAAACCAGCGCTCCCGCATCGCAGGACCTCATCATGGTGCCGACGCCGCTGTACTACGGTCTGGGTATCGACTGGAACCTGCTGCTGCCGTTGATGCTGGTGTTTATGATCACCTCACTGGAAACCATTGGCGATATCACCGCCACCTCGGACGTCTCTGAGCAACCGGTCTCCGGCGCGCTGTATATGAAGCGTCTGAAAGGCGGCGTGCTGGCTAACGGCCTGAACTCTTTTGTTTCTGCGGTATTTAATACCTTCCCGAACTCTTGCTTTGGACAGAACAACGGCGTGATCCAGTTGACCGGTGTTGCCAGTCGTTACGTCGGCTTTGTGGTGGCGCTGATGCTGATCCTGCTCGGCCTGTTCCCGGCAGTAAGCGGATTTGTCCAGCACATTCCGGAACCGGTACTCGGCGGCGCGACGCTGGTGATGTTTGGTACCATCGCGGCATCCGGCGTACGTATCGTTTCGCGCGAGCCGCTGAACCGCCGCGCCATTCTGATTATCGCCCTGTCGCTGGCTGTAGGTCTGGGCGTTTCCCAGCAGCCGCTGATCCTGCAGTTTGCGCCGGACTGGGTGAAAAATCTTCTCTCTTCCGGTATTGCCGCAGGCGGCATCACCGCTATTGTTCTGAACCTGATTTTCCCGCCAGAAAAGTCCTAAGCGCCATGCGGCGGTGATGCTAAATCACCGCCGTTGTAACGCCCTTTCACCATTCCTGCCTTGAGGATTGCGCGTAAATCGTGCATAACTCAGTGATGTGCACTTCGCGGAATGGAAGACCATGAAATTTATTGGAAAGCTGATTCTTTACCTGCTGATCGCCCTTTTGGTGGTGACCCTCGGCCTCTATTTTCTGCTACAAACCCGCTGGGGCGCGGAACATGTCAGCACCTGGGTATCCCAGAATAGCGACTATCACCTGGCCTTTGACGCGATGGATCACCGATTTTCCTCGCCAGCCCACATCCTGCTGAACAACGTGACCTTTGGGCGGGATGGGCAGCCGGCCACCCTGGTGGCAAAGACCGTGGATATTGGCCTGAGCAGCCGTCAGCTCACCCATCCGCTACACGTCGATACCATTGTGCTACAAAGTGGCACTCTGAATCTTTCCCCACAAACCGCCCCGCTCCCTTTCCAGGCCGATCGTCTGCGGCTACAGGATATGGCATTTAACAGCCCTGACAGTGAGTGGAAGCTGAGCGCCCAGCGCGTCAACGGCGCCGTACTCCCCTGGCACCCCGAAGCGGGTAAGATATTGGGAAGTCAGGCGCAGATTCAGCTCAGCGCAGGCTCGTTAACGCTTAACGATGTCCCTGCCACCAACGTGCTGATTGAAGCCAGCCTTGATAAAGATCAGGTGGCATTAACGAATATCGGCGCCGATGTCGCGCGCGGTGCATTAACTGGCGTGGCACGGCGCAGTGCTGACGGTAGTTGGGTTGTAGAAACGCTACGCCTGAACGATATCCGCCTGCAAAGTGACAAATCTCTGACGGACTTCTTTCGTCCACTGACTACGGTGCCCTCATTGCAGATTGGCCGCCTTGAAGTCACCGATGCGCGTTTACAGGGGCCGGACTGGGCAGTGACCGATCTCAATCTCAGCTTGCGCAACCTGACTTTCAGCAAAGATGACTGGCAGACTCAGGAAGGCAAACTGTCGATGAACGCCAGCGAATTTATCTACGGCTCATTGCACTTCTTCGATCCGATCGTGAATGCGGAGTTTTCACCGCAGGGCATTGCACTTCGCCAGTTTACCACCCGTTGGGAAGGCGGCATGGTCAGAACAACCGGAAACTGGTTGCGTAATGGCAAAGCGCTGATTCTTGATGATGCGGCTATCGCCGGGCTCGAATACACGCTGCCAGAAAGCTGGAAGCAGCAGTGGATGCGCCCCTTGCCTGAGTGGCTCAACAGCCTGACGTTGAAGAAATTCAGCGCCAGCCGCAATCTGTTGATTGATATCGATCCAGCCTTCCCGTGGCAACTCACCGCGCTGGACGGCTATGGCGCTAACCTGGGGCTGGTGCAGGATCGCAAATGGGGCGTATGGAGCGGTAGCGCCACATTCAATGCCGCTGCCGCCACGTTTAATGGCGTGGATGTGCGCCGTCCCTCTCTGGTACTGGCGGCCAACAGCAGCACGGTGAATATCAGCGAGCTAAGCGCTTTTACGGAGAAAGGTATTCTGGAAGCCACTGCCAGCGTCTCGCAGCAGCCACAGCGCCAGACCCAGTTCAGCCTGAACGGGCGCGGCGTGCCGGTGAATATCCTCCAGCAGTGGGGATGGCCTGCGCTGCCGATTACCGGGGACGGTAATATCCAGTTGAACGCCAGCGGTAACGTCCAGGCAGACGCGCCGCTGAAGCCAACGGTAAACGGACAGCTACACGTCGTGAATGCGCAAAAACAGCAGCTCGTTCAGACCATGCACGCAGGCGAGGTTTCAGGTGGTGAAGTCACTTCGACTGCGCCAGCGACGCTCCCCCCGACTACGCCTTAATGTCACCATCCCACTCCCGGATGTTATCTGTCCGGGAGCCTTCTTACTCCGCCAAACGAAACGGGTATTCATTTATCGGTAATGTGTGCCTATTTCCCGCAACATGTTTTCATCCCTCTGTAGACTTGTTATAACCATGATGTTGGAAGCACTTATTTAATAATTACAAATACCTTACATAAAGGAATAGCCATGTCTGTAATACGTCAACGTATTCTGGCGGATATGCAAAGATTCTCCAGAGCAATGATCGGGGCGGTCTTGTTCTTACCTGTAATTGGACTAATCCTGGCATTAAGTTCAGTATTAACCAACCCGACGCTTATTTCTGAAACTCATTTTTTACATCAAATTGGCCAACTCCTCGGCGATACCTTTTGGCCATTATTTGGTAACCTGGGCCTGCTTTTTTGCGTGGGCATCAGCTATGGTCTGGCGAAGGATAAAAAAACCGAAGTCGCGCTGGTTGCCGTGATGTGCTTTATCATGTTTTTAGGCGCCAATCACTCCTGGCTGGAATATACTCAAAGTATTGCAGAGAAAGTAAATGGCGAATACTACGGCACCGGCCAGACACAAATATTAGGTTTTGTGGTTGTCGATATGGGGATATTTTTAGGGATTATTCTCGGCTGCACAATTGCCTGGGTACATAATAAAGTCTCTGAAATAGAACTGCCTGGCGCACTTTCTATGTATGGTGGAGCAAAGCTCACCTTAATCGCGATGACGCCAGTGATTATCTTATATGCCATCGCCTTCACCTGGTTCTGGCCGATCATGACCCACGGTATCGCCGCCTTGACCGGTTTTATGAAAAATGCCGGGGTAGCAGGCGTCTTCGTCTACGGCTTCTTTGAAAAATTCCTGATCCCGACGGGCCTGCACCATTTCGTCTGGTCACCGTTCCAGCTAACCCAAATCGGCGGGAGTCTGAGCGTTGACGGACAGACCGTTTCCGGCACCCAGGCCATCTTCCTGGCGTATATGCGCCACCCGGATCTTACTCCGGTCATGAACGAGGCTCTGCGTTTTTCACAGCAGGGTATGACCACCATCTTTGGTCTCTCCGGCGCGGCGCTGGCGTTCTACCACACCGCCAGCCCGGAGAAAAAAATGATGGCGAAGGCTATTCTGCTGCCGGCCATTATTACCTCCATCCTGACCGGGATTACAGAACCCATTGAGTTTACATTCTTGTTTATTTCGCCATTGCTATGGCTGATTCACTCCACGTTGACCGCAGCCTCCCAGGCGATTTGCGACCTGCTTACCGTACGCCCGTGGGGAGCTTCCGGACTCATAGAGTTTCTGATTTATAATCTTCCGCTACCCGTTGCGCTCACCCGCTGGCCGGTATACGTCCTGATCGGCATCGGGCAATTCGCTGCCTACTATGTCATTTTCCGCACCCTGGTCGTCAAACTGAATCTGAAAACGCCAGGTCGTGAAGATGACGATGAAGTGAAACTCTACAGCAAAGAAGACTATCGCAACAAAAAGGCCCGTGCCGGTCAGGCTGTGACTGATGAGATTATTAAAGGGTTAGGCGGCAAAGAAAATATTATATCTGTTGATAACTGTTTTACCCGATTACGCGTCGCGCTCCATCACCCTGACAAGATTGATGAGGCTTTATTAAAAAGCACCGGAGCCAATGGTGTTGTGCGTAATCAAAATGAAGTTCAGGTTATTTACGGCGTGAGAGTGGGACAAATTCGATCCCGGGTAGATAGCTGGCTGGCAAATAATTAATCAGGAGTTGTTATGAAATTAACCGTATTAGGCGGGGGCGGCGTTCGTTCCGCATTCCTGGCGAAATCACTGGCATATAATGCGCATCGTATTGGTTTGCAAGAAGTTGTATTTCTCGACAACTCGGAAGATAACCTGAAAATTTTTGGCGAAATCGCCCGATATGTTTTTGCCACTATTCGCCCTGATATTCATTTTAGCCTGACGACAGACCCGGTATCGGCATTAAAAGACACTAATTATGTCATCACCACCCTGCGCGTCGGCGGCGATGAGAGTCGCGTGCGTGATGAACGCATTGCGCTGGACCATAATACGTTAGGGCAGGAGACAACGGGGGCGGGCGGCTTTGCAATGGCGATGCGTTCAATCCCCGCCATTCTCAACTACTGCCGCCTGATTGAAGAGCACGCCGCCCCGGATGCAATTCTGTTTAACTTTACGAACCCTTCCGGGCTGGTAACCGAAGCCATTATTAAATCCGGATTTAAACGTCGGGTTTACGGCATCTGCGATGCGCCTTCAGAACTGATTCGCGAACTTCCGGGCATCCTCAACTGTGACGAGTCGGATCTGAAAGTGGAATGTTACGGCCTGAATCATTTTTCATGGTTCACCCACTTCACCGTAAAAGGTGAAGATGTGACTGACGCGCTGGTAAACAATCCGGAACTGTACAGCAAAACGGCGATGCAGTACTTCTCACCGCTGCTGGTTCAGCTTTGCGACAAGCAGTTGCTGAATGAATATCTCTATTATTACTACTACCGCGAAGTCGCCCTGAAAGCGATTCAGGACGCACCGGAAACGCGCGGTGAGACGATCGCGCGAATTAACCAGGAAATGCGTGAGGAGCTTCGGCGCGTTGATGCGAAAGAGGACCCGGAAGCCGCGTTTGATATCTGGATGAAGCACTATCTGCGCCGTGAAAATACCTATATGCAGAATGAGTCGCATCAGGAAAAATTCAACACCCGCGAGCCGCTCACGCTGCGGCAGTTTATTGAAGAGCCGGATACCGGAGGTTACGCCGGGGTGGCGCTGGATATCCTCGAAGCGGTTAACAGCCCAACAACTAAACGTATCGTCGTCTCACTGCAAAATAACGGCACGTTGGATTTCCTGCGCCCGGATGATGTCATTGAGATCAGCTGCGATCTCAGTAAAGAGGGACTGAAGCCTGTTACGCCCGTTCACGTACCGGATGCCCAGAAAAATATGATTTCCTGCGTGAAAGAGTACGAGCGTCTGGCCGTGGCCGCGATCATGCAGAAAGATAAGTTTCTGGCGATCCGCGCGTTAATGGCGCACCCGCTCATTGGCTCCTGGTCACTGGCGGAAAAACTGGTTGGCGAGTATCTCAGTGAAGCGCATTTCAGCGACTGGAAATAATCGTCTCCGGGGCGTCGACTGGCGCCCCGGAAGGATTTTGCATAAACCACAGCTTCAGCAAATGTTCGAAACCCAGAATGCAGTAGCCAAAGAAAGGATTACTCCAGTAGATATCATCATCAAATTTTTGCGGGTCGTGGATGATAACGGCGGTATCTGCCGCCTGCGCCAGCGGGCTCTGATAATCACCGGTAAAGCAGACAAGGTCGGTATTCTTTCCTTCCAGCGCTTTTACCCAGTTCAACGCTGAGCTGCTGCGCCCTGATTTAGACACCAGCCAGATGGAATCAAATTTGGCCGAGGTTTTTTGCTCAAGTATTTCGTAGTCCGGCCACAAAGCCAGACTGGCATTCACGCCAGTCACCAGGAATTTATTATAGATATATTGTGCAATGAGTTGAGAGAAACCGCTGCCATGAATAAGAATACGATCGTGACGCAGGCGATTTAAAAGCGGAGAGAGGTTTTCAGCTGGCTGGATATTCATAAAATTAACGTCATTCGTGACGTCAAGCTTCGGCATTGTGATATTAAACTTGATGAAATAGACCAGCTCCAGCCAGCCGCTGAACTTGAGTTTCTTCGCCAGCCTGACCAGCGAGGAAGGGTTGCTGTAGCAGCGCTCCGCCACGGTTCGAATACCCTCGCGAATGCATTGTTCCGGGTTATTCTGAATGAAGCGTAAAACGGTTATTTCTGTCTTACTCAACTTAACATCACGAAATACGTTTTCCAGTTCCATGCTCTGCTCCTGTGTGTGCAGAATAATCTTATCATTATTTTAAATAATAGGTCTGTGCAACAGGTCACTGCATAACAAATTTCATCATGAATAGCTAAAATGAATAAAAATCTGACATTACTGGGTGTGGTATTTTTCCTGTGGGGAAATATAACAGCAATTAACAGCGTGCTGATCGTTTTTTTCTATCAATATTTTCACCTTGCATGGCAGCAATCTATTTTAATGACCGTTATTTTTTACATCGCGCCTTTTCTTACCTGTTTGCCTTGCTCAGCGCTGATTGAACGGTGGGGGTATCGCGCGGTGCTACTGCTGTCGTTAGCGCTGTCGACCACCGGATGCCTTATGCTGGCGCTGGCGTTACAGCAGGATTCGTTTGCCCTTTCACTGATGGCAATGTTTGTCGTCGCCACCGGCGTGGCGGCAATGCAGGTCGTCGCGAATCCTTACCTGACGCTGCTCAGCGCACCGCATAAGCGCATTGGCAATCTCTGCCTGGCCTCCGCCGTCAATTCACTGGGAACAACGCTGGCTCCGGTACTGGTTGCGCTCCTTCTTGAATTTTCTCCTGTCGATATCCTGGCGCGCAAAGAACCTGTCAGCACGCTCTGGCTGTACCTTGCGGGATTCTCGCTGATACTTATTGCAGGTGTCTTTGTGCTTCATCTGCCGGACGTGGCGGGCCCGAAGAGAGCCGCTTCAGGCCCGCATAACTTCTGGAAAAACGGCGAATTGATATTCAGTGTGGCAGCGATTTTTGTTTACGTCGGCGTTGAAGTTACCCTGGCAATCAGCCTGGTGAAATATCTCATCACCATTAGCGGATGGAGTACCACGCTCGCCATGTCGCTGGTTTCTTTCTACTGGGGTGGTGCGCTGGCAGGGCGTTTTTTATATGGACTGCTCGCAGAAAAAGTGGGGAGTTATTATCCGTTTCTTGCTGCCACTCTTGCCTGTGCCGCCACCGTGGTGCTGGCAATGTGCCTGAATAATACCTCTGGCGGGTATTTGCTGCTCCTGACCGGTTTAGGGAATTCGATTCTGTATCCGATTATCTTTGGGCATACCATCAACAAAAATCCCGCTATTGCTAACATCTCAGCGGCAGCGATGGTCATGGCCGGTATTGGCGGCGCTGTGATTCCGTGGTTACAGGCTATCTGCATTGACGAAATCAGTCTCCGGATGAGCTTTGTATTACCTGTAGCGTTGTATCTGTTGCTGACACTGTGGGGACGGTTGAACCTGCGTCCCTCTTCCAGGTAATACCATCGCGGTTTGCGGCTGATAAAAAAGAACCCCATATCAAATGGGGTTCACAGATGAACGACAAAAAAGAGTGTCATCAGAAGGGATAAACCAGACCAGGGAAATCCCCTGGCCCGTAATGACAGCGCCTTCAGAGAGTCATCGTGAGCGGGCTCATACTGTTTCCCGTCGGGGTAATCACAACACCGTGCTCGCCATCGTGCTGGTGACCGTTTTCCACTTTCGATACCTGGCGAATATTACGCAGACACAGCGTCCAGTTATGCGCTTCACCGTCTCCCTTCACCGTAATCACATTGCCATTGCGCTTCACTCTCAGCGTAAAGATCGCTGAACCGTCGGCAGCAGGAACTTCGCAAAGCGCTTCATGACCGTCATCCAGATGGAACAACTGGAAGGCTGTACCTTCGTGCCACGCATAGTCTGGCTTCTGATTGTTACTACCCAGCGCCAGCAGGGTATTGTCACGCACATATACAGGCAGACTCAGGAAGCCATGTTGCTGTTTATGCCAGCGGCTACCCTGCACTTCATCGTTGTGCCAAAGGTGTGTCCAGCGCCCCTCCGGTAGATAAAACTGCACGTCGCCCGACTCTGAGAACACCGGGGCAACCATCACCGAATCTCCCAGCATATACTGGCGATCCAGGTAATCGCACGCCGGATCGTCCGGGAACTCCAGCATCATGGCGCGCATCATTGGTGTTCCCAGCGCGTTAGCGCGGGCCGCCTCGCGATACAAATACGGCATCATGCGACATTTCTGTTCGGTGAAATAGCGCACCACGTCGCAGGACTCGTCATCGTACGCCCACGGTACACGGTAAGATTTGCTGCCGTGCAAACGACTGTGGCTGGAGAGCAGCCCAAACGCGCACCAGCGTTTGTAGACGTGCGCCGGTGCGGTGTTCTCAAAGCCGCCGATATCATGGCTCCAGAAACCAAAACCAGACAGACCGATCGACAATCCACCGCGCAGGCTCTCTGCCATCGACTCGTAGTTGGCGTAACAGTCCCCGCCCCAGTGAACCGGGAACTGCTGCGCGCCAACGGAAGCCGAGCGGGCAAACAGCACCGCCTCTTCTTCCCCGACGGTCTCTTTCAGCACATTCCACACCAGTTCGTTGTAGATATACGCATAATGGTTGTGCATTTTCTGCGGATCGGAGCCGTCGAACCACCGGACATCGGTCGGGATACGCTCGCCGAAGTCGGTCTTGAAGCAGTCCACGCCGATATCCACCAGACCTTTCAGTTTACTGGCATACCATTCGCAGGCTTGCGGATTAGTGAAATCGTATATCGCCAGTCCAGGCTGCCATTTATCCCACTGCCACAAGGAACCATCCGGACGCTTAAGCAGATAGCCTTTCTCTTTTAGCTCTTTAAATACAGGGGATTTCTGACCAATGTAGGGGTTTATCCATACACAGACTTTCAGCCCCTTTTCCTTCAGGCGACGAATCATTCCTTCCGGATCCGGGAACGTCAGTGGATCCCATTCGAAATCGCACCACTGGAAGGCCTTCATCCAGAAGCAGTCAAAATGGAAGACGTGAAGCGGCAAATTGCGCTCCGCCATGCCGTCGATAAAACTGTTTACCGTTGCTTCGTCATAGTTGGTGGTGAACGACGTGGTCAGCCACAGGCCGAATGACCAGGCTGGCGGCAGCGCCGGACGCCCGGTAAATTGCGTATACCGGTTAAGGACGTCTTTTGGCGTCGGACCGTCAATGACGAAGTATTCCAGATACTCGCTTTCCACGCTGAACTGCACTTTTGATACTTTCTCAGAGCCAATTTCAAACGAGACGCACTGCGGATGGTTCACCAGGACGCCGTAGCCGCGGTTGGTGATATAGAACGGAATATTTTTATACGCCTGCTCGGTACTGGTACCGCCATCACGGTTCCATGTATCTACCGTCTGACCATTGCGCACCAACGCAGTGAAGCGTTCCCCCAGACCGTAAACCGTTTCGCCAACGCCCAGGTCCAGGCGCTCAAACATGTAGTTACGGTCGGTATTCGTATCCTGCACATAGCCGTTGTTCTTCAACTGGCTGCCGGTAATACGCACACCGTTGCGCAGAAAATCGAGCGACCAGAATTCACCTTTAGTGACGCGCACGCTCAAATTTCCACTCTTCAGTTCGGCAAATTCTGCCGTGTTCTGGATCTCAACCGGCACATCCTGCAACACGTTAAGCGGATAATGCGGGCCGTTATCCAGCGCGCCCTGGAAATGTTCCATCCGAACGCCCACCACACCTTCCTGGGGCGAGAAGAAGCGCAGCGTAAACAGCGGCGTATCCAGCTGCCAGGTACGTTCACGCACGTCACGCGGCGCGGCATAGACCACCAGATCATTCCCCTGCTGCTCAACGTCGAATACCTGGATAGGGTGGATCAAATTAAGCCCAGGCTGGGTCAGCCAGTTTCCGTCGCTTATTTTCATGGTCTGTTCCTTTATTTCTGAAATTCTTTATGAGAAATCGTTTGATTAAAATCCTGCTGATTGCGATATGCGCCCTGCGCCAGTTGATCCAGGATGTTTTTCAGGAATGGCGTTTTCAGGGTATAGAAGCGTTTGGCAATCACCGCGCTCAACAGGTAGCAAATAGCCGGGACGAGGGTAAACAGGGCGATAATAATGCTGATTGTGGCGCTGTTTTGCGTTTCCGCTGCGGCATTGTAGCCACCACCTGCCAGCATCCAGCCAATCAGCGCGCCGCCGAGCGCAAGACCGAGCTTAAGCACGAACAGCGTCCCCGCAAAGCTGATACCTGTCAGACGTTTACCGTTACACCATTCACCGTAATCAACGGTGTCGGACATCATGACCCACTGAATTGGCGTTACCAGCTGGTGCAGCACGCCAATCACAAAGATGAAGACAAACATGGTGATATCTGCTCGCATGGGGACAAAGAACATCGCCAGACTGATGACCGCCAGCAGAGCGTTAGTCCACCAGAAAACGCTGACTTTGCATTTCCAGTCGGTAAGCGGTTTGGCCAGCGCAGAGCCAATCAGGTTACCGACGCAATAGGTGGTGAGGAAGGCGACAAACAGCCCTGGCATGCCCATGATCCAGGTGACGTAATACATCATTGCCCCGCCGCGTACGCACACCGCCAGAATGTTAAGAATGGTGAGCAGACCGACGATGCGCCACTGGTCGTTCTGCCAGATATCACGCAGATCTTCGCGCATTGAGGTGCTGGCAGGTGGCGCTTCAACACGTTCTTTCGTGGTGAAGAAGCAGAAGGCCAGCATCAGGAATGCCACCACAGAGAGCACCGCAATCCCCCCCTGGAAGCCCAGCGCTTTATTGTCTCCGCCGATAAAATTTACCAGCGGCATCATCAACACGGTAGAGAGCATGCCTCCTGCCGTCGCCAGCACAAACCGCCAGGATTGCAGCGAGATACGCTGAGTCGGGTCGTTAGTGATAACGCCGCCCAACGCGCAGTAGGGAATATTGACCACGGTATAAAGCAGAGTCAGCAGGGTGTAGGTGATGGCGGCATAGATCATTTTGCCATTCAGGCTGAGATCAGGCGTGCTGTAGGCCAGTACGCAGACCAGACCGAACGGCAGAGCGCCAAACAGCACCCACGGGCGGAATTTGCCCCAGCGCGAACGGGTACGGTCAGCCAGCAGTCCCATGCAGGGGTCTGAAATGGCGTCCAGCGCACGCGCCAGCAAAAACATCGTCCCGACAAACCCTGCGGGAATACCAAAAATATCTGTATAAAAAAACATCATATACAACATGACGTTATCGAAAATAATATGGCTGGCGGCATCGCCCATACCGTAGCCAATCTTTTCTTTAACGGACAAAACGTGATTTTTCATTTTGCTTCCTTTGGCACTCTCACGCGCATCGATACCGGTTACAGTTTTTGTAAACCATCCTTTCAGGCGCGGGTATTCCGATATCTTGTTATCAGATTACGATTCTTGTTTTCTGTGATCAGGATAGCGCCAAAAGTTGTGACGAAGTGTAACTCGTGGATTTTGTGAGAATTTCTATGAAATCGATCATGACAAGGTGAAAGGGAAGTTAAAAAAGTGAGTGAGGGGGTGTGGAAACGTCAGGAAGTAGCTATAATGCGCCCGCCTCCATGTAGCAATGCAGGCGCGGAAGATCGTCGTCTCCGGTGAGGCGGCTGGACTTCAAATCCAGTTGGGGCCGCCAGCGGTCCCGGGCAGGTTCGACTCCTGTGATCTTCCGCCAATCATCATCTCACCATGTCCGAGAAAGTCCTTTAAAACCAACATTTACAGCAAGTTATCTAATAACTCCGACCGTATCAGTCCGAGCGAATCTCCCTAAATCCACGAAAAATATGTATAGTGTTGTGTATAATTTTTTTATACACAGATTTCACTTATACACATGCCACTTACAGACATACAAATCCGACGCGCTAAGGCACAAGACAAGCCCTACACCCTCAATGATGGACAAGGCTTATCCTTGCTCATAAATCCCGATGGGAGTAAAGGATGGAGGTTCCGCTACCGGCTTGCAGGTAAAGCCCGATTAATGTCATTTGGCTCCTATAGTCTCGTCTCGCTTGCAGAGGCTCGCGACAAACGCGAAACAGCACGCAAGCAGGTAGCAAATGGCATTGATCCAGTCGAAGAACGCAAAGCTCAAAAGCTGGCACAGCAGCTCTCAACAGAAAACTCATTCGAAACCATATGCCGGGAGTGGCATTCAAATAAAGCCGATCGCTGGACAGTGGCCTACCGTGAAGAAATCATTAAGACATTTGAGCAAGATGTTTTCCCCTACATTGGTAAGCGCCCTATCAGTGAGATAAAACCTCTGGAACTGCTTGAGGTGCTGCGACGAATAGAGAAGCGTGGTGCACTAGAGAAAACACGTAAGGTGCGTCAGAGGTGCGGTGAGGTTTATCGCTATGCAATCATAACTGGCCGTGCTGAGTACAATCCTGCGCCTGATTTAGCTATCGCTCTGGCCGTTCCTAAGCAAAAGCACCATCCATTTTTATCCGCCGAAGAGCTACCTCATTTTGTTAGAGATCTTGAAGCGTATACAGGCAGTATCATTACGAAAAATGCTACAAAGATAGTTATGTTAACTGGTGTTCGAACTCAAGAGATGCGTTTTGCCACATGGGATGAGGTTGATCTTGAGAAAGGTATATGGGAAATCCCCGCAGAACGGATGAAAATGCGTAGGCCGCATATTGTTCCTTTGTCAGCTCAGGTTATTGGCCTCTTTGAGCAGCTAAAACCTATTACCGGTCATTATCCATATATTTTTATAGGCAGGAACAACCGTAGGAAGCCCATCTCAAAAGAAAGTGTTTCACAAGTGATTGAGTTACTAGGTTACAAAGGACGTGCTACTGGTCACGGATTCAGGCATACAATTTCGACGATCCTGCATGAAGAAGGATTTGAAAGTTCATGGATTGAGATGCAACTTGCTCATATAGATAAAAACGTTATTCGAGGTACATATAACCATGCATTATATCTCGAAAAAAGAAAGACAATGATGCAATGGTATAGCGATAATATTTACGAAAATTTCAGAGGAAAAAAATGAAATTCAAATTTTATACAACTCTTAGATTTTTAAAGGTAGTAGGCGACAATTTTGATGATTTTGATCTACTACCTGGTGTCACACTCATAAGAGACCGGGCTAAGATAAGGAAAGTTTTGACAAAAACCGTCAAGGATTTTTCTGGCATTATCGAATATGACCATTTATGCAATGCCAATCATATCATTTATGCTGATTTAAATGACGAATTCTTTCCACCATCCTTACCAAGCGGAGATGCACTGCTTGGGTGGATCCTATGGATTGATATGTTGGTTAGTACATCTTGGTTAATAAAAGACAATGGTATTTTATGTGAGATAGCATATTGTAACAAATCTGATCGCCGAAATTACTCAGAATGGTCAAATAACAGCCTAATGAGTATGTTTACTTTCTCAGATGGAGAGCGTCATACTGAAGTTGAATTCACGAGGGATGATCTGATTAATTGGGAAAAAAAGAATCACAAAATACAAACCTACTTATATAATAACTCATCAACAGTTTTCGATTCTTTTTTAGATAGTAAATACTCTAGGTATGGTCGAGCATTAAGTTTTATTAAATCGGCAAAAAGGGAATACAACCCGGCAATGAAGATCGCTCATTATTGTAGTGCATTAGAAAGTTTATTCTCAACCGACAGTGCAGAACTGTCACATAAACTCTCTGAACGAGTGGCGATTTTTTTAAAACCGTATGGATTCGATCCCATAAAAACTTTTGATGAGATGAAAGTATTTTACAACATCCGTTCTAAAGTTACTCATGGCGATAGCCTTAAATCTTCTAAGCTAGAGTTTATTCCAGAAGAAAGTAAAAAACTAGATAATTATCTAAGATTCATTATGAATGAAATATTAGAATCAGAAGAGTTAATGGCGATATTTAATGGTAAAAAAGAAGAGTTTGAAATGTATTTCAAATCAAAAATTCTTCTCGGGAATAATTAAGGAAAACGAGTCAATATACTGCCTGCAAAGAATGCAGGTGGTATACAAAATAAGTGAAAGTTGTTTCCCTTATATTACATAATTTGTTTTTTGCAAAGCAGCCTCGCTATCAAATAATTATCTTTGTAACATTGAGCTTCATAAAATTAATGTTTTCTCCAATATCATATAATCAATTGATGTCATAAACGACATCACCGATATTTTCCCATGATTATCAATAAATTAAATCTATTTAAATGATTTCCCCATGCATCACAAAGCCGATCTTCTAATTCTGATAATAAATTTCTATTATTTTTACATACTCACCCCCGTGTTTATCAAGGCTTAATGATAATGACTCGGCAACGCCATCAAATATAGTATCGGATTTATCCCTGAAGCTTTCAAATACTTCATCAGTGGACACATCTAAACTTTGATATATTTTATTGATAATTCTTATTATCCTATCTTCAAAATTCAAACCTAATACTCCGCTATACACTATACGAATGATCTACTCTTCCCTGAATAACTAGCTTTCGCATTATTTGATCAAATTTGCAATAAAATTCAGGATGAAATTAACTCCAAATTTTTTAATGCTTCCTCACTGTAACACCTTCGCAAGAGAGTGACCGATAGACAAAATCTAATTTTTCTATCTGCGATATAGCGCGCAATGCTCTCCCCGCCACGCCTGCACGCTTAAAGGGTCGCTTTTAATGCAGGTGCATAAGCGGTCTCAGTCCGCGCCAGAGCTGGCGCTGACGAGAGCGGCGGGGGTGTGAAAATGCATGCAAAACCATGCACCTTGCGCATGCATGGCTTAATTCAGGGAAATTAGCGGGATTTACAGGGATTTTCTGACGGGCTACCGTGCGGCCAGTTCTGCACGTTTATTCACGTAATTCTGGTTTTGTGCGGGTGTATATTTTTCACGATTATCATCCCGCGAAGCCGCGTCAGGCCTGAATCCGATGGCCGTTAAAATGTCATTATCCTGTGCGCAATAATGAATTTCTTCACCGGCAGCCAGCCACACTGAAAGCGCTTCACGCAGATAATCGACAGAATGCTGCATTACGCAGTGTCTGACGGCGGGATGCTGGCTGTTATAGCCCATTAATTCCGGTGCAAGCACGTCGGCCAGCTCTGCCCCGTGTGCCTGCATAAAATCATTCAGGCCGTTACGAATGCTGATGCGCTGCACGGCCTCATGCGAGCGAATATAGCGACCGGCCGCCTGATTAATTTCCCACTTTTTCACGTCAATAATCTCGCGCAGGGTTTGCAGACTTCGGGCGCGGCTGTCATTACCGGTGGCAGTGAGTTCGCGGTATTCCTGTTCAGCCCCGTCCAGCTCCTGTTTTCGGTTCAGCCAGGCGGCTTTATTCTTCAGGCAGTCTTCAAAAGCCTGCTGTAATGTCACGGTGGTCACGGGCGTTTCTCCTGATTATGGCGGAACGGTGAGCTGTAGCAGCCCTTTACCATACGGGGCGACATCGGGATATCCGGCTTGGTCTGAGGTTTAAAGCTTTCAGGCGGTAACCGGATAATTTCTTCAATCGACTCGATGCTGCGAAAAGTGGATGAGCATTCGATATTGGTGCACTGGTGGTAGCGCTGTTTGACGTTATCCGAGAGATACCGGCTTGTACGCGCATGCGCCGCTTTTTTGCAGAATGGACAGTGCATCATTCCAGTAACCCCCGCGCTTTCAGGTCAGCTTCACGCTCACGCAGTTTGTTAAAGTAGGTCTGACGCTGGCCGTTGGTCACTGCCACGCCGTAATTCATGTGCGCCAGTGTCTCAGCCGACAGCCCGGCTTTAAACAGCACCGGTTCATCCGCCAGACGGATGTGACAGTCCTTCACCGCACGTTCAAGCCACGTTTTCACCTCCTGCATGACCGCCTTATCGGGTTCGACATAGCCCTGAATCCCGACGGTATTCGCAAGCGGGTTCCCCAGCGCCAGCATTTTCAGTTTCATCGCCCTGACAAGCGCCCCGCACGTCTCACGCAGCGCCTTATCCAGCTCTTTTCCGGCGTATTCGCTCAGCACATTATGATGCGCCTGCCGGTACTTTCTGGCCGAGATGTCACAGGAGGCTTTGAGGCGGTCGCTGTCATAGGCCAGCACCTCAGCGAGCCTGTCGCATTCCTGCGCCAGCTCGCGGGAGGCCACGCGTGCCAGATGTTGCTGTTTCAGCTCGTCCGTCAGCATTGCCCCACCGGCACGGAAGGCCGCGCGCCATCCGCTGGCCTCGCTGCCGCTTTCCTTTTCAAGCTCCGCTTTTTGTTCGGCGGTTCGGGCAATGGCCGTGGTGGTGTCATCCATCTGACGGGCGTTTTCGAGATGGGCGGCTCTGGCCGCGTCCAGTTGCTGGAATGCCGGTGTCAGGTAATCAGGGATAATGGTGGTCATGGTGTGTCTCCTCAGTCATGTCAGGTTGAGGAGATTCTGCCCTGCGCCACACAACAACTCGACTCATTGCCGTTGTGGCAGGCATGGCACAGACGGCACTTTTAAAAGCAGGCTTGCCAGAGAAAGGTCGCAGGAAAATCACCCTCTCTGTTTGTTTTTTTACTGTTAACTATTCACCACTGTTCACCTTTAATAAAAATATAAGTAATACAGTATGTTAAAGGGTGAACAGTTGAGGGTCTGACTGTTCACCGTCTGTTCACCACTGTTCACCATTGGTTTTTTACTCTGTAGCGACTCTTATACTTTTTTCTGGTTAATTCCCCTCTTATCAATGAATAAAAGTATTCAGTAAAGGGCCATAACTTTACCAATGATTACCAAAAGATTGCCAACGTTTGCCACTGTATAAAAATCAACCTGTTGTGTGATGGCGCACTACAGAATGACTTGTTGCCCTGAGAGAAAATATTCACAAAATAGAGAGCTACCCGAGGCCGGACGGACATGACCGGCACTGTATGGACTTTATGAGGTAGCCCGATGCACACTGCTTTTTCTTCCCCGTCTTCTGCCCCTGCCGCACCACTGATGCCGGTTTCTGATGCCGTTCAGGAGCGCTTTATCCGCCTGCCTGAAGTGATGCATCTGTGCGGCCTGTCCCGGTCAACCATTTACGACCTCATCAGCCGCGAGGCTTTCCCGAAACAAATCAGCCTGGGCGGAAAAAACGTGGCGTGGGCGCAGTCTGAAATCACGGCATGGATGGCGGATCGTATTGCCGAACGCAACCGGGGCTATGACGCATGATGATGACCGTTCAGCAAACAGACCCTTTTTCTGGCTTGCTTCTTTGCGCCGTTTCCAGGTATAGTTTTCCCGCTGTCGCAAAATCGACAGCCGGAATTGGCGTTCCGCGAAACTCAATGGCGACACCAGACGCGCCGTGCGTCTTTTTTTTCGTCGTAGCTCAGGCACACCCATTTTCCGGGCTGTGGTGTCTTTTTATACACCATGGTTCCAGCAAGATAATGGTAGTCCGGGCGGGGCAGCCTTCGGGCTGGCCGGTATCCATTGAGGCCGGTTACGCCAACCCCGTTCGGGCTGCCACCAGTGAAATTGGCGTTTCCGGTGGTAGCAGTAACCGCTACTCAATGGAGGCTGCCATCATGGCTACTATCCTCACCCCGTCACACCCGCAGTTTGTTTTTGTGTTTGCCGCCGTTCGTCGTGCAGACCGTAAACCCCGTATCTGTATGCTCCGCACCGTTGCCGGTGATGAACACGCTGCACGTCGTTCCCTTGTTCGCGATTACGTCCTCTCGTTTGCCGGCCGTCTGCCGGTTGCGGAGGTGCGTGCATGAGACACACCACTATTACCGCCCGTGACCTCGAATGCCTTGAGCACATGCGCAACGTCGGCCAGCTCGTCAACGAGCTGATGCAGGTACAGGACTGCGCCACCGTTCGTCGTGACCCTGCGCAGCAGTCACAGCTCACCTCCGTGATTTACCTTATGACCGCCCAGCTCGACGGCGTGGTAAAGCGCTGCAATCAGCGCTGGCTGACCGGGGAGGGCAACATATGAAAAAGCCATTACCCCCCGTATTACGCGCCGCGCTGTATCGCCGCGCCGTGGCCTGTGCATGGCTGACGGTATGCGAACGCCAGCGCCGCTACCCGCACCTCACCCTCGACGCGCTGGAAAGCGCCATTGCCGCCGAGCTGGAGGGCTTCTACCTGCGCCAGCACGGCGAGGAAAAAGGCCGCCAGATTGCCTGTGCACTGCTTGAAGATTTAATGGAAGCCGGACCACTCAAAGCCGCGCCGTCGCTGTCCTTTCTCGGGCTGGCCGTGATGGATGAACTCTGCGCCCGTTACATGCAATCGCCTGTTGTGCACTGAGGGAGAAAATAACGATGAAAATGAGCGTAACGGAAACCGTAAAACAGGCGTGCGGCCACTGGCCGCGCATTCTCCCGGCGCTGGGCGTGAAGGTCATGAAAAACCGCCATCAGGCCTGTCCGGTGTGCGGCGGCTCTGACCGCTTCCGCTTTGACGATAAAGAGGGGCGCGGTACGTGGTTCTGTAACCAGTGCGGTGCAGGTGACGGACTTAAGCTGGTTGCGAAGGTGTTCGGCGTGTCGGCCTCTGAGGCCGCCGGAAAGGTGGATGCCGTGACCGGCAACCTGTCGCCGGTTGCCCCCGAAGTGATTGTGGCCGCAGAGGCTGAAACAGAGGCCGACCGTAAAGCGGTGGCCGCGCTGGCCGTCAGACTGATGGAGAAAACCCGCACGGCCAGCGGCAACGCCTACCTCACCCGCAAGCGCTTCCCCGCTCTGGAATGTCTGACGCTCACGGCCGTGCATAAAACCGGCGGCGTGACGTTCCGCGCCGGAGATGTGGTTGTCCCGCTGTATGACGATACCGGCGCGCTGGTAAACCTTCAGCTCATCAATTCTGAGGGTCTCAAACGCACCCTGAAGGGCGGTCAGGTTAAAGGGGCATGTCATGTCATCGAAGGGAAAAAACAGGCCGGAAAACGCCTGTGGATTGCGGAGGGCTATGCGACCGCGCTCACCGTGCATCACCTGACCGGAGAAACCGTCATGGTGGCGCTGTCGTCCGTGAACCTCCTTTCTCTGGCGAGCCTTACCCGTCAGAAACACCCGACCTGTCAGATTGTACTCGCCGCCGACCGAGACCTGAACGGCGACGGCCAGACAAAAGCCGCCGCGGCCGCAGAAGCCTGTGAGGGTGTTGTTGCCCTGCCGCCGGTGTTTGGTGACTGGAATGATGCGTTTATGCAGACAGGCGAGGAGGCCACGCGGAAAGCGATTTCTGACGCCATCCGGCCACCGGCGCAAAGTCCTTTTGATACCATGAGTGAGGCAGAATTTACCGCCATGAGCGCCAGCGACAAGGCTCTGCGGGTGCATGAGCATTACGGTGAAGCGCTGGCGGTGGATGCAAACGGCCAGCTCCTGTCCCGCTATGAAAACGGCATCTGGAAAAATATCCCGGCCGCCACTTTTTCACGGAATGTGGCTGACTTATTCCAGCGCTTACGCGCCCCGTTCTCATCCGGGAAAATTGCCTCGGTGGTGGATACCCTGAAACTGATTATTCCGCAGCAGGCTACACCGGCGCGTCGTCTGATTGGTTTTCGCAACGGGGTGCTCGATACCCAAAGCGGCATATTCAGCCCGCACCACAAATCGCACTGGCTGCGCACTCTGTGCGACGTGGATTTTACCCCGCCGGTGGACGGGGAAACGCTGGAAACCCACGCGCCGAACTTCTGGCGCTGGCTCGACCGGGCGGCCAGTAAGAATCCACTAAAGCGCGACGTGATACTCGCTGCGCTGTTTATGGTACTGGCGAACCGCTACGACTGGCAGCTCTTTCTCGAAGTCACCGGTCCCGGCGGGAGTGGGAAAAGTATTCTGGCCGAAATTGCGACCCTGCTCGCCGGAGAGGATAACGCCACGTCGGCCGATATCGATACGCTGGAAGACCCGCGCAAGCGTGCCTCCCTGATTGGCTTCTCGCTGATACGTCTGCCTGACCAGGAAAAATGGAGCGGTGACGGCGCAGGACTCAAGGCCATCACCGGCGGCGATGCGGTTTCGGTTGACCCGAAATACCAGAACCCGTATTCAACGCATATTCCGGCGGTCATTCTGGCGGTAAACAATAACCCGATGCGCTTCACCGACCGCAGCGGCGGCGTCTCCCGTCGCCGGGTGATTATTCACTTCCCGGAGCAGATTGCGCCGGAAGAGCGCGACCCGCAGCTCAGGGATAAAATTGCGCGCGAGCTGGCCGTCATCGTGCGTCAGCTTATGCAGAAATTCAGTAACCCGATGACCGCTCGCGCACTGCTCCAGTCGCAGCAGAACTCCGACGAGGCGCTCAGCATCAAGCGTGATGCTGACCCGACGTTTGATTTTTGCGGCTATCTGGAAATGCTGCCGCAGACCAGCGGGATGTTTATGGGTAATGCCAGCATTGTCCCGCGTAATTACCGTAAATATCTCTATCACGCGTATCTGGCCTATATGGAGGCCAACGGGTACAGGAACGTGCTCAGCCTGAAAATGTTCGGGCTGGGGCTGCCCATGATGCTGAAAGAGTACGGCCTGAATTATGAAAAGCGGCACACAAAGCAGGGGATACAGACCAACCTGTCGCTGAAAGAAGAAAGCTACGGCGACTGGCTGCCGAAATGCGACGAACCCGCAGCGACATAACCCACTCCAGACCGGCTACAGCCGGTCTTTTTCTTTACGGCAATTGCCACAGGGTGAACACTCCACTGTTCACCCTTCACCGTATATTCACCCTGTATCCCTATGAAATTATTGATAAAAAAGAAAAGTTGAACAGTGTGAACAGTAAAACCTGAAAAAACTTTTTACTCTCCCTACAGCCTGACTGATCGTCTCCATAGCGAGCAGAAATTCATCAATAATGAAGAGTCGACTGTTAACTCTGCGTCAACTCATTACCACTTAACTCAATGATATAAAATGGAAAACTATCGAAATGAATAGCCTACAAAGTTAAATGCAAAAAATATATTCCAGTCAAATTTCGTTACGCACTCTCTCCCAAGAAGGAGATAAATACTTTATCCGTCCACCATACTATGTTATTTTTTCAATACGGCTCTGCCTTAAATCTGTGAGGTTGTTTCGCCTCGAAGTATCTTATGTTAGTACATCACGCTACCAATCAGCGGTTAGTTACTTGACGTAACTGTTAATTGGCTAAAGTTTGCATAAAGTGATTGGGCGGAGCCGTAAATTTAGTCCATGAATACAGTGACGAGGTAGAGAGTGTCTTTACATGACAAGCTACTGATGCTTAGTCTCAGTTCAGCAAATAAAGAAGAAAATGAGACAATCCCGGAGTTACCTAAGTTAGAGCCTCAGCCCTATCAAGCTGGAAAAAATTTGAAATGGGATAATAAAGAACTCAAAAATCATCCCATTACTTCAAAGATTGACATTGATGTAATATGCAAAAAAATTGAAAACAAAAGCATTGTAATTACGTCAGCTAACGATGTAGCCAATCTTTTAGAAGTTCCGGTCGGACAATTATTATTTATTTTATATAATAAAAAAGATAACTATAGAACTTTTGAAATAAAAAAGAAAAATGGAAAAAGTAGAATGATAAACGCACCTCAAGGGGGGTTGTCAATTCTGCAGGAGAAATTAAAGCCGATTATTGAGTACTTTTATCGCCCCAAAAAACCAGCGCATGGATTCATTAAGGATAAAAGTATATTAACAAATGCAGAAAAACATACAAAGAAAAAATATGTTGTTAATGTAGATTTAGAAAATTATTTTGGTTCAGTCACTTTCGCGAGAGTGTATGGAATATTTAAAAGTAAGCCATTTAATTTCTCTCATCCTGCGGCGAGTATATTAGCCCAATTATGTACTAAAGATGGTAAATTACCTCAAGGAGCCTGCACTTCCCCTATCCTGGCAAATTTAGCATCAGCATCGCTCGATAAACACCTAACTCAACTGGCACGTAGAAAAAACATCACATATACAAGATATGCAGATGATATTACTTTTTCATTTAATCAACAACAAGTCAGAGAAATCATAACGTTAGATAATGAAAATAATTTTGAATTGGGTGAGGCTGTTATCTCTGTGATCGAGAAAAGTGGCTTTAGCATAAACACAAGTAAATTCAGAGTTCAGAAAAGAAATGAACGTCAAAAAGTTACTGGATTAGTGGTAAATGAAAAAGCAAATGTCGAGCGTAAATATCTTAGAGTTACTCGTTCATTAGTTCATAAATGGAGAGAAGACAAGTTAACATCAGCATTATTATTTGTTAATAAAAAAGGCTTTAAAGCAGCAAATAATGAGCATGCTATATCAATTTTTCGCAATCATATTTATGGCCGATTGAGTTTTATAAAAATGATCCGTGGTGATGACTTTCCATTATATCTTAAATTAATGGCTGAAATGAGTCATCATGATCCTTTAAAAACAAAAGAAGGACTTAGAGCAATGAAAGAAACTGAAACTTATGATGTGTTTATTTGTCATGCAAGCGAAGATAAAACATCCATCGCAATTCCAATTTACGAAGAATTAACCAAATTAAACATATCAACATTCATAGATCATGTCGAAATAAATTGGGGCGATTCATTAATCCAGAAAATTAACTCAGCTCTTGTAAAGTCTAAATATGTAATTGCTATTCTTTCGTCTAATTCTGTAGATAAGCATTGGCCTAAGAAAGAATTGCATTCTGTGCTTGCAAGAGAAATCGCTGAAGGTGAAGTAAAATTACTTACTCTTGTAAAAGAAGCAGATGAAGCAATAGTTGCTGCATCCTTGCCTCTCTTAAGTGATAAGCTTTATATTACCTATAAAGATAATCCGGCAGAGGTTGCGGATAAGGTTCGTGCACTTTTGAACAAGTGACAACTACTGCCTAATGTGTATAGTAGTGTGTATAAAGTCATTGAGATGTTTATCTATACTTAATCAAAATCAATGACTTACAATGCACATAAGACTCCTGTGATCTTCCGCCAATTTGCCTCTACTGAACTCCCTCGAAGTCAACAAAACCCCTGTAATACCTGATAAAACAAGAGAAATAACCCCACCATTGTCGCCTGAAGGTAATCGGCATCAAGTCCTTTTTGGGGTACATTAGGGGGTGTTATTTTCCTTTAAAATATCAGCCCCTGTAATGATAAAAATGTTATAAATAACAACAGGTTCCAAAGATACCTTTGTTATGCAAAGGATGTATTAGAGGTATCAGGTTAATCATTAGCGGAAGTCCCCTGGAGGATGAATTTATCAAAAGCCGGAGGGTGTGATGGCGCTAACCGATGTAAAAGTGAAAACCGCAAAGCCAAAAGAAAAGATACTTTCCATTGGCGTATACCCTGATGTTTCCCTGGCTGACTCACGCGAAAAGCGCAATGAGGCCAGAAAAATTCTCGCCGCTGGTAACGTAAGGACAATGATGCTGACCATCCCAGGTCTGACCACTCGTTATGTGTTCAAACCATAGACGTTCCATGTCGTATTAAGGATGGTATGCAGTGCAGAGGTGGCTGGTGTAGTGGTCATAAGGGGTGGTCTGTGCGGTACGTGCGCCGGTCAGGCGTTCATAGGGCGGCTGAAACGCCAGGCGGTGCGGTACGGAGACAGTGCGGTGGCCGGATACTTCACGGCAGCAGAGTGTCATCTGGCGCAGGAGATTAGTATTACGCTGGTGCCGGAGTACAGGCAGTGTTTATAACAAAGAAAAACTGTGACTATGATTACTTATTACACTCAGCCGTATCAATTTCAAAAATTATCGGTAGTTGCGGAGAAGCTAGCAAATAAAATCAGATATAGAGCTGGTATAATGCTGGCTCTATATTTATTCGCGTAATAAAAACAAAATTAAAAAACCTCACCAATAACTCCCTGGTTATAAAACCTAACTGAACGCTCGCTAAAATATATTTAACGCAACACAGCGGCCAACAATAACCGCCGTGTTGCGTTAAATCACACCCAAAACAACATACTAAACCCAGTCAGGACAATAATGCAGGCGATATTCAGAAACAGTCCCGCACGCATCATTTCATGCTGTTTGATATGGCCGGTTGCGAAAACGATAGCATTTGGCGGCGTCGCTACAGGCAGCATAAAAGCACATGAAGCCGCAATGGCAATTAACACCGACAGAATCACTGGCGACATACCGAAAGCTTCGGCAACTGAAGCAAAGACAGGAATTAACAACGCGGCACTCGCCGTATTGCTGGCGAACTCCGTTAAAAATACCACGAATGTGGCAATCACCAGGATGATGATAAATATCCCCATATGAGCAACCATCCCGCTTATCTGGTTTGCCAGAAACAGGCTGGTGCCCGTCTCTTTCAACACATTACTTAAGCAGATGCCACCACCGAATAATAATAACACTCCCCAATCAGCCGTCTTTTCTATGTCCTTCCAGTGAACCACCCGGGCGAAATTCACTAATATAATGGCGCTTAAAGCAACGATGGTATCGAAGGATTTAAAACCTCCCAGCAGGTCATTAATTGGCCCACTGAAGATCCAAAAGAATACCGTAAGGCCAAAAATAGCCAATGTCACTATTTTACCCTTGTCCCAATCGACTTGTTCAGTATTAGTCTGGAAAGTTCCTTTGAGTTCCGGCCTGAACACAATATAAAGGATAGTAATAGCGACAGGAAGTAATATGAGCATCGCCGGGAAACCAAACTTCATCCAGTCAAAAAAGGAGAGGCCAACCTCGGCGGCAGCAATCGCATTCGGTGGACTGCCGACGATGGTGGCCATTCCACCAATACTGGCGCTGTAGGCAATACCGAGGAGCACAAACACATAGGTTGAATGGCTGTTTTTTCTATCGACTTTGCTCAGGATACCCAATACCAGCGGCATCATCATTGCGGCTGTCGCGGTATTACTGATCCACATTGACAGCAACGCCGTAACGCCAAACAGCATAAAGACCGCGAGGCTCATTTTGCCCCTCGCCATCGCTAATACTTTATCGGCAATGACTTTATCCAGTCCTTGCACATGCATCGCCGCAGCCAGAGCAAAACCACCGAGGAACAGGAATATCGTTGAGTTTGCAAAACTATTTAGCGCTGCCTGAGTATTAAATACCCCCAGTAATACTGCCATGACAGGAACCATCACGGCCGTCACGGTAACGTGTAGCGCTTCTGTCAGCCATAATACGGCGATGAAAGCGAGCATACTAAGCCCCATGACCACTTTCGGTTCATAAGGTAGCGTGTTGTAGAGAACGATAAACAGAACGATATCGAGCAAGATAATGATACTGCTACGATTAAAAAACCACTCAAGGGTATTGGTGGGCAAAGGACTCATGTCGTTTTTATTCATACTAGTTTCCTTGTAACTGGTTACTATTGAATCATTACATGTATATGTCCTGCAGGTATAAATTATGTTCTTATTCTGTTAACTGAATCGTTCCAATCCACTTTTTAACTGAACACCCCGTTATGGTCGCTATTTTTTGGAAAGGCTTCCTAATATTATCTATGTTCAACGAATATACATGATTTTATTTTGTCATTTTCACAGGGCTTAATCACTGTCGAAAAATTTGTGATCGCGCCGATCCAGCAACTTTGTCACGCCATCTGATCTTGAGAAAAAGAGATTGCCACCAGTCACTGTGACTCAGCACGCCACCCCGTGTTTTATGACCGGGCACAATGTTGGCTGCTTCTGCTATCTTTGGCGATATCTGCAATTTGCATAGCAGCCTTATCGTTTACGGCAAAGTCGTGGGATTCGATAAATTTTATAAAAGTGTATTCTGAGTCATGCATCCTCATCTCATGCTTAAGGTGCAATTGATAAACACTTTCCCCTTTACACCTGTCCAGGGATCATCATATGCCACAGAATTGAAGTGGCCGGAGTTCGAAGGCAGGCCGTTGCTCAGGGCTAACAGATCGCTGACGGTCTGAGGATTAATTATTGCATTTAAAATTTATCGTGATAGTAATCACAATAAATTTAAACACTAATGGACAAATAAAGCACAAAGCTGAATGATGTTACCATGTTTAATAAAGGTTGATATATTATGATTAACTTATTTAATACATATATGACCTCAAAATGGTTCAACATTGATACCATTATCGTAAACCATCGCCCTTAAAACCCCACGCCTCAGTGCAAATAAAAAGATAAATATTTAATTTTTTTTGATTTGCACGCCTTGAATAATTCAGACCACCAACTGTATATCCACGGTTTAGCTGCTCACGTGCTTGAATTATTGCCATGAGAAAGATAACGCCTGGAAATACAGGTAGCACCAGTGCGTCTTAATTAAACATCGCTTCATCCAAATAACATCGGTGATTCACTGTGAGTGAACTGCTGACAGCGTGATATACAAATTTTATACAGGATTATACCATGGATAACTTCAAACATTTGCCAGAGCCATTCCGTATTCGTGTTATTGAACCCGTTAAACGTACAACACGAGAGCATCGTGAAAATGCAATGATTAAATCTGGGATGAACCCGTTTCTGCTCGACAGCGAAGATGTTTTTATCGATTTGTTGACAGACAGCGGGACGGGAGCTGTCACCCAAAATATGCAGGCAGCGATGTTACGGGGAGATGAAGCGTACAGTGGAAGCCGGAGTTATTACGCTCTTGCCGATGCGGTAAAAAATATTTTTGGCTACCAGTATACTATTCCGACCCACCAGGGACGGGGAGCCGAGCAGATTTATATTCCGGTTTTAATCCGCAAACGTGAGCAGGAAAAGGGTCTCGACAGAGCCAAAATGGTCGTATTCTCGAACTATTTCTTCGATACCACTCAGGGACACAGCCAGATAAACGGATGTACCGTTCGAAATGTTTATATTAAAGAAGCCTTTGACACATCTGTACGTCACGATTTCAAAGGTGATTTTGATCTTGATAAGCTGGAAGAAGGTATTCAGGAAGTTGGCGCCAATAACATCCCTTATATTGTAGCCACCATCACCTGCAACTCTGCTGGCGGTCAACCTGTTTCCCTGGCAAACCTGAAAGCCATGTATACGATTGCGAAAAAATACGATATTCCAGTCGTCATGGATTCCGCTCGCTTCGCTGAAAACGCCTATTTTATCCAGCAAAGAGAAGCCGCTTATCAGGACTGGAGTATCGAAGAGATCACTCGCGAGTCGTATAAATATGCCGATATGCTGGCAATGTCAGCGAAAAAGGACGCGATGGTGCCAATGGGCGGATTGCTGTGCATAAAGGATGACAGCTACTTTGATGTTTATACCGAGTGCAGAACACTCTGTGTGCTCCAGGAAGGTTTCCCAACCTACGGCGGTCTGGAAGGCGGAGCCATGGAACGCCTTGCAGTAGGGCTTAAAGATGGCATGAATCAGGACTGGCTGGCCTATCGTATTGCCCAGATCGAGTATCTGGTTGATGGTCTTGAAGCCATTGGCGTGACCTGCCAACAGGCTGGGGGACATGCTGCTTTTGTTGATGCAGGAAAGTTACTGCCTCACATTCCGGCAGAGCAGTTCCCGGCGCAGGCACTGGCGTGTGAGTTATACAAAGTTGCAGGTATTCGGGCGGTGGAAATTGGTTCATTCTTACTGGGTAGAGATCCTAAAACTGGCGAGCAATTACCTTGCCCGGCGGAACTGCTCCGTTTAACTATTCCACGAGCAACCTATACCCAGACGCATATGGATTTTATTATTGAAGCCTTCAGCCATGTGAAAGAAAATGCCAGCAACATCAAGGGACTAACTTTCACTTATGAGCCTAAAGTGTTACGCCACTTTACCGCTCGCCTGAAAGAAATCTGATAATTTATCATCCATGATGAATGGCTATAACATATAGCCATTCATCACTCTTACCTTAATATAAAAACAGAATAATGATGATATATACTCGTCATACTTCAAGTTGCAGATGCGTTGGCTTTCCTCGCTCACCCCAGTCACTTACTTATGTAAGCTCCTGGGGATTCACTGCGTCGCCGCCTTCCTGCAACTCGAATTATTTAGAGTATACAACTCCAGATAAGAGGCTAAAATGGAAGAAAATTCCAATACCAAGCATTCATCCTTTTGGGGCATTATGGTTATTGCTGGAACCGTGATCGGTGGGGGGATGTTTGCATTACCCGTTGATCTCGCCGGCGCCTGGTTTTTTTGGGGAGCATTTATATTAATAATATCCTGGTTTTCCATGTTGCACTCAGGATTATTGTTACTGGAAGCCAATTTAAACTACCCCGTAGGTTCAAGTTTTAACACCATCACCAAAGATTTAATTGGCAATAAATGGAATATTTTCAGTGGGATTACCGTCGCTTTTGTTCTGTATATATTGACTTATGCCTATATATCAGCCAATGGTGCAATCATCAGTGAAACCCTATCCATGCATTCCGGATCGCACGTCAACCCAAGAATCATCGGAGTCTGTACTGCACTTTTTGTCGCTGCGGTTCTATGGTTTAGTTCACTGGCGGCAAGCAGAATTACCTCACTATTTCTCGGCATTAAAATACTCGCGTTTGTTATCGTCTTTGGTTCATTTTTCTTTCAGGTTGACTATTCGATTCTAAGCGGGACCAGTGGTGCAAGCGGAGAAAGCCATTCCTACTTCCCTTACATTTTTATGGCTATCCCGGTATGTCTGGCTTCCTTCGGTTTTCACGGTAATATTCCCAGTCTGATCATCTGCTATGGTAAGAAAAAAGATAAATTAATAAAAAGTATCGTGCTGGGTTCCTCTCTTGCCCTGGTTATCTATCTCTTCTGGTTGTACTGTACGATGGGTAACATTCCTCGCGAAAACTTCAAAGGAATCATTGCTTCCGGAGGGAACGTTGACGCCCTGGTCAGTTCATTCCTGGGGACTAATCAGAGTGGCATGATTGAGTTTTGCCTGCTGGTATTCTCAAATCTGGCCGTCGCCAGTTCATTTTTTGGCGTCACTTTGGGCTTGTTTGATTTCCTTGCCGATTTATTTAAATTTGATAACTCGCACACAGGCCGTTTTAAAACCGTACTACTGACTTTCTTGCCACCGACGCTCCTGTATCTGATTTTCCCGAATGGATTTATTTACGGCATTGGCGGTGCCGGGCTATGCGCAACCATCTGGGCGGTCATTATCCCTGCTATTCTGGCACTTAAATCACGGCAGAAATTCCCTGACCAGATCTTTACCGTTTGGGGCGGACGCTTTATTCCGGCCATGGTCATAACATTTGGTATTTTGGTGATATTTTGCTGGTTTGGAAATGTATTCAATATCTTACCTAAACTGGGATAACGGGTACGACTCTGCGCGGAAGATGGCGTCCTGTCCGACGCGCTTCCACGCAGACCGCCCCGACCTGTAAATCCTCTGGCTCACCTCAAACATGACGTCTTCTGTTGCACTGTCAGATCCGACCTCAATTAACGGTTTCTCTGCCCTCCCTGTTCCGGCAAAATTAAGTCACTGGGCTTAAGCCGGGTATTGTTCCTGCTGTGTATAACCGGTAGCTCATTAACACCTTCTGATTGACTAAATGGTTTGATAAACAAGGGGATACCCACAAATGGACATTGGCTGGCTGGAGGACTTTTTGACACTCGCAGAATTGCGTAATTTCTCGCGCGCGGCCCAACGGCGGAATATCACTCAGCCGGCATTTGGCCGCCATATCCGCGCATTAGAAGAAAGCGTAGGCCAGCAGTTGGTCGATCGCAGTTCCTCGCCGGTGATACTGACGCCCGCAGGTTATCAGTTTCGCTTAATCGCGCACAGTATGGTGAACCAACTGAAGGAAGGCATTCAGAAAATGAATGGCCTGACCTCGAAGATGCTCAACCCTGTACGTTTCTGCGCACCGCATTCACTTTCGTCCCCTTTTTTGCTCGATTTAATCGAGCAAACGGATGACACAGCGCCGTTCTCTGTCAATATTTTGCGGGTGGATTTTGCCGTGGAATCTTTGATTGAAGGGGCCAGCGATTTCCTGCTGGCCTTTGACACCCATGCTCTGCTCCAGCCGCCGTTTGTCAACCTGCTGTTAGGCAAAGGGGAACTGCTACTGGTTAGCGCCCCTGACGATCGAGGACGGCCATTATTTACTCCTGATGAAAACCATCACCAGCCCGTGCCCTATTTGCGCTATTCAGCAGATTCTTACAGCGCGCGTATGGTCGAGCGGCTGATGCCGCAGCAGCCGTTTGCCTGCGAACCCGTCTTTGAATCTTCGCTGTGCGACTTGCATCGCCAAATGGCGCTACGCGGTAAGGGGCTGGCATGGCTGCCTGATTGTCAGATTGCTGACGAGCTTAAGCAGGGCAAACTTATCGCCGTTGATCGCAGTCGATGGAATATCCCCTATCAAATACGTCTCTACCGCAACCAGGCACAGCTACATCAACGCGCCGAAGCGTTTTGGCATATTTTGTCGCAGCGAGTCACTCAGGGAGAAACATTTTGGTCGCCACTGTAGCATCGCGGCGCAGTGCCTAAATGTATCTGGCTATGCCGGAATAGCATTTCATCGTGGCGAACGCTTTATTTATGATTAGCGCTAACTTTTTTGTTGATGGGCGCCCTTAATGACGCAGGCTACGCAAACGATTACCTTGTCTGAGTTCTTCACGACATTTCCTAAAGTGGATCTCCATTATCATTTGTTGGGCGGCGTACGCTTAACGACCATGCTGGAGCTGGCACAGAAGTATGGCGTTCCGCTCACGGAGGCGGAAGCCAAAAGCTATTATCGTCGCTATCAGCACGAAAGCCACGTCGTTAAAGGCGGCATCGCGGCACTGAACTTTTTGTATCCTCTGCTACGCCGCGCCGAAGATTACTATCGCGTTACCAGTGAGGTCGCCGAAGACGCCGCAGCGACAGGCATTCGCCACCTGGAGCTGTTCTGGAATCCCTCCGACACGGCGCTAACTTACGCGGAAGTCACCGATGCGATGAGCCGCGCGATGGAGAAAGCGACCGAACGGTGGGATATCCGCGCCCTGTTTATTCCCTCGATTAATCGCGAGAAATCGCCCGAGGAAGCCGTGGCTATGGTGGAGGCCGTGCTGCAATATCCGCATCCATTAGTGCCAGGCATTGGCATCGACTATAAAGAAAATGACGCCCCAATTGAGCATTTCTGGAAAGCCTATCGCAAAGCTGAGCGCGGCGGCTTGCGCCTGACGGGACATTGTTCCGAGTTCGGTTTGCACTGGCGTAACGTAGAAACTGGCCTGGATCTCATTCACCTTGAACGTATCGATCATGGCTACACCGTGCTGGACAATCCTGAGCTAACCGCTCGCTGCGTACGCGAAAACGTGCCCTTCACCGTGGTACCCAGTAACACCTGGTACCTTAAAAAATGGCCGGATAAATCTCAGTGGCGTCAGAACCACCCCATTCGCCAAATGGCGCTGGCGGGGATGAACATTATCCCTGCGACCGATGACTGGCATATGCATAACACCAACGGTGCGGAATGTTATCGCGTAATGGTAGAGGAGTTTGGTTTCGATCTCGACGGCGTGCGTCAGTTGATGCTGAACGGCATTGATGCCTGCTGGCAGCCGGAAGATGTCAAAGCGCAGTGGCGACAAAACTGGGTGCAGGAGTTTGACGCCCTGCGTAACCGGTTAAACCAGGAGCCGCCGATCGATGCGGCGCAGCATATTTCCTATTACCGTCCTCAAACGGCATAGCACCGAGAAAACTCCATGTTTACCTTAACTGTTGGCGTTATCATTCTGCTCCTGACCATCGTTCTGCTGATCAAAAAGCAGGATACGCGTACCGTGCTGCTATTTTCCGGCATGTTAATGTGCCTGATCTCCCTTGAACCCATGGAGGCAATGAATAGCTTCGCGCAGAAAATGGTTTCTGAAGGGCTTATTCAGGCCATTTTATCGGCTATTGGTTTTGCTACCGTGATGAAATTCACCGGCTGCGACCGCCACTTAGTCCGCTTGTTGAGTGCGCCTTTAAAGCACGTCGGCCTTCTCCTCATCCCGGGGACGATTTTACTCACCACGTTTGTGCAGTTAGCGCTGCCCAGCGCCGCGGGTGCCGCCGCCGCTGCGGGGATCACAATGATCCCTCTCCAGCTGGCAGCCGGTATTCATCCGGTCATGGCTGCGGCGTCCGTCCTGGCGGGAACCTTTGGCGCCAGCTTGTTAAATCCTGGCAGCCCGCACATGGCGCTAGTGGCAAAAATCGTCGGCGGTGATGTGATGAATATCATCGGCGATCGCGTGATGACCGTTGTGTGGCTTGGCCTGATCATCATGGTCGGTATGACGATAACCGCCATCTTGCGCAAAGAGCACAGGGGCTATCATTCCCGCCTGGATACTGAAGATCCGCAGGAAGGTCCGATCAACGTGCTGGCAGCGTTAATGCCGCTGGTACCTATCGCACTGCTGATGCTGGGTGCATTTGGTGGCATAAGCTGGCTGAAAATGGGCGTTCCGCAAGCCGTAATGTGGGGTGTTTTAGCCACACTGGCGGTAACACGGACGCATCCCGGCAAGGTGGTGCCCGCCTTCTTTGATGGGATGGGCAAAGCTTACAGCGACGTGTTTGGCATTATTATCTGCGCGGGCGTTTTTGTCGCGGGGCTGGGTTCCGTAGGATTGATTGACGCCGCAAAAAGCGCGCTGATTGATTTCCCCGAAGCCGCCCGGTTTGGCGGTACGGTGGGTCCATTTTTGATGGCGGTAGTGATCGGCTCCGGCGATGCAACGGCTTACGCCTTCAATGAAGCCATTACGCCGCACGCTGCAGAATTTGGCATGAATCCGACTAACCTGGGTACCGCTGCGGCTTTTGCGAGCTACCTGGGGCGCACCGCTTCCCCGCTGTCAGCGGCAGCGATTGTCGTCGCCGGAATGGCGGGCGTTTCACCAATCGAGCTGATTAAACGCACCGCGCCCGTGATGTTAATTGGTTTGATTTTGCTGATTGTTTTAATTTGATAACGCGTTCGCCGACGACGTAACGTTATTCATTGATAAAATCAGTCTGCCACAGGAGATCGGTGAGAGTACCGGCACCCACAGTTTCGGTGCCTAACCGATCTTTTCCCTGTCCGAAAATTAATACAACCTGCCGCTGGCTGAAGCCGCACTTTCCAGCCTGCCACCGAGGAGCGCCAGAAAGTCATCGTGGCAGGGCATGACCACATGCTTTTTCAAATCATCCTCAGATTTTCAGCGTTCAATAAAGATAAATGATACTTTGCCCTGAGTAGAGAGGTTACACACATCAGGGATCACGCGACTTTCAGGTAGAAAGTATTGCAGGCAGAGCAGGGAGTATTTAGGACATCCTGAGCCACTCTGGAAAACCAGAACAGAAAAGCCAGAGTATTATCAGCCAGTTAAGTGAATCCATTTAAACGTCCATGATGGACAGACAACGCAGAGCCAGCGAACAACGTCGGTTAAAAAATTATGCCAGCGTGTCTTCCGGCAAAGAACTATAACCATTTATGCAAAGCCTTTATCGCCCTCGATAATGTACATCGGCTCACCCTTCACCGTTTGGCATTTCTGATAATCAATGCAAAACGAGTCACTCAGGATACCGTTCTATCCTGGTGACTCGTTAATAATGCAGCGGCCAATTATTGATGAATCACGACAAAAATACTCATGATTTCCAGGAGAGCATGACAATATAATGCGAATAGCGATAATACCAAACCGCTTTGCCCGTCCAGACTGCAAATCTAAATAATCAGAGATAAAATGCTCCAGCACCCTGTCAGAATTGATAAGTCAGACCAACCCCTAGCTTATCATCACTATCAATGCCAAGAGGATTATCGTCGTCCAGGAAGTTTATTTTATAATCAATATATACTTTCATGTTTTTATTAAGAAAGTAACTCAAGCCGAAATCAAGATAGTTAACAATATCTTCCTTACCGACGCCTTCAATATCACTGCCGCGAGACTTAAAGTAACCCATGTATGGAATCAAGCCGTTTGAGAATGAATAGGAGGCAACAGCCTCATAACTTATTGCTTTGTTGGCATAACCAGAAGAGCTAATCTTTTTCAGGTTATGACTTTCTGAAAAAAGCGATGCCAGATAGAGTCCGTCATTATTATATTTAACGCCAACTGCCCATATATCAGCCCTGTCACCCTTGGCCCATTTAAGCTGCTGCTGGGCATATGTTCTTTTTGATGAAGTGTAAGCGCTTAAAATGGTTAAATTATCTATAATTTCATAGGATAATGAAAAACCGTACCCATCTCCGTTAGACGTGGTTGCTGAACGCCCGGACTGGTTACGTCCCTGGTACTGCGCGGACACATTTAGTCCTTCAACCAGATCAAAAAAATCAGTATTACGCCAGGTTAACACACCTGTGGCACGGCCTGTCATAAAATTGTCAGCCGAGCTATATGTTAACTCATCAAATATTGGCGCCTTGTCAGTTATGGCTGCAACATCATAAGCGATACCCCAGTTACGGCCATAATCAATAGACCCATATTGAGCGTATCGAATACCCGCAAAGGCAAGCCTTGTTTTATTTCCGGTTTGTGAGTCAGTGCTCTCCGAATTATTCCCCTGGAAGTTATATTCCCATCGACCAAATCCAGTGAGGTCGTTATTTATTTGTGTTTCACCTTTAAACCCGAGCCTGACGTAAGTTCTGTCGCCATCAACACTTTGATTGTCGCTGAAATAGTGTCTGGCACGCACGCTACCGTATAAATCAAGTTTATTTCCGTCTTTATTGTAAACCTCAGCAGAATATGCTGAGGAGGCACCCGCAAGTAAAACTATCATCAATTTAATTTTCATGTGTTTTTCCTTAACAAAAGTCAACTATTGTGATAATTAATGCTGTCGCTTAGATAAATGCATGATCATTTGGCAATATACTTTAAACATTGTTAGCATCATTTTTTCATCAAAATCGAAATCAGATTGATGATGGCCTGATGTCCTGTCTGCTCCAACAATAAAATAAATACCTTTGCCGCCTTTTTGTTGTACCCGTTTGATTAAAACAGTAGCGTCTTCACTTCCTCCAAATCGACGCTGTTGAACCGGGCATGTTATTTCAGGAACATCTTTTATAACTTTATCTAATATGTTTATAAGCTCCTCATCATTTGATAATGAGTTTGCCTGTCCTTCAGTAGAAATTTTATATTCAACCTGATAACTTAATGCGCATCCTGCAACAATGTTCTTAACTTGCTGATGCATGTATGCATTTATTTCATCTGTTTCTCCCCTGATTTCAAGCCTCATTTCTGCTCTTTCGGGGATAACATTACTTGCCTGCCCGGAGTGTAAGGCTCCAACGTTGACACGGCTGATACCTGAACCATGACGGGGAATGGCTAATAATTGTATTGTTGCCTGGCACGCGGCAGCCAGGGCATTTCTCCCAAGGTGAGGCTGAGCGCCTGCATGAGCAGACTTACCCGTAAATATCACTTTCAATTTTCTGGTTGAAAGGAATTGCTGCGGATCGATAACGAGTTCTCCGCTTGATGCTATAAAACTCAAATGTGCACAAAGTAAATAGTCAACGTCATCAACAATTCCTTTTTCAGCCATAGGTTTAGCACCTCGGGTTCCTTCTTCTGCAGGCTGAAAAATCAATTTAAAACGTCCCGTTAAAGATTCTTGATTTTCATGGATCCATTGAGCGAGTATCAGGCCAACTGCGGTGTGGCCATCATGACCGCAAGCATGCATGCAACCAGGATTGCGTGAATGGAAACCTTCCTGGAAGGGAAAATGATCTGGGGTTGTTAGTTCAGAAACGTCTACAGCATCAATGTCGAAACGTAATGCAACCGTTTTTCCTGGACGATGAGTCTCTAACACCCCAACACATCCTGTGATTCCAGCCATCTGCTTAAGAAGGGTTGAAGAAACATCTTTTTGTTGAGCCCGCAGGATACCCTTTTCTATTTCTTCATTATCGGCACCGGATATAAATTCACGAGCAACGATATCTTCACCAAGAAAGATAGTGAATCCGTACTCCTGTAATTTTTCAGCGATAAATGCCGTGGTAACAAATTCTGTCCACCCGCTTTCAGGCTGTGAATGAAGAGTTCGGCGTAGCCGAATTAATGATTCGAGATGATTATTCATAACACATGTTATCTCTGACAGGCCCAAAAATGTTCTTCAAAAGCTGAAACATGCGACATAGCCCTATCAATACATTGGTTCCAGAAAATCGGCGAACAAATATCGTAGCCCAAATGTTTTTTTATAAGGTCGTCAACACTTAAGCGCCCTGTATCCATGAGGAGTGCGCGATAATGCTCAAAGAATCTATCACCAAGTTTTTCTCTCTCAACGAGTAACCCTTGTGAGATAAGATATCCTACGGTGTATGGATAATTATAAATATACTGGTCAGTTTTATAGAAATGCATTTTGGATGCCCATAAATAACGGTCTGTACCTTCCGTTGTATCACCGAACCATTTATACCAGGCGCTGTCCATGATATTATTTATCTGTTTGTCATTAAGTGATTTATTTTTCCTCTGTGACATAAACTGCATTTCAAAATCATATCTTGCAGGAATATGCAGGAGAAAATTTGCTACACTCTTTATCTCTTGCCATAAAACGGACCCTGTAATATCCCTTCCTTTATCCTGATGCAATAAATAATCACGCAAAACAGCTTCATTGAATGTGCTTGAAATTTCTGCAAGAGCCATGGGAAATTCAGTTTCAATCGAAGGTAATTCACGCATAATCCAATAGTGCCACGCGTGACCTAGTTCATGAGCCTGTTGAATCTGGTGGGCAAAAGTACCAAGATAAGTTGTAAAAACCCGGGGCTGTTTTAATTGATTGAATCGGGTATAAAACGCCCCTCCTGCTTTATTATCTTTTACGCTGGCTTCTAACCATTTGTTATCCAGCATCATTTTAATAAAATCAGGTATTTCAGGTGAAAGCGGTCTTAACGCATTACAAATTTGATCAATTGTTTCTTCATAAGAAATTTTCTTAATTTCTTGTAATGGCGCAGGAGCGGACAAATCATAAACGTTTAATTTTTCCAGTCCAAGGTATTTTGCGCGCAAAGCCACGGATTTGCGGATCTCCCCTACCCGTTGTTCTAAGCAACTAAACATCGTGTTTAATGCGGTCAGGCTTATTCTATTTTGTTGCAAGCTCGGCGTAATATAATCACATCCTGCTAATTCAAATTGCGCAAGACGGAAGCCGGCCAATTGATTTAGAACATCCGCATACAAAGCAGAATGCTGCTGATAAAACTCATTCATGCCTTCAAAAGCAGACTTACGCAAAATATCATCAGGCGATCCTTTAAGAATGCCAAGACACGCTGATAAATTTACTTTTTTAATTTCCCCTGAGTTGTTGACAACCTCGACACTCAATAATTTATTGATATGAGCATAATGTGTATTTAAAATATAAAAATTACTATTAGCTAACAAAGAAAGAGTTCGCTGTTGTTGTTCAGATAAACACGAAGACCAATGCGCCTTTCTTTGCTGCGCGACAAACTTCCAGTGCCGCAGTGAGGGTGACTGCCATCGGATATCATCATCGGGTAACATAACTAACGCATTAAAAACAGGCGTCATCAATTGCTCCAGGCTACTTAGTAGCTCCTGCAATCGAACATGAATCCCAGAGACTCGTTGATCATTAACGTCTATGCTTGATTGACAGCGACAAAAGGCTAATAGAGACGAAACCTTATCAAACCCTTCTTCATATATCTGGAATAAATTTTCTAAAGAATTCTGTAAAGATCCCTGTGATGTTGCTATTTTCAACATGCCAATTATTTCAATAATCTTGTTTATCTCAACCTGAAATTTTTCATTTTCAATGTCGACATAAGCGTCGTTCAGCGTCCACTCTGGTAGTGATTCTATAGCCATGACAGAACTCCTGAATTATTCAGTTCATAATGATAAAACGAATACAAAAAGATGATGACTGATAAGACCTAATAGACACGGAACAGAGCAACGCTTAACCAATTCCAGTGGTGAAACTTTTAACATGCCTGCCAGGGCGACAACAACACCGGCAACAGGGGATAAGGGTCGGGCAATCGTAGAAGCCTGATGCATCGGTAACACTAACATGACTGGATTAACACCTAGCTGTTTCGCAACAGAAGGTACCATTTCAATAAGTGGATAAAACGATGCACCATTTGATCCTGCAATGATGGCTACCAGTGTTGTAATTACAACGAACATCACTGACATACCAAAACCACCCAGCCCAATTTGGTTCGCCATATGCACGATAGCGTCAAGCATACCAAGAGCTTTAAAACCTTCCGCAAAAACGCCTGCAGCGATAATCAGAGAAACCACCCCTGACATACTACGCCCCATCGCTTGCAGAATGATTTTCAATCCCGAAGCTACCTCATCGAATTTGAATTTATTGCGCAACACCTCACACAGCATAGCAATGGTGATTGACAGAAGAATGATTGTTGCAATGTGCAGCTTAATACTTTCGATACCGTACTCGGAGAACAGGACAACAAAAATCATTGGCAAAAAAGGGAACAGTGCATAAAAAAACGGCGCATTTATTTGTGGACGTTTAATCTCTTCATCAAAAACTAAGCTATCGCCAATATGATCATTACAATTCCAGCCTTCTTTCTTATCAAGGTAGCGCTGCCAGAAAACATGCGCAACGCCCATAACAATCACAGTGGGTATACCGGCAGGAATTTTATAAATAAAAACATAATCAAGAATCGGTAACGATGTAGCCTGGGCAGAAGCCATGGTTGAAGCGCCAACAAGGACTAATGACGCAGCGCCTGACGTGGCGCATATAGCACCTATACTCAGCTTGTTGATACCTAATGCAATTAAAGCAGGCCCCATCAGAGCCAAACACAGTACGCCAAGGCCAACTGCACTGGTTATCACCATACTTATCGCTTTTGCCAGCAGGAAGGCAAAAAACAACATCAGATAAGGGCTTTTTACTTTCTTTAACGGCCGAATAATTAGTGAAACAAACGCATCATTGGCACCGATATGTGTCATGTAACTGGCAAATCCCACCATGACCATGATGATTAAACCTAACTCAGCCAGGCAGTTCGAAAATGCATAGCGAACAAACTCAATGATATTTAGATATTCGTTACCTGTATTTAATGCTTTCTTTGGTAGAAAATTTCCTGTATCAAAAACAACAGCACATACAAGCATTATCCCCCCCGATGCAAAAAGCACCATGGGAGCATATTTTCCTTTAATGATCGCGTAGCCAACAACTACGATCATGATTATACCTATTATAATTCCAATCATAGCCCTGCCATCCTGTTTACCTGAAAGTTACAATGTAGTTAATTGCATAACAAAAAAAACAAACTAACAAAATTGTGCTACACCCGTAAAATTAAGGTATCATTCGGCTGTTTATATCTGGTAATAATCTTTACTTTGTTATGATAAAAAAATTTAAGGGACCAGAAATGCGCTATTTGCCCAAGCTGCAACAATTAAGAATTTTTAATGAAATAGTCAAACATGGAAGTATCCATGCAGCTGCAAAATCAATGCATCTTTCCCAGCCAGCACTAACATACTCAATGCGCGAGCTTGAACAAACGTTAGGTGCTGCATTAATGATAAGAAGTCATGATGGGATAGTTTTAACTGAAGCAGGACAAGCTTTCTCTGAGTATTCTTTATATATTATTCAGGAATTAGAAAGAGCCACCATTGATATTATCAGCATTAATAATAAAGTTGAATCTACCGTTTCGTTTGGTATGTCATCATTGCTTGCCGTTACCATTCTTTCTTCTGTTATCAAGGACTTCAAAAAAAATAATGATACCACTAAGATTATTATAAAAGAGGCTCAACTCTCAACTTTATTACCCTGCCTGCGTGAAGGAATGCTGGAATTTGCTGTGGGGACGATATCGGATAACATGCTATTAAATAACTATAATGTCGAACTATTATTTGATGCACCGTTCAGTATTGTAGCAAGAAAGGATCACCCTTTAGTAAAAAGCACCTCTCTTGAGCAACTCAAGGATGCTAAGTGGTTATTTCCTGAAACCAGCATGGGATATTACAATAGCTTATATAACTCATCCATCATTGACTTCAATAAAAACAAGAACAAACCGATATTCTCTGACTCCAGTGTCTGCATTCTCAATATGGTTATAAAAGATGATTATTTAACAATCTTGTCCAGGGCTCGTCTGGCACAGCCTGAGTTCCGAGATATTCTGGTACCTCTTCAGATCAAAGAGTTATTACCGTGCGCGCAATACGGTTTGATATATCTCCGCAATCACCCACTAAGCTTGCCCGCTAAAAAATTAATAGAAATCATACAGCATCATTGTAAATTATATAACTGGTCACCAGACGATATATAAAATCGTAGAGATGATTTTAATGTTCATGGATTAAATTGAAGGTTCCCCCAAATTTCAGCGGGGTCATACGGGTTCTCTGAAAAACGAAACCTGGTATTCATGGCATTGAATCCCCGCCGGGGCCGCGTTTTTTAGGCCGATGTTAACGATGGTGTGATTGAACAGCCTATTGACGTCGGAATTTCACTGGCGGACGCGGTGAATTTTATCGTGGAAAAGTACAAGCGCGCACCGATCGCCAGAGCCTCAGCGCAGAAACACAGTCCCCGCTTTTGAGCAGTATCAATATTCTTCGTATACGTAAGGCTACCGGAGTGATGACCCGCAACGACTACAGAGTGGTGACCGACATCACCAGCAGCAAGCACTGCGGGGTATTTAGCCTGCATGAGCGATAACATCCGGAAGCGGGCATTAAGGTGAGTCCCGCCCTGTTACTGGCTCATACTGAGAATGGTGCGAATATTGCGGGCACTGGTCGCGATTATATCAATTGCCCCGGTACGCAGCGCACCCATTATTGCCATCGCTTTTGTATTTTCCGATGCGATTGCGATGACGCATGGAATTTGCCTCAATTCTTCAACGCTCAGACCAATCACGCGGTTGTCCATCACGGTGTTAACATGTTCACCCCGCGAATTGAAAAAATCGTAACCGGCAATATCACCAATCACACCCTGGTTAATACTGGCATCATTAATTTCCTGTGGAGTGAACCACCCCAGTTTCACCATATAGCTTTCTTCATTCATATCGCCGATGCCCACCAGGGCAATATCCGCCTTACGAGCACGATCGAGAGTCTCTTTAATGGTGCCATTTTGCAGCAGCAACTCTTTTAATTGCATATTTTCGACGTAGGCCGGGGCATACAACGACTCGCTGCTGCCGCCAAACTTTTTCGCCAGCAGACGGCTGATATGATCGGCATTAATAATATCGCCTGGCCGGTGAGTACCGCCAATGCCACAAAGAAAACGGCAGTCTCGCGCCTGTATGGTGCCTGAAAATTCCGCAACCGCGGCAACATTGCGACCCTGACCTACCGCCACCACGATATTATCTTTCAAAATGTTATTAAGATGGCTGGATACCAGAGTGGCTACCTGACGGCGCTGCTCCTCTTCGTCGTTATGGTCGAGGGCAATGAGTGCACGGCTGACAGGGAAGCGTTCTTTCAATTGTTTTTCGAGTTGCGTGCTAAAGATAGGGTGATAGCGGACGTTGATCTCGACAATGCCTTCTTCCTTTGCTCGCTTCAGCAGACGTCCAACCTTGATACGGGAAAAGCCAAATTTATTGGCAATCTCCTCCTGCGTCACTTCGTCACAATAATAAGCTACGGCAATCTCGGTGAGTAATTCATATTCCTGGGATGCGCTCGATTTATCCATTCGGTTACGTTCTCCACGCACTAGATTAATGTTTAAGGGGTGAACATTTGCTGTCAGTATATCAGAAATATTTTTACATCAGGCGGGTAAGCGCGACAGGTTGCCAGGACCTCCCGTCGCGCACGCAGACTACCGGGTGATGAGGTTCTGTGCCTCGGCAAGAATTGACGCAAAGGCCTGAGGGTGATGTGCAAAACGACCAAGAAAAATCCCGTCAACGTCTGGCCACAGGCGGGTCAGAAGGCCAGGACCTGCGCTACCGCCATAGATAACCTGCAATTGCTGGCCATAATGCTGCTGCAAATGCTGACGTAATGTCTTACAGACATGACGAATGTAGTCATCGCTGGCGGGTTCCGCCGCGCCTATTGCCCACTGTGGTTCCCAGGCAAAAATCATCGGCGGCAGGACATCCTGAGTGCGATGCGCCAGTAACTCCTGCACCTGACCTATGGCGTACGCAGCAGCATCTGTGGCGCTCAACCGTTGCTCTTCGCCAATACAAATGACCGGGGTGAGATGACTGGTAAGCGCCATATCGATCTTCTGATTGAGGATTTCTGTCGTTTCACCAAAATAGCGACGGCGCTCCGCATGACCAAGTTCGACGTAGCGACAGCCCATCTCTTGTAGCATGGTCGCACTGGTTTCGCCGGTCCATGCGCCAGGCGGAGCCGCACAGATATTCTGTCCCCCCGTAGCCATCGTAGTTCCATTAAAGCACTCCAGTGCCGCTGCCACCGCAGGCATGGCGGGAAAGGTGAATAACTGTAATTGTGCACTCAGCGTTTCCGGCTGCTGGCGCACTATCTCCGCAACCTGCTGGCACCATTCCTGCGTTTGTGCGTAGCCAAAATAGGTTTTATGGCTGACGCCAAGGATCAGATTCCGGGGCATACATTCTCCTGGGAGTGTGCCGTTTCTATTTTGTCGGTCATGCAGTTGCCTACGGCAGAGATGATCATTGCCAGCGATACGGCTCCCGCATCAGGAGTGCCCAGGCTGCGTTCAGCCAGCGGTCGGGCACGGCCAATCTTGGGTAACAGCTGCGCGGTATCTTTTGCACTCTGCCGGGCAACCCGCTCAGCTTTTTGCCAGGCATCCGTCAGGGATAAACCTTCGTCGGCTGCGGCGCTGAGAGCCAGGCTAAAAGGGAGCAGTACATCGACGAGCGTTTTATCACCGGGCTTCGCTTTACCAAAATGCATCACTCCGGCGCTAGCCTGGGTAACGGCGAGTGCAACCTTTGCCGCATCTGGTTTTTCGTCGTTGCCAAAGGTGATCCCCAACGTATTGAGTATCACGCCCCAAATCGCCCCGGACGTGCCACCGGCTTCATCTGCCCACGCATCCGCCGCAAATTGTAGCAGGGAACCGGCACCGGCCCCCTGTTCCAGGGCATTTCGCGCGGCGATACGTGCAGCGACCACGCCACGTTCCATACCGATTCCGTGGTCGCCGTCACCCGCCACGGCATCAATACGACCAAGCTCTTCGGCATTATCAATAACCGTTTGTGCCATGGCATCGATCATCTGCATCACGTCAAGGGCCGCTTCTCTCGATGCAGGACTCCCTTGTGGGATTTTTACCGTGTGGCTTTGTTCTGACTGTAACGGATCGAGCGGCGCGTGCGGTAGCATTGAACCGCGGCTAAAGGCTGGCGTCATGGCTGGCGCTAGCCATAACGCTTCCAGCTCGCTGTCAAACCACACGAATGTCATCGACATTCCGGCCATATTGAAACTTGTCACAAACTCGCCGATCTGGACATCGGCAATAACCACCCCTGCATCTTGCAGGAGCGGCTGTACGTTATGCCAGAAAACGAACAGCTCTTCATATTTGACCGAACCAAGCCCGTTAACAATAACGCCCAGCCGTGCGCCTTTCGTATGGGCAATAGTGTGTGGGCGCTCTTCGAGTAAGGCACTGGTCAGCATCTGCGCCAGTTCGCTCGATGAAACCGTATCAAGTTCACTGATCCCCGGTTCGCCATGAATCCCCATCCCGAAGCCCATTTTTCCTTCTGGAATACTAAACAAGGGATGTTCCGCGCCAGGAAAGGTGCAGCCGCTAAAGGCCAGGCCAAGTGAGCGAGTTTGTTCGTTGGCGCGTTGGGAAATGGCTAACACCCTGTCCAGTGAATCGCCGCGCTCAGCCGCCGCGGCGGCAATTTTGAATACGATCAGATCGCCAGCAACGCCTCGACGCTTCTCTTTTTCTTTCAGCGGCGCACTAGAAATATCATCGGTGATGGCGATGGTCTCACAGGGAATCCCTTCCGCGCGTAACCTTTCGCAAGCCAGACCGAAATGAAGCACGTCGCCGGCATAGTTGCCATACATCAGCAGGACGCCGCCACCGTTGTTAGCGGCGCGCGCCACGGAGCAGATTTGCTGCGCTGAAGGGGAGGCAAAAAGATTGCCCATTGCTGCACCGTGCGCCAGTCCCTGACCTACCAGCCCGGCAAATGCAGGATAGTGTCCAGAGCCGCCGCCGATGACGATAGCCACACTGCCAGGCTGACTTTGCGTGTTACGTACCACGCCCCCAGGAACCTGCCGTACCATTGAGGCATGTGCGCTGACAAAGCCCGCGACCATTTCTTTTGCAAAATCTGACGGTCGGTTAAAAATCCAGGTCATTTTTTCTTCTCCAGATAATTTTCATTTATTACCCCAGCCGCCATTTCGTAGCCTTTATATAGCCATCACAAATGAACGCTAGCAGATCGTTTGATTCAATCAAATGTTCAACTGATGAATATGTGATCAACGTCCTGGTTTACTGATTAAAGCTATTTTCTGTGATCACCCTCTCTTTTTAAGCCCAAATTTTCTTGCTAAATATCCACACATAAGAACACATACCGAACATTTGTTCATTGACGCACTCAGGAATCCCAGCCAGAGTCCATCACATGAGCGGTTAATGGATATAAGTTCGATGTGGATCCTGTAATCCATGAGGTAAAACTATGTTGAAAGTTGCGATTGGGGCGGATGACGCCGCCACTGAGCTTAAAAATTTGATAAAGGAACACCTGCAACAGAAAGAGATTGAGGTCGTTGACTTTAGCCACGATGTGGCGGGGAATGAACAAATGTATCCTGACATCGCCTTCAACCTGGCCTCTTCTATACGCGAAGGCACCTTTGAGCGCGGACTTCTGTGCTGTGGTACCGGCATTGGAATGGCGATTGTTGCTAATAAAGTTCCCGGCGTCCGTGCGGCGCAGTGTCATGACGTTTACTCAGCAGAGCGCGCCCGTAAAAGTAATAACGCGCAAATCATGACCCTGGGCGCACGCGTGGTCGGCAATGAACTGGCGTTAATGCTGGTCGACGTCTGGCTCGCCGCCGAATTTGAAGCCGGACGATCCGGGCCGAAGGTGAAACGTATTGATTATTACGAAACGCTTGTTCATCCGGATAGCATGACCCGGGCAGAAGAATGATGAATAAAGGAGTCATCACGATGACTATTTTGCAAAAGCTCAAAGAGGTCACCACCGTCGTAGCGGACAGCGGCGATATTACCGCGATTCGTGAGTATCATCCGCAAGATGCAACCACCAATCCGTCCTTGATTTTGAAAGCAGCGGCGCAGCCGCTTTACCGACCGTTAATTGAGCAGGCTATCACCTGGGCCTGCGAACAGGGAGGAACAGCACAAACGCGCCTGATCAACGCCAGTGATAAATTGGCGGTGAATATTGGTCTGGAATTGCTGAGTCAGGTACCGGGTAAAGTTTCTACCGAAGTGGATGCACGTCTCTCATTCGATCGTGGTTTGTGTGTTGCAAAAGCGCGTAAATTGATTCGTCTGTATGAAGAGGCTGGGATCGATCGCTCCCGTGTATTGATTAAGCTCGCCTCGACCTGGCAGGGCATTAAAGCTGCGGAAGAGCTTGAGCGTGAAGGTATCCACTGTAACCTGACGCTGCTTTTCTCATTTGCCCAGGCTCGTGCATGTGCCGAAGCGCGAGTATGGCTCATTTCACCGTTTGTCGGGCGTATTTACGACTGGTATAGAGAACATCAATTATTGGAAGATGAAAGCCCGCATAACGATCCGGGCGTCATCTCAGTGCGCAACATTTATGAATATTATAAAAAACACCGCTACACAACGGTGATTATGGGCGCAAGCTTCCGTAAAACGGAGCAGATTATCGCGCTGGCCGGGTGCGATCGCCTGACGATTGCTCCCCCCTTGCTGGAAGCTCTCAGTCGGATGGAAGGCGATCTTGCTGTGGCGTTGGTGCCCCCACTGACAGGAGAGATACCGCCGTCGCCCCTGACTGAAGCGGAGTTCTACTGGCTGCATAATCAGGACCCAATGGCCGTCGATAAACTGGCTGAAGGTATCCGTTTATTTGCTCAGGATCAGGAGAAGTTAGAGTCGATGCTGCGTGAACTGCTGGAAAAACAGGAGACTGCGAATGCCATCGCCTGAACAACTTGCCAATGCTATTCGTGCGCTGAGCATGGACGCAGTACAGAAAGCCAAATCCGGTCACCCGGGTGCCCCGATGGGTATGGCTGACATTGCCGAAGTCCTGTGGCGTGATTTCCTGAACCACAACCCGCAGAACCCGTCCTGGGCCGATCGCGATCGCTTCGTGCTGTCCAACGGTCACGGCTCCATGCTGATTTACAGCCTGCTGCACCTCACCGGCTATGACCTGCCGATGTCCGAGCTGCAAAACTTCCGTCAGCTGCACTCCAGAACGCCGGGTCACCCGGAAGTGGGTTACACTGAACCACAACCCGCAGAACCCGTCCTGGGCCGATCGCGATCGCTTCGTGCTGTCCAACGGTCACGGCTCCATGCTGATTTACAGCCTGCTGCACCTCACCGGCTATGACCTGCCGATGTCCGAGCTGCAAAACTTCCGTCAGCTGCACTCCAGAACGCCGGGTCACCCGGAAGTGGGTTACACCGCGGGTGTGGAAACCACCACCGGTCCGCTGGGTCAGGGCATTGCGAACGCGGTCGGTATGGCTATCGCGGAAAAAACGCTGGCGGCGCAGTTCAACCGGCCGGGCCATGAGATCGTTGACCACTACACCTGGGCGTTCATGGGCGACGGCTGCATGATGGAAGGTATCTCTCACGAGGTATGCTCCCTGGCTGGCACCCTGAAGCTGGGTAAACTGGTTGCGTTCTACGATGACAACGGCATCTCTATCGATGGCCACGTTGAAGGCTGGTTCACTGACGATACCGCGAAGCGTTTCGAAGCCTATGGCTGGCACGTGGTGCGTGGGGTGGATGGTCATGATGCTGACGCGATTAAACGCGCAGTGGAAGAAGCGCGTGCCGTCACGGACAAACCGTCCCTGCTGATGTGCAAAACCATCATCGGTTTCGGTTCCCCGAACAAAGCGGGTACCCACGACTCCCACGGTGCGCCGCTGGGCGACGCAGAAATTGCGCTGACCCGCGAACAGCTGGGCTGGAAATACGCGCCGTTCGAAATCCCGTCTGAAATCTATGCGCAGTGGGATGCGAAAGAGGCCGGTCAGGCAAAAGAAGCCGCGTGGAACGAAAAATTCGCGGCCTACGCGAAAGCCTTCCCGCAGGAAGCGGCTGAATTCATCCGTCGTATGAAGGGGGACATGCCGGCTGACTTCGACGCAAAAGCGAACGAATTCATTGCTAAGCTGCAGGCTAACCCGGCGAAAATCGCCAGCCGTAAAGCGTCCCAGAATGCCATCGAAGCGTTCGGGCCGCTGCTACCGGAATTCCTCGGTGGCTCCGCTGACCTGGCGCCGTCCAACCTGACCCTGTGGTCTGGTTCTAAAGCTATCAACGAAGATACTGCCGGTAACTACATCCACTACGGCGTGCGCGAATTCGGTATGACCGCGATCGCCAACGGTATCTCCCTGCACGGTGGTTTCCTGCCGTACACCTCTACCTTCCTGATGTTCGTGGAATATGCCCGTAACGCGGTGCGTATGGCCGCGCTGATGAAACAGCGTCAGGTGATGGTTTACACCCACGACTCCATCGGTCTGGGCGAAGATGGCCCGACTCACCAGCCGGTGGAGCAGGTGGCGTCTCTGCGTGTGACCCCGAACATGAGCACATGGCGTCCGTGTGACCAGGTGGAATCTGCCGTTGCATGGAAATACGGCGTGGAGCGTCAGGACGGCCCGACCGCGCTGATCCTCTCCCGTCAGAATCTGGCGCAGCAGGAGCGTACCGAAGCGCAGCTGGCGAACATCGCGCGCGGTGGTTACGTGCTGAAAGATTGCGCGGGCCAGCCGGAGCTGATCTTCATCGCGACCGGTTCAGAAGTTGAGCTGGCTGTGGCTGCCTGGGACAAACTGACTGCCGAAGGTGTGAAGGCGCGTGTGGTTTCAATGCCGTCTACCGACGCGTTCGACAAACAGGATGCGGCTTACCGCGAGTCCGTGCTGCCGAAAGCAGTTTCCGCACGCGTTGCAGTGGAAGCGGGTATCGCAGACTACTGGTTCAAATACGTGGGCCTGAACGGCGCTATCGTCGGCATGACCACCTTCGGTGAGTCTGCCCCGGCGGAGCTGCTGTTTGAAGAGTTCGGCCTCACCGTCGGGAACGTTATTGCCAGAGCGAAAGCGCTGCTGTAGCGCAACCACAGAATGGGAAACATTTCGCTGTCAGGCAATCAGCGGTCGCTGGTTGCCCTGTGACTGAAGTAAGGAGGGAATCAGAATGAATAAGCTTTTGATCGGTGTCAATACCGCCATGTTCGACGGTCTGGAGGCTGACGTTGCCTTTCGGACGATAAAACAAGCCGGATTTCGCTATGTCGAACTGGCCTACAACCAGGGTTATGTTGGCGATATGCCACCCGCGCTTTTTGGTGAGAAAAATGCCTTCCATATTCGTGAATTACTGGATAAACACCAGCTACGCACGCATTCCTTAGGGGCGACGATGAACATCGGGGCTCTGGACGCGGTTGAGCAGTTCAGTCGGCGTATCCGCTTCGCTAATATGATTGGGGCAAAATGGATCAACGCCTGTGTCGGCAGAAATGCCGATCGGGCGCGTATTATCGCTAACCTGCGGGAGCTTGCGTCAGTAGCCTATGATAATGGCTGCGTGATTTGCCTCGAAAATGGTGGCGATCCAAATTATGACGTTTTTCGTCTGGCTAACGATGGCTTTGAACTACTGGATGCCGTTGGCAGTAAGTCGGTGGCGTTCAACGTTGATGCCGGTAATATCGTTTCACTTTGTCCCGATGCCGACCCTATCGAACAGGCAATTGCCATGCTACCGGGGGCGCAACACTGTCATCTGAAAGATCTTCAGGTGTGCGATGGTGAGGTTCATTTTACGCCAATGGGATATGGGCAATTAAACTATGTGCCTATGCTAAAAGAGCTGGCGGCACTCTCAATTCCTTGTAGCCTGGAAATCCCTTTACGTATGCATCGTCGGCGCGACAGCTATCCGGTGCGAGGTAATTCGCCTGTTGACCCTTTGCGCAGTCTGGAGGTTCTCATCCAGTCACGTGAGATGCTGGAGAAATGGCTCGGATATGAACTGCAGGATGAATAAATAAAATAATGTGACACCTGGCCTGGTGAAATTAAATTCTAATGGGCTTCAATATGGCCTTATTTAATTTTGCCTGTCACAGATTAAGATATTTTTTTCATACATCAGCAATAAACGGAATGGTATGTAGCTGGCAGCGACCAGAAAAAAACAGTGCAATGCATATTTCTATATTATGTGATTAGTGTCGCACACGGGCTCTAATAACTATGTTGTTATGTTCGTAACATAAGTTACGCACCTGTTCTTTTGTTCAGTTAGATAAAAAATACGTTACCAATGTTCATAAAGCACCTAAGTTTAACAAATTAATTGCGTTTTATTTTTTTAACGATTTTTAAAAATAAAGGTTAATTATGTCTGACTCTACACTCACTCCATCAGCAAATGCGAAGAAGCCAACAAACTATCGTTGGATTATCTTTGCTACTATGTTTTTTTTATTGGCCGTCAACCTGATGGATCGTATTACGCTATCTATCGGGATGCCCTATATAAAAGAGGAATTTGATCTTTCACCAACCACTCAGGGTTTAATTCTCAGCAGTTTCTTTTGGTCCTATGCACTGTTACAAGTGCCAGGAGGATGGTTATTAGACCGTTACGGTCCACGTAAAGTGATCACCGGCGCACTGCTTGGTTGGGGCTTTTTTCAGGCAATTATAGGTCTGGCAACAGGTGGGATTAGCCTTATCCTTTCCCGTATTGGTCTGGGGGCGATGGAAGCCCCGGTTTCTCCTAGCGGTGCAAAACTGAGTTCAACCTGGCTTACCCGCTCAGAAAGGGGGCGTGGCGCAGTGATCATGGACTCCGGCAGCCCGCTGGGCGTGGCAATTGGTGGTATCATCGTTGCACATCTGATCATTCTACTGGACTCCTGGCGTATAACCTTTGTGGTCGTTGGTATCTTCACCATGCTGTTAAGTTTTGTAGCATGGCGGGTTCTGCGCGACAGACCTTCCGAACACCCCCATGTAGATCAACAAGAAATTGAATACATTGCGGCAGGTAACGCCAACAGCGCTGGCGGGCAGGATGATTCCATTGCGACAAAGGGGTTAGGGATTAGCTGGGTTACGATGGTTGCGATCATGATTGGCCGCGCCTCATGGGGTATGGTGTATTGGGGATTATTGACCTGGGGACCGAGCTATCTGGCTCAGGCACAGGGTCTAGAGTTGGCCTCTATCGGTAACTCTACGTTTATCATTTTTATCATGGGGACGCTGGGATGCCTGTTTAGCGGATTTTTCGTCGATTTCCTGGTGAAAAAGGGTATCAGCCATAACGTTGCATTAAAAAGTTTGCTTTCTTTATCCGGTATTGTAGGGCTGTGTGTTCTGTATGCCCTGGCGACAGTCACCGATCCTGAGCTTGCCGTTACGCTGCTCTCCATCGCTGCATTCTTTATGATGTTCGGCAGTTTGTACTGGAGCTTCCCGGCTATTTTGGCGCCAAAAGATCGCGTCGGTATGGTTGGTGGGTTGATGAATATGGCAAACAGCTGCGCGGGTATTCTGGTACCAATTCTGGTCGGGGTGATTCTACAGGCTACCGGTAGCTATGAAAGTGTGTTGGTCTATTTTGCCATCTGTGCCGGATGCTATACTGTTGGAACACTGTGCATTAATTTTAATAAATTGCCAATGCGCAATGGGAAAGTGTCTTTCCAAAAATAAATCGCTCCGACACCAGGTTTTGATCTCGATAAATGATTATTTAAATAGGATTATGTCATGCCAGTGATATTACGAGTAGATAAAGTACCGCAGGTGTTGGCGGAAGCATTAGCGCATGAGCACACCGTGTATGAATACAGTAAACTGTCAGCCAAAGCATTGAGCGACATTGCCGGAGAAATCCAGGTTATATTAGCCAGTGGTGAATCAACAGTTACAGCCTCATTGATTAACCAGTTGCCAGAATTAAAGTTAATTGCTGTTTTTGGTGTCGGTTATGATGGTGTAGATATTCACGCTGCATTTGAGCGAAATGTTCAGGTTACTAACACACCAGATATCCTCACTGATGATGTTGCCGATCTGGGGATTGCCCTGATGTTAAATGTATCAAGGAAGATAAACGGCGCGCAGAAATTTATTGAACGAGGAAATTGGTTATCCGGTTCCTACCCGCCATCAACCAAGGTGAGTGGCGGGAGGTTGGGCATTGTGGGTTTCGGTCGCATTGGCCGGGCCGTTGCCAGCCGGGCGAAAGGCTTTGCCATGAGCATAGCCTGCTTTGACAAAAATCCTGTCGATAGTCATGAGGTGGCCTATTATGACAACTTGCTGGAACTGGCAAAAAATAGCGATGTGCTAATGGTTTGCGCCAGCGCAGGCAAGGAAAGCCATAAGCTTATCAACCATGACGTACTGTCCGCCCTGGGTGCTAAAGGGATTTTAATCAATATCGCCAGAGGCAGTGTTGTCGATGAGGAGGCGCTCGTTGAAGCGATTACCCAGGGGACGATTGGAGGTGCTGGTCTGGATGTTTTTGCCAATGAACCTCATATTCCGCAGGCGCTGCTCGATCGTGACGAGGTGGTCGTGACGCCACATATAGGTAGCGCGACGCAGGCGACACGAGCTGCAATGGCGAAATTAGTGATGGATAACATCGCGGCATTTTATGCCAGTCAGGCGTTGCTGACACCGGTGACCTCGCCAGATTAAGCGACAAATTCAGGTATGCTGGCATAACGCATAATAAAAAAGGGGCGATTTAGCCCCTTGACTATATTAATCCAGTGCTTCAAGCCAGGCGCTTTGCAGGAACTCCCGGGCCTGCCGTTCATTATTCCACAGGTCGTCCTGGTCGGCGCTGCGCATTTCAATGGCCAGTGAAATGGGGCCCAGTTCCTCGGGCAGCTTAAGACTCAATGCGGTCCTGATAATCTGTGCTGCTTTACCGGCAGTAAGAAATCCCGGCTTACCAAATTTCATATGATAATCGCCATATCCCTGTGCCTGAGGATCGAGAATGGCGTTAGCCAGATGAAGTTGTGAAATAAGCGGGGCCGCTGTCGCCAGCGATTCGATGAGATCTTCTTCGTTCAGCGCGACGTGAGCGCTGTCCCATGCAAGATACAGTTTAGGACAGTCAGGTCGTAGCGCTTTCATCCAGTCTACGGTTTCGTCTGTGGGCCCAATAAGCTGACATTTATGTGCAAAGCGATCGAGTGGCTCAACTTGTAGCAGCATATTGTGATACTGCCCGACAACGTCCCCAATACGTACCAGCGCTTCAGCAAACCCCTTTTTGGCCTCTTCACGGTGTGTATTTCCGGGATCGCTTCCGCTAACCAGCGAGAGTTTGTTTGTGCCACATTCTGCCGCCAAATGGACCAGTTCACAGGCACGGAGAATCGATTTTTCACGCAGCGCCGGATCGAGGCTGCTGAGATTCAGATTGTCTTTCAATAGCTCAAACGTCAGCCATTGAGTGACGTTTAACTGGGTCTGTTCTGCCAGCGTGCGGATAGCTCTGGAAATCTTAGGCTGGTGAATGATACCGATTTCAAAGCCACGATAATAATCTATATCAGCGATTTCACGGATGATGTGTAAAATCGCGTTTTCATCATTAGCAAGTGGATAAAAAAGCTCGGCAATGTGTGCGGAAGGATACAGTTTGTTTGTCATGATGCGGTTACTCCAACAAGAGAACAGAGGTTGTGAGGTATGCCGTCAGGAACAGGTCAGGGTAGGCTTCTCTCTGTTGAGCATTTTACCACCAAACGAACATATGATCACACCGTGTTCTTATGATATGTCGCATGTATGATTTGGATCTCATCACGGAAACAACTCTGGTGGTGACAGCCAGACCTGTTGAGTCCCTGAGTTAATGCCAGCCCAGACGTTGTGATGGGTGATGAGTGATGAGTGATGAGTGGCTGAAAATCCACCCGCTGGAACATTGGCAGTGCCTGATTATTCCGATGAGATGCTGAACGCATCCGCGATATCCGCGCCGGTGAGCGCCGGGTTTATTTGCGGGCCAGGGAAATATTCGCATTAGCCGCCGACGACCAGCCATCACGAAAAGAGGCCGCCTGGTTATTTCAAACCATCCGGAACAAGCTGCATTTCGCCCGTACCGGCCATACCGCTGCCGAACTTATTCATTAATGAGCTGACGCCAGCGATAAAAATGAAGAAGTGCGTAAAAGCGGACGGAAATTCCCCTTCGCCAGTCTATTAAAATTTCGATTTATTTAAAATAATCCGGCAACCAAATCAATCAATAATCATAAAATATTGTTCATTTAGCCAGGGAATTGTTTGGTGTAATGTGGGATAAACGCGCTCTTTTAGCTCTTCAGTGACAATACGCTTGATAACATGTGCCACATGGTGAGATTCTTGTTTTCTGACATGTACACCGATTGTTCTACTTGGGGGCCAATGATTAAGAGGGTAAAAAGAAAAATTATGAGCTAAATCAAGATGTTCAAACAAACATAAAGGGGTTGTAATACACCAACAATGGCCTCTGGTCATATACTTAAACAGTAAGCCATTAGTATCATAATTACAGTGTGGGTTAATATTGACGTTATTATGTTTGAGATATTTATTAACCTGGTTTCTTATATGACTGTTATCACTATAACCAATAAATGTCAGCTCATTAGCAATCTGTTCTAATGTTTTATTCTCTCCCTGATAATCTTTAGACGTCGCAATCAAAAAATGTTCTTTCATTAAAGGAAGGGTAAAAATGGAATCATCATTGGTATAATGTTCATTAATGTTGATATCAACATCAATCTCATAGTTCCGGAGTGCAATCGCACCGCTTAATGAAAGCCCTGTACTAAAAGATAAGCAGTCAAATTCATCGGTCAATTTCTCACTGATAGGAAAAATGATAGGGGTCAGGCTATCCAGTAATCGTAGTTTAATACACCCATTATCTTGCTTAATCGTGCTGATTAAATCCTCCATTCTATTATTTATATTTATAATAAAATCAACAGCCTGCTGATAAAATGCTTTCCCTTTTCGGGTTAACGTAAGTGGGCGTTCCTGCCGATCAAACAAGGTACAATCAATAAGCGTTTCAAGCTGACGAATGTTTTGTGTCACCGCTGAAGGTGTTACGCCTAACTGTTTCGCAGCAACCTTCATGCTTTTGGCATCAGCAACAGTGATAAAAATGTTAATATATTTAACAAAAAGATATTTTTTATCTATCGTCATATTTATTTTCCATTCGTTTTACACCGCTGCGCTGAATAGTCGGTCTCTTTGAGTAAAACTTAGCCCAGATGGTGCGATCTGTTCAATCGTCAAATCAAAAAATCACCAACCGGACTGGGCAATACCGATCATCGTATCACTATCCCACACTGCACGTTGTGGTAATTGTTGAAAAAGGTTCGACACTTTATGGAAACAGTCAGCCCATTTACCTGAGGCCAACACAGGCTGACAAAGGTGGACTGGAATTTGATACCGCTATTTCCCCCCCTCTATTTTAATGAGAATCAATACACATATCCCACTTCATATAATAATTGCACTTAACATGAGCTATCCATCACAGTATTGCAAATTTAAATTAATCGCATTAGCGATTTAGAAAAAATTAACCTGCGTGATTTCATCAATATCCTTGATAAGCTGAATGTGTATTCATAAAAGGAGTGTTTGTCATGTCAAATAAACTTACCGTTGCACCTAAGAAAGAGTTTTGTAGTTTTTTTGATGCGCCCATAGAGACCGATTTCAGCAAGCTGGATGCTGATATCGCTATATTGGGTATTCCATTTGGTGATCCCTACTCAATGGAAGAAGTCGTCAACGATCAGAGCAATGCTCCAACAGCTATCCGTCGCGCATGGCAACGCGCCTTAAGGGGATTAGAACGTTATGATTTTGAATTAAATGGTCCGCTGTTAGATAACCAGGATATCAAAATTATTGATTGTGGTGATATCCCCGGCGATCCTAAGAACATATCAGCACATTATCAATTGGCGGAGCAGGCTGTTAAAAAACTGCTGGATGCAAATATACTCCCCATTATTCTTGGTGGCGATCATGGTATCCCAATTCCCGTTTTTCGCGCGTTAAAAGATAAAGGACCGATTACATTAATCCATATTGACTCCCATCTTGACTGGCGTGATGAAGTTAACGGCGTTCATGAAGGATATTCCAGCCCAATACGCCGCGCTTCCGAAATGGAGCACATCCAGGAAATTTATCAAATAGGATTACGTTCTGCAGGTAGTGCTCGTCCTCAGGAGGTCGAAGATGCCTTAGCCTATGGTGCTCATCTTATTACTGATATTGAGCTACAGCGTATCGGTATGGATGCGGTACTCGAACGTATTCCTGCCGGGGGCAATTATTATATTACCATTGATGCTGATGGTATGGATCCCACTATTATGCCAGCGGTGAATGGTCCGGCACCCGGTGGGGTTACATATCCTCAAATGCGTACGCTTATCCAGGGTCTGGTTAATAAAGGTCGAGTGGTAGGTATGGATATTGTGGAAATTACGCCCAGGAAGGATTTGAATAATATCACGTCGATTACGGCAGGGCGTATTATCTGTAACCTTATTGGTATGGCAGTTAGAGCCGGGTATTTTAAAAAATAAACCATCCGCAAGAGCATTAAAAGAGGGTTCTGAAATGCGTACCGAACATGATTGCTTAGGCGAAATGGAGTTACCTGATTCCGTATATTATGGTATTCAGACTGCTCGTGTTTTGCGAAATTCTGCTATTTCTGGCATCGCCGTTATTTATTACCCCTATCTTCATGAGCGGTTAGCTCATATGAAAAAGGCAGCAGCTCTGGCTAATCATGCTGTCGGTGCGCTGGAACCCGATATCAAGGATGCTATCATTTATGCCACCGACCGAATACTGACAGAGGACTGGCGTGCCCAGTTTCCGTTAGATATGTACCAGGGTGGGGGATTTACATGCGTTAATATGAATATGAACGAGGTTATTGCGAATATTGCCAATGAAAGGCTCACGGGCCATAAAGGTTATGATCGCGTGCATCCTAATACTCATGTAAATATGGGGCAGTCAACCAACGATATGATCCCCTCAGTTATGAAACTGGCTATCGCGCCGGCATTAGACAAACTGGTGGCCGAAATACGTTGCCTGTATGCTGCACTTCATGAAAAACAGACAGACTTTTCGGATATCATCAAAGTAGGTCGAACCTGCCTGCAAGACGCCGTGCCCATGACGTTAGGCCAGGAGTTTTCAGGTTACAGCCGTTTTGTTGAACGGCAAATCACAGCACTGACCACCTTACGGCAGGAATGTTTTAGATTAATTGTCGGTGCGACCGCCGTTGGTACTGGAATTGGTTCATTCCCAGGTTATCAGAACGCGTTTTATCATCATCTTTCTGACGTACTACAGGAAGACGTTGTCCCCTGTGATAATTTTTTTGATGGTATGCAGAATGATGACTTTTATCTACAGGTATCAGGTGCCTTAAAAATTGCCGCCTGCGGGATTTCAAAGATAGCGAAAGACCTGAGATTACTCTCTTCTGGACCGCGCGCTGGATTTGCAGAAATAACCTTACCGGCTCTGACCCCCGGTTCCTCGATTATGCCAGGAAAAATCAATCCTGTACTCCCTGAATTAGCCTCTCTGACAGCACAGCAGATATGTGGTAACGATATGGCTATTACAATGGGATTTGAACAAGGTGAGCTGGAGATTAATGTTTGGGCATCCACGCTCTATAAAAATCTGTTTGAATCATTTACCTTACTCACAAATATGCTACCCGCATTTACTCAGCGTTGTATCAAAGGTATTACGGCTAATAAAGTCACATGTGCACAGTATGCTAATGACACTCTCGCATTATCCACAATGATCTCAGCCATATTTGGTTATGAAGAAGGTGTCCGTGTTGCTCAATATGCTTCCGAACACCATATTTCAGTGAAAGAAGCAGTCCTGCAGCTGGGTGTACTAAATGCAAAAGATGCAGATTATCTGTTGGATCCTCAGCTAATAATTAATCCAGAAGCGATGTCTCATGCGATTTATCAATGGCGAAATAAAAATAACGAGTCTTAATAGATAGTAAGTTTCTTGAAAAGAAGATATTCACTGCAGAAGTAGAGAACGACTATTTATCAACTCTATATCTCGCTATCTTATTTTATCTCTTTAAGAGGAAGCCATTATGTTTTTTGTTGAGCTTTTAGTTGTACTACTAGCATTATGTCTGGGTGCCAGATTAGGTGGCATATTTATTGGCATGGCCGCAGGTTTAGGATTGGGAATACTGATTTTTATATTTGGTCTGCCGCCATCGTCGCCACCAGTAGATGTTATGCTAATTATTATGGCCGTTGTTCTTGCTGCCTCCACCTTACAAGCATCAGGAGGAATGGATTACTTAGTAAAGATCGCAGAAAAAATATTAAGGAAAAATCCCAATCGAATTTCCTTTGTCGCCCCGATGGTTGCGTATGCATTTACTTTTTTGTCCGGCACAGGCAATGTTGCGTTTAGTATTTTGCCCGTAATCGCTGAAGTCGCCCGGGAATCTGGCGTGCGCCCGGAGCGTCCAATGTCAATTTCAGTTATTGCTTCTCAGCAAGCGATAACCGCCAGTCCAATCAGTGCGGCCATGGCTGCGCTGATTGCGTTACTGGCACCTTTTGGCGTGAGTATGGGCAGCATCATGATCATTTGTATTCCTGCTACGTTAATTGGGATTATTGCAGGTAGTTTTTATGCTTGTCGGGTAGGAAAAGAGCTGGCCGATGATCCTGAGTATATGCGCCGTTTACAGCAAGGGTTAATCAAACCAACCAAACCACTGGATGCAACTCAACCTGAACCTTCAGGGAAGGCAAAACTGTCCGTCGCATTGTTTATTTTAGGGGCAGTGATTATTGTACTTATGGGAACTATTCCTGCATTACGTCCAGACTTCATAGTGGATGGTGCAACCATAAAATTATCCATGACGCACACTATCGAAATAATAATGTTTATTGTGTCTGCCGTAATGGTTCTGCTCTGTAAACCAGACCTCGACAAAATTGTTTCTGGCTCTGTTTTCAAAGCGGGAACTATGGGCGTAATTTGTATTTTTGGTTTGGCATGGATGGGTGACACATTAGTTACAAATAATATGCCGTTCATTAAAACGAACGTCCAGGATATTGTGACAGCTCATCCCTGGATGTTTGCGCTTGGTTTATTTTTTGTCTCCGCACTCACCTTAAGTCAGGCGGCGACGACACGTTTGCTGATCCCTCTGGGAATTGGTCTGGGGCTCCCCCCTTATGCGATGGTTGCTTCCTGGCCTGCCGTTAATGGCTATTTTTTCATTCCAAGCTATGCCACATTAATTGCCGGGGTATCCTTTGATACTACCGGGACGACAAAAATTGGTAAGTACGTGTTCAATCACAGTTATATGATACCAGGATTAATCACTACCTTTGTCGGCGTCTGCGTTGGATTTATCATTGCTACCTTCGTTTTCTAACGTAGATAATCCATGCACAGTCACAAATATCATTAGGTGATAAACGAATACCGTCATCTTAGCTGAATGAGCAGCGAATGAATCCCTTCAACGGCCGTACCGTTGTGGGCAACTCACCTTTACAACAGGGGTCGATAGTGCAGACACGGCCCCTGTTTACGGTAATTTGGGATCAACAACGTCAGGCGTTGAGTTCTGAAACCGTATTGATGCTGTCATTAAATCTATTTGGCAGTGCTTATGAGGGTGAATAATTTATCCCATACGGATTAAACCAGTGACATTGAACACGCGACGCTGTATCGGCCATCAAACAATTCACCGCACGATTAAAGCGTCATCAGCATTTCATGCCAGACCATACCACCGTGATCGGATTCTGACGGTTTGATATAACGGTAGCCGAAGTGCGCATAGAGATCGACATGGCGGTCTTTACACATCAGGTGAATCGTCTTTTTATTCAGCGCCTTCATCTGATTTACGAACGCCTGCATCATCAGAGAAGAATACCCTTTCCCCTGAAAATCCGGATGCAGCACTACCGACATAATCACCACGTTCGGTGCCGCCGGATCGTGCCCCACCAGCTCCTTAAATGCCTCATCGGACATGATCACTTCCCAGGCACAGCCAGCGTTGATAAAGCCGACGATCGCGTCATCCAGCGTCATACACATAAACCCTTGCGGGTAGAGGTCGATACGCGTGGCGATTTTTTCCCGCGTCGCGGCCTCATCACCTTCATAAGCGATAGTTTCAATCTCATAACAACGATCAACATCAGCGGATGTCGCCTGGCGAAATAGTGGTGTGGACATGCCTGAATCTCCTTATGAATTAACTGGACAGCTTCATCATACCTGCGCAGCATAATGTTTACGCACTACCGTGTTCACATTAAGAATGAAGGCCGGGCATTCTTTCTTGCATAAAGCGATATGCATTTACCCCTGGTTTTCGATGCGTTGTATCAACACGGTAGCGTTACCCATGCAATAAAGCAGAAAGTTTTGCTACTGGCATCTCATCGCGTTGGTTAACCTTCCCTCCTGCTTGCATGGACCTGTCGAATATGTACCGAAGAAAAGAAGTGATGCACCCGGAGGTAAAAAACTGTTACGACTGGCGGCCTGCAGATGCATTCACGACATAACACGACGCTCTTATCTGGCGCGGCCAAATGCTTGTATCAGGTCGATAATTTCTTTTAAGGCGGGTTCATTTTTTTGGCTGTGATGAATATGGATGTAAAATGAACGCATAATATTTGTATTGGGTAGATGACATTCGACAGACTTCAAATTAAAGATGTTGCAGGCAAACCGGGCAAAATGAATCGGCACTAAGCATACGGCTTCAGTATGTGCGACCAGGGTCAGAATATTGCTTATCGATGTCGAAAAGTAAGGTCTGTCTAACTGGCTTTGATGGTCAATCTCATTGAATTCTATATCCCTGGAGATATTCTCTGAAGGCATATAGCAAGTCAAAACCTTCTCTTTTCGCATTTCACTTATCGTCATATGCGGATGAACACGCGGATGGTCAGGTTTACACAGCAGCATGAGTTGACCGACAGGTAAAGGATATTGAGAAATGGCCTGATCGTGTTCCAGCTTTGAGCCAATGTCGATATCCACCTGTCTGCGACGAAGCGCCTCAAGCCTTTTAACTGGCGACAGGGCATTGTATAAAAAAACATACGCATGCCGAGGGTTAATCTCATTCTCAAAAAGACGAAATGTAAGAATCAACTCATGGAATGAAGAGCAACGAATGTAAATACCCTTCCTTTCTTTCAACAAATATTCTGTACCGCGGATGCTCATTCCCTCTTCGATTCTTAGCAAGGCTGGCTTAAACACGCTATAAAGCTCAAGCGCCAACAGCGTCGGCTGCATCCCATTTTTGCTGCGTATCATAAGGGGATCATTGTAGACGTTTCTCAACTTATTCAGCGCATAAGTTATCGCACTGTTACCAAGATCGAGTCTGATAGATGTGAGTGTAGCGCTTTTTGTCTCAACCAGCGCACAAAGGATCTGCAACAACTGTAGGTTCAAATCTTCTTTTGCCATTTATATTTCCACACAAATTTTAATACGTTGTTAATAAAGCATTTTCTATCTATTAGAAACTACATTTCCCTTTTATGTATAGAAGTCAGTTGGTTACTAAATTAATATAGTGCACGCCATAAGGAATTTCATATATGCAGCCTATTTTGATAAGATAATTCCTGGATTAAATGGGTATTTTCTTATATACGCAGTCTTCACCAAAATAGGATAATCGTCTTTAAGAAGTGAGGATATTAATGATGTTACGGATAACTGGTGGCAGGATGCATTATCGGTCAGATGTAAATATTAACTTCATTGTATTTAGTGAAGATAACCTCCTAAGATTTGCGCTCAATAGCTTACTATCAGAAATGAGAAGTATTCCAGCTTATCGGGGTGTAAATTTTATTTTTATAGAGGTTATGAAGCTAAACGATGTTTTCACGAGTCTGTTGAAAAACAAGTGCAGCTCGTTGATAATTTTTGACTTTGATTTCGTATTTTTTTCAGAAAAAATAAAGATTATTGAACGGATAGCAAGGCTTCATCGACCCGTTAAAACAATGGCGATATGCAGTCACTGGGATTATAACCATCATGCTTATTTTTATAACTCTTTTTGTGATATTGTACTTAAGAGAAATGACGCTCTTGAGATCTACTCCAGTATCATAAATCATGAACTTAATATTTTACTGACCAAAGAGTTTAATGTAAGTCACAGAGGAAAAGAAAAAAACATATTTCATCATTTTTCTCTCTCAACCAGAGAGAGTGAGATCTTAAAGTTAATAATGAAAGGCAAAAATAACTCTGAAATTGCCGGGCAATTATTTATCAGCGTGAAGACGGTATCAACACATCGTTCTAATATTTATTCGAAGTTTAACGCCAGAACAATTAGTGAGTTATACAGAGTGCTTATTAGGGAAAATCTAATTGAAAAAGTAATTCCCGAGTAAAAAGCCTCATCAGATACGGATATCAATCATTTAATCTTTATCAGAAGCGTTAACGATCAAAGACGTATCAAATGCATTAAAAGACTTCGCAGACTCTTTAATTAAGACATTGCATTAATGAGAGAGTGGTGGAAGGTGTAGTTATACAAAGGCAAATAATATCATTATGCGCCTGATTCAAAAATAAGGAAAATTAGATATGAAAAAAATTACGCTAGCTCTCGCTTGTACTGTTGCTGCTGTTTCGACTTCTGCGATGGCGGACAATACTATTCGCTTTCAGGGTGAAGTCGCCGATCAAACATGCGTAGTCAGCATTAACGGCAATCCCTCCTCGCCTCAGGTTCTTCTGCCGACCGTGCCAAAATCTGCTCTGGCCGCTTCTGGTGTGACCGCAGGCCAGACGCCATTCTCCATCGATCTGACTGGCTGTACGGCTTCCGCCTCTGCAACCGCAATCAAAACGGTATTTGTTGGTAACAACCTGACCAGTGATGGTCGTATGGGGAACACCGGGAGCGCCACAAATGTTTCATTACAGCTGATCGATCCTGCCGCGCCAACTACGCCGTTGGATCTGACAGGTCAGACTGGAGCCGCTGGCCTGAATCTCGCCGCCAACGCAACCTCAGCATCTTATAACTTCGCTGTTGAATACTATGCGGAAGGCGTCTCCACCCCAGGTTCTGTACTGGGCAGCGTTCAGTACGCAGTGTCTTACCAATAAGTAACAAACCCCTTCCAGTTTATGGAAGGGGTATTTATAGATGAGAAATGACAATGACAAGCAAATCCCTCAAAACGCTATTGTGCACTACTTTTATTTTAGCCATGACCATGCCGGTAATGGCGAGTGTGGTAATGCTCAATACCAGGGTCATTTATCCCGGAGATGCTCAGTCTGAGACATTACAATTTACCAACAATGATAACATTCCCTATATTATGCAAATCTGGTCTGATGTAAATAATCCGACATCCACGCCAGATAATGCCGATGGCCCTTTTATGGCGGTACCCGCTTTATTTCGTATCGAGCCCAAAACAGGTCAATCGGTACGTCTTGTTTTTACCGGAAAGAATCTGCCTCAGGATCGTGAGTCTGTCTTTTATCTTAATTCCGTACAAATTCCGCCCAAGAATATGGCCAACGCGCAAAATCAAATGGTCGTCGTACTGAGAAACAGAAATAAAATATTTTACAGACCAAAGACGATCGTTGGCAGTGTTGATAACGTGGCGAATCAGCTTCGCTTTAGCGTTACAGAGGAAGGCGGAAATGTGCAACTCACCGTCATTAATGATTCAGGCTATTATGCGTCTTTTATTAATGCGGACGTTATTGCCGGTTCAAAGCGGCTCACTTTTCCCGTCAATATGGTGCCGCCAAAATCGCAAACTCGTTGGGTAGCCAAAAACAAAAATAGTCGACTTTCGTCAACACCGCTGAAAGTTAAATTTACGTTGGTCAATGACTATGGCGGTCATACGAACAGCGAAGTGTCACTCAAAAACTAATTATTCAACTCTGAGTGCAGAGTTTCTTCAACTCCTGGAGGAAAGGATGCTGTACATTCCAGATGCTAAAACTTTGCATAACAATATTGCTGGAATTCCGGTTTATTTCAGTCTTATTTCGGGCCGTCTGGTTCCCATCAAGAAATTACTCATCGCGCTGATTTTATGTCCACCTTTCGCGTATTCTGAAACTCAACCCGTGGAAGAAATTCAATATCAGTTCGACGATGCCATGCTGGTCGGTCGCGGGAAAGATCAACAGATCGTCGCCCGATTTAATCAGGCAAACAGCATTGCTGCCGGGACGTATCAGGTCGATATTTTTATTAACGGTAATTTTTATTCCCGGCAATCGCTCAGTTTTGCCCCCAACGCTCAGGGAATCGTGTCCCCTTGCCTGCCGCCTGAATTATTAGTAAAAGGCGGCGTCGCGCCGGAGAGCATTACGGCAACAGAGAATACGACGCAATGCGCAACGCTGGAGAGTCAGATAGAAGGTGCGTCAAACCGATTTGACTTCGCAAGACTACGGCTGGATTTATTCATTCCTCAGGCGCTTATGATACGCACACCCCGCGGGAGCGTTTCGGCAGGCGATCTGTCAGCGGGAGAAACCGTCGCATTCGCGAATTATGATACGAACTACTATCGCACTGACGCGTCAGGCCAGACGTCAGAATCGACTTATCTGGGCCTGAACGCCGGGCTAAACTTAGGTTTGTGGCAGCTGCGCCACCAGGCTAACTATAATCGCTACGCCAGCGATTCTGCCCCCGGCAGCAGCCACTGGACACCGCTACGAACCTATGTTCAGAGACCTGTCATGGCCCTGCGCAGTGAGCTGACGCTGGGCGACAGCTATACCTCCGGCACCCTGTTTAGCAGTATTGGCTTTCGCGGGATCCAGCTAGAAACTGACGATCGCATGTTACCGGAATCTCAGCGAGGCTATGCGCCAACCATTCGCGGTATTGCCTCTACAACGGCGAAAGTCACCGTGTCGCAGTCAGGCAGTAAAATCTATCAGACCACCGTCGCTCCGGGCGCATTTATCATTGATGACCTTTATCCCACCAGCTATCAGGGGGATTTAGTGGTTGAAATTCAGGAAGCTGACGGACGCGTATCGTCATTTACCGTGCCATTTTCAGCGGTCCCGAACTCCATGCGTCCGGGACGCTCTCATGTTAATTTCTCTGCCGGACAGGTGCGGGACATTGGTGATAGTGACGCAAATTTTGCCGACCTGACGTGGCAAACGGGTTTAACCAATGCCATCACGGCGAATAGCGGCGTACGCATTTCACAGGGGTACCAGTCCCTGCTTGGCGGCTTTGTCTTAACCAACCAGTTAGGTGCGCTGGGCCTGGACGCTGTCTATTCACGTGCGGATGTTCTGGGTGAAAATCTTAACGGTTGGCGTCTGGGTGCGACCTACAGCCGTACATTTGCCCCTACCGCGACCACCCTGGCGCTGGCAGGCTACCGCTACTCCACCGATGGCTATCGCGATCTCAGCGATGTGCTGGGTTTGCGTGACGCACACGATCGTAGCGGCACCTGGAATTCCAGCACCTACCAGCAGAAAAATCAGTTCGTGCTGACGGTGAGCCAAGGGCTGTCCAGCTACGGACAGCTCTACGTTTCAGGCTCGACAAGCGATTATCGTGACGGACGCGGTCGCGATACGCAGTATCAGATGGGGTATTCGAATAGCTGGCGTTCGGTCAGCTACAACCTCTCGTTGAGCAGACAGCGAACTGGCAGCACCCGTTACGGTGTACAGACTTCACAAGACAATAGCAACAATGCCGCAGGCAATTCCGGCAGTACGCAAAATATCCTGATGTTTTCGATTTCGGTTCCACTCGGCGAAGGCTCACGTTCACCTATCCTGACCTCCGGCATGAGCCATCAATCCGGCGACAGCCGCAGTACCTATTATCAAAGTTCACTCGCCGGTACGCTGGGGGAAAATCAAACCCTCAGCTACACCCTGAACGGGGCTTACGACAACGCCGGAACCGGTACAACCGTAGGCACAAACGTCACGAAACAGCTGCCCTGGGCCACGATTGGCGGTAGCGCCTCACACAACCGTGATTATACCCAGGGCGGCGCAAGCCTACGCGGCGCTCTGGTCGCCCATTCAGGCGGCATCACGCTCGGTCCTTATCTTGGCGATACTTTCGGTCTTGTTGAAGCCGACGGCGTGCATGGCGCAGAAGTCCAAAATGGTATGGGCGCAAAAATCAACAGCTTTGGCTATGCCATCGTCCCTTCGCTGGTTCCCTACAGGTACAACGATATCAGCCTCGACTCGAAAGGCATTAAAAACCAGAGCGCTGAGCTTGCCGAAAACCAGCAGCGGGTAGCGCCTTATGCCGGGGCCGCGGTAAAAGTGCGTTTCAGAACGCTGGAAGGATATCCCCTGTTAATCAAAATCCTGCGTAAGCCTGAAGAAAATATCCCGTTAGGGTCTGACGTTTACGACAGTAAAAACGCCGTGGTTGGTTTGGTCGGGCAGGGAAACCAGGTCTATGCCCGTGCCTCCGCGAAAAAAGGCACGCTGCGTGTGAAATGGGGGGAATCGCCGTCCGGGCAATGCCTCTTGAAATACGACTTACGTAACACCGATTTGTCGCAAACGCTGCACAGGCTTGACCTGCCATGCAACGGTATCTGACGGGAAAAAGATCATGAAAAAAATATTCGCCGCCGCTTTTCTCATGCTGTCTGGTGCGCTACTGGCTTCGCCTGCCTGGGCCACCTGCTATCGGATCACCAGTACCAATACAAACTCAAGCTCTAACTATTACACCGAACCGGGGAAAGGCACTGCGGCAAGCTGGGATGGCGCCACCGACACTTCAGGCTCCGCCGGAACATTACCCACGGTAATCAACATCAACAACAGTACCTTTCAGCCGGATGGGACTCTGCTCGCGTCAGGCATCGTTAACTTCCTGGAATCCGGCGCTCAGTCCTACAACAGCGAGCAAATTTTGTTTCGTTGTACTGCCAGTGAGGAAGGTCAATTATATGAGTATTACGCCACCAACGGCGACGCAACCTATGCAGGAAAAAACGAAGTTGGTTCGACCAAAGGGTTGCCGGAAAGCTATCAGACCTATGCGACGGGGATGGCGTTGCGTGCAACCAATATGACAACTGGCGAGTATTACAGCCGTTACTGGAAATCCAGACCGCTGGTTAATCTCGATCGTGATTCTTTAGGCTGGATTCTGGTTAAAGCCAAAGATTTCAGCAATACCAGGGTAGAACTCTTCCGGCTCAGCAACAGCTCTGGAGGATGGTCATCAACCGGTATTTATCCTCAGTCACAGCCAGCCACCTACATCGCCTTCCAGGGCGGCGGTTTCTCACCCGCCCTGACCGTCGGCAGCGACTCGTGCTCACAATATAGCGGCTGGTATAGCGCCTGGACCGGCGCCGTCAACTTGTATAACCGTATCAATATCCGCCGTTCAGCAACCTGTTCCGTGACAAACGTGACGCCAACCGTCATTTTCCCGACGATATCCGTCTCTGAGCTTTCTTCAGGCATTACCCGGCAGAAACCTGTCACCATCCGTTTTAGCTGTCAGACAGGGAGTCCGGCAAATACTGGCGTAACCGCCTTAGTCAGCGGCGTTGCCGCAAAACAGACCGCGATGGGCATTCTGGTCAATCCGGCTAATGCCGCTGCCGCCGTCTCGGAAGGATTGGGTACCGCAGGCTCCGGCGTCAGTTATCTGCTTTCAGATAACTACAACACCTCGCCCAATATCGCCACCGGTGTTGGCATTCAGTTCACCCGAACCAACGGCTCAGCGCTGAACCTCCTCAGCACGCTTAGCGGATCGGTATTGGGCAGCAATGCGGCAGGGTGGTATCCGGTACTGGATGATGCCTCCGCTGGCAACGTGGTCGATGGCGTCACCACCTACACGAAAACAATAAACGCCACGTTTACCGCTTTACCCGGGAAAACCATTACCCCAGGCAAGTTTACTGCGACAGCGCAGGTGATCATTCAGGTGCAATGATGAAAAAGCTCAGAAAATATCTCCTGCCGCTACTGGTACTCAGTCATATCTGTCAAGCCGGGATGACGATTGAATCCTCACGCGTGGTGTTTTCCGCCTCCAGTCGGGAACGCTCGTTAATGCTGGCTAACGATAATCACTACCCGGTAATCGTTCAAACGTGGGTGGATAATGGCGATCTGAAAAATACGCCGGAAACGGTAGATAACGTCCCTGTTATCCCGCTGCCAGGGGTTTTTCGGCTCGAGCCACAAGAGAAAAAAAATCTCCGGCTGCTGGCTACTTACCTGCCCCAGGCAACCGATCGGGAATCATTATACTGGCTGAACATATATGAAATCCCGCCGGTAGAGGCAAAACTACCCGCCAGTTTATCGGCGGTAAAAGTCGCCGTTCGCCTGCAACTTAAGCTGTTTTTCCGCCCGGAAAACCTGTCGTCCTCGCCGGATAAGGTGGTTGAACAGCAAAAGATTGAGCTACAGAGAATGCCGGGCAGTCTGGCGATAAAAATCAGCAATCCGACCCCGTATTTTGCAACCTATCGTTCATTAAACCTGACAGGGGAAGGTAGCGTGCAAACCCTCGAGCCGGGGATGCTCTCGCCATTTAGCGCTAAAACCATCAATAAAGAGGTTGCGACCCAGTGGAAGCCACAGCGAGCTACGTTTGAACTGATTGATGATGATGGCAATCTCATCAAAGGCAGCCGCAATTTTTAATTGTGCTAATGACAAAAGAACGTCACGCGAAAACGGCATCCGGAGATACCGTTTTCAATTCCTTTTACCTTATCAGGATGGTCAGCAGAATGGTGATTACCACGATAACCACCACCTGTAAAAAGACCTTATCGAGGCCTGGTCTTCGCATGCGTCACCTCATCAGAGAATGATTTGCCAGATGGCCAGCAGCAGCACCAACAGACCAATCAGTAAGAAGATCAGCGCGATGACATTGTCGGGTGAACGTTTCATCTTTGCGCCTCCCGTTCATCATCAGAACCACTGACCGAAGCGTTTAATGTAGAAACGCTTCATTCCCTGCGCCACCAGGCAGTAGCTCAGTAATGTTGCCACCAGCCACGGGAAGTAGCTCACCGGCAGCGGTTCCAGGCCCACCATCGCACCGAGCGGCGAGAACGGGATATAAATACCGATCGCCATGATCAACGCCGTGGTCAGCAGAACCGGTAGCGTAGCGCGACTCTGGATAAACGGGATCTTCTGCGTTCTCAGCATATGCACGACCAGCGTCTGCGACAGCAGCCCTTCAATAAACCAGCCGGACTGGAACAGCGCCTGAGCTTCAACACTATTCGCCGCAAAGACATACCACATCAGCGCAAACGTGGTGATATCGAAAATGGACGAGGTCGGGCCAATCCACAACATGAAACGACCAATATTTTTGGCATCCCATTTACGCGGCTTGCGCAGAAACTCTTTATCCATTTTGTCCCAGGGCAGCGACAGCTGAGAGATGTCATACATCAGGTTCTGGATCAGCAAATGAATCGCCAGCATCGGCAGGAACGGGATGAAGGCGCTCGCCACCAGAACCGAGAAGACATTGCCAAAGTTAGAGCTGGCGGTCATGTTCAGGTACTTGATGATATTACCGAAAGTCTCACGTCCCTTGATCACCCCCTCTTCGAGCACCATCAAATCTTTTTCCAGCAGGATAATATCGGAGGACTCTTTGGCAATATCCGCCGCGCTGTCGACCGAAATCCCTACGTCCGCATCGCGCAGGGCGGGCGCGTCGTTAATACCGTCACCAAGAAAACCAACGGTATGGCCGTTTTTCTGCAGCATCTGCAAAATACGGGACTTTTGTAGCGGGGTCAGTTTGGCGAATACCGCACGTTTTTCTACTTCGCGCGCCAGTTCACTGTCCGACATCACTTCAACCTGCGCCCCCGTCAGGATGTCATGTGCATCAATCCCTACCTCCAGACAAATGCGCGCGGTCACCACCGGGTTATCGCCAGTGAGCACTTTCACCGCCACCCCGTTATCGCGCAACGCCGTTATCGCCTTTCCGGCACTCTCCTTGGGTGGATCGAGGAACGTCAGCATTCCTTCTACCGTCAGCCCCTGCTCATCGGCAGTGCTTAACGGGGTCGTCAAAGCCGAATCATCCAGCTGGCGGGTCGCCACCAGTAGCACCCGGAATCCCTGGGCGTTGTAATCTTCCGTCTTCGCCAACAGCAGCTCACGCCGGGTTTCATCCAGCGCCACCACCTTGTCACCTTCGCGCAGATGGGTCGCCACCATTAACATCTCTTCGACAGCACCTTTGCAGATCAGGCTCTTGTCGCCATGCCGCACATCCTCAACCGACACCGAAACGCGACGGCGTACAAAATCGAATGGCAGTTCATCGAGCTTCACGAAGCGCTCTTTCGCAGAGGGCGCAATTTTGTCTTCCCCAAAGCGCAGTACCGCTCTGTCCATCAGGTTACGCGCACCGCTCTGGCTGTTGCTGTTTAGCCAGGCGAGCGTCAGCACCCGGTCGCTCTCCCCGCCGTTCACGTCGAGATGATGTTCGAGGATAATGTTGTCCTGGGTCAGCGTGCCGGTTTTATCAGTGCATAACACATCCATCGCGCCAAAGTTCTGAATGGCGTTCAGACGCTTTACGATCACTTTGCGCCGCGACATGGCAATAGCGCCTTTCGCCAGGTTGGAACTGACGATCATCGGCAGCATCTCTGGCGTTAGCCCGACAGCCACAGCCAGTGCAAACAACGAGGCCTCTACCCAGTCGCCTTTGCTGAAACCGTTGATGAGCAGAACAATCGGCACCATCACCAGCATAAAGCGAATCAGCAGCCAGCTGACGCTGTTCACCCCACGATCGAACGCAGTCTGGGTGCGGGTGCCGACGATGGACTTCGCCAGCGAACCAAACCAGGTGCGGTTACCGGTGGCGACGACCACCGCCTGCGCTCTGCCGCTGGTCACGTTCGTTCCCATCAGGCAAATGTTGCCCATCTCCAGCAGGCTTTTATCCTTATTCGGCGTGGGCAGCTGGTCGCTGTCCTTGCCCGATACGCTGGCCATCACGTCATATTTCTCAACCGGCAGCGATTCTCCACTAAGAATCGACTGGCTGACGAACAGATCGCGAGACTCCAGCAAGCGAACATCCGCCGGAACCAGATCGCCAGCAGCGAGAAAAATCACATCGCCGGGTACCAGTTCCTCAATCGGAATCTCTTCTTGTACCGGCCCAATATTGCCCGGTCCGCGACGCAGAACTGTCGCCGTGGTACGAACCATCGATTTCAGCGCATGTGCCGCTTTGTTCGTGCGAAACTCCTGCCAGAAACGCAATAACCCACTCAGACTAACCATCGTCAGTATGATGATAATCCCGGTCAGATCGGTCTCTTCACCGTTACGCAGCGGGAGCCAGTAATCGGTGACGACACTGACAGCGGCCAGCGCCATCAGCACATAGATAAACGGGTTATTGAATGCCTGCAAAAGCTGGACCAGCGCCGGGGGTGCCTGCTCATGCGCCACTTCATTGCGGCCATATTCATCCAGTCGCTCAAGGGCATCTTCTGTCGTAAGCCCCTGACGACTGCTGTTCAGGCGCGCCAGCGTGTGATCCGGGCTGTGGAAAGCCTCCGTTTCTATCGGAAAGCTTTTTTTATGCTGCTTATCATTTTCTGACGCAGACCGGTTTACTTTCCGGTTTTCTATTTTCATGTCAGTCATGATTTATCCCCAAATTTAAGACGTCGTTATTCCTGCACAGAAATCTCTATGCATAATGTATTTCTCACTCTACAGAGCAGGTATTACTTTATGTGTATGGGAATATCCATCATTCCCTCCTTATGCGATACTTCGCAGCGTATTGAAGTTCGGGAAGGATTACCTCCCCTGTGCACTCCAGCGAACTGAAGTAATATTTTCATGCCCACCGATTCTGGACATAATAAGATCCCGTGTTTTTCGGTTATCGGAGTCACTAATAATCTCGGCGCGAATTTCCTTGTGGCCTTTTTCTTCCGCAGAGACACAGCCCAGTCCGTGCAGGCTGAGCGTCATCTCTTTCGCTATATTCAGTAACAGCTGGCGAATGGCATTTTCATGATCGTCATTGCAGGTGACTTTCAGAACATAGCGTTTTTCTTCTTCTGTTGCGCCTGGGATTTGATTAATCCGCTGCGCGGCTTCGCGAAGCAAAATATTGGCGCACAGGATAATCAACGTGGCCGCCGCCGCATTCCAGAACTGCCCCAGACCACATAAGACACCAATGCCCGCGGAGCACCACAGCGTCGCTGCGGTGTTCAGGCCGCGCACATTCATGCCTTCACGCATAATGACGCCAGCGCCAAGAAAGCCAATCCCGGAGACAATCTGCGCCGCAATGCGCCCCGGACTGTCAGGGGATGTGGACATTGAACTCAGAATAAAAACCGCCGCACCGGTGGCAACTAACGCATTAGTTCGCAAGCCAGCCATCCGCTGACGCCATTGTCTTTCCGCACCAATCAGCGCCCCCAGCAGCATCGCTGCGAGCAAATTTGAGATATAAGGAAACATCAACATACGTTCCTCCATTTTTGCTGGAAGAATTAAGTACGTGCTTTATTTAGCACACGACAAATTGTCGCCCAAAAGAGCGATTAACGTCGTGCTGACGGTGGAGGGAATAAAGAATTTTTAAACATGAACATAACGACTGCCCTCGCGACACTGCGCGGTTGTAACTTTATTGGGAGGCAATCGACTGTCTGAGGTGATTGCTGCCCGCCGTTTCGGCAAGCAGCGCAGGAATAAATGCGTTAGCTTGCCTTGTTATTTAAGTAAGGGTGACTGTCCAACGTATTACTCCTGTGTGAATTTGTGCTCATTATAGTCGGTCATTGAATTGAGTAAAGTTAAAAAAAACATTCAGTGACGATTTGTTTAGGTTTTCCTGACGGGCTTTGTTGATGACAATAAAATGACAATGTCGCAATAAATTCCGTTTCCTCGCCCGCAGCGCCCCGACATCTCTGATATGATGGCTGCACACAAATAAGACAAAACAACATGCTGAGGAAAAAATGGGTTCCACCAGAAAAGGGATGCTGAATGTCCTGATTGCTGCCGTATTGTGGGGGAGTTCGGGCGTTTGTGCGCAGTACATTATGGAGCAAAGCCAGATGTCGTCGCAGTTTCTGACCATGACGCGCCTGATATTCGCCGGGCTCATTCTGCTGATGCTCTCCTTTGTGCACGGCGACAAAGTATTTTCAATTTTCAAAAGCCGCAAAGATGCCCTGAGTTTACTGATCTTCTCCGTGGCCGGCGCTCTGACGGTGCAACTGACCTTCCTGCTCACTATCGAAAAATCGAACGCGGCGACAGCGACGGTACTGCAATTTTTATCACCGACCATCATCGTCGCGTGGTTCTCGCTGGTGCGTAAAGCCCGTCCAGGCATTCTGGTATTCACCGCCATCCTGACGTCGCTGATGGGAACCTTTTTACTGGTCACGCACGGTAACCCGACGTCGCTGTCGATTTCTCCCGCCGCGCTGTTCTGGGGGATCGCCTCAGCATTTGCCGCCGCGTTTTATACGACGTATCCCTCCACGCTGATTGCACGCTACGGTACGCTGCCGATAGTTGGCTGGAGTATGTTAACAGGTGGCCTGATCCTGCTGCCTTTCTATGCCGAGCAGGGTACAAACTTTGAGGTGAACGGCAGTCTGATTCTGGCGTTTTTCTACCTGGTGGTCATCGGTACCTCGCTGACGTTCAGCCTGTATCTGAAAGGCGCGCAGATGATAGGCGGGCCGAAAGCCAGCATCCTGAGCTGTGCTGAGCCGCTCAGTAGCGCGCTGCTTTCACTGTTGCTGTTAGGTATCACCTTTACCGTGCCGGACTGGCTCGGTACGCTGCTGATCCTCTCGTCGGTTATCCTGATTTCAATGGATTCCCGCCGTCGCGCCAGAGCAGGCTAACAAAAAATGGTGGACCAGCCGTCGCCTGGTCCGCTTTCATAAGATTTATAACGTTGCGTTAATTTTGATTAACCTTTTGTATAATCTGCAATTTTGTTGGTCTATGAGTTTTCGCGCCAGCGTCCAGCGTTCCCGGTAAACCAGTTTATCGCTCACGTTTAATTCAAGGGCGATTTCTTTAACAGACATCCCCTGTAATAAGTGGAAGATTATCTGCTGCTCGCGCAGGGTAAACAAGAAGCTGCTGGAACGGCACTTTTTATTCCCCCCGATGACCGCTGCACAATGCATCATAAAAGCGTCAATGCGCTCTTTAACCACCTCAGGATCGCTCAGTCCGGCGAACGAAAGAAATGAAGTATGGTCAGGATTGTACATATCGACAAAAAAGAGAATATGGTTAAAACTCAGTCTTTTTATCTCTTCCCCTTTCACGGAAAGGATAATATCATTTTCAAGTACACGGCTACGTTGTTGATACGTCGCATTAAAACGCAATGAAAATGGAATAAAATTACTGTATTTATCGATGAGATGAAAAGGGATATCCTCCTGGAGAACCGTTTTCAGCCCCGACTCATTCAGCGCCTCTTCAAAAAGAGTATGAATAGCAATGCCATCGTAGATGTTTTTCGTTAAATAAATAAACTTAAAACGTAAGGATGACGGGTTAAAGTTAAGCATAGCAGTATCCTTCACGTTAGTAGTTGTAGGTATTGTTTACGCCATAATCATCAATCCATGAAAATGCTTTGACAGTACCGTTTCCTTTTGTGTTATGTGGTAAAAAAACCGTTTTCGTTGACAATGGTGCTAACAGACCATCATCAGGCAGCTGCTTTATTTCCACGCCATCGTTGAGCGTCAAACTGATTAATGTCACATGCAAAGGCGAGTTATTTTTCACTAACAAGCAGCGGTCCCCGCCACAGTCAGATGAAGAGATGTGCAATTTTCTAATACTCTCCTCAAGGGAGATATTCGCCAGTGCCGTGGGGCGCCAGAATAGCTTCACCCGGGTACGGAATGCGACCTGCAGCGCGCCGCGACTCCCGTTATTATCCGCGACAGGCGGGACTTCCAGCGTGTTCAGCCAGAACAGCGATTCCCTGTCAGCAGGGAGCGTATGCCGATCGCCTGTAAACTGTATTCGCACCGCCCGGGATGTTTTTCCTTCCAGTCGGAAAATGGGCGGTAAGACCATAAACGGTGTTTTAATCGCCTCGGGGCGCTCAAAGATATTGTCTTTTTCAGTCCACAATTTTAATAAGGCTGGATTTATCCCCTCATTATAAATAGTAAACGACGCCTCACGATCTTTCTCATTGATAATCAAACGGGTATGGTTGATATAGGTTGCCGCCATCGCTACGGGGGACGACAACATTATAACCAGAAAGTGATTCAGAACATGTTTCAGCAGTTTCTTCATGCACTCTCCTTTATTTATATACAAGGGTGAAGGTCACCGAGCCTCTGACATCGCCTGAAGAGACGTTTGTCGAGGTCTGATATAACCCTGCACGCAATGGAACGGTGTAATTAGCATTATCCTGCGTAGGATCGTAATCCGTGAGGAGATATGCCGTATTAAATGACAGTGGGATATCCTGGCTGTCCAGCAACTGGATCCCTACACCGCCAGCCGTTGAGCTACTGGCGAGCGCAAATACACCATGAGTATTATCAATAATGGCTGTGGTCGGCGTAAATAAATAACGGATGCTCGATAATCCCGCCGGGCATTTCGTAAAATTCAGATTAAAGTCAGTACGTGCTGCAATATAACCCACGCCACTAAAATCAGCCCGACTCACCGCCGGTAAATTAACGTTCACATCGGAGGTGGTACACGTCCCTCCCGTTGTGGATATGATCAGTCCACCTGCCAGAAAATCAGCGATCATATAAGTACCGCTGCCGACGGATGTGCTGCCTCCATATGTCTGGTAATGCCGCATATACATCGGATCAAAAACGGAGGTGCTACCGGCAGTCAGCGACGTTGCCGTTTTGACAAAGCGGATTTGAACATCCACGCCCAGATTCCACGTACTTCCGTCACCGGTCACCGTAAATAACTGCGATGGCGTCTGATAAACGCCATTCGCAACGGTGAGTGGATACCAGTCGCTGGTTTGTCCTTTTACCGTATAGCGCCAGCGGGCGATATAGCCCAGCCCCGTTTTTACCACGGTGTGATAGACGTTGTAAGTTTGCCCATCCACCTGCGTGGTTCCCCATATGGCGTAAGGGGGATAGCCCTGCACAGCCATCGGTATGGTGTAGCTTTGATAGTTGGTACGGTGCGAGCAGGTCCATGCCGTTGGGTTGTAAGAGGTCGCCCAGGTTCCCAGCAAATCGCCTACCGCCGCATCTTTGCCTACCTGTATCGCGGTGGAATCAAAGTACTGGTAGTAACCTTTGGTTCGTTCGCAGTTCACCCATGTTCCGTCCGCCCTCGCCGCACCACACATCGCCATCAGCATCAGAAACGCGAACACCACACCCGTTACGATAGTTTTCATCTTGTACTCCTTAATGGCTGACATACCGCATCAGCCCGGCGTAATTCAGTGACATCCGCGTTTCTCTGCTCTGATAAGCGATAATTAAACTGGCACTGCTTATCCGATTCACTCCCCCATTTCACGCGTAGTGTGCCGGTCAGATCCTTAACGCGAGCAAAACTTTGCCCACCCTGGGCGATATAACCAACAGTGTTACCGCGCGCGTCCACGACATCCGCGCCAAACGGCAATATTTCTCCGACATGCTGGAGGGTGAAAAGCACCGAGTAGCCAACATCGGTGGCGTATTTCATCAGCACCACGGCCCCGGCGGTGGGCACGCTGTTCTGACTGGTAACGTCCAGGGAGATATCGTTGGATAACCCCTTCGGATCGAGTTCGATAGTGTTCTGCCGATACGGCGAAAGATAAGGCACCGCAGCATTGCCTTTGTTGTTAAGGCTGAGACTGTTGTTGTTTGCGATCCTTGCCCCTGCCGCATGTTCCGCTTCGATGACCGCCATGGTGTCCCCCATGACCGGCGTCAGCACGACCCCCTTTTGCCAGGCAACCCCCCCCCCGGAGAGATTCATGCCATATTGCTGATAACCCTGACCTGCGGAAAAGCTGCCGCCCATACTGGTCCATGGCGACGTCCAGCCTCCGCTGGCCCCACCGGTGGTTTTGCTGCTGCTATGGTCGTAATGATCCTGATTGGCGAAAGCGCTCCAGGTGTACTGGCGGTTTTCCCCGGAAGTTCCGGCGAGGGTGTTTTGCAGTCCCTGATGTCCGCTCTCCTGCACATACGTGGTACTGAGATAAGCCGAACGCGCACTATTTCCTAACGGTAAGGAAATACCCACCGCTATTTTGTTATCCCATTTGTCTTTCACCAGATCGCGGGTACGGCTGGCATTCAGGTTGAAGTTGAACCATTTAAACGCATTGCTATAACCGAGCTGATACTCCGTATCACGCCCGCTTTTGTTCCAGTAATCCTGAGTGCTGGCACTGATATTGATGCTGCCAGACGTGTCGGAAATCGTCTGTGTCGCGCTAATCTGCAGCCGATTTTTACGGTTAACGCTGCCGGAATAAGCACTTTTATGTGTTCTCTCTAAATCACGCATCAGCATCGCGTCATCAATATCGTAATAGCCGGAACTGGAATAGCGATAGCTCGCCAGAGTGATATTGGTATCGATGACCGGCAGGATCCTGGCAAAAGAAAAACGAATACTCTGGCCTTCGCGTTTACTGTCATCTGCAAGCGTCGTACGCGCATGTGTTACGTCAGCAGAAAGCGCACCAACTGGCGTATTGAGCGCGACCCCACCGGCAACCGATTGGTAATCCTCCCCACCCATCGCACCGGTATAAGCGGTCAGCAGGTTGGTAAAACCGTGGCGGAATGTTCCCATCGCTATCCGGGGTTTTTCATTAACAGAGGTATTCCGGTAACGTCCCACCATCAGCGAATAGCGACGGGTTCCCGGGCGGAGCAGCTCCGCAATGGTGGCGTAAGTCACGGTAAAACGGTGTTCGCTCCCGTCCGCCTCGTTGATCGTGACCAGCAGATCGCCCCCGGTTCCGGTGGGATACAGATCGTCAATACGAAACGGCCCGGGTGGAACCGTCGTTTGATAAATTCGCACGCCGCGCTGGCTCACGCTGACGAGAGCGTTGGTATTCGCAACCCCGTTAATGACAGGCGCATAACCGCGCTGAGAATCCTCATACATACGATCGTCAGAAGTCAGCATCACGCCACGAAAACCGACGCTATCGAACACCTGTCCATCCGTCGTGGAATCCCCCATAACCAGTTTGCTGCGCAATGGGATAATGCCGCGTTCGAGATAAGCGCTGTTTGAGTCATAATGCCAGCCCTTATCATTATTCCAGTTAAAAATACCGCGATAGCGTAAGCGCCAGGCATCCCAGTTCAGTCCGCCCATCAGGCCTAAATATTGCGACGACGACGATTCAGAGCCGGACATTTCGGCATGCCAGGCGTTGTAATCATATTGCAGCGTTGCGGCAGGGATACCGTTATCCCATAACTCTGGATTCACATAGCCACGCGCCTGACGAAGCAACCACACCTGAGGTGCCTGGACATTAATACGCTGCGTGGCAACGTCGAAATTAGCGGTCAAATCGGAAGAAATAGCATCCATCCGCACACAGCGACTTTCATCCTTAAGAGCCTGGCGAATTGCAGAGTCAATTTTATCAATATCAATACCCAGCGTTGATATCAGCTTTAGCGTAAAACAAGGTTTGGCAACAACGGTGCCGCTTGCATCATTTTCAAATTTAACGTCGCCTCTGCCCCGCCATTTGTCGTTCACATAAAGATCGACATTATATTGTCCCTGGGGAACAGGATTCCCCCTAGACCAGGCGCTGATATCAATCGCTGAGCGCAAAAAATCGCTATTAAACTGGACCTCCTCGTTTTCAGCAAAGGCAATCTGAACAGTGACAAGTGATAAAACAACAAATTGAGCAATATGAGTGAATGTCATTGAATAAGAAATAACATTATGGGCTATTTTGTAATTTCTGCTCATTTGTTGTTTCCCCTCCAAAGTCATTTATTACACGGTAAAAGACTGATGCTCCCCTTAACGCCCCCATGTTTTTATTCACAAGAGGGAATATGATTTCACTTTTCGGCTTCACCATGCGTTGAGGAAATTTTTCTACCGTGGCTAACACAGTGGAATCTTTTGATTGTCGAATCTCGATCTTGCTAAACGTAACGTGATACGGAGATTCATTTTTAACCTTTAAATTATTACCCTGTAAGGATATTTTTAGTTCTTTATAGGCCTGTAATGGCGTTGACTGTAAATTATCCGGACGATAGAACATTTTTATTCTGGTGCGAAATGCCAGCTGCATATGCGTTTTCCCGGACTTCGATGCCTGGGCTTTAGGCGGAATTTCCAGCATGTTAAACCAGAAGACAGATTCCCTGTCCTGCGGCAATGCAGGGTTCGTTGCCATAATACGCACGGCCTGGCCTTTCGCAGGATCAATACGCACGACAGGTGGCGTGATGAGGAATGGAACTGTTACATTCCCAGGTCTGGCATCAGCATTCCCGTCATCTATCCAGAGTTGTAAAAGATAAGGATTATTCCCCTGGTTTTTTAGCTGTACGACGGATTCTTTATCCTTCGCATTAAATACAATGCGGGTTCCATTAATCACAACGTCAGCCAGAGCATTGAGTGGAAACAATACTGTAGTAAACAACACCAACCCAGGAAATAATTTCTTTAACATCTCATCACCTCATCATCAGGAGTAAAGATTGGCGTCTCTACCCCTGTCTTTATTACTCGTAAACCATGGTGTAATCGACCTGAGTCGTTACGGAACCCGCTGTTGACGTACCTGTTGCATAATATTGTGCAAAATAATTCAGCGTGCCGTTGCCAGAGGCGATACTGACAGGAATATCATTCTGACCATTCGCCGCTGATGCCCCTGCGACAATCGCGTTACGATCGGCATTTAATAACTGCACCTGCACGAAGGTTGCAGCATCAGCGGCTGTCGAATCAATGTTCAGGCGACCCGTTGTACTATCAACATACGCACCGGGTTCAAAATAGGTGCTGGCAGTATTTATTGACGTACCTGAGCAGTTACTCAGAGAAATCGTAAATGGTGTCGCACCTGCCGTCGCGCCAGGCGAGGAAAGAGTCGATGCAGAGACGGTTGGCAACGTTACGGTTGCATCATTACTGCCGCCATCGACAGAAATAGTGCAAGTTGTATCCGTAATTTGCCCATTAATTGTAATAGTGCCATCTGCCGCAAATGCTGAAACAGTAAATGCTGAGGTAGCGACCATCGCTAATGCTGATAACACAAAATTATATTTACGCATATTAAACTCCCTTTTGTGGTTGATATAAATGAACAGCACCTTGAACGTGTTATTAGGGCAAAACGATCCCGGTCTCATTTTCAAAAATGAGCGCTAAATAACCAATTTCAGTTCCATTGACATGATATACGCAAAACCTTCATCCGCAATATTAGGAATTTTCAACTAAAACCCATCAATCCAAATACTTATCGGAAAATCGAGTGCTACATAACATCTGCGCTATTCACTATGCAAAATATAAACAGTTCTAGCTTTTTATAAGACAGGTTCAGTTAAAAAAAGATAAAATTTCATAAATCGTCAAAATTGATATGGATCAATGCCAAACAAAAAAAACCCTTAATCGCAACAGTTATAAAACACACAAACAACAAAAAAGCATCATATCAATATCAATTAAAAAACAAAAAAGCCCTGTTATTGATGGTTTATTAGCCAGAAAAGATCCTGTTCTGCGCAATGAGAATATTCCTGACAATACGACTCAACTACTCTTTATAATCCGTTAATATTAAAAGAATTATTTCATTTGAAACATTTTTTTATTCACTCATAAGAATTATCCTATTGAGAATAAAAAGGTAATCATTGTTAAAGTTATGTTCCAAAACCTGCTATTTCCAGGAATTTTACCGGAACGATCTTTTCTTTTAATCCCTCACCTTTTCTCAGTATAAAAATCTACACATTACCCCATTAAACCTTACAAAAAAGGACAATTGACTATCAGAAACGGGTTTCTTGAGCACAATAAAGAGTGAAAGAGGAAGGTGTGTTGAAAACTCTGAACGGATAAAAAGGTGGAAAATCTCTCAGTTATTGTTTTGAGGAAAGAAACCGACCGTGGATTATCGCCAGAAAGCATTTTCTGGCGATAAATTTCATTTATCTTAACGCGTTATCACTTACCAGCCCGGCACTCCGCCGCCATTGAAGATAGTCTCTGCCGCTTTCGCAACTTCCGGTGACTGATAGGATTGCAGAAACGCTTTTACGTTGTCAGCGTCCTTGTTGTCTTCCCGTGCGACCAGAATATTGACGTACGGAGAGTTTTTATCTTCGATAAACACGCTGTCGTGAACCGGAGATAACCCGGTTTGCTGAATATAAGTGGTGCTGATAATCGCCACATCGACTTTCGGGTCATCCAGCACGCGCGGCAGCTGCGCGCCCTCCAGCTCCATAATCTGCAAATGACGTGGGTTATCGGCAATATCCAGCGCTGTCGGCAGCAACCCTTTCCCCTCTTTCAGGGTGATAAGCTTCTCTTTTTGCAACAGCAGAAGAGCGCGGCCGAGGTTGGTCGGATCGTTCGGAATCGCCACCGTTGCCCCCTCTTTCAGTTGCTCAACGGTTTTGATTTTTTTTGAATAACCCGCCATCGGGAAGACAAACGTATTGCCCACCGCCACCAGCTTGTAGTGATGCGCTTTGTTATCCTGTTCAAGGAACGGGCGATGCTGGAAAACGTTGGCATCCAGTTCGCCGTGATCGGTGGCGTCATTGGGCAGTAGCGAACCGCTAAAACCCACCAGTTCGACGTCGAGATCGTATTTCTCTTTGGCGACTTTTTTGGCAACCTCCGCCACATCCTGCTCGGCGCCGTTAATCACGCCAACTTTGATGTGCTTCGCATTGCTACTTTGCTGATCGCAGCCTGCCAGCAGTAATCCCGCCAGCAGCACAGCCGCCCCTGTCCGTAAATGAGGTATCGTCAATTTCACATTGTCATCCTTTTGAAATAACCGCCTGATGGGTAAAGAAATGACTATAGCGGGAAGGCCGGTGCGATTTAAAAAACGAAAAGGTATCAGTAAGAAGAAAAAGGCATAACAGGATTTATGCCTTTATACCGGGTGGAGCGGGCGACGGTGACCGGACCTGGGTATGGTGCTCCGCGTAACCCTCTCTGACTAACAGCCAGGCCCACCGGTGTCATTGACACAGGTCGTTTGAATACGCAAAGTCCGCACGTCAGCCGCTCCCGTTCTCCCGGAATACACCATTCTGCTACGCGAGAAAGAGAGGAGACTTCCAGACACCGCGCACGAAGCTTCCGGTCATCAAAATGTTTTCGTCAAATAGTGGCGGGAGGCGCCCTGCTCCGGGAAGCCTGGCAGCGTCAATTTCAGCTGGTAGCCGTTCTTCTGATAAAACGGTAACGCCTGGAAGCTCATGGTATCCACCTGTGCATGCAGGCAGCCGCGTTCCTGCGCGGTTTTCTCCGCGGCCTGAATCAACCGGCCTCCATAGCCGCCTTTTCGCAAAGACTCGTGCATCCACAAATATTCGATGCACAGCCAGTCACCTTTGACTTTAGCAATTAGCCCCCCCTGAATTTCACCCCGATCGTCACGCCAGTACACGGCAAGATCGCCGAAATTTGACGTTTTTATAAACTGCAGGTTGTAAGCCCGCAACCCGGTAAGGAGCGCGGTTTGATCTGCATCGGTAATGCTATCGGTTATCTGTAGCTGCATTTTATTCCCCTGAAAAAACTACAACTTCTGGCTGAAACTGGCTTTGTCGTTAACACGGACTGCTGAGTGAGTCGTGTGCTGTATACACTTACTCTTGAGATAACGTTCATCAGCAATAAGGATTATTACCATGAAACGATCCGCTCTGCTGCTTTTTGCCCCTCTTCTTACACTCTCAGCCATTGCGCAAGCCGACGTCCCTTATGGCGCGCAGGAAAAAAACACCGTGTTGAAGGAGTTACGCAAGATTTGTACGCCGCAGGCCGCGCTCTCAGACGAAGCATGGGAAAAGGTGATCATGTCAGATAAAAATAACGCGCAACATATTCGCGAGGCAATTGTGGCGATGAAGAGGAATAATCAACACAACTACTGGGAAGCGCTCGGCAAAGTGGAATGTCCGGATATGTAGCTATCATATTGAAAAATGAGTACTGTAACCGGTTTCTGTCGTACAAAAAAACGTATTATTGCCAGAACAAATGAATCCTAAAGGAGCAACAATAATGCGATACCGTTTTCCTGAAAACTTCTGGTGGGGCAGCGCCTGTTCCGCTTTGCAAACCGAAGGGGACAGTCTGCATGGCGGCAAAAGCCAGACCACATGGGATGTGTGGTTCGAACGCCAGCCAGGTCGTTTTCATCAGGGGGTTGGACCGGCCAATACCTCAACGTTTTACCGCCACTGGAAGCAGGATATCGCCCTGCTCAGGCAGTTAAAGCACAACAGTTTTCGCACCTCAATAAGCTGGTCACGTCTGATCCCTGACGGTACAGGTGACGTTAATCCCGAAGCGGTGACATTCTATAACAACGTCATTGATGAGCTACTCGCGCAGGGCATTACGCCATTTATCACCCTGTTCCACTTTGATATGCCAATGGTCATGCAGGAAAAGGGCGGCTGGGAAAACCGCGAAGTCGTGGAAGCCTTTGGCCGCTACGCGCAAACGTGTTTTGCGTTGTTCGGCGATCGGGTGAAGCACTGGTTTACCTTCAACGAACCAGTGGTCCCGGTGGAAGGGGGCTATTTGTATGACTTCCATTATCCCAATGTGGTGGATTTCAAACGCGCTGCCACCGTGGCGTATCACACCGTACTGGCGCATTCGACGGCGGTAAAAGCTTATCACGCAGGGAACTACGGGGGAGAAATCGGCGTGATCCTGAATCTGACGCCCTCTTACCCGCGATCGCAGCATCCGGCAGATATTAAAGCCGCGCACCATGCGGATCTGCTGTTTAACCGCAGCTTTCTCGATCCGGTACTGAAAGGTGAATATCCGACGGATCTGGTGGAACTGCTGAAAGAGTACGATCAGCTCCCGGCCAGTGAACCTGCCGATAAACAGCTGATTGCCGACGGTAAAATCGATCTGCTGGGCATTAACTACTATCAACCGCGCCGGGTGAAATGCCGCGACGCGGCGGTCAACCCGGACGCGCCGTTTATGCCGGAGTGGTTGTTTGATTATTACGAAATGCCGGGACGTAAAATGAACCCTTATCGTGGCTGGGAAATCTATGAGCCGGGGATTTACGACATCATCACGAACCTGCGCGATAATTACGGTAACCCGCGCTGCTTTATCTCCGAAAACGGGATGGGCGTTGAGAACGAACAGCGTTTTATTCAGGATGGCCAGGTTAACGACAGCTATCGTATTGAATTCATCTCTGAACACCTTGAATGGTTACATAAAGGCATCAGCGAAGGCTGTAACTGTCTTGGCTACCACATGTGGACCTTTATCGATAACTGGTCATGGCTCAATGGTTATAAAAACCGCTACGGCTTCGTGCAGCTGGATTTAGAAACACAAAACCGGACGGTGAAAAAGAGCGGCGAATGGTTTGCGAAGACCGCCGAGAATAACGGCTTTGATTAAATAAATCTTATTGCCGGATGGCGATGCCATCCGGCATTTCAGGCTTGTCCCAGCCTCTTCGCAACCCGCTCCAGCTTCATCATCAACAGCAGCGTCACGCCCACCAGCACAATAGTCAGCGCCGCGCCATCGGCAATATTACCGCGATCGGTCAGGCTAAAGATGGCGACCGGCAGCGTGGTCCAGCCCGGCGGATAGATCATCATCGTCGCCCCCAGCTCCCCCATCGAGAGCGACAGGCTCAGCGCCAGCGCGGAAACCATCCACGGCATCAGCAGCGGCAGCGTCACGTGACGCAGTCGATACCACGGCGATGCGCCGAGGCTTGAGGCGACGTTTTCAATATCCGCAGAGATCCGCGCCAGCCCCGTTGAAACGTTGCTGAAGGTAAACGCAGAAATCAGTACGAAATGCGCCGTCAGGACAATCCACAGCGTGCCGTTCATTTGCAGCGGCCCCTGGCTGAAGGCCACCAGAATCCCAAGCCCCACAGAAACCGACGGGATGGCACTCGGCAGATAGAACGCCATACTTAGCCATTTTTGCGCTTTTACACTGTATTCCCGCAGCGCCAGCGCCGCCCATAAGCCGCACAGCAGGGCAAACAGGCTGGCGCAAAAACCGATAGCCAGACTGGCTAACAGCGCATCCCATGCCGCACCGTGCAGGGCGTTCACAAAGTGGTTTAGCGTGAAGCCGCTCGGCAGGATCCCGTTCCACTGCTGGCTGAGGCTCGACATCAAAATCACCGCCAACGGCAGGAAGAAAAAGACGGCAAACAACGTGGTGGCGACGATCCCCGCAGCGGCACGCCCTTTACGTGACCAAATCAACATGGTTAGCTCCTTACGCCGGTGCGCGATGCCGCCAGGCGATACAGGGAGAACAGCCCCAGCGACAGCACAATGTTAATCAGCGCGATCGTGCAGGCGACGCTGTAGTCGGACTCCAGAATCGCTTTGCTGTACACCATCATCGGCAATGTATTGACCCCTTTCGCACCGATAAACAATACAATGCCGAACTCGTTGGTGGTGAGCAGCAGGCACAGACTGCCGCCCGCCATCAGCGCTGGCAGCGCTGCCGGGAAAATGACCTGAGCGATCACCCGCAGCGGGCGGGCGCCAAGAATGCTGGCCGCCTCCAGCTGGCTTTGATCAATTTGTCGTAGTGCCGCCATCAGCGGGCGCATCACCAGCGGCGTGAACACGGTTATCTCCGCCAGAATCACGCCCTGCATGGAGTAGAGGAAATCAACCGGCTGCAGCCCGAAGGCAAACAGGCTCATCAGCGTGCCGTTGAGCAGCCCCGCCGAGCCATAGATAAAGGTGAATGCCAGCGTAATCAGAAAGGTCGGCAGCGCGATAAAGGTATCCACCACCCGACTAATCAGCTCGCTGCCCGGAAAAGGGATAAACACCAGAATCAACGACATAACGCTACCCAGCAGCAGACAACCCGCGGTGGCGAAGAAGGCAATTTGCAGGGTGTTAATCAGCGCGCCGATAAAACGCTTAGATTCAACCACCTGCCAGAAAGTCTCCAGCCCGATATGACCGCTGGTATCACGCAGCGCCTGGTCGACAATAAGCGATAAGGGCCATAAGAACAGCGTCGCCAGCACCAGCAGCGGCATGAGCAGCCACAGGAACGGACGCAGATTGAGGGTGGACTTTTCCACGGTCTGAGAGAGCGACATCGTTATACCTCGATCAGAACCGCGTCATCAGGCTCGAACCACAGCGCCAGCTTATCACCCGGCTGTGGCAGCGGATCCACGTGCGTCATGACGATGCGCACCGCCTCCCCCGCCACATCGCACAGCAGATGAGTTAAGTCACCCTGCCAGTGTACCGATTGCAGCGTAGCGTTAAGGCGGTTGCTCCCCGCCGAGCGCGGCGCCAGGCTCAGATGCTGCGGGCGAATACACAGCAGCTTGTTATAACCATGATGGCTGCCCTGGCTGAAAGCGCGGATCACCGCACCGCCGCAGCTCACGTCCACCAGCCCCGGAGTATCCGTGATCCCCAGCGCGGTCGCGGAGAGAATATTGGCGCGGCCTAAAAACTCAGCGGCAAAGCGATTGGGTGGATGCCGGTACAGCGTGCGGGTTTCACCGTGCGCAATCATCGAGCCGTCCTTCATGATGCCAATTTTGTCCGCCAGGGTCAGCGCTTCCGTCTGATCGTGAGTGACATAAAGAATAGTGAGTTCTGGCAGTTCGCGGTGCAACCGGCCAATTTCCTCCACCATGTTATGGCGGATTTGCGCATCCAGTGCTGAGAGCGGCTCATCGAGCAGCAGCACGCGCGGGCGCACGGCAATGGCACGGGCAATCGCCACGCGCTGCTGCTGACCGCCGGAAAGCTGGTGAGGGTAGCGGGTGGCATAGTCGCTCATACCGACAATTTTCAGAGCTTCGGTCACGCGATCCTTAATCAGCGCTTTTGGCTGTTTCTGCGCACGCAGGCCGAAGGCGACGTTATCCTCCACTTTGAGATGTGGGAACAGCGCGTAGTTCTGCACTACCATCGCCAGCCCGCGTTTGTAGGGCGGCAAATGAGTGACGTCCGTATCACCAATAAGTATGCGCCCCCCCGCTGGCTGAACAAAGCCCGCCACCGCACGCAGCACCGTGGTTTTCCCGGAGCCGGAAGGGCCGATCAGCGCCAGAACCTCGCCGGGTTCGATGGTCAAGGAGAGCGGTTTCAGCACCACGTTGCCGTGATACGCCACGCGCAGCGAGTCGAGGACAATCCCCGATGTCCCCTGCATCGCAGGGGACTGAACGACGGTCGATTTCATCAGCATCAGGCTTACTCGCTTTCGGTCACGTTATGCCAGCGGGAGATATCCGCAGACAGCGATGTCGCCACCTCGTCCCAGTTCGGCTGCCAGCTCTGCACGCCTTCCAGCGCGGCGGTCGCCGCCTTGTAGTGGGCGTCGTCCGGCGTCACGTCGCTACGCACCGGCATCCCCCAGGAGAGTGCGCTGACGCTGGTTTGCGCCTCTTTACTGAGCAGAAAATTAATCAGTTTCTTACCGTTTTCACTCTCCGGCGCCCCCTGGACCAGGCCAATCACGTACGGGATTGCCAGCGCGCTGCGCTCGCCTTTCTCATTGGCAGGCCAGAAGATCTTCACGTTTGGATTACGTTCCATCTGTGCCAGGTTCATCTGTAGATCGCCGTTAGCCACATACAGCTCGCCTTTATTCACCAGCGCGGTCAGTTTGCCGGTGGAAGCGGATGGCCCAACGTTGTTGGCTTGCAGTTTACCCAGATAGTCAAATCCCGCCTCTTTGCCGCCGAAGCTGTGGAAAGCCTGCAACATCACCGCCGTACCGTCAGCAGCCTGTCCCGGCGTGGAGTACTGGAGTTTGTTTTTGAATTTACCGTCCAGCAGATCCTGCCAGCTGGCTGGGGCGGTTTTCAGCAGCTTGCCGTTGTAGATAAAGCTCAGGTAGTTCTTCACCAGCGGAGAGTAGAAATCATTGGCGTCCGGGATCGCGGCGGCGGCGTCGGTTTTAAAGTTCGCCAGCAGCTTCCCGGCGGCGGCACGCTGAATGAACGGCGGCGCGGTTACCAGGACATCCGCCTGTGGATTGGTGCGCTCTTTCGCCAGACGCTCCACCACTACGCCACCGCCGCCTTCCACGTAGCGCACGGCAATGCCGGTCGCTTTGGTGAATGCGTCAAACTGCGCCTGATACCAGCTGTTATCGCCATCGTGTAGCCCGTCGATGGAATAAACGGTGACCACGGATCCCGCCCAGGAGGGGGCGCTGGCGAGGGCAAAAACAGACAACAGGGCAAGTCGGGAAAGTTTCATCGTAATAGCCTCATAGCGTACATTTCATTTTTCTGGCCTATACCAGATTTGTTTTACGCTAAACGGCTTTTATGACAAAACGATGAAAGAGGTGTGAATCTGTGGAATACCGGGTGGCGCTACGCTGATCCGACCGACGGGCGGCGCCGTTAAAGGCATTTACGCCGCCATCGGCAAGCGGCTAGTGGGTATCCACCTCAATACGCAGGCTGTCATGACGCCAGTATTCGATGTCCAGATCGAGCACGCGACCGTGCTGATCGTAGTTCAGACGACGCAGCAGCAGCGCCGGACGCCCTTCCATTACCCCCAGCGCCTGTGCGGCCTGGACCGGCATCGCGGTAGGGTAGAACGACAAATGCATACTGGTATAGACAAGGTTGTAGCGCGATTCATACACCTCGGTCAGGCTACCGTTGAGGTCATACTGCAACAGCTCAGGCACGCGGGCGGGCAGGCAGTGGTTTTCGCAATAGCAAACGGCGCGGCCATCGGCATAGCGCAGGCGGGTCAGCAGATAGATTTGGTCAAACGGCTGCAACTGCAGCGGCTCCATCACCTCTACCGGTACGGTGGTCAACACGCCGCTCAGCAGGGCGGTTTTCGGCTCTCTGCCCTGCTCGCGGCACAGCTTATGGAAGTTGGTGTTCTGGGTTGGATCCAGCCACAGACGGTCTGGCGTCACAAACCAGCCGCGGCGATCGGCGCGCCAGACAAGCCCGCTGGCCTCCAGCTGTGCCAGACTTTCGCGGATCGTAATGCGTGTGGTGTTGAAGATCGCACACAGCTCACGTTCAGATGGCAGCTTATCGCCGCTTTTCAGCGCACCGCTCTGGATACGTGCCTGAAGCTGCGCCTTGATCAACAGGTACTGCGGGATATCGCCCGGGACAGATTTCATGCTTGCTCGCTTCCATTTTTCCTGCCGCTATTATACAGACGCAGATGAATTTTTTGTTGCAGCGCCATTTTCCCTTTGACCCATTGCGGGAAAGATCGTCATGATAAATGCAAATCTGGTATAGACCAAAGGTAAATAACATGACTTCGCGTAACTATCTGCTGCTGACCCCTGGCCCGCTGACCACCTCACGCACGGTGAAAGAAGCGATGCTGTTCGATAGCTGTACCTGGGATGATGACTACAATATCGGCGTGGTGGAGCAGATCCGCCAGCAGCTAACCGCACTGGCAACAGCGTCTGAGGGTTACACCTCCGTTTTACTGCAAGGTAGCGGCAGCTTCGCCGTGGAAGCCGTGCTGGGCAGCACGCTCGGCCCACGGGATAAGGTGTTGATCGTCAGCAACGGTGCCTACGGCGCACGCATGATTGAGATGGCAAACCTGATGAGCATCGCCCATCACGCCTTTGACTGTGGGGAAGTCACCCATCCGGACGTGCGGGCGATCGAAACGATCCTCAAAGCCGACCCGGCGATCAGCCATATCGCGATGGTACACAGCGAAACCACCACCGGGATGCTCAACCCGATTGCTGAAGTGGGCGCGCTGGCGCGTCAGTATGGCAAAACGTACATCGTTGACGCCATGAGCAGCTTCGGCGGCATTCCGATGGATATCGCCGAACTGAACATTGATTTTTTGATTAGCTCCGCCAACAAATGTATTCAGGGCGTGCCGGGATTTGCCTTCGTGATCGCCCGCGAGGCCAAAATTTCTGTATGCAAAGGCTGCTCCCGTTCGCTGTCGCTGGATCTTTACGCCCAGTGGCGCTGCATGGAGGATAATCACGGCAAATGGCGCTTCACCTCGCCTACCCATACCGTGCTGGCGTTTGCCCAGGCGCTGAAGGAGCTGGCGGAAGAAGGCGGTGTGGCGGCGCGCCACCGGCGCTATCAGCAAAACCAGCGCAGCCTGGTGGCCGGAATGCGGGCGCTCGGTTTTAACACCTTGCTGGATGATGACCTGCATTCGCCGATTATCACCGCCTTTTATTCGCCGGAAGATCCGCAGTATCGCTTTAAAGAATTTTATACCCGCCTGAAAGAACAGGGATTTGTTATCTATCCCGGGAAAGTCTCGCAGAGCGACTGCTTCCGCATTGGTAACATCGGCGAAGTCTACGATGCCGACATCACCGCCCTGCTTGCCGCCATCCGCAACGCCATGTACTGGACAAAATAAGGAGCCATCCATGAATCGTATCAACGCTGTTATTCTTGACTGGGCGGGCACCACCGTCGATTTTGGTTCCTTTGCGCCGACGCAGATTTTTGTCGAAGCCTTTCGTCAGGCGTTTGACGTGGAGATTACCCTTGCCGAAGCGCGCGTGCCAATGGGGCTGGGGAAGTGGCAGCATATTGAAGCGCTGGGCAAATTGCCCACGGTGGATGCCCGCTGGCAGGCGAAATTTGGCCGATCAATGACCGCTAACGATATCGATGCCATCTATGCCGCGTTTATGCCGCTGCAAATTGCCAAAGTCGTCGACTTTTCTGCACCGATTGACGGTGTTATCGACACGATTGCCGCACTTCGCGCAGAAGGGATTAAGATTGGCTCCTGCTCCGGCTACCCGCGTGCAGTAATGGAAAAACTGGCTCCCGCCGCCGCCGCCCACGGCTATACGCCGGATAACTGGGTTGCCACCGACGATCTGGCGGCGGGCGGACGTCCTGGGCCGTGGATGGCGCTGCAAAACGTGATTGCGCTGGGTATTGATAACGTCGCCCACTGCGTGAAAGTGGACGATGCAGCCCCCGGAATTGAAGAGGGGATCAACGCCGGGATGTGGAGCGTCGGGCTGGCGGTGTCCGGTAATGAGTTTGGTGCCACGTGGGAAGAGTATCAGGCAATGACGACAGAAGAGATTGCCGCCCGCCGCGAACATGCGGCCCGCAAGCTGTATGCTGCCGGAGCGCACTATGTCGTGGATTCGCTGGCAGATTTGCCGGGGGTGATTGCCGACATCAACACCCGTCTGGCAAAGGGCGAACGTCCATAAGCACAGCGCCGGATGGCGCTGTGCTTATCCGGCCGACAATTTAACACTGCACCGCAGGCCGGATCAGACGTTCACGCCGCCATCCGGCACTGCCTCAGATAATCCTGACCTTTGCCGTCACCAGAAGTGCGGTCAGCAGCATCAGCGTCCCGGAGAGCACCAACGGTGAGATCAGCCCTAAATGGTCCAGCGCCAGGCCACCCGCCGCCGCCCCGCAGGTATTCGCCAGCTGAATCACCGCCACCTGAACTGAACCGGCTTTTTCCGCCTGATCGGCCAGCGAGCGGGTGATCCACGTCGACCAGCCCACCGGCACCAGCGCAAACGCCAGCCCCCAGATAATAGCAATGCCCGCCGCCACGATTTTATCGCTGCCCCACAGCGTCAGCACCAGCGCGCTCACCGCCAGTACCAGCGGCGCCCCCGCCAGCGCCAGCCTGACTGAACGCTTGAGAATAACGGAAGAGAACGATGTGCCGACAAAGCTGGCGATACCAAAGCTCAGCAGCACCAGCGTCAGGCCATCAACATCAAAACCCGCCAGATTCATATACACCGGACGGATGTAGGTAAAGAAAGCGAACTGTCCGGCAAAAGACATGAAGATAGCGATCATCCCGGCCATGACACCGGGACGTTGCAGCAGACTAAACATGTTTTGCTTCTGATGCGCGGGTTCACCAGGCAGGGATGGCAACGCCTTCACTACCCAAACGATACACAGCAACCCCATCACCGCCGCCGCATTAAAGACGTTACGCCAGCCAATAATACCGCCCAAAAAGCTCCCCAGCGGCGCGGCAATCACCAGTGCCACAGAGACGGCGCCAAAGATCACCGACAGCGCTTTAGGTACCGTGCGCGGCGGCACCAGACGCATCGTCAGCGACGCCGACATCGCCCAGAATCCACCGAGCGCCAGCCCCAGACAGGCGCGCCCCAGCAGCAACAGCGTAAACGAATTGGCGAACGACACCATCAGGCAGGAGAGCGTCAGCAGAACGGCGAATAACATCACCACATAGCGGCGATCGGTCGCACCAATGGCCTGGGTAATAAACAGGCTGGAGAACATGGCGACAAAGGCCGTGACCGTCACCGATTGCCCGGCCACGCCTTCGGAAATGCCCAGCTCCTGCGCCATCGGCGTCAGCAGGCTCACCGGTAAAAATTCGACGGTAATCAGGCAGGCGACGCAGAACGCCACGGCAAAAACCGCCGACCAGTTGGGGCGTGAAACCTCTTTGGTATGCGGTTCGGGCGTGGTCTGGATCTGTTGTGTCATGGCGTCACCTGAGGCTGAAAAGTGCGGGAAAGCCGCGCAGTTTATCATCAAAACTGTGACGAATTTAACGTTTTTATAACTATATTTGCGGCGCGGGCGGCCACTCAGTGCAGAAAGAAAATCCCCTCTTGCGGCAGGAAAAGCTGATTATAGCGTAGCTGGAAGGCGTTAAGCTCCTGCGGGTCCGGCTCCATCTCGCGCATAAAACCGAGCGTCAGACGGATTTGTGCGTCAGTGATCGGCGCGGCGAGACGCGCCTTACGCAGCAGCCGGTGCCAGGTATGCAGATTGTTTTCACTGCCATCGACAATACAGACCTGCCAGATCAGCAGCACCTGGGCGGCATTTTGCAGATGGGCCTCGTCCGGTCGTTCAAGGTAGCGGATAAACGCATTACCGGAGGTTTTACCAAACTGGTCGATCATCGACTCCACCGGAACCGGGGTGATCCCCAGGCGCTCGCTCAGGCGACGAATAGCCCGGCGGGAGTCAGAGGTTAATACCCGAAACCCCACCACAAACACCACAACCAGCGTCGCCAGCATTATCCAGACCATGCATTCTCCTTACGATTAGCAGGTCATGATATCGGGAAATGCGCTATTGTCGACAGCGCTTCGCGCCCTGGCCCGAATCAGGCGACAACCGGCAAATCAGGCTCCCTCTCCGGCAGCGGCGCAAAGCCGGGGCGAACGATACAGTGGTCGTCAGTACGGGCAACGGTGAACGTGATTCTGTCCTGGCGGGTAAAAAAACGCGCTGACCTTGACGATAAGCGCGTTGTTGTTCAAGCCCTGAGCGGTCAGGCAATACCCGTGGTGACGGTAAATGTCCGGGTTTGCTGGGGTTCCACCTGAATCAACGTGCCATTTCGCTGTACCGCCAGGGATCCTTCGGGTCGACAGGTCGCGGGCAGGGCAAACGCCGCCACCTGCTGATCGCCGTTATAGAGGATCCAACGGGTAACATAATTCAGTTCGGAACTGGCGAAACGGGTAACGAACGTGGTGCCATCCGGGGCGATCATACTGAATTCTGGCTTATCCGTGTATCTGTCCAGCGTGTCGGCAAAGAAGACGATTTCCGGATCGTAGAAGGCCGGTTCATTGAGCACCGCCAGAGAAGCCTCCCCCTGCAGGAGTCGCTGATTAAACGCCAGCCACTGTTCGGTGGGTTTCACATGCGCCGGAACCGATTCACGCAGCTTCAGCGCCTCATCCGGGATGTTCTGGCTGAAGGTGGCTTGCGGCACGTACGCATAGTTCATGTGGCACATGTACTGTAACGGCATTGCCACGGAGGCCAGATTGGTAACGGCCATCTGAATATCAAACAGCGCGCTCGCTTTATGCATCACTGTCGCAGGCTGAGCCTGATAATGATGACCGAATCCCATCACATACTCATAGCGTCCCCTCACGCGCAGGCTGTCCCCCTCCAGCTCCAGCCAGGCTTCGTCCATTGCCGCACAGGCCATTTCACCGTGCAACGGGTGAGTATCCTCCGGTGACGGACAGCCATTGGCCAGTAAACCGGAGTGGAAGGCAAAACAGCCGTAAGTCGCCACCACTTCGGTTGCGGGTTTTGGTTGGCTGAACATGTTGCGCATGGTCAGGTCATGGCCGTCGAACTGCGCGTCCCAAATCATCTGCCCCATCCAGGGCAGAATCACCAGATGCCCACGACTGTTCTCAATCTTCAGCCCTTCCACACCGCTGGCATAGCGAAACGCGGTGACCGTGAAGTCGCTGTTCTCCAGCAGAACCCGCGGATGTTCGCCAAAGAGTTCCCGCCACAATGTAATACGTGTAGTCATGATCGTTCTCCTCAGGAAGCCGTTGCTTCTGCCAGGTTGCTACGCACTTTGCTTTCGCGCCAGAAGTAGATACCGACGTAAACGAAGCACAGCATAGAGACAAGGAACGAGAGCTGGAGCGAGTGGAAGAGATCCGCCACGTACCCCTGAATCGCCGGGATCACCGCCGCGCCGACAATCGCCATCACAATAACCGCCCCCGCCATCTCAGTATGTTCGTTATCCACCGTGTCCAGCGTTCCGGCATAGATGGTCGCCCAGCAGGGACCAAACAGGACGCTCACCAGCACCGCGACATAGACGGCGCTAAAGCTCGGCGCCAGCGAGACATAGGCGAGGAATAGCGCCCCGATGATGGAGTAGAGAATCAGCACTTTTTCCGGGTTGAAACGCGTCATCAGAATGTTGGCGATAAACTTGCCGATAAAGAAGCAGGCAAAGCTGTAGACCATGAAGTTAGAGGCATCACGCTCGTTAATATCCCCCAGCTCCAGCGCCAGACGGATGGTGAATGACCACACCGCCACCTGCATCCCGACATACAGGAACTGCGCCACAATCCCACGACGAAAACGCGCGTTGCTGGCCAGATAGCGCAGCGTATCCATGGCTGACGGGCGTTTATGGTTTGCAGTTTGCGCCACTTTACAGGTTGGGAAACGCGTCAGCAGGAATAGCACCATCACCACCACCAGAACCATAATCATGTACTTATACGGTTCCAGCGTATTTTCCAGCATCAGCAGTTTAAAATTATGGATCTGTTCGGCATTCATCCCGGCCATCTGTTTTTGCAGACTCTCGCCTTCGGAAAAGACCAGATATTTACCCAGCAAAATACCGGATGCCGCACCGATAGGATAAAAAGTCTGGCTGATGTTCAGACGCAACGTGGCATAGGCTTTTGGGCCAATCATCGAACTGTAGGTATTCGCGGCGGTTTCCAGGAAGCTCAGACCGATTGCAATCGCAAAAATCGCCGCAAGGAACATGGTGTAAGTGGCCATATGCGATGCCGGAAAAAAGAGCGTGCAGCCGACGATATAGAGCGTCAGGCCAATTAATATCGCCACTTTATAGCTGGTCTTTTTAATTACCAGAGATGCCGGAATTGCAATTAAAAAATAACCACCATAAAAAGCGCTCTGAACTAATGCCGAAGCAAAGTTACTGAGTGAAAATACACTTTTAAATTGCGTAATCAGAATATCATTTAACGCGGCTGCGCATCCCCATAAAGGGAATAAACAGGATAACAAAATAAACTGGAACAGAGGGGTCTTATTCAGATACCCATCGGGCATCTGAATGATGTTTTTATCGTTCATAGTGCTACCTTTTACAGTGCAGGAGTATTATTCGTTTAGGGTAAGAAATTCATTAAATTGTTCTATGCTCGGATAAGATGATTGGGTGCCTTTCCCTGTGACGCTAAAAGCAGCAAAGAGAGCGGCTTTCTTCATGGCGGCCTCGACATCTCCGCTCTGGACATAATAATGGGCAAAGCAACCGATGAAAGCATCGCCAGCGCCGCTGGTATCGACGGCATTTACGTTAAACGCCGGAACATGCACTTCCTGGTCCCGCGTCATCCACAGCGCGCCTTTTTCACCCATGGTGACGATGATATTGTTCAGACCTTTATCAACCAGCGAACGCGCAGCGACGCGAATACGATCGTAAGTATCCACCGGCATACCGGTTAATATCTCCAGTTCAGTTTCATTTGGCACAAAGAAATCGCATTTACAGGCATAAGACATATCTAATTCCCGTAATGCCGGGGCTGGATTTAATAACACTTCAATGCCATGTTTTTTACCAAATTCAATCGCGTGGTAAACCGTTTCCAGTTGAACTTCAAGTTGCAGGACAATTAACTGACATTTTTTCAGATCTTCTGCCGCACGATCGATATCTTCCGGAGAGAGAAACTTGTTCGCCCCTTTAATAATCAGAATACTGTTACTGGAGTTGGCATTAACGAAGATCGGCGCGACGCCGCTGCTGGTGCAGGGAACTTTTTCCACATAGGTGGTGTTAATGCCCCACGACTCGAGGTTGCGAATGGTGTTATCCGCAAAAATATCGTCACCGACTTTCGTCAGCATCAACACTTTGGAATTGAGCTTAGCCGCTGCGACAGCCTGATTCGCCCCTTTACCGCCACAGCCGATTTTGAACGCTGGCGCTTCCAGAGTTTCCCCTTCTTTGGGCATCTGGTTGGTGTAAGTGATGAGATCCACCATATTGGAGCCGATAACCGCGATATCCATTTTACTACCTCTCAGAAACAATCACTCAACAATGATATTAAAATAACATTATCATGTTACTTTCGTACCATTTGTGACTACGATCGCGATTGGAAGATCATTTTATTGTTTATTTATTGCACGCAATGTTGCTCTTTTATCATGCTGAAAATCATTCGCTTCGTTACAATTCACTGAAATTGAACTGTTTATAAACAACAAAACGTGAAAAAACTTACTTTTATTTCCCTGTAGCCAGAAGTATAGTAATGCAGCAATGCGATGTTCTCAGAAACACATAAATGTTACTTAAGAAACATGCGCATGATGATTCGCGGAGAGGAAGCATGGAAACTAAGCAAAAAGAACGTATTCGACGTCTGATGGAACTGCTGAAGAAAACGGACCGAATCCATCTGAAAGACGCGGCGCGGATGCTGGAAGTTTCTGTGATGACCATCCGCCGGGATCTCAGCCAGGATGACGAACCGTTACCGCTGACGCTGCTTGGTGGTTATATCGTCATGGTAAATCAACCCGCTACTTCACCCCATGCCCCGCTTCCGGCGCAAACCCCCCATCATCGCGACGATTTACCTGTCGCTATCCTGGCCGCCGGACTGGTGAGTGAAAACGATCTGGTCTTTTTTGATAATGGTGCGGAAATGACCCTGGTTATCAGCATGATCCCGGATGAAATTACCTTTACCGGCATCTGCTACTCCCATCGCGTGTTTATGGCGCTCAATGAAAAACCCAACGCCACGGCGATTCTGTGCGGTGGAACCTATCGGGCGAAGAGTGATGCCTTTTACGACGCCAGTAACCCTTCGGCACTGGATTCACTTAACCCGCGGAAAGTTTTTATCTCCGCCAGCGGAGTGCATGAGCATTTCGGCGTCAGCTGGTTTAATCCGGATGATCTCGCCACCAAACGCAAAGCGATGGAGCGCGGGCTACGGAAAATTTTGCTGACGCGTCACGCCCTGTTTGATGAGGTCGCCCCCGCCAGCATTGGCCCGCTCTCCACCTTTGATGTACTGATAAGCGATCGTCCGTTACCGGCAGATTATGCTACCCACTGCCGGAACGGCTCCGTCAAAGTGATCACCCCGGACTCAGACGGCGATTAACTTACTCAAAGAACACGGCGATTTTGTTGAACATGGTCGGATCCGACTGATTGCGCACCACTTTCGCCACATCTTCCAGTTTGTCGATCTGACTCATCATCTGCTCCAGACGCTGATCGTCGTTAACCAGTAGCCAGATACGGCTCTGGTCGCTGCCCTGAATTGGCAGGCAGAGGATGCCTTCCACGTTGAATGCGCGGCGGGCAAACAGCCCGCAGACGTGCGTCATTACGCCAGGGTGGTTACGGACGGTGAGTTCCAGAATGACGTTATCATGTGATTGTTTCTGCATGGCTTATTCCCCCACCATCTCTGTATTTGCCGCACCCGGCGGAACCATCGGATACACTTTTTCTTCAGCATCAATACGTACGTGAATCAGCGCCGGTCCCGGACGACGGATAATCTCCAGTAACGCTGCCTGCGGATCGGCCTCGTTATTCAGATCGCAGGTCTCCAGGCCGAATCCGGCGGCAATCTGCATAAAGTTGATTGTGCCCGGATAGGTGGCGGCAAAAACGCCCTGTTTATAGAACAGGCTCTGCTGCTGGTGTACCAGCCCCAGCGCTTCGTTATTCATCAGAATGATTTTCACATCCAGCTGATTTTCGCTGGCGGTTGCCATCTCCTGAATGTTCATCATCAGACTGCCGTCGCCGGAAAAGCAGAGCACTTTCTTATCCGGGTTCGCCAGCGCTGCGCCAATCGCGGCGGGCAGGCCAAAGCCCATCGTCCCCAGACCGCCGGAGGTCAGCCACTGACGAGGACGATTGAGCGGGTAGGCCTGCGCCGTCCACATCTGATGCTGCCCCACGTCGGTGGTGATAATCGCGTTATCGTCCACGCAGGCGGCGACCGCGTTAATCAGCCCGTAATGGCTGAGCGGATCGCTCTGTTGCGGGATCGCGCACGGGAACTCACGTTGCAGATCGGCTATCAGCTGGCGCCACTCCTCACGCGACTGCATCTCAATGTGCGAAATCAACTGTGCCAGAACGTCATCCACATCGGCCTGAATAGCCACATGGGGCTGTTTGATTTTCCCCAGTTCTGCACGGTCGATATCCACGTGGATGATTTTAGCATTCGGACAGAACTGTTCGGTTTTACCAATCGCCCGGTCATCAAAACGTGCCCCCAGAACCACCAGCAAATCAGACTCTTGCAGAATAAAGTTGGTGCTGCGGGCACCGTGCATTCCTAACATGCCTAATGACAGCGGATGCGCTTTTGGCAGTATTCCCAGCGCCATCAGGGTCATGGTGGTCGGCAGCTGCGCTTTCTCCGCCAGTTCGCGTACACGCTCCGACGCATTAATCACCCCGCCGCCGAGATACAGCACCGGGCGCTTCGCCGCGTTAATCATCGCTGCGGCTTCCTGAATGCTTTCTGCGCTGAACGCCGGAGAGGCCATTTTTTGCGCGGGAGCCGGCAGATCGTCAATCTCAAACACCGCCGTCTGCACGTCCTTAGGTATGTCTATCCACACCGGGCCAGGACGTCCTGACTGAGCAATACGGAAGGCGTCGCTCATCACCTGCGGGAGTTCATCGATATGTCTGACCAGATAGTTATGTTTGGTGATGGGGATAGAGATGCCGTAGGTATCCACTTCCTGGAAGGCGTCAGTGCCAATCATGGAGGCCGGCACCTGCCCGGTAATGCAGATCAGTGGAACAGAATCCAGACGCGCATCGGCGATGGCGGTCACCAGGTTAGTTGCGCCGGGTCCGCTACAGGCCATGCACACGGCAGGTTTGCCGTCGGTTCGCGCCATACCCTGCGCAATAAACCCCGCACCCTGCTCGTGACGCGCCAGGATATGGCGAATTTGCGTACTCTGGCTTAAGGCGTCGTAGACGGGGAGAATCGACCCGCCGGGAATGCCAGTGACAATCTTAATCCCCTGACGTTCCAGAAAATGAACGATAAATTCTGCGCCCGTAAAGCGCGTACGCTGGGAGGTTGATGTTGTGCCCGAACTTGCCATGCTCCAGTCCTTTTATTCTGGGCCGACTTTACGCGTCGTACTTCAGGTTGCTGGTGCGTTGGCCTCGCTCGTTCACCCCAGCCACGTACCTGTGTACGCTCCAGGGGATTCGCTCACTTGCCGCCTTCCTGCAACCCGAATTACTTAGCGTATCCGGGCAGGTCTCTTAAACGAAAAACCCCGCCCGGTTTGCGCCGGCGGGGTTTTGGAATCGTGTGTTGTTCCGGACCCTACGGCGCATTGCCGACGACCACCACCACACGCACGACGACCGCTGCGCGAGATGGCGCAGTTTTTAGTAGGGTCGCAGTCAGCATGGAAGGGTTCATTAGGGACCTTGTCTGTTTATGGATTAACAGGATTCATACAAACACAGGTTGCAAAAGCTGACAACGGAAAAATTTTCATCTGCGTAAAAATGCGTCAGCGATCACATTTAGTTCATCAATATGTCAGAAAACAAAAAACCCCGCCGGAACGAGGTTTTGATCAGCGCTATGCGGTTGGTAGCCACAAAACACACTGTGTTATGTCAACGGTAAAAGTATACGCGTTCTGCGAAGAACACGCAATTTCGGCACGAATTTTGACGCATTTGAGTATGGTTCAGAAGTTACCTTTCGTCCACAAATGCCTGTTCATTTATACAGTATTTATCTATAATATCACCGTACGCAATGTGTTATACGGGGGCCGCATGAAAACCGGCGCAACGAAGTCCTGGCTGAAACGGGTGGTGCCGTCAGCGCCTTAACCCCCGTGCGAGCACACTGTGTTATGTCAACAAAGGTGCTGGCCACAGGCGGCGGAGAGGTACGTCAGCACCGTGCTCCTTTTACCAAAAGGAGAGCGTATGAGCCTCGTGGATATCACAATTCTTATCCTCAAACTCATTGTTGCAGCACTGCAACTACTTGATGCTGTTCTGAAATACCTCAAGTAATTCAGATTCAGGTCGCAACGAAGGGGAGCGGGCAACCGCTCCCCTTTCATCACTCTGCCAGGTGCTTGCCGTGCAAGGATATGTTACGTTTTTATGACTTTCCCAACCGACACCTGATCATGACGCTTTCTGTTTTCTGCATTTTATTGTTTGCCGCACTGCTGCACGCCAGCTGGAACGCTATCGTGAAGGCAGGAAATGATAAACTCTACGCCGCCATTAGCGTCAGTGGAACAGCGGCTGTCATGGCATTGCTCTGCCTGCCCTTTGCGCCCCAGCCTTCCGGCGCCAGTATCCCGTTTTTAGCCACGTCTACCGCATTGCAGGTGGTCTACACCGTGCTGGTCGCCAAAACCTATCAGGTCTCGGATATGAGCCAGACCTATCCCCTGATGCGCGGCACCGCACCGCTGCTGGTCGCGATAATCAGCGTTCTGTTTCTTGGCGACAGCCTCTCTGCCCTCGCCTGGGTGGGCATCGCGGTGATTTGCATGGCGATTCTTGGCATGGCCTGCAATGGTCGCGCCAGTTCCCGCCGGGGGATTACGCTGGCGCTGATCAACGCCTGTTTTATCGCCGGATATACGCTGGTGGACGGCACCGGCGTGCGACTCTCAGAAACAGCGCTGGGTTACACGCTCTGGACCTTTTTTCTCAACGGTTCCTCTCTGCTGACCTGGGCGATGATAGCCCGCCGTCGGGAAGCATCGCGCTACCTGGTACAGCACTGGAAGAAAGGCATTTTGGGCGGCATCGGAACAATGGGATCTTACGGACTGGCGCTATGGGCAATGACTCAGGCCCCGCTGGCGGTGGTAGCCGCACTGCGTGAGACGTCCATTTTATTCGGCGCGCTGCTCGCCTGGCTGCTGCTTAAAGAGCGGGTGGCTGGTCTGCGACTCGTTGCCGCCGGAGGGATTGCGGCAGGGGCGATTTTGCTGCGTTTGTCATGATTAACGGGCCACACGTCTGCGCGCCCAGGCCGGATAAGGCACAGCCGCCATCCGGTCTACGGAAGCGAGGCGATAAACAATCCCGGCAACATTTATTGCCGCTTTTTGTTTACATATCCTGCCGTCTGCTGCCGCGCCATTCCAGTCCGCTATCTGGTCTTCTTTTTTTAGTGTGGTAGATTTCACTCGCATTTATGGGAATGCGCAGCACCTTATTCTTATTTTTTCTCTTTTTTAAAAGTATTCAGCGAAATGAAAAGGCAGAGAAGCGTCAATTTGTTGTTGATGTTGGTATTACTTGTGGCTGTAGGGCAGATGGCGCAAACCATTTATATCCCGGCCATTGCCGATATGGCACGTGAACTGAACGTCCGCGAAGGAGCCGTGCAAAGCGTCATGGCCGCCTATCTGCTGACGTATGGCGTATCACAACTGTTTTATGGCCCGCTTTCCGACCGGGTAGGGCGTCGCCCGGTGATCCTCGTCGGCATGTCTATTTTTATGCTGGCGACCCTGGTCGCCATTACCACCCACAGCCTGACGGTGCTGATTGTCGCCAGTGCGTTGCAGGGGATGGGGACCGGCGTTGGCGGAGTGATGGCGCGGACGTTACCGCGCGATCTGTATGAAGGCACACAGCTACGTCATGCCAACAGCCTGTTGAATATGGGGATTCTGGTCAGCCCACTGCTGGCGCCGCTGATTGGCGGCCTGCTGGATACCCTGTGGAACTGGCGCGCCTGTTATATTTTCCTGCTCATTCTCTGTGCGGGCGTTACCTTCAGTATGGCGCGCTGGATGCCGGAAACGCGTCCTGCCGGAGCGCCGCGCACACGCCTGATCGCCAGCTATAAAGCCCTGTTCGGCAACGGTGCATTTAACTGTTATCTGCTGATGCTGATTGGCGGTCTGGCCGGAATTGCCGTCTTCGAGGCCTGTTCCGGCGTGCTGATGGGCGCGGTTTTAGGATTGAGCAGCATGGTAGTCAGTATTCTGTTTATTCTGCCGATTCCGGCGGCCTTCTTCGGCGCATGGTTTGCCGGTCGCCCGAATAAACGCTTCTCAACGCTGATGTGGCAATCGGTCGTCAGCTGTCTGCTGGCCGGTCTGATGATGTGGATCCCCGGCTGGTTTGGGGTGATGAACGTCTGGACGCTGCTGATCCCCGCCGCGCTGTTTTTCTTCGGCGCAGGGATGCTGTTCCCGCTGGCGACCAGCGGCGCGATGGAGCCTTTTCCGTTCCTCGCGGGTACCGCAGGCGCGCTGGTTGGCGGCCTGCAAAATATTGGCTCTGGCGTACTGGCGTGGCTCTCTGCGATGCTGCCACAAACCGGGCAGGGCAGTCTCGGCCTGTTGATGACGCTTATGGGGCTACTGATTTTACTGTGCTGGCTGCCGCTGGCGGCACGCGTGTCCCACCAGGGGCAGGCGGTTTAATCGGAGGTTGCCCCGGCTTATCGCCGTGCTTTTCACAGCCCGGCGTAATCATCGCGGTCAGCAGCGGCTCCAGAGCGGGTCGCCATGCCCCCTCTTCTCCATCATAAAACTGTGTGTCGGCATTGAGGGCATAAGGTATTTTTGCTCTCTTCAGCTCGCAGGCCATAAAGCTGGCAAACGCGAGCTGCGCGGGCGATGGCGTATTCCTGATGCTCTCTGCCGCAGCCCAGCCGCCGACCCAGCTTGCGTGCCCAGTTTTCTGCTGCCAGCGTAAGGCGGTGTTAATCCGCGCGCGTATTGCCGATTTTTCTGCAGCGGTACCTGACGTCCAGGGATATTTACCGTTATTTTTCAACGGCCCCCACGGAAAGATATGCCACTCAGCCAGCACGTAGCTTTGGCTTTGCGGTGGCAGCTTCAGGTTCAACAAATCCTCCGGGGCCGCGCGCAGACGCGGGGCAACAAATATCATCCGCTGAGGGTCGATGGCATGGATCGTGCGAATGGTTTTGTCATATACCCGATTGAGCGATGCCAGGCTGTGGTTGAGCTTCTCCGCGGGCTCATAAATCAGGTCAAAACCCAGCAACGGCGACCCCTGACCAAAATAGTGCGCAACCGCCACCCACCAGTTGATCACCTCTTTTTCATTACTGGCGCTGGGATCTTTTTTATATTCATCCGCCTGATAGGCAATGACAGGGATCACTCCGTTCTGCTCGCAGGCTTCCACCAGCTTGCGCAGATGAATAAGTCTTGCCTCCGTCGGCTCACCCGCCACCCGAATACGCACGTGGGTAATCCCCTTTGCCCTGAAATCCCGTACGACCAGCGGATCAAACTCCCGGATCCCCCGCTCGGTGCGTGCCCAGTCTACGTCCATCCCCACGCCAAGCTGCTGCGCATAATGGGAAGCCGTCAGCGACGGTTGTACCGCGCAAACGGTGGCGCTGGTGAACAGTAAGAGGGAAACAAGCGGCTTTAACACGATTGTCCTTAGCAAATCATCAGGTGTGATATCACGTATTTAGCACGCTTTTTCACTTTACGCGTAGTAAATCTTTGCTTCACAAAATGACTACGCCTGCTCTTGCAACCAACCGATAAATGCTTCGATTTTTGGCCACTGTCTTCCGGGCAACGTAGTGATGTAATAGTGCTGATGGCATTTCAGCGCCATGTCCCCAAAAGGTGCGATAAGCTCCCCGCTGTCGAGGCGCTTTTGCACCAGCCGTTTGCGTCCCATCGCTACACCGATGTGATTCATTGCAGCAATCACGGCCAGGTCGGAACGATCAAAGCCAATGCCAGACGATGTTGGTAAACTCACGACAAAATGCTGTGCCCAGCTATGCCATTCGTCGGTACCGGAGTCGTTGCTCCACGCCTGCCGGTCATGCAACAAAGTACAGTGCGGCAGATTCACCAGCGAGCCGGTTAAGTCAAAACGACGGGCATATTCAGGGCTGCACACTGGCAGAATGTCCTCGTCCATCAGAAAATAGTGGGTCAGCTGCGCCGAGGGCGCATCGTCAAAATAGATGGCCAGATCGATCCCGGCACGCTGCAGGTTCACATTGTCGTTGCCGGTCAGTATCGTCAGCGAAATAGAGGGATAGCGACGCGTGAAGTCGCCTAATGCCGGAACCAGCCAGCACTGGGCGATTGAAGGTCGCGAGTATACCGTCAGCGTACCTGACAGCTCCTGATTTTTGATATCGAGAATTTCCTGGTTGAGCGTATCCAGCGACGATTTCAGCGCCCAGAATACCCGCCTGCCTTCATGGGTAAGCTCCACTTTACGGTGCGAGCGGACAAACAGCTGGATACCCAGCTCCTCTTCCAGCTGATTGATGCGATGGCTGACGGCGCTGGGACTTAACGACAGTTCGTCTGCCGCCATCGCAAAGGACTGATGCCTGGCCGCCACCTCGAACGTGTAGAGTTTTGAAAGCTGCCAGCCGTTAAGCAGACGATTTCTGACTTCGCGAAGGGGATCCATAACGCTCTCTTGCACTCTGATTCTTTTACCCGAATTTTAAAAAAAACCGCTGTAAAAATCAGCGCAGAGATGAATCAAAGTGAACCACATCGCAAAATAGCGCTGTTATTCGACGATAATCACCAGTTTGATGCAATCTGGCTCATGTGAAAGACTAATTATATCGTTTGTCAGCGTGTGCCGTATTTTTGTCCAATATACCCGTCATACTTCAGGCTGCATGTGCGTTGGCTGCGTTCGTTTCCCCCTGTCACTGGCTCTTATAAGCGTCCGGGGATTCTCACTTACCACCTTCTTGCAACTTGAATCATTTACAGGTTAATCACAGGGCAAGGTGAGATATGCACTCTCAAATCTGGGTAGTGAGCACGCTGCTGATAAGCATCGTGTTAATCGTTCTGACCATCGTGAAGTTCAAATTCCACCCGTTTCTGGCGCTACTGTTAGCCAGTTTCTTCGTGGGTGCAATGATGGGCATGGGACCGCTGGAGATGGTCAATGCGATTGAAAGCGGGATTGGCGGTACATTAGGCTTCCTCGCCGCTGTCATCGGTCTGGGGACCATTCTCGGCAAGATGATGGAAGTCTCCGGCGCGGCAGAACGCATCGGCCTGACGCTCCAGCGCTGCCGGTGGCTTTCCGCTGACGTGATCATGGTGTTAGTGGGGCTGATTTGCGGGATCACGCTGTTCGTTGAAGTCGGCGTTGTCCTGCTGATCCCGCTGGCTTTCTCCATCGCTAAAAAAACCAATACCTCGCTGCTGAAGCTGGCAATTCCGCTATGTACGGCGCTGATGGCCGTTCACTGCGTCGTGCCCCCGCATCCGGCTGCGTTGTTTGTGGCAAATAAGCTGGGCGCGGATATTGGTTCCGTTATCGTTTACGGCCTGCTGGTGGGGTTGATGGCATCACTGGTTGGCGGTCCGCTGTTCCTGAAATTCCTCGGCAGCCGTCTGCCGTTCAAACCGGTACCCGCAGAATTTGCGGATCTGAAAGTTCGCGATGAAAACACGCTTCCGTCGCTGGGCGCCACGCTGTTTACCGTCCTGCTGCCCATTGCTCTGATGCTGGTTAAAACCATCGCTGAGCTGAATATGACAAAAGGCAGCACGCTGTATACGCTGCTGGAGTTTATCGGTAACCCCATTACCGCGATGTTTATCGCCGTCTTCGTTGCTTATTACATTCTCGGTCTGCGCCAGCATATCGGTATGAGCACGCTGCTGACCCACACTGAAAACGGCTTTGGCTCAATTGCGAATATTCTGCTGATTATCGGTGCTGGCGGGGCATTCAACGCGATCCTCAAAAGTAGTGGTCTGGCGGATACCCTGGCGGTGATCCTTTCCAACATGGATATGCACCCCATTTTGCTGGCCTGGCTGGTGGCGCTGATTCTGCACGCGGCGGTTGGTTCCGCCACGGTGGCAATGATGGGGGCAACGGCAATTGTCGCGCCAATGCTTCCGCTCTATCCCAATGTCAGCCCGGAGATTATCGCTATTGCCATCGGTTCTGGTGCCATTGGCTGCACGATAGTCACCGATTCCCTCTTCTGGCTGGTGAAGCAGTACTGCGGCGCGACCCTTAATGAGACGTTTAAATACTATACAACCGCGACATTTATCGCTTCGGTCATTGCACTGGCCGCCACATTCCTGCTTTCCTTTATCATCTGACGCAAAGAGACGTACTATGGAAAACATGCACAAGCTTATCGCCCGGTATCCTTTGGTAGAGGATCTGGTCGCACTGAAAGAAACAACCTGGTTCAACCCTGGAACGACTTCTCTTGCGGAAGGTTTACCTTATGTTGGGTTGACGGAGCAGGATGTTAAGGCCGCCCATGCCCGCCTCGCCCGTTTTGCACCATATCTGGCAAAAGCGTTTCCGGAAACCGCCGCTACCGGTGGGATTATCGAATCCGATGTGGTTGCCATTCCGGCAATGCAAAAGCGCCTGGAAAAAGAGTACGGACAGAGCATCTGCGGCGACATTCTGTTGAAGAAAGACAGTCACCTGCCAATCTCCGGATCGATTAAAGCTCGCGGCGGCATTTATGAAGTGCTGACCCACGCAGAAAAACTGGCGCTGGAAGCGGGACTGCTGACCACGGAAGATGATTATAGCGTGCTGCTCTCGCCGGAGTTCAAACAGTTCTTCAGCCAGTACAGTATCGCCGTCGGTTCCACCGGGAATCTGGGGCTGTCAATTGGCATCATGAGCGCCTGCATCGGCTTTAAGGTGACGGTGCATATGTCTGCCGACGCCCGCGCCTGGAAAAAAGCGAAACTGCGCAGCCACGGCGTGACGGTCGTGGAGTACGAAGAAGATTACGGCGTGGCGGTGGAGCAAGGCCGCAAAGCGGCAGAATCCGATCCTGACTGTTTTTTCATCGACGATGAAAACTCCCGCACGCTGTTTTTAGGTTACGCGGTCGCCGGACAGCGTCTGAAGACCCAGTTCGCACAACAGGGACGCGTGGTCGACGCCGAACATCCGCTGTTTGTCTATCTCCCCTGCGGGGTCGGCGGCGGTCCTGGCGGCGTGGCCTTTGGCCTGAAGCTGGCATTCGGTGATAACGTGCACTGCTTCTTTGCTGAGCCGACCCACTCTCCGTGTATGCTGCTGGGCGTTTATACCGGTCTGCACGATGAAATCTCTGTCCAGGATATTGGGATTGATAACCTGACGGCCGCTGACGGTCTGGCGGTGGGGCGCGCCTCTGGCTTTGTGGGGCGGGCGATGGAGCGTCTGCTCGACGGTTTGTATACCCTTAGCGATCAGACCCTGTACGACATGCTGGGCTGGCTGGCGCAGGAGGAGGAGATTCGCCTTGAGCCGTCGGCGCTGGCGGGAATGGCGGGCCCGCTGCGCGTCTGTGGCTCAGAGGCATATCAGCAGATGCACGCCTTCAACGCAGAACAGTGCAATAACGCCACCCATGTGGTCTGGGCGACAGGCGGTGGGATGGTGCCGGAAGCCGAGATGGCGCAGTATCTGGCGAAAGGGCGCTAAGCGCCGTTGACCTCAACGCAGCATCGCCATTAGCTCCGTCGGTGAGCGATGCTGCCTGATCAAGTCACGCATGACGCGCATGTACGGCGAAGTGTGATTCAGGAAGGTACTGTACCCGACACAAAGAATACTTTTCCCGCTCGCGTCACGATGCTTTGGGCAATCTCCGTGGCAAAACCGCAGTAACGAACAGCTCTGACAATCTGTACTGAGCGCTGACCATTTCAGCTGGCCAAATTTCTCGGCCCGTGGACTGGCGTTCATCTCATCCAGCGACGTGTGATGAATGTTACCCAGCCGATGCTGCGGATAAACATAGTGATCGCACTGGTACACATCGCCGTTCGCCTCCAGCGCAAAAGCATGACCGCAGGTTTCGCTCAGAGAACACATCTGCGACGGATACCCACACCAGACCCCCAGCGTCGAATCAAACAGCTGGATGAACACGCGACCAATATCTTCCCGTACCCAGAGATCAAAAACGGTATTCAGAAACTCGCCCCACGCCTGCGGCTCCACGGATTCGGCGGTGAGCATGCCATTTTCATCACGCTCAACCAGAGGAATGAACTGCAGGAAAGGCGTTCCGGACTGACGAAGATAGTGGTACATCCGGGCAGGCTGCTGACTGTTGCGGCGGTTAACGACCACCAGCAGGTTAAACTCTACGTGATACTCGACAAGCTTTGCGATAGCCTTCGCCACGTTGTGGTGGGTGGGCTTTCCGCTGCGATTGACGCGATAGGCGTCGTGCAGATCGGCAGGGCCATCCAGGGAAATTCCCACCAGCCAACCGTTATCATGCAGAAACTGACACCACGCATCGTTAAGCAAAATACCGTTAGTCTGGAAGGCATTATGGATCCGCTTTCCTGCCCCGTACTGCTTCTGCAATGTCACCACACGCTGGAAAAAGTCGAGTCCGCACAGGGTCGGTTCTCCCCCCTGCCAGGCAAACTGAACGTCCGGCCCCGGCTGCGCGGCGATATGCTGACGAATAAATGCCTCCAGCGTGGCCTCATCCATCACGGGCTGGGTGGGTTTATCAATGTAAAAACAGTAACGACAATCAAGGTTACAACGTGAGCTGGCCGGCTTGGCCATGACCTGACATCCTGTCATGCTAAATTCCCAATACATGCGATAAGTTTACGAACATGCGTTACAGCAAACAGTATTGCGAGGGATAACACCGCGAGGGAGATCATAAATTTGTCACGTAGGGCGCGAGATTGAGAAAAATCGCAACGGGCCACATCCAGCAAATTTCGGCTGCGGGTATAGCGCCAGAGAACGATCGCGACGACCGCCAGCACGCCAATGGATAGCCAGAACAGGGATCCTGCCTGATGCCAGTTATGCTTTACCGCCAGCGCCATCAGCGCACCATAGCCCAGCAGGGTACGAAACCACGCCAGCGACGTACGCTCCGGTTGCAGTCCGGGGTCGGCAATACGACGCGCTTTGCGGCTATCCGGCATATAACACCAGCGCCATCACAATCACGGCCACAATCGTCAAAATCACACTGATAATCAGCAGGCTGTGGGTGTACGGCAGGTCCTCTTTCAGACGCATTGCCTTCTCGTTACTCAGCCAGCGCAAATAGCCATAAATCGCCAGCCCTCCGGCAAACAGGCACAGCAGCAGCGCCAGCAGCTCGCGAATGACCGGGGTGGCGAAATCCGGGGCCAATTGATCAAGACCCACGCCTGCCGCCAGAAACCCCAGCGCAGTGCGGATCCATGCCAGAAAGGTTCGCTCATTTGCCAGTGAGAAGCGGTAATCCGGTGCTTCTCCGAGGCGGGAAATCTTCATGGTCACTCCTCTTGATATCATCCCTTCCTGAGAGGCCAGGCAGGGATGATCAATAATGCATCAGAATTTCTGTTTTTTCTCTTCCACTTTTACCCCCTGCGTCGGCAAACCGGTGTCGTAATCGCGTACCACCGGGGAGTGGCCGTCACCCGGGCGCGGGCGGAAAGCGCCCATCCAGCGCGGCTGAGCGTCAGGACGCCACGGGCGCAGGCTCCACTGATAAGTGCGGAACGGGTCGCGGATTTTATCCATATAGTCCAGCAGCGCATCGTGCATCTGGCAGCGAACGTCGGCGAATTCAGCGCTATCAATCAGGTTATGTAGCTCATCCGGGTCGTTATGTCGGTCGTAAAGCTCATCGCTGGTAAACAGATTAAGCACCAGCTTATACGCATCCGTCACCCAGCAGCGTACCGGAATAAATCCGCCAAAACTGTCATGTTCAATCTCATAACGGTTGAACTCTACCATCACGCCGCGTGACGCTTCTGCGATAAGGATGTTTTCTCCCGGCAGAATATCCGGTTTTTCGATACCCGCCAGCGCCATCATCGTAGGCAGCAAATCAATATGGCTGACCGGCGTGTCGACCTGCCGCTGTTCCCCTCGCGGCGAGCGAATAATCAGCGGGATGCGGGTGATATCGTCATACATCGCCGCCCCTTTGCTGATGAGCTTATGCGCCCCCATCATCTCACCGTGATCGGAGGTGTAAATCACCCAGGTGTTCTCCCGCTGTTGCGGGGTTAAGGCGTTAATCACCCGGCCAATCTGGTCATCAACAAAATCGTTGCAGGCAAAATAGAACGGATGGTGGTAGCGTCCGTCATCACCTACCGGCGAAGGCATCGCTTCAGACCACAGGCGATGATGCTCAGGTTTATTACTGAGAGAGTCGTGCGCCTTCGCCCCCAGGTCATAGTAAAAGTCCTGATATTTCGTCAAATACTCGACCGGGCAGGTAAACGGGTGATGCGGTTCATCATACGAAACCACCATTAAAAACGGCTCCTCAGACCGGGCTGGCTGGTGGAGAAAATCCACCGCCCGGTTACTGATGCGGTACGCCCAGGTGAAGGTTTCATCAATATGATTGTCCAGCAAGTCTTCCGCGCTGTTCAGCCCGTTACGCCACAGGCTGATCTCTTTCTCCGTCAGCTCCGCGAGGTAATTGGCCCCGTCATACCAGTAATCGGCATCCCACTCTGGCGGACACTCGCCGGTGCCAAAGTAGTCATGCCCGTCGAGGTGCCACTTGCCGATATAACAGGTGTGATAACCCGCATCCTGAAAGTAGCGCCCCATTGTGGAGATATTCTTTCCCGGCGCGACGTTATTGGTCCACGGACCGGACTGGCTGGCATAAATGCCGGTAAAGAGTCCGGCGCGGGCCGGAGTGCAGACCGGCGAGCAGGTGTAAGCGGAATTGAAGCGAATGCCTTCGGCGGCCAGGTTATCAATGTGCTGCGTATTCAGCGGCTTCCCGCTGTAGCAGCCCACCATATTGGTCGCCTGGGTATCAGTCATAATGAACAGAAAATTAGGACGGGTCATACTTTATCCTTAGCGTCGGAGAGACAGATCGCAGAGGCGGAACGGCGCGTCTGCCAGCTGCTGTAAATCAGATACAGCACAACCCCCGCCGTGATGGAGTAGCTAAGAATCATCAGCCAGCGAGTGCTGTAACCGCCAAATTGCGCGAGGCCCGCATAGACGCCAATCATCGCGAACAGGATGCCAACGGAGGCGATCTTCGCGTTTTTCCACGGGTTCATATCCACCGCAAAGGCGTCCTGAAATTTAAACGGCGTGGCGCGTGGCTTAATCGCGCCAATGACCAGCATCACCACCACGTTGATGCAGAACGTGCAGGCCAGGACGTAGAGGAAATGAAAATCGAATTTCACAAGGTAATTAATGGTGATATAGCTGACGATGCCTACTCCCATCGCCACCTTTGCTGCCAGCGCCGGAATGCGCGGAAAAAAGAACCCCATAATGATGATCGTCACCAGCGGCACGTTATAAATACCATTAAGCTGTTTCATCCAGCTGTAGAGTCCTTCCGGCGCGTTAGCGATCCACGGGGCCACCAGCATGGAAATAAGTGCGATAAAAAAGCCAAATTTCCGTCCGGCCCCGACCAGGCGTTCTGACGGCGCATCCGGGTTAATGATTCGCCGGTAAATTCCCATGCTGAATAGGGTGCTGGCGCTGTTTAAAAAGCCGTTGAAGGTGCTGATTACGGCCCCAAACAGCACTGCGCCAAAAAAACCGACAAGGGGAGTCGGGAGGACGTTATTGACCAGCGTCGGGTAAGCCATATCCGCTTTGGGTAAATCCTGATACAGGTGAAAGGCGATCAGCCCCGGCAACACCAGCACCAGAGGATCGAGCATTTTCAGCACAGCCGTTAACAGCGCGCCTTTCTGCCCTTCGGCAAGGCTTTTAGAAGCCAGCGTACGCTGTACAATCCCCTGGTTTGTACACCAGTAAAAGGTATTTACCAGGATCAGGCCGGTAAACGCGGCGCCAATCGGCAGCGGATCGGACGCTCCGCCAATAGAATTTAACTTCCCGGCATGTACGGTGGTCAGCTGCTCAATACCCTGTAAAAAACTGCCTTTCCCCATCGCGATCAGACCAAACACCGGCACCATCAGCCCGCCAATCACCAGGCCGATGCCATTGATAGAGTCCGCCACCGCGATGGCGCGCAATCCGCCAATCACCGCATAAATAATCCCGGCCATCCCAAGCAGCACCACCAGCAGCCAGATGGCCGCCCCCTGTGAAATTCCCAACGATTCGCCGACATGAAAAAGGCTATTAAGCGCCAGCGCGCCGGAATAGAGCACAATGGGCAGGAAACAAACCCCGGTGGCGATCAGGAAACAGAAATCGATAATGAGGCGTGTGGTTTTGTCGTAACGCTCCTCCAGAAAATCGGGAATCGTCGCAATCCCCCGCTGCAGATAGCGCGGCAGGAAGATCAATGCCAGAAAAATGAGCGTTACCGCAGAGGTCACTTCCCAGCCCATGACCGACATACCGCTTTTATAGGCCTGACCGGAAAGGCCGACCAGCTGTTCGGTAGAGAGGTTGGTTAACATCAACGACGCGGCGATCACCGGCGCTTTCAGCGAGCGACCCGCCAGAAAATATCCTTGCTGGGATCCGGTGTCCGTTTTGCGAATCTTCCACCAGGTGATTACCGCCACCAGCAGCGTAAAACCAACAAAGCTCAAAATTTGTAGCGTATTCATCTTATAGCCCTTGTTTTTCATTATGTCCCGGTGGCTGTAGAGTTAGCGTGAGGTATTGCTCGCCGGGTCAGGCAGTTAGATTTCTTAATTACAAAGATCGTCTCCCTGAAGCATTCACTTTCTGTTATGTTCAGGTTGTAGGCATAATTCTCTGGCGGGAAATTAAAATGAATGGAAACTTGCAAAGTTCGCATGTAAAAAACGAAACTCCGTACAATATTCCGCTTTTGATTAACGAAAATGTGATCTCAAGCGGAATTTCATTGATCTCACTGTGGCATACCTACGCCGATGAACATTACCGGGTTATTTGGCCACGAGACAAGAAAAAGCCGCTGATTGCCAATTCATGGGTCGCCGTCTATACGGTACAGGGCTGCGGGAAAGTTCTGTTGAAAGATGGCGAGCAAATTATATTAACCGGAAACTGTATTATCTTTTTAAAACCGATGGATATACAGTCTTATCATTGCGAAGGATTAGTCTGGGAACAGTACTGGATGGAATTTACCCCAACCAGCATAATGGATATTCCTCTTCGCCAGCAAAGCGTTATTTATAACGGTGAAATTTATAACCAGGAGTTGACAGAGGTCGCCAGGTTAATTACCTCAGAAGACTCAATAAAAAATAATCTTGCCGTCGCGTTCCTGACCAAAATAATTTATCAGTGGATTTGTCTTATTTATTCTGAAGGTAAAAAAGACCCTCAGAGAATACAAATTGAAAAACTGATCGCCACCCTGCATGCCAGTCTGCAACAGCGCTGGAGCGTCGCGGATATGGCCGCCACCATCCCCTGTAGCGAGGCCTGGTTGCGCCGTCTGTTTTTACGTTATACCGGCAAAACACCGAAAGAATACTATCTGGATGCGCGGCTGGAGCTGGCGTTATCGCTGTTAAAGCAGGAGGGAAATAGCGTCGGGCAGGTAGCCGATATGCTCAACTTTTTTGACTCGTTTCATTTCAGCAAGGCGTTTAAACATAAATTTGGCTATGCGCCGTCGGCGGTATTGAAACATGCGGACCGGCACCCACAGGATGCCGGTCAACAGGGTTAGCGCAGTTCCGGCCAGTACTCTTTGTTAGCGTCGGAATCGCTTTGGCTACAGACGCGCCCGGCACGGTATTACGCGCAGCGGTAAATGATCTCTGGAATATGTTTTTAAGACCCTTCAGAAAATGGGATCACCAGCGTAGTTCAGATGTCGCTATAAAACCGACAGACCTGACGTTATCTGCCACGTCATAGCTGATTTGCATACTGGTCGGGGTAGCACGCCCCTTAGCCTCGTAGAGATCTGTCCACCCAAAAGAACGCCTCATAATGACTTTTGGCGGGACACTTCTTAGTGGTTTGCCAACATGTTCATGCACCCATTGGCGGGACATTTTCTGTTGCAATGGTGCAGGAAGATCATTAGGAAAAACCCAGTCTTTAACTTTATCATGTTGAATTCTTAAGACAATTGACCACAGATAGCGACCATCCCTTTTAAAGGTTAAATGAAGACCTTCTTTTGCCATATCTAATGTCAGATCTGGATCACCAGAATAGCCAGTCGGTTTTGTTTTATAAGGAATTAACCCTTCATCAAGCAACTCAAGATAGGTTTTACCTATGGAGTTTATTAAATCATCAACATTTACGGTCATTTGTATAACCCCATTTCACTGTTCAGTTTGTGCATTTTCGCTCTGGCCGCTTCTATCTGGGACTCTGTTGCGCCATGCTCTTTTAATGCCGGTTTGATAGCATCCAGATTGCTATCAGCCGCAGCTCTCAGATTGCGTGAATCAAGATCGATTTGCGAAAATAGATCACCACCGTAAATTTTCAATAGGTAGAAACGTAACGTCCTTAACATTCTCATCAAGGTCATAATCAAAGCGCATCACTGTTGGTACACACTGACCATCAACCTTATAGACCTCAATCCATCCAAATGAGCGCCGCATAACAACTCGCGGTTCAGCTTTTTTAAATGGTTCACCAAACGTGCTATGGACCCAAGATCTAGACATATCCTTTTGAAGTCCAAACGGTAATTCATTTGGAAATACCCAGTTTTTTATCGTTGGCCGAAGAAGATGCAATGTTATTTCCTGGAAAATATGGCCATCACGTCTAAATGACAGATACACCCCCTCTTTAGCCATCTCAAGACTAAGGTCAGGATCACCAGAATAACCAGTGGGTTGGGTTTTATAGGGTACGAGTTCAGCATCAAACATCTCGCTGTACGACTTACCCAGGCTGTTAATCAACGCTTCAACGTTTACCGTCATTTGTATAACCCCATTTCCCCGTTCAATTTGTGTATTTTCGCCCTTGCCGTCTCGATCTGACTCTCCGTTGCACCATGCTCTTTTAGCGCCGGTTTGATGGCATCAAGATTGCTATCAGCCGCAGCTCGCAGGTCACGCGAATCCAGGTCAATTTGCGCCTGATTGTTACGCCCGCCGTAGGTTTCACTTAATTTTTGGTGAACCTCTTTAGGAATAACGATTGCAGCAACATCCTGAGAAGCAAGCTCAATATCTTCCGGGGTCATTCCAGGATAATTAACTTTGAGATATGCCTTAACAGCCGCAGCCGATGGCATATGGTCAGCCTCATATTTACCCTGCCACACCGCTGCGACGGGTCAGGCTCCCGGCAACCGCTATCCGGTAAATCACTATGCATCAACGCTTAAGTGAACGGCATTGCGCCGGAAGGCGGTTTTATCCCCGCGCCGGATAACACCAAACCCATGTGCGTTATAGCGGTTCAGGGGGATGGAGGAAATAAGCCTGGCACCGGTCGTGGTTTTGTCGCAGGAAAGAGCTTTCCCGCGTCCATGAATATCAGTCCTGTATCCCATCACTTACGCTTCGGGCATAACCAGAAAATCGTCCGGCATGGACTCACCGGCCCGGTCCGTCAGTATGGCGTAGCCTTGTGGGGTGCTGATGATCTCATCGCCGTTATCAAGCAGACTGTTAACCAGCGCCATGCCTTTGCCGTCGCCGCCGGTAAACTGGCTACCGGCACAACTGACAATCCGGGCCTGTGTGCCATCTGGATACGTCATCGTACAGCCCTCGGTCAGCACACTGGCGAACTGACCGTTATCCAGGGCAATCTTGTGTCCTTCCTGCGGATTGGGGTTAAATTCATCGCCAACACCGCCGCGACGGGTCAGGCACCCGGCGACCGCTATCCGGTAAATCCTGGTCACCGGATGCTGGCGGCAGTATTCTTCCTGAGCTTCAATCAGGGCCCGCGCCTCATCGTTCATATCAGCCAGTTGTTCCGGGGTGAAAGGGGATTTATCCAGCCCGGCCAGAGCCTCGGGGGTCAGTTCGTTGGTGTATTGCTGAGTCATAATCAATTCCTTTTGGTTTATACGGTTAAAATCTCACCCATCATACACTGGACGAGACTTAACCAAAATTTCCCTGTATGTCGCAATATGTTACCGGATGGTCGGGGAAGTTATGCCAGAGAAGTCCCGAAGGAAAAACACCTGACGGGAAAGATTTTTACTCAGCGGATTTGGAGCTGGCGATATCGCTGTTAAAGCAGGAGGGAAATACGGTCGGGCAGGTCGCTGATATACTTAACTTCTTTGACTCGTTTCATTTCAGCAAGGCGTTTAAACACAAATTTGGCTATGCGCCGTCGGCGGTATTGAAACATCCTGACCGGCACCCACAGGATGCCGGTCAACAGGGTTAGCGCAGTTCCGGCCAGTACTCTTTGTTAGCGTCGATCAGATCATCCAGAATCGCTTTGGCTACAGACGCGCTCGGCACGGTTTTCGACAGGGTGATAGCCTGCCACAAACGCTGGTAAGAGCGGTGCTCCCAGGCATCGACCACCAGCTTCTCAACCGCTACCTGCTGGCTCATTAGCCCTTTCTGGAACTGCGGGATATCCCCCACCGTCAGCGGTTCCGGTCCGTTATGCCCCACCAGACAAGGGATCTCAACCATCGCTTCATCATCAAAGTTACGGATCGCACCGTTATTCGGCACAATCAGCAGCATCCGCTCCTGAGTGTTAAAGGCGATGGCCGCCGCCAGATCGACAATGTAGGAAGCATGTTCGTCAATTTCCAGCTCACCGGCAGCGGAATGACCCGCCTCAATAATAGCGCGGCAGGAACCGAACACCTGTTTTTCGCGGTGATCCATGACCTCGTTGGCACGGGTACGCTCCGGACTGGAGTGCTGGACCACGTAATCCGGGAACAGATAGTATTTCAGGTAGGTATTTGGCATGGTGTCCGGATCCAGCGCCTGCACATCCTTCGCCTTAGCGAAGGTATCGTTCCAGCTCGCCTCCGTATGCGGATCGTTCGATGGCGGCACATAACCATGCTTCGCCACGTATTCACGCAGCTTCGGCATCAGATCGTTACCCTGGAGATCTTCAATCGATGTCCACCAGCCAAAGTGGTTCAGCCCGTAGTAACGCACGCGCATCTGTTTGCGATCTTTAAGTCCAACAATTTGCGCCATCCGTCCTTCAATACCGATGGGCATATCGCAGATATTGAGGATTTTCGCATCTGGACGCAGACGACGCGTAGCCTCAGCGACAATTGCCGCCGGGTTGGAGTAGTTCAGCATCCAGGCGTTCGGTGAATATTTTTCCATATAATCCACCAGTTCCAGCACGCCGCCGATAGAACGCATGCCGTAGGCGATCCCACCCGGCCCACAGGTTTCCTGGCCTAACACTCCGTGACGCAGCGGGATTTTCTCGTCTTTCTCACGCATGGGATATTTACCCACGCGGATATGCGCCATCACGAAATCAACATCGGTAAACGCAGTTTTGGGATCGGTGGTGTAACTAAACTCAATCTCCGGCGCCTGCTCTTTGAGGATAATTTTACACGCCTCGGCAATCACCTCCTGACGTGCGCCGTCGTTGTCATAGAATTTCAACGCGCGAATTGGAAAACGGTCCTGGTTTGCCAGCAACATCAGCACGATGCCTGGAGTGAAGGTACTACCGCCGCCTGCGATAACCACTGAGAATTTTTTCATGATACTGCCTCCGTCATGGGGATGTGTTCGTTTGATAAAGAGGATTTCATTAGCGTTTCGAGCTGGTCGCGTACCTGAGGAACATGCAGACCGACAATGACCTGAATACCGTTGCCGCGACGCACAACGCCGTGTGCGCCCAGCGCTTTGAAGACGTCATCACTTTGCGTTTGCGCCATATCGTGAAGCGCAATCCGCAGGCGAGTGGCGCAGTTATTAATACTTTCGATATTGCCTGCGCCGCCTAACGCCTGCAGAAAACCGGCCGCCTGTCCCAGTTTGGTGTCTGGCGCAGCGGCGGTGGTTTGCCCACGCGCGGCTTTATAGTCAGCTTTGGTGTAGAGTTTGATTTCGCTGTCTTCCCGGCCCGGCGTTTTCAGGTTGAAGCGCAGGATCAGCGCGCGGAAGATGGCAAAATAGAGTGTGGTAAAGGCCAGGCCAATCGCTATCTGGGTGAACATCATTCCGGCATGGTTGTGGAACATCGGGATCCAGTTTTGCGGTAAGAACTGATCAAGCAGGCCGCCGCCCATATTGCCTACCACCCCGCAGAGATACATCACCGTTGCCATAGACGCCGCCAGCACGGCGTGTACAGCAAACAGCAAGGGTGAGATAAACAGGAAGGTGAACTCCAGCGGTTCGGTGATCCCCACCAGCACGGCCGTCAGCGTGGCGGGGATCAGCAGTCCCGCCACCTTCACCCGGTTTTCCGGAGAGGCCGTGAAGTAAAGCGCCAGAGCAATACCTAATGAACCAAAGATTTTCGAATTGCCGTGCAGGGCAAAACCCCCTTCCGGGAACAGTGTTTTCAGCGACTCTGTGCTTTGGCTGAATTCCTGCAAATGCTGCGCCCAGTAGACCTGGATGCCGCCTTCCACCGCCGCAGGGCCGAAGATAAATGGACCATAGACAAAGTGATGCAGCCCGGTCGGAATCAAAATACGTTCCAGGAAGGTATACACCCATACCCCCAGCGCCCCAGCAGAGCGCAGAAAGGCTTGCAGGGATTCAATCCCCATCTGCACCTTTGGCCAGCCCAGCAGCGTCAGCCAGGCACAGGGGATCATCACCAGGAAAGCAATGATCACCACAAACGATGTCCCCTGGAAAATACCAAGAAATACCGGCAACGGTTTATCGAAATAACGATTGTGCAGAGCGGTGACAATACCGGAAATGACAATGGCGCCGATGATGCTGGTATCAAGCGTTTTAATCCCGGCCATCATCGTTAAGCCGCTACCTGCCGTCGGGTCTGCGCTAAAATCCACGCCGAAGAAATGCCCCCAGGTCATGCCCATGGCATTAATAAAGTAGTTCCACGTCAGAAAACTCACCAGTACAGCCAGACAGGCGCGCCCCTGAGCCTGTTTCGCCAGACCAACAGGCAGACCAACGGCGAAAATCAGCGGCATATTGCGAAATACCGTCCAGCCACCTTCTTCGATGATATGAACGATTTGTGCGAACAAACTGTTGGGATCGGTAAGCGCTTCACCCACAAACAGCGGGTTGCGCAGCATAATAGCGATGCCTACGACGATACCGGCAAAGGGAAACAGCAGCACCGGGGTGAACATCGCGCCGCCAAAGCGTTGTATTTGACTGAGCATTTTCACATCCTCATATAACAACCAGTAGGGGAGAGGCCTTTTTTGTAGTGATTGCTGGCCTGATTCGAGAATAGAAAGTTGCGATCCTTCAGACATGGCATGCCGCTGCGATTCGTGATCGCTTTCATGGTTTTAATTTCGGCAATGAGGTCTACTTTTTTCGTAAAAGTTAGACATCAAAAGGTTTCTGGTGCGGTAATTAAAAGAAAAAAGAGGTCTGGTAGTGATCTACAAATCAATCGCGGAACGACTACGAATTCGCCTGAATTCGTCTGATTACAACATCGGTAGCCCGTTGCCGGGTGAAAAAAAGCTGGCGGAAGAGTTTGCGGTGTCGCGCATGACGATCCGTAAAGCGATTGATATGTTGATTGGCTGGGGGCTGGTCGTGCGTCGTCACGGGAGCGGAACTTATGTGGCGCGCAAAGATGTCCATCATGAAACCACCAATCTGACCGGGCTGGCGGAAGTGCTGAAGCGACAGGGGAAAGAAGTAACCAGCCAGGTATTGGTTTTCGAAGTCATGCCTGCACCACCGGCGATTGCCAGCCAGCTGCGCATCCAGATTAACGAACGTATCTGGTTCTCACGCCGCGTGCGCTATGTCGACGGCAAGCCGCTGATGCTCGAAGACAGCTACATGCCGGTAAAATTGTTCCGTCACCTGTCGTTGGCTCATCTGGAAGGGTCAAAATTCGATTACATCGAGAAAGAGTGCGGAATAACTATCAGCGGTAACTATGAAAGTCTGACCCCCGTTCTTGCCGATAAGCAGCTTTCCGCACAGATGAACGTGCCTGAACAGACGCCATTGCTGCGGATCACCTCACTGTCCTACAGCGATAGCGGGGAGTTTTTGAATTATTCGGTGATGTTCAGAAACGCCAGCGAGTACCAGGTGGACTACCACTTACGGCGCGTCCACCCGGACTCAGCCTGACTACCCCAATCCCCAGAAGATCACCGCCAGCAGTTGCGGCGTGATAATTCGCAGGAACATCACCAGCGGGTAAACGGTCGCATACGAAAGCGCCGCCGCGCCGCTGGTGGCGTGCAGGTTGTTTGCAAATGCCAGCGCAGGCGGATCGGTCATGGAACCGGCCAGCATCCCGCACAGCGTCAGATAGTTCATTTTGGCAAAGATACGCGCCAGCAGACCGACGGTAATCAGCGGAATGGCGGTGATAAAGATCCCGTAGCCAATCCAGCTTAACCCTTCCCCCTGGGTCAGCGTATCGACAAAGTCACCGCCGGATTTCAACCCAACCACCGCAAGAAAGAGCACAATTCCCAGTTCCCGCAGCGCCAGGTTGGCGCTCGGCGGCATAAACCAGTAGAGCTTACCGATGCTACCGATACGGCCCAAAATTAGCGCCATTATCAGCGGCCCCCCCGCCAGCCCAAGCTTTAACGCCACCGGGAACCCCGGAACAAACAGCGGAATTGACCCCAGCATGACACCCAGCCCGATACCAATAAACACGGGCAGCATCTGTACCTGCTGTAGTTTTTGCTGGGCGTTACCCACAACATTAGCAACAGCATCAATCGAGGAAGGTCGACCGACCAGATTAAGGATGTCGCCAAACTGCAGGCTGGCATCGTTACTGGCTACCAGCTCAACGCCCGCACGGTTCAGCCGCGAAATCACCACATCGTAACGCTCTTTAAAGTGCAAATCGCGAATGCGCTTACCGAGCACTTTTTCATTGGTCACCACCACCCGGTCAACGCGCAAATCCGTGCCACGGGTCGACAGCGAGGTATCCACCTCCTGACCAATCACCAGTTTCGCGCTGCGCAGATCTGAAGGTTGCCCGACGAGGTGCAGCAGGTCACCCAACTGGATAACAGTGCTCGGCGATGGCACCATGAGCATCTCTTCACGCTTCAGACGAGAACAGATAATTTTGTCGCTATTCAGAATCGGGACTTCCTGAATCGCCATATTGTTGAGGTTCGGGTTTTCAACACGGATATTGATGGTCTGGATCAGCGAATGCCCAGTGGTAAGCGTGGATTCATGTTGCTTTGCTTCGGCCTCCACGTTGATGCGAAAAATCAGCCGCATCAGCCACATCGTAAGCAAAATGCCACAGATGCCAAACGGATATGCCATCGCGTAGCTCATCCCCATCTGGTCCACCACGTCCATTGGCGTACCCAGATCGCGCAGAATCTGCTGTCCTGCCCCCAGCGCCGGAGTGTTAGTGACCGCACCGGAGAATATCCCCAGCACCACAGGTAACGGTATCGCAAAGATTTTATGCAGAATCGCGGTAACCAGGCCACCCATGACGACAATCAGGATAGCGAACAGGTTGAGACGCAGACCGGAAACGCGTAGCGACGCGAAGAAGCCCGGTCCCACCTGAATCCCGATGGTATATACGAAGAGAATCAGGCCAAACTCCTGAATAAAATGCAGCATATCGCCGCTCAGAGTCATCCCGGCCTGATCGACAAAGTGACCGACGATAATACCGCCGAACAGCACGCCCCCAATGCCAAAGCCTACACCCCGTACCTTGATATTGCCGATCCATAATCCGACAACTGCTACCAATGCCAGAACGCTGACCGTCAATGCTATATCACTCATCTTCTGTTCCCTGTGAATAACATCATTAAGTAAATGGATTCTCGCAGAGTACAGGCGCAATGTATGGGTGGTAAAGCACAAAAAAGCCCCGTCATTTCTGGCGGGGCAAAGGCAAGGAGCTAATTAGCTATTTAATGCGGGACGTTCGCTAATGGCGATACGTTGTGGTGCAATGCTTTCTGGCTCATTACGGGTTAAATCGATGTGCAGTAAGCCATTGGTGAAGGCCGCACCGGAGACTTCCATATTTTCAGCCAGGGTAAAGCTCAGGCTGAATGACTGGCTAACCAGGCCCTGATGAAGCCAGCGGCTCTCTTTTTCTGGCTGCGGCGGCGTTCCTTTCACGGTCAGACGCGTGCCTTCCAGTTGAACATCCAGATCTTCCTGACGGAAACCGGCCAGCGCGAGGGTAATGCGGTAGTGGTTGTCGTCGCTTTTTTCAATGTTATAGGGCGGGAAGGTCTGGCTTTCACCGGCGTTTTGCAGTGCGTTAGCCAGTTTGTCAAAACCGATCCATTGACGCAGCAGCGGGGATAAATCGTAGTTACGCATAATAATCTCCTTCTAAGAAGCGAGTAAGTACCTTTCGGCTCCCTGACGGCAAGCCGATTGCTTAGCAGGGCCGCCTGAAGCGGCCCACAGAATTAGTTGATTTCGATGCGGCGCGGTTTGTTCGCTTCCGGAATCACGCGCTCAAGATCGATATACAGCAGACCGTTCACCAGGTTTGCGCCACGAACATGAATGTTCTCTGCTAACTGGAACTTACGTTCAAAGTTGCGCTCCGCGATACCCTGATAAAGGTAGGTACGTTCTTTCTGGTCGTCCGCATGCGCCCCTTTCACCACCAGCAGGTTGTCCTGGGCGGTAATTTCCAGCTCACTTTCGGCAAAACCAGCAACGGCGATGGCAATACGGTAATGGTTTTCGTCCACCAGCTCGACGTTATACGGAGGGTAGCCGCCATTACTCTGGCTCTGGTTGTTTTCCAGCAGGTTAAACAGGCGGTCAAAACCAATAGCAGAACGATACAACGGGGATAAATCAAAGTTACGCATAATCAATAGCTCCTGAAATCAGCGAGAATGTTCGACCTTCCATCGTGGACAGGTCCGGTACCCAGAACACCCATCAGGCGTGCTCTTTCTTTGTCTACATCTTAAAAATGGGTCTGGTTACAAACTTTTCAAGCGTATTGATATGACTTTTTTTTGCAGTTTGCTGTCTATACTCTAAATCATTCGAGTTGCGGGACAAAACGCGTCGTCGTTTTGAACAGCGCTAGCGCTGGCCCCGAAGGGGCGAGTAACGCGGCAACACACCAGCAACTTGAAGTATGACAAGTATATTGCATAGACTGGGTGTGATAGCACCAAACGTTAAAGTGCGATAACCGCCACAGTGCGACGTGATGATGATGTTATTTCTGGCAAGGGATCGCTATAACTCACCATGCAAACACCGATAATCAACAGATGAATGAATCATGATAAGAAATGTGTTGTTAGCGCTGATGTGCTGTGGAATGGTTTTTCTGGGCGGTTGCTCCAGCATAATGTCACATACGGGGGGTAAAGAAGGAACATACCCGGGCACACGCGCCAGCGCCGCGATGATCGGTGACGATGACACCAACTGGGGTACTAAATCGCTGGCAATACTGGATATGCCATTTACCGCCGTCATGGATACGATTCTTCTGCCGTGGGATCTGTTTCGCAAAGACAGCTCGGTCAGATCCCGCGTCGAAAAGAGCGAGCAGAGCACGCAGGCAACCAATGCCATTATCCCCCCGGCAAGAATATCTGCCCCCTGATTTAACGCCCGGTTTTCGTCATCCAAAGCTGACGGAAACCCGCCACGTCTTCCATCCACGCGACCCACTGACCGTCCGGCGAAAAGACGACGGCATCAGCAGAAGGTGGGTTACCGTGATCCTGCGTTAAGAACGCAATCGCCCCTGTCCGGGCATTACAGCAGGCAATACGATTTTCCAGAACAAAACCCAGCCAGTCGCCTGATGGATGCCAGTTAAATGCCGACTGGATATCGGTCGCGTTATGCGTAAGCTGGCGTGGTTCACCGCCAGCGAGAGAGAGAAGCCAAAGCTGAACGACGCCGTGGTCATCACGCATCAGAAACGCAATCTCTGACGCCTGAGGATTGACGCGCACCCAGTGACGTGGCACGTTCACCACCCCCGGAAATGCGCGGTGATGGGTAAAGGTCATACGGCGCTGAATCACCCCGCGCGGAGGCGCAGGCAGCGTTAATTCGGTTCCTGCCAGCGGCGCATCCCCGGATTGCTTCCAGCCCTTTTCATCCTGCGGTAAATCAACCAAAAACAGCTCCGGCACCTTCTCACCGTTTACCGACAGAGTGTCGCCAATAAACGCCAGCGCGCGGTCTCCCACCCATCCCTCTTCATAGGCGCGGTTAATCTCATTGCTGCCTGGCCGTGGTGTGGACGTCGTCTGGCTCACCAGCACACACCAGCGACTACCGCTGTACTCACGCGGATGCTGAACGGATACCGTCACCGGGCCATAGGGCGTTGCTACGCCAACGTTACGCAAATCCAGCGCCGGATCATACTCGTGCAGAACATGGTCGTTATAGGTAAAACTGACGAACTCCCCGTTCGGACTGAAGACATGCACGTGGCTGCCGCCGCGCAGCGCGCCTGGCGTATACGGCGCAGTGATATCCATCGCGTCCAGACTGGTGATACCTTCCCTGTCAGCAATCACCCCGCGACGATGATGAAAATCGTAATGCCAGCTGTCATCCGGATTTTCAGGCCCATGAATAAACACATATTTTTCGGACTTCGGATGAACGGTCACCACGCCAACGTGCGCCCCCTGCGTCGCACGCCAGATAACCTCCACCTCGCCGCTATGAACGTTAACCCGTTCGATAGTCTCACCGGTAAACGATGCGCCGGAAGGACGAACATCAAAAACCAGCCACTGGCTGTCAGGCGTCCAGGTGTTGGTATTGGTAAGCTGATGATTACGCGGCGTAAAGGTGATTTGCTTCATGGGATACCCGATCCGAGACAATTTCAGCCATCATACTTCACAAGGACTTCACTTTCAGGCTTTAGCGTATCGTCATCTCAATTATTGCAGGCAGAAAGATGGAACATTTTGACGTGGCGATTATCGGCTTAGGTCCTGCCGGGGCGGCGCTGGCACGGCAATTAAGCGGGAAGATGCGCGTGATCGCCCTGGATAAAAAGCATCAGTGTGGAAACGACGGCTTCACCAAGCCCTGTGGAGGTTTACTGGCGCCGGACGCTCAGCGTTCGTTTATTCGCGACGGGATTACGCTCCCTGTCGAGGTTATCGCCAACCCGCAGATTTTCAGCGTCAAAACGGTGGATGTCGAAGCATCACTGATGCGTAACTACCAGCGCAGCTACATCAATATCAATCGTCATGCGTTTGATTTATGGATGAAATCGCTCATCCCTGAGGACGTGCAGGTTTACCACGACAGCCTGTGCCGAAAAGTCTGGCGCGAGGAGGATAAATGGCATGTTATCTTCCGCGCTGACGGTTGGGAGCAGCAGATTACCGCCCGCTATCTGGTGGGTGCCGACGGCGCTAATTCACTGGTGCGCCGTTATCTCTATCCACAGCATCAGATCCGCAAATATGTCGCCATCCAGCAGTGGTTCGCGGAAAAACATGCCGTCCCGTTTTACTCATGTATTTTTGATAATGCCGTAACAGACTGCTACTCCTGGAGTATCAGCAAAGATGGTTATTTTATCTTTGGCGGGGCTTATCCGATGAAAGACGGTCAGGCGCGTTTTGACGCACTGAAAGCGAAGATGGAGGCCTTTCATTTCCAGTTCGCCCAGCCGGTGAAAAGCGAGAAATGTACGGTGCTGTTTCCTTCACGCTGGAAGGATTTCGTTTGCGGTGAAGAGAATGCGTTTTTGATCGGCGAAGCGGCAGGTTTTATCAGCGCCAGCTCACTGGAAGGCATTAGCTACGCGCTCGACAGCGCAGCGCTCCTCAAATCCGTGTTAATTCAGGGCGCAGAGAACAAAAATAGTGCTTACCAGAAAGCCTCCCGCAAACTGCGTATCAAACTCTACGGTAAGATTATCAAGAGCCGGATATTAACGTCGGCCTTTACCCGGAAATGGATCATGCAAAGCGGCGTGGCGCATATTCCGCTCAGTCAGGACAGGCAGTCCGCCGCAACGGCTGGCGGACTGGCAAGTGAAAATTAACCCACGCGTTCGACTTCACCAACGAGCAGAATGTAAGAGAGCGCACCTGTCAGGGCAACGGCGGAGATATAGACCAGCGCAGGGCCAAAACCATAATCCTGCGCCAGGTAACCAATCACCAGCGGTACCGTGATACCGCCTAATCCACCGACAAAGTTAAACATTCCGCCGGTCAGCCCGATCAGACGCATCGGAGCGAGGGACGAAACCAGCGACCAGGTGATGGAAGCAAAACCGTTGCCAAAGAAGGCAAGCGCCATCAGGGTCATGATCCACACCGGATCGTTGGTATAGTTCGCCCCCATGATGCAGGTGGAAATCAGCAAACCACAGATAATCGGCGTTTTGCGCGCCACCCCCAGGGAGAAGCCTTTTTTCACTAGCTTATCCGCCAACCAGCCGGAGAGCAGCACGCCAAAGAAAGCTGCCAGGAAAGGCACCGTGGTCATAAAACCCGCTTTCAGCGCAGCGATGCCTTTCTCCTGAGTTAAATAGTTTGGGAACCAGGTCAGGAAGAACCATAACGTAGACGTTACCGCAAACTGCCCCAGGTAAACCCCCACCAGCTTACGATGGAATACCAGTTTCCAGTCAGCCTTAGTCAGCGGTTGACGCGCCTCTTTCCGGATAGGCGCATCACCATCCACCAGACCACCGCCATCGCGAATATAGTCCAGCTCAGCTTTAGTGATATTTTTGGTCAGCCGCGGCGGCTGATACACCCTGAACCAGATTAACGACCAGATAATCCCGATTCCCCCGGTCACGATAAACACCCAGTGCCAGCTCAGCAATTCCTGGATCCAGATGAGCAGCGGCGTCAAAAACGCCAGGCCAACAAACTGCCCGGAGGTATAGAAACCCACGGCAGAGGCGCGTTCATGTTCCGGGAACCAGCTGGTTACCATCCGGTTATTGGTCGGAAAGGCCGGAGCTTCAAATATCCCGGTGATGGCGCGCAGGCCAATCAGCGAGAATAATCCGCTGGCAAACCCCTGGAATAGCGTCGCCACAGACCAGCCCAAAATGGCAATAAAGTAGGTCAGTCTCGATCCCACCCGGTCAAGGAACCAGCCGCCGGGGATTTGGCATAATGTATAGAGCCAGGCGAAAGCAGAGAAGACATACCCCATTTCTGCTTTAGTGATACCAAATTCTTCCTGAATATGCGCCGATGCCACGGCAAGGTTCGCACGGTCAACGTAACAAATAACCACGGTAATAAAGATCATAATAAGCGTCAGATAACGGCGACGCCCGGGTTTTGCAGTAGTAACAGAAATATCCATCGCAATCTGTCTCCAGATTTTGGGCATAGCGAGGCCGCTCACCATGCCCGTTAATTTACAGAGGGTGTATTTGATTTTTTTTAATTAAAAACGTAACTCAAATGCGCTAAATAATTCGAGCCGAGGTAAGCAAGCGCAGCCAGCGCGAAGTATGACGCGCATTTACCACTCGGCTACTGAGCCATCTTCATGTCGCCATAATGGATTACGCCAGTCCGGCGCGTTTTTACTGAGTTCGATGACTTTGGCTTCGTTAATATCCACACCAAGACCCGGCTTCATTAACGGTTTAAAGAAGCCGCCTTCCATATTGAAATCTTCTTTGTTATTCACAAAGTCGAGCAGCTCTGCGCCTTTATTATAATGAATGCCCATACTCTGCTCCTGGAACACCGCATTACGCGAGACAAAGTCGACGTGCAGACAGGCGGCCAGCGCGACCGGGCCTAACGGACAGTGCGGCGCCAGCGCCACATCATAAGCTTCCGCCATCCCGGCAATTTTGTAGCATTCGGTAATGCCGCCCGCATGCGACAGATCCGGTTGCAGAATCGCCAGCCCACCCGCTTCCAGTACACGCTTAAACTCAAAACGCGAGAACATGCGCTCTCCAGCGGCGATTGGAATATGCGTTTGCGCCGCCAGCTTTGGATAATATTCCGCCTGTTCAGCCAGCACCGGTTCCTCAATAAACAGTGGACGGTATTGCTCCAGCTCTTTAATTAACACTTTCGCCATGGGTGCGCTGACGCGTCCATGAAAGTCGAGACCAAATTCAATTTTGTGACCAAAGGCTTCACGGATTTGTGCCACAGTATTAACCGCCGCATCCACCGCACGTGCGTTGTCAATCAATCCCATCTCTTCACAGCCGTTCAGCTTGAAGGTGTCAAAACCGATGCCGCGCAGCTTTTTAATCCCGTCGATCACTTCTGCCGGACGGTCGCCGCCCACCCAGCTATAGGCTTTGATTTTGTCCCGCACCAGACCGCCCATCAGCTGCCAGACCGGCGCGTTCAGCACTTTACCTTTAATATCCCATAACGCCTGGTCGATACCCGCGATAGCGCTCATCAGGATCGGCCCACCACGATAGAAACCGGCACGGTACATTACCTGCCACAAATCGTTGATACGTGCCGGATCCTGACCAACCAGGTAGTCGCCAAGCTCATGCACCGCCGCTTCAACGGTGCGCGCGCGCCCCTCAATGACGGGTTCCCCCCATCCCACCACACCTTCATCAGTTTCAATTTTCAAAAACATCCAGCGCGGGGGTAAACGGTATGTGGTGATATTGGTTATTTTCATTTCACAGCCTCTCTGTACGCTTTAACAAATGCCATAGCCTGCTGTGCGGTACGCTCAACGGATTGTCCGGCACGATAGAGATCGCTGCCCAACCCGGCACCTGCACAACCTGCCTTAATCCATTGAGCCAGGTTCCCCGGCGTTACGCCGCCAACGGCAAAAACAGGTACCTCAGATGGCAGCACCGCTTTCAGCGCTTTGATATAGTCCGGACCAAACGCCGAAGAAGGGAAGATTTTCAGCGCCTGTGCCCCCGCCTCCAGTGCGGTAAACGCCTCTGTCGCTGTGGCGCAACCGGGACAAACGGTCATGCCATAACCTGCCGCCCGGCGAATGACCTCGGGCTGAATATTGGGCGTGACGATAAGTTTGCAGCCCATTTGCGCAAGCCGGTCCACCTGCTCAGGTTTGAGTACCGTACCGGCACCGATCAGCGCCTTTTCGCCATACGCATCCACAATAGCCGGAATACTCTTCTCCCATTGCGGAGAGTTAAGAGGGATCTCAACGGCATCAAAGCCTGCATCAATAACCGCACCAACGTGTGCCAGCGCGACATCGGGCGTTACGCCACGTAATATCGCAATAAGCGGGAGATTAGTTTGCCACTGCATGAGCGATGCTCCTTATACCTGCCTGAAATGCCGTATCACCGGAAACTGCGGATACTTCACGCCCAATGGCGTGGAAGGCCTGTTGATAACGCGAGGTTAGCCCCGTCCCGGCGACGAGAGTAATGGCCTGCTGCTGCGTGAATTGTTCTGTCATGCAGGCAACTTCGGCGCCAATCAGCAGGCCAGAAAGGAACTCGCTGACCTGCTCGCGGGCAAGTGTTCCCAGCACGTGCGAGGCGCGAACCTCAAAGAGTTGCGGCAGAACGGCAGGCGAAGCGAGGCCGCGCTCAAGCCCGGCGGTAAACGCCCCGGGGGAGGTTTCCTGCTCTGGTAAACCAGCCCCCACCAGCGAATGCGTCAGCAGCAAGTGATGCAATTCACCGGTCATCACGGTGCGAAAATCGTGGATTTGCTCAGCATCGGCCTGCACCCACTTGCAGTGCGTACCCGGCATCACGTAGACGGAAGAGGGGGAAAGCGTACGTGCGCCAAGCAACTGCGTCTCTTCGCCCCGCATGACATTGTGGTTATCCTCGCGGGAGACGCAAAGTCCAGGAATGATCCAGATATTGTCGCCAACGGCAGTTAACTGCTCGCCAATGGCTGAGAAATGGGCGGGAACCGACAGATAGGGGGCTACTTTCCAGCCCACGTTGCTGCCAACCATTCCCGCCATCACCACGGGGGTAGCGCTGTCGCGCCAGTTTTGTGTGACTTCTGCTAACACCGCTTCAGGAGATTTACCATGCAGACGCGTCACGCCTGCCTCTGATTGCCTGCTCTCCAGGCATTTGTCGCCCTGATAAAGCCAGGCGCGCAAATTAGTCGATCCCCAGTCAATTACGATGTAGCGAGCTGTCATGTGATTTCCTTAAGCCTTCGTGTTGAGCTGGCGATCATGGTGAGCGCCGCCTGCTCTGCCGCGTCGCTATCCTGATGCCGTATAGCATCAAACAGCGCTTTATGTTCCTGGAGCGTTTTAGGCATATTGCCCTCATCCCCCATCCAGGTTTGTTCAAATACCGCTCTTTGTAGTGAGGTAATCGCCACGTTAAGCTGTTGTAAAACCGGGTTATGTACCGACTGCAACACCGCTTCGTGATAGCGAATATCCGCTTCGTTAAAGGCATCCCGATTCTGGTTGTTGGCGATCATGTCGTTGAGCGCTGACTCAATTTCAGCCAGATCGCCAGATGTCGCCCGTTCCGCCGCCCAGCGCGCGATAGCGGGTTCCACCAGATTTCGTACTTCACTCATCGCGCTAATAAGGCGTGGGTCATAGTCGTTTTCCAACACCCATTGCAACACCTCGGTATCGAGGTAGTTCCACTGGTTTCGTGGTGCGACAAACGCCCCGCGATAGCGCTTCATGTCGATTAATCGCTTCGCCATCAGCGAGCGAAACACTTCACGAATAATGTTGCGCGAGGTTTCAAACTCTTCGCATAGATCGGCTTCCGCAGGCAGTGCCGAACCCGGTACGTATTTGCCGCTGACAATCTGCTTGCCCAGCGTGATGAGGATGCGGTCGGTTTTGTTGAGAGTCATGGAGAGTCCTTGTGCTCTGTATGTACTTCTCTACTTTACCGTCACTGCTGAAATTTACCTCAATTTTGTAGTACTAACGTGAGGTTATTCATCGTCTCCGTTTGTCCAATGTAGTACAACATAATAATGTTGTACTACAATTTAGATCACAAAAACGGCAATCGGTAAAATAAATGTTATCCGGAGCGGGCCGGAGGCATAAAAAAACCCGCGATAAACGCGGGCTCCGGGACAAACGGGAAAGCTTTAAATCAATACGTATTTCTCAATCGCGTACGCCACGCCATCTTCCAGGTTGGATTTGGTGATAACATTCGCCGCGTCTTTCACTGACGCAATCGCGTTGTCCATCGCCACCCCCATGCCCGCGTATTCAATCATCGCGATATCGTTTTCCTGATCGCCAATCGCCATGATCTCTTCCGGTTTGATTCCCAGCGCATCGGCCAGCGACTTCACACCGGTACCTTTGTTGACGCGTTTATCTAAAATTTCGAGGAAGTACGGCGCACTTTTCAGGACGGTATATTTCTCTTTCACTTCCGCCGGAATGCGCGTTATCGCTTTATCGAGGATCGCTGGCTCATCAATCATCATTACTTTCAGGAACTGCGTTTCCGGGTCCATTTTCTCCGCCTCACAGAACACCAGCGGAATAGTCGCGACGTAAGATTCGTGCACGGTGTAATAGCTGATATCGCGGTTCGCCGTATACAGCGTGTTGCGATCCAGCGCGTGGAAATGTGAACCCACTTCGCGGGATAACTTCTCAAGGAAGAGATAATCGTCATAGCTTAGCGCCGTTTGCGCCACAGTACTGCCATCCCCCGCTTTCTGCACCAGAGCACCGTTATAGGTTATGCAGTAGTCGCCGGGTTGTTCCATGTGAAGTTCTTTCAGATAGCTGTGGACACCGGCATACGGACGCCCGGTGGTCAGCACCACGTTAACACCACGCGCTCGCGCCGCAGCAATTGCGTTTTTAACCGCAGGTGAAATGGTGTGATCGGGCAGCAGAAGTGTGCCATCCATGTCGATAGCAATGAGTTTGATAGCCATGAGTTCCCCAGATTAAATGAATCCTCCCTCATGCTAACGCGATTCCGCTCAAAAAACAGCAATGAAAAGGGGGATCGAAAGCGGATGCGGGTTCCCCCTTTTGCGGGCAAAAAAAGCCCGGCAGCGCAATGCAACCGGGCAGATTGTACGGCATTACACCATTAAATATCGATGTTCGCCGCTTTCAGGGCATTCTCTTCGATAAACGCACGACGCGGTTCAACGGCGTCGCCCATCAGCGTAGTGAACAGCTGGTCGGCAGCAATCGCATCTTTTACGGTGACGCGCAGCATACGACGGCTTTCCGGATCCATGGTCGTTTCCCACAGCTGATCCGGGTTCATCTCGCCCAGACCTTTATAACGCTGGATAGCAAGACCACGACGGGACTCTTTCACCAGCCAGTCCAGGGCCTGCTCAAAGCTGGCAACCGGCTGACGACGCTCCCCACGTTCGATAAAGGCGTCGTCTTCAATCAGGCCGCGCAGCTTCTCGCCAAGCGTGCAGAGACGACGGTACTCGCCGCCGGTCACAAATTCGTGATCCAGCACGTAGTCGGTATCCACACCGTGGGTACGCACGCGAACGATCGGTTCAAACAGATTCTGTTCCACATTATGGTGAATATCGAACTTCCACAGGCTACCGTGCTGCTCTTTCTCGTTCAGCTCAGTAATCAGCGCATTCACCCAACGCGTTACGGTTTGTTCATCAGAAAGATCGGCTTCCCTCAGCGTCGGCTGATAAACCAGCTCTTTCAGCAACGCTTTCGGGAAACGACGCTCCATACGAACAATCATTTTCTGCGCAGCATTGTACTCAGAAACCAGTTTTTCTAACGCTTCGCCAGACAGAGCCGGGGCGCTGGCGTTGGCATGCAGCGTCGCGCCGTCCAGCGCGATGGAGATCTGGTACTGATCCATCGCCTCATCGTCTTTAATGTACTGTTCCTGCTTACCTTTCTTAACCTTGTACAGAGGCGGCTGCGCAATGTAGACGTGACCGCGTTCAACGATTTCCGGCATCTGACGATAGAAGAAGGTCAACAGCAGCGTACGGATGTGCGAGCCGTCGACGTCCGCATCGGTCATGATGATAATGCTGTGATAACGCAGCTTGTCCGGGTTGTACTCGTCGCGACCAATGCCGCAGCCCAGTGCAGTAATCAGCGTCGCCACTTCCTGGGAAGAGAGCATCTTGTCGAAGCGGGCCTTCTCCACGTTCAGGATTTTACCTTTCAGCGGCAGAATCGCCTGGTTCTTGCGGTTACGCCCCTGCTTAGCAGAGCCGCCCGCAGAGTCCCCTTCCACAAGGTACAGTTCGGACAACGCCGGGTCGCGTTCCTGGCAGTCAGCCAGTTTGCCTGGCAGACCGGCCAGATCCAGCGCACCTTTACGACGCGTCATTTCACGGGCGCGACGTGCCGCTTCACGCGCACGCGCGGCATCGATAATTTTACCCACCACGATTTTGGCATCGGACGGGTTTTCCAGCAGGTATTCGCTCAGCAGTTCGTTCATCTGCTGTTCCACCGCCGTTTTCACCTCAGAAGAGACCAGCTTGTCTTTAGTCTGAGAAGAGAATTTCGGATCCGGCACCTTCACGGAAACGACCGCAATAAGACCTTCACGGGCATCGTCACCGGTGGCGCTGACTTTGGCTTTTTTGCTGTAGCCTTCTTTGTCCATATAGGCGTTCAGGGTACGGGTCATCGCCGCACGGAAGCCTGCCAGGTGAGTACCGCCATCGCGCTGCGGAATGTTGTTGGTAAAGCAGTAGATGTTTTCCTGGAAGCCGTCGTTCCACTGCAACGCCACTTCCACGCCGATACCGTCTTTTTCGGTGGAGAAGTAGAAGATATTTGGGTGGATCGGCGTTTTGTTCTTGTTGAGATACTCAACAAACGCCCTGATGCCGCCTTCATAGTGGAAGTGGTCTTCTTTACCGTCACGCTTGTCTTTCAGGCGAATAGAAACGCCGGAGTTCAGGAAAGACAGTTCGCGCAGACGCTTGGCCAGAATCTCGTATTCAAACTCAACGACATTGGTGAAGGTTTCGTGGCTCGGCCAGAAACGCACCATGGTACCGGTTTTGTCGGTATCGCCTGTCACTGCCAACGGTGCCTGCGGCACGCCGTGCTCATAGATCTGACGATGAACTTTGTTATCACGCTGGATAACCAGTTCCAGTTTCTGGGACAGGGCGTTTACTACGGAAACACCAACGCCGTGCAGACCGCCGGACACTTTATAGGAGTTATCGTCGAATTTACCGCCTGCGTGCAGGACAGTCATGATCACTTCCGCCGCCGATACGCCCTCTTCCGGGTGAATACCGGTCGGGATGCCGCGTCCGTCATCCTGTACGGATACGGAGTTATCGGCATGAATGGTGACGACAATGTCTTTACAGTGACCCGCGAGCGCTTCGTCGATAGCGTTATCTACCACCTCGAATACCATGTGGTGCAGACCGGTGCCGTCATCCGTGTCGCCGATATACATACCCGGGCGCTTACGCACCGCATCCAGCCCTTTCAGGACTTTGATACTGGAGGAGTCATAAGAATTCGACATCAACGTTTCTCGCTCATTTAAACTTGGGTTAATCCGTTATTTTACCCTTTTCCACGGTGAACATCTTCGAATTTTTGTCCGACATGTCCAGAACGTGTTCAGCGCTGATTGCGCTGACAAAGACCTGAGATTGCGTCGCTTTTAAGCGGCTGGCTAACAGCCCACGACGCGCATCATCAAGTTCAGAGGCAAAATCATCTATCAGGTAGAGACACCGCCGCCCGCTTTCGCGGGTGAGGAACTCCCCTTGCGCCAGACGTAAGGCGCACATCAGCAGCTTTAGCTGCCCACGCGACAAGGTATCTTCCACCGGCGCACCGTCAGCGCGAATGCGAAAATCCGCTTTGTGCGGACCGTGCGCGGTGTAAGTCAACATGCGATCGCGTTCAAAACCGCGCTCCAGCACCTCGGCATAATCTGTCTCTTTCTCCCAGCCGCGCTGGAATGAGAAGGAGAGAGAAAACTCGGGTAGAAACTGCTGACAGGTATCCGCCATATCCTGCGCGATACCGGCGCTGTACTCCGCGCGCCAGGTGCTGATTTGTTCCGCCAGCGGGATCAGTTCTTTATCCCACGGGCGCAGTTGCTCATAACGACTCACCTGGCGCAGGGCCGCGTTGCGCTGTTTGAGCAGACGCTTAAGATTACTCCAGGCGGTGAAGAATCCGGCTTCATTGTGAAAGCATCCCCAGTCAAGGAACGCTCTTCTGTATTTGGGACCGCCGTTGAGTAAAGTAAACCCCTCCGGCGTGATCAGCTGCATCGGCATCAGATGCGCCAGCTCCGCCACCTTGTGACCGTCGGTGCCATCAATACGGACTTTGCTGTCGCCCAGCTTATCTTTGGTTAAGCCAATCGACGTTTCACGCTCATTCCCTTGTAAACGCCCGTGGAGAATAAAAGACTCCTGCTCGTGGCGAATCACACGGCCAATCTGCAAACTACGAAACGCCCGACCGTGGCCGAGCGTATAGATGGCTTCCAGAACGCTGGTTTTACCGCTGCCGTTAGCGCCTACCAGGAAATTAAAGCCAGGGGAAAGAGCGAGATCCGCGTTTTCGATATTGCGGAAATCTTTAATAAGCAGTCGGGATAGCGACATGATCAGCTCATAACCAGGGCGTTATCGTCGCCATTAATCTGGTTACGGCCAGCGCGCAACAACCGGAACGTACTGGAGTACGTGAGGATTGCGAGCACTGCCCGGAGCCAGAATAACAAGTAAGATAGCCCGATACTTTTCTACAGACGCATTGGCATGACAACATACGCCGCACTCTGGCTGGCAGCATCTTCAATCTGTACGCTCGAAACCGAGTCGGTCAGCATAATGCGCACATTTTCGCACTTCAGCGCATTGAGTACGTCCAGCACATAGCTGACGTTAAAGCCGATTTCCAGTTCAGTCCCCGGATAAGTAACGTCCAGGATCTCTTCCGCTTCTTCCTGTTCCGGGTTGTTGGCGGTGATTTTGAGCTGGTTTTCGCTGACGTACAGGCGCACCCCGCGGAATTTCTCGTTAGAAAGAATTGCCGCTCGCGCAAAAGCCTGCTTGAGAATATCGCAACCGGCTTCCAGATGTTTATCCGGATTTTTCGGCAGTACGCGACGATAGTCCGGAAAACGACCATCCACCAGCTTGGAGGTAAAGATAAAGTCGCCAACGTGTGCACGGATGTTGTTGCTGCCAATCTGCACGCGCAGCGGGTTTTCACCGCCGTCGAGCATACGCATCAGTTCAATCACCCCTTTACGCGGTACGATCACCGAATGGTTGGGCAACGATTGTCCAACAGGCATTGAACAGACCGCCAGACGGTGGCCATCGGTTGCCACGGTGCGCAGCTCTTCGCCTTCAGTCTCAAACAGCATGCCGTTTAAGTAATAACGCACGTCCTGATGCGCCATCGAGAACTGGGTGGCTTCAATCAGACGCTTCATCGTTGCCTGCGGCAGGGTGAATTCCACCTCACTCTGCCAGTCATCCAGATTCGGGAAGTCTGCGGCAGGCAGCGTGGAAAGAGAGAAGCGACTGCGACCAGAACGCACCAGCATACGATCGCCTTCCAGCTGGACAGCAATTTCGGCGCCTTCGGGCAGGCCGCGGCAGATATCAAAAAACTTCCGCGCAGGGACGGTGGTTGCTCCGGGTTCATGAGGTTGAATCAACGCAACGCGCGCCACCATCTCCATTTCAAGATCGGTGCCAGTGAGAGAAAGCGTACCGTCAGCCACCTGCAACAGCAGGTTTCCGAGAATTGGCAGCGTAGGACGACCACCCAGCGGGCCGCTGACCTGCTGAAGCGGTTTTAATAAATGTTCACGTTCAACGGTAAATTTCATAGCGTCACGAAGATAATGTTCTGATTAAGTTTGAGAAATCTTCTTTTATGTCATGGCTTTCTTCACGCAACTGCTCAATCTTACGGCAGGCATGAAGGACGGTAGTGTGGTCGCGCCCGCCAAACGCATCGCCAATTTCCGGCAGACTATGGTTGGTGAGCTCTTTTGCCAGCGCCATAGCCATCTGACGCGGACGTGCCACTGAGCGAGATCGACGCTTGGATAGCAGATCCGCTATTTTGATTTTGTAATACTCGGCTACCGTCTTCTGAATATTGTCGATGGTAACCAGTTTTTCCTGCAACGCCAGCAGATCGCGCAGCGCTTCCCGCACGAAATCGATGGTGATCGCCCGTCCGGTAAAGTTGGCGTTGGCAATAACGCGGTTCAGCGCCCCTTCAAGCTCACGCACGTTAGAGCGTAGCCGCTTGGCAATAAAGAACGCCACCTCGCCTGGCAGACGAATATCATTTTCGTCCGCTTTTTTCATCAGGATCGCTACGCGGGTTTCCAGCTCAGGCGGTTCGATCGCCACCGTCAGTCCCCAGCCGAAGCGGGATTTAAGACGATCCTCAACGCCGTTGATCTCTTTTGGATAGCGATCCGACGTCAAAATGATCTGCTGATTACCTTCTAACAGAGCGTTAAAGGTGTGGAAGAACTCTTCCTGGGATCGTTCTTTATTGGCAAAGAATTGAATGTCATCGATAAGCAACGCGTCGACGGAACGGTAGTAACGCTTAAACTCTTCAATCGCATTGTTCTGTAAGGCTTTAACCATATCCTGTACAAAACGTTCGGAGTGCATATACACCACTTTCGCATTCGGCTTACGCGCCACAATGCCGTTACCCACCGCGTGCAGCAGGTGGGTTTTACCCAGACCGGTGCCGCCATACAGGAATAACGGGTTGTAGGCGCCGCCGGGGTTATCCGCCACCTGACGTGCCGCCGCGCGCGCCAGCTGGTTGGATTTACCTTCGACGAAGTTATCAAACGTATGTTTAACGTTGACGTTGGAACGATAGGTCTGTTCTGCCGGAGCGGGGACATTATCCCAACCCGAACGCATCGCAGAAAGTTCGGCGCGCTGAGGCTGAACGACCGCCGCCTGCGCTGGCACCACCACATTGTTCACAGGTGTTCTGAGCGTTTGGGTCACCGGCTTCGTGCCAACCTCAAAACGCAGTTGTGGGGCATCCGCTCCGCAGAAGTTATTTAGCAATCCGTTGATATTATTAAGGTATTTGTCTCTTACCCAATCGAGCACAAAACGGTTTGGCGCATACAAAGCCAGCGTGTTATCGCTCAGTTCCGCCTGCAATGGGCGTATCCACATACTGAATTCTGTGGCTGGTAACTCATCCTGCAATCGGGCAAGACACTGCTGCCAAAGCGAAAGTGACACGGCGGACTCCACTCGAACAAAGTCGATAAATGACAAAGGCTGAAACGTTCATGATTTTTGACGCACATCGACAAGACCCTGTGCAAAGGGTGACGTGCGAATTGCTATCTGCAATTTTTACCCGATCAGGATCCTTTGAAACGATCGGGACCGCGGATCATAGCGTAAACTGAGCAAGAGATCTTCTGTTTCTCACAGATTCTTCCCGATTTATCCACAGGCCAACACAGAATCGGATAAGTGTAAACGATCCTGACTACGTGCAGCAGGATTTCGCACGCATATTGGAAAAATTAATGAGTAAAGACGATATACTGCTTAAACGATCGAATAAAGATCCCGGGCGATCCTTGCGCTTTACTCGCCAGCCCGTATAATTCTCCACCCGTCACGCAATGCCCGTCATACGGCGTCAGCGCTGCTTGTTTTTCGCACTAAAAGGCGCGGAAAAACGCAGGGATTTAAGGAAAGAGAATTGACTCCGGAGTGTACAATTATTACAATCCGGCCTCTTTAATCACCCACGACTTGGGCGTCCGTCATTTGAAATTCGTTCGGGCACTCGTAAATGTCATGAATTTATTCAAGTTTAGGTAGAAATCGCCATGAAACGCACTTTTCAACCGTCTGTACTGAAGCGCAACCGTTCTCACGGCTTCCGTGCTCGTATGGCTACTAAAAATGGTCGTCAGGTTCTGGCACGTCGTCGTGCTAAAGGCCGCGCTCGTCTGACCGTTTCCAAGTAATAAAAGCTAACCCCTGAGTGGTTAAGCTCGCATTTCCCAGGGAGTTACGTTTGTTAACTCCCAGTCATTTCACATTCGTCTTCCAGCAGCCACAACGGGCTGGCACGCCGCAAATCACCATCCTCGGCCGCCTGAATTCGCTGGGGCATCCCCGCATCGGTCTTACAGTCGCCAAGAAAAACGTTCGACGCGCCCATGAACGCAATCGGATTAAACGTCTGACGCGTGAAAGCTTTCGTCTGCGTCAACACGAGCTTCCAGCAATGGACTTCGTGGTGGTGGCGAAAAAAGGGGTTGCCGACCTCGATAACCGTGCTCTCTCGGAAGCGTTGGAAAAATTATGGCGCCGCCACTGTCGCCTGGCTCGCGGGTCCTGATAGCCCTTATTCGGGTCTATCAACGCCTGATCAGTCCGCTGCTTGGGCCGCATTGCCGTTTCACGCCAACGTGTTCAAGCTACGGAATTGAGGCATTGCGCAGGTTTGGAGTGATAAAAGGCAGTTGGTTGACGGTGAAACGCGTATTAAAATGCCACCCTTTACACCCTGGTGGTGACGATCCCGTCCCACCCGGACCATTTGATACCAGAGAACACTAACGATGGATTCGCAACGCAATCTTTTAGTCATCGCTTTGCTGTTCGTGTCTTTCATGATCTGGCAAGCCTGGGAGCAGGATAACAATCCGCAGCCTCAGGCCCAACAGACCACGCAGACAACGACCACCGCAGCGGGTAGCGCCGCCGACCAGGGCGTACCGGCCAGTGGCCAGGGGAAACTGATTACGGTTAAGACTGACGTGCTTGATCTGACCATCAACACCCGTGGTGGTGATGTTGAACAGGCCATGCTGCCAGCTTACCCGAAAGAGCTTGGTTCCAGCGAACCGTTCCAGTTGCTGGAAACGACGCCACAGTTTATCTATCAGGCTCAGAGCGGTCTGACAGGTCGTGACGGTCCGGATAATCCGGCTAACGGCCCACGTCCACTGTACAACGTTGAAAAAGATACGTTTGTACTGGCTGACGGGCAGAATGAATTGCAGATCCCGATGACCTGGACTGACGCGGCAGGCAACACGTTTACTAAAACGTTTGTCCTCAAGCGTGGTGAATACGCTGTCAACGTTAACTACAGCGTGCAGAACGCTGGCGAGAAACCGCTGGAAGTCTCCACCTTTGGTCAGCTGAAGCAATCCATCAATCTGCCTTCTCATCGCGACACCGGTAGCAGCAACTTTGCGCTGCACACCTTCCGCGGCGCAGCGTACTCCACGCCGGATGCGAAGTATGAGAAATACAAATTTGACACCATTGCCGACAACGAAAACCTGAACGTCAACGCTAAAGACGGCTGGGTGGCGATGCTGCAACAGTATTTCGCGACTGCGTGGGTTCCACGTAACGACGGCACCAATAACTTCTATACCGCTAATCTGGGTAACGGCATTGCCGCTATCGGCTACAAATCGCAGCCGGTACTGGTACAGCCGGGTCAGACTGGCGCGATGACCAGCACCCTGTGGGTCGGCCCGGAAATCCAGGACAAAATGGCGGCCGTTGCACCGCACCTGGATCTGACAGTTGACTACGGCTGGTTGTGGTTCATCTCTCAGCCGCTGTTTAAGCTGCTGAAATGGATCCACAGCTTCGTGGGTAACTGGGGCTTCTCCATTATCATCATCACCTTTATCGTTCGTGGCATCATGTACCCGCTGACCAAAGCGCAGTACACCTCCATGGCGAAGATGCGTATGCTGCAGCCGAAAATTCAGGCGATGCGTGAGCGTCTGGGCGATGACAAACAGCGTCAGAGCCAGGAGATGATGGCCCTGTATAAAGCAGAGAAGGTTAACCCGCTGGGCGGCTGCTTCCCTCTGATTATCCAGATGCCAATCTTCCTTGCGCTGTACTACATGCTGATGGGCTCCGTTGAACTGCGTCATGCGCCGTTCGCACTGTGGATCCATGACCTGTCCGCACAGGACCCGTACTACATCCTGCCGATCCTGATGGGCGTGACGATGTTCTTCATTCAGAAGATGTCTCCGACCACCGTGACCGACCCGATGCAGCAGAAGATCATGACCTTTATGCCGGTCATCTTCACCGTGTTCTTCCTGTGGTTCCCGTCAGGTCTGGTGCTGTACTATATCGTCAGCAACCTGGTAACCATCATCCAGCAGCAGCTGATTTACCGTGGTCTGGAGAAGCGTGGTCTGCATAGCCGCGAGAAGAAAAAATCCTGATACTCTTCATCCTTCAAGCCGCAGGTGTGTTGGTTTCATTTGCTTGTCCCAGAGCTTACTGAAGTAAGTGACTGGGACGCACAAACGTGCCGCCTTCCTGCAACTTGAATTATTACGAGTATTTGCGGTAAATTTTATGCCAGAGAAGGCGGTCAAAAGACCGCCTTTTTTACATTTACAAAGAGATAATCCATGAGCCATAACGACACTATCGTCGCCCAGGCAACCCCACCGGGACGCGGTGGTGTAGGCATACTGCGCATTTCCGGCCTGAAGGCGCGCGAGGTAGCTGAAGCGGTACTGGGTAAACTGCCAAAGCCGCGCTACGCTGATTATCTGCCGTTTAAAGATACCGACGGCACCCCACTGGATCAGGGCATCGCGCTGTGGTTCCCCGGTCCAAACTCCTTCACCGGAGAAGACGTGCTGGAACTGCAGGGCCACGGCGGTCCGGTGATCCTCGACCTGTTGTTAAAACGTATTCTGACGATCCCCGGCCTGCGTATTGCCAGACCCGGCGAGTTTTCCGAACGGGCGTTCCTTAACGATAAGCTCGATTTAGCCCAGGCAGAAGCGATTGCCGATCTGATTGACGCCAGTTCAGAGCAGGCGGCGCGATCGGCATTAAACTCATTGCAGGGCGCGTTTTCCAACCGTATTAACCATCTGGTGGAAGCACTTACTCACCTGCGCATCTATGTGGAAGCAGCTATTGATTTTCCGGATGAGGAGATCGACTTTCTCTCAGACGGCAAAATCGAAGCACAGCTGAATGGCGTGATAACCGACCTTGACGCTGTACGCGCAGAAGCGCGACAGGGAAGCCTGCTGCGCGAAGGGATGAAGGTCGTCATCGCCGGACGCCCTAACGCCGGGAAATCGAGCCTGCTGAACGCGCTGGCGGGACGTGAAGCGGCCATAGTCACCGACATCGCCGGGACCACCCGTGACGTACTGCGCGAACATATCCACATTGACGGAATGCCGCTGCACATCATCGACACCGCCGGTCTGCGTGATGCCAGCGATGAAGTTGAACGTATCGGTATCGAGCGCGCCTGGCAGGAGATTGAGCAGGCCGACCGCGTGCTGTTCATGGTTGATGGCACCACCACCGACGCCGTTGACCCGGCAGATATCTGGCCCGATTTTATCGCCCGGTTACCGGCCAGACTGCCGATTACCGTGGTGCGCAACAAGGCCGATATCACCGGCGAGACGCTGGGGCTCAGTGAAGTAAATGGTCACTCACTGGTTCGCCTCTCCGCACGTACCGGCGAAGGCGTGGACGTGCTGCGTAACCATCTCAAGCAGAGCATGGGCTTTGACACCAATATGGAAGGGGGTTTCCTTGCCCGCCGTCGTCACCTGCAGGCGCTGGCCGAAGCCGCAGAACATCTCCAGCAGGGTAAAGCACAGCTGCTTGGCGCATGGGCTGGTGAGCTGCTGGCGGAAGAGCTGCGGCTGGCACAGCAGGCGCTGAGCGAGATCACCGGTGAGTTTACCTCTGACGATCTGCTGGGCCGAATTTTCTCCAGTTTCTGTATCGGCAAATAACATGGTTTGCCCGGTGGCGCTACGCTTCCCGGGCAAACTGATTCACGTAAGTCGTCTAAGGTAACCCATCTTTCCTCACAGGAAATTACTGTTGTCCAAATGGCAACTCGTACTACTGACCCTCTCCCCGTATGCTTAGCGCCACACTTGTCGTGAGGACGCTATGACTCGCTTTCTAATCTGCAGTTTTGCCCTGGTTTTACTCTATCCTGCCGGAATCGATATGTACCTTGTTGGTTTACCGCGCATTGCCGCCGATCTCAACGCCAGCGAGGCGCAGTTGCATATCGCGTTTTCCGTCTATCTGACCGGGATGGCTACCGCCATGCTGTTTGCAGGGAAGATTGCCGACAGGTCAGGACGCAAACCAGTCGCGATTGCAGGCGCGGTAATTTTTATTATCGCCTCCACACTTTGTTCGCAGGCGACGGATGGCTCGCTATTCCTGATCGGTCGTTTTATTCAGGGAGTGGGTGCCGGGAGCTGCTATGTCGTCGCTTTTGCGATCCTGCGCGATACGCTGGACGATCGCCGTCGGGCTAAAGTGCTGTCGTTATTGAACGGCATTACCTGCATCGTGCCCGTGCTGGCACCGGTACTTGGGCACCTGATTATGCTGCGATTTTCGTGGCAAAGCCTGTTTTATACCATGATGGTGATGGGGGTAACGGTTTGCCTGCTGTCGTTGTTTATCCTCAGAGAAACGCGGCCAGAACGCGATGTATCCACCTCACATACCGCGCAAAATACAGAATCACTGATCAACCGCTTTTTCCTCAGCCGTCTGGCCATTACCACCCTGAGCGTCTCGGTAATCCTCACCTTTGTGAATTCTTCACCGGTATTGCTCATGGAGATGATGGGGTTCGATCGCGGCGAGTATGCCACCACGATGGCGTTGACCGCCGGCGTCAGCATGGCGGTTTCATTCACCACGCCGTTTGCGTTAGGCGTCTTTAAACCACGTACGCTGATGATAACTTCGCAGGGGCTGTTTCTGGTGGCTGGCGTGGTACTCAGCCTTGCGCACTCCCATGCAGCCACCCTCTTTGGCCTGACGCTGATCTGTGCCGGTTTCTCGGTCGGCTTTGGTGTGGCGATGAGCCAGGCTCTGGGACCGTTTTCGCTGCGAGCGGGCGTGGCCAGCTCCGCGCTGGGAATAGCCCAGGTCTGCGGGTCGTCGCTGTGGATTTGGCTGGCGGCCGTCATTGGCATCAATGCGCTGAATATGCTGATCGGGATTCTGATTGTCTGTAGCATAGTGAGTCTGTTATTGATTATGCTCGTCGCATCCAACAGGCCCGTACCCGCCCATGAAGAAAGCCATCACCAATCTCGATCTTAACTTATTGTTATGTTTGCAGCTTCTGATGCAGGAACGCAGTGTAACCAAAGCGGCGAAGCGAATGAACGTCACGCCTTCGGCAGTAAGTAAATCACTGTCGAAGTTACGAACCTGGTTTGATGATCCCCTGTTTGTGAAAACCCCTCTCGGCCTGACGCCAACGCCGCTGATGCTGAGTATGGAGCAGAATCTGGCGGACTGGATGCAGATGGGGAATCAACTCCTGGATCAGCCGCATCATGAAACCCCTCGCGGACTGAAATTCGAGCTGGTTGCCGAATCACCGCTGATGATGATCATGTTCAATGCGCTGTCACAGCAGATCTACCAGCGCTATCCACAGGCCACCATTAAGGTACGTAGCTGGGATTACGACTCCCTGGACGCCATTACGCGCGGTGAGGTGGATATTGGTTTTACCGGACGAGAAAGCCATCCACGTTCACGTGAACTACTGAGTCTGCTGCCTTTGTCGATCGATTTTGAAGTGCTGTTCAGCGATTTACCCTGGGTATGGCTGCGCGAAGATCATCCGGCTCTACGTGAAGAATGGAATCTGGAGACATTTCTGCGTTATCCGCATATCAGCATCTGCTGGGAACAGAGCGACACCTGGGCGCTGGATGATGTCCTGCAGGAAATGGGGCTTCAGCGCCATATCGCGATGAGCCTGCCGGGCTTTGAGCAATCGCTGTTTATGGCCGCCCAACCAGAACACGCCATGCTGGCCACGGCGCCTCATTATTGCAAACGCTATAACCAGCTTCATCAGCTACCGCTGGTGGCGCGTCCGTTGCCTTTCGATGCCGCCCAACGAGAAAAACTAATGGTACCTTTCACGATGCTCTGGCATAAACGTAACAGTCATAACCCCAAAATAATCTGGTTAAGAGAGACGATCAAAACCCTCTATAGCAACCTCTCCTGATATTTAAGTAAACAGTGAGCCAGAAGAATTGTAAAAGTAGCATTCTGAACCCTTTATAGGGTGAACTTTTCAGCATTTTCGCCTGTCCATAATTTACGTAAATGTTACTCTCGTAATGATCACGGACCATTAATCACGGAGCGAAAAATGGCGACTCATTTTGCCAGAGGGATTCTTACGGAAGGGCATCTGATTTCAGTTCGTCTCCCTTCATCCTGCCATCTCGAAGCCAGAAGTTTACCCCCCCATCGTAGAACACGTTTCCTGGCTTCCAGAGGCTTACTCGCCGAGCTGATGTTCATGCTGTATGGCACCAGCGAGCTACCTGAAATCATTATGCGGGCGAAGGGAAAACCTGCCTTTCGCGACAAAAATCTGCCAGGTTTCTCTGTCTCCTACGCGGGAAATATCGTTGGCGTGGCGTTGTCCACTGAGGGCGAATGCGGTCTGGATATGGAGCTACAGCGCGCCACCCGAGCGTTTCATAGCCCGCACGCAGCTCAACATACCTCGTTCTCCAGTAATGAAAACTTATGGATCAACAACCAGAGCGATCCCAATGAAGCACGTGCGCAGCTTATTACCTTACGTCAGAGCGTGCTAAAACTTACCGGCAATGTCCGTAATGACAATCCCCGCGAACTCCAGCTATTACCCGGCGCAGGGCGGCTAAAATGCGCACATGTTGCAAAGATTGAAGCCATATGCGATGCAGAAGATGTATTAGTGTGGTCTGTTGCGGTTACGCCAGCCATTGAAAAACTTCAGGTTTGGGAGTTTGATGGTAAAGAAGGCTGGAAAAACCTGCCAGATGCCCAGACCCGCACCAATGAGCCAACGGGTCGCCTGATACGATTCGCCCAACTCTCTGCGGCGAAATCTTATACGCTTAACTGATGGAGTAATCATGCCTGAATCGTTGAATGTTGTTACGTTACTGGGGAGCCTGCGCAAAGGTTCATTTAACGGTATGGTTGCCCGTACGCTGCCGAAAATTGCGCCAGCAGGTATGGAAGTGAATGCGTTACCCTCAATCGGTGATATCCCACTGTATGATGCCGATCTGCAACAGGAAGAGGGATTCCCGGCAAGCGTGGAAGCGCTGGCAGAGCAGATCCGTCACGCCGATGGCGTGGTTATCGTCACGCCAGAATACAACTATTCGGTTCCTGGCGGCCTGAAAAACGCCATCGACTGGCTGTCTCGTCTGCCCGATCAGCCGCTGGCCGGTAAACCCGTATTGATCCAGACCTCTTCAATGGGTGCGATTGGCGGTGCGCGCTGCCAGTATCATCTGCGCCAGATTCTGGTATTCCTGGATGCAATGGTGATGAACAAGCCGGAATTTATGGGCGGTGTGATTCAGAACAAAGTGGATCCGCAAACGGGTGAAGTCATCGATCAGAGCACGCTGGACCACCTGAGAGGTCAGTTGACCGCATTTGGCGATTACATCCAGCGCGTGAAAGCCTGATATAAAAAAACCGCCAGCAGCAACGCATGGCGGTTTTTTATCATCCCTGCGGACTTAATGCGCGTCGATAAACACAATCTTCAGCACAAACAGCAGCGCCACAATGATCACACACGGGCTGAGATCGCGCAGACGACCTGTACCAATTTTCATCACGCAGTAAGAGATAAAGCCCAGCGCGATACCTTCAGTAATCGAGAAGCTGAACGGCATCATGACCGCGGTGATAAAGGCCGGAACGGATTCCGTCAAATCGTCCCACTTCACACGCGCCAGGCTGGACGTCATCAGGACCCCCACATAAATCAGCGCGCCTGCTGCCGCATAGCCCGGAACCATCCTCGCCAACGGCGACAGGAAGATGACCAGCAGGAACAACAGACCAACCACAACCGCCGTCAGTCCCGTACGTCCCCCCACGGAAACCCCGGAAGAAGATTCAATGTAGGCCGTAACCGAGGATGTACCAATAAATGAACCAGTAACAGAAGAGATACTGTCCACATACAGCGCCTGCTTCATACGCGGGAATTTACCCTGCTCATCTGCCAGACCCGCTTTATCGGTCACACCAATCAACGTACCGGAGGAATCAAAGAGGTTCACCAGCATAAAGGAGAAAATCACCCCCGCCAGCCCCAGGTTCAGAGAGCCCGCCAGATCGACATGGCCAATCACCGTCGTTACGCTCGGTGGTGCGGAGACAATCCCTTCGTACTGCACATCACCTAACATCCAGCCCAGTAGGGTCGTCACAATAATGGAAACCAGCACGGCAGCATGAATGTTACGTGAAGCAAGAATAGCGATGATAAAGAAGCCCAAAACCCCCAGCAGCACGCTGTGGGAAGTCAGGTTGCCGATGCTGACCAGCGTATCCGGGTTAGCAACAATCACCCCCGCGTTTTTCAGCCCCATCATGCCGATAAACAGACCGATACCGCTGGTGATCCCCACACGCAGGCTCACCGGAATATTCGCAATCATCCAGTAACGTACGCGGAAAATGGTCAGCAGCAGCAGGCCAACGGCACCCCAGAAGATAGCCCCCATCCCGACCTGCCAGGACAGCCCCATCGCCTGTACAACCACGAACGCGAAGAAGGCGTTCAGACCCATTGCCGGAGCCAGCGCAACCGGCAGGTTGGCAAACAGCCCCATCAGGATGCTACCGAATGCCGCAATCAGGCAGGTGGTAACGAAGACGGCGCTGGTATCCATGCCAGCAACGCCAAGAATTTGCGGGTTAACAAAAACGATGTACACCATCGTCAGGAAGGTCGTGAAACCGGCGATCACTTCGGTCCGTGCCGTCGTGCCATGTTCGCGCAGTTTGAACACGCGTTCCAGCATCCCCCGACCAGAAGCCTGGGTTGTGTGTTGTTGACTCATTATCAATTTCCGAACAAGGAGGGAAAATTCGTCGCTATCCTATACCAAAATGCGACAATAAGGGCAGTTGTGAGACACTTTTTTTCATTGAATTTGCTAATACGGCAACGATTGCGTGGCACAATTATGCACGACGTAAACGTTAAACTAGCGATAAGAGGAAGGCATGCCCCAGATAGAAGCGGTATTTTTTGACTGCGACGGTACGCTGGTCGACAGTGAAGTGATCTGTTCCCGTGCGTATGTCGCAATGTTCCAGGCGTTTGGTATCAGGCTCGATCTCGAAGAAGTCTTTAAACGCTTTAAGGGCGTAAAGCTCTACGAAATCATTGATATCATCAACGAGGAGCACGGCGTTACGTTGGCGAAAGCCGATTTAGAGCCTGTCTATCGTGCTGAGGTCGCACGCCTGTTCGACTCTGAACTGGAGGTTATCGCTGGCGCAAATACGCTGCTGGACAGCATGACAGTACCGATGTGCGTCGTGTCTAACGGACCGGTCAGTAAAATGCAGCATTCGCTGGGCAAACTGGGCATGTTGCACCACTTCCCGGATTTACTGTTCAGCGGCTACGATATCCAGCGCTGGAAGCCCGATCCGGCCCTGATGTTCCATGCGGCTAAAGCAATGAACGTCCACGTTGAGAATTGCATTCTGGTGGATGACTCGTCAGCGGGCGCACAATCGGGGATTGATGCGGGGATGGAAGTGTTTTACTTTTGCGCCGATCCGCACAACAAACCGATCGTTCACCCTAAAGTAACGACCTTTACCGATCTGGCGCAGCTGCCTGAATTGTGGAAGGCACGCGGATGGGATATTACGCGTTAAATAAGCAACCATTACGCAATCTGCGGTCGCGGAAAAAGATAACCCCACCAAAAACAGTGGGGTTATCGCTCTTTTTAAGTCAGCGCTTATCTGGTGAGGCCATTAACAAAATGGCTGCAATATTCCCCGGACACACGCTGTTCCGGGTTGCTGCTGGTTGTCAGGTCAACATAGGTGTAAGACGAAGGATTGTCGCGGTTAAAATCCCAGATACCGATAAAATTCATGCCATTCTGTTTGGCAAAGGTGGCCAGCGTATCGGCATCATGAAGTTTAAACATGCTGCCATCGTCATTCATGCCGATCATCGGCGTAATCGCCACCGCCGAGTAGCCGCCGCTCACGGACAGAGAGGCTAACTGACTGGCGATGCTGCGGGCTGCGTCAACCGCAGATTTACCCATATCAGCACGATACTGCGCGCTGTAATAATCCATTGCCATACCGTTTACCACAAACGTTAATCCGGTATTATGCGCTTGTTTTACAATATTCAATCCGGCACTGGTTAAACCGGTTGGCATGGTGGGTAAAGTAAAGGAGATAGCGACTTCTGGATTATTTTTAGTCACCACCTTCAGCGCTTCACAAATATTACTGATATTATACTGACTATTTTCCAGATCAAAATCCAGGCCATACGCAGAATAATCATTAATAAAAGACTGGTAAATTTCAGCCAATTCGGCAGAGCTAAAATAGGTTGATATATCGCTGTTCACCGCGCCGCCAAAAGAAATAATAACCTTTTTACCGGCGGCATTGAGATCGTTTGCTAACGGCAATGCCCAGTCCATCGGCATGGCGTCCTGGGCAGCCCAGCATGCTTTTTTGTTCGCTGATAAAGTAATAAAACCAAATACCAGGCCGTCGACCTTCCACGCTTTAGCTTCCTGAGAATAAAGCGGATTCGGACGGCCATTGGGATAATCTTGCCAGTCCGACCATTCTGCATTTACGGTGACATCTATAAACGGGGTATAAAGCGTTTTCATATTTCACCTCATTATTTTTTTCATATTAGTCAATAACGCCAGAAAACCATTTCTCTGGTGGAGGTGATGCTATATTTTCAGAAACGGTTAATTTATGACGATGATCACACCAAAATGGCTCATGATAAAAACAAATATTTACTGATAGATATTATCATAGTGATGATGATTATCTGATGATATCAGGCCAGAAGCAGATGCCCGCATCATTGAAAATAAAGGGAGGTTGAACGTCTAACCTCCCAGGAAAATCAATATGAAGTTTTATGAAATATGATGTTGTTCGCAGTTATGAAAACTGTTTAAATTTTAGGAAAAAATAAAGAAGCCACACTTAATCCCGATAAATTACATACCGGGATTAAGTTTTATACTCTGCATAATGCGTCGTTGCAAAAAACCGACGACGCGGTGACAAGGCCCAGGGATGGGCCGAGTAACAAAGCCAGCACACCCGCAACGTGACGTATGACGAGTATATTTATCACTCTTTAGGATCTTTACCCGCCAGCAGTTTATCCAGCTCATCACCGCCGACGTGACGGAAATCCTGACCCTTCACAAAATAGAAGATGTATTCGCAAATGTTCTGGCAACGGTCGCCGATACGCTCAATAGAACGCGCGCAGAACAGCGCGGTCAGCACGCTGGGGATGGTGCGTGAATCTTCCATCATGTAAGTCATCAGCTGACGAACAATACCTTCGTATTCCTGATCAACTTTCTTATCTTCACGATAGATACGCACCGCTTCATCAAGATCCATACGCGCAAACGCATCCAGCACGTCATGCAGCATCTGTACGGTATGACGACCCAGCGATTCCAGGCTTACCAGTAGCGGCTGATGCTGTTGGGAAAATTTCTCCAGCGCGGTGCGGCAGATTTTGTCCGCTACGTCACCAATACGCTCCAGCTCAGCAATGGTTTTGATGATTGCCATCACCAGACGCAGATCGCTCGCCGTCGGTTGTCGTTTAGCGATAATACGGACACAGGCTTCGTCGATCGCCACCTCCATCATGTTAACGTGCTTGTCGCCATCAACAACGCGTTTCGCCAGCTCGCTATCCTGATTGTGCATCGCAGTGATGGCATCGGAGAGCTGCTGTTCCACCATGCCACCCATGGTCATAACCTGAGTGCGGATGCTTTCCAGTTCTGCGTTGAACTGTCCGGAAATATGTTTATTAAGGTTTAAATTGTCCATCATTTCTCCAGATGCCCGGGCATATCAACCGTAGCGACCAGTAATGTAATCTTCAGTTTGTTTCTTCGCGGGCTTGGTGAACAGATCGTCCGTGTTGCTGAACTCAATCAACTCGCCCAGATACATAAATGCCGTGTGATCGGAACAACGCGCAGCCTGCTGCATGTTATGCGTCACGATCACGACGGTGTAATCCTGCTTCAGTTCGGTGATCAGCTCTTCAATACGCCCGGTGGAGATCGGGTCCAGCGCTGAACACGGCTCATCCAGCAGCAGTACTTCCGGGCGAATAGCAATCCCCCGCGCAATGCACAGACGCTGTTGCTGACCGCCAGAGAGAGAGTACCCGCTCTGGTGCAATTTATCTTTGGTTTCATTCCACAATGCGGCTTTGGTCAATGCCCACTGCACGCGCTCGTCCATATCTGCGCGGGAAAGCTTCTCAAACAGACGCACGCCAAAAGCGATATTGTCGTAAATGGACATCGGGAACGGCGTTGGCTTCTGGAACACCATGCCCACTTTGGCACGCAGTAGCGCGATATCCTGGGTGTTGGTGAGAATATTGTCGCCATCCAGCAGGATTTCGCCTTCCGCACGCTGCTCAGGATAGAGCGAATACATTTTGTTAAAGGTGCGCAGCAGGGTGGATTTACCACAGCCAGACGGACCGATGAATGCCGTGACCTGGTTCTTTGCGATATCCAGGTTGATATTCTTCAGGGCATGGAATTTGCCGTAGTAGAAGTTCAAATCACGAACCTGAATCTTACCCGGGGCAGTATCAACCATACTCATTGACTCATTTCCTCATTCGGCGCCGCGATGTGCCGCGCCGTAAAAAATTAACCGTGTTTATTCTTCGCAAAAATGACGCGCGCCAGAATGTTCAGCAGCAGAACGCAAAGGGTAATAATCAGCACCCCAGCCCAGGCCAGCTGCTGCCACTCAGCAAACGGGCTCATCGCAAATTTAAAGATGGTCACCGGCAGGTTGGCGATCGGCTGCATCATATCGGTGCTCCAGAACTGGTTGGAGAGCGCGGTAAACAGCAGCGGGGCGGTTTCACCCGCAATACGCGCAATTGCCAGCAGGATACCGGTCATGATGCCGGAAACCGACGCCTTCAGCGTAATTGCTGAGATCATCTTCCACTTTGGCGTACCCAGCGCATATGCCGCTTCGCGCAGGCTATCCGGCACCAGTTTGAGCATGTTCTCAGTGGTACGGATAACAATAGGTACCTGCAGCAACGCCAGCGCAATCACACCCGCCCAGCCGGAGAAATGCTCCATCTGCGCAACCACGATGGTATAAACAAACAGGCCTACGACAATCGACGGTGCGGAAAGCAGAATGTCGTTGATGAAGCGAATGACTTCCGCAATCCAGGATTTACGACCATATTCGGCAAGATAAATCCCCGCCATAATGCCCAGCGGCGTACCAAGCACCGTCGCCCAGAGGATTAACAGGCCGCTGCCTGCCAGGGCGTTCGCCAGGCCGCCCCCCGCCGTATTGGGTGGTGGTGTCATTTCGGTAAACAATGCCAGCGACATCCCGTCGATCCCACGCGTAATGGTGGACATCAGGATCCAGACAAGCCAGAACAGGCCAAACGCCATCGTCGCCATAGAGAGTGTCAGCGCGATGCGGTTTTTCATCCGGCGCTTAGCCTGCATTTTGCGGCGGGATTCCGCCAGTTCTGCGGTAGTTTGCATTTCAAGCGTAGCCATTAACGTGCCCCCTCATTCTTAGCAAGGCGCATAATCATGAACTTGGACGCTGCCAGGACGATGAAGGTGATAACAAACAGAATCAGACCCAGTTCCATCAATGCGGCAACGTGCAGACCTGATTCCGCTTCTGCAAATTCATTAGCCAGCGCAGAAGTGATGCTGTTACCCGGCATATACAGCGAAGCGCTGTCGAGTTGATAGGTGTTACCGATGATAAACGTGACAGCCATCGTTTCACCCAGCGCACGCCCCAGACCCAGCATAATGCCGCCGATCACCCCATTTTTGGTGAACGGAAGAACAATGCGCCAGATAACTTCCCAGGTTGTGCAGCCAATACCGTAGGCTGACTCTTTCATCATCACCGGCGTTTGTTCGAATACATCACGCATTACCGCAGCAATATACGGAATGATCATGATAGCGAGGATCACCCCCGCAGCCAGGATACCAATACCAAATGCCGGGCCGGAGAACAGGGCGCCCACAAACGGAATGTTAGAAAGAATATTACCGACCGGTTCCTGAAAGTACGTGGCAAACAACGGGGCGAAGATAAACAGGCCCCACATGCCGTACACGATGCTGGGAATAGCCGCCAGCAGTTCAATGGCAATCCCCAGCGGACGCCTCAACCAGCCAGGCGCAAGCTCAGTAAGGAACAGGGCAATGCCGAAGCTCACCGGAACGGCGATCAGCAGTGCGATAAATGAGGTGACCAGCGTGCCGTAAATCGGAACCAGTGCTCCGTAGATATCATTCGGCGCATCCCATTCTTTGGTCCACAGGAATGAGAAACCAAACTTCTCAATGCTTGGCCAGGAGGAGATGATCAGAGAGACAATAATGCCACCCAACATCAATAGCACAATCAGCGCAGCCAGTTTTACCAGCGCGCTGAATATCATGTCACCCTTTTTACCCGGTGGGTTAAAAACAGGCTTGGTTGCAGCCATAAATCACTCTTTCCGTTAAACGCGTTTACGAAGTTGGCGGGTAAGCATTAGCGCCCCCCGCCATTCTCGTCAGAATACTAAATTAATACAACGCTTTACCGCTGCTGTCCTTTACATTGGTTTTCCATGCAGCGCGAATCTGCTCAACCACGCTGTCTGGCAGGCTGGCGTAATCCAGATCGTTAGCCTGTTTGCCGCCATTTTTGTACGCCCAGTCGAAGAACTTCAGCACTTCAGCGCCTTGTTCAGGTTTCTTCTGCTCTTTATGCACCAGGATGAAAGTGGTGGAGGTGATTGGCCACGCATCGTCACCTTTCTGGTTTGTCAGATCCTGAGCGAAAGATTTGCTCCAGTCAGCGCCTTTTGCAGCGTTGGCGAAGTTCTCTTCGGTCGGGCTTACCGGTTTGCCATCCGCGGACACCAGTTTGGTGTAGGCCAGATTGTTCTGCTTCGCGTAAGCGTATTCAACATAGCCGATAGAACCTGGCAGACGCTGGACGAACGCGGCGATACCGTCGTTACCTTTACCGCCCAGACCGGTCGGCCAGTTAACAGTAGAACCTGCGCCCACTTTAGATTTCCACTCTTCGTTCACTTTGGCCAGGTAACTGGTGAAAACGAAGGAGGTTCCGGAACCATCAGCACGACGCACCACGGCAATGTTCTGCGAAGGCAGTTTAACGCCTGGGTTCAGTTTGGTGATGGCTTCATCATCCCACTTCTTAATTTTACCCAGGTAGATGTCACCCAGCGTCTTACCATCCAGAACCAGTTCGCCAGACTTCAGCCCTGGGATATTCACCGCCAGCACCACGCCACCGATGACGGTCGGGAACTGGAACAGTCCTTCCTGATTCAGTTTTTCGTCAGACAGCGGAGCATCGGATGCGCCGAAATCAACGGTATTTGCCGTGATTTGTTTTACACCACCGGAGGAGCCGATACCCTGGTAGTTTACTTTGTTACCAGTCTCTTTCTGATAGGTATCAGCCCATTTGGCATACACCGGCGCAGGAAAAGTTGCACCTGCACCTGTCAGGCTTGCAGCTGCATTTGCTGCGAAAGCGCTCATGGATAAGGTCGCGGCGACAACAGTTGCGACAGTGGTACGCATAACTTTCATAATGTCTCCTGCACGGTTTTCGTAAATCATTGTTTGAGTTGCTACTGTGAGCAAAATAGGACAAACAGGTGACAGTTAAATGTACGAAATATGACAGTTTTATGACAATGAAGTTCTTACTCAAAACCCAAATTAATAAACCTTAATTATCATTAACATAGACACAAACATGACGGTGTGTTTTCAGAAAAATTTTCTTTCTGTGACAAGGGAAAAGGTAGCTTAAGATGACGGTTTGTCACAATAAAACGGAGGGGGGATGATTAGAAAAAGAACCGATGAGAAAAAGCCCCGCTTACGCAGGGCTCGGTTTTTTACTCTACCGTAACAGATTTTGCCAGGTTACGCGGCTGATCCACGTCGGTGCCTTTAATCAGCGCCACGTGATATGCCAGAAGTTGCAGCGGAACGGTGTAGAAGATTGGTGCAATCACCTCTTCGATATGCGGCATCTCAATGATGTGCATATTGTCACAGCTGACAAAACCCGCGTCCTGATCGGCGAAGACATACAGCTGGCCACCACGGGCACGAACTTCTTCGATGTTGGATTTCAGTTTTTCCAGTAACTCGTTGTTTGGTGCAACCACGATAACCGGCATATCTGCGTCGATCAGCGCCAGAGGCCCGTGCTTCAATTCACCCGCAGCATAAGCTTCAGCGTGAATATAAGAGATCTCTTTCAGCTTCAGCGCACCTTCCAGGGCAATCGGATATTGATCGCCACGCCCCAGGAACAGTGCGTGGTGTTTGTCAGAGAAATCTTCGGCCAGCGCCTCAATGCGTTTGTCCTGAGACAGCATCTGTTCAATACGGCTCGGCAACGTCTGCAGACCATGAACGATGTCATGTTCAATGGAAGCATCCAGACCTTTCAGGCGTGCGAGCTTCGCCACCAGCATCAGCAAGACGGTCAGCTGAGTGGTGAACGCTTTGGTCGAAGCCACACCAATTTCGGTACCGGCATTGGTCATCATCGCCAGATCGGATTCACGCACCAGGGAAGAACCCGGCACGTTACAGATGGCGAGAGAGCCAAGATAGCCCAGCTCTTTCGATAAGCGCAGGCCAGCCAGCGTGTCAGCCGTCTCGCCAGACTGAGAGAGAGTAATCATCAGGCTATTACGGCGCACGGCTGATTTGCGATAGCGGAACTCAGATGCGATTTCGACATCGCACGGAATACCGGCCAGCGATTCAAACCAGTAGCGGGAAACCATACCGGAGTTATATGAAGTCCCACAGGCAATGATCTGGATATGCTCAACCTGAGACAGCAGCTCGTTCGCGCCAGCCCCCAGTTCGCTTAAATCCACTTCGCCGTGGCTGATACGCCCGGTCAGGGTATTTTTAATCGCGTTCGGCTGCTCATAGATCTCTTTCTGCATGTAGTGGCGGTAAATACCTTTATCGCCTGCGTCATACTGCAGATTGGATTCGATATCCTGACGTTTCACTTCTGCGCCGGATTTATCAAAGATGGAGACCGAACGGCGTGTTACTTCCGCAATATCTCCCTCTTCCAGGAAGATAAAGCGACGGGTTACCGGCAGCAGAGCCAGCTGATCGGAAGCGATAAAGTTTTCGCCCATCCCCAGCCCGATAACCAACGGGCTGCCTGAGCGTGCCGCCAGCAGCGTATCCGGATGACGTGTGTCCATGATCACCGTGCCGTACGCGCCGCGCAACTGTGGGATCGCCCGTAGAACAGCTTCACGCAGAGTCCCCCCCTGCTCCAGCTCCCAGTGTACTAAGTGAGCAATCACTTCGGTGTCGGTTTCTGAAACAAAGGTATAACCGCGCGCTTTCAGTTCTTCACGCAGAGGCTCATGGTTTTCGATAATGCCGTTATGCACCACGACAATGTGGTCAGAAACATGCGGATGCGCGTTCGCTTCCGAAGGTTCACCGTGGGTAGCCCAACGAGTGTGAGCAATACCGGTACCGCCATGCAGCGGATGTTCTTCCGCAGCCTGAGAAAGCATCTGTACCTTACCGAGGCGACGCAGGCGGGTCATATGACCTTCTGTATCCACCACAGCCAGACCGGCAGAATCATAACCACGATATTCCAGACGACGTAAACCTTCGAGAAGGATTTCAGCTACATCACGTTGCGCGATAGCGCCAACAATTCCACACATATTTTTTAATTCCGATTTTGGCATGATGCCAGGCGTTGTCGCCGACCTGTTTGCCCGTATTTTCGGGCGCCCCGAGCCTTGTAGAGAGTGGGGTTATTTTTATGGTACTGCTTGCGGGCGGGGATATATTTTTATCTCCTCAGCCCTTTTCTGTCGGATGGCGCTAACGCTTATCCAGCCTGCAGAACGTTACCGTATGCAGGCCGGTCAGGGTAAAGTCGCCATCCGGCAAATAAATGCTTACTTTTTCTTAACCGGACGCTGCCAGCCTTGCTTATGGACCTGCGGCGCGCGGCTTAATACCAGTTCATTAGCGGCGACATCCCGAGTAACCGTAGTGCCGGCAGCAATGGTGGCCCCGTTACCGACGGTGACCGGCGCTACCAGTTGGGTATCGGATCCGACAAATACATCATCGCCAATAATCGTTTTAAACTTGTTCGCACCATCGTAGTTACAGGTAATGGTACCCGCGCCGATATTTACGTTATCGCCTATTTCCGCATCGCCCAGATAGGTCAGGTGGCCTGCTTTCGAACCTTTACCCAGACGCGCTTTCTTCATTTCAACGAAGTTGCCTACATGAGCGCCTTCCTGAAGTTCAGCGCCAGGGCGCAGACGCGCGAACGGGCCAATGGTGCAGGCTGCTTCCAGATGCGCATCTTCTACTACACTGTACGGGCTGATTTCGCAGCCATTGCCGATTACGCTATTTTTGATGATGCAGCCTGCGCCAATCTTCACGCGATCGCCAAGCTGGACGTTACCCTCGATGATAACGTTAGTATCAATTTCAACATCACGCCCGTGGTTCAGCGTACCGCGCAGGTCAAAACGCAAAGGGTCGCGCAGCATCACGCCTGCCAGCAGTAGCTTTTCAGCTTGTTCTGACTGGTAAACACGTTCCAGGCGGGAGAGTTGCAGACGGTTATTTACGCCTTCCACTTCACTCAGACGATCGGGATGAACAGCCGCTATTTCACGCCCTTCCTGATACGCCAGTGCAATAATATCAGTGATGTAATATTCACCCTGCGCATTATTATTGGTCAGTTTCGACAACCAACGCTTCATGTCCGCGCCATTAGCGATCAGGATGCCGGTATTAATTTCCTGGATCTGACGCTGTTCATCGGTCGCATCTTTATGTTCAACAATACCGGTCACTTTATCGTTCTCACGCGTAATACGACCGTAACCGCCTGGATCGTCCAGCTTCACGGTGAGTAAACCAATACCCCCCTGTGGTTTGGCATCACGCAAACGCTGAAGTGTTTCAACCGAGATCAGCGGCACATCGCCATAGAGCATCAATATGTCTTCGTCATCGCCAAAGAAAGGGGCGGCTTGCTGCATTGCATGCCCTGTCCCTAATTGCTCTGCTTGCAAAACCCAGTTCAGGTTATCGTTTTTCAGGGTCTGTTTAAGCAGATCGCCGCCATGACCATAAACCAGGTGTACCTGAGAGGCACCTAATTCATTAGCAGCATCAATAACATGCTGAACCATCGCTTTTCCCGCAAGGGTATGCAGCACTTTTGGAATATCGGAATACATACGCGTGCCTTTGCCTGCGGCAAGGATCACTACGCTCATAGCATTATTCAACATACGCGTCCTGACTGTAATTTGTGAACGAATTTATACCGTTTCACGTTGAAAATACTACATTTTTTTCATCGTGAAATGGGCAGAAGATAAAATGCTCAACGGGAGGTTTTCACCGCTTGTTAGTGAGGCATTTTCGTCCATAGCCCTACCTTTTGTCTTCAGAAAAGTCAGACTTCGTCTTCATTAAAGGCATAGGTTAATGTTTTTGCTATTTTTTCGTCCAATGAATAAAGATGGAGATATAAGGAATAAAAATCAGGCAAAAAAAAACCAGTCTGAATACAGACTGGTTTTATGCTTTCAAGCCGGTGTTACATCGCTTTTTTGGTCAACTCGATAACGCGCAGTTTAGCAATCGCTTTGGCCAGTTCCGCAGACGCCTGAGCGTAATCCACGTCACCATGAGAGCTCTTAATGTGCTCTTCAGCCTTACGCTTCGCTTCCAGGGCTCGCGCTTCGTCGAGATCCTGGCCGCGAATCGCGGTATCAGCCAGGACGGTCACGCTGCCAGGCTGCACTTCCAGAATGCCGCCGGACAGATAGATAAACTCTTCATGACCGTGCTGTTTAACGATGCGAATCATACCAGGCTTAATGGCGGTGAGCAGCGGCGCGTGACCCGGGTAAATACCCAGTTCACCTTCGCTACCCGTTACCTGGATTTTCTCGACCAGACCAGAGAACATTTGTAGCTCTGCGCTGACGACGTCCAGGTGGTAAGTCATTGCCATATCACCCTCCGATTAAGGCGTTAAAGTTTTTTGGCTTTTTCCACGGCTTCGTCGATGGAACCGACCATGTAGAACGCCTGCTCCGGCAGGTGATCGTATTCGCCTTCCATGATGCCTTTAAAGCCACGGATGGTGTCTTTCAGAGAGACGTATTTACCCGGAGAACCGGTAAATACTTCTGCCACGAAGAACGGCTGGGACAGGAAGCGCTGGATCTTACGTGCGCGAGCTACCACCAGTTTATCTTCTTCAGACAGTTCATCCATACCCAGGATGGCGATGATGTCTTTCAGTTCCTGATAACGCTGCAGGATGGACTGTACGCCACGCGCGGTGTCGTAGTGTTCCTGACCCACAACCAGCGGATCCAGCTGACGGCTGGTGGAGTCCAGCGGGTCAACGGCCGGGTAGATACCCAGAGATGCGATCTGACGGCTCAGTACCACGGTTGCGTCAAGGTGCGCAAAGGTGGTTGCTGGAGACGGGTCAGTCAAGTCATCCGCAGGTACATATACCGCCTGTACGGAGGTGATAGAACCCGTTTTGGTGGAGGTGATACGTTCCTGAAGAACACCCATCTCTTCCGCCAGGGTCGGCTGATAACCTACCGCTGAAGGCATACGACCCAACAGTGCGGATACTTCCGTACCGGCCAGGGTATAACGATAGATGTTATCGACGAACAGCAGAACGTCACGACCTTCGTCACGGAATTTCTCCGCCATAGTCAGACCGGTCAGTGCAACGCGCAGACGGTTTCCCGGCGGCTCGTTCATCTGACCATACACCAGGGATACTTTATCGATAACGTTGGAGTCGGTCATTTCGTGGTAGAAGTCGTTACCCTCACGAGTACGTTCACCTACGCCTGCAAACACTGAATAACCGGAGTGCTCAATCGCGATGTTACGAATAAGCTCCATCATGTTTACGGTTTTACCTACACCCGCACCGCCGAACAGACCGACTTTACCGCCCTTCGCGAACGGACACATCAGGTCGATAACTTTGATACCTGTTTCCAGCAGCTCCTGAGAGTTTGACAACTCTTCGTAGGAAGGTGCTGCGCGGTGGATAGCCCAGCGCTCTTCTTCACCGATGTCGCCTTTCATGTCTACCGGTTGGCCCAGTACGTTCATGATACGACCCAGTGTTGCTTTACCTACCGGGACTTCGATCGGGTGCTCAAGGTCTTTGACTTCCAGACCACGACGCAGACCGTCAGAAGAACCCATAGCGATGGTACGTACAATACCGCCGCCAAGCTGCTGCTGAACTTCCAGCACCAGATGCTCATTACCATTCTGCACCTCAAGGGCGTCGTACACGCGCGGTACGGCATCCTGAGGGAATTCGACGTCAACTACGGCGCCGATTACCTGGACAATTTTTCCAGTAGCCATCTTGAATCCTCTACGAATTAACCTGGTTATACCGCGGATGCACCACCGACGATTTCGGTGAGTTCCTGAGTAATGCTGGCCTGACGAGCTTTGTTGTATACCAACTGCAGCTCTTTAATCAGGCTGCCGCCATTGTCGGTCGCGGCTTTCATCGCCACCATACGTGCGGCCTGCTCGCTGGCCAGGTTTTCTACCACGCCCTGATAAACCTGGGACTCGACATAACGACGCAGGAGAGTATCCAGCAGCGCTTTCGGATCCGGTTCGTACAGGTAATCCCAGGATTTACGTTTCAGTTCATCATCTTCTGATGCCGGTAACGGCAGCAGCTGAGTGATAGTCGGAACCTGAGACATGGTGTTAATAAATTTGTTGCTAACAATGTACAGCTTGTCCAGACGGCCTTCATCGTAGGCCTGCAACATCACTTTTACCGGACCGATCAGTTCGGACAGGGATGGGTTATCCCCCATGCCCGTCACCTGGGCGACAACATTGCCACCGACGGAATTAAAGAAAGAGACGCCTTTAGAGCCGATCATTGCGAGTTCGCACTGAACGCCTTTATCGGACCATCCTTTCATATCCGCCAGCAGTTTTTTGAACAGGTTAATGTTCAAGCCACCGCACAGACCACGGTCGGTCGACACCACCAGGTAGCCCACGCGCTTAACGTCACGTTCTTCCAGGTATGGGTGCTTATATTCCAGATTACCGTTCGCAAGGTGACCAATCACTTTGCGCATGGTATCTGCATAAGGACGGCTGGCCGCCATGCGATCCTGCGATTTACGCATTTTGGAAGCGGCGACCATTTCCATCGCTTTAGTGATCTTCTGCGTGTTCTGGACGCTTGCGATCTTACTACGTATCTCTTTTGCGCCGGCCATGAGCTTCTCCTCAATGCCTTGCGGCCTGCGTTAAAGCAGGCCACCAGACGTTACCAGGACTGGGTTGCTTTGAAGGAATCGAGGATGCCTTTCAGCTTGCCTTCGATTTCGTCGTTATAGCCACCGGACTGGTTGATCTCTTGCATCAACGGAGCGTGATCACGGTCGACGTAAGCCAGCAGAGCGGCTTCGAAGCTACCGATTTTCGCCAGTTCTACATCCGCCAGATAACCACGTTCTGCCGCGAAAAGAACCAGAGACTGCTGCGCAACGGACATCGGCGCATACTGTTTCTGTTTCAGCAGTTCAGTTACTTTCTGACCGTGGTCCAGCTGCTTACGGGTTGCATCGTCAAGGTCAGATGCAAACTGGGAGAACGCCGCCAGTTCACGATACTGTGCCAGCGCGGTACGGATACCACCGGACAGTTTCTTCATGATCTTGGTCTGTGCTGCACCACCCACACGGGATACGGAGATACCCGGGTTAACCGCAGGACGAATACCGGAGTTAAACAGGTTGGTTTCAAGGAAGATCTGACCATCGGTAATGGAAATTACGTTGGTCGGAACGAACGCAGAAACGTCACCCGCCTGGGTTTCAATAATCGGCAGCGCAGTCAGAGAACCGGTTTTCCCTTTTACTTCACCTTTGGTGAAGGCTTCAACGTATTCAACGTTTACACGTGCAGCACGCTCCAGCAGACGAGAGTGGAGGTAGAATACGTCGCCAGGGAATGCTTCACGTCCTGGTGGACGACGAAGCAGCAGGGAGATCTGACGGTAAGCAACAGCCTGTTTGGACAGGTCATCGTAGATGATCAGCGCGTCTTCGCCGCGGTCGCGGAAGTATTCGCCCATTGCGCAACCAGCGTATGGCGCCAGGTATTGCAGTGCGGCAGATTCAGAAGCGGTAGCAACCACAACGATGGTGTTAGCCAGCGCGCCGTGCTCTTCCAGTTTACGAACCACGTTGGAAATGGTGGACGCTTTCTGGCCGATAGCCACGTAGACGCACTTGATGCCAGAATCACGCTGGTTGATGATGGCGTCGATAGCCAGAGCGGTTTTACCCGTCTGACGGTCACCGATGATCAATTCACGTTGACCACGACCGATTGGGATCATGGCATCAACGGATTTATAACCGGTCTGTACCGGCTGATCGACGGACTGACGTTCGATTACGCCTGGCGCGATAGCTTCAACAGCAGAGAAACCGTCGTGCTCAACCGGACCTTTACCGTCGATTGGCGCACCCAGGGTGTTAACCACACGACCCAGCAGGCCACGGCCAACCGGAACTTCCAGGATACGACCAGTACATTTAACCTTCATGCCTTCGGCAAGGTCAGCGTACGGACCCATAACAACCGCACCCACGGAGTCGCGCTCCAGGTTCAGTGCGATAGCGTAACGGTTTCCCGGCAAGGAGATCATTTCACCCTGCATACAATCGGCCAGGCCGTGAATGCGGATAACACCGTCACTTACAGAAACAATAGTACCTTCGTTGTGAGCTTCACTCACTACATTGAACTGAGCAATGCGCTGCTTGATCAGTTCGCTGATTTCGGTGGAATTCAGTTGCATGCTCCAGTCCCCTTAAGACTGCAAGACGTCTGCAAGGCGCTCAAGACGGCCGCGTACGCTGCCATCAATGACCATATCACCCGCTCGGATGATAACGCCCGCCATTACAGACTTATCGATTTTGCAATTCAGCTTAACTTTGCGTGACAGACGTTTTTCCATCGCAGCGCTAATTTTCGCAAGCTGTTCTTCACTCAGTGCGGTGGCGGAAGTGACTTCTACTTCAGAAGTAGACTCACTCGCTGCACGCAGGTGAACAAACTGCTCCAGAACATCCGGGAGCGCGTTAAGACGATTATTCTCAGCCATAACCCGAATCAGGTTCTGACCGTTTTCGTCCAGCTGCTCACCGCAGACTGCGATAAACGACTCAGCGAGCGTTTCCGGCGCCAGCGCGCCAGAGAGAAGCTCTGCCATTTGTTCGTTCTTGGTAACCTCGGCAGCAAACGCCAGCATGTCCTGCCAGCGCTCTACGCTTTGGTGTTCGACGGCAAAGTCAAAAGCTGCTTTGGCGTAGGGGCGAGCTACCGTAACAAATTCAGACATCAGCCCCTCCCTCCTTACAGTTCAGCGACAAGTTTATCCACGATGTCGCTGTTAGCAGCTTCATCCACGGAACGTTCGATGATCTTCTCGGCGCCAGCAACAGCCAGGATAGCAACTTGCTTACGCAGTTCTTCACGGGCACGTTTACGCTCGGCTTCAATTTCCGCCTGCGCCTGAGCCACGATTTTAGTACGTTCCTGCTCTGCTTCAGTTTTGGCTTCGTCCAGGATCTGGGAGCGACGTTTATTCGCCTGCTCGATGATTACCTGAGCTTCCGCCTTCGCTTTTTTCAGCTGGTCGGTCGCGCTGGCCTTTGCAAGGTCAAGGTCCTTATGTGCTCGTTCTGCGGAAGCAAGACCGTCAGCAATTTCTTTTTGACGTTTTTCAATGGCAGCCATTAACGGCGGCCATACATACTTCATGCAGAACAGAACGAACAGGACAAACGCGATGGCCTGGCCGAGGATTGTTGCGTTAAGATTCACAGCACAATGCCTCTATCTAGTTAACGTTCTGATATTGCTCTTGTTTCAAGCAACGCTTACTACGCGACAGCGAACATCACGTACAGACCCAGACCGACAGCGATCATCGGGATAGCATCCACCAGACCCATAACGATAAAGAACTGAGTACGCAGCAGAGGAATCAGATCAGGTTGACGCGCTGCGCCTTCCAGGAATTTACCCCCGAGGATGCCGATACCGATCGCAGCACCGATTGCCGCCAGACCCATCATCACAGCGGCAGCCATGTACAGCAGATCCATATTCAGGTTTTCCATGACAGTCTCCAGTTTGTTTCAGTTAAAACGTAGTAGTGTTGGTAAATTAATGCTCTTCGGACGCCATCGACAGATAGACAATCGTCAGAACCATGAAGATGAAGGCTTGCAGCGTAATAATCAGTATGTGGAAAATGGCCCAGGGCACATTCAGGATCCACTGTGACCACCACGGCAACAGACCAGCAATCAGAATGAAAATCAGTTCACCGGCATACATATTGCCGAACAGTCGCAGACCGAGAGAAACCGGTTTGGACAGCAGACTTACCCCTTCAAGGATTAAATTGACAGGGATGAATGCCCAGTGATTAAACGGCTGCAGCGTCAACTCTTTCGTGAAGCCACCGATGCCTTTCATTTTGATGCTGTAGAACAGAATGAGGATAAACACGCCCAGCGCCATTGACAGGGTAATGTTCACATCAGCAGACGGAACTACACGCATCGCCGGCAGCCCCAGTACATGCTCAGCAATGTACGGCAGCAGGTCGATAGGCAGTAAGTCCATCAGGTTCATCAGGAATACCCAGACGAAGATCGTCAGGGCCAGCGGTGCAATGAGCTTGCTTTTGCCATGGTACATGTCTTTGACGCTACCATGCACAAAACCGATTACCAGCTCAATCGCGGTCTGAAACTTGCCTGGTACGCCGCTGGTCGCCTTTTTGGCTACGCTACGGAACACAAGCAGGAACAACAGACCCAGCACCACCGAGAAGAACATGGAGTCAATATTGAGTGTCCAGAAGGTGGCTGGGGGGTTATGCGGATCCACCAGCGAGAATGTACGCAGGTCCAGCTGAAGGTTATTCAGATGGTGTCCTATGTAATCCTGCGGCGTCATATTTTCTGAAGCCATGATGCCTTTTACCCTTTGTTGTTAATTACAGCCGGCGCCAGTATCTGAACCACCAGCACCAAAACCCACGTAACGATCAGCGGCGAAAACACCGCCTTCAAAACCGCCAACGCCACCACCAGTAAAACCAGCATTGCTAACACCCTGAAGGCTTCGCCGAACGCGAATGTCCAGGCCACTCGGCCCTTAGCAGGTGTATGCGCCTGGTGACGCCAGGCAAATATCATAAACAACATATTAGGCAGAAAGACTGCCATCCCTCCGCATAAAGCGGAGACGCCCCAGAAGGGGTCTTTGAGGCTAAACAGCAATCCACTTGCTATCACCGCCAAAAACTGAATGAACAGAAGCTTACGAGCAACGTTTCGACTCAAGAGCGACACAGACATCACGTTCTAACTCCTGCTCCTTACGAGGTATGTCGCGTATCGTATAAAACGTTCTTTAAGGCTGAGAGTCAAGCATCAAAAAGCGGACAAATTATACGGTGCGCCCCCGTGATTTCAAACAATAAGTAGCTAAAAGGTGAATAAATGTTTAAATATTTTTCACTAGTGCACATTTATTACTTTTCGCAAAACTGTGAACGATCATGCAAAACTGCAAATGGCGCGTAAACACTAGTGATAAATCGTGCTTCAGATCACATATTGAATATATTCACTCTGACACCATTTATTTACTTGGCAAATGATGCCATTTCAACTTTTTGATATTTAAGCCTAAAATCACTCACTGTTTTAAAAAAGACAGTTTACAGCTTAAAAACTCACCATTGACATTTTTAATAAAAATTTAACGTGGTGATTAATTCTTACGTTAGATTTTTAGCAGCCTGATATTTTCAATGTTGACTAATTTTTTATTTACCAAAAAAAGCCACGTTACTCCGTTGATAACAAACCGTGAATATTCAGTTAAGTGTGTAACTAATTATATCAGTCCAAAATTATCCCGTTGTTAACAAGCAAGAAGCCGATTTTTCTTCTTTTTTTTTGATAAAAATTAAATTTTGTTTGGTTTTATCACCACCAGGTGACGTTCGCCATCCAGTTGCGGAACCTTCAGTTTTACAATTGATTCCACATGAAATTCAACAGGAAGCAGTGCAATCTCATCCTCTGGTAATTGCCCCTTCAGGGCATAGAAGCATCCATTTTCACCCGCCAGATGATGGCACCAACTCATCATGTCATTGAGAGAGGCAAATGCCCGGCTGATCACACCATCAAACGGCGGTTCAGAAGGGTATTCTTCCACCCTGCTCTGTACCGGCGTGATATTTTCCAGTTTCAGCTCATGCTGAACCTGACGCAAAAAGCGAACGCGTTTACCCAGGCTGTCCAGCAGTGTGAAATGCGACTCCGGACGCACAATAGACAGCGGGATCCCTGGCAGTCCCGGTCCTGTACCGACATCAATAAAACGTTCCCCCTGCAAATATGGCGCAACAATGATGCTGTCCAGAATATGACGTACCAGCATTTCATTGGGATCGCGCACTGACGTCAGGTTGTACGCTTTATTCCATTTGTGCAGCATATTGACATACGCAATGAGCTGATTTTTCTGGTGATCGGTAAGCGAAATGCCAGCTTCAGCCAGCAGACGAGAAAGTTTGTTAAGCACGACAGTTACCTGTTAGAGATAATTTGCCGGATGGCGGCTTCGCCTTCTCCGGCCTTCAGTATAGGGCGGGCAAGCAAAGCGCTCCCCACCAACACAGCGTATTTACGCGCTGCGGCGCAGCATTCCCTGTTTCTTCAGCCATACCAGCAAAATGGAGATGGCCGCAGGCGTGACACCGGAGATACGTGATGCCTGACCAATAGAAACCGGTTTGTGATCGTTCAGCTTGGCTATCACCTCATTCGACAAACCGGAAACCTGGCGGTAATCCAGGGTTGCAGGCAGTAGTGTGTTCTCATTGCGCTGCTGCTTTTCGATCTCATCCTGCTGACGGGCGATATAACCTTCGTATTTTACCTGGATCTCAACCTGCTCAGCGGCCTGAACATCGTCAAGGGCCGGCGCAAACGGCGTCAGCACCGTCAGCTGTGCATAGGTCATTTCCGGACGACGCAGCAGGTCTTCACCACTGGCTTCACGAGACAGTGGCGCAGTCAGGTGAGTATTCACTTCAGGGGCGGCTTCAGCAGAAGGGGTGACCCATGTCGATTTCAGGCGTTGACGTTCGCGTTCGATATTCTCAAGCTTCTGACAGAATCGCGCCCAGCGTTCATCATCCACCAGACCCAGTTCACGTCCCTTTTCGGTCAGACGGAGATCGGCGTTGTCTTCACGCAGCATCAGACGATATTCCGCCCGGGAGGTAAACATGCGGTACGGCTCTTTGGTACCTAAAGTACACAGGTCATCCACCAGCACACCGAGGTAGGCCTGAGAACGCGCAGGTGCCCAACCCTCTTTGTCCGCTGACAAACGTGCGGCATTAAGCCCGGCGAGCAAACCTTGCGCCGCGGCTTCTTCGTAACCGGTGGTGCCGTTAATTTGTCCGGCGAAAAACAGTCCCTGAATAAATTTGCTCTCCAGAGTCGGTTTCAGATCTCGCGGATCGAAGAAATCGTACTCAATAGCGTAACCAGGGCGAACGATTTTAGCATTCTCCATCCCCTGCATCGAGCGCACAATTTGCATCTGCACATCGAATGGCAGGCTGGTGGAGATACCATTCGGATAAATTTCATTAGAAGTCAGTCCTTCCGGCTCCAGGAAGATTTGGTGCTGGTTCCGATCGGCAAAGCGCATCACTTTATCTTCGATCGACGGACAGTAACGAGGGCCGATCCCCTCGATCACTCCGGCATACATTGGGCTGCGATCGAGGTTATTACGGATCACATCATGGGTTTTCTCATTGGTATGCGTGATGTAGCACGGTACCTGCTGAGGATGCTGAGAGGCATTACCCATAAACGAGAAGACCGGCATCGGATTATCGCCGTGCTGCTGCGCCAGAACGCTGAAATCAATCGTTCGGGCATCAATTCGCGGTGGCGTCCCGGTTTTCAGACGACTAACGCGCAGCGGAAGTTCGCGCAGACGACGCGACAGGGGAATGGATGGTGGATCGCCAGCACGACCACCGCTGTAGTTATCCAGTCCAATATGAATTTTGCCGTCAAGGAATGTCCCGACGGTGAGTACGACCGCTTTAGCGCGGAATTTCAGTCCCATCAGGGTAACTGCGCCAACGACACGATCGTTTTCAACAATCAGATCTTCAACCGCCTGCTGGAAGATCATCAGGTTAGGCTGGTTTTCCAGCGCAGTACGTACCGCCTGACGATACAGAACGCGATCCGCCTGAGCACGGGTAGCGCGAACGGCGGGACCTTTGCTCGCGTTTAGTATCCTAAACTGAATACCAGCTTGATCGATCGCTTTCGCCATCAGCCCACCGAGCGCATCCACTTCTTTTACCAGGTGTCCTTTGCCAATACCGCCAATAGCTGGATTGCAGCTCATTTGCCCCAGCGTGTCGATATTGTGCGTCAAAAGCAGGGTCTGTTGACCCATACGCGCTGCGGCCATCGCGGCCTCAGTGCCTGCATGACCCCCGCCAATGATAATGACGTCGAAAGGATCCGGATAAAACATGGTAATTGCCTCGCATAACGCGGTGTGAAAATGGATTGAAGCCCGGGCCGTGGATTCTACTCAACTTTAGCCGATGGAGAAAGGCCTGGGATCCTGGGTATTAAAAAGAAGATCTTTTTATTTAGAGATCTGTTCTATTATGATCTCTTATTAGGATCGGGGTCGCTTGTGGATAACCCGGATCCGCCAATTAAGATCAATAAGTTGGTAAGGATCATTAGCTGTGAATGATCGGTGATCCTGGTCCGTATAAGCTGGGATCAGAATGAAGGGTTATGCACAACTCAAAAAGTGAACAACGGTTATACTTTGGATAACTACCGGTTGATCCAAGGATCTTCCCAGAGTTATCCACAGACGATCGCACGATCTGTATACTTATTTGAGTAAATTAATCCAGGATCCTAGCCAAAGCTCTGCCGGATCCTCCGGAATATCGTGCTCAAGGATGTTGATCCGCAGTGTTTCCCCAAGCTGTTTTGCACCCGCGCTCTTCAGTTCTGCTTCTATCTTCTCAATTGCCCCGCAGAAAGTGTCGTATTCACGGCTGCCGATACCGATAGCACCGAAACGAACCGCTGACAGATCGGGTTTTTGAGCCAGAAGATCTTCATATAAAGGAACAAGGTTATCCGGAATGTCCCCCGCACCGTGTGTGGAGCTTATCACCAGCCAGATCCCGGAAGCTGACAGATCCTCCAGGAGCGGTCCGTGCAGGGTTTCGGTTGAAAAACCAGCGTCTTCCAGCTTTTCAGCCAGATGTTCTGCAACATATTCGGCACCGCCAAGGGTGCTGCCGCTGATCAGAGTGATGTCTGCCATGATCGCCCTCCTTTATAAGAGCCTGTCCCATTAGGCTCGCGAGGGCGTATTGTACGCTGTGAGTGAGCTGGGATCTACCTGTGGAAAAATGTGGGATTAAAAAAGCCGATCACGGCTTGATGGTACGCATGATCGGGTTCTGCAGGACGATCAATGTTTCAGTGGATTGAATTTCATCAATTGTTTGGATCTTGTTGATAAGTACATGCTGGAGTGCGTCGATCGATTTGCACATGACTTTTATAAAGATACTGTAATGCCCGGTGGTGTAGTACGCTTCCGTCACTTCATCCAGACTCTCCAGCCGGGCCAGCGCGGAGGGGTAGTCCTTTGCGCTTTTGAGGATGATGCCGATAAAACAACCCACGTCGTAACCCAGCTGTTTAGGACTGACATCAATGCGTGCGCCAGTAATAATCCCTGCCTGCTTCATCTTTTCTACCCGTACGTGAATCGTCCCCGGGCTGACGCCAAACTGTTTGGCCAGTTCGGCATAGGCGGTACGGGCATTTTCCATTAAGGCATCGAGAATGCCGCGGTCCAGATTGTCGATCTGATAATTTTCCATAGCTTTTTCTTATGAAGATTGATGATTCTTTCTATTTTAGCGGTTAATTTTAGCGAATCAAAATCGAAGTCGGCTTTTTGTTTGTTGATTATTGAATATTACCCCTGTTCTGTTGCTTAATCATAGGCAACAGGACGCAGGAGTAAAAATAATGAAAACCGCTTACATTGCCAAACAACGCCAAATTAGCTTCGTGAAATCTCACTTCTCTCGCCAACTGGAGGAGCGTCTGGGTCTGATTGAGGTTCAGGCACCGATCCTGAGCCGGGTTGGGGATGGCACGCAGGATAACTTGTCGGGCTGTGAAAAAGCGGTGCAGGTGAAAGTGAAAGCACTGCCTGACGCCCAATTCGAAGTGGTTCATTCACTGGCGAAGTGGAAACGTCAAACTCTGGGACAACACGACTTCAGCGCGGGCGAAGGGCTCTACACGCACATGAAAGCCCTTCGCCCCGATGAAGACCGCCTCTCTCCGCTTCACTCGGTCTATGTTGACCAGTGGGACTGGGAGCGCGTAATGGGCGACGGCGAGCGTCAATTTTCAACCCTGAAAAGCACGGTAGAGGCTATCTGGGCGGGAATTAAGGCCACCGAAGCCGCGGTAAGCAAAGAGTTTGGTCTGGCACCGTTCCTGCCGGATCAGATCCACTTTGTTCACAGTCAGGAACTGCTGTCCCGCTATCCGGGGCTTGATGCTAAAGGTCGTGAACGTGCGATTGCGAAAGAGTCAGGCGCGGTATTCCTGGTGGGGATCGGCGGTAAGCTTAGCGATGGTCACCGTCATGATGTGCGTGCGCCGGATTATGATGACTGGAGTTCTGCTTCCGATCTTGGCTATGCCGGTCTGAACGGCGACATCCTGGTCTGGAACCCGGTTCTGGAAGATGCGTTTGAACTCTCTTCAATGGGAATTCGCGTGGATGCTGATGCGCTGAAACACCAGCTTAAACTTACCGGTGATGAAGATCGCCTGGCGCTGGAGTGGCATCAGGCCCTGCTGCGCGGTGAGATGCCGCAGACCATCGGTGGGGGTATTGGACAGTCGCGTCTGACCATGCTGCTGTTACAACTGTCGCACATTGGTCAGGTTCAGTGTGGCGTATGGCCAGCGCAGGTCCGCGAAAGCGTCTCTTCTCTGCTGTAAGTCTCTATCGCCGCCAGCGTCGAAGCAGGCGGCTTCGCATTCCGGTATCAAAGCGCCAGATATGATCGAAAATGCGCATGATGCCGGGTTTGCCGTGTGCAGACATCGCCACCGCATGAAAACGGTGCTGGTGTACCCGCTGTAACTCTCCCACTTTGCTCACCACGTCATCGGGCAAGCGCTGGGCGATAAAATCTGAGATGACCACCGCATCGGCATCAAACCATTCTCGCCCCTGCATCCGTTCAATAATCGCGCGAAAACAGCTGGCGATATCCGTGCCGCCGCGAAACTGTTGGCTCAAAAAACGGATTGCCTGTTCAATGCCTTGCGGACCGGTGAGTTCATACCGCACCACTTCTGTGGAAAAGAGCATAATGAAGCAACGGCGATTGTCGGCGAGCGCGATGCGCATCAACGCCAGGCAAAACGCTTTCGCGCACTGCTCGTTAAAGCCGCCCATTGATCCGGAAGTATCCACACAAACAATAAATGGTCCACGCGGCTGCTCGTCGAAATCCTGGTGGACAACCGGGCGTTCGGTTACCTTCTCGCGCCATGCTTCCCCGTGCAGGCGATAGGTGAGCAACTGTTTTTCCACCAGCCGCCGATAGAATTCATATTCCAGCTCCGTAATACCAAGCGTGGCCAGTTCCGGTGGCAACAGGCGCAGAATGTCGTCGCTTTGCTGAATGCCATCGACCTGTTCTGGTACCGTTGCGGGTTCGCGCACCAGCGTACGGAAGGTTTCCATCGGTGCGTCTTTGCGGGGAACAGACTTTGCTTCTCTGGAACGCCCTAGCTGTTCAGCCAGTTGCTGAAGTTCGGGTTGTTCAGTCAGGAAACCGCCGTATTTCACGATCAACTGATAATCCCCGCGTTTGAGTTGGCCTGCGCTCATATCCCACAGGCGACCCGCCGCCGTTTCATTCTCAGCAAGAACAGGATCTAATTGCCCACTTAGGGTCAGACGTTCCTGCACTTCGCTGAGCAATTGCTCGCGTTCTTCTTCCAGAAGCTGCTGATTGAGCGTGGTGGCTTGCACCACCAGACTTAAACGCCAGCGTTGCAGAAAAAGGGTGTGCAGTGCGGGAGTAAAGGTACTGTTATTGTCCACCAGCTGCTGAGCCTGCCCGGCAAAAGGGGAATCGAGACGGTGTAAGAGTGCGAGTGTTTGCGGTAGCTGCACAATGAACTGCGGTGTGGAGAGAAGCTGGCTTTGTTGATAGCACATCACCTCTTCCGTCAGCTCCGGCGGGACACGCGTGTCTTTGAGTCGGCTACGCAGCGCCTCACGCCAGCGCGGCAGATCGTCAGTAATAACCGCTCTTAGTCGGGGAAATTTTTCAAAAAAAAATGCCAGCTGAGGTGAGGCCAGCAGTACGAGGATCATCTCTTCGATCATCCCTTCTTCACTGACTGCCAGCATTATATTGAGTGTATCCAGCGTCAGCATTGTTGCGCCTGATGGATCTGTTCACCTACGTCCTGCAGGCTGGCCTCAATACGACCTAACCAGTCGTTGTGAACAAACAGACATTTTTGCTGCTCGCTGAACCGGGTGTGCTGCTGATGCCAGTCATTTTCCAGTGCTTCCAGTTGTTGTTTAATCTCGCCGGGCATCTCGTCTTCAGAGGTGCCCGGCAGCGCCAGACGGCTGCTCTGTAGACTGATATCGCGCACTACCAGATGCTGAGAGCTGTCGACTTCCATATTCAGCGTCTGGGCAAAACCAATTCCGTTAAGTTTGCCGCGGATCTCGCCGCCTTTGGTCAACCATTGTTCAAGGGCGCTACGTTCAAAAGTAATATGGATCACCTCCATATCATGCAGTTTCAGCGGTTTTTGCAGCAAAAGGGTCTGTGTCGTCGCGCTGGCTTCCGGTGGGAGATCGTAGTGCGGACGGCGGCTGAACATTCCTCCCTGGCGGATCACCGTGAATGCGGTTTTATCGCTTTGTTGCTGCTGTAACTGAATGCGGCGCTGCACAATGCCGCCGAGACGCGTCAGCATGGCTTGTTGCTGCCAGGCGTGCCCGGTCATCAATATTTCAAGCTGCTGTTGCATCAAATTCAGGCTTTGTGCGTCATACCACAGACAGTCTTTCAGCAGAATGAGATCAATCGGTGCTACCGCGTCGCGTCCGCTAAAGAAGGCGCTGGCCTGTAACAGACGAATGGCTTTCTTCCAGCGCCGGTCAGAGACATACGGCGCATTGGGTAAATTATCCAGCTGCTGACGCAGAGTAAATATCAGCTCAAATACATGATCGGGTAACGTAATGGCGCCTGTCTCTTTCTGCCACTGGTAATACTCTTCATCACTCACCTGCAAAGACACGGGGACCGGATTTTCGTTTTCGTCCTGCTGGCTTATCAGCATGGAGCGGAAATTGGCTTTGTCCTGCACTTTATCTAACCACAGGCGAATCAACATGCGGTCATAAAGTGCTTCCAGGCTGCTGTCTGCTTCCGGGAGTTCGTTAGAAGCCGCCACCAGCAAGCGCATCGGGATTTTTTCCTCAGAGGCGCCATTACGGAATTGGCGTTCATTAATTGCTGTTAACAACGTGTTCAGGATTGCCGGGCCCGCCTTCCAGATCTCATCCAGAAAGACGATTTCCGCTTCCGGAAGATAACCCGTAGTTAAGCGTTCGTAGCGACCTTCATCTTTTAACGCCTGAATAGAGAGCGGTCCAAAAACCTCTTCAGGCGTGGAGAAGCGCGTCATCAGGTATTCAAATGCGCGCGCATTCTGAAAAGCAAACTTCAGACGGCGGGCAATCAAACTTTTAGCAATCCCCGGAGGGCCAAGTAAGAAAACGCTCTCTCCACTCAGCGCCGCCAGCAGGCAAAGACGGATGGTGTGGCTGCGTTCATAAAGCCCCTTTTCCAGCGCATTGCTCAGACGGGAAATTCTTTCCGCTAATAAATGTGAGTGAGCCATAATAAGGTGGCATCCTTTCATTAAATGTACTGCGTTAACAGCGAGTATAGACGTTTCGTCCCGGAGGCTGAACAGGTCTGAAAGGCTGTTTCTTTTTCTTTGAGCCAGGTTAATCTGGCATCATTTAGGGGTACGATTTTGCCAATAATCGTGCATACTGTGCGCTTTTTTGTGGGCCAAGGGACTACGCACACATTTCATATATATACACCAAATCATTCAAACTGCACCAAGGCGGCAAAGGAGTTATTCCCCGGGATGGGGTGAATTACGAATGCTGCTAACGCGGAGGTAGCTTGAAGGATGAAGTGTGTAAACGAAAGACGAGTCTATGAGCACTGATAATAAGCAATCATTGTCTGCGATAACTCTCGCGGCCATTGGGGTTGTCTACGGTGATATTGGTACCAGCCCACTTTATACGCTTCGTGAATGTTTGTCTGGTCAGTTTGGTTTTGGTGTTGAACGTGACGCCGTGTTCGGTTTTTTATCGCTGATTTTCTGGCTTCTTATTTTTGTTGTCTCCATTAAGTATCTGACCTTCGTCATGCGTGCTGATAACGCCGGTGAAGGTGGGATCCTGACGCTGATGTCGCTGGCGGGACGCAACACGTCGGCGCGGACGACCTCGATGTTGGTGATTATGGGGTTGATCGGGGGAAGCTTCTTCTATGGCGAGGTGGTGATTACCCCGGCAATCTCGGTGATGTCAGCCATTGAAGGTCTGGAGATTGTGGCGCCGCAGCTGGATACCTGGATAGTCCCACTGTCTATTATTGTCCTGACGCTGCTGTTTATGATTCAAAAGCACGGTACCGGGATGGTGGGTAAGCTCTTTGCGCCGATTATGCTGACCTGGTTTTTGATTCTGGCCGTTTTGGGTCTGCGTAGCATTATCGCTAACCCTGAGGTATTGCAGGCGCTGAATCCCGTCTGGGCGGTCCATTTCTTCCTTGAGTATAAAACCGTTTCCTTTGTTGCTCTGGGGGCGGTGGTGCTGTCGATTACCGGAGTCGAGGCGCTGTACGCCGATATGGGACATTTTGGTAAGTTCCCTATCCGTCTGGCCTGGTTTACGGTGGTTTTGCCTTCGCTGGCGCTCAACTATTTCGGTCAGGGCGCCTTGCTGTTAAAGCATCCTGAGGCCATAAAAAACCCGTTCTTTTTACTTGCGCCGGAATGGGCGCTGATCCCGCTGCTGATCCTCGCCGCGCTGGCGACGGTTATCGCCTCTCAGGCGGTCATTTCCGGGGTCTTCTCACTGACGCGTCAGGCTGTGCGTCTGGGTTATTTGTCGCCGATGCGCATCATACATACCTCCGAGATGGAATCAGGGCAGATCTACATTCCTTTCGTCAACTGGATGCTCTATTTTGCGGTTGTTATTGTAATCGTGAGCTTTGAGCACTCCAGTAACCTGGCCGCGGCGTATGGGATTGCCGTTACCGGTACGATGGTGCTGACCTCCATTCTCTCTACTACGGTCGCACGCAAAAACTGGCACTGGAATAAGTATTTTGTGGCGCTGATTCTGGTCGCCTTCCTGTGTATTGATGTGCCGCTGTTTACGGCGAACCTCGACAAACTGCTGTCCGGTGGTTGGCTGCCGCTGACGCTGGGGCTGGTGATGTTCACCATCATGACCACCTGGAAAAGTGAGCGTTTCCGTCTGCTGCGCCGTATGCATGAACATGGCAACTCTCTGGAAGCGATGATCGCCTCGCTGGAGAAATCGCCGCCGGTACGCGTGCCGGGGACCGCGGTCTATATGTCCCGTGCGCTGAACGTCATTCCGTTTGCCATGCTGCATAACCTCAAACACAACAAGGTGCTGCATGAGCGAGTGATCCTGCTGACGCTGCGTACCGAAGATGCCCCGTATGTGCATAACGTTCGTCGTGTACAGATTGAGCAGCTTTCACCCACCTTCTGGCGCGTAGTGGCCAGCTATGGCTGGCGCGAGACGCCGAATGTGGAAGAGGTGTTCCACCGCTGCGGTCTGGAAGGGCTAAGCTGCCGGATGATGGAAACGTCGTTCTTTATGTCGCACGAGTCGTTAATCGTCGGCAAGCGTCCATGGTATCTGCGCCTGCGTGGCAAGTTGTATCTGCTGTTGCAACGCAACGCTCTGCGTGCCCCCGATCAGTTTGAAATCCCGCCTAACCGGGTGATTGAACTTGGGACTCAGGTCGAGATTTGATCCTGCCAACGCCCTCTTTCATTACGAAAGGGGGCGTTTTGTTTCTTCCTTCGCACTTTTCCTTTCTCTGCATTATATGGCTTGCGAAACGTTTCGATGACGATCACATTTTCGTAACGTCATGGTGGTTCTCTGCCCACGGTTCATCCTAAACTTAACCCTGGCGAAACGTTTCGCTAGTGGGGAAAGAAAAATGAAGAAAGGCACAGTTCTCAATTCAGATATTTCATCGGTGATCTCTCGTCTGGGACATACCGATACGCTGGTGGTGTGTGATGCTGGTTTACCCATTCCGGGCAGTACAACGCGTATCGATATGGCATTAACCCAGGGAGTACCTTCTTTTATGCAGGTGCTGGATGTGGTTACCCATGAAATGCAGGTTGAAGCGGTCATTCTTGCGACGGAAATTAAACAACATAATCCGCAACTCCACGAAACGTTGCTCAGTCACATTGAGCAACTGCAGCAGCACCAGGGAAACACGATTGAAATTCGTTACACCACGCATGAACAATTCAAAAAACAAACCGCAGACAGCCAGGCGGTAATTCGCAGCGGGGAGTGTTCCCCGTATGCGAATATTATTCTCTGCGCTGGCGTCACCTTCTGAGGCCATCATGGACGCATTACTGCAACTCAAGGGGATCGATAAAGCGTTCCCGGGCGTTAAGGCCTTATCCGGCGCCGCGTTAAACGTTTATCCTGGCCGCGTAATGGCGCTGGTGGGCGAAAACGGAGCGGGTAAATCCACCATGATGAAAGTGCTGACCGGCATCTATACCCGTGATGCGGGTTCGCTATTATGGCTGGGTAAAGAAACTACCTTTAACGGACCTAAATCTTCTCAGGAAGCCGGGATTGGCATTATCCACCAGGAACTGAACCTGATACCGCAACTGACTATTGCGGAAAATATCTTCCTGGGACGCGAGTTTGTTAATCGTTTTGGCAAGATTGACTGGAAAACAATGTATGCCGAAGCAGATAAGCTACTGGTGAAGCTGAATCTGCGGTTTAAAAGCGATCGACTGGTGGGAGAGTTATCGATTGGCGATCAGCAGATGGTGGAAATCGCCAAAGTGCTGAGTTTTGAATCCAGAGTCATCATCATGGATGAACCTACCGATGCGCTCACTGATACCGAAACGGAATCTCTGTTCCGCGTCATCCGCGAGCTGAAGTCGCAGGGGCGTGGGATTGTTTATATCTCCCACCGTATGAAAGAGATTTTCGAGATTTGTGATGACGTGACTGTCTTTCGCGACGGGCAGTTTATTGCCGAGCGTGAAGTGGTATCGCTGACGGAAGATTCTCTCATCGAAATGATGGTGGGGCGTAAGCTCGAAGATCAGTACCCGCGTCTGGATAAAACACCGGGGGATGTTCGCCTGAAGGTGGACAACCTGTGCGGACCAGGTGTGAATGATGTCTCTTTTACCCTGCGTAAAGGTGAAATCCTCGGCGTATCGGGCCTGATGGGCGCCGGGCGTACCGAACTGATGAAGGTTCTGTATGGGGCGCTGCCGCGTATCAGTGGTTATGTCACCCTCGACGGACATGAAGTGATTACCCGCTCTCCGCAGGACGGGTTGGCTAACGGTATTGTCTATATTTCCGAAGACCGCAAGCGCGACGGCTTAGTGCTGGGAATGTCGGTGAAGGAAAATATGTCGTTGACGGCGCTACGTTACTTTAGCCGTACCGGTGGCAGCCTGAAACACAAAGATGAACAGCAGGCGGTCAGCGATTTTATCCGCTTGTTCAACGTTAAAACGCCGTCAATGGAGCAGGCGATAGGGTTGCTCTCTGGCGGTAATCAACAAAAAGTCGCCATCGCGCGCGGTCTGATGACACGTCCGAAGGTGTTAATTCTTGATGAACCCACCCGCGGCGTGGACGTGGGCGCCAAGAAAGAGATTTATCAGCTTATTAACCAGTTTAAGGCCGATGGCCTGAGCATCATTCTGGTCTCATCTGAGATGCCAGAAGTATTAGGCATGAGCGATCGTATTATCGTCATGCATGAAGGGCATCTCGGCGGTGAATTTACTCGCGAGCAGGCCACCCAGGAAGTTCTGATGGCTGCCGCTGTGGGCAAGCTTAATCGCGTGAATCAGGAGTAAAAAAGATGACTACCCAGGCTGTTTCTGGTCGCCGTTATTTCACCAAAGCATGGTTGCTGGAGCAAAAATCACTCATTGCCCTGCTGGTGCTGATCGCGATTGTTTCGACATTGAGCCCCAACTTTTTTACCGTTAATAACCTGTTCAACATTCTCCAGCAGACCTCGGTCAACGCCATTATGGCGGTGGGGATGACGCTGGTGATCCTGACGTCAGGTATCGATCTGTCCGTCGGTTCCCTTTTGGCGCTCACCGGTGCGGTGGCCGCTTCAATTGTCGGGATTGAAGTTAACGCACTGGTGGCTGTTGCCGCCGCGCTGGCACTCGGTGCCGCTGTGGGGGCCGTGACTGGCGTAATCGTAGCGAAAGGCCGCGTACAGGCATTTATCGCCACGCTGGTGATGATGCTGTTACTGCGTGGTGTAACGATGGTGTACACCAACGGCAGCCCGGTAAATACCGGATTTACCGATAATGCCGATCTGTTTGGCTGGTTTGGTATTGGTCGTCCGCTGGGTGTGCCAACACCGGTATGGATCATGGCTATCGTCTTTATTGCGGCCTGGTACATGCTGCATCACACCCGTCTGGGGCGCTATATCTACGCGCTGGGCGGCAACGAAGCGGCAACGCGTCTGTCCGGCATTAGCGTTAATAAAATCAAGATTATTGTCTATTCTCTCTGCGGACTGCTGGCGTCCCTGGCGGGCATCATTGAAGTGGCGCGCCTCTCCTCGGCGCAACCGACGGCAGGTACTGGCTATGAGCTGGATGCTATCGCCGCGGTGGTGTTAGGTGGTACCAGCCTTGCCGGGGGGAAAGGACGGATTGTTGGGACCTTGATCGGCGCATTGATTCTGGGTTTCCTCAATAATGGTTTGAATTTGTTAGGTGTTTCCTCCTATTACCAGATGATCGTCAAAGCGGTGGTGATTTTGCTGGCGGTACTGGTAGACAACAAAAAGCAGTAACAACGACTACAGGACATCTTAAATATGAACATGAAAAAACTGGCTACCCTGGTTTCTGCTGTTGCGCTAAGCGCCACCGTGAGCGCGAATGCAATGGCGAAAGACACCATTGCGCTGGTGGTCTCTACACTCAACAACCCGTTCTTTGTTTCCCTGAAAGAGGGGGCGCAGAAAGAAGCGGATAAACTGGGTTACAACCTGGTTGTGCTGGACTCCCAGAATAACCCGGCAAAAGAGCTGGCGAACGTTCAGGATTTAACGGTACGTGGCACGAAGATTCTGCTGATCAACCCAACCGATTCCGACGCGGTAGGTAACGCCGTGAAGATGGCGAACCAGGCGAAGATCCCGGTTATTACACTTGACCGTCAGGCAAGCAAAGGGGAAGTGGTCAGCCATATCGCTTCTGATAACGTGCTGGGCGGTAAAATTGCGGGCGATTACATCGCGAAGAAAACGGGTGAAGGCGCGAAAGTTATCGAGCTGCAGGGGATTGCCGGTACTTCTGCGGCGCGTGAGCGTGGTGAAGGCTTCCAGCAGGCGGTTGCCGCCCACAAATTTAATGTTCTGGCCAGCCAACCCGCAGATTTTGACCGTACGAAAGGTCTGAACGTCATGCAGAACCTGCTGACTGCGCATCCGGATGTACAGGCTGTATTTGCGCAGAACGATGAAATGGCGTTGGGCGCGCTGCGTGCTCTGCAAACCGCAGGTAAATCTGATGTGATGGTGGTTGGATTTGACGGTACGCCGGATGGCGAAAAGGCCGTAAATGATGGCAAACTGGCTGCGACTATCGCTCAGTTACCTGACCAGATTGGCGCGAAGGGCGTAGAGACTGCGGATAAGGTGCTGAAAGGCGAGCAGGTTCAGGCCAAATATCCGGTTGACCTGAAGCTGGTCATCAAGCAGTAATAACGATTCAGGCAGGAAACTGCCTGATGGCGACATAAAACACGTTATCCCTGAAGATTTTTTGAAGGTGAAAGCGTAAAAAGAAAAGCAGGGCACGCGCCACCCTAATACGGTGGCGCACTTTACTGGATATCCCGAACATGAAAACCTCAGGCAATCTCGTCGTTCTTGGCAGCATCAATGCTGACCACATCCTTAACCTCAAATCTTTCCCGACACCTGGCGAAACCGTCACCGGTAACCACTATCAGGTGGCATTCGGCGGTAAAGGCGCGAATCAGGCGGTTGCGGCGGGGCGTAGCGGGGCTAATATTGCCTTCATTGCCTGTACGGGCGATGACGATATTGGTGAAAGCGTTCGCAAACAGTTAGCCAGGGACACGATTGATATCACGCCAGTTAGCGTCATTGATGGTGAAGCCACAGGCGTTGCGCTGATTTTTGTCAATGGCGAAGGGGAAAACGTCATTGGTATTCACGCGGGGGCTAACGCAGCGCTATCGCCTGCGCTGGTGGAAGCGCAACACGCGCGTATTGCTGAAGCTTCTGCATTATTGATGCAGTTAGAATCGCCCATTGATAGTGTTCTCGCAGCGGCGAAAATCGCGCATCAGAACAACACTATCGTTGCGCTTAATCCAGCACCTGCGCAGGAACTCTCTGACGAGCTTCTGTCGCTGGTGGACATTATTACCCCGAACGAAACGGAAGCGGAGAAACTCACCGGGATCCGTGTAGAAAATGATGAAGATGCTGCTAAAGCCGCGCAGGTACTGCACGCGAAAGGTATTCGTACCGTACTGATTACGTTAGGCAGCCGTGGCGTCTGGGCAAGCGTGAATGGCGAAGGTAGCCGCGTACCGGGTTTCAAAGTGGAGGCCGTAGATACTATCGCCGCCGGAGATACCTTCAACGGTGCGCTGATTACCTCTTTACTGGAAGATAAGCCGCTGGCAGAAGCAATTCGCTTTGCCCATGCCGCGGCCGCTATTGCGGTAACGCGTAAAGGTGCGCAACCTTCCGTTCCGTGGCGCGAAGAGATAGAGGCGTTTTTAGGTCAGCAGAGGTAACGCTTGGCTACAATGAAGGATGTTGCCCGCCTGGCGGGCGTTTCCACTTCAACCGTTTCGCATGTCATTAATAAAGATCGTTTTGTCAGTGAGGCTATCACCGACAAAGTTGAGGCTGCGATTAAAGAGCTTAATTACGCGCCTTCTGCACTGGCGCGTAGTCTTAAATTAAATCAGACCCGTACGATCGGGATGCTGATCACCGCCAGTACCAATCCCTTTTATTCCGAACTGGTTCGCGGCGTTGAGCGCAGCTGTTTTGAGCGTGGCTACAGTCTTGTGCTTTGCAACACCGAAGGTGATGAGCAACGGATGAACCGCAATCTTGAAACTCTGATGCAAAAGCGGGTGGACGGCTTACTGCTGCTGTGCACCGAAACGCACCAGCCGTCGCGTGAGATCATGCAGCGTTACCCTTCTATCCCTACCGTTATGATGGACTGGTCGCCGTTTGATGGCGAAGGGGAAAGCGATCTTATTCAGGATAATTCGTTACTCGGTGGCGATCTGGCGACTCAACATCTCATTGGTAAAGGGTTTACCCGCATCGCCTGTATCACGGGACCACTGGATAAAACGCCGGCGCGTTTGCGTCTGGAAGGGTATCGGGAAGCGATGCAGCGTGCCGGTCTGGCTATCCCACAGGGCTATGAGATCACCGGAGATTTTGAGTTCGGTGGTGGATTTGCCGCGATGCAAACGCTGTTATCTCATCCGCAACGACCACATGCCGTTTTTGCCGGTAATGATGCAATGGCGGTCGGCGCCTACCAGGCGTTGTATCAGGCGGGGTTGCGTATTCCGCAGGATATGGCGGTAATTGGCTATGACGATATCGAACTGGCACGCTACATGACGCCGCCGCTTACCACCATTCATCAACCAAAAGATGAACTGGGAGAGCTGGCCATTGATGTCTTGATCCATCGTATGGCGCAGCCCACATTACAACAACAGCGCTTGCAGCTTACTCCTGTTCTGATGGCGCGCGGTTCGGTTTAGTTTTGTGCCGCTCTTTGATCAGGTTGCGGCCATCTTTGGCTTTAAGCAGCATGAACATCAGTGCAGAAACGACTGTAATCGCCCCCATCGTGATAAAGGTGTAGTGGAACTGCTCTACCGTATTGGTTCCTTCAAATCCTTCATAGATCCTCAATACAGCGGCGCTGATAGCCACCCCTAAACTGATAGAAAGCTGCTGTGTGACGGCGAGTACGCTGTTACCACTGCTGGCGTTGTCATCGGTCAGGTCGGCCAGCGTAATCGTATTCATTGCCGTAAACTGCGTGGACATTGCCATTCCCAGAACAAACAGCGGCAGAATCAGCATCCATACTGGCATGGCGGGGGATTGCAGGGAAAATTGCGCAATCATCAGACCAATAAACACGGTAATGCCAACCAGCGTTTTTCGGTATCCCAGACGGCGCAGTACCTGCGTAACCATCGATTTTGCCAGAATGGATCCCAGTGCCGTTGGCGCCATCATGCAACCGGCAATTAATGCCGGGAAACCAAATCCTACCTGTAGCATGAGCGGCATTAAAAAAGGAATGCAGCCGGTACCTAACCGGGTTGCGAGATTTCCGCTAATTCCGACCGAAAAGGTGCGTGTCTTAAACAGCGACAGTGAAATTAATGGCGTCGGGTGGCGGCGGGCATGACGTATATAAGCAAGCAGCAAAAAAATACTGGCCGCGATAATCGTTAACGCTATCCACGTTGCGACGATTTTCTCACCAAAGAGCTCCATCCCACTGGAAAAGAGCACCAGACTAAGGCCGAAAAGAAAGAAGCCCGTCATATCAAAACGTCGCCGTGGCGTAGTGAAATTCGGCATATATTTGCGAGCGTACAGGATACCGGCAATGCCAATGGGAATATTAATCAGGAAGATCCAGTGCCAGCTCGCCCATGTAACCAGCACGCCGCCCAGCACCGGGCCTAAAATGGGGCCAACAAGTCCAGGCATGGTGACAAAGTTGAGCACCGGCAGCAATTCACTTCGTGGATAAGCGCGTAATAAAGCCAGACGGGCGACGGGCATCATCATTGCTCCGCCTATACCCTGGATCACGCGAAATATCACCAGTTCAGTCAATGAACCGGAGAGCGCACAAGCCAGCGAGCCTAACGTGAACAGACTGACAGCAATCATGAAAACGCGACGGGTGCCAAAGCGATCGGCCAGCCATCCACTCACCGGGATCAACATAGCTACCGTCAGGGTATAACTGATAATGGCAGATTGCATAGCCAGAGGGGAACGGTTAAGACTGTGCGCAATAGCGGGTAAAGCGGTGTTAAGAATAGTGGCATCTAACGCTTGCATAAAGAAGGCCATCGCCGCTATCCACGGTAACCCTGCCATGCTGCGCGCTTTTTTCTCTGACATTCAATATTCCGTTAGTTTTCCGAACGCTTGTTTGGGGCAACCAACAGAGCCTGACAGGCTTTGAAGGCTCCGTCGCCGTCGCTCCGGGCAATGGCATCGACAATTGACTGGTGTAAATCCAGTTTAATGACGTCGTTATAAGTTATAGAGGTGAAGTAGGAGTGATACACCGAATGGAATAGTGAGGCAAAGGAAGACAGGAACGGATTGGCGCTCATTTCATAAATATGTTTATGCCAGGCCATATCAACTTCAATCCAGCGTTCACGCCTGAAGTCCTTTTTCAGTGTGACCATCTCTTCCATGAGTGTATTCAGATACGCTTTTTGTCCGGCGGTGCCAATGGTTGCGGCCAGCAGACAAGCCAGCGGCTCAAGGCTAATACGCATTACCAGAAAATGTTCGATAACCTGATGGAAGTTCTCATCTGTCATCCACCAGGTCAGAAGTTCCTGATCGAGGAAATTCCAGTTCGACTGTGGCATGACACGAGTACCGATTCGCGGACGGGGTAACACCATCCCTTTTGCTGTTAAGGTCTTAACGGCCTCACGCACCGCCGTGCGGCTTACGCCGAACTGCTCACCCAGTTCAATCTCACCAGGCAGAATGGTGCCCGGGGGATATTCTCCATTCAGGATACGCTGCGCCAGCTTTTCTGCCAGTACCCAGGAAATGTTTTTCTGTGCGGCCAACTGTTGTGCGCTTAAGGACATTAATATTCTTCCTTTCTCTTTTTCTTAATCATAGTATGCCACCAGGAAGTGTGATTGCGGTTGCAAAAACGGAAAAACGCTTACTTTATAGTGCCTCACGGTCAGTTTTGGCGAAAAAAAGGACATTTGGAAAATTATTTTAAATTTCCCCTTGTCAGCCTGAAATAACTCCCTATAATGCGCCTCCACTGACACGGAACAACGGCATGCAAGCCGCCGGGTCAGCAGAGTCCTCCCGGCGAAAGCCGTCGACGGATACCGGAGAAAAGCAAAATAAATGCTTGACTCTCAAGCGGGAAAGCGTATTATGCACACCCCGCGC
>NZ_PQMB01000006.1 GCF_002918555.1 Citrobacter amalonaticus
TGCAGTACCTGCTTTAAGTCGGTTAAGATGTTCTGATCGGCCAGCTGACGTGCGGAAATGTTGACCGCGACGCGCAGGTTAATGACTTTATCGCGCCATTTTGCGACCTGCAGTATCACCTCAAAGATCACCCAGCGGCCTACTGGCACAATCAGTCCTGACTCTTAGCGGCCTACTGGCACAATCAGTCCTGACTCTTCGGCATACGAGATGAACTCCAGTGGCGGAATAAGTCCACGTTCCGGCGACTGCCAGCGAACCAGCGCTTCCACACTGCGCACTTCACCACGCCAGGTGACTTTAGGCTGATAGTGAATCAGCAGATGGTCGTTCTCCAGCGCGCTGCGCAGGTTGGTATCCAGCCACAGGTATTCGAAGATCCGCAGGTTCATTTCAGGAGAAAAAACGCTGAACTGACCACTTCCCGCTCCTTTGGCGGTATACATGGCGGTGTCGGCATTGCGAATAAGGCTTTCACTGTCATGTCCATGGGCCGGGGCCAGGGCGATCCCGACAGAGCAGTCGGTATGCACTTCGGTTAAGCCAATCCGAAATGAGTGACGGAGCCGGGTAAGGATCCGCGACGCAACGGCCTCAAGTGAACTCTGCGAGGTATGTGTTGCCAGGACGATAAATTTATCGCCGCCGAGTCGGGCCAGTAGCTGCTCTTCTTCCAGGCAGCTCAGAATCGCCAGAGATACGGCCTGCAACAACCGATCGCCGAACATATGTCCGTATGTGTCGTTTACTTTTTTGAAATTATCCAGGTCGAGATAAACAATCCCCACCTGGTCATTCTCAGCCAGCTCAATGGCTTCGTTAATCAATTCGTGAATTGCGTTACGGTTAGGTAACCCGGTGATAGTGTCGGTATTGGCAAGCACGCGCAGGCGTTCCTGCGCTCGCCGCTCCTCAGTGATATCAATGCCGGAACAAATCAGGAAAATTTCGTTTTTACCGCTACCGCTGTGAACGAATTTATTGCGAAACAAAAACAGCCGCTGGCCTTTGCGGGTTTTCACCCAGCGTTCGACTTCGTAGGCGTTACCATTGCGAAAGAAGCCGCTAATGTTACGTCGTGCAGCAGCAGCCTCCCGAGGGCTCATAAACAGTTTGAAAACGCTTTGTCCAATAACCTCGCGTTCTTTTAATCCTGTATAGTCTTCGCACATTCGGTTGAAGCGCTGGATATTGCCACGGTTGTCGAGGATCAGAAGGGCGGAATTTGCCTCAGAGACAACCTGTTCGGCAAAGGAGAGTCCCTGAACTAAATCACGAGCGACGTCCGGTGTGTCATGCCATGCCGACGCATTGCCTGCCCACTCACGTTTATTAATTTTTTGCCCGACCAGATGTACTGTCAAATCGTGGCCATCAACAGGCAACGTCAGCATTACGCTGGAGGTAATGACGGTCATTTCCCGGATACGTTCAGCTTGTTCTGGGGTGAGTTCAATGGCCCGTGCGGATTCGGTAAGTTCCGACGGGGACAGATGCAGGACGTTACACTCTTCCGATAAACGCCACCAGGGACTGTGCATCCCGATATAGCTATACAACGTGCCAGGCTCCCGAACGTCTTTCATCATGCTCACCATCCCGTTTAAAGTGCATACCGCCCTCAAAAGAAAGGTTAGCCATGATTTAAGTAAGGTTAATAATGGCTGAACATATTGTTTTGTTTATATATTTATTTTTAATCCAGATTCGGAAAAATGCACAGTTTCTGAGAGAAAATATCTCAGGCAGGGATAGCCAAAGCGGGGAGGAGGAACACGGCCTCTCCCGGAAGGGAAAGGCCGCTGTATGTCAGAGGATTACGCTACGGGGCGCGCAATAATGCTGCGGGTTTCCATACGGACTTCCGCGATTGTCACGTCAATAACGTCTGTCACTTTATAAACGGTTTCGCCTTTAATCTGTATGGTGCCCGTTTCCTGGCTACATACCAGCTCATCACGGACGGCGTGCAGGAACGGAGCAGGAATAAAAGCCACTGCGCCATTATCAACCAGACGAACACGCATACCGCCGCGGCTGATATCGATGATTTCTGCGGCATAGCGCGTGTCAGTACCCGCTTTGTCACTCAGGAAACGGGCGTACAGCCAGTCGCCAACATCACGTTCGGCCATGCGGTTCAGACGGCGGCGTTCTGCCATTTGCACCGTCGTCTCTTCCTGCGGACGGGTGGCGGTTTCACCTTTAATGATGGCTTTCAGCAGGCGATGGTTGATCATATCGCCATACTTACGGATAGGTGACGTCCAGGTGGCATATGCCTCCAGACCCAGGCCGAAATGTGGGCCGGGTTCGGTGCCGATTTCTGCGAAAGACTGGAAGCGGCGAATGCGGCTGTCAAGGAAACCGGAAGGTTGAGCATCCAGCTCACGACGCAGCTTGCAGAAGCCTTCCAGCGTCAGAACCTCTTGCGGATCGACATGCAAACCGTGAGTTTTCAGCAGCGCTGCCAGTGCGTCAGCGTTGGCCGGGTCAAAGCCCATATGGACGTTGTAAATCCCAAAGCCCAGTTTGTCGCGCAGCACGCGAGCGGCGCAGATGTTGGCCGCTATCATGGATTCCTCCACGATACGGTTGGCAATGCGACGAGGCTCCGCCACGATGTCCAGGACTTCACCTTTCTCGCCAAGAACAAAGCGATAATCCGGGCGATCTTTGAACACCAGCGCATGGTTGTGACGCCACTCACCGCGTTTCTCGCAGAGACGTTGCAGCAGACGGATCTGGTTGGCAATGGCGTCGTTTTCAGGCTGCCAGCTACCGCTGTTTTCCAGCCAGTCAGAGACGTTGTCGTAAGCCAGCCTGGCTTTTGATTCGATGGTTGCGGCAAAGAAGGTGATGTCATCTTCAATCGCGCCGTCCGCGGCAATCGTCATTCGGCAGGCAACGACCGGACGCACAACGTTGGCACGCAGCGAGCAGAGATCGTCAGAAAGTTCACGGGGTAACATTGGAATGTTAAAGCCCGGCAGGTAGTTGGTAAAAGCGCGAATTTTAGCGATGTTATCCAGCTTGCTGCCTTCGGCGATCCAGGCGGTGGGATCGGCAATTGCGACGGTCAGCTGCAATTTACCCTCGCCCAAATCCTGAGCATATAACGCATCGTCCATATCTTCAGTGCTGGCGCTGTCAATGGTCACGAAATCCAGGGGGGTCAGATCCTGACGAACCAGACCTTCATCGCGCATTTCGGTCGCCACGCCGTCTGGCGCCTCTTTTTCGAGATTATGGCGTGCCAGCGTCACCCACCAGGGAACGAAATGATCGTCAGCAAAGGTAATAAACTGGGTTAATTCGGCGTAGAAGGTGCGATCGCCTTTCAGCGGGTGGCGGCGCATTTCTGCCACAGCCCAGTCACCTTCTTTGAATTCATGTTCCACGCCACGCGCGGCGCGGCAGGGGATCGCATCTTTCAGCAGCGGATGGTCCGGCACGATTGACAAACGGTCGTTTTTGCCCTGAATCTTCCCGACAAAGCGAGTCAGGAAGGGTTCAACCAGTTCTTCCGGCTCAGCGGACTCACGTTCTTTTTCCGTGTGGATCACGGCGACAATGCGATCGCCATGCATCACTTTTTTCATCTGCGGCGGCGGGATGAAATAACTTTTTTGCGCGTCGACTTCCAGAAAGCCAAAGCCTTTTTCCGTGGCTTTTACTACCCCTTCAGCTCTCGGCGTCCGGGAATGCAGTTGCTGTTTAAGCTGCGCAAGCAGCGGGTTGTCCTGAAACATAATCGTCTATTTTCGTGGCCAAAAGAGCGGCTGACAGTTTTACGCGAATCTGTCTGATGCGGCAAGCGCTCTTTATGCAAATGAACCGGTTAATGTGTCTCACCCAACGCGATTTTCAGACGGTTCAACCATCCACACAATCCGCACCAGACCAGCAGGTTGATCGCGCGGGTGGTTGATGCGTCGTGTTCGAGCAAGGGGGTGAAATGCGCGGCGCTAAAACGATCGGGCGCTCTGGTTAATAATTGTATCGCCTGCGTCAGGTTACGCTCAATCGGATGTTGTCCTTCCCACCGTTCAATTTCACGCTCCCCCTGGCGAAAGAGAGTGAGCACATCGCGCCCGGAAAGATGACGGCTCTGTTCGTTAAAGCAGGCGGCGCTGCCATTGATGCGGGAGGTGAGAAGAGTCGTGAGATGCAATGCCTCCTCATCCTGGTTCATTTGCCGGGTACGGTCTGACAGCGTCCCCAGCAGCGCTAACAGCGTGGGGATATGTGCCAGCGCCGGGGCCAATAATTGTAAGCCAGTCAGGGGCTGATACCGGGCAAGGCATTCCAGCTGTTCGGCGCTGGCATAACGCATCTCCACCGGTTCATACGCGCAGTGCCAGAGTGCCTGTGGCGATTGAAAAAGTGCAGCATCCGCATATTGCTGCATATCAAGCCCAGGGATCCCGCGTACGGGATAGCCCAGATATGCCTGAAACAGCGCCACCACGCGTGCCTGAAAACCGACAAAGCCGATAATCTGGTTTATTAACACCACGTCCCAGGTTGATAACCCGACATCGCTCAGGTGCTGTCGGGCTCGCGCATCAATAACCGAGGGTGAGCTGGCAAGCTGGCGAGCGTATTGGGTGATCTGTGCCAGTCGATGGTTGCTCTCTCTGGATGAATCCGGCCCGGGAAGCGGGGCCAGCCGGGCGGCGTAATGGTTGCACAGACGCTGTACGCCGCAAACCTGAGCAACCGTCAGCGCGGTGCTTAGTCGTTCATATGCACTAAAAGTATGCAGTCGGTTCGGCGTGGGAGCGGCAGGAAACAGCGTTTGCGCAAGTTGACGGGCAGGCTGTAGCCAACCCTGAAAAGGGATGAGCGTATCCTCAGGAATGGTCAGATCCAGCAGGAAAATGTCCTCAACATTGGCAGCTTCAGGCACTAACGGCAGAACGTTCTGCGGACAGGTGCTGGACTGGGTTTCATGGTACCAGTGGCTTTTGCCTGCAATTCGGCGTTGTTCCATGGGCGTTCCTCGGTCTGAATGTGGCGATCCGGAGACGTCATTAGTCGACATTCGCCGGATCGTTTTCGCTGCATAATCCTGGCGTATGGGGGAAGGGGGATAAAAGACTGTTGGGCGATAATAAATAGCGAAACGCTATATAAGGCTAAGAGCGTGGCCCATCAGGGCTATTTTACTTGCCATTTTGAACCCGGGCAGTGCCCCGACAGCGTTTTGAACGCCGCTTGCGAATCATCCTCACGTACCACGTGTACGCTGCGGTATCTCCGCGCTGCTCGTGTTCAAACTGCCTGGGCCAGTTACGCCTGGTGGGGCTGGAGAATGTGGGCGACGACATGCCGCCCACAGGGATTATTTAAGTTCCAGTTCGTTCATTGCCGCGATGCTGAAACCCCCATCAACATGCACCACTTCGCCTGAGATACCGGCTGAGAGATCGGAACAAAGGAATGCGGCAGAATTTCCGACATCTTCAATGGTGACAGTACGACGAATTGGGGTTACCGCTTCACAGTGCGCCAGCATTTTACGAAAATCTTTAATCCCGGAAGCGGCCAGGGTGCGAATGGGGCCCGCAGAAATGGCATTAACACGGACGCCTTCCGGACCCATGGCGTTCGCCATATAGCGCACGTTAGCTTCCAGAGAGGCCTTTGCCAGCCCCATCACGTTGTAGTTCGGGATGGCGCGTTCAGCCCCCAGATAAGAGAGCGTCAGCAGAGCAGATCCCGGATTCAACATGGAACGACATGCCTTCGCCATCGCCACAAAGCTGTAAGAGCTAATATCGTGCGCGATTTTAAAGCCTTCCCGAGTGACCGCATTCACATAGTCACCATCAAGCTGATCGCCCGGAGCAAAACCGATCGAGTGTACGAAACCATCGAACGTTGGCCAGGTTTCGCCTAACGCGGCGAACATGGCGTCAATACTGGCATCTTCCGCCACGTCACATTCCAGCACGATACCGGAGCCCAGCTGGTTGGCGAATTCTTCTACGCGGCCTTTTAGTTTGTCGTTCTGGTAAGTAAACGCCAGTTCAGCCCCTTCGCGGTGCATCGCCTGTGCGATCCCCCAGGCAATAGAGAGTTTACTGGCCAAACCCGTTATCAGAATACGCTTACCGGAAAGAAAACCCATATTTTAAGTCCTTATGATCGTTTTTTCTTTTAATATCACTTAGTTGAAAGCAATATCTCACCATTATCAAAATTAGCCGGGAATAATGCTCCATTCAGACCGGCATATTTCTGTATGGCATTGAGTATATCACCTGCGAATAGCTCCGCCTCTTGCAGACAGAGAGGACGGGAAAGACGTGAATATTAGGAATTTCCTTATTTTTATGGGCTTTTTCATATATCAATACTGGAACATTCTGAAAACAAAATAATCAAGAAAATTCATAACGTTATTTTATATTGTTTTTATCGATCAATATTTATTTATTGATCACTTTTATTGATTGATCATCATTAAAAGTGCATTATCAGCGCGTTACGATCAATTGGAGTGGTCAAATGCACTATCATTTCATCGCGGAACCGCTGATGGAAACCGCAGGTAGCTTGCTGGGTGTGGAGATTTTTACCCGGTTTTACTCGGAAAATTCCCGGGTTTTGCATCCGGCCTTTATCATTGCGATGTGGGATATCGAGCAGAAGAGACGTTTTCTGCTCGATCAGTTACACGCTATCGACAGAAAACGTACCTGGTTTGAGGAGCATAGTCTGTTTTGCTCGTTGAATATCGACTTTGATATGGCGCTGTTGGCCTGCAAAGAAGATGAGATAAAGGCATTGCTCAGCGCCATGCCATTTGTGGCGCTGGAGCTTTCTGAATCATTTCCGGTTAATAATGATAGTACTCTGATCGACACACTCAGCAGAGGGGCAAACGCGCTGTGGCTTGCCGATCTGGGTTCTGGTAACGCCAACGTTTCGCTACTGCTCAGCGGCTATTTTCAGGTTGCCAAAATCGATCGGGCCTTTTTTACCGCTCAGGTGGAGAAGCCGACGTTTCCCCCACTGGTCAAAAATATCCGGCAATATTGCGGGCGCGTTATCGTCGAAGGGATAGAACAAACGCGACATATCGAAACGGTGAAAAACGCCGGCGTATGGGGGATGCAGGGGGCGCTTTTTCCTTCTGTGACGTTGCAGGAGGTCGAACGGTTGCTCCAGCCTGAACGGTTCCATTGATCTGGCTGATGCCCCCAAAATTGAGGGCATGTCAGGAGACTATCAGCGATCTTTACGCCAGGCATCGGCCGTCAGCGCTTCGCCAAAGTGGCCGGCAATTAATCGACGGGTAAGTTCATGCAGCGGTGAGGCAAGGACATCGGCGGTACTCCCGCGTTCAACCACTTCCCCCTGATGCATAACCAATACCTGATCGCTAATGTGCTTCATCATCCCAAGATGCTGGGTCACGTAAATATACGAAATCCCCTGTTTGTCCTGTAACTCAAGCATCAGATTGATAAGCTGCGAACGCATCGACATATCCAGTGAGGCTAACGCTTCGTCAGCGATGATCACCTTCGGACGCAGGATGAGCGCACGTGCCAGGCCGAGACGTTGCTTCTGTCCTGGGGCCAGCATATGCGGATAGTAGCTGACGTGATCGGGAAGCAGTCCAACCATGCGCATTGTCTCAATGATTTGCTTGCGCCGTTGCTCCGGTTCAAGTTCAGTGTTCAGGCGCAACGGGAAATCAAGGATCTGCGAGATGCGCTGGCGCGGGTTAAGCGACGTTGACGGGTCCTGGAAGATCATGCGAATGCGCTGGCTGCGAAATGAATAATCACCATATTCCAGCGGATGGTCATCAATTAACAGTTCACCGGTGGAGGGTTCAATCATCCCCGCCAGCATTTTTGCCAGCGTGGATTTCCCGGAACCGTTCTCGCCAATAATCGCCAGCGTCTGACGCTCGCGCAGGGTGAAGCTCAGCGGCTTAACCGCCTCAACGGTCTGACGACGAAACCAGCCCGTCCGGTAACGGAACGTTTTACTCAGATTGCGAACTTCAAGAAGCGTCTCAACCATGTCATTCCCTCTCCATATTGAGCGGGAAATGACAGGCGTAAAGATGGTTTTTCGCCCCGGTCAGCCGCGGCGTTTCGATACATTGACGCTGGGCGTAAGGGCAGCGTGGCCCCAGACGACAGCCTATCGGTAATTGTTCCAGCAATGGGATAGCCCCTGGCATAGTATTCAAACGGCTCTTGTGCGGCATGGCGCTACCAAAATCGGGTATCGCGCGAATGAGCGCCTGAGTGTAGGGATGGTGTGGCATTGTGACCAGCTCATTGCTCAGCGCGGTTTCAACCGTTTGCCCACAATAGAGCACATTAATTTTGTCTGCCCAGTGGCTGAGCATTTGCAGATCGTGGCTGATCAACAGAATAGTGGTGTTGCTGTTCTGATTCAGACGCGTCAGCAGACGGAAAATCTGTGCCTGCGTGGTGGGTTCCATCGCGTTTGTCGGTTCGTCGGCAATCAGCAGGCGAGGTTGATTGGCTAAAGCAATAGCAATCATCACCTTCTGACATTCGCCGTCGGTCAGCTCATACGGGAAGCTGCGCATCGCGTCTTTATGGTCTTTAATCCCGACACGGTGCAGCAGTTCAATGGCGCGGCGTTTGCGCCAGCCAATCCGTTGCCACCAGCGTCCCTTCCAGGTCCAGGCGGGGATGTTTTGCATCAACTGACGTCCAATACGTTCGGAAGGATCCAGACAGGATTGCGGCTCCTGAAAAATCATCGACACATTGTGACCGACCAGTTTGCGACGTTCGCGTGGCGAGAGGCGTAGCAGATCGATGTCGTCGAAGCGCATACGGTCAGCGGTGACCCGCCAGTTATCTTTGGCAACGCCACAGATGGCTTTGGCAATCAGACTCTTACCCGATCCCGATTCACCAACCAGCCCGCGAATTTCGCCTTCGTTTAAGGTCATACTGACGCGGTCAACGGCTTTTACCCACTCTTCACCGGTTTTGAACTCGATGGTCAGGTTGCGGATATCCAGTAATGCCATTATTCCACCCCTGCGATAATGGCGCGGCGTACGCCGTCACCGAGCAGATTTACCAACAGTACGCTGATCATAATTGCCGCTCCGGGCAACATGACGGTCCAGGGCGCGACATAAATCAGCTCCAGCGCGTCCCCTAGCATTGCTCCCCATTCCGGAGAGGGGAGCTGGGCGCCAAGATCGAGAAAGCCGAGGGCCGCGATATCGAGGATCGCCATCGACAACGCGCGGGTGATTTCGGTAATAAGACTGGCGGTAATGTTAGGCAGAACGGCGAACCAGAGGATATTGAGCGTGCTTGCACCGTCGAGGCGCGCGGCAATCACATACTCTTTTTCCAGCTCATCGTGCACCATGCTGTAGACTGAACGCACCATGCGTGGCAACAATGCCAGCCAGACGGCAAACATCGCGTGGCTAAGGTGCGGTCCGGCAAAAGCAACCACAATAATCGCCAGCAGCAATGAAGGGATAGAGAGCAGGGTGTCCAGAATGTGGTTAAGTACCGCAGAGCGCAAACCGTGCGTGGAGCCTGCGATCGCGCCAAGCCCCAGGCCACACAACGTTGCTGCGACCGTAACCACAAAGGCACCGCCGACGGTGGGTGCCGCGCCGCTGAGTAACCGGCTTAAAACATCACGTCCCAGATCGTCGGTCCCGAGAAAGAAAGAGACTTCGCCATAGCGCGACCAGGAGGGCGGCAAAAGCTGATAGCCGAGGAACTGCTGATCGAGACCGTAAGGTGCGAACCAGCCGCCAAAAATGCACAGTATGGCCAGCCCCGCGCAGCCGTACAGGCCGATCATCGCCGGGGCGTCGCCATAAAACTTACGCCAGGCAGTGCGCAACGTACCGGGTGGGCGCTTTTCGCTGTAAACGCTATCGTAAGGCATACCATTCCTTATGTTTCAAAGGGTTAGCCATAGCACCCAAAATATCAGAAATCACGTTGACGCTAATCACCAGTGAGCCAACCACCATCACGCCGGCGGAGATCGCGGCATAATCCTGCTGACGAATCGCATTAATCAGCCAGCGCCCCAGCCCCGGCCAGCTAAAGACCATTTCGGTGATCATCGCCAGGGTCAGCATGGTTGAAAATTGCAGACCCAGGCGCGGGATCACCGGCGGCAGCGCATTGTGCAGCACATGGCGACGCAGGATCGTGAGTCTTGACAGGCCACGCGTTGCGGCCGCTTTCACGTAGTTTTGATCGAAGACTTCAATGGTGCTGATGCGCATCAGGCGAATGACTTCGGTGGTAGGCGCAACGGCCAGCGTCAGTACCGGTAGCACCATATGGCGAACGGCGCTGATTATCATCTCATCGCGCCACGGTGAGTCAGAAACCCAGGCGTCAACGATGGCGAATCCGGTCACCGGTTTGACCTCATAAAGCAGATCAAAACGACCAGAAACAGGGAGCCAGCCGAGCGTCAGTGAGAAGAACAGCGTTAACAGCAGGGCGAGCCAGAAAACAGGAATAGAGAAACCGAGCAGGGCGAGGGCGCTAATAACCTGGTCCTGCCATTTATTACGGGTTATGCCAGCGAGCATCCCCACCGGGATCCCAACCATCAGGGCAAAGCCAAAGGCGAGAATGCACAGCTCCATGGTCGCGGGGAAGACCTCTTTAAGCTGCTCAGAAATAAGCTGGCCGTTGATGCTGGAGACGCCAAAATCCCAGTGGATCAGGCCGTTAAACCAGAAAACCCAGGCATTCCATAACGATGCGCCCTGTAGCGGGGCATGTGGGGTGAAGTAGCTCAGACTAAAGCCGATAAAGGTCAGGAAAAACAACGTCACAAAAAGTAACAGAATTCGACGCAAGGTGAAGATAATCATGGTTTTTTCACCTCATCACTTTTCTCTCGCGACACCCCGGCAAAAGAGGCGTTGCCAAATGGGCTCAGCACCAGCCCTTTAATGTCATACCGGTAAGCCTGCAACCGTAACGAAGAAGCCAGCGGCAGGATCGGCAACTCTTTTGCCAGAATGTTCTGAGCTTCATCATAGGCATCAATCCGCGCAGCAAGCTGTTGGGAAGAGAGTGCCTTACGCAGGATCTTATCAAACTCCGGATCGCACCAGTGGGCAAAGTTCGTTTGCGAGTTAATAGCGGCGCAGCTTAGCAGCGGACGGAAAAAGCTATCCGGGTCGTTACTGTCGGTTGCCCAGCCGGATAACGTCAGGTCATGGTTCATATCCATCAGTCGCGCCTCCTGAAAACGGCCTTCTACCGGAATAATCACAACCTTCACGCCGACTTGCGCCATATCTGCCTGGATAAGCTCAGCGGTTTTAAGCGGGCTTGGGTTCCAGGGCTGTGAGCTGGTCGGCACCCACAGTTGCAGCGTTAAGTTTTCCAGCCCCAGGGCTTTAAGCTGTTCGCGGGATTTAGCCGGGTTGTATTCTGTAATTTTAGCTTCGCTATCGTAGGCCCACGAGGCACGGGGCAAAATAGAGGCGGCGGTTTCTGCCGTGCCATAATAGATGGACTGCATCAAACGCTGGTTATTGATCGACAGCGCCAGGGCATGACGTACCGCGGGATTATTCAGCGGCGGCTTGTTCGTATTGAATGCCAGCCAGGCAATATTCATCCCGGGACGTAAGGTCAGGCGCAAACGTGGGTCATCACGCAGAATGGTGAGCTGACTGGCGGCGGGCCAGGCCAGCACATCGCACTCACCGGTAAGCAGTTTAGATAATCGCCCAGTGCCACCGGAGCCGAGATCGACCACCACCTGCGGCATCAGCGGCTTGCCGCGCCAGAAATCATCATGACGTTGCAGACGGATATATTGTCCGGCGCGATATTCCGAAACCTGGAAAGGCCCCGTACCAACCGGTTGTCTGTCGAGCTGCTCCTGATTCCCTGCCTTTGCCAGCTTTGCGGCGTATTCTGCCGACATGACTGAGGCATAGTGCGTCGCCAGGTGCCACAAGAAAGAGGCGTCGGGCTGCATCAGGCGAAACTCGACGGTGTTATTGTCCAGCTTGCGCACGCTTTGCACGTTATCAGCAAATTGCAGGCTGTCAAAGTAGGGGAAATTGCTGCCATTGACGCTGTGCCACGGGTTCTTGCGATCAAAGATCCGTTCAAAGGTGAATACCACGTCATCAGCGTTCAGCTTGCGAGTCGGCGTAAACCAGGCGGTTTTCTGAAAAGGAACATCCCGGCGCAGGTGGAAGCGGTAGGTTGCACCGTTGTCCATAACCTCCCAGCTCTGGGCCAGCTCTGGCATCAGACGGTAGGTATAAGGATCCACATCCAACAGACGGTCATACAGCTGGGCGGCGAGGGTGTCGACAATCAGTCCGCTGCTCGCTTTTTGCGGGTTAAAGGTGTTGACCTGCCCGCTGACGCAATAGACAAAGCCACTGTCGCGAATATCCGCACGCGTAGACAGTTCAGGCGCAGCAGCAGCCTGACCACTCAGGAGTCCAGCCATCACGATCAGAGACGATAAAACCAGGCGCATAATTTTTAAGGTATTATATATAAAGTGGTTATCCTACTAATTTTAAACGACATTATCCAGCATCGTTTAAGCCTGAGGGCATATTGGGGGCAGTAACGTTTGCAGTCGATCATTCAGCATCACGACCTGATCCACGTTCATACCTGCAATCCACTTTGAATATACCTCATAAACCATCTTAGCATTTTCATGGCCCATCTGACTCGCTATAAACGAAGGATTAGCTCCGGCAGATAGCAACCAACATGCATAGGTATGCCTTGACTGATAGGGCGGTCGTCTCCTTATACCTGAACGCTTTAATGCACTCTTCCAGCTCGAGCCAATGCTTGAACGCGCATAGTAGGGGCTCTTCGTTTTCGATTTATGCCCTGGATAGAATACAAACTGGACATGCTGTTGTTCTGTCCGTCCATGCTCTCTGTGATGAAAGGTAATTTCTGTTTTTTTGCTGTTACCAGTAAGGTGCCACTGCTCCTTAAGTGCTATCAGTGCGGGCTCAAGCAAAGTGATAGTTCGTTCGCCGGCAACTGTTTTCGGCGGAACGAACAAGCCTTTGTTCGTTATATTCCTGGAAATGTATATCTCTCCTTTTTCCAGGTTCACATCTTCCCAGGTCAAGGCGCAGATCTCACCATGCCGCAATCCCGTATACACTGCGAAAATCCATATGAGTCTTTTTGCTCTGGGGAGGGCCGCGATTAGCGCCTGATATTCATGAAACAGAAGTGGGTCCGGTGCCTTTTTGGAAACCGTTAGCATTTTGACGTTTTCGTGTGGAGCATGCGTAATGATCCGGTCTCTCTGTGCAAGCTTGAGGATCGCACAGAATGTTTTCATTATGTTATTTACTGTTGAAGGTGTACGTCCATGCTTATTGAAGCACGGGATATGCTTGTTAATGACATTCCCGGTAAGGAGTTCCTTTCTATACTTAAGTACGTCTGTATGTTGAATATCAGCTAATCGGGTGTGATTACCGATGATGTCCTTGAGGGTTTCAACGTGAGACACGTAGTTAGCATAAGAAGCCGCGCTGACTTCCAGTTTTTTACTTGATAAGAAGACAGCGCTTAACTCTGAGAAGGTATTAACCTTATGTGTTAATGAGAATTTTTTTATAGCTTTTGACTCTGGGAAGCGTTGTGCATAGTCAAACTTTCCAAGCTGAATTTCGCTCATAATCACAGCGCGGAGGTTGCCAGCTTTTTTCAGATTACCGCTCGTTACCTGCCAGCCCCGTAAAACTTCGCGGCAACGAATGCCGCGATAAGTAAAAGAGATCCTGATTTTCCCGTTGTGTAATTCGACGCCGGTTGGGTAGTTCATCAAATCTCCTGCACTAACTGGTTAATCTTTGGATAGTTGTACCAGAGCAGGCCTTTTGCTTTATCTGTTTCGCCTTCGGAGGTTATGCGTTTGAAGTGGATACCTTCAACCCATAGCTTTAGGCGATAATTTTTGATTTGCCCTTCGGTAAGCCCAGTCCTTTCAGCGAGCCGGGCCTCAACTACCCATTCTTCGTTAAATATTACCTGTGACATCTTTCACCTCAGGTAACCGGCACAAGTATAAAGGTGCCGGTGTAATGACGTTGATAATTCGTTATCAGGCAACCTGCCCGGGAAGATGACGTAGCCTGCGGGCACCGTTCATAGCTGTCGCTACGTAGCTGGCCTTACGGTTAACTACCTCAACCCAGACCTTCACGCCTTCAACTCTCACCGTGTATGTCTCCTTCATCTTGCTGCGTCCGTAGTCGCCGTAGCGTTCGTGATGAGTGGCCAGCGCGATGTCGCATGCCTGACGCGCTAAAGGAGATCGTGTGCTGCGGTTTATCAGTTTCATGCTGCACGCTCCGCTTGCTGTGATGCTGGGTTGAGCCACATACATTCAGTGCGAACTTTCGTACCTCTTCCGGCGCTAATACGTGACGATTTTTCCGTTTTCATCCAACCGATCAGCATGTCGTTGTACACCTCAGTGTCGTAGCCACTGATTATCACCATTCCGGTCATCGTTCTGGCCACAGCTAGCAATTGCTCATGCCCCTCAACAGTCATTTCGTGGCTGTAATAACGGTTGCCCTGAACTCTGGTTTCCGGCATATACGGCGGGTCGATGTAGTGCAGCGTGGTTTCAGCATCATGGGAACGCATCACCGCCAGTGCGTCTTTGTTCTCGATGATAACTCCCTGCAGGCGCTGGCAAACTGCCGACAAATTTTCGGGGTAACGGCCCCATAAGTGCGCCGCCGTTGCGTATTTGCGTTTACTGTCACTACGGAAACCAGACTGGCCGCCGACGCCAGCAGCAGAACCAAAACCCATGCAGGCACGAACTACCATCCGACGAGCACGTTCAACCGGGTCGGAGGTCACCTCTCTCGCCGTGCAGAATTCGTCACGTGAATACGGTGTAAGCACGCAGGCGTCTTGAAGCCGCTGGTTCATTTCCGGATCACGCAGCACTTTGAACAGATTCACCACTTCACCATCGAGATCGTTGTACACCTCGGAATAGCTGCGCGGTTTCTGGAGCAACACACCAGCGGCGCCGCCGAACGGTTCAACGTAACAAACGTGATCCGGCATCTGCTCAATAATCCATGATGCCAGGCGGAATTTACCGCCGTGATAACGGATTGCAGGGTGCTTAACAGTTTTTTCTCTTAACATATCGTAACCGGGAGGGCGACCCCTCCCGCCTCCCTTAGCCCACGTATTCCGGTTTCATATCTGCCAGGGTGATGCTGAACTGTTCGTGCAGCTCGTCGCCCAGGTGACGCTTATTTGCTGCCAGCACTCGCTCGACTTCGACGTATCGTTCCGCTGCATCCGGCTCATCTGGAAACGGTAGGGAGTTGATTGCGGCCTCAACCTTGTTGCGTGAATCAACCAAGTAATAACGTTTCACCGCTTTGTTCTTCAGCTCAGTGAACAGGGCTGAACCCAGCGTAACCTTCGCGCTTTCGATATCAGCGCGGAGCGCTTTGGCGCTATCAACATCCTGCGCAGCCTCGATTCGCTCGCGGAAATCATCAGCAAGAGCGTCGATATTTACCGATGACTCTTGTGCGCTTTGCATGGTTGTGACAGTGTCACCTGAGATGTCCGCCAGGCTAACGCGTTGCGGCGACGGGTTAATCTCTTTCTCAGTGCGCGGCTCAACTTCATCTGGACTGTAGACGCCGAGGATGACTTCTGGGCAGTACAGGCGTGCCCAGTACTTCACTGCCAGATAAGCGATCTGCTGTTTTGGCGCTGTTTTCCACAATGGAGAGTTACGTGTGGTGATATCTGCCAAGTAGATTGGTTCACTCCAGGTGATTTCTTCTTCTCCGCGCAGTACGGCGCCAACCCGGATAAACAGGCCTAATTCATCGCGGCCGTCTTTTTTGCCAGCAATTTTCTCCCAGTCACCGCCGTATTCGTAATGGAAGCGGCCAATAATGGCGCTGGAGCTGGAAATCACTGCGTTAACCAGTTGCGCTTCGTAACCCAGTACGCCATTGACCAGGTGTGTTTTCTGGGCAACCGCGTATGGATTCATTCCCCACTGCATGGCCTGCATGACGATCGCCATACAGTCAGCGGGTTTCCCCGCAAGGTGTTTGGGAACGGTGACGGCAGATTGCGCCATCAATTCAGCGAAAGAGGTGAGCTGTCCGAGCGCCTGAACGTTGAATACAGCGTTGCTGGCGGAAATGGTGTTTGGTGCCTGCTCGGTCGTGATGATGTTGGTATTTTGCATGGTCAAATCCTCCCTTATGCCAGACGCAACGCTTCAAGACGGCGCAGGTCGAAGTCGTTCAGTTCGTCGGTGTAATCAGTGGTGATCGGCGCTGGCCACTCGCCAGTGTCAAAGCCGGTAGCGATAGCGCGCATCGCCTTGCGGTACTCGAGCATGCCCAGTTCCAGTAGTTCGGCGGATGCCTCGATGATAGCAATCCAGTGGTAGTTCTCGTCTTTGTTGACGAAAATCCAGAAGAACTGGTCCAGTGCTGCGGTCTCGCAATACATAGCCGCGCTCAGGTGGTAGTCACGGTCGATGATTTCCCGGTGCAGTTTGCCGCGCAGGCCTTCCTGCTTAATGTTCCACATGCTGATGGTTTTCAGGTCGGCGCCGATGCGCAACCCGTCCAGGTCGATTTCCAAATCCGGGCGTACACGGACTTCGAGTCCGGTTTCGTCGTCGAAGCCAAAGTAGCTGACTTCTACAGCGCGGCTCGGGTGCTGAAGCAACATGCCGGCAGTTGGGTGCTGGAGCAGGGCTTTCTGAATGGCCAGCGCGGTATTCAGTTGCTGGCGGGTGACCAGCACTTTCCCTTGCGGATTCTCGCGCCACGCATCCAACAGTTCGTCGGCGAAGACGGCATCCGAATTAACAGATTTCACGGCCTGAATAAGATCTGATTTGGTCCCGGAAACTTTCAGCTGTTGAGGCTTCTGCGCTTCCTGTGCAACCAGGTCAGGATTGATGATTGCCAGCTGCTCGAGTAACGCATCACGGCTACCACTGGTTTTCATCTGTGCAGGCAGAGTGGCGTTGTATTCCTTGATGCAGGCTTTAATCGCCGCTGCGGTCTGCTTCTGATCCGCTTCGATACGCTGGTACTCTTCGGGCAGCGACATATAGCTCTGGCCGGTTTCCTCGGCTGAACCACCCAGCGGCACCTGTGCAGGCAGAGTGGCGTTGTATTCCTCTAGCAAAGCTTTGATATTGTCAGCGCTCAGTTGTGCTGGCAGGCTGGCGTTGTACTCATCAATAAACGCGCGGATCGTTGCCGTGGTGGTAAATGCGCCTTCCGGAATTACGGGCTCAACGCTGAACTCTTCATCGAGCTGCTCGGGCTGCAACGCCAGCGCATGCACCAGGTTACCCATGTCCAGAACAGGAGAGCGTTCTTTGATAATGGTTTTCTCTACGTGGCGCGCATTGAAGTACATCAGCGAAACACGTGCGTCTTTCACCTGGGTTGAGCTGATACCGTTGGCTGCGTGATAAACCTCGTTCGGCAGACCTTCATAGCGACCTGGCTCGAAGTAAGCGGGGTACACAACAGCCGGTTCGTCAGATTGCGCTTCTGGCTCGGTTTGTGCCAAAACTGGTTCAGTCTGGTTTACAGAATCGCTATTTTGGGCGACAGAATCCGTATTCTGGTTTACATCGGCTTGCTGGCCGGTATGTGACTCTTCACCAGTTTCCAGACTGCTTTCGCCTGACTGCACTTCATCACCAGCCTGTTTTTCATCACCGTCAGTTTCTTGAACCTGCACATCGCTGGTGGTCTCCGTAGCCTTTTTCGTACCATGAGTTGCTGAGTTCTGCAGCAAAGCCGTAACGTCGAATATTCCGTTGCCGACATTTTTAACCAGTTCTTGTTCGACTTTCTGCGGTTGTGCTGTCGCTTCCTCTGCGCGGCGGCGTGCTCCTTCTTCACGCACGCGTTGCAGGTTCTCTTCGTGAGTGCAGAAGGATTTGCGCGGAGACTCTTTACTTTCAGGTTGGGGAATTTCCTGTGTTGCGGGTTCAGCTTCATGAAATGGCAATAACTCAACCGCAGCATTGAACGCGGCAGTCATGGTCTGGTTTACAAATTCAAGATGAGCGACAGGAGTGAGATGAATATTTTCCGGTGCGATACGTACCAGGTTAAAAATGGCCGTGCGGTTAACGCCAAGAACGCCAGGTTGATTGCGCAGGATGCTGCTCCATGATTTCCATGGTTCTTCTTTTTTGGTCACGATTTCTTTAGCGCGGCGAAGAATGCTGCCAGGGATCTCGAAGTGGTTGAAGTCCATCGGCAGAAGGGCACAGGCAATCTCTAAATCGAGAGTGTCAAGGGTGTGGTGTGCATCAGGTCCACGGTCAGTGACGTGACCGCCATCGGCATTGGTTCCGGAATCAGTACGCTGCACGCTACTGATGCGATTACCTGCAGCCCATTCGCGTGCCAGGATGCCGCGGTCAATGTAATCAGTTTTGAACCACACCGTCAGGAACTGGATAACTGTTGCCAGATCAGGTTTTTTCCCGTCGACAGGGAATACTTGCTTAACGGCTTTCACGACTCTATGGATGTCGAGATCAACAGCTTTTTTGAATGCTTCCACATTCTCAGCAGCCAGCAGCAGGTTTTGGACGTACGCGTCATCGGTGTCCATCTCAAGGCGGACAATCTCATTTTTCTGCCCGGCATCGACGTGATAGAGATATTCACCATCACCGATGAACTGAGCCAGTACGCGCTGGCGGAATGGCAGGGTGGCAACGACGATTAGGTTCGGTTGCTCTGTCTGCTGAGATTGATCTTCAGTACCGACTTGACCATCAACGACATTGTGATCAGCTTGGCTATTTTCTTCCTGCGCCGCATCGTCCGCTTTTGATTTTACGTTCCAGGTTCGCTGGTCTTCGGCAAGTTCGTAACGATCACACCAGGTGAAATCAACTTCACCTTCTTTTGGCAGACCGTCAACAACCGGGAAATCAGTGCGAATTGGTTTGGTGTAGTCCTTACCACGGCCCGTTTCGATGCCAGCGTCTTCCAGAGCAACATCCAGCATCAGGTTGGCGCGAGCCTCAGTTTTTGCAGTGAACCAGACCACTGCATCTTGCTTTCCGGATTTCTGAGTGGCTTTAACCACATTAAAGAATTCCATGTGAGATCCTCATTTTTGGGTGTTAGAATCCCCGGACCATTGATAGCGCCCATTGGGTGTGTTTTTGGTTTTGTATAAATTCCGGTGTAACTTTGGTCGGAAGCACCGGACGTACAGGCCCGCCTTGCGCGGGTTTTTACGTTATGACTCGTGGGCCATCTGGTCGTGAGAAGCGCAGCACCCGGAACAATACTCTTTCTCTTTGCGCGCCAGCTGTGAGCCATTGCGATAGAGAAGGGTGCTTTTTATTACTTCTTCCGGTTTAACCGGCTTGCTGCAGTAACCGCATTTCTTCTCAAGCATCCGGATCCCCCTTCTGTGCCAGCAGGTAGCACAGCTTACGTAAAAACACCTCAATACAATTCAGCATTACGGCCTGCTGCCGGACTGGTTTGCGTGCGAAATCAATCATCGTATGACTCCAGTTCTCCAGAGAGAACGCCGCGTATTTTTTGAATCTCGCTACGTGAAATATCGCGTTGTTGATGCATGAAACGTTTAACAAGAGATAGAGCTTCGAGAACTGTATCTTTGTCTTGGTAGTTCATGTTCTCAATAGCGGACATTACTGCTGAACGAACCAGCTCAAGATTTTCTAATCCAGATAAAAGCTCTGCTTCTATGCTTGCGAATCCTGCGTATTTTTTGGCTAGTCTCAGTGGGTCTTTCATCTCACCCTCGATACGTTGTTTCTGGAACTCAGTGAACTTCGCTGGTGGCGCCGCGGCGCTGATCTTCACGGTTGAGCGTTTTAACTCTGCAATTCACCACCGCGAAGCTCACTTCTGTGTTTGCCCTTATCGCCAGGCTGGCGGAACGTTTCAAACCTACTGCGCGTTAATCTCACCACCTCATTCCGGGCTTCGTATGCGCAGGACCGCTACTTCGTGGGCGTCCTGCCTGAGTGGTTCGTGGTGCGTTTTGATAATTTATTAAACACAAAGTTTAAAAGCATGTCAACAAAATGAGTATTTTGGTATAAACATATTGTTTAAATTCAGAGGCTGCTGCGCGTATTCCGCAGATTTTAAGCAAAAAAATCCCAGCTCTGAGGCTGGGATTGGGGCAGAGGCGGCGATGTGATAACTATTACAATATCAATCTTGAGCGTTTTTTGTCCATTCAGGTAGTTTGATAAGAGTGAATCTCGGTCTTCCTTCGCCGATAGTCTTTTTAGAAAATGTAGCTTTAGCCTTCACGCCTAAGTGTCTATTGATAACGTTCGGATCCTCAATAGACCTGTCAATTTTTGCGGTTTTTATCTCGGTACAACCTAGTTCGATAAACTCGCATTGGCGTTTATTTGGTAGAGTACCTAAGAAGAAAATATCTGCCTCGATAATCTCCTGTTTTATGTTGTCACTTCCTAATAGCTTATACGTATTTTCAAGCTGCTTTGGCTCTCGGAAAGAGATACTATAGTTGTTGTTTTTTAGAGTAAAAACAGTTTTATTTTCATATAGATAATGAATAAACCCTCTGATTTTATCTAATGCTCTTTGATCAAGATCTTCAAGGGCATCGGATAGTTTTTCATTATCACCATCTAAGCTGGCTTGTAAAATTTGTTGGGTCTTTTCTAAGGCCTTTGATACAGGAGTTTGCTCATCAAAATAGAGAGGTGCATCTGGTCTGAATTCCTCTAACACAAAGCCAAAAGAGCCCCTGGCCGCAGATGTAATCATTAAATGATTGTTTTCAATGTTTGGTATTTTTCCTGATGAAGGTAGTGGACCATTGAATGCGCTAGCAACGTACGCTATTGCATCATTGAAAAATGATAGTGCTTTTGTGCCGAATGATGCAGAAATGCCATGGGTCCCCATTACTGTAGGGCCTTTGAATGTGAGAACTGCATTGGTCGGCTCGTGTTTCAAGAGGTTTGCTTCTGAAATTATACTCTCAACTTTCTTAAGACGAGTTTCTAAACTTCTTCTGCTAATAGAAGAGCTTTCGGGCGTGCTTTTCAATAGGTTGCTTAGTTGTTCGCGTTCACTGAGTGCGAACATATAATCGTTACGATTCATTGTTTGCCTCCTCAGCATTACTTGCATTAAGTATAGTTAACGCAACAACATCAAGTTGCGGGTTTAATGGGATTTGAATAAATCCCTTCCATGATAAATCACGTTTATGTGCCCACATACTGTACCAATATACAGTTCTATCGACAAGATAGTGACCCGGAGCGTCAAGCCCCTCATAGTACGAATCTACTTGGTAATTTTTTTTAACAAAATCATGATCAAACAACTCGGGATTTCGATTTATTACAGATGAGTCATCGTCACCCGGGAGGAACTTGAAAAAAGTAACAACATCTACATCATTGGGCGAGCGTCGCTCAGTAAGTTCTATATTTTCTGTGAAACTCCCGTCAACCCACTGAAATCCATCTGTTAGTCCAACCTGGCTCAAGCATGTCCGGTATGCCAAAAAACCTTTGAGAATCTTTCTTCGTGTTGCTGTGAGAGCAAACATATTAACAAAATTCACTATGTCCATTACGTATGGAGAGCGAGCATGGCTGGTAGGGTCAGCCTCGTCTATTGGCGGAATCACTCCCATCGAATTCCACAGTGGGGTGGTCAATGTAGTCAATGGCGATCCTTTGTAATCATTTTAAAATTGATAATATTTTTATTTCAATCCGTTGAATTTTATTGATTTATTCTAATTTTGTAATCCGACCCTTCATGTACTTCTCGTACATAGCATCCAGCTCTTTTAGGCGTAAAGACAGCACCCTGAGGAAATTCTGCTTTTCTTCATCGCCCGGAAGCTGACGATAGAGTTCGAGCAATCTCCTTTCGTCGGACTTTAATCCGTTCTTCTCGTCGACCTCTTGGCCAAGAACCCACTCAAGACTCACCCCAAGCGCATCTGCCAGTTTTATCGCTGAGCTTTTCCCAATTGTGCCACGTACGAACCAATTATTGACCGACTGAGCACTGACTCCGCAAATGCGGGCCATGTCTGACTTGGTCAAATTCTTAAGTTCGAGGATCTCGTTAAGCCTCTGCACTTGTGGGTGATTAATCTGATGAGTTTTTTCTTTCATAACATAATTCTAAACCAAAAGTTTATTAGCTCAATATTCAAAATGTTGACATGTGAATAAACATTTTGTTTAATTCAATAATTGCCACTGGAGTCAAATATGAAAGCAATTGATAAAGCCATTACTAGAGCAGGAACCGCATCCCGGTTAGCCGAACTACTGGAAGTAAGCGCAATGACCATCAGTCATTGGCGGAATCGTTATCAAGGCGTGGTTCCTGCTGATCGGGTACTTCCAATTTACAGCGCTACTGGAGTGACCCCCCACGAACTGCGCCCAGATCTCTACCCCAATCCCACTGACGGTTTACCAAAGTAGGAGCTTTATATGCAGACACTTACTTATCAAAATGATAGCGACATTCCTCGAGGGGGAATGATAAATCGCGCTCAAACATATAAGGGACCATGTCACGAAGATATTCGTGATGCCGTTCGCTCATGGGCGGGTGTAGATGGTCAGGATGTCGTTTCTGCTCTGATCATCGAAGCGTACCAGGCGCAAGGGGGAGACGAGATCACTTTCCCTGATGACCTCAGCCGACAGCGTCAGAAGCTTTTCCGCTTCCTGGACAACCATTTCAACAGCGAACGGTACCGCGAAAATGTTCGCCAGCTGACTCCGGCAATACTTACTGTTCTTCCACTCGAGTTCCGCAATCGCCTGCTACCCGAAGACAACGTAATGGCCCGTCTGGCTCGGCTGGAGAAAGAAACCAGCGAAGCGAAGATTGCCGTCGCGATGAATGCTCCACGTCATCAGAAGCTGAAAGAGTTGAGCGAGGGGATCGTGGAGATGTACCGCGTTGACCCGGGTTTAACTGGCCCGCTGATCGAGATGGTGCAGATGATGCTGGGTGCGATGTGAGGGGAAACAGCAATGAACCACATTAGCCAGCAGAAGGTGCGCGAATACCTTCAATACAACGCTGAAACGGGTGAGTTTCACTGGAAAGTAAGTTCAAACGGAAGAATCAAAATCGGTCAGGTTGCCGGGTGTCTTGAGTCATCTGGGTACATAAAAATTCGCATCGAAGGAAAAGCATACGGTGCCCATCGCCTGGCATGGATTTTCACCTACGGCGAAATAGGTAACCAGTTAATTGATCACATCAACGGCGATAGGGCTGATAACCGAATTTGTAATCTTCGACCAGCTTCGGCACTGGAAAATTCCCGTAACAGGAAAGACCAGAAAAACCAGAGCGGAGCCAGAGGTGTTTACTGGAACCAACCATACGGTAAATGGCAGGCGAGTGGATTTAAAAACGGCAGGTTAATAAGCCTTGGATATTTCGAAAACAAGGAGCAGGCGATTGAAGTTGCAACAGACTTTAGGCGCAAAGAATACGGCGAGTTCTGTCCAAAACTGGAGGGGGTATGAGTTGGGAAGATTTTATCGAAAAGCACGTTCGGGAAGAACTGGTCCGGCAGGGCTTTACTGCGGCAGTGGCGCAGGGGGGGGGCATTTCAGGCTGTCGATATGTACAAGCGCATGTCTCAGGCAAGTCGCAAAGGGAGGATTTTTGATGATGTTTTACGTTACGCGAAGTTATGGGCTGAGAAACAAACGTTGCCGGCGGATCGGTTTGAATCGAAACGCGCTAAACGTGGTGGTCAGCAAGGACTGTTCAGAAAAGGGTGAAGACCGCTGTGTTCCAGCACAGACGGCCTTCGGGTGCAATTCGTTGCGTACTCATTGCGAGGTCATTATGACAAAGAGTTTTTCAAAATACCAGGCAAGGGAGGCATAGCTATGTCGAATGTCGCCTACGCCGATTTTGCGGCGCGTACCGCCGTCAGGAGCAACCGGATGGAGAACCAGAAGACCGGATTCATCCCGTTGTACCGGAGTGTACTGAAGAAGCCCTGGGCTAAAGATGTCTTCCTGCGCACACTATGGGAGAACCTTCTGCTGGGCGCCGCCCGCCAGCCCTACACGGCAAACTTTAAAGGCCGGCAGTGGCCATTACAAACCGGACAACTGGTGACCACGTCGGCAGATCTCGGGCTGAAATTATGCGACCGAAATGGGGAGCCAACAAGCCGTCATGCAGTGGATCGAATGCTGTCTCTTTTCGTGAAAGAAGGGATGATTTCAACCGCTGGTGAGAAGAGAAAAGGCACTGTAATTACCATCACAAATTTCGCGCATTACGCTCAAAAAATGGACGATTTACCCGCGCATAACGCCGCGCATAACAGCGAGCATAGCCCCGCGCATAACGAACCCAGTAATGGCGAGGCTTCGGGAGTGGATGCCAAGCATAACCCCGAGCATAAGGCCGCGCTTAAGCCCGAGAATCATGAACAAGAAGTAATATTAAATACTAACGTATTTAATGTACGTCAGAGAATTTCAAAAATTGTTCCTGATGCAGCTGTCCAGACTCCGAAAGGTGACAAATGGGGGACATCTGACGATCTCCGTTGTGCAGAGTGGATGCTGGCGCTGCGCCAGATCACCAAACCATCCCTGAAAAAACCGAACATGGCTGGCTGGGCGAATGATATACGCCTGATGCGCCAACTGGACGGACGCACCCACAAAGAGATTTGTGAACTGTTCCGATGGGCATGCAAAGACTCGTTCTGGTACAAAAATATTCTCTCCCCCGCAAAGCTCCGCGCCAAGTGGGACACGTTAACCCTTCACCGCGAAGACCCTACCCGCAAGCCACGCGCAGATGTCAGCGCAAACAAATCCGAAACTGGCCCGCACTGGAACAGTGCTAAAGCATGGGAGAAATTTATATGACCCCGGATCTTTATCGTGCGATTCAGAATCGCGACAGCGAAATGCTATCGCGCATGGCTGGCGATTCTTATGACGACAGAAAAGTTGTTAACACTGACGCTGAAGAACAGGTGGATATGCTTTTTGAAAACCTCATGCAGGTATTTCCGGCATCCACTCAGACGAACCTACGTACTGACGCTGATATTCGAGTTGCAAAGCAGCAATGGATTGCCGCTTTCGCTGAGTCAGGTATCACCTCCCGTGAGCAGCTTTCTGCCGGAATGCAGAAAGCCAGATCCAGCCAGTCACCGTTCTGGCCGTCGCCGGGTCAGTTTATTTCGTGGTGCCGTGAGGGGAGTGGTGCGCTGGGGGTCAGTGTGGACGACATCATGAGCGAATACTGGCGCTGGCGGAAACTTGTTTTTCGCTATCCGACCAGTGAGCAGTTTCCATGGAAGGATAAAAACCCGCTGTATTACCACGTCTGCCTGGAGCTTCGCCGTCGTGGAACAGAGGGACAGTTCAGTGAGAAGGAACTTATCCGAACCGCTGGTGACATCCTGCATGACTGGGAAAAGCGAGCACTGTCCGGTAAGCCGGTACCGCCAATCCGTCGCGCACTTGCAGCGCCGAAAGCAGCTACTGGCCCAACACCAGCAGAGATGCTGATGGCTCAGTACAAACAACGCAAAGACGCCGGATTAATTTGAAAGGTGGGAAATATGAACAAGTGGAACAGAGCTGAAATCATGATCATTCGGCAATGCGCCGGGACCATGACGGTAGAAAACATTGGTCGACTTATTGGCAGAACTGGCGCTGCTGTACGCACTAAAGCACGTGAGCAGGGCATCAAGCTGTATCTGCGCGGTGATCACCATCAGTCAGCCCGGCACCGCCAGCATGATGTTGAACTGGCGAGGGAGTTGCACCGCGAAGGCGTGAAACGTCGGGATATTGCCGAAAAGCTGGAAATGCCGCTCAGCGCAATTAACCAGTATGTCTATTTCGAACGGAGAGTACAGGCATGAAACCAACATACGAAGAACTTGAGGCTAAGTGCGCTGCGCTGGCTGCTGAGAACAGCCATGCGCGTGAGCGCCACGTATTCATCCGTGCGTTGGCAGTTTCGATTCTTGAGCATAGCGGCGGCCGCATGGACTGGCGTGGCGCAATGGAGGACGCAACCGAACTACTGCAAACGGTGGATTCAGTGTATGCAAAAACCCCAGCAACCGACGCTTTCCTGGCTGAAGTGCGGGCGCGTGCTATCAGGAGCGCCCTGAGCGAATCCTCTGATTATCTGGATACCGACTGCGTTATGGAAAGGCTGGATATCAGCTATGAAGATGCCGAGTTACGCACATGCGGTGCTATTGAACTGCATGATGCGTTGGTTGCTGCAGATAATGAATTACGCCAAGGAGCCGCCATGCTTCAGAGTAAAGCCGAACCTGTAACGGAGAATTACAAGTTGCGGGAACGGGTACGCCGCGAGCACGCTGAGTGGTCAGATAAGACGTTCGGCGATGTCGGTCCAGTAGGTCCACTGAAACACCTCTCGAAAGAAGCTCTTGAGGCAGCAGCAGACCCGTCCGACTCGCTGGAGTGGGCTGATATGCAGTTCCTGCTATGGGATGCTCAACGCCGCATGGGAATTTCTGACTACTTCATCACCAGAGCAATGATTGAAAAACTGGCGATAAACAAAACGCGCCAGTGGCCTGAACCGAAAGACGGTGAGCCGCGGCTGCACATCAAAGCGGATCAGTACCAGGAGGACAAGTGATGGACCCGCAACTGGAATACGCCACGAAGCGTATCGTCGAACTGGAAAGTATGTTGCTGGTGGATGTTGAGGAAACCGTCTGGCCAGACGAAGTGGAAATGGTCTACAGCCAGGTTGAAAGTTTCGGGGAGCTCCCGGCACATCACCAACGCCGCCTGAAACATCACATCAACCGCATGTGGCTGGAGAATATGCCGGTACCGTCAATTATCGCCGCGGCCCGTTCGCTGGCATGCGTGATGGGGAAATACGAGTGAGAGAAATCATTGTTGATAATTTTGCTGGTGGTGGCGGTGCGTCAACCGGTATTGAAATGGCGATCGGTCGCAGTGTTGATATTGCAATCAACCACGACGAGAACGCTGTGGCGATGCACACGACGAACCATCCAGACACTCTGCACTACTGCGAGTCTGTATATGAGGTTCGACCAAAGATAGCTACCGCAGGTCGTCCGGTGGCGCTGGCGTGGTTTTCTCCGGATTGTCGCCATTTCTCGAAAGCCAAAGGTGCGAAGCCTGTAGAAAAAGCGATTCGTGGTCTGGCCTGGGTAGTTCTGCGCTGGGGGCTGGATGTTAAGCCCCGGGTGATGAAGCTGGAGAACGTCGAGGGGTTTAAAACGTGGGGCCCATTGCTGGCTGGTGAAATGCGACCGGATCCGGCCCGCACAGGTGAAACCTTTGAGGCATTTATCGGCATGCTGACTACCGGCATTTCTGCGGATCACCCGGCGCTGGTGGAGTGCTGCGAATTCCTGGGTATTACACTTGACAGTGAAGACGCCGCGCGTTTGGTAAGAGGTCTTGGTTATGTCGTGGAATATCGAGAGTTGCGGGCCTGCGACTACGGCGCACCGACAATCCGGAAAAGATTTTTCATGGTTATGCGTTGTGACGGGAAACCGATAGTTTGGCCGGAACCAACACACGGGGATCCTAAATCACCAGCGGTACAGGCTGGAAAACTGGCTCCGTGGCGAACAGCTGCGGAGTGTATTGACTGGTCCATTCCCGCGCCGTCGATCTTCGACCGCAAAAAATCATTGGCTGAGAACACACTCAAACGTATAGCTCGCGGGATCCAGCGTTTCGTTATCGACAGCGCATCGCCGTTTATCGTGAAGTGCAACCACACCAGTAGTCGTTCAAGTTATGACTGTTTCCGTGGGCAGTCACTGGAAGAACCGCTGCAGACGATCACGAAAAAGCATGGTTACGCAATCGCAGTACCACATCTTACAAAATTTCGTACCGGTGCAACCGGGCACGTAGTCACCGAACCCGTTCCGACAATCACCGCCGGTACCTCACAGCGTCCGGGAGGGAATGGTCATGCTTTAGGCATTGTGGAGGCTGCCCTAACTCCTTTCCTAGCTGGCAACGGCGGTAGCGAGTACCAGGCTAAACCGCGCCCGCTGGATAAACCTGCTCACACCATTCTGAAGCAATCCCGCGCCTGTCTTGTTGCGCCAGTGATAGCCCGCCAGTTCGGGGCCAGCGTCGGACACCGGGCAGATGAACCGAGCGCAACCATCACCGCTGGCGGTGGCGGCAAATCTCAACTTGTAACACCCACTTTGATCCAGATGGGTTATGGCGAACGCCCCGGGCAGGAACCTCGCGTGCTGCAACTCGAAAAGCCGCTGGGGACAGTAACTGCAGGTGGTAACAAATTTGCGGTGACCAGCGCTTTTCTGGCGAAGCACTACGGCGGTAACTACTCAGGATCAGGCGTCGGGATGGATGAACCAATACATTCGGTAACGGCTGTTGATCACCATGCTGTTGTGACATCTCATCTTGTCCATCTGCGCGGATTCTGCAAAGACGGTCAGAAGACTGACCAGCCGCTGCCGACGATAACCGCTGGTGGTCAGCATGTAGGGGTGGTGAAAACTACACTTGCGGTCGATGAGTACGACGAGCACCGCGCGCAGCAGACGCTGGAGTTCCTGCGGGAATACTGCGGTGAGGAATGCGACGGACTGGTGGAGATTGACGGTATTACTTATCGAATCGTTGATATTGGCATGCGCATGTTGCAACCGCATGAGCTTTACAAGGCCCAGGGCTTCCCTGAATGGTACATCATCGATCGGGATTATCGGGGGCAGAAGTACGCTAAGGACAAGCAGGTTGCGCGATGTGGTAATGCTGTTCCGCCGCCATTTGCAGAAGCATTAGTGCGGGCTAATTTACCTGAACTTTGTCAGCAGAGAGGGATTGCTGCTTAATAAAACACTGTTAATTCAAACCTCTACGACGGGTTATTTTTAATCAATACTGACATGAATTAACAATTTGTGCTCTTAAATCATTGATCATTTCAATACTTAGGTGTACTGTACAAATATACAGTATGTGCGGTGGAGGCCATTATGAAAGTCGAATTAACCATTGATCGCATGAAAGAACTTCCTAAAGGTGCGGTACCAGCATTGGAGAAAGAATTGCTGAAAAGGTTGGGCAATCAGTATGAGAACTGCAGCCTGAGCATACGACGTGCAGGCTCCGATGGTTTAAGTGTGTTTGGGGGTGACAAGGACGACAAAAAGAAAATCGAAGAAATCCTGCAGGAAACATGGGAAAGCGCCGACGACTGGTTTTATTAATATTGCGCTTAAGGCTGGCGCGCATTTTTCAGAATATCGCAATTTGCGTATCCCTTTTATGCTGCTGCCGACAATCTTTAATCGCGTCTGTACGTCGCTCGAAGGGAGAACAGAGTGTGAGTGATTCAGCTTTGCAAACGTCAGAAGACAACTGGTATGACATAGTAAGACGGTCTGACGGCTGCGTGGTGTTTAGCTTTCCTTCATCGGGCAGGCATCTAATCTATCGCGTCAATGGCATGGTTTCTATGCGGCCGTTACTGGATGATGAAGAAGTCTTTACTCCCAATGGCTTTATGCAATTTATCCGACGTCTCGGCTACCGGGTAACACCACCTTCTGATAATATGAAATCAACGGTCTGAACAACCGTAACCTACTGCGCCACGGAGAGAAACCATGGCGCACGAACTACAACTCATCAAGCAGTCTTCAGGAATCCTGATCCCCGCTACGCCGGAGACCAGCGATATTCTGCAATCAAAAATCAAACTCGGTGCCGTGCTGGTAGCCGAATTTCGTCAGGTGAGGAACCCCGCATTCCATCGCCGATTCTTCGCATTACTCAATCTCGGTTTCGAATACTGGGAACCTACTGGCGGGGCGATCTCTTCCAACGAACGTAAATTGGTGACCGGGTACGCTAAATTCCTCGCGGCATTTGGTGGAAACGAAGGCGCACTGCTGGATGCTGCCGAGCAGTATCTGGAGCAGGTAGCCAGTCGCCGAATTACCAATGGGATCAGCCTGTGTAAATCCTTTGATGCGTACCGTGCATGGGTAATTGTCGAGGCCGGCCACTACGACGCAATTCAATTGCCTGACGGAACTCTTCGTAAACACCCCCGCAGCATAGCTTTCGCCAACATGGACGAAACCGAGTTCCAGCAACTGTACAAAGCCGCGCTCGATGTTCTGTGGCGCTGGGTATTATCGCGGGCATTCAAGAACCAGCGAGAAGCGGAAAACGCCGCTGCGCAGCTTATGAGCTTTGCGGGGTGATGGCGATGAAATATTCATATTTTCACCACACGGAATGTACCAACGAGCAGGCAGATCGCCTGATTGCAGATTATCGGGCTCGCGGTATCAGGACCGAAAAAAGCCTCAACCCTGATTTCCTTACCTGGACGGTCAGCGTGAAATTGCCAGAGTGCGGACGTCTGGCACGGACGCCGAGAACTTTCCGACAAAAAGTCTGGGGGTGAACATGGCTAATCTTCGAAAAGCTGCGCGTGGCCGGGAATGTCAGGTACGGATCCCCGGCATCTGCAACGGTAACCCGGAAACGTCTGTACTGGCGCATATTCGCCTGGCTGGGTTATGCGGTACCGGAATTAAACCACCTGACCTGATTGCCACCATTGCGTGTTCGGCCTGTCACGACGAAATAGACCGCCGGACGCACCTGGTGGATGCGGACTATGCAAAGGAGTGCGCGCTGGAAGGTATGGCTCGCACGCAGGTTATCTGGCTGAAAGAGGGGCTCGTGAAGTCATGAACCAATACCACATTTCATTACCCTGGCCGCCGAGCAATAACCGTTACTACCGCCACAATCGTGGGCGCACGCATATCAGCCCAGAGGGGCAGGCGTATCGCGACAGCGTCGCCAGAATCATCAAAGACTCAATGTTGGATATCGGCCTGACTATGCCGGTGAAAATCCGCATCGAGTGCTACATGCCGGACCGCCGCCGCCGTGACCTTGACAACCTGCAAAAAGCTGCGTTCGACGCTCTGACGAAATCCGGTTTCTGGCGCGACGACCAACAGGTTGATTACTACAGCGTGAAGAGAATGCCGATCGTCAAAGGCGGCAAACTTGAGTTGACCATCACCGAGCTGGAGTCCGCATGACTTTCGAGTCCTACTTTACCGATCACCTCCGCGTTCGCTGGCAGCGATTGCGCTTATACCATTTTCCCGGCTCTGTACTGACGGACTACCGAATACTGAAAAATTACCTGAAAACTTATGCTGGATAAACACGATGAACCTCGAATCAATCGCAAAATACTTTGCACCGAAATCCCCGATGTTCAGTGATTCCTCACGAGCAACAGCTACAGACAATCTCACTGGTACTGATGTGATGGCCGCTCTTGGCCTCGTTAATACTAAGTGCAGATTTGGTTTCGATCTTTACCTGGCAAAAATTGGCATCAGCAGCCCGGATCGGGCAATGGAGGCTCTATATGGTTCAGCCGTTGAGATATCACGACATTTCAGACCAGTTACTGAACTCGATGAAGGGTTACGCCAACGAGTTCTCGAAATACTGTGCGCTTTTGCTTATCAGGATTACGCCCGTAGTGCGGCAAGCGTTCGCAGATGCGACTGTTGCGATGGGGACGGCTTTACCGAGGCGGATATTTTCACAAATAAAGTTCAGTACCCGGATGGGAAACCGCCTAAATGGGCAAAAATCACGAAGGGGGTTTGCCCTTCCTATTGGGAAGAATGGAAATCTGTTCGGGAAACAGCACGCGTTTTATGTTCGGCCTGTAACGGCAAAGGTGTTATCAGCAATGCGTGTCGCTGCCATGGAAAAGGGAAGGTACTGGACAAGAAGGAAACGGAGTTGCAGGGCGTGCCGGTTATGAAGGTGTGCGACCGCTGCAGCGGAAGAGGTTACGCCCGGCTGAAGTTCGCCAGTGTCCTGGAGGGTGTCCGCACTGTATGGGATGTGAAGAAAACCACGGCATATGATCACATACAGCCGTTTTTTGAATTGCTGGTGGAAGAGTGTCACAGACAGGAGGGATATGCAGACAGTGCATTGAAATCTGTTACTCGGTAGTTTTTTTCCACAAAAGGTAAATTTTAGAGAAAAAAGATATTGTAGTTTACGGAATTCTCGGCTAGTATCGGCTCTAACGCTGGGAATCCGTTCAATCGTTCCGAAGCAACAAAATTATAAGCCTCGCCATCGTGCGGGGCTTTTTCGTATTCACCTCCATGTAGTAAGCAAAAATGTTGACGCGGTAGGCATAAATGTTTACTATAATCCCATGTTCAACAGAATGGAGGAATGGTGAAGCAAAACGAGTTCAGGCGGTGGCTTGAATCTCAGGGGGTCGAAGTTTCAAACGGTACTAACCATCTGAAACTAAGATACAACGGGAAGCGAAGCGTAATGCCAAGACATCCCGGCGATGAGATAAAAGAACCACTGAGAAAGGCGATACTTAAACAATTAGGCCTCAAATAATAAACCAGCCCTTCGTGGCTGGTTACTCGGAAAGCTTCATCAGTACGATATGCGATATCCAGTAACTTTAACACCCGACAGTGGCGGATATGTAGTTTCATTCCCTGATGTGCCCGAGGCATTAACTCAGGGCGATACGCGGGAAGAGGCGCTGGCCAACGCACTGGATGCGCTCGTTACAGCATTCGAGTTTTACTTCGAAGATAACGAGCGAATTCCTGAGCCTGGTCCGGTAGTCGATGAGTTCGTTGAAGTGCCATCAAGCTTTGCAGCAAAGGTTCTTATGCTGAATGCCTTCGTTGAATCGGGAATTACCCGTGTAGAGCTGGCGTCTCGCATGGGGATCAAGAAGCAGGAAATCACACGCCTGTTTGACCTGAACCACACGACGAAAATCGATACTATCAGGCAGGCGATGGCTACCATGAACAAGCCTTTGACCTTAAGCTCATTTGTTCAGCTTGATGTTTACCAGGTGAAGGATGCCGATGATCAGCTTTCTGTGATGCTGAAAAGAGGGGAGGTAGTCTACTTTGCTGCCTCACCTATCACCAACCCGAAAGCGGTTTATTTATATTCCGGTGTGGTCGTTGCAAACGAGTATCCAGAATCCAGCTTCATCGTGATTAAGGATTTTATTCAGGTGGGAAGTGATATTCCTGAACTCGTGACTCTAAGTAAACAGCCAGTGATGAGCATCGTTGCTGAGGTATCTCATCTTGCTGCGAACTGTCTAATTAAATAAAGCTACTCTCATGCAAAAGGCTTGCTTCGGCCGGCCTTTTTTATGCCTTCTGTCTGGAACCTTTAGGCCATCGAGTCGACATTGCCTTACCCCCATATTGCCCGCTTGTCGCGGCCTTTTAAATTTTCAGGCTCACGGGAATCATCCGCTGCGTGCTCTGTTGATAAATCACGGCCCGAGCAGCCTGACCCCTTTTAATCTCACACAGCGCCATCCGAAGAATCGGAGGTGAGGCTATGACCAGAATGAGCACCATTTACAGCAGACTTTCATATGGAACAGGCACCACGCTGACCGGCTGCGGTGTATCAGCGAAGGCATACGCCGAAACAGCTAAAACAGCAAAAGAGGTGTCCTGGATGTTGGCCGACAGAATTGCAGGATTAAGCCTGAGCGACTGGGCAATTATTGTCGGTATCGCATGCACTGTTATTACCTGCGCAGTGAACTGGTATTACCGGCGCAAGGAAAGGGAGGACCGGCTTAATGGCAATGTCTACGGCAACCAGAAATAAACTCAGCGCGGCTATGCTGGCACTTATTGCCGCTGGTGCATCGGCCCCGGTTTTATTAGATCAGTTCCTGGATGAGAAAGAAGGTAACAGCCAGACAGCATACCGAGATGGCGGTGGGATCTGGACTATCTGCCGTGGCGCCACAATGGTTGATGGTAAGCAGGTAGTGCAGGGCATGAAGCTTACACAGGCGAAATGCGATCAGGTCAACGCCATCGAGCGGGATAAGGCTTTGGCCTGGGTGGAACGCAATATCAAAGTACCACTGACAGAACCGCAGAAAGCAGGCATCGCTTCGTTTTGCCCTTACAACATCGGCCCCGGAAAATGTTTCCCATCAACGTTTTACAAGCGCATTAACGCTGGCGACCGTAAAGGAGCCTGTGAAGCAATCCGCTGGTGGATTAAAGATGGGGGCCGCGACTGTCGTCTGACCAAAGGCCAGAAAAATGGTTGCTATGGTCAGGTAGAGCGACGCGACCAGGAAAGCGCGTTGACGTGCTGGGGGATAGACCAGTGAACAGAAGCGTCGTTGTTGTTGGGATGGTAGCTATCATCTTCATCGCGGTGCTTTGTGTGCTGCTGACCCGCAGTAATGCCGCGCTGACCACATCTGAGAGTGATAACTTGGTGCTGCGCAGTGACAACGCCCTGCAGGCGACGGTAATAACCACTCAGGCTTTCAACTTCAACCGGTTTAACCAAGTGGCCGAAAACGCCAGTCGACTTAACTCACTTATTGATGCTAGTTCCGACAAAACTGTTATCGAATACCGGGAGATCCTCCGACGTGAAAAAACATGCGATCTGCCTGTTCCTGCTGATGTCGCTGGTGGGCTGCTCGAATACACGTACCGTTTACGTTCCAGCGCAATGCACACCGATACCGGGAACGCTGATGCAGCCGGTGATAGTCCCGTTGCCTCCCGCGCGCTGACGTACTGCCAGGCCGTACTCTGGATTAAACCTCTTCTTGCAGCGATAGAGAAGGCAAACAACCAACTTGCAGGGATTAGAGAAATTGAAGAGATAAAAAGGCAGAGGGAGGTTGGAAGCGATGCGGGTAATTAGAAAACATAAAAATAATCTCGCTCTATAGAATTATGTAAATTAATTGTAAGTATGGTTTTTTAATTTCTAATTAATTAATGACATGGATGTGTTTGCGCAAAATAATAACCGCCTCGTTAATTTTTATGGTTTTTTTTAACTATACTATAACTACAGCGACTTGCTGGAGAATAAATTGGAGTTTCCCATGAATTTTTACTCAATGAACATATCTCCTGATCAATCTAAGAACAAGGATAGAAAAAATGATGATGAGGAAAAGAATAAAACGAAAAAAACACAAAAGTAAACATAATGCTTTGTTGTCTTCTTAGTAATTTAAAGGTGGTTTTATGACAGACCGTCCTGATATAGTTGATCCGATGCCTGAAGATTTACCCTTCCCTGGAGAAGATAAACCTATTTATCCAGATGACGGAGAACCCTCAGAGCCAGATAATCCCGAAATTGAAAGGGATTTTCCTAAATGATACGCATCATAATAAACCGTCGTAATCTAGGCGGTTTTTTTATGTGTTGATGATTCGATTAGAACTTCGTATAAATGAAATTTAAAAAATAAGCAATGTTGTTTATTTTTGCTACTTAAGTGCTCTACGGTTTAAATGGCTCGGTATGAGCCATTTATTATTTAACGCCGCCCAATCAAAAAACCAATTATAAATGCGGTGGTCGCAGCTACGGCGACGCACGTTATTGGATTGGACTCTATCTGACTCTTGATGTTATCTGTACTTGTTCGCACTGCATCCCCTGCTCTGGATGCGTATTTTCTTGCTGTATCATTAAATTTATGGTCAGGTGACTCCAGAGCCTCACCATAACTTTCCTCCAGCTCACCATGAATAATATGGTTTTTATCTTTTTTTATACCAAACATAAACTAAATCTCCAATAATTAGCGATCTATAAAGTATAGCAGTTAGAATAAATGCATATGGGAAACGCTGATAATGATTTGATATATATTAAAATGTTCTAATAATTTTATTTGCTATATTTTCAGGAGCTATCGGAGATATGCTATGTGATATCTAACCTATAATCTAAGTGCATCGATTCCTTAAATTACCGGCTAAATAGTTATGACTGTTTTTTTGCGTAGTACTGTAACAGGAAAAATCGTGACACAAGATGAATGGTTACATTCGTTAAATGAGTCGGAAGGTGAAGGCGGTTCATATTCCCATGCTGATGAATTTATTGAGGTTGTACAGGACGGGAAAGGTGACTGGGTTGTGAAAAATCCCGATAATTGCTCCAGAGCCTAATGATGGTGCTGTTACAATTACGGTGCAAAAGATAATAATCTTCATAACTAATTTTCGGGCTGATTCAGGGTATGACTGGTATTGCTGTAGACATGCATGACTATAATAAATCGAAGTAATGTCAAATATACGAGAATAGTTGGTTAATAAACGAACTGGTTGTGATATTGTAAACCATACTCATTTAAAGGTTAACCATCATGTCATATTTTGATAACGCAATGCGTCGCGTTGGCCTTGTAGCCAGCATGACTGTTATGTGTCCGATATGTGGGCATAATTCCACACAGTCGACTACGAAAGTACGACAGCAACAAGCGTTGCTTTGTCCTAAATGTAAATCGTTATTTGTCATTCACAACAAGTAGTTCGTGAGAGAAATAAACCCAGGCCTCGCAATTGCGGGGCTTTTTTATGCACATTGCAAACGCACATCAAACAGGATTATCTCATGGCAAAACCGGACTGGGGAGCACTGCAACACCAGTTCCTCGCCGAGCATGCTAAATCCGGTATTTCCCCCAAAGACTGGTGTGAAGCGCAGGGACTGAATTATACATCTGCGCGGCGCTACATTAAAAAGCCAACTGCACAGACTGCGCAAAAACCTGCGCAGAAGAAATTGCGCACTGCGCAGAAAGAAAAAAGTGCAGAGGAACTGGTTAACAGCAAACTCAGCCCGAAGGTAAAGCGCTTCATTGCTGAATATCTGAATGACCAGAACGCCACGGCAGCAGCTGCACGTGCTGGTTATAGTGACCCAAACTATGGCCGTCAGCTCATAACAAATCCTAACGTTGCGCAGGCCATTGCGCAGCAGCAGAAAGCCTCTATTGCGCGCACGCTTAGCAGCGCCGATGAAGTCCTCTCGCAGATGTGGCAACTCGCCACTTTCGATGCCAACCAGTTATCACAGTATCGCCGTGGTGCCTGCCGCTATTGCTGGGGCTTTGGTCATCACTATCAATGGCGTGATGCTGTTGAGTATGAAGAGGAGCGACTCGAAGCGGTTGAACGCAAACGTCGCGAGCCTGAGGACGTAGGCGGATATGGATATGACCATACGCAGGAACCAAACCCTGAATGTCCCCGTTGCAATGGAGATGGAGTAGGCCAGCCGTTTTTTGCCGATACACGCAAGTTGTCAGCTACGGCAGCGCTGGCATATTCCGGCGTTAAGCTTGGCAAGCACGGCGTTGAAATTACCGCGATAAGCCGCGAACGGATGTTTGAAGCCGTCATGAAGCGCCTCGGCCTGGCAGATAGTGAATTTGCGCAGCGACTTCAACAGATTGAAATCGAGCGCCGGCAACTGGAAGTGGAAAAACTCCGTAAAGAATTGGCCGGCGATGGCGAGGATGATGAACCTACACCTGTTCAAATCAATATCAACGTAGTAGATGCGAGGGCGGACGATGGGGATCAGCCCGACACTTAACATCCCGCAGGCGCGCTTCCTCGCGATGAAGCACAAGTTCAAAGCCTACGTTGCCGGGTTCGGTTCCGGTAAAACATGGGTTGGTTGCGGCGGCATCTGCAAAGGGATGTGGGAGCATCCGAAGATTAACCAGGGTTACTTCGCGCCGACTTACCCACAGATACGTGACATCTTTTACCCAACTATTGAAGAGGTGGCCTTCGATTGGGGCCTGAGCGTCAAAATCAACGAGGGGAACAAAGAGGTTCACTTCTACGAGGGGCGGCGGTACCGCGGCACGACAATTTGTCGGTCGATGGAAAAGCCAGACACGATAGTCGGCTTTAAAATCGGCAATGCGCTGGTGGATGAACTCGACGTTCTTAAAGCGGATAAGGCACGTCAGGCGTGGCGGAAAATAATCGCGCGTATGCGTTATAAAGTTGATGGTCTGCGTAACGGCATTGACGTGACCACAACACCTGAAGGATTTAAGTTCGTCTACAACCAGTTTGTTAAGGCGGTAAGGGATAAACCTGAGCTGAGGCCGATGTATGGTCTTGTGCAGGCCTCGACATTCGACAACGAAAAGAACCTGCCGGATGACTATATTCCTTCGCTCCTGGCAAGTTACCCGCCGGAGTTGATCAAGGCGTATTTGAACGGCCAGTTTACTAACCTGACCAGCGGCACCATTTATCACCAGTTCGACAGGGTGCTGAATAACTCCAGCGAAGAAGAGCTGCCGGGTGAATCGCTCTATATCGGGATGGACTTCAACGTCGGGAAGATGGCCGGGATCGTCCACGTATTGCGACTCGGATTACCGCACGCGGTAACAGAGATTATCAACGCTTACGATACTCCCGACATTATTCGCATCATCAAGGAGCGTTTCTGGCTGTATGCCGATGGTGATTATCGCAAGGTCCGGGAAATATATATTTATCCTGATGCCTCTGGCGACTCCAGGAAGTCAAACAACGCCAGCAAAACAGATATTGAGCAACTGCGACAGGCTGGATTTAACGTCATCGTTGATGATGCTAACCCGCCAGTAAAGGACCGCATCAACTCCATGAACGCCATGTTCTGCAATGGTAATGGCGATCGCCGATACAAGGTGAACGTGTCCCGCTGCCCGGTCTACGCCGACTGTCTGGAACAACAGGTGTGGGATAAAAACGGCGAGCCGGATAAAAAGAGCGATAACGATCACCCCAATGATGGCGCCGGTTACTTCATTGTGAAGCAATTCCCAATCGTTCGACCTGCATTCTCTATTTCACTGGACACAACATTCTGATGGCCAATAACGATATTACTTACGTTCGCCCTGAGGTCAGGGCGGCGCTGCCTGTGTGGAAAAAAATACGTGACGTGTGCAAAGGGGCTGATGCTGTAAAGGCCGCCGGGAATGATTACCTCCCTTTTCTGGACCCGTCCGATAAGTCTGCACGCAACAAAAAGCGCAATGCCGATTACATTCAGCGTGCAGTTTTCTACGCGATAACGGGCAATACAAAGGTTGGTTTATTGGGACTGGCGTTCCGTAAAGACCCGACCATGACCGCGCCGGATAAGCTGAATTACCTTCGTGATAACGCTGATGGTGCTGGCGCCAGTATTTATCAGCAGTCCCAGCAAGTTACAGAAAATATACTGGAAGCCGCGCGCGAGGGGTTGTATACGGATTATGCCGCTGAAACCGACGAGGCGATCATCCTTCGCTACCAGGCGGAGAGTATCATTAACTGGCGCACCAAACGCATTAATGGGCGCGATCAACTGGTGCTGGTGGTTTTACGCGAATGTATGGAAAAGGAAGATGGCTATGCATACGAGGATGAAATCCAGTATCGCGAACTTGCCCTGGAGGACGGAAAGTTTATCTGCAGAGTCTGGCGGAAGTCAGATGATGTTGGTTCTTATGTTATCAGTTCTGAGTATCAGCCGAAGCCAAAAGGTGAGGAGTTCTGGGATGAGATCCCCTTTACCTTTGTCGGTGCACAGAATAACGATCCCAGCATCGACGAGTCGCCTTTAGCTGCCCTCGTTGAAATCAACCTTGGGCATTATCGTAATTCTGCGGATTACGAAGACAGCGTATTTTTCTGTGGTCAGGTTCAACCGGTGATTTCCGGGCTTGATACAGCCTGGCGTGACTGGTTGCAGGATAAGGGAATCCGTGTCGGTTCTCGTTCACCTTTTCTGCTGCCGAAGGAGGCGAGTTTTACCTACGCCCAGGCGCAACCAAATACACTGGCTAAAGAGGCGATGGACAGTAAGCGTGATTATTCTGTTCAGCTTGGCGCAAGGCTTATCGAGCAGAACAGCGCGGTTAAAACCGCCACGCAATCCAGCAGTGAGCAAACCGCATCTACATCGGTGCTCGGCATTTGCGTTTCCAATGTTTCTGAGGCCTATACGCTGGTACTCGGCTGGTGTGCCAGATATCTCGGTATTAAAGACGAGGAATACCGTTACAGCATCAATCAGGAGTTCATCGCCAAAGTCGCTGAATCCGGTATGGTAACGGCAATCGTCAATGCATGGCAGTCCGGCGCGATTCGCGACACGGATATGGTCAGAGCGTTGCAGAAGCTTGACCTGATAGATCCAGCTGATGACCCTGAAACCGTCATTGACGCCATTCGTAACGGCGCGCCTAACCTGATTGGTGGCAATAATGGCAACGGCGAATGACAAACTGCAGGATGAATCCTTAGCCCACGCAATATGGGTTAGTCGCTACAGCACCGGCGTTGCCAACAGGATGATAAAAATTCTGAATGACAGCGACGCCGAACTTACCGCCAGGCTGCTGGTGGCTATTGATACGCTGAATGCTGAGAGCTTTACCGTTTCGCGTCTGGAAGCGTTACTGGTAAGCGTCAGGGCGATAAACAAGGATGCCATTCAGTCGATGCATGCTGCTCTTACTACCGAGCTACAGGAACTGGCGAAGCACGAAGCCACTTTTCAGATGAGTCTCTTCCAGTTTGCCATTCCCGACGATGTTCTGGCTCTTCATCCGCTGGTGGGTATTTCCCCTGATGCGGTTTATGCCGCGGCGATGGGACGTCCATTCCAGGGGCGTTTGCTAAGCGAATGGGCCAGCAACCTCGAAGCCGATCGAATGGCGCGTATATCCAATACGGTGCGGCAGGGATTTTTGCTTGGCGATACGCAGGAGCAAATCGCAAAAAAGGTCCGTGGGCATGCTAACCGTGGTTACCAGGATGGTGCGCTGCAGATGAGCCGAGCCAATGCAGCCAGCATTGCGAAAACAGCAGTAGGGCATCTTGCATCGACAGCCAGACATAGCTTTGCGGCGGCGAACGACGACATTCTGAAGGGTAAACAGTGGTTGTCTACTTTGGATAACCGGACATCAAAGGATTGTCGGATCCGCGACCGCCTCAAGTACACGCTGGATAACAAACCAATAGGGCACAAGGTGCCTTATCTGCAGGGGCCTGGTCGCTTACACTTCTGTTGCCGCAGTACCGAAACCTACATCCTCAAATCCGCTGAAGAACTTGGTATTGATGTCCGTGAATTACCGGAAGGTACTCGTGCCTCAATGGACGGACAGGTTGCAGGTGATACCACTTATTCTGAGTGGCTACAACGGCAGCCATTTTCACGGCAGAAAGAAATACTTGGCGAGACTCGTGCGAAAATGATGCGCGATGGCGTCATAAAATATGATGAGTTCTTCACTGACAAGGGGGAATGGCTGACGCTAGAGCAGTTGCGTGAGAGGTCAGTACTGGAAACAAATCTAGATTCAGCAAATTCGGTTGAAGAAGTGGCTAAATGGATGACTGGCCGCGTGGCGCAGAAGGTGAGATTTCCTGATGGAGTCTCCCTGGATTCAGCGAAAGAAGCGGCACAGGCCGCATTTGATGTTATACAGCGATTCAGGCTACAGCCCGTTTCGGCTTTTGGTGACATGCTGGAGGTACCAGCATCTGCCGCCGGTGCTTATGAACCGTCAACACGAACAGTGCATGTTGCCGGTTGGGCACTGGATAGCAGTGAATGGGATTACATCAGGAAGAACAGTGAAGGTGTCGATATGACGATGATGGTGAGAGAGCATCTTGTGAAAGCCATATCTCAGGGCGTTCTGGATGTTTCACCTGCGGATCTTCCCTATGTAGCCACACCATCTATAAAGGGGACAGTATGGCATGAGTTAGGTCATCATTTGTATTACTCACGCACTGATGTTGGTGTCATGGTAGAAAGCGCATATGATGAAGGCTGGTGGCGCTCCATCAGCGCCTATGCTTCCGAAGCGCCGAAAGAGCTTTTCGCTGAAATTATGTCGGCGTATATGAGCGGCAATGTTGACACTATTAATCCCGAGATCCTCCAGTGGCTGAAACAAAATTCCCGTTCCTGAAAAAAGCATCAGACCTGGCCCACGCAGACCCATTGCCTGATGACATCCTCGAACAACTGGACACTATCTGCAAAGAGGCTGGAGAAACCACGCCGGAAGGCCGAATGATCGGCATCTTGATAGGCTCGGTTTACACCCGGTTAAACAACCCTGATTAAGCGTTAAACGTACACACATAGCCCTGGCATCTGCCGGGGCTTTTTTATGGGCGATGCCCGGCAAAATCCCGAGGGGAAAATATGTTAATCCGAAATATGCTTCTGAAATATTGTGCGCCTGAAGGCAATGGTGAGGGTGCTGGCGGTGGTATCGAAATCACCCCTGAAATCCAGAAGATGATTGATGAGCGCGTGACCAGCGAAGTCACGGGCCTGAAAACGAAAAATAGAGAACTGCTGGGCACCATTAAACAGCAGAAAGAAAACCTTTCCCGCTTTGATGGTATCGACCCGGACGCTGTACGCGGCATTCTCCAGCGTTTTTCCGACGATGAAGAGGCGCAGCTGATCGCCGCCGGGAAAGTTGATGAGGTTCTGGATAAGCGCACTGAACGGTTACGCGCTGATGTTGATAAGCAAATCAAAGCCGCGAATGAACGCGCTGAAAAGGCTGAAGCGTTCTCCAGTAAATTCCGGGATCGTGTTCTCGGTGATGCTATCCGCAGTGCCGCGCTAAAGGCGGGAGCTTTGCCGGAAGCGTCCGACGATCTAATTCTTCGTGCCAAAGGCACTTTCCAGCTCAACGATGATGGCGAGGCCGTAGCTGTTGATGCAAATGGCGATGTTCTGTTCGGAAAAGACGGTAAGACTCCGTTAACCCCTGTCGAGTGGGCTGAATCTCTGAAAGAGACTGCCCCGCATCTGTTCCCGCGCGCTGAAGGCTCCGGGGCTGGTGGTCATAAGCCAGGTGGCGGTGGCAGCCTGAAACGTTCAGAAATGAGCTCAAGCGATAAAGCGGACTACATCCGCAAACATGGCCAGCAGGCCTATCTCAAATTGCCTAAGTAAGGACTAATCAATGCCTACGACCGTAAACAGCGACCTGATTATCTATGATGACCTCGCGCAGACTGCGTTTCTTGAGCGTCGCCAGGATAATCTGGAAGTCTTCAACGCCGCCTCAAATGGCGCAATCATTCTCGATAACGAGCTAATCGAGGGTGATTTCCGTAAGCGCACCTTCTATAAAGTCGGTGGCTCTATCGAATCACGCGACGTTAACTCCACCGGAACGGTAAATGGTAAAAAAATCGGTGCCGGTGAGTCTGTCAGCGTTAAAGCGCCGTGGAAATACGGCCCATATGAAACCACCGAAGAAGCGTTTAAACGTCGTGGCCGCGATGTTAGCGAATTCTCCGAGGTGATTGGCGTCGACGTCGCTGACGCAACGCTTGAAGGTTATATCAAATATGCCCTTCAGGGACTTGTCGCAGCCATTGGCGCAAACGCTGATATGACGGTAACTGCAGACATTGCCACTGATGGCAAAAAAACGCTGACCCGCGGCCTGCGTAAGTACGGCGACAAATTTAACCGTGTCGCACTGTTCGTTATGCATTCCACGACCTATTTCGACATTGTTGATCAGTCTATTGACAACAAAATCTACGAAGAAGCTGGCGTGGTGGTGTATGGCGGACAGCCAGGCACACTGGGTAAGCCTGTACTGGTAACCGACACCATGCCTGTTGATGCGATTCTGGGGCTGGTGGCCGGCGCGGTATCCGTAACGGAATCACAGGCTCCGGGCTTCCGTTCCTACGATATCAACAACCAGGAAAACCTTGCGATCGGTTATCGCGCAGAGGGTACGGTTAACGTTGAACTTCTGGGTTACAGCTGGGATGAAACGAAGGGCGCTAACCCTGATTTGACTAAAATCGGCACTGGCGCGAACTGGAAGAAACATTTCACCAGCAATAAATCCACTGCTGGCGTACTGATCAAGCTGGAAGCCCCGGCGGGGGAGTAACCCTGTCAGCGGATAAAACTTCCGCAACTGCTGACAGTACCGACGCGGTGACCGTTTCGCTCAAGTACACCAAAAATGGTGCCGGAGTATCCGGGGCAACTGTAGCATGGACGTCTTCTGGCGGTACGCTAAGCGCTTCGACATCTCAGACGGGGTCTGCTGGCGGCTCGACGGTGAAACTCACCTCTGATACGGCCGGTTCCTTTACTGTGACGGCTACCGTTGATGGCGTGGTTAAAACAACTGAAGCGATCACGTTCACTGCTCCAGCGGCTGGTTAACTGACGGGGCGAAAGCCCCGTTTCTTTTGGTGAGGCTCCGATGACCGTTTATATAACAATCCAGGACGTTGACGAGTTGCTGGGGGATGCCTGGGCTGCCGCCGACAAAAAGGCCAAAGCCGTGCTCCAGGCAAACACCTGGATGACGGCTCTAAACCTTCAGGATATCGACCCGGAACATATTCCCGAAGAGGTTAAGCAAGCCGGAGCGTTTGTCGCTTCCGTAGCTGCTGCTGGCAATCTGTATCAGCAAAAGACGGATTCCGGTGTGGTGACGAGCAAAAGCGTTGAAGCCGATGATGTGAAAGTCTCAAAAACATTTGCCGAGCTTTCAACCTCCAGTACTGAGCTACTCGATCCCGATCTGCAACTGGCGTTTGCCATGCTCAAGCCATGGATGCTTAACCCGTTTCAGACGTTCTTTGTGAGGGCGTGATATGGGCATACGTGATGAACTCCAAACTGAAGTCGCCGCAGCATTCGATACCGACCTGCAGGATGCTGTTAAGGATTTCACTGGAACATACACCGTTCGAGGTGACTGGGATCCGGTAACGGAAACCGGCAGTGAAACGCAGGTGACGTATTCAGGGCGCGGTGTTCTGGCGCGGTACAAACTCCGCCGTATCGATGGCGTTAATATCCTGCACGGTGACCTGAAATTAACCGCCCTGGTTAACGAGGTGACCGATAGGCCAGCAGTCGGGCACTTTGTCACGGCGCCGGAACCGATAATTGGTGTACCTCAGCGTTATGAGGTCATAACCGCCGCTGTTGATTCCACTGGTGCTGCGTATTCCATCCAGTTACGGAGGGCGTGATATGGCTAAGGGCTGGAGTATTGACCCGGCAGCATTCGCCGGGCTGGTGGCCGATGACGTGAGGTTGCGGCAGCGAGCTATCGCTACACAGCTGCTGAATGAAATCGTGAAACGGTCTCCTGTCGGCAATCCAGAGTTATGGGCGATTAACGCTACCGCCGTCGGGTACAACAAAGCGGTTGGAGAATGGAACGAATCGCTTTACGACAACCCGGATAATCTGACCAAAACCGGGCGACTCAGGAAGAAAGTACGTGTTAACGACAGCATGGATATCAAACGCCCGGCAGATTATCGTGCTGGTACGTTCAGGGCTTCGCATTTCGTAAGTATCGGTTCACCGGATTACTCGGTTCCGACAGAGGAGGATCCGCGCGGTACGATGACATTTCTCAACGGTAAAAATATCATCGATCAGGCTCCGGCCTACTCAGTGATTTATATCCAGTCAAACCTTCCTTATTCCGTACCGCTTGAAAACGGGCACTCAAAGCAGGCACCGACAGGCGTTTATGCGGTTTCATTTAATGGTGTAACACAGGCCTACAAATGACACTCACAGAAATTCGTAACGCTGTCATTGCTCGTATGACGGCGCAGACGGCTATTGCCTCTGATGCTGTGGATTATCCCAACGGACCCGTATTTGACCCAAGTGGTCGTGATATCTGGGCTCGAGTTACAAACATTTCCGGACTGGCCGGCGCGAATGAAATCGGTGCTGGCCCCGTCGTTCAGCGCACCGGGGAGCTGATTATTCAGATCTTCGTCCCTGTTGGCTCTGGCACCATCCTCATCACTCAAACAGCAGACAAACTCCGTGAGTTATTCGAATTCCAGGATGACGGAAAACTCAGTTATTTCGCCGTATCCGCTGTTCCCGCTGGCGAAACGGACGGCTGGTCTCAGCTCAATCTACAAATTCCTTATCGCGCTCTGTAGCGCTTAACTTCGATGGAGGTGACCGTGTCTAGCGGAGCCAAAGTTATTTCATGTTTTGTAAGAGAAACAACTCCCGGCGTTACCCCAGCGGGTATTCCGTGGAACCTTTTTAAACGCACAAGTTGGGGCGTTGGCCCGTCCCAGAACACCAACGACAACGACGAGATCGGCGGCACCCGAATGGCGCAGGGCGCTACGCTGGGAACGGTCGATGTTGGCGGCGATGTCGGGGCAAAATTCCGCTACGGCCAGCATGATGACTTCCTGGCTTCGTGTTTTGGCGCGGAGTGGGCGAGCAATGTGCTGACGATGGGGAATGACCGTATTTCCTTCTCTCTTGCGACATACGCTTCGGATGTTGGTATTGCCTCTATCATTCGTGGCGCGCAGGTAAGCGTGTTCCAGCTGGAAGTTCCGAATGATGGCGACGTTACCGCGACAGTCTCATTCGCCGGGCTGGGTTGGGACTCAAAAGCAGACGATACGAGTTACATCACCGGCACTCCTGCCGATAATGCTGGCGAACTGCGTTACTCGTTCAAAGAGGTCACAGCAATCAACCTGAACGGCATCGATGGCGGTGATGGTTTCTGTATTGATACCTTCAGCATCCAGTTCGACAACAATGTACAAACTCAGCGTTGTATCGGCACCGGCTCACCGTTTGCGGGGGCAAATATCCCTACAACCTTTACGCCGTCAGGCTCGATCACTTTGTCGTGGTCAAAAGCAGCGTGGGAGGTCTGGAGTAAAACACTCACTGGCGCAACCGTGCCATTCAGTTTCACGCTGGCGAACGATGAAGGTCAGTACACTTTCACTTTCCCGAAAGTGCAGGTCGCTGGTGACTGGCCGGATGGCGGCAATACCGACATTATCCAGGTTCAACTGGATATCACTGCGGCTGACGAATCGCCGACGATTACCCGCGCAGTTACCGTCCCTGCCACGGCAATCAGCGTAACGCCAGCAACTTCATCAGGTGATGTCGGTACTTCCGTCACGCTGACAGCGAACCTTACCCCGGCTGGTACGACTGATGCTGTGCAGTGGGAGTCATCAGATCCGACGGTCGCAACGGTGGTATCGACAGGCCAAAAAACCTGCCAGGTAGACAGAGTCGGCGACGGCACCGCAACCATAACCGGTAAAGTGCGAGGCTTCACCGCCACCGCCGAGATTACCGTAACCGAACCATAAAATTTCCCTTGCCCGTTCCGCTCTGCATGGTGGTGCGGGCTTTTTTAATGCAGGAGCTTTTAATGATCATCTTAACCCCACGAATTGATATTGGCGGCGAGCGCTGGTTTACACCGCTAAAAGACCTGAAACCTATTGAAGGTCTGAAGCTGCTCGTCAGCAGCATTGATAACGATCAGTATCGCTCGCGTAATGCCCTTATCCGCCGCCACATTGAAAAAATGGATGCCAGTTACCAGGTTGGAACCAGCGAATTTAGCCTGTCAGCGGTCGGGGAAATTGACTCTGCTGATGACCTGCTGATCGACAACTGCGCACGCTACCTGCTGAAAGACTGGAAGGGCGTCGGTGAGCTTGTTGATGGCGAGGAAGTTCCGATTGAATACACGCCTGAACGCGGTGCTGCACTTCTGAAACAGGAACCGGCGATTTACTGGCAAATTCTGGCGGAGGCCGCCAGCATCGCCCAGGGCAAAGAGCAGCAAAAGCAGGAAACCGTAAAAAAGCCTTAGAGGCGCAGAAGTGGCTGAGTGAATTCGGCGGGGAGCAGGGTGAAAAGGCAAAGTGGCGAAGGGAGAAATTAAAACTCCCGCCAATTCCTGAACCTGAAATTGACGGTGTAACGGTGGAAATCCTCAACGCTTACTCCGTTATCTCCCGCTCACGGCTTTATGTCGGAATGGCGGGCGCGCCGATGCCGATCTCTCTTCATGATATTGAGCGCTTTCTTTCTGCACGTCCCGTTCTCATTGATCGTGATGAATTTGACGCGGTCATATTTGCCCTCGATGACGCATGGCGTGAGCAGTGGGCGCAGGAACAGAAAAAACACAACACCTCCAAATAGCCTCGGCACCCGCCGGGGCTTTTTTGTACCCGCAATAAACCCAACGCGCTTCACACGCGCACGTTATAATCCTAGAGCCTACAGAAAGCGAGCCTGAGGGTTAGTTGTACTCTGGGGCGGCTACCTCTGTGTGACAGGCTCACTTTCTATAGGTAAACCTCATGCACTATCCAACCGTATCTGTAAACGGCGTTTCCGTTCGTGTCGATGATGAAGGGCGCTACAACCTCAATGATCTTCACGCTGCCGCAGTGGCTGAAGGCAAAGCCACGGAATCACAGAGGCCAAGTAACTTCATCAAAAGCGGGCAAATTAAAAAGTTTGCGCAAGAACTGACCAAAGCTACAAAAATAGCTTCGGTCAAGATTATCAAAGGTGGTGCTCAGCCTGGTATCTGGGGGTTAGAGCTGGTGGCGATTCGTTATGCCGCATGGCTTAGTGTTGAATTCGAAATAAAAGTGTACCAAACCTTTCAGATGGTAATTCGCAATGGCATTGATGCCATGTCCCGCCTGAACAAAATTGACCATATCATCAACACTGAAACCAAAGCGATAAGCCAGTGCGCTAGCCAGATGGCGAAGTGGGGTGTTGGCGGGCGTAAAAAGCTACTCCACGCCGCGCGAGGCCGGGTCGCTGATGAAGTACAAATGTATTTGCCTGGCTTTTAGGTTGATTTATTGCGGCAAGGATGCCCGCATTGCCTTGCTCTCGGCCTGTGATAACATCGGGGCATTGTTTACTTTGAGGGTAGGGATGTGGAGCCGATTTTTGGATTTTTACTTTTTGGTTTAGCAGTGATTGTTGTAACCGTTGTTGCTGCAAAACGTAACGGGGTGGGCATTGGTGTTCTCTACCTCATCAGCATGTGTGCAGTAGGTTTTGGCCTGGTAGTTTTGACATCCAACATTACCCACGGAAATGGCATAGCGGCGGGATTCGCAGCTTTTATTTCTCCTGTTCTGGGCTTACTGGTTGCGTTGTCATCTTCCACATCGGCAAGACGCGCTGTCTTAAATGGCGAGTCAGGGGAGTTCAAAAAGTGTCCTTTCTGTGCTGAGTCGATTCGCAAAGAAGCTATCAAGTGTAAGCATTGTGGTAGCAATCTAAAAGAAACGGCCTAAGTTCAATTAGCCCACTCAGGCGCTGAGAGAATTCCACAAAACTCAGCGCTCTGGCTGGGTTTTTTATTCCCTGATGCCGAAAGGCGGGGGACAGTTATGACTTTAGAACAGCGCTGGAAAAGTCGCTTTTGCATATGAGCCAGTCCAACAATGATATTAACTGCGCGATTGATGAACTCAGTGTTTCTGTTCACCATCAGTTGCTTGTCGAGGATAAGGCGGCCCAGAAACAGACCGCTGAAATAAAAGTAGTATTTCACTCATCACAATTTGGCATTATGAATTAAATGCGAAATTGCTCGAGTTGTTTTGCTAGGTCGTTCATGGCTGGATTATTAAGCTGCCTTAACTCTTTCAGAAAAGCCTCTCTCATTGGGTCTTGTAACTTTTGAAAAATAAGGCCAACCGCAACCTTTAGTGCAACAATTTCAGCGCCCAGAGACTCAAGGTTACTTCCAGCTTTTCGATAAACTTTATTGGTTGATCCATTTTCTAATTCCTTGTCAGAGGTAATCAGCCATCCCTTCTTTTATGAGTGCGCCAGTGTCCCACCACTGACGGGCTGAGTAACAACCATAACCAGGTATGTAAATCAGTAACATCCTGACAAATGATCAGTGGCCGCGATTGCGCGGCTTTTTTTATGCCCGGAGATCGCAATGGCAGAACAGACATCCCGCCTCGCCATCATTATTGACAGCACTGGCGCTGAGAAAAATGCAGAAAACCTGACGACAGCCCTCAGTGGCTTGACTGAATGGGGAATGAAGGCTGCGGCCAGCGTAGGGAAAGTGACAAAAGCAACCGAGGAAGAAAAGGAGGCGATGAGTAAACTTCGCACGGCCATCGATCCTGTTGGTGCAGCCATTAACACCGTTGGGCGACGCTTTACCGAATTAAAAAAATATTTCGACAAAGGGTTAATTGATGAGGAAGAGTTTAAGTTTCTGTCGAGAAAACTCAACGAAACCACGGAAGAGTTGAGTGGAGTAGCTCAGGCTCAGCGTGAAGCGGAAAAAGCAGGTAAATTAGCGGTCGCGCAGCAGGAGGCGCAGGCACAGGCATTCCAGCGTATGCTGGATAAAATCGATCCGCTAACTGCTGCACTGAGAAATCTTGACCAACAGCAAGAAGATCTTAATGCTGCGCTCTCAGCCGGAAAGCTCAACACTTCACAGTTCGACACCTACAGTAAAAAATTGCAGGAAACTCGTCGGGAAATTACCGGGGAAGCTCTGGCTGAGAGGGAAGCTGCGAAAGCTCATGATGAGCAGCGCGCGGCATTGCAACGCCTGGCTGCCCAGCTTGATCCGGTAGGAGCCGCATTCAAGAAACTGGCTGACCAACAGAAGCAACTCGACAGTGCGAAGGCTTCCGGCATGTTGTCGCCGGAAAGATACGACGTGCTGTCTGCAAGTCTGGGGAACGCCAGGCAGCAACTGGAAATCACCCAGGATGCAATGAAGAAGACCGGTGTTACATCACGCGCAATGGCATATCAGATGCGCATGATCCCTGCACAGATGACGGATATCGTCGTTAGCCTTGCATCTGGTCAGGCTCCCATGACCGTGTTGTTGCAGCAAGGTGGTCAGCTTAAGGACATGTTCGGCGGCATCGGCCCGGCGATTAAAGGTGTCGGCTCCTATGTGATGGGCCTGATCAATCCTTTTACGCTGGCGGCGGCTGCGGTCGGCGTGCTGGGCGTGGCGTACTACAAAGGCACGCAAGAACAGGACGCATTTAATAAATCACTTATCCTGACGGGTAATCAGGTAGGGAAAACATCAGGCCAACTGGCTGATATCGCTGCGCGCGCTGGTGTGGCGGCAAACTCTACAACTGGTAAAGCGGCATCGGCGTTAAATCAACTGGTAGAGTCAGGAAAAGTTGCCGGTGATTCACTGGAGCGCGTGACTTCTGCCGTTGTTAAAACAAGCGAAGCCACAGGTATTGCAACTGAGCAACTGGTTGGTGATTTCAACAAAATCGCCGCAGACCCGCTGGACGCAATCACCAAACTCAATGACCAGTATCATTTCCTGACGCTGGCAACATACAACCAGATTAAAGCTCTTCAGGATGAAGGGAACATGCAGGAAGCGGCGCGAGTTGCTACTGATGCATACGCTAACACCATGCAGCAGCGTGCAACTGACATTCAACAGAATCTTGGTCTGCTGGAGAAAGCATGGAATGGTTTGGCTGGAGGCGCAAAAAGCGCCTGGGATGCCATGCTTGATGTTGGGCGAGAATCTGGCGGTAATGAACGCATCGCACAAATTCGTAAGGAACTGGACTGGATCGATAACGCCGTTGGTGGGAAAGCCGTTTTTGGTGCTCGACGTAAGGAGCTTGAGCAGGAGTTAAACATCCTGCAACTCACGATGACAGCTCAAGCTGATGTCAATGGTGCTGTGTCTGAAGCAAATAAGGCTGAGCAGCAGCGCATTAAAACCCAGCAGGAAGCGGATCGCGTCAACCAGCAGTTCTTGTCGAATGCTGATAAGAGAAACAAGGAGATTCAGCAACAGAAGAAATTTCTGGATGCCGGGGCGATCAGTGCGGATCAATACGCGAAAAATATCGCGCGCATCAATGAAATGTACAAAGACCCTAAAGCGCCGAAAACGCCGAAGGGAAAAGCATACAGCGAAGATTCTGCAACGCGGTTACTTGACCAGATTAACCAGCAGACATCCGCTATGCAGTCCCAGCTTGACGCCAGTGACAAACTAACCAGTGCGACACAGGCACGAGTTAAATTTGAGCAGCAGATCGCTGATCTGAAATCGAAATCCCAGCTTACCGCTGATCAGAAGTCTCTTTTGTCCCGTTCTGATGAAATAATACAGGCTTACAAACAGCAGGAAGCACTGCAAAACTCCGTCAAAACGCTCGACGATTACCGGAAAATGCAGGATCAGGTCAAAGCGAAGGATGAGCAGCAGAATGATTTGTTGCGTGAGCGCCTGGCGTTACTTGAAAAAGCAAAAGCCACAGGCAAGCTGGCTCCGGGGGAATACGAGCAAACCCGCGCCAACATCTACAAAAATACACCTGCAGAACTGCCTTCCTCAGTGAAGAGTGTTGTTGGAAACATGTCGCCAACTGGCGGCCAGTTATCCGGCACGTTCGGCGGCATGCAACAGCAGTACATGCAACTCGATCAGGCGCAACAGCAACTACAAACGTGGTTGCAGGCGCAAGAAGCCGCATATGCCCAGGCGGCGCAAATTACCACGGAAGGCGAAGCGCGCATGACGGCAATCCGCCAGCAGGCAGCGCAGGCCAACCAGGTAATCGAATCCCAGAAAAACGAAATCATCACCAGTGCGACGCAGACCATGATCGACAGTGGTTTGCAGATTCTGGCGACTGGCTTCGGTGAACAGTCCGGGATTTATAAAGCAGCTTTCGCTGCCAGCAAGGCATTCGCGATTGCGCAGTCTCTGGTTTCCATTCAACAGGGGATAGCAATGGCTGCTGCTAACCCGTTCCCGTACAACATTGCCGCGATGGCATCCGTTGCAGCCGCTACTGCCAGCATCGTTTCAAATCTGTCAGCTATCGCCGGGACAGGATTCGCTTCTGGTGGTTTTACCGGGCAGGGCGGGAAGTACCAGCCTGCCGGGGTAGTGCATAAAGGCGAGTATGTTTTTGACCAGGCGGCAACCAACCGGATCGGCGTTTCGAACCTTGAGGCGCTGCGCAATGGTGGTTCTCTGGATGCAACGCTGAGCAAGCCCGGTTTCGGTACGGGGGCGCAGAACGTCAATAACAACAGCAATGCTACGACCCTGAACGCTCCCATAAGCCAGAACTTCTATATTCAGCAGGGAGTAAGCCCTGACCAGATGAATCTGTCGCTGGCACAGACTCAGAAACAGGCTACCAGTGATGCTTTGGATCAGGTCGCCAATCAGATCGTGAAAGGCAACGGGAAGGTGGGTAATGCGATGCGAGGAATGTACACCGGAAGGAGAACCACCTGATGGCTGAAAAATACTACCCGCACGATTATCTCCCTATGCCGCTTCAGGATGGCTATGCATTTCAGCCAGTCAGCCCGTTAAAGCGTACCGAAATGACAACCGGCCGCGCCCGCCAGCGCCGGGCATTCATTTCCACGCCGACACAGGCAAATGTGCAGTGGTTTTTCGAAACGGATGTTCAGGCCCAACTATTTGAGGCCTGGTACCGCGAAACTATCACTGATGGTGCTGACTGGTTTTTTATGCGGCTACAGACCCCGCTGGGCGTTGAGTTCTATAAATGCCGGTTCACCGATATCTATCAGGGGCCGATGCTGGTCGCCCCGATTTACTGGCAGTTCTCCGCGACGCTGGAGCTATGGAATCGTCCGGTCCTTGGTGATGGCTGGGCCGAGTTCCCGGACTACATCATCAACAGCAGCATCATTGATATTGCGCTTAACAGAGAGTGGCCTGAAGCATGACCATACTGAATCGGCTCTACGCTTCTTCCGGAGAAGAGGTAATTATTGAAACTCTGCAGATCACTATCGGTGATGACGTTCTTTATCTCTGTGATGGTTACGACGATGTAACGGCGGTGACGGAGTCTGGTGAGGAAGTGACATTTATTGCCAGTGCCATCGCCGTTGCGCTTCCGGCTCGTAACAGTGACGGAACTCAGGATCTACAGTTTGCAGTAAGTAATATCGATGGTGAGGCATCAACGGCAATTCGCAGTGCGCTGGATAATCTTCGCGGTGCAACGATGACTTACCGCAAATACACCTCCAACGATTTAGCAGCCCCAGCAGAACGCCCGTTCACTCTTAAGGTGAAAAGTGGGTACTGGAAAGCGACTCAGGCGCAAATTATCGCGGGGTATATGAACGTCCTTGATACCGCCTGGCCCCGCTATCGCTACACGCTCCCGTTCTATCCTGGCCTTCGTTATATGAGTTGATGTTCAGTCGAAAAAATCCTTAATAATATAGGAATCTTTAAATTGACAGGGATAGAAAAGTGAAACGATTTTTGCTGGTTTCTGCCATGATTTTACTGGCTGGGTGTTCAGCTAAATACAACACGAGCAATATTCAGAACAATACCGATCAGTTGATCAAAGATGCTCCAGTTGCTATTTCCATGCCAGTTGATGGCGTGTATGAAACCCGTACATATGCGGGTTCCGGGAATTCAACAGCTACTGCATTAAAATCTGCGTTTTTGCGCCACTCTGATAGCGTAACAATTTATGCTGATTGCGAAGACATTACCTGCCTGAAAAACAAACATGCTATCAGTCATGGATACTATGTTATTCCGCAAATACTTCACTGGGAGGACAGGGCAACCGAGTGGTCAGGAATTCCGGATAAAATTGAAGTTAAAATCACAATTTATAACGCAGAGTCCAACGATCGGATTGCCTCAACGATTATTAGTGGTAAAAGCAAGTGGGCTACGTTTGGTGGTGACCATCCGCAAGACTTGCTACCGGATCCAGTCAACTCTTACATATCCAGTCTTTATTGAACAATCTGTAAAACACATTCCAGACCCCGTTCATACGGGGTTTTTTATTGCCTTAATTCCGGAGGCCATATGTTTAATCCTGATAAATACCTTTCGGTGAAATGGCTGAAAGGTGGGCGCGTTTACCCGGAACTTGACTGCTTTGGGGTGCTGAATGAAGTACGCCGTGATATCGGCCTTCCTGAATGGCCAGATTTTGCCGGGGTAACCAAGGATAACGGCGGACTTGACCGGGAAGCACGAAAGCTTATGCGTTCTCTTCGTCGATGTGAACCGTGCGAGGGAGCAGGTGTTGCATGCTATTCCGGTTCAACAGTGGCACACGTCGCCGTGGTAGTGGATATCAATGGCCAGCTTTACGTTGCAGAGTGTAACCATAAAACGAACGTTACATTTCTGCCATTGGCGCGTTTCATGCGTCGCTTCGTCAAAGTGGAGTTCTGGGTGTGACAATAAGACTTTACCCCTCCAGATTGCCAGGGGAACCGCTGGAAACACATCAACATGGTGCGATGACGATTCATCAATGGATGAAGCGAAACGTTGAAAATTATCGTGCTGATATGAAGCATCCGGTTGCTATTGAAGTTGATGGAGAGAATATCCCGCCGTCAGCATGGTTTGATTTTGCAATTAAACCAGACAGTGATGTGAAAATTTTCCCGATCCCTTATACGGCTGTTGCGCTAGCATGGGTTGCTGTTGCTGTTTCGGTCGCATCTGTTGCTTATGCGTTGTTCTTTGCGCCAGGTGCAGCTGACCCGGGAGGTTTTTCGTCCTCGACAGGCGATTCACTGGACGTTAACCCCGCGAAAGCGAACAGGGCAAAACTAGGCGATCCGATTCGTGAGTTGTTCGGACGTCGTCGAATTTACCCCGATTACGTGGTGCAGCCGGTAACCCGGTTCAGCCCGGACGACCCGACAGTGATGACCGTTGAAATGTTTGTCGCTTTAGGGTTTGGGTTGTTCTCATTCGGTAATGGAGATATACGCGTCGGCGCCACACCAGTTTCATCGTTAGGGGATGGATTCGCTCATACTTTGTATCTACCCGGTCAGAATGTCGCGGGTGATCGCCGTAGTGAGAACTGGTTCAACTCTACAGAAGTGGGAGGAACATCTTCAGGTGCCGGTCTGGATATGGCTCAGACCGCGCCTGATACGGAAGACGTTGTTGCGCAGTCTTTGACAGTATCAGGGAGTACGATCACATTTAACGGGTTAAGTACTGATGATGACGATCCGGTGACCAATGAATTACCGGAATCGTGGGTTGCAGGTGCAGTGGTTGAACTTATCGTTCCTGATTCATTTGTTGTCACCAATGATGGCGCATACAGCAGAATCACCAGTGATAATCTGGCTGAAATAGCCCCATATGTCGGAATGCCAGTCACGATCTGGTACAACAGCGTCGACTATAACCTCTTCATTGCATCTTACACTCCACACTCAGCACCGCTTGGCGGTGACGTAGTGACCGCATCAGTAACTCTTGCCTATGAGAGTTCTGCTGGAGCGCCGTTTACTGGAATTCCAGAAGGTTATATCCGTTTATCACTGTCTCATGCCGGTAATCAATATAAAATTCTCGCTGTTGATGGTAGTAGCGTAACGATCAGGCGCCTGGTCAATGGTGTGGTTGATAACACCTGGCCGGGATTTGTTGCCAGAATAGTTCTTGATTTCGATGCTTCTGGAGTGAATCAGAATGATACATGGATGGGACCATTCATGGCATGCCCGGAAAATGAAACAATCGACATGTTTGAGGTTAATTTCTTTTTCCCGAATGGAATTTGCGGTTACAACAAAAAGGGTAAAAAACAGAATAGAGAGGTTCGATGGGAGATCCAGTTTCGGGTATATGGTTCCGGATCAGGATGGAGCAGTAAGACTGGTTCGTACAACACGCAGAATATCAATGGGCTCGGATACACTGAGCGCATCACGTTAAGTTCTCCTGGTCTCGTTGAAGTTCGTTGCCGGCGAACTAACGAGCAGGGGCAGGATAACAGTCGCGACAATATGTACTGGCAATCATTGCGTGGACGCCTTCTGACCAGACCATCCTCGTACGCTGGCGTAACGACGATGAGTGTCACGGTGGAAACTGGCGGCAAGCTGGCCGCTCAATCCGATCGCCGGGTGAACGTGGTAGCCACCAGAATTTACGATACAGGAACACCACGCAGCATTTCCGGAGCGTTGTTCAACGTTGGTAATTCTCTGGGGCTGGAGATGGACACTGATGCCATTAATGCTCTGGAAAGTACCTACTGGACGCCTGACAATGAGTTCTTTGACTTCGAGACCACAGACAGCACATCGGCACTGGAAGTTTTGCAGAAGATAGCTAACGCAGGGAAAAGTTATTTTCTGCTGACTGACGGACTGGCATCAGTAGCGCGTGAAGGTATCAAACCCTGGTCTGGTGTTATCAGTCCACATGAGATGACGGAAGACCTTCAAACCGCGTTTGTGGCTCCCTCTGACGACGACTATGACGGCGTGGATGTTACGTATATCAACGGGACGACATGGGCGGAAGAGACGGTACAGTGCCGGACACCGGGTAATCTAACCCCCGTTAAAATAGAAGACTACATGCTTGATGGTGTACTCGACCGCGACCATGCATATCAGATTGGCATGCGTCGCCTGATGAAGTATCTCAGGCAGCGTTTGACATTCTCGACCACAACGGAACTGGATGCGCTCTGCTATAACGTTGGTGATCGGGTTGTGCTGACTGATGATATCCCCGGTAGTAAAACAGTCAGCGCCCTGATTGAAAGTATGTCCACGGTTGACGGTCTGACGACATTTACTGTTACGGAGCCGCCAGACTGGAGCTTTGATAATCCGCGTGCCCTCATCCGTTATCAGGATGGGACAACCTCCGGATTACTGGTGGCTACCAGGGCAGGAGATTATCAGATCTCTGTGCCTGAACAGCCGGAGTTCGGAAATATCATCCTGAACGATCCTGCCATCGAGCCACCGCGCCTTATTTTCTGCGATTCTTCGCGTGCTGGTTATAACGCTATTATCTCTGAAATAGCACCACAAGCTGACGGCACATGCCAGGTTACTGCGAAAGAGTACAGGGACGACTTCTACCAGTACGACAGCGATCTATACCCCGGAAACGTCTCCTGATTTAAACAACCACATCATTACAACCCGCTCCGGCGGGTTTTTTCGTTTATGAGGTCCATATGACGACTTATAACACCGGCAATCCGCTGGGGTCTGCTGCTGCAAAGGATTTGTACGATAATGCGCAGAATTTTGATTTTGCGCTAAATGACATAACTCAGGCAATCTGGAATGATCGTTTTGGGCGGGCACGTAATACGTGGTTTGGCCTTGAGACGATGGTAATTAATGCCGCAGCAGCATACGGTTATATCATTCTTAATGATATGTCTTTTCAGGATGGCGGTACCGTTAATCTGAATGAATTACTCCTGGATGAAAGTACTGGCGAGTATTTCAAGTGGACAGGTACTTTTCCTGTTGGGGGGAAAGTTGTTCCACCTGTTTCAACACCGGCTTCTACAGGCGGAGAAGGACCTGGTGCCTGGCTCTCAGTTGGTGATTCGACATTGCGTACCATGCTCGCATCTTCTCTTGGAGCTGGAATTGTTTGTTACGACAGCGCAGAAACTTATGCGCCTGGAACCGTTGGTGATGAGATCGGGCCATACGAAGCAACTGGTGCAAATAATAAGTATGGACGCAAGGATAGGGCGCGTCGCCATCTATCAGCTGTTGATTTTGGTGATCCTGACACCGATATTGGAGTAGCAGTTAATTTAGCATCCGCATCGCTTGCAACGGAATACAATCCTAGCGCCACAGAAAACATTCGTGGCGGGGAAGTTGAATTACCAAGAGGTACTCATACTCTTTTAACTCCTATTAGTCTTGAAAAACACGCTTCTGGAATAACAGGACTTAGAATTATCGGCCAAGGTCAGTCAACCAGCGAACTCGATATGACAGGAGCTGCCGCTTTATCTGACGGAGTGGCGGCGAATACAAATGGTGCATCGTTTTTCAGACTTCAAGACTTCAACGTCAAAAGTGCGCCGCGTAGATCTGTCAGTTTGAATAAGTATTCCCGTGGTTTTATTAGCGGAGTTCAGTCAGAGTCAGCTGGTGCTGATGGATTCTATTTCGGTAATGGAATTGTGATGTGTATCGATAACATAATGTCCCATGCCAGTGTTTCTAACGGGGTAAGATTCAACCCTGGAACCGTGTCTGATCCATCACCTGGCTTCCAGCACACATCGCATTCAGTAAGAGCGGGTTACGTTTCTAATAGTCAGGGTGATGGGTGGTTATGGGGATACATGAACTACAGTAACGGTGTCGCCTGCGCAGCTGACAACTGTGCAAGATATGGACACCTTATTGAGAGATGTAACGGTTTTTCTCTTGATGCGCCAGGCGCTGAAACAAATGGCAGATCAGGTATGGGGGCTATTTCATCCGCCACATTAGGCCCAAATAAAGCCACTATTCGTGATGCTTTTATGTATGCAAATAATACATCTATTGGAGGTTTCCCTAACTGTTTACATGTTATAGCTCAAGACGGTGTAAAAAATGAAATCACACTACTTGATTCAGTTTCTATTCCAGCTGTTGGCGACATAACTCCATGCGTTATAGTTGATGGAATTGGCGCAGAAGTAACAATGAATAGACAAAAACTACTGAATGGATGGAAAACCCAGAACGGTGGTTATATAAAATGGGTACATGATACCCTACCGATAAGAAGCATCACCATACCGGTTGGGGCTGCAACACCAATATGTAACATGCTAAGTACGCAAGGACATAAGGTCAGATACGGCGGTGAAGTGACGATCATGGCTTCGAATCAGCCACCTTCGACACCAGAAAGGAATACCACTCTTTACAAATTACTAGTCAATAAATCAATAGGTGGGGGGAGCCAGGTTTTGGAGATAGGGAAGCTTGGGCATGTTTCTGGAGGCGGTGCCTCACTCCCTTCTTTTACATGGACCTTGATTAACGATCAACTTGTTGCAACTCCCATGATTGGCGTCGGAGGCGTTTCATTTTGGTTTGAGGTCACAACAGAAAGCCAAATAGTAGCTATTCCACTGTAGTTGCTGGCTTTAATTTATGTTGCATGCTATAACACCGCCATGATTTTTAGTGAGATTATGGCGGGGAAGTGAACTTCAGAACTGATATTAATGGGCTGAGAGCGATAGCAGTTATTGCTGTCGTTCTTTATCACTTTGGGATACCAGGCTTTGATGGCGGATTCTCTGGAGTTGATGTGTTTTTTGTCATCTCTGGTTATCTTATGACCGGAATAATCTTTTCAAGATTGGATGATTCTAAATTTTCGGTCATCGGTTTTTACATGGATAGAGCCAGAAGGATAATCCCAGCACTATATTTTACCTGTTTTTGTTTGTTAGTTATTGGGTACTTTCTTTTACTTCCATCTGACTATCAGTTACTTTCTGAGCATGTTAAGAGTAGCTCTCTTTTTTATTCAAATATTCAATACTTCTATGATGTGAATTATTTTGATACGTCATCAAAAGAAAAATGGTTGTTGCATACATGGTCATTGTCAGTGGAGTGGCAATTTTATCTGATATATCCTGTTTTTGCTTTTGTGTTATATAAGTCAGTAGGTCGTAGTTTAGCAAGTTACTCTGTGCTAATTGTTGCATTGTTATCATTTGCTGTATCAATATATTACGCTAATACAAATAGCTCCGCAGGTTTTTATCTTTTAACTTCTCGCGCATGGGAAATGTCTGTTGGTGGACTTGTATACCTATTTCCAGCTAGTCTATTAACTGGGAAGTATGCAAAGATGGCAGGTGTTACAATAATCATTGCTGCTACTTTTTTACTCAATTCTGATATGGCATGGCCGTCATATTGGGCACTTGTCCCTGTTCTTGGTTGTGCAATTGTAATTTCAGCAGGTGATATTAAAAACATCTTGCTGGATAATAAAGTAATGCAATGGTTGGGTAAGGTATCGTACTCTTTATACCTCACGCATTGGCCTGTGTTTGTTTTATTTAATTATCTCGGATTTTCTGGTTGGTTAGCATCATTTTTCGGTGTGGCGTTATCAATTGCATTGTCTTGCATATCTTTCTATTTAGTAGAAAACCCATCAAGAAAGATTCTTAATAAGTACAGAGGTAAACTTGCAAGAGAACTTACAATTGTATTAGCTGCATTTCTTTCGGTGTACTTGGCTGCATTCTCTGTGACCGCCTCTGCTGGATATCCTGGAAGATACCCATTTGCTCTAATCAGTGCTGAAGAACTAGCTAAGGAAAGAGCAAGATACTGGACGGATGGGGATCAAATTAACCCTGTGCCAAAGACTGGCGATAAGAAGATTGTAATTATTGGAAATTCACACGGAATAGATTTAACATATGCATTAACTGAAAATGGGTTTAAAGGTGATATCTCATATCTGAGAACTACAAACCATTGCAGTAACTTCGGGTACACTCCAAATGAACAAAAATACCAAAAATTCTGTAGTGATGTTTTAATTTCAACTTTAAAATTCGATGGGCTTAAAGATGCTGATGTTGTCATGCTACATGATGACTGGCAGGTTAATGATATGGGTGGACTAAGGTCTGTTATTAACGAAATCAAAACGCGTACAAATGCAAGGGTTATAGTTTTTGGGCCGAAAATGATGTTTAATAATGCGCCAATGTTTATTGCAAAAAAAGCAATGGAAAATAAAAAAACAACATTTGAAATGGTTAACGGTTATGCCTCAACGTTTTACATCAATTCAAGATGGGCAACAAATACGGATGCAAAAGCTACGGTTTCAAAAATACCTAATGCTGAATACGTTGATATGTTAAGTGTCCAGTGTGGCAAAAGTAAAATCTGCAATATTGTCTCTCCTGCAACAGGTAAGTACCTTTACTTCGATAGTGGGCATTTAACAAAGGTTGGTGCAACGGAGTTAGGTATCGAGTTGAAGAAATACTATCCAGAAATATTCAACTAAATATAAAAACAAATACATAGCCCACTCAGGTGGGCTTTTCTGTTTCTGATGCTTGCACGCTTCCATCGAATTGTGATCTCCTCAGTGAAAACAGTATTGTCCTGGTGATACCATGGGACTCCAGAAACTACAAAAGACTTTATAGAGAGCATTGTCACTCTTTAAATCCTATGTGGCATGACCACGAATAGTTCTATGATAGAAACATCAGAAGGCTATCCTGACATAGTCAGGAACTAAAACGGATCCATGTAGAACCTTTGTTCTATTTAAATGGATTATCATATTTTTTTAAATATGCATCACCCATTTTTTTTGCTGCTGTGTAGTTAAGGTGGATTCCATCAACTCTAAAGATAATGTCACCATCAATAGTGGCTACACAATTTTCATTTTTGCAGAGAAGAACATTAGGGTCGATTAGTGTAATTTCTGGAATGTCATGCTTAAGTCTGTACTCTTCTCTTGTTTCTTTTTTCATTCCATAGGGGAACATTTCAACATTGTCTATAACATGTTTCATTTTTGCTGAACGTAGCTTAGAAATTCCAGTTGAACCGATTGTATTAAAAGGTCTGGCAATGATGTATACTTTTACACCTTTCTTGATGAGTTTTTTAATATAGTTTACACGTAGTTTATACACAGATGCGCTATAGTCGATTTCATTATCACCAAATAACCGTAATGATTCGTTATTGCCGTCATATATATCAAAATGGTCTGATATTATAACAGCTCCAATACTATAGGCATAATTTGTGCGCGTATTATTATAAATCATAATGGTATCGGCATTATATTTTGATAATGGCTTGCTTATATTATTGACATATACCCCAGGAATGGAGGGGGTAGAACTTCTCATTGTGTCATGGACCATAATTCCCGCATCTTTCGCAAGTGCATCAATAAAAGGAGTATAAGCATTGCCGAATGAATCACCAATCATTAAAATATCTGGCTTATCTTTTTTTACACCTAGCCAGCACTCGTTAAAATTTCCAATTTTCATTTTTTCCATGCATTCACTGCGCTTGATATGGGCAGAGTTATCAGAATTAAGTTCATCAAACATACCCTGCATCCTCCATTTCATACCTGATGTGGCATCCACATAACTCATGAAGAAGTAACAAGCAGCTAATGGAATTGCATAAAACACAGGAAAAACAACCATCGGCGATTTTAGTTTTCTGAATGGGCTTTCAACAAAGTGATAACTGATACAGGCCATAACAAATGATAACGTAATAAGTGCAATGGCGTTGATTACGGTTAGTTCCACACTTCTGTAGAGAGCCAGAGTTATTACTGGCCAATGCCAAAGATAAAACGAGTATGATACTTTGCCAATATATCCTACTGGTTTTAAAGATAAAAATTTGTTTGCAATACCTTCACGTGAAGCAATTAGCATTGCGCTACCTATAATAACAGGAAGCGCTAAAAGGCCGGGGAAAGAACTATTATCGTCAAGTAAAAATGCACTTGCAAGTATCAAGAGTAATCCAGTAATACTCAATGTATTACTATGCTTTAATATTAATTCAGTTCTGCGGTAATTAATTGCAAGCAATGCCCCAGCCATTAACTCAAAAAATCTAAATGGCAACATCATGTATGCCAGATTCTTGTCTTGATGTACGTAATACCATGAAAGACATATTGACGTGATAAATAGCGCTGAGAACAAAGCAAACTTGATGCTGGTTCTTTTTATCTTATATATCATCATCAATATCAAAGGCCAGAAGATATAATATTGTTCTTCTACCGCAAGAGACCAGGTGTGCAGTAGCGGTTCTGATGATGATGATTCAAAATAGTTAGTGTGAATATAAAAATAAAAGTTACTAACACCCAGCATAGTTAAGATGGATGTCTTACCAAAAGAAATTAAATCTTCTGGCATCAAATAAAAACTACAGTATGCCGCGACAATTATGAGCATAAAAAATAGCGCCGGAATTAACCGTTTAATCCTGCGCACGTAAAAACTTACATAACTAAAACGGGATTCCCTGATCTCTTTATCAAGTATACAGGTTATTAAAAACCCTGATATTACAAAAAAAACATCTACGCCAACAAAACCACCCGGTATAGGAAGTTTTGCATGGAAAAGAACAACCAAGAGCACTGCTATAGCCCTGAGACCATCAATATCCGCTCTGTATTTAAGTGACATATCCATAATCTTATATGTTTTAGATAGTTGGGAGTTTAACACTTAAGAGAATTCCGTTCAGCACTTGAACACGCTAAAATTCAGGTCATACTGTATGTATGAACAGTGCCTATTGGAGGTCATTATGGGGTTCCCGAGTCCAGCTAAAGACTACATTGAACACACGCTAACCATAGAGACAATTTGCGGCGTCACGGTTAACAGCCTTGTGATTGAGACATCGCAAGGGTTTGCTGTGATAGAAAGGGGGTTGAAGCCGACTCCAGATAGCACCTACCTGATTTCGTATTCAGGCGGTTGTCACTTTGCCAAACGTAGAGGTGGTGCGCTGATAACGGTAGATGGTGAAGTTTTGGAAGGTGAGGTTCTGGATGAGGTGGATGTGAAGGGTATTCTGACGCATCTTATTAACTGGGCGGCGGATGATGATAGCCCGGTAATTTAATCAGACAGGCTCGATTAACTCCTGGCCCTGATTCTTCACATTGCCGACGGCGCGCGACACTGCGTGCCAGATAAATGCATCTGCTGGCACAGAGCCGTCAGCAACAATCTCCTCTGCTTCTTTCCCGCCCACATCCAGCCTCATTCATTCGCGCGCTGCCTCTGGTGACAGAACCAGTGGCCTGCGGTCGTGAATATCGACCAGGGCTTTGTCGGCTGCCGCCGTGACTATCAGAAAGCCTTCCGCTTCATCGCCACGTTCAAACGGCGTACTGCCTATCGCCGCCATGAATATTGGCTTACCGTCCGAGCGATGAATGAAGTACGGCTGCTTCTTGTCGCCTTGCTTCTTCCATTCGAACCAGCCATCAGCGAAGACTATCGCCTGGCCATGTTGCCAGAGCGGTTTGAACATCCGGCTGGTTGCCGCGGTTTCTACGCGTGCGTTTATCAGAGGCGGCTTATCCCACCACCCGGGTGCGTAACCCCAAACAACCGGATCGAGGTGCAACTGCTCGTCGCGTTCGCTCAGCAGCAGGACTTTTGTGCCAGACGCGACGTTATAGCGCCCAATTGGCTCAGGGTCATACGCGATATCGCGATCGCCTTCGTCGGCGAGGTGTGCCAAGTATTCTTCACGGGTTTGGGCTTGTGCAAAACGTCCACACATAGAAACCTCCAGCCAGATGTCAGACTGAAAGTATAGGGCAGGGAGAAAAAGAGGTGCGCACCGAAACTTTATGATTTAGAAACGTGGCCATAATGTCTGATGTTATGGACATGGTAAAAAAGGCCGCAGCGAAACTGGAAGGAGCTACGCAAAAGAGCGAATTTTGGGGGCAAAATTGGGGGTAAAACAAGAGCCAGGGGCGCGTTTGGGGGCAATGAAATCAACGATATTGACTGTTATTATCCGATGGCTGCTGTGTTTAACTTTTTGAAATCAAAACAAATGTATGTTTTTCATGTATTTTAAGTTAAAGCTGCATAATTTTTAAGGTTTTTAGATTCAATCTGCAAAGTGTATCGCACTTCGGCCCGCCAGGTAAAAATGACTGCGGGCAACTGGCGTAAATGTGCGCAATCGTGTGGAAAGAATCGCTAAATCTGATGCTTTTTGAGCAGCGCACGCAGCTGATGGTAGGTCAGCCCAAGTAATTCTGCCGCGCGTTTCTGGTTAAATTTCGCCTGTTGCAGACTGGTTTGCAGAAACTCTTTCTCCTGCTGTTGCTGAAATTGACGTAAATCGAGCGGAAGGGCAGGAAGTGCGGAAGGAGTTTCCGGCACCGGTGCTTCAGTATTCTGACGTTGAAAAGGATCAATGATTATCTCATCAAGCGGATAATCGCTGGTGCCGTGGCGGTAAACCGAACGTTCAACCACGTTTTTCAACTCACGAATATTTCCCGGCCAGCGATAGCGCAGTAATGTCTCTTTTGCATGTTCAGTGAATCCTGGGAACAGGGGTAGCTGGATCTCCCGACACATCTGAATCGCGAAATGTTCTGCCATCAACATGATATCCGTCTGACGCTCGCGCAGAGGGGGGAGTTGGACCACATCGAAAGCCAGCCTGTCGAGCAAATCTGCGCGGAACGCGCCTTCCTCCACCATTGCCGGCAGATTGGCGTTGGTGGCACAAATCAGGCGCACGTTAACCTGCAACGACTGGCTGCCGCCGACGCGCTCCAGTTCGCCATATTCAATGACGCGGAGTAACTTCTCCTGCACCATCATTGGCGCTGTTGCCAGCTCATCAAGAAACAACGTACCGCCATCGGCACGTTCAAAACGCCCGGGATGACGTTTTTGCGCGCCGGTGAATGCCCCGGCCTCATGGCCAAACAGTTCGCTATCCAGTAAATTTTCGTTCAGCGCCGCGCAGTTCAGCGAAATAAACGGTCCTTGCCAGCGTGAGGAGAGGTAGTGCAGGCGGCTGGCGATCAGCTCTTTCCCGGTTCCGCGTTCCCCAATAATGAGCACCGGCTTATCCAGAGGGGCGAGATGCGAAACCTGCTCCAGCACTTCAAGAAAGCTGTTGGCCTCACCCAGAAGGTTATCTTTGTATTCTGCCATGATGAAATTCACCAAATGTTCGCGATATTCACCACTTTAACCTGGATGACATTAAAGGTAAAACAGTCTAATCTTTTATAAATCAATGAAATAAAAAGTTGGCACGCAGATTGTATTAGAACAGCAGCAGGGCATCGCCCGACATCAAAATATTGTGAGGAGTAAATTATGGGTATTTTTTCTCGTTTTGCCGACATCGTGAACGCCAACATCAACTCGTTACTGGAAAAGGCGGAAGATCCGCAAAAACTGGTGCGACTGATGATTCAGGAAATGGAAGACACGCTGGTCGAGGTCCGTTCCAATTCAGCGCGGGCGCTGGCAGAAAAGAAACAGTTATCCCGCCGTATTGAGCAGGCTACCGCACAACAGGCTGAATGGCAGGAGAAAGCCGAGCTGGCCCTGCGCAAAGATAAAGAAGATCTGGCCCGTGCTGCATTAATCGAAAAACAGAAGCTGACCGATCTGAACGGTACGCTGGAACATGAAATGACGCTGGTGGAAGACACTCTGACGCGCATGAAGAAAGAGATTGGCGAACTGGAGAACAAGCTCAGTGAAACCCGTGCCCGTCAGCAGGCGTTGATGTTACGCCATCAGGCGGCGAGCTCTTCCCGCGATGTGCGCCGTCAGCTGGATAGCGGCAAGCTGGATGAGGCGATGGCGCGTTTTGAATCTTTTGAGCGTCGTATCGATCAGATGGAAGCCGAGGCGGAAAGCCACAACTTTGGTAAACAGCGAAATCTGGATCAGCAGTTTGCCGATCTGAAAGCAGATGATGAAATCGGCGAGCAGTTAGCGCAGTTGAAAGCCAAAATGAAGCAAGACAATCAATAATAATACCAGGCGGTGCCCGCGCCGCCGCTCATCACCTGTAAGGAGTACTCATGAGCGCGTTATTTCTGGCCATTCCGTTAACTATTTTCGTGCTGTTTGTGTTGCCAATCTGGTTATGGCTGCATTACAACAACCGTTCTGGTCGCGACGAGCTCTCGCAGAGCGAACAGCAACGTTTAGTCCAGTTGACGGGTGACGCAAAACGGATGCGGGAGCGCATTCAGGCGCTGGAAGATATCCTGGACGCTGAGCATCCGAACTGGAGGGATCGCTAATGGGCGGTATTAATCTGAACAAAAAGTTATGGCGCATTCCGCAGCAGGGCATGGTGCGGGGGGTATGCGCGGGGTTCGCGCAGTATTTTGATGTCCCTGTAAAGCTGGTTCGCATTTTAGTGGTGCTGTCGATTTTCTTCGGACTGGCGTTCTTTACGCTGGTGGCTTACATCATTTTGTCATTCGCCCTCGATCCGATGCCGGACCGTCTGGCCTTCGGTGAACAGCAACCTTCCAGTAGTGAATTACTGGATGTGGTGGATCGTGAACTGGCTGACAGTGAAAATCGCCTGCGTGAAATGGAGCGTTATGTGACGTCTGATACCTTCACATTACGCAGTCGTTTCCGTCAATTGTAAGAGGGTTGAGATGAATACTCGCTGGCAACGTGCCGGGCAGAAGATGACGCCTGGTGTTAAAATAGCAGGCAAGCTGGTTCTTCTGGCTGCGCTGCGTTATGGGCCCGCAGGCGTCGCCGGGTGGGCAGTGAAATCTGTCGCCAGGCGTCCCCTGAAAATGCTGCTGGCGCTGGCGCTTGAACCGTTTCTGAGTCGCGCAGCGGCCAAAATAGCTAAACGTTATTCCGGTAATCACACCTGATCTCCGGGCAGTAACAACTAACTAACATTCCCTCTGTTAATTTGCGGCAGCTCACAAATACGATTTTTGGGCTGCTAAAATCCTTTTTATCTCCCCTCTGAAAGTCGCCTTCCTGATTGACAGCCTATTTTCTGCAGAGTAGTCTCTTGATTCATGGGACCGCTACCACGGAAAAGTAAAGTGAACCAGAAAATAGAGAATTACCTGAGTGATGTTTATGGGGAATCATTTACAGCGCTTCACTATGAAGTGCTGTTCTCGCGTATGGAAAAGTCGCGACATTTAATTAATAAGAGTCGTAAATCCCATTGGGATGAGGGGGATGTTGTACTCATTACCTATGCGGATCAATTTCATGGCCGCGAACAAAAACCACTCCCGACATTTAATCAATTTTATCGGCAGTGGCTGAAAACCACTTTTTCTCATGTTCACCTGTTACCTTTTTATCCGTGGTCATCGGACGATGGATTTTCGGTGATGGATTACCACCAGGTAGCGGAAGACACAGGAGAGTGGAAAGATATTGATAAACTGAGCCAATCCAGTCGGCTTATGTTTGATTTCGTCTGCAACCATATGTCCGCGAAAAGTGAATGGTTTAAACACTATTTAAATCAGGTTCCGGAGTTTGATAATTTCTTTATTGCTATGGACCCTGAGGTGGATCTCAGCGCCGTAACGCGCCCGCGTGCCTTACCTCTGCTTACACCGTTTACGCTGAAAGATAATACCGTTCGTCATTTATGGACCACGTTCAGCGACGATCAAATCGACCTCAATTATGCCAATCCTGCCGTCCTGCTGGCGATGGTGGATGTGCTGTTGACCTATCTGGAAAAAGGGGCCGATTATGTGCGCCTGGATGCCGTGGGTTTCATGTGGAAAGAGCCTGGCACGTCGTCCATTCACCTGAATAAAACCCATCAGCTTATCAAGCTTTTCCGCGCCATTGCTGATGCGGTCGCGCCGGGCACGGTTATCATTACGGAAACCAACGTTCCTCATAAAGACAACATTTCATACTTCGGTAATGGGCATGATGAGGCCCAGATGGTGTACCAGTTTTCACTGCCGCCGCTGGTGCTTCATGCCGTGCAGCGCCAGGACGTCACCGCGCTGTGTGCCTGGGCGCAATCGCTACAGCTGCCATCCGAAGAGACAACCTGGTTTAATTTCCTTGCCTCGCACGATGGCATTGGCCTCAATCCGTTACGCGGTCTGTTACCGGAAGAGGAAATTTTAAAACTGGTGGCCGATTTACAGCAGGAAGGGGCTTTAGTTAACTGGAAAAATAACCCGGATGGCAGCCGTAGTCCTTACGAAATCAATGTGACGTATATGGATGCGCTGAGCCCTCAGAATGCCAGCGACCCGGAGCGGCTCGCCCGCTTTATTCTTGCTCACGCGATATTATTGTCTTTCCCGGGGGTTCCTGCGATTTATATCCAGAGCGTGCTGGGATCGCGTAATGACTATGCGGGTGTAGAAAAACTGGGATATAACAGAGCAATAAATCGACAGAAATATCAACTAAATAATATTGAAGCCGACTTAAAGGATGTAAACACGTTACGTCACCACGTATATCATAAATTATCCAGGCTGATTGCCATTCGTCGCAAAAATAAAGCCTTTCACCCGGATAGTCATTTTGATATATGCAGCGTTACGCCAGCGGTTATGCAAATTAACCGTGAGACAGAAACGGGCGAGAGTATTATTGCCCTGTTTAATATAAGTGATAAGAATCAAACTATTTCAATTGATATAAAAAATGGATTCGATCTGATTAGCGAAGTCAATGTTGCAGGCGAGGAATTAACGCTGTACCCCTGGCAGGTAATGTGGATTAAAAAATAACAAGGAACATCTCATGCTTAAATCAAAAATCGTGCTGATATCAGCACTGGTTTCCTGCGCCCTGATTTCAGGGTGTAAAGATGATAAACCGTCTCATGTCTCTATTGAGTTTATGCACTCCTCCGTAGAGCAGGAGCGTCAGGCGGTGATTGCAAAACTGATTGAACGCTTCGAAAAAGAGAACCCCGGCATTAGCGTTAAGCAGGTCCCTGTCGAAGAAGACGCTTATAACACTAAAGTGATCACACTCGCCCGCAGCGGATCGCTTCCTGAAGTGATTGAGACCAGCCATGACTACGCCAAAGTGATGGATAAAGAATCGCTGATCGACAGAAATGCCGTTGGTAATGTGATTAAGACCGTCGGTGAAAATGCTTTCTACGATGGCGTGCTGCGTATTGTCCGTACCGAAGATGGCACCGCGTGGACCGGTGTACCCGTCAGCGCATGGATTGGCGGTATCTGGTATCGCAAAGATGTGCTGGCGAAAGCGGGGCTGGAAGAACCGCAGAACTGGCAGCAGTTGCTGAGTGCTGCACAAAAACTGAACGACCCTGCCAATAAGAAATATGGTATTGCGCTACCCACTGCGGAAAGCGTGCTGACCGAGCAGTCCTTCTCGCAGTTTGCGCTCTCCAATCAGGCTAACGTTTTTAACGCCGAAGGCAAGATCACGCTGGATACGCCAGAGATGGCCCAGGCGCTGAGCTACTACCGCGATCTGGCCACGAACACCATGCCTGGCTCTAACGACATCATGGAAGTGAAAGACGCCTTCATGAACGGCACGGCGCCAATGGCGATTTACTCGACCTATATCCTTCCCGCCGTGATCAAAGAGGGCGATCCGCAAAATGTCGGCTTTGTGGTTCCGACAGAAAAAAATTCTGCCGTCTACGGCATGTTGACCTCACTGACGATTACCGCGGGGCAGAAAGCCGAAGAGACGAATGCCGCGGAGAAATTTATCACCTTTATGGAGCAGGCCGACAACATTGCTGATTGGGTCATGATGTCGCCCGGCGCGGCGCTGCCGGTCAATAAAGCGGTGGTGAATACGGCGACCTGGAAAAATAACGACGTGATTAAAGCGCTTGGCGAGTTGCCAAATCAGCTGATTGCGGAACTGCCGAATATTCAGGTATTTGGCGCGGTCGGCGATAAAAATTTCACCCGCATGGGGGACGTAACCGGTTCAGGCGTCGTGAGCACGATGGTGCATAACGTCACGGTCGGGAAAGCCGACCTGTCAACGACCATCAAGGTAAGCCAGAAAAAGCTGGATGACCTTGTTGAGCAGCGCTAATGGGGAAGTAAAGCCGTGATGAACAGGTTCTTTTCAGGTCGTTCTGATATGCCATTTGCCATGCTGCTGCTGGCGCCGAGCTTACTTTTGCTGGGCGGACTGGTGGTCTGGCCGATGATATCGAATATCGAAATCAGCTTTATGCGTTTGCCGCTTAATCCGCGAATTGAGTCCACGTTTGTCGGTCTGAGCAACTACATCCGTATTTTATCCGATCCCGGATTCTGGCATTCGCTGTGGATGACGGTCTGGTATACCGCGCTGGTGGTGGCGGGTAGCACCGTTCTGGGGCTGGGCGTGGCGATGTTTTTTAACCGCGAGTTTCGGCTGCGTAAAACGGCGCGTTCGCTGGTGATCCTCTCCTACGTGACGCCGTCTATTTCGCTGGTGTTTGCATGGAAGTACATGTTCAACAATGGCTACGGCATTGTGAATTATCTCGGCGTGGATCTGCTGCATCTCTACGATCAGGCGCCGCTGTGGTTTGACAATCCCGGAAGCAGCTTTGTGCTGGTGGTGATATTCGCTATCTGGCGGTACTTCCCGTATGCCTTTATCTCGTTTCTGGCCATTTTGCAGACGATCGACAAATCGCTGTATGAAGCCGCTGAGATGGATGGCGCCAACGCCTGGCAGCGGTTTCGCATTGTCACGCTGCCCGCCATTATGCCGGTGCTGGCGACCGTCGTGACGCTGCGTACCATCTGGATGTTCTACATGTTCGCCGACGTTTATCTGCTCACCACTAAAGTCGATATTCTCGGGGTGTATCTCTATAAAACGGCGTTTGCATTTAATGACTTAGGTAAAGCGGCAGCGATTTCTGTGGTGCTGTTCGTGATTATTTTCGCTGTTATCCTGCTGACCAGAAAACGGGTGAACCTCAATGGCAACAAATAAGCGCAAGTCCGGACGCATCGGTTTTTATTGCGGACTGGCTGTTTTTCTCATCATCACGCTGTTTCCATTTTTTGTGATGCTGATGACCTCGTTCAAGAGCGCGAAAGAGGCGATATCGCTGCATCCAACGCTGTTACCGCAGCAGTGGACGCTGGAACACTATATCGACATTTTTAATCCGCTGATTTTCCCGTTTGTCGATTACTTCCGCACCAGCCTGGTGGTATCGGTCGCGTCATCTGCCGTGGCGCTGTTTCTTGGCATTCTTGGGGCGTATGCGCTGTCCCGCCTGCGCTTTAAGGGACGGATGACCATCAACGCCAGCTTTTACACGGTGTACATGTTCTCCGGCATTCTGCTGGTGGTGCCGCTGTTCAAAATCATCACCGCGCTCGGCATTTACGACACCGAAATGGCGCTGATTATTACGATGGTCACCCAGACGCTGCCGACCGCAGTTTTCATGCTGAAAAGCTACTTCGACACCATCCCGGATGAGATCGAAGAGGCGGCAATGATGGACGGCTTAAATCGGCTACAGATTATCTTCCGCATCACCGTTCCGCTGGCAATGTCCGGGCTGGTATCGGTCTTTGTTTACTGCTTTATGGTGGCCTGGAACGACTATTTGTTTGCCTCGATTTTCCTCTCCAGCGCCAGCAATTTCACCTTACCGGTCGGTCTGAACGCGCTGTTCAGCACGCCTGACTATATCTGGGGACGGATGATGGCCGCGTCGCTGGTGACGGCACTGCCTGTCGTCATTATGTACGCGCTCTCCGAACGTTTTATTAAGAGTGGTTTGACCGCGGGTGGCGTTAAGGGCTAAAGCGGCCAGTTCAATCAAGGAGTTATCAATGAAAAAGTTAGTTGCCACCGCACCGCGCGTCGCGGCACTGGTGGCGTATGAAGATCGTGCGGTACTGGCGAATGAAGTGAAAATCCGCGTCCGCTTTGGCGCGCCAAAACACGGCACTGAAGTGGTCGATTTCCGCGCCGCAAGCCCGTTTATTGATGAAGACTTCAACGCGGAATGGCAGATGTTTATGCCGCGCGCAGAGGGCACGCCGCGAGGTATTGAATTCGGTAAGTTCCAGTTGGGTAATATGGTGGTGGGCGAGATTATCGAGTGTGGCTCTGACGTGACGGATTATGCCGTGGGTGACACCGTTTGTGGCTACGGCCCGCTTTCTGAAACGGTCATTATCAATGCGGTAAACAACTATAAGTTGCGCAAAATGCCGGAAGGCAGTTCCTGGAAAAACGCCGTCTGCTATGACCCGGCCCAGTTTGCCATGAGCGGCGTGCGGGATGCCAATGTGCGCGTCGGTGACTATGTGGTTATCGTCGGCCTGGGGGCCATTGGTCAGATTGCGGTACAGCTGGCGAAAAAAGCGGGGGCATCCGTGGTGATTGGCGTTGATCCGATTGCCCATCGTTGTGATATCGCCCGTCGCCACGGCGCCGATATCTGCCTTAACCCCATTGGCTCCGATGTCGGTAAAGAGATCAAAACGCTCACCGGCAGGCAGGGCGCTGACGTCATCATTGAAACCAGCGGCTATGCCGATGCGTTGCAGTCGGCGCTTCGCGGGCTGGCCTATGGCGGCACCATCTCCTATGTCGCTTTTGCCAAGCCGTTTGCCGAAGGTTTCAACCTCGGGCGTGAAGCTCACTTTAATAATGCCCGAATCGTCTTCTCCCGCGCCTGTAGTGAACCCAATCCTGACTATCCGCGCTGGAGCCGCAAGCGTATTGAAGAGACCTGTTGGGAACTGCTGATGAACGGTTATCTGAACTGCGAGGAGCTTATCGACCCGGTAGTGACCTTTACCAGCAGCCCGGAGAGCTACATGCAGTATGTCGACCGCCATCCGGAGCAGAGCATCAAAATGGGCGTGACGTTTTAACCAAAGGAATGCAGAAGATGAAAATTGGCACACAGAATCAGGCTTTTTTCCCGGAAAATATTCTGGAGAAATTCCGTTATATCAAAGAGATGGGTTTTGACGGTTTTGAAATTGACGGCAGGCTGCTGGTTAACAACCTGGCAGAAGTGAAAGCGGCGATCGAAGAAACCGGTCTGCCGGTAACCACTGCCTGCGGCGGCTATGACGGCTGGATTGGCGACTTTATCGAAGAGCGTCGTCTGAACGGTTTGCAGCAGATAACGCAGATCCTCGAAGCGCTGGCGGAAGTGGGCGGCAAAGGGATTATCGTCCCGGCGGCATGGGGGATGTTTACCTTCCGTCTGCCGCCGATGACCTCGCCGCGTAGCCTGGCGGGCGATCGTAAAGCTGTGAGTGACTCATTGATTTATCTCGATAAAGTGGCAGAACGGACCGGAACGGTGGTTTACCTGGAGCCGCTCAACCGCTATCAGGATCATATGATCAACACCCTGGCTGATGCTCGTCGCTATATCGTGGAAAACGACCTGAAGCATGTGCAGATCATCGGCGATTTTTATCACATGAATATTGAAGAAGACGATATGGCGCAGGCGCTGCACGACAACCGCGATCTGCTGGGGCATGTCCATATTGCCGATAATCATCGCTATCAGCCGGGAACCGGCACGCTGAATTTCGCCGCGCTGTTTGACCAGTTGCGCGAGGATAATTATCAGGGCTACGTGGTGTATGAAGGCCGTGTAAGGGCAGACAATCCAGCACAAGCGTATCGTCAGTCGCTCGCCTGGTTGCGTACCTGTTAAGAGGGTTTCCGTGAAAAGTGCAATGACAGGCTCTCCGCTTCGCGTCGCTATTATTGGCGCCGGACAGGTGGCGGATAAGGTTCATGCTTCGTACTACTGCACCCGCGAGGATCTGGAACTGGTGGCTGTCTGCGACAGCCGCCTGTCTCAGGCCGGGACGCTGGCAGAGAAATACGGCAATCCGCAGGTTTGGGATGACGTTCAGGCGATGCTACAGGCGGTGAAACCCGACATCGTCAGCGTCTGTTCACCTAATCGTTTCCACTACGAGCACACCATGCAGGCGCTGAACGCGGGCTGTCATGTGATGTGTGAAAAGCCGCCAGCGATGACCCCGGAAGAGGCGCTGGAGATGCGTAACACCGCGCGCCGTATGGGGAAAGTGCTGGCCTACGATTTTCATCATCGCTTTGCGCTGGACACTCAACTGCTGCGCGATCGGGTCATGGCCGGGGCATTAGGGGAAATTTATGTCACCAACGCCCGCGCGCTGCGTCGCTGCGGCGTGCCGGGCTGGGGCGTTTTCACTAATAAACAATTACAGGGCGGCGGGCCGCTGATTGATATCGGCATTCATATGCTGGATGCCGCGATGTACGTGCTGGGTTTCCCGGCGGTAAAAGGCGTCACTGCGCACAGCTTTCAGAAAATCGGTACGCGCAAGCATAGCGGCCAGTTTGGGGAATGGGATCCGACAACCTACACCGTGGAAGATGCACTGTTTGGCACGATTGAGTTTCATAACGGCGGGATCCTGCGTCTGGAAACCTCTTTTGCGCTGAATATTCCTGAGCAATCCATCATGAACGTGAACTTTTGTGGCGACCGGGCTGGGGCGACGCTGTTTCCGGCACAGATTTATACCGATCGCGACGGGGAACTTGAGGTTCTGATGCAGCGCGAAAAGGCCGATGACAACCGTCATTTTCGTAGCATGGAAGCGTTTGTTAATCACGTGAAAGGTGACGCTGTCACTATTGCCGACGCTGAACAGGGCGTCGTTCTTCAACAACTGGTGGCTGCACTTTATCAGTCAGCTGAAACAGGGATGTACGTGGAACTATGACTAAGCCAGTAACGCTAACCGATCCAATATTTAGTCTGCAAAGTCTGGATAAATACGCATCACTCATGACCACCGGCAACGGTTATATGGGGATCCGTGGCAGTCATGAAGAAGCCTACACGCGGCAGACGCGGGGGATGTATCTTGCCGGGCTTTATCACCAGGCGGGGAAAGGCGAGATTAACGAGCTGGTTAATCTGCCCGACGTGGTGGGGATGGAAATTACGCTTAACGGAGAACTGTTCTCCCTGCAAAGCGGCGTGATTGAGAGCTGGCATCGTGAACTGGATTTTGCCAGCGGAGAATTGCGCCGCACGGTGGTGTGGCGGGCGCCGCACGGAGGCCGTTTTGCCATTGAGAGCCGCCGGTTTGCTTCTGTCGAGAAATTACCGCTGTTTGCGATGGAGATGGCGATCACCCCGCTGGATGCCGATGCCACTCTTTCCATATCGACCGGGATAGATGCCACCCTCACCAATCATGGTCGCCAGCATCTGGACGAAACGCAGGTTCGGGTCTTTGGCCAACAGTATCTGCAGGGGATTTACACGACGCAGAATGGCCGCAGTGACATTGCTATTTCCTCTTACTGTCAGGTTGACGGTGATGTGCAGCGCTGCTTTACCGCGAAAGAACGTCGTCTTCTGCAACATAACAGCCTGGCGGTGACGGCCGGACAGCGCGTCACGCTGCGCAAGATCTGCTGGATTGCATGGACGAGCGAGCGCAGCGTCTCGCTGGAAACCTGGGGACAGCAATCGCTTCAGGAACTCGAAGCGTGCGTGCAGCAAGGGTATGACGGGCTATTAGCAGGGTCCGCAGCAAACTGGCATGTCTGGTGGCAGAGTCGCCGTGTCCAGGTGACCAGTTCTGACAGCATGGATCAGCGGGCGCTGGATTTTGCACTTTATCATCTGCGCGCCATGACGCCGGTACACGATGAACGCAGCAGTATCGCGGCAAAGGGGCTGACGGGAGAAGGTTATAAAGGACATGTGTTCTGGGATACGGAGGTCTTTCTGCTGCCGTTTCATATGTTCACCGAACCGAAGATAGCCAGAAGTCTGTTACGTTATCGCTGGCATAACTTACCCGGAGCGCAGGAGAAAGCCCGGCGTAACGGCTGGCAGGGGGCGCTATTCCCGTGGGAAAGCGCGCGTAGCGGTGAAGAAGAAACCCCGGAGTTCGCGGCCATTAATATTCGCACCGGGCTGCGTCAGAAAGTCGCCTCAGCGCAGGCGGAGCATCATCTGGTTGCCGATATCGCCTGGGCGGTTGTCAATTACTGGCACGCCACCGGGGATATGGCCTTCATGTCTCATGAAGGAATGGCGCTGCTGCTGGAAACAGCGAAGTTCTGGATAAGCCGCGCGGTTGAGGTGAATAACCGTCTGGAAATTCACGACGTTATCGGCCCGGATGAATATACAGAGCATGTTAACAACAACGCGTTTACCAGCTACATGGCGTACTACAACGTGGAACAAGCGCTCTGGTTCGCCCGTTTTCTTCAGTGTGGCGATGAGGCTTTTATTCACCGCGCCGAACACTTTTTACAGCACCTGTGGAGACCCGAAGCGCAGCAGGATGGCGTGCTGCCGCAGGATGATTCATTCCTGAGCAAGCCGGTTATCGACCTGTCGCAGTATAAAGCGAAGGCCGGTAAGCAGACCATTCTCCTGGATTATTCCAGGGCTGAAGTCAATGAGATGCAAATTCTCAAGCAGGCCGATGTGGTGATGCTGACCTACATGCTGCCCTGGGCGTTCAGTCCGCAGGCGTGCCTCGCAAATCTTTGTTTTTATGAGCCACGGACGATTCATGACTCCTCTCTGAGTAAATCTATCCACGGTATCGTGGCGGCGCGCTGCGGTGAGTCAGAGCAGGGATATCGCTTCTGGCGCGAAGGCGCGCAAATCGATCTCGGCGACGATCCGCACGGTTGTGATGACGGGATCCATGCCGCGGCAACCGGGGCTGTCTGGTTAGGGGCAATTCAGGGATTTGCTGGCGTCAGCGTGCGCGACGGGGAGCTGCATCTGGATCCCTCCTTGCCGGATCGCTGGCAAAATCTGACGTTCCCGCTGCGCTGGCAGGGCAGTGACATGCTGTTCACGATAACTGCCGCTGAAATTCAGATTACCAGCAGTGCGGCTGTAGGGATGTGGGTTAACGGTAAAAAGACGATCGTGCAGGGGGAATGTGTCCTCAAAAAGCCGGAATTCATTTTGTCCACAAATGGGACCGCTACCACGCAGGGGGATGCTGAATGAAACGCCAGCCGCAGGCCGTTATTTTTGATTTGGACGGGGTGATTACGGATACCGCGCATCTGCATTTTCTCGCCTGGCGACAGATTGCAGACGAAACCGGAATTGTCATTGATGAGGCGTTCAATGACACCCTGAAAGGTATCAGTCGTGGTGAATCCTTGCGCCGTATCCTGCAACACGGCGGGAAAGAGGGCGAATTCAGCGAAGAGGCGCGGGCGCAATTAGCAGCGCGTAAGAACCGGCTGTATGTCGAATCGCTGAAACAGCTGACGACAAATTCGGTGTTACCGGGGATCCGGGCGCTGCTGGTCACGCTGCGGGAATTGCAGATCCCGACAGGACTGGCCTCGGTGTCGCTCAATGCGCCCGCCATTTTGCAGGCGCTGGAACTTAGCCACTGGTTTAGTTTTTGCGCTGATGCTGAACAAATCAGCCGTTCGAAACCGGACCCGGAAATTTTTCTGGCGGCCTGTAAAGGGCTGGGGGTTAATCCACGCGAGTGCATCGGCATAGAGGATGCGCAGGCGGGAATTGAGGCAATCAATGCCAGCGGCATGCGCTCGGTGGGGATTGGCTCCGGGCTTATCAATGCGGATTTGCATCTCCCTTCGACGGAATTTCTGACGTGGCCGTGCTTATCGGCTTTCTGGCAAAACGACAAGTAAAGGAATCAACATGGCACAGCTTTCGTTGCAACACATTCAAAAAATATACGATAACCAGGTGCATGTCGTTAAAGACTTTAATCTGGAAATTGAGGACAAAGAATTTATCGTTTTTGTGGGGCCTTCCGGCTGCGGCAAGTCCACCACGCTGCGGATGATCGCCGGACTGGAAGAGATCAGCGACGGTGAATTGTTGATTGACGGTAAGCGGATGAACGATGTTCCGGCGAAATCACGGAATATCGCGATGGTTTTCCAGAACTACGCGCTGTACCCGCATATGACCGTCTATGACAACATGGCGTTCGGGCTGAAAATGCAAAAAATCGACGCCGCCGTTATCGAAGAGCGCGTGAGCTGGGCGGCGCAGATCCTCGGCCTGCGCGATTATCTTAAGCGTAAGCCGGGTGCGTTATCGGGCGGACAGCGCCAGCGCGTGGCGCTGGGACGGGCGATTGTCCGGGAAGCCGGGGTATTCCTGATGGATGAACCGTTATCCAACCTGGACGCCAAACTACGCGTACAGATGCGGGCGGAAATTAGCAAACTGCATCAGAAACTGAATACCACCATGATTTATGTCACGCATGATCAAACGGAAGCCATGACGATGGCGACGCGTATTGTGATCATGAAAGACGGCATTATCCAGCAGGTGGGCGCGCCGAAAGAAGTGTATAACCGTCCGGCGAATATGTTTGTTGCCGGATTTATTGGTTCACCGGCAATGAATTTTATTCGCGGCGCTATTGATGGCGATAAATTTGTTACTGAAACCCTTAAATTAACGATTCCGGGTTCCATTCTCGCGTTATTAAAAGCGCAGGGTTATGAACACAAAGCGATCACGATGGGGATTCGCCCGGAGGATATTCATCCACAGCCACAAAATGAAAACAGTGTGCCCGCAAAAATAAGCGTTGCAGAATTAACTGGCGCTGAATTTATGCTTTATACCACCGTTGGGGGGCACGAGTTAGTCGTCCGTGCCGGAGCAATGAACGACTACCATGCAGGAGAAAACATCACCATTAATTTTGATATGACGAAATGTCATTTCTTTGATACTGAAACTGAGTATGCAATGACATAAATTTATACTTTAAATAATTTGAGTTGCGGGATAAAACGCGTAGTCGTTTTGAACAGCGCTTGCGCAGGTCCCGAAGGGGCGAGGTCCAGGAATGGGCCGAGTAATAAAGCCAGCGCACCAGCAATTTGATGCATGACGAGTATAGATACCGGAGAAAGTAATTTCTCCGGTTTCAGGTGCGTTTTTTATCGAGTTTTAATAAGGAATAAAAATGAAAACCTTACTGTTCTCTACTGCGCTCGCCATGTGCGCAGGGGTTTCCTGCGCGCAGGCTGCCGAAAAAAATGACTGGCATTTTAATATTGGTGCCATGTACGAAATTGAAAACGTCGAAGGCTACGGCGAAGATATGGATGGACTGGCTGAACCTTCCATCTATTTTAATGCGGCAAACGGTCCGTGGAGAATGTCGCTGGCCTATTATCAGGAAGGCCCGGTTGATTATAGTGCCGGTAAGCGCGGCAGCTGGTTCGACCGTCCGGAACTGGAAGTTCACTATCAGTTCCTCGAAAGCGATGACGTGAATTTTGGCCTGACCGGTGGTTTTCGTAATTACGGCTACCACTACGTGAATGAAGCGGGGAAAGACACCGCCAATATGCAGCGCTGGAAAATAGCGCCTGACTGGGATGTGAAACTCGCTGACGATTTACGCTTCAGCGGCTGGTTGTCGATGTATCAGTTTGTCAATGATTTATCGACGACCGGTTACGCGGACAGTCGTGTCGAAACCGAAACTGGCCTGCACTATACCATCAATGAAACGGTGGGGCTGACGGTGAACTATTACCTGGAGCGCGGGTTTAATATGGATAGCTCACGGAATAATGGTGAGTTTTCCACCCAGGAGATCCGTGCCTATTTGCCGCTTTCGTTGGGTAACACCACGCTGACGCCGTATACCCGTATCGGGCTGGATCGCTGGAGCAACTGGGACTGGCAGGACGATATCGAACGTGAAGGCCATGACTTTAACCGTCTCGGCCTGCTCTATGCTTATGATTTCCAGAACGGCCTGTCGATGTCGCTGGAATATGCATATGAGTGGGAAGATCATGACGAAGGGGAAAGCGATCGGTTCCACTATGCGGGCGTAGGCGTGAATTACGCCTTCTGATGATTCCGGCTGCCCGAAGTCAACGGGCAGCCGTTACTCAGGCCAGCGAGGCGGTCAGAGAGATTCGGGTTTCTACGGTAATGGACCTGGCTTCAGCTTTACCGGCAATATGCTTAAATAACAGATCGCAGCTTTGTTCGCCCAGTTCACGCGTCGGGACGTCAATCCCGCCAGGCGGCGGGGTAAGAATAAATGAGAGCATCTCGTTGCTGTAGCCCACCACGGCCAGCTGCTGCGGAATCGCAATATTTTTCTCTGCGGCTGCGCGATACAAACTGAGGATCTTAATACTGTCTGTCGCAAATACCGCGTCCGGTAAAGGATGCTGGCTTAACAGGGTTCTCGCTGCTTCCAGCGCACTTTCATGCGTATAACCACCATCTATAATCCATTGTGGTGCCAGCGGATAATGGTGATTATTCAGACTCTGTTTATAACCATTCAGGCGATCGACAGAAACATGGTAATCCAGTGGCGCGTGCAGGCAGGCAATATGCTGATGGCCGCTGTTAATTAAGGCATCAGTCAAAACAATGCTGTCACGATAGTTATCGGTATCTACCGAATAAACGTGCTCGTACTGACCTTCAACCTTGCCGATGACGACAACGGGAATATCATATTTATCAAGCTGTGCAAAAAAAGATTCATCAGCCGGGGAACTCAGCATAATAATGCCTTTAATCATTTTCTGCTTTATTTTACTTTCACATTTCTGCAAATCATCTTCTGTGCTTCGGGAAGTCTGTAATATGACGTCAAAACCTTCTTCTTCCGCTTTAGCGGTAATGGCATGGAGTACTTCTGAGAAAAAAGGATTGCCGGCTGTCGTTTTCGCAGAACGGGTAGAAATTACCATAATGGCGTCAAAGCCAGAGGACGTCAGCGCCCTGGCAAGTTTATTCGGCTGATACTGTAATTCGTCGATCGCACGCAAAACTTTCTCACGGGCTTCAGGTGAGATATTGGTTTGTTTATTGAGTACACGCGATACCGTTGATTTTGATACACCAGCAACACGCGCAATATCATAAATAGTTGGAGACATAGTTCGGGAACGCCAGCAGAGAGTGAATAGTACACATCTTATGGAGTTAACCTGCGGATGACAACATAAGGCGGTTGATTATCAACAACCTGACCCCATATTTATACTCGTCATACTTCACGTTGCGGGGAGTTGGCTTTGTTACCTGGCATATCCCAGGGCTTTGGCCTTGTGGGGCCAGCGTAAGCAGCGTTCAACACGGCGATGCCGTTTAGAGCCGATGGCCCAGGTTCTTTGTCCCGCGACACGAATAATTAAGAGTATATTCTCTTTTTTCTGCTCTTCAGGCATAACGGGATGGGCGATGAAGCGACTTAAAAACGAACTCAACTCGCTGGTCAATCGCGGCGTAGACAGGCACTTACGGCTGGCCGTTACCGGACTTAGCCGCAGCGGAAAAACCGCGTTTATCACGGCGATGGTGAACCAGTTACTCAACCTCCACGCCGGGGCGCGGTTGCCGCTGCTTGGCGCCGTGCGTGAGGAGCGCTTACTGGGGGTGAAACGCGTTCCGCAGCGCGATTTTGGTATTCCGCGCTTTACCTATGATGAAGGGCTGGCGCAACTCTACGGTTCACCGCCAACCTGGCCTACGCCGACGCGCGGCGTCAGTGAGATCCGCCTGGCGCTACGTTATAAATCCAATGACTCATTACTTCGTCATTTTAAAGATACATCAACGCTGTATCTCGAAATAGTCGATTACCCCGGCGAATGGTTGCTGGATCTGCCGATGCTGGCGCAGGACTATCTGAGCTGGTCGCGACAGATGACCGGTTTACTGCACGGGCAGCGGGCTGAATGGTCGGCGAAATGGCGGCAGATCTCCCAGGGGCTGGATCCGCTGGCGCCTGCCGATGAGAATCGCCTGGCGGAAATTGCCGCTGCCTGGACAGAGTATTTACATCAGTGTAAACAACAGGGGCTGCACTTTATTCAGCCGGGGCGCTTCGTCCTGCCTGGCGATATGGCTGGCGCACCGGCATTGCAATTTTTCCCGTGGCCGGATGTGGACGCGCAGGGGGAATCCAGACTGGCGCAGGCAGATAAACATACCAACGCCGGGATGCTGCGGGAACGCTTCAATTACTACTGTGAGAAGGTGGTTAAGGGATTCTATAAAAACCACTTTTTGCGTTTTGACCGCCAGATTGTGCTGGTGGACTGCCTGCAACCCCTGAATAGCGGACCGCAGGCGTTCAATGATATGCGTCTGGCATTGACTCAATTGATGCAAAGTTTCCATTATGGACAGCGCACGCTGTTTCGACGACTGTTTGCGCCAGTGATTGATAAGCTACTGTTCGCCGCCACTAAGGCCGATCACGTCACGGTGGATCAACATGCCAATATGGTGTCGTTGCTCCAGCAGCTGATTCAGGATGCGTGGCAAAACGCGGCGTTTGAAGGCATCAGCATGGACTGCCTGGGGCTGGCGTCGGTACAGGCGACCACCAGCGGTCTGATTGATGTCAATGGCGAGAAGATTCCGGCTCTGCGAGGTAACCGACTCAGCGATGGAGAGCCGCTTACCGTTTATCCGGGGGAAGTTCCGGCCAGGTTGCCTGGACAGGCATTCTGGGATAATCAGGGTTTTCAGTTTGAAGCGTTTCGCCCGCAGGTGATGGATGTGGACAAACCGCTGCCCCATATTCGCCTGGATGCTGCGCTGGAATTTTTAATAGGAGATAAATTGCGATGACCGAACCGTTAAAACCGCGTATCGATTTCGCAGGACCGCTGGAGGTTGAGCAAAATCCGGCGTTTAAGGCGCAGCAAACCTTCAGCGAATCACAGGCGCAGACCTTTTCTCCGGCGACGCTGGATGAACCTGTGGAGGAAGAGGGGCAGGCGGAGGCGGTGATTAACGCTGCCCTGCGTCCTAAGCGCAGCCTGTGGCGCAAAATGGTGATGGGGGGACTGACGCTGTTTGGCGCCAGCGTGGTCGGCCAGGGCGTGCAGTGGACGATGAATGCCTGGCAAACTCAGGACTGGGTGGCGCTGGGCGGTTGTGCGGCGGGGGCGTTGATCATCGGCGCGGGCGTCGGCTCAGTGGTGACCGAGTGGCGTCGGCTGTGGCGCCTGCGCCAGCGCGCCCATGAGCGCGATGAGGCTCGCGATCTGTTGCACAGCCATGGTACCGGAAAAGGCCGCGCATTTTGTGAAAAGCTGGCGCAACAAGCGGGAATCGATCAGTCTCACCCGGCGCTACAGCGCTGGTATGCCTCTATCCATGAAACGCAAAACGACAGGGAAGTGGTCAGCCTGTATGCACATCTGGTGCAGCCGGTTCTGGACGCACAGGCGCGAAGAGAGATTAGTCGTTCGGCGGCAGAATCGACGCTGATGATCGCCGTCAGCCCGCTGGCGCTGGTGGATATGGCGTTTATTGCCTGGCGCAACCTGCGGCTGATCAATCGTATTGCGACGCTGTACGGCATCGAGCTGGGTTATTACAGCCGTCTGCGTCTGTTTCGCTTGGTGCTGTTGAATATCGCTTTTGCCGGGGCCAGCGAACTGGTGCGTGAGATGGGGATGGACTGGATGTCGCAGGATCTCGCCGCCCGGTTGTCTGCGCGCGCCGCGCAGGGCATCGGCGCCGGGCTGCTTACCGCGCGTCTGGGTATCAAGGCGATGGAGCTTTGCCGTCCGCTGCCGTGGATTGACGACGACAAACCACGGCTTGGTGATTTTCGCCGTGAATTAATTGGTCAGCTAAAAAGACACGATAAATAGATAAGCCGCAGTGATTTTCACATCGTGCCGCCGGAACCCGTCTGGCGCACGATGTTATTCCCGCTTTATCGCCAGCCTGTCACTCACCTTTCATTCATCAATATATTGAAACGTTGTATTTGATATCCGAATAATGCCTGCCAGAATATTTCAGGCATTGCCAACGCACCAGCAACTTGAAGTATGACGAGTATAGCATAAACAGGCCATCAGCGGCTTGCCGTCGGCCCCCGAGTACGCGGAGGTTCTTATCGTCAGTGGATGATGCAATGGATTACATTTGCTTACCCTGTGCGCAAGCAATCACAAATTGTGCTTTTATTGTTTAAAATAGAGATTTATAAATAAAGCATAATATATAATATTCTCCCATTTACTGTGGTCTGATATGAAAAACGATGGATAAAATAAACAACCATCTGTTTTGTGAATTAATTATTAATTCGTTACGGTGATGAATGTATCCTTAATATATTGGAAACATGAACGATGTCGGATGTGAATAATCAGATTCATGCGTCCGGGGAGGCTATTTGTGTTTTTTAACCAGAGCATTTCAAATGCAGTGAGCCTGTAATAAATACCCGGAATAAATAATTTAACTGAATGTACTGAGAGCAAGCAAAAGGAGTTGAAATGAATAAGAGTTACAATATTGTCTGGAATGCTGCCCGTAATATGTATGTGGTTGCCTCCGAGTTAGCACGCGGCGATAGCCGGATTAAAACCCAGGTATGCGCTGGTGCAGTGGCGGTTGGGTTGGCGCTGGCTTCAATGGGGAGTGCCAGTGCGGCGACTTGTGCCGGTACACTTGTTGGGAATAGTTGTGAGATTAATTCAAATACAGTACTCACTGATGGCGACATATATACTGCTGTAGGAGGCTCTAGTGTATATCCAAACACTGCAATTAGCGTTATGGGTGATGGTGTAGTCGTAGTCGGTAGTCAGATAACGATTAATGCTCTGGAAATATATAATACTGGCATATTGATACAAAATGGGGCGGAAATAAAGTTAAGTGGGGATAGCACTATTAATGTCAGTAAAGATAATAACGGAGTAATCACTGACAGCCGTTCTAAAGTTACTCTGGAAGATACTACAGTTGCAGTCAATGAAAGCGGTGTTGGGATATCAAATAAGGGGCAGGCCGATCTCCGTAATAGCATCATTAGAGTCATTGATACTGACATAGTGGGCGGAGGTGTAGGGATACGGAGCGGAGAGGGTAGCACTACCATTTTGATAGATAGCGAAATAGATGTAAGTGGAAAAAATGGTGATTGGGGAATATTTCTTGACCGAAGGGCGACTAAACTTACTCTTTCCGGTGGTGAAATTACCGTCGGGAATACAGGTAGAGGAATAGAAAATGCGGGAGCTGTCGAGATAAGTCTGAATGGAAGTATTATCTCCACCAATGACGCCAGTACAGGGATATTGAACAATGACGGTACTAATACCACTGCCACATTTACAATAAACAATGCCACGATTAATACCCATGATACCAGTAAGGGGGTAAATAACACATCGGGTTCTATCACTCTTACCAACACAAACATTATCGCGGATGGTCAAAGCACGGGGATAGGGAACAAAGACGATGTAACTCTGACAAATACAACTATTACTCTTAATGATAGCAAGGCTACAGGGGTCGAAGTTGCATCAGATTCCCACACTACCATGAATGGCGGCAGCATTGAGGGTAACGGTACTGGTACTGCGTTTTCTGGCACTGTTCCTCCAGGCCAGCCAGAGCCGCATGATACATCAGTTATCAGTTTGGATGGTGTATCCGTTAACTCACAGTATATCCTGCAGGCGAATAGCGGAAGCGTCGAATATACAGGTGTGGACTTTTCCGCTACCAACAGCACCCTGAAGGGGGCATTTGACGCCAGTCATTCCAATGTTACCCTGGCGGGGGGCACCACCTGGACCGTCACCGGTGATTCAAACATTGGCGTCCTGAAACTGACGGGCGATAGCACCACCCTGAATGTCGATCTGACTAATGCTGATACCAGCGCCCCGATTATGACTACCGGCAGCGCCACTCTGGGCGGTACGCTCAATATCACTGGTTTCAGCATCAGCAACATAGAAGATATGACCAACCCGGGTGATTCGGGTAGCGCGAGCAGTGTCGCTTCTGAAACCTTCACGCTGATTGACTCAGACAGCGCCATTACCACTGATTTCAGCAATCTGACCATCGCCGGTATTGATGCTAAAACGACAGACTTTATCACTATCGATGGTACGACTAAGCCTGGTGATAACACACAGTATGTTCTGACCGGATCGCTTAGCTGGTACGCCGATCGGGACAACGCGGCTACCGAGCCAGCGGTCCTTCGCGCCGCTCGTCGCACCGCCCCGGGCACGCCGTCTGCTCACGGCACCTTCACCCTGAGCAATCCTGATGGTAGCTTTACGCTTGACACCGTACTGGAGGACGTCGCTGGCAACAGCGACTGGGACGGCCAGTCGCTGACTAAAATGGGCCGCGGCAAGCTAATTTTGACGCAGGCCAACACCTACAGCGGCGAGACCAATATTAACGAAGGAACGCTCTGGCTGGCGAGCGGTAGCGCAATGATAGGCGCATCAAATGGCAACACGCGGGATGTGAACGTGCAGTCTGGCGCCACCCTCGGCGGTAACGGCGTGGTTAACAGCGATGTTAATAACAAAGGTAATATCGTTATCAGCGAACCCGGTCAGATGGGCAACGAACTGACCATTAACGGTGACTATGTCGGCAATAACGGTAACCTTTACATCAACGCACAGTTGGGCAATGACAGTTCACCGACCGACAAGCTGGTCGTGAATGGTAATGTCTCGGGCAACACGATGCTGCGTGTGACGAATCTCGGGGGCACGGGCGCACTGACCAGCCAGGGCATTGAAGTGGTTGATGTCAGCGGTACTTCAGCAGATAACAGCTTTACGCTGAGTAATCAGGTACAGGTTGGGTTATATGAATACCGCTTGTATGAGGATGGCGAGAACTGGTATCTGCGTTCTCTGGCAACGGATCCCAATAACCCCAACGACCCAAATAACCCGAATGGCCCGAACGATCCGAATGGTCCGAATAACCCGGACGGTCCGAATAATCCGGGTACGCCGCAGTATCGCGCCGATATCGGTGCTTACCTTGCCAACCAGTGGATGGCGCGTAACCTGCAAATGCAGACGCTGTACGATCGCGAGGGCAGCCAGTTCCGCTCGGAAGATGGTAGCGTCTGGGCGCGGGTTAAAGCCGGTACGACAGAGTCTGGGGCGATGGGCGGGAAGATCGATATCGACAGCGACTATTCGCAGATCCAGTTGGGCGGTGACATTGCCGCGTGGAGCAACGGCGTGCAGAGCCTGAAGGTTGGGGTGATGGGCAGCTATATGCAGGCCGATACCGACAGCACCGGCAATCGCGGGGCGGACGGCAGTCGTTTCTCGGCGTCCGGCGACGTGGATGGCTACAACGTCGGCGTCTACGCCACCTGGTTTGCCGACACGAAAACCCACAGCGGTCTGTACGTGGATAGCTGGTATCAGTACGGTTTCTATGACAACAGCGTGCAGAATGGCAATGTCGGTTCTACAAACTACGATTCAACGTCTCACGCCGTTTCGCTGGAAACCGGCTATCGTCACGATATTGCGCTGGAAACCGGCAATACCATCAGTCTGACGCCGCAGGCGCAGATAACGTGGCAGAAGTACGAAGCCGACAGCCTGAAAGACCAGGGAGGTTCACGTATCGACGACCAGAACAGCGATAGCTGGACGAGCCGTTTAGGTTTGCGTATGGACAGCAAACTGCACCGGGGTGATAACGTGATCCAGCCTTTTATGGAAGCCAACTGGCTGTACACGTCGGATGATGTCACTGTGTCGTTCAACGATTCGCAGGCGAAGATGGATACGCCGGAAAATCGTGGGGAACTGAAAATGGGTATTCAGGCGAATATCAACAATCAGTGGACTCTCACCGCACAGGCCGCAGGACAGAAAGGCAATCACGATTACAGCGATTTTAGCGGCAGCCTGAACGTCCGCTATAGCTGGTAAGGCGCACCTTTTGCCCTTACATCATGTAAGGGTGTTGGCACCAGAATCTCCCGATCGGATCGTCCGGTCGGGAGATTTTCATCTCTGACGTATGATTTCTGCGCAAGCTGTCAATATTTCTTGACAGCCATCTTCCAGCCGCTCGATATCTGGCTTATTATTTTAAGGTGACTGGCTTACAGGATGAATCCCCCATGCGTCTGAATGTGTTTTGTGAGGACCGAATTGGTCTGACCCGCGAATTACTCGATCTGCTTGTTTTACGTAGCATTGATTTGCGTGGTATTGAGATAGACCCCATCGGGCGAATTTACCTTAATTTTGCCGAAATAGCGTTCGATACCTTCAGCAGCCTGATGGCGGAAATTCGCCGTATCGATGGCGTTACAGATGTCCGCACCGTGCCGTGGATGCCGTCTGAACGCGAGCACCTGGCGCTCAGCGCGCTGCTGGAAGCGTTACCGGAGCCGGTTCTCTCGCTGGATATGAAGAGCAAGATTGAGATGGCGAACCCGGCGAGCTGCCAGTTATTTGCGCAGGATCCGGAACGGATGCGTAGCCACACCGCCGCGCAATTGATTAATGGTTTTAACTTCCAGCGCTGGCTGGAGAGCAATCCGCAAACATCGCATAGCGAACATGTGGTGATTAACGGGCAAAACTTTCTGATGGAAATCACCCCGGTCTATCTTCAGGGGGAAAACGACGAGCAGATGCTGACCGGCGCAGTGGTGATGCTGCGCTCCACCATTCGTATGGGACGCCAGTTGCAAAATCTGACCTCTCAGGATTTGAGCGCGTTCAGCCAGATCATTGCCGAAAGCAGCAAGATGAAACACGTGGTTGAGCAGGCGCGTAAGCTGGCGACCTTGAGTGCGCCATTGCTGATTATCGGCGATACCGGGACAGGGAAAGATCTCTTTGCTCATGCCTGTCATCTGGCGAGCCCACGCGCGACGAAACCGTATCTGGCGCTGAACTGCGCTTCCATTCCGGAGGATGCGGTAGAGAGTGAGCTGTTCGGACATGCGCCGGAAGGTAAAAAAGGCTTTTTCGAACAGGCTAACGGTGGCTCGGTGCTGCTGGATGAAATTGGTGAGATGTCGCCACGGATGCAGACCAAGCTGCTGCGCTTCCTCAATGACGGCACCTTCCGTCGCGTCGGGGAAGATCATGAAGTTCACGTCGATGTGCGCGTGATCTGTGCGACCCAGAAAAACCTGGTGGAGCTGGTCCAAAAGGGGCTGTTCCGTGAGGATCTTTACTATCGTCTGAACGTACTGACGCTTAATTTGCCACCGCTGCGCGACTGTCCGCAGGACATCATGCCGTTGACCGAACTGTTCGTGGCGCGTTTTGCCGATGAGCAGGGGGTGCCACGGCCAAAACTGTCCGCCGACCTGAGTACGGTGCTAACGCGCTACGGCTGGCCGGGGAACGTACGGCAGTTAAAAAATGCTATTTATCGGGCGCTGACCCAGCTGGAAGGGTATGAACTGCGTCCGCAGGACATTTTGCTGCCGGATTATGATGCGACGACGGTGACGCCAGGCGAAGATGCGATGGAAGGCTCGCTGGATGATATCACCAGCCGCTTTGAGCGCTCAGTGTTGAGCCAACTGTATCGTAGCTATCCCAGCACGCGTAAATTGGCTAAGCGTCTCGGCGTATCGCATACCGCGATTGCCAATAAGCTGCGTGAATATGGCCTGAGCCAGAAGAAGGGCGAAGAGTAACGTCACAGCTGTTTTGCCGGATGGTTCGCTTGCGACTTATCCGGCCTGCAAAGCGCCGTTTTTTCAGCAAATTATGCGTTTTTTGTAGGCCCGATAAGCTTGCGCCATCGGGCACATCAGCAAGGGGCTATTACGCTTTCAGCACGTCCAGCGCGGCAGTGTAGTCGGGTTCGTTGGTGATTTCGTTCACCAGCTGGCTGAAAATGACGTTGTCGTTTTCATCCAGAACGACAACGGCGCGCGCCGCCAGACCTTTCAGCGGACCTTCAGTGATTTCCACGCCGTAGTTTTTCAGGAATTCAGCGTTGCGCAGGGTGGACAACGTGATAACGTTGCTCAGGCCTTCTGCGCCGCAGAACCGGGACTGGGCGAACGGCAGGTCGGCAGAAACACACAGAACTACGGTGTTGTCGATTTCAGTCGCCAGTTGGTTAAACTTACGTACCGATGCCGCGCAAACGCCGGTATCGATACTCGGAAAAATGTTCAGCACTTTACGTTTGCCTGCAAACTGGCTCAGCGCGACGTCAGACAGATCTTTAGCCACGAGGGTGAAAGGCTGCGCTTTGCTACCTGCCTGCGGGATGGAGTTGGCGACTGCAACCGGGTTGCCCTGGAAATGAACGGTTTGTGACATGGTTATCTTCCTGTTTACATATAGTTAACGTTATCGCTAGTTTATGCCAACAGCAGATAACACGGCAAACGCTATTTCCGCCCAGGGCACAAACGACCACGTTACGACATGAGGAAACAAGATGAGATCTGTGAAGGTATACGAGGAAGCCTGGCCGTTGCACACGCCGTTCGTTATAGCCAGAGGAAGCCGCAGTGAAGCGCAGGTCGTGGTGGTTGAGCTGGAGGAAAATGGGGTGAAGGGGGTCGGCGAGTGTACGCCTTACCCGCGCTATGGTGAAAGCGATGCCTCGGTACTGGCGCAGATTATGAGTATTGAATCCCAGCTGGCGCGGGGCCTGAGTCGGGAAGAATTACAAAAGTTGTTGCCTGCAGGGGCTGCGCGGAATGCTGTTGATTGCGCTCTGTGGGATTTGAGCGCCCGTCAGGGGCAACAAACCCTGGCAGAATATGTTGGCGTAACACTGGACGAGGTGGTGACCACCGCGCAAACCGTCGTTATTGGCGCTCCGGAGCAGATGGCGGCCAGCGCGGCAGCGCTATGGGAAAATGGAGCAACGTTGCTGAAGGTGAAGCTGGATGACAGGCTGATCAGCGAACGTATGGTGGCGATCCGCTCCGCAGTGCCGCAAGCAACGATCGTTGTGGATGCCAATGAATCCTGGCATTCGGAAGGGCTGGCAGCGCGCTGCCAGCTGCTGGCGGATCTGGGGGTTGCTATGCTGGAGCAACCGCTGCCCGCGCATGATGACGCGGCGCTGGAAAATTTTATCCATCCGCTGCCCATTTGCGCTGACGAAAGCTGTCATACGCGGGGGAGTCTGAAGGCGCTGCATGGGCGTTATGAGATGATTAATATCAAACTTGATAAGACCGGTGGCCTGACGGAAGCGCTGGCACTGGCGACCGACGCCAGGGCGCAAGGTTTCCAGCTGATGCTGGGCTGCATGCTTTGTACTTCAAGAGCCATCGGCGCGGCGCTGCCGCTCACGCCGCAGGTCAGCTTTGCCGATCTTGACGGACCCACCTGGCTTGCTGTGGACGTCGAACCGGCGCTGCACTTTACGACCGGCCAGCTCCATCTTTAGGCTGCCAGCGCAGGAGATTCGACATTGCCAGCAGATATTTTTCACTGGCTTCGTCGGAGGAGACGGGGGGAAACTCGGCGGTGATGCAGTGCAAATTAAGATCCGCACACCAGCTACCAAACGAGCCGGGCGTTTCATAACCGACGCTGGTGACCAGCGGAAGCGCAAACGCCTGCGCCAGCCACGAACCCAACTCGCTGCGTCGGGGATCTTCAATGCAAGCCAGCGGATCGTGAAATGAGACGATCCACTCCGGGTGAATACGGTGTATCAACTGGCACAATGCCTGGGTTTCGGGTTCCGACGCGGAATGCTCGCCGGTCAGTAATACCACGTCGCGCTCCGGCGTCGCGCTGTTCCAACGATAGACGGTCTCACCCGCCTTCCAGTTTGCTGCCGGAAAATTACGGTTGAGATCAACGCCATTGGCGTTGGCCCGTAGCCCCAGCTGGCTACCGTCGGGATTGACCGACAGGATCACATGATGACGGCGTAAGGTGGGGGTCAGCGTCCTTAGCGCGCAGGAAAGGGTGACTACCGATGAATTTTCATCGCCATGGGTTCCGGCGATAATCAAACCGCTATCGCGATCGGCTGCGGGCGCCGGAAACCAGATCAGCGGCGCTCCCAATAATGAACGTCCATAGTGCTCGGTTCCCGGTGGAAATGCGCCGCGCTCGGCACGGGGGCGGGTAACGGTCATAATCGTCTCTGAATGCAGTCGTTATTATTCGCAGTGTTGTGCAAATTTGCTGGATAATCAAATCGTTTTCAACGGCTTCGTTTTTCAGGGGTAATATCAATTTTCTGCAGGAAGTTATTTGCATTTCTTCAAGGCGAAACAAATAATTACGCCATCACTTAATATGCCGGATCGAGGGTACCTAATGAAGCACTCTGTTTCAGTCACCTGTTGTGCGCTGTTGGTTAGCAGCATTTCTTTATCTTATGCTGCGGATGTTCCCAGCGGAACGGTGCTGGCAGAGAAGCAGGAACTGGTTCGTCACATTAAGGATGAACCTGCTTCGCTCGATCCGGCAAAGGCCGTTGGCCTTCCTGAGATTCAGGTTATCCGCGATCTGTTTGAAGGGCTGGTTAACCAGAACGACAAAGGTGAAATTATTCCTGGTGTCGCCACCCGCTGGAAAAGTAACGATAACCGGATCTGGACGTTTACCCTGCGCGATAAAGCACGCTGGGCTGATGGCTCGCCGGTAACGGCACAGGATTTTGTCTACAGCTGGCAGCGTCTGGTGGATCCGAAGACCCTTTCACCATTTGCCTGGTTTGCTGCGCTGGCGGGAATTCACAATGCGCAGGCGATTATTGATGGCAAAACGACGCCGGATACGCTGGGGGTTACCGCCGTAGATGCGCGCACCCTGAGAGTTCAACTGGATAAGCCGCTTCCGTGGTTTGCTAATCTCACCGCTAACTTTGCTTTCTATCCGGTTCAGAAAGCGAACGTTGAGAGTGGCAAAGAGTGGACCAGACCGGGGAATCTGATCGGTAACGGCGCGTATGTGCTGCAAGAGCGCGTCGTTAACGAAAAGCTGGTGGTGGTTCCGAATACCCATTACTGGGATAACGGTAAAACCGTGCTGCAAAAAGTGACTTTCCTGCCTGTTAATCAGGAGACAGCGGCGACCAAACGCTATCTGGCGGGGGACATTGATATCACAGAATCTTTCCCGAAAAATATGTACCAGAAGCTGCTGAAGGATATTCCTGGTCAGGTCTATACGCCGCTTCAGTTAGGTACCTATTACTACGCCTTTAATACGCAAAAAGGGCCGACGGCAGATTCCCGCGTGCGTCTGGCGCTGAGTATGACCATTGACCGTCGTATCATGGCAGAGAAAGTGCTCGGCACCGGGGAAAAACCGGCGTGGCGCTTTACGCCGGATGTGACCGCCGGATTTACCCCAGATCCATCGCCATTTGAGCAGATGAGTCAGGAGGAGCTTAATGCGCAGGCCAAAACGCTCCTGCGCGCCGCAGGCTACGGCCCGCAAAAACCGCTCAAGCTGACGCTTCTGTACAACACGTCTGAAAACCACCAGAAAATCGCTATCGCGGTGGCATCCATGTGGAAGAAAAATTTGGGTGTGGATGTGAAACTGCAAAATCAGGAATGGAAAACCTATATCGACAGCCGCAACACCGGAAATTTTGATGTTATTCGCGCGTCGTGGATTGGGGATTACAACGAGCCGTCAACCTTTTTGTCTCTGTTAACTTCAACGCATTCCGGCAATATTTCTCGCTTTAATAATCCGGCTTATGACAAGGTGCTGACGCAGGCGACAATGGAGAATACCGAAAAAGCGCGCAATGCTGATTACAACGCTGCCGAAAAGATCCTGATGGAGCAGGCACCTGTTGCGCCAATCTATCAGTACACCAATGGCCGCTTGATCAAACCGTGGCTGAAGGGCTATCCGATCGGCAATCCGGAAGATGTGGCGTACAGCCGGACGATGTATCTGTTGAAGCACTGATAAGCCGCCGGCGCTCCTGACGTGGGGTAGCAAAACCTCACGTTATCGCTTCCTGGTGTGGGCGAATGACCTTCGCAGCCGTTCGCCGTTTTGCCTGTCCTTTCTGGTGTCTGAGATGGCACAACGATTACCGATTCTACATTGTTCATCCGTCACGTCATGCGCATGTGTCGCTTCTGGCGGACAGCTGGGGTATCAGCCGTTTATACCGCGTAGATGCGAATATCATGCTCGCGGAAAGCCTCGCAATACTCTTTGCTGATATTGTCTTCTACCACGATAACGTCAATCTCACTGCTTTCGGCTACGACATAGCGGGCGACGGCGGGAATTTTATCCGCCGTGAGTGCGACGATAGTTTCATTGCACTGTTTGATTACCGCCCTTTTGAATTCACAATCGTTATAGTCGAATCCCGTCAGACCGGATTCGGGCGCCATCGCACACCCTCCCATAAATCCCTGATCGAAGAGGATCCCCTGGAGCTGGCTAATGGCCGATAAGCCAACGCAACCGCCTGAGGAGCGCTGGAGCTGTCCACCAAGCACAATAACGTCATAGAGCGGCTTTTTAAGCAGAACCGCGGCGATTTCCGGTGAGTTAGTCACCACCGTCAGCGACAGCTCCGCAGGCAGCGCCTCTGCCATTGCCAGATTCGTTGTTCCGGTATCAATAAAAATGCAGCTACCTGACTTAACCAGGCGTGCGCATTTTTGCGCGATGCTGCTCTTTTTATCCGCTTTTGTCCCTTTTCGTACAGTATAGTCCCCGGCTTCGGGCAGAATGATGACTGCGCCACCGTACACCTTTTTACAGATCCCCTCTTTACTCAACTCATGTAAATCACGGCGAATAGTGTGTTCTGAAACGTTCAGACGACTGGCCAATTCGGCGCAGATAACGCGCCCATTTTCCTGAAGGATCTGGCGAATGATCGCTTGTCGCTGTTCCGGAAAAGCTGCATAATCGAGCATTGTAGTTCCTGAATTAACAAACACTGAGCAATAAAAAGCATGATCGTGCATGACGGCGGTCCCTGTCAACGTCCTGATACCGGGAAGCGTAAAACATAAAGAGGTTGAAGATGAAGATTGCCCACATTGCCCTGTGGACACAGGATCTGGAAACGCAGGCGCGCTTCTGGCTTGATTTCTTTGATGCAGAAATCAATGAGAAATATTGCAGCAAGACTAATCCCGGATTTGAATCTTACTTTGTCCGGATAGGGGAGGAGATTGCTATTGAACTGATGAGCAAGCCCGGCCTTGTCCGGCAGAGCGCAGATAATAATACGACCGGCTGGGTGCATCTGGCGCTCTGCGTTGGCAGCAGAGCAAACGTGGATTTGCTGGCTCAGCGTGCTCAGGAGCAGGGAATTCTGGTCGGTGCGCCGCGTACCACCGGAGACGGTTATTATGAGGCCGTGATAAAAGATCCCGATGGCAATCTGATTGAGATTGTGGGATAAGCGCAGGCAAAGCCCCGGCGATGCAATGCCGTCTGGGGCGAGCACTATTTTACAATCACGGTTTCCACACTTTTATGAATCTCCCTCATAACTCCGTTTTCATTTTGCCCTCTAATCAGGCAAATTCTGACTCACTATACTGTCACTGGCTAACTAATTACCTGGTGTGAGCAATGAGTGAATTTGATGGTAACAGTGTCTTCCCACGGGGAGAGAAAAACGAAGCGTATGCCAAATATTTTACCGGTACCAGTTATCTGACGATGCTCTCCATGCAGGGTGTGGTTATCGGCAATGTGGCATTTGAGCCAGGCTGTCGGAACTTCTGGCATGTTCATCATAAAGGCGGGCAGATTCTGCTGGTGACTGGCGGAAGAGGTTGGTATCAGGAGTGGAATCAGCCTGCGCGTGAACTCAAAACCGGGGATGTCGTGCATATTTCCCCTGGCACGAAACACTGGCATGGCGCCGCACATGATAGCTGGTTATCCCATATTGCGGTCGAGATCCCTGCAAAAGACGCATCAAACGAGTGGCTGGAGCCCGTTTCTGACGATGACTATCGTTTGCTCCCTTGAGCTATGCTGATTGACATCGTGCAGACATGATCCCTGAGGAGGGTTGAATGGCTATGAATGTGAAAGGTTACGCCGCGCTGGCGGTAAAAGAGCCGCTGGTTCCACACAGTTTTGTCCGCCGCGATCCGCGGGAAGATGATGTGGTTATTGATATTTTATTCAGTGGCGTTTGCCATTCGGATATTCACAACGCTTTTAATGACTGGGGCGGCGCAACTTACCCCATGGTGCCCGGTCACGAAATTATCGGTCGCGTGGCGTATGTCGGGAAATCAGTTTCAAAGTTCAGCGTCGGCGATCGGGTCGGCGTGGGTTGCATGGTTGACTCCTGCCAGCACTGCAGCGCGTGTGAACAGGGGCTTGAACAATATTGTGAAGAAGGGAGCACCCTGACTTACAACGATATCGATCGTCATGACGGCTTACCGACCTACGGCGGCTACTCTGACAGGATTGTGGTCACGGAAAAGTTTGTCGTGAAGGTGCCGGAAACTATGGATTTACGCGGCGCCGCACCGCTTTTATGTGCCGGAATTACCACCTGGTCTCCGCTTCGCCACTGGAAGGTTGGCGAGGGCAGCAAAGTTGCTGTTGTCGGACTCGGTGGTCTGGGACATATGGCGATCAAGCTTGCAAAAGCGCTGGGGGCAGAAGTTACGCTGTTCACGCGCTCTCCGGGCAAAGAAGCCGATGCCAGACGTCTGGGGGTCGGTCATGTCGTGCTTTCAACAGATGACGCTCAGATGAAAGCAGCCGCGAATCAATTCGATCTGATTATCGATACGGTGCCTTACGTTCATGACCTGAACCCGTATATCCCTACGCTGGCGCTGAGCGGCACGCTGGTGCTGGTAGGTTATCTGGGAAGTCTGGATCCTTTCCTGAACAGTACGCCGCTGATTTTAGGCCGCAAATCGGTTGCGGGATCGGTGATTGGCGGTATTGCTGAAACCCAGGAAATGATGGACTTCTGCGGCAAGCATGGCATTACGGCCGATGTTGAGGTGATCAATATTCAGGAGATCAACACCGCCTGGAAACGGATGCTAAAAAGCGACGTGAAATATCGCTTTGTTATTGATATTGCCTCGCTGAAATAACGTTGAAGAAGACGCGGAGTACCGCGTCTTCCGCTTTACTGGGCGCGAGGTTGCGACGCAGGATTGTCGATATATAACGTCTGGCTTGGGAAGGCAAAATCAGCGCCGTGTGCCTGTACGATATCAATAATCTTCAGATAGACCTCTTGCTGGACGGCGAGCCACTCTTCCCATACCGTGGTTCGGGTGAAGCAGTAGACCATGATATTAAGCGACGAATCGCCAAAACCGTTGAAATAGACCAACAGCTTCTGCTGCTGATCTATCTTCTCATGGGTTTGTAGCATCTGGCGTACTGCATCAACGACTGCGCCGATTTTACCGGCATCCTCATACCGTAACCCGATCACCGTATTAATACGGCGGTTACTCATTCTGCCGGGATTTTCCACGCTGATGGAGGAGAAGATTGAGTTCGGTACATATAAAGGGCGATGATCAAACGTGTTGATTTTGGTGATACGCCAGCCGATTTCGGTAACCGTACCTTCGATATTTCTGTCTGGCGAGCGGATCCAGTCGCCGATGCTAAAAGGTCGATCAAAGTAAAGCATGATCCCGGAGAAAAAATTGCTCAGGATATCTTTACCCGCCATACCCACCGCAATACCGCCGATGCCGCCGAAGGTCAAAAGACCAGAGAGGCTCATCCCAAAATGTTCGCCATAGAGGAGGACAATGGCAATAATAATGGTGATCTTAATAATACGAGAGAGTATCCGGGCACTGGTCACGTCTCTGCCTTTCCCTATCTGCGTTTTTTCAAACTGGTTAATCAGCAAAAAGAGTTTCACCGTCAGAATAAGTGCAATCAGGGACGTGCAGGTAAAATCAATCACCCCGGATGTGATAAAGGTTATCTCATAACTGTCGATAAGGTTGTTCGCGATGCCGCCCGCAACGCTAATCATAATGGCATAAATCAGAAATTGCGCGGCGTGAAATATAAAACCTTTCTTACTGGTACGGCGATACACAATGCCCATCAGGACTAACGTGATGCCGCTGATTACAATGACGGCCAGATCAAACGCACTTTTGGTAAACAGTTCAGCGATCATGTCTGTCTTCTGCTCCTCCTGATAGTCGGTTCCCACGGGACAGCGATATTTTATGCAGATGAAATATTCAGTTCATTAATAAAAAGGAGCAAAGGATAGCAAAATTAGCTCTGGTTTGAGTCAGATGTATGTGATGTAGCCGCTATGCCGCAATTTCTGTAACAGACAGCGGCTTATTGTCATGATATTGTTATGGATAAGTAACGAGGCTTTCATCTGCGTAAGGACAATATCATGATCATGAGGAAGCTGAAGACGGCGAAGGGTAAGAAGTTTCTGCTGGGTCTGCTGACCGTATTTATCATTGCCGCATCGGTAGTGACGCGAGCCACGATTGGCGGCGTCATTGAGCAGTACAACATTCCACTGTCTGACTGGACGACATCGATGTATGTCATTCAGTCTTCGATGATTTTTGTTTACAGCCTGGTCTTTACTATCCTGTTGGCGATTCCGCTGGGGATCTACTTTCTTGGTGGCGACGACAAGTCCTGAATGACAAAAACCCCGCTTTGTTATAACGCCGATCCTTAACCGATCGGCATTACGAATTAGCGGGGCTTTTTAGTCACTCTTGCACTCAGTTAATCGTCTTCGTCGTCGTCCAGTTCAACTGGCGTCTGATACTGATCGGGCTTAATAACCAGCAGGTCACAGCGCAGATGGTCGACCACCTGCTCGGCAGTGTTGCCGAGGAACGCGGCGGAAAGTCCGGTACGGCCAACGGTACCAAGCACCACGATACCCGCCTGCAGATGTTCTGCCAGATCCGGAATCACTTCTTCCGGCAGGCCTTTCTCTACGTGAGTCATTTTCTCATCGATGCTGAATTTCTGACGTAGCGCCTTCATCGCCAGCAGATGCTGACCGCGAATGGCGTCGTTATAGACGCTGGGGTCGAATTCCGGCAGCTCAATGGCAATGTTGATTGGGGTAACGGGGTAGGCGCCAACCAGATGGACTTCGGTATGGTTAACCTGCTCAGCCAGTTGCAGGGTCTCTTTGACTAGTTTTTCATTCAGCGCATTGTGGTACGGCTCTTCGCTGGCGAGATTAACCGCGACCAGCGCTTTGCCGCCTTCCGGCCACGGCTGGTCTTTCACCATCCACACCGGGCTTGGACATTTACGCAATAAATGCCAGTCTGTCGGGGTGAAAATCACTGCTTCCAGCCGATCGTGTTGATGCGTCATTTTCAGCACCAGATCGTGTCCACCGCTGATCACTTCCTGGATGATGGCTTCGAAGGGACGGTTGTGCCAGACCACTTTGATATCAACAGGCACGCCCGCCTGGATATAGTATTTCGCCTGCTCGCGTATCCATGCCGTCCGCTGACTGATCACACCCTGGCGCATCGCCGTACGCTCGTCGGGTGACAGCAGGGTGGTCATTTCGTAGGAAAAGTCATAGATCGGCAAAAAGGCTTTAATCTTGCCACCAATCCGTTGATGCAAATACACCGCACGCCGTAAAGCAGGTTGGTCGTCCTGGTTTGGATCGATAACCACCAGCATGTTTTGATACATAGCCATACAGGGTCTCCTTACAACTGTCACCGCAGTTTGTAATTAAAAGAGTAACCCATATACGGTGATTGAAACAGGGCAGAACCTCCTGCCAGATCAATAAATCAGGAAAATCTATGCTATTTGACGATATCCTGTTCAATCAATACAATTTTCTGCGGTACCTGTCTGTCATTGTCCCCGCTTTATGAGTGGCTTTGTTTCCCATGTCGAAGACGGGAGGACCGGGTATTGTGACGGTGAGTCCATATCTGCCCGTTATTGTTAACGTTGATTGTTTTGGCATCCGTCTGCTGATAGATTCATGCACAAAAAGACAAGGAGTCAGAAATGAAAATTGGCTGGTCCGTTTTATTTTTCGTACCGTGGTTATCGGGATGTTCTGGCGGAAATGATTACTCTGAATCGAATATGAAACTATTTGCTGCGCTTTATGACTTTGAGCCATTAAAAGGCGAGGTCCGGGAAGCGCATTTCTCCATCCGCGATGAAACAGGCGAAAGTTTCCAGGAGATAGTGATAAAACTCGATCCGCATGGCTGCCTGACCAGCATGGATGTGGAAGGCACTCCCGTTGGCGCAGTAAGTCTGAAGAGAGAAGGGAACAGGATTGCGGGGACGGAAGATAACAAAAAGGTGACGTTTGAAACGGATAAAAACTGCATTATCCTGAATAAGAAAATGGATAACGGTGAGCTTGTCTCGTCGTTTTCCTATGATAAAAATAATACTGTCGTTTCTGTCATTAATGGAAAACCGCACAAGAGCTATCGTTATCGCTATCATCCTGACGGGAAAGAGATGGTCATTGACGTTATTGTCTCTGATGCCATTGTCGATAAAACGAAAATATCTTATTCCGATCCTGTCAATAAATATCTGGATTATTCAGCAAGATCAGATGGCCCTTTGTTGGGAGAAAGTGTGACAGAAATGTCGTGCAAGTATAAAAATAAGACGCCTGAGCGTTGTGATATTACGTACAAATTTCTTGATGAGGGTACCACAGCCACATTGCATATGGATATTCGTGCGACATTTTATGAGTAAAATGTTCAACAACTGAAGCGGCGACGCTGAGGTTGATAAGGAATAGCCTTCTGCCATATCGAAAATCTGAAAATTTAACGATTTGACAGAAGGGTAACTGACTACTTGTGGAAAAATTATGCAACGTTACGCGTGTGACCAGCAAGAATTGCCAGCGCGTCGCTGTTTTCGATGGTGATGTACTTACCTTTCACCGCCAGCATGCCGCTTTTCTGGAAACGACCCAGCAGTCGGCTGATGGTCTCAACCGTCAGGCCCAGGTAGTTGCCGATATCGCCACGGGTCATCGTCAGGCGAAATTCGCGTGGAGAAAAACCGCGCTGTGCAAAACGACGAGACAGGTTATAAATAAACGCCGCCAGCCGCTCTTCCGCGTTTTTCTTCGAAAGCAGCAGGATCATATCCTGGTCGCCTTTGATTTCACCGCTCATCAAACGCATCATCTGCTGACGCAGATTCGGCATCTTACCGGACAGGTCGTCCAGCGTTTCGAATGGGATCTCACAAACCATCGATGTTTCCAGCGCCTGCGCAAAGCTCGGGTGATGACCGCTCCCGATGGCATCAAAACCCACCAGATCGCCCGCTAAATGGAAGCCGGTGATCTGCTCATCACCCTGTTCGGTAATGGTATAGCTCTTAATGGTACCGGAACGAATAGCATAAAGTGACTTCAGTTCATCGCCGGCTTTAAACAGTGTCTGGCCTTTCTGGATAGGCTTTTTACGCTCGATGATATTATCAAGCTGATCGAGTTCATGCTCGTTAAGAGTGAACGGGATGCAAAGCTGGCTAATGCTGCAATCCTGGCAATGGATAGCACAACCGCCAGACTGAATGCGCCGTATAATTCGCTTTTCCGGGATCATAGGTCTGCTCAAGCCGTAATTGATATTTGTCAATTTTAACATCTTTTTGGTGTGCACGTAAGTCTGAGCTAACCGCAATAGCGGATAATTCACCCATCAGAGCGTGAAATATTTATATCTCTTTGAAAATAAGTGCTTTCTTTGCAGCCATTTTACATAAAAGTGTGAGCAGGAAAGCACAAATTGCCAGGTCACTACAGCAGAAGATAGCCCTCGTGGCGTAAAAGCCACTCTTTTCGCTGCACACCGCCGGCGTAACCGGTCATTGTGCCGTTGCGTCCAATAACGCGATGGCAGGGAACAACAATACTGATCGGGTTGGAGCCATTCGCTGCACCAACGGCGCGCGCCGCGCCGGGACGTCCCAGTTGTTCAGCCAGTTGACCATAATGCATCACCTGACCACTAGGGATGGTGCGTAGCACCTGCCACACGTCGCGTTGAAACGGCGTGCCTGCGGTTGCTGTTGGCAGGGTATCAATGACGCTGAGATTACCGGCGAAATAGTCATTTAGCTTATCGCACAGGCCGCCGGGATTCTTCGCCTTTACGCGTTCATATCCTTCGCGGCGGTAGTGAATATCCAGCAGTTCCGCCATGCGGTCACTGTGTTGCTCCCACTCAACGGCGCGCAGATGAAACTGTTCATCGCAAACTATCCATAGCGGCCCAAGAGGTGTCGCAATCTTATCTTCAAGTAATCTCAGCATCCGTTCACTCTTCATTCAGGCGGGGATAAATTCCCGGACCAATCGGTAGACCGACAAGATACCACGCCACTAACATCAGCAGCCAGACGCCTGGAAAGATAAGCAATACGTATTATCAGGTTTACCTTTAAGAAATGACTGGAAAAGCCCTTTGCGATATTTTGTCGTACCGGACATCCCGCTATTGGCGCTCGCTCTATTAATGAACCTCCGCAGCAGGGCAGTTATTATCAGCACCAGGAAGAACAGCTTAACGATCGCGCGCCAATACCGCCTGTCGGCGTGGTATGCGCAACCTTTTCGGCCTGCATCAGTCTGGTTGCAACGCGTGATTTTCTGAGCATTCTTCCTCAGAGAGCAGGGAGCGAGCCGCTGCTGGCGCATCATCTGGTGATGCTGCCGGTGAACGGGAGGTTACCGCAAGCAACCTGTTATCTTATTCAGCGCCATGAAAGTCGTCAGACGCCGTTGATGACACAATTTCGCCGGGAATGTGGGCATATTCAATCCTGATGCAGATAAAAAAATAGAGCCTGTCGACATCCGCCAGACCCTACAGTACACACAGCAGTATTCCATTATTTATTCCCGGACTATATCCACGTTTCGGGTAACAAATTTATAACAAGAGAAGAGAATATATACCAGTTTTGCTGAGTGATTAATTTCACAAAAAAATAAATTAAATCAGAGTAGTTAACTGACAATTAAATACGATTTCACTCCAGTTAAAATAAATACAAACTATTTATTACATGAATGTGTATTGAGTAGCCATTACTGGAAATAACTGTAAACCGTTGTCGGTGCCGGGGGGCGCGGTTATCATAGCTGCCGTCTTAACGCGCTGGAGGATGAATCATGAATCTTGACGACAAATCGCTGTTTCTTGACGCCATGGAGGATGTTCAGCCCCTGAAGCGCAACGTTGATACACACTGGCAGCCGGTTCGCAATCCGCGGACGCAGCCGCGTATGGATACGCTCCAGCTTGATAACTTTCTTACGACCGGCTTCCTTGATGTTGTTCCCCTTGACCAGCCTCTGGAGTTTCGTCGGGAAGGGTTGCAGCAGGGCGTGCTCGACAAACTCCGCACGGGAAAATACAGCCAGCAGGCAAGCCTCAATCTTCTGCGTCAGCCGGTGGAGTCGTGTCGCAAAATGGTGTTCAGCTTCATTCTGCAGGCGCAGCAGGATGGCTTACGTAACGTACTTATTATTCATGGAAAAGGGCGGGAAGATAAGTCACATGCCAATGTGGTACGCAGCTATGTCGCACGCTGGCTGACCGAGTTTGACGATGTGCAGGCGTATTGTACGGCGCTACCGCATCACGGCGGCAGCGGGGCATGTTACGTTGCATTACGTAAAACGGCGCAGGCGAAGCTGGAAAACTGGGAGCGCCACGCCAAGCGCAGTCGTTAATGCAGGAGCAGCGATAATTCCTGCGCGGCTTTTTGCAGTTCGGGCAGGACACGAGTACGCAGCTCTTCGGCAGAAACCTGCCCGGCGTGGACGCCAACGTTGAGTGCGGCCAGAACCTGTCCCTGCGCGTTGATCAGCGGTACGGCAAGGGATCGCAGCCCTATCTCCAGCTCCTGATCGTTAAGTGCATAGCCCTGCTGACGCACCTTTTTCAGTTCACTCCGCAGTGCTGACATCGAATCGACCGTCTGGGAAGTAAAACGAATCATCGTTATTCGACCCAGCAGGTCGTTCAGCTTTTCGTCGGAAAGATGACTCAACAATACCCGTCCCATTGAGGTCGCCCATGCGGGTAAGCGGCTACCGATATCCAGATCGATAGTCATAATGCGCGAGCTGGAGGCGCGGGCGATATAAAGAATGTCGTCGCCGTCGAGGGTGGCAATCGAACATGATTCGTTCAGCATTTCGCTAAGGTGTTTGAGCACCGGCTGCGTGGCGCGCGCCAGCGGCGTAGAGGCCAGGTAAGCGTGACCGAGCGCCAGGATCCGTGGGCGAAGCTCAAAATTTTTCCCATCTTCGGCATAGACAAAACCCAGTTTGCCCAGCGTGTAGAGACAGCGTCTCACCGCCGCACGCGGAATACCGGTTTTCTGGCTAATCTGCGATATCGACATCACCCGGCGTGCAGGTGTAAACGCCTGTATCACCTCCAGCCCGCGCGCCAGCGAGGCCATATAATTCGGATCGCCCTTAAACGGATCGGCCTCGTTGTTGAGTCGATCATCAGGATGTTTTTCCACTGTTTTTACCTCGTTGTTCGTCACAGATCACATTCTGCACACAAATATAAACGATGTTCGATAATCGCACCATATTTCGATTATCGCCCTTGATCGACTCCGTTATGTGGGTCACATTTTGTGCGAACAACGCATAAATGTGCGAAATACGCATAATAAGGAGCAACCTGATGATTGATAAAAGCGTCACTTCGCTGGAAGAGGCCATTACCGGGATCCCGGATGGCGCCACCATTATGATTGGAGGATTCGGGACGGCGGGACAGCCCACGTTTCTGATTGATGCGCTGATTGCTCAGGGCGCCCGCGACCTGACCATTATCAATAACAATGCCGGTAATGGCGAGGTCGGTCTGGCCGCATTGCTGAAGGCAAAACGGGTGCGCAAGATGATTTGTTCCTTCCCGCGTCAGGTGGATTCGCAGATTTTTGACGGGTTATACCGCCGTGGGGAAGTTGAGCTGGAACTGGTGCCGCAGGGGAACCTGGCGGCACGCATCCAGGCGGCGGGGGCCGGACTGGGGGCTATCTTTACGCCAACCGGTTTTGGTACGCCGTTGGCCGAGGGAAAAGAGACCCGCCGTATCGATGGGCGTGACTACGTGCTCGAATACCCAATCCACGCTGATTATGCCCTGATTAAAGCGCATCAGGCGGATCGTTGGGGAAATCTGGTGTACCGCAAAGCGGCGCGTAACTTTGGTCCGATCATGGCCACAGCGGCGAAAACGACAATAGTGGAGGTCAGCCAGCGGGTCGCGCTGGGTGAACTGGATCCGGAACACATCATCACGCCAGGCATTTTCGTACAGCGTGTCTTTTCCCTTGAAAATCTGAATCGCACCGCCCTGAGCGCCTGAGGAAGCACTGATGAAAAAATTATCGCGTGATGAAATGGCGCAACGTGTCGCCAGGGACATCCCGGAAGGGGCATATGTGAATCTGGGGATTGGTTTACCAACGCGTATAGCCAATTACCTCCCCGCAGATAAGGAGATCTTTCTGCACAGTGAAAACGGACTGCTGGGGATGGGGTCGAAGCCCGCTGAAGGCAAGGAAGATCCGGAGCTGATTAATGCCGGTAAAGAGTATGTCACGCTGTTGCAGGGGGGCTGCTTTTTTCATCACGGCGATTCCTTTGCCATGATGCGCGGCGGGCATCTGGATATCTGCGTGCTGGGTGCTTATCAGGTTTCCGCCTCCGGCGATCTGGCGAACTGGAGCACCGGCGCGGTGGATGCGATTCCGGCCGTGGGTGGGGCGATGGATCTGGCTATCGGCGCCCGCCAGGTCTTTGTGATGATGGATCACCTGACACGTGACGGACAGAGCAAGCTGGTGGAAAGCTGTAGCTATCCGTTGACCGGTGTGGGGTGCGTAAGCCGGATTTATACCGACCTGGCCGTTATTGACATTTTCAACGGCAGCCCGGTGGTTCGGGAAATCTTCAACGGTCTGTCATTCGAGGAGTTGCAGCGTTTAACGCCTGTCACACTTGGCTTTGAACAACTGGCGGAAAGCGCATAAGGAACTAAGATGAATCAGGCATTTATCTGCGATGCGATACGTACGCCATTTGGTCGTTTCGGCGGGGCGCTGGCAAGTGTCCGTACTGATGATCTGGCGGCGATCCCTCTGAAGGCGCTGCTTGCACGTAACCCTGGTCTTAATCCGGCGCTGATTGATGATGTGATCTACGGCTGCGCAAATCAGGCGGGAGAAGATAATCGCAACGTGGCGCGTATGGCGCTGTTGCTGGCAGGGCTGCCTGAATGCGTACCGGGCAGCACCGTCAACCGTCTGTGTGGATCCAGTCTGGATGCCATCGGCGTGGCGGCGAGGGCGATAAAAAGCGGCGAAACACAGTTGATGATTGCGGGTGGGGTGGAGAGCATGTCGCGCGCACCGTTTGTCATGGGGAAAGCGGAAAGCCCCTACAGTCGCAGTATGCAAATAGAAGATACCACCATTGGCTGGCGCTTTATTAATGCACAAATGAAAGCGCTTTATGGCGTGGATTCAATGCCGGAAACGGCAGAAAACGTGGCGCAGGAGTTCGGTATCAGCCGCGCCAGTCAGGACGCTTTTGCCCTGCGTAGCCAGCAGCGCACCCTGCTGGCACAGGAGCGCGGCGTATTTAATGCTGAGCTGACTCCCGTATCCGTCACACAACGAAAGGGCGATCCTCTGCTGTTTACCCGGGATGAACACCCACGGGCAACCTCCAGTGAGGCGCTGGCACGACTGAAAAGCGTGGTGCGGCCAGAGGGGACGGTGACCGCCGGGAATGCTTCCGGCGTGAATGACGGGGCGTGTGCGTTGCTACTCGCCAGCGAACGGGCGATGGCGCAAAACGATTTGCACCCACTTGCGCGTATTGTCGGCGTGGCAACGGCTGGCGTGGCACCGCGGATCATGGGGTTTGGCCCGGCGCCCGCGATTCGTAAAGTCCTGGCCCAGACCGGACTCACTCTGGCAGAGATGGACGTTATCGAACTGAATGAAGCGTTTGCCGCACAAGCGCTGGCGGTGATGCGCGATCTGGGGCTGCCGGACGATGCCCCACAGGTGAATCCCAATGGCGGGGCCATCGCTCTGGGGCATCCGCTTGGCGCTTCTGGTGGACGTCTGGCAATGACGGCGGCATATCAGCTACAGCGGATCGGGGGGCGTTATGGGCTTTGCACGATGTGCATTGGCGTCGGGCAGGGGATTGCGCTGATTATCGAGAGAGTTTAAGGAGAATTAATGACTTTGTTCACCCCGCTGATGCGCGGCTCTGCGTTAACGGAACCCTTTTCCGACAGCAATTTGGTGCAGAAAATGCTCGATTTCGAGGCGGCGCTTGCATGTGCCCAGGCCGAATGCGGCGTTATTCCGCCTTTGGCCGTCGCGCCAATAGCCAGCGCCAGCCGCGTCGAAAATATAGACATGACGGCGCTGGCTGATTCGGCCTCTTACGCGGGAAACCTGGCGATTCCGCTGGTGAAACAATTAACCGCGCAGGTCAGGCTGGTGGACGAAGAGGCCGCGCGTTATGTGCACTGGGGAGCGACCAGTCAGGATGTGATTGATACGGGAACGATCCTGCAACTACGCGAGGCGCTGGCTGGCACGCAGGGCCAACTCTCCCGATTAATCGATACCTTTGCTGAACAGGCGGCGCGTTACCAGCAGACGGTGATGCCGGGCAGAACCTGGATGCAGCAGGCGCTGCCGGTAACGTGGGGTCTGAAACTGGCCGGTACGCTCGATGCGTTACTGCGCTGGCAGACGCGTCTGCAACAACTGCTGCCGCGTCTGATGGTTTTACAGTTTGGCGGTGCTGCCGGAACCCTCGCTTCATTAAAAGAAGACGCCTTGCCGGTGGCGGAGAAACTGGCGCAGGCGCTGGGGTTAGCGTTGCCGGACACGCCGTGGCATACCCAGCGCGACCGTCTGCTTGAGGTGGGAGCCTGGTATGCGGGCGTTGGCGGAACGCTGGCAAAATTTGCGCAGGATTTTTCTCTGTTAATGCAAACGGAAGTGGCAGAGGTCAGTGAAGCGGATGCCCCCGGGCGGGGGGGATCTTCTGCGATGCCGCATAAACGTAACCCGGTCAGCTGCGCCTCGATTCTGACAGCGATGCAGCGTACGCCAGGATTGATGACAACGTTATACAGCTGTCAGCTTCAGCAACACGAGCGCGCATTGGGCGGCTGGCAGGCTGAATGGGAGGTCTTGCCGGAGATTATCATGCTGGTGGGACATGCGATGGAGCAGACGCAGCACCTGACGCAACATATGCAGGTTTTCCCGGACAAAATGCGTGAGAATCTGGATATCACCCGCGGACTGATGATGGCGGAATCGGTCACCCTGGCGCTTGCGGCGTTTATCGGTAAGGCGGATGCTCACCATGTGCTGGAATCGCTCTGTCGGCGGTCTGTTGAAGAGAATACACCGTTGCAGATGATGCTGGTGAACGAACCTCGCGTCACAGACTATCTCACCATTTCACAGATAGCCCGGCTCCTTGATCCGACCGGGGCTACGGGCAGCGCCGGGATTTTTGTCGAACGCGTATTGTCCCGCTATAAGGAACACCGGTATGGATCTTAATTATCGTATTGACGGACCAGAACGTGCGCCCGCAGTGGTCTTATCCAATTCTCTGGGGACCACGTTGTCGATGTGGGAGCCTCAGTTACAAACGCTGTGCGCCCGGTTTCGGGTTGTTCGCTACGACACCCATGGGCACGGGAAGACGCGAAAAACGGATAGCACGAGTCTCGAACAACTGGGGCAGGATGTGACCGATTTACTGGACCATCTGGAGATTGAAAAAGCGCATTTCTGTGGCATATCGATGGGCGGACTGACCGGATTGTGGCTGGCGCGTCACCAGTCGCAGCGGATGTTAAGCGTGACGGTGATAAACAGCGCCGCCAGAATCGGTAATGAAACAGGGTGGCTTGACAGGGCGAAAATGGTGCGTGAACAGGGGATGGAGGGGATTGCCGCAAGCGCGCCGGAGCGCTGGTTTACTCCGGCATTTCGCCTCTCATCACCGCAGACCGTCGCCACGCTCTGTACGCAACTCAATGAAACCTCAGCTGAAGGCTACGCCGCCTGCTGTGAGGCGCTGGCGAAGGCCGATTTGCGCGACGAGTTAACGGAAATTACGCTGCCGGTATTATTGATTGCCGGTGAGGACGATCCGGTCACCACCGTTGCTGATGCGCAGTTCATGCACCAGCGTATTTCTGGCTCGTCGCTGGTGACCGTCGGGGCATCGCATTTGTCATCGCTTGAAGCACCAGACGCCGTGAATGCGGCACTATTCCATTTTTTAGGAGGACAGCATGCAGGATGAAGAACGCTATCAGCAGGGAATGGCCGTGCGACGCAGTGTCCTGGGTGACGCGCATGTTGATCGCACGGTGCAGAATCTGACGCCTTTAAATGAAGAGTTTCAGGATTTTATTACCCGCTATGCGTGGGGCGATATCTGGAGTCGTCCGGGCCTGGATCGCCACACCCGTAGCCTGATCACCATTGCGATGCTAATTGCCCTGAACCGGGAAGCTGAGCTGAAGATGCACCTGAATGCCGCCTTCAATAACGGCGTGACGCGTGAGGAGTTGAAAGAACTGATTATGCACTCTGCGCTTTATTGCGGGTTACCGGCAGCGAATGCCACGCTGCACCTGGCCCGGCAGGTGTTTGATGAAAGAGACGCCGCAGGACAATCGTGTTAAGCAGCAAGAGGGTCAGGACGCGCAGGTTACTGATAAACCTGGCGTCCACATAACGCTATACCCAGCCTTTTTCTCTGAACATTTTCAGGACGATCACAAACTGCATCATCTCCTGCGGAGTCCCCAGCGTCAGACGGTTCCATCCCACCGCCGGTGGGAATTCTCTACCGACAAAAACATGATGTTCCTTCATCCGTTGCTGATAAGTTTTAACCTCTCCCGGTACTTTGTGGAAAATAAAGTTTGCCTGAGAGGGCAGGTATTCCAGCTTCAGTTCATCTAACGCATCGGTCACAATTTTTCGCGCTGTATTTGTGGATGAAAGACTGTTGGCAAGAAACTCACGATCTTCCAGTGAGGCAATAGCAGCGATGGCACCGGCCATGTTGGTATTGTCTAACGACATAAACGCCTCTATGTCCGCGAGGGTATCGGCATGCGCAACCGCATATCCGATCCGCAATCCTGCCAGCGCATAAATTTTAGAGAACGTTCTGGTCACAATGACGTTTTTATGGCCCTGCTTAACCAGATCTACAGCGCTTTTGAAATCAGGATGGGTGACAAATTCTGCGTACGCTTCATCCATGATAAACCAGGTATCACCGGATGCGGAGGTGACCCACGATGCGAGCTGGCTGGATGAGGTGATGGTGGCTGTGGGGTTATTGGGGTTACACAGATAGACCACGGAAACACCGTCAAAGCGCGCAACCGCCTGCTTCAGGCTGGCGATATCAAATTCAAGTTTGTCCGTAAGCGCGACTTTGACGACGTTGACGCCCAGCGAGGCGGCATACAGCTCTGCGTAATTGAAGGTCGGGTCCGGCACGACCACCTGTGCGGCTTTACCCGCCTTTTGCGCGTGGAAGACGGCCATCTGGACCGAAGCCTGAATAGACTCTGACGAACCGTTACCCAGGGAGATCTGTCCTGGCTCGACCTGATGCTGATGGGCGATTTTGCCAATTAATGTTTCTCTGGCCGCGTCAGGGTACCGATTCATCTGCGAAAGCGCATCCACAATAGCCTGTCTGGCCGCAGGAGACATCCCCGCCGCGTTCTCGTTGAAATTGAGCAGCAGCGGATGAGATTCGCCTGGGGGAGAAAGCGGGGTGACGCTCCCGGTCGTGGCTATTGTCTGCGCCTGGCTGGCGTTGGCGGTTCCCGTCAGGAAACGGCCCAGGGTCAGGCCGCCCAAAAGCAATCCTGAGGATTTGAGTAGTGTTCTCCGGTCCATGAAAAAGTCCTTAAATGAATGGTTATCTATAAATTATGCAAATCCATTCAAAACTACCGCTTTTGTGATGTCATGTAAATATCGGAAAGCTGCACGAACTTCAGGCGGCGAGCACCCGGTTCCTGCCATTATTTTTGGCCCTGTATAAGGCATCATCCACCCGCTTAAACAGTTCATCGAGGTTCTCATCGGGTTCATGATGAGCGACGCCGATACTGACGGTGAAGCGGGGAAGCCCCTGGATGCACATTTTCGCGACGGCGGCGCGAACGGACTCGGCAAGATCGAGCGCGATATCCAGCGTGGTACGGGGGAGCAGCAATACAAACTCCTCACCGCCCCAGCGGAATACCAGGTCACCCTCGCGCGCGCACTGCTCCAGAGTCCGGGATAAGGCGCAAAGCACCTCATCCCCCTTCAGATGGCCATAGAGATCGTTAATGCCTTTAAAGCGATCGGTATCAACCAGCAGCAGACAGTAGTCCTGCGATGACATCAGCCGCTGCGGATCCCCAGGTTCTGCCAGCTGGTAAAACTGTCGCCGGTTGAGTAATCCGGTCAGGGCATCCTGCATCGCTGCACGCCCCAGCTCCTGCTCAAGTCGCTTCTGCTCGGTGATATCATGGATAATGCAAAGCATCAGCCGATCGCCATAAATTTCAATGGGACCGGCGTAGGTCTGCACGTGGCGGGTCGTACCATCTGCAATTTTGTGAATGAAATTTAAGGGCTTATGCCCACCGGGCAGACGCGCGATCTCATGCATAACGGGCATAATATTCCGTCCTGACATGTTGATTTCCCAGGTATGCTTCTGACACATCGTTTCATGGTCGTAGCCATAAAAATTCAGGGCGGCGAGATTGGCGTCTACAATCAGGCCGTCTCTGGACGGGTCGATCAGTAACATCGGTGCGGAGTTGGTGAGGAAGAAGCGAGCATAAAATCCCTGCTTTTTACGCTGATAATTTGTTGAGCGGCTGGCTTTAAGTCCCTGCGCCGGAGGGGTTTCAATACCTTCAAACAGAATAACCTCGCCGTAAGGCGACAACATTTTAACCGACAGCTTGCAGGTCAGAGCGGCCTCCTGCGTACCGCGAAATACCGTCAGAATTTCAACGATATCCCGGTGGTTGCGCAGATCGATTAGATAATTCGACAAGTTAGCCTGCGCATGGGCGGAGAATAATCCGTTTCTGAGATGGCAAAAGGTGGCGTCCTGGGCTAACGCGCGTGCGGCGGCATTGGCAAAAAGGACTTCTTCCATTCCTGGAATAACGACCCAGACGGGGAGGGTTAAAAGATCTAACGCATTCAGGTGGTGTGTAGTCATCAGTTATCCTCTTTTATAATGTCATAGTGTATTACCCGGGCGTCATTGACGCAGGATGAAATCTGAGCCTGTGCGGTGAAGGAAGAAAAATTAGCTGAGGTTAGTGTGGCTAATGTTAGTGTTAGAGATGCTTATTATTGTAGTCAAAATTAAAACCGCTGCGAAATAGTGTCTTGCTGCTTAACGGGGCGGAAGAGAAATGTCACAAATCTTATGTTAATAAAGGCTGTTACTGAAATTAATGAGTGACTTAAGTTAAATTTTTACTTTATTATTCAGCGTAAAGTGAAACTTCTTCATTCTCTTATTGAATCATAAAATGCGTCTAAAAAGAGATGGAAAAGTGCATTTCAGATGCTATAAAAATAATACCCTTCTGATACATTTTTCGCAGGTTAAAAATGTTAAAAAACATAAGCGTCAGAACGTTTATTATTCTGTTTATGGTTATGGTTTTTATTGTTCTGAACGTTGTGCAATGGCTTCTTTCTGTTGAATTTAAGTCAGTGCTTTTTCTTAATATTATCTATCTCGTTTCAATATTATTTCTCTGGCTGTATATGACAATATATCTTGTCACACCGATCAATACCGTTAAAAAGAGCATTGAGGAGGTTACCTCCGGTAACCTGGCGATTAAAATTCCGGAATTTGGTAATAACTGTGCCGGAAGACTTATCCCAGGGATCAACAGCTTATCCAGCAATATTTCGACACTGGTCAGTGAGATCCGCAATTCGTCACAAACCGCGATGACGCTTTCTGAGCAGTTGGCCGCACGCAGCGCGGAACTGTCGGTGAAAACGGAGCAACAATCTGCCTCATTGATCCAGACGGCTGCCAGTATGGAGGAGATGGCCGCCAGCACGGGTAATAATGCTCATAATACTCGTCTGGCAAGTATTCAGGCAGAAACCGCAACCCAGAATGCTCGCAAAGGCGGCGAGCTCATGGGGCAGGTGTCTACGAATATGCGATCCATTACCGAATGCGCAGCGCAAATGACGGAAATTATTTCCCTGATTGACGGGATTGCGTTTCAGACAAATATACTGGCGTTAAATGCGGCAGTCGAAGCGGCACGGGCAGGGGATCACGGTAAAGGTTTTTCTGTTGTCGCAGCAGAGGTGAGGAATCTTGCCCGTCGCAGCGCCGATGCAGCAAAAAATATAAAATCGTTAATCGACGTTACTCATCAAAATGTTCGGCAAGGGGCTGCGATAGTCAGCGAAACGGAAAAAAATATGCAGGGTATTGTTGAGGGTTCTGGTCAGCTAAGTCAGCTAATCGGCGATATATCCTCTGCCACCCAGGAGCAGGAAAAGGGCATAAATCAGATTACGCAGGCGCTGAGTGAACTGGAAAAAGTCACCCAAAGTAATGCGCTTATGGTTGATGAATTGTCGGGCTCATCGGACGTGCTGAAGGCGCAGGTTGTCGACCTGCAAACAAAAACAAATAAATTCAGGTTAAGTGACACGCTGACCGTAGATCATCAGGAAAGCGTTCCTCGTTCGTTACCCGTTATTCGCCACTCCTTCTGACACTGTTTTGTGCGCCGATCTTGTCGGCGCTTTTCTTTATTATCCACCTGCTTTTCTGAATCATTTCAGCGTAATGGGAAAATGAGATATTGCTTAACACGAGCCGAAAGCTAGACTATCCAGGATAGGTTGTTGAATGTGGGGGCGATGTGGAAGCCATTAAAGGATCGGAAGTGAACGTACCGGACGCCGTTTTTGCCTGGCTGCTGGATGGCAAAGGCGGGGTGAAAGCGCTGGAAGATAATGATGTTGTCGACAGTTCACACCCGTGCTGGTTGCACCTCAATTATACCCATCCTGATAGCGCGCGATGGCTGGCAACGACACCGTTACTTCCTAATAATGTCCGGGATGCGCTGGCAGGAGAAAGTACGCGCCCGCGTATTAGCCGTATGGGAGATGGCACTTTTATCACTTTGCGCTGTATTAACGGCAGCACTGACGAGCGCCCGGATCAACTGGTCGCCATGCGGCTGTATATGGATGAGCGGCTGATTGTCTCTACGCGACAGCGCAAAGTTCTGGCTCTGGATGATGTGGTCAGCGATCTTCAGGAAGGCACCGGGCCGGTCGATTGCGGTGGGTGGCTGGTGGATGTCTGCGATGCGCTGACCGATCATGCCAGTGAGTTTATTGAACAACTCCACGATAAGATTATCGACCTGGAAGATAATTTGCTCGATCAGCAAATCCCGCCGCGCGGATTTCTGGCGTTGTTACGTAAGCAATTGATTGTGATGCGCCGCTACATGGCTCCTCAGCGTGATGCCTACGCGCGTCTGTCCAGCGAGCGCCTGCCGTGGATGAACGACGATCAACGCCGTCGGATGCAGGATATTGCAGACCGTCTGGGAAGAGGGCTGGATGAAATCGATGCCTGCATTGCGCGCACGGGCATTATGGCCGATGAGATCGCTCAGGTGATGCAGGAGTCGCTGGCGCGTCGAACCTACACAATGTCATTAATGGCAATGGTATTTCTTCCCAGTACCTTCTTAACCGGATTGTTCGGGGTTAACCTCGGCGGGATCCCCGGTGGGGGATGGCGCTTCGGTTTTTCATTGTTTTGTATTCTGTTAGTTGTTCTGATTGGTGGTGTTACTTTATGGTTGCATCGTAGTAAATGGTTGTAAAAAATGACCTTTTTATGGATTTTCATGGGTGAAAACGCGGTAAAATTTGAGCAAAGTCAATAAATCATCTACCCATTAGGAGCAATATCACTCTCGCAGGTGAATGCAACGTCAAGCGATGGGCGTTGCGCTCCATATTGTCTTACTTCCTTTTTTGAATTACTGCATAGCACAATTGATTCGTACGACGCCGACTTAGATGAGTCGGCTTTTTTTTTGCCTGTCGCTTCTGAGCGTCTACCCTGATAAGGGTAGCCTGAGATACCGGAGGGTAAAATGAACAGTCTGTTAATCTTGTTGCCGTTGCAAATGTTGCAATCCGATTCTGTACCGTCTGACCCGGTGCCCATTCCCAATCCCATCCCACGTCCACAGCCGATGCCCGATCCGCCACAGGAGGATGAACCGATTAAATTGTCGCATCGCAGGCTCAGATCTGCGAGGATACGCGCCTGCTGACTGTGAGTCGTTTACCGCGAGAATAAATTGTGACCGCTTTTTCAACCCTGAATGTTTTGCCCGCCGCCCAGCTTGAGAATCTGAATGAGTTGGGATATCTGACAATGACGCCTGTCCAGGCCGCTGCGTTACCGGCGATCCTGGCGGGGAAAGATGTTCGCGTGCAGGCAAAAACCGGCAGTGGCAAAACTGCGGCATTTGGTCTGGGTCTCTTACAGCATATCGACGTCGCGTTATTCCAGACCCAGTCGCTGGTGCTTTGTCCCACACGTGAGCTGGCCGATCAGGTGGCGGGGGAACTGCGTCGCCTGGCGCGCTTTCTGCCGAACACTAAAATTTTAACGCTGTGCGGCGGGCAACCTTTTGGCGCGCAGCGCGACTCTCTTCAGCATGCCCCGCATATTATTGTCGCGACACCCGGGCGCCTGCTCGATCACCTGCAAAAAGGAACCGTCTCTCTGGAGGCCCTGAATACGCTGGTGATGGATGAGGCCGATCGGATGCTGGACATGGGGTTCAGCGAAGCCATTGATGAGGTTATTCGCTTTGCGCCGACGTCACGCCAGACGCTGTTGTTTTCCGCAACCTGGCCGGAGGCGATTGCAGCGATCAGCGGGCGCGTACAGCAGGATCCGTTGACGATTGAGACCGACGCTGTCGATGCGCTTCCCGCTATTGAACAGCAATTTTTTGAAACACACGCAAACGGCAAGATCCCACTGCTGCAAAAGCTGCTCAGTCAGCATCAGCCTGCTTCCTGTGTGGTTTTCTGTAATACCAAAAAGGATTGTCAGGCGGTCTGCGATGCCCTGAATGCCGCAGGACAAAGCGCGTTATCGCTGCATGGCGATCTTGAACAGCGCGACCGCGATCAGACGCTGGTTCGTTTTGCCAACGGCAGCGCGCGGGTGCTGGTCGCGACGGATGTTGCCGCCCGCGGGCTGGACATCAAATCGCTGGAACTGGTTGTGAACTATGAGCTGGCATGGGATCCGGAAGTCCACGTTCACCGCATTGGTCGTACCGCACGTGCGGGAAACAGCGGGCTGGCTATCAGCTTCTGTGCGCCGGAAGAGGCGCAGCGTGCGAATATTCTCTCGGAAATGCTGCAACTCAAGCTGAACTGGCTCTCTGCGCCGGGTAATGTGCAGATTGTTCCGCTGGATGCGGAAATGGCAACCCTGTGCATTGACGGTGGTAAGAAAGCTAAAATGCGTCCTGGCGATGTGTTAGGAGCGTTAACCGGGGATATTGGCCTGGAGGGCGCAGATATCGGCAAAATTACCGTCCATCCGGCGCACGTCTACGTTGCCGTTCGCCAGGCGGTGGCACACAACGCCTGGAAGCAATTACAGAACGGTAAAATTAAGGGTAAGACCTGCCGGGTTCGTTTATTGAAGTAAATGTCAGGAGGCGTCTCAGAGCGTTATCTGAGACGCTGACCGCTTACTTCACTTCCACGACGTTCAGTCGTAATTCATCCCGTTGATTTTCATCTTCTTCCGGCTGCCATCCGGCGGGTTGCAGAGGGATTTCCTGACGATCGAACGCCAGATCGCCACCGTCAACGACGTCAGAACCGTGCTTAATTCCTTTAAAATCAAACAAGTTAATATCGCTCAGGTGCGATGGCACAACGTTCTGCATGGCGCTGAACATGGTTTCGATTCGTCCCGGATAGCGCCTGTCCCAGTCGCGCAGCATGTCTGCGATGACCTGACGCTGTAAGTTGGGTTGCGAACCGCAGAGGTTGCACGGAATGATCGGGAACGCTTTCGCTTCAGAAAAGCGCTCAATGTCTTTTTCACGGCAGTAGGCCAACGGACGAATGACGATATGTTTGCCGTCGTCACTCATCAGTTTAGGCGGCATCCCTTTCATCTTTCCGCCGTAGAACATGTTCAGAAACAGGGTCTGTAAAATATCATCCCGATGGTGGCCCAGCGCAATTTTTGTGGCCCCCAGCTCTGTCGCCGTGCGATAGAGGATCCCACGGCGCAGGCGGGAACACAGGGAACAGGTTGTCTTACCTTCAGGGATTTTCTCTTTGACGATCCCATAGGTATTTTCTTCAACGATTTTGTATTCAACGCCGAGCTGTGCCAGATACTCAGGCAGAATGTGTTCCGGAAAACCAGGCTGTTTCTGATCAAGGTTAACCGCCACCAGTGAGAAGCTGATTGGCGCGCTCTGTTGCAAATTGCGGAGAATCTCCAGCATGGTGTAGCTGTCTTTCCCACCGGAAAGACAAACCATAATACGGTCGCCATCTTCAATCATGTTGAAGTCGGCAATGGCTTCGCCCACGTTACGACGCAGACGCTTCTGTAATTTGTTCAGGTTGTACTGCTCTTTCTTGCTAATTTCTTGATTTTGCGACATTTAATGGTGGCTCAATTTATCGTGTGGCATCAGAGTCGTATGCATCACGCCGGAAAGTCCGGTCAAAGAAGTCTGATCGAATAACTGTGGCGTGTATGGTACGGATAAGCGAGAAAAATGTCAGCACATTTAGGTGGCGAGGAGCAGAACAGAAGAGGGTAAAAGGAAAAGCCCGCAATGCCTGCGGGCTAAAAAGTCAGCGAACGACCAGTACTGAGCACTCGGCATGGCGCACTACCGCAGCGGCGTTGGAACCCAACAAATAGGTGGTGATATCAGGGCGGTGTGAAGCAATAATGACCATATATGCCGGTAATTTTTTCGCCATATCCAGAATGACATCTTTAGGAGAACCTTCCGCCACATGAATATGCACGCGATCGGAAGGAATATTGAACTTCCTGGTAATCTCTTCCAGTTGAGATTTTGCTTCTGCTTTCAGATCGTCCATAGCCGGTAACTCAGAAGAGTAGGCCAGGCCTAATGAGGCGTAATAGGGCAGTGACGGAATAACTGTCAGAAAATGAACCTCCGCGTCATCAATTTTGGCTTCTGCCTCCACATGAGTAATAACGCGTTCAGTTAATTCTGAGTCTGAAATATCGACAGGAACAAGAATCGTTTTGTTCATAAAACCTCCTGTTTAAGTATCCATTTAAAGTGTAACGCCTTATCGCACTTTATGTACAATGACAGTCGTCACAATTTGGCATCACTTTTTCTTGATTTCAGCGAATTTACCTTTAATGACGCCATCATAAAATCGGCCCTTTGAGACGACGGTAAGAAAATCGCGAAAAATACGCGCCGGAACCCCTCGATATTGCAGGGTACCCGTTTGATGAAAACAAATTTCCAGCGTGGCAGAGCGTTCGTCATAGCCGATGGATGCAATTCGTGATGATTTGACAGGGTGGTGATTCATTGCGGGCATCCTCAACGGCAGTCATTTACAGGCAATATAGCATGTTACCGGTGCGGATTAAGAACCCGGCTCTAAGCAGCGCTTTGCTACAGACAAAGTGATGTTGTTTCAGGCGGAAAAAATAGCCCGCAGTTTCCCGCGGGCGTAGAGATGATGCAGATATTTAGAACTGATAAACCAGACCTAATGCGACAACATCATCAGTTGCGATGTCGTTGCGAGCGTAGAAGCTGTCATCTTCGTCCAGCAGGTTGATTTTGTAATCAACGTAGGTGGACATGTTTTTGTTGAAGTAGTAGGTCGCGCCAACATCTGCGTATTTCACCAGATCTTTGTCGCTGTCGACACCAACCAGATCTTTACCTTTAGACATCAGGAAAGAAACCGCCGGACGCAGACCGAAGTCGAACTGATATTGCGCAGTTACTTCAACGTTCTGAGTCTTGTTCGCGACATTATAGCCATTACCGCCATAAGGGGTCATGTTACGGGTTTCGGAGTACATGGTAGCCAGGTAGAGGTTGTTGGCATCATATTTCAGGCCAGCAGTCCAGGCGTCAGCTTTATCGCCACCAGCACTGGTGTGGTTGACCTGATCATTAGTACGGTCAGAAGAGGCGTACGCCGCGCTTGCGCTGAAGCCCATACCGAAGTCATAGGCGGTGGACAGGCCGAAACCGTCACCATTTTCGTAACGGACGTCGTTGTTATTTGCGAAATTACCATTAGCGTCAACGTTGGAACCACGGTTGCCAGTACCTTCCTGACTGTTGCTGCTATTTTCGTTAGCGCCCTGGTACTGTAGCGCGAAGTTCAGACCGTTAACCAGACCGAAGAAATCGGTATTACGGTAGGTTGCAACCCCGTTTGCACGGCCGGTCATAAAGTTGTCGGCTTTGGTGTAGGAGTCGCCACCGAATTCTGGCAGCATATCGGTCCAGCCTTCAACGTCGTACAGCACGCCGTAGTTACGACCGTAGTCGAATGAACCATAGTCAGCAAACTTCAGCCCTGCGAATGCCAGACGGGTCCAGGAGTTGTCGGTGTTGGATTCAGTATTGTTAGCCTGAATGTTATATTCCCACTGACCGTAACCCGTCAGTTGAGCGTTAATCTGGGTTTCCCCTTTAAAACCTAAACGAGCATAGGACTGATCGCCATCAACACCGCTATTATCAGAGAAATAATGCAGACCATCTACTTTGCCATAGAGGTCTAATTTATTGCCGTCTTTATTATAAACTTCGGCAGCATGAGCAGCACCTGCGGCTAACAGGGCTGGAATTACGAGGGCCAGTACTTTTCTTTTCATGGGAATAATCCTTTAGTTTTTTTATTACCTGTGACTCCCCATAGGAGGGGTGAAATTATGCTAAAGGAGAAGTTCCATAAAGAGATAAGTATCAATTGTTACGCTCTAAGTAAAACCTTAATAAAATAATTCTGTTGAAATGAGCATAATTTTGGTGAATGTTTTTATTATAAATATATAAAATAAAAATTATACAAATTAATTATGCTGCGATATTCTGCGCTGGTTATATGCCTTTATTGTCACGTTTTGCTTTTTCACTGGACCATTGCGATAAGTACTGATTTACCAGCGACTAAATTGACAAGCCCGAACTATCGTTCGGGCTTTTTTTTAGCAGTACGATAACCGCATGGGTGTCAATCAGTGCCGCTCTTCTCCGCTTTGCCTGCCAGCTGCGCCAGAAAATCGTAGCGTTTTTGCAGATCGGCCGTGGCATCCTTCCATAGCTGCTCTGCCACTTCAGGCTGTTGCGCATTCAGACGACGGAAACGTTGTTCATTGAGCAGCGTCTCTGCCAGTGCATCTGATGGCGGACGGGAATCCAGCGCCAGCGGCAGTTTACCTTCGTCAGCACGACGCGGATCGAAGCGGTACAGGGGCCAGAAGCCAGTCGCCGTCAATTGCCGCATCTGATCGTGACTCAGCGCCAGATCGTAGCCGTGTTCTTCACAAGGGCTGTAGGCGATGATAAGCGATGGACCCGGGTACGCTTCTGCTTCCTGGATTGCTTTTACCGTCTGATTTAACTGTGCGCCTAATGAGATCTGCGCGACATAAACATGGCCGTACATCATCATGCTGACGCCAAGATCTTTCCGCGCTTTACGCTTACCGTGTTCGCCAAACTTAGTGACCGCGCCCAGCGGCGTGGCTTTCGACGCCTGCCCCCCCGTGTTGGAGTAGCACTGCGTATCCAGCACCAGGATATTGACGTTTTCTGTCAGGCTTAACACATGATCAAGGCCGCCAAAGCCAATATCGTAGGCCCAGCCATCGCCGCCAATCAGCCAGATTGATTTCTCAACCAGCGCGTCAGCATCCGTCAACAGCTCGCGTGCGCCTGCAACATCCTTCAGGCTCTGACGCAGGGCCGCGACTTGCGCACGGCGCTCCTCTGGTGTCGCTTCAGCATGCAGTGCCTCATTGAGTTCCGTCGGGATCTTATCGGCGAACTGCTCAAGCAGACGCAACACGCGAACCCGGTGCTGATCCACCGTCAGGCGGAAGCCCAGACCAAACTCGGCGTTATCCTCGAACAGAGAGTTCGCCCATGCTGGCCCACGCCCGTTGGCATCAGTGGTATACGGCGTGGAAGGTAGATTACCGCCGTAGATCGATGAACAGCCGGTGGCGTTGGCAATGAGCATCCGATCGCCATACAGCTGGGTTAACAGCTTAATATAGGGGGTTTCACCACAACCGGAACAGGCGCCAGAATATTCAAACAACGGGGTGATGAGCTGGGAAGTGCGAATATCAATGCGTTCCAGCTTGCTGCGGTCAATTTCCGGCAGGTTGAGGAAAAAGTCGTAATTGACCTTCTCTTCTTCGACATGTTCAAGGCGGGACATCATATTGATAGCCTTGATCTCCGGATCCTGACGATCCTTCGCCGGGCAGACCTCCACGCACAGATTGCAGCCAGTGCAATCCTCCGGCGCAACCTGCAACACATATTTCTGCCCGCGCATGTCGCGGGACTTCACATCCAGGGTGTGCAGGCTGGCAGGGGCGTTCTCCATCGCTTCCGGCGAAACCACTTTGGCGCGAATTGCCGAGTGCGGACAGGCGGCCACACAGTGGTTACACTGTGTGCAGAGTTCCTCTTTCCAGATGGGGATCTCTTCGGCAATGTTGCGTTTTTCCCACCGCGTGGTCCCCATCGGCCAGGTGCCGTCCGGCGGTAGCGCAGAAACGGGCAGGGCGTCGCCGAGTCCTGCGAGCATTGCCGCCGTCACCGTTTTAACAAAATCAGGAGCCGCATCAGACACTACCGGAGGACGATTAGCGCTACGTGGATCCACGGCCTGCAGCGGCACCTCTGCCACAGATTCACGTGCCAGCGCCAGCGCCTGCCAGTTGCGTTCGACCAGATCCTGACCTTTGCTGCTGTAGCTTTTCGCAATGGCTCCCTGTAGCTCAGCCAGTGCGCTATCGCCCGGCAGGATCTGCGTCAGATGGAAGAACGCCATCTGCATTACGGTGTTAATACGCGCAGCCAGACCACATTCACGCGCGATTCTGGCAGCGTTAATCACATAAAAACGCGCTTTCTTCTGATTCAGCACCGCCTGAACGTCCTGGGGAAGACGGGACCAGACTTCATCCGCGCTGTACGGGGTGTTGAGCAGGAAAATGCCGCCAGATTTCAGGCGCTCCGCCATTTGATACTTATCAATGAACTGTAGCTGGTGGCAGCCGACAAAGTCTGCTTGTGAGACAAGATAAGCCGAGCGGATCGGTTGTTCACTGACGCGCAGGTGTGAAACCGTCAGGCCACCCGCTTTTTTTGAATCGTAGACGAAATAGCCCTGGGCATACCACGGCGTTGAGTTACCGATAATCTTGATGTTGTTTTTGGTGGCCGACACGCTGCCGTCGCTGCCCAGCCCATAAAACAGTGCCTCGAGTTTGGCGGTGGCTGGCAGAGTATTCTCCGGCAGGGGTAACGACAGATTGGTGACGTCATCATAAATGCCGACAGTAAAGCGCGATTTGGGTTTGGCGGCATTGAGTTCATTGTAAACGGCCAGCACGCATTCCGGCCCAAACTCTTTTGAAGAAAGCCCATAACGCCCACCAATGACCCGCGGCAGCGTTTCACGTTCCCCGTTGTTAAAGGCTTCAGCCAGCGCGGTCATTACGTCGAGATAGAGCGGCTCGGCCTGTGCGCCAGGCTCTTTAGTACGATCGAGAACCGCAATGCTACGCACGCTCTCCGGCAGCGCCCGCAGCAGGTGTCTGGCCGAGAAAGGGCGGAACAGGCGCACTTTTAATACACCGACTTTTTCGCCGTGCGTTAGCAGTTCGTCAACCACCTCTTCGCAGGTGCCGATCGCTGAACCCATCAATATAATGACCCGCTCTGCCTGCGGATGCCCGTAGTACTCAAAGGGCTGGTACTGGCGACCCGTTGCCGCGGCAAAGTCGTTCATGGCCTGTTCGACGTGGTCGTAAACCGCGTTATACCAGGGGTTAGTCGCCTCGCGGGACTGGAAATACGTATCCGGGTTCGCTGATGTCCCACGGATCACCGGATGCTCAGGGTTGAGCGCCCGTGCGCGGTGGGCGTCGATTTCTGCCTGGGGCATTAACCCAAGTATCGTGTTATCCGCCAGCGGGACGATTTTGTTGATCTCGTGCGAGGTCCGGAAACCATCAAAGAAGTGAATAAAGGGCACCCGGCTTTTCAGCGTTGCTACCTGTGAAATCAACGCAAAATCCTGCGCTTCCTGCACGCTTGCAGCGCACAGCATCGCGCAGCCGGTCTGACGCACGGCCATCACGTCGGAGTGGTCGCCAAAAATAGACAAGGCATGTGTGGCAATGGTACGTGCAGCAACGTGAAGAACAAAAGGCGTAAGCTGTCCCGCCAGCTTGTACAACGTCGGGATCATCAACAACAGTCCCTGTGAGGAGGTGAATGATGTTGAGAGTGCTCCGGTTTGTAACGCACCGTGAACCGTTGCGATCGCGCCGCCTTCCGATTGCATTTCAACAACGCGTGGCGTATCGCCCCAGACGTTTTTAAGCCCGTTTCCGGCCCAGGCGTCAGCCTGCTCAGCCATTGTGGAACTGGGCGTAATCGGGTAGATGGCGATAACTTCACTGGTACGAAACGCTACTGAAGCGACCGCGCCATTACCGTCAATTGTTTGCATAAGACACCCTTACATTGCACAAAAAACAAATAAAGAGGGACACACGAAACCGTCGCGGGTCCTGGTAGTTATCCTTTTATTTTAGCAAAAGGCATACCCACACATTTTCGCTTTTGTGTCCCCTGGGTAATGAGAATGAAGGGTTTGATCAATCTGATTCCAGAAAAATTGGCAAAAAATGTTACTGAACCGCATAAATGCGCGCTTTGGCTCTCGACGGCGTAGATTCTGCTGCCTATTATTTAGGGCGGTTTATTTGGCTAAATATGCAGAGGGGAGAGAGATGCGCGCAGCGTTTATGGTGGGGTGTGCCGCGTTATTATTGTCGGCCTGTAGTAGTGAACCTGTTCAACAGGCAACGGCGGCGCATGTTACACCGGGTTTGAAAGCCGCAATGTCCAGCTCCGGGGAAGCCAGTTGCGCCATGATTGGCGGTTCGCTTTCCGTTGCCCGTCAGCTTGATGGTTCGGCTACCGGCATGTGTGCATTACCCAACGGCAAACGCTGTAGTGAACAGTCGCTTGCCGCCGGAAGCTGCGGAAGCTATTAATCGTCCGCTTATTGCACTAAATCAGACAGCTTATACGTCAACGTCTGATCGGCCGTCGCCAGCGTTAGCCGGTTAGCGGTCAGATCAACCTGCGCACCTTTTTTGAGCATGGTGCTCAGGATGTTATCGAGTTCGTTGAGCTGCGGCTCGGCGCAAAACATCCGTGTCATCGCCATGTCTTTGACCTTCAGCTCGCCATCAGACAGTTTCCCCTGACCGCTGAAGCGGTTACACATGTTTCCTGAGAGGGTCATGTTCTCGCCGAAACTGAGTTCCAGCGGATTTTTATTCATGGCAACGGGTTTGCCATTAACGCTTTCAAGCACAAAACGGTGATGCTGCAACTGTTCACGGCTGACGGACATTTTTCCATTGCTGACACAACCTGCCATGAGGACACTTAGCGCAACCAGCGCGACAACCTTCTTCATTGTTCTTCTCTGCTGTAGGTAGTTTACGAATATATTCATCATGATAATGATATACCCGGATATATCTTCAGGGATTATCTGAAAATGCTCCCCTGAAGCAGGGGAGCGGGGAGATTAAAACAGGGTGTTAGGGCAGGTTTCCCCTTTTTCTAACTGACGTAAGTTTTGTAATGTGGTTTCAGAAATGCTGGTCAACGCCTCTGCGGTCAGGAACGCCTGATGCCCGGTGAATAAAACGTTGTGGCAGGCAGAAAGGCGGCGGAAGACATCATCCTGAATGACATCGTTGGACTTATCTTCAAAGAACAGATCTCGTTCATTCTCGTAAACATCCATTCCCAGCGAACCAATTTTCTGGTTTTTCAGCGCTTCAATTGCGGCCTGAGAGTCAATCAACGCGCCTCGGCTGGTGTTAATGACCATCACGCCATCTTTCATCTGATTAAATGCAGCGTGATTAAGCAGGTGATAGTTTTCCGGCGTCAGAGGACAGTGCAGCGAGATAACGTCAGATTCGGCAAACAACGTCGGCAAATCGACATACTCCACGCCCAGCTCGAGCGCAGCGGCGCCAGGCCACGGGTCAAAGGCCAGCAGACGCATACCAAAACCTTTAAGAATACGCAGCGCGGCTACACCAATTTTACCGGTCCCAATCACACCGGCCGTTTTGCCATGCATGGTGAATCCGGTCAGTCCTTCCAGTGAGAAGTTCGCATCGCGGGTACGTTGATACGCGCGGTGAATGCGGCGGTTTAACGTCATCATCATCCCGACGGCATGTTCGGCAACGGCCTCCGGTGAATATGCCGGAACACGTACCACCTGTAGCCCCAGCTCTTTAGCCGCATCAAGATCGACGTTATTGAATCCGGCGCAGCGCAGCGCGATGTACTTCACACCGTGCTTTTTCAGCTCTTCCAGCACCGGACGGCTACCGTCATCATTAACGAAGATACAGACCCCCTCGCAGCCATGCGCAGTTTTTGCTGTTTTCTCCATCAGCAGAAAGTCAAAAAAATCAAGCTCAAAACCAAAAGCCTCGTTAACCTGTTGCAGGTACTTTTTGTCGTACTGTTTTGTGCTGTATACGGCGAGTTTCATAAGACTTTCTCCAGTGATCTTCGAGTCACGCTAATTCAACTAAAATTATTTTACAAATTCTAAAAAATAATTGAAAGCTATAGCTATAATGAATAATTCTAGAGCATCTGTGCTTACTATGGGATGTTACTGGAGTGGGCGCAGAATACCGTTGATAAAGTGGATATTACCGTTCTGCTGGCAGCCAGACCCAGGCGCTGCCGCCTGAGGGCCAAAGGTGATACCTCAAATTCTCAATGTCTCAATCACGGCCCGCAGAGCGGGGGAGACATTCCGGTGGGGATAATAAAGGAATGAGCCTTCCAGACGCAGGCTGTAACGCTGCAAGACCCGGATAAGCGCGCCACGCTCCAGATCGTCAGACACCAACTCCTCCGGGACATAAGCCAGCCCCAGACCCAGCCTGGCTGCCTTTGCCTCCATATAGCTGTCAGCAAAGGCCCACTGCCCCTGTGGTTGGTGAGTGATTTTTTTACCGTTCTCGTTGAGTTCCCATGCGTAGAGGCTTCCGTCACCAAACTGGTAGGCAATGCAAGGATGTATCACTAAATCGGCCGGTGTTTGTGGAAAACCGTAGCGGCGAAAATGTTCAGGTGTACCGACAACAGCCATCTCCATGTCGGGTGTGATGCGCACCGCCACCATGCCGCCGCCAACTTCAGGACCCAGGCGCACGCCGGCATCATATCTTTCCGCAATAATATCGACAAACCGGCTCTCGCTGATGAGTTCAAGCCTGATATCAGGAAAGCGTTGTTTAAATATCGCCAGCTTCGGCAGAAGGACTTTATCAATTGTGTGCTGGCTGGCATTGATGCGTACCGTACCGGAGGGGGTATGGCGATAATGGGCCAGGGTCGCAAGCCCCGTATCTAACGCATCAAATCCGGATTGCACCGTCCTGTAGAGCTGTTCGCCTGCCTGCGTGAGCGATAATTTGCGCGTGGTGCGAACCAGAAGCTGCAAACCCAGCCGCTGCTCAAGCTCGCGGATGGACCGGCTGATACCGGATTGAGCCAGCCCGATCCGCTGCGCCGCAGCGGTAAAACTCCCTTCTTGCACCACCATCATAAACAGGTGGAGATCGTTATAGTTTTCCCGTTTTGCCATCCGTGTCACCTCCAGCCCGGTCCGCTGCCACAGGGGTATTTATAACAATAAGATATTAATCTTAGCAATATTTCCCCTCTAATCAGCATTATTTCCACTCATTATAATGGCCTCATTGTTACAAAGCACAGCAGCGTTATCCGTGTGAAACCTGCTCCAACGGTATTTTTTAGGGGAACGATTAATGAAAGCTTTCACCCAAAAACTGACAGCAGCAATACCGGCCATGCTGCTAAGCGCCTCATTAAGTGGAGTCTCAACCATGAGTTATGCTGAAACAACGAATCCGAACGCCCCTGTTTCGATGATTGAACAATGGGATAAAACATTCGTCGAGAGCAATAACGTTGATCACCGAAAGGTGACCTTCCAGAACCGTTACGGGATCACCTTAGTTGGCGATCTCTACATTCCCAAAGATCGTGGTGAGCGCAAACTGGCGGCGATTGCAATTAGCGGTCCTTTTGGCGCGGTCAAAGAACAATCCAGCGGGCTGTATGCGCAGACGCTGGCTGAACAGGGGTTCGTGACGTTAGCTTTCGATCCGTCATACACGGGCGAAAGCGGCGGCTCGCCGCGTAATGTTGCTTCTCCGGATATTAATACAGAGGACTTCAGCGCGGCGGTAGATTTCCTTGGCCTGCAAAAAGAGGTGGATCGCAACCGTATCGGGTTACTCGGCATTTGCGGCTGGGGCGGGATGGCGTTGAATGACGCGTCGATGGACACGCGAGTTAAAGCAGTGGCGACCAGCGTCATGTACGACATGAGTCGTGCTATGGGCCATGGCGTTGGCGACGGTAAAGACCGTTATACCACCGCCGACCGTCGTGCTGTGTTGCAGTATCTGAACGCACAGCGCTGGAAAGATGCGGAAAACGGCACTTTCGCCGCGGGTGGACATGACATTAATGTCGACGAAAAGGGTAACGCCAGCGCGTCGGAACGTATTCTGCCGGAAACTTTACCTGCGACCCCGCACCCGGTACTGAAAGAGTTTTTTGATTATTATCGGATGCCGCGTGGTTTCCATGTGCGTTCCGTCAACTCAACCGGCGCCTGGAATGCGACAATGCCCCTGTCGTTTATGAATATGCCACTGCTGAGTTACGCCAATGAAATCACCATCCCTGTGCTGATCGTGACCGGTGAAAACGCCCACTCGCGCTATTTTGCCGAAGACGCCTTTAAAATCGTCGGCAGCAAAGAGAAAGAATTAGTGGTTGTCCCTGGGGCGAACCATGTGGATTTATACGACAATGTGGCGGGTAAGATCCCGTTTAATAAATTCGAACAATTTTTCAAAACCCACTTAAGATAAGTTCCCCGCATCCGCATTTATCGTAAAGCCGCCTGTCATTCGAAGGCGGCTTTTTACTGGCCGTAACCGGGCTGATGTGATGCGAAAATTACCTGATATTCCTTCAGTTTCCCCCACGTTTTTGCTGTTATTCTCTGAATACCTGCCGGTATTTGCAGGAAAATTTATTATTGCTACGCGAAAATGTGACGGCGAAATTATTCCGGCTGTTTATTTTAGCGCGTTCTGTTTGATTAATTGCGGATAAACGGGAGCTTTGTTAATTATTGTCTGAATGTTTAAATGCTGCGGATTTCATGCAAAGGAACGCGCTCGGGCATCACGACGGGCTGGGTTATAAGTATAGCCAGCGTATCACTTTCCGGATAAATCGCCAGATTGCGCTGTCCTTTACAGCGTGCCTCTCTATCTCTCTGATTGCCCATTATTTTTTGACAGAATAGTATTCCGGATATACAGCATATATTTAAAGAGCATCTATGCTTACAGTGGGCAGGGTTCACTAAACGTGCCACAATAGGCTCCGGGCCAGCTTAATTTTTCGCTAAATCAGGATATTAACTACCCATGAAGGGTAAATATACAGCCGTACTGGCGCTACTTTTATTATTGATCCTCATGCCGCTGACGTTGTTGATGACGCTGGGGCAGTGGATCCCCATGCTGGCAGGCATTTGGCTGCCTGTCGGCACGCGTATCGCGCTGGAGGAAAGTCCGCGCATAACGCCGCGCGGTTTGCATATTCCGCAGCTTCAGTATCTGATCGGTGATTGCCAGTTAGCACGGGTTACCCAGGCGGATCTGTCTCATCCCAGCCGCTGGCTGTTAAATGTCGGCACTGTTGAGCTGGATTCTGCCTGTCTGGCGAAGTTGCCCCAGACCGAACCGTCGCTCGCCGCGCCCAAAACCCTCGCGCAGTGGCAGTCCATGCTGCCCAATACCTGGATTCATATCGATAAACTCGTGCTTTCCCCCTGGCAGGAGTGGCAGGGCAAGCTGTCACTGTCGCTCACGCCTGCAATCCAGCAGCTGAGTTATCAGGGCGAAAAGGTGAACTTTCAGGGCCGTCTGCGCGGACAAAATTTTACGGTCAGTGAATTCAATGTTGCGGCATTTGAAGGCCAGCCGCCAGTCAAACTGGTTGGCGATTTCACCCTGCCGCTGGTCCCTGATGGATTGCCGGTGAGTGGTCATGCCGTTGCGACCCTCAGTCTGCCGCAGGAACCGTCCCTGGTGGATGCCGAACTGGCGTGGCAGGACAATGCCGGGCAGCTGATCGTTATGGCGCGAGACAACGTCGACCCGCTGCTCGATTTGCCCTGGAAAATCACCCAACAGCAATTAACCATTAGCGATGGCCGCTGGACGTGGCCGTATCAGGGACTCCCGTTAAGCGGGAGGCTGGGGATTAAAGTCGATAACTGGCAGGAAGGGACGGAGAAGGCAATTATCAGCGGTCGACTGAACGTCCTGACTCAGGGGGTGGCGGGTAAAGGCAACGCGGTGCTGAACTTTGGGCCGGGTAAGCTCAGTATGGATAATAGCGAAATGCCCCTGCAATTGACCGGCGAAGCAAAAGACGCTGACCTGGTCTTTTATGCCAGATTGCCTGCCAGACTCACCGGAAGTCTCGTTGACCCGACGCTGGCCTTCGAGCCTGGCGCATTGCTCCGCTCCCGTGGGCGGGTTATCGACTCTCTGGATATTGATGAAATTCGCTGGCCGCTGGCGGGCGTTAAAGTCACGCAGCGCGGAGTGGATGGTCGTTTGCAGGCCATTTTGCGGGCGCATGAAAATAAGATGGGCGATTTCGTTTTGCATCTGGATGGTCAGGCAAATGATTTTCTCCCCGACGCCGGCCGCTGGGAGTGGCGTTACTGGGGGACCGGGGGCTTTACGCCGATGCATACCCGCTGGGATGTCGCCGGAACGGGGGAATGGCATGACAACACCATCACGCTGACTGACTTGTCCACCGGCTTTGATCAGCTCCAGTACGGTAGCATGAAGGTTGACGCGCCGCGCCTGGTGCTGGATGAACCGATTGTCTGGCTGCGTGATGCGGAACATCCTAAATTTAGCGGCGCGCTGTCGCTGGATGCGGGAAACACGTTGTTTACCGGGGGGAGCGTGCTTCCGCCGTCAACGCTGAAATTTAGCGTTGACGGTAGTGACCCGACCCTTTTCCAGTTCAAGGGGAATCTTCACGCCGGAGCAATAGGCCCTATACAGTTGAACGGACGCTGGGACGGAATTCGTTTGCGCGGTCAGGCCTGGTGGCCTAAGCAGTCGCTAAGCGTATTTCAGCCCCTTGTGCCGCCTGACTGGAAGATGAATCTGCGTGAAGGTCAGCTGTATGCCCAGGTCGCATTTTCAGCGGCGCAGGATCAGGGATTTGAAGCGGGCGGACACGGTGTGCTGAAAGGCGGCAGTGCCTGGATGCCTGATAATCAGATCAATGGCGTCGATTTTGTGTTGCCGTTTCGTTTCAGTGACGGCGCGTGGCAACTGGGCACGCGCGGCCCGGTCTCTTTACGCATTGCGGAAGTGGTCAATCAGGTGACGGCGAGAAATATCACCGCAGATCTGCAGGGCCGCTATCCGTGGAGTGAAGAGACCCCTCTGTTACTGACGGATGTCAGTGTGGATGTTTTGGGAGGGAAAGTGATAATGCAGCAGTTACGCATGCCGCAGCACGATCCGGCGCTCCTGCGGGTGCAGAATATCTCTTCCAGCGAGCTTATCAGCGCCGTGAATCCAAAACAGTTTGCCATGTCGGGGCCGGTTAGCGGGGCATTGCCACTTTGGCTGAATAATGAAAAATGGATTATTAAAGATGGCTGGTTGACCAACCCGGGGCCAATGACGTTGCGCATTGATAAAGATACGGCTGATGCGGTCGTCAAAGATAATATGGCCGCAGGGGCGGCCATTAACTGGTTGCGTTATATGGAGATCGCCCATTCGTGGACCAAAATTAATTTAGATAATCTGGGTGTGTTAACGATGCAGGCGACGATCGGCGGCAACAGCCACGTGGACGGTAAGGTCGGTACGGTAAACCTGAACTATACCCATGAAGAGAACGTCTTTACGCTGTGGCGCAGTTTGCGTTTTGGCGACAATTTACAGGCATGGCTTGAACAAAACACGTCGTTGCCAGAGACTCGTTGCCTGGAAGGCAAGGAATGTGAGGATCCACAATGAAAATAATGATTGCCATGCTGGCGCTGCTTCCGGTTGCTTTCCTGAGTGGCTGTACGCCACGTATTGAAGTCGCCGCGCCGAAAGAACCGATCACCATCAATATGAACGTCAAAATTGAGCATGAAATTCATATTAAAGTGGATAAAGACGTCGAAAGCTTACTCAAATCACGCAGCGACTTATTCTGAGGTCATGATGAGCAAACAGCTAAAAGCCGCAGTACTGATGTTGAGTTTACTCAGCGGTAACGTCATGGCGCTGACCCTGAATGAAGCAAGAACGCAAGGGCGCGTCGGGGAGACGCTCAATGGCTATCTGGTAGCATTGAAAACCGATGCACAAACGCAAGCGCTGGTGAGTGAGATTAATAAAGCGCGTGCTGAGAGCTATCAACAACTGGCACAAAGCAATCATATCCCGGTGGATGAAGTGGCGAAGATGGCCGGGCAAAAACTGGTGATGCGCGCCAAACCCGGTGAGTATGTGCAGGGGCTTAACGGGAAATGGTTGAAAAAATAAGCGTGTCGCAGCCCGATAAAATCTGATTTTTCTTACAGCGATGAAAAGCATTGGTCACGGTGTGGTTGATTGGTGCACTATGAAGGTCGTTGATAGATTATCAGGGAATGATGATGACGCTTTATCAGATAAAGCCCGCTTTTCAGGCGCTTTTGCGCCCACTGATGTTCTGGCTCTATAAACACCGGGTGACCGCTAACCACATCACGCTTGCGGCAATGGTCCTCTCTTTTATCACCGGTGCGGTGTTAATGGTTTTCCCCCATCCTGGCCTGTTCATTCTTCTTCCCATCGTGCTGTTTGTGCGTATGGCGCTCAATGCGCTGGATGGCATGCTGGCACGTGAATGCCATCAAAAATCACGTCTCGGGGCCATTCTTAACGAAACGGGGGATGTGCTCTCTGACATCGCACTTTATCTGCCTTTCCTGATGCTCCCGAATAGTCATGTGCCGCTGGTGCTGATCATGCTGTTTTGTGCGGCAATGACAGAGTTTTGCGGCGTGCTGGCGCAAACCATTAACGGCATACGAAGCTATGCCGGGCCGTTAGGGAAAAGCGACCGGGCGCTGTTTTTTGGTGCCTGGGGCCTGGCGCTGGCAATCTGGCCACAGCTCGTGCAATGGAATAACGCCGTTTGGTGGGGCGCTACCGTATTGCTGTTGTGGACGGTGATTAACCGCTGTCGCAGCGCCTTACGGGATGAGGGGGGGAAATGATGCTCCTGGAAAAATCCCTCGCGGCAATTTTTGTCGTGCTGCTGGCGGCGACGGTAGTGAATGGATTGCTGGTACTGCTGCGCCCTGATAAAGACTGGCGGGAGCTGACGCTCCGCATTCGTACCTGGTGGGCGATCGTGGTGCTGTTTTCGCTGGCGATGCTCAGTCCTCACTGGCTGGCGTTGACTTTTTTCGCACTGGTCAGCTTTATGGCGCTAAAAGAGTTTCTGACGCTGGTGCCATCGCGACAATCTGACCGTATGCCGCTGCTGTGGATGTTTATTGCCATCCCCAGTAATTACTGGCTGATTGGGATTGGCTGGTACGGCATGTTTGTGGTGTTTATTCCCGTTTATGTTTTTCTGTTTTTGCCGGCGCGGATGGTCATTGCAGGCGATACGCAGGGCTTTTTACGTACCGCGTCTCAGCTCCACTGGAGTCTGATGACGACCGTGTTTGCCTTCAGCCATGTCGCTTTTTTACTGGTATTACCTGCGGATGGGCTACAGACCGGCGCTCTGCTGGTGCTGTTCCTGGTGGGGCTGACCGAGTTTAACGACATCGCCCAATACCTGTGGGGCAAATCGCTTGGTCGTATAAGAGTCACCCCGAAGGTCAGCCCGAATAAAACGCTGGCGGGACTGCTGGGCGGCATAGCCACAACGGCGCTGGTGGCAACAGCCCTGGGGCCATTACTGACACCGCTAACCTGGCCGATGGCGCTGTTGGCGGGTGTCATGATTGGCATAACCGGATTTTGCGGCGATGTCGTGATGTCCGCCATCAAGCGCGATATCGGCGTCAAGGACAGCGGTACGCTGCTGCCCGGGCATGGCGGCATCCTCGACCGGCTGGATTCGCTGATCTTCACTGCGCCAGTCTTCTTCCATTTCATCCGTTACTTCTGCTACTAACCTATGATGACACGTATCCTTCGAACATTATTCGCGCTGTGCATCGTCTGGCCGGTCATCTGGCTGTGGCTGGGGCTGCGCGTTAAACATCGTGAGCGGCTGCCAAAAAGCGGCCCGGCGATCGTGGTGGCGAATCACAACAGTCATATGGATGTTTTTGCGCTGCTGTCTCTCTTTCCGCTATGCCGCCAGGCTGAAGTGCACCCGGTCGCTGCGGCAGATTATTTTTTGCGTAATAAATACATGGCGTGGTTTGCGCTCAATATTCTCAACATTATCCCCGTTTCGCGTAAAGGGGGAGACGCTAATCCGTTGGCGCTATGCGAACAGGCATTGCGCGAGGGGAAAACACTCATTCTCTTTCCGGAAGGTACGCGCGGCGAGCCGGGGATACTTTCGCCGCTGAAATCAGGGGTGTGGTATCTGAGTCAACATGTGCCAGAAGTACCGATTATTCCCGTCTGGCTACGGGGCACAGAGCAGGTGATGGCAAAGGGGAATCGCATTCCGCTTCCGTTGTTCATCGACGTCACGGTTGGACATGCGCTGAGTTCTCATTCCGATAAAAAATTTTTTATGGACGATCTGAAGCGCCAGTTGCTGGCGCTTTCACAACAAACAACAGGAAATCATCCTCATGATGAATATAAGGACGCCTGAAGAACGGAAATTTCTGACCAGTGACAACACCGAGCTGTTTTATCGTTGCTGGCCCACAACGTCGGCAGGGGCTACGCCGAAAGTGATTGTCCTGTTCCATCGAGGGCATGAACATTCTGGTCGTCTGCAACATATCGTCGATGAACTGGCGATGCCGGACACGGCCTTTTACGCATGGGATGCGCGCGGTCACGGGCGTTCACCGGGTCAGCGTGGCTATAGCCCCTCGCTGGCTCGCTCGGTTCAGGATGTGGACGAGTTTGTCCGTTTTGCGGCAACCGATAGTCAGGCCGCCATGGAGGATGTCGTGGTTGTGGCGCAAAGCGTCGGCGCGGTGCTGGCAGCAACCTGGGCACATGATTATGCCCCGACCATTCGAGGTCTGGTTCTGGCGTCACCGGCGTTTAAGGTCAAACTTTACGTACCGTTTGCGCGTCCAGGTCTGGCATTGATGCACCGACTTCGCGGACTCTTTTTCGTTAACTCTTACGTGAAGGGCAAGTATCTGACCCACGACCCGGCGCGGGTGGCGAGTTTCAATCAGGATCCCCTCATTACACGTCCGATAGCGGTCAATATCCTGCTCGATCTCTACAAAACGGCAGAGAGAATCGTCAGCGATGCCAGCGCAATAACCTTACCCGTACAGATGTTGGTTTCCGGGGAGGATTACGTCGTACACCGCCAGCCGCAGATCGACTTCTACCAACGATTGCGCAACCCGCAGAAGGAGCTGCACGTGTTGCCGGGGTTTTATCACGATACCCTGGGCGAAAAAGAGAGGCATCTGGCGTTCGATAAAATGCGCGAATTTATTGATACGCTTTACGCCACGCCACTCCAGCGTTTTGACTATAGCAACGAAGACCGCTGGAGTCCGGGGGCGGATACCTGGCGGATGTTAAGCGGTGGGCCTGAACCTTACTCGCTGGACGATATCGCATACCGTGGCTTGCGCTATGGTATGAAGATGCTGGGAACACAGTCCGCGGGCGTACGCCTGGGATTTGATACAGGATTTGATTCCGGCAGCACGCTCGATTATGTCTATCGCAATCAGCCGCAGGGCAGCAGCGCCCTGGGGCGTCTGATTGACAAAAACTATCTCAACAGCGTTGGCTGGAAAGGGATCCGTCAGCGCAAAAACCACCTGCAGCTGTTGATTCAGCAGGCGGTGGCTAAACTTGCAGAGCAGGGAACACCGGTGCGGGTGGTCGATATCGCCGCCGGTCACGGGCGGTATGTGCTCGATGCGCTGGAGGGAGAAGCGGCGGTGAGTGAGATCCTGCTGCGTGACTACAGTGAGCTGAATGTCTCGAAAGGACAGGAGATGATCGCCAGTCGCGGCATGGCCGAACGCGCCCGCTTTGAACGAGGAGATGCTTTCAATCGCCAGGAGCTGGCCGCGCTGCAACCTAGTCCAACGCTGGGGATTGTCTCCGGGCTGTACGAATTGTTCCCGGAAAATACGTTAGTGAAAAATTCGCTTGCCGGTCTGGCAGACGCCATTGAGCCGGGAGGCATTCTGATCTATACCGGGCAGCCCTGGCATCCTCAACTAAAAACAATCGCCTGGTCCCTTACCAGCCATAAAGATGGCAAAGCCTGGGTGATGCGCGTGCGTACGCAGGGTGAAATGGATGCTCTGGTGCGGGAGGCAGGGTTCGATAAATGCACTCAACTGATTGATGAGTGGGGAATTTTTACTGTTTCTATGGCGGTACGTCGCGCATCATGACCTCCCGACGTACTGTTTATCTGCAAGGAATGGGGTGGCTGCTGCTGCTGGCCCCGTTTTTCTTTTTAACCTATGGGCAGGTTAATCAGTTTACCGCCGGGCGAGATAACATCGGCAGTCTGGTTTTTGAGTGGGAGCGGCATATTCCTTTTGTGCCGCTGACCATCATTCCCTACTGGAGTCTGGATCTGCTGTACGGCGTGTCGCTGTTTGTCTGCACAACACTGGAGGAACAGCGGCGGCTGGTTTGCAAATTAGTGCTGGCTTCACTGATTGCCTGCATCGGCTTCTTGCTGTTTCCCCTGCAATTTACCTTCACCAGACCGGAGATCGCCGGTCTGGCAGGCTGGCTGTTTGGTCAGCTTGAGCAGTTCGATTTGCCGTACAATCAGTCACCGTCGTTGCATATTATTTTATGCTGGCTGCTGTGGCGGCATTTCCACCGTCATCTGACGGGCAGATGGCAGAGATTAAACGGCGGCTGGTTTTTACTGATTGCCGTATCGGTTCTGACGACCTGGCAGCACCATTTTATTGATGTCATCAGCGGTCTGGCGGTTGGTATGGTCATAGACTGGCTGGTGCCGGAACAGGGGGGATGGCGCGGGTGTCTTGCCTCTGGTAAACGGAAGGTGCTGGCGGGTCGATATCTGTGTGGTGCGGCGATCTGTCTGGCTGGAACGTGTCTGACGACCTGGCTGTGGTGGCCGACGCTGGCGCTGATAATTGTGACGCTGGCCTATGGGGCGCTCGGCGTTGAGGCATTACAAAAGGACAAGACCGGGCGGCTAACGCCTGCTGCCTGGTGGCTGCTGTTCCCCTGGCGAGCAGGGATGATGCTCTCTGTGCGCCGCTACAGCCGCCATTTACCGGCGGTTAGCCCTCTGGCTGATGGCCTTTTTTTAGGCATGTATCCGCATACGCCTGTCGGGCAACAGGCGGTGCTGGATCTGACCAGTGAGTTTTCCCGTTCCCGTGCCTCACAAGGTGTTGCGTATTACTGTGTCCCCATGCTGGATCTGGTCAATCCGGACGACGCCACGCTTTCCCGGGCGGTGGATGTGCTGGAGAAACTGCGTGTTAAGCATGGCAGCGTGCTGATTCACTGCGCGCTGGGATTATCACGCAGCGCGTTAGTGGCTGCGGCCTGGCTTTTGCAGCGTTATCCCGCGCTGAGCGTGGAGGGGGCTATTGACCAAATCCGTCAGGCGCGACCACAGGTGGTTTTTACATCTGAACATCTGGAGCAGTTACAACGATGGAAAATGAAAGTGACGGTGTAACTAAAACGAGCGTTATACAGTCCCACTTGCTGATGCAAACGCTGAAAAGCTGGCGTTTCTTTTTACTTTTTACTCTCCCTCCGCTGGCATGGGTTCTCATTGCCGCCCAGCCGGGGATCGTTCGCATGGCAATGGCGATGATCGGTGGTGTTATCTGGTTGAGCTGCTGGCGGCTTTGGCTTGATGTACAGTATTTTTCCGTCATCAACGAAGAAAACAATGCACGTGCCGGGGCCGCGCTTTGCTCTATCTGGCAGCGTGAAAAACTCCAGGCGTTAACGTTTACACAACGCCAGCAAGGGGCGCTTAAACAGTTCCGACGCACGCTTTACTGGATTGTCCTCCTGTGGCTGAGCTGGTTGATTCTGCTGTTATTCCATTAAGGCGCGCGCCTGCGTTTTGCCGTTTTGTCGGATTACGCGAGATAATTGGCCGGGTAACTTTCTATACTGTCATCTTCAGAGCGAAATTCAGCAAGAGGTGCGGTTATGGTGAGTCATGTTCAAACTGAGACTTTTTCTCTCGGTTCCCGACAGGTAAAACGCTTAGGTTACGGGGCAATGCAGCTGGCGGGGCCGGGCGTATTTGGTCCGCCGAAGGATCGTCATGTCGCGCTGACGGTACTTCGGGAGGCGCTGGCGCTGGGCGTTAATCATATTGATACCAGCGATTTTTATGGCCCGCACGTTACTAACCAAATTATTCGGGAAGCGCTGCATCCTTATCCTGACGATCTGGTCATTGTTACTAAGATTGGCGCCCGTCGAGGGGACGATGCCTCATGGCTACCGGCATTCTCCCCTGCGGAACTGAAACAAGCGGTCCACGATAACCTGCGCAATCTTGGACTTGATGTGCTGGACGTTGTCAACTTGCGCGTCATGTATGGCAATGGGCACGGGCCGCAGGAGGGATCCATTGAGGAAAGTATCACCGTACTTGCCGGGCTTCAGCAGCAGGGGCTGGTCAAACATATCGGCCTGAGTAACGTGACGGCAAACCAGGTCGCCCAGGCGCGGACTCTTGCAGAGATAGTCTGTGTGCAGAACGAGTACAACATCGCTCACCGTCGGGACGATGCCTTAATTGATGCCCTGGCAAAAGACGGTATTGCCTATGTGCCGTTCTTCCCGCTGGGCGGGTTTACGCCTTTGCAGTCATCAACGCTCAGTGACGTTGCCGTCAGACTGAACGCCACGCCTTTGCAGGTGGCGCTTGCCTGGTTGCTGCACCGTTCGGCGAATATTTTATTGATACCGGGAACGTCGTCGGTAACGCATCTGCATGAAAATATGGCCGCAGGCGATCTTATTCTTACTGAAGATATTCTGGCGATACTGGATGGTATCGCGCAAAAAGCATAAACCGGGGGGATGATGACTGAAAAACTCGCTGCACAATGTCACTGTGGGGCCGTCGCTTTTACTGTCCGGTTAAGCGATGGATTTAATACCATTCGTCGGTGTAACTGCTCATTTTGTCGTATGCGTGGGGCGGTAGCCGTTTCCGCCGCATTATCGGGAATCGAGGTTACCCGTGGACGCGACAAGCTGACCGAATACCGGTTTAACACCGGAGAGGCGAAGCACTATTTTTGCTCACAATGCGGAATTTATACTTTTCACCAGCGTCGTTCTAATCCGCAACAATATGGCGTCAACGTGGCTTGTATTGAGAATGTTTCCCCGTTTGACTTTCCCTGCGTGGAAGTCACCGATGGGGTCAATCACCCAAAAGATGGGAAGAGTAACGGTGTGGTGGGATATCTGATTTATCAGAAATCGTAAAACAACCTCCCGCCGATGCGGGAGGTAAAAATCTTATGCTGCAACCACGCTGTCAATCGCTGCTTTTGCGTCAGTCTGGGCTTTGGCAGCCACTTCCGGACCGTAAGCAATCCCTTCGGCGAAGACGAAGTTCACATCGGTAATGCCGATAAAGCCGAGGAAGACTTTCAGGTATGGGGCGATCAAGTCAGTCGGGGTATCTTTGTGAATACCGCCACGGCTGGAGAGGATGACCGCACGTTTCCCGGTCACCAGACCTTCCGGACCCTTTTCGGTGTAACGGAAGGTGACGCCGGCACGGGCAATCAGGTCGAAGTAATTTTTCAGCTGCGTTGGGATGTTAAAGTTATACATCGGCGCGGCAATCACAATGACGTCATGTGCTTTCAGTTCTGCGATCAGCTCATCGGAAAGCGTCAGCGCTTCCTGTTGACGCGGTGTCAACGCGGCGTCGCCCGGACGCAGAGCACCCACCAGCTCGCCATCCAGCACCGGGATTGGGTTCGCTGCCAGGTCACGAACGGTAATTTCATCAGCGGAGTGCTTTTCACGCCACTGTTCAACAAAATAATCAGACAACTGACCAGACTGAGAGTACCCTGCCAGAATACTGGATTTGAGGACTAATACCTTGCTCATGGGTGTTTCCTTGTGTGTGTTTGAATGGGCATTGCCCCGTTGCTTGTTGACACTCTATTCACAATCCTGTCGCAGAGATAGCGCAATATATCGAAGTCTATGTTCGAATTTATTGAACAACACAAAAAATGCGCTGATGTGGTACTCTATATCCATCATTTAAAAGAGATTTAACCAGGCAGAGCACTGCCTTCTAACGCTATGACAGAACAACAAAAATTGACTTTCCACTCCCTGCAACAACAGCTGAGTTCGCTGATGCTGCGCGACCGGCAGCGTTTTGCCCGTCGTTTACACGGCGTGAAGAAGGTTAAAAATCCTGATGCACAACAGGCCATTTACCAGGATATGGCGAAAGAGATTGCCCAGGCAGCCGGTAAAGTCGTGCTACGCGAAGCGGCCCGACCAGAGATAACATACCCGGAAAATCTGCCTGTCAGCCAGAAAAAGCAGGATATCCTGGAAGCGATACGCGATAACCAGGTGGTGATTGTCGCCGGGGAAACGGGGTCAGGGAAAACCACCCAGCTGCCTAAAATCTGTATGGAGCTGGGGCGCGGGCTGAAGGGGCTGATTGGCCACACTCAGCCACGTCGTCTGGCGGCACGTACCGTCGCTAACCGTATTGCCGAAGAGCTGCAAACGGAGCCGGGCGGCTGCATCGGGTATAAAGTCCGTTTCAGCGATCGCGTCAGCGATAATACGATGGTCAAGCTGATGACCGATGGAATTCTGCTGGCTGAAATTCAGCAGGACAGGCTGCTGATGCAGTATGACACCATCATCATTGATGAAGCGCATGAACGCAGTCTGAATATTGATTTTTTGCTGGGTTACCTGAAAGAATTGCTTCCGCGTCGCCCGGATCTGAAAATTATTATCACTTCGGCGACCATCGATCCGGAGCGTTTTTCTCGTCACTTCAACAACGCGCCGATTATTGAGGTTTCCGGGCGCACGTATCCGGTGGAAGTGCGCTATCGCCCAATCGTTGAAGAGGCGGACGATACCGAACGCGATCAGCTGCAGGCGATTTTCGACGCGGTGGATGAGCTGGGACGCGAAAGCCCCGGCGATATTCTGATTTTTCTGAGCGGAGAGCGCGAAATTCGTGATACTGCCGATGCGCTCACTAAGCTCAATTTACGCCATACCGAAGTGCTGCCGCTGTATGCGCGGCTCTCAAACAGCGAACAGAACCGCGTCTTCCAGTCCCACAGCGGACGCCGTATTGTGCTGGCGACTAACGTGGCGGAAACCTCGCTCACGGTGCCCGGCATCAAGTATGTTATCGATCCCGGTACGGCGCGCATCAGCCGCTACAGCTATCGCACCAAAGTACAACGCCTGCCTATTGAGCCGGTTTCGCAGGCCTCGGCAAACCAGCGCAAAGGGCGCTGTGGACGTGTGTCAGAGGGGATCTGTATTCGTCTTTATTCAGAAGATGATTTCCTGTCACGCCCGGAGTTTACCGATCCGGAGATTTTACGTACTAACCTGGCGTCCGTTATTTTGCAGATGACCGCGCTGGGACTTGGCGATATCGCCGCATTCCCGTTTGTCGAAGCGCCGGACAAGCGCAACATCCAGGATGGTGTACGCCTGCTGGAAGAGCTGGGGGCGATTACTACCGATGAGCAGCAGACGGCTTACAAGCTGACGCCACAGGGAAGGCAGTTGTCTCAACTGCCCGTGGATCCACGCCTGGCGAGAATGGTGCTGGAGGCACAGAAGCACGGCTGCGTGCGCGAGGCGATGATCATCACTTCAGCGCTCTCTATTCAGGATCCGCGCGAGCGTCCCGTGGATAAGCAGCAGGCATCCGACGAAAAACATCGTCGCTTCCACGATAAAGAATCCGATTTTCTTGCATTTGTAAACCTGTGGAACTACCTCGGCGAGCAGCAGAAAGCGCTCTCTTCAAATGCTTTTCGCCGCCTCTGCCGGACGGACTACCTGAACTATCTTCGGGTGCGCGAGTGGCAGGATATCTATACCCAGCTGCGCCAGGTGGTGAAAGAGCTGGGGATCCCGGTGAACAGCGAGCCGGCAGAGTATCGCGAAATTCATATTGCGTTGCTGACCGGGCTGCTGTCGCATATCGGTATGAAAGATGCTGATAAGCAGGAGTTTACCGGCGCGCGCAACGCACGCTTCTCCATCTTCCCGGGGTCTGGTTTATTCAAAAAGCCGCCGAAGTGGACGATGGTCGCGGAACTGGTGGAAACCAGCCGTCTGTGGGGACGGATTGCCGCCCGCATCGATCCCGAATGGGTCGAGCCAGTCGCTCAGCATCTGATTAAGCGTTCTTACAGTGAGCCGCACTGGGAGCGGGCGCAGGGTGCCGTGATGGCGACGGAAAAGGTGACCGTTTACGGTCTGCCGATTGTCGCGGCGCGTAAAGTAAACTACAGCCCCATCGATCCGGCGCTGTGCCGCGAGCTGTTTATCCGCCATGCGCTGGTCGAAGGCGACTGGCAGACGCGCCACGCGTTCTTCCGCGAAAACCTGAAGCTGCGCGCAGAGGTCGAGGAGCTGGAACACAAGTCACGCCGTCGCGACATTCTGGTGGACGACGAAGCGTTGTTTGAGTTCTACGACCAGCGCATCAGCCATGACGTCATTTCCGCCCGCCACTTTGACAGCTGGTGGAAGAAGGTCGGTCGCGAAACGCCGGATCTGCTCAACTTTGAAAAGAGTATGCTCATCAAAGAGGGCGCAGAAAAAATCAGCAAGCTGGATTACCCAAACTTCTGGCATCAGGGCAACCTGAAGCTGCGCCTGAGCTACCAGTTTGAGCCAGGGGCGGATGCTGATGGCGTCACCGTCCACATTCCGCTGCCGTTGCTGAATCAGGTAGAGGAGAGTGGGTTTGAATGGCAGATCCCCGGGCTGCGTCGTGAACTGGTGATTGCGCTGATTAAATCGCTGCCGAAGCCGGTTCGGCGCAACTTTGTTCCTGCGCCCAACTATGCCGAAGCGTTTTTAGGCCGCGTGACGCCGCTGGAATTGCCGTTGCTGGATGCGCTGGAGCGCGAACTGCGTCGGATGACCGGTGTGACGGTTGACCGTGAAGACTGGCACTGGGATCAGGTACCCGATCATCTGAAAATAACGTTCCGCGTAACAGACGACAAGCATAAGAAACTGCAGGAAGGGCGTTCCCTGCAGGATCTGAAAGATGTGCTGAAGGGTAAAGTGCAGGAAACGCTCTCCGCGGTGGCCGATGATGGTATTGAGCAGAGCGGGCTGCATATCTGGAGCTTTGGTCAGTTACCGGAAAGCTACGAGCAGAAACGTGGCAACTACAAGGTGAAAGCGTGGCCAGCGCTGGTGGACGAACGCGACAGCGTCGCCATTAAGCTGTTTGATAATCCACTGGAACAGCAGCAGGCGATGTGGTGTGGATTACGCCGTCTGCTGTTGTTGAATATTCCCTCGCCGATCAAATATCTGCACGAGAAGCTGCCGAATAAAGCCAAGCTGGGTCTCTATTTTAACCCTTATGGTAAGGTGCTGGAGCTGATAGACGACTGCATCTCCTGTGGGGTTGACCAGCTCATTGACGCCAACGGGGGGCCGGTGTGGACCGAAGAGGGCTTCACCGCGCTGCATGAAAAAGTACGCGCCGGGCTGAACGATACCGTTGTCGATATCGCGAAGCAGGTTGAGCAGATCCTCACCGCCGTGTTCAATATCAACAAACGTCTGAAAGGGCGGGTGGATATGACGATGGCGCTGGGTCTTTCGGACATCAAAGCGCAAATGAGCGGGCTGGTGTACCGGGGTTTTGTCACCGGCAACGGTTTCAAACGTCTCGGCGATACGCTGCGCTATCTGCAGGCGATTGAAAAACGCCTGGAGAAACTGGCTATCGATCCGCATCGCGATCGGGCTCAGATGCTGAAAGTTGAAAGCGTGCAGCAGGCATGGCAGCAGTGGATTAACAAACTGCCGCCTGCGCGTCGTGAAGATGAAGAGGTCAAAGCGATCCGCTGGATGATTGAGGAGCTGCGGGTCAGCTACTTTGCACAACAGCTGGGGACGCCGTATCCCATCTCGGATAAACGCATTTTGCAGGCGATGGAGCAGATTAGCGGCTAACCGCGTGGCCCGGTAAACGCAGCGTTACCGGGCCAACGGTGGATATCAGGTTCCACCCGCGCTGACGAGGATTACAACTCGCCAGGCTGGGCGTTGATTATCGATGTCCGTTTGACGCGACTGGCGAAGAAAATGGCCACCAGCGAAATTACGACGGTTGTGATGAGATACCACGCCACCGGCACCCAGTCACCGTCATATTTTGCCAGTAAGCCGGTTGCAATCAGTGGGGCCGTCCCCCCGGCCAGCGCTGCGCCAATCTGGTAACCGAGCGTAATCCCGGTATAGCGAACATTGGCGCTGAAAATCTCTGAACAGAGCGTCCCCAGAACCGCCGTAATCGGTGCCCACAGTATGCCGAACATCACCACCGTCGCCAGCATAATGCCCCAGCTGGTGCCGGTATTTAACAGCAGAAACCAGGGGACGATAAACAGTCCAAGGGCAAATACGCTGATGGCGTACATCCGCTTGCGGCCAATTTTATCCGACAGCAGCCCCATTAAAGGGATCATCACCGTTGCTATCAGCGCGCCAATGGTCACGGCTTCCAGAACCTGAGATTTCTGGTAGGCCAGCGTCGTGGTGGCGTAGCTGACCACAAAGGTGGAGAAGATATAGAAGGGAGCCGTTTCAACCACCTTCAGCCCGGCGGCTATCAACACTTCACGCCAGTGATGGGTCAGTGTGTCACGCAGCGGCGCTTTGGCGACCTGGCCGGACTGCTTCACTTTTTTAAAGTCCGGTGTTTCATCTATATCCCGGCGGATCCACAGCCCAAGCAGGACCAGGACAGAGCTTAGCAAAAACGGAATACGCCATCCCCAGGAGAGAAAATCTTCTTCACTGAACAGCGTCATCAGCGAGACAATAAATGTTGCCATCAGCATACCGATGGTGACGCCCGCTTGCGGGATGCTGCCGAAGAAACCCTTGCGTTTTTCCGGCGCATATTCATAGGCCAGCAGCAGCGCGCCGCCCCATTCGCCACCAATCCCCATCCCCTGGATAATGCGCATCAAAATAAGCAGAACAGGCGCCCAGATGCCTATCATCTCGTAGGTGGGGAGTAAGCCGATCATGACGGTTGCTCCGCCCATCAGGGAGAGCGTTAGCACCAGCGTTTTCTTGCGCCCAATGCGATCGCCGATATGGGCAAAAATAACGCCACCAATGGGACGGATAAAAAAGGTCAGAGAAAAAGAGAGATAGGAGAGGATAAGGCCAATAACAGGATCAACCATCGGAAAGAAGATTTTATTAAAAACCAGTGCCGCCGCAGTGCCGTATAAAAAATAGTCGAACCACTCGATTGCACTGCCTGTCAGACTGGCAATAAGCACCTTTTTGTTTTTTTTCAGAATCGCAGTACTACTTTCTTGCGTTGTCATGGGAAATAGCCTCGGCAGTGAAATAAGCGCCAGGTGGCACCTGGCAGGCGATAAGGTGCAACCTGTTGCGTTAAATAAGTTGTTAAATTGTTAATCAACCTAGGTTTACTTGTAACATTTGACAAGTCTTATGCGAATAAAATGGCGTAAATAAGCCGCCATTTAGCAGAGATATACTCTTTGAAACAGGTAAATGTGCCGTAAAAGCTTTAACGATGGACAAGTAGACAGGATAATCTACAGGTGCAACCGGGCGGTTTTTAGATGTTTCTGGTTATTTCACTTCTCTGACTAAAATACGGAAAATAAACTTACAACCTTTCAGAGAGATCTACTGGTTATCGCAATGGCGTCAGGTACTCTGCAAGGAACAAAGAGGAGGAACCATGAACATGAGACAGTTTCCGACACTTTCCGATACCACCATTAAGGCAATAAACACCGTCGGTCGGTGGCTGGCGCAGGATGATTTTTCCGGTGAAGCGCCTTATCCGGCAGACTGCGTAATTCTGGCCGGAAATGCGGTGATCCCAACCATCGAGGCTGCCTGTCAGATTGCTAAAGTGCAGCAAATTCCGTTGTTGATTAGCGGTGGCATTGGCCATTCCACGACGTTTCTGTACGGTGCCATTGCCAGCCATCCACGCTACAACACGATTCGGACGACCGGACGGGCCGAAGCGGCCATTCTTGCGGATATCGCTCAGCAGTTCTGGCAAATCCCCGGAGAGAAAATCTGGGTGGAAGATCGCTCCACCAACTGCGGTGAGAATGCGCGTTTTAGCTGCGCGCTGATCGCTCAGGCGGCCGGGACGCTCAATACAGCGATTATTGTGCAGGATCCGACGATGCAGCGGCGTACGGTAGCCACGTTTCGCAGGGTCACCTGCGACGATCCCGACGCGCCACGCTGGCTGAGCTTCCCGGGGTTTATTCCGGAACTGAGCAACGGGGAAGAGGGCGTTGAGTTTGTCGGGGCAGATAATGGCGTGTGGTCTGTCGATCGCTATCTCTCGCTGATCGCGGGTGAAGTGCCACGACTGCGGGATGATGAAACCGGTTATGGGCCACGGGGCCGTGATTTTATTATCCATGTGGATTTCCCGCATGATGTTGAGGTCGCCTGGCAAATCCTGAAAAGTGACGCTGAATTGATTGCTGCGCTGGCGAGTCGCTCTTTACGCTAACTTTTGCCCGTTTGCGAAGGTTTTTTCCCAAACGGGCATTCACGCCTGCTGTTCTTATTCGCTCCCGACACACCTGGTGCGCACTTTTATGAACCACTTCACATAATCTGTATTGCAGGGGATTTTGCGCTGACATGATTGCTATTAATTAACAATGATTTTACTTGTTAAAAACATTTCAATCACAGGAGTCGCCCATGTCAGTACCCGTACAACATCCTATGTATATTGATGGTCAGTTTGTGAGCTGGCACGATGACGCCTGGATCGACGTTATCAATCCGGCAACGGAAGAGGTGATTTCGCGCATTCCGGAGGGGCGGGCGGAGGATGCGCGGAAGGCCATTGACGCAGCTGAACGCGCACAGGTTGCATGGGAAGCGCTTCCGGCTATTGAACGCGCCAGTTGGCTACGCAAGATCTCTGCCGGGATTCGTGAACGGGCGAATGAAATCAGCGCGCTGATCGTGGAGGAAGGTGGGAAAACTCAGCAATTGGCTGAGGTTGAAGTCGCTTTTACCGCAGACTACCTCGACTATATGGCCGAATGGGCGCGTCGATATGAAGGGGAAATCCTGCAAAGCGACCGTCCGGGAGAAAACATTCTCCTGTTTAAGCGGGCACTCGGCGTAACCACCGGGATCCTGCCGTGGAATTTCCCGTTCTTCCTCATTGCCCGCAAACTGGCCCCCGCGCTGTTGACCGGCAACACCATCGTCATTAAGCCAAGTGAATTCACGCCAAATAACGCCATTGCCTTCGCCAAAATTGTTGATGACATCGGGTTACCACGCGGAGTGTTTAATCTGGTCCTGGGACGCGGTGAAACGGTGGGTCAGGAGCTGGCTGGAAATCCAAAAGTGGCGATGGTCAGCATGACGGGCAGCGTCGCGGCGGGTGAGAAAATTATGGCGACGGCAGCGAAGAACATCACCAAAGTCTGTCTGGAGCTGGGTGGGAAAGCGCCAGCCATCGTCATGGATGATGCTAACCTTGAACTAGCGGTGAAAGCCATTGTAGATTCGCGGGTGATTAACAGCGGGCAGGTCTGTAATTGTGCGGAGAGAGTCTACGTCCAAAAAGGGATTTACGATCTGTTTGTTAATCGTCTGGGCGAAGCGATGAAAGCAGTTCAGTTCGGCAATCCGGCTGAGCGCAATGATATCGCGATGGGGCCGTTGATTAACGCGGCGGCCCTTGAGCGGGTAGAGCAAAAAGTCGCCCGTGCGGTACAGGAAGGCGCCAGAGTGATGCTGGGTGGCAAAACGATTGAGGGTAAAGGCTATTACTATCCGCCAACGCTGCTGCTCGATGTGCGTCAGGAGATGGCCATTATGCACGAAGAGACATTTGGACCGGTTCTGCCTGTGGTGGTATTTGACACGCTGGATGAGGCCATCGCGATGGCCAATGACAGCGATTACGGTCTGACCTCCTCGATTTACACTCAGAATCTGAACGTGGCAATGAAAGCCATCAAGGGGCTGAAATTCGGCGAAACCTACATTAATCGTGAAAACTTTGAAGCAATGCAGGGCTTTCACGCTGGCTGGCGTAAATCCGGCATTGGGGGCGCAGATGGTAAACATGGTCTGAATGAGTATTTGCAGACCCAGGTGGTGTATTTACAATCCTGACGCGCATTGCCGGGTGAGAAACGCCCGGCATCTCCGTTTATACCTTTGTCGCAATCCAGTTCATCATCAATTTCGGCCATATCGCAACGGGAAACGGATCTCAAAGCCGTGCTTGCCGTGTCCAAACAGATGCGTTTCTGCTCATGGCTTCTCCTTGAGTCGCAGGAGATTGCGGAGGACGCGTATCCTCCGCCTGGCGGTCAGAGTTTAACGAATTTTTCCAGCGTACGGACAAGCTGGGTGACGAACCCATACTCGTTGTCGTACCAGGCGACGGTTTTCACCAGTTGTAGTTCACCCGCTTCCGTAATTTCCGTCTGCGTCGCGTCGAAGATGGAGCCAAAATGAGAGCCGATCACATCGCTGGAGACAATCTCTTCGTCGGTGTAACCAAATGACGCATTATCTGTTGTGGCTTTTTTCAGCGCATTATTAACCTCTTCGGCAGTGACTTTCTTATCGAGAATTGAAACCAGCTCGGTGACGGAACCCGTTTTGACAGGGACGCGCTGGGCGTGCCCCTTCAGTTTGCCGCTGAGTGCCGGGATCACCAGGCCAATCGCTTTCGCTGCACCAGTCGTATGCGGAATGATGTTTTCCGCCGCCGCACGGGACGCCCGCAGGTCCTTGCCACGCGGGCCATCAACCAGAGACTGTGTCCCCGTATAGGCGTGGATGGTGGTCATGGTACCCACTTTAATGCCAAAGTTTTCATGCAGCGCTTTAGCCATCGGGGCGAGGCAGTTAGTGGTACAGGAAGCAACGGAGACGATTGTATCGCTGGCATCCAGCGCGTCATCGTTGACGTTGAAAACAATAGTTTTCATCTCACCCGCTGGCGCGGAAATGAGGACTTTTTTTGCGCCCGCATCAATATGCGCCTGAGATTTCTCGGCGGAAGTATAAAACCCCGTACATTCGATGATGATTTCCGCACCTTTCGCTTTCCACGGGATGTTTTTTGCCTCTTTTTCAGCATAAACCGCGATGTTTTTGCCATCGACAATGAGAGCGTCTTCGGTGAAATCAACGCTCCACGGGAAAGGACCATAGTTGGAGTCATGTTTTAACAGATAGGCAAGAATTTTAGGCGAGGTCAGGTCATTAATGGCGACAACTTCCACTCCGCTTTTGACTTCCAGCAAACGACGCAATACCAGTCGACCAATACGACCAAAACCGTTAATGCCAATTTTACTCATGGTTTTCTCCTGTCAGGATTTAGCAGTGCAATCTGTTTTCCCTTCCAGGCATAGTCCACTATACCGGTGTGAGCAATTGCACATCTTGCGCCTGAACGTAACCGTCTGATAATGAGCGAAGAAAAATTAATGAATTTTTAACAAAAGCTCGCTATGTTGACGCTTTATTGTTTTTACTCAGGAAGTGTTATGAGCAATAAGTACTCTGGCCTGCAAATTGGTATTCACTGGCTGGTCTTTATTCTGGTCATTGTGGCTTACTGTGCGATGGAACTTCGTGGATTTTTCCCGCGCAGCTATCGTCCGTGGTTCAATATGGTTCATGTCTCCTGCGGGATATCCATCCTGGTCTTGATGGTCACGCGGCTGCTGCTCAGACTGAAGTTTCGCACGCCTCCGATTGTTCCGAAGCCAAAGCCGATGATGACGGGACTGGCGCACCTTGGGCATCTGGTTATTTATCTGCTGTTTATCGTGCTGCCGATAATTGGTCTGGTGATGATGTATAACCGGGGGAATCCCTGGATTGCGTTTGGTATGGTGATGCCCCATGCCGCTGAGGCGAATTTTGATTTCGTGGACACGTTAAAATCCTGGCATGAGACGCTGGCAAACCTGGGATACTTTGTCATTGCGCTTCACGCAGCCGCTGCGCTGATGCATCACTATTACTGGAAGGACAATACGCTTTTGCGGATGATGCCGCGTAAGCGCTCCTGATGCTGCAAAGACCCTGTGAAAGCAGGGTCTTTTTTGACGGTCGAAATGTGACCGCACCTGCTTTTTCTCGTTGTAAACCCTGAGAGATATCACATTTTTAACTCAACAAACTGGGCGTTAAAACATCACCAGGATAATTGTATATCTATAATAGAAACACTTAACGCAAGCAGCGTAGGGGATGAAGATGCAAAACAGTGCAGGGATCCGTTCTGACAGGGTATATTCACGCAGAGGGGAGACGCCATGAGTCGCTCCGCTCAGCAATCTCTCTCTCAGTTATCGACCCGCCAGGAGGCGACCGTGTCGCGAAAATTGCGCAAAGTGTTGCTGGCTACCGGTGTGGGTCACTTTGTCGAATGGTTTGATTTTGGTCTTTACGGCACGCTTGCGGCAATCATTGGCATGCAGTTTTTCCATTCCGACAATCCCAGCGTGGCATTACTCTCCTCGTTTGCCGTGTTCGGCGCGGGATTTATCATGCGTCCGCTGGGCGGATTATGGTTCGGCTCTTTAGGTGACAGAATCGGCCGCCAGAAGGTGCTGGCAAATGTCATTCTCCTCACCTCTGGCGCGACATTCGTTATGGGACTGTTGCCCACTTACCACCAAATCGGCATTACAGCGACCGTACTGCTGGTCATCACCCGACTGGTACAGGGATTTGCCGCCGGAGGGGAAAGCTCCGGTGCGACAACGTACCTTGCGGAATATGCGCCCACTCACCGACGCGGCTATTTCACCTGCTGGATTGATAACTTCGGCTTTATGGCGTTTGTGGCAGGCTCCGGTCTGGTATTTCTGCTGACGGCTTCTCTTGGAGAGCAGACGATGAACGACTGGGGCTGGCGGATCCCATTCTTAATCGCCGGACCGTTGGGGTGGGTGGGACTCTATTTACGTCAACATCTTGAGGATTCACCGGAATTTCGCGCGGTGGCTGAATCCGGTAAAACGGAAGCCGCACCACTGCGCTCTGCGGTTACCAAAGCATGGAGCGCGCTGTTGTTTTGCGTTGGATTTGTGGTACTGAAGGCCGTAGGGCACTGGACGTTACAAACGTTTATGCCCGGTTATCTTGCCACTGAGCTGCACTTTTCCCGGCTTGACGCCTATGCGATTACCACAATGGGTCTGTTCGCGATTGCCGTGCTGGTGCCATTTATGGGGCATTTATCCGATAAATATGGCCGTAAGCCGCTGATGCTGGCGGGGTGTAGCGGATTCATTCTGTTCAGTTACCCGACCATGATGTTGATGGCACAAGGGAATATGTGGTCTGCCGTGCTGGCGATGCTGGTACTTGGCGCGTTTATTGCTGCTTTCGACGGGGCCTGTAGTGCGGCGATGGCTGAGCTGTTTCCGACCAGCGTCCGCTATGGCGGGTTGTCGATCGCCTACAACTTTGCGGTGGCGTTTTTCGGTGGCATCACGCCGTGGTTTTCGATCTGGCTGATTACTGCGACGGGCGATAAATTCTCACCGGCGTTTTATGTGATGGGGGCGGCATTGATTACATTCCTGACCGTGCTACGAGCCAAAGAGACGGCGGGGTTACCGTTAAAACGCTGAGGTGAGTCGCTAGCGGGCTGAGCAGACAATGAAAAAAAGATAACCCGCCGGTTCACAGCGGCGGGTTCTTCTTTTGTATAAAGCACCTGCACGGAATCAGACCCGTCGTGCAGGTGAAGAGAACGGGTCTACATCGGAAGTCCGTATTATACCTATTTGTATGACAAATTAAATCCTGCCACGGATATTTATGAAAACAGGCATGACATCATGGTATTGTATATATACGATATATATACAAAACGTAATGGTACATATAAATGGGAATCGTAAAAATATCCGACCTGCTGCATGACGACATCCGTGATGCCAGCAAGGCCATGTCGCGCTCTGTGAATGCACAGGCTGAGTATTGGATCCGTCTTGGCATGATGAGCGAACTCCACCCGGAGCTTAACTATCAGCAAATTAAGCTGATGATGCTTAAATCGGGATCGGACCGCTTGCTGGAGGTGATCAATGCCATCAATTCCCATTAAAACTGCTGACGAACTCGTCAGACAGCGTCATGCAGGGAAGCTGCTGGCGTCGGTATTCGATATGCTCGACGCATTTATTCAGCCAGGCGTGACGACCATGGAGATCAACAATCGGGTCGAGGACTTTATTGTTAATCAACTCCATTCGCGGCCAGCCAGTAAAGGCCAGTATGATTATCCCTATGTTCTCAATACCTCTATTAACGAGGTCGTGTGCCACGGAATGCCGAAAGAGACTGAACATCTGAAATCGGGGATGATCGTCAATGTGGATATCACACTTGAAAAAGACGGGTTAATCGCAGACTCCAGTAAAATGTATATGATCGGCGAGGTTTCTCCGCTCGCGCGGCGACTGGTGAAAAAAACCTGGGAGGCGATGTGGCAGGGAATTAAGGTTGTCAAACCCGGCGCCACGCTTGGCGACATCGGCCATGCCATTCAGTCTTATGTTGAAAGTCATGGTTACAGTGTGGTCAGAGAATACTGCGGGCACGGTGTCGGCAAAGAGATGCATGAAGAGCCGCAGGTGTTGCACTATGGAAAGCCAGGTAACGGAGTCGTCCTGCGCGAAGGCATGGTGTTTACCATCGAACCGATGGTGAATCAGGGGGACAGTAAGATCAAAATCAAGAAGGACGGCTGGACTGTTGTCACCCGCGATAAGAAACTCTCGGCGCAATGGGAACATACCATTGCAGTGACGGCGGAGGGGTATGAGGTTCTTACGCTACGTGATGGTGAAGTGAAACCGGCTTAACGTCATACAGACGATCAGCAGGCACACCACCAAGATGTTTGATTTCATAGCCTGTTTCTCTTTGCCGTGCAGCGAGTAAGAGGCCAACATCTGAATTATTTGGTTCATGCGTTGGCCTCGGGTTGAGTTATCAATTCGGGGCCTTCGTCTTTCTGGAGCCTGTTCATGCCTGAAACCAGAAAGCCTCAGGCACCCGCACGCATTCTATTCTGCTCCCGCGACTCCGGCATGGCCTCATCTCCAGATTGCGATTCTCTTCTGTGCCTGATTTCATCTTCCACCGGCTTTCTCATTTCAAAATTGCACTCATCTTGTTACTATACCCCCCTATAGTATATGGAGGCCGTATGCCGCATTCACCTGAAGATAAAAAACGTATTCTGACTCGCGTCCGCCGGATCCGTGGGCAGGTTGATGCGCTGGAACGCGCGCTTGAGTCCGGTGAACCTTGCCTGTCTATTCTGCAACAAATAGCCGCCGTGCGCGGCGCATCCAACGGCCTGATGGGCGAAATGGTTGAGATTCACCTGAAAGATGAATTAGTCAGTGGAGAGACCACGCCTGACCAGCGTGCTGCGCGCATGGCTGAGATCGGCCATCTTCTTCGCGCTTATCTAAAATAAACAGATCACCTCACAATACTCGCAATAGGAAGAGACATATGAAATCACGTGCTGCAGTTGCTTTTGGCCCCGGCCAGCCGCTTAAAATTGTAGAGATTGACGTGGCGCCACCTGAAAAAGGGGAAGTGCTGGTCAAAATCACCCATACCGGCGTGTGCCACACCGATGCGTTCACGCTTTCGGGCGACGATCCGGAAGGCGTATTCCCGGCGGTGCTTGGCCATGAAGGTGGCGGCGTGGTCGTTGAGGTTGGTGAAGGCGTCACCACTCTGAAGCCGGGTGACCATGTTATTCCACTTTACACCGCTGAATGCGGCGAATGTAAGTTCTGTAAATCCGGTAAAACTAACCTCTGCCAGGCGGTTCGCGCCACTCAGGGTAAGGGGCTGATGCCGGATGGCACGACGCGCTTCTCTTATAATGGCGAGCCGATTTATCACTATATGGGCACCAGCACCTTCAGTGAGTACACGGTTTGCGCAGAAATTTCTCTGGCAAAAGTCAATCCACAGGCGCCATTAGACAAAGTGTGTTTGCTTGGCTGCGGCGTGACTACCGGGATCGGGGCCGTTCATAATACGGCGAAAGTCAAAGAGGGCGACACCGTTGCTGTTTTTGGTTTAGGAGGCATCGGCCTGGCGGTAATTCAGGGGGCGGTACAGGCGAAAGCTGGACGTATTCTGGCTGTCGATACCAACCCGGAGAAATTTAAACTGGCAGGTGAGATGGGAGCCACAGACTTCATCAATCCAGACGACTATGACAAGCCGATTCAGGAGGTGATTGTTGAACTTACCGACGGTGGTGTGGACTTCAGCTTTGAGTGTATCGGTAACGTCAATGTGATGCGTGCGGCGCTCGAATGCTGCCATAAAGGCTGGGGCGAGAGCATTATCATTGGCGTGGCGGGGGCGGGACAGGAAATTAAAACGCGTCCATTCCAGTTGGTGACGGGGCGCGTCTGGCGTGGCTCAGCGTTCGGCGGAGTGAAAGGGCGCACGCAGCTGCCGGGGATGGTGGAAGAGGCGATGGCAGGTAAAATCCGTCTGGATCCGTTCATCACGCACCGTTTACCGCTTGAGCAGATCAATGAAGCCTTCGACTTGATGCACCAGGGTAAATCTATCCGCACCGTTATCCACTTCGGCGATTGCTGATGAGTATGCCAGCGGTTCGCTCCGCTGGCACTTACCTGAATTATTTAGAATAAATGTTGTAATAATGTGACGAGACCGACGCTTTTAGCGGTAAGTAAACGTCACCGGTTGCCGATGACAATCTAACGGGCGTGTTTTCACGCGTTAACCTACAAGAGAGTCGATGGTCATGGACATTACAACAAAGATGCAGGCGCAGCGTAAGCTGGGCTTTTTGCATCATATTCGCCTGGTTCCGCTGTTTTCCTCCATTCTCGGTGGCATCCTTTTACTCTTCGCGCTGAGCTCCGGCCTGGCGGGTTACTTCCTCCTGCAAGCCGATCGCGATCAGCGTGATGTGACGGATGAGATCCAGGTGCGTATGGGGCTTTCCAACAGTTCCAGCCACTTGCGTACCGCGCGTATCAATATGATTCACGCCGGCGCGGCGAGCCGCATTGCTGAGATGGAAGACATGAAGAGTAACATTGCGCAGGCAGAGATGCGGATCAAACAGTCGCAAGATGGATTTAACGCCTATATGTCACGGGCGGTGAAAACCCCGGCGGATCAAGCATTAGATGCCGATCTGAATGCCAGCTTCAACGCATATATTGATGGGCTACAGCCGATGCTGAAATATGCTAAAAACGGCATGTTTGAAGCGATTATTAACCATGAAAGTGAACAGGTCCGCGCGCTGGACGCTGCCTACAACAAGGTGTTGCTTAAAGCCATTGAACTGCGTACCGAGCGAGCCAGTCAGCTTAGGGAACTGGCGCATAAACGTAGCCAGCTGGGACGGGTCTTTATGATTGGCGCATTTGCTCTGGCGCTAATCCTGACCCTGATAACGTTTGTTGTTTTGCGCCGTACGGTAATTCATCCTCTGCAACGTGCCGCGAAGCGTATTGAGCAGATTGCCGCAGGCGATCTGACCGTGTCGGATGAACTCACGGGACGTAGCGAAATAGGCCGCCTGAGTCGCCACCTTCAGGAGATGCAGCACGCTTTGGTGAAGACCGTGGGAAGCGTTCGCCAGGGGGCAGAAGAGATTTACCGTGGTACCAGCGAGATTTCGTCAGGCAATACGGACCTGTCATCCCGTACAGAAGAACAGGCAGCCGCGATTGAACAGACGGCAGCCAGTATGGAACAGTTAACGGCCACGGTGAAGCAGAACGCAGATAACGCGCATCATGCCAGTAAACTGGCGGAAGATGCCTCCGGGAAGGCGAGCCGCGGAGGGCAAATCGTCTCCGGCGTGGTGACCACAATGGGCAATATCTCCAGCAGTTCGAAGAAAATTTCTGAAATCACGGCGGTCATCAACAGTATCGCTTTCCAGACCAATATTCTGGCGCTGAATGCGGCGGTGGAAGCGGCCAGGGCGGGTGAGCAGGGACGTGGATTTGCGGTGGTGGCCAGTGAGGTGCGCACGCTGGCCAGCCGTAGCGCGCAGGCGGCGAAAGAGATTGAGGGATTAATCAGCGAGTCGGTGAGGCTTATCGATCAGGGGTCTGGTGAGGTTGTCGCAGCGGGGAACACGATGACAGAAATTGTCGATGCGGTAAAACGTGTGACGGATATTATGCTGGAAATCGCAGCGGCTTCGGATGAGCAAAGCCGTGGCATTGTGCAGGTTAGTCAGGCAATTTCAGAGATGGATAAAGTGACGCAACAAAACGCGTCGCTGGTCGAAGAGGCTTCCGCAGCTGCCGCATCGCTAGAAGAGCAGGCCGCACGCCTGACGCAGTCCGTTGGGACATTCCGTTTGCAGGGGGGAAGTGTGATTAAGCACGCCTTGCCTGCGGCAGGTCTGGCTTATTCCTCACCGCAGCCGGTCACCAGTGATGGCGGCAACTGGGAAACGTTTTAATCGTCCTTTGAGAGTGATGGCCAGGCCTGAAATGCCCGATGGCGCAAGCTTATCGGGCCAATGTACTCTTTTTAGACAGGTCAGGTCGGTCATCCGGCAAAACAGGCGTGATGGTGTCAGTACCGGATGGTTCCTTTGTATTACAACGGCATTGATTTACGAATGGCGCTGATCAGCGTCTGGGCACCCGAGGAGAGAGGGGAATCGACGCGCGTCAGGATCCCGATCGGCTCGCCGGTACCCTGCCCAGGTACCGGGAGCGACACCAGCGTCGCCTGGCGTAAATCTTCTTTTACGGCGCCGGAAGGCACAAACCAGACGTAATCATAATCGACCGTAAGCTGACGCGAGAGTGAGGCTGAAAGCGTCTCAATGCACCCTGATGGCATCTTACAGCCCTGACTTTGCAGCAATGCTTCCGCATTCTGCCGGGGGATCGTTCCTTTCGGCGAAACCACCACGGGCCATTCCATCACGCGGCTGAGCGTGACGGTCTCCTGCAATAAAGGGTGATTTGGGCGTACAACCAGCTTCAGCGACTCCAGAAACAGCAGCTCATAATTAAGCCCACTCATCAGTTCAGGATCCGACATTCGCCCAATACCAATATCAATCTCTGCGGATTTGAGTCCGGCCAGCAGCATGGTGTTATTCATGGTGGCAACCTGGAGCGTCGTCTCTTTCTGCTGCTTGTGAAACTGCCCAATGACGGCAGGAAGGATCCCCAGTGCGGCGGTGGGAAGCGCGCCAATGCGCACCACGTCATTGCCCAAACCTTCTTTACGATTCAGCGCCTGTCCGGCGGTATTAAGGGCATCGAGTACTTTTACGGCGTGGGTCAGAAACTGCTCTCCTGGCAGCGTGAGCCGGGCACCCAGGCGTCCGCGTTCAAAAAGGCGGGTGCCGGTAAGTTGTTCGAGTTCGTTAAGCGTTTTTGACAACGCTGGCTGACTCAGGTTAAGGGTTTCAGCCGCACGCCCGAGAGTTCCTTGTTGTGCGACGGCGACAAAAGTATGAAGGTGGCGCAAACGGATGCGCTGGCTAAACAGACTATTTTTTTCCATAAGCGATGTTTAAAACAGAGAGATGCCGGTGACAAGTGAAGTTGTTTGTTTTTGATAACTTGATTGCAAAATATTATTAACATTTAACTCAATTAAGTTACAGCTGTTTCTTTTGCTTACCTTATAAGTCTCCACAAAAACAACGATAACCAGAGATGCTTCACATCGCTTTCCGGGGCTTTCTGCTCCGGGAACCCGGAAGCCCGCAGGAGGGTATGTTTTAGCCACCGCAGGGTGGGTGATCTGATTAAAGAAAAAATAAATAAATTTGTTGATTTCTTTGATATTTAGATCGATTTGAGGTCATATTAAAGACGTGTTTCTTACAGGGTTATTTTAAGGAAAAAAGTATGCCAGCAGCCATTGATAAAGCATTGGATTTCATTAACGGTATGAATACGTCAGCTTCAGCGCCGCAGCCAATGGATGAAAGTACAGCGAAGGGGATTTTAACGTACCTGAAAGAATTGGGGGTTCCGGCTAGCGCGGCAGATGTGACGGCTCGCGGGGAGCGGGAGGGGTGGAATAGCGGTTTTACAGAAAAAGTGGCCAAATGGGCGACCAAAATAGAGTCCGGGGAGGGGGTGCTGATCAGGGATCCCGAATATTTCTCTGTGTATATGCGTGAGCAACTGCGTGCGCTGGTCTAAGCCGGGCGCAGGCTGATAAATTTTTCTCTCCAGAGACTCTCGCCTTTGATGCGAGAGTCTCTGTCTCTGACCTCAGGTGATACTGCAGGCTTCTGAAAAAGGTTAAATTGATGATACATGTTCTGGGTCATCTGAACCCTGACAGCGATGCCATATGCACCGCGTTTATGACGGCACGCTGGCTGAACTTTCGTGGGCAAGAGGCCTGTGCCTGGCGGCTGGGAGAAGCCAACCGTGAAACCCGGTTCATCTTCGCGCAGGCAGGACTTCCGGTTCCTCCCTTGCTGAGTCACGCTCTTACCGATCGCGATGTCTGGCTGGTCGACTTTACCGAACCCACTCAGGGACCAGCGTCTCTTTCAGACAGTAACATTGTGGGTATTATTGACCATCACCGCTTAGGTGGACTGGTGACACGCTTGCCTCCTGAAGTGTGGGTGAAACCGGTGGGCAGCAGTTCAACGCTATTGTGGCAACTGATGAGCGATGAGTGCAGGGGCCAGATTACTGCATCCCAGGCGATTTTGCTGTTGGGGGCGATTTTAAGTGACACTGTCACACTTCGTTCCCCCACAACCACTGATGACGATCGCCTGGCTGTCGAACAGCTGAGCCACATGGCAGGGATTGCGCTGGAGGATTTCAGCGCCGGATTACTGAGCGCCAAAACCAGCATTGAAGGGATGAGTGCCAGAGATCTGCTCAATAAAGATAGTAAAACGTTTACCATTCATGGACATAAAGTATGCGTGGCCCAGCTTGAACTGTATGCGCTCAGTCAGGCTGAAGAGGTCATGGAGGCGCTTCGCGCTGAAATGGCGGATTACGCCGCACAAAACGAGATGGCGCTGGTGGTATTGATGCTGACGGATATTAATCTCGGCAACTCCAGCCTGTGGTTTGCCGGGCGTGAGCTTGCCGAACTCCCGCAGCCTGTGGTGGTGGAAGGGATGTTAAGCCGGAAAAAACAGATGCTGCCGTGGCTGGAAAGCCATCTGGAACCGCGAGTCTGATGTGAAACCGGGTTGAGCCATCAACCCGGTTTCGCTGTTATATGTCAAAAAAGACCGTTTCGTTTTCCCCCTGAAGGTGGATATCGAATCGGTAAACGATCTCCTGTCCACGCTGTTCACGTTTACCGATCAGCGTCTGGCGGCGAACTTCCCATTCAATCAGATTCAGTACCGGATCGCACTGATTGGCTTCCTGCTCATCGGAAAAGTACATACGGGTGTTAAGGCCAATGTTGATACCCCGCGCGACGACCCACAGGTTAACGTGAGGCGCCATTTCGCGTCCGTCCCGGCCAACAACGCGGCCAGGCTTGATGGTGTCAAAGCGCCACAGGCCGCTGTCGAAGTCCGAGCAGGTACGGCCCCAGCCGCGAAAATCGGCATCATGATGCTTTTCTTCCTGCCTGTCCGCCGGATGGTTATAGCGTCCGTGCGTATTGGCCTGCCAGATCTCCAGCAGCACATCGCGAACCGGCGTTCCTGAACCATCAATCACTCTCCCTTCGATGGCAATACGCTCGCCCTGCGTATGGCTGTTGGTCAGCGTTGGGCTGAAATTCTTCTCAAAGATATGAAACCCGGCGGCATCCGGCGCCAGGCCAATATGCACATAAGGCCCTGCGGTCTGCGAAGCGGTTTCGGCTAAATAATCTTTCATTACGCGGCCCCCTGGGTTCGGTTTTCAAACAACGTTGCGCGCTGGCCGCGCAGCACAAGATCGAATCGATACGCCAGGCAGTCCAGCGGTACTGCGGCGTGGGTATCCAGTTCAGCAATCAGCGTACGGATGGCGTCATCATTATTGATGGTTCTGACAATCGGGCACTGCTTAATCAACGGATCCCCTTCAAAATACATTTGCGTGATTAAACGCTGGGCGAAGGCATCTCCGGATAATGAAAAATGAATATGCGAAGGTCGCCAGTCACTGGCCTGATTACGCCACGGATAAGGACCCGGTTTGATAGTCCGGAAGAAGTAGTAGCCATTTTCATCGGTCAACACCCGACCACAGCCGCCAAAATTCGGATCGACAGGCGCGAGGTAACGATCTTTCTTATGGCGGTAGCGTCCTCCCGCGTTGGCCTGCCAGACTTCGACCAGCGTATTTCTCATCGGGCGGCCAAAACCGTCCCGGACATAGCCGTGGACGATAATACGCTCGCCAATCGGCAACCCGTCTTTGGCGTAATTCATGATCAGATCGTTATCCAGTAGACCGAGATCGTCATTACTGAAAACCGGACCGGTAATTTCCGACAGGGAATTTTGCAGCGAAATCAGTGCATTGCGTGGTGAACGTAATACGCTGGTTTTGTAGCCGGGGGCGTAAGCCGGTGGGTGACAACGATAATCGCGATGGATAACCTCGCGTGGCGGCCATTTCTCATTCATAGCGAACTCCAGATTGGGGTACAGGGTTATTGTTTTAATACCGCAGAACGAGTTTGTGTAAATGCAATGTTAATTTAAAGTGAATTTATGCCGTTATTTTCATAACCAATCGCTATGCGTCGTGTGCTGAATCGGTGTACCGGCGAATTCAGGTGAGATCACACTTTGTAAATTCTTCCCACCGGAGTGAATGGGGTTTCCTACACTCCAGGTAATATTCACTGAAGGAATGACATTATGGCGAACACCATCACGGCAGATGAGATTCGGGAACATTTTTCGCAGGCAATGTCAGCAATGTACCAGCAGGAAGTTCCACAATACGGCACGCTGCTGGAACTTGTGGCTGATGTGAATCTGGCGGTACTGGAAAATCATCCCGCGCTCCATGAGAAACTGGCAAATGCGGATGAACTGGCGCGGCTTAATGTAGAACGGCACGGCGCGATCCGGGTTGGCACGGCAGGAGAGCTGGCTACGCTGCGTCGGATGTTCGCCATTATGGGCATGTATCCGGTGAGTTACTACGATCTCTCCCAGGCGGGGGTTCCGGTGCACTCAACGGCATTTCGTCCGATTGATGACGCCGCATTGTCACGTAATCCGTTTCGCGTCTTTACATCGCTACTGCGTCTTGAGTTGATTGAAAACGTGGGCTTGCGTCAACGCGCGGCGCAGATTCTGGCGCAGCGCGATATCTTTACGCCGCGCTGCCGCCAGTTACTGGATGAGTATGATGCACAAAAGCGTTTTACCGACCTTCAGGCGCGAGAGTTCGTTAAGGAGGCGCTGGAGACGTTCCGCTGGCACCGCCACGCCACCGTGGATGAGGCGACCTACCGTGCGCTGCACCATGAACATCGTCTGATTGCCGATGTGGTCTGCTTTCCCGGGTGTCATATTAACCATCTGACCCCGCGTACGCTGGATATCGACCGGGCGCAGGCAATGATGCCTGAGTGTGGTATCGAACCCAAAATGCTTATCGAAGGCCCTCCGCGCCGCGAAGTGCCGATTCTGTTGCGCCAGACCAGTTTCAAGGCGCTGGAAGAGCCAGTGCTGTTTGCCGGAGAGAGGCAGGGGACTCACACGGCGCGTTTTGGCGAGATAGAGCAACGCGGAGCGGCGCTGACGCAGAAAGGCCGTCAGCTCTACGATGAATTGTTGCACAAAGCGGGGATGGGCAAAGACAACCTTACCCACCAGCTGCATTTGCAGGAGGTGTTCAGGGTCTTCCCGGACAGTGAATTCTTACTGCGTCAGCAGGGGCTGGCCTGGTTCCGTTATCGTCTCACCCCGACAGGGGAAGCGCATCGTAACGCGATCCGTCCGGGCGACGATCCGCAACCCTTCATTGAACGTGGCTGGGTGGTGGCGCAACCCATCACCTATGAAGATTTTCTACCGGTCAGCGCTGCGGGGATTTTCCAGTCAAATCTGGGGAACGAAACCCAGGCGCGGAGTCATGGCAACGCCAGTCGCGATGCGTTTGAACAGGCGCTGGGGTGCCCGGTCTATGACGAGTTTGCGTTATACCAGGAGGCGGAAGAGCGCAGCAAACGTCGTTGCGGCCTGCTCTGAACAAGGTATCCTGTTGGGAAGTGTATTTTACGGATAGAAACGGACATGCTAAATCCCGACATCCCTCTGGTTGACACAAAACAAGGGAAGCTCATGGGTATCGTCCAGGACGATATCCACATCTGGCGGGGTATTCCTTATGCCGCGCCGCCCACGGGTGAGCTGCGCTGGCGTGCGCCGCAGCCTGTGACACCCTGGCAGAATGTACGTCAGGCAGACCTCTTTTCCTGCGCCAGCTGGCAGGATATCGAATATTGTCAGGCGTTGGGGGGCGGCGATCCGGGCGCGTTTTCTGAAGACTGCCTTTACCTCAATGTCTGGTCACCGGCAGATCGACCGCAGCCACTCCCGGTGATGGTCTGGCTGCACGGCGGTGGTTTTACCATCGGGGCGGGCAGTTTGCCGCCTTATGATGGCCGCGCGCTGGCACACCGTAACGTTGTCGTGGTGACGATAAACTACCGTCTCGGACATCTCGGCTTTTTTGCGCATCCCGCCCTGGAGGGGGAAGAGGACGAATGCGTAAACAATTTTACGCTGCTCGATCAAATTGCCGCATTGCGTTGGGTGCAGGAAAATATCGCGGCTTTTGGCGGTGATATAAACAACGTGACGCTATTTGGCGAATCCGCAGGGGCGCGCAGCATCCTGTCGTTAATGGCTTCGCCGCGGGCTGAAGGATTATTCCACAAGGCCATTATTCAGAGCGGATATACGTTGCCCGATACCCCGCGCGAAATTGCGCTCGAAAACGGGATTGCGCTGGCAGAACATTTTGGCTTACGCGATGCGACCGCTGAACAACTGCGTGCGATCCCGGCGGACGCATTCTGGCCGTTAGGCGCGCCGTTTAAAATTTCCCCCACGCCGATCTCCGGCGACGCGGTGTTGCCGGAGTCGATGCTTGACGTATTCTTCGCCGGAAAACAGCATGCAATGCCCGTACTGATCGGCTCAAACAGTGATGAAGCAAGCGTCATGGCGGTCTTTGGCGTCGATCTCGCGGAGCAAATCCAGAAACTACGCCGGGAGCGCCGCTTCGGTCTTGGGTTAATCAAACTGCTTTACCCCGGCGTGAAGGGGGATGTGGAACTGGGACGTCAGGTTTGTCGCGATATGGCGTTCACCACGCTCGGGTACGTGGTGATGCAGGCGCAGCAGCGGGTGGGTGAACCGTGCTGGCGCTACTGGTTTGACTATGTGGCAGAGGCTGAACACGACACCTACGCCAACGGCGCATGGCATGGTAACGAAGTGCCCTATGTGTTTGATACATTGACCCTCGCAGAACCCTCCCGCAATTACGTTAATGAAAACGATTTGGCGTTTGCCGCGCATATCGCCGATTACTGGGTGAATTTTGCCCGCAATGCCTGCCGTGACTGCGAAGTGTTGCCCGGACCTGTGCGATGGCCCGCCTGCATTCGTGGACGCGATCGCCTGTTACGTATCGGCCTGAATAAATTTGCCGGTTTTAAGATTGAGAATCGTTTTATGCGGGCGCGAATGTCGCTGTTTAAACGGGTGATGAAGCATCATGTAAATCTGGATTAGCCAGCATTCTGAGGTAAGTTGAAAGTTTGCACATCCAGATTTACACGGGATTCAGTCTGTTCTCATCGACACAAAATATTTTCTGTTTTGTTCAGATAATCGGCGGGCAACAATTGGATTATTAATGAATTTTGTCTAGAGTGGGCGCTCAGAAATCTGCACTCTCTTGCTGCTGTCAAGCGCCAGCGCGGGACCATTCACATGACCAGAAGGACTCACTTTCAGGTATGGATCGTAGACGCTTTATTAAAGGTTCAATGGCAATGGCCGCCGTGTGCGGTACCAGTGGTATTGCTTCACTCTTTACTCGTGCTGCCCACGCGGCAGATTCCGACATTGCGGACGGGCAGGTTACCCGTTTTGATTTCTCTGTTCTGCAGTCGATGGCCCATGATTTAGCGCAAAAACCGTGGGGCGGCGCGCCGCGTGCGTTGCCGGACACGCTGGCTAATCTGACGCCCCAGGCATACAACAGTATTCAGTACGACGCGGCGCAATCTCTGTGGAACAACGTCGAAGGCCGCCAGCTAGACGCGCAGTTTTTCCATGTCGGGATGGGGTTTCGTCGCCGGGTACGCATGTTCTCTGTGGATGCGAAGACGCATCAGGCGCGTGAGATCCATTTCCGCCCTGAGCTGTTCAAATATAACGATGCCGGGGTGGATACCAGACAGCTGGAAGGGCAGACCGACCTCGGCTTTGCCGGATTTCGCGTCTTTAAAGCGCCGGAGCTGGCGCGACGCGACGTGGTGTCTTTCCTCGGGGCGAGCTACTTCCGTGCAGTAGACGACACGTATCAGTACGGGCTTTCAGCCCGCGGCCTCGCGATTGATACCTACACCGATACCAAAGAAGAATTCCCGGACTTTACCGCATTCTGGTTCGATACCGTCAAGCCGGGCGATACCACCTTTACGGTTTATGCCTTGCTGGACAGCCCAAGTATCACCGGGGCCTACAAATTCGTGATCCACTGTGAAAAGAGCCAGGTGATCATGGAGGTGGATAACCGCCTGTATGCGCGCAAAGATATTAAGCAGTTGGGTATTGCACCGATGACCAGTATGTTCAGCTGCGGCAATAACGAGCGCCGCATGTGCGACACGATCCACCCGCAAATCCATGACTCTGACCGTCTGGCGATGTGGCGTGGTAATGGTGAATGGATCTGCCGACCGCTGAACAATCCGCAGAAGTTGCAGTTCAACGCCTGGACCGATAACAATCCAAAAGGCTTCGGTTTATTGCAGCTGGACCGTGATTTCTCCCACTATCAGGACATCATGGGCTGGTATAACAAGCGCCCAAGCCTGTGGGTCGAGCCGCGCAATAAATGGGGTAAGGGAACCATCGGCCTGATGGAGATCCCGACCACCGGCGAAACGCTGGACAACGTGGTTTGCTTCTGGCAGCCGGAAAAAACCATTGAGGCGGGCGATGAGCTGGCGTTCCAGTATCGACTTTACTGGAGCGCGCAGCCGCCGGTTCGTTCGCCGCTGGCCCGCGTAATGGCGACCCGAACCGGCATGGGCGGATTCCCGGAAGGCTGGGCGCCGGGTGAGCACTACCCGGAGAAATGGGCGCGACGTTTCGCGGTTGATTTTGTGGGGGGCGATCTGAAAGCCGCCGCACCAAAGGGCATTGAGCCGGTCATCACTCTCTCCAGCGGCGAAGCGAAGCAGATCGAAATCCTTTACGTTGAACCGTTCGACGGCTATCGCATTCAGTTTGACTGGTATCCCACCTCTGACTCAACGGAGCCGGTGGATATGCGCATGTTCCTGCGCTGTCAGGGCGAGGCCATCAGCGAAACCTGGCTGTATCAATATTTCCCTCCCGCGCCTGACAAGCGTAACTACGTTGACGATCGCATTATGCGTTGATTCTGATAACGGCTTCTCCTGCGGAGGGGCCGTTCGTGGTAAGTCCTCAGGAATTCTCTGTACACGATTCAAACTCGATCCTGCTCGCATTTTTCCGGTGAAAAATGAGTAAGCTGAAAGTGTGTAAGCCCTAAATAATTCGGGTTGCAGGAAAGCCAACACACCTGCAGCTTGAAGTATGACGGATGTATTTCTTATACACGTTTTTTAGCCACTAACAGGGAGAGCGTATGTTTCCAGAATACCGAGATCTGATTTCCCGACTGAAAACCGAGAATCCTCGCTTTCTGTCCTTATTCGAAAAACACAACAACCTTGATCACGAGATTGCCAGGCTGGAAGGTGCAGATGGTCGGGGGTACAGTCTGGATATTGTTCGCCTGAAGAAACAGAAACTCCAGTTAAAGGATGACCTGCTCAAAATACTCAAGCAGGAGAGTGCTGACGCGGAGTAATCTGCGTTTCTCAGCCGCCGGAACAGGCGGCTTTTTTGTGTCTGCCGTTATCGCGTGGGCAAAAACAACTGGCATCCGGCTCGCTGATAACGCTCTGCAATAGCCCTGGGTAACGCGCTGTCGCTGATAATCGTCTTGATACACGATAGCGTGGCAACCGCATGGGGTTCGACGGCATCAAATTTTGAATGATCGGCCATCAGAACGACTTCACGCGAACGCTGAATAATCCGCGTTTTCACCCCGACTTCAAACATGGTGGCATTGGTGATCCCCGTTTCCAGCGACAGCGCATCGCAGGAGATAAAGGCGCGCTCCACGGAAAAGGCATTGATCATCTCCAGCGCCAGACTTTCTCCGACCGAAAAGTAACCCGGACGAATAAGCCCGCCGATGATGTAGCTCTCCACATGCGGAAAACAGCCCAGTTCGTTGGCGATTTTGATGTCGTTGCAAATGACCTTCACGCGCGCATCGGCCAGACATTTCGCCAGTTCAAGACATGTGGAGCCGGAGTCGAGAAAAAAGCAGTCGCCATCTTTTATCATTGTACGGGCAAGGGCGGCTATTTCTCTCTTTGCTTCAGATTGCAGCGTGCGTTTAACGTCGAATACATACTCTTTGTCGTCGGTGCTGTCGTCAAAGTCGAGGCAGCCGTGACCGCGGATCATGCCGGGATACTGGTTGGCGATATACTGGAAATCGCGGCGGACAGTCGCTTCCGCATAGCCGAAAAGCTCCATAGCCTGTTGTGTGGAGAGATGGCGATGTTGCCAGAGGTAGTGCAGCATCTGCTTGATACGATCGGGTCTCTGTTGGCTCATCAGAAGGTATCTCCTCTTACAGGGCAGAGAATTGGGATAAGGTCGTGCGATAGTCAGATGAAGAGAACAGGGCGCGCCCCACCACCGCATGTTGCACCCCGGCGGCAGCCAGCTGCTGTGCTGCCATCAGCGTAATTCCGCCGTCGGCCCAGCACTCAGCCTGAGGGAAAATCTCGCGTATTTTACCGATCTTCGCGCACATTGAGGGAATAAACCGTTGCCCCAGACTATCGGGTTCGCTGGTCATCACCATCAGCGCATCCAGCTGCGGCACCAGATAGTGATACGCCTCGACCGGGGTGGCCGGATTAAACGCCAGTCCGGCTTTTGCGCCAATATTGCGGATCTCTGCCAGGATTTCCGAGGGATATTCCAGCGTTTCCGCATGAACAAAGATCCAGTTGGGCTTTAGCGCTGAAAGCTGAGCCAGCCAGGGCTGTGGTCGGGCAACCATAAAATGAAAGGAAAGGGGGTGCTGCGTCTGTCGGGCAACGGCCTGCACCGTTTTCATGCCAAACGTGATGTTGTTGATAAAGCTGCTGTCCTCGATATCAAGATGCAGGGAACCCAGGTCCATATTGTCTAATGCCGTCAGCTCGCGACCATAATGCAGAGGATTCGCTGAGGCGAGAGAAGGGTGCACGATCATGAGCGCCTCCGTTAGCCAGACACCAGCGCAAACAGCGCTTCGTCGGTCTGCGCATCCCGTACCGCCGCCAGCCGTGGCGCCGAATCAATAAACTGGCTGATGCGCTGAATCGTCAGGATATGCGCATTGGCATCCGTGGCGCTGACGCACAGCAACAGCCAGACGGGATCGCACTCCTCATTGCCAAAGGTGACCGGTGTTTTTAGCGTAGTGATGCTGACCTGATTACCGTTGGCGCCTTGTTCAGGTCGGGCGTGCGGCAAGGCGATACCGGGAGCAATTAAATAGTAGGGTCCCCAGCTAAGGGTATTTTCGATGATCCCGTTGACGTATCCCGGCTGCGCGGCGCCAAACGCAATCAGCGGCCGGGCGGCGATATCCACGGCCTGACGCCAGTCTTTGGCTTCACGTTGTGCCTGTACCCACTTAATATCATTAATCATCAGTCGTTGACTCCTCGCCGGTTCGGGTTAATCTGATAGCGATCCCCGTCGATACTTTTGACGAAGGCGGCAGGGATCGCAGAAGGGTTATTGCTCTCTGCCGGGGATAAGCGCTCTGCTTATCCCCTTTTTACTGGCGAATATGATGCACTTTCTCCATAAACTGGCTGACTCGCGCCTGATCAACAAAGTTGGCGAAAACGCCGTCCTTTTTAAACGTTGTCGCGGTCACACAGCCGTCGGCGATGCTGAGCTGCTCCTCGACGTTTTCCAGACAGACCCCCGTATTGGCCAGCACCACGGTGTCAGGCACCGTTTCTTTAACCCGTTTTAACAGCGCGCTGTCGGTACGCGCCCCGGCGGTCAGGCCAGAGACGCAGAGCGCATCAGGATGGTTGTTAAATACCGTTGATTTAGCAATGGAACAGATATCGCGATTGCCCAGATAAACCGCGGCCTCAGGGACGATATTGAATAAGGTTTTCACTTCGCCCGCGCCAATCCGGTGCTGATGACGAATCGTCTCACCGACGTTAGTGTCCCAGACGCCGAAGTCGCTGGCGTAGGCACCGGTAAATATCTCGCGGATAAACTTAGCGCCGGTCGCCATCGCCAGGTCGAATGAGGCGACCGGATCCCACAGCACATTCACGCCAAACGGGATGCGGATTTCGTGCATCAATTGTCCGATGATTCGCGCCATCGCAGCAGTCGTTTCCGGACGAACCTTCGTAAGATAGGGAAGACTAAACTCGTTGGAGAACATCACCGCATCCACACCGCCATTTTGTAGCGCCATCAGATCGTCCCAGGCTCTGTCGATAACCCAGTTCATCCCCTTTTGCGTATCAAAACCCGGATCGCCGGGCAATGCGCGCAAATGACACATGGCGATGACGGCTTTTTCCGTTCCAATAACCTCTTTCAGCCAACTCATTGAAGGTACTCCTTATTCCGATAATTCACGTTTACGTAAGAACAGCACGACACAGGCGACAATTCCGACCGCCACGACGACGCCGATAATGCCAAGCGACATGAGTTCTGAAATCGACCAGCCAAACATGTTGCCTACGGACAGCGCCGAGATTTGCGCACTTTCACCGGCAAAGCTGAAACCGCCTTTAAGCGCCATTTCGGTGAAGTAAGGGGCGAACCGGGTGGCGATCAGCAGGACGGTAATCATCACGATGACCCCGCTTATCAAGGTACGAATCAGGTCACCACGATGGATAACCGTAGCCATACAGATAAAGAACGGCGCTACCGGCAGGTCGGCGAGGGGTAACACTTTATTGCCCGGTAAGATACTGGCCAGAATCAGCATAATAGGGATCAGTAACAGACCTACGGCAATGGTGGTGGGATGGCCCAGCGTCACGGCGGTATCCAGACCGATATAGACTTCACGTCCTTTGAAATACTTCTGGAAGAATTTTCTTGCGCCGTCGGAGATGGGCATTAAGCCTTCGACAATCAGGCGGATCATGCGCGGGAACAGCACCATAATTGCCGCGACGGTAATCATCAGGCTGGCGCAGCCTTTAAAACCTTCGCCTGCCGCCAGGCCAAAAATCAGACCGAGCACCACGCCGATAATGACCGGATCGCCGACCATCCCGTAACGTTTCTGGATCTCCTGGGCGTCAATATTGCGTCCTTTCATAAACGGGATTTTTTCGTATATCGCATCCAGCAGAACGAACAGCGGTACTGAGCTTGAGCCATAGCCTTGTGGTATCGAAATACCTTCCAGCCCGACGATGTTTTGCACCCGCTTTGCCGTCCAGTCGGCCATCTTTAACGATAGCGCCGCATGGCAGATAGCCCCCAGCACGCCATAAATCAGGCTGCCGGTCATGAGCTGGACTACCGTACCGGTAATGGCGTAGTGCCAGTAGTTATAGATATCGACGTTCATCGTTTTGGTCAGACGGGTGACCAGCATCGCGACGTTGAGCAGAAAAATAACCGGGATAATCATGGCGCCAATGGCGGTTGCGTATCCCACGCCGGAGGCGGGGCCGGCACCAACGTCAAAGATATGCAGGGTCAGGCCGAAGCGTTCAATCATCACTTTGATGGGAGGGCTGAGACTGTCGATCGCCATGACGATCACCAGCCCCATCCCCACAAAGCCAATCCCGACCGTTACCCCTGCCTTAATCGCCTGCAGCCAGGGGATACGGAAGATAAGGCCAATCAGGATCATGATGATAGGGACGAAAACGGTGCCGCCGAGAGACAGGATGTAATCAAACATAATGCCTCCTTATTATTGGGTTAACAGAGCCTTGATTTCTTGTTTTAATGCGTCGTCGTTGATCCCTGTCAGCAGGGCGGCGCCATTAAGCGTAGGGATACCGTAATCGCTGTTGGTGCGCATGGAGGTCACAATAAGGTCCATGCCGTTACAATTAAGCGGGATCTCATTCAGACAGCACTGGGCGGTGGTGGCCGCAATGCCTTGTTCGGTCAGAAATTCCTGCAATTTGTGTGCAATCATGGTTGATGTCGACATGCCGGTACCGCATGCCACAAGGATCTTTTTCATAATGGATGTGCCTCTTGTGTAGTGCCTGAATCAGGCTCAACGGGAAAATGCTCTGCTGGCATACCAGCAAGGGCGGTCAGTAAGCGGATGCAGTCAGTCAGGTCACGCAGGCTGGCGACCTCCGCAGGGGAATGGGTATAGCGACAGGGAATAGAGAGGCTGGCGCAGGGAATGCCATCCAGCTCAACCTGAATATAACCCGTTTCGGTTATCACGCCGGGAGCGACTTCGCGCTGTACCGGAATGTTATGTTCACGGGCCGTCTGTTCCAGCATCCTTATCAGGCGTGGCGGCGTGATTAATCCCGCCAGCGTTCCCCGCCCATGGTAGTTCAGGCAGGTGATCCCCACGCCCTGGTTGATCCGGACCTCTGAATAGTCCTGTAGATCCGGGGTGTCACATGACGGCGTGATATCAATACCTATCGCCAGATCGGGTTTTACACGACGCAATACGGGAACAATACCGCGAATGTTGAACTCTTCCTGCACGGAAGCGACCAGATAAACAGCGATATCCAGCGGGGCAGCGCCAATGGCATCCGCCACGCCAAGCAACGCGGTACAGCCCAGGCGGTCATCAAGCGCTTTGCTACAGACAAGATCGTTAGCCAGCAGCTGCGGTGGGTTGTACAGCGTGACCGGCGTCCCTGTCTGAATGCCCATCCGTATGGCGTCGTCTTTGTCTTTGGCGCCGATATCAATCCACATTTTATCGATGGGCGGTGGCTGCGTGCGCTCATCGCCTTTGGCAAAGTGGTAGGCCTTAATGCCGATACACCCCATAACCGGACCTTTGTCGCCGGCGAGCGTGACGACGGAACCGGACATGGTGATCTGCGCAGGGCCGCCCACGCGCTCGAAGCGCAAAAATCCTGACGGTTCAATTTTGCGCACCATAAAACCAACTTCGTCCATGTGCGCGAAAATCATCAGTCGCAACGCATCGGGACGATCGCTGCCGTAGCGGGCGACGACATTTCCTAACCGATCGCGCCAGACCTCTTTTGCCTGACGGCCAAATTCTCGCAGCATGACTTCAGCGACTGCGTTTTCATGTCCTGAAAGCGCATTGTGTTGTAAAAGCGAGAACAGCGTTTCCTGCACAGAAAATGACATAGCTATCTCCGTTAAACGTAAAACAATCACTCATTGAGCGTTTTATAGGCGCAGAATGGTCGGGTAATTGTGAGCAGCCTCACGTAGAAATGCGCAGAGCAGGACAAATAAAAAATAATGTGATGAGAATGGAATAAAAGCGCTCAAAATTTATGAAAGTTGCGGAGGGGGAGAGCGGAAATCATGAGTGAAATAATTGAGATTAATGAAACGCTGCAACTGCGGGCGGTGAATGAAAGTCACGTCGGGGCATTGCATCAACTCGTACTCAAAAATCAAGCGTGGTTGCAGCAGTCGCTGAACTGGCCGCAGTCCATTACCTCTGAAGATGACACGCGTAAAAACGTACAGGGCAACATGATGCTGCATCAGCGTGGCTATGCCAAAATGTTCCTGATATTTATGCGCGATGCGTTGGTGGGGGTGCTGTCGTTCAATCAGATTGAGCCACTGAACAAAGCGGCCTATGTCGGCTACTGGCTGGATGAGGCGCATCAGGGGCAGGGGATCATGTCCCGTGCGTTACAGGCATTGATTCATCACTTTGCGCAACAGGGCGAAATGCGGCGGTTTGTGATCAAATGTCGGGTCGATAATCTGGCGAGTAATCAGGTGGCACTGCGTAACGGGTTCGTTCTGGAAGGCCGTATGAAACAGGCCGAATTCCTGAACGATAGCTATGACGATGTGAATCTGTACGCACGGATCGTCGAACCGGCGTCAGAGTGAGCCAATCAACGGCGTCCGGATAATATACGCCTTGCCGTTGATCACTTTTGGCCCGCGCAGCTGGATGGTGTCCCCCTCAGCCGCTTCAATCACGGCATGGTCGGTCACTTCGATATGATTTTCGATAATCACCGCGCCGAGTATGCGGGCATTTCCCTGAATCAGGATGTGATCGTCAAGCAAGACCGGACCGCCGCGCACTTGCGCATTACCGCCAACCAGAACATGCTGTTTCAGCACACAGTTGCCTTCAACGGTAGCATATTCAGCCACTTGTGAACGGTAATGCAGAGTCGGGATCGCATCCACTTCGCGCCCGGCAATGACCCGCGCGTGGCCGTACACTTTTGCACAGTCGCACAGCCAGACGTTATTCTCTTCATTGCCTTCCAGCCAGGCGAAGTCGAAAACCTCCGCGCGATGCTCAATAAACGCCTGACGGACAACCGCATCTCCGTAAATCTGCGCCTGATGCACAATGCGTGAGCGAGTGACGGTTGCACGGTCATAAATCTGCAACGGAAGATCGCTTTCCTGCGTTAATCCTTTGGCCGCGATGATGTCTGACTCTTCAAGGATGCGGGCATTGCCAAAAAGGTGACACTCGCCGTGTACACGAGAATTTTCTATGGTGACGTTGTCACTTATTCTGGCGCCGTGACCAATCTCCGAATCGCCAATCCAGGCGTTATCGCTAATTTCAACGTTACCCTGAATGACGCAGATGCCGGTGATTCGCGCATTTCCCGATATTTTGGCCCCGGCAAAAACGAGCGTATTCACATCGTAAATCCAGCAGTGCCCGTCCTGGGCCAGTGCGCTTTCACTATCAACCCAGCCGCCAGCCTCACCGGCGTTGACATCATTAAACGCGGAGAGGGCGATAATCTGGCGTAGTAATACGCTCTTTTTGTTACCCTTATCCTGATAACTGAAGGATCGCTGTTCTTCACTCAGCCGATATTTGGTCATGGGGGCTTTCCGTTTACGTGTTTATACTCGTCACACTTCAGGCTGCGGGGCGAGCGCTGATCGAAACGACTACGCCGTTTTGTCCCGCAGCCCAACTCGTTAGAGTATATATAACCGTAACCAATTTTGTGTTGCTGGCTAAACGATCGGAAATTCCATAAAATGCATTTAAAATATACTTTATAAATTAAACAAAATGAGTAAAAACGCACAGAACAAACGGGTGCTAAATCTGCCTGCCGGTTATTTTGGCATGGTGCTGGGAACCATCGGGATGGGTTTCGCCTGGCGTTATGCCAGCCAGATATGGCAGGTAACTCACTGGATTGGCGATGGGCTGGTGGTTTTTGCCATGATCCTCTGGGGATTGCTGACGCTGGCTTTTCTCACCCGGCTGGTACGATTCCCCCACAGCGTCATCGCTGAGATTCGTCATCCGGTGATGAGCAGTTTTGTCAGCCTGTTTCCGGCCACCACCATGCTGGTGGCTATTGGCTTTGTTCCCTGGTACCGCCCATTAGCGGTGGGATTATTCAGCGTCGGCGTGGTGATCCAACTGACTTACGCTGCCTGGCAAACGGCGGGATTGTGGCGCGGCTCGCATCCTGAAGAGGCAACCACGCCAGGGCTGTATTTGCCAACGGTCGCCAATAACTTTATCAGTGCGATGGCCTGCGGCGCGCTGGGCTACACCGATGCCGGTCTGGTGTTTCTGGGCGCTGGCGTGTTTTCCTGGCTGAGCCTGGAGCCGGTGATACTTCAGCGGCTACGCAGCTGCGGTGAGTTGCCCACCGTGCTGCGCACCTCACTTGGTATTCAGCTGGCTCCGGCGCTGGTGGCCTGTAGCGCCTGGCTGAGCGTCAATGGCGGCGAAGGGGATACGCTGGCAAAAATGCTGTTCGGCTACGGGTTGCTGCAGCTGCTGTTTATGCTGCGCCTGATGCCGTGGTATCTCTCACAACCGTTCAACGCCTCTTTCTGGAGTTTCTCATTTGGCGTGTCGGCATTGGCGACCACAGGATTACATCTGGGTCATGCCAGCGAATCCGGTTTTTTTCATACGCTGGCAATTCCGTTATTCATCTTTACTAACTTCATTATCGCACTCTTGCTGATCCGCACGTTCGCATTGCTGATTCAGGGAAAACTGCTTATCTGTACCGAACGTGCCGCATTACTGAAATCTGAGGACAACACATGACCCTTCGCGATGAAAACTACTTTACTGAGAAATACGATTTAACCCGTACCCATTCGGATGTGCTTGAAGCCGTGAAGGTAGTGAAGCCGGGTAAAACGCTGGATCTGGGATGCGGAAATGGCCGTAACAGCTTCTACCTGGCGGCGAACGGCTATCAGGTGACCGCGTGGGACAAAAACCCAATGAGCATCGCCAACGTCGAGCGGATCAAGGCCGCAGAAGGGCTGGAAAATCTGCAGGCGAAGGTAGTGGATCTCAATGCACTACGTTTTGAGGGCGAATATGATTTTATCCTCTCGACCGTTGTGATGATGTTCCTTGAAGCGAAGACCATTCCAGGGCTTATCGCGAATATGCAGCGCTGTACCAGGCCGGGCGGGTATAACCTGATTGTCGCCGCGATGGATACAGACGATTTTCCGTGTACCGTTGGCTTCCCGTTTGCGTTTAAAGAAGGGGAGTTACGTCGCTATTACGACGGCTGGGAGCGGCTGAAGTACAACGAAGATGTTGGCGAGCTGCACCGTACTGACGAAAACGGCAACCGTATCAAGCTGCGTTTTGCGACGCTTTTGGCGCGTAAAACAGGCTGACATTCGTCGACTGTAAGTCCCTCTGCGCACGACTATTTTTACCGTTTCGCGCGCAGAGAGTAAATTGTGCGTTTGTTACCATTTTTAGGACGACGGAACTGATTTCCCTTTGCTACTATTTCATTTGCATATCTGCAAAAATTAAAGGGATCGTTTCATGCGTACTCATACTTTTTTTAAAGTTGCAGTGCTTTCAGGCTTGCTGGCGTTATCCGGTTGTGCATCTAAAATTACCCAGCCGGAGAAATATTCAGGTTTTTTAAAGGATTACTCAGGTTTACAAGAAACAACATCAGCAACAGGTAAACCCGTGCTGCGTTGGGTTTCTCCAGATTTTAATGAAGCTAATTACGATAACATTGTCTGGAATCCGATTACTTATTATCCGGTACCCAAACCCACCACCCAGGTGGGCGAGAAGGTTCTGGATAGACTGCTGGCGTACACCAATGACAAGATGAAAACGTCTGTCAGTCAGCGTAAACCTCTGGTCACCACCCCAGGTCCGCGCAGCCTGATCTTCCGTGGCGCGATCACCGGTGTGGATACCAGCAAAGAAGGTCTTCAGTTCTATGAAGTGGTTCCGGTGGCGTTGGTCGTCGCAGGAACGCAAATGGCCACAGGCCATCGTACTATGGACACACACCTCTACTTTGAAGGCGAGCTGATTGATGCGGCTACGCATAAGCCTGTCATTAAAGTTGTACGTCAGGGAGAAGGTAAAGACCTGAGCAACGAAAACACGCCAATGACGTTTGAGGCGTTGAAACAGGTTATCGATGACATGGGGACAGATGCCACCATGTTTGAGGTGAATAAAAAATAACGTTACAGCGCCATCCCCCAGGGATGGCGCTTCTCTTTACGCTATTCGTCGACGCAAGAACGCTTGCGGGCGGGCAAACATCACCAGATTTCCTGCCAGAATTAGTATCAGCCCAATAACGGCATTCACTTCCCACACATATCCCTCATAAACGGTGGAGATCGACAGGGCAACCAGCGGAAAAAGCAGCGTGCTGTAAGCGGCATTGCTGGGTCCAATACGCCCCACCAGAGTGAAATAAGCGCCGAAAGCGATCACTGAACCAAATACGGCCAGATATAACAGCGCGCCGAGATAGCTGAAGGTCCACTGGGGGGCGAAGCTATCGCCGCGCAACAGGGCGATGACGGCGATAAGCAGCGTGCCGTACAGCATGGCCCAGCTATTGGTGGTCATTATCTCCAGCCCCTTTTTCTGGTGGCGCAGGCTTATCATGTTACCTAAGGAGAATCCAAAGGTGCCGAGGGCGCTGAGGCCGATCCCGAGCAACAGCGAATGGCTGAATCCACTGTTAACCAGATCCTGCCAGAACAGCGTAATGATGCCCGTCACGCCTAACGCCGCAGCGTAATAGAAACGCGCCGGGGGCTTTTGTCCAAAAAAGATGAAGCTATTGACCGCATTGAATAATACCGCCATCGAGAAAATGACCGACTCCAGTCCGGTGTTGATCCATGCAGCGGCGGTATAAAAACACCAGAAATTAAAACAGAAAACGCAGCAGCCCTGCATGATACAAAACAGGTGGTCGCGACCGGAAAGCTTACGCAGTTTTCCCCGCATGCTCATCATCAGCATCATTAATGCGGTGGCAACGGCGAAGCGCCAGAAAATGGACACGGGGGCAGAAACCGGTCCCTGTTGCAGATAGATAGCAATCCACGTTGTTCCCCAAATAACCACGACCAGGCCGTACAGTAGCACGTTCATAATTCTCTCTTTTCTTCTCATCCGGACAATAACGATGACAGGAAGCGAAAAGGGCGGCTTTCATGAGCTTGCGCGTCACTTGCAAAATCTTGCGCTTTTTTGCGTTATGGGACTGGTAACGAAGGTTGGCTGAGATAGACTGAGGTCCTGCCCAACTTTTCACGATGTGATGGTATGTCTCAGCCTTACGATGCCTTTGAAAAATTACGCCAACATAATGCCGTGCTGCATGAATCAGTTGCGTTACATTCGGGGATCCAACTGGCGGCATGGTCCAACACCCGGGATAACATTACCCAATACTGTGACCACCATACCCTGAGTCTGTACGTGGCGGACGGTTATGAGAGCTACCATAAAACGCCCGGCGGCTGGAAAAATGGAGGGGGGCCAGACCGCTTCTGCCTGATGCCCAAAGAGAGCGAATCCACCTGGGACATCCGCGACAATCTTTCCTTCGTACACCTCTATTGTACCGATACGCATTTGCGCGAGGTGGGGGAACAGGTGTGGGATAAAAGCCCGTATGGCTTCACGCTTGATGAAAAAACTTTCGGCAACGATCCGGGTATCACGGCGGTCTACCGGCAGTTTTTGCTGGGTAATGACTGGCAGCAACCAGCGAACCATCTTACGCTCAGCGCCGCCTCGTCGTTGTTGCTGACCCATCTGATTCAAAATTACTGTAACGTACAGTGGCGGTTGCCGACGGTAACGGGGGGCCTGGCACCCGTGACGCTACGCAACGTACTGGCCTATATTGAGTCGCATCTGGCCGATTCACTGACGCTGGGCGATCTGGCGAGTGAAGCGGCGCTTAGCGAGTTCCACTTTGCCAGAATGTTTCGCCAGTCAATGAAAATGGCGCCGCATCAGTATGTGATGCAGCGACGGATGGCGCTGGCGCAGCAGCTGGTATGCTATTCTCAGCGTTCCCTGACCGATATTGCGCTGGCCTGCGGCTTCAGCTCCCCAAGCCACTTCAGCAACCGTTTTAAACAGGTAACGGGTAAGACGCCATCGCAGTTACGCGCGGCGGGGTAGCCTTAATACCGTGTAACATACATCTCCGGGTATGAGGTGAGTAGCCCCGCCGGTTCTCCAGTGTTCCGTCACTTATCTCTGTAAACTCGCTGACGCCTGTACCCCCGGTGGTTGATTTCCTTTGGCATATCGTCAGTGTGGCCTCCGGAAACCTGCTGCCAGCTGAACCCTTTGTTGGCTTCCACAATCGCTTCCATTTCGGGGGATCACGTTCACCATTCGGTTTCGGCCCGGATACTTCGCTGTCTACGTTTCACCTTCCAGGTTACCCGGGGAGGCCCAGCTGACGTTCATCCGGCTCACCGGTGAACCTGTCATAGCTTTCAGTCTTCTCAGTAGTCAGAAAACCTACGGGTATATCGGCCTCCCGACCTGATAGTTATTTGTTAACCACTTTATAGCATTCCGAAATGTTATAAATTATTGGACACGTAAAAACAGCGCCGTTTGCATGCCTATTAAATCGATTTTTTGTTACAAAAAACACTAATTGTACGACATTTGATTCAGGATACATTTTTTTGTGATTTTTTGGTTACGCTCGGGTATCAGCCGGCAGTCCCCGATATTAAGATCAGGGCGCTCAAAGATACGGGCGTGAAAGCTCATAATCAATGAAAACAATAAATCATAATCAACTTACTATTTGTTGTGTGGCGTCTCAGCAACCACCATCAGATAGCCAAGAGGTGGAGGACAATGAGTTAATTTATTAAAGGTTATTAACGATAATAACGTAATCCTGAGGAATATAAAATGTCAAACATTACCAAATCTAAATCGATTAATATTTTATCAAGACCAGTATGGTTAGATGCTGCCGGAATGAGCAAAGGTATCAACCATGACCGCCAACATCTCGGTATTATTCTCGCTGCCGGACAAGCGGTTAGAATTCGCCAGACCAATGCAGCGTTCAATGAAATACTCACAATGCGCCTGCTAAATGACGATTGCAAAACAGAAGCAGAATACCTTATCGGCAGCACCTGGGTTGAGGCCAGCCTCAACGCTGCATCGGTTCCGTTTATCGATACACCATACGTGGATGGCATGCCCGTGGTGGAGTTTGAATATCCAGACACGGCGAAAACCTTGCCTGTATACCGCAAAGGTGAGAACGAAGTGGCGTTTTTCAGTCGTTGGGATACCCAAGACGCAGAATTTGGTTTTATTGAATCTGAATACGCGAATCTGTTAGTACCAAAAATCAGTAAAAAAGAGCTAAAGGCGCTTGGGGAGGCCAAAAATATTGATGGACTGATCGCCTATTATGAAGGAATATTTACCTTTTATAATGCGTTGGCAGGTATTTCATTTGAGCCTGAGCGCGATTCAGATCGTAATATTAAAAACCGCTACTTTATAAAGGCTGATAAAAATGGCGCTGGCGCTGCTTATTATGGTGTCTGGTGGACAGCGGAAACCAGCAGCTCGATCAGCAGCTTCTGGCTGACGCCGGAAGACAGCAATTGGGGAAGCCTGCATGAAATAGCCCACGGCTATCAAGGGTACTTTACGGAGGATAAATATTTATCCACTGGAGAGATGTGGAACAACATTTACGCCGCCTGCTACCAGGATGTGCTGCTGGGGGATCGCAAATACGAAGAAGGCTGGTTATATGACTACGGCAATATGGAAAAAGTCGAGAATAACATCATCGACCTAATCGCCACGGCTACACCGCTTAACCAGTGGGACCAGCGTTCAATGCTGTACTTTGCCGTCTTGATGGTGGATAAGGCGGGTAAAAACGCCTTCACGTATTTTAATCAGCAGTACCGTAAAAGCTGTAATACGTCGGGCTTTGTTCCTTCCGACCATGCTCTGCTGGATATGTTGTCTGAAAGTTTTGCGGCAGCCGGAGAGCAGGTGGACGTTACGCCGTTCATCCAACTAACCGGCGGGTATGTGACTCAAACGCAGTGTAATCGTAACGTGCTCAGTGATGCCAGGGCTGTGTACCCGTTGTATAAATTGGTCGATGAACCGCAACTTGAGGCAGTGAGAAACCAGCTGAAGCTGGACTCCTCCCTCCGGTTAGTTGACGCAACTCAGTTGAAAGCCTGCGGCCTGAAAGGCAACGTCAGCCTGTGTTTTAACATTGATGACTTTGCGCAAATCTACGGTGAAGATCTAATTCTGATGGAGGGGAGGCGCTATGCATATAAAACGCGCATCAATATCCCGACTATGGAGTTGAGTGAACTGCCGATTGGTGTGTACAGTCTGCGTTTACCTACCGGTAAAGACCACAAGTACCAGCCTATGTCGGGCTATTTGGTTGTGAAGCAGGGGGATAATGTGGCGGAGATACTCTTTGTCAAAAAAGTCTCTTCCCCAATCGTCTCGCAGGAAATCAATCTGCTGGGGCTGGGAGATAAGATTTTCGCCACGCTGCTGGTTGATTGCGCTCAGGGAAAACTGGTGATTGACGTCACCACCACTACGCCGCATGCGTACTTCCCGGGAGTGACCTACGCCAGGATTATCGTGCGAGATCCGCAAGGAAACCTGATTTTCAGTAAGGATATTCATGGTACTGATGCGAGTCTGAGCCATGATGAACTGGCATTCAGTGAGGGCGACCAGATTGAGATCTATCATGAGGAACCGGATCGCGTACGAGTGAACCCGGCCTATCCAGGCATAATTGACAACAAAAACAAAACCAACGTATTGACGATTGATAATAGCGGGTTGAAAAATGTTGCCTTGCAGGGCGATCCTGAACAGGCATTGTTGGCGCGGCTACAGAGTGCGGTGGTGAGTTTGCGTGGCTATCCTCAGGCCTATTATGCATTTTTCACGCCTTTCAAAGACGACATTTACTTGGCGATCAATACCTTCAGTAGCCCACAGCGTGAGCAACTACTCGCAAGCTATAAGGACTGCATTCCTGCGGTTAATACCCCTCCGAGCGACTACGCTGGCAATGAGTTCACTTTGGCCTTCAGAGGGATCAGCGATCGTCAGTTCCTGACAGGTACCCTAAACCTGGTGGTAAAAACACTGACGGTTAAAATAGAAGCCGGAATTGCGCACGATTATTTCCCCGGCGTTTACGCTTCCCTCGAATATGAAGATGCGGATGGTAATATTCTGTATCACGATGAGGTGATCGGCAACCAGACGCAGCAGATGCGTTCGGTCGAGTTGCCGCTATCCGGTTATGGTGGCGAGGTGATCCGCTTGTATCACGAAGAGCCGGACAATCGTTTAATCATCACCAACGACATGCGAGAGGTACAGTTAGCCGAAAAGGGCAAGCAGCAGAATTATCGTATTACAACTGTGGGACTGGAACGAATTGTTGATTAATTTGTGGATTATGCGGTAGCAAATGTCAATGTTGCCGCACTTCCTCATCAAGCAGAAAACCTTAAGCTTCCTGGGCCAGTAAATAAACAATAACCACGCAGCCAGCATACTTCCGCACAGAGCAAATTCTCCGTTGAGATCATTGAATGCCTGCAAACCAAAACGCAGGAGGATCCCGGCCAGCATGGCTGCCGCCAGCGAGTGCGCGATGACCTGCATCAGACGGGCAAACAGACCGGTAATACCGCAAAGTACAATCAGGGCATTGGCGATGATGAACACCCCAATGGCTTGCGGGAGAGTGAGTCCCTGCAGGCCAGTGACCAGCAATGCCGCGCCAGGCGTGGACCAGGCGGTTAAGACCGGGGCGCGGTACCAGAGCGTGAGCGCCAGCGTACTGACGCCCATTGCGATCCCGAGAGCAGTCATCCATCCGGCGATCTGCGCGGTTGTCGCGCCTGCGGTCACCGCAGCCTGCCAGATGATGGCGGCTGAACTGGCATAACCAGCCAGCACCGCCACAAACCCTGACAGCAAGGTGGGTAAAGGAAATGAAAAGGAGCGCATCATGGCCTCTGTGCGTTATAACGGTCGTTCAATGTAGCATTTGTGCGTTATAACGTACAAGTGGTAAGCTGCTGTTTTAAGGAGGAATGAAATGGATAATCTCACTCACTACCTGGCGGAGACGCTTAAAACGCTGCGCCAGCAGCGTCAATGGAGCCTGTCCCGCCTGGCGGAGGCGACCGGCGTCTCAAAGGCTATGCTAGGGCAGATCGAGCGTAACGAATCCAGCCCAACGGTGGCGACACTGTGGAAGATTGCTACGGGTCTGAACGTACCGTTTTCAACGTTTATTTCACAGCCGGAAGCCGGGAGTCCGCCCACCTTCGATCCGCAACAGCAGGCAATGGTGGTAACCCCGATTTTTCCTTGGGATCCCCAGCTGTGCTTTGATCACTTCTCCATTTTGCTGGCCCCCGGCGCGCTAAGCGAATCGACGCCGCATGAAGCGGGGGTGATTGAGCATGTTGTGACCATCAGCGGTCAACTGGAGATGTGCATCGACGGGCAATGGCGGACGATAGCCGCCGGAGAAGGCGTGCGCTTCGCCGGAGATAAACCCCATGCCTATCGGAACAGCAGCGCACAAACGGCGCACTTTCATTCGTTAATTCATTACCCGCGTAGTTAAGCGGGAAAACTATTTCGTAACGTCGCGCTTCTGACTACAATATCCGCCATTTTGCTGCTACTGGATAAGAACAACTGTATGCGCCAGCCACCTCATCGCCTTGAACTGTTAAGTCCGGCACGTGACACCGCCATCGCTCGCGAAGCCATCTTACACGGTGCCGATGCCGTCTATATCGGAGGGCCGGGATTTGGCGCACGTCATAACGCCAGCAACAGCCTGCCAGAGATCGCCGAACTGGTGCCATTCGCCCATCGCTATGGCGCGAAGATTTTTGTCACCCTGAACACCATTCTTCATGATGATGAGCTGGAGCCGGCACAACGGTTAATTACCGATCTGTATCAGAGCGGTGTTGATGCGTTAATCGTCCAGGACATGGGGATTCTTCAGCTGGATATTCCCCCCGTTGAGCTGCACGCCAGCACGCAGTGCGATATCCGCAGCGTCGGGAAGGCAAAGTTCCTCGCAGATGTGGGGTTTAGTCAGATTGTGCTGGCGCGCGAGCTGAACCTTGAGCAGATCAATGCCATTCATCAGGCCACTGACGCGACCCTCGAATTCTTTGTTCATGGTGCGCTATGCGTGGCCTATTCGGGGCAGTGCTATATCTCTCACGCCCAGACCGGGCGCAGCGCCAACCGGGGGGACTGCTCTCAGGCTTGCCGGTTACCCTATACCCTGAAAGACGATCAGGGGCGTGTAGTATCTTATGAAAAGCATCTGCTTTCGATGAAGGATAACGACCAGACGGCCAATCTGGGGGCGCTGATTGACGCGGGCGTGCGTTCCTTCAAGATTGAAGGGCGCTACAAAGACATGAGCTATGTGAAGAACATCACTGCGCATTATCGCCAGATGCTGGACGCCATTATTGAAGATCGTACCGATCTTGCGCGCGCCTCTTCCGGGCGCACGGAGCATTTCTTTATTCCGTCTACGGATAAAACGTTCCATCGCGGCAGCACCGACTACTTCGTGAACGCGCGTAAAGGCGACATTGGCGCGTTTGACTCACCAAAGTTTATTGGCTTACCGGTTGGCGAGGTCCTGAACGTCGGGAAAGATTACCTGGATGTTGACGTCAACGAACCCCTGGCGAATGGCGATGGGCTGAACGTGCTGATCAAACGCGACATCGTGGGTTTTCGCGCCAATACTGTCGAGAAAACGGGACAAAATCGCTACCGCGTCTGGCCTAATGAGATGCTGATCGATCTGCATAAAGTGCGCCCGCATCATCCGCTGAACCGTAATCTGGATCATAACTGGCAGCAGGCATTAACCAAAACCTCCAGCGAGCGACGAGTGGCGGTGGAGATAGCGCTGGGGGGCTGGCAGGAGCAACTCATTCTTACGCTGACCAGCGAAGAGGGGGTCAGTATTACCCACACGCTGGACGGGCAGTTTGATGTGGCGAACAACGCTGAAAAAGCACGCAACAATCTGCAGGAGGGGCTGGCGAAGCTGGGACAGACCATTTACTACGCCCGCGATGTGCAGGTTAACCTCCCCGGCGCGCTGTTTGTGCCGAACAGTTTGCTCAATCAGTTCCGTCGGGAAGCCGTGGAGATGCTGGATGCGGCGCGTCTGGCAAGCTATCAGCGCGGCAGCCGCAAGCCGGTTTCTGAACCCGCCCCGGTCTACCCGCAAACGCATCTTAGCTTCCTGGCCAATGTCTATAATCATAAAGCGCGTGAGTTCTATCAGCGCTATGGCGTAGAGCTGATTGATGCGGCGTATGAAGCACACGAAGAAAAGGGCGAAGTTCCGGTGATGATCACCCGGCACTGCCTGCGTTTTGCTTTTAACCTTTGCCCGAAACAGGCGAAAGGGAATATCAGGAGCTGGAAGGCGACGCCGATGCAGCTGATCAATGGCGACGATGTCTTAACGCTGAAGTTTGACTGTCGTTCGTGTGAAATGCATGTCATTGGCAAAATCAAAAACCATATCCTGAAGATGCCCCCGCCGGGCAGCGTGGTGGCTTCCGTCAGCCCGGAAGCGCTAATGAAAACGTTGCCAAAACATAAGCGCTAAGACTCAGCGAAAATGGGTGTCGGGTTTGCGTGATTTTTGCCAGTGATGGTGTTCACGCAAACCTTCCGCAGACTCCTCTGCCACGGCACGCAGCTCATCGCTATCGGCTTCATGGCGCAACTGGTGATCCACATTCTTAACCCACAAATACGTATGCCCTTTGTGTCCGGCCATGAGCTGACCGGAAAATAATGCGCAGGTGAGTAAAATCACTGATAACGCTTTTGTAAACATCATGCCACCATTGGATTACGTTTTGCGGCTATGATGCCAACGGTTTCGTCTTGTTATTATTCAACAAGTAAAAATAGCGCAAAGGGTTTGTCAGTGCCGGGTAAGCGTAAGGATCACCCGGCACAAACTTAATGCGATTTAAACCCCGCCGCGGTCATCAGCACGCGAAAGAACATCCCGACCGCCGCCAGCGCCAGCACGCTACCGCCCCAGAGAATAACCAGCCACATCAGGCGTTTCCAGACAGATTGCTGCATCAGTGATACCCCTCGCCATGTTGAACTTTGCCGCGAAATACGTAGTAACTCCAGAAGGTGTACACCAGGATTAGCGGAATGATGAGCAGGGCGCCGACCAGCATAAAGCCCTGGCTTTGGGGCGGTGCTGCGGCCTGCCATAGGGTGATGGAAGGCGGAATAATGTGCGGCCAGATGCTGATGCCCAATCCACTAAAGCCGAGGAAGATCAGCCCCAGAGTGAGCACAAACGGCAGCGTATGGCTCTGTGGCTGCTGAAGCGTACGCCAGAGCCACAGGCTAATCAGCGCCACCAGCGCGGGAACCGGCAGCAGAAACCACAGGTTGGGCAGCGTAAACCAGCGTCCGGCGATGTCGCTGTGCGTCAGCGGGGTCCAAATGCTGATAATGACAATCACCAACAGCAGCGCTAACAGGAGTTTTTTGGCGACCGTCCGCATTTTATCCTGGAGTGGATTTTCACTTTTCATCACCAGCCAGCTGGCCCCCAGCAGCGCGTAGGCCACCACCAGTCCCACACCGCAGAAGAGCGTGAAAGGGGTGAGCCAGTCAAACGGACCGCCGCTGTAGCGACGTCCGGTTACCGAAAAACCGTTAATCACGGCACCCACTACCACTCCCTGAGTCAATGTGGCGAGAAGCGAGCCGCATATAAACGCTTTATCCCAGAACGGGCGATGCGCGGGCGTGGCTTTGAAGCGAAATTCAAAAGCGACGCCGCGAAAAATCAGGCCGATCAGCATGAGCGTGAGTGGGATGGTCAGCGCGTCGACAATCACCGCATACGCTAGCGGAAACGCGCCAAACAGCCCCGCACCGCCCAGTACCAGCCAGGTCTCGTTACCATCCCAGACCGGAGCCACGCTGTTAACCATGACATCCCGGTCCTCAGCATCGCGGGTCGCGGGGAACAGAATGCCAATCCCCAAATCAAAACCGTCCATCACGATGTACATCAGCGTGGCGAAGATGATGATGACAAACCAGATCACCGATAAATCAATACCCATTAGCGATGTGCCTCATATTGAGAATCAAGAACCGCGGCGGAAAGTGGTCGTGCAGGGGTGCCCATTGGCGGCGTTGCGGAGCCATCTTCCTCCGGGCCTTTGCGGATCAGGCGAATCATATAGCTATAGCCGACACCAAACACGGCGCTATAGACCACAAAGAACGCCAGGAGCGAAATACTCATATGCAGATCGCCATGTGCGGATACAGCGTCAGCCGTCCGTTGCAGACCGTAAACCACCCAGGGCTGGCGACCCACTTCGGTGGTTATCCACCCGGCCAGGATCGCGATTAGTCCCGATGGCCCCATCCACAGAGCAAAGCGCAAAAACGGACGTGAGCTATACAGCCGCTGCCGGTAACGCAGCCACAGTGCACAGGCGCCAAGCAGGATCATCAGCATGCCCAGTCCAGCCATAATACGAAACGACCAGAACACCATCGTGGCGTTGGGACGGTCTTCTTTGGCGAACTCCTTCAGCGCGGGCACCTGTTTATCCAGGCTGTGCGTCAGAATAAGGCTACCCAGCGCGGGGATCGCCAGCCCGTAGCGGGTACGCTCCTGCTCCATATCCGGCCAGCCAAACAGCAGCAGAGGCGTCGGCTCACCCGGCGGGTTTTCCCAGTGACCTTCAATAGCGGCGATTTTTGCAGGCTGGTATTTGAGCGTATTCAGACCGTGCATGTCACCAATTAACGCCTGGACCGGAGCGACAATCAGCGTCATCCATAGCGCCATTGAGAACATGGCGCGAATGGCAGGGGTGTTGTTGCCACGCAGAAGATGCCATGCCGCCGAAGCCCCCACAAACAATGCGCTGCTCAGAAAAGCCGCCACAGACATATGCAGCAAACGGTACGGGAATGAGGGATTGAAAATCACCGCCAGCCAGTCCACGGGCACGACCTGGCCGTTCACAATTTCATAGCCCTGCGGCGTCTGCATCCAGCTGTTAGACGCAAGGATCCAGAAGGTCGAGATAATGGTGCCCAAAGCCACCATGCAGGTGGCGAAAAAATGCAGACCGGGGCCGACTTTGTTCCAGCCAAACAGCATTACCCCCAGGAATCCCGCTTCGAGGAAAAATGCCGTCAGCACTTCGTAAGTCAATAATGGGCCGGTAATGCTGCCAGCGAACTCAGAAAATCCGCTCCAGTTGGTGCCAAACTGATAAGCCATCACCAGTCCTGAAACGACGCCCATCCCAAAGTTAACGGCGAAAATTTTCGACCAGAAATGGTAAAGCGAACGCCAGATCGGATTTTTGGTTTTTAGCCAAAGGCCTTCCAGCACCGCCAGATAGCTGGCCAGACCGATGGTGATTGCGGGAAAAATAATATGAAAGGAGACCGTAAACGCGAACTGTATCCGCGCAAGGTGAAACGCATCAAGACCAGACATGCATAGCTCCGCAAAGAAAATTGATTCAGCGCAATTTTAGTCTTGTGCGGTATGCAGTGGCAGAAACAGAATCGGCTTATTTAACCATAACAGTTTTCAGAAAGTTGTTTATTTTTCTCACTGATATACACTGCGTGAATCATCTGCAATGGCTTCCAGGAAGAGGATCTATGAAGAAATATCAGCGTCTGGCCGAACAAATTTGCGAGCAGATCGCTTCCGGCGTCTGGCAGCCAGGCGATCGACTGCCTTCTTTGCGTGAACAGGTGGCCAGCAGCGGATTGAGCTTTATGACCGTCGGCCACGCCTACCAGTTGCTGGAAAGTCAGGGGCGGATTATCGCCCGTCCGCAGTCCGGTTATTACGTCGCACCGCGCCCTGTCCGTCAGTTAACCGTCCCGCCTGCCCAGGTGATGCGTGATGAAGCGGTGGATATCAATACCTATATTTTTGAGATGCTACAGGCCAGTCGTGACGTTTCAGTCATGCCATTTGCCTCAGCCTTTCCCGATCCGCGCCTGTTCCCCCTGCAACACCTAAACCGCTCGCTGGCTCAGGTCAGCAAAACCGCCACGGCAATGAGCGTGATCGAAAACCTGCCGCCGGGCAATGCTGAGCTGCGGCACGCCATTGCGCGACGTTATGCCCAGCAGGGGATGACGGTTTCTCCTGATGACATCGTGATCACCGCCGGAGCGCTGGAAGCGCTCAACCTCAGCCTGCAGGCGGTGACGGAACCCGGCGACTGGGTCATTGTCGAAAACCCCTGTTTCTACGGGGCATTACAGGCGCTGGAGCGGCTGCGGCTGAAGGCGCTGTCGGTGGCGACGGATGTCAATGAGGGGATCGATCTTGCGGCGCTGGAACAGGCGTTACAGGAGTATCCGGTAAAAGCCTGTTGGTTGATGACCAACAGCCAGAACCCGCTCGGATTTACCCTAAGCCCGCAGAAAAAGGCGCAGCTGGTCGCGCTGCTTGAGCAGTACAACGTCATGTTGATTGAAGATGATGTCTACAGTGAGCTTTATTTCGGGCGTGAAAAACCGTTGCCGGCCAAAGCCTGGGACAACGGCGATAACGTGTTGCACTGCTCCTCTTTTTCTAAATGTCTGGTACCCGGTTTTCGCATCGGCTGGGTGGCGGCGGGGCGGTATGCAAAGAAGATACAGCAGTTGCAGTTGATGAGTACGCTTTCGACCAGTTCGCCAATGCAGCTGGCGCTGGTCGACTATCTCTCCACTCGCCGTTATGACGCCCATCTGCGCCGCTTACGGCGTCAGCTGGCGGAGCGCAAGCAGCAGGCCTGGCAAACATTACTGCGTCATTTACCGGCGGAAGTAAAAATTCATCATAACAACAGCGGCTATTTTCTCTGGCTGGAATTACCGGAATCGCTCGATGCCGGTGAGCTGACCCGACTGGCGCTGGCTAACCATATCAGCATCGCGCCGGGGAAAATGTTCTCGACCTCGGACACCTGGAAACGGTTCTTTCGCTTTAACACCGCCTGGAGTTGGGGCGAAAAAGAAGAGCAGGCGGTTAAACAGCTGGGTAAGCTTATTCGGGAACTCATGAAATAACCTGCAAATTCATTGTCACAGGGCCGCTATATTCCCTAACCCCTTGTCTTTACGCCATAATTCTACTCTGTTTATCGTGTTTTACGCTGTAATGCGCGTTATGTCACAAGATTGTTAAATTTCCTTTCCCGCTAAGGTGCAAAACGACGCGCCGTCTATTTTTAGAAAAGGACATCTCTTTTCGGCAAGCGTCCCGCAGTGGTTACTCAACCCACCAGGACGCCGGTGACTCACGGGGTGGCGCGGCTGGCGACGCTGGTGAAACCCTGCCAATTTTAGGGACCTGGCGGTTAACGCGTGCAGGCGAGACAACGTCGCCGGTAACGGTAAATAAACAATGACAGGGGAACTGGTTATGCAACATCAACTACTCATTAACGGTGAACTGGTAGATGGCGAAGGTGAAAAGCAGCCCGTCTACAATCCAGCGACCGGCGAAATTTTGCTGGAAATTGCCGAAGCATCGCCGGAGCAGGTGGATGCCGCCGTACGCGCCGCTGACCAGGCTTTTGCTGCATGGGGGCAAACCACACCAAAAGCGCGCGCTGAGCGATTACTCAAGCTGGCGAATGCAATTGAAGATAACGCCGGGGTTTTTGCCCGGCTGGAATCCCGCAACTGCGGTAAACCGCTGCACTGCGTGCTGAATGACGAGCTCCCGGCCGTTGTCGATGTATTCCGCTTTTTCGCGGGGGCTGCGCGCTGTCTGAACGGGCAGGCGGCGGGAGAGTACCTTGAGGGGCATACCTCCATGATTCGGCGCGATCCGGTTGGGGTGGTGGCTTCTGTCGCGCCGTGGAACTATCCGCTAATGATGGCGGCGTGGAAACTCGCTCCGGCGCTGGCTGCCGGTAACTGCGTGGTCATCAAGCCTTCCGAGATTACGCCGCTCACGGCGCTGAAGCTGGCTGAACTGGCGAAAGATATCTTCCCGGCAGGGGTACTCAACGTGCTGTTTGGTCGGGGAAAAACGGTGGGTGACCCGCTGACCGGACACCAAAAGGTACGGATGGTGTCGTTAACCGGTTCGATTGCCACCGGTGAACACATTATCAGCCATACCGCGCCGTCGATTAAACGCACCCACATGGAACTGGGCGGCAAAGCACCGGTGATTGTCTTTGACGATGCCGACCTGGACGCGGTGGTGGACGGGGTTCGCACCTTTGGTTTCTATAATGCCGGACAGGACTGTACCGCCGCCTGTCGTCTCTACGTGCAAAAAGGGATCTATGACGCGCTGGTCGATAAGCTGGGAAAGGCTGTCGCCAGCCTGAAAGCGGGCGCACCGGAGGATGAAACGACCGAACTGGGACCACTCAGCTCGCTGGCGCACCTTGAACGGGTGAGCAAAGCCGTTGAGGAAGCCAAAGCGCTGGAACATATCAGAGTGGTTACCGGGGGACATAAACTCGACTGCGCGGGCTACTATTTTGCGCCGACCCTGCTGGCGGGTGCGAAACAGGAAGATGCGATCGTTCAGCGGGAGGTTTTTGGTCCGGTGGTCAGCGTTACCGCGTTTGAGGATGAAGAACAGGTGCTTGCCTGGGCCAATGATTCGCAATATGGGCTGGCGTCTTCAGTCTGGACCCAGGACGTGGGGCGGGCGCATCGCCTTAGCGCACGTTTGCAATACGGCTGCACATGGGTGAATACCCATTTTATGCTGGTGAGTGAAATGCCGCACGGTGGGCAGAAACTTTCGGGCTACGGCAAGGATCTGTCACTTTATGGGCTGGAAGATTACACCGTTGTCCGCCACGTAATGGTTAAACATTAAGGATCATTTACCGTTCAGGTACGAAGTGGCAAGATCGTGAATCAATGGCAGAGAGAAGAGCTTCTCTCTGCCAGGATGCGCCGCAAGCAAATAAAAACATCAAGCAAACCAACCAAATCTCAATGAGATAAGAGCAAAAAGGCCCACAGCAGCAAAGACGTTGATCATGACTACTGTTTTGCTGGAAACATTCATATCGCCACCTTTCATCGTTGCCCCTATGTGTATAGTACGGGTTTGCAAGGTCCGCAATAGTCCAGATTCTGAACATGGTAAGAGTGATGATGGCATTGTGAATTTTTACCCGGGAAGGGAATAAAACTTGATGCAAGTCAAAAAAAGGAGCATATTGCGCGCGTTTTATTTCTCTGGCCGGATGCCCACGATGTCTTTGTATCAAAAAATGTTGGTTTTTTACGCAGTAATGGCAGCGATTGCCTTTCTTATCACCTGGTTTATTTCACACGACGAAAAACGCATCCGTTTCCTGAGCGCCTTCCTTATTGGTGCCACCTGGCCGATGAGTTTCCCGGTGGCGCTGTTATTTTCTTTGTTTTGATGTTTAGCTTTCAATCCTCAGGCGCTGACAGGGGGCAGTCTGGATATCGAAAATCATTGTACGCTAAGGTTAATTTTTGACCGGTCTTTCATCAGTAAGATCACAAACTGGTTCGCCATCAGCGCTGGTGCTTCAGCTCCGTAAAGCAGCCGTCTGCCAGATACAGAACCCGGTCCGCAGATGCTATAGTTTCCGGACGATGGGCTATCAGCAGGACAGGAAGCCCCAGTTGACGTAGCGTCTGGCTTATCTGGATTTCACTCTCAACATCAAGGTGACTGGTCGCTTTTCCACAAAGTGACCGCCGATACTCCATGACGGTGTACACTGTATAGAGTGGTTAGGGCGGGGTGACAGGCTAGGGTAATACATGCCATAGGCATGACCAGCCCTACAGGGCCAGACAGGCGATGTTCTCCCCGTTCCCCGATCACACAGGGCACAGGGCACCCACCCCCGTTTCTCTTTTTGCACTCTCTCTACTCTTAATCGGTACTCCACTAACTAAATTTTTTAAAATTTAAAAATCCCCTCTATTCTATGATATTTTTTGTTCCTCTTTTTTCGCTGGTTTCATCCAGGCATCATCATATGAAATATTACCTCTAACATACTTCCATTCAATACTACGGAACCGAAGACCTACAACCTCATTCATATTAGGTGTAGTGCTACCGGGATAATAAACATGTGTAAAATCTACTGAGGAAATAACAACCCCCTCAAGAGTGATGCTATAAACTTCTTCCTCTATTCCTGCTGACTTGGTTTCATAGTATTTAATAATGGCTTTTTGCAGTCTTTTACTCTCACATACAGCGACAGCTAAGTAAGGGCTTAGTTTGTCTATCTGCTTGTGAATGATCACAGGATCATGGACTCTTGCACCCGTCATACTCCCTGTACACCCGTCAACAGGTTGTCTTACCCCATAACTACTATTCATCACCTCAATAGCACCTAAGCGCCCTAATGCTAAAGATTCTCCCGGTACTTGCATTCCGTTTTCATCGTATAAAAATAAATAAGCTGGTAATGACATTTTATAATTTACCTTCTTTATCAATAAAGAAATAATCAGAATATTTCTTTCCGTTCAATCCATAATGAATATTATATTTATATCCATTTTCTAATTTTAATTTGATACATGTATCAGGGTAAGACAGATGTAGGTTATCTTTTGAATCTATTGCAGTGTAACCACCTTTACTAGAATCAATGGAATAATAATTAAGTACATCAGATTTATCCACACTAAAGCAGATAACACTATCATTCATATAAACGCCCCTGTATTCGGAGGCTGGAGGCCCACCGGGGCACCCTGAAAGCAGAGTTATAAAGGGGAGTATGATTAATCTTTTCATCCGGGAAAACCTTTCATAACTGATTTATATTTTCTAAGCAATTCATGCACGGATTCATTTGGATCGTAGTCTCTATTTTCAAATAGGTAAGAAGTATTCCTGCTATATCCATAGGTGAGAAGTAACCAATAATCACTAACTAAACTTGCTTGCTGTTCTAAGCTGTAGTGAAGAATATCAGCTTTATCAAAACTGTAACTATAATCAGCGAAACGTGAAAATAACCCTCTGGTTCTAACAAACATCCCTTTCTGTGCTTGCCATACATGCATCATTTCATGCATGAAACGATGTTTCTTTTCAATATTGCTTTCCAGAGAAAAATCATTTGAATATGTTCCTTCTCTGTACCACATTTCACCGTTAGGTGTCATAGCAATCGAGATAGGCTGCATGTTGAAAGGTAGATAACTTTCACGGTGTACCCACACCTTGCTATATATGATGCTGTTTCCGTACAGAGTACAGGCCAGGGCTATCTCACCTAACGTTAATTGTCTTACACCTCCCGGATTAATCATACTTCCCGATGTAGGCTTTATACTCATATCAACTGGCATTTAAGCCCCTATTTCCTTGTGGTTTTTTCGCTAATTAATATTTATCCTTGATTGCACCAACTTCTGTCTTTGTAAAATGTCATAATATCTCAGTTGGCTATCTGGATAACTCTATCCCTACTGCTCTTTATATCCAGTTAATCGTATATAAGCCTTACATCCCCATCTGGTTATAGCCAGTAACACAATTATCATAATTATGAATTTTGACGCAACTTCGCCTCTTGCTGCCGTATTGAAATCAAGTACATTAGCATACTTTAACAGCGTAAACCCAATAATGAAGAGGATTAAGTAAACTAAAAAATAAAGAAAACGTTTCATAATAAACCAATCCGTTGTTATTAATAAATTAATTTTGAGCTAAAAGCTCACTGTTACATTAAGAACCATGATTCAGTCTCATAAAAATTAGGTTATTTATGAGTTTGATGAAATGGTTACAATGAACTTTTTTAAAATCAAATATTAAAACTCTGATAATTTACCACCGACATTGCCCGGCGAAATTATTAGATTTATCTTTACTACCACGGTCCGATTTATTGCTAAAACTATCGTTGGTGCACCCACCAGCGATAGCCCCACCTGTGATTCCTGCTGTCGGGGAACCGGCAACTAAACCACCCAGGATACCTGCACCACAAGAGTCAACGCCATTATAAATATTTTTAGAACCATTTCGTCCAGTTGAATCACGGGATCCTGATTTATTGCGACTACTTCCCCCTTCGTAATTGCTGTTTGCGTTGTCGCCGCTGACTAACGCGATCTCCTCAAAATTCAATTCCCTTATTTTTTTCATAGCATTCCTCTCAAGATTGTTTTGCATTTTGTGCGCTAAAAATATCTAACAAGAAAAAAATTTAATATAGTTAAATGTTGTAAGTAAATGTAAAAATATTATTTTTGTGAATACATAAAGTGGAAAGCATTCACTTGAACCCTCACTGGGGAATGAGGTGGTTTTTAAGCACACTAATAGTGCCGGAAATGCTGTGCTTTATGCTGATTGATTTATACGAAGCCTGGATTCGGCATATTTGAGAACAGCTGTAACGGGTCGCTTCAGCTGTTTCACGGATATTCAGTTTCTTAATCTGCCGGGAAGACAGAACGTTATGGTGCCTTTCCTGATCTAACTGCTTACCCTTGTATTTTATGCTCGCGCAATCCCATGTGCTTCAGTCTGAACCTGAAGAGGACAATTCCATAGCCGCACGGGGTGAACTGCCCGAGATGGAAATATCTGACAGGGGCATAGGTGTGAAGTGCTATGTCTGGCGACCAACAGCCTTATAGCACAATATTTGCGATATCCAGACTGGCCCCTGATACGCTCAACGTTATCCGGCAAGGAGATCGCGCAGCGCCTTCTTATCTGCGTCTGTGACTTCCTGAGGATGCCGGTATCCCTTGTTTTCATTAGCACGGGTATAAAGGGCAACCAGCCAGTCGTAAACATAACGGCTGGCGGCGTGCGCCGGTTGTTCACCCAGCCGGGAAAGGCGCGCCATCGGCTGACGTTTTACCGCGCTAAATATCGCGGTACCTTTCTGGATCCGGCTCGCCGGACGTTCCGCTTCATCAGTATCGGCATAGCCCAGCCAGCCAATAAAGTTAGCTACCGCAGCATACAGCTGCGCGCCGCAAACATCTTCCCGCTGCGCGATCTGCTGTAACTGCTGCGGCAGATTCAGTCGGTAGCTGGTGACGATCAAAATATCGACAACGGCTCTGAGTGTGTCAGGCTCCAGACCTAAGCGTTGAGCATGGCTGTCGTTTCGACACCATTGACGCACATGGTTGAGCCACATTTTATGCACCAGATAGCCAGTCTCTTTATTTTCGATCTGTGGCGGCGCGTCACGCTCATCGGAAAAGAGATCGATAGCGTCATTGAACAAGCCGTTGACCTGTTCTTCACGCGGATGCTGAATGCGCAGTAACGCATCAAAATGCCGGGCCGGCGGGAGTAACCCCTCCAGCAGGTCGCCGTGGCGCGCGGCCTGTCCCTGTAACTGGCGAACCACATTTTCTGCACTGACCGTCTCACCAGACTGCCATGAAAATAACGCCCGGAGATGGTGCTGATGCCGGTCGCGTAGCGCGCTCAAACGCGCCTGATGCTGGAGTGGCGAAGTTGCCTGCGACAGCCACTCAACCAGCCGTTGCAGACTGTGTTTATCCAGTGCCTGTAACGTCCCCCAGTGCAGCCCCGGTTTCCCGGTCAGCTGTTGCACCGTTTCGTCGAGATTTAGCTGCGTGATAAAACGCGCATCCTGCGGGGTGATCGCCCAGACCACCCCCGGCAGCGCGGCATCCCGCAGCGGCTGCGTCTCGTTGATCCAGGCGAGCAACCTTCTGGCGGCTGCGGGCGTTTCGGCTCGCGTGGCGGTGGCATTGCAAATCATCAGAATGTCTGGCTGACACTGCTGGCGATAATGTTCCAGCATCCAGCCGAGCTTAGCCTGCCACAGGGGAGAAGGGGGGACATCCGGCGCGAGAGGAATATCCAGGACATCAACATTATCCAGTACCGCATTTTCCACGGTCAGCACCAGTTCGCGGGTTAATAGCGCGAGCGAATCCAGTGGCAGGCCGATCGCGTTGTGTAACTGCTGATTGACCAATGGGTGAACCACCACGTCGCTTTGCCCGTCCAGCTGGGCCAGCGCCTCCTGGGTAATAAAGCTCTCTGCGGGTAAACCAAATTGATCGACCAGCAGGCTCAACGGTGCGGCTAACTCTGACGCATGTCCCGTCTGCTGAAGTAAATGCGCCAGTTTTTGCCACTGCCGGGTCAGTTCCGGTAATTCTCCCCATAGCAGGGACCATGCACTGGCGCGGGTGGAGAGATCGACCGCAGGTAACAGGGTGGCAAACTGCTGCCAGAGCGCGTCGTCAATGTGCTGCTGTGAAGAGGGAACACAGGCGCGCCAGAAGCGGGCGATGGCGGCCACTTCTGACGCGGTGACCCCCTGAACGGGCTGGCGCTGGCGCAAGGATTGCCACTGGGCCAACCGTGCTTCAATAATGCTTTTATCCACCCCCCGATGCCCGGACTGCCCGCAGGCATAAGCGATAAAAATCTGTACCAGCTCCGCTTCGCTGATAAGGCGCAGGCGCAGCGGCCACTCATCGTCAGGCTCGCTATGTTTACGGGTAAAACGCAGCGCCATATTTGTCGGCGCATGTCCGGGATTGAGATGGCTGAAATAGTCAAAGCTGCGACCCGGCGTGATGATGTTGAGTTTACTGTCGCTGCCGCACAGTGCATTCAGCAGATACGCTTTGGCTGACTGCGAATGGCCATACAGTCCGATGCAGCTGCCTTGCTGCGAGGCGGCGTTAATCGCAGACTCTGTCGCCGCCGCCATGTGGAGCTGAGTGAGCAGGGCGTCCGCTTCATCATCCAGCCGGACTGCATGTTGGCGGGTGGTATTAACCCATGCAATGGCGTCCTGGGTTTTGCTTAACATCATACTCATTTCAGGTACACGCTCCCGCTGTCAATCCAGTAGTGGCTGCCGCTATGACGGCGGTCGGCCAGGGTATTCAGTTTTAAAGTCAGCGCATTGGCGGGTACGGGCGTTCCGTCCTGCAGCCAGGCGTCGCTGAGGACAAACGATTCCGGTCCGCTCTCTTTCGTGCCGCCGTGCAGCTGCAGACGAACATTCAGAACCCCGTCTCCGGCGATCGTTTTTGCCAGTTCCGCAGAGTTAATGCTGAGCGTATACAGGGGCGTGGCAGGCCAGCGGCTGTTGGCCAACTGGCGGAATCCGAGCGTGATGTTGCCACGCAGGGGGAAATGCACACGGGTATCCAGTTTTGCGCCGGGTTTATCCAGATCCACGTCGTGATACCAGACATTCTCGTCACGCAGGATATTGACGGTGTTATCCAGCACGCCGAGATAGCGCACGGTAGACCAGGCACCAATATCCGCGGCTTTAAAGTTAAAACGCGGCAGACGCAAATCGAGCGCCAGGCTACAGAGCATGGCGCCGACGGCAGCGGTGGATTTCGGGTTGCCAATCCGCCCCTGCTGGCTGAACGGATACCATTCATGCACACGGTATTTATCCATCCAGACCATCCGGTTTACCGGCACCGGCTGCAGGTGGCGGATCAGCGCCTGCACGCCCGGCAGACAGGCAGGACGACCGGTAACCAGCAGAACGTCGCAGCAATAATATGAAACCGCCTCGCAGATGGCGTGCAGCGGAGATGTCAGGGTAAACTGCCCGGCCAGCAGCGCGTCCTGAAGCTGGCTGAACTGCACCTGTAGCGGTACGCTGAACAGATCAAACGTCGGTGAACCGGACGGCAGCGCATGGTCGATCGCCTGCTGGATATAGTTCATCACGTTACGTGTTGGCGTTTGAGGCAGCAGTTCGCCGAAGGTGGCATGCAGTCCGGCAACAGGATCGTTGATATCGCTTTGCTCCCAGGCAGAAAGGATCGCGTGCCCCAGCGGCATAAATAGCTGAAGTGCCGTCTGCTGACGCAAAACGGCCTGGGTATCGATTCGTCCTGAATCGCCAAACAGCGTCGCCAGCAGGGCGGCGGCATCGGTGACCCCCGCCTGCTGAAGACGGGTCTGCAATGCGGGTAACACACACTGTTGAATCACATCCAGCAGCATGTCATCCCCGGCGACCTTAAAACCTTCCCGGAACAGCAGATGCGGGGTAATTTTCACATTCGCCCCAACGCCGTCATCCAGCTGATAGTGAACAATCGCCATGTCGGTGGTGCCGCCGCCAATATCGACGGAGGCGACGCGCAACGCCCGCCCCTTCGTTTCGTCCGGCTCCGGCAGCCGGTCCGGGCGCGCCAGGGCATTGAAGAAGGTTTCCGTCCGTCCGCCATAATGGGAAATCGCTTCGTTATACAGCCACACCAGTTGTCCGCAGCTGGCTTCGTCCCACTCCATCTGAATCTCCGGGACCGGAATAAGGCTCTTTTCCTGCTGTTTACGGGTTGTAAAGTCCTCATCCTGCGGGTGCCAGCCCATCGCTTTCCAGACCAGCGCAATCGCTTCGAACATCCGCTGACGGAAGATCTCACGTTCCTGTTTTGGCATCGCAGAAGGTAGCGTCAGGATTAACGTTCGTAGCTGGCGGGGCGATGCCGGAAAGCCAAGCCGCAGACGCGTCGCCACGCTGTTGATTTGACCCAGCGCCTGGGCGAGGATCTCGCACAGCATGTGGGTCATCAGGGCGCTGCGACTGTACTGCGGCGAGAAGACCGGTAGCCGCTCATCCTGGGAAAGCGAGTAAAGCGGTTGTCCGTCGTCGTTCATCAGGTTCATCAGCGGGAAGGCGGTGGCTAAAGGTTCACGCTGGGTTTTGCTGCTCATCTGGCTGAAACGCCAGTCCTGGAGCACCGGGGTTTCGTCCCATAAATAACGGCGTGGGCTGGAGATCCCACTGTTACCTTCGGTTCCGGTCCGCTGCATCGCCAGCTTGCGCGCCTCGTCGCCCACGCGGACGATCGATGGCCAGATAAAGGCATCATCTCGTCCACTCTCTACGGAAAAATGCTGTTTTCCAAACCGCGCTTCGGAAAACTCCAGACGACTGGTGAACAGGGGCTCGTTCAGGTACTGCGGTTCGCTTAATGAACGTACCTGTAGCTCCGCGGTCTGGCGGAGACCATCGTTGGCATCGCCATGATCTTCGATCAGAACACCGCAGGTATGGGTATTGCCGACGTCCAGAATCAGATCAACCGGAATCGCCGGGGTGCTCAGGGTGTGAGTGACCAGCTTCACCTCCGGGACGGTGACCTGTTCGCCCAACAGCGCCAGCAGATTCAGCCAGTGCGCCTGATATTCAAAGTTTCTCAGCGCCTGATGGATAGCCTGTTCTGCACGGTTTTCCACCTGCGTGACGTGATGAAGAAACGATTCACGCAGCCAGCCGTCGACCCACGTTTGATCGAGAAAATCGGCCACCTCATCATCGCGCCAGGCTAACGCAAAGCGGGTACCGTTAAGCAGGTCGTTCTTATTTGGCGCCAGCGCGGGCGGAACACCCTCGCTGAGCTGGCTGTCTATGGCAACAGTAATACGGTGGCTGTGTCCTGCGGGGTCTGGCTCTGCCAGTTTACGCACCTGTACGCGAGCCCAGTTATCCGGACCTTCAACAAAAGTACGCGGAGGATTAAAACGTAAAAACGGCAGCGGTAGCCAGATGCCGTCCAGTACATCCAGTGAAGAGTGCAAACTTTGGGTGCTCTCCGGTTTAACAACTTCGGGTTGCACACCGGGACGCGCCGGTAGCGTGTAGCGGTCGTTTGCCAGATCATAATCAAGACGTAACAGCGGACCATTCGCGGTTTTACGCACAAAACGGCCATGATGCGCGGATTCCTGCGGGGTCAGTCCGAAATCAAGAAACTGCACGCCGCTGTTTGCGATGAGCGTGACGCTCTGTTTGTAATCACACAGATTCACCAACATAAAATCAGGCACCTATCTTTTTGATCGTCAACGGGACCTCAGCATGTGCGTCATAACGCGCCGAGCAGACGGCAACATCATTCGTACCGGCTTTACAGGTGATTTCAGGCATTGGGTAGCGCGAACCGTCGGTGCAGCGGGCATTCCCCCGGCTTTTGATCATCAGTTCACCCGTCTGATGCAGTCCGGAGAAGACATCGGCGCGGCAAACGATATTGTCGCCATGAACGACGCGGGCGGCCCCTTTATTGTTCTGGATCTGATAGCGCAGTGAGGGGGCTTTGCCACTCACCGGATCCTTCACATCGACGTTCACCCGCCAGTTACCGTTTAAAAAGCGCGTGGTCCCGGCCTTCATCTGCCCGGCATCCATCACCAGCGCATCTTTCGCAATTGCGGCAATCACCACCGGTTCATCGATCGGTTTTTCCTTTTTTACCGCGGGCGAGACCTCTGCCTGATGCAGAGGCAAACTGGCGAAAAGTTGGGGGAGCGGCTTCATCTCTGCTTTAGCGATGATGTCAGGGGAGACGGCGGAAATCTCTTCAGCGACCACCGCGTCCTGCTTCCAGAGCAGAGGGGCGGCAACGGCGGCGATAATGACGGCCGCAACAGGCAGACTCCATAACGGGATCCGGCGGGGCGTTTTCGCGGCTTTCGGCGGTGCTATCTCGTCAGAGACCGGTGCGGCTGGCGGCGGGATTATATCGGGATCGGTTACGTGTACGGGCTCGCTCCTGGCAACCAGCAACGGCGCGTCAGCCTGAGCAAAGCTGACTTCCGGTCGCGCAGGTTCAACGGGTTCAGGTTCGGCTTCTGTCACAACAGGTTCAGGCATTTCGCTCACCCGCAGACAGTCAAGGACGTCATCGCGCACGCTTTCATTAAGATGAACAAAGCCCCAGAAGGTGATAACCGGACACCCACCGACCAGGAATACGTGGTTTTCGCCAGGAAACTGGATGGTTTTCTCCAGCAATGAGCCAAAGCGTTGCTGCGAGGTTTTACCCGATTGCAGACTTTTACGGCTTAATGCTGCGGTGCTGTCAAGAATTCCGGAAAGCACGCGCAGAGCCCGTAAGCGGCTCTCTTCGTCAGCCGCTTTCCACGCAATAACAGAGCCGTCGACAGGGGAATACCAGTCAACCCGATCACCGCTATCGTTGATTTGAGGAATAGCCAGACAGTCGACCATCGCCTGCTGTTTGCGCAGGCGAAGCGTTTCACGAATTTGCAATGCTGAATTAAATACGGCCTGACCACCGCCGCCCACGGCCTGATAGTCATCCAGATTGCCGCTACGCAAGAGAGTTTTTGCCACGTTGTTGTCCCTTTGACTTCTTCACGCATCTACTTTACGGGTTCAGGAAACCAACAAACGGCAGAAGAGAGGCATAAAGGGGCGAATTTTCCTGCCATTGAGCGCAGGGAAAACGGTTGACGTTGGCAAAAAAACTTAACGGAAATTTATTTTGTTTGCGGACGGATTTCTCAGCAAATAACGTCGAATAAGAATAACCTGATGCAGATTCGTTATTAGGCTGAATTCATCGGCTATGCTCAAATGAACGTCTTAATAAGAGCCAGGTCCTCCAGGCTCTAAGAAAACCAAAAGGCTTATAACTATGTCGACAGGGAAAATATTACTCGCACTGGCGCTGAGCGCCGTGTTACCCACAGGCGCCGCGTTCGCGGCGAATAATGATACGATTATCTATTGCTCAGAAGCGTCGCCGGAATCGTTCAACCCGCAGATCGCCAGTTCCGGCCCTTCGTTTGTCGCCAGCTCACAGGTACTTTACAACCGCTTAATCAATTTTGACCCGGTAAAAAATACGCCAGTTCCTTCACTGGCGACAGACTGGACAATCTCAGCGGACGGCAAAACGTATACCTTTACGCTGCGCCAGGGCGTGAAGTTTAACAGTAATAAATTCTTTACGCCGACGCGCGATTTTAACGCGGATGACGTTATTTTCTCGGTGCTGCGCCAGAAAGACGCTGACCATCCGTATCACAATGTCTCTCAGGGCAGCTATGAATATTTCAACGATGTTGGCCTTGATAAGCTAATTAAAGAAGTGAAGAAGCTCGATGATTACCACGTGCAGTTTGTGTTGAGTGAACCCAACGCGGCTTTTCTTGCCGACTGGGGAATGGATTTTGCCTCTATTCTTTCTGCGGAATATGCCGACGCCATGTTGAAGAACGGCACGCCGGAGAATGTTGATAACTGGCCGATTGGCACCGGGCCTTACGTATTGCAACAGTATAAGCAGGATTCACAAATTCGTTATCTGGCTAATCCCCATTACTGGGACGGTGAAGTCCCGACAAAACACCTGATCTTCTCGATAACGCCCAACGTTCAGACCCGTCTGGCGAAGCTGCAAACCAACGAATGCCAGATTATTCCGGCCCCGGCCCCGGTACAGTTTGATGAGATAAAAAAGAATAAGGATCTGACGCTGCATTCGGTGGAGGCGCTGAATGTGGGGTATCTGGCTTTCAACACCGAGAAAAAGCCGTTTGATAATGTGCTGGTTCGTCAGGCGCTGAACTACGCCACGGACAAAAAAGCGATTGTTAACGCTGTCTTCTTAGGATCGGCTACCGTCGCGAAATCGCCGATTCCGCCGAATATGATGGGTTATGATCCGAATCTGAAAGATTACGCTTACGATCCGCAAAAAGCGAAAGATCTGCTGAAACAGGCCGGACAGGAGAAGGGCTTTGAGGTCACGCTCTGGTCGATGCCGGTACAGCGTCCCTACAACCCGAACTCGCGTCGTATCGCCGAAATGATCCAGAGCGACTGGGCGAAAGTCGGTGTGAAGGCGAAGATTGTTTCCTATGAGTGGGGTGAATATCTTTCCGGTATGCGGAAAGGGGAGCATGACACCGCGCTGTTTGGCTGGATGTCGGATAACGGCGATCCGGATAACTTTGCCGATGTGCTGCTGGGGTGCAACAGCATCAGGACCGGTTCGAATGCCGCACGCTGGTGTGATAAAGCGTATAATTCCCTGGTCCAGAAGGCTAAAGTGACCAGCCAGCCGGAGGCGCGCGTGAAGCTCTACCAACAGGCACAGGAGATCTACTTTCAGCAGGCGCCGTGGATAGCGCTGGCAAACGGCAAAACGTTCTTCGCTACGCGCAGCAACGTGAGTGGCTATAGCGTCAGTCTGATGGGCAGTGATTTTTCAAAAACAAAACTGAATTAACGGGTTTAAGGAGAGTTTATGTCGCACCTGGAAGAGGTCAGTGCGCGTGTGGACGCAGCTATCGCAGAGAGCGTCATCACCCATATGAACGAGCTACTTATCGCCCTGAGCGATGATGCCGGACTGAGTCGCGAAGATCGTTACGCCCAGCAGCAACGGTTGCGTACGGCGATTGCGCACCACGGACGGCAATATAAGGAAGAAATGGATGCTCGCCGTGAACAGCTCACCAAAAGCGGCACGATTCTCTGATTAAAACTGGCGTCTGGCAATCAGCCAGGCGCCTACCACCAGTACAGGATAAGTAATGACGCCCTTCGTTATCAGGCACAACAACGATCGTTCCATGAATCACGATAGATAATATTACCTTCCGTATACTTCCAGGTAATCGCCTCATAACGCAGTTCGAGCGTTTCAAGGTGAGTGCTACTCATACCATTAGGAGACAGGTATGGAGCAACCGTTGTGAACTTGACGTTTTCCAGAATGATATTGAAATATTCGGCTTCGATACCTGATTCCAGAATGCGGTACATCCTGATTGTCGCCTTCTTCATGGTCCGGCCTTCGCATACAGCGCGGTACAGGAGTGGTGTTGTCCGATCAAATTCTTTCACTATCGTGACAGGTCGGTGAACGCGCGTACCTGTAAGTTTTCCCCTGTTTGGGTCTACCGGAATAGTCACTCCGTGGGAGAATGATTTTAACTCAATGGAACCTAAACGCAGTGGCATCATGCAACTACCTACAACCGGAGAGCCGTTTTCATCTTCAAGCCATAAATGTGCGGGAGTGGACATACAATGTCCTTATCATGGATAAATAGCAGTAACAATAAAACATTACTAGTTCACGTAACGTGCAAATATAAATACTATAAATATGGCGAACAAACCTACAGGCCACATGGGACGGCTAGGAAAAATATCTTTGCAACAATGCAAATATGATAATGCAAAACAGGAGGCTATATAGTCAAAACAATTGTCAAAATAACCACGAAAATATTCATTTAATAAATAACATCATGGTTATATAATCATTTTTGCAATAACGTTAGCTATCGTTCTGTAGATTACCATTTCACGTAGCGACCAAAAATAACTAACATGAATACGAGAAAGATAGGGACAGGCCATACAGGTCCATCAGGGAAAAACTGAACCAGAACGACTGCGAACAAGAGTGTTAGTAATGCAGGGCCATACATCGAAAATAATGACCTGAGCAATCGCTTAAAAATTTTTCCGACAAAGTTCATCATGTCTTACCGAATCATCCTGGTGATGATGTCTGCAATACCATCATCTGATGCCCATTGTGCTTTAAATGCCTCCGCTCGCTCAAACAGCGATTCGACCAGGAAATACATCATCTCCAGATCTTGAGCATACAGCGCAGCATAGTAAGCGGGGTACGTGAATTGAAGACGATGAGCGCTATTTGCAGCTTTCTGAACGACACCATATATACCAACTGACGCGATTCCTCTCGATGCCCAATTGCCGACTAACGAGCTGATTTTAAGACTTAAATTCATGCCAAAGGCGACGGATGATGCTGCTGCTAAAGCAAATCCTAAGTTTGTGAGTGAAGTGGCGGCAATATGGATATTCACTGCCATTAACATTTGCTTTATGTGATCTATTTGATCGGATGTTTTGTGGCGAAATATTTCTTCAAAATAGATTTTGAGCATTTCATATACAACGTCTTCACGTCTCAAAATATGGTAAACGCCCCTGGCGAATCGGATATCCTCGGTCTTTTGTTGTTGGCAGACGTCCTGATATTCATCAGTAAAGCAGGATGTATAATACAGCGCCCGCGTTGCACCTGCGCCTATTGTTTCAACCTGATTTGATACGGCTTCTCCTACGCCCATTAATGCGTGGTCGAGTTTTAACGCAAGAATTTTATTAGCCTGTAAATGACTGATAACTTCATTGCTGTAGTACATAAGCGCTCCTTGCTAATATTCATTAAATCCATTTTTTCTTTTTTGCCCGGTCGATGGTCATATTTTCACGTGTACGCAGCCGCATCAGGCCACCTTCAAGTTGGCAAACGTCACCAGTACGTTGAAGAGTATTTCCGGATCTGCAGCGGGAACGTAATATCCGCTACTGCCGGAACCGGATTGAATCTTATCACCAGCTATGCGCTGCAGTCACCAACGTTGGCGAGGGAAGACATCAGTAGTCAGTGCGTACGGCGATTGCGCACCACGGACGGCAATATAAGGAAGAAATGGATGCTCGCCGTGAACAGCTCACCAAAAGCGGCACGATTCTCTGATTAAAACTGGCGTCTGGCAACCAGCCAGGCGCCTACCACCAGCAGCACAGCACCACAAACCGGCCCCACCAGCGCCCGCAGGGGAACGCCATGACTGCGTAACAGATCCAGCACCAGTCCACCAATAAGCTGGCTGGCGACCAGCACGGCAATGGTGGTTGCCGCGCCAACGTGCTGATAGCCGCTAATGCTGGCAAAGACGAAGAACGATCCCAACAGCCCCGGAATCAACGTCCACCAGCGCACGCTGGAGACCAGCTCGCCAAATCCCGCCATTCCCTGTTTAAACCACAGGATACTGACAAACAGCACAATCCCCACCAGCGAGTTGAGCAACATGGCGATGAGAATCGTTGATGACGTCTGGGTGATGCGGACCATCAGCGTATTTTGCACCACCAGGCCAATGCCTGCCGCAATCAGAAAGACAAGGGTGAGGGTCTGGTTCATCCGCGTGCGTCCGGATTAGTGCGCTCGTCAAGCTGTAGCTGCATAAAGGTCAGATCCAGCCAGCGACCAAATTTGGTGCCCACCTGCGGCATCTGCGCGGTGGTGGTAAACCCCAGCGTGGTATGCAGATGTAATGAAGCCAGATTCTGCGACTCAATCCCGGCCACCATCACGTGTTTACCGCAGGTTCGCGCCTCATTTATCAGCCTGCCGAGCAGGGCGCGTCCCAGTCCTTTGCCCTGGTGCTGTGGGTGCACATAGACCGAATGTTCTACGGTATGACGAAAACCGTCAAAATTACGCCAGTCGCCAAATGACGCATAGCCGGTGACCACACCATTCTCTTCACTCACCAGAACCGGATACCCTGACGCCTGACGCGCCTCGTACCAGGCAATGCGGTTATCCGTGTCGACGGTTTGATCGTTCCAGATAGCTGCCGTGTGCAAAACAGCATGATTGTAGATTTCTGCAATAGCGGCACAATCTTCTTTACTGGCAAAGCGAATAGACATGTTGAACCTCTGGAGTTGTTCACTATAGTATTACGATATGAATACTATTGAAGACAGCATAAATCAACGGATCGGTGCGAGAATTCGCATTGAACGAGAATCTCGCGGCTGGTCGCTGACAGAGCTTGCCGGGCGGGCAGGAGTGTCACGCGCCATGATCCATAAAATTGAGCGTGGAGAAAGCAGTCCTACGGCAACGCTGCTTGGCAGGCTCTCCGGTGCTTTTGCTATCAGCATGTCAACATTGATTGCCCGTGCAGAAATGCAGGAGGGCAAACTGCTGCGGTTTGCCGATCAGCCCGTCTGGCACGATCCGCAAAGCCACTATCTGCGTCGCCATGTTTCCCCGCGTAGCGATCTGCCAATCGATCTGGTTCAGATCGAACTGCCCGCAGGAAGTGATATTCCGATGCCTGCCTCCTCGTATGTGCAGGCCAGCCAGCTTATCTGGCTTCAGCAGGGTGAACTGGTTTTTGTTGAAGGTGAAACACGCCACGAAATGAAAGCGGGCGATTGCCTGGAACTGGGACCGCCCAACGATTGCCGCTTTATTAATGACACAGAACAGTCATGTGTTTACCTGGTTGTGCGGTTAAATCATGTCACCAGCTAAAAGCCAGTCACAGGCTGCTACTATTGAGGGGATCATGCCAAAAGTACAGGAGCACATCATGGGTCAACAGACACATCGTAACCGCCGCTGGGTGCTGGCTTCCCGCCCGCATGGCGCACCGGTCCCGGAGAACTTCCGTCTTGAAGACGATGAGGTGGCAATCCCGGAAGAAGGTCAGGTCTTGCTGCGTACCGTTTATCTTTCTCTCGATCCCTATATGCGTGGGCGAATGAGTGATGAGCCATCTTATTCACCGCCGGTAGAGATTGGCGGCGTGATGGTGGGGGGCACCGTGAGCCGCGTGGTGACATCCAGGCACCCTGACTATCAACCAGGAGAATGGGTGTTGAGCTACAGCGGCTGGCAGGATTATGACATCTCTGACGGTAGCGGGCTGGTGAAGCTGGGGGCTAATCCCGAACATCCCTCCTGGGCGCTCGGTGTGCTGGGAATGCCGGGATTTACCGCCTATATGGGGTTGCTGGATATTGGCCAGCCAAAAGCCGGTGAGACGCTGGTCGTTGCGGCGGCTACCGGTCCGGTTGGCGCAACGGTGGGGCAAACAGGTAAGTTAAAAGGGTGCAGGGTGGTTGGCGTTGCGGGTGGGGCAGAGAAATGCCGTCATGCCACAGAGGTGCTGGGTTTTGATGTCTGCCTCGATCATAATGCACAAGACTTCGCGCAACAGCTGGCAAATGCCTGCCCACAAGGGATTGATATCTACTACGAAAACGTGGGCGGCAAAGTGTTTGACGCCGTCCTGCCGCTGCTGAATACCTCGGCCCGTATTCCACTTTGCGGTCTGGTGAGCGGCTACAATGCGACATCTTTACCGGCCGGACCGGACAGGCTCCCGCTGCTGATGGCGACGTTGCTGAAAAAACGTATCCGTCTGCAGGGATTTATCATCGGTCAGGACTACGGACACCGTATTCACGAGTTTCAGCAGGAGATGGGAGACTGGGTGAAAGAAGGCAAAATCCATTACCGCGAGCAGGTGACTGACGGCCTGGAAAACGCGCCGGAGGCATTCATCGGCCTGTTGTCGGGTAAAAACTTTGGTAAAGTTGTGATTCGTGTCACAGAAGAGTCGTAAAGAAAAAATGGCGGTGAAAGCCGCCATAAAAAAAAGTGCAAAATTTCTAATTCCGGCTTTAATTATACTCTAAATAATTCAGGGTGCGGGACAAAACGCGTCGTCGTTTTGAACAGCGCTTGCGCTGGCCCCGAAGGGGCGAGGCCAAAGGCCGAGTAATGCGGCAACGCCCAGCAACCTGAAGTATGACGAGTATATATCACCGCGGAAGCAGCCCACGGGTTGTCATGAAAGTAAATATCACGCGGATAAATTATTTAATTATTTTTTCACACCAGGCGTAATTTTAAGCAGTTTAATCGTCCGATTTAACTGTGATATTGCAATGCAAAGAGGTGAAGTAAATAAAATGCCCGGTACTGAAAAAACACAACATATAAGCCTGACCTCCAAGGTTGAAAATGGTTTAAAACACAAGTTAAGTATTGGCATGTTGCAGCCTGGTGCAAGGCTGATTACCAAAAACATCGCCGAGGAGTTGGGGATCAGCATTACCCCGGTACGTGAAGCTCTGCTGCGCCTGGTTTCTGCCAGCGCGTTGACCATCGCGCCCGCACAGGCCTTTATGGTGCCGGAAATCACCCAAAAGACGCTGACGGAAATCATCCAGATCCGTAGCGAACTGGAAGGGATGGCGGTGATGGCAGCAGCAGAGCAGATGACTGCGGAACGCGTAAAAATACTCTCCGGGTTGCTGACCGAGTATCGACAGGTACACGAAAACGGCACCATTGAAGAATATCTCCAGGCAAACCGGACGTTCCGTTTTAAAATTTATCACTATGCCAACATGCCGACGTTATATGACATGATCGAACAACTCTGCGTACGGATGGGGCCAGGATTACATTTCTTATATGGACAATCACAGCCTAACGTTTATCAACATAGTCTGGAATATTACGAGTCACTGCTGTGTGCGCTGGAGAGAAAGAACAAGGAAGAAAGCCGCGATTGTTTAGTGAAAATCATGAATAAACATTTAGCAATAATTAAACAGCAATATTTAAATTAAGCAATGCTTAAGTAATGGCGAGAAATTAATCTCGCCATAATTCTGTTTCCTGTCGCGGCTATTCAAAACGCCAGGCCAGATTGAGGCCAACGCCATAATTGCGCCCCGGCGCGGGTTCGTAATACCGGCCATTGGATTCATTAACAATCACCGAGCCGACATACGCCTTATCGAACAGGTTATCCACCCGACCGAACAGGTCAACCGTCAGGTTGCTGTAGTTAAATTTATAGCCGGTATTCAGTCCCACCACGGTGTAAGAAGGGGCCTTTGCGCTGTTTTCATCATCGGCCATGATATCCCCCATATAGCGCACATCCGTCCCGGCATACCAGCCTTCGTCCGGGACATAGCCCAGCGATGCAAACCCCATATTCCGCGCAATACCCGGCATCCGGTTACCGTTACAGTTCTGCTCATTACACACGTTACTGCGATACGTTGCATCCAGCCATGTCCACGAGGCTTTAGCCCGCCAGTGTTCTGCAAAACGCTGATCCAGCGCCAGCTCCGCTCCCTGACGCCGTGTTTTTCCCGCGTTTTTGTATGTCGTACGCCCGCCGCTGCTGGAGTCGACCACAATTTCATTATCGGTATCGGTCTGGAAAAGCGCGGCGGTCAACAGGCCGTTACCGATGCGTGTTTTGCTGCCGATTTCAACGGTGTCGTTAGTGGCGGGCTGCAGGCCGAAGTTCATCCCGCTTTTGCCGTCGGCACGGTAGGAAAGTTCATTGATAGTCGGCGTTTCAAATCCGCGGCCTGCCGCCAGATAAATGTTCCAGGCCTGCGTTAACGCATATTTGACCGACCCGGCAGGTAGCCATTTGTGGTAGCTGGCGTCACCGCTGTCATCGCCATTGCCTTGCGTCACATAACGATCGCTGGAATCAAACCAGACCGAACTGTAGCGCACCCCGGCATCCAGCGAGAGTTTATCGGTGAGCTGCCACTGGGTTTGCAGATAGGGATCGACATTCCACATCAGGTTGCGCTCGTCGCGCCGCAGAGCGCCTTTTTGACCATACTCCGGCACGCCGCCATTGAGACGATAGTTATTGTATCCCTTGCGATTTTCGCTCATGTTTTCGTAATTCAGGCCGGTGGTGAAGGTCACGGGAACGACAAACTCTCCACGGTGTGTCCAGCGGCTGTCGACCCCCTGATAATGGCGCTGCAACGTGATTACGCCTCCGGCGTGGGATGGTTTAACCTGTGGTGCCATTGGGATTGACTGGTACTGTGTGGTTTCGCGCTCACCGGCATACATCATGACGCTCAGATCATCCTGAGCGCTAAGCTGCCGCTCGTAGCGTAATCCTGCCTGAGTCTGTTTGATGGTTTTACGTGTGTTGTATTGCTCTGCGCGCGGGGACTGCTGGGGGTTGGCCTTCCACTCCGCTTCGCTTAGACCGCCGGGATCGTCGGCTTTGATGTCCACACTGTTGAACAGGAGAGTCAGTTTACTGGCATCGTCAATGCGCACGCCGAGCTTTGCATTCGCCAGATTTTTCTGTGCACCACTGCGTTCGCGATAGCCGTGAGTGGTAAAGCGGGTGGTAGATACCGTGTAATCCACATCGCCAGCCTGGGTACCGTCGCCCAGCGCCCCGGTGGCCTTCACGCCGTAACGCCAGCTACCAAAACTGCCGTAATAGCTGCTCGCTTCAATCGTTGGCGGCTGGCGACCCGTTTCGGTCGTCACGTTCATCACCCCACCGGACGCGTTGCCATACAGCGCAGAGAACGGCCCGCGCAGGACTTCCACACTCTGAACGCTGTTGAGATCGATATTCGACGTCTGACCCTGACCGTCCGGCATCGTTGCCGGGATGCCGTCCACATACAGGCGGATACCACGAATGCCGTAGGTCGAGCGGGAACCAAATCCGCGGATGGAGAGTTGCAGATCCTGAGCGTAATTTTGCCGGTTCTGCACCTGTAGTCCTGGTACGCTGGTCAGGGATTCTGAAAGGTTAATGCGTGGCGTCGCCAGCCGCATCTCTTCTCCGTCGACCACGCTGATGGCCGCAGGGGTATCCAGCTCAGAGGCCGTTTTCGGCGCGGCGCTGACGATCATCGTTTGTTCTTCCATCGCGGTGTCGGCAAGCGCCAGCGGCGAGACGGCAAGAGGGAGTAACAGAGCGGGAAAAGCGGTATATCGAATGGAAATTATCTTCATTAATAAGGCCAGTTAGCGAGAGGCGTATCGGTATGTGTGTAACCTGTATGTTAATTGATTTGTAAATGTATGAAAATTTTAATGGCACAATGCGTTAAGTGTTAATGGAGAAATTAAGAAGATTGCAGCCAAAACAGCAGGAAGTACTCCACATTGCGATAAATAATGATTACTATTCCCATTCTCAATAATGAAGTGAGTCGACATTCACTCATCAAAGCAATGTATATCCGCTACATATGTGTTTACCAAAGGGAGTCGTCATGCATTTACGTCATCTGTTTTCACCTCGCCTGCGTGGTTCTTTACTGTTAGGTTCACTGCTTGTTGCTTCCTCATTCAGCACGCAGGCAGCGGAAGAAATGCTGCGTAAAGCCGTCGGGAAAGGCGCCTACGAAATGGCTTACAGCCAGCAGGAGAACGCGTTGTGGCTTGCCACCTCCCAGAGTCGCAAGCTGGATAAGGGCGGGGTGATTTATCGTCTGGATCCGGTTACGCTGGAAGTCACCCAGGCGATCCACAACGATCTGAAGCCGTTTGGCGCAACCATCAATAACGCTACGCAAACGCTGTGGTTTGGCAATACGGTCAACAGCGCGGTCACGGCTATTGATGCCAAAAGCGGTGAGGTGAAAGGCCGTCTGGTGCTGGATGAACGTAAACGTTCTGCCGAGGTACGCCCGCTGCAACCGCGAGAACTGGTTGCCGATGACGCAACGAACACCGTCTATATCAGCGGTATTGGGAAAGAGAGCGTGATTTGGGTCGTGGATGGCGAAACCATTACGCTGAAAACCGCGATCCAGAATACCGGTAAAATGAGCACCGGCCTGGCTCTCGATAGCAAAGCGAAGCGCCTGTACATTACCAACGCTGATGGGGAATTTATTACCATCGACACCGCAGATAACAAAATCCTGAGCCGTAAAAAACTGCTGGATGATGGTAAAGAGCATTTCTTTCTCAACCTGAGTCTGGACACGGCCGGCAACCGTGCCTTTATTACCGATTCTAAAGCGGCAGAGGTACTGGTAGTGGATACCCGCAACGGCAACGTACTGGCAAAAGTCGCCGCGCCAGAGTCACTGGCCGTTCTGTTTAACCCGACGCGCAATGAAGTCTATGTCACCCATCGTCAGGCGGGCAAAGTGAGCGTGATTGACGCGAAAAGCTATAAAGTTGTCAAAACGTTTGATACGCCAACCTTCCCGAACAGTCTGGCGCTTTCTGCCGATGGTAAAACCCTGTACGTCAGCGTGAAGCAGAAGTCCACGCGTGAACAGGAAGCCACTCAACCAGATGATGTGATTCGCATCGCACTGTAGAACGGGCAGGGGAGGCTCCCGGCACTTCGTGGTGTATTCGCCTTATGTCGTCGTACTTCGGGGCTGGTCTGGGTCCATGCAGACCAGCCCCTCCGCCCGCATTCCTGCGGGCGGACCCGGTAAACCCGTCAATGTCTCGCCGTTTCAGCACGCTGACTTCAGTTAACTCCGTTGCGCTTTAATAAAAAATACAGCTCGCAATTTGGATAGCAGTTGTGCCCGCACTTTATATAACCATTTTTTGAAAGAAACCTACGAAAAAAGCATTAGCATGGACAGGAGATAACATCCTTCTTATTTACTACCCCTGCAATGAGGTGATTTTAATATGATTAGCTTTTTTAAAGATAAAATAAATATTCACTCTGATAACTTACAAAGTGCCATCGTTAAAAAAACAAACAACAAATCATTATCGGGTAAATCTTTGGAAAAATTGGTGAGCGTAGCCAATACTCAGTATAAATTTAAAAATGGAGAGGCTGATTTTATACTCAGGGATACCCCTTGCATTACTGGCGCGAATTACGAAAAGGTATCCAGGTTAATCAAAGACATTAAAAATATTAAACCTGTAAAAAATGACTCTTTTATTCAGTCTAAAATTTCCTCGTGGGAAGCCAATGCGAAAGAATTGTTAAAAAACAATTGTGAACCTAAGATAGAGAAACAATTGTTGGGTAAAGGTTCAAGAGGAACTGTATACAAAGATGGTGAATTTATTTTAAAGAAAACAAAAAATTCAACACTAAATGAAGTTTTTCATGAAGCAAATATGTGCAATGAATATAATATAAAAGAAGGGGGTTTTCAAAACACAGCAACTATAGTAGATAACTGCATTAAAATGCCATTTATCAACGGCGAGGTTCCTGACACCCAGGACACGCTCATCGGCGTTAACAACCTGTTTAAAAATGGCTTTTTGATGGGTGATGCAAAACCATCCAACTTTTTGAAAACTCCGGATGGTAGCGTGCAACCCGTAGATTTCGGACTTGTATTTAAGCGCAATGAATTAGAAAGCATCGATGTTGAAGTGAAAAAAAACATAGTCTCCGACTATATTAAAGGTGGCTTCAGATATATTCCAGGCGAAATCAAGAAAGAATATCATTCATGTATTGAAAAATTAGATTATATTCTCGGAAAAGATAGCCCCATGCGGAAGATAAATACTAAAGCGCTTTCAAAAGCAGGGTTTTAAATCATTTCCCTGGCTCAGAAATAAAGATTAACTGGGGTGCCGGGGCTGGTGCCCAATGCTGTCATACTCTGGAATATCATCTACATTCAGGCCCCACAGGATCATTTGCGTAATAAAGGCGAAACGATTATTGAAGAGGATGAGGCCAGAGTTTCGCCACCGGGATACGCGTATATCAACATGCCGGAACACGACACATTCACACTTGCAGAGCAGCTAAGGCCACTTAAGCAAGCGGAAGAAACGGATGACTGGCAATTAACGGTAATGAGTCTTCCGCTATACTTCCCCATGCTGCTCTACACTTAGAGTTTCAACTCTGAGGGAAACCGCATGATTAAGGTCTATGGTGTTCCAGGTTGGGGATCGGCAATCAGTGAGGTGATGCTTACGCTGGCAGAGATCCCATACCGCTTTGTGGATGTGAACGGTTTTGATACGGAGGGTCCGCAGCGGGATCTGCTCCAGAAAATCAATCCTCTGGCTCAGGTGCCAACGCTGACGCTGGAAAATGGCGAAGTGATGACGGAAACGGCGGCGATTGCGCTGATGATCCTCGATCGTCGCCCCGATCTCGCGCCGCCCGTTGGTCGTCCTGAACGGCATACTTTTCAACGCCTGCTGATATGGCTGGTAGCCAATGTCTATCCCACGTTTACTTTTGCCGACTATCCCGAACGCTGGGTGCCGGGCGCGCCGGAACAGTTACAAAAAAACTGTCTTGAATACCGCAAATCACTCTATATCTGGCTTAACGATCAACTTAGTGCAGAACCGTATGCATTTGGCGAGCAGTTGACGCTGCTGGATTGTTATCTGTGCGTCATGCGAACGTGGGGACCTCGTCACGACTGGTTTCAGGAGAATACGCCGAATATCAGCGCAATCGCCGATGCGGTATGCCAAATTCCGCAGTTGCGCACCGTGCTGAAGAACAATGCGATTATCTGAACACGAGGACGGGGGCTGACGCTGCAAATCTGGCGTGGTTAACCCGCGACCACTCGCTTGCCGCTGGTGACAAACGTTCCTGCGCCGAGATGGTGCAGGGTATTGAGCTGGTCGTCATCAAAATGCCAGCGCCCGTCAATAAATGCGCGTTCATCGGCTGCGGCAGAGACCACTTCACCAAACAGCGTGTCATATTTTTCTTGCGCCGGGGTTGGCGGCAGCAGACGGCACTCCATCCAGGCGAGGCATTTTTCTTCGACCATCGGTAAGCCGAGAGCCGGTCCCTTTACCACGGGAATTCCGTAACAGTTGAACTTATCTTCATCGCGACCAGAGACGCTGCCGACGGCATACGTCCAGTTGGTGGCAGCGACGCCTGGAATAACGATGCCAAACATGCCGCTGCGTTCAATCAGTTCCCGCGACCAGGCGCTTTTATCCACAACAACCGCAATACGTGGCGGCTCAAACTCCACCGGCATTGACCAGGCTGCCGCCATAATATTACGACGTTCAGTGTGATCATCACGACTGGTGATCAGAATCGTCGGGCCATGATTCAGCAGACGGCTGGCGTAACGTAACTCAACAGGACGGAATCGACTCATCAAAGTGCCTCATTCAGAAAATGGGATAACCCGGTGATAGTAGCGCAACAACCGCCAGGATCGTGTAAATAACAATATCCGACACGGTGATACTCACATTAGCGATTATGTCACCAGTCGCTGTCCGCGACCGCACAAAATCGACGGTAAAAACGTAAAAATCGGTTATAAGTACCCAATATACTCTCTACTGGAATGTCTTAGATGCCTGGTCTGAACGCTTATTTTGCCCGCATAAACTGGTCGGGTGCCGCCGCCGTGAATATTGAAACGCTCCGCGCGCTGCATTTACAACATAACTGTACAATCCCATTCGAGAATCTGGATGTTCTGCTGCCGAGGGAAATGCAGCTTGACGAGCAGTCGCTGGAAGAAAAATTGATAACCGCCCGCCGTGGCGGATATTGTTTTGAACAAAATGGCGTATTCGAGCGTGTTTTACAGCAGCTGGGCTTTAACGTCCGCGGCTTGTTAGGACGTGTGGTGCTGGCGAATCCGCCGAGCCTGCCGCCGCGAACGCATCGACTGCTGCTGGTGGAACTGGAAGGTGAGCCGTGGATTGCCGATGTGGGATTTGGCGGTCAAACGCTGACGGCGCCCATCCGGTTACAGGCTGATATTCCGCAAACCACACCTCATGGCGAATACCGTTTATTGCAGGAGGGGGATGACTGGATCCTGCAATTTCTCCATCACGAACACTGGCAATCAATGTACCGTTTTGATCTGGTCGTACAGCATCAGAGCGATTACGTGATGGGGAATTTCTGGTCGGCGCACTGGCCGCAATCGCATTTCCGCCATCATTTGCTGATGTGTCGTCATCTCCCCGAGGGCGGCAAACTGACGCTGACCAACTTCCATTTTACCCACTACGAACAGGGGCGTGCGGTGGCGCAGATCCATTTGCCGGACGTGGCGTCACTCTATGCGTTGCTTCAGGAGCGGTTTGGTCTGGGAGTGGACGATCCTAAGCATGGCTTTACTGTGTCGGAGCTGGCGGCGGTGATGGCGGCGTTTGATACGCACCCGGATGCGGGGAAATAGCGGGGCAACGTGCCGGATGGCGGTGTTTACCGCCTTATCCGGCATCAGGGCTAGCGGCGTGCAGGGAAAGGATAATAACGGGTTGCTCAAATGTTACTAAATGTAAGTGCAAATGTAATGAATGATGGCTAATAATCCCCCGTCCGGACGGTGATACCCAGGAGGCCCGGGGCTACAGAGAACTGATCCTGATGCCCGCAGATAATCCTTAAATTGGTGTAAAAAGCTCAAAACCAATCATCCGATCCAGGTGTCGTTCAAAAGCGGGGTCGGCCATCTCCGGGATACCGAGCACATACATACCATCCAGACCGCAGACCATTGCAATCAGCCGCCAGGCAATTTCGGCGGCGTCATCTGTTTGCAAAAATTCACCGGCGGCACGCCCTTGTTCAATAATTGCGGTAGTTTCTTCGTGCCACATCTGCATAGTCAGCAGATACGCGCTTTTCATTTCCGGATCTTTATCTGCCTGAATCTGCGCTTCGCGCCAGAGTTTAATATAGGGTTCGAAACCACCGTCAACACTCCCCAACATCGCGAGAAGACGCTCGCGCCAGCTGGCAGACCCGGCAACCTGCTCAGCATCCAGCAGGGCACGAATCAGACCGATGAAAGCCTGCGCCTTTAGCTCTCCGGCGGAGGCAAAATGGTGATGAACCTGCCCGGTGGCGACTTGTGCTTCTGAGGCAATTCGTCTGACCGTCATACCGGCAAATCCGTCTTCCAGCGCGACGCGCATTGCGGCCTGCAAAATCACTTCACGCCGCTCATCCTTGTTCAGATAGCTCATAAGACCCCCGTGCATTGTTTGTGCGGAGAGTTTAACAAAAAGTTGGACATACGTTCAAATTTCCGTAGGATCCCTCAATCTGGACGTGTGTCCAATTTCGTATCTGAAGGGTGTTTTATGTTTCGTCAGTGGTTAACGTTAGTGATTATTGTTCTGGTTTATATCCCTGTAGCAATCGATGCTACGGTGCTGCACGTTGCGGCGCCCACGCTGAGCATGACGCTGGGCGCCAGTGGTAATGAGCTGCTGTGGATCATTGATATCTACTCGCTGGTAATGGCAGGGATGGTGCTGCCAATGGGGGCTCTGGGTGACCGGATTGGCTTTAAACGGCTTTTATTACTGGGCGGTGGCCTGTTTGGTCTTGCCTCACTGGCGGCTGCATTCGCGCACAGCGCCAGTTTGTTAATTGCCACCCGGGTGATTCTGGCGATCGGCGCGGCGATGATTGTTCCTGCGACGCTTGCCGGGATCCGGGCGACGTTCTCAGAAACATATCACCGTAATATGGCGCTTGGCGTCTGGGCCGCTGTAGGGTCAGGCGGTGCGGCATTTGGCCCCCTGGTTGGCGGTATGCTGCTGGAGCATTTTTACTGGGGATCTGTGTTCTTAATTAACGTTCCTATTGTCCTGCTGGTGATGGCTCTGACCGCACGCTATGTCCCGCGGCAGATCGGCCGTCGCGATCAGTCGTTAAATTTTGGGCACGCCATTATGCTGATTGTCGCCATTCTGCTGCTGATCTACGGTGCCAAAAGCGCACTGAAAGGGCATAGTGCCACCGGCGTTATTGTGCTGACATTGCTGATCGGGGTGCTTTTGCTGACGCAGTTTGTGCGTATTCAGCTTGCCGCCTCGCGACCCATGATCGACATGCGCCTGTTTACGCATCGCATCATCTTAAGTGGTGTGGTGATGGCTATGACGGCAATGATCACGCTGGTTGGTTTTGAATTGCTGATGGCGCAGGAGTTGCAGTTTGTACATGGCCTGACGCCGTATCAGGCAGGCCTGTTCATGCTGCCGTTGATGCTTGCCAGCGGATTCAGCGGTCCGATCGCCGGGATGCTGGTATCACGACTGGGGCTACGGCTGGTGGCTACGGGCGGCATGGCATTAAGCGCGCTCAGTTTTTATGGTCTGGCAATGACCGACTTCAGCACCCAGCAGATTCAGGCGTGGATATTGATGGCATTGCTGGGATTCAGCGCCGCCAACGCGCTGTTGGCATCCACCGCCGCCATTATGGCTGCTGCGCCAGCGGAGAAAGCCGCCGCCGCCGGGGCGATTGAAACGATGGCTTATGAACTGGGGGCCGGACTGGGTATTGCTGTCTTCGGTTTGCTGCTGAGCCGTAGCTTCTCTGCCTCAATTACGCTGCCGCACGGCCTTAACAGCCAGCAAATTGAGCGTGCTTCATCCTCAATGGGGGAGGCCGTCCAGCTGGCAAATACGCTTTCACCTTCCGTTGGGGAAGCCGTACTCGAGGCGGCAAAACAGGCATTTACCTGGTCGCACAGCGTCGCCCTCGGGAGTGCCGGAAGCATGCTTATTCTGCTGGCGCTGGGAATGTGGTTCAGTCTGGCAAAGGTAAATCGCGGATAATCCGGAAGGTTAACTGGCAGAGGAATCCATCGCTTCGACCTCTTTACCACTCAGGCGAGCGTATTGCCCTGTCAGTCTCCAGAATGCTGGCTGGGTTTCTGTGTAAATTTCAGCGGCAAGAATAAGACGTCTGCGGTCAACTTCGTTCAGTTCCAGCAGGGTCCAGGGAATGAAATAGCGTAGCGTATCGGTAAGTTTAAACCACAGCGGACAACCGCAACCGGAGCAAAAATAACGCTCGCCGCGCGGGGAAGAAGAGAAGAATGCCGGGTCGGGAGCGTCGGGATCCATCATGGGATGACCGCTGGATTCCAGATACATGGCAATGCCACCTGACCATTTCTGGCACATTGTGCAGTGGCAGGCGTAAACATCGAGGGTTTCTATGTCAACGGTAAAATGGCTCTGGCCGCAAAGACAGCGTCCTGTGAACGTTTGCACGGCATACTCCTTATGACCGGTTCCCTCTCTGGAAAAAAAGCCAGCCCAAAGGGCTGGCTTCTTGTGACACTTAAGACAACTTAGAACTGATAGGTCAGGCCAACCGCAACGATGTTGTCGGTAGTCAGGCCAGCAGCTGTAGCAAATTTGTTGTCGTCCAGCAGGTTGATTTTGTAATCAACGTAGGTGGACATGTTTTTGTTGAAGTAGTAGGTCGCGCCAACATCAACGTATTCAACCAGATCCTGGTCGCCCCATGCACCCATGTCTTTACCTTTGGATTTCAGGTAAGCGATGGACGGACGCAGACCGAAGTCGAACTGGTACTGAGCCACAACTTCGAAGTTCTGCGCTTTATTCGCAATGTGATCGTTACCGAACACGGTCATGTTGCGGGTTTCAGCGTAGGTGGTTGCCAGGTAGATGTTGTTCGCATCATATTTCAGACCAGCAGCCCAAACTTCTGCATTCTTACCGGAAGCATTCAGCTGATTGTTACCATACTCGACCTGACCATCAGTACGGTCAGATTTCGCGTAAGCGGCGCTAGCTGCGAAACCTTCGTACTCGTAGCTGGTGGACAGACCGAAACCGTCACCGTTGGATTCGACTGCATCACGTCCTTTCGGGAAAGTAGGGCTAGCGCTGTCATTTTTGCCCTGGTACTGAACGGCAAAGTTCCAGCCTTCAACCAGACCGAAGAAGTCGGTGTTACGGTAGGTTGCAACGCCGGTGGTACGAGCGGTCATGAACACGTCAGTCTGGGTCCAGGTATCGCCACCGAACTCAGGCAGAACGTCGGTCCATGCGCCAACGTCGTAGGCTACGCCGTAGTTACGGCCATAGTCGAGAGAACCGTACTCAGCAAATTTCAGACCTGCGAAAGCCAGACGGGTTTTGTTCTTGGAAGAACTGTCAGACTCAGTACGGTTACCTTTGAATTCATATTCCCACTGGCCGAAACCGGTCAGCTGGTCATTGATCTGAGTTTCACCTTTGAAGCCCAGACGAGCGTAAGTTTTGTCACCATCATTACCTTCATCGTTAGTGAAGTAATGCAGAGCGGTAACCTTACCGTACAGATCCAGTTTGTTACCGTCTTTGTTATATACTTCTGCCGCGTTTGCTACGCCTGCTGCCAACAGGCTGGTGACTGCCACTGCAACTAATTTAAGTTTCATTTTAGATAATCCTTATAATTTTCTTAATGTGTATCCTAAACCATTGCTAAACGAGGCTGCTCATCAATGGCAAGCTATTTTTAGATTAAGCGGTAGTTCGAATTCAATAATAAGTTTCATAAAATTACAAAATATTTATATATGTGTGATCCAGATCTACATAATAGCTCTCGTGATATTAATAACAACCAGGTATATCCTTAAATAAAATATTTACACAGGGGACTATATACGGATGTATGGTTCTTTTTTCTTTAGTTTTCCACTGCAACTATATGCAAAAATACATTCCCAACTGAACGTAACGTGCTATTTATTTTCATATTTTTATCATTTGACCATAAAATTTAACACCTTGGTAATATATTGAAATTCTCTCAGCACGACTAAATCGATCGATAATTAAACAATGCAATTACTATATGGCAAAAGGTTAGCAATAAATAAAATAAAAATTCTCACGTTGTAAGATGTTTCTAAAGTATGTCCATGACAAAACAGGCAGAAGAAAAAAGAGGGAAAACGGGCCGCATACGGCCCGGAAAATAGCTTCAGGTGCGACGCGTTGCCAGCCAGCAAAGTAGAGAGCCTGCACACACCATAATAGCGCCTTGCCAGAACGAAAAGGATAAAGGCGCACTGAGCAGTACGGCGGCAAGAGCAGAAGAGAGGACGGGTGTAAAATAAGAGCCTACGGCCATGATCGTAACATTGCCATGCAGGATACCCACATTCCAGGCCGCATAAGCAAATCCTAATGTCAATGCGGCTGAGATGAGCTTAATCGTGACGGGGGTACTGAAAATCATGGCGGGTTGCGGTGTCAGAAAATAGTGAACCCAGAGGCTTGCCGCCGTAAGCAAAACGAACACCGTAATCCCGTTGAATCCGCGGGCATATTTATTGGTGACCGTGCAATAGATTGCCCAGATAAAGGCACCGAGGAAAGCCAAAAAATAGCTCAGCGGACTTGTGGTGACATTGTTGATAATCTCAGTGGGGTTCAGACCATTCTCACCTCCCAATACCCAGCAGACACCAGTAAGCGCGAGAATCAACCCAGGGACAATCATCCAGTTGGTTTTTTGCCCATTAAAGAGAATGGCAAAAAGGATCGTCAGGCTGGGCCACAAATAGTTGACCATCCCCACTTCGATGGCCTGATGCCGCGTGGCGGCATAGCCCAGCGACAGCGCAAGGCAAATTTCGTAGCTGACAAATAGCACACTCCCGGCAATCGAATACCCCAGGGGTAAACGCCGGATATTGGGGAATCCGACAGTAAAAATAAGAAGAAGACCGCTTAATGAATAGATCGCCGCCGCGCCACCTACGGGGCCGAGTCCTTCGCTGACGCCGCGAATCAGGCCAACCATCGTGCTCCACAGCACAATCGCGATCAGGCCAACCAGCGTTGCTTTCTGTTTTGTCATTCTTTTTGCCGTTTCCCATGCCTTATAAAAAAACAAGCTGAAATGTATAGCACTTTTTCATCCAGGAATACCAGGCCGCCACTTTTGCCAGTTACCCACAAGGTGGTACATAAAGCCGACAAAAAGGACTATTTAGTAGCGTAAGCGTTTCATTATTGATTTGACGCAAAAAAGTTATGGACATTGCTGTTAGCTTCGTCGCGAAGTTATAACTCTGGGAAAAAAGAGGGAAGCAATGGACGTCAATCGCAGACAATTCTTTAAAATCTGCGCGGGCGGTATGGCTGGAACAACAGTGGCTGCGCTGGGTTTTTCACCCAAAATGGCCCTGGCTCAATCGCGAAACTATAAGCTGTTACGCGCGAAAGAGATCCGCAACACCTGCACATACTGTTCCGTGGGTTGTGGGCTATTAATGTATAGCCTGGGTGATGGAGCGAAAAACGCCAAAGAGGCGATTTATCATATCGAAGGGGATTCGGATCATCCGGTTAGTCGTGGGGCGTTATGTCCGAAAGGCGCCGGTTTGCTGGACTACGTTCACAGTGAAAACCGCCTGCGTTATCCGGAATATCGAGCACCCGGTTCCGATAAATGGCAACGCATTAGCTGGGATGACGCCTTCACCCGTATTGCCAGACTGATGAAAGCTGACCGTGACGCTAACTTTATTGAAAAGAATGAACAGGGCGTGACGGTAAACCGCTGGCTTACCACGGGGATGCTCTGTGCTTCCGCGGCCAGTAATGAAACCGGCCTGCTGACGCAAAAATTTGTGCGTTCTCTCGGCATGCTGGCAGTAGACAACCAGGCGCGCGTCTGACACGGACCAACGGTAGCAAGTCTTGCTCCAACATTTGGTCGCGGTGCGATGACCAACCACTGGGTTGATATTAAAAACGCTAACGTCGTGATGGTGATGGGCGGTAACGCCGCTGAAGCACATCCGGTGGGATTCCGCTGGGCGATGGAGGCGAAAAACAACAATGACGCCACGCTGATTGTTGTTGATCCCCGTTTTACACGTACAGCGTCTGTCGCCGATATCTACGCGCCCATTCGTTCCGGTACGGACATTACGTTCCTTTCCGGCGTGCTGCTGTATCTGATTGAAAATAACAAAATCAACGCTGAATACGTTAAGCACTATACCAACGCAAGCCTGCTGATACAGGAAGATTTTGCCTTTGATGACGGCTTGTTCAGCGGCTACGACGCGAAAAAGCGGCAATACGATAAATCTTCATGGAACTATCAGTTCGATGAAAACGGTTATGCCAAACGCGATGAAACGCTGACGCATCCGCGCTGTGTATGGAACCTGCTGAAACAGCACGTTTCCCGCTATACGCCGGATGTGGTGGAAAATATCTGCGGCACGCCAAAAGCGGACTTCCTGAAGGTATGTGAGGTGCTGGCTTCCACCAGCGCCGCGGATCGTACCACCACCTTCCTGTATGCGCTGGGCTGGACGCAGCATACCGTCGGCGCGCAGAACATCCGCACGATGGCGATGATCCAGCTGCTGCTCGGCAACATGGGAATGGCGGGCGGGGGGGTTAACGCCCTGCGCGGACACTCCAACATTCAGGGCTTGACCGATTTAGGCCTTCTTTCAACCAGCCTGCCCGGTTATCTGACCCTGCCGTCAGAAAAACAGATCGACTGGCAGACGTGGCTGACCACCAATACGCCAAAAGCGCTGCTGCCCGATCAGGTGAACTACTGGAGCAATTATCCGAAGTTTGCCGTCAGCCTGATGAAGTCGTTCTATGGTGATGATGCGCAGAAAGAGAATGACTGGGGCTTCGACTGGTTGCCAAAATGGGACCAGGCTTATGACGTCATTAAATACTTCAATATGATGGATAGCGGGAAAGTTACCGGCTATCTGTGTCAGGGCTTTAACCCGGTGGCGTCCTTCCCGGACAAAAACAAAGTGGTGCAAAGCCTGAGCAAGCTGAAGTATATGGTGGTTATCGATCCGCTGGTTACCGAAACGTCCACCTTCTGGCAGAACCACGGCGAGTCTAATGATGTCGACCCGGCATCCATTCAAACCGAAGTGTTCCGTCTGCCATCGACCTGCTTTGCGGAAGAAGATGGCTCGATTGCCAACTCCGGCCGCTGGTTGCAGTGGCACTGGAAAGGCCAGGATGCGCCAGGTGAAGCGCGTAACGATGGCGAAATTCTTGCGGGAATCTACCATCGTCTGCGTGAGATGTATCGCACGGAAGGCGGGAAAGGCGCAGAACCACTGCTCAAAATGCGCTGGAGCTACAAGCAGCCGGATCATCCTGAATCTGAAGAAGTCGCCAAAGAGAATAACGGCTTTGCGCTGGAAGATCTTTATGACGCCAGCGGCGTCCTGATTGCGAAGAAAGGCCAGCTGCTGAGCAGCTTTGCCCAACTGCGTGATGACGGTACGACATCCTCTTCTTGCTGGATCTATACCGGTAGCTGGACAGAGCAAGGCAACCAGATGGCTAACCGCGATAATGCTGACCCGTCGGGCCTCGGGAATACGCTGGGCTGGGCATGGGCGTGGCCGCTGAACCGACGCGTGCTGTATAACCGCGCCTCTGCGGATATCAATGGTAAGCCGTGGGATCCGAAACGAATGCTGATCCAGTGGAGCGGGACGAAATGGACGGGTAACGATATCCCGGACTTCAATACTGCGCCTCCGGGTAGTGCGACCGGGCCGTTCATTATGCAGCCGGAAGGTCTGGGGCGTCTGTTCGCCCTTGATAAACTGGCGGAAGGACCGTTCCCGGAACACTACGAGCCAATGGAAACGCCGCTGGGTACCAACCCGCTGCATCCGAATGTGATCTCCAGTCCGGTAGTCCGTCTGTACGAAGAAGATGCCCTGCGGATGGGTAACAAAGATCAGTTCCCGTATGTGGGCACGACCTATCGTCTGACCGAGCACTTCCACACCTGGACCAAGCATGCGTTGCTGAACGCTATCGCACAGCCGGAGCAGTTTGTGGAAATTAGCGAAACGTTAGCCGCGGCCAAAGGCATCGCCAATGGCGATCGCGTCACGGTGAGCAGCAAGCGAGGTTTTATTCGTGCTGTTGCTGTTGTGACTCGTCGTCTGCGTACGCTCCACGTCAACGGTCAACAGGTTGAAACCGTAGGGATCCCGCTGCACTGGGGCTTTGAAGGGGTTGCGCGTAAAGGTTATATCGCTAACACCCTGACGCCAAACGTCGGTGACTCCAACTCGCAAACGCCGGAATACAAAGCGTTTTTAGTTAACATCGAGAAGGCGTAAGGGGGCGAACATATGTCTTTGGAAACGCAGGACATCATTAAACAGTCCGCAACCAACTCCATCACGCCGCCTCCACAGGTGCGTGATTACAAAGCGGAAGTCTCGAAACTTATCGACGTGTCCTCCTGTGTAGGCTGTAAAGCCTGCCAGGTGGCGTGCTCTGAGTGGAACGATATTCGTGATGACGTGGGCCATTGCGTCGGGGTGTACGATAACCCCGCCGATCTCAGTGCCAAATCCTGGACGGTGATGCGGTTTAGCGAGACCGAACAGAACGGCAAACTGGAGTGGCTGATTCGTAAAGATGGCTGTATGCACTGTGAGGATCCGGGCTGCCTGAAGGCGTGCCCGTCCGCCGGTGCGATTATTCAGTACGCCAACGGGATCGTCGATTTTCAGTCTGAGCACTGCATCGGCTGCGGTTACTGCATCGCCGGGTGTCCTTTTAATATTCCGCGCCTCAATAAAGAGGATAACCGGGTTTATAAATGTACACTTTGCGTCGATCGCGTCAGCGTCGGTCAGGAACCGGCCTGTGTGAAAACCTGTCCGACCGGGGCGATTCATTTCGGCACCAGGAAAGAGATGCTGGAGATGGGCGAGCAGCGCGTGGAGAAACTGAAAGCGCGCGGTTACGAACATGCGGGTGTCTACAATCCGCAGGGGGTAGGCGGGACGCACGTCATGTACGTACTGCATCATGCCAACCAGCCGGAGCTGTATCACGGTTTACCGAATGAGCCGAAAGTCGACACGTCAATTAATCTGTGGAAAGGCGCGCTGAAACCGCTAGCCGCTGCGGGATTTATCGCGACCTTCGCCGGGCTGATTTACCACTACATCGGTATTGGTCCGAACAAAGAAGTGGACGATGACGAGGAGGACCATCATGAGTAAGTCGAAAATGATTGTGCGCACGAAGTTTATCGATCGCGCCTGTCACTGGACGGTGGTGATTTGCTTCTTCCTGGTCGCCCTGTCGGGGATTTCCTTCTTCTTCCCGACGCTGCAATGGCTGACGCAGACGTTCGGCACACCACAGATGGGGCGTATTCTGCACCCGTTCTTTGGCGTGGCGATCTTTATTGCGCTGATGTTTATGTTTGTGCGCTTTGTCCACCACAACATCCCGGATAAGAAAGATATTCCGTGGCTGAAAAATATCGTGGAAGTCCTGAAGGGCAACGAGCATAAAGTGGCGGATGTGGGGAAATACAACGCCGGTCAGAAGATGATGTTCTGGTCAATCATGAGCATGATTTTTGTGCTGCTGGTGACCGGCGTTATCATCTGGCGCCCGTACTTTGCGCACTTCTTCCCGATGCAGGTGGTACGTTACAGCCTGCTGATTCATGCGGCCGCGGGGATCATTCTGATGCACGCCATCCTCATCCATATGTATATGGCATTCTGGGTGAAAGGGTCGATTAAAGGGATGATCGAAGGGAAGGTGAGTCGCCGCTGGGCGAAGAAACACCACCCGCGCTGGTACCGTGAAGTAGAGAAGGTCGAGGCGAAAAAAGAGAGTGAAGAAGGGTTAAGCTAATTTCCTCTTCTGTCAGTAAAGGCGCTACTCAGGTAGCGCCTTTTTTTGCTATAAAAGCGTCATGAAGATGCCGAATCTGACGACAGAAGTGCGTTTAACGTATCAATCTCCTTACGCCATTGCGCCTGCAAATGGGGCTTCTGATGCTTCGGTTTGCGCGCCAGGTCATCGGCGAGTCGCTGTTCCAGCTCAAGCAGTTTTTCCAGCACCCCGACATCCTCATCCGGCATTGCATTAACCGCGTCCGGGACGAGGGGCTTGCCTGAAGCTATTTCCACCGTGGTTTCCCGAATACGGGTATTCACTGCCTCCAGATCATGCCATTCGCTCAGTTCACCCGCCTCGATAAACCAGAAGCGATTGCAGCTCTGGCTGATAAGCTGACGATCGTGACTAACCAAAAGCAGGCCGCCGCTGAACGTTTGCAGCGTCTGCGCCAGCGCCTCTTTGCCTTCCATATCCAGATGGTTGGTTGGCTCGTCCAGCATCAGCAGACTGTAACGGGCAAGGGTTAAACCCACAAACAACAGACGCGAACGTTCACCACCGCTTAAGGTACAGACCCGCTGCTGACGGCGTATCCACGGGAAACCTGCGCTAATCAACGCCATTTTGCGGACGTCAGGCTGGGGCGCAAACGGCTCCAGCGCGTCAAACAAGGTGTCGTTATCCCGTAGCTGATGCAACGTCTGATCGTAGTAACCCAGCGTCACGCGAGGATGCAGAACCAGTTTGTCCGACGCCAGCCGGGACTGAAATTGTTGCCAGATCAGTTTTAACAGCGAGGATTTACCGCAGCCATTGCGCCCGACAATTGCAACCCGATCGCCGCTTTTTAATCTGGCGCTGGCAATGGAGAACAGCGTCGCCGCTTCAGGCGCAGGAGAAACCGGCAGTTGCGACATCTCCAGCAAACGGTCAGCACGCAAGGCGTCACCCTGCAATGTTAGTGTCCACTGACTTCCGGCGGTGAGGTCCGTCTGTACTTCTTTCAGCCGTAATACCTGCTTTTCCATCTGCTTTGCTTTGCGGGACAGGTCTTCATTGTCATAAACCTGTCCCCAGGTCGCCAGCCGTTTAGCGCTGGCGCTGACGCGGTCGATCTCTTTTTGTTCCGCTTTATGACGCAGAGCGTCACTGGCGTCACGCTCCTTGAGTGCCTGACGGGCGGCGCTACAGGGTAGCGCGAAAGCGTGCAAGGTACGATCGCGCAGGATCCACGTTCCGTTAGTGACGGCATCCAGTAGCTGCGGATCGTGGGAAACCACCACAAAGCTGCCGGACCAGTTCTGTAAAAACTGTTCCAGCCACAGCAAGGTCGGGAGATCGAGATGGTTGCCAGGCTCATCCAGTAACAGCAGATCGGGTTGACGCATCAACGCTCTGGCAAGCAGCAGGCGCGTGTGCTGGCCGCCGCTCAGGGTTCCCGCCGTTAAGGCGAGATTTTCCGGGGTAAAGCCCATCTGCGCCAGTAGCGCTTCCACGCGCCACAGCCGGGTGGCGTGTTCATGCTGAGGGAGTTGCGCCAGCACGGCGTCCCGCAGCGTCAGCGGCAGAATATCAGCTGGCAGATGCTGCTCCACCCGCGCCAGATGACAGTGGTTAGCCTGGGCGATAGTGCCGGAGGCAGGAGACAGCGTACCATCAAGGACTTTGAGCAGGGTGCTCTTGCCACAGCCGTTGTAGCCAATAAGACCGATACGGTCGCCTTTTTTCAGAGTGAAGGTCAGCGCATCGAACAGCGTGCCAGACGCGGTATCAACGTGTAAGGATTGTGCGGTTAATAAAGTGCTCATTGTTGCTTACTCAAGAGTTACTGGCGTAAAAACGCCTCGTCAAACATTGCTGACGATAACCCGGTAAGCCCGAGAGAAGGGAATTCAGACGTTTGCTTCGCTCAAGCTTAAGTTATCGCAGCACGAAACCGATAACACTTGAGCACTGACGATCGCCAAGGGTATGTGAAACGATGAAACGTTCACAGTACAGCATAATTATCCTCCTTTTATTTCTCTGAATGTTAATCAATGGTAAAAGTGTAAACACAAACAGCGGGACAGGGCAAGTCTTGCTGGCCCGGCAGCACGACGCTACCGGGCAAACATTCAGATTGAGGTGCGACGATAGTCGCGGTATTCCGCCTTCCAGAAATTCTCTTCGATGGCCTGTTGCAGCGCTTCCGCAGAGGTTTTCACCGCCACACCTTGCTGCTGCGCCATTTTACCGACCGCAAAAGCAATGGCGCGCGATACGGTCTGAATATCCTTCAGCTCCGGTAATACCAGCCCTTCGCCGTGAAGCACCATCGGGGAGTACTGAGCCAGCGTTTCACTGGCAGACATCAGCATTTCATCGGTAATACGCGACGCGCCTGCGGCAATGACCCCCAAACCAATGCCTGGGAAGATATAGGCGTTGTTACACTGGGCAATCGGGTAGGTTTTGTCTTTCCATACGACCGGACTAAATGGGCTGCCGGTGGCGACCAGCGCATTACCTTCGGTCCAGGTGATAATGTCCTGCGGGGTGGCTTCCACGCGCGAGGTCGGATTCGAAAGCGGCATCACAATCGGGCGCGGGCAGTGCTTGTGCATCTCCCGGATAATTTCTTCCGTGAACAGACCGGTCTGGCCAGAGACGCCGATCAGAATATCCGGCTTAACGTTACGAACAACATCGAGCAGCGACAGGACTTCGCTTTCCGTATCCCACCCCAGCAGATTTTCACGTTTTTGTACCAGCTTAGTCTGGAACGAGAGCAGGTTAGGCATCCGATCGGTTTGCAGACCAAAGCGATCCACCATAAAGACTTTCTGACGCGCCGCTTCTTCGCTGAGTCCTTCTCGCTGGGTCTGGGCAACGATCTGTTCGGCAATCCCGCAACCGGCAGAACCGGCACCAAGGAAGACGATTTTTTGTTCACTGAGCTGGCTACCCGCAGCGCGGCTGGCAGCAATCAGGGTGCCGACGGTGACCGCTGCCGTTCCCTGAATATCATCGTTGAAAGAGCAGATTTCATCGCGGTAGCGATTAAGCAGGGGCATGGCGTTTTTCTGCGCGAAATCTTCGAACTGCAACAGAACATCGGGCCAGCGCTGTTTTACCGCCTGAATAAACTCATCGACGAATTCGTAGTACTCATCGTCAGTGATACGCGGGTTGCGCCAGCCCATATAGAGCGGATCGTTGAGCAACTGCGGGTTATTGGTACCGACATCCAGCACCACCGGCAGGGTGTAGGCCGGACTGATCCCGCCACAGGCGGTATACAACGACAGTTTACCAATAGGAATGCCCATCCCGCCGATCCCCTGGTCGCCAAGACCGAGAATACGTTCACCGTCAGTCACCACGATCACTTTGATGTTGTGGTTCGGCACGTTCTGCAGAATATCATCCATGTTATGGCGATTCTGATAAGAGATGAACACACCCCGCGCCCGACGATAGATTTCAGAAAAACGTTCACAGGCGGCGCCGACTGTCGGCGTATAGATGACCGGCATCATTTCATCGAGATGATTTTGCACCAGTCGGTAGAACAGAGTCTCGTTGGTATCCTGAATATTACGCAGGTAAATATGCTTGTCGATTTCCGTTTTGAATCCCTGATACTGGATCCAGGCGCGTTCGGCCTGTTCTTCAATAGACTCAACGACTTCCGGCAGTAACCCCAGCAAGTTGAAGTTACGGCGCTCATCGATACTAAAAGCGCTACCTTTATTCAGTAAAGGAAATTCCAACAGTACAGGGCCAGCATAAGGAATATAAAGGGAACGTAGTTTCTTGGTTTTGGTTTCCATGTCACTCACTCTTTTTCGAATTTCCGCCCCTGGTTCTGTTTTACAGGCATACGCAAATTTCTCACCAGGGATTCGGGCAACGAGTATAAAGCATTGTGAACAGATAAAGGCTTTTGTAAGCAAAAACACCATTGCTGTTGCAATGGTGTTTATCGTCATATCCGGACTGTGAAATGACTTCTTGCTGTCAGCGTCGCGTTTTCTACCGGAGGGATGATTAACCACCTGGATTTTATCGCCATCGGTCACAGTTTTACGTTGGCTGGAGAGCTTGTGGTCCAGTCCAGGAATTTGACGGGCAGCGATGGATTCAGAAATATCTCTTACAGGTCATGGATGTGTCAGTGCGTTCTATACTTGTTATTCCGATAACAAAAAGGAGAGCAAGAATGACGATCCATAAGAAAGGTCAGGCGCACTGGGAAGGTGATATCAAACGCGGAAAGGGAACCGTATCAACGGAAAGCGGGGTGCTTAATCAGCAGCCTTACGGTTTTAACACCCGCTTTGAAGGGGCTAAAGGGACAAATCCCGAGGAGCTTATTGGCGCTGCCCATGCGGCCTGTTTTTCCATGGCGCTCTCACTGATGCTGGGGGAGGCGGGATTTACCCCCACCTCGATTGATACAACTGCCGACGTGTCGCTGGATAAAGTCGATGCCGGTTTTGCTATCACCAAAATTGCGCTGCATAGCGTAGTAGCGGTTGCGGATATTGATGCCTCTACTTTTGACGGGATCATCCAGAAAGCGAAGGCCGGATGCCCGGTATCACAGGTACTTAAAGCCGAAATCACGCTGGATTATCAACTGAAATCTTAAGGTGGTTCAGCCCGGTGGCTTGTCGCTACCGGGCGTAAACTCAGCCCCGGGCAGCAAATCTCACACATATTGCCATGTTACTCAGCGCAATAAATCAGCAAACATAAAAATCAGCCGTAATAAATATAAGAAAAGGCCATATCATTTACCGCAATGTTTATTCCTGAGAGTGGAAGGGTATTATTTGTTTCGACCTGAATTAACGGTTTATAACATAAGTATTTAATGACTGGAGCAATAACAAATGAACACATTCTCCCTTTCTACTGCAGGTATTCTGGTAGCCGCATTATTAACCAGCATTAGCGTAAATGCCGCAACCGAACAGGCTAAAACCGACGTGACGCCAAAAGGGATGAGCTGCCAGGAATTTGTGGATCTGAATCCGCAGACGATGGCTCCCGTTGCATTCTGGGTACTCAATGAAGATGAAGACTTTAAAGGTGGGGACTACGTCAACTATGAAGAAACGGTAACAACCGCAGTTCCGTTGACGGTTGAACTTTGCAAAAAACATCCACAGAGTGAATTAAGTAAAATAAAAGAAGAAATCAAAAAAGAATTATCTAAATAAGATTTAATGCTATTAAAACCCGGCCATTGTGCCGGGTTTTGTCATTTGTGACAATGTCACGCCCATTGTGACGTAACGCCCACTTTTTCCATCTGGATATCAATTATTATTAAAGATATTTAGTGACGTGCCGATACTAAATAAAACTCCGCCTGATATTTAAGGGAATTATATGGTCTGGTATCCGTCACGTATTTCAACGCGTTTAACCATTGGGGGAATCGCACTGCTTGCCGTGACGACTGTGGTTATCGTCGTCATTATGCTCTGGCGCGGACAGCCGCGCGTTGTCGAAGTCAATACTGCGCTGATAGAGGAGACCGGCCATGGCCTGACGCGCCAGCTCAGCACTGTGCTCTCGCGCATTGAGGGAGAAACTATCAGCCTTTCGAGACTCGCAGAAGTGCTGCCGAATGAAGAAACACTTTATCGCAATGTGGTTCCCCATCTGATTGGGGAAAATAACGATTCCATTATTACGGGCGGAGGAATTTGGCCAGAGCCGGGGGCATTCACTCCAGGTACCGAACGCCGGAGCTTTTTCTGGGCGCGAAGTGCAGGGGGAAAACTGAGTTATTCTGATGAATACAATGCGCCAGGCGGAAGCGGATACCATAACGAAAGCTGGTATCAAAGCGCGAAAGGACAGTCAAAGGACGCCTGCGTCTGGTCTGATGTTTACCAGGATACCATTTCCGGGGTTAACATGGTGACCTGTAGCATTCCATATCAGCAGGCAGGCCGGTTTGCTGGTGTTGCCACCACCGATATTCGCCTGGATAACGTCGCCACCTTCATGCAAGAGCAGGGCAATCGCACTGGCGGTTACGCTTTTGTGATCGATAAACAAGGACAAATTCTCTACTTCCCGCAGGCTGATCAGACACAATACAAAACCTTCGGCGAACTGGTTAACGCATCGGCATGGCTTATGCCAGTGGCTGAAAGGTTGAAAACGTTACGGGCATCCGGAACGGATGTGCCTGCCGTCGCCCTCAAAGAGGATGGCGTATTGAAAACCGCTGCGCAGGTGATGCTGTTTCCAATGGCTGACACCGGCTGGGTTGTTGGATTGGTCACTCCGGAATCGCGCATTACCGGGCTGGCTAAAGTGATGATGAAGGATGTCCTTGAAATTTTAATCCCCATTATGACCGTTTTACTGCTCGGATCGTGGCTGGTGGTCCGTCGGCTTATTGCGCGTCTGGACGATACGCGCCGTGCGCTGGATGACATTGCGCAGGGCGAAGGCGATCTGACCCGCCGTCTTGAAGTTCGCGGTAAGGATGAAATCTCAGCGATTGCAGAGGCTTTCAACCTTTTCGTCGATAAAATCGCCGCGATTTTGCTCACTGTGCGCAGCAGCAGCGTGGTTGTGGCCAATAACGCCGTCAGCCTGGCGGACAGCAATACCGAACTGTCTTCACGCGTGACGCAGCAGGCCGCAGCACTTGAAGAGAGCGCGGCCGCCATGGAGCAGCTCAATGCCACCGTTCATCAGAACACCAGTAATACGCAACTGGCGGATGATCTTTCTGAACGCACGGCGCAAACCGCCAACCACTGCGGCACGGCGATGCAAGGGGTGATTTCCACAATGGATAATGTCAGCGCATCTTCAGGCAGAATGGTTGAAATTGTGTCGGTGATTGACAGCATTGCGTTCCAGACCAATATTCTGGCGCTGAATGCGGCGGTTGAAGCCGCACGAGCCGGAGACGCGGGACGTGGCTTTGCCGTCGTGGCCTCAGAAGTGAGAACACTGGCGCAGCGCAGCGCTACCGCAGCTCAGGAGATTAAAACGCTCATTGATGAATCTGTTTCTCAGGTTGAGAGCGGCAGCACGCAGATCCACGATGCAGGAGATCGCCTGGAAGAACTGGTAAGTAACGTACGTCAGGTTCGACAACTGATGGGCGAAATCCGTATCGCAGGAGAAGAGCAACGCAGGGGCGTCTCTGAAGTGACGCTGGCGGTCACAGAGATGGACAGCACCGTGCAGCAGAACGCCTCGCTGATTGACGATGCGGCAGCGCGGACCCAGGCACTGAAAGCGGAGTCGGAACATCTGGCGGAGATGGTTTCTTCGTTCAAACTCTCCCAAACTGTCTGACGAATAAACGCCCGCGATCGGCGGGCGTTCTTCCGGTGTCAGGTTTTTAATCACAGGGTGCTGGCCAGCCAGACAAATTCGCGCGCTATATCCCTTCTGTTATCCATATCCTGTGCGCACTGAATAACAACTTCTTTTTTCCTCCGCTGTTTCGTTAACAATTTTTCATTCCACTCACTTCAATGCCAAAACAGAAAATACTTGGTATCGGAACAAAATCGCGCTATAGATATACAAATCGTATTAAATTATACATTATGTATTATTAAAAGGAGAACAACCGTGCCGGATAACCTTATCTGTACCAACGCGTCCGTCCTCGGCGAGCCTGCGGGACATTACTCGCACACCTGTACTGCGGGTGGCTTTGTGTTTATTTCCGGTCAGCTCCCGGTAACCTCATCGGGAGAAAACGATCCCAGTACTCCCTTTGACGAGCAGGTCAGGCGCGTCCTCGCCAATCTGGATGCCTGCCTTGAGAGTGCCAACACCGATCGTTCTTCACTGGTATCAATCAGAATTTACATTACCGATATCGCCCAGTGGCCGACCTTCAACCAAATCTACGCACAGTGGCTGGGAGATCATAAACCTGCCCGTATCGTTGCCGGTGTTGATGCGCTTCACTACGGTTTTGCCGTCGAAGTGGAAGCCGTTGCGCTTGCCCGCTCAATTTCCTGATTAACCCGGAGTTAGCTATGACCATTCTGCAATTACCTGGCTGGGCCGACGTGGCCGCAGCAGCACAACGCATTGAAGGATATGCCCACCGCACGCCGGTGATGACCTCCCGGACCGTAAATGAGGCCTTCGCAGCGGATGTTTTTTTCAAATGTGAAAATTTCCAGCGGATGGGGGCATTTAAATTTCGCGGGGCGATGAATGCGTTAAGCCAGTTTAGCCCTGAGCAGCGCGCTGCTGGCGTGGTGACCTTTTCATCCGGCAATCATGCCCAGGCGATTGCGCTGGCCGCGAAATTATTAGACATTCCGGCGACAATTATCATGCCCCATGACGCGCCAGCGGCAAAGGTCGCCGCCACACGGGGTTATGGTGGTAACGTGGTGGTTTACGATCGCTACACCGAAGATCGCGAACACATTGGGCGTGAGCTGGCAGAAAAACATCGCTTAACGCTTATCCCGCCATACGATCACCCGCACGTTATTGCCGGACAGGGCACGGCAGCCAAAGAGTTAATTGACGAGGTGGGTGCCCTGGACGTCCTGTTTGTATGCCTGGGCGGAGGCGGTTTGCTTTCCGGTTCAGCACTGGCCGCACGTCATCTGGCTCCCGAGTGCGAAATCTATGGCGTAGAGCCTGAAGCGGGTAATGACGGGCAACAATCGTTCCGCACGGGGCAGATTGTTCATATCGATACGCCAAAAACCATTGCTGATGGTGCGCAGACTCAGCATCTTGGCCAGTATACCTTTCCACTGATTCAGCAGAATGTGGACGACATTCTTACCGTAGCGGATGATGAGCTGATCGCATCAATGAAGTTTCTCGCGGAGCGAATGAAAATAGTTGTTGAGCCCACAGGTTGTTTAGGCTTCGCCGCGGCGAGAGCCAGAAAGGAGAGCCTGCAAGGTAAGAAAGTCGGCATTATCATCAGTGGGGGAAATGTTGATATCAGCCGTTACGCAGAGTTTATTGCCAGCTAAGCGAGCCGGTAGCTGGCAGCAGCGCGGCTTTTTCTTTAGACTGCGTCGGAATTAGCACCATTCGCGGGAGATCATGATGTCAAATAACGAAGATAATTCACTGCTTAACCAGCTGGACACCCTTGCCAAAGGGATCAGTGAAACCTTTTCCCCCTTCTGCGAAGTTGTGGTGCACGATCTTAAAAATCCTGAACATGCCATTCTCGCGATCCATAATAATTTATCCGGCAGAAAAGCAGGGCAGCCAGCTACCGAACTGGGGCTGGCGCGCATTGCGTCTTCAGATTTCCCTAATATTATTGCCAACTATGGCAATCAGTTCGCCGATGGTCGTCCGGTGAAAAGCACGTCTATCGGAATTAAGGATAGTGAAGGGAAATACGTCGCCGCGCTGTGCCTGAATGTTGATATGACACTCTTTCGGGGAATGCAGAGTGCGCTAGCGCGTTTCACTGAAACGGGAAGTAGTCCTGTACCTGAACGTCTGGAACCCACCGGAACGGAGGCAATCCGTCAACGAATAGACAGCTATGCGGCAACCCGGGCGACCACGGCCAGGGCATTGAATGCGGAGGACAGAAAAGCACTGATTCAGGCGTTACGCAAAGATGGACTGCTTGAGGTAAAAAAATCAATGGATACTATTGCCCAGCATTTGGGAATATCCCGTGCAACAGCTTATCTCTATGCACGACAGGTTTAAATAAACGAGCTGAGATTGAGTCAGCTCGTTTATATAAAAACACACAGTCCTGTGATGAATTAAATATCATCCATGGTATAACCAACCACAATTTCAAGTGTTTTTCTGATGACATCAGCAGTGACGATATCGTCAGTTCTCTCAAGAGTACCGATAAGCCATAAAATAATGGCTTTATTGCTGATGTGTCCATCCGAGGCAAGAATACTGGCGATCGCTGTCTCTAAAATCGCTGACTCGTCAACCAGTCTGTCGCTGGCCTGGCGAAAGAATTCAGACATTGCGGAATCCGGTAGTGCAGCGTAAAAATCAGGTTGTTTAAGCATAACTTGTCTCATGGTTTTTTACCTATAATGTTAATGGAGCTGTGTGTAGTCAGTGTATTTTTTTCATACCTTGTTGCTGACGAGCGCCAAATAACGGCAGAACATTTCCTGTGGTTCCATTTTTACTTATCGCTTTTTTGCGCTCAGCTTTATCGCGCTCGGATAACATTGTCTTAATCTCCGTAATAATACTTTTGATGGCTGCACGTCGATGTGGGTCGCTTTCAATAGTTTCCATATTACTTAGTTCGACGATCAGGGCTTTATTATTGACAGGTCCCTTCCTCTTGAGGAGAGAGAATACGGCTTCACCAATAATCCCATCCGTCAGTTTTTCGAATTCACTTCTGTTCATAACTGCATCTCTTTTTACCAGCCTTCAGAAACGAAAGCAGGTTACTCATGTCACTAACGATCAAAGAGCAGACCAAGCAGGGTGTGATAGTGGCTTTCCTCTTCAGGTCCGGAAGCCATTTCTATCCGGTTCAGTAACTTTGTACACAGCGCTTTTCTGTTGAGATTTTTACCATCATTAAGGATCTCAACAACAATTTGCCCAAGCGTTTCCTGCTGTGTTGGCAGTGTCGCTTTATTAAAGTACTGGGAAATCGCATTTGCTGAATTTGATACGTAACCGTTCTGCTGCATTTGTTACTCCCGTTATTTAACAATTATCAAACTTGTTATTTAAGTTATACAAACATAGCAAAACTGTACACAGAAAGTGTATATGAAGATATTCTAATTTTTAACCATTTGTGCTAATTGTTTTATATCAATTAGTTATGTGATTTTTGCAAGCATGTGGCACAATATATTCTTGTACAGGTATTCGTGACAAGATGTTAACCATGTACATCAAGCAGTACACACACATTGCCTTTGTGAATGTGATGTTATTAAAAAGTAAGCAGTTACGAGACGTTAGTCGTCGGATCTGGTAGTCTTATGGCTCATCCCCCTGATGCCGGAAAGAACATGCTCACCACAGTCATCTACCGCAGCCATATTTGCGACAACGTGCCGTTTGAGTTGCTTAGTCGTATGGTTGCTACCGCAAGTCAAAAAAATGAACAAGCCAATGTGACGGGAATTCTGCTTTTTAATGGCAACCATTTTTTCCAGCTACTGGAAGGGCCGGAAGAGGGGGTTAATCATATTTATCAATGTATCTGTGAAGATGAGCGTCATTACAATATTGTGGAGCTATTGCGTGATTACGCCCCTGCACGACGGTTCGGCAAATCAGGAATGGAACTCTTTGATCTGAGAGCGCATAACAGGGATGAAGTGCTTCAGACCGTTCTCGACAAAGGGACCTCTAAATACCAGTTAACCTACAACGACCGGGCGCTCCAGTTCTTTCGCACATTTGTGGAAGCGACAGAAAAAGAGAACTATTTTGAAATCCCGTCCGCCAGTACCTGGGAATTTATACCCGATACAGGTGGGCTTTATAAAAAAAGTATCGCTCCAGCAACAACGGCCGAGTGCAGTTTCGCCTTCCAGCCCATCGTCGATCCTTTTGCCCGTGAAATCGTTTCGCTTGAAGCATTAATCAGAACGCGTGAAGGGTATCCGGCCCAGTCCTGGTTCGAAGGTATTTTGGGCAGCGATATCTATGAAGCTGACCTCAAAAGTAAAAATGTTGCTTTTGCGATGGCATCCGCACTGGGTCTGAAAACGCAAAGCCTGTCGGTAAACCTGCTGCCAATGACGCTGGTGAATATCCCCAATGCGGTTGAGATTCTTTTGCAGCAAATCGAAGAGAATGGCCTGGTTCCAGAACAAATTACCGTAGAGTTTAGCGAGAGTGAGGTTATCTCCCGGTTTGATGATTTCTCCGGCGCGCTCCGGTTACTGAAAAGCTCAGGGATAAGCGTGGCCATTGATCATTTCGGTGCCGGATTTGCTGGTCTTTTGCTGCTGGCACAATTTCAGCCAGACCGGATTAAAATTAACCGCGAGCTGGTGAAGGATGTGCATAAGAGTGGTCCCCGGCAGGCAATTATCCAGGCAATCGTCAAATGTTGTACTTCTCTTGAAATCGCTATTTCAGCCGTCGGCGTGGAAAAGCCGGAGGAGTGGATGTGGCTCGAATCTGCGGGGATTTCACAGTTCCAGGGGCATTTGTTTGCCAAACCTTGTCCTGGCGGCGTCTCAGCTGTGGCATGGCCGGAGAAGCGAACAGATTTTAACCTGTGAATGAAGACAGAAAGTGGAAATTGTACAATTTGTTACTTGTACAGAAAAAATAAATTTGTACAGTGTAAGAGCATTGGTTAACTTATAAAGGCACGCGTTGTCTTCATAGCGAGGGAATTTATGCCTTTTTACACTATTGGTGATGTTGCCGAAAGATGCGGTATCAACCCCGTCACACTGCGTGCCTGGCAACGGCGCTATGGTTTATTAAAACCACAGCGCAGTGAAGGCGGACATCGTCAGTTTGATGAAGATGACATCAAGCGGATTGAAGAGATCAAGCGGTGGATAAAAAGCGGCGTTCCTGTCGGTAAGGTTAAAGCTTTACTGGAGGAGAACGAAATGGCACAGCATGATGGCTGGCTCTCTCTGCAGGAGGAGATGCTGTCGATGCTGCGACGCGCCAGTGCGGAAAATCTTCGCATTCGGGTCGTCGAATTTGGTGAGCGCTTTGCGGTTGATGACATTATTGATCATATCTTTGTGCCCGTTCGGCAACGACTAGGTCTGGAGCAGACGACGGCGCGTATCATGTCGAGTCTGCTTGATGGGGTGCTTATCGAACATGCCGTGATGTGCCTGAACGCATGCCGGAGTAATGCAGACAACAAGGAAGCGTTGCTTCTGTCCTGGGAGTGTGAGGACAGGGCGCGTCTTTGGCTGGAGGCGTGGCGTTTAGCACAGCAGCAATGGAACATTCATGTTTTAGCTGAGCCGCTCGATAATCCACGCCCTGAAATGTTCCCGGGCCAGCAGATTTTTGTCTGGACAGGGAAAAGCCCTTCGAAGCGCCAGCTGGAGCAGTTGGCGCTCTGGCGAGAGCAGGGCTATCCCATCTCATTACACCATTAATTGTTCACATACTTCTGGCCGACGTTATTTCCATTTGCCCAACGGTTTTTGAGATAGTCCACCGCCTGCCGGGTACGAGGCTCGTTGAGATTGTTTTCTCTGAACAAAATAGTCCCGTTTATCTGCGGTAACGATTCATTTAAATCGAGCTGTTTCTTGAGTTCGGCGACACCACCATTGATCGCCCAGTCAGGTTCCAGCCTGGACGGTTCACCCACTTTGTAGAGCGCCACGCCGATATAAAGGCGTGTTTTAGTCGGTTTGACCACATCCGCCCACCATTTTGCCAGTACATCGTAACGCGCAGCATCGCGAGAGAAGGGCCAGTAAATCTGCGGGGCGATGTAATCGAGCAATCCTTGCTGTACCCACTGTCGGGTATCGGCATAAGATTCATCATACGCTGCCGCGCCCCGCGTGTCGGATCCTGCGGGATCGTGCGAGCGGTTACGCCACACACCGACCGGACTGACACCAAACGCCACATGTGGGTTTATCTTCTTGATTGTATGGGAAACCTGTTCAATCAGTTGCTGAGTATTATGTCGCCGCCAGTCGGCTTTTGAACTAAAACCCTGGCCGTATCTTCTGAACGTTGCGCTGTCATTCAGCGCTGAACCCGGAGATTCTGCATAGAAGTAATCATCAAACTGGACGCCATCGACGGGATATCGCGTTACGACTTCAGCAACGATGCTGGTAATCCAGTCCCGAGCTTCAGGAATACCGGGGTCAAGCACAAAGCGATCGCCAGATATCCGGATCCAGTCACGGTGCAGCGTAAATACGCTGGCAGGTTGTAACGATACCGTGCGATTCAGTTCTGCGACAGTTGAAGGTTTTGTGTTAGTAGATACGCGATAAGGATTGAACCAGGCGTGAACCTTCATTCCGCGTTTATGGGCTTCATCCAGAATAAACTGGAGCGGGTCATATCCGGGTTCTTCACCAATTTTGCCAGTCAGCATATCTGACCACGGTAAAATTTTGGATGGCCAAAGAGCGGTTCCATCAGGTTTTACCTGGAAAAAGACAGTGTTAATGCCAAGGCTTTGCAGGTGATCCAGCTTATTGGTCAGCGCGTTTTTCTGCATACTGACACGGGCTGATGCGCTACTGACATTGACAGAATTGACTGGCGGCCAGTCAAGGCGGGATACCGTTGCCAGCCAGACGCCGCGCATTGGCTCAGCGTGTTGCTGCTCAGCGGGCGTCAATGCCGGGGGCGTAACAAGGGATTTGGGAGGTTTAGACGTACAGCCAGCTATCAATAAAGTGATAGCGACAAACGCGCCTGATTTTTTCAACATTGCAGAAGTGCGATTGCTACGAAAGCAGATATCCATATACACCAGTGGTATCAGTAGTCACTTGAGACAGACATTCTCGTATGATTCGAGCTTAAGTCAATATACCGATGAGGCTTGAGCTCCTGGTGTTGGAAAGAAAAGAGATGAGGGAAGGTCAGAGTAATGATTGATGCGGCCCAGGTGTGAATAAGAGCGTGGGTGCGCATTGAATTTGATTTAACATAATATACATTATGCGCACTGTTAGTGTAACTGCAATATTCTGATGTCACTTTTGGGGCTGCGGATGTTTTCCTGGACTGTTATGTTGTGATCCCAAGATGCTGCCGGTACTTCACCGGGCTCATTGCACCCAATGATAACTTGATGCGCTTCTCGTTATACCAGCGTATGTACCTGTCCAGGAAGCAGATAAATTTTTCCTGCGTGATGCCTGCCCAGTTTCTGCCGTAGAACATTTCATTTTTGACCCGCCCGAAGAAGCCTTCACACGCCGCATTATCCGACGAGCATCCTTTGCGCGACATAGACCTTATAAGTC
>NZ_PQMB01000007.1 GCF_002918555.1 Citrobacter amalonaticus
CGTGGCGGCCACGGCAGCGATACCGCCCACCGCCCATGCCAGGTTCTGCTCTAAAACGCTTTCCGTGGCTTTCTGACACTCTGGCGACAGTCTGGCAAGTTCAGTCTGAGAAAGGCTGCTGATATTAGCAGGACACTGCTTTTTTTTGTCTTCATTGTCATTAAGTTCGGCGGCAAATGTATTACCGCTTAATGCCAGGGCAATACAAAATGAGATAGCTTTCCTTTGCATAATGTGACTCTCTGATGTGAGCGAAATAAAACGACATAACCACACCGTCACAGATTCTCCGAATCCGGGAGACAGCGACGCCATAAAAATAAAATTATATAAAAACGGAGTATATCGAAAGACATATTTGCTGACAACGAATCACCACCATGAATACATTCTATAACACATTGTTTTTTATGAGTACGGATAAAAAACAGAACAAGTTCGTCATTGAAAATTGATAAAATACAACACATTACAAACATGGATTTGTCTGTAAATTTTTTAATACGCGCCATTTTAGCGGGCTGAATGGCGGGGGGAGACTAAGGCATATCTTATAAATTATAATTTTTATTATATGAATATGAAAAACAAATACTCCATATGAATATATTCACTTATTATTCACATTTATCGCAACAAATATTATTTAAAATAAATAATAATACGCATAGCTCTTTAATTTACCCGGAATCAGCGCAAATTCGATTTACCATTGAATATTAATAAACCGCTGGAATGACTCTGGCAGTTGAGAGTAATAATAACGCTTGAAATGCCCGATGGCGCAGGCCTGATAAATCGCCTCTGCGTCGCCATCAGGCGGTCATACAGATGCCGGATGGCGGCATAAATGCCTTGTCCGGCCTGTAGCCCTTAACGGAATTTATTTCCCGACAAACAGCTTAGGGATTTCGCGCAGGCACCATGATTTTGCCTCACCCATGCTGTCCCGCCGCCAGGCCATAATAATGTCGATCTCATTGGTCGATTCCGGGCTGACCACGCGCAGCCGTCCTTCGGCAATATCCTGTTCCACCAGCGGGTACGGCATCGTTGCCACGCCCAATCCCGCCAGTAGCGCCTGACGTTTATCTTCAATAGTGCTCACCGTCAGACGCGGCTGTTTATCCAGCAGTTGTACGGTAAGCACGGGGCGTTCACGGGCGGTATCCGCCACCGCGACGCCGCGATATTTCACGCGGGTCACTTCCGACAACGGCTCAGGCTCCTGATGGATCGGATGGTCGGGTGCTGCCACGTAGACATTCATCAGGGTATACAGCTTGCGTGAGTTAATTTCTGACGACGAACGAAAATGCATATCCGGCGCGATCACGATATCAGCCCGCCCCTGCTCCAGTCGCTCCCATGCCCCAGCCAACACCTCGGTGATCACCGAAAGCTGCGTATTCGCTTTGACCGCCAGCCGCTCAATCAGCGGGAAAAAGGCCGGCGTTGGCACCAGCGCTTCGGTGACGATGGTCAGATGCGTTTCCCAGCCGCGCGCCAACGCCTCAGCATCGGTGGTCAGCTTGTCCGCCGCCTCCAGCAGTACCCGCCCACGCTCAAGCAGCATACGGCCCACGTTGGTGAATTTAGTGCGGTGCCCGGAACGGTCAAACAACACCACATCCAGTTCTTCTTCCAGCTTTTGCATGGTGTAACTGAGCGCAGACGGCACGCGTCCCAGCTCATCTGCCGCCGCGGCGAAGCTGCCACGGCGGTCGATCGCGTCCATGACGCGTAACGCCTCAAGCGTCAATGCTCTTTCTTTAGCCATCGCGTTCTCATTCAGGAAATTTGAACATACCGGGCAGAATATCTGGCTAACAATGCAGCGTCCAGCCCCTTAACATAAAAGGAAGTAAAGAGAGGTCCATAATTATGATTACAACCCGAACAGCCAAACAATGCGGACAAGCTGACTACGGATGGCTGCAGGCCCGGTATACCTTCTCCTTTGGACACTATTTCGACCCAAAACTGCTGGGCTACGCATCGCTGCGCGTGCTCAATCAAGAGGTACTCGCTCCCGGCGCCTGCTTCCAGCCGCGCACCTGGCCGAAGGTGGATGTGTTAAACCTGATTCTGGAAGGTGTTGCTGAGTATCGGGACAGCGAAGGCAACCATGTGCAGGCAAAAGCGGGAGAGGCATTACTGCTCGCCGCCCAGCCGGGTATCAACTACAGCGAACATAATATCAGCAAAGATAAGCCGTTAACCCGTATGCAGCTGTGGCTGGATGCGTGTCCTCAGCGGGAAAACGCCCGGGTACAAAAAGTCTCGCTGACGCTGGATAAACAGCAACTTATCGCCTCCCCTGACGGCGTGCAGAAGAGCCTGCAACTTCGTCAGCAGGCGTGGGTGCATCACATTACGCTGGAAAAAGGCGAATCCGTGGATTTTCAGCTGCACGGGCCGCGTGCCTACCTGCAATCCATTCATGGGACGTTCCACGCGGTAACCCACAATAAAGAGCGGGAAGCGTTGACCTGCGGGGATGGCGCATTTATTCGTGATGAAGCTAACATAACGCTGGTTGCCGATACGCCGCTGCGCGCATTGCTGATAGATTTACCGGTATAGCCAGCTAAAAAGGGAGTATTCACGTGAGCAAAAAATCGACAAAAAAACGTCAGCCCGTCAGGAAAGCCATCGTCCAGGAGGAGTCAGGCTCCCCCGTTCGCTTTGGTTACGAAGAGATGCTGACCGAGCTGGAAGCCATTGTGACAGATGCCGAAGTGCGGCTGGCTGAGGAAGAAGCCGCCGCCTGACGATTAATCGGGGTCTGTTACATTAAGCCGTCGTCAGATTTACAGGTTGTAACCTGACGATGCTTCTGACCAGAAAAACCTTCAATCACCTGCGTTTCCCGTCGACATTGTACCTCTGCGTGCCCACGCCTCTACGAACCTGCGCTCATCGCAACGTTAAGCGCAAAATAAAGCTGATGACGGATTCAAATCATTCCGACATGCGCAGACTATTCTGTCGGGATAGTTGTTGCTGTTAATGCCCCCAGAGCCAATCTGCGTCCCGACTCTAAAAAGCCATAAAAAAAGAAAATTTTTCTCTCTCAACGCAGTTTTACAAACTAAAGATGCAACTTTTTTCTCTGCCGGGTGCGGTAACATTCTTACTATCGTTTCTGTCGTTCGGAGCTGTGTCGTTCTGACAAACTCGGGCCGCAGACGCAAATGCAAATCAAGGTCGAGAACACTTTCAATAACTCGACGGACATTTTTCTGTACCGACCCAGAGGCTCAGTCATGTCACACCGGGAAAGCCATGTTGAATGGAATACGTTTATTAATGCTCTGAAACAGGAAGTCAAACCCGCTTTAGGCTGTACCGAACCCGTGTCGGTCGCCCTCGCTTGCGCCGTGGCGGCACAGCAGCTGTCAGGCGCAATTGTGCGTATCGAAGTAGCGGTCTCGCCGAACTTAATGAAAAACGGTATGGGTGTGACAATCCCTGGCACGGGAATGACCGGTCTGCCCATCGCAGCCGCCTTAGGCGCTATTGCAGGCGATCCACAGGCTAAACTCGAAGTGCTCAAAAAAGCGTCCCCCCGTGAGATTAACGCTGCCAGAGCTCTGCTGGAGGTCGGTGCCGTGCGCGTGTCGTTGCAGGAACCCTGTGATGAAATCCTCTTCGTTCGTGCCAAAGTCTACGCCGGGGATCTGCACGCCACGGTAACTATCGTTGGTGACCACACCAACGTGGTGGCGATTGAAAAGATGGGTCAGTCTCTGTTTATCAAGCCAGAAAACAATACCTGTGAAGATACGATTGACCCGCTGGACAAGGTCGCTGGCAGCTCGCTGCGTGATATCTACGATTTCATTTGTGATGTTCCCTCGCAAGAGCTCAATTTTATTCTCGACGCCGGATCGATGAACAACGCTCTTTCAAAAAAAGGTCTGGCGAAGGAGTGGGGGTTGCATATCGGCCCGACGCTGAAGCGCCAGGTCGATAAGGGACTGGTTTCCGATGATATGTTTACCGAGATCCTCTACCGGACCAGCGCCGCGTCTGATGCCCGAATGGGCGGTGCAACGCTACCGGCAATGACCAACTCTGGTTCAGGCAATCAGGGGATAACGGCAACCATGCCGGTGGTGGTGGCCGCTGAACGTCTTAACGCCAGCCAGCAGCAGCTGGCCCGTGCGCTGGCGCTCTCGCACCTGGTGGCTATCTATATCCACTGTAAACTTCCGCGACTGTCGGCTTTGTGCGCCACCACTACCGCCGCGATGGGCGCTGCGGCGGGGATTCTCTGGTTAATGGACGGCAGCTACGAAAACATCACTATGGCGCTCAATAATATGATTGGCGACGTCAGCGGCATAATTTGCGATGGTGCTTCTGGCAGTTGTTCAATGAAAGTATCCACCAGTATTTCTTCTGCCTGGAAAGCAATTCTGCTGGCGCTGGATAATTCTGTCGTTTCCGGAAACGACGGGATTGTCGAACATGATGTAGAAAACTCCATTCGTAATCTTTGCGCCATCGCCGGACAGGCCATGCAGCACACCGACCGACAAATTATCGAAATCATGGCGCACAAGCGTTACTAGACTGTTTACACGACACTAAAGGTTCCACCGGCCGGGCAAGGCGCCAGTCGCCGCCCGGCAGAAATACGCCCCCGGACGTCCCCGCTTTATATTCCCTGCCCATGACATGTAAAAAACCACTCCGGCCCGCTGCCGCTGGAGTGGTTTGAATTCGCGTTTAAAGCAGTAAATCAGACGTGAGGATAATAAGCAAAAAGCGCCGGTGCGCCGCCGGTATGGATAAACATCACCGGCCCACTACCGTTGAAGCGCGATTTTTTCACACCATCAATCAGACCGGCCATCGCCTTGCCGGTGTATACCGGGTCTAACATAATGCCTTCCAGATGCGCCAGCAGCTCCACTGCATGCATCCCTTCGGTATTCGGCATACCGTAGCGCGGTGCAAAGTATTCATCCCACAGCGTCAGCGGCGACAATGCCGCCACATCCAGCATCGTGGATAATTCGCGCTGTAGCTTCTCCACTTTGGGCTGCTGATCGCCAACAATGCGGGAAACGGTCACACCTACGACCTCCATCTCAGGCTGGCAATGGGCAAAACCAACGGCTAACCCGGCATGCGTTCCTGCACTCCCGGAAGGTACCACCACGGACTGCACATTAAGATTCATCCGGTCGCACTGTTCCGCTATCTCCAGCGCACATTCAACGTAGCCTAGTGAACCGAGCGCGTTTGAACCACCGACGGGAATAATATAGGGCTTCGCTCCCTTTGCCGAAAGCCTGGCGCTAAACTGCTGTAGCTGCGCGTCTGGATCGTTAAGTTCATCAACTATTTCAACCTTGCAGCCCATCAGGCTATATAGCAGATGATTGCCGTTCCAGAGATAGTTAGATTCTGCGGTTTGAATCGGATTTTCCAGCAACGCCACGCATTTTAGCCCAAGATGTGCGGCCGCTGCCGCGGTCTGTCGTACGTGGTTGGACTGAATTGCCCCGGCGGTCACCAGTGTATCGCAACCTTTATTAATGGCATCTGCCGCCAGAAATTCCAGCTTTCTGAGCTTATTACCGCCCATACCAAGATGCGAAACATCGTCGCGTTTGATATAGATATCGCGCTGTAAATATTCCGACAGTCGCTTCAGATGCTGAACGGGCGTGACGCCCCCCACCAGTGCGACGCGCGATAAGCTATGCAAATAGTTTTTTACAGACATAAACCTTCCCTTCAAATAAAAACGGCGGCTGATGAGCCGCCGTAAAGTCGTATTTACCTTGAATTAGCTTCGCCAGGCCACGGCTTCAATTTCTACTTTCACATCTTTCGGTAGCCGGGAGACTTCCACACAAGAACGCGCCGGGAAAGAAGCGTTACGCTGGGTGAAAAATTCAGCATAAGCATTATTGATTACGGCAAACTCATTCAGATCTTTCACAAAAATAGTAATCTTACAAATATTGTCGACCGTCAGTCCTCCGGCCTCAATAATGGCTTGAATATTTTCCAGGCTCTGCCGGGTTTGGCCTTCGGCACACTCAGGAATGCTTCCCGTCTGCGGATTAATAGGCAACTGGCCAGAAGTAAAAATAAAATTACCGGTTCGCGCACCCTGGATATAGGGGCCAATTGCTTGTGGAGCATTTTCTGTCGCAATAACCTTAGTCATAGCCAATCCTTAAATAATGTTTGGGTTAAAGAGTAAAACCGACAATTAAATAGACAATAAGAGCAAGTCCCCCGGTCACCAGCGCATAAGGCATCTGAGTACGAATATGTTCAATATGGTCACAGTTGGTCGCCATTGAGGCGACGATAGCATCGCTGGAGATGGGAGAAGTCATATCGCCAAAAATTGATCCTGAAATAGCTGCACCAATCATAAAGTGCGGGTCAATGCCTAATGACACGCCCAGTTGAACGCCAATCGGAATCATAATGGCAAAGGTTCCCCATGAGGTACCTGTTGCCAGAGACATTACCGCCGCAATCAGGAAGATAAAGCCGATGGCAAAGCCGGATGGAATAACACCGGAGGTTATAGAAGCAATATACTGCCCGGTATTAAGCTCCGCAGAAATATGCCCCATCAGGAAGGCCAGAATCATGATTGAGCTAATTTTAACCATGCTGGCATAGCCGATATACAGCTCTTTGAAAAAGTTCTCAACGTTAAGAATGCCGCGCACTCTGAACCAGATAAATGAAACCATGGTACCGAACATTACGCCGGAATAGACCGACATCGAGCCGCTGCCTTTGGAGAACTGCCCGTCACCGGTGATATACAGAACAACAGGAACCATTAATACCGTGGAAAGAATCGGGATAAAAAAGTTCAGCAATGAATTACATGCCGGGTGGTCAATCACCGGATCCGCATCTTCTTCGCCATGCTCTTGTTCTATTTCCGTCAGCGCCGTTTCAAACTTCACTTCAGCCTTTTTCATCGGTCCCCAGGTGCAGCCAGAGAGGATGTAAAAGAGAACGGACCCTAATGAGAACCAGGCCATGATATTCCAGACCATCGAACTGGCCAGCACCTCAAAAGGTTCGCCGGTCAGGTACCCCTGCGCAATCTGTACGCCGATAACCCCCATCATCGCCGCTCCCCAGCCGTTGATCATCACTGATGAGCAGACGGAAACGCAGGAAGTCTGGATAATATAGGACATCTTTTCTGGCGAAACTTTATAGCGTCGGGCAAGGTTTTTCGTGGATGCCCCAGCGATCAGCTGATTTATTGAGCTCTCGATAAATATTAACGATGTCACCACCATCGCCAGCAGCTGTACCGACTTTTTATTAGTGACAAAATCATTTTTCTCCGAGAGAAACTGCACCAGCTTACGCACGCCGCCAGTCACCACAATCAGCCGCATAATACCGCCGATCATAACCATAAACACAATCGTTCGCGTATTACCGGCGGAAGCGAATGTTTCGATGATGCCGTTCAGGGTGCCGCCAACCCCCTGAATAATACTGTGGTTAATCACCGCGTAGCCGACGAAAATACCGGTAAGCAGCGAGAGGATCACCTGGCGGGTAAGGATCGCCAGAATAATGGTGACCAGTGGGGTGATAATCGTCCAGATGCCATAATCATGCATGATGGTTACCCTGTGTGATGTCCATAGCGGCGAAGGCTATGTCCAGGTCTTGTAGCAGATCATCGATATGTTCAATACCCACGGAAAAACGCAGCGTAGTGTCATAAACCCCGATGGCTTCCCGTTCTTCTTTTGACATCGACCCATGGGACATGGAAGCCGAATGGTTAATCATGCTCTCCACCCCACCCAGCGATTCCGCCAGCACAAAATAGTGCAGCCCGCCGATAAAACGCTTAAGACTCTGGAGATCCCCCTTCAATGTTGCCGTTACCACCGCGCCACCTGAGCGCATTTGCGCCTTGCACAGCTGATGCTGAGGATGCGATGGCAGGCCAGGATAATAGACGCTGGCAATCGCCGGATGGTTTTCCAGATATTCCGCAACACGATGAGCGTTGCTGCACTGGCGTTCCATGCGCAGATCCAGCGTTTTCATACCGCGCAGGGCAAGATAAGCATCAAAAGGTGACGCAATAGAACCGATAGTCGTTTTAATAAAATCGAGTCGGGATGCTAAAGCTTCATTATTGGTTATTACCGCGCCGCCAATTAAATCTGAATGCCCGCCAACATATTTACTGGTAGAGAGCATCACCATATCCGCTCCCATTTCGAGTGGTTTATGGTTCCAGGCGCTGGCAAAAGTATTATCGACACAGGTGGTGATTGCGTGTTCTTTCGCAATACGGCAAACCTTCGCGATATCGACCAGTTCCAGCAATGGATTAGTTGGCGTTTCAATCCAGATTAAGGCCGTATTTTCCTGAATACTGTTAACCAGGCTTTGCTCATCATTAAGATCAATATAGGAAATCGTTGCGCCGGTGGTGTGGGTTTTCAGCTTCTCAAACAACCGCCAGGTTCCGCCATAGACGCCTTTCATTGCAATAATATGGGCATCTTTAGGCAATAATTCCATCACGATATTCGTAGCCGCCATTCCCGAAGCCGTGGCGGTAGCATAAATTCCTCCCTCCAGTTCTGCCAGAGCAGATTCATAGGCTTTGCGCGTTGGATTGGAAACGCGGGAATAACAAAAATCACCGCCTTCGTGAAGATTAGGTTGTATAAATGAGCTGGCTGTGACAATTGGGGTAAATATAGCGTTATTTACCGGATCGGATTGGCTTCCTGCGTGAACGGCCAGGGTTGCAATATCTTTAGTTCTGGTTTTCATAGAGTACACCCAAACTATTATTAGTCATAAAATATCGTGAGCTTATATTTATGTGGTCAACGAAGAGGGCGAATAAAACAACAGCCAAAACCTCGTTTAATAGCCAGAGAATAGATGGCCATTTCATCATCAACATCGTGATTTACGTCCTTCAACCACAGTTAAAATGTATATTAGGCAGGGAAGAAAATCTTACCTATTTTCTCTCTAATCAGGCAAAAATGGAGAAAAACATTCTCCATATTAAAACAGTGGATATCAGTAAATGATTGATAAATGGTAAAATAATTTAAAATGTTGATGTTAATCACAAAAAAATGGGGAAAAATATACTCTTTTCCTGACACGTAACGTTCAGGGTATCGACACTGAGACACTGCGTCTTGTGAATGGATCTCTCAGCGAACCAGCCACAATGAGTTCCGGTATCCACATCGAATTTCCGGCTGTGACGCAGATTTAGTGGTTGATGTAGCGATACGTAAACTGAAAGGTCTTCAGGCTGCGATTACCGCGATAAAGCGCCCCCCAGAGCTGGAATGACCGTTTCGGATTACACCATGAGTTTCAAAACACGACAGGCCAAAAAAAGGGCGCACCCAGGTGCGCCCGAAAGGAGAAACAAACACAAAGACAGTCAGCCGCAGACCACCTTAATCGCCAGCCCGCCCCGCGACGTTTCACGGTATTTGTCGTTCATATCTTTGCCCGTTTCATACATTGTCTCGATTACCTTATCGAGCGAGACTCGCGGTTCGGAGGTCCGGCGCAGCGCCATACGCGCGGCGTTGACCGCTTTTACCGCATTGATGGCGTTACGCTCGATGCACGGAATCTGCACCTGCCCCGCCACCGGATCGCAGGTTAAGCCCAGGTTATGCTCCATCGCGATTTCCGCGGCAATGCAGACCTGTACCGGACTCCCGCCCAGCAGCTCCGTCAGCCCCGCCGCGGCCATTGAGCAGGCCACGCCAATCTCTCCCTGACAGCCGACCTCCGCACCGGAAATCGACGCATTCATCTTATACAACGCGCCAATAGCGCCTGCCGCCAGCAAATAACGGGCAATTGAATTCGCATTCACCGGGCGACGAAACTTATCGTAGTAGGCCAGTACGGCAGGAATAATGCCGCAGGCCCCGTTGGTCGGCGCGGTAACCACTCGCCCACCGGCGGCGTTCTCTTCGCTGACCGCGAGGGCAAACATGTTGATCCAGTCGATAACGTTCATCGGATCGCTGGAAAGACTATCGTTGGAAACCAGCAAACGACGTAACGCCACTGCCCGGCGCGGAACGTTTAGCGGCCCCGGCAGTACGCCTTCGGTGTTCATGCCACGTTCAATGCCTGCGAGCATCACGTCCCAGATGCGCGCAAAACCGGCATCAATATCCGCTTTACTGCGCAGCGCCAGTTCGTTTTGCATCATCAGGCCGGAAACGGACAGACCGTTACGCTCGCACTGCTTCAGCAGTTCGCTTGCGGAGCGGAAATCATAAGGGACAGGCGTTTCAACATCATGCACCTGCCCAAAGTGCTCTTCTTCGACGATAAATCCGCCGCCGATGGAGTAGTAGGTTTTGCTTAGCAGATGCTCCTGGTTTTCCCAGGCGGTAATACGCATCCCATTTTCATGACGCGGCAGGGTTGTCGTATGAAAAATAATATTGTCGGCAACCGGGAAATCAACGACATGCGCCCCTTCGGCCACCGGCAGTCGTCCGCTGCGCGTCACGTCGTCAATAAACGTGGGGATCGCGTCAATATTTACACTTTGTGGGCTGTTTCCTGCCAGCCCCATCATGATGGCGGTGTCCGTCGCATGACCTTTTCCGGTCAATGATAAGGATCCATACAAATCAACCGTAATACGCGTCGTGCGCAGCAAATCACCGCTGTTTACCAGTTGATCTATAAAACGTTTTCCTGCATTCATTGGCCCTACGGTATGGGAGCTGGAAGGACCAATGCCAGGCTTGAAAATATCGAATGCGCTAATCATATCCACACCCTCGGATCGCCGTTCAGTGAAGACCAGGTTTCACACTCATTATTGGGATCGGGGCGATCGCGGGATCGCCCCACAGGGATTACAGCGTATCGCCTCGCACGGCAATGGCTTCAATTTCGAGCTTCACATCCTTCGGCAGACGTGCAACCTGTACACAACTGCGCGTTGGGTAAATAGCCTGATGTTCGTCAAAAAATTGCTGGTATACGTGATTGATGACGGTGAAATCGTTCAGGTCGGTAATGAATACGGTCGTCTTCACGATATCGCTCACTTTCAGACCCGCAGACTCCACAATCGCCTTTACATTTTCCAGACTCTGACGCGCCTGATCGGCTACGTTCTCAGCCACAGCGCCCGTTTGCGGACATACCGGGATCTGACCAGAGGTCAGCACCAGACTGCCAAGATCCACACCCTGTACATAGGGACCGATAGCCCCCGGTGCGCGTTCAGTTTCAATAATCTTTCTCATTATTCCTCCGGCGTTATATCGCCTGGGTAAAAGTACGTGAAATCACATCCTGCTGCTGCTCGCGGGTCAGCGCGTTGAAACGCACGGCATAGCCGGAGACGCGAATCGTCAGGTTGGGATAGCTTTCCGGATGTTCAATGGCGTCGAGCAACATCTCGCGGTTCATCACGTTAACGTTCAGATGCTGCCCGCCTTCCACATGCGCTTCGTGATGGAAGTAACCATCCAGCAGCCCCACCAGGTTGGTTTTACGCACCGAATCCTCTTTGCCCAGCGCCGCTGGCACAATTGAGAAGGTGTAGGAGATCCCATCTTTGGCGTAGGTGAAGGGCAGCTTCGCCACCGACGTCAGCGACGCGACGGCGCCTTTACGATCGCGACCGTGCATCGGGTTCGCACCCGGCGCAAAAGGCGTACCGGCGCGGCGACCATCCGGGGTATTCCCGGTTTTCTGACCGTACACCACGTTGGAGGTGATGGTCAGAATGGACTGCGTCGGGACCGCGTTACGGTAGGTCGGCAACACTTTAATTTTCTTCATAAAGCGTTCAACCAGATCGCAGGCGATGCTGTCCACGCGTTCGTCGTTGTTCCCGTACTGCGGATAGTCACCTTCGATAACAAAATCGACCGCCAGCCCGTTATGGTCGCGTACCGGTTTCACCTTCGCGTATTTAATGGCAGAGAGCGAATCTGCCGCCACCGACAGTCCGGCGATCCCGCAGGCCATCGTGCGATAGACGTCGCGATCGTGCAGTGCCATCAGCGAAGCCTCGTAGCTGTACTTGTCGTGCATGTAGTGGATGATATTCAGGGCGCTGATGTACTGCACCGCCAGCCAGTCCATAAAGTGATCCAGGCTTTCCATCACCGTGTTGTAATCCAGCACGTCGTCCATCAATGGCGCCGTTTTCGGGCCGACCTGGATTTTCAACTTCTCATCCACACCGCCGTTGATCGCATACAGCAACGTCTTGGCAAGGTTGGCGCGTGCGCCAAAGAACTGCATTTGTTTACCAATGACCATCGGGCTGACGCAGCACGCAATAGCGTAATCATCGCTGTTGAAATCTGTGCGCATCAGATCGTCATTCTCATACTGCAAAGAGGAGGTCACGATAGAGACCTGAGCAGCATATTTTTTGAAGGCAACCGGCAATGCTTCTGACCACAGCACGGTCAGGTTTGGCTCCGGCGCTGGCCCCATGGTGTGCAGCGTATGCAGGTAGCGGAAGGCGTTTTTAGTCACCAGCGTACGACCGTCCAGCCCCATGCCGCCAATCACCTCCGTTGCCCAAATCGGATCGCCGGAGAACAGCGTGTCAAATTCCGGCGTGCGCAGGAAGCGCACCATACGGATCTTCATGATGAAGTGATCGATCAGCTCCTGCGCCTGCTGCTCCGTCAGGATCCCCGCGTTGAAATCGCGCTCAATATAGATATCGAGGAACGACGCGGTACGGCCCAGCGACATCGCCCCGCCATTCTGCGATTTCACTGCCGCAAGATAGGCAAAATAGACCCACTGCACCGCTTCCTGGGCGTTACGCGCCGGACGGGAGATATCGCAACCGTACTTCGCAGCCATCTCCTGCATTTGCAGCAGGGCGCGACGATGCTCCGCCAGTTCTTCACGCAGGCGCATGGTGGCTTCAAGATCCTGCCCCCACTCCAGATTTGACTGGAGATCGGCAAATTGCAGCTCGCGCTCGCGAACCAGATAACGGATGCCGTACAGCGCCACGCGTCGATAGTCGCCAATGATTCGCCCACGGCCATAACCGTCCGGTAAACCGGTCAGTACGCCTGACTTACGGCAGCGCAGCATATCCGGGGAATAGGCGTCAAAGACGCCCTGGTTATGCGTTTTCCGCAGTTCGGTGAACAGATACTCAAAGTTCGGATCCATTTCCCGACCGTAAGCATCAAACGAACTTTTGATCATATTTACCCCGCCAAACGGATGCAGGGCACGTTTAAGCGGCTTATCGGTTTGCAGGCCGACGATCTTTTCCAGCTCTTGTTCAATATAACCCGCGTCGTGCGCGGTAATCGTCGTCGCAATATTGGTATCAAAATCTACCGGCGCGTGCGTCGAGTTTTCAATACGGATACCCGCCATCACTTTTTCCCACAGTGCGGTGGTCGCGGGCGTCGCTTCGGCGAGGAAAGACTCATCCCCTTCATAAGGCGTATAGTTGTGCTGAATAAAATCACGGACATTAATTTCTTCTTTCCAGTCCGTACCTTTAAAGCCAAGCCAGGCTTCGGCATACAGCATATCGCTGGTATCGATATCTACCTTCATGAAAAAAAATCTCTCTACAGAACAACAGTTAATTATGCAAATTCTACGGGTGCGTTAATTCTGCTTAAATGAATCGCATCGAGGGCAATCATTTTTTCTTCATTCGTTGGAATGACGGCGCAAATAACGCGGGAGTCTTTTCCGGAAATCACTCTTTCGCCGTGGGAGTTAGACAGGCTATTCATATCGTTGTCGATATTCACCCCCAGCACGGCCAGATGTTCAATCACCAGGCGACGTATTAATACCGAGTTCTCACCAATACCACCGGTGAAAATAATACCGTCCAGACGATGCAATGACGCAGCGTGTCCGGCAATATGGCGGGCAATGCGATGGACAAAGGTTTTAATCGCCAGTTGCGCACGCTCATGCCCTTCGTGCCAGGCCTTTTCCAGCACGCGCAGGTCAGAGGACAGGCCGGAAATCCCCAGCAGACCGGACTCTTTGTTAACGACGCGTTCCAGATCGCCGAGGGTCTGCTGGGTAACACTAGCCACCCACGCCATCGCACCGAAATCCACGTCACCGCTGCGGGTCCCCATCATCAGCCCTTCCAGCGGCGTCATCCCCATGGAGGTGTCGACGCTCTGGCTATTTCGCACCGCACAGATTGATGCGCCGTTACCCAGATGCGCCACCACCAGACCGGAGTCCTGTTCTGCCAGCTCGAGAAGTTCACAGGCGCGCCGGGAAACATAACGGTGCGACGTACCGTGGAAGCCGTAACGGCGCACGCCCAGCTCTTCAAAATATTTCCACGGCAGCCCGTACAGGTAGGCCTCTGGCGCCATTGTCTGGTGGAAACTGGTATCAAATACCGCCACCTGCATACTGCCAGGGAAAAGATGCCGGGCAGATTCAATGCCGCTCAAATTCGCGTAATTATGTAGCGGTGCCAGTGGAGATACCCGACGGATATTTTCAATGACCTCATCAGTAATAATCGTTGATTCGGTAAAGATATTTCCGCCGTGGGCGATACGGTGGCCAATTATGGCCACGCTGTCGTTTAAATTGCGTTTTTCCAGTTCAAATGCAATCGCCTTTAACGCGCCTTCGTAGCTGTGGTGAGCCAGCGTTACTGGCTCTCCTCCATTTACCGATAAGAACGCATTTTCAGTATTAATACCGTCCGCAATTCCTGCCATTAATACATCGCAGTTAGCGGCATCCAGTACTGAAAATTTAATTGAAGACGATCCACAGTTAATTACTAACACTACCGGGAATTCAGTCATCTCACTACTCCGCTCATCCCGAGCTTAAGGATTAAAACAGTTTGTACACGATATTCAGAATGGTCAGCAGGCCAATGACGGTGACAAACACGTTATCCAGGCGACCACGGTATTTCGCCAGTGACGGCGTTTTACGAATGGCGTACATCGGCAACAGGCAGAGCAGCGAGGCGATAATCGGCGCGCCCATCGCTTCAATCAGATCCAGAATGTTCGGATTGGCGTACGCTACCACCCAGGTGGAACCCATGATGAAGATCATGCTGATGGTGTTGAGCTTACCCAGCGACACTTTGGTTTTATCGCCTTTGTAACCAAACTTCAGCACCAGACCGTTCAGACCTTCCAGCGTTCCCAGATAGTGGCCGAAGAAAGATTTGAAGATAGCAACCAACGCGATGATAGAAGCCCCGTATTCAAGCACGGTCGCGAACGTGGATTTGGTACCGGACATCGACGCGAAGTGGTTCGCCAGATAGGAGAGCACCGGAATGTTCTGCGCTTTCGCATCCGCCATGTTTTGCGGAGAGAGCGTGAACAGGCAGCTAAAGGCGAAGAACATCACCACGGCCACCATCAGCATGCTGGCGCGGGAGATAATCTGCGAACACTTTTTCTCGGTGAAGTCGCGTCCATAAATGTTCTCATACTCTTCGCGTTTAGAAACCACGAAGGAAGAGACGATAGGCGAGAAGTTAAAGGAGAACACCATGATGGAGATCCCCAGCCACACGGTCACCAGAATGCCGTCATGCCCGGTCAGTGCAATATTACTGAGATCCACCTGGTCAATCACCGCAGAGTTCCAGTAAGGGATCAATGACAGGGAGATCAGCACCAGGCTGGCGATGAACGGCCATACCAGGTAACTCATCACCTTAACCATCAGATCCTTACCAAACCAGATGACGAAGGCCATCAGCAACAGCAGGAACAGGGCAACAAAGCCACGGTTCAGCGCAGGCATCTGCAACTGGTTTTCCCAGAAGGTCATAAAGGTGTTGGTAATGGTGACGCCATAAATCCACAGCAGCGGACAAATCGCGAAGAAATACAGGAAGGTGATGACCACGCCGCCCGTCTTACCAAAGTGCTCTTCTACCGTTTCCGTGATGTTGCCGGAAGGGTTCGAACCGGACAGACACAAACGCGCCAGCGCCCGGTGGCAATAAAAGGCGATGGGGTATGCCAGCACCAGCATCAGAAGAATGGGGATCAACCCGCCAAACCCTGCGCGAATCGGGAAGAACAGCACCCCGGCGCCGATGGCGGTACCAAATAAACCCAGTGTCCACGTGGTGTCCGATTTACGCCAGGACGACTGTTTTGTCTGGCTGGATACAATGCTATCGGTAGTACTCATATCCTATCCTCAACGAAAAGATTAATAGCCGGGATTAAGCGTCAACTAAACCCGTAATTTGCGAAACGCGGGAGAGATCAATATTGCCGCCAGAAATAATGCTGACTGTTTTTCTGTTCTGAATATAGCTATCTAATTTCCCGCTTAATAATGCTGCACATGCCAGTGCGCCAGCCCCTTCAGTGACGACTTTATTGCGCTGAATTAATGCGATCATGCTGTTTCGAATTTCGTCTTCGCTAACCAGGACAATGTCGTCTACTAATTCGCGAACGATTTCGTAAGTTAAGTTACCCGGACGGGAGACATCACAACCATCCGCCAGGGTGCTGGTCGTTCGGTGCGTGGTTATTTCTCCAGCATGGAAAGATGCCGCCATGCCGTGAACGTTTTCAGACTGTACGCCAATGACTTTGATAGTCGGGTTAATTGATTTAATCGCAATGGCAATACCTGCAATTAATCCACCACCACCAATTGGAACAATAACGTTATCGACATCATACAGATCTTCCATAATTTCCAGACCGATCGTGCCTTGTCCGGCAATGACCTTCGGGTCGTCATACGGTGGAATAAAAATACGGCCTTCCATTTCGACAATTTCGCTAACCTTCGCAATCGTGTCGTTGAAGTTATCACCGTGCAGCACCACTTCCGCAGAGTAGTCGCAGGTTGCCGCCACTTTCGACTTCGGCGCGCCTTTCGGCATCACCACTTTGCCGTCAATACCGAGCATGGCGCAGGAGAGAGAAACCCCCTGAGCATGATTCCCGGCAGAGCAGGCGACCACACCCTTCATTCTTTCGGCTTCAGTTAACGAACTGAGTTTATTAAACGCACCGCGAATTTTAAATGAACCTGTACGCTGCATATTTTCGAACTTGAGGAATATCTCCCCTTTGCAACGTTCGCTGAAATAGTTTGAACGAGGCATGCCAGTTTTATAAATTTTCCCTGCCAGTCTTTTTTTCGCTTCAAGGATATCTTCAATTGCAACCGGGAGATCGTATGTAATGTGCATTATAACCTCTTAACCTGCGTATAAAATTAATATACTCGTCGTATTTCACGTTGCTGATGCATTAGCGTTCCCGCAACTCGAATTATTTAGAGCATAGATAGCCGTAACCAACGAATGATATTCAGTTCGATGGCATTGATAATAAACTCAATTAATCGATTTCAATTAATTGCTTTCGCCTGCATCCATTATAAGATGAGTATTCTTTAGCTAATTCGACCAAAACCGATGCTGCTTTTTTAATCCGATAATTTTTTGACCATATCGCCGCATAACGTGCGACAGGTAGCGCGTCTTCCACCGAGAGCGTAATAAACTGATTTGAACCAAACGGAGTTGTCATATCACAGGGAATAACGGTCAGAAAATCGGCGTTGAGAACAAGATTATAAATAGTGACAACGGAATCTGTTTTTACAATGTTTTCGATGCTGATGCCGTTTCTTTGTAGCGTAGTGAGGAGTTCGCTGTAGTAGCCCATATTCGTTTGTGGCAGCACCCACTGTTCGTTTTTCAACGATTCCAGTGTGGTGGTGCCGGTGCATGTTCGGGACTTATTGGCCACCAGGACAAACTCTGACTCAAAGAGCGGCTCCACGTGCAGATCCTGCAGTTTCATTTCGTCACTCAAGGTACCGATAGCGAAATCCAGGCGTCCGTCGCGAATCGCGGGCAGGAACGAGGAGAGCTGCGCTTCGTACATGGAGACCTGAGCTTTTGGGAAAACCTCTTTGAATTTCTGAATCATACCGGACATAAAGGTGAAACCAATCAGCGAAGGGAAGCCGAACGAGACATCGACAACGGCGTTATCCGTCATGCTGTTCATCTCATTGACCATGTTCTTCATCTCGCGGGTGATCGACTCAGACCAGGAGAGCAACACCTGGCCCGGATGGGTCAGCGTGACGCCGGTATTTTTTCTTACGACAAGCTCAACGCCAAAATAAGCTTCAATATCGTTAATGATTTTGCTCACGGCGGGTTGAGTTAAACCTAATTCTTTTGCAGCCGAGCCGATAGAACCGCTTCTGATTACTTCCTGAAAGACCACCAGGTGCTGTGTTTTAGGGAGAAGAAAAGTATTCATATCGACCTGCATTAATTACTTTATTGACGGCCTGAAGTGTACCAAATTAAGAGAAAGAGGATATGTGCGACCACTCACAAATTACCTTCATTAACATTTTGTAAGATTATATTATAAATATAAATTTGTTATATATCATATAGTTAAATGAAACTAATCGCACCTTACTCTGATTTTAATCAAAAAAAATGGGGGGGATAACGATATTTTATGGCGATAACATCGCCACTTCATGATTTATTTTCAAAAACGATGAAAGACTATATTTCAAGCAATTACCGATCAATTAACAATCAAAAAGCGCCTTAAATTTAATGCGTAATTTATCAAATATAGTTACAAATGAATCATAATTATGGCTAAAGAATGGTACACATCACATTTTTACGGCTTATTTGTATGTAAAGAAACATTTACGCTATTAATATTCAAACCATTACGTACAAATGATTATCAATATCAACAATATATTAACAGCTTGTTTTTCCGAATTATCAGAGTGTAATTTTGAGATAGCGATCGTTTGCTTTTTCTTTCTTCTGAAATAAAAGCATAAAATAGCTTTTTGTGTTACTTATCACAAAACAGGAAATCTCTCAGCCATCGGGATGAATGACAAGGGGGAAAGGTGAGCAACGGTCAATCAGGTACGCATCAGCGAGAGGGCATGTTCGAGCACCGCTTTTGCGTTAATTCGGCCAAAGTCGATGGCATTGATGGCATCTGGCCATACCTTCGCGAATACGCAGTCGTACCAGATCCCCTGCAAACCCGGCAAAGGTAGCCAGCTACATTATTAAAGAACATCTTCCCCATCGGGTTCACAGGATTGTTGCGTCCGCAGCCGATTGAGGATAGTAAATTAGGTCTGAACCTTCAGGATGTTCAGTCAGTAGAATGAACAATTCTAAAAGATTGTCTTGATGGGCTTCAGTCCCTTGGCCGCCGATAATCTCGGCGATTAAGCTGATGAAATCGCTTTTTGTATAATCACTGAGCAATTTACTCACTACGGAAGCCGGGTTTATCATTGGCTTTACGCCACTCTTTGATTTCTTGAACAACCGCGATCGGACCACCTTTCCCTTCTTCTGGGTAATATATCAAATCAGAACCTGACGGATGTTCAGAAAGCCGCTCAAACTCTGCTACAGCAGCCATATGAGCCTTTTCAGATGGATAGGTATCGTTACAAATATCTTCAACAAAACTGAGGAACTCAGCTTCAGTAAAATCAGTGATTTCTTTATGCGTTACCATTTTATTTTCCTTGATGAATTTCGATGTGCTGCTTTGGTGTAGTGACACCCAAATTATCTACGTCATAAACTGCACCACCATTTCTGATCTCTTCGATATGATGAAGTTTGATCTCCTCCCTGAAAACAGTACCAGGCTAAACTGGAGTATCCGGTCTTTCTTTCGCCTGACAAAGAGGCCATCCAGCCATGAAAAAGACCCGTTATACCGAAGAACAGATAGCATTTGCCCTGAAACAGGCCGAAACTGGCACCCGCGTCGGGGAAGTATGCAGAAAGATGGGGATTTCTGAAGCCACTTTTTATAACTGGAAGAAGAAATTTGCCGGGCTGGGCGTGACGGAGCTGCGTCGTCTGCGCCAGCTGGAGGATGAAAATCAGCGGCTCAAGAAACTGGTCGCCGATCTGAGTCTGGACAAGGAGATGCTGCAGGAGGTACTGAAGCAAAAGTTCTGAGGCCGGCTCAGAAGCGCCAGGCGGTGCATTTTCTGCGGGAGGCTTACCGTATCAGCGTTCGCCGGGGATGCGGACTGTTGATGCAGAGCCGAACGGTGTACCACTGGCAGAGTCGGCGTGATGACAGGGCAATAGTCGAAAAATATCACAGCCGTATTCTCAGCACGGCCTAGCTGGCTTACATCGCTTGCATCCCAACCAGCGGATCTTTAGCAAATATCTGCAAGGTAGGGCTGATGGCTGTAGTGAACAATCTACAAACTCATTACGTGAGAGGGCAAAGTATTTCTGACAAAAAAGGGAATTGATAAAGACAAGCGGTTTCGATTTGTCGCCTAAGCTCTGCTTCATCATCGGTATGCCGACCAAGGCTCAGATAGTAATTTTTACCTTCATGGATAGCATAGATAATCCAGTGCCCAGTGATTTTCTGTTCGTTGGAACGCCGCAACCAATTTTCCCTTACAGCCTCATGGGCGATCAGAGCTGCATCTTCAGCTGTAAAATACCGTTCCTCACCTGATTTCATGACTTTTTCAACCTCTGCTTCTAATCGAGGTAAACCGTAATTTTTCAGTGCAATTTGTATATTCCGGGCCATAACATCTACACCAGCACCGTGATAGTGCTTATGCCATAGTCCCCGAAGATAAGGTTTTCGGTTAAACATTGTCGGTGGTTTGGTTCTGCTTTCACCTCGTAAGGGATTGCCCTCCAGGCAAGAAATTTCATCAACAATAATGAACGGGTTTTCGCTTCTGGACATGAAAGAACCGTAAAGCTGCAAAATCATCAATCCGCTAATTCTGGTAAGCATTTCTTCCTTTATTCCGAAGCGAAGAACGGTGTTTATTATTTCTTCAGTCTTATCTTCATCGCCGCTCATAAAACGGTGGGGATTGTTCATTGATGATGCACCTCAGTTCAGCGTGGCAGGCACATGCTACCACGCAAACTTGGGAGCAAGTAGTTGGTACATTAGGTAAGCGGCGCTTGAACTAGATTTGAGTCTGCCAACGATTAAGCGTAATTGGAATACTTAAAGATAAACAGCCTGAATTGCAGAATAAAACATTAAATATCATATGCTTGAATTACTTACCATTGTCTTACTGAGATGTTTATTTAAATTCGTTTTGCATATAAAAACATCATTGATCAGATGGTTATTGAGTTGTATATTTGTACAGGCTGGACACTAAAACAGGTTATTAATAACTAAGGTGGGTAAATGGCTGAACAGTCTGAGTTTTTTTCCAGTTTCTTCGATATTGAAAAGCGTCCGCGCTTCTCCTCTGAATGTGAAATCAGTCCTGAAAACTTCAAAACGCTAGTTGGTGAGTACCGATTGGATGAAGATGTCATTTGCCAAGTCAAAGGCCACAAAGGAATTTGCCATCAAAAGCATAGAAGCGGCTGGTTAGGGGTAACCAATGATGGGCAAGAAGTTCTAATCGGCGGTCACTGTGCCCGTAACTATTTCAAAGCGGATAAATCATTTGCACTCGAACGAAAGCGTGTTCGAAAAGAAATTGATAGAAAGATCGCCTTGTATAAGTTGGAAGAGTACAGAAAAAATAAAATGAGCATCGGTGATGAGCTGTCCTGCTTGCGACAAGAAATCATTGATACCCGAGTAAAACTCGACCAAGTTCACAAGCATTTTCCAAATGCGGTCCTTATTTTTATCGAAAGCGCTCAGAGAACTAAAAACTGGGAGCTGAAAGTCGATGTGCAAGAAGGATACGCCGATGATGGCGAAGCTAAATGGGTGCCAGGTACATTGGGTAAAGTAAAGGCATTGCCATATAGCTATGAAATCATTGGATTAATGAATAAAGTGAAAGTTCTGTCGGCTACGTATGACGAGGCGTGCCAGATCAATCCTGAAGATGTCAAAACACCAAAATTAAAAAAGATAATCGAAATTCTTAATGAAAAAGAAGAGATTAAGAAAACCAGCTCAGCTCTACACAGAGATGTTTTTGCCTTCGTTGAGCCAAGGAGTCTGGAAACTTTAATCTACGCATGTGATGACTACGACGAGGAGTTCCTTGCAGCTAGGGCAATCATGGCTATCACTGGTGCGAAAGTATCAAGTGAAGGGCATATCAATCTTCGGCTGAGACGGATAAAGGAACGTATAGAGAAACAGTTTGACGGCAAACTTGTCAGAAAAAACCAGATTTCCGACAGATTCCAGCGTCGAAACGCTTTCGTGGGTTAGACCCCCTCTCGCTAATTTTTATAATAGCCTCGCTATATGCGGGGCTTTTTTTTGCGTGTATTTCGGGTATTTGATACGGGAAAGTATCCGATGGTCTCACAAATAGGGAGCATATGCGCGCCCTATCCTACCCAGTCTGAAGAGCGATATTTACGGGCTAAGACGAGAAATGATAAACCGGCAACGACGAGGGCTATCAGTACCCAAAGAACAGCGAAAAAACTGGTGTTTAGAAAGGTGAAAGTAGACATAGTAAATGTCGTTGCGGCAGAGCGTATGAGGGATGTTGCAACCGTTGGTGTATCCCGTTTATGCTTTTGAGCACCTGAGATACACCAACGTATTGTTTTAGAAGAAGTTGAAGCTGACCGATAAGCCGGGTTCTGTCGTGGACAGTCATTCATCTAGGCCAGCAATCGCTCACTGGCTCAAGCAGCCTACCCGGGTTCAGTACGGGCCGTACCTTATGAACCCCTATTTGGCCTTGCTCCGGGTGGAGTTTACCGTGCCACGGACTGTTACCAGCCGCGCGGTGCGCTCTTACCGCACCCTTTCACCCTTACCTGATCCCACTTGCGTGGGCCATCGGCGGTTTGCTCTCTGTTGCACTGGTCGTGGGTTTCCCCCCCAGGCGTTACCTGGCACCCTGCCCTATGGAGCCCGGACTTTCCTCCCCTCCGCCCGTCTCCCCCGAAAAGGACGACGACGAAGCGGCGACTGTCTGGTCAGCTTCGGCGCGAAGTATAGAGGGTTCGCGCGCCTTTGTCACCCTGCACTGCGCATTCCAACCGCCAGCGTTGCCGCAATGTTCCGTGATGCCCGATAAATATTATCAAATGCCCCCCGGAAGGCCTCCTCCAGCGTACCAATGCTGGTCAACACGCTGAATACCGCATCAATACCATACTGATGCACCACGCCCACATCGCGCGTCAGGCTGCCGGCAATACCAATCACCGGCTTATGGTATTTTTTCGCAACGCTCGCCACGCCGACCGGTACTTTGCCATGAATACTCTGACTGTCGATACGCCCTTCGCCGGTAACCACCAGCGTGCAGTCATGAATATGTTCTTCCAGATTCAGCGCGGTGGTAACAATCTCAATTCCGCTGCGCAATTCGGCATTGAGAAACGCCATTAACGCCGCCCCCATCCCCCCCGCCGCGCCAGCGCCGGGGACATCTCTCACATCCACCCGCAGTGATTTTTTAATCACATCGGCATAGTGAGCAAGGTTGCTGTCCAGCTCCACAATCAACGCTTCTGTCGCCCCCTTCTGAGGCCCAAAGATGCGCGATGCGCCTTTTTCACCGACCAGCGGGTTAGTGACATCACAGGCAACACGAATAGAGCAGCCCTTCAGACGCGGATCCAGACCAGAGATATCTATCGCGTTCAGGCCGCTCAGACTGCCGCCCCCGTAACCGATCTCAGCTCCGTTTGCATCACTAAGTCTGGCTCCCAGCGCCTGCATCATGCCCGCTCCACCGTCATTGGTCGCACTGCCGCCAATGCCGATAATAATGCTTCTCGCCCCGCTTTCCAGCGCCTGCAAAATGAGTTCCCCGGTACCGCGCGAAGTCGTTACCAATGGGTTACGTTTTTCAGGGGGAACGAGTGCCAGGCCGCTGGCTGCCGCCATTTCAATAAAAGCAGTTTTACCATCCCCAGACATGCCCCAGGTGGCATTCACTTTTTCCCCTAACGGTCCGGTAACCAGAGCGGTATATTCAGTCCCCTGCGTGGCGGCAATCATTGCTTCAACCGTCCCCTCACCGCCATCAGCGACCGGAACAGAAACATATTGAGCATCGGGGAAGATTTCCCGAAATCCTTTTTCTATCGCCCGAGCAACCTCGGTGGCAGAAAGGCTTTCTTTATAAGAGTCTGGGGCAATTACGATTTTCATAGTGATAGCCTGTTACTGCACAACGCCGGATGGCACTTTACTTATCCGGCATGGAATCCCGGCCCGGACCGCTATACGCCATCCGGGCAGGACGTCATTAACGAGTGACTTCTACTTTCGCCAGTTTTTCGTAGTAGCAAGCAAGCGCGCTATGATCGGCCGTACCTAGCCCATCTGCACGCAACGCCTGCATCATCTCCATTACCGCCGCGGTCAGCGGCAGCTGCGCGCCTACACCGTGAGAGGTGTCCAGCGCATTCGCCAGATCTTTGATATGCAGGTCGATACGGAAACCAGGCTTGAAGTTCCGATCCATCACCATCGGCGCTTTCGCATCCAGCACGGTGCTGCCCGCCAGGCCGCCACGAATCGCCTGATAGACCAAATCCGGATTAACACCGGCTTTGGTTGCCAGGGTCAGCGCTTCAGACATTGCGGCAATGTTCAGCGCTACAATCACCTGGTTCGCCAGCTTAGTCACGTTGCCCGCGCCAATGTCACCGGTATGAACCACGGAGCCTGCCATCGCTTTTAGCAGATCGTAGTACTTGTCAAAAATTGCCTTATCGCCGCCAACCATCACCGACAGCGTCCCGTCAATCGCTTTGGGTTCGCCACCGCTGACCGGCGCGTCCAGCATATCAATGCCTTTCGCTTTCAGCGCTTCGCTGATTTCACGGCTTGCCAACGGAGCAATGGAGCTCATGTCGATCAGCACCGTGCCCGGTTTCGCGCCTTCAATAATGCCGCCTTCGCCCAGCGCGACCTCTTTAACATGCGGGGAGTTCGGCAACATTGTGATGATGACATCACACTGCCCGGCAATCGCCTTCGCCGTGGTCGCGGTTTCTGCGCCTGCAGCAATAACGTCAGCAATCGCTTCAGGGTTACGGTCAGAAACCACCAGCGAGTAGCCTGCTTTCAGGAGGTTTTTACTCATTGGTTTACCCATGATGCCCAGGCCAATAAAACCAACTTTCATAGTCATAACGATCTCTCTCTTTTTTCGATGGTGGTTATTTTTTAAAGGAATCAGCCAGCTTCAGCGTGGCGGAACGGAACACGCCCAGATCGCTGCCTACGGCGACGAACGTTGCGCCCCACTCCAGGTAACGGCGCGCATCGGCCTCAACCGGTGCCAGAATCCCGCAGGGTTTACCGTGCGCTTTCGCCCTGGCAAAGATGTGTCCAATGGCTTTCTGTACGTCAGGATGTGACGCATTCCCCAGATGGCCTAATGCCGCAGCCAGGTCGCTCGGGCCGACGAATATCCCATCCACACCGTCGGTCGCGGCAATCGCATCAACATTGTCGACGCCCTGCTGGCTTTCGATCTGCACGATAATGGTGATGTTCTTGTTCGACTGGGCGAAATAATCCGGCACGGTGCCAAACATGTTGGCGCGATGGGAGACAGAAACTCCGCGAATACCTTCCGGCGGATAGCGCGTTGAGGCGACCGCGTTCATCGCCTCTTCTTGTGTTTCAACAAACGGGATCAGGAAGTTATAGAAACCGATATCCAGCAGACGCTTGATAATGACCGGCTCGTTGGTCGGCACACGCACTACCGGCGCGCTGGCGCTGCCTTTGAGCGCCATCAGCTGCGGGATAAAGGTAGAGACGTCGTTCGGCGCATGTTCGCCATCCAGCACCAGCCAGTCGAACCCCGCCAGGCCTAACACCTCCGTACTGATGGGGCTTGCCAGCGCAGACCAGCAGCCAATCTGAACCTGTTTCGCTGCCAGCGCAGCTTTAAATTTATTCGGGAAAATATCGTTATTCATCACTTATACCTTTGCTTATTTCTGCAATTCCATACGTTTGATGTCACCGACCACGAAGAGGTAGCACACCATCGCCATCAGCGCCGAACAACCCACAAAGATCAGTGCCGCATTGAAAGAGTGAAGCTCACTAACCAGATACCCAATGACCAGCGGAGTCACAATCGAAGCCACGTTACCGAAGACGTTAAACACGCCACCACACAGCCCAACAATCTCTTTCGGCGCAGTATCAGAAATCACCGGCCAACCCAGGGCGCCAAAACCTTTACCAAAGAACGCCAGCGCCATCAGCGCCACCACCAGCACGGTGTTATCGGTGTAGTTACACAGAATAATGGTCGACGCCAGCAGCATCCCCACCACAATGGGCAGCTTACGCGCCAGCGTGATGGAATAACCACGCTTAATCAGAAAATCAGAGAACACCCCACCCAGTACTCCGCCAGCAAAACCGCACAGCGCCGGGATCGAAGCCACCAGACCTACCTTCAGAATTGACATCCCCTTTTCCTGTACCAGGTAAATGGGAAACCAGGTCAGAAAGAACCAGGTGATGGTGTTGATAAAATACTGTCCGAAGAACACGCCCAGCATCATGCGGTTGGTCAACAGCTGCTTGATGTAGTGAAGTTTTGGCCCACTGGCTGCTGTACTCCCCGGTTTTTTATGGTCCATATCGACCACCGCGCCGTTCTCAGAAATGAACTTCAGCTCTTCAGCGGACATACGTGGGTGATCGGTCGGGTTATGAATCAATTTCACCCACAGGCCGGTCAGCACAAAACCAATCACGCCCATAACGGTAAACACATGCTCCCAACCCCAGGCGAAGGTTAACCAGCCCAGTAACGGCGAGAACAGCGCCAAAGAGAAGTACTGGGCTGAGTTAAAGATTGCCGATGCAGTGCCGCGCTCTTTGGTTGGAAACCAGGCCGCCACAATACGGGCGTTAGCCGGGAAGGAAGGCGCTTCTGAAAAGCCCAGCATAAAGCGCATACAGAACATCGAGACACCCGCCCAGGCCAGCGGGAACATATCGACAAAGCCCTGCAGGAAGGTGAACAATGACCAGAAGAAGAGGCTATAAGTGTAGACTTTCTTCGAACCAAACTTATCGAGCAGCCAGCCACCGGGGATTTGCATCAGCAAATAGGCCCAGCCGAAGGCGGAAAAGATATAACCCATTGAAACGGCGCTTAGCTGTAGCTCTTTTGCCACTTCAGTACCGGCGATGGATAGCGTCGCCCGATCCGCATAGTTAACGGCTGTCACAATAAAAATGATCAGCAATATTAAATATCGAGTATGCGTACCCTTTGTTTTCTCTTCAACCGTATCCAGTATCATTTTATTTACCTCAGGCACCAGAAAATAATATTCTTGTTATTATTTACAGCATAAAAAACAGAATGTTCGTTATTAAAAAATAACGGATAAGATGTCATAATTTCGTGATTCAGTATAATCAGCCTGAAGTCATCAGGCATTGTGCGGATGCTCATTAAAGAAATTTATTTTCAACTTCATTTCAGGCATATGCACATAATACTGGGCGTTGATGCACATATTTACGCTTTAACCGCCCCTGTGGACGGGCCTTCATGACAAGGAGTGATCTTGATCACATTCTTGTTTTTCATCTCCTGACATTCTTATTTCACTGCATGAATTCACTATTTTTATAATTAGATAAATTAGAGACTGACCCACCTGGCGTAATTGGCGCAGGCAGTTTGAACACGGACAGCCCGCAGCAGCCGGAGCGTACACGGAGTACGTGAGGATGGCGAGCATTGCCCAGGTTCAAATGGCAAGTAAAATAGCCTATGGGCCAGGATCTTAATATCATCCCCGCCTGGAGAATACTGAACAATGGCCGACATCGAAATAAGACAAGAATCGCCAACGGCGTTTTATATTAAAGTACACGACACCGATAATGTGGCGATTATTGTTAATGACAATGGTCTGAAAGCCGGGACCCGTTTCCCGGATGGACTGGAGTTAATTGAACATATTCCCCAGGGCCATAAAGTGGCGCTGGTCGAAATTCCCGTTCACGGAGAAATCATCCGTTACGGTGAAGTAATCGGCTATGCCGTTCGCGACATTCCGCGCGGCAGCTGGATTGACGAGTCCATGGTTGAACTGCCGAAAGCGCCGCCGCTGAACACGCTGCCGCTGGCGACCCGCGTACCTGAGCCACTACCACCGCTGGAAGGTTATACCTTTGAAGGCTATCGTAACGCTGACGGCAGCGTTGGCACCAAGAACCTGCTTGGCATCACCACCAGCGTGCACTGCGTGGCGGGCGTGGTGGATTATGTGGTGAAAATCATTGAGCGAGATCTGCTGCCTGAATACCCGAACGTGGACGGCGTGGTAGGTCTGAACCACCTGTACGGCTGCGGCGTGGCGATCAACGCCCCGGCGGCCGTTGTCCCGATTCGCACCATTCATAACATTTCGCTGAATCCGAACTTTGGCGGTGAAGTCATGGTCATCGGCCTCGGCTGCGAGAAACTTCAGCCGGAACGCCTGCTGGAGGGCACGGCAGATGTGCAGAGTATTCCGGTGGACAGCGCCAGCATTGTGAGCCTGCAGGACGAAAAACACGTTGGTTTTAAATCGATGGTTGATGACATTCTGCAGGTTGCCAAACGTCATCTGGAAAAACTCAATCAGCGCCAGCGTGAGACATGCCCGGCGTCTGAACTGGTGGTCGGCATGCAGTGCGGCGGCAGCGACGCGTTTTCTGGCGTCACGGCTAATCCGGCTGTCGGTTATGCCTCAGATCTGTTAGTGCGCTGCGGGGCAACCGTGATGTTCTCGGAAGTCACCGAAGTCCGCGATGCCATCCATCTCCTCACGCCACGCACCGTAAACGAAGAGGTGGGGAAACGTCTGCTGGAAGAGATGGCCTGGTACGATAACTATCTCGACATGGGGAAAACCGATCGCAGCGCCAACCCTTCTCCAGGCAACAAGAAAGGTGGTCTGGCGAATGTGGTGGAAAAAGCATTGGGTTCCATCGCTAAATCCGGGAAGAGCGCCATTGTTGAAGTACTTTCTCCGGGTCAGCGCCCCACGAAGCGTGGGCTGATTTACGCCGCCACGCCAGCCAGCGATTTTGTTTGCGGCACCCAGCAGGTAGCTTCCGGGATCACGGTACAGGTGTTTACCACCGGTCGCGGCACACCGTATGGTCTGATGGCAGTACCGGTTATTAAGATGGCAACGCGTACCGAGCTGGCCAACCGCTGGTATGACTTAATGGATATCAACGCCGGAACCATTGCGACCGGGGAAGAGACGATTGAAGACGTGGGTCTGAAGCTGTTTGAATTTATTCTGGAGGTCGCCAGCGGGCGTAAGAAAACCTTCTCAGACCAATGGGGTTTGCATAATCAGCTGGCCGTGTTTAACCCGGCGCCGGTGACCTGATTTTCCCTGTCTCAATAACGAAAGCGGGTTCGTGATAAAACCCGCTGACTTTTTCTTTTTATTCAGAACAAAATCATATTGTTGAATTACTTATACTCTCAATAATTCGAGTCGCGGGACAAAAAGGCGCAGTGGCTTTGAACAGCGCTTGCGCTGGCCCCGGCCAGCCTTACCCGATGAGCATTCACACAATAACCACCTCAACGCCACTCCGATGTAACTCTTTCAGGCTCTCTTCCGGAATACCTTCATCGACGATGATGGTATGAATGCGCTGAGTATCAATGATTTTGTGCAGGCTTGAGCGGTTAAATTTGCTGGAATCGGTGACCACGATTATCCGCTCCGCCACTTCACACATCCGACGATTCAGCCTGGCTTCGTCCTCATTATGCGTACTGACGCCGCGCTCTAAATCAATCGCATCGACGCCGAGAAATAGCATGTCGAAGTGATAATTCTGTAAAGATTGCTCCGCCTGATCGCCATAAAATGACTGCGACTGACGGCGCAGATGCCCGCCGGTCATGAGCAACTCAACGCCTTCCGCCTCCAGCAACGCATTGGCAACGTTCATACCGTTGGTCATGGCAATCACATCGGTATGCTGACGCAGCAGACGGGCAATCTCATACGTCGTGGTGCCGGAATCGAGAATCACGCGATGTCCCGATTTGATAAGCTCGACGGCGGCGCTGGCGATACGCCGTTTCACCGCCGTATTCAGCGCGCTTTTGTCTTCAACAGAAGGTTCCACGCCTGGTGTATTACTGTCGCAAATTAATGCGCCACCGTATGCCCGAACGGCGATCCCCTGCTTTTCCAGGAACGCCAGATCGTTACGGATCGTCACCGTGGAAACGCCGAACAACCCCGAGAGATCGTTCACCTGCACGCTTCCCTGCTGACGCAACCGCTGGATGATCTGCTCGCGTCTTTCGCTGGTTCCGGACACCCGCTTATCTGCAGAAGGGTCGGTGTTGCTCATAAGAAATCCTTTGATTAATTCTTTCGTTTCATTTCGTTTTGTCTATTAACGCCTTTCTTTTGTCGGAATGCAAGTCCCATAATGCGGGCCGCAGCCCCTGAATTCACCATAAAACACTTTCATTACGTTTCTTTTGTGAAACAGATCGGAAAACTATTATCTTTCGTTTTATTTTTACAAGACCATGATGCAGTATCAAATGAAACAAAACGAAAGATTGGCATCACGATTATCTGATCTGGAGAGGAAAGTGAAACATCTGATCAATAGGGTTGAGCAGCATAAACGCGGCGAAGCAATCGGGATTTATGCCGTTTGTTCCGCACATCCACTGGTACTGGAATCGGCAATACGCTACGCCCACGCCAACCGCACACCGCTGCTGATTGAGGCAACGTCGAATCAGGTTGACCAGTTTGGCGGCTATACCGGTATGACCCCCGCCGATTTTCGCCGCTTCGTCTGTCAACTCGCCGACACGCTTGATTTTCCCCAGGAGCAACTGATTCTGGGCGGGGACCATCTGGGTCCTAACCGCTGGCAGCATCTGCCCGCTGCGCAGGCCATGGCCAATGCGGACGATTTGATCAAAAGCTACGTGACCGCCGGATTTAAAAAGATCCACCTTGATTGCAGCATGTCCTGTCAGGGCGATCCGGTTCCATTAACCGACACCATCGTCGCCGGACGCGCCGCACGTCTGGCGAAAATTGCCGAAGAAACCTGCGTGGCACAGTTTGGCGAAGCGGATCTCGTCTACGTCATTGGCACCGAAGTGCCAGTGCCTGGCGGCGCTCATGAGACGTTAACCGGGCTGGCGATCACCACGCCCGATGCGGCCCGCGCCACGCTGGAAGCGCACCGCCATGCCTTTGAAAAACAAGGTGTAAGCGCCATCTGGCCTCGCATCATCGCGCTGGTCGTGCAACCCGGCGTTGAATTTGACCACACTCACATCATTGATTATCAGCCGCAGAAAGCCGTCGCCCTGAGCAAAATGGTTGAAGCCTATGACACGCTGGTATTTGAAGCGCACTCCACGGATTACCAGACTCCGCAGTCCCTGCGTCAGTTAGTCAGAGATCACTTCGCCATCCTGAAAGTCGGCCCGGCCCTGACTTTCGCCCTGCGCGAAGCGCTGTTCTCACTGGCCGCCATTGAAGAGGAGTTACTGCCAGCCAAAGCCAGCTCCGGCCTGCGCCAGGTGCTGGAAAACGTGATGCTCGATCGCCCGGAATACTGGCAAAGCCACTACCACGGCGATGGCAACGCACGCCGCCTCGCGCGCGGCTATAGCTACTCTGACCGCGTGCGCTATTACTGGCCGGACAGCCAGATTGATGACGCCTTTGCGCGACTGGTACGCAACCTGGCAGACGAACCAGTCCCGCTGCCGCTGATCAGCCAGTATCTGCCGTTGCAGTACAGCAAAGTTCGCGAGGGGGCTCTCAAGTCAACGCCGCGGGCGCTCATCATCGACCACATTCAGGACATACTTCAGCAGTACCACGCCGCCTGCGAAGGCCTGAGAACTCAAAATGCATAATTAAAAAAGAGGAAAACGCTATGCCAAACATTGTATTAAGCCGCATCGACGAAAGGCTCATTCACGGTCAGGTCGGCGTGCAGTGGGTCGGATTTGCGGGGGCAAATCTGGTGCTGGTCGCCAACGATGAAGTGGCGGAAGACACCGTCCAGCAGAACCTGATGGAGATGGTGCTGGCAGAAGGGATTGCCGTGCGCTTCTGGTCGCTACAAAAAGTGATCGACAACATCCACCGCGCCGCAGACCGGCAGAAAATTTTACTGGTATGCAGAACGCCGGCCGATTTCCTCAGGCTGGTTGAAGGCGGCGTTCCCGTCACGCGCATTAACGTAGGAAACATGCACTTCGCCGAAGGTAAACAACAAATTGCCAAAACGGTTTCTGTCGACGCGAACGATATCAGTGCGTTTAACGGCCTGAAGGCCGCCGGGGTGGAATGCTTCGTTCAGGGCGTTCCGACAGAACCTGCTTTGGATCTCTTTAAACTGCTCTGAGGGATTCATAATGGAAATCAGTCTGTTGCAGGCATTTGCGTTGGGCATTCTCGCCTTTATCGCAGGCCTGGATATGTTTAACGGGTTAACACACATGCACCGCCCGGTGGTGCTCGGACCGCTGGTCGGTCTGATTCTGGGCGACTTACACACCGGTATTTTGACCGGCGGTACGTTAGAGCTGGTCTGGATGGGGCTGGCGCCGCTGGCGGGCGCACAGCCGCCGAACGTCATTATCGGCACCATTGTCGGCACCGCCTTTGCCATCAGCACGGGCGTGAAGCCTGATGTCGCCGTGGGCGTCGCCGTCCCGTTTGCCGTCGCAGTGCAAATGGGCATTACCTTCCTGTTCTCCGTCATGTCCGGCGTGATGTCCCGCTGCGATCGCATGGCGGCCAACGCCGATACCAACGGTATTGAACGGGTCAACTATCTGGCGCTACTGGCGCTCGGTACCTTCTATTTTCTGTGCGCGTTCCTGCCGATCTACTTCGGCGCTGAACACGCGAAAACCGCGATTGATGTCCTGCCGGAACGTCTGATCGACGGTCTGGGCGTCGCGGGCGGCATCATGCCAGCGATCGGCTTCGCCGTGCTGCTGAAGATCATGATGAAAAACGTCTACATCCCTTATTTCATTATCGGTTTTGTGGCCGCAGCCTGGCTCAAGCTTCCGGTGCTGGCTATTGCCGCCGCTGCGCTGGCAATGGCGCTGATCGACCTGCTGCGTAAATCTCCGGAACCCACTCAACCTGCGGCACAAAAAGAGGAATTCGAAGATGGCATCTAATCAACAGACTCTGCCGAATGTGTCCGACAATGAAGAAACGCTGCTCACCGGCGTGAACGAAAACGTCTATGAAGATCAGCGTATTGGCGCAGAGCTAACCAAAAAGGATATCAACCGCGTGGCCTGGCGTTCCATGCTGTTGCAGGCTTCGTTTAACTACGAACGTATGCAGGCATCCGGCTGGCTGTACGGTCTGCTGCCCGCGCTGAAAAAGATCCATACCAACAAACGCGATCTGGCGCGCGCCATGAAAGGCCATATGGGCTTCTTCAACACTCACCCGTTCCTGGTGACGTTTGTTGTCGGCATCATTCTGGCAATGGAGCGCTCCAAGCAGGATGTAAACAGCATTCAGAGCACCAAAATTGCCGTGGGCGCCCCGCTCGGCGGGATTGGTGATGCCATGTTCTGGCTGACGCTACTCCCCATTTGCGGCGGCATCGGGGCCAGTCTGGCGCTGCAAGGCTCTATCCTGGGTGCAGTGGTCTTTATTGTGCTGTTTAACGTGGTGCATCTCGGGCTGCGTTTTGGCCTTGCGCACTATGCGTATCGCATGGGCGTCGCGGCCATTCCGCTGATTAAAGCCAACACCAAAAAGGTCGGTCACGCGGCGTCTGTCATCGGGATGACGGTTATTGGCGCGCTGGTGGCAACCTATGTCCGCCTGAACACCACGCTCGAAATCAAAGCCGGTGATGCGGTCGTCAAACTCCAGGCTGACGTTATCGACAAGCTGATGCCCGCGTTTTTACCGCTGGTCTATACCCTGACCATGTTCTGGCTGGTACGCCGCGGCTGGAGTCCACTGCGCCTCATCGGTATCACTGTGGTTCTGGGCGTAGTCGGTAAGTTCTGCCACTTCCTGTAAAGCAAAAGAGGTCTGAGATGTTAGGTATTATTTTGACGGGGCATGGTGGATTTGCCAGCGGAATGGAAAAAGCGATGAAGCAGATCCTTGGCGAGCAGTCGCAGTTTATCGCTATCGACTTTCCGGAGACCTCCACCACGGCGCTGCTCACCTCACAGCTGGAGCAGGCAGTTGCAGAGCTGGACGATGAGGAAGGTCTCATCTTTCTGACCGATTTGCTCGGCGGCACGCCGTTTCGCGTTGCGTCGACGCTGGCGATGCAAAAACCGGGACGCGAGGTGATCACCGGCACCAACCTGCAGCTACTGCTGGAAATGGTGCTGGATCGCGACGAACTCAACAGCGAAGCGTTTCGCGTGCAGGCACTGGAGTGCGGGCATCGCGGCCTGACCAGTCTGGTCGACGAGCTGGGGCGCTGTCGGGAAGAGAACCCCATTGAGGAAGGGATATGACGCAAATTCTGCGGGCCAGACGTCTGCTGACAGAAGAGGGCTGGCTGGACGATCGCCAACTGCGTATTGAAGATGGCGTCATTACTGCGATAGAGCCTGTTCCGGCGGGAGTTGCCCCACGCGATGCCGAGCTGCTGTGTCCTGCTTATATCGATATGCACGTCCACGGCGGCGCAGGTGTTGATGTGATGGACGACGCACCGGATGCGCTCGATAAACTGGCGATGCATAAAGCGCGTGAAGGGGTCGCCGGCTGGCTCCCCACCACCGTCACCGCGCCGTTGAAAACGATTCACCACGCGCTGGAACGCATAGCGCAACGCTGCTATTCCGGCGGGCCAGGCGCGCAGGTGTTGGGAAGTTATCTGGAAGGCCCGTACTTCACCCCGCAGAACAAAGGGGCGCATCCCCCGGAACTGTTCCGGGATCTGAATCTTGCTGAACTGGATGAGCTGATAGCCATCTCCCGGCATACCCTGCGCGTGGTCGCTCTGGCACCGGAAAAGCCCGGCGCATTACAGGCGATTAGGCATCTGAAACAACAGGACGTGCGGGTGATGCTGGGGCATAGCGCGGCGTCCTGGGAGCAAACCCGTGCCGCCTTTGACGCAGGCGCTGACGGGTTAGTGCACTGCTATAACGGCATGACCGGTTTGCATCATCGGGAGCCGGGGATGGTCGGCGCGGGATTAACCGATCCGCGCGCATGGCTGGAACTTATCGCCGACGGTCATCACGTTCATCCCGCAGCCATGAAGCTCTGCTGCTGCTGTGCAAAAGACAGGGTGGTGCTGATCACCGATGCGATGCAGGCAGCCGGAATGCCCGACGGGGGCTACACGTTATGCGGCGAAAAGGTGGAGATGCGCGGCGGTATCGTGCGAACCGCTGCCGGCGGCCTGGCGGGCAGTACACTATCGGTCGATGCGGCGGTGCGTAATATGGTCGAACTCACCGGGATCGCCCCGGAAGAAGCGATCCATATGGCTTCGCTACATCCGGCTCGCCTGCTGGGGATCGATCGTCAGCTGGGATCGTTAAGCACGGGCAAGCGCGCCAACATCATCGCTCTCGATAGCGGGCTTCATTTACAGCAGATCTGGATTCAGGGCCAGGCCCTCCCCCTGTAGCCCTTTCATTGCGCGTCATACTGGCCTTCGGTTAGCCGTCGCAAGGCCTTTCTTTTCCTTTCGTTTAAGAAAATCCTCACCTTCCTTCCTGCAACGCTATTCTCTACAGATCAACGAGATAGAAAACATTTTCCCTTCATTGCTCACAAATTTCGTTTTATTTCATTTTGCATCATTGAACTTTCGTTTTCTTTGCTATAAATTTTAATCAATCGAACATATGAACAAGTGAAACGAAACGAAAGATAGCGACATTTTGCCAGCGTCTGATGTGGAATTCACAAGACTAAGGACTTACGTTATGCCAGAAACCTATACCCCTGCTGCCGCGACGACCGGAACCTGGACAGAAAAAGAGATCCGTCAACAGCCAGCCAGTTGGCTGCGCGCCCTGAATAACATCGATAATATTCGCCCCGCGATCGACGGTTTTCTCACCCCATTACTGCGTAAAGACGGGTTGCGGATCGTCCTGACTGGCGCAGGTACCTCGGCATTTATCGGCGAGATCGTTGCCCCCTGGCTTGCCAGCCACACCGGAAAAAACATCAGCGCCGTGCCAACCACCGATCTGGTCACCAACCCGATGGACTACCTGAACCCGGCGCATCCGCTGCTGCTGATCTCTTTCGCCCGTTCCGGTAACAGCCCGGAGAGCGTCGCCGCCGTTGAGCTGGCAAATCAGTTCGTCCCTGAGTGTTATCACCTTTCGATCACCTGCAACGAAGCGGGCAGCCTGTATCAGAACGCGGTCGGGAGCGACAACGCTTTTGCCCTGCTGATGCCCGCAGAAACCCACGATCGTGGATTTGCGATGACCAGCAGTATTACCACCATGATGGCCAGCTGCCTGGCGGTCTTCGCTCCGGACGTGATTAACAGCCGGACGTTTCGTGACGTGGCCGATCGCTGCCAGTCGATCCTGACCTCACTCGGCGATTTCAGCCACGGCGTGTTTGGCAATGAAGCCTGGCAACGGATCGTTTACCTCGGTAGCGGCGGATTGCAGGGTGCGGCACGTGAATCATCGCTGAAAGTTCTGGAGCTGACGGCAGGCAAGCTGGCGGCGTTTTACGACTCGCCGACCGGCTTCCGCCACGGTCCAAAATCACTGGTGAATAACGAAACGCTGATCGTGGTGTATATCTCCAGCCACCCTTACACCCGTCAGTACGATCTCGATCTTCTGGATGAGCTGCGTCGCGATCGGCAGGCCATGCGCGTGGTGGCGATTGCCGCACAGAGCGATGCGGTTATTGAGGCTGGCCCGCATATTCTGCTGCCGCCAGCACGTCATTTCATCGATATGGAACTGGCTTTCTGCTTCCTGATGTACGCCCAGGTTTTTGCGCTCACACAGTCAATCAGCGTCGGTAATACGCCGGATACCCCCTCTGCCAGCGGAACGGTCAACCGCGTGGTGCAGGGCGTCGTTATTCATCCCTGGCAGGCTTAAGAGGAGCCGATCATGAGCATTATTTCCACGAAATATCTTCTGCAGGATGCCCAGGCAAAAGGCTACGCGGTACCTGCCTTCAACATCCATAACGCCGAGACGATCCAGGCGATCCTTGAAGTGTGCTGCGAAATGCAGTCCCCGGTGATCCTCGCCGGGACGCCGGGAACCTTTAAGCATATCGCGCTGGAAGAGATCTACGCGCTGTGCAGCGCCTACTCCACCCACTTCGGTCTGCCGCTGGCGCTGCACCTCGATCACCATGAATCACTGGAGGATATTCGCCGTAAGGTGAATGCCGGCGTGCGTAGCGCCATGATTGACGGCAGCCACTTCCCATTTGAAGAAAATGTGCAGCTGGTGAAATCGGTAGTGGATTTTTGTCACGCTCGCGATTGCAGCGTGGAAGCCGAGCTGGGACGTCTGGGCGGGGTGGAAGATGACATGAGCGTCGATGCGGAAAGCGCCTTCCTGACCGATCCGCAGGAAGCCAAACGCTTTGTCGAGCTGACAGGCGTGGACAGCCTTGCCGTGGCTATCGGTACCGCGCACGGCCTTTACGCCAAAAAACCCAAAATCGATTTCCGGCGTCTGGCGGAAATTCGTGAAGTGGTTGATATCCCGCTGGTGCTGCATGGCGCAAGCGATGTGCCTGATGAATACGTTCGCCGCACCATTGAGCTGGGCGTATGCAAAGTCAACGTCGCCACCGAACTGAAAATCGCCTTTGCCGACGCGGTCAAAAAGTGGTTCGCCGAAAATCCGCAGGGTAACGATCCGCGTTATTACATGCGCGTTGGCATGGATGCGATGAAAGAAGTGGTACGGAGCAAAATTCAGGTTTGCGGTTCGGCAAACAAAATTTTAGCTGATCATAATTTAGCGTAGAAACAGCCGGAATTCAGTCTTTTTACTTATGAGCGTTACCTGATAAATATCGGGTAACGTTCTCTGAGGAAATGGCCAGAAAATATTATTGAGTCGATCGCACTGAATAAATTCATGAATGTTATGCTGCGATAATAATATATATCAATAATTTATTTTATTCAAATATTTAGAGCCTGCCCACCAGGCGTTATTGTTGCAGGTAGTTTGAACAAGGACAGCGCGGAGAAACCGGAGCGTACACGTAATACGTGAGGATTTCGAGCACTGCGCAGGTTCAAAATGGCAAGTAAAATAGCCTGATGGGCCAGACTCTTAATGGTGAGGTTTTAAATATGAGCAGTCCAAATATTCTATTAACCCGTATTGATAACCGATTAGTTCACGGTCAGGTTGGCGTCACCTGGACATCCACGATTGGCGCTAACCTGCTGGTTGTCGTCGATGATGATGTCGCACAGGATGAGATCCAGCAGAAATTAATGGGCATTACCGCTGAAACCTATGGCTTTGGTATCCGATTCTTTTCTATAGAAAAAACAATCAACGTAATCAGCAAAGCTGCCCCGCATCAGAAAATATTTCTGATCTGTCGGACCCCGCAAACGGTCAGAAAAGTGCTCGAAGGGGGGATCATGCTAAACGATGTTAACGTCGGCAACATGCATTTCTCCGAAGGTAAAAAACAGATCAGCAGCAAGGTTTATGTTGATGAACGGGATCTTCAGGATCTGCGGTTTATTAAACACCACGGTGTGAATCTGTTTATTCAGGATGTGCCTGGCGATCAAAAAGAACAGATCCCGGAATAAAGAACAGGTCAATATTTTTATCGTAAAGGGAATTATTTATTTGAGGTGCTCAAAATGCATGAAATAACCCTTCTTCAGGGGATATCCCTGGCTGCATTAGTGTTCTTTCTGGGTATCGATTTTTGGCTGGAAGCCCTGTTTTTATTCCGACCAATTATTGTCTGTACGCTCACCGGCGCCATCCTCGGTGACATTCATATCGGTTTAATAACCGGCGGCCTGACCGAACTGGCGTTTGCCGGTCTGACGCCCGCGGGAGGCGTGCAGCCTCCTAACCCCATTATGGCAGGCTTAATGACCACGGTTATCGCCTGGACCACCGGCGTCGATGCCAAAACCGCCATCGGCCTTGGCTTGCCGTTCAGCCTGCTGATGCAATATGTCATTCTGTTCTTCTATTCCGCCTTTTCACTGTTTATGGCGAAAGCCGATAACTGCGCTAAAGAGGCGAATATCCGCGCATTTGCTCGTCTGAACTGGCTGACTACGCTGATTGTCGCTTGCTCCTACGCCATTATCGCTTTCCTGTGTACGTATCTGGCGCAAGGGGCGATGCAGGCGCTGGTTAAAGCCATGCCCGCCTGGCTAACGCACGGCTTCGAAGTCGCGGGTGGCATTCTGCCTGCCGTCGGTTTTGGGCTGCTGCTACGCGTGATGTTTAAGGCGCAGTACATCCCTTACCTGATCGCCGGTTTCCTCTTTGTTTGCTACATCCAGGTCAACAACCTTCTCCCGGTTGCCGTGCTCGGCGCAGGCTTCGCCGTGTATGAATTTTTCAATGCCAAAGCTAAACAGCAGGCGCAACCCCAGCCTGTCGCTAACAAAAGTGATGAAGAGGATTACAGCAATGGGATCTGAAATCAGCAAAAAAGATATTACCCGTCTGGGCTTTCGCTCGTCCCTTCTTCAGGCCAGCTTTAACTATGAAAGGATGCAGGCGGGAGGTTTTACCTGGGCGATGCTCCCGGTTCTGAAAAAAATCTATAAAGATGATAAGCCAAGCCTGAGCGCAGCCATGAAAGATCATCTGGAGTTCATTAACACTCACCCGAATCTGGTCGGTTTTCTGATGGGCTTGCTGATCTCAATGGAAGAGAAAGGAGAAAATCGCGACACCATTAAAGGCCTGAAAGTCGCGCTGTTTGGGCCTATTGCCGGGATTGGCGATGCGATATTCTGGTTCACCTTGTTGCCCATTATGGCAGGAATTTGTTCCTCTTTCGCCAGCCAGGGAAACTTACTCGGCCCCATTCTGTTTTTCGCCGTCTATCTGATGATCTTTTTCCTTCGCGTCGGCTGGACCCACATAGGTTATTCGGTAGGGGTCAAAGCGATCGACAAAGTGAGGGAAAACTCACAGAGGATCGCCCGCTCGGCGACAATCCTCGGGATCACGGTCATCGGCGGTCTTATTGCCTCTTATGTGCATATTGATGTCGTGACCTCTTTTGCCATCGACAGCACGCACAGCGTGGCGCTACAGAAAGATTTCTTTGACAAGGTGTTTCCCAATATTTTACCAATGGGCTACACGCTGCTGATGTACTACTTATTACGGGTGAAAAAAGCGCATCCGGTACTGTTAATCGGTGTGACCTTCGTGCTCTCTATTGTCTGTTCCGCACTCGGTATTCTGTAATACGTGATAGCAGGGGATTACCCCTGCTGCTCCAGCGCATACTTATATAACGCGTTCTTCTTCACACCATGAATTTCAGCCGCCAGCGCGGCGGCCTTTTTCAGCGGCAATTCAGCCTGCAACAGCGCTAAGGTACGCAACGCGTCGGCGGGGAGATCGGCTTCCTGCGCTTTGTGTCCTTCAATAATCAGCACCATCTCGCCTTTGCGTCGGTTTTCATCCTCTTTCACCCACGCCAGCAGTTCGCCAACCGGAGCACCGTAAATCGTCTCCCAGGTTTTGGTCAGCTCGCGCGCCAGTACCACATAACGGGATTCGCCCCAGACGGCGACCATATCTTCCAGGCTATCAAGCAGGCGGTGGGTCGATTCATAGAAGATTAGCGTGCGCGGTTCGGCCTCAACGGATTTCAGCACGTCACGACGCCCTTTCGATTTCGCGGGCAAAAAACCTTCATAGCAGAAGCGATCTGAAGGTAGCCCGGCGGCGCTTAACGCGGCAATCGCCGCGCAAGGCCCAGGCAACGGCACCACGCGAATTCCCGCTTCCCGACAGGTGCGTACCAGATGGTATCCCGGATCGTTAATCAGCGGCGTTCCGGCGTCTGAAACCAGCGCAATGTTCTGCCCTTCCTTCAGCTTCGCCACCAGCGTTTCGGCCTTTTGCTGCTCGTTATGGTCATGCAGCGCGAATAAACGGGCGTTAATCCCAAAATGTTGTAACAATAATCCGGTATGGCGAGTGTCTTCAGCGGCAATTAAATCAACGGCTTGTAAAACTTCGAGCGCTCGTTGGGTAATATCAGCCAAATTCCCGATAGGAGTAGGTACAATAAAGAGCTGGCCTTGAGAATTATCCGCCGATTCGTGTTGTTTCATTGTGTCGTCCGTATTGCCGATTTAATATTGAGCATTGCGTAAAAAAAATATCACTGGATACAGTATGGTACCCTCAACATTTTCTCGTTTGAAAGCCGCGCGCTGTCTGCCTGTCATTCTGGCAGCACTGATTTTCGCCGGTTGTGGCACCCAGGCGCCCGATCAGAGTGCATCCCATATGCAGGGCACAGCACAGGCTGATTCCGGCTTTTATCTGCAACAAATGCAGCAAAGCTCCGATGATAGCAAGAGCAACTGGCAATTACTCGCCATTCGTGCACTCCTGAAGGAAGGCAAAAGCCAGCAGGCTGCCGATCTGTTCAATCAGCTGCCGCAAAATCTGAACGACGCCCAGCGTCGCGAACAGTCGTTGCTGGCCGCTGAGCTGAAGGTCGCGCAGAAAGATTATGCCAGTGCGCAAAAGCTGCTCGGCGAAATTGATATCGCCGGGCTGGATAGCAATCAACAGGCGCGTTTCTGGCAGGCAGGCATTACCGCCAGCCAGGGCCGCCCATCCCTCTCTCTGCTGCGTGCATTAATCGCGCAGGAACCGTTGCTCGCTGCCAACGATAAGCAAAAAAATATCGACGCCACCTGGCAGGCGCTGGCGTCAATGTCCCAGGAGCAGGCCAGGACGCTGGTTATCAATGCGGATGAAAATGTCCTGCAGGGATGGCTGGATCTGCAGCGCGTCTGGTTCGATAACCGTAGCGATCCGGACATGATGAAAGCGGGAATTGCCGACTGGCAAAAACGCTATCCGCAGAATCCGGGGGCCAAAATGCTGCCAACGCAGTTGGTTAACGTTCAAAGCTTTAAGCCCGCCTCCACCGGTAAAATCGCCCTGCTGATACCGCTGAACGGTCAGGCGGCGGTTTTCGGTCGCACGATCCAGCAGGGCTTTGAAGCAGCGAAAAACGGGGGTACGCAGCCGGTAGACGCTCAGCCAGCGGCAGCACTCGCCACCCCAACCGATCCCGATCGGCCACTAAATGCGGACGATGTTACCAGTCCGGCGCAGGCATCGGTGAACGATTTGACCGATGACGAGCAGGCGCAGCAGTCTGTCCCGAATAACACCCCACAAACAACGGCTGCACAGCCAGCTACGGCAAGTGTGCCAGCGAATCCCTCAGCGGAACTGAAAATTTACGACACCACGGCACAGCCGCTGGACCAGATCCTGACTCAGGTTCAGCAGGACGGCGCCAGCATCGTTGTCGGTCCGCTGTTGAAAAATAACGTTGAGGAGCTGATTAAGAGCAATACTCCGCTGAACGTACTGGCGCTGAACCAGCCAGAAACGGTGCAAAACCGCGCCAATATCTGCTACTTCGCGCTCTCACCGGAAGATGAAGCGCGCGATGCCGCACGCCATATCCGCGATCAGGGGAAACAGGCGCCGTTGCTGTTAATTCCGCGCAGTTCGTTAGGCGATCGCGTCGCAAATGCCTTTGCCCAGGAGTGGCAAAAACTTGGCGGTGGTACCGTCCTGCAACAGAAATTTGGCTCTACGGCTGAACTGAGGATGGGCGTTAACGGCGGCTCCGGCATTGCGCTGACCGGCAGCCCGTTAGCCGCAAGCGAACCCTCCCAGCCTGGTGTCACCATTGGCGGACTAACGATTCCGGCCCCGCCGACGGATGCGCAAATCACCGGCGGCGGTGGCCGTGTGGATGCGGTGTACATTCTGGCAACCCCGGAAGAGATCGCCTTCATTAAGCCGATGATTGCCATGCGTAACGGCAGTCAGAACGGCGCCACGCTGTACGCCAGCTCGCGCAGCGCACAGGGCACATCTGGCCCGGACTTCCGTCTGGAGATGGAAGGCCTGCAATACAGCGAAATTCCGATGCTGGCAGGCGGCAATCCGTCGCTGATGCAGCAGGCGCTCAGCGCCGTACGCAACGACTACTCTCTCGCCCGCATGTACGCAATGGGCGTTGATGCCTGGTCACTGGCGAACCACTTCTCGCAAATGCGCCAGGTTCAGGGCTTTGAGATCAATGGAAATACCGGGGCGTTGACCGCCACGCAGGATTGCGTCATTAACAGGAAGTTATCATGGCTCAAATACCAGCAAGGACAGCTCGTCCCCGCCAGTTAACAAGCAAACAGACCGGAGACGCGTGGGAAACCACCGCGCGTCGCTGGCTGGAGAGCAAGGGACTGCGTTTTATTGCCGCTAACGTGCGTGAGCGAGGCGGCGAAATCGATCTGATAATGCGTGAAGGAAAGACCACGGTCTTCATTGAGGTTCGTTATCGGCAATCTGCTCTGTATGGTGGCGCGGCGGCCAGCGTAACCCGCAGCAAGCAGCACAAAGTACTGCGGACCGCCTGTTTGTGGCTCGCACGTCATAATGGGAGTTTTGATACTGTGGATTGCCGGTTCGATGTGTTAGCCTTCACCGGAAATGAGGTTGAGTGGATTAAGGATGCCTTTAACGACCACTCATAAACAGGTACAACAAAACTTGCCCATGAGGCGTTTATTGTTGCAGCCGGTTTGGATACGGACAGCGCGGAATAACCGGAGCGTACACGCAGTGCGTGAGGATGGTTCGCTTCGCTCCCCCTGAAGGGTGTTCAAAACTCGACGAGTTTTGCGTGAGCACCGTCCGGATTCAAAATGGCAAATAAAATAGCCTGATGACCAGGTACTTAAGGATTAGCGTGTTAGACAGAATTAAAGTCTGCTTTACCGAAAGCATTCAAACTCAAATCGCGGCGGCAGAAGCTCTTCCGGATGCCATCTCCCGCGCGGCCATGACGCTGGTTCAATCCCTGCTCAATGGCAACAAAATTCTCTGCTGTGGTAATGGGACATCCGCAGCCAACGCACAGCATTTTGCTGCCAGCATGATCAACCGATTTGAGACAGAACGGCCAAGTTTACCTGCCATTGCACTTAATACCGATAATGTGGTCTTAACTGCGATTGCTAACGATCGCCTGCATGATGAAGTTTATGCAAAACAGGTCCGTGCGCTGGGACATGCGGGAGACGTATTGTTGGCAATTTCTACACGTGGTAATAGTCGCGATATCGTAAAAGCCGTTGAAGCCGCCGTCACACGTGACATGACCATTGTGGCGCTGACGGGTTATGACGGGGGTGAGCTGGCCGGTTTACTTGGGCCGCAGGACGTTGAAATCCGCATCCCTTCACACCACAGCGCGCGCATTCAGGAAATGCATATGCTGACGGTAAACTGCCTGTGCGATCTGATCGATAATACGCTTTTTCCTCACCAGGATGATTAAGGAGTACACATGAAGGCTTTAGCGCCAATCGCAGTCCTTATTTCTGCGTTGCTCTTGCAAGGTTGCATCGCTGCTGCGGTCGTCGGTACCGCTGCGGTTGGAACAAAAGCGGCAACCGACCCACGCAGCGTCGGCACCCAGGTGGATGATGGAACCCTGGAACTGCGCGTAAACAGCGCGCTGTCGAAAGATGAACAAATCAAGAAAGAAGCCCGTGTAAACGTCACTGCCTATCAGGGCAAGGTTTTACTGGTGGGTCAGTCGCCAAACAGTGAACTCTCCTCGCGAGCAAAACAGATTGCAATGGGCGTCGATGGTACAACCGAGGTATATAACGAGATCCGTGAGGGGCAACCCATCGGTCTGGGAGCTGCGTCTAACGACACCTGGATCACCACCAAAGTACGCTCTCAACTACTGACCACCGACCAGGTGAAATCGTCGAATGTGAAAGTTACCACCGAGAATGGCGAAGTCTTCCTGCTGGGCCTGGTGACAGACCGTGAAGCCAAAGCGGCGGCGGATATCGCCAGCCGGGTCAACGGCGTGAAACGCGTCACCACCGCCTTTACGTTTATTAAGTAACAAGATGAGTTGCCCGGTGACACTTACGTTACCGGGCAGCACTCGCGTCTTACAGTAGCGCCATACTTCCCACTATCACGCCAGAAATCACCACCAGCACACCCGTAAGCCACAGCGCTTTTGTCGGAAAGGCTTTACGCAGCATAATCAGCGACGGCAGGCTTACCGCCGGCAGCGTCATTAACAGCGCCAGTGCAGGTGCCGTCCCCATCCCCGCCAGCATCATGGTTTGCACTATCGGGATTTCTGCTGCCGTTGGGATCACAAACAGACACCCGACAACCGCCATCGCGATCGTCCACATCAGAGTGTTACCAGTCGCGCCATCGGCGTGGGGGAACAACCAGACGCGCGCCGCCCCTAATACCAGCACGGCCAGAATGTAGACGGGAATGGTGTTCCAGAACAGCGTCCACAGCGCTTTCCCCCAGCGGATAAAGAATCCCCCCTGCGCCTGCAAAGAGAGAGTTTCCTGAGGGATGTCCATTTGCGGTGACTCTTTAACCCATTTTTGTACCAGCGTCGCGACAACCAGCACCATCGCCAGCCCGGCGATCAGACGAATAGCTGCAAAATGCCAGCCCAGCACAAACCCCATAAATACCAGCGTCGCCGGGTTCAGTAACGGATTCCCCATCCAGAATGCCAGCGCCCCGCTCATAGAAACCTGCTGACGGCGCATCCCCGCCGCTACCGGAGCGGCGCAACAGGTACACATCATGCCCGGCAGAGAGAACAAGGTACCAAACAACGTACCGCGAAAGCGGGACTGCCCCAGCGTACGCAGCAGCCAGTTGCGAGGGATCAGAACCTGAATCAGCGAACCGAGGATCACCCCCAGCACAGCCGCCTTCCAGACCGCGATGAAATAGACCATCGCGTAATCCCAGGCCGCCCGCCACGGATTCGTTTCGGCTTGCGCCAGAATAGATTTGCCTATGCTATGGGTTTCAGCGGCGGTGAAAGCTTTACCGTAATAGGGCTGCCATTTTACATACCAGAGGCCAACGATAACGACGAGAAAGAAAAGCGCGGGTTTCCACCATTGAAATGGTGCTGCCGCCTGAGATGAAGACTGACCAGCCATAGCATTCCCCAGGGAGTGGTTGAGATAATTAAGCGGGTGAATACTACGCCTTCCGGAAATGATTGGAAATATTTAATCGGGCTGTAATGCGGCCTTCTCGCGCAGCCGGGATGAAGTCAGGATGGTAACGCCTTCGCCTTCCGGCGATATCGCCTCCTGCATCATTGCACGCGCCACATCCCTGGCATCAATCGATTTCCAGTTCCCCGGCAGCAGACGAAACAGCGGCGCAAAAAGTTTTTCATTCATACGCTGTTTCGTCCGTTCGCCAAGCAGCATAGAGGGACGCACTATCGTCAATTTCGGCCAGTTCTGCGCAATCAAGGCCTCTTCCATCTCACCCTTAACCCGATTATAGAAAAATGGGGAGTGCGCGTTTGCCCCCATCGAACTGACCACCAGCATATGCTGAGCGCCAAGCCGACGGCCTGTTAACGCCGTATCCACCACCAGCGTGTAATCGGCATGGATAAACGCCTCTTTGCTTCCCGCTTCACGTCGGGTCGTGCCCAGGCAACAAAACACGATATCGACAGGGTCAGTAACCTGCGCCAGAGCATCAGTCAACTGTGGATCATGGGGATTATAAACGCCGCTGATACTCGCCAACGGACGACGCGTCGGCGCAACAATTGAGTGAATTTTCGGTTCATTGAGCAGCATTCGCAGCAGATAACCCCCCACCAGTCCCGTCGCCCCTGTAATCAGTACCTGACTCATCCTCGCCCCTTTGCAGAATTATCCGCATTGCACTTCCGGTCTCATCGACCAGACTTAATCGTTCACCAGGTAATTATCCACCATCATGGAAAAATTGCCTTATCCAAAGCAAACACAGCGGAGGAAGCATGAGTAAGAAGATTGCCGTTTTAATTACTGACGAATTTGAAGATTCAGAATTTACGTCACCCGCAGCAGAATTCCGTCAGGCCGGGCATGAGGTTATCACCATTGAGAAACGGGCGGGTAAAACGGTGAAAGGGAAAAAAGGCGAAGCCAGCGTAATTATCGATAAAGCGATCGATGATGTGCGTCCTGCCGACTTTGATGCCCTTCTGCTACCGGGAGGTCATTCGCCCGACTATCTGCGCGGGGACGAGCGTTTCGTGACTTTCACGCGGGATTTTGTTAACAGCGGCAAACCGGTTTTTGCTATCTGCCACGGCCCGCAGTTGCTCATCAGCGCGGAGGTTATTCGCGGTCGTAAACTCACCGCGGTGAAACCTATCGTGATTGATGTGAAGAACGCGGGCGCGGAGTTCTACGATCGGGAAGTGGTGGTCGACAAAGATCAGCTGGTGACCAGCCGTACTCCTGACGATCTTCCGGCATTTAACCGTGAAGCGTTACGCATCCTCGGAGCGTGAGTCACGTAACCAGATTATCTTTTTGCCAAAACCCAGCGTGTTGTCGGTGAATTTTATCTCATCCAGACGGATTTCCCACACCGGCGCAGACAGCATTCTGGCAACCGGAAAGCGGCGATTCCAGGCATTACGCGCCATGTCGCTCTCCTCCCCGGCAAGCTTACGGATCTCCCCCTTAAATTGCACGCCGCGGATCAGCGCCACCGTTTTCGGTTGGCCGTTTACCGTTCCGGCGACGGGCGCCTGCGGGCCAGACATCTGCGCATGGCGGGTTTTCTCCTCCGTCAGCACATAAAACACCACTTTCTGCGCATCGAAAAGATAAAACGCATTGGTGCACCAGAGTTCCCCCTCGTGGTGTACGCACCAGGTCACAACGTGCTGTTTCGCCAGCCATCGGCTCACGGCGGTGAGTGTTTCCATCTCTGTTCTCTCTTATACTGAGCGTCTGAACGTTAACATATGATAATTCGATGACATCCTGGTATCTCTATCTGATCCGTACCGCAGACAACATGCTCTACACCGGGATCACCACCGACGTAGAGCGTCGCTATAAGCAGCATCAAAGCGGGAAAGGTGCCAAAGCGCTACGCGGAAAAGGGGAACTGACCCTGGCATTTTCCGCACCGGTTGGCGATCGTTCGCTGGCTCTGCGCGTAGAATATCGCATTAAGAAACTCACAAAGCGCCAGAAAGAGCAGCTTGTAGCTGAAGGTGAAGGGTTTGCGGCCTTAGTCAGCAGCCTGCAAACCCCAGCGCTTAAAAACGATTGAAGTGGTCGTGATACTCCACCAGCCCCGTGACGCCATCCAGCGCGTCTTCCGCCAGGCGATGTACCTGGAACGCGCTTTCAGTACCTGGCCAGCGGCAGTGCAGATCGTAATGGGCTGCCAGTTCAAAACCCAAACGGCTATAGAGCGCCGGATCGCCCACGGTGACTACCGCGGCATAGCCAAATTCGTTGAGTGAATCCAGCCCTTCATAGACCAGCTGACGCGCCAGCCCTTGCCCACGGTAACTTTCATCGACCGCCAGCGGCCCCATACCAACCCACTGCAGATCTTCACCCCGGACGTCAACCGAACTAAACGCCACATATCCCACCACCTGACCTTCGTCGTCGGTGGCAACAAGACCCAGCGTCAGAAAACCATCTTCACGCAAATCGTGAACCAGTTTAGCTTCCGCATCGCTTTCGAATGAACGACGCAACAGGGCATCGATACCGGGTGCATCAATGGGAATTTCTACTCGAATTAGCATGGTTCACCTACCGATGTCTGTTTGGTTTCTGGCGAGTGCTTCATCCCCGCCTCAACAAAATCTGCCAGTTGCAGCAGCATAACGCGTAAAGCTTTCGGCATCTGCTCCAGTTCGATGGCATCCATCAGGTTTTTGACGTACAACCCTAGCTCCGTATCGCCTTCAATCACCAGACGGCGCTGGAAGAAGAGCGTATCAGGATCCTGCTTGCGCGCCGCGATCATCAGCAGATCGCTGGCGTCTGCGCTAAAACTCACGTCGGCTTGTGCATTCTGACTGACGACCAGTTTGCCGTTTTCTACAGAGGTATACCATTGGAGATCAATATCGCGAACAGTAATGCTTAACCAACGGCCTTCGAGGAACTCCAGCTCCCCATCTGCCAGCGCCTGGCGAAATTGCCAGCTCAGAACCTGTTCCAGAACCTGGCGCTTCAACGCAAAGGGCGTCAGCTTAACCGGCACGCTCATCAGAGACGGACCAAAATGTACTAAGCGTGAACGCAGTTTATCTAACACGAGCTTTACTCCCTGTTTCATTAGTCCTGCCATTTTGCCATATCAGATAAACGACATAGCGGCGTAAATCAACAATTACGTGCGAAATCTGTACCTCTTTATTACTGATATCAATACGACTTTAACTGCCTTAAATCAAAAATTGTCGCAGCAAGGTTAACTAAAATCCCTGTTCGTTAACAATTATGCGTCCCAGGCGGCGCAATCTTCAGGATAAATTATGGAGCTGCTCTGCCCTGCCGGAAATCTCCCGGCGCTTAAGGCGGCCATCGAGAACGGCGCTGACGCCGTTTACATCGGGCTTAAAGATGATACAAACGCCCGCCACTTCGCTGGCCTTAATTTTACCGAGAAGAAATTGCAGGAGGCGGTAAATTTTGTCCACCAACACCGCCGCAAATTACACATCGCGATCAACACATTCGCCCATCCCGACGGCTACACGCGCTGGCAACGAGCGGTGGATATGGCAGCACAGCTTGGCGCCGACGCCCTGATCCTTGCCGACCTCGCTATGTTAGAGTATGCCGCAGAGCGCTATCCACATATTGAGCGCCATGTCTCTGTTCAGGCATCCGCAACCAATGAAGAAGCAGTAAACTTTTATCATCGCAATTTCGACGTCGCCCGCGTTGTTCTGCCCCGTGTACTCTCTATTCATCAGGTAAAACAGCTCGCCAGGGTCACGCCGGTGCCGCTGGAAGTATTCGCCTTTGGCAGCTTGTGCATTATGTCGGAAGGCCGCTGTTATCTTTCCTCTTACCTGACAGGCGAATCGCCAAATACCGTGGGCGCCTGTTCCCCTGCCCGTTTTGTCCGCTGGCAGCAAACCCCACAAGGGCTGGAATCTCGCCTGAACGAAGTGCTGATTGACCGTTATCTGGATGGAGAAAACGCCGGATACCCGACGCTGTGTAAGGGCCGCTATCTGGTCGACGGCGAGCGCTATCACGCACTGGAAGAGCCGACCAGCCTCAACACACTGGAACTGTTGCCAGAACTGCTGGCAGCGAATATCGCCTCCGTGAAAATAGAAGGTCGCCAGCGCAGCCCGGCGTACGTCAGTCAGGTGGCGAAGGTGTGGCGTCAGGCGATCGACCGCTGCATGGCCGACCCGCAAAATTTCGTTCCGCAAAGCGCGTGGATGGAGACGCTGGGCTCCATGTCCGAAGGCACGCAAACCACGCTTGGCGCATACCACCGTAAATGGCAGTGAGGGAAGCAATGAAATATTCCTTAGGGCCGGTGCTCTGGTACTGGCCAAAAGAGACGCTGGAAGATTTTTATCAGCAGGCAGCCACCAGCAGCGCCGACGTTATCTATCTTGGTGAGGCCGTATGCAGCAAGCGTCGGGCCACCAAAGTCAGCGACTGGCTGGATATGGCCAAATCGCTCGCCGGCAGCGGCAAGCAGGTTGTGCTCTCCACGCTGGCACTGGTGCAAGCCTCTTCTGAACTGAACGAGCTGAAACGCTACGTGGAGAATGGCGACTTTTTACTGGAGGCCAGCGATCTGGGCGTGGTGAACATGTGTGCCGACCGCAAGCTGCCGTTTGTCGCCGGGCATGCGCTTAACTGCTACAACGCGGTAACCCTGCGTTTACTGCTCAGACAGGGTATGATGCGCTGGTGTATGCCGGTAGAGCTTTCGCGCGACTGGCTGGTCAATCTGCTCAACCAGTGTGAAGAGCTGGGTATTCGCAATCAGTTTGAAGTAGAGGTGCTGAGCTACGGGCATCTGCCGCTGGCGTACTCTGCCCGCTGCTTTACCGCACGCTCTGAAGACCGTCCAAAAGATGAGTGTGAAACCTGCTGCATCAAATACCCGAATGGTCGCAACGTGCTGTCGCAGGAGAATCAACAGGTCTTTGTCCTCAACGGCATCCAGACCATGAGCGGCTATGTCTATAACCTGGGTAACGAGCTGACATCGATGCAGGGTCTGGTTGATATTGTGCGTCTGTCCCCTTCAGGCAGCGACACGTTCGCCATGCTCGACGCCTTCCGCGCCAATGAAAGTGGCAATGCGCCGCTGACGCTTGCTGCGCACAGCGACTGCAACGGTTACTGGAAACGGCTGGCTGGTCTTGAACTACAGCCGTGATTAATAGCTCACTTTGTTAACAACACTCGCTATTCTTTAATGCAGTATGACAAGATTAACGGGCAACAAAGTGAGCCATTATGACTGACAAAACCATTCCGTTCTCGGTGCTGGATCTGGCGCCGATTCCCGAAGGTACCTGCGCGAAAGAGGCCTTCTCGCACTCTCTGGATCTCGCTCGCCTCGCGGAAAAGCGGGGCTATCACCGCTACTGGCTGGCGGAACATCACAACATGACCGGTATTGCCAGCGCTGCGACCTCTGTGCTGATTGGCTATCTGGCTGCCAATACCACCACGCTGCATCTTGGTTCTGGCGGCGTTATGCTGCCCAACCATTCCCCGCTGGTGATCGCCGAGCAGTTTGGCACGCTGAACACGCTCTATCCGGGACGTATCGATCTGGGTTTAGGCCGCGCACCGGGCAGCGACCAGCGCACCATGATGGCGCTACGCCGTCACATGAGCGGTGATATCGATAATTTCCCACGCGACGTTGCAGAACTGGTGGACTGGTTCGATGCCACCGATCCCAATCCGCACGTGCGCCCGGTTCCGGGCTATGGCGAGAAAATCCCGGTATGGCTGTTAGGCTCCAGTCTCTATAGTGCGCAGCTGGCGGCCCAGTTCGGCCTGCCATTTGCCTTCGCCTCCCATTTTGCGCCGGACATGCTGCATCAGGCATTGCATCTGTATCGCACACAGTTCAGGCCGTCTGCGCGACTGGAAAAACCGTACGCGATGGTGTGCATCAACATCATTACCGCCGACAGTAACCGCGATGCGGAATTCCTGTTTACCTCCATGCAGCAGGCGTTTGTGAAACTGCGTCGAGGAGAAACAGGTCAGCTTCCGCCTCCGGTAGACAATATGCATCAGCTATGGTCTGCCTCCGAGCAGTACGGTGTGCAGCAAGCGCTGAGCATGTCCCTGGTGGGTGACAAAACAAAAGTTCGCCACGGACTGGAATCAATTCTGCGCGAGACGCAGGCGGATGAAATAATGGTTAACGGACAGATTTTCGATCATCAGGCGCGGCTGCATTCGTTTGACCTGGCGATGCAGGTCAGGGAGGAATTGCTGGGGTAGATATTTTGCCTGGTGGCGCTGCACTTACCGGGCCTACAGGATCGAGCAGGCCGGATAAGGCGTAGCCGCCATCCGGCTTTTTATTTACTGATACACCGGCAACAGGTTAAAGCTCGAAAGGATATGCACCAGCGCGTTACCCACGCCAAACACCAGAATCAGGACAATCATCGGCTTGCCACCCCAGACGCGGAATTTCGGGCTACCGAAGCGTTGGCGTGATTTACGTGCCAGTAGCGCCGGAACAATCGCCGCCCAGATCGTTGCCGCCAGCCCTGCGTAACCAATAGCGTAGAGGAATCCGTTCGGCCACAGCAGACCGCCCACAACCGGCGGTGTAAAGGTGAGTAGCGCGGTTTTAAAACGTCCCATTGCGGAATCATCAAAACCAAACAGATCCGCCAGATAATCAAACAGACCGAGCGTTACGCCGAGGAAAGAACTCGCCACCGCAAAGTTGGAGAATACCACCAACAGCAGATCCAGACTGCGACTGTTCAGCACACCGCTCAGCGCCTGCACCAGCACATCTATGTTACCGCCCTTCTGTGCAATACCGATAAACGCCGGGCGTGGGATATTACCCATCGTGCCCAATAACCAGACGGTGTACAGCACCAGCGCCAGCAGCGTACCGTAGATCAGGCACTTAACAATGGTACGCGGGTCCTTACCGTAATACTTCATCAGGCTTGGTACATTACCGTGATAGCCGAATGATGCCAGACAAAATGGCAGCGTCATCAGCAGATACGGCGTATATGACGCGTTGCTTTCCGCAACGTTGAACAACGTGGCAGGCTGGACATGCCCCAGCAGGCTACCGAAGGTCAGGAAGAAAGTAATCACTTTCGCCCCCAGCACAATCGCCGTCATCCGGCTGACCGCCTTCGTACTCAGCCACACCACAAACGCCACCAGTAAGGCAAACGCAAAACCTGCCGCTCTCGCAGGCACATTCAGTGACATTTCAGCAAAGGTATGATGCAGAATCGAACCGCTCGCAGAAATGTACGCATAGGTCAGGATATAGAGCACGAAGGCAATTGAAATACCGTTCACCACGTTCCAGCCCTTACCCAGCAGGTCTTTGGTGATGGTGTCGAAGCTGGCGCCAATCCGGTAGTTAAGGTTTGCTTCAAGAATCATTAGCCCGGAATGCAGCATGCAGAACCAGGTAAAGACCAGCGCCGCCATTGACCAGAAGAACCAGCTACCCGCCATAACCACCGGCAGGGAGAACATCCCCGCGCCAATAATGGTGCCGCCGATGATCACCACGCCGCCAAGCAGCGAAGGTGACGTTTGGGTGGTGGTTAGTGTTGCCATTCCGCCTTCTCTCCAGTCAATTATTTTGCTATCGCATTTTAATGTGTCGCACTGTACCAGTACACGAGTACAAAAGAAATAAAAAAAAGCCCCGATGAGTGTTATCGGGGCTGTATATTTTACTTTACGGTATTAAACCGTGATTTCGCATGGATTACGCATCACCACCGAAACGACGGCGACCAGCGGAATCATCGCGGCGTGGGGCAGAAGAATCATCACGGCGCGGGGCACGACCTTCACGACGTTCGCCGCTGAAACGACGACCATCACCACGGCCACCCTCGCGACGCTCACCGCCAAAACTACGACCGCCTTCACGACGCTCGCCGCCGAAGCTGCGACCACCGCCACGACGCTCACCACCGGTGTGTGGCTGTGCATCGCCGACCAGCTGCATGTTCATTGGCTTGTTCAGGATGCGAGTACGCGTAAAGTGCTGCAGTACTTCACCAGGCATACCTTTTGGCAGCTCAATGGTGGAGTGAGAAGCGAACAGTTTGATGTTACCGATGTAGCGGCTGCTGATATCGCCTTCGTTAGCAATCGCACCAACGATATGACGAACTTCAACACCATCATCACGACCCACTTCAATGCGGTACAGCTGCATATCGCCAACATCACGACGTTCACGACGCGGACGATCTTCACGGTCGCCACGCGGGCTACGATCGTTACGATCGCGCGGACCACGGTCATCACGATCGCGGGATTCGCGACGCGGGCGCATCGGCGCATCCGGCGGCAGGATCAGCGGACGTTCACCCTGGGCCATCTTCAGCAGAGCGGCTGCCAGCGTTTCCATATCCAGCTCTTCGTCTTCCGCAGTCGGCTGCAGATTCGCCAGCAGTGCACGGTACTGATCCAGATCGCTGCTTTCCAGCTGCTGCTGAACTTTCGCGGCAAATTTTTCCAGACGACGTTTGCCCAGCAGTTCTGCGTTCGGCAGTTCAACTTCCGGAATGGTCAGCTTCATGGTGCGTTCGATGTTACGCAGCAGACGACGCTCGCGGTTCTCAACGAACAGCAGTGCACGACCCGCACGGCCCGCACGACCGGTACGACCGATACGGTGAACGTAAGACTCAGAATCCATCGGGATGTCGTAGTTCACAACCAGGCTGATACGCTCAACGTCCAGACCACGGGCCGCAACGTCGGTAGCAATCAGGATATCCAGACGACCATCTTTCAGGCGCTCCAGGGTCTGCTCACGCAGCGCCTGGTTCATGTCGCCGTTCAGTGCGGCGCTGTTGTAACCGCTACGCTCCAGCGCTTCAGCCACTTCCAGGGTCGCGTTTTTGGTACGAACGAAGATAATCGCCGCATCAAAGTCTTCCGCTTCCAGGAAACGCACCAGCGCTTCGTTTTTACGCATACCCCAGACAGTCCAGTAGCTCTGGCTGATGTCCGGACGGGTCGTCACGCTGGACTGAATGCGTACTTCCTGCGGCTCTTTCATGAAGCGACGGGTAATACGACGAATGGCTTCCGGCATGGTGGCAGAGAACAGGGCGGTCTGATGACCTTCCGGGATCTGCGCCATGATGGTTTCAACGTCTTCGATGAAGCCCATACGCAGCATTTCATCGGCTTCGTCCAGAACCAGACCGCTCAGTTTAGAGAGATCCAGCGTGCCACGTTTTAAGTGATCAAGCAGACGTCCCGGCGTACCGACGACGATCTGCGGCCCCTGACGCAGGGCACGTAACTGCACGTCATAACGCTGGCCGCCGTACAGGGCAACCACGTTCACGCCGCGCATATGTTTAGAGAAATCCGTCATGGCTTCTGCTACCTGAACCGCCAGTTCGCGGGTCGGTGCCAGCACCAGAATCTGAGGTGCCTTCAGCTCGGGATCAAGATTTTGCAGCAGCGGTAAGGAGAATGCTGCAGTTTTGCCGCTACCTGTCTGGGCCATACCCAGAACATCGCGACCGCCCAGCAGATGCGGAATGCACTCTGCCTGGATTGGAGATGGTTTTTCGTAACCCAGATCGTTAAGGGCTTCAAGGATAGGAGCCTTCAGCCCCAGATCTGCAAAAGTGGTTTCGAATTCAGCCATGTAGTACGTGTGCCTCAAAATTAATGGCGGCCAGTCTACATAACTCATCATGAAATTGATCTGCAATTTTCATTGAAAAGTGTGAACCGGCTCAAAGTAGGTGTATTAACGAACAACAACGCCCTCACCCGCAAAGGTGATGGCAATCAAAAAGATTACGGGCTGATGTATTCGTCAGCTATTGCTGGTCCGATTCTGCCAGGTCATCTTGGTCCTGGCCCAGGAGCGATAATTCCAACAATGCATATCGGTGCTCAACAAAGTTATGAACGTTGTTAGCCACCGCCAGTTTGAACAGAGCCTTAGCGCTGTCCAAATCCCCCAGACTTAGGTAGTACTTACCTAAATAGAAGTTGGTTTCACTGAGATGCTCAGCGAGCGAGGTGTTATCCGTTGCGTCCGCCTTGAGCCTTTCCATCAGCGTTGATTCGCTAATGTTGCCCAGGTAGAACTCGACAATGTTCCATCCCCATTGCTCTTTATCCGATTTCTCGAAACGTTGCTTCAACGCTTCTTTAGCCTGCTTCTCATCGAGCTTCTGCTCAGCGAGATAAAGCCACAGACTGCGGAAAGGATCATTGGGATCGTCTTGATAAAACGCCAGCAGATCATCTTGCGCTAATTTATCGCGACCGCCGTAATACAATGCGATACCGCGATTCAGGTGCGCGTAGTTATAAGTTGGATCAAGCTCAAGTACAGAATCAAACGCTTCATAGGCAGCATCAAAATTGCCTGCCTGCGTTAAATAAATGCCTAAGTAATTGAATACTTCAGGCATATCTGGTCGGATTGCCAGCGCTTGTGAAAAATCATTTCGCGCTAATGCTCTCAAACCGAGACTATCATACAACACTCCGCGCTCATATAAAAGCTGTGCGCGTTCGTCATCGGTCAAAGCCCGACTGGCAAGAATTTGTTCCATACGTGCCAGAATCACTTCTTGCTGTAAAGTCGGTTGCAATGGTACCGCGAGGACTTCACTTTTACGCCAGGCAGTATTACTGCATCCTGCAAGCGTGAGTGCTGTCGCAACGAAACACCAGCGCAAAAAAGGCTTCATTTCCCACTCCCGAAGACAACGGTTGAATGAACGTCCTGTTCCCGGCAGCTCAACAAGGCATCCAGCCAGGTCAAAGGCCCTCCGCAACGCGGAGGGCAAATGGCAACCTTACTCGCCCTGCTCGCTCGCCGGAGCTTCCGGCGCAGCAGCTGGCTGAGACTGCTCAGTTGCTTCTTTAATGCTCAGACGTACGCGGCCCTGGCGATCAACTTCCAGAACTTTAACCGGTACTTCCTGCCCCATCTGCAGATAGTCAGTCACTTTCTCAACACGCTTGTCAGCAATCTGAGAAATATGAACCAGACCTTCTTTACCGCCGCCGATGGCAACAAACGCGCCAAAATCAACGATACGAGTCACTTTACCATTGTAAATACGGCCTACTTCGATTTCCGCGGTGATCTCTTCGATACGACGAATAGCGAATTTCGCTTTTTCACCGTCGGTCGCAGCGATCTTCACAGTACCGTCATCTTCGATTTCGATGGTAGTGCCGGTCTCTTCGGTCAGCGCACGGATAACAGAACCGCCCTTACCGATAACATCTTTGATTTTATCCGGATTGATCTTGATGGTGTGGATACGCGGAGCGAACTGAGAAATGTCGCCACGCGGCGCGTTAATCGCCTGTTCCATCACGCCCAGGATGTGCAGACGCGCACCTTTAGCCTGGTTCAGAGCAACCTGCATGATCTCTTTGGTGATACCTTCAATTTTGATATCCATCTGCAGTGCAGAGATACCGTCGCGGGAGCCCGCCACTTTGAAGTCCATATCGCCCAGGTGGTCTTCGTCGCCCAGAATGTCAGACAGAACAACAAAGTTGTCGCCTTCTTTCACCAGACCCATTGCGATGCCCGCAACGGCTGCTTTAATCGGCACGCCTGCGTCCATCAGCGCCAGGGAAGCGCCACATACGGAAGCCATAGAAGAAGAACCGTTGGATTCGGTGATTTCAGAAACCACGCGAACGGTATACGGGAATTTGTCCATTTCCGGCATAACCGCCAGGACACCGCGCTTCGCCAGACGACCGTGGCCGATTTCACGACGCTTCGGAGAACCGACCATGCCGGTTTCGCCTACAGAGTACGGAGGGAAGTTATAGTGGAACAGGAAGCTGTCAGTACGCTCGCCCATCAGTTCGTCAAGAACCTGCGCGTCGCGTGCAGTACCCAGCGTTGCGGTAACCAGCGCCTGAGTTTCACCACGGGTGAACAGCGCAGAACCGTGAGTACGCGGCAGTACGCCAGTACGCACATCCAGACCACGAATCATGTCTTTTTCACGACCATCGATGCGCGGCTCGCCTGCCAGTACGCGGCTACGTACAACGTTTTTCTCGATAGCGTGCAGGATTTCACCCAGCTCGTTAGCGTCCAGGGTTTCATCTTCTGCAACCAGCGTAGCGATGGTTTCAGATTTGATCACGTCAACCTGAGCATAACGCTCCTGCTTGTCGGTGATACGGTAAGCATCGCTCAGACGAGATTCTGCCAGCGCAGCCACACGAGCGTTCAGCGCTTCGTTTACGGCTTCCGGCTGCCAGTCCCAACGTGGTTTACCAGCTTCTTTCACCAGGTCGTTGATAGCCTGGATAACAACCTGCTGCTGTTCATGGCCGAATACGACCGCGCCCAGCATCTGATCTTCGCTCAGCAGTTCAGCTTCGGATTCAACCATCAGTACAGCGGCTTCGGTACCGGCAACAACCAGGTCCAGCTTGCTCTCTTTCAACTCGTCCTGAGTCGGGTTCAGTACGTACTGGTCATTGATATAACCAACACGTGCAGAACCAATCGGGCCGTTGAACGGAATACCAGACAGGGACAGCGCGGCGGAAGCACCAATCATCGCCACGATATCCGGGTTAACCTGTGGGTTAACGGAAACAACGGTCGCGATAACCTGAACTTCGTTCACGAAACCTTCCGGGAACAGCGGGCGAACCGGGCGGTCAATCAGACGCGCGATCAAGGTTTCGCCTTCGCTAGGGCGGCCTTCACGACGGAAGAAGCTACCCGGGATACGGCCAGCAGCGTAGGTACGCTCCTGATAGTTAACGGTTAGCGGGAAGAAATCCTGGCCCGGCTTCGCTTTTTTCTGGCCGACAACGGTAACAAATACCGCGGTGTCATCCATGCTAACCATAACTGCGGCAGTGGCCTGACGCGCCATCATGCCGGTTTCCAGCGTAACGGTATGCTGACCGTACTGGAATTTACGAACGATCGGATTAAGCAAAATAATATCCTTTCCAATTTTTGACAGCACTATATTGCGCTGTCGTTAATACCCGATCTTCTGCGCATCCTCGCGACTAATGACAACCCTAACCCACTCTATTGGGTAAAGCCTCTCATTAGCCGCGCGAACCTCTGCAACGGAAGATCATTCATAGCAACAATACATTAGTTTCCAGTGAATTGCTGCCATCCGCTTGAAAAAAGGGGCCATTAAGGCCCCCTTTTTCTGAAACTCGCAAGAATTAGCGACGCAGACCCAGACGCTCGATAAGCTGGGTGTAACGTGCAACATCTTTACGCTTCAGGTAGTCGAGCAGTTTACGACGCTGAGAAACCATGCGCAGCAGACCACGACGGCTGTGGTGATCTTTTTTGTGCTCTGCAAAGTGGCCCTGCAGGTGGTTAATCTGTGCAGTCAACAGAGCAACCTGAACATCGGTAGAACCGGTGTCGTTTGCATCACGACCAAACTCAGAAACGATTTTAGCTGTAGCTTCAGTACTTAGAGACATTTTAAAACTCCAAAGTATTAAGAATGAAAGGACGCCGATCTCTAATTCAGCGGTCCCAGTGTATACACTTTATCTTTCAAACTGCCTTTGTGTTGGCTGCGTCCGCTCACCTCAGTTACCTACTTGCGTAAGCTCCTGAGGATCATCAGACTTGCCGCCCTGATGCAGCCCGAATGATTTTGTGTACACGCCCGCAGATTGTTAAACAATTTACGCGACGTTAAGCGGCAGTATTCTACTCGCAGCGCTCCCTTATCGCAAGACGGAGCAGCGTTATGCAGGATACTCCACCACTAACCGGCGAGGCGCGACGCGACCTTCGTCGTCGATCTCCCCCATGCCGATAAATTTACCGTCATCACCTTCCGTAACACGTACCAGTCCATTAAGCGGTGCCCCTGTAGTTCGAACCGGGTTACCATTTTTAAAATAGACGGAGGAGGTTAACGGAATGTTGACTACCGGGTAGTCCGAAGCGGGACTGTCCATTGGCATCAGTAATGGATCGAGCAACTGCGCCGCCGCGACACCCTGCTGTTCAGCCTGATCAACCAGGCTTTGCAGATGCTCCAGCGTCACCATGCGATCAACCGGATATTTACTGACCGTCAGACGGCGCAGGTACGTCACGTGCGCGCCGCATCCCAGCTTTTCACCCAAGTCGTCAATGATGGTACGAATATAGGTGCCTTTCGAACAGTGAACTTCCAGCTCCAGCTCATTACCTTCGTGGCGAATAAACAGCAGTTCGTAGACGGTAATCGGACGTGCTTCCCGAGGAACTTCAATCCCCTGACGGGCATATTCATAGAGCTTCTTGCCCTGATACTTCAACGCCGAGTACATCGACGGGATCTGCTCGATATCGCCGCGGAAGGTCTCCAGCGCAGCCGCTAACTGCTCTGCGGTGAAGATTACCGGACGCTCCTGCACAATTTGTCCATCAGCATCAGAAGTGTCAGTACGCTGTCCCAGGCGGGCAATCACGCGATAGCGTTTGTCGGAATCCAACAGGTACTGCGAAAATTTTGTCGCTTCACCGAGGCAAATCGGCAGCATACCGGTCGCCAGCGGATCCAGCGCGCCAGTATGCCCTGCACGGTTGGCGTTGTAGATGCGCTTAACTTTTTGCAGCACGTCATTGCTGGACATACCCTGCGGCTTATCGAGCAGCAGGACGCCGTGAATGTCGCGGCCACGACGACGAGGACGACTCATCAGTCCTCCTTGCTGTCGTCCGGATTCACACGACGCTCTTCGTCATGCTTCACCACGTTAGTCACCAGGTTAGACATGCGCATCCCTTCAACCAGCGAGTTGTCGTAGAAGAAGGTCAGTTCCGGCACGATACGCAGGCGCATAGCTTTGCCCAGCAGAGAGCGGATAAAACCCGAAGCTTCCTGCAACGCTTTGATACCCGCTTTAACCGCGTCTTCATCTTTGTCGTTCAGGAAGGTGACATACACTTTGGCATAGGCCAGGTCACGGGACATCTCTACGCCAGAGACGGTCGTCATCATACCCAGACGCGGGTCTTTAATTTCGCGCTGCAGGATGATTGCGATCTCTTTTTGCATTTCCTGCGCCACGCGCTGCGGGCGACCAAATTCTTTCGCCATAATAAATTCTCCAGACAAAAAAGGGGCAATCAGCCCCTTTTGAAATTCATGCCGGGTGGCGCTTCGCTTACCCGGCCTACGCAAAACAATCTTCTCAGTATTCTGGGTTGCGACAAGGCGGCAAGGGCGTGAATCCCCGGTCACACAGATAACGATGTGACCGGGCTGAACGCACGTAGCCAACGCAGTGGCGGCCCGAAAGACGACGAAGATTACGCGATAGTACGTTGGATCTCGATAATCTCGAACACTTCGATCATATCGCCAACGCGAACGTCGTTGTAGTTCTTAACGCCGATACCACATTCCATACCATTACGGACTTCGTTAACGTCATCTTTGAAGCGGCGCAGTGATTCCAGCTCGCCTTCATAGATAACCACGTTGTCGCGCAGTACGCGGATTGGGTTGTGACGTTTAATCGTACCTTCAGTAACCATACAGCCCGCGATGGCACCGAATTTCGGCGATTTGAACACGTCACGAACTTCAGCCAGACCGATAATCTGCTGTTTCAGTTCCGGAGACAGCATACCGCTCATTGCCGCTTTCACTTCGTCGATCAGGTTATAGATGACGGAGTAGTAACGCAGATCCAGACTTTCCGCTTCAATCACTTTACGAGCAGAGGCATCGGCACGTACGTTGAAGCCAACCAGGATGGCGTTGGACGCCGCAGCCAGGGTCGCGTCGGTTTCGGTGATACCACCTACGCCAGAACCGATAATCTTCACTTTCACTTCGTCGGTAGACAGTTTCAGCAAGGAGTCGGAGATCGCTTCCACAGAACCCTGAACGTCAGCCTTCAGCACGATGTTCACTTCGTGAACTTCGCCTTCAGTCATATTGGCGAACATGTTCTCAAGTTTAGATTTCTGCTGACGAGCCAGTTTAACTTCGCGGAATTTGCCCTGACGGTACAGTGCAACTTCACGCGCTTTCTTCTCGTCACGAACCACGGTCACTTCGTCACCAGCCGCTGGCACGCCGGACAGACCCAGGATTTCCACCGGAATGGACGGACCTGCATCCAGAACTTCCTGACCCAGTTCGTTACGCATCGCACGAACGCGACCATATTCGAAGCCGCACAGAACGATATCGCCCTTATGCAGGGTACCTTCGCGAACCAGAACAGTCGCAACCGGACCACGACCTTTATCCAGGAAGGATTCGATTACCGCGCCGCTCGCCATACCATTACGTACCGCTTTCAGTTCAAGAACTTCAGCCTGCAGCAGGATTGCGTCCAGCAGTTCGTCAATACCGGTACCTGCTTTTGCAGATACGTGTACGAACTGGCTCTCACCGCCCCACTCTTCCGGCAGAATACCGTACTGGGACAGCTCGTTTTTAACGCGATCGGGATCCGCTTCCGGCTTGTCGATTTTGTTCACAGCAACCACGACCGGCACACCGGCCGCTTTCGCGTGCTGGATAGCTTCGATGGTCTGCGGCATCACACCGTCGTCTGCTGCAACAACCAGAACAACGATATCCGTTGCCTGCGCACCACGAGCACGCATAGAGGTAAACGCGGCGTGGCCTGGGGTATCCAGGAAGGTGATCATACCGTTGTCGGTTTCAACGTGGTACGCACCGATATGCTGGGTAATGCCGCCCGCTTCGCCAGAGGCTACTTTCGTTGAACGAATGTAATCCAGCAGAGAGGTTTTACCGTGGTCAACGTGACCCATAATAGTCACAACCGGTGCACGCGGTTCAGACGCTGCGCCTGTGTCACGGTCGCTCATTACCGCTTCTTCCAGCTCGTTTTCACGACGCAGGATAACTTTGTGGCCCATCTCTTCGGCAACCAGCTGTGCGGTTTCCTGGTCGATAACCTGGTTGATGGTCGCCATTGCGCCCAGTTTCATCATTGCTTTGATGACCTGAGAGCCTTTAACTGCCATCTTGTTTGCCAGATCGCCAACGGTGATGGTTTCGCCAATCACAACGTCGCGGTTAACAGCCTGAGCTGGCTTCTGGAAGCCCTGCTGCAGTGAAGAACCTTTACGCTGTTTGCCGCCTTTACCACCGCGAACCGCAGCACGCGCTTCTTCACGATCGGCTTTAGATTCCGCGTGTTTGTTGCCTTTTTTCGCCGGACGCGCCGCTTTCGCATTGCGACCACGGCCACGGCCGCCTTCAACTTCACGGTCGTTTTCGTCTTCGGCCTGGCGGGCGTGTTGAGACGTGGTAACGTGATAATCGCTGGTGTCTTCAGTAGGCTCAGCGTTATCGGTCCATTTGTTCTCTTCCGCCATGCGGCGAGCTTCTTCTGCTACACGACGGGCTTCGTCTTCAAGCTTGCGACGCGCTTCTTCTTCCGCTTTACGCTTCAGCTCTGCAGCTTCATTCTCACGGCGGGCTTTTTCGGCCTGGGCGGTTTTGGTCATATCGTCAGTTTGTTGATTGCTCACTTTGTCTTTTTCCGCAGCTTCACGTTTCGCTTTGTCAGCGGCTTCACGCTTAGCTTGTTCTGCGGCCTCACGTTCAGCTTTTTGTTGCGCCTCGCGTTTGGCTGTTTCTTCAGCCTCACGACGGGCTTGCTCTTCCGCTTCACGCTGCGCTTGCTCCTCCGCAGCGAGACGTTCTGCCTCTTGCGGGTCGCGTTTCACAAAGGTGCGTTTCTTGCGGACTTCGATTTGTACCGACTTACTTTTTCCACCGGTACCTGGAATGTTAAGCGTGCTGCGCGTTTTACGTTGCAGCGTCAATTTATCCGGGCCTGAACCATTTTCACGGTTCAGATGTGCCAGTAAGGTCTGTTTTTCTTGTGCGGACACAGAGTCATCAGCAGACTTCCGGATACCTGCATCAGCAAATTGCTGTACCAGGCGATCCACGGAGGTCTGTATCTCTGCGGCCAGCGCTTTTACGGTTACATCTGTCATGCTGTTCCTTCCTGCTACAGTTTATTACGCTTCGTCGCCAAACCAGCAAATATTACGGGCTGCCATAATCAGCTCACCGGCTTTTTCGTCGGTCAAGCCTTCGATATCGGCCAGCTCATCAATGCCCTGCTCGGCGAGATCTTCCAGCGTACAAACACCACGGGCAGCCAGTTTGAAAGCCATATCGCGATCTAATCCTTCCAGATTCAGCAGATCGTCAGCCGGTTTGTTATCACCGAGGCTTTCTTCCTGGGCCAGTGCGAGAGTGGTCAGAGCGTTTTTAGCACGCTCACGCAGTGCTTCAACGGTCGGTTCATCAAGGCCGTCGATTTCCAGCAGTTCTTTCATTGGCACGTAGGCCAGTTCTTCCAGCGTCGCAAAGCCTTCTTCAACCAGTATGGTTGCGAACTCTTCATCAATATCGAGATATTTGGTGAAGGTATCAATGGCTGCATGCGCTTCAGCCTGATGTTTAGCCTGGAGGTCATCAACGGTCATCACGTTGAGTTCCCAGCCGCTCAGTTGCGCAGCCAGACGGACGTTCTGACCATTACGTCCAATCGCCTGTGCCAGGTTACCAGCTTCAACAGCGATATCCATGGTGTGTTTATCTTCATCCACCACGATAGACGCGACGTCTGCTGGCGCCATCGCGTTGATCACAAACTGTGCCGGGTTATCATCCCACAGGACAATATCGATACGCTCGCCGCCCAGTTCAGTCGAAACGGCCTGAACGCGTGCGCCACGCATACCCACGCAAGCACCGACCGGGTCGATACGCTTGTCGTTAGTTTTGACTGCGATTTTCGCACGAGAGCCAGGATCGCGAGCCGCCGCTTTAATTTCAATCACTTCTTCGCCAATTTCTGGCACTTCAATGCGGAACAGTTCAATCAGCATTTCCGGTTTGGAACGGGTCACGAACAGCTGCGCACCACGTGCTTCCGGGCGAACGGAATAAAGAACGCCACGGATACGGTCACCAGGGCGGAAGTTTTCACGCGGCAGCATATCTTCACGCAGGATCACGGCTTCAGCATTGCTGCCCAGATCCAGGGAGATGTTGTCGCGGTTAACTTTCTTCACCACGCCGGTGATGATTTCACCTTCGTGTTCACGGAACTGATCGACAACCATCGCACGTTCGGCTTCACGTACTTTCTGAACGATAACCTGTTTTGCCGTCTGAGTGGTGATACGGTCAAAGGTGACAGATTCAATCTGATCTTCAACATAGTCACCAGGGTTCAGGCTTTCGTCTTCGAAACGTGCAGCTTCCAGAGTGATTTCTTTTGTCGGCAGAGTCACTTCTTCAACGATCAACCAGCGGCGGAACGTGTCGAAATCACCGCTTTTACGATCGATTTCTACACGAACGTCGATTTCTTGTTCATATTTTTTCTTTGTTGCTGTCGCCAGCGCACTTTCCAGCGCTTCAAAAATCTTCTCGCGAGGCAGCGCCTTTTCATTGGAGACGGCTTCAACAACAGCCAAAATTTCTTTGTTCATCGCGGGCTTTTCACCTCATCCAGACTGTTAAAAGTGGGGAACCAGGTTCGCCTTCTGGATATTACTCAGCGCGAACACTTCATCTTTACCTTCGACTGTGACAGTGATCATTTCACCATCCACCGCTTTGATAACGCCCTGCCATTTACGACGGTTCTGAACCGCCATACGGAGTACCAGCGACACTTCTTCCCCCAGGAAACGCGCATAGTGTTCAGCAGTGAACATTGGACGATCGAGACCCGGTGAGGAGACTTCCAGGTTGTAGGCCACGGTGATGGGATCTTCAACGTCCAGCACCGCGCTCACCTGGTGGCTCACATCAGCACAATCATCAACATTGATGCCATCTTCACTATCAATATAGATGCGCAGTGTGGATGTGCGACCACGAATAAATTCGATGCCGACCAGCTCATAACCTAAGGCTTCAACTGGCGCTGTAATCATCTCTGTTAATTTTTGCTCTAATGTGGACAAGCCCACCCCCAAGACATAAAAAAAGGGCTTAAAGCCCAGTTATTCTGTAGTCAGATAACAAAAAACCCCGATAAATCGGGGCTTTAGATAACTGAACCCTATAACCGCAACTGCGGTCTGGAGCACTTTCCGAAAGAATTTTTTTCAAATCCCGCTACGAAGGCCATAGTCTTCACAGTATATTTGAAAAAGAACTCTAAGGAAAAGTGGTTGCGGGGGCCGGATTTGAACCGACGACCTTCGGGTTATGAGCCCGACGAGCTACCAGGCTGCTCCACCCCGCGCCTGAAACGTGGCAAATTTTACGCGTTTTGGGTAAAAAATGCAAATACTGCTGGGATTTGGTACCGAGGACGGGACGTAAAATCTGCGCGTATTATATTGATCCAACGCTCATGCTGTCAAGGTCGAACCCAGTATGCAGTAGAATGAATATACGACTTGTTCCTGTCTCATGCCGTTGTTCCCTCGCCCAGGACACAACCTGCGCCGTTATTTTACGAAATTGTCACTAAACTCTTCCTGTCGTCCATAAAAGATGATTAAATGAAAACTCACTTATTTTGCATAAAAATGCACTGAGAGCAAAAAACCGATCTCACCATCAGTTACTTAAGCAGGGTTCTATTTTATGACGACGATTCTCAAGCATCTCCCGGTAGGTCAACGTATTGGTATCGCTTTTTCCGGCGGCCTGGACACCAGCGCTGCACTGCTGTGGATGCGACAAAAAGGAGCTGTCCCATATGCATATACTGCGAATCTGGGTCAGCCTGATGAGGAGGATTACGATTCAATTCCTCGTCGTGCGATGGAATACGGCGCAGAGAACGCTCGCCTGATTGATTGCCGCAAGCAGCTGGTTGCAGAGGGGATTGCTGCGATTCAGTGCGGGGCTTTCCATAATACAACCGGCGGATTAACTTATTTCAATACGACACCGTTGGGCCGTGCCGTTACCGGCACCATGCTGGTTGCGGCCATGAAAGAAGATGGCGTAAATATCTGGGGTGACGGCAGTACCTATAAAGGTAACGACATTGAGCGTTTCTATCGTTACGGTCTGCTGACCAACGCCGAACTGCAGATTTACAAACCATGGCTGGATACCGATTTTATCGATGAACTCGGCGGTCGCCATGAGATGTCCGAATTTATGATTGCCTGCGGCTTCGACTACAAAATGTCTGTCGAAAAAGCCTACTCCACCGACTCCAACATGCTGGGCGCGACCCACGAAGCAAAAGACCTCGAGTTTCTGAACTCCAGCGTCAAAATCGTCAACCCAATTATGGGCGTGAAATTCTGGGATGAGAGCGTGAAGATCCCGGCAGAAGAAGTCACTGTGCGTTTTGAGCAGGGTCATCCGGTTGCGCTGAACGGCAAAACATTCAGCGATGACGTCGGGATGATGCTGGAAGCCAACCGTATCGGCGGGCGTCACGGTCTGGGGATGAGCGACCAGATTGAAAACCGTATCATCGAAGCGAAAAGCCGTGGGATCTATGAAGCCCCTGGGATGGCGCTGCTGCATATCGCCTACGAGCGTCTGCTGACCGGTATTCATAACGAAGACACGATTGAGCAGTACCATGCTCATGGTCGTCAGTTAGGACGTCTGCTGTATCAGGGGCGCTGGTTCGACTCTCAGGCGCTGATGCTACGTGATAGTCTGCAACGTTGGGTGGCCAGTCAGATTACCGGTGAAGTTACGCTGGAGCTGCGTCGCGGTAACGACTACTCGATCCTGAACACAGTGTCTGACAACCTGACCTATAAGCCAGAACGTCTGACGATGGAGAAAGGCGACTCGGTATTCTCTCCGGACGATCGTATCGGTCAGCTGACTATGCGCAACCTGGATATCACCGATACCCGTGAGAAGCTGTTCGGTTATGCGCAGTCTGGCCTGCTGACCGCCTCTTCCACAACCGGCCTGCCGCAGGTTGAGAATCTGGAAAGCAAAGCGAAATAACGCTCATTGAAAATAACGAAAGCCGCGATAGCGGCTTTTTTTATGGACCGTTAACCCAATATGGGATCTGAGCTTTGTCAGTCTGATAAGGCAGTTACGCCGCCATCCGACATTTTGCGTAACGTACCTGATGGCGCTTCACTTATCAGTCAGCAATCCCCGAAATGCAGACGAAAAAAAGACGCTTTGCAGCGTCTTTTTTTGAAATTTGGTACCGAGGACGGGACTTGAACCCGTAAGCCCTATTGGGCACTACCACCTCAAGGTAGCGTGTCTACCAATTCCACCACCTCGGCACAGAAATCTTAGTGCGGGATATCGCTGGTCGGCTGAGCCGGAGCAGCTGGCTGAGTCTGTTCGGTTTTCGCCGGAGCGCTCAGATTTTCCCACTCACTTCCTTTACTGGTCTTGTTGCTGTTGATATTGCCCAGCACCAGACTGATGATGAAGAACAGCGTTGCCAGCAGAGCTGTCATACGGGTCATGAAGTTACCAGAACCACCTGAACCAAACAGCGTAGCGGAAGCGCCTGCTCCAAAGGAGGCTCCCATATCAGCGCCTTTACCTTGCTGCAGCATGATCAGACCGACAAGGCCAATTGCTACAATAAGGAAAACTACCAAAAGAGCTTCGTACATAATCAACCTGTTCCTTGCGGAGTCGCCGCGTACCAATGCTTCAACCAATAAAGTGGGATAATTTACTGTTTCCCACTGAAGCGGGTGTGAATACTAACCAAAGCGAATAACCTTCGCAAGGGCAATTTGTTGACATTGTATCAACTGCGGAAAAAATCGCCATATCATTCAAAAACGCAGCAACTTATCCCAGCATCTCTGCATAACAGATCGCTGATCGTCAAGGTTAGCCCAGACAACGACAGGAATTTCACTTATCAGATCTGAATTTTCTGGCCAACAGTGGATAATCTCCTGGTTCACTAACTCTTCAGCCACCATCGATTCCGGTAACCACGCCATCCCCATATGGCGCAGGACCATTTCCCGTATGGTTTCGCTTAAACCACTCTCAAACACCTTCTTCAGCCGTGGCCGCACACGCTGCTCTAATGGGTCAATAATGCGCCTGACAAAGGTGTAGTCGCTGTAGCATAACCACGGGATCTGCACGTCCGGAGCATCAAGCCCGTCCATCAGCTGTGCAGAGATCACCGGGATAAAACGCTCATATCGCCACAAGGCACGTTTTAACTCTCCGGCAATCTCCAGACCCGGCTGCGAAGAGGGTAAATCGTAGGTCACCAGGAGATCAATTTGGCGGTTTATCAAAGCATTAAAGTGGTTATCAATCCCCTGAATGCAGGCATTTACCGTAAAATTTAATTGTGGTTCGCTTTGTCGCAGGTAATTGATCATGTCAGGCAGGATATTCACCGACAACGTATGCAGACTGACCATCACCAGCGTGTTATCTGTTGCCGGGATCATTGCAGACAGCTCATGGCGTGCTTCCGTCAATGTGCTGAGGACATGCCGTGCATAGGGTTCAAAACGCTCACCATAAGAGGTCAGCGTAACGGGAGTCGTGGTGCGATCGAACAGCGGGACGCCCAGCGCCTCCTCCAGTCCCTTAATACGTCGGCTCAGTGCTGGTTGAGTGATATGCCGCTGTATGGCAGCCTGGGAGTAGTTTCCATGCTGACTCAGCGCCAGGAAATCTTCTAACCACTTACAATCCACGTCAAACTCTCCGTCATTCCATAACAGTATCCACCGATAACAAATCGGAAATAGTCACACTTATAGCAATGGCTTTAATGTGGACATTATAACAACAATATTCTGTTTCACCTGCCGAGTCTCCCTCCTCTTGACGATTGACAGGACTGATATGTTTACTTTACTGACCAATGCTCGTGTATTTTCACCTGAAGATTTAGGCCTTTGCTCCCTGCTCATACATGCCGATCGTATTGTGGCAGTAGAAAAAGATATTTCACGCGTTGATGGCGTCAAAGACGTCATCGATTGCCGGGGTAAGTGGGTTATTCCGGGTATTATCGATCAGCACGTCCATCTTACCGGTGGCGGCGGTGAAGCCGGGTTCGCCAGCCGGACACCCGCCGTCAAATTGCGCGATCTGATTCAGGCCGGTATTACAACGGTCGTCGGCGTGCTTGGCACCGATGCTATTTCTCGCTCCCCCAAAGATCTCTACGCAAAAATGCAGTCTCTTAACCTTGAGGGGCTGCGCGCGTTTATGCATACCGGAGCCTACGCGCTACCCAGCCCGACGATTACGCGATCCATTCGCGATGATATGGCCTTTATCCCGGCAATTCTCGGCGTCAAAATCGCCCTGGCCGACCACCGTGGTTCATACCCCTCTTTCCAGGAGTTGTTGAGAATCGTCAGCGATATCCGGGTTGCCTCGCTGCTGGCTGGTAAAAAAGGGTTACTGCATGTCCACCTCGGTAATCTACCGGAAGGAATGTCGCAACTTGTTGAGCTTTGTGACGCAGGGATCCCGATCCACCATATTTCGCCTACCCATGTTGCGAGAACAGAGTCGCTGTTCGAACAGGCTATCGCTTTCGCACATCGCGGTGGTCATATTGACGTGACGTCTGGCGGTAGCCGATTTATGCCTCAGGAAGAGGCCATTCTCCACGCCCTGGAAGCTCAGGTCCCGGCCGATCGCATTACTATCAGCTCTGATGGTAATGGCAGCGTGCCGCGCTTTAACGCTCAAGGAATTGTTGAAGGATTAAGTGCTGCTCCAGTCGCAGGTAATCTTACCCTGCTTCCTCGCCTGATCGATGTCGGCATTCCTGTGTCTCAGGCGATCTCGATGATGACGGCAAACGTCGCACGTTCTTTGGGTATTTCCGGCGGTATGCTCTGCGCTGGAGAACGGGCAGATATTTGCGTTCTCAATAACGATCTCTCACTGGCGCATCTGTTTTCCGCAGGCAAGCCGTTAATGCGTGATGGTGAATGTCTGGTTAACGGTAATTTTGAGTGAGGATGCAAAAATGTCATTATTACTGGCGCTGGTCGCCATTGTATTTGCTGGACGCCTGATCCTGAAAAAGTATCACCCACAATCTGTGCTACTGTTGACCGGGATCGTGCTGCTGCTCATCGCACATTTTAGCGGGCTGACTACGCTCAGTGGCCTGGTGAAAAAAAGCACCGGATTTGGCCCTTTCGATGCTTTCGAGTTTATTCGCGATACCCTGAGCGTTCGCCTCGGTGGTCTCGGACTGCAAATAATGCTGATTGGCGGCTTTGCCACCTATATGTCAGCAATTGGCGCAAGCCAGGTATTGGTCCGGGTCACATCCCGTCCTTTGCAGCGCCTGAACTCTCCTTATCTGCTGCTCGGGCTGGCACTATTACTGGGGCAATTCCTGTCTCTGTTTATCAGCAGCGCCACGGGACTGGGCTTGCTACTGATGGCAACGCTTTACCCTTTGCTGACGCGTCTGGGTTGCAGTCGTGCCGCGGTGGCAGCCGTGATCGCCAGTACCTGTGCAGTTGAGTTTGGTCCGGGTTCCGGCAACTCTGTACTGGCCGCCAAAACAGCGGGGATTGAGGTCGTGAACTATTTCGTCCAGGACCAGCTTCCAATCGTCGTGCCCGTTATTCTCTTCATTGCCCTGCTCCATATTGCTGTACAGCGCTTTTTCGATCGCCGGGAAAGTGGGGACGATGCGACTCAGCAGATGCAAACATTAACGCCAACCGACGAAACCTCTGCGCCGGTGGCCTGGCTGTTCCTGCCGATGCTACCGCTGGTATTGATGTTGTTATGTAGCGATTTGCTGTTTAGTACGCTCAAAATTACCCTGGATACCGCCGTGCTGATAAGCCTCGCCATTACGTTGATTTGCGAGTATTGCCGCCATCGGAAGGCGCGTGAAGTCATGGCGGGAGTGCAAAAAGTATTCGACAGCATGGGCAGCGTGTTTGCCACCGTCGTGACGCTGATTATCGCTGGTGAAGTTTTTTCTGCCGGGCTGAAAGCTATTGGTGCGGTCGACGCGCTTCTGTCGCTTTCCGGTGAATTTGGGCTCAGTGCCGCCTCGATTATTCTGCTGATGACCTTGATCACCTTTGCAATTTCGGCACTCATGGGTTCCGGTAATGCGGCGTTTTTCTCTTTCGCACCGATGGTACCCGACATCAGTCGCCACATTGGGAGCGACATTGCGGTGATGATGCTGCCTATTCAGCTATCAGCGGGTATTGGTCGAACGTTATCGCCGATTGCCGGCGTTATCATAGCCATTGCGGGGATCGCTGGCGTATCACCGGTGGATATTGTTAAACGTACCGCTATTCCCATGCTGGGTGGCTGGTTGCTGATGATTGTCCTGACATTTGCACGTTCAGGGCATTTGCTGGCGGTTTTACCGTGGCTGGCAGCCTTCGTGCTGATAATGGCCGGTGGCTATTTCTGGCAACATCAACGCAAAAAATCACTTTCAGCACAATAAAAAAATGCCGGAGTCCAGGACTCCGGCGCTGACGCTTTACAAGCGTTAAACCGCTTTCACGGCGTCCGCAATACGGTGAGCAAATTCAGTGACCTGCGCTTCATCTTCGCCTTCAACCATCACCCGGATTAATGGCTCAGTGCCCGATTTACGCAGCAGTACACGTCCACGGTTACCCAATGCCGCTTCAACGTCGGCCATGACCGCTTTCACATTTTCATTTTCCAGCGGATCGCCGCTGCCAGCGGTAAAACGAACGTTAACCAGCAGCTGCGGGAACATTTTCATACCGCTGCACAGGTCGTGCAAACTCATATGGTTACGTACCATCGCAGCCAGCACCTGCAGACCTGCAACAATACCGTCACCGGTAGTGGTTTTATCCAGCAGGATCACGTGCCCGGAGTTTTCCGCGCCAATACGCCAGCCTTTCTCCTGCATTTTTTCCAGGACATAGCGGTCGCCAACTTTCGCGCGAGCAAACGGTATACCCAGTTGCTTGAGCGCCAGTTCCAGCCCCATATTGCTCATTAACGTCCCCACCGCACCACCGCGCAGCTGGCCCTGGCGCAATCCTTCACGGGCGATAATGTACATAATCTGATCGCCATCGACCTTATTGCCTTCATGGTCAACCATGATCACGCGATCGCCGTCGCCATCGAAGGCAATACCCAGGTCGGCTTTCTCAGCAACGACACGAGCCTGCAAAGCGCGTACATCGGTAGCGCCGACTTCTTCATTGATATTGACGCCATTCGGCTCGCAGCCGATGGCAATAACGTTAGCCCCCAGCTCACGTAAAACGTTTGGCGCAATGTGATAGGTCGCCCCATTCGCGCAATCGACGACAATCTTCAGTTCGCTCAGGCTCAGCTCATTCGGAAAAGTGGCTTTGCAAAACTCAATGTAGCGCCCGGCAGCATCCACAATGCGGCTGGCTTTACCCAGCTCGGCAGAGTCTACACAAGTAATCTCTTTTTCCATCTCAGCTTCAATGGCTTCCTCAACTGCATCAGGCAGCTTAGTCCCGTCGATGGAGAAGAATTTGATACCGTTATCGTAGAACGGGTTGTGCGATGCAGAGATAACAATCCCGGCTTCGGCACGGAAAGTCCGCGTCAGATATGCGACTGCCGGCGTGGGCATTGGCCCGGTGAAGGAGGCTGATAATCCCGCTGCCGCCAGACCCGCTTCCAGCGCCGACTCCAGCATATAACCGGATATACGCGTATCTTTGCCGATGATGATTTTACGTGACCCATGACGTGCCAGTACCTTACCGGCAGCCCAGCCCAGCTTCAGCACAAAATCAGGTGTGATAGGGGCGTCGCCAACGCGGCCGCGAATCCCATCGGTGCCAAAATATTTACGATTACTCATAGCGTTTATTTTCCTTTGCAGACAGAGTGGCTTCCACCACACGCATCGCTTCTACGGTTTCTTTGACGTCATGGACACGAATAATCTGCGCCCCCTGCATGGCGGCAATCACCGCACAGGCAAGGCTACCACTCAGACGCTCGGAGGGCCCCACGTTCAGGAGTTGCCCGACCATTGATTTACGCGACATTCCTACCAGCAACGGCAGGTTAAAATGATGAAACTCAGCCAGACGCGCCAGTAAGGTATAATTGTGTGAGAGATTTTTACCGAAACCGAATCCAGGGTCGAGCAACAATTTCTCTTTTGCGATGCCAGCCCTTTCACAGCGTGCTATTTGCTCAATAAAGTAGCGATTCACCTCGGCAAACACATCATCATACTTCGGCGCTTCCTGCATCGTCTTTGGTTGCCCTTGCATATGCATCAGGCAGACGGGCAACCCGGTCTCCGACGCCGCGTCGAGCGCCCCCGGCTCCGAAAGAGAACGGATGTCATTAATGATGTGAGCACCCACTCTCGCGGCTTCACGGATCACCTCCGGCTTAGACGTATCAACGGAAATCCACACTTCAAAACGTTGAGCAATGGCCTCAACGACAGGAATAACCCGTTCCAGCTCCTCTGCAACGCTCACGTCGGCGGCGCCGGGCCGCGTTGACTCCCCTCCGACGTCAATGATGGTTGCCCCGGCATTGATCATCAGATTGGCATGTTTCACTGCTTCAATCAGCGTGTTATGCGTTCCGCCATCGGAAAAGGAGTCTGGCGTCACGTTGAGAATCCCCATCACGTGCGGGTGGCTGAGATCCAGTGAAGTCCCCTGGGCATAGAGTTTCATGGTGTCATCCTGGTATAGACTCGTCATACTTCAAGTTGCTGATGCGTTGGCTTTGTTATTCGGCCCATCCCCGTACCGGGCCGCTGCGAGCAGCGTTCAAATCTGCTCCCGGCGGATTTGTCGCTCACCGAAGGCTGCCTTCCCGCAACTCGAATTATTTAGAGTACAAATTGATAAGAAAAAACCCCAGAGCAAGCCCCAGGGTTTTCAATAAAAACGCAGTCATCAACAACGGTAACTTATTTGTCGCCTAACTGCTCTGACATGGTGTTACCCGGGTTCGGCGTACGCGGTTCATCAACCGGACGCGGCGCACGAGGCGTGCCATTGTTGTCAGAGTTATTAGATGAGCCTGGCTCTTCCCAGCCAGCCGGCGGGCGAACATCACGGCGAGCCATCAGGTCATCAATCTGCGGAGCGTCGATAGTCTCATATTTCATGAGCGCATCTTTCATCGCGTGCAGGATGTCCATATTCTCATTCAGGAGCTGACGCGCACGATTGTAGTTACGTTCAATCAGCGATTTCACTTCCTGGTCGATGATACGCGCGGTTTCATCAGACATATGCTTGGCTTTTGCGACACTACGACCGAGGAACACTTCTCCGTCTTCCTCTGCGTACAGCAGCGGACCGAGTTTGTCAGAGAAGCCCCACTGGGTCACCATGTTACGCGCCAGGTTAGTCGCGACTTTAATGTCGTTCGATGCCCCGGTAGAAACATGTTCAGCGCCGTAGATGATCTCTTCTGCCAGACGACCGCCGTACAGCGTGGAGATCTGACTTTCCAGCTTCTGACGGCTGGCGCTGATTGCGTCGCCTTCAGGCAGGAAGAAGGTCACACCCAGCGCACGACCGCGCGGAATAATCGTCACTTTATGCACCGGATCGTGTTCTGGCACCAGGCGACCGATAATCGCGTGTCCTGCTTCATGGTAAGCCGTTGATTCTTTCTGCGCTTCCGTCATCACCATGGAGCGACGTTCCGCACCCATCATGATTTTGTCTTTCGCCTTCTCGAACTCAACCATGGAGACAACACGTTTGTTGCCGCGTGCAGCAAACAGCGCCGCTTCGTTCACCAGGTTAGCCAGGTCTGCACCAGAGAAGCCAGGTGTACCGCGGGCAATGATTGCCGCATCAACATCCGGCGCCAGTGGTACACGACGCATATGCACTTTCAGAATCTGTTCACGGCCACGTACGTCTGGCAGACCAACCACAACCTGACGGTCGAAACGGCCCGGACGCAGCAGCGCAGGGTCCAGAACGTCCGGACGGTTAGTTGCCGCGATGACGATGATACCTTCGTTACCTTCGAAGCCATCCATCTCAACCAGCATCTGGTTCAGCGTCTGCTCACGTTCATCATGACCACCACCCAGACCTGCGCCACGCTGGCGGCCTACGGCGTCGATTTCATCGATGAAGATAATGCACGGTGCCGCTTTCTTGGCCTGTTCGAACATGTCACGTACACGAGATGCACCGACACCCACGAACATTTCCACGAAGTCAGAACCGGAAATAGTAAAGAATGGAACCTTCGCTTCACCCGCAATGGCTTTCGCCAGCAAGGTTTTACCGGTACCCGGAGGACCTACCATCAGTACGCCTTTCGGGATTTTACCGCCCAGCTTCTGGAAACGGCTCGGCTCACGCAGATATTCAACCAGTTCAGCCACTTCTTCTTTCGCTTCGTCACAACCGGCGACATCAGCGAAAGTGGTTTTGATCTGATCTTCCGTCAACATGCGCGCTTTGCTTTTACCGAACGACATGGCGCCTTTGCCACCGCCGCCCTGCATCTGGCGCATGAAGAAGATCCAGACGCCGATCAGCAACAGCATCGGGAACCAGGAAATGAAGATAGAGGCCAGCAGGCTCGGCTCTTCTGGTGGTTCGCCAACAACCTTGACGTTCTTGGTCAGCAGGTTATCAAGCAGCTTCGGATCGTTAACCGGAATGTAGGTCGTGTAACGGTTACTATCTTTCTTGGTAACGTTGATCTCACGTCCGTTGATACGCGCTTCACGAACCTGGTCGTTGTTGACCTCTTGCAGGAAGGTAGAGTAATCCACCTTACGGCCATTAGACTCGCTGGGCCCAAAGCTCTGGAATACTGACATCAGCACGACGGCAATGACCAGCCAGAGTATTAGGTTTTTCGCCATGTCACTCAAGGGATTAACCTCTTATTACAACTGTGTTAAAAACAGCGTCAGGATACTCTATATCCAGCGTCTTTCAAACTTTCGTCTGAAATCTGCTGGTTAGGGTTTACGCCCGGTCGCTACAATATACACTTCACGCGAACGTGCGCGAGAAGAGTCCGGCTTACGAACTTTAACCTTCGTAAACAGGGAGCGAATTTCCCTTAGGTACTCATCGAAACCTTCGCCCTGGAACACCTTCACTACAAAACTTCCACCCGGCGCTAGCACATCGCGGGACATTTCTAACGCCAGTTCCACCAGATACATGGCGCGGGGGATATCCACCGCCGGTGTTCCGCTCATGTTTGGCGCCATATCGGACATGACAACCTGTACTTTACTGTCACCCACGCGTTCCAGCAGCGCTTTCATGACAAGTTCATCACGAAAGTCGCCCTGAAGAAAGTCCACACCAACGATAGGATCCATAGGTAAAAGATCGCAAGCGATGATACGGCCTTTCCCGCCAATCTGCGTGACCACATACTGTGACCAGCCTCCTGGTGCGGCACCGAGATCGACCACCGTCATTCCCGGCTTAAAAAGTTTGTCACTTTGCTGTATTTCATCAAGTTTAAACCAGGCACGGGAACGTAGCCCCTTTTTCTGTGCCTGCTGAACATATTTATCGCTAAAGTGTTCCTGAAGCCAGCGACTCGAGCTGGCAGAACGCTTCTTACCTGTCATTTAACATTTCCGTCCTGGGTCATCGTTGCTTGCCTGTGACGTAAATTTCTACGCAGTTATTTGGCGATATATGGGAGATGGCGGTAGAATGACCCGTTTTCAATCCCAACGTAAGCAAAAATATACGATGAATCTGAGTACTAAACAAAAACAGCACCTGAAAGGTCTGGCACATCCGCTCAAGCCGGTCGTTCTGCTTGGCAATAATGGTTTGACCGAAGGGGTACTGGCCGAGATTGAACAAGCGTTAGAGCACCACGAGCTCATCAAGGTGAAAATCGCCTCGGAAGATCGCGAAACTAAGACCTTGATCGTGGAAGCTATCGTACGCGAAACCGGCGCCTGTAACGTACAGGTCATCGGTAAAACGCTGGTACTGTATCGCCCGACGAAAGAACGTAAAATCTCGCTGCCGCGCTAAGAATATCCTAAAGTCGAACACAAAATCTGTGTAAAACGAGGAGTTTTCCGCTAGCAGGGGAGCAAAATGCCACGCTCTGTTCGTTGATAAAAGGCCGCAATGCGGCCTTTTTCCTTTCTTTACAATACATCAACATATTGAGTATTGGGTAATTCTTACAGGTATTCCACCTTTGTCACTTCATATTCTACTTCGCCACCAGGCGTTTTGATGACCACAACGTCATCCTGTTCTTTACCAATCAGGCCGCGCGCAATAGGCGAATTTACCGAAATCAGGTTCTGTTTAAAATCAGCTTCATCATCGCCCACGATACGCCAGGTCTGCTCTTCGTCGTTATCCAGATTCAGAACGGTAACCGTTGCGCCAAACACCACGCGACCATTGTTAGGCATCTTCGTCACATCGATAACCTGCGCATTAGACAGTTTCGCTTCGATATCTTTGATGCGTCCTTCGCAGAACCCCTGCTGTTCACGCGCGGCGTGATATTCCGCGTTCTCTTTCAGATCACCATGCTCACGCGCTTCCGCAATAGCGGTAATAATCTCAGGACGGCGCACAGATTTCAGAAAATCCAGCTCTTCACGTAATTTTTCGGCACCACGTAAGGTCATCGGAATAGCTTGCATTTGTTATACCTCTCGAACATTCCTGTTGGGGGTGATGCTCTCCACCCCGGCTGTTAAGCCTGTCCGCATACGGCGTCATACCCGGACCAGAAGCAAAAAAATACCGACCCGGGCGAAAGGTCCAGGTCAGCTACAATTCTCAATTTGATACTCATTTTACCCTGGAGTTCCCTATGGGTCATCGTTTACTTTTTAGGGCGATGCGCCGTAGTATGACGGCTTGTTTCCAGGTTGTTAGCGCGAGAATATGCGATTTTCCAGATTTATCATCGGATTGACTACCAGTATAACGTTCAGCGCCCAGGCCGCGAATGTTGACGAATATATCAATCAGCTCCCTGCCGGAGCAAACCTTGCCCTGATGGTACAGAAGGTCGGCGCTTCTGCTCCCGCTATTGATTATCATAGCCAGCAGATGGCGCTGCCTGCCAGTACGCAAAAAGTCATCACCGCGCTGGCTGCATTGATTCAGCTCGGACCCGACTTCCGGTTTACCACCACGCTTGAGACAAAAGGCAGCGTGGAAGGTGGCGTTTTAAAAGGTGACTTAGTGGCGCGATTTGGTGCCGATCCGACGCTAAAACGCCAGGATATTCGCAATATGGTCGCAACGCTGAAAAAGTCGGGTGTCACGCAAATAGCCGGCAATGTCCTCATTGATACCTCTATTTTTGCCAGCCATGATAAAGCGCCAGGCTGGCCCTGGAATGACCTGACCCAGTGTTTCAGCGCGCCGCCTGCGGCGGCAATTGTCGACCGGAACTGCTTTTCCGTCTCCCTTTACAGCGCACAAAAACCGAACGATTTAGCCTTTATTCGCGTAGCCTCTTACTATCCGGTGACCATGTTCAGCCAGGTACGAACGCTGCCGCGCGGCTCTGCGGACGCGCAATATTGTGAACTGGATGTGGTTCCAGGGGATCTCAATCGTTACACGCTCACTGGGTGTCTGCCGCAGCGCGCCGATCCGCTTCCCCTCGCCTTCGCCATTCAGGACGGCGCAAGTTACGCCGGTGCCATCCTGAAAGATGAATTAAAACAAGCAGGTATTAGTTACAGTGGCACGCTGCTGCGCCAGACGCTGGTCAATGAACCGGGAACGGTAGTTGCCAGCAAGCAGTCCGCACCGCTGCACGATCTGCTTAAGATTATGCTGAAAAAGTCGGACAACATGATTGCCGATACCGTTTTCCGGATGATCGGTCATGCGCGTTTCAATGTGCCAGGTACGTGGCGCGCAGGATCTGATGCCGTGCGCCAGATCCTGCGTCAGCAGGCGGGCGTTAATATTGGCAACACCATTATTGCCGACGGTTCGGGTCTCTCTCGTCACAATCTGATTGCGCCTGCCACCATGATGCAGGTGCTGCAATATATCGCCCAGCACGACAACGAGCTGAACTTCATCTCTATGCTGCCACTGGCGGGCTATGACGGCTCTTTGCAATATCGCGCTGGTTTGCACCAGGCGGGCGTGGATGGAAAGGTCTCAGCGAAGACAGGCTCACTGCAGGGGGTCTATAACCTGGCAGGCTTCATCACCACGGCAAGCGGTCAGCGCATGGCATTTGTGCAGTATCTGTCTGGTTATGCGGTAGAGCCGGCCGATCAGCGTAATCGCCGCATTCCGCTGGTCCGCTTCGAAAGCCGGTTGTATAAGGATATTTATCAGAATAACTGAGTATGTTTGCCGGATGGCAGCGCTAACGACCTTATCCGGCCTTCTGAAACCTGGAAACAAAACCCCGGCAACATGGCCGGGGTTTTTAATGTGATTAGCGCTTATAGATGAACTCAACGCCTTCTTCGTCGTCTTCGTCCCAGTCGTCATCCCAGTCATCTTCCGCTTCGTCTTCAACTTCAGCGAGCTGTTGACGGTGATAATCATCCCACATGAACTCGACTTTCTCCGGCTGTTTCGCTTCCTCAGCCTGAACAATCGGGTTCTCAATGATAAAGGTCATCACATCCCAGCAGAGATCTTTCACGCCCAGCTGGCTGGCGGCAGAGATCAGATAGTATTTATCTTCCCAACCCAGAGCCTGCGCGATAGCTTTCGCCTTCTCTTCCGCTTCAGCTTTGTCCAGCAGATCGATCTTGTTAAATACTAACCAACGCGGTTTGGACGCCAGATCCTGACTGTATTTCTCCAGTTCGCCAATAATGATACGGGCATTTTCCACCGGATCGGAACCGTCGATTGGATCGATATCAATAAGGTGCAGGAGTACGCGGCAGCGCTCCAGATGCTTCAGGAAGCGAATCCCCAGCCCAGCCCCTTCCGCAGCGCCTTCGATCAGCCCTGGAATGTCGGCAACCACGAAGCTCTTCTCATTGTCCATACGCACAACGCCAAGGCTCGGCACCAGCGTAGTAAACGGATAGTCAGCCACTTTTGGCTTTGCGGCAGACACCGCACGGATGAACGTCGATTTACCGGCATTCGGCATACCAAGCATACCCACGTCCGCCAGCAGCATCAGCTCCAGCATCAAATCGCGCTTATCGCCAGGGGTACCCATCGTTTTCTGCCGTGGAGTACGGTTGACGGAAGATTTGAAACGGGTGTTGCCCAGTCCATGCCAGCCGCCTTTCGCGACCATCAGACGCTGACCGTGTCTGGTCATATCGCCCATGGTTTCACCGGTTCCCTGATCGATAACACGCGTACCCACCGGAACCTTAATCGTAACGTCTTTACCACGCTTACCGGTACAGTCACGGCTCGCGCCATTCTGACCACGCTCCGCGCGGAAAGATTTTTCAAAACGGTAATCGATCAGCGTGTTCAGGTTTTCATCGGCTTCGAGCCAGACGTCACCGCCATCCCCACCATCACCGCCATCCGGGCCGCCTTTCGGGATGTATTTTTCGCGACGGAAGCTGACGCAACCATTGCCGCCATCACCTGCAACGACCAGAATCGATGCTTCATCAACAAACTTCATTTTACTCTCCGTAAATCATTCGCCTGAGCGGGGTTGCGATACCACCGTTTCATGCTTACGTAATCCGCCCCAAATACGATGACCAATGGCGGAGTACATCGCGCCCGCAACCACGACAAACGCACCGAGATAACCTAAAAGGTTTAACATCGGTCTGGCGAAGAAATCGGGCCAGGCCATAGATAATAGATCTGAAAATAACAGCGTAAACAGCGGAGTTAGCGTGATTAACGCGCTAACCTGCGCTGCCTGCCAGCGCGCCATCGCTTCTGCCAGGGCGCCATATCCTACCAGCGTATTCAGCCCGCAGAAAATCAAACATGCGAGCTGCCAATCGCTAAGCTGCGATATCACCCCTGGCTTCGCCAGCGGCAACAGCGCCATCGTACATAAAGTGTACAGTAAAAACAGGATCTGCTGTGATGCCAGACGCCGCAATAACACCTTTTGTGCGACACCATAGCTCACCCAGACCGTCGCCGCCCCGACGCCAAAAATCACACCCCAGGTGTAATCGGTCAGTTTGGTAAAGATCTCGATCAGACTGGTATTAAAGAACATCACCAGCCCACTCAGAAGCATGAGTGCGCCAATTACCTGCGTACCACGCATTTTCTCCTTCAGGATAAATACGCTGGCGACCATCATGCCCACCGGCGACAGCTGGCCGATAACCTGCGAGGCTGTCGGACTCAAATATTGCAGAGAAGAGCTGAACAGGATGAAGTTTCCGAAAAGCCCACCTGTCGCAATCGCCAGCAACACCAGCCAACGCGACTTGCGAAAAATACGCAGCGGTGGAAGTTTTCTTTTAACCGCAAGGATCGCTCCGAGGCCGATACTCGCCATTAAAAAGCGGTAGAAGACAACGGTCGGAGGTTCCATCACCTCCAGCACTTGCTTCATTGCAATTGGTAAAGCCCCCCAGCACATTGCGGTGATGAGCGCTAAAAGAATACCAATGCCAGCCTGCTGCTTCATGCCCGTTTTCCCTACAAGAAAATTTTCCGGGTTTTCAATGTAAAAAGCCCCGCAACACGTTGCGGGGCTTTAATCCGTTACCGGACCACGAAAAACTTACTCAGCAACGATGCTGATGTATTTACGGTTGTTCGGGCCTTTAACTTCGAATTTCACTTTACCGTCTGCTTTAGCAAACAGAGTGTGGTCACGACCGCAACCTACGTTCGTACCCGCGTGGAATTTGGTACCACGTTGACGAACGATGATGCTCCCCGCCAGAACGGATTCGCCACCGAAACGCTTAACGCCCAGGCGTTTAGCTTCTGAATCGCGACCGTTACGAGTGGAGCCGCCAGCCTTTTTATGTGCCATTTAAATCTCTCCTCAGGTCTTAGGCGCTGATGCCAGTAATTTTCACATCAGTGAACCACTGACGGTGGCCCTGCTGCTTACGATAGTGTTTACGACGACGAAACTTAACGATTTTAACTTTCTCGCCACGACCGTGAGCAACAACTTCAGCTTTGATTACGCCGCCATCAACGAAAGGAACGCCGATTTTGACTTCTTCACCGTTTGCGATCATCAGAACTTCAGCGAACTCAATAGATTCGCCAGTTGCGATGTCCAGCTTTTCCAGGCGAACGGTCTGACCTTCGCTTACTCGGTGTTGTTTACCACCACTTTGGAAAACCGCGTACATAAAAAACTCCGCTTCCGCGCACACCTTTTCAATGATTCAGAGTGCGCTATAAATATTCACAATAGGGCGCGAATATTACGCAAAACGCGAGCCTTTGACAAGAGCTACTGGCAATACATGAAGAAAAAAACCACAACGCGTATGGTAACGTTTATCTGCGGCGTTTTTTCAGTACAATCAGTCTATATTTCTAACCCTAAACCCTAAGTTGCCTTGATGTATCGTGAGGTAAACGGGGCTAAAAGCCCGGCTTTTGCGATGAATTTAGAAAAAATCAATGAGTTAACCGCGCAAGATATGGCGGGAGTCAATGCGACAATCCTTAAACAGCTCAATTCCGACGTCCAGCTGATCAACCAGTTAGGGTATTACATTGTTAGCGGTGGCGGAAAACGCATCCGCCCAATGATAGCAGTACTGGCTGCACGCGCTGTCGGCTATCAGGGCAATGCGCACGTCACTATTGCGGCCTTAATCGAGTTTATCCACACCGCGACCCTGTTACATGACGACGTTGTGGATGAATCAGATATGCGGCGTGGAAAAGCAACGGCCAATGCGGCGTTTGGCAATGCGGCCAGCGTACTGGTCGGTGACTTTATCTATACCCGAGCCTTCCAGATGATGACCAGTCTCGGTTCGCTAAAAGTGCTGGAGGTGATGTCTGAAGCGGTGAACGTTATCGCTGAAGGTGAAGTTTTACAGTTGATGAACGTCAATGACCCGGACATCACTGAAGAAAACTACATGCGAGTGATTTACAGCAAAACGGCACGCCTGTTTGAAGCGGCCGCGCAGTGCTCCGGTATTCTTGCTGGCTGTAGCGCCGCGCAGGAAAAAGGACTGCAAGATTATGGTCGCTACCTCGGTACGGCTTTCCAGCTGATTGACGATCTGCTGGATTACAGCGCAGATGGCGAGCATCTTGGTAAAAACGTGGGCGATGACCTCAATGAGGGCAAACCTACGCTGCCACTGCTACATGCGATGCGTAACGGCACGCCTGCACAGGCACAGATGATTCGTAGCGCCATTGAACAAGGAAGCGGTCGGCATCTTCTGGAGCCTGTTCTGGAAGCAATGAACGCCTGTGGTTCGCTGGAATGGACGCGCCAGCGCGCAGAAGAAGAGGCTGATAAAGCGATTGAGGCGCTTCAGGTTCTCCCTGATACTCCGTGGCGCGAAGCATTGATTGGCCTTGCGCATATCGCCGTACAACGCGATCGCTAATTTCTTCTTTGCCATCCCGCGCCCTGCGCGGGATGATTCCTGAAAATTCAAATAAACCGTATAACCCCTCCACTCTTATTGCCGTCTACATTGGTATATAAACAGTCTTTCCCTGGCTTATTCTGAATATCCATGAACTTTACACGAACCTTTTAGAACATTCCTTCTCAGAGAGTTATAGTGTTATTCGCAGGATAACTGTCCAAATCGAAAGTGAATGATCTGAAGGAGCAAGGGAAACATGGAGAGCAAACTCATTGACTGGCACCCGGCTGACATCATCGCCGGATTACGCAAAAGAGGGACATCAATGGCCGCAGAGTCACGCCGGAATGGCTTAAGTTCATCAACGCTGGCAAATGCGTTAACGCGACCGTGGCCAAAAGGAGAATTAATTATAGCAAAAGCGTTAGGAACGGAACCCTGGGTGATTTGGCCATCGCGTTATCACGATCCTAAAACGCATGAATTCATCGACAGAACGCGACTGATGAGAGCACCAAGAGAAAGAAGCGAATAGCAGAAAAGACACACTGAAGCGGTAGCCCCTCGTCATCGACAATGGGGCTACCGGAACGATTACTCGCCTTTCACACGCTCAATATTCGCACCCAACGCACGCAGTTTATCTTCGATACGCTCGTAACCGCGATCGATATGATAAATACGATCCACTACCGTGGTGCCTTCCGCGATACATCCTGCCAGCACCAGGCTCGCTGACGCACGCAGATCTGTCGCCATCACCTGCGCGCCGGAGAGTTTTTCCACACCATGACAAATCACCGTGTTGCTCTCGATCTCCGCATGCGCACCCATACGGCTCAGTTCAGGCACATGCATAAAGCGGTTTTCAAACACGGTTTCGGTGATAAAACCCGTTCCTTCTGCTACCAGGTTTAAAAGGGTAAACTGAGCCTGCATATCGGTCGGGAACGCCGGATGCGGCGCAGTGCGCACGTTTACCGCTTTCGGACGCTTACCGTGCATGTCGAGGCTGATCCAGTCTTCACCGACTTCGATATCTGCGCCGGCATCACGCAGTTTGGCCAGTACGGCATCGAGCGTATCTGGCAGGGCGTTACGGCAGATAATTTTCCCGCGAGAGATTGCAGCGGCCACCAGGAAGGTGCCGGTTTCAATGCGGTCTGGCAGCACGCGATAAACACCGCCGCCCAGACGCTCAACACCTTCAATCGTAATACGATCGGTTCCCTGACCGGTAATCTTCGCGCCCAGCGCAATCAGGAAGTTAGCCGTATCAACGATTTCCGGCTCACGTGCCGCATTTTCGATGACGGTGGTGCCTTCGGCCAGCGTAGCGGCACACATAATGGTTACCGTCGCGCCAACGCTGACTTTATCCATCACAATATGCGCACCTTTCAGACGGCCATCAACGGACGCCTTCACATAGCCCTCTTCCAGCTTGATGGTTGCCCCCAGCTGTTCCAGCCCCGTAATGTGCAGATCAACCGGACGAGCGCCGATAGTGCAGCCGCCAGGCAGTGAAACCTGCCCCTGACCGAAACGAGCAACCAGCGGGCCCAGCGCCCAAATAGACGCACGCATGGTTTTCACCAGCTCGTACGGCGCGCAGAAGACGTTAACGTCGCGGGCATCAATGTGAACGGAACCATTACGCTCAACTTTCGCGCCAAGCTGGCTTAGCAGCTTCATTGACGTATCAACGTCCTTCAGTTTCGGAACGTTCTGGATTTCTACTGGCTCTTCTGCCAGCAGGGCTGCAAAAAGGATGGGCAGTGCGGCGTTTTTCGCGCCTGAAATTGTGACTTCGCCCTGGAGGGTGGTTGGCCCCTGAACACGAAATTTATCCATTATTCTGTTCTCTGTTAAGAATTCATATTCGCTACCGGTGCATCACCCGTAGCTCAAAAACCGTTTAGTTTACGATCGCGCGCCCATTCTTCTGGGGTATACGCTTTAATCGACAGAGCATGAATACGGTTATCCGCAATGTATTCCATCAGCGGAGCGTAAACCGACTGCTGCTTTTTAACCCGGCTCATGCCGTCAAACATCTCGCCCACGGCAATAACCTGAAAGTGACTGCCATCGCCAGAGACGTGGACTTCCTGGAGGGAGAGTGCGTTCATCAGCACGCTCTGAATTTCATTATTTTCCATGGGCTCTTTATTCATCAGATAGTGAAAACAGCCCAACATCTTAGAGCAAAGTGGCGCTGTCATAAATAAGCAAAAAGCCCCGGTGTTCAAACAGTCAGGGCTTTCAGAAGTAAGGTACTGAAAAGATTAACGTGGAAGCACGTCAGCAGGCAAATTATAGAGCTGCGCCAGTGTGTAAACTTTGTCGTTTACCCCCAGCAGCGAAACGCTGTTACCCTGCATCTTCGCCTGATTGATCAAATGAACCAGCAACGCCAGGCCACCGGTATCAACCCGGGTGACCTGACTTAGGTCGATACAGGTCACCCCTTCCATCGCCTCGACGCGCGCATCCCACAACGGGTTAAGCACGTCCTGATCCAGCTCTCCCGCCAGCGCCAGCTTGTCACCTTCACGTGTCCAGCTGAGTAACTGCGTCATTATTTTTTCTCTTCCAGGGTAATTTTCTGTTGAGAAATAGATTTCAACTGCGCGGTCAGACCATCGATACCTTTGGTACGCAGCAGGTCGCTCCACTCATTTTGTTTAGTCGTAATCATGCTGACGCCTTCGGCAATCATGTCATATGCCTGCCAGTTCCCGGTCTGGGTGTTTTTACGCCACTGGAAGTCCAGGCGCACAGGAGGACGACCATTCGGATCGAGGATGGTGACACGGATGGGAAGAATGGTCGCATCGCCCAACGGTTGCTCCGGCGCGATCTGATAAGTCTGACCGTGATACATCGCCAGCGCCTGACCATAGGCCTGTTTCAGGTATTCGCGGAATGCGGCAAAGTAGGCGTCACGCTGCGCAGGCGTAGCGTCTTTGTAGTAACGGCCCAGCACCAGCGCACCGGCGTACTTCACCTGCACATAGGGCAGCAGCTCCTGGTCAACCACGTCACGCAGGTAGTCCGGGTTAGAACGAATTTTTGGCTGCTCGTTTTTCAGGCGGTCAAACGTTTTTTGCGCCGCCTCATTCATCAGCTTATACGGGTTGCTCTGGTCCGCCGCCGTGGCCGCGCTCAGCGGAGCAATCACCAGCAGGGCAATCATCATCAAGCGTTTAAACATACGTCGATTCTCCTGAAATTATTTCGTCGTGCCCGCAGGCGCAGTGGCTTCATTATTGCCTTCAGCGGCAGCTGGCGCATCGCCAGAATTCTTATTGTCATCCCCTTTATTGTTGCTGTTATAAAGGAACTGACCAATCATATCTTCCAGCACCATTGCCGATTTGGTGTCCTGAATCGTACCGCCATCCTTAAGGATAGACGTCCCCAGCTCAGGGTCTTCAAAGCCCACGTTCAGCGCCAGATACTGTTCTCCCAGCAGGCCAGAAGTACGAATGCTCAGCGAGCTGGTATCCGGAATGTGGTTATAACGCTGCTCAATATCCAGCGTCACGCGCGGCAGGTAGGTTTTTGGATCCAGCGAGATATCCGCCACACGCCCGACAACCACGCCGCCGATACGCACCGGTGAACGCTCTTTCAGGCCGCCGATGTTATCGAAGGTTGCATACAGAGTGTAGGTCGGTTCCGTGCGCATTGACGTTACGTTGGCCGCCTTCAGGCAGATAAACAGCGCCGCCAGCAGCGCCGCTAACAAGAAGATCCCCACCCAAATTTCATTTTTTTTCGTTTGCATGAACTCAATTCCCAAACATCAAAGCGGTCAGCACAAAATCCAGGCCCAGAACAGCCAGAGACGAGTGCACAACGGTGCGAGTGGTTGCCCGGCTAATCCCGGCGGAGGTTGGAATCGCATCATAACCATTGAACAGCGAAATCCACGTTACCGTAATGGCGAACACCACACTCTTAATCAAACAGTTCACGAGATCCAGACGCCAGTCGACGGCATTCTGCATCGCCGACCAGAAGAAACCCGCGTCGATCCCCTTCCAGCTCACGCCGACCAGAGATCCCCCCCAGACGCCAACGGCCACAAAAATGATTGTCAGCAGCGGCAGCGAGATAACCCCCGCCCAGAAACGCGGCGAGATAACCCGGCGCAGCGGATCGACCGCCATCATTTCCATACTGGAGAGCTGTTCGGTCGCACGCATCAGGCCAATCTCAGCGGTTAATGCCGAACCAGCGCGTCCGGCAAACAACAGCGCAGCGACTACCGGCCCCAGCTCGCGTAACAGCGAAAGCGCCACCAGCATGCCCAGACTGGTTTCCGCACTGTAGGTGGTCAGAACCAGATAACCCTGTAACCCCAGCACCATGCCAATGAATACGCCAGACACAATAATAATGAGCATCGACAGCACGCCCACATTATAAAGTTGGCGTACCAACAGCGGCGCATGTTTGCGAAATTCCGGCTTGCCGACCAGCGCATTGAATAACATTAACCCGGCACGCCCGAACGTTCTGAGGGTTTTAATCCCCTTGTGTCCCAGCCCTGCCAGTGCATTTAACAGCATGAGTGGCTTAACTCCCTGTTCCGAGTAAATCAGAATGATAATCGCCCGCAGGATAGCGGAACGGAACCGGCCCATCGGCAATGCCATCCAGAAACTGACGGACGCGCGGATCGGCATTTTCCTGCAGATCCTTTGCACTACCGTGGGCCACAATCTTCTTATCCGCCATGATATAAGCGTAGTCCGCGATGCTAAGCACCTCCGGCACATCGTGAGAAACCACCACGCAGGTGACGCCCAGCGCGCTGTTAAGTTCTGAAATCAGCTTAACCAGCACGCCCATGGTGATTGGATCCTGCCCGACAAACGGTTCATCAAACATGATGAGATCCGGCTCCAGCGCAATCGCACGCGCCAGCGCGGCCCTTCGGGCCATCCCGCCAGACAGTTCTGACGGCATTAATTTCGCCGCTCCGCGCAGCCCTACGGCTTCCAGCTTCATCATCACCGTGCTTTTCAGCAGCGGCGCAGGTAATGTCGTATGCTCGCGCAGCGGATAGGCGACGTTATCAAACACGTTCATATCGGTGAACAGCGCACCCGACTGGAACAGCATGCTCATACGCTTGCGTACGGTATACAACCGCGAGCGGGACATCGCCGGAATATTCTCGCCATCAAACAGAATCTCTCCCTTATCTGGCGGGATCTGACCGCCAATCAGGCGTAACAGCGTGGTTTTGCCGATGCCCGATGGCCCCATGATCGCAGTGATCTTGCCACGCGGCACCGTCAGGGAGATGTTATCGAAAATGCAGCGGTCGCCACGCGTAAAGCTGACGTCACGCATATCGACGAGATTCGCCGCAGACTCACCCATTGATTCATCCTTTACTGTCGCTTCAGTACTCACAGAGTTTGGCGTTCAATTTAACCTTGAACCCAGTATATTTACAGAATATTACCCGCGCGGGTTAGCGAAAGCTGGCATTTGTTTTACTTTTTAGTCGCATAAAGTCAAAATTAAGAATTCGCTACGGTTTCCTGATGTTTCCTCCCGCGAACCGGCGAGTATACCCTATGAAAGGACTTTAGATGTTTCTGGCAACGGCGCTGTTAATTATTGGTTTACTATTAGTGGTCTACGGTGCCGACCGTCTGGTGTTTGCTGCATCTATCCTCTGTCGAACGTTGGGTATTCCACCGCTTATTATCGGTATGACGGTCGTCAGTATCGGAACCTCGCTACCGGAGATTATCGTCTCCGTTGCCGCATCGCTGCACGGACAGCTTGATTTGGCCGTAGGTACCGCAATAGGTTCCAACATTACCAATATCCTGCTCATTCTGGGGCTGACAGCCTTAATACGGCCATTTACCGTGCATTCTGATGTTCTGCGCCGTGAACTGCCGTTAATGTTAATCGTTAGCGTCGTGGCCGGTTCCGTACTCTACGACGGACAACTGACCCGTAGCGATGGTATCTTTCTTCTGCTTCTTGCCGTGCTATGGCTGCTGTTCATTGTTAAAATCGCGCGGATAGCCGAGCGGCAAGGCAACGACAGCCTTACCCGGGAACAGCTGGCGGAACTCCCGCGCGAAGGCGGTTTACCGGTCGCCTTTTTGTGGCTGGGTATTGCGCTCATCATCATGCCCATGGCAACGCGTATGGTGGTAGATAATGCCACCGTGCTGGCTAACTACTTTGGGATGAGTGAACTGACTATCGGCCTGACGGTTATCGCTATCGGTACCAGTCTGCCGGAGCTGGCGACGGCCATTGCCGGGGTACGTAAGGGCGAGAATGATATCGCTGTCGGTAATATTATTGGCGCAAACATCTTTAATATCGCGATCGTTCTGGGACTTCCGGCACTGATTTCTCCAGGCGTTGTGAATCCGCTGGCCTTCACCCGAGATTATAGCGTGATGCTGCTGGTGAGCATCATTTTTGCATTACTCTGCTGGCGCCGTCCGCGTCAGGCAGGTCGCGGCACGGGTGTGCTGCTGACTGGCGGTTTTGTCGTATGGCTGGCGATGTTGTATTGGCTATCGCCACTACTCGTTGGATAACTGGAAACGCATTATGTCGCACTTAGAGTTGCAACCGGGTTTTGACTTTCAGCAAGCAGGCAAAGAGGTCCTGGCAATTGAACGTGAAGGCCTGGCGGAGCTTGATCAATACATCAACCAGGCTTTCACCCTGGCATGTGAAAAGATGTTCTGGTGTACCGGAAAAGTAGTCGTAATGGGTATGGGGAAATCGGGGCATATCGGCCGAAAAATGGCCGCGACATTTGCCAGCACCGGTACCTCGTCTTTTTTCGTCCATCCCGGCGAAGCTGCCCATGGCGATCTGGGTATGGTCACGCCGCAGGACGTGGTGATTGCGATTTCAAACTCCGGCGAATCAAGTGAGATCGCTGCGTTAATCCCGGTTCTGAAACGCTTGCAGGTGCCGCTGATTTGTATAACGGGTCGACCGGAAAGCAGTATGGCGCGTGCGGCAGATGTGCATCTGTGTGTTAAAGTACCGAAGGAGGCCTGCCCGCTGGGGCTTGCGCCGACCAGTAGCACCACCGCCACGCTGGTGATGGGCGACGCGCTTGCCGTTGCGCTGCTCAAGGCTCGTGGCTTTACCGCCGAAGATTTTGCGTTATCGCATCCCGGCGGCGCACTGGGTCGTAAGCTTTTGCTGCGTGTTAACGATATTATGCATACGGGTGATGAAATTCCGCATGTCAGCAAAGAGGCCAGCCTGCGCGATGCGCTGCTGGAGATAACCCGCAAGAATCTTGGTATGACCGTAATTTGCGATGATGCAATGAAGATCGACGGTATCTTCACTGACGGTGATTTGCGTCGCGTCTTTGATATGGGCGTCGACGTACGCCAGCTTGGCATTGCCGACGTCATGACGCCGGGGGGAATTCGCGTACGCCCAGGCATTCTCGCCGTCGATGCTCTGAACTTAATGCAGTCCCGCCATATCACTTCGGTCATGGTTGCTGATGGCGACCATTTGCTCGGTGTGTTACATATGCATGATCTACTGCGTGCAGGCGTAGTGTAGAACTTCAAGGATAAAAGAAATGAGTAAAGCAGGTGCGTCGCTTGCGACCTGTTATGGTCCCGTCAGCACAGAAGTCATCGCCAGGGCAGAGAATATCCGTCTGCTGATCCTGGATGTGGATGGCGTTTTGTCTGACGGCCTGATTTATATGGGCAACAATGGTGAAGAGCTGAAAGCCTTCAACGTCCGCGATGGTTACGGCATTCGTTGTGCGCTCACATCGGGTATTGAAGTTGCCATTATTACCGGACGAAAGGCTAAACTTGTAGAAGATCGCTGTGCCACGCTCGGGATCGCCCACCTTTATCAGGGGCAGTCCGATAAGCTTGTCGCGTTTAGCGATTTACTCAACAAGCTGGGTATCTCGCCGGAAAATGTCGCCTATGTCGGCGATGATCTGATCGACTGGCCGGTGATGGAAAAAGTGGGCTTAAGCATCGCCGTGGCGGATGCACACCCGTTGTTAATCCCGCGCGCAAATTACGTGACACAAATTGCCGGAGGACGCGGCGCCGTCCGTGAAGTCTGTGATTTATTATTACTGGCGCAGGGCAAGCTTGATGAGGCCAAAGGGCAATCGATATGAGTAAAGCCAGACGTTGGGTTATCATTGTGCTTTCACTGGCCGTCCTGGTGCTGATCGGTATTAATCTGGCCGATAAAGATGACGCTGCCCAGGTGGTCGTGAACAACAGCGATCCAACCTATAAGAGCGAACATACGGATACCGTCGTGTACAGCCCGGAAGGCGCACTGAATTATCGCCTGATTGCACAGCATGTTGAGTATTATTCCGATCAGGCCATTTCGTGGTTTACCCAGCCGGTACTAACCACCTTTGATAAGGATAAAGTGCCGACATGGTCGATCAAGGCCGATAAAGCCAGGTTAACCGACGATCGGATGCTGTATTTGTATGGTCACGTTGAGGTCAACGCCCTGGTGCCTGATGCCCAACTACGCAGAATTACCACCGATAACGCGCAGATCAACCTGGTGACGCAGGATGTTACCTCTGAGGACCTCGTTACGTTATACGGAACAACATTTAACTCCAGCGGACTGAAAATGCGCGGCAACTTACGCAGCAAGAACGCCGAGCTGATTGAAAAGGTTAGAACCTCCTATGAAATTCAAAACAAACAAACTCAGCCTTAAGCTTGTGCTTGCCAGCTCACTTCTGGCCGCCAGCATTCCGGCGTTCGCCATGACCGGTGACACCGAACAGCCGATCCATATTGAGTCGGATCAGCAGTCCCTGGATATGCAGGGCAACGTGGTGACCTTCACCGGCAACGTCGTTGTCACTCAGGGCACCATTAAAATCAATGCCGACAAAGTGATCGTCACCCGTCCGGGCGGCGAGCAGGGCAAAGAGGTGATTGACGGTTTTGGTAACCCGGCAACGTTTTACCAGATGCAGGATAACGGCAAGCCGGTAAAAGGCCACGCGTCGAAAATGCATTATGAACTGGCTAAAGATTTCGTTGTGCTCACCGGCAACGCCTACCTGGAACAGCTTGACAGCAATATCACCGGCGACAAGATCACCTATCTGGTGAAAGAGCAGAAAATGCAGGCTTTCAGTGAAAAAGGTAAGCGCGTGACCACGGTTCTGGTACCGTCGCAGCTGCAGGACAAAAACAAAGACCAGGCCCCGGCACAAAAGAAGGGTAACTAATTCGTTATGGCAACATTAACTGCAAAGAATCTGGCGAAGGCCTACAAGGGCCGTCGCGTGGTGGAAGATGTCAGTCTGACCGTCAAGTCCGGAGAGATTGTCGGTCTGCTTGGCCCTAACGGTGCGGGTAAAACCACGACATTCTACATGGTTGTTGGTATCGTGCCGCGCGACGCGGGCAACATCATCATCGATGACGAAGATATCAGTCTCCTGCCGCTGCACGCGCGCGCGCGCCGCGGCATTGGTTATTTGCCGCAGGAAGCCTCTATTTTCCGCCGCCTGAGCGTTTACGATAACCTGATGGCCGTACTGCAGATCCGTGACGATCTCTCCAGCGAGCAGCGTGAAGATCGTGCTAACGAACTGATGGAAGAGTTCCATATTGAGCACCTGCGCGACAACATGGGGCAGTCCCTCTCCGGCGGGGAACGCCGTCGTGTGGAGATCGCCCGCGCGCTGGCGGCGAACCCCAAATTCATTCTCCTTGATGAACCCTTTGCCGGTGTTGACCCTATCTCCGTTATCGACATCAAACGCATCATCGAGCACCTGCGCGACAGCGGGCTTGGGGTTCTGATCACCGACCATAACGTCCGTGAAACGTTGGCCGTTTGTGAGCGCGCATACATCGTGAGCCAGGGACACCTGATAGCCCACGGCACACCGACCGAAATCCTGCAGGACGAGCACGTCAAACGCGTATATCTTGGGGAAGACTTCAGACTCTGATAGGGTAGAAGCTCACAACGTCGTAGCGGGAGAAAACGATTCTGAATATGAAGCAAGGTTTGCAACTCAGGCTTAGCCAGCAGCTGGCGATGACGCCTCAGCTACAACAGGCGATCCGTCTGTTGCAGTTGTCCACGCTGGAACTTCAGCAAGAACTTCAGCAAGCACTGGAAAGCAATCCCCTGCTTGAGCAAACCGATCTTCACGACGAAATTGACACCCGCGAAACTCAGGACAGCGAGACGCTGGATACCGCAGACGCGCTCGAACAAAAAGAGATGCCGGAAGAGCTGCCCCTCGATGCCAGCTGGGATGAGATTTACACTGCCGGGACACCGTCCGGCACCAGCGGCGATTATATTGACGATGAGCTACCGGTTTATCAGGGTGAAACTACCCAGTCTTTGCAGGATTACCTGATGTGGCAGATGCAACTGACGCCCTTCTCCGATACGGATCGCGCCATTGCCACATCGATTGTTGATGCGGTTGATGAAACCGGCTATCTCACCGTAACCCTGGATGACATCCTCGAAAGCATGGGCGACGAAGAGATCGGCCTCGATGAGGTCGAAGCGGTGCTCAAACGTATTCAACGTTTCGATCCCGTTGGCGTGGCGGCAAAGGATCTTCGCGACTGCCTGCTGATCCAACTCTCTCAGTTTGATAAATCCACGCCCTGGCTTGAAGAAGCGCAGTTGATCATCAGCGATCATCTCGATCTGCTGGCTAACCATGATTTCCGCAGCCTGATGCGAGTAACCCGCCTGAAAGAAGAAGTGCTGAAAGAGGCGGTCAATCTTATTCAGTCGCTCGATCCCAGACCCGGCCAGTCCATCCAGACCGGCGAGCCTGAGTATGTTATTCCGGATGTACTGGTTCGAAAGCATAACGGTCACTGGACGGTGGAGCTCAATGGCGACAGTATTCCGCGTCTGCAAATCAATCAACACTACGCCGCCATGTGCAACGGTGGGCGTAATGACGCCGACAGTCAGTACATCCGCAGTAATTTACAGGATGCGAAGTGGCTGATCAAAAGTCTGGAAAGCCGTAATGATACGCTACTGCGCGTAAGTCGCTGCATTGTGGAGCAGCAGCAGGCCTTTTTTGACCAGGGTGAAGAATTTATGAAACCGATGGTGCTGGCGGATATTGCCCAGGCCGTCGAGATGCACGAATCGACCATTTCCCGTGTGACCACGCAGAAGTATCTGCACAGTCCACGCGGCATTTTTGAACTGAAGTATTTCTTCTCCAGCCACGTTAACACTGAAGGTGGGGGCGAAGCGTCCTCCACCGCAATCCGTGCGCTGGTAAAGAAGTTGATTGCGGCGGAAAACCCCGCGAAACCGCTGAGCGACAGCAAGCTAACGTCGATGCTGTCAGAACAGGGTATCATGGTGGCGCGCCGTACCGTTGCGAAGTACCGAGAGTCTTTATCCATTCCGCCGTCGAATCAGCGCAAACAGCTGGTTTGACCCAACCGATAAGGAAGACACTATGCAGCTCAACATCACTGGAAACAACGTCGAGATCACAGAAGCCCTGCGTGACTTTGTTAATACCAAGTTCGCTAAACTCGAACACTATTTTGACAGGATTAATCAGGTCTATATTGTGCTGAAAGTGGAGAAAGTGACCCATATCTCGGATGCCACACTGCATGTGAACGGGGGTGAAATTCACGCCAGCGCGGAAGGCCAGGACATGTACGCCGCCATTGATGGTTTGATTGATAAACTGGCAAGACAGCTAACAAAGCACAAAGATAAACTGAAACAACATTAATTGTCCGGGCAGTTAGCGGGTGCAGGACGGCCTGTTGTATGACACAACAGGCCATTTGTACAGTTAGCGCTCCGAATCTGTTCCATCCTGTTGATGGGCCAGGTTCTTAGGTGAAATTATGATAAATAACGATACGACTCTACAACTAAGTAGTGTACTTAACCAGGAATGTACGCGCAGCGGTGTTCACTGCCAGAGTAAAAAACGAGCGCTGGAAATTATCAGCGAACTGGCGGCCAAACAGCTCGGTTTGCCTTCACAAGTGGTGTTTGAAGCCATCCTGACGCGCGAAAAAATGGGCAGTACCGGCATCGGTAACGGGATCGCGATCCCGCACGGTAAGCTGGAGGAAGATACGATGCGCGCCGTGGGCGTATTCGTGCAGCTTGAAACGCCAATTGCTTTTGATGCAATTGATAACCAGCCGGTCGATCTCCTGTTTGCGCTGCTGGTTCCTGCGGATCAAACCAAAACGCATCTGCACACGCTGTCGCTGGTTGCCAAACGTCTGGCGGATAAAACCATCTGTCGTCGTCTGCGCGCCGCGCAAAGCGATGTAGAACTGTATCAAATCATCACTGACACCGAAGGCGGTCAGGATGAAGTGTAACACCCCAATAATATTCCGTTTAGACGTGGTGAGGAGAAACAGTACATGGTACTGATGATCGTCAGCGGTCGTTCAGGGTCTGGTAAATCTGTCGCCCTGCGCGCGCTGGAAGATATGGGTTTTTACTGCGTGGATAACCTTCCCGTTGTACTGTTACCCGATCTGGCTCGTACTCTTGCCGATCGCCAGATTTCTGCAGCCGTCAGCATAGATGTACGTAACATGCCTGAGTCGCCGGAAATTTTCGAACAGGCGATGAATAACCTGCCCGATGCGTTTTCGCCACAGTTGCTGTTCCTTGACGCCGATCGTAACACCCTGATTCGCCGCTACAGCGACACGCGTCGCCTGCATCCACTTTCCAGCAAGAACTTATCTCTGGAAAGCGCTATCGATAAGGAAAGCGACCTGCTGGAGCCGCTCCGTTCCCGCGCCGACCTGATTGTCGATACATCGGAAATGTCCGTCCATGAGCTGGCGGAGATGCTGCGAACCCGACTGTTGGGCAAACGCGAGCGCGAACTGACTATGGTATTCGAGTCCTTCGGCTTTAAGCATGGCATTCCTATTGATGCCGACTATGTCTTCGACGTCCGCTTCCTGCCAAACCCACACTGGGACCCGAAACTGCGCCCAATGACTGGCCTTGATAAACCCGTCGCGGCCTTCCTTGACAGACACACAGAAGTTCACAATTTTATTTATCAGACTCGCAGCTATCTTGAGCTATGGTTACCGATGCTGGAGACTAACAACCGCAGCTACCTTACCGTGGCTATCGGTTGTACCGGCGGGAAACACCGTTCGGTGTATATTGCAGAGCAGCTGGCGGACTACTTTCGTTCACGCGGTAAAAACGTGCAGTCGCGCCATCGTACGCTGGAAAAACGCAAAACATGACCGTCAAGCAAACTGTTGAAATCACCAACAAGCTGGGCATGCATGCCCGGCCAGCCATGAAGCTCTTTGAATTAATGCAGGGTTTTGATGCTGAAGTCCTGCTACGAAACGATGAAGGAACCGAAGCCGAAGCCAACAGCGTGATTGCCCTCCTGATGCTGGATTCTGCGAAAGGCCGCCAGATAGAAATTGAGGCGTCTGGGCCACAGGAAGCTGAAGCACTAGCTGCGGTCATCGCCCTTTTCAACTCGGGTTTTGACGAAGACTAACCTTAACCCATTTGCCGCGTCACCCCATCCCCCAGAAAACGCCTTCCGGCGTTTTTTTATTTCCGCTGAGAATACTTGTACATTTTGTGCGCTTTATCGGCCCTGACTAACATTAGGAAAACCTTAAGAAGTCCCGTTTAAGTTTTGTTTAAGTTGAGAGTTCATACTGAATTATTGTCAGAAAATATTTCCAGGAGAACTCATGATCCGTTTATCCGACCAGACTCCCCTGGGCACCGGACGACATCGTAAATGCTACGCGCATCCGGATGATGCCCAACGCTGCATTAAAATCGTCTACCACGCAGGCGATGGCGGCGAGAAAGAGACAAACCGTGAACTGAAATACTACGCGCACCTGTCTCGCCACCTGAAAGACTGGAGCGGGATCCCACGCTATTACGGCACGGTGGAAACGGACTGTGGCACAGGCTACGTTTATGATGTGATTGCCGATTTTGATGGAAAGCCGTCCGTAACGCTGACCGAATTTGCCGCGCAATGTCGCTATAAAGAGGATATTGCCGTCCTGCGTCAATTGCTGAAAAAGCTCAAACGTTATCTGCGTGACAACCATATCGTCACCATGACGCTAAAGCCGCAGAATATTCTCTGCCATCGTATCAGCGAGTCGGAGGTAATCCCGGTCGTCTGCGATAACATCGGCGAAGGCACGCTGATTCCGCTGGCAACCTGGTCAAAATGGTTCTGCTACCGTAAGCAGGAAAGATTGTGGCAGCGTTTCATCGCCCAGCCAGCACTGGCGGTTGCGCTGGAAAAAGGGACTCAGGCGAAAGACAGAAACAAACTGTCCCTGTCCTCTCACGAAGCCTGATTCGTCCCCAATGCCTGATGGCGCTCCGCTTATCAGGCCAACGGGTACGGTGTTGTTTGTCGGCCGGAGAAGACGTTATCCCCCTCCGGCGACTTTCCGCAAACTTAATGTAAGTTATTGCGAGCCATGAAAGACTCCCCGCCCAACTGCCGCATTTGACGCAGAATCCACGCCTGACGGCTACGCACGTAGCCTGAGGGCGCATTAGCTTTAAAGCGCAGAGGATTAGGCAGAACCGCCGCCAGCAATGCCGCTTCCGACTGCGTTAATCGACTTGCCGGTTTGTGAAAGTAACGCCGGGCCGCCGCCTCTACGCCAAAAACGCCGTCGCCAAACTCCGCAATATTCAGGTAGACGGTCAGAATCCGTCGCTTACTCCAGACCGTTTCAATTCCCAGCGTCAGGCCAGCCTCCAGCCCTTTACGTAGCCAACTGCGGCCGTCCCAGAGAAAGAGATTTTTCGCGGTTTGCTGCGAAAGCGTCGAGGCGCCACGAATGCGATTTTCGCTGCGTTCATTATGCGCCAGCGCTTTCTCAATGGAGGCCATATCAAATCCCCAGTGGTCGGGGAACTTCTGATCTTCCGCGGCAATAACCGCCAGCCCCATCCACGGGGAGATCTCATCCATGCCGACCCAGTCAGAGTGCGCCACATAACCAAAGTCGCCGTGCAGCCACGCGCTAATTTGTCGTTCAGCCATCACCGCCGAAAAAGGCACCGGCACCATGCTAAACAATACAATGCCCCCACCCCAGAATACGGCGAGAACAATAACGACCCGGACAAAAATACGACGTAGAAAGCCGGTAATCCCTTTTCTCATTCCGCCAGAACCAGCACGCGCGATACCAGCTTTTCAATCCCCGTTGCCGCCTGGGCAATATCCTGCGCCAGCATATACGCAGGCGTGGTGACTATCTTGTTCTCTTCATCGACCACGATATCGTCAACCGGACACGGCACATGTTCGGCTCCCATATCCTCCAGCACTTCCGCCGTATCGATTTCTGTGCCAATCGTCAGACGCAGCGGGAAGCTGAAGATTTTCGGTAGCAGGGCTGGTGCTATACACATAAAGCCCAACGGCTTACCCGCCTGGTGCATGGCTACCGCCAGCGCTGCGAGATCCTTATCAACGAGACATGCGCTCCCCTGAGCGGCAAAGTTGCTCAGATTTTTCGCTGCGCCAAAGCCGCCGGGCACAATCAGTGCATCCAGTTCAGCAGAAACCGCCTGCGAGAGAGGCCGAATGTCGCCACGGGTAATACGCGCCGCCTCAATCAATACGTTACGGGTTTCCGCCATCGCATCCCCGGTAAGGTGGTTAACCACGTCAGCCTGCGGTTTATCCGGCGCAAAACAAACGGCCTGCGCGCCGCTACGGGCAATGGCCAGAAGCGTCAACACGGCCTCATGAATTTCAGCGCCGTCGTATACGCCACAGCCACTGAGCACTACGCCAATTTTTTTCATCGTGATGGTCCTCTTTGCAACTTACTGAAGCATATTAATAATTGTGATTTGGATGCTATGCTTCACACATTTAACTGATTCATGTAACAAAGCATTTAAGATTTGCTATCTTATTCTGCGTGCGGCCTGAAAAACATGAAACCCAGAGCTGCGCCCTTGCAAAACTTTATAATAACTTACGGCGCAGCCACGATTTCCCTGGTGTTGGCGCAGTATTCGCGCACCCCGGTTAATCCGGGGTCATTTTTTTTCTGCGTTTGCCACCCAGGCTTTCAGCACTGCGACATCGTGTTGCCACTCCTGTTTCATCTCTTCAATCCATTCAGCTACGTTATCTTCCCAGGCAGGAAGATCCGGTGACTGAATCTGCTGACCCAGTTGCTGTAAGTGACGAAGCCCAACCGATCCGGCTGCGCCTTTAATCTTATGCCCCTCTTCAACCACGCCTTTTTTGTCACGCGCCGTGAGGTTAGATTCCAGCACGCTTAAGTAACCCGGCATCATTTTCTCGAATACCGTCAGCCCATCGGTGATGAGCTTAGGCCCCACCAGCTCAATGTATTGTTCCAGCATGGGAATATCTAACAACGCTTGCGATTTACTGCTCTCTTCAGGTGTCACAGTGTTCTCCTCTTCGTCTCGGGTATCCCAGTACTTCTTGATCATCGCGGTTAGCGCCGGCACCGACAGCGGCTTGCTCAGCACATCATCCATTCCGGCATCCAGATACTCTTTCTTATCTTTCAGAACGTTGGCAGTCAGCGCCACCAGCGGCGGCAGATCTTCCCGCGCATAGCGTTGAGTCAGCTCTCTGGAGATATCCAGCCCCGTCATATCCGGCAACTGGATATCCAGCAGCACCAGGTCATATTCACCTGGCGTGAACATCTCCAGTGCGGCTTTCCCGGTCATCGCCACATCCACACTATTGCCTAATTTCTCCAGTACAGAACGCGCCACGATGACATTCAGCTCAATATCCTCGACCAGCAGCACATTCAGCGCCGGAAGCGGCATCTCGTCATCATCAAAGGCATCTTCAACCTCTTCCGCGACGGCCGGAGCGTGGACCGTGAGGGTAAAGACAGAACCTTTCCCTTGTTCGCTGGAGACGGTGATATCGCCCCCCATATTCTTCGCCAGGCGACGAGAGACCGCCAGACCAATCCCGGTGCCGGTTGCCGGTTTCCCGCCGTTGCTGTCCTTCACCTGATAATACATAGCGAAGATTTTATCCTGTTCGTCCTGCGGAATACCGATGCCTGAGTCTTCTACTTCAAAGTGCAGAACACGGCTTTCGTCATAGCGCACCCGCACCGTCACCTGACCTTGTTGCGTAAATTTCACCGCGTTACTGATCAGGTTCCACAGGATCTGCCGCAGACGCGTACCGTCAGTCACCACCTTATGCGGTAACGGCAAGGTCGGTTCGAGGATAAAGCGCAGCCCTTTTTGCTGGGCCTGCAAACCAGAGAGATTCTCCAGATCCGCAAGGAAACTGGTAAAATCCACCGGCTGGTTATCCAGCTGGACCTTACGCCGCTCCATTTTATCCATATCGATAATATCATTGAAAATATTACCCAGCGTGACCGCAGAGACATGGATTGTTTTCAGGTATTTTTCCTGCTCGGCCGTCAGGTCGGTATCCAGCAGAATACGGCTTAAGCCAACAATACCGTTCAGCGGCGTACGCAGCTCATGACTGATGGTGGAGATAAAGGTGGTTTTATCGCGGCTGGCGCGCTCAAGAGCATCCTGGTAACGCTTACGCTCGGTAATATCGCGCCCAAAGCCCATTAGCCCGTGGCGTTTACCCACGCGATCGTAATATGGCACCTTACGAATTTCAAAACAGGCTTTTCGCCCGTCGGGATAGTCCAGCCACTGTTCATAGGTCAGCGATACGTTATGGCGGAACACTTTCTCATCGGTTTCAATGACCTTTTCCGCGGCTTCCGGCGAGTAAACATCCGCCGGTTTTAAATGCACCAGCTGCTTTTCACTTTTACCGGTCAGGAGTTCCATTGCCCGGTTACAGCCGGAAAACTCTTTATCCTCATTGCGATAAAAAACCAGATCCGGCGAGGCATCAAGGAAGGAGCGTAAAAATGAGGACTGTTGTTCAAGCTGAATCTGCGTCTCCTCACGCTCTTTGATTTCCACCTTCAGCTGCTCAAAGGTCTGCTGGCGTTCCGCCTCTGCCTTCTCACGTTCGGCGATTTCCTGATTAAGCTGGGAGATATTGTCCTTCAACTGCACGTTAAGTTTGAGATCGCGCTCGCGCATCTCTTCCAGCTTCTGTACCAGTCGCGACAGGCGTTGCCGGGATTCCTCAAGTTGTTCCACCACCACTGACAGGAAATAGACCGCCCACGGCGTGATTAATAAACCAAAGAAGATGGAGCGGATAACATCAATGCTCTCAACCTGACCATGTAAAACCATCGTCACGGCCATCTGCACCACAATGGCCAGCACCACCAGCGCCAGCGCCAACAGCATAGAAAAGCGCACCAGACCCAATTTCATCATCAGATCAACGTAGTATTGCGCCAGCATACGGATTTGCTTCATTAGAGGGTTCCTTCACAACAACCTGGCACAATAATACTCAATTCTGAGCGGCACGTTGAAGAATGTGCAAGAAATGCGGGAAGGATAATATTATGTGGCTGACCCAGGGGATGGGTCAGCCGGAAAAGATTATGAGAAGCTAGCGTTTACCCAACGCTTCCCACAAACCTTTCAGATAGGTTACGCCGAGCGCACGGTCGAACAACCCATAGCCGGGACGACCGGTTTCGCCCCAGATGAAACGACCATGATCCGGACGGATATAGCCGCTGAAACCGTTGTCGTATAAAGCCTGCATCACTTTATACATATCCAGAGAACCAAATTCAGACGGATGCGCGCACTCATAAAAGTCTTTATCTTTAATGAGCTTAATATTGCGCACATGGGCAAAGTGGATACGCTTGCGGCGCGTAAATTCAGCCAGAATCTCATACACATTATTACTGGGATCTTCCGCAATTGAACCGGTGCACAGAGTGATGCCGTTTGCTTCAGAATCTACCGCACGGCAAATCCAGTCCAGATCGTCACGGTTTTTCACCACGCGCGGCAGACCAAAAATAGAATACGGCGGGTCGTCCGGATGAATCGCCATTTTCACGCCCACCTCTTCACAGACCGGGATCACCGCGTTCAGGAAATGCACCAAATTTTCACGCAGCGCCTTATCATCCACGTCTTTATATTTGACAAACAGCTCCTGGACTTTCGCCAGTCGCTCAGGTTCCCAACCCGGTAGCGCAAAGCCATTCGAATTTTCCAGAACCTCTTTCACCACCTCTTCCAGACTCTTGTCGATATCCTTTTTCTCAAAAGCCATCGTCAGTGAGCCATCAGGCAGGACGTAGTTCATGTCCGTCTTCATCCAGTCGAAAACCGGCATGAAGTTGTAGCAAATCACTTTAACGCCAAATTGAGCAAGATTGCGGATGGTCTGCTGATAGTTGGCGATATACCGTTCTCGGGAAGGCAGACCAATTTTGATGTCGTCATGAATGTTAACACTTTCAATGACTTCCATTTTCAGTCCGGCATCATGAGCCTGCTTCACCAGCCTCTCGATTTTCTCTACCGGCCAGACTTCGCCAACGGGAACGTCATACAGCGCGCCAACCACGCCTTCCACCCCTGGCACCTGCCGGATATGTTCCAGCGTTACCTTATCTTCTTCTGGCCCAAACCAGCGCATCGTCATTTGCATACAAAACCACCCAGATTAAGACGTTATAATTAACACTCACCTACCATACTAGTATTATTAACCAAGCCAATATTCACTATCGTGATGTAAATCACAGATTTTGTTCAGAGAGGGGAGAAAAGGAAGGAGAAGGCATCACCTCCTCCGATGAATTCAGCACACAGAGGGGGAAATCCAGGGACGACCCAATGCGGAGCCCTGCACGCCATGCTTATTCAGATAGCGATCGAGTTCAACCATCCCCGTCCAGCGGTTCTCACACCATAGCGGAGCGAGCAGCGTCGGGCGACGCGCGCTGGCAGAGATGCGGTGGAAAATGACTTCCGGCGGCGTATGGCGGATCATCTCACCGGCGGTGATGGTGTAGTCGTCCAGCTCAATTCCGCTAAGTCGGCCCGCTTCCCACGCCTTCGCCATAATGCTGCCCTTAACGATATGCAGCGGATGCAGCTTAATACCGTCCACGCCGGTCTCCACAACGCGCGCCATCGTCTGCAAACATTCGCCCTGCCCTTCTCCCGGCAAACCGACTATCAGATGTGAACAGACTTTCAGCCCCCGTTCGCGGGCAAGGCGGGTGGTGCGCTGATAACACGCAAAATCATGTCCACGGTTGATACGATGCAGGGTTTTATCATGGGCAGTCTGTAATCCCAGCTCCAGCCACACTTCGTATCCCTGGTCTTTATATTCGCAGAGCAGATCGAGTACCGCATCCGGTACACAGTCGGGCCGCGTCCCGACGCACAAACCGACGATACTGGCCTGACTCACTGCCTGCTGATACATGGAGCGCAGGACCTGCACCTCAGCAAAGGTACTGGTATAGGCCTGGAAATAGGCCAGATAACGTTTGGCGCGATTGACCAGGTGCGCCTGATGAGCGAGCTGCTCTGCAATGGAGTGATGTTGCTGCGCTTCATCGGCAAAAGAGGCGACGTTACAGAAAGTGCAGCCGCCACGCCCGATGGTGCCGTCGCGATTTGGGCAGCTAAACCCGCCGTGCAGCGTCAGTTTATGAACCTTTTGCCCGTAACGACGAGAAAGATCGCCACCAAACATATTGACTAATTTCTGTAACTGCATAATCTGATAGACCGCGCCTTGAAAAGAGGCCAAAGCCTGCCATTTTTAGCCCTTGTCGGCGATGACCTGGATCAATCGCCACGGCAGGCTTTTATCAATTGCATAATCAATCAAAATAAACGCCATTTCATTCAAAACAACGCCAATGACTTTTCCTTATCTTCAGCTATTTTTTTTATCTTCTGACGCGTTGAGCGCAAAAACAGTATCATGAAATGACTGTTCTACTTAAACCAGCATAAAATGCTATGTCTCAGCGCGAATAAAGGGGAGATAAGCGCTAACATGGCTTTATGATAGTGAGACAGATCACACTCTCCGCTGCGTTTTCCCGCCGTTAAATCAATATAAAAATCTCATCATTTTCAATACATTCAAAAAGATAAGAGATATACAGCACATTTTCGCACTCATAAGCGTGTCATTTGACCTGTGTATAGATTCCCGATAAGTTGGAAATCCGCTGGAAGCTTTCTGGATGAGCAGTGTGCTCATCATATTTATGCAGTAATTGAGATTCCCTCTGAAGCAAGTCCTCAAACTTGTTTGACCTACGCGAAACGGAATTAAAGAGGGCGAATGCGAGGTAAGCGTATGACACGCAAACCCCGTCGCCATGCTCTTGGTGTGCCCGTGCGCAAACGGTGTCGGAGAGGTGTCCGCAGAGCCTGGGGAGGTTCACTGATATGTTGTACGATAAATCCCTTGAGAAGGATAACTGTGGTTTCGGCCTGATCGCCCACATAGAAGGCGAACCTAGCCACAAGGTAGTGCGTACCGCCATACACGCACTGGCCCGCATGCAGCACCGTGGCGCAATCCTCGCTGATGGTAAAACGGGCGACGGCTGCGGCCTGCTGTTACAAAAACCAGACCGTTTTTTTCGCATCGTTGCACAAGAGCGCGGCTGGCGTTTAGCCAAAAATTACGCTGTCGGAATGATCTTCCTGAACAAAGATCCCGAGCAGGCCGCCGCATCCCGTCGTATTGTAGAAGAAGAACTGCAACAGGAAACCCTGTCGATTGTTGGCTGGCGCAATGTACCAACCAATGAAGGCGTTCTTGGTGAAATTGCCCTCTCCTCCCTGCCGCGTATTGAGCAAATTTTCGTAAACGCCCCTGCGGGCTGGCGTCCACGCGATATGGAGCGACGTCTGTTTATCGCCCGTCGCCGTATCGAAAAACGTTTGCAGGAAGACAAAGATTTCTACGTTTGCAGCCTGTCGAACCTGGTCAACATCTATAAAGGTCTGTGTATGCCGGCGGATCTGCCGCGCTTCTACCTGGACCTCGCGGATCTGCGTCTGGAATCAGCCATTTGTCTGTTCCACCAGCGTTTTTCTACTAACACCGTACCGCGCTGGCCGCTGGCGCAGCCGTTCCGCTATCTGGCGCACAACGGCGAGATCAACACCATTACCGGTAACCGTCAGTGGGCACGCGCCCGTACTTATAAATTCCAGACCCCCTTAATCCCGGATCTGCACGATGCGGCGCCGTTCGTCAACGAAACCGGCTCCGACTCAAGCTCTATGGATAACATGCTGGAGCTGCTGCTGGCGGGCGGGATGGATATCATCCGCGCCATGCGCCTGCTGGTCCCACCGGCCTGGCAGAACAACCCGGATATGGATCCGGATCTGCGTGCCTTCTTTGACTTTAACTCTATGCATATGGAGCCGTGGGACGGTCCGGCGGGTATCGTGATGTCCGACGGACGTTTTGCCGCCTGTAACCTCGATCGTAACGGCCTGCGTCCGGCCCGCTACGTGATCACGAAAGACAAGCTCATTACCTGCGCCTCAGAAGTGGGGATCTGGGATTACCAGCCTGACGAAGTGGTAGAAAAAGGCCGCGTTGGCCCGGGCGAGCTGATGGTGATCGACACCCGCGGGGGCTGCATTCTGCACTCAGCCGAAACCGATGACGACCTTAAGAGCCGCCACCCGTACAAAGAGTGGATGGAGAAAAACGTCCGCCGTCTGGTGCCGTTCGAAGATCTGGCTGACGACCAGGTGGGTAGCCGCGAGCTGGATGACGACACCCTCGCCAGCTACCAGAAACAGTTTAACTACAGTGCGGAAGAGCTGGATTCGGTTATTCGTGTTCTGGGTGAAAACGGCCAGGAGGCGGTCGGTTCAATGGGTGACGATACCCCGTTCGCCGTGCTCTCCAGCCAGCCACGTATTATTTACGACTACTTCCGTCAGCAGTTCGCGCAGGTGACCAACCCGCCAATCGACCCGCTGCGTGAAGCGCACGTCATGTCGCTGGCCACCAGCATTGGCCGTGAGATGAATGTGTTCTGCGAAGCGGAAGGCCAGGCGCACCGCCTGACCTTTAAATCCCCAATTCTGCTGTATTCCGATTTCACCCAGCTTACGACGATGAAAGAGGAACATTACCGCGCCGACCGGCTTGATATCACCTTCGATACGACGCAAACCACGCTCGAAGAGACGGTGAAAGCGCTGTGCGATACCGCCGAACAGATGGTACGCAGCGGTACCGTACTGCTGGTCCTCTCAGACCGTAACATTGGCAAGAACCGCCTGCCGGTTCCGGCACCGATGGCGGTTGGCGCAGTGCAGGCGCGCCTGGTGGAACAGAACCTACGCTGTGATGCCAATATCATCGTTGAAACCGCAAGCGCCCGCGACCCGCATCACTTTGCCGTACTGCTGGGCTTCGGCGCGACGGCAATCTATCCGTACCTCGCGTACGAAACGCTGGGACGTCTGATAGACACCCAGGCAATTGCCAAAGACTATCGAACCGTGATGCTGAACTACCGAAACGGCATCAATAAAGGTCTGTACAAAATCATGTCCAAAATGGGCATCTCGACCATCGCCTCTTACCGCTGCTCAAAACTGTTTGAAGCGGTTGGCCTGCATGATGACGTTGTAAATCTGTGCTTCCAGGGCGTGGTTAGCCGCATCGGCGGCGCTGGCTTTGCTGACTTCCAGCAGGATCTGCTGAATCTTTCCAAACGCGCGTGGCTGGCCCGTAAGCCAATCGCCCAGGGCGGGTTGCTGAAATATGTACATGGCGGCGAATACCACGCCTACAACCCGGACGTGGTGCGCACCCTGCAACAGGCAGTACAGAGCGGCGAGTACAGCGACTATCAGGAATACGCAAAACAGGTCAACGAACGCCCGGCTACGACGCTGCGCGATCTGTTGGCTATCACACCGGGCAGCGAAGCTGTCAGCATCGATCGAGTCGAACCGGCAAGTGAACTGTTTAAACGTTTTGATACCGCTGCGATGTCTATCGGCGCACTGAGTCCGGAAGCACACGAAGCGCTGGCAGAAGCCATGAACAGCATCGGCGGTAACTCCAACTCCGGCGAAGGCGGTGAAGACCCGGCGCGCTACGGTACGAACAAAGTGTCGCGCATTAAGCAGGTGGCCTCCGGTCGCTTTGGCGTCACTCCGGCATATCTGGTCAACGCCGACGTGATTCAAATTAAAGTCGCTCAGGGCGCGAAGCCGGGTGAAGGCGGTCAGCTACCGGGTGACAAAGTCACCCCGTACATCGCCAAACTGCGTTATTCGGTGCCGGGCGTCACGCTGATCTCCCCGCCGCCGCATCACGATATCTATTCTATCGAGGACTTAGCGCAGCTGATTTTTGACCTCAAACAGGTCAATCCGAAAGCGATGATCTCCGTCAAACTGGTTTCTGAACCAGGCGTCGGTACCATCGCAACCGGCGTGGCGAAAGCCTACGCGGACCTGATTACGATTGCCGGTTACGACGGCGGTACCGGGGCAAGCCCACTCTCCTCGGTAAAATACGCGGGCTGCCCGTGGGAGCTGGGGCTGGTGGAAACGCAGCAGGCGCTGGTCGCCAACGGCCTGCGTCACAAGATTCGTCTGCAAGTGGACGGCGGCCTGAAAACCGGCGTGGACATTATCAAAGCGGCGATTCTCGGTGCGGAAAGCTTCGGTTTTGGTACCGGTCCAATGGTGGCTCTGGGCTGTAAATACCTGCGTATTTGTCACCTGAATAACTGCGCAACAGGCGTGGCGACTCAGGACGACAAACTGCGTAAAAATCATTACCACGGTCTGCCGTTCAAAGTGACCAACTACTTTGAGTTTATCGCCCGCGAAGTTCGCGAGCTGATGGCGGAGCTGGGTGTCACGCGGCTGGTGGATCTGATTGGCCGTACCGACCTGCTCAAAGAGCTGGAAGGGTTTACTGCGAAACAGCAGAAGCTGGAGCTGTCTCGCCTGCTGGAAACCGCTGAACCTCATCCCGGTAAAGCGCTGTACTGCACTGAGAACAATCCACCGTTCGACAACGGCGTGCTGAACACACAGCTCTTGCAACAGGCGAAGCCGTTTATCGACGAGCGCCAGAGTAAAACCTTCTGGTTCGATATTCGCAACACCGACCGTTCCGTTGGCGCATCGCTGTCGGGCTATATCGCTCAGATCCACGGCGACCAGGGGCTGGCGGCGGATCCGATTACCGCCCACTTCAGCGGGACGGCGGGACAGAGCTTCGGGGTGTGGAACGCAGGCGGCGTGGAGCTGTATCTGACCGGTGATGCCAACGACTATGTCGGTAAAGGCATGGCGGGCGGCCTGCTGGCAGTGCGTCCTCCGGTTGGCTCTGCTTTCCGTAGCCATGAGGCGAGCATCATCGGCAACACCTGTTTGTACGGCGCGACCGGCGGTCGTCTGTATGCCGCAGGACGTGCGGGAGAGCGTTTTGGAGTACGTAACTCCGGGGCGATCACCGTCGTGGAAGGCATTGGCGACAACGGTTGTGAATATATGACCGGCGGTATCGTCTGCATCCTCGGAAAAACAGGCGTTAACTTCGGCGCGGGTATGACGGGCGGTTTCGCCTACGTGCTGGACGAAGATGGCGAGTTCCGTAAGCGCGTGAACCCGGAACTGGTGGAGGTGCTGAGCGTCGACGATTTGGCGATCCACGAAGAGCATCTGCGTGGCCTGATCACCGAACACGTGCAACATACCGGTTCCCAGCGTGGTGAAGAGATCCTGGCTAACTGGTCAGTCTTCGCAGCCAAATTTGCGCTGGTCAAGCCGAAGTCCAGTGATGTGAAAGCACTGTTGGGCCACCGTAGTCGTAGCGCAGCTGAGCTGCGCGTGCAGGCGCAGTAAGGGGTAGTAGCAATGAGTCAGAACGTATACCAATTTATCGACCTGCAGCGCGTTGATCCACCGAAGAAGCCGCTGAAGATTCGCAAAATCGAGTTTGTAGAAATCTACGAACCGTTTTCCGAAGGCCAGGCAAAAGCCCAGGCGGATCGCTGCCTCTCCTGCGGCAACCCGTATTGCGAGTGGAAATGCCCGGTGCATAACTACATTCCGAACTGGCTGAAGCTCGCCAACGAGGGACGTATTTTTGAAGCAGCCGAGCTGTCTCATCAGACCAACACCCTGCCGGAAGTGTGCGGGCGCGTCTGTCCGCAGGACCGGCTGTGTGAAGGTTCCTGTACCCTGAACGACGAGTTCGGCGCAGTAACCATCGGCAACATCGAACGCTATATTAACGATAAGGCGTTCGAGATGGGCTGGCGTCCGGACATGACCGGCGTTCGCCAGACCGACAAACGCGTGGCGATTATCGGCGCGGGACCGGCGGGTCTGGCCTGTGCCGACGTGCTCACCCGCAACGGCGTGAAAGCGGTGGTCTTTGACCGTCACCCGGAAATCGGCGGCCTGCTGACCTTCGGTATTCCGGCCTTCAAGCTGGAGAAAGAAGTGATGACCCGTCGTCGCGAAATTTTCACCGGCATGGGTATTGAGTTCAAACTCAATACTGAAGTCGGCCGCGACGTGCAGCTCGACGACCTGCTGAAAGAGTATGATGCCGTCTTCCTTGGCGTTGGCACCTATCAGTCAATGCGTGGCGGGCTGGAAAACGAAGATGCCGATGGCGTGTTTGATGCGCTGCCGTTTCTGATCGCCAACACCAAACAGATCATGGGCTTTGGCGAGACGACTGACGAACCGTTTGTCAGTATGGAAGGCAGGCGTGTGGTCGTTCTTGGCGGTGGCGACACCGCGATGGACTGCGTGCGTACCTCTGTTCGTCAGGGAGCCACGCATGTGACCTGTGCTTATCGCCGTGATGAAGAGAACATGCCGGGTTCCAGACGCGAAGTCAAAAACGCGCGTGAAGAGGGCGTCGAGTTCCAGTTCAACGTCCAGCCGTTGGGGATTGAAGTGAATGCTAACGGCAAAGTGTGCGGCGTGAAAATGGCGCGTACCGAAATGGGCGAACCGGATGCGAAGGGCCGTCGTCGCGCGGAGATCGTCGCGGGTTCTGAGCACGTTGTTCCGGCTGATGCGGTGGTAATGGCATTTGGTTTCCGCCCGCACAGCATGGCGTGGCTGGCAACACACAGCGTCGAACTGGACTCACAGGGGCGCGTAATCGCGCCGGAAGGTAGCGACAACGCCTTCCAGACCAGCAACCCGAAAATCTTCGCTGGTGGCGACATCGTGCGCGGTTCCGACCTGGTCGTCACCGCCATCGCCGAAGGTCGTAAGGCAGCTGACGGCATCCTGAACTACCTGGAAGTGTAAGTAAGCGTCTTCTGGCATCTCATCTTCAAACGCTGATGAGATGCCAGATTCCTCGCATCTGCCCCTCCCCTCTATCAACACCGTGAAAGAGAACTAAAAAAACATACGGAAACGTTTGCTTTATTCTGAGAACTGTATATTATGCGGCGGATTTTTTGGGCAAAATTCATGGAGGCGTTGTGTCGCAGGACAACAATTATAGCCAGGGCCCCGTCCCTCTGGCGGCGCGGAAGGGCGTGATTCCACTAACGTTTGTCATGTTGGGACTCACATTTTTTTCCGCCAGTATGTGGACCGGTGGCACACTCGGTACCGGTCTTTCCTATAATGATTTCTTCCTGGCAGTTCTCTTCGGTAATCTTCTCCTCGGTATTTACACTGCATTTCTCGGTTTTATTGGCGCAAAAACAGGGCTCTCAACCCACCTTCTGGCACGTTACTCATTTGGTTTGAAAGGTTCATGGCTTCCCTCACTGCTCTTAGGCGGTACCCAGGTAGGCTGGTTTGGCGTTGGTGTGGCCATGTTTGCTATCCCGGTTGGCAAAGCGACGGGGATTGACGTCAATATTCTGATTGCGGTTTCCGGTCTGTTGATGACCCTGACTATCTTTTTTGGCATCTCGGCGCTGACCGTTTTATCTATCATCGCCGTACCAGCCATCGTCGTTCTTGGCAGCTACTCCGTCTGGCTGGCGGTGAGCGATGTCGGCGGTTTAGACCATTTAAAAGCGATAGTGCCGCAGACACCGCTGAATTTCTCCACCGCACTGGCGCTGGTGGTCGGCTCATTTATCAGCGCAGGCACGTTAACCGCCGACTTTGTCCGCTTTGGCCGCAACGCCAAAGGTGCGGTACTGATTGCCATGGTGGCATTTTTCCTTGGCAACTCGTTGATGTTTATCTTCGGCGCTGCGGGCGCCGCCGCTGTTGGACAGGCGGACATCTCTGACGTGATGATTGCTCAGGGCCTGCTGCTGCCCGCGATTGTGGTGCTCGGCCTGAATATCTGGACCACCAACGACAATGCGCTCTACGCTTCAGGTTTGGGATTTGCCAATATTACCGGCCTTTCCAGCCGTTCGCTGTCGGTGGCTAACGGTATTATCGGCACACTGTGCGCGCTGTGGCTTTACAATAACTTTGTCGGTTGGCTGACATTTTTGTCGGCAGCGATTCCTCCAGTTGGTGGAGTGATTATCGCCGACTATCTGCTGAACCATCGCCGATATGCCGACTTCAGCAAAGCACAATTTATTTCCGTAAACTGGATAGCTATCCTGTCCGTTGCACTGGGCATTGCCGCCGGTCACTATATTCCCGGTATCGTGCCCGTCAACGCCGTACTCGGCGGCGTATTCAGCTATATCCTGCTGAACCCACTTTTCAATCGCAGCCTTGCTAAATCACCAGAGGTCAGCCATGCAGAATAATAACATCACCATTCGTCAGGCGCGTTTACAGGGACGCGAAGGATTGTGGCAGCTCACGGTTGAAAACGGACGCTTCAGCCGAATTGAGGCTCAGGACGCAGCTACGTTGCCGCAGGGTGAAGTGCTTGATGCCGAAGGTGGCCTGGCAATCCCACCGTTCGTTGAGCCACATATCCACCTGGATACCACGCAAACCGCGGGGGAGCCGAGCTGGAATCAGTCTGGTACGTTATTTGAAGGCATTGAGCGCTGGGCCGAACGTAAGGCAATGCTCACTCACGATGACGTAAAAGCGCGCGCCATGCAGACTCTTAAATGGCAGATGGCCAACGGCATCCAGTATGTCCGCACTCACGTTGACGTTTCCGACCCTACGCTGACGGCGCTGAAAGCCATGCTGGAGGTGAAGCAAGAAGTCGCTCCGTGGGTAGAGCTGCAGATTGTCGCGTTCCCGCAAGAGGGCATTCTTTCTTATCCCAACGGTGAAGCGTTATTAGAGGAAGCCGTGCGTTTGGGTGCCGACGTCATTGGTGCGATCCCCCACTTTGAATTTACACGTGAATATGGCGTGGAGTCGTTGCACAAAATTTTCGCCCTCGCGCAAAAATACGACAGACTTATCGACGTGCACTGTGACGAAATTGACGATGAGCAATCACGCTTTGTTGAAACCGTCGCGGCGCTGGCCCATCGCGACAATATGGGCGAGCGCGTGACCGCCAGCCATACTACGGCAATGCACTCCTATAACGGCGCGTATGCTTCCCGTCTTTTCCGCCTGTTGAAAATGTCCGGCATTAACTTTGTTGCGAATCCACTGGTGAATATTCACCTGCAAGGGCGCTTTGACACGTATCCTAAACGCCGCGGCGTCACACGCGTCAAAGAGATGCTGGAGGCGGAGATCAACGTCTGCTTCGGCCATGATGATGTCTTCGATCCGTGGTATCCACTGGGCACCGCGAATATGCTGCAGGTACTGCACATGGGGTTACATGTGTGCCAGCTGATGGGATACGGACAAATTAACGATGGCCTGAATCTGATCACCACCCACAGCGCGAAAACCCTGCACCTGCAGGACTACGGTCTGAGCGTGGGGAATTCCGCGAACCTGGTGATTTTACCGGCAGAGAATGGATTTGACGCGGTTCGTCGCCAGACGCCTGCACGTTATTCCATTCGTCACGGGCGAATCATTGCCGAGACTGTGCCGAGCCAAACGACGCTGCATCTGACGCAGCCGGAAGCGGTGACGTTTAAGCGCTAAGTTGTAATATCCTGTGTCGGATGGCGCAAGCCTTGCCATCCGACACCATCGCTCTCATCGTCAGGTATGTAATAAACTGGCGCGCACCTTGATCACCACCTTTTTGATGTCCATCGTAGCCTGTACCACACAGCCCGGCTTATGCGGCTCGCCCGGCATAAAAACCGCAAACATCCCCGGTTTCAGCGTGATCCTTTGCTCGCCAGCAATCTCCCGGCATAGCTGGTAATCATCCTCAACATGCATCTCTTCGCACTGACGCGCGGAACCCGCCAGCCCGTAATAAATCTGCTCATCCCCCGCTAACAGCAGTTGAATGTCGATGTATCGCTCGTGCAGTTCTGCTTTCTTCTGCGCAGAGGGTTGCGTGGCAAACTGCATCACGTTCATAAAGATATTGTCGCCCTGTAACTCATAACAGCCAGGCGCCTTCTCCTGTGGCCGGACAGCCAGCGCCAGCGTTAGCGCCTCTTCCAGCACCGGATGCAGTCCGGCATCGGGAAGCGTTCGAACTTCACCCACTATCATCATCTTTCTCCATGAGCCAGTAAAGCGGCGCCCAGTAACCCGGCATCATGCCGGTAATGTGCCGCACTCAGTTCCACGTGATACACCGACGGTTCCTGAGCCAGATAGTGTTGTACCTGCCCCAGATAACCTTCTGCCAGCCCCACGCTGCCGCCGATCACCACGCGCTGGCAGTCGGTTATCGCTTTTACATCGGCGATTAAGCGCGCCAGCACCTGCGCAGAATGTTGAATCAGTCCGCGCGCCTGCACGTTCCCCTCAGCCGCTCGCGCAAAGATCGTTCTCGCATCGCAACCGGCGAGCTCGTCCTGCGCTGCCGCGGCGATCCCGCGTCCGGAGGCGATAGCCTCCACGCAGCCAACACGCCCGCAGCCACAAACCGGTCCGCGAGGATCGGCAAGCGTATGGCCCAGATGTCCGGCAAGGCCACCCGTTCCGGTAAGCAGCTTGCCGTTACTGACCACACCGCCGCCAACCCCGGTTGAGACGGTAATAAAAACCATATCGCGGATTTCACCGGCGATCGCATGGTATTCCGCCCATCCGGCGGCCTGGGCATCATTGACCGCAAGCGCTGGCAGCCCCGTTATCTCTTCTAACGTTTGCACCAGCGGGAAGTGCATCAGCCCGCCCAGGTTCTGCGGATTTATCGCCACCAGACTTCCCTCACGGATAATGCCCGTCGAAGCCACCGCCACCCGCTTCGCCCGTGAGGACAACGGTTCAACCAGCGCTTTTAACGCCTCCCGCAGAGCATCTGCCGTTTTACTGGCTGGCGTAGGCAGCTCACGGCGTTCGCGGATCTGCAAATCAGCGTCCACCAGTGCGGCGGCAAGTTTCGTGCCGCCGATATCAATCGTCAGCGTGGTCATAGCACCGCCTTTTTAAGCGCCGTGTTGTACCACTGGCAAATGTGCTCCAGCCGGGTAATGGCTGAGCCGACCGTCACCGCCCATGCGCCATGACGCATCGCCCCGGCGGCCTGCGCTGGCGTGTTGTAACGTCCTTCGGCAATCACCCGACAACCGGCGTCGCTTAAAGACTTCACCAGAGCCAGATCCGGCTCTTCGGGCGTTTCTGCCGTGGTATAGCCAGAAAGGGTAGTGCCAATGATTTCGGCACCGAGTTTCTGGCAGGCCATGCCATCCGCCATGGACGAACAGTCAGCCATCGCAAGGCGTTGGTGATGATGAATACGCGCCAGTAAGGTTTCTACAGGTACCGGACGTACGCGATCGGTACCGTCGATGGCGATGATGTCAGCGCCTGCCTGCGCCAGCGCATCAACATCCTCCAGATATGCGGTGATGCGTACCGGAGAGTCATCAAGGTCACGTTTGAGAATGCCGATAATCTGCACCGAAACGACCGCCCGGGTCGCCTTCAGGTTTTCCACCCCTTCAATGCGCAACGCCACCGCACCAGCCTGTTCCGCGGCCAGCGCCATTGCCGCAACAATTTCCGGCTTATCTAACGGGCTGTCAGGAACAGGCTGGCAGGAGACAATCAGCCCGCCGTTCGCAGCAATCTTGATATCCAGTTGTTCAAGTAACGACATGCTTATTCCCTTATGACTATTGCCCGGCGCAGGGCCGGGCAAACGGATTAACTTTTTGTTTTTACAAAGGCGCTTTTGTCGCCGCCAAACGGCACGGCCCCGCTAAACGGTTTGCCGTCGATGGCATCATGAGTACGCAGCGCTTCCGGGCGCAGCCAACGCTGAACGCGTGACGGCATATCCAGGCCAATCAGCAGGATCACGACAAACGTCAGGCTGAAAGAGAGCGATCCCAGTGCAGTACCCAGATCCAGACGTTGCGCGATCAATGCACCAATGATCGGTGCCAGCGCCCCGCCAAGCGCACCGACGTTGTAGGTAAAGCCCAGTCCCGCCGCACGCTGGTCGGTATCGAAGTAACCGCCGATCAGCTTCGGTAAGATCCCGGAGATCCCCTGCCCTAACATTTGCTGGAAAAACAACAGTAAGCCCAATACCCAGACGTTAGTGCCGCCGATTGCAAACACCGGAATAATCAGCACCTGCGAGGCCAGCAGGCTACAAACATAGGCTTTGCGCGTACCCAACCAGTCCCCAAGAAAACCGCCCACGCAGCAGCCAACCGCCGCGCCAAAGCCGCTAAAGAACAGCACATTTGCAACCGTGTGAGGATCGTAAGCCAGCTCGGTTTTCAGATAGGTCGGCAACAGCGCCTGGATAGGCCATGAGTAGAGGAAGGCAAACAGCACAACCACCATCAGCATGACGCCCGTCGGCCAGCGCTTGCCGCTGCTCTGCACCATAAAACTGATAAAGATAACGGCGCACAGCAGGCCCAGTACCGCAACAATCGCTGCATTTTGCAGATTGCCCGCAAAGCAGAACCACAGCGCGGTCGACGCGGCGATTGTCATCAGAATGTTAGCGATGCGATGTTCACCGCGATAGAGAATATCAACCATTGTGCGTACTGGCGCTTTGCCTTCATGCTTCTGCTTCCAGTCTTCCGCTTCCGGAATATTTTTCCGCAGCCAGAGGGCGAAAATAATCGGCAGGATGCCAATGAAGAACAGTGCGCGCCAACCCCAGATCGGAACCACCAGACTATAGACCTGAGCAGCAATGACAGCGCCGACAGAGAAACCGGAAATCAGAAAACCACTGGCTTTATTGCGCAGGTGCTTTGGCCAGCTTTCAATGACATAGGTTGCACTTGAGCCATACTCGCCTGCCATTCCCATCCCAATCACCAGCCGGGCGATAAACATCGTGGTGTAGCCTGGCGCAAAACCGCAGGCCAGCGTCCCCATCGAGAACAGAATGATGCTGGTAACCATCGCCAGACGGCGTCCGTAGCGGTCGCCCATTGCGCCCAGCATCAGTCCGCCAAACCAGCGGGAGATAAAGGCTGCTGAAATCAGGCTTGCCGCCTGCACTGTCGTCAGCCCAAATTCCCCCTGAACTTCAGTCAGTACAAGGGCAATCAATACAAAATCGAAACCATCAAGCAAATATCCCAGCCAGGCGGCGGAAAACGCCCGCCATTGTGCCCGGTTGAGATGGCGATACCACGGGATGTTCTGGGTAGAAATACTCATTTTACTCTCCCGACGATTTTTGTTTTCGTTGTGGTGCCGGATAGCGGCTTCGCCTTATCCGGCCTACGATTTAAATTTCCAGGCCGGGCATGCAAAGCGCCCCCGGCGTTCCCCGGTTACGCCTTCTCTGCCATTAACTGCTGCGCTAACGCTTTCAGCTCTGGCAGGTATTGTTCATCCACTGGCGCAAAGGGTTTACGGCACAACGGTACGGAAACCACGTCCATATAGTGCAGCACTGTTTTCAGCCCACGGAATACGCCAGTCTTAATCAGGAGATCGATAACCTTATTACACTCGGTTTGCAGCTTCTGCGCCGCACGGATATCGCCTTCTTTGAGCGCTTTCACAATTCCCTGATAGCGCCAGCCCATAATGTTATACGTACTACCAATCCCGCCATCCGCGCCTGCCAGCAGACCCGAAGCAAAGATCTCGTCATAGCCGTTGTAAAGCACCAGATCGGGATGCGCACGGCGGATCTGTTCCATCTGGTAGAGATCGCCAGAGGTTTGTTTCAGCGCGCCCACACCCGGCAACGTCACCAGGGTGTTGATCTGATCCAACGTCAGTTTTACGCCGCTCAGCGCCGGAATGTTATAAACCACCATCGGCAATCCATCTGCCGAATCAATAATTGCGCGATAGTGATCGCAGTGCTCTTCAAAGCTAAACGGATAGTAGAACGGCGTGACCGCAGAGACGGCATCAAAACCATAGCGATGCGCCGCACGGGCCAGCTGCTGGCTCTCTTCGGTGCTCACCGTTCCCACGTGGGCAATCAGCGTGACTTTGCCTTTCGCCTCTTCGGCGACCACTTCCAGCACCTGCTCCCTCTCTGCGCAGTTCTGCACAAACGCTTCGCCAGTCGAGCCGCCAACGTACAACCCATCAATACCCTGCTCAATGTTGAAACGCACCAGACGGCGCAGGCTTTCAATATCCAGTTTCTGTTGGCTATCAAAAGGAGTTAACAACGCTGGCATTACGCCTCGTAAATCTTTTGCCATAACGACCTCTGTCAATGATTAGTGTTATCTGACTACATACCTTTATACCTGTTATACCAGATCAAATAAGCAGCAATACAATACAGAAAGCTTATAGTGCGATCTGCCTCACTAAACGATCGTCAGGATCGCGATCGTATTCGCAATTATTTGTTTTTCGCGAAGGCGTGCCAGGTGGCAGAAACGCTGTTCAGGTGAGTTTGCAGGGCGCGGTCGGCTTCTTCCGGATCGCGTTTGCGAATTGCATCGACAATAGCGATATGCTCTTGATAGCTCACGTTATTGTGTTCATGCAGCTCCTGACTGCCAACCGCCGGGCGTGCGGCAATCAGCCAGTCCAGCAGCGCAACGTGGATAGCCATAAAGATGGGGTTGCCAGGGATCTCCGCCAGCACGCGATGAAAATCGACGTCAGAGCGGATGAACAACGCGTTGTCGTCCAGCGACTGGCTGTTGATCTCCAGCGCTTTTGCCAGCAGATCGACCTGTTCGTCGCTCGCATGCTCGGCGGCATAGCGCACGAGGCTGGATTCAAAAAATAGCCGCAGCTGTTCAAAGTGGGCGATCCCCCCCGGATGCGCGAGAAAATCTTTCGCCATGCCGGAAAGCTCGCTGATGATGGTATCCGCAGAGGGGCGCGAAACGCGGGCGCGTTCACCGTTGTTAATTTGTACCAGCCCTTTACGCTTTAATGCCGCAAGCGCTTCACGCACGGAAGGACGACCCACGTTGAAGAAGGCCATGAGTTCCCGTTCTGACGGCAGCTGTTCCCCCTCGCCAAACTCCCGGCGACGGATCATCTGCTCCAGTTCTTCCTCGACCATTTCCGACAGTTTTTTCCGCGCCAGCGGACGATTGCGTAAGCTGCGACCAATCGTGGATGGCGAATCTTCTGCTTGTGAATCAAATGCGCTCATAAGGTCCATTCTGCTAAGTCTTAGGGCAAACAACAGCCGGGTCATCGTAACACAGGATTGGAAGGAGGGTGAAATGATGGCCAGCCGGAGTGGCTCATTGATTAAAAAATATAAAATATGAATATTATTCGCGGATCAATTAATCAGAACCATTTTAATTCCTGCTGGCTTTTCAGAGTTTATGAAATTAGAGAATATGAACTTGATGAATTATCATAACCATCTATTTTAAATGGCAAATTTATTTAAATTGCGATTTAAAAATAAGAGATTCACTCCATAAATTCCGTCACAAAAAATATAACATTCGTTTTTACATCATCTTATTACCGAATTTTTCTTCTTTTCTGGCATGGAGTGAAACAATGTTCGGCATCATTATCTCTGCCATCGTTTTATTGACGATGGGTTACCTGATCCTTAAAAACTACAAACCGCAGGTGGTACTGGCTGCAGCCGGGATCTTCCTGATGCTGTGCGGCGTCTGGCTAGGCTACGGCGCGCTGGTCGCCCCCGATAAAAGTAGCGGCTATTTACTGGTCGATATCTACAACGAAATATTACGTATGCTCTCCAGCCGTGCGGCGGGATTGGGCCTTTCCATCATGGCCGTAGGCGGCTATGCCCGCTATATGGACCGGATGGGCGCCAGTCGAGCAATGGTCAGCCTGCTCAGCCGCCCGCTGAAGCTTATCCGCTCCCCCTATATCGTGCTGGCTGCCACCTATATTATTGGCCAGATTATGGCGCAGTTCATTACCAGCGCATCCGGACTGGGTATGCTGCTGATGGTGACCCTCTTCCCTACCCTTGTCAGCCTCGGCGTGAGCCGTCTGTCCGCAGTGGCGGTTATCGCAACATCCATGTCGATCGAATGGGGGATTCTGGAAACCAACTCTATTTTCGCCGCCCAGGTAGCGGGAATGAAGATTGCGACTTACTTCTTCCATTACCAGCTACCGGTCGCCTCCTGCGTTATCATCGCCGTGGCCGTCGCCCACTTTTTCGTCCAGCGCGCATTTGATAAAAAGGCAAAACCGGTTGAAGCCGGAAACGCAGAGCAAAAGACACTGGAAGATGTCCCTCCGCTCTGTTACGCCATCCTGCCAGTGATGCCGCTGATCCTGATGCTTGGCTCACTGTTTCTCGCCCATGTGGGGTTGATGCAGGCAGAGCTGAATCTGGTGGTGGTCATGTTGATGAGTATGACACTGACCATGTTTGTGGAATTCTTCCGTAAACACAATCTGCGTGCAACGATGGATGATGTGCAGGCTTTTTTCGACGGCATGGGTACACAATTTGCCAACGTTGTGACGCTGGTTGTTGCCGGTGAAATCTTCGCGAAAGGGTTAACCACCATTGGGACGGTCGATGCGGTGATTAAAGGAGCGGAAGATTCTGGACTGGGCGGTATCGGCGTGATGATCATCATGGCGCTGGTCATTGCAGCCTGTGCGATCGTCATGGGCTCCGGCAATGCACCGTTTATGTCTTTTGCCAGCCTGATCCCGGATATCGCGGCGGGTCTGCACATTCCGGCTGTGGTGATGATTATGCCGATGCACTTCGCCACCACGCTGGTGCGCGCCGTTTCACCCATTACCGCGGTGATTGTCGTGACGTCAGGGATTGCCGGCGTATCGCCGTTTGAGGTGGTAAAACGGACGGCGATCCCAATGGCGATCGGATTTGTGGTGAACATGGCAGTCACCATCATGCTGTTTTATTAACGCTGGTGGGAAACAAAACAGGCCCTTTGGGCCTGTTTGATATTACTTCACAACGCGTAATGCGGGGCGACCACCACGCGGCGGCGGCGGTTCGTCATCAGGATCGCTGTCATCGTCATGGTCCGGCTTATCGCCATCAATGACCGACATCACGGTTTCGGTTTCAACGCCCGATGTCACTTCGTCATCGTTCAAACTACTGACGTCTTCATCATAAGCCGTTTCAGGCTCGAACATCGTACCTGCACCATTCTCACGAGCATAAATCGCCAGAACAGCCGCCAGTGGAACAGAAACCTGACGCGGCACCCCGCCAAAGCGCGCATTAAAGCGCACTTCATCGTTAGTCAGCTCCAGATTCCCGACGGCGCGAGGCGCAATATTCAGAACAATTTGCCCATCGCGCGCATACTCCATGGGGACATGCACACCAGGCAGCGTCACATCCACCACCAGGTGCGGCGTGAGCTGGTTGTCCATCAACCACTCATAGAATGCACGCAGCAGATACGGACGTCTTGGCGTTAGCTGTGACAAATCCATACTGATTAACCCCGACCGAGGCGCATTTCACGTTCAGCTTCGGTTAAGGAAGCAAGGAAAGAATCACGCTCAAAGACGCGCGTCATGTAGCCTTTCAGCTCTTTAGCACCCGCACCGCTGAACTCGATCCCCAACTGCGGCAGGCGCCACAATAGCGGAGCCAGATAGCAATCGACCAGGCTGAACTCATCGCTCAGGAAGTACGGCTTTTGACCGAACACCGGCGCAATTGCCTGCAGCTCTTCGCGCAGCTGTTTACGCGCAACGTCAGCCTCCGCAGCGGAACCGTTTACGATGACGTTCATCAGCGTATACCAGTCTTTTTCAATACGGTGCATGTACAGGCGGCTTTCGCCACGCGCCACCGGATAAACCGGCATCAGCGGAGGATGAGGGAAACGCTCATCCAGGTATTCCATAATGATGCGAGATTCCCACAGGGTCAGCTCACGATCCACCAGTGTCGGAACGCTCTGATTCGGGTTGAGGTCAATCAGATCCTGAGGTGGATTGTCCTTTTCCACGTGTTCGATCTCAAAACTAACACCCTTTTCAGCCAGCACAATGCGGACCTGATGGCTATAGATGTCAGTAGGACCAGAAAACAGCGTCATTACCGAACGTTTGTTGGCAGCGACAGCCATGAAAACCTCCAGGTATATTCAGAATTTTTACTGCTACCAGCCACAGTATGGCCAGTCAGAAGTTATGTCACCCACTTCGGAAAAGTCATCATCGTTCAAAAAGCAAACAAAAAATGAGCAATACCCGATATTTGGGCGGAAAATTGGATGATAGTTTACCAGATTTTGTGACCTTTGTGGTGAGTCGATTCTGGAAAAGGGGAAAAAGAGGGGACAATTAGCGGAGTGCTGTGGGTATTTACGCCATTTATCCATAAAAAAACCCGCCGGAGCGGGCTTTTTCGCCAACTGTTTTCTGCCGGAGCAGAAACGAATTAACGTTTGGAGAACTGCGGACGACGACGTGCTTTACGCAGGCCGACTTTCTTACGTTCAACCTGACGAGCATCACGAGTAACGAAACCAGCTTTACGCAGTTCGCCACGCAGGGACTCATCATACTCCATCAGAGCGCGGGTGATACCGTGACGGATCGCACCAGCCTGACCAGAGATACCACCACCTTTAACAGTGATGTACAGATCCAGTTTCTCAACCATGTCGACCAGTTCCAGCGGCTGACGAACTACCATGCGGGCAGTTTCACGACCGAAGTACTGTTCCAGAGAACGTTGGTTGATAACGATTTTGCCGTTGCCCGGTTTGATGAACACGCGAGCTGCGGAACTTTTGCGGCGACCAGTGCCGTAGTATTGATTTTCAGCCATTGCCTATAATCCCGATTAGATGTCAAGAACTTGCGGTTGCTGTGCCGCGTGGGTGTGCTCGTTACCTGCGTAAACTTTCAGCTTACGGAACATAGCACGGCCCAGCGGGCCTTTTGGCAACATGCCTTTAACCGCGATTTCAATCACACGCTCAGGACGGCGAGCAATCATCTCTTCAAAGGTCGCTTCTTTGATACCACCGATGTGGCCAGTGTGGTGATAGTACACTTTGTCAGTACGCTTGTTGCCAGTTACAGCAACTTTGTCAGCGTTCAGAACGATGATGTAATCACCAGTATCTACGTGCGGAGTGTATTCCGCTTTGTGCTTACCGCGCAGGCGCAGAGCCAGTTCGGAAGCCAGACGACCCAGAGTCTTACCGGTCGCGTCAACAACATACCAGTCGCGTTTTACGGTTTCTGGTTTAGCTGTAAAAGTTTTCATTAAAAGCTTACCCAAATAAATAAGTTACACGTAGGTGTTCACCCAAACGTTTAGTCAGTTGAGGTTCACACGACAAAGTCCGGCAAACCTACCCCTTCGAATAGCCTATGCCGGCGAGAAAGTTTTGGGAAAAAACTCTCTTGTAACGTGGGGTCGCAAGATTATAGAGAAGTCGGGGTCAAAGATCGACCCCTTTTATGAGATTTGCAGCGGGTTTAACCCGCCAGATGTTCTCGCTTCAGATACTCTTCGCTCTGCATCTCCTGCAAACGCGACAGGCAGCGCTGAAATTCAAACTTCAGCCGCTCACCCTGATAGATGTCATACAAAGGTACCGCCGCGCTCACCACCAGCTTGACGTGACGTTCATAAAACTCGTCCACGAGGGCGATAAATCGCCGCGCTTCGCTTTCCATTAGCGACGTCATCACCGGGACATCAGACAGCAGCACGGTATGAAACAGACGCGACAACACAATGTAATCATGCTGACTGCGGGCATCGACGCATAACGTATTGAAGGAGACCGCCAGCGTCTGATTCTCAACCCCCTGCGTCGCCAGTGGACGGTGGTTTACCGTAAGCGTCGGCGCCTTTTCACGCTTTGCACCGGCAAGCGCCAGCCAGAGTTTGTCCATCTGCTGTTGTGTCTCATCGTTAAGCGGCGACAGCCACAGGTGCGCCTGGGTCAACGTACGCAGACGATAATCCACGCCAGCATCGACATTCATAATGTCGCAATGCTGTTTGATGGCATCAATGGCGGGAAGAAAACGCGCACGTTGCAGGCCGTTGCGGTACAGCTCATCCGGCGGAATATTCGAGGTCGCGACCAGCGTAATACCACGGGCAAACAGCGCGTTCATTAAACCGCCAAGCAGCATTGCGTCGGTAATATCGGAGACAAAAAACTCATCAAAACACAGCACATCGGTTTCGGCTTTAAAGCGGTCGGCAATGATGTCCAGCGGATCGCTTTGCCCCTGTAACGCCGTCAGCTCTTCGTGTACATGCAGCATAAAACGGTGAAAATGCAGACGCTGTTTACGTTCACCCGGCAGGCTGTGGTAGAAGAGATCCATCAGCCAGGTTTTACCACGCCCCACCCCGCCCCACATATACAGACCGCGTACCGGCGCATTTTCTGTCGGTTCACGTTTACCCAGTAGTTTGCCGACGCGGGCCATCAATCCACCTGTCTGCGGCATCGGCGGCTTTCTATTCGTCAATGACTGGTAAATGGTTTCCAGACGGTCAACCGCTGCTTTTTGTACGTCGTCGGGGTGGTGACTACCGTCATTAAGTGCCTGGAGATAACGCGATGTGGGGGAAAAGCTTTGCATGATGTTATTGTTATTCCTTGAAAATCGGTGTGCCGTCGTTCACGGTTGTCGAAAAAAAGGCCGTTCTACATTACGTGATATAAACACGGGATTCCACTTCTACAGGATTAGCGGTTATAGTGGCATAATCGGGCGCAGGCATGGAGCCTAAAGCCAACACCCTACGGAAACAAAAGACAACGGGAGATGTTCATGACCTGGGAATACGCGCTAATTGGGTTAGTCGTCGGCATTATCATTGGTGCTGTAGCCATGCGTTTTGGTAATCGCAAATTACGTCAGCAACAGGCGTTGCAGTACGAACTGGAAAAGAATAAAGCAGAGCTGGAAGAATACCGTGAAGAGCTGGTCAGCCACTTTGCCCGTAGCGCTGAACTGCTGGACAACATGGCGCACGATTATCGCCAGCTGTACCAGCATATGGCAAAAAGCTCCAGCAGCCTGCTGCCGGAACTGTCTGCGGAATCCAACCCGTTCCGTAACCGCCTGGCAGAGTCCGAAGCAAGCAACGATCAGGCGCCAGTACAGATGCCACGCGACTACTCCGAAGGGGCGTCCGGCCTGCTGCGTAGTGGCGCAAAGCGCGACTAACCACACATCATCAAGAAATTTCCAGGGCGCAATGATTGCGCCCTCCTCATCTCCCCCGTCCCAGCTATTATTTAATCAACAGTCTCATTGTTAGCAGGCCGAAAATTCAATAACATCAAACTGTTTTGAATCGTCTTTCCTTTTACTCAAGGTACGAGAGCAGGATCAATGAAAAAACAAACCCAGCTGTTGAGTGCATTCGCGTTAAGTGTCGGGTTAACTCTCTCGGCGCCGATTCAGTCCTTCGCGTCAATACCGGGTCAGGTTCCCGGCCAGAGCGCTATCCCCAGCCTCGCGCCTATGCTGGAGAAAGTCCTGCCAGCCGTGGTCAGCGTGCAGGTTGAAGGCACCACCGTCCAGAGCCAGAAGGTCCCGGAAGAGTTCAAAAAGTTTTTTGGTGATGATCTGCCTGACCAGCAGGCTCAGCCATTTGAAGGCTTAGGATCCGGCGTTATTATTGATGCCGCCAAAGGCTACGTTCTGACCAACAACCATGTCATCAATCAGGCACAAAAGATCAGCGTTCAGCTAAACGACGGACGCGAGTTTGACGCAAAACTGATTGGCGGGGACGACCAGAGCGATATCGCCCTGTTACAAATTCAAAACCCGGGCAATCTGACGCAAATCGCTATCGCCGACTCTGACAAACTGCGGGTGGGCGATTTTGCCGTGGCCGTCGGTAACCCGTTTGGTCTGGGGCAAACCGCGACATCCGGCATTGTTTCGGCATTGGGTCGTAGCGGGCTGAATCTCGAAGGTCTGGAAAACTTTATTCAGACCGATGCCTCCATTAACCGCGGGAATTCCGGCGGCGCACTGCTCAACCTCAACGGAGAGCTGATCGGCATTAACACCGCGATTCTGGCTCCCGGCGGCGGCAGCATCGGCATTGGCTTTGCCATTCCAGCTAATATGGCGCGTACGCTGGCGCAACAGTTGATCCAGTTTGGTGAAATTAAACGTGGTCTGCTGGGCATTAAAGGCACTGAAATGACCGCTGATATCGCCAAAGCATTCAAACTTGACGTGCAGCGTGGCGCGTTTGTCAGTGAAGTGCTGCCGAACTCGGGTTCTGCGAAGGCGGGCGTGAAGTCCGGCGACATCATCACCAGCCTCAACGGTAAACCACTCAGCAGTTTTGCCGAACTGCGTTCACGTATCGCCACGACCGAACCGGGCACCAAAGTGAAGATCGGGCTGCTGCGCAACGGCAAACCGCTGGAGTTTGAAGTCACCCTGGACACCAGCTCCTCCTCTTCCGCCAGCGCAGAGATGATTGCTCCGGCGCTGCAAGGAGCGACGCTCAGTGATGGACAACTGAAAGACGGCAGCAAAGGCATCCGGATCGACAGCGTTGAAAAAAGCAGTCCTGCCGCCCAGGCGGGTTTGCAGAAAGACGATGTGATCATCGGCGTCAACCGCGATCGTGTGAATTCGATTGCCGAAATGCGTAAAGTGCTGGAAGCGAAACCGTCGATCATTGCGCTGCAGATCGTCCGTGGCAATGAGAGCATCTATCTGCTCCTGCGTTAACATTATCCCCCCGGACATCAGCCTTGCGTGTGATGTCCGGTTAACTCGTGATATGCTGCAACCGTTCCCTTTTTTAATGACGCCTCCATCATGTTTGTGAAGCTCTTACGTTCGATCGCAATTGGTTTGATTGTCGGCGCCATTTTGTTGGCCGCCATGCCCTCGCTGCGCAACGTCAATCCCCTTTCTGCGCCACAATATGACAGTACCGATGAGACGCCTGACAGCTATAACTCAGCTGTACGCCGTGCCGCTCCGGCCGTCGTCAACGTCTACAACCGGAGTATGAACAGTACCGCACATAACCAGCTTGAAATTCGCACGCTGGGATCCGGGGTGATCATGGATCAGCGCGGCTATATCATTACCAATAAGCACGTCATTAATGATGCCGACCAAATCATCGTCGCATTGCAGGATGGGCGTGTATTCGAAGCGCTGCTGGTGGGTTCTGATACGTTAACCGATCTTGCGGTGCTGAAAATCAACGCTACCGGTGGTCTGCCGACAATTCCAATTAATAACAAACGCGTGCCGCATATTGGCGATGTCGTCCTGGCGATCGGTAACCCCTATAACCTCGGGCAGACGATTACCCAGGGGATCATCAGCGCAACCGGTCGTATCGGCCTGAACCCGACGGGCCGTCAAAATTTTCTGCAAACAGATGCCTCCATCAACCACGGTAACTCCGGCGGCGCGCTGGTGAACTCGCTGGGCGAGCTCATGGGCATTAACACGCTGTCGTTTGATAAAAGCAACGACGGTGAAACACCAGAAGGGATCGGCTTTGCTATCCCATTCCAGCTGGCGACCAAAATTATGGATAAGCTGATCCGCGATGGCCGCGTGATCCGTGGCTATATCGGCATTGGCGGCCGCGAGATCGCCCCGCTTCATTCACAGGGCGGCGGCATGGATCAGCTCCAGGGTATCGTCGTCAATGAAGTCTCACCAGACGGCCCGGCGGCGCAGGCAGGAATTCAGGTTAACGATCTCATTATTTCAGTGAACAACAAACCTGCTGTCTCCGCGCTGGAAACAATGGACCAGGTTGCTGAAATTCGCCCAGGCTCTGTGATTCCGGTGATCGTCATGCGTGATGACAAGCAACTCACGCTCCAGGTCACCATTCAGGAATACCCGGCGACGAATTAACAAGCGTCGCCGAGAAGAGGCAACGGCAGGCATAAAAAAACCGGAGTCAGTGCTCCGGTTTTTATCTGGCAACGGCTCGCTTACTTGTTAACGAACTCTTCGCCCAGAGTAATGTCTTTTTTCAGCGTATCCAGCATGCCTTCCAGCGCGTTCTGCTCGAATGCACTCAGTTTGCCGATAGACTTACGTTCTTCCACGCCGTTTTTACCCAGCAGCAGCGGCTGAGAGAAGAAACGGGCATACTGGCCGTCACCTTCAACGTAGGCACATTCCACCACGTCTTTTTCGCCCTGCAGCGCACGTACCAGAGACAGACCAAAGCGCGCAGCCGCCTGACCCATAGAGAGAGTTGCAGAGCCGCCACCGGCCTTCGCTTCAACCACTTCAGTACCCGCGTTCTGGATACGTTTGGTCAGATCGGCAACTTCCTGCTCAGTAAAGCTCACGCCCGGAATTTGCGACAGCAGCGGCAGAATGGTCACGCCAGAGTGTCCACCGATAACCGGAACTTCAACGTCGGTTGGCAGTTTGCCTTTCAGTTCCGCCACAAACGTGTTGGAGCGGATGATGTCCAGCGTGGTCACGCCAAACAGTTTGTTCTTGTCGTAAACGCCGGCTTTCTTCAGCACTTCAGCCGCGATTGCCACGGTGGTGTTCACCGGGTTAGTAATGATACCCACGCAGGCTTTCGGACAGGTTGTCGCGATCTGCTGTACCAGGTTCTTCACAATACCTGCGTTGACGTTGAACAGATCGGAACGATCCATACCCGGTTTACGGGCAACACCCGCAGAAATCAGCACGACATCAGCACCTTCGAGTGCCGGAGTAGCGTCTTCACCGGAGAAACCTTTGATTTTCACAGCAGTTGGGATATGGCTCAGATCAACGGCCACACCGGGAGTCACTGGAGCGATGTCGTACAGAGAGAGTTCTGAACCTGAAGGCAGTTGGGTTTTTAACAGTAATGCAAGCGCCTGACCGATACCGCCAGCTGCGCCGAGGACTGCGACTTTCATCCTAAACTCCTTATTATATTGATAAGCTAAGTGTTTGTTGCTCCGCGGCGGCGACCATAATTCACAAATCCAATGAATACAACTACAACGCGTCAAGAATGCGGAGTCACGCAAATTTGGCTTTTATGCATTTAACTTACGTAAAATAAAACCTAAGTTACGTAAACCAAAACCGCCAACACAGGAGAGCAACTTTCCAACAGGTGGTGACAATATACTCTACTGCTCAGGCAAAACAACATCAATTTGATAACAATTAATTTACTTTTAAGCTTATTTGCGCGCCGTGACACAGGCATGTTTCTTGATAACGAAATTTGATAAAATTCCGCTCTTTCATAACATTATTTCAGCCTCCAGCGAGGTAGACTGTTTGCATAAAAATTCATCTGTATGCATAATAATGTTGTTTCCATCCTCATACTACGGGTGACTTATGCGAAGCTCGGCTAAGCAAGAAGAATTAGTTAAGGCGTTTAAAGCGCTGCTTAAAGAAGAAAAATTCAGTTCCCAGGGCGAAATCGTCCTCGCGTTGCAGGATCAGGGCTTTGATAATATCAACCAGTCCAAGGTCTCCCGCATGCTAACCAAGTTCGGCGCAGTGCGTACCCGCAATGCGAAAATGGAGATGGTGTATTGCCTTCCGGCTGAACTGGGTGTGCCAACAACGTCCAGCCCATTAAAGAACCTGGTTCTGGATATCGACTACAACGATGCGGTGGTGGTTATTCATACAAGCCCAGGTGCAGCACAGCTGATCGCCCGCCTGCTGGACTCACTGGGCAAAGCAGAGGGTATCCTCGGTACGATTGCCGGTGATGACACTATCTTCACCACGCCAGCCAACGATTTTTCCGTAAAAGATCTGTACGAAGCCATTCTGGAATTGTTCGAACAAGAGCTGTAATTCATCACCCCGTCGTCGCCTGGCGCGACGGGGGAAACACCTGCCTGCACCTCACTTTTCCGTAACTTTCCTCTGCATCTGATTTAACAAATAGTGCGTTTAACCATGATATTTCATTTATCTGGTGAATGTAAAAGCTGAAAAACGCACATTTTGCAAAATCACATATCTCTATGAATTTATTAAATTTATTCGTTAAACCTGTCTTTTTTAATTCCATTTAGCTATAAGAAATTCATTTTTAAAAACCTAATATCAAGAGAAACAATTAGCGTGGTATTAATTAATCGCGTGATTAGTGTATACTTGATTTTGTGATGAGGGTCACGAAACGAAGACCCCAATAAAAGAATTCGACGAGGTAAAAATCATGAAAATCAAAACTACTGTTGCAGCATTAAGCGTTCTGTCCGTTCTCTCTTTTGGCGCATTCGCGGCAGAGTCCATTAACGCAGAGCAAGCGCAAGGCCGCCAGGCCATCGGTTCTGTTTCCGTTAGCGCAATCGGCTCTTCTCCGATGGATATGCACGAAATGCTGAACAAAAAAGCCGAAGAGAATGGGGCGTCAGCCTATCAGATTACCGAAGCACGTAGCGGCGACAACTGGCATGCAACGGCTGAACTGTATAAATAAGTTTCGCTGATAACCGAACGACATTATTTACGCTCACGAGACATCGCATAAAAAACGCCCTTCAGCCCGTGAGTACAATGAATTAAGGAATAAAACCATGAAAACTACATACATTATCGCAGCACTCGGCCTGGCTTCTGTACTCTCTTTTGGCGCAAGCGCCGCAGTACATCAGGTGAATACTCAGGAAGCACAAAATCTTCAGCCAATGGGTAGCATCTCCGTCGCGCAGATCGGCAGCTCCCCAATGGATATGCGCGAGGCAATCGCGGCTAAAGCAGAAAAAGCCGGTGCCAGCAGCTATCGCGTTGTTGAATTAAGTACAGGCGACCAGTGGCACGCCACTGCCGAACTGTATAAATAAACCCTCGTCGTCTAGTCCGACGACCTTGCCCCCGCCTGCCGGGGGCTTTTTTTATGCTTATCGACTTTCCGGCTGTTGTTGCGTTGACTACGTCCGTCCATTAATGGCGTACGTTAAAGCGCAGCTGACCTTCCAGCTCTTCTTCGGCTTCATCAAACAGCAGAATCAGAGCGCCGTAGCGTCGGCGCAGCTTATCAGGCAGATGAACAAACTCAATTTCCAGCGGTAACGGCAGCACTTCACTCATCACCACGTCCCATAGCGAATCGAGATCGCGCACTTTTCCTTTGGCAAGACCAAACGTCCGCGTAAACTCGCGATAGAAATCGCCCGGCTCCTCAATTTCATCAAAATCAAAAGTATAGATATTCATCTGTCGCCCCTTTCCCGACGCCACGCCTGCCAGGCTACAGGCCGCCAATATGCAGCGTTTTCACTTCCAAAAACTCGTCTAATCCCAGCACCGACCCTTCCCGTCCAAGCCCCGACTCTTTTACCCCACCAAACGGACCCAGTTCGGTAGAGACAGCACATTCATTAATACCGATCATGCCACTTTCAAGAGCCTGAGAAACACGAAATACGCGCTGTAGGTTTTGGGTATAGAAGTAAGCCGCCAGGCCAAACGGTGTGTTGTTGGCACGCTCGACAACCTCTTCCTCGCGAGTAAAACGGAAGCAGGCGGCTACAGGACCAAAGGTTTCCTCATTCGCGAGCATCATTTGATCACTACAGTCGCCAAGCACCGTTGGCTGCCAGAAATTTCCACCCAGCGAGTGCGCCTTCCCACCTGCCAGCACTTTCGCCCCTTTCGCAAGCGCATCTTCCACGTGCTCACGCACTTTTTCGACAGCGGCAGGCTCAATCAGCGGGCCAACAATAACGCCATTATCCATGCCGTTACCCACTTTCAGCCCATCCACGGCATCAGCCAGTTTGCGGGTAAATTCGTCATAGACTGATTCATGAATATAGAAACGGTTAACGCTGACGCACACCTGCCCGGCGTTACGGAATTTATTGGCAATCGCGCCTTTAACGGCGTCATCAATATCCGCGTCTTCAAACACGATGTATGGCGCATTGCCGCCCAGCTCCATCGATACCTTTTTCATCGTTTCGGCAGCATTGCGCATTAGCGTTTTGCCGACGGAGGTGGAGCCGGTAAAGGAAATCTTACGGACATCATGACTGGCCATAATGGCATCGCTGATTTCCGGCGTATTGCCTGCGACAGCGTTAAGTACCCCATCCGGAACGCCTGCCTCCTTCGCCAGCGTTAACAGCGCAAAAGCACTGAGCGGCGTATTATTGGCGGGTTTGATCACCCCGGTGCAGCCTGCGGCCAGCGCCGGTCCCAATTTGCGGGTCAACATCGCCATGGGGAAGTTCCACGGCGTAATTGCCGCCACTACACCAATCGGTTCACGGGTAGCCAGAATGCGGGAGCCCGGTTTGACAGGCGGAATAATCTCGCCATTGGCACGTTTCGCCTGCTCAGCAAACCATTGAATAAAGCTGGCGGCATATTCCACTTCACCTTCGGCTTCTTTCAATGGCTTGCCCTGTTCTGCCGTCATCAGACGACCGAGCCAGCTTTTGTTTTCAACGATCAGTTCGTACCAGCGATACAGAATTGCCGAACGCTCTTTCGCCGTCTTTGCCCGCCATGCCGGGAAAGCTTTCGCTGCGGCGGCAATTGCCTCTTCCGTTTGCTGTTTGCCCGCCTTTGCAACTTTCGCAATGACCTCTCCGGTCGCCGGATTGACGACATCAAAAGTGTTATCCAGCTGTTTCCAGATCCCATTAACCCAATATCCTGTCTGAAACAGCGCATTGTCCTGAAGTGTTGGCATGTCTATTTTTCTCCCGATGTCATAGCTCCCACATGTCAGATAAGTATAGCCATAAAAAAACCGACGCTTTTGGCATCGGTTTTTATCGCTTAGTTATCCGTCAGGGCATGCTGGTACTTGTGCAACATGCCTGAGAGTCGCTTCACCGGCTCCGTGACCTGCGGCGGCGCCTCACAAGCGCGGAGCTTCTCCTGATAGATATCCAGTTCATCCAGCAGTTGGCTAAAGTAGCGTCGGCGCTTGTCGTCGCTCACGGCAGAAATCACGTGATCGGCAGTGCGGCGCAGCTGACGGTGAAAAACGGAAAGCTCGTCATTCACCGGAATTGGCGCGTCACGCAGACGCTGATGGGCGATGATCATGGTTAATGCCAGGCGAAACTTCGGCAGATCGCCAGGGAACTTGTTCATCAACAAAAACAGCTGTTGATACAGTGCGGGCAGATGATTTTCCTTACGACGAACCGCGTTGGTGGTCATTGCCGAAACAGCAGCGGAGACAAACTGGTTGAGCAACACTCGTCCGGTTCTGTCCCGGGAGTTATCACGCACCAGCAATATGACAATAAACGCCAGCATACAGCCCACGATCTGTCCCAATGCGCTGTCGAGGAACTGGCTGAAGTGGAAAGTCATCGGGTTATCCAGCACGATGATATTAATGGTACTCGCCAGCGCCCCCATCGATCCCAGGCGGCGTTTTTGTACCTCAATACCGAGGAAGAACCCCAGCACCGCCAGACTCAAACACAGCAACAACATGCTTTGCTGTGTATTCGGGATAATCACCAGGAAATAGAGCGCCCCCAGCGGCAGCGCAGCCAGCGTCCCATAGATAAAGTCGATCGCCACCATCCGTGGATTAGGCAGACGCATTGCCAACGAGGTAACCACCGCAATCATCACCATCGCACCGCTACCGGATGTCCAGCCGGTCCACAGCCAGAACAGCGTCCCCAGCACACAGGAGAGCGTGGTACGCCAGAAGTTGACCATTGCATGATGACGTTCGGCTGATTCGACCTTAACGACCGGCTCGCCCCGCAGCACCTCGTCTTCCGCCGCACTGATTTTAGTGTTGCTGATCACACCTCGTTTGAGCAGCAAATAGCGCGTTGCGGCGCCAGCCCAGGTATAAATAGTCACCGGCGTTTCACGCTCACCGGTCCAGGCGATAACACGACGCATACGCTTGAGCTGTTTATGGACATCCTGCGCCGTTTCGACCGGCGTCTCAAACAGCTCACGGAAGGTATCGGTAATCAATTCCGGCCGGGTGTTCTGAATTATGTAAGTTTCGCAGGACTGCGTAATTAACGTCAGCGAGAGCGTATTCAGCGCTTTTAAACGTCGATTCGCACGCCCCCAGCGGGAGGATTCAATGTTCAGGTTACTACGCATACCGTCGAGCGCCGTAGTACGACGAACCAGATCGCCCCAGGCTTTATCCACCTCTTCGCTATCACCATGCTTGATACACAGCTGCATCAGCTGGTACTGCGCCACCAGCAGGTTGTCCAGCTCGCGATCGACTTCATTTTTAATTGAACGAGGAGAAAAAAGCAGGTCAGCCATAATTGCACAGACAATGCCAATGACGATCTCACTACAGCGCTCAAGGGCAAACTGTGGTGTCAGCAGTGGCTCTGCCTGAATGGTGATCACGATAATCAGCGCGGTATAGCCAGAAAGTCCCCATGCGTAGGAGTTCTCAATGCGTATCAGGGAAGAGATCCAGGTACAAAACCCGGCCCAGATGCAGCACACCAGAATCATCAGCAGCGGGGCGCGAATCATGGTGGTAATAATCACCAGCGCGGCAATACAACCAATAAAGGTACCGACAATACGTAACATTCCGCGATAGCGGATTGCACCAGAATAAGGTTCTCCACCCGCAGCAAAAGCCGGCCCTGCGGCAACGATTGCCGCCGTCAGCACCGCCCAACGTGGAGTTTCAAGCTCAAAGTGAAAGCCAACAAACAGCGCCAGCACAATGGCAGATGCCAGCTTCACCGCAAAGCGGATATGCTGATTGGCAATGGAGAAAATGCCCATCGTGATTAACCGAATTCGCGCAGACGGTGCGCCACTTTACGGAAGAAGGAGTCGTTATTCTCATCACGATCCTGCTTACCGGCGATCACGACGGTTGCGGTGGTCCCGGCAGGCCAGAGATTACCTTGCTGATCGTCAAGACGAATGCGTACCGGAACACGTTGCGCCAGACGCACCCACTCCAGATTAGAATCGATAGTCGCCATCCCTTTGGCATCGCGGGTGCTACTGGCATTTGTAACCCCTGCCGCCACGCTGTCAACGGTTCCTTTCAACACTTTGTTACTGCCAAGCGGCGTAATCTCTGCGCGATACCCGGGACGGACGCCGTCAAGTTTAGTCTCTTCCATATACGCCAGGACATAGAAAGAGTTCTGCTTCACCAGCGCAACAGCCGTTGCACCACGCGTGATAAACTCACCGGTATAGACGTTCAGGTTGGTCACCCAACCATCGGCAGGAGCACGGATCACCGTGCGTTCGAGGTCTAATTTTGCCAAATCGCGGGTAGCCTGCGCCTTCGCCAGCTGATGTAATACGGTTTGCAGTACGTTATTGGCCTGATCGATCTCTTCACGCGACATTGCCTGCACGCCAAGACGATTACGACGCCCGGCCTCCTGGCGTTTTTCCTGTGATAACACCTGATAGTAGGCGACGTCTGCTTCCGCTTCTTCGAGCGCTTTTTTATAGCGCGGCTGATCGATGGTAAACAGAACCTGGTCTTTCTTCACCAGTTGATTATCATGAACGTTGACGTTGGTGATAAGCCCGGCGACATCCGGGGCGATTGCCACTACGTCGGCGCTGAAGCGCGCGTCGCGTGTCCAGGGGGATTCGGTGTAATAAACCCAGGCGCGGAAAATTGCGATGAAGGCCAGAATGACGAATATGACGGTAATGGCCGTACGGGAGATTTTTCTTGTTAGTGTTTTCACTTCAACCTCAAACGAACAGACGCGATATCAAGTAGAAAAGGCAGCAATACAGCGCAGTGTTAAACAGAGCCGGGTGCCAGACAAAATCATAGATGCCGGTCGGCACAAGCACGCGGCGCACCAGCCAGAAAATAGCCAGTGACAAAAGCAATTCGAAAAATATCGGTGGGAAGGAGAGACCAAACACCACGATAACGGGAAACAGACTCATGTTGACCTTGATTTTAGAGAGAGTGCAGGCGATATAGTTTTCAGCAGGTGCCGCCGCAGAGAAAGGCAAGGAAAGCCGGGCGAGAGCGGCATAGCTGTTATTTGAATAATAATATATTACCGTAACTGTTATGCTGTTATCTATATTATGTGATCTAAATCACTTTTAAGCCAGAGTGAACAATGGAACGATTAAAACGCATGTCGGTGTTCGCCAAAGTCGTGGAATTTGGCTCGTTCACCGCCGCTGCCAGACAGCTACAAATGAGCGTATCCTCCATCAGCCAGACGGTGGCTAAGCTGGAAGATGAGCTTCAGGTTAAGCTGCTAAACCGCAGCACGCGCAGCATTGGGCTTACCGAAGCCGGGAAAATCTATTATCAGGGTTGCCGACGGATGCTGCATGAAGTGCAGGATGTTCATGAGCAGCTTTACGCTTTTAACAACACGCCCATCGGCACGCTGCGCATAGGTTGTTCTTCAACCATGGCACAAAATGTCCTCGCCGGACTCACGGCAAGGATGCTCAAAGAGTACCCGGGCCTGACCGTCAATCTGGTCACCGGGATCCCGGCACCTGATCTGATCGCCGACGGGCTGGATGTCGTGATCCGCGTTGGGGCATTGCAGGATTCCAGCCTGTTTTCTCGTCGTCTGGGGGCGATGCCGATGGTGGTTTGCGCCGCCAAAAGCTATCTTGCGCAGTACGGTACGCCGGAGAAACCCGCCGATCTCAGCAACCATTCATGGCTTGAATACAGCGTTCGCCCGGATAACGAGTTTGAACTGATCGCCCCGGAGGGGATCTCAACCCGATTAATCCCTCAGGGACGCTTCGTCACTAACGATCCGATGACCCTCAGCCGTTGGTTGACCGCAGGGGCAGGTGTTGCTTATGTCCCGCTGATGTGGGTGATCAATGAGATCAACAGCGGTGAGCTGGAGATCCTGCTGCCGCGCTATCAGTCCGATCCGCGTCCGGTCTATGCACTGTATACCGAAAAGGACAAACTGCCGCTCAAGGTGCAGGTGGTGATTAACTCTCTGACGGACTATTTTGTCGATGTCTCCCGGCTGTTTAAGGGTATGTACGGCAGGGGTAAAGAGAAGGGATAAAGTGCCCGATGACGCTACGCGTATCGGGCCTGTGGCTGGTATGAGATCTGTAGGCCGGATAAGGCCTTAGCCGCCATCCGGCAAAAGATACAATCAGGCAGTGCCGCCTACCGTCAGGTTGTCCACCTTCAGCGTTGGCTGACCCACGCCTACCGGTAAACTCTGCCCCTCTTTACCACAGACGCCAACGCCGTTGTCGAGCTTCAGATCGTTACCCACCATTGAAATCTGCTGCATCGCTTCGATTCCGGAGCCGATCAGCGTCGCGCCTTTCACCGGCTTCGTCACCTTACCGTTTTCGATGAGATACGCTTCAGAGGTCGAGAAAACAAACTTGCCTGAAGTGATATCCACCTGACCACCGCCAAAGTTCGGCGCGTAGATACCGTACTCAACGGACTCGATGATCTCCTGCGGCGTGGACTTGCCCGGCAGCATGTAAGTGTTGGTCATACGAGGCATCGGCAAATGCGCATAAGACTCACGACGCCCATTACCGGTTGGCGCAACGCCCATCAGACGCGCATTGAGTTTATCCTGCATGTAACCTTTCAGAATACCTTTCTCAATCAATACGTTGTACTGGCCAGGTGTCCCTTCGTCATCAATAGCGACAGAACCACGGCGATCGGCCATCGTGCCATCATCAACCACCGTGCAAAGTTCAGATGCGACCAGCTCCCCCATATGCCCGCTAAAGACAGAGGTACCGCGACGGTTGAAGTCGCCTTCCAGACCGTGTCCCACCGCCTCGTGCAGCAGCACGCCCGGCCAGCCAGCGCCCAGTACAACCGGCAACGTTCCGGCTGGCGCTGCCACTGCGGAAAGATTTACCAGCGCCATACGGACAGCTTCTTTCGCCCACGCGTCAGCACGGACTTCGCCATCCAGGTCGGCAAGGAAAAACTCATAGCCAAAACGCCCGCCGCCACCGCTGGCACCGCGCTCACGTTTACCGTCCTCTTCCACCTGTACGCTCACTGACAGTCGCACCAGCGGACGAACATCTGCCGCCAGCGTGCCATCCGTTGCCGCAATCAGGATCAATTCATACACCCCGGTCAGGCTGGCGGTCACTTCCTGAACGCGTTTATCCGCCTCACGTGCCACTTTGTCCACGCGTCTGAGGATATCCAGTTTCTCTTCGCGACTCATGCTCTGTAAGGGATCAACCGAGGTATAAAGCGCCTGATGTTCCACCGCCCCCAGCGTTTTGACCTTACCGTCGCCGCTGTCACGCACGATAGTACGTGCGGCTTGCGCACTCTGTTCCAGCGCTAACAGGCTGATTTGGTCGGCATAGGCAAAACCGGTTTTCTCACCGCTTACCGCACGGACGCCAACACCCTGATCGATATTGTAAGAACCATCTTTGATGATGCGATCTTCTAAAACCCAGGATTCGTGGTAGCTCGACTGAAAATAGAGATCGCCGTAATCAAGTCGGCGTTCGGCCAGTTGGCCCAGAATAGCGAACAGATCCTGATGTTTCAGGCCATTCGCTGCTAGCAATTGTTCACTTACCAGGTTCAGACTCATCGTTTTTGCTACTCATTGGTGACTTCAGGAGAAGATCTATTTACTGAGATTGGGGCAATTTCGCCCCTCCGTCAAATCATTGCTGGCTTTCTTTGCGAGGCTGGCGCAGGACTTCGTTGATCTGCGGTTTGTCTACCGGGCCGGTGATGCGATAGCGCAGAATCGAGACTTTGCTCCACAGTGGTCCCAGAACCTTGCTCGCGGCAAACACCGCCGCACCCACGATAGGATTCACCGCAAACGCGGCGGCAACGCCCACGGTTGCGGAAATTTCCGGTGCCACAACAGCTTCAATATCCAGTTCACGTCGCACCAGATTGACCGACCCTTTCATCGCAATATCAGCCTCCAGTCCGTCCACCAGCGTATCGTCCGTATGCATTACGCCATCTTTAATCCACGCGGTGCTGCGAATCGAATCAAAGTAAAACCCTTCGCTGAAGGTATCGCTGAAATCAAAGCGCAGCTTACGCAGCAGAGCATCGAAACTCAGCAGGCGCAGCAGCTGACCCGCGTGACCAGTGCTAAGCTCAGTGATTTCCCCTTTACCCAGTTGGGTGCGAATAATCCCGTTAAGCGAGGCCTCATCCGGCTGCCACGGCGGATTACGCCAGTGCAAATCATAATCAACGTTAAATGAGGAATTCCGGATTGGCGTAGAAACGCCAAAAAACCCGGCGGCTGCATCAATCTTGTTACCACGCAGCTTGCCCTTCAGCGAAGTGCGCTGACGGCCAGGTGTGTTAATCCACTCCCCGTCCGCGGTCAGTCGGGCGAATCCGGTATCCAGCAGACCGTTGCTCAATGTCAGCGTATCGCCTTTAATCGCCACATCGGCGTCAAGGCGTCCATATTTTTGCCCCCACATCCAGCACTCTTCACAACGTAACTGCACGTCAGGCCAACCGTGAAAGCTGACGCTGTCGGTTGATGAGAAAGGCGACGATGAGGTAGCCGCACTACTGCTTTTCGCCGTTGTCGGGTTGTAGTAGAGATATTTGATAAACGCCTGCCACGGCGCGTTATTCCGCATCGCCAGCGTGGCGTTGATCTCTCGCCCCTGAGCTTCGACTTTAGTACCATTCGACGCCGCTTCAGAGACAATGCTCACGTTATTCCACTGCTGTCCGCCCAGCGCCAGGGAAGGCGTGCGTAGCGTCACGCGTTGCGGGAATTTCGCACTGCTGCCCACTTTGTCCGCCGCCCCTTTCTGGAACAGCGCCAGCCATTGCGCGCCGTCCAGAGCTGGCAGATTCAGCTCCACTCCTTCCCGATCGGGAAGCGACGGCGTTGTCCGACTGTCCGTCGCCCAGATAGCACGGTCGAGCGTGAGCTTCTGATTCAATAACCAACGGCTGTTGAAATGGTTACCCTTTCCGGCGCTACCGGTCAGCGCGAAACTGCGCAGATCGCCGTCAGCTTTAATGGCGAAAGGCAATGGCTCACCCGCTGATTTATCCATCGGGGATGGTAAGTGACTACTTACATTTTTAAGGTCACCCTTTAACTCAATATTGTATTTTGCCCCGGCATGATACGGCAGATCGATCCCCACTTTGCCGCTCCACGCCACGCTACCGCTCAACGCCTCATTCACCTGAGCGGGCAACACACCGGTGCGGGTCGGCTGCCAGTTGCCTTCAAGATTCACGGCAACCTGATAGGCTTTCGCCCCTTCATTAGTAGTGAAATCAACGTTCAGCGGCTGATTAAACCAGTTTGCAGTCAATGGCTCGCTCTTAAGATTGCCATTGATAAAGCTGAACTTCCCGTTCAGGTTCTTCAGCGTGCTATCAAGCGGCTTAATGAACAGGCTGTTGTTACGCAGCGAAACATCACCTTTGGCGGTAACCTGCTCGCCGTCGAGCGGAATATCAAGATGTAAGCGAGCATTCACATCGCCATCCATCTGTAGCTGCTCAAGCGCTGCGCCAAGAGAATCTTTCAGCGGAGTGTCGTCAAAGTACGGTCCGACGGCTTTTCCTGGCCCATTAATATCCGCGTCAATCAGCAGCTTCTCTTTAGCATAATCAGGAATGATCGCCGTCAGATTGCTGGCCTTCACGCCGCCCAGGTTAACGCTGTCGGTCTTCATCCACAGGCCGTCGTTAAGGAAATCCAGCTCAATATTCAGATCGGTCAGCGCAGGCCAGTCCGGCTGGAAAGCAAATTTGGCATTGCGCAGCGGTACCAGTACCTCAAACTGCCCTTCGTTGTGTTTATACGGGAACAAATGAGGATTACCACCGTAGACCAGCGTGGCGTTATCCGCCTGTCCTCCCTGAATCGCCCCGCTGAGGTAGTCCACCAGCGCTTTGCCCATCAGGTTTTCCGGGAAGTAACGCCAGGCCTGAGAGCCATCGTCGGTGCTGATACCCGCCAGAATTCCCAGCCAGGGTTCATCGCCCGTTGGTTGCAGATAGCGGAAGCCGCCACGTGCATGAACCGCTGTGGCTTTAACATCAATGTCGCGCCCGTCAAGCTGAAAGCCATTGTCATTGTTCAGCCAGCGCAGCGTCGCCACGCCATCTGCAATTTCCAGCGGCGCGCGGAAGACCGTTTCATAAGGCATCTTCGCCTGCTTCATCGACGCGGTGAGCACACCTTCCGCCACGCTCCCTGACAACGTGCCGGAGAAATGCTCCGCCCCCGGCAATAGCTTCCACTGTTTCCAGGCCAGATCGCGCCACGATGCCTGAAAGCGCGTTTTGTCGGTCGCCTGGAGCGGGATATCCAGCGAAAGCCGATCTATCTTTCCGCTCGGCTGGGTAGATTGCCAGATATCGCCCAGCGCAGGAGAGAGCTTCGCCACCATCGGGCGCAACCCTTCCACCCCGGAGAGTTCCAGATTGCTGGCACGGATGCGCAGCTCGTCGCTGCGCTTGTTATTTTCGCCACCGACTTCCTGCTCCGGGAGCCAGGCAAGCGTCAGCGCGCCACGGGGCCAGGGTTTATCATCCATGGTGATACGCGTATCAGGAATAGCAAACTGCCAGCCGGACTGCTCGCGGCTGATATGCGCCGTCAGATTATCAACAGAAAGGGTATGAGTGATATTTTCGCCTTGCCAGCTTGCCCCCCCCTTTTTCAGCCAGACATCGCCGCCGGAGATTTCGCCTTTGCTGATGGTCATCCAGCCTTCCAGACTGAAGCGCGCGGTTTCCAGCGCCACGTTGTCCTGCATCCATTTCCCCAGCCACGGCGTCACGTCAATATCATCAGCCTGTAGCCAGACCCGACCATTATTCAGCAGGCCGTCATCATCACGCAGATCCATCCGCACCTGCATCACGCCATGCTGCCCGGTCAGACTGGATAGGCTGACCTGACCTTCAGCGCGATGGCGGTTTCTGCCATTAAGCCAGGTCAGTTGAGGAATAGCCAGCTCAGCGCGCTGGCCGGAGAGCGTGAGGAAACTAATCTGGCTGTCGCGCAGATCGAAGTGATCGAACTGGCGTAGAAAAAGATCGCTTATCCTGCTGGTTTCAAGCCCGTCTCCGCCGTCACTCCGTTCGATAGGCGTATTGGTTCGGAAGTTAAGTTGCCAGAAGGTGAGGTCGCGAAACTGCCAGCGCATGTGCAACAGGCTCTGCCAGACATCCAGCGCCAGGGTCACACGTTTAACCGAAAATTCACCGCCGTCTTTCAACTGCGCATGAATATCGCGGGCTTCGAGGGTAGGACCGAAATTTTGCCAGCTGGCAGAGAGCTGGCTGGCGTTAACCGGAATACCGGTGGCTGACTCAATTTTGCTGAGGATCGTCGGACGCCAACTGTCGAGTTGCGGCAGCACAAGGCGCAGACCACTGACCAGCAGCGCTACGACAACGACGAGCGCGGCTCCAGTGAGCAGTAAAATCCCCGGCAATCGCCTCACGCGTCTCTCCTTGTCTGCCAAAAAAAGAGCCATCAGTCATCTGGCTCAGAGTCGGTTTACATCATTACGACGTCAAACTGCTCCTGGTTATAGAGCGGCTCAATTTGCACTTTGACCTGTTTGCCGACGAAAATCTCGACTTCCGCCAGCGCGTGAGACTCTTCCCCTTTCAGGGTCTCCGCCACCGCCGGGGACGCATAGACCAGGAAGCGGTCAGAGTCGTAGGCGTGATGGACACGGACGATTTCGCGCATGATCTCATAGCAGACGGTTTCCACCGTTTTCACCGTTCCGCGACCGTGACAGGTCGGACATTCATTGCAGAGCACATGCTCCACGCTTTCACGCGTACGCTTACGCGTCATCTCTACCAGTCCCAGTTGGGAAAAACCGTTAATGCTGGTTTTCACCCGATCTTTACTTAACGCCTGCTCAAGGGAGTGCAGCACCCGGCGGCGATGATCTTCATTATTCATGTCGATGAAATCGATAATAATGATGCCGCCGAGATTACGCAGACGCAGCTGTCGGGCAATCGCCTGGGTTGCTTCGATGTTGGTATTAAAAATAGTGTCATCGAGGTTGCGATGACCCACAAACGCGCCGGTATTAATATCGACGGTCGTCATCGCTTCTGTCTGATCGATGATCAGATAACCGCCCGACTTCAGTTCAACCTTACGTTCCAGTGCACGCTGGATCTCATTTTCCACATCAAAGAGATCAAAGATCGGCTGACGCCCGCTGTAATGCTCCAGCTTGCTGGTCATCTCAGGAATATATTCCGCGGTAAATTCCAGCAAAGATTCATAGGTCAGCCGGGAATCCACGCGAATACGGTCCAGATGAGCATCAGCGAAATCACGCAGTACCCGCTGTGCCAGCGCCAGCTCGCCATACATCTGATAGCGGGTCTGAGGGCGCTTCTTGCGCTCCATGACTTTGGTCCAGACACGCTTGAGATAAGCCGCATCTGAGGCCAGATCTTCTTCACAAACGCCTTCTGCCGCTGTACGAATAATGAATCCGCCCTGCTCGTCGCAGTATTCCGCCACCACTTTTTTCAGGCGTTCGCGTTCGGTTTCGCTTTCAATACGCTGGGAAACCCCCACGTGAGAAGCTCCGGGCATAAAGACAAGATAACGGGAGGGTAACGTGATGTCGGTTGTCAGACGAGCACCTTTCGTACCCAACGGGTCTTTCACAACCTGCACCATCAGATCCTGTCCCTGGCGCACCAGCTCGGAAATATCGCGCACGGTGAACTGCTTCTGCTCATCTCCGGCCACACATTCGGTGTGCGGCATAATGTCGGAAGCATGTAGAAACGCGGCTTTATCTAATCCAATATCTACAAAAGCCGCCTGCATACCCGGAAGTACACGGCTTACCCGACCTTTGTAGATATTGCCTACAATTCCGCGTCGCGCCTCACGTTCAATATGAATTTCCTGCAGAATACCGCCATCAATGTACGCCACGCGCGTCTCCGATGGCGTTACGTTTACCAACAATTCAGCCGTCATGTTTATCCCTTTTCTCACGCAGTGAGTTAAAATTGCTCAGCAACTCATACGTTTCAACCAGCGGTAAGCCGACCACGGCGTGATAGCTGCCATTAATCTTCCTGACAAAACAGCCACCCAGCCCCTGAATACCGTATGCACCTGCTTTATCCATCGGTTCACCGCTGGCCACGTAGCCAGCGATATCCGCATCTGTTAGTGCTCTGAACGTCACTTCCGTCACCACCAGGCAATCCAGCACGCACTGGCTATCCGCCAGCGCGACCGCGGTCATCACCTGATGCGTCTGCCCGGACATTTTCCGCAACATGCACGCCGCGTGCTCTGCATCGCGCGGTTTTTCCAGAACCTCACCGTTAAGGATTACGATGGTATCGGCTCCAAGTACCGGCAAATCATGCGGTGTTTGCGTCACGCCAGCCTGGGCCTTCTCTCGCGCCAGACGAGAGACATACTGCATGGCGCTTTCACCATCGCCACGTTTTTCTTCAATCCCGGTGACGATGCGTTCGAAAGAAACCCCCAGCTGGGTCAGTAATTCCTGACGGCGAGGCGATCCGGAAGCGAGATATAACGAAATCATAGAAACCTTTATTGCACAGCAAACTGCTGACGCACTTTGCGCATCAATAAGAAGAGCCAGGGCCAGAGCACACCGTTAACTACACTACTCCAGAACACTTCGGGTCTGAAAGAGACGTTGATCACTAAAAACTCTGCCCAGAAAACAATAATATCCACCGCCAGCGAAAGCAACATCACCACCAGCGCCTGTTGCCAGAGCGCCAGATTACGAAACAGCTGGAATTTGAGCGCCACCAGATAAGCGATGATACTCATCGACAGCGCTCTTACGCCCAGCGTCGAACCGCTGATAAGATCCAGTATGGCACCCATCACAAAACCTGTGCCCACATTTACGCGATGAGGCAGAGCAAGGATCCAATACAAGAGGATAAGCAGAACCCAGTTTGGCCGGTAAACAATAATGTCTTCCGGCCAGGGCATAACCTGCAGCAAGAGTGCAATAAGGAACGAGAGCCAAATAACCCAGCGTCCGTGGCTACGGTAACTTGCCACTACGGTCCTCCCGGCGCACGCGCAGGAGGCTGCGTCGTTGCTGGCACGGTTGAACCCGCAGGCACCTGACCGATTCCCGTAGCCGGATCCGGCATGGGTGCCGGCGGCCCCATCGTATCCGGTGAAGGCAGAACCTGCGGCATCATCTGCATCAGACGTTCATTCGCTACGCGGTGCACGTCTTCCGGCGTCATCGGATTCGCGCCATTGCGATCCGCCCCCCACAGCAGCAGCAGATAACGCAAGCGTTGCAGACCCGCCGTCGGGCGCGCCTGAATTACGGTATACGCCCGCTGCGTATCAAGCTTGACGGAGGAAACAACGCCAACCGGATACCCTTCCGGGAAGCGACCGCCGAGACCAGAGGTCACCAGCACATCCCCGACGCGAATGTCGGTGTTGGCTGGCAGATGCTCAAGCTGCAAATCATCAGTACAGCCGTTACCGGCGGCAATCACGCGAATGTCGTTACGTAGCACCTGAATCGGCAGCGCATGGGTGGCATCGCAGATCAACAGAACGCGGCTGGTGAGTTTTGCGACTGCGACCACCTGGCCCACAACGCCTTTATCACTGATAACCGGCTGGCCTTCGTAAACGCCGTTAACGCTCCCTTTGTCGATCACAACCTGATCGCTGTAAGGATCGTTAACCGTTGAGATCACCTGCGTGACCATCTTTTGCTCATCCTGACGTAGCGGAGACCCCAGCAGCTCGCGCAAACGCGCGTTCTCCTGTTTATATTGTCCCAGCATCAGCAGGTCGCTGTTTTTTAGCAGCAGTTCCTGGCGCAGTGCCCGGTTTTCAAGTTCGAGTTGGTCACGCGAGGCCAGCGTTTGCGAAACGCCGTCGAGTAATTCACGGGGACCATTGGAAATAAAGTAGAAAGGACTGACGGCGGTGTCCATGTACGTGCGGATTTGACTGAACATCCCCAGGCGGCTGTCGGCAATAATAACGCCGAGCGCCACCAGCACCGCCAGAATAAGGCGAATCTGTAGCGACGGGCCACGGCTAAAAATTGGCTTCATAAGTTTGCGTATTCTCGTATCAGAGCCGGCAGGGTAATCAAAGCATCACCCTGCCCGCATCCGATTACTCTTCGCTGAACAGGTCGCCGCCGTGCATGTCGATCATTTCCAGCGCCTTGCCGCCGCCGCGCGCCACACAGGTCAGCGGATCTTCAGCAACAACAACTGGAATACCGGTCTCTTCCATTAACAGACGGTCAAGGTTGCGCAGCAGTGCGCCACCGCCCGTGAGCACCATTCCGCGCTCGGAGATATCTGACGCCAGTTCCGGCGGGCACTGTTCCAGTGCAACCATCACAGCACTGACAATACCGGTCAGCGGCTCCTGCAGCGCTTCCAGAATCTCGTTAGAGTTCAGAGTGAAGCCGCGTGGAACGCCCTCGGCCAGGTTACGACCGCGCACTTCAATTTCGCGCACTTCGTCGCCCGGATAGGCAGAACCGATTTCGTGCTTAATACGTTCTGCGGTGGCTTCACCAATCAGAGAACCGTAGTTACGACGTACATAGTTGATGATGGCTTCATCGAAACGGTCACCGCCGATACGCACGGAGGAGGAGTAAACCACGCCGTTCAGAGAGATAACGGCCACTTCGGTCGTACCGCCACCGATATCCACAACCATGGAGCCCGTTGCTTCAGAAACCGGCAAACCTGCGCCAATTGCCGCAGCCATCGGTTCTTCAATCAGGAACACTTCGCGGGCGCCAGCGCCCTGTGCGGATTCACGGATTGCACGGCGTTCAACCTGAGTCGCTCCAACCGGAACACACACCAGCACACGCGGGCTTGGACGCATGAAGCTGTTGCTGTGCACTTGCTTAATGAAGTGCTGCAACATTTTTTCAGTCACGAAGAAGTCAGCGATAACGCCATCTTTCATTGGGCGGATAGCAGCGATATTGCCCGGTGTACGACCCAGCATCTGCTTCGCATCATGACCTACTGCAGCCACGCTTTTCGGTGAACCGGCACGATCCTGACGAATGGCTACCACAGAAGGCTCATTCAATACGATGCCTTGTCCTTTTACATAAATGAGGGTATTCGCGGTACCCAGGTCAATGGACAAGTCATTGGAAAACATGCCACGAAATTTTTTCAACATACTAAGGGATAATCCTGAAAGCTGGGGCGGAAAACAAAATCCGCTTACTTTACCAACCACACGCAGCAGCGACAAGGCGCAAAAATCATCTGCTACGGTGAAAATTAGTGCAGTTCGTTTCCTCTGTTACAAATCTCTACCTGAGTCCCTCAGGGCTGAGTACGTCAGCAGCAGTCCTCGCTCTCATTTGCAACCTGTTAAAGGTCATTCACCTGCATATGTGCTGTAACAAACTGGCGAGCAGACAAGCACACCCCCATGAAGGCACAGCGCGCGTTATTCTACGTGAAAACAGAATAAACGGCAGGTTAAACCGAATATCTTTGAGAATATTTTTTCACGTTTGTGTCAAGTGGCTGTGAGGCAGCAAAAAAATCACCCTGTCCGCCCGCCACACCACGCGCTGTCAGCGTCAGCCACTCGTCCCGCGAACGAACGCCAGTGGCGTAAACCTGAGTATTCGTGCCTGTGCACGCTTCCACCAGACTTTGCACCAGTAGCTGATTCTCTGTTCGCTTCTCAATATTTCTGACCAGGCTCGGATGAAGCTTGATCAATTCAACATTAAGCTCTTTAATCCAGATGGTACTTACCAGGGTCAAACCCGCCTGCGTGACCACAACCCGAACACCAAGTGCATTCACCAGGCGAATCACAGGCTGTAACCGGCTGATGTGTTGACCTACATCCGCCTCTGCAAGTTCAATAATTATGCGTTTTCGTTGCGATTTTTCACACTGCATCAATGTATCACGCAGCCAGCGCTGAAAACGCGGGCGAATCAGCGATTCAACCGTGACCTGGACCGCCAAATTTTCTTCTGGCCAGTAGCCCAGTAGTGGAATAACGCGGCTAATCTGCAGACGATCGTACTCTTCAGCCAGGCCAAACTGCAGCACCATTGGCATGTATTCTGCCGAAAGCACCTCTTCATTCCCATCAAAGAGACGGCACATCAGCTCCCGGTGATGAACACGGCCTTCCCGGGTCACTGCCGGCTTTTGATAGATACGCGGTCCACCGCGACTGAGCATCTGTTCGATAAGGGTGCGCCAGCGAACATTACCACGACCTTTCTCCGGGAGCGTATCGTCATACACCGCCCAGCTATTCCCCCCCTGCAAAACAGCGTTACGGGTGGCGGCCTCCGCATGTTCCATTACCTGCTCGGTCGATTGCCCGCTGCGCCAGGCGCAAATGCCGATATGTACCATATCGTCACGATCGAGCATTTTATTAACGGGAAGTGAATCTACGGCTTTTAATAGCTGTCCGGCAATGCTTTCGGCCTCTTTCAGCGTGCGGTGCGGCAGCAGTATGGCAAAGTCACTGCGGTGGTAACGCGCCAACAGCGAACCAGGATAACGCATCATGAAGGTGGAAAGCAGGTTGATAAGACCAAACAGCTCCTCTTCCGCTGAATGGCGTCCCCAGTTGTCACGCAGCAGATTGAAGTCAGGCAGACGTATCATCATGACAACGCCATGCGCGCCCACTTTCTCCTGATCTTCGAGCAACGTCGCCAGTTGGTTATCGAAAAACAGACGATTACCAAGACCGGTTTTTGTATCCTGCGCGGCATAAGATCGGATCAGCGTGTCGAGCCGACTGCGTTGCTCCTGGGCGTGTTGAATCTCTGAAAGCAACATATCCAGGGCGCTACTGGTGCGCGAGGGCCACTCATATACGCTACCGCGAACGTTTGGCCCGCGCTCTCCGTTCAGTATTCGCGTCGAGCGAACCTCCAGCAGCTCCTGCCCGGAAAGCTGCCGCTGGAGCCAACGGACGGCGAAGAACAACATAATGACAATAAAGCCGATTGCCAGCGTTAACGGTGCCGTTGTCATCAGCGAGTGGAAATAATTGCCCATCGGATCCTGATACACCAGATGCAACGTCATTCCCGGATGTTTAAGGAGGGGGGCCGTCACTTCACGAAACAGATTACTGGTACCAACCGGACGGTAGCTGCCGCTGCGCGTCTGGGTGTCGATCTGCTTTTCTCCATGCAGCAGGTCGATGCGCACAATGTCGGCGGACATCATCAGCTCGCTAATTTGCGGCTTGAGCGTAGAAAAATCGCTGGTAACAAGGTGAGTATCAATCGCTGTCGCTACTGCCTGAACGCGGTGGCTGAACTTGTATTGAATGGCATTGTAGAAACTCAGCGAGCAGCCAATCAGGGTAACGAAGATCGTTAAACCTGTTAGTAACGTGACAAAGGCTGAGAATTTCGTCGTTAATCGCATCCTTGTGTTAACTCCGACAGTTATAAAGCGGCGCGAAAGTGATCAAGCGGAACCTAAAAACCAACTAAACTTGAAATCCGCCCGGTTGTGCAAAAAAGTGAGTGCATACTACCAAATCAGGTGCATCTGGCAATTTATTGCGTTGAATCGGCATCACGTTTCGATTAGCGAGTATAGTCATCATAAATAATTTTCCAATCCACCATGCAAAATGAGGACAGGTTATGCAGGCTTTGATCTTAGAACAGCAGGACGGTAAAACCATCGCGTCCGTTCAGACTCTCGAAGAGAGCCGGCTGCCGGAAGGCGATGTGACAGTTGATGTCCACTGGTCCAGCCTGAACTACAAAGATGCACTCGCTATCACCGGGAAAGGGAAGATCATCCGTAACTTTCCGATGATTCCTGGTATCGATTTTGCCGGTACCGTTCATACCAGTGAAGATCCGCGTTTTCATGCCGGGCAGGACGTTCTGCTGACCGGTTGGGGCGTGGGCGAAAACCATTGGGGGGGGCTGGCCGAACAGGCTCGCGTCAAAGGCGACTGGCTGGTTGCGTTGCCAGAAGGACTGGACGCTCGTAAAGCAATGGTGATTGGTACCGCTGGTTTTACCGCCATGCTGTGCGTCATGGCGCTGGAAGATGCGGGTATTCGTCCTGAAGACGGCGAGGTTGTGGTCACTGGTGCCAGTGGCGGCGTAGGGAGCACGGCTGTCGCTCTGCTGCATAAGTTAGGTTATCAGGTTGCAGCCGTTTCTGGTCGTGAAAGCACCCATGATTACCTGAGAAGTCTCGGCGCAAATCGTATTTTAGACCGCAATGAATTTGCGGAATCACGCCCGCTGGAAAAACAGCTTTGGGCAGGTGCGATCGATACCGTTGGTGACAAAGTGCTGGCGAAAGTGCTGGCGCAAATGAACTACGGTGGTTGCGTTGCGGCCTGCGGTCTGGCTGGCGGTTTCGCTCTGCCGACCACGGTCATGCCGTTTATTTTGCGTAATGTCCGTTTGCAGGGGGTGGATTCAGTGATGACGCCGCCAGCACGTCGTGCAAAAGCCTGGGCGCGCCTGGTTAACGATCTGCCAGAATCGTTCTATGCGCAGGCAGCAACAGAGATTGCACTGGCAGATGCACCGAAGTTTGCCGATGCCATTATTAATAACCAGGTGCAGGGCCGCACGCTGGTGAAGGTTCAGTAAGCACCGCTGCCGCAGATATTTACACTTAATTAACTAAATTTCACGGCATTTTTACAGACACCCTGCCATAGTAACTACGCGTCCTTCCATGAATCGTGACGCGTACGCCAGGAGTCTGTTATGCAGAAATTACGTCCATTTACAGAAGCCGACGTCACTGCCGAGTCGGTTTTTTTTATGCAGCGTCGCCAGGTATTAAAAGCCCTGGGGCTTGGTGCTGCAGCCTTGTCACTACCTGTTACGGCCCATGCCGATTTATTGAGCTGGTTTAAGGGCAACGATCGGCCCCCGGCTCCGGCAGGAAAAGCGCTTGATTTCAGCAAACCGCCCGCCTGGCAAAGCCATCTTCCCTTAACGCCGGAAGAGAAAGTCAGCGGTTATAACAACTTTTATGAGTTTGGTCTGGATAAAGCCGATCCTGCCGCCAATGCGAATAGCCTAAAAACCGATCCGTGGACGCTGAAAATCAGCGGTGAGGTGGCAAAACCCTTGACGCTGGATCACGATGCGTTGACCTCCCGCTTTCCACTGGAAGAGCGGATTTATCGGATGCGCTGTGTCGAAGCCTGGTCGATGGTCGTTCCCTGGATTGGCTTTCCTTTACACAAGCTACTCGCCCAGGCTGAACCCACCAGCAACGCTAAATATGTGGCGTTTGAAACACTCTACGCCCCTGATGATATGCCAGGACAGAAAGACCGCTTTATTGGCGGCGGACTTCAGTATCCCTATGTCGAAGGGCTACGTCTGGACGAAGCGATGCACCCACTTACCTTGTTAACCGTCGGCGTCTACGGCAAAGCGCTGCCGCCGCAAAACGGTGCCCCCATCCGGCTTACGGTACCGTGGAAGTATGGTTTTAAGGGGATTAAGTCGATTGTCAGTATTAAACTGACCCGCGAGCGCCCGCCGACCACCTGGAATCTCTCCGCCCCGAACGAATATGGCTTTTATGCCAATGTAAACCCTCATGTTGATCATCCGCGCTGGTCGCAGGCCACTGAACGTTTTATCGGGGCAGGCGGTATTCTGGATGTACAAAGACAACCTACGCTACTGTTTAATGGTTACGCTGATGACGTGGCGTCGCTATATCGCGGGTTGAATCTGCGGGAGAATTTTTAAGTGCGACTCACCGTAAAGCAAATAACCTGGCTGAAAGTGCTGTTACATCTCGCCGGTTTTTTACCTTTTCTCTGGCTCTTTTGGGCAGTGAATAACGGGGGACTCAGTGCCGATCCCGTGAAAGATATTCAGCATTTTACCGGCAGGATGGCTCTGAAATTTTTGCTCGCCACCCTGCTGGTCGCGCCTCTTGCGCGCTACGCTAAACAACCCTTATTGATACGCACCCGTCGCCTGTTGGGGTTATGGTGTTTCGCCTGGGCGACGCTGCATCTGACCAGTTACGCCCTGCTGGAGTTGGGTAGTAATAATTTAGGATTGTTAGGCCGGGAGTTGATTTCTCGCCCTTACCTCACGCTTGGTATCATCTGTTGGCTGATCCTCCTGGCGCTCACGCTGACTTCCACCCAGGCGGCACAGCGAAAGCTGGGCAAGCGCTGGCAACTTTTGCATAACTTCGTCTATCTTGTCGCGATCCTGGCGCCCATTCATTATCTGTGGTCGGTGAAAATTTTGTCTCCCCAGCCGATCGTCTACGCCGCTTTAGCTCTTGCGCTTCTGGCCTTGCGATATAAGAAGTTCCGCCAGTGGTGGCGCTAGTTTTATGAACTGTGCGGTTTGTTGCAAAACACAGACTCGCGGATGTTATTTGCATGTTAGCGGTTGATTATCTTCCCTGATAAGACCAGTATTTAGCTGCCAATTGCGACGAAATAGTTATAATGTGCGACTTTGCTTTCCCGGACAGCGTTTTTTACTCGCTGAAAGGGTGACAATCGCGTATTGAAGGTATATTTTGTTTTTTGCCCGAAAATGGCAGAAGATAGCCGCACAATGACTGTCAGATTCTGAATTTCGCTGTCGGGTGCACTGGCAAATCGAGCAATGTCAGAAACGCGAGGCGTCTTGCCCGCAACAGTCATTCCAATGCTTTACAGACGGCGGTAAAACGCCTGTCACAATCACACTAAACAAAGAGTACGGAACCCACTCATGGATATTCGTAAGATTAAAAAACTGATCGAGCTGGTTGAAGAATCAGGCATCTCCGAACTGGAAATTTCCGAAGGCGAAGAATCTGTACGCATCAGCCGTGCGGCGCCAGCTGCAAGTTTTCCAATGATGCAACAGGCTTACGCTGCACCAATGATGCAGCAGCCAGCTCTGTCTAACGCTGTCGCTCCGGCGACCACTCCAGCGATGGAAGCGCCTGCAGCAGCGGAAATCAGTGGTCACATCGTACGCTCCCCAATGGTTGGTACTTTCTACCGCACGCCGAGCCCGGACGCAAAAGCGTTCATCGAAGTCGGCCAGAAAGTCAACGCGGGCGATACCCTGTGCATCGTTGAAGCCATGAAAATGATGAACCAGATTGAAGCGGACAAGTCAGGTACCGTGAAAGCAATCCTGGTCGAAAGTGGTCAACCGGTAGAATTTGACGAGCCGCTGGTCGTCATCGAGTAACGAGGCGAACATGCTGGATAAAATTGTTATCGCCAACCGCGGCGAGATTGCATTGCGTATTCTGCGTGCCTGTAAAGAACTGGGCATCAAGACTGTCGCTGTGCACTCAAGCGCGGATCGCGATTTAAAACACGTATTACTGGCGGATGAGACGGTCTGTATTGGCCCGGCTCCTTCCGTGAAAAGCTATCTGAACATCCCGGCAATCATCAGCGCCGCTGAAATTACCGGCGCAGTAGCCATCCATCCGGGTTACGGCTTCCTCTCTGAGAACGCCAACTTTGCTGAACAGGTAGAACGCTCCGGCTTCATCTTTATCGGCCCGAAAGCTGACACTATCCGCCTGATGGGCGACAAAGTCTCGGCAATCACCGCGATGAAAAAGGCCGGCGTTCCGACCGTACCGGGTTCCGATGGCCCGCTGGGCGAAGATATGGATGTTAACCGCGCTCATGCGAAACGCATTGGCTACCCGGTGATCATCAAAGCGTCTGGCGGCGGCGGCGGTCGCGGTATGCGCGTTGTGCGTGGCGATGCCGAACTGGCGCAGTCCATTTCCATGACCAAAGCTGAAGCGAAAGCTGCCTTCAGCAATGACATGGTATATATGGAAAAATACCTGGAAAACCCACGCCACATCGAGATTCAGGTGTTGGCTGATGGCCAGGGCAACGCCATCTATCTGGCAGAACGTGACTGCTCCATGCAGCGCCGTCACCAGAAAGTGGTCGAAGAGGCGCCAGCGCCGGGGATTACACCGGAACTGCGTCGCTATATCGGTGAACGTTGCGCCAAAGCGTGCGTTGACATCGGTTATCGCGGGGCGGGTACTTTTGAATTCCTGTTCGAAAACGGCGAGTTCTATTTCATCGAAATGAACACCCGTATTCAGGTAGAGCATCCGGTTACCGAAATGATCACCGGCGTTGACCTGATCAAAGAACAGTTGCGTATCGCGGCGGGTCAACCGCTGTCCATCAAACAGGAAGAGGTTGTGGTGAAAGGCCATGCGGTCGAGTGCCGTATCAACGCCGAAGACCCGAACACCTTCCTGCCAAGCCCGGGTAAAATCACGCGTTTCCACGCGCCGGGTGGCTTTGGTGTGCGCTGGGAGTCTCATATTTACGCCGGTTACACTGTACCGCCGTATTATGACTCAATGATCGGTAAGCTCATCTGCTACGGTGAAAGCCGCGATGTGGCGATTGCCCGCATGAAAAACGCTTTGCAGGAGCTGATCATCGACGGTATCAAAACCAACATTGATCTCCAGACTCGCATCATGAACGACGAGAACTTCCAGCACGGTGGAACGAATATCCACTATCTGGAGAAGAAACTCGGTCTTCAGGAAAAATAAGACTGCTATCGCAGCAAAAGGCCGGAGATTCCGGCCTTTTTTATTTCTGGGGAGAGTGAAGTCCCATAAGGTACAATCCCCGTTTTCTTCATCCACAAGGGATTCAAATGGACGCTCGTTTTGTTCAGGCCCACAAAGAGGCGCGCTGGGCGCTGTGGCTGACCCTTTTATATCTGGCCGCTTGGTTAGTGGCTGCTTACTTACCTGATTCAGCAACGGGTATTACCGGGCTTCCGCACTGGTTCGAAATGGCCTGTCTGCTGACTCCACTGGTCTTTATTTTGCTGTGCTGGGCAATGGTGAAATTTATCTATCGTGATATTTCTCTGGAGGATGACAATGCAGCTTGAGGTCATTCTGCCGCTTGTGGCCTACCTGTTCGTCGTGTTTGGCCTGTCTGTTTATGCCATGCGCAAGCGAACTACCGGCACCTTCCTGAACGAGTATTTCCTCGGTAGCCGCTCAATGGGCGGGATTGTGCTCGCAATGACGCTTACCGCCACCTATATCAGCGCCAGTTCATTTATCGGCGGTCCTGGTGCCGCATATAAGTACGGGTTGGGTTGGGTATTGCTGGCCATGATCCAGCTGCCTGCCGTCTGGCTTTCGCTGGGCATTCTCGGTAAGAAATTCGCTATTTTGGCGCGGCGTTATAACGCCGTGACGCTCAACGATATGCTGTTCGCCCGCTACCAGAGCCGTTTGCTGGTGTGGCTGGCGAGCCTTAGCCTGTTGGTGGCTTTCGTCGGCGCAATGACGGTACAGTTTATTGGCGGCGCGCGTTTACTGGAAACGGCGGCGGGAATCCCCTATGAAACCGGCCTGCTTATCTTTGGCATCAGCATTGCGCTGTATACCGCGTTTGGTGGTTTTCGCGCCAGCGTACTTAACGACACGATGCAAGGTATGGTAATGCTGATTGGTACCATTGTCCTGCTGGCAGGCGTGGTTCATGCGGCGGGGGGGCTGGGTCATGCAGTAGAAACATTGCAGGCTATCGATCCGAAACTGGTGTCGCCGCAAGGGACTGACGATATCCTCTCTCCGACCTTCATGACCTCATTCTGGGTGTTGGTCTGTTTTGGGGTGATCGGCTTACCGCACACGGCGGTACGCTGCATCTCCTATAAAGACAGCAAAGCGGTACACCGGGGTATTATCATCGGCACCATCGTGGTGGCAATCCTGATGTTCGGCATGCACCTGGCGGGCGCGCTGGGCCGGGCGGTGATCCCCGATCTGACCGTACCGGATCTGGTGATCCCAACCCTGATGGTTAAGGTACTGCCGCCATTTGCCGCCGGGATCTTCCTGGCCGCGCCAATGGCGGCGATCATGTCAACGATCAACGCCCAGCTGTTGCAAAGTTCCGCGACGATCATTAAAGATCTCTACCTGAACCTGCGTCCGGAACAGCTGAAAAATGAGGTTCGTCTGAAGCGGATGTCGGCGGTGATCACCCTGGTTTTAGGCGCATTACTGTTGCTGGCCGCATGGAAGCCACCTGAGATGATTATCTGGCTGAACCTGTTAGCGTTTGGCGGTCTGGAAGCCGTCTTCCTGTGGCCGCTGGTGCTGGGATTGTACTGGGAGCGTGCCAATGCTGCCGGCGCGTTGAGCGCGATGATTATTGGCGGCTTACTGTATGCCGTTCTTGCCACGTTTAATATTCAGTATCTGGGCTTCCATCCGATTGTGCCTTCGTTACTGCTGAGTTTGCTGGCTTTTCTGATCGGGAATCGTTTTGGTACTTCCGTCCCACAAGCCACTACATTGACTACTGATAAATAAAGAGTTTTGCCATGCCATGGATCCAACTGAAACTGAATACTACCGGTGCTAACGCGGAAGATCTGAGTGATGCCCTGATGGAAACGGGCGCCGTTTCCATCACCTTCCAGGACACACACGACACGCCGGTGTTTGAACCCTTACCGGGTGAAACCCGCCTGTGGGGCGATACCGATGTGATCGGTCTGTTTGACGCGGAAACCGACATGAAAGAGGTGGTCGCCATTCTGGAAAACCATCCGCTGCTGGGAGCCGGATTCGTCCATAAAATCGAACAACTGGAAGACAAAGACTGGGAACGCGAGTGGATGGATAACTTCCATCCGATGCGCTTTGGCGAACGGTTATGGATCTGCCCAAGCTGGCGTGATGTGCCGGATGAGAACGCAGTCAACGTAATGCTGGACCCTGGCCTGGCGTTTGGTACCGGAACGCACCCAACGACGTCTCTGTGCCTGCAATGGCTCGACAGCCTCGATTTAACCGGTAAAACCGTCATCGACTTCGGCTGCGGTTCCGGCATTCTGGCCATTGCGGCGCTGAAACTGGGCGCAGCAAAAGCTATCGGCGTGGATATCGACCCACAGGCAATTCAGGCGAGCCGCGACAATGCCCAGCGTAATGGCGTGTCAGAGCGTCTGGAGCTGTACCTGCCGCAGGATCAGCCAGACGCCATGAAAGCCGACGTGGTGGTCGCAAACATTCTCGCTGGCCCATTACGTGAACTGGCGCCATTAATCAGCGTCCTGCCCGTTACAGGCGGTTTACTGGGGCTTTCCGGTATCCTTGCCAGCCAGGCGGACAGCGTCTGCGAAGCCTATGCCGATCTCTTCACCCTTGACCCGGTCGTAGAGAAAGAAGAGTGGTGCCGAATCACGGGTCGTAAAAAGTAATCTTTCCGGGCGTGATCGGTCGATCACGCCTCGCCACACGAACCGCCGTTCCCCTCTCCTTTCATTCAAATATCCAGCAATACCCACGCCGCCCTACGGTGAGCATATCCGTGGGTTCGTTATGAAATCCGCCTCAACGCTTCACAAGAGCTGCTGAACAACTTCAAAGGTACTATTCCGCATAACAACAGCTGCCCGGTGCAACCGCTCAATGCCCGTGAGGTCACCGAGTAAACGTTAACTACGCTTCACGATCTTGTTCTGAAATGAGGTCATCGTCACACTACGGCGCGATAATTTGCTGATTAATTCAGCAGATTATCTGGTTTCAGCCCCTGCCAACGAAGAAAAAATGAGAAGTTACGCAAAATTATATGTTCGGATAGATTAGACTCATATTTCTAATGCAATGATTTATATAGTTAATTATTCATGACCGTTCAGTTTTACAGCGATTCTTTGATCCACCTCAGAGGATTGGTTAAAGTTTGGCCTTTCATCTCGTGCAAAAAATGCGTAATATACGCCGCCTTGCAGTCACAGTATGGTCATTTCTTAACTCATGCGTATCGGACAATACCCGCTCAGAAATCGCCTGATCGCAGCGCCTATGGCTGGCATCACTGACAGACCGTTTCGGACGCTGTGCTATGAGATGGGAGCAGGATTGACAGTATCCGAGATGATGTCTTCTAACCCGCAGGTTTGGGAAAGCGACAAGTCTCGTTTACGAATGGTACACGTTGATGAGCCAGGAATTCGCACGGTGCAAATTGCCGGTAGCGATCCTGTTGAGATGGCCGATGCCGCACGCATTAACGTGGAAAGCGGCGCCCAGATTATTGATATCAATATGGGGTGTCCGGCTAAAAAAGTGAATCGTAAGCTCGCAGGTTCAGCCCTCTTGCAGTACCCGGATTTAGTGAAGTCGATACTAACCGAGGTCGTCAGTGCAGTGGACGTTCCTGTCACCCTGAAGATTCGCACCGGCTGGGCTCCGGAACACCGTAACTGCGTAGAGATTGCCCAACTGGCTGAAGACTGTGGCATTCAGGCTCTGACCATTCATGGACGCACCCGCGCCTGTTTGTTCAATGGAGATGCTGAATACAACAGCATTCGGGCAGTTAAGCAGAAAGTTTCCATTCCGATTATCGCGAATGGCGACATTACTGGCCCGCATAAAGCCAGAGCTGTACTCGACTATACGGGGGCGGATGCCCTGATGATAGGCCGTGCAGCTCAGGGAAGACCCTGGATCTTTCGGGAAATCCAGCACTATCTGGACACTGGGGAGTTGCTGCCCCCCCTGCCTTTGGCAGAGGTTAAGCGCTTGCTTTGCGAGCATATTCGGGAACTGCATGACTTTTATGGTCAGGCAAAAGGGTACCGAATTGCACGTAAACACGTCTCCTGGTATCTCCAGGAGCACGCTCCAAATGACCAGTTTCGGCGCACATTCAACGCCATTGAGGATGCCAGCGAACAGCTGGAGGCGTTGGAGGCATACTTCGAAAATTTTGCGTAAACAGAAATAAAGAGCTGACAGAACTATGTTCGAACAACGCGTAAATTCTGACGTACTGACCGTTTCTACCGTTAACTCTCAGGATCAGGTAACCCAAAAACCCCTGCGTGACTCGGTTAAACAGGCACTGAAGAACTATTTTGCTCAACTGAACGGTCAGGATGTTAATGACCTCTATGAGCTGGTACTGGCTGAAGTAGAACAGCCCCTGTTGGACATGGTGATGCAATACACCCGTGGTAACCAGACCCGTGCTGCTCTGATGATGGGCATCAACCGTGGTACGCTGCGTAAAAAATTGAAAAAATACGGCATGAACTAATTTCGATTAGCTAAATGCTTGTTTAAAAAGGCGCTACTCGGCATGGGGAGCGCCTTTTTTATACGCATCATAGGGGGTTAGCGTGAAGTCCGGATGTGAACCAGCATACTTTGGTGATGAATCGAAGCAGATAATCCATGGTGACGCGCTGACTGAACTGAAAAAGCTGCCGCCAGAAAGCGTTGACTTAATCTTTGCTGACCCGCCTTATAACATCGGGAAAGATTTCGATGGCATGGTGGAGTCCTGGGATGAAGAACTTTTTTTGACATGGCTGTTTGAATGTATTGATGAGTGCCACCGCATCCTGAAACAACAAGGTACGATGTACATCATGAACAGCACGGAGAACATGCCTTACATCGACCTGAAATGCAGGAAGCTGTTCAGCATCAAAAGCCGTATCGTGTGGTCATACGACAGTTCTGGCGTACAGGCGAAGAAGTTCTTTGGCTCAATGTATGAGCCCATCCTGATGATGGTGAAAGATCCAAAGAATTACACATTTAACAGCGGTGATATTCTGGTAGAAACCAGGACCGGGGCTAAAAGAGCGCTAATCGATTACCGGAAAAACCCGCCGCAACCCTACAACATAAAAAAGGTGCCGGGCAACGTCTGGACGTTTCCTCGTGTTCGCTATCTGATGGATGAATATGAGAATCACCCTACGCAAAAACCCGAAGCGCTGCTCAAACGGGTGATTCTGGCCTCTTCAAACCCAGGAGATACTGTCTTAGACCCTTTTGCCGGAAGCTTTACGACGGGAGCCGTCGCGGTAGATACCGGGCGCAAATTTGTCGGAATTGAAGTCAATGGCGAATACATCAAAATGGGTCTCAGGAGACTAAGCGTAAGCTCTCATTATTCAGAAAAAGAGCTTGCGAAAGTTAAAAAAAGAAAAACAAAAAATCTCTCAAAATCAGTCAGAAAGGGGGAAGTAAAATCATTGTAAGTCTGCTTTTCAGCCAGCAAAATTCGTGTATATTCCCTGCAGGCTAAGACATGAATACGCAGGATTTGACAATGATTCGTAAGTATTGGTGGCTGGTTGCTTTCGCCGCATCCGTTTTCCTTTTTGACGCCTTACTGATGCAGTGGATTGAGCTGATAAGCACAGATGTGGATAAGTGTCGCAACATGAATTCAGTGAATCCGCTGAAGCTGGTGGATTGCGCCGACCTGGATTAATAAGAAGAAATAATAAAGATTATCGATCCGGAGCTATTTTCTCGATGAATCAATCACATTTCGTTGCCATCCTTACTAAACATCCGAAATACATTATCCACTAATGCAGGAGCCTGTTTATGGAGATCATAATCAGCAGGATTCATTAACCAGTTTTTGACAATGCCACTAAAACTCCCCTGAATTATAATTAACATGACATCTATATCCAGACTGGTTGATATTGCTCCGGAATTCATTCCCCATTGTAATGCTTCCCGCAGCGCCTGATGATTAAATCCTATTTTTTCGCGTATTTCCTGTTCTGATATCATATCGTTATTAAATTCACACTTATGATATAAAATTTGCAATAGCGCCCGTTGACGCGGGACTTCAGCGATATATTGTAAGCCAACGATTAATTTCTCACGCATTTGCTGTAACGGATTATCATTCCAGCATCCGACCAGTCGATCCTGGATAAGATCGCGCACAGGTGGTTGCTGCAGCCATACTTCATTAAACAACTGCGTCTTATTTTCAAAATGCCAGTAGATAGCGCCACGCGTGACGTTAGCGGCATCTGCAATGTCATTGAGCGTCGTGTTGCTGACGCCGCGAGAGGCGAACTGGACGATCGCCGTTTCAATTAAATGTTGCCGTGTTTTGAGCGCATCGGCTTTTGTTTTCTTCGCCATCAGTTATCGTGTCAGGTACAGAGGAAAAAAAATAAAAACTTCAGGTGTTTTTATCGTGGCAAAAAAATGTAACACCAACCCTGATATTAAACGAGCTTTGCGAAAGTTATCCGGCACGAAATATCAAAACATATAATTAATTTTTATGTTAATAAATAATATCATTCACAACACGAATGCGTATTTCAAATTATGTTATCCTAATTCCAAAAATTGCTATTTGTGCATTATAAAAAAGCAATGTATTAATCTTTTTTTTGCTTTTACGTGCCGTACATCTCGCCATTAAATAAGTATTGCTTACATCCCGACCTAATAATTTGTAGGATAGCCCACTGTTATTTTTCTTTGTGTACGTTAACTCCCTACCGTCATCCGGTAAATAACGAGATTTCGGTTTTTAAGGAATAGCAATGTCGAAACATGCCAGGTTTTCACTCCTGCCCTCATTCATCATCATCTCCGCTGCGTTCCTCACCGGCTGTGACGACCAGGGAGATAAACAGTCTCATGCCGTTGAGCCACAGGTTACCGTACATGTGGTCGAGTCTGCGCCGTTAGCCGTGACGACCGAACTCCCGGGACGGACAAGTGCTTTCCGCATTGCAGAGGTTCGACCTCAGGTCAGTGGTATCGTTCTTAAAAGAAATTTCATCGAAGGCAGCGATGTTGAAGCAGGTCAGTCGCTTTATCAGATCGATCCCGCAACCTACCAGGCCGACTACGACAGCGCCAAAGGCGAACTGGCAAAGAGTGAAGCGGCGGCAGCTATCGCACATTTAACGGTAAAACGTTATGTCCCGCTGGTGGGCACAAAATACATCAGTCAACAGGAATACGATCAGGCAATTGCTGATGCCCGCCAGGCCGATGCCTCCGTTATCGCGGCAAAAGCGGCGGTCGAAAGCGCGCGTATCAACCTGGCCTACACCAAAGTGACATCGCCCATTAGCGGACGTATCGGTAAATCTAACGTCACCGAAGGTGCACTGGTGACCAATGGTCAGGCGACTGAGCTGACAACGGTTCAACAGCTTGATCCTATTTATGTTGATGTAACCCAATCCAGCAGTGACTTTATGCGCCTCAAACAGGCTGTTGAACAGGGGAGCCTGCATAAAGACAGCGCTACCAGCTCCGTCGAACTGGTAATGGAGAACGGAAAAACGTATCCGCTGAAAGGTGCGTTGCAGTTCTCTGATGTCACCGTTGATGAAAGCACAGGGTCGATCACGCTCAGGGCCGTATTCCCGAACCCTCAGCATACGCTTCTGCCAGGGATGTTTGTTCGCGCACGCATTGATGAAGGTGTTCAGCCCGACGCCATTCTCGTACCACAACAGGGAGTAACGCGTACACCGCGCGGCGATGCAACGGTGATGGTTGTCAATGACAAGAGTCAGGTCGAGGCTCGCCCCGTCGTTGCTACTCAGGCGCTAGGCGATAAGTGGTTAATCAGCGAGGGCTTACAGCCTGGCGATAAGGTTATCGTCAGCGGATTGCAGAAAGCGCATCCCGGCGTACAGGTTAAAGCAACCACCGATACCGAAACTCCAGCCGCAAAAACTGCGCAATAAGGTAACCGGACATGGCTAACTTTTTTATCAATCGCCCTATTTTTGCCTGGGTTCTGGCCATCATTCTGATGATGGCAGGGGCTCTGGCAATCATGCAACTGCCCGTTGCACAGTATCCGACCATTGCGCCTCCGGCCGTCGCAATCTCCGCCAACTATCCAGGCGCGGATGCACAGACGGTACAGGATACGGTTACGCAGGTTATCGAACAGAACATGAACGGTATCGATAACCTGATGTATATGTCCTCCACCAGCGATTCCTCCGGGAGCGTCACCATTACTCTGACTTTCGAGTCGGGTACTGACCCGGATATCGCACAGGTTCAGGTGCAAAACAAATTACAGTTAGCGATGCCGTTACTGCCTCAGGAAGTACAGCAGCAGGGGATCAGCGTCGAGAAATCCAGCAGCGGTTTCCTGATGGTGGCGGGTTTTGTCTCCGATAATAACAATCTGACGCAGGATGATATTTCCGACTATGTGGCGTCTAACGTTAAAGATACAATAAGCCGAACAGCCGGTGTCGGCGATGTCCAGATGTTTGGTGCACAGTACGCAATGCGCATCTGGCTCGACAGCAACGCAATGAACAAATATCAGTTGACCCCGCTGGACGTTATCAATCAACTGAGAACGCAAAACAATCAGATTGCCGCAGGCCAGTTGGGAGGCGCACCATCCGTCCAGGGTCAGCAACTTAATGCCTCCATTATTGCTCAGACACGCCTGAGAACGCCGGAAGAGTTTGGCCGCATAACGCTGAAGGTGAGCCAAAATGGCTCGATGGTTCACCTCAGAGATGTAGCCCGCATCGAACTCGGCGGCGAAAACTATAACATGGTGACGAAAATTAATGGTCAGCCCGCAACAGGTCTGGGCATTAAGCTGGCGACCGGTGCAAACGCGCTGGATACTGCCGCAGGCGTCAAAGCAAAGCTGGCTGAGTTACAACCTTTCTTCCCGCAAGGTTTGCAAGTGGTTTACCCCTATGACACCACACCATTTGTAAAAATCTCGATTAACGAGGTGGTGAAAACGCTGTTTGAAGCCATCATCCTCGTGTTCCTGGTGATGTACCTGTTCCTGCAAAATCTGCGCGCCACGCTGATTCCAACTATCGCAGTGCCTGTCGTACTGTTGGGAACATTCGCGATCCTCGCCGCATTCGGATTCTCCATCAACACGCTAACGATGTTTGGAATGGTGCTGGCCATCGGCCTGCTGGTCGATGACGCCATCGTGGTAGTAGAAAACGTCGAACGCGTCATGGCGGAAGAGAAACTGCCGCCCAAAGAGGCGACGCAGAAATCCATGGTCCAGATCCAGGGCGCGCTGGTCGGGATCGCGATGGTGCTCTCGGCGGTATTTATCCCCATGGCGTTCTTTGGCGGCTCGACCGGCGCCATTTACCGCCAGTTCTCTCTGACCATTGTTTCAGCAATGGCGCTTTCTGTTCTGGTCGCCCTCATTCTGACGCCAGCGCTTTGCGCGACGCTGCTAAAACCCGTTCCTGCCGGGCATGATGAAAAGAAAGGCGGTATTTTCGGATGGTTTAACGCCCTGTTCGATAAAAGCGTCGGGCATTACAGCAATAGCATCAGCGGTATTCTGCGCAAAACCGGACGCTACTTGTTGCTATATGTTCTTATCGTCGGCGGAATGGCTGTTCTGTTTTTACGCCTCCCCACCTCCTTCTTGCCCGATGAGGATCAGGGGGTCTTTATGACAATGGTGCAACTTCCTGCCGGTGCAACACAGACGCGCACACAGCAGGTGCTGGATCAGATTCAGAATTACTACCTGAACCAGGAAAAAGCTAACGTAAAATCGGTATTCACCGTTAATGGCTTCAGCTTTAGCGGCCAGGGACAGAACTCCGGTATCGTCTTTATTAGCCTCAAACCATGGGAAGAACGTTCGGGCGATGAAAACGGCGTGACGGCTATCGTCGAACGTGCGACCAGGGCGTTCAGCCAGATCAAAGATGGACTGGTGTTCCCGTTCAACATGCCTGCCATTCTTGAACTGGGTACCGCGACCGGCTTTGATTTTCAGTTAATTGATCAGGCTAACCTCGGTCATACAGAACTGACGAAAGCCCGGAACCAGCTGTTGGGTATGGTGAGAGAACATCCGGACCTACTGGTGCGTGTGCGCCCTAACGGTCTGGAAGATACTCCGCAATTTAAGCTGGATATTGATCAGGAAAAAGCCCAGGCGTTAGGCGTAAGTCTGTCGGATATAAACCAAACGATTTCCACGGCCCTTGGCGGCACCTATGTGAACGATTTTATCGATCATGGCCGGGTGAAAAAGGTATACGTTCAGGCTGACGCGCCGTTCCGTATGTTACCCAACGACATCAACAATCTCTACGTACGTAGTGGGAATGGTGAAATGGTGCCATTCTCTGCGTTCAGTTCGTCGCACTGGATTTATGGTTCGCCGCGTCTGGAACGTTACAACGGCATGCCCTCAATGGAAATACTGGGAGAGGCCGCACCGGGTCGTAGCACCGGTGAAGCCATGACGCTAATGGAAAACCTGGCGGCACAACTGCCAGCTGGTATCGGCTATGACTGGACGGGGATGTCATATCAGGAACGGCTCTCCGGCAATCAGGCACCTGCGTTATACGCTATTTCGTTAATCGTCGTATTCCTGTGTCTCGCCGCATTGTATGAGAGCTGGTCTGTTCCATTTTCTGTCATGTTGGTTGTACCGCTCGGCGTGGTCGGTGCGCTTCTGGCCGCATCCATACGCGGTCTGAATAACGACGTTTACTTCCAGGTAGGTCTGCTGACTACCATCGGTCTTTCCGCCAAAAATGCCATCCTGATCGTGGAGTTTGCCAAAGATCTGATGGAGAAAGAAGGCAAAGGGTTAATTGAAGCCACCCTTGAAGCTTCTCGTATGCGTCTTCGCCCTATTCTGATGACCTCGCTGGCCTTTATTCTGGGGGTAATGCCGTTGGTTATCAGTCGTGGCGCAGGTAGCGGCGCGCAAAACGCAGTGGGTACCGGAGTTATGGGGGGAATGCTGACAGCAACACTGCTAGCTATCTTCTTTGTTCCGGTCTTCTTCGTTGTCGTCAGACGTCGATTTAACCGACGTCAGGACTAAAAATTAAAAATCAGACGCCTTCGGGCGTCTTTTTTTACATAGCAACGGCCTTAATTATTAATAACATAGTCACGCCAGGCATCCCGGGTATTCTTTCTTACGTTCACTTTCTCCATTATTTTTACAATTCACATGAATTGAGATTATTCCACATGTATGTCTTTTTTTAAGTGGTGGTAAAATAAACGCTGGGTTCGCAACAAGTCTGGCATTTGCTCAGCTGGATTTGGCGAAACGCTTATTTTGAGGTAACACCATGAAAAGATTAATTTCAGTTGCACTGCTCACCGCATTGCTGGTGGGTTGTGCACACGATTCACCTTGCGTGCCTGTTTATGACGATCAGGGTCGACTGGTTCACACAAATACCTGCATGAAAGGTACCACTCAGGATAACTGGGAAACGGCTGGCGCGATTGCGGGTGGCGCTGCGGCACTTGCTGGCCTGACGTTGGGGATCGTTGCATTGACCAAATAACATCATTCAGAGTGCGGCATCGTCGCACTCTGAATCAGATATATTGTTGATAAGACAAACGGTTGGGAAATACCGTTCTCTTTTAGAATTAAAAGATAGATTTTAAGCACCTTTTTTCTCGAAAAACCTGGCGATATTCTTTCTACGGAATCTCTTTCGTATTACTCACGCTGTCGATATTCACGCCCGCAACGGTTATTCAACACATTTCCTGCTCAATAAAATATTTTGCTCCAAAATGTGGCTTACGTTTCAATTTCGCCCCATTTAGGGGCGCTGCATTTATTTTTTCCTGTCTACACTCTGCTTATTGCGTCGAACTTCCGTACGCAAAAACTGGCACTACCTTTGCTTAAACGAGTATGGCCCTGGCCACAGGCAGGTAAAAGACGTTCTCTGAACAACTTTCTATAACGATAATTTTCGCCACACAGGATGCATTATGAAAAAGATGATGATCGCCACACTGGCAACAGCCAGTGTGCTGCTTGCTGTTGCAAATCAGGCACATGCTGGCGCAACGCTGGATGCCGTTAAGAAAAAAGGGTTTGTACAATGTGGTATCAGCGATGGTTTGCCGGGTTTTTCTTACGCGGATGCAGACGGTAAATTCTCAGGCATTGATGTGGATGTTTGTCGTGGCGTCGCCGCTGCCGTATTAGGTGATGATACAAAAGTAAAATATACCCCGCTTACTGCTAAGGAACGCTTTACTGCCCTCCAGTCCGGCGAAGTTGATTTACTCTCCCGGAATACCACCTGGACCTCCTCTCGCGATGCCGGGATGGGCATGTCTTTTACAGGTGTAACCTATTACGATGGCATTGGTTTTCTTACCCACAATAAAGCGGGTCTCAAGAGTGCCAAAGAACTGGACGGCGCTACCGTGTGCATTCAGGCGGGAACCGATACAGAACTTAATGTGGCCGATTACTTTAAGGCCAATAAGATGAAATATACCCCGGTTACTTTTGACCGCTCAGATGAATCAGCCAAAGCACTTGAGTCTGGTCGTTGCGATACGCTGGCTTCCGACCAGTCTCAGCTGTACGCCCTGCGAATCAAGCTGAGTAATCCTGCGGAGTGGATTGTCCTGCCAGAAGTTATTTCTAAAGAACCGCTGGGACCAGTGGTACGCCGCGGTGACGATGAGTGGTTCTCCATTGTTCGCTGGACGCTGTTCGCCATGCTGAATGCGGAAGAAATGGGTGTTAACTCGAAGAACGTGGATGAGAAGGCTGCTAATCCAGCAACGCCGGACATGGCGCATCTACTGGGAAAAGAGGGGGATTACGGTAAAGATCTGAAGCTTGATAACAAATGGGCGTACAACATTATTAAGCAGGTCGGTAACTATTCGGAGATCTTTGAACGCAATGTCGGATCGGAAAGTCCGCTGAAGATCAAACGTGGTCAGAACAATCTCTGGAATAACGGCGGTATCCAATACGCACCACCTGTGCGTTAAACCGCTGTGATGTAACGGACGCCGCTACAGCGGCGTTCAGTCCGGAGTTATGGTTACCGAGGTTTTCTTATGTTCCATAATCGCTCAACTGTAAAAGGAACGCTCTCCTTTTCTAACCCTGCGATCCGCGCCTGGCTATTTCAGCTCCTCGCCGTTATTGCGGTTGCCAGTATTATTATCTACTTAATTCATAACACCGTTAATAACCTGAGCAACCGTGGCATTACTTCAGGTTTTGCTTTTCTCGATCGCAGCGCCGGATTTGGTATTGTCCAGCATTTAATTGACTACGAACAAGGAGACACCTATGGTCGCGTCTTTTTGGTCGGCTTACTCAATACGCTGCTGGTCTCTGCGTTGTGCATTGTTTTTGCCTCTTTCATCGGCTTTTTTCTTGGGTTAGCACGCCTGTCTGATAACTGGCTTCTGCGAAAACTGTCCACGGTCTATGTTGAAACGTTCCGCAATATCCCACCTCTCCTGCAAATTTTCTTCTGGTACTTTGCCGTGTTACGTAATCTGCCAGGCCCGCGACAGGCGGTGAGTGCGCTCGATGTGGTCTTTCTCAGTAACCGGGGGCTTTATATTCCTGCTCCGCAGATGGGAGAGGGAATGCCTGAACTAGCGGGAGCCGTCGTTATTGCGATTGCCATATCCGTTGGGCTTTTTCGCTTTAATAAAATCCATCAGGCAAAAACGGGACAGCTACGCAAAACCTGGCCTGCCGCAGTGGGGCTTCTCATATTACTCCCTTTGTTGGCACACTGGTTTTTTGGTGCCGCAGTGCACTGGGATGTACCAGAGCTAAGGGGCTTCAACTTTCGCGGTGGTATGGCGCTGATCCCCGAACTGGCAGCGCTGACGCTCGCGCTCTCTGTTTATACCTCTGCATTTATTGCTGAAATCATTCGCGCAGGAATTCAGGCCGTACCTTATGGCCAACATGAAGCAGCACGATCGCTGGGATTACCGAATACGGTGACGCTACGTCAGGTCATCATTCCTCAGGCGCTACGGATCATTATTCCCCCGCTAACCAGCCAGTATCTCAACATTGTGAAGAACTCGTCGCTTGCCGCTGCAATTGGCTATCCGGATATGGTTTCTCTGTTTGCCGGTACCGTACTTAATCAGACAGGTCAGGCCATTGAAACTATTGCTATCACTATGTCGGTCTACCTGATCATCAGTCTGAGCATTTCACTGCTGATGAATATCTACAACCGTCGGATTGCACTGATCGAGCGCTAAGGAACTATGATGACAAAAGCTCTGCTGTCTCATCCCGTGCGCCCAGCCAGTAAAGGCGCGGGTCGCTCGTGGCAATGGATGCGCAAGAATCTGTTTTCCAGTTGGTCCAATAGTCTACTGACAATCTTTTGTTTATGGCTGATGTGGGTACTTATCCCGCCGCTGCTGAACTGGGCATTTCTGCAGGCCAACTGGGTGGGATCAACTCGCGCCGACTGTACAAAGACCGGTGCCTGCTGGGTTTTCATCCATGAGCGTTTTGGCCAGTTTATGTATGGACTCTACCCGCACGATCAGCGCTGGCGCATAAATCTGGCCCTGATCGTCAGCCTGTTATCCATTATTCCTATGTTCATCAGAGCGATTCCTCATCGCGGGCGCTATATCGCTATCTGGGCCGTTATCTACCCCATCATCGTATGGTGGCTGATGTATGGTGGATTTCTCGGACTGGAGCGCGTTGAAACCCGGCAATGGGGAGGACTGACGCTAACGTTAATCATCGCCTCCGTTGGGATAGCCGGAGCGCTTCCGTGGGGAATATTACTGGCGCTGGGACGGCGCTCCCGTATGCCTGTCGTACGGGTCCTGTCCGTTATTTTTATCGAATTCTGGCGCGGCGTACCGTTAATTACCGTGTTGTTTATGTCCTCTGTGATGTTGCCACTGTTTATGTCGGAAGGAAGTAGTATCGACAAGCTGATCCGCGCACTGGTTGGGGTGATCCTCTTTCAGTCAGCCTACGTCGCGGAAGTCGTTCGTGGAGGGCTCCAGGCTTTACCAAAAGGACAGTATGAAGCAGCAGAATCTCTTGCCCTGGGTTACTGGAAAATGCAGGGATTGGTTATCTTACCGCAGGCGCTGAAGCTGGTGATCCCCGGCCTGGTAAACACCATCATCGCACTGTTTAAAGATACCAGCCTGGTTATCATCATCGGTCTGTTCGATCTCTTTAGTAGCGTCCAGCAGGCAACCGTCGATCCCGCCTGGCTGGGCATGTCCACAGAAGGGTACGTTTTTGCCGCCCTGATTTACTGGATTTTTTGTTTCAGCATGTCGCGCTATAGCCAACATCTGGAAAATCGCTTTAACACCGGGCGTACGCCGCACTGAGGATCCTATGAGCCAACGATTAATACAACCAGCCGACGCAATGATCACACTGGAGAACGTCAACAAATGGTACGGGCAATTCCAGGTTCTGAAGGATATCAATCTAAATGTGAAACAGGGGGAGCGAATCGTTCTGTGCGGGCCTTCTGGCTCAGGGAAATCCACAACAATTCGCTGTATTAACCATCTGGAAGAGCATCAGCAGGGACGTATCGTAGTGGATGGCGTTGAGCTTAATAATGACATCCGCAACATTGAACGCGTCCGCCAGGAAGTCGGAATGGTCTTCCAACATTTCAACCTTTTCCCCCATTTGACGGTTTTGCAAAACTGCACGCTGGCACCCATTTGGGTGCGTAAGATGTCAAAAAAAGAGGCTGAATCTCTGGCCATGCACTACCTGGAACGTGTACGTATCGCTGAACATGCCCACAAGTTTCCCGGGCAAATATCTGGTGGTCAACAGCAGCGCGTAGCTATTGCGCGCTCGTTGTGCATGAAGCCGAAAATAATGCTGTTTGATGAGCCGACCTCTGCGCTGGATCCGGAGATGGTAAAAGAGGTACTGGATACTATGATAGGTTTGGCGCAATCTGGCATGACTATGCTTTGCGTCACACATGAGATGGGGTTTGCAAGAACTGTAGCTGACCGGGTGATCTTTATGGATCGAGGTGAAATTGTTGAGCAGGCACCACCAGAGACGTTTTTCGCTCAACCAAAATCAGAACGTACGCGTGCATTTTTATCACAGGTCATTCATTGAATTTCCTGAACCAGAATGCAAAAAGGCCATCCTGACGGATGGCCTTTTCACTTGTTTGATGTCTGGCAGTTCCCTACTCTCGCATGGGGAGACCCCACACTACCATCGGCGCTACGGCGTTTCACTTCTGAGTTCGGCATGGGGTCAGGTGGGACCACCGCGCTGTTGCCGCCAGACAAATTCTTTTCTACTGTGCCGAACTTTAACCGAATAAGTGGTGCTGATACCCAGAGTCGAACTGGGGACCTCACCCTTACCAAGGGTGCGCTCTACCAACTGAGCCATATCAGCACGCTTAATTTGATGCCTGGCAGTTCCCTACTCTCGCATGGGGAGACCCCACACTACCATCGGCGCTACGGCGTTTCACTTCTGAGTTCGGCATGGGGTCAGGTGGGACCACCGCGCTGTTGCCGCCAGGCAAATTCTGTCTGTCAACACGCATTCCTGCGCATCAACTAATCTGTATCAAACTGAATATTGTTTCTGTCTCTCATCCGCCAAAACATCTTCGGCGTTGTAAGGTTAAGCCTCACGGTTCATTAGTACCGGTTAGCTCAACGCATCGCTGCGCTTACACACCCGGCCTATCAACGTCGTCGTCTTCAACGTTCCTTCAGGACTCTTTAAGAGTCAGGGAGAACTCATCTCGGGGCAAGTTTCGTGCTTAGATGCTTTCAGCACTTATCTCTTCCGCATTTAGCTACCGGGCAATGCCATTGGCATGACAACCCGAACACCAGTGATGCGTCCACTCCGGTCCTCTCGTACTAGGAGCAGCCCCCCTCAAT
>NZ_PQMB01000008.1 GCF_002918555.1 Citrobacter amalonaticus
TCGGTCGGGCAGTTTCCCAGACATTACTCACCCGTCCGCCACTCGTCAGCRAAGCAGCAAGCTGCTTCCTGTTACCGTTCGACTTGCATGTGTTAGGCCTGCCGCCAGCGTTCAATCTGAGCCATGATCAAACTCTTCAATTTAAGTTTGATGCTCGTAGAATTAAACTTCGTAATGAATTACGTGTTCACTCCAGAGACTTGGTATTCATTTATTGTCCGAAGACATTAAGAATCCATGTCACTTTGAGTGCCCACACAGATTGTCTGATAAATTGTTAAAGAGCAGTGCCGCTTCGCATTTTCTCAGCRGCGCGGGGTGTGCATAATACGCTTTCCCGCTTGAGAGTCAAGCATTTATTTTGCTTTTCTCCGGTATCCGTCGRCGGCTTTCGCCGGGAGGACYCTGCTGACCCGGCGGCTTGCRTGCCGTTGTTCCGTGTCAGTGGAGGCGCATTATAGGGAGTTATTTCAGGCTGACAAGGGGAAATTTAAAATAATTTTCCAAATGTCTTTTTTTTATCCAATACACCCTTAAACGGACAGTTTTTCGAGCTTTTCAAAGCCATAACGCTGTAAAACGGGTATTAATTGCGCAGTCTCAGGCGTTATTGCCATGCAATAGGCAATATTAGCATCCACTGATTTTGCATCCGGTGCTTCATGTTCCAGCAACCACGCCGTACGACGTGCAATCGCTGCCCCAGAATCCACCAGTCGCGTCCCTTCGGGAAGAACCTGTAAGAGTTCATCCTGCAATAGAGGAAAATGAGTGCATCCCAGAACCACCGTATCTGGCGGCTCCTGCATACGCAACCACGGACGCAAAATACGCTGCAAATCTTCCAGTGGTACGGGTTCACCATGCAGTTTCGCCTCGGCCAGTTCAACCAGCTCAGCCGAACCCAGCATCGCTATATGGCACTCATTTGCAAAGCGCGCAATTAACTCATGAGTATAAGGACGTTTCACCGTTCCGCGCGTCGCCAGCAGTCCCACAACACCATTAGCAGTCAATCGCGCAGCGGGTTTAATCGCCGGAACCACCCCAACCACCGGGAAAGCAAATTTTTCACGTAGCGCCGGCAGAGAAACCGTACTGGCTGTATTACAGGCAATCACCGCAAGTGCGAGTGGATAACGTTGCTGCACTGCGGTAACAATCTCGACAACACGCTCAACGATGAACTCTTCGCTCTTCTCCCCATAGGGGAAAGCCACGTTATCAAAAGCGTATATATAGTGGAGATCCGGCAGGAGACGCCGGATCTCGTCATAGACCGACAACCCACCGACGCCGGAATCAAACACCAGCACCGTGGGGCGTGGATCAGAAGGTGTAGCTGCCAGACAAGGTGTATTCCCGTCCTGCAGTTTGGTAGCCATAAACTGTCTCGTAATCTTTGTCGAACAGGTTGGCTATTTTACCACGAACTGTCAGATGTGAGGTGATCGGATATGAAAGTCCAATATCCCATAAGCTCAGGCCACCCATTTTTACATCTCTCTTATTGTCGTAGTCGTTATCGTAACGCTCGCCGAGATACTGATACATTACATTCCAGCCGAGTTCAAAGATTTGCCCGGTCAGCTCATACTTTACCTGCTGCTTAGCACGGCGATAGAGAACCTTATTAGTTTCATCATCACGCGGATCGACATATTGCAGCGTCAGGTGGTGATCTACCGGACCAGTGGTGATATTTCCAGTCCACTCCAGACCTTTAATGGTGGCTGACTTCAGATTGACGTACTGGTTATCTTTATAATCGATCAGGTTTTGAACTTTATAATGATATGCAGAAAGACGCCAATCCAGCGGCCCGGTCAGTCCATCAATACCGGCCTCCCACTGCCTGGATTCTTCCGGCTTCAGATTTGGGTTGGCGGCAATGCCAGGCCCATAAGACGATGCAAAACGCGTCGCGCCATATTGCTGCCCAAGGGACGGCGCCAGGAAACCCGTGCCATAGGAGAGAGTCGCCCGATAGCCATCAACAAACTCCCAGCCCGCAGCGGTCTGCCATGTCCCATGCCAGCCGAACTGCTCATCATGATCTTCACGGCCAGAAGCTTCCAGCGTGACGCTATCGATTTGCTGCTGCCCGGTCAGGTAGAGTCCAGTGGTATCACGTTTGTAAGTATCGGCCTTCGTTGTACTGCTGGAGGTCAGCTTTTCCTGTTTCCAGTCAACCCCGCCGTTAACCGCCCCATGCCCAACTTCAACACTATTACCCCACTGAATATAACGTTGCTCCATGTTATCCAGCGAGGCATCCCCCGCATATCGACCGAGCTCGTTGCTGTAGTTGTAATCTTTCAGGTGCTGATAATTGGCGATCAGCTGAGAAGAATAGATGCCAGAACTGTATTGCAGGCCAGTATCCCAGGATTGAGTGTAATTCTGAGCTTCATCATTGCCGCCAACATAGCCATATGAACCCTGATCGTAATCGCTATTCGCCGTATAGCCATAGCCGCGAAAGAAACCAGAGACGTTATCGTTAAACTTATGCTGTACACCTCCCCAGAACAGCTTGTTGCGGTAGCCGTCCCGGTCACTGTCACCGCGATAGGGAGAGTCAGGCTGAATGTTAAAGCCCCTGGTCGTCTCATATGCCCCGGCAGCCGTTACGATCGTATCGCCAAACCGTTTATTTATGATGCCATCATAGGTCTGGTAACCATCCGTTCCCATACCGGCATTGATCTGCGATTTATCGTCATTGCTCATCGTAATGATATTGACGACGCCGCCAATCGCGCCGGAGCCGTACACCGCTGAACGCGGTCCGCGAATGTATTCAATGCGCTGCACCAACGATACCGGGAGCTGGCCAATATCAATCGCGTTACTAATGCCCGCCCGCGCCATCGGCACACCATCAATCAGTACCAGGACATGCCGCGCTTCGGTGCCGCGAACATACAGAGAGGAACTCTTTCCCATTCCGCCGCTCTGTGAGATATCTACCCCAGGAAGACGGCGCATCACGTCATTAAGATCTTTTGACTGCCAGCGCTGAATATCTTCGCGGGTAACAATATCCGTTGGCGCAAGCACGGTATTTACCGGTTGTTGAAAACGGTTAGCGGTAACGACAAGGGTATCCGGGCCTGAATCCTGCGCCCAACCAGAAAATGCCGTGACGGAGAGCGCCGTCAGCAGCGAAGCTTTTTTAATCATTGTAAAGCATCCACAATATAAGAAGGATGCCGCAGGTCCCACCGATAGTACGCGATGATGAAAACCAGATGCGACGTTAGCCGGCAGGTCTTCGGGCTTGGAAGGTTATCCACGGGATAAAGAGATGATGACTTCCCACCGTTTGGCAGTGTCTGCTTACGCTCTCATCTCACCTTTCCTTACCGCTGCGCGTCAGCTCCAGATTCACACTGGATTCCCTATTAACTCACAGGACCGGCACACGGATGCTACAGTCTGTTACAACGCACTGTCCAGACTACACTTCACAAATCAGAAATCATCAATGCTGGACATCTGATGAGCAATCCCTACAATCCCCGCGTACTTTTATTTTTCAGGATACATCATGACCCCAGAACACCTTCCGACAGAGCAGTATGAGGCGCAGCTCGCCGAAAAAGTGGTGCGTTTACAGAAGATGATGGCACCGTTTTCTGGCCAGGTTCCGGAAGTGTTTCGTTCACCGGTCAGTCACTACCGTATGCGAGCTGAATTTCGTCTGTGGCACGACGGTGATGATCTGTACCACATTATTTTTGAAAAGCAGACGAAAAGCCGGATCCGCGTCGACAGCTTTCCGGCAGCCAGCGAACTGATCAATACATTAATGAAAGCGATGATTGCAGGCGTACGTGATAATCCCGTTCTGCGGCATAAGCTGTTCCAGATTGATTACCTGACGACCATGAGCAATCAGGCGGTGGTGTCGCTGCTGTATCATAAAAAGCTGGACGATGAATGGCGTAAAGCCGCAGAAGCATTGCGCGACGACCTGCGGGCACAAAATCTGAATGTGCATCTGATTGGTCGTGCGACCAAAACCAAAATCGAGCTGGATCAGGATTATATCGACGAACGTCTGCCGGTTGCGGGTAAAGAGATGACCTACCGTCAGGTAGAGAACAGCTTTACGCAGCCTAATGCCGCAATGAATATTCATATGCTCGAGTGGGCGCTGAATGTAACGAAAGAGTCAAAAGGCGATCTGCTTGAGCTTTACTGCGGTAACGGTAACTTCTCGCTGGCTCTGGCACGTAACTTTGATCGCGTGCTGGCGACCGAAATCGCCAAACCATCCGTAGCGGCAGCCCAGTACAATATTGCCGCCAACCATATCGATAACGTGCAGATCATCCGCATGGCGGCTGAAGAGTTTACCCAGGCGATGAACGGGGTGCGCGAGTTTAATCGTCTGCAGGGGATCGACCTGAAGAGCTACCAGTGCGAAACCATTTTTGTCGACCCGCCGCGCAGCGGCCTGGACAGCGAAACAGAGAAGATGGTGCAGGCATATCCGCGTATTCTGTACATCTCCTGTAACCCGGAGACGCTGTGCAAGAACCTGGAAACATTAAGCCAGACGCACAATGTGTCCCGCCTTGCTCTGTTCGATCAGTTCCCGTATACGCACCATATGGAGTGCGGGGTGTTATTGACGGCGAAGTAACGGTATTTCCTTGCAGGCCGGGTAAGGCAAACACGCCGCCATCCGGCCTGCAACTGCCCCACTATTCCGCGACTTCCTGCTTACGGTTACGCATTTTCACGCCAATCCAGAACACCAGAATCACCGACAGCACAGCCGGGAAGAAGTTAGATCCGATATCCGGATATTCCGCGCGAACCACGGTGCTGTAAAGCAGAACGCCGAGGATAAAGCAGGCGGCAGCCAGACCGGGCAACCCAACAGGCATCGTGCGGTTCTGGTAACGTTGATGCAGGCAGTAAACTGTCAGCACCAGCGAAATAATCGGGAATACAGAGAACGGCACAATGGAGCTGAACAGCGCCGAAAATGTGCCATTAATCGATAAGCCAGCAACCAGCGCCAGCAACAGTGTACCTTTATCTTGACCAGATTGTTTCATTGTTCGTCCTTCACGTTAACCGGAGTGATATTCATCTTCTCTTGTTCACGGCGATACCAGTAATAAGCCCCTTTCGCAATCATTCGCAGTTGCAGTACCAGTCGCTCTTCTAATTGTCGGCGCTGTTCTGCGCCCACATCCAGCGCCTCGGCACCTGCACTGAAGACGATCGTGACCATCGCTTCGGCTTGCGCTTCAGTAAACGCACGAGGCATATGGTTTTCGAGTTCCAGATAGTCCGCAAGTTCCGCAATAAAGTGCTGAATTTCACGGGCAACGGCAGCACGAAACGCGGCAGAGGTGCCTGAACGTTCACGCAATAATAAACGGAAGGCGTTAGGATTGTTGCCAATGAACTCCATAAATGTGGAGACCGAGGTGCGGATCACACTCCCACCTTTGGCGATGCGCTGACGCGCCTGGCGCATTAGCTGACGCAGCATCAGCCCGCTTTCATCCACCATGGTCAGACCGAGTTCATCCACGTCACGAAAGTGGCGATAAAAGGAGGTTGGCGCAATGCCCGCTTCACGCGCCACTTCACGCAGGCTGAGGCTGGCGAAACTTCGCTCAGCGCTCAGTTGGCTAAATGCGGCTTCTACCAGCGAACGCCGGGTCTTTTCTTTTTGTTGCGCTCTAACGCCCATCACGATGTCTGAATCCTTCCATATGCCTTATCTGGCACTATACCAGAGAACAAACTTAATCTGTTTGTTCAGCTTTGTGAATGATTGTTTACAGGCAGTTTGTGCTCCAGCTCCGCAAAAAAGCACAACGATAATTGGGTTAAAGACACGCAAATGTTATCATCGTGTTTATTTTATGTATAAAAACAGGTGAGTCATACCATGCCACATTCCTGGGATTATGATGCAATTGTCATAGGTTCAGGCCCCGGCGGCGAAGGCGCTGCGATGGGTCTGGTCAAGCTTGGAGCACGCGTCGCGGTTATTGAGCGTTATCATAACGTTGGCGGCGGTTGTACCCACTGGGGGACCATCCCGTCGAAAGCTCTCCGTCACGCCGTCAGCCGTATTATCGAATTCAATCAGAATCCGCTTTACAGCGACCATTCCCGACTGCTTCGTTCTTCTTTCGCCGATATTCTCAACCATGCCGATAACGTGATTAACCAGCAGACACGTATGCGGCAGGGATTCTATGAACGTAACCACTGCGAGATCCTGCAAGGTAACGCCCATTTTGTGGATGAACATACGCTGGCGCTGGAGTGCCACGACGGCACGATTGAAACGCTGACGGCAGAGAAGTTTGTCATTGCCTGCGGTTCACGCCCGTATCACCCCGCCGACGTTGATTTCGCGCATTCACGCATTTATGACAGCGACTCCATTCTCAGCCTGCATCATGAGCCTCGCCACGTCATAATTTATGGCGCAGGGGTAATTGGCTGCGAATACGCATCGATCTTCCGCGGAATGGATGTAAAAGTTGATTTAATTAACACCCGCGACCGTCTGCTGGCGTTTCTTGATCAGGAGATGTCTGACTCTCTCTCTTACCACTTCTGGAACAGCGGCGTCGTCATTCGCCATAACGAAGAGTACGAGAAAATCGAAGGCTGCGATGACGGCGTCATCATGCACCTGAAATCCGGCAAAAAGCTGAAGGCTGACTGCCTGCTGTACGCCAACGGTCGTACCGGCAATACCGACTCACTGGCGCTGAAAAACATCGGTCTGGATACAGACAGTCGTGGGCAACTGAAGGTCAACAGTATGTACCAGACCGCGCTGCCGCACATTTATGCCGTAGGCGATGTGATTGGTTATCCGAGTCTGGCTTCTGCCGCCTACGATCAGGGCCGTATTGCTGCTCAGGCGCTGGTGAAAGGCGAAGCAACCGCGCACCTTATTGAAGACATCCCCACCGGGATTTACACCATTCCGGAAATCAGCTCCGTCGGTAAAACCGAGCAGCAGCTGACGACGATGAAAGTACCTTACGAAGTCGGCCGCGCCCAGTTTAAACATCTGGCGCGTGCGCAAATCGTTGGGATGAACGTCGGCACGTTGAAAATCTTGTTCCATCGTGAAACGAAAGAGATTCTGGGGATTCACTGCTTTGGTGAGCGCGCGGCCGAAATCATTCATATCGGGCAGGCGATAATGGAGCAGAAGGGTGGCGGTAACACAATCGAGTACTTCGTTAACACCACCTTTAACTACCCGACAATGGCAGAAGCTTATCGGGTAGCCGCGCTAAACGGCTTAAACCGCCTGTTTTAACGCGCTGTCGAAATGGCCGTCCATTGAACCCCGGATGGCCTCTGCCAGTTGCTCATAGCGACTGCGCAGCGGCGAGCCAGGGCGATAAACCAGGCCAATAGTACGGCGCGGTTCTGGCTTAATGCATGGCAGATAAACCACACCATCACGTTTACGCTCGTGCGGCACAGACAGCGCAGGCAACAACGTAATGCCGCTTCCTGCTGCCACCATATTGCGCAGCGTTTCCAGGCTGGTTGCGCGGAAATGAGTATCTTCATCCGCGCCGGCTTCAAAGCAGAAACCCATCGCCTGATCGCGCAGGCAGTGACCATCTTCCAGCATCAGCAGCTTTTCTCCTGCGAGATCGGACATCGGCACGCAGTCGCGATTTGCCCACGGGTGATCTTCGTAGATCGCCAGCAGCATGGGTTCATCAAATAGCGGAACCTCAATAAATGCCTCACTCTCTTTCACCAGCGCCAGAATCACGCAGTCAAGCTTGCCGCTATCCAGCTGCGCCAGCAGCTGATGGGTTTGCGCTTCATGCAGATACATTTCCAGCTTCGGGAAAGTCTGGTGCAGCATAGGAATAATCTGCGGCAGCAGGTATGGCCCTACCGTAGGAATCAAACCGATATGCAGTGGACCCGACATTGTCTCGCCCTGCTGGCTTGCCATCTCCTTAAGCACCTTGACCTCACGCAGCACGGTTCGCGCCTGATCCACCAGCAGCAACCCCGCCTGGGTGAACAGAACTTTACGGCTCGTACGCTCCAGCAGCATCACGCCCAGCTCATCTTCCAGCTTACGGATCTGTCCGCTGAGTGTGGGCTGGCTGACGTGACAGGAATCTGCCGCGCGCCGGAAGTGGCGGTGTTCGGCTAATGCCACCAGGTATTCAAGATCACGAATATTCATTATTCATCCTCCATTGCCACGATAGTTCATGGCGATAGGTAGCATAGCAACGAACGATTATCCCTATCAAGCTTTCTGATTAATAATACATCACAGAAACGGAGCGGTACCCTTTAACCCTTGAAGTCACTGCCCGTTCTAAGAGTGTTTCTCTAACTCGAAATAACTAAAGCCAACGTGAACTTTTGCGGACCCCGTGGTCCGCTTTTTTTTGCGACCGGCAGAATACATTCAAAATATAAATATATAATATAAATAATATATTTCCTCTCGCGCATTTAAATATAATTCATACGAAATTAAAATAATCAAAAACATTTTGTATCATTTATATATTTGACGCCCTATCAGGTTCATAAATAATAACCGCGCGATATTCAATATATGGCAAATCGCAAGGACACTAGCTTCCTCGCCACTCTAATTATTTAGAGTATATTCACCCATATTTTTATAATACTCATCGAATGGAATCTTTTATGAAACTCAATACTATTTCGCGATATTTTCTCGCGGCAGGCCTGATGTCGTGCGCCGCAAACGCATTCGCCCTTGAAGCCTGGAGCGGCCAGGCAGGTGGAAACACCTTCGACGTTATTTTTGACAGTAAAGTTTATAGTAACCGCTGGTACGTGAATGCCGATAATTGCCCACAGGGTGCATCCGCAGACAACTGGGATAATCCGTGGAGTTATGTGCGCGATGCCACAAAAGCGGAAATCGATCAATATGGCAACCCAACCACTTGTGAATCCGGCAGCGCCACGCCTGTTGCCTACGACGCATTCAGCGCAGAAAAAGATTATGCCGAAGATGATATTGTCGCTTATCAGGATGTAACATATGAAGCGGCAATCCCCGTTCCGGCTTATTCCTTTACCCCAGGTGCCAGCAATCCGTGGAAACTCTATACGCCAGTACCCGACTGGCGTTCCAGCCAGGTTTACAACAAAGGGGATGAGGTCAAAGTTGACGGCCAGTCTTATGAAGCACTGTTTTATACTGTTGGCGAAAATCCATCTATTGCAGGAAACCAGAACCCGACCGGCACCAATGGACGTCCGTGGAAACCGTTAGGCCCAACGGTCGAATTCACCCAGGAACAATTTAATAATGCCCCACAGATCAACTCCATTGCGTTTTACGAACCCGGTAAACTGGCGGTGTACAAAGGAACGCCTTTTGTCGCTCAGACGAAAGTCAAAGGCGTTATGCCGTATGATAAAAACCCATGGGCGATTTATACCAACTGGACTGGCACCAAAGAGCGCGTAGGGACGCCGAAGCATCCATGGCCTGCCCACGTTTATGCACCATACGTCGACTTTAGCCTGAACAGCATTCCGGATCTGGCGAAAGAGCAAAACATTACCCACTTCACCATGGCGTTTGTCGTCGCGAAAAGCGGCGAGCAGTGCATCCCAACCTGGGGTACGGCCTATAACCTGCAGGATTACGCACAGTACAGCAAAATAAAAGCACTGCGTGAAGCCGGTGGCGATGTGATGGTTTCCATAGGCGGAGCGAATAACTCCCCGCTGGCGGCTGCCTGTAAGAATGTGAAAGACCTGCAAAAACTCTACTACGACATTGTTGATAACCTGAACCTGAACGTGCTGGATTTTGACATCGAAGGCACATGGGTGGCCGATCAGGATTCCATCGATCGCCGCAACCAGGCAGTAAAAGAGGTTCAGGCTCAGTGGAAAGAGGAAGGTCGCAAAGTCGGTATCTGGTACACCCTGCCAATTCTGCCGACCGGTCTGACGGCTGAAGGTCTGTACGTGCTGGAAAACGCGCGCCATGTCGGCGTTGAGCTGGCTGGTATTAACGTGATGACCATGGACTACGGTAACGCGGTCTGCCAGTCAGACGGCACCGAAGGGCAGAACATTCACGGTCAATGCGCCACGTCCGCCATCGACAACATGTTCACCCAGTTGAAGAAAATCTGGCCAGAGAAATCTGACAAAGAGATCAACGCCATGATGGGCACCACCCCGATGATCGGTTACAACGACGTGCAGGGCGAAGTGTTCTATCTGTCCGATGCGAAACTGGTGATGGACGATGCGAAAAAACGTAACCTCGGCATGATTGGTGCCTGGTCAATGGCGCGCGATCAGCCGGGCGTAGCGAAGCAGGTCAGTCCGGAGCACAGCGGCATGACCGCACAGCAGGCGCCGATGTACGCATACAGCCAGGTATTTGCGCCGTTTACGCATGACAATTCCGCAGATGAAGCGTCTACCGATCTTGCCGGTGATGTGAAAGCGGTTTATGTCGATGTTTTTGATGGACAGCAGCGCGTCAATGTGAATCTCGATACCAGTAAGCTGAGCGGCAGTAACAGTTACTCGGTAGATGTGGATGGTAAATATGCCTTCTCCACCTCCGGCAACAGTGTCTACTACAGCTACCGTTCTAACTACGGCACGCAAAGCACGGTACGGACCGGTGGCATGTCCTACATGTTAGCGCCAGGAAAAGTGATCACCGTTAAACGTACCAACCCGAATCCTGAAGTCCTGGCACAGCTCACCGTGACGCGGGATATGCTGGAAGGTAACAATCCGGTCAAGGATGCCGGTGAAGTGAAATCGTTGACGGTTAAAAAAATCAACGGCGTACCGAATGTGGTTGTTGATTTTGACGCCAAAGCGCTGGGCTGGAAAGCAGCGAACGGTTCTGCGTGGGTCGTGAAAGTGATGGGCGACGCGAAAAACGGTAACTACATCTTCAGTTGTGACAACGGTAACTGCTATTACAGCTCTGCCAAAACAGCGGGAGATATCACCACGGTAACGTCTGATGAAAGAGACATCTCCGCAGGTGAAACCATTGTCGTTGAACGTGTTACACCGAATCCGGCAACCGTAGCCAAACTGGTTGTTACGAAAGATATGCTGAAATAATCCTTTTCGCATAAAGTCAGAACCCCGTCAGCTCATAGCGACGGGGTTCTTTTTTTACACCAGCCGCGCTTTCGCGTCTTTAATGGCCTGCGCCACCTGCGCAGGCGACACACCGCCCTTCGCCGCGCGTTTATCCAGACACGATTGCAGTGACAGAATCGGGTAAACGTCCTCGCCAATCACGCTGCTGAATTTTTGCAGATCGGAAAGGGGCAGATCTTCCAGCGGTTTGCCCTGACGAATCGCTTCCACCACCGTTTCGCCCACAATATGGTGCGCTTCACGGAACGGTACACCTTTCGCCACCAGATAATCCGCCAGTTCAGTGGCGTTGGCGTAACCCTGCTGCGCCGCTTCCTGGCAACGCGGGCGTTTCACCTGAATACCGTCCAGCACCAGCGCGGCCATATGCAGGCAGTCCAGCCAGGTATCAAGCGCATCAAACAGCCCTTCCTTGTCTTCCTGCATATCTTTGTTATACGCCAGCGGCAGTCCTTTCAGCGTCATCATCATGCCGGTCAGTGCTCCCTGCACGCGACCACATTTCCCACGGATCAGCTCCAGCGCATCCGGGTTTTTCTTCTGCGGCATTAATGATGAGCCGGAGGTAACGCGATCGGAAAGCTCGACAAATCCCGACTCTCCGGTATTAAAGAAAATCAGGTCTTCCGCAAAGCGCGACAGGTGCACCATACCGATTGAGGCGTCAGAGAGCAGCTCCAGCACGTGGTCACGGTCAGAAACACTGTCCAGACTGTTACGCGTCGCCGAGGCAAAGCCCAGCCAGCCGGCCAGCTGTTCACGGTCGATTTCATAAGCGGTGCCCGCCAGCGCGCCACAACCTAACGGGCTGACGTCCAGACGCCTGAGCGTATCCTGCAGGCGACTTTCATCGCGCGCCAGCATTTCCACATATGCCAGACACCAGTGAGCAAAAGTCACCGGCTGTGCGCGCTGCAGATGGGTATAACCCGGCATTACGGCATCCTGATTATTCTCCGCTGTCACCACCAGCGCACTCTGCAACTGACGGCTGGCGGTGAGCAGTTCTGTTACCGTATCTTTGCACCACAGCTTCAAATCGGTAGCGACCTGGTCATTACGGCTGCGCCCGGTGTGCAGTTTTTTGCCTAACTGGCCCACTTTGTCGATGAGCTTCCCTTCCACCCAGCTATGAATGTCTTCCGCATCGCTTTCCAGAATCTGCTGCGAATTGGCGCGAACCTCTTCCAGCAGCACGTTCAGGGCGTCTTCCAGTTGCCGTTGTTCATCAGCGGTCAGTACGCCGACCGTGACCAGCGCTTTGGACCAGGCCACAGAGCCGATGATATCCTGCTCAGCCAGGCGGTAGTCGAAGCGCAACGAATCATTAAACTGCTTGAACCGCTGGTCTGCTGCCTGTGTAAAACGTCCACCCCAAAGTGCCATAACATGCTTCCTTAAATTCTTCGATTTCAATGCCGGATGGCGCTGCGCTTATCCGGCCTGCAGATTTGGTTCACCCAGGCCCGATGAGGTATATCCCCGTCATACGTCAAGTTGCAGGTGTGTTGGCTTTCCTGCAACCCGAATGACTTAGGGTATAGTCGCATCGGGCATAAAAATGGTTAAGCCAGAATACGCGTACCAATCGGCGTACCGTTAAACAGTGCCGGCAGTTGATCTGCATGACGCCAGGAGGCGATATCCACCGGGCGGCCCAGCGTACGGGCAGCATCCAGCGCGGCATTGACCTTCACAATCATACCATCGGTAATGATGCCCTGATCGATCAGTTGCTCTGCTTTCGCGGCGGTCATTTCCGCAATCCGCTGACCTTTACCGTCCAGAATGCCGCTGACATCGGAGAGCAGAATCAGATCCGCCCCCAGCGTTGCCGCCAGCGCCGTTGCCGCCTGATCGGCATTGACATTCATCAGTTGCCCTTCGTCGGTAACGCCAATAGAGCTGATAACCGGCAGAAAACCGTTTTCCAGCAGAGTGTTAATCAGCTTAGGCGAACCCGGCTGCGCCAGTCCGACATGACCTAACTCTTCATCGAGCTGGGTCACTTTTACACTGTCGCCATCGCCGAGATACAGACCAACGGAGGCAATATGATGTTTCTTCGCCCACGCCAGCAGGGTTTTATTCGCCGTCCCCGCCAGCGCGCCGGTAATAATGTCGATCTGATCAGCAGGCGTCACGCGCAGGCCATTTTTCTTTTTAACCGGCAGATTGAGCCCTTTCATCAGCTCATCCACAACGCAGCCGCCGCCATGCACAATGACCAGCGGACGCTGGTGCGACTCCCGATAGTTCACCAGCGCAGTAAAAAGACGCTCCAGCGCCTCTTCGCTATCCAGTAATACGCCACCCAGCTTGATAATTAACGGATTCATTATTGCACCCTTAAATAAGAGACTGCGTTTCAGCAAAGCCAAAACGGATATTCGCGCACTGTACCGCCTGTGCCGCCGCGCCTTTCAACAGGTTATCTTCGGTCGCGACCACAATCAGATGCTCGCCCTGTACGGCAAAGCCGATATCGCAGAACGGCAGCCCAACCACGTTCTTCAGTGCCGGAACGCCTTTGTCATACAGGCGCACCAGCGGTTTCTCGCCATACGCCTGCTGTAGCGCCTGCGCCACCTGCGCATGGGTCACCCCCGCCTTCAGGCGACAGGTAATCGTTTCCAGGATCCCACGCGGGAAGTTGCCCAGATGCGGGGTGAAGATCACCTCCGCACCAAGGTGAGTAGCGATTTCCGGCTGATGACGGTGGGTGAACACACCGTATGGTTGCAGGCTCACTTCACAGAAACTGTTCGAGATCGCCGCCTTACGCCCTGCGCCGCTCACGCCACTGGTGGCATTAATCACAGGCCACTGGGTGAGGTCCAGCAGCCTGGCGTCAATCAGCGGTTTGAGCGACAGCTGCGCCGCCGTCGGATAGCAGCCCGGCACGGCAATCAGGTTCGCCTCTTTCAGTTTGTCCGCATTCCACTCTGCCAGACCGTAAACCGCCTGCGCCAGCAGTTCGGGGTGCTGATGGGTAAAGCCGTAAAATTTTTCATAGAAGGCGCCGTCGTTAACGCGAAACGCGCCCGAGAGGTCGAACACCACACAGCCTGCCTGCAGAAACTGAGGCGCCAGGTCATGGCTCACTTCGTGCGCGGTGGCGAGAAACACCACATCCACACCGGCGCTAAATTCGCTGATATCCGACATCGGCTGCAACGGCAAATCGACAATGCCTTTTAACTGCGGATGTAAATCAGAGATTAATTTTCCTGCATCATTGCTTTGCGCTGAGACGGTCAAAGCGGTTATGGTCATATGAGGATGGCGATTTACATAGGTCACAAGCTCTGCGCCAGCGTAGCCGCTCGCGCCCACAATCAGCGTATTCAACATCGGGGCTGTTCACCTTCTTATGTTTGGTTATCTGGTATTCGCGTAATCGCTTCACCCTGCAGAGGGTGGGTTTTCTTACGCTCAATGTTATTGTATTTTTATTCACTATTACTGCATGAATATTGATACTATCATGACCTGAGGTGTGTCAACAATGAAAAACAAATTACCGCCATTTATCGAGATTTACCGCGCTCTGATTGCCACACCATCGATTAGCGCCACGGAAGAAGCGCTCGATCAAAGCAATGCAGGTTTAATCACTCTGCTGGCGGACTGGTTTAAAGATTCAGGCTTCAATGTCGAGGTGCAGCCCGTCCCCGGAACGCGCAATAAATTCAATATGCTTGCCAGTACCGGACAAGGGGCTGGCGGTCTGCTGCTGGCAGGTCATACCGATACCGTGCCGTTTGACGACGGACGCTGGACCCGTGACCCATTCACCCTTACAGAGCATGACAACAAGCTCTATGGTCTGGGCACTGCCGACATGAAGGGTTTCTTCGCGTTTATTCTCGACGCACTACGCGACGTGGATGTGACGAAGCTGAAAAAGCCACTCTACATCCTGGCGACCGCCGATGAAGAAACCAGCATGGCGGGCGCACGCTATTTCTCCGAAACCACCACGTTACGCCCGGACTGCGCAATCATTGGCGAGCCAACGTCGCTACAGCCGGTGCGCGCCCACAAAGGGCACATCTCTAACGTGGTACGTGTGATGGGTCAGTCCGGCCACTCCAGCGATCCCGCACGCGGGGTGAACGCCATCGAGCTGATGCACGATGCGATTGGTCACATCATGCAGCTTCGTGACGATCTGAAAGAGCGCTATCACTACGAAGCGTTTACCGTTCCGTATCCAACGTTGAATCTGGGGCATATTCACGGCGGCGACGCCGCGAACCGCATCTGCGCCTGTTGCGAACTGCATATGGACATTCGCCCGCTGCCGGGCATGACGCTAAACGATCTCAATGGCCTGCTTAATGACGCGCTGGCTCCGGTGAGCGAACGCTGGCCTGGTCGTCTGACGGTGGCGGAACTGCATCCCCCCATTCCGGGCTACGAGTGTCCGCCGGATCACCAGCTGGTTGAGGTGGTCGAAAAACTGTTAGGCGCGCAAACGGAGGTGGTGAACTACTGTACCGAAGCGCCGTTTATCCAGACGCTGTGTCCAACGCTGGTACTCGGTCCGGGGTCAATTAACCAGGCGCACCAGCCGGATGAATATCTGGAAACACGTTTTATTAAGCCAACCCGTGAATTGATCGCTCAGGTAGTCCATCACTTCTGCTGGCATTAATTCGGATCCCCCGGTGGCGAAACGTTCACCGGGTCTACACTTGAACGCAGGCCCGATTAGCGTAGCGCCATCCGGCGACAGGTCATTCTCGCGTTTTTTTACATTTACATAAGCAACGCTTATTTGATCCGATATGAATTAAATTACGTAAATTTCCGTCATTTATTCGTTTGCTGAACCGATTTCGCCGCAATTGACGTCACGGGTTTTACGTGGCTTTATAAAAGGCGACTTAAGAACAAAGTCCGAAAGATTTCACGTTGCAGCAAAGCGGCAAACGAGCACATCCCTGGGAGCTGACATAAGTCAGTAACCTGGGTAGGCAAACGCGGGCAACACCGCTGCGGCGCGAAAGATACAGGACATTGACAAAATAGATGGGGTGTCTGGGTTAATATGAACGAACAATATTCCGCGTTGCGTAGTAATGTCAGTATGCTCGGCAAAGTGCTGGGAGAAACCATCAAGGATGCGCTGGGAGAGAACATTCTTGATCGCGTAGAAACAATCCGTAAGCTGTCCAAATCTTCACGCGCTGGCAATGAAGCTAACCGCCAGGAGTTGCTCACCACGTTACAAAATCTGTCGAACGACGAGCTGCTGCCGGTCGCGCGCGCGTTCAGCCAGTTCCTGAACCTGGCCAATACCGCCGAGCAATACCATAGCATTTCGCCAAAAGGCGAGGCTGCCAGCAACCCGGAAGTGATTGCCCGCACCCTGCGTAAGCTAAAGAACCAGCCGGATCTTAACGAAGCCATCATTAAAAAGGCGGTGGAATCGTTATCTCTGGAGCTGGTGCTCACCGCGCACCCAACTGAAATCACCCGCCGTACGCTGATCCACAAAATGGGTGAAATCAATACCTGTCTGAAACAGCTCGATAATAAAGATATCGTCGATTATGAGCGCCACCAGCTGATGCGCCGTCTGCGCCAGCTAATTGCCCAGTCCTGGCATACCGATGAGATCCGCAAATTGCGCCCCACTCCGGTTGATGAAGCCAAATGGGGCTTTGCCGTGGTCGAAAACAGCCTGTGGCAGGGTGTGCCAAACTATCTGCGTGAACTGAACGAACAGCTCGAAGAAAATTTAGGCTACCAGCTACCGGTTGATTTTGTTCCGGTACGCTTCACCTCCTGGATGGGCGGCGACCGCGACGGCAACCCGAACGTGACGGCGGATATCACTCGTCACGTCCTGCTGTTGAGCCGCTGGAAAGCGACCGACCTGTTCCTGAAAGATATCCAGATTCTGGTTTCTGAGCTGTCGATGGTGAACGCCACACCGGAGCTGCTGGCGCTGGTCGGTGAAGAAGGCGCCAGTGAACCCTATCGCTACCTGATGAAAAATCTGCGTACCCGTCTGATGGCGACTCAGTCCTGGCTGGAAGCGCGTCTGAAAGGTGAAAAGCTGCCGAAACCGGCTGGTCTGCTGACGCAAAACGAGCAGCTCTGGGAACCGCTGTACGCCTGTTATAAATCACTTCAGGCGTGTGGAATGGGGATTATCGCTAACGGTGACCTGCTTGATACTTTACGCCGCGTGAAGTGTTTCGGCGTTCCGCTGGTGCGAATCGATATTCGCCAGGAGAGTACCCGCCATACCGAAGCGTTGGGTGAGCTGACCCGCTATCTCGGGATTGGCGATTACGAAAGCTGGTCGGAAGCGGACAAACAGGCCTTCCTGATCCGCGAGCTGAACTCGAAGCGTCCGCTGCTGCCGCATCACTGGGAACCCAGCGACGAAACGCGCGAAGTGCTTGATACCTGTAAGGTTATTGCCGAAGCGCCACGAGGCTCCATTGCCGCCTACGTGATTTCCATGGCAAAAACGCCGTCTGACGTGCTGGCCGTACACCTGTTGCTGAAAGAAGCCGGTATTGGCTTTACCATGCCGGTTGCGCCGCTGTTTGAGACCCTCGACGATCTGAACAACGCCGACGATGTCATGACCCAACTGCTGAATATCGACTGGTATCGCGGTCTGATTCAGGGCAAACAGATGGTAATGATTGGCTACTCTGACTCAGCAAAAGACGCCGGGGTGATGGCAGCCTCCTGGGCGCAGTATCAGGCACAGGATGCGTTGATCAAGACCTGTGAGAAAGCCGGTATTGAACTGACGCTTTTCCACGGTCGCGGCGGCTCTATTGGTCGCGGCGGCGCGCCAGCCCATGCGGCGCTGCTTTCGCAACCGCCGGGCAGTCTGAAAGGCGGTCTGCGCGTCACCGAACAAGGTGAGATGATCCGCTTCAAGTACGGTCTGCCGGAGGTCACCGTCAGCAGCCTGTCTCTGTACACCGGTGCGATTCTGGAAGCCAACCTGCTGCCGCCGCCGGAACCCAGGGACACCTGGCGTCATATTATGGACGAGCTGTCCGTCATCTCCTGTAATTTGTACCGCGGTTACGTGCGTGAAAATAAAGACTTTGTTCCCTATTTCCGCTCTGCGACGCCAGAACAGGAGCTGGGCAAATTACCGTTAGGTTCACGCCCGGCAAAACGCCGTCCGACCGGCGGCGTTGAGTCGCTGCGCGCCATTCCGTGGATCTTCGCCTGGACGCAGAACCGCTTAATGCTTCCGGCCTGGCTGGGTGCGGGTACAGCACTGCAAAAAGTGGTCGAAGACGGTAAGCAAAGCGAACTGGAGTCCATGTGCCGCGACTGGCCGTTCTTCTCAACCCGTCTGGGCATGCTGGAGATGGTATTTGCGAAAGCGGACCTGTGGCTGGCGGAGTACTACGATCAGCGTCTGGTATCAAAAGAGCTGTGGCCGCTGGGTGAGGAGCTGCGCAACCTGTTGGCAGAAGATATCAAAGTCGTACTGGCGATTGCCAACGACTCACATCTGATGGCCGATCAACCCTGGATTGCCGAGTCTATTCAGTTAAGGAATATTTATACTGACCCACTGAACGTTCTGCAGGCCGAACTGTTACATCGTTCGCGTTTGACCGAGCAAGAGGGCAAAGAACCCGATCCACGCGTAGAGCAGGCGCTGATGGTCACCATCGCAGGCGTCGCAGCAGGTATGCGCAATACCGGCTAACCTTCCTGTCACATCGCCCTCGTGCTATTGCGCGGGGGCGGCGTGAAATACTTCTGTCATAAACCTTAAGTTTTCAATATATTCCCGTCTGCATTTTATGCGTTATTTGGCGATCTTTTCGTTCATCTGCGGATGCTTCAGATCTCCTTAAGGTTAAGTCGCTACGTTTTACGCAAAATCATTCATGATGCTTCAATGCGGCAAGCGAGCGAATCCTCAGAGTCACAGGCAACGATGTGACAGGGGTGAGCGAGCGCGGTCAACGCAGAGGCAGCCTGAAGGATCAAGTGTATGCGCTACTTTTAAAGACAGGCTTATTAATGATGCAATCCTCTCAACTCCAGTCTACGTACACCTTTAGCTGGAAAGCCCTTGGTTGGGCGCTGCTCTATTTTTGGTTTTTCTCCACCTTGCTTCAGGCCACGATTTTTATTAGCGGCTACAGCGGCACCAATGGCATACGTGATTCACTGTTGTTCAGCTCCCTGTGGCTGATCCCGGTCTTCTTATTCCCGAACCGCATTCGTATTATTGCCGCAGTAATTGGCGTTGTCCTGTGGGCGGCCTCCCTTGCGGCGCTAAGCTATTACGTTATTTATGGGCAAGAGTTCTCGCAGAGCGTGCTGTTCGTGATGTTCGAAACCAACGCGAACGAAGCCAGCGAATATCTGAGCCAATATTTTAGTCTGAAGATCGTGCTTATCGCCCTGGCTTATACCGCAGTGGCGATTCTGCTGTGGACCCGTCTGCGCCCGGTCTATATCCCGTCCCCCTGGCGTTACCTGGTCTCCTTTGCGCTGCTGTATGGCCTGATTCTCCACCCAATGGTGGTCAACTCGCTCATTAACCATAAGCCCTTCGAGAAGACGCTGGATGGCCTGGCCTCACGCATGGAGCCTGCTGCACCGTGGCAGTTTATTTCCGGCTATTATCAGTATCGCCAGCAGCTCACTTCGCTGACCCGTCTGCTTAACGAGAATGACGCGCTGCCGCCGCTCACCAACTTTAAAGACAACTCCGGCGACGCGCCGCGCACGCTGGTGCTGGTGATCGGCGAATCGACCCAGCGTGGTCGCATGAGCCTGTACGGTTATCCGCGTGAAACCACCCCGGAACTGGACGCGCTGCATAAAACCGATCCAAATCTGACTGTTTTCAATAATGTTGTGACTTCACGTCCTTACACCATTGAGATCCTGCAACAGGCGCTGACCTTCGCCAACGAGAAGAACCCGGATCTCTATCTGACTAAGCCGTCGCTAATGAACATGATGAAGCAGGCGGGCTATAAGACCTTCTGGATCACCAACCAACAGACGATGACTGCCCGCAACACGATGCTGACAGTGTTCTCCAGACAGACCGACAAGCAGTACTATATGAACCAGCAGCGCACCCAGAGCGCACGTGAATATGACTCCAACGTACTGGCGCCATTTAAAGACGTCATGGCTGACCCGGCACCGAAGAAGTTCATCATCGTTCATCTGCTGGGAACGCATATCAAGTACAAGTTCCGCTACCCGGAAAACCAGGGCAAGTTCGACGGTAAAACCGACCATGTTCCGGCAGGTCTGAGCAACGAAGAACTGGAGTCATATAACGACTACGACAATGCCAACCTGTACAACGACTATGTGGTTGCCAGCCTGATTAAAGATTACAAGGCGACCGACCCGAACGGGTTCCTGCTCTACTTCTCCGATCACGGTGAAGAGGTGTATGACACGCCGCCGCATAAAACCCAGGGGCGTAACGAAGACACCCCGACTCGTCATATGTATACGGTGCCGTTCCTGTTGTGGACGTCGGAAAAATGGCAGGCGGCACACCCGCGTGACTTCTCTGCAGATGTCGATCGTAAGTACAGCAGCTCAGAGCTTATTCACACCTGGTCTGACTTAGCAGGATTAACCTACGACGATTATGACCCGACGCGTTCCATCACTAACCCGCAGTTTAAAGAGATAACGCGCTGGATTGGTAACCCGTACAAGAAAAATGCCCTGATTGATTACGATACCTTGCCTTACGGCGATCAAACCGGTAATCAATAACCACGACACAGGCCACTCTTTTAGGGTGGCCTTTTTTTATTATCAACGTTACTGTTGCCCTGTCTGCGCTCTGCAAGGGATTAACATGTATCAAGACGTCAGCCACCTGCTCTCCCATCTGATCAACGGCCCCGCATCGCTTCGCCAGGTTTACTTTGCCAGCACCAGCGGTCCGACGCCGCCGCTGGCGTATCAGGTCGATTTTCCACGGCTGGAGATTGTACTGGACGGAGAGTTCAGTGATAACGGCATCGCCGGAGCGCCCGCCATGCTAATCGCTGGCGATGTGCTGTACGTTCCGGCTGGCGGCTGGAACTTCCCGCAATGGCAAACGCCGGTGACGACGCTCAGTATCCTGTTTGGCAAACAGCAACTCGGTTTCAGCGTGGTTCACTGGGACGGTAAACAGTATCTCAACCTGGCTAAACAGCACGTGGCGCGCCGTGGACCGCGCATCGGTTCTTTCCTGCTACAGACGCTTAATGAGATGCAGATGCAGCCACAGGAGCAACAGACGGCCAGACTGATTGTCGCGAGCCTGTTGAGCCACTGCCGTGACCTGCTCGGCAGCCAGATCCAGACGGCATCACGCAGTCAGGCGCTCTTTGAAGCCATCCGCGACTATATTGATGAGCACTACGCTTTGCCCCTCACCCGGGAATCGGTGGCGCAGGCGTTTTATATTTCACCCAATTATCTCTCGCACCTGTTTCAGAAAACAGGTGCTATCGGCTTCAACGAATACCTGAACTACACGCGGCTGGAACATGCTAAGACGCTGTTAAAGGGTTACGATCTGAAGGTCAAAGAGGTGGCGCACACCTGTGGGTTTGTGGACAGTAACTACTTTTGTCGTCTGTTTCGCAAAAATACGGAGCGTTCACCGTCAGAGTATCGTCGGCAGTATCACAGCCAGTTGACGGAAAAGAAGACTACTCCAGAATAAGGTGGGTATGCTGCGGTGCTGAAAGGAGTTTACGCACGGCGCTCATGACTCGCTGAGGCTCCCGCAGAAAAGCGCTAATGCCTGACTGGACGTAGCGGCTCCGGGCAAAACGCTCCGCCCCCGCCAGCTCAATATCCGTGATCAGTAACACGACGTCAGCGCGACCGATCTCCTCTTCCGTTAAGCGATTCTCGGTGCCCAGCGCCCCCTGAGTTTCAATCCTGATACTCCACCGCTCCTGCTGGCAAAGCTTTTCCAGTCTTTCAGCAGCCATATAGGTATGCGCCACGCCGCTCACGCAAGCGGTCACTGCGACCAAATGTCGTACAGGTGCAACTACCATCTTAACCTCCCAGGATTACCTGAAAACCAGCGCGTTCAGCCATCTCACGCATTGCCGTCACCTCTTGCGCCGACGGAGCAGGGACATTCTTCATCGACCACTCCCGACCCAGCAGGCGATATTTCGGTTCACCATACTGATGGAACGGTAGCAGGTGTACCTGCGTTATGCCCAGTGATGCTAACAACGTCAACGCTTGCCGCAGGTTCTCGACATTAAGCGTATATCCAGGAATTAACGGCAAACGCGGGATCACAGTGATCCCCTCACGGACTAACAGCTGCAAATTTTCCAGCACGCGCGGCAGGTTCATCTTCACCTTCGCGCGCGCCTGATCCACATCCATAATTTTGAGATCAAACAGCACCTCATCGCACGCTTTTGCCAGTGGTAGCAGGCGGCTGGCCGGGGCATCACCTGCGGTTTCAATGGCACACTGAATCCCCAGCCGCTTCAGACGTTGTAAAAAACGGGTGGCGAAAGGTGCCTGCATCAGTACTTCACCACCGGAAAGCGTCACGCCCCCGCCGGAAGCACGGAAGAAGATCTCATCTTTCAGCACCTCACGTTCCAGTTCATCCAGCGTGATATCACGGCCGATACGCTCAAACGCACCTGACGGGCATTCATCGGCATCACGCAGACACGGCGTACAGTGCAGACACTGACTCTCTCGTCGCACTGTCTCAATACGTGGGGAGACAGACTCAGGATTGGCACACCACGGGCAGGTATGCGGGCAGCCTTTAAAAAAGACCACCGTGCGAATGCCTTGCCCGTCATTAAGCGAATAACGCTGAATGTTGAAGATGCGTGCAACTTCATCCCCGCACGGCTCCACAACCTCACAGCTGATGCGCGGTGCGGCGAATAATGTCATCCTGAATCTCCTTCGACAGCTCGACAAAGAAGGCGCTGTAGCCCGCCACTCGCACCACCAGCCCGGCGAAATCCTGTGGACGCTGCTGCGCTTCCTGCAATGTTTCGGCATTCACCACGTTAAACTGGATATGCTGTAGCTTGAGCTGGGTAAACGCGCGCAGGAAATCCGCCAGCTTGCGTAAGCCCGCCTCTCCTTCGAGAGTCGCCGGGGTAAACTTCACGTTCAGCAAGGTGCCGTTCGACAACAGCGTATTATCCAGCTTGCTTACCGATTTCAGTACCGCCGTCGGACCCTGCATATCCTGGCCTGGCATGGGCGACAGGCCTCCGTCCGCCAGCTGCTCCCCGGAAAAACGACCATCCGGCGTCGCCCCTACCACTGAACCCAGCGGCACGTGTGCGGAGACGGTATATGAACCTGGCGTAAACTGCCCTCCGCGCGGATTCTGGTATTTTTCCACCTCTTTGCAGTAATAACGCAGCAGTTCGGCGCTGATGTTATCCACATCATCAATATCGTTACCGTATTTCTCGAAGCGGTTAATCAGTCTGGCGCGAACTTTCTCGCCCTCTGGCGTGGCGAAATTGCCTTTTAATACCGACAACAGTTCGTCAAAACGTAAGCGCTGCTGTTCAAACACCAGTCCGTTTAGCGCATGCAAGGAGTCGCTCAGGTTGGCGATGCCAATACCCTGCACGCCGGAGAAGTTATAGCGTGCGCCGCCATCGGTAATATCACGCCCTTTCTCCAGGCAGTCGCTGATAAATGAAGAGAGCAGCGGCACCGGCGCCCAGTCCCGATGGCCGATATCGCAGATATTGCTGCCCTCCACCATCAGCGTGATGTAGTGGCTGATTTTGGCGCGAATATGCGACAGCAAACCCTCATACGTCAGCGCGCTATTACCTTCGTTCTCATACAGGCTGATTTCCATCACTTTCAGCAGGTTGAACATAGCAATGTCGTGCAGCCCGTAGGTTCTGCCCGGAATCGACAGCTCCACGCACCCCACCACCGCGTAATCACGCGCATCTTCCAGCGAAACGCCACGGTTCAGGAAGGCGGGGACCACCACTTCATCATTAAAGATTTGCGGGATGCCGGTGCCAAGACGAATAGTCTCCGCCGTCTTCATCAGAAAAGGTGTATCAATCAACGCATTGGTGCGCACGCCAAGGTTTGGCTGCGGCAGTTGCACGCTCTGATAAGCATCAAGGCAGAGGAACGAAAGCACGTTCACCGCACTGCGTCCGTTCTCCGTCAACCCGCCGAGCAGCGCGGTGTACCCCGTCGGGAATCCGGCAAAATAGCGAGCGCTGCTGGTGGAACGCAACAGCACAATGTCATTGCATTTTACCCACAGCGATTCAAGGATCTCTTTTAAGAATGCCGGGTCATCCCCCAGGCTCAGCGAGGTCTGGTAAAACGGCAGCATATACTGGTCAAAGCGCCCCAGTGAGAGCGAACTGGCGTTGGATTCATATTGCAGAATGATGTTCATGTACCAGAACAGCTGGCACGCCTGCCAGAAGGTCTGCGGCTTGTGCTGCATATTGTGACGAGAGTTCGCAGCAAGGATAAGTAACTCCTGACGACGCTGTGCATCCGGGCAGGTTTGCGCCATCTTCTCTGCCAGCAGAGCGTAACGCAGAATGTGGCGTTGCGAAGCCTCCAGCAGGAGCAGCGCAGCCTGGTAAAAGTGATTATCCGGCTGCTGCTGACAGTGTTGCCGCATCTGTAACACCAGCGCCCCCAGACCGTGATTGAGCAGGCGAGGATAGTCAATAATGATATGCCCCTGCCCTTTGTCCGTCTGGTTAACGCTAAAAATCTGGGTGCTGACGGCGGCTTTCACCTCATCGGTCATCTGACCGTTGATGAAATCCTTCATCGACCGCTTTTCCCAGTACGGGAACAGCACGTCGCGATAGAGGCGTTTATCCTCTTCACTGATATCAAAACGATCCTGCGGACGCGTCGGGAACTGGTCCAGCTCCTTGAGCAGCCAGTAAGGATCCATCTCCGGTGACATAATGCCCGCCCGCGGTTTAACGGTACGATTCCCGGCAATCAGCTCTTCATCACGAATCGAAATTTCAACATGCTCAAGGATATACGCGGTCGCTTTGGCCCGACGCAGGATGACCGGTTCGCCCTCCGTCTGCTGATGGCTGGCGGTATACAGCTGCGCGCGCTCAAGTGAAATTTCACGGTTATTCTGAAACAGAGCGGCTTTGAGGCGTTGAATGCGATTGGTCATGAAGAACTCCCTGAAGCCTGACCATCAGGCTATCTTATTTGTCATTTTGAACCTGGGCAGTGCTCGTAACCCTCACGTACTACGCGTACGCTCGGGTTCCTGCACGCTGTCCGTGTTCAAACTGCCCGCAACGATGACGCCTGATGAGGCAGGCTTGTGCACAAAAACGTTACGCGGTTTGCGAAAGATGCGCGTCAATTTTGTTCATAATGGCGTCAGCGCGTTTTACCGCATCGCTAATGTTGACGCGAACGATGGTTTTACCCGCAAAACGCTCCTCAAATTTAATGCCGATATCTTTGGTCAGAATCACCATATCGGCATCCGCCACATCTGCCGCAGTCAGTTCGTTTTCCAGACCTATGGAGCCCTGAGTCTCAACTTTGACATCCCAGCCTTTGGCTTTAGCTGCGCTTTCCAGCGCTTCGGCCGCCATATAGGTGTGCGCTACACCAGAAGGACATGCTGTTACTGCAATAATTTTAGTCATGGTTTATTCCTTACTTAGAGCCTGGCCCACCAGGCGTTATTGTCGCAGGCAGTTTGAACACGGACAGCGCGGAGAAGCCGGAACGTATCATTCGCTACGCTCACCCTTCGGGCCGCCGCAAGCGGCGTTCAAAACGCTGTCGGGTTTTGTGCGAGCACTGCCCGGGTTCAACATGGCAAGTAAAATAGCCCTAATGGGTCAGGCTCTTAATTCATTTCAAAATCCAAATCCAGGTCGTCTTCTTTTTCGTCAACCGGAGAGACGTTCTTACGTGCCAGACTTTTCAACACGTTAACGCAGATCGCCGTCACTACAGCGCCGATGGCGACGGCTGCAACATAACCCAGCTTGCCTTCCACCACCGGCAGAACGATTAAGCCTCCCCAACCGGCATAGCACTGCGCGCCAGACAGCGCGGCCGTTACCGCACCACAGGCAGAACCGATCATGATGGACGGGATCACGCGCAGTGGATCGGCGGCAGCGAATGGAATCGCTCCTTCGGTGACCCCAACGCACCCCATCACCAGTGCGGCTTTACCGGCTTCACGCTCTTCTGCAGAAAAATTCTTGCGGCCAATCAGCGTCGCCAGCCCCAATCCCAGCGGAGGGACGCAAATACCCACCGCCGCAATCGCTACCACGGTGTAAACCCCCTGTGATACGCAAATCAGCATGAAGGCGTAGGCAACTTTGTTGACGGGACCGCCCATATCAAAAGCCAGCATGAGTCCCATAATGACAGCCAGCACCACAATGCTGCCCTGCTGCATCCCCTGCAACCACTCGGTCAGACCGGAGGTCAACGCACCAACAGGCTCACCCAGCCCCCACATCATGATGCCTGCGGTAATAAAGGTGCCGACGACAGGAATAACAAAGATAGGCATGACCGAACGCAACACCTTGTGTACGGGGATCTTCTTCAGGTAGTGCACCACAATACCGCCGATAATCCCGGCAATCAGCGCACCGAAGAATCCGGCACCGAAGCTGTTGCCTACCCATGCGCCAATCGCACAAGGCGCCAGCGCAGAGCGCTCGGCGATGGAGTAACCGATATAAGCGGCGAGAAAAGGAACCATCAGCGTCAGTCCCGCGACGCCAATATCAAAGAGCTTCTTGAGATTGGGATCCGTTACGGCATCGGGCACAGCCCCCTTGCCATACAGCATGACGGAGACCGCCAGCAAAATTCCACCGGCCACCACGAAGGGGATCATATGCGAAACTCCGGTCATCAGATGCTGACGGGTGTTTTTCAGGATCTGCACCAACTCTTTCATAAGTCGCTCCCGGGCTGGTTAAAGCCCATGTCCATAATGTTGTTGCGGAAAACAATAGGCAATCTCTTGCTGCGCAGACAGTGGATAAAAAGGCCATTTACTGGATTTTTGTAATGTCAGTATAAAAATGCGATCCGCCTCATAAGTTGCGGAATAGCGGAAAGAAGGGAACAGCAGTGAACCTGTGAGGGATATCTCACTTCGATGATTACATTACATTTGTCCAGCTTTTGACAGATTTGTCACATGGTGTCTTCCGGCAATGCCCTTTTATTCTGTAGTGAGAGAACCGTTATGGGAGAAAGGCTATGGCCCTGATTGTGGAATTTACCTGTGAGCTGCCGAATGGGGTACATGCACGCCCGGCAAGCCACGTTGAGACATTGTGCAATACTTTTACTTCACACATTGAGTGGCATAACCTGCGCACCGACCGTAAAGGTAACGCCAAGAGCGCGCTGGCGCTGATCGGCACCGACACGCTGGCAGGCGACAACTGTCAGTTACTTATCTCAGGTAAGGATGAACAGGATGCCCACCAGCGCCTGAGCCAATGGCTGCGTGATGAATTTCCTCTCTGCGATGCGCCGCTGATTGACGTCAAAAACAGCGATCTGGAGCCGCTTCCGGCATCGCTGACAAACCTGAATCCACAGCTTTTCCGCGCCCGTAGCGTCTGTGCTGGCAGTGCGGGCGGCACTCTGACGCTGCTCTCCTCGCTGGATCTCAATGCTCTGAGCGATCTCCCTTCCGCCAGCGATGTAGAAACCGAACAATCAGCACTGGATAGCGGATTAACGTTGCTGATGAAGAATATTGAATTCCGGTTGCTCGACAGCGACGGCGCCACCAGCGCAATTCTGGAAGCGCATCGCTCGCTGGCGAGCGACACATCACTGCGTCAGCACCTGCTGGCTGGCGTTTCACGCGGATTAAGCTGCGCCCAGGCGATCGTCGAAAGCGCCGGGCATTTCTGCGAGGAATTTGCCCGCTCCAGCAGCAGCTATCTACAGGAACGCGCGCTGGACGTGCGCGACGTCTGTTTCCAGCTGCTACAGCACATTTATGGCGAACAGCGTTTTCCGGCACCGGGTAAACTGACTCAACCGGCTATCTGTATGGCGGATGAGCTGACGCCGAGCCAGTTCCTCGAACTGGACAAAACATTCCTGAAAGGTTTGCTGTTAAAAAGCGGCGGCACCACCTCTCACACGGTGATTCTCGCCCGTTCATTCAACATTCCCACGCTGGTGGGAGTGGAGATTGAGGCCCTGACGCCGTGGCTGCAGCAGACGGTTTACATAGACGGTAATGCTGGCGCGATTATTGTTGCACCTGATGAGCTGGTCTCCCGCTACTATCGGCAGGAAGCACGGGTACAGGATGCTCTGCGTGAGCAGCAGCGTATCTGGCTGACCCGGGAAGCGCGCACGGCTGATGGCATCCGCATGGAAGTCGGCGCCAACATAGCTCACTCCGTGGAGGCACAGGCGGCCTTCGGCAACGGCGCCGAAGCGGTTGGCCTGTTCCGTACAGAAATGCTGTATATGGACCGCGCCAGTGCGCCAGATGAGAACGAGCTGTACAACATTTTTTGCCAGGCGCTGGAATCCGCGCGGGGACGCAGCATCATTGTGCGCACCATGGATATCGGCGGAGATAAGCCCGTTGATTATCTGAATATTCCTGCCGAAGCCAACCCGTTTCTCGGTTATCGCGCGGTGCGTATTTATGAAGAGTACGCCGCGCTGTTTACCACTCAGCTGCGGTCAATCCTCCGCGCATCGGCCCACGGCAGCCTGAAAATCATGATCCCGATGATCTCCTCAATGGAAGAGATCCTGTGGGTTAAAGAGAAACTGGCAGAGGCGAAACAGCAGCTGCGCAATGAACATATTCCGTTTGATGAGAAGATCCCGCTCGGCATCATGCTGGAAGTTCCATCGGTGATGTTCATCATCGATCAATGCAGTGAAGAGATTGATTTCTTTAGTATTGGTAGTAATGACCTGACGCAATATCTGCTGGCGGTCGATCGCGACAACGCCAAAGTCACCCGACACTACAACAGCCTGAATCCGGCTTTCCTGCGTGCGCTGGATTTCGCGGTGCAGGCGGTACATCGTCAGGGCAAATGGATTGGCCTGTGCGGCGAACTCGGCGCGAAAGGGTCCGTTCTACCGCTACTTGTCGGCCTGGGGCTGGACGAGATCAGCATGAGCGCACCGTCGATTCCTGCCGCTAAAGCGCGAATGGCACAGCTCGACAGCCGCGCCTGCCGCCAGTTGCTGAATCAGGCGATGGCCTGTCGCACCTCGCTCGAGGTGGAGCATCTGCTGGCCCAGTTCCGCATGGCCCAACAGGATGCGCCGCTGGTCACCGCCCGGTGCATCACGCTGGATAGCGACTGGCGCAGCAAAGAAGAGGTGATCAAAGGCATGACCGACAATCTGCTGCTGGCAGGCCGCTGTCGCTACCCGCGCAAGCTGGAAGCCGATCTGTGGGCGCGCGAGGCGGTCTTTTCCACCGGGTTAGGCTTCAGCTTTGCGATTCCACACAGCAAATCCGAACATATTGAGCAGTCCACCATCAGCGTGGCGCGTCTGAAAACGCCGGTTCGCTGGGGTGATGATGATGCGCAGTTCATCATCATGCTGACGCTCAACAAGCACGCCGCAGGCGACCAGCATATGCGTATCTTCTCACGCCTGGCCCGCCGCATTATGCATGAAGAATTCCGCAACGCGCTGGTTAATGCCGCTTCCGCCGAGGCTATCGCCAGCCTGCTGCAACACGAACTGGAACTTTAAGAGGAAATAGCATGGAACTGTATCTGGATACCGCCAACGTGGCGGAAGTCGAGCGCCTGGCGCGTATCTTCCCGATTGCTGGCGTCACCACCAACCCGAGCATTGTGGCCGCGAGCAAAGAGTCCATCTGGGACGTATTGCCGGGATTGCAAAACGCCATTGGCGAGGAGGGGGTCCTCTTCGCCCAGACCATGAGCCGCGACGCACAGGGGATGGTGGAAGAAGCCAAACGTCTGAGCAACGTCGTACCGGGGATTGTGGTTAAAATTCCGGTAACCTCTGAAGGACTGGCGGCGATCAAAGTACTGAAAAAAGAGGGGATCACCACGCTGGGTACCGCCGTGTACAGCGCCTCGCAGGGTCTGCTGGCGGCGCTGGCCGGAGCAAAATATGTTGCCCCGTATGTTAACCGCATTGACGCTCAGGGCGGTGACGGCATCCGTACGGTCCAGGAACTTCAGGCGCTGCTGGAGCTGCACGCCCCGGAAAGCATGGTGCTGGCGGCCAGCTTTAAGACGCCGCGTCAGGCGCTGGATTGTCTGCTGGCTGGTTGCGAAGCCATCACCCTTCCTTTAGATGTAGCGCAACAAATGCTCGATACCCCTGCGGTACAGTCAGCTATAGAAAAGTTTGAGCAGGACTGGAAAAACACATTTGGCAATCTAAACCTGTAAACCTGGCGCAGAGCTGCATTCTGGCGGCTCAAAAAGCCAAAATGGAGGATATGTATGGACCGCATTATTCAATCACCCGGTAAGTATATTCAGGGTGCAGATGTCATCACGCGGCTTGGCGAATATCTCAAGCCAATGGCGGAAAGCTGGCTGGTTGTCGGCGACAAGTTTGTTTTAGGCTTTGCCCAGGGCGCGCTGGAAAAAAGTTTCAAAGATGCTGGCCTGACGCTGGAAATCGCACCGTTTGGCGGTGAATGTTCGCAAAATGAGATAGACAGACTACGTGGCGTAGCAGACAAAGCGGAGTGCGGCGCTGTGCTGGGGATCGGCGGCGGTAAAACGCTGGATACCGCGAAAGCGCTGGCACACGTTATGAACGTGCCTGTGGCTATCGCACCGACTATCGCTTCTACCGATGCGCCATGCAGCGCACTCTCCGTTATCTATACCGACGCCGGTGAGTTTGACCGCTACCTGATGCTGCCGCATAACCCGAATATGGTGATTGTCGATACCAAAATTGTCGCGGGCGCACCTGCGCGTCTGCTGGCTGCCGGTATCGGCGATGCGCTGGCGACCTGGTTTGAAGCTCGCGCCTGTTCACGCAGCGGCGCAACCACAATGGCGGGTGGCAAGTGCACCCAGGCCGCGCTGGCGCTGGCTGAACTGTGCTACAACACGCTGCTTGAAGAAGGCGAAAAAGCGATGCTGGCCGCCGAGCAGCATGTGGTCACCCCTGCGCTGGAACGCGTGATTGAAGCCAATACCTATCTGAGTGGCGTGGGTTTTGAAAGTGGCGGCCTGGCAGCAGCACACGCGGTGCATAATGGCCTGACGGCCATTCCGGATGCACATCACTACTACCACGGCGAGAAGGTGGCTTTTGGGACGTTGACTCAGTTGGTGCTGGAAAATGCCCCGGTTGAAGAGATCGAAACGGTGGCGGCGCTGTGCCATTCCGTTGGCCTGCCAATCACTCTTGCCCAGCTGGACATTAAACAGGATATCCCTGCGAAAATGCGTATCGTGGCGCAAGCGTCCTGTGCAGAAGGCGAAACTATTCACAACATGCCTGGCGGTTCCACGCCGGATCAGGTTTATGCCGCTCTGCTGGTTGCCGACCAGTACGGTCAGCGCTATCTGCAAGAGTGGGAATAAGCCCCAAATAAAAATCCCCGCATTCGCGTGCGGGGATTTTTGTCACCGGATAAGCGTCAACGCCATCCGCCATTTTTGCTTACAGCAGGTCGAAGCGGTCCAGGTTCATCACTTTCACCCATGCCGCAACGAAGTCTTTCACAAACTTCTCGTGGGCATCGCTAGCGGCATACACTTCCGCCAGCGCACGCAGTACCGCATGAGAGCCAAAGACCAGATCGGCACGCGTTGCCGTGTATTTCACTTCACCATTCTGACGATCGCGACCTTCAAACCGTTCGTTAGATTCATCAACCGGCTTCCATTCATTGCGCATATCCAGCAGATTAACGAAGAAATCATTGCTGAGTACGCCAGGACGATCGGTAAAGACACCAGTCTGGCTTCCATCAAAGTTCGCACCGAGAACACGCAGCCCCCCGACCAGCACGGTCATTTCCGGCGCGGTCAGCGTCAACTGCTGTGCTTTATCGATCAGCATAGACTCTGTTGTTGCTGCGCCTGGCTCCCCGCGGTAGTTACGGAAACCATCGGCAAGTGGTTTGAGCAGTTCAAACATCTCAATATCCGTTTGATCCTGACGCGCATCCACCCGGCCCGGAGTAAAAGGTACATTGATGCTAACACCTGCGGCACTTGCTGCCTGCTCTACGCCGACAACGCCAGCCAGAACGATAATATCGGCCAGCGAGGCAGTGTGGGCAGATTTATAAATACCTTCCAGTACAGGCAGAACGCGTGCCGCAGTAGCGTTAACGTCCCAGTCACGTTGCGGAGCCAGCGCCAGACGCGCGCCGTTCGCACCGCCGCGTTTATCACCGCCGCGGAAAGTCGATGCAGAAGCCCACGCCACCGACACCAGCTCGCTCACGGAAAGCCCGGAAGCCGCAATGGTCGCTTTCAGGTTAAGAATATCTTCTTCGCTCGGGTTGAAGAACGGCTGCGGCAGCGGATCCTGCCAAATCAGATCTTCTTTCGGCACTTCCGGTCCGATGTAACGCGTTTTTGGCCCCATATCGCGGTGCGTGAGTTTAAACCACGCACGGGCAAAGGCTTCGTTGAACGCCTGCGGATCGTTGAGGAAACGACGCGAAATTTTCTCGAATTCCGGATCCATACGCAGCGTCAGGTCGGTGACCAGCATGGTTGGTTTGCGTTTTTTCGATGGATCGAAGGGATCGGGAATGATTTCTGGCGCATCTACAGCTTCAAACTGGATTGCGCCTGCCGGACTGCGCGTCTGCACCCACTCATATTTGAACAGGTTCTCGAAGAAGTAGTTACTCCACTGCGTCGGGGTTTGCGTCCAGACCACTTCCAGACCAGAGGTAATCGCATCAGCGCCTGCGCCGCTGCCAAAGTCGCTCTTCCAGCCCAGGCCCTGGTTTTCGAGCGGTGCCGCTTCCGGATCAGGACCCACGTGCGTCGCCGGACCTGCACCGTGGGTTTTACCCAACGTGTGGCCGCCTGCGATCAACGCGACAGTCTCTTCATCGTTCATACCCATGTTGCCAAAGGTTGCACGAATCGCCGAGGCCGCAGAAAGTGGCTCGCCGCTGGCGTTTGGCCCTTCCGGGTTTACGTAAATAAGCCCCATTTCAGTTGCGGCTAAAGGACGTTTCGCCAGTTCTTCCGGGTCACGGTGCGCAAGCCAGGCTTTTTCATCCCCCCAGTTCACATCAAGATCCGGTTCCCAGACGTCTTCGCGACCGGCAGCAAAACCGAAGGTACGGAAGCCGGAGTTTTCCAGCGCCACGTTGCCCGCGAGAATAAACAGGTCAGCCCAGGAAATTTTCTGTCCATATTTCTGCTTGATTGGCCACAGCAGACGACGTGCTTTGTCCAGGCTCACGTTATCCGGCCAGGAGTTCAGCGGCGCGAAACGTTGCTGCCCGCGCCCTGCCCCACCACGCCCATCAACAGAGCGATAGGTTCCCGCGCCGTGCCAGGCCATACGGATAAAAAGACCGGCGTAAGTTCCCCAGTCAGCGGGCCACCACGGTTGAGATTCGGTAAGAAGAGCACGAAGCTCCCCTTTCAGGGCCGAGTAATCTAATTTACTGAATTCTTTGCGGTAGTCGAAGTCTTCACCCAATGGGTTAGAACGCATGGAGTGCTGGTTCAGGAGGTCTACACGGAGTTGTTTAGGCCACCAGTCTCGGCTGGTTGTACCTGCTCCCGCGCTTTGATCGTGACCGCCCTGATGGAAAGGACATTTCCCGGTGGACGTCGTGTTATGGATATCGTCTGGCGTGCTCATCTATATGCTCCCTTTACAGTGTTATCGTTACGATATACACCTCTTGAGAATAGATATAGTTGAAATAATCCACAGATTCGATAGCCAATACCTTTTATATTTTACGTTACGAAGATGTAGATCAATGTTAACGAGAAAAAGCCCTCCGCAGAGGGCCGAAGCATTTTATAAACCGGGTCTGACACCCAGAGTGTGGCAAATGGCGTAGCTCATTTCAGCGCGGTTAAGCGTATAGAAATGAAAATCTTTCACCCCTTCCCGGCTTAATATTTTCACCATATCCATGGCGATATTCGCGCCCACCAGCTTACGGGTTTCCGCATCGTCATCCAGGCCATTAAACATCGTCGACATCCATGCCGGGATACGCACGTTGGTCATATCAGCAAATTTCTTCGCCTGCTTAAAATTGGAGACGGGCAAAATACCCGGAATAATTTCCACGTCGATCCCCGCAGAGACGCAGCGGTCACGAAAACGCAGGTAGCTTTCAACGTCGAAAAAGAATTGGGTGATTGCGCGGTTCGCCCCGGCGTCGACTTTACGTTTCAGATTGAGCAGATCCGCCTGCGCGCTCTTTGCTTCCGGATGCACTTCCGGATAGGCCGCCACGGAGATATCGAAATCAGCCACTTCTTTAAGCAGACTCACCAGGTCGGCAGCATACATATCCGGCTTACCGCCGCCGGGCGGCAGGTCGCCGCGTAGCGCGACGATATGGCGAATGCCGTTGTTCCAGTAATCCTGAGCAATGGTGCGCAGCTCGTCGCGGGTCGCGTCAATACAGGTCAGGTGCGGCGCGGCTTCCAGTCCAGTTCGGTCTTTAATGCCTTTGATGATGCTGTGCGTGCGGTCGCGTTCACCAGAGTTGGCGCCGTAAGTCACTGAGACAAACTTCGGCTTCAGGCTGCTCAGGCGATCGATGGAGTTCCACAAGGTTTGCTCCATTTCACTGGTGCGCGGCGGGAAAAACTCGAACGAAACGTTAATCTGACCCTGGACTTCCGCCAGGCTCTGATTCAGGGCTTCCCGCTGGTTGGCGTGAAAAAAGCTCATACCTTACCTCATCAATCGTTTATCGTTATATGTTGTGAACATCTATCCGTTTAGACGTCCAGATGTAAAAATGACGGAAAAGGGAGATGCCGTCAACAGAAAAATCACTGCCGACGTTGAGGAATCCTCAAGGAAGTTGAAAAAAATTCACGTCAGCCTGAAATGGTGAGAGATGGCATTATCAGCGTCGTAACCCACTGCAAGCGTGCGGCATTCTCAGGCAGCATCACCAGTCCGGCGCTGATATGTAATTCAGGGTCGCTGAGCGGGCGAAATACCACGCCCTGACGCTGAATGGCGGCAAAGGAGGACGGCATGAGGCTCAGGCCGTCGCCGTGGGCGATTCGTGCAAGCAGCACGTCATGCTGCAAAGGCTCCTCCAGACAGACAGGGGAGTAACCAGCCCGCCGGAACGTTTGCCGGGTGTAATCAAAAAAAGCGGGATTACGTTCACGTTTGAACCAGAAGAGCGGCCGGTGATTAAGCGCATTAAGGAAGAGCGATGTCAGGCTCGCTTCCGGCCAGCTGGCCGGCAAGGCAGCAATTAACGGATCCTGCCCACCGAGCAGCGTAACGACTAATCCAGCGGTCTCAAGCGGCAGCGCCACCAGCGCAGCATCCAGTTTTCCCCGTCGGACCTGACGAACCAGCTCTGGCGAGCCATGACGCACAACATGCAGCGTATCTACGCGAGTATTGACTTGTGTTTCCAGCGAAGCAAAAACACCCTGTTCAAACGCGGTACTTAATCCCAGGCGTAACACCGGCACACCGTTTTGCGCCAGTTGGTGCAGCGCAGCATACGTTTTTTCCTGTAGCGCCAGCAGCGGGCGAATAATCTCCAGCACGCGGAGTCCCTCATCCGTCAGCGTCAGTCCTTTGGTATGACGGACAAAAAGCGTCACCCCCAGACGTTCTTCAAGCTGGCGAATATGGCGGCTGAGGGGCGGCTGCGACATAAACAAACGCTGCGCCGCACGGCTCATGTTGTTCTCTTCCGCCACCACGGCAAAGTAGCGCAGCAGGCGAATATCCAGCGAGTGCAGAGTCGATGTTGTCATACCGAAAAGGTATCACGGAAACGGTATTATCCAAATCACTCCTCGCGGCCTACTCTCATACCACATCAGCACACGAGGGATACATCATGCATTCAGAACGCTTTATTACGGGTCAAAAGATGTTACGACAGGTGGATGGCAAAGGAGGTGAGGCCGTCGTCGAAAGTCTGAAAGACATTGCGCCAGACTTCGCCCGCTACCTGATCGAATTTCCTTTTGGCGATATCTATTCCCGGCCAGGACTGGATTTACGCAGCCGGGAAGTCGCGACCGTCGCCGCATTAACCGCGTTGGGCAACGCCACGCCGCAGCTGAAAGTACACATTTCCGCCGCGCTGCACGTGGGTTTAACACAGGAAGAAATTATTGAAGTGATAATGCAGATGGCGGTCTATGCGGGCTTTCCGGCCGCGCTGAACGGCCTGTTCGCCGCAAAAGAGGTTTTTGCCGGTCGGTAAAGCGCCGGATGGCGATGCTGACGCCTCTCATCCGGCCTGCATGATGCCCGAACCGTAGGCCGGATAAGCACAGTGCCATCCGGCAACAAAAACTACAGCAGCTGCGCCAGACGGTTGATATCGGACTGAATCGCCCCGGCGGTAACATCCCGCCCCGCTCCCGGCCCACGGATCACCAGCGGGTTATCGCGGTACCAGCGACTTTCGATAGCAAACACGTTATCGCACGGCAGCAGCGCCGCCAGCGGGTGTTCCGGACGTACCGCCTCGACACCCACGCGGGCCTTGCCGTTGGCGTCGAAACGCGCCACATAACGTAGCACCAGCCCCATTTCGCGGGCAGCCTCCAGGCGCTGTACCATCTGTTCGTTCAGCTCATCGCCATTTTCAAAGAAATGGTCAACAGAGCCTTCTTCACAGTGCGCAGGCACCAGCGACTCAACACGCACCTGATCCGGCTCAATATCATAACCCGCCTCACGCGCCAGGATCACCAGCTTACGCATCACATCTTTACCAGAGAGGTCAACGCGCGGGTCGGGTTCCGTTAGCCCTTGCTGCCAGGCCTGATCCACCAGATCGGTAAACGGTACGGAACCATCAAACTGCAGGAACAGCCAGGAGAGCGTGCCGGAGAAGATCCCGCTGATCGACAAAATGGTGTCGCCGCTGTCGATGAGATCGCGCACCGTGTAGTTGATCGGCAAGCCTGCGCCAACGGTGGCGTTGTACAGCCAGCGCCGTCCGGTCTTCTCGAATGCATCGTGGATCTGGCGATACTTATCACTGCTGCTCGCCCCCGCCAGTTTATTGGCGCTGATAACGTGGAAGCCGTGGCTGGCGAAATCAAGATACTGATCGGCCAGCTGTTCGCTTGCAGTCACATCCAGCACCACCAGATCGTCATACGGGTGCGCGCGCATCCACAGGAACAGTGACTCTTCATCCTGCTCAATGGCTTCGTCGTTAAAGAACGCCAGCGCACGGCTGGCATCCAGCCCGTCATAACTCAGCAGGCTACGGCGGCTATCCACCACGCCCGCCAGCACAAATTCAAACCCGGTACGCGCCGAGAGCGTGCTCTGTTCACGGGCGAACAGTTCCAGCCAGCGAGAGCCAATGTTGCCTTTGCCGAACAGCACCAGGCCGATGCGTTTTTCGGCACGGAAAATCGACTGGTGCAGCCCCTGAATCAGACTCTCCGTCGGACCGGTACGCAGTACGGCGACCAGGCTTATGCCTTCTTCCGACTGCCAGGTAAACTCCACCGGCTGGCCCTTTAACTGCTGCCAGAAACGATGGCAGTGCAACGGGTTACGGGTGACGCCAGCCCCCACCATCGCGACCAGCGCCAGCCCCTGACGTAAGCGCAGCTCGCCGGGCAGACCCGCGTCATCAAGCAGTTTCAGCACGCTGTCGGCCACTTCGGAGGTGTAGCAAAATTGCAGCAACTTACGGTCATTGTGAACGCCCACCGCCAGCGGACGCACCTGCGCACGCTTAAGGATCTGGTCAATATCCTTGTGTGCCTGTTTAAAATCAAGACTGGCGGGAACCTGAAACTCGATCAGACAGACATCGTCATGGCTGGTCACGATACGGGCGCCCGTTCCGGAGGCCAGCACGCGCTCAATGCGTGTGGAGCCCTGATCCGGCGTATAGCTACAGCGCAGTTGCAGATCGATATCGCTACCGGAAACCGGCTGTAACGTACGGGTGTGCAGAACCGGCGCAGCCAGACGCGCCAGTTCGCTCGCTTCGTCCAGACGCAGCAACGGCAGCAGACAGGCATCCTTCACTTTACGCGGGTCAGCGCTGTAAACCCCGGCCACATCGCTCCAGATAGTCACGCGGGAAACGCCCGCCAGCGCGCCGATTTGCGTCGCGGAGTAGTCGGAACCGTTACGGCCCAGCAGTACCGTTTCCCCGGCATGACTTCGGCTAATAAACCCCGTGACCACCAGACGTTTGCCGGGATGCTGGACCAACAGCTGTTGCAGCAGGGGATAAGAAAGCCCTTCATCCACCTGCGGCTGTGCCGCGCGCTCGGCGCGTAAAAATTCACGCGCGTCCAGCCAGGCGGAGGCCAGTCCCTGCTGGTTCAATACCGCAGACATCAGACGCGCTGACCACACTTCACCGTGACCAACGACTTCCGCATAGACGGCGTCCGTCACGCCGGCATCAAGCAGCCCGGCAAGACGTTCAAGATCGCCAATGAACATGCTGATTAACCCGTCGGCAACCTCTGCGGGAAGCAGCCCGCTAATCAGATCGCACTGATAGCGACGTAAGGTTTGTTGCACCTGATGCGCAGAGAGCCTGTCGGTCTGGCTTAATTTCAGCCAGCTAATCAGCTGGTTGGTGGTACTGCCTGCGGCGGAAACCACCATCATATCGTCAGGCTGCGAGTATTCCGCCATGATGCCTGCGACACGCAGATAACACTTCACGTCTGCCAGACTACTGCCACCAAATTTATGCAGCTGACGGCCCTTCGCCCCTGCCTGCGCAATCACACTCATTTTTACCCCTTGTTTGCAGCCCGGAAGCCATTTTCCAGGTCGGCAATTAAATCTTCGCCATCTTCAATACCAGTGGAGATACGCAACAGCGTTTCGGAGATCCCGGCGGCGGCACGCGCTTCTGGCGCCATGCCGGCATGGGTCATCGTTGCGGCGTGAGAGATTAAACTTTCCACTCCCCCTAATGATTCCGCCAGCGTAAACAACGACAGACCGCCAAGAAAACGACGCAGCGTCTGCTCATCGCCATCCAGTTCAAAACTCAACATCGCGCCAAAGCCTTTCTGCTGGCGTGCGGCAATTTCATGCCCCTGATTCTCCGGCAGCGACGGGTGATACAGTTTCTTCACCAGCGGCTGGGTTTGCAGGAAATCGACAATCGCCTGAGCATTACGCTGCGCCACTTCCATACGCGGCGACAATGTACGTAACCCGCGCAGCAACAGATAGCTATCAAATGCACTGCCGGTAACGCCAATATTGTTCGCCCACCATGCCAGCTCAGTCACGGTTTCCGGATCTTTTGCAATCACCACACCGGCCACCACATCGGAGTGACCGTTCAGGTATTTCGTGCATGAATGCAACACCAGATCGGCGCCCAATGCCAGCGGATTTTGCAGTGCCGGGCTTAAAAAAGTATTGTCCACAACGCTCACCGCCCCGGCATCTCTGGCCAACTGGCAGATTTTCGCAATATCCACCACCCGTAACAGCGGATTACTCGGGCTTTCCACCAGCACCAGCTTCGGTTTTTCCGCCAGCGCAGCCTGCAACGCGTTTTCATCGCCCTGATCGACAAACCGCACGCGATAGCAGCCATGCTTTGCCAGACTATCGAACAGACGATAGCTGCCGCCATAGCAATCATGCGGTGCAACCAGCAGATCGCCAGGCTTCAGGAACACCGTCGTCACCAGGTGAATCGCCGACATGCCGGTATTGGTCAATACCGCACCGCCGCCGCCTTCCAGCTCCGCCAGCGCACGCTGAACCACATCACGCGTGGGATTACCACGACGTGAATAATCATGGGCGCGAGGCTCATTAAAACCGGTAAAGTTATAGGTGCTGGAGAGATGAATCGGTGGGACGACGCAACCGTATTGCTCGTCGTCATTTAACCCGCTACGCACTGCGATGGTGGCCTGTTTACGCGTCATGTGAAGATATTCCTGACTGAGTCGGTGAAAAGTCAGGCACCAGAGTAATCATTGTCACAATAGACGTCAACACATCTGGACATCTAAACTTCTTTGCGTATAGATTGAGCAAACTGGAAATAGCCGTTAAAATTATCTGCATTAGCGCACATCTACAGGTGCTTAATCCGTGTCACGGTATCACCTGTACGGTAAACTATGCGGGATTACGGCCAGACGCGATGATTCTGGCCTTTAACTAATGACTAGAGGATTAAGGTATCTCATGGCTGAATGGAGCGGCGAATATATCAGCCCATACGCTGAGCACGGTAAGAAGAGTGAGCAAGTAAAGAAAATTACGGTTTCCATTCCTCTGAAGGTGTTAAAAATCCTCACCGATGAACGCACCCGTCGTCAGGTGAACAACCTGCGTCACGCCACCAACAGCGAACTGCTGTGCGAAGCGTTTCTGCACGCTTTTACCGGACAACCGTTGCCGAACGATGAGGATCTGCGCAAAGAGCGCAGTGATGAAATTCCGGAAGCGGCAAAAGAGATCATGCGTGAACTGGGCATCGACCCGGAGACGTGGGAATATTGATGCAGAAAAGAGCGGCGCAGGTTTCATGGTCGCTCTTTTTAACCGTGTAACAAGAACGTTTCATCATAATTCACTGCCTGCTGTGCTGATTACCACTCCTGTTTTTGCCTGGGAGCCACAAATCAGCAACATCATCTTCCAGATTTCTCGCTCATCCCAAAGTAAAGCCATTCCGTTGGCAACCCATTCTGACTACAGCCTTACCGGCACGGTTGTCATGCGCTATTTGCCTGTTTCAATACGGGTCTGCAAACACAAAAAAAGCGCCTTTCGGCGCTTTTTTCTGGCAGCGGAAACTTACTTGCTGCCCGGGATGCTGAAACGCTTGTTGAAGCGGTCAACACGGCCACCGGTAGCAACATCACGCTGTTTGCCAGTGTAGAACGGGTGGCATTTACCGCACACGTCGAGGTTCAGATCGTGACCTACGGTGGAACGGATTTTCATGACATTACCGCAAGAACAGGTAGCAGTAATTTCGTCGTATTTCGGGTGAATATCTTTTTTCATGGGGGAACCTCAGTTTAAGGCCGCGTCGCTCTTCCAGCCCTAACGCCAGACACCACGCGATGTTAATATTCCCCGTCGCCTTCCACACTGCTGATGCGTTAGCAGCGCGAAATCCACGGGTAATGGTCAATTTGACGCAATCAATTTGCATCAAAGGCGGCGAATCATACAGAAATTAGCCCGCTCATGCAAACTGATTCGCTCCTCTTCCCGCAACTAATGTGTATACTAACCCGCCAGATTTCAAGTCAGGATGATGTCATGCCCGTCGCGCACGTTGCCTTACCCGTACCGCTTCCTCGTACCTTTGATTACCTCTTGCCGGAAGGCATGGACGTCAAGGCCGGGTATCGCGTACGCGTGCCGTTTGGTAAGCAGCAGGAGCGGGTTGGGATTGTGGTGTCGGTCAGCGATAAAAGCGAGCTACCGATCGATGATCTTAAAGCCGTCATCGAAGTCCTGGACAGCGAACCGGTTTTTTCTACCTCCGTCTGGCGCCTGCTGCTCTGGGCAGTAGATTACTATCATCATCCGATTGGCGACGTGCTGTTTCATGCCCTGCCGATACTGCTGCGCCAGGGGAAACCCGCCAGCAATACACCAATGTGGTACTGGTTTGCCACCGAAGAAGGTCGGGCTGTCGATCTCAACAGTCTGAAGCGTTCCGCAAAACAGCAGCAGGCGCTGGCGGCATTGCGTCAGGGGAAGATCTGGCGCAATCAGGTGGCCGACCTCGAATTTAATGATGCGGCATTACAGGCGCTGCGTAAGAAAGGGTTGTGCGACCTGGCAAGCGAAACGCCAGGCTTTAGCGACTGGCGCACTCATTACGCCGTCTGCGGCGATCGGCTCCGTCTGAATACCGAACAAGCCACCGCCGTCGGCGCAATTCACAGCGCGTCGGACAGTTTTTCCGCATGGCTGCTGGCGGGCGTAACGGGTTCCGGTAAAACCGAAGTCTATTTAAGCGTACTGGAGAACGTTCTCGCCCAGGGTAAACAGGCGCTGGTGATGGTGCCGGAGATTGGCCTGACGCCACAAACCATCGCCCGCTTCCGCGAACGCTTCAACGCACCGGTAGAGGTGTTGCACTCCGGCCTGAATGACAGCGAGCGTCTCTCCGCCTGGTTAAAAGCGAAAAATGGCGAAGCGGCGATCGTCATCGGTACCCGCTCATCGCTGTTTACGCCGTTTAAAAACCTCGGCGTTATCGTAATTGATGAAGAGCATGACAGCTCCTATAAACAGCAGGAGGGCTGGCGCTATCACGCTCGCGACCTGGCGGTTTATCGGGCCCACAGCGAGCAAATCCCGATTATCCTCGGTTCGGCGACGCCTGCGCTGGAAACGCTGTGCAACGTGCGGCAGAAAAAATACCGGATGCTGCGTTTGACCCGACGCGCAGGCAACGCACGTCCCGCCATCCAGCATGTGCTGGATTTAAAAGGTCAGCATATACAGGCCGGACTGGCTCCGGCGTTAATCACCCGTATGCGGCAGCATTTGCAGGCGGATAATCAGGTGATTCTTTTTCTCAACCGCCGCGGCTTTGCTCCGGCGCTGCTGTGTCACGACTGTGGCTGGATTGCGGAGTGCCCGCGCTGCGATCACTACTACACGCTGCATCAGGCGCAACATCATTTGCGCTGTCACCACTGCGACAGCCAGCGTCCGGTGCCACGCCAGTGTCCTTCCTGCGGCTCGACGCATATGGTGCCGGTAGGGTTAGGCACTGAGCAGCTCGAACAGGCATTGGTTCCCTTCTTCCCTGGCGTGCCGATTTCGCGTATTGACCGCGACACCACCAGCCGTAAAGGTGCGCTGGAACAGCATCTCGCAGAAGTTCATCGCGGCGGGGCGCGGATCCTAATCGGCACACAAATGCTGGCAAAGGGCCATCACTTTCCGGATGTTACCCTGGTCGCGCTACTGGATGTTGACGGGGCGCTATTCTCTGCAGACTTCCGCTCGGCGGAACGTTTTGCCCAGCTCTATACCCAGGTTTCCGGACGCGCAGGGCGTGCTGGCAAACAGGGTGAAGTGGTATTGCAAACCCACCATCCGGAACATCCGCTTCTGCAAACCTTGCTGTACAAAGGCTATGACACCTTCGCCGAGCAGGCGCTGGCCGAGCGGCAAACAATGCAGCTTCCCCCGTGGACCAGTCATGTGATCGTGCGCGCGGAGGATCACAACAACCAGCTGGCGCCCGTGTTTCTGCAACAGTTGCGCAATCTGATCCAGGCAAGCCCGTTGGCGGATGACAAACTCTGGGTCTTAGGTCCGGTTCCTGCTCTTGCCGCAAAACGCGGCGGGCGCTACCGCTGGCAAATTTTATTACAGCATCCGTCGCGCATTCGCCTGCAGCATATCGTCAGCGGTACCCTGGCGTTGATCAACACGTTACCTGACGCACGTAAAGTCAAATGGGTGCTGGATGTCGATCCTATTGAGGGATAAACCTCTCACGATGCGAAGCGGATCGAAAAATTCAATATCCATCACACTTTTCATGAAAATTCTGTAACCGCTTCTATTCACTATCTGATAAAAATGTTTCCGATGTGAGTTAAACAAGGATAGTTCTGCGCCGGATCCCAGGGCGAGGAGAGAGAGTGAAACCGAAGAAGCAGGTTACTGCCGCTACAATGAAAGATGTTGCCCTGAAGGCGAAAGTCTCAACGGCAACGGTATCCCGTGCATTAATGAACCCCGATAAAGTCTCGCAGACCACACGCAACCGGGTAGAGCAGGCGGCGATGGAGGTCGGGTATTTGCCTCAGTCAATGGGACGAAACGTTAAGCGCAACGAGTCCCTTACAATCCTGGTGATTGTTCCGGATATCTGCGATCCATTCTTTAGTGAAATTATCCGCGGCATTGAAGTCACTGCGGCGGAGCATGGTTATCTGGTGCTGATAGGCGATTGCGCTCATCAGAACCAGCAGGAAAAAACATTCCTCAACCTGATCATCACCAAACAAATTGATGGCATGGTACTGCTGAGTTCGCGTTTGCCATTTGACGCCAGCGTGGAAGAACAACGCAATCTGCCGCCGATGGTGATGTCCAACGAGTTTGCCCCGGAACTTGAGCTGCCGACCGTGCATATTGATAATCTCACGGCCGCATTTAATGCGATGAATTACCTGCTCGATCTCGGCCATAAGCGCATCGGTTGTATTGCGGGTCCCGAAGATATGCCGCTTTGCCACTATCGGCTACAAGGATATGTCCAGGCGCTGCGCCGCAGCGGTATTACGGTTGACCCGCACTATATCGCCCGGGGGGACTTCACTTACGAAGCCGGTGGCAACGCGTTGCAACAGTTGCTCGAGCAGCCTCAGCCCCCTACCGCCATTTTCTGCCATAGCGATGTCATGGCGCTTGGTGCGCTTTCTTATGCCAAACGTCAGGGTCTGAAGGTGCCTGATGATTTGTCCATCGTTGGCTTCGACAATATTGCATTAGCGGAATTTTGCGATCCGCCGCTGACAACCATTGCGCAACCGCGCTTCGAAATTGGTCGCGAATCTATGTTGTTATTGCTCGATCAGATGCACGGACAAAACGTCAACAGCGGCTCGCGTTTAATGGATTGCGAGCTTATCATTCGGGGTTCAACACGCGCATTGACCTAAAGTAAACTGCTTTAGGTCTCCCGATCTGGTCAAAGGCCCGCCGCTTAAGTAACATGGCGGGCTGACGAACGAATAAATACAGCGAAACGATAGTGGCACAACGAGATTATGTACGTCGCGGCCAACCGGCACCTTCGCGGCGCAAAAAGAGCACCTCACGGAAAAAGCAACGCAACATGCCTGCGGTATCACCCGCCATGGTCGCCATTGCCGCCGCCGTCCTTGTGGCCTTTATCGGTGGTCTGTACTTCATTACGCATCACAAGAAGGAAGAGTCCGAAACGCTACAGGGCCAGAAAGTCACTGGAAACGGACTCCCGCCAAAACCGGAAGAGCGCTGGCGCTATATTAAAGAGCTGGAGAGTCGCCAGCCGGGCGTGCGTGCGCCAACGGAACCCTCTGCTGGCGGTGAGGTGATGAATCCGGATCAGCTGACCAACGAACAACGTCAGCTGCTTGCACAAATGCAGGCAGACATGCGCCAGCAGCCTACGCAACTTAACGAAGTGCCGTGGAACGAGCAGACGGCTGAGCAGCGTCAGCAAACGCTGCAACGCCAGGCGCAACAGCGCCAGGTTCAGCAACAGCAGCAGCAGCAGCAGTGGAACACTGCTCCACCACCACAGCAGCAGACGCGAACTGCACAAACGGCACCGGTACAGCAACAGCCGCGCCAGACGCAGCAGCCGAAGCCGACCGCTCAGCAGCCTTATCAGGATCTGCTACAGACGCCTGCGCACACCACCGCCTCCCAGCCCAAAACGCAGCAGGCCGCGCCGATTACCCGCACGCCAGAAGCGCCAAAACAGACGGCAGAGAAGAAAGATGAACGCCGCTGGATGGTGCAGTGCGGCTCCTTTAAAGGTGCCGAGCAGGCGGAAACCGTGCGTGCGCAATTGGCTTTCGAAGGTTTTGACTCCAAAATCACCACCAACAATGGCTGGAATCGCGTGGTCATCGGCCCGCTGAAAGGCAAGGAAAATGCCGACAGCACGCTCAACCGTCTGAAGATGGCGGGTCACACAAACTGTATTCGGCTCGCCTCCGGGGGTTGAAACCCCTAAAATCCTCCCCATCTATAGACAAAATCATTCAAGATGCATCAAAGCGGCAAGCGAGTGAATCCCCAGGAGCAAAGATAACGCTGTGACTGGGGTGCACGAGCGCAGCTAACACAGAGGCCGTTTGAAGGATGATGTGTAACTTGCATTATGCCCCGAACAACCGTGCGGGGATTGTATTCTGCATTTGTAACCAAGGGGTCTGCTCGTGACAACAATAGTAAGCGTACGCCGTAACGGTCATGTGGTCATCGCCGGTGATGGTCAGGCCACACTGGGTAATACCGTCATGAAGGGCAACGTGAAAAAAGTTCGCCGTCTGTACAACGACAAAGTGATCGCTGGCTTTGCGGGCGGTACTGCGGACGCCTTCACGCTGTTCGAACTGTTTGAACGTAAACTGGAAATGCACCAGGGTCATCTGGTCAAAGCCGCCGTTGAGCTGGCGAAAGACTGGCGTACCGATCGCATGTTGCGCAAACTCGAAGCGCTGCTGGCAGTCGCGGATGAAACCGCCTCACTGATCATCACCGGGAACGGTGACGTCGTACAGCCAGAAAACGACCTGATCGCTATCGGCTCCGGCGGGCCGTACGCCCAGGCCGCCGCTCGCGCATTGCTGGAAAACACCGAGCTTGGCGCGCGCGAAATTGCTGAAAAAGCGTTGGATATCGCAGGTGACATCTGCATCTATACCAACCATTTCCATACCATTGAAGAATTACCGTCTAAGGCGTAAGGATCTCCCATGTCTGAAATGACCCCACGCGAAATAGTCAGCGAACTGAACAAACACATCATCGGTCAGGACGCGGCTAAACGCTCCGTCGCAATCGCCTTACGTAACCGCTGGCGCCGTATGCAACTTGATGAAGAGCTTCGTCACGAAGTTACGCCGAAAAACATTCTGATGATCGGCCCCACCGGTGTCGGTAAAACCGAGATCGCCCGTCGTCTGGCGAAGCTGGCCAACGCGCCGTTTATCAAAGTTGAAGCAACCAAATTCACCGAAGTGGGCTATGTCGGTAAAGAAGTGGATTCTATCATCCGCGATCTGACCGATTCGGCGATCAAAATGATACGCGTCCAGTCCATCGAGAAAAATCGCTACCGTGCGGAAGAGATGGCTGAAGAGCGCATCCTCGACGTGCTGATCCCTCCGGCGAAAAACAACTGGGGCCAGACTGAACAGCAGTCTGAACCTTCTGCTGCGCGTCAGGCATTCCGCAAAAAACTGCGTGAAGGACAGCTGGACGATAAAGAGATTGAGATTGATCTCGCAGCCGCACCGATGGGCGTTGAAATCATGGCGCCTCCGGGAATGGAAGAGATGACCAGCCAGCTGCAGTCCATGTTCCAGAACCTGGGCGGTCAGAAACAGAAGCCGCGTAAGCTGAAAATCAAAGATGCGATGAAGCTGCTGGTTGAAGAAGAAGCGGCAAAACTGGTAAACCCGGAAGAGCTGAAACAGGACGCTATCGACGCGGTTGAGCAGCACGGGATTGTGTTTATCGATGAGATCGACAAAATCTGTAAGCGCGGTGAATCTTCCGGCCCGGATGTTTCCCGCGAAGGGGTACAGCGTGACCTGCTGCCGCTGGTTGAAGGCTGCACCGTTTCAACCAAGCACGGCATGGTGAAAACCGATCACATCCTGTTTATCGCTTCTGGCGCATTCCAGGTGGCAAAACCGTCTGATCTGATCCCGGAACTTCAGGGTCGTCTGCCGATTCGCGTGGAGCTGCAGGCGCTGACCACCAGTGACTTCGAGCGCATCCTGACTGAGCCGAACGCGTCGGTCACCGTACAATACAAAGCGTTGATGGCGACTGAAGGCGTGAATATCGAGTTCACCGAATCGGGCATTAAGCGTATTGCTGAAGCGGCGTGGCAGGTTAACGAGACAACCGAAAACATCGGCGCCCGTCGTTTGCACACCGTACTGGAACGTCTGATGGAAGATATTTCCTACGACGCGAGCGATTTGAATGGTCAAAGCATAACAATTGATGCTGATTATGTGAGCAAACATCTGGATGCGTTGGTCGCAGATGAAGATCTGAGCCGTTTTATCCTATAATCGCGTTCAATGCATTTTCATCATTGTTGATGGGGCTGAAAAGCCCCATTTTTATTGGCGCTAAATATGACTGAACAACAACAAATTAGCCGCTCACAGGCCTGGCTGGAAAGTTTACGACCCAAGACCCTACCGCTCGCCTTCGCGGCGATCATCGTCGGTACGGCTCTGGCATGGTGGCAGGGATATTTTGATCCCCTCGTCGCCCTGCTGGCATTAATTACCGCAGGACTGCTGCAGATCCTGTCAAACCTCGCCAACGATTATGGCGATGCCGTCAAAGGCAGCGATAAACCTGACCGTATCGGGCCGCTGCGCGGGATGCAGAAAGGGGTCATCACTCAATCGGAGATGAAGCGAGCGCTGATTATCACCGTGGTGCTCATCTGTCTGTCCGGTCTGGCGCTGGTTGCCGTTGCGTGTCATACGCTGGCGGACTTTGTTGGTTTCCTGGTGCTTGGGGGCCTGTCAATCATCGCCGCCATCACCTACACCGTCGGTAATCGCCCTTACGGTTACATCGGCCTGGGCGATATCTCCGTGCTGGTATTCTTCGGCTGGCTCAGCGTGATGGGCAGCTGGTATCTGCAGGCGCATACGCTGATTCCGGCGCTGATCCTCCCGGCAACCGCCTGCGGCTTGCTGGCCACCGCCGTGCTCAACATTAATAACCTGCGCGATATCAACAGCGACCGGGAAAACGGCAAAAACACATTGGTGGTGCGCTTAGGCGCGGTGAACGCGCGTCGTTATCATGCCTGCCTGTTGATGGGCACGCTGGTCTGCCTGGCTCTGTTTAATCTTATCTCGCTGCAAAGTTTGTGGGGCTGGCTGTTCATTCTGGCCGCACCGTTATTGATTAAACAGGCGCGCTATGTGATGCGCGAAATGGATCCGACGGCGATGCGCCCGATGCTGGAACGTACCGTAAAAGCAGCGTTACTGACTAACCTTCTGTTTGTTTTCGGGATTTTCTTAAGTCAGTCGGCTGTTTAACTGACAAATATCAATTAACAACTGATGATTTTGCCAACAGTACACTTAGCGCGATATACTAAAAATTCTCGCAGCAACTGAACGTTAAGCCTATGAAATATGATACTTCCGAGCTTTGTGACATCTATCAAGAAGATGTCAACGTCGTGGAACCGCTGTTCTCTAACTTTGGAGGACGGTCGTCATTTGGCGGACAAATCATCACGGTGAAATGTTTCGAGGACAACGGGTTGCTGTACGATCTGCTCGAACAAAATGGCCGTGGCCGTATTCTGCTGGTTGATGGCGGCGGTTCTGTCCGTCGTGCGCTGGTTGACGCCGAACTGGCGCGTCTGGCGGTACAGAATGAATGGGAAGGGCTGGTCATCTACGGCGCGGTGCGCCAGGTGGATGATTTAGAAGAGCTGGATATCGGCATTCAGGCGATTGCCGCGATTCCGGTGGGTGCCGCAGGTGAAGGGATTGGGGAAAGCGATGTCCGCGTTAATTTCGGCGGCGTGACGTTCTTCTCCGGCGACCATTTGTACGCCGACAATACCGGCATCATCCTCTCCGAAGACCCGCTTGATATCGAGTGATTAAATCGAGCGATCAAAAAGGCACCGTAAGGTGCCTTTTTTATGGGTTTCGCATTACCGATCCCCAGGAAATTTGCGCTCTGAATCCTCTAAATATTTCGCGTTAGGGTAAGGCGGCAAGCAAATGAATCCCCAGGAGCGTAGTAAACTACGTGACTGGGGGGAATATGCGCAGCCAACGCCACCATAACGTGAAAGATGACGAGGATTAGACTTCTTCCATACGACCAAGCAGCGCCTGCAGACGATCCTGCCAGCCGTTCTGCTGTTCTTTGAGCGTGTGGTTTTCGCGCTCCAGCTCTTCACGCTGATGCTGCGCAGACTGCACTTCCTGCGACAGGTTGTTGTTCTTCTCTTTCAGCTCTTCAATTTCCATCTGCAACAGAGTGATGGTATCAATCGCCTGCTGTACTTTTGCTTCCAGTTTCTCAAACACTTCTAAAGACATGATCATACTCTCCTGAATTGCAAGGCGACGCTTCACGCAAACGCGCACAATATCGCATACTTTATAGTGCCCGATTGTATGAAGCCGCGCCGTCCCTGTCCAGCAGCATCCCGCGCAGATTGTGGTTTGCAATACTTTTCATCTTTGTCCTGGTGACATAACTCACACAAATCGAAAGTGTTAATAAATTGGTTAATAAAATGATTCAGCTCACACTTTTTTTGTATAACAAAACGCGCCACATGGCGCGATAACGCTCATTTTGTTGACGGACTACACACATTTTAATTTCGATATTTCTCGTTTTTGCTCGTTAACGATAAATTAACAGTATGCCTACAGGCATCGCGGACGTCACTGACCTCCTTGCATACAATAAACATTAAACTCTTAGGATCCGATTATGAGTCAAACCTCAACCTTAAAAGGGCAGTGCATTGCTGAATTTCTCGGTACCGGGTTGTTGATTTTCTTCGGTGTGGGTTGCGTCGCTGCACTCAAAGTTGCTGGTGCTACTTTTGGTCAGTGGGAAATTAGTATTATCTGGGGCCTGGGGGTGGCGATGGCTATCTACCTGACCGCAGGTGTTTCCGGTGCTCACCTTAATCCCGCAGTGACCATTGCATTGTGGCTCTTTGCTTGCTTCGACAAGCGTAAAGTTGTTCCTTTTATTATTTCTCAATTTGCCGGTGCGTTTTGCGCAGCGGCGTTAGTTTACGGGCTTTATTACAATCTTTTCGCAGACTTTGAGCAGACACATCACATCGTTCGTGGCAGTGTCGAAAGTGTTGATCTGGCTGGCACTTTCTCAACGTATCCAAATCCACATATCAATTTTGTGCAGGCCTTCGCGGTTGAAATGGTAATTACCGCTATCCTGATGGGGCTTATTCTGGCGCTGACTGACGACGGTAACGGCGTTCCGCGTGGCCCACTGGCTCCGCTGCTCATCGGCTTGCTGATTGCCGTTATCGGTGCGTCTATGGGTCCGCTGACCGGATTTGCAATGAACCCGGCACGTGACATCGGCCCGAAAGCTTTCGCCTGGCTCGCAGGTTGGGGCAATGTGGCCTTTACCGGTGGCAAAGACATTCCTTACTTCCTGGTGCCGCTGTTCGGCCCCATCGTTGGTGCAATTTTGGGCGCATTCGCCTATCGCAAACTGATCGGCCACCATTTGCCGTGCGATACTTGCGTAGTGGAAGAGCAGGACGCCACTACCACTTCACAACAAAAAGCTTCGCTGTAATGTGACTACGGGACAATCAATTATGACTGAGAAAAAATATATCGTTGCGCTCGACCAGGGCACCACCAGCTCCCGCGCGGTCGTGATGGACCACGATGCGAATATCGTTAGCGTTTCCCAACGCGAATTTGAACAGATCTACCCGAAAGCAGGCTGGGTAGAACACGACCCAATGGAGATCTGGGCGACACAAAGTTCAACGCTGGTTGAAGTGCTGGCGAAAGCGGACATCAATTCCGACCAAATTGCAGCAATTGGGATCACCAACCAGCGTGAAACCACTATCGTCTGGGAACGTGAAACCGGTAGACCTATCTACAACGCGATTGTCTGGCAGTGCCGCCGTACTGCTGACATCTGCGAACGCCTGAAGCGCGACGGCATGGAAGAGTATGTCCGCAATAACACCGGTCTGGTGATCGACCCGTACTTCTCAGGTACCAAAGTGAAGTGGATCCTCGACCACGTAGAAGGCTCCCGCGAGCGCGCCCGTCGCGGTGAACTGCTGTTTGGTACCGTTGATACCTGGCTTATCTGGAAAATGACGCAGGGGCGCGTACACGTCACGGATTACACCAACGCCTCACGCACCATGCTGTTCAACATCCACACCCTGGACTGGGACGAGAAGATGCTGGACGCGCTCGATATTCCGCGCGCGATGCTGCCGGAAGTACGTCGTTCTTCTGAAGTGTATGGCCAGACAAACATTGGCGGTAAAGGCGGTACGCGTATCCCTATCGCCGGTATCGCCGGTGACCAGCAGGCTGCACTGTTCGGCCAGCTGTGCGTGAAGGAAGGGATGGCGAAAAACACCTACGGCACCGGCTGCTTTATGCTGATGAACACCGGTGAGAAAGCGGTCAAGTCAGAAAACGGACTTTTGACGACGATTGCCTGCGGCCCGACCGGAGAAGTGAATTACGCGCTGGAAGGGGCGGTGTTTATGGCAGGGGCGTCCATCCAGTGGCTGCGTGATGAAATGAAGCTCATCAGCGACGCGTTTGATTCCGAATATTTTGCCACAAAGGTGAAAGACACCAACGGTGTGTACGTTGTTCCGGCCTTTACCGGCCTGGGTGCGCCATACTGGGATCCGTATGCCCGCGGCGCTATCTTTGGTCTGACCCGTGGCGTGAACTCCAACCACATTATCCGTGCAACGCTGGAGTCCATTGCTTACCAGACCCGCGACGTACTCGAAGCAATGCAGGCCGACTCCGGTATTCGTCTGCACGCCCTGCGCGTGGACGGCGGTGCGGTCGCCAACAACTTCCTGATGCAGTTCCAGTCTGACATTCTTGGCGCGCGCGTTGAGCGCCCGGAAGTACGCGAAGTCACGGCGCTGGGTGCGGCATATCTGGCAGGTCTGGCCGTTGGCTACTGGCAGAATCTGGACGAACTGCAGGAAAAAGCGGTCATTGAGCGCGAATTCCGCCCAGGCATTGAAACCACCGAGCGTAACTACCGTTACAGCGGCTGGAAAAAAGCGGTCAAACGCGCCCTGGCGTGGGAAGATCACGAAGAGTAATGCTGACGTGCCGGATGGCGGCTTCGCCTTGTCCGGCCTGCGGCTACTGTCACACGTGTGCGGGGACAACCCCGCACACACATCAATAATCTTGCCCCCTCCCCTGTGCTACACTTCGCGCCATTCCTTTCTGCTACGAGTTTGCTATGAGACGAGAACTTGCCATCGAATTTTCCCGCGTAACCGAAGCGGCGGCGCTGGCTGGCTACAAATGGTTGGGACGCGGCGATAAAAACACCGCTGACGGCGCGGCGGTGAACGCTATGCGCATTATGCTTAATCAGGTCAATATTGACGGTACCATCGTGATCGGTGAAGGCGAGATCGACGAAGCACCGATGCTGTACATCGGTGAGAAAGTTGGCACCGGTCGCGGCGACGCGGTGGATATCGCGGTTGATCCCATCGAAGGTACACGCATGACGGCGATGGGTCAGGCCAACGCGCTGGCGGTGCTGGCCGTCGGCGATAAAGGCTGCTTTCTGAACGCGCCGGACATGTATATGGAAAAGCTGATTGTCGGTCCTGCCGCTAAAGGTTCTGTCGATCTCAATCTCCCGCTGGCTGACAACTTACGTAACATCGCTACGGCGCTCGGTAAGCCGCTGGACGAACTGACCGTCACTATTCTGGCAAAACCACGTCATGATGACGTTATCGCAGAAATGGCGAAACTGGGCGTGCGCGTTTTCGCTATTCCGGATGGCGACGTGGCGGCGTCTATTCTGACCTGTATGCCGGACAGTGAAGTGGATGTGCTGTACGGGATTGGCGGAGCGCCGGAAGGCGTCGTCTCCGCTGCGGTTATTCGCGCACTGGATGGCGACATGCAGGGACGTCTGCTGGCGCGCCATGATGTGAAAGGTGACAGCGAAGAGAATCGTCGCATTGGCGAACAAGAACTGGCACGCTGTAAAGCAATGGGCATTGAAGCGGGTAAAGCGCTGCGTCTGGACGAAATGGCGCGTAGCGATAACGTCATCTTCTCCGCCACCGGCATTACCAAAGGGGATCTGCTGGACGGGATTAGCCGGAAAGGCAACATTGCAACCACCGAAACGCTGTTGATTCGTGGAAAATCACGCACCATCCGTCGTATTCAGTCGATTCACTACCTCGATCGCAAAGACCCGGACGTGCAGACGCACATTCTTTAATTGATTTGATCAAGAGAGCTTTCCAGTCCTTCAGGGCTGGAAATCTTTCCGCCAACAAACGAAGATAAGGAAATCAGACAAGAACAGGAGAAAACCATGGCAGATTGGGTAACAGGCAAAGTCACGAAGGTACAGAACTGGACCGATGCCTTGTTTAGTCTGACCGTTCACGCTCCCGTTCTCCCCTTCACTGCGGGTCAGTTCACCAAGCTCGGCCTTGAGCTCGAAGGTGAGCGCGTCCAGCGCGCCTACTCTTATGTGAATGCCCCTGACAATCCCGATCTGGAGTTTTACCTGGTTACCGTTCCCGACGGCAAGCTGAGTCCGCGTCTGGCGGCGCTAAAGCCCGGCGACGAGGTTCAGGTAGTCAGCGAAGCTGCTGGTTTCTTTGTGCTGGATGAAGTTCCTGACTGCGACACACTGTGGATGCTGGCTACGGGGACAGCCATCGGCCCGTATCTGTCAATTCTTCAGCTCGGCAAAGATTTAGATCGCTTCAAAAACCTGGTGCTGGTTCACGCTGCCCGCTATGCCGCGGATTTGAGCTATCTGCCGCTGATGCTGGAACTCGAAAAACGCTACGAAGGCAAACTGCGAATTCAGACGGTGGTCAGCCGTGAAACGTCCGCCGGTTCACTGACCGGTCGCGTACCGGCGCTGATTGAGAGTGGCGAACTGGAAAAAGCGGTTGGGCTGCCGATGGATAAAGAGACCAGCCATGTCATGCTGTGCGGGAACCCGCAGATGGTACGCGACACCCAGCAACTGCTGAAAGAGACCCGGCAGATGACCAAACATTTGCGTCGTCGACCGGGTCATATGACGGCAGAACATTACTGGTGATGATTTTGCCTGGCGTATCTTTTGCCGGATGGCAGTTTCGCCATCCGGCATGATATTCACGCCTTATACTTCACATCCTGCGTTTCTTTACCGAACTTATTTTCACTCTGGGTGCCGATAAATGCGCCCAAATCGATAAGCATCATGACCAGGATCAGCGTTGGCAGAAAGCGTCCTACAGCCCACTGCCACATTCCCGGCAGAATCGCCCAGTTTCCGGCTAACAGCATCCACGCCACAATCATCAGCAACGCCCACAGCCCGGAGCGGCCCCGGTCATGCAGACGTTTTACCGTCACCGCGGCGGTCGGCCAGAGAAGACATACCAGGCAAAATGCCGCCGTCTGAATATCCAGCAACTGTTGGCTTGCCAGCGAGAACAGAACCAGCATACCGACAATCCACAAAACGATCCAAATCCAGAAATCACGGCGTCCGATACGCCCTTTAAATGAGAATAACCACTGCTGTATGGTCATGTAAGTTCCCTTAATATTACCTTCACGAACAGTTTACCCTTTTGACAAGCCCGACAGTTATCGTTTTAATCGTGAGCAGTCATAACGAAAGGTGAGATTGATGAAGTCAGGATGTATCCTTTTTTTACTCTTATTTTCTGCGATGACCGTGAGCACAACGGTTAAGGCGGAAAAGCCGTCTGCGGCATCAACAGCGCCTTATCTGCTGGCCGGAGCGCCAACGTTTGACTTCTCAATCAGCCAGTTCCGCGAAGATTTTAACGCCGAAAACCCTAATCTCCCGCTCAATGAGTTTCGCGCCATCGGCAGCAGTCGTGACAAAGCGAACCTGACCCGCGCCGCCAGTAAAATTAATGAAAATCTGTATGCGTCAACGGCGCTGGAGCGCGGCACGTTGAAGATTAAAAGCATGCAAATTACCTGGCTGCCGATTCAGGGACCGGAGCAAAAAGCGGCAAAGGCCAGGGCGCTGGAGTATATGGCCGCCGTCATTCGTACCGTCGCGCCGTTATTGACGAAAGAGCAGAGCCAGAAAAAACTGCAAAAACTGCTTATTACGGGCAAAGGTAAGCATTATTACGCCGAAACGGAAGGCGCAATTCGCTATGTTGTTGCAGATAACGGCGAAAAAGGGCTGACCTTCGCTGTTGAACCGATTAAGCTGACACTATCCGAAAACCTGAAAGGGCTGAATTAAGTGATAAAAGCACAACCTTTCCGGGGATGAATCGCTATACCCGCCATCATTCGGGTTACAGGAAGGCGGCAACGCAGAGGCCCCGCCGGGGCGAGCCGGGTAACAAAGCCAACGCACCTGTAACTTGAAGTATGACGGGTATATACTGATTGACAGACCATGCTGCCCTGAAGGGTGGCCATCTTCCTAATTCGCTAACAAGCGTGGAGAATTAAAATGCGACATCCTTTAGTGATGGGTAACTGGAAACTAAACGGCAGCCGCCACATGGTGAACGAGCTGGTTGCTAACCTGCGTAAAGAACTGGCTGGCGTTGCTGGCTGCGCAGTAGCTATCGCTCCGCCAGAAATGTATATCGACCTGGCGAAACACGCTGCGGCCGGTAGCCACATTATCCTGGGCGCGCAGAATGTTGACCTGAACCTGTCTGGCGCATTCACGGGTGAAACTTCTGCTGAAATGCTGAAAGACATTGGCGCACAGTACATCATTATCGGTCACTCTGAGCGTCGTACCTATCACAAAGAGTCCGATGAGCTGATCGCTAAAAAATTCGCGGTGCTGAAAGAGCAGGGTCTGACTCCGGTTCTGTGCATCGGTGAAACCGAAGCGGAAAACGAAGCGGGTAAAACCGAAGAAGTTTGCGCTCGCCAGATCGACGCGGTTCTGAAAACTCAGGGCGCGGCGGCATTCGAAGGCGTCGTTATCGCTTACGAACCTGTATGGGCGATCGGTACGGGTAAATCCGCGACTCCGGCGCAGGCGCAGGCGGTTCACAAATTCATCCGCGATCACATTGCCAAAGCGGACGCAAAAATCGCTGAGCAGGTTATCATCCAGTACGGCGGTTCTGTGAACGCATCCAACGCCGCTGAACTGTTTGCTCAGCCGGATATCGACGGTGCACTGGTAGGCGGTGCTTCTCTGAAAGCCGACGCCTTCGCAGTCATCGTGAAAGCAGCAGAAGCCGCTAAACAGGCTTAAGCTGTCGCGACGGGAGGAATACTCCTCCCGTCACACTGGATTTACCAGTATCCCAGCCAGTGCCACCAGAAGGCGCCGGTCACGCCCCAGATGACCAGGTTGACCACACTCATTACCAGCCCCGTTTTCCACCATTCCGCCAGCGAGACATAGCCCGATCCAAAAATGATAGGCGCCGTGCCCGTACCATAGTGCGTGAGCGACATCATCAACGAAGAAGAGAAACCGAGCATCAGTCCAAGCAGTGCCGGCGGTGCGCCCAGGGCTAATCCCGCAGCGAAGAATGCAGCAAACATCGCCGTAATATGCGCGGTAGTGCTGGCAAAAAAGTAATGTGAGTAAACGTAAAGCAGGATCAGCAACAGCGTCGCGATACTCCAGTGAACGCCAAGATGATCAATTGCGCTTCCGACGCTGGTCGCCAGCCAGCCCACCAGCCCCAGCTTGCTGAGAAAATCGGCCATCATCACCAGCGCGGCAAACCAGACGATGGTGTCCCATGCCCCACGGCACTTAAGAATATCGTCCCAGCTTAATACGCCGGTCAGCAACAGGATCGATAAACCAATTAGCGCGGCGCTGGTGGGATTAACGGTCCAGCCGCTGCCCATGAGCATCGCAGGAACACCCGCCCACAGGCACAGCAGCAAAATGAAAACGGCCAGGGTGATTTTTTCTGCCAGCGAGAGCGGGCCAAGCGCATCCAGCTTTTGCCGGGCGAACTGCGGCGCATTCGGCGTGCGCGTAATAGCAGGTGGGTAGAGCCACCAGATAACGATGGGCATCGCGACCAGGGACACTACGGCAGGAAGCAGCGCGGCAATAGCCCACATGCCCCAGGTCATATTCAGCACCCCATCCGTCCCCTTCGTCAAAAAGCTGACAATTAACGGGTTAGGCGCGGTTGCGGTAATAAACATCGCCGAACTGATCGGGTTAATGTTGTAGTTCACCAGCGCGAGATAACGCCCGGTGGACCCATTCTCGCTATTTCCCGGCTGCGAGCCGAGGCTTTCCGCAATCGCCCGCATCACCGGATGGATAATGCCGCCGCCGCGCGCGGTGTTGCTTGGCGTCACCGGCGCAATCAGCGTTTCAGCGAGGGTTAATGCCCAGGCGATACCCAGCGTTCTTTTACCGAACAGCGCGATAAATCCATAGCCAATACGCGCGCCCAGTCCTGTTTTCAACAGACTTTGCGACAGCATGATGGATAAGCCAATCAGCCAGATCAGCGGATTAGAAAAACCGCTCAGCGCATCGTTCAGCGCCGCCGAGGGCTTTCCTGGGTGGGTAACGCAGGTCATGGCTACCAGCATAATCGCCACAATTGCGATAGCGCCAATGGGCATGGCTTTACCGATAATCGCCGCGATCGTGCCGATAAACAGCGCCAGCAGATGCCACGCCTCCGGGGTAACGGAGGGGGGACACGGGATAACAAACCAGATAGTCAGCGTAATCACGAGCGAGATGATGGCTGGCCAACATCGGATGGGGGTCAATCTGTCCATGAATCAGTCCTTGAATTTCCAGTGCGCAAATCAGCGTCCGGTATTAACCTCCATCGGCATATATAAAACAACTCACCATCTCACAAAACAAAAAATTAACACCGTAGTGAAACTATAATTTTCCCAACAAATTAAACCAGGCGTAATCCAGCGGCAGCAGCACCAGCCAGGTTGCCAGCGCCAGCACAATGCACAGCAGCATTCCCGCTCTGGCTGGCACCTTGCCTAACGCCATCGCCACCACAATCGGCGAAGCCTGATAAGGCAACAGTGGCGTGGAATACCCCATAACCTGAATCATAATCACCGACAGCAGCGGAAAACCTGTGGCATCAGAAAAACTCTGCGCCAGCGTGGTATACAGCGCCGGAACGCCATTGGCCGTCATGATGAAGTTTAGTGCGGTAGTAATACCGTTCAGCGCCAAAAAGCTGGTAAAGGGCCGTTGCGGATCTAACGGCATTACGGTTAACAGCGCCTCTCCCACCGCATTACCAATACCGGTTTGCGTCACGGTAATTGCCAGCCCCAGAATCCCCGCCACGTAGATACAGGTGCGAATATTCACCCCGGTGGAGAACTCTTCTCCGCTGATGAACCCCACGCGCGGCAACAGCGTGATGACCGCCGCAGCCAGCCCTGTCCACGCAGGACCAACGCCGTGCCAGCTTTCGCTCACCCACATGACCAGCACCACCGCCAGCATCCAGGCCAGTCGTATTTCCGCACGACTCATCGGTTCAGGGGGCGTCAGTTCGCGCGGCGCGTGCGGCTTGCCCGGAAACAGCCAGCAGATAAGAACAATGAGTAACCCTCCTTTCAACCACCCCAGCACCGGCGTGTGCAACAGCAGATAGGGAAGATAATTCAGGTGGATGCCATAGGATCCCTCCGCCGCACCGCTCATGACCAGGTTGGGCACGTTGGCGGGAAGAATAGTGGCAGAAAGCTGGAAGGTCCCGAATCCAACGGCCAGCGCCAGGCCATACCAGGCACGGGTACCGTCGTTAATTCCGGCGCGTTTTGCCATCGCCGCGACAATTGGCATCAGCAGAGCAATACGCCCCATATTAGACGGCATTACAAAGGCCAGCGCATAGCTGAGCAGCACCACGCTTGCCACCATTAACGGCCAGGAGTCGGTTAACCTTGAGGACAACGCTCGCGCCGCCCTGTCCGCCAGCCCCGTTTTGCGAATGGCCACCCCCAGCACAAACCCGCTGAAAACCAGCCAGAATGCCGAAGACGCAAAGCCGCCAAAGATAACGTCCGGCGGCGCGATTTTCGCCACCATCGCGACGGAAAAGAACAGCAGCGCGGTTATGAATTCCGGTAACAGCGAGGTCGCCCAGAGGAGAATGGTGATGCCAACCACCAGCGAAGGGATAAACAGAGGGTGCGAAAGCCAAAGCGACATGCCTGTCTCCTGTTGTTTTTTTCAACAAGAATACGGGGACAGACATGCGGAGTAAATGCCGGATTAGCCAGGACTACTGATGGTGTTTATTCACAAGGACAATCAATCACACCCAATCATCCCGGCTGGCTTGCAAATGCATTTTGTTGCGTCGATTTATCTTAATTGACGCCAGAGCACCAGAGTCATGCCAAAGGTATTCCGCACCGCATACCGATATGCTGCCACCGCGATTACACCAATAAAATTGCTGATTTAACTGGCGACTCCCTCGCCGGGAAAACACCCTTTCTATTCCTCATTTGCCAGCAGCTTACAGTCGTGATCCTGAATCTCCTCTGCCGAGGCGCGATTAAGCGTCAGCAGATTACGCTGTGTCGCCAGCAGAACGAAAGAATCATCGCTCTGACGCGCCATCGCCAGCGCATAGCGCCCCATATGGTCACGCGCATCCGGAACTTCTTCCGCCAGCATCATAAAGGGGCTGCGCTGCACAAGTTCACTTTCCGTAACACGGCGCGCCAGATACTCATGTCCACGCAAACCGCCCGGCAGCGGTAGCCAACGGGTGCCGATTTTTGCGAGGTTATCGTCAAGCTGCGCTCTCACATCCGGCCGCAGGCAGGAAATATGGATGTGGAAGTGGTTTTGCGTCCGTCCGGTACGTGAGTTAATCGTCAGTGAGACGGTGCGGTCCGGGATATCCTGACCGTATTTCTGGCTCATAAAACTGCGTGCCTGCCAGGCCAGCCAGAAAAAGTTCGGCGTATACGGCTCTGTCAGTAACGAGCTTTCGGTTCCGTTAATACGGTACGTGGGCATCAGCAGATATTGCAGAGGACCGTGACGGTCCTTAAACACTACGTATCCGGCGTCGGGTTTAACTTCAATGCACGGCGCAGGACTTTGCCGTTGCAGTTGATTGGGTAAGCATTGCTCAAGGACAATCTTACGCAATGCATCCGGATTACCGGCAAACTTCCAGTAACCGATGCCCCCTGCGACGGTAATAACGATAATTGCCAGTAAAAAATAGCCTGCCTTTCTCATTACGCGTTCCCTGAATCTCAACGACCCGCAAGAGTAGCGCAAATCTATGACAAATAAAAAACCCGGTCGCGTTATGCCACCGGGCTTTGTTATTTTATTGACCTTAGCGTTTGCTGATCTGGTCGAACGTACCGCCGTTAGAGAAGTGCTCCTTCTGGGCTTTGCTCCAGCCGCCAAACTCCTCATCGATGGTGAACAACTTCAGCTTCGGAAACGCATTTTCGTATTTCTTCGCCACTTCCGCATCGCGCGGACGGTAGTAGTTTTTCGCCGCGATCTCCTGACCTTCCGGGGAATAGAGATACTTCAGATACGCTTGCGCCACCTCTTGCGTCCCTTTCTTCTCAACCACTTTATCCACTACGGAAACGGTCGGCTCCGCGAGAATAGATTCGCCAGGGGTGACAATCTCGAACTTATCTTTGCCCAGTTCATTTGTCGCCAGCAGCGCTTCGTTTTCCCAGGCGATCAGCACATCGCCAATACTGCGCTCAACAAAGGTGTTGGTTGAACCACGCGCGCCGGAGTCCAGCACTTCCACGTTCTTATACAGTGCCTTAACAAAATCCTGCGCTTTTGCCTGGTCGTTGTTGTTATGGTGCAGAGCGTAGCCCCATGCCGCCAGATAGTTCCAGCGGGCGCCGCCGGAGCTCTTCGGGTTCGGCGTAATCACCGACACGCCGGGTTTAATCAGATCGTTCCAGTCATGAATTTGCTTTGGATTGCCCTTGCGCACCAGGAAGACGATGGTGGAGGTGTACGGCGCGGAATTATCCGGCAAACGCTTGATCCAGTCTTTGTTGATGCGTCCACGTTCGGCAATAGCGTCAACGTCATAAGCCAGCGCCAGCGTCACAACATCGGCCTCAATACCGTTGATCACCGAGGTCGCCTGCTTACCAGAACCACCGTGCGACTGGCGAATGACCACATTATCACCGGTTTGCTGTTTCCAGTGCGCGCTGAACGCTTTGTTGTACTGCTCGTACAGCTCGCGCGTTGGATCGTACGACACGTTAAGTAACTGAATATCCTTTGCCAGAACGCTGGTCGATACCAGCAATAATGTTAACCCCACGCCCCATTTGTTCATCGCCCAGCTCTCTTATGTAGTGTTGAGATGAATAAAGCGTGCCAGAAAGGGATCCAAACATTAAAGAATAAAAAAAGATTGGATATAACTTGAGGGAATATATATTGCTACGGGGACGCCTGCGATTTTTGGCCGGATGGCGGCTCACACCTTATCCGGCCTGCTGGTCTCGACGAACTGCAGGCCTGATAAGCGTAGCGCCATCTGGTATAGGGAAAAACGATTAGTACAGTTTTTTCGCGCAGTCCAGCCAGTCACCTTTGAAAGGACGCTTCATATTTTCGATAGCATCAATGATGTCGTGGTGAACCAGTTGCTCGTTCTGGATGCCCACGCAGCGGCCACCGTAGCCTTCCAGCAGCAGATCGATCGCATAAGAGCCCATACGGGAAGCCAGAATACGGTCGTAAGGTACCGGAGAACCCCCGCGTTGAATGTGGCCCAGAACGGTGGCACGCGTTTCACGCCCCGTCTCTTTCTCAATGTAGTGCGCCAGTTCGTCCACGTCACACATATGCTCGGTAATCGCCACGATGGCGTGTTTTTTACCTTTTGCGATACCCGCCTTGATTTCAGCCACCAGGTCATCACGGCTGAATTCGACTTCCGGCACGACGACGAACTCACAACCACCGGCAATAGCCGCCGCCAGGGTCAGATCGCCGCAGTAGCGCCCCATCACTTCAACGATGGAGATACGCTGGTGAGAAGAAGAGGTATCACGCAGGCGGTCAATCGCTTCCACTACAGTACCTAACGCGGTGAAATAACCGATAGTGTAGTCGGTTCCTTTGATGTCGTTGTCAATGGTGCCCGGCAGACCGATGCACGGGAAGCCCGTTTCAGTCAGGCGTTTTGCCCCCATATATGAACCGTCACCACCGATAACGACCAGTGCGTCGATACCGCGTTTCTTCAGGTTTTCGATAGCCACGGCACGGACATTCTCATCACGGAATTCCGGGAAGCGAGCGGAGCCGAGGAAGGTACCGCCACGGTTGATCATATCGGACACGCTGTAACGGTCGAGCTGCACCATGCGATCTTCATACAGACCCAGGTAGCCATCATAAACACCCATTACTTCCAGTCCTTCCGTCAGCGCTGCACGTACAACACCACGGATTGCTGCGTTCATGCCCGGCGCATCACCGCCGCTTGTCAACACACCGATTTTCTTAATCATGACTACCTCTGAACTTTGGAATGCAAAATGAAATCTGTAGCCGGAACACTTTCCTGCACATCGAAACGCTCCAGTGAATATGCAGATAGTATAACAACCACTTCCTGCTGAATTGATTCAGGTCAGGCCAAATGGCGGTAATTTATACACAAAATGCGGGTCAGGCTCTCTTTTTTCACTGACTTACGAAAGCTCAAACCGTTTACCTTCCCTGGGAACGACGGAACAGGGATCCTGATGAATAATCACATCCGATCCTGGAAAACGCCGCAAAATAGCCTGCTCTACTTGTTCAGCCACCACGTGCGCCTGAACGAGAGGCAGATTGTCTTCCATTTCCAAATGAATCTGAATAAAGCGGGTCGGCCCTGACTGCCGCGTGCGAAGATCGTGCGCGCCATTGACCCCAGGCCACGACGTCACTATATCAATAATTTCCTGACGTTCCCCATCAGGCAATGCGCGATCCAGCAATGATTGCACCGCGTCATACCCCATGCGCAACGCGCTATATAAAATATAGATGCCGATTCCCAATGCAAATAGCGCATCAGCCCGATGCCAGCCATACCAGGCCAGACCGAGCGCCACCAGAATCGCACCGTTCATCATAACATCAGACTGATAATGAAGCATATCTGCCCGCACGGCCTGGCTTTGCGTCTTACGCACGACCCAGCGCTGAAACGTGACAAGAATAATAGTGCATATCAGAGCGATAACGGTAACCATAACCCCCACACCGGGATCTTTCATCGGCGTGGGGCTAATCAGATGCTGAATTCCGGTCAAAAACAGAAACAGCGCCGAACCGGAAATAAACATACTTTGCGCCAGCGCCGCCAGCGATTCAGCTTTTCCGTGACCAAAGGTATGTTCATCATCCGCCGGTTGCAGCGAATAGCGCACCACTAACAAATTGGTGAGTGACGCAGCAATATCCACCAGAGAGTCAACCAGCGCAGCCAGAATACTCACCGATCCGGTATACCACCACGCAAAAATTTTGATCAAAAGTAACAGCGACGCCATCACTGTCGCAGCAATTGCCGCCCGGCTGACCAACTGACCATAGGTTTGATTCATAAGCACTCCTGCTATCCGATGCCGCTAGTATAACGGATGGAGTAAATCAGTTAGTGAATAAGAAGATGACAAATTCAGGGCAAAAAAAACCCCCACATCATGTGGGGGAAGACAGGGATGGTGTCTATGGCAAGGAAAACAGGGTTTGTTACTGGGAACGTGAGTTGCTACTACTCAATAACTTCAACGATGAACTTTTTTGCCATTGCGTCACGTCACGCAACTGCTCCATTCGTTGTTGATGTTTCTGGTTCAAAACCGCTTGCTGCTCCGGCGTTAACAGGCGATACATCTGATTGCGGACCCTGGCCATTTCCACCTGGCGTGCAATCTGTTCCTGTGCAATTTTTTCTGCCTGAGCGCGCACAGCGCTTTCATCAAAATTTTCTGCGGTGACAAGGCGATGCATTGTCTCCAGTTCGCTAACATTAACAGGAGGCTGTTCATGCCGTGCCTGCTGCATCAGATCTCGCATCTGCTGACGCTGATGTTCGGTTAAACTTATGCCGTCGAACATATGGCTCTGCGCATTACGCTGAGCTAGCCCTTCGCCTGGATGCCAGTTATCACCTGTAACGACTTCAGCGGCGTGGCTTAAAGGACTGAGTGCCAGCGTTGAGGCCATGACGACAGCGGTAACTTTGCGCATCATTTGCTCCCAAAATCTTTTCTGTCGCGATTCAACGAGAGACAGTTTACGATTCGGGCTGCAAACATGCGTCAGGGGGTGTAAAACAACGTAAAGTCATGGATTAGCGACGCCCGATGACGTAATTTCTGCCTCGGAGGTACTTAAACAATGAATAAAATCCTGTTAGTTGATGATGACCGAGAGCTAACTTCCCTGTTAAAGGAGCTGCTCGAAATGGAAGGTTTCAATGTGCTGGTTGCCCATGACGGGGAGCAGGCGCTTGAACTTCTGGACGACAGCATTGATTTACTTTTGCTCGACGTCATGATGCCGAAGAAAAACGGTATCGATACGTTGAAAGCGCTTCGCCAGACACACCAGACACCTGTCATTATGCTGACAGCACGCGGCAGCGAACTGGATCGCGTCCTCGGCCTTGAGCTGGGCGCAGATGACTATTTGCCTAAACCGTTTAACGATCGCGAACTGGTCGCGCGCATCCGCGCTATTCTGCGCCGCTCTCACTGGAGCGAACAGCAGCAGAACAGCGATAACGGCTCGCCGACGCTGGAAGTGGATGCCTTAAGCCTCAATCCAGGTCGCCAGGAAGCCAGCTTTGATGGTCAAACCCTGGAGTTAACGGGCACCGAATTCACCCTGCTCTATTTGCTGGCACAGCATCTCGGCCAGGTGGTTTCACGTGAACATCTAAGCCAGGAAGTGCTGGGTAAACGCCTGACGCCTTTCGACCGTGCGATCGATATGCATATCTCGAACCTGCGTCGTAAGCTGCCGGAGCGTAAAGACGGGCACCCGTGGTTTAAAACCCTGCGCGGTCGCGGCTATCTGATGGTTTCCGCTTCATGATAGGAAGTTTAACTGCACGCATCTTCGCCATCTTCTGGTTGACGCTGGCGCTGGTGCTGATGCTGGTATTGATGCTACCGAAGCTCGACTCACGCCAGATGACCGAGCTACTGGACAGCGAACAGCGCCAGGGGTTGATGATTGAGCAGCATGTAGAAGCAGAACTCGCGAACGATCCACCCAACGATCTGATGTGGTGGCGTCGCCTGTTCCGTGCGATCGACAAGTGGGCGCCGCCTGGACAGCGGTTATTGCTTGTGACCACCGAAGGACGCGTGATCGGCGCTGAACGCAGCGAAATGCAGATCATTCGCAACTTTATTGGTCAGGCGGATAACGCCGATCATCCGCAAAAGAAGAAATATGGCCGGGTTGAGATGGTGGGGCCGTTTTCCGTCAGAGACGGGGAAGACAACTACCAGCTCTATTTAATCCGACCGGCCAGCAATTCCCAATCCGATTTTATTAATCTGCTGTTTGACCGCCCGCTCCTGTTGCTGATTGTCACCATGCTGGTCAGTTCTCCACTACTGCTTTGGCTTGCCTGGAGCCTGGCAAAACCGGCGCGTAAGCTGAAGAACGCGGCGGATGAGGTGGCTCAGGGCAATCTGCGCCAGCATCCTGAACTGGAAGCAGGTCCGCAGGAATTTCTTGCGGCAGGTGCCAGCTTTAACCAGATGGTGACCGCGCTGGAACGGATGATGACCACCCAGCAGCGTCTGCTGTCGGACATCTCTCACGAGCTCAGAACGCCACTTACGCGTCTGCAACTGGGTACCGCGCTGTTACGTCGCCGCGCCGGTGAGAGTAAAGAGCTGGAGCGCATCGAAACCGAAGCACATCGGCTGGACAGTATGATCAACGATCTGTTGGTGATGTCGCGCAATCAGCAGAAAAATGCGCTGGTTAGCGAAACGATGAAAGCCAACCATCTGTGGGGAGAAGTGCTGGATAACGCCGCCTTTGAAGCCGAGCAGATGGGCAAATCGTTAACGGTTAACTTCCCGCCGGGGCCGTGGCCGCTGTACGGTAACCCAAATGCGCTGGAAAGCGCGCTGGAGAACATCGTTCGCAACGCCCTGCGCTATTCCCATACGAAGATTGAAGTCGGCTTTTCTGTGGATAAGGATGGCATCACGATAACCGTGGACGATGACGGTCCGGGCGTCAGCCCTGAAGATCGTGAGCAAATCTTCCGACCATTCTATCGTACCGATGAGGCGCGCGATCGCGAGTCTGGCGGTACCGGTCTGGGTCTGGCGATTGTTGAAACGGCGATTCAGCAGCATCGCGGCTGGGTGAAGGCCGAAGACAGCCCGTTGGGTGGTTTACGGCTGGTGATCTGGCTACCGCTGTATAAGCGTTCTTAACCGGCTTCCCCGGTAATGTATTGCCGGGGAAGCACAAACCTTATGCTGCTACGGTCGCTGCCGTGAGTTTCTGCTTTTTAATCCGCTTCACCAGCAATGTCGAGCAGATAAAGCCCATCAGACTAAACGCAATCATCACGCTAAAGACATAGTTATAGCCCGTGATGCCGCTGTGAGTATCCAGTAAATAGCCATATAGCGTATAGGCAAACATAGCGGGCATATAGCCGATGATACAGCCAAATGCCATTGCGGAACCCGCATACTCACGTGGGGTACCAATCTCATCCATCGGTGCAAAGAAAATGGCGCGCTGTGAGAAAATAATCGCCCCGAATCCCAGCGTCGCCGCCATACCGATATACACATTCATCGTTTGATGTGGCAGCAGCATAAAAACAACCATAGCTGCAGCAGAGATCAGAAACGTCCACTTCAGGTAAACCGTAGGTGATTTAGCCACCTTATCCGCCAGCAGCCCCCCAATCGGCCCGCCCACCATCTTTAACGCATACTGGTTAATGATGCCGTACGCGCCGACTAATGCCACCGGCAGCATATAGATATCTTTTAAGAACGGAATGAAGTAGGTAAGCCCACAGTACGCGGCGTAAACGAAGAAAATACCTAAAGACGCCAGCCAGACGTTAGTACAGGTCAAAACATGTTTGATACCTTTTAATACTTCTATGTTGGCACTGGCCTTTTCACCGCCTTTAATTTTGTCATCATCGACAATAAAGTAAGTGAGAACGCCCGCAGCCAGCGTAATTAGCGTATAAAACAGCAGTCCAGCCTGCATACCTGCTTTCCCTTCACCAAACTGAACGAAGACAAACAGCGCACCGGAAGCGACAATCACATCCACCACACCGCGTCCGGCTTCTAAAAAGCCAAACATGCGGCCTTGTTCTTCTTGCGTGCCCAGCAGACGAACGGCTTTCAGCAATACAGGCCAATAAACCACATCAGCAAAGAAAGCCATCGCGGCAAAACAAATGAGATAGCCGGTAAATGACGGCAGCGTCGCTAAATACAAGCCGCATAGTCCGACACCGATTAAACCGAATGGAAGTAATATTTTCTTGGAGTAACGGTCTGCTATATAAAGCGAAAGAAAAAGCCCGGTGGTCTGGACGATCGTATAAACCGTAAAACTCAAGCCAATTTGTGTATTGGTTAAACCCCAGTCATTCTGCATTGGTACATAGAACACATCTTTCATACTTGAAAGTTTGAATATGGTTCCGCCGCCTAAAATTAAAAAGCAGAGTCGTGCCCATTTATTCATGAACATGTTTACACCCTCATTGCTTGTTGAGAGAAATATCCAAATAAAGTTAACAATAAAATGATGCAATCAATAAATTTATGGTTTTATTTCCATAAGTTCTTTCGCATTTAATAAGTATTGAGGAAATTACTGGTTATCTACAAATTTGTCACATAAGTCACGAATGTATTTTATTTGAGAAAGGGCATGTTCTTTCTCCTCTGCCAGACGCGCATCAACCAGATGACTATCAGGTAACGGCGTATAACTTGCTTCTCGCCACGGGATCCAGGGATTATCACCTTCATCGTCAAAACGAAATGCCGGAGCATAATATTCGACTTCTTCTTCCAGACCAAAGGCGTGTACTTGTGGCTTATCATCCCCTAACAGTAATAACGTCCTGAGCATCTCTTCCATCGGTAAATCGCCGTACCCGGAACGACAAGCTTCGTGCCCCCAGCCTTTCCCCTCTTTAATCATTTTAGCGTCCTTGATATGTACCTGAGTGATAAGTGGAGACATCACCGTTAAGGCCGCCAGTGGCTGCTCATTTGCATTAATCATGTTGCCAAAATCAAACAAAATAGAGAGATTTTTCATCCTGCTGTTATTAACCAGCGTCACCAGTTCATGGCTCTGCAAATCTTCATGTTGTTCGATAGTAAAGCTCAAGCCGCAATCGTCAAACTGAGACAACCACGCAATATCACTGGAGATCTTATCCAGCACATCGTTCAGATACCCTTCATAACGAGGGTAGAAGCGCACTGAGGTTGCACCAGTTGCAAAAGCAATACGGATAGCATCGGTCAATGTCTCTTTATCCGATGCGCTCGTTTCTATATGCACATCCAGATTATAATTTTTAGCCTTCTCTTTGAAATTTTGTAATTGCAGATCGTTCATTTTCTGAAGGGATTGTGACTCACCATCCTCCACATGTATTTTCACTCCCTTTAATTTTTGCTGATATGCAATATCCAGCAGATCTGCAGGGAGGACTCTCTCGTAGCGCATGTTCAGATGAAACGCATAAGCATGTAAGTACAGTGGTATATTCCTGGCTCGTTCAGCAAGACGCTCTCGGTTAAATTTTTCCATTTTTTTCTCATTCATCACGAATTACAAGTTCCACTGATTCAAGTCGCCAGTATTCAAAATCAACCTGAACCACTTTTTTATCTCGGGTAGCCCGATGTTTTTCTACTAAAATGCCATAAGTATTGGGAGCAACGCCCAGTTCCTTGCAGGCAACCTCTGGCATATTGACGGGTTTAAAAATCATTTCTTTGATATTTAAAACATAGCCAAACTCATCCTCCCAGACCCTGGCAAAAGACTGAGTATCCAGTTTGTTGATAAATCCTGGCGCAACGTTGGCATCGATATAGGACTCATGATAAAACACGCGATGTGAGTCCAGGCCACACCATCCGGTAATCAAATATCTGCTACCCGAAGAAAGAAAAACCTCCTCAACATGATACGGCACCGTCTCGATGGTCTCTTTTGATAAATAGTCCCAAAAAGGTTTGCGCCCCTGGGCACGCGCTTCAGCATTGAAGCTGGAAAGTGATTTTGGGTTATAAATAAATCGCTTCGCCGAAATAAACCAGCCACTGCGATTCTTTCTGAAAATACGCGAATCAATTTCCAGTTCAATCAGAACCTGACGTAAGGTCATACGCTTTGCATCCAGTAACTCACATAGCTCCCTCTCAGAAGGTAATTTTGAGCCAGCGGGCAAATTTTTCTCGTTTAGCCAGCTTTCAAAGCGTTCTCTCAGCACATCAACATTGTTTTTCTTTTTCATTTTGACCAATCTGGTTTAAACCAATTTACAGTTAAGATATTTGAGTACAGGAAATACTCAAGTCTTTTTTCAATACAGAGGTTTTTTTTGTGGACCAGGTATCAAGAATGGATTTTGAAGGGTGTCGTGACAGGCTGGTTGTTAACCGCCATTGGTACGTTGAGTGTATGGAGCATGGCTGATATAAATCAGGGTTTTATCCCTGATTTATAAGGAAAAACTCAGAGGCAGGTTAATTTACTTTCCCCATAAACGCCGGGAATTGTCTTCGATAACACCGCTAAGCCGGCGCTTTTGCATCGTCCGTGTCCAGCTTTTTGACAGCCCGGCAGCGGACAATAAGCGATGGTACTGCTCATCATCAAACGGCATATGCCACGCAATCGCGATCGCTTCCTGCACGCTGACATCACTCACGCGCGACACCCGTTCCAGCGGCGCGTCTGCCGAAACCTGCCCCGCCGCAATGACGCTGCACAGCCAGCCGGTCCTGCCCGCTTCCTGCATCTGGCTTGCCATGTCGCTGATACCAAAATGGTAGTTAAGTTTGAAGCACGGCGAGCGGGGTTGAGTGACCTGAATCAGCGCCTCTCCCCAACGGAAAATATCGCCAATATAGACATTCTGTTCGGTCAGACCTTCCGTAGAGAGATTTTCGCCAAAGGCCGGGGCAGCAAACAAATCCGCCTGTTGCGGAAACGCCCGCATCCAGTGCAGATAGTGTTCACGCGGGTAGTGACACAGCGCACGATCCGGCCCACCGTGAATCTTCTTTTCCGCCTGTTCATCGCCTTCCAGCCCCAGTTCCGTCAGTATCAGCTCGCCATCGACCTGAATTTTCGCAATGGCGCTGGGACGGCTTCCCGTGTAGTCCAGAATCTTGCCTGTAAAAACATCGACCGGATATCGCATCTGTTCCCTCTCCCGCTAAATTTTCTCCATTACACCACATTTATTTTACCTCAGTCGCTCAAAATGAGAGCACGGTTCACATGAAACACAGGTACACGTGATATCAATGATGTGGGTTTTTGAAACGTCATTTCAAATAAGGAGTCAACAACGTGGCTGGTCAATCGCAATTTGCTGGCGTCTGGTGCCCTTCCATCACGCCAATGGATAATGATGGCAGGATCGATCTCAACGGTCTGAGCCAGCATCTCAAACGCCTTACCGAAGCACAGATCGATGTGATTTTGCTGATGGGCAGCATTGGGGAATTTGCCTCTTTCACACTGGAAGAGCGGCTGCTGCTGATCCGTGAAGCGCGCACCATGAGCACGTTGAAAATGGTCGCCAACGTCTCTTCTACCTGTACCCAGGACGTATTGCAGATGGCGCAGGAGGCATATCGCGTCGGTTATGATGCGGTAATGATTCTGCCGCCATACTACTACGGACAAACGCCAAAACAGCTCCTGAGCTACTTCCGCCATCTGGGGAAAACGCTTAGCGGTCAATGGTTCGTCTACAATTTTCCGGCGCGGACCGGCTGCGATCTGACGCCTGGGTTAGTCGCCACACTCGCCGCAGAATTCCCCCGTTTTGCCGGAATCAAAGATACCGTCGACTGCCAGTCCCATACTCGTAGCATGATCCAGCAAACACAAGCCGTCCGGCAGGATTTTGCCGTACTGTCCGGCTATGACGAGTATTACATTCCAAATCTGCTGGCAGGTGGTGCGGGGATTATCTCCGGTTTGAATAACGTCATGCCGGAGCTGTTTGTCAGAGCACGCGAGGCGTTTAAGCAGGGTGATATGCAGGCATTGCAGAATATTCAGCAGAAAATCGGGACTTACATGTCCATCTACGCCATCGGCGAGGATTTTGTCACCACCATCAAAACCGTGGTGTCGCGCAAGTTTGGTTACTGCACCGGTGTGTCACGCAATGCGGGCGGTGCGTTAAGCGAGAATGAGTGTCGGACGATTGATGAAGTGTTTCTGGCCAAAGGCTAAACGGTAAAGCCGGAGGGTGCAGACCATCCGGCTTTACCATACTTCGCATATCGATTGCCGCCGCCAGGCGGCTTCAGCCATACGGAGTCAGACTCACTCAAACTTATTTCTTTGCGGCAAAACGCGCTGCGGCTTCGTCCCAGTTCACGACGTTCCAGAACTCTTTGATGTAGTCCGGACGGCGGTTCTGGAATTTCAGGTAGTAAGCGTGTTCCCACACGTCCAGACCCACAATTGGGAAGCCGGAGGCGCCAGAGATGGCTTCACCCATCAGCGGGGAGTCCTGGTTAGCAGTAGAAACAACAGCCAGTTTATCGCCTTTCAGTACCAGCCACGCCCAGCCGGAGCCGAAACGGGTGGCAGCGGCTTTTTCGAATTCCGCTTTGAAGTTGTCTACGGAACCGAAGTCACGCTCGATAGCGGCTTTCAGGTCGCCCTGCAGGGTGGTGCCTTTTTTCAGGCCTTTCCAGAACAGACTGTGGTTAGCGTGGCCGCCCGCGTTGTTGCGCAGTACGGTTTTTTTATCCGCTGGCAGCTGATCCAGTTTGGTAATCAGCTCTTCAGCAGACAGATTAGCGAATTCCGGCAGACTTTCCAGCGCCGCATTGGCGTTATTCACGTAAGTCTGGTGGTGTTTAGTATGGTGGATTTCCATCGTCTGCTTATCGAAGTGCGGTTCCAGTGCATCATAAGCGTACGGCAAGGATGGCAGTGTATAACTCATATTCTTCTCCAGTCGTGTCGGGCGACGCGTGTTAACGTCGCGTAAGCAATTGGTTCATTATAGTTAATTAAATGATATTGAAAATGATTATCAATGCCGTACTTTTTGTGTGGGTATATCTCCTCGCTTAATGACGTTTTTTACGCACCGATGACCTCCGGCGCACCCAGGTAAAGTCCGAGAAAGATCGTTATGTGAAACAGGGTTTCAATATCTTTATTTCGGTGCCAAATTTTGTCAGCGTTGGCAATATCAAGAAGGTTATTATTTCCTTACGCAATTAGATTCCTGGCAAATGATTACAATTGTGAGGGAATCATGAAGCAACCTGGTCTTAAGCGTCTGGCTATATTGGCCTTTCTTTCCACACTCTCCTTTTTTTCCCACGGCGAAACCGTTTTGCGCCTGGCTTATGCTGAAAACAGCCAGCCGGTGAAGGATGCATTGCACTTCTTCGGGCAGCAGGTGGAAGAGAAAACGGGCGGCGATATCAAAGTACAGTATTTCCCGGATGGTCAACTTGGCGGTGAACGCGAGCTGGTCGAGCTGACGCAGGTCGGCGTCGTGGATATCACGAAGGTCTCATCCGGACTGATGGAGAGTTTTTCTCCCGCCTATGGCGTGTTCTCGCTGCCGTACCTGTTCGCCAGCGTAGAGGAATACTACGCGGTAATGGACAACCCTACGGTGATGGATCCCGTTTACCAGTCTACGTCGGCACAAGGCTTTGTGGGCGTCGGCTGGTACGACTCAGGGGCGCGTAACTTTTATATGAGTAAAGGGCCGATCAAAAGCATTGAAGATCTGCGAGGGAAAAAGATCCGCGTCATGCAGAGCGATACGGCAATTCAAACCCTCAAATTGCTTGGCGCTTCGCCTATCGCTATGGGCCAGGCTGAGGTTTACACCTCATTGCAGCAGGGCATTCTGGATGGCGCGGAGAATAACGAATTCGCCCTGACTATCGCCCGCCACGGTGAGGTCGCACGCTATTACACCTACGATATGCACACCCGCATTCCCGATATTTTGCTCATGAGCACGCTCACGCTGGAAAAACTGACGCCAGAGCAGCAGCGCATCGTGAAGGCCGCTATCCAGGACTCCATCGAATATGAAAAAGCCGCATGGGACAAAGCCGTCGAAAAAACCCGGCTGGCGGCGGTGAAAGATTTTAACGTCGAATTTTTCGAGATCGATAAAAAACCTTTCCAGGAGGCGGTGCAACCTATCTACGAAAGCCTGAAGGCGAAACCGCAACTCTACGCGTTGTATCAACGGATCCAGAACGCCAAAAACTAATCTGTACAGGAAACGAAGATGAACACATTTAGAAAGGGACTTGATACGCTGCTCGGCGGCGTTTGCAGCCTGGTGCTGGCCATTATGGTCGGTATCGCCTGTTGGCAGGTTATCAGCCGGTATATCCTGGGCGTGCCCAGCACCATCACAGAAGAGACGTTGCGCTTTTTACTGGTCTGGGTTTCCATGCTGGGCATGGCCTATGTCGCTGGTCAAAAGCAGCATATCAGCCTCACCCTTCTGCTGGATAAAGTTTCTCCGGGGCTACGCGGCTGGTGGGACATCATCCTGCAGGTCATTTTTATCGCGTTCTCCATTTGGGTTTTGATCATTGGCGGTCTCAAAATTTCTGCCATCTCCATGCTGCAAATTTCGCCTGCGCTGGGTATTCCGATGGGGAAAATTTACTATGCGCTTCCCTGCGCTGGCGTGCTGATCATCCTCTATAGCGTGCTGAATATCGTTGAATCGCTGAAAGCTATCCGCTCCACAACGGATGCCTCTGAACCGACTCTGGAGAAATCACATGATTGACCCGATTTTTGCATCCGGCACGCTCATTGCCGTGTTCGTTGTTTTACTGGCGATGGGAGCCCCGATTGGAATCTGCATCGTAATCTCTTCTTTCAGTACGATGATGCTGGTGCTGCCGTTTGATATTTCCATGTTCGCCACCGCGCAGAAAATGTTCTCCAGCCTGGACAGCTTCGCCTTGCTGGCGGTTCCGTTCTTTGTGCTGTCTGGCGTGATCATGAACAGCGGGGGCATTGCCGCCAGGCTGGTCAATTTCGCCAAACTGTTTACCGGTAAATTGCCGGGTTCACTCTCCTATACCAACATCGTGGGTAATATGATGTTTGGCGCCATTTCCGGATCCGCCATTGCCGCCTCGACGTCGATTGGCGGCGTGATGGTGCCAATGAGCGCACGCGAAGGTTATGACCGCAGTTTTGCCGCAGCGGTGAATATCGCCTCCGCACCGACCGGGATGCTCATTCCGCCAACGACGGCCTTTATTCTGTATGCGCTGGCAAGCGGAGGCACGTCCATTGCGGCGCTGTTCGCGGGTGGTCTGGTCGCAGGGGTGCTTTGGGGCGTGGGATGCATGCTGGTTACGCTGGTCGTCGCGAAACGTCGCAACTATCGCGTCTTTTTCTCTGTACAAAAAGGCATGGCGTTAAAAGTCGCCATCGAGGCGGTTCCCAGCCTGCTGCTGATTGTGATTATCGTGGGGGGAATTGTTCAGGGGATTTTCACCGCGATTGAAGCCTCCGCCATCGCCGTGGTCTATACGCTTCTGTTAACCATGGTGTTTTACCGTACGCTGAAAATCAAAGACCTGCCGTCTATTCTTCTGCAAACGGTGATCATGACTGGCATTATTATGTTCCTGCTGGCCACCTCTTCGGCAATGTCTTTCTCCATGTCGATAACTAATATCCCGGCAGCGTTAAGCGATATGATCCTCAGTATTTCCGCCAATAAGTTGGTCATTTTACTGGTGATCACCGTGTTCTTACTGATCATCGGCGCGTTCATGGATATCGGCCCTGCGATTCTGATTTTTACCCCGATTCTGCTGCCGATTATGACCAAACTGGGCGTCGATCCCATCCACTTTGGCATTATCATGATCTATAACCTGGCGATTGGCACCATTACGCCCCCCGTCGGCAGCGGTTTATACGTCGGGGCCAGCGTAGGGAAGGTAAAAGTTGAAGAAGTCATTAAACCATTAATTCCATTTTATGGTGCGATAATAGGGGTACTTTTATTAATCACCTATATTCCGGAACTGACGTTATTCTTACCACGACTGCTGGGTGTCATGTAACAGCGAAGCCCCCATATAAGCTGGGGGCTTAGAGATAGCCCTGATGGACCGCAAACAAAAAAATGGTTACCTGTACGGGTAACCAAAATAGGGAATATTTTTATATTCCTGCAACTTGAATTATTCAGGGAATCATCAAGGATTTTTATCAGAACGTGTAACCGACACCAACGCGGAAACGGGTTTGTCGCTCATCGCTGTTGCTGCTGACAGAAACATTCCCTACTTCAACGAACGGAGACCACTGGTCAATGATATACGCCGTTCTGAAGTTATATTCATAGTTGTCTTTCCCACCGTCATACAATTTATATTTGTCGGCTTTCTTATAAATACCTTCAATAGTCCAGTCAAAATTATTCCACTTATACCCTGCCCAGGCGTCCATACGATTTATCGTATCGTCATCACGCACATCAGAAGAGCGACGAACGTATTCAAAGCGGTAACGAGCGCCCACCCACCAGCTCTCGTTTAATGTCCAGGTCGCGCGGAAATACGGTTTATAGGTAGAGTAACCATCTCCCGTTTCCAGCACAAAACCCGGCTGCCACGCGACGTTGCCGGTAGTGAACTGATAGCTGGCGGTGTATTCGTTGCCCTGAACCTCCAGATCATTAAACGCTTTACTGGTATCATCACCACCGGATTTAGAAATGGCCTCAATAGCAAAACCGAAGCCGTTTGCAAAACGATGAGAGATATAAGCACGATCATAATTTGCTTTACTGTCATCAAGATATTCATGACGAACATCGACATATACTGCGTGCGCACTTGTTACCATAAGAGGTAATAGTAAGAAAAGAGATTTTCTCATAGCAAGGTCCATTTGATTAAAATTTAAAACGCTATTTTATTAAAACTACGGCAACAGTAATACGCAATTTATTTTTTCAAAACAATATAAATAAACAGCTTTAACTTAAATTTGAGAGTGTGTTCAAAAAGCAAAATAAAATAAATGAAATTTATATTCGCAACAAAATAAATAGCGCCCTGAAATATAAACATGTTTTATATGAGGATATTCTTATGATTATATCACTTTGATTTTCATTATTTATTTTCTTTTATTAACCATGTGAATATAAAAATCAAATTCAAATAAACATTATATATACGGATTTTCGAGGGGGTAAAGTGCTTTTATTTTCAAGGATGTGATCTCACTCGTATCTATCTTTGCATTATTGCCAGCTAATAAGTCTCATGTCTTTATTATTAAGGTATTAAAGGTATTTCTTACTCATCAGTATTTTATCGCAGCAAAGTGAATTATAGCGTCTGTTTCGACATTTTTAAAACGTGACCTTAATCACCTCATTAACGCGCTGATTGCCAGTGAAAGAGAAATGACGGCAATCATTAAAAGGTTATGCTGCTGGACAATTTTTAAACTCCTTACGTTGGACAGGTAAAACCGACCATAAAAACAATGAGGATATGACGTGATGAGTAACGCGATTACGATGGGTATTTTTTGGCATTTTATAGGTGCGGCCAGTGCAGCCTGTTTCTATGCCCCGTTCAAGCAGGTTAAACAGTGGTCATGGGAAACGATGTGGTCGGTTGGCGGGATTGTCTCCTGGCTCATCCTGCCGTGGACCATCAGCGCCATGCTGTTACCCGATTTCTGGGCCTACTACAGTTCCTTTAACCTTTCGACTCTGCTCCCTGTTTTCCTGTTCGGCGCCATGTGGGGCATCGGGAACATTAACTATGGCCTGACCATGCGCTATCTTGGCATGTCGATGGGGATCGGGATCGCCATCGGCATTACGCTGATTGTCGGCACGCTGATGACGCCGATCATTAACGGCAATTTTGATGTGCTCATCAACACCGAAGGCGGACGGATGACCCTGCTGGGCGTGCTGGTCGCGCTGATTGGCGTGGGCATTGTTACCCGTGCGGGTCAGTTAAAAGAACGCAAAATGGGCATCAAAGCGGAAGAGTTCAACCTGAAAAAAGGGCTGGTTCTGGCGGTCATGTGCGGGATCTTCTCTGCCGGGATGTCATTTGCGATGAATGCTGCTAAACCAATGCACGATGCCGCCGCCGCGTTGGGCGTCGATCCGCTGTATGTCGCCCTGCCAAGCTACGTAGTCATCATGGGCGGTGGTGCGGTGATCAATCTGGGATACTGCTTCATTCGTCTGGCAAAAATGAAAAACCTGTCAGTAAAGGCCGACTTCTCTTTAGCAAAACCGCTGATTATCAGCAATATCCTGTTTTCTGCGCTTGCTGGCCTGATGTGGTATCTCCAGTTCTTCTTTTACGCCTGGGGCCATGCCAAAATTCCGGCGCAGTATGATTACATCAGCTGGATGCTGCACATGAGCTTTTACGTGCTGTGTGGCGGGATTGTCGGTCTGGTGCTGAAAGAGTGGAAGAACGCGGGCCGTCGTCCAGTGAGCGTGCTGAGTCTGGGCTGCGTGGTGATTATCATCGCCGCCAACATCGTCGGCATGGGAATGGCAAGCTAGTCGCTTTGCGTACTGAGATGACGCCACTGACTGGGCGTCATCCCGGTTTCCCGGGTGAAGACCACCGAAAAGTAGTTACTGTCCTCAAATCCACACTGCATTGAAATCTCGCTGATCATCAACCGGCTATGTTGCAGCAAGTATTGCGCATGGCAGACCCGCACCTGGCGGAGATACTGATTAATCGTCATGCCGGTCTGACTGCGAAACTGCTGGCGCAGCACCCGCTCGCTACACGCCTCCTGCTCACAAAAATTATCCAGCGAAAACGGGCGCTCCAGGCTGTTCGCCAGGGCGGTAATCAGCTTGTCCAGCAATGTTTCACTGGAGGTAGCCGGAAGATTATCGATGGCATAGCGATGGCGCTTTAGGGTCATCACCAGCTGGCCAAACAGCAGCTCCGCCATACCAAAGGCCAGCGGATCGCGATGTGTGCTTTCATGCTCAAGCTGACCAATAACCTGTCGCGCCTGCGCCATTCCCTGGCTCCCCAGCCGCCAGTGCGGATGGCGCTCGCTGCCGTTAAAGCCGGGGATCGTCTCATCCCAGCAGAGATTCAGCTTCAGCCGCTCCGGGCAGTAAATGACGTTCTGGAGAACCAGATCGTTAACAGAAGTGTAGGAATGTTTATCCTCCGCACGGATATAAAACAGATCGCCGCGGGTAATGCGATAAGGTCGGTCGTTGAGCACATGCAAACCGTTGCCGCGCCAGACCAGCACCAGTTCGCAAAAATCATGAGTATGTTCGGCAAAGACGTTTTGCGGATAGCGATCCGCCACCGCAACGGCCTGATTGTCATCCGCAAAAAAGTCTTTTTTCAGAAGGATTAACTGATTTGCCACCGCAGCACCTCAACCTGAACGCTTGCCGGATGGCACTATGTCTATCCCGCCTACGGATCGTCACCACAGGTCGAATAAACGTAGTGCCATCCGGCACTTAAAGAACATCATTATCGGAAAACTGACGAAGAAAAACGTTGATATCATTCGCGTTACTGGAGCAACGCATCGCGCCCCTGGCGAATATCGCGCGGCGACCAGTCAAACTCGCGGCGAAAAAGCGTAGAAAAATGGTTACTGTCGCCAAAACCGCAGCGATAAGCGATATCCGTGACGCTTTCATCACTATGGCGCAATAAATGGCGAGCTTTGACTAAGCGCAGACGGTTGAGGTAACGCTGCGGCGTCATACCTGTCTGCTGTTTTAACTGCCGATGCAGAGTACGCAGAGAGAGCGAGAACTGGTCTGCCACCGACTCCCAGTACACCTCTTCGGCAAAATGATCCTCCAGCCAGGCCAGCAGCTGATTGAGCCGCGCATCATGATCCGTCGCGCCTTCAATCAGGCTGCCTCGGCGTAACAGCACCAGTAGCTGCATAAACAGGATCTCACGGTTCGCCACCGCTGGCAGATCAAGCTCTTCATCAATTTGCTCCATTTGCGCCACCAGCTGGCGCACCTGCTGCAACGTACTCTGATTGACGCGCCAGTGGGACGGGTACTGCCCGTTCTGTTCCTGCGGCAACAGCTGGCTCAACCCCGCAAGAAACTGAAATGCATCTGGCGAACGGTAGAGCACGTTGGTCAGACAGAGATTGTCAGTATGTTCATACAAGTGCCGGTCATGATCGCGTACAAAACACACCGTACCCCCGCTGATGGTATACGGCTGGCCGTTAAACACATGAATGCCGGTACCATGTTCAACAATCACAATCTCATGGAAATCATGATGATGTTCAGGGAAAGCAGGCTGAGGCAGCCGGGGTTCAATGGCCACAGACGCTTTACCTGATGGAAAAAAATCCACGCTATGCAGTACGGTCATGACAGCTTCCTTCCTGAATGAACATGGCTGAATAGTAATTAAGGGTTACTACCCTCACCTTAAATTTTTGACGCTAAAGCACGTAAACACGGTCAATTTTTCAAGAACAACAGAGAAAAATCAGGAATTGCGGAGGCGGTCACACCCACTCACACCAGGGCGACTCGCGGAAATTGTGAACGCTATCACGTTCATCTTTGCCTTGTTGCCAGCGGCTAATTATGACTGTCAGTTACAAGAAGGTACGTGAGCGAGGGGTTTTTTAGACTGATTGCACTGACTTTCAGAAGGACCTCATCATGACTTTTCGCCATTGCGTCGCAGTCGATCTCGGCGCATCCAGCGGACGCGTAATGTTAGCGCGTTACGACAGTGAACATCGCAACCTGACGCTGCGTGAAATTCACCGTTTCGTGAACTGTCTGCAAAAAAAAGACGGTTTTGATACCTGGGATATCGACAGCCTGGAAGAAGCCATCCGTATCGGGCTGGAAAAAGTCTGCGATGAAGGTATTCGCATTGACAGCATCGGCATTGATACCTGGGGCGTGGATTACGTCCTGATCGATAAACAGGGGCAACGCGTCGGTCTGCCGGTCTCCTACCGCGATAGCCGCACCGCGGGCATTATGCAGCAGGCGCAAAAACAGCTCGGCAAAAGCGATATCTATCATCGCAGCGGCATCCAGTTTTTGCCGTTCAATACGCTGTATCAGCTGCGCGCGCTGGTCGCACAACAGCCCGAACAGGTTCCACAGGTGGCGCATGCCCTGCTCATCCCGGATTACTTCAGCTACCGTCTGACGGGCGAAATGAACTGGGAATACACCAATGCCACCACCACCCAGATGGTCAATATTAACAGCGACGACTGGGATGAGACGCTGCTGGCGTGGACCGGTGCAGACAAAGCGTGGTTTGGTCGCCCCACCCATCCGGGTAACGTCATTGGGTACTGGATCTGCCCACAGAAGAATCAGATCCCCGTCGTCGCCGTCGCCAGCCACGATACCGCCAGCGCGGTGATCGCGTCTCCGCTGGCGGACAAGCACAGTGCTTACCTCTCTTCCGGCACCTGGTCGTTGATGGGTTTTGAAAGCAAGTTGCCTTACACCACCGAAGAGGCGCTGGCCGCCAACATCACGAACGAAGGCGGGGCCGAAGGTCGCTATCGCGTGCTGAAAAACATTATGGGATTGTGGCTGCTCCAGCGTGTCCTGAAGGAGCGGCAGGTTACCAGCCTGCCAACGCTGATCGCCCAGACGGAAGCCCTACCCGCCTGCCAGTTCCTGATCAACCCGAACGACGATCGGTTTATCAATCCCGCCGACATGAGCGCGGAGATCCAGGCAGCCTGTCGCGAATCCGGACAACCGGTACCCGACAGCGATGCCGAACTGGCACGCTGCATCTTTGACAGTCTGGCGCTGCTGTATGCCGACGTCCTGCAGGAGCTGGCAAGCCTGCGCGGGGAAACGTTCACCCAATTACACATTGTCGGTGGTGGTTGCCAGAACACCCTGCTGAACCAGCTGTGCGCCGATGCCTGTGGTATACGCGTGATCGCAGGCCCCATTGAGGCCTCCACCCTCGGCAATATCGGCATTCAACTCATGACCCTGGACGAACTGAATAACGTTGATGAGTTCCGTCAGGTCGTGAGAGCGAACTATGACCTGACGACTTTTACCCCTAATCCAGACAGTGAAATTGCCCGCTATGTTGCGCAGTTTCAACCAACACGACAGACAAAGGAGCTTTGCGCATGACCACTCAACTTGAACAAGCCTGGGAACTGGCGAAACAACGTTTCGCGGCGATTGGTATTGATGTCGAGGAGGCGCTGCGCCAGCTCGATCGTCTGCCGGTGTCTATGCACTGCTGGCAGGGCGACGACGTAGCCGGGTTCGAAAATCCGGAAGGCTCGCTCACTGGCGGGATCCAGGCCACCGGCAACTATCCGGGAAAAGCGCGTAACGCAAGCGAACTGCGCGCCGATCTGGAGCAGGCGCTGAGCCTGATCCCTGGGCCGAAGCGTCTGAACCTGCACGCCATCTATCTCGAGTCCGATACTCCGGTTGCCCGCGACCAAATCAAACCTGAACATTTTAAAAACTGGGTGGAGTGGGCGAAAGCGAACCAGTTAGGGCTGGATTTCAACCCGTCCTGCTTCTCACACCCGCTGAGTGCCGACGGCTTCACGCTGGCGCACGCCGACGACAAAATCCGCCAGTTCTGGATCGATCACTGCAAGGCCAGCCGCCGCGTCTCGGCGTATTTCGGTGAGCAGTTGGGCACCCCGTCGGTGATGAACATCTGGATCCCGGACGGCATGAAAGACATCACCGTTGACCGGTTAGCGCCGCGTAAGCGTCTGCTGGAGGCGCTGGATGAGGTAATCAGTGAGAAGCTGGATCCGGCGCATCACATTGATGCCGTGGAGAGCAAGCTGTTTGGTATCGGCGCGGAGAGCTACACCGTCGGTTCTAACGAGTTCTACATGGGTTACGCCACCAGCCGCCAGACCGCACTGTGTCTGGACGCCGGTCACTTCCATCCGACCGAAGTGATCTCTGACAAAATCTCCTCCGCCATGCTGTATGTGCCGCGCCTGCTGCTGCACGTCAGCCGCCCGGTGCGCTGGGACAGCGACCACGTGGTACTGCTGGATGACGAAACGCAGGCCATTGCCAGCGAGATCGTGCGCCACAACCTGTTCGACCGTGTGCATATCGGCCTCGACTTCTTTGACGCCTCCATCAACCGTATCGCAGCGTGGGTTATCGGCACCCGCAATATGAAAAAAGCGCTGCTGCGCGCCCTGCTGGAACCAACCGAACAGCTGCGCCAGTTTGAAGCCCGCGGTGATTACACCGCCCGCCTGGCTCTGCTGGAAGAACAGAAATCACTGCCGTGGCAGGCCGTGTGGGAGATGTACTGCCAGAGTCACGACACGCCAGCGGGCAGCCAGTGGCTGGAAAACGTTCGGGCGTACGAAAAAGAGATTCTGAGCAAACGTAACTGATCCTTTTGCCGGATGGCGGCCTCGCCTTATCCGGCCAACTGGAATGATGCACACCGTAGGCCCGATAAGCGCTGAGCCATCGGGCATTAAATGAGACAGGTATAAAAACATGCAAAATATTACCCATTCCTGGTTTGTCCAGGGGATGATCAAGGCCACTTCTGATGCCTGGCTGAAAGGCTGGGATGAGCGCAACGGTGGCAACCTGACGCTGCGTCTGGATGAAGCGGACATTGCGCCGTTCAGCGCTGACTTCCACGAAAAACCGCGTTACATCGCCCTGAGTCAGCCGATGCCGCTGCTGGCGAATACGCCGTTTATCGTGACCGGCTCCGGTAAATTCTTCCGCAACGTACAGCTCGATCCGGCAGCGAACTTAGGCGTAGTGAAGATCGACAGCGACGGTGCGGGCTACCATATTCTCTGGGGCCTGACCCACGAAGCGGTACCGACCTCTGAACTGCCTGCGCACTTCCTCTCTCACTGCGAACGCATCAAAGCCACTAACGGCAAAGACCGCGTGATCATGCATTGCCATGCGACCAACCTGATCGCCCTGACCTACGTGCTGGAAAACAACACGCCGCTGATTACCCGCAAACTGTGGGAAGGCAGCACCGAGTGTCTGGTGGTCTTCCCGGACGGCGTTGGCATCCTGCCGTGGATGGTGCCGGGTACCGACGAAATCGGTCAGGCAACCGCCGGGGAAATGCAGAAACATTCGCTGGTACTGTGGCCATTCCACGGTGTGTTTGGCAGTGGACCGACCCTCGACGAAACCTTCGGCCTGATCGATACCGCCGAGAAGTCTGCGGAAGTACTGGTAAAAATCTATTCAATGGGCGGTATGAAGCAGACCATCACGCGTGAAGAGCTGGTAGCACTGGCTAAACGCTTTGGCGTGACCCCGCTGGCCAGCGCCATCGCGCTGTAGATCGCCTCAATCCAACGCCGGATGGCGGTTTTACCTTATCCGGTCTGACAGGCCCGATAAGCGCAGCGCCATCGGGCGATAACGCAAAGGAAAATGTTTATGAGCTTTATGCTGGCACTGCCAAAAATCAGCCTGCATGGCGCCGGAGCCATCGGCGATATGGTTAACCTCGTCGCGAATAAGCAGTGGGGTAAGGCGCTGATCGTCACCGATGGTCAGCTGGTGAAGCTGGGCCTGCTGGACAGCCTGTTCGCCGCGCTGGATGAGCATCAGATGTCTTACCATCTGTTCGATGAGGTGTTCCCGAACCCGACCGAAGCGCTGGTCCAGAAAGGCTTCGCCGCATACCAGGACGCCGCCTGTGACTACATTATCGCCTTCGGCGGCGGTAGCCCCATTGATACCGCCAAAGCGGTGAAAATCCTGACCGCTAACCCCGGTCCTTCAACGGCTTACTCCGGCGTGGGCAAAGTGAAAAATCCGGGCGTTCCGCTGGTGGCCATTAACACCACCGCGGGTACCGCTGCGGAGATGACCAGCAACGCGGTGATCATTGACTCTGCGCGTCAGGTGAAAGAAGTGATCATCGACCCGAACATCATCCCGGATATCGCCGTGGATGACGCCAGCGTGATGCTGGAAATTCCGGCCTCCGTTACGGCGGCAACCGGTATGGATGCCCTGACCCACGCGGTAGAGGCTTATGTTTCCGTCGGCGCGCATCCGCTCACGGATGCCAACGCGCTGGAAGCGATTCGCCTGATCAACCTGTGGCTGCCAAAAGCGGTCGACGACGGTCATAACCTCGAAGCCCGCGAACAAATGGCGTTTGGTCAGTACCTCGCAGGGATGGCGTTTAACAGCGCCGGTCTTGGACTGGTTCATGCGCTGGCACACCAGCCAGGCGCGACCCACAACCTGCCGCACGGCGTCTGCAATGCCATCCTGCTGCCGATTATCGAAAACTTTAACCGCCCGAACGCCGTTGCCCGTTTTGCCCGCGTGACGCAGGCAATGGGAGTGGACACCCGCGGGATGAGCGACGAAGCGGCAAGCATGGAGGCGATCAACGCGATTCGCGCCCTCAGCAAACGCGTGGGAATTCCGGCGGGATTCAGCCAGCTTGGCGTAACCAAAGAGGATATCGAAGGCTGGCTGGACAAAGCCCTCGCCGATCCGTGCGCGCCATGCAATCCGCGCACTGCCAGCCGCGATGAAGTCCGCGAGCTGTACCTGGAGGCGTTATGATCCGTAAAGCCTTTGTGATGCAGGTGAATGCCGACGCGCACGTTGAGTATCAGCGCCGCCATAACCCCATCTGGCCGGAACTGGAAGCCGTGCTGAAGGCCCACGGTGCGCACCATTACGCGATTTATCTCGACCAGGAACGCAACCTGCTGTTCGCCACCGTCGAGATTGAGTCAGAAGAGCGCTGGAACGCCGTTGCCAGCACCAATGTTTGCCAGCGCTGGTGGAAACATATGCGTGACGTTATGCCCGCCAATCCGGACAACAGCCCGGTCAGCGCTGAGTTAAAAGACGTGTTTTATCTGCCTTAACCGCTCTGTTTCCTCTCCTGACGGGGAGGAAACCTTTTTCTCCCGTAAGCAGCATTACTTTCGTTTTGTCACCCACGTCATTGCCCCACGACCCGGCACCTGCTCAGGCCTGCCGATGCTGAAAGTCTCCGGCGTCACCAAACTGGAAGACGGGACGGCATTTAACGACTCGTGTAGCGACAACCGCGCCGACAAGTTCAAAATCAAAAATAACCGGGTGGAAAAATAAAAGCCTGATGACCAGGCTCTAAGAAAAAAGCGCCTGAATCCAGGCGCCTGAGAACAGAAAATCAGAAGAAGTATTTGAAGCGGAGACGCGCGCCGTAACGGTCGTCGTCACTGGAAATTTTCTCATCGCTCTGGATTTTGGAATAATAAGTACCGAGGTAGATATTAAAGTTCTGCATATCCATCACATTCGGGATCAGGTAAGAAGCATGGACGGTATGGATATCGTAAGTCCCTTCATCAGTGATGACGCAGTCGTTATCGCATACAAAACCCTCCGCAAAGTCATCGATTTTGTTATGCGCGTAAATGTAACCAAGTTCGAAGTTTTTCCACAGGGCGTTGGCCGCAGCAGTGAAGTCTTTTTCATTATCCGCATCGAGATAAGCGGTATTCAGGTTGAACACCACGCCATTTTCCGGGTCGGTTTTCAAACCGTTCCACGTCATGGTTAAACCGTAACCGGTACGATCGGACTGATCGACAAACTCACCGGTACTGGTGTATCCGTAGGCGTTATTTACCACCTGCGATTCCATTGCTGCTGCGAAAGAGAGTTCGGTCATTGGCGACCAGGAAACAACAGGACGCAGGTAGACAACGTTTTTCTCTTTTACCATCTCACGGCCATGATAGGTACGCCCTTCAGCAGCAACATTATCACCGTCGGCATAAAGCGATGTACCGTCTTCAATCAGCGAGTTCAGTTCAAAGTACCAGTTATCAATTTGCTTACTTAACAGGAAGTTACCACCAGCATCGGAACGGCCCCGAGCCTCTTTCATCATATAAATATAGCCCTGACCATCGGTATACAAATCGTTGGCCGTATTACCGGAATGCTCAACAAAGGTATCCTGATTCAGCGGGAACATATCGTAAGCTTCGAAACGACCGACTTTTACTTTCCAGTCATTTTCCTGACCGAAGTTAAAATAAGCATCATCAAGGTTCATTTTGCCATACATATCCGCCAACGGTTGCACAGAGAAACCCGCAAAACGCCCGTCATCCAGCTTACGCATTCCGTCGAAACCAATCAGGATACGGCCATCCATATCCCACTGTTCAGTCGTATTATCTTCGTTGAGCCTGGTGAGCGTTCCTTTGCGACTTTCCGCATCCATATTGAATTCCACGTCGCCGTAGATTTTCAAATCGCCATAGCCGGAGAGCACCAGGTTAGGAGTGGTGGCGTTCTTTTTGGTCTCTTGTGCGGGCGTTGTGCCGTTGACTGGCGTATTCCCCTGAGCAACTTTAATTTCCTGGATCTCCGCAGCCTGCTGTACCTGCAATTGCTGCACCTGATTTTCCGCTTTTGCCGCACGGTTTTCCGCTGCTTCCAGCCGGGCTTCCAGTTGTTCGAGCCGCTGTTCCAGAGTCATTTTTTGCGTTTTAGCAAAGCCATTATTTGCCACTAATAATAGACCGATTGCTAAAGCTAACGTCGATTTCTTCATTATTTGCTTTCCTTGAAATAAAGAACGCCCAACGTCTTCCGACCGGAAGACGCGCAATATGCAAATCAAAAAAAAATTATTTTTATAGGTAATACGATGCCGATGACTGAAATAAAATCAGAACATTAAAACGTGGCACCAGTACAGGCTAATATTTATTATCATACTGATTTTTATGTGTAACGTGGATATTTTTAAGAATGTGAGGGATATAACACTAGTGCTGAAATTAACACAAAATAATAAAAACAATTTTATATGGTTCACAGCGAAATATAATTACAAATAATAAAAAAGCGCGAACGATAATCGCTGCGCTTTTATTTAATAAACGTTCAATTAATTCTGTTCAGCCACCAGGATCGCCTGAGTGTCAGGCTCCAGTGCTTTAAAGATATGCGCTTGATCGGCGGGGTAACAAATATAATCGCCCTCACCTAACTCTTCCGGCGCTTCCGTCAATCCCACCATCGCCTTACCCTGCGTTACGATAATATGTTCAACCGATCCCGGTGGATGCGGTTGTGAAATACGATCCGCGCCCGGCTGCGTCAGCAGCAGATAGATATCCCGCCGCGCGCCCGGTGGGCAGGCGGCCAGTAAAATGGCCTGATAGTGGGCCTGCTCGGCCACGACTTTTGTCCCTTCGCCGCGGCGAATCACCTGCGTTTTTTGCTCCTGCGGTTCCATCAGGCGCGCAAAGGGAATATCTAACGCCACACACAGTGACCAGAGCGTTTCCAGACTGGGATTGCCATTACCCGCTTCCAGCTGAGAAAGCGTGGATTTTGCGATTCCCGCTCGTCGGGCGATTTCCGCCAGCGACAGGCCGGTACGCTGACGTTCACGAACCAGACTTTTGGCAATCACACTGATGGGCTGTGTCATACACGACTCCATGTTTTTTATATCGAACGAATCGTTCGCCTTGTAAAACAAATTTTCTACGTTCATTATAATGGAAATTCGTTCGATATGGCTAAAGAGTATGAAACACCCTTTTTCATGTCTCAAAGGAGACACCGTCAAAGCAATATTTTTAGTGTGTCTGGCCGTCGGGATTGTCGGCATGTCTTACGGCTCGCTGGCAATAGCCTACGGCTTCCCCATTTGGGTACCGTTTGTACTCTCCATTTTTGTACTGGCCGGGGCGTCCGAGTTTATGTTTATCGGCATTGTCGCCAGCGGTGGTAATCCACTGGCAGCCGCCGCGGCCGGTTTGCTGGTTAACGCTCGTCACATCCCGTTTGGCGTGACGGTACGCGATCTGGTCGGCACACGCACCGCCAGCTTTTTTGGCTGCCATATCATGAATGATGAAAGCGTGGTGTTCGGTCTGTCGCAAAAAACGCCAGAGCAGCGTAAAGCCGCCTACTGGCTGTGCGGCCTTGGCGTGGCGATCCTGTGGCCGCTGGGAACGTTGCTGGGTACTGTCGTCGGCAAGCTGCTCCCGGCGCCGGAAACGATCGGGCTGGATGCGGTTTTCCCGGCAATTTTACTGGCACTCGTTGTCCCGGCATTTAAAAACCGCACCACGCTGGTCCGCGCCTGTAGCGGCGCGGCGCTGTCGCTTGCCGCCGTCCCCTTTGCCCCGGTGGGGCTACCGGTTCTGCTCTCCCTGCTTGGCTTACTGACGAGGAAAAAATAATGGGTAATATGACGCTGTTTATCGTTGGGATCGCCATGTTATCTCTGGGAACGTATTTAATGCGTTTAGGGGGAGCTAAGCTTGGAAGCCGTTTAGCGTTCTCAGAACGCTCACAGGCGCTGCTTTCCGATGCTGCAACGGTGTTACTGTTCTCCGTCGCCCTGGCAACCACTTTTTACGAGGGAGAGAATTTTGCCGGAATGGCGCGCGTGCTCGGCGTGGCTTTTGCGGTATTTCTCGCCTGGCGCAAAATGCCGCTAATCTTGGTGATCGTTGCCGCCGCGGTGGTAACCGCACTGCTACGAATGGTGGGCATACACTAAAAATATAATTACCCTGGCGAAATATTCATCAGGGTAATTACCTGTAGCGTTATGTGTTTTACCCCACAAAAACAGGCGCTAACTCTGCCTCAAATTGTCACTCCCCCCTGACATATTGCCGCTCATCTCTTCACCGGTTCACCGTTAAAATCAATTAAACAGTTTTTAACGGAGTCCCACTATGACAGCCCTTACAGCTAACTGCATTGACCTGAATATTCAGGGGAATAGCGTTTATGCCATCCTCAAGCAACTGGCGAATATGGCGCTTCAAAATGGCTACGTCTCTGACCGCAGCGCCTTCCTGCAAACGCTCCTGATGCGGGAAAAACTGCATTCTACGGGATTTGGTTCGGGTATCGCCGTCCCTCACGGCAAAAGCGCCTGCGTGAAACACCCCTTTGTTCTGTTCGCCCGTAAAGACCAGCAGGTTGACTGGCAGGCCAGCGATGGCGAAGCCGTCAACTGCTGGATCTGCCTCGGCGTGCCGCAAACCGGCGAGGACGCCCAGGTCAAAATCATTGGCACCCTGTGCCGCAAAATCATCCACCAGGATTTTATCAACCAACTGAAACAGGGTGATGTCAGTCAGGTACTCACTTTGTTAAATCAGACCTTAACCTCATAGGGAAGCGGCTATGGAGTCATCCTTACGTTTAGTGGCGATCACCAACTGCCCGGCGGGTATTGCCCACACTTACATGGTTGCAGAAGCGCTGGAGCAAAAAGCGCGCTCGCTCGGCCATACGATTAAAGTTGAAACCCAGGGCTCAAGCGGCGTCGAAAACCGACTGACCAGTGAAGAGATTGCCGCTGCCGATTACGTTATTCTGGCCACCGGTCGCGGCCTGAGCGGTGAAGATCGCGCACGCTTCGCCGGGAAAAAGGTGTTTGAGATCGCCATCTCCCAGGCGCTGAAGAATATCGACCAGATTTTTACCCGGTTACCCTCTCATTCACAGCTGTTTGCCGCAGACAGCGGCGTGAAGCTGGGTAAACAAGATGTGCAACAGGGCAGCGTGATGAGCCACCTGATGGCGGGGGTTTCTGCGGCTCTGCCGTTTGTTATCGGCGGCGGTATTCTGGTGGCTATCGCCAATATGCTGGTGCAGTTTGGCTTACCCTATACCGATATGTCGAAAGGCGCGCCGTCGTTTACCTGGATTGTCGAATCCATCGGCTATCTGGGCTTCACCTTTATGATCCCGATTATGGGCGCGTATATCGCGTGGTCGATTGCAGACAAACCCGCGTTTGCTCCGGCATTCCTGGTGTGTTATCTGGCCAATGATAAAGGTCTGCTCGGCACTCAGTCGGGCGCGGGTTTTCTCGGTGCGGTGGTGCTGGGGCTGGCGATCGGCTACTTCGTGCTGTGGTTTCGCAAAGTGCGCCTCGGCAAAGCGCTTCAGCCGCTGCTCGGTTCAATGCTGATCCCGTTTGTCACCCTGCTGCTGTTTGGCGTGCTGACCTATTACGTCATCGGGCCGGTGATGTCCGATCTTATGGGCGGCCTGTTGCATTTCCTGAATACCATTCCCCCCTCAATGAAAATGGGCGCGGCTTTCCTCGTAGGTGCGATGCTGGCATTTGATATGGGCGGGCCTGTCAATAAAACCGCCTGGTTCTTTTGCTTCTCGCTGCTGGAAAAACATATCTATGACTGGTACGCCATCGTCGGCGTGGTCGCGCTGATGCCGCCCGTCGCGGCGGGTATCGCCACTTATCTGGCACCGAAGCTGTTTACCCAACTGGAGAAAGCCGCCGCCAGCAGCGCGATTGTGGTCGGCGCAACCGTCGCCACCGAACCGGCGATCCCTTACGCACTGGCTGCGCCACTGCCGATGATTACCGCCAATACGCTTTCCGGCGGCATTACCGGCATGCTGGTGATCGCCTTCGGAATCAAACGTCTCGCGCCGGGGTTAGGTATCTTTGACCCGCTGATTGGCCTGATGTCTCCGGTGGGGTCGTTTTATCTGGTGCTGGCGATGGGTCTGGCGCTGAACATTTCGTTAATCATCATTCTGAAAGGGTTGTGGCTAAGGCGTAAAGCCGCGCAACAGGAGCTTGCCCATGAACATTGAGTTACTTCAGCAATTATGTGAAGCCAGCGCCGTCAGCGGTGATGAGCAGGAAGTTCGCACCCTCCTCATTAACACGCTGGAACACTGCGCGGATGAAATCACTTTTGACGGTCTCGGCAGCTTTGTCGCCCGCAAAGGCAACTGCGGGCCGAAGGTGGCGGTAGTGGGCCATATGGATGAAGTCGGCTTTATGGTAACCCATATCGATGATGCTGGCTTTTTGCGCTTCACCACCATTGGCGGCTGGTGGAGCCAGTCGATGCTGAACCACCGGGTCACCATTCGTACCCGCAACGGCGTGAAGGTACCCGGCGTTATCGGCTCCGTCGCCCCTCATGCCTTAACGGACAAGCAGAAACAGCAGCCGCTGACATTTGACGAAATGTTCATTGATATGGGTGCGAACAGCCGTGAAGAGGTGGAAAAACGTGGCATTGCGATTGGCGACTTCATCAGCCCGGAGGCTAACTTTGCCCGCTGGGGAGAAGATAAGATTGTCGGCAAAGCGCTGGATAACCGGGTGGGCTGCGCCCTGATGGCAGAACTTTTACAGGCGGTGGATAACCCCGAAATCACTCTCTACGGCGTTGGCAGCGTTGAAGAAGAAGTTGGCCTGCGCGGGGCGCAAACGTCGGCGGAGCATATCAAACCTGACGTGGTGATCGTGCTGGATACCGCCGTCGCCGGCGACGTGCCCGGTATCGACAGCATTAAATATCCGCTCAGGCTGGGCAAAGGACCAGGTCTGATGCTGTTTGATAAACGCTATTTCGCCAGTCAGCAGCTGGTCGCGGCCTTAAAAGAGAGCGCGAAAAAAAGCGACGCCCCCTTGCAGTTTTGCACCATGAAAACCGGGGCAACGGACGGCGGGCGCTATAACGTAATGGGCGGCGGGCGTCCGGTCGCCGCGCTGTGCCTGCCCACCCGCTATCTGCATGCTAACAGCGGTATGATTTCCGCCGCAGATTATGATGCGCTGTTTACGCTGGTGCGCGAACTGCTGACCTCACTGACGGTGGAAAAAGTGAAGTCCTTCACCGATTTTCGCCAGGAGGGTTAATGTTAAACGAGCGCCAGTTAGCCATCGTGGACAGCCTCGAACAGCAGCCATGCTCGCTGGGCGAGCTGGCGCGGCAAACTGGTGTTTCGAGCCGGACTATCCTGCGCGATATTGATTATCTCAACTTCACGCTCAGCGGTAAGGCCCGTATTCAACCCGGCGGCAGCGCGGGCTATCAGCTGGAAATCGTCGACAGGCGCAGCTTTTTCCAGCTCCTGCAACGTCATGATAATGATGATCGGTTACTGGCGTTCCTGTTGCTGAACACCTTCACGCCCCGGGCACAGCTGGCCTCTGCGCTCAACCTGCCCGAAACCTGGGTTGCAGAGCGGTTGCCGCGCCTGAAGCAGCGCTATGAGCGCGCATTTTGCCTGGCCAGCCGGCCGGGCGTCGGTCATTTTATTGATGAACCAGAAGAAAAACGCCTTATCCTGCTGGCGAATCTGCTTAAAAAAGATCCGTTATTGATTCCACTACCGGGCATTACCCGGGACAACATCGAGCGGCTTAGCGCGGCATGCGAACACCTGGATGAGTTTCCTCTGATGTCCGGAGAATATCTTGCCAGTCTGGTACTGGCGGTCTATGCCCTGCGTAATCAGCTCTCCACCGCAGGGCCGGAATGTCGACATGCCACGCTGAAAAAAGTTGTGGAGCAGGGAGGGATCTATCTGGGCGATCGCGCGTGCGCAACGCTGATTGGTCTTCTGGAAAACCGGCAGCGGCAGGCAATGACCATTTCCACCGATGTCGTGGTTTCTCTGTTACAAAGCATACCTGGCGTCGCCTCGCTGAATATTATCGACACCCAGCTGACCGATAACATCACCGGACATTTACTGAGGTGTGTTTCAGCCCCCCTGTGGATACCGGAACATCGCCAGAGCAGCATGAATAACCTGAAAGCAGCCTGGCCCGCCGCCTTCGATATGAGCCTGCGCTTTATCGCCCTGCTGCGCGAACGGTTAGATATTCCGCTATTCGACAGTGACCTGATTGGGCTCTATTTTGCCTGTGCCCTGGAGCGGCATCAAAATGAGCGTCAGCCGATCATTTTGTTATCCGATCAGAACGCCATTGCCACCATTAATCAGCAGGCTATTGAGCGCGACGTACTGAATTGTCGGGTAATGATTGCGCGAAATCCCGGTGAGGTGAAGGCCATCAGTCAGGAGGTTGAGCCACTGCTGATCGTCAATAACAGCCACTATTTGCTGGACGATTCCTCAAGAAACGTCCTGACCATTAAAAACATCATTACAGCCTCCGGCACAGAGCAGATTAAAAGCTATCTCGCCACGGCGTTTATTCGCCAGCAGCCGGAGCGTTTCTTTTCTGAATCAGGCAGTTTCCACTATCCGAATACCCCGGAAGAAGGCTGGCTCAGCATCACCCGCCAAATTTGCGTCCGGCTCATGGCTCAGGCGCATATTACCCAGGATGAAGCACAGCGCATCTGCGCCCGTGAAAGTGAAGGTGAGAACCTGATTGTCAATCACCTGGCCATCCCCCACTGCTGGAGTGAACAGGAGCGCCGTTTTCGCGGATTCTTTGTCACCCTGGCCCATCCCGTGCAGGTTAACAATGAACCGGTCAGCCATGTGTTGATTGCCTGTGCCGCCGCCGATGCGCGTCATGAGTTAAAAATATTCAGCTATCTGGCCAGCGTGCTGTACCGCCATCCGGCAGAAACTATTTGCGGATTAAATGGGCATGAGGCGTTTATTGCGCTGTTAAAACAGTAATAGCCGACAACAAAAGCGCCTCAGGGGGTGATGCGGGTCACTTAAGGATTGATTAACCGCAAAGCCCTGTGCGGGGAAGACTCAATATGCCGGATTCGGTTAATTATTCCGTTCACGTCATGTTCTGCGCCTTTCTGACATCCCTGCTCCTGTGAACGGGTTAAGGGTGCTATCGCCGCACCCTTAACAATCCCGGCTCCCGGCAGGAAAATTGTCGCTTCGCGATACCCTCCGTTTATTCCTCCAGGCTACCGGGCCGGGCGCGATGTAGCGACCCTGCAAAACGCGCCCTGAACCCGCATCCATGCGGGTTCTCCCGGCCTTACGGAAACACGTCGGCAATTTTCAGCCGGACTGTTCCACACCTGGCCCCTTGTGCGGTCTGTATTTTTATTAAAGCGAAACGGATTTAACTGAAAGTCAGCGTGCTGAAGCGATGGGCCTGGTCCGGCATGAAAATCGATGAGACGTTGGCGGATGACCGGGTCCGCCCGCAGGGATGCGGGCGGAGGGGACGGCCTGCATGGACGCAGGCTCGTCCCCGACCCGAAGGAAGACGACATAAGGCGAATGGACCACGAAGTGGCGATTTTCCCTGCCGGGAGCCTGGGTTGCAAGGGAGGCGGCGGCGAGCCTCCCTTGCCCGTTCACGGGAATGAGGGTTTCAGAGAAACAATGAACATATGGTGAACGGAACCCTTTGCCATTGTTAAAAATTCTCCGTTATCTCTTAAACGGTTGGCATCAGCCCCTGAGGCGCTTACTTCGACAATGGCGATATTGTTATTTCAGCAGTTCAGCGGTCATGTGCACGCGGTTACCGGTATAAGCAGAGGTGATTTTATAATCGCTGGCGCCCGCCTGCTGTGCCTGAGCCGCAATTTTTGCTTCAGCGCTGTCCAGCGTGGAGCCGGTAGCAGTAATTGACTGGGCGGCAAAAGAACCGAAAGAAGTAGCGAGAGCGATGACTGCGACAAAAGTTTTGATGCTTTTCATGGTATAAACCCTTTAGTTTTGTTGTTTGAGTAAGGCACTATGCCTTGATTTAATAAATCATAGGCTGATACTCAGGCAACTAAAAGCGGAAGGATTTGCCCATCTCATTCAAATTAATTGACAATTATTTATTCAGCGGTAAGACGCCGGGGATGAGTATAAATCGTCGCCCTGCCCGGCTTGCAAAAACCCACCAGCGTCAGGTTGCAGCGCTCGGCCACTTCAACGGCGAGCGTCGTCGCTGCGGAAACCGCAAACAGAATCTCCACGCCGCACATTGCCGATTTCTGCACCATCTCATAGCTCGCGCGACTGGAGACTAACACCGCGCCATGTTGCCAGGCGGCGCCTTCGGCGGCACGACGGCCAAGCAGTTTGTCCAGCGCCACGTGACGACCAACATCCTCGTGCCCACCCGCCAGATCGCCCGACGGCATCATCCACGCCGCCGCATGCGTGCAACCAGTGAGTTGCCCCACGGGTTGAAAATCATTCAGATGTCTTAGCGCGTGGTCAAGATTTGCCAGGCTGAAACGCTGGGAGAAAGGTAAAGGCTGAACTGGCCTGCCGATGTCATTGAGCTGCTCAACGCCGCAAACGCCGCATCCGGTTCGCCCGGCCAGCGCACGACGGCGCGCTTTCAGTCCCATAAAACGGCGGCTGGAGAGTTCAATCTGGACTTCAAGACCGTTACAGGAAGGGACCACATCCATCCCGAAGATCTCGCCTGGGCTTTCAATAATTCCCTCTGACAGGGAAAAACCCACCGCAAAATGCTCAAGATCTTTCGGCGAAGCCATCATCACCACGTGGGAAATACCGTTGTATACCAGCGCAACGGGGACTTCTTCCGCTACCTCGTCCGGCTGAGGATGTTGCAAATCCTCGCGTTTCCAGAGGGTGAGCTGGCGAAAGCCTGTGATATTTGTCACATTATGGACTTCTTCTGGATGTATCTTATTCACTTTCTTTTAACCGTATAAGAACACGCGTACCAACATTGTGGTATTCTGTCACAAACCCCTCCTGGATGGAGGGAAATTGACCCAATTCTGGACCTTTGCGGTCCCGTCCGCAAAGAAAAATAACAATCACGCCCCGGCACTCATGAATGTGGAAGGGATGTGACAATGTCGAAACAAGGAGTGAACCATGCAGGTCAGCAGAAGGCAGTTCTTTAAGATCTGCGCTGGCGGTATGGCAGGCACCACGGCGGCGGCACTGGGTTTTGCACCCAGCGTAGCGCTCGCGGAAACACGGCAATACAAACTGCTGCGCACCCGCGAAACCCGTAACACCTGCACTTACTGCTCCGTTGGCTGTGGGCTGTTGATGTACAGCCTCGGCGACGGTGCAAAAAACGCCAAAGCATCTATCTTCCATATCGAAGGTGACCCGGACCATCCGGTTAACCGTGGCGCGCTCTGCCCGAAAGGGGCCGGTCTGGTGGATTTCATCCACTCCGAAAGCCGCCTGAAGTTCCCGGAATACCGCGCGCCAGGCTCAGATAAATGGCAACAAATCAGCTGGGATGAGGCATTCGACCGCATCGCTAAGCTGATGAAAGAAGACCGTGACGCCAACTACATTGCTCAAAACGCCGAAGGCGTGACCGTTAACCGCTGGCTCTCCACCGGGATGCTGTGCGCTTCCGCATCCAGTAACGAAACCGGCTTTTTAACGCAAAAATTTGCCCGCGCGCTCGGCATGCTCGCGGTCGACAACCAGGCGCGTGTCTGACACGGACCAACGGTAGCAAGTCTTGCTCCAACATTTGGTCGCGGTGCGATGACCAACCACTGGGTCGACATCAAGAACGCCAACCTCATCGTGGTGATGGGCGGTAACGCCGCTGAAGCTCACCCGGTAGGATTCCGCTGGGCGATGGAAGCCAAAATTCACAACGGCGCGAAGCTGATTGTTATCGATCCGCGCTTCACGCGTACCGCGTCAGTGGCCGATTTCTATACGCCAATTCGTTCAGGTACTGACATTGCCTTCCTGTCAGGCGTCATACTGTACCTGCTGACTAACGAAAAATATAACCGCGAATACACTGAGGCTTACACTAACGCCAGCCTGATCGTGCGTGAAGATTTTGGCTTCGAAGATGGCCTGTTCACCGGCTATGACGCGGATAAACGCAAGTACGACAAAACCAGCTGGAACTACGAGCTGGACGAAAACGGCTTTGCCAAACGCGATACGACGCTGCAACACCCGCGCTGCGTCTGGAACCTGCTGAAACAGCACGTTTCCCGCTATACGCCGGATGTGGTGGAAAATATCTGCGGCACGCCAAAAGCCGACTTCCTGAAGGTGTGTGAGTACATTGCAGAAACAAGCCGCGCGGATAAAACCGCGTCGTTCCTGTATGCGCTGGGCTGGACGCAACACTCCATCGGTTCGCAGAACATCCGCACCATGGCGATGATTCAGCTGCTGCTCGGCAATATGGGGATGGCCGGCGGCGGTGTTAACGCCCTGCGCGGTCACTCGAATATTCAAGGGCTGACGGATCTGGGCTTACTGTCGCAAAGTCTGCCGGGTTACCTGACGCTGCCGAACGAAAAACAGGCTGACCTGCAAACCTACCTGACCGCCAACACGCCGAAACCGCTGTTGAAAGACCAGGTAAACTACTGGGGCAACTACCCGAAATTCTTCGTCTCACTGATGAAGTCCTTCTACGGCGATAAAGCAACGGCGGAAAACAGCTGGGGCTTTGACTGGCTGCCAAAATGGGACAAAGGGTACGACGTACTGCAATACTTCGAAATGATGAAAGAGGGCAAAGTCAATGGCTACATCTGCCAGGGCTTCAACCCGGTCGCTTCATTCCCGAACAAAAACAAGACGATTGCTTCACTGTCCAAACTGAAGTACCTGGTGACTATCGATCCGCTCAACACCGAAACGTCCACCTTCTGGCAAAACCACGGTGAGTCGAACGACGTTGATCCATCGAAAATCCAGACCGAAGTGTTCCGTCTTCCGTCCACCTGCTTCGCTGAAGAGAACGGTTCAATCGTTAACTCCGGCCGCTGGCTGCAATGGCACTGGAAAGGCGCGGACGCCCCAGGGATTGCCGTCACCGATGGCGAGATTCTGGCCGGTATCTTCCTGCGTCTGCGTAAGATGTACGCCGAACAGAGCGGCGCCAACCCGGAACAGGTGCTGAGCATGAGCTGGAACTACTCCACCCCGCATGAACCGGCCTCGGAAGAAGTGGCGATGGAGAACAACGGTAAGGCGCTGGCAGATCTTGTCGATCCGGCAACCGGTGCTGTGATCGTGAAAAAAGGCCAGCAGCTCAGCTCGTTTGCTCAGCTGCGTGATGACGGCACCACCGCCAGCGGCTGCTGGATTTTCGCCGGTAGCTGGACGCCGGAAGGCAACCAGATGGCGCGTCGTGACAACGCAGACCCGTCAGGTCTTGGCAATACGCTGGGCTGGGCGTGGGCGTGGCCGTTGAACCGCCGCATCCTGTACAACCGTGCTTCCGCTGATCCACAGGGAAATCCGTGGGATCCGAAGCGCCAGATCCTGAAATGGGATGGCGCGAAATGGGGTGGAATGGATATTCCGGACTACAGCGCCGCCGCACCCGGCAGCGATGTCGGACCGTTCATCATGCAGCCGGAAGGAATGGGTCGCCTGTTTGCTCTCGACAAGATGGCGGAAGGGCCGTTCCCGGAACACTACGAGCCGTTTGAAACGCCGCTGGGTACGAACCCGCTGCACCCGAACGTTATCTCTAACCCTGCCGCCCGTATCTTCAAGGGCGACGCCGAAGCGTTGGGTAAAGCCGATAAGTTCCCGTATGTCGGAACCACTTATCGTCTGACCGAGCACTTCCACTACTGGACCAAACATGCGCTGCTGAATGCCATCGCGCAGCCGGAACAGTTTGTGGAGATTGGTGAGAAGCTGGCGAATAAACTGGGTATCTCCCATGGCGATACCGTTAAGGTCTCCTCCAACCGCGGCTATATCAAAGCCAAAGCGGTGGTGACCAAGCGTATCCGCACGCTGAAGGCCGACAGCAAGGATATTGATACCATCGGTATTCCGATTCACTGGGGCTATGAAGGCGTGGCGAAGAAAGGGTTTATTGCTAACACCCTGACGCCGTCCGTCGGCGATGCGAACTCACAGACGCCAGAATTCAAGTCCTTTCTGGTAAACGTGGAAAAGGTGTAGCGGAGACGACTTATGGCTTATCAATCTCAAGATATTATCCGTCGTTCCGCGACTAACGGTTTCACCCCTGCGCCGCGTGCGCGGGAGCATCAGGAAGAGGTGGCGAAGCTTATCGACGTCACCACCTGCATAGGCTGTAAAGCCTGTCAGGTCGCCTGTTCTGAGTGGAACGACATCCGTGATGAAATCGGCAGCAACGTCGGGGTGTATGATAACCCGGCGGATTTAACCGCCAAATCCTGGACGGTAATGCGTTTCTCGGAAGTGGAGCAGAACGACAAACTGGAATGGCTCATCCGTAAGGATGGCTGTATGCACTGCGCCGATCCGGGCTGCCTGAAGGCGTGTCCGGCGGAAGGGGCAATCATTCAGTACGCCAACGGGATTGTCGACTTCCAGTCTGAGCAGTGCATCGGCTGCGGCTACTGCATTGCGGGCTGTCCGTTTAACGTGCCGCGCCTCAACCCGGAAGACAACCGCGTCTACAAATGTACGCTGTGCGTTGACCGCGTGGTGGTAGGCCAGGAACCCGCCTGCGTGAAGACCTGCCCAACCGGCGCTATCCACTTTGGATCTAAAGAGGATATGAAAACGCTGGCGGCTGAACGCGTGGGCGAGCTGAAAACCCGTGGTTACGACAACGCGGGCCTGTACGATCCGGCTGGCGTGGGGGGGACGCACGTGATGTACGTGCTGCATCACGCCGACAAGCCGAATCTGTATCACGGCCTGCCGGAGAACCCGGAAATCAGCGCCACCGTGAAGTTCTGGAAGGGTATCTGGAAACCGCTGGCAGCGGTTGGCTTTGCTGCCACTTTCGCAGCGAGCATCTTCCACTACGTCGGTGTCGGTCCGAACCGTGCGGATGAGGAAGAGGACAATCTGCATGAAGAGAAAGACGAGGTGCGCAAATGAAAAGACGTGACACCATCGTGCGCTACACCGCGCCGGAACGCATCAACCACTGGGTCACCGCCTTCTGCTTCGTGCTGGCGGCGGTGAGCGGGCTGGGCTTTTTCTTCCCGTCCTTCAACTGGCTGATGCAGATCATGGGTACTCCGCAACTGGCGAGAATTCTTCACCCGTTCGTGGGCGTTATCATGTTCGCCTCGTTCATCATCATGTTCTTCCGTTACTGGCATCACAACCTGATCAACCGTGACGATATCTTTTGGGCGAAGAACATTCGTAAGATCGTCGTCAACGAGGAAGTGGGCGACACCGGGCGGTATAATTTCGGCCAGAAATGCGTGTTCTGGGCGGCGATTATCTTCCTGCTTCTGCTGCTGGTGAGCGGTGTGATCATCTGGCGTCCGTACTTTGCGCCAGCGTTCTCCATCCCGGTGATCCGCTTCGCGTTAATGCTGCATTCATTTGCCGCCGTGGCGCTGATTGTGGTTATCATGGTGCATATTTACGCCGCGCTGTGGGTAAAAGGCACGATTACTGCGATGGTCGAAGGCTGGGTTACCCGCTCGTGGGCGAAGAAACATCATCCACGCTGGTACCGCGAAGTCCGCGAAAAGCAGGATAAGAGCCAACCGTAAGCGGTCGTGCTTTGTGGATCTTAAAATGGCGTCGTATATCGGCGCCATTTTTTTAGCGGATGCGGTGAATTTTTGACAACTTTTTGACAACTTTATACAGGTATCAGACCAAACGGGATGCAGACCGCATGAGAATGGAAGCGATTCTTTTGACAAGGAGACGTATCGTGAATCTGAAACACCTCTTCGCTGCCCTGACGTTAGGTTTGCTGGCGACAACAGCGGGCGCACAGCAGACTGCTCCGAAAGTGGCCATAAAATCTGAACTGGCCTCCCCTGTTGTACTGGAAAATACGCAGGACAAAAACTACCTCAAAGTGTCCCTGACAGGGTTTCCGCTAAATGCCACCAAACGTAGCCCGATTAATCTTGCGCTGGTAATCGACCGTTCGGGCTCGATGAGTGGCGATCGTATTGAGCAAGCCACAGAAGCCGCGGTGATGGCGGTGAATACCTTAAGCGCCCAGGATATGCTCTCCGTGGTGATTTACGATGACGTCGTGGATGTCATTGTGCCAGCGGCTAAGCTCGGCAATAAAGAAAAGCTCATTCATCAGATCCGTGAACGGCTGACCGCCCGTGGCGGCACCGCGCTGTTTGCTGGCGTCAGTCGCGGTATTAAAGAAACCAGTAAATATCTCGATAAAGCCCATGTTAACCGCATTATTTTGCTCTCTGACGGTCAGGCAAACGTCGGCCCGTCTTCAACCAGCGAGCTGGCGGAACTGGGCAAAATCGCGGCCCGCAAAGGCATTGCCATCACAACGATGGGTATCGGCAACGGCTACAACGAGGATTTAATGGCCGCAATTGCGCAATACAGCGATGGCAACCACGTTTTTGTGCAGAACACGGCCGATCTGGAAAAGGCGTTTGCCCATGAGTTTGGTGATGTGATGTCCGTTGTCGCCCAGGATGTGGTGGTGGAAATCAAAGTGGCCGATAGCGTGAAACCATTACGTCTGCTGGGACGCGAAGGCAATATCCGCGATAACACGGTCACCGTAAAACTGAATCAGCTTTACGCCAACCAGGAGAAATATGTCATGCTGGAGGTGCTTCCGGCGAAAGGCAGCGCGGCACAGAGCAAACCACTGGCTGATGTGAATGTGCGCTATGACAACCTCGCCACCCGCCAGAAAGATCGCTGGGATGAAAAAATGACCATTACATACACCGCGTTAGCCAGCGAGGTAGAAAAAGCGCAGGTGGAAGATGTGGTCGTTGATTCGGCAATTCAAAAATCGGCCATCCAGAACGAGCAGGCTTTAAAGCTCATCGACGAAGGCAAAATGGATGAAGCGAAAGCGGTGCTGATGGGCAGCGTTGACGCGCTAAGCTCTCTGCCGCTCAGCGCACCGGCGCCAAGAATGAAAGCGCAGGAAAGCGCGGAAGAGAACCGTCAGCTGCTGCAAAAGCTGGAAACTGAAAGTAAAGAAGCGTCTCGTAAATCACTGAAAGAACAAAACTATAAAACCCAAAATCAGAGTTCGAAAGCGAACTAATCCACAAGGAGCGCTGGATGCCCAAAGGCAAGCTGATTTATCTCATCGTCACGCTGATGTTTTTTCTTCTGCTTGCTTATTTGGGTATTCGCACTCTGGAGCATGAAGTCCTGTTGCGTCAGTACCAGACGCAGACGCAGGCCAAAGCCCAGACCACCCGTGTTGCTGCCGGAATCGAAAGCCTCCTGCAACAAAAGGCCTCACGCCTGCATACTATCAGCGATTTTATCGAACCAGATGATGCCGCCGCGCTCAGCACCCTTAAAGAGAATGACAGCGATATTGCCGCCGTGTTTACCCTGCGTAAAAACCAGCTTCTCTATCCCGATGAGCGCCAGCCGCTGAGTAATGAGGATAAAGAGTGGGCACAGCAGCTGTCTTCGCTGGTTAACGATCCCAGCCAGCTTATCAGCCATATCGCCCACGGTGAGCAGGAAACGCCGCAGGCCGGATGGTTTATGACCCATGAAACGCAGGAGCCGCTGCTGATTTACTGGCAGCAAAAAGGCCACACTATCATCGGATTTCGCCTTTCATATGTGCAACTGATGATGGATATTGCGAATAACATTCAGGTAAATCCGCAAGAGCAGCAGATCGTTCGGGTCACTGAAAATGGTCGTCAGCTTTATCAGAACGCACAGGCAGACCTGAATCAGCTAACGCTGCTGGATTCGCGTACGCTGGATTATCCGCTGACCACGTGGCAAATCTACGTTTATGGTGTGACGTCATCTCTCTGGCACGTCTGGCTATGGGGGAGTCTGTTAATTGTTCTGTTGCTCTCGGCTGTTGCCCTGTTGAGCTATTCACTGTGGCGGGAATACACCCGCACCGCGCGACAGGCGCGCCAGCAGGTGGATTTTGTCAGCCAGGTTTCACACGAGCTGAAAACCCCGCTGACCAATATCACGCTTTATGCTGAACTGCTGCGCGAAGGACTGGATGATGAACAGACGCAAGAACAGCGCTACCTGGACGTCATCACTCAGGAAGGGCAACGGTTAACCCGGCTTATCCAGAACATCCTGACCTTTACGCGAGCGCCTAAGCTGCATCTCCGGCAGGTGGATATTTCCTGCCTTATTACGGAGATTGCCCACATCTTTACCCCTGCCCTACAGGCCAGGGGAATGAAAATTCATATTACCTGTCCTGAAAAGCTCACCTTGCAGACCGATCGCGACGTCATCACGCAAATTATCAGCAACTTTATGAGTAATGCGGAAAAATATGCCATGCCAGGTCAGCAGGTTGATATCCAGGTAACAACCACGCCGGAACATATTAAGATCGCCGTTCGTGATTATGGTCCAGGCATCGCGGAGAAAGAGATGAAGATGATTTTCCGACCGTTTTATCGGGTTAAGTCGTCCATCACCGAAGGGGTTTCGGGAACCGGGATTGGGCTGACTATCGCCTCTCAGCTGGCGCAGCGCCTGCAGGGAGAAATTCTCGTTACGGCGGAAAATCCCGGCGTACGCTTTACCCTGATACTGCCTCAAGGATGAGAATATGAAAATTTTGATTGCGGAAGATGATGCCAATATTCGCCAGGGCCTGGTTGATGCGCTGTCGCGTGAAGGTTATACCCTGATTGCCGCCGCCGATGGTCGGGCCGCGTTGACTCTCTATCATCGCGAAATGCCAGACTTCGTTCTGCTGGACATTATGATGCCCGAAATGGATGGCTACAGCGTTTGCCGTGAGATTCGTCGACACAATGAGCATATCCCCATAGTGTTTCTCTCCGCGAAGGATGAGGAAATTGACCGCGTTGTCGGGCTGGAACTGGGTGCGGATGACTACATCAGCAAACCTTTTGGTATCCACGAGCTACGGGCCAGGATAAAGACCATAGCCCGCCGCTGCTTAAGCCATAATGCCCCGCAAAGCAGGCTCAGCTTTCCCTTCGGGGATTTAACGGTTTTTCCCAACGAGTTATGCGCATGGCGCGGCGAGCAGAAGCTGGAACTTTCTCTGCGGGAGGTGCAAATCCTGAGCTGCCTGGAGCACCATAAAAATCAGGTAGTTACCAGAGACATGTTGTTTGACGCCGCATGGGGCTACGATTATGTCCCCAACAGCCGCACGCTGGATCAACACATTTCCCGGTTACGCAAAGTGATAGAACAGGACGCCAATCATCCTCAGCTAATCCGAACGGTGCATGGTCTGGGGTATCGATATCAGGTATCGTAACGCACACATTGCGATGTCATGGGTATATCCCGTAGCTCGATTGCGGTTATCATTAATGACATTCACCTGAGCGGGTGCGTGATGCCCGCCAAATCATAGAGCGGACGCAACCGTACCCGAATCTGCTGAAACCTGGAAATGACTAAATGAGCATTCGTATCATCCCGCAAGATGAGCTGGAAAAGAGCGAGAAGCGCGCGACGGATATGATCCCGCCGTTATTATTCCCCCGGCTCAAAAATTTATATAACCGTCGCGCCGAGCGTCTGCGCGAACTGGCCGAGAAAAACCCGCTGGGTGATTATCTGCGCTTTGCTGCGCTGATCGCCCATGCTCAGGAAGTGGTGCTGTACGACCATCCGTTACAGATGGATTTGACTGCGCGTATCAAAGAAGCGAACGAGCAGGGAAAACCACCGCTGGATATCCACGTACTGCCGCGTGATAAGCACTGGCAGACGCTACTGCATTCGCTGATTGCTGAACTGAAACCTGAAATGAGCGGTCCGGCGCTGGCGGTGATCGAGAATCTGGAAAAAGCATCCGGGCAGGAACTGGAGCTGATGGCGGGCGCGCTGTTTGAGTCCGATTTCGCGTCGGTCAGCAGCGATAAAGCGCCGTTCATCTGGGCTGCACTGTCGCTCTACTGGGCACAAATGGCCAGCCTGATCCCGGGCAAAGCCCGCGCAGAATATGGCGAACAGCGTCAGTTCTGCCCGGTGTGTGGGTCTATGCCTGTTTCCAGCATGGTACAAATTGGCACCACCCAGGGTCTGCGTTATCTTCACTGCAACCTGTGCGAAACCGAGTGGCATGTTGTGCGCGTGAAATGCAGTAACTGCGAACAGAGCCGCGATCTGCACTACTGGTCGCTGGATAACGAGCAGGCGGCAATCAAAGCCGAAAGCTGCGGCGACTGCGGCACATACCTGAAGATTCTCTACCAGGAAAAAGATCCCAAAGTGGAAGCCGTCGCCGACGACCTCGCCTCACTGGTACTGGACGCGCGTATGGAACAAGAGGGCTTTGCCCGCAGCTCCATTAACCCTTTCCTGTTCCCTGGCGAAGGGGAGTAACGGCAGATATCAGAGGGTGATGACAAAACCTGAAATGCCTGATGGCGCGCCACTTTAAGACCTGGGTGAATTGCATAATATACTGAAAATATTGTGTTCCCCAGGACGGATAAGTGCTTGCAACGCCATCCGGCAACGCTAACTGCGTGTATATAATACCAACCATAGCGGCTTAGACTTCAGTCTCTGACAGCATAAGTTTCTTGCATTTCTTGTCCCCACAGCTGGATTTTCGTTAAGTGCGTCTTGACCGCACTCCATTCCTGCTCACTGGCAAGCTGTTTCTGGGGATCGCCATACTCGACAAAACCTTTCCCTTCGACTTTCTCTTGTAGTAAGGACGTCGCTTGCGGTTGCGTAACAGACAGTCCTTGCAGCAGGGTTGTCACGCTTCTCATTTTATTTATGCCAACAGCGCTCTGATATGTATCACAAGAAAGAAGATGATTTATATGCTTATTCAAACCACTTAAATTATGAGCAATCTCTTCAGGAGAACCTAACATGTTCAACATTTCCTGTTTCAGCTTATCGGCTTCTGACTTCTGCGCCAACGCTAATGAATCCGGAGAAACAGTAACAGGCGTTGAGATTTCAGCTTTTTTCTGCTTGTTATTAGCATCGTGATAAAGCTGTATGATTGATTCTTTTTTTAAGTCAAGTTTTACTTGCATTGTTAAATAGTGATTAAGTTTTTCCGCTTTATAGTTATTTTCACAATTACGGATTGTTTTCAGCTTACTTGCTATATGACTCTCAACTTTTTGAATATCATAGCTATCTTTCAACGCCAGCTTCACCATTGAATCGGTATTGTGAAATATATGCGCTTTGCTCCAGGTAACGATTCCCATCATGCATCCTCGCTTTAATGTAATGAACTTATACCCGTCATACTTCACGTTGCAGTATGACGGGTATATCTGCACACATTATCCTGAACCCACTACGGATAATTCTATAAAGCGACCTTTAGAAGCAGGATGTCGGGTATACAAGGATTACGGGGTATTTATAATCCGTATACTGCATCTGCTCATGGACCCAATGCTGCACTTAAGATAAAGCCCTACTCCTCCTCGTTTCCACCCTCTACATATGGACCAAAAGGTTTCGCGGGCAGGACAATATAAATGCCTTCAAAAATGGCGCCGGGGGTGTCGTCACCCAGGAGTTCCACCTGCAACTGGACGCGTGCTTTTTTACCCCGCGCCAGACGGTCTAAATCTCCGCTTAGCGACCCCAGATCGGCAACAGCGCCTGGCTTGCCGCTGATGGGGCTGCTGTAGCGGATATGGGCATCCGCAAGAATAATCGTGCCGCCCAGATGGCGCTCGCGCAGCATCAGCCAGATAAGCCCCCAGCCGGTCAGCGTCGCCAGGGAAAACAGGCTACCGGCAAACAGCGTATGGTGCGGATTCTGATTACCCGTTTCCGGCATAGTGGTAATAAATTTTTGTCCGGTGTACTGCTGAATGCGCACACCCATTTTTTCACTTAACGGGATGTGCTCGTACCAGGCCTGCTGAAGCTGCCCGCACCAGTCACCGCGATGCAAAATATCATCCAGCGTGGCAACAGGTTTGATCATCAGAAAATGGCGCACTGGCGTAGTTTGCGGGGTCGTAATTTCACCTTGATTCACAAAACCAAGCTTAGAAAAGAATTCCACCGCATCTTCACGCGCGCTACAGGTGACGCGCTTCACCCCTTCCTGGCGTGCGACGGACTCCAGGGTCATCGCCATGAGCGTCCCCAGCCCCTTTTCTTGCACGGCGGGATCAACCGCCATAAAACGGATTGAGGCCTCGTTATCGGCATTGATATATAACCGTCCGACGGCGACCAGATTTCCTTCCTCGTCCACAACCATCTGGTGATGCGCCATCGCATCCCAGGCATCGCGTTCAGAACCTTTTGGCTGATGCAGCGGTTTACGCAGCATCTCCCAGCGAAATTGGTAATAACGTTCTAATTCTTCTTCTGTTTGCGGAACCCGAAGGTGATACATAGCTGTACTCTCTCTTGTTACCCGCGGCCATACAGGGAGCTGGCTCATACCTGTAACCAGAACGTCACGGGACCGTCATTCACCAGCGCAACCTGCATATCAGCAGCGAAGCGGCCGGTTTGCGTGTTCATTTCCTGCTGGCGACAGCGCTCAACAAAGTACTCATATAACGCTTCTGCGCGATCCGGCGCAGCGCCTTTGGAAAAACCGGGACGCATACCGCGTTCCGTATCGGCGGCCAGGGTGAACTGCGACACCACCAGCACACTCCCGCCAGCTTGCTGCACATTCAGATTCATCTTGCCTTCAGCATCGCTGAAAATTCGATAACCCAGCACACGCTCACACAGGCGGTTCGCTTTCTGTTCGTCATCATCCTTTTCGACACCCAATAACACTAAAAGTCCGGGGCCAATCTCGCCCGTCACCTCGCCCTCCACGGTAACGCTGGCACGGGTTACGCGCTGAATTAATGCAATCATGGTTACTCTGCTTCTTCTTGTTCTGCGGCTTGTTTAAGTTTGCGGTATTCCTCGAGAGTGACAGTTATTTCCGCGCCAAGCAAGACGATACACCACGTCCAGTACACCCAGACAAACAAAATCGGGATGACGGCCAGCACGCCATAAATGAGCTGATATGAGGGGAACATGGTGATATAAAGCGCGAAACCTTTCTTTCCTGCTTCGAACAACACGGCAGCGACAAACGCACCAACAATCGCATCACGATTCTGCACCCGCGTGGTCGGAACAATGCTGTAGAGCAGCCAGAACGACAACCATGAAAGAATCAGAGGAAAGATACGCAGGACATTATCGATCACCGTATTGAGATCGCTGGCCCAGCGCAGAGAAAGCAGATAAGAGCTGATCGCGAGGCTGGCGCCAGCCAGTAGCGGACCAAGCGTTAAAATCATCCAGTAGACGGCAAAAGAGTAAACTTTTGGCCGCGTTCGTTTGCTCCGCCAGATGGCGTTTAACGCATTATCAATAGAATACATCAGCAAAAGTGCCGTCACGATCAGCCCGCAGGCACCCACCGCCGTCATTTTGTTAGAGTTGGCGACGAACTGCTCGATATAACGCTGAATCACGTCTCCCGTCGCGGGGATAAAATTCGCGAAAATAAAATGGCGCAGCTGAACGCTGACGTCTGAAAACATGGGAAACGCGGCGAAAAGAGCAAACACAACGGCAATAAGCGGCACTAATGAGAGCAAAGAGACATAGGCAAGATTCCCTGCCAGCGTCGTCATATTGTCCTCATCAATGCGCCGCCATAATAGCTTCAGCCAGGACCATACCGGACGCGTGTGGTGCCTGACCTTTTGATAAACGGTTTTTAGCATAACAACTTCGCGAAGTAGTCAGGGATGGTGGATTTCCCCGTCACCAGAATACTGGTTATCCCCAGCTGGTTGGCCCCTTCTATATTATCGGCATTGTCATCGAAAAAGACCGTATCGGCCGCAGAAAAACCTTCCGCCTGCAGGACATGCTGATAAATACGCGCCTCTGGCTTACGCATCATCAACTCCTGGGAGAGGTAAATATGATCGGCGGCCTGGCGAATCTCCGGATATTCATCCGGCCAGAACGTGGTGTGCAAACGGTTAGTATTCGACAGCACAACGACGCGATGTCCCTGCTCACGCAATTTATGCATAATGTCGATCACATCAGGACGCAGCGCGACAAAAACGGCCTGCCAGCCGTGAGAGAATTGTTCATAACTCAGCGGCAGTTCCATGTCATGGCAAATCGCTTGTGCGAATGCCTCATCCGTTATTTCTCCCCGCTCATGTTGATGAAAAGCTTCACCCATCGTAAAGCTTTGCTTGAGCGAAGCCAGCGGGACACGGCTCAGATCACTCCATGTGCCTAACACGCGGTTGAAGTCGATATCGACAATCACATTACCTAAATCAAAGATATAGAGCATGTTCTTCTCCTTGCTAGCCGTGGATGAATAACTGTAGCGGGAAAGAAGAACTTTGACTATGTGTCGGACAACGAAAAGATTAACTTAAGTTCGTGGAAAAAAATGGCGATGCCCTGCATCGCCATTTATCTCACAACGCACACTCAGAAGCTGTATTTCACACCCAGCACCGCAGAGGTATCGCTGTAGCTGTTATCACCAACCTGTTGGGCTACGTTGCCCCATACCTGCAGACGTGGATTAATTTGCCCTTCAACGCCCACTTTCACCTCGCCAATATTTTTGGTGCCGCTAATCTCATCACGGACAGCGCCCATCTGAACGGCCTGATTGTTGGTGTTATGGATCCAGTTCACTTCCACAAAGGGCTGGAACTCACGATCTTTCCCCGCATCAATGACATGATGCCCCTTCATATACGCACGTACGCCGAGCCGGGTCATCAGGTTACCGTTCGTTTTGTCCTTCACCTGAGTGCCATTGCTTTCACGGTGCGAATCAGCCTGCACATCCATCCAGATCGCCTGGGCTTTTGGCTGGATCCAATAGCGGGTACGTTCGCTTTCGCCTAACAGGAAGGTATAACCTCCTTCAACAGAGGCGGTGATACCGTCGGATTTGTATTTTTCACTGGCAAGACGATCGCCGTTCACCGTGTTATCGAACCAGTTATACAGTATCCAGCTATCCAGATAAGTCCCGGTTTTATCCGCTTCGTTAGCATACCAGGTGGCATACAAACCAACGCTATAGCCGTTCACATGACCGCGGGAAGCGTAGCCATTGCGCGTGTTATGCGTTTTGCTTTTCTGGTTGGCGTAACCCGCCATCGCCCCCAGATGCCAGCGTTCAAGACCATCACGACTCCATTGCGCCAGGTCGCCCCCCATTTGTAGCACATAGCGATTAGCCTGAGTTTTCAGCTGGTTACTACCATCGGTAAAGCGAGTGTGCCCACCCACGTTACGCATCCACATGCTGGTCACTTTTTGCTCACCGGTCAACATGTCGGTGTACTGCGTTTCCCCCAGACGATCGTGCAGACGGGTGATAAACAACGTATTGGCGGCGTAGTTGTTCGCCAGATAGCTACCGAATTCCGGACGGTACTGATGCTCACCAGGCCCGGGGGCTGGCGGATCAACCGGATCGACCGGGTCTGGTTCTGGCTCAGGTTGCGGCTCAGGTTGCGGCTCTGGTTCCGGTTCTGGCTCTGGCTCAGGTTCCGGGTCGACAGGAGACAATTGACTGGTGAGGTACCAATTACTGGCTTTTTTCACCACGTCATAATCGTAGCCACCGGCCACAATACGACCGAATTTAGTAAAGATACCGTCAGAGCTGCCTTCAACCTCGACAATTTCAATGCCATCAACCGTGAGTTCACCCATACCGCCGATATTGTTAATACCCACATGGGTATTACCGGAAGTATCACCTTTGACAATAAGTTTATCCGTTAAGGAATCATTACCTTCAAGCACTGTATTCATTATCAGTAAAGCATCAGTACCAATATAGTCACCCATCACCGTCAGGGTTTTAAAGGTATTTGGATCGTCACGAGACACACCATCTGCGATATAGCGTAATGTGGACTGATTCAACGTCAGGTTAGAAAGAACTGAAGTTCCCGTCATCGTCCATTCGCTGTTTTGGCCTTTAATATTCAGATCCAGCGTACCATGATAGTTGGCGTTACTATTTTGTTGTGACGAATCCGTTTTACCCACAAAACGGCTCCCCTCTTCCATCCGCAAATCCATGGTACCGCCGTAATAAGCGCGTAGATTTCCTTCAATATCGTATACGCCAGAGCCAGCGCTATCAGTCGCATAATCCCATGAGCGAACCAACGCCTGCGAACCATAGGCGTAAATGGCATAAGCGCCGCTATCGGTCACCTGAATTTTACTGTCACCGCCAAGATTCGCCGTTGCAGAATCCGTCGTTGAATACGCATAAACACCATGCGCAGTCGCCCCCGTGGTTTTTAAATCCACGTTATTAAGGTTTATTAACCCCTTACGAGCCACGTATATCGCATGGGCATTACGTCCCGACGTCGTGACTGATGCGGTACCGTTAACCGTAATACTTGCATCGCCTTTTGCGGTTCCTGTAAATTGCGCAGGATCTCTGCCGGCATAAATGCCATATCCCGTATTGGCACCACCAGGACCACGGGTAACGATATCAGCATCACCATGAATAATTATTGCTGACTTAGCGTTATCTTTATTCGCTGACGCGTTAGCACGAAGCCCCATTCCGTTATCAGCATCCACTGTTACATTGCCAGTAACTTCAACGATTGAATAATCAGCCTGTAATTCACGACCAATATTTATTCCATCAGCACTACTTCCTGCCGCGGTAATATAGATATTATCGGCAACCAGCTTGCCGCCGGCATTTTTAGAGTGGATACCATCTGCCGCGCTGCCTGTGGTGTTGATGACCAGGTTTTTAAATTTATATCCAGTGCTGTCGATATAAACACCCCAACCCGTTAACCCCGCGGTGGTACCATCAAAGGTGGTATCGATACGCACTTCATCAAATCCACGATAATCCCGGCCATCTCCGCCGAGTGGGTTACCGTAATGATAGATAGTGGTGTTGTCACAAAACAGTTGTACCGTTGTGGTATAGCTACACCCTGCAATGGCTTGTCCGCTTAACCCACCCAGCGCCAGCGCACTGGTAATGCAAAGCGCAAGCTTTGCCGGGACAAACGGTTTTTGAATGGAATGACAGATTTTCATGAGAGCCACCTTTTCCATAAGGTTTTTCAGGTAAAGAACAGCAAAGTGTCGTTTAAATAAAAAACGGAAGACAAATAAGCCCGTGATTCTTTAAAAATAAAGAATCAGTCAAATTAAAATGGGGTAGACATTGCCTTTTATTGATTAGATACAGAGAATAATTCAACATGTCAATAAATAGCCAGTGAAGAGAAAATGACAAATTTAAATTTTACATGGCGATATTTGTATTATTCCGACAGGCTAATCGCAGAAAATATCTCTTATATACTCTAAATAATTCGAGTTGCGGGACAAAACGGCGCAGTCGTTTTGAACAGCGCCTGCGCTGGCTCCGCAGGAGCAGGGCCGAAGGCCGGGTAACAAAGTCACCGCACCCGCAACCTGAAATATGACGAAGATAAAACAAAGCGAACCCATCCCGGCACGGCAAACAAGTGGAATATATTAAGAATTTTCCAACTTATACCAGGATGATTATCTATTTATAAAAAATGTGAGAAGCCCCCCTTTTCAGGCGGCTCTTGATGGCGGGTTCAGAGTCAGTACGCATTAAAACGGTAAGCGTGTACTTCCACGCGGCATGATTTCAAATCCAACATCAATAATTTCGCCTTGCCAGGCCTTATCCTGAGCCATTCTCAGCATCATTTCTGCCGTCCTGTCCGCTATCTCATCGGCATTCCATTTAATGCTGGATAACGTTACAGGAGCAAGCCAGGCGCTGGAGGGAAAATCACCAAACCCCAGAATGCTCAACTGCTCGGGCACCCTGATTCCCCTGGCCTGTGTTTCCATCAGGAGCGCTGTCGCAATCGCATCGCTGGTACAAAAAATTCCATCAACATCCCGTTCTTTTACCAACGTTTGCATCAGAATTTCACGGCTGGCCTGCCAGATATTCGGGGTTTGCGGGATATCAACCAGCAAGGGCTTCTTCCCTTTTTCCTCAAGCGCACGACAAAATCCGTTGTAACGTGTACGCGCACGGATGTCATCATCAAAACGCGTCGTAAAATAGGCCAGTTGGGAACAGCCGGTATCAAGCAAATACCGGGCTGCCGAATAACCTATCTGCTCCTGGTTATTCCCGACCTGCGCGGAAAATGCACTGCCATCCACCTGCCACATTTGCACCACAGGTACGCCGCTGTTTTTCAGCATCTTAAGCGTTGAGGCTTTATGATCGGCACCGGCAATGGCAATGACGGCGGGCGACCACTGTAAAATGGCCCGGATCTGTTCTTCTTCTTTATCCAGGCTGTGATCGTGAGAGGCGATGGATAACTGAAATCCTTGTTCGCTGACCGTCGACTCTATCTTCTGGATAACATAGCTAAATGTCACGTTCGCCAGTGAGGGTAAAACCACGGCCATATTGCAGCTGCGCCCACCGGTAAACTGGCTGGCGATCTTATTGTGCACGTAGCCAAGATTATCGATAGCCGCCTGGATTTTTTTCCCGGTCTTCTCCGAGACACGGTCGGGCTGGCGAATATACAGGGAAACCGTGGACGGCGACACGCAGGCCTGGTGCGCAACATCATCAAGTTTTACAATTTGACGCGATCTCTGACGCATTCCTCTCCCGTATTCCCATTAATCAACACCCTGTCTTGTCGACGATGATGACGAGCCAATCCCACAATCAGTATCAGCGCAGCCGCCCAGACCAGCCCCAGCAGTGGGCAAAATGAATCCGGAATTCCCTGCGTGTTTGCCAGTCCAAGCGGCGACAATGTGATGAATATACTGATTAAAACCGCCATCATAATAACACTTACACAGTGAGCATATCGCCATTTTTGCATAGGGATACTGGCGGGTTGCGAGTCCGGCACATAACGTTTTCCAGGAACAATTTTCCCAATCAATAACATCATTGCTGTTTCAATCAGAAACAATATGCCCATGATGTGGATAAAATGTAGCGGAATCCATTTTTCACCCCCGGCAAAAGTGTATAGCCCGTAAGCGATGACATGAAAGCCAAGCACCCATTTTGCCGCCAGTGCCGGCACTTTTCGGGTTAAAAAACCCACCAGGACAATCGTGATAATAGGAATGCTGTAGAAACCGGTAAAGCGGCGCATCAGGTCAAAAATTCCGTTAGGGCTCCACAGCAGCAGAGGGGCTATCACGATCGATATAAGCGAGACGACAACGGAGGCTATTTTGCCGACACGCACTAGTTTTTTCTCATCCTGACATCCCGTCAAAGGGGCATACAGATCGATCACAAACAGCGTGGCGCTTGAATTTACTACAGAGTTGAAATGGCTAATCACCGTCCCAAAAATCGCAGCGGCGAACATGCCAATCAACCACCAGGGGATCACCGCTTTAACCAACGCCGGATAGGCGTAATCGACATTAGTAAAAACCGGTCCAAAGAGGTTGAAAGCAATCAGCCCAGGCAGCACCATCGCCAGTGGTACCAATAACTTAATGCTACCCGCAAGCAGCACGCCTTTTTGACTTTCAGCCAGCGATTTAGCTCCCAGCGCGCGCTGAATTATCATCTGGTTGGTACACCAGTAAAACATGTTGGCGCACAGCATACCGGTAAAAATGGTGCTAAAAGGCACTGACGAACGGGCGTTTCCGATCGCGTTGAGCTGTTCCGGATGGCTTAACAACGCTTTCCCACCTGCAAGAAAAGAGCCGCCGCCAAGCGCAAATAACCCCAGCACAGGAATGAGCATTGCCGCGACTAATAAAATCAAGCCGCTGATGGTGTCAGAGATGGCAACGGCTTTCAGGCCGCCCAGAGTCGCATACAGCCCGCCAACCGCCCCCATAGCCAGAGCCAGTAATCCGATAGCGCCCCAGTCAGGCAGATGAAAAAGCTGTTGTACGTCAAACATCTCATTCATCGTAATTGCGCCAAGGTAAAGACTGCACGGATTGGCCATCACCGCATATCCCACGAGTAACATCACGCTGACCGTTCGCCGTGTGGCGCTATCGAAGCGCTCCTCCAGAAACTGCGGCATTGTGGTAATACCGCGGCGTAAAAAACGCGGTAAGAAAAAGACCGCCATCATGATGGTGGCAACTGCGGCGGTACTTTCCCAGGCCATCCCGCTGATATCAAAACGATATGCGTTGCCATTTAAACCGACTAATTGCTCAGCCGAGAGATTAGACAAAAGCAGCGAACCGGCAATGAAATAACCGCTAAGCCCTCTTCCCGCAAGAAAGAATCCTTCCACGCCTGACTCTGAAATCCCCTTTGTCTTCCGGTATGAATATAGCGCTACGAAAGACAAAAAGAGAAAAAAAGTCACGACAGAAAATAGCATTTCCATAGCATAACCTCGTCGACGAAGTGGTTACCACAACTATCACACAGCGATGCAGGCAGAAAAAACGTCTTTCCCTCGAAACTGGAAGCCACAAAACAAAAAAAAGCTTAAGCATGGGTGAAATGGGCTGAAGATCACATTTCACATAAAACATGACTTGATTATCGTAGCGCTACGATACTACCGTAAAAAGAAACCACACACAGGACAGTATCATGATGTTCAACCAGGATTGTTTAGTACGGCGGGAAGTTACTGAGCTGCGTAGCCAGAGATGGTATGCCCCGGAGACGATTAGAGCTTTCGCTCACCGGCAGCGTACCCAGCAAATGGGCTTCGGCCGGGAAGAATTTTTGGGGAAACCGGTTATTGGCATCATTAACACCTGGAGTGATATGAGCGCCTGCCATTCTCATCTGCGCGAACGCGCGGAGGCGGTAAAGCGCGGCGTCTGGGCGGCAGGCGGTTTCCCGGTAGAACTCCCGGCTCTTTCAATGGGCGAAGTGATGGTGAAACCCACCACTATGCTGTATCGCAACTTTCTGGCCATGGAAGCAGAAGAGTTGTTACGTCAGCACCCGATTGACGGCGTGGTGTTACTGGGTGGATGTGATAAATCCACACCGGCTCTGCTAATGGGGGCGTTATCTATGGATATCCCAACCATTTTTTGCCCGGCAGGCCCAATGACAACGGGCAAATGGCACGGTCAGGTTACCGGGGCTGGCACGCACACGAAAAAGTTTTGGGATCAGCTTCGTCTTGGCGCGATCACCCAGCACGACTGGATTGAGCTGGAAGGGGCGATGACGCGATCCATCGGTACCTGTAACACGATGGGCACGGCCTCCACCATGACCTCAATTGCCGATGCCATGGGCTTTACCCTTCCCGGCGCAAGCTCTATCCCGGCCGCGGACTGTCGCCATCCACAGATGGCCACCCGGTGTGGGAAGACCATTGTGGATATGGTCTGGTATGACCACAAACCTTCCCGCTGGCTGACTAAAAAGAACTTCCTTAACGGCATCGCCGCTTATATGGCGCTGGGCGGCTCTACCAATGCCGCGATCCACTTGATTGCCATGGCTAATCGGGCATCCATTACGTTGAGTCTTGCTGATATGGAGGAGATCGCACATAAGGTTCCCGTACTGGCAAACTTATTTCCTTCAGGCAAGGGGCTGATGGATGATTTCTTCTTCGCGGGCGGACTGATGGCTCAACTGAAGAAAATCAGCCAGTTCCTGCATCTGGATGCCAGAGGCGTGACCAATATGCCGGTCAGCGCCTGGATCGAAAATGCCGATTGTTATGACGACGAGACAATCCGCGATTTAAGCAATCCGGTGATCCCGCTTTCACAAGGATGCGCCCTGACGGTTCTGCACGGGAATCTGTGTCCCAACGGCGCAGTCATGAAATCCTCTGCCGCCAGTCCTCACTTGCGCCATCACGTCGGCCCGGCGCTGGTCTTCGATACCCACCAGCAACTCTCGGATCAGATTGACGATCCTGAACTGAACGTCACCAGGGATACCGTCATTATTTTGCGTAATGCTGGCCCCGTTGGTGGCCCCGGTATGCCGGAGTGGGGAAACCTGCCCATTCCGAAAAAGCTGTTGCAACAGGGCGTCACCGACATGGTGCGTATCTCCGATGCACGCATGTCCGGCACGCATTACGGCACCTGCATTCTCCATGTCGCTCCGGAAGCCGCCGTTGGCGGACCACTGGCTTTAATACAGACCGGCGATTTGGTCGAACTGAATATTGAAGCTGGCACGTTAAACATGCGGGTTGACGATACCGAACTGGCGCAACGCCGCACGGCGTTAAAACCGACTCATCAAACATTCTCTCGTTCCTGGTCCGCACTTTACCAGCAGCACGTTACTCAGGCAGATGAAGGGTGTGATTTCGATTTTCTGCAAAACGGCAGTGATATCCCGGAACCGCCTATTTTTTAAGGAAAAATAATGAACAATTTCAAACACGCCATTCTTTCCGGCCAGCGTAAGCTGGGCACCTGGATGATGACCGGCAGTGACACCGTGGCCGAAGCGATGGCAACCGTGGGCTTTGATTTTCTGGTTCTTGACCAGGAACACGTGGCGGTCGATACACTTGATGCGATACGTATCGATCGTGCTATTCGCAGCGTTAATGCAGATATCACTCCGCTCTACCGCCTGGCGGGCAACGATGTCGTATTGATTAAGCGTGCGCTTGATGGCGGCGCAATGTCATTGATGATCCCCTTTATCAATACGCCAGAAGAAGCGCGTAAAGCGGTGGAGTCGGCGTATTACCCCCCTTATGGAAAACGCGGGTTTGCCGCGATGCACCGCGCGTCCGGCTGGGGCGGCAACGCACAATTTGTTGAGGATGCACGAAATGAACTGTGTCTGATCCTTCAGCTCGAAACGCCAGAAGCTATCGCCAGCATCGATGAGATCGCCAAAATCGACGGGATTACCGGTTTCTTTATCGGTCCCGGTGATATGTCTTCCGCCATGGGCCACCCTGGTAATCCATCGCATCCTGACGTTCAGGCGATGATCAAACGCGGGCTGGAGGCCTGTCAGCGCCTTGGCTTCCCCTGCGGCATCGTGGGCGGCAACCCGGAGCTGGCGAATAAGTATCAGCAAATGGGCTTCACCTTTGTTGCTCTGGCTTCCGATATGAGCTTTATGCTGGCGCGGGCAAAAGAGCAACTGGCAGCAATCCGTGGTGAGGATCTACAGATTCGCGGCGGCGAGGTGTACTGAGATGACCCGTCTGCTCGAATGCACCCAGGACGATACCCACATTGCTGTCGCGCCCGAACTGGGCGGCGCACTCGCCTGGCTACGCTGGAGAGGGTACGACATTCTGCGCCCTCTGGACCCGGCAGGAGAACAGCGAGCCAGGCTCTGTGGCAGCTATCCGCTCATCCCATGGTCAAACCGTATTGCGAACGGATGCTTCACCTTTAATAAGGTGAAGCATCGGGTAAAACGCAATTTTGGCGATCACCCTCACCCCCTGCATGGCAATGGCTGGCAAACCGAATGGCAAGTATTAAGCACAGCGGAAGATGAGATTGTGCTGGAGCTGCACAGCCCTGCCAGCGAAAGCTGGCCGTGGCCTTATCGCGCGGAGCAACGATTCAGGTTATTCCATGACCGGCTACGCATTGAGTTAACGCTCTTCAATACCGCCCAGGAAATCGTTCCGGTCGGTTTGGGATTTCACCCCTTCTTTGCCGATGCAGAACACAGCGAAATACGTTTTGTCGCCTCGCACGTCTGGTTAAACGACGAGAACAGCCTGCCCTGCGAAGAAACCGACATACCTGAACAGTGGCGCTATCACACCTTCAGACCTCCCGTACCGGGTTCCGTCGATAACTGTTTTACCGGCTGGCAATCCCCGGCAGAGGTCAGATGGCCACAGCAACGAATTCGCGTGGTAATCGACTCTGCGGCAACCAACGCCATTCTGTTTATTCCCCCGCGTGAACGCAATGTCGTGGCAATTGAACCTGTCACCCACATCAACAACGCCATCAATTTACGTCCTGCCAACGGCAGTGAACAAGCGATGAAAACCCTTCATCCAGGGGAGTCCTTTACTCACTGGATGGAATTACGGATGGTCAGCGATGAATAAACCTGAATTGCTTTTCGATTATGTGGGCCATTTGCCAGAGTGCCCAACCTGGGCTCATGACGAGCAGGCGCTTTACTGGACTGACATTCTGGAATGTGAGATCCACTGCTTCCAGCTTCAGTCAGGGACACACCGCGTGTTTCCCTTTAAGGAAGAACCGGGATGCTTTGCGTTACGTGAGAACGGCGGCTTTATTGTAGCACTGCGCAGCGGCATCTGGCTTACCGACAAGAGCGGTCATCTGGAAAGGAAAATTGGCGATAACCCCAACAATCCGGTCCTGGCGCGCTTCAATGACGGCGGCGTGGATCCAGCAGGACGTTTCTGGGCAGGAACCTATTGGGGGCCGCGCGATTACAACGGCGCGCTGCTGTGCCGCGTAGATAACGACCTGCGTATGCAAGTGATGCAGTGCGACATTCTGGGCGCCAACGGCCTGGCCTTCTCACCAGACTCTCGCTGGATGTACACCAGCGACACGCCAAATCACGTGATTTATCGAACGCCGCTGGACGCACAAGGCGAGCCGGGGGTACGTCAGGTCTGGAAGACATTCCCACGTGGCAATGGTCGCCCGGACGGCGCCGCTATGGACAGCGAAGGATGTTACTGGAGCGCGCTTTTCGACGGCTGGCGCATCGCCCGCTTCTCTCCTCAGGGCGAGGTACTGGAAGAGTACGCTCTGCCCGTGCGTTGCCCGACCATGCTCTGCTTTGGCGGTCCGGAAATGAAAACGCTGTTTATCACCACCACCCGGGAAAACATGACCGCCCAGGAGTGCGAGGCGCATCCCCTCTCTGGCGCCATTTTTACCCTGAACGTTGCCGTCGCTGGCATGCATAAACCCAAATTTAAGGAAAACACCCAATGAAAACGATCGGCTTTATCGGACTTGGTTTAATGGGCGAAGCGATGTCCAAAAATATTGTCGCGAAATTTGATGGCACGGTTTTAGTTTATGACATTAGCCAGGACGCAATGAATCGATTGGTTATTGCGGGTGCCCAGGCCGCAGAGTCCATCGCCGATATTGCGCGTAATGCTGACGTGGTCATCAGTATGGTTCCACGCTCTGAGCATGTACGCGAAGTCTACCAGCAAATGATGCCTTATCTGCATAAGGGGCAAATCACGATGGATATGTCGACAATCGATCCTTCCGTTTCTGTCGATATTTCACGTCAGGTGAAAAAAACGGGGGCGATAATGCTGGATGCGCCCGTGGTGAAATCTGTCCCCGCCGCCGTTAAAGCCGAACTCGGTATTTATATTGGCGGAGATAAAGCCGCATGGGAAAAAGTGAAACATATCCTCGCCATGATGGGTTGCAATCAAATACACATGGGAGATAACGGGCGCGGTCTGGTAATGAAAATGCTACATAATGTCCTGGTCGCAGGTATTCAAAATAGCGTCAATGAAATGCTTACCGCAGCAGATCATTACGGTATCAGCAAAGAGAATTTTCATCAGGCGATCTCCTATGGCGGCGCCACCAATTTCTATCTCGACAGTAAAATTAACAGCCTGATTGCAGAAGATTACAGCACGGCATTCTCCCTGCAAAATATGTCTAAAGACGTCAACATTATGAAATCGATGTTAATTGAATCCGCTTTACATCTTCCCGGCGTTAACGTCGTGAAAAGTGTTTACGATCGTGGATTAGAAACCGGCATCGGCAATGAAGATTTTTGTGCGACATATAAAGTCGTACGCAACAATGCTAAAAATTAATCAGGAAAATAAAAATGAAAAATAATATCAACGTGACTTACCACTCCCTTAAAAACAAAGTTGTTGCCATTACCGGCGGTGCCAGCGGCATTGGCGAAGCCTATGTTCGTGCTTTTGTAGAGCAAGGCGCTAAAGTTGCCTTTCTTGATTATGACCAACAGGCCGGTGAAAAACTTGCCATTGAGCTTGGGTGCTTATTTTTATTCTGTGATGTCACCAATATCCCTCAATTACAAAACTGTTTCACCACCATCGCTGAAGAATTGGGTGACGTCGAAATTCTCATCAATAATGCCGGCAGTGACGATCACCATACGATTGATGATTTAACTGAAGAGTATTTTAACAACCGCATTAACGTGAATTTACGTCACCATCTCTTTGCCATTCAGTCTGTGATTCCGGCAATGACCCAAAAAGGAACGGGCTGCATTATCAATATGGGTTCGATCAACTGGATGCGAGGACGCCCAGGCCGCGTGTGCTATTCCTTATCTAAAGCCGCTATCCACGGGTTTACCCGTACGCTGGCTCAGGAACTGGGGCCGCGCGGCATCCGGGTGAACAGCCTTGTTCCTGGCGCGATTCGTACCGCCAAACAAGACGCCATGTGGGCCAAACTGGATCCCGCTGCGGTGAATCAATTCGTTGAATTACAGGCGCTGAAATTCCGCCTGGATGGAACCCACTGCGCGCGGCTGGCGCTGTTCCTCGCATCAGAGGAGTCGTGCGGCTGCACCGGTCAGGATTTTATTGTTGATGCCGGATTATCACTTAACTAAGGGAATCGTTATGGATTTCTTCACATTATTTACCCCGGACGGCGCAGCGCTGGATACCAGCGCAATGCTCATCGTCATCGCGGTAATGTTTTTATATACCTTTGTCGGAATATGCGCAGGATTTGGCGGCGGTTTAACCTCAATGCCATTAATTACTATGGTACTGCCGTTAAAAATGGCGGCGCCCATGTCCGTGATGGTTGGTACGGCAACCGCGCTTTATGCAACATGGTTATCCCGAAAAGAGACAGACTGGAAATCTGCCGCCGTTCTCATTCTTTTCTCGTTTGCCGGAATTCCGGTTGGGCTATATGCGCTCTCATATTTACCCGACCATATTATGAAGATCGGCCTGGGCGGTTTTATTATTATCTACTCGTTCTATAGTCTGTTTATTCCGCGTCTGCCGGTTTATGACAAACGCTGGATCGCCGCGCCGATGGGGGCAATTGCTGGTGCGTTAGGTGCCGCATTCTCAACAAATGGGCCACCGGTGGTCATGTATGGGATGCTGCGTAACCTGGGACCGGCGGCATTTCGTGGCACACTCAACGCTTTTTTTACTGCCAATAACATTGCCATTATTGGCGGACTCGCCACCAGCGGTATTCTGACGATTTCAACAATTAAGCTGGTGCTATTTTGCATTCCAACAATGATTCTTGGTTCCATTGTGGGGCAGTATGTTCACAAACGTATTTCAGTAAAAATATTCCGCATCATGGTATTTCTGCTGTTAATCGCTTCCGGTGCTATGTTGATTAAAGGCGCCACGGGAATATCGACATTGAGCGCGTTGCTACCTGTTTTTGGCCTGCTTGTGGTACTCCAGATACTATTTGGCAAAAAAGTGGCAGCAATCCGCGCAGCGGATGAAGCCATAAAAGCCCAGTAATAATTTAAATCATTAAGTCCCAAAGCCGCTGATTCCAGCGGCTTTTCTGTCTTTAATTTTTACGACTAACCTTAGACATCTCTTTTAAATCGCCAACACGTCTCAATAACCAAAGGCGCCCCTGGACTGGCAAACTGCGGAGCAACGTTAATCTCATTCGGTGCCTGAGTGAGGGGGTTAACACAAGTGGCATCTGGCTGTTTATCAAAGACCACCAGGCTTTGCGCAGTCGATGTCATTAACATTGTCAGTTGACCGGGCCATTGCAAATTGACCGTTAGTCCGGAAGAAAAGCCAAAGCAGTCATCCCATGGCCCTGCGCGTGGAGCAATTCGGTTGCCCGTGGGCAATTCATCGCTGCCGGGTTCTTCCTGCCAGTCAGCATGGAAAAGTACCTGCAGTTCTTTCCCTCCGGTAGAGTGATTAAGATGTTTAGCAAACCACGGGTGCCACCCTGCAGACGCAGGAAATATTTCGGACTCTGAGCCAATTTCAAGGCGCAATATCAGGGCATCGTCTTCCAGAATTAGCGTTTGCCGAACTTCACCTCGCCAGGGCCATGGTGAATCTAACAGCATACGTAACTGTAGCCTGTCAGCTGTTTTCTCCACGACTTCCCAGGATGAATAGCAAGCCATTCCATGCAAGGCATGAGGCGGTTTATTAGCAGGTAACGTATAACGCTGTTCACCAACGCTCAGGGTTGCATATCCCAGTCGACCTGCCCAGGGTACCATTGGAAAGCATCCGTACTGAAATGCCTTTCTTTGAGGCTCCCATTGACGCAGAATCTCATAACCAAATGCCTGCAACGATGTGATTCTGGCGCCATCTTGCGGATAAACCTGGATACGTATATTCCCTTTTTGCAGCGATACAACATCACCTGTTGGACCTGGCCATGGCGTATCAAAAGCACGTTGCAGCGCCTGCTGGTGTGCGTTATTCCATTCAGTTTTCATGTGAGTGTTCTCTACTATAGCGGTAAGAAGTTAAGTGTTTTTTCGCGTCTTTTTTATTGTGTGAATGTGGCTCGATAAGCCAGACGCAGATAAAAGAGAGGGCAGAGATGACAAGCAGGAAAAGGGCGACATACCACGGTTTTCCATCGCCTAACGCCAGCAAACTGGATGCGATAAGAGGGCTCATTCCGCCCAGAATAGCGGAAAATTGATAAGCAAATGAAAGACCTGTATAGCGAACACGAGTACCAAACATGCGGGTAAACAGTGTTGGTTGTACGGCAAACATCATTGTTGGACCTAAGTTATAGCCCAGAATCATGCTACACCAGATAATAAGCGTACTTTTCGTGTCCAGCAGCAGGAAAAAAGGAAAAGAAAATAAGACGCAAAAGCCCGCGCCAAACAGATACATTTTCCGCTGTCCAACACGGTCTGAAATCCAGCCAACCAAAGGACAACATACAATGCCAATCGCTGAAGCGATAAGCATACCGGTTAAGGGAATATCTCTTGATAAAGCCAGTTGGCTGGAGATATAGACAATCCCGAAAGCATTAATGATATTTGACGATACGCTTTCCGCCAGTCTGGCACCAAGCGCCAGGAGGATATTACGTGGGTGTTTACGGAAAAGTTCAATGAGGGGGGGCGCCGTTTTTTCGTGTGATACAACCGTTTTTTGCTTTTTAAAATCCAGGGTTTCTTCAGTATGAAGCCGTATGAACATCCCCACGACCAACATCACAGCAGATAACCAAAATGGAATACGCCATCCCCAGGAGAGGAACTGTTCCTGAGTCAGAAAATGATTACAGAGTGCAAAAACACCTGTCGCCAGCATGATGCCAACAGAAGCCGCCGTTTGTGGTAATGACCCTAAAAATCCACGTTTCTCCAGGGGGGCAGACTCAATGGTCATTAACGCCGCGCCACCATATTCTCCGCCCAGGCCAAATCCCTGAATCAGCCGCAGAATCATTAGTATGACAGGAGCCCAAATGCCAATGTCATGATAGGTTGGTATAAATCCAATTAAAAATGTTGAGGAACCGACAATTCCCAGTGTCCAGATAAGCGTTATCTTTCGCCCGACTTTATCGCCGAAATGACCAAAAACTATCCCCCCCAGCGGGCGCGTTAAGAAACCCACGCCAAAGGTAGCAAATGCGGCAATCAAGCCAATAAAAGGATCGCTGTCAGGGAAAAACAGAGGAGCGAAAACCAGCCCTGCCGCCGTTCCGAAAATAAAAAAGTCGTACCATTCCATCAGCGCACCGGCAAAACTGCCCATAACAACACGCCTCATGGCTTTGCCGGATAGCCCTTCTCTCGGTATCAGTAATCTTTCAGCCATAATTTTCCTCTCCAGGTCGGCGAGAAATCTGCGGAACAAACCACGTCAAAGGTGGAGAGTCTTGTTAAGCAAGCGCGCCGACACCATCGACGCGCTTGATAATTATTTCTCCAGTTCTGCCAATACCTCAGCATCTTCGGCATCCACATTCGCACCAAGTGGTTCCCACTTAATCAATACGCATGTCAGGAATCCAAGGAAAGGCACAATCGCCAGCCAATAGAAGGCTTCTGTCTTCAGCGCTCCCCACAACATGGGCCAGAAGATAAGTCCGGCAATTGCCCCTGTGCGCATGATAGCTCGCGCAAATCCGACTCCGGTCGGACGTATCGCTGGTGGATACGAGAGGGTGGCAATCGTCATTCCTAATCCGCCAGGGCCTGCAGAATGGAAGAAAATGATAGCGCCCAGCAAACCCAAAGAAAGCCATGGGTTTGTGGTTGCCAGTGCACCCAGTGCCAGCAGTGCAATCGTCACTAACGCGAATCCATACATTGACTGCAGACGTGTCCCCAACCGCTGGAGAATGAGAGAACCAATCATCCCTCCGGTGATGCCACAAAGGGCATTTACCACTGCGGAACCCGAAAGAGCCCCCGTCAGCCCGCCACTCAGTATTCCGGCCAGAGTCAGAGGTAGATAAACGCCCACCGCGTTATATTGCCAGGCCTGCATCGTGGCGACGACACAGCCAAGGATCGTACGTTTGCGATAGCGTGAATTGAACAGGATGCCATATCCACCGCGGAACTTATTTTCCGTTTTTTCAGATGACAGACTTTGTGAAGGCGATAGCGCAGCGACGCGGGCATGAACCCCATAACGTTTTGCCAGAATGCCGCAAGCCTCTTCATAACGCCCCACGCGCGCAGCCCACATCGCGGATTCGCCAATAAAGAAGTAGCGGAGGATCATGATAATAACGGCAAAAATAGCGCCAATAAAAATCCCATAACGCCAGAGTTGCTCCTCAGCAACGCCTGAGAGAAGCAGCGGGAGCAGGACGAGATAAACGACCGTAGTGGATACATACCAGGCCATTTGCCAGAGGTTCACTGATGAGCCGGTTTTCTTCGAAGTTGACCCTCGAAGTTCTGCCACGGCGTTTGTCGCCAGAGGGAAATCAATACCCAGGCCGAACCCCATTATCACGCGACATACCAGCACCCACCAGATACTGGGAGCTATCGCAACGGCAGCTGCGCCTATCGTGCATAACCCCATTCCAATAATAAATGCACGCTTTTGACCAAAACGGTTAATTACACGATTCGCTAATAATCCGCCAACTAGTGCAGCAACTAAAACAGAAGCGTTGACGGTTGCCGCCAGTCCCGGTGAAATCCCGAACTGTGCAGCAATATATTTGTTACCAAACCCCACCATAGCAGCCTGGTAAGCATCAATAAGAATTCCACCCAGAGCGATAAAAATAATACCAACGCTGGTATTTACCGCTGAGTTTTTATTAACAATATCAATCACGTCCTGAGGACGGCTGATTGAATACGGTGCAGGACTGGTGATTTGACTCATCGCAGTGTCCTTTTTCATTGTTGTAGGGTGACGCTGCCGTTATGCAGCGCCAGACAGAGAGTTACACCATCACTCTTCAGCAAATTGGAGCATGACTTTTATGGAGTCATTTTGTTGCGCACGTTCAAACGCTTTCGCCGCATCGTTGACCGGGAATAAGTCAGTCACCAGCTCACTGGTGTCAAACCGTCCATCCGCCAGCCACTCAATCACCGCATCAAAATCTTCCGGGATATACATACCGGAATTCAGCAGGTCGCGTTCGAAACGCTGCATCCCAGGCAAAGGAATTTCACGAGGACCGCTCGGTACCCCCATGCACACAATCGTCCCACCTGCATAGACGCGGGTACAGGCATCGTTCAGCGTGGCCTGCGCCACAACAACATCAATCGCACCGGTGAAGCGAACGTGTGGATCAAGCTCACCTGGGGCCCAAACCTCTGCCGCGCCAAGCTTTAACGCCAGCGCACGTTTCGCGACATCAGGTTCAATGACGGTAATTTTTCCCGCGCCCATAATGCGCAATGCCTGAACAATAGATAACCCAATGGTGCCAGCACCGATTACCAGTACGTTTTCCAGAGAGGCCTTCGGCATACGATTAACGCAATGACGAGCACAGGCTGCCGGTTCCGCGAAGGCCAGTACTTTCAATGGCAGAGATGACGGCGCGACATGGCAGTTCCGCGCCGGAACGATATGCTGCGAACGCGCAAATCCGGGTGCGCGAAAACCAGCAACCTGCGGAGGCTCACAGAGATTAAAACGCCCCGCTTTGCAGGCGCGGCACTCCATGCAGGCCATTATCGGGTCGACAACAACATGATCACCGGGTTTAACGTTTGTCACCTCACTCCCGACTTCCGTCACGCGAGCCGCAATTTCATGCCCTGGCACAACGGGAGGTTTTGCAAACGGATGGCCCCCTTCCAGTACATGCAGATCAGAGCCGCAAATACCGTAGAACACAGGGGTGATACGGACTTCATAAGGTTTAAGTTCCTGGTGTGGCAGCTCAACATATTGGGTCGTCACTTTTCCAATATCTGAAAATAATACCTGGGTAATTTTGTCCATGGTTCTGCTCCAGATGCGTTAAAAATGGGGAATTAGCGTTGAGAAATACCTTCATCCACGATTTCGGCCAGCCGCTGCAGGCGTGGAACAGAAACATCACGCAGCATAGTGTGTGGATCCTGTGCGCCAATGACCGAAGCCCAAACGGCACGACCGGCCAGGAATCCACTAGCGCCCCCTTTCATTGCAATACGTACTGCGCGGCCAAACAGGTCCGCATCAACACCAGAAGAAAGGATGACCCATGGCATCTTCATTTGATCGTTAAGTTTTTGGCACGCAGTGAGCAATGTCTGCTCATCTCCCTTGCCTCCTAATGGCATTTCCGCTTTGTAGAGGTCAGCCCCGGTCCCACCGAGTTCAGTTGCCGCGGCAACAATGGCGCTTTCCTTGTCAAACTCCCATCCACAACGAGGCGGACGAACAACGGGTTCGATAATGCTCACAAGACCCGCACTGCGACAACGCTGAACGAACTCATCCACCATCGCCAGACGAGCCTGCGCGGGTTCATCCTCACGCCATAGTATCAGCAGCTTCATCGCTTTTGCGCCCATCTGGCGGGCTTTGAGAGGGTCAATTGCTTTATCAATTTCTACGCTATCAACCGGGATACCATTACCGGGAACAAAACGATCAGCAGCCACAATCAGACCGCAAGAATCTGCCACTGCCCCCTGCGATACAATCTGATCGAAGCAGAACTGTTTATCTGCCAGGACAGCGGAAGCATAAGGAGACAGGATCCGGGTAGCAGCAACTTTAAAATCAGTCAGAACACTGTCTGCAACTGGTTTGGGATGCCCGGATGCGGCAAACATCAGGCGCATCGCTTCACGCTGATCGACAGCCAGCATGGCAAATCCACCGCCAGGGCGAGAAATATCTTTCAGCGTGTACGGGTTATTGTGGGAAGACATAGTAACTCCTGTGAACGTTTATAATTTAAAGTGAGTCTGGTCGGCCAGCCTGCTGACGAACCTGAGATAACAGCGCGCTCCAGTCCTGACGGCCTCTACCGTTCTCACTGGCGCTGGAGTAGTAGGTTTCTGCCGCAATACCCATATTGAGCGGAGCACCAGTCTGGTGAGCGACATCGACAGCGATACGCAAATCCTTCAAGGCCAGGTCCACCATAAATGCCGGTGAGAGATCTCCCTTCAGCACTTTTCCAGGCCATGTTGTCGTAAAGTGTCCCTTCCCTGCGGCCGTACCGCTCATGACTTTTATCGCCACATCCAGGTTCAGACCCAGAGATTCGCAAAGGACTGCGGCCTCTGCTGACAATGCATTCAGCGCAATGCTCATATAGTTATTGATGAGCTTCACGCGGATCCCCATACCAGGACCACCCGCTTCCACCAGCTCATTACCCATGCACATCAAAAGCGGGCGTGCGCGCTCAACCTGTTCGGGTGTGCCGCCAGCCAGAATTAACAATGTCCCGTCGATAGCGTTAACGGATGTTCTCCCCACAGGAGCATCCATCATGCTGATGCCTTTCTCTTCCATTTCATGAATCAATAAATCAGTCTGTAGTGGATGGATAGTGGACATATCGATAACTAACGCATCAGGGGACAGGGTTTCACTCACACCATCGCGACCTAAAAGAACTTGCCGAACGATGTCGCCATTTGGCAGCATCGTGATAACAAAATCAGCGTCTTTAGCCGCTTCAGCTGGCGTTTGGGCAGCCGTTGCACCTTTTTGTACCAGCTCATTGACGGCTTGTTGATTTACGTCGAACACGCGTAAGACATGTCCTTTTTGCAACAGATTGTTAGCCATTGGGCTACCCATCTGACCCAATCCCAAAAATGCAATCGTTGTCATGAACGGTCTCCTGTCTCAGATTGACAAAATAATTACAATTAAAAGTCATTTTCGTCTGTTTTTGAGCATATTTGTAATTTATGATTAAAAACAAGACACGCATCACTAATTTGATCATTTATGTCATTAAAATGAACAAAAGAAGACAGGATCACACAGGACAAAACAGATATGACCAGAATTGCATGCGTTGGAATTACCGTTCAGGATCGTATTTATTCTCTGAGCAACCTGCCCGAAGGCGGGGGAAAATATCAATCAAATCAATATCTGGAGACGGGAGGTGGTCCGGCGGCAACTGCAGCGGTCGCAATAGCCCGGCTCGGAATTGCTGTCGATTTTATTGGTCGCGTCGGTGACGACAGTTGCGGCAACACATTACTTAAAGAACTTCAGGACTGGGGGGTAAACACGGAATTTTGTCGTCAGTATCCCAATGCTCGTTCTTCACAATCGGCAATTCTGGTCGATCAGCAAGGAGAACGAATCATTGTCAACTATCCAAGTCCTGACCTTGATACCGATGCACAATGGCTGGAATCGATCGATTTTACACGTTATGACATTGTACTGGCCGATGTGCGTTGGCATGAGGGAACGTTGAAATCTTTTACTCTGGCTCGCGCAGCTGGCGTCATGACATTACTGGATGCTGATATGACTCCGCAGGATATCACTCCACTGGTAGCACTTGCCGATCATGCCGTTTTCTCTAAACCAGGCCTGAAACGAATGACCGGGCAGGATAATGCCGAAGAAGGGCTGAAAATAGCCACAAAACATACTGATGGTAAAGTCTACGTTACGCTGGGCGATGAGGGATCGCTTTGGCTTGAAAATGTGCAACGGTGTCAGCAACCCGCATTTTCAATCGAAGTAGTAGATACAACCGGAGCGGGGGATGTTTTTCATGGTGCAATGGCAGTCGCGTTGGCAGAGAAAATGCCCACCGCACAGGCAATTCGCTTCGCCAGCGCGGTCGCTGCAATGAAATGTACGCAGGCAGGTGGACGAGCCGGAATTCCTAATCGTGAGCAAACCGAATCATTTTTGTCACTTTATGCGTAAAATAGTCAACATGTAAGGGGAAGAGTACAGGAGTATTCATGAGCATTATTGAAGTCACTGGTAATCCACGACACGATCAGCTTGTTCACTACATTGCAGAACGCGGCTATATGAATATCGAAGAGCTCGCACAGTTGCTTGACGTTTCCACACAAACAGTGCGCCGGGATATTCGTAAACTAAGTGAACAGGGGCTGATCACCCGACATCATGGTGGAGCCGGACGAGTATCCAGCGTCATGAATACGGCTTTTGAGCAGCGAGAGTTATCGCTGACTCAGGAAAAACGGGCAATTGCAGAGGCGGTGGCCGATTATCTTCCGGAACGTTGTACCGTTTTTATTACCATTGGTACAACCGTGGAAGCTGTTGCCCGTGCATTACTCAACCGACGTGATTTACGTATCATCACTAACAGTCTGCGTGTGGCACAAATCCTGTATAAAAACCAGGATATCGAGGTTATGGTGCCCGGAGGAACACTACGTGCGCATAATGGCGGCATCGTAGGGCCTGGAGCAGTAGATTTTATTGAAGGTTTCAGAGCTGACTACTTGATCACCAGCATTGGGGCTATTGAGAATGATGGAACGCTGCTGGAATTTGATGTTAATGAAGCCCTTGTCGCTAAGACGATGATTGCACAGGCACGCAACACGCTGTTAATTGCCGACCACACTAAATTTACAGCATCTGCCGCCGTTTCTATCGGCAACGCACGTAAAGTCCGGGCATTTTTTACCGATGCTCCACCGCCAAACTCCTTTAAGCATCTGCTGAAAGAAGAAAACGTAGAGCTTATCATTGCAGAACAGGATGTTTCCTGAAGTTCCGAGAAATAAAAAAGCCGCTGAAATTCAGCGGCTTTTTTCATCGCAAGAGCATTAATTACTCTTCTTTCGCACCACGGTTCGCGCGGCGACGATCGTTTTCTGTCAGGTGACGTTTACGAATACGGATAGAGGTTGGGGTAACTTCTACCAGTTCGTCGTCATCGATGAACTCCAGAGCCTGCTCCAGGGTCATCTTCACCGGCGGAACCAGAACCGTTGCTTCATCAGTACCGGAAGCACGCATGTTGGTCAGTTTCTTACCGGTCAGGCAGTTTACGGTCAGGTCGTTAGAACGACTGTGAATACCGATGATCTGGCCTTCGTAAACTTCAGCACCGTGACCCAGGAACAGCTTACCGCGATCCTGCAGACCGAACAGTGCAAACGCAACCGCTTTACCCTGACCGTTGGAGATCAGTACACCATTCTGACGCTGGCCCACGTCACCCGGACGAACATCGTCGTAATGGCTGAAGGTGGAGTACAGCAGACCGGTACCGGAGGTCATGGTCATGAATTCGGAACGGAAACCGATAAGCCCACGGCTTGGGATCACGTAGTCAAGACGTACGCGACCTTTACCATCTGGATTCATGTTTTTCAGGTCGCCTTTACGCTCGCCCAGCGCCTGCATCACAGAACCCTGGTGCTGCTCTTCGACGTCCAGCGTGACGTTCTCGTACGGCTCTTGTTTACGGCCATCGATTTCGCGGAAGATAACTTTCGGACGGGAAACCGCCATCTCGAAACCTTCACGACGCATGTTCTCGATAAGAACAGACAGGTGCAGCTCGCCACGACCAGAAACGCGGAACGCATCCGCATCTTCGGTTTCATCAACACGCAGCGCAACGTTGTGCACCAGCTCTTTGTTCAGACGATCCAGAATCTGACGAGAGGTGACGTATTTACCTTCTTTACCGCAGAACGGAGAGGTATTGACGCAGAAGAACATGGTCACGGTCGGCTCATCAACGGACAGCGCTGGCAGTGCTTCCACATTTTGCGGATCGCAAATGGTGTCAGAGATGTTCAGCTCGCCCAGACCGGTGATCGCGATGATATCGCCCGCTTCCGCCAGATCGCTGTCAATACGCTCCAGCCCCAGGTGAGTCAGCACTTTGCCCACTTTACCGTTACGGGTTTTGCCTTCGCTATCGATGATAGTGATCTGCTGGTTCGGTTTCACTTTACCGCGCTTGATGCGGCCGATACCGATAACGCCAACGTAGTTGTTGTAGTCCAGCTGAGAGATCTGCATCTGCAGCGGACCGTCCAGGTCAACGTCCGGTGCCGGTACGTGCTCAACAATCGCCTGATACAGCGGCGTCATGTCTTCCGCCATATCTTCGTGATCCAGACCCGCGATACCATTCAGCGCCGAAGCGTAGATGATCGGGAAGTCCAGCTGTTCGTCGGTCGCGTCGAGGTTAACAAACAGGTCGAAAACCTGGTCGACAACCCAGTCCGGACGCGCGCCAGGACGGTCAACTTTGTTGATAACAACAATAGGCTTCAGGCCATGAGCAAAGGCTTTTTTGGTCACGAAGCGCGTCTGCGGCATCGGGCCGTCAAATGCGTCAACCACCAGCAGCACTGAGTCAACCATGGACATGACACGTTCAACTTCACCACCGAAGTCGGCGTGTCCTGGGGTATCAACGATGTTGATACGGTAATCATTCCATTTGATAGCGGTGTTTTTTGCGAGGATGGTAATCCCACGCTCTTTCTCCAAATCGTTGGAGTCCATCACACGCTCTTGGGTTTCGGCACGCGCATCGAACGTACCGGATTGCTGCAGCAGCTTATCAACCAGGGTAGTTTTACCATGGTCAACGTGCGCGATGATGGCGATATTACGCAAATTTTCGATCACAACTTTGCCTCAGGCATTAGAAATAGCGCGTTATTGTACACGGATTAATCGCACTACAAAACAGGATCACAAACATCCTCCGCAAACAAGTATTGCAGAGTTCCTTTGTGATCGCTTTCACGGAGCGTTAAAAGGGATATGCATTGTCCATTGCACCAACATGGTGCTTAATGTTCACATTAAAGCACTACATTGGTGCAACACACTCACAATGGTGCAGCCCTTTTGCACGATGGTGCGCATGATAACGCCTTTTAGGGGTAATTTAAAAGTTGGCACAGATTTCGCTTTATCTTTTTTACGGCGACACGGCCACTTTTTTGCAGAATTCCACGACGACCATGACCAATCCGGGAGAGTTAGAGTATGTCCGCTGAACACGTTTTGACGATGCTGAACGAGCACGAAGTGAAATTTGTTGATTTACGCTTCACTGATACCAAAGGTAAAGAACAGCACGTCACTATTCCTGCTCATCAGGTGAATGCCGAATTCTTTGAAGAAGGCAAAATGTTTGACGGCTCCTCAATTGGCGGCTGGAAAGGTATCAATGAATCTGACATGGTTCTGATGCCGGACGCATCAACGGCTGTTATCGACCCGTTCTTCGCTGATTCCACGTTGATCATCCGCTGCGACATCCTGGAACCCGGCACGCTGCAGGGCTATGACCGCGACCCGCGCTCCATTGCAAAACGCGCTGAAGAGTATCTGCGCGCGACAGGTATCGCGGATACCGTACTGTTCGGGCCAGAGCCAGAATTCTTCCTGTTTGACGACATCCGTTTTGGCACGTCCATCTCCGGTTCCCACGTCGCTATCGACGATATCGAAGGCGCATGGAACTCCTCCACCCAATACGAAGGTGGTAACAAAGGTCACCGTCCGGCAGTGAAAGGCGGTTATTTCCCGGTTCCGCCAGTAGACTCCGCTCAGGACATCCGTTCTGAAATGTGCCTGGTAATGGAACAGATGGGTCTGGTCGTTGAAGCGCATCACCACGAAGTGGCGACCGCAGGTCAGAACGAAGTGGCAACCCGCTTTAACACCATGACCAAAAAAGCTGACGAAATTCAGATCTACAAATACGTCGTACACAACGTGGCTCACCGCTTCGGTAAAACTGCCACCTTTATGCCAAAACCGATGTTCGGCGATAACGGCTCCGGTATGCACTGCCACATGTCTCTGGCGAAAAACGGCACTAACCTGTTCTCTGGCGACAAATATGCAGGTCTGTCTGAGCAGGCGCTGTACTACATCGGCGGCGTCATCAAACACGCAAAAGCGATCAACGCCCTGGCCAACCCGACGACTAACTCCTACAAGCGACTGGTCCCAGGCTATGAAGCACCGGTTATGCTGGCCTACTCTGCCCGTAACCGTTCAGCCTCTATCCGTATTCCGGTAGTGGCGTCTCCGAAAGCGCGTCGTATCGAAGTGCGCTTCCCGGACCCGGCGGCTAACCCGTACCTGTGTTTTGCAGCCCTGCTGATGGCGGGTCTTGACGGTATTAAAAACAAGATCCACCCTGGCGAAGCCATGGACAAAAACCTGTATGACCTGCCGCCAGAAGAGGCGAAAGAGATCCCACAGGTTGCAGGCTCTCTGGAAGAAGCACTGAACGAACTGGATCTGGACCGCGAGTTCCTGAAAGCGGGCGGCGTGTTCACTGATGAAGCGATCGATGCGTACATTGCGCTGCGTCGCGAAGAAGATGACCGCGTGCGCATGACGCCGCACCCGGTAGAGTTTGAGCTGTACTACAGCGTTTAACCGAATCTTAAAAATCCGACGAATTTCACGTTGCGGCAAGGCGGCAACTGAGCAAATCCCCAGAAGCACAGACAGCTATGTGACTGGGGTGAGCGACAAATCTGTCAGGAACAGATTTGAACGTTGCTGGCAGCGGCCCTGCAGGGGCGAGGCCCAGGGACGGGCCGGGTAACAAAGCCAACGCAGCAGCGGCGTGAAAGGCGTCAGGAGTTTTTTAGTTGCCGTGGAAACTTTAGCCCATCACACGATGGGCTTTTTTCTCCACCAATAATCTGATCCCACGCGCTTTTTATCCGTAAAAAGCTATAATGCACTAAAATGGTGCATTACTTTCAGGAGACTGCTGAATGGCAACAGGCACGCAGCCCGATGCTGGGCAGATCCTCAATTCTCTCATCAACAGCATTTTGCTGGTCGACGATGAGCTGGCGATACATTACGCCAATCCCGCCGCACAGCAGCTTCTCGCTCAAAGCTCCCGCAAATTGTTCGGCGCGCCGTTGCCTGAGCTATTAAGCTACTTTTCGCTGAACATCGAACTGATGCGCGAGAGTCTGGAAGCCGGTCAGGGATTTACCGATAACGAAGTGACGCTGGTCATTGACGGGCACTCTCATATTCTCTCCCTGACCGCACAGCGGCTGCCCGATGGTCAGATCCTGTTAGAAATGGCGCCGATGGATAATCAGCGCCGCCTGAGCCAGGAACAGCTGCAACATGCCCAGCAGGTTGCCGCTCGCGACCTGGTGCGCGGTCTGGCGCATGAGATTAAAAATCCACTCGGCGGCTTACGTGGTGCAGCGCAGCTTCTGAGTAAAGCGCTGCCCGATCCGTCATTGCTGGAGTACACCAAAGTGATTATCGAGCAGGCCGACCGGTTGCGTAATCTGGTTGACCGACTGCTGGGGCCGCAGTTGCCAGGCACACATATCACTGAAAGCATACATAAGGTGGCGGAACGCGTCGTGGCGCTGGTCTCTATGGAGCTACCGGATAACGTCAGGCTGATTCGTGATTATGATCCAAGCCTGCCAGAGCTACCGCACGACCCGGATCAGATTGAGCAAGTGCTTCTGAACATCGTGCGCAACGCTCTGCAGGCGCTGGGAGCGAACGGTGGGGAAATTATCCTGCGCACCCGTACGGCTTTCCAGCTCACGCTGCACGGAGAGCGCTACCGTCTGGCGGCGCGTATCGATGTGGAAGATAACGGTCCGGGCATTCCCTCCCATTTGCAGGATACGCTGTTTTATCCAATGGTCAGCGGGCGCGAAGGCGGAACCGGACTGGGTTTGTCCATCGCCCGCAACCTTATCGATCAGCACTCCGGCAAAATTGAATTTACCAGTTGGCCAGGTCATACCGAGTTCTCGGTTTATCTGCCTATCAGGAAATAAAGGTGACGTTTATGCAACGAGGGATAGTCTGGGTAGTCGATGACGATAGTTCCATCCGTTGGGTGCTTGAACGTGCTCTCGCCGGGGCGGGACTCAGCTGTACCACCTTTGAAAACGGCAACGAGGTGCTGGCTGCGCTGGCAAGCAAAACGCCTGACGTATTGCTGTCAGATATCCGTATGCCGGGAATGGACGGCCTGGCGCTGTTAAAGCAGATTAAACAACGCCACCCAATGCTTCCGGTCATCATAATGACGGCCCACTCCGATCTGGATGCCGCCGTCAGCGCCTATCAACAAGGGGCGTTTGATTATCTGCCAAAACCCTTCGATATCGACGAGGCAGTCGCGTTAGTTGAACGCGCCATTAGTCATTATCAGGAACAGCAGCAGCCGCGCAATATTCAGATTAACGGCCCGACGACCGACATTATTGGCGAAGCGCCAGCCATGCAGGATGTGTTTCGCATTATTGGGCGGCTGTCGCGTTCTTCCATCAGCGTGCTGATTAACGGTGAATCCGGTACCGGGAAAGAACTGGTTGCTCATGCCCTGCACCGCCACAGCCCGCGCGCGCAAGCGCCGTTTATCGCGCTGAACATGGCGGCGATTCCGAAGGACCTGATTGAATCGGAGCTGTTTGGTCATGAGAAAGGGGCGTTTACCGGGGCTAACGCCATCCGCCAGGGGCGCTTTGAACAGGCCGACGGCGGCACGCTATTCCTGGATGAAATTGGCGACATGCCGCTGGATGTCCAGACCCGTTTGCTGCGCGTGCTGGCTGACGGGCAGTTCTACCGCGTTGGTGGCTATGCGCCAGTGAAGGTCGATGTGCGCATTATCGCAGCAACGCATCAGAACCTGGAGCTACGGGTGCAGGAAGGCAAGTTCCGTGAGGATCTGTTTCATCGCCTGAACGTAATTCGCGTGCATCTGCCTCCGCTGCGCGAGCGCCGGGAAGATATCCCCCGTCTGGCGCGTCACTTCCTGCAGGTTGCGGCTCGTGAATTAGGCGTTGAAGCCAAGTTGCTGCATCCGGAAGCCGAAACCGCGTTAACGCGTCTGGCGTGGCCAGGTAACGTACGCCAGCTGGAGAACACCTGTCGCTGGTTAACCGTCATGGCAGCCGGTCAGGAAGTGTTGATTCAGGATCTGCCAGCAGAACTGTTTGAATCCACGGTACCGGACAGCCCATCGCATATTCAGCCGGACAGTTGGGCCACCCTGCTGGCGCAGTGGGCAGATCGGGCGCTGCGTTCCGGTCATCACGATTTGCTTTCTGAAGCCCAACCTGAAATGGAGCGGACGTTGCTGACGACTGCGTTACGTCATACGCAGGGTCATAAACAGGAAGCGGCACGGCTGCTCGGCTGGGGGCGTAATACGCTGACGCGTAAGCTGAAAGAGCTGGGAATGGAGTGATCGCACACGCTTGTGTAAAGATTAATAATTGAGCGCAAATTGCGGTTATTTTGCGCTTTACTGTTCCGATGAGTTAAGTATGATCGTGCCCGCTAAACGGGGGAGTTATCATGCTGGAATCTATCATTAATCTACTATCAAGCGGTGCGGTCGATAGCCACACGCCACAGACCGCAGTGGCTGCCGTACTGTGCGCCGCGCTGGTTGGGCTGTTCAGCTAAAACTACCGGATGGCGCTAGCGCTTATCCGGCCTACAGGTGACTTCAAGCGTAGGCCCGGTAAGCGTTAGCGCCTCCGGGTAACGTGATTAAATCACCCGCGAGAACTGCTGCATACGCGCTTTCTGGCGCAGATAGGCGTCGAAGCACATGCAGATGTTACGAATCAGCAGACGCCCTTTCGCAGTAACCTGGATTCCCTTCTCATTTACCGCCACCAGCCCATCTTTCGCCAGCGGTGCCAGCAGTTGCAGATCATCAGTGAAATACTCAGCAAAGCTCAAATCCCACTGCTGTTCAATCGCAGCATACTCGAGGCGGAAGTTACAGATCAGCGATTTGATGACATCCCGGCGGATGCAGTCATCACGAGTCAGTGCTATACCGCGCCATAGCGCATCTCCACGTTCATCAACCTGCTGATAGTAAAGCTTCAGCTCTTTCTGGTTCTGCGCGTAGCAGTCGCCAATCATGCTGATGGCGGAAACGCCCATCCCCAGCAGATCGGTATCGCCCTGGGTGGTGTAACCCTGGAAATTCCGGTGCAAAATGCCTTCACGCTGTGCAATTGCCAGTTCGTCATCCGGACGGGCAAAGTGATCCATACCGATAAACTGATAGCCCGTTTCGGTTAGCGACGCGATCGTCTCCTGCAAGATATCCAGCTTTTGCTGCGCGCCGGGCAGATCGGCATCTTTAATCTTTCGCTGGGCGGCAAAGAGCGTCGGCAGGTGCGCATAGTTAAAAACGCTCAGACGGTCAGGGTTCAGCTCCGCTACCCGCCTGAGCGTAAAAGCGAAGCTTTCCGGCGTCTGTTTCGGTAAACCGTATATCAGATCGATATTTGTGGAGGTAAAGCCGATTTCACGAGCGTGGTTCAGCAGCGCAAAGATGAACTCCTCATCCTGCTCGCGATTGACCAGCCGCTGAACCTCTTTGTTGAAGTCCTGCACTCCCATGCTCAGGCGGTTAAAACCTTCCGCGCGTAAATGATCGAGCACATCCAGCTCAATCTCGCGGGGATCGACTTCGATCGAGATCTCCGCATCAGCGTTAAAATGGAAGTTTTCACGCAGCAACCCCATTAAGCGGCTGATTTGCGCTTTATTCAGATAGGTTGGCGTACCGCCGCCCCAGTGCAGCTGGCTTACATGACGACCGGCAAACAGCGGCGCACGATGAATGATTTCTTGCTCAAGCGCATCCAGATACCGATCGGCCTTATGCTGCTGGCGGGTCACAATCTTATTACAGCCGCAGAAGTAACAAAGTTTGTGGCAGAACGGGATGTGCACGTATAACGAGAGCGGACGCTCAGGATAACGCGCCACGGCTTGCAGGAACGCGGCTTCACCGAACTCGTCAGAGAATTCCAGCGCGGTCGGGTACGAGGTGTAGCGTGGCCCGGAATAGTTATATTTCTGGATCAGGGCCAGATCCCAGTCTATTAGTTGGTCAGACATGCTCACTCCTTCCGTTGGCGTCTCTGGCGACGTACCGGCTTAGCACCGCTACGGGTGATAAGCCGACTGCGCAGCCACTTCTGTCGCCGCGACAATCGCTGTAGTTTAACGAATAACCACACCAGATAACATATAACCGGAAGGGTTATAAGCAGGACGGGCAAGCCCACGGTGTAAACCCGTTAGTTGCCACCTCTGAGCAGGCGCATCATATCTTCCTGCTTTTCGTCCTCGCCCTCTTCTTCTTCGTCATCTTCATAAGAGAGGCCCAGTTTCTGCATCAGTTCGTCGATGCGATCCAGTTTGGCATCCACCCAGGTCTGATCTTCCGCACTCAGGGTTTCGCCTGCTTCCAGACGTTCCAGCAGCGCATCCAGGCGCTCATCCGTTTCCAGTAAATCCAACTCAGCCTGCGGTGAAAGCATAGGTTTCTCACTCTTCGGTTTGTGCTGTTTGGTGACCTTTTCGGTCACGCCCAGTGGAATGGGGGTTTTACTGCCAATACGTGGATCTTGTTGCTTGTTCTTATTTTTACCGCCAGAAGCTGCCGCATCACTACCTGTCGCACGGCTACCTGCCGTGTGGCCACGGTGTTTTTTCTGACGTTTACGGTCGCGAGCTTCCTGATTCAGCTCTTCGCGTGTTTTACGACGCGCCTTTGCGGGACCTTTACCGCGCGGTGTAGTAGAAGTTGGTTTCATAGTGATTCGTCTTTGGCTGTTTAATTCAGTATATATTTGCGCCGGAATCTAGCAGAAATAAGACAAAGAAAAAAGGCGACAGATTACTCTGCCGCCTTTTTTGCTGTCTAACAACCCTTAACGGGTTTTACATTCCCTGCAGGCTACCAACACACCCTGTTTATCCCTTAGCCTGAAACATTCCGTGTTATTTCCCTTTCCTTTTCTAACGTCTCCGGACGTACGTCTTCCTGACAAATCCTGTGTCTTCGCCTCCTGGCGCTCCTGACCCTCATCCTGAGTCGTCTATCCTTCAAGCTCCCTCGCTATGGGCACTACTCTACGCGATTGGATAAAACTAACAAGTAACCGGGACGATAATTTCCATTTTTCAGATTATTTCGCATCTTTAATCCTATGATTTATATGACATATCACTTTTTATTAGCTGCAATTACTCTGAAATTTCGCATAAGAACAATCGGCAATGTCTCACAAAGTGAGTGGTTTTTACCTACACCCGGCAAATATCGAAATATCCGTTTTTTCCCGCAGTGAAGGTAATGACGCTAAACAGGACAAAACGGCGTAGTCGTTTTGAACAGCGCTTACGCTGGCCCCGGAGGAGCAAGGCCGGGTAACAGCGCCAACGTACATGCAAGTTGAAGGATGACGTGTATAATCGCCACAAAGCCTTGACTGACGGAGACGACCGCTTTGACTAACTTGAATTATCAACAGACGCACTTTGTGATGAGTGCGCCTGATATTCGCCATTTACCTTCCGATACCGGAATTGAAGTGGCTTTTGCAGGCCGTTCCAATGCAGGCAAATCCAGCGCACTGAATACGCTGACTAATCAAAAAAGCCTGGCCCGTACCTCTAAAACGCCAGGTCGTACCCAACTCATCAACCTGTTTGAAGTCGTTGATGGCAAACGTCTGGTTGACCTGCCGGGCTATGGTTATGCCGAAGTACCGGAAGAGATAAAGCGCAAGTGGCAGCGCTCGCTGGGCGAGTATCTGGAAAAACGCCAGAGCCTGCAGGGTCTGGTGGTATTGATGGATATTCGCCACCCGTTAAAAGATCTCGACCAGCAGATGATCCAGTGGGCAGTAGAGAGCAATATCCAGGTCCTGGTGCTGCTTACCAAAGCGGATAAGCTCGCCAGCGGAGCGCGTAAAGCGCAGCTGAATATGGTTCGTGAGGCGGTACTGGCCTTTAACGGCGATGTCCAGGTTGAAACGTTTTCTTCGCTGAAAAAACAGGGTGTGGACAAGTTACGGCAGAAGCTGGATTCCTGGTTCAGTGAACTGGCGCCGATTGAAGAGATGCAGGACGCAGAGTAACCCCCATTGATACGCCGAATGGCGATGCAGTCAATCCTCAGGAGCTTACATCACTAAGTGACTGGGGTGAAAAAGCGCAGATTTAAACGCTGCTTGCAGCGGCCCCGCAGAGCGAGGTTCAGGGATGGACCGAGTAACAACGTCAACGCCCATGCAACCTGAAGTATGCCGAATAAAATAAAAAACGCCCCAGTCAGAAACTGACTGGGGCGGCTAAAATATTCAGCCAAATCCGATTACGTGAAGTAAAAGGTCTGAAAGATAGAACATCTTACCTCTGTACCCTACGCGAACAACTTTACTCTTTTTCGGGCATCTCAGAAAGCATTTTTTGTAATTTTTTTTCATCCTTTACATAGGGAATTCTAATGATCATCACAAAATGCTCTATCTTATGTTGCTTAGTTACGAAAAAAGCGCCTTATTAAGTAACCCCTTAGTGCGCTTGATCCCAGTTTTCACCACTTCCCGTCTCCACCAGTAACGGCACATCAATACGCGTACAGTTTTCCATCAGCTGATGGATCTTTTTCGTTACCGCATCAAGATCATCTTTGTGCACCTCAAACACCAGTTCATCGTGTACCTGCATGATCATACGCACGCGCGGTTGCTCGGTTTGCAGCCACGCATCAACGGCGATCATCGCACGCTTAATGATATCTGCGGCGGTACCCTGCATCGGGGCGTTGATTGCCGCACGCTCGGCTCCAGCACGGCGTGCGCCGTTGCTGGATTTGATGTCCGGCAGATAGAGACGACGACCTTCCAGTGTCTCAACATAACCCTGCTCTTTAGCCTGAGCACGCGTGCGTTCCATATATTCCAGTACGCCAGGGTAGCGTTCGAAGTAGAGGTCCATGTACTTCTGCGCCTCTTTACGCGGAATATTCAGCTGGCGCGCCAGGCCAAACGCGCTCATGCCGTAGATCAGACCAAAGTTAATCGCTTTGGCGCTGCGACGCTGCTCGCTGGTTACCGTTTCTAGCGGCAAACCAAACACTTCGGCAGCCGTTGCACGGTGAATATCTTTTCCTTCCGCAAACGCGGTGAGCAGACCTTTGTCACGCGAGAGATGCGCCATAATACGCAGTTCAATCTGGGAGTAATCCGCCGACACAATCACGTAATCTTTCGGCGGGATAAACGCCTGACGGATACGACGTCCTTCGTCATTGCGTACCGGAATATTTTGCAGGTTAGGATCGGTCGAAGACAAACGCCCCGTCGCCGTCACCGCCTGATGGTAGGAGGTATGTACCCGTCCGGTTTTCGGATTGATCATCAGCGGCAGCTTATCGGTGTAGGTCGATTTGAGCTTCGCCAGTCCGCGATACTCCAGGATGACCTTCGGCAGAGGATAGTCCAGTGCCAGCTCTTCCAGCACCTCTTCTGAGGTTGACGGCGCACCGCCAGGCGTTTTCTTCAGCGGCTTGATTCCCTGTTTTTCAAACAGGATCGTCTGCAACTGCTTGGTGGAGGAGAGATTAAACACTTCCCCGGCAATGTCATGCGCTTTCTTTTCCAGCTCAGCCAGACGCAACGTGATCTCCTCTGAGTGCTTATGCAGCACCGCAGGGTCAATCTTCACACCGTTACGCTCCACGCGAGACAGCACCGGCACCAGCGGCATTTCGATATTTTCGAAGATGTTCAACGGCCCTTTATGCTGTTGCAGCTCCGGCCACATTTTCAGATGCAGCTGTAAGGTGACGTCCGCATCTTCCGCCGCATAGCGTCCAGCCTCTTCGAGGGCTATCTGGTTGAACGTCAGCTGATTTTTGCCTTTCCCGGCGATCTCTTCAAAGGTGATGGTTTTATGCTTTAACCAGCGATCGGACAAGCTGTCCATATCGTGACGCCCGGCGACGCTGTTCAGGATGTAGGATTCAAGCATGGTATCAAAAGCGATACCGCGTAGCTCAATGCCGTAATTCGCCAGAATGCCGCGATCGTATTTCAGATTCTGCCCGACCTTCTTCGCGTTTTCATCTTCCAGCAGCGGCTTCAGGAGTTCCAGCGCCCGGTCACGGGAGATCTGATCTGGCGCATCCAGATAATCATGCGCGACAGGGACATAGGCTGCCACGCCCGGTTCGGTAGCAAATGAAAGCCCGACCAGATTCGCAGAGATGTTATCGAGGCTGTCTGTTTCTGTATCAAAGGCAAAGACGGGCGCTTTCTTCAACTTTGCAATCCACTCTTCCAGGGTTGCCTCATCCAGAATGGTCACGTAATTTTCGGATGACAGTGTCGCTACAGCCGCTTCCGGCACGTCATCAACAGCAGCCGTTTCTTGCGGTTTGGACGCAGGTTTAGCCCCCTTCGCCTGAAGCCACTTCCCGGCTTCAACATCGGTGATCCAGCGCCTGAACTCATACTTTTTGAACAGACCAAGTAGTTCATCAGCAACCGGCTGCTGCACTTCAAGCTGCTCGCAGGTTAACTCCAGCTCAACATCCGTTTTGATGGTAGCCAGCTGATAAGAGAGATAAGCGACCTCTTTGTTTTGTTCAAGCTTCGCCGCCATAGTCTTTGCACCGCGGAAAGTCAGTCCGGCGATTTTGTCTGACTCTGCGTAAAGCGTATCCAGGCCACCCAATCCCTGCAGCAGTGCCTGAGCCGTCTTCTCGCCTACCCCCGGAACGCCAGGGATGTTATCGGAGGAGTCGCCCATCAGGGCCAGAAAATCAATAATCAGTTCTGGCGGAACACCATACTTGGTCACCACTTCATCCGGGCCGAGCACCGTGTTAGTCATGGTGTTGATGAGCGTAATATCCGGCGTTACCAGCTGCGCCATATCTTTATCACCGGTGCTGATCAGCACCGGACGACCAGCTTTCTCAGCTTCACGCGCCAGAGTACCGATAACATCATCCGCTTCTACACCGGATACCGCCAGTAACGGCAGCCCCATCGCTTTGACCATGGCGTGCAAAGGTTCAATCTGCGCACGCAGATCGTCGGGCATTGGTGGACGATGGGATTTGTAATGCTCAAATAATTCATCACGGAAGGTTTTACCCTTAGCATCAAATACCACTGCCGCATGCGTGGGCTGATACTGCATGATCAGGCTGCGCAGCATGTTGAGGACACCGTACATCGCGCCCGTTGGCTCTCCCGCACTGTTCGTCAGCGGCGGAAACGCGTGGTAAGCGCGATAGAGATAAGATGAACCGTCTACAAGGATAAGTGGGTTTTCTGGGATCTGAACCATAATGTCCGTGCCTGTTTATCAGATTATGGGTAAAGGATGCCACAGACCGGATGAAAACATGAGTTTTTCACCGCATTTGTCGAAAAACTTTTGCAGATCTTCTGGATCGCTCGCAAAGCGATCTGTGGATAACTTTGTGTATAAATAATTTACATCGATTTAATTTCAATAGCATGCTTTTAGCATCATTAATTTTTTACTTATTTTTCAATAAATTAAATTTTTATGTTTTACATCCTGCCTCAAATAAGCCCAGACAGAAGATGTGGATAGATATACGCTTATTTTCAATTTCGCGAAGAACCATCATTTGAACCGATTTCTGATAAAATCAGCCCCTTACGCCGCTTTAGCGTGCTGTTTATGGCTAACCTTTTGAATAATTTAATTATGACAAGAATACTCGCGGCAATAACGCTTTTGCTGAGTATCGTATTGACCATTCTGGTCACCGTATTTTGTTCTGTACCGATCATTATTGCCGGGATCGTGAAACTCCTGCTGCCCGTGCCGTTTGTCTGGCGCAAAGTGTCTCAGTTTTGTAATGCGATGATGTACTGTTGGTGTGAAGGCCTGGCATTACTGTTACACCTGAATCCTCATCTGAAATGGGATGTGCAAGGGCTGGAAGGGCTAAGCAAAAAAAACTGGTACCTGCTTATCTGCAACCATCACAGCTGGGCCGATATTGTGGTGCTTTGTGTTCTGTTTCGTAAGCATATCCCGATGAATAAGTACTTTCTCAAGCAACAACTGGCGTGGGTGCCATTTATCGGCCTGGCATGCTGGGCGCTGGATATGCCATTTATGAAGCGTTATTCACGCAGTTATCTGCTTCACCACCCGGAGCGACGAGGTAAAGACGTGGAAACCACACGGCGCTCTTGTGAGAAGTTTCGTGTTCATCCGACAACCATCGTAAATTTTGTGGAAGGCTCACGCTTTACCGACGAGAAACATCGCCAGACCCGTTCATCGTATAAAAACCTGCTGCCACCGAAAGCGGCGGGGATCGCCATGACGCTGAATATATTGGGGGCGCAGTTCGATAAACTGCTCAATGTATCGTTGTGCTATCCGGAAAACGATCGTACGCCGTTCTACGATATGCTAAGCGGTAAGCTGACGCGTATTGTCGTACGCGTAGACCTGCAGCCGATTAAAGAGGAGCTGCATGGCGACTACGTGAATGACAAAGAATTTAAGCGCCGTTTTCAGCATTGGTTGAATACGCTCTGGGGTGAGAAAGACGCGCTAATAGATGAGATTAAAGCCGCAGGTAAAAACGCCGGTCAGTGACCGGCGATTTTTTTATTTCTTACCTACCAGATATTTTACGGTATCCGCGTACTGCTCTACGAAGATATCCATGCTGCTGGTATCCATTCCCTGCGGGTTCAGCTGATATTTACCGTTTACAAACATCGCCGGAACGCCCTGCAGCTGCAGATCGGAAGCCGCTTTTTCCTGCTGCGCAACCAGTGATTTCACCACAAAGCTGTTCCACGCCGCATCGTAGTCTTCACCTTTCACACCCGCGTTAACGAAGACTTTACGGATATCAGCAACAGACTGAACGGTCTGAGTTTTCTGTACCGCTTCAAACAGTGGCACAGTCACCTTATCTTCAACGCCCAGCGCAATCGCCACGGCCCACGCCTGAGTCAGATCTTTGCCCAACGGCCCAAGAAACTCGACGTGATACTTGGTCATTTTTACGCCTTCCGGCAGCTTTTTCTTCACATTGTCAGAAACATGAAGAACTTCTTCAAACTGGAAGCAGTGCGGGCAGTAGAAAGAGAAGAACTCCAGTACCTGCGGTTCACCAGCGACTGGCTTTTCCAGCGTAGTGTACTGCTTACCGTCTTCGAACTGCGCAGCCGATGCGCTAAAAGCTAAAACCATACCGGCCAGCGCCAGCCAAATCTTTTTCATGATCAACTCTCTCCGATTAATACATTGGCGTTAATTGTAAGGGGGGTTCTTGCAAAACTTTAGCCTGTTCGATAAAGGTCGCTGTCTGACGATGCCAGTAATCCTCCCCGGTTAACCACGAGAAGTTTTTCGGAAAGGCAGGGTCAGCCCAACGACGCATAATCCAGGCAAGATAATAAACTAAACGCATGGCGCGTAAAGGTTCAATCAGTCCGATTTCAGATGTGTCGAACTCGCTAACCTCTTCATAAGCCTCAATAATGGTTTCGAGCTGCATGCGCTGCTCGGCTTTATCACCATTGAGTAACATCCACAGATCCTGAATGGCAGGACCATTACGGGCATCATCCAAATCAACAAACAGCGGACCGTCACGCCAGAGAATATTCCCGGCATGGCAATCACCATGCAGACGCAGCCCGTCATAATTGGTGTGCCAACGCTCGGTCACGGCAGAAATCAACGTATCTGTCGCTTTCAGGAAAGCAGCTTTCTGTCCGGAGGGAATGAGCCGTGCATCGTCAAACAGCTGACGAGGTTCGGTAAGATACTCTTGCAGACCCATCGCAGGACGATAAGCAAAAGGATGTTTGCGGCCGATCTGGTGCAGTCGCCCCAGATAGCGCCCAACGGCTTCTATTTGATCAATATTATCCGCTTCGAACTGCCGTCCACCCACGCTTGGAAAAATGGCATAGTGAAATCCCTGGTGGTTTAACAGCGTCTGGCTGTTAAATACCAGCGGTGCGGCTACAGGAACTTCATCAGCAACCAGTTCCAACGCAAACTGGTGCTCTTCCAGAATTTGATCGGCAGACCAACGTTCTGGCCGGTAAAACTTGACGACAAAACGCCGACGATCTTCGTCCTGAAACTGATAGACACGGTTTTCATAGCTGTTAAGCGGAGTAAGACCGGAATCCACCCGGATCCCCTGCCCAAACAGCGCATCCATGATGGTATCCGGGTGTAATGTCTGGAAAGTAAAAGCGTTGTCGTTCATCCCGTCATCCGGAAAATACTACGAATGATTCAGGATATCATTTCGTGGCGCTTTCGGTGGCACCGCTTACAAGGTTTTACTCTTTAATAACGCCGCGTGCGCGTAAAAGCGCCGTCTTGAAATCTTCTTCGTAGTCTTTCTGAATACCAGGGATCACCGCGTCTTTAGCAGAGTCGCGCATTTTCAGGTGATAGATCAGAATGTCGTCAGTTAAATCCGCCAGTTCGCCGTCAAAACCTGACTCTTTGGCCAGTTTCTGCAAAAATTGCATCAGGTTGAGATCGGGTTCTTTCTGCCAGGCAGGCTGGAGGAGTTCAATAACTTCATTCAGACGTTTACATTTCATGGTTGTGCTCCTTAGAGCCTGGGCCACCAGGCGTAATTGGCGCAGACAATTTGAACACGAACAGCGCGCAACAACCGGAGCGTATACCCAGGATTGCGAGCACTGTCCGGGTCCAAAATGGCAAACAAAATAGCCTAATGGGATAGACTCTTACTCTTGAGACAGACACATTAGCAGGGTCAATCCCACAATTAAAGAGGCGGTATCGGTGAATCTGGATAGTACGATAACAGGGGTTGTGCTGGCGGGTGGCAAGGCCAGGCGAATGGGTGGCGCAGATAAAGGTTTACTCGATCTGAAAGGGAAACCACTTTGGAAACACGTCGCCGATACGCTTATGTCACAGCTTGCTACTGTTGTTGTCAGCGCCAATCGTCATCAGGATATTTACCAGGCAAGCGGTCTGAGAGTGATTTCAGATTCAATGGCAGACTTCCCCGGCCCGCTGGCCGGTATGCTTTCTGTTTTCCAGCAGGAAGCTGGCGACTGGTTTCTGTTTTGCCCCTGCGATACGCCTTATATTCCCCACGATCTCGTTGCCCGGTTAAAGGCTCAGCGTTACGATGCGCCGATAGTATGGGTGCACGATGGCGAGAGAGATCACCCCACGATTGCTCTGGTAAATCGCTCGGTACAACCCTTGCTGCAAGCGTATCTTTTGTCAGGGGAGCGACGGGTAATGGTCTTTATGCGACAGGCCAATGGTCATTCTGTTGATTTCAGCGATTGTAAGTCGGCGTTTGTGAATGTGAATACACCAGAGGAGCTTGCTAAATGGCAAGAGAGGCCATGATTCCATTACTGGCGATTGCCGCATGGAGTGGAACAGGAAAAACAACGCTGCTCAGAAAGTTGATTCCGGATCTGTGCGCCAGAGGGGTTCGCCCAGGCCTGATTAAACATACTCACCATGATATGGATGTAGATAAGCCAGGAAAGGACAGTTACGAGTTACGCAAAGCCGGTGCGGCACAAACTCTTGTTGCCAGCCAGCAACGCTGGGCATTGATGACGGAAACACCAGAAGAGCCTGAACTGGATTTGGCTTATCTGGTCAGCCGGATGGATGCCACAAAGCTGGATATGGTGCTTGTGGAAGGTTTTAAGCATGAACCGATAGCGAAGATCTTACTGTTTCGTCAGGGGTGTGGACATAGCGTGGATGAGCTCACCATTGATGAACACGTTGTTGCCGTTGCCAGTGACATTTCACTTTCTGTGGATGTCCCCGTTTTAGATATTAATGATGTCCCGCAGATCGCAGAATTTGTTTTACGCTGGTTAGGGCGATAACCGACGCAGGCAAGCTGAATAATGCAGAATAATGTTACATTTTCAGGTACACGAAAACGCAAAAAGGCCATCCTGACGGATGGCCTTTTTACTTGTTTGATGCCTGGCAGTTCCCTACTCTCGCATGGGGAGACCCCACACTACCATCGGCGCTACGGCGTTTCACTTCTGAGTTCGGCATGGGGTCAGGTGGGACCACCGCGCTGTTGCCGCCAGGCAAATTCTGTCTGTCAACACGCATTCTGCGCATCAACTAATCTGTATCAAACTGAATATTGTTTCTGTCTCTCGTCCGCCAAAACATCTTCGGCGTTGTAAGGTTAAGCCTCACGGTTCATTAGTACCGGTTAGCTCAACGCATCGCTGCGCTTACACACCCGGCCTATCAACGTCGTCGTCTTCAACGTTCCTTCAGGACTCTTTAAGAGTCAGGGAGAACTCATCTCGGGGCAAGTTTCGTGCTTAGATGCTTTCAGCACTTATCTCTTCCGCATTTAGCTACCGGGCAATGCCATTGGCATGACAACCCGAACACC
>NZ_PQMB01000009.1 GCF_002918555.1 Citrobacter amalonaticus
GCACTGGCTGAATGGGCAGAGAAACATGCAGTAAAACTGGAATTTATCCAGCCAGGTAAGCCGACGCAGAACGCTTTCATTGAGCGCTTTAACCGGACATACCGTACAGAAATACTCGATTTTTATCTGTTCAGAACGCTGAATGAAGTGCGGGAAATCACGGAGAAATGGTTGTCAGAATATAACTGTGAACGCCCGCATGAATCACTGAACAATATGACACCGGAGGAATACCGACAGCCCCATTATTTGGCCGGGATCTCAAAAAATGCATGGAACTAAAACGGGTCTATTTACAGGAGCAGCCTAAAGTCTCAAAAATCTTGACATTACAGTACGATAAGAATCTTTATTTGCTTGAATATAATGAAGAAAACCGGCGTTATCAGGGGAAATACAACGAAGGCAGTCCCGAATCGGGACTGCCTGTTTCCGGTTAGTCAGACAGCGTGTCGCTCTCGTCTTCACTCACGTTTTTCCAACTGTTAAGAAAAACCCTCATGGGTTTATCTTTAACGCCCTCCGGAGCAGCCACTTTTGAGCAAAACTATTATCCAGGGTAAGGTTTTTATCTTAAAGGTTATATTTTTAAGACATAAAATTATAGTAGTTTAACTAAAAGCATTGACCCTTGTCAGACTTCTTTTAATCTTGACGCCTTCTGCTGGTTTGGTTGTTGTAAAGAGCCCCTCCTTGGCAAAGAATGATATTTTTCCGCTGCTTTTACCTTTAGTTAACTTTTCATTTTTTAGATTGATTGTTTCGTAATCTTTTTTTCCGTAAAATAATGTCTGACCAAGATATCCATATACACTGCCTTCTGCTCTTCCTTTTTGTAAATTCATTAATTCACGCTCTAATGAACCTGCAAGAGAATTTTTAAAGTCGCCTCTGCTTTCCAGAACTAAACTCAGTCTATCTTGGGGGGTTTTAACCTTTTTTCCGATGACAATACCATCACTTTTTCCTTCGGAACTATGGCAGGTACTGACTTTTATTATAGCTCCCTCAGGTAAGTTGAATTTATTCACCAACGTCCGAGCCACACTACTTGCACTGAAACTATAATCTTCTCCTTCTACAAAATCCGAATGGAAATTACTATCAGCAGGTAAACCATGTGCATTTATTATCAAATGATCATCACTGCCCATGCTGCTTAAATCATTTGTAGTGTTCTGCAATAACCTTTCCTTAATGTCTCTATGTTTCTTTAGAATATTACGTCCTTTTATTGTGTTAAAGAATTCATCTACACTTGACGAAAAGCTCATATAGGTAGAGATAGAAGGTTCATTGTCTGTTACTGTGATAAGATCACTTTTTCCTTTTTTTTCTCTGTAAATGTTAGCATTTACTAGCCTTGATATTCTATTCGGGTGATTGTGAGGGAAATAAACAAATCTTTTCCCTGATGCCAGACCAGAATTATCGAATAACGTAACAGGATTATTTTTCACCATGCTGAACAGATTAACCCCGTCCACAGTTCCAGCTGGGTCTGCACTTAGCCAGCGACCCGCCCACGGCTGGTAGTACCGGTAACCGTAATAATACAGCCCCGTCGCGTCACGCTCCTTGCCCGAGTAGCGGACGGTTTTGTAGTCCGCCTCCGCCGCGCTGCGTGCACCCCACACCGCCGTGCCGCCGTACGGATAGTATTCCTCCATGCTAATAACGTTACCAGCGCCGTCCAGCTCCAGCTGGCTGCTGCCCGTCAGGTTGTCGTAGCTGTAACGTACCTGGTCATTGCTGATATTTTCCGGTCTTCCGCTTTCCCAGTGCAATACCCGCACCTGTGCCCAGCCAGCTTCACCCACGGTAATCACCTGCAGGCTCTCCGTTTCCGTATTGCCGGTCTTTGTTGTACGCAGTTCCAGTCCCGGCAGATACAGCACCCGCTGCGTCTGCGTGCTGCTGCCTGTTTTCTGCACGCTGACCTTCAGGACGCGCTGACTATCTGCGTCATAGCGGTAGCTCTCCCTGTCATCTGTAATGCCATCTCGCACCACCGGTGTCACCTTCAGTAGCTCGTTGCGCGGGGTCCAGATCAGGTTCTGTCCCGGCTGCAGCTGTTTCTGCTGGCCGCCAGCTGTGAACAGCGCGTCCACGTCCGACTGATTTTCCGTAAGTGTGCTCAGTACGCCGCGGTTACTGCGGTCGCTGATGGTTATGTCAGTAGTATAATTATTGCCTGTGGCAGGTGAGCTGTGTCGTACCTGCATCAGGTTGCCGGCGCTGTCGTAAGTGTAAGTGCGGGTGTAGCTGGTATATGCAGTGCTGTCGGTGGGGAGAGGAACGGTGGTGGCCGGTAAGCTGCTGCCATGCTGACCGGCGTTTGCCATCTCGCGTCCGGTGGCGCTGAGCAGCTGGTACAGGCTGTCATAGATATATGTGTTTTCGGGCACCACTTTCTGGTTGCGCCAGAAGCGGGTCTCTTCTGCGTCATTGCTGATTTTCAGCACGTTGCCCACCGGGTCGTACTCATAGCGAAGGTCCTGCAGGACCTTTGCTCCGGAAGCGTGTCCGGCCAGGCGCTCCGTTTTAATCCCGACCAGACGCTGCGTCTCCGGCTCGTACGTGTATGTGGTCACCACACCGTTACCGTGCGCCTCACGCAGCTTTTGCCCGCCGGCCGAGTACGTTATGGAAGCCACGATAACCTGCTCCGTACCACCCTTCAGGGTCAGCCAGCTGCCCGACAGCTGTCCCGCCACGTCATACGCCACCCGCTGCTGGTTCCCTTTGGCATCGGTGGTGGACAGCACTGCCCCGGTGGCGTCGGTGGTGGACAGGGTGCTGTATGTTCCGGCGCTGAGCAGGTTATTCCAGGCGGACGCATTCTCACCCTGCCAGTCGGCCACGACATCAGGGTTGTCCGCGTCCTTCAGCAGACGGCGGGTGACGGACAGCGGGACGCCGGTCAGGGCCACACTGTCGGTCTGCACCAGCCCGGCAGTATCGTAATGGCTGATGCACTGGCCAACAAGGTTAAGCGCCTTCTCCTCTGCAGAGTTGCCAGCCCATACGAAACGCTCCGTTATACGGACATCTTTGCCGGCAACCTGTTCGGTCACGCTCACCGGACGGCCCGGCAGACTGGCGTCCTCATACTGCCAGGTTCGGGTTACCGCCTGGCTTCGGTACTCAGACCCGTCGTCGGTGGTGCTGATATTGCTGACCGCGATGAAGGGTCGGCCTGCGGCATCGTTCAGAGCCACAGTGATGCCGTTATCCACACCGTGCGAGCGCAGAACGTTGCCGGTCAGGTCCGTAATATACGTGAAGTTCGCTAGTCCGGCGTCGTGCAGGCGCTGGTCGGCGCTGCACGTCAGAAAACCGCTGGCATCATACCGGTGGCGGGTGATGAGCTCACTGGTAACGTCCGGGGTATCCGGATGGCGGTGGTACGCGATATCGCGCACGGTCAGACCGCGGTTGTCGAGGACCGCGACCGAAGGGGTCTGGCTGAACAGAGCTGTGCTCATGAGGGAATTATCTCCGTGCTTTATACAGTGAAAAGACCGGCAGCCTGGCTGCCGGTGCAGGTTTGTCGTTGCGATCAGCGTGTTTCTTCAGCGGTGTCGTTCTCGTCCTCGCTTACCACAAACCACGGGGTGTAAAGGTTGCGGCGAAGCCCGCCCTTCGCTGTCTGCACCTGATACTCGCGGCCGACCGGATCGTAAAAGTGGATGTCGGCATACAGATCCCGACGGGCGCAGTCGTCGCTGACGTATTTCCAGCTGTTCAGGAAATACGGTTGGTACGAGCGGACTGGCTGTCCTTTATTGTCGTACTCCGCCCGCCCGGTGACTGCCCAGCGCGATGTTGTGGTCACCGTGGCGGGAGTGCTGTCCGATCCGGCGACCAGGGAGCCATTATCAGCCCGCTGCCACGCCTCTCCGTCAGCCTGGCGGACTGCCGCCTGCAGTAACCGGCCAAAACCGTCGCTGAACGTCACCTGCTGCCGGATTTGCTGCGCACTGTCGCTGTCGTAGCGGTCCGTGATCAGCGTTATCACGTGCGGCGGCAGTTTTTCCGCGTTATCACGTGTCCAGCTGTCAGGCACATACACCAGACACTGTGCCAGAGGAAGCGGTGCAGCAAGCGCCAGCGCAGCGTCAGCATCTTCAGGAATGTCCACTGCTGCATCACTGTAGCCTGTTGCCACACCACGTTCCGTGCCGCTGAAGCGCAGTGAGGTGACCCGTCCCAGCGCATCCATTGTAACCGCCTGCACGTTACCGTTCGCATCGGTCACACTCTTCGGGGTCAGAAAACGCCAGTCATACTGCGCGGTGGTGGTTAGTCCGGCTGAATTTTCCAGCGTTGTTATCACGCTGTCATACGCATCGCGGGTAACCTGTACGGCTCCGGTGAGCAGGTTTTGCCGGAACGACACCGGGAGCCAGAAGTGCTCAGCCGTGGCATACGAGGCATATCCCTGCCGGACCGTCCACAGGGTACGGTCTGACTCGCCCGTCCGGGGGAAAAGGTATCCGGACTTACAGTATCCTGCGGACATCAGCACGTCTTCAGGAAGATTATCTGACAGCGCATTCCTGGTATCCTCATCAAGCACCGCGGTTTCGCTAAAGGCCTGCAGGGGCGGAAAAGCCGGTGCCCCTTCCGCCACGTCGCCCTGCGCGTCCAGATACCGGATTTGCTGCTGTCCGACGAAAGTAAATTCTTTCCCGTCCCCGACGGGACTGTCACTGCCCAGCAGGGATTCCAGCGTCAGGCCTCCGGCCGGTAAGTCACTTTCCGTAAGGGTAATGACATCGCTGCGTGAGGCATCGGCCAGCCCCGGCAGCCAGACGCCCGCAGCCATATCCTTCAGGGTATGCCATCGGGTCTGCTGTAGCGTCAGGCGCAGGCTCAACTGCTGTTCATCAAAGCTGGCAGCAAACAGTCCGTCAGGCAGCATGTCGGGGTAAGGGCTGGCGAACTGGCGGCGGCGTGGGTAGCTGATGCTTACCTGCCGCAATGGCTGGCCGTACTCATCACGGGACAACAGTACCTGTTGGCTGCACTGCGGATCACTGTTGACCCGTTCGTAAAGGTACGTCCGGTTTTCCACAACGGACGGCCAGACGACCGGATATGCGCCAGCCTCCACAACCAGCCGCACCTGTGGACGGTTTTCCGTGACGGTGTAAGGCACCCCTGCCTGGCTGCTTTCATCTGCACCATATAACTCAGTGCGCAGCAGCAGGCCTTTCAGTCCCCGGTTCAGCCAGAATGTGGTGGTGTCATCCGGGGTGCATACCTTCTCGTCATCACCACAGCCCGTGGTGAAGCGTGAGGAGAAGCCGGTAAAGGCGACTGTGTCCCCTGTCCAGTACCCGTCCGGCAGCAGCGCATCGACCGCTGGCACCCCTGTCGCGTACCAGCTGCGGCTGACTGCAGGAAAACAGATGTCCCCTGACGCCCCCTGACCGGCCACGGTTTCAGCGTCACTCACCTCCACTAAACCAAATCCGCGGAATTCCCGCTCCCGCCCATCCCAGGCGCCGTGCCGGTAGCATGTGGTACTGACCAGCCGGTTGCCCGTGATTTCATCCGTCACTTCCGTACGCGAAAGTATGTGCAGCGCAAACGGCAGCCAGCTGATCGGGACGGATTTACCTGCCGCCTCTGCTTCTGCCTTCTCATCCAGCCAGAACTGCGCTGAACTGCGGTAAGACAGAGCATAGTTTGCCCCCATGCCGTTGTTCATCCCGCTCAGCAGCCATGACTTATCCCTGGACAGGTGACAGACCCAGCTGCGCGGTACCGGATGCGGTACCGTCAGCACCAGGCTGGCCACGCCCAGCCCCTGAATATCCGCCAGCTGCAGGCTGCAGGTGTGGTCATAGCGCACGCCGTCCGGCAGGTTCACGCTGAACGGTTCGGCAAAACAATTACCGCTCTGGTTGATATACACCTCCAGCCGGTCACTCTGCGCATAAATCAGGTCAGTGGTGCCGGATCCATCAAGGTCTGCCAGATACAGCTGCTCAGGGTTAAACGTGGCGACCGGCTGGCTGAAACCCGGAAGGCTCACCGGCAGACCAAAGCGACCATGGCCCAGATTCGGCCAGTAGCGTACCCCTGTTGCCCGTACTTCCACCAGATGTTGCTGGCCACTACCGGCCATATCGCTGAAGGCGACCAAAATCCGTGCGTCCGTGCCCGGCACGGGGAGCGTAATGCCCGCCGACTGCAGGGTATTCTGCGCCTTCATCCAGCCATCACCGAGACCGGCGTAAAAGCGCACGCTTTTCGGTCCGATAAGCGTCAGGTCTGCCAGGCCTGAACCGGTGATATCGACCAGCAGCGCGCGCGGACTGGCGAATTCCACCGGCAGGGCGGAAAGCGGGGTGAAAGGGCGCAACCCCCGCCCCGGGGCGTGCTCATAACAGCCTGATGCGCCCGGCGCGGCGACTATCCACTCCAGATAACCATCGCCGTTCAGGTCGGCCAGAATACCGCCTTCCCTCAGGGCGGGAATGGAGGACAGGGGCGTCGCTTTTTTCCAGGTCACCGCATCGGGGGCATCCCCCGCCTGTCTTACCGGCGCCCGGTACCACCATGCACCACCGTCCTGATACAGGATACCGGCAATGCCATCCCCGTTAAGGTCAACCAGCTGGTACGGCTGAAGCAGGTTCATTTTTACCAGGTCATCCCTCTGCTGCCAGTCAGCGGCACTGGTTCTTGGTGGCGTGAAGTTCTGCCAGCCAAACGTCAGCGGTGGCAGGCTGCATACCTTACCATCCGGCTCATACGCCACCTGTTGCACCCTTTTCAGGGTGGTGACAGACGGCGTTTCGTTATATTCCAGCCGCAGACATGACACGAGTTGCGGAGAGTCATTCTCTCTTTCCTCTCCTGACAGTGCGGTGATACGGTGAAACATCAGTAACTGACGGCAGAGGCGCCGCGTGCGCACCTCAAATCCATACTCATAGCCGGAAAAGCAGTCCTGCCGGCATAACCAGCTCCCGCTGCCGGGTGTCAGCCATTGCGGTGCGCTGGCCACGACATTACCGCGCTCACCGTAATCCATCACCAGGATGAACAGCCAGTCCGTGTCTTCCGGCTCATCTGTAAGGCCGGGAAGCGTCCGGCTGGCTTTTTTGTTACCGTACCAGGCTGCTACGGGATAGCGTTGTGCTGTGGCATCCGGGTGAGCCGTTTTTTCTGTTGTGTCACAGTCTGTTTCATCCTCAGCACGATACTGCCAGTAAATCTGCTCGCCGGTCGGTGACACCGACGATTCAGTCAGCCAGACGGCCGTCTGTGACGCATCGGCTGGATTAACAATACGTGCCTGCGGGTTACGGCCCAGCAGCTGTACCTGACCATCCGACTCATATATCACCCAGAAGTCCGTCCCCGCCCCCCCTTCAGGCACCCAGTGTTCCGTCCGGCTGAAGGTGGTTTCCGTCCTTGAGCGGTAAGCGTTTACGGTAAAACGTTCTGTCAGATTCACACCCAGCAGCGTGGTGGCCATGCGGGTTTCCGGCTTGCCGCTGGCGGTCAGCACCGGAGCCAGCACCTCACCGTCCGGGCCGGTATATTCATCAGTGCCGTCATACGACGGTACGCCTCTGACCGTTCGCCGGCGAATGGCGGGCAGGTTCACCCCCCACCCCATTCCGAACGTCCCGTTGCCGCTGCGGCTGTGATAGCCAAGCGCCAGCGAGGGCGCATACCCTCTTCCAGTGCTGATCGGCAGCGGGATGCTCAGCGTAGCGGCTCCGTCCGGACCAGCGGCGGCAATATCGCCTTTCAGGCCGTTGATGGCCCCCCCGCCTGAGGGCAGTGAGGGAGGGGTCAGACGCAGCTGTTCTGTATTTTGCATATTAAAAATCTCCACACAGGCTCCCGCGCGAGAGCCTGGTATCAGTGATAATCAGCTGAGGGTATTGATAATGGTGTAGCGGATATGCAGGATGACGTCCGTCAGGCTCAGCAACAGGTCCTTCTGGCTGCTGTTTGCCTGAGGGAAACTCAGCGTCAGCGTACCGGAATCATCGACCGGTATTCCCTCAAACGGCAGCCAGCGGCTGTCATTGAAGTCCAGCTGGAACTGGCCGCTGTCGTTCATGCCGTGAGACACCGCCGTCGCCGTACAACCGCGGGGTAATGACACGCCGCCGCCGTAGCTGAGGACGGCCCGTACATCCTGATACGGCCCGACCAGCGCTGGCAGGGTGACGCTGATTTGCTTAATACGACGAATGTTACCCAGCGAAGACGGATAGTCATCACTAATTTTCAGGTCTTCAAGTTTCAGGGTAGCCTGAAGCTGTTTTTCTGTATCATCAAAGACAAGCCCGTTACTGTCCATACCGGCACTGCCCTTACCGTCGTTAACCAGTTTGACTATCTCGTCTGCCAGCCTAAAGGGGTCAGAGGAAAGTCCGGTGTAAACCTCCGACAGACAAACCGTACGTGTCACCTCTTTCTCTCGCTGGTCTTTCTCCAGATAATTTTGTTCCATCTGCGCCAGGTTCAGCATCAGTGTTTCGCCCGCCATCAGGCCGGCATAGGTACCCTGCCAGGTTCCGGGACGGATGAATGAAACCTCATTGCCCTGCGCCCACTGGTACGCTTTCTGCGCCATCAGGCAACGGGAGACGGTCAGGTCATAGAACTGGTAATAGATAGCTGTCAGTTTTCCGCGCAGCCAGTTGTACAGCGCCTTGCTGGTGAACTTGTTCTGCAGGAAGGTCATCTGGGCCTGCGTCTGGGATTGTTGGGTCTCCAGGTAAGTTTTTTGCAATACCGCGCCCTGACGGCGCACCGCCAGCGCGTCAAGCTGAGCATTGATTTGATTGACATCCGACTGCGCCGCGTTGCGCTGGATTTCCCATTCCTGGCGGCGTCTGCGGTATATCTCAGACTGGCTGAGACGCTCAGCGGCGGTACGGGATACGCCTGCAGCAATCTCAATACCATTACCAATTGCGCGGGAAATGCTGCCATAGCGTGAGCCACCAAACGCAAAACCGTAGATATTGGGCGCTGTATCCAGTCCGGCCGCAACGGTATAAGCTATGGAGGCAGTGCTTGACAGTACTGAGGCAGCAAGCGCCAGGTCCATCGCCTGTTTTTCGCCGGTGTTAACATCCTCATCATACAGCGTGGTATAACTCTCAAGACGTGACTGCGCGCCGCTGAGGCTCGCTTCGAGTGCGACCCTGTCCGCATCAATCTCGCTGATAGTGCTGTTCTGCAGGGCAATACTCTGGCGTACCAGCTCGGAGCCCTGAGTCTGCAACAACTCTGACAGGGCCTCTGCATCCTGGCGTTCACTGATACTGAGCAGCGTGCTGCCGAACTGCGTCAGTTGCCCCACCATGTTTCGTGCGCTTTCCAGCATCACCGGGAAGCGATAGGTTGGCATGATGGCCGCTGGCAGGTCACTGCCGCCCTGAGAGCCGATAACTGCCGCGCTGAGCAGCGCCGCTGGGTCGGCCGGTGTGGCATACACGGACAGTGACAGCGGACTGCCGTCAATGGAGAGATTATGACGCAGGTTGTACAGGCGCTGCGCCAGCGTCTGCCAGTAGCCAGCCAGCTTCTCGTTCTGCTGCGGCAGGAACAGGCCAGTCAGGGAGTTGGCGGTACGCAGCTCTCCGGAGGCAATTTGCTGTCGCACCGCCAGAAGGGACTGGTGGGTCCGGGTCTGTGTGGTTTTGTCAGCAGCCCAGGTCAGACGCGGGGAGCTCCAGCCCGCACTTTCTGTCAGGTAAGGCTCATCACCCAGAGCGTCCAGCGCCTGAATGTACCACATCTTGGCTTCGTTCAGCGTGTCGCGCTCAAGCTGGCGATAGGCAGTGTCACCGCGGGCAATCAGCAGATCCAGATAAGACATGAAGGTGGCGACCTTGTAGTGCAGAGGGTCAGCCTGAGCGACTGCATCCGGGTCAACAGAATCCAGCGGGTCGTTATTCCAGGTGGTATCTTCCTCCAGCGGACGAACGTTCCACATCCAGGTGGCGGGCTGGCCATGCACCAGATAACCGTCCGGGCTCCAGATGTATTTAAGCCACTGTGAGGCCTCAGTAAATTTACTTTCACTCAGCAGGCGTCTGAAGACCATCATCGGTACATAGTAAAACATCTCCCAGAAATAGAGGGCATTGGCGCCATTAAAATCCATAGGCTCGCTGTTCATTACCCGGCTTGACAGACCCGGTGTACGATCTGAATTGTCTTTATCAGCGGTAAAAGCTTTATTTGGGTCACTATATTTAAAGGACTGCATTTTTTTATAAGTAGAGGTGTATTCTGCATGAGAATATTCAACGCCAATATAGAATGTACTTTTTTCATTACCAGTCTTATCCGGATTGTAGGGAACAAATACCCTGACCCTGGTAGACTCTTGTGAAGAGATAGTGCCAGATGCAAACTCCATTTTGCTGCGGGTCTTATCTTCAGTATCCCCGCCTACATCATTATCCCAGCCTACTAAATAAAGCCTGTAAGAACCATCACCATGCGTGTCCTTATTGTAACGTTCGAATGTCACCTCAACATAACTGCCATCGCCCAGTTTCGGTTCTTCCAGCAGCTGAGTCTCCATTGACAGCACGGCATTTAGGCCTTTATTTGCCCTGGCGACAAGCTGTTTTGCAAACAGTGTATTTACCCTGACACGATAAAAACCATACTGCAGGTATTGTGCGCCATCAGTGGTTTTATTCAGCGAGATAACCGGCATTGAGCTTTCATCTGTCCGGGTCAGGGTTAACGTGAATACCTCTTTCCCCAGAGAGCGACCGTCGCCGGCGGGGGCAGTGGCACTCATGACAAAGGTAAGCTCAGCGGTATTATTGTTGAACGCCGAGAAAGGGACTAAGACGGCTTTATTATTGAAATTAAATAACGATTCCACCAAAGAGTATTTTGAATAACCATCTGCGGTAAAGCTTCCATCTGCAATCCCACTAACAGAAAGTTTTACGTCCTCTTTGTTAATCTTTGTCTCTATTTTTCTAAAGTCGCCGAACATCAATTCGTTTGGCGTTGATGACTCTTTTCCTTGTGGTGACATAAAAGCGTAAATATAGTTTTTCGGAGTTATACCATAAAAAGTATTTGTCCATAGCTTATTGTTATTACTGGACATGATAAGATTATCAAGTCTGGCCTTTTCTGAGGTATTTAGATAGCTGTCTGAGGAATAACTAAACAAACGAATTCTGTCGGTGTATACAGGCGGAATGCTATCCAGAACCAAAACAGTGGGGAAATTATTATTTCTAAAGATATACTCAAAATCCCTGCCACTTCTGATAGCGACATCGCTTCGTTTTTTTGTCCCCGGCAGATAAAATGTATCACCTATTCTGCCTGTACTATGCATCATGTCAACCTGCGTACGGGAACGAGAGCCCGTGTAACCATTATAAATCACGCGGGCAACGGAATTAAATGTCAGCTCAACGCAGTCGTCCGACACGGTAGCAGAGGTGCCTTTTACGCTACCGGAAAACAACATGGTATAGTAGCCATCACCCCATTCGTAGCCAGTTCTTCTCGCATTTGATATGCCTACTTGTGTGTTTCCTCCGGTATAGGGCGTGTTCAGCCTGACTGCAGAGGTGGTGTCCAGCTGCAGATAAATATAGCCCGTCATTTTGGCGGCAGAGTCGGCCGGGATATTTTCAACCTTACCGTCCTGATACAGGCACAGCCCGGCGATGTTGACCGGTAACGCCGAATAACTGTCCGCTTTTTTATAGAAGTAGAAGTAGAGTTTTTCCTGCTCTGCATTCTTTGCACAGTACATACCAGTATCATCAATATTTACCCCACTGAGAGGTAAGATTCCGTCTTCAAGCGGAACGGATACAGGCGCGCTCCAGGTGCCATCATGCAGGATATGTGCATATTTCAGCAGATATTCAGTGATCTTATCTGTATCACTTCCGCCCGTAGCGGCTGTCTCCCGGCTTTCCACCCAGGCCAGATAAAGTCGCGACTGAAATATCACCGGACGTACCAGATTTTTCACGGGATTCAGGGCCGCGGTGACTTTTTTCCACTCACTCCAGGCGTTGGCGGGAAGTTTGCCGTCAGACATTTTTCCGATATCGGCCGAACGCCAGTAATAATCACCGATATCAGACTTCCCGACCAGCCAGGTCGTTCCGTACTGGTCGCTGGCGCCGTCATGATAGCCGCTGATGATATCCAGATTGGCGATTTCTTCAAAGCGAGTCATGTAGGTTTTAAATGCATTTTCTACGGTATTGCTGGTCAGCTGGCTCTGGCTGAGCGTCTGCAGCATCTCGTCCATCATGCCGGTCTGCCCGATACGCAGCGTCGGGTCAATGTAGTTTTCCGGGTAGTAAACCAGCTGGGATACACCCGCCCAGGTACTGTAGCGCTTGTTGTAGGTGTCCCAGTCGGTGCTGAAGAATTTTTTCGACTTAATTGCGTAATCCACACCTTCTTCCTGACCGCTCAGCGCCCGGTTGACGTACAGCTGCACGCTGGCGATGGCTTCCGCAATCCGGGTGGTTTTTATCTGCGCCGACACCTGGTTGTCAATCAGCAGCCAGCTGTACAGCTGGTCACGGTTGGTCACCCATGATGGTGCGATATTTTTGATAACGTACACACTGGCGGCCGCACCGAGCGCTTCGTCCAGCATGTGGCTCAGCCGTGCGGTTTGCTGCGGATTCAGTCCGGCCTGAAGGACGCTGCCGGCGGTAACCCAGTCAGCATACTTAGAATCTGGTCTGAGGTTCACCAGCATTGCCACATCTGCCGGTGTGATGCCGAAGATTGTCGCAACATCCAGCCACTGCAGCGCCCCCGTCAACCCTGGCCAGTTGTAAAAATAGGCATACGATGAGCACCGGGCCAGAGCTTGGGTGAGCGCCTGTTCATCCAGGCCGAGTACCTCTGCCACCGTTTTTACGGACAGGTTGTTTTTTTTGGACCCACTTTTGCCGCTGAGCGAAGTAAGAATTTCAGCGGCACGAGAGCCGCAACGTGATAGCAACGCGTGTAACTGTGTCAGTTTATTTAACGTGTCAATATCATGGTTGAGCACAGAAGCCTTTAAGGTGATAACTGCAGGATGTGTTACCACCCATGACAGCTCTGCCGAACTAAGGTGGGTATTGCGTGTAATCAGCGCCAGCTGTCCCATCACCTGGCAATATGAGACCAGCGCGGAAGTTTCATTGTTCGTCCGGTCATCACTGATTGCCAGCATCAGAAATTCAGATACCGTCAACCCCTGCGGCTTCAGCTGATTCATCCACTGAAGAATGGCTGCGGCCGTTTCGGCTGAGTCAAGCTGGGTGGAAGCGGCAATAAAAGGAGCAGATGTGCTTATCGCGATAGCTTCCTCTGCATTACTGAAGTCCTGACCGGCAAGGCCGTTTTTCAGCGTGGTAATCAGGTTTTCAATGTCCGGTGACAGCGTGGTACTGTATCGGTCCGTCAGCATAAGATACAGGTCGCTTACCGTCCAGTTCATCTCTTCCAGCCAGCGAGTGTACCGGTCAGTAAAGCCGACCAGTGTTGCCAGCTTCTCGCCAGACAGGCTGCCAATGGATGTTGAAGCATACGGTGAAACGGCCAGCAGTGCGGCCAGTTCCGTTACGCTCAGGTTGTGGACATCGGCCAACAGGCTGACACGGTACAGGGCAGACAAATTTTCAATTGTACATGTAAAATCCGGTGGAGTAGCGCTGCCCGACGCCAGCATCCAGAGCGTGTACAGCTCTGAATCATTAACACTTAAGGCGCGCTTTATTACACCTGTGCGGAAGGTATCGGAGGCCCCGGACGGCGCCAGCTTGATGGCGGTGCTGTCGGCAGAAAATTCGGTGTTGTTCAGCATAGGCGTGTTAAACAAACGGGTGTAGGCACTGCTTTGATTATCATGCGTCACCTGCCCGATAGCTGAGCCGGCGAGCACCAGTGCTGTGGACACATCGATACCGTAGTGCCGCATATAATGATTCACCCAGAACAGCTGGCTGAGAACATCAGACGTAATCTCAAGATTACTGTTGCTGCTCTCGATAATATTGCGGATATCAGACGGAGCCATACCAGTGGCCTTATAAAGGCGAATAAGCTTGTTTAGCTTCAGCAGGAATGTGCTGTAAGAAAAGTTATTTTTCTGGAAATGAACGGTTGCGTAGAAAAACCCCCCCCCAGTGCCCGCATTGGGACCGTATCGGGTTACGCCAATAACGATCCCTTCAGACAGTTCCGAACTGTCAAGCGTAATGTTAACAGTAGCAGGAATGTTATGGCCGGGGATGCGCCCATCCTTAAGCAGGTTAGAACTTCCAGAACCTGTGGTTCCAATGTTGATCGAACAATTATCACCTGCATTTCCACCAGTTACAGTAAACCGGAGCTGGTAATTATCACCTGACATCGGTATCAGTTCGATATAACCAAACTGGCCATAATTACTACCGGGCGTACGCATCATCAGTACAGCATTCAGGTGTCCCTCGGTCTCTACAAGTGAAAGAAGCTGGTCATCGTGGTAATACTGAACGCCATCGGTCATACTGTTCGTTGCCGTAACCAACCCCAACAGTGCGATCATTTCCTCATAGGTGAGGCCGTACCAGCTGGCGAGATAAGCGACATTCTGGAACGCCGCGGTATCGGTATCCCCAAAATTTTTCGTTATCAGGTCACCTGCATTGTCTTCAGAAATTTCCTCAGTCAGGATTTCCCGCAGTTCGGGGGAAATGTTCGCCTTAATACTTAGCAGTGATACGGTATCTATTACCCCTGCAACGGCGGGATTATTGAGAAACGCCGCAAACTCTGGATCCTGCAGAATGATGCTCTGGCGAACAGCCTCATAATGGTGATTGTATGGTGTGGCTCCGGTCTGTCTGTACGCGGCGAGCATCTCCATAACGCTGTCATAGTTTTTACCTTCCAGTGTCTGAATGCTATTCAACAGCAGCTCGTTCGACAGAGACAGGGTGGACAGCTCATCATCCATGTTGGTCTGGGACAGGGGCAGAGACGCCAGGTCCGGACGACGGGTCTCCAGGTGATATGGTGATGTATTTTCGTGCAGGTTCCTCGCCTCCCGGTACAGCTCGGTCAGATACGCTGCTGGTGAGAACATCGATGCCACAGAACCGGATTTTACGAAGTGCCTGGTGCGCTCAGGAAACAGTTCATCATAACCGCGCTGCATGGATGACTGGCGGATACCCAGCCGTACGGCATTCGCCAGCTGTGGGTTCGCCCGGGTCAGAATGCGGGACTCCGCCATTTTGTTTTCTTTCAGTTCTTTCTGTGCCTGCTGATAGAGAAAGTTCTTTTCTCCCCAGGAAAGCACATCACCGGCCAGCGCTTTTACTTCAGCAAACGAGCGGGCCATGATGTCCGCCAGGGTAATCTTTTCATTTGAGAAAGATTTCTCTAGGCTGTTTTTTGAACCACGGCTGGCGTTCAGTTTGTCAAGTATTTCATCTGTAAGATACATGGGGATCCTTATTAATTAATAACAGGAGACAAAAATGCGCACAAATGTATTTTTGTTCGCGATTCATGAAGGCTGGAATAGATTGTTTTACGCCAGTCTTGACTGAGGAAAGTGTCATAATAAACACCATTAATCATCAAATATTAAAAATACCTGATGTATTAAAGTTATGTTAAATATCTGGTAATACGTGCAAGCTGTGATAAAGGTAGTTAGTTATCACACCCACGATCTATTTTACGAAAAAATAATATTCATCACATCAAACAACTTTAAATAAAAGAAGTAAATTTTCAGGTAAAAGAGAAGAAGAAATCGTACTCAATAATGCACTTGCACCTTAATTATTCACCTTGCCATAAAATGAAAAGCTTCATTTTAGAAAGAGTTCACTCTCAGCCTCTCTTCTGCGCACCAAGCCAGGTTGAGGTTTGCCGCCAACATTTACCCACCGTCCAAACTCGCTTGCCGCGCCGTTATAATCACCGGCATTAAGTTTTTTCAGTAGCGTGGAAGTACTAAAATTCCCGCCCCCCAGGTTGAAAACAAAGGAGACTAAGGCATCAAACTGATTTTGCGTCAGTGGAACGTGCACATAATGCTTTACCGCTCTTTCACTCTCCTCAACATCTTTACGTAATAAGGTTATGGCCTGCTCTCTGGTGATAACGTCATTGGGTAAGACACTGGCAGTATGCCCATAGCCAATAGTCCATATATTCGCTGGGCATTTATAGGCCTGTAGCCTTAACCCTTCAAAATGTTTAATTATATTAAGGCCATTGACATCTGTTTTCATTTTACCTCCCCCAACCAGCAATAGTATCTGCTAACAAATGTAAAATTTGAAATGGCAACACTAAAATATCCTCAGAAATTTGCCGCACTATTTCATAACAACAAATGTTTAACCTTAATGATACATGGTTCTCCTCTATATTATAGAAATGGTTATATTTTTACTTATTATCAATATGGGTGATGTTATGCTGTACAAAAAATTTGTACTGGGTAACTTGTCGTGATATTGGAAAATAAAATTATGTTATTTTTATAATTTTTGAGAAAATCGCTTCCATAACAGATCAAGCAAATGACTGCCAAATGCTCCGCCTAACCCTGAGAGGATCAGAGTCTTAAACTCGGTGTAACCTTGTTCATAGCCATAGACACCCGCTAAAAATCCTGTAAAACCGGAGATCACGACCTGACTGAAAACCTCATAAAAGCAAAATTTTTTTCCTGAGGCTTTTTGTTCTATTAGATACCGAACAATCCCCCCCCAGGCAGAAAACACCCCCACAATCAGCCATGAGAAGACTATATCGCCATTAGGCAGTGGTTTGGGTAGCGTAAAAATCATCATTACACTCCAATTATATTTAATGTTAAAATATTTCGTAAATCGGACCGTAATAATGGACTCATACCTATGCTATATATTTTTACTTTGGCATACAGAACTGCCTAATATATCGTTAAAGATACATCAATTTTTGCTGGTACCGGATGATGCCTTCCCGGAGAAAGAATACGCTGTCCAGTATATGAAGATAATTCGATAGAGCCATCATGGCCAAGGCTGCTGGTTAAAGAGGATAAGGTCCGATCTGAACAGGTAATTTGACCAGAGAATAGCATCCTGCGGTGATCACCGGCAAAGAGTCGCATTCTGTTGTTCAGCCTCATATAGTTTCTCCGTATAGTGCTCATCTAGTTCATCAAGCCTGCTCTTCTGGCTCTGTAGGATTTTAAGTTGAACTTCATATTGCCTGACCGACGTACTTGCTTCATCTGCTTTTATCTGCCATTTCATGGACTGCTGATAGAAATATCGACTTCACAAAGTGAGAATAGCTATAACGATAGCCATACACCCAAAGCTCGCCACGCGCATTTATATCTAATCTCCTTTATATTCCATCCCATTCATCATGACTGTGAGCAAGCGACTCAGGCCATGCATAACCTAATAGAAATATTGTAACTCAAGCAATAAATCATCTTAAAAAAGTATTTTAGAGCTTTCATCAAAATCAGATGAAATTTTATTTCATGTATAACGATATTAATAGAAAGCCTTAAATGAAGCATGGCAACTATTAATCAACATCTTGGCTAAAGACTGTTTTCAGGTGTGCTTTCTAACTTGTCTAAATAGACTATAAAAAAAAAAGAAGGAAGAGAAATCGTTAGTAACGATCATTTCCTCTCATCATGATAGCTCATACCTATCAAACCACAAATAACGATCGAGGGAATCACTCAACAAGGGGGATTATCATTATTGTTATTAATAAATTTATCAGGTGCGCCGTAAAATCCGGGCCGAACCTTCCGGCTAAAAGCCCACTTGAATCGAAGCATGAGCTGCAAAAACAACTGTTCCGCACAATAGCCCAGCCAAACCGATTGATTTATATTAAAATTAGATACTTGCCTGAAAGGATGAATCGTCCGAAGAGAGTAGAGTCCGCGTACAGACCTGATCAAGTAGCGCTTACTGATGGCTGATAATCAGCATACCCAATGGTCGACGCTGACATTCTTCAAGCAGCAGCGCCCAGATATCTCTTTGAATGGAAGAGTCGAGCTGGGCAGTAATTTCGTCAGCAATAAGAAAACGCGTGCGCGAAGTAAAGCGATTCGCGCCAGTTCACCACCAGAAAGCTGTCCGGGATGGCGAGTTAACCACTCAGGGTTGATATGAAGACGGGTAAGCATTTCCGCAGCAGGTTGCCAGACATCATGAACCGCATTGCCAGTGCTGCGTTGGGGATTAAAGGTTAATTCCGGATGCTGTGGCACTGTAGCCCGGCATAGCCGGTTGATCAATAGAAGATCGCTATTAACCCCCCTTCTTCCTGTAAAGCCATAACCCGCTATCAGATGGCTCTGGAGCCGATGTGCGCGGTCGGAGTGGTCACAACAAGGCGTAGCCGCAGTTGTGGCGTATCTCCGCGTTAGGGTCCCGTCAGGGGCGCTTACGAGCGTGTACTCAAATCTTACAGCAACACTACTGACAGCAATGAAGAACCATAGTTACAACATCCAGTATTAAAAGCGATGTTGTTCCCGGCCTTTGGCCGGGGCGGCGGCGCTTTTCAGTGCCGGGAGGGGCTGGGTGGTTGGGTGGGCACCGGTTTTTGGATAAATAAATTGAATGTTGTAACTAGTATTGCTGTTTTTTTGCCCGCCACGTAGAGGCGGGAGCTACCTTTGGTTTTTCCGAACCGGCGCGGACGTGAGTCCGCTGCAAGGGCGGGCATTCTGAGGAGCCTGTCCACAGGGCAGGCGATGAACAGGTTATATTTTTATAAGAGATAAAGATTATGTTTTTAAAAGAAGTACAGATCAGGGTTTTAAAGGAAACCACGCACTTTGAAATCAGGTCGCCTGGCGCTTTGTCAGCATCTCGGTTGTAAGTTTATGGAAAGGTCCCTTGCAGTTATTTGTGAGTAACTAAATTCAGCGACCGGAAATGGCTCCGGCGACAACATTTCTGTCCTTTCTGTCGGCAGGATGCGAGAAATTTTTGCGTGGGGAACGACTATTCTGCACAGAAAACAGGCAGTGGCTGGCAACAGACGTGCGGAATCCTCCGACTGACGCCGGATTTATAATCTGGTGGGTTATATGGGGACGGTGGCCAGTCGCGTGTAGTTGTTGCCCCGCGACATCAGCATGCGTTCTTTCACGCGCCGCTGCAACTCACGCTTCATGGCATCAAGACCGCCGGTAAAGCGTCCGCTGGCGTATTCCCGCGTCAGCTGCTGTTTCACCAGTGTCTCTATGTCCTTGCGGGTTCTGTCCGCATCACGCCGGGCACGGGCGCGCTTCAGTCCGTGCAGTTTACGTTCAGACTGGTAGCTGCGGAACCGTTCGCGCACAAACCGCCAGGCTTTCGCTATCAGTTCATCCATCTCCAGCGGCTTCAGATTCTGCTTCTGACGCAGCTTATTTTCCCATTCGACGCGGCTACGGCGTGCGGCAACCACAGCCACGTCCGAGACGTCGAGTGCGGAAAACAGCGCCAGCGTGAAAGTAATGTCGGTCGGAATATTACAGCCAATCTGCGGGTCATATTCTGTCTGGTAGGTAATCAGCCCCAGCTCCGCCATAAACTTCAGCGCCCGTGTGGCACGGGTGATGGACAGATTGCCGCTTTTTGATTCTGTGGCCAGACCGCACTCGATGGCCAGATTGGTGATGGAGCGCTGCACACGGTTGGCAAGAGGGTCATAGTGGAAGCACAACCCCTGCAGCAGCGCATCAATGGCACGACGACGCAGTACCGGCGGCATGCGATGACGCTTCCCCAGCGACCGCATGAAGGCCACATGAACGGAAAAATCAAAACGGGACGTGAAGCCTTCGGCTTTCGCCATCAGCTTAAGACAGAACTTCAGCGTATCCTTTCCTTCACGCGGGGTGAATTCCGGACTGGGATTTCTGACCTGCTTATAGTGGAGGTCTTTTTTATCAGCCACACCCACCGACACTTATGGCGGTCTTTGGGTATTGTTTTATGAAATGCATGCGTTATAATCTCTCGCAGGCCACCGCCTGCTTTTGGACCCCCTGATATCTGTATCTTCCGCCAAGTTGAACCAGATTTCGGGGGGTTTTTGCATTCAAGGCCCTGTGTTCCGGAGCCTCTTCCCTTGAGCATTTCAGGATATGCCCTATCCCTTCACGAAGCCCGGCCGATAGCCGTTCTCCGTATTTGTCCGTTTTTGCGCTTAATAATCAACTGACATCGTAAATTGAGCGCAAGGTGCGTAAATCTTACCGTTTTTTTCCAGGCTTGCAACTAAAGGATCTTCAGGCCTCTGCATGGATCGCCTTTTTCATTTATGTAAAATCATGCCGGTTCCTGCACGCAAGGCATATCCCCCTTTCAGATTTCCTCCTTCGTTTGCACAATTAACCATATAATTAACATGTGTGATTATTAACAATTAATATTTATCGAATCAGAACAATTAGTTACGCGTGCTATCGGGTGAAATATGTGACCGAAATCAAACTTCTGATACTTAACGCACGCAGAACATTTATCCGATATAGGTCTAACTTCCGATCAAAAAGATCATGTTTACTTAATTTTCTGGTCGAACGATCTAATAAGATGATCTACATCAGAATATTATGCTACTAAACACACTCATTAATAATATTTAAGATCGACATTTCTTGTTTTATTAGATCTTCCGATCGTTTTTAATAAATATAGTAGTGAAAAACACTATTCAAATAAGAATACTCCGCCTTGTTCTTTTTTGTGTGTTTGATGCTGCTTAGACAAGAATGTATTGAGTGATAGCGCTGGTAAGGATTTCAGCTCACCCCTTTGATTCCGGCGTTATCGTTTAGCACCTTCGCCTCCTGATTTACAGAATGATTCCCCCGGGGATCGGTTCGTGCGGAGCCTTCATGAATATTGAACAATTAGAGCATTATCAATGGTTTTTAGCTCAATACATCACTGGAGGACGCCACAGAGAACAGCTGTTTGACTGGCTGACAGAGCAACACATCATACCGTGGACACCACTGACCATATCCCTGGTCAGACGTAGCGATAAGCAGCGCGGTTTTCGCAAGCGGATAAACCCGGTTTTCCCCGGTTACTTTTTTCTTAAGGCAAATTTTGAAATTCACAACATCGCCAGTATTCGTTGCCACAGCGCGTTTTGTGACTTTGTCCATGTCGGGAGAGCCATCGCTCCGGTACGACCGGGGATTGTAGAGGCGTTGATGAAAACCTGGCCAGACCCGACACTAAACAGTGCCGCACGTACTGAACTGGAAGCCGCGTCCGGCCTGTGCCTGAGCCAAAAACAATATGATTATTTGCTGAAACTCGATATGACGACGCACTCTGTATCGCGTATCACCATGTTGTACGATTTGGTGTTTAACACTGCGGATACCGTTTTTTCTGACCTTCAGTCACCAGAGAACTCTGGAGCCATGTAGCAGGTTCCTGTTGCCCCTCGTGCAGGGGCATTTTTTTCGTTTCCGGACTGATGCCTGACCGGCACCCTTCATGAACATCCCTGTTCTTCTGCCGCGTACTGTCATTCTCCAGCCCTGTTCCAGACAGCGGGTAAACAGGCATCAGTCCAGAACCGTTTCCTCTGTAAATCTGGTATCGCTTATGCCCCAACAAGAAAACCCTGTTTCGCATCTACTGTGGTGCATGTTACTGGCCCTGCGTTGCGCCCATAACGACACGCCCTTCACGTCCGAATCTGCAAGGAGAAAATTTCTGTCACAGTGGCTGACAGGTGCGCGTAAAGTACCGGCCTTTTCAGGTCTGGCCCGGGAGTTCACCTCCCTTCGCGAACTGCTTGGCAAAGATAAAAAACAACCAATCGACGGAATTTTAACGGCGCTCTGGCAACAGTCAGTCCTGAGCGAACAGTGTGATTTTATCCGGCTGCGGGAGGCTAAAAATGCACTACATGGTAGCAGCTGGCGCAGCTGTCTGTGCCGTTTCCCTGAACAAACCGTACCGGAAATCTTCACCAGGATGAAAACCCGGCAGAATCACTATATTCAGCTGACTCGAACGGAAGATACTTTTTTATCGACCGGCCAGATGAATGCCCCGCTGACCTTCCAGCTCGTGCTGAACAGACCATCCCATCAGTTCGAAGAGATTTTTCATCTGCATGGTTTTTCGGTGAAACCGGGGACTGAAATTCAGACGGGGCATTCCACGCTACGTACGGTATATATCGGTATGCCATCACTGTCCGAAAACGTCTGGGGCGCAACCCCGGACGACCTGTGGACACCACTGTACCACTGACAAACTTTTCCCCCGCACTTAGCCCACTCCCTGTCTTTCTGCACGTTTCATTCTGATGGAGAACGCCATGCCGGATATTTGTGATCATGCCAACGAAGAAATGGAATTTCTGAACCAGATTAAGTTCTCGCGTACACCTCCCCCAGTGCAGCCGTCAGCAACACATTGCTGTGACTGTGGAAACCCTATACCCAAACTTCGCCGTGAGGCGCTACCGGGCGTCAGGCGATGTGTGGATTGCCAGGCCCTCCTGGAACATTTCATCCCACTAACATAAGGAATTAAAAAATGCAGCGTTGTTTCTCGCTCAAAAAGGAGCATGCACAGACCCTGGAATTTCAGGCTATTCGTTCAACCAACGACTGTAACACCCCGGTCAGTGCCCGTCAGGTACTGAGTGCCCTGGTGGAGCTATTGCCCTCGCTCGACAAGACACAGCTCAATGACACCATCACAAGGCTGAATCAGAGGAAAAGCTCATGACTTCACTGATACCTGCTTCATCATGGTGCCGCTCCGCGCTGGTCATTCTCTCGCTATTTATGCTGACATCCTGCACAACCGCTCAACAGCGTCCACTTTCCGGTGCTGACAAGCCAGTCTGTGATATGCAAAAAGGTTTATGCGCATTTTCCTGGAAAATCTTTTTGGTCAGTGAACCTGAAATGCAGGGAACAGACGGTCAACTCTTTGCTTCCGGCCGCAGCGTCTATCCCGTAAACAAATTCACGGATATTCCCTTTGAGATAAACCACGGTGATCAGAATAAGTTTGCGGTGGTTTTTAACACAGGCACTTCAGGCACGTCGACGTTCTCATTTGTCACCCTGTCTGGCGTAATACACAGGGGTAAATCCAGAATCGTCACATTCTCGCAAAAAATCAGCATACGTCCAGGAAGAACCGGGAAAGTTCGCATCCCTGTCGGCGATGAAACCTTCATCATCGCTGTTACTGCCCCCACGTTCACTGACCACTCGCTGTAATCCCCGCCGCAGACCGCATCACACTCTCTTTCAGACCCGCGTGATGTCGTTTCAGCGCATCACACTATGGAGCCCCTATGAAACAACACACTGTACCCGCTTTAGGGCTGTTGCTCAGTGGCTGCGCGGTGCAGGGTAATTCCCAGCCGGATGTGCCTGCCGATAATGTTGTCGACCAGATGATTGCGGTCAATACGCAGAATGTCAGTTTCGTTCAGCAACAACTGATCGCGGCACTGACACCCGTGTTACCCGCACCATCCCGCCCGGCCCCGTTGGTGTCATCCCCAAAAGCCATACCCCCGGTCCCTGCCCGGAAAACCGCTGCCATCCCGCCAGCAGCCCCCTCCGCTCGCTGGCCGGCGCTCACCATGACTGGCCTGCGTCCAGCCATGCCGGCACTGGCCGTGTCCGGGAAAGCACCCACCCTGCGTCAGGCACTGGCGAAGATTGTCCCTGCCGGCTGGACCATCCACTACGACATGGGGCTGAAGCCGGAGGTGAAACGCCCGCTGACCTGGCAGGGGAACGACCAGTGGCCCTACGTGCTTAACCGGTTGCTGACGCAGGAAAAAATGCGCGCCGAAATCAACTGGACGACACAAAAAGTCTCTGTATCGCAGGCCGGTACATCGGGCGTTCCTGCTGTATCCCCTCCGGCAGCGAAAGTGAAAACCACACCGGGTAAAAATCCCTTCACCGGGAGCGGGGTCAAAACCAGCACGGCTCCTGTGGCAATTAAAGTCAGTGTGGTTAAACCTCCGGCAGTCAGAGCGGTTATCTGGCAGGCCAGCGTGGGCTCCACCCTCAAGGATACGTTACTGGAGTGGACGACCCGGGAGAATTGTACGCCAGGCGGCACCTGGAAGCTGGCATGGAATACCACCGTGAATTACCGCATTGATGCCCCACTGGCGTTCAGTGGTTCATTCCGTAGCGCGATTAACGACCTGTTTATTCTGTACGGCACCGCATCCACCCCGCTTTATGCCGCGACACAGTCGGCACAGTGTGTGCTGCTGGTTGATGATAAGGAGCCGCGCTGATGCCCCTGATATTTTATTTGCTGGGGATATTTGCTGTGGTGATTTATGGCGGTCAGCCGACGCCGTCAGGTCTGGCGAAAGCAGAGCAGAATATCCAGAACCAGCTGCCCCAGCAGGCACGACAGACGATTGCCTACGTCACTGCCCTCAATGACTGGCGGTATGACCACCCCATGCAGAACGGCACCATCACAGCCAGCCAGCTGGGTATCCCGTTTTCCATCCATCTAAAAAATCAGGTTGTCAGCAACCGTCTGTGGGTATGGCAACCGGCAAAACCGGGCCTGTTCAGCGCCCTGCTTGCCGAAAGCGGGCACTCCGCCCTGACGGGGCAGGTTCGGGGCCGCCGTCTGTTTGATGCCACCAACACCGATATGCAGGTCACCGTGCCCGACACCATTCCGGACGGCAGCCTGGTCTGCCTCAATTAAACAAGAGAACTCCAATGATGAGAAAAACGTTTTCTGCGTTGGCGATGTTGTGCCTGGTATTGTTATCCGGCTGCAGCACGCTGGACCGCATTGACGCCGTGGGTAAACAGGCCCGTGACGATGAGAAGACCACCAGTCAGCATCTGCAGAAGATGAAAAGTGGTGAAGTCGTTCGTGAACTCCCCAGCCAGTGGATAAACCCCATCCCACTCAATGCCAGAGGCAATGACCGGGAACGCCTCCCGTCCTGTCTGGTACAGATTAACCGTCCCGGTGTGATATCCGTCAATGACATCAGTGCGCACATCACCCGGACCTGCCATATTTCGGTGGTATTTACCCCGGACGCGAGGCAGGTCACACAGGCCACTGGGCCGACAGAACAGATTAAAGGCCCCCTTCCCACGCCGGACGCTAACGGCATGCTGCCGCTGGCACAGATGGGTAATACTGTTGCGGCACCCACCCCACGCACCGGCAGCGGAGCCACCCTGCGAGGCGTGTACTGGAAGGGGACACTCGACGGTTTTCTGGACTATGTCACGGCACGCCTCGGTTTATCCTGGCGTTATGAAGAAGGCCGGATAGTCATTTTCTATCTGGATACCCGCAATTTCCCTGTGCTGTTCATGGACTCACAGGCGGGATTCACGTCGAAAACCGTCAGCGGCACCACATCCTCAACGGGCAGCAGCGGCGGCGGTAGCAGCGGCGGCATAAGCGGGGACAATAATACCTCGCAGTCCACCGACATGGCCATCAAGTCCAATCTGTACGGGGATGTCTCCGCGACCGTGAAGGCGATGCTCACACCGGGTGTGGGGCGCATGAACCTGTCTGCCGGCGTACTGACCGTCACCGACACCTCCCGCGTGCTCTCACAGATAGGACGGTACATTGACGACCGCAATCGTGAGTTAAATCGCCAGGTCGTCCTTAACGTTCAGATTTACAGCGTGGAGAACAGACGCGCAGACCAGCTCGGTATCGACTGGGATGCGGTATTAAACCTCAGCAGCGTGAAGGCCACCTTCACCAACACGTTTACCAGCGCCAACGACGCGATTGCCAGCGGCGGCGCGATGATCGTCGACGGCAAAGGGGCCGGGACAAAAGCGCTGGTCAAGGCGTTATCCGAACAGGGTAATGTCAGCGTGGCCACGCAGTCCTCGAGTCTCACCACCAATCTGAGTGCCGTGCCGATTCAGGTTGCCCTGCAGCAGGACTATATCTCTGACGTTACCAGTGAACAGACCGCTAACGTCGGCAGCAGCATATCTTCAACACGCTCCACCATCACGACCGGCTTCAACATGACGGTCCTGCCGTACCTGATGCCGGCCAGCAGCAGTATGCAGTTGCAGTTCAGCGTCAACATGTCTGACGACCCGACCATGCGTACCGTTCCCCAGGGCGAAAAAAGCTCCGTGGAACTGATGAAAACCCGTCTGAAGACCTTCACGCAGCGCGTCAATATGAAGTCCGGGCAGACGCTGATTTTAAGCGGGTATGAGCAGCTCAATAACACCGCTGATCACCAGGGGGTAGGTTCATCCCGCTTCTTTGGTCTGGGCGGTGGCGCAAGCGGGTCGCAGAACCGTACGCAACTGGTCATGTTCGTTACACCGATAATCCTGGGATAACCTCATGGAAAGACTTCATAACATCCACGTTGTTGACCATGAAAAAGTGCACTATGTCGCCGGGCTGAACTGGCAGGTTATTGAAACTCAGCCAGCCAGACGTTCCCGAAAACAGGCAAAGGCTGAAGGGGCCGAACATTACCTGGTGTGGCGCCAGCCGGATACGGTGTTGCTGGGGATGACAGTACTGTCGGCGTTTCAGGAAACACGGGATCACCAGCCTTACCGTTCACTGGCATTGCATATTCTGCCCCTGTTGCCGAAGGACGGATATGCCGTTATTCCACTGTCGGAAACGTCCCTTTGGTTCGTGGCCACCCTCGGCGGCCAGCTCTCTCCCCTCAGTGATATGGTGGGGTCCGCCGAACAGATAAAAAAAGCCATTGATGTCTTTGTCACGATGAATCCCCTGCCCGCTGCGGGCTGGCAGGTCATCGCGCCTGACGGCTTCGTGCAGGAAGAGACACAGCCACCACCGGCACTCACGGACTGGATGCTCCGGAATAAAACGCGTAAGACACCACGGCTGTTACCGACGAATGTGAAAGCCGCGGCGGGGTTATGGATTGTGCTTCTGGTGCTTCTCCTTGCCGGGCATTTTGGCTGGCAGTATCTGCAGGAGCGCAGGGAAAATGCAGAAATTGCAGATGCACAGGCCGCTCTGGCGGCAAAGCGCGCTGCGGCTAAAAGCGGCAACCTGCCCCGGCCGTGGGCCAGCCAGGCGCGGTTTAACACCGTTTTGCGTACCTGCCATAACCACTGGAAAACGTTGCCCCTCTCCATTGCCGGCTGGACGTTCGCCCAGGCGCAGTGTTCACCCGCAGGCAGCCTGACGGTGAATTATGCGCTCCCGGAAGGTGGCACGGTGGCGGATTTCGCCAGCCGTCTGCCTTACTGGTATCCGGGCATACCGGCGGGTTTTAACATTCCAGGCGCGGCCAACATGGCCAATTTCACGCTGACGTTTGCATCTCCCGCCAGCACTGGAGCCGAAACGCTTCCGGATAATGCGACACAGACACAACGATTCACCAGCTTTGCTCAGCGCCTGAACGCCGCGCTGCAGCTTATCAGACAGGACAATGCGCTGCGTGATGATGCCGGAAATATCATTCCCGTACCGTGGATCACTTACGCCTTTACCTTTGTGACCGACATACCTCCTGACCGCCTGTTTCTGGCCCAGCACTTTGATGACACCGGGCTGCGCCTGGAACAGGTTTCGCTCACACAACGCGACGGTCAACTGACCTATACCCTGGAGGGTTATCTCTATGCTGCGAACTAGCCTGATTGCTTCGCTTTTTTTATTTCCTGTGCTGGTCCATGCGGAGTCTCTTTTCCCGGGTCCGGAAAGCGCCGAAATGGTGCCTCCCCCGTCAGATGAGGTGACGGTATCTGCCCCGCCAACAGGCAAAAATGTCATCCATATGGAGGATATACAGGCGCAAACCATGTTGTACAAAGCCCAGCTGCTGCGTGATAAGGCGCTGACAGAACTCCAGAAACTCAGCAGTGGCGGTGACAGCCCGTCAATGACCAGCTCTCCCCTGCCGTATGACACCTCAGCCACGCAATCCGCACCGACAGCATCTGCACGGGACGAACCGCCTCCGCAGGTGATTCAGATAACGGGGGAAGGTAAAACGCTCTCCGCGCTGATACGTCTGAGTGGCGGCAATCAACTCATGGTGCAGGCCGGCAACACCATTCCTGGTGTAAATCTGACGGTGGAAAAAATCACCTTCGACGCGGTCACCGTCAGCAGGCCGGGTAAACAGCCGTGGCTACTGGCTTTCGCAGAGGATTAACTATGAAAGAAACGGCTAACCGTTATCTGTTTCAGACTGCCGATAAACTCTATGTGTCGACAGACCATGTTGCCTTACCGGAGGTACAAAGCGAGGTGGCGCGTATACTGCGCGACGTCTCCCTGACGCTTGAAACCTGCTCCTTACAACAACTCAGAGAGTATCAGCAGGGGCAGCACCCCGATATGACATTGGGAAAACATGCCGGCAACAACTCTCAGGAACAAAACCGTGTGCTGGGGTATTTCCGTGAAGCGTTGAAACAACATTCCTCGGATATACACTTTCGCATCGGTGAAAAGGGACTCACCCGCATCCTGTATCGTATTCACGGCGAACTTAGTGAAACCGGACATCTTGAAACGGCCGAAGGATACAAATTGGCCAGAACCATCATCCATTCGATGTGCGACGATGCAGAACCGAGTTTTCATGAAAACCGACCTCAAAGTGCACGTCTACGTAAAGAGTTTCTGCGTCAGGTGGGACTGTTTGGGGCGCGCTATGAGCACTATCCCACAGAGTTTGGCCTGTTAGTGGTGATGCGCCTTATTTCCGATGACGGTGACAATCCGTCCACGCTATCGGCGCTGGGTTTTCTTCCGGAACAAACTGAGCTGTTTGAACAGATGCTGATGACGCCCGAAGGTATGATGTTGATTTCCGGCCCCACCGGGTCAGGAAAATCCACCACACTGCGTACGCTGTGCCGGATGTATATAGATGGGACCAACGGTACCAGGCATCTTCTGACATTTGAAGATCCGGTTGAAGGCGGGATAGTCGATGCGGTTCAGTGTGGTATCAAAGCAGACCGCAGTAACCCGGAGGCAGTGAGCCAGGCGTGGAGCAGCGCCTTATCCAGCGGTATGCGACTTGATCCGGATGCCATTCTGGTCGGCGAGCAGCGGGACCGTAATTCCGCAATGGCCAGCATTATCGCCGCCCTCACTGGTCATATTGTCCTGAGTACGGTACATACCCCGGATGCCATTCGTATTCTCGACCGACTGATTGAAACCTTCAACATCAGCGCCTCACTGGTCATTGACCCGCAGGTCATGATTGGTCTGGTGTCCCAGCGGCTGATACAGCAACTCTGCCCTCACTGCAAACTGAACTATGCAGAGCGATGCGGGGCGCAGTCGCTGCAACCGCTGACCGCACTGCAAAAGAACCTGCTGGCTGAACACACAGACACGCAGCGTATCGCTTTCCGTCATCCGGATGGCTGCACTCATTGCAAGAAAGGTTTCACTGGGAGACAGGTCATCGCCGAGGTTATCCGTCCCAACGCCATGTTTATGGATATGAACAAGCGCCACGGTAAGCTGCAGACCCGCAGTTACTGGGTGCATTACATGCAGGGCATTACCCGTCGCGCCCATTTACAGTCCTATCTTGACGCCGGCACGGTTGATCCATTGCACGCGAACTTCATCTGTCCACTGGATGAGGACAATCGTCTTCTACTCCCAAAAGAGGCCGTTCATGTTTGATATCAGTTCGGTTCTGGCCCCACTGAGAAACCTGCTTGCGCCCTTCAGTATCGGGTGGGTGCGGGTCGAAGTGTGGCTGGGGCGTAAAACGTTTAATGCCGGCGACCGTTTGATGATTTATGAGGACCTGGCCTTTTTGGTGGACAACAACGTTAAACTGGAGGATGCCGTTAAAGGTATGATGGAGAACCGGCGGGAAGGCACATTACGCCCCCGGGCCAGCGTGTACTGCCTGCAGGAAGTGGCGCAGGCGCTGAAAAAGGGTAAAACCCTTGATGTGGGACTTCGACGTTGGATACCCCGCAATGAAGCGGCCATCATTCAGTCCGGAGTAAAGGAGAAGCGACTGGCTGACTCACTCAGACGTGCCATTTACCTGGTTCTGGCTGTGCGCGATATCCGTTCCACCCTGCTGGAGCGCCTCATCCAGCCGCTGGTCCTGTTTTTCAGCCTGGTGGCTCTGGCCTGCATGATGTCCTGGAATTTTCTTCCCCAGCTGGAAACACTGAAACCCCGCGAACAATGGCAGGGAAGTCTAGTGTGGATGGCTGTGATTTCCGACGCCTTTGGTCAGCACCTGATTTTATGGATTATCGGCACGCTGTTTATCTTTGCGTGGGTTTACTGGTCCTTCGGTAACCTGACCAGCCGGGCACGTCTGTTCATGGATGCCCTTCCCCCCTGGTCAATCTACCGGGAAGTTCAGGGTGCCACATTCCTGCTCAACTTCGCCGCCCTCTCCCGCGCGCAGGTCAGAAACGAAGATGCGCTGAGTCTGTTGAGTCTGCATGGTTCTCCCTGGTTACGTCAGCGACTCAATGCAGCTCACCGTCTGATGAACAGTGGGTGTTCCCTGGGGCAGTCGTTAGCTGACAGCGGTTACCGGTTTCCATCCAGAGATGCCATCAACCGGCTGAAGCTCCTGACGCAGGGGGATGGCGGGGAAACCATTATCGACAGCTTTGCCCGTAACCAGCTCGAACGCACGCTGGCCGGGATTAAGAGTCTTGCGGGCTGGTTAAATCTGCTGATTTACGCCCTGTCAGGGCTGTATATGGCGCTCGTCGCCTTTTCCACTCAAAACCTCAGCGCTGTTACCGGCGCATAGTTTATCCCCATCAAAAGGAAACCTTTATGGACAACAACATGTTATCCCGACGCCCCACGTCCGTTCACCGTGGAGAAGCTAACCTGCTGGCGCTGGTTCTCGTCATTGGTATCGTGGCCATCATGGTCGTGGGTGTGATGTCATTTGCCTCCAATATTTCTGACTCCAACAGCATACAGGCTGAGTACAGCAACGGCAGCTCAATCATCACCAACGCCCGTGCCAGACTGAAAACAGACGGAATTTATGATTTCAGTGGTGCTGCTGACATGACAGGCACGTTCATTCAGTTAGGTGGTGCACCGAAAGGAATGATTGTGGGTAATAAATCTTCAGGTTCAGCCACACTGAAAAACCAGTTTGGCGGCTCAGTGACCCTCGCGCCGGCAACCAGCAATGGTGCGGCTAAAGCGGCGTTTACACTGACTTATAACACCTACCCTTTTGAAGCCTGCACACAGCTGGCGACCCAGATGAGCGGCGCACCCGGTGTGGTGACCACCGCCATTAACGGCACGTCCAACAGTGGCGTGGTGTCTGCCGCCAACGCCGGGAACCAGTGCGTGGCTGACAGCGGCAGTACGGGGACAAACACGCTGGCGTTCACCACCAACAGCTAAGACGGGAGGAGGCATGGCTGTCTTACGCAACGCGTTTCTCCTGCTTGCACTGAGTCTGGGCCTGACGGCTCAGGCTCATGCCTGGTGTTTTGCCGAAGCGGGACAGCGCTACCACATTGATCCCCTTCTGCTGAAGGCGATCGCCATCAAAGAGACGAACCTCAACCCGAAGGCTATTGGTAAAAACCGGGACAAAAAAGGGAACGTCACCAGTCGCGACTACGGCCTGATGCAGATTAATGACGACAATGTCAGACGGCTTATCAGCATGGGCGTCATCAGCAGCCATCAGGATTTACTGTCCAACACCTGCCTGAACATTCAGGCAGGTGCCTGGGTGCTGGCACGGCATTTTCAGGTCTGTGGTATCACCTGGGATTGTCTTGGCTCCTATAACGCAGGATTCAGGGACAAAAATGCGCCCATCCGGCAGCGATATGCCCGGGATATTTACAGCATTTACCAGCGCTTAAGGGGGAGCTGATGAGCCTCCAGGTCGGTATTCTCACGTTCTCGTTGCTGTGCTTATGTCTTTTTTTGCAACTTCGGCAGGTCAATGTATTTCTGCGTGAACACAACGCCCCGGCGTTACCTACCCGGTTGTCCGACACAGTGTCACTGCTGTTTCTGCTGCTCGGGATGTTTCTTGTTTATCAGGGCAATATGCCCGCCCTGCTTATGTTCACCGCCCTGCTGCCGCTGCTGTGGCTGGATGCCTGGCAGCACTGGCTGCCACTTCGTTTTACCAACGCATTCTGGTGTGCCGGCCTCCTGGTCCGGCTGCTGCCCGACGGGCAGTTTCTGTCGCTACAGCAGGCGATGTTCAACAGCACAGTGATGTTCTGTTTGATGTGGAGTGTGTGGTGGGGCGTAAAAAGACTCTGCCTACGCGAAGCGCTGGGAAGGGGGGATGTTCACCTTATCGCAGGGTTGTTTGCCTGGCTGCCGGCGACCACCGCGCTCTACAGTTGCGGTTTCGCATTTTTAATGATGCTCATGGCTGTTATCAGAAAACCCCAGCCGCTGGCGCCCTGGTTATGTCTGTCCTTACTGGCAGGTCAGTTGACCGGGGACGTCCCTCTTCTCCGGAGTTAATACCCGACAGCGTTTCCCGGCGCTGACATGTGAAAAAAGTTGCCTGATGACCGGGCAAAGGATTAATACGCTGCGAATAATTTCAGCAGGAGGAATCGATGAATAAAATCAACCAGGGTAACGCACAACTGATGTCTCTGGTGCTGGTACTGGGTCTTGCCATGATGGCAGCGCCAAGAGGAATCGAAATGATGGCCCGGCAACAGTCAGAGCGGGTCTGGGATGTGACGGCCAGCCAGTTCAATACCGTGCAGATGGCCGCCCGGCAGTACATCAGTGACAACATCGACACACTGGCCACGCAGGTAAAACCCGGGCATCCGGTGTATGTCTCGGTAAACACCCTCAAGACGACCGGACACCTTCCTGCTGGTTTTGGCGCAAATGATCACAACCAGAGCTACCTCATTGCGGTGGTCAGTAACCCCAAAATGAGCAGCCAGCTGCAGGCGTTTGTCATGACCACGGGTGGACAACCCTGGGATTTTGGCGCACTTCGCCATATATCGAGCAACATATCGGGGCTGGGAGGCTATGTCTGGCCGGACAATCAGGCTGTTGGTGCTGGCGGTGGCTGGCAAATGAAACTGGCAGACTACGGTCTGAGCAGTAAACAGGGGTCACTGGTGACCTTTATTCCTTCCGACCAACTGGGAACCAGTGGTCAGGGGAACGATCGCCTGTATCGATACGCTGTAAACGGTCATCCGGACTTCAACCGTATGCATACCGCTATTGATATGAACGAGAATAATCTTGATAACGCCGGCGATATTAAAGGCAAACAAGCCATTATCAGCGGTGGAATTAGCGGCCAGAGCGTAACAATCAGCGGTGAAATTAAAGGTCAGCAAGCCACGATAAGTGGCGATATTAAAAGTACGGGCGGATGGATAACCACGCAGGGTAACAAGGGCTGGATGAACGAGACCTACGGCGGTGGTTTTTATATGGCGGACAGTAGCACGCTTCGCAGTCTGAATAACAAAGGAATTTATACCGCCGGAGAGATCAGGGGGGGGCAGTTGCGTTCAGATGGTAACGTGTCTGTCGGAGGGGTACTGGAGCTTGAGAAAATCCATGTTGCCGATACGGATTGTCCTAAAGACGGGGCTGTAAGCCGCACCGCAACAGGTGCCACACTTTCGTGCCAATCCGGTCGGTGGCGGGAAATTGGTTTTTCACCAACCGTAACCGTCTTTAAAGGCGTGTGGAACAAGGATCTCAACCTGGGAAAACAGAAGTTTTGTTCAATTAGCCGGGTTACTGGAACAGATACCACTTCGCCCGATAAATTACGCTGTCATGTGGCCATGAACGTGGCTACGGGCGATTGGACCCTGACTCTAAATAGAGGTATTGGTTTTAACTATTGTGATGCTGTGTGTTTCAAATAATTCTTTGTTGATTCCAGAATGAAAGCTGGCTATTGGCAGCTAACGACATAACTACATTGCCCATTCAAATCAGCGCGATTAGTTCCGGCGTGGAAGTTGTACTCATCATAATATCCGCATTTAACTATGCGATTTATATCAACATATGCTACTGAGCCTGCATAATAATTAGGCTTCCAGCCATGAGGGTTTTGTGCGTTGCTGACGCTCCACGTACATTGATTTTGATTAAATCCAGGCGGTAAAGGTATTTGCTGACCGTTGGCGATTAAACCGGTTTTCACAGTACTCCCCGCAATGACTTTCCACCGACCGGATTGGCACGTATGTATCTGTATATATTGAGTTCATCTCGAATAATCGTTTACGGTTGAGAACTTTCTTAAAAATCGATTATCAAGGAACCCGTCATGTCCCGGCCATTGCGTATTAAAAAAATGTCTCTGTATAACGCGCTCTCCAGATATTACGCCACCACATCCGTGCATAAACGGGGGCATCAACAGGAGTTTTACCGCGTATGCGTCATACAGCGTCACCCTGTGGCCCAGAAAATGATGGACGAAATTACCACGGTGGATATTGCCTCCTATCGTGATTTCCGGCTTTCGCAGATCAATGTCCGTACCGGGCGAAACATTTCGGGCAATACGGTTCGACTGGAACTGGCCCTGCTTTCATCACTCTATAACCTGGCCCGGGTGGAATGGGGAACCTGCAGAACAAACCCGGTTGAACTGGTGCGCAAACCTAAAGTCGCAGGAGGGCGTGACCGGCGACTGACATCGCAGGAAGAGCGCCGGTTATCCCGCTATTTTCGGGAACAAAACCCGGCGCTATACACCATCTTCCATCTGGCTATTGAAACCGCCATGCGACAGGGCGAAATATTATCCCTGCGCTGGGAGCATATCGATATCCAGCACGGTGTTGCACATTTGCCACAGACGAAAAACGGCAGCACACGTGATGTCCCCCTGTCGCGTAAGGCACGCCGTTTGCTCCAGGATCTGGACATGGCCATGACCGGGCCGGTCTTTAATTACACTTCTGCCGGTGTGAAAAGTGCCTGGCGGACAGCACTTCAGCGACTCAATATTCAGAACCTGCATTTTCACGATCTGCGCCATGAAGCTATCAGCAGGTTATTTGAACTGGGCACGCTGAACGTGATGGAAGTGTCGGCCATTTCCGGTCACCGATCACTGAATATGCTCAAGCGATATACCCATCTCAGGGCATACCAGCTCGTCAGTAAACTCGATGCACGACGTCGGCAGACACAAAAAATAGCGCCCTATTTTGTGCCCTATCCGGCCTGCATTGAACCTGTCGATGATGAGGGGAAGACCGTTTTTCAGATCCGCCTGCACGACTTCGATAATCTTGCAGTATCGGGTCATTCACGTGAGAGTGCTATGGAGGCGGCATCCGTCGCGTTACTCCGGGTTCTGGCGCTTGCCGCTCAGCGCGGTGAACGCGTGCCGCAGCCCGGAGAACTGCCTGACGGTATGGCTGAAAGAGTGATGATCAACCCGCTTATCAGCGCCACCGTCCACGCGTAACACATTTGAAAACAGGGAAAAGCCACCCGGCTCTTTCCCTGACTGAAGAAGGATGCTCCCCGTCATCCTTTTTCTCATTCCGAAACTCCCCCTTCCATCCTTAAAACCTGACTGAGACTAACTTATGAAATTACCAACCCTCATCGGGGTCCTGGTGCCATTCCTGCTGTCTGGTTGCCATCAGGCCCCTGCATCCACATCGACGTCGACATCATCCAGGTTGTCTCCATCTGCGGCACAGATCGCGTTTAAACAGGAACAACAGCGCCTTGCACTGACGCTGACCGAAGATGGATGGTTATTACCCGGCCGCATAACATCCAACTCACAACGGGTTTCGGTGGACTGGGACGGGGATGCGATTGAACTGCTCTCAAAACTGGCGAATCAGCGGGGGATCACCCTGCGTTATTCCGGTGTCCGTCTGCCACTGCCCGTCACCATTCACGAACGTGACGTGACTTTTGAAACCCTGTTGCGCCTTATCCGCACGCAAATCAGCTGGCGCGCGACAGTGACACAGCAACCTGACGCACTTGAAGTCGGTTTCATGCCACCACTCAAAGGGAAAATGTCATGACAACACGCCCCCTTTACGCTCAGGGCCTCATCGTCCTTGCTCTTTTTACCCCGCTGTCCGGGGTAATGGCCGCCACCCCGACCGTCAGTCCTGCCCCGCCGCCTCCTTCAATGTCGGCCTATCTCAGTCCTGAAGCAGACGACCACAACGGGGTTAACGATACGGTGTATCAGATGCTGACTGAGGCCGGCAAAACTGAAGGATTTCGCGGGGGAAAAGCGCAACGGGCATGGGAACTTCGCCAGTCTCTGGAGCAGCGCGCCCGTCAGCTCGACAACACGTATCTTTTTTCACCGCTGATCAACCGTCAGGGCTGGCTGCCCCCTGTCATTGCAGAGGCGACATCGCTGGCCACCATCACCGATAAACAAATGCGTACGGCAAACCACGTTTACAACATCCTGGTGCCCGAGCGTTTTGTCAGTAATCCACCCGGCTGGCGTCAGTATCTTTTCGCCGGATTATCCGTCCAGTCCGCCCCTTCAGACACGGTTATTCCGCGTAACCGGGCAGAGCGCACGGTCTGGCAGAACGCCATTAAAAAAGGCTGGCAGGAAGGCCGCCAGAGCGCGGATGACACGCTGGCGGCCAACTTCAACAGGCTTACCCGCGATTACACCGGGATGATGCGCTATTCACTGCTTGTGAAACAAAAAATGATCACCCCGCCCGTTATTGCCGAACAACAGCAGAGCGTCAGCGGCAGCCGTGAGGAGCTGATGCTCGGTGATAAGGTTCGCGACCTGAAGCAGCGCGCCGGTTTTGATCTGGACAAGAAGAAATGGGAGCCGCTGATTCAGACAAGGGCAACGCAATGACAACCCTGGATAAATTTGATTTCTCAGCAGGTCTGACGCCCGATGTATTCCGCGCATTCTTTGTCCACTGTTACCGGCATGGCGTGTCAGACATTCATTTACAGTCCGGCGGTCCGCTGGTACTTGGCCACCACGGCCGAAAGATTCGGGCCTCGGCGTTCACGCTGGACCATTCGACACTGCTCCTGCTTATCGACTCTCTCTTCACCCCGCTCGTCAAGGCCCGTATTCAGGCCGGGAAAGGTGATGATGCCGCGTTACAACTCGAGGGTGACAGTCAGCAGCGCTACGGCCTTGAAAGAGGAGAACGCATCCGTTTTCGCGCCAACTTCACCCAGGCCACAATCCGGGGCCTCAATACCGCTATTGCCGTTACCCTGCGCGTCATTAACAACCAAATCCCGGCGCTGAACAGCCTCGGGCTTCCCGATCCGCTGTATCAGACGCTGGCGCATCTCCCGGTTGAAGGTATCGGCCTCATCGTGGGACCCACCGGCTCGGGAAAAACCACGTTACTGACGTCGGTATACCAGCATCACGGTGAAACGACCCCTGACTGCAAGGTCACCACCTATGAAGATCCGATTGAAGGCTTGCTCGGGGGGCCGAACTGGTTGCTGCAGCCGCAGCAGTGTGAAATCGGCCGCGACGTTCCGACCTATGCCGAAGGCCTGCGCCTGTCGATGCGTCAGGCGCCGACGATTATCGGGATTGGTGAGGTGCGCGACAGTGAGACCGTCGAAGGCGTGGTAAGTGCGGCACTGTCCGGCCACCTGTGTCTGGGAACAGAACATGCATTTTCTGCCGGGCACGCTTTTGCCCGAAGCATTCGTATGTTGCCGGCAGAAAACCGCGAACCGCTGGCCCATGACATGCTGGAACTGATGCGTTTTATCGTCATGCAACGCCTGGTCCCCACCACGGATGGCAGACGCTGCGCCATCCAGGAATATGTGCTGTTCGATGATGAGTTTCGTGAGTCATTGCGCCGGCATGAATACACGCAGTGGGCCACGGTGCTCAACAAAGACCTTGCCGCACAGGAAGCCCGTATCAGCGACCAGGTATGGAAAAAGTACCAGGAAAACCGCGTATCCGAAGAGACAGTGCGCAGCTATCTCGGTAACAGTGAATTTATTAAGCGGAGTCAACATCATGTCCGGTGATTATCACCCGGGGCGGGATGCCTCCCCCCCGGTTAACATTTTTGGCATTCCGGCGCTGGCATGGCTCATTTTCGCGATCTGGTTTAAGTGGCCATCCACGAACATGTTTCTGTTCTGCATCGGACTCATCCTCTTTTATGCCGTTCTGGCGCACTTTGGCTTCACCGTCACGGTACTCAGCCAGCGCATCTTCCACCTTCTTCGCGGTCGTCGCCTGACAGGCAGGCCCTGGTGGTACCGAAAATTCTTTGAGTAAAGGAGACAGCGATGGAGACGACGCAAACCCGTACCTATCTGGCAGTACCCCATGACGAGAAGGATGAAGCCCGTAAGGCCGCAGGAAAACTCGAAAATAACAAATCCGCACTCCGTTTTGATGATGAACGCAAGGTCTGGTATGCCCTTCCCGGTGCCGACATGGAAGCGCTCAAACGGTGGAAACCTGACCCGCTGCTGACCGGCGTATCAGCCGGTGATGCGCTGACGCAGTTTACTGACTTCCTTCATGCTAACGGCGCCGATGTACCTGATAAGGTCATCATGGACGGTACCCGCCAGCGTATTCGTATGAGGGATGACAAGCCCGGTAAAAAATCCTGTACCTATGTGGGGCACCTGGATGGCCTGCCCAACGGCTGGTTCAACGACTTCCGGGATGGCGGTAAGGATGAACTGAGTACCTGGTACTTCAGCGGTGAAGAAGGCGACCCTGTCGCTTCGCTGCATATGAAAGCCGTGACGGCCCAGAGTCAGTGGGACCGCGCCGAAGCAAAGCGGGTATTACAGGACAAGAAGGCAGGCAATGTCCGGTATGTCCACGGGAAATTTGGCCAGGCCGGGCATCAGCACCCCTATCTGGTGAAAAAAGGCGTTCAGGCAGCCAGAGGCGTACACATTGACAACAAACAGAGATTGCTTATCCCCCTGCAGAACGCTGACGGTGTCATGCGCTCGATGCAGACCATCGATCCCGAAGGGAACAAGCGCCTGACCAAAGACGCAGAAAAGAGTGGCAATTTTTTCGTTGTCGGCGGCACGCTGAAAAACGGCAGACCCATCGTGTGTGCCGAAGGGTACGCCACGGCCGCCAGCGGAGCGATGGCGCTACGCATGCCGGTCGTCATGGCCATTGACTCCGGTAACCTGGTCAAAGTGGCCGAGCGCCTGCATCAGAAATACCCCGACAGCCCGATGCTGTTTCTGGGGGACGATGACCCGCCCAAACCCCACAGACCGGGTAATCCCGGCAAAGAAGCCGCAGAGAAAGCGGCCCGACTGACGGGCGGAATTGCCGTACTACCGTCGCTCACCCCGGACGAAAAAGCACAGGGGCTGACGGATTTTAACGACCTGCACCAGTCCCGGGGACTGGCGGCATTAACCGAAGAACTGGCCCCCCTGCGTCAGAAATTGTTATCCGCTCCCACGCCTGACGCCTCCCCCGAATTACAACCGACTGAGACTGTTATCATGAATGAACCGGATAATGTGAATAGTGAACCTGCAGGTCAGGCTGAAGCCGAAAGCCAGATGGCAGCCTATGAGGACTGGATGGCATCCGGACAGGATGCCATACCTGAGACCGTCCAGCCTGAACCGGTCCCTGCTGCTCCTGTCGCGCCTGTAGCTGCTGTAGCTGAGACTGCCGCGTCGAAAACGCTGTCACCGGACAGCGCTGACGGAGCCGGCACAGCGACTACGGTGAATAAAGCCCGCCGGACTAAAAAAACGGTGCCTGCCGAAGCAAAAGAGAAAGGCAGAGCAAAAACGGCAACGGCCCCCAAAAAACCCCGGCAGAAGAAAGTCACCACAGACGATAAACCGGAAAAACCACAACAGGCTGCACCCGCTGCGGCTGAGAGCCAGAGCGCCACGCGGGCGGACCCGACGCCGTCACTGTCATCGCTGTTAAAACAGGAATCGCCCCCGGCATCGCCTAAACCCGCCCTCGAAGACGAGGAGGTTCAGCCAGTCATTCCACCCGTGAACGAAGCCACGCCGCCATTACGCAATGCCTCCCCCTCCGGGACAGAAGAGAATGATTCTCCGGACAATGACATCCCGATAAGTGAAGCCATGCCAGAGCCTGACGGTATCCGCTTTGAAAGAAGTCTGCAGGCACGCGAGCGGATTGATTTAGTTGCTCTGGAAGGCGCGTTGCTGCACAGGCCGGGTAGCGAACGCGGCACCCAGCACTACTTACTCGACGGTGATCGCGCTTTTACCCGTTATATGCAGCAGGGTCGCATCATTATGGCCACGCCGCAGGCCAGTCAGAATGACCGCATGATCCTCGGCGCACTCCTGGTGGCAAAGCAGGACATGGTTCTGCAGGGTAATATCGAACTGACCGGCAGTCCGGCGTTTATACAACGGGCAATCAACCTGATAGCGGAGTACGACCTGCCTCTGAAGCTCACAAATCCGGAGCAAATAAAAATGCTCGAGGAAGCGCGTGAGAAATTGCTGGCCGAACCTGGTCTGCCGGATGAACCCACGCCCCTGGGCAGTGAGGCTTCCGAAATTCTGGTGCATCCGGTCGGGAACAACACGTCAGCCCCCCGGCCTTCAGCGGCGGAAGCGACGCAGGCAGCCAGTACTCAGCAGGTGTCCTCCAAAACGCTCCCGCCAGATATTCTGCCGCAAAAAGCCCCTGCGCCCGTCCCCATGAACGCCAGCCATGATGAGGCATCTGCAGGACTGACGGGGACACTGCTGGAACACGGTCCCGCGCCATATAACTTCCAGAAGGACGAAAGCCACAGTTATTATGCCCGGCTGCGTACTGCCGAGGGAGAACGCATCGTCTGGGGGATAGCACTCCGCGCCGCCATTGCCGATGCAGGCCTGGAAAACAACGATCTGGTCAAGCTGCAGATGACGGGCAAAGAAACCGTCACCGTGGATGTTAAACAGAAAGGTCCGGGCGGAAAACCGATAGTTGATGAGAAAGGCCATGCCGTCTACCGCAAAGAGGAGCGGGAACGGAATAAATGGACCGCCAGACAGGCCATTGACCCCACCGTCGTCAATGCCGACACCCGGTCGATGACCCCGCCTGGCGAACTACTCGCGTATTCACTCAAGGACTGGAACGCCCTCCAGGCCGGGGTGGAAGAACTGGCGAAGAAGGCCGGGGTGTCGTTGCCTGACTGGCCCGGACTGCCCGATGCGTTGTGGACGGAACCGGCAGGCAAAGGTGTACCCAGCCCCGACCGACAGCCTGACAACCCCACGCTCCCTGCCCCGTCCCGCGATGCCGGGAAGGCGCTTTTCCAGGCGATGGATGCAGAGCAACAGCTCAAACTGTTGCTGGTCAAAGCCCACGGCGACTATGTCCAGGGCGTTGTACTTCATGACGATGTGTACAAGCCGGTACTCGGGAGACTGTGTAAAAACGCCCGGGGCGCGCCTCACATGACGCTCAACGAAATCACGCCTGACGGACTTAAACCCCTGGGCTACGGCAACCCAATTAACAACGACACGGGCAGCTTTAACGACTATGTCTTCCGCCTGAATAATGAACCCCAGCGTTTATATGCACAGGGCCTTGAGCCGGAAAAGCGTACGGCGGCACTACAGCAGCAGCTGGGATTTGACAGTGCACCGGTGGCACCTGACCAGCTGGTAGTCCGCCATGAGCCGGAATCAACCCACCGACACACCCCCAGCATGCCACGTCCTGGTCGTTAACGGAGGTCAGAACACATGAAAAAGATATCGCTCACATTTCTGTTGTTGTACGCCTCGATGTCAGGCCCTGCAGCAAATGCAGCCAGCTGTGTCGCTGCCACGGCTGCGCTTGCCGGCGCACAGGCCGGTTATGAGCAGAACCGGAAAGCCGCAGAGTCATGGTCACAGCGGGAAAAGCAGGCCAGTAACGGATTTCAGCAATGTCTCGGGGACATCAGTACCAGCATTACGGTGCCGACATTCCCGGACTTCAGCCAGATATTTGACCAGATAAAGGACAAAATCTGTTCTGCTGCCCGGGATAAAGTCTCCTCCCTGTTACCCGGGAATATCGATCCGTGGGGTGACCTGGGCGGAGGTTACATTCCGACGACCGACGTTCCTGTCGGAACCCGGAGTACAACAAGTGCGGTCCCCCGGCTGACTTCACCGGCTCCCTCTTCCGGCACCCCGTCAGCCAGCTCCGCTTACCCCTTCTCGCTGTAATTTCTCCTGCTCTCTGTTGCCCGTCCGGCTCTCCGGCCGGGCGGCAACCTATGGATATTTTTATGAAGAAGAAACCTGTCCCCCCTCCGGCGACGGATGAAAGCCCATACGAAAATGCAATGGCACAGCATCAGCATGCCCAGCTGAATGTGAGTTTTACACGTAAAAGCCTGCAGACCAACGTATGGCAGTCCGTTGCGATTGTCCTCCTGGTGTGCAGCACCATTCTGTTCGCCTGGAAAGCCGCCAATCCGCCACAAAGCGTTATTGCCAGTGACAACGGTCGCATCATTCCGATACCCACCATCAACGACCCCGTTTACAGCGACGCGGACATCATCGACTACGGCGCCAGGCATATCCGGGAAGACTTCACACTCGATTTTGTTCACTACCGTGAACAAATCAATGCCCGTCGGGATGGTTTTTCCACAGAAGGTTTTACCAGCTATTACAACGCGCTGGTCAATTCAAACATACTGCCCAATATCCGGGATAAAAAAATGAACCTGTCGTCACTGACCTCCACCGGTGTGGTGAACAGCAAAGGCGTGCTCGATAACGGCGCTTATGCCTGGCGATTGCAATACCCCGTCACCTTCCGGCTCACCGGACAAACATCATCACTGCCACCCCAAAACTTCACTCTCATCATGCTTGTTACCCGCGCCGATCCCCGACTCAAAAAAGACGGGCTGGAAGTCATACAGGTGATTACCCGGGAGGCCGCAGAGCAATGAAAAAGACACTGATATTCATCACCGCACTGGTCAGTTGCACCGCCGTGATGGCGGCGGAGACGCCACAACCACAATGGCAACCGGCACAGTCATTATCCACCACCCCCACCACGGCGCTGCCGCCTGCACCTGTGACAGTGGCTCAGCCGGCAGTCACTTCACCGGCTCCGGTACCGCCGGATGCAGCCCTGCAGTATGCGGAGAATGTGACGGCCCCCCTGTCTCCGGAGGCGATAAAACAGCTCCGTTCCGGACTGGATGGCGTTCAGCGCAGCTCGGGAACCGCACCGGTCACCGCCGCGCCACGGATACGCTCTCTCACGGTGAAGCTCGAACCCGGATCATCCCTGCCGATGGTACAGGTTTTACCTAACTTCCCCGGCGTGGTGAATTTCACCGACCAGACCGGCGCGCCGTGGCCGATAGCGGCCCCGCCAGTGAACGGTAATCCTGCGGGCTTCCAGGTGAACTACCTGCCCGACACGCCCTCGATGTCCATTCAGGCCCGCCGGGCCTACGACACAGGCAGCGTGACGGTGTACCTGAAAGGCCTGGCAGTGCCCGTCGTCGTCAGTATGACCAGCGGTGAACCCGGTAATCCGGAGGCATCGCAGCCCACGGACAGTCGGGTCGATTTACGTATCCCGCAGCGGGGTCCTGCCGCCCTTCCCGCCTCTGCGCCCCGGCAGAAAGTCGGGCTGTATGACAATACCCTGCAGGCATTTCTGGACGGTGTTCCCCCGAAAGAAGCACAGCGTATCAAAACACAGGGCGGTGTTCCGGATGTCCAGGCCTGGCAGCTTGGCGATGATATTTATCTGCGTTCCCGCGCTGACTTACGCGATGCGTTCGACAGCACACTCTCGTCTGCTGACGGTACACACGTCTGGAAAATGCCGGTGACGCCTTATGTCACCTTCTCGGTGCTGGGACATAACGTCCCACTGACTCTGGAGTTGCAATAATGTCGATAGAACAGGATGCGGCCAGTGACGGCAGAAAAACGCTGGCGCTGATTAGCGTCGCCATCATCATTGTTGCCGCCGTAGGGTATCTGGGCTGGGGATGGCTGCAGCAGTCCGCCATCCCCGAATCGCAGTACAACCTGAATCGCGTGGCCAACAATGCGCCGGTCTCCGCGCAGGAGAGCCAGCAGTACCGTGAATTACTCAGGCTGGCCAACCAGCAGGGCGCACAGGAGGCTGAAAACGATGGCAACAGTTTCGTGGCCTCGCTCAGCGAAAGTTCTCAGCATGACGACGTGCCCGTTGTTCCCCGCGTTCAGGCCACGCCGGTAGCCCTGGATACGCGTAACGGAACTTCTCCCCAGGATACAGGACAACAGGGCGGGCTGAATGATGAGCAAAAACAGCAGATCACTAATCTGCTCACGCAGCTGAATGCGCGCTGGCAGACCAGCGACATGCAGCTGGCCTCCGCCTTTGGCAGTGAGGGACAGGACGGAGCCTCGCCTTTCAGCCAGTGGGCTCAGAGCGTACCGGGTCTGGCATCACCCCCTCCCCAACCGGCGGCACAGACCACTGCAGGCGGATCAACGTCGGGCACAACCTCACGCATCAACATACCGGGATTAAGCCGCTATCCGGGCACGATCGACACCGCCATTGATTCTGATAACCCGGAGTCAAAAGTGCTGGCCATCATCCCGGCCGGTAAGCTGGCAGGCGCCACGCTGGCGGCACCCAATGTCCAGCTTGCCGGCGATGGCGTCATTGTGAATTTCAAAACGCTCGCGTTCAACGGCATGACCTGCACCATCGATGCGTATGCGCAGGATGATGAAACCCAGCGTTCATCCATCGCCAGCAGCGTCAATCACCGGTATGTCACCCGCATCATTTTGCCCGCACTCGCCAACGGCCTGGGCAAAGTGGGCCAGCTGTACGAGGACAGCAACACGCAGATCCTGACCACCAACAGCGGGACCGTCACAGGACGAACCGGCTCCCCGGACAGCAAAGCCGTCGCCGGCGTCATCGCGGGCGGTATCGGGCAACAGACCGCGCAGGTGATGACGCAGGATGCGTCCCGGCTGCCGGTCACACAGGCCAACGTTGACCGCCGTCAGGTGGTCTCCATTCTGTTTATGAAACCCGTCACTGACAAAGACTGCACCCCCACGCCCGCAGGAGAAAATGCGAAATGAAACCACACTTTGACCCTGAGCTCGACGCCCCCGTTCCCCTGGATGACGAGGCGTTACAGGCCGATGAACCCATAACGCCCTCTGCCAGGCCTGCAAAGCGCCCGTTATGGGATCAGCCTAAAGTCCAGATCGCCGCGCTGGCGGTTTTTGCCGTTCTCGGGCTGACCTGGAAAATGTCCGGCAGCAGTACCCCCCCGACCGCCCAGCCACAGTTCACGGCAATGGAGCCGGTAAGTACGCCCGCGCCGGTGACGGTGGATTCGCCCGTCCGGGATGAATCCTTACCGGCGCAACAGCCGGATGTGCCGGTGACCGAAGACATCCCGCCAGCGGCAGCGCCGCATTCAGAGACGGATTCTCTCGCCGGGGAAGTGTCCCGGGCACTGAACTCACAGCAGGTCTACAGCGAGAAAACCCGGGAAGGGCTGACCGCCGTTGCCCGGCGTCTGGATAATCTGGAGCGACAGGTCGCTGAACTGAAGCAACAACGTCAGGCCCCTCCGGCAGCGGTCAGACAGGCCACGGTAGCCACCACAGTCTCCCCTGCCCCGAAATCCTCGCGAACATCGTCCTCCCGGGCCTGGTCCGGTAACGGAGCAAAGGTGAACAGCCTCTATCCGGGGCTGGCCTGGGTGACCTGGCAGGGAAGCAGCTGGGCGCTGCGGCCCGGAGACCGATTTGCGGGGGCGACGGTGTTACGCATCGATGAGAGTAAACGGGAAGTGGTGACGTCATCGGGGGTCATCCGTTAAGGAGCCGATATGGACTTTGTCCAGATGCTGGCGAATGCGACCAACAACCTGTCAGCCATCACAACGCAACTGGTTCTGGCCATCGCCGGCGTGGGGGGCATTGCCCTCATTATTTTGTATCTGTCCGGGCAGGCAGGCCGGACGCGCCGGGGTCAGCGGACGGACTCCGGTGGTACCTTTCTGGCTGTTCTGCTGCTGACCTGCTGCATTATCAGCCTCGAAAGCGTCGTGAATGCCGGTTCAAACCAGTTTGCACTCGGGGCCGTCACCTTCGATGCCATCTCTTACGTTCCCGAAGCCCGTTATGGCCCGGCCGCCGTGGCGGTGAATGCCGGTCTGACGGCCCTGCAGTCGATCGGGTGGATATTTGCGCTCAACGGACTGTTACGCCTGCGACGCTCCCAGAAAGATGGCCACACCGGCTTAACTCGCGGGGATGACATCTCTTCAGGTATTAAACGCTTTATCTGCGGTGTGCTTCTTGTCTGCAATCCTTCGGTGCTCAGCGCCCTACAAAACACAATCAACATTCACTGGTAACAACTAAGGAATATTATGGAAATCCTGAAAAATATGATACTGCGGACTGCAGTAGAACTCTCCCTGCGCGTCTGGCAGGTGCGCCGTCGTACATCGCTGTGGCTGAGTGGACTGGTATTGAGCGCGCTGGCCAGTCAGCCTGCACATGCCGCGGGTGATGACCTCGGCGGTATGGTAAAAAGCGGACTTAGCTTTTTCACCGATATCAAGGAGCCGCTCCTGGATGCCGCGCCGGTAATTGGTCTGATATTTATTATTCTGGCATTGCTGATGATGCGCTGGAAAAAGAATAACCCCAATATCAAACCGTGGGAGATTGCCGTTATGTTTGGGGTTGGCCTGTTTTTACTGGCACTGAGTCAAATCGCCAGCCGTGGTCAGAAACAGCTGGGTTTAAACCCGGTCGGATTCTGATAACGCGTGATCCCCGGTTCTGCCGGGGAGTTTCACTGGCGTCCCAAAGGTATAATAATGATTAACTTCTTAAGAAAAACGTCTTTATGGATAAATAAAGCAACAGGAAACACTACCTTTCAATTTATACTCATCTTTATTGCCGGAATAATCGCAGGGTATCAGGCGGGAGAACAAACTAAATTTTACAATCTGTCGAAAGATCCGCAAGCATCGCTTGTGGAATTGATATACAAGAAATGTGGAGGTAATACAATTGTAGTGAAAGACATCAGAGGCCCGTGGACGACGGAGCAAATGACATGCTGGAGTGAGGAACTTACTCATGCCAGTGATAACACATTCAAAACTGAGATGTATTTTAAAATCAGTAAATTTATCCATGAATGCAACCTCAAAAAAGAAGACCGAAAAAAATGTCTGGACAACATTTCATCTGAATATCAAAGGCGACTGGATAAATATCGAGAACTTAAAACCCTGATGAGTGAATCATCCCGATATAATTAACCGGGAGTAACAGTGTACACTACAGCAACAAAGATTTTAAAGAGCATAATTAAACAATACTCCCTGTGGAGCAATCAACACCCCTGTTTAATAAAGGTGTATTTATGATAACAGAAGGTATCATTCTAAAAACTGAAATACTTAGTGAATATATCTATACTTTAAAACTAATCTGGCTCTTAACTGAAAATAACTTATTGAGTAACCAGATGAAAGAAGGTTACACAAAGGAACAGTTAATTGATGAACTGAAAGAAGCTGTAAAAAAAACAACGCTATCAGAACTCTTATCAGACACTGGCCACTATGAACTTGCTGAATCCATCTTTTTCATTATTGAGCAAAGAGTCAATGAATGCAGCAAGTTGTAAATCAAACAACACTTTTCAAAACCACTCTCTTATATCTGCGACCCTTTTATTACTCAGAGTTAAAAGAAGATTCTGTATTTGTTCCCACTTTGAATTTGAATTCACTGTCGTAATAAGATGGTCCACTTCAACATTCTTGCAATACTTATAGTGATCTAAAGAATAGAAACATCTACAGGCAAGAGGCCTTACAGAATAGATTGTACACCTTGCATTATCTACATCAAGAAAAGGACAGTAAGAATTCTTATAGCTTACCCTTTTGATGGCATTGTAATCATTAATAACTTTACCAGCTTCATAAGAAATTAACTCTGCTTCCATCAATGTTACATCCACTGGGATTTTACAGCAATATGCACAGCCATTTTGACAAACAGAAAATTTACTAACATTCATCTCATCGCCAATTTCATCTGCCGCTTTTAACAAGTTATAGGTACGCACCAAAAGGTCACTCTCTGTTAGCCCTTTAATTAAATATGATTTCAATTTTTCAGGTTTAAATTCTCCATTTACCGGCAATCGTCGGCCAGCACGCTTTGGATTATAATTTTTAAGACGCTTTTTTATTTCAGCATCATCATTACACACTTTCATTCCAACTCCTTTTTTGAACATCGTATAACAATATATATCTACAGGGTAACACAGACCTCATTTACTATTTACGTTATATTGCGGCCTTCCCGCATAAGGTGTCTTCATGCCTGAGTCAGACCTCAAACATACCATTGCCGATAACACCCCAGAAACAGCTAACGCAGAGCGGAACGCCTGTGTGCAGTCACTCGGGTGTGAATGCGAATATTACGCCCTTCCTTGCGAATTACCTCATTCAAAGCCGGCTCCGTTTTATCTATCAGAGCGCCCTCACCAGGGACATTCGCTTTTTTATGGTCCTTCGTCCAGGAGATGTTGTGATGCCTGAATTAGACCTCAAACAGACCATTGCCGGTGAAACCCCGGAAACAGACAGCGCAGAGCGTAACGCCCATGCTCAGTCACTCGGCTGCGAATGCGAATACTGTGGTTATCCTTCCGGCCACAATACAGCGATACACCGTGACGGAAATCCACTCAATCGCGATGACAGCAACCTGACGGTCGTCGATCCCTTCTGCCGCGCATGGCGGGAACTCAACACGCTCAATGCCGATAATGCGGTGATGGCGTTGCTTCCCGGCATTTCATCAGTGGATATCAGTCATTTGCAACGCACTATCCACATTGCTCTCCATTGTGACGATGCGGCCACACGGGCAGATGCCCGCCAGTTACTGGACTGGCTCACCGAACATAACGCACTCGCCGAAAAGCGTTTCGACACGTCACATCCGGACGCGTTTGCGCAGGCGCTGCACCGGACAGCCCCCTCGCAACGTCATGAAACCCGGGTGGCATGGCGTCATATCGCACCGGTACTCAACCCGGCCCGTCTGCCTGACCCCACAGAGTTAACCCCACTGGAGTCCACAACGGACTGGTGGCCAATGATGTACCAACATTACCGCACGCAGGGTGGCGCATGATCATCGATAAAATTGAAGACGCATTTGCGTGGCTTTCACGCTACACGCTGGGAGAAAACTTCGCAGACTACTGCGATTTGCGCACGGTCATTGGCTTAACCGCCGATGACAAAATCCGCCATCCGTCGATGGACGCCCCGTATATTCAGGTCACCAAAAATAATGACTATGTCAGTTGCCTGGAAATTAAAGGGGCATTTCGTGAGTTCAGTTTCGAAGAGGTTGCTGAAGGACTGCCACCGAAGTCCGGCACCTTTCAGTTCTTCTACACGAATCTGGCCGACAAGCTCACCGGCGATTTTAAAGAACTGGGCCATAAACTCAGCATTGTCTTTGAGCACGACCCCGATCGCGGCCAGGAGGAAATGACAGAACTGATGAAGCCAGTGCGTCGTGGATGGAAGCAGCTTCATCTCGACATGGATGATCTGGCTCTGGAGCGTATCGAAAAAATGACGCCCTGGCTGGCGAGAGAGCGGGTTTTTCTCGTTATTTACACCGCCATTGGCGCCCTGCCCGCAGATGAACTGAAAAGCGAGATCCGCCGTCAGAATGCTGTCGGTGAACTCCCGGAATCCCGTTTATCACAAAACCCACTTTATGCCGAATTTGAAGGCCTGAAGCTTCGCCATGACGCGTTTATGGATAAGCTCATCTTTGACATGAACGCCGGGAACAATGGTGTCTCTGTGCGTCTGATGGATGCGCATGAAACGGGACGCGTGATCCGCGACGAGATTGAAAAAAGCAGCACGTCGCCGTCCTGGCAACCGCTTCTTCCCGGCGACAGGGTGATGCCTCACGGCCGCCTGCGGGGGGACGGGAAAGATATCAGCGCCTGTCTGGCACCGCATCTCAACTATCAGTATTGCGACACGCAAATCGACACCGACGGACCTTTCGTGGAGGTGGACGATTTTTGCCACGGCCAGCTGGCCATGACGTTGTTTCCGCAGCGTCCTCAGACATTCCCGGAGCTGTTTGCCAACGTCCCCCGGCAGATCCCGTGGCGCGTACGTTTTGACCTGATGCCGGGCGGGGCCTCGCAGCTGGGATACAAAAATTTCCTGCTGACCTTTCTGGCCATCATTCCGGCGCTACGCCAGCAGTATGAATCGGTGCAGTGGTTACTGAAGCGCGACAAGAAAGATCCGGTAGTCAGCCTGAGCGTCACTGCGAGCACATGGCACCGGGACAAAAAAACCATGAAACGTAACCTCACGTTACTGAAAAAATCACTTCAGGGCTGGGGTATCTGTAATGTCACCGGCACTTTCGGCGATCCGGTCCGGGCATGGGTGTCAACGCTGCCGGCCGCCTCCAGCTACAGCGGCCCGAATCTGATGTTCTCCCCGCTGACTGATGCCCTGCGTTTGCTTCCCCTGCAGCAGCCGTGCAGCCCCTGGTCGGAAGGAAATGTGATTTACCTGACCCCCGGCCGAAAACCGTTTGTCATCAGGCTGGCCAGTGCCCTGCAGGAGAAACACACGGAACTGGTGATGGGGCCTCCCGGTTCAGGTAAATCAGTTCTCTGTAACAGCAGTCATATCTCTTTCCTGACCAACACCAATACCGACCTGCCCTTTATGTTGCTCATCGATAAAGGGTATACCGCGCAGGGATTCCACGACATCGTCTATGACGCGCTGCCGGACGATGCCAAACACAAAATCGTCAGTATCGTGCTGAAAAATACGGCAGAGCACTGTCGTAACCCGATGGATATTCAGTTGGGACTTAAAGCCCCGTTGAGTACCGAACGGGATTATATTCTCACTCTGCTCAAAAGCCTGTGTGCAGATCCTGCGACAGGTCTGCCCCCGGACCCGACCAGCTGTGCCGATATTCTGGGGAGGATCGTCGACAGTGCATTCAAAGAAAAAGGCGAAATTAACCCCTCACGCTATGGTGTCGGGCTGGTTCCTGAAGTGGATCGTGCCCTGGAGGAAAGCGGCATACTGCATGACCATTCTCCGGAATGGTGGGCGTCTGCCACATGGTATGAAGTCCGCGACATGCTTATTGACAAAGGCTATGTCTCTGAAGCCTCACGAGCCCAGGGACAGGCAGTCCCGCTGATTAACGACCTGCAAAATGAGCTCAACCGCAAGGAACTGGCGGACGCATTCGAGGGGGTGACACGGCCAGGGACCCAGGAATCGTTACTGCAGTATGTTTCCCGTTGTCTGGCCAAAGCACTGACCGATTATCCGGTACTGTCAGGCAGGACACGGCTTGTGTTCAGTCCGGAAACGCGGATCGTGATTATCGATGTTAACAACGTCGCAGGAAAAACCACCCCGGAAGGCAAACTGAAGACCGGCATCATGTACCAGTTTGCGCGCCAGATTGGCGGCGGGAATGATTTTTACCTCCCGCAGATTCAGGATGAACTCTACGCCAGCCTGGACCCGCGTTACATCCCTCTGCACAGGAAACGTATTGAGCAGCTTGATCAGGAAACCAAGCTGATCTTTATCGATGAGATGCACAACATCAAAGGGGTGCCGGCATTATGGGATGCGTTGCAGACCGAAGACCGTGAGCAGCGTAAGTTCGGCATACGTACAGTCTTTGCCTCGCAGTATGTGGACGACTATCCCCCTGACCTGCTTGAAAGTGCCAACTCCATCTATCTGATGCGCGTCCGTGAAAAAGATTTCGAGCTGCTCAGTAAGTCCTGTCAGATCCCGGAGATAACCCTCCGGCGTCTGTTGATGACACCACCTGGTGCTGCCCCCGATGGTTCAGGTACCACCTTCCTGGGAATATTCAAAACCTCACGCGGCAACGTGGCACAATTACTGAAGCATGCCGTGGGGCCACGGGAACTGTGGGCGCTGAACTCCACGCCGCAAAACCGTGCCCTGAGAAATCGGCTCACAGCCAGTCTCGGGTCGCGTACTGCCCGCGAGCTGCTGGCGTCAAAATTCCCGCACGGCAGCGCCGTGGCGCAAATCGATTATATGAAAGCAAAAGCGGGTAACGATGATGGAACCAGCACGGTAAACCGCCTGGCCGATCAACTCCTCAACGAATACGGCTACCTGCAAGGGTAAATTCACAGAGAGCTAAACATGGATAACTATATTCGCCGGTGTTCCCGGCCCGCTGTCTTTACGGTGTCCCTTATTTCATTGCTTATGACCTCACCGGCACTGGCCCTGACGGTCAACGTCAACAGCAGTATCCCGGTGACAACGCAGATTGTCCCTCAGCTCAGTACGGCCAACGGCACACTGACAGAAATTGCCACCACACAGCATCAGGTGGGGGCGGCCATCAATGCCAGCGCCAACAAGATTTCATCCTCAATTGAGCAGGCAGAACAGTCCAGGGCCACACAGGACAGTTTTGCGCGTCAGTCTGAACGGCTGGAGCAGTCGCGCCGCAGTTTTGCCGTGCCCGAAACCATCTGCACAGAGTCAACATCAGGCTCGGCTGCGCGGGTCAGCAGCCAGGCGCGCGCCACGCAGAGCAGCTATTCCAGAGGCGGTGGCGTCAGTAACAAAACCATCAAGCGCGCACTGACCGACGCCACCCCGGCGCCGGAGCAGGTTCAGTACCAGAGTGCCGCCATCCACGGGCAGTGGTGTGATGAAACCGATTATGCCGCGTATGGCGGTACCGACCTGTGCCCATCTGTATCGCAGTATCCGGGCGGTGACAAGCAACTGGCCTCCCTGCTCGACGGGGCCGGTAAACCGGGCAAAACGCCTGACCTGACGTTCACGCAGACGCAGATTGATGCCGCCGTCGCTTACACCCTCAATACCACAGCGCCCGCAGCGGGTCGCCAGCTGGGGAAAGGTGAAGTTAAAACCGCTTCGGGCAAACAGTATGCCGGCATGATGACACAGTACGAGGGCCTCATGGATGCGGCCCGGGAGCCACAGATGGCCATGATTGCAGCCAGTACCCCCAACAAGGCCACAAGGGATGCCCTGAAAGATGCGCTCAAGGTGCCGTCAGCACAAAGCTATTTCGACGACACTGCATCAGAGCAGGCACGCTCATCCGGAGAGTTATCCCAGCGGGAGTTTGAGTCGTTTGAGGTGGGCAGGCGCTATGCAAACACTGCCTACTTATCTGACCTGCAGCAGATGGAAGGTGACAACCTCATCCGGGAAAAAATCCGCGTGCAGAACCTGGGGAACTGGCTGGCGCTGGCCTCAAAGCGTGAGCTGGAAAAGAACAATATTCTCACCGGGCAGGTGCTTGCCCTGCTGGCCACGGAGCATTACCGGCCGCAGCTGGCTGCCAAAATGGAGCAGGTGAAAGCGGGGAACGCCAGATGAAAATGAAAACCGGGCTTTACTGGCTGGCCAATATCTTCCTCCCGCTTTCCGACATGCGGTATACCAAAAACAAAATCATTCCGTCCTTTGCTAAACAGCTGCAGCGTATGCGGGTGGCCAAAAAGCTGATGGAACGACGTCGCCGGCAGCCCGGATTAACGTGGGAGGAAGCGGTAGCGGCAAGCGGTATGGACACGGACAATATCGCGCACCGCCAGCTGCGACGTAAGCGGCAGTATCTGGCAATGGCTGGCATCCCCATCCTGCTGGCAGCCGGCCTGCTTCTGGCGGTTCTGGCCAGCGGAATATACGTCGCGCCCCTGCTCATTCGCGTAGGTGTCATGATAGTCGTTCTGCTGGGACTCGGGAGCATTCCGCTGTTGCAGGCGATCATCTGCACCTGGCGGTTGTGGCAGTTACGCGAGCACCGGGTCAGCGTGGAGGAAAAAGGCACATTCACTGATTTTCGCCGTGAAACCCACTGGATACGCATGACTCTGCTCCCCTGGCGTTAACGCCACTCTCATCCATCCTGCATCAACGGTCATTCAGGCCGGGGTAAATTTATGAAATGGTTACGAATCCTCTATGCCAGTATTCTGGTTAATTTGCTGTGGGCGTCATCTGCATTCGCTGATACCACAGTGAGTTTTGACAGCATTGAAATGGCAGCCAAACGCTCAACTGACCTGTCACGTCAGCTTCTGGTGATGATTTTCGGTGACGTTGTCACTAACCCGTTATCCACCAATGCGACAATGGTCGGCCAGCTGTTCTTCATCTTTAACGGAATTGTCTTTGCCCTCGCGGTCATCTGGTTTCTGCTTATAAGCCTCAAACACATCACCAAAGCCGGACATACGGGGAAAGTGTTTGGCAGCGGAGCCACGCCAATGGCAGTGGTGACCACCGTCGCGGGATTCCTGTTCCTGGTGCCGACCGCCTCCGGCTGGTCGCTCGCCCAGCTGGTCTTTCTGTGGGCGGTGTCCGTGATGGGTATCGGCAGCGCCAACCTGATGACCGACAAAATTGCGGACCTGATGAAACAGGGTTACTCACTGGTGATGCAGCCGGTGGCGCCACAGACCGTCAGTTCTGCGCGCGCCATCTATGGGATGAATCTGTGCATGTACGCCACGAACGCGGAACTCAGCGGTATGTACAGCCAGTACGGGAAGAGTGATACGCCCCTGATGGCCATCAAAAAAACAACGGATGGCTTTGAAATCACGAACGGGAGCGCCAGTTGCGGGTCTGCGCGACTGCCGGCATCAAGCAAGAACAGCCTGACCGGATGGCTGTTTGCGCCGGATGTAAACACGGATGCCATCGAATCAGCGCAGCGTAATGCCATGAACCAGATGCAGAATACGCTGAGTCAGAATGCCTCGGCGTTTGTTTCTGCCCTGCAGAACAAACAGAAGAACGGGAGTGGCACCCTTCCGGATGCGGAAACGGCTATTCAACAGGCCGCCCGGACCTATGAAGACTCGATCAATGCAGTCGTCAACGCACAGGGGAACGGCGATGAGCTGGCCACCGCAATGACAACAGAACTCAAGCGAAGTGGCTGGCTCTCTCTGGGGGCGTGGTATCAGACATTCGCGACAGCTAACCAGAAAGTCAACGATGCGGTAGCACTCAAACCAGTGGTCAGCGGTCAGTCATCTATGGGCGATATTGGCGTCAGCGATACGTTAAATAACGTCATGACGGCTTATCAGGCACAGCTTCAGAACTCACCATATACACCACCTTTAGGAACTCAAACTGCGAAAAAAACGCAAGAAGCGGCAGATTCCGTGGATACAAGCGCGATATTTGTCGGAATTTTTGGCTCCCCAATGCAACAATTTACTAATGCAGTAGCTACCTATGATATAGGTAATAACCAAGTTAACAGTAATCAGATGAATCCATTATTAAAAATGAAAGCAATAGGAGATTACACGTTAGGAGGAGCAGAAATAAGTTTTGGCCTTTTCACTGCAGCTAAAGTAGCGGCTCAAGTATCAACACAAGGTTTTTGGGGGAAAGTTATCGCCGCTTTATCAGGGAATGCGACCGAGGGATTTGCAGCGATTCTAGATGCTGTAAGCCCTCTTATATACTTCATCTTATTCATGTTATTTGCTATTGGATTTAGTCTTTCAATATACCTCCCTTTAATCCCTTTTATTTTTTGGTTATCAGCAGCAGCTAACTGGATTGTAAGCGTACTGGTTGGAGCGACGGGAGGTTCTTTATGGGCTGCAACACATATCGGTGCAGAGGAAGATAAGGGAAGTAGATCAGCTTATGGTTATATATTCCTTATTGATGCCCAAATACGACCCATGTTAATGGTTTTAGGTTTTGCTTTTGCCAGCCTAGTTATCGTAGCTATTGGAACATTACTGAATATGTTGTTTGGTCCTGTAATTGCAAATGTTCAGGCAAGCTCAATAACCGGCCTTGCGTCAATAGTTGGTTTGTTGATGGTATATGCCCGAACCTGTACAACAACTGTAACTCGTGTGTTTGCTTTACAAGTCACCATGCCAGACTATGTTATATCATGGTTAGGTGGGCGAGAAGCAGCAAGCATTTTAGGTGGCATGGCGGAATCAGCAAAAAGTATATTTGCTGGCTTTTCTCATGGACTTCAGCGTTCTCCGGGTGTAAAATTTAATAGTAAATTACAAGCACCAAGTAATGGTGAGGATGGTATAAAATGAAATTTCTTTTCATTAGGGATTTTTCAAGAATCTTAATTGGATTTGCAGGTTTTTTTTGTATTGGTTTTTCTCTATTACTATTCATTAGTCCCGGCTTTGGTCTATGGCAACTTTTTTTCGCAGTGACTGGTGTTTTGTTACTGGCAGGACTCCGACTTACTCTTTCCTTGAGAAGAAAGAGAAATGAAAATATTTTCGGTAAATTTAACAATGAGAACTTCTGCCCCGAAAACGAGTTCGAGATAAACAGATGGGATATGGGTCTCTATGTGGGTATCGATACGAGAACAGGAAACATATTGATGATATCATTGCCCGGAAAAATATTTAAAGGTATCACCTGTGATAAATTTATGGGTTACGAATGTAAAGGAAATGAAATAACATTCAAGTTCAACGACCTTACTTTTCCATTTTTTAAGGCATATCTCTCAAGTGAGAAAGAAAGTATGGAATATTGCCATCGACTTGATGTCTTGCTGTCAGCACAGTATCGACCCACAAAAGAATCCAATATAGATTTTGATAGTTTTGTCAAAGATAAGCTCCAGGCAGCCTGAGTAAAGCTATACCATCCCACCACAACAAGGGCACCTATCCAGGTGCTCTTTTTTCTTCCTGGTGCTAATCGACAGACTTCAGACGTAAAAAAACCGACTGGTGAAGTCGGCTTTTCTACTGCTCCGGTACTGAGTTGGTGACTCTGGCCGGAATGAGGTTCTCTACATCCAACGCCAGCACTATACCTCAAAATCCAGACGTAAAAAAACCGACTGGTGAGGTCGGCTTTTTTACTGTTCCAGCACTGAGTTGGTAACTCTGGCCGGAGAGAGACTCTCAACAACCAACACAATCATAGTAAAGCAGACTCACGATTATGTCAAAAGCCAGCTGTTCTGGTTATACTGCTCGCCGTTGGCTATGTAGGTTTCTCATTCCTGCTTTCCGCTCTGGCGGCATGGACGAATTCAAGCCCTGGCTGAGCAACAGGTGGTGCTGCGTTCAGTGCTCTGGCAGGAGTGAGACTCTCAACAACCAACATTGAGAAACCATAGTGACAGGCAGTGTATGAGTAAGCTATGGCAACTCGCTCCATTAAATGGAGAAACGGATGGTTAACCTGTTAATCATCGTTCTGAGAGCAGTAGCGGCGCTAGCTAACGCGCTGATTGCTGTTCTGGAACTGATCCGCAATTTCATCGACTGATGAACGCGGAAACGTAGCTAAGGGCGGGGAGACAACCGCTTCCCGCCCTTTAATAAATCCTAATTCGGTATGACAGGCTCTCTTTTTAGCCCAAACCAAAACCCAGACGTAAAAAAACCGACTGGTGAGGTCGGCTTTTTTACTGCTCCGGTGCTGAGTTGGTGGCTCTGACCGAAATGAGGCAAACTTTATCTAACATAAGTATTCTATCCCTGCTATCACACTATGTCAAAAACGAGTACTAAGGTACAATCAATGCGTTAGCGCTAATGTTTGCCTATCTGGCTTTAATCTCGGCATGAACATTAAGTCCTGGCTGAAATTACGCGTGGTGGCGGTTTTAGTGCTCTGGCCGGAGTGAGGCAAACTTTATCTAACAAATGAGCAAATGCTGCGACAGGCAGTGTATGAGTAAGCAGCATGGTTCTCACTCCATTTTATGGAGAAACGGATGGTTAACCTGTTAATCATCGTTCTGAGAGCGGTAGCGGCGCTTGCAAACGCGCTGATTGCCATTCTCGAACTGATCCGCCAGTTCTTGGACTGATGACAGCGGAAACGTAGCTAAGGGCGGGGAGATAACCGCTTCCCGCCCTTTAACAAATCTCCCCTTCTTCAATACACGGACCATCGCGTTCTACTGAACCACATCCCGACTTCAACTTCACTATCCTTAACCGGAGACTTTGTCATGTCTGCCTATCAACCCGTCCCGTCCCCCAACAATGACCAGGGGGCAATGATGTTGATGGCGCTGGCCCTGATACTGATAGCCATCGTCATATTTCATTCGATTTTTTACTACGCGTGTTGCGCCATGCTGTATTACCTGTGGTATCTGGCGGACTTTGCATCGATACACACTTACGTTGCCGGGAAAATTAACCTGCTGGCCTGGGCAAGCAACAGAGTGGAAGACCTGAGTCTGGGGGAATTCCTGGAGGTCATGAACCAGACTGCCGGTATTCTGTATGTGTTTATGCTTCCCGTCACGGTGTACGGCCTGGTGGCCACACGCAACCATCCACTAAGTATCACCCGCCGCAAAATTGACATACATACACTGCCGAAGATTATGTCCACCTTTTCCCCGACCATTATCCCTGCCCTGCAGTACGGTGACCCGAAAACACAGTTGCTGAATGTGGACCCGCCGGAACACCGCAGCGCCATGACCCCGGATGAATTTGCCATCAACCATAAACTGGTGATCGGACAGCGCCTTGACCATGAGCGGGCCAGACAGGCCTTCGATGCCCAGCTGGGACCCCCCTTGCTCAGCGAGTCCAGCTTCAGTGCGCATGAACGCGCCCTGGTGGCCATCATCGGCCTGCAGGTATTTTGCGACGATCGGCCTGCGGCACTTGAACTGCGGGATGCGTTAAACCGCTCCTGCGGGAAACGTCAGCGCGAACACGGCAATAAGCGCGGTTATCCGCAATTAAGCCTCGCTGAGAAGGCATTCAAACAGGTGATGGCCACGCCACAGGCGAAAGCCTGGGTACGCCGGCACAGCACAACACGCACGGCACTTTCAGCGCTGCATGCGCAGGATCTGCGCCTGCCTGCAGGTCTCTTTCGGTGGCTGAAGGGCCTCGACCGGACACTGTGGTACGTGCTGTCCTCGTCAGATCGCAGTAAATGTTTTGTCGAGGGAGCCGGTGTGGTGACGGCGGCACAATGGGAATCGCTGGTTTCACAGCTGTCTAAAAAACTCAAAGTCGTGATCCCTGCGCCTGAGAATCTGACCGCTTTTGCTGTGCGCGGTCTGGAAGACGACCTGCGTAATATCGGCATGGTTATCGACGACCATGAACGCAAGACCCGTATTGAAGAGGAAGAAGACAACACAACATTCGATGATCTGGTTTTTCTGCACAATGCAGATATCCCTCCCACTGTGACGTCCTCCGCCGGACATACGCCAGAAATAGTTATCCCGCAGGAAAGCCAGCGTAATTCTCAGCCCCTTTTCAGGCCGCAAAAATAAGGAGCACAGGAATGAAAGGCGCTGTTGACAGGTTTGTGCTCTTTTTCATAACCCCCTCATTTATCTCTGTCTAACAAGGATTTAATTATCATGTCTGATACCTTTTCCGTCCTGTTTAAAAACGGGATGCTGGCAGCTTACGCTGGTAATTCACAGACCCCGTTATTTCTGGTTATGCCTGGCCCCTTAAGTCGTTTTTATCTCCGTGGGAATGTGGTGGTGCATGACAGCAAAACGCAGTCCCCCCAGGAGATTTACCAGGCTGAAACGCCTGAAAGAGCGGCCATGCTGCTGAAGGCTATGCAGGATGAAAGGCAGCGCCATCATAAAGAGCAGAATAAAAGGGCACTGATATTCCTGGGGATGATACTGGTGCTTGTGCTGACGTCATTATTACTCACCTTTGCGCCGTCCATCCAGGTCACACCTGACGACCCCCGGGTTATCCGTGCTGCCAGTCTTAAAAAGGCCACCGACAGCGGTCGTTACACCATTAATTTATCCGGCGGCCGCGTACGGACGATTTATGTCTTTTCAGACCCACTCTGCCCTCACTGCCGTGAAATCGAGCCCACACTTGAGGCACTGACGCGCGATTACAACGTGGTTATCTTCCCGGTGACGCTGGTCGGGAAACAAAGCACCACTGAAGCCGTGGCACCGGTTCTTTGTGCCGCCCCGCAAAAACGCGCGCAGCTCTGGCAGTCCCTCTTTAAGACGGAGGGTGTGCAGTCCCGTTCCGCTGCGGAAACAGACGCACCGGCACAGGTCAGCTGCACGGACGGGGAACATGCTCTCGCAATCAATGACCGCGCCTTTGACTATTACCAGCTCCCGGGCACGCCACAGTTAATTGCGGATGATGGCCGGGATATCCCCTTCAGCGCCCTCACCAGTGATGACGCGCTGGACCGCTTCCTGAATGCCCCCATAAAGGAGCCTGGCAATGACCACCGGTAATACCCAGCCCGTTGATAAACAGAGAGTCAGACAGATAACACAGTCCACATGGATAGACGATTACCTGCTGGCCCCGGCCACCGTACAGGCGGGGCTTGTGGTTATTCTGGTACTGACATTCCTGCGTACCTGGATACTGCTCCCCGGCGTTTTCGCCACGTCTATCTGGCTGCTGACATTCTTCGGTCAGCTGTTCCGGATGCCGCTGCGCATGCCAAAGGATATCGGCGGTTTTGACATGACCACCGAACGCGAAAACGCACTGGAATTTAAAGGCCCGATGGGCCTTTTTCGTTTCACCCGGCGCCGACTGACATGGGAGAAATCTGCCGGCATTATGTGTCTGGGGCATGCCAGACGGCGATTCCTCGGACGGGAACTGTGGCTGACGCGTGATGACTGTCTCCGGCACATGCAGCTACTGGCCACCACCGGCTCGGGTAAAACTGAAGCGCTCCTTTCCCTGCAGCTCAACAGTCTCTGCATGGGACGGGGCATGATGTTCTCCGATGGCAAGGCAGAAACGAAACTGGCCTACGCCATCTGGTCGCTGATGCGTCGTTACGGTCAGGAGGATAATTACTATGTCCTGAACTTTCTCAACGGCGGTCGTGACCGGTTCGACGAACTTCTGGGCAACGACCGGACCCGTCCACAGTCAAACTCAATCAACTTTTTTGGCGATGCCACCGCCACCTTCATCATCCAGCTGATGGAATCCCTGTTACCGCAGGTCGGTTCAAACGAAGCCGGCTGGCAGGATAAAGCCAAACCCATGCTGTATGGTCTGGTGTATGCGCTGTATTACAAGTGCAGGAAAGACAATATCCGCCTCTCACAGTCGATGATACAGAAGCACCTGCCGCTGAAGGAAATGGCAGATCTGTATATTGAAGCGAAGCAAAACGGCTGGCACGACGAAGCCGTCAGTGCGCTGGAGGCGTATCTCAGTAATCTGGCAGGCTTTCGCATGGAACTGGTCAGCAAGTCGTCGGAGTGGGACCAGGGTGTTTATGACCAGCATGGCTTCCTGACGCAGCAGTTCTCCCGCATGCTGGCCATGTTCAACGACGTCTATGGCCACATTTTTTCTTCCGATGCCGGCGACATTGATCTCAGCGATGTGCTGCATAACGATCGCACCCTGGTCGTGCTCATTCCCGCGCTGGAATTATCCAAAAGCGAATCCGCTAACCTGGGGAAATTATACATTTCAGCAAAACGCATGGTCTACGCCCGTGACCTCGGCTACCAGCTCGAGGGGAAAAGCAAGGATGTGCTGACCAGTGCGAAGTTCTATAACCCTTTCCCCTTCATTGATGCGCATGATGAACTGGCAAGCTATTTTGCGCCTGGCATGGATGACCTCGCCGCACAGATGCGAAGTCTGGGTGTCATGCTGGTCATTTCAGCCCAGGATATCCAGCGCTTTGTGGCGCAGTTTAAGGGTGAATACCAGACAGTGAACGCCAATACGCTCGTGAAGTGGTTTATGGCCATGCAGGATGAAAAAGACACCTTTGAACTGGCCAAAGACACGGCCGGAAAGGACTACTATGCTGAACTCGGTGAGATGAAACGAACGCCCGGTACGGTCAGCAGCAGCTATGAAGAGGCCAATACCACCTATATCCGTGAGAAAAACCGGATAACGCTGGATGAACTTAAAGACCTTAATCCGGGTGAAGGGTTCATCTCCTTCAAAAGCGCTCTGGTTCCCAGCAGTGCAATCTATATCCCGGATAGTGAGAAGATATCCTCAAAACTGTCACTTCGGATCAACCGGTTCATCGATACAGGAAAGCCGACCGAGGCAGACCTGGTCGCACAGAATCCTCATCTCAGACGCCTGCTTCCTCCGTCAGAACTGGAAGTCAGTATGCTGTTACAGAGAACGGATGAAATCATCGCCGGCAGTGAAACACACACGCTACCGCCGCTCATGGACCCGATACTGGCCAGGCTGATGAAGGTCGCGCTGGATCTCGATAACCGCTGCGATATCAGCTACACCCCGACACAGCGCGGCATTCTGCTCTTTGAAGCCGCGCGCGACGTCCTGAAAAAACGCGGGAAAAAATGGTTTACCGTCAAGACGCAGCCGAACCCTCTCCGGGTGTCTGACGCAATGGCGCATCGTCTGGCCAGAAAGTCGACGGCGTTTATGTCTCAGGAGCAGTAACCCCGCCCCCACTCAGCATAAGGAAATAAAAATGTTCAGATCCCGTTCCGCACATGTCATGAGCGCATCACTCAGGTCACTGGCACTGGTTTTTCTGGCGGGTATTCCGGTCTGTACCGTGACGGCCGCTTCCATCCAGGTGGGTTTCTCTCCGGAAGGCACCGCGCAGCAGGTCGTACTGAATACCATCAACCAGTCCAGGCAGTCTGTCCGGATGATGGCATATTCTTTTACCTCGCCCGAGGTGGTAAAAGCCCTGATTAATGCCAAAAAACGCGGCGTTGACGTCAGGGTCGTTATCGATGAAAAGGGGAATACCTGCGAGAAATGCAAAGCCAGTAAATCAGCGATGAACCTGCTGGTAAATGCTGATATCCCGCTGCGCACGGTCAGTAAATACAAAATCATGCACGACAAGGTCATTATTACGGATGGCGCCAACGTTGAAACCGGCTCTTTTAATTTCAGCACCGCAGCAAATAAGTCCAATTCTGAGAACGCTATCCTCATTCAGGATGTGCCGGAGCTGGCACAGCAATATCTTCAGCACTGGCAGTCACGCTGGCAGGCGGGCCGTGACTGGAAATCGACGTATTAATATCCGGCCGCAGCAGACACAACGCGGGCTCAACTTCCAATGAATAACGCCGTCAGGACAATTATGAGCACCATAGACATTGTATTTGAATCCCGTTACAGGGGGGTCTATCACTTGTTTGGTAGTCAATTCGTTCGCTTTAGCACACAACCTCAACTACATAGCTGGAAGCTGGAGCAAGCCATCAGGGACGATATGATATGTGATGGGTTGACTGAATTTTATTACGATACTGACTCAGGGAAAGGGTATTTCATACTTCCGGGTTCGCCAATCTCGCCAGGGGGTTATCGTACACTACGATATCCATTACCCAGGATGGTGACACAAAGGACAGTCTATCGCTGGCAGGACAGGGTTCGTGATGAAACACATACGCATATCGCAACAGGCGCACATGGTTTCGAATCGCTGTGTTGCTCTGAAATGCTGGCCGAAATGGTCGAAGAAGCTAAGTTGACGACCGTTGGCAAAGTAACCTGCCCACTGTGTAAAATCATCTGGGAGGACTGCAGAGCATTTGAACCCTGTGATTTCAGCGAAACTTAAGAAATAAACAGATTAATGACCATGTTATGGCTTCATTATTATACCTGTCATCATTCACTTTTTTCGGCATATATAATGCCTGCGAAAAGTACATACAAAAAAACACTCCCTGTACCTTTGATATCGCCAATATTATTTATACCGGTCATTTTCACGTTCGCCACGCTCATTAATCCGTTGATAAAAAATCTATTTCCCTGCCACATATTTAATATATAAATGGAATAAAAATGGCTACAAATACTACTGAATTACTCGGCCACCTGGCATGGTGCGCACAGGTTGCGCTTGGCATTGCCCGCCGCGATAACATCGTCACCACTTCAGTTCAGGAACATATCTTTTTGATGAACTGGCTGACAACGGCCCAGAAAAGAAAATTATTCCCCCGGGAAATTGCCAGTGAAATTGATTATCTGGTTCGCATCGGAAAGCAACAGGGGATCATAGCGGGGCTGAGACGCAAGCTCACCTTTATCTACAAGTCCTGCTGTGAAGATATCAGCGAACAGAGTGATTTATTTCGCCTGACCTTTGCGCTGGAAGAACTCAAAAACAATGGCTGGAGAAGCCATACCCTCTCGACTGCAGACTGGAAAAAGGAATGGGAAGGCCCATTCAGTCCGGCCATCTACATTGAATTACCCGCCCTTCAGGAAGCATTCAGTGAGGAAGGAAAACAACTTAAGCCTCTGCCAGTGCGTATCACCGGAGACGCTGAGTATGCCACTCAGATGTTATCCAGACTGCTCAGTCCGTCTGTTTCCGTTTGTCCCTCCAACAATCTCCTGCTGTTGACTCCCTGATCCTCCAGTACAGTGCGCCCCCGGCGCACTAAAGCCTGACACAATCCCTGTATTCCTCTTTGTGATAAGATAGAAAAATCAACGTTCAGGTCTGTACCGATGAAGAAGAAAAACAGCACACCCACACCGCATGATGCGGCATTCCGGCAGTTTCTGGCACAGCCAGAGATAGCACGCGACTTTATGGAACTACATCTTCCGGCCGAACTGCGCGCCATCTGTGACCTCAGTACGCTGAAGCTTGAATCAGGCTCTTTTGTCGAAGATGACCTTCGCCAGTATTTCAGCGACGTGCTTTACAGCCTGGAAACGACTGAAGGGACCGGATATGTTCATGTGCTGATTGAACACCAGAGCTCGCCGGATGTTCACATGGCCTTTCGCATGACCCGCTATGCAGTCGCCGCGATGCAACGCCATCTCGATGCTGGCCATAAAAAACTGCCGCTGGTAATACCGGTATTGTTTTATGTGGGGAAACGCAGTCCGTACCCCTACTCCACCCGATGGCTGGATGAATTTGATAACCCCGAACTGGCGGGTAAAGTCTATGGCGGGGCTTATCCGCTGGTTGATGTGACCGTTATTCCGGATGATGAAATAATGAATCATCGCAGCATGGCAGCACTGACGTTGCTGCAAAAGCATATCCATCAGCGTGACATCGCCACGCTGACCGATCGTCTGGTCACGCTGTTGATGGCGGATTACCTCTCTTCACCCCAGGTGATTGCGCTGATACACTACCTACTACAGGCAGGCGAGTCAGCTGACTCCGAAGCCTTTGTTCGCGAACTGGCACAGCGTGTGCCGCAACACGGAGACGCACTCATGACCATCGCACAACAGCTTGAACAGAAAGGCATCGAGAAAGGCCGCCTTGAAGGTATCCAGATCGGCGAAGAGAAAGGCCGGAATGAAGGCAAGCTCGAAGTAGCCCGTACCATGCTGCAAAACGGTCTCGACCACAATACCGTCATGAAGATGACCGGTCTGACAGCGGAAGACCTGGACCAAATCCGCCATTAATCGGCCTGTTCCCCGGAATATAACCCCGTCGGTTCTGTACTGACGGGGTTTTCTTTACCGTGTGCCACACGTACTCTTTTGCATTAGTCTTAATTGTATTAGCTCAGACTTGACCTGACACAGCTATGGTCCGGTCCAGAGCTAAATCTAAACTGACAGGCCGCTGTGTGCCAGAAGCAGACGAACTAACAGTGCTGAAGTTCTGGCATGTGCCGTGAGAAGCTGACTGTCATGGCTCACGTTCGACCAGAGCAAAGGCGAGTGTTTATTGCAAAACTAAAATATCAGCCAACCCTATGACTATTCACAATTTTTGATGAAAAAGAATAAATTTCCTTTGATTTTGATTCATGCAAACATGTATAAATATGTAAGATAAAATGACTATAAACCAAACGGATAACAAGATATGACAGATCTCGCTCAGCTAATATCTTCGGCAGTCAAAGCATCAGGTGCTGATGACTCAATCAACAAACAATTAACAGAAGTGCTAAAAAAAGATCTAAACGACTATGTTAGTTTAGAGCGACTTAAAAACAAGTTAGAAGTTTTGTACACTTTTGAGAAAAACTATCTTGAACTTGTTAAGGCATATAAAGAAGAAATTAAGTTCGCTAGTACCTTACAAGAGGACTTGCGAAAAGAACGTTCAAAATTTTTTTCTGAGACCCTGAAAGAGGTTTCAGAGACACTCAGTGAATCTCAAGTTGATCAGTCAGTTGCTTCAAAATGGTTAAAAGAACTAGTCGATAGTTACACTAAAAGCTTAGATCTCAGTAGCAGCTTAATTGAAGAGCATACGCTTGATACTATTGGGAAAATTCGTTCTGAGGCGAAATTAAGCAAACCTAATTTATCTTCTGATAACTTAGAATGAAAAAAAGTGCTCACATAAAGGAATTAATAAATGTTTTGCATTTGGTTGGAAAATTTAAAGCCGTAGAAAATGCATTATATCGCGGTGCTATTGAATCCTTAGTGAGCACGTTTTATTTAGTTCTGCGATTAAAATTAGCAGAAGCCAAAATTACTCAAGAACCGATGAGAAAGTCACTGACTGAGCTGTTAACAGCTTTACGAGAAGCAAGAGAGGACCTGGTCTCGCGTAGTATAAATGAACACCCTCAATTATTTTCTTGTTTATTTCAATATGAGAGAAATGAGAATCTTTTATCCCTCTCTTTTGAAAGGGAATACTCTATTTTCATCAGCAATAATTTAGAAAAAATTTCTAATAATATTACTGACTTTGAAGATATTAATATGCAAAATAAACTGAAATACATTGCCAAAGAATTTGTTGGCTTCAAACATTCCAGAGGCACTTCAAATTCTTATGTTTTTTTTCTAGATGATAAAGTAAACCAAATTGGAAATATATTGTCAGTCTTTGAAAGAGACAAGGATAGAATTGAAGAAATCAATTACTTGAGACGAAAAGAACAGGTTCTTTTTGATAGATTATTCAATAAATTATTAGGAGAGCAAAATGGGCTGGTTAAGTAATGTTGGTAATGCCCTTCTTAGTTGTGTGAGTAAGCCAATTGAAGTTTTGTGTGATTGGGCTTCTGAGCCGCTTAAAACAAGATCTCATGAGAGATCTGAATCCTCACAAGACTCCGCTCACAAACGTAATATAGATACGTTAACAGCTCAATCCAGAACTGAACACGAATTCAAAACTAAAGAAATGGAGCTGAAACATCAACTAAGATCTCAAGAGAAAGAGCTTGAAGTTGATCTTGAAGTTCGTAGGGTGCGTGAAATTGAAAAAGCTGTAGCAGAAATCCAAGAATGGAAAAAAGATAAAGAGTTTGAGCGTATGGAGCGAACCACTGCTGCTATTGCCCTTTATCTTGAACAACTTACTAAGTTAAATGTAGAAACTATAAATGCCATAGGTCATATGCAACTTGAACTCAAGGAGCGAGCTCAACAACTAGTATATGACAAAACTATTCAGTATAAAGAACTTCAGGATACAGCTATTGAAGAAGCAATGAATGACTTCCTTAGGATAGAAGAAAAATTTGGTGATAATGAGAGAGCAAAGGATATTCTAATCAAAGCTGTCGATACTAAAATGGGTAATATAATAACCACATCTACTCGTTTCCTCGAAGAGTTGAACAGAGACATTGTAAATCTTAACGAGAGCATTGATAGACTAACAAATCAAGGGCAAAGATTTATCGAGAACCATTTGGAACGCTTCCACGTTTCCGATGTAAGCTCACCTTTAACACTCGCAGCAGAAAATAAAGAAAAATTAATATCTTCCAAGAGGTATAATGATTAATTTCTTAAAAGCTCCGTTTGATATGGGGCTTTTTTGCATCTCTTCTGAATTTATCTTAATTCAAGTGGTACTGATCTGCTCCCCGTTGATTAACACGCTGCAATGTTAGGCTGTGTCCCGTAACTATTTTTTGTACAGATTTAGTCTTTACGGAACGAAAGGGAAATTACCTAAAGAGATAATTTTCGACTAAAAAATAAACAAAATGAGTGTGTTTTGACAGATTAACAACCTACTATCTGCATCTTTTTAGCAGTGCAATGAGGTTAAGGGACACACCCTAGTAATGCGGCTATTTAGCTGATCAACTGCGAACTTCCGTTCTTCGCTCATTGCAGACCGTCAACTCCTGCCTGTGTGAAGAAAGCTTAGCGTAGGCTATTCTCCGTTTTCCAGGCGGCCTCTGATGTTGTCGACATCTAATAGTTTACGACTCTGAACTACCTAGCTGATCAACTGCATTTCTCCAGTCTTTAAAACCGTGAAATAATGCTACAAGCTCCTGTGATTGAGTGGTTTTTACAACAATTCCCTTTGTTGACAAGGTGTTTTTCATGAGTTTTGCATGCATCTTTAATTGTCGAACATTCAGAGGTTCATTAACGATGAAACCATCGAGGGCCAGAAGAATTTCAACGCCTTGATCCTGTAAATCAAATCGGCTTATACGTTCCATCAAAAGTTCTTTAGACATTTAGTTACCTTTAAGAACAGGCGTTAACTCATGGGGCGCAGCATTAGCCAGTCCCCCACTACGCGAAATGTAAACACCGGCATTAACCGCAGAATCACTCCGCGCCACTTTTCCAGCCGTTAGATATGAAATGCAACGCGTTTACCGGTGCATCATCAGGTATTAATTTCACGGCCTGTCACACAGCAGAATGCGGCCCTGGTGGAAGAGGTCGCTACCACAGAATCCAATGTTGAAGAACAGTCTGTGCATCTCACTCGGTCCGTGGCCACATTTCATCTGGCTAAGGATGAAGACCGGTTCGTTGCCCCACGATACATCACTAAGCAGGAAACTCCATCGGAAAAAACCTGCACCGATGAGAACTGGATATAACTAAGCCACTCAGCAGCCGCCCTGACGGGGCGTCGGCTTATTGATCGACAGTATTATGATATCCTTCCAGATGTTACCGTCGATCTTCCCGCAATATCTGTAGGGCGCATCATCGCAGACGATGAGTATTCTTTTCGGGCTTCAGCTCATCAGTTTCACGATCATCGACAGCTCTGACTCCCTGACGGGACGCCAGATACGTTTCTTCATCCACAATACGATGCGTCATCACAGGCCTGTCAGAGTGTGTTTCAGGCTTATCGTAACCAGCCATAACCCGCTGCCGTGGGTCTGTCAGCGGAAGCGGTTTTTCTCCCCCGCTGTTGAACCACGGCACGATGTTACAGGCTACACCGACAAATGCGCTGTCTCCACTGAACTGCATTTTCTCCCCGGATTTTTCTTCCGCAATCACCATTGCACCGGCGATATGCTGCCCGCCCAGAGCATATGGATCGGCAATTTCAATACGGTCACCCTTATCCTGGATTTGAACAATGCCATTCTGTTTGTACTGTATGGTTCCGTCGCGATTGACTACAGTGTCGTAACTCTGCACGTTATAGGGTTTAATATCATCGGCCACCGCACACACGATGGCATTCTCCGACAGTGCCGGAGTTAAGGCGTTGCGCTTGTAACGATAAGACCACCCACGCAAACATGAGATTGCAGCCTGATCCTGTTTAAGCGCCTGCTGTGCAACCCATTCCTGCCGGGTGAGTTTCCGATTAGTCGGGTCTTTGTAAAACGCATCCCGTTCCTGTTTGATCTGCGCCTTTAATGCCTCATATTCCTTCTGTCGTTCCGCTTCGAGAACACGGTAAACGGCTTTACGGATTAACGGATCATCAAAGATATACCGGACCTGCTCTTTCTTCCAGGCATAGCGATTGGACAACGCCTTAAACTGTTTGGTCGCTTCCGTACTTGCCATCTTCGGACGTTTGAAGCCGTTGGAGTATTTTTTATATCGGTCAAACAGTTCACGCCTCGCAGCTGCGCGTGCTTCACGTCTTGCAGCCCTCGCCCCTTCATCCCGTTTATGCAACGCCGGTTCATAACGATACATATGGATCAGGGCATCTTCGCCTGCATCATTTTCATCAAGCGTATATCGACCAATATCTTCCATTCGCTCAAACGGGCCAAGGTCATCCTCCAGGCAACTGAGCGTCAAGTCCGGATGTAAACTGCTTGCCTTAATTGGGGTTACGTTATTCTCATCGAGAGAAGATATCGCTAATCCCTTCCCTTTCTTTTCAAGCTTCAGTCCCTGCCTGACCAGAAGTTTGTGCACATCCTTCCAGGTAAGATCTTCTCTGACAATCAGCTTCTCCATATCATCCGCACACGTTCTCATGGCATAACTGTGCAGACTTTCCTGATCCGCATAATACTCCATTGCGACCGCACCCTGTGGTACAGGCGGTTCATCACGCTTCCCATTCGTGGGAGTCCAGTTGTGTTTAAGCTCGAGCTTCCTCAGCACTCTTTGCAGTTTACGAAACGTATATGAGTCATCTGCTGCTTTGTAAGTCTCTGGATGAATACGGTTGGCTGCAATATGGCAATGAATGTTATTGGTATCGGTATGAATGGCTGCAACGTACTGGTGTTCTTCCATTCCGAATTCGATGAGCGACTGCCTGACACTGTCAAAAATCTGGTCATGTGTCGGGTTATCCGTCACTGGCCATGAAAGGAAATAGTGCAGAACAGGGTCCTTACAGCGGGTGTTTTGCAAAGCAACAGCCTTCATTTCCACAGATGCCGTTGCCAGACTGAAGGTGTTCGTTTCACACATAACACCATCAAATAAAACACGCTGGCGGCCATACTCATCCGTACTAAGTATCTGCATGACGCTTTCATCACCGCTGCGGGTAATGTAATCCAGCAACCTGTTAAATATTTCATCCTTCGATTTAGGGCGTCGCCAGTCGGGATGATCAGGCTCTAGCGGAACATCAGGTTTGTCTTCATCACGAATGACAGAGTAAGCAACCAGTTTCAGGAAGCTGCTTTTACCGTCACGTCGTTTCGGAGGAATGCGCCCTATCATATTCAGCCCTGACCTACTCGCAGAAGAGCTTTCTGTAATGCAACCAGCACCTGAGAGTATTCCTTACTCAGTACGCCGTTACCTTCCTTAAAGAGATGCTTTTGCAGCCCCCCAAGACGACGCAATTCCATGATCATTTCCGTATCACACTGAGCATCGATGCGGCGCCCCAGGGCAGAACGACGCAGAAACTCACCGAGGCTTAGCCCGGCGGCTTTTGCTTTCTCCTGAATGGCTTCCTTCTCTTCCGGAAGGCAGCGAACACTGGGAAGGAGTGCTGTTCTGTTTCGCTTCTCGCTCTTGCTCATCTGTGCCTTTTCTGGCGACCTTTTTCTCGGTGTTGTCTTGGTTTTAACTGAATCGGGGTGTCGGGGCTTCGCCCTGACCAAGAGTTTTGTAGGGCCGACTGCGTGCAGGCGGTGCTACAAAACACATCTTGTCCCTTCTTTTAGTGCCGATTTGTTTATTATGCCTCGCATCGTCTGGATTGTCATTACACCATGAAGAAGTGATTTTGGTGGCAGCGGTTTATATAAAATCGGTATACTTTCAGGTACTGAAATTGCCTGAAATGTCACGGAGATTACCTGGATGATGGATAAAAAGTGGTACAGCATAGAAGACATTGAGCTGGCTAAAGCGGCCCTGAGTGAGATGCCCGATTTGACGCCAACTCGCCTGACCAAGTCGGCTGTTCTTGAACAGCTTAAAGAGCTGATTGTTGAACTCTCACTCAAAAAGGGTTATAGCGTGGAAGACATTCGAAGCGCACTGGATACTGCTGGCATTAAGGCAAGTGCGAAATCTGTTCGTGATGTTCTGAATTCCGCAAAGAAATCACCTTCGCGGACGGCAAGAAATAAAAATTCTGGCGTTAAGGCGACCGATAAATCTGCTCAGTAATAGCAGTATCCTGGCGCTTTGGGGAGCCCCCGGTGGCGGACAGGTGAAAGAGAAGCGTCACAATAGTGGCGGTTCTCTTTCGGCGGGCGGGGGATCATTTTGAACCGGTTCAATACCGGTGAAAAATGACCGGACGTAAAAAGGCGGAGGTCTGTTCCTCCGCCATTCTGATTATGATTTCAGTGCTTTCATTTTTTCCGCCATCTCCCACAGCGCTCGGTTAAGTTTGACATCACCATCGATGCCGTTAACGGCGCGTGTCCGTTGATGTTTCCCTTTCGCGTTCTTACCCCACAGACCGCCTTTCGTCATATTTTCCTGAACGCGCTGGTAGGTTGTCCAGAGATCGTCTTTATTATCTTCGTGACGGCGAACCTGCAAAATATCATCTGGTTCAAGAGGAATATGCTTTCCCTCCCCTTTATCGTCATATTTCCAGTTGAGGGCAATCTCCGCAAAAATGCGCTGTTCGTCTTTGCTGAGGCCAATCTCTTTCATCTCACCGCGTGATTCTTTGACACCATCGAAAATGTCCAGGACTTCGAAAGCTCCTTCAATGACCTGTCCGACAACATCGCCTTTATGCGGCACGCGGATTTCACCGAAAGTCTGCCCGCAGACCATGCCGTTCATGCACACGAAGCGGAACATGCCTGGGATCATCTGATAGCTGCTACTGCCATCGTGACTGTTAAGGAGAATAATTTCCGGCACTTCCTCTCCCGCAATCTCACCTTCACGGCGAAGACGCAGCATATGTTTCGTATGCTCGCGCTTTCCGGCATCGCGCGTTCGGGTCTGGCAGGCGAAAAACGGCTGGAACCCTTCTTTGCGCAGGTTATCCAGCAGAGTGATTGTCGGGATGTAGGTGTAGCGATCGCTGCGGGATTCGTGTTTTTCCCCTGAAAATACGCTGGGTACACAGCGCATAAGTTCATCATTGGTCAGCGCACGTTCTTTACGGATGACATTTGCAGAACGGAAAACAGATGATAAACGGGCCATAATTGATCTCCTTGATGGTTGCGCCTTACGGCTTCTTACTGGTGTCCCTTTTCCCGTTTCCGGATGGCGGGGAGCACGTTGCTGTGACACATGACCGCCCCGTTCCATCAGGGACGTAAACAAGGGCGATGACAAAGCCGCAGCGCAAGCGGCTGACCGGAGGGAAGACGCGCGAACGGGTGCAGGCAGCGGGCTTCAGCCTTACCTTGTTTCAGGACCGGAACGGGGTAGCGTCAGTCACAGCAAAAGTGAACACCGCTGACGACGGCAGGGAGGAAACACCAGGAGAAGCCGGTTTACCGGCTTTCATCAGCGGCCGCACAGCGGCCAGTGAGAGCCGCGTTGCCGGAACGGCAACCGAAGGCGTGTTGATCCCGCCATTTTTGGACACTCAAAGAGTGGAAATACAGCCTTAAATAAAGTGCAGAAATTGCACTTTATCGTGCATATTTTTATTCATTTTTTCAGTTAAAATAAGTGCAATATTTGCACTTATTGGATAGCTGAAATGACCGGATATGAACTGAGGTTGTGGAGGAAAGGTCTTGGATGGAGCAGTGACAGGGCTGCTGAAGAACTGGGGGTTTGCCTGCGCTCATATAAAGCATATGAGAATGCAGACCTGATCCGGCGTAACATTGCCCTGGCAACAGTCTCTCTCACTATCCGGAATCTGATCCCAGAATTCGACAGGAAGCGAATGAGTGGTAAAAAAATGCGGCAGTTGCTGGATGTCATGCTCCGGGACGCAACACACAGCACCTGAACCTGTCCGTCACACCTTCCTGACAATGGCCTCCAGTGCGCCACGGATAAAGTACACGCAGGCATCAGTTCGGGTGAACCTGAACCCATAATGCGCATGTGCTTCCTGCTCACAGGCCACATTGTAATGTGCGCTGTCAATGATACGGGTGAGGGTTTTCCGTCCTCTTTCAGACAGTGCAGTGGCGATAGTCATGACGTTAAGTGTGTTCATCTGGCTTCATTCCCGATTCTTCAGGTATGCGTCCCAGCGGGGGAAAAAGGGATTGCCAGCGAACCGGCAATCCCTTCATAAAGGCGCTTCAGGCATCCAGATTCATCAGCCCCTGAATGGCGGGGGTTTCCCCCCGCCGGGGTTAGCTACTTAGCGGATTCGTAAGCCATAAAAGCCGCCACCTCCCTGTTCGTGTCCCTGTACCGAATTTCACAGAGTGATTTACGGGTCAGGTAAGTGAATATCAGTAGCGTGAGACACACTATTAATACGCACCAGAACAGAGTGTTTCGCGGCAGTTTCATAGCCTTCTTCTCCTTGCGCGAAGCGCAGTAAGCGGCTAATCTAGATGTGTCTAGTATCAAGATTGAGCCTCGGGTTAATTGAAAAATTACTCGGGGCTTTCTTCTTTCTGCCACACAACATCTGAAACGTCATGAGGCAAAAAGCCTCAAGCGCCACCGCCATTATACCGCACTCCGTCACTGTCTGACCAGGTTTCCTGCCCTTATCGTGCTGATTTTCCGCGAAAATACGCCGGTCGGGTTTCCAGTTCCCGCTCGATAAGTTCATCGGCAAACAGTGGCGCGATCCGGTTTACGCGGCGTTCCAGATTTCGTCTGCGGGCAGCCGCTTTCCGCTCATCGCTCCAGCGTCTTACCTGCCTCTCATCCAGGAAATCCACACATACCGCATACCCGGCACCTGCCACCCAGCGGGCCATCACCGATTCAGGCGCAGGCTGCCCGGCCTCCACCACTTCCGATACCAGTTCATGCGGACCCGGACACGGTCTGTGCGGCAGCTTCCAGCGAAGCGAATAGCGCCACTTCATCCCCGGCTCCGGTCCGTCAGCTTGTTGGGTACCTGCCAGCGTTCGGCCTCGCGCACATGTGCCGGGGTTTCCCGGACAATGAACCGGATTTCATACATCACGTTGTACAGCGGCTCATCACTGTCGCGCAGCCAGTCCAGCGGCTTCAGCGAGGCAAACCGCGTCCGCCACTGCCAGAACCCCTGCGCCAGCTCCCGCGCGTCAAACTCGTCAGCCCAGCGCGAATACCAGGCATTGATGGTTTCCGGCGACTGAAAGTTAAGCTCCGTCATGGCCTGCCCCAGCAGGTTCTGGCGTAACAGCCAGCGATGCTCAAGCGCCCGGTCTTCCCGGCGCATTTTGCGGGTGAAGTCAATTTTCTCGCGCTGCATCCGGCGATCTGTCCGGGTATGTATCACCTCCGGGAACAGTTCGGCCTGCACATCCACGGAGAGCGGCAGCGGGCAATATTCCCCTTTGCTGGCAATCAGTCGTTCCAGCGCTTCCTCCACCTGTTTGAGACTGCACAGGCGGTTCTTCGGCTCCCAGTTCAGGCCAGGAATACGCTGTGCCACCGCTGTGTTAATCCGGCTGCTGCCGGTCAGCACACGCAAAAAAGTGCGCACATGTGGCAGAGAGGGCTGACGCGCCCCACGGCGGCGGGATTCTTCCACGGTCAGAATGGCCTGTAATGCCGCCTGACGGGCGGGTTTCAGGGTGACGAGGGCGCGTGAAGAGTGGATCATGCTGCACCCTCCATAGCCAGAACGCTGATGATGCTGGCCTGACTGTAACCATCGGCATCGAGGTGAGCCACCAGGCTGAGTGTATGCGTGATAACCTCCGGCGACCAGGCTGGCAGCGTGCGGATAACAGAGAACGGGCGACCGCTGACCGGAATAAAGACCACCATCCAGGACGGGCTGATATCGCCGGGGCTGCATACCGCCAGGCTGAAATTGCCGTGGGAGGGGGTGAAACGGATCTGCACCGGGAAAAAGCCACCAAACTCACTGCGGTATTCGCCGTTCAGGTCCCAGCCTGCGGGACAGGTCAGGTCACGCATCACGGCGTGGGTCAGTTCGCGGCGCAGGGCTTCGTGTCCGTCGTAGTTCATTACGCGGCCTCCGGATAAAACACATCGTTGGCGGCCGGGCGCTGCATGGCGCGCTGCACGGCGGACAGGCGCTCAATCCCGGCTTTGTGGTACTGCTCCATCAGTTCAACACCGATATAGCGGCGACCAGACTGGACGGCGGCCACGCAGGTGGAGCCGGAACCGGCAAACGGATCGAGAACAATGGCGTTCGGGTGTGTGAAGCTCTCGATCAGCGGTTGCAGGCTGGTAACAGGCTTTTCAGTCGGGTGGTGACGGTTGCCGCTGTATTTCCAGCCCAGCACGTCCGGTAACGGGTCCTGTGGCAGCGCCGGACGACCTTTCGCCAGGATATAGGCGCATTCATGGCGGTAGCCGACATAGGCCGATTTCGACGAGTAGGTTTTGGTGAAAACCAGATGCCCGACCACGCTGAACCCGGCACTTTTCCACGCGGCCATGAAACGGTCGACGCGGTTCCAGCCGTAGAAACTGACCATCAGCGCGTCTTTTTTGAGCACGCGGTACATCTCATTGCAGGCGGGTTGCAGCCATTCGTCGGTTTTGTCACCGGCAATACTGCGACCGGAACGGTCACGGAACCCGACCAGATACGGAGGATCGGTGAGGATGAAATCAACGGCGCGCTCCGGAAAGGAGGCCATAATATCGACGCAGTTACCCAGGATAAAACGGGACATGGGGATACCTCGTGGTTACAGGGGGCACCCAGGAGGACGTCGGTACGACGTCCGTTCCCTGCTGCCCGGAGCCTGTACGCCGCGACCGGTAACGGGTCAAGCTGACCGTGGAATACCGCAGCCGTCAGTTTTTTCGACGGCAAGGATATGCCGCGAAAGCGGCTTGAAGGGCGAACCTCATCATGCGAGTGGATGGCGTAAAATCACGGCGACGCCGGACAGGAGCGGAAAAGCCGCCCGTCCCGTGTCCGCCCGGTCGCGGCACACTGGCTCCGGGCAGTGGATATCCCCGCGCCACGCGCGGCATGGATGAGGAGCAACGCGACATCATTATTCCTCCCTGACGTACCGGGCAGTCGCCCTGCCCGGCATTCCGTCAGCGGGTGATATCCCGCCAGTCATTTCCCCACTCGTCGCGCAGTACCGGCGCATCCGGCGCGCCGGTCACTGTCCACGCATCGATGAACTTCAGGCCGCGCAGGATACTGTTCTCCACGTCGTCGAGCAGAACGATGCTGTTAAACCAGACGTCACCCTGTGGCCAGCGCCAGCTGTACCCTTCATGAATGGCTTTCCCGTCCTCCCACCAGTTGCGCCCCATCATCATCGCCCCCGCCTCGGCCAGTTCCGGGTTTTCAGCCGAAACCATGTGATAAACCATCATTTCCGTGTCATCGATGTCGACCCTTAATCCCACAAGCCAGGTGTTCATACGCGCTTCACCTCATTGATTGCCCACTGCAGGTGACTCCAGTTGAATCCGTCATTCGCATCATGATTGTGCTGCGCCAGCTCCATCGCCGCGTCGACTTCTGCGTCCTCAAGGGAGTCATCCAGTGCCAGAAAATCCTCAGCCAGCCAGAACGCACCACAGCAGAGCGTATCGTCCGGGTATTCAGAAAGGCGTTGTTTAAACGCAGCGACTGTCATAGTGCGTGACAGCGTGATACTGGCCGGAAAAACACTGTCGGCCACATCGTTCCAGTTCCATTCATCACTGTCCGGCACAGGCCGCTCCACAGTTTCCGTGGTCACGCCAGGCAGCCGTGATAAACGTTCCAGAATCTCCCACAGATACAGCTTCTCTCCGCTGCCATCTTCACTGCCGAGATGATGTCCGTTGATATACAACGCAAATTCGCCATTTTCCAGGTCGATACAGGTCACTCTGAACATAATATTGTCCTTACACCGTCAGGGTGAGCAGGAGGCATCACCGCGATACCGTTCCCTGCCGCACGCTGCCTGTTCGTCGAGTCCGGTAGCGGGTCAACGCCGACCGTGGAATACCGCAGCCGTCATCTTTTCGACGGTGAGGATATGCCGCGAAAGCGGCTTGAAGGGCGTACCTCATCATGGCGAGGGCATGGCGTAAATCATAACGACGCCGGGCCTGAGCGATAAATACGCCCGTCCCGTGTCCGCCCGGACGCGGCACACTGGCAGCGGGTGGCAGGCATATTCCCGAACTACCAACAGTTCTACTGCGCTCCTCCACAGGGTTATTAACCGATTCTGTGGATAACCTGACATCTGTTTTTCCAGGCAGAACAGTTACCTGACAGGAAACGGCAAAATTTCACTTGCAGGACAGGAAATATCTTAAATAATACTGTATATGCAAACAGGCATTTTAAGAGGTTGCCATGTTACTTTTTGTCTCCCCCAAACCCGAGCCGGTGCAGTCCACCGCACCACTATTCACTGAACGTTGTCCGGCAGGGTTTCCGTCGCCGGCCGCTGATTACACGGAGGAGGAACTGGACCTGAATGCCTACTGTATCCGGCGTCCGGCTGCAACCTTCTTTGTACGGGCCATAGGTGATTCAATGAAAGACATGGGTTTGCACTCCGGCGATCTGATGGTTGTCGACAAAGCCGAAAAACCGCTGCAGGGTGACATCGTCATCGCGGAAACAGACGGCGAATTTACAGTTAAACGCCTGCAGCTGAAGCCCCGTATCGCCCTGCTGCCGATGAATCCGGCTTACCCCACGCTCTATCCGGAGGAACTGCAGATTTTCGGCGTGGTGATGGCATTCATACATAAGACGCGGAGTACGAACTGATGTTTGCGCTCGCTGATGTGAATTCGTTCTATGCGAGCTGTGAAAAAGTGTTTCGTCCTGACCTGCGTAACAGGCCCGTTGTGGTGCTCAGTAACAACGATGGTTGCGTCATCGCGCGCAGTGCCGAAGCGAAACGGCTGGGTATTAAAATGGGCGTCCCCTGGTTTCAGCTGAAGCAGGCCGAATTCCCTGAGCCGGTCATCACATTCTCGAGCAATTATGAGCTCTATGCGTCTATGTCGAACAGGGTTATGTCTCACCTCGAGGAACTGGCGCCGCGGGTAGAGCAGTATTCTATTGATGAGATGTTTCTCGATATCCGCGGTATAGACAGCTGCATCGATTTTGAGGAGTACGGCCGGCAGCTGCGCGAGCACGTTCGCTCAGGAACGGGGCTGACAATTGGTGTAGGGATGGGGCCGACCAAAACGCTGGCTAAAAGTGCGCAATGGGCGTCGAAAGAGTGGCCACAGTTCGGTGGGGTGCTTGCCCTGACGTCACATAATCCGAAGCGAACGGAGAAACTGCTCACACTGCAGCCGGTGGAGGAAATCTGGGGAGTAGGTCGCAGGATCTCAAAGACGCTTAATTCGATGGGCATCATTACGGCACTGCAGCTAGCGCGCGCGAACCCTGTATTTATCAGGAAGAATTTCAACGTTGTGCTGGAGAGAACAGTCCGGGAACTCAACGGAGAAAGCTATATTTCGCTGGAACAAGCGCCTCCGCCAAAACAGCAGATTGTCTGCAGCCGGTCTTTTGGGGAGCGTGTCACGACGTATGAAGCTATGCGGCAGGCAGTCTGTCAGTACGCTGAGCGAGCAGCTGAAAAGCTGCGCGGCGAGCGGCAGTTCTGCAGGCATATATCTGTATTTGTTAAGACGTCACCGTTCGCGGTGAACGAACCGTATTACGGGAATATGACCAGTGAGAAACTGATGACTCCCACACAGGATACCAGGGACATCATAGCCGCAGCGGTGAAAGCACTGGACCGGATCTGGGTGAATGGGCATCGATATGCAAAAGCGGGTTGTATGCTCAACGATTTCTCACCAACAGGGGTGTCGCAACTGAACCTGTTCGATGATACTCAGCCCCGAAGCAACAGCAATCAGCTGATGAAAGTCGTGGACGGTATTAACCATTCAGGGCTGGGAAAAGTGTGGTTTGCGGGACGGGGAATTGCACCTGAATGGCAAATGAAGCGAGAAATGCTTTCACCAGCCTATACGACTCGCTGGTCTGAATTGCCAATAGCCAAACTATAACGAGGCAAAAACACAAGAGAACTCGTGGTGATTTCACTATGAAATAATTTTAAAAAAACCTTTATAATCAATGTAATAATCATTAAAAAAGCATGGTGAAAATAGTAAGAAAAAGGATGCCTAATGGCATCCTTTTGTTTTAATTGTTATCCCCCCGATGAAGGCAGTTTTTCAAGAATACGCTTGATAGCTTCATCAATCTCTGACTGCACTTCATTAGATATCCGTGAGAATTCATAAACAACAAGCCGCTTCTTCGAGTCTGTTTTCTTCCTTGCAAACTGGTTGCGATCAGCAAACTCTCTCAACTTCTCAGTTTCAACAGTTTTGGCAGGCCGGTCCATAAGAGCTTTGCTCTCTGCCCGAAAGACTGCCAAGATTTTGCTTTTATCAATTGCTGGATAATCAGGCAGAGCCATCAGCTTTTGCCGCACTTTATCCATTAACTCCTTCACTGACGTTTTTTTGTGATTTGCTTCTTCAGACAGTTTCAACAAAAATTGATAATCCGACAGCGAAATATCATTTATTACAGGAAATACAGAGATCATTTCGTCCGGTACTGATGCCGCCTGAAATGCCCGTGTGACTTTTGCAGAAGAGATATTTTCAGCCAGAGCGATCTCTTCTTTAGTCATACTGGTCCCATAGGTAACTTCCAGTCGTTTTCCCAGTTCACGCAGACTATGCTCTCTTGCAGTCTGTATGTCTTTTGCAAGCTGCCTTGCGTCTGCAAGATCAATATCGTCTTTTGTTACCAAAATTTCGAATTTTACGTTGTTATACATGCAGGCAGCCCGACGACGAGTACCGTCTAATATTTCAATTCGTCCGTTCACTTCCCGACCAATAGCCGGAAAGAATTGTTGAAGTTTAATCGTGCGGGAAATGTCAGTAACTGACTCGCGCGAAAGCATAGCCTGGTCACGTCCATTAACCGAAGCGTCAACGAACGTCTTTGATTCAATCTCTCCGCTTAACACTACCGTTTTGACAAATTTAGCCTGCTTACCTGATTTAAGTGTAAAGGTTTTGACATCTCCGTCACCTTCAAGCATACGGGCGAACTCTGAATTGCTATTACCCAGAACGCGCCCACGAGCTAAAACCCTTTTCATTTGGACGCTCCCCGGATGAATTCAATGCGATCAAAAACGGCTTTAGTAAAACGTTCCGCTTCGGTACGTGCTTTTTTCAGTGCCTCTGCACTGCCTGGGTACGAAACAGGGTTAGCACTAATGATGGTGTCGAAAGATTCACCACATCGTTCGAATCCGTCCAACCGTGGAAGTGACGAGTCCAGAATGTTACTTGCATACACCTCACGAGCCAGACTATGGGACGTCTCGTGATCGCGCTTACTGGTCATTTTTGACATAAATCCGATACTTGCACTCAGGCGTGGCTCCACACCTTCCTCTTCAAGACGTTCGAGCATTTCAGGCAAACGTGTTAAGTATTTAAGGGTTGAATGGAAATCAACCTGTGCCGGTGGGGTAGGGGTCAGAAGCAAATCACTCGCTGCCAGACCATTCAGAAGGAAGGGATCAAGATGAGGGCCAGTATCAATGAAGACAAAATCATAATCACCTGCGATACGGTCAATGATTGTTTTCCTGAGAACTTCAGAAGGCTTAAGACCTGGTAAATGTTCTGCAACCAAAGACTCCCATTGGCTCGCCACGAAGCCGTCATCAATAGATGCAGGGATCACATCAACGCCAGGAATAATGGTGGGCCGAATAACCGCTTCTCGCAATGTTTCAGCATCGAGATCATTCAGCATTGCCTGAGCGGCGGTTTCAAGCACAGTACCAATGCTATGAGTGTGGTCCAAAAACATGGTACTAGATGCCTGCGGATCAAGGTCTATAACCAGGATACGAAGATCATGGCGGAGCAAGTCCTGATGTACACGTAACGCGTGTGCAAGCGTTACTGTACTGACGGTTTTTGATACACCACCTTTAAGGTTTACAACGAAAATCACATAAGGATCTTTATGGATATCTCGGTATTTAGGTATCTGTCGATGAGCGTAGATATCAATAACATTCTGTATCGTCAGAGCATATTGTTCGACGTTACCAACCTGCTTTTTATTAAACACGTAGCCGCTTTCTTCCATTTCTTTTACGGCCAATTCAACTATACGACGGCTCAATTTTGGTAACTTTGCCACAGCATTTCGAGTATATGTCTGATGATATTCAGTCAGATTAAATTCTTTCCTTTGCTCCTCGATATCCCGGCTCATAGCCTGGAGTAAAGCACTTGCTCTGAGCGCTATAGTACCCACACTACCGTAATCGCGTTTCATTATTATCCCCTCAAGATGGAATCCTTGCACACTGATGGCGTAAAAGCTCACGCTATTGTACACAACAAACAGAAATGTACAACATATTACGATACGGCTTTCATTTTTTGTACGTCGCTGGTAATCTTTCACGTAGATCAAAAAGACAACTGAGGCTGTACTCTGTTCAAAACTTGCTTCTGAGTAAGGTGAAGCCCGGCGGGCGCGTCAGTCTGTCATATTTGGGTATATACAAAAGTATATTCAAATTAATTATTGCCCGGAGACTAAATTAGGACTATATTTAAACCTCTTGGTTATGTGAGGCTGCAATGAAAGTTGAAACCATTAGCTACGTGAAGAAAAATGCCGCCACGCTCGATCTTGCAGAGCCTATCCTGGTAACACAGAACGGCGTTCCGGCTTATGTGATTGAGTCCTACGATGCCCAGCAGGAGCGAGAAAGCGCCATCGCGCTTCTTAAGCTGTTAACTATTTCAGAGAAAGACAAGGCTGACGGCAACGTATTCAGCAGAGAACAACTGTTGGCGAACCTGTAATGAATGTCGTCATTCAGTACACTAAAACGGTTAAGGTCTGCATCGAAGATATAGCCAGTCATTTACGGCGCATCGAGGTAGAGCCAAAGGACGTGATCACCGCCATTATTGAGCACTTTGAAAAGAGGGTGAGAGATTTCCCGCTAGGGTGTCAGGTCTGCCCTGAATTGCTCAAAATTGGTTGTGCAAAATACCGGGAGTGCAACACACCGGATGGTTATAGGGTGCTATATTCTGTCGATGGCAAAGAAATAACCGCACATGCCATCCTTTCTCATAAGCAGGATATTAAACAATTATTATTTAAACGTCTGATTAGCATCTGAAGGAGGGGAATGACATATTAAAAAAAGCAAAAATATACAAAGCGGCAATCTCTATTGTTGCCTTATTTTCCTTTGTTTATTGGGGGCTTGATCCTGATGTTATTTGTAAGGTAATCAGTGAAACGCCTCAAACCTGCGGTTATTCTAAAGGGGGCTCAATGATGAATGCTTTTGGTTCCCTCTTCGCTTTCATGTTAAGCGCTATGGCAGCAGCAATACTTGCACTATGGGTCCGTAAAGATTGAGACTAAGTTGAGTTGACGCGATCGGACAGAAGCCCATATCTTCCATGAAAGAGCGTGCCAGCAGCCTTTTTTCTGCCTCCATTTAAATTCCCTTCAACCTGGACGTTCAGGTGATTGAGCACAACGCAAACCGTGAGTCTGTTCAGAACTTGCTTCTGAGCAGCGAGGGGTTGGACAAGCCCTGCGGGCGCGTCAGCCTGTCACATTGGGGTATGCTCTATATATACCATCAGTAAAAATGCTAGAGAATGTTATTGTGACCACATAAGTGATGTCATTTTCAGAAGACAACTGCACGAAATGTCAGAAGACGATTACACTGACGTTCCACTATGTGAATCTCTGTTCATCGCTCAGTTAGCTCTTCTCCGTTCCCACCACTTCTTACGCAGCATACATACTTCGGTGCTGGCCGAAGCGTCATGCTTTCGTCGGTAATAAACTGACCGGAAATTAACGACGGAGCTAAATCATGATTGCGGTACTTTTTGAGGCAGATGCCCTGCCTGAGGCACAGGAAAGATATCTTCAGCTTGCTGCCGGGCTGAAGCCTTTACTGTCAGACACGCCGGGTTTTATTTCTATTGAACGCTACCAGAGCCTGAGCACGCCCGGAAAAATCCTTTCTTTGTCATGGTGGGAAGATGAGGAATCTGTGGCAGGATGGAAGCAAAATGTTATGCACCAGGCTGCGCAGAAAGAAGGTAAGCAGTCAATTTTTTCATTCTACAGAATACGCGTTGCCAGAGTATTCCGTGATTACTCTTCTGATAAGGAGGCACATCAACATGTATGACATTCACGTCATTTTAAGCAATACTCCGGGTTCGCTTGGCTCACTTGGCAGTGTGCTGGGTAAAAACGGTGTGGGACTTGAAGGAGGCGGAGTATTTTCAACGCCTGATGCCGGACACGCGCATTTCCTTGTTGAAGACGGTGAAAAAGCACGCAAGGTTCTGATTGATGCCGGTTTTGAGGTCAGCAGTGTGCGCAGCCCTCTGATAAGAAAATTACCTCAGGAACGACCCGGGGAGCTTGGAGAAATAGCGGACACAATTGCCCGGAACGGCATTAACATCCTGGTACAGTACAGTGACCACAGTAATCGGCTCATTTTAGTTACGGATGATGATACCCGGGCAGCTGAAGTAACCCAAAAATGGGCAATACATTCTGGATGAACCTCCTGAAAAATGGACACAATAGTGAGCCGGATAATGCTCTTGAAACATCCATGGCTATGGTTGCTTCTGCCATATCTGACCCGTCGAGGGTCAGTATTCTGTGCGCCCTGATGGACGGGCGCGTGGACAGCTACTGAACTCAGCCAGCGAAACTCATACTGCGGAGTCGCTCCAGTTCGATGCCACTACGTTGCGCGATCGCTCTTAATAACGACAGCGGTGGTGCCTCGTCCAGATCAACCACCTGGTCGTGCCCAAGGTAATGATCCAGCAGGTCACGAACCTCCATGCGATAACAACCAGCGATGCGATGAAGCCATGAGGACAGCGCCTCTCCTTCTCCCGGAGCCGGATGTAATGGCCAGCGTGAGGCCAGCTTCATATCAGTTCCCGCTCAAATTGCCTTCGTCGCTCGGTGGGACCTGTGTAATCCGCCATGCTGAGCGTACGTTGATTGATCGCTTCTTCACCGCTCTCCACGGCGGCTACTGCCGCCGCTATCAACAAGTGCGCAAGTTCACCGATAGTGCCTTCACTGCGAGCCAGCAGGTAACGGACAATATCCTGTGTGGCAATCGGTGATGGCTGCCGTAACATGAGTGAAGCCGCAAATCTAGCCAGCAACGAACTGCAATCTTCACTTACCTCCCATAACGGCAGCACCACAGGCTCAAACCTGTTTTCCAGTTGGTCGTCTGAACGGATGGCCAGATAGGCATCACGCGTGCCGACACCAACCAGTGGTATGCGGAGCTCGTTGCCGAGAAAACGCAACAGATTGAGAAACTCCCGCCGGTTTACACTGTTACCAGCCAGAATATTGTGCAGCTCATCGATCACCATGTTACCAACGGTGCGAAAGTGGGTCTTCCGCAACTTGGGGGGAACCTTTCAGGCCAGAGGACTCATCACCCGTCGCCTCAGTAACTCGAACCCAGCACGCCCGTACATCTGCCGCTTCAGCATTTTCAGGCGATTTACATGCCCTTCGACTACACCGTTACTCCATCGGCTGGTAATCGCTTCACATATTGCTGCTGCATCAGCTTCCATCCCGGCAGCAACACGCTGAAGCTCAACCGGGCCGCTTTCGCTGACATTACTGAACCACCTGCTAAGTTGTTGCTTGTTTTTGGTTTTCAGGATCCGGTAGAAGTCCAGTGCCAGTTGTTGTGCTATTTTCAGCTGCGGCTCTTTTTCACACATCAGCCCGATGAAGCGAGAGGCATAATTTTCTTCGCCCCTTATTATTCGCCAGGGCACCAACCAACGGCTCACGCGCGAAGCTGATGGAAGACGGGCTGGCGCAGTAACAGATGTGCTCCCACCTTTACGCCATTTGGCAACCTCATCCCTGACGGTGGTTTCGCTACCGGTGAACCCCTTTGCCACCATCTCCCTCCATATCTGGCTGCCATTGTAGTTACCGCTTTCACGCTGTTCCTCCAGCCACTCATGCCAGGGATCCAGAAGGCTTGGTTTCCGGGGGCGGGTCGACATTTCAGGGAATGTACCTGACTGGAGCCAGCGCCTGACAGTTACGCGTGATAACCCGGTGGTACGGGATATTTGACGGAGCCCACATCCATTCTTATGCAGGGTGATTACCTCCACCCAGCGTTGGTGGCGTTTATTACGAGTCTGCTGCTTAAGTCGCTCCGGGCGACGGATATATGGAGCTGTTTGTACCCGTTCTGGCTCAGGTGATTTCTTTGGTGACAACTCACCGGCAACAAGACGTATCAGCGGCATGTGTCTGTACATCATCCGTTCGAGTGCATCATCAATGTTCTTCAACAAGTGCCAGCGATCGGCCACCTGCCTGGCCTGAGGAGCACCTTCACGTGCTGCTGTAGCATAGATACCGCCGCGATCGCGTGAGACAACCTGTATTTCCGGATATTTTCTGAACCAGGCAGCCAGCGTACGCTGATCGCGGCCGGGAAGCAGGACGAGGGGACGGTGAGTATCAAGATTGACTATTAACGTGCCGTAACGATGACCCCGATGCCACGCCCACTCGTCGATACCAACATGGGGCGTGCCTGGCGGTTTCGTCTCCGGGGTATTGAAACTCTGCGAAGAAGAGTATCTGCACTGCTACGGAGACCCGCTGCCGTTGCCGCCCGTCTTCCAGCTTCACCTCCAGCTATTAATCCCAGCTGATGCTGTAAATTTTGTAACGCCTGTGAAGACTGCTGCCGTGCCCCTGCGAAGGGAGCCAGCGACTCGGCAAAAATTTTGCGTGAACAGGCTGGGTTACTGCAGTACCAGTGACGGACGGCAAATACCAGCCATAGCGCCTGGCCTGAACAAGGTAGATGCTGTATCCGGCGCCGCCGACAACTATGAACTGATTTGCTGCGCTTAAGGCATTCAGGACATAGTGCAGTTTTACGCTTGGCACGAAGATGGAGGGTTATCCCATCAGAACTAACATCTTGTCGGCTGGATTGCCACCCGCAAGGCAACTGCAAAAGCGTCTTAAGTGAAGGCATAGCGTTGTCCATAACTTAAAACAGCTTAGATCCTTGTTAACTAGAAAGTTTCATCAATATTTCTCCACCCAAGTTGCGGAAGACCCACTTTTTACCCGTCGTTGACACACCAGAACACGCACACTGATTTTACGCAGCATTGTCAGCGCCTGTTGCTCTGTTTCTGGCAGTCTTGGCGCGGACGTAAAGGAGTGCGGCAAGCAGTGCCACATAGAAGCGGAGCACCGATGGCTCTGATGGCATCTGTACGACCAGTACGGGAATGTACTCCTGATCAGCGTCAGAGCTGGCTGGATGAATACGCCTGAATTTCTCAATGATCATCGACTTGCCGTTGTTGGTAGGTCCGACCAGTAACAGATTGGGCATGCGCTGTTTGTCAGGCCACACATACAAGGTTTCCAGTCGGTTCAACGCGTCGACCGCTCGCGGATAACCAATCCAGCGGTCGGCCCGGATGCGCTGTATGCGCTCGTCTGTCGGAAGTCGGGCCAGCCTTTGTGCCACCGGCAGCCGGTGGGACAGGTCAGTGGTGGGATACTCATCCACAGCTACCACTCCTCAATCTGGTCGAACGATTTGACAGGTGAAATACTTTCCACCATCGGGTCAGTACTGCCCGTAACTGGTGGAAGCAACTTACCCGGTGGCGCTGACGTCCTGATGTGCAGGCGGCGATCAGCATCCCGTCGTGCTTTACGTGTCGCCTTTTGTGCAGTGGTCACTATCTCACGCATCTGCAGGATCATGCGAAACAGAGCCGTTTCGTCTACCTGCCGCCTCCCTTGTTGCCGTAGTTTCGCCAGCGCCTGCCGTTGCTCCCCCAGGGTGACAGCCGGATGAGACAAGGTTCGATAGGGGATTTCCAGATAGTGTTGCTCCTCCGGCTCCAGAACCCAGATACGGCTGATGTCACGGGGATCACGTCGGATCAGGAACGCGGACAAGTGCCCCCGGAAATCCACGGTTTGAGCGCATCAGCATAGTAGTGAATATGATCGATGACGAAGCCGGTGCGGGTTAGTGTACGTCGCACAATGGGAAGAAAATCGACGAGGAAGGCTGTAGCGCTGGTAATGATGGCCGGGGCACCATCGCGGGCGACAACTTCAACCCATCGGCACCTGGAGGCGGAAGCAGGCCATTGTGCACTGAGTTGTGATAAGTACCGACTGCCAGAATGAGCCATTGTTCCAGCTCACGCAATATCAGAGCGGCCATATTTTCGGAATTGTAGCCCTCACGCTGGCCGGGATTAGAAAAGGTCGTCCCCAGTAGGTCATCGTGGATCCTCTGCATCGCCGTATCAATGATCCGCTCCACGATACCACTGTAGTGCGGTTGTCCGGGCGGGCGATAATCCAGTCCGATGCCATGCTGTTCACAGCCCCGACGCAAAGCTTCGCTTTTGAACTCGGTCGCATTGTCCAGATAAAGCAGCCGGGGTTTGCCACTCATCGGCCAGTCAATCTCCACTCCCAGCCTTTCCAGCCAGGGGCGTTTATCACAGACGACATGCGCCAGGCACAGGCCAACTGAAACAGCGGATGGGGCTTCCGGTGTGACCACCATACCGGATACGCAGCGCGTGAATACGTCTATGGCTATGGTCAGGTGCGGGCGTCCGATCGGCTGCCGGTCCCGCTCATCCACAACGATTAGGTTAACGACCGTATAGTCAATCTGTACCTGCTCCTGCGGTGCTGATATTGCGGGAGGCATTCCACCAACGCCCTGCAGGCCACGTGCACTCTCCGGACCTTCCCGACTGCGAATAATTTTCCCCGGGTCAAGGCGGGCAATCCGTAGGGCAATGGTGTTACGTACCGGCGCTGGCAGCTTTTGTGCTTTGCATGTGCGCACGACCTCGCGGTGGAATACTGCCAGACTACGCTTCTGTCTGGTCATGAATCGCTTTTGCAGCAGCTCGCGTATGATGCTCTCGACAGGTTCCGATAACCGGCCCTTACCTCTGCCGCCCCGGAACGCTCAGGGGCCAGGTCGGTCACTAGACCAGAACCCTCCCGCGCACGCCGGATCAGGACATATACCTGCCGCCGGGAAATCCCCAGCGCAAGGGCTGCCGCGTCGGCGGCCCGGTGCCCAACGACTTCAGCTCAGCAAGTGGGCTGATAATCTCCGTCCTTCGACGGACTTGCTCCCATGTTGCGTCGGGAAGGGTGGCACTCCCCGCTCAATAATTTGCAATGTTTCCGACGCCATGCCCAAACCTCGCTTTGGTGCACACGAGTATTGAGCATAGTCGAGACTGGTGAAGATGACTTCTGATATTTTCCCGTTAGGAGTCGCCTGCACACCGGGCATTACAGTCAGTCAGGATGGTGCAGTCATCTTCTGAAAATGACAGGAATGCCACTATCCTGCCTGGCCAGCGCAAGCACCACTAAGGCACACCACGCCAGATGGCCTGATTTTTCTGTCAGCGTCACAGCTTCTCCCGCAAGTCAAAAAGCTGATGTAATTCATCCAGCATGATCAACTTACGTCGACCCGTCTTACGGGGAAACATTCGCCGCATTTATCGCGTCAGTTGCAGCTTATCCCATCCGTAAGGGAAAATAATGCTGTATTCACTTCTCTCAGGGAAAATATCAGAGCCCGCGACGATAAACCCGTAGTAGTACTCAGAAATAACGAGGGATATGTAATTGCAAAAAGCCCAAAATCGTCGCTATAACCAGGAGAGGAAATCTCACCAGCAAAAAGCTGCAGCCCTCATGCTGGATAAGAATATATACATCATTATTACCACGACCATATGGTCACAGGATCAGTTCTGGCTGGCAGATGAAGCGAGCAATGTTGTTGAGCGCGTATACAGCTCGCCGGAAAGACATACCTGTTGCAAAACTGGCGTGAAACGCATGGCGATTTCACCCTGAAATCATCAGTGCAACCCAATATAAAACATGAACTTAAGATTGAAATTTAAAGGGCGAATCTATTCGCCCAGATGACGTTGCAAAACATTCTGAATTGCAGCATCTATCTCGCCCTGTAGTTCCTTTGACAACCGGTTAAACTCATAAGTAAAGCTTCGTCCTTTGACACGCTTGCGCGCATACTTGTCTTTTTCCTTGAAGCTCCATAGCGGAGAAACCGTCGCTTTTTCTTTTGCAGGGGCAGCAATCAGCGAAGCCGCGCCCTTCGCAATAAGTTTAAGAATTGCGGCTTTCTTCTCATCTTCCTGAAGATGTTCATCAGCCACTAAACTATCAAGCTGTGACGATATCTTCTCAATAAGCTGAGTACAGACTATGGATTTTTCAGTCAATCGCTCATCAAGTTCAGAAAGATTTTTATAATCAGAGAATGATAACTCGTACTGCACCGGGAACAGGGATATTAATTCCTGAGGAACGGTAGCCGCCTGTATAGCTCGCGTAACCTTTGCCTGCGAGAGACCTTCTTTTTCAGCGATTTCCTTCTGTGTCAGACCCGCCTCTTTCAGAGAAAGTAAACGAAGACCAACCTCCCGAATATTATGTTCCTTTGCTGTCTGGATATCTTTTGCGAGCTGTCTGGCCTCTTCGGCGGTGAGTTTGTCTGATGTCACCATGATATTAAGAGGTGTATGCGCTTCCATTGCGGCTGCTCGTCTTCTCGAGCCATCAAGAATTTCAATTCTCTCGCCATCCACAACCCCGATACAGGCAAAGAACTGCTGGAATCGAATAGTTCTGATGATGTCTTTTAAAGAGTCTCTCGTTAAAGCAGACTGATCCCGCCCATTGGTTTCCTGTCGAACAAAAGTTTTCTTTTCTACGTCTGAGGACGGAACGGTCACAAAACTGAATTTAACTTTCCGGCCGGTCTTCAGGGTAAAATACTGAACCATCGATTCAGCAGAAGACTCTTCCACGCTAGCCTGAGGAGTAAAGTTCCTGCCGATTGTTTTTCTTCGTCCGGACATCAGGCCTCCTTGTTCGTTCTGATAAATTCAACCCGGTCAAACACACCTTTAGCAAAATCTTCAGCTGCTGTTCTGGCGCTTTTCAGGGCTTCACTACTACCATCATAAGTTGCCGGATTTGCGGAAATGACGGTGTCAAATGTTTCCCCACATCGTTCAAAACCGTCAAGCCTTGGCAGAACAACATCAAGCATATCTGCACCAAAAACTTCCTTTGCCTGGCTGTGGCAAATTTTATGGTCACTCTTGTTTAAGAGTTTGGACATAAAACCGATATTCCCTGTCAAATTACATGTATGTCCTTCCGCTTCAATGCTCTCAACTAATGCAGGTAAACTTGCAACAAACTTCAGAGATGAATGGAAATCGACAGTTGCCGGGGGGAGGGGGGTCAACAACAGATCTGCTGCACCGATACCGTTTTTAAGGAACGCATCCAGATGTGGCCCCGTGTCAACCAGGATAAAATCGTAATCATACCTGAGCTTATCGATTATATTTTCTTTCAGTACAGCATGGACATTTTGTCCCGGCAGGTATTCTGCACAGAGTTCCTTCCATCTCTCAGCGATAAACGCGTCGTCAATTGAAGCAGGAATAATATCAACTCCCGGAACAACAGATTGAACGATAAAGTCTGAGAGCAGCTCTTCACGGCTTACATTCTGAAGCATCGCCTGGGCTGCGGTTGTTTCTACCAGACCAATCGAATTCTGATGGCTTAAGAACATGGTTAATGACGCCTGAGGGTCAAAATCGATTGCCAGGATCCTTAAATCTTCAAACAACAGATGTGGATGTGCTCTTAAGGCATGTGCCAGAGAGGCCGTTGAAACGGTTTTGGAGCCGCCTCCTTTAAGATTGGAGACGTAAATACAGAAAGCCTCATGATGCCGGTCACGATACTTTGGTACACCACGATGCTGATACAAATCAATGACGTTCTGAAGCGTCATCGCATACTTCATCGTATTACCTGAAGGGCGCTTGTTAAAAACATAGCCCTGAGATTCCATCTCACTTACCGCATATTCGACACTCCCTTTGCTAAGTTTGGGGAGTTTATACAGCGAGGCTTTACTGTAAACCTGATAAAACTCGTGGAGATGAAACTCCTCCTTTTGCTGCTGAATGTGTTCGCTGAGGGAGGACAACATTTTGTGCGCCCTTGAAGCAACTTTCTTAAGCTGTTCCAGATTATCCATAATTTCACCACTATGATGTTTTTTATCATTTTGAATAAAAAACATCATAATTCAATGAAAAATTCATTTTTTATTGGCCAGGGTCAAATTTCAGGTAAATGACATGGTTTTGATTAAATACAATTTGAGGAGAGCCTGAACGGGCGGTGCCCGCTACTGAAACGGCTGACCATTTCGGAGAAAGACACAGCAGACGGTAATGTATTCGCTACTGGCAGAGCCTGTAATGGGAATTGAAAACCATCAGAACCCGTATAGAGGACATTGCCAGCCTGTCACATTCAGGTATGGCATAACGCTACAGCCCGAATCACCTGACGGTCTGATATATCAAAAATGTTGTGACCCGCCTGAAGTGACCATTCAAACTGATGGCCGCCTAAATGTTCCCCTTAAGCAGGGCCACCGCCTCGGTTCCGGGCATCTGAAACTGAACTCTGTGACGTGCCGCAACATCGAGCGCAAACACCCTGGTGTACACCTCCGTTGAGCTGACCGACTTGTGGCCCATCAGACTCTGCAGCACCTTCAGCGGGATCCCCGCATACAGCATGTGCATGGCATAGCTGTGCCGGAACGTGTGCGGCGTCACCGGTACCGAGAACGTCACGCCATCGGCGGCTGCGGCTTGCACGGCTTCATTCAGCCAGGTCCGGACTGTCCGGTCGGTGATCTCCCAGATACGCGCCCTCTCTGTTCTGCCGGTTCGTTTATTGCGCCGCTCCAGCGGGATCTTCAGCGTCGCCACCATCATCTCCAGCTGGCTGACGTACTGGTGATCGGAAAGTGGAACCAGGCGATGTGCCTGACTGCCGGCAGGTGCTCTCCCTGCCGTCCTTGCTGCTTTTTCCGTTCGCTGCTTGAGCGTGGCCAGCTGTACGAACGGGTAGGGGGGTAACAGCGAAAAATCGCCCCTTGTGAGCGCCAGTGCTTCGTTAATGCGCGCCCCCGTATTCCAGAGCGTTGCCAGCAACATTTTGCGGTGCAGATCGGGAACGTAATGGAGCAGGGCGCTCACCTCCGGAGCCAGAAGATATTTCGGCAGTTCATTGTGAACCATGGCCATCTGACGAAGTGCGAGAGCCGCAGGATAATCAATAGCGACAGGAAGCTGTGCAGGCTGTCCTGAAGAATATACCGCCGGTAAGGTGACAGGAGGCTGGCCGTTCATTGTGGATCACCTGTCATTCATATTCCCCAGAACATCAGGTTGATAGCGTTTTTGATGTCATTTTCGCTGTGGCTGAGATCGGCTACCTCTTCCCCGATCACAGAGGCCGGCACGCTGGCCATATCCGTGGTTATCAGGCGGTAACTTTCGTCCCCGATATGCACCACCGGATACAGTTCCCGGGAGACTTTGTCAGACAGCAGTCGGGCACTGACCAGCGGGATCACCATCCGCCGGCCGGGGGTGTCAATAATGTCACTCTGCACATCCACGAACAGGCGGTAGCGGCTTTCTCTTTTATAGCTGTAAACCCGAAACTGCATCTCACCAGTCCCTGTTTTCATCGGCAAAGCAGCCGTTCATTTCAATAAACCGGGCGACCTCGGCCATCCCTTCCTGATTTTCCGCCTGCCACCGTTCCGCACGCAGACGACGGGCTTCGTTCTGCATGGCAGTATTGATCAGCCCCGAGATGTTGACATCAGCCGACCTGAGCAGCTGATAGTTATCGCTGTCTATCGTGACAGTAATGCGCTGCTTCATTATGCACACTCCTTTACGTATCGTTAGTATGACCTTAAGTATACATTTCATTCGTGCATTAATCATGCGTCCTGAAGTGTATATAGTTAAGTCACTAACCGTTTTATAAATTATATTTCCTTCCGTGAAAATCATCTGTCTGATAATAAGCAGACATATAACCACTTAAATAAATTACCGGATGCCTGTTCCGGGACGATCCGACTTTTATTCATATTTTAACTTTTCGGAAGTGTAGCACGGTGATGGAATAAGCAAAGCGCCCTTTTTCGCCCCTGCGATCCAGGTCATGGGGCAGGGGAGGAATACAACATACAGGAGAAAACCGCTTATGGAGTTATACATGTTGTGTTTCCGGCAGCTAAACAACCGGGCAGGGTGAGGAGGATCCGAAACAATGAGTTTTCGGATCTCCGGAGCAGGACCGACACAATTAATTAAAAAGATATAAAGAGAAAACAGAAATGCAAAAAAAAGAATATAGATGGTTATCAGAAATTCGTATTGCTGTTTTATATTTTCCAGGCTAGTTTACATAAAACCGTTTGTAAACGGTTTTATGTGAAAACACTAATCCATGTAGCAGGATTTAAACCAATGAACGCAAAATCATCACCTGAACGCGGCAGGCTAAACCGCGAAACGGCCCGGAACAGTGGGTTCACTGAAATCAAACTGATCGCGCGCTCAGATGAGGACCGCCTGGAGATTGAGAAAATGAAATATGACCAGTTAGTACGATTCATCCAGCAACAGCCGGAAAATGCGAAACTTTCCCCCGCGGCTCGCAAAGCTGTCCTAGAAGCTCTAGCGTTAAAAGGTTCCCCCCAGTATGTCACCACGCATGGTGCCATGAGCCATATCATTACCACCATGATGGACTATGGCATGACGGCGCAGGTAGTACCGGCCGTCCAGATCTACAGCGCCTGTTTCCCGACCAGCCTCAGCTATGTGCTGAAATCCTTCCCGGGTAAGGTGCATAACTACCTGTGCCGGCATGGAAATGCCTCTTCAGTGGTGGCCTGGACCGAGCGGAACCCGGACTGGGGCGATCGCATTATTGCCAGCGTCCTTGACGGTACATTCGATGGCGTTCTGTACCAGATGCGCACCGCCGTCGGGGCCATGACTCTTAATCAGCCAGTCCTGACCATGCTTCGCCGTCTGAAAGACGATGCCCGCGGGATTAATGCCGGCGCGCAGGAACAGGCACAGCAGATCCTCGACAAAGCTCCGGAGACGCTTATCCAGTCACCCCGCCAGTGGGATGCCGACTGCAACGCCCTGCGCGCGTTTATTCTGTATTTCCTGCTCGCTGATCTTGAAAAACGCTACGGCGATATGGCGTGTGGTGAACGCACCTTTGAGATCCCGTTCTACGAGTGGCAACGTGAAGTCGCTGATATGCCGGCAACCGGTGTTGTGACGTTTAAAGAAGACTCCGAACTGGGTAAGTATGACTACGGGCTGTGCATTGGCTGGCGATATGACCAGTGGGAGCAGTTTTTCTACCAGGTCGCACTCGGGGCAGTTTATCTGCTGAACCCCCGCGTCGCCCCTGTGGGGACGCTGAAAACCTCGGCTCTTGAGCCGGGTATGGCCATCCGTTACGCAGAGGAAATGCTGGATAAATACCTGCCGTATACCGGACGTGCTTTAGTGGACAGTCCGGTCGGGGCGGGCAATATGTTTGATCGTGCCTACCGTGCTGCACGCAAGCTTCCGGATCACCTTCTGCGCCAGATCCGCGAAGAGTTTGGCAGCTTCGGTACCATCACTGATCCGGTGCGGTTTGCAGACATGACATCTGACTTCCTTACTCCGGAAGAGGCCCGCCTGCTCAGCAGCGATTTCCTTCACAGCTAGGACTCTTACCCTTTCTCACGATAAAAGCCCGAAGGGGCTTTTCGACCAGGAGGGATTGATATGCAAACCCTTGAATTAGAAGCATCCCTGTCAGATGGTGCGAAAAAGAAAATACAGGAAGGTAGCTGGCGGTTTATTGGTGCAACGGTGCAGGACACGACCACCGGTAAAATTGTCGCTAACCTGAAGACCGTTGAAAAGAAAGCAGATACCGGTTATACCCCTGCCTTATTTGTTGCGTTAGAGAATGAAATATGTATTTCTCAACAGCTGATATCAGCACAGATCAGAGATGAATTCCGGAGTCTCAAGGGCTCTATTGCGGAGGGGATCCGTCAGATTGTGGATAAAGTCGATTTCCAGACAGAGATTACCCTCGGGCAACTGATCGGGGAAATTAACCATTTCTTCCTTCAGTGTGACCACCTGAAAAGCGGGGAGTTAAAGAGGGCAGAAACGATACTTCATACTGGCGGGGTGCTGGCGGCCAGGCTGGCAGGTATGACCGATGTGCTGATCAGGGACTACCTTGGAAACGTCAGAGTGACGATGTCCAGCGGTACGATCAGCTACAAGCAGTATCAGGCACTGGGCCCTGATAGCCATGAACGACGCTGGGGCAAGGTCACAGTTCTGACCTATCCGGACCTTCTGACTACACAGGTGAAGCGGTTTATTCCTGCGCTGACAGAAATCATAAACCGCCTGAACATTATTTCAGTCTGCTTTTACCACGAACTGTACATGGGCTATCAGGATAGCCTGAGCGCACTGCGTGCACATTTAAAACAACTGCTCGATCAGCTCGTTAATGGCGTTCCGGTAGATAATCGGGAATTCGACGATTATGCTCAGCGTGTCTTTGGAAAGGACGACCAGAGGCGCTGGATCCATGATAATGAAGCTGACAGACTGGCGGAACATTATGAAACGTTTTCCCGAAATAATCTGGGAGCGCGAAATTTTCGCCAGATATCGTACAGGCCCTCTGACAGGGATCTGGTCCGCAGCGTCAGAGAGGTACTTAACATGATCGACAGTATTGATAACCTTCTGCTCCGGGCTGAAGATCTGGAGAATGGTTCCCTCCTTGATACCGAATCTGTCGCGCTGCTACGTGAAAATACATTTCCACTCCGTCAGAACAGACCTTTACTACCAGACGATAAATAAGCCGCTGTTAAGACACTTCCATCCAGCGCGACACCCGCGCCAGCAACCAGAGAACAGACAAAAGAGCCGCTTCAGCGGCTTTTTGTTTTCCGGATAAGACTTTTTTCTGATCCTCCTCGAAAATGAGAGAACTCAGGATATGCCAGCCATCTGCATATGCCACATATATACATATGCTGAGCATCTGCCTGTACTGAACATATGCACACACCCGGTGCTTTGATCATTCCGGATATGCTCCACACATCCATCTGCTCGTTCATCATGCGCGAGCAACCGGAAGCCGTGCTGAAGCACCTGAAGCACCTGGAGCAGGCGGTGCTGCGTAACCACCGAATCGTTGTTTCGGCCATTACCTGGGCCGAGATGCGCTTCGGTACCATCCTGCAGTGGGATCGTACCGCGGTGGATGCCACCACGGACATTAAAGTGGCACTGCGCCTCGCCGGGACGCCGATCGGCCCGAACGACACGACACTGTGTCGGTGGGAGCGATTCTGGTGACCAATAATGCGAGGGAGGTCCGCTCAGTATCACTTCCTGCGACTCCTTGTTTTCCTGTCCCGGTTTCATATCAAATCGTTTTTGAAATAATCACTTAACGGGCCGACTGGGCGTACGGAGGCATGAAGTGTGGGATCATGATGACAAACTGAAAAAAGAGCAGAGTACCTCCATTACCACGGGCTGGGTAAGCCCGAGTCTTTGGCATGAATTTAAGGAGAAAAAGCAAACTTAATTCTCATCTGAAAACGGATATGTTCCCTTTACAATGAAAAGCACCAGAGCTTGGGGAGAGTTGAATGTGGACGTTGATCATAAATTTAATGCTTCGCGGTTCTCTGAGTTATCAAAAGTCGCTGGATGATAAAGATGAAAGTTACGGCGCTATTCTGGGAATAAAAATTAAATTCTGAATATTCTTCTCTCCTGGCTGACAGACGGAGGAGGTTTTACTAGGGAATTTATGGAAACCATAAACAAAATGGTTGAGGTTCTTGTATAAAAAAACGTCTTTTAACTCCAGGAGAGAGCTAAAAGACGCGAAATCATACAAGGCACAGATGGAAAGAGCTTTTTTTAGTGTGTTATATAACTATCGGATAAATATCAGTTATCTAAAACTTTTGTATCAGAAACGTGAGCGTAATTGCAAAAGCGACGGGACTAAACCTTATCTGTCAGATGTGAGGCATCATGTTGTGCCACTGTATATTCTTGTTAGTTTCAACAGTACTGTTCCCATGTTGACGTAATATGAAATGAGGTTATTTGCAGGAGATGGATGAAGGACTTTCTGTCTGGAAGGTGCATGTTGCTGAAAGCAGTTTCAGGTAATGTTATTTCTACAGTGGATCGTCTGAACACGTTGGGGCTTTTCCCGGGTGAACGAAATTACTGCTCTGAGTGCAGGTGGTTTTCATGATTCCGATCCTCCATGCAGACATTCGTGGTGTGTCATCGGACGCAAGGTCCGTGTTGTTCACAGGAAAGGGTTTGAAGTGCAGAACATTATGGCCCTGGTATTTTTAGATTTTTATCCACATATCCACTGAATAGATCCAAACAATAGATCCTTAATCAGATCCTATATAGATCCTATAAAGATCCCCGATCGCTGTAAGCCTTGCCAGCTCTAGGCTGAGAGGCTGTCACCATAAGCTGTAATAGGTAAATTATAAGCTATGATGAGCGTTACATAAGATATGACATGCTCAACATATACTGTAGTTAGTAAAAATAATAAGCTATAGTAAGCAAGAACCTGCACTTCTTGTGTATAACATTGCGTTTGCATTTCAGGGATCTGAGAGGGCCTGTTTGATTTCATGCACAGGCAGTCGAAACGATCCACAGATCCGGAGCCCGTTTTGGAAAACAAAAACGTTGACCTGATAAAGCTATTTGAGGAGGTTGATAAGTCCTCCGGAGAGCTTGTCACACTGACACCTAACTCAAATAATACCGTTCAGCCGGTAGCTCTGATGAGACTCGGTGTTTTTGTTCCTACGCTTAAGTCACTGAAAAACAGCAAAAAAAACACATTATCCAAAACCGATGCTACAGAGGAATTAACCCGCCTGTCTTTAGCCAAAGCGGAAGGGTTTGATAAGGTTGAGATTACGGGGCCAAGGCTGGATATGGATAATGATTTTAAAACATGGGTCGGAATCATCCATTCTTTTGCTAAATACAAGGTGATCGGGGATAAGGTACAGCTACCGTTTGTCGAGTTTGCAAAGCTATGCGGGATCCCATCCAGTCAGTCTTCCAGAAAGCTTCGTGAACGCATCAGCCCTTCACTTAAGCGTATCGCGGGGACGGTGATCTCTTTCTCCCGAACCAATGAAAAGCACACCAAAGAATACATCACGCACCTGGTACAGTCGGCTTATTATGATACCGAAAAGGATATCGTGCAGTTGCAGGCGGACCCGCGCCTGTTTGAACTCTATGAATTTGATAAAAAAGTACTTTTGCAACTCAAAGCGATAAATACATTAAAGCGTCGCGAATCCGCGCAGGCGCTGTATACGTTTATCGAAAGCTTGCCGAAGGATCCTGCTCCGATCTCACTTGCGAGGCTCAGAGCTCGTCTCAGTCTGAGATCTCCTGTTTTTTCACAAAACCAGACCGTACGCCGGGCCATGGAACAGCTCAAAGAGATTGGTTACCTGGATTACACGGAGATCCAGCGTGGCCGTAGCGTTCTGTTCAATGTTCATTATCGTCGGCCCAAGCTGAAGGCGCCCAGGGATGCCCGTGAAGAAAATCCCCAGCGCCCGTCCAGGGGAGGCGAAATCAATCCAGAGCTTGCTGAAAAGCTGCAATTACTTCAGAAACTTGGGATCACGATGGATGATCTTGAGAAATTGTTCAGGAATAAGTGAACATAAGCTATAGCAAGTACACTCCACCGATTATGTCACCCTGACTGCTCTCAGCGACGGGATCCTTCACTCATAACCGCTATTTATGCTCTCTATAGATTATAGTTACTCGTTATAATTTATAAATATGCAGAAACAGGGCGGAATTACTCGCTACAGTTTATATAAGCTATAGAGAGAAGAATGATTCACTCCCATAAACCCTGTGAGCGGCGTTCAGGGCACTGACGGCGTCGCAAAGGCGTACGTGTATCGCCTTTCTCATCTCAGTGGTCCGGGCGTAAAACGCAGATGACATCGTAAAGGGCTGGTAACAGAGCATCTATTGTTGCTACATCTGGCGGCCAGCACCGCAGAATCAGGAATCTGACTTGCGTGGATGATTTCACTAAGGAATGTCTGACGGAACGGACTCATTTACGCAGGCTGTGTGCCGGCATGACCTGACAGACAGCCTCTTCCTTAAACTCAGGGCCCGTTGATTCTCCTGTGCTCAAACTACAGGGATGATTTGTCTACGGGCCTGGAGGCTCTCCTGTCGCGAATCCTGGGGCAGGTCATCGCGTTACGTCAAAATTGGCAGGTTGATTTATCTCAGCCACGTATCGTAAAACTCGTTTCCGGGTACAGGTTTGCCGTAATAGAAACCCTGTAGCCAGGTTGGATTCAGGATCTTCATGCTGGCAACCTGATCTTCGGTTTCGACACCCTCGATCACTGTCTTCATATCCACCTTATGGGAGATATCAATAATGCTGGCAATGAGATGATCTTTTGCGTTTTCTGGCGTCAAATGGGAAATGAATTTACGATCAACTTTCAGGATATCTAATTTATAATCATGAAGATAACTAAGGTTAGAATACCCGGTCCCGAAATCGTCAATGGCGACTAACACGCCCAGGCTCTGCAGTTTGCCGAGGACTTCCTTAATGCGTTTATTGTCGTTAAGTAATTCACTTTCGGTGATTTCCACCACCAGTTGGATTTTGTTCGGCTTAAAGCCACGCAGGAAATTACAACAGTCATCAACAATATCATCGGACATCATATGCTGAGAGCTGAAGTTGATGCTGACGTGGAAGCCATCCGGCAGCGAAGGCTGAATGGGGAGCAACCAGGTCTTTACCTGGGCCATAAGCTGGCGCGTCATTGGCACGACCAGGCCGGACTCTTCTGCGAGTGGGATGAACTGGTTTGGCGGAATAATACCATCCTCATGAGAGATCCAACGCGCCAGAACCTCGCATCCGATGATTTTCTCATCCATGGCCGACATTTGTGGCTGGAAGTACGGGCGGACTTCACCTTTCTCAATCGCGACTTCAAATTTAGTGCGTAAGGACTGCGGTTTGCCGACAATCCTCCACACCCAGAAGGAGACGATTGGGCCTGCACACATGAACATCAGGAAAAGCGTGGTTTCAGAGAGGAGCTGCTTAAAACAGCTGCGTTCATCAACGACGCTGTAAAACAGCTCATATTTATACTCTTCAGATTGTACGGAAGTGATGCGCTCTTTTTCCCTGACCGGACGCTGCGCGCTGACTTTACCGGAGCTGCTCAGATAGCCTGAATCGATTTTAATGTATAATTTCTCAGCATCTGTTCGTCCTACAATGTCATTATCAAAGTAGAACGTGGGGATACTGGCGATGAGATAATGTTGCCCAAAGAGGCGTTTCAGGTTCACCGTCATCGTGACTTTTTGCGGAATAGGACCATAGCTAAGCGAGAGTACTTTCCCATCCTGGAAGTATTCACCGACCGGAATAGAGACCTCTCCCGATGTGGAAGTGCAGACAATATTCTTATCATCGGCTATGCTGAACGAACGTGAATACGGTGTGAATGTTGCCAGTTGAGTCAGTAAATCGCCTGTTTCACCACAGACGCCATTGTAGAGCAGGGCGGCCTTGTCCATTGAACCGGAAACGACATCGAGTAATTGATCTATACGTTGCAACGTACCGTTAAGCACGAGCTCGTCATTCGCATTATTTTTACTTTCAACCTCGGCGGTAATAATAAATAGCCCAAACGCCCACACGGATAAGCCGCAAACTAACGTCATAATCACATTTTTAAGTAGCTGGCTGCTTTTAATCACCTAACGTTCCATAACAGTAATACATGCACAGGTAGGCCGTTCATGCTCCGCTAATTATATCTACGAGGATGAAAAGCAGGATTTACCTGCAACGGTGAATGTAAGAGTCATCTATGATACACAAGTTTTTTGGTCGTTATCAAACTATATATAATTGCCCCTCTTTGTGTTTGTTTTTGAATTTTTTCATTTATATCAATTGGTTAAGTGTTGGCTTTGCTGAGGGCTTAATTGTCAATTAATGTATTAGCCCCCAAAAGAGTCGTCTTATTACCGGATACGGCAGAGCACATATGCTTGCCGCTATCCATGAATGCCGTATTTCATAAGGTTTGCTGTGCAATATTACACTCACATTTTAAAAAGTTTAAAAATCGCACCGGCAAATTAAAAAAAAAGCAAGACTAAACAAACCTTAAACAATCTTCATTTTTTCACTTTCACGTTATGCCGCGGTTTTTGTTGAGTGTATGAAAAATTTGTATAGAGCATCGTAAGGTATTGATTAAAAATGTTACAGTAAGCTGTTTTTTCCACGATCCTTTTGCTTTGTAATAGTATCACATGTGAACATTTCTGTTTGCCCGAGTATTTTGACTCTAAATACCGAATGTATTGGCGGTAGATGTTTTCTTACACTCTGTCGTCCCAAACGTCCAGTTGAGAAAAACGGTGAATTTTTCAAGAAAAATAAACACGGGTATTTTTATTCTAATGTTTATGATCCTGACGACAAGTTATTATGTTGTTGATAACTTGAGAACAAAAGTCAGCAATGTTTATCTGGATATCAGTCGAAACTATACTTCAAATATTGCTAAGCTTTATATCGACGAAATACTCTCCACCGTAGAATCAAAAATCATTGCTGCCAGTCGTGACCTGGGTCGTAGAGAGATTGACATGAGCCATGCGCAGGAAGATGTGTTACGAAGCGTGGTGTCTATTCTCGATAATTCACCGGAGTTAGATGCCATTATCATGACGGATAAAGAGGGGAAATTTGTCCGGGTTCCTGACAATGATAACAAAGACATATTCCCGGATAATTCAATTAAACAGCGTGCCTGGTTTATCCATGAAGCTAACTCTCCTTTTCATATCCGGTTTACCGAGCCACATAGCGATATATTCACCGGTGTCGCGACGGTCACCGTTTCCGCCCCCATGCTCAATCAGTATGGAAAGTTCAATGGGGTGCTGGCTTTCGATATTAACCTTCTGAAAATAAACAAAAATATGGAAAAAATGCGCCCTCCGATAGAGGGGCGTATTATTTTGCTCTCCAGCAGCGGGCAGCATATTGCGGATGATATGATTGACAATAACTGGGAGCCCGACAATATCGACAGCATCTATCCGTTACTGAAGAGGCACGGCGGTAAGTACTATGATTCGGGCAGCAATGCCTGGTTTTTTTCCTATCAGTTTGAAGGCCCACGGTGGACGCTCATTTATACCATCAGCAACAAACACTTACAGGAACAAGTCTGGGCGGAAACGCAGGGCGTGGTTTATGGATTTGTTGTTTTAACGATCATCGTGCTGTCTTTCGGGTTTTACCTCAAGTATCACTGGGGTAAAAAGCTGTTTAACATCATTGGTCATATTAAAACGGGTACCCCTGAAGGGCATGACAATCTGGAAAACATTCTCTCTCAGGAAATTCATCTCAGTAAAAACCGTGAGAAGACCCTGACCAGTGAGAGTCAATGTGACGCCTTAACCGGGGCACTGAATCGAAGAGCGATGGAAAGCGATCTTGAAAAAAGAATTGCGGAGAAAAAAGCGTTCTCTTTTTCACTGATTGACGTGGATAACTTTAAAAATATTAATGACAAATATGGGCATGTTGCGGGTGACGCGGTTCTTAAAGGGATTGCTGCACAATGCCAGGATATTGTTGAAATCTACGGGTGTCACCTGTACCGCTATGGCGGAGAAGAATTTGCGATTATTTTTGACAAAATGACCATTGAACAAGCCGTTATGGTACTTAAGAAATGCCATACGGCAGTGCGCGACCGCGAATGGCGGGAAGCCGATTTAACGGTCACGTTCAGCGCGGGAGTATCGCAGTTCCAGAATCAAGAAAAACACGAACTTATAGAGCAGGTCGATCGTTTACTGTATCAGGCTAAGCAGGCGGGGAAAGACAGAACCGCCTTTTTGAGCTGACTGACTCAGCCTGTTAATGGAAAAAGCCGCTTACGTTGCTCTGATTTTTGATCCCCGGAACACGACATACCGTGGACATGACCTCTGTTTTCACTGGCTGTGGGAGCGGAAGGTCGTTTTGCCGGGATGCCCGCCAATCTGTTGAACTGTGTGATATTTGTATTTGTTTGAAAATAACATCACTTAATGGACTTTTCTTGAGTTCTGTCTTTCAGTTTTTTTTTCGGAAACCGATATATGACATAAGGCTCTCTCAGGAAACAGGAAAGATGTTAAATCGGATTAAAATTACTACGAGTCTGATGATTGCTCTGGCTCTGCTGGGCATACTACAGTTGGCTTCAAGTGGGTTGTTTTTCCAGTCATTAGAAGATGAAAAGGATAATCTTGTTCATTTGCAAGAAGTTCGAATGCAACAAGAAACGCTTAATCAGACATGGTCTGCCATGTTGCAAACGCGTAATGTGCTGAACCGCGCTGCAATACGCTACCTCATGGATCTTAATAATACAGGGGCGGGAGAAACGGTTCCTGAATTATTAACGACTGCCAAAAAAATGTTGCAGCAGGCTAACAAGTTTTGGGATGAGCATAAATCCCTTGAGCACGATCCGCGAATTAGCTCTGTGGTGATTTCCCGCGTCGCCCGTGATTTTGATATTTATAATGGTGCGTTAGCCGATCTTATCCATATGCTGGGATCAAACGATCTTGATGGTGCGCTCAACCAGCCAACGCAACGCATGCAGGATACGCTGGAAGAAAGCTACAACCAGTACCTGTACGAAATTACGAATATTTATGAGGATGTAAAAGAAGAGGCGGACAGTACGATAAAGCTGGCGAAATTGACGCTGCTCGGCGTTTTGCTGAGCATGGTCCTGGTTTTCGTTCTGATCTGGTATGGCATTCGTTATGTCCTCATTCGGCCGATCAATTCGTTGTTAGAGAGCATCCGCCAAATTGCAAAAGGCGATCTCATCTACCATATTGATGTTCAGGGGACCAATGAGGTCGGTATGCTGGCCTCGACCCTGCGCGAGATGCAAAATGAACTGGCGAGAACCGTTGGTGAAGTTCGCAATGGTGTTGATGCTATCTATGCCGGGGCAAGTGAAATTTCCGTTGGCAACAACGATCTTTCTGCGCGTACTGAACAGCAGGCCGCTTCGCTGGAAGAAACGGCCGCCAGCATGGAAGAGCTGACCGCAACGGTAAAACAGAACGCAGAAAATGCGAAGCAGGCGAGCCAGCTGGCATTGCTGGCCTCTGAAACGGCGGTTCGCGGTGGCAACGTGGTGGATAACGTGGTTAACACCATGAACGAGATTGCCGACAGTTCGCAGAAAATTGCGGATATCACCAACGTTATTGATGGTATCGCTTTCCAGACGAATATCCTGGCGCTCAACGCTGCCGTTGAAGCCGCGCGTGCGGGCGAGCAGGGCCGGGGCTTTGCCGTCGTCGCCAGCGAGGTACGGAGTCTGGCGCAGCGAAGCGCTCAGGCAGCAAAAGAGATCAAAATCTTAATTGATGAGTCCGTAGGTAAAGTTTCAACAGGCTCCACGCAGGTTGAAAGCGCAGGCGAAACGATGGAGGAAATCGTGGGGGCCGTCAGTCGCGTGACCGATATTATGAACGAAATCGCGTCAGCGTCTGATGAGCAGAGCCGCGGGATTGAGCAGGTGACAAAGGCCGTGACGGAAATGGACCGCGTGACTCAGCAGAACAGTTCGCTGGTTGAGGAATCCGCATCAGCTGCTGTCTCGCTTGAACAGCAGGCGGGCCGCCTCAATCACGCCGTTGCGGTGTTTCACATCAAATAGATATCGTAATTAAGACCGTTCAGCCACAGGGTATCCCGTCAGCCTTAAAACAGACGGGATACCTGACAACTCTCACCACGTTCGTTTAATACTAAAAAATCTTATCCGGGGGCATACACCAGTGCCTCCCGGATGAGTATGGACTCAAGCGCTTCCCGTAACAGATGTTGGCTATATCGCAGAACTCTCCGCTGTTTCGGCGGAGAGTTTTTACATTGAAGAGGGATGTGTTGCCCCGCAATCGTCGGGGGCAGTTTACGGCGACGTATCCGCTGGGGCGTCCGCGTTCAGGATTGACAACAGGGACTTCATTTCAGCTTCTGGCATCGTGTTGTAAGGGGAGGTTATGCAATCTGTTGCACGGTGATACAGACCGACCAGCCAGTCGTAAATGTAGCGGGTATGGCCTAAGACCTGCTGTTCACCCAATTGGGTCAGACGTTTATCCGTGCCGGCGTGGTCCACAGGGGCGAAGATTGCACGACCAGGATTTACTTTGCTTTCCGGACGCTGATCCACAGGCACATGCTGGTAGCCCAGCCAGCTTATATAATCGCTAAACACATTGCTCGCACAGGTTATCGCGAGTGCCATATTCTTATCATGCGGCGCCAGCGCCTGTTGCATGTGCTGGCACAGTCCCAGGTGATGGGCGGAGATGATCAGAACATTGCAGAGGGCGCTCAGCTGCTCTTTCGGAAGCCCCAATTTTTCAACTATCTGCGTACGCCAGCTCAGCTGCCGTACGTGATTGACCCAGCGTTTGTAAATAATGTCGGCAAGCAGGACATCATGCTTTTCGGCAGGCTGCACATCGGTGTCAGTCGCAAACAGATCGAGCGTGAGATCAGGCGTCAGCGTTTGCCCTGGCTTTTGCTGATATTGCAGCCAGCACTGATGGAGCTGGCTGCGCGAAAGCGTCAGTTCGCTGACTAATTCGCCAAAATGGGCTGAGTGTGTCTGTAGTGCACGCACCAGATTTTCAGCCTCTTTTACGCGACTGATGGTCGGCGTGAGCAGACCGAAAAGCTGCTCGTCCAGGCAGGCCTGACGTGACGCCCTCAGCCCGGACAGGCGCTGTTCTCTGTATTTTGGCGTTAACGCATCTTTCAGCCACTCGCGCAGCGTGAAAAGATTGTGATTATCCAGAGCCTGTAAGATCCCCCAGTGCTTTCCTGCGCGATTGAGCAGGTGCTGAACGCCATCATCCAGATGGCCCAGACCCTGGAAACGCAGATCGAACGGGGTTACGGCCCAGACCAGACGAGGAAGAGGGCTGGGCGTGTTGTCCTGAGTCCGATCGAGCCAGTTGCACAGCATCTGTGCCGTTTGCGCGGTATGCTGGTGATCGGTCACGACATTGCACATCAGCAGCGTGTCGGGCTGCAGGCGTCGGGCGTACGAGTCCAGTTCGCCCACGGGGATATCAATGATATCGATATTGCCCAATGGTGCATCATGATCGATCGTCAGGGTTAGGCAGGCGCACAGCTGGGCCAGACGCTCACTATTCAGGCTGACGTGCGTTCCGGGCTGTCCATTTTCCAATGGACAGATCATCACATCGGTAGCCTCTGCGGGCTTATCCTGGCAGGCCGGGATCAGAAAGCCTTCAGCAGGCAACATCATGTTATCGACAATCAGGCTGGCCGGCGCCAGCACCTGTTCGGCGTGGCCCAATTGCGCCAGCGTGTAGGCAAGCTGCGTCCACTCTTCCGTGACGGCAGGATCATCCCCCCACAGGAAACTGAATAATGAAGCGCGATCGCTAATACTTAACCAGCCTGCCAGTTCCGCTATCTGATATAACAGTCCGTCATCGGTACCGTCTTCGCGGGAGTCCTGGTTTTTCCAGGCCTGGGTTACGGCGGCGAAACGGTGAATATCCCCCCCTGACGCAGGATGCGGTAAGCGCCGCGCCTGTAGCGTGGCAAGCCGGATGGCCAGATCGCTTTCCGTGACTTTACGGACGTCGCCGCCTTCGTGATAACGCTGCATCAGCTTGATGGCCAGCATCGTTTCGCTGTAAAGCTCCAGCAGGAGAGGGTAATTGTCTACCTTCGGCGGCCGCGTTTGGGTGAAACGCACCGCCATCAACGGAGCAACGCCTGGGTTGATGTGCGTCAGGTAGTTAAAGGTTTTATCGCCCAACAGAACGCCTGGCCAGTAGCCATCCTTCTCAATCAGTGCGCTCAGAAGATGATGCTTTCCTTCTGGTGAATGACCGTAGAGGCCCAGCGTCATTGGCATCTGAGCCAGCGCGTCAACCGGATCAAACGACAGATGCGATAATCTTCCCAGGCGGCTGTCGGCTTCCATTTCAAGCTGGGGCGATACGGAACGGGAGGTCGCGATCCAGCGCTCAACAGACCGAAGTTTCAGATTTGCTTGATTCATTTACTGTATACGCTCCCACTGTCGATCCAGTAGTGATTTTCACCACGATAGCTGTTCGCCAGCGTGTTCAGTTTTAGGCTCAGCATATCGGGTGAGACTGGCGTACCATCCTGCATTAATGCTTCTGCAAGAACAAAGCCGCTTTTCGCATGGTCGTAGCGAAGTCGCACCGAGATCACCCCGTCACCGGCAATATGTTTTGCCAGCGCCGAAGAGTTAATCTTCAGCAGATAAAGGGGAGAGGCGGGCCAGCGGGTGTCGGAAAGCTGCCTGAAGCCAAGACAGACGTTGCCCCGCAACGGGAAGTGTAGCCGTTTATCCAGCCTGGCCTTCGGGTTATCCAGATCGATATCCTCGTACCAAATGTTCTCTTCGCTCAGCAGGTGGCTGCCGTCCAGAATGCCCAGGTGACGGATGGTGGAGTATGCCTGAATGTCTGCCGCTTTAAAATTAAAGCCGGACAAGCGGAGATCCATCGCCAGGCTGCACAGCATCGCGCCCAGGGCGGCGGTGGATTTTGGATTGCCGATACGTCCGTGGCGTCCAAACGGGAATCGTTCCTGAATCGGGTAATTTTCCAGCCAGTGAATGCGGTTGACCGGCACGGGCTGCAGGGCGCGCAGCAGTATCTGGATCCCCGGCAGGCATGACGGACGACCGGTCACCAGCAGGACATCGCAGCAGTAATGTGAAATAACTTCGCAAAGGGATTTCAGCGGCGCGGCAATCGAGAAGCGGCCGTTCAACAGCGCTTCTTCCAGCTCCGCAACCTCGACGCGTAGCGTCGTGTTGAGCAGATCAAGTTCATTGTGCGCGGGCGACAGTAGCGGCTGAAGCGTTTTATTCAGATACTGCAGTACATTGGCGGTCGGCTGCTGAGGCAGTAAATCGCGGATAACCCCTTCAAAGACCGCATTTTTACCGGATTGCGCGCTTTGCTCCCAGAACGAGAGAATCGCGTGACCAAGCGGGATCAGCATTTGCAGAGTGGTTTGCTGACGTAACATACGGTGGCTGTCCGTTTGCCCGGTCTCACCAAAAAGTTGTGCCATCAGGCCGTCAGCGTTGACAATGCCGGCGTCATGCAGGGTTTTCTGGATGGCGGGCAACACACTCAGCTGAATGACATCAAGCAAAATGTCGTCTCCGGCGATCTTAAATCCTTCCCTGAACAGCAGGCGAGGGACAATTTTGACATTGCTTCCGAGACCGTCGTCCAGCTGATACTGCGTCACCGCCATGTCCGTGGTGCCACCACCGATGTCGATCGACGCGACGCGCAGTGTGGTGCCAGGGGTTTCATCTTCGGCCAGCTGACGTTCAGGACGCGCCAGGCTTCGGAAAAACACGCGGCTGTGGCCGGAGTAGTTGATCATGGCTTCGTTATAGAGCCATACCAGCTGGCCGCAGGTGGCCTCATCCCATTCCATATGTACCGTCGCGACCGGCACGGTGGTACGTTCTTCCCGACGCTGCGTCGAGAAATCCTCATCCTGAGGGTGCCAGTTCATCGCTTTCCAGACCAGGGCAATGGCTTCTTCTGTACGCTGACGAAAGATCTCGCGTTCCTGTTTCGGCATGGCCGAAGGTAACGTCAGGATCAGATGGCGCAGGCGGCGGGGAGCATCCGGGTGACCCAGCTTATGGCGATGGCTGACGCTATTGATCTGTGAAAGTGCCTGCGCCAGCAGTTCGCATAACATCATCGTCATCAGGGAGCTGCGGCTGTAGGTTGGGGTGAATACGGGCAGGCGCTCATCCATGGGCAGAGGATAGAGCGGCTCACCATCATCATTGATCAGATTCATCAACGGCAACGCGGCGGCGTGCGGCTCTCTTGGCGTTTTCCCTGTCATCTGGCTGAAGCGCCAGGCCTGATGGGTGGGCGTTTCATCCCAGAGATAGCGGCGCGGGCTGGAGATCCCGCTGGCGCCCTCGGTGCCCTGGCGTCTGGTGGCCAGCGCGAGTGCTTCTTCGCCAATGCGGACGATCGACGGCCAGATAAACGCATTGTCGCGGCCGCTTTCCATTGAAAAATGTGATTTACCGAAGCGGGCCTCGCTGAACTCCATATAGCTGGAAAACAGGGAGTCGCTGAACGTCTGCGGTTGGCTAAGCGAGCGTATTTCAAGCTCTGCGCACTGGCGTAAACCGTTATTCTGGTCGCCATGATCTTCAATCAGTACGCCGCAGGTGTGCGTGTTCCCGACATCCAGCACCAGGTCAACGGGGATCGCCGGAACGTGCAGCGTTTCACTGGTGATCTGGATTTCCGGTATCTGAATCTGTTCTGCCAGCATTTCCAGCAGGTTGAGATAGTGGCCCTGATATTCAAACATCTTCATCGCGCTGGTGATGTCGTGTTCGCTGAGATCTTCCTGCTGGTTCAGGTACTGCATAAAGCTTTCCCGTAGCCAGCCGTTGACCCAGGTCTGGTCAAGAAATTCGCTAATCTCATGGTTACGCCACGCAAGCGCGAAACGGGAGCCGTTACGGACATCGGCGGTGCTGGGGGCCAGCGTACTATCTTCCGAATTTTCAGGGACGATACGGGTGTCAAAGGCGATGCAGACGCGGAGGGTATTGCCCGTGGCGTCCGGCGCGTCGAGCTGACGGATCTGCATACGCGCCCAGTTGTCAGGTCCACCGATAAACGTGCGGCGACCACTCACGCGTAAAAAAGGCAGCGGTAACCAAACGCCGTCCAGTACGTTCAGCGAGGTATCCAGCGTCCATCTTTTTTCCGGACGGACGATCTCCGACGTGCCGTGCTCTTCTCCTGGAAGGGTGAACTTGCCTATTTGCGCATCATAATCGAGACGCAGAAGGGGACCGTTCGCACTTTGGCGTGCAAAATTACCATGAGCGGAACGCGTCACATCAGGACGTAATCCGAAATCGAGGAACTGGATCCCGCTGTTTTTTATCAGCGTAACAGCGGATTTATAGCCGATAAGGTTTGCCAGCATTGACTTATTTACTCACTTTACGAAAGGCCACAGGAACCACGGTATCGTTGTTATAACGGCCTGTGCATTGGGCGGCGCCCGTCAGTCCCTGGGTGCAAATGACTTCCGGGAGCGTGTAGCGACTACCGTCAGAGCAGCGCGCGTTGCCTCGGGGTTTAATGACAAGATTTCCTGACTGCATCAGTCCGGAGGAAATCTCTGTCCGGCAGGTAATATTCTCCCCCATCGTCAGGCGGACGGTCCCTGCGTTGTTATTTATCTGATAGCGAAGAACGGGCGGCTTTCCGCCAATCGCGTCCTTATAGTCGATCGTTGCGCGCCAGTTACCATTCATGAAGCGCGTACTTCCGGCTTTCACTGAGGCGGCAGGAAGCACAAGCGCGTCTTTGGGGATCGGCTCTTCAGCAACGGCCACTTCGGTGACTGTTGGCGGTTTTTCTTCCACGACCGGTGCTGAAACTTTGGCCTGCATAAGCGGGAGTTCAGCGTTGAGGGTCGGCTTCGGTGGGGCAGGCTGTACCTGAGCGACAACGGCGGGTTCAGGCGGTGTAACATCCGCTGTGGAGACAACCGGAGCGAACGTTAAATGTTCGGCGCCGACCAGCCAGGCGGCGGGGACTGCCGCCGTGATGATGCCTGCCGCCAGCACCAGCAGGCGTTTTGTCTTCTTCCTGCCAGACGGCTGCGGCACAGGAGGCGGTGTCGCTTCATCCACAATTTCAGGCGGCGGCAGGTCGTCCGGCAGAGGCGCGACAGGCGGTTTTTCTGGCTGACTCAGGGTGACAATCAGGGGACGCGGGTCATCAATGAAGCGATCTTCTGCTTCAGGAGCCTGCATCAGCGGAGGTTCTGCGTTGACCTCTGGTTCATCCACCGGTTCTGGTTCAGGTTCTGGCAGCAGTGTGTCACGCAGGAGATCCAGCGCATTTTCACGGACGGGAACATTCAGAGCATTGAATCCCCAGAAGGTGATCACCGGTTCGCCGTCTACCAGATAAACATACTGGCAGCCCGGGAAACGGAAAACGTTCTCCAGCAGTGCGCCGAACAGCTTGATGGACGATCTGTCGCTGAGCTGGCAGTGTCGGCTCAGTTTTTCCGTCGTAAGCAGGTTTTTTTCCAGGCTACGTAATGCCTGTTCGCGTTGTAAAAGCGTGGCCGCCATCCATGTTGTGACGCCGCCGCTGCGGGGAGAATACCAGTCGACTTTTTCGCCGTTTTCATCAGGCTGAGGGATAGCCAGAGAGTTCGCCAGCGCGTGCTGTCCTCTCAGGCGCAGCGTTTCGCGGATCTGTACGGCAGAATCAAAAATAGTTTGTCCGTTTTCGCCCAGCGCGAGAAAATCATTAAGATTGCCGCTGCGTAATAATTTTTTTACCACTCATTGACCTTATTAATTAAATGCGAAAATAACGAGGAGATAACGCCATATATGGTAGCGTTTTTGCGCAAAAAAAAACGGAAATGGAACGGGAGAAGATGCCGCGGAAATGCGGTTTAATAAAGCGATTGGGTATGAATCGTTAAATTTTATCGCTGACTGTGTTGTCGCTGTTATTAACTTCGATCTGCGAGGTGTGATATTAGTGATAATTAATAGAGAAAAGAAGCTTCTTTACAGATGTAAAGATGCTTCCGGAAAAGTAAATCTGCGTAGAATTTGGGGACGTCGTTAAATGCTGAAATTATACACTTTGCCTGAGCGTCCGGCTCTCGATTGTCCATCCTGACTGTAGAGTGCAGTGCCATTTTCAGCCTTATTTACAATTGTCTTCAGATTATTAATCTTCTGCATATGAATATCCAAAAGACTGTAGATATTCTGGTTGTACTGGTTGGCGCTGGTAACCCGCTCGGTAATGTTTTTCCAGCTTCGGGAGAAGGCTGCGTTCTGATAGTAAGGTGCTTCAAGATTCAGGCGTAGCTCTTCCTGACGGCGCAGCTCATCATAATAGCTGATCGTCGATAACAATCTGCTCTTTGTGTCGGCAACAATTTGCAAAGACACAGGGTTAATTTGAGGTCGTCTTAGCTGGTTCATTTCTTCGGCCAAAATGGCTTCCAGCTCAACCATGGTATCTTCAATTTTGGTCAGAATAGAACGTAAATTTTCCATGTAAGATGTTCGCTAACTGTTATGAAATTCAGAATAAATCTTGCAGTAAGGCATGAGCGATTTTATCGGTATCAATCTGTAACTCACCTGCATCCATCGCCGCTTTGATACTGGCAAGACGTTCTACGTTGACATCATTTCCGCTGTCATTCTGGATCTGTTGTGTCAACGCGCTCAGTTTGAAATTAGAGCCTGCGTCACAGACTTTCTCTGCGGGTTCCGCGTTGGTTTCGCGTGTTTTTGTGCGCAGTGTCACATCATGTTGAGTGCTGCCAGGTGTTACAGGCAGTGTACGTTCGATGCTCATAATCATCCTCGCCAGTCGTGTTAATGAGGTATTCACTTGCTTATGAAATATATATCGGAGCGAATGAAATTAACTAAAGTTAATGTTGAGCTGAAACGAGAACTTTTCCTGCTGAAAGCACTTTTCCGGTCACCATTTGACCGCTGCTGGTTTTGATCCGAACGTTTTCGTTGAGCGCGGCGTTATCCACGGCCTTCCCGCTGGTGCGTATGAGAAATCCTGCCCCCTTAAGCTGTATCTCGACATTTTCGCCCGCGGTGATTGCCCAGTTCTGGCGCAATTGACTGGTCTGCACCGGCTGTCCGGCGTTGATCGCCCGCGTGGTCACCCGCCCGATGATGTCATCTTTATTCATCATTGTCCCGGCGGGGAGTCGATCCATGCTGCCCTGTTGCTGTTTGATATCGCCGGCCTCAATTGTCGCGCCGGCGGCCAGCGTTCTGTTGGCGACCCACCACCGGCCTTCGGCTTTTATCGCGATTTGCAGAAATTTTCGTTCAGTGCCGCACTGGGCTATCACGCTTCGGTTACCGGCCAGGCGCGTATCGTTGCCGCTCAGAGACAGTACGGGGTTTTCGCATATCGCGTCGCGCTGCTTTTCCGGGGTGAGCAAGGTGATGGTTCTGGTAATGTTTTTATCCAGTCCCCGGTTAACGAGTTCAGTAATCTGTCTTTCGAGAGGGCTGGCGTGAGCAGATTCGCCGATCAACAGCCCCACGCAGATCAGTGCGGTATAAAGGAGAACCGTTGCAGGAGAGAGAGAGCGAGCGCGGCGAAACATGTATAGGTAACCTTATTTATACGGGCATACGATAAAAATCATTAGCAGGAAATTGAATTGATAAAAAGTATATTCCATTAATCCTAAATCCAAATGCGCCAAATGCCGACAAGGTTGTCAGCATATTGCCCGTTCAAATGAGAATATTCTGCTAACAAGAATTAGTCCGCTAAAAGCTGTTACTTTTGACGTATTTTCAAAGTATAGAATTGCATCAATAGGAATTAAGATAGTGAGGTTGATATTTTATGTACAGAGGTCCACAGCGTTATGCTCGATAAGCTTGATAATTCGTTCCAGTTCCAACAGCAGGCATTAAGCTTGTTGAGCAAGCGACAAGACATATTAGCGTCGAATATAGCCAATGCAGATACGCCAAATTATCAGGCGCGGGATATTGATTTTGCTTCGCAGTTAAAGGGGGCGATAGAGAAAGGGCAGTCGATTAATTCTTCATTTAATCTGACGCTAACTTCAGGCAATCATATTCCTGCCTCTGTATCCGCAATTGATAACAGTCAACTGTTATACCGGATACCGGATCAACCGAGTATCGACGGGAATACCGTAGATATGGATCGTGAACGCGTCAACTTTGTTGACAATAACGTGAAGTATCAGACCAGCTTAACGGTTCTTGGTTCTCAAATTAAGAACATGATGAGCGTCATTAGTCAGGGTTAATCACTGTTATGTCCTTATTTAGTATTTTAGATATTTCTGGATCAGCAATGGCGGCGCAATCCAAGCGCCTGAACGTCAGCGCCAGCAATATGGCGAACGCGGATAGCGCTGTGGGGCCCGACGGCAATCCTTATCGGGCGCGTCAGGTTGTTTTTGAAGTGAAAGCGGCGCCCGGGCAGGCGATTGGCGGCGTCAACGTGAGCGATGTTGTAGAGAGTAATGCTCCCGATCGCCTCGTATACGAGCCCGGCAATCCACTGGCCGACGATAAAGGGTATGTGCGTATGCCGAATGTCGATGTGGTCAGCGAGATGGTGAACACCATTTCAGCTTCCCGTAGCTATCAGGCCAACGTGGAAGTGATGAACAGCGCGAAAACGCTGATGTTGAAAACACTGACACTGGGTCAATAAGGATACACAGCATGGCCGTATCGGCAGTAATGAATGAAACCAGCGCCACCGCGCGCAGCAGTAACACGATGGGCGATACCGTCGATGAGTTAATGAATAACTTCATGACGCTTCTGGTCGCGCAGATGCAGAACCAGGATCCGACCAACCCGATGGATAACAATCAGCTGACCTCCCAGCTGACGCAGTTCCAGACGGCGGCAGGCGTTCAGCAGCTGAACACAACCGTCAGCGCGGTGGGGATGCTGGTAACCAGTATGCAGCAGATGAACGCCACCCAGTGGATTGGTCGCAACATCCTGATTGAAGGTGACTCCGTTATTTCTAATGCGGAAGACGGTAATCAGGGCTTTGCATTCTCTCTTAGCAGCGATGCAGACGTGGTTTCCGTGGTGCTGACGGATGAGCAGGGGAATGCGTACACGGCCGATCTGAAGAACGTGAAGGCCGGCGTTCAGCAGTACACCATGGACGATCTGGAAAACTTCCAGCCAGCCGATCCAGGAACTATCGAAAACGGCAATTTCACCGTTTCGCTTTCCGCCTCTAATTCGGATGGCAGTACACCAGAAATTGTCTCGCTCAAAAAAGCAACCGTACAGGGGGTGTCGTACACCCCAACCGGCGCGGTACTGGAACTTGGCCTGCTGGGTAATGCGACCCTGGGCGAAGTGTACCTGGTCGAGTAATCCACTTTTATATTTATCAATTTGCGTCAGGAAAGAAATTAATGAGTTTTTCTCAAGGACTTAGCGGACTGAACTCCGCTTCACAGGCCCTGGATGTGGTGGGCAACAACATTGCGAACTCGCAAACCGTTGGCTTTAAATCCGGTTCCATTGCGTTTGCTGATGTTTTCGCCGGTTCACAGATCGGGATGGGCGTACAGGTTGCCGGCGTTAACCAGAACTTCAGCGACGGCGTACTGGGTCAGGGTACCAGCAACCTGGATATGGGTATTTCAGGCAACGGTTTCTTCCGCATGGTGAATGAAGCGGGAAGCGTGTTCTACAGCCGTAATGGTCAGTTCAAGAGTGATGAAAACGGCTTCATCATGAACAACCAGGGCATGTATCTGACCGGTTACCAGGCGACGGGCACGCCGCCGACTATCCAGGAAGGTGCCGCCATCGGGCCGATTCAAATTCCCTCAGGTCAGATGATGGCCAGCGCCTCAACCAGCGGCACCATGAAAGGTAACCTGGATTCAGGAACGGAAGCTGTCGATCCGGATATTGAATTCGATCCGACCGATCCGAAAAGCTACAGCTCCGTAACGCAGGTTGACGCGTACGACAGCCAGGGCAACAAGCACACGATCAACGTGTATTACGTGAAAAACGATGATAACACCTGGACAGCTTACTCCAGCGACACCACCTCTCCGGTGCTGGATGACGATGGTGACGTGGTGTACCAGTCCACAGAGCTGACCTTCGATGCGGCAGGCCAGCTGGTGACTAACCCGGCAACGCTGAATGTAAAGAGCGCAGGCTACAACGGTGCGGATGCGCTGGACTTCGATATCGACATGTTTGGCATGACGCAGCAGGCCACTGACACGGCGATGGACAGCCCAAGCACCAACGGCTATGCGCCTGGCATGATGAATGGCTATGTGATTGGCGACAACGGCGAAGTGATTGCCTCTTACAGCAATGGTGAGAAGCAGGTTCTGGGTCAGGTCGTGCTGTCCAACTTTACCAACCCGGGCGGCCTGCAGTCTGAAGGCAATAACTGCTGGTCAGAAACGCCCCAGTCAGGTCAGCCGGTTAACGGTATTTCTGGCACCGGCAATCTGGGCACCCTGTACGGTAACCGTCTGGAAGCGTCGAACGTGGATCTGAGCCAGGAGATGGTCAACATGATCGTTTACCAGCGTAACTACCAGTCAAACTCGCAGACTATCCGGACACAGTCGGAACTGCTGCAGACTCTCGTAAACCTGGGCTAATGGCGGACTGATATGGATCGCGCGATTTATACCGCCATGGGGGCAGCGAATGCTGCCCTGAACCGTCAGGCGGTGACGTCTAACAACCTCGCGAATACCTCGACGCCGGGGTTTCGTGCCCAGCTCATGGCTTACCGTGCCGTGCCGGTCAACGGGCCGAGCGTAGAAACCCGCACGCTGGTAACGGAATCGACCCCTTATCACGACAGCACCATGGGGATGATTAACCATACCGGTCGCGATCTGGACGTGGCCTTACCGCAGAGCGGCTGGCTGGCCGTCGCAACAGCGGATGGCTCTGAGGCGTATACCCGCGCCGGGAATATTGAAGTGGATGCTGATGGTCAGCTAAGCGTGCGCGGGTTTGCCCTGATGGGGGATGGTGGTCCGATCGCCGTACCGCCACAGTCAGAAATCACCATTGCACCGGACGGCACGATCTCCGCTCTGGGAGCCGGGGATGAACCCTCCGCGATGGCCCAGGTCGGGCGCATTAAGCTCGTCAACGCGGATATTCAGTCCATGCGCATGGGTGATGATGGCCTGTTTTACGGTAACGACGGCGAACTCGCTGCGGATCTGGAAATGAAGCTGATTCCCGGCGCCGTGGAAAGCAGCAACGTTAGCCCGGTGAAATCCATGGTGGATATGATTGCCGGTGCCCGAACCTTCGACATGCAAATGAAAGTGATCAGCACTGTCGATGAGAACGCCCGCTCTGCTAACCAGCTACTTACCATCTCATAAGGCCGACAGGGAGAAATACGATGATTCGTTCTTTATGGATTGCCAAAACCGGTCTGGAAGCACAGCAGACCAATATGGATGTGATTTCCAACAACCTGGCAAACGTTAGTACCAACGGCTTTAAGCGTCAGCGTGCCGTGTTTGAAGACATGCTGTACCAAACGTTGCGCCAGCCGGGCGCGCAGTCTTCCGAACAGACGACGATCCCGTCGGGTCTGCAATTGGGTACCGGGGTTCGACCGGTCGCCACCGAAAGGATCCATAGCCAGGGCAGTCTGACGCAGACCAACAACAGCAAAGATGTCGCGATTCAGGGGAAAGGCTTTTTCCAGGTTCAGTTACCTGATGGCAGCACCGCCTATTCGCGCGACGGTTCGTTCCAGTTCGATCAGAACGGCCAGCTGGTCACATCAAGTGGCTATCAGGTCCAGCCGGCGATCAACATCCCGCAGGATGCGAATACCCTGACCATTGGTAAGGACGGCATCGTGAGCGTCACCATTGTGGGTCAGACGGCACCACAGCAGGTTGGACAGTTGACGCTGGCGACGTTCATCAATGAATCGGGTCTGGAAAGCATCGGTGAAAATCTGTATCGCGAAACCCAGGCGTCCGGCGCACCGAACGAATCCACGCCGGGCCTTAACGGGGCCGGAACGCTGAGCCAGGGGTTTGTCGAAACCTCTAACGTTAACGTCGCTGAAGAGCTGGTCAACATGATCCAGACGCAGCGAGCGTATGAAATTAATAGCAAAGCCGTCTCAACATCGGATCAGATGTTGCAGCGACTTATGCAACTTTGACCGCATCCCGGGTAGCGGCTTTGCTCCACGTGAGAACCGTTACCCGGGCATCCGGATGTCGTGAATGAAATGAAAAATCAACCTTGTTCCGTTATGACCGGGACGTCTCAACGCTGCACCCTTCCTTCCGTTTTCCAAAAGCTGGCTTGTATGTCGCTGGCGGTATTGCTGGGCGGCTGTGCGTATATCCCTCATAAGCCACTTGTAGATGGGCAGACGACTGCAAGTCCGGTTCCGGCGGCTCGTGTAACGGCGAACGGTTCGATCTTTCAAAGTGGACAGGCCATGAACTACGGCTATCAACCCTTGTTCGAGGATCGACGCCCAAGGAATGTGGGCGACACGCTGACCATCGTGTTACAGGAAAACGTCAGCGCCAGTAAAAGCTCATCGGCCAACGCGTCTCGTGACGGTTCCGCCGGTCTGAATTTTGAAACCGTGCCGCGCATGCTGAATGGTTTATTTGGTAGCGATCGCGCGAATACCGCCATCAGTGGCGACAACGGCTTTAACGGAAAAGGCGGCGCAGCCGCGCAAAATACCTTCAGTGGAACCATTACCGTCACGGTGAATCAGGTGCTTGATAACGGCAACCTCAACGTGGTGGGTGAGAAACAAATTGCCATCAACCAGGGCACCGAATTCATCCGTTTTTCCGGCGTTGTGAATCCGCGAACCATCAGCGGCAGCAACACCGTGGTATCGACCCAGGTGGCCGATGCACGTATCGAATATGTCGGTAACGGCTATATCAATGAAGCGCAACAGATGGGCTGGCTACAGCGTCTGTTCCTCAACGTTTCACCTTTCTAAAGGGGGGGATAATGAAACACATTTTTATGACTTTATGCCTCAGCCTGTTTTGTATGGGGGTCATGATCGTTCTGCCGCAGTCGGCATACGCCGAGCGCATCCGTGACCTGACATCCGTTCAGGGTGTGCGGAGCAACTCCCTTATGGGTTATGGCCTGGTGGTGGGCCTCGACGGTACGGGCGATCAGACGATGCAAACGCCGTTTACCACGCAGAGCCTGAACAACATGCTCTCTCAGCTGGGGATCACGGTTCCTCCCGGAACGAATATGCAGTTGAAAAACGTCGCAGCGGTAATGGTGACCGCCGACCTTCCTCCGTTTGCCCGCGCAGGGGAGAACATCGATGTTGTGGTCTCCTCTATGGGTAACGCCAAAAGTTTACGCGGCGGCACGCTGCTAATGACGCCGCTGAAAGGTGTGGATAATCAAATCTACGCGCTGGCGCAGGGCAACCTGCTGGTTTCAGGAACCGGCGCTCAGGGTGGCGGTAACAGTGTGCAGAGCAACCAGCTAAACGGTGCCCGTATTACCAACGGTGCAACGGTTGAGCGTGAAGTTCCTATGAACTTTGGTGAGCAGAATGTGCTTCGTTTACAGCTGAACGACGGGGATTTCTCTCTGGCGCAGCAGATCAGTGATGCCATTAACAACCGTTTTGGCGGCGGCGCCGCCATGCCGGAAGATGCCCGCGTGGTGAAACTCTTTGCCCCGATGGACAGCGCCGCGCGCGTGCGTTTCCTGGCCGATGTGCAGAATATTCAGGTCAACATTGGTCCGATGGATGCCCGCGTTATTGTGAACTCGCGCACCGGTTCGGTCGTGATGAACCGCCATGTGCGGCTTGATGCCTGCGCGGTGGCACAGGGCGATCTGACGGTGGAAGTCTCAACGAATAATGTGGTTAACCAGCCGGATACGCCATTTGCCGGTGGGCAGACTGTGGTGACACAGGATTCTCGCGTCTCGGTCCGGGAAGGTCGCGGCTCGCTGCAACGTGTGAATACCAGTGCGGATCTGAACAACGTGATCCGGGCATTGAACAGTCTTGGCGCGACGCCAAACGACCTGATGTCCATTCTGCAGTCCATGAAAAGCGCCGGCTGTCTGCGCGCTAAGCTGGAGACTAACTAATGAACAGCTCGTCATTACAGGGGGGCGCTGCGTTTGATCTTCGCACCCTCGATTCGCTGAAGCGGGCGTCGAGGGAAGATCCGCAGGAAGGCTTAAAGGCGGCGGCAAAACAGATGGAGGGCATGTTTGTGCAGATGATGCTCAAAAGCATGCGCGAGGCATCCTTCAAAGACGGTCTGTTCAATACGCAGCAGACCGAGATGTTCACCTCCATGTATGACCAGCAGATTTCTCAGGAGATTGCCGCCAAAGGCAATCTCGGCCTGGCTGATATGATGCTGAAGCAGATGGGGGTTGACCCGTCGGAAGGTAAAGCGGTAACCGAAACGGCCTATGTGCCGCTTTCGTTGGATACGTCTTCATTTAAGCCTTCACCTCAGCGTCCTGTGCAGCAGGAGAATAAAGAGGTTCAGGGAGAAACGGCGCGGGCGCGTTTTGCCAACCGCAGCATAAAAAGTGACAGCTTCATCTCGCGGCTGATGACGCCAGCCATTGAAGCTTCGCAGAAAAGCGGTATTCCTCATCAGCTGATTATTGCACAGGCCGCACTTGAGTCGGGCTGGGGCAACCGTGAAATCCTGACGCAGGAAGGCAAACCGAGCCATAACCTGTTTGGTATTAAGGCGACCGGCAACTGGAAAGGGAAGACGACGGAAATCACCACCACGGAGTACGTCAACGGCAAGGCGCAAAAAGTGAAAGCCGCCTTCCGCGTCTACGACTCCTATTCACACGCCCTGGAAGACTACGCGTCGCTCCTGTCCAGAAATCCGCGCTATCAGAATGTGGTCCGTGCATCGTCGCTCGAGGGGGCCGCTCATGCATTGCAGTCGGGGGGTTATGCCACTGACCCGAAATACGCCAAAAAACTGATCTCCGTGATACAACAAGTTAAACAAAATGTAAATGAAGCGTTAAATGCGTACAAAAACGACCTTTCTTCGATTTTTTAGTGGCTTAGTGTTTTAGTTATTTTTACAGGCACCGATAGATCAATAAGAGAGTGAGAATTTTCGCAGTTCGGTAAAGATGTTTAAAACCTTTCAGGTTCCGGACACAGAAGAGAGCACGAGAAACGATGAATCTGATGTATTTGGCTCAAAGTGGCCTAAGTTCTGCACAATCGGCACTGAACGTTGTCGGTAACAACCTGAGCAATGCGATGACACCCGGCTACAGCCGTCAGCACATCCTGCTGGGAGAAGCTGGCGGCAAAACCACGGGCTATGGCTATTTTGGCTATGGTGTTCAGGTTAATGGCGTACAGCGTGCCTACGACGCCTTTGTCAATAACCAAGTACGCAGCGCGGCGACAGAGTATCAGTCGATGGCCAGCCGCTACGAGCAGCTGAGCCAGATTGACAACATGCTGGGCGATGACACCTACAACATCTCTGTTTCTATGGGCGCCATGTTCGGCGCGATGGAAAAAATGAGCAGTGACCCGGTGAGTGCCGCAGCCCGCCAGGAAACGCTGTCTCAGTTCAATGCGCTGTCTTATCAATACCAGACCAACAGCAAGACGCTGAACGGCTTGGAAAAAAGCACCAATACTCAAATTACCCAAAGTGTTGATGAAATTAACGCCACGGCGGAACAGCTGGCGAAGCTGAACCAGGAAATTGCCAAGATCCATGGGCAAACGGGAACGATTCCTCCGAACCTGATGGATCAGCGTGACCAGCTCCTCAGCAAACTTAACGACCACGTGGGGATTCGCGTAACGGAAAACCCAACCACCGGCCGTGTCGATGTCACGATGGCGAACGGTTTACCGCTCGTGAACGGCGATCGCTCTTACAAGCTGGAAGCGTCCCCGGCGGCTGAAAATCCGAATAAAATCGTGGTTTCCTACGTGGATGCATCCGGCAACGCGCTGCCGTTAGACGAATCTAAAATCACTACCGGGAAGCTTGGCGGCCTGTTCAAGTTCCGCAACGAAGATCTGGAAGATTCCCGTAACCAGCTGAACATGCTGGCGTTACAAATGGCAAATCGCCTGAATGAGGTAAACCAGCAGGGTTATGACCTGAATGGCAACCCGGGTGGCGACATCTTCAATATTCCCGATCCTGTCGCGCTGGTGAACCGCAACAACACCGGGGATGCCGATCTTAAGACAACCTATACCGACGTAAGCCAGGTAAAAGCCCAGGACTATACGCTGACCTTTAAAGGACCAGACGCGAACGACTGGGAAGTGAAGGACAGCTACGGCGCGATTGTCCCGACGACGATCGGAGAGTACGGCGAGCTGATGTTCGACGGTATTTCGGTGTCTCCTCAGGGAAATCCGCAGGAAAATGATAGCTTTATCCTCAACCCGGTTGCCGGCGTAGCGGATAAATTGAGCGTCGCCATCACTGATGGCAATCAGATTGCCGCCTCCAGCTCTCCCGATCCTGACGATGAGAGCAACAACGAAAATATAAAGGCAATGATCGCCATTAAAGATGAAGCGCTCATTGGTAAATCGACGCTCACCGAAGCGTACGCGAGCCTGGTCAGCTCCGTGGGTTCAGCCATGACGGCGCTGAAAGCCAACGCCAGCACCAGTGCGAAAACGTATGAAGCCATGCTTTATCAGCAGCAGGCCATTTCCGGCGTAGATCTGAACGAGGAATACATCAATTTGCAGATGTACTCTCAGTACTACCAGGCAAATGCGCAGGTCCTTCAGACCGCCACAACGCTGTTTGACACCATTTTAAGTATCCGATAACCACGCCGCACTCGTCAGAATTCGAGTGAGTAATAAGATAAGGACAGCGTTATGCGTCTCAGTACTCAGTATATGTATCAAAGCAATATTGATAGCTTATCGAAGGCGATGGTCGGCGGTAATGATATCTATATGCGTTTGTCTTCCGGGCAGATCCTGCTCAAACCTTCTGACGATCCTGCGGGAGCCTCTCAGGCGGTGATTTACCAGAACGCGCTGGCGTCAATAAATCAGTTTGATACATCACGTATGTATGCTTACGATTCTCTGGCTCAGGAAGACACGGTTCTCAATTCCCTCAGCAACATCATGACGCAGAATCTGTCAGAGAAAATTGTTGCTGGCGGGAACGGTACCTATTCCGATGCAGACCGTCAGGCGCTGGCGACGGAGTTGCAGGGTATCCGCGACAACATGCTGGATCTGGCGAACAGCAAGAACAGCAACGGCCGTTACATTTTCGGGGGCTATAAAACGGGAACGGAACCGTTCCTGAAAGATGGTACCTATGTCGGCGGCGATACGGCAATGACGCAGCTTGTGGCGGACAGCACCGAAATGAAGGTGGGGCATACGGGCCAGGATGTGTTCATGTCCGGCACCGAACATGACATTTTTGCCGCGCTGGACGAAGCCATTGAAGCGCTGAACAAGCCGATTGAAACGGATGAAGATCGGGAAGCGTTACAAGCAACCCTCGACAGCGTCAATGTTTCCCTCAACAAGTGCATCGACAACCTGGGCAGGGTTCAGGCGGAAGTCGGGACGAGCCTCCAGCAGATTGAAAACCTGAGCTACAGTTCGGACACACAGAAAATCACGTTGCAATCTCGTTTACAGCAAACCGTCGGTTCCGATCCGGATTCAATGATTACTTTAGTTTCACAATCCAAAATGTCTGAGTTCGCGTTGAGTTCATCGATGATGGTATTCCAGACGATGCAGCAAATGTCGATTTTTAACATGTTAAGATAGTGTATGTTGCATGCATTATTTTCGTGAAGTGATTTTATGGAAGCGAAATAAACTGTTACAAGTTCGTTATTAACAGGGTTGAGGGTAAAACAGTTCCCTGTTTGAAATATCGTTTTTCACCAGGTCGGGAAAGTGAAACATTAATTCATTTTGCAGGGGGCTGGGTTCCTAACTTAAATAAAAGTTAAACATCCTTAGAAAATTCCTAGTGTAGTAACGTATGCATATTGTTTGTTTTTTGTACAGGACAGGAGGTGATAGTTACCTGGGTTATCAGGTAAACGTAAAAAACACCTCTAATGAACAGACTGTTCTTTACAAACAAAAATAAATGAAGTGTCGAATTGCGCATTAATGTTTGAGCTTATCAGGCTGTGTGATTTTGACATTTTCAACAATAATTATGCGGTGTTTTATAATGGGAATAAAGGAATTATGGACGGTCTATATACCCCCGGCGGGGTCGTTGATAAAAATGAAGTGTGGGCCCGATATAGCCCATTAGTTAGACATGAAGCATTACGCCTCCAGTTACGAGTTCCTGCCAGTGTCGATCTGGATGATTTAATACAGGCAGGGGCGATTGGGTTGTTAGGGGCAATAGACGATTTTGACCCCAGTAAAGGTATTGTGCTCAGTAAATATATTACGCAGCGCGTACGCTGGGCGTTGATTGATGAGCTACGTGAACGGGACTGGGTTCCGCGACGGGTTCGCAGTAACGCAAGGGAAATTTCAGCTGTTATTCAAAGGCTTGAACAAAGTCTTGGCCGTGCGGCAACCGAAGCGGAAGTCGCTGAAGCAATGAATATTACCTTGGAGGAATATCAGCAGATGCTGGCTGATACCAACACCAGTCAAATTTATTCTCTGGACGAGTTACAGGAAGAAAGCCCCGAAGGCATTGAACAGTCCGATGAGCAGAATACAAAGCTCGATCCACTCAATAGCCTGATGATGAAGAAGTTATTGAAGCAGGTTTCACATGAAATCGGCATGCTCCCTGAACGTGAACAAATGTTGTTAAATCTTTATTATCAACAAGAGCTTAATATGAAAGAGATAGGTATTTTGCTGAACGTGACGGAAACCCGGGTCAGTCAGATACACAGTCAGGCGATCAAACGATTGCGTGCGCGTCTGGATGCGGGAGAATAACGGTAGAGATATTTTTTAACCACCATTGAAAGGGTGCCATTAGTGAAATGGATGAGATATTGGAAATGTATATTTGGCCAGGTATTATGATGAACATGTCACCTTTTCATTAATTTACAAAACAACGTGCGTCTTGTTGAGCTTGCGTTTAATGAATGAAAATCGAACTGATACGTTGATATTTGGGAACGCTCTGTTTTGGTCCGTAAATTTGATTTGCTTCGATTTATATTGTCAGCATAATTAAAACCAATCGACAGGGTTACTGAACATAACTCGCTGCGGAATATAACGCGGTGCGGGCATCAGTCTCCCGTATGTAAATAAATCATATTCATTTCGTTACGCCGAATTGAACGCAGTAGAGCCACAGAGGAATACCATGCACTTCGACGAGCAACTTCAAAGCATTCACGATATTAATCTTTCTTATTTGCTACTGGCCCAGCAGCTGATCAGAGAAGACAAATTTGCTGCAGGTTTTCGTCTGGGTTTGCCGGAAGCGACGATCGACACGATTAAAGATTTGTCGCTGCCGAAGTTGATTAAGCTGGCATCGACGAACCAACTGATTTGCCGTCTGCGCGTAGATAACGAAATGGTTATCGACATGCTGACCAAAGATTCACGTATCGAAGCGTTACAGCAGATCCATACAGGGATCATTTTGTCGACCGACCTGCTTAACTCGATTTCCGAGCATAGCGTACCTACTTCCTGATCAGAGTTTGAAAAATGAGTGAGAAAAGTATTTTAGAGGAAATCAAAGAGGTGCAGATCGCGATGGAGCTGATCTCTTTTGGTGCCCGTATGCAGGTTCTGGAAAGTGAAACCAGCCTGAGCCGTCGTCGTCTGCTGAAGCTATATAAAGAACTCAGAGGCTGTCCACCGCCGAAAGGTATGCTTCCTTTCTCCGAAGACTGGTTTATGGCCTGGGAACAGAACATTCACTCATCTATGTTCTACAACATCCATTTGTATATCCAGAAGACGGAAGTGTGCCGCCCGATTGAAGCCACCGTTAAAGCTTACCGCCTTTACCTGGAGCAATGCCCGATAGCGCCTGGCGATAAGCCGGTTCTGGGGCTGACCCGTGCCTGGACGTTACTCCGCTTCATCGACTGCGGTATGATCGAACAGACCGAATGTAGCGTGTGCGGTGGTGGATTCGTCGTCACCAGCGAACATGCCAAAAACCCGTTTACCTGTAGCTTGTGCTGTCCTCCGTCACGCGCAATCAAAAAGAGTAAGGCCCTCGACTTTTTGGCCGAGCCGGCTCTCGAAGCCTGATAAACGGGCATTAGCAGGAAATACCAGGACCACATCGCGCTGTATGTCGCAGTGCCTCTCCGTATGTGCATTCGAAAGTAACCAGTCACATGGGTGGGATGAGATTTAATTTTAGTAAGGAGTTCATGTGCTTGTTATTGTTGGCTATCTGGTGGTCATACTGACCGTGTTCGGTGGTTATGTATTGAGTGGCGGTAACCTTGGAGCCCTTTATCAACCATTAGAAGTGTTAATCATTGGCGGCGCGGCCGTCGGTGCCTTTATCGTGGGGAACAATGGCAAAGCCATTAAAGCCACGATGAAAACCCTTCCACACCTTTTTAAAGGTTCATCATATTCAAAAGCCATGTATATGGACCTTTTGGCCATGCTGCTGCAATTAATGACCAAAAGCCGCCAGAGCGGGCTGATGTCGCTGGAAGGCGATATTGAAGATCCACAGAATAGTACGATTTTTACGGCCTATCCTCGCCTGATGGCCGATCCGGTTCTGATGAACTTCGTTGTTGACTATATGCGCCTGATGGTCAGCGGCAACATGAATGCGTTCGAAATGGAAGCATTGATGGATGAAGAGATCGAAACCGTGGAGCACGAACACGAAGTCCCGGCCGGGAGTCTGAATAGCGTGGGTGACGCTCTGCCTGCGTTTGGGATCGTGGCGGCGGTGATGGGGGTTGTTAACGCCCTGGCATCGGCCGATCGTCCGGCAGCGGAACTGGGTGAACTGATTGCCCACGCGATGGTTGGAACCTTCCTCGGTATTTTGCTGGCGTACGGCTTTATTCTGCCGCTGGCAACGCTGCTTCGTCAGAAGAGCAGCGAAGAGATAAAGATGTTGCAGTGCATCAAAGTGACTCTGCTTTCGTACCTGAATGGCTATGCTCCTCAGATTGCCATCGAGTTTGGGCGTAAAACGCTGTTCTCCACCGAGCGTCCGACGTTCGTTGAGATGGAAGATCATGTTCGTCAGGCGAAAAGCGGTGGCGGATCTGAAGGTGGATCGTCATGAAGAAGGACAAGCAGGTTATTGTCGTTCGCCGAGGTAAAAAACATAAACATGCTCACCACGGCGGTTCCTGGAAGATAGCCTATGCCGACTTTATGACGGCGATGATGGCATTCTTCCTGGTGATGTGGCTGCTGGCGACGTCGACGCCGACCCAGCGTCAGCAGATAGCGGAATACTTCAGGATGCCGCTCAAGGTGGCTATGAGCAACGGCGATCGAACCAGCATGAGCGATAGCCCCATTCCCGGCGGCGGCGATGATTTTATGAAATCTGACGGTGAAGTTTTGCGTCAGACACTGAACAAAATCGACCAACAGCGTAACGTCCAGGCGCTCGAGCGCGCGCGCGAAAAGCTGGATTCGCTGATTCAGACCGATCCAAGACTCAACAACTTCCAGTCTAACCTCATGCTGTCGCTCACGGATGACGGCCTGCTGATTCAGATCACCGATACGCAAGATCGCCCAATGTTCAACATCGGCAGTTACACCCCCGCCCCCTATATGCGCGATATTCTCCAGGCGCTGGTTCCTGTCCTCAATGAAATGCCAAACCGCATCAGCCTGACCGGTCATACGGATTCGTTGCCTTATTCTGGCGGCTCCGTGGGGTACAGCAACTGGGAGCTGTCAGCGGATCGCGCCAATGCGTCGCGCCGCGTGATGGCGGCGGCGGGGCTGGCGCAGAGCAAGTTTCTCCGCGTCATTGGTACCGCGGACATGATGGGTCTTGTCGACACCAGCCCGGACGATCCCTCTAACCGACGGATCAGTATTCTCGTACTGAGCAAAGATAAAGAGCAGGCGATTTTGAAAGAAGACACGATTATGCCGCCCCGGCCGCCTATTAAATCTCATGCTCAGCCAGCGCCGGAAGATGACATTAATCATTTAATGGGTCAGGTCGAAGGCATTTCCGTTCAACCGGGGCAGTAACTTTAAGCCAAGAAGAGGTGGCGTAAATGGATGTCAGTGATTTTTATCAAACTTTCTTTGCCGAGGCCGACGAGCTGTTGGCGGATATGGAAAGGCATCTTTTAGAGCTGGATGTATCCTCACCCGACAAGGAGATGATGAATGCGATTTTTCGCGCGGCGCACTCCATCAAGGGCGGTGCCGGTACCTTCGGTTTTACTGTGCTGCAAGAAACAACGCATATCCTTGAGAATCTGCTGGATGATGCACGTTGCGGACAGCTTCAGTTAAACAGCGACATTATTAACCTGTTTCTCGAGAGTAAAGACATTATGCAGGATCAGCTTGATGCCTACAAAGCGTCGCAGGAGCCCGACCAGGAGACTTTCCAGTATATCTGTGAGGCACTGCGCCAGATTGCACTAGAAGGAAAACAGGGGGCGGCGAAACCGACACCCACCGCCGCTGAAAAGACGCAACCCGTCCAGGCCGCACAGCCTGCACAGGCCGAAGGGAATGATGCGCCACTGTTAGATATCACCCTCAAAGGGCTGAAAGCGTCTGAACAGTCGCTGATGGTCGAAGAGCTGGGGAATCTGGGGGATATCGTCGACAGTAAGGTCGACGGAGAATGCCTGCAGGTTCGTCTGCGCACGGCGATCGCTGAAGATGACATCATCGCGGTGCTCTGTTTTGTCATTGAACCGGATCAGATTGTTATTGAGCCTGTAAAAACGCGGATTGAGCCGATTGAGTCGGTGGAGCCTGAGCCACAGCCGGAAGCTGAAGCCAAAGCGGAGCCAGCGGTATCGGCCCCGGCCCAGCCGGCGGCGGCAAAACCGGCGAAACGACCAAAGGCCGGGAATCGTGCGCAGCCATCGGAAGCGGGCAGCATCCGCGTCGCGGTTGAGAAGGTCGACCAGATCATTAACCAGGTGGGGGAGCTGATTATCACTCAGGCGATGTTGAGCCAGCTCTCTTCCACGCTCGACCCGGCAACGCATGACTCGCTGATCAGCAGCATCGGACAAATTGAGCGCAATGCCCGTGACCTGCAAGAGTCAGTGATGTCTATTCGTATGATGCCGATGGAGTATGTCTTCAGCCGTTTCCCGCGTCTGGTTCATGATTTGGCGGATAAGCTCAATAAAGAAGTGGAGCTGACGCTGCGCGGCGGTTCGGCCGAACTGGATAAGAGCCTGATTGAACGCATCATCGATCCGCTGACCCACCTGGTGCGTAACAGCCTCGATCATGGGATTGAGCCAACCGACGTGCGCCGTGCGAAAGGCAAACCAGAGAAAGGCAACCTGATGCTTTCCGCAGAGCATCACGGCGGCAACATTGTGATTGAGGTTGTTGATGATGGCGCGGGTCTGAACCGGGAAAAAATTCTCGCGCGCGCCCGCTCTCAGGGCATGGCGCTAAACGAAAATATCAGCGATGAAGAAGTCTGGATGCTGATCTTTGCGGCCGGTTTCTCGACGGCAGAAAAAGTAACGGATGTGTCCGGCCGTGGCGTAGGGATGGACGTCGTCAGACGAAACATTCAGGAGATGGGCGGACACGTTGAGATCCAGTCCGAACAGGATAAAGGCTCGGTTATTCGCATCATTCTGCCGCTGACGCTGGCGATCCTTGACGGGATGTCCGTTCGCGTGGGGGATGAGATCTACGTCCTGCCGCTCGGCACGGTGATGGAATCCCTGAAGCCTTCGGAGAAAGCCCTCTACCAGATGGCAGGTGAAGAACTGGTGTTGCAGGTTCGTGATGAATACATGCCGCTGGTCGAACTCCATCAGGTGCTCTCCATCCCGCGGGCGGCGAAGTCGGTGAACGACGGTGTCGCCGTTATTCTGCAAAGTGCGGGCTGTCGTTACGCATTGCTGGTCGATCAGCTGATTGGTCAGCACCAGGTGGTCGTGAAAAATCTGGAACAAAACTACCGGAAAGTTCCGGGGATTTCCGCCGCCACGATTCTTGGCGATGGCAGCGTGGCCTTGATCCTCGATGTGGCTGCACTGGCATCGATGTGCAAAAAGCAACGTGTCAGTTCCTTAATAACTGATAACCAAGGGTAAAATCATGACATTTTCAGTATCTGAAAAACAATACGGTGAGAAGAATATCGGTCAGGGTTACCTGGTTTTTACATTGGGTAATGAAGAGTATGGCGTTGAGATCCTCAAAGTGCAGGAGATTCGTGGCTACGACCGTGTAACCCGCATCGCCAATGCGCCAGACTTTATTATCGGTGTCACTAACCTGCGTGGGGTTATCGTTCCTATTGTCGATCTTCGCGTGAAGTTCCAGCAGGTTGTCGGTGAGTTCAATGAAAACACCGTGATTATCATTCTGAACATCGGTGAGCGTGTGGTTGGCATCATTGTGGACGGCGTGTCGGACGTTCTGTCACTGACGAACGATCAGATCAAGCCGGCTCCTGATTTCTCTGTCACCCTCTCCACAGAGTACCTGCTCGGACTGGGGACGGTTGACGAGCGCATGTTGATTCTGGTCGATATTGAGAAACTGCTGAACAGTGAAGAAATGTCGCTGGTTGAGAAAATCACGGAACACGCCTACGAATAAGTCTGCCCGCTGTCTCAACGGGCAGCCGGACGGATACGCACTCTGACCCTGGACGAAAGTCCGGGGTTTTTTACGAGTGCGCCCGGCATGGGCGTACTCCTGCGGGTGTGAGTCCCGCCATGAGTTGATCACAGCAAATGAAGTGAAGCGCAACTACATTAGGGCGACTGAGTGTGGAGAGGAAGCGTGGAGCATAAATCGTGAGCCGATGGACAAGAACCGGATATAAGGCGCTGTTAAGCAGGGTGGGCGGGCACGTCTCCGCGAAGCTCTCGTGATCAAGGCGAGGCAGCGTAAATTCGGCGGTTGTACGATGAAGGAGTGCGTTCTTACCCGGGGATATCTCGCAGAGAGCCTGAAAGGGCAACGGCACAGGACCGGAGCGAGAAGTCAGCAGGGGCCATAGTAGCCGGGCAGATGTAAAGTCTGCGCGGTAAAGGGCAAACGAGAGTGAGTGTCTGAATCTATGTTGATATCTGAGGCCATGCGCCAGAAGCCTGAACATACAGGGCAGTCTGCCGAATGTCGGGGTGAAGCCTCGTCCAGGGTAGGCTGTGGTGAAGCCGGAGATCCGGAAGACGCAGGGCCAGCATTGATTAAGGCAATGCTGACGCGAGAAAACCTACAACAAGCCTTTCGCAGAGTGCGAGCCAACCGGGGTGCCGCTGGCGTGGACGGTCTGGACGTAGACCAGACAGCCCTCCAGTTGCAGACGACATGGCCTGTAATTCGGGAGCAGTTGTTAAACGGGATATATCGGCCAAAGCCGGTATTAAGGGTTATGATCCCGAAACCCGGAGGAGGCCAGCGTGAGCTGGGTATCCCGACGGTGACGGATCGATTAATCCAGCAAGCATTGTTGCAGGTGCTACAACCGTTGCTCGATCCTGCTTTCAGTGAACATAGCTATGGATTCAGGCCGGGTCGCCGCGCGCAGGATGCGGTTCTTGCTGCTCAGGCGTTCGCGCAATCAGGCCGCCGTGTAGTGGTTGATGTGGATCTGGAGAAGTTCTTTGACCGGGTTGACCATGACATCCTGACAGGCCGTCTGAGGAAACGTATCGACGATGCCGGAGTAATCTGGCTGGTTCGTGCATATCTGAATGCGGGGATCATGGATGGTGGCACGATAATCCAACGGAAGCTGGGGACGCCTCAGGGCGGGCCTTTGTCCCCATTACTGGCTAACGTTTTACTGGATGAAGTGAATAAGGAGCCTGAACGACGGGGACACAGCTTTGTACGGTACGCCGATGACTGTAACGTATATGTCAGCAGTCGTCGGGCAGGACAGCGCGTGATGGCTCTGCTCGTCAGACTGTTCAACCGTCTGAAACTGAAAGTCAACGAAGCCAAAAGCGCAGTAGCCAGTGCGTTTACCAGTAAGTTCCTGGGGTACGCCCTGTGGGTGGCACCGGGAAAGGTGGTAAAACTCAGAGTTGCGCCTAAAGCAGTGGCAGCGTTCAGGCACCGAGTCCGGAAACTGACTCAACGCAACGGAGGTCGTGGTATGACGGAAGTGATACAACGACTACGCCCTTATCTTCTGGGGTGGCGGGCTTACTTCAGTCTGGCCCAAACTCCCGGAGTATGGAAAAAGTTGGAGGAATGGCTTCGCCACAGGTTGAGGGCACTTCAGCTTAAGCAATGGCGACGTGGCACGACGATGTTCAGAAAACTTTGCGCGATGGGAGCAAGTCTCAGTATTGCCGTCAAAATAGCGCATAACAGCCGACGTTGGTGGCGAAACAGTGACAAGCTTCTCAATAAGGTATTGGATCTGGCATGGTTCGACAGGCAGGGTTTACCCCGCCTCGTGTAACCTCAAACTTTCGAACCGCCCGGTGCGGACCCGCATGCCGGGTGGTGTGGCAGGGGTGCAGGCTGAGATGCCTGCCTCCTATGCCGATTTGTCGTACCGCATGAGATCTTTAGTAACGCCAGCGACAGGGGGAAGAGGGCATAAATAAATATTCTCCAGCATAGCCGGAGGTTTTTCGGATGCGCCTATAAGGCTCTGTTACCAGCCGCGCCCTAACAGGCGCACACGATCTGACATTTGCATCAGACTTCGTTACTTACGGCCCGTAAACGGGCTACCCGGATAAGGGATCGATAACTGCTCACCCATTTTATCTTCTGTAAGCTGGTGCTTTATGTATTCCTGTATCTTCACCGTGTTCTTACCCACCGTATCTACGTAGTATCCCCGGCACCAGAACTCTCTATTCCTGTACTTGAATTTCATATCCCCAAACTGCTCATACAGCATCAGACTGCTTTTCCCTTTCAGATACCCCATAAAGCCGGATACGCTCATTTTGGGTGGGATTTCCACAAGCATATGGATATGTCTGCACAGCATTCCGCTTCCAGAATCCGCACGTTTTTCCACTCACACAGCTTTCTTAAGATGCTGCCTATCGCCCTGCGTTTCTCTCCGTAGAACGCTTGTCTTCGGTATTTGGGCGCAAAAACTATGTGATATTTACAGTTCCATCGGGTGTGCGCTAAGCTCTTTTCGTCCCCCATTGGGACCCCCTTTTGATTTCTTGTTGAACTTTTGCAGTTGCCAGACCGCAAGGTGTTTTAACAAATCAAAAGGGGTTTTAATAACAGGCCCAAAGCTGAAAGCTTTCCGGAACTCCCAGCCTAGCTGGGGGTTTTCTGTGCACAAAAAAAGCCCGACGGATGTCGGGCTTGAGCTTCCTGGGCTGGATTAACGCAGCAGGGACAGTACGTTCTGCGGAACCTGGTTTGCCTGGGAGAGAACGGAGATACCAGCAGACTGCAGGATATTCGCGCGGCTCATTTCAGACACTTCAGAAGCGAAGTCCGCGTCCAGGATACGGGAGCGGGATTCGGACAGGTTGTTAACGGTGCTGTTCAGGTTGCTGATAACAGAATCGAAACGGTTCTGGGTGGCACCCAGGGAAGAACGCAGTTCGTCAACCTGGGCCATTGCCTGGTCGATGGTGTCCAACTGAGTGGTCATCGCCACCAGGCCGGCGGTTGCTGCGCCGGCATCAGCCGCCCCGTATTTGTCGCCCGGGGCAGTTGCAGTCAGGTCATTGATAGCCACGGTCTTCACCTTGCCGTCAGCAGCCACACCAAAGTAAGTGGTGTTGCCATCCTTATCGGTGGTGGAGTACACGTCGCCACCTGCCACAGTTTCCAGTTCAGCCAGCGCAGCAGCATCGAGCTTGACAGTTTCGCCATTGGCATCAGTGATGCTTGCGCCCACGCCCACTTTGGTGGCCACGCTGGTGACGTCAAAGCCGGACATTCCCAGGGTGCTGGAGTCAACCTTGTTCAGGTTGATGTCGATGGTCTGGCCGTCGTTGGAACCAACCTGAATCCCCAGAGTCTGGTCAGCGCTCAGAACCTTCACGCCGTTGAATTCGGTCTGCTCGGAGATACGGTTGATTTCTTCCAGACGGGCGTTGATTTCGTCCTGGATGGATTTACGGTCAGACTCGGAGTTGGTGCCGTTCTGAGCCTGAACGGTCAGACGACGGATGTTCTGAAGGTTATCGTTGACTTCGTTCAGCGCGCCTTCAGTGGTCTGTGCGATGGAGATACCGTCGTTGGCGTTACGTGACGCCTGGGTCAGACCGGTGATGTTGGCGGTGAAACGGTTGCTGATAGCCTGGCCGGCAGCATCATCTTTTGCGCTGTTGATACGCAGACCGGAAGATAGACGCTCAANTGCCGTTCTGAGCCTGAACGGTCAGACGACGGATGTTCTGAAGGTTATCGTTGACTTCGTTCAGCGCGCCTTCAGTGGTCTGTGCGATGGAGATACCGTCGTTGGCGTTACGTGACGCCTGGGTCAGACCGGTGATGTTGGCGGTGAAACGGTTGCTGATAGCCTGGCCGGCAGCATCATCTTTTGCGCTGTTGATACGCAGACCGGAAGATAGACGCTCAATGGAGGTGCCGAGAGCGGACTGAGATTTGTTCAGGTTGTTCTGAGCAACCAGGCTGAGGGCGTTAGTATTGATAACCTGTGACATGAATTAGCCTCTTACTTAAATTAGTATTAGTTAAAGACGCGGGACGAAGTGCAGTTAGCGTGTTATTCGTTCGCATATTAAAAACATCGGCGCGACCAGGAATCACTGAAATTTTTTTTTAAGTCATGCTATTCAAATGTTGCTTAAATAACCACATGTTAATTTTTTGTGGGTGTTTATTTCAATTTCCCTTGCCGTGGTAAAGAAAGGAAAAGAATGGGAATGGCGAGAATTATCCGAATCCACTGAAACGGGCTCATAAGTGTGCGCATTTCAGGCGTTAATACAATTATGCGATATGCGTTATAATCGCATCCGGACATCCGTTAAAATAGGGGACGCGGCAATTCGTTAAAATGCACGCAATATTGATGATATTTATTCTGCTGGTCCTGAAAATGAGTACGAAACTTCTTAAAGTTATCGGGTCAATGTCCTGAAAAGCGCAAGAGTGTGTATTATCTGTACCTGAGCGGTTGCCTGTGCAGAGACAAAAAATTAAACTTTATTTTTTTAAAACCGATATCTGGTAGTGTGTTGATAAAAATATAAAGCAGCGCCATAAAGGAGACGTAATGGCTTCAATATCATCATTAGGTATCGGGTCAGGCATAGATACAGCAGCCATGCTTGAGCAGATTAAATTAGGTGAACAGTCACGTTTGACCCCGTACACCAGCCTGCAGTCAAGCTATAAATCAAAGGTTTCCGCATGGGGGCTGATTTCAAATTCAATGTCTGCGCTGCAGACGAATGTTGGTAAGCTGAATGGTGAAGCCTTTAATACCCTGACGGTAAGCACTAACACCTCATTCAGCGCTACCGCGACGTCGGATGCCCGTGCAGACACGCATGCGGTGACCGTACATCAGCTGGCGACAGCACATAAGATTAAGACCGACGCCTACGAAAGCCAGGATGAGCGTCTGGGCGAGAATACGGGTGGCACCCGTACCATGACCATTTCGCAAAAAGATGGCAGCGAAATGGAAGTCGAACTGGCTGATGACGAGACTTCTCTTGCACAGATAGCCAAAGCCATTAACCGTGAAAACGGTGATGTCACGGCGAGCGTACAGCGTACGGATGACGGCTATCAGCTGGTACTGAGTTCGAAAACCACCGGCACAGACGGTGAAATTAGCGTCAACGTTGAGGGTGACGACACCCTGGCTGGCGTGCTCAATACCACCGGCGGCGGCGATACGGGCGAAGATGACAGTCCGGGCACCGGAATGAAAGTGGTCTCTGCCGCGACGGATGCCAAACTGACCGTCGACGGCAGTAACTATACGCGCTCGAGCAACACCATCACCGATATTCTTGATGGCGTCACGCTGACGCTGAAAGCCGTGACGGAAGCGGGCGAGCCTGAGCAGCTCACGCTGAACAAGGATAACTCTGCCATCGAGAGCAGCGTGCAAGAATTTGTCACGCAGTACAACTCGTTGATGGGACTGACGAGCAGCTCCAGCAAATATGTGCCTTATGATTCGTCGAGCCTCTCTAACAATGAGCTGGCGACGACCAACTCAGAAAACGGCGCGCTGATGGGGGATGCCACCCTGCGCGGTATGGTGGGTGAGCTTCGTTCTGCCGTGAACGGCGTGTACGGAAATTCCGATTCGACGTACCGTTCGCTGGCGGATATCGGTATTAAGATTGACGCTTCGACCGGCCAGATGACGCTGGATGAGGACAAGCTGAAGCAGGCGATCGCTGATGATGCGGACGGTATCGCCTTTATGTTTATGGGTACCGAGGAAAACCCGGGCCTGGCGGCGACCCTCGACGGCATCATCACAAAATATGTGGGTGATTCTGAGAACAAAGTGGATGGGATCATTAAGAACTCCACTGACAGTCTGAATTCTCAGGTCGACATTCTGCAAACGCAGATCGATAAAACCCAGCGTCTGATTGACGCCTCCGTAGAGCGCTATCGTGTGCAGTTCCAGCAACTGGACTCCACGATGGCACAGCTAAACAGCATGAGCGCACAGCTCTCTGCACTGTTGCTGACACTCTAAATTTTTTACAGATAGCGATTTTCAGGCAAAGGTGACGTTACTTTGCCTGTTTAAAACGGAGCTTATTATGTACGGTCAAGGAATAAAAGCATATGCACAGGTTGACCTGGAGAGTCAACTGGCCGGTGCGACACCGCATCAATTGATCAGTATGCTATTTGATGGAGCGCATAACGCCATTTTACGTGCGAAAATTTATTTCGAAAATGGAAATATCGCCAAGCGCGGTGAAATGATTTCGAAAGCAATTAACATTATTGATAACGGATTACGCTCCGCTCTCGATCACGAGCAAGGGAAAGAAATTGCTCAGGAACTTGAGATGCTATACGAATATATGTCGCGCACGCTGCTTGAATGCAACATGCGTAACAACCCGGATAAGTTAACCCACGTTGATGAGTTACTGATGAGTCTTGCCAATACGTGGAAAGAAATTGAACCCTCGCAGAAACAGGTGCGCCATGGATAAATCCATTACTGCCAATTACGAAAATATTTATCAACAAAACTTAGTATTACTTGAGATGGCCAGGCAAGGAGAATGGCAGAGTTTTATCGAGCTTGCAGCAGATTACATTGTGACGTTGCAGGACGCCATCACCGGTCATTCATATGATCTGTGCTCGGATGAAAAAGAACAGCTCAAGTATTATCTTCAGCGTCTGATGGATAACGAAGATATTATTATGAATGCAATGAAAGGGCGCCTTGATGTATTACGTCGGGATATGTCCGCATTGAACCTTGGAAAAAAATGCAATCAGGCATACTCCTCCAACTTCACATCGACACTTCAGTAATCTGAGACAAGGCTGTTTTCGTCTTCAAAATAGCCTTTGTCTATTCTCTTCGTTGTAAAAGTCTCCCGTCCTTCAGGGGACAGCATTGTTTTCCTCTTTTTTGCAACGCCTCTTTCTGCGTCATCCACGGCTTTTCCTGGCTGTCGGTTTCCCTTCTTTGTGCATCGTTTCTTACCGCCGTTGCTGCTGTCGCCATGTTTGATGGGGGCGCTCATGACCGGTGCTGATGTGCTCAGCGCGGTCAACAATAAAGAAAACGAGGGCGTCGTTGGCCCCGAAGGGGAAAAGAGGGGGATTAACGGTAATTAATGGTGAGCTGGTTGCTGACGACATTCAACGTCGGGCGAAGCTGCCCCTGGCTGTTTACGGAGTAAACGAAACGATAGGGAACCTGCGCCTGCATTGGAACGGTCACCGTCTGACGGCCGGTAAGCCCCGGCAGCCTGATACAGCGCCGGGCTGTGCACAGTTTGATTTCAAGGCCGGGGGGCGGGGGGGAAAGAAGCTGAATCTGCCAGCTGATGGACGTGGTCATGGCCTGGGCTGGAACACCCGCCGGAGCGGTCAGCGTGCGCGAGGCCAGGATTTGTTTCCCCGTGCTGATGGTGCCGCCCGCGGTTTTTTGCGTCCACGACCCGCTGGCGGCGTTCACCGCCAGCGGGAAAAACAGCCCGGACAACAGGATACGCTTTATGCGTATCACTCTTTGCCACCAATAATGTAAGTCATACGCACGGTACGGTTGTTGGTGATTTCCAGGTTGGAGAGCACCGTCAGCTGCGGGAATACGCGACGCAGGAAACGCGACAGCATAAAGCGCAGCGGCTGATTGACCAGCAGAACGATCGGCGCGCCAATCGCTTCTTGCTGCAAAATTGCTTTCTCGGTCTGGCGCATAAGATTTTCCGCAATGCCCGGCTCAATTGCGCTGCCGCTCTGGCTTGCCTGAATCAGCAGGCGCTCGAGGTTAAGATCCAGCCCAATCACCTGAATTTCGCCGGTCCCCGGGAACCACTGCTGGGTGATGGCCCGGCTCAGGCGAATACGAACCTGTGCGGTCAGCTCATCCGGGTCGGCCTGCACGCCAGCGAATTCAGCCAGCGTATCAACAATGGTGCGCATATCACGGATGGAAATGCGTTCCGCCAGCAGGTTCTGCAATACCTTATGGAAGTTCGTCAGGGTAATCACGCCAGGGATCAGATCCTCAACCAGCTTCGGCATCTCTTTTGTCAGACGGTCCAGCAGCATCTGGGTTTCCTGGCGACCAAACAGCTCGTCGGTATGGGTCGCAATCAGGTGATTAAGGTGCGTGGCAATCACTGAACTTGGGTCGACCACGGTGTAGCCGAGCGTCTGAGCATGTTCGCGCATTACTTCATCAATCCACACCGCAGGAAGGCCGAATGCCGGCTCCTGGCACGGCGTGCCGGGCAGCTCGCCCTCTGCGCAACCTGGGTTAATTGCCATCCAGCGCTCCGGCAGCGCTTCACCGCGACCAATTTCAACACCCTTTAACAGAATACGGTACTCCGTCGGGGAGAGATCCAGGTTGTCCCGGATGTGTACGGCCGGGGGTAAGAAGCCCATTTCCTGGGCGAACTTTTTACGAATACCGCGAATACGGGTCAGCAACTGCCCGTTCTGATCGCTATCCACGATAGGGATCAGACGGTATCCCACTTCCAGACCCAGCACATCTTCCATCTGCACGTCAGACCAGGACGCTTCTGAAACGCGCGCCGCTTCTGCCTGTGCTTTTGCAGCGGCTTTATCTTCTTTTTGCTGGCTCTTGCTGCCGCCACTTTCTTCCATCTGGCGTCCGCGCATCCACCAGGCAATCCCCAGTAAGGATGCGGTAAACAGCAGGAAAACAAAGTTAGGCATGCCCGGGATCATCCCCAGCAGGCCGACAATGGCGGCGGTCAGCACCATCACGCGCGGATTGGTAAACAGCTGGCTAATCATCTGCTCGCCAACATCTTCATCCGTCGAGACGCGGGTGACGATAACACCGGCGGCGGTAGAGATGATTAACGCGGGGATCTGACCTACCAGGCCATCACCGATGGTTAAGATGGTGTAGGTTTCGGCAGACTGCGATAGCGTCAGATCGTGCTGCATGATACCGATCAGCAGACCGCCGATGATGGTGACGGCCATAATGATCAAACCGGCGATGGCGTCACCGCGCACGAACTTGCTCGCACCGTCCATTGAACCGTAGAAATCCGATTCCTGAGTGACGTCTGCGCGGCGGCGTTTCGCTTCTTCTTCACCAATCAGACCGGCATTAAGATCGGCGTCGATTGCCATTTGTTTACCCGGCATACCATCGAGCACAAAGCGCGCGCCCACTTCGGCGATACGTCCCGCACCTTTGGTGATAACCATGAAGTTAATGATTATCAGGATGGCAAAGACCACGATACCTATCGCAAAGTTACCGCCCACGAGGAAGTGACCAAAGGCTTCAACAACGCGCCCTGCGGCGTTCGAACCGGTGTGGCCTTCCATCAGAATGATACGCGTGGATGCGATATTTAGCGCCAGGCGTAGCAATGTCGCGAACAGCAGCACCGTCGGGAAAGCGGAGAAATCCAGCGTTTTCTGGGTAAACATCGCCACCAGAAGAATCATCAGCGACAGAACGATGTTAAAGGTAAAAAACAGATCCAGCATAAATGCGGGCAGGGGCAGAACCATCATGGACAAGATGATGAGGATAAGCACCGGCCCGGCCATGATCTGCCACTGGGTATCTTTCAGGTTTGGTAATCGTAATTTTTCGGCGTATCCAGCCATCACTCTTTACTCTCTTTTGCAAAATCCATTGCCGGTGGCACGGACAAACTCTTCGGTTTAACAGGGGCGACACCGCCCGTCTGACGCCAGCGGCGCAGGCCGTAAACCCAGGCCAGCACTTCAGCAACCGCGCTGTACAATTCAGCCGGAATAGGGCTGCCAATATCGCAGTGGCGGTAGAGCGCACGCGCCAACGGCGGCGCTTCCAGCATAGGAATGTTGTGTTCTTTCCCTGCTTCCCGAATACGTAATGCCACCTCACCTGCGCCTTTCGCCAGGACTATTGGGGCGCCCGTTCCGCCTTCCTTGTAGCTCAGCGCGACGGAATAGTGGGTTGGGTTATTGACGATAACGTCAGCTTTTGGCACATCGGCCATCATGCGCGAGCGGGCTGATGCACGCTGGAGCTGCTTGATGCGCCCTTTCACGTGCGGATCGCCTTCGCTCTGTTTAAATTCGTCGCGAATTTCCTGACGACTCATGCGCAACTTTTTCAGATTACTGAATATCTGATAAAAAACGTCGTAGCCCACCATCGGGATCAACGACAGAATGACAACCAGCAGACAGCCTGCGATCAGCCCGCGCGCATCATTCAGCGCATTGGCGACGGAGCCTGTACCCAGCTGCATCATCTGCATCTTGTTGCTGTAGAGAAACAGCCCGCCGGCGATCCCAACCAGCGTTACTTTCAGAATACTTTTCAACAGCTCTGACACGACCTGGGCGGACACCATGCGCTTAAGTCCGGACAGAGGATTAATGCGCTTCAGGTCAAATTTCAAAGACTTACCGCTTAAATTGATCCCACCCAACAGCATGGATGCGGAAATAGCGGTCAGAAAAAGGCCCAACAAAATCGGCAAAATAGAGGTTGCCGCCATGGTGAGCAGCAATCGTAGCTGACGAACCATCGACATGGGTTCAAGCAGCATCATGCGATCGAAGCTCAGCCCGTTTTGCAACAGCAAGACCAGCTTGCGGGCGACGATATCACCGCCTAACAGAATCAGCCCCCAGCCCATCAGCAGCATCAGCAGCGAGGTCAGTTCCTTGGATCGGGGAACATTACCGTCTTTTCGCGCCTTCTCTTTTTTCTGGGGTGTGGGTTCTTCTGTTTTTTCTACATCACTATCTTGCGACATGCTTTCGGTACATCTTTAAACAGTAAAACAACAAAAATCGCTGCTGAGCCTCGCGCTGTGCGGGCGCAGACAGCGTTGTGGCAATTAAAAACCAAGGCTTTCAAGCAGGTCATCAACCTGATCCTGAGACGCGACGACGCCAACTTTAGAGTTGTCAATTTGCGGGCCATTCTTCAGGTTGTGGGTCTCCACTTCCTCTTTCTGGCGCTCCGGTATGTTTTCCAGCAGAACCTGAATCAGCTCTTTCTCAACATTCTCAATCAGGTTCATCATGCGTTGGATCACCTGGCCGGTCAGATCCTGGAAGTCCTGAGCCATCATGATTTGCATCAGCTGCTCGTTGGTTTGACCCGCCAGTTTCGGCGTATCACTCAGAAACTGACGGGTGTCATTGACGAGATCTTTGGCTTCGGCCAGCGCAATAGGGTCGGCGAACCAGGCATCCCAGCGTTCGGTCAGCGCTTTCGAACGGTCGTTCAGCTGATCCTGCAACGGACGGGCAACTTCAACACAGGTCAGGGCGCATTCCGCGGCCTGAGAGGTTTTTCCAACGACATAGCAGAGGCGATCGCGTGCATCCGGAATGGCGTCAGCCGCGTCCATAATGGCGCGGTCGAGACCCAGATTAGTCAGGCTGTCACGCAGCAGGCGAGTCAGATGCCCAATGCGTGAGAAGATATCTTTATAGCTATCGTCGGTCGTAGCATTGCTCTGCGAATTCATCCTTACCACCCAAGTTTTTCAAAGATTTTGTTGAGTTTCTCCTCAAGCGTTGCCGCTGTGAAGGGTTTGACTACGTATCCACTTGCGCCCGCCTGAGCCGCGGCAATAATGTTTTCCTTCTTCGCTTCCGCCGTGACCATCAGGACCGGCATCTGGCTCAGCTCGCTGGATTTGCGGATTTCAGACAGCAGTTCCAGGCCGTCCATGTTGGGCATATTCCAGTCGCTGATAACGAAATCGAAAGAGGATTCACGCAGTTTCGCCAGCGCATCCTGCCCGTCTTCAGCTTCATCTACATTGTTAAAGCCCAGATCTTTTAAGAGGTTGCGAACAATACGGCGCATTGTGGCGAAATCGTCAACAACTAAGAAACGTAAGTTTTTATCTGCCATTTTTTTTCCTGATATCGATAAGCCCCCAGGGGAGGCGCTGAGTTAATAAGTAAAATACTTAAATTCGACGAGCCTGACCGACAACGCTGTTGAGCATGTGCTGGCTCATATCTGCAAGGTCGACCACCTCGCACGCAGCGTTCAGGGCAATCGCCTCGCGCGGCATACCGAACACCACGCAACTTCTCTCGCTTTGGGCGAGGGTGTGTGCCCCGGCTTTGCGCATCGCCAGAAGGCCTTTTGCGCCATCGTTTCCCATCCCCGTGAGGATCACACCGATGGCATTTTTCCCCGCGCAGGAAGCAACAGAGTTAAACAGCACATCTACCGAAGGGCGGTGACGATTAACGGGGGCGGATTCGTTCAGCTTGAGGTGGTAGTTCGCGCCGCTACGGATCATCTCCATGTGCAGCGCGCCGGGGGCGATATAAGCATGCCCCGGCAGGACGCGATCGCCATCTTCTGCTTCTTTCACCGAGATCTGACAGAGCTTGTCGAGACGGTCAGCGAATGAGCGTGTAAAGCCCGGCGGCATATGCTGGGCAATCACCAGGCCCGGACAGTTACGTGGTAAAAGCGTTAACACCTGGCGCAGCGCTTCGGTTCCCCCCGTGGATGAACCGATGGCGAAGATTTTTTCACTGCTCAGCAGCGGCGCGGCAATTACGTGCGGAGTGGCAACACGCTGCTCGAGACGGTGAACCACGGCGAGCGATGCGGTGCGGATTTTCTCGGCAATCGCTTCGCTGTAGCTGTTCATGCCTTCTTTCAGCCCCATTTGCGGTTTGGTGACAAAATCCAGCGCCCCCAGCTCCAGCGCGCTCAGGGTGATTTCAGACCCTTTGCTGGTCAGGGAAGAGACCATGATGACCGGCATAGGACGCAGACGCATCAGACGTTCCAGAAAATCCAGACCATCCATACGCGGCATTTCAACGTCGAGGGTCAGTACGTCAGGGTTGAAGCGTTTGATCAGATCGCGGGCAATAATGGGGTCTGGTGCCGTCGCCACCATCTCCATATCGTCATGAGAATTGACGATATCGGTCATGATGTTGCGGATCAGCGCGGAGTCATCTACGCAAAGTACTTTGATTTTCTTCATCGTTTCTCCTGTGCCAGGGTATAGACCGACTGGCCGCGCAGACGAAACGGCCCGTTTATGTTGTTGAAGTGCTCTGAGTGGCCAACAAACAAAAGCCCGCCAGGCTTAAGCAAACGAGAAAAACGGTTCATCAATTGCTGCTGGGTTTTCTGATCGAAATAGATCATCACGTTGCGGCAAAAAATGGCGTCGAAAGGGGCAGGAATATCCCAGTTCTGGTCCAGTAAATTCATATGCTGGTAATGGATCGTATTCAGCAGGTCGCTACGCACTTTCACCAGATTTTTCTGGGAACCCGTACCGCGCAGAAAGTAGTTTCGTTTTTGCTCAATCGACATACAGTCAAGATCGTTCAGGCGATACACGCCCGCCATCGCGGTCGAAAGCACTTCTGTATCGATGTCTGTGGCCCAAACCCGCGGACCGGCACTGGTGCTGCCCAGCGCTTCATCCAGCGTAATGGCAACCGAACACGGTTCTTCACCTGTAGACGATGCCGTACACCAGACGTTGTAATTTCCACGGCGCTTGCGGGCGTGTTCTGCCAGCAGCGGGAAGTGGTAGGCTTCACGAAAGAATGACGTCAGGTTCGTCGTCAGGGCGTTGACAAACGCCTGCCACTCGTCGCTGTGTAAATTGTTTTCCAGCAGCTGCAGGTAGTCAGAAAATCGGGTTAAATGGCGCTCACGTAAACGGCGGGACAGGCGGTTATAAACCATATCACGCTTCTGATTGGTCAGAACGATGCCGGCGCGCTGATAAATAAGTTCGCTAACTTTTTCCAGTTCGCGGTCTGAAATACTTGATTCAATATTCACTTTCTTAGTATTCATGTTAATGACATCGTTTTCGTTGCCCATAAATGACACCCTTACGATGTCTGGTGTGTATCATTAATTCTATTATCCTGTCGGTTTACTCAGGATAATATCAACGGGCTCGGGTGTTAATATACAGTTAATTTTGTTATGACAGGGTGTTTTTTACGTTGATGTAGATGCTTAAACACTCATGTTCATTATTTCCTGGTACGCGCTGACCATTTTATTTCGAACCTGAATACCCATATTTAATGCGATGGACGATTTTTGCAGCGAAACCATGACGTCATTCAGGCCAATATCCGTTGCCCCTGCAAGGTAGGCCTCAGACTGCGTCTTTGCAGTAATTTGCGTTTGATTAATATTACTTACACTATTAAACAGCATCTCTGAGAATGATGCGGTCTTATCATTTCCAAAGTCTGAGATAAATGAGCTCTTTATGGGAGAGGTCGATATTTGCTGTGTCTGGAATTGAATCTGCTCCAGAACTCCCCCCATCGATTGAATAGCCATTACTTTTACCTTTTATTCTGAAAAACCAGGAAGTGGATGCACTTCTTTTATAGCTAAAGATTAACATGTCGACACCTTGTAAGAATAATTCAATAAGCCGACAGAAGTTTCAGCTTATCAGTACTTAAAATTTTCACATTTAGAAGATAATACACATTATGGAATTCTGTCGGCGGATGCACCGCTTCGTTTTCTGTCCATCCTTACAGGAGTACTGATACGCAATATTGCGTCCAGATTGCGTCACTTATTTTCATACAGGACTACGGCATGAATGCCACAACAAACGGAACAAAAACTAATTACATCGCCAGTGTGGTGACTGCACTCGACCGACTGCGTGCAAACCCTAAACTCATTCTGCTTATTGCGGCTGCGGCCGCTATTTCTGTGGTTGTCGCGCTTTTGCTGTGGGCTAAGGCGCCGGATTACCGCGTGCTTTACAGTAATATCAGCGATCAGGATGGCGGGGCTATCGTGTCGCAGCTGTCCCAGATGAATATCCCATATCGTTTCGACGATCGCGGCGGGGCGATTATGGTTCCTGCTGATAAGGTTCATGAAGCGCGATTATATCTGGCACAGCAGGGATTGCCGAAAGGTGGCGCGGTAGGCTTTGAACTGCTCGACCAGGAAAAATTCGGCATCAGCCAGTTTAGCGAGCAGGTTAACTATCAGCGTGCGCTGGAGGGAGAACTGGCGCGCACCATCGAATCGCTCGGACCGGTACAGTCGGTTCGCGTCCATCTCGCGGTACCCAAACCGTCGCTGTTCATCCGTGAACAAAAGCAGCCGACGGCGTCCGTCACGGTGAATCTGTATCCGGGCCGGACCATGGATACAGGGCAGGTCAGCTCAATTTCGTACCTCATCGCCAGCGCGGTTCCCGGTCTGAACGCTGACGGTGTGACCGTGGTCGATCAAACGGGCCGACTGCTGACTCAGCAAGGTGTTCAGGGACAGCAGACGTCGCAGCTGAAATACACAAGCGAAGTGGAAGCGGATTACCAGCACCGCATTCAGTCCATCCTGGCTCCTATTGTGGGTAGTCAGAATGTGAAAGCGCAGGTGACGGCACAAATTGACTTTACGCAGCATGAGCAAACGGCAGAGCAGTTCCAGCCAAACACCGCAACGGACAAAATGTCGATCCGTAGCCGTCAGAGCACGGATTCACAGCAGGGCGGTCGCAATATTAACGGCGGTGTTCCCGGCGCGCTGAGCAACCAGCCGCCAGCCCCGACTACCGCGCCGCTCACTCAGCCTGTGGGGCAAAATAACGATGCGCAGGGCAATAACGCGGCCCCCAATGCGGCCAATGCCCCCAATGCGGCTAATGCAGCCAATACGGCGCAACAGCCACAATTGATGCCTTACAACAGTAATACGGGTGAAACGACCAACTATGAGCTGGATCGCACGCTGACGCACATTAAACGCAGCACCGGCTCCGTTGAGCGTCTTTCCGTGGCGGTCGTCGTTAACCATCTGATCGGCAAAGCAGGCGAGCCTGAAGCGCTCAGCCCGGAGCAGCTGACGCAGATCACAGCGCTGGTGAAAGAGGCGGTCGGTTTTTCCGAAGCGCGTGGCGATACCGTCAACATCGTTAACTCCCCGTTCAGCACAGCGGATGATGAAGTCATGCTGCCGCTATGGAAGCAGCCGGAAGTCATTGACCTGATGTTCGCTGCGGCGCGCTATCTGCTGATCGCTATCGTGGCATTCATTCTGTGGCGCAAAGCGGTTCAGCCTGCGTGGATGCGTCACCAGGAGCTGCTCCTGCAACGCCTTGAGCTGGAGAAAGAGGCCCGTGAGGCACAGCTTAACGCCCTCAAGCAGGAGAAAGAAGAGAACGACCGCGGCAAAGCGCAACGGAAAATTGATGCTGAATTACATACGCAGCAACTGCGTGACATGGCGGAGCAGGAGCCACAGGTTATTGCGCTTGTTCTTCGTCAGTGGATGAACAAGGAGCACCCGTAACATGAACGCTTATGAAAAAAGCGCCATTGTCATGCTGACGCTGGGCGACGAACGCGCAGCAGAAGTTTTTAAACATTTGAATACCCATGAGGTCACGCAGATCAGTTCGGCGATGGTCAGCATGAGCGGCTTCACCCATGACGAGTTATCCGGCGTGCTGAAAGACTTCCAGCATGACGCCACGGAATTCGCAGTGCTGAGTGTGAACACCAGCGACTATCTGCGCAGCGTGCTGGTGAAAGCGATGGGTGAAGAACGCGCCTCCAGTCTGCTGGAAGATCTGCTGGATTCGCAGAACGGTAGCAACGGCATTGAAACCCTCAACTTCATGGAGCCAGCGACGGTTTATGATCTGATTCGCGACGAGCATCCGCAGATCATCGCCACGATCCTGGTTCACCTGAAACGTTCGCAGGCCGCGGACGTGTTGGCCAAGTTTGATGACCGGGAACGTAACGACATTATGCTGCGTATTGCCACCTTTGGCGGCGTACAGCCGGCCGCGCTACAGGAACTGACGGAAGTGCTGAACGGACTGCTGCACGGTCAGAATCTGAAGCGCAGCAAGATGGGCGGTGTTCGTCCTGCGGCGGAGATCCTGAACCTGATGAAATCTCAGCAGGAAGATGCGGCGATCGAAGCCGTTCGCGAATACGACCACGAACTGGCACAAAAAATTATCGACGAGATGTTCCTGTTCGAAAACCTTGTCGAAATGGAAAACCGCAGCATCCAGCGTATCCTGCAGGAAGTCGACAACGAATCGCTCATCATTGCGCTCAAGGGTGCCGAAGCGCCACTGCGCGAAAAATTCTTCAGCAATATGTCTCGTCGTCAGGCGGACATCATGATGGAAGATCTCAACTCCCGCGGGCCGGTACGTATGTCCCAGGTCGAGGCGGAGCAGAAAAGTATTCTGCTTATTGTTCGTCGTCTGGCGGAATCCGGCGAAATAGTGCTTGGCGGCAGCGAGGATGTGTATGTCTGATAACCTCTGGAAAAGCTGGCAGCCGCAGGATTTGCTGGCTGATGAATACCCACTTGAGCTGGACACGCTGACGCCCGTTGCCGCAGCCAGCAACACCACGCACTTCGAATCGGATGAGCTGTTACAGGCCGAACTGACGCGCATCCGCCAACAGGCGGAGAAAAAAGGCTTTGCTCAGGGCGAAGCGCGCGGGATCGAAGAGGGGAAAAAGCGCGGCTACGAGGAAGGATTGCAGTCAGGACGGAAAGAGGGGCTGGAACAGGGGCTGGCTGAGTCCCGCGCACAGCAGGACCAGGGCGTCGAGCGCCTTAACCGCCTGTTTGCCGAATTTAAATCCGCGCTGGATAGCCTGGACTGCGTGATCCCTTCACGCCTGGTTCAGCTATCCATGACGGCGGTGCGATCGATGCTGGGTAAGCAGATTACGATCGACAACGCGCTGCTGCTGGAAAAGATCCAACGCCTCGTGGAAGAGGACACCCTGTTCAAAAGCGACATTCAGCTGTGGGTCAGCCAGGAGGATGTCGCTCTTGTGGAAGAAAGTCTTGGCCCGATGCTGACCTCGCTGGGCTGGGAGCTGCGGGGTGATGCGGCCATGTTGCAGGGGGGATGCCGAATCACCGCTGCGGATGGCGAGCTTGATGCCACGCTGGAAACACGCTGGCAGGAGCTGTGTAACCTCAGCCGTGAGGGTTACTTCTGATGATGAACCGGCTAACCGACTGGCTGGGCGAGCTTGATTCGCGCGAAACGCAAATGGAATCGTTGCGCCCGTACCGTCAGTATGGACGATTAACCCGCGCGACCGGGCTGGTGATGGAGGCCATCGGACTTAAATTACCGATTGGTACGCTGTGCATTGTTGAGCGTAAGCAGGGACAGGGTATTCAGAAAATAGAGAGTGAAGTGGTTGGCTTTAACGGCGAAACCCTTTATCTGATGCCCCTTGAGAACGTGGATGGCGTATTGCCTGGTGCCCGCGTTTACGCAATGGAGAGCGAAGATGGGAAGCAACTCCCGCTTGGGCCGGAGCTGCTTGGTCGCGTTCTTGATGCCGGGGCCAGGCCGCTGGATGGCCTGCCGCCACCCAGCCGACACTATCACAACACTTTGTTTACTCAGCCATTTAACCCTCTCCTGCGCGATCCCATTAAGAACGTTCTTGATGTCGGCGTCAGGGCGATTAACGGCCTGCTCACCGTAGGACGCGGCCAGCGTATGGGGCTGTTTGCGGGCTCCGGCGTGGGCAAAAGCGTTTTGTTAGGCATGATGGCGCGCTTCACGAAGGCGGACGTCATTGTGGTGGGGTTGATCGGCGAGCGCGGCAGGGAAGTTAAAGACTTTATCGAAAATATCCTCGGCAAAGAGGGGCTAAGCCGCTCGGTGGTCATTGCCGCGCCTGCGGATGTGTCGCCGATCCTGCGTATGCAGGGGGCCGTTTATGCGACGCGCATTGCGGAAGATTTCCGCGATCGCGGTATGGACGTGCTGCTGATTATGGATTCCCTTACCCGCTATGCGATGGCGCAGCGTGAAATCGCGCTGGCTATCGGGGAGCCACCGGCAACCAAAGGCTATCCGCCTTCAGTATTTGCGAAATTACCGGCGTTGGTGGAACGGGCAGGCAATGGCATCAAAGGCGGGGGATCTATCACGGCCTTTTATACCGTCCTGACCGAAGGGGACGATCAGCAGGACCCCATTGCTGACTCCGCGCGCGCCATTCTTGACGGGCACGTGGTGCTGTCGCGCCGCCTGGCTGAAGCGGGGCATTACCCGGCCATCGATATCGAGGCATCCATCAGTCGTGCCATGACGGAATTGATCGATAAAGAGCATTACGGGAAAGTCCGTCATTTCAAACAGCTGCTTTCGGCGTATCAGCGCAACAGAGACTTGATTAGCGTGGGGGCCTACGCCACGGGTAGCGACCCCGTACTGGATAAAGCGATTTCAATCTATCCGCAAATGGAAGCCTTCTTACAGCAGGCCATTTATGAAAGCGCCGACTATGAAGAGTCCACTCAAAAGCTCAGTGAAATTTTTGCCAATAATACCGACCAGTAAGGTTAAGACCCCGTTATGAGAAGTCGTTCACCTATGGATGTTCTGCGCGATCGGGCGCAGCAGAAGCTCGACGACACCACCCTTCAACTCGGTAAAGTCCAGCAGGACTATTCTCAGGCCGTCACGCAGCAGGAACAGCTTGAATCTTATCAGCAGGAGTATCTGCAAAAGTTACACAATACGGTGGCAAGTAAAGGAATGCTGATTTCGGATCTGGTGAATCAACAATCGTTTATCGACTCACTGGGCCGGGTCGTGCGCCAGCACTCAACGCATGTGGCTGCCTGCCAGCAGTCCGTTAACCAGGTGCTTGTTTCCTGGCGTGACGATCGCCAGCGTCTGCATGCGTTTGACACCCTGAAAAGCCGGGCCGACGGCGTACAGGCACTGAAAGAGAATCGGCAGGAACAGAAAATGATGGATGAATTTGCCCAGCGCGCCAGCGCAGGGAAGGAGCTTTTATGAATGTGATAACAACACCTGGACTGGACGCTATTCTGACCCAGGGCAGTCAGGTTCTGCCTGACGCCGGGCAGGATGAGACAGGAAACTTTGCGGCAGCGCTGGAAGAGAAAATCAATGCGCTGACGCCAGCCGATACCTCAACCTATATTCAGCCTGATGTTGCCATTGTGCTCCTGGAAAACGTGGATACCGCGCTGGCTCAGGAGGAGACGCTCGCCGCCCAGCAGGCTGGCGCCCCCGTATTACAACTGATGATTCAGGTCGATAAGGTGGTTCAGGCCCTGAGTCCGGACGTCACGACGGCAGAGGGCGAGGAAAGTCTCAACACCACGGAAATGACCACGACGCTGCCTCAGGCCTCAAATGCTCAGGCCTCAAATGCTCAGGCCTCAAATGCTCAGGCCTCAAATGGCCCGACAGCCGCAGCGCAGGCCTCGCTGCCCGTCAGCAATGCGGATAAACGCGATCAGCAGCCAGTGACCGCGTCTCCGGCGCAGTCCGTTAAAATGTCTGAAATTGCAACGGGTACCGTAACGCCAGCTTCTCAATCGCCTGAAATGAGCACAAACATGACGGCAATTCCGGATGCCCCCTCAGCACCGTTAGTCGGGGCAAGCCTGTCGACACAAACGCCGGCTCAGAGTCTGCCGTTAGCCCAACCCGTGGCTACGCCTGTCCCTACCGCGGTCCTGAACCCGGAGCTGGGAACCGAAGCCTGGCGACAGTCGCTGAACCAGCAAATGAGCATCTATACGCGCAACGGCATACAGAATGCGGAACTCCGTCTGAACCCGCAGGAGCTGGGCGTTATCCGCATTAATATGCAGCTGAACAGCGATCAGGCGACGCTGCATTTCGTTTCAGAAAACCACCAGGTTCGCGCCGCACTTGAAGCCGCCATGCCACAGCTGCGTACTTCGCTTGCGGAATCCGGCATTCAGTTGGGAGAAAGCAGCGTTGGCGCGGAGTCGTCCTCATCGTGGGAGGACAACGGACAGCCTGCGCGTTTCGCTGCGGATCACGCAGGGGATGAGGAGAACGGGGATGTTATCGCCGATTTGGCAGAGCCTGATTCGGTCATCATGCAGAGTGCGATGCGCCCGGTTGGGATAAATACGTTTGCATGACGGAAATAGTTAACTGTTAAGTTGCCGACACTAATTCGACCTAATCGCTGAATTGTCTGAGAGAGGGTGTGTAATAGAATACATCCCTCATTCAGAGATGTTTTACCTGATTTGCTTAGTAATTTATAACAAGGTTTTCACATAATGCCAAAAAAGAATCAAAATTCAGCGGGAGGAAAGAAAAAAAACCTCACCATTCTTCTTCTTCTGTTAATCATGACAGGCACGTGTGTGATCGCTGGTTATACATTATATGAAATGAAGAGCATCAAGCAGCTGGCAGTGGACGGTGCGCCTGAACAGACCGTTTCCATTGAATCTGTGGTACCGGTCTATATTCCACTGGAAACCTTCACTGTCAGTCTGAAACCTACGCAGCGTGAGAACGACCGTATCCTGTACATTGGCCTGACCTTGCGCGTTCGGGATGATAAATCCCAGGAGTTGATCGAGAAATATCTACCTGAAGTGCGCAGTCGTTTACTGGTGCTATTTTCTAAGCAAACGGCAGATGAATTATCTACTGATGATGGGAAATATCAATTGGTCGATAATATTAAAACAGTCATGAATAAACCCCTTGCGGCTGACCAAAGCGCGGTCGTTACTGACGTATTATTCAATGCATTCATATTACGGTAATTTCAATGTCTGACAGTTCATTATCTCAGGCTGAAATTGATCGCCTGTTGAACGGAGGAAGCAGCACCGATAGCGAAACTGAAATAACCCAATCGCCGCTGGGCGAAGGCGTAAAACCTTACGATCCCAATATTCAGCGGCGTGTCATTCGCGAACGTTTACATTCTCTTGAGATTATTAATGAACGTTTCGCGCGTCAGTTTCGAATTGGTTTATTTAACCTGCTTCGTCGTAGCCCGGATGTTACGGCCGGAAACATTAAAATACAGCCCTACCATGAGTTTGCCCGAAATCTGCCGGTGCCAACTAACCTGAACCTGGTTCATATGAACCCGCTAAGGGGGACGGCACTGTTTGCTTTCTCGCCAAATCTGGTCTTTATGGCGGTGGATAACCTGTTTGGCGGTGACGGTCGTTTCCCGACGAAAGCGGACGGTCGTGAATTTACGCCAACGGAACAGCGGATCATTCAGCGGATTATGACGATGGCACTTGAGGCCTACGACTATGGCTGGAGTACCATTTACAAGCTAAAAACGGAATATGTTCGTGCGGAAGTGCAGGTGAAGTTTACCAACATCACTTCTTCACCCAACGACATTGTGGTGACGACGCCGTTCTACGTTGAGATTGGCGCGCACCGTGGGGAGTTCGAAATTTGCATTCCCTTCAGCATTATTGAGCCATTGCGTGAATTACTGACTAATCCACCCGTGGAAAATTCGAAACAGGAAGATGCGCAGTGGCGACAAACGCTGGCCTCCCAGGTTCGGGCGACCGAGCTGGAACTGGTGGCGAATTTTTCAGAGATCGAGACCCGACTCTCCCGGATTATGCAGCTGAAACAGGGCGATATTATCCCTGTCGATAAACCGGAAAATATTGAAGCCTTTGTCGGCGGTGTTCCCGTGCTGTCCGGTAAATACGGCTGCGTGAACAACCAGTACGCTCTGAAGGTAGAGCAGATGATGAACCCTGTTTTAGGATCTTTTAAGAAGGAGTAATTGCTGATGAGTAACATCACCCCATCCTCTGGTGGCGATAAGGAATCCATTGACGATCTCTGGGGAGATGCAATGAGCGAGCAATTATCCACTGAGAGCAGTGCTGCGGCGCCGCTTTCCGCCAAAGATAATCTGGCTGCGCATTTTTCACAGGATCTGGACCTTATTCTCGATATTCCGGTCAAAATGACGGTGGAATTAGGCCGTACAAAAATGACTGTGAAGGAATTACTGAGCCTGAGCCAGGGGTCGGTTGTGGCACTGGAAGGCCTCGCCGGAGAACCGCTGGATATTTTAATTAATGGTTATTTGATCGCACAGGGAGAAGTGGTGGTGGTATCCGACAAGTTCGGTATCCGTATCACGGACATTATTACTCCTTCGGAGCGAATGCATCGTTTGAGTAGATAATGAAGAGTCATACCCTTACTGAGATTCAAACATCAATTCCTAATGTCGATAACAGCCCGCCAGGCTCTGTTCTTTTCAACGTCGGTGGCGCGCTATGCTTAATCATTCTGTTTATCGCCGGCATTGCATGGATTGCGCGCCGTGCTGGTTTTGCTCCCCATGCGATTCGCGGCAACAAACTTCTTACGGTGAAAAGTAGCCAGTCGCTGGGGCAGCGTGAACGTGTCGTTATTGTCGAAGTTGATGACAAATGGCTGCTGCTGGGGGTGACGCCGTCCAGTATCAACTGTCTCGCCACTCTGGAAAAACGCGATGATGAGCCGCAGGATGCGGTGGCCTCGCGCACGATTGATTTTCAGTCGGTGTTAAGCAATATGCTGAAAAAGCGCAAAACGGAGCCAACAGAATGAGTTTGTTCAGGCATCCGTCTCGCAGCGGCTGGACGCTGCTGTCAGTACATCTTTTGCTGGCGATCGGACTTCTGCTGTCCGTGGATCCCGCCCAGGCCGCAAACAGCGATTTAATGCTGACGCGCTCTGACAGCGGAGAATCGTGGTCGCTTCCGGTGCAGACGCTGGTTTTACTGACCTCGATTACGTTTTTACCTGCCATTTTGTTGATGATGACAGGCTTTACGCGAATCATTATCGTGCTGGGTCTGCTGCGAAATGCGCTTGGCACGCCCTCAACGCCGCCGAATCAGGTACTGCTTGGGCTGGCGCTGTTCCTCACGTTTTACGTGATGTCGCCGGTGTTTAATGATATTCATCGCGACGCGTGGGTGCCCCTGACTGAAGATAAGATCTCGCTTGAAACCGCGCTGGATCGTGCGGTGGTGCCGCTGAAGTCGTTCATGATGGCGCAAACCCGTGAAACAGACCTGGCGCTGTACACGCGTATTGCGAAGTCTGAAAATTTCGATACGCCTGCTGACGTACCGCTGAATATTTTGCTGCCTGCGTTTGTCACCAGCGAGCTTAAAACGGGTTTCCAGATTGGTTTTACCGTCTTCATCCCTTTTCTGATTATCGACCTGGTGGTCGCGAGCGTCCTGATGGCGCTGGGTATGATGATGGTTCCTCCGGCGACGATTTCACTGCCGTTCAAACTGATGCTCTTCGTGCTGGTCGACGGCTGGCAGCTGTTAATGGGCTCGCTGGCTCAAAGTTTCTTTAGTTAGACAGGATAAAAAATGACACCTGAAAGCGTAATGGCGATGGGATTTCAGGCCGTGAAGGTCGGCCTGATGATTGCGGCGCCTCTTTTGGTGACTGCATTGCTGACTGGTTTGACCATCAGTATTTTGCAGGCCTCCACACAAATTAATGAAATGACGCTGTCGTTCATTCCGAAGATCCTCATGATTCTGGCGGTGGCGATTTGCCTCGGCCCGTGGATGATGAGTCTTTTTCTTGATTATATGCGTACGTTGTACAGCAACTTACCCTACATGATCGGTTAGGGTCATGCTTACTCTGCCCGTTGAGAGCCTGTATCAGCAAATCAGCCATGTTTTTTGGCCTACGCTCAGGGTATTGGCTATCTTCACTACCGCGCCTATTTTTAATGAGACTGAAGTTCCGAAAAAGGTGAAGGTTGGCCTCGCCATAATTATTGCGTTCCTTATTAGCCGTAATTTACCCGACGAAAATCTGGTCATGATTTCCTATCAGGGATTATGGGTGACCGCGCAGCAGTTAATGATTGGCGCAGCAATGGGATTAACCGTTCAGCTAATTTTTGTTACGGTAAGAACCGCGGGTGAAATTATGGGCCTGCAAATGGGATTGTCATTCGCGACTTTTTTTGATCCTTCCGGCGGCGGCAATATGCCGGTGATAGCCAGGATACTGAATCTGTTGGCGACCCTGTTGTTTCTGTCATTTAATGGCCATCTGTGGTTTTTAACAATCCTCAGCGAAAGTTTTACCGTCCTGCCCGTAAACAGTGATGCTGCGGTGGATACCAGCGGTTTTTATTATTTAGCCCATGTCACCGGGTTAGTTTTCCGCTGCGGGTTAATGTTAGGCTTGCCCATTATTACCCTGCTGCTGTCGATTAACTTTACGCTTGGCCTGCTGAACCGTCTGACGCCGCAACTCTCTATCTTTGTCGTGGGCTTCCCGCTAACCCTGTCGACAGGAATGACCGCGTTGACGCTGGAGATGTATACGCTGTCGCCGTTCATTGAGAGCCTGATGGCTGATATCTTTAACCATCTCTCAGTTATTATTATCATGCTAAGCGGTGGATGATTTTTCTGTATTTATTTTGCACACACTTTTGCTCGCTTTTCCCCCGGTTGCTGAAGGATATAATTATTGCATCCGCAGAGAGAATGATTAGGATCGACATGTCAGACGTATAAAAATAATAGTTCCTGACGTGGTGTGTTTTTTAGATTTATATCCATGGCACAACAACATTAATTTTAATCACCTCCATCTGTCACTGACTCTGGGTAATATATGAAAGAATATAGCATTTCTGCGCTTATAAAAGGGGTACTGTTCGTTCTGTGTCTCGGTATTGTTACCGTTTCGCTGTACTCGATTAAATCGATGTATAACGTCAGTGATACTTTCAGCAATCTGGAAGCGGACACAGATAAACTTCGCGATTTGCGTTTAATGAGTGTCCATCTGACCATGGCCAGAGGCGACCTTAACTTTGTCCATAATGATACCCATGCCAGCAAGGAGCTGCTCGATCGAAAAGTCATTGCCGTACGTGACAGTATCGGAAATGCTAAAAAATATGCCGATGCCTTTTACCATGCTGAAGGGATCGACGATCGCGGCGCGCAGCTGACACAGGCTATCTATCAGCGCTTCAATGACCTGATTGACGGGTATAACGGCAACCTGAAACAGCTGGAAGCTTATATTAACAGCGGCTTCAATAATGGCGCGAGGGAAACGGCGCTGGACCAGGCCATTGAAGAGTACGCCACCTACAGCAAAACGCGCAGCAACCGCTATATAGACGAGTTTGAAGCCAGCCGCTCCTCTTACATTATGGTGGCTATTATTCTGCTCTGTGCCGCCGTGGCGCTCTCTGTATACTTCTGGTTCATCATTAAACGTAATGTTTTTCAGCGCCTTACGTTGACCGCGACGATGCTGCAAAAAATTGGCAAAGGCGAGCTTTACCATCAGTTTGAGATCGGATCGCGCAATGAAATTGGCTTGATGCTGGTGTCTTTGCAGGAGATGAAAGATTCACTGATTAGCATGATCTCTTCGGTTCGTTTGAAGTCCGATCACCTGAATAACGAAGCGGTAAACATTGAACGCGGCAACCTTGAGTTAGCGTCACGTACAGAGCAGCAGGCCAGCGCACTGCATCAGACAGCCGCGAGTATGGAAGAGATAAAAACCATCGTCGCCAACAATGCGGAAAACGCGCGCCAGGCGAACGACCTGGTGCAGCAGGCGCGCAGCACGGCGGGCAGCGGGTCTGAGGTGATGTCAGACGTTGTCATTACGATGGATAAGATTTTGTCCAGCGCGCGAAAAATTTCCGAAATCAATAATGTGATTGACGGAATTGCGAATCAGACCAATATCCTGGCGCTGAACGCCGCCGTTGAGGCTGCCCGCGCCGGGGAGCAGGGGCGCGGTTTTTCCGTGGTGGCAACGGAAGTCCGTCATCTGGCCAAACGCAGCGCTGACGCTGCAAAAGAGATCAGTTCGCTTATTAATGACTCGATGAAAAATGTCGATGACGGCGCACGATTGATTGAAGACGCCGGTACCACAATGCAGGAGATCGTGGCTTCCGTTACCCACGTCAGCGACATTATGCTGGAGATCACTCAGGCTTCTAAGGAACAAAGTTCGGGGATCAGCCAGATTTCTGAGGCCGTTAACGAGATGGATCTCGCGACCCAGCAAAATGCGACGCTGGTCGAGCAGTCTGCGCAAATCACCCGGGACATGAATAACCTGGCGAAGGCGTTGTTTGATACCGTCGCGGTGTTCCATGTGGATGAAAACCCGCCCGCGCGGGAAGAACGTCCTGTCGTTGCACTGAAAACGCCGTCTAAAAAATCTCAGTCGACCAGACAGAAAATACGTGCGGAAGAGGGCACCTGGACCGAGTTCTAATCCTTAGTGAAATACGATAACGCCAGCTTGTCTGGCGTTTTTTATCCAGAAGCGCCGTAAAACCCCGTTCTTTTAGGTCGGGGATATAAGGCTTGCCGTTGACCTTCTACCTAATCGTTTCTTGATTTTTACATAAAGCAGCACAAAATGTAAGCCATGAAACGTGCATATAAATACAGATTCTATCCTACTCCCGATCAGGTTGAGCTTTTGGCTCAAACGTTCGGTTGTGTGCGTTTTGTCTATAACAGCATCTTGCGCTGGCGCACTGACGCGTACTATGACCGACAAGAGAAGATCGGCTATACGCAAGCCAGCGCACGATTAACCGCACTGAAAAAAGAGTCAGAATTTGCCTGGCTTAATGACGTTTCAAGCGTCCCGCTACAGCAAGCGCTACGCCACCAACAAGCCGCCTTTTCCAACTTCTTTGCAGGGCGGGCGAAATATCCGACCTTCAAAAGCAAGCGCCATAAACAGGCGGCTACGCTGACCGATGCCGCGTTTAAATACCGCGACGGCAAGCTATACATGGCAAAGAGCAAAACGCCTTTAGACGTGCGTTGGTCGCGCCCTTTGCCGTCCGTGCCGTCTACCGTCAACGTGTCCAAAGATTCAGCGGGGCGCTACTTTGTTTCGTGCCTCTGCGAGTTTGAACCTGTATCACTGCCGATCACCGCGAAAACGGTCGGCATTGATGTTGGTTTAACAGATTTGTTCGTCACTGATACCGGATTCAAAACTGGCAATCTCCGCCACACCGCTAAATATGCGAAGCGTCTCGCGTTGCTACAGCGCCGTTTGAGCAAGAAGAAAAAAGGCTCAACGAACCGCGCCAAAGTCGCCCGCATCCACGCGAAAATTGCTGATTGCCGACGGGATAACTTGCACAAGCTATCCCGCAAACTCATTAACGAGAATCAAGTTGTTTGCGTCGAATCCCTGAAAGTGAAAAACATGATCCGCAATCCGAAACTATCCAAAGCGATAGCAGACGCAAGCTGGCGCGAATTCGTTCGCCAGCTTGAATATAAGGGCGAATGGTCGGGGCGATCAGTGGTCGCAATTGACCAGTTTTTCCCGTCCTCAAAACGCTGTAGCGGTTGCGGCTATACCATGCCAAAAATGGCGCTTAACGTTCGTTCGCTCGTGGGTATGTCCTGAATGTGGGGCTAACCATGATCGTGACGTAAACGCCGCGAAGAATATAAAAGCGGTCGGGCTGGCCGCGTTAGCTTGTGGAGAGTCTGTAAATCCTAAAGCCGCTTAAAGTGGTTTAGGTTCGACTCCGCGAAACAAGAATCCCCTTCCTTTAGGGAGGGGAGTGTCAAATCAAGCTGTCGAATACGGTTGACATCCTCCATGCCCTGAAGGACGTGGATTCCTGCTACGTTCAGGCTGTCGCCTGAATCATTTCGGTGGGTTCCTGCTTCAACGGGCGGCCTGACTGCACCATCCCTCCACAGGCAAGCACGGCCGTGTCCCGCCGCTAAAATGTTACGAGCGCCGTTTACATCGGCGTTCGCTGTATATCCACACGCCTGACACCTGAATTTACTTTGTGACAGGCGATTTTCTTTCGCTGTATGACCGCAGCACGCGCAACGCTGGCTTGTGTACGCTGGCGGAACAGCCAGTACCTGACCGCCACGCCAGAGCTGCTTGTACTCAAGCTGGCGGGGCATTTCATACCAGCCCTTACTTCGCTTCATCCTGTGGTGGTGCGCCGATTTCCATCGTGCGCCAGTACATCGAACAGCAGCAGACACCTCACTGAAAACCAAGGAGGGCTACGCCGTCCGCGCTATCCTTTCCCGTCCTTTCAGGGCGGGCAGAGTCAAATCCCACCCGATGTCCTTATTTATCATTAGCCTGTGAGAAATCCCATTCAGGGACGATATTCTCATGCCTCTGTCAGGTTCGTTCGGTCCGATACCTCTCTTTTGCGTAACCCTGCCGTGCTAAACCAGAGGCAAGGGGCCAAATTGGGTTAGCGGGAACGGGTGAAGGTGACCGGTTCACCGGTACCGTCTCAGACCGCCGATAGATTGCGTGGGTTTGCCGGTTCTGTGAAGGTTGACTCTCCGGACGTGATGCCCGGAGGACTTTTACTCGTGCTCTGAGAAAAAAAATCCCCCTGTGCCGAAACACTGGGGGAGGCGTTTTATCTTACGTTTTCCCGGCCCTGATGGTCAGAAAATCAGAACTGTTCCCAGCTGTCGTTTTCTTTGCTGCTATCCGTGGTTACCAGCGAGCGCGTTTTAGAACCTTCCAGAACACGCGGCGATTTTTTTTCGACAGTGCGGTTAGAGAGTTCATTCGCGTAGCTGTCCTGTAAACCTTCGCTGATATGGAACACGGCTACGGCTTTATTCAGACGGCTTGCCTGAGCTTCCAGTTCAGCAGAGGCTGCAGCAGACTCTTCCACAAGGGAGGTATTCTGCTGAGTCACGCGATCCATTTCTGCAACAGCGATACCGACCTGTTGAATGCCGTTGCTTTGCTCTTCAGAAGCACAGGCAATCTCATTCATGATGTCAGTGACGTTGCTGATAGCATTGATAATGTCACCCATCGTTTCGCCGGCATTTTCCGCAAATTTGGCACCGCAGGAGATCTTATTAACGGACTCATCAATGAGGGTTTTGATCTCTTTTGCTGCCTGAGCGCTGCGCTGGGCGAGGTTACGTACCTCACTGGCGACGACGGCAAAGCCCCGGCCCTGCTCACCGGCGCGGGCAGCCTCAACGGCGGCGTTCAGCGCCAGGATATTGGTCTGGAAGGCAATCCCATCAATAACGCTGGTGATCTCTGCAATTTTCTGCGAGCTGTCGGCAATATCATTCATCGTCATTACGACATTTTCGACCACTTTCCCACCTTGTCCGGCGGTTTCAGATGCACTGTGCGCCAGCTGACTCGCCTGCTGGGCATTTTCGGCATTCTGCTTAACGGTCGCCGTCAGTTCTTCCATGCTGGCTGCGGTTTCTTCCAGCGAAGCGGCCTGTTGTTCAGTACGTGCAGAAAGATCGCTGTTGCCGTTCGCGATTTCCGTCGCGCCGGTATAGATAGCATTTGCACCGGTACGGACTTCACCCACCGTTTTAGCCAGCGCTTTTTGCATGTCGCGCAGACGGGTCGCAATTTGCCCCATCTCGTTGGTGCCTTCAACACCTATCGATGTGATGAGATCGCCTCCGGAAATGCTCTTAATGCCGTCGAGGATCTTGTTCATCGGCGCAATCAGAATGGTTTTAATGCCGTACAAACTGATGATGATAATGGAGGTCGTTACCATTAAGAGGCCCAGGGTAGACCAGAACGCGGTATTGGATGATTGCTCGGTCTGCGTCGCCAGATAGTTTGAAATGCGCTCGACTTCTTTACGATACTCGCTCAGTGATGACTCGAAAGCGTCGTGATGAACTTGAGTCGGGTATTCCAGAAAACCATTAATATCATTGGTTTTTAGGAGTTGAATCACCTCAGAAAGGCCTTTGGCGTAAGCGTCGAAATCTTTGGCCAACGTATCAACAATGCCTGTTGTAACTAATGGGTTAGAGGGGGCGTTCTGGAAGTCATTCCAGTAACGTTGAGAATCTTTTAACTCTGATTCGGCCTGAATCAGAAGCTCACGAACCTGAGGGTCTGTAGACTGGTTGTTTTCCTGCGTTAAGGAGCGGGAGCTACGGTTAATAGTGACGCGCGACTCCAGCATTGAGGCCCATGCCTGGTTAATAAAGTCAGCACGATTATTCAGGCGTGTCATTGTCTCCAGAGCATCATTGCTCGTACTTTGCGCTCGGATGGAAAGACCGGAAGAAAGAACCTGAAATGTCAGCAGGATGACCAGAAGGATGATTAAGCTGGTAGAGATTTTAACACGATTTAACATGGTATTGATCCAGAGTAAAGAGATGTACCTCAGTTAGCCTTCAGACAAGAAATCCGGAGCTTCTCGCTCCGGATTTCATCATTTATGACTGCCAACTTAACGCAGCAAGGACAGTACGTTTTGCGGAACCTGGTTTGCCTGGGAGAGAACGGAGATACCGGCAGACTGCAGGATATTCGCGCGGCTCATTTCAGACACTTCAGAAGCGAAGTCCGCGTCCAGGATACGGGAGCGGGATTCGGACAGGTTGTTAACGGTGCTGTTCAGGTTGCTGATAACAGAATCGAAACGGTTCTGGGTGGCACCCAGGGAAGAACGCAGTTCGTCAACCTGAGCCATGGCCTGGTCGATGGTGTCCAGCTGAGTGGTCATGGCCAGATGAGTCGCGGTGACGTCTACACCAACATCGAATTTATCTGCCAGCGCATCTTCGCTCAGGTCAACTTTAATAGTCGTAGCCACGGTGTCGCCATCTTCATCCTGACCTACCGCGAAGTAAGTCACGTTACCGCCCGCGTCGGTGGTGGAGTAGATTTCCGCATTGTCTAACTCGGAAGCCGTTTTCATAGCCGCCAGCGCAGCGTCATCCAGCTTGAAGCTTTCGCCACCTTGCACAACGCTCGCACCAGCGGTGACATGGGTCGCGACGCTGGTGACGTCAAAGCCTGTCATGCCGAGAGTGGACGAGTCCACTTTGTTCAGGTTGATGTCGATGGTCTGGCCGTCGTTGGAACCAACCTGAATACCCAGAGTCTGGTCAGCGCTCAGAACCTTCACGCCGTTGAACTCGGTCTGTTCGGAGATACGGTTGATTTCTTCCAGACGGGCGTTGATTTCGTCCTGGATGGATTTACGGTCAGACTCGGAGTTGGTGCCGTTCTGAGCCTGAACGGTCAGACGACGGATGTTCTGAAGGTTATCGTTGACTTCGTTCAGCGCGCCTTCAGTGGTCTGTGCGATGGAGATACCGTCGTTGGCGTTACGTGACGCCTGGGTCAGACCGGTGATGTTGGCGGTGAAACGGTTGCTGATAGCCTGGCCGGCAGCATCATCTTTTGCGCTGTTGATACGCAGACCGGAAGATAGACGCTCAANTGCCGTTCTGAGCCTGAACGGTCAGACGACGGATGTTCTGAAGGTTATCGTTGACTTCGTTCAGCGCGCCTTCAGTGGTCTGTGCGATGGAGATACCGTCGTTGGCGTTACGTGACGCCTGGGTCAGACCGGTGATGTTGGCGGTGAAACGGTTGCTGATAGCCTGGCCGGCAGCATCATCTTTTGCGCTGTTGATACGCAGACCGGAAGATAGACGCTCAATGGAGGTGCCGAGAGCGGACTGAGATTTGTTCAGGTTGTTCTGAGCAACCAGGCTGAGGGCGTTAGTATTGATAACTTGAGACATGTCTTCTCCTTGATGATTGCTCTGGAGGCAGGCATTTCGTGCTGCCGTCTAGAATAAACATCGGTGGAAAATGAAATTACTGAAATTTTTTTGGCGGAAAAGTGACAGAAAAAAATAAACACAAAGATATTATCCCCTCTTAACGAGAGCTTCCGGGCGGTTTTATCAGGGAAAAAACGTGATATCCATGACAAACGAATGTGACCATGATGGCAAAAGGGGAATTCAGTTCGGTGAAAAATAGCGGCATAGCATTTTGCTATGCCGCTTCAGAAGGGATGGCGGAGAAGATACGGTTAGCGCCGGACTGCCTGAATTATGCTTCTTCGTTGCCTTCCTCTTCGTCGTGACGGGGAGCACAAATCACGCGGTTTTTACCCTGATGTTTTGCTTCATACAGCAAAGCATCAATGCGGGCAATGAAGGCCTCGGGATCTTCGCGTTCCCAGCTGCCCATCCCCGCACTGAATGTCACTTTCAGACCCTTTTCACGCCAGTCGTGTTCTTCGACCGCGACGCGCCATTGATTGAGTTGTTCTTCCGCCCATTCCGGGTCGTCGCTTTCAAAGACCACGGCCATTTCTTCCCCGCCGTAGCGGAAGAGTAGCGCGCCGCTGAATTCGACCACCTTCATGCCGGCTTCCGCTACTTTGCGAAGCACGATATCACCGAAGATATGGCCATAGGTGTCATTGAGCGATTTGAAGTTATCGATGTCCACCATTGCCAGACAGAACGGTTTTTTCGATATGACATTTTGCGCCAGTTTCTCATCGAACGCCCGGCGGTTAAGCAGGCCGGTAAGCTCGTCCGTCGTGGACTGCTTGCGGAAGGTCTCTACTTTTTGGCTATTGTTAATTAATTCCTGCGCCATTACTTCTTCGGTCGCATTGAACGGCGTACCCGAATTGATGCTGGAGATCACGCGCATAAACATATTTTTCATTACCGACTGCACGAGAAGCCAACAAATGATGATCATCACAACCGAAATGACCTGAGCATAGATAACTTTCGAGCTTTCTTCCCACACGATCGCGGAGAGTATTTTTTCTTCAACCTTATAAATGAACAACCAGTCGGGATTAGTATAGGAATAGTAGTAAAAGTAATTTTTGTTATCTTTGTCATAGACGAATCCCGACGCGTTACGCATTTTTGCAATAACATTTTCCGGGACCAATACTTCATTTTTAAGTGACGGGTCTGGATGAATAACCACGCCGCCTTTCCGCGTAACGATAAAGGATTCACCTTCCAGCGGCGTCACTTTCTGGCGCAGGGCGTGGCCCATTTTTTTAATATCAACTTCAAATGACAGAATAGCCGTCATAACTGCTTGCTTATCGTAAGTTGGAACTGAAATGTTAACTTTACGTTCGCCGGTATACAGATCTAAATAAGGCTGGCTATAGGTAATAGATGAAAATGATGACGAATCATTTATATACCACGGTAATTCACGAAGCGTTGCCCCCTGGTTTTCATGGCTGGAAAAGTGAGAGGGGATAGTCAAAATCTCATCGTTTTTATCGATAAGAGAAATGTTAGAGACGCCCGGCAGGAGTGACAGAGCCCTGAGTAAGTTATCTTTGAACGTCGAGTCGCTAACGCTTTTAAGATCGGTAAAGCTGCCGTCTCTGGTGAGCACTTTTGACATCGATGTGATTGAGTGCTCCATCATTTGCAGCGTATTTTCAGTTTGACCACGAGCAAAGTTGTAAACAAAGGTGTTGTTAACTTTATGATAAGATTTACGGATGTCATCCAGTTGTTTTTGTGCAATGAAAAAACAAAAAGCAATAAACATCATAAATATTATCAAAAAGCTTAAGTTCAACGTTCGGCTAAAATTTACCTGCCTTTTACTCGAGTTACTCACTACTCATCTCCGGCGTCCTGGCTGAAAAAACAGACGATTATAAATGTGAGATCTATAATCCATCAACTTTATCATGAACTAGTTGTTTGTAATGTTACGTCTTTTCGACATAAAGTTATGAAAACATGAGGGGTATTACTATATAATACTTCAGTAAGGTTGGAGTATCAACAGAGTAACGGCTGGTTGCTATTTGAAAAATAGAATATTCCTGCTCTTATACGGCAGAAATGTGAAAAACTTAAATGTATTATTCTGAATTATTCGGTTTTTATTTATGGGGATGAACTGAAATTTAAATCGCGATTTAAAAAATATCAAATAATTCAGGCACATTAATACTAAAATCTCGCCAGGAAAGTCGTTACTTTTCCCCGCTATGAACGAATTGCTACGTTGTCATGATGCGGGCATCGTCCATCACATTTAAAACCGTGATTTTTCCAGACGGTTTGAGCCGCCCGGTAATTCAGCATTGCTGCTGGTTATTCATTGTACAGCCAGACATCACGACTCATTCGGTTTGGGTACGGGGGTTACCGCCTGTCATGGGGCCTGCGGAAGGAGGAATGTGTTTGACATTGCAGTGTATAGTATTTGCTATACATAACCCTTATGCTATGCTTGTAAAGCAATTGCTATACAAGAGGTTCAATGTATGAAATCAGATGTTCAGCTCAATCTTAGAGCGAAGGAATCCCAGCGGGCACTTATCGATGCCGCCGCAGAAATCCTTCACAAATCACGCACAGACTTTATCCTGGAAATGGCGTGCCAGGCTGCAGAGAATGTCATTCTCGATCGTCGGGTATTCAATTTTAATGATGAACAATATGCCGAATTCATCGGTATGCTCGATACTCCGGTCAGAGATGATCCAGCCATCAATAAGCTGCTTGCAAGGAAAACTCAGTGGGACGAATAACTGCACCAGAACCTTTATCTGGTTCCCATCAGCTGGCGGAGTTTGTAAGCGGAGAGGCTGTGCTCGATGAATGGTTAAAGCAAAGAGGGATAAAAAATCAGACTATCGGTGCTGCCAGGACGTTTGTTGTCTGTAAGAAAGACACGAAACAGGTGGTTGGTTTTTACTCGCTGGCAACAGGTAGCGTCAACCACACCGAAGCCACCGGTAGTCTGCGTCGTAACATGCCTGATCCTATACCCGTAATCATACTTGCTCGTCTGGCCGTCGATCTTGCATTTCGGGGCAAAGGGCTTGGCGCCGATCTTCTGCACGATGCGGTACGGGGCTGCGGATGTTTTCCTGGACTGTTATGTTGTGATCCCAAGATGCTGCCGGTACTTCACCGGGCTCATTGCACCCAATGATAACTTGATGCGCTTCTCGTTATACCAGCGTATGTACCTGTCCAGGAAGCAGATAAATTTTTCCTGCGTGATGCCTGCCCAGTTTCTGCCGTAGAACATTTCATTTTTGACCCGCCCGAAGAAGCCTTCACACGCCGCATTATCCGACGAGCATCCTTTGCGCGACATAGACCTTATAAGTCCGAATCTGTTGATACGATCAAGCCAGCCCGGCCATCGATAATGGCCACCCCGATCGCTGTGTATCACCGGTTTGTCATTTGCGTTCAGCGTATCGAGCGCATCATCGAGCATGGTATTCACCAGCGTCGCGTCCGGACGTGTTCCTATCGACCAGCTCACTACCTGGCCGTCAAAGCAGTCGATAACCGGCGACAGATAGACTTTTCCAGCCGGAAGCTGGAACTCGGTAATATCGGTCAGCCACTTTTCATTTGGCCTGCAGGAACTAAAATCCCGGGCGAGCAGATTTTCCGGTGCCGGGCTGATTTCTCCGCAGTAAGAACTGTATCGCCGTCGCCTCGTACGCTTAACTACGAGCTGTTCTTCTGCCATCAGTCTGCGGACGACCTTCTCAGAAATAACCCTGTTGTTACCACGAAGCATCGCGTGAAGACGCCGGTAGCCGTAACAGCGGTAATTCTCTTCAAAGATATCAGCCATGATCACGCGTATTTCCGCATACTTATCATGCAGGCGCTGGCTGGCTTTGTGGTAAAAATAGCAGCTACGGGCAAGTTGCAGAACGTTCAGTAACTCAGTAACGGGATACGTTTCCTTAAGGGCATCAACGATCTGGGTTTTCTCCCTGTTCTTCAGGGTCAGAAGGCTGATGCCCACGTCTTTTTTTATCAGTTCATTCGCTTTTGTCAGTATGTCACGTTCGAGCTGCAGTTGATGAATCTGCTGTCTGAGCTGCTGGATTTCTTCCTGCAGCTCATCCTGTTTTTTGTCGTGAGAAACGCTATTTCGTTTGCGCATGGAGCGATAAGCCTCGTCACTGATAAGGTCTTTCTTCCATTTGTACAGGACCGGAACGCTGACGCCTATGCTTTGTGCCACTTTACGCGCGGTTCCGCGCCTGCTACAGAGCTCACGAACGGCCTGAGACCTTTCTTCCGGACTGAAGCATTTATTCGTGCCTGAGCGAATAACCAAAGGACGGCTGTTAGGGTAAAACTTCTGAATCCAGGATTTGAGAACCTCGTTGCTGGGGTAACCGATGGCGCGACGAGTGAACGACAGGCATCCACCATGAGTGAGATAATGCTCAACAGCAGCAATTTTCTGCGCACGTGAATAGCGCTCCCTTGGCTTTAAATCTCTGGGTAAATCGCCCTTCTCTTCATAAATCTGAACCCAACGCCTGAGTTGCTTTGTGGACGGATATCCCAGCTCTCTGACAACCGCAGAGGTCTTTTTACCGTATCGGTAATAGAGTTCGACGGCCCGGATACGATCCTCGTATGAATGCATAAATTAACTCCTGACGGTCCAGGAATTCGTCCGCACCCCCAAGCCCGACATAACGATGAAGTTGTAATCTGAACGTGGTCACTGCCAGAGAATCTTCTGACAACGGTAATGCAATGGAATCCGCAGCAACATCATAGAGATGTTCAAGAAACTGCTTTTTATACTGTTTCCTGCCAACAACATCCCATGACTGTTTTACAAACAAATCCCGGTTCAATGATGTAATACAAGACGGTGTAG